>NZ_FQXE01000020.1 GCF_900129885.1 Pollutimonas bauzanensis | reverse complement strand
TTGCCGCACGTTAGCGAGCAAGATTGGCCGGGAAAAGGAGTTCAAGCGTCTGGATAGCATTATGGGCGCCCTGCTGGGTACCCACGAGAGCAAGAGGTTACGTGGCAAGCAGGCGCTCGCGCGCGCCGCCGGCCGTCCCTATGACCCTGACCGTCTAGTGCTGTTTGATACCCTGTTCAGCTGCCTACGGACTCAGGCCTTGCCGGAGGTGGCCGCCACAGCGGAAACAGGTGTCGCTCGCGAAAACTTTGCCTTTTTTGAGTCCTACTTCTCGAACTATATTGAAGGCACTACATTCCTGGTTAGCGAAGCCGAGGAAATCGTGTTTGAAGGCAAGCTCATACTAAACCGGACGGAGGACTCCCACGACATTTTGGGAACCTTTCAGGCCGCGATGCGAGCCCCTTGGCGCGACCAGCCGGCAAGTACGGCGGACGACTTCTTGCATTGGCTCAAGAACGTCAACGCGCTGGTGATGCAGTCAAGGTTGGACAGGAACCCAGGCGAGTGGAAGAACCAGAACAACCAGGCCGGGGCGACGCTATTCGTGGCCCAAGAGCTTGTGCAGGGCACTCTGCGGGAAGGCTTCGCGCGGATTCAGGCGCTGGAGGACCCCCTTGCCCGTGCGCTGATGACCATGTTCGTCGTCTCCGAGGTTCACCCCTTCAAGGATGGCAATGGCAGAACAGCACGCCTAGCCATGAACAGCGTGCTAAGCGCCGCAGGACTGTCGCGTATCATTGTGCCGACGGTCTATCGCGAGGATTATCTGTTGCCGCTGAAGAGCCTGTCGAATCATGCCGACGCGACGCCCTACATCCGGGCCATGACTCGCATCCATGCCTGGACGGCGGCCTTCGACTACACTCAGCCCCGGCACGACCTCTATGAAGCGCTCAAGCGGTGCAATGCCTTCGAGGAAGACCTGCGAAACTACCGACTGGTGTTCCCCGAGGTCAACGCAGGGCTTGCTTGAGGCGGCCGGCACAAAAAAGGGACGGGGCTGCGGTACGGGCGTACCCGCTTCGGCTTAAAACCGGCGGATTCAACTGGCCAAGCAAATCAGGTAGTCTTTCAGACAGGACTGGTGCGATAACGGCTTCCGCCAGTTTTTCTTTCGGAGGCCGCTTGCGCACGTTATCCCAGGTTGAAGCGTTGCAGATCAAGGGCGGGGCCGATAGCACTTGCCCGGATTGATTGCATAATCTACAATTGATTTCAATGAAAGCAAATGGAGGTTTTGAAATATGCGATCCGTTACCATCCGAAACGTACCCGATGAGGTACACCGCGCAATCCGCGTGCGGGCCGCTCAACAAGGCCGCAGCATCGAGGCGGAAATGCGTGACATTCTGGAATCCGCTGTGAAGCCGCAAGGCCGGATCAAATTGGGCTCGCTGCTGACCGAGATTGGCCGCAAGGTTAAACTGACTGATGAAGAGTTCGCTATTTTCGAGAGCGTGCGCGACAACACCCCGGCTCGTGTAGTGAGTTTTGAATGATTCTGCTTGATACGAACGTAATTTCGGAGCCGCTGCGCCCGGCCCCGGTCGCTTGTGTCAGTGACTGGATCGACGCGCAGCCGCTGGAAACGCTTTATCTGTCGGCAATGACCGTGGCCGAGCTTCGTGCCGGTGTCGCACTGATGCCCGCCGGTAAGCGTCGGACAGCACTGCATGAACACATTGAAAAGAGCATACTGCCGATGTTTGCCGGGCGCGTACTGCCGTTTGACATGGCCTGTACGAACGCCTATGCCGAGGTGCTGGCAAAGGCCCGCAAGGCTGGCAGTGGAATTCAGACTGCTGATGCGCTCATTGCCGCCGTGGCCCATGCGAACGGATTTACCGTTGCCACACGCGACGAAAGCCCATTTCAGGCTGCTGGCCTGGACGTCATCAACCCTTGGGAGGAAAGGTAAAGCTACTCAAATTACGCTTTCGGGTGCGTGATCGGCCTTCATCACTTCGAGGACCCGAATTTGCTCGGATTTTAGGTTGACGACGGCTATTTTTAAGCATGGGCAGGTTCACGAAACGATACGATAACTGGACGAGGCTTTTTTTCCGCCTGCCAGAGATCGTACTGAGCCTGCATGTTGAGCCACATTTCGGCACTGGTTCCCAAGGCATCGCGAAGGCCCAGAGCCATGTCTGCCGGGATGCCGGCAGAGCCATTGAGAATGCGCGACAGCGCGGTACGGGTGACGCCAAGCCGCAAAGCTGTCTCGGTGACACTCAGATCGCCGAGGTACTCGCGTAGCACTAGTCCGGGGTGTGCAGGATTGTTCATACGCATAGCGTTCTTCCTAGCGATAGTCCTGGTAGTCGAACAAAATGGCGTTTTCGCCCTCAAAGTAAAAGGTAAGGCGCCAGTTTCCGCTTACCGGCACCGCCCAATGTCCGGCTGGACCGGCCGCATTCTGGTTGCCGGTTCGCTGGAAGATCTACTGGGCGCCGCAGATCAAGGCTGATACAGCTTGCACCATCTGTGCAATCACATCCTCGATACGCTGTGCGTCGAGCATTTCCAGCGTCCAGCGGTCTTGCCAAGGTCCGTCAATAATGTCTTGGTTTGTGCGCTTACCCACGGGGTTGATGGAGTAGCACGTACACAGCAACGGTATCAGGAGTGCGCCCAGCCAACCTCGCCGAGTTCGCTGCGGTCGATCCGGTCGTGGTTGACCAGTAGCGTGCGTATCGTCAGCTCGGATACTTTGAAATGGTGCGCTACGTCTTGCTGGCTTTCCATGGAGTAGTCGCTGTTCAGCATCGCATCGACAGCCAGGAATGGACTGAGCAATTCGGCGGCAAACGCGCGCTGTATCTTCTGCCGGTAGGTGTCCGAGCGTGTGGCAGGGCGCATGGGATCGCTCGTATCGTGTATCAGGTAATCGCCGAGCAGGCGAGCCAACTCAAAACGTCGTCCAGCCTCCCAGCGGGAGCGCAGCAGCACCTTGCTGCGCCGGTCTGATTGCGATAATGCGAAGGACAGATCGAGCCGTGGTGTCGAATGGCCCGACGCATCCAGCATATTGTGTGGAGCGCCATACATGTCCGCAAGCTGGTCGTTCGTAATGGGCGTGTCCGGGGCGAGACGTTCCTGTTCCCGCAGCAATTGTGCAGTGTGGGCTCCGAGCTTCCAGGCGGTATCCAGGCCTCGTGGCGCTCGGGCGCGCAGCGTGATCCGGTCCTGGGGGTCGGTGAGGGTGCCCTGTTCCTGGCCTAGTTCTATCAGGCCTGCAATGTCGGGTACATTCTGCCCGGGAATGCGATTGGCGGCGATTTCCTCAAGCGCCGCCTGGCCTGTAGCGCCGGCATTATTCAGAAAATGCCGCAGCAGGACTTCATCCATTTCGCCAGGATCTTCGCCTAGCATGGCTTCGAGCTTACGCTGCTGTTGCAGTGCAGGGTCTTGCCTTTCGTGTATCACTGCTTGCCAGACGTCACGCAGGTTGCAGTCTGGAACCTGGCAGTCTTGCAGCCGTTGCAGAACCATTTCGATGAACAAGTCCACCTCGCTTTCAAACTCGGCGGCAGGAATGACGCTAGCCCCGTCATTGATATAGCGGTATGGCGTACGCGCCCGCTCCGGCGTGGGCTTACAAACCAGCGTGATATTTTCCCCGTCGGAAAGGATGTGGATGTTCGGCCAAACATAGCCGCCGCCAATGCTTCCCATCGCATGCGACAGTTCCCAATCGAGTGAAGTCTTGCGCGGTTCCCAGCGCAAACGCCACCAGTTCCAGGCCAGCCATTCAGCAAAGTGGTAGGCGGACAGATAGGGAGCCTCGCGTACGCTTTGCAAAAGGCGGTCATGTCCGGCCGTCAGCCAGGTATCGTAGGCGGAAATGCCGAGCGCGGCAAAACCGGCCCGCTCTTCAAGCGGGCCGGTTTCCAATAGTGCCCATTCGGTCTTTATTGACCAGCGTTTTGGCATCTTTCCATCCAGACGGATTTAACATATCTACACATGGCATCTTCGTCCTCTAGCGGATATCCATGGTACTCGCCAGTGCCGTTGGCATCGGTTTTGGCTTCAAAGACCTCGCCACTATCCGATACGCTCCAGATGAATTTCGGAAACCCATCCACTCGGGGCTCGCTGAACAAACCACATTTGATACCGCTTTCCACAAGCTCTCGCGCTTCGTCAAGAGGGATCATGCGTTCCAAATCACACAACGACTTGGTGGGGCGCGGGTTCGATCGAAGCAAGCCGTAGGTGGCCGGATCGCGCTTATGGTGACCACTGCCAACATAGCGTACAGATTGCTTTAACCGCGTTTTTTCCTCACCATTCAAGCAACTGGGCGGTGCGATACGACGCTTGGGGTTATTTCCTGGACGGACTCCCATATACTGGCGCCTAGTATTAACAAAGATTTTGTTTCAAGTATACAGCGCCCTGCATTTTCGCACAGTTGATTCAAGACGTCATTACGCCTCTCTGCAGAGCTGTCTGAGCACTACTTCAAGGGGCCACCCATCATCCGGACGCGCCAGGCGGCTGGCTGCCAAGACCCATATGGTGCCTGCCTCTTGCACTCGTAATAGGTCACTGCGGACATCAGTCCCAAAGAGGCCTGGGATTAGTCCTTTTCAACCACCGGCAACGGCGTAAAGCGATTGGAAGGCTTGACAATCCGCAGCATCGGGTAATGGTCGCGCAGCCCTTGTGCCTTCGCCTCGATGGTCTGCATGATCAGTTCATTGTAGTGCGTAGGGTACTGGCAATACCCTTCGCCTAAGCTTTAATCGAAAAGACCGGACTGGCGGGCCTACGAGTGCAAAACGGCACCACTCATTTGTGGCACACTATGATCAACCATTGATACAAATAGAAACCAGGTAAGGAAGATGGGTAAGGGCATCAAAATGCGGTCTGCGAAGGATCGCACCGGACGCGCGCATACGGTGGAAGAGCTGCAACAACTGACTGATGGAGGCGTCACTGCGCCTGATCTACTTTGTAACGATTCGGCCTGCGGATGCGCTGTTCGCTTCGTTCCCCGTCACCAGCAAAACCGGACCAATCGCGTTGAACCTGTAGATATTCCTGCATATATTGGACTAACCCGCGGGTCGGAGCATGTCACTGGCTGTCGCTACAGCGCATCGGGCCGTCTGACTATCATCGCGGCGCAGTCCGACCCAGAGTTCCTGAGCGCGCTGGGAGACGGGACATGTGAATTACGCCTGCTCGCGCTGCACAATGGGTTGCGCAAGCACGGTCTATCCGGCAACATCTCTGCGGTTAAAGGGAGCCAACCCGCCCCCAGCACAGTGATGACGGCGATCGAAGTTATTGCCTCAGAAAAGAAGTTCGACAGCTATCTGCGTACTACGGCCGACCTAGTAGTCCTACGCGCCACCTGTGAGTCGGACGCGTTGCTCGCGTCCGAACTGATCTTGCAGTTGGGTAGCAGGCGAATACCTTGGAAGCGGTTCTTCTTCGAACACGAGCGCTTCGATGAGGCCTGGGAGCTGGGCGCGAAGGCAGCCAACAATCCTTATCCAATTGCACTGGTGGGATCGGTACGAAGCGTTAATCAACCTGCCACCGGCGCCACGTACAAGAACAGCTATCTCAACTGCAAGCCACTGTATCGCAGAACGTCCAATCCCCAACGCATAGAGTCGTTTGAAGTCAGCATCGCTCATCCCGATGCGTCCTGGCTCAGCAGCTTTCCGCCTGACGCCGAGATCGTGATGTTTGGTATTTGGAAGGTGGCCGCCGCCGTCGAGAAGCCCGTACCCGACAGACGCGACAATACGCGGATCATTACCTATGTGACTCACAAGCTGCAACTCACACCAAAGTTCAAGAAGCAGATTATCACTATTCCTTGAAGACCTCGCCTATGGTTTACAGACTACGACACCATCGAGTTTCAAGGATCACCGGATTCCACCGCCACCGCATGTTCCGCTCCGTGGCGGCTGCATCAATCGGCATCGATCCCTGCGCGAAGCGCCGCCCTCACTACGGCATCACGCAACGTCGGGTTCCTCTCCAGCGGGCCGCCCATGCGCGTGCCGCTCAGTACGCCGGCAAGCCGGTCGCCGAACAGCAGCAACGCCTGGTCACGGTCGCGCTGCCGCGACATCCACAGCAAGCCATCGGGATTCTCGCATTGGCGGCGCAGCGCCTCGGCCCAGCGGGCAGTGAGCGGATAGTCCCGAGCCGCACTGGCGATCAGCTCATCTTTGGGGCACCTTGATACGGCGCAGGCCTTCGCTGGTCAGATCGACCAGCTTCAGATCGCGGTTGGGCACAACCCGGCCGTAGCCGTGTTGTGTGAAACCGTCCAGATCCATGAACTTGTCGGCCGCAGGCGCTTGAGGCCGACCCCCCGGGGCAGTCACTCGGGTGTATTGCCTTGAATCTCACGCGGCAGTAGAATTCCAATTCAGAATTCTTACTTTCAGGGATCCGGATATGCAAGTCACTGACAAAGGGCAAGTTACCATCCCCAAGCGCTTGCGCGACGCAGCCGGTTTCCTGCCCGGCAGCCAGGTCTCCTTCTCGTTGGAGGGCGGAAAGATCATCATCAGCAAAACAGGCATGGGAACGGACGACCGGCGTAAATCGCTGCGCGACGCCGCCGCCAAAGTACGCAAGAGTCTGGATGAACCATTCAGGCAGATGAACAGCAAAGACATCATGGCGTTCCTGCGCCCGGACGACGATGACCGTGCATGACCTGTCCAAGTATGATGGATCGGCGGGTTTTCTGGTCGATACCAATATCTGGATCGACTGCATGGACGCCGACAGCCCGTGGCACGAATGGTCCGTGGATCAGCTCCAGATCTGTAGCGAGCAGGCGCCACTGCACATCAATCTGATGATCTACACTGAGTTACTCATCCCCGGCCCGGACGTCGAAGCCCTGGACACGATGATCGATGTCTACGACACCCTGCGCAGTCCCTTGCCGTGGGCGTGCGCCGGGCTGGCGGCAAAAGCCTACCTGAACTACCGTCGCCGCGGTGGCACTCGACTCGTACCGCTGCCGGATTTCTACATCGGCGCTCATGCGGCTGTTGCCAATCTGAGTGTGCTCAGCCGGAATGTAAAACCTTATCGCAACCATTTTCAGCGATTGTGCTGCATCGGCCCCGACGAGATAGCTTGACTTTGTGGCTCAGTTCAGCGCGATGACGCGGCGAAAGCGTTGATCGTTATGGCCTTTGCGCTGCACCAGACTGATCTCCAGTCCGGTCGATGCGTTGGACGCGCTGGTTTTGGGCAGCGGCGTCCAGCCCTTGCCGGGTTCCCAGGCGCGGATCTCGAATTCTTTCACCTGATCGAGCACGGCGACCTTGTCGTCGGGGCCGGGCGTTTGCAGCGGCCAGGCCGGCGACGCGGGTCCGGCCGCGCGGTACAGGGTTTGGTCCTTGACCCACCATTGCACGCGCTGCCATTGCCCGGGCTGCGCGGGCGCGGCGCGTATCACTTCGAAATGGAAGGGCAGCTGGTTGTTGCGCCTGACGCGCAGCGATGGAGGCAGCAGTTCCGTGGCTGGCGGTTTGCGCGCGGCGGCCGCGGCGTCGTTGGCAGGGCTGGCTGGCGCGGCTGGCGTGCCGGCGGCGTCCTCGCCCGAGCCTTGCAGCATAGCCAGTTCGACCGTCGCCCGCAGCTCGATGTCGCGCTCCAGCTGCTGCAGCGCATGCAGCAGGTTCATTGCGTTTTCATTGTGTTCTTTCAGTTGCGCGTCGGCGCGCTCTATGCTGTCCAGGGCGCGCCACGTCAGCAGGCTCAGGAGCGCCATGATCAGGATGGCGATCATGACTTCGATCAGGGTGAGTCCGCTTTGCCGGTTTCGCCGTGTCACCGCGTCAGTCCGCAAGCAGGGTGGTCAGGCTCGCCAGCGAGCGCTCCGGCTGCTGGCGGGTGTGGACGTCCACGCTGACCGTGTTCAGGCCGCGGCCGGCCGGCGCGATGCGCGCGGCGCAGATGAATGGCAGGCCGGCCTGGGGGCATTCCTGCGGGCGCGTGTCGGCCTTGCCGCCTGCGATCTGCAGTTCGGCCATGCGGTTTTGCGCGGACAGCATGGCCAGGGATTTTTCATACAGCACGCCGCTGTTGGTGGTGGCCATGCCGATGGCGCGGTTGACGGCGGCCAGGGCGACGCCGACGATGGCCAGGGCGATCAGCACTTCGAGCAAGGTGAATCCCGCCTGCCCGGCGCTCGGCGCGGGCGCTTGCGTTCGAGGGGGAGGGCGCCGGAACATGCTGTGGTTCACCGGACCTGGTAGGCGCCGCGCGCATCGCGGCTGATGGTCACCTGGGCGTTGCCATCCTTGAGGACCATTTGCCAGGGGGCGCCTATCCATTCGGAGGTCAGCAAGACCGGGCCTGGGGGCAGGACGCGCACCGCGCCGGCTTTCCAGCGGCGCGGGCGCAGCGCGTCGTCGCGCTCGAAGGTGTCGAGTCCGCCGGCCGTCGTCACGACGGGCACCACGCTGTCCAGCGGCATGCGCCAGACGCCGCGCGAGAACTGGTAGCCGCCGTCATCGGCTTGCCAAGCGATCACGCGCCCATCGACGCGCACCTCGTTCTGCGCGACCGCCATCAATTGGGCCAGTTGTTGGGCATCCTGGCGCAGCAGGCGGCCCGGATCGGGCGCTGCGCTCAATCCTATGGTGGCGGCCGCGATGCCGATGATCACCATCACCACCATCACTTCCACGAGGGAGAAGCCGTGCTGGCGGGCGGGAGCGTTGGGCGGGGACGGAACACGGGGCATGGCTATCGTTTGGCGGGATGATAGGGCGATGCCTGGATCATACGGAAGCAATGTGATGCTGACATGAAAAATACACCTTGGTTTGTTATTAATATGGCGGGCAATGGCGCGGGCGGCCCATGGCGGCCTGCCGCGCGCCCCTTGCATGGACAACCGGAAAAGGATGCGTGATGAGACGATGGACGATGCAGCCGGCGAACGCCGTGCTGATCGCGGGCGGGCTGGCCGCCCTGGCGGGTGCCGGATACTGGGGCGTGAAGCTGGGCCGGCCGCTGCCCGCGCTGTCATCGGTTCAGGCGGGATCGCAGGCGCCCGATCCGGCCGCGCAGGCCTTGGCCGCCTGGTTCGGGCCCGGCGATGTCAGGCTAGACGTGGTGGTCAGCGGCTTGATCAAAACCGCCGGACGGGCGGCGGTGGTGCTGGCGGTCAATGGCGCCGCGCCGCGGGCCTATGTGGTGGGCGATGAGCTGGCGCAGTCGGCGCGGCTGCGGGGCATAGAGCGCGAGGCGATCATCGTGGATAGCGCCGGGCGGACGCTGCGTTTTCCGGCCCCGCAAAGGGCGCAGCCCGAGCCCGCGGGTATCGTGCGCGTGCCGCGATAGGCCGTCTAGAACCAGAGCGCCATGACGGCCATGCCGGCCCCCGCCAGATAAGGGCCGAAGCGCAAGGACGCATCGGCATGCAGGCGCCGGTTTTGCGCGAGGCTGGCCAGGATGCCGGCCATGCTGGCCGCCATGAGCACCCAAAGAATGGCGGGCACCGATACCCAGGCGGCCAGCGCGGCCACCAGTTTGATGTCGCCATCGCCCAGGCCGTGGCGCCCGCGCGCGTGGCGATATCCCAGGGCCAGTATCCACATGGCGCCGTAGCCGATCGCTGCGCCCAGCGCCGCGTCGTGCAAGGGGACCAGACCCACGCCGCGCCAGGCGCAAAACAGGCCCAGGCCCAATAGCGGCAGCGTGATGGCGTCGGGCAGCAGGCCGGTTTGCGTGTCGATGAGGGCCAGCAGCGCCAGCAGCGCGCAGGCCGCCATGAGCGCGGCCGCCAGCGGGCCAGGCCCGTAGCGCAGCGCGATCACGGTAAATACCGTAGCCATGGCGAATGGGGGAAGCAGGCGTTGAACTGGACTTGCGGCGCTGGGGCGCGGGCTGAACGCCTGGCGCAGCGCCCATCCAAGAAGCCTCAGGTCGGCTGCGGCGCCGGGCCTGGCCAGGCTCTGGGTGTAGAAGTGGCTGATGCGGCGGCACAACTGCCCGCATGCCATGCCCAGCAGGACGATGGCGGGCAGGACGGGAATGTCGATGTGCGGCACAAAAAGCTCCCGAGTCTGGTTGATCTCACGGTCATAAACAAACGCTACGATAGCGTATTTCATCCGTAATATCTGCGGTGTCATGGATGAACGCGGTCGTATGCGGACGCGGTGATCCGGGCAGATGGTTGCGCACGATGGTCCGAGTGATTCCTCAGGTTGACGAGAGCCATGTTAGCAGAGAACATAAACCGCATTTCCGCGCGCAGCGCCGCGGCCTGTCCGCCGCCCGCGGCGCTTGCCGCAAGGCCCGGCCGCCGCCTTGCGCCATGGGCGGCGCGCCCCGCCGGCCCCGGCGGCGGCGAGGCGGCGGCTGTGCTGCAGGCCTATCTGGCCAAGCACTATGATGACCTGGTCCGCAATCTCTGTCTTCGCCTGGGCTGCGAGGATTTGGCCAGGGAAGCGCTGCACGAAACGTGGCTGAGGCTCGAGCGCCGCGCGCGCGTGCCGCATGTGCTTCCCAACCCGGGCGGCTACTTGTTCAAGATGGCGCTTTATTGCGCCGTCGATAAACTGCGCAGCGAAAAAAGCCACGGAAATATCGGCGTCGCCGACGAGGGCGCGATGCTTGCGGCGGTCGACCCGATCGCGCGCGTCGAAGACCTGGTCGTATGCCGCGCGATCCTGGACAAGCTGTGCGACATCATCGAGCGCCTGCCGCGGCGCCGGCGCGCCATATTCCTGGCCGTCAGGGTCGAGCAACTGGAAAAGAGCGAAGTAGCGGCCATGTTTGGCGTCACCGCGCGCTGGATCGACACCGAACTGCGCAAGGCAGAGCAGTTCTGCGGCGCCGCGCTTTGCCTGGATTAGTCGGTGTCGATGCCATGGCGCGCGGCGTCATCGCGCGCGGCGGGCCAGGCCGGTCCGATGCGCGGGTGTTCCGCTGACACGCAGGCGGTAAAAAGGCCGGCGGGGCGCGCCGCCGGCGCATGGCCCATGGCGTCTTTCCGGGCGCCTGCGGTCTTGTGCCATTCTTTGATCAATAGCGAAGCGAACTCCCGGTGCGAGGGGCCATCGTCATTCATCACGAGCACCAGATGCAGCATGGGCAGCGCGGGAAAACCATGGCGCTCGTCGAGCACGACGTGTTCGGGCGCAATGGCGCTGGCGGGCAGGACGCTGATGCCCAGCCCGTGGCTGACCGCCATGCGGATATTCTCATGGGAGATGCTGGTGTAGGTGATGTTCCACGATTTCCCGGCCTGCTCGAGCGCCGAGCACGCGGCGCGCCGGTAGACGCAGCCATCGGAAAATAGCGCCAGGGAAATCTCTTCGAGGCTCTCGAACGCGCATTCGCGGGCGGCGACCCAGTGCAGCGGCTCTTGCGAGACCGACTGGAACACCCGCGCGGTCTCCACCTTGGGGAAGGGTTTGATGGCCTTGATCAGCGCGACATCCAGTTGCTGCTGTTCCAGATTCAGCAGAATCTGCGCGGGCATGGCCGAGACGGTCTGGACCTTCAGCGCGGGATTGGTGCGCAGGCAGTTCGAGACGGTTTGCTGCAGCGTTCCGATCATGAAGTCGTCCGGCACGCCCAGGCGGATCGCGCCGCGCAGCTTGGGGTCGGTGAACTCATGGACGGCCGCGTCCAGCTCCGTCAACATGGACTGGGCGTGGCGCAAGAAGCGCTTGCCTTCTTCGGTGGGCTCGGGAATGCTGCCCAGGCCGGTACGCCGGACCAGCAGCGGGCGGCCCAGGATATCTTCCAATTGCTTGATCGATTGGGTGATGGTCGACTGGGACCGCGCCAGCAGTTCGCCCGCCTGCCGGAAGCTCTGCGCCTCGACCACGGTGACGAAGGTTCTGAGCTGCGAAAAGGTGATTCGGCGGCAACTGCAGTGAAAGGACGTTCTGCGCGGTGTAAACCCCGCAATGATGTCTTCGGTGGGAAGGGACACATGGACTCCCGCATGCGCCGGCGGCCTTGAACCGGCGGCATGTCAGTGATGCGAGGTAATACCCGTATACAACGCCAAAGCCCGGGCGGGAAAAGGACTCAGCGTCCAGATGGAAACAGACTCCAGTCATTCTATGTCATGGATATGACAACCGTTTTACAGCGCGCGGCTCATGCCCGCAGCGCCGCCGTGCCGGCGGCGCGTCGTAACATTCTGAAAAAGTAATCATTGGCTTGTATTAATTAATTATTCAGCTTGTCGTCAATGTCCTACCATGCTCGAAGTTTTTCAGGGCTGTCCGGCGCCGCTATCCCGATGGAAATGCGGCGCGGCCACCCCGATGTCCGATCAAGCTCGAGAGGCGGAGGCATGACACTGAAGGTTGGGATGCAAGACCTCGACAAGGGGCTGTCCAAAATCGTGGACGCGGCGCGGGAGCAGCCGGTCCAGGTTTTTCGCTACAAGACGCCCTGGGTCTGGATTGTGTCTCACGAAGTATGGTCCCGGCCGACCTCCGCATCGAGCCTCGTGCCCGATGACCACCCGATACGCACTGTGCGTTACCGGGTGGACAGCCTGTTCGCCCCGCATGTGGCGGCCTTGCGCAGCGTCGTGGCCGAGCGCGGCGCGGCCGTTTTGCTGCCGGTCGAACTCGTTTTTCGCGCGCTGCTGCTGCAACCCATGTATTCGGTGCGCAATGAACAGCGGCTGTTGGAGCAGATCGGCTACAACATCCTCTTTCGCTGGTTCGTCGGGCTGGACTTGCATCAGCAGTCCCTGCCCAAAATGGAGTTCATCCGGGCGCTGCAGCGTTTGCAAGGCCATGAGCGGGCTATCCAGCTGGTCGGCCGGATCATGGCCGAACTATCGCCATCGCTGGAGTCCGACATGGAGTTCCGGCCGGACCCGGATTTGCTCAGGGCCTGGCGGGCCCGCGGCCGGTCTGGCGCGATTTGAACCTCGTCATGACCACGAGCCTAAGAGCAAGCCTCGCCCTCCAGGGCGAGGTCGAGCGAGGCAAGACCAATGCGGCGCCGAAGGCGCCACTTCTCCAAAAAGTTCGGGAGCTTTCGCAAAGGGCGGGTCATTTTTTCTGCGTATCTTAGGCCGGTTCGCCGCGCATACCGCGTCAAAGGCGCAACGTCATGACCACCAAGGAAAAAGAATGACCTCGTTGAAAGTTCCTGATCTGGATTCCCCCCGCCGGAAAGCAATTGCGGCGATGCGGGCCAGCATCAGCGCCGAGCAATGGAACCGGAATCACAATTACGTAAGCGAATTGCGCGCCGCCATTTACACCCACCGCGTGACGAACCATCCCGCCATCGCCATCATGAACAGCGGCAGATTGAACCGTGAAACCATGCGGCGCATCCACCTGGAGTACCGGCATGCGATCGTGCAGATATTCACCGATGCGTTGCTGGCCGCGCAACTCGAGAGCCGCCAGCTTGAATCGCGGCTGGCGCCGGCCAGCAAAATGGCGGGCCGCTTCTTGTTGACGCTGAACGTGCTGGATGAGTTCGGTTTTCGCCCGGGCCTCGATGCGCAAGGGTATTACCGGGGCAACCCGGCGTACGCGCACTACCCTTTGTTTGAAAAGGTGCTTGACGCGTACGGCATTACCGAGAGGGACCGCCTGTCGTACCGGCCCAGCAAGATAGCCATGAAAGTGCGCGCGTTTCTGGAGGACAGCTATCCCGATTACGCCACGGTGTCGGCCATGCTGGCCGTGGCCGAGCAGGAAGTCATCCTGTTTACGCCGGCTCTGCGCAAAGCCACCGAGGCGCTGGGCATCGACGTCAATGATGGCTATTATCACGTGCACGGTGTGAGCGATGACGACACCACCGAGGCCGCCGACGACGATCATGAAGATGACCTCTGGTTCGTGCTCATCCAGGCCATCGCCGAGGACCAGCAAGACCGGATCAAGGCCTTGTGCATGATGTATTGCGATCTATGGGCCCGGTTCTGGGACGAGCAGATTGCGGCTCACTGAATCCAACAGCACTATGCCTATCGACATTTGGCGGCCACACGCGACTTGGTTGAGGCTCGCGGCGGCGGGCCGCAGGTCCGGATCAAATTCAAGGGCGAGTCGATATCGCAGCGATCGCAAATAAATTAAACACAATAGCCTAATAAGAGAAAGGCATGATAACCTAATAATTAAACAGCACAATAACCTAATAATTAGGAAGGACGATAACCTAATAATTAGGAAGCACGATAACCTAATAGAAAACAGCCATGGCCACCCCTTCTGACAAGCTCGCCGCCTCCCTGGAAATTCTCAAACAGCTACAGAACGAGGGTGTCGTCGCCATCCGCAGCAGCCAGCTTAGCCGTACCCACAGGGAACGGCTGCTGCACAGCGGTTTCATCATCGAAGTGATAAAGGGCTGGTACGTTCCGGCCCGACCGGACGAAACCCAAGGCGAGAGCACCGCCTGGTACGCATCCTTTTGGGTATTCTGCAGCAGCTACCTCACAGAGCGCTTCGGAAAGGAGTGGTGCCTGGGGCCCGAGCAATCCATTAATCTGCTCACCGGCGACTGGACCGTGCCTCGCCAGCTCATCGTTCGCACGCCTAAGGGCGGCAATAAACCCTTGTCGCTGCCACATCAGACTTCGATCTTCGATATCCGCGTGGAGTTGCCACCGGCCTCCGACATGGAAATGCGCGATGGAGTGCGCCTTTATTCCTTGGCGGCCGCACTGATCGCCGTTCCGCCGTCGGCCTTCCAGGCTCACCCGCTTGCCTTGCGTACCGCTCTGGCCATGGTCAGGGATGCCTCCGAGGTACTTGGCCGCTTGCTCGAGGGCGGGCACAGCACGATCGCCGGGCGGCTGGCGGCAGCCTTTCGAAGCATAGGCAGTGAACAGATCGCCAACGACATTGCAGGTGCCATGAGCGCAGCCGGGTACACCATCAACGAGACCAATCCGTTCACGGATGCGCCGCAGGCCAGGGTCAGCCCGCTTGGGCCATCGCCCTACATCAACCGGCTCGATATGACCTGGCAAGGCATGCGAGAGCAGGTCCTTATATACTTTCCGCGCCCGCCGCAGGCGCGGCCGGAGAAGAATGCCTATTTGAGGCAGGTCGACGAGGTCTATGTCACCGACGCCTACCACTCGCTATCCATCGAAGGGTACCGGGTCAGCACTGACTTGATCGAGCGCGTGCGCTCCGGCGCCTGGAATCCCGACAGCCATGCCGCTGACCGGAATCACCGCGATGCCATGGCCGCCCGAGGCTATTGGCAAGCGTTTCAGCGCGTCAAGCAGAGTCTCGCAAGCATCCTCGATGGCAAGAATCCGGGCTCCGTCGTTCAGCAGGATCATGGCGCATGGTACCGGGAGCTATTCGCACCCAGTGTCACGACAGGCATCTTGCGGCCGGCAGACTTGGCGGGTTACCGCAGCGGAGCGGTCTACATCCGCCGCTCCAAGCACGTCCCGCCGCGGCACGAGGCCGTGCGCGAACTCATGCCGGCGTTCTTCCGGCACCTGCGGGACGAGCCAGATCCCGCCGTTCGCGTGGTGTTGGGGCACTTCATTTTGGTATACATACATCCTTACTTCGACGGCAACGGCCGCATGGGCCGGTTCATGATGAACGCCATGCTGGCGGCCGGAGGTTACCCCTGGACGGTGATCCCGGTGGAGAAGCGGGGTGGCTACATGGCTGCGTTGGAGGCGGCCAGCGTGGAGGGCGATATTGTGCCTTTCGCACAGTTCATTGGCTGGCTCGTGGAAGGCACAACATCTCCCAGTTGAGGAGTCCCTCCAAGAGCCGCTCCGTCTTGGCATTGATGGTCGATGCACGGTAATTCATGAAATGGTCAAACGGCCGGCGTAGGGTAGGCGGCCAGCCCATTTTCAATGGCCTCGCCACTTATGAGCCTCCTGCATTCCATCCGCGCCCGGCATTGCCATGCCGTTCTTGCCGTCGCTTCGCTGGCATTGGCATTGGCTCTGTCCCCGGCGGTCCGCGCGCGCCAGGGGCTGTCCGTGCAAGCCTTGCGCTTTATTGGCGAACAACAGCTTCCGAACAGGCACTCCTTTCAGCAAACCACTGTCGGCGGGCTGTCCGGAATCGACTATGATGCGGCGACAGATACCTGGATCCTGGCCAGCGATGACGGCGCCCGTTTTGATGCGGCGCGCTTTTACACGGCCAGGCTGGCTTACGATGCGCACTCCTTCGTCTCGGTGGCGCTGACCGACGTGACCTACCTCAGGCAGCGGAATGGCAAACCTTATTCAAGCCCCTGGACGGCGGGCGAGACCGCGGACGTGGAAGCCATCCGCTTCGACTCCGCCGACGGCAGCATTTGGTACGCCAGCGAGGGCGGTGGCGCGTGGAAGTCGCATCCCTTCATTCGACATGCATTGCGTACCGGGGAATTTGTTGCGGACCTGGCCGTCCCCCCGATGTTCGCCTTGCGGCGCGACCGGCGGGCGGGGCCGCGCGACAACCTGGCGTTTGAAGGCCTGGCCTTTGCGCGGGACGGGCAGTCTCTATGGGTGGCGATGGAGGGGCCTCTTTGGCAGGACGGCGATATGCCGACCCCCACGGCGGGCGCCATGGCGCGGATCACGCAATATGGCCGCGACGGCAGGGTGATCAGGCAGGTGGCCTATCCCGTCGATGCGATCCCGGTGGCGCCAGCCAGGGGGAAATTCGCCGATAACGGCGTCACAGAGATACTGGCGGTCGATGAGCAACGGTTTTTGATTGTGGAGCGCTCGGCGGCGCAAAACGCTGCCGGCCGGTACAGCAATTTCGTCCATATCTACGAAATAGATACGTCCAGCGCCACGGATGTAAGCGGGTTCGTGTCGCTGGCCGGGGCCGATTTTCAGCCGGTGGCAAAGCGGCTGGTGCTCGACCTCGCGACTCTTGGCTTGCCCAAGCTGGACAATATCGAAGGCATGGCGTGGGGCCCCAAGCTTGCGAACGGGAATGACAGCCTGGTGCTGGTGTCGGATGACAACTTCAATGCCAGCCAGGTCACCCAGTTCCTGGCGTTCGAGGCGCTGATCAACGGGGGCGCCTCAGGGAATAGTCGTAATGGTCGCTCCGGTGGTGGCTGAATGGCGCATCCGCTTGGGAGATATCCTCGTCGAATGTCAGCAGCCTGGGCGGGGGCTGGTCCGCTTGCCGCGCGCGGCGCGCCAGAAACCGCTCATTCGCGGCGCGGATGAACAGCCAGCTGATCACGCCGTAGAGCGGCGTCTGAAGGATGATGAAGCCTTGTATCACGCTCAAGGGCAGCGGCGGATAGAGCGCGGCGCCGTGTGCGCTGTCGCTGGGCGTAAGCAGGGTGGTCAGCGCCAGGTTCACGCCCAGCACGATGGCTGTCAGGCCGGCGATGGCCCAGCATTGCTCGCTCGATGAGAACGGGCGCTGCTGTGTTTTGGGGAAGCGGCGCACGACCAGCGGCATGCTGGCCAGCAGCAAGCCATAGGTCATTGCGGTGCCGGAGAGACTGTACCAGGCGGCGGCGAACAGTCCGACAAGAAGCACAAGCGTCCACACCCATAGAAATCGAAGCAGCATTTTGATCAGCGGCATGAATGTCTCTCGTGTCTAGTGTTGTTATGGATTAGACGGCTGGCGGGGCATTGAACCGCCGTTTGTCACGAATAATTCATGATGCTGGGGTAGGGTGCTGTAGCGGCACTAGTCTTTCTGGCCGGCTGCGATCCGCCAAAGGCGACGAATCGGCGCGCAGCTGCTGCGCCGGCACGGGCGCTCGGCGCTCTCGTTCATCTGCGCCGGGCTTGCGGCCCGCGGCGCCTGAACGGACTGCGGATGGAGGGAAGGGCGGCCTGCGCGGCTAATGCAGGCCGGTCGTCGCCCAGGTAGCGCCCTGCAGGATCAGCAGGTCGGCCAGGCCCTTGGCTTCATCGGCGCTCAGGCCATGCTCCATCATCGTGAAAACGGCAAAGTCCACGCCGGAGGCCGGCGTCAATTGCCAGTGATGGCCATTGCTTTCCAGTTCGAGTCCCGATCGGTGCAAGACATTGCCGTTGGGCAGCAGCTTCCAGGTGCTGCCCTTGGGCAGTGAATCTTTCTCCACAATTTCTCTCGCGAGTTGTGACAGGCCGGTCAATTGGCCTGTCTGTTTGATTTTATTGCTCTGCGGTGGGGCCACTGATCGGCAATGGTTGAGCATCGTCAAGAGCGCGCAATGGGATAGTTTAATGAGGAGATTTTGCGCAGATACGCGAAGCAATGCAGATTAATCGGCGCTATTAAGCGTTTAACCCGGTTTATCGTCGGCAATATGGTTGGCGGCTCCGCGATTTCCTCGATTTACCCAATGCGGGTGCGGCGCGCCAGATTATCTCATATTCCCCGCCCGCGGGACCCTGGCGCGGATGGCTTCTATAATGGCGGCGTGCAATCAATGTCACCTACCTCAACAAGCGGATCGGGCATGCGGCAGAAAACGACTACAGTCTTCAGCAAGCGGCGCAGCCGGGCATTGCGGCGATGGCGGCCATGACGACGCCCGGCGGCCAAAGCGCTTTCCTGGCCTGGGATGCCTCATCCACGCCGCCCACTCTGACGGTGCGCGGCGACTGGGTTCTCGCCAATTATGCCGCGCTTGGACGGGAACTGGTGCGGTTCCAGCATATTGTTTCCCATGACGCGGCGCCGGCCCGGGCCAGGATAGACTTCGCCCATATGGGGGCGCTGGACACCGCGGGCGCCTCGCGCCTGTTCGAACTGCTGGGCGCGGAACTGCTGGCGGCAGCGGCGGGGCCGGATTCCGCGCTGCCGCCGGAGCGCCGGGCTTTGCTGCAAACCGTGGACCGCGCCAATGCCAAGGCCGGCGCGGCGCCGGCCGCGCCGGCGGCCTCCTGCGGCCGCGAACTGCTGGGGCGTATCGGCGCCGCCGTGGAAGAAGCCTGGCAACAACTGTTGGCCCTGCTCGGCTTCATGGGGCTGACACTGGAAGCCCTGGCGCGCGGCCTGTTGCACCCCGGCCGCTGGCGCCTGACCTCGGTCGTCGCCCAGATCGAAGAAACCGGCCTGAACGCCGTGCCCATCATCGCCTTGCTGACTTTCATGGTGGGCGCTGTCGTGGCCTTCCTGGGGGCCACGATACTGGCCGACTTCGGCGCCAGCATCTATACCGTCAACCTGGTGGCCTACGCCTTTCTGCGCGAGTTCGCCGTCCTGCTGACCGCCATCCTGATGGCCGGCAGGACCGCCAGCGCCTTTACCGCGCAGCTCGGCTCCATGAAGGCCAACGAGGAAATCGACGCCATCCGCATGATGGGGCTGGGCCCCATCGATCTGCTGATCCTGCCGCGCGTGCTGGCATTGCTGGTGTCCATGCCGATACTGACATTCGTGGGAATGATCGCCGGCATAGCGGGCGGAGCCCTGGTGTGCGCCGCGACGCTGGATATTTCGCCGGTCATGTTTCTTTCCATCGTGAAGCGGGACATCGAGTTGCGCCATTTCCTGGTCGGCATGGTCAAGGCGCCGGTATTTGCCTATGTCGTCGGGGTCATCGGCTGCCTGGAAGGGTTCAAGGTCAGCGGCAGCGCCCAGTCGGTGGGCGAACACACCACATCGGCGGTCGTGCAATCGATTTTCGTGGTGATCCTGCTGGACGCGCTGGCGGCGCTGTTTTTCATGGAGATGGGATGGTGATGCCGCAGGCCCAATCCACTGGCGAAACGATAGTCCAGGTTCGCAATCTGACCAATCGCTTCGGCTCGCATACAGTGCATGAGCGGCTGAATCTGGACGTCTATCGCGGCGAGGTGCTGGGCGTGGTCGGCGGCTCGGGCACGGGCAAATCGGTGCTGCTGCGCTCGATAGTGGGGCTGCAGACTCCGGTCGAAGGCAGCGTGCATATTTTCGGCCAGGATATGTTGTCCATGCCGCCCGCGCAGCGTTCGCAGCTCGAGCGCCGCTTTGGCGTGCTGTTTCAGCGCGGCGCGCTGTTTTCCTCCCTGACCGTCACCGAGAACGTCGCCATGCCGCTGATCGAACACGCCGGCCTCGGGCGGGCCGACGCCGAACACCTGGCGGGGATGAAGATAGCCCTGGCCGGCTTGCCGGCCGAAGCCGGGGCGCAGTATCCGGCCTCCTTGTCGGGCGGCATGATCAAGCGCGCCGCGCTGGCCCGCGCGCTGGCGCTCGACCCCGCCATTCTTTTCCTGGATGAACCCACCGCCGGCCTGGACCCGATAGGCGCGGGCGCCTTCGACGAGCTCATCGTCACGCTGCGCGACGCCTTGGGCCTGACCGTTTTTCTCGTCACGCACGACCTCGACACCCTTTACACCATATGCGACCGGGTCGCGGTGTTGTCCAACCGGCAAGTCCTGGTCGCCGGCCCGCTGGACGTCGTTGAATCGACGGACGATTCCTGGGTGCAGGATTACTTTCACGGGCCGCGGGGCCGCGCAGCCTCGCATGCGCGCCGCCGGGCTTTGGAGATCAAATAATGGAACCACGCGCACATCATGTGCTGATCGGGCTCTTTACGATTATCGTCACGGCCGCCGCGATGCTGTTCGCCTTGTGGCTGGCCAAGTCGCATAACGATGTCGAGCAGCGCCATTACACGGTCGTCTTCAACGAAGCGGTCCGCGGCTTGTCACAGGGCAGCGCCGTGCAATACAGCGGCATAAAAATCGGCGACGTCGTCCAGCTTTCGCTGGACCCGCGCAACCCCAACAAGGTGCTGGCGCGCATCAGGATAGAAGGCAAGATTCCCGTCAAGGAAAATACCCGGGCGCGCCTGGTGCTCACCGGCATCACCGGCGTGTCCGTCATCGAACTCAGCGGCGGCACGCCGGAAAGCCCGCCCCTGCTCGCGGCGGACGACGCGGATCCCATCATTGTGGCCACGCCTTCGCCGATCGCCCAGTTGCTTGCCAACAGCGATAATCTGATGGCCAACATTACCGAATTGCTCCTGAACGCCAATATGTTCATGTCGCCCGACAATGCGCGGCGCCTGAGCAATACACTGGAGCATCTTGAGCAGTTGTCGGGCTCGCTGGCCGACCAGCGCGGCGACATGAAGACCCTGCTGCAGAGCCTGACCACCGCCAGCCAGGAAGCTGGCGCGGCATTGCGCCGGGCGGATGGCTTGATGCGCAACGCCGATACGCTGCTCGGCCAGCAGGGCGCCGGCACATTGGACGGCGCCCGGCGCGCCATGGCGTCCCTGGAGAAAACCAGTTCCAGCCTCAACCAGTTGCTCGATGAAAACAAGGCTGCCTTGGGCCGCGGCATGAGGGGCCTGGGCGAGCTTGGCCCGGCCTTGCAGGAACTGCGCAGTACGCTTGCCTCCCTGCGCACAGTGGCGCGCCGCCTGGCTGATAATCCCACCAACTACTTGCTGGGCCGTGAAAAGATTCAGGAGTTTCAACCATGATCAGCGCATTGTCCAGGACGCAGAACCTGCGCCGTTGCTTGCTGTTGGCGGCGCTGGCGCTGCTGTCGGCATGTTCGGTATTGCCCAGGCCCGAGACCCTGGCCGTGTACCAGCTCGCGGCTCCCGCCGTGAAAGGCCCGCCGCGGGCCGGCAGCCAGCCGTGGAGCCTGCGCATCGCCACGCCTTACAGCAGCCAGGTTATAGACAGCGTGCGCGTGCTGGTGCTGCCTCAGCCCAGCCAGGTCAGCGCCTATGGCGGCGCGCGCTGGAGCGACCCGGCGCCGGTGCTGCTCAGGGACTATCTCGCCGGCGCTTTCCGCGCCGAGGGCGGACTCGCCTCGGTAAGCAGCGACGCGGGCGACGCCCAGGCCGATTTCGAGCTGGGGGGCGATCTGATCGCCTTCCAGGTGGAATACCAAGATGGCGCGCCGCTCGTGCATATCCGCTACGATGCGGCCCTGCTGCAGGTCGCGGCAAATCGCATCGTGGCCACGCGCAGCTTCGACATCCGCCAGCCGGTGCAGGGCAAGGAAGTGCCGCAGGTGATAGCCGCATTCGGCGCGGCGGCGGACAGCCTGTCCGCGGAAATGCGGCCCTGGGTGCTGCAGCACGGCGCGCGCCCGGCCAAGGCCAAGACCAGGCGCTAGCCGCAAGGCGGCCATTCCCGGATAATGCGGCGCCGCTAGGCCGGCAGGGCGGCGATCGTCTGCGCCACGGCCGCCGTGAGCCTTTTCCCGTAAGGAACATGCAGGAATTCGTTGGGGCCATGGGCGTTCGATTGCGGCCCCAGCACGCCGCAGACCATGAACTGCGATTTGGGGAAACCGGCCTGCAGCAGATTCATCAGCGGTATGGTGCCGCCTTGCCCGATATAGCCGCAAGGCGCGCCATAATAGGCCTGGGAGGCGGCGTCCAGCGCGCGGCCCAGCCAGGCGGCCGACTCGGGCGCATTCCAGCCGGTCGCGGCGCCCTGGTCGGGCTTGAACAGCACCTTGGCGTTATAGGGCGCGTCGGACTCCAGCAGCGTTTTCAATTTCTGCGCGGCGGCTGCGGCGTCGACCAGCGGCGGCAGGCGCAAGGAAAGCTTGAAGGCCGTGCGCGGGCGTAGCACATTGCCCGCGCTGCTCAGCGGCGGCAGCCCTTCGGCGCCGGTGACGGAAAGGGTAGGGCGCCATGTGCGGTTCAGCAAGGCCTCCTCGGGATGGGTGGTCATGGGTAGCACGAAGCCGCCATCGGCGCCGCAGCTCCAGGGGAATCGGCGCCAGACTTCATCGCCCAGGATACGCGCCGTGGCGCGCGTCTGCTCGATGCGGGCAGCGGGAATCTCGCAATGGAAGCTCTGGGGCAGCAGGCGCCCGCTGGCGCTGTCTTCCAGCCTGTCCAGCAAATGGCGCAGAATGCGGAAACTGGATGGCACCACCCCGCTGGCGTCCCCGGAGTGCACGCCTTCGTCCAGCACGCGCACTTCCAGCGTGCCGGCCACCAGGCCGCGCAGCGATGTCGTCATCCACAACTGGTCGTAATTGCCCGCGCCGGAATCCAGGCAAACCACCAGCGCCACATTGCCCAGTCGCTGGCGCAGGGCGTCCACGTAGGGCAGCAGGTCGTAGCTGCCCGATTCCTCGCAGGTTTCTATCAGGCCCACGCAGCGCGGCCGGGGTATGCCTTGCCTGTCGAGGGCCAGGATGGCCGTCAGCGAGGCATAGACCGCATAGCCATCGTCGGCGCCGCCGCGGCCGTAAAGCCTGCCGTCCTCATACTTGGGCGTCCAGGGCCCGAGGCCCGTGCGCCAGCCCGAGAATTCGGGCTGCTTGTCCAGATGGCCGTACATCAGCACCGTGTCCCCATTGTCGCTGCGCGTGGCCGGGGCATCAAAGTAGATGACGGGCGTGCGGCCGGGCAGGCGCACGACTTCCAGCGTCAGGCGCGAGACTTTCTGCGCCTGAACCCATTGCGCGGCATCGCGCACCACGCGGTCGATATGGCCGTTGCGGGCCCAATCGGCATCGAAGGCCGGGCTTTTGGCCGGAATGGCGATGTAATCGACCAGCGCCGGAACGATTTCGCGGTCCCATTTTTCGTCCACGAAGGCTTGCAAGGCGTTCGGGTCCAGGGCGTGGGGCAATGCGTTGTCGGAGATGGGGGAGTTCATTCAGGTCACCATGTAGCCGCCGTCGACGGGCATGACGACGCCGGTCATGAAGGCCGACGCTTCGCAGCACAGGAAGACGACAGCCTGGGCGACGTCCTCGGGCCGGCCCCAGCGCTTGAGCGGAGTGCGGTCCAGGATGGGTTTGGCGCGCGCCTCGTCGTTTTGCAGCGCCTCGGTCAAAGGCGTGGCTATCCATCCCGGCGCGATGGCGTTCACGCGGATGCCGTCGGCCGCGTACGCGATGGCCAGGGATTTGGTCAGTTGCGCAATACCGCCTTTGCTGGCGCTGTAGGCGGGGACCAGGCCGCCGCCAAAAAAACTCAGCATGGACGCGGTGTTCACTATGCATCCGCCGGATTTGGCCAGCAGGGGGCGAAGCGCTTCGCACAGGCGCATCGTTCCCGTGAGGTTGATGTTCACCACCCGCTCGAATACGGAAAGCTTGAATTCTTCGCCGCGGCAGATGATGCCGGCGCAGTTCACAAGGATGTCCGCGCCGGGCAAGGACTCGACGAATTGGCGGATATCATCTTCCCTGGTGACATCCAGAATGACTTCGCTGATGCGTTCCGATTGATACGCCGCGCCGTCTCCCGACGGCAGTCCCGCGGCATGGACGCGCGCGCCCAGTCCGGCGAGCACCTCCGCAATGGCGTGGCCTATCCCCTGGGTGCCGCCGGTGACGATGGCGGTCTTGTTGTTCAGCAGGCCGGGTCTGAAGCTCATGGTTGTCCCTTCATGGTCAGCGCACGAACTGATCGACATAGTCGGCGCCCAGGCCCACGCTTTCGTAGTGCTTGCGGCACATATCGAGCTTGATGAACACGTCTTCGAAGCCGGTGTGCCTGCCTTCGCTGTCGACGTAATACATGACGCCATTGACCTGGAACAGTGTGATCATCTCTTGCACGTCCTCGGGAACATACAGGGTATGCGTTTCGCCGGGCGGCTCGAACACATAGCTGCCCTCGGTGGCGACCCAGTCATGTTCCAGGTAGCGCCAGGAGCCCTTGATGACATAGCCGTGCACAGCCTGGGGGTGCCGATGACAGCTCAGGACGCCGGACTTGCGCACGCGCAGCAGATTGGTCCAGTAGCCCTGCGAGACGTTCAGGCACAGGGGGCGGAACCAGACATTTTCCGCTTGCGGCACCCAAACGCGCTCATCCTGCGGGACGGCATGCTGGACCACGATTTCGGGCAAGGCTTCCTTGGGATTGGGGTGGCGGTAAGGGGTGGCAATGGACATTTTCCGGTTTCCTTCGCCGCTAGACGGGGCGGCAGGTGTTAATCAATCAAATCCATATCATGGGCAGGTATTCATGATATGAATCAATTTTATAGAACAAACAAGCGCCGCCACTCGGTGGATACCCGTAGCGCCGCAAGTCAAAAACCCGCCAGCACGATTTTCCCTATGGTTTTCCCGCTTTCGATCAAGGCATGGGCTTTGCGCAGGTTCGCGGCGTTGATCGCGCCCAGATTCTGCGTGGCCGTCGCGCGGATGACGCCCGTGTCGACCAGGCCGGCTATTTCCGTCAGGATTTCATGCTGCCGTATCATGTCCCGGGTCTGCAGCATGGGGCGGGTGAACATCGCTTCCCAATGTATGGACACGCTTTTTGCCTTGAATACGCGCAGGTCCAGGGGCTCGGGATCATCGATCAGGCCGAATCGGCCTTGAGGGGCAATGATCTTGGCGATCTCGGACCAGACCGCGGCATTGGTGTGCGTGGAAAACACATAGTCGATATCGCCTATCCCAAGCCGCCGTATCTGTTCGGCCAGCGGCCTGGAATGGTCGACGACGTGCTGCGCGCCGAGTTCGCGCACCCATTTTTCGCTTTCGGCGCGCGCAGCCGTCGCGACGACGGTCAGACCGGCATGCCGGGCCAGCTGGATGGCCATCGATGGCACGCCGCCGGCGCCGCCCAGGATCAATAGCGAACGTGGCGCCGCGGCATGGCGCTCGACGGCCAGACGATCGAACAGCATTTCGTACGCGGTGAGCGCGGTAAGCGGCAAGGACGCCGCGGTGGCGTGGTCCAGCGTTGCGGGTTTTCTTCCCACGATGCGTTCATCGACCAATTGAAACTCGGCATTGGAGCCCGGACGATTCAATACGCCCGCGTAAAACACTTCGTCGCCCGGCTGGAACAACGTTGCGCCGGGGCCGGTCTTCTCGACGATGCCCGAGGCGTCATAGCCTATCACCATGGGGGCGCCGGGTGCCGCCGGCAGGGTCTTGCGGCTTTTGATATCGCGCGGGTTGACCGAGACGGCCTGAACACGAACCAAAAGGTCTCTTGCGCCGGGCGCGGGGATGGGAAGCTCCAGATCGATGAGCGAGCGTTCATCTTCCACGGGCAGGTACGTGGTATAGCCAACAGCTTTCATTTTGTCTCCTCGGGCGTGCAAGCGGGCGTCGTCCGGCTTGTCTCTCGGGATTCTACTATCCCGCGCTATGACAGGGCTCGCGGGCTGGCGCGCCCGCGCAGAGCCCCCGCCGTCCGTGGCGCCAATAGGCCGGTTTTGGGCTATTGCCTGAATCACGAATAAATATAATAATATCGAGAATTTATGAGGAGTCGCAGCGAGATGGAAAGTCGTTATACGGTGATCATCGAGGGAACCGGCGAGACCATTATTTGCGGGGGCTCGAAGGATCTTTTGCAATCGATGGAATCGCTGCATCGGCGCGGAATCCCGGTAGGCTGCCGCGGCGGCGGATGCGGCGTCTGCAAAGTCCATGTGACGGCGGGGCAGTATGCCACGCGCAAGATGAGCCGCTCCTGTTTGTCCGTCGAAGAAGAAGCCGAAGGCATCGTGCTGGCCTGCAAGCTGTTTCCGCGCAGCGACCTGGTTCTCAGGGTGGTCGGCAGGATGGGCCGCGCCTGGGGGCCGCACTCCTCCTGAAACCCGCCGCGGGCATCCAGCGTTCTGGCCTATTGAGAATAATTTCGTAATTAATTAAATTTCTCGAAATTATGATAGAATTCTTCCAAAGAAAATGGCGGGGCCCCCGGTACCCGCGAAATCGAAAGGAGACATGACATGGCAATGACTGGTGTACTGCGCCCGGGCCACGCCCAGATCCGCGTGCTGGGCCTCGATGAAGGCGTCAAGCATTATCGCGACGTGCTCGGCTTGGTCGAAACCGGGCGGGATCGACAAGGCCGGGTGTATTTGAAGGCCTGGGACGAGCGCGACCACAATAGCGTTATCCTGCGGGAGGCCGATGAGGCGGGGCTTGATTTCTTCGGCTTCAAGGTGGCCGATAAAGCGACGCTGGCCAAGCTGGACGCGGATTTGAAGGCATACGGCCTGGCGACCGAACGCATGCCCGCGGGCGAGTTGCTGGAGACCGGCGAGCGGGTCCGTTTCGAGCTGCCGTCCGGCCACATCATTGAGCTTTACGCGGACAAGACGGACGTGGGCAACGGCATGCCCTATGTGAATCCGGCGCCCTGGACCCCGGCCGCCGAGTCCGGCATCGCGCCCTCCCGCATGGACCACTGCCTCTTGTACGGACCCGATATCGAAAAAGTGCAAGATATCTTTGTCAATGTGCTGGGCTTCTATCTTGTCGAGCATGTGGTGCTGGAAGATGGCGTGAACGACCTGGCGATATGGCTGTCATGCTCGATGAAGGCGCACGATATCGCCTTTGTCCGCCATCCGGAGCCCGGCAAGCTGCATCATGTCTCATTCTTGCTGGACAGCTGGGAAAAGGTGCTGCGCGCCGCCGACATCATGTCGATGAACAAGGTCGCCGTAGATATCGGCCCCACGCGCCATGGCGTTACGCGCGGCACTACGATCTATGCTTTCGATCCCTCGGGCAACCGTTTCGAGACGTTCTGCGGAGGCTATCAGGCTTATCCCGACTGGCAGCCCATCAAATGGACGTGGGACGAGGTCGGCACCGGCATTTTTTATCACGATCGGAAACTGAACGACCGCTTCCTGGCCGTGGTGAGCTGAGCGCCGGCCGCAGGTCCAAGTCCAAGTCCAAGTCCAAGTCCAAGTCCAAGTCCAAGTCCAAGTCCAAGTCCAAGTCCAAGTCCAGGTCCAGCCAGGGCTCATTCCGGTCTGGCGTTGTTGTCCGCGGAGGAGCGGTGATTCGAATGTTCTTTGAAGAAATCTACGTCCATGTGCTTGACCGCATCCAGCGTACGCAGAATATGCTCCGAAAGGATGGAGACCGCGCGGACGGTGTCGCGGTCGAGGGTTGCCTGGAACAAGGCCTGGTGTTCGGCATGGACATCGCGGGAAATCGGCCGGCGCAACATGCTGAGGCGGCGATATCGTTCCGATTGCTGGTAGAGGACTTGCTGGAAACGCAGAATCCAGCGGGAAGGACAGGCCGCAATCAGCATGTCATGGAAGATCCGGTTGCGCTTCTCCCATTCTTCGGTGTTGCGCGTATCGTTGGCCGCGAGTTTTTGCTCGACGATGGAAAGGCGGTGGAACGCCGCCACCAGATTCGCTTCCCAGGCCTCATCGCCGCAGGCGATTGATTGCTTGAGCGCTTCGCATTCTATCAACAGGCGCGAACGAGTGATGTCTTCGAAGTCGGCCAATGATATGGGCGTCACGCGAAAGCCCCGCTGCCCCTGGGCAACGACCAGCGCATCGGCAATCAGCAGCAGCAAGGCTTCGCGCAAAGTGCCCGCGCCCACATCGTACTGGTCCTTCAAATGCTCTACGCGCAATTTTTCGCCAGGCCGATGCACACCTTCGATGATGTCGCGGCGCAAGCGGTTGTAGGCGCCCTCGACGAGGGTCTTGGGCTCTCGAGCGTCTGTTGCCGCAATGGCGACGGATTCGTTCATGGTTTCAGGTTCATGAAATTATTAAGTTTTATCGAAAAATTGTGAATGATTTTAGCCGACAAAAAGCTCGATCTGATTTAGATATTGTAAAAATCTCGATATAAATATATTATATCGATAAATTACACCGCACATGTCTAGTCCTGGCGGCTTATGACCGGCGTCGACGATATCAGGATTCAAGCCTCATCAAGTTACGGCGGGAGGGCCGATACGTGAAACAGATTCTCAATTTCATCAATGGCGAGTTCATTGCCACGTCCAGGACATTCGACAAGTTCTCCCCGCTGGACAACAAGCTCATCGCTCAAGTCCACGAGGCTGGCCGGGCGCAGGTGGACGGCGCCGTCAGGGCCGCGCGGGCCGCCCTCAAAGGGCCCTGGGGCGGCATGACGCTAGCCCGGCGGGTCGAGTTGCTCAACGCGGTGGCCGACGGCATCAACAGGCGGTTCGATGAATTCGTGGCCGCCGAGTGCGCGGACACCGGCAAGCCGCGCAGCCTGGCCGCCCATATCGATATTCCCCGCGGCGCCGCGAATTTCAAGGTGTTTGCCGATATCGTCGCCAGCGTGCCGACCGAATTCTTTGAAACGGCAACGCCCGATGGGCGCGGCGCGCTCAATTACGCGCTGCGCAGGCCGGTGGGCGTGGTGGCGGCGGTATGTCCATGGAACCTGCCCCTGCTACTGATGACATGGAAAGTGGGTCCGGCATTGGCTTGCGGCAATACGGTGGTAGTCAAGCCGTCCGAAATCACTCCCCAGACCGCGACATTATTGGGCGAAGTCATGAACGAGGCGGGCGTGCCCGAGGGCGTATACAACGTCGTCCATGGCTTCGGCCCGCAGTCGGCCGGCGAATTCCTGACGACACATCCGGGCGTCGACGCCATTACATTCACCGGCGAAACGCGCACCGGTTCGGCCATCATGAAGGCGGCGGCCCAGGGCGCGCGGCCAGTGTCGCTGGAGCTCGGCGGCAAGAATGCCGCCATCGTCTTCGCGGATTGCGATTTCGACGAGGCGGTCCAA
This sequence comes from Pollutimonas bauzanensis, assembly GCF_900129885.1. Taxonomy (GTDB): domain Bacteria; phylum Pseudomonadota; class Gammaproteobacteria; order Burkholderiales; family Burkholderiaceae_B; genus Pollutimonas; species Pollutimonas bauzanensis. The sequence goes on along the minus strand of NZ_FQXE01000020.1, from coordinate 51,203 downwards.
GGCACTCTGCTTTCTGCGTTTTCCAACAGCGGACAGGTGTGCCTGGGCACCGAGCGGGTTTACGTGGAACGCGCCATCCTCGACCAGTTCGTTGCGGCGTTGAAGCAGGGCGCTGAAGCGCTCAAGTTCGGCCGCCCCGAGGACTGCGCCACCGGGATGGGGCCATTGGTCTCCAAGGAGCACCAGAACAAAGTGCTGTCGTACTATGACAAGGCAAAGTCGCTGGGCGCCATTGTCGTGACCGGCGGCGGGGTGCCCGACCTTCCCGAGGACCTTGCCGAGGGCGCGTGGGTGCAGCCCACCATCTGGACGGGTCTGGATGACGATACGCCCATCGCGCGCGAGGAGATTTTCGGGCCTTGCGCGCTGATCCAGCCTTTCGATGATGAACAGGAAGCCGTGCGCCGCGCCAATGACACCGACTACGGGCTGGCATGCGCCATCTGGACCAGGGATCTGGCTCGCGCCCATCGCGTCGCGGGACAAATGGAGACCGGTCTGGCCTGGGTCAATTCGTGGTTCCTGCGCGACTTGCGCACGCCGTTCGGAGGCGCCAAGCAATCCGGCATAGGCCGCGAGGGCGGCGTGCATTCGCTGGAATTCTATACCCAACTGAAAAACATATGCATCAAGCTTTGAGGGGGCGCAGCAATGGATGAGAACCGTATCGCGCAGCTTGGCGACGAGTTGTACCAGGCATGGCTCAATCGCGAAGTTGTCGCCCCGCTCAGTGAGCGCCATCCGGGCATGTCCATCGAGGATGCCTACCAGGTGCAGCGGCGCATGATCGAGCGCCGCCTTCAGGCGGGCGAGCGGGTTGTCGGCAAGAAAGTCGGAGTCACCAGTCTGGCGGTAATGAATATGCTGGGCGTTTACCAGCCCGACTTCGGCTATCTGCTTGACGCGATGATCTATGGCGAAGGGCAGGCCATACCGGCCGACTCATTGATTCAGCCCAAGGCGGAAGGCGAGATTGCCTTCTTGTTGAAGAAGGATTTGTCGGGCCCCGGAGTGGGCGCGGCCGATGTGCTTGCCGCTACCGAAGGCGTCATGGCCTGTTTCGAGATCGTCGACTCGCGCATCCGCGATTGGAAGATAGCGATCCAGGACACTATTGCCGATAACGCCTCGTGTGGCGCGCTGGTGCTTGGCAATGCGCTGGTCGATCCGCGCAAGGTGGACCTTGCGCTTTGCGGCATGGTGTTCGAAAAGAACGGCGAAGTCGTGGTTACGGGCTCAGGAGCGGCGGCGCTGGGCTCGCCGGTCAACGCCGTTGCATGGCTGGCCAATACGCTGGGCGCGCTGGGCATTCCGCTGAAGGCTGGCGAAATCATTCTGTCGGGCGCGCTGGGTGCCATGGTGGCCGTCAAGCCGGGCGACAACTTGCAACTCACCGTAGGCGGGATCGGTGGCTGCGCCACGCGTTTTGCCTGACGGCCGCGGGCGGGCAGGCGCCTGACAAAAGGAGAGTCCCAGCATGAAGCTAGACCAGGAAACCATAGAGCGGCTCGCCATACGGCTGGAAACCTGTGAACTGGGCGCGATAGACACGCACAAGATCACCGACGATTATCCCGATATGGACTGGGACGACGCCTATGCGATCCAGAATGCGATCAAGCGCCGCAAGATGGCGCGCGGCGCCAGAATAGCGGGCCTCAAGGCGGGGCTGACTTCTCATGCCAAAATGAAGCAGATGGGTGTGGAGGCGCCTGTGTTCGGCTTTCTGGCGGACTATTTCAGCGTGCCCGAGGGCGGCCTGATCAAGACCAGCGAGCTCATCCATCCCAAGGTCGAGCCCGAGATCGCTTTCGTGACCAAGCGCGTATTGCGCGGGCCGGGTTGCCATATCGGCGCAGTGCTCGCCGCGACAGACTTCGTGATGCCCGCAATAGAAATCATCGACAGTCGTTACCGCGACTTCAAATTCGATCTCAAGAGCGTCGTTGCCGACAATTGCTCGTCCAGCCGATTCGTTGTGGGCGGCAGAATGGGCGATGTCGCCAGCCTGGACTTGCGTTCGATAGGCGTCGTGCTTGAAAAGAACGGCGAGCCCGTGGCTTTCGGCGCGGGGGCCGCGGTGCTCGGCCATCCCGCGGCGGCGGTCGCCATGCTCGCCAATCAGCTCGGGCTCAGGGGAGAGGAAATTCCGGCGGGCACATTGATTTTGTCGGGCGGCATTACCGAGGCCGTGGCGCTGCGGGCGGGAGACGCCGTGACGCTGCGCATGCAAAACCTTGGTTCGGTTTCGGTGCGTTTCGGCTAGGTCCGTGACGATATCGGCCCCCGGCACGGCCAGGAACCGTTTTGGAGGCGGCAAGTCCCGGTTGAAGCTGATCGTGCCGCTATGAGAACCGCGCCGTGGGATCCGGTATCAGGCGCTGCTGCCGGTATATAAATACCCCGCATGCAACTGCGTCAATGAGGCGCATCCAATCTGCGCCATGACCATGTCGATTTCCTTCTGCATGATCTGTATCGTTTTCTGGATGCCCTCGGCGCCAGCGGCCGCCACGGCGTATAGCGGCGGCCGTCCGAAAAAGGCGAAGCGCGCGCCCAGGCAAATGGCGATGATGATGTCCGAGCCCCGCCGCACGCCGCTATCGAGCATCAGTTCCACCTCATCGCCCACGGCGCCGCGGATGGCCGGCAGCATTTCCACCGGCGACGGTATCGCATCGAGCTGGCGTCCGCCATGGTTGGACACAATGATGCCGTCGGCGCCGGCGCGCACCGCCTGGAGCGCATCGTCCGGATGCAGAATGCCTTTTACGACCATCTTACCCGGCCATATCCCGCGGAAGCGCTCCAGGGTTTCCCAATTCACCATCGCCGCCGGCGTCAGCGTGCCGAACAGTTCGCCCACTTCCCTGGGCGTGGCGCCCTCGGGCGCGTAGGGCGCCCAGTTCTCCATCATCGGCACGCCGCCGGTCATCAGGTAGCGTATGATCCAGAGCGGATGGCCCAGCGCTTCCATGACTATCGCGGGCGTCATTTTCAGCGGCCTCGAAAAGCCATTCCTGCGATTGCGCTCGCGATTCGAATTGACCGGGACATCGACGGTGATGACCAGGTTCTCGATGCCGGCGTCGCGCGCGCGGCGCACCATGTCGGCATTGATGCGGTCGTCCAGGGTTCCATACATCTGGAACCAGGTGTTGCGGGGGGCGAGCCTGGCCGCGGCTTCCAGGGAATCGTTGCTCGCGCTGGACATCAGGTAGGGGATGTTGGCCTGGGCTGCCGCCTCGGCCAGCATGAGGTCCGCCTTGGGCCTGAACAGGCCGCCCATGCCCGTGGGCGAAATGCCGAAGGGGCTGGAATAGCTGCGGCCCAGCAATGTCATGGACTGATCGCGGCGGGATACGTCCCGCAGGTAGCGTGGAATCAGCGCATGGCGTTCGAACGCCTTGCGGTTGCGTTCCAGGCACCGTTCGTCATCCACGCCGCCCTCCAGGAAATCGAAAGCTATTTTTGGCAGCTTTTTCTTTGCGAGCTTGCGTATATCGTCCAGATTGACGGCGCTATCGATATTCATGGCGGCTGGGCAGTTCTTGCGTAAACACCTTGTTCAACAGGGCGGCGATGGGCGCCGGGGCGCGGGCCATGGCGCCAGTAGCGCTGCCCGCGGGAAAGGGCACTATCAGGCGGATCGGCCGCGACGGATAGTCGGCATTCGCCTGTGCGAGCGGCGCCGCCATTATCCAGCCAAGTAAACAAAGCGCTAATCTTTTCATCATTTTTATATTGCCCCTAGCTCAATAGTTGTTTTTCCGGGCAGCCAGCTTATTGCCCGGTCTCCCGGCGCCATGCGCGGACCGCGCCTGTGTGCCGCGGCGAGCCCATCATAGGGGCCATCATTAATTAGGACAAATAGAAATTTCTTGAGGGTAATTAGCCCTTGCCTATGAAAGGCAGGGCATAGACCCTTGCGGCGCGGATGGGCCTCTTGCGGCATGCCGCCGAGGCCATCGTCTACAATGCCTCGTGGCATTCCCCTAGCCTTGCGGCGCGCGCCACGGCGCGCCTATCCGACTGGCCCGCAATGACCGAAACCCTGCGCCTGAGCAAATACCTTGCAGACCTGCTTTCCTGCTCGCGCCGCGAGGCCGAGAACTATGTGCAGGGCGGCTGGGTCAGCGTGGATGGGCACGTGGTCGAAGAGCCCGGTTTTCGCATAGGGCCGCGGCAACAGGTCGAATTGGCCGAGAACGCCAGCGCCGCGGACCACAAGCCGGCCACCATCCTGCTGCACAAGCCGCCGGGCTACGGCAGCGGCGCGCGGTCCCGGCCCGCGTCGGATCTGCTCGTGCCGGCGAACCAGGCGCCCGACGACCGCTCAGGCCGGCATCTGGTGAAAAGGGACTTGATTGGCCTGGAACTCATCATGCCGCTGGCCCCGGACGCCAGCGGGCTGGTGGTATTCACCCAGGAACACGGCATAGTCCGCAAGCTGGTGGAAGACGCCGCCCGGATAGAGCAGGAATACGTGGTCGAGGTGGCGGGCGAGCTGTCGGCCGAGGGGCTGGCGCGCTTGAACCATGGCTTGTCGTGGCGCGGCGCGCCGCTGCCGCCCGCCAAAGTCAGTTGGCAGAACGAAACACGGCTGCGCTTCGCCCTCAAGAATCCGCCCGCCGGCCTGATCGCGGACATGTGCCGGCAGGTGGGCCTGCAGGTGCTGGGCGTCAAGCGCATCCGCATCGGGCGCGCGCCCATGGCGCGGCTGGCCCCGGGCCAGTGGCGCTATTTGCTGGGCTACGAGCGTTTCTAGGCCAGCCGGCCGGCAAGGGCGCCGCGGCGCTATCGGGGGATTAGTACGAAACCCGGATACAATGTGGCAAAAAGAAAAGGGCGCAAGCCCAGCAAAATGTAATTGGTCATTGGGGAGTTTATGACACTAATCGAAGCTCCACGGCACCTGCTGATAAAACGGGCGGTTCTGCGCCATGCTCCCGGCATTGTTGATGTCACTATCAAGCTGTGGGGCCGGCTTGCTTACGAACTGAGCTCCATCATCGGTGAAACAAGCTTCCTGTCGCTCTATTCGCGCAGCGTGCACCTTGCCAGCGAGACCTATCCGTGGCTCGCTTGCGGCGATGCATCCCAGGAAAACAGCGCCCAATTTGCGGATTTGAAATCCAGCCTCGAGGGGCAAGACTATACAGAAGCCAGCAACGCCAGCATCGCATTGCTGATCATTTTCAGCGATACGCTGGCCCTGTTGATTGGCGAACAGTTCGCGACCAGCATTTTACGCTCGGCTTGGGGCGATGACGCCTTGATTCCGGCCGACAAGGAATTTCCACGATGAATCAGAAAGTAACCATACGCCGCCTGGAAACGGGAGTTCCCGGGCTTGATGAATTGCTGGGCGGAGGCCTTCCGGAATATTCCTTCAACCTGATCGCGGGCACGCCGGGCTGCGGCAAGACGACCCTGGCGCATCAAATCATGTTTTCCCTGGCGAATCCGGACCGCCGCGCCTTGTTCTTTACGATATTGGGAGAGCCGCCATTGAAGATGCTGCGCTACCAGCAGCAGTTCTCTTTCTTCGATATCGGGAAAACCCGTGATTCCATCAAGTTCGTCAACCTTTCCGCCGATCTCCTGGATGGGGACTTCGACCGGGTGCTGGCGCGCATACTCGAAGAAGTGCGCAAGTTTTCGCCCGCCCTGGTATTCGTCGATTCTTTCCGCTCGGTCATACAGGCAAGCCGGGCCACCGATGATGGCCCGCTCAACCTGCAGCGCTTCGTGCAGCAGCTGGGCATGCAAATGGCAAGCTGGCAGGCGACGACTTTCCTGATCGGGGAATATTCGGCGCCCGAAACGGAATCGAGCCCCGTTTCCACGGTCGCCGATGGCATCCTCTGGCTGTCCCAGCTGATGCACCGCGACGCGATGGTGCGCAAGATACAGGTCGTCAAATTGCGCGGGCAGGCGCAAAGCCCGGGGCTGCATACCTTCCGCATAGGCGGCGATGGCCTGCATATTTTCCCGCGCACGATCATTGCTTCGCCGCTGGCGGAAAAGCTCCAGCTGTCGGGCGACAAGCGCCTGTCGCTGGGTGTGCCTTTGCTGGACGACATGATGGGCGGAGGGCTGCCCATCGGCTATTCCATGCTGGCCGTGGGCCCCTCCGGCTCGGGGAAAACCATATTGGCCACGCAGTTCCTGGCCGAAGGCGTGCGCAAGGGCGAGCCGGGCGTGATCGCCGCGTTCGAGAAAAGCCCCAATCAACTGCTCAGTTATCAATTGCACAAGCTCATCGACAATGGCGATGTCGGCCTGATCGACACCCGCGCGCTCGATTTGTCGATAGACGAAACCCTGCATAACATGGTTGGCATGATCAACCGCATGCAGGCAAAGCGGGTGGTGATAGATTCCCTCGCCGGATTCGAGCTGGCGCTGGCTTCTGCATTCCGCGAGGATTTTCGCGAATCGCTTTATCGGATGGTCGCGGTGCTCACCGGAATGGGGGTGACCGTATTGATGACGGCGGAACTGGAAGACCGCTACACGGATTTGCGTTTCAGCTCATATGGCAACGCTTTTCTGGCCGACGCCATCCTCATGCTGCGCTATGTCGAGCTTACCGGGCAATTGAAGCGCGTGATCTCGGTGGTGAAAATCCGGGGCAGCGCCCACAGCAAGGACATCCGCTTCTTCGATATCGAAGAGGACAGCATCAAGATAGGCCAGGCATTGACGCCGTACCAGGGCATTCTGTCGGGCCAGCCGGTCATTGCCCCGGGCAGCCGCTGAAGCCGGCGCGGGCAATTGTGGTTCCGGGGCAAACGCCCTAAGATGGGGCTTGCACAGCCCATCGACCATAAGGAGCGGCCCCATGAGCCATCATGTCTACAAGCAACTCGAACTGACCGGTTCGTCCAGCGCAAGCATCGAAGACGCCGTGAGCACGGCCATCGCCAAGGCGCATGAAACCGTGCGCGGCATCCAGTGGTTCACCGTTACCGAAACGCGCGGCCATGTCGTCGAGGGCAAGGTGGCGCACTGGCAGGTGTCGATCAAGGTGGGCTTCACGCTGGAATAGCGCCAGTCAGGATTCAGGAGTTTCGAATCGTTCAAGGTGGCCGCTGCGCGGGGACACCTGGCGCCAGTCGGCGGCGGCAAAGTCGATCACGGCGAGGCCGGCCGTCGGATATTCCCGTTGAAGGCGGGAGACGGCGGATGGCCGCCCCGTGGCGATGAGCCCGGCGGCCAGTTGCTGCAGCCCGGGATTGTGCCCGACCAGCAGCAGGACATGCGCCGATGCCGGGCTTTCCTGAATGATGGCCAGCATTTCCTGCGCCGAAGCCCCGTAGAGCCGGCCATCGTCGCGCCGGACGGTATCGGCCGCGAAGGCGGGCTGCGCCAGCCGCCAGGTTTCCTGGGCGCGGCGCGCCGTCGAAACAATGGCCAGGTCGGGCGCCAGCCCTTGGCCGGCCATGTATTTTCCCATGGCGGCGCTTTCTATCCGCCCGCGCCTGGCGAGCGGGCGGCTGTGGTCATCGATGCCCTGGGGGCTGTCGGCTTTGGCGTGGCGTAGCAGCATGAGTCGGCGCATAGGCGTTTATTCTAGCCTCCGCCGCGCGGGCCCGCCACGGCGCCTGCATCCAGCCCCGCCCGTATCTGTTCATCGCTATAGCCGAGGCGGCGCAGGATGTCTTGCGTATGCTGGCCCAGTACGGGCGCGCCGCAGGGCGGCGGGCTGTCTTCGGCGCCGCTGAACTTGATCAGCCTGGCGACGCCTTTATAGCCGCCTACTTTCGGGTGGTGCTGATCGACGATGAAGCCCTGGTCGGCCACTTGCTCATCATCGAACATGTCCTCGACGTGGCGCACCGCCGAGCATGGCACGGCGGTGCCGAAGACCTCTTCCCATTCCAGGGCCGTCCTTGCCTGCAGGGCCTGGCGGATCACGGGGACGATTTCGCCGGCATGGATGGCGCGCTTCTTGACCGTGTCGTAGTTTTCGTTGGCGGCCAGCCCGGGCACGCCGGCCAGGGCGCACAAGGCGTTCCAGAAATGCGGTGTATTGGCCGACAGGTACAGGTGCCCGCTCTTGGTCGGGTGTATGCCGGTTATGCCGCCCGAGCGCATGTCCCGGTCTATGTGCCTGGGTTCGCCTTCGGCCATGATCAGGCGCGCCGACTGCATGGCCAGCGCGCTGCCCAGCAGCGACACGCAGACTTCCTGCCCCCGCCCGCTGCGCTCGCGCTGGTACAGCGCGGCGCTGACGCCGGACGAGACCATGGCCGCGGCATAGTAGTCGACGGCGGAGCCGTAGACGATTTCGGGCTGCTCTCTGCTGCCCTGCGCGGAACAGATGCCGCTGCGGGCCTGCAGCACCTGGTCGTAGCCCGCCTTGTCGGCGAGCGGGCCGGTTTTGCCATAGCCGGTCATGGAGCAATAAATGAGCCGTGGATTGATGCGGCTGAGGGTTTCGTAATCGATTTTCAGGCGGGGCGGCACCGACGGCCTGAAATTGTGCACCAGCACATCGGCTTCCTGCACCAGCTTCACCAGCACTTCATAGCCCATTTCTTTTTTGAGGTCCAGGCACAGGCCGGCCTTGCCGCGGTTCACGCCCAGGAAGGCGCGGCTTTCGGCCGCCAGCGTCGATGGATACTTGCGCAGGTTGTCGCCGTCCGGCGGTTCGATCTTGATGACTTGCGCGCCCAGGTCGGCCAGGAGGCTGCAGCCGTATGGACCGGCTATGTAGGCGCTGAGATCCAAAACCTTGATACCCGCCAGCGGCGCTGAACTTTGTACTGACATTGACTGCCCCATGAATGTGCAACCTTGGCGCGCAAGCCCGGCGTTGCGGGCCCGGCGCGATTATTTCTGGACGGTGATATGGCTTTCGGCGGCGACTTTCTTCCACCGGACAATGTCGTCCTTGATGATTTTCTGATAGTCCCGCGCCGATGCGGTGGCGAATTCGGCGCCTTCGCGCACGAAGAAGGCTTTCATTTCCGGCGTGGTCACGACCTGCTGCACGGCCTCGTTCAGCTTGTCGACGATGGCGTCGGGCGTGCCGGCGGGAGCCAGGATGCCCCACCACAGGCTGAATTCATAGCCCGGAACCGCGTCGGCGACGGGCTTGAGGTCCGGCGCGATGGGGCTGGGCTCGAGGCTGGTGATGGCGATGGCCCGGGCCTTGCCCGTGTTGATGGCCGGCAGCAGCGAGGGGCCGCTGGCGACCAGCACGTCGACCTGGTCGCCCATCAGGGCCGCGGTGGCCGGCCCCATGCCGCGGTACGGTATATGCGTCATCTTGATTCCCGCGGCCGAATTGAGCATTTCGGTGGCGAACTGGTTGCTGCTGCCGGGGCCCGAGCTGGAATAATTGATGGCGCCGGGGGCCTTTTTGGCCAGGGCGATCAGGTCGGCCATAGACTTGGCCGGCAGGCCTTGCTTGACGGCGACAATGAACGGGCCTTTGGCCATCAGCGCCACGGCCTTGAAGTCTTTTTCGGCGTCAAAAGGCAGGTCGCCCTGTATGGCGGCATTGGTGGTGAAGCTGGACGATACCGCCGCCAGCGTATAGCCGTCCGGCTTGGCCCGCGCCACCTGGGCCGCCCCGATGGAACCGCCCGCGCCGCCCTTGTTCACGATGACCACGGAAGTATCCAGCAACGCGCCCAGCTTGGCGCCCACGGCGCGCGCAAACGAATCATTCGACCCGCCCGGCGGATAGGGCACGACCAGGGTGATGGGCTGGCCATTGGGAAAGGGCGCGGCGGCGCCGGCGAGCGGCGCCAGCGCCGCGGCGAACCCCGCCAGCAGCAGCGCGCCGCCTATCCGTATGCGCAGCGCAGCGGGCGATTTTGCTTTTGTCATGTGTAGTCTCCTGTGTGGCGTATCAGTCACGGCCGTCGGACGACAGCGCTTGCGCCTGGTTGATGATGAATCGTGCCCGCGCTATGAAGGGCGCGTCTATCATTTTTCCGTCGACGAGGTAAGCTCCGTTGACGTCGTTATCGGCGGCGGCCGCCACGATTTTCTCGGCCCATGCGACTTCCTGCGCGCTCGGGCTGAAGACTTCATTGGCTATCGCCACCTGGCTCGGGTGTATGCAGGTCTTGCCAAGGAAGCCCAGGCTCCTGGCCTGCATGGCCTCGCGCCGGTAGCCGTCGGCATTCGCCACGTCGGCGTAGGCGGAGTCATATACGACGCAAGCGGAGCGCGCCGCAGCCATGCGCAACTCGAACATGACCGCGTGCACATTCAGCGCGTCATAGCGGGCGATATTCAGGGGCTCGAACATGTCGCCCAGGCCCAGTTGCAGGCCCCACACCTTGGGGTGGGCCGCGGCAATCCCGGCGGCGTTATGCAGCGCGACAGGCGTTTCGATATTCGCCAGGACTTTTATATCCGCCTTCCTGTCCGACTTGGCGTTGAATGCCTGCTCGGCCTCGGCCAGCAGGCCGATGAAGGCCATGACATCGTCGGCCGAGTCGATTTTCGGGATATTGATGATATCGACGTGGGCATGGCAGGCGGCCTTCAGGTCCTGCGCGAAGTACTCGGTGCCCAAGGGGTTGATGCGCACGATAATGGTCTTGCGTGTCTGCCGCTTGCCCGCTTCGAACGCGCCGCCATTGAATAGCCGGCCCAGTTCGTCGCGGGCATAGCCCTTGCGCTCGTGCAGGACCGAATCCTCCAAGTCGAAACTGATGGCGTCCGCCTTGCTGTCCATCGCCTTGGCGAACAGCTCCGGCCGCGATGCCGGTACAAATAATTTGCTGCGCATGTTTTTGTCTCCTGGAAAGGCGATTATGCACAGCGGCCGGTCGGCCCAGGGGTTTGTTGGCTACCTTTAAAAGATATATATTCTATCTTTATGAATACCCGATTCCTGAATACCCTGATAGCCGTCTTCCGCCACGGCTCTATGGCCGAGGCCGCCCGCCGCCTGAACGTGACCCACGGCGCGGTGGCGCAGCAAATGAAGGCGCTGGAAGAGGAGCTCGGGACGGCGCTCATCACCCGTTCGGGCAAGACCGTGCACCTGACCAACGCGGCCTACCGCATCCTGGAAACATCACAGAAAATATTGGATGACATCGATTCATTGACGGCATTGGCCAATACCCAGGAAATAAGGGGCGAGCTGAGGCTGGGGGCGGGCAATACCTCATTGAACAGCACGATTCCGAATATCCTGGCTACGCTGATCGACCGTTATCCCTCCCTGCAGGTGTCCATACGGCCCGGCTTGTCCAGCGACTTTTATCCCAGCGTCGAAAACAATGAACTGGATGCCGCCATCGCCCTGGAGCCGCCCTTCGCCATGCCCAAGCGCATAGGCTGGCGGCTGCTCAGCGAAGAACATTTCTTCTTGCTGGCGTCGGCCAGGCACCAGGGCAAGAGCGCGCACGACCTGCTGAGGCAGGAATCCTTTATCCGCTACGACAAGAACAGCTGGGTCGGCCAGCAGATAGAACAATATCTGAAGAAAGCCGGCATCGTTCCCAAGGAGCGCTTCGAGCTGGCCTCCACCGAATCCATCTCCCTGATGGTCAACAAAGGGCTGGGGGTCGCCATCGTGCCCAATGCATGGAACCTGTGGAAACAGGGCCTGAACGTCGTCAGCCTGCCGCTGCCCAGCCCCTGCGCGCCGCGGCGCTTCGGCCTGATCTGGGCGCGCTCCTCGCCCAGGCTGCAACTGGTCGAGGTGTTCCTGAAAGCGGCGGTGGAAGAGTACAGGGCCTAAGCCGTGGAAGCTGCGGCCTTGCGGCCGAGCCGATACACGACGGTGTCCAGCCCGGTCAGGCCGCGCTCGGCGAATTTGGGTTCCTTGTCCAGGATGCTGCGCCGGTCTATGACCTGGGCGTCGGAATGCGTCCCATACAGGGAAAGCACTTCGGCCTCCCGTACCGAGAAGGGCGGGCCGTCCATCTGTTCCTGGCGGTAGTCCAGCGTAAGCAGCAGCCCGCGGTATTGATCCGAAAGCTGCCCGTACACATGCCGCACATAGCGTTCGCGCATGCCGGCGGGCAGGGCGACGAGGGCGGCGCGGTCATAGACCCCGGCGCATGCGGCGAGCGTGGCCTGATCCAGGGCGAAAATGTCGCCGCAGATGATCTCGATGTTGCCCGCGACATGGTGGCGGCCCAGGGCCGAATCGCGGGCCTCGGGCCGCAGGCCATTCTCGGCGAAGAACTGATCCACGGCCAGCGGCGACAGCTCGACCCCGAGCACCTGGTGGCCTTGCCGCGCCAGCCAGACCAGGTCCAGCGATTTGCCGCATAGCGGCACCAGCACGCGGCTGCCCGCCTCCAGGGACAGGGACGGCCAGTATTTTTGCAGCAATGGCGTCACCCTGTCTTGGTGGAAACGCGTCTGCCCATCGCGCCACCGCTCCAGCCAGAAATCGGCGTCCATAATCAGTCCTTATGCGAGAATTTGTGACAGGTATTGTAAGGATATTTGGATGCCGGCAGGGGCTTTAGCCGCCCCGGAAAGTCCGCGGCGTTTCCCCGAACAGCAGCTTGAACTCCCGGGCGAAATGGGAACTGTCCGAAAACCCGCAGCTCAGCGCTATTTCCGTAATGCTGTCGCGCGTATTGGTGACCAGCCACTTGCCGTACTGCAAACGCATCACGCGGTGCAGCGCGGCCGGGGTCGTGTTCAGGGCGGCCTTGAAGATCCGCTCCAACTGGCGGGGGCTGACGCCCACATGGGCCGCTATGCTGGAAACCGACGGGAAATCGTCGATGCGCTGCTCTATGAAATGCACCGCCTTGTGCACCCGCAGGTCGCTCACCTGGTCCAGGTCGATATAAAAATGGGCCTGCGGCAAACGCGCCGGCCGGATGCTGTGCAGCATCATGTGGCGCAAGGCCTGCTGCGCTTTTTCCTTGCCATAGTGGCGCGTCAACAAATACAAAGCCAGGTCGATGGCCGCGGTGGAGCCGGCGCAGGTCACCAGCGCCCCGGCGTCCACGAACAAATTGTCGACATTGCACTTTATGGTGGGGAACTGCCGCTGGAATTCCTCAATGACATTCCAATGCACGCATACCGCCCGGTTGCCGACTATGCCCGCCTGGGCAATGGCGAAGGTGCCGGTGCACAGGCCCAGCAATATGACCTTATGCTTGTACGCCTGGACCAGCCAGGCCGACAGCTTCTTGGAGGGAGTGGTGTTGGTGTAGCTGTTGCCGCCGCACACCGCGATATAGTCGAAGTCCCCGACATCGCCCAGATCGGTCAGCTCGACTTGCAGGGTGCCGGCGCTGGACCGCCGCGGCGCGCCGTCCACGCTCATCACCCGCCAGCGGATCAATATCTGCCGGCTATTGCCGCCGTAGTCGGAGGCCAGGCGCAAGACATCCAGAAAACCGGCAAAGGCGGTCAGGGTGAATTGATGCAGCAGCACGATGCCCACGCGCAGGGGCGCCGAAGGCGCATCCTCTTGCGGCCTGGCGGCAATACGGGAATCTGGACGTTCGCTAAGCATGGAAGGGCTGTCCGCTTAAGGGCCAAGGGGCGCATCAGGCGCGGATGTGTCGTAAATATACTAGTTTTCGTCCTTTAAATACAATTTCCCGGCTCTTAATCGATGCAACATAAGGTCTCCAAAACCTCGAATCCATAACGAGGCCCTTAGCGCCGTTCATCTGCTGATGTATAAGCCACAGGAAGAAAATACAATGAAGACAAGACTGCCACTGAAATCGCCGGCGCTCATGGGGCTGGCGGCCCTATTGGCCGCAGCCGCCGGCGCCAACGCAAGCGAAGTGCGGGTCGCCTGGTATGGCGGCAACTGGGGCGACGCGTTCAAGACATGCATCGCCGACCCTTACACCAAGAAAACGGGGGTCACGGTCGTTCCCGAAATCGGCACCTCCAACACCACGCTGGCCAAGCTGCGCCAGCAGCAGGGCAAGCCGGTCATCGACGTGGCGTTTCTGGATGGCGGCATCAGCGAACTGGCCCAGGCGGATGGCTTGCTCGCGCCGCTTACGCAAGCCGCCATTCCCAACATCGCCAACCTGGAGCCGGCCGCCGTGTACAAGGCCGGGGGCAAGGATATATTCGCGGTCAGCGCGGGCTTTTATTCATTAGGCATCGCCTATAACAAAAAAGAAATCACCCAGGCGCCCGCTTCGTGGGATGCGCTGTGGGACCCGGCCTATGCCGGCGCGGTAGTGGTTCCTTCGCCGGCCAACTCGGCGGGAGTGCCGTTCATCGCCTTCCTGGCCAATATCTGGAAAGTGCCATTGACGGGCTTGTCGCCGGTGTACAAGAAACTGCATGATCTCGACGTGGCGTCGTATTTTGACAGCTCGGGCGCGGCGAGCAATGCCTTCCAGTCGGGCGAGGCGGTCATCGGCGCCCATTTCAACGTAGGCGCCTGGGGACTGGCCGACAAAGGCCTGCCCATAGGCTTTGCCGTTCCCAAAGAAGGCGTATGGGCCACCGACGCGCGCCTGCATCTGGTCAAGAACTCGCCGCAAGGCGGCAACGGCGCGCAATTCATCAACCAGGCATTGACTCCAGAGTCCTCGCAATGCCTGGCCGATAGCCTGTACCTGGGGCCAGCGGTCAAGGGCGCCAAGCCAAGCGCGGCGGTGGCCGGCAAGATGCCCTGGGGCGTTGGCGGCAGCATCGCCGACCTGAACCTGCTGGATTGGACGGAAATCAACAAATTGCGCGCCTCCATCACCAGCGACTGGAACCGCGAAGTCGCCAACAAATAAGCCCGCGACACGCGCGCCTTGCCCTTGCCCTTGGCCGCGCCGGCGGGCCGGCGCGGCGCCCGCCCGGGCGCTCCAGCGCCGCACACAACCGAGTATGGACTGACTGACATGGCTGCTCTGCTATCCGTTGACAAGCTTAACAAGACCTACCAAAAAAAATTCAAGGCCCTCAGCGATGTGAGCCTGGACGTGATGCACGGCGAATTCATTGCGCTGCTCGGGCCCAGCGGCTGCGGCAAGACCACGCTGCTGGCGACGCTCGCGGGATTCCTGACGCCGGACTCGGGGCGCATCCATATCGACGGAAAAGACATCACCGATGTGCCCCCGCACAAAAGGACCCTGAACACGGTTTTCCAGAACTACGCCCTGTTCCCGCATATGTCGGTGCTGGACAACGTTTCATACGGCCCCTTGCGGACCGGCGCCGGCAAGGCCGAGGCCAGGACGCGCGCCCAGGAAGCGCTGGAAATGGTGGGCCTGTCGCAAATGGCGGCGCGCTATCCCGCTGACATGTCGGGCGGCCAGCGCCAGCGCGTGGCGCTGGCCCGCGCCATTGTGAACCGCCCCAAGCTGCTGCTTCTGGACGAGCCATTGTCGGCGCTGGACATGAAACTGCGCAAGCGCATGCAGCGGGAGCTCAAAGCCCTGCAGGAAAAACTGGCGATCTCATTCATCTTCGTGACGCATGATCAGGAAGAGGCCATGGCGATGGCGGACCGCATCGTCGTCATGAACCAGGGCGCCATCGAGCAGATCGGCACGGGAGACGAAATCTACAAGCGGCCCGCGAGCCGCTTCGTCGCCGACTTCATCGGCGACGCCAATCTGCTGGACTGCCATTACGCCAGCGGGCAGCTGCGCCTCACCTGCTGCGACATGCCGCTGCGGCAGGCCGATGCGTACGACAAGCGCGGCCTCGTCGCCATGTTTCGCCCCGAAGACATTGAAGTCCGGCGTTCGGACGACGCCCATACGATGGGAACGCGCCAGGCGCGCGTGCTGGACGTGGTCAGCATAGGCAGCTACACCACTATTTACCTGCAGCTCAACGATGCCCATGTGGAAGTAAGGCGCATCGGCGCGAACGACTTGAGCCTGCGCAAAGGAGACCTGGTCAACGTCCGGTTTCCGGCCGAGCGCGTTCACTTCGTCGAGGCCTAGCCATGTCGAGCAAGGTGTCCATGGCCCTGAAGCTGATCGCGCTGCCGTTTCTGTTCTTCCTGGCCTTTTTCCTGGTGCCGCTCAGCGTCGTGCTGACATCCAGCTTCCTGGACCCGTCCACCGGCGGCGCAAGCCTTGCCAATTATGCGAAAGTCCTGCTGGATCAGTACCACTGGGACGTCATCCTGACCACTTTCCGCATCGCCTTTTTTACCACCGTGATATGCCTGCTGCTGGGCTACCCGCTGTCGTGGTACCTGGTGAGGATAGTCCGCTCGCCCTGGTGGAGGCGGGCCTGCATCATTATTCTGGTCGTGCCCTTGTTCACCAGCAATATCGTGCGCTCGTTCGGCTGGATGATACTGCTGGGGCGCAACGGGCTGGTCAACGACGCCTTGCGCTACCTGGACCTCGTCCAGCGGCCGGTACGCTTCATCGGCAGCGAAGGCGGCATCCTGATAGGGATGGTGTATATCCTGCTGCCATTTGTCGTGCTGGCCGTGGGGACTGCGCTGGCGCGGATGGACCGATCGCTGGAAGCCGCCTCCAAGGACCTGGGCGCCAGCCCGGCGAGAACCTTTTTCCACATCACGTTTCCCCTTTCCCTGCCGGGGCTGGCTTCGGGCGCAATCATGGTGTTCGCCCTGGCGGTCAGCGCCTACGTGACGCCCGCCTTGCTGTCCGGAGGCAGGGTAACCGTCCTGCCGATGCTGATCTACCAGCAGTACAGCACGGTATTCAACTTCAACTATGGCGGCGCGCTAAGCATAGTCCTGCTGGTGTTCACGCTGGGCCTGATAGGCATCGCCAACCATATCGGCCGCGTCAAGGGAGGGAATTGACTATGCTCGCGCGATCAACCATCAGAGCCATTGCGCTGGTTTGCCTGGCCTTTCTGTTATTGCCGCTGGTGGTCATTATCGGCGCGTCATTGACGACGGCCAGCTACCTGAGCTTCCCGCCGCAAGGGCTGACCTTCAAATGGTATGGCGCCGTGCTGGCCGATCCGACCTATGTGAGGTCCTTCCTGGTCAGCACGGTCCTGGCGGCCTGCGCCACCGCCGCGGGGATCGCCATCGCCATTCCCAGCGCCCTGGCGCTGGCGCGCCACGATTTTCCCGGCAAGCACATCCTGGCCGCGCTTTTCGCGTCGCCGCTGGTGCTGCCCTACCTGGTGCTGGGCTCGGCGCTGCTGCAGTTCACCGGCTACCTCGGCTTCTCGCAGACCTTCATGGCGCTGCTCGTCGGCCACATCGTGATCGTGACGCCCTTCATCCTGAAATCGGTCTCCAGCGTGCTCACCCGCGACCATGTGGTGCTGGAGCAGGCCTCGGCGGATCTGGGCGCCTCGCCGTGGACGACGTTCTGCAGAATCACGCTGCCGCTGCTCAAGCCGGGCATCATCACCGGCGCCATCTTCGGCTTCATCACTTCGTGGATCAATGTCGAACTATCCATATTCAACACCACCGGCGCCTTGAACACGATACCCGTGCAGCTATTCAACTACGTTCAGTATTCCGTGGACCCAGGCATTGCCGCGGTGTCCGCGATCACCATCTTCATTTCCGTAGTCGTCATCACGCTGTTGGACATGACCATCGGACTGGACGTGTTTTCCGACACAAAAAACAATCGCCAAAATACTTAGGAGCGGCATATGTTGAAGCAGGAAGTTTTTGATGTTATTTATACTCACACCGAAGGCGAGCCCTTGTGCATCATCCACAATGGCATCCCTTATCCCGCCCAGTCCACCATCCTGGAAAAACGGAATTTCCTGGCGCAGAACTATGACTGGGTGCGCAAATCGCTGATGCGCGAGCCGCGCGGGCACAACGACATGTTCGGCGTGTTCCTGACGCCGCCGTCCAGCCCCGACTACGACGCGGGCCTGATCTACATCGATGGCGAAACCTATTCGCACATGTGCGGCCACGGCACCATTGCCGTCGCCATGGTCATGGTGTCGCTGGGCATGGTGCCGCGCGGCGACAGCGGCAGGACGACCATCCGTTTCGAAACCACCGCGGGCCTGGTCACCGCCGAAGTCGAATCCACGGGCGACCAGGTCCATTCCACCTGCTTCGAGAACGTGCCGGCCTATGTCGAGACCCAGGACCTGTCCATCACGCTACCCAGATACGGCGAGGTCAAGGCCGATATCGTCTGGGGCGGCAACTATTTCGGCATCATAGACTTGTCCGACACCGGCCTGCGGATTTCCCCTGAAAATGGCAGCGAACTGATCGAAATGGGCCTGATCGCCCGCGACCAGATCAACCAGCAATACAAAATCCAGCATCCCACGCAAAAGCACATCAATGACCTGAACTTCATCACCTTCTGGCATCAACCGACCATCCCCGGCGCGTTCTACAAGAACGTGCATGTATTCAGCGCCGGACAACTCGACCGCTCGCCCGGCGGCACAGGCACCAGCGCGATGATGGCCATGTTCGAAGCCCGCGGCAAGCTCGGCTTCAACCAGCCCATCAAATCCGAAGGGCTGCTGGGCAGCGGCACCTTCGAGGGCTGCCTGCTGGGCGAGGTGGACCTCAACGGCAAGCGCGGCGTCCGCCCGACCGTCAAAGGCACCGCCAGCATGCTGGGCACGGCGCGATGGATCATCGACAAGAACGACCCCGTCGCCGCCGGCTTCATAGTGCGCTAGCCGGGTTGCGGCCGCCAGATCCCGCGCGGGTCTGGCCGGCCGGAGCGACCTAACGTTTCTGTTTGCCGAGGTAGGCTTCGCGCACCTTCTCACTGTGCAGCAATTCCTCGCCGGTGCCCTGCATGACGATGGAGCCGACCTCCAGCACGTAGGCGCGGTCCGATATTGCCAGCGCCTGGTTGGCCATTTGTTCGACGAGCAGGATAGTGATGCCTTGCTCACGCAGCGACCGGATGATCTTGAACACATCGGCGACGATTTGCGGCGCCAGTCCCAGCGAGGGCTCATCCAGCATCAGCAGGCGCGGCTTGCTCATAAGCGCGCGGCAGATGGCCAGCATCTGCTGTTCCCCGCCCGACAAGGTGCCCGCCACCTGGTTTTGGCGTTCGCCGAGGCGGGGGAACAAATCGAAAAAGTGATCGATCTCTTGTTCCAGTTTCTTGCGCGATGTCTTGCGCAGGTAGGCGCCGATCAGCAAATTGTCCAGCACGGTCTGGTCGGGAAAGACCTGCCGGCCTTCCGGTACGTGGGCGATTCCCGCGCTTACCCGCTTGTGGGCGCTGACGGGCATCAGATCTTCGCCCAGGAACTCTACGGCTCCGCTGGCAGGCACGATGCCGGACAAAGCCCGCATCAGGGTGCTTTTTCCCGCGCCGTTGCCCCCGATCAGGGTAACGATTTCATTCTCGTCCACATGCAGCGTAACCTGCTTGAGCGCCTTGATGGCCCCGTAGTCGACCGAGAGATTCTTGACGTTTAATAAGCGTTGCATAGATACAGCTCCTAGGCTGGCACGCCCAAATAGGCTTCGATCACTTTGGGATTCTGTTGAATGTGATCCGGCAGGCCGGAGGCAATCTTCACGCCATAGTCGAGCACGATGACGTGGTCTGAAATAGCCATCACGAGGTCCATGTGGTGCTCGATCAGCAATATGGTCAATCCCTTGTCGCGCAGCTTGACGATCAATTCCGTCAGGGCCTCAGTCTCGTTGGGATTCAGGCCGGCCGCGGGCTCGTCCAGCAGAAGCAGGTCCGGCACCGCGGCCACCGCCCGGGCAATCTCCAGGCGGCGCTGCAAGCCATAAGGCAGGCTGTCCGCAATATCGCAGGCGTGCTGTTCCATCCCGAAGAAGCGCAGCACATCGTGGGCTTTCCGTTCGATCTCGCGCTCTTCCCGCAAGCTGCCCGGCAAGCCCAGCAAGTTCGAGAAGAAGCCCGATTTCTGCACGCGATACAGCCCGACCATGACGTTTTCGAGAGCGGTCAGGCCCTGGAAAAGTTTCAGGTTCTGGAACGTGCGGCCCAGGCCCAGCGCGGCAATGGCGTTGGGCGAAGCGCTGCTGATTTCCCGTCCCTTGAAGGTGATCGTGCCCGAATCGCGCCTGACCAGCCCCGACAAGAGATTGAGCGTGGTCGTTTTGCCGGCGCCATTGGGCCCGATCAATGACGTGATGGTGCCCTTTTTGAGCGAGAACGACAGCTTGTTCGTTGGCACGACGCCGCCATAGGCTTTGTAGAGATCTCGCACCTGCAGCAGTTCTTGGCCGGCGCCCGGCCCATTGTCCGGCCCTGGCGTGGTCCAGGCGCCGTCCAGGGTAGTGTCGCCCGTGTCGCCCGCCGGCGCTTTGGCGCGCTTGCGTGTCAGCCGCGAGATGACGCCGGCGAGGCCATCGGGCATGGCATAGAGCGCAAACAGCAGGATGGCGCCATAGGCGAAATGCTGCACTTCAGGCCAGCGCGCCAGCACGGCGTCTATCACAGTGAGCAGTATTGCGCCGAGCAACGCGCCGGCGGGAGTGCGGCCGCCAAACAACACGAGCACCAGCAGGAATACCGACAGATTGAAATTCACAAAGTCGGAATTGATGTACTGGTTTTGCTGGGCGACCAGGGCGCCTGCGATTCCGCAGGTCACCGCGCTGATGACGAAGGCGAGTATTTTGAACCGCAAGACACTGATCCCTACGCATTCAGTGGCGATTTCCGACGTGCGCACCGCCGCGAACCCGCGGCCGAACCGTCCCTTTAGCAGCAGCGACGTCATGGCATAACACGCCAGCCCCAGCGCCACGACCACCACCACCCACTGCCGGCTGTCCAGCGGCACGCCGTTGATGCTGAGCGGCGAAATCCCGTAGAAGCCTTCCTGCCCTTTGAGAACGTCCGTCCATTCAGATGCGATCTTCTCGATGAGCAGGCCGAAGGCTATGGTAATCATGGCCAGGCTCGGCCCTTTGACGCGCAAGGCGGGAATGGCGATCAGGATGCCGAACACAGCCGATATCACTGCCGCGGCCAGGAGCGCCAGCCACGGGTTCACGCCGTGGTTGACGGTCAGCAGCGCCGCCGTGTAGGCGCCTACCCCGAAGAGGCCGGCGTGCCCCAGGGATTTTTGCCCTGCCTGGCCCACGAGGATGTTGAAGCCTGAGGCGGCAATGTGATAGACGCCGATATTGAACAGGATCAGCAGGTAAAAATCATTGAGGCCGGAGTAGGCCAGCGCTATCAGGGCCGCGCCAATCAGGCACGGAAAGAGAATCTTGGCTGATTTCATACTTTTTCCACATGGACTTTGCCGAGCAGACCGGCAGGCCGGAAATACAGGACAACGATGATCAAGGCAAACACCGCGATCTCGCGCAGGTTGGAGTACCACAGCCCGATGAGCGATTCGAGCAGCCCGATGAGGAATCCGCCGAAGATGCAGCCGCGCGGATTATCCAGCCCGCCCAGGATAGCGGCCGAAAACGCCTTGAGCGCCAGCAGCGTGCCCACGAATACCGAGGCCGTGGCGATAGGCGCGATCATGACGCCGGCTATCGCGGCAAGGGCGGAGCTGATGGCAAAAACACTGATGGCAACGGCATTGGCATTTATTCCCATGAGGCTCGCGGTCGACTTGCTGAAGGCCACGGCCCGCACGGCCTTGCCCATTTTGGTGGCGTGCAGCGCCCAGTCGAACGCGACCATCAACACCAGGGTGACGCAGAATACGAGAATTTCCTGCGGCCGCACGCCGGCGCCCATGATATGAATTACGCCGTCGCCCATGGGCGATGCCAGTGCCAGGGGCGCCGGGCCCCAGATCATCAGGGCGATGTTCTGCACCAGGATGCCGAAGCCAATGGTGCTCATTACCCACGATAGCCCTTGCTCGCCGACAAAATGCTTGATGGCCGTCTGGTAGAGCACATAGCCCAGCAGGCTCATGATCGCCGCGCTGACCACCAGGGCGAAAACGAACGACGGCCATGTCACATCCTCTGGCGCCGGAAAGCCGATGAGCTTGCCTTGGCTGTAGAACAGCACCGCGCTGACGCCGATCAGGCCTGACGCGGCAAGAAATGCGCCCTGGCCGAAATTGAATGTTTTGGTGGTGGTGTACGTAATGCTGAACCCGAAGGCGACCAAAGCATATACGCTGCCCATCGCCAGGCCACTGAAAATCGCTTGAAGAATATCCATTTGCTTTTACCTGAAAGAACGGCCGGCCTGCGCGCGCGCGCTTGCCCCGGCCATATTGCCGGCTTGCACCGCTGTGGTTTGCCGGCCCGAGGCGCCGGAGCTATGGGCGATGGATGTAAACATTCTGTCTCCTGAAGTTTTATGAATGCCGTTTGCCGAGGATCAGGTCGCCGGCCCGATTGCCTATCATCATGGTCGATGCGCACACATTCGCCGAAGGGATGGATGGCATGACGGATGAATCGACGATGCGGAGATTCTGCAGGCCGTAGACGCGCAGCTCTTGGTCGACCACGGCCCGCTTGTCGGAAGGCGGCCCCATGTGCGCGGTGCCGTTCACATGGTAGGAAGAAACCCCGAAGCGCCGCGCGAAGTCGAAAAGCTCATCTTCCGATTGGCACATATCGCCCGGCAGCGTTTCCTTCTCGAAATAGGGCTTGAGGGCGTCCGCCCGCAACAATTTGCGCGCCAGCTTGATACCGTTCACCAGCGTCCGCTGATCATCGGGATGCTCCAGGTAATTGGGTTGCACAATAGGCGACTCGAACGGATCGGACGATTGGATGCGAACGTAGCCGCGGCTCAGCGGCCGGTGCTGCCAGACGCCGGCCGTCATGCCGGAGAAGTTATCCAGACGGCCGACATAGCCTTCCTTGTAGCTTGCGGGTGTAAAAACCCCTTGCAAGTCGGCGCAGTCCAGATGCGGCTGGGACTTCCAGAACCAGTGCACCAGGGACGGGCTCAGCGCCATGATGCTGGGCTTTTTGCGCATCCAGTGCAGGACCTGCGCGCCCAGGTTCAGGCCTCGCGCCAATTCGTTGAGTGTTTTTTCCCCCTTGACCTTGGCCACCACGCGCACAGAATAGTGGTCGCTGAGGTTTTCGCCTACACCCGGCAGATCGTGCACCACCGCGATGCCTTTTTCTTGCAGCAGCGCGGCCGGCCCAATGCCCGACAACTGCAGCAGCTTGGGGGTATTGATGGCGCCGCAGGCAACAATGACCTCTTTGTTGGCCAGCACAGTGCGAGCCGGCCCCCGGCCCGATGGATGCGAATAGCGCACGCCGACAGCCCGCTTGTTTTCGAACAGGATGCGGGTCGCCAGGGAATGCGTCTTGATATGCAAGTTGGCCCTGCCGCGTATCGGCTTGAGGAAGCTGCGCGCAGTGCTCATGCGCCAGCCATTGTGGATCGTGCGCTGGAAGTAGCCGACGCCGTCCTGCGGGCCGCCGTTGTAATCGGCGGTGCGCGGCATGCCTTGCTGCATGGCGCCCTGGATAAATGCTTCGCAGATCGGATGAATCCAGTCGATGTCGCTGACGGGCAGCTCGCCCTGGCGGCCGCGGTACCCGTCGTCGCCGCCAATGCGCCGCTCCATGGACTTGAAGTATGGCAGCACGTCCTTGAAGGACCAGCCGTCGTTGCCCAATTGCGCCCAGTGGTCGAAGTCGCCGTCCTGCCCGCGGTTGTAGACCAGGCCGTTGATGGACGTGGAGCCGCCAAGGGTGCGGCCCTGTGGAATCGGAATGCTGCGCCCGTTGGTCTTGTCTGTAGGCTCGGTCGAGAAAAGCCAGGCATACCGGGGATTGAAGATGACCTTGATGAAACCCGCCGGGATGTGAAGAAAGGGATGGTTGTCCGGCGGGCCGGCTTCCAGCAGGCAAACCGAGGCGCCATGGGCGCTCAGACGGTTGGCCAGAATCGCGCCGGCCGCGCCGGATCCTACAATGACGTAATCGAATTTTTGCGCAGTATCAGTCATGGAGCGGTTCCGGAAGAAAGGGTTGGCGAATGGCTCAGGGGAGCCGACGCATTGCGGCCTGAATCCGCCTGGCGGCATTGCAATAGGCGAAGGCTGGCGCCTTCGCCCCTATCGCATGTTTTTTATTGTTTTAAATCAGCCGGTGTAAGGCTCTTCGTTATTTCATCTTCGACGGAAACGACCTTGCCGTCGACCCAGCGCACCAAGCGGAAATCTTTATAAGAAAGCGCCTCATGGTTGCTTGGGGTGAACGGCGCATCGTAGGTTTTAATGACGCCCTTGACCCCGTTCAGGTTTTCGAGCGCCCGCTGTACCGCCTCGCCGTCGGTCGTTTTTGCCTGCTCGAAAGCGGCAGCCAGCAATTTCACGGAATCATAGGCGTGGGCGGCAAAGACATAGGTTGGCAATTTTCCGTCTTTACGGATGATGGTGTCGTAAAGCGCGCGCGACTCGGGCGTGGAGTCTTCGGTGATCGAAGCGGAAAAGATCATTCTCTTGGCCAGGTCGGGGCCGGCGACACGCAAGAAAGGCGAGCTCAAGTTGGCCCAGGAACCCAGTGTGACGGGGTTGTAGCCGATCTTGTCCAGGCTGCGCATGACATGTGCGTTCGCATCGGCCAGCGCATAAACGATCAGCGTATCCGCTCCGCTCGCGCGAATCTTGTTCAACTGGGATGTCATGTCCGTGTCGGAGGGCCCGAATTTCTCAGTGGTGACGGGAGTGATGCCGTGGAGCTTTAAAACTGCGGCGGCGTCTTTGGCTCCTTGCTGACCATATCCAGTGGAGTCGGCAATAATGGCGACTTTCTGGTTCTTCGTTGCTTTGGCGGCATAAGCGGCAAGCAAAGTGATTTGGTCCAGGTCGCGCATGGAAACGCGGAAAATATAATTCTGCCCTTGTTTCGCATAGCGATTGGTAATCTCGGTCGCCGTGGCCGAGGGAGAAATCGCGGGGATTTTCTTGTTCTGGACAATGTGCATCCATGCCAGCATATTGCCTGAGTTCACGCCGCCCAATATTGCATGAACGCCTTCGTTGTTGACGAGTTCATTGGTATTTTGAATGGATTTGGGCGGGCTCCCCACATCGTCGCGGGCAATGATGCGGATTTGCTCGCCCAGAACGCCGCCCGCGGCATTGATTTCGTCGGCGGCCTGTCGCGCGCCCGCCAGCGCTGAAACGCCGAAATCAGCGGACCCGGTTGCCGACATGTCGCTGTTGTAGCCTATTTTTATTTCGGCGGTGGCAATGCCCGGCAGCGCCAGCGCGAAAAAATGAATGGAAGCTAACGCGGCAATAGTCTTTCTGGTTTTCATGTATGTCTCCTAAATTTACTTATAAGATCAGGTTGATGGGGTTTTCGATGCGATTTTTGATGTCGCCCATGAATCGGGCGGCGACGGCGCCATCCACAACGCGATGATCGGCTGAAAGTGTGATTGAAATAACGGCGCCGGCCTTCACCTTGTCTTTGATCACAATAGGGCGTTGTTCGACCGCCCCCAGGGCCACGATGGCCGATTGCGGCGGGTTGATGATGGCGCTGAAGCGGGTTATGCCATACATCCCGAGATTGGTAACGGTGAGGCCGCCGCTTTCATATTGGTCGGGTTTCAAGCGGCCTTGTTTGGCGGATTCAGCCAGCAGGCGAATTTCCCGGGCCATCTCCGACAGCGACAGCTGATCGCATCGGCGCAGGAGGGGCGTAATAAGCCCTGCTTCCGTTGCGACGGCAACGTTGAGATCAAGAGTAGGGCGTTGATACATGCCTTCTTCTTGCCACTGGCTGTTTACGACGGGATTGTTTTTGAATGCCCGGCTGATGGCATAGCAGAGCAAATCATTCAATGAATATTTGAAGTCCGTGGCTTCATTGATTTTTTGGCGCAGCTTGATGAGCTTGTCCATGCGGCATTCCACTTCAAGATAGAAGTGCGGCGCTTCGCGCTTTGATTCTGAAAGGCGCTTGGCAATCGTTCGGCGCATCGGTGTATGGGCCGCCAGATTGGCGGGCGCCGCGGCAGGCGCATTTGCGCCGCCAGCCGCGCCATTGGCCGGCCTGTCGGCTGCGGGATGGGCCATCTTCGATGCGACGTCGGCCTTGGCGCCCGCTTTTGCTTCAATGGCCTTTGCCTCGATGACTTGCTGCACATCGTATTTCACGATCCGGCCGTTCGGGCCCGAGCCCTTTATTTGCTTCAGATCGATGTCCAAAGAACGGGCGATATGGCGCGCCGCCGGGCTGGCGAGCAGGCGCCGGACTGGATCATCCGGTTCCACCGCGCATTCTTCTACCGCGCCTGCCTCTGCCACGTCTGCCTCTGCCACGTCTGCCGGTGCCGCGCCTGCCTCCGTCGTGCCGGCTGCCCCCGATAGCAGCGCGATAGGGGCGCCTACGGCTACATTGGGCTCTCCAGCCTGCACCAGAATCGATTCCAGCCGTCCGCTATCCACGGCTTCGAGCGCGATGACGGCTTTGTCGGTTTCAATCTCGGCAATGATCTCCCCCTCCTGGATCCAGTCTCCTGGCGCGACATTCCATTGAACAATGCTGCCTTGTGTGGTGCCCGCGCCTATCGCGGGCATATAAATATGAATCGACATTGTCTCGCCCATTTAATTTTCCAACTGGCCTGTTTTCTCGATGAACCTGGCTGCGTCTGTGATGTCCGAAACGATTGCCTCTCTTGCGCCTTCGCCATTTCCGGCGGTCAAAGCGGCGACCAGATCGCGGTGATGGCGAAAGGATTCCCAATTTTCGACGGTGCGTTTCTGATTATTCATACTGAGGGAGAACAAAGGCGAAATTTGCAGCCATATGTTCTCGATCATGCCGACGAGTTGCGGCATGCCCGCGGCCTGGTAGACCGAAAAATGCAGGCGCCGGTTGGTTTCGATTGTCAGGAAGGCATCGAACGGCGCTCTTTTTGCCAAAGATTCATATTCTTCCGCTATTGACCGGACCTTATTCAATTCAGCCTCGCTGATGTGCTGCGCCGCTTCCAGGGCGGCAAAGCCTTCCAGGCAACAGCGGATTTTCACAATCTCACGAAACGCCTGGAGCGTTGGCTTGGGCACCTGCAAGGTGCGGTTGGGCAGCATTTGCAACGCGCCTTCCGCCACCAGTTTGCTGACTGCGTCGCGTACCGGCATGGGGCTGATATTCAGCGCGCTGGCCAATCCGCGCAGGGTCACTTTTTCCCCTGGTGAAATCGATCCTGTCATGAGCAGTTGACGAATTTCCGTATAGGCCTGTTCGGCAACCGTGACGCGCGCCTGTTTGCGCAAACCGTTTATTAGAGTGAGATCCATCTGCATCCGGCCTAGTTCATATAGACGCCACCATTGACGTCTAGTGTGGCACCGCTTATGTAGCTTGCGCCTTCCGAACAAAGAAAGGCGATAGGCAGCGCGATTTCCCGCGGATGGGCCATGCGGCCCATGGGAATGCCGTCCGTGCTGATCGCCTGGTTTTCCGTCATCGCGGTCTGTGTGGCGCCGGGGGCGACACAGTTCACTGGAATATCGTGAGGGGCGGCAACACGTGCAAGCCATTTCACGAAACTAGTGACACCGCCTTTGGCGGCGACGTAATGAGGGCTCGCCTTCAGCCCGCCCATTCGGGCCGCGACTGAAGTGACAAGCACCATTTGTCCCGAGCCTTGCGCTATCATTTTCTTCAGAACACAGCGCGTCAGGTAAATGACGCCAGCCAGGTTCACATCGATAACGGCGTTTAGCACGGATTCCCAGTTCTCGTCGTCCCAGCTGTCCCAGGGGCAGTAGCCCGCGTTCGCCACAAGGACATCTATGCGCCCGAGGCGCGCAATCGCCTCTTCGATAGAGGCTTTGTCGCCTGCGTCAAAACCTATGGCTTCCGCTTTCGCGCCTTGCCGCCGCAGCGCGCAAGCCAGGTCGGTAGGGGCCTGGCGGTCGGCCAGGATGAGCACCGCGCCCAGTTCCGCGCAGATTTGCGCCAGCTCGCGGCCGATGCCGCCTGCGGCTCCCGTGATCAATATGTGCTTGTTTTCGAGTGTAAAGGGCGACATCGTTTCTACCTCGCCAGTCCGCAGTCGCGCATCACCTGGATGATGCTTTTTTGAATGTCGTCCTTGTTGGCCAGGGCAGCCGCTTCAAGGGCTTTCGAGACAACGGGTGGCGCCCATTTCCCTGTCACCCGTTGCACAGGAGTGTCCAGATAGTCGAAGTAGCGGCGCTGGATTTCGTCGGCGATCAATGCGCCGATGCTGGCCGGCCGGGTAGTCTGCTCGACAATGATCACACGCCCCGTTTTGCGGACGGATTCGCCTATGAGGTCATAGTCGATGTCCCTGGGAGACAGGCTGCGCAAATCGATAACGTCGGCGCTTGCGTTCATTTCATCAGCGACATCGCAGCATTCCTTGACCATCGTCAGTGTCGCCAGCAGCGTGATGTCATCGCCACGCCGGACCCGCTTTGCTTTCCCGAGAGGGATGAAATAGTTCAAGTCTTTCGGGACTGGCGTGGATCGGGTGTGCAGTTCTTGCGGCTCAATGACCAGTACGGGATCGTTGCAGGCCAGGGCCGAATTCATCAGGCCGACATATTCAAAAGCATTGGACGGCGCCACGATCCTCCAGCCCGGGAAGGCGCTGAATATCGCGGCGGGGTCCATCGAATGTTGGGAGCCGTAGCCTTCCAGGCCTGGCACCCGGGCGCGAAGAACTAGCGGCACCGAGGCCGTGCCATTGAATAAATGCCGGATCTTCCCCGCCTGGTTGAGCAATTGGTCGCCCGCCACCAGGAAGAAGTCGCTATACATCAGCTCCACGACCGTACGCAAACCGCAAAGCGCGGCGCCAGTCGCCAGGCCGCAAAAGCCATTTTCGGTAATGGGCGTATTGATAATGCGGCCTTTCAACTTTTCAGTGAGCCCCCGGGTCGCCCCGACGGTGCCGCCCCCCATATTGGCGACATCTTCACCAAAAATATATATGCTGTCGTCCTTTTCCATGGCGTTGCCCATGGTCTTGGAGATCGCCGCAATGTAAGTCAGCGGCTCCATATCGGCTTGCGCGTAGTCTTCGAATTCTTTGTAGTTCAATGCCTGAAGTTCGCTTCCGTCGCTATTGAGATTGCTGTCGACGGTCTCTGGCGCGGGCCAAAGATCCGCCTTGATGCGGGAAGAGGACCCCTTTCCTTCGATGCATGATTCTGCGGCCGCCTGAACGCTGGCGCTTATATCTTTGTCCAGCGCGGACAATTCATCCATTGTCAGCAGCCCTCGGGCAGGCAGAGATTCCTGAAGGAATTTCCAGGGATCGCGAGCCTTCCAGGATTCTTCTTCATCTTTCGTGCGGTAGCCAAAAGCGCTGCCTGGAATGGATGAGCTCTGGTGGTAGTAGCGATAGACATCGGCCAGAATGAACGCCGGGCCTTGCGTGGCGGATATTTGTTCTTCCGCCCATTTGGTGGCCAGCCATACGGCCACCGGGTTCGCGCCATCAACATGGATAGAGGGAATGCCGTGGGCAAAAGGGCGCGTCAGCAGCTGCGTTTCAAAGGTCGACTGTGCCACGCTCATGGACACGGCGTAGCCGTTGTTTTCCAGGAAGAAAAGAATGGGCAGCCGATACAGCGCAGCCAGATTCAAGGACTCGTGTGTGGCGCCCTGGTGCACAGCGCCGTCTCCGAAGTAGGAGACCGTGAGCCGCTTGCCGCCGCGCGCCTTCTCTGCAAAGGCATGGCCGCAGGCTATGGGCAGGCCGCCTGCGACAATGGCGTTGGTTCCCATAATGCCCAGAGATTCCTTGCGCAAGTGCATTGAACCGCCCCGGCCTCCCGTCCAGCCGCCTTTGAGGCCGAGGATCTCTTGCAGCATAGCCTGGATTTCGCGCCGCATTTCCGGTTTGAGGCCATGCGCCAAGGGGTCGAACCCTTCGCCATAAAGCGCATTGATTGCCTTGGCGATGCACTGATGATGCGCGCGGTGCGTTCCATTGATGAGTGTGTCGATCGGAAGCGCGGCGATGCTGCCGGCGGCCCCTCCCTCTTGGCCAATGCTGGAATGCGCGGGGCCGTGCACCAGATTGAGCTTGTCGAGTTGCAGTATTTTTTCTTCGAAGCGCCGGGCCGTCAGGAACAGGGTGGTGATGCGTAAAGCATCCGCGCGCGAAATCCGTTCCCAGTCGGCGTCCGAGAACGTGTACTTGACCATTGGCGTGCTGGCGCCGATAGAGCTTAAATTCATCTGTCTTCCGTTCAGTTTTATAGTTGTGAAGTCACGCCACCATCTACAACGATATTGGCTCCGTCAATGAAGTCCGAGGCTGGGGCGGCAAGGAAAAGCATCGTGCCCACGAGATCTTCAGGCAGCCCCCAGCGCCCGGCGGGCGTCGTTGCCACGACACGCTCGGCATGCCCCGGAATGTCGACACGCGCCTGGCGGGAAAGAGCGGTGTCTATCCAGCCCGGATGCACGACGTTCACATGGATGCCTTCAGGCGCCCAGGCGCACGCCAATGATTTGCTCAGTTGGTTGATCGCCGCTTTGGTCGCGGCGTACACGGGCAAGTGTTGATTGGCCGCGATTGCCGTGATCGAACCCACGTTTATTATTTTTCCGTAGCGGTTCGCTTTCATGAAGGAATAAACGGCCTGGCACATCTGGAAGGTGCCCTTCAAATTGACGTCGACGATCCGGTCATAGATGGCTTCTGTGTAGAGCTCCGGACGCATCCGCTGATTGATGCCCGCAAGATTGATGAGGACATCCACTTGTCCGAATTTTTCGACTATCTGTTTGACGCAGGAAAAACATCCCTCGCGATCCGTGACATCGAGGACGTAGTATCCGGCGGCGTGCGCGTTCAAGGCGGCCAGCTCTCCGCGCAGCGCCTCGAAATTCGCTTCCGCATTCTCGATGAGCGCAAGCCGGGCGCCCGACTCGGCGAATCCCTTTGCCACCGCGCGGCCAATGCCGCCTCCCGCGCCCGTAATGGCTACGACTTTGTTTTCTATATTGAATAATGGGTGAGTCATATGAGTCTGCTGCCGTCGTCTCTTTTTGTTTTATCGTGATATCTGATATGTGATCACAAAATTTTGCACGAAAGCCGCCCACGGGTATATAGGGGTAAACCTCAACGCGCAAGAAAAGCCCATGCCGTTGGAGGCGCTATCGGGGCGGGGCCGGAAGCAGGGGCCTTGGCCCAACAAAAACGCCAACCTTTTCAGGTTGGCGCAAGTGCTTGATTCTATTGGTGCCGATGAGAGGAGTCGAACCCCCGACCTTCTCATTACGAATGAGCTGCTCTACCAACTGAGCTACATCGGCTTTTGGCATAAATAAAGGCCGCATACTGCGAGCCTGTGTCCTGCCAAGCCCGTTATTATACATATTCTTTCAATGCTTGTTGGGGATGCGGGGGCCTTCCTATAATCCCCTAGGCGGCATCCCTTCCGGCAGCTTATATTGCAAGGCATGGGCGCCGCGGTGCCTGGTCCGTAAACCGAGAGCATCTGGAGGAGATATGAACACTATTGCATGGCTGATGCTGATTGCGGCCGTACTGCCTTTTGTCGCGGCGGCGGTGTCCAAGGCGGGCGGCAAAGGCTACGACAATAACAATCCGCGATCCTGGCTGGCGCGCCAGGAGGGCTGGCGGGCGCGGGCCGATGCGGCGCAGACCAACTTGTTCGAAGGCTTGCCTTTCTTTTTCGCCGCGGTGTTGTTTGCTTTGTACCAGATGGCCGACGCCACTGCGCTTGCCAGCCTGATGGGCGCCTGGATATTGCTGCGCCTGGTCTATCTGGGCATATACCTGGCCGGCTACGGCATGGTGCGCACCCTGGTGTGGACGGTGGCGCTGGCCGTGAATATTGCCATATTGTTCCTGGGAAGCTAGGAAGGCCGGCAGCGGCTGCGCAAGCGCGGCCTGTCTTGGCGCCGCATGGAAGGGGCGCCGCATGGAAGGGGCGCCGGCAAGGCGCCCGCGACCGATGTTCATTCTTCCTGGTTCATCCGGATCGCCGAGGGGAACAAGTCCCAGCAGGCGATGAACAGGGCGGCGAACAAGGGCCCGATGACAAAGCCGTTGAGCCCGAATACCGACAGCCCGCCCAGCGTGGAAATCAGGATGACGTAGTCCGGAATTTTGGTGTCTTTGCCGACCAGCAGGGGGCGCAGGATATTGTCGACCAGGCCGATGACCAGTACGCCGAACAGGGCCAGGACCACGCCTTGCCAGATGGCGCCGGTGACCAGGAAGTAGATGGCCACCGGCAGCCAGATCAAGGCGGCGCCGACCGCCGGCAGCAGGGACAGGAAGGCCATCAGCACGCCCCACAGCAGGGCGCCTTCGATGCCGAGAAACCAGAACATGATGCCGCCCAGGGCGCCTTGGGTGATCGCCACGACGATATTGCCCTTGACGGTGGCGCGGACGACGGTGGCGAACTTGCGGAACAAATGCTGCTTGTATTCTTCGCTTAGCGGTATCAGCTGTTTGCTGTGGCGCGCCAGGTGGGCGCCGTCGCGCAGCAGGAAATACAGTATGTAAAGCATGACGCCCATGCCTATCAGGAATTCGAAGGTGTTTTGCCCCACGCTTACCGCCTGGGTCGCCAGGTATTTGCTGCCTTGCAGGGCGCCGGCCGAGAGCTTTTCGCGCAGGCTGAAAATGTCGCCGACGCCGAAGCGGTTGAGAATATCGTGCGCCGACGGCGGCATGGCGCTGACGATTTGTTCGAAATAGTCCCCCAGATTGAACTGGCCCGAGCTGATGCGCTTGTAGACGGTTGCGCCTTCCTGCAGCAGCGCGCCTGTGATCAGTATGGTCGGGATGATGACGATCAGAATGATGATCAGCAGCGTCGTGAGCGCGGCCAGGTTGGGGCGCCCCCGCATCTTGGCGAGCAGGCGCTTGTGCAGGGGAGTGAACAGGATGGCGAGGATCGCGCCCCAGAAGATCGCGCCGTAGAAGGGCAGCAGGACCCAGATGAATGCCACGGTGACCGCGGCCAGTAAAAGCAGGAACGTGCGGAAATAGAGATTGGAATTGTTCATTCAGCATCCAGGGTATCGGGGGGCATGACGCGCGGATAGACTGCCGCCCGGCATATTCGTGTGTGCGACCATTGAGGGTGCCGTCTGGCAATTCTATGCGAAAGGCCGCTATTCGCCCAGCAGTTCGGCCAGGGATTGCATCCCTTCGACATGTTCTGAAATGACTTTTACAACGACGACGATGGGAACGCACAATAACAGGCCCCAGACTCCCCACAGCCAGCCGCCGAACAGCAGCGCCACGAAAACGGCCGTGGCATTCATTTTCGCGATGCGGCCGGTCATCCATGTGGTGACCAGCGTGCCTACGATCGAGGCGATCGCCAGCGTGGCGGCAATGACCAGCATCATCATCGAGAACGATTCGAACTGGAGGAAAGCGGCAAAGCCGGTCGTGGCCGCCGCGATCACCGTCCCGAAGTAGGGAATGATGTGCAGCAGTCCCGCCGCGACCGCCCAGGCTCCCGGATTGTCCAGGCCTATCCAGTGCAGCACGGCCCAGGTCACCAGCCCCAGCAGCGTGTTCGTGACCAGCAGCATCAGCATATATCGCTGTATCGAGCTGTTGATGTCGTCCAGGATCTGGACGGTGATTTTCTTCTTCGACAAGGAAGGGCCGGTAATCCTCACCAGTTTCCGCTTGAATGTATCCCCCGACAGCAGGGCGAAGAACACCAGGAAGAGGATCACCGTCAGCTTCCCGGCGAAGGCGGCGGCGCTCAGCGAACCGGCCCACAGCCATTCGTTCAGATTGAAATCCGGCGGCTTGACGGCGCTGGGCGCGGCCGCGGCGCCTTGCGCATCCTCGGCGGTGGTGGGGCTCGCGGCCTTTTTCAAGGCGTCGGCGGCGCTGCGCAGCTTGTCCAGCGCGCCCAGCTCGCCGTTGTCCGCTCGTTTCAGGGCGTTGTTGAACTTGTAGGTGGCGATGGGCAGTTCATCCACGATAGACTGCGCCTCGTTGTAGACCGAGGTAAGAACAATGCTGGCCGAGCCGAACAGCGCCAGCATCACCAGGGTGGTGCCGGCGATGCGGGGAATCCTGCAGCGTTCCAGCCATACGACCAGGGGGTTCAAGGTATAGGCTATCAGTATGCCGAAGACCAGGGGAATGAAAAATTCCCGGGCCCATTGCAGGGCGAAGATGAAAGCGATCGTGGCCAGCACCGAAAGCGCCAGTCCACCGGCGTCCATGCGCGGCCGCGGCTCTGGCGCGATGGTTTCTATCTGGACGGCTTGCGTCGCGCCGGCGTCCGCCCTGGCGCTTTCGCTTGCGGCCAGCGAATCGGAGGCGGCTATTTCAGACTTCATCGTATCCATGATAGGCCCTTGGCAAATTACAACGCGCTGTCAAGCAGCATTTCCCGCGGTTCGATGAAAACACAGGCAAAAAAAGAAACCGGGCCCACGTAACAATACGCTGCCTGGAATTTTCGTTCAACACATTAAGTGTCAAGTATAAAGACAAGAGATGTTTTATGCCGCGCGCGCCGCGGCTGGCCGGCGGCGCGGCCCGAAAGACGGGGCGGCTGGCCGGCGGCGCAAGGAAGGCGCGCCGCCGGCTTTCAGGGCAGCAGCCTGAACCCGGCGTCTATGCCCCATTTGTCGGTGCGCCGCAGCCATATCGTATTGCATTCGATGCAGCGATATTGCCGTTCGAGCGCGCCGTCGTATTGTTCCGGCGGGCGGGCGCCTTGCAGACGCATGGAAGCGTGGGGCTGTTCTCCCCCCGTACCTAGGGAAAGGTGGCGACACGAAGCGCAGAGCGTTACAGCGTTTGTTTCATGCATGCTTGAGGGATATAGCAAATTGAACAGAATTGATAATTTTTCTCACATTACTTACGTACGTTAGCATACTCTATCTTGTAGCGGGAAGTTGCGCGGCGATGCATGGGGTTGAATGAAGATTCATCTCTACAATAAGTCCTTCATCGTCTACCGCGAGCCGCACATGACAGCCTTGCATACGCTCTCCGCCACGGAATTGATCGCCCTGATCCGTGCAAGAAAACTCTCTCCCGTGGAAATCGTCCAAGCCAGTCTGGACCGCGCCGGGCAGCTCCAGCCTCTCCTGAATTGCTTTATCACCCTATGCGGCGAGCAGGCGCTGGCGCAGGCGCGGCAGGCCGAGCAGGCCATCATGCAAGGCAAGCCCCTGGGCCGCCTGCACGGCATTCCCTGCACCGTCAAGGACCTGGTCCATACCGCAGGCGTGCGCACGACATTCGGCACGCTGCTCTACAAAGACAACATCCCTGCGGAAGACGCCCCCGGCGTTGCCCGGCTGAAAGCCGAAGGCGCCATCCTGATCGGCAAAACGACTACGCCGGAATTCGGTTCCCAGCCGTTCACCCGCTCGCCTTTGTTCGGGCAGACGCGCAACGCGTGGGATGCCGGCCGAACCAGCGGCGGCTCCAGCGGCGGCGCCGCGGTGGCGACGGCCGCGGGCATTGCGCCCCTGGCGGTTGCCACGGATGGCGGCGGCTCGACCCGCATCCCCGCGGCCTGCAACGGCGTGGTGGGCATCAAGCAGAGCAATGGCATCATTCCGCACAGCCAGGCGCAAGACCTGTTCGGCAATCAGACTTATGTCACGCCCACGACGCGGACGGTCGCGGATACGGGATTGATGCTGCAGGTGATGAGCGGCGACTATGCGCTGGACCCGTGGTCTATCGGCCTGAAACGCGCGGACTACGCCGCAGCGGCGCGCCACCAGGGGGATTTGCGCGGGAAACGCATCCGCTATTGCTACGCCCCCGAAGGGCGGGCGGTCTCGGCCGATGTGCGCGAAACTTTCGATGCGGCGCTACAAACCCTGGCCGGCCTTGGCGCCGCGCTGGAGCCTTTCGAAGCCAGGGACTTCATTGTCGAACCCATTTGGCGCACGATCAATCATACGGTCTGGCGGGCGCGCTTCCTGCCCCTGATCGAACAGCATGGGGACACGTTCAGCGCGACCTTTCGGCGGCAGATTCTGTCGGCGGGGGAATTCAGCGCTGTCGACTACCAGGAGGCGATGTTCGCCCGCGCGGCGCTTTTCAAGCGCGTGCAGGCTTTGTTCGACACGGCCGACCTGTTCGTCATGCCCACCATCAGCAGGACGGCGCTGCCGCTGGATATGGATTTGTTCGACCCTTTCGAGATGGACGGCAGGCAGTATGACGGCATTCGCACGCACTGGTATCCGTGGACCATGCTGTTCAATATGACGGGCCATCCCGCGATTACGCTTCCTTGCGGGCTGGCCCGCGATGGCCTGCCCACGGGCATCCAGCTGGTGACCCGTTATGGCAGCGACGATGAGCTGCTGCGGATTGCCTCCGTCCTCGAAAGCGCTACAGGAATAGCTCGCCAGCCTGTATTCTGATGTTCAATCCATCACGATGCCGGTGCGCTCCACGACGGGGCGCCAGGAGGCAAGCTCTTCGCGCGCGCGTTGCGCCATGTCGGCGCCTTTGGCGGGCGCCATCACCAGGCCTTTGGCGGCGAGCTGCGTCTGCAGCTCGGGCGCTCCGGAGGCTTTGAGGAACGCGGTTTCGAGCACCGCGACCGTGTTGTCGGGCGTTTTGGACGGCACCACGATGCCATAGAAGCTGGTGGCCGCCTTGAACTCGGGGAAGCCCTGCTCCGCGAGCGTCTTTACCTCGGGCAGGGCGTCGAGCCGTTTGGCGCCGCTGACGCCCAGGAATTTGATCTTCCCGGCCTGGTATAAGGGCATCATGCTGGCGACGGCGTCCCATCCGATCGACACCACGCCGCTGGCGACGTCGATGAGCATCGGCGAGGCGCCCCGGTACGCCACCGGTTCGATCTTCATGTTCTGGCTTTCATTGACGGCGAGTATCCCCAGATGGCCCGAGCTGCCCAGCGTTGCGACGCCCAGGCTGGTGACCGAAGACGGATTTTTCTTGGCCCACTCCACATAGCTTTTCATGCCGTCGAATGGCTGCGACGCGCCCGTGACAATGGCAGTCGGGATATCGACCAGCGTCGCGACGGCGCGCAGATCCTTTTCCGCGTCATAGCCTGGCGCCTTGTACGTAAGCGGGAAAATCGTCAGCAGGGGCGAGGGAACCAGATACATGGTCCGGCCGTCGGGTTTTGAGTCTTTCACGTAGTTGAGCGCGATCCGGCCGGAGGCGCCGGGCCGGTTTTCCACGATGACGGCCCCCGCGCCGTCCTTGCGCAATTGCTCCGCGTAGGCGCGCGCCACCGTATCGGCCGCGCCGCCGGGGGCGTAGCCGACCACCAGCGTCAGCGGGCCGGCCAGCGCCGCGTCCGCTTTTTCAGCATGCGCGGGCAAGGCCATCGCGCAGCAGGCGAGGCCAATAAAGACGCCGCCGCGGATTCTGGAAATCATGGACATGGAATACCTCCATTGGTAGCTGGGTTGCTCCGCCAGGCATGCGCGGCCGAGTAGCCGATAGTAAACCGGCACCTGGAAAATATCAGCGGGTTGATATCGCTTCCGCCTGTCTTGACCCCCCTTGGCGCCGCCAGGATACTAGCAGCCACTACAAGCACAGGAGGTAGGAATGAACATAATAACAACCGCCGTGTTGGCGGTCACCATGACCATGACATCGGCCATCGGCGCCGCGAATGCGGCCACGTATCCCAAAGAGCCCGTGCGGCTCGTCATTCCGTATACGCCGGGCGGCGGAGCGGACACGCTCGGCCGCCTTGTCGCGGGGCAAATGGAAGGCAAGTTGGGCGTGACCGTGATTCCGGAAAACAAGCCCGGCGCCAACACGATGGTGGCCACGGACTATGTCGCCCATCAGAAGAACGATGGCTACAGCTTGCTGTACGCGTCGAGCTCTTTCACCATCAATCCGCATGTCTACCAGACGCGCTACGATCCCGAAAAAACCTTCGAGCCCATCGCGGTCCTCTCCGAGATCCCGCTGATCATGGTGACGAACAAGGACTCGCCCATCACTTCCGTGGCCGACCTCATGGAGCGTGCGCGCAAGAGCCCGGGAGCCATGAGCTACGGTTCTTACGGGGCCGGCAGCGCGGCGCACCTGGCGGGCGCATTATTCGAGACCATGGGCGGCGTGAAGCTGCTGCATGTTCCCTACAAGGGCAGCGCGCCGGCGCTCAATGATCTGATGGGCAAGCACGTCGATATCGCCATTGTCAGCCTTGAGGCCGCGCTGTCGCTGGTCAAGGGGGGCGAACTTCGGCCGCTGGGTGTATTCAATGGCGAGCGCCTCAACTCCCTGCCCGACATCCCTACCGTGAGCGAAACGGTTGCGGACTGCGTCACGGTCGGCTGGAATGGCATCCTCGCGCCCAAAGGCACTTCGCAAGATGTCATCGCCACGGTGAACGCGGCGGCCAACTATGCCTTGACCACGCCCACGCTGGTCAAACACCTGGCCGCGCAGGGGCTGGCGCCCAATCCGCGCACGCCCGAGGCATTCGCCAGGATGATACACGCCGAAAACGAAAAGTGGGCGCGCGTGGTCAAAGAAGCGAACATCAACCTGCGGTAAGGACAGGCCGGTCAGGGTCGCCCCACGCCGTATGCCGGCTGGGCCGGCATCCAGGACCGGCTGATATCCCGGGAAACATGCTCGGGGCTGAAGTGATCGCGCAGAGTCGTTTGCAGGATGGACTCCACGCGATCCTTCATGTCGTCGAACTCGTGCGCGTTGACGCCAATGCCTATGGCCAGCGGCACGCCCGCCACATCGACCGGGATGCGCATGGCAATAACGGAAGACCCTGGTGTCACGTCCTCCCGGCTGTAGGCGAAGCCGGTGCGGCGGCATTGTTGCGCGTCGCCGACCAAGGCGTCTATGTCGACCGGCGGCGCCAGGGAACTGTCCATGGCGTTCGCATTGCGCGCGATGCGGCGGACTTCGCCATCGTCGAGCACGCTCAATAGCACTTTGCCGACGGCCGCCCGGCAGATCGGCCTCATCAGGCCGGGCTTGACGCCGACGCGCGACGTGCGGGCCGATACGATGTGCATGTATTGCGCATAGAGTCCATTGCGGATGGCCAGCAGCACGACGTGCCCGGTGCTGTTGGCCAGGCTTTCCATCAATTGAAGCAGGCTGCCTTCATTGAACAGGCGGTGATGCATCCACATCCCCAGAAAGGTAACCCGTACGCTGGGATAGAAGGTGCGCGCGTGGCGGTCATGGATCAGGTAGCCCAGGTTATGCAGGCCGTGCAAAAGCACGGACGTGCTCGACTGCGGATAACCCAGCTTGGCGGAAACCTCGTTCACCGTCAGGGGGCATTGCTCCACTGAAAACAGCTCGAGGATTTCCAGGCCGCGGTGAATGGCGCCCACTGATTTGCCGTAGGGCTCGCTGGGGATGTAGGAGGTCAGCGCGAATTCATCGGAAGAGATCATAGTGAGC
Organism: Pollutimonas bauzanensis; assembly: GCF_900129885.1. Taxonomy (GTDB): domain Bacteria; phylum Pseudomonadota; class Gammaproteobacteria; order Burkholderiales; family Burkholderiaceae_B; genus Pollutimonas; species Pollutimonas bauzanensis. Next base: position 11,991 of record NZ_FQXE01000020.1, on the reverse strand, counting down.
CAGCACCTGTGGGGCGTTGCCGCGACAGCGCACGCCTGATAAAACGACCGGATGGGAAACGCTAGTTTAATCCTGTCATGGCGCCTTCGAAAGCGGCGCATGGCGCGCCGGACGCTGGCAATGCGCCGCGGCGCGATGGACGTCTAGCGCTTTGCCGCCGCAAGATATGGCGCAAAAATGCGGCCGGTATGCTCTCCCAGCGATGGCGCCGCGGACCGGTAGGCGGGACGCTCGCGGTCGAAGCGGATGGGCAGCCCTACCGTCTCGCGGCCGTCGGCCTTCTGCACGAGGCCAAGCTGGCGGGCGTGGTCGTCTTCGGCAAGCTGGGCTATCGTCTGCACCGGCGCGTTGGGGATGGAGGCTTCGTCCAGTATCCTGGACAGCGCCTGGCTCTCATGGCCCGCCGCATAGGCCTTGATGATGGGCAGCAATTCTTCCTGGTTCACGACCCGGTCGCCGTTCTTCGCAAACCGGGGGTCCGCCGCGAGCTCCGGCCGGCCCATGACCTTGCATAATGCCGCGAACAGTTTGTCATTGCCCGCCCCTATCACCAGCCACCCCGTTTGGGTGCGGAAGGCCTGGTAGGGAACGATGCCTGCGGCGCCCGAACCCTGCGGCAATTGCGGCCCGCCGCCCATCAGGTGGCGGGCCATGGGAGTCGCCACCCAGGCCACGGCTGTTTCAAACAGGGAAGTCTCTACGCGGCAGCCTTTCCCGGATTGTTTGCGCGCCAGCAGCGAGGCCAGGATGCCTATGGCGGACCAGAGCCCCGCGCCCATGTCGACCATGGACACCCCGACGCGCACGGGCGGGCGTTCCGCGCTTTCGCCTGTGACGCTCATCACGCCGCAGTAGGCCTGCATCAGCGGGTCGTAGCCCGGCTTGTGGGATAGCGGCCCCCCGGCGCCAAAGGCGCCCAGTTCGCAGTACACCAGCGCCGGCTTGGCCGCGGTCAGGGCCTCGGATCCCAGGCCCAGCTTGTCGGCCGAGCCGGCGCGCAGATTGCAGATGACGACATCCGCGCGGTCGGCGATCAGCGCCTTGAGCGCATCCCGCTGATCCGGATCGCCGAGATCGACCGCGATGCTCGCCTTGTTGCGGTTGAAAGCGCTGAAGTGGGGGCCCATGTCGCCGATGAAAGGCGGCCCCCAGCCGCGGGCGGAGTCGCCGCCGTCCGGATTTTCGACCTTGATGACCTCGGCGCCGAGCTCGGCAAGGACGAGGCCCGCATAGGGGGCGGCCACGCTGTGGCCGATTTCGACGACGACGTAGCCGGCTAGCGGTTGGGTGCTGGACATCAATGTGCTTCTCACTAAGTGGATTTCAGGAAACGCCTTTCTGTGCGTCGAGTTGGGCCAGCAGGCGCTGCGCGCGGATCACTACCGGCCTGTCTATCATGCGGCCGTCGAGCGCGATGGCGCCCGCGCCGCGCTGCACGGCGGCTTCGTAGGCCTGCACAATGCGGCGCGCGAGATCGACCTGCGCCGCGCCGGGGCTGAAGGCCTCGTTCAACAGGCGCACCTGGCGCGGATGGACGCAGGTCGCGCCGGCAAATCCCAGCCGCCGCGAGCGCGCCAGCATTTGCTGGTAGCTGTCGTCGTCGCCGTCGATGCCGGCCACGCTGGCGAGCACCCCGATAGGCAGGATGCCCGCCGCGCGCGCGGCCATCACGCCCAGCATCTTGGCTACGTAAAGGCTGTCGGCGCTGGGCTCGGCATCCAGTTCGGTCGCCAGGTCCTCGCCGCCGACCGCCATGCCGACCAGCCGTGGATGGGCCTTGGCGATCTCATTGATCTTGCCCATGCCGTCCGCGGTCTCGACCAGCGCGACGATCTTGGTGTGGCCCACCGCCATGCCCAGTTCAAGTTCCCGCGCCGTGATCACTTCGGCCAGCAGCTGTATGTGTTCCGGCCCCTTGACCTTGGGAAGCATGATGGCCGACACGCCGGGCGACACCGCGCTTTCCATGTCGGGCACGGCCAGCGTCAGTTCCCGGTTGACTCTTACGATGACATCGGCGCCGCCTGTGCGGATATGGGCGGCGGACGCGCCGAGCCTGGCGCGCGCATGCGCCTTTTCCGATAGGGCGATCGAGTCTTCCAGATCGAGAATCACGGCGTCGGCCCCGCGCTCGTGCGCCTTGGCGACAAAGCGCTCGGCGTTGGCCGGGCAGAACATCAGGGAGCGCCACAGGGGAAGATCGCGATGGTTCATGCCGGGCTCCCCGGCGTGCTGAATTGCAGTTGTACCGTGGCGGCGCTGCGCTTGCCCGGGCCTATCGCGCAGGCGTCCATGGCAAGCATGTCTCCCGCTGGCGCCAGCGGGCCGCCGCACAGGCGTATGGTGTCGCCCAGGAACAAGGGGCTGGACAGTCTTGCGACCAGCCTCTTGAGCCGCTTGTCGCCCGCCTGCCCGATGGCGGCGCCGATCAGCAGGTGCAGGGTCAGGGCGCCGTTCATCACGCAGGCGGGATAGCCTTCCTGCTGGCGCGCATAATCCGCGTCGTAGTGTATCCTGTGGCCGTTCCAGGTAAGGGCGCTGTAGCGGAAGAGCTGTACCGGGTCTATCGTCAGCGCCTGCTCCCAGGCGAAGGCCGGTGCGGCGGCCCCGGGCGTTTCCCGGCTGGCTTCGGGGGCGGCGCCGGGCTCGGTGGCTTCGCGGTACACCACATTCTGGCGTTCGACGACGGCGGCTTCCCCGTCCAGTTCGATAGTATGTTTGACCTGCAGGAATACCAGCTGGCCGGAGCGCCCCGACTTGGGCGTGATGGAGGCGATCTCCGAGACCTTGCGCGCCTCGGCGCCTATGATCAGCGGCCGCAGGAACTCCACCTCGCGCCCCACGAACATGCGGCGGGGCAGGGGCACGGGCGGCAGGAAGTCGCCCTTTCTCGGATGGCCGTCGTGCCCGATCTCCGAGGCGCGCGCGTTAGGGGTGAAGAACATCGAGTACCAGTGCGGCGGCAGCTCGTTTCCCCGGTGGAAGGCGGCCGGGTCCAGGTCCGTCATGGCGGCGGCGCGGCGTACCAGCGTCAGGCTGATTTCGTCTTCGGTGACCTGGCGTTTGCCTATCCATTCATTCATATCGTATTGCATAGCGTGTCCTTCTCGATCAGCGGCGCGGCGGCGGCTGGCCAGGTCAATAAGAGCGGGGCAGGCCCAGGGTGTGCTGGGCGATATTCGCCAGGATCAGGTTGGTCGAAATAGGCGCTATCCGCGCCAGGCGGGCCTCGCGCCACTTGCGCTCGATGTGGTATTCGCGGGCGAATCCAAAGCCGCCATGTGTCTGCATGCAGGCTTCCGCCGCGTTCCACAGGCCTTCGGCGGCAAGATAGCGGGCCATGTTGGCCTCGGCGCCGCAGGGCTTGCCGCTTTCAAACAGCGCGGTCGCGCGGCGTATCATCATGTCCGCCGCTTCCGACTGGATATGCGCCTGCGCCAGCGGGAACTGGATGCCCTGGTTGGCGCCGATGGGGCGCCCAAACACCACGCGGTCATTGGCATATTGCGTCGCCGCGCGCAGGAACCAGCGCGTCGATCCGAGCGCTTCGGCCGCGGTGATCATGCGCTCGGCATTCATGCCGTCGAGAATGTAGCGAAAGCCCTTTCCTTCGGCGCCGACCAGCGCATTGGCCGGGATATGCAGATTGTCGAAGAACACCTCGGTCGCATGATGGTTGACCATGGCCTTGATGGGGCGGATTTCCAGCCCTTTGCCCAGGCAGGCGTGGATATCGATCAGAAAGGTCGAAATGCCGTCGATGCGCTTGGCGACCTCATTGGCAGGCGTCGTGCGGGCGAGCACCAGCATCAGGTCGGAGTGTTCGGCGCGCGAGGTCCAGACCTTCTGCCCGTTGAGCACATAGCCGTCAGCGCTGCGCGTGGCGCGCGTCTTGATCTGGGTGGTGTCCGAGCCCGTCGTGGGCTCGGTCACGCCAAATGCCTGCAGGCGCAGCTTGCCCGCCGCGATGCCGGGCAGGTATCTGCGTTTCTGTTCGTCGCTGCCGTGGCGCAGAATGGTGCCCATGATATACATCTGCGCATGGCCGGCCGCCGCATGGCAGCCCGCCGCGCAGATTTCCTCCATGATCACGGCGGCTGCGCGCAAGGGCAGGCCCGTGCCGCCATATTCCTCCGGAATCAGCGCCGCCAGGAAGCCCGCCCCGGTCAGGGCATTGATGAACTCGGTGGGATACGCCTCGGCCTCGTCCTTGCGCGACCAGTACTCATCGGGGAAGTCCGCGCACACGCGGCGCACCGATGCGCGGATGTCCGCATAATCCTCGCCGATTTCCATGGAAATCACATCGCCGTTCAACGACGCGCTTGTAGCTGTACTCATCATGTATGTCCGTCAAAGTAAGGGTTCTTCAGGAATTGCCAGCTGCGCTGGCCGGCCTTGCCGGGCATGCCCGGTTCAGCTCCATAGTTCGCATATCGGTTCATCTTCCAGGCGCCATAGCTTGCCCAGCAATCTATCGGCATCCACGCCCGCCCCGCCGGCGCGGACACAGTCGCCGAATTTCGCGTCCAGATCGGGTTTCTCCAGGGGGCGCATCGCATGCCCCTGGGCGTGCGTGACGGGCGCCGTCTTGATGCGCCGGCCATCGGCGAGATGGATGACCGCCCAGTCCGCCACAGCCGCGCCCTGCCACTCGGCGGAATAGTCCGTCGACAGGACTGTCGAGACACGGCTCATCAGCGCCTGCACGCGGGCATCCTGCGCCACGGAGTCTGTCAACTCGGACAGTCCCGCCCTGCCGAACAGCAGGGCGCTCGCCGCCGCGAACTCGATGCTGAACTTCGCCGCCAGCCCGGTCTCGGGCCGATGATTGCGCAGCACCGTAGCGTGTTCGCGGCTCATGTGTACCTGCACGTCCCTGACCTGGTCTGCCGGAATGTCCGTCAGCGCGCGCGCCGCCAGAATCGAATCCAGCGTGCGGTGCGTATAAAAACAGGTGGGGTACTTCTTGATGCTGACAGGCTGCTGCGCTATCGTCCATCCCTGCGCCGGGTCGGCGAGCGGCCGTTCTGTATCGGCCTTGCCCGCGGGCGAAAAGGCATTCAGAAAACCTTGCGGATGCTCGATCACATCGGCGCCCGCCGTGAACCCCTCTTGCGCGAGCCTGGCCGCCCAGACACCGGCCTGCGCTGCGCGGCCGGCCTGGAACGACTTCGACATCGAGCCAAAATTCGCCATCAGCCCCGCGCTCTGCGTTGCGCCCAGACCGATTGCATGCGCGGCGCGGCCGGCATCCAGGCGCAAGAGCGCCGCGCATGCGGCCGCCGCGCCCACTGACCCAAAGACGCTGGTCGGGTGCCAGCCCTTGATGTGGTGCATTCCGGGTTCGCGCTGAACCAGTTCGCCCCATACCTGGTAGCCGACGACGTAGGCATCCAGCGCCTCGCGCCCGCTGCTGCCCAGCTCCGCCGCCAGCGCAAGTATCGCCGGCACCATGACCGCGCTCGGATGGCCGCGCAATGCCACATCATCAAAGTCCAGCACATGCGCCGCCACGCCGTTGATCAGCGCGGCCTCGGCCGCCCGCGTGGCCGAGAGTCCCGCGACTTCTTTTGCCGCGCCGGCCGGCAATGCGCCGCAAGCGCGTAGAAGAATCGTCACCGGCGCTTCCCGGCGCCCGGCCAGCATTGTCGCCACGGTATCGATGATTCCTGGCTTCGCGGCTTCGCGGGCGGATTCGCTCGTTCCGGAACGTACCGCGCTGCTAACGATTTCACCCAGTTTTCGAGTGAGCATTGTGACCCCAATAATCGGATTTCTCGCCATGCCTCAGAGCGGGGAGCCGGCCGGCAAGATGGTCCGGTCGCCCGCGATGGCCGAGTACGAGTAAGGAGAGTAAAGGGGTTGGCGCCGTTGCGGCAATAGCGCGCGGGGATATATCAGCAGGCTGATATTCGAAGCCGGAGAGGGCGCCAGGCCGCCAGCGCCGCCCTCCGCGGACGGCAGCCGCGGCAATGGGCGGGCGGCGCCAGCCGGCACAAGGCATCTATGGATGCTGCCGCAGCGCCTGGCGCGATATCGATCAAGGCGCGCTCAAACAGTCCAGCGAAAAAACGGATCAGGCGATCCCGGCGAAGCGCTGTTCCAGGTAAGCGATGATTTCGTTCGATTCGTACAACCATCGCGACTGGCCTTGTTCCTGAATATGCAGGCAGGGAACCTTGATCTTGCCGCCGCCGGCCAACAGGCGATCGCGGTGCGCCGGATCGTTCTTTGCATCGCGCAGGCTTATCGGCACGTTGAGCCGATGCAGGCTGCGCCGTGTCTTGACGCAGAACGGGCAGGCATGAAACTGGTAAAGCGACAGGCCGGCGGCTTCCCTGATTACCGCCGCCTGGCCTTCTGGCGAACGGCGTTGCGGCCGCGGGCGGCTGACGGCGTCGCCCAGCACGATCAACTGGCCAAGGCCGGAACGCAGGGCTTTTAACAACATAAGGGCTATCTCTAAATCTAAAGGGCTAAGGGCTGGTTGAAGCCGCACAGTTTACTCTGCATCGCATGAGTGGCGGAACGGCAGAGGCAAGCACCGCCTTGGGCCGGCGGCGCCCTGCGGCAGTTTTCAGCATTGACGGGGTTCCATTACGCCCGGGTACTGGGTAAGCAGCTTCTTTCTGTTCTTTGCAAGCGCCACGATATGCGGCAGCCCCGTCTGGACATCCCGCCGCTGAATGGCGGAGAGGGTTCCTTTGGCATCGTCCAGGGCGCGGTGCCGGGCGCCGTCTGAAATCCCATAAAACGACAGTATGTCGTCCAGCTTCCGGCTTCTGACACCCTGCGCAAGCCAGTTGATATTGCTCATGGTGCAAACCCAGTGCAAATTCTGCAGGCCGGGGTAGAGCCCGCTGACGAAGCGGCGGTCGAACCCCATGTTGTGGGCATAGATTTTTCTTGCCGCGAGCATGGCGCCGGCGATGCGCGTCTCGTCCAGAAACCTTCCACGGACCATGTCCATGCTGATTCCGTTCACTTTTTGCGCCGTCCTTCCAATAGGCACGGACGGCTCGCGAAACTCGCAATACTCGTCCAGTATGTCCACAACTTCCCCGGATGCCTTGTCGTAGCTGAACATCACGTGGGCATATTCAATCAATTCGTCGGATGACCGCAGGCCGGTGGTTTCGGTATCGAGCACCAGACCGATCTCTATGCTGTTTTTCATTGCCGTTTACTCGTCCCTATCCGCGTTTCCTCTGTTCGCAATTCCGTATTGCCGCTACGGCTGGCATCAGGCACGCTTGGGCCCGCCTTTCCGGCGCTTCAAGCGAGAATCGAGCGGCGGGACTGAAGGAGCGCCCACGTGCGCGGTGAGCCAGTTTTTCATCGGCGAGTCGTCGCTGGCGTACCAGTCCGGGCCGACCTCCACGACGAGCGCATCCTTGATATCCGTGAAGTCGCCAGCCACGCCCTGGAACGCGGCATGGCGGATCTCCCCGGCAACCAGATCTGTTTTGATGAAAACGCCCAGGCCCTTGGAGTCCACCCAAAGCGGCCACGCATTCTTATCGACAGTCTCCTTCAGGTTCGTCAATACATTTTGAATCGCCTTCGCATTGTCTTTCGACACGGAAACAAGCATCAGGTAGTTCTTGTTGGCGGCGGAGGCGGGGAGCGGGTCGCCAAATGGATCTTGCATGGCCATTCCTTACGGGATAGTTTGGTTGCTGGAATCCGCCAGCTTACCCGATAGGCAATCAGATCGTGGATAGATCCATCAAGTAGCGCGTCCTTTCCAGCAATTGGGCGGCCGGCAGTCGATAGTCGTCGTTCAGCCATTGGGGATTGGACGGAATCCGCTGCGAGAACTTTTCCAGAATTGCGCGCCAGTCGCCATCCTGGCGTATCGCGTCCAGCAGGTTCCGGAATCCATCCGGCTCTATCACGCTCATGAGCGCAGCGTCCGCGCGATCTACCGGGCGCATTTCAAGTTGGGCCGACGTGTACCGGGTGACAGTGCCATGCGTGAATTCAGTGGCGGGAATTTCTCGCGCAGGCGCTTCGGAAAGCGCAATTTCAGGCCGCTCCGACTCCAGCCTCACTGTCGTCAGGCTGGTCGCGGATAGGCCTTGAGCGCCGCTGATTTGATAGAGGTTGATCTGGCTTGGCGAGATGGCTGTGGGCATCGCTGCGTCCTTTATTCAAGATAGTCGCGTTCCGAAATGGGTCCTGTTGCTTGTTAACGTCCCGCGGACGTCATTCTTTATTCGGCAAATCGCGGTGAGTTGCTCTGCCCGCCATTCCGCTTCCTCCATCCGCACGTGCCGAGTTTGCATGTGCGTGTCGTCCCATGTCCAGACCCCACATCCAACCCGCTAACAGTTTTTTCGCCAACTTGACAATTGTCATTTGCTGTGTTTGTGGTCGATACAGATAATGATCCCGATTCGCATTCGATGTTTTGCTGGCACCTGAAAAAAACGAAAGGGTGTGCCATGGGGAATTTTCCTTCGATGCTGTTTGACTGTGCGCGTATTGCGTGTACAGGGGGGCGCCATCGATGGCTGCGGCCATCGCCGGCCCCTCGGCAATTCCTGGTGGCTTCGTCTTCGTACGTGGAAGCCCGGCCACCGGGATCAATCACTCTTCCTTATGCAAGGAGTTAGCAATGAAACTTCGTCAACTGACCTTAGTCGCAACGGTGCTGGCGGCGGCAGGCATCGGCAGCAGCGCATTGGCGGGTACGCCGGGCATCACGGGCAAGTACAGCGGAACGTATGATCCGCTCGAGATATACAACCTGGAGGGATCGCCCCCGGGGCCGGTGCTCAAGGGATTGGGTAATGCGCCCGGCACATGGGAATTCGACTTCAATAACCGTTGCGCCACTTTTTCGAATGGCACGGTCAATGCGCAACCCCCACTGGTAGGTAGTTTCGGATACACCGTTGGCAACTACTTCAGAGGGGCATCTGCAACTTTCCCCATCGACGATCACGGTGATGGCTACTACACAGTGTATTACCGCTTCCAGGCTAATAATCCGGGGTTTGGAAATCCATTTGGGTTCGTCTCAAGCACGCTGGAAGTCACTCAGGCCGGCGGCCCCACCGGGCCACTTACCATTGCCACCATCGATCACGAAGCCACAGCGACAGGCGCCGATGGCGTGGTGGGAACGAGCATTCCGGCCGGATACGGTTTCCCCTATCTGGCGGAACGCAACTGGCAGGGTACCGCGTACTTGGACCCGGCGGTGAGTATCACTTGCCCTTAACTTAATGCATCCCTTTTGATAAACCAGCCACATCTTTACGGTGTGGCATTTTTCCGGTGCGCCCAGCAGGGCGCACCCAACGGGATATCCATACATTCATGAAACTGTCTACTCAACATCATCTTCTGCTTGCGTTCACATTGGTCTCGCTGTGTCAGGCAGCTTCCGCCGGAACGGCTGGAATCACCGGAAAATACATCGGCCAGTATAATTTCCAGGTTAACGCACCTCTGGTCGTTCCATCGGAAAAACTGCCCGCAGGCTACCCGTCGAATGCGCCGTATTTCTATTTTTTCACGACTGAGGACGGCACGACCATCAATCGGCCCGCCTATGGTTTCCACCCCAGTTTCTGGGAATGGGACTTTGATGCAAAGGTGGTGCGATTCGCGCCCACCCGCGCCTTCGCCATGGAACTGATCACCGTTCAGCCTGTCCCGCGAAGTTTCGGTTATCAAAAGGTAACGAGGCAGACGCGTCCGCTTGCACCGGAGCAGACGGGCAACGAGGATATTTCGGCCACACTCCAGGACAACGGTGATGGTACCTATACAGTCAAGCATTCGCTGCAGTTTTATCTGGACATGGCAGGCTATCCGCTGGCCTATCTTGAAAGCCTGTTCCGCGTTACTCAGAACCCGGCAACAAAGCAGCTCAGCATCGAACCTCTGCCTGCTACCAGCAGCGCGGAACATCCTGCTCTGGTAGAGCTGAACAAGGGGATCCCCGGCAGTCTGACCGCGCAGACATTGCCTTTCCTCGTTGCGCCGGCATTCTATGCACCGGTCATGTACCCTGACCTGCCAATTGACTGCAACCAGGATGGCATCACAGATGCGGAGGCCCGGCTGCTGGGATTGAACCCCTGCATGGATGACCAGGGCCGGGCCGCCGAGAAAATTGGGCCTTATCCGTTCTTTCCGAAAGATACCAACAACAACGGTATATATGATGTGTGGGAAGAACAGGAAGGCGCGGTTGCCGAGGGAACCGAAATCATCAAACGCCACCCCATCAGCGGGCACGCGGACAACTACCAGGCTCGGCTGAATGGCATGAAGCTGAGAAATGGCGAGTTCATTAATCTGGTGAATAAAAAAGGCGATTATTTTATTGCCCACCATAGCGAAGGTGATTTCCCTGCGCGTAGCGGGTCTGGCAGAACGCTCGATGGCGCGGGCCTGGGCGGTGCGGCGGCTTTGCCGATTCCTGCGGATTTTCTGGAAATACTGCCCACGGTGCATCCAGAGTCGGGAAAACCACTGGACTGGTCCATGGGGCAAGTATTCCTGCGCACCAGTCTTTTCAACAACGCTCAAACGCGATTCTTTCGCTACGCCGATGTCCGTAACACGGTTTTGTTCGACGGCGGCACGACCTCCAGCAATGGGGTGACAAAGCTCACCACCAGTATTGATGCCCGCCAAGCTACATTGGATGCGCTCGACCCCGCCGCCCCGAACTACGAGAGCTCAAAAAATAATCTGGAGGTTCTCATTGCAAATGGCATTAAAGATCGCGATCGCGCATTGATACTGCGCGAGTGGGCCACGGCGGAACTGCCCGCCGTGGCCGCGGCCTATGAAGAGGAAGGACAACGGCTGTTCGGTGCCAATTTTGCAAACTACACGGCTACCTGGATCAACAATTACGCATCGCGGCTGCAGCAAAGCGCCAAAACCATTCAATCGGATGGTTTGGACAATGGTTTGCCTGCATTTGCCAACTATACGATCATCACGCTGGAATTTCCCCAGGGCGTGCCGGAAGGGTTGGTGGTGCGTCGCTTGTTCCTGAACACCACGGCTGAAACTGTCATGAGTGGCAAGAACAACCGTCTCCCGCACCAGGAGTCGGTACAGTATCGCGTGATGTCTGGCAACAAAAGCGTGGAAGTTCTCATCTACTTGCCATCGGCCACTGGAGATGTCACTACACCCGTCAAGTACTCCGACAAATATGTCACGCAATTTGAGAAAGACGGAGAACTCATCGTGCAAGGCGCAAGCCAGCCCATCCTGCTTGGTATCGCGCATACCGAGTCCAGCCGGGTCGTGGACTACAGCGATATTGGCGGAACCCCGACGGAGTCTACGGATCCGCCCAATCCCGTCACGCCTCCGGTGCAAACCGGCAGTGGCGGCGGTGGCGGTGCGCTGGGCGGCGAGCTGGCCGGCCTGCTGGGGCTGGCGCTCCTGCCGCTGCGCCGCCGTATCGGCGCGCGCCTGAACCGATGGGCTACGCGCCTCGGCGCATGATGACGGCCCTGCATGGGCATTGCGGCATATCGGCCGCGCTGTCCATGCCGTTCTCGGGATTATCTCGCCGGTATTTCCCGCCATGGACAAAACCATGCGCCACCAGACAAATCGCCCGTGATCCGGCATAAAGTAAGTGTCCCTGATACGTTTTCATTGGGACACGCGCATGAATCTGTACGACCAGTACTACCGCAAGCTGTTCAGCAGCCCCCACATGGTCCGCGCCCTGTTCCAGGGCATCCTGCCCCCCGCCTTGCTGGCCATGCTGGATCTGGACACCCTGGAGCCGCTACCCACCAACTACGTCAGCGGCTGGCAGCGCGATCGGCGCGGCGATCTGGTCTGGCGCGTACGGCGGCGCGACGGCATCATGCTGTATCTGCTGATCCTCCTGGAACACCAGTCCGATCAGGACCGGATCATGGGCATACGCATCATGGGCTACAGCGCGCTGCTGTACGAGGACATCACCATGCGCGACTTGGTGCAGCCGCCGCC
>NZ_FQXE01000036.1 GCF_900129885.1 Pollutimonas bauzanensis | reverse complement strand
GCGCCCGGCGCGTAGAACTCCCCCGATTTGACAAGCCAAACGAACTGCTTCATAATCTCGTTTCTCTGCTGCTGACACAGCGAGCTTGCAGCGCCGGTTACCGGTGGCGGCGAGCCAGCAGGTCAGCACCGCAGTTGAGTACCGAATACGCAGTACCCGCTCTTTAACAATTTAACAGCCGATAAGTGTGGGCGCTTGGAATGAGTGTGCAGCCTTTCTCACGAGAGGCCGCTGCAAGTTATCAACGTGCTCGCACAAATGAAGAAGTATAGGTTTTGATTCGTCAAAGCCTGGTCTTTTTCTTTGAGCAAGACGCGACGTATGACCACTGGCTCCTTTGGGGGCCGGATTGGAATTACGATTATATATACAGAGATTGAACTGAAGAGTTTGATCCTGGCTCAGATTGAACGCTAGCGGGATGCTTTACACATGCAAGTCGAACGGCAGCGCGGGTCTTCGGACCTGGCGGCGAGTGGCGAACGGGTGAGTAATATATCGGAACGTGCCTGGTAGCGGGGGATAACTACGCGAAAGCGTGGCTAATACCGCATACGCCCTACGGGGGAAAGGGGGGGATCGCAAGACCTCTCACTATCAGAGCGGCCGATATCAGATTAGCTAGTTGGTGGGGTAAAGGCCCACCAAGGCGACGATCTGTAGCTGGTTTGAGAGGACGACCAGCCACACTGGGACTGAGACACGGCCCAGACTCCTACGGGAGGCAGCAGTGGGGAATTTTGGACAATGGGGGCAACCCTGATCCAGCCATCCCGCGTGTGCGATGAAGGCCTTCGGGTTGTAAAGCACTTTTGGCAGGGAAGAAACGGCGCTGATTAATACTTGGCGCAACTGACGGTACCTGCAGAATAAGCACCGGCTAACTACGTGCCAGCAGCCGCGGTAATACGTAGGGTGCAAGCGTTAATCGGAATTACTGGGCGTAAAGCGTGCGCAGGCGGTTTGGAAAGAAAGATGTGAAATCCCAGAGCTTAACTTTGGAACTGCATTTTTAACTGCCAAGCTAGAGTATGTCAGAGGGGGGTAGAATTCCACGTGTAGCAGTGAAATGCGTAGAGATGTGGAGGAATACCGATGGCGAAGGCAGCCCCCTGGGATAATACTGACGCTCATGCACGAAAGCGTGGGGAGCAAACAGGATTAGATACCCTGGTAGTCCACGCCCTAAACGATGTCAACTAGCTGTTGGGGCCTTCGGGCCTTAGTAGCGCAGCTAACGCGTGAAGTTGACCGCCTGGGGAGTACGGTCGCAAGATTAAAACTCAAAGGAATTGACGGGGACCCGCACAAGCGGTGGATGATGTGGATTAATTCGATGCAACGCGAAAAACCTTACCTACCCTTGACATGTCTGGAATCCTTAAGAGATTAGGGAGTGCTCGCAAGAGAACCGGAACACAGGTGCTGCATGGCTGTCGTCAGCTCGTGTCGTGAGATGTTGGGTTAAGTCCCGCAACGAGCGCAACCCTTGTCATTAGTTGCTACGAAAGGGCACTCTAATGAGACTGCCGGTGACAAACCGGAGGAAGGTGGGGATGACGTCAAGTCCTCATGGCCCTTATGGGTAGGGCTTCACACGTCATACAATGGTCGGGACAGAGGGTCGCCAACCCGCAAGGGGGAGCCAATCCCAGAAACCCGATCGTAGTCCGGATCGCAGTCTGCAACTCGACTGCGTGAAGTCGGAATCGCTAGTAATCGCGGATCAGAATGTCGCGGTGAATACGTTCCCGGGTCTTGTACACACCGCCCGTCACACCATGGGAGTGGGTTTTACCAGAAGTAGTTAGCCTAACCGCAAGGAGGGCGATTACCACGGTAGGATTCATGACTGGGGTGAAGTCGTAACAAGGTAGCCGTATCGGAAGGTGCGGCTGGATCACCTCCTTTTAGAGCGACGCACACGAAGCGTAAGCGTCCACACTTATTGGCTGTTAGACAAAGACCATGACACGGTTTATCGCTGGCGATGCGCCGCTTGGGTCAGTAGCTCAGTCGGTTAGAGCACCGTCTTGATAAGGCGGGGGTCGTTGGTTCGATTCCAACTTGACCCACCACTCGGTTTT
>NZ_FQXE01000019.1 GCF_900129885.1 Pollutimonas bauzanensis | reverse complement strand
GTATTCGGCCAGGTCGACTTCCTTGAGCAGTTCAAGGGCCGCATCGTTCAGGCTGTCCAGAATGCGGTCGCTGCGCCAGAAATGGAACGACAGGTCGGTGGCGCGCTGCAAGCCGATGCGCACGTTCTCGAGCACCGTGAGCTGCGGAAACACCGCGGAAATCTGGAACGACCGGATGATGCCGCGCCGGGCGATCTGCGCCGGCTTCTCGCCGGTGATTTCATGGTCCGCGAAAAAGATCTTTCCGGAAGTGGGCGTAAGGAATTTGGTGAGCAGGTTGAAGCAGGTCGTCTTGCCCGCGCCATTGGGCCCGATCAGCGCATGGATGGTCCCGCGCTTGACCTGGAGATTGACGTCGCTCACGGCCACAAAGCCGCGGAACTCCTTCACCAGATTCTTGGTTTCTAGAATGTATTCGCTCATTACCAGCCAGTCGGTTTGAAAACTATTGAAGACAGGAGCGAAGTATGATGTGTTGCGCCGCAAAACACTATGCGGGTTTTTCATAGGTAAGAGAGGAAACCGCCGAGTGGGAAAACCCCTAGCTGGGCGGGGTCTTTTCCTTGTACTCGCAGAGGTCCGCGATGCCGCATTGCGGGCACTTGGGCTTGCGCGCCACGCAAATATAGCGGCCGTGCAATATCAGCCAATGGTGCGCGTCCAGCAGGAAGGGCCGGGGTATGACTTTTTCCAGTTTCCTTTCGACTTCAACGACATTTTTCCCGGGGGCGATGCGCGTGCGGTTGGCCACCCGGAAGATATGCGTATCGACGGCGATGGTGGGGTGGCCGAACGCCGTGTTCAGCACCACATTCGCCGTCTTGCGCCCGACGCCCGGCAGCGATTCGAGCGCCGCGCGGTCGTCCGGCACCTGGCCCTGGTATTGGTCGACCAGTATCTGGCAGGTCTTGATGACATTGCTGGCCTTGGTCTTGTACAGGCCTATGGTCCTGATATAGCCCGCCAGGCCTTCCACGCCCAGGGCCAGCAGGCCTTCGGGGGTGCCATGGCCGGGAAAGAACTTGCGCGTCGCCAGGTTCACCGAACGGTCGGTGGCTTGCGCGGAAAGAATGACGGCGATCAGCAGCTGGAAAGTGGTGGCATATTCCAGTTCGGTGGTGGGCGTCGGGTTGGCCGCCTGCAGGCGCCTGAAAATCTCGGTTCGTTTGGCGTTGTTCATTATTTCTGGCGGCGCGCTCGCGCGCGGGCGAGCGCGTCGGCGATGGTTTGCTGGCGGCTCGCCGCGTCGACACTGGCCGCGAGCGACAGCGGCGCCTTGTTGGCCAGTGTCCTGGCGGCCAGGCTGGACGATTCGTGGTGCAAGGCGCCCAGGCGCTGTTGCCGCTGCCGGTGATGCCGGCGCGCCGTGTCGGCAAGCTCGGGCGTCCATTCGCCCTGGGCGGGCGCCATGCTGATGCAGTCCACCGGACAGGGCGCCACGCATAGATCGCAGCCGGTGCATTGATCGGCAAGGACGGTGTGCATGAGTTTGTTGGCGCCGATGATGGCATCGACCGGGCAGGCCTGTATGCATAGCGTGCAGCCTATGCAGTGGGGCTCGTCGATCACGGCCACCATGCGCGGCAGGTGTTCGCCGCAGTCGGGGTCCAGCGGCAGCTCGGCGGTTTGCAGCAGGGCGGCCAATGCCTTGACGCCCGCTTGCCCGCCGGGGGGGCAGCGGTTGATCGCCTCGTGGTCGCTGGCGATCGCTTGCGCATAGGGCCGGCAGCCGTCGTAGCCGCATTTGGTGCACTGGGTCTGGGGCAGCACCGCGTCGATGCGGTCGATAAGAGACAATGAAGGCATAGGGGAAAAGAAGCGGGGCCCCGCGGGCCCCTGATTTCCAGAAAGAGCCAGAGCCCTTAAGCAGATTGGCGTATGAACGCGCCTATTTTAGGACAAATCGTTTCGCGCCAGCGGCGTCCGGAAAAAATACCGTAATGCCCGCAAGACGCCGCCGTGTAATGTTCCTTGCGGCCCTGGTCTATGCCGCTGCAGAGTTCCTGCGCCGCGCGGGTCTGGCCTTGACCGGAGATATCGTCGAATTCGCCTTCTATGGTCAGCAGCGCCACCGAGGTGATGGCCGAAGGGTCGACTTTCTGCCCGTCGATTTCCCAGGTTCCCGAGGGCAGCTGGTGCTCCTGGAACACGACCTTGATGGTGTCCAGGTAGAACTCGGCCGGCATGTCCAGCACGGCGTTGTATTCGTTGTAAAACTGGCGGTGCGCTTCGGCGTCGTCATTGTCGCCCTTGAGCAGATGCAGGTAGAAATCATAGTGCGAACGCAGGTGCCGGTCAGGATTCATGGCGACGAATCCGGTGTGCTGCAGGAAGCCCGGGTAGACAGGCCTGCCGCCGCCCGGGAAGCGCGCGGGCACGCGGTGGATCAGGTTGTCCTCGAACCAGGAATAAGGCTTGGTCGTGGCCAGGCGGTTGACCTGCGTGGGCGATTCGCGCGTATCGATGGGGCCGCCCATCATGACCATGCTGCGCGGCAGACAGGGCTCATTGTTGCTGGCCATGAGGGAAATGGCGGCCAGCACGGGCACCGTGGGCTGGCAGACCGATACCACATGGACGTCGGGCCCGAGGAAGCGTATGAATTCCTGCACATACCTGACATAGTCATTCAGGTGGAAGGGGCCGTCCGCGGCGGGCACCATGCGGGCGTCGACCCAGTCGGTCACGTAAATCTCGTGATCGGGCAATAGCGCGCGGACAGTGTCGCGCAGCAGGGTGGAGTGGTGGCCCGAAAGCGGGGCGGCCAGCAGTATGCGCGGGTCGCCGGCGGGGTTGGCGCCGCGCTCGCGCTTGAAGTGGATCAGGTTGCAGAAGGGCTTGCGCACCACGGTTTCCTCGGTGACCGCCACCTGCCTGCCGCCGATCTCGGTGGCGGGCAGGCCCCAGGCCGGCTTTTCGTAATCTTTGCCCAGGCGGTGGACGAGTTCGTATGTCGCCGCGATTTGGCGCGATACCGGCGTATAGGCGAAGGGGCTGTAGGGATGCGAAAAAATCTGCGAGCCGGTGTCGGTGAACGCGGCCAGCGGGGTCAGAAAAGCCCGTTGAAGCTCATGTAGGTCATACAGCATAATTAAAGCCTTGCGTAGCGTTGTTTTTGTTGCCAGGCGACTGTTTGTAACGCATTGTTTTTGCGTTTTATCAAACGTCCTTTGTATAAGCTAAGCACAAAATAGTTGAAATTACCAGTAGTTTTCCAGAGCAAGGTTGCCGGGGCTGCCGCGGCGCCCCACGGCAAAACCACGCTCGGACAACAACTTGCGGGCTTCGAGCAGCATGTCCGGGTTGCCGCAAAGCATGACTTTGGACTTTGCCGGATCGAGCGCGCAGCCGGCAAGCGTTTCCAGCTGACCGCTGGCAATCAGCGTGGTGATGCGCTCCCGGGGAGTATGGTCCAGTGTTTCGCGCGTTGCAATCGGCAAATAGGCCAGTTTGGCCAGGCTCTTGGCTTGCGGGCACGGCGGGCCATTGGCCACCCAGTCGAGGATTTGTTTTCGATAAGCCAGCTCCGCCGCCTGCCTGACCCCATGCACTAATATGATGCGGTCAAACAACAACCATGTGTTGGGATCCTGCAACAGGGAAAGGTAGGCGGAAAGGCCGGTGCCGGTGGCGATGAGCCATAAATTGCCGCCCGGCTCGAATCGGTCCAGCGTCAGGAAGCCGAAAGCCGATTGGTCCACGTAAATCGCGTCGCCCGCGGCCAGCCGCGCCAGGCGCGGCGTAAACTGGCCGCCCGGCACGACGATGGAATAAAACTCCAGCATGTCGTGCTGCGGGGCGCTGACCATGGAATAGGCGCGCCAGATTTCCGGCGCGGCGCCGGGCGCGTCATCGGCCGGCAAGCCCAGCCGGGCGAATTGCCCGGCAACGAAAGAGAAGCCGGCCGGCCTGGTGACCCTGAACGAGAATAACTTCTGCGGTACCCAGTGCGTGACTTGCGTGATGGTTTCGCGGGTGTATTTATGGCCTGGCATGGCGCTGTGGGCGGACGCGCTCAGCGTTCCAGGTACTTCAGCTTGTCGTCCACGCCATTCCAGTCGTCGGCGTCGGGCAAGGGCTTCTTGGAACGGTTGATCATGCCGAACTCGGGGGAGAGCTCGGCGTTCAGGGCGATGAATTGGACCTGGTCCTGCGGCACGTCTTCCTCTGCGAAAATGGCATTGGCCGGGCATTCGGGCACGCAAACTGCGCAATCAATGCATTCATCCGGG
The DNA here is from genome assembly GCF_900129885.1 of Pollutimonas bauzanensis. GTDB lineage: Bacteria > Pseudomonadota > Gammaproteobacteria > Burkholderiales > Burkholderiaceae_B > Pollutimonas > Pollutimonas bauzanensis. Next base: position 77,604 of record NZ_FQXE01000019.1, on the reverse strand, counting down.
TCTATGACCAGGAAATTGGCTCCCTCGCGGAAGCAATCCACCGGACAGACGTCGACGCAGTCGGTGAATTTGCATTTGATACAGTTTTCGGTAACCACATGTGTCATTTCAAGGCTCCAACATCAGATGTTGCAATTTTACCCAATAAATGGAGGTAAGCCCGAATTGACCTTCGCGCAAAGCAGTCTTTCAGGGCGGGCGAGGACAGCCTCGCGCAAATAAGCGCGCGCTCTGTGCTATGGTAAGCAAAACACTCTATGCCGCGCGATGATTATCACTTCGTTACTTGATACCGATCTATACAAATTCACCATGATGCAAGTGGTGCTGCACCATTTCCCGGCCGCTCAAGTCGAGTACCGCTACAAGTGCCGCACGCCCAATGTGAATCTGCAGCCCTATCTGAACGAGATCCGGGCCGAGATCCACGAACTGTGCAAGCTGAAGTTCACCGAGCCGGAGCTGCAGTATCTGCGCGGCCTGCGCTTCATGAAGAGCGATTTCGTGGACTTCCTGGGCCTGTTCCATATGCCCGAGAAGTGCATCACCGTGTCGGCGGGGACTCTGCCCGGCGAAATCGACATTTCCGTCAAAGGGCCATGGCTGCACACCATCCTGTTCGAGATCCCCGTCCTCGCCATCGTCAACGAAGTGTATTTCCGCAATGTCTGCCGGGAACCCGCGTGGGAAGAAGGCCGCAAGCGCCTGCAGTCGAAAATGCAGCTGGTCACCGACGATCCGGCGCTGGCGGATTTCCGCGTGGCCGAATACGGCACGCGCCGGCGCTTCTCCAAGCAATGGCACGAAGAAGTCGTGGTCACCATGAAGGCCCAGATGGGCTCCAATTTCGCGGGCACCAGCAATGTCCGCCTGGCCATGAAGCATGGGGTCACGCCTTTGGGCACCATGGGGCATGAATATCTGCAGGCATGCCAGGCGCTCGGGCCGCGCCTGCGCGATTCGCAGGTCTACGCGCTCGAGGTCTGGGCCAAGGAATACCGCGGCGACCTCGGCATCGCGCTGTCCGACGTGTACGGCATGGACGCCTTCCTGCGCGATTTCGACATGTATTTCTGCAAGCTGTTCGATGGCGCGCGCCACGATTCGGGCGACCCTTTCGACTGGGGCGAGCGGCTGCTGGCCCATTACATCGCCAATCGCGCCGATCCGCGCACCAAGACCCTGGTCTTCTCCGATGCGCTGACCATTCCGCGCGCCATCGAACTGGCCAAGCGTTTTGCCGGCCGGTGCAAGATTTCATTCGGAATCGGCACCAATCTTACCAACGACCTGGGCCATGAGCCGCTGCAAATCGTCATGAAGATGGTGCGCTGCAACGGGCAGCCGGTGGCCAAGGTATCGGACGCGCCGGAAAAGACCATGTGCGACGACCCGGCCTATTTGGCCTACCTGCGCCAGGTGTTCGAGCTTCCGCCGGCCTGATTCCGGCCGTTTTCGCGTCGGCGGCCGGGCCGCGGCGCCATTCTCCATTCTTCCTAGGCCATTTTCCCCATAGGCATCGTGCATGCTCTTATAATTCAACTCTAAATTGGATAGGCTTTCATAATTCAGGAGTATAAATATGAGCGAAGTCGAAAGGGTCAATGTCGAAAAGCGTTTGTCGGACATGGCCATCTACAATGGGGTGGCCTATCTGGCCGGCCAGGTTCCCGCCGATGGCTCGCTCGATATCCAGGGGCAGACGGCGCAGGTGCTGGCGACCATAGACCGCCTGCTGGCCATGGCCGGCACGGACAAGTCGCGCATCCTCATGGCCCAGATATTCCTGACCAGCATGAAAGAATTCGACGGCATGAACAAGGCCTGGGACGCATGGGTGGCGCACGGCAATGCGCCGCCGCGGGCAACCGTCGAGGCGCGCCTGGCCAATCCCGATTTCAAGGTCGAGATCGTCGTCACGGCTGCGCTGGCGTAGCGCCCCGCGGGCGCTGCAGTCAAAGCAGGAGGGCGGCCAGGGTGCCGCCCAGCGTTTCGCACGAGGCGCGGTCGCCGGCCGTAATGGTTTTGGCCGCATTGATCGCTTCGGGCGATTGCGCATCGGTGTTTACGATCAGCGCCGGCGCTATCAGGCGCAAGCGCCAGCCGGTGCAGATCCTTTCCATTTGCCGCGCCGCGCCGCTGCCGTCGGAGCCCGCGCTGACCATGATGGCGCAGGGCCTGCCATTCAACTGGTCCAGGACGGCATAATAATTGCGGTCGAAGAATTCTTTCATCGCGCCGCTCAGGGACGCCAGGTTTTCCGGCGCGCAGAACAGCAAGGCGTCGGCGCCCAGCAGGTCGGCCGCTACGGCGTCTGCCGCAGCCTTCACGGCAATATCCAGCTCGCCGCTCGAGCGCAATTCGCACGCTATGTCCCGCGCGCCCTTGGCGGCGGCCTCGGCCATCTGTTTCGCGGCCCCCGTGCGCGAATGCCAGACGATGAGCAAGGTTTTTTTACCGCTTGAATTCATGTGGGCCTCCAGACACGTTAGTATAGAGTCGCTGGGACAATGTCCGCGTTTTTTGCATTCAGCTCACCCTTTACTATGTCTACCATCGCATTCCCGGTTTCCGATTCTTCGCCATTCAATGCCGAATGGTTCGCGCACGCCAGCAAGGGCCTGGACCAGGCGGGCCAGAGCCTGCTGGCCCTGGCGGTGGACCGGGTGCGCAAACCGCTGCAGGGCCTGCTGGCCAAGACCGGCGAGCCGCTGGCCGAGCATAGCGCGGCGGTGGTGGGGATTCTGGCCGAACTGGGCATCGACGCCGAAACCCGCGCCAGCGCCCTGATCACGGTGCTGCCGCCCGAGGCGGACGGCGCGGTCGGCGGCCCCGATGCCATGCGCAAGGAATTCGGCGCCGAAGTGGTGTCGCTGGTGCAGGGCACCCGCGCGCTGCTGCGCCTGGGCAATCTGGCGGGGCAGGCCAAGGACGACGCGGCCCAGGGCGGCGACCAGAAAGAGATGCAGCGCAAGATGCTGCTGGCCATGGCGGCCGACTTGCGCATCGTGCTGATGCGCCTTGCCTCGCGGCTGCAGTCCCTGCGCTGGCACGCCAGCTCCAAGACGCCCTATCCGCCCAGCCTTGCGCGGGAAACCATGGAGCTCTACACCCCCCTGGCCAATCGCCTGGGCATCTGGCAGCTGAAGTGGGAAATGGAGGATCTGGCCTTCCGCTTCCAGGACCCCGAGACTTACAGAACCATCGCCGGCCAACTCGAGGAAAAGCGCGTGGAGCGCGAAGCCTTCATCCTGGCCGCGGTGCATGCCTTGCAAAGCGCCCTGGCGGACGCCCATATACCCGCGGAAGTCACCGGCCGGCCCAAGCATATCTATAGCATCTGGAACAAGATGCGCCTCAAGAACCTGCAGTTCAGCCAGCTTTTCGATCTGCGCGCATTGCGCGTGATAGTCGAGGACGAGCGCGCCTGCTATGCCGTGCTGGCCCTGGCGCATTCCCTGTGGACGCCGGTGTCCGACGAATTCGACGACTATATTTCGCGGCCCAAGCCCAATGGCTACCGGTCTTTGCACACCGTGGTCACTGACGGCGAAGGGCGCAGCTTCGAGATCCAGATCCGCACCCACGAGATGCATCAGTTTGCCGAATACGGCATGGCGGCTCACTGGCTCTATAAAGAATCGGGTCCCAGGGGCGGCAAGGTCGCCGCCGCCAGCGGGTATGACCAGAAAGTGTCATGGATGCGCCAGCTGCTGGCCTGGGACAAGGACGGGCGGGGCCAGGTGGCGCCGGCGCCGGACGAGCATATCTACGTGATGACGCCGCAGGCCCGGGTCATCGAACTGCCCGCCGGCGCCACGCCGGTGGATTTCGCCTATTACCTGCACACCGACCTGGGGCATCGCTGCCGCGGCGCCCGGGTGGACGGGCAAATGGTGCCGCTGCTGACGCGGCTGGCCACCGGACAAACCGTGGAAATCATCGCGGCCAAGTCCGGCGGCCCGTCGCGCGACTGGCTCAACCCGCAGCTGGGCTTCCTGGCCAGCCCGCGCTCGCGCGCCAAGGTGCGCGCCTGGTTCAACGCCATTGAACTGCAGCAGCGGATTTCCCAGGGCCAGGCCATGGTCGAGAAAGAGCTGCAGCGTTTGGGCAAAACCGCCATCAATCTCGAGCACCTGGCGCAGCAGCTGGAATTCGCCCGCGCCGATGACTTGTATGTGGCGGTGGCCAAGGAAGAATTCAGCCTGCGCCAGATCGATTACCTGCTCAGCCCGCAGAAGGGCCGGGCGGCCGATGCCGCGGCGCCGGCGGGCGCCGCGCCCGAAGCCCGGGTGTATCAAAGCGGCACGGACAATGTCGTCAAGACGGGCAAGAGCGGGGTGCTGGTGGTGGGGGTGGATTCCCTCATGACGCAGCTTGCCCGCTGCTGCCGCCCGGCGCCGCCCGATCTGATCGTGGGCTTCGTGACGCGCGGCCGGGGGGTGTCGATACACCGCCACGACTGCCCTTCGTATGCGGCATTGGCCGAACGCCAGCCCGAACGGCTGATCGATGTCGACTGGGGCGATACGGGCGAGGCGCTCTACCCCGTGGACATCAGCATCCATGCGGCCGAGCGCGACGACCTTCTGCGCGATGTCTCCGAGGTGTTCGCCAAGTTGCGCCTGAATGTGGTGAGCGTCAATACGCATAGCCGCCGTTCGCTGGCCCACATGGTGTTCACGATAGAAGTCAAGAACGGCGAGCAGATCAGCAGGGCGCTGGCGGCCCTGAACGAGCTTTCCGGCGTGTCGGCGGGCAGGCATTGAGCCGCGCCGGCCTTGGCCCGCGCCACACTGTTAAAATGGCGGTTTGCCTGTCAACCGGTCCCTGGTGGATCGCTGCAATGATATTGCGTAACCAGAGAGTAATGAATTGAAATCCTACACATTGCCTGATCTCGAAGGGCATTTTGGTCAGTATGGTGGCTCCTTTGTTGCCGAAACCCTGGTGCATGCGCTCGATGAGCTGCGCGCGGCCTACGACAAATATCATGCCGATCCCGATTTCCTGCGCGAGTTCGCCTACGAGCTCAAGCACTTCGTGGGCCGCCCCAGTCCGGTGTATCACGCCAGGCGCTGGTCGGAACAGCTGGGCGGCGCGCAGATCTGGTTCAAGCGCGAAGACCTCAATCATACCGGCGCGCACAAGATCAATAATTGCATAGGCCAGATCCTGCTGGCCCGGCGCATGGGCAAGCCGCGCATCATCGCTGAAACCGGCGCGGGCCAGCATGGCGTGGCCACCGCCACCGTCGCGGCGCGCTACGGCCTGGAGTGCGTGGTGTACATGGGCAGCGAAGACGTGCGCCGCCAGGCGTCCAATGTCTATCGCATGAAGCTGCTGGGCGCCACCGTGGTGCCCGTGGATTCGGGTTCGCGCACGCTCAAGGACGCCCTGAACGAGGCCATGCGCGACTGGGTCACCAACGTCGAGAATACCTTCTACATCATCGGCACCGTGGCGGGCCCGCATCCTTATCCCATGATGGTGCGCGATTTCCAATCCGTCATAGGCACCGAATGCATCGAGCAGATGCCGCTGGATGCCGGCCGCCAGCCTGATTACGTCGTGGCTTCGGTCGGGGGCGGTTCCAACGCCATGGGTATTTTCTATCCCTATCTCGATCACGCGGACGTGCAACTGGTGGGCGTCGAGGCCGCCGGCGAAGGCCTGGAAACCGGCCGCCATGCGGCATCGCTGAATGCCGGCGTGGTGGGCGTGCTGCACGGCAACCGCACTTACGTCATGCAGGACGAGGACGGCCAGGTCATGGAGACCCATTCGATTTCGGCCGGCCTGGACTACCCCGGCGTCGGCCCCGAGCATGCATGGCTCAAAGACAGCGGCCGCGCCCAGTATGCATGCGTCGACGACCAGGAAGCCCTGGCGGCCTTCCATGGCTGCTGCCGCACCGAAGGCATCATGCCGGCGCTCGAGTCGTCGCACGCCATTGCGTATGCCCTGCGCCTGGCGCCCACTTTGCCGAAAGACAAGATCATCCTGGTGAATTTGTCCGGCCGGGGCGACAAAGACATGCATACTGTGGCTGATTTCAGCGGCATCAGCCTGTAAGAACCAAGGTAGCCCACACAATGATTGCTTCGAATCCAAGACTCAAGGCCGCGTTTGCCAGAACCGCGGGGCGCGCGGCCTTGATTCCCTATATTACGGCCGGCGACCCTTCGGTGCCGGCCACCCCATTGCTGATGCATGCGCTGGTCGAGGCGGGCGCCGACGTGCTCGAGCTGGGCGTGCCGTTTTCGGACCCCATGGCCGACGGCCCGGTCATACAGCGGGCCGCCGAGCGCGCGATCAAGCGCGGCGCGGGGCTGCGCAAGGTGCTGGAAATGGTCGCGCAGTTCCGCCAGCAGGACAGCGCCACGCCGGTGGTGCTGATGGGCTACGCCAACCCCATCGAACGCATGGGGCAGCGGGCCTTCGTCGACGCGGCCGCGCGGGCGGGCGTCGACGGCGTGCTGGTGGTGGATTATCCGCCCGAGGAAATCGTGGATTTCGCCGCCCAGCTGGGCGGCGCGCAAATCGACCCTATATTCCTGCTCGCGCCGACGTCCACCGAAGAACGCATCAGGAAAGTCGCCCAGGTGGCGCGCGGCTATGTGTATTATGTGTCGCTCAAAGGGGTGACGGGGGCCGGCAATATCGATACCGCCGACGTCGCCCGGCGTTTGGCGCAGATACGCAAGCATGTGTCGCTGCCGGTGGGCGTGGGCTTTGGCATACGCGATGCCGACAGCGCCAGGCGCCTGGCCGAGCACGCCGATGCCGTGGTCATAGGCAGCAAACTGATAGAAACCATGGAACAGGCCGTCGCGGCGGCGCTGCGGGACGGCCTGGCGGACGCCGATGTCGATGCTTCGGCCATCAAGGCCGCGTCGGACTGGCTGGGCACTATCCGCCAGGCGCTGCGCTAGCGGCGCCCGAACCGGGGATTTTCCATATCGCCATACCAGAAAGGGGCTTGCGCCAGTATGCGGGCCTAGCGTAAAAGAACAACGGGCCCGGTGCGGAACCGGGCCTCCATCGGGAAGAAACCATGAGCTGGATCGAAAAAATTCTGCCGCCGCGCATCAATCGCAATAACGATGCGACGGCGCGGCGCGTGCCGGAGGGCATTTGGGTCAAGTGCCCGGCCTGCGAGACGGTGCTGTACAAGGAGGATCTGCGGGCGACGCTGAATGTCTGCCCCAAGTGCAGCCACCATATGCGTATCGGCGCGCGGGCGCGCATCGATGCTTTGCTCGATGCCGAGAACCGCGTCGAGATCGGCCAGAATACGCGCCCTATGGATCCGCTGAAGTTCAAGGACAGCCGCAAGTATACCGAGCGGGTGACGGAAGCGACCAAGCAGACCGGCGAAAGCGAGGCCATGGTGGTCATGGGCGGGAGCATCCTGTCGGTGCCGGTGGTGCTGGCTTGCTTCGAGTTCGAGTTCATGGGCGGCTCCATGGGCTCTGTGGTGGGCGAACGCTTTGCCCGCGGCGCTCAAGAGGCCATCACAAACCGCACGCCGTTCATTTGCGTGGCGGCGTCGGGCGGCGCGCGCATGCAGGAGAGCCTATTTTCGCTGATGCAGATGGCCAAGACGAATGCGATGCTCACGCGGCTCTCGGCCGCGGGGCTGCCATTCATCAGCATTCTGACCGATCCCACGATGGGCGGCGTGTCGGCGAGCTTTGCGTTCATGGGCGATGTGGTCATTGCGGAGCCCAAGGCGCTGATCGGCTTTGCGGGCCCGCGCGTGATCGAGCAGACGGTGCGCGAGAAATTGCCGGAAGGTTTCCAGCGTTCGGAATTCCTGCTCGAGAAGGGCGCGATCGATATGGTGGTGGATCGCCGCCAGATGCGTTCGGAGCTGGCGAATTTGCTGGCCCTGCTGACGCGCCAGCCGGCCGATGTGGTGGCCAAGGCCTGAATGGAGTAAGGGCAGGCCGGATGAATGCCGGGCGTGGCGCCCGGCACGATACAGGCACGATACAGGCACGATACAGGCACGATACAGGCACGATACAGGCACGATACAGGCACGATACAGGCACGATACAGGTTGAGCCGGAAGCATAAAAAAGAGCCCTGCTGCGCAATGCAGCAGGGCTCTTTTTATTTACGCCGGTTTCGGCTTAGTGGGTTTCCACCTGCTGCAGGGGGTCGTTGGCCACCTTGGCGGCAGGCTTGCGCGACCGTCCAAGGCGTACCGCTGCGGCGGGCGCTTCGACAGGCGCCGACTTGGTTTCGATCAGTTCCATGCCGGCCGCAATAAGGATTTCCTGCAGCGGCGCCGCCACGGCCGATTCCGGCTTGGCTGCGGGCCGGCTTTCCGCGGCGGCCTCGGCTTTGGCCTCGACCTTGGCTTCGACCTTGGCTTCGGCCTCGACCTTGGCTTCGGCTTCGGCCTTGGCTTCGGCTTCGGCCTTGGCTTCGGCTTCGGCTTGCGCCGCAGCCGGGGCTGCGGGAACGGCCGGCCTGGCTTCAGGCGCGGGGGCTGCGGCTGGGGCAATGGCTTCTGCGGCAGCAGCTTGCACGGGCGCCGCTTCGACCTTGTCGGCTTGCACCGGGGCAGCGTGGACTGCGGGAGCCTCGGCTGGAGCCGCCTGGAACGATGTCGCCTGGACCGGAGTAGCCTGGACCGGAGTAGCCTGGACCGGAGTTGCGTCTTCCGGCTGGATCTCGGCCGGAACCGCCGCGGCGGGAGCTTCGGCCTGCGCCGGCTTCGTGGCGATGGTGCTTTCAGGCACGGGCAGGTAGACGGGCGCTGGCGCCGGCGCCGGCTCGGCGACTGGAGCGGGGGCCGCCGCAGGCGTTGCCGGAATCGCGGGAGCTTCCTCGGCGCGAGCCGCTACGGGTTCCGGGCCGGTTTCCGCGAACCCGCCCTGGGCGGTCGCGATGGCCGGCAGGACTTGCGGATTGAAGGCCGGCGTGGCGTGGGGCACGAAGGCCTGGTCGTCATCGCTATCGTCGCTTTCGCTTTCGCCGTCTTGCGCGGCGCCGGATTCAGCGCCGGCTTCCGGGCTGCGGCGACCGCGGCGGCTGCGGCGGCGGCGGCGTTTGCGTTCCGGATCGAGCTGATCATTGTCCGAGGCCTGGTCGTTCGCGCCGTCGCTTTCACCCGCGGTTTTTTGCGCGTCGGAAGCGTCGTCGGCGACTTGCGGCGCCGACAGCGACACTTCGGCCGCCGCGGTCAGCGGCAGATCGCCGTTGTCGAGGTCGACGGTTTCGCTCTGATTCTCGTCGCGGCGGTTGCGGCCGCGTCCGCGGCGATTGCGGCCGTTGCGGCCGGCATTGCCGGTTTCGCCGTTATCGGCGGACGATGCGGCGGCGGGCGCAACGGTAAGGCCTGCGCTACGCGGTTCGTTGGCGCTGGCCACGGTGTCCAGCGCGGCGGCCTGGCGGCGCGGCCTGGCGGCCGGCGCCTGGGCTTCGTCGGACTTGCCTTCTAGGGCATCCGGGCGGCGTTCGCCGCGGCGATGGCGATTGCGATCCCCCTGGCCGCGTTGTTCGCGGCGGTGGTCGCTGGGGCGGCCATTCTTGCTGCGGCTGCCGGACGGCGTCTTGGCGGCTTCGGGCGCGGGCTCCGGGGTGGCAGGCGCGCCAGCGCCAGTCAGCCAGTTGATGAGGCGCTTGATCAGGCCGGCGCCTTGCTCGGGCTTGGCGGCGGGCGTGACGCGCGCCAGGGCGACCGGCGGCGCCACCGGAGCGGGCTGCGAAGGCGTAATGCCCTTGACCAGGGCCTCGGGGCGGAGCTTGGCTTCCTGGGCCTTGTTGGGCTCCCAGGTGAGCTGCGGCTCGGGCTGAGTGACGAGATCGAAACTGGTGGTGATTTCTTCCAGCCTGGGGTCGTCGTGGCGCAGGCGCTCGATATGGTGATGCGGGGTTTCCAGATTCTTGTTGGGGATCAGGATCAGGTTTACCTTGAGGCGCGATTCGATCTTGGTGATGTCGGCGCGCTTTTCATTGAGCAGGAAGGTGGCCACATCCACCGGCACTTGGGCGTGCAGCGCGGCGGTGCCTTCTTTCATGGCTTCTTCCTGCAGCAGGCGCAGGACGTGCAGGGCGCTGGATTCGGCATCGCGGACCACGCCGGTGCCATTGCAGCGCGGGCAGGTAATGTGCGAGCCTTCGTTCAAGGCGGGACGCAGGCGCTGGCGCGACAGTTCCATCAGGCCGAAACGCGAGATCTTGCCCATCTGCACGCGCGCGCGGTCGAAATGCAGCGCATCGCGCAGGCGCTGTTCGACGGCGCGCTGGTTCTTGCTTTCTTCCATGTCGATGAAGTCGATCACGATCAGGCCGCCGAGGTCGCGCAGGCGCAATTGGCGGGCCACCTCTTCGGCGGCTTCCAGATTGGTGCGCATGGCGGTTTCTTCGATGTCGGCGCCGCGTGTGGAGCGCGCGGAATTGACATCGACCGCGACCAGGGCTTCGGTGTGGTCGATGACCACCGATCCGCCAGACGGCAACTGGACGGTGCGCGAGTAGGCGGTTTCGATCTGGTGTTCGATCTGGAAGCGCGAGAACAGGGGGACATCGTCGCGGTACATTTTGACGCGCTGGACGTTGTCGGGCATGACGACGCTCATGAAGGCGGTGGCCTGTTCATAAATGTCGTCGGTGTCGATCAGGATCTCGCCGATTTCGGGAGAGTAGTAGTCGCGGATGGCGCGGATGACCAGGCTCGATTCCAGGTAGATCAGGATCGGGGCCTTGTTTTCACGGGCGGCGGCATCGATGGCGTTCCAGAGTTGCATCAGGTAGGACAGGTCCCACTGCAGTTCCTCGACGTTGCGGCCTATGCCCGCGGTGCGGGCGATGATGCTCATGCCGGCCGGAATATCCAGCTGGTCCATGGTTTCGCGCAGTTCCTGGCGGTCCTCGCCTTCGACGCGGCGCGAGACGCCGCCGCCGCGCGGGTTGTTGGGCATCAGCACCAGGTAGCGGCCGGCCAGGGAGATGAAGGTGGTCAGGGCCGCGCCCTTGTTGCCGCGTTCTTCCTTTTCTACCTGGATGATCAGTTCCTGGCCTTCGGCGAGGGCGTCCTGGATGCGCGCAGTGCGTACATCGACGCCTTCCTTGAAGTAGGTCCGGGCAACTTCCTTGAAAGGCAGGAAGCCGTGGCGGTCTTCGCCGTAGCTTACAAAGCAGGCCTCGAGACCAGGCTCGATGCGGGTGATGACGCCTTTGTAGATATTGCCCTTGCGCTGTTCGCGCCCGGCCGTTTCGATGTCGAGGTCTATGAGTTTTTGACCATCGACGATCGCAACGCGTAGTTCTTCTTGGTGCGTTGCATTGAACAACATTCGTTTCATGAGTGTATTTCTCCGTAGTCATGGCGCGCCGATAATCGGCGCACGACCGCGGGTCACTCGGTGTGTGGCGCTAAATCTGCAGCGGGGGCTTGCTGACTGCGTCGGCAATGCCCACCTTGTGTCAGGAAGGCACAGCGGACCTGTAGGTACGCAGTTCAGTCAGCAGGGAGGTCAGATTCACTATAGTGGTTGACAAAAAAATTGCTGGGAACGGCAGTCGCGTGTGTGAATCGCGGCTGGTGCATTTAAACGTTGACAAACTTCGCAAAGATTCAGTGCCGCACGCGGTTGGCAGGAGATCTGGATAAACAGCGGGCACTATGCCACACCACTGTTTTTGGGATCGGGCTTGCCCCGGCGACCAAATGACCCAGAAGCTGAAAGGCAGGCAGTACAATATGGCCTTTGTTCGTCCGACGGAGACGCACCCTTGCATCTCTACGTTTGGCGGTTTTTTTCAGCTTCTATAGGCTGACGCGATTATATGCCGCTTTTCCCTATGCGCAAAACTGTTATTACCGAAAACCCCGCTCCGAGCGTGCGTTTTGTCGAAATCGGCGCCGAGCAGGCCGGGCAGCGCATTGACAATTTCCTGCTGCGCCTGTGCAAAGGGGTGCCGAAAAGCCATTTGTACAAAGCCATACGCGGCGGCGAGGTGCGCGTCAACAAGGGCCGCATCAACGCCGACTATCGCCTCGAAGAAGGCGATACCGTGCGCGTGCCGCCCATACGCCTGCCCCGGCCCGACGAAGCCAGGCTGGTGCCGCCCGCCGTGTTTCCCATCGTTTTCGAGGACGACGCGCTGATAGTCATCGACAAGCCGGCGGGGGTGGCCGTGCACGGCGGCAGCGGCGTGTCGTTCGGCGTCATCGAGCAATTGCGCGCCGCCCGCCCCGACGCGGCTTTTCTTGAGCTGGCGCATCGCCTGGACCGGGACACCTCCGGCCTGCTGCTGGTCGCCAAAAGGCGCAAGGCCTTGCTGGCCCTGCACGACATGATGCGCGAAGGAGGCGGGCGCAAGCACTACCAGGCGCTGGTGGTCGGCGATTGGGTCAATGACAAGCAGCATATGCGCCAGCCTCTGCTCAAATGGCTGACGGCTTCGGGGGAGCGGCGCGTCAAGGTGGATGCGCTGGGCAAAGCGGCGCACACGATCATTACCCTGCAAAAACGCTACGGCCGCTACAGCCTGCTGGGAGCGGAGCTGCGCACCGGCCGCACGCACCAGATACGCGTGCACCTGGCCGCCAGCGGCTATCCTATAGTGGGCGACGACAAATACGGGCCGGACGACGTGCGGGCGAAATTCGCCAAACTGGGGTTTACCCGTATGTTCCTGCATGCCGGCCTGCTGGAAATCCCCCACCCTTTGACGGGCGAGCCGCTGGTTCTGAGCGCGCCGCTGCCGCCCGCCTGCACGCATATTCTTGACTATCTGGAGCGCAATTCGTGAAACGCTATGAGGCTGTGGTTTTCGACTGGGACGGCACAGTCATGGATTCGACCCATTCCATCGTGGAAGCCATCCAGTCGGCATGCGCCGATCTCGATCTGCCGGTGCCGGGCGCCAGCGAAGCCAGCTGGGTGATCGGGCTTTCCCTGGAAAGCGCCTTGTATCGTTGCGTTCCGACGCTGACCGCCGAAAAGCTGCCTTTCTTCCTGGAGCGCTACCGCTTTCATTTCCTGCGCCGCGATCCGGAAATCAGGCTTTTCGACGGCATTGTCGATTTGCTCGAAGTATTGCGCGCGCGCCAGGTGGTCCTGGGCGTGGCCACCGGCAAGAGCCGCGTGGGCCTGGACAGGGTGCTGGGCACCATGCGGTTGCAAGGCCATTTCCATACGACCCGCTGCGCCGACGAATCCTTCAGCAAGCCGCATCCGGCCATGCTGCTGGAAATCATGGACGAGCTCGGCCTGAGCCCCGGCCAGGTGCTGATGGTGGGCGATACCTCGCACGATATACAAATGGCCGCCAGCGCGGGCGTCGACAGCATGGCCGTCACCTATGGCGCGCACGACGAGCGCACCCTGCTCGAGGCGCAGCCCACCGTGATGGTTTCCAGCGTGCGTGAAATGCAGGCGTGGATGCTGGAGCGCGTGTAGGCCTGGAACTTTCCGGCGGCGGCCGCCGTCATAATCCCGTACCCCCGAATCAAGGCAATGCCATGCCCAGGATAGAAATGCCGCCTATTGCGGCGTCCGAGATCACGCCCGAGGCTGTCTGGCTGTCGCGGCGCAGGTGGCTGCAGCAGGCGGCGGCCCTGGCGCTGGGGGCGGGCGGTTTGCCGCCTGCGCTGGCCGCCGCGGACGCGAGTCGGCCGGCTTTGCCGGCCGCGCCCAATCCGGAATACTGGCTGAGCAATAAGCAGACTTCCGAAAAAGATGTCAGCTCCTACAATAATTTCTACGAGTTCGGCACCGGCAAGACCGACCCGCTCGAGTACGCCGCAAAGATGCAGACCTCGCCCTGGACGGTGAGCGTCGAGGGCGAGGCCGCCAGGCCGCGCAGCTTCGATATCGACGACCTGCGCAAGCTGGCCGGCCTCGAAGAGCGCATATACCGGCTGCGCTGCGTCGAAGCCTGGTCCATGGTGATTCCCTGGACCGGATATTCCCTGGCGGCGCTGCTCAAGCAGGTCGAGCCCACCAGCAAGGCCAAGTATGTGGAGTTCGTCACCGTGGTGCAGCCGGGCAATATGCCGGGCCTGGGCGACCGGATCATCGATTGGCCGTATGTGGAGGGGCTGCGCATCGACGAAGCCATGCACCCGCTGACCATGCTGGTGTTCGGCGTCTATGGCAAGACGCTGCCGAACCAGAATGGCGCTCCCGTGCGCGTGGCCATCCCCTGGAAATACGGCTTCAAATCGGGCAAGTCCCTGGTCAAGATCCGCCTGGTCGAAAAGATGCCGGTCACCAGCTGGGTGAAAATCGCCCCCCGCGAATATGGCTTCTACGCCAATGTCAATCCCGGCGTGCCCCATCCGCGCTGGAGCCAGGCCACCGAGCGCCGGATAGGCGATGGCTTCTTCGCGCCGCGCGTGGACACCCTGATGTTCAATGGCTATGCCGACCAGGTCGCGTCGCTGTATGCAGGCATGGACCTCGGGAAAAACTATTGAGCGCCGCGGACTTGCCCCCCGCGAGCGCCAATTGGACGGCCAGGCAGGTGGCGCGGGCCAAGCCGCTGGTTTTCCTGCTGGCCCTATACCCGGCCCTGCGCTGGGTATGGCTGGGTTTCAACGATGGCCTGGGCGCCAATCCGGCGGAATTCCTGATCCGCTCATCCGGCCTCTGGGCGCTGGTGGCCCTGCTCCTGACGCTGGCCGTCACGCCTTTGCGCCGCATCATCCGCCAGCCTGCCCTGGTGCGCCTGCGGCGGATGCTGGGCCTGTTCGCCTTTTTCTATACCGTCATGCACCTGCTGGGCTGGGCCTTCTGGGAACGCGGCTGGTCGCTGGCGTCGATGTGGGAGGACGTGCTGCAGCGCACTTTCATCACCGTGGGCATGATCGCCTTCGTGCCCATGGCGGCCCTGGCCTGCACGTCGACGCGCGGATGGATACGGCGCATGGGGCATTGCTGGCAGGCCTTGCACCGCAGCGTCTATGCCGTTGCCGCATTGTCGGTGTGGCATTTCTGGCTGGTACGGGCCGGCAAGAACGATTTCTTCGAGCCCTATGCGTATGGCGCGGTCCTTGCCATGCTGCTGCTGATCAGGGTAGGCTACTTCATCAGGCAGCGCCGCGCGCGCTAGCGCGCGATGCAGGGTTCGCCCGCCCGGCTCAGGGCAGGGCCTTCAGTATGGCCAGGGTCTCGGCGTCGGGATTGCCATCATAAAGGGCGGGGCGGTAATGCATCTGGAACGCGGCGATCACATTCCTGCTGGCCTTGTCCAGCACGCCGCTGTGCGCCACCTTGTAGCCCGCGCGCTGCAATTCCCTTTGCACCCAGGCCATGTCCGGCAGGCCGTCGCGCAGGAACTCCCGCTGGTATTCCTGCGCCCGGGCTTCGTCATACCAGCGCCCGATTCCTTGTTGCGCCAGCTGCTTCCAGGGAAACAGGGGGCCGGGGTCGATCTTGCGCTGCGGGGCGATGTCGCTGTGCCCGACAATATTGATGGCCTTGATCTGATGGCGCCTGATGATGTCCTGAAGCAGGGCGCCGATGACTGCGGTTTGCGCCGCCGTGTAGGGCTCCCAGTCGCCGCCCTCGCGCCCATGGTTGACGATCTCGATGCCGATGGAGCTTGCGTTCATGTCGCTGCGGCCAAACCATTCGCTGACGCCGGCATGCCAGGCCCGGCGGCTTTCATCCACCAGCTGATACACGCGCGGCGCCGGGTCGTTGGTGATCAGGTAGTGGCTGCTGACATTGAGCTGCGACAGGATCTTGAGCGAGGCCTCGTTGCCGGTGGAGGTGTAGTGCAGCACGATGAACTCGACCCGGCTGTTCTGGCTCTTGGCCTGGATGCTGCGGTCGATATCCAGGGCGCCCGGCGCAGGGGCGCCGCAAGCGGCAAGAAGCGCCAGCAAAGCGCCGGCGAGATATTTTCGGAACATGGGTCAGCGGCCGGCCAGGAAAAGGAAAATCGTCGGCTTCCTGGCAAGATCGGGAGCCGGGCGGGCTTTCCATTCGGCGACGGTATGGGTTTGCACCAGCTCGTCGCTGGTGGTCAGGGAACGGGCGATGCAAAGGCGGGTGTTGCCCTTGAGCGCCTGCTTCAGGGTGTCGAACATGGCGTCATTGCGATAGGGGGTTTCGATCAGGATCTGGGTCTGTTCCTGTTTCTGCGAATCGGCTTCCCAGGCCTTGAGCTGTTTGGCGCGGGCGGCGGGGTCCACCGGGGCATAGCCGTGGAAGGCGAAGCGCTGGCCGTCCAGGCCGCTGGCCATCAGGCTCAACAGGATGGAAGACGGGCCCACCCATGGCACGACGCGGATGCCCATGGCGTGGGCGACGGCCACCACCTTGGCGCCCGGGTCGGCCACCGCCGGGCAGCCGGCTTCCGACACCAGCCCGATTTCACCTCCCTCGAGCAGCGGGGCAAGCCAGGCGCGCATCTGCCGCGCATCGACTTTGTTGTCCAGCGTGTGTATGGTGATTTCCTGCAGGGGGCCGGCGGTGCCTATCAATTTCAGGAAGGCGCGCGCGGTCTTGGCGTTTTCCGCGATATAGGTCGTAAGGCGCCCGGCGAGCTCCTGCACGGTTTGCGGCAGCCAGGCCGCGGGGGCCGCCTCGCCCATGCCCACGGGGATCAAATGTAAGGTTCCTGCTGATTTCACGGCTGCTCCAGGTCTGGGGTTTTTCAGGGGCGTTGCGCAAAGGCGCGGGCCGCGCCTAATGCGGATGCGTCAAGGGGTTGAGGCCGAAAGCGCGCAGCATGCGGCTCAGCGCGATGAGCGGCAGGCCTATGATGGCGGTGGGGTCGTCGGATTGCATGCTTTCCATCAAGGCGATGCCCAGGCCCTCGGCCTTGGCGCTGCCGGCGGTGTCGTAGGGCTGCTCGCGGCGCAGGTAGGATGTGATTTCGGCCCTGGTCAAGGAGCGGAAGCGGCAGCGCGTGACGACGTCGTCGATTTCGTGGCGCCGGCCATCGCTGACGCACAGGGCGCTGTGGAATTCTACCGTTAGCCCGCTGAGCTGTTCAAGCTGGGCCGCGGCGCGCTCGAAATTGCCCGGCTTGCCTATGGGAGACCCATCCATCGTGGCGACCTGGTCGGACCCTATCACCAGGGCTCCGGGATAGGCCGGCGCGACGGCCTGCGCCTTGGCGAGCGACAAGCGCAGCGCCAGGGCGGCGGGGCTTTCGCCGGGCAGCGGGGTTTCGTCGATGTCCGGCGACACGGCGGTAAAGGGCAGGCCCAGGCGTTCCAGCATTTCTTGGCGGTAGCGCGAGCTGGAGGCGAGGATAAGACGCATAGTGTTCTATTTGCTGGTTGAGTTTGACTGAAAGGGGCTGAACGCGCTATTATCTAATGTTTTCCTTGTGCGTGAAAGGCTTGGGTGCCAGGGGAAAACAAACACTGCGGTTTTTGCCATGGCTTGATATTGTTTAAGATCAAGGGGGCAAATGACCAGGTCGGCTAAAATAGCTGGCTGAATTAGGATTGAATTAAATAAATCTCGGATGGGAACTTCGCGTGGATATACAGTATGTTGACACGTACGAGCTCACCCGTGTGGGCCAGGAAGTGCGCGGCCAGGCTCCGATCGATCGATTCGAGCGCCTGCTCGAGGATTTGCCTGAACAGGCCGGCACCATGGTGTCCTGGGCCATAAAGGGCGAAATGGACTCGTTTGGTCAGCGTTTCCTGCAAGTGCATGTAAGGGCCGCGCCGATGCTGGAGTGCCAGCGCTGCATGAAGCCGTTCGAATGGGCGGTCGATAGCCGCAACCGCTTGCAGGTGGTGAAGTCCGAGGCTGATCTGGACGCCGGCGACGCCGCCGATACCGATCCCGACGATGTCATCGAACGTATCCTGGGGTCGCAGCGCCTTGACGTTCTGGCCCTGGTCGAAGATGAAATCATCCTCTGCCTGCCGTATGTGCCCAAGCACGATGTTTGTCCGTCGTTGCCGGAGCTTCTTGAAGAAGAGCCCGGCAGCGACTCGGTTAGACCCTCGCCGTTCGCGGTGCTGGATCAACTAAAGAAAGATTGAATTTACCGAAATAACTTGCGGGAATCATCGCGTACAATAGCGACCCGTTTACAGGAGTCATCATGGCCGTTCAGCAAAACAAAAAGAGCCCGTCTAAACGCGGTATGCATCGTTCGCACGATTTCATCGTCGCGCCTTCGACGGCGGTCGAGCCTACCACGGGCGAAATGCATCTGCGTCACCACATCAGTCCCAACGGCATCTACCGCGGCCGTAAAGTACTCAAGTCCAAGAACGACGAATAATCCAGTTGTTTGCGATCTTGCCATAGCTGCCATAGATTGCGCGCTTGATGTCGAAAACTGAGATTCGAATCGCCATCGACTGCATGGGCGGTGACGCCGGCTTGCCGGTCACCCTCCCTGCGGCCTGTCAATTTGCGAAGCAGAACCCCGATACGCGCTTGCTGCTCGCGGGCGATGCCGCGGCCATCGAGGCCGCCCTGCGCGCGCAGGGCAGCCTGGGCGCGGGCTGGTACGAAATCCTGCCCGCCTCCGAAGTCGTCCTCATGGACGACTCCATCGAGGTGGCCTTGCGCCGCAAGAAAGATTCGTCCATGCGCGTGGCGGTCCAGGCCGTCAAGGACGGCCGGGCCGATGCCTGCATTTCGGCGGGCAATACGGGCGCCTGGATGGCGATCAGCCGCTACATACTCAAGACGCTGGACGGCATCGATCGGCCGGCCATCGCCACGTCCATCCCCAACCAGAAGGGTGGCGCCACCACCATGCTGGATCTGGGCGCGAACGTGGACTGCTCGGCCGAGCACCTGCTGCAGTTCGCCATCATGGGTTCGGCCCTGGCTTCGGCCGTCGATCACCATAAAAGGCCTACCATCGGCTTGCTCAATATCGGCGAAGAAATCATCAAGGGCAACGAAATCGTCAAGAGGGCGGCCGAACTCCTGCGCGCCAGCGGCCTGAACTTCTATGGCAACGTCGAGGGCGACGACATCTGCAAGGGCACCGTGGACGTCGTCGTCTGCGATGGCTTCGTGGGCAATGTCGTGCTCAAGTCCATGGAGGGCCTGGCCAAGATGGTGGCCAACATGATGCGCGCCGAATTCACGCGCGATTCGCTGTCCATGGCCGCGGGCGTGCTGGCCAGGCCCGTGCTCAATCGTTTCCGCGACCGCGTCGACAATCGCCGCTACAACGGCGCCGCCTTGCTGGGTTTGCGCGGCATCGTGATCAAAAGCCACGGCTCCGCCGATGCCTATGCATTTGTTTGTGCATTGCAGCGCGCCCGTGAAGCAGTGCACAATGGACTGCTTGATGGTACAACAAGCGCCATTGACAGCCTTCGCCAGAGTTTGCAGGCCGCAGCGGCCCTGTCTGCGAAGATCACCAACGAATTATCTGATCCTGCGCCATAGCTCAGGTGTCTGGAAGCTACTATGCCTTATGCCAAAATAATAGGGTCCGGCGGCTATTTGCCTCCCCGTGTCGTATCCAACGACGAACTGGCCGCTGACCTGGCGACGCGCCAGATCGAAACCTCCGACACCTGGATTGTCGAGCGCACCGGCATCCGCCAGCGCCATATTGCCGATCCGGGCATGACGACCAGCCAGCTGGCCACCCGGGCGGCGCAGGCCGCGCTGGAAGACGCCGGCATAACGGCCGATGAGGTCGACCTCATCATCGTCGCCACCTCCACTCCCGACTTCGTGTTTCCCAGCACCGCCTGCCTGGTGCAGGCCAACCTGGGCGCCAAGGGCGGGGCCGCCTTCGACATCCAGGCCGTATGCAGCGGCTTCGTCTATGCGCTGACCACCGCCGATGCCTTCATACAGGCGGGGCGCGCCAAGACGGCGCTGGTCATAGGCGCCGAAGTGTTCTCCAGCATTCTCGACTGGAACGACCGCGGCACCTGCGTGCTGTTCGGCGACGGCGCGGGCGCGGTCGTGGTCCGGGCGTCGGCCGAGCCCGGCATCATCGCGGCCCAGCTGAATGCCGATGGCAGCCAGATGAAAATCCTGTGCGCCGCCGGCAACGTCGCGCACGGCAAGGTGACGGGCGATCCCTTCCTGCGCATGGACGGCCAGGCGGTATTCAAGCTTGCCGTGAATTGCCTGGCCAAATCGGCGCACGAGGTCTGCGAGCAGGCCGGCATCGCGCTGGATGAGGTCGACTGGATGGTGCCTCACCAGGCGAATGTGCGCATCATCAATTTCCTCAGCCGCAAGCTGGGCATAGCCGAGGACAAGGTGGTGATTACCGTGGACAGCCATGCGAATACCTCGGCGGCCAGCGTGCCGCTGGCCTTCGACGTGGCGCGCCGGGACGGCCGCATAAAAGCCGGGGACGTGGTGATGCTGCAAGGCGTGGGCGGCGGCTTCACCTGGGGCTCGGTGCTGGCAAGAATATGAAAATAGCTTTTGTCTTTCCCGGGCAGGGGTCGCAGTCTGTCGGCATGCTCGACGCCTGGTCCGGCAACGCGGCGGTCAGGAACACCGTTGCGCAGGCCTCCGACGCCTTGGGCCAGGATCTCGCCGCCCTGATCGCCGCGGGGCCCGCCGAGGACCTCAATCTCACCACCAACACCCAGCCCGCCATGCTGACCGCCGCGGTGGCGGTCTACCGCGCCTGGATCGAAGCCGGCGGCGCGCCGCCCGAACTGCTGGCCGGCCACAGCCTGGGCGAGTATTCCGCGCTCGCGGCCGCCCAGGCGCTCAGCCTCGATGACGCGGTGCACATAGTCCGGGTCCGCGCCGATGCCATGCAGGCGGCCGTGCCGGTGGGCAGCGGCGGCATGGCCGCCATCCTGGGCCTGGACGACGATGCCGTCAGGTCGCTGTGCGCGCGCGCGGCCAATGGCGAAGTGGTGGAGGCGGTAAATTTCAATGCTCCGGCGCAAGTGGTCATCGCCGGGCACAAGCACGCCGTCGAGCGGGCCT
Source organism: Pollutimonas bauzanensis (assembly GCF_900129885.1). Taxonomy (GTDB): domain Bacteria; phylum Pseudomonadota; class Gammaproteobacteria; order Burkholderiales; family Burkholderiaceae_B; genus Pollutimonas; species Pollutimonas bauzanensis. Next base: position 56,719 of record NZ_FQXE01000019.1, on the reverse strand, counting down.
GCGAACTGGCCAAGGCCGAGGGCGCCAAGCGCGCCCTGGTGCTGCCTGTTTCCGCGCCTTTCCATTCCAGCCTGCTCAAGCCGGCGGCCGCCGTCCTCGGGCAGGCGCTGGACGGCGTGGCCCTGGCCGCCCCCCGTATCCCGGTGATCAACAATGTAGACGTGGCCAGCCCCGCCGATCCCGCCGCGATCAAGGACGCGCTGGTCCGCCAGGCCTGGCATGCCGTGCGCTGGGTGGAAACCGTAAGGGCCATGAAGGCGCAAGGCATCACCCATGTGGTGGAATGCGGCCCGGGCAAGGTGCTCAATGGCCTGACCAAGCGCATCGATCGCGACCTGACCGGCCTGGCCATCACCGATCCGGCCTCCTTACAGATCGCTCTGGAAACTTTACAAGGGTAGACGCCATGCAAGACAAACCACTCGAAGGCAAGCTCGCGCTCGTCACAGGCGCCACTCGCGGCATAGGCAAGGCCATCGCGCTGGAACTGGCGGCTCATGGCGCGAAGGTGGTCGGCACTGCGACCACCGAGTCCGGCGCGCAGCAGATCAGCGACATGCTGGCCGCCAGCGGCGGACGCGGCGTGGCGCTGAATGTGGATGACGCGGCGGCCTGCGAGAGCCTGGTGGCCGATCTGGGCAGGCAGGAGGGCGGGCCGCATATATTGGTCAACAACGCCGGCATCACGCGCGACAATCTGGCCATGCGCATGAAGGACGATGACTGGCAGGCCGTCATCGATACCAACCTGTCGGCGGTTTTCCGCTTGTCGCGCGCTGTCACGCGCAGCATGATGAAGGCGCGCTGGGGCCGTATCATCAACATCACTTCGGTCGTCGGTTCCAGCGGCAACCCGGGCCAGGCCAATTACGCCGCTGCCAAGGCCGGCGTGGCCGGCATGGCGCGCGCCCTGGCGCGCGAATTGGGCAGCCGCAATATCACCGTCAATTGCGTGGCGCCCGGCTTCATAGAAACCGATATGACCCATGCGCTCAACGAGGCGCAGTCGGCGGCCATTCTCGCGCAAATCCCCCTGGGCCGCCTGGGGGCCGCCGCCGAAATCGCCAATGCCGTGTCCTTCCTGGCCAGCCCCAAGGCAGGCTACATCACAGGCACGACGCTGCATGTCAATGGCGGCATGTACATGTAATATACCGAACAGACCATTGCCTCCTAGGGTAAAATCTGTTCGTCTCAGAGGTATTCCGACTAGACGTTTTGTACGAATAAAGCAAAATATCGTACATATCCGGTAATACCGTTTTTTTTTGTCATAGCCCGGCACCAATAATTTTTTCGTTTGGCTATAATTCGCGGGAATTTTTCCCACTTGGAGATCTGCATGGAAAGCATCGAACAGCGCGTCAAGAAGATCGTCGCTGAACAACTTGGCGTCAACGAAGCCGAGATCAAGAACGAATCTTCCTTCCTTGACGACCTCGGTGCCGATTCGCTCGATATGGTCGAGCTCGTGATGGCACTCGAAGACGAATTCGAAACCGAAATTCCGGACGAAGAGGCCGAGAAAATCACGACGGTTCAGCAAGCTGTTGACTACATTTCGTCGCACAGCAAGCAGTAATTTCAACATTCCAGGTGCGAGTCCGGTATTCCGGAACTCCACCTCGAGGCGGTTTCTAGGGGATAGTCCCGCTGTTCGGCCGAATCTGTTCAGGGTTTGGCGTGGCAGCGCGTCCATCCACTTTAAGCCGCTTTTTTATTTTAGGAGTCATCCGTGAAACGACGTGTCGTCATTACCGGCCTTGGTATTGTTTCCCCGGTCGGCAGCGATATTGACAGCGCATGGGACAATATCGTTAATGGGCGCTCGGGCATAGGGCGTATCTCGCGCTTTGACCCGTCGACGTTTAACGCCCAGATAGCGGGTGAAGTCAAGGATTTCGATGTCACGCAGTATATGTCCGCCAAGGAAGCCAAGCAGATGGATACCTTCATCCATTATGGCGTGGCGGCGGGCGCCCAGGCCTGGCGCGATGCCGGCCTGGAAGTCACCGAGGCCAATGCCGAGCGCATCGGCACGATTATCGGTTCGGGCATAGGCGGGCTGCCCCGCATCGAGGAACAGCAGGTCGACTACCTCGAGCGCGGCGCGCGCCGGATATCGCCGTTCTTCGTGCCGGCCTCGCTGATCAACCTCATTTCGGGCCAATTGTCCATCATGCTCGGGCTCAAGGGCCCCAGCTACGCGGTGGTTTCCGCGTGCACCACCGGCCTGCATTCCATAGGCGACGCGGCGCGGCTCATCGAGTACGGCGACGCCGACGTCATGGTGGCCGGCGGCGCCGAATCGACCGTATCGCCGCTGGGCATAGGCGGCTTCGCCGCCATGCGCGCGCTGTCCACCCGCAATGACGATCCCGCCACGGCCTCGCGGCCCTGGGACCGCGACCGCGACGGTTTCGTGCTGGGCGAGGGCGCGGGAGCCCTGGTGCTCGAGGAATACGAACATGCGCGCAAGCGCGGCGCGCGCATATACGGCGAATTCGCCGGCTACGGCATGAGCTCCGACGCCTACCACATTACCTCGCCCGATCGCGACGGCCCCCGGCGCGGCGTGGTCAACGCCCTGCGCAATGGCGGGATCAACGCGGACGAAATCAGTTATGTCAATGCGCACGGCACCTCCACGCCGCTGGGCGACAAAAACGAAACCGAAGCGCTCAAGCTGGCTTTCGGCGACCATGCCAGGAAACTGGTGGTCAATTCCACAAAATCCATGACGGGCCACCTTCTGGGCGCCGCGGGCGGGGTCGAGGCCGTGTTCACCACGCTGGCGGTTTATCACCAGATCTCGCCGCCCACCATCAACATCTTCAATCAAGATCCTGAATGCGATCTCGATTATTGCGCCAACCAGGCGCGCGACATGAAGATCGACATCGCCCTGTCGAATTCCTTCGGTTTTGGCGGCACCAACGGGTCGATGATAGTGCGGAGGCTCTAAGCTGGAGCGCCCCATCACACTGGTCGGGCAATGGCCCGTCCGGCGCGCGCGCTGGGCGGGGCTGCTGGGCGCGGTGGCGGTCGCGGGCGGCGCTTCCTGCCTGCTCTATGCCGGCCTGCCGCTGCTGGGCGGCGGCCAGGCGGCGCCGGCCGCCGCCTATCCGGTTCCGGCGCTGGCCGCCGCATGGGTCATTTGCCGGATAATCAATTCCCGCGCTCTTGCGGGTACACTGTCCCTGCGCGATTGCGGTCTTTGGGAGGTCGCGCTATCCGGGACAAGAAAAACCATGTACCTTACCCATGCCTGGCCTGCGTTCGCATGGATAACGCTCCGGTTCCAGGATGCCGATGCCAGTGAACGCCAGCGGCCGCTGGAACTGGTGGTCTGGAGAGCCGGCGTGCCGCGGCGGGCGTGGCGCGCGCTGCGCGTACACATTGCCGGACAGGCCGCCAGGCCCGTCCGCATCCTGCGCAAGGAAAGCCTATGAGCGAACGTGACGTAGACGCTGAATTGGTCGCCCGCGTTCAACGCGGCGACAAGCGGGCGTTCGATCTGCTGGTGCTGAAATATCAGCGCAAGATCATGCGGCTGTTGTCGCGCATGGTGCGCGACCCGTCCGAGGTCGAAGACGTCGCCCAGGAAGCATTCATCAAGGCTTACAGGGCCTTGCCGCAGTTCCGCGGCGACAGCGCCTTTTACACCTGGCTGTATCGCATCGCCATCAATACCGCGCGCAACTGGCAAGTGGCCAACGGACGCCGCCCGAGCACGCCAAATGCAATTGAAACGGAAGATGGTGAAACTTTTAGCCCGATTGACAACCTAACTGACATCAGCACCCCGGAGTCGGTACTGGCGAGCCGGCAGATCGTCGAAACGGTCAATGCCGCCATCCATACCCTGCCCGAGGATTTGCGCACCGCTATCGTCTTGCGGGAAATTGAAGGTATGAGCTACGAAGACATCGCGCTGAGCATGGGATGTCCCATTGGTACGGTCCGCTCGCGCATCTTTCGCGCCCGGGAAGCCATAGCAGCGCAATTGCGACCCGTCTTGGGCAATGATCCCGAGCGTCGCTGGTAAGGAGTTGTGAAAATGCAAGTTGCCGATCAAGCCAGGCGCGACCACGAAGAGGCATCGTGGGAAGCCTCCGTATCCACCTGGATAGACGGGGAAGCCGAGATACGCCCCGAAGACCTGGACAGCCCCTATGGCAGGCAGGTATGGGATACCTATCATCTTATTGGCGATGTATTGCGCAACCCGGACCTGGCCATCAAGCCCAGCGATTTCTTCTACGCCCGCGTCTCCAAGGCGATCGACGCCGAGGCCTCCATTGTCGCGCCGCGTAATCTGCACGGCCACAGCCCCGTGCGCGTGGGCTTGTCCGGCCTGGCGATTGCCGCCGCGGTGGCCACGGTAGTCTGGGTGGCCTTGCCGTATTTTTCCGGTTCCGAGGCCAGCGGGCCCGCCGCGGTGCAGGTCGTGGCCAGCGCCGCCGAAGACCCCGGCCTGCGCGATTACCTGGATGCCCATAGGGAAATCTCGGGGTCCAGCGCCGTGCGCCAGGTATCGTTCGATTCGGGGGTGTCCAGGTAATGGGGGTGGTCTGGCACACAAGCGCGCGCTCGCAACTGCATCGCCGGCCGCAACGCATGGATATCAACAGGATGTATCAAGTGCTGGTCGTGGCGGCCGCCTGCGTGCTGGCGCAGTCCGCCCTGGCCGCGGGCAATCCCCAGGGCCTGGCGCTCGACCCGGGCGTCGCGCTGTTGCAGAAAGTGCAGGCCGCCGCCCGCAGCCTGGATTATTCCGGCGTCTACACCTATCAGCAGGGCGCCACCATGGCGTCCTCGCGCATTATCCATATCGTCGACGGCACGGGGGAGCGCGAGCGCATTGAAATGCTCGACGGCGCCCCGCGCGAATACCTCAGGCACAACGACATCACCCAATGCCTCGTCCCTGAAAAAAAGCTTATCGTGCTCGAGCGCAGGCATGGCGACCGCTTCCCGGCCCTGCTCCTGAACGACGGCAGGAACCTCGCCGATAATTATTCGATCAAGACCGGGGTCGCGCCCAACCGCATCGCCGGGCGCGAGTGCACGATAGTCGAATTGATACCCAAGGACGGCCATCGCTACGGCTACCGCATCTGTACCGACACCAAAACCCATTTGCTCCTGAAGGCGCAAACCGTGAGCGGCGACCAGGGCGTCATCGACCAGATCGCATTCACCAGCCTGCAAATAGGCAGCAAGGCGGCTTCCGAAGACCTGGCGTCGAACTGGGATACCCGCGCCTGGAAAGTGCTTGAAACCCCGATGAGCGTCATCGACCTGCCGAAAGAGGGCTGGCGCATCCCGCTCCCTCGCGGTTTCCAGGCGCTTACCCAGGTATCGCGTCCCATGAAGGCCGGCAAGAAAGTGAGCCAGCTGGTGGTGTCCGACGGCATGGCCGCCATATCGGTATTCATAGAGCCCTTCGATGCCGCCCACGACAGCCCCCTGGCCAAGGGGGCCATGCACAGGGGCGCCATGAACGTCTTCCGGACGCGCATCGACGATTACTGGCTGACGGCGCTGGGCGAGGTTCCGTCGGCGACCCTGCGCGAAATTGCCGAACACACGGAATACGTGCCGCAGGCCGGGCACAAATAAACTTGATTTCAACCTAGGAGTTTCATGATGCTTTCTACCCATGTAGGCAATAGCAAAATCAAACGGATGATGGCGTGTGCGTCGGCGAGCCTGCTGCTTGCTGTTTCGCCGCTGGGCGGTGTGGCCAGCGCCCAGACGGCTGCTGTGCCGACCTTGACCGTGCCTGACTTTACCGCGGTGGTGGATAAAACCGAAGGCTCCGTGGTCAATATCCGCACGACGGAATCCGTGCCGGTGCGCAATCCCGCCATGGGTCCCAACGGCAACGACCCCTACGATATGTTCCGCTGGTTTTTCGGCCCCGACTTCGTGCCGCCCGGCATGCCGGGCCCGCGCCAGCGCAATACGCCCACTCCCACTCCCCAGGAAAAAGAACGCACCGTGCCGCGCGGCGTGGGATCGGGCTTCATCATTTCCAGCGATGGCTACATCCTGACCAACAATCACGTGGTCGCCAAATCCAACGGGATTTTCGTGACCATGACCTCCGGCAAGGAATACAAGGCCAAGATCATAGGCACCGACGCGCGCACCGACGTGGCGCTGCTCAAGATCGACGCCAAGGACCTGCCGCCATTGCCCATAGGCGATTCCAACAAGCTCAAGAAAGGGCAATGGGTATTGGCTATCGGCTCGCCTTTCGGCCTGGACTCCACCGTTACGTCGGGCATAGTCAGCGCCATCAATCGCGATACCGGCGATTACCTGCCCTTCATCCAGACGGACGTGGCGGTCAACCCCGGTAATTCCGGCGGCCCGCTCATCGACCTGGCCGGCCAGGTGGTGGGGGTGAATTCCCAGATCATTTCGCAAAGCGGCGGCTTCATGGGAATTTCCCTGGCCATACCGATAGACGAAGTCATGCGGGTGGTTGAGCAGCTCAAGGCGCATGGCAAGGTGACGCGCGGACGCATCGGTGTGCAGATCGGGCCGGTCTCGGACGAAGTCGGCAAGGCCATCGGCCTGGCCAAGGCCGAAGGCGCCATGGTCAGCAATGTCGAGCAGGGCGGTCCCGCGGACGACGCAGGCATACGCTCGGGCGACGTCATTACCCGATTCGACGGCAAGGCCATTACCCACATGACCGATCTGCCGCGCATCGTCGGCGCCACCAAGCCCGGCAAGCGCGTGCCCATGGAAGTATGGCGCAAGGGCAAGACGGTCACCCTGCAGATCAAGGTGGGCGATATGCCGGCGGCTGAAAGCGAAACCGACACCGAAGAGCCGCAGGCGCCCAAGACGGCCCCCGTCGATGCGCTGGGCCTGAAAGTCAGCCCGGTATCCGAAGCGGTCCGCAGCAAGCAGAAGATCACGGGCGGCGTGCAGGTCACCGAAGTCCAGGAACCGGCGGCGACCGCCGGCCTGGCCCCGGGCGACATCATACTCACGGTCAACGACACGGATGTCACCGGGCCCGACCAGTATGCGAAGCTTGTCGCGGGGCTGGATAAATCCCGCGCGGCGGCCGTGCTGGTGATGCGCGGCGATCAATCTCAGTGGGTAACCATCACGCCCGGAAAATAATCCCCAGAAACAGCTAAAATGGCTCGACAGCAAAAGGGGGGCGCCCTTGGCGCGCCCCTTTTTCATGTTCCCTTTAATATCCGCTCATGTAGTCTGGTGGGCTTCTTTTTTCCGGTTTATGGATCACATCCGCAACTTTTCCATCATTGCTCATATTGACCACGGCAAGTCCACGCTAGCCGATCGCCTGATCCATCGTTGCGGAGGATTGGCCGATCGTGAAATGTCCTCGCAGGTCCTCGATTCCATGGATATCGAGCGCGAACGGGGCATTACCATCAAGGCCCAGACCGCCGCGCTCAGCTACAAGGCCAGGGACGGCAAGGTCTACGCCTTCAATCTCATCGATACCCCGGGGCACGTGGATTTCTCCTACGAGGTCAGCCGTTCCCTGTCGGCCTGCGAGGGCGCGCTGCTGGTGGTCGACGCCACCCAGGGCGTCGAGGCCCAGACCGTGGCCAACTGCTACACCGCCATCGAGCTGGGCGTCGAGGTGGTTCCCGTCCTGAACAAGATGGACCTGCCCTCGGCCGACCCGGAAGGCGCCCGCCAGGAAGTCGAGGACGTCATAGGCATAGACGCCTCGGACGCTATCCTGTGCAGCGCCAAGACCGGCATGGGCATAGACGACATCCTGGAAACCATCGTCGCCAGGATTCCGCCGCCCGTGGGCGATCCGGCCGAGCCGCTGCAGGCCTTGATCATCGATTCGTGGTTCGACAACTACGTCGGGGTCGTCATGCTGGTGCGCATCGTCAACGGCGTGCTCAGGCCCAAGGACAAAATCCTGCTGATGGCTGCGGGTTTCACCCATTTATGCGAGCATATCGGCGTATTCACGCCCAAATCGGAGCCCCGCAAGGAATTGTCGGCGGGCGAAGTGGGTTTCGTGATAGCCGGCATCAAGGAACTCGAGCACGCCAAAGTGGGCGACACCATCACCTTGGCGGGCCGGCCCGCCGCAACGGCACTGCCGGGCTTCAAAGAGGTCAAGCCGCAGGTCTTCGCCGGCCTGTATCCGGTCGAAAGCAGCGAATACGATCAGTTGCGCGATTCGCTCGACAAGCTCAAGCTTAACGATTCGTCGCTGATGTTCGAGCCTGAAGTGTCGCAGGCGCTGGGCTTTGGCTTTCGTTGCGGCTTCCTGGGCCTGCTGCACATGGAAATCGTCCAGGAACGCCTGGAACGCGAATTCGACATGGACATCATCACCACGGCGCCCACCGTGGTGTACGAGGTCGAGACCCGCGATGGCTCCCGGCTGATGATAGAAAGCCCTTCGCGCATGCCCGAGGTCGGCAACATCACCGAAATCCGCGAGCCCATCGTCACGGTCACCCTGTTCATGCCCCAGGAGTACGTGGGGCCCGTCATGTCCCTGTGCATGGTCAAGCGCGGCGTGCAGCTCAACATGACCTATCACGGGCGCCAGGTGCACCTGATGTACGAAATGCCCCTGGCCGAGATCGTGCTGGATTTCTTCGACAAGCTCAAGTCGGTCTCGCGCGGCTATGCCTCCATGGACTACGAGTTCAAGGAATACCGGTCGGCGGACGTGGTTCGCGTCGATCTGCTGATCAACGGCGATCGCGTCGATGCCTTGTCCATGATGGTGCATCGCTCCAACGCCAGGTATCGCGGCCGCGAAGTCGTCTCCAAGATGCGCTCGCTGATACCGCGCCAGATGTTCGATATCGCCATCCAGGCGGCGATAGGCGCCGAAGTGGTCGCCCGCGAAAACGTCAAGGCATTGCGCAAGAACGTGCTGGCGAAGTGTTATGGTGGCGACATTTCCCGCAAGAAGAAGCTGCTTGAAAAGCAGAAGGCCGGCAAGAAACGCATGAAGCAGGTCGGCAACGTGGAAATCCCTCAGGAGGCCTTCCTGGCCATCCTGCAGGTCGATGATAAATAAATGAAAAACAACAGGATATGTCTGGTATGAGCTGGGATTTTGCACTGGTCTTGTTTTTGCTGCTGGTTTTGACCGGATTCGTCTGGTGCCTGGACTTTTTTCTTCTGCGCGCGCGGCGGCGCGCCGGGGCGGTGGCGGCCATGGCGGCCACGGCGCCCGCCGTGGCGGGGCTGGAGCGCGACGAAGCCGCGCGCATCCGCCAGGAAGCCTACGACAAGGCCAATCGCGCCCCGTGGTGGGTGGAATACTGCGTCAGCTTTTTTCCCGTCATCCTGTTCGTGTTCGCCTTGCGCGCCTTCGTGGTGGAACCCTTCCGCATTCCTTCGGGCTCCATGCTGCCGACGCTGCAGGACGGCGACCTGATCCTGGTGAACAAATTCCAGTATGGCGTGCGTCTGCCCGTCATCGACAAGAAAGTGATCGATATCGGCGCCCCGAGCCGCGGCGACGTCATGGTTTTCCGCTATCCCGTCGACCCCAGCGTAGACTATATCAAGCGCGTCGTGGGCCTGCCGGGGGACGTGGTCCTGTACCAGAACAAGGTATTGTCCATCAACGGCCAGGAAGTCTCCCATGTGCGCGATGGCGACTTTTTCGAGCCGGACCGCTCGGCCTATGTGGGGCGCTATACTGAGCAGCTCGGGCCGGTCCAGCACAATATCCTGCTCAACAAGCAGGCGGGGCAAGACTATATGGCGATTTCCGACTATCCGTTCCGGAGCAATTGCGAATACCTGGGCAACGGCGTGCGCTGCACGGTGCCCGCCGGCCACTACTTCATGATGGGCGACAATCGCGACAACAGCCTGGACAGCCGCTACTGGGGGTTCGTGCCCGACCAATACATCGTCGGCCGCGCCTTCTTCATCTGGATGAATTTCAACGAGCCCAGCCGCATAGGCCGGTTTCACTGATGGCAAGTGTCGCTACCCTGGAACAGGCTCTGGATTACCACTTCGTCGATGCGACCCTGCTGGATCAGGCGCTTACGCATCGCAGCCACAGCGCTCATCACAACGAGCGCCTGGAGTTCCTGGGTGATTCGGTGCTCAATTTCGTGGTGGCCGCCTTGCTGTTCAAGCGCTTCCCCAGGATAGACGAAGGCGATCTGTCGCGCCTGCGCGCCAATCTGGTCAAGCAGTCGTCGCTGGCCGATATCGCGAGCAGGCTGACGCTGTCGCAATATCTCAGGTTGGGCGAGGGCGAGCTCAAAAGCGGCGGCTTCCGGCGTCCGTCCATTCTGGCGGACGCTCTAGAAGCGGTCCTGGGCGCGGTCTTTCTGGACGGCGGCTTCGACGCGGCGCAGAAGGTGATCGCCCGCCAGTACGAGGCCATATTGGTCCATGTGGACCCCAAAACCCTGGGCAAGGACCCCAAAACCCTGCTCCAGGAATTATTGCAGGCGCGCAAACTGGATTTGCCCGCCTACACGGTGGTGGCCACGCATGGCGCGGCGCACAACCAGCTGTTCGAAGTCGAGTGCCAGATTCCCAAGCTGGAAATCAGGGTCAGCGCGCCGGGCGCCAGCCGCCGCGCGGCCGAGCAGTCCGCCGCCGAGCTTGCCATCGCGGCCATATATGCCCTGACCCCGGCCAAGGGGTCGCGCACGGCGCGCGCCCGTAAATCAACACAGTTGTCATTGCCTGTGGCAGTGTCCCAGGAGAACAAATGACCCATCCCTTCCGTTGCGGTTTCGTGGCTATCGTAGGCCGCCCCAATGTCGGCAAGTCCACGCTCGCCAATGCCCTGATAGGCAGCAAGATCTCGATTGTCTCGCGCAAGGCGCAGACCACGCGCCACCGCATAAACGGCGTGCTGACGCGCGAACACGAGCAGTTCGTGTTCGTCGACACCCCGGGCTTCCAGACCCGCCATGGCGGCACCATGAACCGCATGATGAATCGCGTGGTGACCCAGGCGCTGGCCGATGTCGATGTGATCGTCCATGTGGTCGAGGCGGGCAAGTGGTCGTCGGGCGATGCGCAGCTATTGCCTTTGCTGCCCAAATCCGGGCAAAAGACCATACTGGTGGTCAACAAGATCGACGCGCTGAAAAGCAAGAACGAAATGTTTTCCTACGTCAACAAGATCATGGCCCAGCATCCGTATTCCGCCGTGGTGCCGGTCAGCGCCCTGCGCGGAGTGCAGCTGGACAACCTGCTTGCCGAGATCACCGAGCGCCTGCCCGAGGGCGAGCCCATGTTCGAGGCCGATACCCTTACCGACCGCCCCATGCGCTTCATCGTCGCCGAACTGATACGCGAGAAGATTTTCCGCCTGGTGGGCGATGAGCTTCCTTACGGCTGCACGGTCGTCATCGAGGAATGGGAAGAGAACGATGCCGGTGTCCGTGTGGCCGCCTGCATCGTGGTCGAGCGCGACACCCACCGCCCCATCCTGCTGGGCGCCGGCGGCGCGCACATGAAGCGCATGGCGACCGAAGCGCGCCAGGACATGGTGAAGCTGCTGGACAAGACCGTGCACCTGGAGGTCTACATCAAGGTCCGCAAGGGGTGGTCCGACCGCGAGAGCACCCTGCGCGAATTAGGATATGAGTAGACGGACGCAACGCGTTCAGGATGCGGTCGGCTATCTGTTGCATTCGGCCGCCTGGCGGGAAACCTCGCTGATCATCCAGGTGTTCACACGGCCCTACGGTAACGTGGCCCTGGTGGCCAAGGGGGCCAAGCGCCCCTATTCGGCCTTGCGCCCGGTGCTTACCGCCTTCCAGCCCCTGGGGCTGGCCTGGAGCGGGGCGGGCGAAGTCAAGACTCTGACGCGCGCTGAATGCGCCGGTATCCGGCCGCTGCATGGCCGGGCGCTCATGTCGGCCTGGTACATGAACGAATTGTTGCTGCGCTTATTGCCGCGCGAAGATCCGCACCCCGTGCTTTACGACGCCTACGATGCCGCCTTGCGGCAGTTGGCCGTCGCCTTTCCCGGGGGCAGGCCGGAGGATGCCGCCGCGGGCGCAGAGGGCGCGGCGGCGCCCGTCCAGGCGCCGCAAGGCGCCGGCGGTCTGACTCCGGGGTCGGCCGCCAGCGCCTTGCGGCGCTTCGAATGGGTGCTGCTCAACGAAACCGGCTATGGCCTGGAAGAGGACCCGCCCGATTTCGCCGACCCCAGGCTCGAACCCGGCTTGCGCCTGTCGCTGCGGGAAAGGCTCAATGAACAATTGGGCCGCCCCTTGCTGACCCGCAAGGTATTGATGGAATTGCAGCGCTATTGAACTGACATGGAAAACCCCGTTCTTCCTCAAGTGCTGGTCATCGACACCTGCGTGCTGATTTCGAATGTCCTGCGCCGCTTGCTGCTGCGCCTGGCCGGGCATGCCTGCTTCCAGCCGGCCTGGAGCGGCGTGATCGGAGACGAGTGGCGGCGCAATGCGGCGCGCCTGTGGGGCGTGCCCGCCGGCGACATCGAGGCGCAATGGCTGGCGCTGCAGGCCGATTTTCCCGAGGCCGACCAGGGCGACATCGGCGCCTTCAAGGCCGGCCTGCGCCGCAGCGACCCGAAAGACTGGCACGTGATCGCCGCCGCCCGGGCGGCCAAGGCCCGCGGCAGCGCGGGCGTCAGCGCCGGCATCGTCACGCGCAACATCAAGGACTTCAATCGCACCGAGCTGCGCGGCTACGGGCTGGCGCTATTCGATCCGGATGAGCTGCTGGTGTGCTGCTGGCGGCAATACCCCTTGCTGGCGGCGAGCGTCTTTGACGAAATCCCGGACTATGCGCGCGCGCCCGGCAAGGAACTGGAGGCCCTCGACGTCATCCTCAAGCGCGAGCGCCTGTTCCGCCTGAACAGGCTTTACCCGTGCCGCCCATGAAGCAGGGCATAGCGCTTTCGGTCTTCTCGTCCGTTCTGTTCGCCGCGCTTTACTACTACACCACGGTCTTGCATCCCCTTAGCGGCGCGGCGATTTTCGCCTGGCGCATAGTGCTCGGCCTGCCGGCCCTGGCGCTGCTGATTTCGCGGGCGCGGGGCTGGGGCGAGATCCGCCTTACCGCGGGCCGTTTGCGCCGCGAGCCCAGGCTGTGGCTGCTCTTGCCGCTCAGCGCCGGCTTGATCGGGGCGCAATTGCTGGTATTCGTATGGGCGCCCCTGCATCAGCGGGCGCTCGATGTGTCTCTGGGCTATTTTCTGCTGCCGCTGGTCATGGTGGTGGTCGGCCGCGTTTTCTACCATGAGCGCCTGACCCGCGCGCAGACCCTGGCGGTGCTGATCGCCGCCGCCGGCGTGGCGCATGAAGTATGGCGCGCCGATTCATTTTCCTGGGTGACCGCGCTGGTGATGCTGGGCTATCCGCCTTATTTCATGTTGCGCCGCATGCTGCGCATGGGCACTCTTGCGACCCTCTGGTTCGACATGTGCTTCATGCTGCCGCTTGCCCTGCTCTTGCTGCACGGCCAGGACATGAGCGTGCCGCAACAGTTCATGCGCCACCCGGCCCTGTTCGGGCTGGTTCCTTTGCTGGGCCTGATCAGCTCGGTCGCGCTCATTTCCTATATTTCAGCCAGCCGCATGCTGCCCCTCGGGCTTTTCGGCATACTCGGCTACGTCGAGCCCGTGCTTTTATTCTGGGTGGCGCTTCTTTTCCTGGACGAAAGCATGCCGGCGCTCGCCTGGTTCACTTATATCCCGATATGGATGGCGATTCTGCTGATGGCGGGCGAGGGGCTGCTTGAGTGGCGCAAGGACGGCCGGAATGAAAAAAACCCGGCCCGGGCGTGAGCCCGGCCGGGTCCCGCGCCGCGCCGCCAGGCGCGGGCGGCCGGCTTATTCGCGGTTGCCGCCGAAGATGCCCAGCAGCATCAGCAGATTGGCGAAAATATTGTAGACGTCCAGGTAAATGGCCAGGGTGGCCGATACGTAGTTGGTCTCGCCGCCATTGATGACGCGCTGCAGGTCCACCAGCAGCAAGGCCGAGAAGATCGCGATGGCCATCACCGAGATGGTCAGCATCAGGGCCGGCAACTGCAGGAAGATATTGGCGATCGACGCCACGATCAGGATGACCACGCCGATCAACAGGAATTTCTGCAGATTCGAGAAATCGCGCTTGGTGGTGGTGGCGATGGTGGCCATGGTGCCGAACACCGCCGCGGTGCCGCCGAAAGCCAGCATGATGAGCTGCGAGCCGTTGCCCAGGCCCAGCACGTGGCCCAGCAGGCGCGACAGCATGATGCCCATGAAGAAGGTGAAGGCCAGCAGCAGGCCGACGCCCAGCGAGGTGTTCTTGTTGCGTTCTATCAGGTACATGAGCCCGAAAGCGCCTATCAGGAAGACGATGGCGCTGGTGCCGGGGCTCGCGCCCATGACCCGGTTGATGCCGGTGTTCAGGCCGACCAGCGCGCCCAGCACCGTAGGCACCAGCGACAGGGCTAGCAACCAGTAGGTATTGCGCATGACGCGGTTGCGCACGACCTCGGACGCGGCCGTGGCATAGCCGCGGTCAGGTAAAGTGGGTTGACGGAAATCGCTCATGGTAAATCCTTTAGTGTGTATGCCTTGCCTGGAGGGCATGCGCCCTTTCATGGTAAGGCTTAGATTAACTTACAATCAGCTGAATTTGCAAGCGGCTGTTTGGGGGAGCTTGCATCAGGCCCTGCCGGAGACATCATGGGCGTGCAGGCTGTGGCCCCCCTCTTTGTACTGGCGCCAGCGTTCGCGCGCCGCCTGCTTGTCGTCGTCGTGGTTGCTGACAATTTCAAGAACCCGTTCGAACCTTTCCGCGCCCGGGGCGCAATTCAGGTCGAGATTGACCAGCCAGGGCTCCAGCCCCCCATCTTTGGGGGCCGGCGGGATGGGGTCCGCCGCGGTGAGCAGCACCGCGGTTTGCCCGGCCAGCGGGTCGTCCGCCAGGACATGGGGTATGAACGCGGTGGCGTCGAAGCCCCACAGCAGCCGGTCGAAGCGCGCCAGCTTCTGCTTGTCCTGAGTATAGACCACCAGTCCGCGCCCGGCGAGGTAATGTTTGCGTATGACTTCGCAAGCCATGCGCAGGCGGTCCGGCGCGCCGAAAGCGAAATCGATACGGGCCATCACGCTTGCAGCAGATACTGCACCAATAATGGCACCGGCCGGCCCGATGCGCCTTTTTCCTTGCCGCTGCGCCACGCCGTGCCGGCTATGTCCAGGTGGGCCCATGGATAGCTGCCGGCAAAGCGCGACAGGAAGCAGGCCGCCGTGACCGAGCCCGCCGGCGGGCCGCCGATATTCGCCATGTCGGCGAAGTTCGAACGCAGCTGTTCCTGATAGGCGTCTTCCAGCGGCATGCGCCAGGCGCTGTCGTTGGTGTCGCGGCCCGCCCGCAGCAGGCTGTCGGCCAGGGCGTCGTCCTTGCTGAACAGGCCGGTGTTGACGTGTCCCAGTGCCACGACGCAGGCGCCGGTGAGGGTGGCGATGTCGATGACGGCGGCCGGTTTGAAGCGTTCGGCGTAGGTCAGGGCGTCGCACAGCACCAGGCGGCCTTCGGCGTCGGTATTGAGGATCTCTATGGTCTGGCCCGACATGCTGGTGACGACGTCGCCCGGCTTGTTGGCGCGCCCGCTGGGCAGATTTTCGCAGGATGGAATCAGGCCTATGACTTCGCGGTCCAGCTCCAGTTCGGCCACGGCGCGCAGGGTGCCCAGCACGCTGCCCGCGCCGCACATATCGTATTTCATTTCATCCATATTGGCGGCCGGCTTGATGGAAATGCCGCCGGAGTCAAAGGTGATGCCCTTGCCGACCAGGACGATGGGCGCCTTGCGGTTCTTGGCGGCCGGCTTGAGCCCCGCCGGCGTGTGCCTCAGGACGATGAAAACCGGCGGCTCATAGGAACCCCGCGCCACCGACAGGAATGAACCCATCTTCAGGGCTTCGATTTCCTTGCGGTCCAGGACTTCGGCCTTCAGGCTCTTGAATTCCTTGGCCAGTTTCTTTGCCGTATTGCCCAGGTAAGTAGGAGTGCATATATTCGGCGGCAGATCCCCCAGCATGCGCGTAAGATTCATGCCATTGGCGATGGCCTGGCCTTCGCGCAGGCCGGCCTGCGCTTCGGTGGCCTGGGTGCGGGGCGTCCACACGGCGATTTTCCTGAGCTTGGGGGCCGCCTCGCGGTCCTGCTTGCCCAGGGTGGCGTTGTATTGGTAGATCGCGCGCCCGGCCGCCATGGCGGTGGCGCGGCTGCGCGCGCGCAGCGTAGAATTGCCGCAGTCCAGCGCCGCGAGCGTCGATACGCCTTCCGCAAGGCTGGCGGCGACGCAGCAGTTGGCAAACACCAGTTCGGCGCCCGCGTGCGCGGCGGCGTTATAACTGCCCTGTTTGCCCAGGCCGACCAGAATGACGCGGGCGGCCGCCACGCCGGGCAGGTTTCTGAGCACCAGATGCGTATTGGGCTTGGCCTTGAACTCCGATTTAAGGACTTCCCGCAAGGCGCCATTGCTCGCATGGTCGATAATGTCGGCTGCCGGGCCAAGAATGCCGTCAGCGAATACGCCCACCGCCAAAGCGGCGGTTTTGATTTGATGCAAGGAAGCAGTAGTCTGTGTGCTAAATTCCATTCGAATTTCCCGAAAGTGTCCATAGGATGCTGACGATTATCCCGCATATTCTCTCATGTCACTATTCAAACGTTCTGTAGTCTCCGAAATCCTGAGCCACGCCGGTGTCGTGTTCTCGACCTTGCTCGTCGTCTGGCTCAGTGTCCTGCTGGTCCGGCTGCTGGGCGAGGCGGCCAATGGCGCCATAGGGGCCGATGTGGTCTTCGGCCTGGCGACCTTCTCCAGCATAACGGCCCTGCCGGTCATCCTGGCGGTTTCGGTATTCATTGCGGTGTTGACGACCATCACGCGCAATTTTCGCGAATCGGAAATGGTGGTGTGGTTCGCCAGCGGCCTGTCGCTCAAGGACTGGATCGGGCCGGTGCTGCGCTGCGCCGTGCCGGTCGCGGTGATGATCGCCATTCTCACCCTGGTGGCCTCGCCCTGGGCCTACCGCCAGATCAGCGAGTACCGCCAGCGCTACGAGCAGCGCTCCGACCTGTCCAAGGTGACGGCCGGCCAGTTCATCGAGACCGAGGAGGGCGCGCGGGTGTTCTTCGCCGAGGAGCCGACCGAGCCGGACGAGGAAATGGGCAATGTCATTGCGCGGGTGATAGACCCGGAATGGCTCAGCGTGATTACCGCGGAAAGCGCCCGCATCCAGAACGAGCCCAATGGCGACCGCTTCCTGGTGCTCAGCCATGGCCACCGCTATGACCTCAAGCCTGGCAAGTCCGATTTCCGCCTGGTGGATTTCGACCGCTATGGCTTTCGCCTGGAAAGCAAGAGCGATGCCAGTTCGGTGGCCGCGGTGCGCGAGCAGGCCGAAAGGCAAATCAAGGCCAGGCCGACGATGCAATTATTCGCCGACAATACCGACGACGCCCGGTCGCAGATCATGTGGCGCATAGCCTTGCCGCTGGCGGCGCTCAACCTGGCCCTGCTGGCCATACCGCTGGGCGCGGTCAACCCGCGCCTGGGCCGTTCCGGCGACCTCCTGATGGCGGGCCTGGTGGGCCTGCTGTACATGAACCTGATCAATCTTTCGCGCGGCTGGATAGGCAATGGCCTGTTGGGCTTCGGGCTGGGGGTATGGCTGGTGCACGCCATATTCGCCGCGCTCATGATGTACATGATGTGGCGCAAGCTGCGCGTCAGAGCGCCCCGCAAATCCGCGCAGGCCGCGTAGGCGCGCGCAGCATCCAATGCTGTATTGCGCAGGGCCCCGCGCGCCCCGTGGGTTCACTCCAGATACAGCAGTCGGGATGCCTCGCCGCGCAGCAGGGGCGCATTCAGCTGCACCGACTTTTTAAGAAAGTCCCACAGCGCCATGACGCGCCTGGACTGGCGCAAGTCTTCGTGGCAATACATCCAGAAGCTGCGCGTCAGCGCGATTTCATCTTCCAGCACCGGCTGCAGGCGCAGGTCCTGGGCCGCCATGAAGCAGGGCAGGATGGCCAGCGACCGGCCCTGCAGGGCGGCGTGATATTGGGCAATCACGCTGGTGCTTTTGAAGATGACGCGGTCGGTGAGGACGATATCCTCGAGATAGCGCAGGCGGTCGCTGAACAGCAATTCTTCCACGTAGCCGATGAAGGTATGGTCGGCCAGATCCGCCTTGGCGCGTATGGGAGGGTGGCCGGCCAGGTAGCCGGCGGTGCCATACAGCTTGAGCGAATAATCGATCAGCTTGGTGCATAAATACGGGCCGCGCTGCGGGCGTTCCAGCGAAATGGCGATATCGGCCTCGCGCTTGGAAAGGCTGATGAAGCGCGGAACGGGCATGATGTCCAGGGTGATGGCGGGAAAGCGGCGCTGGAAATCGGTCATCAGGGGCGCCAGCACATAGTTGCCGAAACCCTCTGTGGAGCCGACCCGCAGATGGCCCGACAGGGTTTGCGACTGGCCCGAGACATCTTCACGGGCCGAGAGCAGGGTGCTTTCGATCTGTTCGGCGTAGGCGAAGAAGCGCATGCCTTCTTCGGTCAGGGTGAAGCCGGTGGACTTCGACTTGTTGAACAGGATGGTTGCAAGCTCGTGCTCGAGCGCTTGTATGCGCCGCGATACCGTGGTGTGCTGCACGCCCAGGCGCAGCGCCGCGGCGCTGACGCGCTGCGTGCGCGCCACTTCGAGAAAATAGCGTATACCGTCCCAGTCGAGCATAAAAGCCTTGTGCATTAATTAGCATTGAATGTGCAAATATTTTGATGGAAATAAGTTTTTTACACAACTACACTGCTGCAATGGCCCGCGCGCGCTGCGCCGGCCCCGCGCCTGCCATTCCTGAAAATGCCAGCCGCGCATAAAATAAAAAGTTGATTTATTCCGCATCATGAATGCCCCAAGGAGACCTTAATGAGTGCAGTTCCCCGTATTCCACTACTGATCGGTGGCGAGCTTGTGCAGTCCAAAACCACGGAATGGCGCGATGTCGTCAATCCCGCCACCCAGGAGGTCGTCGCGCAGGTGCCTTTCGCAACCAGGGAAGAACTGGATTTGGCGGTGGCCAACTCCAAAGAGGCCTTCAAGACCTGGCGCAATGCCAGCCAGGGCGCGCGCATGCGCGTCATGCTGAATCTGCAGAAACTGGTGCGCGACAACACCGCCGCCCTGGCGAAATCGATTTCGCTGGAGCACGGCAAGACCCTGCCCGACGCCGAAGGCGAGGTCGGGCGCGGCCTGGAAGTCATCGAGCACGCCTGCTCCATCGCTTCATTGCAACTGGGCGAATATGCGGAGAACGCCGCCAGCGGCATCGACGTCTATACCTTGATACAGCCCCTGGGCGTGGTCGCCGGCATTACGGCGTTCAATTTCCCCATCATGCTGCCTTGCTTCATGTTTCCGATCGCCGTGGCGGTCGGCAACACATTCATCCTGAAGCCCTCCGAACAGGACCCCAGCTCCTCGCTGATGCTGGCCAAGCTGGCGCTCGAGGCCGGCCTGCCCCCCGGCGTGCTCAACGTGGTGCACGGCGGGCCGGATACCGCCAACGGCTTGTGCGATCATCCCGACATCAAGGCGATTTCCTTCATCGGCTCCACCCATGTCGGCACCGAGATCTACAATCGCGCATCCAGGGCGGGCAAGCGCTGCCAGGCCATGATGGGCGCCAAGAACCACTGCGTGATCCTGCCCGACGCCGATCGCGAAGTGGCCTTGAATCAACTGGTGGGCGCCGCTTTCGGCGCGGCGGGCCAGCGCTGCATGGCGACTTCGGTGGCCGTGCTGGTGGGCGAGGCACGCGACTGGCTGCCCGACTTCGTCGAGCGCGCCAGGAAGCTCAAGGTCAGCATAGGCTCGGACCGCGACGCCGATCTCGGGCCGCTGGTATCGCCCAATGCCAAGAAGCGGGTCGAAGGCCTGATCCAGCAAGGGGTGGACGAGGGCGCCGAACTGCTGCTCGATGGCCGCAACCTTACGGTAGCCGGATACGAAAAAGGCAATTTCGTGGGCCCGACCATTTTCAACAAGGTGGAAGCCGACATGACCATCTACCGGGAGGAAGTGTTCGGCCCGGTGCTTAGCGTGGTGGGTGTCGATACCCTGGAAGAGGCGGTGGAATTCATCAACCGCAATCCCAATGGCAACGGCGTGGCCGTGTTCACCCAGGATGGCGGCTCGGCGCGCTACTTCCAGAATAATATCGATGTGGGCCAGATAGGCATCAATATCCCTATTCCGGTTCCTGTCGCATGGTTCAGCTTCACCGGCTCGCGCGGGTCCAAACTGGGCGATTCGGGCCCCAACGGCAAGCAGGCCGTGAACTTCTGGACCCAGACCAAGACCGTCACGGCGCGCTGGACGGCGCACGCTTCAGGGGTGAATACCACTATCTCCATGAAGTAAGCTTATAACCATAAAGAATATATTTTTATTTCTTTATTACATATAATAGCCCTTCCTAAAGGGCTATTTTTATGAATCTTCAGCAATTCCGCTTCGTACGTGAAACCATCCGGCGCAATTTCAACCTGACAGAAGCGGCCCGCACACTGTATACGTCCCAGCCGGGCGTGTCCAAGGCCATTATCGAATTCGAGGACGAACTGGGCCTCAAGATCTTCGAACGCCACGGAAAACGCATAAAAGGCCTGACCAAGCCCGGCCACGTGGTGGCACAGGTCATAGACCGCATCATGCGCGAAGTCGACAACTTGAAGAAAGTCAGCGATGAATTCGCGCGGCGCGACGAGGGCGGCCTGGTCATCGCCTGCACGCACGCGCAGGCCCGCTATATTTTGCCCAAAGTCATACCGGCTTTCCGCGAGCGCTTTCCCAAGGTGCGGGTATCCCTGGCCGAAGGCAGCCCGCCCCACCTTGCCCGCATGGTGCTGCACGAGCAGGCCGACGTGGCCATCGCCACCGAAACCCTGGTCCATACGCCGGGGCTCGCCGCCATGCCGGTCTATTCCTGGGAACACACCATCGTGGTGCGTCCCGACCACCCGCTGGCCGAGCTGACGTCCAGCGCGGCCAAGGCCATATCGCTGGAACAGCTGGCCCAGTATCCCATCGTCACCTACGATCACGCTTTCTCGGGCCGCGGCACCATAGACGAAGTGTTCGCCGCCAATGATATCCGCCCCGACATCGTCCTGGAAGCCATAGACGCCGACGTCATCAAGACTTACGTCGACGTGGGGC
This sequence comes from Pollutimonas bauzanensis, assembly GCF_900129885.1. Taxonomy (GTDB): domain Bacteria; phylum Pseudomonadota; class Gammaproteobacteria; order Burkholderiales; family Burkholderiaceae_B; genus Pollutimonas; species Pollutimonas bauzanensis. The sequence goes on along the minus strand of NZ_FQXE01000019.1, from coordinate 35,488 downwards.
TCGGGATAGGCATCATCGCCGGCATGGCCTTCGATCCGCGCCGCGACAAGGGCCTGGTGGGGCTGCCGGCCGGGCATCTGTTCGGCACCCATGTGACCCGCGTGGCGGTCAAGTCGGGGATATTCCTGCGCGACTACGTTTATGTGCTGCTGGAAATGCTCTCGCCCGCCCTGACGCGCGACGTGGTGCTGGAAGCCATAGAGAAAAGCTCCAAGACGGACTGATCGGCCGCTACAAAATTATGCACAAGAGTTGTTGACATTGATAATAAGAATGATTATCGTTACGAAACCATCTTTTTATTATCTGGAGCCGTCATGTCTGAACTCGTCAGCGCAGTCGTTGTGGGGGCCGACCGTCTGGGCAATATCCCCGATCTGCTGAAAGGGCACAACATCGCCATCAAGCAGCATATCAGTGGCCGCGACCCATCGCATCAGAAGAAAACCTTGCAATTGCCTTCCGGCACGCAGTTGCTCATATTGCTGACCGATTTTCTCGGCCACAATGTCATGAAAACGTTCCGCGCGGCGGCCCAGCGCTCCGGCATACGGGTGCTGGCCTGCAGGCGGTCGGTATGCAGCATGAAGCAGGCCCTGACCCAATGCGGCTACTGTGAAGCCTGCCCGGTGGATAAGGGCGGCAATGAACGGCCCGTGCGCTTCATCGCGAAGGACGCCGACGGTTATGCCGGCGGCAGGGCAAGGCTCAATTAGGTTCGGATCGCAGCGGCGCCGCGGCCGCGGGGCGCGCCGCCGGCTTGAGAGCCCGCGGCGCCAGGACGGCGCGCGTCAGTTCGCCGTCGCGAGGGTGTCAGGGGTGTTGGCCGCCAGCCGGCGCGCGCCGTTATAGCGCTTTTTCCAGTAGGCGAGGTCCATGCTTTCTATGCGCACGACCGCGCCGGTACGCGGCGCATGCACGAACTGGTGATTGCCCAGGTAGATTCCCACATGCGAGTTGCGGTGGCCGCGGGTATTGAAGAATACCAGGTCGCCTTTTTTCAGTTCGCTGCTTTTTACCGATTTGCCTTCGCGCGCCATTTCCGCCGCGCTGCGCGGCAGCTTCAGGCCCAGGGATTTTTCAGCGGCATAGCTGACCAGGCCGCTGCAGTCGAATCCGGTATTGGGAGCTTCCCCGCCGAAACGGTATTTGATGCCCAGGAAATTCAGCGCGGTGGACGCCAGGGTCTTGGTGGTCTTGGGGGAGCTGCTGCTGGGGTATTTGCTGGTGGGGTATTCGTATTCTTTGGCGGAAAAGTACGCGCCAAGAGGGTCGGACTGCGTATAAGAGAGGTAATTGTCGCGTATCAGGCGGCTGGGTTCGGACTGGGCCTGCTGATTTTGGGCGTTGCTGGCGCAGCCGGCGAGCGCCACAGTTGTAACAAGCAGAAAACATTTGGCGCCACGCCAGAAGTTTTGGGAATTGATGTATGGGAATAGTCGGGATAGTCGATGTGGCGGCATAGTCGTTTTTCGTTTTCGCTGGCATCAGCCCTTGCCCGGAAGTTTCGATTTAATGCCAAACAGGGCATAAACCAATAACATCGTGCAATAAAACACCTTAAAAAGGCGAGGCTTTACGCATTGTTCACAATAATAAGGGGTCGAGTTTAACGAATCATCCCTAATAGGTAAAGAAGTATTTCCCTCTATTTTGACTTTACTCAAGGGCGTCGCCGGGCTAGTCTATAGGGCGACTTGGAACGCGCAGCCGCTTTGGTTGTAGCGTATTGTTTCAGACCTTGGAGGGATTTTCCTATGATGACCAAACCCATATTGAGCAGCGCCGACGTAAAAGCCATTCTGGATGCAGCACAGGCACACGCCATCCAGCAGAAATGGGCCGTGACCATATCGGTGGTCGACGATGGCGGGCATTTATTGGGTTTGCTGCGACTGGACGGCGCCGCGCCGATTTCCGCGCAGATTTCCCCGGCCAAGGCGCGCACCGCGGCCTTGGGGCGGCGCGAGTCCAAGACTTACGAAGATTCCATCAATCAGGGCCGCTATTCGTTTCTGTCGGCGCCCGGTCTGGAAGGCATGCTGGAAGGCGGCGTGCCCATCGTGGTCGACTCGGCGGTCGTCGGCGCGGTGGGGGTATCCGGGGTCAAATCCAGCGAAGACGTCGAAATCGCCCGCGCCGGGATTGCCGCCCTGAAGATATGAGCCGCGGCGCGGATAGGCAAGCCGGCGGCCCGGCCCGCGACGCGGCCTTGACGCTCGCCTTTCGCGACGCGGTGAACCCCGGCGTCGGCAAACGCGAGGTCTGGGCCTGGGCCATGTACGACTTCGCGAATTCGGGCTATACGACTGTGGTGTTGACCACGGTGTTCAGCGCCTACTTCGTGGGCGTGGTGGCCGCCGGCAAGCCATGGGGCACGCTGGCGTTCACCGCGGCTTTGTCGTTTTCCTACCTGATGGTCATGTTCAGCATGCCGACCCTGGGCGCGCGCGCGGATGCCCGGGCCGGCAAGCGCAGGCTGCTGTTTTCCAGCACGGTGGGCTGCGTGGCCGCCACATTGCTGCTGGCGTTCACGGGGCCGGGCGACATTGCCTGGGGCCTGCTTGTGATCGCGCTGTCCAACTATTGTTATTGCGTGGGCGAGTCCATCGTGGCGGCCTTCCTGCCCGAAATCGCGCGCCCCCATGCCTTGGGCCGCGTGTCCGGATGGGGCTGGAGCTTCGGTTATTTTGGCGGCATGCTGACATTGGGCTTGTCGCTGGCGCTGGTTTCCTGGGCCAGCGCCCGCCAGGAACCCGCCAGCCAGTATGTGCCCTATGTAATGGTGCTGACGGCGCTGGTCTTCGCCGTCGCCGCCATCCCTTCCTTTTTGTTCCTGCGCGAACGCACGCCGCCCAGCCACGCGCCCTCCGTCGGCATGCTGGCCAGGCTGCTGGCGGCATGGCGCGACACCCGCGAGCATTTTGCCGATTTCAGGCTCCTGCTGCTTTGCGGGACGTGCTACCACGCCGGCATCGCCGTGGTCATCACTCTGTCGGCCGTGTATGCCACCGAGGCCATGGGCTTTACCATGGCCCAGACCATGATGCTGGTGTTCACGGTAAACATCGCCGCGGCGGCCGGCGCCTTTCTTTTCGGCTACGCCCAGGACAGGATAGGCCACAAGCTGGCCTTGTCCATCACCCTGGTGGGCTGGATAATCATGATATTGCTGGCCTATGCGGCCGTGCAGCTGTGGATATTCTGGCTGGCCGCGACCTTGGCGGGCCTTTGCATGGGCACCAGCCAGAGCGCCGGGCGCGCCATGGTCGGCGCGCTGGCCCCGCCGGAAAGGCTGGCCGAGTTCTATTCGCTATGGACCTTCGCGACCCAGCTTGCCGCCGTGGTGGGGCCCTTGTGCTACGGCCTGGTCACCTGGCTGACCTGCGGGAACCATCGCATGGCGCTGCTGTTCACGGGCCTGTTTTTCCTGGCGGGCCTGGCCGTGCTGACGCGCCTGGATTTTGCCCGCGGGGCGGCAGCGCGCGGCGCGGCGCGGCGCGATATGATGCCGGTGTGAGCCGGACGAACAATCCCTGCCTTGCTTTGTCAGTTTGTCAGTATTCAGTAAGGCTGGTTGGGTACGGTTGGAAGATAACTCGAACAACACACTTTCTAAAAAAGGAGCCGCAACATGTCTAGTGGAATTGAGTCGATACTGACTGAAACCCGTGTCTTTCCGCCTTTTCCCAATCTGGTCCAGGGCGCCGCGATCTCGGGCATGGACGAATACCGGGCGCTGTGCCAGGAAGCCGAGCAGTCGCCCGATGAATTCTGGGGCCGCCTGGCGCGCGAGAATCTTGCCTGGACCACCCCTTTCAAGCAAGTCCTGGACGAGTCCGAAGCGCCGTTCTATCGTTGGTTTGGCGACGGGGAGATGAATGTCTCGGCGAACTGCCTGGACAAGCACCTGGACACGCCAACTGCCAATAAAACGGCGCTTATCTTCGAATCGGACGACGGCAAGGTCAGCACGGTCACCTATAAACAGCTGCATGCGCGCGTGTGCCAATTCGCCAATGGCCTGAAGTCGCTCGGCCATCGAACCGGCGAGCGGGCCATCATCTACATGCCCATGTCCATCGAGGCGGTGGTCGCCATGCAGGCCTGCGCGCGCCTGGGCATCATCCATTCCGTGGTGTTCGGCGGTTTTTCTTCCAAAAGCCTGCATGAGCGCACGGTCGACGTGGGCGCCACACTGGTCATCACCGCCGACGAGCAGGTGCGCGGCGGCAAGAGCATACCGCTCAAAAGCGCGGTGGACGAAGCCCTGGCGATGGGGGGTTGCGATGCCGTGGCCCACGTCATCGTGTACAAGCGCACCGGCGGCGCGGTCCAGTGGCAGGAAGGGCGCGACCTGTGGATGGACGAGCTCTCGGCCGGCCAGCCGGATGTGTGCGAGCCCGTGCCCCTGAACGCCGAGCATCCGCTGTTCATCCTGTACACCTCCGGGTCCACGGGCAAGCCCAAGGGCGTGCAGCATGCCACCGCCGGCTTTCTGCTGTGGGCCTTGCTCACCGTGAAATGGACCTTCGACGCCAAGGATAGCGACGTGTTCTGGTGCACCGCCGACGTGGGCTGGGTGACCGGGCATACCTACATCACCTACGGGCCGCTGGCGGCCGGCCTGACACAGGTCGTATTCGAAGGCGTGCCGACCTACCCCAACGTGGGCCGTTTCTGGGAAATGATCCAGCGCCACAAGGTGACGGTGTTCTACACCGCGCCGACGGCGATCCGTTCGCTGACCAAGGCGGCCGAGAGCGCTCCCGATTATCACCCGCGCGAATACGATCTGGGCAGCCTGCGCATCATCGGTTCGGTCGGCGAGCCCATCAATCCCGAGGCCTGGATGTGGTACTACACCAATGTGGGCCGCGAGCGCTGCCCGGTGCTGGATACCTGGTGGCAAACCGAAACCGGCGCCCACATGATCACGCCGCTGCCCGGCGTCACGCCGCTCAAGCCAGGTTCATGCACCTTGCCCCTGCCGGGCATCGCGGCGGCGATCGTCGACGAGGCCGGCGAGCCCGTGGAAAGCGGCAAGGGCGGCTTCCTGGTCGTGCAGCGGCCCTGGCCGGCCATGATACGCACCATATGGGGCGATCCGGAACGCTTCAAGAAAAGTTATTTCCCGCCCGAGCTGAAAGGCGCCTACCTGGCGGGCGATGGCGCGCAGCGCGATGCCGACGGCTATTTCTGGATCATGGGGCGCATCGACGATGTGCTCAATGTGTCGGGGCACCGCCTGGGCACCATGGAGGTGGAATCGGCCCTGGTGGCGCATGAGCTGGTGGCCGAAGCGGCCGTGGTGGGGCGCCCCGACGCTACCACGGGCGAAGCGGTGGTGGCATTCGTGGTGCTCAAGCGCTCCTTGCCGGAAGGCGCCGAGGCCGACCAGATCGCCAAGCAGCTGCGCGACTGGGTGTCCAAGGAAATCGGCCCTATCGCCAAGCCCAAGGACATACGCTTTGGCGAGAACCTGCCCAAGACCCGCTCCGGCAAGATCATGCGGCGCCTGCTGCGCGTGGTGGCCAAGGGCGAGACCGTCACCCAGGACGTCTCCACCCTGGAAAATCCCGCCATCCTGGATCAGCTCTCGCAAGCGCGGTGAATCCGTAGTATCGTGGCGGCGGGCTTCCATTGAAGCACCCAATCAGGCTCCGGCCTGATTTTTTTATACATTTTCCTCTAGTGGAGCGTTTCTTGAAAGCAGACCAGACGGATCGCCGCGCCCTGTTCCTGATGAGCGTTACCGTGGCGTTGTGGGGGTTCAGCTGGATCGTCATGAAGCATCTGTCGAATTTCATCGGGCCCTTCGACCTGGTGATGGCCCGCTATGGCCTGGCCTTCATGGTGCTGTTTTTCCTGCTGCTCGCGACGCGCCGGTCGCTGAAATTCCCGCCGTTCTGGCTGACGGTGGGCATTGCCGTTTTCCAGACCACGGCCTTCCAGTGCCTGTGTCAGCTGGCGCTGGTGAGCGGAGGGGCGGGGCACGTGGTGATGCTGGCCTATACCATGCCGTTCTGGGTGGTGCTGTTCGCCTGGCTGCTGCTGGGCGAGCGCCCGGCGCGCCGCCACGCGGCGGCGCTCGTGCTTGCCGCGCTGGGCCTGGCCGCGGTGATCGCGCCATGGCAAGGCATGGGCAGCCTGTGGGGATCTTTGCTGGCCCTGGGAGGCGGCGCGAGCTGGGGGCTGGGCGTGGTGCTGACCAAGAAAATGTTCCAGCGCCATAGGGTCGAGGTGCTCAACCTGACGACGTGGCAGATGTTCCTGGGCGCGGTGCTGACCCTGCCTGTGGCCTTGCTGTTGCCGCAGCGCGCCATAGACTGGCAGCCGGACCTGTTCTGGGGGATGGCGTATATGGCCATATTGGCGTCGGCGCTGGGCTGGTGGCTGTGGCTGTCCGTGGTGCGGCGCGTCAGCGCCACGATAGCGGGCATGTCCAGCCTGGGGGTGCCGGTGCTTACCATCATCCTGGCCTGGCTGCTGCTGGCGGAACGGCCCACGCCGCTGGAGCTGGCGGGCATCGCGCTGATCATGGCCGGCCTGGTGGTCATCAACCTGCCGTCCCGCGGCGCCAAGAGCCGGCGCCGCGCTTCCGGCGCCTGACCTTTACATCCCGTTGTAGACCGGCCCTTCGCCGCCTTGAGGCGCCACCCACACAATGTTCTGCAGGGGATCCTTGATATCGCAGGTCTTGCAGTGCACACAGTTCTGCGCATTGATCTGCAGGCGGTCTTCGCCTTTGTCCGTCTTGACGAACTCATAGACGCCCGCCGGGCAATAGCGCGCTTCCGGGCCGCCATACTTGGCCAGGTTGACCGACACCGGAATCGAGGGGTCCTTGAGCGTCAGGTGCACGGGTTCGTTTTCCTCGTGGTTGGTATTCGAGATGAATACCGAGCTGAGGCGATCGAAGGTCAGCTTGCCGTCGGGCTTGGGGTAATCGATCCGCGCGCATTCCGCCGCGGGCTGCAGACAGGCGTGGTCCGGCTTGCTGTGGTGCAGCGTCCAGGGCATTTTGCCTTTCAGCAGCCATTGCTCTATGCCTGTCATCAAGGTGGCGACGGTACGGCCCTTCTTGAACCATTGCTTGAAATTGCGCGACTTGTTGAGTTCGGCGTGCAGCCAGGAGCTTTCGAATGCCGCGGGGTAGGCCACCAGTTCGTCGTGGCGGCGATCGGCCACGATGGCGTCGAACGCCGCTTCGGCGGCCAGGGCGCCGGTCTTGATGGCCGAATGGCTGCCCTTGATGCGCGAGGCATTGAGCACGCCGGCTTCACAGCCGACCATGACGCCGCCGGGAAAGCACAGCTTGGGCAGGGACAGCAGCCCGCCGGCCGTCAGCGAGCGCGCCCCATAGGCGATGCGCTTGGCGCCTTCGAAGGTGGGGCGTATCGCCGGATGCGTCTTGTAGCGCTGGAATTCTTCGAAGGGCGAGAGCCATGGATTGGCATAGTCCAGCCCGACCACCAGCCCGACCACCACGATATTGTCGGCCAGGTGGTACAGGAAGGACCCGCCGTAGGTGTCCGAGTCCAGCGGCCAGCCCGCCGTGTGCATGACCAGCCCGGGCTGCGACTGGGAAGGATCGACCTCCCACATTTCCTTGATGCCTATGCCGTAGCTTTGCGGGTCGCGGCCGGCGTCCAGCTTGTAGCGGGCTATCAGTTCGCGCCCCAATTGGCCGCGCGAGCCTTCGGCGAAAACCGTGTAGCGGGCGTGCAGTTCCATGCCGGGCTGGTAATGCGCGGTGTGCGAGCCGTCGCGCGCGACGCCCATGTCGCCCGTCGCCACGCCTTTGACGGCGCCGGTTTCGGTGTAGAGGATCTCGGTGGCGGCGAAGCCGGGGAAGAGGTCCACCCCCAGGCCTTCGGCCTGCTCGCCCATCCAGCGCACCACATTGCCCAGGCGCACGATATAGCTGCCATGGTTGTGGAAGCATTCGGGCAGCAGCCATTTCGGGGTCGAGCGCGAACCTTTTTCGCTCAGGAACAGGAATTTGTCTTCGCTTACGGCGGTGTCCAGCGGCGCGCCTTTTTCTTTCCAGTCGGGAATCAGTTCATTCAGGGCGCGCGGGTCCATCACCGCGCCGGACAGGATATGGGCGCCGACTTCCGCGCCCTTTTCAAGCACGCAAACGCTGATTTCGTGGTCGCGCTCGGCCGCCAGTTGCTTCAGCCGTATGGCGGCCGCCAGGCCGGCCGGCCCCGCGCCGACCACGACCACATCGTATTCCATTGATTCGCGTTCAGCCATTTTGTAAGGATCTCCCGTAAGTCTGGTGTGGCGGTGGCCCGTGGGACCAGTGTTTCGTTTTATGACTTAATTGTATTGTAGTCTGGAGCAAGGCCCGGACAAGGCCTCTCGCGGCGGCGTCGCCCGTGTGGCCGGCGCCGAACCGGGCGCGCGGCGGCGGTTCTACAGGGCCTTGCTTGCCGTTATACTTGTTCATTCGATTTTAGCGAAAAAGGCATTTTCCTTATGCAGCTTTCCGACCCGCCTTGCGTCCCCCCCGTCGGCGCCGCGTTTCGTTGCGCCATCCCGGTGCGCTGGGGCGACCAGGACGCGCAGAACCATGTCAACAATGCCGTGTATTTCCGCTATTTTGAAGAAGCCCGCGTTCAGCTGTTCCATTCGGCGGGCATCAGCCTGCCTGCGACCCGGGTGGGCATCCTGGCGCATGCGTCCTGCGATTTCCTCAAGCCGCTGACCTATCCGGCGACGGTGGTGGTCACCCAGGTGCTGGCGCGCATCGGGCGGTCCAGCATGGCCATGGATACGCTGATCGAGCGTGAGGACGAGCCGGGGGTACCCTACGCGACAGGCAAATACGTGATCGTCGGCGCGGATTCCCGCACGGGCAAGTCTTCGCCCTGGACGCCCGGCGAACTGGCCAAGTTCGCGCGGGTGCTGGCTGTCTGACGGCATGGCGGGCCGGCGCGCATTATCGATTTTTTTTGATTGAAGTTTTGAAATGAGGATGGAGTGATGGATAAAGTCTATGCAAGTGCCGCAGAAGCACTTAAAGGCGTCGTCGCCGACGATCAGACCATAGCCGTCGGGGGCTTCGGTCTTTGCGGCATTCCCGAGGCCTTGATTGCGGCATTGCGCGATTCCGGCGTGCAGAACCTGACATGCATCAGCAACAACGCCGGCGTCGACGGCTTCGGCCTGGGCCAGTTGCTGAGCACGCGCCAGATCAGGAAGATGATCGCGTCGTATGTCGGCGAAAACAAGGAATTCGAGCGCCAATACCTGGCGGGCGAACTCGAGCTCGAATTCACGCCGCAGGGCACGCTGGCGGAAAAACTGCGCGCCGGCGGCGCCGGCATTCCGGCCTTTTTCACCCGCACCGGCGTGGGCACCATCGTGGCCGACGGCAAGGAAATCCGCGAGTTCGACGGCGAAGAATACGTCATGGAGCGCTCGCTGGTTCCCGATGTGTCGCTGGTCAAGGCCTACAAGGCCGACCGCAGCGGCAACCTGGTGTTCCGCAAGACGGCGCGCAATTTCAATCCCAATGTCGCCATGGCCGGCAAAGTGACGATAGTCGAGGTCGAGGAAATCGTCGATGTCGGCGCCTTCGATCCGGACCAGGTCCATCTTCCGGGCATATATGTGCACCGCATCGTGCTCAACGCCCACCCCGAGAAACGTATTGAACAGCGCACCGTGCGCAATGCCCAAGGAGCATGACCATGGCCTGGAACCGTGATGAAATGGCGGCGCGCGCCGCTCGTGAACTGCAAGACGGCTACTACGTGAACCTCGGCATAGGCTTGCCCACCATGGTGGCCAATCATGTGCCCCAAGGGATCGAAGTCTGGCTGCAATCCGAAAATGGACTGCTGGGCATAGGCCCATTCCCCACCGATGATGAAATCGATCCGGACCTGATCAACGCCGGCAAGCAGACCATCACCACCTTGCCCGGTTCGTCCATCTTCGCGTCGGCGGATTCGTTCGCCATGATACGCGGCGGCAAGATCAACCTGGCCATCCTGGGGGCCATGCAGGTTTCCGAGAAAGGCGACCTCGCCAACTGGATGATACCCGGCAAGATGATCAAGGGCATGGGCGGCGCCATGGACCTGGTCGCCGGCGTCGGCAGGGTCGTGGTGCTGATGGAGCATGTGGCCCGCAAAAAAGACGGCACGCAGGACATCAAGCTATTGCCCGAGTGCACCTTGCCCTTGACCGGGGTGGGCGTGGTGGACCTGATCATCACCGATCTGGGCGTCATGGAAGTCGGCGATGACGGCCTCAAGCTGATCGAACTGGCGCCGGGCGTGACGGCCGAGGAAATCCAGTCCAAGACCGGCGCCAAGCTCGACGTCACGGCCGTCGCGTAGTTTGTCCAGGGGCGCGCCCGCTGCGCCGCCCCGATTAAAGGAATATCGTGAATCTCCCAGTCAGCGCTGAACATCGCTCCCGCGTCCATGCCGAACGCATCCAGGCCCTGCAGGCCGCCATGCTGGCGCGCAAGGTGGACGCCTGGGTGGTGCTGTCGGCCGATCCCCATCTGTCCGAATATCTGCCGGAACACTGGCAGGGCAGGCAATGGCTTAGCGGTTTCGACGGGTCGGCGGGCACCCTGGTGGTGACGGCCGGCTTCGCGGGGCTGTGGACGGATAGCCGCTACTGGGAGCAGGCCGACCACGACCTGGCGGGCACGGGCATACAGACCATGCGCGCGGGCGCCGCCGACGTGCCCGGCCCGGCGCAATGGCTGGCCGCCACGCTGCCGCGCGGCGCGCGCGTGGGCCTGGACGGCCAGGTGCTGGCCGTCCAGGCGCAGCGGCAATGGCTGGCGGCTTTCGCGGACCAGGGCATCAGGCTGGCGTGCGACCTCGATCTGCTCGACGGCATCTGGCCGGAGCGTCCCGGCCTGCCGCGAGGCACGGTGTACGAGCACCTGCCGCCTTTTGCCTGCCGCTCGCGCGCCGCCAACCTGGCGGCCCTGCGGGCCGCAATGGCCGAACGCAAGGCCGACTGGCACTGGATATCGTCGCTCGACGACATCGCCTGGCTGTTCAATTTGCGCGGCAATGATGTTTCCTACAATCCGGTTTTCCTGGCGCACGCGCTGATAGGCAAGGATAGCGCGCGCCTGTTCGTCGCGCCGGGGAAAATCGACGCCGGCCTGGCCGATATCCTGCGCCAGGACGGCGTCGGCATCGAACCCTACGATGGCGCCGCCGGCGCCCTGGCCAGCCTCGGTGAAAAGGAAACCCTGCTGTTCGATCCGGCCCGCAGCACTGTGGGTGTCCTGGCGGCAGCGGCTTACGTCGGCAAGGTGGAAGCGCTCAATCCCTCGCAACTGTTCAAGTCGCGCAAGAACGCCGCCGAAGCGGATCACGTGCGCCGCAGCATGGAACAGGACGGCGCGGCATTGTGCGAATTCTTCGCGTGGTTCGAAGCGGCGCAGGGCGCGCAGCGCATCACCGAGCTCACCATAGACGAAAAAATCACCGAGGCGCGCAGCCGCCGCCCCAATTTCGTGACGCCCAGCTTCGGCACCATCGCCGCCTTCAACGCCAATGGCGCGATGCCGCATTACCACGCCACCGAAGCCTCGCACGCCGTGATCGAGGGCGACGGCCTGCTGCTGATAGACTCGGGCGGCCAGTATCTGGGCGGAACGACCGACATCACGCGCGTCGTGCCGGTAGGGCAGGCCAGCACCGCGCAGAAACGCGACTACACGGCGGTGCTCAAGGGAATGATAGCCTTGTCGCTGGCGGTATTCCCGCGCGGCACGCTGTCGCCGCTGCTGGATACGATAGCGCGCATGCCCATCTGGCAGACCGGCGCCGACTACGGCCATGGCACCGGCCACGGGGTGGGCTATTTCCTGAATGTGCATGAAGGTCCGCAGTCGATAGCCTACCGGGCCAATGTCAACGCGGACATGGCCATGCAGCCGGGCATGATCACCTCGAACGAGCCGGGGCTGTATCGCCCGGGCTCGTGGGGCATACGCATAGAGAACCTGGTGCTTGCCGTTCCCGCGGCCGAGACCGAATTCGGCGAGTTCCTGAAGTTCGAAACGCTGACCTTGTGCCCGATCGATACCCGCTGCATCGAGCCTGGGCTGCTGGCCGAAGCCGAGCGCGCGTGGCTGAACGACTACCACGGCGAGGTGCGCCGCCGCCTGCTGCCCCTGGTCGACGGCCCGGCCCGCGAATGGCTGCTGGAGCGCACAGCGCAAATCTGAACAAAACATCGGTATCGCCGTCCAGGACTGGCGGGCGGGGGCGGGGCGACTGCTATAATCCAAATTTCCCGCTCCTGCCCGGCCACACCGGGCATGTATTACGATGACCAAATACGTATTTGTCACAGGTGGAGTCGTCTCCTCCCTGGGTAAGGGCATTGCCGCAGCGTCCCTGGCGGCAATTCTTGAATCGCGAGGCTTGCGCGTCACCATGCTCAAGCTCGACCCATATATCAATGTCGATCCCGGCACCATGAGCCCCTTTCAGCATGGGGAAGTCTTCGTCACCGAAGACGGCGCCGAAACCGATCTGGACCTGGGCCACTACGAGCGCTTCATCTCCACGCGCATGCGCAAGGTCAACAACTTCACGACCGGCCAGATCTACGAATCCGTGCTGCGCAAAGAGCGGCGCGGCGACTACCTGGGCAAGACCGTGCAGGTCATTCCCCACATCACCAACGAAATCCAGGACTTCGTGGCGCGCGGCGCCAAGGCGGCCTGGGATGGCGCGGCCGATGTCGCCATTGTGGAAATCGGCGGCACCGTGGGCGATATCGAGTCCCTGCCTTTCCTCGAGGCCGTGCGCCAGATGAGCCTGCGCCTGGGGCGCAATAACGCGGCGTTCATCCATCTGACCTTGGTTCCGTTCATTGCTTCGGCCGGCGAACTCAAGACCAAGCCCACCCAGCATTCCGTGCAGAAGCTGCGCGAGATCGGTATTTATCCCAATGCCTTGCTGTGCCGCGCCGATCGCCCGGTTCCCGACGACGAGCGCGCCAAGATTTCGCTGTTTTCGAACGTGCCCCTGGATGCCGTGATCTCGGTCTGGGATTCGGATTCCATCTATAAAATTCCTGCCATGCTGCACAAGCAGGGCCTGGACAACCTGGTGTGCGATGCGCTGGCGCTTACCCCGCCGCCCGCCGACCTGACCATATGGGACCGCCTGGTGGATGCCATCGAGCATCCCAAGCATGAAGTGCGCATCGGCATGGTGGGCAAGTATGTGGACCTGACGGAATCGTATAAATCGCTCAGCGAGGCGCTGGTGCACGCCGGCATTCATACCCATTCGCGCGTGTCGATCGAATACCTGGATTCGGAAGTCATCGAAGCCGAGGGCACCGACTGCCTCAAGGACCTGGACGCGATCCTGGTGCCCGGCGGTTTCGGCAAGCGCGGCACCGAAGGGAAAATCAAGGCCATACGCTATGCCCGCGAAAACGGCGTGCCCTACTTGGGCATCTGCCTGGGCATGCAGCTGGCCGTGGTCGAATTCGCCCGCGATGTGGCGGGCTTCGGCGGCGCCAATAGCACCGAATTCGATCCTTCCGCGCCGCATCCGGTAGTGGCCCTGATTACCGAATGGCAGGATCGCGAAGGCAAGATCGAAAAGCGCGATACGACCTCGGACCTCGGCGGCACGATGCGCAAGGGCGCGCAGCGCTGTCCGGTCAAGCCCGGCACGCGCGCTCACGACATCTACGGCAGCGAGGTCAATGAACGCCATCGCCATCGCTACGAAGTCAACAACGTGTACGTGCCGCGCCTGGAAGAGGCCGGCATGGTCATCAGCGCCCGCACGCCGACGGAAAACCTGCCCGAAATCATGGAGCTGCCCGCTCACCCGTGGTTCATGGGCGTGCAGTTCCATCCGGAATTCACCTCCACGCCGCGCGATGGCCACCCGCTGTTCTCCAGCTACATCCAGGCGGCCATCGATTACCAGGCGCGCCGCGAGGCGGGCGCCGAAAGCGCCGCCCAGGCCTTGTAGGCGCACGGCCGCTTGCGGCCGAGCACGCGGCGGCTTCGCCGCGTGCCGCAAATTCCCGGCATGGCCGCCGCTTGCGCTTTCGCCGATTCCTCCGTTAAAATTATTGACTTATCAATCATTGATAGATCAAAGGTTTTAATGTCTCCGCAGCCCACTCCGCAACCCTCGGGCACCGGCCGCATCCTGTCGGTGCGGCAGTCGCTGCTCGCCATGCTGGGATTATGCTTCGTCACCATGCTGGTCGCCGTCGACCAGACCGTGGTCGGAACGGCTCTTCCCACCATCGTCGCCGAACTCAACGGGTTCGAGCTCTACGCCTGGGTGGCCACTTCCTACCTGCTCACCTCCGTCATCACCATCCCGATATTCGGCCGTCTGGGCGACTATTACGGCCGCAAGCCTTTCGTTGTCGCCTCCATCGTCGTGTTCACCCTTGCCTCCGCCCTGTGCGGCATGGCCGACACCATGCTGCAACTGGTCCTGGCGCGCGCGCTGCAGGGCATAGGCGGGGGCATGCTGGTCGGCACCGCCTTTGCCTGCGTTCCGGACTTGTTCACCGACACCCATGTGCGTCTGCGCTGGCAGGTGCTGATGACCGCGGCCTTCGGCATCGCCAATGCTTTTGGCCCCTCGCTGGGAGGATTCCTCACCCAGTACGCGGGATGGCGCTCGGTTTTCTATGTCAACCTGCCCATAGGCGCGATCAGCCTGTATTTTGTCTGGCGCTTCCTGCCCCATATACGGCAAATCCAGCGCGGCAAGATCCGGCTCCACTGGCAGGGCGCCGTACTCATCGCATTGGGGCTGGGCAGCCTGCAGGTCTTCGTGGAATTACTGCCGGTGCATGGCGCCAGCTTCTACATGGTGCTGCTGGGCGCGCTGGCGGTGGCCGCCTTCTTCGCCCTGGTCTTCTGGGAAAAGCGCTGCCCCGAACCCTTGCTGCCGCTGGAAATGTTCCGCAATAAAAGCCTGGCGGCCCTGTTCTGCCTGTCGCTCTTCACCGGCTTCATCATGTTCGTCCTACTGTTCTACCTGCCCTTGCTGCTGCAGGGCGGCTTTGGCCTGACGCCCCAGGAAGTGGGCTTGCTGATCACCCCGCTGGTGGTCTTCATCACCGTAGGCAGCGTCGCCAACAGCCGCATCGTGGTGCGCCTGAATACACCCAATCACATTCTTTACCTGGGCTTCGGGCTTATGGTGCTGGCTTGCCTGGGCCTGGTTTTCTCCGGCAAGGCGACATCACGCTGGATGGTGGTCATATACATGATGATGGCGGGCACCGGCCTGGGCTTCGTCATGCCCAATCTGACGGTATTCGCCCAGGAAAGCGCCGGCCGCGCCTTGCTGGGGATTTCCACGGCGCTGCTGCAGTCGGTGCGCATGATAGGCGGCATGCTGGGCATGGCCGTCATAGGAACGCTGGTGACTCATTACTATGTCAGTATCGTGCGGCTATCGCTGCCCGAAGCCCGGGGCGCGCCCTGGCTTTCCTTGCTGGAGGATCCGCAAGTGCTGGTGAGCCAGTCGGTGCAGAGCGATTTCATGGCGCACCTGCAGCGCCTGAGCCTGCAGGGCGATGCCTTCATAGAAACCGCAAGGGCCGCGCTGGTGTCGGCCGTTCACCTGGGCCTGATCGTGACCTTGCTGATGGCCGTGCTGGCTTTCGCATGGGTCTGCCGCGTGCCCGTGATACGCCTGTCGCGCACGGTGGCGACCGTGGGACCCGGCAGCGGGGAGCAGCCATGAGCGATAACCCGCAGTTGCAGGTCATGCAGCAACTGGGCCGCACCTATCGCGCCCTGATGTCGGCCTTCGAAGCCAATATCGGCCAGTCCATGCCGCGCTGGCGCATATTGCTGCATTTGCATGAGTCCGGGGAGGCTTCCCAGAAGCAGCTTGCGCTCGCCTTGCGCATGGACCCCGCCGCCCTTACGCGCCAGATCCAGGTCATCGAGAATAAAGGCTGGGTCGAACGCCACAACGACGCGAGCGACAACCGGCTGACCAATGTGGCCCTGACGGCGCAGGGCAGGAAGGTGGTCGAACAGACCCTGCCGCGGCGCACGGCCTTCATCGAAAGGGCGCTGGGCGATTTGTCGCCGCGGGACATGCAGGCGCTGGGCACGATGCTGAGCGTGCTCGAACAGCGCTTGCGGCAGGAGGCCGCCAGCCCCGCCCGGCCCGATCGATAAGCCCGCCGCGCATGGCGCCGCGCGGGCCGGCGTAGCATTGTGTAGCGTGACAGATAATAAAATTTCTAATCTTTTAAACTCAGGGTAAGCCTTGCAAGGCGCAGCCCGGGTACAATCGGTCGTTCGCGCCTGCTGCCGCTGCCCCGGCCGGCAAGCGCGCGGGCCTTCAGGCAAACTTCCAGCGTAACCTTACATTCAGGCAGGACAGTCAATATTATGAGTGCAATCGTAGATATCATCGGACGCGAAATTCTGGACTCGCGCGGCAACCCGACCGTCGAGTGCGATGTGTTGCTGGAGTCGGGCGCCATGGGTCGTGCGGCTGTACCTTCGGGCGCCTCCACCGGCTCGCGCGAAGCCATCGAGCTGCGCGACGGCGACGCCGCGCGCTACCTGGGCAAAGGCGTGCTGCGCGCCGTGGAAAACCTGAACACCGAGATTTCCGAAGCGCTCATGGGCCTGGACGCCCAGGAACAGACTTTCCTCGATCGCACTCTTATCGACCTGGACGGCACCGAATCCAAGAGCCGCCTGGGCGCCAACGCCATCCTGGCGGCCAGCATGGCCGTGGCCCGCGCCGCGGCCGACGATTCCGGCTTGTCGCTGTACCGGTATTTCGGCGGCAGCGGCCCGATGTCCATGCCGGTGCCCATGATGAACGTCATCAATGGCGGCGCGCATGCCAACAATACGCTCGACCTGCAGGAATTCATGATCCTGCCCATCGGCGCCACCAGCTTCCGCGAATCGCTGCGCATGGGCGCGGAAATCTTCCACGCCCTTAAAAAGCTGCTGAACAAGCAGGGCATGTCCACGGCGGTGGGCGACGAAGGCGGCTTCGCGCCCAACGTGGCCAACCATGAAGCGGCCATCCAGCTTATCTTGCAGGCCATAGCCGAAGCCGGCTACGAGGCCGGGTCGCAAGTCGCCCTGGGCCTGGATTGCGCCAGCTCCGAGTTCTACCGCGACGGCAAGTACCATTTGGCGGGCGAAGGCGGCATTGCCCTGACTTCCCAGGACTTCGCCAATCTGCTGGCGACGTGGTGCGACAAATACCCTATCATCTCCATCGAGGACGGCATGGCCGAAAACGATTGGGAAGGCTGGAAAGTGCTTTCCGACCAGTTGGGCAAGCGGGTCCAGTTGGTGGGCGATGACCTTTTCGTCACCAACACCAAGATCCTCAAGCAGGGCATAGACCAGGGCATCGCCAATTCCATCCTGATCAAGATCAACCAGATCGGCACCCTGACCGAAACCTTCGCCGCCATCGAAATGGCCAAGCGGGCGGGCTACACGGCCGTCATCTCGCATCGTTCGGGCGAAACCGAAGACACGACGATAGCCGATATCGCGGTGGCCACCAATGCCATGCAGATCAAGACCGGCTCGCTGTCGCGTTCGGACCGCATGGCCAAATACAATCAGTTGCTGCGCATCGAAGAAGAACTCGCCGAGGTAGCATCCTACCCGGGCCGCGACGCTTTCTACAACTTGCGCTAAGCCCAATCCAGCCGGCCGCTCGGCCGGCTTTTTGCGTAAAACATGCGACTGCTATTCATCATCCTGGCCCTGCTGACAGCCATCACCCAGTATCCGCTTTGGTGGGGCAAGGGCGGGTGGCTGCGGGTGCAGGAGCTGGAACGGAAAGCCAGCAGCCAGCAGGAAACCAACGAAGCGCTGATCGCCCGCAATAATGCGCTGCAAGCCGAGGTGCAGGATCTGAAATCCGGCAAGGCGGCCGTGGAAGAGCGCGCGCGCGCTGAATTGGGGATGATCAAGGACGGCGAGATCTTTGTGCAGATACTCGCCCCGCATGAGCGCGAGCCGGAAATCAAGACTCCGCAAATATCCAAGAAAAAAGGCAATTAGGCCGGCGGGCAGCAGGACGCGGCCGGGCAAGCCGCGCCCTCGGGCGTCGCGCCAGGCATGCCGGAGCCGGCGGCATCGGCGTCACCGCCCGCCATCGGCGCCCCGGGCGGCCCGCCTTCCTGCGCGGCGGCGGGCGGCCACGGCGGCAGGAGCCCGCCTGGGTCGGCATCCGGCCATGCCGCATCCTGAACTGCTGGCTCCGGCGTCGCGGCAGCCGGCGCCGCCGCGCCGGGCGGGATGCCCGCCGGACGCCGGCCCGCGCACCAAAGGCCCTGGCAGCTTGCCGCCGGCAACGGCGGGGCGCCGGGCGCCGCCTGGGGGCCGACTACCTTGCCGGCCGCGGGCAAAGGCCAATTCACGGGGTGCGACTGCATGACCAGCGCGATTTCCTGCATGACGGGGAGGTATCCGCCGCGCGCCATCGCCTGCCTGCCATAGGACCCGCCCCCGGCGCCCAGCAGGCGCATCAGGCCTTTCATTCCCGGCAGCACCGGCTCGTGCAGGTAGGTCAGGCGCAACACCAGCGTATTGGCCTGCAGGATGGAGAGCCCGGATTGCGCGCCCAGGCCGCCGCCCGGGCCTTCGCGCAGGCGTTGATCCTGTTCGGCCAGGTAGTTGTTGTTGATGGCGGCCAGCCCCGTTGCGCGCGCAATGGCCAGCGTAGGGTCGGAAAAATCGAGAAAGGCCTGCGCGGGCGGGGAAAGGACTTCGATGCGCCAGGGCGCGGCGCCGGTGGCCTGGCTGCGCTGCTCCAGCGCCCTGGCCAGGCGCTGCCGGGCGCCGCCGCCCTGGCCGGCGGCAAACAGCGGCGTCAGCGCCTGCTCGAACGCCGTTTCAATGACTTCCGGCCTGGCATGCGCGGTGATGGCGGCGCGGCCGGCCTCGAGCAGCGCCAGGCTGGCGGCCTGTTTGGCGAAGAACCACTGGGCGGCCTCGATGCTGCCCAGCCCGAGCAGCAGCAGCGGTATGGCGGCGACGGACAATTCGACCATGCCGGTGCCCGATTGGGCCGTTCTGTGGAATGTGCGCGCTGGCGGATTCGGCGCGCCGCGGCCCCCGCCGGCGGGCGCGCCGCAGCGGCCAGGCGCGCGAACGAGGCGGCGCCGGCCGGATGCCTTGACGGGAAAGGGAAGGGATCGAAACATGCGGCCAGTGTGCCCATGCCTGGCTGGCGCGTCGATTGTGGATAGTGCCTAGGCGGCCCGCCCTTGCGGGCGCGCCGCGGTCAATGGACCGATTTGTGATCGCTGTGGGCCGTGTCCAGATTGTCCAGGAAGAGGCCGGCGCAATCGATGGCGTCGAATTGATAGGGCTTGCCGCAGAAATTGCAGGAAATATCGATTTTTTCGCGTTCGCTGAGAATGTCTTCGATCTCTTCGCGGCCCAGCATGCGCAGCATATTGGCCACCCGCTCGCGGGTGCAAGGGCAATGCCAGCGCACTTGCTGCGGCTCGAAGGCGATCAGGTCCTCTTCCCAGAACAGGCGATGGATGAGGGTATCGCTGTCCAGCTCAAGGAGTTCCCCGTATTTGACGGTGGCGGCCAGATGGCGGACCCGCGTCCAGGTTTCATCGCGCGATTCATGGTCCTCGTCGGTCGTGCCGCCATGGTCCGGCAGCCGCTGCAGGAGCAGGCCGGCGGAATTTTCCGCGTCGGACGCAAGCCATATGCGGGTGTCCAGCTGTTCCGAATTGCGCATATACAATTCCAGCACCTGGGCCACCGAGTCGCCTTCCAGGGGAACGATGCCTTGATAGGGTTCGAGGTCGGTGGTGTCGCGGTTGGGATCGAGCACGACGACGAAGCGTCCCTTGCCATGGGCATTGAGCAGGGACTGCAGCGTGCCGTCGGCCGGTATGTCGTGGCCTTCGCGCAGGGTTACCGTGGCGCGTATGGCAAGGTCGGCCGTGCATTCGACCACCACCAGCGCGATGGGGCCGTCGCCCTGCAGCTGCAGCACCAGGGAGCCGTCGAACTTGATATTGGTGGCCAGCAAGACGGCCGCCGACACCAGTTCGCCCAGCAAGCGCTGCACGCATTCGGGATAGTGCTGGTGGACCAGGCCCGCCTGCCAGGCGGACGTCAGCTTGACGGCTTGCAGCCGGGTGCTGTGATCCGGCAATAAATACTTTTTGAGTTGATCTGTCATAGGCTAAATTCTAGCCCATAAGCCGGCTTTGCCCTGCCAGCGCCGTTCTGGCGCTTTCTGTTTTTTATTTGGCGGCTTTGGCGGGGATGGCGCTGCGCTGTTGTTCGCGCGCGCGCAATACATGGCGGCGGATTTTTCCGGTGCTGGTCAGGGGCAGGCTGTCGACGAATTCGATTTCGCGCGGCATCTGGTAGGAGGCGAGGCGGGACTTGACGTGTTCCTGCAGTTCTTTCTGCAGCGCTTGCGCGTCGCGTTCGCGCGCGCCGCTGCTGAGTATCACATATGCCTTGATCAGCGCGCCGCGCGTGCTGTCGGGCTTGGGAACCACCGCCGCATTGGCGACGGCCGGGTGGCGCAGCAGGCAATCCTCGATCTCGCCCGGGCCTATGCGGTGGCCGGAGCTCTTGAACACGTCGTCGGCCCGGCCTGCGTACCAGTAATAGCCGTCCTGGTCGACCGAGGCCAGGTCGCCGCTCAGGCACCAGTCGCCCGTGAATTTGCTTTGCGTGGCGGCGTCGTTGCGCCAATAGCCCAGGAACAGGATGGGATCGGGATGGCCGTGGATATCGTAGCGGTTCAGGGCGATTTCGCCGACGGCGCCGACGGCGCAAGGCTTGCCGCGCGCGTCGAGCACAGCGACCTGGTGGCCGGGATAAGGCCGCCCCATGCTGCCCGGCCGGACCGGCCATTTATGGCTGTTGCCTATGAGGTAGTTCATTTCGGCCTGCCCGAACATTTCGTTGGGCGCCACCCCCAGCGCCGCATGGCACCACTCGAATATCGGGGGCCCCAGGCTTTCGCCGCCCGCCGCGATGGCCCGCAGCGCCAGCTGGTAATGCTCGCGCGGCGCGGGCACTTCCTGCATGATCAGCTTGAGCGCGGTGGGCGGCAGAAAGGCGTTCGTGACCCGATAGCGCTCCATGATTTCCAGGGCGCGGGTGGCCGAGAAGCGCCCCAGCGTCCCGACGATGGCGTGGCCGAAGTACAGCGTGGGCAGCAAGGCGCCCATCAGGCCGCCGGTCCAGGCCCAGTCGGCCGGCGTCCAGAACACGTCCGACTTCTGCGGAAACCAGTTTTGCGACGCGACGAAGCCGGGCAGATTGCCTATGAGCGCGCTATGGGTCAGCAGGGCGCCTTTGGGCGCGCCGGTCGTGCCCGACGTGTAGAGCAATAGGGCGGGGCTGCCGGATTTGGTCGCAAGGGTCTTGAAAACAGTGGTCTGGCGCGCCAGCAGCGAGCGCCAGGGTATGGTGGCTTCGTGCTGGAATTCCAGCGCGATGATCTGCGATAGCGCAGGGCACTGGATTTGCGCCTGCAGCAGGTCGGGAGCGGTGCTGGAATCGACAATGGCCACGCGCGCATCCGCGTCTCGCAGACGCGCCGCCAGGCCATCGGGGCCAAATAGGGGAGACAGCGGCAAGGCCACCGCGCCGACACTGAAAATGGCCATGTACGACGCCACGGCTTCGGGGCGCTGCCCCATGACCAGCGCCACGCGGTCCCCGGGCTGCACGCCCATTTTCGTCAAGCCATTTGCCAGCTGATTGGCGGTTTCCGACAGGCGCGAATAAGTCCAGACCTCGCGCTGTCCCAGTTCGTTTTCATGGAAGATGGCGATGCGCCTGCCTTCGAGGGGGTTTTCCGCCCAGCGGTGTACGCACGCCTGCGCGATGTTGAATTGAGAGGGGACAAACCATTGGTAAGTCGGGTACAGCTCCGAGTATTGGTCGTTCATTGTCTTTTGGATTCAACTAGGCATACAGAAGGCGCAAGCTCCTTGAAGCGCAAGCATGAACGACAAGCAGGATCTGTGCAATGCCTATGGATCAGAAAGCCGAGGTCACTAGGGTTTATACGGAGAACGTGGCGGTTTCTGCACATCGACCAGGCGGGTGCCCAATAGGCGATCGTGCAGAAACTGCCCCTGCGGGTCGAACCAGGTCCAGATAAAGATGCTGAAAGGGGCGAAGACAATGAGCAGGTCCGTGGAGCTGTAGCCGGTGAGCCGCGACGCGCCCAGCACCAGCATGGCCGCCAGCAGCGGCAGGGGCCACAGCAGTACATAGCGCAGCAGCAGGCGCTCCAGGCTGGGGCTGGCTCCGTCGCGATCCACCAGGCGGATGTTCCAGGTCTTCATGGGCAGGGTCTGGCCGCGCTTGCGCCAGCACATGATGAAGTACACGCCTATCGCGGCAAAAACAATGGCCTGCCTGCCATGCCGCAGCATCAGCGCGTCGCGGCTCTGCGTCAGGGTGTCGAACAGGTAGCTGGCCAGGAAGATCACGCCGAAGAGCAGCACGGCCTCGTACATCATGCAGGCGAAGCGGCGCAGGCGGCTGGGAACCGTGCCGGGTGAAATGGCGGAGGTGGCATTGGTTTGTTGCATTGCAAGAAGCTATAAGGCTGCGGATGGCCGCTATTATCCCGCAATTATGCCGCTGCCCAAGAAAAAAGCCGCCAAGGCGGCTTTTGCATACGCGCTGCAAGCGCGTGGCATCCGTCCGCGGACGGATAGTCGATTCAGCTTGCCGAATGGACCGTGCTGTGCGCGCGAGCCTTGTCGTGCGAAAACAACGCAGCGAGCCGGGCAAACAGATGCTTCAGGGAGACGAGGGGTTTGAAACGGAACTGGTCTTCGATGGCCTGCATCATCAGTTGACGTTCGAGTTCGTCGGTCAAACGGGTATCTTTGCCTACGTTGATCATGGCTAGCCTCTTTGCTTGATAAATGAACGTTTCGTTCAGGGTTAACCCTATTATAGGGTTAACCCTAGACTCAAGCAAGCCATGATGTTGCGTCGCGGCAAAATGGTGCGCCGGCGCAACGCCTTATTTGTCGCGATAGCCGGCCGCCACCATTTCAAAGCTGAACAGGCGGCAATCCAGCGCCCCGTTGTACAGGGGGTAGCGGCGCAAAGGCTTCAGGCGCAGCGCCCGCGGCAGATCCATGTCATTGGAAATGATATTGACATTCCAGCCGCTGTAGTTCTGCTTCAGGTTCTGCGCCCATGCGCGCCATAGGCCGGTGTCTTCTTCGCTGGGCAGACGTTCGCCATAGGGCGGGTTGGTCACCAGCCAGCCGGTTTCCGCGGGAGGAGGAACCGAACGGGCGTCGCCGATCTCGAAGCGTATGGAATCCGGCGTGAGCCAGGCCCGCTCCAGATTGGCCCTCGCGGCGTCGATCGCCGCGGGATCGAGGTCGTAGCCGACGATGGGGCTGTCGAGCTGCGTGGCGATGTGCGAGCGCGCCTCGTCCTTGAGATCGCGCCAGTGGCGCGCGTCGTGGCCGCGCAGCCGTTCGAACCCGAAGGGGCGCCAGATGCCGGGCGGAACGCCCAGCGCAATCCACGCCCCTTCGATCAATATGGTGCCGCTGCCGCAAAAAGGGTCCATCAAGGCTTGCGCGGGATCCCAGCCGGACAAGGCCAGCAGGCCGGCGGCCAGGTTCTCGCGCAGTGGAGCTTCGCCTTTTTCCAGGCGCCAGCCGCGCTTGAACAGCGATTCGCCGGAGGTGTCCAGGTAGAGGGTGGCGCTGTCCTCGTCCAGGAAGAGATGGACGCGCGCATCGGGGCGCACCGTGTCGATGTCCGGACGCGCGCCTTCACGCTCGCGCAGGCGGTCGCAAATGCCGTCCTTGGCGCGCAAATTGCAGTACTGCAGGCTCTGCATGGGGCTGCGTATGGCCGAGGTATCGACGCGCAGCGTCTGTTCGGCGCCGAACCAGCGTTCCCACGGCGTATCCATGGCCAGGTCCAGGATATCGTCTTCGTGGCGCGCCGGGCCGTGCGCCACCTCGACCAGCACCCGCGTCGCCAGGCGCGAGTACAGGTTGGCGCGAAGAATCCCGGTCCAGTCGGTGTGGAAGCGGCAGCCGGCGCGGGCCGGCTCGGCGTCCTCAAAGCCCAGGGCCTGCATTTCGGCGGCCAGCGCGTCTTCCAGCCCTTGGGGACAGGGAGTGAAAACCGGGAATATCTCGGCCCGGGATGGCTCGTGCCTGCGGCGCGCGCCGAAGTGCGCGGCGTCGGCGTCCTGCAGGTGGCCGGGTTGCGGCCGCGTGCCGGGCTCGGGCGCGGGCTCGCCTGGATGGCGCTTGCGCGCCGCGGCGGGCTGGCGCGCGGGCGGTGGCGCCATCGGCGCAGCCTCTGCGGCGGGCGCCTGCAGGCTGCGCTGCTGTTCGCGCTGGCGTTCCAGCTGCGCGACCTGGCGCGCCCGCGCGCCCGCGCGCTTGGGGCGATCGGCGTTGGCGCTATCGCTTGCGGCGGCGCTTTTTTTCTTCAGGGTAAGGGTCTTGCCGGTTTTGGCATCGGTCATGGTTCAAAAGGCTCAAAAGGGTTTTGCTACTACCAGGGCAATAACGATCAGCAGCAAAATAACCGGTATTTCATTAAACCACCGATAGAACCGGTGGCCATGCGGGTTCGTGCCTCGCTCGAATTTTTTCAGCATGCGCCCGCAGGCCAGGTGGTAGACCACCAGCAGCGCAACCGCGGCCAGCTTGGCGTGCATCCAGCCCTGGCCGCGGCCGATACCATAGCCCAGGAACAGCCACAGTCCGAGCGCCAGCGCCAGCGCGGCCAGCGGCGTCATGAAGCGGTACAGGCGCCGCGCCATGCCCAGCAGGCATGCCGTGGCGGCGGCCTCCTGGGGCTGCGCCAGGTTGACATAGATGCGCGGCAGGTAGAACAGCCCGGCGAACCATGAGGTGACGAACAGAATGTGGAAAGTCTTGATCCAGAGCATGGGCCTATCCGCGCAATTGGCCGTCGCCGGCCAGCACCCATTTCATGGTGGTGAGCCCATCGAGGCCCACGGGTCCGCGCGCGTGCAGCCGATTGGTGGATATGCCGATTTCGGCGCCCAGGCCGTATTCGAAGCCGTCGGCAAAGCAGGTGGGCAGGTTGACGTAGACGGAGCTGGAATCCACCTCGCGCTGGAAGCGGTTGGCGGCCTGCAGGTTCTCGGTGACGATGGATTCGGTGTGTTCCGAGCTGTAGGCGGCGATATGGTCCATGGCGGCGTCCAGGCTGTCGACGACGCGTATGGCCAGTATCGGCCCCAGGTATTCGGTGCGCCAGTCCTCCTCGGTGGCGGCGAGCGCCTGCGGCACTATGGCCCGGGTCCGTTCGCAGCCGCGCAGTTCGACGCCCTTGTCCGCCAGGGTCCTGGCCAGGCGCGGCAATATCAGCGCGGCGATGCCGGCATGGACCAGCAGGGTCTCCATCGCGCCGCAGACGCCATAGCGATAGGTTTTGGCGTTCACGGCGATATCGTGAGCCTTGTCCAGGTCGGCGGCGGCGTCCAGGTATACATGGCAGTTGCCGTCCAGGTGCTTGATCAGGGGAACCTTGGCTTCGGCGGCCAGCCGCGCGATCAGGCCTTTGCCGCCGCGCGGCACGATCACGTCTATGTATTCGGTCAGGGTGATCAATTGCCCCACGGCGGCGCGGTCGGTCGTGCCCACCACCTGCACGGCATGGGCCGGCAGGCCGGCATCGGCCAGCCCATGCTGGACGATGGCGCCCAGCGCGATATTGGATTGCAAGGCCTCGCTGCCGCCGCGCAATATGGTGGCGTTGCCGGACTTCAGGCAGAGCGCGGCCGCGTCTATCGTGACATTGGGCCGGGACTCGTAAATGATGCCGATGACGCCCAGCGGCACGCGCATCTGGGCGACGCGCATGCCGTTGGGGCGTATGGTGGTCGCGCTCAGGCTGCCTATGGGGTCGGGCATGTCGGCGATCTGCAGCAGGCCGGCAGCCATGGAGGCTATGGTTTTGTCCGACAGCGTCAGGCGGTCGAGCATGGCCGGCTCCAGCCGGTTGGCGCGCGCTTGCGCCAGGTCCTGGGCGTTTACCGCCTTGAGCTGCTCTTTCTGTTCCTGCAGGCGCCGCGCCATGGCGCGCAGGGCGGCGGCCTTGGCCTGGCCGGAAGCAATGCGCATCAGGCGCGCGGCCTGGCGGGCCTGCCGGCCCAGGACGGTCATATCGCCGGCGTCGGAAGCGGCGGCGGAGGGCGTGGTGCTGAAATCGGTATGTTGTGTCATGGCAAAGGTACAGTTAGGCTTATCGGGATTATCCCAGCATTCGGGGCTTGCGCCGCGAGCCCGGCGCAAGGCTAGCGGGCGGAGGGGCTTCTGGTGATGGCAATGCGCAAAGCCAGGCGCCCCAGTTCTTCCCACGGGTCATTGAGGCGGCCGGGCACTTTCAGCCCCTTGATCAGTCTATCGATATCGTGGGCATGCTGCACGGCCGCCGGCCAGGTTTGGGGGGGCACGCGGTTCAGGGTCTGGCGCAGCAGATGTTCGCGCGGGCCGAAGACCCGCTGGCGGCGCATTTCGGCCTGCAAATCCTGCCCGCCGGACTGGGCCGCGGCCAGCCGCGCCAGGACGCGCACTTCCTCGCCCACCGCCCAAAGCACCAGGGGCAGGGCCTCCCCCTCGGCGCGCAAGCCGGCCAGCACGGTCAGCGCCTTGGCGGGCTGGCCGGCCAGCATGGCATCGCGCAGGCCGAATACATCGTAGCGCGCGACATTCAGGACGGCGCGCTCCACATCGGTCGCGCTGATCGCGCCCGCGGGATACAGCAGGCCCAGCTTCTGCACCTCCTGGAAGGCGGCCAGCAGATTGCCTTCGACTTTGTCGGCCATCCATTCCAGCGTGGCGGAATCCAGTTGCTGTTCCTGCCGCGCCAGGCGCTGGCCTATCCAGCGGGGCAATTCGGCCCGGCCGATATTGCCGATTTCCACCCAAGTGCCCGCCTGCGCCAGCCCGAGCGCCCATTTGGCGCTGCGCGTGGCCTTGTCCAGGCGGGGCAGGTTGACCAGCACCAGGGTGTCGGCCAGCGCCCCGCTTTCCACCATGGCGGACAGCTTGAGCAGCGCCTCGCCGCCGGTCTTGCCGGGCTTGCCCGTGGGGATGGCCACATCCACCAGCCGGCGGTCGCCGAACAGGGATACGTTCTGCGTGGCGCCGATGACGGCCGACCAGTCGCTGCGCGCGTCCATGATCAGGCTGATGCGCTCGCCGTATCCGGCCCGCAAGGCGCCGGCGCGCAGCGCGTCTATGGTTTCGATGACCAGCAGCGGCTCGTCGCCCGATACGATATACAGGCTGTCGAGCTGCGGCGGCGCGGTCTTTTTCAGCTGATGTAAAAGACTGTCGGCATCCTGGCGGCGTCCCATGGCGCTAGGGCCCGCCGGCGCCCGAATCGATGCGCGGGCCGCCCCAGGGGGGGGCGCCCGGCATGGGCTGGGAAGGGGGCGTGGGCGCGGCGCCGGCCGGACTCTCGTCCACGGGCAGGGATTCCGCGTCGGCGAATGCCTCGGCGACATCGGGGGAGGCCAGGCGCCGGACCACCCGGTCGACCATGGATTGCTGCATTTCCTGGAAGATGGTGCCGATTTCGCCTTGCTTGGCCTGGACTATGGTGTCGTCGTAGGGAATTTCCCGCGTGGCGCGCAGGGTGGTCGGCGGCAATACCAGATGCCCCCGGGCGTCGGTCAGCTGGAACACGAATTCCAGGTTCAGTTCATATTCTTCGACCCGGCCCTGGGCATCGATGGAGAGTTCGCGCAGGGACTGATTGTTGCTCAGCTGGGTCAGCCTGGCCTGGGCATCGGCCGGCTCGGACACGAAGCGCGTGCGGGGCGAGCTGGCCACGATGGCACGGCGCATATTCGCCCCGAAGGCGGAGTTGTCGGGAATATTGGTGTATATCGTGGTGAAAGGCAAAGGCGATACGCCCTTGAGCCTGAAGCCGCAAGCCGCCAGAAGCAGGCAAAGCGCCACGCAGGCGAGCCCGCGCAGGCGCTGTTGCGTAAACGAGGTGGAGCGCGGGAGCTTGGGCTTGGGGCTGTGCATGCCTGATTTTATCCGACAATATTGACGAGTTTACCGGGTACGACAATAACCCGTTTCGGCGGACGGCCTTCCAGGAACTTGCCGGTGGCATCGTGCGCCAGCGCAATTTGCTCGATCTGGTCCTTGGCCGCGCCATGCGCCACCCTGAGCGCGCCGCGCAGCTTGCCGTTGATCTGCAGCACGAGTTCGATCTCGTCGGCGATCAATGCGGTTTCGTCCACTGCGGGCCAGGAGGCGTCCAGCAAATCGCCGCCGGAGCCCTCGAAGCCCAGGTCCCGCCATAACTGCCAGGTGATGTGCGGCACTACCGGATACAGGACGCGCAACAGTATGGACGTGGTTTCAGCCAGCGCGCGATGCGCGATCGCGCTATCGGGAAGCGCCGCCGATTCCAGGGTGTTGAGCATTTTCATGCAGGTCGACACCACGGTGTTGTACTGGATGCGCTGGTAGTCGTAATCGGCCTGTTTCAGCAAGCCATGGATTTCCCGGCGCAGGGCCTTGGAGGCCTCGTCGGCGCCCGCCCAGCCGCCGCCGTCGTGCGCGGTTTGTATGGCGGCGCGATGGCCGTGGCAGAAGGCCCACAGGCGGCGCAAATAGCGGTGGGCGCCGTCGACTCCCGAGTCCGACCATTCCAGGGTCTGTTCCGGCGGGCTCGCGAACATGACGAACAGGCGCGCGGTGTCGGCCCCCATGGTGTCGATCAGCGACTGCGGGTCGACGCCATTGTTCTTGGATTTGGACATGGTGCCTATGCCGCCGTATTGCACCGGCGCGCCGTCCGAAATGCGCCTGGCGCCGATGATGACGCCCTTGGCGTCGTGGATGTTTTCCACTTCTTCGGGCCAGAAGTATTCGACCGCGCCCTGTTCGGTCTTGCGCGAATAAATATGATTGAGCACCATGCCCTGGCACAGCAGGCGGGTGAAAGGCTCGTCGAACTTGACCAGGCCCAGGTCGCGCATGACGCGCGTCCAGAAGCGCGCATACAGCAGGTGCAGCACGGCGTGCTCGATGCCGCCGATGTACTGGTCCATGGGCATCCAGTAGTCGTTGCGGGCGTCGACCATGGCGTCGTCATTGCCGGGCGAGGTATAGCGCATGAAGTACCAGGACGAGTCCACGAAGGTGTCCATGGTGTCGGTTTCGCGCCGCGCCGGGACGCCGCATTTGGGGCAATGGCAGGACAGGAACCCTTCATGCTTGGCCAGCGGGTTGCCGCTGCCGTCCGGGATCAGGTCGTCGGGCAGTATGACGGGCAGGTCTTTTTCGGGCACCGGCACGGGGCCGCAATCCGGACAGTGGATGATGGGAATGGGCGTGCCCCAATACCGCTGGCGCGATATGCCCCAGTCGCGCAGGCGCCAGGTGATTTTCTTCTCGCCCAGGCCTTTTGCGATCAGGTCGGCGGCGACGGCGTCGACGGCGGCTGCCGGAGCCAGGCCATCGTACTTGCCCGAATTGACTGTACGGCCTTGCTGCTTGTCGCCGTACCAGTCCTGCCACTGTTCGGTCGAGAAGGTTTTGCCGTCGGCGGCAATGACGTCGCGGATGGGAAGCGAATACTTCCTGGCAAAGGCGAAATCGCGCTCGTCATGGGCCGGCACGCCCATGACGGCGCCGTCGCCGTAGGTCATGAGCACATAGTTGCCGACCCAGACCTCGATGGATGCGCCGGTAAGCGGATGGATGACCGCCAGGCCGGTGGGCACGCCTTCTTTGTCGCGCGTGGCCATTTCGGCCTCGGTGGTCCCGCCTTGCTTGCAGGATTCGATGAAGGCCGCCAGCGCCGGATTGGCCTGCGCCGCATGCGTGGCCAGCGGATGCTCGGGGGCCACGGCGCAGAACGTGACGCCCATGATGGTGTCGGCGCGCGTCGTGAAGACATACAGGCGGCCGTCTTGTATCAGCGCGCCCGTCCGGTCCTTGATGTCGTGCGTGAAGGCAAAGCGCACGCCCTCGCTCTTGCCTATCCAGTTTTCCTGCATCAGGCGCACGCGCTCGGGCCAGCCGGGCAGGCCGTTCTTGACCTTGTCGAGCAATTCTTCGGCGTAGTCCGTGATGCGCAGGTAATAGCCGGGGATTTCGCGCTTTTCGACCGGCGCGCCAGAGCGCCAGCCGCGGCCATCGATGACTTGCTCATTGGCCAGCACGGTCTGGTCCACCGGATCCCAGTTGACGACCTGGGTCTTGCGGTAGGCAATGCCTTTTTCCAGCATCTTCAGGAAAAGCCACTGGTTCCACTTATAGTATTTGGGATCGCAGGCGCACATTTCGCGCGACCAGTCCACCGCCAGCCCCATCGCCTGCATCTGTTTTTTCATGTAGGCGATGTTGTCGTACGTCCACTTGGCGGGCGGCACGCGCGACTTGATGGCGGCGTTTTCGGCGGGCATGCCGAACGCGTCCCAGCCCATCGGCATCAGCACGTTGAAGCCGCGCATGCGCAACTGGCGCGTCATCATGTCGTTGATGGTGTAGTTGCGCACATGGCCCATATGCAGCTTGCCGCTGGGATAGGGCAGCATCGAGCAGGCATAGAACTTGGGCTTGGGCGTGCCGTCGGCCGCCACGGCGTTTTCGCTGACGCGATACGCGTCGCGCTCTTGCCAGTTTTGATGGGAGGCTTTTTCGACAGCGTTGGGGTTATAGCGTTCCTGCATGAGATCCGGTATTTGTTATTGGTTGCGCAAACCGTACATTATAGGATGCCTGGCGCGAAGAGATTTTTTGCCTTGTGGCGGCCCGGCGGCAAAACAAAACAAAACGAAAAAACCCCGCCGTAGCGGGGTTTTCACAAGGAGCCAAATAAATCAGCGCTTGCCAGGGAGTCCGGCCGGGCCTGGCCGGTTCGGGCGCAAGGTGCGCGCCCCGGCGCAGCTTTATTTGAGCTTCATTTCCTTGTAGTCGACATGCTTGCGAGCAACGGGATCGAATTTCTTGATCAGCATTTTCTCGGGCATGTTGCGTTTGTTCTTGGTGGTCGTGTAGAAATGACCGGTGCCGGCGGTGGATTCGAGTTTGATCTTCTCGCGTATACCTTTTGCCATGTTGAGCTCCTTAAGTTAGATCGCGAGCGGCTTAAGCGCGCACGCCGCGGGCACGCAAATCGGCCAGCACGGAATCGATGCCGTTCTTGTCGATCGTGCGCAGTGCGTGGGCCGAAATACGCAGGCGGACCCAGCGGTTTTCGCTCTCGACCCAGAAACGGCGCGATTGCAAGTTAGGTAGAAAGCGACGCTTGGTTTTATTGTTCGCGTGCGAAACATTGTTGCCCACCATCGGGCCTTTGCCGGTAACTTGGCATACGCGTGCCATGGTAATACCCCTTGATAATTTGCTTGATTCGGCCCCGCAACATAAAAAAGCGGTAAAAGACAACGACCGTGTATCTGTAAAGCCTGATATTCTAATACGAAACCGGCACTTAGATCAAGTGGCTTTCAACGCAAGGCGACCGAACAGCCACGACAGGCAGGCGCAGGCGGCCAGCATGCTTGTAAGCGGCAAGGCCGAGGACGTTTGCCAGATGCTGATCGCCAGGCCTGCGCTCGCGCCGCACAGCATTTGCAAGGTCCCCATGAGGGCCGAGGCCACGCCCAGGCGTTTGCCTTGCTCGGACAGGGCCAGCGCCGCCGCGTTGGGGTTGACGAAGCCCTGGCTGGCCATGAAGCCGGCCAGGCACAGCATCAGCAATAGTAGCGTAATTGCGCCCGCAAGCGTCAGCGCCAATGCCGCCAGCGTCATCGTGACCAGCGATATCTGGGCTTTTTTCAGCAGGGCCTGCGGCGTGTGCCGGTTCAGCAGCCGGGCGCTGACCTGGGCGGCCACGATGAGCGCGGCGGCATTGACGGCGAACAACAGGCCGAAGTGCTGCGGGTCGACATCAAACACTTCAATGAACACGCGCGGCGACCCGGCGATATAGGCGAACATGCCCGCCGAGCCGAAGCCGCCGGCCAGCGTATAGCACATGAATCGCTTGTGGCGCAGCAGGGCCAGGTAGTTGCGGCCGATGATGTCCAGGCCCAGCGGAATGACGCGCTCGGGATGCAGCGTTTCCTTCATGGTCAGCACGACGCCGGCCAGCAGCGCCGCGCCGCAGGCCGCCATGATGACGAAAATCCCGCGCCAGTTGCCGAAGGCCAGCACCTGCCCGCCCAGTATGGGCGCGAGTATGGGGGTCACGCCCATGACCAGCATCAGGATGGATAGCGCCTTGGACGCATCGCGGGTATCGAAATTGTCGCGGATGACGGCCCGCGGTATGACGATGCCGGCGGCGCCGCCGAAAGCCTGGGCGATGCGCCACCAGGTCAGGTGTTCGATGTCGCCCGTAAAGGCGCAGCCCATCGATGCCACGATGAAGATGAAGACGCCGGCTATCAGCGGCTTCTTGCGGCCGTAGCGGTCGGCGAAGGGACCGTAGAACAGCTGCGCCATGGCCAGGCCGAACAAATAACTGGCCAGCGTGCGCTCGACGTGCCCCGGCGTCGTCCCCAGGCCTTGGGCGATGGCCGGAAACGCCGGCAGGTACATATCGATGGCGAGGGGCCCCAGCGCCGTCAACAGGCCCATCAAGATTAACCAGCGGGGAATGACGATAAGGGAACTGGGAGCAGGTGGCATGTATCGAAAAGTTGGGAATCAATTTTGATCTTAGCATGTGCTTAAAGCGCATTTCCTTCTTGGCTGATATGTGGCACTATTTTCATTGACGATAATTTCAAACTAGGGAGTCGGCCTTGAGCGTGGTTCTGTCTGTTGTTGAAAATAAGTTGCTTTCCCTGCCCGTGCCGGTGCGCTTGGTCATGCCGGATGGGCAAAAGCTGGGGGCGCCCAATGCGGATGTCTGCCTGATGATCAAAGACCGTTCGACGCTGGCCAGCCTGGTGGGCGGGCAGGTGGGCTTGCTGGGGGAAGATTACGTCGAGGGCAAGTTCGACGTCGAAGGCTCAATGCGGGACCTGATGCACCTGGCCGCATCCATTTTGCCGGGCTCTCCCATCGAAGCGGCCC
This sequence comes from Pollutimonas bauzanensis, assembly GCF_900129885.1. Lineage (GTDB taxonomy): Bacteria > Pseudomonadota > Gammaproteobacteria > Burkholderiales > Burkholderiaceae_B > Pollutimonas > Pollutimonas bauzanensis. Next base: position 2,398 of record NZ_FQXE01000019.1, on the reverse strand, counting down.
GCATAGGCAGGCTGACCGAACTGATACGGCGCCTGCTGTCCGTGTGGCGCCATTCCCCCGAGCGCGATGCGCGCCAGATCCAGTTCCACTACGATTTATCCGACGATTTCTACGCCTTGTGGCTGGACCCGCTGCGCGTATATTCATGCGCGTATTTCAGCAGCCCGGACATGTCGATCGCGCAGGCTCAGGAAGCCAAGCTGGACCACATTTGCCGTAAATTGCGGCTGTCGGCGGGCGAGCGCTTCCTGGATGTCGGCGCCGGATGGGGCGGCCTGCTGCTGTGGGCCGCCGAGCATTACGGCGTCGACGCCACCGGCATAACCCTTTCGAAAAACCAGCACGCCTATGTAAACCGCCTCATCGAGGAAAAAGGCCTGGGCGGGCGGGTGCGCATGGAACTGCTTGATTACCGCAAGCTCGATGAGTCCCAGCCCTACGACAAAATCGCCTCGGTGGGCATGTTCGAGCATGTCGGCCGCGCCCAGCTCGAAGCCTATTTCTCGAAATTGCGCCGCCTCGTGCGCCCCGGCGGCCTGGTGCTGAACCACGGCATCACGGCGGGCGGCGTGGACAACGCGGAACTGGGCGCCGGCATGGGCGAGTTCATCGAAAAATACATATTTCCCGGTGGCGAGCTCACGCACATCAGCCATGTGCTGGAACGGCTCACCGAGGGCGGCCTGGAAGACGTCGATATCGAAAACCTGCGCCCGCATTATGCCCGCACGCTGTGGGCCTGGAGCGATGCGCTGGAAGCGCGCCTGCCCGAGGCGCGCAAGATTCTGCAGGGCGAGCAGGGCGAACGTTCCTTGCGGGCCTACCGCATGTATCTGGCCGGCTGCGCCATGGGCTTCGAGCATGGCTGGATAGCTTTGCACCAGGTGCTGGCCCAGCCCCGGACCAACGGCCGCCACGATGAGCTCGACAACCCCGCCGACCTGTCCTACCCCTGGCGCCGCGATTACATGTACGGCCAGAAGGGCGGTGTGTCGTAGCGGTGTGTCGTAGGTTTGGCAAGCATGCTGCACCTCTTGAGCATGCCGTTGTTCTCAAGGCGCGTGCGGGGGTCCCTTCATTTGGTGGTTTCTTCAGCTCTTTGGCCGGCAGCTAGCTAAAGAAATGCCTCGTATCCAAACCGTTTCGGAGATCTGGCGCTATGGGCTAGTGCGGGTTATGTTGTTCTTGACCCGTTGCCGTGGGTGGTGTGGATCATGTTGTTCTTGAACCGTCGCCGTGGGCGGGTGTGGATCATGTTGTTCTAAACCCGGCGCCATGGGGTGTATGGGTCTCTAGTTCTAAACCCGTCGCCGTGGGCGGGTGTGGGTTGGGCTCAATATCGCTGCGGTCCCGGGCTTCGCCCGTGACTGCCCGCGCAGTCAACCTGTTTCCGGGCGCCCGCGAACTCGCGAAACGGACAGCCCCCGGCTGTCCGTAAGCGTCTCGCTCAGACAAGCGCGGGCTTGCCTCCCGGAAACAGGCCGCCTGCGCGGCTTGCTCAAACTTTCGCCCAACCCACACCCGCCCACGGCGCCTGGATATTGGGTTTATTGGACGGGCGCCGGTATCGGGCTTGGCAATCGGGTTATTGGACGGGCGCCGGTATCGAGCTCGGCATTCGGGCTGGCAGGTCGGGCGGCCGTTGTCGATTGCCAGGTTGATGGGTTTGATGTCGTCGCATACGACACCGTAGACTACAGCACCGTAGGCCGAACCAGCCTCGATGCCCAAGCGGGCCGGCTGGCGGCCTGCGCGGGGCGAGCGTGCAAGCTCTCAAACAAGCGCGGGCTTGCCTCCCCGAACGAAACAGGCCGCCTGCGCGGCTTGCTCAAACTTTCGCCCAACCCCCTCCCGCCCACGGCGCCTGGATATTGGGTTTATTGGACGGCCGCCGGTATCGAGCTCGGCATCCGGGCAGGCAGGTCGGGTGACTGTTATCGATTCCAATTGCCAGATTGATGGGTTTGATGTCGTCGCATATGACACCGTAGACTAGACAGCACCGTAGGCCGTATCAGCCCCTATGCCCAAGCGGGCCGGCTGGCGGCCCGCGCGGGGCGAGCGTGCAAGCTCTTTCTTTCTAGCGAAAATCTTAGCAAGAATGCCAAGCACCCGACCCGCCCCAGCAGAGATACAAAACCTGGGATGCAGTCGTTGGCGCGGTGGTGGAAGGTAGCGGTCCGTCCGGGGCCGAGCAAGCCGGCCGCGAAGGAAGCGCGCAGGCGCGGACGAGCGAGGCGAGGCGGGGTCCGCCGCGCTGGGCGGCGGACCAGGCAACGCGGACCGCTACCTTCCACCACCGCGACAGCGGCGTGTTAAAAACAGCGACCACGCAAAGAACAGCAGCCATGCAAAGAACAGCGACCACGCAAAGAACAGCAGCCATGCAAAGAACAGC
>NZ_FQXE01000015.1:1265-131218 GCF_900129885.1 Pollutimonas bauzanensis | reverse complement strand
GGCTCTTCCCCATTAACGGGGGATCGGCACTCATCACACTCGGTTAATCACACCGTTCCAACCGCACTGGGCCAAGACCCGCATACGGTAATTCTCAAAATTCCTGAATCCGTACGCTCTGCGTGAGAGCATTTCCATTTTGGTGTGGAATCCTTCGGTGATCCCATTTGATTTGGTGAATCGCCACATTCGTACGATGGGCTCAAGCCATGATGTTAACGTGGCGGCCAACGCCCTGGCCGGGCTTTGTTCAAACTGGCGGATCAATGCCAGGAACTTGGGCAACATCTGTTTGGCTCGCTTAGCCTTCAAGTGCTTCATGACCAGAAAGCCGTTCAGTTGCTGTTTGGCGAAATACAACGCCCCCAGCACGGGCGACTGTGCCAGGTACTGGTGCAGTCGCTCCTTTTGCACCGAGGATAGATTCCAGTGATGGCGGCGCATCAGGCTCAGTAATCCTCGGTTCTTGCGCCCCTCAGGGTCGTGCTGCTGCCACAGCTTGAGCAAATGCTGGTTCACCAACCGAACGACATGGAAGCGGTCGGCCACGATCATGGCGTTGGGAAAGTACTGTTGTGCAATACGACGATAGGTCTCGGACAGATCCATCACAATGACCCGTACGTGCTCCTTGCCCGGCAAACGCTTCAAATAGCTGCGCAGGCTGGCTTCTGAGCGCCCCAGCACCACATCGAACACCTTGTGATGCTTCAAATCGACCAGCGTGCTGGCGTAGCCCTTTTTACGACTGAAAAAGTGCTCATCAATGCCCAGCACCTGGGGGCAGGTTCGACCCGACAGCTCCGAGACCCGTTGCTTGACAAACGATTGATACCAGCGCTCGACGGTGGCGCTGCCGATCCGATGCGTGCGAGTTAGTTGGTGCTGGCTCACGCCCCCGTCGTGGGCCTCGAAGACCTCCAGGCGATACGCTTCGGTGGCTCGGCGCCGCGGCCGGATGCCCGCGAAGCGGTGGCGAAAATAGCGATTGCAATCGGTGCAGTGGTACTTGGGCACGCGCAGGTGCAGCACCATCAACTGGTTGCCCTGGCGCGTGTGCTTGAGCGTTCGCTGGTGCGTGGCTTTAATACGTACCGACTCTTGCTGGCAATGTACGCACGCCAAGCGCTTGGCTGGCCTGGCCCAGACATGAATCTCTCGGCCTCTTTCCACTCGATCAATCAATAAATCTCTGATTCCTAGGATAGAATTTACTGGGGACATCGGCATTGCTTCCATTAAACGTGTTTCGTCGCAAAAACAAGTCTAATGAATGTCGGTGTCCCCCGTTAATGATGAAGAGCCTGCGGGTTTCTTGTTGCGGCCTATATAGGGCAAGGGCAGCGCAGCGACATCCTGCGCCATTATTCCGAAACCACGGAAATGGAAAAACCGTCCCATCCTTTGCTGCCGACAGTTTGAATGGCGGTGCTCGTCAAGCGGGGTTCGGCGCCCATGATTTCCAGGAAACTGCGCACGGCGAGCACGTCCGGATCCTTATTGCCGGGATCGGCAATGCAGCCTTTGCGAACCACGTTGTCGCCTATGATCACGGTGCCGGGGCGGGAAAGCTTCAGCGACCATTGAAGATACTCGGGATTGCTTTCCTTGTCGGCGTCGATGAAAATGAAATCGAAGGGTTCGGCCTGGTCGGCGACAAGTTTCTTCAGGCTATCCGTGGCCTTGCCCACCATGACCGAGACCATGCTTGATAATCCGGCCCCTTCGATGTTCTTGCGCGCCAGCGCCGCGTGGCTGGGGTCCAGTTCCAGGCTGACCAGTCTGCCGTCGGACGGCAGCGCCCTGGCGAGCCAGATCGTGCTGTAGCCGCCTAGCGTGCCGATCTCCAGAATTCGGCGGGCGCCTCGAATTTTAGCCAATAGATGCAGTAATTTTCCTTGATTGGGCGCGACGTTGATCGCCCGCAAGCCTGCTTCCGCGCTGCTTTCCAGTGTCGCATCCAGGGCGGGGTCCGCTGGTATCAGCTTGCTGGAAATGTACTCGTCTACGACAGCCCATCGATCCTGACTCATTGACCTGCTCCTTGTCTTGTCGGCGTGGCATGCGCGCTCTTGCCGCTAGCGGTTTCTGCGCTGCTTGCATACCGCTTGTCATTCTATTTCCAAATCATTGCGAGCGGCAAAGCGGGATAACCGGGGATGCAGCAGAACGCATTCGATCGCCTCCGTGGCGCGCAGATCGGCGGCTGCGTCAATTGATATCAGAATTGATATCAATTGACGCAAAACGATCGCTTGTTGAGAACGATATGTCCACCTATGATTTGCATCATCGATCAACCATGAAGCGCGCCGTCTTTCCCGGACCCGGCGCGCTCAAGAAAAAGCAGGCACGCCATGGCAAAGCCCAGGAAAGTAATCATCACGTGCGCGGTGACCGGCGCCATCCATACGCCCAGCATGTCGCGCTTCCTGCCCATCACGGCTGAAGAGGTCGCATCGGCCGCCATAGGCGCTGCAAACGCGGGAGCGGCGATCGTGCATCTGCATGCCCGGGACCCAAAGTGCGGCAGGCCCACCCAGGATCCGGCCATGTTCACGGAGCTGCTGCAACGCATCACGTCCGCGACGGATGCCGTTATTAACATTACCACCGGCGGGAATCCCCAGATGAGCATCGAGGAGCGTCTGCGCCCGGTGCAGACATTCGCGCCGGAGCTCGCCTCCCTGAACATGGGTTCCATGAACTTCGGCCTCTACCCGATGCTCGAGCGCTTCCGCGAGTTTCAACATCCCTGGGAGCCTGAAATGCTCGAGAACAGCAGGTGTTCGGTCTTCAGGAATACCTTTGCCGATATCGAATACATCCTGGTTCATTGCGGGGCGCAGGGCACGCGTTTCGAATTCGAGTGCTATGACATTTCCCATCTGTATAACCTCGCGCACTTCGCCGACCGCCAGTTGGCCAAGCCGCCATTTCTCATTCAGAGCGTATTCGGGCTGTTGGGAGGCATAGGCGCGCATCCCGAGGACCTGATGCACATGAAGCGCACCGCCGACCGGCTTTTCGGCGAGGATCACCAATGGTCCATCCTGGGCGCCGGGCGCAATCAGATCCCGCTGGCGACGATGGGGGCGACCCAAGGCTCGCATGTGCGCGTCGGCCTGGAGGACTCGCTCTGGATCGGGCCCGGCCGGCTCGCCGAGTCGAACGCTCAACAGGTCGAAAAGATCAGGACCATTCTCGAGGCGCTCTCACTGGAAATCGCCACGCCGCAGGAAGCGCGGGAACTGCTTCAGTTGAAAGGGTCTGCCGAAGTGAATTTCCAGGCTGACGCAATCGCACAATAATCCACGATAGAAACAGGAGACAATGAAGAATGAAAAAGTTGACAACAATACTCGCCACCGCGGCGCTTGGTCTGAGCATCCATTCCGGCGCCGGCGCCGAGGGCGCTTCGAGCTACCCCGGCAAACCTGTCAATATCGTCGTGCCGTTTGCGGCGGGGGGCGGTTCGGACACCCTCGCACGCACCGTTGGACAGAAACTCAGCGAGATGTGGAAGCAGCCTGTGGTGGTGATCAATAAGGCGGGAGCCGATGGCAACATCGGCGCGCAATTCGTCGCGTCCGCGCCAGCCGATGGCTATACCCTGATGGTGCTGGACATCGGGACCCTCACGATGGGTCCCATCTTCTACAAGAATCTTCCATTTGACCCGGCGACGGCATTCGATCCGGTGACGGTCCTGACCTTCTCGCCGCATACGCTCGTCGTGCACCCGTCGGTTCCAGCCAAGACCTTCAAGGAACTCCTGGAGTATTCGAAGGCCAATCCCGACAAGATGAATTTCGCAGCTCACAACAATTCGGCCGCCCTTGCGGGGCACAGGCTCTCGGCCGAAACCGGGATAGAAATGACGCAGATCCCTTATAAGGGAGCGGGCGCCGCCATGGTGGACCTCATGGGCGGCCAGGTGAACCTGTCGCTGGCTTCGCTCCTGCTTGTCAGCCCGCAAATAAAAAGCGGTGCGTTAAAGGCAATCGCCGTTGCGAGTCCGAAGCGCATGGCCTCCATGCCGGAAATCCCCACCCTGATGGAGTCGGGCGTCCCGGGCTACGTGATGGGATCCTGGCAGGCCGTGGTGGCGCCGGCCGGGGTGCCCGCCGAGATCGTGAAGAAAATCAATCTGGCTATCGCCGAAGCGTTGAAGGGTCCCGACGTAAAGGAGAAGCTGGAAGGCTCCGGCGCCGAGATCATCGCCAATTCGCCCGAGGAGTTTGGACGGCTGCTGAACGAACAGCGCAAGACATTCAAGGAAGTAGCCGCTCGCGCCAACGTCCAGACCAATTGACCGCAAAGGATATCCCAAGATGCAAAGAATACCTCTGGTGCCGGGCGACCTGGCCGAACCGAAACACGTGGTCGAGGCCATTCGTAAGCGCCGCGGCGGCGAACTGTCCAACCTCGACAGGCTGCTGCTCAATAGCCCCGTTCTTGCCGAAGCCTGGAATGCCTTTCTGGGAACCGTCCGCCAGCGCTTATCGCTCTCGCCCAAGGTTCGGGAGATCGTCATGTGCGCCGTGGCGGTGATCAACAAGGCGGAATACGAGTTCCACCATCATGCGCGGGAATTCGAAAAAGCCGGGGGGTCTTCCGCGCAGGTCGAGGCCATGCAGGACGTCGAGGCGGCCGCCCGGAATGCCGCGGTATTCAACGCGCAGGAGCGGATGGCTTTTCAGCTTACGCTCGAAATGACGCGAGACATCATTGTCAAGGAAGATGCCTTTGAGCAGGCCAACAGCCTGTTTTCGCGCGAGGAGCTTGTCGATCTGATTGCCACGATCGCGGCCTACAACATGGTGTCCCGGGTCGTCGTGGCCTGCGACATCCGGCCAGAGGATTGAATGGCGACTCCATGGCGCTGGACCAATGGGGCCTTGTTACTCGAGATATAAGGTATTGAATGCAACAGTCAAATGTAGTTGTCATCGGCTGCGGTCATATGGGCTGCGACATTGCGGCGATCTTTTTGAAGGCGGGATGGCGCGTACAGGCGGTGGAGCCTTTCGCCTCCAACCGTGCAGCGGCCGCCGGCCGCATGCGCGATGGAGTGGCGGTCCTGCAGGGTTCATGGAGCGACGAGTTGCTGCGCGTCACCGCGGGCATCGCCGAGGTGGATTGGAGCGAAGCACGGATCGTCATCGAGACGGTGAGCGAAGATCTGGCCACCAAGCAGCAAGTGTTCAGGGAGCTCGATGAGCGCGCCCCCGCGCATATCCCGATCGGCTCGAACAGCAGTGGCTTCCGGATCACCGACATCGCGGCCGGATGCTCAAGCGCCCATCGGATGGCCAATGCCCATTTCTTCCTGCCGGCGCACATCGTCCCGCTCGTGGAACTGGCAAAGGGAGAGAAGACGTCCGAGGCCGCGATCCTCGAGCTGCAAGAGGCTTTCGAGGCAGTCGGCAGGGTGGTCGTAAAGATCAACAAAGATCTGCCAGGCTTGCTGGCCAACCGTATTCAGCATGCCCTGATGCGCGAAGCGTTCTCGATCATTGATTCGGGCCTGGCGACGCCGGAGGACGTCGACAAAGCGGTTCGTTATGGTTTCGGTTTCCGATATGCGGCCGCCGGCCCCATCCTGCAAAAGGAGCTCTCCGGCCTGGATACCCAGCTCGCGGCGGCAAGTTCTATCTACCCCAGCCTGTGCAACGACCCTCAGCCATCGGCGGGCCTGCGGGCGCTCGTGGAGCAGGGGCGCGCGGGCACAAAGTCGCTGCGCGGTTTCTGGGATTGGACTTCGGAAGAGGCCGCGGCGGAACGCTTGCGCTTTGAGGCGGTGCTCAACCGCGCGGCCGAGCTGGTGCAGCATTCACCGGCAGTCCTGCCTGGCGCGTAAGATGCGTGCATCCATCCTCGCGCAAATGGGACGGGCATAATAGGCGCATGTTCACCGTTCAAGAGACAAATGGGTCCGCACTTCAATCTCAACAGCATCGTCACGTTTCTCGCGGTCGCCCAGGCCGGAAGCTTTCGAGCCGCCTCGGAGCGGCTGCATACGTCCGCCTCGGCGGTGAGCGCGCGCATCAAATTGCTGGAAACACGCCTTGGCGTCAAGCTCTTTGACCGGACAACGCGCTCGGTCGCGCTCACCGAGGCTGGGCGCCGCTTGCTGGACGCAGCCCTCAACGCCTGCGCGGCGCTTTCCAGCGTGGAGAAGACACTGCGCCAGGAGGCATCGCTTCAGCGCGGTGAAGTGACTATTGCGGTGGTGCCGTCGCTTGCTCAAGACGAGATTCCTTTCCTCCTGGCAGACTTCGTGCGCCAGTATCCGGGTATCAAGGTCAATCTTCTGGATATAGATTCGCATCGTAGCCTTCAGATGCTTGCCGCCGCGGAGGTGGACCTGGCCATTGTGTCTGAGCCAAGCGACCGCAAGAACGTCGTGTTCGAGCCGCTTTATTGGGACGCCTGCTCTCTCGTCGTCCCCAAAGGCCACCCGCTGGGCAAGAAGACCAGTGTGGCGCTTCGGGAACTGAAGAATCAGCCCCTGATGGTAAATCCTCAAGGCACCCTGCTTCGAAAAGTGCTGCAGCAAGCCTTCCTGGATGCGGATCTTGCGCTGCATGATGCCGCCCAACAGATCTCGACCGTGCCGACCCTTGTCCGCATGGTCGAGGCGGGGTTCGGGCTGGGGATAGCCCCGGCGCAGGCCCTGCGGCTGGTCGCCGCGGGGCGCTGCGAACTCATTTCCCTGAAAGGAAAAGTGGGCTGGACGGTCGGCATCGCCCGCATGGCGTCGCGATACGAAGCGCCGGCCAGCGCGGCATTGAGAGACATGCTTTTGCAGCGCTACGCGCAGGCTGCGGCCCCCCTTGCGCCGATGCCTCCGGCTGCGGTCCGCGGCGGCGGTTGATCGTATCGCCGGGGCGGGTTGCACGCCTCAATCATAAAAGTGGCTGCCCGCGGCGAGATCCGCATACTGCTTGTGCAGCCACGAGCGATAGCGCCTGAACAAACCGAACAGCGGTCCTACGGAATAGCGGGGGGTGGGTTTCCCGCTATGGCGCAGCCGCTTTGTGGCGCGAGGAGCCATGGGTTTTGGCGATACCGCACCGTGCGAGAAGCTGTGCAGCAGGGATGGCAGAACAAAGGCTGCCCGGCTCGGCCGCAGTTGGCCTTCATCCAGACCGTCGAAATCGGGGGTGGCAGCGAAAAGTGGAGAGAGCTTCATAAACTTGCCTTTTGCGAGAGACTGCAAAAAATCCATGCAGCGCATCGTGATCCATCGGAAACCCGTAGGGGCTTGATGGAGTAAACGCAAACCATGTGCCAACTCTGGAGGTTGGCGCGCAAGCCATTGATTGTATTGATTAATTTATGTTTTATGCGGTCGGGGAGCCCGGCCTGGCGCTTATTGCGGACCGCGTTCGCGGTCCGTCATGGTGCATTGCAGCATGAGGCTGCACCATAAGGGTTCACCCTTATGCCGCTGTCCGGATTTTTGTCAGTCGAAGCCGCGCCGCTTGGCGTTGAGCTTGCGTTCGAGCTTGCCTATGTATTGTTGGACAATAAAATTCATGGGATTGGACAAGTTGTGGAACTTGCAGCCCAGCAGGCGGATTTTTTTGTCGTTGAGCAGTGTTTCGTCCAGCGAGCGCTTGATCTGCAGCCCGGTCACCACGGTGCCCGCTTCCGGCAAGTCCAGGGTGCAGTCTTTGTAAATCGTGCCCAGGGAATTGTCCAGCAGATGCTCGTTGTCGAGGATGGAAACGCCTCCCGCGCTGATGTCCTGGATTTGCAGCTTGACGTCTTTCCTGGCGCCTTTGCCGTCGGCGATGGAAAGGGTGCACAGGGCCGGCTCGCTGACCGGGATGTCGACGCGGTAGTATTCGCGCCGCTGCACGCGCCTGATGGATTCCGGGAACGGAATGCGCAATGCGGGCAGGTTGTCCTGCAGGCACGGGCTGACCCGGTGGACGGAAAACTGTATGCGGACTTTGTCGAGATTGGTTTCGAACGACACTTTTTCCGCGCTGGAGATGCGCCGATTGAAATCCTCGTCGGCCGAGTTGTCGACGATGAGCGTATTGCCGTCCGGTTCGATTTCCAGGATGGTCGTGATGATGGCGACGCTTCTTCCCTCGACGTGCATCCTGAGCAGGGCCTTTTTTTCTTCGATCGACCGCAGCAGCGACTGGATCTCGAGCCTGGATGTGACCAGAAACTGATCTTCCCCGTCGTTCGCGGCGCTAGAGGTGGCAATAGACATTTATTGTGACGATTTCGGTAAGAGACAATGGACGGGACAGAACAATTCACCGAGAGGTAGTCTACCCGATTATGGGCCGATTTCGGCTTATTCTATTTGATTCTTGCCAGCGCGCAGCGGGCCGCGGCCAGGTCCCATGCCGCGCATCCCACCGTCTTGAAAACGATGGGGTGGTCGAATGGCGCGCCATGGGCCAGCGCGTCCGCCAGAGAACGCACCGCCGACCAGTCCACTTGCGCCTGTATCAGGTCGCCCGCCTCGTGCCGCGCGCCGGCCGGATCGTCCACATAGATCCGGCTGCCCGCCAAGGTGGCGGGGCCGATTTCGGCGAGTTCGGGCTTGAAAGCGCCCACGCCGACCAGCAGCAGGCCGGCTCGGGCAGGCCTGGTGTAGACGGGGACGGCGCTGGTGGTAAGCGTAATGACGGCGTCGATGTCGTCCGGCGTGGCCGCGGCGGCTTGCAGTTGCAATGGCAGGGACCGATGCGCGTCGATGAAGGCCTGCACCCTTTCCTGGCTGCTGCCCACGGCGGTGACATGCAGGCCGGGATAGAGGGCGGCCAGCGCTTCGATATGGCCGCCAGCCTGCGTGCCCGTGCCTATCAGCGCCACCCGCCCGGGAGGCCGGGCGAGGAAGGTCTTCAGGCCCAGCATGGTGACGGCGGCGGTGCGGCGCGCCGTGACGGTGGGGCCGTCGAGCACGCACAATTCGCGCCCGCTGCGGCCATCGAACGCCGAGACGACGCCGTGTATGGTGGGCAGATCCAGCGCGCGATTGCCGGGCATTACGTTCACGAGCTTATGGATGCCGATATCGCGCGCCGTGGCTGGCATGGACAGCATGACTCCTCCTTGGGGGAATGGCACGACCTGGCGTTCGGGCGCATGAATGGCGCCGCTGGCGTATTCGGAGCAGGCCAGCGCCAGCGCGGCGACCAGTTCGGGAAACGGCAGCAGCGCGGCGGTTTCTGCGGCATTGAAGACGGCAATGGAAGGGGCTGGCATGGGTTATCTCTCTGTTTTCGGGCCAAAACATTGTAATAATGCCTTGTGGATGGATGAAAGCAGGTCATAGTGTCGCTTTTGTTTGCCTCCATGTCCCGGACAATCGGGAAAATATCAGGAAGACCGAATGAATATCGCAGAATTATTGGGCGCATTGGGCGTGGATGCGGCAGCCTCGGCCGGGCCGGACCTGACGGTGCGCTCGCCGATAGACGGCGGGCGCATCGCGCAATTGCGCGAGCATAGCGCCGCCCAGGCGAATGCCGCCATCGACGCCGCGCACGGCGCCTTCCTGGCATGGCGGCAGGTGCCGGCGGCGCGCCGCGGCGAACTCGTCCGCCTGCTGGGCGACGAACTGCGCGCCAACAAGCAGGCCCTGGGGCGGCTGGTATCTGTCGAGGCCGGCAAGATCCTGGCCGAAGGGGCGGGCGAGGTCCAGGAAATGATAGACATCTGCGACTTTGCCGTGGGGCTGTCGCGCCAGTTGTATGGTTTGACGATAGCGTCCGAACGGCCCGGCCATCGCATGATGGAAACCTGGCATCCGCTGGGGGTCGTCGGCGTCATCTCGGCGTTCAACTTTCCGGTGGCGGTATGGTCGTGGAACACGGCCCTGGCCATAGTCTGCGGCGACGCCGTGGTCTGGAAGCCATCGGAGAAAACCCCCTTGGCCGCCTTGGCGTGCCAGGCGCTATTCGAGCGCGCCTTGAAAAAATTCGGCGATGCGCCCGAGGGCCTATCGCAGGTGTTGATCGGCGGACGCGAGATCGGGCAGGCGCTGGCCGATCACCATCGCGTTGCGCTGCTGTCGGCCACCGGCTCCACCCGCATGGGCCGCGAAGTCGGTCCGCGGGTGGCGGCGCGCTTCGGCCGTTCCCTGCTGGAGCTGGGCGGCAATAACGCCATTATCGTGGCGCCGAGCGCCGATCTGGACATGGCGGCGCGCGGCATCCTGTTCGGCGCCGTGGGAACCGCCGGGCAGCGCTGCACCAGCACGCGCCGCTTGATCGTGCATCGAAGCGTGGCCGGCGATTTGCTGGCCAGGCTGGAAAAAGCCTATGCCGGCGCGCGGATAGGCAATCCCCTGGACGCGGAAACGCTGGTCGGCCCCCTGATAGACCGGGTGGCGTTCGATGGCATGCAGGCGGCGCTGCGGCAGGCGCGCGCCGAAGGCGGCAAGGTGTCGGGCGGCGAGCGCCGCCTGGCCGGGCAGTATCCCGAGGCCTGGTATGTGGCGCCGGCGCTGGTCGAGATGCCGGCGCAGACGGAAGTGGTGCGCCATGAAACCTTCGCGCCCATACTGTATGTCATGCGCTATGACGATTTCGCCGGCGCCCTTCGATTGCAGAACGAGGTGCCGCAGGGCTTGTCGTCGGCGGTCTTCACCAACGACTTGCGCGAAGCGGAATGGTTCATGTCGGCGTCAGGCTCGGACTGCGGCATCGCCAATGTCAATATCGGGACATCGGGCGCCGAGATCGGCGGCGCGTTCGGGGGCGAAAAGGAAACCGGCGGAGGGCGGGAATCGGGTTCGGATGCGTGGAAGGCTTATATGCGCAGGGCGACCAACACCGTGAATTATTCGCGCGAGCTGCCGCTGGCGCAAGGCATCCAGTTTGGCGGCCAGCCATAGGGCCAGCGCGGGGCATTGCCGGCCCCGCGCTGGCCGCGGCCGGATCATTCGATGGCTTTCACCATGTCTTCGATGACTTTCTTGGCATCGCCGAAAACCATCATGGTCTTGTCCATGTAGAACAGTTCATTGTCCAGGCCGGCATAGCCCGCCGCCATGGAACGCTTGTTGACGATGACCGTGCGCGCTTTGTAGGCTTCCAGGATAGGCATGCCGGCAATGGGCGACTGCGGATCATTCTTGGCGGCCGGGTTGACGACGTCATTGGCCCCCAGCACCAGCACCACATCGGTCTGGGAGAATTCGCTGTTGATGTCATCCATTTCGAACACCTGGTCGTAAGGCACCTCGGCTTCGGCCAGCAGCACATTCATGTGGCCCGGCATGCGCCCGGCCACCGGGTGGATGGCGTATTTGACGACCACGCCGTTGGCGGTCAGCTTTTCGGCCAGTTCCTTGAGCGCATGCTGGGCGCGGGCGACGGCCAGGCCGTAGCCCGGGACTATCGTGACCGATTCCGCATTGCTCATGAGGAAGGCCGCGTCGTCGGGACTGCCCGACCTGACGTTGCGCTGCCCCTGGTCCGCGGCGGCGGCCGAGCCCGGCGCGGCGCCGAACCCGCCCAGGATCACATTGAAGAAGGACCGGTTCATGGCCTTGCACATGATGTATGAAAGGATGGCGCCCGATGAGCCGACCAGCGAGCCGGCGATGATGAGCATGGGGTTGTTCAAGGAAAACCCGATGCCGGCGGCGGCCCAGCCCGAATAGCTGTTGAGCATGGACACCACCACTGGCATGTCGGCCCCGCCTATCGGAATGATGATGAGCACGCCCAGCGCGAAGGCCAGGAGGGTCATGATGATGAAGGGCAGCCACAACTGCGTTGCCATGAACCACAGGCCGCAGGCCAGCATGGCCAGCGCCAGCGCCAGGTTGACGATGTGCTGGCCCGAAAACACCACGGGGGCGCCCTGGAAGAGCCGGAACTTGTATTTGCCCGACAGCTTGCCGAACGCGATGACCGAGCCCGAAAAGGTGATCGCGCCGACGAAGGTGCCAATGAACAGTTCCAGCCGGTTGCCCACCGGGATGGGCGCGCCCGCGGCGGCGATGTTGAAGGCGTGCGGCTCGGCCACGACGGCCACGGCGATGGCCACCGCCGCCAGGCCTATCATGCTGTGCATGAAGGCGACCAGTTCGGGCATCTTGGTCATTTCGACCCGCTTGGCCATCACGGTGCCCACGGTGCCGCCGACCAGCAGGCCCAGCAGCACCCAGCCCAGGCCGATGCCGGTCTTGCCGTCGGCCGCCAGGCTGGCGATCAGGGCCGCGGTGGTCAGCACGGCGATCGCCATGCCGGCCATGCCGAAGGCATTGCCGCGCTGCGAGGTGGTTGGGTGCGACAGGCCCTTGAGCGCCTGGATGAAGCACACCGACGCTATCAGATAGAACAGCGTCACCAGATTGATGGAGATCATGCCTTGCCTCCCGCGGGTTTTTTGTCTTTTTTCTTGAACATTTCCAGCATGCGGCGCGTGACCAGGAAGCCGCCGAACACGTTGACGGCGGCGAGCGCCACGGCGAACACGCCCATGTAGCGGGCCAGGCTGCTTTCAGTCAGCGCGGCGGCCAGCATGGCGCCCACGATGACAATGGCCGAGATGGCGTTGGTGACGGCCATCAGCGGCGTGTGCAGCGCGGGGGTGACGTTCCACACCACATGGAAACCCACGTAGATCGCCAGCACGAAGATAATGAAATTGATGAGGGTGGGGCTTACGGCTTCCATCAGGCGCTCCTTAAGACTTTGCCGTCCATGCACATCAGGCAGGCAGTGATGATTTCGTCGTCTTGCTTTATGGCAAGCTTGCCTTCGGCGTCGGCGATGAGTTTCATGAAGTCCAGCACATTGCGCGCATAAAGCGCCGAGGCGTCGGTGGCGACCAGGGCCGGCAGGTTGCTCAGGCCTATCAGGGTGACGCCATGCTTTTCAACGACCTGGTCTTTTTCCGAGAGCGGGCAGTTGCCGCCCCGCTCGACCGCGAGGTCGACGATGACCGAGCCGGGTTTCATGCCCTGCACCGTCTCAGCGCTGATCAGCACCGGGGCGGGGCGGCCCGGAATCAGCGCAGTGCTGATCACGATGTCGGCCTGGCGGCAGCGCTCGGCCACCAGGGCCGCCTGGCGCGCCATCCACGCCGCCGGCATGGGGCGCGCATAGCCGCCCACGCCTTGCGCTATTTCGCGCTCTTCGTCGGTCTCAAAGGGAACGTCGATGAATTTGGCCCCCAGCGATTCGATCTGTTCTTTGGCGGCGGGCCGCACATCGGAAGCCTCGACCACGGCGCCCAGGCGCTTGGCGGTCGCGATGGCTTGCAGGCCCGCGACCCCGGCGCCCAGCACCACCACGCGGGCGGCCTTGAGCGTGCCGGCCGCGGTCATCATCATGGGGATCAGCCGCCCATATTGATTGGCCGCCAACAGCACGGCCTTGTAGCCGGCCAGGTTCGCCTGTGAGGACAGGACGTCCAGGCTTTGCGCGCGCGTGATGCGCGGCGCGGCTTCCAGGGCGAACGCGGTCAGGCCGGCCTCGGCCAGCTGCGCAATGCCGGCCGGGTCGAAAGGGTCCAGCATGCCGACCAGGACGGCCCCGCGCTTCATGTGCCGGCGCTCCTGCTCATTGGGCGGGCGCACCTTCAGGACGATGTCGGCGCCCAGCGCCTGGGCGCTGTCGACCAGTTGCGCGCCCGCCTGTGCGTAGGCGTCATCCGGATAATGGGCGGCCGCGCCGGCCCCGCGTTCGACCACGACGGTATGTTTGCCGGCCAGGTATTTTTTGATGGTTTCGGGTGTTGCGGCGACGCGCGTTTCGCCGGCCAGGCTTTCCCGTGGAATTCCTATCTGCATACAGCCTCTCCCAGGTTTTTACTTTTAATGACGGCTACTATACCCGAAGTTTTGACACTGTTTGACCACGAGCCTAAGCGCAAGCCTCGCCCCTCAGGGCGAGGTCGAGCGAGGCAAGACCAATGCGGCGCCGAAGGCGCCCCCGCATTGTGGCGGAGACGCTCCGGCCGACGGGTCGGCGTTCTTCACTGTCATCCGGGCGAAAATCCTATAGACTCGAAGCGACGTCATGTTGGAGAAGCGAATATGGGACTTTTAGACTCTATTGTTGCCGCGATGGGAACAGAAAATCCGCAGGCACGGGCCCAGGCGGCATTGCTGCCTGCCCTGATCGAACAAGTCAAAGCCTATCCCGGCGGCTTGCCGGGCCTGATCGAAAAATTCCAGCAGGGGGGGCTGGGCGAAGTCATCGCCTCCTGGGTCGGCAGCGGGAAGAACCAGCCCGTCACGCCGGACCAGTTGCATGCGGTGCTGGGCGACGACATCGTCAACAGCCTGTCGCAGCGCTCGGGCCTGGACGTCGGCGCGGTATTGGGCAGCCTCAGTGTGATGCTGCCCAGCCTGGTCGACCAGGCCACACCCGATGGCGCCCCGGTGGCGGGGCGGGCGGGCGAGGGCTCCGTGCTGGGGTCCTTGTCCGGCATTCTGGGCCGGCTTTAGGCTCAGCCCTTGCTGGCGTCCAAGGCCTGGGTCAGGTCGGCCAGGATATCGTCGACATGCTCCAGCCCGATGGACAGGCGCACCATGTCTTCGCCCACGCCGGCATCGGCCAGTTCCTTGGGATTGAGCTGCCTGTGGGTCGTGGATGCCGGATGGCAGGCCAGCGATTTGGCGTCGCCGATGTTCACCAGCCGCAGTATCAGCTGCAGCGCATCGATGAAGCGCGCCCCGGCGGCGCTGCCGCCCTTGATGCCGAAGCACAGGATGCTGGCGGGCTTGCCGCCCAGGTATTTCTGCGCCAGGCCATGCTCGGGATGGTCGCTCAGGCCGGCGTATTGCACCCAGGAAACCTGATCGTGCCCCTGCAGGAATTGCGCCACTTTCAGCGCGTTTTCGGTATGGCGCTCCATGCGCAGGGACAGGGTTTCGATGCCTTGCAGGATCAGGAAGGCATTGAACGGCGATAGGGCCGCGCCCGTATTGCGCAGCGGCACCACGCGGCAGCGCCCGATGAACGCCGCCGGGCCGAAGGCCTCGGTGTAGACCACGCCATGGTAGGACGGGTCGGGCTCGTTGAGCATGGGAAAGCGCTTTTTGTTTTCGGCCCAGGGGAATTTGCCCGAATCGACCACGGCGCCGGCGATGGTGGTGCCGTGCCCGCCCATGTATTTGGTCAGCGCATGCACGATAATGTCGGCGCCGTGTTCGAAAGGCCGGCACAGCGCGGGCGAGGCCACGGTATTGTCGACGATCAGCGGCACGCCATGCCGGTGCGCAGCGTCCGCGAACGCCTGGATATCGACGATATTGCCCGCCGGATTGCCTATGGTTTCGCAGAACACCGCTTTGGTGTTGTCGTCGATCAGGGCTTCAAGCGCCGCGACATCGTCGTGCGGCGCGAATTTCACCGTGATGCCCTGGCGCGGGAAAGTATGGGCGAAGAGGTTATAAGTGCCGCCATACAGCTTACTGACCGATACAATATTATCCCCGGCTTGTGCGATAGTCTGGATAGCATAGGTGATGGCCGCCATGCCCGAGGCCACCGCCAGCGCCGCCACGCCGCCTTCAAGCG
Source organism: Pollutimonas bauzanensis (assembly GCF_900129885.1). Classification (GTDB taxonomy): domain Bacteria; phylum Pseudomonadota; class Gammaproteobacteria; order Burkholderiales; family Burkholderiaceae_B; genus Pollutimonas; species Pollutimonas bauzanensis. The sequence goes on along the minus strand of NZ_FQXE01000015.1, from coordinate 115,700 downwards.
CGGCGACGCGCTCTTCGAGCACCGCATTGGTGGGGTTCATGATGCGTGTATAGATATTGCCGGCCACTTTCAGGTCGAACAGGTCCGCGCCGTGCTGCGTACTGTCGAAGGCATAGGACGTAGTCTGGTAAATTGGGACGGCCACGGCCTTGGTGGTGGGGTCGGGCTGGTAGCCGGCATGGATCGCAAGTGTCTCGAATTTCATGTGTCTGGTCTTCTAAGTTGGTCGGGTAAGTGGCGGACAATGCAGCCATCGTACCGGGCTATTTAGCCGGGCGATAGAATATTGTCCGATTTCAATATAGCCGATAGTAATAAAATCCCGTTACGGGTTCCAGTCTCGGAACTTTACTGGCGCTCAATGTCGAAAAGCTCATCCCCCGAAGAATAAACCCGGTGACTTGGGTTAGCATTCTAGGTATTCGCCATGTATTGTGCCGGGGGGCTGTCCCGTGGTTTTAGAGGCCGTAAATGAAAGTTTGGTTAAAGCGGGTACTTATCAGTATCGTCGTGGTGTTCCTGGTTGCCTTGGTAGGTATCGCAATCTTTCTCCTGACATTCGACCCGAACGCCTATAAAAGCAAGCTCGAGGAAATCGTCTATAACCGTTATCAACGCAGCTTGGCCATCAAGGGCGATATCGAGTTATCGCTGTTTCCGCGCATCGGTTTGTCCGTGCAGGGCGTATCGCTGTCCGACCGCAATAGCACCGATACCTTCGCCTCCATAGACAGCGCCCGTTTCGCGGTGGCGATATGGCCGCTGATGTCCAACCGGCTCGTGGTCGATCATGTCGCCGTCACGGGCTTCAAGGCATGGCTCATACGCGACGAGCACGGCGCCTTCAATTTCCGCGACCTGGTCGAGCGCCAGTCCGCGGTCGCCGCGCTGCTGGCCCCGGCGGCGGCCATGGCGACGGCGGCCTTGCCCGCGCCGGCGGCGTCCGGCGCGGCAGGGGCGCAGGCCGCTCCTCCGGCGCCGGCGCCGCCCGCCAGGCAACTGCCGGCGGCCCTGGCCAGCCACGCCGCTTCCGGCACCGACTTCCAGATCGACATCGCCGGGCTGGACCTGAAGAACGGCGAAATTCATTTGTTCGACAAGGTAACGGGCTCGGTCGCCCGCGTCCTGCAGCTGGACGTCAATACCGGCCGGATGACGTTCAACCAGGCCTTCGATGTCGCGCTCAAAGGCAAGCTCATCGGCGACTTTCCGGTGGCGGACGCCAACCTCGAGGGGCAGGCCGTCGTCAAGTTCAATCCTGAAGAGCAGACCTACTCCGCCCAGAAGATCAATGTGCTGATCAACGGCAAGCTGGGCCAATTGCAGGCCAAGTCCGCCACCTTGCGGGGCAACCTGGCGTATAGCGCCTACTCCGAGATGTTCAGCGCCAGCAATGTCGAACTCCTGGTGCAAGGCGAGCTCGGCGGCGATACGCCGGTGAAGAACCTCGAAACCAGCCTGATCGTGCCCCAGTTGAAGGTGGACCGCAGCCAGGCCGAGCTGCAGGTCGAAAAGCTGGCGTATCGGGCCAAGGGCAATCTGCCCGACCAGAATTTCGATATTGCCTTCGACGCGCCCAGCCTGTCCATATCGCCCGAGGCTGCCAAGGGCGAGCCGGTTTCGGGCACGGTGAAGCTCAGGGGCGGCGGCAAGGTGCTGGGCGTGGCGCTGGGCCTGAGCGGCATAGGCGGGGACGCGCAGAAGCTGACGCTCAAGGAACTCAAAATAGACGGCGGCGTGAAAGAGGGCGACCGCCTGGTGCAGCTCAAGATGACCTCGCCGGCCAACTGGGATATGTTCGAAAGAAAGGGCGCCCTGTCCGCCATGAAGGGCGACGTAAGGATAGAAGACGCGGCCCTGCCCGGGGGCAGCTTCGAGATCCCTTTCATCGGCAGCCTGCAGGCCGATCTCATCAAGGATGAGCTGGTCAGCGAAATCAATGCCGTGCTCAGCAGCAGCAAACTGGATTTCCGCGTCCAGGCCACGAATTTGAAAGACCCCAAAGTCGCCTTCAACCTGGCCGCGGACAAGCTGGACTTCAATACCGTCTTTCCGCCCGTGGTGGTCAAGGCGCCGCCGCCCCCTGCGGCCAAGGACGGCGCGAAGCCGGCGGCCGAGCCGGCGCCCAAAGCCGCCGAGCCGGCCGCGCCGGTCGCGGCGAACAAGCTGGATTTGTCTTTCCTGAATTCCGTGGACCTGATCGGCAATATCGCGATCGGCGAGGTCAAGATCAAGGACGTGCAGGCCAAGCAGTTCGCCGCGGCCCTGCGCGCGGTGGACGGCCAACTGACGATCACCGGCCTGAAGGCGGATCTGTATGCAGGCAAGCTGGACGGCAAAATCACGGCCAATTCCAAAAATGTCCTGGGCGCCGACCTGTCTCTCGACAATGTCGCGCTCGGCCCTTTGCTGCAGGACTTGTCGCAGGAAGGCCGGCTGACGGGGCTGGGCACGATCAAGATCAAGGTCGAGACCGAAGGTTCGACCGTGCCGGCGCTCACGGCGGGCTTGACGGGCATGGTGCAGGCGCGGGTGCGCGACGGCGCGGTCAAAGGCATCAACGTCGGCCAGACCTTGCGCGAGGCCAGGGATGCCGTGCGCAATATGTTCAGTGGTCAATTGCCGGACGTCGCCACCCAGTTCGACATGGGGCGCCAAACGGATTTCACGTCGCTGGACGCGGACATAGAATTCAACCGCGGCCAGGGCACGATAAAGAAACTGAATCTTGTGGCGCCCCTGCTGCGCGTGTCGCAAGGTACGCCGGCATCGCTGGACATCGTCAATAAGCAGCTCGATGTCAGCATCAACGTGCGCGTCGTCAATACCTCGACCGGGCAGGGCGGCAAGGAACTCGACGAACTGAAAAACGTGACGGTTCCGCTGCGCATTTCCGGCCCCTTCGACAAACTCGGCTACCAGGTCCAGTGGAAGGAAATCGGCAGCAAGGCGGTGAAAGAGGCGGTGCAGGGCGGCTTGATGGACCTGCTGTCCAACCAGATAGGCAAGGTGCCCGAAGCCGAGGCGGAGGGCGCGGCGCCCGCATCGCCGATTCCCGCGCCGCCGAAGAAACCCATGGACCCGGTGAAAAGCATAGGCGACGCGCTAAAAGGACTTCTTGGCCAATGATCTCGATTCTTTATTTTCCCATTGCCGCCTGCGGCGGCATCGATAAGCCGGATGCGGCCCCCTACGACAAGCGCTGGCTGGTGGTCGACGAGTCGGGCGGCTGGCTGAGCCAGGCCCGCTGCGGGAAGCTGGCCGATATCAAGGTCGATATCAGCATGGGCTGCCTGGTCATGCGCGCGCCAGGCATGCTGCGCCTGGATATTCCGCTGGACGTGATCGAAGACGACGACAGCGTGCGCCGCCAGGCGGTGGTGGGCGGGCAGCGCGTGGATGTCGTGGACGAAGGCGAGCTGGTTGCCACATGGGTGTCGAAATTCCTGGGGCAGCCGTGCCGGCTGGTAAAGGTGCATCCCGATGCGGGGCCGGTGTTTTGGCCCTGATGCGGCGGCTCACGCCGGCGCGGTAAGGCGCTGGTACTTGGCCAGCAGCATGTCCTGGTCTTCCGGGCAGTCCAGGTCGAACACGATGCATTCGACCGGGCATACGACCTGGCACTGGGGCTCATCGAAGTGCCCCACGCACTCAGTGCAGTGCGTGGGTTCGATTTCGTAGATTTCCAGGCCCATGGAGATCGCGTTGTTGGGGCATTGCGGCTCACAGACATCGCAATTGATGCATTCTTCAGTAATGCGCAGAGCCATGATTTTTTCCTGCAAAAACAGACAGATGGAATCAGGCCCGCGACGCTCGCGGCGCGGCGGGACCAGGCATTAGTGTAATGCGCAATGCGGGCGGGCGCCGGATTACCCCTATCTGGATTGTTCTTGTTCTTCGCGGCGGGCCTTGGCCTTGCTGTGCAGCCATCTTTCCACGGAAGGGAACACGAACTTGCTGACATCGCCGCCAAAGATGGCGATTTCACGCACGATGGTGCCCGAAATAAACTGGTATTGGTCCGATGGCGTCATGAATAGGGTTTCGACTTCGGGCAACAGATGGCGGTTCATGCCGGCCATCTGGAACTCGTATTCGAAGTCCGACACGGCGCGCAAGCCGCGCACGATGACGCGGCCATTCTGCTGGCGCACGAAATCCTTCAGCAGGCCGTCAAAGCTGTGCACTTCGACGTTGGGGTAATGGCCCAGCACCTCGTGGGCGATTTCGACCCGTTCTTCTATCGAAAAGTACGGCTTTTTGGCATGGCTGTGGGCGATGCCCACCACGACGCGGTCAAACAGGCCGGCAGCGCGACGAACCAGGTCTTCGTGACCGCGCGTCAGTGGGTCGAATGTTCCAGGATAGACGGCAGTAATCATGCGGATTCCGGATTTCAAAAAGGGATAGAGGACGGCATGCCCTCTTGAGCATCGCCGGGCTTAAGCTTATTCAGTTCGCTGGTGTTGGGATTATTGACTTTTTTTTGCAATGCAGCAAATCGCAGAAGATGGAAATGCACGTGGCCGGCCCTGGATAGCCGCAAAATCTCGAAAGATGCCGGCGCCGCCACCGGCGCTTCCGATTCAATATACAGCAAGCCGTCCTGGCTGAGAACCGCCGGCAGTTTGTCCCACAGGCGCTCGAGCCAGCCTTGACCGAAGGGAGGGTCGAGCATGACCAGGTCGAACCGGGCATGGTCCAGGCGCTCCAGGACCATAGGGGCGCTGCCGGCATGAATGCGGACCTGCTCGGCCTTGAGGCGGCTTCTCAGGGCGCGCAGGGCGGCGACCGCGGCGGGGTTGTTCTCGACCATCTGTACATGCGCCACGCCCCGCGATGCGGCTTCGAAACCCAGCGCGCCTGTGCCCGCGAACAGGTCCAGCACGCGCTTTTGCGAGAAGTCGCCCGCCCACAGGTGATGCAGCCAGTTGAACAGCGTTTCGCGAACGCGGTCGGGCGTCGGGCGCAAGCCCGCGGCCTCGATGACAGGTATGGGTGTTCGGCGGTAATCACCGCCTACAATACGAACTACATGCTTCTTCATGCGCGGTCTGGGAACGTTCAGTGGCGTTAATCAAATATATTCGGGTAGTGTAAAACGTATGTTCAGTTTCTTTAAAAAAAAGCAGGCCACGCCTGCCGAAACCCATGAGCCGGACGCTGTAGCAGCAGATGCACAGAAGGCGGCCGACGCCCCGGCGCAGCTTGCGCCGCAAGGCCATGAAGAACCGATAGCGCCAATAGCGCCGCAGGCACAGGCACAGGCACAGCCGCATCAGCCGGAGAGCGTGGCGCGGGAACCCGCGCCGCCGGCTCCGGCTACCGAGGCGGGCGGAGCCGGGCTTTCCTCCATGGAAGCGCCCGCGGCGCCTGCCCCGCAGCCAGAGGCGCCTGCAACGGGGGGGGCGGCCGCCACCGAGAAAAGCACCTGGCTGACACGGCTCAAGAAAGGCCTGTCGCGCACCGGGCAGAATATCGGCGGCTTGTTCGTCGGCGTAAAGGTCGATGAATCCCTTTTCGAGGACCTGGAAACGGCGCTCATCATGGCGGACGCCGGCGTCGAGGCGACCGAACAGTTATTGACGGCCTTGCGCGCGCGGGTGCGCAAGGAGCGTCTCGCCGAGGCCGGGCAGGTGAAGGCCGCGCTGCGCGACATATTGGCCGAACATCTGGCGCCGCTCGAAAAGCCGTTTCCTTTGGGCCAGGCCGCGCCTTTGGTGATCATGATTGCCGGCGTGAACGGCGCGGGCAAGACCACCTCGATAGGCAAGCTGGCCTATGCCTTCCAGGCCCAGGGCGCCAAGGTGCTGCTGGCCGCCGGCGATACATTCCGGGCGGCTGCGCGCGAACAGCTCATGGAATGGGGCGCGCGCAACAACGTGACCGTCATCACTCAGGAAGGGGGCGATCCCGCGGCCGTGGCCTTCGACGCGGTGAACGCAGGCCGCGCCCGGCAGGCCGATGTGGTCATGGTGGATACCGCCGGCCGCTTGCCCACCCAGCTGCATTTGATGGAAGAGCTCAAGAAGATCAAGCGGGTCATAGGCAAGGCCGACGGCGCCGCGCCGCACGAGGTCCTGCTGGTCATCGACGGCAATACCGGGCAGAACGCCATTGCGCAGATACGGGCTTTTGACGCGGCCATCAATTTGACTGGCCTGGTGGTGACCAAGCTGGACGGCACGGCCAAGGGCGGCACCTTGGCGGCGGTGGCGGCGGGCAGCCAGGGCGTGCGCCCGGTGCCGGTGTACTGGATAGGCGTGGGCGAGGGGCTGAACGATTTGCAGCCTTTTGTCGCCCGCGAATTCGCCGCGGCGCTTATCGGCGATTAGATTAGCCGTGAGGGCCTGCCGCGGGCCGGAGCGGCGGGGCGGGACGGGCGGGGACGGGCGCCGGGTCAGGCCTTCTTGCCCTTGAAACGCCCGGCCTGGGCCAGGCGCAGGAATTCGGCCTGGGCCTCGGCTTTTTTCCGCTCTTGCATGGCGCTCAGCCAGCCTACGGCGAACCAGGCCTGCGGCTGGCTCGCGGCAAGCCCCTGATAATAGTCCTGCGCGATGTATAAATCGTTCAGGTCCCCCAGCGTGTGCTGCGTGTCGGCCAGCGCGTCGCGCAGGCGGGCATAGCTTTTGCCGGACAGCATGCTCGCCGCGAACTCCATGCTGTAGCGCAGGCCTTTGACGCGCTTGCGCAGGCTATGCTGGGCGTCTATGGCCAATTGCCCGAATTGCGCCCCTTGCCGGCAGATATCTTCCAGGCGCTTGTTCAGCCGTTTGCTCAATGCCTTGCCCAGCTTGCCGGCCGCGGGCGGCGCCGCGCCGGCACGCGGCTGCGCGGTTTCGTTCACCGCGACGAGGTGGTTCAGCAGCGTCAGCAGGGTTGCCTGGAAACCGGCGCTGGCGGCCAGCGCCTGCGTGGCATCGGTGCTGTGGTCATCCGGGCCGGGCAAGGCCAGCTCCGGCATGCCCGCGCGCATCAGGCGGGGCGCGACGACCAGCGCTATGACGTCGCGGTCGCGCGCCTGGCCCAGCAAGGAAAAATAGCGCCGCAGCTCGGTGCCCAGTTCAGCCTCATCGATCTCGACCCATTTGCCGAAGAATTTCCAGCACGAGCGGATACGGCGGATGCCGACGCGCAATTGATGCACATATTCGACCCGCAGCTCGGCCGTCGCGCCGGCGCTGTCGGCGCCCGCCAGGTAGGTGGCGTTGCGGATGATCTGGTTCATGCAATCGTTGGCGCATAGCCGGTAGGCCTCGTGCGCGGCATGGGCGGGGTCCAGCACTATCGGGCCGGCGCGGCGCGGCAGGCGCAATTGCGCCGGTTCAGGCGTGTCGCCAGCCTGCCGCGCCGCCGGCGCCAGGCTGCCTGTCCGCGCGCCGACTGCATCGCGGGCCAGCGCATCGCCGCGCTCGGCCTTGCTGCGCAGGTCCAGTATGAGCCCATGTCTTGCCAGCCATTGCCGGGCGACCGCGAAAAGATGGTCGGTGCCGCCCGACACCAGTTCGAGTTCGAGTTCGCATATGGGCAATTCAAGCTGGCCCGCCTTGATCACCCCCTGGTCGTAGGCGAATTCGATGGCGCCGCCGCGGCCCTTTTTCTTGAGCACCAGGCGGTCGACCTCGGTTTCATAGCGCAGCTCCAGCGGGCATTCAAGCTTTTTCAGGGCGCGTTCGATGGCGCTGCCCTGGTAGACGCTCAAGTCCAGGGTCGCGTCGGGCCGTGGAGTGTTGATCTCCACGCGCGACAGTTCGTCGGGGCCCGGCGTCTTGATCGTCTGGACCCACTGGCTGCCTTCCTTGCGCAGGCGCAGCGCGATCCTCGCCTGGGCCAGTTCATGCTTTTCCGTGTCGAAATAACGGGCGTGCAGGGGAAGCACTGCGGCGTTCAGCTTGCGCAACGCTTTTTCCAGCGCGGCGCGCTTATCGGCGGGTACATGGAATTTGAGTTCGCGTTCAAGCATTGTGGCCCCTTGCGGATCATGGGCGCATCTTACCGTTTTATTGCGGGAGCAATTTGACAGTTGCGTGACATTAATATGACAGCAGGAACGTCCGCGCCTATCCGCCCGGATGTTCCTTGGCGCGGGCCGGCCTGTATCCCAGCTTTTCGGAAATGGCCGCGGCGCATTCCTTCAGCGCCAGGGCGATAGGACCTTGCGCGCTGGCGTCGAAAAGCGTCGCCGGCCCCAGGCTGGTCAGGGCCAGCACGATATTTCCGGAATGATCGAATACCGGCACCGACAGCGCGTCGATGCCGGGCAGCGGATTGCCCAGGGCCTGCGCGATCCCCGCCTGCCTGATCTCCGACAGCAAGGCCTTCAGGGCGTCGGCGCTGGGCCGCAAGGGGCTGATGCTGGTCACGACCGAGGTGTCGCCGGCTTCGCGCTGTATATAGTGCTGCGCTATCCTGGGCGGCAGCCAGGCCGCGAAGACATGGCCCGTCGCCGTGTGCAGCATGGACATCACGGTGCCCTTGCGCATATTGACATGCACTGGATAGCTGGCCTCGGAGATATGTATCATGGTCGGCCCGTGCGAGCCAAGCACGGCGACTGCCAGCGTATGCCCGATCTGGCCGGCCAGCTGGTTGATCGCCGGCAGCGCCACCCGCACGGGGTCCAGGCGCTGCAGGCTGACCAGGCCCATCTGCAAGGCGAACGGGCCCAGTTCGTACTGGCCGCTGGCGGCGTCTTGCTGGACCAGGCCTACGCGCGCAAAGCTGACCAGATACGGATGCGCCTTGGCCGATGTCATGCCGGCGCGCGCGGCCAGATCGCGCAGGGTAAGCGCCGCGCCCGAGTCGACCAGCGCCGCCAGCAGGGGGAAGCCCGTTTCCACGGACTGGATGCCGCGCCGCCCGTCATTGCCGGGCCTGGCGTCTGTCTTTGTTTCGCGCATGGATAAATCGTGTTATGTTTTATGCGGATATTACCCGGCTTTGAACGGCCGAGGTCGGGAAGGCGTTAAAATGACCCAACTTTTTACTGAGCCTATAGTCATGAACAAGCCGTCCGACGTGGATTTCGATACAACGCCATCCTACGATATCTCTCCCGTCACTGAAATCGTCTCCGAATTGCGCGCCGGCCGTCTGGTGATCCTGGTCGATGAAGAAGACCGCGAAAACGAAGGCGACCTGCTCATGGCCGCCGAATTCGTCACGCCCGAGGCCATCAATTTCATGGTCACCCACGCCCGCGGCCTGGTGTGCCTGACACTTACCGAAGAACGCTGCCGCCAGCTCGAGCTGCCCCTGATGGCAAGCCGCAACGGCACCCGTTTCGGCACCAATTTCACCATGTCCATCGAGGCCGCCGAAGGGGTGGACACCGGCATTTCGGCAGCCGACCGGGCGCGCACCATCCTGGCGGCCGTGGCGCGCGACGCCAAGCCCAGCGACCTGGTCCAGCCGGGCCATATTTTCCCGGTCCAGGCAGTGCGCGGCGGGGTGCTGGTGCGCGCCGGCCACACCGAAGCCGGCTGCGACCTGACCGCGCTGGCGGGCCTGACGCCCGCCGCGGTCATTTGCGAAATCCTCAAGCCCGACGGCACCATGGCGCGCCTGCCCGACCTGAAAATATTCGCCCGCGAGCACGGCCTTAAAATCGGCACCATCGCCGACCTCATTCAGTACCGCAGCGAACACGAGTCCATGATAGAACGGCTGGCCAGCCGCAGCATGAAAACGCCATGGGGCGAATTCCTGGCGGTGGCCTACCGCGACTTGTCCTCTGGAGCGCCCCACATGGCGCTGGTGCACGGCGACATCACGCCCGATACCGAAACGCTGGTGCGCGTGCATGAACCCACCAATATGCTCGATGTCCTGTTCGAGGGCGCCACGACGCACAGCTGGAGCGTATCCGATGCGCTCAAGGCGATCGCGGCCGCGCCTTGCGGGATCCTTGTCATGCTGAACTGCCAGGGGTCCTCCGATTTATTGTTCAGTCAGTTCGAATCCTGGAACCAGGCGGCAAGCCCCGACACGCATGCCGTCGACCGTGAAAGCCGCTATGGCCTTCTTACTTACGGCATTGGCGCGCAGATCATGCGCGATCTGAACGTAGGCCGGGCGCGCTTGCTGGCGCGGCCGCGAAAAATGCCCAGCATGACAGGGTTTTCCCTGACCATAACGGGCTACGATAGTGACCCTCTTTCCACCCCATAACAGGAATTACTGACTATGAACCCATATACTTTGTCTCCCGATCTGAACGGGGAAGGTCTGCATATAGGCATTGTGCGGGCTCGTTTCAACGAGCCGATCGGGCAAGCCGAGCTGGAATCCTGCCTGGCCGAACTGGCCGAATTGGGCGTAGATGAGCGCGATGTCATGCTCGTGTCGGTTCCTGGCGCGCTGGAACTGGGCGTCGCCCTGGCGCAAATGGCCGAAACCTTCGAATTCGATGCGCTGATCGCGCTGGGCGCCGTGGTTCGCGGCGACACCTATCATTTCGAAATCGTCAGCAATGAAAGCGCGTCGGCCATCAGCCGCGTGTCGCTCGAAACCGGCATTCCCGTGGCCAACGGCGTGCTGACCACCGACACGGACGAGCAGGCGCAAGCGCGCGCGGCGGAAAAGGGACGCGATTGCGCACGCAGCGCTGTTGAAATGGCGAACCTGGTCGCCGCCCTCGAACCCGAAACCGAAGACGACGAGGATTTCGACGAAGACGAGGATGAGGACGAAGACGACGAGGACGAGGACGAAGATTTTGACGACAAATAAAACGCAGGGCGCGCCTTCGGGCGCCCCTCCCCGTGCCAACGCTCGCAGCGCGCGGCGGCGCGCGCGCGAATTCGCCTTGCAGGGCGTTTATTCGTGGCTGTTGCACGGCGACGCCGGCCTGCAGGAAGCGGGCGCCATCGATGCGCACATCCGCGACGACGAGGAATTCCAGGAAGCCGACGCCACATGGTTCAAGACCCTGCTGCATGGCGTGCTGCGCGAAGCGCCGGCGCTGCGCGTAAGCTTCATGCCCTATGTCGACAGGCCTCTGGCTGAACTATCGCCCATCGAGCACGGCATTCTATTGATAGGCAGTTTCGAGCTTATCCACCACACCGAGGTACCGTACAAGGTGGCGATCAACGAAGCGGTGGAACTGGCCAAGTCCTTTGGCGGCACGGATGGCTTCAAGTTCGTCAACGGCGTCCTCGATAAAATGGCCGCCGATGTCCGTCCCCACGAGGTCCAGGCGGCTGCCGCGCGTCGCTAGAGGGCTTGTTGAACACCGAATTCGACCTGATTGCGCGCCATTTTTCCCGTCCGGCGCCGTCCGGCTTCCTGGGGGTGGGGGACGATTGCGCCCTGGTCCCCGTGGCGCCCGGCCATCATCTGGCCACGAGCACCGACCTTCTGGTGGAAGGCCGGCATTTTTTTGCCGGCACCGACCCGGCGGCGCTCGGCCATAAATCCCTGGCGGTGAATTTGTCGGACCTGGCCGCCATGGGCGCCCAGCCCCTGGCCTGTCTGCTGAGCCTTTCCCTGCCCGATGTCGACCACGATTGGCTGGCGGCTTTTGCCGGCGGTTTTTACGCGCTGGCCGGCGAGGCCGGCTGCCCGCTGGTGGGCGGGGACACCACGCGCAGTCCCTCGGGCATCGTCATCAGTGTGACGGTAATGGGCCAGGTAAGGCCGCAGCTTGCGCTGCGCCGCGCGGCGGCGCGTGCCGGCGACGACATCTGGATCACCGGCACACTGGGCGCCGCCGATATCGCCCTGCGCCTGCTGCAGAACAAATTGCCGGCCGACCCATCCCTGCTCGCGGCCGTGCGCCCGGCGCTGGAAAGGCCGCTGCCGCCATGGGCGTTTGCGCAGCAGCTGGCCGGCGTGGCGCACGCGGCGCTGGATATTTCCGACGGACTGGCGCAAGATCTCGGGCATATCCTCGCGGCCAGCGGCTGCGGCGCCGAGCTCGATTACAATGCCCTGCCTGTGGCGCCGGCCTTGCGCGGGCTGGACAGCCAGCTGGTGCAGGCCGCGGTCCTGGCGGGCGGCGACGTGTATCAACTTTGTTTTACCGCGCCGGTGCAAGCCAGGCAGCGCATACTGGCGCTGGCCGATGCGGCGGCCCTGCAGGCGACCCGGGCCGGCCGGATCGTGGCCGAGCCCGGCCTGCGGATATGGGGCGCCGGCGGTGTCCCGATTACATTGCGGAATGCCGGCTTCGATCATTTTTCCTGACGCTTTTTCCTGGAACTTTTTTAGACCTCCGTATGCCGGCCATCGATACCGAATCCGCGCCCGACACCGCCTTCAGGCCCAGCGCCGCCTGGGTGTTCCGCTCCTTTCCGCGCATTATTTCATTTGGCTTCGGCAGCGGCCTGATACGGCCCGCCCCGGGCACCTGGGGCACCCTGCTGGGGTGGCTGCTATGGGTCTTGCTGATTGCGCGCCTGCCCGATTCCTACATCGCCGCCACACTGCTCGCCGGCTTTGCGCTGGGCTGCTGGACTTGCCAACGCGTGGGCAGGGAAATGGGCCGGGCCGACGACGGCGGCATGGTCTGGGATGAAGTGATAGCGTTCTGGCTGGTGCTGTGGCTTACGCCTGACTCGTTCGTGGCGCAGCTGCTGGCTTTCGCGGTGTTCCGGTTTTTCGACATCGTCAAGCCCCCTCCGATCAGCTTTTTCGATCGCCATTTCAAGAACGGTTTTGGGGTTATGTGGGATGATATCGTGGCAGCGGCCTACAGCTTGCTGGTAATCGCTATTCTGGTCAGACTGGAGGTGTTCCCATGAGCAGCAACGATCCCTTGGCCTATGCCCCCATGCTCGGCCAGCTATTGCTCGAGCGCGGCTGGATGTTCGCCTGCGCCGAATCCTGCACGGGCGGCCTGCTGGCCGCCGCCATGACCGACACGCCCGGTTCCAGCCAGTGGTTCGATCGCGGCTTCGTCACCTACAGCAACGCCGCCAAGGCCGAGCAACTGCTTGTCAATGTCGACACGCTCGAACGGTTTGGCGCGGTCAGCGAAGAAACCGCCATGGAAATGGCCGCCGGCGTGCTCACGGCCGCTCAGCCCGCGCAGCTGGCCATATCCACTACCGGCATTGCGGGGCCGGATGGCGGCACCCCGGGCAAGCCTGTGGGGATGGTGTGCTTCGGCTTTGCGCAGCGGGCCCCGCAAGGCATCGTCACCCGCGCCATCACCAAGGTATTCGAAGGCGACCGCCGGCAGATCCGCCACGCGGCGGTCGCCTTCGCGCTGGATACCGCCATCGGCTTCATCGAGCCGCGTTGATCGCGTCGCGGGTGGAACGCGCGGCCAGCGCGGCCGCCTCGCGCCAGTCGTCGCCGCCGCTCGCATACAGGATGGCGCGGGATGAGTTGATCATCATTCCGGCGCCCCGGCTGTCGCGGCCCGCTTTCACGGTGGACGGGATGTCGCCGCCCTGCGCGCCTATGCCGGGCACCAGCAGGGGCATGTCGCCCACGCGCGCGCGCACCTTGGCGATTTCATCGGGGAACGTCGCGCCTACCACCAAAGCGCACTGGCCATTGGTGTTCCAGCGGTCGGCGACCAGCCCCGCCACGTGCAGATAGAGGGGGACGCTGTCCTTGGATTCGATGAACTGCAGGTCCGAGCCGCCCTTGTTGGAAGTGCGGCACAGGACGATGACGCCCTTGCTTTTCCAGGCCAGGTAAGGCTCGATGGTGTCGAAGCCCATATAGGGGCTGACCGTGACCGCGTCGGCCTGGTAGCGTTCGTACGCCTCGCGGGCGTACTGGTCGGCGGTCGAGCCGATGTCGCCGCGCTTGGCGTCCAGCACAATAGGCAGGCCGGGGTGGTATTCATGTATGTACTCGCAAAGCGCCTCGAGCTGGTCCTCGGCGCGCTGCGCCGAGAAATAGGCGATCTGCGGCTTGACGCCGCAGGCATACTGCGCCGTGACGTCGACGATGGCGCGGCAGAATTCGAAGATCGCGTCGGGGCGGCCCTGCAGTTCAGCGGGAAAGCGTTGCGGGTCCGGATCCAGTCCCACCATCAGCATGGAATTGGACGCGGCCCAGGCGTGTTCGAGTTTCTGTGTAAAGATCATGAGTACGCAAGGAGTTTCATATGGTTGCTACGGTATCAGATTTTAGGTCCGAGTATATGGGCGCCGATGACGCACAGCCAGACCAGGGTGCAAAACAGGATGGACAGCATGACCGCCGCGCTGCCCAGGTCCTTGGCGCGGCCTATCATGGGGTGATGTTCGATGGTGACGGCGTCGGCCAGCGCTTCGAGGGCGGAATTCAGGATTTCGACGATCAGGATGAAGAACAGCGCGCCGATCAGCAAAAGCGTTTCGCCTATGCTGCGGCCTATCCACAGCGCGACGGGGATCAGCACCACGACCAGCGTCAGCTCCTGGCGAAACGCGGCCTCGTGCCTGACCGCCGCCGCCAGGCCCCGCGCCGAGTAGCGCAGGGCATTGAACAGACGGCCGAAGCCGCCTTTGCTTTTGTAGGGAGATTGCTTGGGAGTCATGGGCCAGGACGAGTATAGGCAAAGATATAGGCAAAGCGTGCGGACGAAAGCGCCCAGGCTGGGATAGACCGATATTATGCCTGTTAAACCGGCGCGCGCCCTGAAGGCGCCGCAGGCGAGAGCGCATTATGCCGCGCGAAGCCCGCGATCAGAACTTCGGCGACGGCCGGGCTGCGGCGTCATGGGCTGGCTGCTGCCGCGCCTGGCGCCCGCCTCCGAAGCGCCTGATGGCCCATTGCACGCCGTCGTCCACGTAGCTGTACACCACCGGAATGACGAGAAGGCTCAGTAACGTCGAGGTGATCAGCCCGCCGATCACGACGATGGCCATCGGTGCGCGGAAGCTCGGATCGGCGCCCCAGCCGAGTGCGATCGGCATCATGCCTGCGCCCATGGCGATCGTCGTCATCACGATCGGACGGACACGCTTGCGGCACGCGTCTATGGTCGCGTCCTGGCGATTCAGGCCGTGATCCCGGCGGGCGAGGATGATATAGTCGATCAGCAGGATCGAGTTTTTCGTCGCAATGCCCATCAGCATGATCAGCCCGATCATCGATGGCATCGACAGCGCGGTTCCCGTGATGAACAGTGCCAGGAAGGCGCCCGGAACCGAGAGCACGAGCGCGGCCAGAATGGTCAGGGGCTGCACGAAGTCCTTCAGCAGCAGCACCAGCACCATGTAAATGCACAGAACGCCGGCCAGCATAGCCAGAGCGAAGCCGGAAGCAAGCTCGCCCATCGCTTCAGCGTCGCCGGTCGACGTCTGCACCACGCCCGGCGGCAGCTTCCGCAGGCTGGGCAGCGCGAGTACGGCCTGTTCCACGTCGCCCAGTCCCCGGCCGTTCGATTCGATCTCGAAATTGATGTTGCGCATGCGGTCGTAGCGCGCAATCTCGGAAAGACCGCTGCCGATCTCGAGCTTCGCGACATTCTCCAGCGCTACCGGTCCACGCGCACCGGGTACCGGCAGACGCTTGAGTGTCTGGAAGTCTTCGCGGGCGGCATCGGTGAGCCTGACGACCACGGGCACCTGCCGCTCGCTCAGGTTCAGCTTGGCGAGTTCCTGATCGTAGTCGCCCGTCGTCGCAATGCGCAGCGTTTCGGCGATCGCCGCCGAGGTCACGCCAAGATCGGCCGCGCGTGCGAAATCGGGCCGCAAGACCAGTTCGGGCCGCAGCAGGCCCGCGCTCGAAATGACCGCGCCGATGCCTGGAATCGTGCGCAGTTCGCGCTCCACCTGTTGCGCATGCTGCGCGAGCACTCGACTGTCTTCGCCAGCGAGCACCAGCACATAGTTCTCGCTCGAGCCGGCCATGCCGACCTTCACTCGCACACCGGGCAGTATCGCAAGCGCCTCGCGAAACTGCTCCTCGATCTTCTGCTTTCTCACGCCAGGACGATCGCCGCGGTGGGTCATGTTGATCGTCAGCACCGCCGTGCGCACGTTCGCGGCGGAAGCGCCCGCCGGCTCGGACGCATCGGCGCCGGCATTGCCTGCGCCGATCGCCGTGTAGGCCATCTTCACGTGTTTGTTCTTCTGCAGGATGCCCCGCGCCCGCTCGGCGATCGCCAGCGTGTCGCGCAGCTTGCTGCCGGGCGGCAGCGTGAGCATTACCTGCGTTTGCGATTCATCATCCGGCGGAATGAAGGTGCCGGGAAGCGTCGCGGCAAGCAATAGCCCGCCGACGAAAAAAGCCGAGGAGCCGGCGACCACCAGGAAGCGGTGGCGCAGGCACCAGCGCGCCCAGGACAGGTAGACACTCACCCATCGTGGCTCGTGCCCGGCATGCTTGTTCGGCGCGCGCAACAGGTAGGCCGCCATCATCGGCGTCAGCATGCGGGCGACGATGAGCGAGAAGAACACCGCGATCGCCGCCGTCCAGCCGAACTGCACAAAGAACTTGCCCACGATGCCACTCATGAACGCCGTCGGCAGAAACACCGCAATCAGCGCGAAGGTCGTCGCGACGACCGCAAGGCCTATCTCGTCGGCTGCCTCCATCGCCGCCTGATAGGGCTTCTTGCCCATCAGAAGGTGGCGCTCGATGTTCTCGACCTCGACGATGGCGTCGTCGACCAGGATGCCGATCACCAGTGACAGGGACAACAGCGTCACGATGTTGATCGTGAAGCCCATCAGGTACATCACCGCGAAGGTCGGTATCGCCGACAGTGGCAGCGCGACCGCCGACACGACGGTCGCCCGCCAGTCGCGCAGAAACAGGAACACCACCAGCACGGCAAGCGCCGCCCCTTCGTAGAGCAGCCACATCGAGCCGTCGTAATTCTCGATCACGGGATCGACGGAGTTGACCGCCTCGGTGACGGTGATCGCCGGATGCTTTTCCTTGAGCTTCTCGAGCGCGGCGCGCACGCCATCGGCGACATCAATCTCACCGAAACCTCGCGCCCGTACGATATCGAAGCCGACCACCGGATCGCCGTTCAAGAGCGCTATCGACCGTGGCTCGGCAACCGTATCGGAGATGGCGGCAAGCTGGTCGAGCCGGATGCTCCGGCCGTCGCCCAGCGTGACCTCGAGGGCGGCCATCTCCTGGGCCTTCTGCACGGTGGCGATGATACGCACGGAATGTTCCGCACCGCCGAAATCGACACGGCCGCCCGAAGCCTCCTGCTGCACCTGGCGCAGTTGGCGCGAGATGTCCGCCGCAGTCGCATTCAACGCGAACAGACGCGCCGGATCGAGGGCTATGCGCAACTCCCGGGTGACCCCGCCGACGCGCACGACTGCGCCGACGCCAGGGACTGCGAGCAGGGTTCTGCTGACCTCGTTGTCGACGAACCATGATAGCGCTTCGTCGTCCATGCGCGGCGATGCGATAGCATAGGTCAGGATAGGCGCGTCGGCAAATTCCACCTTCTTGATCACGGGGTCCCGCAGGTCGGCCGGAAGATCGGCTCGTATGCGGGCGACGGCGTCGCGCACGTCGTCGACGGCCTCCTGAATCGGTTTTTCGAGACGGAACTCGACCGTGATGTTCGCATTGCCGTCCGTCAGAGTGCTTTGGATATGCTTGACCCCCTGCACCGTTGCGAGCGAATTCTCGATCTTGCGGGCGACATCGGTTTCGAGCTGCGAAGGCGAGGCGCCGGGTAGCGCAGCCGTCACGGTGACCATCGGCATCTGGACGTCGGGGAAGTTCTGGACCTTCATCGCCCGGAAGGCCGTCAGGCCCGCGAGCGTCAGTATGATGAAGAGCAACACTACCGGGGTTGGATTGCGGATCGACCAGGAGGAGACATTCAGATTCATCGTATTCCTTAGCTCAGTTGACGGCGCCGGAAAGCGGGCCCGGGACCGGTTTGCCGCCGTCCGGGACCGGCGGATCCTCGACCACGCGAACGAGGTCGCCATCGCCTAGGAAGACTCCGCCGGACGCGACCACACGGGCCGGCGCCTCGATGCCGCCAGTGATCTCGATGCGGTCTCCCGCAGGTCGGCCTGCCGTCACCTTAGTCTGTATGACCTTGGAGTCCGGGCCGATACGCATCACGTAGCTAAAGCCGTCGCGCAGCAACACCGCGCTCTGCGGCAGGGTCATCATCCGGCTCGCGCCGGCGTCGAACTCACCGCGTGCGAACATGCCGGCGCGCGCCGCGGCATCCGGCGGCAGGTCGACGTAGACCAGGCCGTTGCGGGTCTGGGTATCGATCGTAGGAGCAACTATCCGCAAGCGGCCCTGGATCATCTCGCCACCGACCGGAGTCACGTGCGCAATCTGGCCGGACTTCAGCTTTGCGAGGTCGGACGCCGCGACCTCTGCACGCCATTCGAGCCGGCCGCGCCGGATCAGCCGGAACAGTTCCTGACCCGCGGGAAGCACGGCGCCGACCGTGGCGCTGCGGGCCGAGATCACGCCATCGTCGGGTGCAAGCACTTGAGTCTGGGCCAGACGGAGTCGCTGCGTTCTCTCGGCTGCTTGCATCGCCGTGAGACGCGCCCGCGCGGTGCGTTGCGCTGTGATGTACTCCCGGATCTGCTGCGCCGACATCGCGCCTGTCGTTTGCAGTCCGTGGGCGCGCTGCGCATTGTCCTTGGCTCCGGCGAGCGCCGCCTCGGCCTCGGCGACGGCGGCGCGGCTTCGCGCGAGCTCGGCGGTCACCGTGTCGGACGCGAAAGTGGCAAGTACCTGACCGCGCCTGACTACGTCGCCAACGTTGACCTCGACGCTGGCCAGACGCAGGCCGTTCGCCTCGGTGCCGATGCTGGCTTCCTGCCAGGCCATGATGTTCCCGTTCGCGGATATCCTGATTGGCAGCATGGCTGGTTGCGGCGTCGTTGCCGCCACGGTAAGCGCGGGTTTCGCGACCGCGGCAGTTTCTTCGTCTGCGGATCCGCTGAAGGCATACATGGCCAATGCGGCAGCCGCGGTGAAGCTCATCGCAATGGCCACAGCGGCCGCGAAGGGGCGTGGTTTCTTCGTCATTCTGTTCCTTGGTTTGCGCACGGCGCTGCAAGGGCGCCGGCGATGGAGAGTTCAAGTCGTTCCAGCCGTTTCATCAACCCGCCGCTTCATTGCGCACGGCGTGCACTCCGGCGGGAGACCAGCCACCGCCCAGCGCGCGATACAGCGCGATCCAGGCGGAAACGCGCTCACGATGCAGTTCGATCACCGCGCTTTGTCCGGCAACCATGCTGCGGCGCGCATCCTCCAGCTCGAACAGGCTCGCCGTACCGGCCTGGTAGCTCGCCTCGGCAGCGGCGAACGAACGCTCGAATCCGTTTGCAGCGATCAAGACGTCCTTGCCGCGCATTGCCGCGCTGTCCAGCGTGACGAGCGCGATCTGCACATCGCGGATCGCTTCACGCAAGCGCGCGGAATAGACGATGGTCGCCGCCTCGTAGCGGGCACGGGCCGCTTGCGCATTGGCTAGCCGCGTTCCCCCGTCGAACAGCGGCAGCGTCACCGTCACGGGTCCGATGCTCCAGACCGTGCCGCCCGCGCTGACCCCCCCGCTATCGATGCGTGTCGTTCCGATATTCCCGGCCAACGCAATGCGAGGCCAACGCTGCGCCCGCGCCTGGTCCGACTCGGCGCTCGCCGCCATCACGTCACGCGCCGCCGCGTAGATGTCGGGACGCTGCGCAAGCACCTGCGCCGGCATTGCGGCGACGCCGAGTTCGGCCGGCCGCGGCAGCAGGCCGGTTCCGGTGCCGAGATCGCGGCGCAGCGCCGCCTCGTCCTGCGCGGTAAGGGCATTCAATGCCCTGATCAGAAGATCGCATTGCGTCCGCCGCTGGATCAGCGCGACCTTGCCTTGTGCCGCGCTGGCACTCGCCAGGTCCGCCGAAGCCGGGGGCTGGAAGCCCGCATTCACGGCCAGGCTGGTGACCCGCGACGTCCGCGCGCGCGACTGGGCATCAGTTTCGGCCAACTGTATCTGGGCTTCGCAAGCACGCAGTTCGACATAAGTCGTCGCCACTTCGGCAGCGACTGAAACCCGGGCGTCATGCCAGCCGGCCCGACTGGACTCGAGCCGCGCTTGCGCGGCGTTGGCGGCGGCGCGGCCCGCGCCGAAAACGTCCAGCTCCCAGCCGACTTGCAAGTCCGCCGAGTATGAGGTGCCAATCGGCGTACCCAGTTCCGATCGTCCCCGGCTCGAGCTGATGCCCGCATCCAATGAGGGCATCAGGGCGGCGCTCTGCGTAACGCTTGCGGCTCGCGCATCGGCGATGCGCGCGGATGCCTGCGCCAATGTCGGACTGACTTGTTGCCCGGCCTCGATGAGGCGCAGCATCAGCGGATCGTCGAACTGGGCCCACCATTGGCTCATATCCGCGAGTTGTCCGCCGTGGGGCAACGGAGCGTGCCATTGCGCGGCGACAGGCGCCGCAGCGCCGCCCGGGATGAGTGCGGATTGGGTCGACGCGCAGCCAGCGAGCAGCATGGCGGCTGCAATTGCGAACCCGGTCGCGGGCAACTGCGGCTTGCGGCTTGAAAGCGCCTGTGCATCGGCCAAACGGCGCCGTCGGGAAATGGGAGTGGCGGGAATGAAATCGGTGGATGCAAGCATGCGGTGACCTGGTCTTTGACAGGACAGGATTCTGCGGCAATGCCTCTTACCGAATGCTTACCAGTGGGCGGAACCATCAACGAGCTTTCGGTAAGTATTCGGTAAGAAGGCGGCCGCGAAAATGGCACTCTTTCAACACTGTGCGAGCATCCACATGCCACTACCACAACAAGCTGTCTTCATCCCCCTTGGTTCCGCCTTACGTATGGCGGCCGCTTCGGCGCTTGCCGTGGGACTATGCTCATCAGTGTCGGCTGCGGAGGCGACCGACGCTGGACCGCCATCCACGTCATGGTCGCTGGGTGTCGGCGGAATGAGCAGGCAGCAGCCTTACACCGGCATTGACCGGGACAACAAGGTATTGCCATTGATTCAGTTCGAAAATAAATACTTTCACATATTTGGCCCTGAAATCGGGTTCAAACTGCCCGGTCTCGCTATCAGCGATACACAGAAACTCGACTTCAGTATCATCGGCAAGTACGATGGAAGCGGCTACGAGGCCGATGACGCCCCGATCCTCGATGGCATGAGCAAGCGCAAGAGTGGCTTCTGGGCGGGTGCTAGAATGGAATGGAACAGCGACTTGGTCGATGTCAGCGCCGAATGGCTCGCCGACGCATCAGGCAACAGCAAAGGCCAGCGTTTCAATCTCAGCCTGGAGAGGACGTGGCGGTTCGGCGGGCACATGATGCTCACGCCGCGTGTGGGGGCGAACTGGCAAGACAAAAAGTACGTCGATTATTATTTCGGCGTCCGCAACAACGAGGCTCGCATTGACCGTCCGGCCTATGAAGGGAAGTCCGGCGTCAACGCCGAGGTAGGCGTGCGTGGAATCTATATGTTCGATAAGCGGCATTCCGTGCTCCTGGATGTCGAAGTGTCGAGCCTGGCGAAGGGAATCAAGAACAGTCCGCTGGTGGATCGTTCGACCGAAAATCGTGTGTTTCTTGGATACCTCTACCGCTTCCGATGAGCCGAATACTCCTGATCGAAGACCATGACCGGTTGGCGCGGCTGATGTGCAAAGGGTTGGCGGCCGCCGGAATCGCCGTCGATGTGATCGGCCGCATCGACGCCGCATGGACCGCCGTCCAGCAGATGTCCTACCAGGCATTGGTCCTCGATCGAGGATTGCCGGATGGGGATGGGCTGGTCTTGCTGCGGAAGTTGCGCAAGGCCGGTCTTGGCGTCCCTTGCCTCGTGTTGACGGCGCGCGATGCGCTGCATGACCGCGTAGAGGGCCTCGAAGCCGGCGCCGACGACTACCTTCCCAAGCCCTTCGCCATGGACGAGATGGTGGCGCGTGTGCGGGCACTACTGCGCCGCCCCGTGGAGTTCCGTCCGCTCGATCCCAGCCACGGCGATCTGACGCTGCGCCCCGACGCCGGCATTCTGTGCAGCGGAGACGAAAGCGTCGCCCTTGCCCCGGCGGAGATGCAGGTCATGCTGCTGTTTTTGCGCAAGCATGAGGCGGTCGTGCGTCGCAGCGCGCTGGAGGCGGCGGCATGGGGGCTGAGCGAGGCGGTCACACCGAACGCTCTGGATGTGGCCCTTCACCGTATTCGCCGCAAGCTGCTCGCCATCGGTTCGCGCCAGCGGATAGTCAACGTGAGAGGTCTCGGTTATGCGCTACGTGAAGACGACCTGGCTGAATAGCCTCAGCGCGAAAGTGCTGCTCGCGTACGTCGCTGGCGCGGCTCTGAGCCTCCTTCTGATCATGCTGGCCGCTTTTGCGATAGTGAATTCGCAAGGCGACATCTTGTCCGGGACGGACGTGGCCGAAACCACGAGGGATATGGCCGGAGAGCTCCGGTTCAACAGCGAGGGCGTACCAGTCGGATTCGATATCGAAGACTTCGACCTCGAATGGATATTCGACAGCATGAAACGGGAGACCGCATACCGGGTGCTGGATGCATCCGGCAAGGTTGTCCTGTCCTCCGCCGCCGGCGAGGCCTTTTGGCGTGAAAGCGAGGCCGCTCGCCGGCTTGAGCGCGGCCGTTTCGAGTTCGAGCACGAGGGTGTCGCAATGCGTGGCGCCACCGAAGCTGTCGAGCGCAATGGGCGAATCTGGTATCTGCAGTTCGCGGCCAGCGCAAGATTCCTGCATCTCGTGTACCGCGCATTCGCCTTGCCGTTCACGGGGGCTGGAATCACCTTGTTCAGTCTGGTCCTGCTCTTCGTCTTCGGCCCATGCGTCTATTTCACGCTGAG
This sequence comes from Pollutimonas bauzanensis, assembly GCF_900129885.1. Taxonomy (GTDB): domain Bacteria; phylum Pseudomonadota; class Gammaproteobacteria; order Burkholderiales; family Burkholderiaceae_B; genus Pollutimonas; species Pollutimonas bauzanensis. The sequence continues at coordinate 92,959 of NZ_FQXE01000015.1, read as the reverse complement.
GTACACACTCAAGCCGCTGCGAGCGGTATCGGATTCCGCTGCCGCAATTTCTCCACGCTCTCTTCACGCTCGCCTGCCGACCAATGCAATACCGACCGAGATCGCGCCTTTGGTGGACAGCTTCAACCGGGTGCTTGAGCGGCTGGAGCAGGGGTACCGCGTCCAGCAGGAGTTCCTGGCGACGGCGGCGCACGAGTTGAAGACGCCGCTCGCCTTGATCCGCGCGCAGATCGAATTGATGGGCGATGGCGATGACCGCAGATCACTGCTGAACGACCTTGGACACATGACGCGCCAGGTACAGCAACTGTTGCTCCTGGCCGAGGCAAGCGAGGCACAGAGTTACCGTTACACCGCTGTCGATGTGCAAGAAGTGGCGAAGGAAGCCGCCAGCTATCTGCAGCGTATGGCGGATGCGGCGGATGTCCACTTGGTAACGTTCGACAGCACCTCCGGCGCGCAATGGCTGGCTGATAGGGGCGCCCTCTTTACTTTGCTCAAGAATCTGCTGGAGAACGCGATTGAGCACGCACCCCGAGGCACGGAGGTGCGAGTGGAGGTCAGCGCTTCGGCAGTGTCGGTGCGCGACTGGGGGCCAGGAGTGAATCAGGAGCCGTTGTCGCAGATATTCTCGCGCTTCTGGCGTGGCGCTCATAGGCGCGATCACGGCGCGGGCCTCGGCCTGGCCATTTGCCAGGAGATTGCGCTCGCGCATGGATGGGCACTGTCTGCGCACAGGGCGGATCCAGGCTTGCGGCTCTGCCTGTCACTGCCCGCCGCCGAACAGCCAGAGCAAATTGCATGACCACAGCGGCATGCCGCCGACGTAGACCGCGGCGCGATTGACGATGGCGAGATTGGATGCGATGCCGCGGAAATAAAAAAAATCCCCCGACGAATCGGGGGATTTTCTGCTGGGTGGCCCGGGCGTCGGGCCCGGGCCGGTAGCCGGCAGGCAAAGATGGCTTAGAAGCCGCCCATGCCTCCCATGCCGCCCATACCACCCATGTCGGGCATGCCGCCGCCGGCAGGCTTGTCTTCCACGATTTCGGCCACAGCGGCTTCGGTCGTGAGCAACAGGCTGGCGACCGACGCTGCATTTTGCAATGCGGTGCGGGTAACCTTGGTGGGATCCAGAACGCCTTGTTCAACCAGGTCGCCGTACTCGCCGGTAGCAGCGTTGTAGCCGTAGTTGCCCGTGCCGTTGGCCACATTGTTGACCACTACGCTGGGCTCGTCGCCGGCGTTGGCCACAATGGTGCGCAAAGGCGATTCGATGGCGCGCAGAACCAGCTTGATGCCGGCTTGCTGGTCGGCGTTGTCGCCCTTGACCTGAGCCACGGCAGCGCGGGTGCGGATAAGAGCTACGCCGCCGCCAGGAACAATGCCTTCTTCGACAGCTGCGCGTGTCGCATGCAGAGCATCTTCAACGCGCGCTTTCTTTTCCTTCATTTCGATTTCGGTAGCGGCACCGACGCGAATCACGGCAACGCCGCCTGCCAGCTTGGCAACGCGTTCCTGCAGTTTTTCACGGTCGTAGTCGGAGGTGGCTTCCTCGATCTGGACGCGGATCTGCTTGACGCGCGCTTCGATCGATTTGCTGTCGCCAGCGCCGTCGATGATCGTGGTGTTTTCCTTGGCCACTTCGATGCGCTTGGCCTGGCCCAGTTCAGCCAGCGTGGCTTTTTCAAGCGACATGCCGGTTTCTTCCGAGATGACAGTGCCGCCGGTCAGGATGGCGATGTCTTCCAGCATGGCCTTGCGGCGGTCGCCGAAGCCAGGAGCCTTGACGGCGGTCGTCTTGAGGATGCCGCGGATGTTGTTGACGACCAGCGTAGCCAGGGCTTCGCCTTCGACGTCTTCGGCAACGATCAGCAGGGGACGGCTGGACTTGGCGACTTGTTCCAGGATAGGCAGCAGGTCGCGGATGTTGCTGATTTTCTTGTCGAAAATCAGGACATACGGATCTTCCAGAACCGAAACTTGCTTGTCGGGATTGTTGATGAAGTAGGGCGACAGATAGCCGCGGTCGAATTGCATGCCTTCGACGACGTCGAGTTCATTGTCCAGCGACTTGCCGTCTTCAACGGTAATGACGCCTTCCTTGCCGACCTTGTCCATGGCGTTGGCGATGATTTCGCCGATCGATGCATCGCTGTTGGCCGAAATCGAGCCGACCTGGGCGATTTCCTTGCTGGTGGTGCAAGGCTTGGACAGCTTGCGCAGTTCTTCAACCGCTACGGCGACAGCCTTGTCGATACCGCGCTTCAGGTCCATGGGGTTGATGCCGGCGGCAACGTACTTCAGGCCTTCTTCGACGATGGATTGGGCCAGCACGGTTGCCGTGGTGGTGCCGTCGCCGGCGGCATCGGAAGTCTTGGAAGCGACTTCCTTGACCAGCTGCGCGCCGATGTTTTCGAATTTGTCTTTCAGTTCGATTTCTTTGGCAACCGATACACCGTCTTTAGTTACGGTAGGGGCGCCGAAGGAGCGATCCAGAACGACATTGCGGCCCTTGGGGCCCAATGTGGTTTTAACAGCGTTGGCGAGAATGTTGACGCCACGAACGATGCGCACACGGGCGTCATCGCCGAATAGAACTTGCTTAGCAGCCATTGTAAAATTCCTTGCTTAATTCGTTTGTAGTTACAGGACCACGGCGAGGATTTCGTCCTCGCGGATGACGAGCAATTCTTCGCCATCGATCTTGACCGACTGACCGGCGTATTTGCCAAACAGAACCTTGTCGCCCGCTTTCAGGTCAACGGGAAGCACTTTGCCGTCTTCGGTTTTCTTGCCGGGACCGACTGCAATAACTTCACCTTGATCGGGCTTTTCAGCGGCGCTTTCAGGGATAACAATACCCGAGGCTGTAGTGCGCTCGTTGTCAAGACGTTTGACGATCACGCGATCGTGCAAAGGACGCAGTGCCATGAAGGAACTCCTGTTTATGTCTATTGATAAAAATGAATACGGATTAGGTGTGGCGTTAGCACTCAACCACTACGAGTGCTAATTATAAGGACGAAGTCGGGATCTTCAAGGGGGTAGGCGGTTTTGTTACATTTCGCATTATCTGCTGTCGTTGTCGATTGTCATTCAGTTTGCAAATTACGTCACTCAGTTTGCAACTCCGGTATCGATTCAGGTTGTCCACGGTGCTCGCACACAAGGAAACGCAGGCGCAAACAGAGTTTTGATGTAATGTGATGCATATGTTGATGCAGGATTAATGGAGGCAACAAATGCGAACTACAGTAACGATTGACGATGCGTTGTTTGAAAGAGCGCTGCAAGTAGCCGACCCAGGTATCGAAAAAGCCGATCTTATTCGTGTAGCGGTCAAGACGTACGTGCGAGTTCAGTCTGCGAAACGGCTTGCGGCTCTCGGGGGCGCAGCGCCTCATATGCCCGATATACCGCGCCGTCGACAAGAGCCTGCCGAAGCATGAATGGTGTATTGGCTGATACTTCGGTATGGGTCGATCACTTCCGGCGCGGGAATCAGGGACTGGTCTATTTGCTGGAGCGCGATCGTGTAATGGTGCATCCCATGGTTCTTGGTGAATTGGCCTCTGGAACCCCACCCAATCGGGCACGTATTCTGGTCGATCTCGATAGCCTACAGCACTCCCAACAAGCAACCCTGAAAGAAACCTTGGACTTCGTTGAATCCGAAAAACTTTACGGTTTAGGCTGCGGGCTGGTTGATGTGCTGCTCTTGGCTTCGACCATGATGACGCCACAAACAGAGCTCTGGACATTGGATAAGCGCCTTTCAGCCTTGGCAGAACGCTTTGGAGTGATGCACCGGCCAGCTACTCACTGAGTTTGGCAATCCGCAGCGTGTATAAGGCAAGGTTCCGGCCATTACACCTTGACGCCTGCTTTGCCGGGCGTTTTTAGTAAATCAGGATGTGGCCGGTTGCCAGTTATGTGGCAGATGCTCGTTGATGGCGCTGGCCTGATGCATGGGCAAGCGCGATAGTACGTCTTAGTACGTCTTTCAGATACGCCTGCGGGTCGTGACCGTTGAGTTGGGCCGATTGAATCAGGCTCATGACGGCCGCCGCACGTCGGCCCGAGCACAGTGCACACGAATGCAGCTAGCGCAGCACAGTTGGCCGCCCCCGGCAGATCGCCGTCTTTCTTTGCCCGTTCGAAGCGGTCACGCAGCGACGCCTCTCCGGTCGCACGCGCTTCGATCAGCGCGCGCCGAATGGGTTCGGCATCGTCCGGGCCAGCCCAGGCACGGCGGCTTATCTTGGCATGAGTCCATTTCCGGGCTGAACCTCCCGGATAACGGATGCCGCGGCGCCGGCTTGGGCTGCTGCCGCAGAGATAAGGCCTACGGACTTTCCCCTAGGCCGGATATGGCGTGCACCAAAATAGAACACGGTGGCAATACCCGCCCATAGTGTTCGAGCGCTTATGAAATGCGCGCAACTATTTGATAAGTAAAGTCTTTGAAGAGCCGGAAAACGCCTCGGATCGCGTTGGGAAGTTATATTCCTTGTTGGAATAACAAAACCAGAGTTTTATTCTATTTGTCGAAGTGACCCTCCTATGTACCATGCATTCAAGGAGTATGCACATGACCCAACCAGCCCATTCTTTTGAAATCCACCCCTCGGCGCCTGTTCTGGAGGCCGACAAGAGGGCATCGCTACATCTTATGGTTACCCCGCACCTTAGCGACAACCTTCACCGCCAGGTCGGTGTGGTGGGGTTGAAGCGATACAACAGAACCGGAAAGCTTGTCGGCACAGCGCTGACGGTCAGGACTCGCCCGGGCGACAACCTGTTCATCTACAAGGCCATGACTTTATTGAAGAAGGGGCATGTGCTGGTGGTGGATGCGGGCGGCGAACTGTCGAATGCCTGCGTCGGCGAGATCATGAAAAAGTATCTTCAGCAGCAAGGATGCGCTGGTCTGATCGTGGACGGCGCCATACGGGATGTCGCTGCCTTCGAACAGGACAGCTTCCCGTGCTATGCCAGGGGCAATGTGCACCGGGGGCCCTACAAGGACGGCCCTGGCGCGGTCAATGTGCCTGTGAGTATCGGCGGCCAGGTGATCAGCCCGGGAGATGTCATCGTGGCGGACGAAGACGGCATTGTGGCGTTCCCGCCTGCATTGGCCGATGAACTGATCAGGGCGGGCAATGCGCATGCCGAGAAAGAAGCCAGGATCATGGATGAAATATCGACTGGCAGCGTCGAGCAGAGCTGGCTGCAATCTGTTTTGAACGCGAAGGGCCTTTGACGATATGAGCACAACACAAAACTTTGCCCCGGCATATCTTGCCAAAAGAATGCAGCTCATCAAGCCTTCGGCCAGCATGATGGCGAAGAAGAAAGTGGATACATTGCGTTCCGAAGGCAAGCAGGTCATTGATTTCACCTTGGGCGAGCCCGACCTGAATACGCCAGCCCATATCGCTCAGGCGGGCATGGACGCGATCCGGAATGGATACACGAAGTACACCGCGACATCAGGTATCAAAGAACTCCTGCTGGCCATCCAGGCAAAATACCGGCGCGAAAACCAGCTGGACTTCAACCTGGACCAATTGGTGGTGGGCACCGGCGCAAAGCAATTGATTTTCTCGGCGCTGTCCGTCACGCTGGACAAAGACGACGAAGTCATTATCCCCGCACCTTACTGGGTGTCCTATCCCGACATGGTGTTGCTGAACGACGGCAAGCCCGTGATTCTGGAAACGAGCGGGGACAATGGGTTCAAGATCACGGCTGAATCGCTCGAGGCGGCGATCACCGACAGAACCAAATGGCTCTTGCTCAACAGTCCCAACAACCCGTCCGGCTCGCTATATACCGAAACCGAGCTTGGGGATATATTGGACGTGCTGGAGCGTCATCCCCAAGTGCTGCTGATGATAGACGAGATCTATGAGCATTTCAGCTACGAACAGGATTATGTGTCCCCGCTGGCGGTCGACCCCGCAATTCGCGACAGGACGCTGCTGATCAATGGTGTGTCCAAAGCTTATGCCATGACAGGGTGGCGCATCGGCTATGCCGCGGGGCCTTCCTTCCTGATCAAGGCCATTGCCACCCTGATCTCGCAAACGACGTCTTGCGCCAGCGAAATCAGCCAGAAGGCGGCCGCCGCCGCCTTGTCTGGCGACCAGTCCTGCGTCAGGGATACCACCGCGCTCTACAGGACGAGACGGGACACAATGGTAGATCTGCTGGGCAAGGTCCCGGGCGTGACATGCCCCCGGCCCGCTGGCGCTTTTTATGTGTTTCCCGATATTCAGGGCTTGATCGGAAAAACCACGCCTCAGGGCAAAACCCTGGGCAACGACCTCGATGTTGTCCATTATTTTCTGGACGCTGCCGGTGTCGCCGTGCTGGACGGCACGGCGTACGGCGTGCCTGGATATATTCGCCTCAGCTTTGCAACCGATCTGGAAACGATCAAGGCTGGCTGCGAGAAGCTGTCGGAAGCATGCAGTCAACTCAAGTAGCGTCCCTTATCAACGGAGATAAAACCATGAAACTGAAAACATTCGCCAAGGCACTGCCTTTTATCCTGTCGCTTGGCATCGCTGGCGCAGCCCATGCCGACGTCCTGGACACCGTCAAGGATCGCGGCACACTCGTATGCGGCACTTTGGGCACCTCGGAGCCGTTCAGCTTCCAGGATCCCGCCACGCGCAAGGTTGTTGGCTATGAAGTCGATCTCTGCCAGAAGATTGCCGATCATATTGGCGTGAAGCTCGAGATAAAGATGATTTCGGTGGCGGCGCGGATTCCCGAGCTCGTTGCCGGCCGCGTCGACGTCGTGGCCGCCAATCTGGGCTGGTCGCCCGACCGCGCAAAGCAGATCGACTATAGCTATGCCGATTATGTGAGCCCGCAAAAAATCCTGATCCGCCGAAGCGATGCCGACAAGTTCAAGACACCTGCCGACCTGTCCGGGCAACGTGTGAGCGCGGTCAGCGGCTCGTCGTCCGAAGCTGGCGCAAAACGGCTGATTCCCGACGTCACCACCGTCACGTTCAAAGATCCTCCTACCGCCTTCCTGGCGCTTCAGCAACAGAAGGTATCGGGTTTCGTAGGGTCCGAGCTGATGCTGCTCAAATTCAAGCAGCAATCCGAAAGTACCCCGGTCAAGCTCGACATTCTCGACAAGGCTCTCTTCACTGAACCCTGGGGCGTCGGCATTCGCAAAGGCGAGACAGCGCTGTTGAAGCAGGTCAATGACACGTTCGCCGGCCTGGAGGCTTCCGGCGAGGGCGAGAAAATCTTCGAGAAATGGTTCGGCAAGGACACGGATTTCTATAGCAAGCGTGAATTCAAGCTTGAAGAAATCAAAGGCTGAACGGAATTCCAGGGTGCTTGAGCATTGAACTACACACTTGATTTCGCGTCGTTACTGAGCAATGGCTATCCTGGCTTGATTCTCCGGGGTGTTGCGACAACCCTGGAGATGACCGCGCTCGCCTGGCTGATCGCCTTTGCGCTGGGCAGCCTGCTGACCGTGCTGCGCACGCTTCAAATCAGAGTATTGGACTACCTCATCGTCCTGTACATTGCATTTCATCGAAACGTGCCCATGCTGGTGCATATCCTGCTCTGGTACTTCGGCATAGCGGCCATCGTGCCCGCCTTTATCAACGACCGGATCAACTTCCTGGGCGGCGAGTTTTTCTATTCGACGATAGCGATCGGGCTGGTAACGGCCGCGTATGTATCGGAAGACCTCCGAAGCGCGATACGCTCCATACCTCATGGACAAATGGAGGCCTCCCGGACGCTGGGGCTGAGCTATCTGCGCTCCATGCGCAAGGTAATCCTGCCGCAAGCCTTCATTATTTCCATTCCGACACTGACCAACCAGACGCTTTTGCTTTTCAAGAACACCAGCCTCGCGATGGCGATAGGCTTGATCGAACTGACGGGAGCGGGACGTGAAATCGAGTCGGCGACATTCAAGACGTTCGAGGTCTATCTGGTCGTCACGGTTATTTATCTGTCCATTTCCCTGGTGCTGATGTTCGTCGGCGCTTATCTGTCAAAACGTTCTGCGTTCCGCGCCAGGTAGACTTCCCATGCTGGATATCCTCTCGAATAACTGGCTGCTGCTGCTCGTGGGCCAATATCCCAATGGCGACATGGGCGGCCTGGTCGCCACCGTCGGCCTCGCCCTGAGCAGCCTGTTGCTCGCGTGTCCTTTCGGTATTCTTCTTGCGCTCGGGCGCATCAGCTCGCACAAGGTTTTTTATTATCCCGCCACGGTCATCGTGTATATCGTGCGGGGCTTGCCGCTGATCATGTTCATCTTTTGGGCATACTTTTTCGTGCCCATCGTGATCAACCGCCCCGTGGCGGGCGGCACGACCATGGTGGTAGCGCTGGTTTTCTACGAAAGCGCGTATATATCCGAGATCATACGCAGCGGCATCCAGGCGCTGCCCGCGGGTCAGCTGGAAGCGGGCCGTTCCCTGGGCCTGAGCTATATACAGACCATGCGCAAGGTAATCCTGCCCCAGGCTCTTTTCAATACGATACCCAGCATACTCAGCCAGTTCATCTCTACGGTAAAAGAAACGTCCCTGGGTTTTGTCATCAGCGTGCATGAGCTCACTTTTGCGGCGGCGCAGATCAACAATATGCTGCTTACCAAACCCTTCGAGGTGTTCGGCCTGCTTGCGCTGACCTACTTCACGCTCAACCTGATCCTGACGGGGCTTGTGAAGTTGGTGGAGACACGTATCGCCAATAGCCGGATACTGGCAGCACAAGGATAGAAAATGATTGAATTCAAGAATGTAAGCAAGTGGTATGGCGACTACCAGGCGCTGGTAAACATCAGCGCGCAAGTCACTCAGGGCGAGGTGCTGGTCGTCTGCGGGCCGTCCGGATCCGGAAAATCGACGCTCATCCGCACTATCAACCGGCTCGAACCCATACAGGAAGGCAAGATACTCATCGATAAAACCGATGTCCATGATTGCGGTTCGATAGACGAAATGCGCAGCCATATCGGTTTTGTGTTCCAGCAGTTCAATTTATTCCCCCACATGAATGTGCTCGATAACCTCACCATGGCGCCTATCATGCTCAAGCGCGCGCGCAAGCGCGATGTCGAGGAACATGCGCAGGCGCTGCTTGAAAGGGTCGGGCTCGCCCACAAGGCCAATGCCTTTCCCGGTGAGTTGTCCGGCGGCCAGCAGCAGCGCGTCGCCATAGCGCGCGCGCTCGCCATGAAGCCGCGCATCATGCTGTTCGATGAACCCACCAGCGCGCTCGATCCTGAAATGGTCAACGAAGTGCTGCAGGTGATGAAGGGCTTGGCCATGGAAGGCATGACCATGGTCTGCGTCACGCATGAAATGAATTTTGCCAAAGACGTGGCGGACATGGTCTGGTTCATGGATGCCGGAAAGATCGTCGAACAGGCGCCGCCCGCCGACTTCTTTACCAACCCGCAAACGGATCGCGCAAAGAAATTCCTGGCCGATATCAGGCACTGATCCCGCTGCCATAGGGTATGGAGAAATTACATGTAGCCCGGGCAATTTCCACTATTTCGCCATAGAACACGCTGCTTCCATCCTTTGCATACATCGCGCAGTAATTCGACTCGGGCAGTGGCTTGCTTGTTTGCACGACGACCAGCTTTCCGGCCTGCACCAAATTGCGGAAATAATCGATGGGCACACAGGAAATCCCGAATCCGGCCACTGTCAGGCCTACCATGGCAAGCAGGCTGTTGATGGTGAACAAATTGGACTTGGCTTTGTAAGGGGCCAGCCACTCATCGTAGATGAGATTGAGGCCCGATTCGATGTCTTGCCTGATCAGAGACATATTCGAGATGTCTTCTGGTGAATAGATGATATCAGCCGACACCAGGCTCGGGCTGCCAACCCAGGCAAACTGGACCGTGGCCAATGGCTGCGACTCGAACGAGGGGTGGCGCAACTCTCCGTGCAGCATAGCCATGTCCAGCTGGCCTCCCAGAAGGTGCTGCTGCAGTTCCGCGGCCATCCCGATTTTCGGGCTGACGATCAATTTGGGGAAGAGCAGGCGCAACTGCTGGATCATGTCGGGCAGCCAAGTCATGGCGGTGATTTCGGTGATGCCCAAACGCAATACGCCTGAGAACGTGTGAAAACCTTTGACCTTCATGAGCATCAGGTCGCGCTGCGACAGAAGCTGCGACGCAAGATCCAGGATCTCCTGCCCTTTTCGGGTCAGCAATGCTTTCTGGCCCGCGCGATCAAAAATCCTGACATCAAAATCGGACTCGAGCTCCTGGATCCGTTTGGTGATTGCTGATTGCGTCGTATTGAGCTTTTGCGCAGCCTTGGAAAACCCGCCCAGTTGCACGACCCAGTAAAGCGCCTCTATTTGCTTGAAGGTAAGCATGGTCTGGGGAAGGTCCTCTGGAATATGATGGAGCGAATTGCTCTGCTACGGTTGCGCTGCCCGGATCGATGAGCAGGTGTTGCGGCAAACCGGGTATGAGTGTCATCCGACGAAAATTTATTATAGATACGAAATGAGTTTTTGCGATTCCGCCTTCTCCAGCTTCCGATTGCGCCATATCCATTGGGCGGGCGCGGCGCTGCTCGCGCTGCTGGCCGGCTGCGCCACCCGGACTCCCGAAAGGCACGCCCCCGGCGTCAGCGAAGTGCGCGCCGACTTGCGGCGCTTGCTGCCGGCGCAACTGTCCGACCGCGATGGGTGGGCGCGCGATATCGCCGTGGCCTTCGCCTCGCAAGGGTTGGACGCCAGCCAGAGCAATTTATGCGCCGTATTGGCCACCACCGGGCAGGAATCATCATTTCGCGCCGACCCGGCGGTGCCGGGCCTGCCGGATATCGCGCGGCGCGAGGTCGAGCGCCGCAGGCAGGCCATGCACGTGCCGGCATTCCTGGTGAATGCCGCGCTGAATGTGAAATCGCCTACCGGCAGGACCTACAAGCAGCGGCTGGACACGGTGCGCACTGAAAAGCAGCTTAGCGAGATCTTTGAAGACCTCATTGGCATGGTGCCCATGGGCCGGCAGCTGTTCGGCGGGCTCAACCCGGTGCGTACCGGCGGCCCGATGCAAGTGAGCGTCGCCTTTGCCCAGGCGCATGCGCAAGACTATCCCTATGCCGTCGAAGATTCGATCCGCCGCGAAGTCTTCACGCGGCGCGGCGGCATGTACTTCGGCATTGCCCACCTGCTGGGGTATCCGGCGAACTACGATTCAGTGCTGTACCGGTTCGGCGATTTCAACGCGGGCTGGTATGCCAGCCGCAATGCGGCATTCCAGGCCGCAGTCAGCCGCCTGTCGGGCATCGAGCTGGCGCTGGACGGCGACTTGCTGATACGCGGGACGGCCGATCCCAGCAGCACCGAGAGAGCGGTGCGCGCCGTCCGGCGGCGGCTGGACATCGACGATGCCCGGATACGGCCGGCGCTGGAAAAAGGCGATACCCTGGAATTCGAAGAAACGCGGCTGTACCGGCGCGTGTTCGAGTTGGCGGACAAAGACGCGGGCAGGCGCCTGCCGCGCGCGGTATTGCCGGGCATCGAGCTGGAGAGCCCTAAGATCACGCGCAAGCTGACGACCGCGTGGTTCGCCAATCGGGTGTACGACCGCTGGAAGCGATGCATGGCGCGCTAAATACCCGGTGACCGATGTCTGGCGCGTTCTCGCTGGATCTGCACGGAAAGGCTGTGCAGACGCCGCGAGGCGCCGCCGCTCCATGGCGGTCCGGTCAGTAAAGCGTGGGTACGAACATCTCCGACGGCAAGGGATTGCGCGTGTAATCCGGATGATGTTCGCGAGCCGGCAAGGTGATGGGCTCGTGCGCCACTTCATCATAAGGGATCTGCGTCAGCAAATGCGATATGCAGTTCAGGCGGGCGCGCTTCTTGTCCACGCCTTCCACTATCCACCAGCGCGCCTCGGGGATGTGCGAGCGCTCGATCATTTCTTCCTTGGCCTTGGTGTAAGCCTCCCAGCGGCGGCGCGATTCCAGGTCCATGGGCGACAGCTTCCATTGCTTCAGCGGGTCGTGCATGCGCATCAGAAACCGGCGGTGCTGCTCATCGTCGCTGATAGAGAACCAGTATTTGATCAGCACAATGCCCGAGCGAGCCAGCATTTTCTCGAATTCGGGCACGTCACGAAAGAATTCCTCGTGCTGCTCGTCAGTACAGAAGCCCATCACGCGCTCGACACCCGCGCGGTTGTACCAGCTGCGATCGAACAGAACGATTTCGCCGCCCGCCGGCAGATGGGATACATATCGCTGAAAGTACCACTGGGTCTGTTCCCGGTCGTTCGGCGCCGGCAGGGCGGCCACTCGGCAAACCCGCGGGTTGAGGCGCTGCGTGATCCGCTTGATCGCGCCGCCCTTGCCGGCAGCATCGCGCCCCTCGAAAATCACGACGACCTTCAGCTTCCTGGCCACCACCCAATCCTGCAGCTTCACGAGTTCGCCCTGCAGACGCAGCAACTCGCGGAAATACACCCGGCGGTCCATGCTGTCGGCCAGGCGGTCGTCCCCCGAGAGCAGACGCTCCAGCCGGTCGTCGTCCATCTCCATTTCGAGCTCTTCGTCGAAACTGTCGATCATGTCGGCATAAAGCCGCGGAATATGTTCGGATAAATTGTCCGTCATGGGGAAACCACTCTTTCAAGAACGCATTGCAGGGGGCAACAGGCACTCTATCAAAGTTATATGACATATATATAACCAGCGGCCTGGGAAACATCTGGGGCGCGCCACGCCGCAAAAAAAGCAATCGTCAATAATTGACGAGCATCCTCGGCTTGGGCTCATAGATGGATTCCTGGCGCGGGCGCAGGATACGGTCGCCGTGCGCGTCTTGAATGCGCGTCACCAGCCCCATGCGGTTCATCGACTCAATGAAAGGCACCGGGTCCAGTTCTTCGACGTTGGCCATTTCACCGATGTCCCATGACCCTTTGGCAATCAGCATGGCCGCGGCCACCGCGGGAACCCCGGCCGTATACGAAATGGCCTGGCTGCCGACCTCTTCAAAGCACTCTTCATGGTCGCAGCTGTTGTAGATCAGCACTTGCTGTGCTTGTCCGCCCCTGGTACCCCGGATCAGATCGCCAATACATGTTTTTCCGGTGTAGGCGGGCGCCAGCGAGGCAGGGTCGGGCAGCACCGCTTTGACCACTTCCAGGGGAACGATTTCGACGCCTTTGGCTGTGCGTACAGGTTTTTCGGACAACAAGCCCAGGCTGTTCAAGACGGTGAATACATTGATGTAATGCTCGCTGAAACTCATCCAGAAACGGATGTTGGGCACCCCCAGGTTTTGCGACATCGAGTGCAGTTCGTCGTGGCCGGTCAGGTAAGTGGTGCTCATGCCCGTGACCGGCATATTCCAGTCTTGCCGGCGTTCGAACATCGAATTTGCCCGCCATTGATTCTGCTCCCATGACCAGACTGTCGAGGTGAACTCGCGGAAATTGATTTCCGGATCGAAATTGGTGGCAAAGTAACGGCCGTGGTTGCCGGCATTGATGTCGATGATATCGATGGACTCGACGTCGTCGAAGTAGGTGTCCAGGGCGAAACGCGCATAGGCATTGACCACGCCGGGGTCGAAACCCGCACCCAGCACGGCGGTCACACGGGCGTCCTTGCAGGCCTGGCGCCGCTTCCATTCATAATTGCCATACCACGGCGGCGCTTCGCAAACTTTCGCGGGATCTTCGTGTATGGCGGTGTCCAGGTAAGCGGCGCCGGTTTCGATGCACGCGGCCAGGACTGACATATTCAGAAAGGGAGAGCCGACATTGATCACGATCTGGCTATGGGTCGCCCGGATAAGGAATTTGGTAGCCTCGATATCCATCGCGTCGAGTTGATGAGCTTGCAGGCGGCCCGGGCTTTGCAAACTGCCTTTTTCGTGGATCGAATCGATAATGGCCTGGCATTTGGCCAGCGTGCGCGAAGCAATATGAATATCGCCCAGAAGCTTATTATTTTGAGCGCACTTATGCGCCGCAACATGAGCCACGCCGCCGGCGCCGATGATAAGGACATTTCGTTTCATTGTTCTACCTCTCTCGTACAGGAAAATGGACTAACCGGGTGTCAGGACAGGCTGCTGACGTAGTCCTCAAAAGAAAATTCGCGCACCACGCGCATGCTGCCATCGAGCTCTTTGATGGCAATGGCCGGCATGTGTATGCCGTTGAACCAGTTCTTTTTGACCATGGTGTAGCCGCCCGCGTCGCCGATCGAGATGCGATCGCCGATTTGCAGGGGAGCCTGAAAACGGGCTTCCCCGAAAATATCCCCGGCCAGGCAGGTCTTGCCGCAAATCATGTAATGATGGTCGCCCGCAGGCCCGCCAATTGGGGCTGTTTCCCGGTAGATCAGCAAATCTAACATATGCGCTTCGGTGGAGCTGTCCACCACCGCCAGGTTTTTGCCGTTGCAGCCGGTGTCCAGCACGCTCACTTCCAGCGTTGTGCTGTGGCGCACAGTGGCTTCGCCGGGCTCTAAATAGACTTGGACGCCGTAGGTTTGCGCGAAGCGGCGCAAACGGTCGCAAAAAGCATCCAGGGGATAGCCTGGCGAGGTAAAGCTGATGCCGCCGCCCAGGCTGACCCAGCTCAATTGCTGCAATACGTGTCCATAGCGCTGCTCCGCCTGGCTGAGCAGGTCATCGAAATTCGCGAAATCGTTGTTTTCGCAATTGTTGTGAATCATGACGCCGTCCAGATGGTCGATGATGGACATGATTCGCGCGGGATCGCCTTCGCCCAGGCGGCTGAATTCGCGCGCCGGATCCGCCAGGTCGAAGCTGGCGCAGCTGATCCCTGGATTAAGGCGCAAGCCCTTGGGTTTGCCATGGGCAAACGATTGAAAGCGCTCGAACTGGCTGATCGAGTTGAAAATGATCTTGTCGCAGTGAGCCACCGCTTCTTCGATCTCGTGGTCTGCAAAGGCAACGCTATAAGCATGCGTTTCACCGCCAAATTTTTGGCGGCCCAGCTTGACTTCATATAGCGATGATGAAGTCGTGCCGTCCATGTGCTTGTTCATCAGGTCGAATACAGACCACGCGGCAAAGCACTTCAGGGCCAATAGCACTTTTGCGCCCGAGCGCTCGCGAACATAGTCGATAATCCGCAGATTGCGCAGCAAGGCAGCTTTGTCTATCAGGTAATAGGGTGTCTGGATCATGTGTTGACAGGGTACGGGGTGAAATGCGGCATCTGCCGCGCTAGTGTCGGTTCCGATCGCCTCGGCCAGGGGCGGCGCTGCTTTTTCCTTGCGGAGCCTTTTCCTGGACAAGGCGGCCGATGACCGCCGAAGGGCGGTTTGAAAACGTGACCACAAGCTCCAGCTCGCCGCCGATGCTTTCCACATAGTGTTGCAATGTGGAGAGCAGCATATCGCTGCGCTTTTCCAGGCGCGAGATAGTGTCCTGGCCGACGCCCAGCGCGGCAGCCAAGTCCTCCTGGGTCCGCTTTGCGGCTTTGCGCAGGTCTTTCAGCGTTACCACTTGCCTGTCCTTGGGATCAGCCTTCTGTTTGCGGCGGACAGGATGCGCGGCGACGACGCCATCCAGTTTCTTTGCCATGCTGAAAGCCCTTTGTTCTAGCGATAGTGGATGTGGGAATTTCCCGGGGGCCGGCGCCAATGCGGCACTGCTTAGGCCCTCGAACAATGCGCCACATGGTGAATTATGGCTTTAATAACATATGTAGTCAAGATCATATGCCATTAAAGCCATATTTTTGGACGGCCCTGATCTGCGCCGCCGCTGGCATGCGACCGGCCGAGGTGTATCTCACAAATTCGGGATGTTCAATGGCGGGCAGTGCATCGATTGCACGGTAGCCGCGCCGGCCCATGGCCTGAACCGCGAGCGCCACCGCTACGGTTCAGGCCATGGGCCGGGCAAAGGGAGCTTGCGGCCTTGGCCGTTTAGTCCATGGTGATGTTGGCGCGTGTTGCGACATCGCGGTAGACCGAAAGCTCGCGCTGGAAAAAGTCCGCGAACTGCTGGGGTGTGCTCGCGACCACTTCCGCGCCGCTCTCCACCATTTTCCGGGCAAGCTCCGGGTCAGCCAGCGCTGCAGCCACTTGTTGCTGTATCCAGTCGATATTTGCCTGGGGCGTGCCCTTGGGAGCAAACAGCCCCAGCCAGGCGGATACATCCAGGCCGTCGATGCCTTGTTCTTTCGTCGTGGGTATGTCGGGCGCGATCTGTGCGCGTTCCCCGCGGGTTACGGCCAGCACGCGCACCGTGCCTTGCTTCACATGCGGCATCAGGCTGAAGAGGTCGGCAAACACCACGGGAATCCGGCCGCTGATGAGCTCCATAATG
This sequence comes from Pollutimonas bauzanensis, assembly GCF_900129885.1. GTDB lineage: Bacteria > Pseudomonadota > Gammaproteobacteria > Burkholderiales > Burkholderiaceae_B > Pollutimonas > Pollutimonas bauzanensis. The sequence goes on along the minus strand of NZ_FQXE01000015.1, from coordinate 76,600 downwards.
GCGGGGCCGGCGCCGCGATAGGCCACGTGCGTCATATGGGCGCTGGTCAACTGCGTGAACAGTTCCCCCGTCAGGTGGGCCTGGCCGCCATGGCCCGTGGAACCGTACATGATGAGACCGGGGTCCGCCTTGGCGAGCTTGATCAGATCCTTCAGGTCCTTGATATCAGAGCCGGCGCTGACGGCAATGGCCTGGGGAAAACGGTTGATCTGAGTGATAGGCACGAACGCATTGTCCGGGTCGAAATTCAGGTTTTTATACAGAACGGCGCCGGTGGCATAGCTGCCGGTGCCTAGAAAGAGCGTATAACCATCCGGCGCCGACTTCGCAACAAAAGAGGCGGCGATCGTGCTCCCCGCGCCGACTTTGTTTTCGACGACGAAGGATTTTCCGGTGCGCTCTGAAAGCGACTGGGCAAGCAGGCGCGCGCCGGTATCGGTGCTGGCGCCGGGAGCGAGCCCCACGATGATGCGTATAGGCTTGTTGGGAAAGGAGTCGTCCTGTGCGTGGGCTGGCACGCCGATGGCGCACGAAAGGCCAAGCAGAGTGATGGCCGCTAGCAATTTCCGTTTTGAGTTCATTATGATTTATCCTAGGTCCGGGGTTGCGTGCTTCTGTTTTATTGCGGGGTTTCCGCGGGCTGTGTCGATAGCATGGATGGTCGTTGGGAAAACGTTTCATACCAGCGCGCCAAGCGGGGAGCGGCGGCGCGCCAGTCGTCCTGCGCATAACGGAAATCGGCAAATCCGCATGCGGCGGCGATGGTAATCTGTGCAAGCTCCGGGTCATCGCCGAAGGCTTCGACCTCCTCGTCCAGCGCCGCGAAGCAGCGCAGGCCGCGGTCTTTCATTTTTTCGATGAAGTCAGCTGAGCGGTTGACAGTGCGAAGGAGTTCAGCGCGGCGCGAGATTTGCGCCTCGAGAATTCCGTGGGCGATGGATATCCGCGAAAGGAGCGCCCAGCGCTTGGCTCCCTCGCGGGGCAGGAGGCGATATTTCCCGTGTTCCGCGTTCAGGTACTCGCAGATGGTCATCGAGTCGGCAAGCCGGATTCCGCCCTTGACGCTCAGGGCCGGAATCCTGCCGACGGGCGTTGCGCGGGCGAAGTCGGGATCGAACGCAATGGTTTGCGTAGCCCAGTTGTGCGGCCAGCGGGTTTGGATCATGGTGACCTTGTCCTGGAGGCCAAGCTCGATAATGCTTATGACAACGCGGCGCACCCATGGCGAGGCTGGCGTTACGAACAACTGCATGCGTACTCCTTGCTTCTCGATTTTTCGAGCATGTATAGTGCAACGTATGGGGTCGCGGTGCCATCAGTATTTTCTGAATCCCCCGTAAACGGCGCCTTAACGCTGGCCAGGCGTGTTCGTCCGCGCTTAATGCCGTGTTTCGGCAAAGCTGATTGCTGGGAAGATGAAAAAGCCGGGATAATGACAGGCCTCCAACTTCGATAATCTACGGACGTCATGCATATCATCGATGCCCATTTCCATTTATGGGATCTTCAGGAAAATTACTATCCTTGGCTCAATGATGGCGATCGTTCATCGGTAGTGCCCAACTATTCGTCCTTGCGGCGCAACTACCTGATTTCAGACTTTCTCAGGGACGCCACCGGCATGGAATTGCTGGCGGCCGTGCACATCCAGGCCGAACACGATCCCCGGGATCATGTACGCGAGACTCGCTGGTTGCAGGGCGTGGCCGACATGCCCGGGGCTTGCGGCTTCCCGCAGGCTATCGTGGCCAACGTGGATCTGGCCGCGCACGATGCCCGAGAGGTGCTCGAAGGCCACATGGCGTATCGCAACATGCGCGGGCTGCGCCAGGCCTTGCATCGCAGGCTGGGCGAACCATTGCCCTATGACCCTTTGCTCGATCCAGTGTGGCAGCGGAATTTCCATCTGTTACGGGATTTTGATCTCAGTTTTGACCTGCAGTTCTTCCCTGAGCAGGGCGAGGGCGTGGTTGATCTGGTACGGGCGCATCCCGATGTGCAGTTCATCCTCACGCATGTTGGCATGCCGTATATGCAGGAAGCCGAACGCCATGCTCTTTGGCGGCGGAACATGATCGCGCTTTCGTCGATGCCGAATATCGCTGTGAAGATATCGGGATTTGGCATGTTCGACTCTGCGTGGACGTCCGAATCTATCCGACCCTTGATGGATTTCGTCCTCGAGCGTTTTCAGCCGGAGCGCTGCCTGCTGGCGAGCAATTATCCCGTCGAAGGAATCGTAAAGCCTTACCACGAGATATGGGCGGCTTACGCACGATGTTTTGCCGACCTCAGCCAGAACGAACAGGCGGCGCTTTTCCGTGAAAATGCCAGGCGGCTCTATCGCCTGAAGGGTGTGGATGAATCATGAGTGACTTCGAGCGGCGCTATGGCCCTACGCCTTGAAATTTTTGACTTGCAGCTGTTTATCCACATTGTCGAGGTAAGCAGCCTGACACAAGGCGCAAGCCGCAGCGCGATTTCTCCGGCCGCCGCGTCCACCCGCATCAAGAATATGGAATCCACCGTCGGGGCGCGCCTGCTGAATCGGACGCCGCAGGGCGTCACGTTGACTTCTGCGGGCCGATCCCTGCTCAGCCACGCGCGTCAGGTCATACAGCAGATGGATCACCTGGCCTTTGACATGTGCGACTTCCGCGGCGGTCTCAGGGGCCAGGTCAAGGTTTTGGCTCATACGACCTCGCTTACGGAGTTCCTGCCCCAGGCGCTCAGCGGTTTCCTTGCCGCGCATCAGGACGTCGAGATCGAGCTGCAGGAGGCGCTCAGCGACGATGTGATCCGGGCCGTCTCCTCCAATGAAGTCGATATCGGTGTCGTTTCGACACCTGTCACGACCGGGGCGCTCTGGGCCCGGCCCTTTGGCCGGAACCGCTTGGTCGTTGTGCTGCCATCGCAATCGGAGTTCGTGCAGCTCCCGTCGATTACATTCGCCGATACCTTGACGGCGCCCTACGTGGGTTTGTCCGCGGAATCGGCGCTGAACCGGTTCATGGCGCGCGTCGCCACACAGCTTGGAGGCGAGTATCGTCCCCGTGTCCAGGTGAGCACCTTCGAGGCCATGTGCCGAATGGTCGAGGCGAACGTGGGGATAGGCATCGCACCCATTTCCTCGGTGGAGCGCTACGTCAAGAGCATGAATATTCGCTATATCGGATTGGCGGATTCGTGGGCGATTCGCGAACATATTCTGGTGACGCAGCACCTGGAGGCGCTGCCGGTGCTGGTGCGCAACCTTGCCCAGCATCTGGCCGACTACGCTCAGACGCATCTGCCCGGGCCCGTGGAGCTTTCCTATGGAAACCCTTAGTTCCCGCAAGCTCATTTCGCCATCGTACCGAGGCGAGCACATGCCTGCGCAATGAACATTATTAACGCGTGATTCCGGGCCGGCGGACGGCCCGCAGCTTCCCGCTGCTGCCGCCCCCGCAGAAGAAGCGATGGCCGCCGTCGGACTCGAGCCCCGATACGCTCACTCCGGGCGGCATCTCGAGCATCTCCAGGACCTCTCCCGTTCGCGGATCGACTCGCCTCAACTCGCTCGCGTCATCTTCCCAGGTGCCGTGCCAAAGTTCTTCGTCTATCCATGTGACGCCGGTGACGAACCGGTCGGATTCGATAGTGCGAAGAATCTCTCCTGTTTCAGGATCGACTTGGTGGATCTTCCGCTCCCGATACTGTCCCACCCAGAGCGTTCCTTCGGCCCATGCGAGTCCGGAATTGCCGCCGTCCGGCGCCGGGATCGTGGCAAGCACGCGGCCGCTCTCCGGGGCTATCTTCTGGATGCGATCCCCTGCGATCTGAAACAGATGCCGGCCGTCGAAGGCCGTTCCCGCATCGGCGGCGGCATCGATCGAGCGCAGCATCTGTCCGCTTTCCGGATCGAGCGCGCTCAGCTGTTTTCCGACAGCGAGCCAGATTTGCCGGCCGTCAAAGGTGACGCCGTGCACGCTGTCGACCCCCGGGAAGGGGCCATACTCACGGAGGATTTGGGCTGTTGATCTATTCATGGTCTCGTCCTGATCGATGGGTGGCGGGAGGGAGTAAGTTCATCCTAATCGATGGGAGAGCGTAGGAGGGAGTAACAATGTCGTCGCGAATCCCGGCACGGGCGGGGTCGTCCAGCGACGGGCTCGCCCGCGGCCGAACGACTGCGCCTTGCCTGCAGCCGCAAGCGCGTCGAGCGCCCGCTGAACGGTGCGCTGGCTGGCGCCGAGCGCCAGAGCCAGGGCGGAGCTCGACCACGCCTCGCCGTCGGCGAGAAAGGCGAGCAGCGCCGCATGTTTTTCTTCGATGGGCCGCGCGAGCACGACGACCTCGACGGCGCCGCGCGGCACCAGCGCGAACCCTCGCTTGGTCGCGCTTACTCCGGCCAGCGTGCGAAGCGCCCTGCGTAGCCGCCCGATTTCGACGCGCAAGCGCGCGCGATGAGATTCATCGGCGCGCTTGGCCCGGAATGCCCGCGCGACCAGCGCGTCCCTCGGCGCATCCGCGGGCCACGCTTCGCCCAGCGCGCGCGCGAGCGCGAACAACACCGGGCGGCTTGCGAGCGTAACCACCGTGCCCGCGTCACGCACGACATGGCGGCAGGCGTCCACGACGAGCGCTTTCGACGCCAGTAGCGCTTCGACCTCTTCCAGCAGGATGAGCCGCTGCTCGCCATGCGCAATCAGGCGCGCCGCGGGCGTGTTCAGGACGAGGGATGCGCTTTCGACCTCCGCCGCCAGCGCGGGAATGCCCGCGTGGCGCGCAGCGCGCCGGGCCCGAGCCAGCGCAGCGCGCGCCGTCTTCGTCTGCAGGCGCCGTATTGCGATGCCCGCGACGACCAGCTCGCGGACGGCCCTCGATGCGGGCGGCAAGGGCGCGGGGCAGAGTTCACCGAGCGCGCGCTCGGCCTCGTCGAGGCGGCCGATCAGGAGAAGGCGCCGGGCTTTGAGAGACCGCGCATGCGCGGCGTTCACCCGGTCGCCGTGTTCTTCGAGCGTAGCCCGCGCCGCGTCGAGCGCCTTCGCGGGCCAGGCCAGGTCGCGCGAGGCGAGCGCAATCTCGGCCTCGGCGAGGACGCATTTCGCGCGGGCCACGGCCTCTTTGGCGCCGAAAGCACGCGCCGCGCGCCGCACCAGCGCCTTCGCCCGAACGAGATCGCCGAGCTGCGCCATGGCGATGCCTCGAAGCGCGAGCGCAGGCGCGTCGTCCCGCAAGGCGATCCGGTTCAGCGCGCCGAGGGGGTCACCCGCCGCGAGCGCGCGCGCCGCGGCCGTGATCAGCAAGTCCATTGGAATCCCGCCACACTTGTCGCTCCCACCGTTAGATGCCCGCCCCGCTATTAATCTATCACACAAGGATCAAGCAGCAGGAGACTGAAGGACCAGGCCCCGGGCCTGGCCGGCGCGGGATGGCGGCTTGCCATGCGGCATATTGCTCGCGCATGCATACTGCGCAGGGACGATGCCCGGCCTGGATGGCAGCGCGCCGGGCACATTGCTCTGGCGGGGCTTGCCGCCGGCATCGATCGGCGTCCAAGTCTTGGCGACGGGGGCGGGTGGCGTGTTTTTTACCGCCGCGTAGCGGCAAGCGTCGAGGCATTTTTTTCTCCGGTCCATCCTTCATGGAAGATGGCGGCAGTTTAGAGGCCGTTCGGCTTCGCGCAGCTCCGTTCCTTGTGGTCCAGTCCCCGCCGTATAAATTTGTATTGACTTGTCTTAAGATAACTTGGAAACTATCGCCTATATTCCTCAAGCGCGGTGATCCATTCCATGGTCGAAATCAACAAGAATTCCGAAATTCCCCTCTATCTGCAAATCGCGGATCTCCTTACGGCCGACATCAAGTCCAAGCGCCTGCTGCCGCTGGAAAAGATACCCACCGAATACGAACTGACGCGCATCTTCAATGTCAGCAGGGTCACGGTAAGGCAGGCGATACGGATTCTGGTGGAGCGCGGGCTGGCGGTATCCAGACAGGGCAAGGGCGTGTTCGTGACGGGGCCGGTGGTCAACCAGGAATTGAACGAACTTCGCGGTTTCTACGATAGCCTGCTGGCGCAAGGCTACGACCCGGAAACCGAAGTGCTCAGTTTCGACGCGCCCGAAGCCGGCGCCAGGAATCCGCTCCTGGGCCACGCGGAATACGATATCTATCACTTCAAGCGGCTCTACAAAATCGACAACATCGTCGTGGCGCTTGCGGATGTCACGCTGCCCGGCTGCGGCCACCGGCTGACGCGCGCCGATGTGGAAAGGCTGCCGGTCTATTCCTTGATAGAGCAGGTCCTGAAAAAGAAAGTGGCGCGCGCGACGACCGAAATACGCTCCGGCAGGGCCGACGATCAGATAGCGCAAGTCATGGGCCTGGGAGACGAAAGATATCTGTTGACGATGCTGCGCACTTCCCTGGACGCCAAGGGGCTGATCCTGGAAACGACCTGCTTTTATATCCAGCCCGATGTATTCGCCTTTCACCTGGAAGTGGCCGGGCCGCTGCAGATTGCCTCTTCCATACGCCGCGTCGGTCATTCCCCGGCCTTGCCGTGACACCGTAGAGCGGCGCCCATTCCACCCTAGGAGACACTATGAAAATCAAGAAATCGATCGCTTCCATGCTCTGTATGAGCGCAATGGCCGCGCTTCCCTTCGGCCTGGCCCAGGCGGCTTATCCCGACAAGCCGGTCACGATCATCGTGGCTTTCCCGCCCGGCGGAGCCACCGACGTGGTGACCAGGATACTGGGCGCCGGCTTGAGCAAGGCCTGGGGGCAGACGGTGGTCGTGGAGAATCGGACGGGCGCTGGCGGAAACATCGGCGCATACCACGTGGTCAAGGCCGCGGCGGACGGCTATACCCTGTTGATGGGGTCTTCGGCGGAAACGGTCATCAATGCTTTGCTGTATTCGAAGATGCCTTACGACTCCGCAAAGGATATCGTTCCCGTTTCGAAAGTGGGCAGCGCGCCGCTGGTGCTGGTCGTGCATCCCAAGGTCCCGGCGGGCAATACTCAGGAACTCATCGAGTACATAAAGGCGAATTCCGGAAAAATAAACTATGCATCGTCGGGCACCGGCGGCCCCCAGCACCTGGCCGCCGAGGAATTCAAAAGGGTGACGGACACGTCGATCAACCATATTCCGTACAAGGGGGGCTCGCCGGCGATTACGGACTTGGTGGGAGGGCAGGTCGAGCTGTTCTTTGCCGGCCTGCCCCCGGCCAAGCCCTTCATCCAGTCCGGCAAATTGAGGGCTTTGGCGGTCACCACCGAGAGCCGCTCCGAACTGGCTCCCGACATTCCCTCCTTGTCCGAATCCGGCCTGCCCGGATTCAATATAGAGAACTGGCAAGGCCTGTTTGCGCCGGCCGGCACGCCGCCCGAAATCATTGACAAAATTGCCGCGGACGCGGCGGCGGTGCTGAACCAGCAAGAGGTCAAGGACAAGCTGGCCGCTCAGGGCGTATCCGCCGCGCCAAGTTCGCCCGCCGAGTTCACGCGCTTTACGGACGCCGAACGCAAGAAGTATGCGCAGATCATCAAGGCTGCCCACGTCACGATTCAGCAATAATCACTTGGAAGAAGCACTATGCATTTAAGCAATGAAGAACAGGCCATGCTCAACGGCGACCATGGCGAGGCGATAAAGAAAGCCATTCAGTTCCAGATAGAAGTGGGGTCGTTTTTTGGCGCCGAGAAGTTCGTGCCGATCACCAACGCGCACGTCATGGGCGATATCGAGGTCATGGGCGACGGCGGACTCGGCCTTTTGAAAGCCATGACCGACGAGCATGTGAAGTGCGCCGTTCCCGCGAGCAGCAACGCCCGCTGCATGCATTTCAGCTCGAATCCGGATTTTCAGCCTGACGCTTCGGAGGAAAAGAAGGAACGGCAACTGATCGCCCACTTGCAGGATATGCGGATCAACACGACCGACACCTGCATCAATTACCAGACCGTTTACCAGCCCAAGATAGGCGAGCATGTCGCCTGGGGCGATACGGGCACGGTCATTTACGCCAATTCGGTCTTTGGCGCGCGGACCAATTTCGAAGCGGGCAACGCCAGTTTTGCCGCGGCCATCACGGGCCGCACGCCGGCTTATGGCTTTCACCTCGACGAGGTCAGGAGGGGCACGCTCGCGGTCAAGGTCGAGGCGGAATTGAAAGACCTCGCCGATTGGGGCGCGCTGGGCAAGATCGTCGGCCATCCCAACCAGGATTATTTCGCGGTCCCGGTCTTCGAGGGGATTACCACCACCCCCCTGTCCGATGCGCTCAAGCATCTGGGGGCATCGCTGGCCAGCTACGGCTCGATGGCCATGTTCCACATGGTCGGCGTAACGCCGGAAGCGCCCACGGCGGAACAGGCTTTTGGCGGCAATGTGCCGACCAGCAGCACCACCGTGACCGACGCCGATATACAAGCGGTCTACGACGCCTACCGTTACGCGCCCGGGGCCAAGAACATCGTGGTTTTCTCCGGGCCCCAGCAGTCGTTGTTCGAAATGCAGCATCTGGCCCAATTGTTCGACGGCAGGAAAGTGGCGCCCGGCATGAGCTGCGTGGTGACCACGAACCATGCGGTCTACAGCGACGCGAAGCGCCTGGGATACATAGATACGCTGGAAAGCGCCGGTGTCACGCTGCTGCAGGGCGTCTGCTTCTATATTCTGCAGCGGCTCACCCAGATCCGCGAAGAAAACCAGTGGACCAATCTCGTTTCCAATTCCGCCAAGATCGTCAACACGATCACCGCCCACCGCTTCAACACGGTGCTGCGCAGAACGGGCGAGTGCGTCGACATCGCCTGTACGGGAGAGCTGAAATGAGCAAGGTCGTCAATGTGAAGCGGGCCTGGGGCCCCACCGTGGAGGGCGAGGTGCTGGTCATGCGCGAGGGCTTCAGCCCCCGCTATGACCTGGACCGCGTTACCGGGATCATTTCCCGTATCGGGCACAGCGTGGAAGGGCATTCCGTCAAGAACCGCGTGCTGGTGATACCCACGTCCAAGGGGGGCGTGGCCGGAGGCTGGGCCTTCTTCGACTTGCTCCACAAGGGGATCGCGCCGCTAGCCCTGGTATTCGGAAAGCTGAATCCGGTAATGGTGCAGGGCGCCGTCCTGGCGAACATGCCCATTACCGAAGGCTGGGACGAAAACATACTCGACCTGCTCCAGACGGGCGACCGGGTCACCATCGACCCCGCGAACAAGCGTATCCTTGTCTAGGTGAACTTCATCAGGCTTGTACGCCATGCCCCGACATTCGTTTCCTTGCCCTTGCCGTGATGCCCGCCCGGGCTGGCGGCAATGGGCGGCGGCCGCGCTGGCCGCCTTGCTGGCGGCGTGCGCCCAGGCTCCGGGCGCCGGCAAGGAAGGGGCGGCGGAACTGGCTCTGGCCTTGCCGCGGCATCCCATGGTTTTGCTTGGCGAGGTGCACGATAATGCCGATGGCCACACGCTGCGCCTGCGGGCCATTGCCGACGCCGTGGAAGCGGGATGGCGTCCGGCGATCGCCATGGAACAGTTTGACCGCGAACACCAGGCCGTGCTGGACCGGGCCATGAAAACCTGCGCCGATGCCGCATGCGTGATCCAGGCGGCGGCGCCCGGCAAGGCAGGCTGGAATTGGGACTACTACAAGCCGGTGATAGACCTGGCGCTGCGCAACCATCTGCCGCTGATCGCCGCCAATCTGTCCCGCGCGGACGCCGGCCGAGTCATGCAAGAGGGAATGGCGGCGGTATTCACGGCCGGCGAATTGCGCGAGCTGGGGCTGGAGCAGGGCCCAGACCCGGCGTTGTTGCAGGCGCAGGCCGCGGAAGTCGCGCAGGCGCACTGCGGCATGCTTCCGGCCGCGCTGCATAAGGGCATGGCCGCCGCCCAGATTGCGCGGGACGCCATGATGGCCTTGCAGATGCGCCGCGCCGCGTCGCCCGGCGCGTCGGCGGCGCGTCAGCTTCGGCCCGTCGTCCTCCTGGCCGGCAACGGCCATGTGCGCCGCGACCAGGGCGTGCCGCGCTGGCTGGACCGCGGGGCGGCGCTGTCCGTCGGCTTTACCGAGGGGGCCGCCCCGGCCGGCTGGTTCGACCGGGATATCGTCATATCCCCCGCGCAGCGCCCGGATCCCTGCGCTTCGCTGCGCGGCCGCCCTTTCGGGCGGCCCGCCGGAAACTAGCAGGCCTGGCCCGGTCTGGCATGATTGCAGGGCCCGGCCCTCACTGGCCCGGAGAGCCGGCGGCCGGCGCCGGCAAAGCCCGGCGCCTCCAGTGGAAAGCCAGGGCGAGCAGCACCAGCGCAAAGCCCAGCATGTTCGAGACGGGCCCGGGATAGACCAGGGCGAATCCGGCCACGATCAGCATCGCGCGTTCGATGAAAGTGGCGCGCACCAGCAGCCAGCCCTGGAAGCCCACCGCAAGCGCAAAGATTCCCGCCGCCGCCGTCAGCGTGACCTGGACGATTTCCCACCCGTTCGCCGCCGCCAGCGCCTTGGTCGAACCCATCAGCAGCAGGCCCTGGCCGCTGGGGTCGAGCACAAAGATGAACGGGACCAGGAACGCCGGTATGGTGTATTTCCAGCATTGCATGGTCGTCTTGTAGGGGTCCCCCCCGGTGATCGCCGAAGCGGCAAACGGCGACAAGGCGGTCGGCGGCGACACTTCCGAGAGCACCGCATAATAAAAGATGAACATGTGCGCCGCGAAGTCGGGCACGCCCAGCTTGATCAGGGCCGGCGCCGTGATCACCGCGCAGATGATGTACGAGGCCGTGACCGGCACGGCCAGGCCGATGACCCACACCACCAGCGCCGTGTAGATCGCGGTCAGCAGCAAGGACCCTCCGGCATAGTCGATGACGATGCCGCTGAACTTGAGGCCCAGGCCGGTCAGCGTCACCACGCCGACGATAATTCCCGCGCCGGCGCAGGTGGCGCCCACGCTGAGCATGCCGACGGAGCCGGCCTTGAGCGCCTGGATCAGCGGCGACTGGAAGATGTGTTTCGAAATCGACCCCTTGCCGCGGAACAGGTCATGGGAAACCATGGCCGTGTCGGGGCGCAGGAAGCTCGTCAGGAAGGAGACGACAGTGGCCCAGAATACCGACAGCACGGGCGAAAAACCCCACATCATGAAAACGACGATGGAAATCAGCGATAGAAAGTGGAACCAGTAATGCCGCGTCAGGTTCCATACGGTGTCGACTTTCTTGATGATGGTCTGGCCCATGCCGTACTTGCGCACATCGATCTCGACCATGAGGAAAAGCGCGAGATAGAACAGGGCGGTGGGAATCACCGCCATCAGCAGGACATCGAGATAGGAAATCTTCAGGAACTCGGCGATGATGAAGGCCGCCGCGCCCATCACCGGCGGGGAAATGATCGCGCCCAGTCCGCCCGCCGCCAGCAGGCCTCCGGCGGCGTTGCGTTCATAGCCGACCTTGGCCAGCATGGGCCAGGCCACTGTGCCCAGCGTGACCGTGGTCGCCACGCCCGACCCGGAAGGCCCGCCCAGCAGGAAGGAGGCCAGCACGACGGTGCGCCCGGCGCCGGCGGGCTTTCCGCCCATGGCCGAAAACGAGAAGTCGATGTAGAACTTGCCGGCGCCCGAGAATTGCAGAAAGGCCCCGAAAATCGTGAACAGTATGATCAGCGACGAGGATACGTCGACCGCCACGCCGTATATGCCCTCCAGCGTCATATACATGAAGCCGACGACACGCCCGATGTCATAGCCTTTATGGGTCCAGGGATGCGGCAGGTAGGCGCCCAGGAAGGCATACAACAGGAAGCAGATCGAAATGGCAGGCAGGATCCAGCCTATGGTGCGGCGCATCGCCTCGAGCACCAGGAGAATCAGCGCCACGCCGAAGAAGATATCCCAGGCGTTGGGCAGGGTGTTGCGATCGGTGAAGTCGTCGCCGCCCATGATCAGGTACACCACGATGGCGATCGATAGCAGCGCCACCAGCCAGTCCCACCACATGATGCGGTGCCGGAAACGCCTGGCCACGGGAAACATCAAGAACGACAGGAACAGCACGAAGCCCACATGCACCGGGCGCAGGACTTGCGTCGGCACAATGGCGTATGCGGCGTACATGTGGAACAGCGACATCACGATCGCCACGGTGGAAAGGAAGATTCCCAGCCATCCGCTCATATGGTTCGCGGCGCCTTCTTCCTCTTCGATATATTGTTCGGCCTTGCGCAAGGCCTCTTCACTAATGGCGGTGTTGGTGGTGTCCGGATCCGATTCGGCGAGTTCGCTCATGCTGGGAGTCTCTTCAAAAACGAAAAACCCCAACCGCGCAGGGTTGGGGATGGGGGATCAAGCGATCAATCGAGCTTGATGCCGCGCTCTTCGAAGTACTTGATGGCGCCTGGATGGAAGGGGATGGGCGAAGCCGCCGCCTTCTGGTTTTCCAGTTTGAACTCGGCCGTGTCTTTGTGCACGGCGATCAGATCGTCGCGGCTCTCGAAAATGGTCTTGACGATGTTGTACGCGGTCTTGTCGTCCATTTTCTCGTTGGCGACGAGAATATTCATGACGGTCGCCTGCTTGTTGTCGGCCTCCATGCCGCGGTAGGTCGATTTCGGTATCGTGTCTTCGATGTATAGATTGCCGTATTTCTTGTTCATCGCCGGCACCAGGTCGGCATTGTCTATCATCTTGATCTTGGTGCCCGGGGTGTTGGCCAGGTCGGTGACCGCCGCCGTAGGCAGGCCGCCCACCCAGAAGAACGCGGCGATCTTGTTGTCCTTGACGCCGTTGACCGACTCGGCCACGCTCAGGCGTTCGCGCTTGACGTCCTTGTCCTTGTCCAGGCCGGCCGCTTCAAGCACGCGGAAGGCCATGACCTCGGTCGCGCTGCCCGGCGAGCCGGTGGAAATGTGCTTGCCCTTGAGGTCGGCGATGCTGTTGATGCCGCGCCCTTCGACCGTCACCACGTGCATGCGGTTCGGGTACAGGATCATCAGCGTGCGCAGGGGCACCTTGCTGCCCTTGAATTTGTTTTCCCCCTTGTAGGCGTCCTGGCCCGCATCGGACATCACCAGGCCGATATACGACGCGTCCCCGTCGATCAGCTTCAGATTGTCGACCGAGCCGCCGGTCACCTCCGCCGTGGCCTCCATCCCGGGCACTTTCTTGGACAGCACCGAGGCGATGCCGCCGCCTATCGGATAATAAACACCCCCCGTGCCGCCGGTGGCGATCGAAATGTTTTCCGCCACGGCGGGCTGCGCGGCCACCAGCGAACAGCACAGCATAAGGGCGAAGCGCTTTACTGAAGTATTCATAGTGTCTCCTGGGAAAGCTATAGTTGGCACCGCGCGGCTGGGCGCGACACATTTTTTATATGGGCGATCCGGTGCAAGCCGGGATGAGCCTGATGGAGGTTTAACCGTCAAGGTCCGGTACGTCAATTAGCGTTTGTATGGGGTCGCGCGCAGGCCAGCGCGGCCCAGGCCAGCAGCAGCGCCGAAACGCCGTAGATCCATAGTGGCGACACGACAGGCAGCAGCAGTCCGGCCAGTATCGGGCCGGTGCCGGCGCCGATGTCGCGCCATACCGAGCGGGCGGCCAGCGCCTGCACCCGCGCCGGACCGGGGTTGCGCCTGGCCACTATGGGCGGCAGCAGCGGCAGCTGGAGCGCGCGCAGCACCACGATCACGGCCGCGCCGCTCCACAGCCAGCCCGCGCCGAAGCCGACGAGGGCCAGGGCCGTGAGCAGCGATAGCGCCACCAGCAGCCTTTCCGCCCCGAGGCGCTCCGCCATATGTCCTCCCAGCGGGCTCAACAGAATCTCCGCCAGGTAGCGCAGCGCCATGAGCAGGCCGGCCGCCACCACGGCATTGCCGGGCAGCAGGTCCTTGCCCAGATAGGACAGGCCGATGATGAAAAGGCCGTCCAGCGTCAGGCCTTCCAGGAAGGACCAGGCATCCAGGCTGTTCGGCAGCTTCCAGCCGCGCGGCCTTTGTACGGGGGCGTGCGAAACAGAAGGCAGCCGCCGCGTCGCGGCCAGGCCGGCCAGGGCCAGCGCAGCAAGCAGGACAAAGATGGGCCGTGGCCCGAGCCACAAGGCGAGCAGGGCGGCCAGCGGCAGCGCCAGTACGGGCCCCATGGCGATGACGGCCCGGGAGCGCCCGGAACGCCGCGCCGCGCCTTCGGCCTGCGCGGTTGCCAATGCCTGCGTGGTGAGGTTCAGGGTTGCGAAGGAAAGTCCCCACAGCAGGCGCAGCGGCAGCAGCGCCCAGAAGCCCGAGAGCGTGGCGCAGCCCACGCTGCAGGCCGCCGCCACCGCCACCGCCAGCGAGCATGCGAGGCGATCGCCGCGCCGGGCGCAGAAGCGCGCCACCCAGGCATAGCCCGCTATGCGCACCAGGCGGTTGGCCGCCAGCAGCAGGCCGGCTTCGGCCAGGGATACGCCGAATTGCGGGGCGTACATGGGCAGCAGCAGGTACAGCACCGTGTCCACGGGCAAGGACAGCCCCAGCGCCATGGCGGCGCGGCGTGAATGCAGGTCTGGGGTGGAGTCGGCTATTTGCGTCATGCCGCATGGTATGCGTTGCGCGGGCCGCGGGACAAACGAGATTTGCGCCGGCCATGTGTGATAAATTCGCACGCATGACCATGCGCCTGCCTCCCCTGAACGCCGTGCGCGCCTTCGCCGCCGCCGCCCGCCACCAGAGCTTTACGCGCGCCGCGGCCGAGCTGCACGTCACGCATGGCGCGATCAGCCGCCAGATCCGCAAGCTCGAGGATTACCTCGGGGTCGTCCTGTTCGAGCGCCGCATCCGGCAGGTCAGCCTGACTCTCGAAGGCCAGCAGTTTTTTGCGGAAGCCGCCGCGGCGCTGGACCAGATCGCCGCCGCCGCGCAAGCGCTCATGGGGCGCGGGCCTGCCCTGGCGGTGAGAATCAATGTGCGGCCTTCTTTTGCGGTGCGCTGGCTCATACCGCGCCTGCCGGCCTTCGTGGCGCAGCATCCGGGCATAGAGCCGCAAGTGGTGACCAGCACGCGGGCGCCGGACCAGGCCGTGGACGAGTTCGATGTGGCCATCCGGCGCGGCCTGGATGGCTGGCCATCGTCCATCCGGCTTCGCCCTTTCCTGGAAGACGAGGCCTTCATCGTCGGCGCGCCGGCGCTGTTCGAGGCGCAGCCGGTGGCCGAGCCCGGCGCGCTGGGCGCCCATGTGCTGCTGTCGTCCAGGACGCGCAAGCAGGATTGGGACGACTGGAAGAAGCACGTGGGCGTCGCCCGCCAGAAAACGGCTGGCCGGCTGCAGTTCGATCACCTTCATTTCGTGCTGCAGGCGGCGGTCGACGGCCTGGGCTTCGCCCTGGCGCCGGCTTCGCTCGTCGGGAATGACCTGGCGTCGGGGCGCCTGCAATGCCCGCTGCCCGACTTGCGCATGCCGCTGAGCCGCTATTACTACGGCCTTGCGCCGAACGCGGCCGCCGAGGCCCGCAGCTTCGCCGCGTGGCTGGACGCCGAACTGGCGATGCAGGCGCGCGGCGGGTTCTAGTCGGGACCAGTATTGTATACAATTCAATCAGCCCATTTAATACAATATGTCCTTGCATGTGCCACAGGCCGACGCCGATCTATGAACTCAAAGAAGAAGACCGATAGCCGCAAGGGTATTGCGGCGCAGACAGCGGCGCCGCGCAAGCGGCCCGCGATCACGGCCAGCGAGGAAATCTATGCGAAGCTGCAGCAGGCGATCTTCGAGCACCGCCTGCTGCCGGGCACGAAATTGATCGAGGAGCGGCTGGGGGAAGTGGTGGGCACCAGCCGCACGATCATTCGCCAGGTGCTGGCCAGAATGGCGCACGAAAAGCTCGTTACGCTGATCCCCAATCGCGGCGCCTATATCGCCAGCCCTTCGGTCGCCGAGGCTCGCGAAGTCTTCGTGGCGCGGCGCCTGATTGAGCCGGAGGTGGTGCGCATGCTCTGTTCCGTGGCGGCGCCGGCCCATTTGGCCCTGCTGCGCGCACATGTGGCGCAAGAGTCCCGGGCCCGGGCCGCGGGGGACCGGGCCAGCATCATCCGCTTGTCGGGGGAGTTCCATGTGCTGCTCGCGTCGCTGGCCGGGAATGCGACCTTGCTGCGCATTATCAGGGAAATGTGCGCCCAGACTTGCCTGGCGATTGCGCTGTACGACAAGCCCAATGCGCCGGCTTGCCCGTTTCACGAACATGCCGGCATCATCGATGCGATCGAGCGCCATGCCCCGGATGCCGCGATCGAAGGCATGCTGCAGCACCTGGACCACATCGAGAAGACGCTCGATTTCAACGACAAAACGCAGGGCCTGGTGGATTGGCGCAGCATTTTTTCCTGATGCGGCGCCCCTATTCAAGCCATGGCGAGCGTCCCGCGCGCCCTGGCCTCGGCTGGGCCAGGGCGGGCTTTTCGCAGGGCAGGAACTGGCCGTCTCCGGCTTGGCCCAGGAACGCGCCATTATCAAACACTCTTTTGCCGCGCAATAAGGTGACCGCCGGCCACGCCGTGACGCGGCGGCCTTCGTACGGCGTGTAATCGACGTTATGATGCAGCGCGTCGTTATGGATGGTGCGCCGCAGGCCGGTGTCCCAGATGACGATATCGGCGTCGGCGCCAACGCTGATGCTGCCCTTGCGCGGATAGAGCCCATAGATCCTGGCGGGGCCGGTCGATGTCAGGGCAACGAATTTATGGATGTCGATGCGGCCTTTGAGCACGCCTTCCGAGAATAGCAGCGGCAGGCGCGTTTCCAGCCCGGGGATACCATTGGGAATCCGGCTGAAGTCGGCCTCTTCCCCCGCAACCTTCTTGCCCTGCGCGTCCTCATAGCGGAAGGGCGCGTGATCCGAGGAAAAGACCTGGAATGTGCCATTGTCCAGGCCGTCCCATATGGCTTGCTGGCTGCCGGCGTCGCGAGGCGGGGGGCTGCAGATGCATTTCGCCCCCTCGAACCCGTGCCGGTCCAGGTCCGCGGCGGTCAGGAACAGATACTGCGGGCAGGTTTCCGCATAGACGCGCAGGCCGCGGGTCTGCGCCTGGCGAATCTGGTCGGCGGCTTCAGCGCCTGAGACATGAACGATCAGGACTGGCGTATCCAGAAACTCGGCCAGGGAAATGGCGCGGTGGGTGGCCTCGCGCTCCGCGACCGCGGGCCGCGATGTGCCGTGGTACCGCGGCGCCTTCATGCCCCGCTCGAGCAGGTAGTCGGTCAGCCAGGCGATGCAATCGCTGTTTTCCGCATGCACCATCGTCATGGCCCCTTCGCTGCGCGCCAAGGCCAGCACATCCAGAATCTGGCGGTCATCCAGCTTGAGGCTTTCATATGTCATGTAAATCTTGAACGACGTATAGCCGCGCCTGATCAGGTCCGGCAGCTCTTTTTGCACCGTATGGGGCGTTGCGTCGGCGACGATCAGATGGAATGCATAGTCGATGCAGGCTTTGCCGCTGGCGCGGCGATGATAATCCGCCACGGCGTCTTCCAGCGTACCTCCCTTCTGCTGGGCCGCGAACGGGATCACCGTGGTCGTTCCCCCGCAGGCCGCGGAACGTGTGCCGGTAAGGAAGTCGTCCGCCATCACCGACGCGTCGCCCGTGGGCTGGTCCAGGTGGCAATGAGCGTCGATGCCTCCCGGCAGCACCCAGCGCCCGGCGGCGTCTATTTCATCGAGTCCCGGGCCCAGGCGCTGTGCCAGCGCGACGATTTTGCCGCCCCGGATGCCGATATCCGCATGGAATGTATCCGATGCCGTGGCGATCCTGCCGTTGCGGATGACCATGTCGAACGCGGCCGGGCCGGGTCCTGTTCCGGTCATGGCAACTCCTCGAAAAGCGATCCCCATCCCTTGACGGCCGACGCGCTGGCGCCGGCGAGCTTGAGCGACTTCCAGACGACGGTGGAGATGGTGTCATAGACGGGAATGCCGAGCTCTTTTTCCAGTTCCGCCGCGAGCGGAGCGCCGCGCAGATTGGTGCAGAAAATAGTGATGGCTTCGGGTTTGCCGGCGGCGACGGCGCGGGCCATCTCGCGTATCTGCTCGTCGGTGACTGCTGAAAAAGAGAAATTGTCCTGCTTTCCCAGATGCCGTTCGGCGACGCACTCGAGGCCGGCGCCCCGGTAGTTGGCGATGATATTTTCCTGCACGTCGTCCAGATAAGGCGTCACCAGGCCGAAGCGCCTGATGCCCTTGAGCCGGAAGATCTCATTGAGGGCGAGCACCGATGTGCAGGCGGGAATGCCCGTGCGCGCGGTGATCCTGGCGCACAGGCGTTCGTCGGCTTCGAATCCAAGCCAGCCCGCGGATGTGCCGTTCCAGCCTATCGCCGACATTCTGGCGTGGCTCAGCAGCTCCGCGGCGCGCAGGATCTCGGCGTCGTCGAACTGCGCCAGCGCGGTTTCCGACAGCGCGATTTCCGTCACGCGAAAGCGGCCGAAATGAGCGCTTGCATTGGGTACGCCGGCCAGCATGGAGGACGTGACGGGTTCGAGCACGGTGTTTGATGAAGGGGTAAGCATGCCTAGCAAAATGCGGTTTGTCATGATGTCGCAGCCACAGGTTCGGGACGTAATAGGGAGAGAAGATGGCGCTTGTAATCGTTGAACTGCCTGCTGGTAGGGTCGCGCGGGCGCGGCAGGTCGATTTCGATCAGCTCCCGTATCCGGCCCGGCCGCGCCGACATCACCGCGACATGCGTGCCCAGCATCAGCGATTCGTCAATGCTGTGGGTGACAAAGACTATCGTGCCGCGGTTTTTCTGCCAGATCTTGACCAGCTCCTCCTGCATGTCCATCTTGGTCTGCTCATCCAGCGCGCCGAAAGGCTCGTCCATCAATATCACTTCAGGGTTCATCAGCAGTGCGCGGGCAATGCCGACCCGCTGGTTCATGCCGCCGGACAGCTCGCTGGGAAAGTGGTTTTCGAAACCCCCGAGCCCGACCATGTCGATGTAGCGCTGCGCGACACGGCGCCGTTCGGCGCTGTCGCCGCCGCGCAGGTTCAGGTAGAAGGCGACATTCTCCCAGACCGGCAGCCAGGGCATGAGGGTGGGCTGTTGAAACACCATGCCGCGGTCGGACCCGGGGGCGGTGACAATGCCTCCGCCAACGCTGACCGTTCCAGTAGTGGGCCGGTCGAAGCCGGCGATCATGTTGAGCACGGTCGATTTGCCGCAGCCGCTGGGGCCGAGCAGGCAGAGGAATTCATTCCGGTCGACGGTCAGGTCGATGTTGGCGAGCGCCGTGGTGGACGTCTTGCGCCTGGCATCTGAAAAAACCTTTGAAACATCGATTATTTTGATCACGGCCATGAGTCAGCCCTCCCTGCCGGAAATGGTGGAACCGCGCTGCCAGTGCAAGACGCGGGCCATCGATAGCCTGATGGCGAAATCGCTCAGATATCCGAGCAGCCCGATACTGGCCATCGCAGCTATCACCAGGTCGTAGCGCAGGAAGTAATACGAATCCCATAGGACATAGCCGACGCCGCTCTTGACTGCGACCATTTCGGCGGTCACCGTCAGCATCCAGGCCGAACCGATCGCGATCCGCAGGCCGGAAAAAATACTGGGCAATGCGGCCGGAAAAACAATGTGGCGCAGCAGTTTGCCGGGGCTCCCCCCCACCATGGCGCCGGCGCGCAACAGGTTGCGGTCGCAAGTCTTGACGCCATGGATGGTGCTGAGCAGGATGGGAAAGAACGCGCCCAGGAACACCAGGAAGATGGCGGGCTTGTCGGCTATGCCGAACCAGATGATGGCCAGCGGTATCCAGGATACGGGCGGTATCGGTCTAAGCACCTGCAGGACCGGCTCGATGAGCTTTTCCACGCTGCGCGACCAGCCTATGGCCATGCCCAGGGCGACGCCCAGCGCGCCGGCTATGGCGAAGCCCGCAAATACCCGCCCCGCGCTGGCCAGCGTATCCAGAATCCAGGTTCCACTATAGGTTTGCGTATTTCCGTCGGTGGCGAAGACCCAGTCGGCCCACGCCCGCAGCACCTGCGAAGGCGCGGGCAGCAGGGCCGGCGGCAACACGCCGGACCGGGAAAAGATCTCCCATCCGGCCAGAACGAGAACGGGCACTATGGCTCGTTCAATACGCCGATAGGTTCGGACAATGGCCGATTGCTGTTGCATCATGGGTCTTCTCAATATCCGAGTTCAGTCTTGGGCTTGCCCGTGGCGGCTTCCAGATAGCGGTAATCCATGTTCTTCTCCACCGCGGCCGAAACATCCTTGGTGATGTATTTCAGGTCGAACATCATCCTGGCGATCGCGACGGCCGATGCGCGGTGGATTTTGTAGTCGGGGGACAGATTCTCCACCGCGTCGCTGGCGATCGCCTTGTCAAGGCCTGTGTACTTCTGGATGGTGGCGATCCAGAGAGGCTTGTCGGCGCTGATCCGCTCATCCACCTTCACAATGGCGCGGACAGTTTCCTGCACCGCCTGGGGCTTTTCGGCGATTACGTCCGAACGGGTGACCACCAGATTCGTCAGCCGGCCCGCCGCCTGATCGTATGGAAAGGCAAAGAATTTCGCCGCGTTCGCCTGGCGGATCTGGGTGGCAAAGGGTTCTACCGAGGTCACCAGCTCGACCTCGCCGCGCCGCAGGGCCTGCACATGATCCGAAGGATTGGGGATATTCACGAATTGCACATCTTTGTCGACCATGATGCCATGGGCGGCCAGCGAGCCACGCATGTGGAGATCCTGCGCATTGCCGCGCGACGCGGCGACACGGAAGGGCTTTCCTTCCTTCTTGTAATCGGCGATGACTTTCTTCAGGCCTTCCCAGTCGTTTTCCTTCACGGGCAGCGCATTGCCTATCAGGGTTTGCGAGCCGCCATTGATCTGGCCCGAGATCGCCACGAGATCGAAGCCGCGATCCAGCGCCGTGGCGTAATGAAGGTAGGTCACTTGGGCCACATCGATGCTTTTGGAGACCAGCGCGGTCAGGACGTCGTTGCCGGTATTGAAGCCGATGGCCTCGACGTTTACGCCGCTTGCGTATTCGGGAGTCAGCGCCATGGGTGTGCAGTGCGCGCACTTGGCATAGCCCAGCTTGATGGAAGAAGAGGCCTGCGCATGGCCGATGGCAGGCAGGGCGATGCTCAGGATGAATGCTGCTTTATAAAGAAGGGACCGCGTGGGCATAAGAATGACTCCTGGACAGATTCGGCAAAGCAAAGGGAAAGTTCTGCTGGTCTATACGCAATTTGCATGCCATATTTATCCAGCATGTATTCAAAATAGGGTTTTGTTTGTATTCAACCGGACTGCGCACTCAGCGCCGCGCCATGGCGCGGAAGTGCCCGGAATTTTCTGCGAAATCCGTGCCCGGTTTGATGTGGGAATTGCACTATACAAGTGCCTGTGCACCATGGCTGTGCCGCGTTGATGATGAATTCCGGGACAATACTGAATACAATTTAACTTATTATTGAATACAATTATTCATCGCCATCTCTGAGCAATCTGTGGCGGCATGGCCTATGGCCACGGAACGGCGCGCTTCCCCATGGGCGTCACCTCCGGCGCAGCCAATGAAATACAATACCCATGATCAATGCCAGCCAGCGCCCGGACGCTGGCCGCCTTCATCCCCATTTCAGAAACCGACGCCAGGATGCGCCGCCTGGCGGCATCCATATCGTTGAGCAGTTCGATCGGAATGGATTCCCCATTTTGATTGCAAAGGTAAAGTACGTGTGACTTATTCAGTTAAGGAAATCTTTCTCACCCTGCAGGGAGAGGGCGCCCAGGCAGGCCGCCCCGCGGTGTTTTGCCGGTTTTCCGGCTGCAACCTCTGGTCGGGGCGTGAACAGGATCGCGGCACGGCTCAATGCCAGTTCTGCGACACCGACTTTGTCGGCACCGACGGCACGCTGGGCGGCAAATACAAAACCACCGCGCAATTGGCGGACCTGCTTCAGGCGGCCTGGGGCGGCCAGGAGCGGCATAGGTTCGTGGTATTCACGGGGGGCGAACCCTTGCTCCAGCTGGACGAGGCTTTGATAGCCGCGGTTCATGAACGGGGTTTCGAAATTGCCGTGGAAACCAATGGAACGGTGCTTCCCCCCGCGGGCATCGATTGGCTCTGTACCAGCCCCAAGGCGGGCACCGAATGGATAGTCCGCCAGGGGCAGGAGCTCAAGCTGGTGTTCCCGCAAGCGGGCATGGACCCCGCCGAATTCGAAGACTTGCCGTTCGATGAGTTCTGGCTGCAGCCCATGGACGGGCCCGACCAGGCCGCCAATACGCGGGCGGCGATTGCGTATTGCCTGGCCCATCCCCGCTGGCGCCTGAGCATTCAAACCCACAAATTGATCGGAATTCGATAGCATGCCGCGCGCACTCGTACTCTTTTCCGGCGGGCAGGATTCAACGGCCTGCCTGGCCTGGGCCCTGACCCGCTATTCCGCCGTTGAAACCGTGGGCTTCGATTACGGCCAGCGCCACGCCGTCGAAATGGAATGCCGCCAGACGGTGCTCAAGGAATTCAGAAGCCAGTTTCCCGACTGGGCCCCGCGCCTGGGCGAGGATCATGTCCTGGATCTGAGCCTGCTGGGCCAGTTGTCGGATTGCGCCCTCACCGCCGAAAAGGAAATCGCATTCGCCGACAATGGCTTGCCCAACACCTTTGTGCCGGGGCGCAACCTGATCTTCCTGACCTATGCCGCGGCGCTGGCCTATCGGCGCGGCATCGATGCGCTGGTGGGCGGCATGTGCGAGACGGACTACTCCGGCTATCCGGACTGCCGCGACAACACGATGCAGGCCCTGCAATTGGCGCTGAATCTGGGCATGGAGCAGCACTTCCGCATCGAAACGCCGCTCATGTGGCTGGACAAGGCCGCGACCTGGCGGCTCGCCGCCGAAATCGGCGGGCCCAGGCTGATCGCGCTGACGCAGGAGCATACCCATACCTGCTACATGGGCGACCGCTCGGTCCGGCACGACTGGGGCTATGGCTGCGGGACCTGCCCGGCTTGCGAGCTGCGCGCCCGGGGCTACCGGGAATTCTCCGCCGGCATGGAGGCGTCCCATGACTAGCATTACCAGAAAGCTCGAATTCGACGCGGGACACCGGATTCCCGATCACCGCAGCCAGTGCCGGAATCTGCACGGCCACCGCTACGTCCTGGAAATCACTCTGGAGGGCGAGGTGATCGCCGCGCCCGGCCAATCCGACAACGGCATGGTGATGGACTTCTCGGAAATCAAATCGATAGCCAGGAAGCACATCATCGACCAATGGGATCATGCCTTCCTGGTTTTCAAGGGCGATACGGCTGTCGTCGATTTTCTGGAATCTCTGGAAAATCATAAAACGGTGATCATCGACAGCATCCCGACGGCGGAAAACCTGGCCCATCTGGCCTTCGACACGCTGGCGCCGCACTATGCGCGTCAATTCGGCGGCAGTTTGCGCCTGAGCCGGATACGATTGTACGAAACCCCCAACTGCTGGGTCGACGTGCTTGCATAGCGATGGCTGCAGCATAACGATGGCTGCAGCCGCCGCCTTCGGCCGCGCGCTCAGAATTTCTGCTTGATCATATCCTCGAGCAGCCGGGCGCCTTCAGAGCCGCGCTTGCACACCCCCCATAGCTGGTCGAACAGTTGCACGTGCAGGTCGACGGCCTCCGGATTCGAGGTGATCATGGCCACTCCCACGTGCAGATTCGGCAGTTCGGCGATGCGAAACGGGCTGGTGCCCAGCAAGACATCGTTCCCTTTGTAGAACAGCTGGAATGCGACGTTGGGTGCGACGTCCTCGATCAGCCCGATCTGTATGCCGACCGGCTCGGTCGTCATCATGTCCGCCAGGTGCTGGACTTCGCGCCGCGCCGCCGCGCGCCGTTTGGCGATGACGGCGGCGGGCAGCCCCAGCCGTCCCACCAGCCCCAGGGTGACCAGGCGGCGCAGCTCTTCCAGGGAAATCAGGCAGGTGATCGACGGCTTGCGCTCTCGCGCCTGCTTGCGGCGTTCGCTCAGGGTCTTGAGTACCGCCTGCTGTTCGGTCTTGCGGTCGGCGCGCTGCCTGGTGCGGGGGGAAACCGATTCTTCCAGCATGACCGCCAGGTCTTTGTCATAGTCCTCTGTTGTCAGAAGATAGGACAGGGGGCTGAACAGGGCGACGATATGGCTTGCGTTCTTTTCCAGTTGCTGCATCCGCGCCTGGTAGCTGGCGGCGTTCGAGTGATACTCCGCGCCCACCCCCAGGAGCGAGGCCAGGCTCGTTCCCAGGATCGCGGCGATATTTTCCAATACGTCGACCTTGACGATTTCGCCCTGTTCGATACGGTATAGCGCGGCACGCGATACGCCGAGCTTGGAGGCCAGTTGATCGGCGTTGAAGCCGGCGCCCAAGCGGTATGCCCGGACCCGGGAGCCTATTTCTGCGCGGTTGAAACCCATTGCCATGCTTTTTCCCTGCTGGTTTGCCCGGATGGATCACACTACTTTGTCCCATGCCGCGGAGGGTCTAGGGATTATACCTATTACCATAATTTGTAATTATAGCGAATAATGAGACATCGTATCAAAAATTAGACTATCGCAATGCAACCCGCCGCCCCAACGCATAAGAAAGCGCTTACCTCCGAACGCTGGAAACAGCGGCCCGCCGGCTCAAACTGGGGCGACTTCGGCATGGACGACCAGGCCGGCCGAATGAATCTGCTGACGGCCGAAAAGCTGTTGCAAGGCATCGCGGAGGTGAAGGCCGGCCGCGCGTTCTGTCTGAGCCTGCCGCTGGATTTCCCCGGCGGCAACGTGCTCAACGAAAAGCGCCATCCCCCCGTGCTGCGTCCGACCCTGCGCAACGGCCGGCCCAATATGAACTACCGCCTGTTCGGCGAGCATATCGAACGCACGGACGTCCTGTGCGACGATCTGGCCATTCTTCATCTGCAGTATTCGACCCAGTGGGACGCCCTGGCGCACGTGGGCCAGATGTTCGACGCCGATGGCGATGGCATTCCCGAACCGGTGTTCTACAACGGTTATCGCGCCCACATCGACATCATCGGCCCGGAATCGGCCGAGGACGCGGGCGCTCCCCGGGGGCCATACCCGTCCTCGACTTCGGCCGCGCGCGCGCTGGGCATCGAGAACATGGCGGAGCGCTGCGTCCAGGGCAGGGCGGTGATGATAGACCTGCACGCCCATCTGGGGAATGAACGGATCATGGTTGGCTACGATACGCTGATGCGCGTCATGGAAAGCGATGGCGTCGAGGTCACCCCAGGCGACATGGTCTGTCTGCACACCGGCTTCGCCCAAGTCCTGCTCGGCATGGGCAAGCGCCCGCATGCCGACGTCATGACCGGATGTTGCGCGGTGCTCGACGGGCGCGACGACAGGCTGCTGCAATGGATAAGCGATAGCGGCCTGGCGGCGCTCATCGCCGACAATTATGCCGTAGAGGCGCAGCCCGCCCGGGAAGCCGATGGCTGCTGCGCGGCGCTGCCTTTGCACGAACATTGCCTGTTCAAGCTCGGCGTGCACCTGGGCGAGCTCTGGCACCTGACGCCGCTGGCAAACTATCTGCGCGAGCATGGGCGCAGCCGGTTTCTGCTGACCGCTCCGCCTTTGCGCTTGCCGGGCGCCGTCGGTTCGCCGGCCACGCCCGTGGCGACAGTGTGACGGCATGCAATACCGTTTCGATTTTTCCGATGTGCTGGGATACTGGCCGCAGTTCCTGCATGGGGCATGGCTGACCATTCAGCTGTCCTTCGGCGCCACGGTGCTGGGCTTTGTCCTCGGCACTTTATGCGCGGTGGCGCGCGGCAGCCGCGTGCGCTGGCTCAATATGCTGGCCGGCGTGTATGTGGAAGGTATCCGGAACACGCCGCTGCTGGTGCAGGTGTTCCTGATGTATTTCGGCTTTGCCAGCATCGGCCTGGCCATGCCTGCAACGGTCGCCGCGGTTATCACGCTGATCGTGAACGTAGGGGCCTACACCACCGAAATCATGCGGGCCGGCATCGAGTCGGTCCATCCGGGCCAGATCGAGGCAGCCGAATGCCTGGGGATGTCGACGCTGCAGATATATTGGCACATCATCCTGCGGCCGGCCATGGAGCGCGTTTATCCGGCGTTGACCAGCCAGTTTGTGCTGCTGATGCTGGCCACATCGATCACATCGCAGATTTCGGCCGAGGAACTGACCGCCGTGGCCAACCTGGTGCAGTCGATGACTTACCGCGCGTTTGAAGCCTATATCGTGACGGCGCTGTTTTACCTGCTGCTGTCCCTGTTGATGCGGGCGGGATTCTGGCTGCTCGGCTTGATCATCTTTCCCCGGCAGCGCAAGCTGGGCACACCGGCTTGAGGAGGCGCGCATGGATGGCAATACTTTCAGCCTGACTTACCTCGCCTATATGCTGCATGGCGCAGCCTGGACTGTGGGGCTGTCCGCGCTGGGCTTCGCGGGAGGAGGCGTTCTCGGTTTCGGTATCGCCCTGACGCGGATCTCGCGCCACCGTCCGCTGCGCTGGGTCAGCAATATATATGTGCAACTGATCCAGGGCACGCCGCTTTTGATCCTGATGTTCCTGTCGTATTTCGGACTGGGCCTGCTCGGCTTCGATATGCCGCCGCTGGCCGCGGCCGGCTTCGCCATGACCATTTATGCCAGCGCTTATCTGGGCGAGATATGGCGCGCGGCGCTGCAGGCGGTGCCGCGCGCCCAATGGGAAGCAGCGGAATGCCTGGCGCTCTCGTCCTCCCAGCGCCTGTTCAGGGTAATCGTGCCCCAGGCATTGCGCATCGCCACGCCCAGCACAGTGGGGTTTCTGGTGCAGATCGTCAAGAATACCTCGCTGGCGTCGGTGGTCGGCTTCGTTGAACTGGTCAGGGCGGGGCAGGTGATAAACAACACGCTATACGAGCCCTTCCTGGTGTTTGGAGTGATGGCGCTGATTTACTTCGCCTTGTGCTATCCGCTATCGCGGTGGAGCCGCTCGCTGGAAAGAAAACTGCAGATCGGGCGCCGCGTATGCGTCCAGGCATGAGGAGATAATGGCATGACAACTGTCGTGAAGGTGGAGGACGTCCATAAATGCTTTGGCGCAAACAAGGTGCTGAATGGCGTGTCGTTCGAGGTCTCCAAAGGCCAGGTGGTGGCCATCATAGGCAGGAGCGGTTCCGGCAAGAGCACGGCATTGCGCTGCATCGACCGGCTCGAATCGATAGACAGCGGCAGGATTACGGTATGCGGCCATGCCCTGCACAGCCGCAAACTGAACCTGAAGAAATTGCGCACGGATGTGGGCATTGTTTTCCAGAGCTATAACCTGTTTCCTCATTTGAACGTCGAGCAGAACGTGTCGCTGGCGCTCAGGCTGGTGCGCGGGAAATCGCGCAGCCAGGCGGCGCAGACCGCCAGAAGGGTCATAAGCCAGGTGGGCCTGGCCGACAAGATGCACGCTTATCCCGAGCAGTTGTCGGGCGGCCAGCAGCAGCGGGTAGCCATTGCCCGGTCGCTGGCGATGGAGCCGCAGCTGATGCTGTTCGACGAAGTGACCTCGGCGCTCGACCCGCAGTTGACCGGCGAGGTCCTGCAGGTGATGGAGTCGCTCGCCAAGGGCGGCATGACCATGATACTGGTCACCCATGAAATGTCGTTCGCCGCCAAGGTCGCCGACCAGATCATCTACATGCATGAAGGGAAAGTGCACGAGGCGGGCGATGCTGGCATTTTGCGCAAGCCGCGCACGCCGGAATTGCAAAAATTCATCGGCGGCGGGCTTTGAAAAGCGGCTGCCGCCCAGCGTATTTCTTAAAACAGGCCGATCAGGCTCCGGAGACAAATCATGAATCCCCGCTTACTCAAGACTATCCTCAAGTACACCCTGGCGCTGACGTCCGTGCCGCTCGTCATGTCGATGGCGCGCGCCGATTTGCTGGACGATATCCGCAAGGCCGGCAAGATACGTGTCGCCATTGAACTGTCTTTGCCGCCATACGGCATGATGACCGATGCGCTCGAGCCCTATGGCTCGGATGTCGACACCGCCAGGCTGCTGGCCCAGGACCTGGGCGTCAAGCTTGAGATCGTCCCCGCCACCGGCCCTACGCGTATTCCCTTCCTGCAAACGAACAAGGCGGATGTGGTCATCGCCACGCTTTCCATCAGCCCGGAGCGCGCCAAGGTCATTGATTTTTCCCTTCCCTATTCCGCGGTCCAGATCGTGGTGGCGGCGCCGAAATCGATGTCGATCAAGGACTACGGGGATCTGAAAGGGAAATCAATTGCCATCACACGCGGCAATGTGCAGGAAGGCGAGCTGATGAAGAAGGCCGTAGGCGCCCAGATCGTCCGGTTCGACGATGATGCGACGCTGGTGACGGCCGGGGTCAGCGGCCAGGCGCCCATCGTGTCGACCGCCACCACGCTGCTGCGTACGATCCAGACCAAGAATCCCGCCAGGGACATGGAAACCAAGTTCGTGGTCAAGAACTTCAATCTGGGCATCGGCATGCGCAAAGGGGAGCCGGCGCTGCTGGCCTGGCTCAATGATTGGGTCGAAAAGAACCGCGCCGACGGCAAGTTGAACGATATCTTCAGGAAATACCATGGCGCCGATCTGCCGGCGATTTCGTCGCCGTCATGATCTACGAACTGCGTATCTACCACTGCGCCCAGGGCCGCCTGCCGGCGCTGCACCGGCGCTTCCAGGACGCGACCCTGGGCCTTTGGGACAAGCATGGCATCCAGGCTGTGGGTTTCTGGACCACCATGGTCGGCCCGAGCAACCAGACGCTGACCTTCATGCTGCAGTGGCGCAGCCTGGCCGAGCGCGAGCGCATATGGGAGGCGTTCTCGGCCGATCCGGAGTGGGTGGCCGCGCGCCTGCGCTACGAAGCAGAAGGCCCTATCGTCGCGCGGATCGAGAATCAACTGCTGGCGCCCACGGACTATTCGCCGCTGCGCTAGGCCCTCGCCTTTACGCGCTGCGCGGCCTGCCCGGCCAGTTCGCGGGCGCGATCCACATCGTCGTCATAGGCCAGCGCGACCCCCATGCGGCGCTTCGCATAGCTTTCCGGCTTGCCGAACAGGCGCAGTTCCGTCTGGGGTATGCGCAGCGCCTCGCTGACCCCCTCGAACACCACGCCGGGCGCGTCGACGCCGCCATAGATCACCGCGCTGGCGCCCGGGCTCTTGAGCGCGGTGCTGACCGGCAGGCCGAGGATGGCCCGCGCGTGCAATTCGAATTCGTTCTGCCACTGGGTGATCATGGTCACCATGCCGGTATCGTGCGGGCGCGGGCTGACTTCGCTGAACCAGACCTCTTCGCCCTTGACGAAAAACTCGACCCCGAATATGCCTTGCCCGCCCAGATCGTCCGTCACGGCGCGCGCGATATGCTGCGCCTTTTCCAGCGCGGCGGGATGCATGGGATGCGGCTGCCAGCTTTCCACATAGTCGCCGGCGATTTGCGCATGGCCTATGGGCTCGCAGAAATGCGTCTCGGCCTGGCCGCCGGCTCCCAGCGCCCGCACGGTCAGCAGCGTGATCTCGTAGTCGAAATCGATAAAGCCTTCGACGATCACCCGGCCGCGGCTTACGCGCCCGCCGGCCATGGCATAGTCCCATGCCGGCTGGACGTCGCCGGGGCCATCGATCTTGCTCTGGCCTTTGCCAGAACTGCTCATCACCGGCTTGACGACGCAGGGATAGCCGATCCCGCCGTCGATCGCGGCGCGCAATTCGTCCAGCGAGTCGCAGAAGCGGTAGGGGCTGGTAGGCAGGCCCAGCGTTTCGGCGGCCAGGCGGCGGATGCCTTCGCGGTCCATCGTCAAACGCGCCGCGCGCGCCGTGGGTATGACGCGCAGCAGCCCGGTCGCCTCGAGGCTTTCCAGCACCGAGGTGGCGATGGCCTCGATTTCCGGCACGACGATGTCGGGCCTTTCGGCTTCGATGAGCGCCTTGAGCTGTTCAGGGTCGCTCATGGGGATGGTCCGCGCATGGTGGGCCACCTGGTGTCCGGGCGCGTTGGGATAGCGGTCGACCGCTATCGTTTCGACGCCGAGGCGTTGCAGCGCGATCAGAACTTCCTTGCCGAGTTCGCCGGAGCCAAGCAGCATGACTTTTGTCGCGGAGGGCGACAGAGGGGTTCCGATAACGGTCATATAAGACTCTCCAGGCCAAGTGAAACGCAATTGTACGTGTTGCGGATGCATGCCGTGCGCTGTTGATCCGCGTCAAACAAATCCCGGATAGTGAAAACTACACTGAAATCGCGCTTTTCCACATCAGCTTGGTTGCGCCCATGAAATCATAATAAGGAGAAGGAAATGTACAAGCATATTCTCTTGCCAACCGATGGTTCTTCTGCGTCGGAGGCGGCGGTCCAGGCATGTTTCCAGCTTGCCAGGCAGCTTGGCGCCAAGGTCACCGGCCTGCATGTGCTGCCGGAGTTCCACGTGTTCACCTACAAAACCGAGATGCTGGAAGACACCAGGGCTCAATTCGTGAAGGACAGCGAAGAGCACGCGAGAAAAATCCTGTCGCCCGTCGAGCGGCTGGCCCAGGAGACCGGCGTCATCTGCAGCACCATGCACGTGGTGTCCGATGATCCCTACGAGGCCATCATCCAGGTCGCGCAGGACAGCCAATGCGATCTGATCGTGATGGCATCGCACGGCCGCAAGGGCGTGAAGGGCTTGCTGCTGGGCAGCGAAACGCAAAAAGTGCTCACGCACAGCCGGATACCGGTGCTCGTCTACCGCGAATAAGGCGCGGGGCCGCCGGGGCGGGCCAAAACGAGGGGGATGGCCCGCCCGGCTATCATAGGGGCTTCGGGCCTGACCGACAGCCCCTACCGCAACGATGCCATGACTTCCGCTGAAACGGTTCCTGAACATTCCCAGATAGCCCCTCCCGCCAAAAGCCGCGCCGCCCAGATCCTGCTGGGCTTGAGCCTGATGCTGATCGCCTTCAATTTGCGGCCCTTGTTCGCCAGCCTGTCCGTATTGCTGCCTGAACTGCTGCGGCAAACCGGCTTGTCATCGTCGGGCGCGGGGTATTTGACGACATTGCCGGTGCTGTGCCTGGGCTTGTTCGCGCCGCTTGCGCCGCGGGTTTCGCAGCGTGTCGGCCCCGAGCGCACCCTGCTGATCGTGCTGCTGTTGCTGACGGCCGGCACGGCGTTGCGCGGCCTGGGCGATATGTATTCGCTGTTCATCGGCTCCGCGATGGCGGGCGCCGCCATCGCGACGGGCAATGTGCTTTTGCCCAGCGTCGTCAAGCGCGATTTTCCCCGGCACGCCGCCTTGATGACCGGCTTCTACACCATGGCGCTGTGCGGCGGGGCGGCCTCGGCGGCGGCCTTTACCTTGCCGATGGTGCATTTTTTCAATGATTCCTGGACGATGGGCCTGGCCGCGTGGGCGGCGCCCGCCGCGCTGGTGGCGCTGATCTGGGCGCCGCAGGCATTGCGCAGCAGGCGGGGCGCGGGGCGCGCCGGGCGCCGTCCGGGTGGCTTATGGCGCGATCCCCTGGCATGGCAGGTGACTTTATTCATGGGGCTGCAGTCGGCTCTGGCATATTGCGTCATGGGCTGGATGGCCCCCATTCTGCGGGACCGGGGCCTGGATGGCGTGACGGCCGGCGTGGTGGTGTCCGTGTCCATCATGGTCCAGGTGGTCATCTGCCTGCTGGTTCCCCCGCTGGCCGTGCGCTGCAGGAATCAAAGTTTCTTCAATGCCGGGCTGGCCGCGCTGGCGGCGGCTGCTTTGATGGGGCTGCTGTTCGCGCCCTTGTCCACCGTTTGGGTCTGGGCCGTCCTGCAGGGGGTGGGCCAGGGCGGTCTTTTCGCCATTGCCATGACCGTCATTGTGCTGCGTTCGCCGGACTCTGTCGTGGCGGCGCAGTTGTCGGGGATGGCGCAGGGCGTAGGATATGTGCTGGCGGCCCTGGGGCCGCTGCTGGTGGGCGTCCTGCACAGCGCGACGGGCGGCTACGCGTCCGCCGGCTGGCTTTTCGCTTTGCTGGGCGCCGGCGCGGCGGTCAATGGCTGGGGGGCGGGGCGCGCTATCCTGGTCAAGCCGTCCTCCCGGCGCACTGCTTCTTTTTAGAAAGGAATACGAATATGACACAGTCAGACAAGACCAATCGCCGCATCGTCCTGGCCTCCCGTCCGCAGGGCGCGCCGACGGCCGCGAATTTCCGCCTGGAAGAGGCGCCGGTCCCGCAGCCCGAGGATGGCGAGGTGCTGCTGCGCACCGTGTACCTGTCGCTGGACCCCTATATGCGCGGCCGCATGAGCGATGCGCCGTCCTATGCGGCGCCAGTGGAAGTCGATGCCGTGATGGGCGCGGGAACCGTGAGCCGCGTTGTCGCGTCGCGCAATGCCGATTATGCCGTGGGCGAGTGGGTGCTGGCGTACAGCGGCTGGCAAGACTACGCGGTCTCCGATGGCGCTGGCTTGATGCGCCTGGGCGCCGAGCCGCAGCATCCCTCGCATGCCCTGGGCATACTGGGCATGCCGGGTTTCACCGCCTACATAGGCCTGCTGGACATCGGCCGGCCCCAGGCCGGCGAAACCCTTGTGGTGGCGGCCTGCACGGGGCCGGTCGGCGCGACGGCGGGGCAGATAGGCAAGCTCAAAGGCTGCCGCGTCGTCGGCGTGGCGGGCGGCCCGGAAAAATGCCGCCATGCGCTGGACGTGCTGGGTTTCGACGCCTGCATAGACCACAAAGCGCCGGATTTTGCGCAACAGCTCGCCCGGGCTTGCCCGGATGGCATCGACATCTACTATGAAAACGTGGGCGGCAAGGTATTCGATGCGGTGCTTCCTTTGCTCAATACCTCGGCGCGCATTCCCGTTTGCGGGCTGATTTCCTACTACAACGCCACATCCTTGCCGCCTGGCCCGGACCGCCTGGCGCTGCTGATGCGCACGGTGTTGACCAAGCGCCTGAAGATCCAGGGTTTCATCATTACCGACGATTATTCGCGCTATGACGAATTCGCGGGCGACATGAAATCATGGCTTGCCGCCGGCCAAATGAAGTACAGGGAGGACATGGTCGATGGGCTGGAAAATGCGCCGCAGGCGTTTATCGGACTGCTGCAGGGCAAGAACTTCGGCAAACTGGTGATCCGCGCGGGCGCCGACTAGCCCGCCACGGCGACTTTGTTTCGGCCGCCGGATTTGGCCCGATACAGCATGGCGTCGGCGCGGGCAAATAGATCCTGCAGGGATTCGTCCTGCATCCGCTGGGCGACGCCAAAGCTCGCGGTCACGATGCGGGCGCCGGCCAGCGTCCGGAAAGGCGTGGTTGCCAGGTGATTGCGCACACGTTCGGCCAGTTGGACCGCGCCATCCAGCGATGTGCATGGCAGAAGCAGCGCGAATTCCTCGCCGCCGACCCTCGCGGCAATATCCTGGGCGCGGATGCAATCGCGCACGATTTCCCCGAATGCCTGCAATACCTGATCGCCGGCGGCATGCCCATCCCTGTCGTTGATGGACTTGAAGTGATCGATATCGCATACCACCAGGCTCATATCCCGGCGGCGATTGTCCTCGATCAGACTCGCAGCCCGCTCTTCGAAGCTGCGCCGGTTGTAAAGCTGGGTCAGGCTGTCGATATTGCGCTCATCCTGCAGCTTTTCGATAGTGTCGACCACCGCGGCGGCCAATATCGTCAAGGCCAGCACGATGGCGAAGATGAACAAGGTCAACTGCAGGACAGTCCAGAAAGGGGACTGGGCGAATGCGGCGCGCCCGCCCGTCACGGCCGTCGTCATGGAAAAGAAAGTCCGGGGCAGGAAGCTGATCGCAAAGGCGACGTATATCCAGAACAGCAGGCGGTCGATGCCGCGGCTGCCCAGGCGCTTCCACCAGTGGATGACGGGAAACAGAAGAATGGCCGAAGAGCCCAGGTTGAGAATATAAATGCGCGCCACGAGGTCCGGGACGACATAGAAATAATAGGCCAGGGCGGCCAGCAGCCCGAGACAGCCGGCGGCCAGCGGGAAATGATAGTGTCGCACCCCATAGCGGGCAACCATGGCGCGCGCCATCAGCACGGCGCTGGCGATATAAAGCGCTCCCGTCAGCATCGTATTCAGGCCGGCATCGCGCGGCACCACCAGTATCTGCGAAGCCGCGGCTATCGCGTAGACGAAAAACGATGCGGCCACGAACAGCAGGTAATCGCGGAACCGGTCGAGAAGCGTCCAGACGCAGATGAATATGATAGAGAACATCAGGGCAATTGCGGGGTTCCCCAGGGCTAGAACCTGGTTTGGAGAAAGCAATAAGGATTCCATCGGGAGCGGGTTGGCAAAAAGGGGGTGGGGGCGAGCGGCTGTGCTGCAAGCGGCGGGAATGCTGCTGGCGCAGAACAGACAGGCCATACAAGCTGATGCAGGCAATGATACAGCCCGTTACGCTCACGGGGCGCGGTCTTTTCAATTGTTGTCGAAAAGTAAAGTGCCGGCTCAGAACTCGCCCACGCCGCGCGCCATCAGCGCGGCGCAAAGCACCAGCGCGACCGCGGCAGCCAGTTCCATGTGGATGGCCGCCCGCAACCGGCGTAGCTTGCCTGCAGCGACGACCGGAGCCTGTCCGCCCTGGATGCTGCGCTTCCATGACAAGAACTCGACCGTGGGATAGATGGACAGGACGCCGATGAGGATGAACAGCGTCAGCTTCAGCATGAACGGGACGCTGCTGAAATAGTAGGAAGCGCCTTTCTCGAAATAAAAAACCCGCAGCAATCCGACCGCCAGCACCGCGGCGGCAGACAGTCCGAAAACCATGTCGGCGATCTGCAGCTTGCGGGCGATGGATAGCGTCAGCGTTTCCCGCAGCAGCACAAATTCGCTCGCCAGGGAGGCGATCAGCGTGAACGCGGCAATATGGTGCAGGAAGGCGAACAAGGCGCTCATCGCCCGTCCTCCAGCCCCGCGCTTTCGCCTTCCCAGGGGTCATAGGTGCCGAAATTCCAGATATGCCCTTCGAGATCGCGGCAGGTGAATCCCCGGCCGCCGTAGTCTTCGTCCTTGATGTCCAGCACGATTTCCGCGCCCGCGGCCATCGCCCGGTCATAAAGCTGGTCGGCATCGGCCACGACCAGATAGGCGCTCTGGGTTTCCGCGCCTTCGATTTCATCCGGCTGCCTGATCAGCTTGCCCCATTCCGAGCCGTATTCGGCGGCCGAGCCGAGCATGATCATGCCGTTGCCGAAGGTGAGCTGCGCGTGGGCGATGGTTCCGTCGGCGTTGGGATAGACGGCCTGCCGCTCGAAACCGAAAACCGAGCACAGCCAGTCAATGGCGGCGGCGGCATTGCGGTAGCGCAAGCATGGAATGATTGTGGACCCGCGCGGCAAGCGTGGGGGATTTTTCTTTGCGGCAGTGGGCATGGTGTTCTCCTTGGCCGGGGGCTGGTGGGCAAACTTCAATATAGAATGATGCGCGCTGCGCGGGCGGTTTTATTTGTTAAAACATATATGTACGATATGCAGGTATTTGCCGGCAACACCTGAAGCAAGAACAGAGGCCGTATGGCGAAAAAATTGAGCAGCCTGTTTTTTTCCACCGTGAAGCGCATGGCCCGCCTGCAACGCCAGGCGTTCAAGCTCGCCAGCGGCCCGCCCGTGAAACGGCCCGCGGGGAAGAAGGCGGGCAAAAGAACTGCTGCGCGCAAGGCGCCATCCAGGCCGGTCGACGAGGCCATCCCCACAGGCCTGGGTTCATGGCAAAACCTGATATACAAGACCGCCCCCACCAAGACCGAATTATTGGGCCGCCTGGCCTATTTCCTGTACATGCCGGCGCCGCGGCCGGTCGCCGGCATGCCGCTGCTGGTGATGCTGCATGGCTGCCAGCAGAGCGCTTACGAGCTGGCGCTGGGTTCGCGCATGAACCGGCTGGCCGACAGCAAAGGCTTCGTCGTGGTCTATCCGCAGCAATCCAAGCGCGTGCAGGCCTTGCGCTGCTGGCGCTGGTTTCAGCCTGACGCGGCCCACGGCCTGGCCGAAGCGGACGCCATCGCCGATCTGGCCCGCGCCATCGTGGCCCGCTATAAGCTGGACGCCGGCAGGGTGTATGTGGCCGGAATGTCGGCCGGCGCCGGCATGGCGGGGCTGGCGGCATTGCGCCACCCGCGGCTGTTCGCCGCGGTGGCGATGCACTCGGGCGCAGTCCTGGGCGAGGCCCACGGCCAGGCCGCCGGCGTGCAGGCGATGCGGCGCGGCGCGCTGCATGACCCCGCCAGCCTGGTGGCGCCGCTCCTGGGGCGGCCTGTCGACGGTTTTCCCGGCATGCCCGCCATGATTCTGCATGGCCAGCGCGACCATCTGGTGGCGCCGCGCAATGCCAGGCAACTGGCGCAACAATTCGTGCACCTGAATTGGCTGCCGTCCGGACAAGCCATCGAACCTGTCGGCAAGCCCGCAGTAATGGCCGCCGGCACCGGGCGCGAATATCAAAGGGAAGATTTCCTGCGCGGCGGGAAGCCCGTCGTGCGCTTGTGCCTGGTCAACGGCATAGGCCACGCCTGGAGCGGCGGCGACGCCAGGCTGAAATTCAACGCCGAAGAAGGACCCAAAGCCAGCGTCCTGATCTGGCAGTTCTTCGCCATGCACCGCAGCGGAGAATGACGGCCGCGCCGCGCCCACTTGAGGGCGCCGGGCTTGCACCAAAAGAATACATACTTTATCCGGCGCGCCGTTTTCCATGCGTCCAGAGCGGGGAATTCTGGCACGGCAATTGCGTAATCATGGTTACACCTTCTTTCTTTCAGGAGTTCTATCCATGAGTAAACGTTCTCATCTTGCGTCCGGAATTATCACTGCGTGTCTCGGCGCCGCGGCGGCGAGCCAGGCCTGCGCGCAAAGCGCCGCCGAAACCGCCCCGGCATCCGATTTCACGGTCAGCGCCAACGTTACTCTGGCCAGCCAGTATCGCTACCGCGGCATCATGCAAACCAATAACAAGCCGGCGATACAGGGTGGATTCGACCTGGCCCATGCCAGCGGCTTTTACATAGGCAACTGGAACTCCAGCATCAGTTGGCTGGACGACAGCGATCCCGACGTATCGGCGGCGGTCGAAATGGACTTCTACGGCGGCTATCGCGGAACGCTCTGGCGCGACCTGACCTTCGACGTCGGCGTGCTCCGGTATTACTACCCCGGCAACTACCCGGGCGGCTATACCAGCCCGGATACCACCGAGGTGTACCTCGGCCTGGGCTACGGCCCCGTCACGTTCAAGTATTCGCATGCGCTCACCAATTTGTTCGGCGTCCCCGACAGCAAGAGCAGCCGGTATTACGACCTCGCCGGCAGCTTCGACACGGGCGTCTGGGGCCTTGCGCTCAATGCCCATGTCGGCTACCAGAAGGTGCGCAACCTGGACGATGGCTCCTACACGGATTGGTCGCTGGGCGTCAGCAAAGACTGGGGGCAGGGCTTTACGACCTCGCTGGCTTATATCGATACCAATGCCAAGCGCAGCGTCTACACCAACACCAAGGACAAATACACCGGCCGCGCGACGGCGCTGCTGACCTTGTCCAAGAGCTTCTGACCTGGCGCCGCCGCGCCCCGGCCAGGGCGCAGAAGGAACCCGGGCAAGCCTATCGCCGCCATGCGCCACATCGCGCCTGGCGGCGATAGGCTTTTTTGCATTCCTGGCTGCATTTCCATGGCGGTCATAGCCAAAAGCAATGACGTATATAAAAACTATCAATTGTGGGAAATGATAGTTATGGCCTATACTTGGCGAGTGTTCAGTTTTCAACCACTCTAAGGAAAACACAATGTCCCTGATCAATACGCAAATCAAACCTTTTAAAGCCACCGCATTTCACAATGGCAAGTTCGTCGACGTAAGCAATGAATCCGTCGCCGGCAAATGGTCGGTCTTTGTTTTCTATCCCGCCGACTTCACTTTCGTGTGCCCGACCGAACTGGAAGATCTGGCTGAACAGTATGCCGAATTCCAGAAAATCGGCGTCGAGATCTACAGCGTTTCGACCGATACGCATTTCTCGCACAAAGCATGGCATGACACTTCCGAGGCTATCGGCAAAGTGCAATACCCCATGATCGCCGATCCCACCCATGCTCTGGCCAAGAACTTCGAAGTCCTGATCGAAGAAGAAGGCATTGCGCTGCGCGGCACCTTTGTGGTCAGCCCCGAAGGCGAGATCAAGGTCATGGAAGTGCACGACAACGGCATCGGCCGCGTGGCTTCCGAACTGCTGCGCAAGGTCAAGGCCGCCCAGTATATCGCCGCCCACCCTGGCGAAGTTTGCCCCGCCAAGTGGGAAGAAGGCGCCAAGACCCTGACTCCTTCGCTGGACCTGGTTGGCAAAATCTAAATCCGGGTTTGCCATATGCCAGGCTTGCGGTAGGCAGGCCGGCATACCCGCCCGTCGCGTCCTGGCCACCAGCCGGGGCGTGATCCACTGGATTCCTCTTATCATGAAGGTCGATACGCTATGTTAGATGCAAATCTCAAAACTCAGTTGAAATCCTATATGGAAATGATCGCGCTGCCCATCGAGATCGTGGCCTGCCTGGACGATGGCGCCAAGTCGCGCGAGCTGCGCGAACTGCTGCAGGAAATCGAGCTGATGTCTGACCGGATCACGCTAACTGAACGTAGCGACAGCGACCAGCGCAAGCCTTCATTCAGCATCAATCGCAGCGGCACGGACATCAGCGTGCGTTTCGCCGGCATCCCCATGGGCCACGAATTCACGTCGCTGGTCCTGGCTCTGCTGCAGGTCGGCGGCCATCCGCTCAAACTGGATGAAGCCGTCATCGAACAGATACGCAATCTGGATGGCGACTACAAGTTCGAAACCTATTTTTCCCTGTCTTGCCAGAATTGTCCCGACGTGGTCCAGGCGTTGAATGTGATGTCCATCATCAACCCGCGCATCCAGCATGTGGCGATCGATGGCGCCTTGTACCAAGGCGAAGTCGACGCCCGCCAGATCATGTCGGTGCCCACCATGTACCTGAACGGTGAGATATTCGGGCAAGGCCGCTCCAGCGTCGAAGAGATCCTGGCCAGGCTGGATACCGGCGCCGCCGGCCGCAAGGCGCAGGAACTC
Source organism: Pollutimonas bauzanensis (assembly GCF_900129885.1). GTDB lineage: Bacteria > Pseudomonadota > Gammaproteobacteria > Burkholderiales > Burkholderiaceae_B > Pollutimonas > Pollutimonas bauzanensis. The sequence continues at coordinate 37,496 of NZ_FQXE01000015.1, read as the reverse complement.
AGCGCCAAGGAGGCCTACGACGTGCTGATCGTGGGCGGCGGCCCCGCCGGCGCCGCCGCGGCCGTCTATGCCGCGCGCAAAGGCATACGCACGGGCGTCGTGGCCGAGCGTTTCGGCGGGCAGGTGCTGGACACCATGGCCATAGAAAACTTCATCTCGGTGAAAGAAACCGAAGGGCCGAAATTCGCCGCCGCGCTCGAAGAGCACGTCAAGGTTTACGATGTGGACATCATGAACCTGCAGCAGGCGACCAGCCTGGTGCCGGGCAAGCTGATCGAAATCAGGCTGGCCAATGGCGGCGTGCTGAAAAGCAGGACGGTGATCCTGTCGACGGGCGCCCGCTGGCGCGAAATCAATGTGCCGGGCGAGCGCGAATACCGCAACAATGGCGTGGCCTATTGCCCGCATTGCGACGGCCCGCTGTTCAAGGGCAAGCGCGTCGCGGTGATCGGCGGAGGCAACTCCGGCGTCGAGGCCGCCATCGACCTGGCCGGCCTGGTCAAGCACGTTACGCTGATCGAATACGGCGATGCCTTGCGCGCCGACGCCGTGTTGCAGCGCAAGCTGCACAGCCTGCCCAACGTTACCGTCATCACCTCGGCGCAGACCACCGAAATCCATGGCGACGGCAAAAAGGTCAGCGGCTTGTCATACAAGGACCGCAAGTCCGATGAGCTGCGCCATGTCGAACTGGAAGGGGTATTCATCCAGATCGGCCTGGTGCCGAACACCGAGTGGCTCGAGGGGACGCTGGCCTTGTCGCGCCACGGCGAGATCGAAATCGATGCGCGCGGCCAGACCTCGCTGCCTGGCGTGTTTGCCGCGGGCGACGTCACCACCGTGCCTTACAAGCAGATCGTGATTGCGGCCGGCGATGGCGCCAAGGCGGCGCTCAGCGCCTTCGACCACCTGATACGCAGCTCGGTGTCGGACGACGAAGACGTTTCGGTTGCCGCCGAGACATTGGCGGCCTAGGGCTGAGGCTAAAGGTCGGGCTGGCTGGGCTCTTCCAGCCAGCGGCCGCCCAGCACGTCCTGGCAGATGTCTATCCACGCCTTGGCCGCATGCGATAAGTAGCGGCCATTCCATATATGGGCGACCTGCCACGGAATTTCCGGATCGCTTATGCGGGCCAGCGCCAGGCCTTCATGGTTCAGGCGATGAATGAAGGGTTCCGGAAGCAGGGCCAGCCCCATGCCCGCCCGGGCCATGGATACGGTCCAGTCCCATTGGCTGCTCTGCGCGGCAATCTGCGGCTCTATGCCTGCCTGCCGGAATTCCCGCCGCAGCCGGCGCGTCAGCGCAAAATCGTCCTTCAGCAACACCAGCGGCGTTTGGCGCAGGGCCTCCAGGCGTATGGTGTTCTTGTTCCTGAAGGCTCCCGGCTCGCCCACCGCCCAGACCGCGTGGCTGGCGACCTGCACGGACACCAGATCCAGTTCCGGGTCGACCGGCAGGATGCTCATGCCGATTTCCAGTTCGCCGGCCGCCACCTGCCTTTCTATTTCCTGGCCGGTATCTTCGTGCAGCGTCAGGCTGATATGCGGATAGCGGGTCCGGAATGTCTTGAGCACCTGCGTGAATAACAAATTGATCATGGGCGGCATGCCCACATGCAGCGCGCCGCGGCTCAAGGCCTGGGTTTCCAGCACCTGGGCCGATAGCCGGCGCATGGCGCCCAGCACATCCTGCCCGCGTTCATAGACCACCCGGCCGGTATCCGTCAGCACGAACTGGCGCGATTCGCGCATGAGCAGCGGCTCGCCGATCTCGTCTTCCAGCTGCCGTATCATTTTGCTGATGGTGGACTGGGTCACCTGCAGGCTGGCCGCGGCCTGCGTAAAGCTGTTGAGCCGCACCGTCTCAACGAAATAGCGCAAAGATCGAATGTCCAAGGGCGGCCCTTTCTGGTGGATTTATCATGAATAAAACGACTTGATGTTGTGATATTAATTCATTTGCTCAATGTTATGCTGTTTTCACTACTAACAAAGCCACGCATACGGGTTGCCGGCATGGCGCCGCAGCCCACCCGCAGCCACCCGGTCTCCATGCGGACGAGACGGGCGAGGTCCTCGCGGCCATGCGTGTAACAACTGAGAGAAGACATGTATAAAAATCGAATCCGCCTGCCGGAGCTGGAGCAAAAAATCATGTCCGCCCAGGAGGCGGCCCGCATGTTCGAGACTGGAATGACCGTGGGAATGAGCGGCTTTACCAAGGCTGGCGATTGCAAGGCATTGCCCCGCGCCCTGGCCGAGCGCGCGGAGCGCGAGGGCCTGAAGCTGACTCTGATTACCGGCGCGTCCCTGGGCAACAACAGCGATGGCCTGATGGCGGATGCCGGCCTGCTCGCGCGCCGCCTGCCGTTTCAGGCCGATGCCGTCCTGCGCGGGAAGATCAATGCCGGCGAGGTCATGTTCATCGACCAGCACTTGTCGGAAACCGTGGAACAACTGCGCTGCCACAATCTGGCGCCCATCGATATCGCCGTTATCGAAGCCGTGGCGATCACCGAAGACGGCGCCATCGTGCCAAGCACGTCGGTGGGCAATTCCGCCAGCTTCGTGGAGCAGGCCGGCCTGGTGATCGTCGAACTCAATCTGGGCATGCCGCTGGCGCTTGAGGGGCTGCACGACATCTACGTGCCGGGCGCCCGGCCGCTGCGCCAGCCCATTCCGATAGTCGCGCCCGACCAGCGCGTAGGCTGCGCCGCGATCCCCGTCGGTCCCGGCCGCATTGCCGCCATTGTGATCACCGATAGCGCCGACAGCCCGTCGACCATCCTGCCGCCAGACGATGAAACGCAGGCGATCGCCCATCACATCGTCGCCTTCCTGTCGGGCGAGGTCCGGGCGGGGCGCCTGACGCCGGCCTTGCTGCCTTTGCAGGCGGGCATAGGCAGCATCGCCAATGCCGTGCTGCACGGCTTGCTGGATTCGCCGTTCAGCGGCATGACGATGTATTCGGAAGTTCTGCAGGACAGCGCCTTCGAGCTGCTGGATTCCGGACAACTGACGTTCGCGTCGGCCTCGTCTATCACCTTGTCCGAAACCATGCACCGGAAATTCCTGGATCAGGTCGACCGCTACCGTTCCCGCCTGGTGCTGCGCCCGCAGGAAATCAGCAATCATCCGGAGGTCCTGCGCAGGCTGGGCATCATCGCCATCAACACGGCGCTTGAATTCGATATTTACGGCAACGTCAATTCGACCCATGTGGGCGGCACCCACATGATGAACGGGATAGGCGGTTCGGGCGATTTCGCGCGCAATGCTCATCTGTCCATTTTCGTAAGCAAGTCCGTCGCCAAGCAGGGCGCCATTTCCAGCGTCGTGCCCATGGCTGCGCATGTGGATCACACCGAGCATGATGTCGATGTGGTGGCCACGGAATGGGGGCTGGCGGATTTGCGCGGCCTGGCGCCGCGGGAACGCGCCGGCCTGATCATCGAGCGCTGCGCCCATCCCGATTACCGCGCTGCGCTGCGCGACTATTTCCGGCAGGCCTGTGCGCGCGGCGGGCAGACCCCGCACGTCCTGGAGGCCGCCCTGTCATGGCATGTGCATTATCGCGAAAAGCAGTCCATGCGGGCCTGAAAATCCTGTCTGGCTACAATCGCCCCATGAATTCTTAATTTGAAGGGGGGCGTCTTTGCCATGGCTACAAAAATCAGGATCGGTATTGTCGGGTACGGCAACCTTGGACGCGGCGTCGAGTCGGCGATAGCGCAGAACGCCGATATGGAGCTGGCGGGGGTGTTCACCCGGCGCGACCCTGCCGGCGTGCGCCCGCTGGGCCCGGACGTGCCGGTGCGCCCGCTGGATGCCATCGGCGGGTTCCGGGACGACATCGATGTGCTGATTCTTTGCGGCGGCTCCAGGAGCGATCTGCCCCAACAAGGGCCCGCATTGGCTGCCTGGTTCAACACCGTGGACAGTTTCGATAACCATGCGCGGATTCCCGAATACTTCCAGGCGGTCGACCAGGCGGCCCGGGCCGGCGGCAATGTCGCCGTGATTTCGGTGGGCTGGGATCCGGGCCTGTTCTCGCTGAATCGCCTCTTTGGCGAGGCGGTCCTGCCCCAGGGCGCCAGCTACACCTTCTGGGGCAAGGGCTTGAGCCAGGGTCACTCGGACGCCATCCGGCGCGTCCCCGGCGTAAAAGGCGCCGTGCAGTACACGATACCCTTGGACGAGGCGGTGGAGCGCGTACGCGGCGGCGAGCTGCCCGAACTGTCGACGCGCGAAAAACACCGGCGCGATTGTTATGTGGTGCTGGAGGAGGGGGCCGACGCCGCGGCGGTGCAAGAGGCCATCGTCACCATGCCTGACTACTTCGCCGATTACGATACGGCGGTGAATTTCATTGGCGAAGAGCAGTTGCGGCGCGATCACGCCGGGATGCCGCATGGCGGCTTTGTGATCCGCAGCGGCAGGACCGGCGAGGGCGCGGCGCAAGTCATGGAGTACTCGCTCAAACTCGGCAGCAATCCCGGATTCACCTCCAGCGTGCTGCTGGCCTACGCGCGCGCCGCATTCAGGCTCAGGCAGCAAGGCAGCGCGGGGGCCAAGACGGTGTTCGACGTCGCCCCGGGCCTGCTTTCGCCCAGGAGCGCCGCGGCATTGCGCGAAGAATTGCTGTAATTCGTTGTGCGCGGTATTGTTTCGTATCATTGTCCGTAGAGCGATATCCTACAATGAAACCACCGGCCGCCACTATGAAAGGCGGCGCACACGACGTGGAGCGGACATGCCGCGCTATACAAAAATAATCCTGTGGGTATGTTTGGGGCTGGTGCTGGCCGTGGTCCTGGCGGTAGCGGTGCTTGCGACATTCGACTGGAACTATGCGAGGCCCTGGATCAACCAGCGGGCCAGCCAGCTGGCGGATCGTCCGGTGGCCATCGAAGGCGACTTGTCTGTCAAGTGGCTGCGCCCCGTGGAGCAAAGCGGCTGGCGCGGCTGGGTGCCCTGGCCGGAAATCACGGCGCAGCGGATCACCGTCGGCAACCCGCAGGGCAGCAAGCTCGGCGGCAACATGGCCGAGGTCAAGAACCTTGTCGTCGTGCTGAATCCGGTCGCCTTGCTGGACCACACGGTGCAAATCCCGCGCCTGCAGATCCAGGAGGCGAATGTCGCGCTGGACCGCGATGCACAGGGCGCAAACAACTGGACCTTCAAGAAAGAAGACGACGGCAAGGCCGCGCCCTCGGAATGGAAGTTCGACCTGCAGAGGCTGCAATTGGCCCGCGTCAGGGCGCATGTCACGGACGCCGCCAGCCAGCTCGATCTGAATGCCGATCTGGACAGCCTGGAGCAGGCCAGCAAGGAAGGATACGGCATAGGCTTCAAGGCCAGCGGCACTTACAACAAGGCGGAAATCAAAGGCGAAGGCCAGACGGGCGATATCCTGTCCCTGCAGGAGGGCGGCTCCCCCTTTCCCTTGCAAGGCGAGGTCAGCGTAGGCGAAACGACTATTGGCATTGAAGGCTCGCTGACCAGGCCGCAACAGCTGGCCGCGCTCGATGTTCGCCTGAAACTGGCGGGAGACAGCATGGCCGACCTGTTTCCGCTGATTGGCGTAGCCTTGCCCAGTACCCCGCCATACAAGACCGAAGGGCGTCTTGTCGGCATGCTGGAGGGCGACAACGACATATGGCGCTACGAGAACTTTACGGGAGTCGTGGGTGAAAGCGATCTCGAGGGCACTGTCGAATACCAAGTGCGCAAGCCCAGGTCGCTGCTCACGGGGCAGCTTCAGTCCAAGCTTTTGCGCTTCCAGGACCTCGGCCCGCTGATAGGCGCCGATACCAGCGACGTGAAGGCCTCGAAAAAGGACGAGAAGGTCAAGCAGCCCGCCGACAAGGCCTTGCCCGTGGCGCCCATCGGCACCAAAGCCTGGGGCGCCATGGACGCCGATGTCACATTCAAGGGGCTCAAGATCCTGCGCAACAAGGCTTTGCCGCTGGACAACATCGATGCGCACGTCAAGCTCGACGACCGGGTGCTGTCGCTCGCGCCATTGAATTTCGGATTCGCGGGCGGCACCCTGGGCAACACCATTACGCTGGATGGCCGCGGCGAGAAACTGCAGGCCGAGATGGTCACCACGGCGCGCCACCTCAAGCTGAAAAAGCTTTTTCCGGGCGCCGAAAGCATGAATGCGAGCTTCGGCGAGCTTCATGGCGATGCGTCCCTCAAGGCGCAAGGCAGCTCCATTGCCGAGCTGCTGGGCCACTCCAACGGTGAAATCAAGGCCCTGGTAAGCAGGGGCACCATCAGCCATTTTCTGCTGGAGGCCGCCGGCCTGAATGTCGCCAACATGGTCGTGGTAAAGCTGTTCGGCGACGAGCAAGTCGTGTTGAACTGCGTGGCCGCCGACTTTGGCGTGAAGGACGGACTGATGCAGGCCCGCGTTTTCAAGCTCGAAACCGAAGACACCACGGTTGACGTCACGGGCGAGATCAACTTGCGCAGCGAACGGATGGACCTGGATGTCCGCCCGGAAAACAAGACGCTGCGCATCTTTACCTTGCGCTCGCCGCTATATGTGAAAGGCACTTTCAAGCATCCCGATGTGGGGGTGCAGGCCGGGCCGCTGGCCGCCCGCGCCGGCGCCGCCGTTGCGCTGGGTGTGGTGGCGACTCCTTTCGCGGCGCTCCTGCCTCTGCTGAACATGGGCACCAACGAAACCAACGACTGCGCGCCTTTGGTGGGCGAGCAGGGCAAGAAGAACCAGGCCGGCGCATCGAAAAACGGCAAAGCCGAGGCGCCAGCCAAAAAGCCCGCGTCCGCCAAGAACGGCAAAGCCGCCGACGACAGGGCCAACTGGCCATCCTCCAAAGCCAAGCCCTGAGCCGGCAGTTTCCTTGATCAGATGTCGGCTTCGCCGCGCTGGCAGTACAGGCCGTCGTAGAGCGCCGCTGGGGCCTCACGCGGATTGGCGGGCATTCCCGAATGCCGCGCCACATGAGACCGTCTTCTCAAAGGCCAGTTGCATCTCTATTTCCCAATGCCGCAGCGCTCGGAGCAGGCGCTGGTTATTGTTGATATAAATACTAATCAATCTCATTGCTGTTATATAATTCCCGGGCCTTTTGCCTGGGATTTTTGTATTTGCTCGCCGATCCCGGCGCGAGGGAGGGGGTACTGGGTTCAAACATGCTCGGCCAGCCAGGCATGTTTGGGCGCCAAGTACAAACAAAACATAGAATGAGGAATACCGTCGTGATCAAGCAGACTTTACGTACGCGCAAGGCCCGTGCGACTTATGTGGCCGGGCGCATGCCCTCTGTCGCATTGACCACCTTGACCCTGTCAATGGCTTTCATTTTCTTGGCGGCGCCCCAGCGGGCATCGGCCCAGAGCGCAGCGCCGGAGGCCGAGGCGCCTCGGCAGCCCAGCGAGGCCGTGCAACTGGATACCGTGGTGGTTAATGCCAACCAGCTCGGCGAAATCACCGAAGACAGCGGCTTGTACACCCCGGGCGCCATCGCCACGGCAACCCGGCTCGTGCTGACGCCTCGCGAAACGCCGCAGTCCATCAGCGTGATCACGCGCCAGCAGATGGACGATTTCATCCTGACATCCATCGACGATGTCATGGAATACACACCCGGCATCAGCGTCGTTACCTACGACAGCGAGCGCACCGAATACTATGCGCGGGGGTTCGCCATCCAGAACTTCCAGTATGACGGCATACCCATGACGCGCAACTCGGCCTATTCGGCTGGCAATACGCTTAGCGACACGGCCATCTACGACCGCATCGAGGTGCTCAAGGGCGCCACCGGCCTGCTTACAGGCAGCGGCACGCCGGGCGCCACCATCAACCTGATCCGCAAGAAACCCACGCGCGAGTTCCGCGGCCACCTCTCGGCGGGAGCGGGCCGCTGGGAGGACTACCGGGGCGAGGTGGACGTGGGCGGACCGCTGAACGAAAGCGGCACCTTGCGGGCGCGCGGCGTCGCCGCCTATCAGGACAGAAAATCGCATCTGGATCGGTACGGGCGCGAAACCGCGGTGTTCTATGGCGTTCTCGAGGCCGACCTCACACCCGACACCCTGCTGACCCTGGGATTCGACTACCAGGACAACAAGCCCAAGGCCTCCACCTGGGGCGGTATTCCCCTGCTGAATTCCAATGGCCAGTTCAATGACATGCCGCGTTCGTTCAACAACGGCGCCGATTTCAGCCGCTGGGAACAATACACCCGCACGGCGTTCGTAACGCTGGAGCATGCGTTCGCCAACAACTGGGTGGCCAAAGCCCAGTTCAATCACCAGATCAATGGCTACGATGCGAACCTGGGGGCCGCGGCCAGCGGATTTCCCAATCCGGCCGATGGCTCGGGTACCTCGATGTGGATCGGGCAATACATAGGCGAGACCAAGAGCGACGCGGTCGACGCCTATCTTAGCGGCCCGTTCAAGCTGGCGGGGCGCGAGCACGAGCTTGTCGTGGGCGCCAGTGTTTCTGAAAGCCGGTGGAAGAACGACGGTTACTGGGATGCGCCGGGCTATGACACCAACGTCGCGGATTACTACAACTGGCAGGGCAAGGTGCCCGCGCCCGCATGGCCGGGCGGCCCTGACTACACTGACGACGAAACCACGCGGGAACGCGGCTTGTACGCCGCCGCGCGCTGGAATCTGCGCGATGACCTGAAGCTGATTACCGGCGGGCGCTGGGCCACCTATCGCAGCAGGGCCCAGAATATGGACGAGTCGGGCGTGTTTGTGCCTTACTTGGGTGTCATCTACGACCTGAACGATATCTGGTCCGTGTATGCCAGCTACACCAGCATTTTCAGCCCGCAATCGCTGCAGGATGAGCAGGGCAAAACGCTCGATCCGCTCAAGGGCAACAACTATGAAGCGGGGGTCAAGGCCTCGTTTTACAACGGACGCCTGAATGCCTCGGCCGCCGTCTTCCAGCTCGATCAGGATAATTTCGGCATCGAGACCGGCGGCACGACGCCCTCGGGGGGCGTGGCCTACGGCGCGGCGCAAGGGGTCAAGACCAAGGGCTTCGAAGTCGAGTTGTCGGGGCAGTTGACTCCCGCGTGGCAGGTCAGCGCGGGCTACACGCACAACGTGTCGCGCCAGGAGGGCGAGCGCGTCAGCACCCTGACACCGTCCAACCAATTCAGCGTGTTCTCCAGCTACAAGCTGGATGGACGGTTGTCGGGCCTGACGGTCGGGGCCGGCGCCCGCTGGCAGGACAAGACCTCGGGCATGATTTCGGCGCCCGACGGGCAGTCTGTCAAGCACACCGTCGATGACCTGCTGCTGGTCGACTTGATGGCGCGCTACGACTTCACCAAGCAATTGTCGGGATCGCTGAATGTTTCCAACCTGTTCGACAAGAAGTACTACACCATATTCAGCTGGTACAGCACCTACACATGGGGCGAGCCGCGCAATATCATGGCGAATTTGCGCTACCAGTTCTGAAGCCATGCCTGGCGGGCCCAAGCGGGGCTTATCCGGATCCGTCCTGGTCCGGCCTGCGCGGGCTCGCCGCGCCTTTTGATTTTTCTTTCCTGTCGATATTGTCCTCGAGGCGCCTGACGACGACCAGGATGAATAGCACCGCCAGGGTGCTGACCACGGCGGTGGCTTCCAGGCCCATTCCGGCCGCAATGCCGATGGCGGCCGCCACCCAGATGCTGGCCGCCGTGGTCAGGCCCTTGATCCGCCCATGGTCGCTCATCTTGATGATGGCGCCGGCGCCCAGGAAGCCGATGCCGGCGATAATGCCTTGCAGCACGCGGCTGGCGTCGGCCACGGACATGCCTCTTTGCATCGGGGCCAGTATGAATATGGCCGCCCCCAGCGATACCAGCATATGGGTGCGCAGCCCCGCGGCCTTGCCGCGCAGTTCGCGCTCATAGCCTATCGCGGCGCCCAGGAGGATGGCCATGGCCAGGCGCAGCGCGATGCGGGTAGCCTGCGCCGCATCGGGAATATCGGAGAACTCATCGACTATGGTGTCCCAGACGCTGATAGCGGTATCGATCATTTCCAATGCCTAAAAAACCATCGTCCTCACACCTTGCGCCCGAAAAAAGGGTAGCTGGGATCGTTGTAGCCGGCGGTCGACGCGTGCCCGGGCGATACCAGAGCGTCCACCAGGGCTTCTTCCTCGGCCGTGATTTCAACGTCCACCGCCGGATAGTAGTCCTCCATTTGGGCCAGTGTGCGCGGGCCCGCGATCACCGCGCTGATATGCCGGTTCGCCAGCACCCATGCCGTCGCGAACTGCCCGAGCTTGATCCCGCGCGCCTCGCAATGCTGCTGCAGCTTCTGCGCAATCACCAGCGATTCCTCGCGGAACTCGGTCTCGAGCATGCGCTTGTCGCCGCGGGCCGCCCGGCTGCCCTGCGCCGGCGCCTGGCCCGGCTGATATTTCCCGGTCAGCACGCCCCGCGCTATCGGGCTGTAGGGCACCACCCCCAATCCATAGTGGCCGCAGGCCGGCAGGATTTCGACTTCCGGGCCGCGATTCAGCAGGTTGTAATAGGGCTGGCACACGACAGGCTGAGGCACATTGGCTTTTTCGCACAAGCGGATGATTTCCGCAATCCGCCAGCCCCTGAAATTGGACACTCCGAATGCGCGTATTTTTCCGGCCTGTATCAGGTCGCCCATGGCGCGCACCGCCTCTTCCAGGTTCTCGTCGTGAAAATCCCGGTGCATGTACAAGATGTCGATATGCCCGGTGTCCAGGCGGCCCAGGCTTTCTTCGACCTCCCGCATCATCCAGTGGCGCGAATAATGCGACTGGTTGGGCGCCTTGTCCATGCTGTTGCCCAGCTTGGTCGCCAGCACCCAGTCGTGGCGCTTGCCGCCCAGCAGCTTGCCGACCATTTTCTCGGAACCGCCCTTGCTGTAGACATCCGCCGTGTCGATGAAATTCAGGCCATGCTCGCGCGCCGAAGCGACAATGTTCTGCGCCTCGTCGAAACCGGTCTGGTCGCCAAACATCATAGTGCCCAGGCACAGGGCCGAAACTTTCAAATTGCTGCTGCCGAGACGTCGATAATGCATGGTTTTCCTCTGTCGTTTGTTTGTCTTGCGAGTGCGTTTTCTCAAAGTTAGCACAATGCGGGGAGGACGCGCTGCATTCTTGTTCTATTCAGGTTCGATCCGGCTGCGCTTGAGCCAGCGGCTGGTCATCAGGACCGCCACCACGGTCAGGCCGGTGGCCAGCCCCAGCCAGACGCCCACGCCTTCCCAGCCCGCGACGAAGGCCAGGAACGCGCCGCAAGGCACGCCCAATATCCAGTAGCCCAGTATCGCAAACAGCATGGGCACGCGCGTGTCGTGCAGGCCGCGCAGCATGCCGGCGCACACCGCCTGCGCGCCATCGGCCAGCTGGAACAGGGCGGCGACGGCCAGGAAGCGGACGGCCAGCGCCGCCACCGCCTGGTTGGACGGCAGGCTGGCGTCCAGGAAAAAGCCTATCAGCATTCGCGGCGCCAGCCACATCAGCATTGCGGCCAGGCCCATGAAGCCCACCCCCAGTCCGAACGCGGTCCAGCCGGCGCGGCGTATCGCATAAGGGTCGGCGCGGCCGGCGGCCAGCCCCACCCGGATGGTGGCCACCTGGCCGAAGCCCAGCGGCACCATGAAGGTGATGGTGGCCAGTTGCATGGCGATCGCATGCGCCGCCAGCGCGTCCTTGCCGATTATTCCCATCATCATCACGGCGCTGTAGAACACCAGCGTTTCAAGGGTGAAGGTAATGGCAATGGGTATGCCCAGCCGCCATAGTTCGGCCAGCCGGGCCCAGTCCCTGTCCCAGAGGCGGCCCAGGAGGCGATAGCGGCGAAACTGCTTGTGGCGCGTCAAGACCAGCGCCAGGCCAAGAAACATCATGGTGCTGGAACATGTGCTGGCGATGCCCGCGCCTTCCAGCCCCAGGGCGGGAAACCCCCAATGGCCGAAAATCAGCAGCCAGCCCGCCAGCGCGTTGAAAGCGATGGCCCCCGCCGCGATCACCAGAGTCCATACGGGTTTTTCTATGGCGGCCAGGAAAGAACGCAGCACGATATAGGCCAGGTAGGGCAGCAAGGCCCATTGCAGCGTATGCATGAACTGCGCCGCCTTCGCGGCCAGGGGCGGGCTTTGCCCCATGAATACCAGAATCGCTTCCGTATGCCACAGGATCGCCCACGCCGGTATGCAGATCAGGGCGGCCGTCCACAAGCCCTGGCGCACGGTGCGCCGGATTTCCCGCAGGGCGTTGCGGCGCTTGCCCAGCGTCGTGGCCAGCATGGGGATGGTGGCCGACACCAATCCCATGCTGAAGATCATGAAGGTATGGTAGAGGCTTACCGACAAAGATCCCGCCGCGAGGGCGTCGGCGCCCAGCCGCCCCATGAAGATGATATCCGTCGTCAGCAGCGCCACCTGCGCCAGGTTGGTGAGGATCAGTGGCCAGCCGAGCTTTAGCGAAGCCTGCGCTTCGGCCTTCCAGGCCAGGACGCGGCCGGCATGGAGGCCTTCAGCCTGCCGCATGCCTGCGCGCCCGGGCAAGGCGGTATGCGGATTGCGCCGGCACGGTTCAGGCGCTGCGCGGCAGGGACCACGTGCTGATGGCTTGCGCCACCGGGTCGCCGCCGGCCGCCGGCACAAGCAGCACATCGCCGCAAGCAAGGCGGCCCGTCTTCAGGATGGTGGCATGGGCCAGCACGCCGCCGGCCGGTGTGCCGCGCAGGAAATTGATGCTCAGGCTGGCGGTGACGGCTTGCGGATTGCCTGTAGCCCCCACAATGGCCGCGTACAGCGCCAGGTCGGCCAGGCCCATCAGCATGGGGCCGGCGATGATGCCGCCCAGGCGCTGGTGCGAGCTGCGCTCGGGCAGCCGCAATGTGGCCGTGCCAAAGCCGATTGCCACGATTTCGATTTCAAGCAATGAAGCGAAGGGATGCTGGTCTGCCAGCAATTGATTGAAGTCGGCGACGGTGATGCGGGCGGGGGTGTCTTGCGAAGTAGGCTTCATGGTTTGCGGAGTAGGGGTGGACGCGCGCTGGCGCCTATTCCGGCTAGTGTGCCACAAGAGCCGGTATTGCGGACGATCAAGGGCGCCCGCCCGCTGGCGTAGTACACTTCATGACCATGAACAGGCGCATGCTGCTTCGGCTTTTCGGAACCCGCTGGCGCATCCTTTCGGGTGCGCTCATGCTGGCGTTCCTGCTGCGCGCCATGATTCCCGCCGGCTATATGCCCGCGCAATCGTACGCCGCGCCCGGCCCTTCCGGCCTGACCTTCTGCGTCAAGGGCCTGCCCGCAAGCATCGCGAATATCCTGGCGGGCGACAAGTCGCCCATTCCGGCGACGACGCCGATGCCCGATTGCGTCTTCGGCATTGTCGCCGGCCAGGCTGTATTGCCCTTTGCCCCTATAGCGTTCATCGTCGCCGCTTCCGACCCTCTGCGCCCGGCTATCTGGCGTGTGGCCATCCACGCCTTTCAGCTGGCGGTGCGCGGGCCGCCTCTGGGTTCGCGCGCCCCGCCTGTTGCGCTGCTTTGACGCTGCTTTGAATCAAGTGGAAAACAGACTCGCCAAACAGGCCAAACATCCGGGGTACATCATGAAAAAAACATTAATCATCTGTCTTATGGCATTCAGCGGCGCCGCGCTTGCAGCGCCGGGCCAGCAGGGGGCGGCGGCGCCCGCCGTGTTGCTGGCCCAGGCCGGGCACGACCAGGGCATGGCCGGGCACGGCCATAAAATGCCGGCTGGCGCCCCGGACATGGCCCATGCCAAGGTATCGACGACGCTGGCGGTGTCAGCGTGCTGGATACGCTCCATGCCGGCGCCTGCGCCCTCGGCCGGTTATTTTGTGGTGAAGAATACGGGCGGCACGCAAGTCAGGCTGCAAAGCGTCGCTTCGGCGGGCTACGGCATGGTCATGCTGCACCAGACCACGCAGCAGGAAGGCATGAGCAGGATGTCCGCCACCCACGACGTCGCGATTCCCGCCGGCGGCCAGCTGGAATTCAAGCCCGGCGGCTACCACGCCATGCTTGAAAAGCCCGCCCAGGCGCACCCCGTAGGCAGCAAGGTCGCAATGGACTTCCTGTTCGATAACGGCGAGAAGGCCTCGGCGGAATGCGAAGTCAAGGCGGCCAATACCCAGTCGCCCATGTCGCACTAAGGAATCCCTGCCGGCGGCCGCGCCTCGTCGGCCCGCAGGCCGGCCAGGAAATTCAGCACGCCCTGATTGAATGCCTTCGGATTGGCCAAATTCATGCCATGCGAAGCCGCTGGTATGGTGATGCGCCTTGCCTGCCCGACAGCCTGTTCCAGCCTGTCCAGGCGGCTGCCGTACCGGGCGGGGCTGTGCGCCCCGCCCACCAGCAACACCGGGCATTGCAGCCGGCGGGCGCGATCCAGGTCGACGTCCAGGTTTATTTCCCGTATCTGCGATAGCAGCGTGTAGGCATTGTCGGTCACCATGGTCTTGAACCAGCTCACCATCTGGCGCCATGTGCCCGCGCCGTTCACGGCGTCGACGAATTCAGCCAGCGCCGGTTCCACCTCGCCGCGTTCCAGCAGCTTGGCGACCGTTGTATGGAGCGGAGCACCGGGCGCTTCACCGGCGATGCGAAAGCCCGGGTCCGCCAAGATAAGGCTGCGCACCTCCTGCGGGGCGCCGCAAGCCAGCTCCAGGGCGATCTGGGCGCCGCGCGAATGCCCCAGCACGTGTACCGGCCGCCCCTCGCCCAGGCGGCGCGCGAAGGCGCTCATGTCGCGGATGTGCTGGGCGATGCTGAAACTGTCGTCGGCGCTTCGCAGGGCGGCGGGCCAGAAGCCGCGCAGGCTGGGCGCGACCACCCGGTAATGCTGGCTCAAGGCCGGAATTTGCCAGCGCCAGTAGCGATAATCGCACAAAGAGCCGTGTATGAGCAAAAGGATCTCGCCACTGCCGGCTTCGGTGTAGTGGAGCGGGTAGTCGTGGATGCGGGTCGTGTACTGGACAGGCGTGTGGCTGGGCGGCATGGGAAAAATCAGAGTTGAATCAGATCATCGACAAAAACATTGGAGCGCCCCTGGCTGCAGCGTTCGACGCGCGCCCGGACCAGGAAGGCCTGGGCCAGGTGCGGCGCGGTAATCACCGCCGGCGGCTCGCCGCTGGCCAGCAGCGCGCCGTCGTGCAAGAGGAGCGCGGCGTTGGCATAGCGCAAGGCGATATTCAGATCGTGCAGAACGATAATGATCAGCAGCCCGCGCGCGAGCGCCAGCCCGCTGAGCATCTGCATGACATGGTGCTGATAGTTCAGGTCCAGCGAAGCCAGGGGTTCATCCAGCAGCAGCACGGCGGGCTCGTGCACCAGGGCCTGGGCCAGCCCGACCAATTGTTTCTGTCCGCCGGAAAGCTCGTCCAGAAAACACGAGCCCAGGTGCTCTAGGCCCAGGTCGCCGAGGACTGCCGCGGCCTTTTGCATGGCCGCCGCGGTGCTGACCGCGGCGCGCGCTTTCAAGGCCACCAGGACGGCTTCGGTGACGGTCAGGTGCACGAAATCCGGCAGGCTTTGCGGCAGATAGCGTATTGCCGCGGCGCGCGCGCGGGCGCCAAGCGGCCTGAGGTCCTCGCCGTCGAGCATCAGGGTATCGGCGCGCGCCGGAACCAGCCCCGCGATGCTTCTGAGCAATGTCGATTTGCCGCTGCCGTTGCGCCCCAGCAGGGCCACCAGCTGTCCGCCGCGCAGCGCCGGCAGGCTCAGTTTGCGCAGCACATGGTTCGCCCCCAGCGTGCAGGAAAGGCCGCCGACCTGAAGCGTGCTGCGGGATGGTTCTGGATTCATGGCTTATTGCACGGTGCGCCGCATCAGGACGACGATGAAAAAAGGTATGCCCACCAGCGTAGTGACTATGCCGACCGGGATGACGGTATGGGTGCCGATGAGTTTTGCCGCCACGGAGGCGCAAACCAGAATGGCGCTGCCTATGCAGGCGCTGGCCGGCAGGTACCAGCGGTGGTCCTCGCCCCAAAGTTTCCTGGCGATATGCGGGGCGACCAGGCCGATAAAGCCTATGACCCCGACCAGCGCGACGGCCAGCGCGGCCAGGACGCTGACGCGCAGCAGGGCGCCGCGCCGTATGCGCTGCGTATCCACCCCGAAGCTGGCGGCGCGGTCGTCGCCGAATCGCAAGGCGGTCAGTTGCCAGGCATTGCGCATGGCAAAGGGCAGTACCGCCAGCAAGGCGGCGCTCATCATGGCCAGCTTGCCCCAATCGCTGCGCTCCAGGCTGCCCATCATCCAGAACACGAGATCCTGCAAGGCGGCGGCGCTGGCGGTCAGTTGCACCAGCGACAGCAAGGCATTGAAAGTGAAGACCAGGGCAATGCCGAACAGCACGATGCCGGCGGTGCCGATGCGCGCCCGGCGCGCCACGGCGTCGAGCAGGAAGGCGCACAGCAGCGCCAGCACAAAGGCATTGAGCACCAGTACGTATTGGATGGGAACCCAGGGCAATTGCCAATTGAAAACCAGGGTCAGGGCGGCGCCCAGGGCGGCTGCCGAGGACACCCCCAGCGTGAATGGGCTGGCCAGCGGGTTGTTGAGCACGGTCTGCATTTCGGCGCCGGCCAGCCCGAGCGCGGCGCCCACCACCACCGCCATCAGGGCCTGGGGCAGGCGGATCTGCCACACAATGACTTCAAGGGTAGGGTCGGAGGCGCGCGAGCCCGACAAGGCTTGCCACAGGGCCGGCCATGACAGCCTGGCCGGCCCCAGCACGAGATCGATGCAGACCAGCGCAAGAATGGCGGCCAGCAGCAGCGTCAGAAACAGCTTTCTTTGACGCCACGCGCGCTCATAGGCGACGATGCTGGCCAGGGCGCGGGCGGGCATTACTGCAGCAGCTTGAGGCGGCTCTTGGCGGTTTCGGCGGCGGAGGATTGCGGATAATCCTTGATGATTCTTTGCAGGCTGGTCTTGGCGCCGGCCATATCATTGAGTTCGATCTGGCTGGCCGCTATGACCAGCAGGGCGTCGGGAGCGCGGGGATCGTCGGGCGAGGCCTTGATCATGCCTTGCAGGCCTTGTATGGAGCCTTTGAAGTCCTTGCTGGCGTACAGGCTGCTGCCGCGATAGAAGCGGGCCTCGGGAGTCAGCGCGCTGGTGGGGAAAGTCTGGATGAAGGTGGCCAGGCTGGCGGCGGCTTCTTTGTATTTGCCGCTGCGGAACAGGCCCATGGCCGCATCGTAGGCCGCTTGTTCTTGCGGATCGGCAACCTGGGTGGCAGCGGTGCCGCCCGACTGATCCTGGCTTGAGCGTTTCTCCAGTTCGGCCTGCCAGTTCAATTGTTCCATCTGGCCGCGCATGCTGGCCATTTCATGCTGGATGGTCTCGAGCTGGTCGGCCAGTTGCAAGCGGGCCTGGCGGTTCTGTTCGGTAATCTGCTTTATCTGCTCGCGCAATTCAATAATGGCGCGGCGCGCTTCATCGTCGGAAAAGGCCAGTGCCGGTGTTGCGAATACCGCGGACAGCGATAGTGTCGTAGCCAGTACCGCGGCGCGCAGGGGCAGGGAATAAACGCTCATTTCGGGTTCCGTTCAAATAAAAACGCCGCGGCGGAATGCCGCCACGGCGTTACAGTCTAAGTGATCAGATATTATTGCTGATACACAATATCTGCACGACGGTTTTCAGCGTAGTCGGCTTCGGTATTGCCCAAGGCTTTGGGTTTTTCCTTGCCGAAGCTGATCGCTTCGATCTGGTTGCTGTTGACGCCCAGCAGGGTCATCATACGCGCAACCGCGTCGGAACGGCGCTGGCCCAGCGCCAAGTTGTATTCGGAGCCGCCACGTGCATCGGCGTTGCCTTCGATGCGGATTTTTTGCTGCCCGTGGCCGGTAAGATACGAAGAGTGCATCTCGACCAGGCTGCGGTACTGATCAGGGACTGTGTAGCTGTTGAAATCGAAATAGACCGAGCGCTGTTGAGCGAGCGGGCTTTGCGGATTAAACGGGTCCATGATTTGCCCCGAACTGGCCGAGTCCGAACCGCCAGTGCCAGATCCGCCAGCGGATTGGTCTAGAGGGACGGAGCTGCATGCTGCCAACGTGGCAACAAAAGCGGCTATTGTGAGGCGTCTTGCGATGCGCGAGCTCATTTAAAGTTCCTTTGAAAAAGAGTCACACTGAAAATTAATTGGTAAATGGTCCCCAGGTTGGTTCACGTACTTTTCCGTTAAGTGCTGACAGCGTTTGGCGGACACGGCCGTCAACAGAAGTAACAGCTAAAACACTGCGACCACCTTGTATGGAACTATAAAGGATTTGCATTCCGTTCGGTGCAAAACTTGGTGACTCGTCATCGGGGCCGGCGGTCAATAATTGCTCGGATCCAGACCCCATGTTTTGTATTGCAATACGGAAAGCGCCATCTCTCCGTGTAACGTACACCAGGTTGTTCGCATCCGGTGAGAGCGCCGGTGAGATATTGTAACTACCGTTGAAGGTAATACGTTGCGCGTCGCCCCCCGCCACCGGCACTTTGTAGATGTGGGGATTGCCGCCGCGGTCGCTGGTGAAAATGAGCGATCCGCCGTCGGGTGTGTAGGTCGGTTCGGTGTCGATCAGCGGTGACCGCATCACTCTGCGCAAGCCCGATCCGTCGGCGTTGATCGTGTATATCTGTGAGATGCTGTCGCGCGACAGAACGATGGCCAACTGCTGGCCATTGGGCGACCATGCGGGCGCGCTGTTGTTGCCCTTGAAGTTGGCGATGGGCACGCGTTGACCATTGGCCAGGGTCTGGATATACACCACGGGCTTGCCGGCTTCGAAACTCACATAGGCCAGGCGCTTGCCGTCGGGCGACCAGGCGGGAGAAATGATCGACTGTTTCGAGCGCAACATCACCTGCGGATTCTGGCCGTCCGCATCTGCAATTTGTAACTCATAGTTGTTGCCCGCTTGCAACACATAGGCGATGCGAGTCGAAAACACGCCGCGCACGCCGGTGATCTTTTCGTAGATGCGATCGGCGATTTGATGAGAGATCCGGCGCAGTTCTTTCTCGGTGCCGGTAAAGGCGACGCCGTCGAGCTGGGTCTTGCGCACCGAGTCGACCAGGCGGTAGCTGACGCTGTACTGGCCTCCCGAATTCGTGATGGACCCATAGGCCAGGTAGTCGGCGCCGCGATTGCGCCAATCGTCATAGGCGATGGCGCTTTCGGCGTTGAGGCTGGTCCCCGTGGCATTGATGAGCTGGAACTGGCCCGAGCGGGTCAGGTCGGCGCGGATGACCTCGGCGACGGCCTGGCCTTGCGGGTCGCCGGCGAAATCGGCTGTGGCGATGGGGTATTGGGTGGCGCCCACGCCCGATATATCGACGCGCAGCTGGGCATCGGCGGGCCGGGCGGCAAGCAGGCCGACCGCCAGCACTAGCGTTCCGAAGGACCATATGCGCCAGGGGCTGGGCGCGGCAGTTTTGGCTGGAGTGACGGCTGTCATATCTACTATCTCCTGTTAGTCGTACATTCGGTAATCCCCGTCGATATAGGACGGGTACTTGCCGCTAGGCGGTTTGGGGAAGGGCGAGCATGCCTCGATCCCCTTCTTGACGGCTGCGTCAAAGCGGGAATCGCCAGAGGAGCCTTTTATCAATACTTGCTCGACCGCGCCATTTGAAGCGAGATTCGCCCTGTATTGTACTGTCGGGTTCGCCCGGCCTTGACGCGGCGGCACATTGAATATCACGCGCGGCCGTATGCAGGCGCGCACTTTCGAAGCATAGCCGCTATCGTTGCCGCCGCCGCCCGACTGATTGCGATCGGCCGTGCCGCCCGGTATGCCGGCCGCGCCGAGGACGTCGCCGCGCATGGCTTCCCGTATGGCTTCACGCTTGGCCGCTGCCGCCTTGTCGGCCGCAGCCTTCTTGGCGGCTTCTTCCTTGGCTTTCTTTTCGGCGGCGGCTTTTTTCTCGGCCGCTGCCTTTTCGGTCGCCGCTTTTTCAGCCGCCGCCTTTTCGGCCGCTTCCTTGGCCTTCTTTTCGGCCGCCGCTTTCTCGGCCACGGCTTTCTCGGCCGCCGCCTTTTCCGCCGCGGCTTTCTCCGCCGCGGCCTTCTTGGCTGCGTCTTCCCTGGCCTTCTGTTCGGCGGCGGCTTTCTCGGCGGCCTGTTCTTTGGCGCGCTGATCGGCGGCGGCCTTTTCGGCCTCGGCTTTTTTGGCGGCTTCTTCCCTGGCCTGCTGTTCGGCGATGGCTTTCTCGGCCGCCTGCTTTTCAGCGAGCGCTTTCTCGGCGGCCTTCTTCTCGGCCGCCTTCTTCTCGGCGATGGCCTTTTCGGCGGCGGCTTTCTCGGCGGCGGCTTTTTCAGCGGCTTCCTGGGCGGCCTTTTCGGCCTTTTCCTTTTGTTCGCGTTCCTTGCGCGCTTTTTCTATCGCGATTTCCGGGTCCACCTCGGGCTGGGGCTCGGCAACGGGAGGCTGCTCGACGGCGGGGGGCGGCGTCGGTTCGGGAGGCGGCGGCGTGGGCGCCGGAGCGGGCTCGGGTTCAGGCTCCGGTTCCGGGGCGGGCGCCGGCTCGGGTTCGGACTCGGGTTCGGCCGGCGGCTCCTGGGCCTCGTCCGCCGTGGCGGGCTCGGTTTCCGGTTCCGCCGCCGTCGGTGTCGTGCCGTCGGCCCAAAGCTCGACCTGCACCGGGTTGGGGTTGGTGGGCGAGGCAATAAAGCCAAACAACATGAACAGTATCAGCAGGGCATGTATGACCAGGGCATAGCTTAGCGCCCGCCGCTCATCGCGCTGCTCGGGGGTGCGTTCGGGTTTCCTGCGAGTGGGGTGTCGTGTTTGCTTCATCGAGTTGCGTAAAGTCGTCCTTTGCCCGGGTGCGAGGCGGCGCGACGCCTATTTTTTTAACGGTTCCGAACTGGATTTCTGATCCACGAGCAGCCCAAGCCGGGTAACGCCGCTGCTGCGCAACTGATCCATGACTTTCATGACCGTCTCGTAGGGAACGCGCCCGTCCGCGGCGATCACGACAGGCGTGTCGGCGGAGATCCGCGCCTTCACTTCCGTGACCAGATCCTGGCTGTTGATCTTCTCGAAGTTGGCGCCGGCATCGCGCACGCGCAGCGAGATGGTCCCATCTTCGCCGATTTCGACTTCCACCGGCTTGGCGGGGACCTCGGCGGCGCTTCCGACGGATGGCAGGTCGATCAGGCCGGGGGTGATCATGGGCGCCGTGACCATGAAAATGACCAGCAGCACCAACATGACGTCGATGTAAGGCACGACGTTGATTTCATTTTTCAGGCGGCGGCTGCGGCTGCTGCCGCGTGCGGAAGGCATTAGCGCACCTGCCTTTGCAGTATGTTCAGGAACTCGTCGATAAAGCTGTCGAAACGGATGGACAGGCGGTCGATTTCGTTGGTGTAGCGGTTGTACGCGACCACGGCCGGAATGGCTGCGAACAGGCCGATGGCGGTGGCGATCAAGGCTTCGGCGATGCCGGGGGCCACCGCGGAAAGCGTGGCCTGCTGCATGGACGACAGCCCTATGAAGGCGTGCATGATGCCCCATACGGTGCCGAGCAGGCCGATATAGGGGCTGACGGAACCGGCCGAGGCCAGGAAGTTCAGGTGCGACTCCAGGCTGTCCATTTCGCGCTGGTAGGTGGCGCGCATGGCGCGGCGCGGGCCGTCGAGCATGGCTTCGCCGCCGCCGCTATTGCGCCGGGCCTTGACGAATTCGGTCATGCCGGCATCGAAAATCCGGGCCAGGGCGCCGTGCTCGGCGCGGCGCGTGGCAACGGCCTGCTGCAGGACGGACAGGTCGCCGCCCGCCCAGAAGTCGTCTTCGAAGCGGCGGGTCTGTTCGTTGGCGCGCTTCAAGGTCGCGCGCTTGCTGAAAATATACGTCCAGGACAGAATGGAAATGCCCAGCAAGACAAGCATGACCAGTTGCACGGGGATGCTGGCATCAATCAGTAAGGTAATCAGCGACAGGTCGCTAGAGGCTTGCATGGTTAGTTCTGAGCCTTTTCCAGTAGGGTTCTAAGTTCGTGAGTAAACGCGGCGGGACGCAAGCTGTTTGCGTCGACGCAACAGACTTGGATGCCACTTTCGCACAGCAGTTCCCCGTCGCGCAAGGCCGACTGGCCGAAGGTGATCGAAGCGCGAGCGAGGCGGGTAATTTGGCTGTGTATGACAAGCAAGTCATCGAGCCTTGCAGGTATGCGGTATTGTATTTCAACCTTCTTGACAACGAATAGCCGGTGTTCTTTGGCGGCCAGCTCCGATTGGTTTATACCAAGACGTCGTAGCCATTCTGTTCGGCCCCGCTCGAAAAACTTCAGGTAGTTGGCATAGTACATAACGCCGCCGGCGTCAGTGTCCTCGTAATATACGCGAATATCCAGTCGGGAGAACGGAGCGGGTGTTTCAGTCGCCATGTCTTTCGTTAAGTGGTGTGACATTCCCGCCGCGGGCGGGAATGTCGGGGGCCGGGCGGCGCACATGGGCCGGATGGCCGTTTACAGCGATTTTAGCTGTTCGAGCGTATGGGCAAGGGCTTCTGTAACCGGTATTTTCGCTGCGGTTTCCTGGCGGCGCGTCTGGATCTCGATGAGGTTCTCTTTGAGTCCGCGATCGCCGATGGTGACGCGCACCGGCACGCCGACCAGTTCCCAATCGGCGAACATGATGCCCGGGCGGATGTCCCGGTCATCCAGTATGACGTCCACGCCCTGGGCGCAAAGCTCCTGGTACAGTGTTTCGGCGGCGTTGCGGACTGTTTCACTTTTATGCAGCCCCATGGGGCAGATGACCACTTCGAAGGGCGCGATGGCCCGCGGCCAGACTATGCCCCTGTCGTCGTGGTTCTGCTCGATGGCCGCCGCCGCGATGCGGCTGATGCCTATGCCGTAGCAGCCCATTTGCAGCATCGCGGGCTTGCCGTCGTTTTCCAGGAAGGTGGCGCCCATGGCTTTGGAATACTTGTCGCCCAGGAAAAACACATGGCCGACTTCTATGCCCCGCTGTATGGCCAATTGGCCGCCCTGGGGGTCGGGGTCGCCGGCAACCACATTGCGCAAGTCGGCGACTTGCGGCTCGGGCAAGTCCCGGCCCCAGTTCACGCCGGTGTAATGGAAGCCCTCGTCGTTGGCGCCGCAAATGAAATCGCTCATGTTGGCGACGGTGGGATCGGCGATCACGGTAACTGGCTTGAGCGGCTTGATCGGCCCCAGGTAGCCCGGCACGCAGCCGAAGGTATCGAGGATTTCGTCCTCGGTGGCGAAGCGGTAGCCGTTTTCGAAGCCGGCCAGCTTGCCTGTCTTGATTTCGTTCAGGTCGTGGTCGCCGCGCAGCAGCAACAGCCAGATCCGGGTTTGCGCGGGCTTGCCATCCGTTTCGGTGGCCAGCACGATGGATTTGACGGTATCGGTCAGCGGCTTGCCCAATTGCTGCGCGACGATTTCGCATTTCGGCGCGTCCGGCGTGGCGGTTTTGCTCAGGGTTTCGGTGGCCGGCCCGCGTTGCGCCAGCAGGCAGGGCGCGACGGCCAGCTCGATGTTGGCCGCATATTGGGAGTTGGGGTTATAGACGATCAGGTCTTCGCCGGTATCGGCCACGACCTGGAATTCATGGCTGCGCGTGCCGCCGATGGAGCCGGTGTCGGCGGCCACCGCGCGGAATTCCAGGCCCAGGCGCGTGAAGATGCGCATATAGGCCTCGAACATCGCATCGTAGCTGGCTTGCGCCGACGCTTCGTCGCGGTCGAAGGAATAGGCGTCCTTCATGGTGAATTCGCGCCCGCGCATCAAGCCGAAGCGCGGCCGGCGCTCGTCGCGGAATTTGGTCTGGATATGATAGAAATTCAGCGGAAGCTGGCGCCAGCTGTGGATTTCGTTGCGGGCGATATCGGTGATGACTTCTTCGGAAGTGGGCTGCAGCACGAAGTCGCGCTGATGCCTGTCCTTGATGCGCATAAGCTCCGCGCCGTACTGTTCCCAGCGGCCCGATTCGACCCATAGTTCGGCCGGCTGCACCACGGGCATCAATAATTCGATGGCGCCCGCGCGGTTCATTTCCTCGCGGACGATGCCTTCTATCTTGCGTATGACCTTCAGGCCCAGAGGCATGTAGGTATAGATCCCTCCGGCGGCTTTGCGTATCATGCCGGCCCTGGTCATCAACTGGTGGCTTTTTACTTCGGCTTCCGCGGGTGCTTCTTTAAGTGTATTAATGTGATACTTGCTTGCATGCATGGTGATGATCTCGACAGATACGTATAATCAACGGTAATTGTATTGAATTCGCTTTGGGGTGGCCCATGTTAGACCGTGAAGGCTACCGTCCTAATGTCGGCATTATCCTCGTAAATCAAAAAAACGAGGTTTTTTGGGGTAAACGTATTCGGGAGCATGCATGGCAATTCCCCCAGGGTGGTATCAAATATGGGGAAAGCCCAGTCCAGGCCATGTTCCGCGAACTTCACGAAGAGGTGGGTTTGCGACCCGAGCACGTTCGCATATTAGGTCGGACGCGTGATTGGCTGCGCTACAACGTCCCGAGCAACTTTGTTCGGCGTGATTCGCGCGGCCACTATAAGGGGCAAAAACAGATCTGGTTTTTGTTGAGGATGGTTGGCCGCGACACCGACGTCAGCTTGCGCGCCAGCCACAGTCCGGAATTCGACGCCTGGCGCTGGAGCCAGTATTGGGTTCCGCTGGATGCCGTCATCGAGTTCAAGCGCGACGTTTATACGCAGGCGCTCAACGAGCTGGCATTGATTTTATTCAAAAGAGGGCAGGAAACCCGCTATTTGCGCCAGCGCGTGCAGAGCCCGCGCGCCCTGCACTCACCGGAACACAAGGGCCATGCGCATACTGCTGGTTGAAGACGAACGCGAGATGGCGGCATGGCTGGAGCGCGCGCTGGCGCAAAGCGGCTTTCTGCCCGAGCATGCGCCCGACGCCCAGAGCGCCGAGCAAATGCTGGCCAGCGCCGGCTACGATGCGGTGGTCATGGACCTGCGCCTGCCCGACAAGCACGGCCTGGTCTTGCTGCGGGAAATGCGCAACCGCGGCGATGTCACGCCCGTGCTGATCCTTACCGCGCAAGGGGCGCTGCAGGACCGGGTGCGCGGCCTGAACCTCGGCGCCGACGATTTCCTGACCAAGCCCTTCGCCCTGGAAGAGCTCGAGGCCCGGCTGGCCGCGCTGGTGCGGCGCAGCCGCGGGCGCAAGGTGCCGCGCATGGAGTGCGGGTCGCTGGTCTACGACAGCGAAAGCCGCGCGTTCTCGCTGGATGGCGCCATCCTGCACCTGACGCCGCGCGAGCATGCCGCCTTGGCCGTGCTGGTCACGCGCAGCGGCATGCCGGTCGAGAAAAGCCAGCTGTTCAACCGGGTCTTCGAGCACGACAGCGATTCCAGCCCCGACGCCATCGAGGTCGTCCTGCACCGCCTGCGCAAAAAGCTGGCGGGCAGCGACGTGCGCATCGTTACCGTGCGCGGCCTGGGCTATATGCTTGAAAGTATTCTGGACGACACCTGAGACATGGCTTTGGCGACACAGAAATCTCGCGGCGGCATCCGTTTCTGGCTGCTTGTGCTGCTTATCCCGGGTGTGGTCACGCTGCTGCTGTTCGACAGCCGCAGCGACTATCAGGCGCTGAATTTCGTCACTCAGGAAGTTTATGACAGCGCCTTGCTTGAACCGGCCAAGGTGCTGGAAAACAGCGTGGAATTCAATGCCGATGGAACACTGCGCATCGATCCGCCGTTCTACGCCCAGGTCATGCTGGAGTCGCGCGCGGGCAATCGCAAATATTTCCGTGTCGAGGAAGTCTCGCCCATGGCCTTGAGCCTGGCCGGATCCAGCGCCCAGCAGCTCGAAGGGCAGACCCTGCTGGGCATGCAAGGCCTGCCGCGTCCGGCCACGCTGGCCGACAACGAAGGGCTGCCGGTTTTCTACAATGCCATGTATCGCAACGACGAAGTGCGCATGGTCGCCCTGTGGCGCGATCTGCATTACAACGGCGTGCACCGGCAGGTCATCGTGCTGGTCGGCGAAAGCATAGACCTGCGTCTGCGCACCCAGCAGGAAGCCTGGCGCGAAGGCCTGTTTCGCGACGGGCGCATGCTGGCACTGGCCATCCTGCTGGTATGGTTCAGCGTCGAGTGGGCCCTGCGCCCCTTGAACGAGCTCAGGCGCGAAATCAAGGCGCGCGACGTGGACGACCTCATGCCCCTGGACGCCGGCCGCGTCCCGCGCGAAGTCGTGCCGCTGGTCAAGGCGATCAACCACCACATTGATTTATATCGCCAGGTACTGGACAAGCAGGCGCGCTTCCTGGCCGACGCGTCGCACCAGCTGCGCACGCCGCTGGCCATCATGCGCACCCAGGCGCAATACGCCAAGCGCGAGCCGGACATCGCGCGCATGCGCGAAACCCTCGCCGCGATCATCCGCCAGCTGGGGCAGACTTCGCGCCTGACCGAACAGCTGCTGGCGCTGGCCCACGCGAGCCGCAACGATGCGGCGCCGCAGGCCAAGATCGACCTGAACGCGCTGGCGCGTGAAGTGGTGCTGCTGTATTTGCCGCTGGCGCGCGAAAAGCGCCAGGACCTGGGCTGGGTGGATTGCGGCGGAGGCGGCGATACGCCGGGCGACACCAATGCCTGGGTATTGGGCAGCGACGCGGAAATCCATGAATCCATCGCCAACCTGGTGCACAACGCCATCAATCATGCGGGCGACGGCTGCGCCATTACCGTATCGGCGGGCGTCGAGGGCGATGATGCCTGGGTCAGCGTCTGCGATAACGGCGTCGGACTGGATCCCTCGCTGCGCGAAAGCGTGTTCATACGCTTCGACCGGGGCGGGCCGGCGCGCAAAGGGTCGCGCGGCAGCGGCTCGGGCCTGGGGCTTGCCATAGCGCTGGCCTACGCCGAACGCAACCGCGGCACCATCGTGCTCAAGGACGGCGACCCCGGCATGGCTGGCGGAGTCGGCTTGTGCGCCGTCCTGAGAATGCCGAGATACGCGGCATAGGCCTGCGGCTTATTTGTTATTTGTTGCGCAGGCGCTTGATCAGGCTGGACGTGTCCCAGCGATTGCCGCCCATTTGCTGCACGTCGGCGTAGAACTGATCGACCAGTGCCGTGACCGGCAGGCGCGCGCCATTGCGCTTGGCTTCATTGAGCACCAGGCCGAGGTCCTTGCGCATCCAGTCCACCGCGAAGCCGAAGTCGAATTTATCGTCGATCATGGTGGCGCCGCGGTTTTCCATTTGCCAGCTCTGGGCGGCCCCTTTGCTGATCACGCCCAGCGCCTGTTTCATGTCCAATTGCGCCGCCTGGCCGAAGGCAATGGCTTCGGACAGGCCTTGAACCAGGCCGGCGATGCAGATCTGGTTGACCATTTTGCAGAGCTGCCCGGCGCCGCAATCGCCCAGCAATGTCACGGCCTGGGCGTAGGCGTGGATCAGCGGCTTGACGCTGTCGAAATGGGCCTGCTCGCCGCCGCACATGACGGTGAGCGCGCCATTGACGGCGCCTGCCTGGCCGCCCGATACCGGCGCGTCGACGAAGCCGGCGTTCTGCTGCCTGGCTTGCTGATAAAGCTCGCGCGCCACTTCCGCCGAGGCGGTGGTGTGGTCCACGAATATCGTGCCCGCCGCCATGCCGGCCAGTGCGCCGTCGCTGCCCAGCACCACGCTGCGCAGGTCATCGTCGTTGCCCACGCAGCAAAACACGATGCTGGCGCCTTGGGCCGCCTCTTTGGGCGTCCTGGCCGCGCGGCCGCCGAATTCCTTTACCCACGCCTCGGCCTTTTGCAGGGTACGGTTGTAGACCGTGACCTTGTGGCCCGACTTGGCCAGGTGCCCGGCCATGGGGTAGCCCATGACGCCCAGGCCCAGGAAGGCCACGTGGACGGAGGGAAGGGAATCGTAGGTCTTGGCGCTGATTGAGGACATGTCGTTATTCTCCGTGAGATAGGGGTTGTGCATTGCTCCGGGCATAAGATTAACTCATAAGCCGGCGTTGGGCGCGCGCATGAAAAAAGGCGCCGCTAGGGCGCCTTTCATGGGCAGGGCCGTTGGCCTTAGCCTTCTTCGACGAAGGTTTCCGCGCGTTTTTTCTTGATGGATGGCAACGCCACGATAGCAACCAGAATGGCGGCGGCTATCAGCAGCGACATCGACAAGGGCCGCGTGACGAAGGTGGTGTAGTCGCCCCGGGCCAGCAGCAGGGCGCGGCGGAAGTTCTCTTCCATCATGGGTCCGAGCACCAGGCCCAGCAGCAGCGGAGCGCCTTCGCACTTGAGCTTGGCCCAGATGTAGCCGATCAGGCCGAAAGCCGCCGTCATCCAGATATCGAAGACGTTGTAGTTCAAGGAATATACACCTATCGTACAAAACACCAGGATGGCCGGGAACAGAATCCGGTAAGGCACCTTGAGCAGCTTGATCCACAGGCCCACCAAAGGCAGGTTCAGGACGATAAGCATCAGGTTGCCGATCCACATCGACACGATCAGGCCCCAGAACAGTTCCGGGTGGCTGGTCATGACCTGCGGGCCCGGCTGGATGTTGTGGATGGTCATGGCGCCTATCATCAGGGCCGTAACCGCGTTGCCCGGGATGCCCAGCGTCAGCAGAGGAATGAAGGAGGTCTGCGCGGCGGCGTTATTGGCCGATTCGGGGCCGGCCAGGCCGGCGGGGTGGCCCTTGCCGAAACGTTCCGGGTTCCTCGATATTTTTTTCTCGAGCGTATACGAAGCGAATGACGACAGCACCGCGCCGCCGCCGGGCAGGATGCCCAGGGCCGAGCCCAGGGCCGTGCCGCGCACGCATGCGGGCCAGGCTTCCTTGAATTCCTGCTTGTTGGGGTAGAGGCTGCCGACTTTGCCGGTAATGTCGACGCGCTGGTCCTTGAGTTCCAGGTTGGTCATGATTTCCGCGAAGCCGAACACGCCCATGGCGACGACCGCGAAGTCGATGCCGTCCTGCAGTTCGGGGATGCCGAAGTCAAAGCGGGCGACGCCGGAATTCACGTCGGTGCCTATCATGCCCAGCAGCAGGCCGAGCAGAATCATGCAGATGGCTTTGGGCAGCGAACCCGAGGCCAGCACGACGGCGCCGATCAGGCCCAGCACCATCAGCGAAAAGTATTCGGCGGGGCCGAACTTGAAGGCGACCTCGGCCAGCGGCGGCGCGAAGCCCGCCAGCAGGACCGTCGCCACGCAACCGGCAAAGAACGAACCCATGGCGGCGATCGCCAGGGCAGCGCCGGCGCGGCCATTGCGCGCCATCTGGTGGCCGTCCAGCACGGTCACCACCGCGGATGTCTCGCCGGGCAGCGCCACCAGGATGGCCGTGGTCGAGCCGCCGTACTGGGCGCCGTAATAAATACCGGCGAGCATGATCAGGCCCGCAACGGGAGGCAGCACATAAGTAATGGGCAGCAGCATGGCGATGGTCGGCACGGGGCCTATGCCGGGCAGCACGCCGATCAAGGTGCCGAGCAGGCAGCCAAGCAGGCAGTAAGCCAGATTTTCCGGGGTGAAGGCCACCGAGAAACCCAGCATCAGGTGATCAAGTAATTCCATTTCCGGTGCTCCTTTAATTGCCTAGAAAGGTGGGCCACAAGGGGAAGATCAAGCCCAGCCCCTTGATGAACGCCAGCCATACGAACAGGACGAGAAATATCCCGTTGGCGGCGGCGACTTTCCAGCTGAATACATGGCTTGCCATGCTGCTGATGAAGACCAGCAGGAAAACCGAGATATAGACCCCGAGGAAATCCAGGAGCGTGCCGCAAAGCGCGACAGAACCGATCACCACTATGGCAATTTTCCAGTCGAATTTTTCCAGCTCGGTTTCTTCCGCTTTGGGAGTCAAAGCGGTAAGCGTGACGACTGCCCCGAGCACGGCCAGGCATACGCCCAGCCAGAATGGAAAATAGCCTGGGCCCATGCGCGCGGCAGTGCCCATGGAGTAGTTGGTGGCGCCCAATGCAAATCCGGCGCCTATGGCGACGAACATGACACCGGACCAGAAGTCCTGTTTATTTCTGAGCTGCATGTTGACGAAATCTCCCTGACAGCATGATGGAACGATATATGAAACACTTGCGCCGTAGTGGCCGCCTCGCCGTTGACGAGATCAAGAGTCCTAAATACCAAAAGGTGAAGAATGGTAATAGACAGCGTCGCCACTGGAAACCCTGATTTGCCCTTGATCGTCTAGGGTTTACCCGGGAATACGGTGTTTTTTCACAATTCTGAAGGCTGGGGGAGGTATTGCCGGCCGGTTTTGAAAGAAAAATGAAAGGTATTGGAAAGAGGGGTGAAAGGTTATGATTGGTTTTTATTTTTCCCTATCCACTTCATGGTGGGATGGTTTACGATAACGCCCATGTTGCAAGATCTCGATTCTCTCGCTGCCCGTCTCGGGCAAATGGTACAGTTCACTCGTCAGCTTCAGACCGAGCGCGCTGCCTTGCAGGCCCGCCTCAAAAATCTGGAGCAGGAACGCGACGCGTTGCGCGACCAATTGCAGCGCCGCGAGGCGGACTACTCCTCGATGACCGAGCGCTTCAATGTCCACGAAGCCGAGGTCCAGGCCCTGCGCGCCGAGGCCGAAGCCACACAGGCCACGCTGCAGATCGAAGCCACGCAATACAAAGTGGAGTGCGAGGCCGTCAAGCAAAAGCTTGCCGCCAGCCAGGCCGACACCTCGCGTCTGCGCCAGGTTGCCGACAAGGCAAAGGAACATATCGATTCAATATTAATGCGCCTGCCCGGCGCACCGCAGGAGTAGAGTATTATGGAACGCATAGACGTATCCATTCTGGGCCGCGATTATTCTCTGGCATGCATGCCGGCCGAGAAAGACGCTCTCCTGGCTGCAGTGCGTCACGTCGATCAACGCATGCTTGGCGTCAAGGGTTCCGGCAAAGTGGCAAGCAATGAACGCATTGCCGTCATGGCCGCCATTCAGATCGCCATCGAGCTGTTGGCCATGCGTGCGCCAGATGGTCCCTTAAGTAATCTTGCGCTGGGCGATTTCAAGCGTAAAATTGATGACATGAACGATATGCTCGACCAGGTGGTCGGGCCAGCAACCCAAATTAAAAGCTAGCTAGTATTTTCATCTAAGGTTTTCGGATATTGTTTTTTGCAGTATTCAACAGTTAGTCCCTGCCGTGTTCGTGACTTGGCCATACATTCCTTGAACCAATGCTTATGGCATGCAGGTTGCTGGATTGACAAGTAGGCGTGCTCTCCATTTATGGCGAACCCGAAGCTTGACTGAAGGCGACCACCTTGAACCCTCGGTTCCAGGATGCCGGCCTAGACGGCACAGGCGGGGCAATTTTTTCAAAGCTCGTCTTCGGACGAGCTTTGCTTTTATGGGATCGCAAAATGTATCTTTCCAAACAAAAACGTAAATGGCTGTCAGGCATCGCGCTGTGCGTGGGCGCCGGCGCGCTGGTGCTGCCGGTTTCGGCGCAACAGGTTCAAGACGGCTCGCCCCGGGGCGGAAAGTGGCCGCAGGCCAGCTTGCGGGCCGAGGCGTCCGCCGAAATCGCGCAGGATACGGTAAAGGTCACGCTGGCTTCCGAAATCAGCGAGGCCTCGCAGGCCGCCGTTGCCCAGGCGTTGAGCAAAACGCTGGAAGGCGTCATGACGGAGGCCAAGGGCGATCCCAAGGTCAAGGCCAGCAGCGGCAATTACCGCGTTTGGCCGATGAGCAATGAAAAAGGCAAGATCACCAATTGGCGCGGACGCGGCGAGATCATTCTGGAGTCCGCCGATTTCGCGGCGGCTTCGGAACTGGCCGGTAAACTGAGCGACCGCATGCCCATTGCCAACCTGGCTTTTTCAGTGTCGCCGCAAGCGCGGGCCAAACAGGAACAGGCCTTGCTCGCGCAGGCCGTGCGGGCATTTGGGGTCCGCGCCCAGGCGTTGACAGACGCCTTTGGCTTCGCCCGCTACACCATACGCAATATCGAGCTGAGCGGCGCCGGGGCCCAGTACCAGCCCGCTCCGCGCATGATGGCGATGGCGGCCGATAAAGCCAGCGCGCCGCTGGAAGGCGGCTCCGAAACGGTCAGCGTGTCGATCCAGGGTTCGATCTTTTTGCACACCACACAAAAATAACGGCGCCGGCCAGGACCATGGGCAGCGACAGCAACTGGCCCATGGAGAGCCCGCCCGCCAGCAGACCCAGGTAGTAATCCGGCTCCCGGGTAAATTCCACCAGGAACCTGAACACCCCGTATCCCATCAGGAACACGGCGCTGACCTGGCCGGTGGGGCGCGGCTTGCGGGCGAACAGCCAGACCAGCGCGAACAGGGCGAAGCCTTCGAGCCCCATTTCATACAGCTGCGAAGGGTGGCGGGCGATGCCGTCTTCCGTTTGCGGGAAGACCATGCCCCAGGGCAGGGTGGTGGGGCGGCCCCACAGTTCGCCATTGATGAAATTGCCCAAACGGCCGGCAGCCAGGCCCAAGGGGATCAAGGGGGCGACGAAATCGCCGATTTCCAGCAAAGTCCTTTTGCGCTTGTGGGCGAAAATCAGCAAGACGACGATGACGCCGATCAGCCCGCCATGGAACGACATGCCGCCTTGCCATAGATAAAAGATTTCGAGCGGATGGGCCAGGTACTCGGCCGGCTTGTAGAAAAGCACATAGCCCAGACGGCCGCCGGCGATCACTCCCAGAACGCTATAGAAAATGATATCTTCGAGATCGCGCAGAGTCAGGTCGGTCTCGCCGTGATTGATGCGCCAGCGTCCCAGCAGCCACACCAGCGCGAAGCCGATCAGGTACATCAGCCCATACCAGTGTATGGCCACCGGGCCGATCTGCAGGGCGATAGGGTCAATTTGCGGGTAGTGAAGCATGGCGGGCTTGTAGTGATGAAATATCGCCGATAATACCCCGATATGGACAGGAGCAAGGCCGGCCCCGGGCCGCCTTTTTTTATTTAGACCTAGTCAGGTGCTGTGTTATGCGTTCTCGTTTCATTTTCGTTTTATTGTGTTGGGCGGGCCTGGGCCTGCCCGCGGCTGTTTCGGCCCAGACCACCGGCATCGATCTTGCCAAGTCGAATAGCTGCATGGCCTGTCACCAGGTCGACAGCAAGCGGGTCGGCCCCGCCTTCAGACTGGTCGCGCAGCGATTCGCCGATCAGGAGGGCGCCCTGGACTACCTGGCGAATGCCATCCGCCATGGCGGGCGTGGCCGCTGGGGCGCGGTTCCCATGCCGGCCCAGCCGCAGGTGAGCCCGGCGAACGCGCAGATCATCGCCGCCTGGATCCTGTCGCTGGCCAGCAAAGATCTGCCGGAAATCAAGTAGAAGGAGTAATCATGACTGAAGTTGCAATATTGGGTGGCGGTTGCTTCTGGTGCACCGAATCGGTCTTCCTGGCGGTTCGCGGCGTGCTCGAGGTTGCGCCAGGCTATAGCGGCGGCCATGTGGCCAACCCCAGCTATGAGCAAGTGTGCGGCAAAGCCACGGGCCATATCGAGGTGGTGCGCGTGGTGTTCGATCCCGAGGTGATCGATTTCGAGACGGTGCTGCAGGTGTTCTTCGCCACGCATGACCCCACCACGGTGGACCAGCAGGGCGCCGATGTCGGGCCGCAATACGCGTCCGCCATTTTCTGCCAGTCCGAACAGCAGAAAGAAATCGCGCAGCGGGTGATCGCCGAGGTTCAGGCCGAAATCGGCGAGCCCGTGGTCACCAAAGTGCTGGGGGCCGAGCATTTCTGGCCGGCCGAGGACTACCATCGCAACTATTATGCGCAGCATCCCAATCAGGGGTATTGCCAGGCGGTGATTGCGCCCAAGCTCAGCAAGTTCCGCAAGCGGTTTGCGCAGCTGCTGGCTGGTTAGGATGGCCCGGCGCCGGCCGGCTCGGCGCGCCAGCCGCCCCGGCCGGTCAGCCTGGCCAGCGCCGCAACGATGGCCAGCGTCACCATCACCCGTCCCACCAGGATGATCCATACATCCGCGCCCAGGGCCATCAATAACAGCGTGTCCTCGATCAGAGAGTGCGACAGCGACAGCCAGCACAGGGCCAGGAAGCGCGTGCGCGCCGAGAAATCCTGCTTGGCGGCCGCCTCGATGATCAGCGCCCCGCCGTAGGTCAGCCCCAGCAGCACGCCAACAGTGGTGACCGGGGCGACCTGGGCGTTCAACCCCGAGGCCCGCAGCAGCGGCATCATTGCCGCCGTTATGCGCCGGGTAATGCCCAACCGGTCCAGCGCATCCAGCGCGGCGACCAGGATGACGATGATGGCAAAGGTCAGCAACAGCGAAAACGCGGTGGCCTGTATCCATCCCAGATAGATATTGGCGCCGCCGTCCGGAACCGCCGCCGATCCCCGCAGCCATTCGAATGACACGGGCTGGTCCAGCGTCCCGGTCAGATGGCAGGCCCACGATACCGCCGCTCCATACGCCAGCGCGGTCACGATGCGCAATGCCGCGGTGGCCCAGAAGCTTGCGCCGGCGCGCCGGACGATGGCCTGTTCGACCGGCAGCCCATGGGCGAAAAGCATCATCGCGCACAGCGCGCTGAGTTGCGCCGCGGTCATCTCCACGCTTCCCGCCAGGCCGCTCAACGACGCGATGCCGCCATAGATTCCGGTAAGCACGGTGGTGGCCCAGATAATCCCGGCCTCGGGCGGCAGATGCAGCAAGGACATCGCCGGCGCGATAAGGCGCCCGGCCTGACCCACCAGGCCGAATTCCTCGGCGATTTGCACGATGATCATGACCGGCAGCATGACCTTGCTGACGGTCACAAACATGCGCCAGCTGCGGCGCAGCATGGCAATAAGATACGAGAACATCACGCTACCCTACACAATGAGTGCAGCGATTGTATCGGTTTGCGCGCCCCTGGTCCGGCGGCGGCGCGCATGGCGCAGGCTATTCGACGTTCTTGAGCACGCCGCGCCGCATCTGGTCCAGCTCGATCGATTCGAACAGGGCTTTGAAGTTGCCCTCGCCGAAGCCCTCATTGCCCTTGCGCTGGATGATTTCAAAGAAGATGGGGCCGATCTGGTTTTCGGTGAAGATCTGCAGCAGCAAGCCGCCCTGGGCCGCGCCATCCAGCAAAATTCTGTTGGCTTTCAGGCGGGCGATGTCTTCGCCATGATTGGGCAGGCGGCGGTCCAGCAATTCGTAATAAGTGTCGGGCGTATCCAGGAACCGCAGGCCCGCCGCTCTCAATTGTTCGACCGTGCTGTATATGTCATGGGTGGCCAGGGCGATGTGCTGTATCCCTTCGCCATGATAAAGATCCAGGTACTCCTGGATCTGGCCTTTTTCTTCGGTGCCTTCTTCATTGATGGGAATGCGGATATGGCCGCAAGGCGATGTCATGGCCTTGGACTTCACGCCGGTGACTTTGCCTTCAATGTCGAAGTAGCGGACTTCGCGAAAGTTGAACAGGCGCTGGTAGAACTCGGCCCATTCCTCCATGCGGCCCTTGTGCACATTGTGCGTCAGGTGATCGACAAGGGCCAGGCCCGCCCCGGTATGGTTCAGGTCGCTCTGGGCCGTGGCGGCGTCGATGGGTTCGAAGTCGACATCGTAAATGCTGATGTCGCCGATTCCGCCGTGCGCTTGCTTGCCATGCCAGCGGTCCACCAGATAGATGAGCGAATCGCCTATGCCTTTGATGGCGGGGATGTTGAGTTCCATGGGACCGCTGCCCGAGTCGAAGCCCCAGGCGCCAAGTTCGATGGCGCGTTTATAGGCGAGCCCGGCGTCCTGGACGCGAAAGGCGATGGCGCAGATGGATGGGCCATGCAGGCGTGCGAAGCGTTGGGCGAAGGAGCCGGGTTCGGCATTGACCAGGAAGTTGATGCCGCCCTGGCGGTAGAGGGTCACGTTCTTGTTGCGGTGGCGGGCAATGGCCTTGAAGCCTAGGGTTTCAAAGACTTTGCCGAGCGCTGCAGGGTCGGGGGCGGTGTATTCGATGAATTCGAAGCCGGCGGTGCCCATGGGGTTGTCCCAGGGTTGGAAGGAGGTATTCATGTGAGGCTCCTCGATGGTCTGATGTTCAGTGTATCGCTAGTCGGCGACTCCATTGCTCTCGGGGCGTATCGATGTGCTTCAGGTGTGTTGATGCTTTTTTTCAGCATTCTTGACTCGGCGCCGTGGGCGGGTGCTTTCGTCCCGGCATTCTTAATCCGGTGCCGTGGGTTTCTTAGTCCGGTGCTTCGGGTTTCTTAA
>NZ_FQXE01000015.1:0-1066 GCF_900129885.1 Pollutimonas bauzanensis | reverse complement strand
CCGTCGCCGAGGGCGGGTGTGGGTCATATTGTTCTTAATCCGTCGCCGTGGGCGGGTGTGGGTTGGGCTCAATATCGCTGCGGTCCCGGGCTTCGCCCGTGACTGCCCGCGCAGTCGACCTGTTTCCGGGCGCCCGCGAACTCGCGGAACGGACAGCCCCCGGCTGTCCGTAAGCGTCTCGCTCAGACAAGCGCGGGCTTGCCTCCCGGAAACAGGCCGCCTGCGCGGCTTGCTCAACATTTCGCCCAACCCACACCCGCCCACGGCGCCTGGACATCGGGTTGATGGGACGGCTGCTGGTATCGGGCTGGGCTATTGGGTTGATGGGACGGGCGCTGGTATCGGGCGTGGCGATCGGGTGTGTCGGACGGTGGCTCGTATCGGGCCTGGTATCGGGTGTGTCGGATGACGGCTGATATCGGGCCTGGCAATCGGCTTATTGAACAGCCGCCGGTATCGAGCTCGGCATTCGGGCTGGCAGGTCGGGCGGCTGTTGTCGATTGCCGGATTGATGGGTTTGATTTCGGCGCAGATGACACCTAGGCAAGACAGCACCCTAGGCCATACCATCCCCGATGCCCAAGCGGGCCGGCTGGCGGCCCGCGCGGGGCGAGCGCAAGACCTCTTTCTTGGTAGCCCCAAACACAGCAAGAATGCCAAGCACGCAACTCGTCCCGGCAGAGGTGCAAAAACCAAGGCGCAGCCGTTGGCGCGGTGGGGGAAGGTAGCGGTCCGTCCGGGGCCGAGCGAGCCGGCCGCGAAGGAAGCGCGCAGGCGCGGACGAGCGAGGCGAGGCGGGGTCCGGCGCGCTGGGCGGCGGACCAGGCCACGCGGACCGCTACCTTCCCCCACCGCGCCAACGGCGTGTAGAGACGCTCGCCACTCCACTGGGGCCAAGCCGCCATGCCCGTCCCGGCGGCCGACCTAGGCTATTTCTCTATTTCTCTATCTATATATAGAGTAGCCAGTCCCCCCCAGTATTTATGTACCTGGAAGGGGTGCCTGGAAGGGATAGCTGGAAGGGATAGCTAGAGAGGGATAGCTAGAGAGGGATAGCTAGAGAGGG
>NZ_FQXE01000018.1 GCF_900129885.1 Pollutimonas bauzanensis | reverse complement strand
GCAACACCACGCCTGGGATCCAGTGTGGCCGTGCCGCTTCGATACGTTCTAGCAAATAGCCCTTATACGGATCCAGCTTGGTCGGCCGTGCCGTTCTGGGACTGTATTGCTCGGCTGCCGTCTCTCGTAGATACCGCCTGATCGTATTGCGTGAGCACCCCAGCTCGCGCGCCATCTCTCGAATACCGGCGCCATGCCGCATTAACACCTTGATTTCCACTGCTTGCTCCTGGGTCAACATAGTCGGCGGCCAAAAAACCACCATATTCGCCCAAGTGGGTCAGTTTTACTCCGGCGCAGTGGGTCAGTATTACATCGGCGCTAACAGGTATAACAATGCTGATGTATGGCTTCATAATTACATAATATTTTTGGTGCCCGTATTAAAGGTATTGCCCAATGGCTATGCAGCATACGCCCTTGCGACTACGCTAATGGCCGCATTGATTTCATTGGGATTTTGGATTGGGCTGCGTCTTCTCCATGTCTCCCATAGGCCGGCCCTCGCAGCGGTTGCAGTGCTCACATCAGGGATATCATCGCCATTTATTGCAAATCTCCTTTTCGATTGGGGGGGGCATTACGGGTCTAGCTTCTTGCTGGCGTTCTTGCAATTGGCCTTATTAATCAGAATTATGGAAGTGCCAAATTCTAATACAGGAAAGAAGTTAGCGCTTTGGACTAAAATCGTTATTTTCTCCATTCTAGTCTTCATTGCCGCGTTATCGAATCCGAGTCGTGCTGCTTTGTTTAATTTCGTACCATATATTATGGGTTTAGGTTTGTTTGTAATTCAACAACCCTCCTTGCTGATCCAGGCACAGTCCGACCATTTGCCCGAGCGGTTTCGATTTAACGCTCCAGTTATTATGACGTTAGTTTTTGCGATATTCGCCTTTATCCTGGGCGCTTATTACAATAGCCTTCTGACGGGTGGTGCCATAGGGCTTGCTAAGCCGGTAATATATGGCGCTGAGTCGCTGATGCGCCATATCGTAATGATAATTACTAGCTGGCTATTTCTTTTAGGGTACCCTACTACTCATGCATATAACAATACTGGCGTAAATATTAATTTACTTTCGCTCTTTGGCTTATATAGTAGTGTCCGTATTATTATTGTACTAGTGCTTTCATTGCTTACCGTGAGCTTTTTAAAGAAATTTACTGTTGCATTAACACGGGGAGTGCAGATTCCGTTGCTGATTTCCGTGCCCACAATAGGATTTTTGATAGGAAGCTTTATACATATAGTCTCGTTTAGATATCCGCTCGAGAATGACTACACAAGTATTCGTTATATATTTGTACCATTTATGTTGATATTGGCTTGCTGGGTAGTGTTGCTAAACGACAGCATTAATCGTATTTTTGCGCAGTGCAAATATGTCTTATGTTTTTTTATGGGTGTGATTTGTGTCGGCTACGTCAATCACGTATTTCCGGCGCTCAATAAACCCTTTGATGCAACGGTGGTGGATCGTATAAATCCCTATGAGAGATTGGTTTCCTGCTTAAAGAAGGAGGGCCTGCAGTATGGATACGGCGGGTTTTGGTCGTCAAATATATTAACCGTCTTGAGTAATTCGAATATACGGGTCCGGCCGGTAAGTTTCTTTAATAAATGGATTGATCCGTTTCCTATCCACTCATCAGTTACTTGGTACAAACCTGCAGCATGGCAAGGAAATTCTTTTTTGCTTCTAACTGAAGCTGAAAAGGCTACCATTGACAGAAAATGGCTTTCCAACACTTTGGGTGAGAGTAATAGGATTTTAATGTGCGATGAGTTTACGGTCCTTGAGTATGATTACAATATATCAAAAAGGCTTTTTGGAAATTTTGATAAACTGCAGATTGATCTGAACGAGTCCACCCTTCATCAAATAGGCAAATTTGATATTGCCAACCATGAAATGGTTGCTCTCGCAGGCGAGCAAGGCTATCTCTTATATGGACCATATGTCACTGTGAAGATGGGTAAGTATGAGGCGGTTGTCTCTATAAATTCGCAAGAGCACTTAGTGGAGAATAGTGAATCATTGGGTGTTATTGATGTGGTGGCTGGATCGGGCAGTAAGCTTCTTGCGAGATATGACATCATGGCCCGAGGTGGGTGGCAAGAAATTACATTACCGTTTATGCTGGATACGGATGTTCAAGGCCTTGAAGTTCGAGTTTTTTCGAATGGGCGAACTCCGCTGCGTCTGAAAGGACCAATACGGATATCACGCTTATCGAATGATCATTGAAATTATAATGTTTTTTAATGAACGCATTATTCAAGATTTGATTTAATCTTCTCGTTTGATGTTTTTCGGATGTTCTTCGGCGTCTTTATAGCCAGAATTGATTGTTAAATTGAATGCTGTCGACTGGGTTTTTTGAGCGTTGTGTTGATTAACTCGGTATAGATAACGTTTTACCTCAAATATCAATACGACGTTCAGAGCTACTCGTGATTTGAGAAGTCGGTATATTCGGATTTGATCCGAATAACGCGTTGAGTGTATTGTTTGCCCTTCGTCTTTATCTCTGATAAATTGTTATAAAATTGAGTGATTATGCCCAGCATTTCTCTAGTTGTGCCGGTTTATAAAGAAGAGGCGAATATTCGTCCTTTTTTAAATCGAGCAGAGGCTGTTTTTTCGAGCATGGGGAAAACCTACGAGATCATCTTTGCTCTCGATCCTTCCCCGGATAAAACCGAAGAGATTATTCTTGAAGAGATTAACCGTAACGAAAATATAAAGCTTATGGTGTTTTCGCGGCGTTTTGGCCAGCCAGCAGCGACTATGGCGGGAATTCTGGGTTGCACGGGCGAGACCTGTGTGGTTATCGACGTTGACTTACAAGATCAGCCAGAACTCATCGAGCAGATGTATTCCAAGCTTGCCGAAGGCTATGAAGTGGTTTACGCGAAACGTCGTTCCCGGAAAGGGGAGACTTTACTGAAGCGAGTAATCTCGCATATCGGCTATTCGCTTATTAATCGGTTCAGCGATGTTCAAATCCCTCGTAACACCGGTGATTTTCGTATCATGACCCGACGAGTCATTGAGGAGCTGCGTCGCTTAAACGAAAGTCATGGTTTTTTGCGTGGTTTGGTGGCATATGTAGGCTTCAAGCAAGCTTTCATTGAATACGATCGCGATGAGCGATTTGCTGGAAAAGGCAATTACAATAGATTGACTGGCTCGCTCAAAATTGGGTTGAACGGACTGATTAGCTTTAGCTCTAGGCCTCTCTTCATGATGTCAATAGCAGGGTTTGTATTGGCTGGACTCAGTTTCTTGTTGGGCGCCTGGTATGTGTTTCAACGAATTATCGGGGTAGACCTAACTCCAGGCTTATCGACGACCGTATTGTTCATAAGTTTCTTTGCTGGAGTGCAGTTGCTTGGCTTGGGTTTGATCGGAGAGTATGTGGGGCGGATATATGATGAAGTGAAGCGGCGCCCAATGTATATCATTGATAAGCAGGTAAATTTCAAGGAACACAATTAACATGCTGCCTTTTGACTTGCCACCTCCTGCAGGTTTTTCATCGACGCCTTATTGGAACGGGAAGGCTTTTGTAGTAGATGGTCAGGATCTGCAAATCCTCGAATACAGCGAAAATTTTGCGGGATGGTCGGATGATCTGACCGCACTTCATGAGGAAGCGGCGGGCGACAGCCATCCAATTGACTTGGCTTCGCGCAACGACGCTATTGCGCAAATCAAGCGGTGCTTGCCTGGAGGCCAAGGGGTAGTAATGGAAATCGGATGCTCATCTGGATTCTTGATTAGAGATTTGGTGAAGGCTCTGCCGCAGGCGACGATTATTGGTGCAGATGTGGTCAAGGATCCGCTCTTCCGCTTGGCTGATACGTTGCCGGGCATCCCCTTGATCCGATTCGATTTGCTTCAATGTCCTTTGCCCGAGCAAAGTATCGATGTGTTGGTGATGTTGAATGTGCTGGAACATATTGAAGATGATGTTGGCGCTTTGAACAACGCGTACAAACTATTAAAGCCAGGTGGTTATTTGGTTATAGAAGTCCCTGCATGCCCTTTTCTATACGACTCTTATGATGCCGAACTGCATCATTTCAGGCGGTATGCGGCATCTGACCTCCATAACAAGCTGCAAGGAGTTGGCTTTCAGATCAGACGGAAATCCCACCTCGGCTTCCTATTGTTCCCAGCCTTTGCGGCGGTAAAACTATTGAATAAAATGCTCCCGTCGCGAAAAGATAAGCCGGTCGTAGGCGAGCAAGCTAAGCGCACTTCGGGAAATGGCATAGTGAAAATCGCGATGGAGCTGGAATCCAGATATATGGCTAGTTGGGCTCTGCCTTTTGGTGTACGGGCGCTTGCCGTTGCGCAGCGACCAGGATAAACCTATAAATGGGTAACCTTTTTTTCGAGTCAGCTTTTACTTCCCACTTGAAAGCCTTTGCCAGGTTTGGTGCTGTTGGCGCTATGACCGCCGCGATCTATTTTTTTGTGATGTGGATTGCAAATTCTGGTCTAGGCATAAACTACATTCTGGCAGTAACTTTCGCCTACATCATCTCGACGACATTCCACTTCATGGCGAACAGGCATTTCACTTTTGCGGCAGCCACTGGCCACCAGGGCTACCAACTCGTTCGTTATTTGGTGTTGTGGCTGATAAATTACGTGATCACAATTGGTGTGGTCACTCTTTGTGTGGAAAAATTCCTTTGGTCTCCTTATCTCGGAGTTTGCATATCCGTAGTTTTTACAATGTGCACGGGGTATGCGCTTGCACGGTATTGGGTCTTCAAGGTCAATTAGATATCATATGACTTCATTAATCGTTACCGGCTGCGCCGGTTTTATTGGTAGCACCCTTATTGACCGCTTGCTGGCAGACGGCCATAAGGTAGTTGGCATCGATAACTTTTCGACCGGACAACGTCGCTTTCTTGATGGCGCTCTGCCAAATCCGAACTTCCGGCTTATCGAGATGGACCTCCTGGATGCCGAGGCGCTGAAGGCCGCTTTTGCAGGCGGGGAAGCTGTCTTTCATTTGGCCGCAAACGCCGATGTGCGATTTGGAACCGACCACCCGCGCAAAGACCTTGAGCAGAACACCATCGCCACGTACAACGTTCTTGAAGCGATGCGGGCCAATGGCATAAAGAAAATCGCTTTTTCCTCGACGGGGTCCGTCTATGGCGATGCTCCAGTGGTTCCGACGCCGGAAGATGGGCCGTTTCCTGTCCAGACGTCGTTGTATGGCGCCTCCAAGGCAGCCGGCGAGGGACTGATTGCCGCCTATTGCGAAGGCTTCGGCTTTCAGTCCTGGATCTTTCGCTTCGTCTCGATCCTGGGTGAGCGTTATACGCATGGCCATGTCTTCGATTTCTATCAGAAATTGAAGGCGGATCCATCTCGCTTATCGGTATTGGGCAACGGCAAGCAACGCAAATCCTATCTGTATGTGCAGGACTGTATTGACGCGATTCTGCTGGCAATGGACAAGGCGGATGCTAAAGTCAATATCTTCAACTTGGGTGTCGATGGCTATTGTGAAGTCAACGACTCCATCGGTTGGATTTGTGAAGAATTGGGTGTCAAGCCACAGTTGGAATATTCGGGCGGGGATCGTGGCTGGATTGGTGACAATCCCTTTATTTTTTTGGAAACCCGGAAGATTCAATCCTTCGGATGGAAGCCTAAGTTCGGAATCCGCGAAGGTGTGCTCAAAACGGTGGAGTATTTGCGAAATAATGAATGGGTATTTGAAGCCCGGGATTAAGTCATGAAAATATGCGTGCAAGGATTATGGCACTTGGGTTCGGTGACCGCTGCGTGTCTGGCATCCATTGGTCATGAGGTCGTCGGGCTGGATAGTGACGAGCATTCTATTGATGGCTTGAATGCTGGAAAAGCTCCGCTCTTCGAACCAGGCCTGGACGGCCTTCTGGCTTCAGGTCTGGAAGCAGGCCGCTTGAGCTTTACCAATTCCATCGCCGTAGCGGTAGCCGGCGCGCAGGTATTGTGGGTTACGTTTGATACGCCTGTCGACGAGGACGATAAGGCGGACGTC
Organism: Pollutimonas bauzanensis; assembly: GCF_900129885.1. Lineage (GTDB taxonomy): Bacteria > Pseudomonadota > Gammaproteobacteria > Burkholderiales > Burkholderiaceae_B > Pollutimonas > Pollutimonas bauzanensis. The sequence goes on along the minus strand of NZ_FQXE01000018.1, from coordinate 103,000 downwards.
GATTTCGTTATGGCGCGGGTCATGGAAGTGTTGCCCGAGCTGGACGCCGGAACCTTGGTATTGGTTTCCTCTCAGATGCCGGTCGGCTCGATCCGGCGGCTGGAAGCCTTTGCACAGACTAATCTTGCTGGCAAACAGTTGGGTTTTGCATCTTCGCCAGAGAACCTTCGCTTGGGCAAGGCTCTGGATGTTTTTCTTAAGCCGGACCGTGTCGTGGTGGGAGTACGGACTTCGAAAGACCGAGGTGTATTGGAAGAGTTGCTTGCGCCGATAACTGATCGAATTGAATGGATGTCGGTGGAGTCCGCCGAAATGACCAAGCATGCAATCAATGCATTTTTGGCGACGTCGGTGACGTTCGCGAATGAGATCGCGTCGATATGTGAAGTGGTTGGTGCTGACGCCAAGGAAGTTGAGCGTGGCTTGAAGTCGGAAATGCGGATAGGGCCGAAAGCATACCTATCGCCAGGCGGACCTTTCGCTGGAGGTACTCTCGCCCGCGATATTGAATTCCTCGGTGCCGAAGGCCGGTCGAATGCTCTGCTCACGCCACTATTGTCATCGATAAGGGCCAGCAATGACGAGCATAAAAACTGGCCGCGACGCCAGCTCCTCGATCAATTCACCAGCTTGAAGGGTGTCGCTGTGGCTATTTGGGGGCTGACATATAAGCCAGGTACCGATACTCTGCGCCGTTCCCTGGCCGTCGAGCTTTGCGATTGGTTGCTGGAACAGGGTGCCGATGTTCATGTGCATGATCCTGTCGTCCGTCAATTACCGCAGCGGTGGGAGGGTAAACTGACTAGCCATGAAAACGCGCTGGAAGCGGTAATAGACGCTGACGCTTTGGTAATTGGAACGGAATGGCCCGACTTTCAGAGCCTGGCGGTTGGGTTGGCCGCGGCGCGTCCGGGAATGATAGTCATTGATGCCAATCGTCATTTATATGCAGCCGTCAAGGATTCCGGATTGCGATACATTGCTGTAGGTACTCCTTTATCTAAAGTGGAATAAGCATGCAGAAAGTGTTGTCGGAAAAAGTGGCTATCATCACCGGAGGGAGTCAAGGCCTCGGCTTTGAAATTGCCAAGAAGTATGTCGAGGCCGGTGCCGATGTCATGCTATGCGCTCGTGACGGAGCGTTGCTGGACGAAGCGCAGAAGCAGCTTTTGCAGTCAGCCGCGTCAGGGCAAAAGATAGTCGCGCGCATAACCGATGTCTCCAGCCCCGCTGAAGTGGACGAGCTGGTTGCAGAGACTATAGAGGCGCTCGGGGCGGTTCATGTGTTGGTTAATAACGCCGGCATTTATGGTCCGAAGGGTGAGATTGAAGATGTGGACTGGGCCGCTTGGGTCAAGGCCATGGAGATCAATGTTTATGGGTCGGTGTTAATGTGCCGTGCCGTTCTTCCCCATTTCAAGAAGCAAGGCTATGGCAAGATAATTCAGTTATCTGGTGGGGGAGCTACGAATCCGCTGCCTAGAATAAGTGCTTATGCCGTTTCCAAAGCGGCTATTGTGCGATTTGCGGAAACGCTCGCGGAAGAAGTGCGAGGTACGGGAATAGACGTCAATGCCGTGGCGCCCGGTGCGCTAAATACCCGCATGCTTGATGAAATCCTTGAAGCCGGACCGCAGAAGGTCGGTACGCAGTTTTACGAGCGCGCGCTAAAGCAGAAAGAATCTGGCGGCGCGCCGCTGGACCGTGGCGCGGAGCTGGCGGTATTCCTTGCCTCTGCCGCGAGCGATGGCATCACCGGTAAACTTATCAGTGCCGTATGGGATAACTGGGAAGACTGGCCGCAGCATTGCGACGATCTTTCTAAAACAGATGCATATACCCTTCGTCGGATTACCGGTCGAGACCGAGGGTTTGATTGGGGCGATAAGTGAGTAGTGTAAGTAGATCATTTGGTATAGGCATTATTGGTTGCGGTTTAATTGGACAAAAGCGAGCCAAGGCCTTGGGTACCGGAGGCAATCTGGTCGCATGCGCGGATATCGACGCAGCGCGTGCGCAAGCGTTAGCCGGCAAGTCAGGCGCCAAGGCCTTTCGAGATTGGCGCGAGCTGATATGGTTGCCTGAAGTAGATATTGTGATTGTTTCAACACTTCACGATTCACTTGCTGCAATTACGTATGCCGCTATCGAGGCGGGCAAGCACGTTTTGGTGGAGAAGCCGGCGGCACGCAACGCGAAAGAACTCGAGCCCATCATGACGGCTGCCAAGGAAAAAGGCATCAAGGTTCATGTGGGGTTCAACCATCGCTATCACCGATCATTGCGGAAGGCGAAAGAGATTTTTGATTCCGGCGTCTTGGGTGAGCTAATGTTTATTCGTGCGCGTTATGGACATGGCGGCCGAATCGGCTACGACAAGGAATGGCGCGCCAAACCGGAGATGTCGGGCGGAGGCGAGTTGATCGATCAAGGCCCTCACTTGATTGATCTTTCACGCTGGTTTCTGGGCGAGTTTTCGGAAGTACAGGGCTTCGCCCACACCTATTACTGGGATATGCCTGTTGATGACAACGGTTTTTTATTATTGAAAACCGCTAACAAACAGACAGCATTTCTGCACGCTTCTTGCACGGAATGGAAGAACCTTTTTTCCATGGAAATATACGGGCGTGATGGCAAGCTGGATTTATCCGGCCTGGGTGGTAGTTACGGCATTGAAAAACTGACTTGGTATAGAATGCTGCCCGAAATGGGTCCGCCGGAGACGACCTCGTGGGAATATCCCATGGCTGATGATTCATGGGCGGTAGAGCTCGCGGAATTCTACGATGATATCCGGCTTGACCGCGAGCCTGCGGCGGGTCTTGGCGACGCTCACGCCGCATTGAAAATAATTGAAAAAGTGTACGAGGAATCCGGTTATGATCATCGCGCGTAGTCCTTTACGCATCACCCTGGGTGGAGGCGGTACAGACCTTCCCTCTTATTATCGCGGCCATGAAGGTTTTTTGGTTTCTGCGGCTATAGATAAATACGTGTATGTGAATGTGATGCGTCCGTTTACTACCGGAATTTATTTGAAATATTCGCAATTGGAGCATGTAGAACAGATCGTGGATGTTAAGCACCCCATTATTCGGGAGGCGCTTGACATGCTGGGCTTTAAAACCCCCCAAGTTGAGATCACGACTCTTGCTGACATACCTGCTGGAACGGGTTTAGGCTCTTCCGGAAGCTTCACCACCGCCTTGCTGAAAGCGCTGTACACCCATCGCAAGCGCCATCTGCATCAGGAGGAATTGGCGGAACTGGCGTGCCACATAGAGATCGACCGGCTGGGGGAGCCGATTGGCAAACAGGATCAGTATATTGCCGCGGTAGGCGGCGTCACCTGCCTAACATTTCACAAAGATGACAAGGTGACTGCTGTTCCGCTGGGCATCAATATGGATACGATGTTTGATCTTGAAGACAATCTCTTGCTCTTCTTTACTGGTTTCTCCCGTAGCGCCAGCGGTATTCTTAAGGACCAACAGGTTCGGTCTCAAAATCAGGAGACTGAGATGCTTAACAACCTGCACTATGTCAAAGATCTGGGGTATCGCAGCAAGGACGCACTCGAGTCCGGTAACACGGTGCTGTTTGGTGAGCTTATGCACGAACATTGGGAGCATAAGAAGCGTCGCTCCGGCGGCATGAGCAATCAACAAATCGACGAGTGGTATGAATTGGGCATGAAGAACGGTGCGGTAGGCGGTAAATTGGTAGGTGCCGGTGGGGGGGATTCTTAATGTTTATGGCGCATGATCGGAATAAACTGCGTCATGTGATGGCCGGGGCGGGACTGGAAGAGGTTCGTTTCCGCTTTGACTTTGAAGGTACCAAGGTGGTGATGTCCTCGTGACGCTGCCCGTTGCTATTCTTGCAGGGGGCCTGGCTACCAGGTTGCGTCCAATTACCCAGAGTATCCCCAAGGCCCTGATTGATGTAGCGGGTGTACCATTCATTTGCCGTCAACTTGACTATTTACGCGCTCAAGGTGTAAGTCGCGTTGTCATGTGCATCGGCTATCTGGGGGAAATGATTCAGGCCGAAGTCGGCGACGGCTCACGCTTTGGTATGGATGTCTCGTACTCGCTGGACGGTCCCGTGCTTTTGGGAACTGGTGGCGCTTTGAAGCAGGCCTTGCCCTTATTGGGTAAGCATTTCTTCGTACTGTACGGTGACTCGTTTTTGCCCATCGATTTTGCGGCGGTGGAGCGATCGTTTCTGGCTAGCGGTAAATCTGCCCTGATGACTGTGCTGAAGAATGGCGATCGCTGGGATAAAAGCAATGTGTTGTTCCAGAATGGCGAGTTGATCGAATACAACAAGCAGGCTCCTACGCAAGAAATGACTTACATCGATTATGGTTTGGGTGTGCTTTCAGGGCAGGTTTTAGCTAAATATCCGAATGCGTTGCCATTTGACTTGGCGCAGGTGTATCACGAATTATCAGTAGAGGGGCAGCTCGCGGGGTACGAGGTACACGAGCGGTTTTATGAAATCGGTTCGCATGGCGGGCTTAAGGAAACTGAAGCGTATTTTTTAGAAAAAGGTAAAGCATGAGTTACGCACAACAGCATTTGAATGAAGCTATTGAAATCATCCAGAAAATGGATGTAGCTGCCATCGAAAAGATGGCGGATTTGTTGGCTACGGTAAAAACCGATGGCGGCCGGATTTTTTTCCTGGGTGTTGGCGGAAGCGCCGGCAACTGTTCGCATGCCGTAAATGATTTTCGCAAGATAGTTGGCATTGAATCCTACGCTCCTACCGATAATGTCTCCGAACTGACAGCTCGTACAAATGACGAAGGCTGGGCCAGTGTTTTCATTGAATGGCTGAAAATCAGCAAATTGACTCCCAAAGATGCGCTATTCATTTTTTCGGTCGGGGGCGGCAATCTTGAAAAGAACATTAGCCCTAATCTGGTTGAAGCCCTGAAATTCGCGAAAACAGTGGGTTCCAAGATTACAGGGGTGGTAGGGCGTGATGGGGGGTATACCGCACAGGTGGCCGATGCCTGTGTCATCGTGCCGACGGTAAACTCCGACAATATCACCCCTCACTCTGAAGCATTCCAGGCAGTGGTCTGGCACTTGTTGGTATCTCATCCAAAACTGAAGGCCAACCAGACCAAGTGGGAATCAACGGTCAAATAGATGCGCCGCGCCATATTTCTTGATCGCGATGGGGTAATCAACCGTGCAATAGTGCGCGATGGTAAGCCATATCCTCCCGCCAATTTGACGCAGATGGAGATATTGCCTGGCGTACCCAGCGCATTGACTGCCCTGCACAACGCCGGTTTTATGTTGATTGTGGTGACCAATCAACCCGATGTTGCCCGGGGAACCACTTCCCGCGAGGTGGTTGAAGAAATCAACCAGTATCTTGCGCAATGCCTGCCCATAGACGAGTTCCGTACTTGTTTTCATGATACCGGCGATGATTGCGACTGCCGCAAGCCGCGTCCTGGTGCCTTGTTCGCGGCTGCGCAGCTGCATGATATAGATTTGAAGACGAGCTATATGATCGGGGATCGCTGGCGCGACACCGAGGCCGGCCAGCGAGCTGGTTGTAAGACTATTTTTATTGACTACGGCTACGACGAAAAGCAGCCCGAGTCTGTCGACTTTTGTGTGCGATCTTTAACAGATGCCGCGCAAGTTATATTAGGGGAAACAGCGTGAAAAAAGTAGAAGAATTGAGCGTAAAGATTTTTGCTGACGGTGCCGATAAGGCCGGTATGCTGGAAATGTATGCGAAGCCCTTCATTAAGGGCCTTACCACAAACCCCACTTTGATGAAAAAAGCTGGGATTGCAGACTATCGTGCATTCTGCAAAGACATTCTTACCTCCATTAACGACAAGCCTTTGTCGTTCGAAGTGTTCTCAGACGATTTTGTCGAGATGGAGCGCCAGGCGCTTGAGATTGCAAGCTGGGGCGACAATGTTTATGTCAAGATTCCTGTCACGAATACGAAGCAGGAAACCTGCTATGCACTGGTAAAAAAACTGGCGGCGCAAAAGGTTAAGTTGAACGTCACGGCCATTATGACTTTGGCTCAAGTTCGCGATGTGGTGGCGGCCTTGAACCCAACCGTGCCGAGCTATGTTTCCGTGTTTGCAGGGAGAATTGCGGACACTGGACGCGATCCGGTACCGCTTATGGCGGCCGCAGTCGAACAGCTTAAAGTTGCGCCGGCAGCTGAACTTATTTGGGCTAGTCCGCGTGAATTGCTGAACATTTTCCAGGCCGATGAAATTGGTTGCCAAGTGATTACAGTCACCAATGATATTTTGAAGAAGCTATCGTTGGTTGGATATGATTTAGATACTTACTCCCTGGATACCGTCAAAATGTTTTATAACGATGCTGTGGGTGCTGGATTCAAGCTCTGAGCTGGATCTTGACGGGCGTCATAGGGTAGGTGCTTCGGCTATTGTTGGCTCACGTCATCAATACGCAGCCATGGAATGATCTTATCACAGCGTTATACGCTAACGATCCGGCAGAGGTCACCAGGCAACGTCTGCCTTTTGCCGCGCCGCTGACCAAGCTGGGCTCGCTACGCGCAGCGAACATTTATAAATTGCTGAGCACATTTTTGTTGTTAACGATAGTATCGTTCCGCCTTTAAAGATCAATAATATGACAAAAAAAATGATTAAAATGTTAGGTAGACGCCTATGGGCGAAATTGAAACCGACCGTTATAACCGATTTATCGAACACAACTGGACTTGACCGACTTGGTGAACTGAATGATCGTATTGTCGAATTAGAAACACTAATGGCTTCGATGAATCGAAGCTTTCGTATTGGCCTTGATTCGGTTCAATCTGAAATCCAATTGGACCGTGAGCTAGCACATAAACGTATATTCCTGCCCAATGTTGCTCTAGCGAATATAGAAGCCAATGGACCATTTTTACCCTATTCAACATGTAGCGCCGCTGATTTTTTTCATCCAAGATACGGCCAGATATGCGAAATGCTACGACACCCTCATAGGTTTCACCGAAAGCTATGGGAATGGGTATTTATAGTGCATCATTTACAAATTTCAGACATGCTAACCGATGGGCGGCGCGGCCTTGTTTTTGGTGTGGGACATGAACGATTACCATCATTATTCGCCAGTCTTGGCGCAACAATCACGGCTACAGATGCACCAGCACATGTTGGAGTCGCAGGAGGATGGGCTCAGACTAGTCAACATAGTCAATCCCTAGAGCAATTGCGATACCGAGATCTAGTCGCTGATGCAGTCTTTGATCAGAAGGTAAGCTATCAAGTTTGCGATATGAATAATATCGACAAAGAACTCGTAGGATATGACTTCGTCTGGTCTAGCTGCTGTTTTGAACATCTAGGCTCGATTGAAGCAGGCATCCAGTTCGTCATAAATAGTGTGGAGCAGACATTGAAAATCGGTGGTATCGCATGCCATACTACCGAATACAACCTGTCTTCAAACGACGAGACGGTTGATATGGCAGATACGGTTATATATCGAAAACAAGATATTGAGAGCTTAATCCAGCGCCTTCGCGAAAGAGGACATGAGGTAAAACCTTTCGTGGCTGCCCCGGACTCCCATGTTCTGGATTTTTACGTTGATACTCCACCGTATAACTCGGAGCAGCCACATTTGAAGCTGTGGCTCGGCAAATATATTACTACTTCCGTAGGGCTAGTCATCAAAAGAGGCAAGTGAATAGCAAGCGTCATGTGAAAGCCGCCTAGTCCAGATATTCAAAATATTGCAAAGTGGTGCCCATCAAAAGTAGTGGGAATCACTATGTCTACAAGTGAAGTGCGGGTCTCGAACTACAAGGGTCGACCCAATTATTCACGTACCTATAAATGCCAGGTCTCGGTGGCCACGCGCGAGCCCAATGGCCTGTGGCAGTCTAAAGTTTCAATATTTATTTGTCGAGTTGCCAAGTCCTTCTTTACCATTTTTTGGATAACATAGGGAGACATCCGCAGCTTAGTATCTTCGGTATCGCAGATGTTAAAATAAAAGTGCTTTGTTCTGTTCTAACGCTTTGAGTAGTAGGTCCCATCCAGATAAAAACTCCGCTGCATTGGTCTTATGGAAATTTGAAACTTCTGAGGCGAAGATTATTATATTAAAGCCTTCTGCTAATGGATAGAAAGAGAATGCGCACCAAGGTCAATACCAATAATTGTAGATTTATTGCCTTACTAGTTCGTTATGCAATTGCAAAAGATATTGGCCATATGAACTTTTTTCCTGCATGAGGGCCAGCTTATGAAACTGAGCTGAGGTAATGAAGTCTTGTCGGAATGCGATTTCCTCCGGGCAGGATACTTTCAATCCTTGACGAGACTCGATCGTCTCAATGAAGTTGCTTGCTTCCAACATGGATTCGTGTGTGCCAGTATCCAGCCACGCATGCCCGCGTCCCATAGTGACTACGTTCAGCTTGCCCTGTTCCATATAAATGCGATTGACATCTGTGATTTCCAGTTCGCCACGAGCGGAGGGCTTAAGGGTCTTTGCTATCTCTACTACATTACTATCGTAAAAATATAACCCGGTAACGGCGAGATTGGATTTTGGTCTTTGTGGCTTTTCTTCCAAGCTAATGGCCTTGCCTTCCCGGTCAAATTCCACAACGCCATAGCGTTCTGGATCCTTGACTCGATAGGCGAATATCGTGGCGCCGGTCGGTTGGACCATGGCTATTTGTAGGCGGGTAATAAAATCAGAGCCGTGGAATATATTGTCCCCAAGCACTAAAGTGCTGGAGCCGCCGCCAATAAATTCTTCACCAATTATAAAAGCTTGTGCTAACCCATCGGGGCTCGGTTGGACGGCATATTGCAAACGAAGCCCCCACTCGTTCCCGTTTCCGAGCAATTGCTCAAAGCGGGGAGTATCCTGAGGAGTGGAAATTATCAGTATGTCACGGATACCCGCAAGCATCAGCGTGCTTAAGGGATAGTAGATCATAGGCTTGTCGTAAATCGGCAGCAGTTGTTTTGAAACCGCTTTGGTGACAGGATGCAATCGTGTGCCGGAACCGCCGGCGAGTATGATGCCTTTCCGGCTCATGGGCTGTCTCATTGTGATAATGCTTTGATATTTGTTTGAAATACGCGTGGTATTGTAAGGCAGACGCCTAGGTTCTCATCTCAGTATCTTTGCAGTTTGCGTATTTTCGTTTCGAAACTCGCTGTCGACATCCTTTCCAATGCCTGCTAAAGCCCTATCTGAACTAATTGATCGATGATCCGATCAACACCCGCCGTCCAGTGCGGAATCTTTACGCCTAAAGAAGCAGCTAGCATGGCCGTATTCAAGCGTGAATTCTTCGGTCGTTGGGCCGGCGTTGGGTATTCTTCTGTTGCAATCGACTTGATATGCCGAGGGAGCACATTTGGGGCGAGACCATTTGCTTGCAGTCGTTCGACTATATGTACCGCAAATCCATGCCAACTGGTTTCCCCGGACGCGGCCAAATTATAGATGCCGGCGGAAAGCTTGCCTTTTTGCCATGCGGTGATGGCCTGAGTGCTGATCTCCGCTATCAGTTCCGCCGAGGTAGGCGCGCCGATCTGGTCGGCCACTATGCTCAGGTGGTCGCGTTCACGGCTTAGCCGCATGATGGTCTTGATGAAATTGTCGCCATGCGCGGAAAATACCCAGCTGGTACGGAATATTAGGGCTTGGCAGCCGCTGCGCAGGATAGCTTCTTCGCCTTCGCGCTTTGTGCGGCCGTAGGCGCTTTGCGGATTGGTTTGGTCCTGTTCTGTATAGGGCTCGGGTTTTTCCCCGTCGAACACATAGTCCGTGGAATAGTGCACCAGCAGGATATTGTTGGCGCTGGCATAGCTGGCCAGTATATGCACCGCCAAGGCATTGACTTTGCGAGCCGTGATTTCGTCGCTTTCGGCCTTGTCCACGGCCGTGTAGGCGGCGGCGTTTACGATGATATCGGGGGCGTGTTGTTGCAGGACTAGCTCAAGACGGGCCGAGTCCTCCAGATCACATTCCGGCCGCCCGAGCGCAATCAGTTCGCCTAGCGGCGCAAGGGCCGGTTGAAGCTCACGACCGACTTGGCCATCTTTTCCTAATAGCAATATCTTCATGCGTTTACGTTTACTTTACCCAATGTCTGGTTCCGCCCCAGGGTGTTCTGCCACGGGATCACTCGAACACCTCGGCCTGGGCCAGCAGCGGCGCAGCCTCGTCTTTGGCCGAGAGTACTGGGGCGCCGCTGCCTGGCCACAGAATGCCGATGTCGGGATCGTTCCACCGGATGCCGCGCTCGGCTTCCGGATGGTAGTAATCGGTGGTCTTGTACAGGAGTTCGGCTTCGTCGGACAGAACCAGGTAGCCATGGGCAAAGCCCGGCGGGATCCAGAGCTGCCTTTTGTTCTCGGAGCTAAGAGTATGGCTAACCCATAGACCGAAGGTGGGCGAGCTTTTGCGCAAGTCCACGCAGACGTCGAAGACCACGCCCGATACCACGCGCACCAGCTTGCCTTGCGCATGCCGGACTTGATAATGCAGGCCGCGTAGTACATTTTTGACCGACCCTGAATGGTTGTCCTGCACAAAGCAAACTTGCCGGCCGATGGCTGTTTCGAATTGTTCCTGGTTATAGCTTTCGAAGAAAAAGCCGCGGTGATCGGTGAATACCGTTGGTTCAAGCAGGATGACATCCGCAATGGACGGGGGTTGGGTTCTCATCGTAATAAGTTTAACGGCGCGCCTGAATAAGTTGTCGATGATGTGCTCGGCGGCCCAGGTTCAATGGGAGGGTTCGACGGCCAGGGCGGCACTGAGCTGGCTTTTGTTTAAGCGCGATCAGTTCGCCTAGCGGCTGCTTTGCGGGGCAGTGTCATGGCATAGTCGCTTTCCATGAGTATATAAGGCGCTAGAGTCAGATGGGAAACGAGCATCGGTAATTTCCTGTTTCGGCCATCATGGATACCCAATAGCCGCAACATCGCATACCATCTGGGCATCCACATTCAGCGGGAAGCCAGATGGAACTCCGGCAGCTCAGATTCTTCATCGCCGTGGCCGAGTCGGGCGCTTATTCGCGTGCCGCCATGCGGCTGTCCATGAGTCAGCCCCTTCTTAGTCGCCAGGTCAAGGCGCTCGAGGATGAGCTGGGCGTGGCGCTTTTTCACAGGACTGGCCGCGGCGTTACCTTGACTGAAGCGGGCGCGGTGCTGGAACAATACGCGCGCGGTCTGGTCGAGACGGAATCCAGCGCGGTGGCGGCGGTCCGGGCGGTGGGGCGGGTGCCCACCGGGCCGGCGGTAATCGGCATGCCGGCGTCCATCTCGTCGGTGCTGTCGGTTTCCCTGGTCCAGGAATTCCGCGAGGCGTTTCCGGCCGTTTCATTGAAGGTCATGGAGGGGTACAGCGGCCACGTCCTGGAATGGCTGGCCGCCGGCCGCACCGATATCGCCGTTCTGTACGATGCGCCGCGGCTCAGCATTCCGGCCTTGCCGATGGATGCGTTGCTGACGGATGAGCTATTCTTGCTGGGGCCCATGAGCGATCCCGCGGGCGTGGGCAGGGGGCCTGTGCGCGCCGAGCGCTTGGGCGGCATCCCGTTGATTCTGCCCAGCCGGCCTCACGGTATCCGCGTGCTGGTGGACGAGGCGCTGGCCGGCATCGGCGCCGCGCCCAAGGTGGCGATGGAGATCGATGCCATGCATTCGATGCTGCGGCTGGTGGAGAACGGCTTGGGCTATGCGGTATTGTCGTACGCCTGTGTCGCCTCGCAGATCGCCCAGGAGCGCATGAGGATATGGCGCGTCACGGATCCCGTCATTACGCGCTCGCTGGTGATCGCGGCCTCGACTCAGCGGCCTTCGACCAAGCCGGTGCGGGCGCTGGGGATGATGCTGCGCCGGCAACTGCTGCGCCTGGTGGAGCAGGGGCACTGGGCCCCCGATCCGGCCGTTTTCTCTTAGCGTATGCCATACAGGGCCGAATGGAGTGTGGGATGAAAAAGAAGGTGATTCCGCTCATATCGCCCATGCGCTGGGTATTGTCGCCAGGGCCAAAGGAATGGCCCAGTTGGCCGAGCAGACGGGGCTATCGCGTGAGCAGCTTTACCGCTCGTTCAGCCCTAGGGCAATCCTAGGCTGAAAACCACAATGTCAGTGATGAAAGCGCTTGGAGTTCAACTCACGGCAAAACACACCTGAGAGACTGCCAGCCCATGGTTCCAGCATGGAATGCCGGAGTGATCTGCGCCTGGTGGAGCAGGAGCCCCCGACCCGGCCGTTTTCGGAGCCTACGCGGCCTGGTCGGCGTCCGCCGGGCCGCTGCTGCGGGGGATTGCGACGTGACCGGCCCGCACCGCGACCAAGCCTGGTGTGGGCCAGGTAAGGACACCTGGGATGGGAATGAGTCTACTGCTGTTTGGCTTCGGCGGGATCGAAGGTGTCGAACACTTCCCGCGCCGCGCGGAATGCGTCGACGCCGGCCGGCACGCCGCAGTAGATGGTGACCTGCAGCAGGATTTCGCGGATTTCTTCCTTGCTGACGCCGTTGCGCAAGGCGCCTCCGACATGCATTTTCAGCTCATGCGGGCGGTTCAATGCGCTGAGCATGGCCAGGTTGAGCATGCTGCGGGTTTTCTTGCTCAGGCCTTCGCGGCCCCAGACTTCGCCCCAGCAGTATTCCGTGGACAGTTGCTGCATGGGCATGCCGAAGTCGTCGGCATTCGCCAGCGAGCGGTCCACATGGGCGTTGCCCAGCACAGCGCGGCGTATGGCGTCGCCGCGCTGGAATAATTCAGTGGTTTTCATTTTGGAGTTTCCTGTGTTGTCGATTGGGTGGATGGCACTGCTGATGAATGTGGGCCGGCCATGGCGCCGGCGGCTCTCCGGGCCGCATGGCGTCAGGGGGAGGACTGTCTGACCTGCACCCCGCCCCAGGACTCGACCAGCCTGACCATGTCGGTGAAGTCCGCGGCCTCGCCGTATAGGGCGTTGGTCAGGACCAGCATTTCGCGGACGGCGGCGCCCACGATCATGGGAACGCCTATCGATTCGGATTCGTCCACGCACAGGCGCACGTCCTTGTAGGCCAGCTGCGCCGCGAAGCCGATATCGAAGGTGCCGGGCAGCACGGCCTTGGGGAACTTGTCCTGGGTGGCGGAATTGCGTCCCGAGCCCGCATTGAGCACGTCCAGCATGACTCCCGGCTCCAGCCCGGATTTCACGCCCATGACCATGGCCTCGGCGGTAATGGCCAGGGCCGAGGCGGACAGCAGGTTGTTGGCCAGCTTCATGCTTTGCCCCAGGCCGGCTTCCTGGCCCAGGTAGAACACCGGGCCGAACTGCTTGAGCTTTGATTCCAGTGCGTCGTAGTGGCCGCGCGGGCATGCGACCATGACAGCCAGGGTGCCGCGTGTGGCGCCCATGACGCCGCCGCTCACGGGGGCGTCGACATAGACGATCCCGCGCTCGGCGAGCGCCTGGCTGATGGCCTTGGCGCTGCGCGGGCCTATGGTGGAAAGGTCGACCACGCGCTTGACGCGCTTGCCGTGTATCAGGCCGTCGGCGCCCAGGGTCACCTGGCGCACGATTTCCGGGGTGGGCAGGCTGAGAAAAATCGTATCCGCCGAATCGGCCAGCTCTATGGCGCTGGCGCGGCGCGTGGCGCCTTGCGCCGCCAGGCGCGCGGCGGCAGCCTCGTCGCGGTCGAAAACCTCCAGTGGGCAGCCGGCGTCGAGAAGCCGGCCGGCCAGCGGCCCGCCCATATTGCCCAGCCCGATGAATCCGTATGTGTCGATGTTCATGAATGTTCCGTATGGTTGAGAGAAATCGTGCGCATGCCGCGCGAGCCTTATGGACGTATCAGGCCGATCTGCCGGGCCAGTTCGGACACCCGCGCGGTGTCCCGCTTGAGCAGCGCCGTGAAGGGCGCGGGACCGCGTTCGGCGGGCGGCGGCGCTTGCGCGGCCAGCTGATCGAGCCGGCCTTTGAATTCCGGGCTGTCTATCACCTTGGAGAGCGCCCGGGCCAATTCGTCGATGACGGCTTTGGGTGTGTCCCTGGGAGCGACCACGCCGTTCCAGATCGTCAGGTCGAATTCCGGCAATCCGCCCTCCGCGAAGGTGGGCACGTCGGGCATCTGCGCCAGGCGCCGGGGCGATGAAACGGCGATCGCCTTGATGCGCTGCGCCTGGTGCAGCGGCATCATGGTGACGGTCTGGTCGATGACGCCGTCTATGACGCCCGCCATCAGGTCGGTAAGGGCGGGGCCCGATCCCCGGTACTGGATGAGTTCGGCCTGGGTGCCCAAGTTGTGCAGGAACAGCCCTTCGGCCAGATGCGCGGTGGTGCCCGGCCCGCCGGATCCGAAGTTGAGCTTCTCCTTGCCGGCTTTCATCCGCGCGAGCATGGAAGGAAGGTCCTGGATGCCGCTCTTGTTGCTGACCGACAGCACCATGGGCACGTTGGCGACAGTACTGACCGGCGCCAGGTCGCGCACCGGGTCGATATCGGCGTTGGGGTAGAGCACCGGGATGATGGCCAGCGACATATTGCTGAACATGAGGGTGTAGCCGTCAGGTTTGGCCTTGAGCAGTTTCTGGAACCCGAGCAGGCCGCCCGCGCCGGTGGTGTTCTCGACGACCACGGTCTGATTGACCGCCGAGGACAGGGAATTGCCTATCAGCCGCGCCAGCGCGTCCAGCGTGCCGCCCGGCGCCACGGGAACGATGATGGTGATGGGCTTGGATGGGAATAGCTGGGCCGCCGCCTGGCCCGCTATCAATAATGCGGCTCCGCAACCTGCGATAAAGCGCAACATGGTTTGTCTCCTTTAGTTTTGTAGTGGTCCTTCTGTTTGCCATACTAGTGACCGGGGCCGCGATGTGCGACCCCGGTTTTGGCATACCAGCCTCGTTGTTTTGGGTATAGGGGGAAGAAGTGTGCGGCCCCCAGGGCTGCTGTTCCGGCTGGAGCACAACCGGGGGATTGAAGAGACGCGGCAATTGGTGCAAACTATCATCGCGTTGACCCAGGATGACATTTACACCGAACTGCGCCTGGCCCTGGGCGAATGGCTGCGGTATGTATTGCTGCCGCGCGCCCTGCCCGAAGTTGATCTTATACACGCTCCCGTGACCTTGACCGAGATCACCGACATGATGACCGAACACTCACGCTCCTGGACGCATCAATGGCGCCAGGAAGGCAGGCAAGAAGGCGAGGGCGCCATGCTCGCGCGCCTGCTGGCCCATAAATACGGGCCTTTGTCCGAGGAAGTCACGCAGCGCCTGCGGCAAGCCACCATCGCCCAACTGGAAACCTGGTCGTTGAATATCCTGGACGCGGACGTGCTGGAAGACGTGTTTCGAGAATAGCTTGGCCGTAGGCCACGGCCCTTACGCTGCAAGGCTTTCCGCGCTCGCGCGCAAAATCTGCATTCTCTTAGCGCTTTGACGCATCGACGGAATTCTGTATCAGGGTTACTACCAACATAGCTTTCGCCTAATCGACTATCAATAAACAGTATTTGATTCACGCACCCGGCGGTCTATACACTCGTTGGCAATCAGAACACCGCGTGTAGTCCATAAATACTGAGGTAGATCGACATGTCAGAAAGCGTCAAAACTATTTTCATCAATGGCAAATGGTCGCAAGCCCACGGCGGCGGCGCGATCGATGTGCTTGCGCCCAGCAATGGCGCGTCCATAGGCAGCATTTCGCGCGGCGTCGCGCAGGACATCGACGCGGCGGTCGCCGCGGCGCGCCAGGCGTTCGAGGGGGTGTGGGGCAATACGGCCGCGGTCGACCGCGGGCGCCTGTTGTCCCGCCTGGGCCTGAAGATAGCCGAGCACGCCGAGGAATTGGCTCAGCTGGAAGCGCTGGACACCGGCAAGGCGATGAAGCTGGCGCGCAGCGACGTGGCCGCCACGGCGCGCTATTTCGAGTACTACGGCGGCGCGGCCGACAAGCTGCATGGCGAGACCATTCCCTTCCTGGAAGGCTATCAGGTGCTCATCATCCGCGAGCCGCGCGGCGTGGCCGGGCACATCATTCCCTGGAACTATCCGGCGCAGATGTTCGGCCGCACCATCGCCGCGGCGCTGGCGGCGGGCAACACCACGGTGCTCAAGCCGGCCGAGGAGGCCTGCCTGAGCATCATCCGCCTGACTGAGCTGGCCCAGGAGGTGGGCATCCCCGCGGGCGTGCTGAATGTGGTGACGGGCTATGGCGAAGAGGCCGGCGCCGCGCTGTCGTCGCATGCCGGCATCGATTTCCTGTCGTTCACGGGGTCGCCGGAAGTGGGCACCCTGATTCAGAAGGCGGCGGCCGATAACCACGTTCCCTGCGTGCTGGAGCTGGGGGGCAAGTCGCCGCAAATCGTGTTCGACGACGCCGATGTCGAGAAGGCGCTGCCCGTCATCGTGGGGGCCATCATCCAGAACACGGGGCAGACCTGCTCGGCCGGCAGCCGCGTGCTGATACAGCGTTCCATCTACGAGGAATTCGTCGCGGCGCTGGCCAAGCGCATCAATGCGGTCCGCGTGGGTTCGCACGAGGCGGACCTGGATTGCGGCCCGGTCATCAGCGCGGTGCAGTGCGAGCGGGTCCAGGGTTTCCTGGACCGCGCCCACGCCGACGGCATCACGGTCATCGGCCAGGGCAAGCTGGACGCCAGCGCGGTAAGCAGCGGCTTCTATGTGAAGCCCACTCTGCTCGGCCCGGTGGACGAAACGCACGAGCTGGCGCAGGACGAGGTCTTCGGCCCCGTGCTGGTGGCCATTCCCTTCGATGACGAGGAGGACGCGCTGCGCATTGCCAACGGCACGGACTTCGGCCTCATCGCGGGCATCTGGTCGGAAAACGGCGCCCGGCAGATGCGCCTGGCCAAGAAGCTGCGTGTCGGCCAGGTCTATATCAATGGCTATGGCGCGGGCGGCGGCATCGAGCTGCCGTTCGGCGGCTTCAAGCGCAGCGGCCACGGGCGCGAGAAGGGTTTCGAGGCGCTGAAGGAATACACCGTTGCCAAGACGATAGTGATCAACCATAAATAAACTGATAATCGGAGACAAATACCATGTTCAAGAACCTCAAGAAATCGAAGCTCGCGGCCCTGCTGGGTTGCGCCGCGCTGGCCATGTCCCTGCAGGCGGCGCCGGCCGGCGCCGCGCCCATGAAGCTGCGCCTGGGCCATGTGTTCGCCATCAACAGCCCGGTGGACCAGGCCAGCCAGGATTTTGCCAGGCTGGTGAAGGAGCGCACCCAGGGCGAAGTGGAAATCACGGTTTTCCCGAACAGCCAGATCGGGGGCGACGAGTCCCTGGCGCGCGATCTGTCGCGCGGCTCGCTGGACCTGGCCTTCATCAACCCGGGTTCCTTGTCGGGCCTGGACCCTTTGCTGGACATCCATTATCTGCCTTACATCGTGACCAGCTTCGATGAGGCGGACAAGATTTTCTACAACCCCAATGGCATTCTGCAAAAGACCCTGCGCGAAACGCTGACGAAGCACCGCATGCAGACCTTGGGCTTTTTCGAGCTGGAGTTCCGCGCGGTGACGAATTCCAAGCATGCGGTGGAGAAGCAGGCGGATCTGCGCGGGCTGAAGCTGCGCGTGCCGGGTTCGGCCGGCATACGCGATTTCTTTATCGCCGCGGGCGCCCAGGCTGTCGCCATGCCTTTCCCTGAGTTGTTCACCGCCCTGCAACAGGGCACGGTGGACGGGCAGGACAACGGCGCCAGCATTACCCATAACTCCCGCCTGTTCGAAGCGCAGAAGTTCATGACCGAGACCAACCATGTCTATGCCATGGGCGCGATTGCGGCAAGCCAGCGCACCTGGGGCAAGTTCGATGACGCGCAGAGGAAGATCCTGCAGGACACGGCCAATGAAGTGGCCGCCAATGAAATCGCGGTCAATCGCAAGTTGAATGCGGAATATATGGGCAAGATAGCGGCCGGCGGCGTGAAGGTGAGCAAGCTGTCGCCCGAGGCGCTGGCCGAGTTCAGAAAAGTGGCCGACGGGGTCTGGACCAAGCTCGAACCGGTGTACGGCAAGGACCGCGTCGAGGCGCTGCGCAAGGAAGTCAAGGCGCTCGGCCGATAGCCGCCGGTACAGGAGATGAACATGGCCGGATGGACCGCTGCCTTCGAGAAGCGCCTTTATTCAATAGAAAACTTCGTATGTTCCATAAGCCTGCTGGTCATGCTGTTCACCGTGGCGTTCGGCGTCTGCATACGCTTCTTTGACCTGCCGGTAGCCAACGTGGCCGAATGGGCCATTGTCGCGATGTCCCCTTTGACCTTCGTGGGCTCGGCGATGTGTTCGCGCATGCAGATGCACATATCGGTGGACTTCATCGAGCAGGCGCGCTCGGTGCTGCTCCGGCGCGCCGCGCATCTGGTGGTGGCGATTCTCATGCTGGCGTTTTCAGTGATCTACGCCTGGCTGGGCTGGAGCCTGTTCGACGACGCCATGCTGTCGAATGAACGCATGCTGGACATGGGGACGCCGCTGTACATACCCGCCTTTTTCTTCTTCGCGGGTATGGTTTTCATGGCCATGCACGGACTGTTCGACCTGGCCCGGTCGGTTTGTTTCAAGCGGCCCTTGTCTTGCGCCGCGGAGGTTGCCCAGTGATAGTCTCTTCCTTGTTGCTTCTGCTGGTATTGGGCGTACCGATAGCCGCCGCTTTTGCGCTGGTCATCATCGCCAATGCCGATGCGTGGAATATCGACCCGTTCTCGCTGGCGGCCATGCCGTTCGACACGGTGTCGAATTTCTCCCTGCTGGCGATCCCGCTATTCCTGCTGGTGGGCGAGCTGATGAACCGTGGCGGCCTGGTGCGGCAGCTGACTTCGGTTTGCGACCTGTTCATGTCCCGCATACGGGCGCCCATGGGCCATATCATGGTGCTGGCCAGCGGCCTGATGGGCGCGATCACCGGCTCGTCCGTGGCGACAGTGGCCGCCATCGGCGGCACGGTCGGCGTGGAAATGCGCCAGCGCGGCTATTCCAAAGGCTACACGGCGGCGCTCAACGCCGCCAGCGGCCTGCTGGGCGTGCTGATCCCCCCTTCGATTCCGCTGATCCTGTACGGGGCGATCGTGGGGGTGTCCATCACCAACCTGTTTATCGCGTCCATCGTGCCGGGCATCCTGACTATCATCGTCTTCATGCTGATCCATTCCGTGCTTTCGAAGCGCGTATTGCCGGGCGGCCAGGAAGTGATGGCCGAATCCGCGCCATCGCCAAAAAGCGCCGGGCCGGTCAGGAAGCTGCCGGTGCTGATGCGCGCCTTGCCGGCCCTGATGCTGCCGGTGCTGGTGCTGGGCGGCATCTATTCGGGCGTGTTCACCGCGACCGAGGCGGCGGCCATCGCGGGCATTTACGCCCTGGCGGTGACCATCCTGTCGCGCCAGGCCTCGACGGGCGACCTCAAGAAGATACTGGAGCACGCCGCGCTGGCGTCCGCCGCGATCCTGGCCATTATTGCCTTTACCAGCATTTTCAACAGGGCGATGATCCTGGAGCAGGTGCCGCAATCCATTACCGAGATCGCCACCAGCTTCACGGGCAGCCCCATCCTGTTCCTGCTGGCCGTCAATGTCGCCCTCCTGCTGGTCGGCATGTTCATGGAAACCAATGCGGCCACCCTGCTGATGGGGCCGCTGCTGGCGCCCGCCGCCATCAATTACGGCATCGATCCGGTCCATTTCGGGGTGATGCTGGTCACCAATATCGAAATCGGGCTGCTGACCCCGCCGCTGGCCGCCAACCTGTATGTCGCCCAACGCACCAATGAAGCGAGGCTGACGGAAATGTTCGGCTACGTGATGTGGTTTCTGGGCGGCTCGCTGATCGTTCTGGGCCTGATTACTTTCGTACCCGCGTTGACGACGTGGTACCAACTTCTTTGAAATAGGTTTAATGACATGTCTGCTATACCTGAGTTCTCCAGGGCCGCTGTTCTAAGAAAGTTCAAGGACCCGCTGAAGATCGAGGAGGTGCCGGTCCCCAAGCATATCGAGCCGCGCGCCGCGCTGGTGAAAATGGAAGCCTGCTCGATTTGCGGCACCGACGTCCACTTGTGGCAGGGCTCGCTGTCGCTGAAGGTGGACCTGCCCGTGATCATCGGCCATGAAATGGTCGGGCGCATTGTGTCGCTGGGCGAGGGCGTGCGCGACGATTCGGTGGGGCAGGCGCTGAAGGTGGGCGACCGCATCGTCTACACCCACACGTCCTGCGGCAGCTGCTTCTTCTGCACGACGGCGCGCCAGCCCACGCTGTGCTCGCATCGCCGCGCCTATATGTACGAAACCATGGAAAAATCGCCGTATCTGCTGGGCGGGTTTTCGGAATACGGCTATGTGCTGCCGGAGTCCGGCCGCCTGAAGGTGCCCGACAGCGTGTCCAGCGAACTGGCCAGTTTGTCCAGCTGCGCCCTGCGCTCGGTGATGAACGCCATGTCGCAGATCGGCAAGATAGAGCCCTATGAAACCGTCGTCATCCAGGGCGCGGGGCCGCTGGGCCTGCTGGCCACGGCCAATGCCAAAGTGCGCGGGGCGCGCAAGGTCATCGTCATCGGCTCGCCGGCCGCCCGCCTGGAAATGGCCCGCGAGTTCGGCGCCGACGAATGCATCCCCGTGGAAGGCACGACGGCGCAGGAGCGGCTGGATCGCGTGCTCGCCCTGACCGAAGGGCGCGGCGCGGACATCGTCATGGAGTTCACCGGCGTGCCGGCCGCCTTCAACGAAGGCCTGCAGCTGGCGCGCAAGGGCGCGAAGTACCTGATCGTGGGCCAGCTGGGCGAAGGCAAGACGGAAATGCAGCCTTCGATGATCGTCAAGAAGAACATCAATGTGATCGGCTCTTTTTCCGGCGACGCGCGCAGCTATTCGCTGGCCCTGCAGTTCATCGACAAGCACCAGGCAAACTTCCCGTTCGAGAAAATGATTACCGGGCGCTACAAGCTCGACGACGTGAACCTGGCGATGGAACGCATGAAGAGCTATCAGGAAATCAAGCCGGTAATCAGTTTTTGAGCAGGGACAGGCAATGAAGAAATTTGACCCTAAGCAGGACGGCCCGCTGAAGGATGTGCGGGTGCTGGATTTGTCGCGCTTGGTGGCGGGCAATATGCTGACTTTGTTCCTGGCGGATTTCGGGGCCGACGTCATCAAGATCGAGCGCGAGGGCAAGGGCGACGACCTGCGCAACTGGCGCGAGGCCGACGAGCCTATTTACTGGAAGGTGTATGGGCGCAACAAGCGCTCAGTGGTGCTGGACCTGAAGTCCGGCGACGGCTTGTCGGCCTTGAAGCGCCTGGTTCGCCATTCCGATGTTTTCGTCGAAAACTTCGTGCCGGGCGGCCTCGAGAAAATGGGGCTGGCGCCCGAGCTGCTGCTGGAAATCAACCCCCGGCTGGTGATCGTGCGGGTGTCCGGCTGGGGGCAGACCGGGCCATACAGCCACAAGCCCGGCTTTGGCACGCTGGTGGAGGCGATGTCCGGCTTCGCCTTCCTGAACGGCTACGCCGACAAGCCGCCCGCGCTGCCGCCCCTGGCGCTGGCCGACATGATCGCCGGCATCTACGGCGCGGCCGGGGTGCTGACCGCCTTGCGCGTGGCCGAGCGCGAAGGCAAGGGCCAGGTGGTGGACCTTTCCTTGTTCGAACCTATCTTTTCCTTTATTTCGTCCGAGGCGCTGAAGTACCAGCTGGTCGGCGAACCGACCATACGCTCGGGCAACCAGTCCTCGCATACCGCGCCGCGCAATGTCTATATCTGCAGCGACGGCAAATATGTGGCGATGTCGGGATCGATGCAGTCCATGGCGCTGCGGATTTTCGACACGATAGGCCGGCCCGACCTGAAGACGCACGAGAAGTTCTGCGACAACGATGCGCGCGTCAGGCACAAGGACGAGCTCGACCAGATCATCGGCGCTTTCATCGCCGGCCGCACGCAGCAGGAAAACCTGGATGTCTTCGAGCAGGCGGGCGTCACCGTCGGGCCGGTTTGCTCGGTCGCCGACCTGGTGGACCATCCCTATGTGGTGGGGCGCGAGGCCATGGTGTCGCTGGAAGACGCCGACCTTGGCCATATCACCGCGCATAATATTATCCCGCGCCTGGGCGCGACTCCCGGCGGTTTCCGCCGGCCCGCGCCCGGCCTGGGCGAACATACCGGAGAAGTCCTGCGCGAGCTGGAGCAACTGGATGCCATTCAAGCAAGCGAGCGTTCCCATGTCTGATATCAATCTCTGGCGTTCCATACTGTTCGTGCCGGCGGTCAACGACCGCTACGTGGAAAGCGCCATGCGCCGGCCCGCCGATGTGCTGCAGATCGACCTGGAAGACAGCGTCGCGCCGGACGACAAGGCCCTGGCCCGCGGCCGCGTGCGCGGTATCGCGCGCAAATTCGCCGCCGCCGGCTATGACGTGACGGTGCGCATCAACAGGCCCTGGCGCATGGCCCTGCCCGATATCGAGCAGTCGGTCGGCGCCGACGTCGCCGCGCTGACGCTGCCCAAAGTGCCCGATGCGGCCTATGTCCGCTACATCGGCGAGATCCTCGACGAGTGCGAGGCGGAGCAAGGGCTGGCTATCGGCCATACCCGCCTGATCGCCATGGTCGAAGACGCCGAGGGCCTGGCCAATATGGCGCAGATCGCCGCCGCCGGCCCGCGGGTCTGCGCAATGATAGTCGGCGCCGAGGACCTGGCCGCCAATATGCGCATGGCCGTAAGTGAAGACACGCTGTATATCCCCAACGCCATGGCCGTGGCGTCGTGCCGGCGCGCCGGCATCGTGCCGATAGGCTTTGTCGGATCGGTGGCCGACTTCAATGACGCCGACGAGTTCCGCCGCAAGATCACGCGCGCCCGGGGCCTGGGCTTCGACGCCGCGTTCTGCATACACCCCAGGCAGGTCGAGATCGTGAACGAGGAATTCTCGCCCAAGCTCGCCGATGTCGAAAACGCGCGGCTGCTGATCGCCGAATTCGAAAAGCAGAAAGCGCTGGGCAAGGCGGCGTGCACGTACAATGGCCGCATGGTGGACTTGCCGGTCGTGCTGCAGGCGCGCCAGCTGGTGGAGCGCTACGCGGCCTACCAGCAACGCCCGGGCAGCCGCTGAAAGCGCCGGCCCCGGCAAGGGCGGCAAGGGCCTGTGTGTCCAGCCGGGGCGGGCAGGCTGGCGGGTTGGGGCTGGCGGCCAGGCAGGGGACGGCGTGGGCGCATGCCGGCATGCCGGCCGGGCCGGTCGACAAAGCGAAAGGATGAGACCACAGGCAGTATGAATTTACGTCAGCTATCGTATTTTATTGCGGTTGCCGAGCAGCGCTCCATCATCAAGGCGGCGCAGCTGCTGCACATATCGCAGCCGGCCATCAGCACCCAGATCAAGCTGCTGGAAGAAGAACTGGAAGTGCAGTTGTTCGAGCGGCGCCAGGAAGGCACCATCCTCACGCCGGAAGGCAAGGACTTCCACAGCTACGCGCGCGTCGCGCTGGACACCCTGGACGCCGCCAAGGCCAGCCTGCGTTCGCGCCAGGTGACCGAAGTCGGCACCGTGACGGTCGGCATACCCGGTTCGCTCAGCCCCTTGCTGACCTTGTCGCTGATCGAGCAGGTCCGCGAGCGCTGCCCCAATATCAAGATCAAGGTCGTGACCGGCCTTTCCGGCCACCTGGCGAAATGGATCATGGACGGCACGATAGACTTCGGCCTGGTCTACAGCAGCTCCCCCGTCATAGGCCTGGATTTCGAGCTGCTGATGAAAGAGCAGCTGTTCCTGGCGGTGCACAGCAAGAACGCCGGTCCGATAGAGGACATGTGCGTCAATGGCGATATTTCCTGCGCCAGCCTGCGCCATGTGCCTCTGGTCATGCCCAGCCGCGAGCACGGCCTGCGGGCGCTGGTCGAAAAAGTCGCCGCCAGCGTCGGCGTCAAGCTCAATGTGCGCACCGAGCTGGACGCGCACGAACTGCTGCTGGAATGCGTGCTGCGCACGACCGACGCCACCATCCTGTCGCTCGCGGCCCTCAAGAACATACGGATCCCCCAAGAGGAGATCTTCACCGCCCACATCACCGATCCCGTCATCGAGCGCCGCGTCTGCCTGGCGTATGCGACGGACCGGCCCCTGACCCGCACCGCCCGCCGCGTCGAAGTCATACTGCGCGAGCTGCTGAAGACCGAATCGGGCGCGGGCTGGTGGCGGTTCGCGACGATCAACGATTAGGAAGGCTTCCAGGGCTTGCGGCAGTACCGGCGGCCGCCGCGCGCTGACCACGCCTGGCGCGAACGCAGGCTGGCCTCGGCCGCTTTTTGCGCGCCGCCGCGGCCTGGGACTAACCCTAGCCTGGGCCAATACACCGTATCAGTACAAACCCTGGGAGTCCCGCGGGCTTGCCAGGAGAAGCCCCCTTCCCGAGGCGTTTCTATAACCTTTTGGAATACGCTTAGCCTTTAATGGACTTTGACTCACATCCTTTGCAAACTTAGGATGAGCTTTCGTTGCAGCCACATTAACTGAAATGAGAGCAAAGCCATGAAATCGAGAACTCTGTCAGTAGTGACTTCCGCCATGCTGCTCTTGGGCGCCGGACTGGCGTCCCAGGCCTGTGCGCAGGGCGCCGGGCGGCCCATGCTGCGAGTCAGCTCCGGCGCGTCCGACAACGCTACGCTGGACCCGCATCGCGCCACATCGACCGCCGACAAAGGTGTCGTCAGCCAGATGTTCGGGGCCCTGGTACGCTTTCCCCCGGGCAGCGCCGACCCGTCCAGGCTCGAGCCCGATCTGGCGGAACGCTGGGAATCGTCGAGCGACAGCAAGGTATGGACTTTCCATCTGCGCAAGGGCGTCAAATTCCATGGCGATTACGGCGAGCTCAAGGCTGAGGACGTCGTGTATTCGCTGCAGCGCGCGGCGGACCCCAAGCGTTCGAGCTTCGCCGCCACCTTCAATGGCGTGGACAAGGTCGAGGCGGTGGATGAATACACCGTGCGCATCACGCTCAAGTATCCGGACGCCGCCTTCCTCGGGCGCGTGTCCGACTACCACGGCGGCAATATCGTCAGCAAGAAAGCCGGCGAAGAGCTCGGCGCCAAATTCGGCGCTTCTCCTGTCGGCACCGGCCCGTTCGCCTTCAGCAAGCACGTGACCCAGCAATACGTGGAGCTGTTGGCGAACGACCAGTACTATCGCGGCAAGCCGAAACTGGCGGGCATCACGTATCGCATGATTCCGTCGGACAGCGCCCGCGACCTGGCCTTCTCGTCGGAGGAAATCGACATCATCCAGGGCAAGCGCGAGCAGCGCTGGGTGGAGCGCGCGCGCAAGCGCGGGGTCAATGTGGACATCTTCGAGCCTTCCGAATTCCGCATCTTGCACATCAACCGCAACATAAAGCCCCTGGACAATATAAAGGTCCGCCAGGCAATTGCCGAAAGCGTCGATGTCGATGAAATCGTGCGCTACGCCGGCAAGGACGTCGCGTCGAAAGGCTGTTCGATAGTGCCCGAGGGCTATCTTGGCCATGATTGCGGCGCGGGATCATACAAGTACGACATCGAGCACGCCAAGGCGCTGCTGGCCGAAGCCGGCTTTCCCAAAGGCCTGGAAATCAAATCCATCGTATCCAATATTTCGGCGCAGCTGCCTATCATGGAAATCGTGCAGTCCCAGTTGGCGAAGGCGGGCATCAAGCTGGACATGGAAGTCGTCGACCATGCCACCTACCAGGCGCGCAGCCGCCAGGACCAAAGCGCCATCGTTTTCTACGGCGCCGCCCGCTTCCCCAATGCCGACGCCTATCTGTCCGAGTTTTTCGATTCGGCGGCGCAGATCGGTTCGCCGGCCGCCATGTCCAACTTCTCGCACTGCTCGGTGGCTGATGAAAGCATACGCGCCGCGCGCGTCGAACCCGATGCCGCCAGGCAGCTGGCGTTGTGGAAGGACGCCCAGGCCAGGATCCACGACGACGTTTGCGGCATTCCGCTATTCGGATTGAAGCAGGTCTGGGCGCATGGCAAGAATGTCGACTATGGCTACGAACTGAAAGGCGCGCTGAACCTGGCGCCGCCCGTCACGGAACAGACTTCCGTAACGGCTGATTGACCGCCGGCCGCCGCGCAGCCTTTATTGACCATGAAGCAGCTCATCCGACACTTCCTGCGCCACCAGGCGGGCTTCCTGCATGAAGGCCTCTATCAGGCTTGCATTGCGGGATGCCCGCACGCTGCACAGTTGAAACTTGAAGAAGATCTCGGGGTCGAAGCGGCGCAAGGCGATGCGCCCGCGCGTGCCTTCGGCGAACAGCGGATGAATCAGCGAAACGCCCAGGCCCGCGGCGACAAATTCGCAAACCGTCGGCGCCGTCACGGTGTCCAGCACGCTGTTCAGCTCGGCGCCCACCGCGCTGAATGCCTTCCTGACCAGTTGATCCGTCTGGCTGCCTGTGGCGAACGAAACGAAAGGCAGGCCATCCAGGTCCCCGGCGCGGATTATCCTTTTCTTGGTAAGCGGGTGGTCGATGTGCATGGCGCAGAACAATGGCGACGAAATCAGCGGCTCGCGATCGATGTAGGGATTTTCCACGCGGCTGCCCACCAGGGCGACATCGATCTGCCTTGTGACCAGCCAGTCGGCCAGGAACTGGGAGCTGCGGGTCTGGATGGAGACATGGACATTGGGATGGGCTTTCATGAAGTTCATGGTCACGCGGCGCACGAAAGACCCGGACAAGGCCGGCATGACGCCGATTTCCAGATGCCGCTGCTCGTCGCGCCGGATGGAGTCTATCGCCTGCTCGACCTGCCTGAGGCCGGCGAATATGCGGTCGATCTCCTCATACAGCCGCATGCCATGGCGGGTGGGGGCCAGCTTGCCGCGCACCCTGTCGAACAGGGCGAGCCCGGTGTCTTCCTCGAGCTTGACCAGTTGCTTGCTGACAGCGGGCTGGGACACGAACAGCGCCTCGGCGGCGCGGCTGACCGTGCCGTGCTCGATCACCGCCTTGAAAGCTTCGACCTGCCGCAGATTGAGCGATTTTTTCATACTCCGACCCATGAAAGTCCATATGACCAAGCCTGATTATGACGCAATCGTCGTCGGCGCCGGCATGGTCGGAGCCGCCATCGCTTATGGCCTGGCGGGCCGGGGCAGGAAAATCCTGGTGCTGGACGGGGCGGATGCGGACTTTCGCGCCGCCAAAGCCAACTTCGGGCTTGTATGGGTGCAAGGCAAAGGCTATGGCAATCCGGCCTACCAGCGGCTGTCGCGGGACGCGGCGCAGTTATGGCCGGCGTTTGCCGCCGAGCTTACCGAAGAAACAGGCATATGCCTGGATTACGAGAACAAGGGAGGCGTGAACTTCTGCCTGGGCGAATCCGAGCTGGGCGCGCGCGCGCTGCGCTTGTCGCAGTGGCGCCGGCAATTGCCCGAATGCGCTCCCTGTGCCGAAATGCTCGATCGGGTGGCGCTGGAAAAGCTCCTGCCCGGCGCGCGCCTCGGGCCGGACGTAAGCGGCGCCAGCTTCAGCGCCATGGACGGCCATGTGAACCCCTTGCGGCTGTTGGCCGCGCTGCATAAAGGCCTGGTCTCGCGCGGCGCGGCGCTGCTGGGCAATCACGCTGTGGAAGGCATCGATCCCTTGCCCGCCGGCGGGTTTTCGCTGCGCGCGGGATCCCGGCGCTTCGATGCGGCGCAATTCGTCATCGCCGCGGGACTGGGGTCCGCGGCGCTGGGCCCCATGGTGGGGCTGGACGTGCCGCTGCGGCCCCAGCGCGGCCAGATCCTGGTCACCGAACGCCTGGCGCCGGTATTGCCATTGCCGGCCAGCGGCATCCGCCAGACGGGCGAAGGCACGGTCATGATAGGGGTGACCCAGGAAGAAGTCGGATTCGATTGCGGCACTACGAGCGCCGCGGCCGCCAGCATGAGCAGCCGGGCCATACGCATCCTTCCGGACCTGGCGCGCGCGCGCCTGATAAGGCAATGGGCATGCCTGCGCATCATGACCCCCGACGGCTGTCCGGTCTACGCGGAATCGGCCATCCACCCCGGCGCCTGGATCGCGCTCTGCCATTCCGGCGTGACGCTGGCGTCTTTTCATGCCACATCGCTGGCCAGTTCCCTGAGCGATTCGATGCTGCATAGCGACCTGAACTTCTTTCATCATGGGCGATTCCATGTTTCGTAAACTGAATGATCCCGGCGCGCAAGCGCTTTCCCTGACCATAGACGGCGTGCCCGTCAAGGCCGAAGCCGGCGAAACGGTTGCCGCGGTGCTGTTGCGGCAGGCCGTGCCCATCGCCCGCAGCACGCCGGTGCGCGGCAGCCCGCGCGCGCCTTATTGCATGATGGGCGTGTGCTTCGACTGCCTGGCCATTGTGGATGGCGTCGCGTCCACGCAGACCTGCATGCTGCCGGTGCGCGACGGCATGCGGGTGGAGCGCCAGCAGGGCAAGCGGAGCATCACATCATGACGCGCCAATACGACCTGGTGATCATAGGCGCGGGGCCCGCCGGGATGAATGCGGCGATCCGGGCCCGCGGCCATGGTCTGAGCGTTTTGCTGGTCGACGAGCAGCCCGCGCCCGGAGGCCAGATCTGGCGGGCCGTGGAAACCGTGGCGGATACCCCCACCGGCATGCTGCTGGGCGAGGAATACCGCGCCGGGTCGGCCCTGGCGCGAGCCTTCCGGAATTGCGGCGCCGAATACCAGCCCGGCACGCAAGTGTGGCAGATAGAGCGGGGCTGGCATGTCTACATGAGCCGCGATCAGCAGGCCGAAATCGTGGCGGCGGACAATGTGCTGCTCGCCACGGGGGCGCAGGAAAGGCCCGCGCCGTTTCCGGGATGGACGCTGCCCGGCGTGATGACGGTGGGCGCGGCCCAGATCGTGTTGAAGACTTCGAATCAGGTGCCGGCCGAGCCGGTATGGATAGCCGGCAGCGGCCCCTTGGTGCTGCTCTACATGGCGCAGTTGCTGAAGGCTGGCGGGAAAATCGCCGGCTGGCTGGATACGGCGCCTCCGGGCGCCTGGAGGCGCGGCCTGCCTTATTTCCTGAAGGCGGTGGGCAGCTGGCGCGATATGCGCAAGGGCTACGGCTGGATGCGCGAACTGCGCGCCGCGGACGTGCCCGTCATCCGGGGCGTCAGGCAGTTCCGGGCCGAAGGCGAAGGCCGGCTTGCGCATATCGTCTACGAAAGCCATGATGGCGCCGCGCACCGCGTGCCGGCCGGCCTGCTGCTGGTGCATGAGGGCGTGGTGCCGTCCATACACATGACCAAGGCGCTCGAATGCAAGCATGTCTGGCTGACGGAGCAGGCCTGCCTGGCGCCCGAGCTCGATGCCTGGGGTGAAACCAGCCAGGCCGGGCTGTTCGTGGCCGGCGACGGCGCCGGCATCGGAGGGGCGCGCGCGGCCGAAGCCCGCGGCGAACTGGCGGCGCTTGGCGCGGCGATCCGCGCCAAGAAAGTCTCGCCGGAAACCGCGGCGCGGGCGGCCGCCCCCCTGCGCAGGAAACTGGCCGCGCAGCTTGCCATACGGCCCATGCTGGATGCGATGTATCCGCCCCGCGCCAGCCTGTCCGCCCCATCGGACGACACCATCGTATGCCGCTGCGAAGAGCTGACCGCGGGCGATATCCGGGCGGCGGCCAAGATAGGCCATCCCGGGCCTAACCAGATCAAGTCCTTTACCCGGGCGGGCATGGGCCCCTGTCAGGGGCGGCAGTGCGGCTACACCATCGCCCACATACTTGCCGCCGAGCAGAACTGTCCCGTCGCCGAGGTGGGATTCTTCCGGATCCGGCCGCCCCTCAAGCCCTTGACCATAGGCGAGCTCGCGTCCCTGGATATCGGGGGCGGCGAGCCATGACGCATTCCGTCTACGATGTCGTGGTCATAGGCGGGGGCCTGCATGGCCTGTCCGCCGCCATGCACCTGGGCCGGGAGGGCAAGCGCGTCATCCTCATCGAGCGCGCCTGGGTGGGGCGCCATGCCTCCGGCGCGACCGCCGCCGGCGTGCGCACCCTGAATCGGGACCTCGGCGAACTGGACCTGTCCCTGGAAGCCATGGAAATGTGGCACGGGCTGGCCGCGCTGGTCGGGGATGATTGCGGCTTTCATGCGCATGGCCAGATCTGCGTGGCCGAAACCCAGCCTACGCTGGATCAGTTGGCCGCGCGCGTGGATGCTTTGCGGCGCGGCGGCTACACCCACGAGGAAATCATAGGTCCCGATGAGTTGCGGCGCCTTTTGCCCGCCCTTGGGGCGCGCTGCGTAGGCGCCTCGGTGGCGCGGCGCGATGGCGCGGCCGACCCGCATCGCGCTTTGCTGGCCTTCCGCAGAAGCGCCGAAGCCGCCGGCGTGGTCATCATGGAACAATGCGGCGTGGACGGTATCGAGCCGCGCGGCGGCGACTGGGCGGTGCGCACCAGCCGCGGGGTGTGGGTCGCGCCGGCCATCGTGAACGCCGCGGGCGCCTGGTCGGGCCGCATCGCGGCCATGATAGGGGACGACATCCCGCTAGCCACGAAGTCGTCGATGATGATGGTCAGCGAGCGCCTCGCGCCTTTCATCAAGCCCGTCGTGTCCATCGCGGGCCGTTCGCTGTCGTTCAAGCAGGCGGACCAGGGCACCCTGGTCATAGGCGGCGGGCTGCAGGGCATACCCGATCTGGACAAGGAAACTTCGACGGCGCGTATGCGTGTGCTGGCCCAGGGCGCGCGCGCCGCCGCGGATCTGTTCCCCGATGTGCGCAACATCCGCATCGTGCGGGTCTGGGCCGGGCTGGAGGCGAAAACCCAGGACATGCTGCCCGTGGTCGGCGCATCCCCCCATGCCGCGGGGGTATTCCATGCTTTCGGCTTTTCCGGCCACGGTTTCCAGCTGGTTCCCGTAGTGGGCGCCGCGCTGGCCGATCTGATCGTGCGCGGCTCGACCCGGCGGGCGATCCAGAACCTGGCGGCGCAACGGCTCATGGCGGCCGAACCCGCGCGGGACATGCCCAAGGAGAAGTCCTCATGATGCGTTTTGCAATCAAGCGCCTGCTGCTGGCCATTCCGACCCTGCTGGCCATGTTGACGGCCGTGTTCATACTGGTGCGCCTGGTGCCGGGCGACCCCGCGGCCGTCATGCTGGGGGACCAGGCCAGCGCCGAAGCGCTGGACGCGCTGCGCGCGCAGCTGGGGCTGAACCAGCCGGTATACATACAGTATCTGGATTTCCTGGGCGACATATTCACCGGCAACCTGGGGGTCTCGATGTCCAGCGGCAAAAGCGTGCTCCAGGAGGTCGCATCGGTGCTGCCCTGGACGATACAGCTGACGGCCGCCGCCATCCTGGTCGGCACGGTGTTCGGCCTGCCGCTGGGCATGTGGGCCGCGCTGCGGCGCAATTCCTGGCCCGATTACTTCGGACGCTTGCTGTCCCTTACGGGCCTGTCTTTTCCCGCTTTCGTTTCAGCCATCCTCATGCTGCTGGTGTTCGCCATCCAGCTCGGCTGGTTTCCCGTCATCAGCTCGACCCGCTCCGGCGACTGGGGGACCCAATTGCGCAACCTGGCGCTGCCCGCCTTCAATCTGGGGCTGATCATGATGGCCTATGTGATGCGGGTGACCCGTTCGTCCATGCTCGGGGTCCTGGGGGAAGACTATATACGCACCGCGAGGGCCAAGGGGGTCCGTCCCTTGCGGCTGATCGTGCGCCACGGCCTGCGCAATGCGCTGATTCCCATCGTGACGGTGGTCGGCCTGTATTTCGGCACCCTGATCGGCAATTCGGTGTTGACGGAAATCGTCTTCAACCGGCCCGGCTTGGGCAAGCTGATCCTGGGCGCCCTGAATGTGCGCGACTACACCTTGCTGCAAGGACTGATGATAGTGTTCGCCACCTGCGTGATCCTCGTCAATCTTTTGACCGATTTGATATACGGGCTTGTAGACCCGAGGGTGAAGTATCAATGAGCGCCACCGTTTCCATTGCCTCCCGCCCCAATGCGCTTTGGCTGGCGCTGAGCAAGAATCGCCTGTCCTGGATAGGGCTGGGGCTGCTGCTGTTGATCGTATTCACGGCGCTGTTCGCGCCCTGGCTTGCCCCCCACGATCCCCTGCAGCAGAACATCGCCTATCGCCTGGAGCCGCCTTCGGCCGAGTTCTGGCTGGGGACGGACAGCTATGGGCGCGACGTCCTGTCCCGCCTCATATACGGGTCGCGCGTATCGCTGCTGGTGGGCTTTGTGGCCATCCTCATCGCCATGACGATAGGCTCGGCGCTGGGGGTTCTCGCCGGCTATATCGGGGGATGGCTCGACCGGCTGACCATGGGGCTGGTGGATGTGCTGCTGTCCTTTCCCACGCTGGTGCTGGGGCTGATGATCGCGGCCATGCTGGGCGCCAGCCTGGAAAACCTCATCATAGCCATCGCCATTACCGAAATCGCGCCTTTCGTGCGCGTGGCGCGGGCGCCCACCATTGCATTGAAACAGCGCGATTTCATCGAAGCCGGCCGCGCGCTGGGCTACAGTCCGCTGCGCCTGATGGGCGTGCATATCGTGCCCAACATGATTTCCGACGTGGTGGTATTGGGTTCTTTGTGGATGGCCTCGGCCATACGCACCGAGGCCTCGCTGAGCTTCATCGGCCTGGGCGTGCCCCCGCCGACCGCCACCTGGGGCAGCATGATACGCGAAGGCTTCGAGAACATCCTGGATGCCTGGTGGCTGACGGTATTCCCCAGCGTGGCGATTCTATTGACGGTGCTTGCCCTGAACTTGCTGGGCGACGCCTTGCGGGACGCCATCGACCCCAAACTTCGCTCGGATTGATCATGCCGGCAGACACCCCCATCCTTGAGCTTCGCGAGGTCAGCACGGAATTCCGTGTCGGCGGAAAATGGTATCCGGCGGTTCGCCGGGTTTCGCTGTCGGTCGCCAAAAACGAAACGCTGGCCATCGTCGGCGAATCCGGCAGCGGCAAGAGCGTGACGGCCTTGTCGATATTGCGCCTGATGCCGGAGACCGGGGCGCGCCAGGGCGGAGGCGAAATCCTGCTGGAGGGCCAGAACCTGAGCAAGCTGTCGGAAAAACAGATGTCCAGGCTGCGCGGCAACGCCATTGCGATGATTTTCCAGGAACCCATGACCTCGCTCAACCCGACGATGAGAATCGGCGACCAGATCGCCGAGGCGGTTCGCCAGCATCGCAAGCTGGGCTGGGAAGAAGCGCGCAAGATAGCGCTGGACGTGCTGGAGGAAGTCAAGATCCCCGCCGCGAAGAAACGCTTCAACGACTATCCCCATCAGTTTTCCGGCGGCATGCGCCAACGGGTGATGATCGCGATCGCGCTGGCCTGTAAGCCCAAGGTGCTGCTGGCCGATGAGCCGACCACGGCGCTTGACGTAACGATCCAGGCGCAAATCCTCACCCTGCTGGACGACTTGAAGAACGCCTATGGCATGTCGGTGGTGTTCATCACCCATAACCTGGGCGTCGTGGCCCAGATCGCGGACCGCGTCGCCGTCATGTACGGCGGCGAAATCGTCGAACTGGCGGATGTGAATTCGCTTTTCGCCCATCCCGAGCACCCTTATACGGAAGCATTGCTGCGGGCGATGCCCCGCGTCGATTCCGACGCCGCCGTGCTCGAACCCATACCGGGCAGCGTGCCGGCCATTACCGCCATGCCCGCCGGCTGCGCGTTCGCGGCGCGCTGCCCGCTGCGCGAACCCATATGCGAAGCTCAGCATCCGCCTCTGGCCGAGTTGCCGGGCAGCGGCCACCAAGTGCGCTGCTTCGTGCGCGCCAGGCAGGCAAAAGGACAGGCATGAGCACTCTTCTGCAAGTACGCAATCTGATCAAGCGCTTCGAAAGCGGGGGCGGCTGGCTGAGCGGGCCCAAGCAGATCGTCAGGGCCGTCAACGACGTATCGTTCGACGTCGCCCGCGGGCAATCGATCGGGCTGGTCGGCGAATCCGGCTGCGGGAAATCCACCGTCGCGCGCACGCTGCTGCGATTGATCGAACCCGATTCGGGCTCCATCACCTTCGACGGCGCCGACTTGCGGCAGGCAAGCGCCGGCGACCTGCGGCGGCTGCGCCAGCGCATCCAGATTATCTTCCAGGACCCTTTTGCGTCCTTGAACCCGCGGCGCACCGTGCGCCAGGCGCTATCCGAGCCCTTGCGCGTGCATCATCTCGGCAATGCGCAGGAAATCGCCGCGAAGATATCGAGGACCGTCGACGAAGTCGGCTTGCCGCAGTCCGCCCTGGACCGCTATCCGCACGAGTTTTCCGGCGGCCAGCGCCAGCGGATAGGAATCGCCCGCGCGCTGGTGCTGGACCCTGAACTGATCGTGGCGGACGAACCCGTCTCGGCGCTGGACGTCTCCGTGCAGGCGCAAATCCTGCAACTGCTCGAGCGCTTGAAGACCGAGCGGCGGCTGTCGTTCGTCTTCGTTTCGCATGACTTGGGCGTGGTGCGCCATTTCTGCGACGAAGTCTGTGTGATGTACCTGGGCCGGATAATCGAAAGCGGTCCCACCAGGAGGGTGCTGGACGGCCCCTTGCACCCATACAGCCGCGTCCTGAGAGACTGCTCGCCGGTGCCTGATCCCGCGGCGCGCATAAAGCTGTCCAGAATTACCGGCGAAGTCCCGGCTCCCACCAACCTGCCGCCCGGCTGCCCCTATCACCCCCGCTGCGCGCGCATGCAGGCCGAATGCCGGGAGAAACTGCCGGAGCTGGCAAGCCTCGCGCCCGACCGGCGCGCCGCATGCTTCTTTCCTTTGAATGATTGAAGGGGGCGCGCATTCACGCGCGTGGTGGTGCGCATGAATGCGCCATGACATTCAAAAAAGGTCTGGACAGTCCATTTTTTTCTCGATATAGTCTCTTCACTGGTCCGACCTCTGACCTCAGGCCAGGCCTGGACCCTCACGAACCTTTAAAAAATTACCGGCTGCGCTATGACGACCATGGAACAAAACGCTGACTTTGCGGGCTATGCCCGGCTCGACAAGCAGAACATCCCTCAGCAGATTGTGAATCAAATCCAAGAGCACATTGCCGCGCAAAAATTGAAGACCGGCGATCAGTTGCCTTCGGAACGCGAACTGGCCATCCAGTTGAATGTAAGCCGTTCCGCCGTTCGCGAGGCGGTAAAGATACTGGTGAGCATCGAGATTCTGGAGGTCAAGCATGGCCTGGGCACGTTTGTGAAAGAACCCCAGCTGCGGCCCTTGACCGATTTGTCCCTGGTGGAAGACGGGGTGAAAAAAATGTTGATGCGCCAGGCCATCGAAGTCCGGGCGCTTATAGACGTTGAAGTCACGCGGCTGGCCGCCATGCATGCAACGCCCGCGGATATCAAGGACCTCGAAGATTATCTTGCCATGAGCGTGGTCGAACCCATGAAGTCCAAACGCAAATACGGGCATGACCTGGGGTTCGAAAAAATAATAGCAAAAGCCGCCAAGAATATTTATCTCAGCGAGCTGCAGAAAAAAGCGCATTCCTTTTTCGAGGAAGCCTGGAACAGTGGCGGTTTCATTCCCCGGAAGGCTGAAGAGCGGAATATCCAGCACCGGGAGATTGTCGACGCAATCAAAAACAAGAATCCCGACTTGGCTGTGAGGCTCATGAAAGAGCACATGAATATAAATATATAAAAAAATATAAACAATATGGAGACAAAATGGAAAACCTCAGGCATGGGTTGCTGAAGTACGGCTGGACGTCGGGCTTGATATTGGTATTAGGCTTTCTGATCGTCTATCCCATCTTGATGCTGTTGTACGGATCGATGAGCACGGGAAACCCGGTCACAGGCAATCTCGGCCATCAATTGTCAATCAAGGCATTTCTTGATGTCGTGGTCGACCCCGGCGTATTGCGGGCAACGTGGAACACTCTGGTCGTATGTTTCGGAGGCACTCTTCTTGCCGTGTGCTTCGGCCTGTTTTTCTCGTGGGTGACCGCAAGGACCAACACGCCATTCCGGAAGACCATAGAGGCTGTAAGCATCATGCCCTTGCTCATACCGCCGCTGGTGGCGGGCATTGCATGGTCTATTCTGGGCTCCCCCAAAACAGGCATGATCAACGTTTTGCTGAATGTGCTTGGGCTGGATTGGGAGATCAATTTCTATTCCTCATGGGGAATCATAGTCATCTTCGGGATTTACTATGCGCCCTATGTGTACATGTTCACGTCTTCCGCGCTGAAGAACATGGACCCGGCGCTTGAGGAAGCCGCGGCAATTTCTGGCGTTTCCACCTTCAAGACGATTTTCAACATCACCTTTCCATTGATTCTGCCGGCGATAATCGCCGGCACCATGCTGTCGTTTGTCGTAATGCTCGGCATATACGGTATTCCCGCCGTCCTGGGAACACCGGCAAAGATCAATGTTCTTACCACCTATATTTACGAGCTCATTTCAGGCGCCCCGCCTCTTTATAACAAGGCGGCGGCGACATCTATCATATTGATAGCCGTGACCGCCGTAGCGGTGATGATTCAGCAGCGAATGCTCAAGGGAAAGTCCTTTGTCACCGTCTCGGGCAAGGCTTTCAAGCCGCGGCTTATTGACCTGGGCAGGTGGAAATACCTGACTTTCTCCATTTCTTTTATTTATTTGATCCTCGCGGTCATCCTGCCCACTTTCGCGCTGCTGGTCGGCTCGTTCAGAAACTTCCTGTACATACCGAACATCGAATCCGTGTTCGACCCCTCCGCCTATTCATTCACACACTTCGCCAGGCTGTTTTCCAATAGCCTGACGCTGCTGTCTCTGGTCAACACATTAAAGATAGGTGTGATTACAGCAGTGGTGGGAGGCCTCATTTCTTTTGCCATCGGGTACACCGTATACCGGACCAAGCTTCCATTCAGGAATTTTATTGACATAGTTTCCACGCTGCCTATCGCAATACCGGGTCTCGTGATTGGTATTGCCTACCTGTGGGCCTGGATATCACTGCCCGGCGGGATCTACGGCTCTATATGGATACTGGCCTTGGCGTTTGTCGCCCGCTTCATTCCGGACACGGTCAAGTCATTATCGACTTCGCTGATGCAAGTCCACAAGGAACTCGAGGAAGCTTCCTTTATTTGCGGGCAGGGCTTGCTCACGACCATCCGCAAAATAATCCTGCCGCTGATTGCTCCCGGCCTGATTTCATCGATGAGCCTGCTATTCATTCTCTCCATACGCGAACTGGGATCGTCGCTGTTTTTGTATTCAAGCAGCACCTTGCCAATGTCCGTCCTGCTGGTCAATTTATATGAAGGAGGTGATATAGGCGTCACGGCCGCATTCAGTGTCGTCCAAACATTAATTCTAGTTGTCGTTGTTCTATTTACCACCATAGTTGCTCGCAATATGAGCATCACGTCTAAAGTGTAGGAGACAAGACATGTATAACATTGATCAAGCCGATACAAAAACAAAAAGGATGGGGCTGGTTCCTAGATTGTTGCTGGGAGCATTGCTCGCGGGGATGGGCTTCACCGTGAACGCCGCCGCGGCCGGCGCCGCCTTTGGAGGCGCCGGCCTCATCGCCGCGGCAGAGAAAGAGGGCAAGCTGGTCCTATACACAGCCAATCAACTGGAATCTGAACAGGACCTGGTGGCCGCCTTCAACAAACGCTTTCCCAATGTCAAAGTGGAAATCGTCAGGGCGCCCGGAAGCCGCCTGGCAACACGCATCGAAACCGAAGTGGCGGCCAATAAACTGACCGCCGATGTCATCGATATGTCCGACCGCGGCCTGGTCGCGAGCTTCCAGGAGGTTTTCGCGGATTATGCTCCGCCGAACGCAAACCTTTACCCGGCCAAGACCAAAGATTTGAAGAATCTCTGGCCCAAGACTTCCTGGGGCTTCGTGATTGCCTACAACGTGCCGTCGGGTGTTGAACCGCCGAAATCATGGAAAGACCTTGCCGATTCGAAATACGAGGGAAAAGTCGGCATCGTCGTCGCCAATTCCGGCGGCTCCACATGGACCCGGGCAATGTTCGAACGCCAGGAACTGGGAGAAGACTATTGGGCCAGGCTGGCCGCCAACAAGCCGGTGCTGTATCCAAGCGGCGCTCCGGCGGCGAGCGGAATCGTGCGGGGCGAAGTTCTATTGGGGGGAGTCCAGTCAAACGCGGTCATCCCGTCGATCAAGAAGGGCTCGCCCTTGAAGGTCGTGTATCCGCCAGAAGGCATTCCCGTCACGACATCGGTGGCCGGTGTGGTAAAGACCGCCGCGCATCCCAATGCGGCAAGGCTTTATATGAATTGGGTCCTGTCCCAGGAAGGGCAGTCGGCATGGGTTACGCAAGGGGGCGGATTCTCGGTCCTGGAAGGGGCGCCGCAGCCTGACGGGGCCTCGGCCAGCACCAAGCTATGGATTCCGGATGCGAAGGAATACATTGCGCTGCGGACTCAGTGGATAAGCGATTGGGATAAAACCTTTAACCATAAATAAGGGATAGCCATGTCGTCCAAGCTTGTTATTGACAGCCTGATGAAGCACTACCCGAACGTATCGCGGCCCGCGATCAACAAGGTCAGCATCACGATCGAAGCAGGCGAGATCCTGGCTCTGCTGGGCCCTTCGGGCTGCGGAAAAACGACCACGCTTCGGTCGGTGGCGGGACTGGAACAGCCTACCGGCGGGACGATCAGTATTGACGGCATCGTCGTCAATGACCCGGCAAATGGAATATTTGTTCAGCCTCAGCGTAGAAACCTCGGCATGGTATTTCAGTCCTATGCGGTCTGGCCGCATATGACTGTCCGTGAGAATGTGGCTTATCCATTGCTGGCCCGCAAGGCCTCGGCCAAGGAAATCCGCAGCAAAGTGGACGAGGCCCTGGAACTGGTTGGCCTGTCGGACTACATCGACCGCCCCGTCGTGGCGTTGAGCGGCGGCCAGATGCAGCGGGTGGCGCTGGCCAGGAGCCTTTCATACAAGCCGCGGCTCCTCCTGCTGGATGAACCTTTGTCCAATCTCGATGCGAAGCTGAGAATAAGGCTGCGCGACGATCTCAGAAAGATAATCAAAGAGGCCGGGGTCACGGCTTTGTACGTGACCCATGACCAGGCCGAGGCGGTAGTCCTGGGCGACCGCATCGGTGTAATGAGGGATGGGGAACTGCTTCAAATAGATACGCCGCTTGGGCTCTATAACAACCCGGCCAACTCGTTCATTGCCAACTTTACCGGCGCGGAAGCGGTCCTGAACGGCGTCATCGAGCCTGTAGGAGGCCGGGGCGTGTTGCGGCTGGTCGGCAGCGACGAACAAATCAAATTGATTGACGACGAGCAATTGATCAAGGCCAGGAACGTAAAAATATCGATACGCCCGGAGAACGTATCTATCAATTCGGTGACCGAAGGCGGCCACGCTGTGGCCTTTGTCGGAAATATAGTGGACCGCCAATACCAGGGGACGCAGACACTGTATTCCGTCGACTTGTACGGTCAGAGGATGGACATCCTGGAACTGGGCACCTCGCCGCGCTTCCAGAGCGGCGAGGCCGTGAAGGTCAATTTCCCTATAGACAATTGCTCTGTATTCATCAACTAGGAGACCAAGGAAAAATGAAAATCACCGACATAAAGACGATACCCATTCAAATGCCGCTGCCTAAAACGTTCAAAGGCAGCCACTATTTCATGACTCATCGATGCACCATCATCACACGGATTTACACCGATGAAGGGATAATCGGTGAATGCTATAACGGCGACGAATTCGAGACCCAGGCAGAGGTCATAAAAATAATTCACGACGAAATCAAGCCCAAGGTTCTCGGCATGGATATCTTTTCCATAGAGAAAATATGGGAAGCCATGCTCAGCCCCACCTATAACATTCTAAGAGACAGGAAGCTTGCCACGAACGCTCAGGCATGTATTGACAGCGCGGTGCTCGACGCGTGGGGCAAGAGCCTGAATCAGCCTTTGTTCAAGCTATGGGGAGGCTATAAAACAGAACTGCCCGTCGTGGCCATTGCGGGGTATTACGAGGAAGGAAAAAAGCTGGCTGATTTTGGAACCGAGATGGAAAACCTGCGCGCGGCGGGGCTGGGCGGATGCAAGTTTAAAGTCGGCGGGCGTAGCCCGGAAGAGGATGCTGAAAGAGTGAGAGTGGCTCGTTCCGCGGTGGGCGACGACTTCATTTTGACGGTCGACGCCAACCAGGGGTTTACGCAACGCGATGCCATCAAGTTCGGGACGCTGGTGCAGAATTGCAATATCCGCTGGTTTGAAGAGCCATGCCGCTGGTACAACGACCGGTCTTCCATGGCGCTGGTCAGGAATATCACTGGCATCCCTGTGGCGGCCGGTCAAAGCGAATATCACCGCGGCGGCTGCCGCGACCTGTTCATGGATAAGGCAGTGGACGTTTGCAATTTCGATGCAAGCTGGAGCGGTGGCCCGACGGAATGGCGGCGGGTGGCGGCCATGGCCATGGCGTTCGAAGTTGAAATGGGGCATCACGAAGAGCCGCAGGTCTCCGCGCATTTATTGGCGTCGATCCCGCATGGCACCATGATGGAAGTCTTCCACCCCGACCGTGACCCCCTGTTCTACAGCTTGGTGGAGAACCGCAATCCGTTTGTCAACGGCATCTACCAAGTGCCGACCGGGCCTGGCTGGGGTCTGAAGCTGGATGAAACAGTCATAGAGAAATTCCGAGTCGACTGACAGACGCCACCCGATCAACTTCTAGCTACCTTATCAATATGAAAATTCAAAAGATTGTCGCCCATCCAATTTCCTATGAATTGGATACGGAATTCTGGATGTCCCGCGAGCCATATCGCACGGCGTCGTCCATTATCGTCCAAGTGTTCACAGATGACGGGATCGTCGGGCTGGGCCAGATCCATGGCCGTCCCATGAAGGAAATAATCGAGATCATCGGCTTGATTGAAGGGATGATCGCCGGCATGGACGCGATGGCCAACGAGGCCGTCTGGCAGAAGGTGTTTGCATTGACGACATCCCGGGCCGGAACCGAGCTGGATAAAGATAAAGGCCAGCCTCATTTCGGAGCGGGGAAGCGGCCGCAAATTCTCGCCGCCCTGGCGGGTATAGACATTGCGCTATGGGACATCAAAGGCAAGGCGTTGAACATACCTGTATGGCGCCTTTTGGGAGGCGAGTCCAACCAGACCTATGCCTATGCCAGCGGCGGCTATTACGAAAAAGGGCAGTCGCCATTGAAAGTAATCGATGAAATGGCTTCTTACGTGGAAATGGGCTATACCGCGGTGAAGATGAAGTGCGGCGGCACTGACCTGAAAGGGGACATTGAACGTATTTCGGGAGTGCGCAAAGCCATAGGCCCGGGCACGAAACTGATGATAGACGCCAATCTCGGCTATTCGCTGGACGAGGCGACGCGGGCCATCGAAGCGTTTGAGGAATTCGACATCTTCTGGTTCGAAGAGCCGCTATATTGGTATGACAGCATCCGGGCTCTGGGGAAGCTGGCTAATCGCACCAGGGTGGCTATCGCAGGGGGGGAGAGCCAGATGACTGCTTGGGAAGCCCGCGATCTGGTCGACCTTGGCGGCATTCGATACATGCAATTCGACGCCACCCGATTCGGCGGTTTGACCGAACTGATCCGGGTGGCTCATTATTGCGCGGCGCATGACATTCAGTTCGTGCCTCATCACGATCCGCAAATTCACGGCCACGTGGTGTGCGCCTTTTCCAATGGTTTTGGTGTGGAAACATTCCCCAACAAGAAGCGTGATCCGCTATGGGACACCTTGTTCTCGGTCAGACCCGAAATCAAGGACAGCACTCTGCATCTGAACGACAGGCCCGGCCTCGGGTTTGAAGTGGACTGGAAGGAGGCGAAGAAGCACGCTGCATAGAGGCATGGGCAGGCGGCGCATGGCGCAATTCCCCCCCGGTTCGGCTTTCGGCCGCCCGCGCCGAATTGCGCCGCGCCTGCCTGGAACGCCTTATGCAAATTCAGCGGGAGGCCTGACGGGCCGGGCGCCGGCATCCACGATCTCGATGAACTGGTCGACGCCGCGCAGCCCGAAGTTGACATAGGCGCGCTGAAGCGCCACATACTTGCGGTCGGCCTCCGTCCTGTCCCCGCGGCTCATCGCCAGGTTGAGGTGGCCCAGGTGGGCGGCCGCGTGCGCGACCTCGGCAACCGCCAGCACATAGGCCGATTGCTC
Organism: Pollutimonas bauzanensis; assembly: GCF_900129885.1. GTDB lineage: Bacteria > Pseudomonadota > Gammaproteobacteria > Burkholderiales > Burkholderiaceae_B > Pollutimonas > Pollutimonas bauzanensis. The sequence continues at coordinate 60,775 of NZ_FQXE01000018.1, read as the reverse complement.
GGCGGTCATGTCGCCCACTTCTTCGGCCAATTTGGCAAGGGCCTTGAACCAGCGCTTCGAGCCCAGGTCCGTATCCAGCTCGCCCTCCCGGAATTTGCGGAAATCCTTGATGGCCGCCTCGATGGATGGCCGGGTCCGCCGGTGCGCAACCCAGTTGTAGCCTTCCACCAAATTGATCGCTTCTTCAAGCAGGCCGTAAAGTCCTTCCAGCTTGGTTTCATCACTGACCTCGAAAAGAGTCTTCGTCATCGTTGTCCTCTCAGATTGAATGTTTCGGTTGCGTCTTCATTCGCCTTTGACGGCGGATATTCACAATGCTTCAAACAAGTATTGCGCGGCATGGTTTCATGGTTTTCCTCCTGCGATTCCAGCTGCGGCATGCACAGGGCTAGGCGCCGGGCGCCCCCGGCCTGGCGGAGTGGGCTATCCCTTCCAGCTCCACCAGCAGATCCTCCCGGCAGACGTCGCCGATGGCGTAGACGATGGGAATCCCACCCAGCCGTTGTTCGCAAATGGCGCGGACGGCGGGGTAGTCCTCGAGATGCTTGACATAGGCGCGCACCAGGCCCAATCCCCGCAGGCCGGTGCCGAATCCGGGCAGGCCATGTCCGGCCAGGTTCTCTTCGCCGATCAGGGCGGCGATGTTCTCGAGCGTTTCTCCGGTCTGTCTGGCCGCGTCGCCCAAGTGCTGCGTTTCCGATGCGGTGATGGAAGCGGTCCCGGAAATATAGATGGTCGCCTGATCGCCATGGACCACCGCCATCGCGCGCGAGAATTTCGGAGACTGGGGGCTGTAATGTTGCCCATAATCAAAGGCAGCGACCTGGCGCGGGTTCTCCAGCGGCACAGCCAGGACATCGCTGCGGTCCGTCATCAGCGCAAGGACCGACAGGCGGACATCGTCGCCCGCCATCCCGATGCCCGTCGACGCCGGATAGACCGTCCGCCCGGCGGGCCCGGGAACGCGGCCGGCCAGAAAGTCGATGTGCCGAAAGCAGTCCGTGCGGGCCCGGTTGAGTTCCTTGTAGCGCTGGGTGCCGGGTGCGCCGCCCGCATCATCGGCGACAATGCCGCCCATATAGAACCAGGTCCGCAGGATCTGGTCCATGCTCGCCCCGACACTGGCCAGGAGGCGCTTGGTCTGCCTCATGGCCTGCACGCTGCGATCATAGGCGCTGCCGGTATGCCAGTGGCCCCGCGCCGCGGAATGGCCTGTCTGGACCCAGGCCACGCCGTCGTAGCGGACGACGGTGACTTGGGGGCTGTGGTATTCGACCGTGGCATCGCCCGCCACTCCCGTTGCTTCCAGCGCCACGAGGCTGCGCTCGTCGCACGGCGCCTGGTCGATGTAGCTCGTGGCGGGCATCTTGCCCGCGCCATAGAGCTCGCGCAGAAGCAGGTCCACTTGCCTGGCCTGCCCCGGGTCGCGAAAGAACACGGCCAGGCTGGTGATCTTCCCGCCCTGGGCCGAGAAGGCATCGGCGATCTGCGCGACGGCGCCGGCCAGTTGCGCCTGGCAGGTGCCGCCCAGATGGGGAGACACCGCGGCGTAGAGATGCCGCGGCGCGTTGACATCGGCGCTGTCGCCGGCCTTGGCATTGACGTTCGCCTCGGCGCCCGCATTGGTGTCGGCGACCGGATGGGCGGCTCCTTGATGCTGCATACTTCCCTCCTTGAATTTCCGTCCGGCCAGTGTAAGTTGGGGCTGTCGGCAAAGGAGCATGCTGGCCGCGAATTGGGACGATCAGGCATGAATTTGGAATGTTCAAACATGGGCAAAATGGCGTCGTTTCCGTATCCTTGAGGCAGATCAAGATTGCGGCCAAGCCGGAAGGCCGCAGCGGCCGTCGGGCGATGTGCCGCGATGCCTGCCGCCCGCAAGCACGCCGGGCACGGCAGGCGCGCCGGGCGCCGGCCTGGCATAAGCTATTGACCAAGCAATATTTGGCGATGCGATATTAGGTTGATACATTCGATCGCATGGAAACCACTTTCTCTTGCGATCAACTCGTCAATTGGCTGCTGGGCAGCTTGCGCCTGGAAACCACCGTGTTCCATGCCGGCCGCTACTGCGGCGCCTGGCAGGCATCGACGGCCGGCAGGCTGCTGGGCAGTTTCCATCTGGTTCTCGACGGCCAGTGCTGGCTGCACCGGCCCGGGCACGCATCCATCCCGCTGATGCCGCGGGATAGCGTCCTGTTCCTGCGCGATGTGCCCCATCGGCTCAACGCCGAGCCGGGCTCCAGAATCCACCACGCTCCCGCGGCCATGCTGCCGCTCGAGGCGCGCGTGCCCGGCGGCGGCACCGGCCTTGCCTGCGGCTTCTTCGAGTTTCGCGGAGCCATGAGCCACCTGCTGATTGACAGCCTTCCCGAAGCCATCCTGGTTCGCGCCGACGATACGGACAGCGGGCACCTGGCCACTGTCTTTGAATTGATCCGCGCCGAGGCGGGCGGCGACCCGGAACAACCCTCACCGCTGCTGGCCCGCCTGGTGGAAGTTCTGCTCTTCTATGCGATCCGGCGGGCGGTATCGAGGGACATGCGCAGCCTGGCGGGCATATGGAGCCTGACGCGCACCACCAAAATGGCCGGCCTGCTGGCCGACGTGCTGTCCGCCCCGGGCCGCGACTGGACGGTCGAACAAATGGCGACCCGCGTGCATATGTCGCGAAGCAATTTCTGCCGCCATTTCGGCGATCTCACCGGACAATCGCCGGCCGCCTTCCTGGCGACGCTGCGCATGCGTATCGCCGCGCAGCGCCTGGAGTCGGGCGACAGCATCGAACGCGCCGCCGACTACGTGGGCTACCGGTCCAGCGCGGCGTTCAGCCGCGCTTTCAAGAAGATTACCGGCGAGCAGCCCGGCGCGTGGCGGCGCGGCAACCGGCCGGGCGGGCTGGGGACCGTGCTGCAATAGCCCGGCGCGGCGGCAACGGCGGCGCGTTCATGACGGGGCGGGCCATGGCGCCGCGGCTGGCGGCCTATGCGGAGCCTTCGCCGCGCGTCCATAGACGATAGCCGGTCCGGGCGAAGGCATCGAGCGCATAGCCCAGCAGGCCGATCACCACGATCGTTGCTGTCAACTCATCGTAGGCCAGGCGGTCGCGCGTATCGAGAATGAAATAGCCCAGGCCCGACGATACGCCCAGCATTTCGGCGGGCACCAGCACGATCCAGACAATGCCTATGGCCAGCCGGAAGCCGGTGAGCACATGCGTGACCACGCCGGGCAGCACGATCTGCCAGACGATTTCCCGGCGTGTCGCGCTCAGGCTCTCGGCCAGGCGCAGCCAGTCGACGTCCAGCGCCGCCACCCCCGCTGCCGTGTTGAGCAGGATAGGCCAGATGGCGGCGAAGACCAGCAGGAAGACCACCGGCGCGTCGCCGATACCCAGCGCCATCACGGCCAGCGGCATCCACGACAGCGGCGAGATCATGCGCAGCAACTGGAACAAGGGAGTCACCGCGGCCCGAAAGGTGGGAGACAGCCCCAGCGCCAGCCCGGCCGGAACGCCGGCCGACACCGCCAGTACAATTCCCAGGCCGACCCGTTTCAGGCTGGCCAGCGCGTGCGGCCACAATTCGCCGGCTGCCAGCAGCGACAGCAGCGCCCTGCCGCTGGCAGCCGGCGAAAACGCCCTGGCGATCGGCGTGCGCGCCTCCAGGGCGGCCACGCCCAGGGCCCAAAGCGCCAGCGCCGCCAGAATCCCCGCCAATGGCAGCAGCGCGCCGCGCCAGGCCGCGCGCTTGCGCGTCATCAGCCCAGCACCTCGCTGCGGGTCCATCCGCCGCGCACCCCGAAGGCCTCCAGGCCGCCGACGTCCTCGATGGCGCGGCGCACGTAGCGGTCATCGACGAGATCCCGGGCCGCGAAGGCGGGGTCCAGTTCCTGCAGGAACTCGGCGTTGCCTTCGACGCGGGTCAGGCGCAGCGAACGCACGAGTTCCTCGGTATAGCTTGGAAACGGATAGGGCTGGAAGTCGATGCGCCGCTGCCCCCAGTCTTTGTGCCGGACGACTCCCGAGGCTTCATAGTTCCGATAGTCGGCCGAGGACAGTACCTTGTCGAGCACCTGCAGGTTGTGCGGCGTGTATTTGCCTGGCGCATCGCGCGCCAGCAATTGCGCCGTCTCTGACTCGTTGCCGCGGATCCAGAGCTGCGCTTTCACCGCCGCGTTGGTCACGCGCTGGACCCATTCGGGACGCTGCGCGATGTCCTGCTCGGCCAGCGTCAGAACGCAGCATGCATGGTCCTTCCACACATCGCCGGTGAAGCGCAGCACCTTGCCCACCCCCAGCGACTCGGCGGCGGCGTTGAAGGGGTCGGCCACGATGAAGCCGGCAATGCCCTTGTTCGCCGCCGCGGACACCATCTCGGCCGGCGGCAGCACGATCAGGTTGACCTCATTGTCCTTGAGCCCGCCGTCCCGGGGCCGGCTGACCGGCTCGAGGCTGTTCTCGCGCAGCAGGCGCTGCAGCACGACATTGTGGACCGAGTACCAGAACGGGATGGCAACCACTTTGCCGCCCAGGTCGCTCACCGCATCGATATCGGGACGCACTGTCAGCGCCGAGCCGCTCATATGGTTCCAGGCGACGACCTTGGCCGGGAACTTCGATCCATAGCGCAGCCAGAGCGTGGCGGGCGACAGCATGTGGATCACATTGACCTGGCCCGCGATGAAGGCCTCCACAAGCTGGGCCCAGGAGCGGAACAGCCGCGGCGGTTCGGTGCGCAGCCCTTCGGCCTCGTAGAGTTTGCGGCCATGCGCGACCAGCAGCGTGGCCGCATCGGTGATGGGCAGATAGCCGATGCGCACCGGCTGGTCATCGCCCTTGAAGGACTGGGCGCGCGCATCGCGCATCTTCAGCAATGGCGCCATGGCCGCGGCAGCCGACAGGGCGCCCAGGCGCAGCACGTCGCGGCGCGTCAGGTGGCAGTTGCACGCGCTGCTGGCGCAAATATGGGTGGGTCGATCAGGAACGGACATGCGATGACTCCTTTCGTGGGGGTTGCCAGTGTCAGGCGTGCAGCGACTGCAGCGCGGTAAGAATTTCGAAATGCAGCTCGGCGGCGGCGCGGGCGCGGCCTTCCCGCGGCCGCTCGATGGCGACCGGCCATTCCTGCACAATGCGCGCAGGCCCATCGGCCTCGCATCCCATCAGCAGGATGCGGTCGGCCACGACGATGGCCTCGTCGATGTCATGCGTCACCAGCAGCACTGCCGCCTGCCAGCGGTGCACCAGCGCGATCAGCAGGCGCTGCATCTGCGCGCGCGTGATGGCGTCCAGGGCCGCGAAGGGTTCATCGGCGAACAGCAGCGCCGGCTGCCGTACCAGCGCGCGCGCCAGCGCCACCCGCTGGGCCTGCCCGCCCGAGAGCTGCGCGGGATAGCTGCGGGCGCGGTCGGCCAGGCCGACCGCCTCGAGCGCATCGGCGACGCGCCGCTGGCGCACGCCGGCATCGAGCCGCGGCTGGCGCTTGAAATCCAGTCCGAACGCCACATTGGAGCGGGTATCGCGCCATGGCAGCAGACTGGCATGCTGGAAGATCAGCGCCGCGCGCGGATGCGGACGCGTCAGCGGCGCGCCGAGAAAACGCACTTCGCCGGCCTGCGGCGCGGCCAGGCCGGACAGTCCGCGCAGCAGTGTGGATTTGCCGCAGCCGCTGCCGCCCAGCAAGGCGACGATTTCCCCGGGGCGCACCTGCAAAGACAGGTCGCTGAACACCGGCGCCTGGCCGGGGTAGGCGAAACGCAGGCCCTGGGCCTGCAGCGTGAGGACGCCAGGCCCGGAATGGGGCGGGACGGCATTCATGCCGGTCCCGGCGAGTGCGCTGGAGGGAGATCGGCAACGCCGCGGTTCATGACTGGCGCTCCAGCGAGCCAATGGCGTAGGGCTGCAACTCCGGATTGAGCTCGGTGCGCGCCAGATTGTTGGCGAAATTGCATAGTGTCGCCAGGCTCACTCCGAGCACGACTTCGAGCGCCTGGCGCTGGGAATAGCCCGCATCGAGAAAGTGCCGCAGTGCCTCGTCGGACACCGCTCCGCGCGCGGCGATCACCTGCCCGGTGAAGCCGGCCAGCGCCTGCAGCCTGGCGTCGGACAGCGGCCGGCCATGCTGCAGCGCCAGGGTATCCTCGCGGCTGAAGACCTTGCCCTTGACGGCGGCCGCGGTGTGGCCGGCCACGCAGAACCCGCAGCCATGGATGCGCGCGGCCGTCAGTTGCACCACCTCGCGTTCGGCGAGGCTCAGGCTGTTGCGGCCATTGGTCGCGCCAACGCCCAGATAGGTTTCAAGGGCCTGCGGGGATCCCGCCAGAACGCCGATCAGGTTGGGGACGAAGCCGTTATTGGCCTTGACCTGCTCGAGCAGCGGACGGCTGGCTTCGGGGGCGGATTCCGCCGCGAAAACGGGAAGACGTGACATGGGGGCCTGGAATGCAATGGATAGGATGGAAAACCCATATGCATTGTTGATGAAACCGCTGCCAGCTTCCATGCCCGCATGTCCCAAATTCGCACCCGTTCGTCTCAAGAAACATGAAATCGCGGGCGGCGGTAGCCGCACGCCCTATTGTTGAAGTCCGTGCTTTCTTTCATGCTGAGGTCCGTAACAAAACGCGTCTGGGCGCTTCCGGCATAGTTCTTGCTGATCGGCATTTTCTAGGCTTGCAAATATATGGAGAGGCGTTTTCAGGGGCTTGCGGCGAACCCGACTACAAACATAAAGGACTTGCCGGTCTAACGCATGGTGTATCTCCTTACCGCCTTTCTGGCGTCCTTGGCCTTGACGCTCATACTGGTGCGCTACAAATATTTACATAGCCGCCATTGCGCCGATGGCGGTTTGGCGGAGGCCCGGAAATGCTGCGCGCGCCCTGTGCCGCGCATGGGCGGGGTGGCGCTGGTATTGGCGGTGCTGGCGAGCAGCGCGCCCTTGGCGTATCGCGAGCCGCAGGTGCTGGCGCCATTGCTGTTGATATGGCTATGCTCCCTGCCCGCCTTCATGGGCGGCCTGGCCGCGGACGTGAGCAGAAGGGCATCGGTCCGGCTGCGCTTCCTGTTTGTCGGAATATCCGGCGTATTGGCCTACTGCGTGCTGGATGCGCAGGTGATCCGCATGAATGTGCTGGGCGCCGACTGGCTGCTGCAGTACGCGGCGATATCATTCATTGCGACGCTCATCGTCATTGGCGGCGCGGCCAATGCGATCAATATCATCGACGGCTACAACGGGCTGGCGGCCGTGGTATCGGCCTTGATCTTCGCGGGCTTCGCCTATGTGGCTTATTGCGTGGGCGACCGCCTGCTGCTGGTGATGTCGGCGTGCATGATAGGCGCGATTTGCGGGTTCCTGGTCTGGAATTATCCCAGCGGGCTGATTTTCCTGGGCGCTGGCGGCGCCTATTTTATTGGCTACATGATAGGCGTGGTGGCCATCTTGCTGTTGGGGCGCCACGCCAATGTTTCGGCCTGGTTTCCCTTGCTGCTCTGTTTTTATCCGGTGTTCGAAACGCTGTTTTCCATCTACCGCAAGGTTTTCCTGCGGCGCATGTCGCCGGCCCTGCCCGACCGCGTCCACCTGCACATGCTGATCTACCGGCGTGTCGTGCGCTGGGCGGAGGCGGGCCCGGGCAAACGGCGCCGCAAGATCCAGCGCAATGCCATGACTTCCCCCTTCCTGTGGGCGTTTTCGTCCCTGGCCGGGCTGGCCGCGCTGCTGTTCTGGCAGAACGAGCCTGTGCTGATCGGCTTTACGGCCTTGTTTGTCGTGGCGTATATGGTGCTGTACCGGGTGCTGGTGCGTTTCCGGGTGCCTAGGTGGATGGTGGTGAGAAAAAGGGAGGGGTAATGGCTTGCAGTATTTCGCGCGCCGTCTGCGTGGCGGGGTTGCTGTCGTCGCGCCGCTGCGCGCAATAAAGATCGATGGCCGCGGTGGCGCCGGCGTCTTTCAGCGGCCGGTAGCAGACGCCGGCGGGCCGCAAGTGCGCCGCGGATTCAGGCACCAGCGCGATGCCGGCTCCCGCCTCGATCAGCGCCAGCAGCGTGGGCATGACGCTTTCATGAACGATATCGGGCTGTATCTGGAAATGGGCGAACAGGCTTTGCGTTTTTTCCCGGAAATACAGCGCGGTCTCGGCGCTGTACCCCACGAACGGCAGGCCATGCAATTGCCGCGGGGCGATGCTTTCCTGCCTGGCCAGCGGATGGCAATTCTGCATGGCCACGCACATGTTTTCCTGGCTCACCCTGCTGAAAATCAAGGACGCATGGTTGGCGGCGGCCGGCCTGCGCAACAGGGCGAGGTCGATCTTTTCCTCGGCCAGGAGGATGATCAGGTTGGCCGACAAGTCTTCCTTCAGTGTGAGCGCGATGTCGGGCCGGCGGGTGTGATAGCCGGCCAGCAGCTTGGGCAGAAACTGGTAGGCCGCGGTGCTGGTGAAGCCTATGGTCAGGCTGCCGGATTCGCCGCTGGCCGTGCGGCGCACGGCCAGCACCGCCAATTGCCCGTCGGTGGCCAGTTGCTTGGCCTTCTTGAGCAGCATCGCCCCCGCGGGCGTCAGCTTGACCGACCGCGTGCTGCGCACGAACAGCTGGGCGCCTATTTCTTCCTCGAAGCGGCGGATCTGCTGGCTGAGCGGCGGCTGGCTCATGTGCAGGCGCTTGGCGGCATTGCCGAAATGTAATTCTTCGGCGACGACGATGAATGCTTCAATGGAGCGTGAATGGAGAATCATTGCATTGGGTCTTTCAGTGTCTTAATTATGGGTTTAATTAATATTAGACATCTTAATAAGCGCGAACTAAGCTTGTCCATCTTTTGAGCGAGGTCCAGCCTCGCTCATTCGCATTCACTCTTTCTACAGGAATCGAAGCCATGTTCACGTTCCCATCGAGACTTCGTTTTGCCGTGGCCGCGTGCGGCGGCGCCGCTATGCTGCTGGCATCCGCCGGCGCGCTCGCGCAAGCCGCGCCGTATCCCGCCAGGCCGATCAGCCTGGTGGTGCCTTTCGGCCCGGGCAGCGTCACTGATCTGCTGGCGCGCATTGCGGCAAAGGGGCTGGCGGATTCCCTGGGCCAGCCGGTGGTCGTCCAGAACAAGCCCGGCGCCGGCGGCAATATCGGCGCGGCGGCCGTGGCCGACGCGGCGCCCGACGGCTACACGCTGCTGCTGGGCCCCACCAGCACGAACGCGGTGAATCCCAGCCTGTACAAGGACTTGAAATTCCAGCCCTTGCGCGATTTCGCGCCCATTACCAATGTGGCCACGGTCGCCAATGTGCTGGTGGTGAATCCGCAAGTGCCCGCCAAGACGGTTGGCGAACTGATAAGCTTGCTGCCGGGCCGACAGTACAGCTACGCCTCCACGGGCAATGGCGGCAGCATGCATTTGTCGGGCGAGCTCTTCAAGTCGCTGACCAATACGCAAATGCTGCATGTTCCGTACAAGGGCGGCGGGGCGGCGCTCGCCGACTTGCTGCCGGGCCGCGTCGAGGCGATGTTCTGCAACGTGCCGCTATGCCTGTCGCATATCGAATCCGGCAAGCTGCGCGCGCTGGCGGTCACCTCGGCCCAGCGCTCGGCTTTGCTGCCCCAGGTGCCGACCATGGCCGAAGCCGGCTTGCCGGGCTACGAGGTCAACGGCTGGTTCGGCTTGTTCGCGCCGGCGAAGGTCGACCCCGCCATTGTCGAGAAATTGAATGCCGAAGTGCAGAAGATATTGAACCAGCCCGAGGTCAAGCAGCAGCTGTTGGCCCTGGGCGCGGAGCCGGCCGGCGGTTCGGTCCGGGACTTCACCCAGTTCGTCCAGGCCGAGCATGACAAATGGGCCAAAGTCATCAAAGATGCGGGGATAAGCCTGGAATGAAAAGCGGCAAGAAACCGTTGAACCAGCTCGGCGTGGTCGAAGCCGCCGGGGCGATCGAGCGGCGCGAGATCACCAGCGTCGCCCTGGTCCAGGCATGCCTGGACCGGATTGCGGAGCGCAACCCGCAGGTCCAGGCCTTTGTCGCCTATGACGCCGCCAAGGCCCTGGCGGCCGCCCGCAAGATCGATGCGGATTCGGGCCAGCATGTGCTGCGGGGGATACCTTTCGCGGTCAAGGATATTATCGACACTTCGGACTATCCCACGGAGTACGGCTCGAAGATCTACCGGAACTTCCAGCCGGCGCTGGACGCCGCCTGCGTGGTGGTCGCCAAGAACCGCGGCGCCGTGGTGCTGGGCAAGGTCGCGACCGGAGAGTTCGCCACCCAGACCCCCAGCCAGGCCAGGAACCCTTTGCAGCTGGAACATACCCCCGGCGGATCTTCCAGCGGCTCCGCCGCGGCCGTGGCGGACTTCATGGCGCCGGTCGCCTTCGCCACGCAGACCACCGGTTCTATCGTCCGCCCGGCGGTGTATTGCGGGGTCGTGGGGTATAAGCCCAGCTTCGATATGATAGCCACGGCCGGCATGAAGGCGCTGAGTCCGTCGCAGGACACGATAGGCGTGATCGCCCGCAGCGTTGAGGACGCCGCATTTTTCACCCTGGGCCTGCATGGCGCCAGGACGGTCGGCAGCGCGGTGTTCAAGCCGCGCATCGCCCTGTGCCTGTCGCGCCAGTGGGACTACGTCAAGCCGGAAACGCTGCAGGCGCTCGAGCGCCTGGTTCAGCGCCTGGAACAGGCCGGCTGCGCCATGAGCCGGATCTGGCTGCCGCAGGAACTGGAGCCGCTGATTGCGATCCAGCCGCGCCTGTTCATGTACGAGGCGCGGCAGACCCTGGCCAATGAGCGCCTGCTGCACGCCAGGCATTTGAGCCCGCGCCTGCACACCCGCCTGCAGCAAGGCGAGAGCGTGGACTTCGATGAATATGTGTCCATGCGCCAGCAGGTGCGCGAAGCCCATTGGCGCAGCCAGGACATGTTTCAGGACGTCGACGCGATCTTGTACCCCGCCGCCGCGGGCGAGGCCGAGGCCGGCCTGTCGTCCGCCGGCGACCCGCGTTTTGGCGCCTTGTGGTCGCTGCTGCACCTGCCTTCGGTGTCCTTTCCTATCTCCCTGGGTCCGCAGGGCCTCCCGCTGGGGGCCCAGCTGATAGGCGCATTCGCCCAGGATACGCGCTTGCTGGCGGTGGCCAGGGCGGTCACGCAAGCCATAGATCCGCTGCGCGCCGCCCCGGCCTGATCGAAAACCGGCGTGCCGGAAGCCCGGGCCTTGCCGCCTGGCTCTGGCGCTATCAATACAAACCATGAACGCCGCGCGCCCATGCGCGGGCGGCGACCTTGGCAGCTTCATGGTGGTTATTTCAAAAAAAATCCGAATGTTTCATAATTTGCACGTCATTGACGTGACATATTTATCTATCGGAGAACATCATGACGATTCGGAACGTATCGCTGTTGCCGCTGGACGTATGTTGTGCGGAGCAAGTCTGGCACGGCCTGGAGAGATGCCTGCGCTGCGGCGTGAAAAGGCGCTGCGCCATGCTGCTGGCGGGGGCGTCGTGCCTGGCGTGGGCCGGAGCGGCATCGGCTGACGCGGTCGCGCCGCCGGATGGCGTGGAATGGATTTACAACGAGGCGCAATGGGGTCCCCCCGATGCGCCTTTTGTTTTTTCGGGGACCGGGCTGTATACGGCGGGCACCTTCGAATCGGGCCGGCAGGTGCTGATCGGCGACAGCCTGGCCAGCATTCACGTGCAGGCCGGCGCCAGCCTGCATTTGAGCGGCGCGATTTCCAGCCAGGGCGCGGCGGCGTCCGGGCTGGAGAAGCTGGGCGCCGGCACCCTGGCGCTGTCCGGCCGGAATAGCTACCGCGGCAACACCATGCTGCGCGAGGGCACGCTGCGGGTAATGGGCGAGGACGCCCTGGGCAGCAAGCTCAATTCCCTGCTGGTGGACCAGGGCAGCGTGGTGGATTATGCGCCGGGCGCCGCCATCTTCAATCAGATGCACTTGCGGGGCGACAATAGCGCCGATGGCGCCCCGGGGGATGCGCCCGAGCCGGCGTCGCGGGAACTGGCCGACAGCGTGCAATGGCGGGTGGACAGCGGCGTGGCGATCCAGGCGGGCAACGTCATCGGTTCGGTGCCCGTCGTGAAGCAGGGCGGGGGGACACTGCGCCTTGCCGGCATTGCCGGTTCGCCTTTTTTTGTCACGGTCAACCAGGGGGCGCTGGCAGTCGACTGGCATCTCGCCGGCGCTGTGCGGGTCAATCGGGCTGCGCGCCTGGAAGGCGGCGGCACGGTGCGGTCGGCCACGATAATGGACGGCGGCGTGCTGTCGCCCGGCAATGGCGCGGGCGATACCGCTGTCTTCACGGTGACGGAAAAACTGGAATTCCAGCCCGGGGCGATTTTCGAGGTGGACGCCACGGCCCTGGGGCAGGCGGATTTCGTGCAGGTCGCCGGCAAGGCCCTGCTCGACGGGCACGTCGCGACGCGGGCCGGCGCCGGGGATTGGCGGCCGAGCACGCGCTATACCTTGCTCTACGCCCTTGACGGCTTCGACGGTACGCGCTTCGCGTCGGCCGCCACCGATTTGCCCTTCCTGACGCCGACCTTGAGCTATGGCGAGCAGGCCGTGTATATAAGCCTGGACCGCAACGGCACGCCGCTGGACGAAGTGGCCGAGACGCCGACTGAAGACGGGGTGGCCGATGCGGTGGAGGACAACGGCAACCCCGGCGTGCGCGACGAGATCGTGGCGATGGACCCGGAGCAGGCCAGGGAAGCCTTCAGGCAATTGTCCGGCAACTGGGCGGCGTCGCTGCGTTCCGGCATGCTGGAGGACAGCCGGTTCCTGCGCGAGGCGGTGATGCGCAATGTGGGCCGGGCCGGCGGCGCGCCGGCGGGCGAACTGTCCGCGCATTCCCATCCGGATGCCGGGAGGCAGGGGCCGCGCTTCTGGAGCCAGGCCTTTCATTCGTCGGCCGACCGCGCCGCCGATGGCGGCACGCCGGCCGACCGGCGCGACATCGGCGGACTGGCGCTGGGTATCGAGCGGCCGATCGGCGCCGACTGGTGGGCGGGCGGATTCTTCGGCGCGCAGCGCAGCCACCAGTGGCGGCGCCAGGCCATGGCCGGCGCCCGGATCGACAGCGTGCATGCCGGCCTGAGCCTGGCCGGGCGCTGGCGCGACGTGGACCTGGCGGTGGGCCTGGCGCGCGCCTGGCACAACATTCGAAGCCATAGGGAAATAGGCGTAGCGGGGCTGTACGATGCCTTGTCGGCGGATTATCGGGGGCGCACCCTGCAGGCGTTCGGCGAGATCGCAGCGCCGCTGCGCTGGCTGGGCAAGGCGCTGGCGCCCAGGGGCGCTTTGGCCTCGAGCATGGCGGCCTCGAGCATGGCGCCAACGATAAGCCCGTTCGCCCGATTGGCATGGGTGCGTACCGGCACGGACGGGTTCGTGGAGAAGGGCGCCGCGGCTGCGCTGAAGGTAGCGCCGGAAAGCCAGGCGGCATGGTTCGCCACGCTCGGGCTGCGGGCCGCGCACACCATTGCAACGTCCACGGGCGTCGCCCAGGTGCGGGGCGAGCTGGCGTGGCGCCATGCCAGCGGCGATATCCGCGCGTTCAGCCGGCAACGCTTCCGGGACGGCGCCAGGCAAACCCTGTTCGAGTCCGAAGGCCTGGGGCTGGCGCGCCGGGCCTGGTCGCTGCAATTGGGCATGCGCGCCAGCCTGGGCAGGAATGCCAGCCTGGGCATGGGCTACGCGGGCCAGTTCGCGGCCGGCAGGCGCGATCACGGGTTCAGGATGGCCACGGCATGGGCGTTCTGATCGCGCTTGGCTATTCCGGCGCAAGCGGCATCAAGCCCCGCCCGCGCAATATGGCCTTGGCGAGGGCAAGCCTCGCGGGGCCCTGCGCAGGCTTGCTCATGTCCATGTTCAAGGCATAGAAATAAACCTTCTCGCCGCGCTCCAGGTAGCCGACCAGCCAGCCAGTCTGCCGCGCGCCGGCTTCGCCCATGCCCGCCCAGCCGGACTTGCCGCTGAGCCGATACGCCGGCGTGCTTTCCAGCACGATGGCGTCTTTTACGATTTGGGTGGAACGATGGGAGACAGCCAGCTTTTCCGTGTAAAAGCGCTGGAGGAACTGGGCTTGCTGGAGAGCCGAAATACGCAAATCGCCCGTGAGCCAGAAATGGTCGATGCTGCCGCCGATATTCCGGTTGCCGTAGCCGAACTTGTCCACATAGGCCTGCATGCGCGCGGGGCCTATGCGCCGGGCCAGTTCCCGGTAGAACCACACCACGGAATTGGGCAATGCGGTCGCCAGGGTCTGATCGCGCGCCCACGCTTGCGGCCACCAATCCTGCCTGGGATTGCGGCGGCTGTCCCACGGCAGGGCGAAGCCGGGCCCGCTGGCAACGCCGGTCTCGAGCGCGATCAGGGAATTGGGAATCTTGTAGGTGGAGGCGGGCAGGAAGCCCGATCGGGCGCGCGCCGCGTCGTGGCAGGCGAGGGCGCCGGTCTGCCCATCGAGCAGCACGAAAGTGCCGCGGGCGCCGGCGTCGGCAAATGCCCGGTCCATGGCCGGATCTTCCTTGCAGCTTTGCGCCGCATAAGCGGGGGCGGCCGCCAGCAGCGCCATGCCGCAGATTGCGGCGAGTTTTCCAAACAGGTGCGAGCGTGGCATGGCTATCCTTTTGAAATGCCGGTCCTGGAAAGGTAGCCGAAGACGGCCGCCCGCAGGCGGCGCTCCAGATCCTCGATGTCGCTTTCGCCGCGCTCGCTTGCCGCATCGGCCATGCCCCTGATGATGGCGAGCAGATCGCCCGCCGCGACCTCGGGGTTTGCGTGTCTGGGCCTTGCGCGCTTGATGATGGCCACCAGCAGGTTCTGCATGGTTTCCGGCTTGGCCACTTCGCCGCGCAATGCGGGCCGGCCTTCTTCGACATCGAGCAGCCTGGCCAGCATGGGGCGCTGCAACTGCTGGCGCACTGATGCGCCAATCAGATATTCCAGCGCCGCCTTGCCGCTGCGCTTGGTGAGCGCAATCGCCGCGTCCTGATAAAACCGTGCCGTTTCGCGATGGATGAGCGCAACGGTAAGCGCATCCTTGCCTGGGAAATATTGATAAAGCGATCCAATGCTGACGCCGGCGCGCTGGGCGACGGCGTTCGTGTTGAATCCCTCGAAACCCTGGGTTTCGAGAACCTGGGCCGCCGCCTCGATGATCGATGCCACTGTTTCCGCCGAGCGGGGCTGGCTAGGAGTCTTCCGGGGCCGCAGCGGCTTGGGCTGTGATTGTTGGCTCATTCGCATTCCTTGCGAAGTGTTATGCAAATTGGCGGGCAAACTGGCGTTTCCGTCCCGTAGCGGGCATGCCGTGAGCGACGTGGGAGCCTCATCATGGCCGTCGCCGACGCGGGAAGCAATCGCGGCGTCGCATGGGAAGAAGCTTTCGGTGTTGCCCGAGGTTGCAGCTTCAACGGCACCCTCTGCATTTCTGGCCAATTTTCTCACGATATGCGAGGCGCGTTCGCCTGCGAACCGGCAGTATCGCTATTTTTGCGTACTTGCTGTTGCATTTCCCTCTTTGACAATTCGTCCTCGAGGTTTAAAATATACTCCATGTAGATGGTATATGGATGCCATCAAGAGTATAAAGGATCGCAATATGAGCGTGCATGAAATCCGGCCGAAGCTCAACGATAGCGAGAAAGTCACCATCAATTTGGGATTGATCGATCTTGGGCAGATAGATTTGCTGGTGCAGGAAGGTTTTTATTCCAACCGGACCGATCTGATCCGCACCGCCATCCGCAATCAGTTGAACACGCATGCCGACGTCGTCAAGCAGACGGTGGCGCGCAAGAGCCTGGTGCTCGGCCTGCAGCATTATTCCCGCGCGGATCTCGAAGCCGTCCAGGCCGCGGGGGAGCGCCTGCAAATCCAGGTGCTGGGTTTGGCCAGCATCGGCGCCGACGTATCGCCGGAATTGGCATTGGCGACGATAGACTCCCTGACGGTGTTGGGCGCGCTGCGCGCAAGCCCGGAGGTCAGGGCGGCGCTGGCCGGACGCATTCATTAAGCGACACAACGTTAACCCTCGCGCCGATGGCCGCCGCGCCTGGCGACGATAGCAAGGATAGCCTCCATGAAACTCGATCAAGAAATGTTTGAAAAAATGCGCGAAGCGACAAAGACATTGTTGACCAGCGGGCCCGCGGCAGCCACTGCCGCCATTCAGCAGGCCTTGCAGAAGAGCGGCCGCCCCGAACATGCCGCGCCGCAGCCCAGCTGGTCGCAGCCCGGCTGGAATGCGCCGCGGTCGCGCCCGATGCGCGATATCACCCCTGCGCCCGGGGCAGAGGCTAGCGATGCCGCCGACACAGCTGAAACAGTGGTCGCGGACGATGTCGTGGACGGCTTGTTGACACGGTTTCGCATTTCCTCGGGCCCGCAAGCCCGGCAATTTGATTTGCCGGCGTTTCCGCCGTTTGACGTCCCGATGCCATCCTCCGCGCCGCAGCCCGGGGATGCCGGCGGCGGGGGCCGGTTCATCTCGGGCTCCTATCGCAACGAAGCCGGCAGCCGGAGTTATAAGCTGTATATCCCGAGCAGTTATCAGGGCCAGGCCCTGCCGCTGATGGTCATGCTGCATGGCTGCACGCAAGATCCGGACGACTTCGCCGCCGGCACCCGGATGAACGCGATCGCCGAAGAAAAGCAATGCTTCGTCGTCTACCCGGCCCAGACCCAAGCCGCCAACAGCGCCCGATGCTGGAACTGGTTCAAGGCCATCGATCAGCAGCGCGACCAAGGCGAGCCGTCCATCATCGCCGGCATCACGCGCAAAATCATCGGCACCCAGCATATCGATGCGAGCCGCGTTTATATCGCGGGCATGTCCGCCGGCGGCGCGATGGCCGTCATCATGGGCACGCTCTATCCCGATTTGTACGCGGCGGTCGGCGTCCATTCGGGTTTGCCATATGCCTCGGCGCACGACTTGCCATCGGCGCTGGCGGCAATGAAAGGCGCGGCGGCGGGCCCCCGGGCCGGCAATGGATCGGCCGCCGGTGCCAACGCGCGCCTGAATGCGATTCCCATCATCGTATTTCATGGCGACCGGGACACCACGGTCCATCCGCGCAATGGCGAAAAGACGATGGCGCAAAACGTCCCTCGCGCCGAGTCCCAGAGCGCGGGCCCGGCCTCTTTCGCAATGCCGGCGCAACCCCAGCCTAGCGTGCGGCGCGGCAAAATGCCCGATGGCCACGCCTATACCCAGACCTCGCACCAAAATGCCGAAGGCCGGGTCGTTGCCGAGCACTGGCTGGTCCATGGCGCGGCGCACGCCTGGTCCGGCGGCAGCAAGCGCGGCAGTTATACCGATGCCCAAGGTCCGGATGCAAGCCAGGAGATGATGCGTTTTTTCTATACACAGGCTAAGCGGCGGTAAGGTTCCGGTTTGCCGGCTCAAGCTCGACTATCGGAAGCCTCAGCCGCGTCGAGCCGCGCACGCGGCCGGAAGACTCTCGCTTGCCGCCATCAGGCGCGCGGGCTTTTTTTCCGGCTGGACCAGTAAGTGAATTCCTCGGCATAGCAGGATATTTCCATTTCCGCGGCCTTTTCCTGCATGTATTCCTGCGCGTCCTGTATCGCCTGGTTATAGATGCCGGGGCCTATCTCTTGCACAATGAATTTCAGGAACAGGCGCGCGCGAAGCTCGCCCAAATCTTCGCCTTCTTCCTGCTTCCAGTAGCGGCGCAGGGAGCCGATCAATTGTTCTTCCACTTCAGTCTTGAGTTTTATTGCCATTTATTTGTCCGTTGATTCAGCGCCGGGAATTCCCTCTACGCATTCTATAAGCAACCTTGCGATCACGCGAGAATTCCATGCCTCGGGCGCTTGCCGCGCGCCGGGCCGCCCGGCCGTTGGGCTGATGCCGGGCAGCGGCCACTCAATGAATGACCATCATCGAGCTCATTTAAAGAAGGCAGAGAGCGCTTCGGCAACCGCGGCAGGCTGCTCTTCCGGAAGAAAATGGCCGCAGCAGGCGATCGTGGCGCCGCGTACGTCGTCCGCGTATTCCCTCAGCGGCCCCGCCATATCGGGGATAGAGCCCTGATCCGCGCTCAGGGCCAGGACAGGGGGCTTGAGCCTGCCCTTGGCGAATAGCCTGCGGTTCTGCTGCGCCGACAAGGCTGCGCAACGGTAGTAGGCCAGCCCTGCGCGCAGCCCTCCGTACTTCCTGAAGACACGCAGATACTCATCGATATCCGCGTCGGAGAACGTTTCGGGGTTGGCCGCCTTGCGCCGCAGGAACCACTCCAGATATTCGCGTTCCCGCCCCGCTATCAGCATCTCGGGCAGATCCGGTATCGCATGGAACGCGAAATGCCAGGTGCGCCATACGCGCTCCGCCGTGATGGGCAGGGCGTCCGGCAGCGTGATGCCTGGAATGCCCGCGTCGAGCAGCGCCAGGCGCTCCACTTCGCCGTCAAAAAGCGCCGCGTAGGGGTAGGCCACCCATGCGCCTACGTCGTGCGCCGCAAGGCGGCAGCGGGCGACGCCCAGTTGTTGGAGCATGCCATGCAGCGTGAGCGCCAGGCTCTGCGTGTCATAACCGCCTTCTGGACGATCGGAGTCGCCCTGCCCGGGCAGGTCCGGGACAATGACCCGGTAGTTCGCGGAAAGCATGGGCATGACCTTGCGCCATGCAAACCAGCTCTCAGGATAGCCGGCCAGAAGAACCACGGTCTGGCCATCCGCTTTTCCGCCGGCCACATAGTGCAATCTCACCCCCTCGACGGTCTCGAAGCAGTGCTTGAAGCCGGGCAGTCCGGCGGCGGGCCGGGATGCCGGCGCGGCATCGATGATCAGGGTAGAGGGGTGGGGCATGGACTTCTGCGTAATCATGGGAATGCTCCTTTTTGGCAGGGGGGGATTGGAATGACGGCTCTTTGGCGGACAAGGCTCACGCCTTGCCCGCGCTTGCCGGAGCCGGTTGGCGTTCCGTGCAATAGCCGGCCAGCGCGAGCAATGGCAGCGCCAGGCCGGTCCACGACAGCAGGGCCCAGCCTCCATGTGCATAGGACCAGGTGCCGGCAACGGAACCGGCGGCGCCGCCCGCGAAGTAAGTCGCCATGAAAAGGCCATTGAGCCGCCCGCGCAAATTGGCATCCAGCGAAAAGATGGCGCGCTGTCCGAGCACGGCGTGGCCCGTGACGCCGGCGCCAA
This sequence comes from Pollutimonas bauzanensis, assembly GCF_900129885.1. Taxonomy (GTDB): domain Bacteria; phylum Pseudomonadota; class Gammaproteobacteria; order Burkholderiales; family Burkholderiaceae_B; genus Pollutimonas; species Pollutimonas bauzanensis. The sequence goes on along the minus strand of NZ_FQXE01000018.1, from coordinate 41,593 downwards.
GCAGGATCGCCGCCAGGGCGAGGATGGCGATACCTGCCTTGCTTGTCGGCAGATCCAGCCCGCTCAACAGGAAACAAGCGGCGACCGCGAGCATCGCCAGGCCTGTTGCCGGCCTGTCCTGGCCCCGGTCCGCGATGCGGCCCGCAATGGGGGCGGCGAACACGCTGGCGGCGCCCGCGAGCGCGAACAGGGCGATCCCCGTTTGCGACAAGTGAAATCGGTCGGCCAGCAATAGCGGCACAGTCGTCCAGAACAGGCTGAACGCCGCGAACAGGCATGTCTGGTAGAAGGTGCGGCGGCGCAGGATGGGCGTCCGGCGGATCAGGGGCCACATGGATGCAATAAGCGCGCCATAGCCCGCCCCCCGCGCCGGCTGGCGCGGCGGAAGCGCGATTCGCAGCACAATGGCCAGCGTCGCCATGACGGCCGCCGAGATAATGAATACGGCGCGCCACGACATCGCATCGGTGATAAAGCCCGCAAGAGGCCGCGCGAGCATGATGCCCAGCATCAACCCGCTGGTGACATGGCCGACCACGCGGCCCCGCGCCGCGGGATGCGCGAGGTGTGCGGCATAGAGCACGAGCATTTGCACGGTCACCGAACCCAGCCCGATGAACAGGCCCGCCGCCAGAAACGTCGATGCGTGCGCGGCCGCCGCCGCGGCAATCAAGGCTAGCGCGGCAATGCACAGGATGGCGATGGAAAGGCGGCGATTCTCGACAATGTCGCCCAATGGCACGACCAGCAGGAGCCCGATGCCGTAGCCCGCTTGCGGCATGGTCGCGATCAGCCCCGCCGCCTGTGACGGCAGGCCCAGCGAAGCGCTTATCGGGCCCGTCAAGGGCTGGACGTAGTAGATGTTGGCGGCGATCAGGCCGCAGGCCGCCGCCAGCAGAAGCATCAGCCAACGCTGGATGCCTGCCGGTTCTGGCGGTATTTCGCATGGGGCGGGTTCAATAGTCATGGCTCGTCCGTCAAATATGGAAATAATCATTTCCTAATTGAGTAAAAAAATCAGCGGAGCAGGCGCATGGCCTCGTCCGCCGCGGCCATCATTTCAGCGCGGGTCCGCCCGAACTTGCCGATGACTCGAAAGCCTTGCAGCAGGCACAGCAGGCTGCGAGCCGCGGCGTCCATATCGACGTCCTTGCCGATAGAGCCATCGTCCCGCCCCTGCCTGACAAGGTCCCGCAGCAAGCGCTCTAGGCCTTGCAGGGATGCCTCGATCCGCGCTGCCATTTCCTCATCGAAGTTGCCAAGCGCCATGGCGCTGCCGGCCACCAGGCAGCCGAGCCGCCCCTCGGCGCCATGGCTTGACTCCGCATAGAAGCGCAGCACGGCCCGGACCTTGTCGTGTCCGCTTGCCGCCTTGTCGAGCCGCTTCAGCAACTCCTCGTTGCGCAGGCGGGTGTAGCGGTCAAAGGCGGCGAGGAAGACGGCGCGCTTGTCGCCGAACGCTTTGTATATGCTTCCGGCGGTCAACCGCATCGCCGAGCACAGGTCGACGATAGAGGTGGCGTGATAGCCGCTATCACGGAAAACGCGCACGGCGCCGTCGAGGGCGGCGTCCATGTCGAATTCGCGCGGCCTGCCGGGGCCTCGGTGTTGTTTGCCTGGGGACTGGGCTGCATTCATGGAACGAATTATAGGGAATGATCGTTTCCTAATCAAGGAATAAATTTTCCACGCGCCGAATCAAGCCATCGCGCCGCCGCTCTCGGGCATCATGGCACAATCATTCTTTGACCGACCGCCGAATCGACTACGCCATGACCGCCGTGAAGACCAGCCATATTCCGCCCTTGGATCCGACGGCGGCCGCGCCTTTTTACCGCCAGATCTACGACAGGTTTCGCGGCGCCATTGCCAGCGGTGTGTTGAAGCCGGGCGACCGCATTCCCTCGGCGCGCGCGCTGACCAAGGAATTGGGTCTGGCACGGGGCACTATCGAGGCTGCTTATTCCCTGCTGGCCGCCGAAGGGTACATCCAGGCCCGCGGCCAGGCGGGGACTATCGTCACGCCGGGCCTCAAGCCGCGGGCGCCTGCCGCAAGCGCGCCGACTCGATCGGATAGCGGCATTTCCGCGCTCAGTTTTCGTCCGGATTCGATCCTGCCGTTCCAAATGGGTTTGCCCGCCCTGGATGCGTTTCCCCGGAAGATCTGGGCGCGCCTGGGCGCGCGATGCGCGCGCGCCATGCAAGCCTCCGACATGGCGCATCCCTCTGTATATGGCCTGCCGGCGCTGCGCGCCGAGATCGCCTCGTATCTGCACCTATCGCGCGGGATCAGTTGCTTGCCATCCCAGGTATTCTTGACATCGGGCTACCGTCATACCATGGAGCTGATCGGACATGCCTTATTGAAGGCGGGAGACCGCGTCTGGCTCGAAGACCCGGGGTACCCGCCCACGCGGGAACTGTTGGGGCATATGCAGATTTCGGCCGTCCCCGTGCCGGTGGATGGGGAGGGCATGGTCGTTTCCGCCGGAATCAAGGCGGCGCCGCGGGCGCGCGCGGCCGTGGTCACGCCCGCGCACCAGAGTCCGCTGTGCGTATCCTTGTCCTTGCCCCGGCGCGAGGCGCTGCTGGACTGGGCCGCGCGAAGCAATGCATGGATCATCGAGGACGATTACGACGGCGAGTACCGCTATGTCAGCCGTCCCCTGCCTGCGTTGAAGAGCCTGGACCGCGATGGGCGAGTGCTCTATTCCGGCACGTTCAGCAAGGTGCTTTTTCCGAGTATCCGGCTTGCCTATCTCGTCGTGCCGGAAACGCAGGTCGAGCGCTTCGAGCAGATCAGCCTGGTCTTCGCCGGGGGCAGTCCCCAGCTTACGCAAGCCATCGTCACGGCCTTCATAACGGAAGGGCATTTCGCGCGCCATATCCAACGGATGCGCAAGCTCTATGCCGAGCGCCGCGCGGCGACGACCGCCGGCCTGGAAAGCGCGCTGGGGAAACACATGCGCATCGATTCACAGCCGGGGGGAATGCACTTGATCTTGCGCTTGCGGGGCGGGCAGTCGGACCGCCGGCTTGCCTCGCGCATGCGCGAAGAGGGCCTGTACGCAGAGGCGCTGACGGACTGGACGATGGGCGCCGACGAGGCCCCGGCCTTGCTCCTGGGTTTCACGAATATCGATGCCCAAGGCAGCGCCGAGAACCTCGGAAGGCGCATCCTGGCGCTGATGTGAGGACCCGGCCTTGGCGGATTGGCTTATGAGGGCGGAACGCCAACATGAGGCGGGAACATGAGACGGGAACATGAGACGGGAACATGAGGCGGGAACATGAGGCGGGAACATGAGGCGGGAACATGTGGCAGGAACATGTGGCGGGATAGATCATGGCCTAGAACGTAATATGGATTATGGACCTTCCGGTATGGGCCAAGATGCACGATGATGGAGTCCCCCAACCAGCAAACATAAGGATTCATCATGACCAATCGCATCGACTATGCCAAGGCTGCGCCCGAAGGCTATAAGGCTTTTGGAGCCGTATACGCCACTCTTCAAAAAAGCGGCCTCGCGAAAGAGCTGGTCGATCTCGTTTACCTGCGGGTTTCGCAGATCAATGGCTGCGCCTATTGCATCGATATGCATTCCCGCGATCTGCTCAAGTCCGGCCTGGCGGTGGACAAGCTCGTGCTTGTGCCCGTGTGGCGCGAAGCGGGGAAAGTATTCAGCGCCCGCGAACGTGCCGCGCTCGCCTGGGCGGAAACCGTGACACGCGTGGCCGAAACCGGCGTTCCCGACGCCGACTATGAAGCCGCCGCCGCCGAATTCAGCGACAAGGAACTCGCCGACCTGACCTACGCGATCGGATTGATGAACGCCTTCAATCGATTGGGGATCTCGTTCCGCTCGACACCCGGCGCCGCGCAGGCCTGAAATACCCCACCAAGCTCGCCAGGCCGCAACGCTTGGCGAATCAACGAACGGATCTATCATATGGCATGGGCGCTACTTGGCATCGCAGGCATTTTCGAAATCGCATTCGCCTTCGGCATGAAATGGTCTGAAGGTTTCACGCGATTGATCCCCGGACTGTTCACGGTCGCCACTGGCTTGGCCAGCATCTTTCTTCTTTCACTGTCTCTGCGCACGCTGCCCGTGGGGACCGCCTACGCGGTCTGGACCGGCATCGGCGCGGCGGGCACCGCGATTCTGGGAATGGCGGTGCTGGGCGATTCCGCCGCGCCGCTGAGGATGCTCTGCATCGTTTTCATTTTGGCGGGCGTCATCGGGCTCAAGCTGGTCTCGGGAAACTGAGGATGGCGGCGGGCAAGCGCTAGCGCTGCCGGCCGCGCGGGCCCTTTTTGGCGTTCGCCGCAGGGCTTGCCGCCGCGCCGCCATCATTCAATTGCTCGAGCCACGACAAGGCATCCACATACGACAGGAAGTGCTGAAGATAGCCGGGCGATAGCTCGCGCATCAGGGCAAGCGACCGGTGCGCAAGATTGTTCGAGTTGAGCGGGCCGGCGTTCTCGGGCACCTGCGCCTGCGATTGCCGCAGCAGCCGATTGGTGCTGACCCGGGACCAGGCGCTTCTAAAGTAATCGATCGCCGAGAGTTCAGGGTTCAGGGCGCCCGGCCGGGCAGTATCGTTCAATGCAAGACCCGCGCCGCCGCGCGGCGCCTGGCTCGCGATGTAAGCGACGAGCTGGGCCAGCGGCCCCGGGGCGGTTTCGCCCGCCTTTTCCATATTGCCCGCATTGCCCGCATTGCCAGCCGCGCCAACCTCGCCAACCTCGCCAACCTCGCCAGTCTCGCCAGTCTCGCCAGTCTCGTGGGCGGAGCTTGCGATGTCGTCCTGGCAGGCCTGCAGCAGTTCGGACAGCCTCTCGTCCAGCGCGTGCCGCGCCGCGCCGCTATGGCCCGCCGCCCGCCTGGCCAGGGCCTCGATAAAATGGCAGCGGACGGGATCCAGGCGGGCGGCGCCGCGCTCGCGCCAGGCGGCGAGCAGCGCCTGGGTTGGGCTGGCGCCGCCGCTATTCATCGGGCGATTCCGCCGCGGCGGACGGCTTCGGGATGGGCGCGATCTCCACCCGCCGGTTCCTGGCCCGCCCCTCTTCGTCGGCGTTCGGGGCCACCGGCTGCTCCGCGCCGAACGCGGCCGCAAAAACCGCGGAAGAGGGGATGCCTTCATCGATCAAGGCGCGGGTGACGGTCAGCGCCCTCTGGGCCGAGAGCTCCCAATTGTCCGCGAATTTGCGGTTGCCCTCGCGCACCTGCTGGTCATCGGTAAAGCCGCTTACCATCAGGACCTGGCCATGGGAGCGCAGGTAATCGGACAGCGGCTCGATCAGGGACTTCAACACCTCGCGGCCCTCGGATTGCAGTTGGGCGGAGTTCAGCGCGAACAGCACGCTGCCGCTGATCCCTATGCGTCCATTCACCAGGGTCACCGTGCCCTGCGCCAGCGGCCTTGCAAGCGCCTGCTCCAGGGACTTGCGGCGCTGCGTTTCTTCCTGGCGCTGCCGGACCTCATCGTCCAGCCTGGCCGAAAGTTCCATCTGCACGCCGATCACGCCCACCAGGACAAGGACAAAGGCGCCCAGCAGCACGGCCATCAAATCGCCGAAGACGGCCCACACCGGCGCTGTCGGCTCGACGCCGGTGTCCAGGTCCGCGCTCATGGCGATACGGGGCCGGTGGATGCCCGCTGGTCGGCCATTTGCTGCAACTCTTCGATGATCTGCTTCTGCGACATCATGCTCAGGTCTATGACCTCTTTCGCCTGCGCAACGTAATAGGCAAGCTGTTCGTCGCTGCGCGCAACAGACTTGTCCAGCGCCGCTTCGATGCGTTGCAGGTGCTCCATCAGGGACGCGTTCGACTGGCCGAACAGTTGCACCGCCGCCCCGAATGCGTCGCCCAGGCTCGCGACTTCGACGGCGCTGCTTGTGACTTGCGCGGCGACGCCCGCGAGCTTGCCGGTCTCGGCCTCGACCTTGGCGGTGAACTGGGCGCCGACGCGATCCAGCACATCCGCCGAGCCGGCGAGCAGCGCGTCAACGGCCCCGCGCTGCTCGGACGATGCGTGATTCACGGCAGCCAGCAGCGTTCCCAGCGTTTCCAGCAGGCGGTTGCGCTCTTCCAGCATCGCATTGTCGCGCGCCATGCTGTCGGAAAATGCCTGGCGCACTTCGGCGACGAGAGCGGCCGCCGCCTTGGGCGCTTCCCCGGCCGCCTGCAGCAGCCGCGCGATCTCGGCGACCGTGTCGCCGGCCTGCGTCGTGGTCTGCGATGAAATGTCGCTGGCGGTTTGCGCCAAGGCTTCGCAGATCTCCCGCTGGCGATTCGCGGCCTGGGCCCCCGCTTCCTCCCACTCCTTGCGCAGCAATGCCGCGGTCTCCGCCAGCGTGCCGGTCCATGCCGCCAGGCGCTGCGCGTCCTGCGAGGCCAGTTCCGCCCGCAATTCGCCATGCGACCGGCCCACCGTGCTCACCAGCGCCGCGGAATGCTGTTCAAAGGCCGACACAGCGGCGGTCAGCGCGCGCTGGTTGTCGTCAGCCAGCTTCCCGCTGGCATGCTCGTGCCGGGATAGCGCCTTGTCCCATGCCTGCGACATGGTGCTTGCCGTGCCGTCCAGATGGGTGGAGACACTGTCCAGCAAGCTGGCGGAGCGCTGTTCGAAAGTCTGGACGAAGCCATCCAGCGACAGGCGCAGGTCCTGGGTCAGCGACTCGCTCGCGCGCTGATGCGCCGCCGCCGCGCCATTCCAGACATCCGCCGCCGTCGCGGTGGAGGCTTCGAAACGCGCCGACAACCCTTCCAGTTGCTGCCGCACAGCCTGATTGACCGTGTCGTGCAGCGCCGCGGCGCCCTGCGCAAGGCCGGCCATCGTGCTCTCCACCACAGGCTGGATCGCCGTGCCGGCGGCGCGCACGCCTTCGGCGACGCTCTCCTTCAAGGACTGCTCGACGGAGCCGGCCAGGCGCGCATACGCGGCCTCGGCCTTGGCGTGAAAGTCGCTTTGCCGGGCCGCCTGGCCCTCGTTCAAGGCCAGATTGTGCCGTTCCATGGCCGCCATCATGGCCTGCAGCCTGTCGGCCACGACGGCCATACCTTCAGCCTGCCGCTGCAGGAGCCTGAAGCCTTCCTCGCGCTGATGAATCTGCGAATAAACGCGCAAAGTGGTCGCGATCTTTGCGTCCAGCCTATGCGCTGCCCCGATGCGCTCGCGGCGGCACAAGGCGGACAGCAGCCCCAGCATCGCCGACGTGGCGACGCCCGCGACCGAAGTGCCGAATGCAAACCCCAGCCCTTTGACGGGCGCGGCCAGCGATGCGCGGATCGCATGCAGGTCGGTCGCGCTTTCCAGCGCCAGCCCGGTGCCCCGCAATGTGGCGATCATGCCCAGAAAGGTGCCCAGCATCCCCAGCAACACCAGCAATCCCACCAGATACGGCGCCAGCACCGGCCCCGGCAGGCCCACGCGCTCGCCCTCCACGCGCTGGCGCACCGCAACGCGCAGACCCGGATGCAATGCGGAAAGCCACTCGCCCAGGCTGGCCGGGGGTTCGGACAGCCCCTCCAGCGCCCGCGTCAGCGTGGACGTGGCCTGTTGATAGCGATACAGCTCCAGCGCGCCGGCCAGGTAGACGACGACAATGAGGGCCGTCACCGCCAGCGCCAGCGGGTTCGAAGCCACGTAGCCCGCGCCGACCCAGCAAGCGGCGGCAAGGCCAACGGCAAATACAAAAAAATGAAGAAATCGGTTCATAAGGTCCTGTGCTAACTGGCACGAAGGGCGGCCAGCAGCCCTTCGACCGGTTGTAAACGAATATCCAATTCGGCGAGCAACACGCTCTGCATATCCTTGTGAAACACATCCAGCCATGCGCCGGGCCTGGCCACCGGCGGCTGTTGCTGCTTCCGTTGTTGCTGCTGCTGCTGCTGCTGCGCCGCGAGTGCATCAGGCACATCAGGTGCAGCAGGCACATCAGGTGCAGCAGATCCAGCAGATCCAGCAGATCCAGCAGGCTCAGCAGGCTCAGCAGGCTCAGCAGGCTCAGCAGGCTCAGCGGCTGCATCGGCCAGCCGCGCCAGTTCCGCCTGCCACAAACGCCCGAAATGCGCTTCCAGCAAGGCCGGCACGCCCGCCAGCAGACGGTACTCGCGCTCGCCCAAGGCCTGCTCCATGGCGGCGTCCATGCCCGCAAGACTGGCCATCCGGGGCGCATGGGAAGCCAGCCTCGCGCGCAAGCGGCTGCGCAAGTCGGCGACGCTGGTCTCCATCGTCTGCTGAAGCGAAAAATAACGCCGGCGATATGTCGAAAACTCGACCGTCGCCGCAGCCTTGGAATCGCCTTGAACAGCGGCGGTCCGCTGCCCCCGGTGCCTGGCGGCCGGAGGCGTATTGACGCCAGTAATAGCGTCCTTCAGCGTGGCCCGCAAGCGGGCGTACTCGCTTTCCTCCTCACCGCCGGAAACCTCGGCGCCCGCCGCGACCACCGGCGCGGAGCCGTTCAAGGCCCCGGCCAGCGCGATAGCGTCCGTCCAGCCGAGCCACAGGCTCAGACGGTCCGAAAGCGATTGTCTAGGCTCGAGGATATCGGCGCCGTTCATACGGGCAAGCATGCGGATGAGCGCCGGCCCGCTGAAACTCGTGCGCCGTGGTAGTTCTTGCACCATACCACCCGGGACAAAAACCTAGGAGTTTACACTTTGGCGGGGGAATGTCGGGCGCGCTTGCCGTCTTGCTCATTCCTTGCTCTCGGGAAAGATACATCCGCCATTGCGGACCAGCGCCTTCACCTCTTCGCTCACCTGCATGGGGCTTTGACTTAATCGAGCAACGAACTCCTTGCGGCGCCGCACATACGACTTCGAATCGTGCTTCGCGCTCCAAAGGACTATGTCAAGCACGATGGGAATGAGGTCCAGGCCCTTCTCGGTCAGAGTGTAGAAGTCCTTGCGCCTGTCGTCGGGGCTGGGCGCCTTCGAGAGAATTCCTTGCTGCTCAAGAAAGGCAAGGCGGGAAGCAAGGACATTGGTCGCGATTCCCTCTTCCGATTTCAGGAACTCGCCATACGTCTTCTTGCCAGCAAAAACGATGTCGCGAATGATCAAGAGCGACCACCGGTCGCCGAAGATCTCCACGCCGTAGTTCACTGCGCAATGGGACCGAACGTCTTCTTTACACGTCGTATTCATGGCCAGATCTTAGCATTGCTTGCATGGCGCAAGTAAAATTCTGTTATTCACTTGCTTTTTGCAAGTAATGTGACTAGCATGGCCTGTACGTTGAGCGCGGTCGCCGGATCGCGCCGGCATTCCATGAATGATCAACCCCATATCAGTAAGGAAATTCGAAATGAAAATCGGCTTTATCGGCGCCGGGCCTGTCGCCCAAACGATCGCCAAACACGCTCTATTGGCAGGCCACCAGGTTGTACTTAGCAACTCGCGCGGGCCTGAGTCACTCGCCGCCCTTGTGGCGGAGCTGGGTTCCGGCGCTGCCGCCGGAACGGCGAAAGAGGCTGCGGAGCAGGACCTCGTCGTGCTTGCCGTCAAATGGTGGAACGTACAGGCGGCGTTGTTTTCGGTCGGCGACTGGACGGGCCGGATCCTCGTGGATACAAGCAATCGCGTTGCCAGCGTTCAGCCTTTGGCGCTGGGCGACATAACCGGTCGGACGTCGAGCGAGATCGTCGCCGATCTCGCGCCGGGAGCGAAGGTCGTCAAGGCGTTCAACACCGTTCCAATGTCCTGGATCTCGGATTTCTCGTCGTCAAAGCGAAAGACCGCGTTCTTCGTGTCCGGGGACGACGCCGGCGCCAAAAAGGCGGTGAGCGACCTCATTGAGGATATCGGTTTCTACAGTCTCGATCTAGGCTCCCTCGCAGAGGGCGGCCGGCTCCAGCAAACCGGCGGACCGCTCGTGGGGGTCAATCTTACGTTCAGTGAACGGTTCGTCCTTCCTACGATCGACTGACCGGGGGGGGAACGTGGCGCTTCACAATGACCTGCCGTCATTTCCTTTTGTGGCCGTCGCGTTTGCCATGCTGGCAGGGGATCCGCTGCGGCTGGGCGCATTGCTTGGTGTCTCGTTTGGCGTCGCCGCCCTGGTGTCGCTGTCAGCCTGGTGCCATGCCAGCCTGCTGTTGGCTCCATCGATTGGAGCGAACCGCAATGGAAACTTCTTAATGACGGGCCGGCACTACTTCTCCTGATGTCAATCATCACGACGCGTATGGACTTTCAATTCCGAAGATTCATGTCATGTCGGCAGGAGTCCGCGCGACCGACGCCTGGCTGCCCTTGCCTGGACAAATCCATCCCCCCGTAATTGCCGATATACCGCTATTTTCCGGGCGCGTATACAGTGGCGTTTCGTGCAATCTCAGGAACGACACAGAGATGGCTTTCGCTCCACGCAATCGCTCGGCCCGCAATGACTACGACTCGCCCTGGAAAGAAGCCCTGGAACAGTACTTCGAGCCGGCGCTGGCCCTGCTGATGCCCGAACTGCATGCCATCATAGACTGGTCCCATCCGCCGCAATTTCTGGACAAGGAGTTCCAGGCCGTTTCACACAGTCTGCGCCGCGGGCGGCGCCAGGCGGATAAATTGGCCAAGGTCAGGACTGTGTTTGAACGACCGGCATGGCTGCTCGTGCATGCCGAGGCCCAGGGCGGCGGCGCCGGGCCGGCGCTGGCAGGGCTGGCCCTGCGCATGCAGATCTATTGTTATCGGATAGTGGACCGCCATCATATTGACCACGAGCCTAAGCGCAAGCCTCGCCCTTCAGGGCGAGGTCAAGCGAGGCAAGACCAATGCGGCGCCGAAGGCGCCCCTGCATTGTGGCGGAGAAGCTCCGGCCGACAGGCCGGAGTCCTTCACATTGCCAAGGGCTCACTGGGCTTTGCCAGCTTTGCGATCCTGACCAACAGCTGTGGCGGGCCGCCACAGCTAAGTCACAAGCTGGAATTCCTCGGCGCTGCGGAATCCTTGGGCAGCGCAGAATTCCAAAGCGGCGGCATGCAATTCCGCTGCCCGGTGATACACCTGGGGCAGTGGTGGCCGCGCTGGGCGGAATTGGAAGCCCGAGCCCGGTCCAATCCTTTTGCCGTGATCGTCATGGCGCAGTTGCAGGCCCATGCGCATCACCGGGACGGCGCCGGGCGGCTGGCTGCCAAGATCGGTTTAATGAAGCTGCTCTATCGCCATGAATACGGCCGCGACGATATAATCAGCCTGTATCGTCTGGTCGACTGGATATTGATCTTGCCGCCGGCGCTTGAGCCGGCATTCGAACAAGCGCTGGAAGCAATCGAAAAGGAGCATAACGTGGCTTATGTGACAAGTATTGAGCGGCGGGCCGAAAAGCGCGGCATGGAGCTGGGCAAGCTGATGACATTGCAGCAGTTGATGATTCTGAAATTCGGCCCTCTACCTTCATGGGCGAAGGCCCGGCTGGAAGCGGCCGATGAAGCGGCGTTATCCGACTGGACGGACCGCATTCTGGTCGCCGGTTCGCTGGAAGACATCCTCGGCGCCGCCGATCAAGGCTGAATCCGAGTTTATTCAAATCCACCCTCAAGATCCAGGAAGTTGAACTCCCGGTATCTTCGCTGGAAAAGACAGGCTTAGTATCGCACTAAAGCAGCGCCGCGCTTAGCGCAGTGCGGCGACCTTGATTGCGCTTGCTCCGCAGGCCCGTAGCAGTTCGGGGTCGTGACTGGCGAACAGCACGACGCGATCCCGGGACCAGGTCTTGAACTGTTCGGCCAGCACGGCGCGAGCTTGCGCGTCCAGCCCGTTGCTGGGGCCGTCCGCGATGACGACGGCCGGTTCGCCCAAGGCGGCGGCCGTCAGGAAGACCTTGCGGCGCGTACCCGTCGACATCTGTTCGAAGCGCTTGTCCAGATGCGGTTCCAGGCCCAGTCGGTATGCCAGATCAAGAGCGGCATCGTCAAGCCTTGTGTTCTTTTCCGAGGCGACTTGTTGGAGCAATCCACGCCCAGTCTGCATGGGAAATGCCAAGCAATCGTCGGGCACATAGGCCAGGCGGGCCTGGGCTTGCAGCGGCGTTTGGATTAGCGAATGCCCGTCGATCCAGACGTCTCCCGCATCCGGCGCGATAACGCCCGCGATGATGCCCAGCAAGCTGGATTTGCCGGTGCTGTCTTCTTCGCATAGCGCCACACATCCAGGCGGGAACGTGTGGGTCAGCCCCTGGAATATATGATGGTCGCCATAGCGCTTGCCGAGATTGTCGATGCGTAGCATACCGGGAAGTGTACGCATAAATGCAGCGCGCGGCCAGCCCGTTCAGAATGTGACTTTCACAGATGGCGCGCTGCGCTGGGCCTCGCCGTGGAACACGGCTTCGATGTTGTTGCCATCGGGGTCCAGAACGAAGGCGGCATAGTAGCCTGGGTGGTATTCGCGATATCCTGGCGCGCCATTGCCCTTGCCTCCCGCGGCCAGCGCGGCCTTGTAAAACGCATCCACCATGGCCTCGTCCTGTGCCTGGAAAGCCAGGTGGTGGCGACCGGTCAATTCACCGCTCGCCGCTACACTGTCGGCGGTGGATACGAAGAGTTCGTCGGCCCAGAAATAGCTGTCGCCGGTTCCACCCATTGGTATTTTCAGCACATCGAACACGGCCGTGTAGAAAGCCTGGCTTGCCGCGAGGTCGCGGACGACGAGCTGCAAATGATCTATCAATCGGCCGCGATGTATTTCTTGTGTTTCCATGGTGTACTCCCGTTCATGAAGGGCATCGGGGTTTATTATGATACCGTCCAATACACAAGCCGTGTTGCGCTCACGCGGCGAACCCGCCATCGATCAGCAGGCTTGCGCCGGTGACCATGCCGCCTTCGGGCCCCGCCAAGTACGCCACCATTCCGGCAATCTCCTCCGGCCGGGCATGACGCTTCAGGGCCATCAAATCGTGCATGGCGGCGGCCATGGGCCCGTCCGCAGGGTTCATGTCAGTGGCGGTGGGGCCTGGCTGCACATTATTGATGGTAATGCCGCGCGGGCCCAGATCGCGTGCCAGGCCGCGGGTCAGGCCCACAATGGCGGCCTTGCTCATGGCATAGGCCGCAGCGCCCGCCCAGGGCATGCGCTCCGAGTTGGTGCTGCCTATCGTCACGATCCGCCCACCTTCATTCATATGGCGTGCCGCAGCCTGTATGCCGACGAACACGGCGCGTACGTTTACGGACAATGTGCGGTCAAAATCTTCGAGCGTGAAAGCGTCCAGTTCGCCCATTAGTCCCACGCCCGCATTGTTGACCAGCACATCGAGGCGGCCGAAAGCGGTCGCCGCCTGGTCGATGGCCGCGGTGAGCGCCGCCGCATCGCTGCTGTCGGCCTTGAGCGCCAGAGCCCGTCCGCCGGCGGCTTCGATTTCGGCGGCAATCGCCTCGGCGCCGGTACGTGAGGCAGTATAGGTAAAGGCAACCGCCGCGCCATCGCTGGCCAGGCGCCGCACGATGGCCGCGCCGATGCCGCGCGCACCGCCGGTGACGAATGCGGCTTTCCCGGATAGGGGAAGGGAAACCGGGGTGTGTGCATTGTTAGCCATGATGAAAAACTCCTTGGTGTTGAGATCAGGTAAAGGACAACAGTCGTGTCCGGTAGCGCCAGTATCCCGAATCTCCACTACGTCCGGTAGTCACGAATCAGATGGATTAATTTCAACTATTAGTTGAAAATGGATGGCATGCAAGCACTCAGCCACCTGGAATGTTTCGTCAAATCCGCCGAAAGCGGCAGCTTTTCCGCGGCGGCGCGCCTGCTGGCGATCACACCGGCGGCGGTCAGTAAAAATGTAGCCAGGCTGGAGGCCGCGCTGGGGGTAAGGCTGTTCCAGCGCAGCACTCGAAAACTGAGCCTCACCGAGGGTGGCGAGCATTTCCTGCATCAGATCAGTGCCGCGCTGACAACGCTTGCAGACGCGGTCCATCATGTCTCCGAGCAAGACAGGCAGCCGGCCGGCACGCTGCGTGTCAGCATGGGCCAGGCTTTCGGCCGCGCCTATATGGTGCCGTTGCTCGACGCATTTCTGCGGCGTTATCCGGCTATCGTGCCCGATTGGCGTTTCGAGAACCGCCAGGTAGACCTGATCGGCGAAGGTTTCGATGCGGGCATTGGCGGGGGGCTCGATCTAAAGCCTGGCATGGTGGCGCGCGAGCTTGGTCGCATTCACATTGTGGCGGTGGCCTCGGCTTCGTATATGGCGGGCAAGCGCAAGCCTCGCAGTCCGTCCGATCTTTCCGCATTCGACGGCATCATGCGGCGCGCCAGCCATACCGGCCGCATCAATCAGTATTCGCTGCGCAACGCGGCCGGCGACGCTGCGGCGGCAGACCTGCGCCCCCGTGTCATCTTCGATGACCCCGAGGCCATCTGCCAGGCAGCCATGATGGGGCTGGGCGTGGCACTGCTGCCCATGCCATTCGCCGTGCCCTGGCTGCAGAATGGCGCATTGGTCAGAGTATTGCCGGGCTGGTCTGCGGACGCCGGGCCGGTGAGCTTGTACTACCCTGCAAAGAAGCTGCTTCCGGCCCGAACAAGAGTGTTTGTCGATTTTGTCATTGAGCAGTTCCGGGAGCGCGATTTTGCCCGCCTGATCCAGAGCGACAAGGTTGCCAGGGCGTGATCATGCCTGGGCCAATAAGGCATCGCGCCGTTTCATGATCCGGATGATGGCGTTCAGGGCGACACCGTACATCGGCACGAACAGCAGCAGGCTGACGGCCAGTTTGATGACGTAGTCCACGACGGCGATTTCCCCCCAGTGTTCGGCCATGAAGGGGTTGCTGCTGTGCCAGAAGGCAATGCCGAAGAAGACGGCGGTATCCAGCGCCTGCCCGAACACGGAAGATGCCGCCGGCGCCACCCACCACTGCGCGTAGTTGCGGCGCATGCGGTCGAACACTTGCACGTCCAGCAACTGACCCAGGACGTAGGCGGCGAAGCTGGCGAAGGCGATGCGGAACACGAAGCCGTTGAACTCGCCCAGCGCGCCGATGTCATTGAAGCGGCCCTCATGGAACAGCACCGACACAATGTAGGAGGCGATCAGCGCCGGCATCATGGCCCGCGCTATCACGCCACGGGCTTCGGTCTTGCCGATCAGGCGCACGGTCAGGTCGGTGGCCAGGAAAATAAAGGGAAAGCTGAAGGCGCCCCAGGTGCTGTGAAAGCCGAACAGGTCGATGGGCAACTGCACAAGATAGTTGCTGGAAATGATGACCAGGATGTGAAACGCTACCAGCAGGGCGAGGTAGAACGATACCCGCGATTGCGGGACGGATGCCGATGTCATGATGGGCCTTTTTGATGTATGGGGTTAGGGAACCCATGGAGGAAATGCGAGCGCGTATTGTACTGTACGCCGAGTTATCCATCGGGGGGCACTGCAGGGATCGAATGCTTTGGCGTTTTCACAAGCCTCGACCCAAAGCAGACTTTTATCAGTTAGAGGCTGCGGCGGTGAAAACCGCCAATTGGGCGTCGAAAGCCCGCCTGAATTAACACGTTCGCAGTATCGGCGTGGCGAGCTACGGGATGACGGCAAAAACCAAGGCTGGCACTGGTATTCCTCGTAACTGCAAGCGATTTCGCGCGATACATTCAAGTTGCGCGCCGTATTTGCGGGCCACCGCCTCGCTTGGAGTGTTGCCGCTTGCAATTACGATCTCCACACGTTGCATTCCCAGAGTGTGAAATGCGTGATGCACCAATGCCTGCACTGTACGAAGCGCTACTCCCTTTCTTTGCGCCGACTCACGTACCCAGTAGCCAAGATTGCAGAATAGATTTTGGTGATTGATCGAGTTAAGACCTGCACCACCTAAGAGCGCACCTGATTCCTGCGAAAATACACCGAATTCATATGCCCTCTCAGAAGCCAAATCCATTCGACATTGCTGAAACCAGCTCAGGGCATCTTGCGGAGAAAAGGAGGCGTTACACCAAGGCATCCATCGACCAACAGTATTGACAGATTCGCGAGCCGCTTGTGCGAACGCTTCAGCGTCGCCATCGTGGAACTCTCGTAACACAAGACCTTGAAATAAGATTGGCTGCATAATCAATTTGTGAATTCCATGAGGACTTCGCGAGTATCGGAGTCATTATGAACGAACCTCCGAGGCTGGCCGCATCCTGCCTTTTTCACGTCCGCGCGCTGCATCTATAGCATCCATGTCGGTAGCTGCCTTTAGTCCCGGTCAGGCGCTCCCAAGGGGAAGTACGACCGGAACGGACGTGCCTCGTCCACCGCCCGCGCGACGGATGGGCGCGCGATCAGCACTTTCTGCGTGTAAGAGGAGAAGGGATGGCCGTAGATCACGAGCGGCATATTTCAAACCACTTGTATTTGCAAGTAAAGAGATGTCCCGGCCCGGCGCCCGTGCAGGAGCGCTCAGTCAGGGATCTCGGGCTCTACCAGCTTTGCCAGTTGAAGAAGCGACTCCTGCCAGCCCAGGTAGCACATTTCCACAGGAATGACCTCGGGTATTCCCTCCTGCACGACAGTGAGCTCGACCCCGCAGGAGACCTGCCGCAATGAAATAGTGGTGTGCATCTGGCCGGGCAGGTTGGGATCGTCGAATCGGTCCGAGTAGCGGATCTTCTCGGACGGCACCAGTTCAAGGTACTCGCCGCCGAACGAGTGGCTGTTGCCGGTGCCGAAGTTACGGAACGACATCTTGTAAGTGCCGCCCACTCGGGCATCCTGATGGTGGACCTGGCAAGTGAACCCATACGGCGGAAGCCACTTCGCTATCGCATCGGGCTCAAGAAAAGCGCGATAGACACGCTCAGGGCTTGCGCGCAAAACGCGGTGAAAGTTAACGGTTCCGGTAGTCATGATGTGTCAGCCTTTTCAGTAGAGAAGTTGGACATTCTTCTACGACGCGCAGAACCATCTTTTTTACCACTTAATTCCGGTCGAGGAAACACCTGCTGGATGAGCGTCCGGCCGGGTTGGTTCTGAGGGTTGCGCTTCTGAATTCCAGAGGAGAAGTTATGTTGGCGTGCTGTACATGGCTGGCTCGCTCGTTCTTGAAACCGGGGGTCTGTGCGCGGGAATGGCGTTCGTGCGATTGGCGGCATAGGTGATAGACTGCCTCCAGCTAGAACAGGCCCCTTACACGATCGGACTGCCTACACTATCCAGAGGAGCGCGAGTCATGCAAACGCAGGAAGCGGTGAGAGAGCTATTTGATCGCTACGAGCGGAATTTCAACGAGGCAATGAGCGCTGAGCCTGATCTTGAAGCCATTGCCGACCTGTACACCGACACGTTTATCGCTGCATCGCCATCTGGAATCATGTCGGGCAAGAACGACGATGAACTCAAGAAAGTGATGGCCGACGGCTTCGCGCGTTATCGCGAGATGGGCACGAGGAAGATGGAAGTGGGTCATCTGCGAGTGACGCCGATTGACGAGCTTCATGCTCTGGCGCACGTCGACTGGCGTGCCACATACGACGTCGATGGCGCGCGGAAGGTGATAGATTTCACCAACGTGTATTTGGTTCGGATCGAGGACGCAAAGGGCAAGGTGTTTGGCTGGATCACCGGCGACGAGAACGCTGAACTGCAAAAGCACGGCATCACGTGAGCGATTCCGAAGGCCCATGTTCCTGTTCGGCCAACACATTCATGCCAGTGCCGAGCGAAAAGTCCGCCGTAACCGCAATCTTCGGCGGCAAGCCTGTGTATAGTCATAAATTCGGCAGGCAGCATACAAACCTATGACCAAGGCAGAATCCATCTTCGGGCTTACCAAGGGCGTTCGCCGCAGCAACTCGCTCGTCTGGATATTCGACAAATTTGAGCGTGAGCCAAGCTACATCCGGACGAAGATGTTCGGCTGCGAGGCGGCTTATGTCGACGGCATGCTGCGCCTGGTTGTCGCCGATCGCGGCGAGCCATGGAATGGCTTGCTGGTTTGTACATCGCAAGAGCACCACGCCGCCCTTATCGAAGAAATGCCCGCCTTGCGCCCGCATGCCGTGCTCGGGAAATGGCTCTATGTAGCGCAAGACGATCAGGCGTTCGAAGGCATCGCGGAAAGGATCACGACTCTGGTGCTGGCCCGCGACTCGCGAGTGGGAGTCGAACCGAAGCCGCGACGCCGACGCTAGGCGGCCGGTCCCGGCTATGCCCCATATTCCCGGAATGGGCAGGCGGGATGTCGGACACTCAATGAGTTTTCTGTGTCAGTATCGCAGCCAATAATCCTGGAAATCGGCTTTCAATGTCGGCACGCCGCAGGGTGTTCAGGTGAGTCGTGCCGTCGTTCTTTGTGAACACCAAGCCGGCTTCGCGCAGCACCTTGAAATGATGGGATACGGTGGACTTCGGGCGCCCGCCGTCGAGTTCGCCGCAGGTTGCGGCCTCGACGCGAGCAAGATGCCGAACAATGTCGAGGCGAATGGAATCGCTCAAGGCGTAGAGCACACGTTCGAGAGCAAGCTCGCTGGCGGCGGGATGTTTGAATGGACGCATGAGCAGCATCATACACTTTGGCCTATAATTATTCCAATGTTCGACTATTTACGAAATAGCGAATGATCTTTCCCATTCACCAAAGGCCATCATGTCCGCTCTGTTCCAACCCTTCAAGCTCAAAGACATTACCCTGCGCAATCGTATTGCGGTCCCGCCGATGTGCCAGTACATGGCGGTCGATGGATTCATCAACGACTGGCATTTGTCCCATTACGCCGGCATGGCGCGCGGGGGTGCGGGACTGGTTATCGTCGAAGCGACCGCTGTGTCCCCCGAAGGGCGCATTACCCCCAACTGCACGGGCATCTGGAGCGATGAGCTGGCGCAAGCGTTTGTTCCTGTCGTGCAAGCCATCAAGTCAGCGGGCGCTGTGCCCGGAATCCAAATCGCCCATGCGGGAAGAAAGGCCAGCGCCAATCGCCCTTGGGAGGGAGACGACCATATCGCTGAAAACGATGCGCGCGGCTGGCAGACGATCGCCCCATCGGCAATCGCATACGGCGAAGGACTGCCCAAACAGCCTCGGGAAATGACGCTGCATGACATCGCGCGCGTGCGTCAAAACTTTGTCGATGCGGCCAAACGGGCGCGTGATGCCGGTTTTGAATGGCTGGAACTGCATTTCGCGCATGGTTATCTGGCGCAGAGCTTCTTTTCCGCGCATTCGAATCATCGTGACGACATCTATGGCGGAAGCGTCGAGAATCGCGCGCGTTTTCTTCTGGAGACCTTGCGCGAAGTACGCGAAGTCTGGCCGGAAAACTTTCCCCTGACCGTGCGCTTTGGCGTCATCGAGTATGACGGACGCGATGAGCAAACACTGCTCGAGTCGATAGGCCTCGTGCGCGATTTCAAAGCGGCCGGCATGGACCTGATCAATGTCAGCATCGGCTTTACGATACCCGGAACCTCCATCCCTTGGGGGCCGGCTTTCTTGGGACCGATAGCCGAGCGCGTTCGCCGCGCGGCGGATGTGCCAGTATCTTCCGCATGGGGATTCGGCACGCCGGAAATTGCCGAGCGCGTCGTCAGGGAGAAGCAGCTCGATATTGTCATGGTGGGAAGAAGCCATCTGGCGAATCCCCATTGGGCCTATTTCGCGGCCAAGGAGCTCGGCGTGGAGCGCCCATCATGGATACTGCCGGCACCGTACGCCCATTGGCTGGAGCGTTATTAATTGAAAATGGCGAACTTCGGTTCGCCATTTTTTGTCCGTCTTTCTTGCGCAACCCTATCGGCCATGCGCTGCCCGGTGGAGGCCGTGTCAAGCGGGTCTCTGCGAGCTTCTCGGCCTCTACGCGATGGCATGCATTCCGGCATATCGCCCGACTCCTCCGGGCAGTTCTCGATCCGATGCGCGCGATCAATGGACGCCAAGCGGCCAGTCAATCAACACACGCTAGCTATGTAGAAGGGTCAGGCGTCTGGCTGCCACCACGCTGAGTAGACAGTCGGGTCGGAGTTAAAGATGTTTTGTGTTATTTTGAGTTCTTCAGCGTCCGAGCCTGCAGGCGCCCGCGCATACAAAAGCAAGTACAACCCGAAGAGGACTATGTTCTCTACTTTCGTCGCCTTCGGTAAAAGGCGAAGGCGAATTTGCATTTCGGTTAGCAATAGTGGAATTCGATCAGATCGTATCTTTGCCTTGGGCTTCGAGAAGTATTTATCGTAGACGACAGGCATCTCGCCAAATCGCTTGAAAATACGGTCAGATATCTCTTCGATAACCTTGATCCTCTCAGGTTCCACGGTCTCGCCATGGTGCATTTTCAAGGCGACTAGTTGATAGGCCTCGCGGAGAGCCAGTACGTCTCGTTCCAAGGCATGCACTGATTTTCTTAGCTCGATGTCGGCCTGAACGACCATTTTCCGCCTTTCCCGGTGCGCATATGTGACCAGTGTCAATACGGCTATGAGCGGGGACACCAGAGGAACCAGAATTTCCTTGCCAAAGATATACAAGTCCATTGCATCCTCCGCTTCAGAAAGCTGACGTGTGAGTTAAGACGAACCGCGTAGCGGTTTCGGTTTGAAATAATTGTCCTGCGGGGATGCTCGGCGAGGCATGCGAGATCCTCAGTCCTTTTCCACCAGCCATTCTAGACCAGCTTGTGTCAGCGGGGCAATAAAAGGTCGCAGCTGGGCGCCGGGTTTTCAACGCCGCTGAGGCCTTCATTGCGCCTGCTGGTGGATGGGGTGACGCATCCGCGCTGGACGTTGGGCACCTTCCTGCGGACGCTGTGCCGCAGCGGCATTCCACATTTTGAAAACAACTACGCGACGCGCGGCGCACCGATCGTGTCGCGCAACTTGCTGCGGGATTTTTCCGACCGTGCTCACCTGAACTGGTCGTACTTCGAGCGGATACGTGAAATGTGGCCGGACAAGCTTATCATTAAGGGCGTGTTGTCGGCGCCGGATGCGCGCACGGCGGTTGATCTGGGCGCGGATTGCGTGATCGTGTCCAATTATGGTGGTCGGCAGCTCGATGGCGCGGTAGCGCCGTTGCGCGTTCTTCCGGAGATAGTGCGCGCATGCTCTGAAGTGCCTGTCATGATCGATGGTGGTATCCGGCGCGGCGCTGATGTGGCCAAGGCGCTGGCGTTGGGCGCCCGATTCGTTTGTAGGGCGGCCATTCGGCTATGCCGCGGCAGTCGGCAGCGAGGCGGGCGTGCTGCGTGCCATGGAGCTGCTTGCCCAGGAGTTGCGCCGGAACGTGGCGATGCTGGGCCTGACACGAATCGTCGATGTGAATAAGGAATACCTGCGTGCCGTGGCGCCTGGCACCGGCTTGCAGCGGTATCTCGATGCTTAGCCCAGCGCCTGCGGGTTCATCTTTCAGGAAACGGCAATACCAGGTTTCTGCATGTATATCCTAGGCGTCCTGTATCGCCCGCCGGGGCCTATCTCTTGCACAATGAACTTCAGAACCCGTGCTTTTTTTCACAGTCTGAAAACGCCACTACGCCGTGTCAACCAGGTGAACGACAGCGTCGCCAACGAAATCATCTTATTGAACTTGCATAATGTCATGAGCGGTCAAGCCCCATTAGGCATTGACTCGACGCGATATTAGTTGCGCTGTCTATTTTATACGTATAATATACGTATAAATATAAGGAGGACATGATGGCGCTCAAACTTAAACAATACCGGGTCAAAGCTGGTCTGACTCAGGCGGTTTTGGCCAAGGCCGTCGGCGTTTCGCAACCCAACTATCAACGTTGGGAAAGCGGTGCAGCTCCAGTGCCAGAAGACAAACTCAAGAAATTAGCTAAGGCTCTGAAAACTGGCGTGGACGTCTTGCAAGGTACTCACCCGCCAATCAATGCGGGCTTCTATGATCGCTCAGTCGGCGAAGACCTGAACTATTATGGTGAAGTTGCCATTCACTTCCGTGGCGAAGGCAAACCCATATTACTGTCGATTTCCGACGGAGCGTTTTCGCGCCTGCATCGATGTCTTCAATCTGGCGCTGTATTCGTCACCGTCGAGAGCCTAGCAAACCAGACAGTCATAATTCGCACGCAAGCCATCGCTGATTTGTATTTCTCGAGTGAGGCATACGACGACTATGGTCCTGAGCATGACAACTACGAAGACCATGTGGATCTGCAAATGCCTGATCCACGCGACTGGGAAATTGTGGAAGCGATCGCTTGCGATGGTGTGGGCTTGGAAGATTTTTCTGAGGCAGACATCCAGCGTATAACCGAACGGATCATGATTACGGATGAGCAATATGAGAAGCTTGTGGCCGACGGATTGATCACATCGGAAAACCTGGAAGCAGAAAGGGCGAAGAACCAGGAGGAGACTGACCGGATATATGCTTTGGCAATGCAGGTTACTTACCAATTTTCAAACGGTTGTCGGCGCAGCGTGGGTCTTGTGGATGTCGACGAATTATTCGAGGCTTTCCAGCCCTTGCTAGAGGATGTCGATGACGAGATGGGCGAGGATCTTATCCGGCTTCCGGTCGAGCGATGGCATCGTATCGCTTTCATTAATAAGCATGCCCTAGACTATGTCATGCTCCCCACCCACCGCTTTGATCGGGGGCGCATTGAAATGGAAGCGAAATTCCTGGACGAGCCAGTGTGAAGAGCCACATCGTGGCTGGAGCCCGTTGTTGGGATGTGGCGATTCTCAAAATCGAATGAGATCGCCGAGGGGCGGGCATCTTCCATTGATATCCAATTAAAACAGGTGGGATGGAGCTGTCTTTAACCGAACCATTGGCGAATGCCTGCTCCGAGCTGTACTCGGTTCGGTTCTTTATGCTAATCGCAAGTAGCACCAAAACCCGATGCATCTTCCCCGGCCCAATCCCGTCCGCAAGCAGCCAATTTCACCCTGGCCCGATTCGGCGTCCCTGAATCCCCCATTTTGCCCGTCTACCAAAAAGCACAGCGTCTCATCCCCGCCCCTGCGCAAGCGCCACCCCAATTGCATCAACTTGTCGCGGAACAGCCGTGCCGTCCAATCCCCTACACCGTCTCCCCGAACAAATCATACTCATCCGAATCCGTGACGCGCACGCGGACCATGTCGCCGGGCTTCAGGGTTTCTTCGCTGCTGACGAATACATTGCCGTCGATCTCGGGGGCGTCGGCGCTGGAGCGGCCTATGGCGCCGTCTTCCTCGATTTCATCTATGAGCACGTCGATTTCACGGCCGACCTTCTGCGCCAGGCGGGCGGTGGAAATGGCCTGCTGGTGCGCCATGAAGCGGTCCCAGCGTTCCTGCTTGACTTCGTCGGGCACGTGGCCGGCCAGCTCGTTGGCTCGGGCACCTTGCACCGGCGAATACTGGAAACAGCCGACGCGGTCCAGCTGGGCGTCGGTCATCCAGTCCAGCAGGTACTGGAAATCTTCCTCGGTTTCGCCGGGAAAGCCCACGATGAAGGTGGAGCGCAGGGTCAGGTCGGGACAGGCCTCGCGCCAGCGCTTGATGCGCGCCATGGTGCGGTCTTCGAACGCGGGGCGTTTCATGGCCTTGAGTATCTTGGGGCTGGCGTGCTGGAAGGGGATGTCCAGGTAGGGCAGGATCTTGCCGTCGGCCATCAGCGGTATGACTTCGTCCACGTGGGGGTAGGGGTAGACGTAGTGCAGCCGGGTCCACACGCCGAATTCGGACAGCGCCGCGCTGAGCTGGGTCATGTGGGTCTTGATCGGGCGGCCGTTCCAGAAGCCGCTGCGGAACTTGACGTCGACGCCGTAGGCGCTGGTGTCCTGCGAAATGACCAGCAGTTCCTTGACGCCGGCCTTGACCAGCCGTTCGGCCTCGCCCATGACGTCGCCTATCGGGCGGCTGACCAGGTCGCCGCGCATGGACGGGATGATACAGAAGCTGCAGCGGTGGTTGCAGCCTTCGGAAATCTTCAGGTAGGCGTAATGGCGCGGCGTCAGCTTGATGCCTTGCGGCGGCACCAGGTCTATGTAGGGGTCGTGGTTGAGGTTGGGCGGGGCGGCTTCGTGGACCGCGCGCACGACTTGTTCGTATTGCTGCGGGCCGGTCACGGCCAGCACGGCGGGGTGGACCTTGCGGATCAGCGATTCTTCCACGCCCATGCAGCCGGTCACGATGACCTTGCCGTTTTCGGCGATGGCTTCGCCTATGGCGTCCAGGGATTCGGCCTTGGCGCTGTCGATGAAGCCGCAGGTGTTGACCACCACGACGTCGGCATTGTCGTAGTCGGGGGTAATGACGTAGCCTTCAGTGCGCAATTGCGTCAGGATGCGCTCGGAATCGACCAGCGCTTTGGGGCATCCCAGACTGACAAAACCGACTTTTGGGGAACTCATGAATAACCTCGTTGAGCCTCGGGCTCGATAAAGAAAAAGATTTTAGCCGCCGCAAGGGCGTTGCCGCGGGGCCGGCAGCCATTTGATGATAAAGTCGAGAACAAATCCTGTTTAGGCCTTTGCACTCGTGCCCGATAATTCCTCCAAGCCCATCCGTAGTTCCGCATCCTTGTCCGACACCATCCTGGCCAGCGCGCAAAACGTGCAGGCCGTGCTGGCCGGCGCGTCTTTGACGGACGGCCTGGCCGCCACGCCCGCGGCCCTGCGCGCTTCCACCCAGGCCGTGGCGTTTCATGTCATGCGGCGCCTGGGCCTTGCGCGCGAAATAAAACAGATGCTGGTGCAGCGCACGCCGCCCAATGCCTTGTTCGACGCTTTGCTGCTGGTGTCGCTGGCATTGCTGGATACGGCCCTGGAATTTGCCGACGAAACGGCGCCGGACTACGCTGCGCGCCGCGACCTGCCGGTATATGCCGTGCATACGGTGGTGGACCAGGCGGTAAGCGCCGTGGCCGGTCAGCGCAGGCTACAGGCCTATAAAGGCTTGCTCAATGCGACGCTAAGGGGCTTTATTCGGGAAAGAAGCGCTATTTTAACGCAGGCGCGGCGAAATCCGGAAGCGGTGTTCAATCACCCCAAATGGTGGATCGCGCAGGTGCGCCGCGCCTACCCGGATCAGTGGCAGGCTTTGCTGGCCGCGGGCAACCGCCCGGGCCCCATGGCGCTGCGCGTCAATGCCAGGCGTTCTTCGGTGGAAAAGATGCTCGCCGAGCTGGACGCGGCGGGTATAGCGGCGGCTTCGCCGGCTCCGGGAGCCATTGTCCTGGCGGAGCCGCGCCCGGTCCAGGCGGTGCCCGGCTTCGAGGAAGGCTGGTGGTCGGTGCAGGACTTGGCCGCGCAGCAGGCCGCGCAGCTTTTGCCCATAGCGCCGGGAATGCGGGTGCTGGACGCCTGCGCGGCGCCGGGCGGGAAAACCGCCCATCTGCTGGAGCGCGCCGATCTGGATCTGCTGGCGCTGGATTCCGACCCGCTGCGGCTCGAGCGCGTGGAGCAGAACCTGAAAAGGCTGGGGCTGGCCGGCCCCGGCGTGGCCATGCGCTGCGCGGACGCCATGGATGTGCCGGCGTGGTGGGACGGGCGCCCTTTCGATGCGGTGCTGGCCGATGTGCCGTGCACGGCATCGGGGGTCGTGCGCCGCCATCCCGATATCCGCTGGCTGCGCCGCGAGGCGGATATCGCCAGGACGGCCGCCTTGCAGGCCGCGATTGTGGATGCGCTATGGCCCACCGTCAAGCCGGGCGGCCACTTGCTTTATGCGACCTGCTCGATCTTTCCGCAAGAGGGCGAGCAGCAGGCGGCGCAGTTCGCCATACGCCATGCCGATGCGGTCCGGCGGCCGGCGGCGGGGCAGCTGCTGCCTTTGGCGGATGAACAATTGCAGTCTTGCGACGGGTTTTTCTATGCCTTGTTTGCCAAGAAGGCGTGAGTCGTCAAAAATGATGCCTTGGCTTTGTCTTTTGGGTACTGGTGAGCGGTAATGCTACGACTCTTGCTTTCTCTTTTTCTATGTTTGACGCTGGTGGCGCAGGCCGACACCGGCGCGCCGCAAGAAACCGAGCGGGTCGTGCGCGTGGAGCCGGTGGTTCGCGACGGCAAGCTGTATATCGATGCCGATGTGGATTTCGTCGTCAGCGGCGATCTGCGCAACGCGGCCGAAAAGGGCGTGCCTATTTATTTCACCGCCGACCTGCAGGTCGTGTCGAAACGCTGGTGGTGGTTCGACAAGGCGGTGATCAGCGAACGCCTGACCTGGCGCGTGGTGTACAACGCCCTGACGCGGCAATGGCGCGTGGGCACGGGGGAACTGTCGCTGCCGGAATCGTCGCTGGACGACGCCCTGTCGCTGGTGCGCAATATACGCGGCTGGGCGGTCGCCGACACGAGCGACCTGAAGCCCGATGAGCTCTACGAGGGCCAGCTTCGCGTGCGCCTGGATACCTCGCTTCTGGCGCGCCCCTTTCAGATCGATGCCTTCAACAGCAGTGCCTGGTCCCTTGCGACTCCATGGAAAAATTTCACTTTTTCGATCTCACTCGACGCGCCCCGACATTAGTCAGGTGGGGCTTGCGCGCTGCGCTGGCTGTCGCGGCGGGCAGCGCGCTGGCCTTGCTGGCCCTGCTGGTGTGGTCCACCGGCAATGCCTCGCGCTATGCGCAGCAGTACGACACCTTGCTGGTGCTCAACGGCATTCTGGCCGTCGCCCTGGTTTTCTGGGTGGTGGTGCTGGCCGCGCGCCTGCTGCGCCAGATCCGCAGGCGGCAGTTCGGCGCGCGCCTGACGGCCCGCTTCGCCCTGTTCTTCACGCTGATAGGCATCCTGCCGGGCGCCTTGATTTACGTATTGTCGGTGCAGTTCATGTCGCGCTCGATCGAGTCCTGGTTCAACGTGCGGGTCGACAGCGCGCTGGAAGCCGGCCTGAACCTGGGGCGCGCCGCGCTGGATTCGCAATTGAATGACCTGAACGCCCGCGCCAAGGATATGGCCGCCCGGCTGGGCAGCGGCAGCGATGCGGACATGGGGCTGGCGATCACGCGCCTGCGCGAGAGCAGCGGCGTGACCGAAGCCATGGTGTTCACCGGCAATGGCCGGCTGGTGGGGTTTTCTTCGTCGGCCTATGGGCAGTTGCTGCCCGACCTGCCGCCGTCCAGCGTCATGAACCAGCTCAGGATTTCGCGCGGCTACGCGGCCGCCGAGGCCGGCGAGAGCGCGGCCAAGGCGGAGCCGGACGAGCCCGACAGCAACGGGCTGCGCCTGCGCGTGGTGATCCCGCTGAGCACGCCGGACCGCCTGACGACCACCCTGGGCGTGGCGCCGGATACGCGCTGGCTGCAGGTGATACAGCCGGTGCCGGACCAGATCGCGCGCAACGCCAACCAGGTGCAGCAGGGCTTTCGCGACTACCAGGAACTGGCCCTCTCGCGCCTGGGCTTGCGCAAGCTGTACGGCATCACGCTGACCCTGGCGCTGATCGTGGCCGTGTTCGCGGCGGTCGCCGCGGCCCTGGCGGTGTCGCGGCGCCTGGTGCGGCCCTTGCTGGCCCTGGCGGCCGGCACGCAGGCGGTGGGGGTGGGCGATTACCGGCCTTTGCCCGAGCCGCCCGCCAAGGACGAAATCGGGCAGCTGACACGGTCGTTCAACGCCATGACGCGCCAGCTGGACGAGGCCCGCCAGATGGTGGAGAACAACCGCCAGCAGCTGGAGCGGTCCAATGTCTACCTGGAATCGGTGCTCAGCAATCTGTCGTCGGGCGTGCTGGTGTTCGACGAAATGTTCCGCGTGACCATGTTCAACCAGGGCGCGCAAAGCATCTTGCGGGTGGACCTGCGCTCGGTGAAGGGCCGGCCCCTGGAAACCGTGGATGGCGCGTTCGCGCTGTCGCAATTGATACGCCAGGCCTTCGCGGCGCACACGGCGGTGGGGTCCGAGCGCCTGTATTGGCAGCAGCAGTTCGAGCTCGAGCTGGAAGCGGCCACCGACAACGAAACCAAGAAGCACATCGTGACCTTGCTGGCGCGGGGCACGCATTTGCGCGTCGACGGGCGCGGCAATGGCTATCTGGTGGTGTTCGACGACATCAGCGAAGTCATCTCGGCCAATCGGACCGTGGCCTGGGGCGAGGTGGCGCGGCGCCTGGCGCACGAGATCAAGAACCCGCTGACGCCCATACAATTGTCGGCCGAGCGGCTGGCCATGAAACTGGCCGGCCGATTAAATGCCGCCGATGCCGCCATATTGACGCGTTCTACGAATACAATCGTCAACCAGGTGGCCTCGCTCAAAAAAATGGTCGACGATTTCCGCGAGTACGCCCGTACGCCGCCAGCGCAGATGCAGCATATTAATATCAATAATCTGATTGCCGAAGTGCTGACCTTGTATGGCTGGGATCCGGTCGGCGGCAATGTGCGCGACGACGGGCACAGCATACGCATAGAAGTCGAGTTCGATTCCGAAGTGCCGGTGATCGAAGGCGATCCGACCCAGCTGCGGCAGGTGATACACAATTTGCTGGCCAATGCGCGCGATGCGGCGACCCAGGACAGGCCGCTTGCCGACGCGCGGATTTATGTGCAGACTAAGCTGACGCGGTCCAGCACGGATGACGGCGCCGAGCATCTGGCTGTGCGGCTTACGGTGTCCGACAACGGGCCGGGCTTTGCCGCGCAAGTGCTGACGCGTGTTTTTGAGCCTTATGTGACGACCAAGGCAACGGGGACGGGCCTGGGTCTTGCTATAGTTAAAAAGATTATCGAGGAACACGGCGGCCGGATCGATGTTTCGAACCGCCGTGAAGGGGGAGCACGCATTTCCATCCTCTTGACGCGCCTTGCGGATTCTGCGTCCACGCTGGACGTAGATGCGTAAGGGAACGATAATGCGGAAAAATAGGTAGGGTGACGCTTTATGGCCAGAATTCTGGTTGTTGACGACGAAATTGGTATCCGTGAACTTTTATCCGAGATTCTCTACGATGAAGGGCACACGGTCGAACTTGCGGAAAACGCCGCGCAGGCGCGCGCTGCGCGCCTGCGCGCCCGGCCGGACCTGGTCTTGCTCGATATCTGGATGCCGGACACCGACGGGGTGAGCCTGCTGAAGGAATGGGGCTCGCAGGGCTTGCTGGATATGCCGGTCATCATGATGAGCGGCCACGCCACGGTGGACACGGCTGTCGAGGCCACGCGCATCGGCGCGGTGGATTTCCTTGAAAAGCCCATCACGCTGCAGAAGCTGCTCAAGACGGTGGCCGCGGGCTTGGCGCGGCCGGTGGTGACGCCGGCGCTGGTGGCCGCGGCGCGCATGCCGGCGGTCGAGCGGCGCGCGGATCACGCGCAAGCCCTGACCACCGCCCCGGTGCCCGAGCTTGCGGAACCCGCCCCCGACCTGAACCATTCACTGCTGGGCGGGATTTCCCTGGACCAGCCCCTGCGCGACGCGCGCGACGAGTTCGAGCGGATTTATTTCGAATACCATCTGGGCCGCGAGAACCACAGCATGACGCGGGTATCGGAAAAGACCGGCCTGGAGCGCACCCACTTGTACCGCAAGCTCAAGCAACTGGGAATCGATTCTTCCCGCAAGAAGAACCTGGCTTCTTGAATCGGTTTCGTCATTCATCGGCCTTGCGCGGCCTGACGGTGGGCCGGGGGGCGGCGTTGGGATCGTCGCCGGCCCGCCCTATGGAACCCACCGATATCCGAGTTTCCCCGAACATGCCGCGCATGCTGGCGGAGCGCCAGGCATGGCCATAGGCGACTTCCAGGGTCAGGTGTATGGTGCCGTCCAGGTGACGCTGGCGCTCCAGCGCGTTCAGCAGCCTTAGGCGCCATTGCTTGCCGGCCAGGCCGGGCCGGCGGTCCAGGCTGGGGTTGCCGCCCAGCGCGCGCATGTCTTCCAGCAGTTTTTCCGGCGTGCGATAGGTCAGGGTCAGGATTTCCTGGTCCATGACCGGGTCGGAAAAACCCCGCTCGATCAGCAGGTCCCCGAAATCGTGCATGTCCACATATTGCGGCGTGGCGGTGTGAAGGTCGGCCTCGACAATGGCGCGGCGCAGCTCGGCGAGCGAGCCCGGGCCCAAGGACGAGAACATCACCAGGGCGCCGGGTTTCAGCACCCGCCGCCATTCGCCCAGCACCTGGTGGGGCTCGGGATGCCAGTGCAAGGCCATGTTGGACCATACCAGGTCGAGGCTTTCCGGAGGCAAGCCCGATTGCGCCATGTCGGCCTGGATGAACGCCGCCGGCGGCGTGGGCTTGTTGCGCAGCTTTTGCCAGAAGCCCGGCTTGGCCAGGTAGCGCTCGCGCGCGGCGTCCAGCAGCGCGGCGCAGTTGTCCAGGCCCTTGTAGTCCAGATCGGCGTAGCGCGCGCGCAGGGGCTCCAGCGCGTGGCCGGCGCCGCAACCCGCGTCCAGCACCGTCAGCGGCTTGATGCGTATATAGCTCAAGCGCTGCAGCATGCGCTGCGCGACTTCGCCGTACAGGAACTGGGCCGCGTCCAGCGGGCTGCGGCGGGCGAACTGCAGGCTGACGTGGGCGGAACTGACGCGCAGTGAAGGTGGCTGTGACATTTATGGGCGAAGGGTCTGGTGTGTGGAAAGGGACTGTGCTCAGATACGGGCGGGGTTGCCGCCGCGATGCCGGGCGCAATTCCGTCTGTCATTCAACGGAATACTATTATGGCCGATCTGCCAGCCTTGCGCGAATTGGCGCGCCACCTTTCCATGAGCCTGGGCGGCCGGCTGGCCGCCGCCTGCCGCGCCGGCATCGCCCAGGTGCCGGGCGCATGCGCCCTGTGCCAGGGCAGGGCGCGGGGCGGCCTTTGCGGGTTTTGCCATGCCGCCGTGCTGCGGTCCATGGCCGGTGGCCTGCCGCGCTGCCCCGTGTGCTGCCTGGCCCTGGACGGGCGCCAGCCATGCCCGGACTGCGCGCCGCGCCCGCCGGCCTTCGACCGCGCCATCGCCGCTTTCGATTACGCGCCGCCCGGCGACCTGTTGATCCACTACCTGAAGACCGGCCGGCGCTTCACCAGCGCGGGCATGCTGGCTGGCCTGCTGGCCGACGCCGCGCGCCGCGCGGCGCCGCCTCTGCCTGGGCATGCCATCCTGGTTCCGGTGCCCGCCAGCCGGGCTTCCATCATGGAGCGCGGCTTCAATCCCGCAGCGGAAGTCGCCCGCTGCCTGTCCAGGCAACTGGGCCTGGCCTATCGGCCCGAACTCCTGCTGCGCGCCCGCGAAGGCCGCCGGCAGACGCGCCTGAAGCGCAGGGAGCGGGCCAGTGGCGTGCGGTCCCTGTACGCCTGCCCGCGGCCGGTGCCGGGCGCAGCCATCGCCGTGGTGGACGACGTGCTCACCACCGGCAGCACGCTGCACAGCATCGCCCAGGAATTCAGGGCGGCCGGGGCCGCATCGGTCTGCGGCCTGGTCCTGGCCCGCACGCCCGCCGCGCGGGGCGCAAACGGCTACGTGCCCGCCCATGCGGTTCTCGGGGGCGGCGGTCTTGCAAGCGAGGATGTGGCGTGATGTGGTTGGACGATAACGAAGATCGCCGCAGGCGGAAATTCCAGGCCTGGAAAAGACGATGCCCTCGGGGGCATGCTTGCGCAGAGGTCGCACCGAGGGCTTGCGCCGGCATCGTACTGCAAGCCAGAATTGGAGTCAGCCTGCGTCAGAGCAGGCGCTTTGCCGCCATCGCTGGCTGACTTAGGGAGGATAGCTGCGATGCAATTTCCTGGAGCTAGCGCCGGCCGGGCGATTGCGTGTACTCTTGCGCTCAAGCGCCCGAAGGGCTGGCCAGCCCACGAATTCCTGACCAGGGTCACCGATGAGCCGTTCCCGCATGATCGAACAATCGCCGCAGTCGCCGCCTGACGACTGCGCCATCGTGGGCAACCATCCCGCCGTCGCCGATCTGCGCAATCTCGTTGCGCGCGTGGCGCGCAGCAAGGCGGGCATTGTGCTCGTTTATGGAGAAACCGGTTCGGGCAAGGGCCTGGTCGCCCGGGCGCTGCACGCGCAATCCAGCCGGGCACAGCACAATTTCACGGAAATCAATTGCGCGGCCATACCCGGCAACTTGCT
The DNA here is from genome assembly GCF_900129885.1 of Pollutimonas bauzanensis. Lineage (GTDB taxonomy): Bacteria > Pseudomonadota > Gammaproteobacteria > Burkholderiales > Burkholderiaceae_B > Pollutimonas > Pollutimonas bauzanensis. The sequence goes on along the minus strand of NZ_FQXE01000018.1, from coordinate 9,655 downwards.
GGAATCCGAGCTTTTCGGCCATGAGCGCGGGGCGTTCACCGGCGCCGTGGAGCGGAAGGTGGGTTTGCTGGAAATCGCGAACGGCGGGAGCGTGTTTCTCGACGAGGTACGGGAACTGGATCCCATCATGCAGGCGAAGATTCTGACGCTGCTCGATACCCGGCGATTCCGGCGCATCGGCTCGGTACAGGAACTCTCCACCAACGCGAGATTCATTGCCGCCACGAACAAGATCCTGCTCAGCGAGGTCGCGGCAGGCAGGTTCCGGGACGATCTCTATTATCGGCTGCAGGTGGTTTCCATCAACATTCCCCCGCTGCGCGAGCGCGGCGATGACGTCTTCGTGCTGGCAGATCAGTTCCTGAAAAAATTCAATGCCCTGCACGAGAGCCGGTTTACGCGGATAGACCCCGCCGTGCGCGAGATCTTCCGGCAATATCGCTGGCCCGGGAATGTGCGCGAGCTCAGCAACCTGCTCGAGCGGATCTGCATCCTGGAGGAAGGCGAATGCATACGTCCAGCGCATCTTCCTCAGCGTATCGTGCGCGAAGCGGCGGGGGCGCGGCCTTCAGGCGGGGCGGGCGCCGACGCGGCGCCGGCGCCGGGCGTGCCGGCGCCAGGCGCCGCGCAGGACTACTTCTCGCAGACGGCCAGCTTCCAGAAAGCGCTGATCGAGCGCGCATTGCAGGACAGCGAGGGCAATCTGTCCCGCGCCGCCAGCCTGCTAGGCCTTTCGCGGCACGCCCTGCGGCACCAGATGAATAAACTGGGGCTCAGTTTGCGGTAATGTTGTGCCGGGCGGCGATCGCCTTCCAGCGCTCGAGGTCGCTCGCCACGCGCTGCGCGAATGCTTTGCTGCTCATCGATGTGGGCTCTGTGCCGTCCAGCGCCAGCAGCTCGCCCAGGCGTTTCGACCGGTTGATTTCATTGAACGCCCGGTTGTAGGCCTCGATCAGGTCCGCCGGCGTGCCCGCCGGCGCGAAAACGCCCACCCATATATCGACGTCATAGCCGGGGATGGCCGCGGAAGCCGGCGGCAGGTCCGGGAAGGCGGCATTCTTTCCTGGCGCGGTCGTGGCGACCAGCCTGACCTTTCCGGCCTCGAGCAGGGAAGCCAGCGAGCTGTAGTTGGCCAGCATCAGGTCAATGCGCCCGCCCGCCAGATCACCGGCCGCCCCCGCGGCGCCCTTGTAGGGCACGTGGGTAATGTCCACTCCCGCCGCATTGTTCATGAGCGTGGTCGCCAGGTGGGCGAGCGAGCCGATACCGGAAGAGCCATAATTCAGCTTGCCCGGATTCTGGCGCGCCGCGCCCAGCACATCGTCCAGGCTCTTATACTTGCCGTCGCCGGATACGGCGATGACCAGCGGGCCCTGGCCTATCATAGCGACGGGCGCGAAGCTGCGCAGCGCATCATAGGGTATGTTGGGCTGCGTCGCCGCCGACGTTACGAAAGTCGATGACGACAACAGCAGCGTCGCGCCATCGCTGGCCGACTTGGCGACATACGCCGACCCGATGGCGCCCGCGGCGCCGGCTTTGTTTTCAACGATGACGTTCGTCTTGAGCCGCTGGGCCAGCTCCGGCGCAATCACACGGGCAATCGAGTCATTGCTGGCCCCCGCGCCAAACGGCACGATGATGGTTATCTGGGACGGTATATGCGTTGCGGCCTGGGCGGCGGCCGCCAGCATGAGGGCTGACATCGCCGGCGCTATCTTATGGATCAAGTGCTTCATGGATGGGACTCCGTGGATTCGTTTTCTCTGATTCCTGTTGCATCCTGCATCGACGCGATAGGCGGCTACATGGTGACCGGCAATTCCAGCAGCGGGGCATACTGCTGCGCGCCGAAAATGTCGCCGTCTCCCGCGGAACCGCTGGGCCGGCTGCGGTAGATCGTGAACTTGATCGCCAGCCCCGGATCGTACTCGACGAAATCCGAGATGCGCTCCGGCGCAATTCCGTACAGCGAGCAGACTTTTTCACGCGTGACGGCCCTGGCCAGCTTGACGGCGTCGTAGGTCTCGCGGTCGCGGAAGATGACGTCGAAGGTGATCTTGTTGACGCCCGCATTCTTGCTGCGTATGGTCTTGGCGAGTTGATCCAGTCGATAGGTTTTCATGAGTCGGCTCCTTTCAAATGCCGGCGGTAGTGATGTGCGTGGGAAAGAGTTCCAGCGCGTCGTCCACGGCAATGGTGTGGTTCAGCGTCCAGCGATAGGCGGCGCTCGCCCGCAGCACTTCATCGAGCGGAAACGACACGGACCCCGCGGTTCCCTTCACATCGGGCAGGCGCGCATAAAACATTTGCCGCAAGCCAGTCAGCGTCAGCTCCTCGGCCATTTCCAGCGTCGGCGCGACGCCCTGCACCATGATGCCGACCTCATGCCCCGTCTGGCTGCGCAAAGGCTCCAGCTCGCCCATGACGCCGTCGCGGCCATATACGTTGTAATGCAGCTGGTATCCGTCATCCCCGAAACGCTCCTGGACTTTGTCGCGCGCCCAACTGATGACGCGGTCGAGGTTGGCGATGGTGTAGGGGTCCCGCACCCCGCAGAAGCCGACGAAGCGCTCCCCCACTTTGCCGGAACCCTCCAGCTTGACGCGAATGCTGTCCGCCGGCACGAAGCGGGAGCCTGTGATGCGCGTGGTCTTTTCGCTGATCTGCTCGTAATGGCAATCCGCCATGTCCAGCCTGCCGCCGGCAAAGAACTCTTCATAGGGATTGGAGCGCTCGTACATCGCGTGTCCCGCCACCGATGCGATCGTGCAGCGCTGGTCCGGATGCATGGCTGTCACCTTGACATCGTCTTGGGAAATCTCGCCCAGGACCGTCTCCTTGCCGCCATAGGGTTCGGCGCAGAATGACGCGCATTCGAGCACCTTTCCGAGGTAATAGGCGCGGTCCTGAGGGAAGCCCTCATGCAGCGCCGCCGCGGCGAACAATGCAGCATCTGAACTGCGCCCGCCGATGATGACGTCCGCGCCGCCCTCGAGCAGCTTCATGTAGGGGTGGACGCCCGCGACGGCCACGATACGGTCGGTCGCATCCAGCTCTGCCTCGGTCAGGTCCTCGTAGCCGTCCAGGCCCGCGACCGTATCGCCCCCGCGCATTTTCCTGCGCACGATTTCCTTGTCCACTTCCGAATAGAAGTAACCCAGCTTGAACCCGGGCAGGCCATGTTTTTGCGCCAACTCCTGGATGATGCGCACAAACAGATCCACGCGGCTGTTGGCGCCGGTATCGCCGGCCGAGCCGATAATCATCGGCACGCCGAGCTTGCGGGCGGCCAGCAGCATCTGCTCGAGATCGTGCCGCTGCCATGATTCCGGGCTGGTGGACGTGCCCGACCCGAGCGGCACCGGCCCCACATCGTCGCTGCCCGAATCGGCGGCAATATAGTCGGGGCGCGCGCCGACGCCCAATTCAAAACTGGCCGTGCGCAATGGCGCAAAGCCCAGGTGCCCATTGGGGCATATGATTTTCATCGAATCCATTCGTCTGCTCTTAAAGGAGGGAGGCAATAAACACGGGCCACGTGGCTCGTATCATTCCTTCTAAGCAAAATAGATGCCAACCTCAGGAATTCAGAACAAAGGTCTTAATATCAAGGCGTTAGAAAAACAGCGCAGAGAATTCAATTCTGTATGCGCCAATATCACGCAATCACTGCGTGTAATTCACGCGTTTGTAAGAAGGGTGGGCAGTGCATCCCGCGGCTTGCGGTCCTGGTATGCATGCTCGGTGTCGGCGCCGGGCGCAGCCATCGCCGTGGCGGTGTGGATCGTACTGCAGTCTCATAGTGCAATGTCATTCACGATTTTTTCGAACCGCGCTGCGCTGGCCACCACGGCGTCGAACGTCGGAGCATCGTTCAAGATCATACCTGTCATGGCTCGATAATCCCTGGCAAGCGCTTCCCGCATCACGACATTGGGGGTTAGCGTAAAAGATCCAGGGGCCGCGGTATCGAGTCCCAGATCTGCGCTTCCGAAAAACAGTCTGGCATGCTGGGCGCAGTCGAGGGCTAGCGCATGGTCGGCTTGCCACTGCACGATGTCTGGGTATTGCATTAGCTGGTATACGTCGTAGTAGTGCCGTGATACCCGTTGTCCGCCGTGGCGCAGCTCGCCGCGACGATCATGCCATTGACGAAGCCCATGCAAAATGATGATCTTGTCCCAGAAGGTGCGCTCAGGCTTTACTGTGGTGACATTGGAAACTCTCAAGTCGAGATAGGGCAAATCGTTCGCAACATACGGCGAAACTGTAGCAGCGGTATGAGGATCAAGTGCCGATTTGGCCCCCGCCTCGATTTTTACAGCAGAACGAATGTAATCTGCCGATTCGCTCGTGACAGCGGGGTACCAGAACAGAAGCGTCTGCCCGTCTTTATCTTCGGGGTCACGTTCTAGACGAAACGCCGTAGGGGAAATTGCGGACGTGGCTACTTGCATGAACCCCTGCGTTAACGAACCGGTGATGTAAGCTTGGCACGCCGCGCGAATGCTATCGAGGCGAGCCCGGCGCTTCTTTCCGCTCAGCGCATCGAGATCGGCGATCTGCGCAGGTTCGCCCAGGTCGTCTCGGAAGACGGTAATGTCAATATCTTCGGAGAAACGGGAAATCAAGCCGAAGGCCTTGGACAGCGATGTGCCGCCTTTGAAAAGCAGCCGGGGGCCATTTGGCGGCAAGCCATTGAATAATGCGTCCAGCGTCCAGCACACCCAAAAATCCTTCTCGACGTTTTGCACCGCTGTGCCCAGGCGGGCTGCAGTGGCCAGAAAAAGATCGCGCCGCTCGTCATCGCTGGCCTGAATCAAGGTATCAAAGGCGGGATTCACGGGATCTCCGCGGCGTGCTTATGTCGAGGCGCTCGGCTGGCTGGTTTATTGGCGACGGCTTGCCGCTTATCCGTGCCCTGTACATGCGCCGCTCGGTTTTGTGGATCGCACCCCGGCAATTCACGTACGACTTTTTGCATCCAGGCTGGTAGCGCGCTAAACCCATCCAGCAGGTCCCGCCGAATCGCATCGCCTTGTTCCGGGTCATTCAGAACTTTAACCAAACGGCCAAGAACGCGGGATCTGTCGGAAGGCAATGTGTCCTTAAGCCAATGCAAGGCCTGAACCACGCGCATAGCGGGCCGCCCGGCCCAGTAGAGGCGGCTAGGAGCTGTCAGTTTGAAGTCGATAGTCAGATTATCGAGTTGAATGGAACGGCGCCTGGCATCGGTATGAATAGTGACATGGGCTGGCACAGCGTCAGTCAGCCCCAAATCGTTGGCGGCGGTCATGCCATCCACCATGATGCGCAAGCGGTCCCGACGGACAATAGCGTCCACAACAGCACGGTAATCAGGCGTGGCAGCGCGTTGGGTCAAGCTGCTGTGTCGGGGCCGGTCATATAACCCGCGGTCAATACGGCGCAACTGACTTGTATGCACCAGTCGCTGCAGAGCTTTGTCGATCGCGTCGCGGCTTCCAAGATGTGCAAAATCGGTTGGCACCCAGACTTGCCTGGGGTCTCCGGCATCGATTTGCGACGTAATGAGGGCTTTAAGGTCGGGCATGAAGACTCCTGTCCGATATTTGTAGTATTTTTTCGGTCTATAGTCAAGAAGTCGTCCGCAAGCTGCACAGCATCGCCCAGGAATTCAGGGCCGCCGGCGCCGCGTCGGTCTGCGGCCTGGTCCTGGCCCGCACGCCCGCCACGCGGGGTGCAAACGACCGCATGCCCGCCAGCAATCGGTACGGAGAATTGACGGTCGAACAGGCGAGGAACTTATACCGCTACGAATCGAATACATCCTCCAGATGGGCGGCGTCCAGCACGTTCAAGGACCATGCCTCCAGTTGTTCGGCGCTGGCCTGGCGCAGGCGCTGCCGGACGCTTTCCGGAAGGGAGCCGAACTTGCGGGTCATCTGCCGTTCCAGCATATTGGCGACGCCTTCCTGCTGCCCCTCCTGCCTCCACTGGTAGCCCCAGTCTTTTTTTGAATGTGTTGTCAGCATGGTCGATATCTCCAGAAGATCGTCGCTGTCCGGCAGGTTTGCGGCCTGCGGCAGCGCACGGGCAAACAAGACGTGACGCGCCCAACATGTTGCAATCAAGTTAAGCCAAAGCGTCCATGACCGCTACAGGATTGCGCTCGATCACATTCAGCAATACCAGCGCCGGACCACGAGGCGTACGATCTCCACGCTCCCAGTGCCGCAGCGTCGCGGTGGAAAAGCCAAACCGCGCTGCAAACTGTTCCTGTGTCATGCCCACCTTGGCACGGACCGCCTTCACGTCCACCGTGCGCGGCCGATGCACACGCACACCGCCCTCGTTGCCCCGCGCGTGGGCGATGGCTTCCTGCAGGCCTTGCTTGATACTGTCGAATGCTTTACTCATGACGCTTATCTCCATATCTATACCAACAGATCGATCTTTATGCCGGATCACGGGCGATTTGTCTGGCGGCGCATGGCTTTGTCCATGACGGGAAATACCGGCGCGATAATCCCCGCAGCGCTAAAGACCATGGCTGTCACGGCTCGATAGTTTCGGGCACGGGCTTGACAGCTTGCACGGCCAAGCGCAAGCCCATCGCTTTCAGGATGGCCAACAAACTGCTGAGGGCCGGGTTGCCTTTCGGCGAGAGGGTGCGATAGAGCTGCGTCGGGTTGAGATGAGCCTGCTCGGCCACAGCCTGCACCCCTCCAGAAACCTGCGCCAGTTGGCGCAGCAATATCAGCAACTCAGCCTGGTCGCCATCTTCCAGAACGTCGTTGATGACTTCCAGCGCGAATGCCGGATCATCGCGATACAGCTCGGCCATTGCATCGTCATGAGATCTGCTTTTCATCGTATTGCCTCCGTTGCCAGTCTTGCCTATACACCCGGTATCCGGGCCCGGCATCAATGCGCAATTCCCATGCACCATCTCGGCAGAACTTATGATCGCCAAAACTGCCGAGTTCGATGCGGGTCACCCGCCGGACCACGGCCACCTTGGCGTGATTGTCGCGTAGCCGTTGCAGCCAATCGATATACAGATCCCTGTGTTCACCGGCGCTCAGATAATGTTCTATTCGATACATAATGATTTTCGTCTATAAGCGAATTTCAGTCAAGACACGACACCCAAGCGGGTAGCGTGTCCAATGCCTGTCGAACGCCGTGGCGGTGACGGTGTACGAGGCTTGGCGCCAGGCCGGGTATGAAGGGAATGTGTGATTTCCCGCTAGTCATCGCGCTTGAATCGCGCGATGCAATCAGTCGTTCGCATCGAGGTCGAGCATCAGGGCTTCAATACTTGATGCCTTGGTGACCTTTCCGGTCCTGGCGTCTTTCATCGCGCCTTGTTGTGCTCAGCGGCAAGGCGCGCCCGCATGTTTTCGATAGCCACGGTTCGGGTCGGATCTTTCTTCAATGCATCGAAGGCAGGACCGACATGATCGATCATCCAATTCTCTATGGTTCGATCACTCGCCTGGACAGCATGCAGCCCCATCGCATCGCTCTTTCGCACAGGTTCGGCATGCGCACATACGCGTTCCCAATCAGGTGGCGCTACGGTGTTTTTCCGCATAGTGCATCCAGAAGTGATGGCGTTGAGCATAGGGGTCAGCCACGTAAGGGCGGCAGACCCGCTCTACCTTGTCCAGCAGTGAACGGTCGGACAAGACCGCCCGGCGCAATTCGGCCCAGTCTTGCCATCGGCCCCGCGAGATCACGTCGTCGATGGCGGCGAGGGTGTAGCGTTGATGGTTGAGATGACGGTGTAGCATGGCAAACCGCGCACATTTACGATTGTTGATGCGAACATTATGCGGTAATTCCCGGCGGGCGTACATCTGCCTGATCCGCCGGCCCTGGCGTCATCCCAGGCCCTTCATCCCCTGCCATCACATAGCGCCATCCATGCAGACATATTTGGCGCGCCGCTTGTCGACACCTATCCCGCATCAGTGCCCGCGTTTAGCGGCAAGAATGAGCTCGTCACTATCGTCCGGCGGGTTTCCCCTTTCCAGCATCTTTTTGAAGACTCGGTAAGCATTGTCATCGCTTTCATAGGCGCGCTTCGTATCTTCATCATTGACCCATGCGATGACAATGATTTTGCTGGCAGCATGGTATCGAAAGAACAGCCGGTACTGCTGAAAGAACTTGGCCCGGAACCAATGCTTGTGCTGCTCGCCCAATGCGCCGCCCTTGCGGTATTCCGCCCGCGTCGGGTCTTGAGGAATGGCATCGAAAGCCAATCGTGCGATCGCGGCCAAACGTTTCGTGGCATTCCGCCTCTGGAATCCGGCTGGGTCCTTGCGCCGCAACGCGTCGACCTGCTCTAGCAGGCTGTCCAGTTGGGCGCGAAGGAGCGGGTGCAGATAGGCGGTCCAGCCATGAACTATGACGGGGCCGGCCGATTCAACCGTCATTCGTCGTCCGCTGACAAAGACGCATTGAGATCAATGTCGCCGGCCTCGTTTGCCGCCTTTTGTACGGCGGCGAGCAGATCGCCGGTCAGCGACGACAGGCGTTCCGGATGCGCCGCAATGTCGCGCGCCAGGAAGGCCAGAAATGCCCCGAGCGCGGGGTCGTCATTATCCTTCGGAATCATATTCCTGACGACAAGGCCGCCATGCTTGAGTATCGAACGGAATGCCGACGAATAAATGACCCGCTTGAAGTCGGTACGGAGAACTGATCGTCGAGCAAGCGAGGCGTTTTTTATATACCGCTACGAATCGAATACATCGTCCAGACGGGCGGCGTCCAGGATGTTCAACGACCATGCTTCCAGTTGTTCGCCGCTGGCCTGGCGCAGGCGCTGCCGGACGCTTTCCGGAAGGGAGCCGAACTTGCGGGTCAACAGCCCTTCCAGCATATCGGCGGCGCCTTCCTGCCTCCACTTGTAGCCCCAGTCTTTTTTTGAATGTGTTGTCAGCATGGTCGATATCTCCTGAAGATCGTCGCTGTCCGGCAGGTTTGCGGCCTGCGGCAGCGCACGGGCAAACAAGACGTGACGCACCCAGCCGCCGAAGGCGCGGCGCAGTTCGCGGTATTGCGGCCGGCGCGTCAGCCGCAATATAGTTTGCAGCAATTCCTGTGTTTGCTCAATCCCCTGACTGTGTTCCAGTTGGAACAGCAGGCCGGCCAGATTGTCGCCGGGCAGCCCGCCCTGCTCCACCAGCGCGCCTTCGTCCAGCACCAGATAGCGCATGTCGGGCTGGTAGGGTTGCAATACCGGTGGCGCTTCGTCCATCAGATCAGCGACCCGTGTCGGCGCGGTCCAGCGCGATTCCCCGCTGTACAGCACGATAGGCAGCACCGGCGGCAAGCGCTGCGGCGGCGGCTGCACCAAGTCGCGCATGGTGATGTCCTCGTACAGCAGCGCGCTGTAGCCCATGATGCGTATGCCCATGATCCGGTCCTGATCGGACTGGTGTTCCAGGAGGATCAGCAGATACAGCATGATGCCGTCGCGCCGCCGTACGCGCCAGACCAGATCGCCGCGCCGATCGCGCTGCCAGCCGCTGACGTAGTTGGTGGGTAGCGGCTCCAGGGTGTCCAGATCCAGCATGGCCAGCAAGGCGGGGGGCAGGATGCCCTGGAACAGGGCGCGGACCATGTGGGGGCTGCTGAACAGCTTGCGGTAGTACTG
>NZ_FQXE01000011.1 GCF_900129885.1 Pollutimonas bauzanensis | reverse complement strand
TGACTTGAATCTGTATTACGTGGTGCTGGCGATTTTCGTCATCGGCTTCGCGATCTGCTGGCGCACGATCAATTCGCCTTTCGGGCAGGTGCTCAAGGCGATACGCGAAAATGAGCCGCGGGCGATTTCGCTGGGCTATAACGTGGACAACTTCAAGCTGCTGGTGTTTGTGTTGTCGGCGGCCCTGGCGGGGCTGGCGGGAGCCACCAAAGCGCTGGTCTTTGTCTCGGCGACGCTGTCGGACGCGACGTGGCAGATGTCGGGCATGGTGATCCTGATGACGCTCATCGGCGGGCTGGGCACTTTTACCGGCCCGGTGCTGGGGGCTTTTATCGTGGTGATGCTGGAGAACAAGGTGGGCGAGTTCGGGCGCTTCCTGAGCAATGCGACCGGGGTGCAGTGGTTCCAGGTGCTGGGGGAGTCGGTCACGATCGTGATCGGGCTGATCTTCATCATCTGCGTGATGGCTTTCCGCCGCGGCATCGTGGGGGAGTTGATCTATCGTTTCAAAAGCAAGAAGGCGTAGCCGCCAGGCGGCCTGGTTTCCAGGCCGCTACTCAAAAGGGCGCTGCGAAAACGGCGCCCTTTTTTTGCCTCGTCCATATGCTGCTACGAGCCGTCCGCCTCCGAAGCAGCGGCCTTCTTCGCATTCCCAAGGCCAAGATAGCTTTCGATCACGCGCGGATTGCCGCTAAGCTCCTTGGCGCGCCCCTCCAGCACCACCTCGCCGGTCTCCAGCACATAACCATAATCGGCGACCTGCAAAGCGGCCCGGGCATTCTGTTCCACCAGCAGGATAGCCACGCCCGTGCTGCGCAAGCGCGAAATGATCTGGAAGATTTCGCGCACGATTTTCGGCGCCAGGCCCAGGCTGGGTTCATCCAGCATCAGCAACTGCGGCTGCGCCATCAAGGCCCGGCCCACGGCCAGCATCTGCCGCTCGCCGCCCGACAACGTGCCCGCCTCCTGGGTCCGGCGCTCGCGCAGGCGCGGAAACAGATCATAGACTTCATGTATGGTTTCCTTCCAGCCATGCCGGCCCGCCCGGTACAGCCTGAAGCCGCCCAGCAGCAGATTGTCTTCCACCGACATGCTGCCGAACAGCTCGCGCCTTTCCGGCACCAGCGAAATCCCGTCGGACACCCGGCGCTCGACCTGCCACGAACCGATCTCGGCGCCCAGGTACTGGACCGAACCGGCGCTATGCCCGGAAGCCGGCAGGCAGCCCATGATGGCATTGAGCAGGGTCGACTTGCCCGCTCCATTGCCGCCTATCACCGTCACGATGCTGCCGCGGGTGACCAGGATGTTCGCGCCGGTCACCGCATTGACCTTGCCGTACTTGGCCGACAGATCGGTTACCTTGAGGATGGGATGTTTAGGCTTGTTTGCCGCGCTCATGCCTTGCCCCCTGTCGCCGTGGCCGGCGCTGCGCTTGCCGCCGCCGGGTTCCCGGGGGCCGCAACATCGAAATCGAAATCGTCATCGATGCCGCCCAGGTAGGCTTCCAGCACCGCGGGGTTCTGCTGGACCTGCGCCGGCAGGCCCTCGGCCAGCTTGATGCCGAAATCCATGACCACAAGATGATCGGTAAGATTCATCACAAAGTCCATATCGTGCTCGACCAGCAGTATGCTCATGCCTTCCAGCCGCAATTGATCCAGCACCTTGGCCAGTTCCTGCTTTTCCTTGTAGCGCAAGCCGGCGGCGGGTTCGTCCAGCAGCAGCAATACCGGATCGGCCGCCAGGGCGCGCGCGATTTCCAGGATGCGCTGCTGGCCCAGCGCCAGGTTGCCCGCCTGTTCGTACAGATAATCGCCCAGGCCTACCCGCTCGAGCTGTTTGGCCGCTTCGTGCAGCAGCTCGGCTTCTTCGCGCCGCTCGGCATGCAGCGCCGCCGCCAGCACGCCCACCTTGCTGCGCAAGTGCGCGCCCAGCGCCACGTTCTCGAGCACTGTCATGGCGGGCAGCAGTTGCACGTGCTGGAAAGTGCGGCCCACGCCCAGCCTGGCGATCTCGCGCGACGGCAGCACGTCCAGGCGCTGGCCCAGGAAGCGCACCTTGCCGCTGGTGGCCGGCAGCACGCCGGTAATCAGGTTGAAAGTCGTGCTCTTGCCGGCTCCGTTGGGGCCGATCAGGCCCATGATCTCGCCGGCCTTGAGCGAAAAGCTGATGTCGTTGACGGCCACCAGGCCGCCGAATTCCTTGCGGATGGCCTCGACCTCGAGCACCAGCGAGCCTTTTTCGGGGCGCGCGCGGCGCGGCAGGGCGGGCGCCTCGGGCGGCGGCGCCAGGCGCCGGCGTTCCGTGCCGCCGGCCAGCATGGACCACCAGGAGGACAGGATGGGCCAGACGCCATCGCGGGCATACTGCAATACCAGTATCATCAGCACGCCGAAGACGATGAGTTCGAAATTGGCGCTGGTGCCCAGGATTTTGGGCAGCACATTCTGCAGCTGGTCTTTGAGCGTCAGGATGAGGCCCGAACCCAGCACCGCGCCCCAGACGCTGCCCGCGCCGCCGACCACCGCCATGAACAGGTATTCGATGCCGTAGTTCAAGCCGAAGGGGCTGGGGCTGACGGCGCGCTGCATATGGGCGTACAGCCAGCCCGACAGGCAGGCCAGCAAGGCCGCGTAGACGAAGATGATCACTTTGTAGCTGGCCATATTGATGCCGAACGACTCGGCCATGCCCCCGCCGCTCCTGAGCGCGCGTATGGCCCGGCCCGGACGGGAATCCAGCAAGTTGCGGGTCGCCCACATGGACAGCAGCACCGCGGTCCAGATCAGATAATAGATATAGCGCCCGTTGCCCATCGATATGCCTAAGACCTCGATGGGCGCAATGCCGGCGATCCCGTCGTACTGGCCCAGGAATTCCAGATTGCCGAACAGGTAATACAAGGACAGGCACCAGGCCAGCGTGCCCAGCGGCAGATAGTGGCCCGACAGGCGCAGGGTGATGGCCCCCAGGACGTAAGCCACAACGAAGGTGACGGCCAGCCCGGCCAGCAGGGCCAGCCATGGCGACCAGCCCATGGCCGTGGTGAGCCACGCGGTCGCGTACGCGCCTATGCCCACGAAAGCCGCCTGGCCGAAGGAAGTAAGGCCGCCCACGCCGGTCAGCAGCAACAGGCCCAGCACCACCAGGCTGGCCAGCCCCACGTAGTTGAGATGCGTGATCCAGAATTCGGGGGTGGCGGATACCATGGGCAAACCCGCCAATACCAGCACCACGGCGGCAAGCAATAATCGGTTCATGGCTTATTCCTCGTCGTCCGCATGGTGCGCGCCGAACGAACGCCACAACAACACCGGGATAATCAGCGTAAACACTATCACCTCTTTATATGCGCTCGCCCAGAATGAGGAAAAGGCCTCCAGAATGCCCACGAACAGGGCGCCGCCGGCGGCAATGGGATAACTGATCAGCCCGCCGAATATCGCGGCGACAAAGCCCTTCAGGCCGATCAGGAAGCCGGTGTCGTAGTAGACGGTGGTGACAGGGGCGATCAGCATGCCGGACAGCGCGCCGATGGCGGCCGCCAGCGTGAAAGTGAGACTGCCCGACATATTGGTGCTTATGCCCACCAGGCGCGCGCCCCTGCGGTTGACCGCCGTCGCGCGCAAGGCGCGGCCGTAGAGGGTCTTGCCGAAGAACACCCACAGCCCGAGGATCAGCACGGCGCAAGTGCCCAGCACGAAGAAGGTCTGGGCCGACCAGCTTACCGGGCCCATCTGCACCTCGCCCTCCATGAATGCGGGGGTGCGCCAGCCTTCCGCGCCGAAAAACACCAAAGCCAGCCCGGTCAGGGCAAAATGCACGGCGACCGAAATGATCAGCAGCACCAGCACGCTGGCTTCCGCCACCGGCTGGTAAACCAGGCGGTACAGCATGGGGCCCAGGGGCACCACCAGCGCCATGGAAAACAGCACATTGATCCACAGCGGCGTATCCTTGCCGACGATATAGGGCGCGAGCAGATACAGCCCTATGGGCAGCAGCAATGACCATGAAAAGATCTTGCCCATGCCCGACCAGTTGCCGCTGCGCAGCGCGGCGATGACCTCCGCGGCAAAGACGACCGCGCCTATGATCAGCAGCAAATTCACGGTCCCCGGTATCCGGCCATTGACCATGAAAGCCAGCGTCAGGGCGCCGAATGCCACGAACTCGCCCTGCGGAATGAAAATGACGCGCGTCACCACGAACACCAGGACCAGCGCCAAGCCGAGCAGCGCATAGATGGCGCCGTTCATGACGCCGTCCTGCAGCAGTATCAGCAATATTGTTGTATCCATTTCGGACAACACCCTAACAAGGGGGCGCAGGCTTGCCTTGCGCCCCCGCTACAGACAAAGATAATAAATACCGGCCATGAGGCCGGTATTCGTATCAGCTTACCCAGCGCGTTGGCGAGCCAACACGGGCAGGCCCGACCTCGGGATGCGGATCGGGCCTGCCATTGTACGGATTACAGATCGGGCTGATACGTCCATTTGCCGTCCACCACCTTGACCATCACGCGCGCGCGCTCGTCGAAGCCGGCATGATCGGTAGCCGTCATGTTGAAGACCCCCTGGGACGCCGGCAGGTCCTTGATCTGTTCCAGGGCGTCGCGCAGCGCCTGGCGGAACTGCGGCGTGCCAGGCTTGGCGGCCGTCTTGAGCGCGTTGGGAATGGCCGCGGCGACCAGCAGGCCGGCATCCCACAGATGGCCGCCAAAGGTATTGATGGTGCCGGCGCCGTACTTGGCCTCGTACTTGACTTTGTATTCGAGCGCGCTTTTCTTGACCGGATTGCTGTCGGGCAGCTGGTCGGCCACCAGCAGCGGGCCGGCCGGCAGGATCATGTCGTTGCAGTCCTTGCCGCAAACGCGCAGCACGTCGTTGTTGGCGGCGCCGTGGGTTTGATACATGATGCCCTTGTAGCCGCGGCTCTTGAGCTCGCGCTGCGGCAAGGCCACCGGAGTGCCCGAACCCGCCACCAGGATGCCGTCGGGCTTGGCGGCGACAAGCTTGAGCGCCTGGCCGGTCACGCTGGTGTCGCTGCGGCCGTAGCGTTCGACGGCCACCATCTTGATGCCCTTGGCCTGGGCGGCGCCGGTCATCACACTCAGCCAGCCTTCGCCGTAGGCATCGCTGTAGCCGATGAAGCCCAGGGTCTTGACGCCTTGCTTGGCCATGGCGTCGGCCAGGGCGCTGGCCATCAACTGATCATTCTGGGGTGTCTTGAAGACCCACTTGCGCGCGCCTTCCACGGGTTCGACGATCTTGGCGTTGGCCGCCACGCTGATCATGGGCGTGCTGGTTTCGCCCGCCACATCGACCATGGCCAGCGAACCCGGCGTGACCGAGGTGCCTATCACGACATCGACCTTGTCATCGGTAATCAGCTTGCGCATGTTCTTGACGGCGACGGTGGTGTCGGTGCCGTCGTCGAGCACAATGTATTCGATCTTCTGGCCGGCGATTTCGGTGGGCAGCAGCGCCACCGTATTGCGCTCGGGGATGCCGAGCGACGCGGCCGGCCCGGTGCTGGCAACGGTAATGCCGACTTTGATCTGCGCCGAGGCAAGCAGGGGCAGTGCGAGCCCTAGGGCCCCCGCCGCCACCGAGAATCGGATGGGCTGATTGAAATTCATTGTTGTGTCTCCATGGATGGCAGGGTATCCGGCCCGGGGAAAGGCAGCGGCGAAAAGCTATACAAAAAAAGGACCGTTATTGAATTTAGCGTATCACGTGGAATCGGCAGAAAACATAGGTGTTTTCCATCTATAGTTTAAGGTTCTAGCAATTCTACGGGGCCTGGGGATTATGGACAAGATTGGAAACAAAGTCTTTTAGGGGATTCCTGCATAGACAGTGCAGAAAAAGTACCATGGGAGGGGAACCTCCCGGCCCGGATAAAGTCGATTAACATGATGCCTGATATACCTGCAGTTCTTTTAAAGGTGCTGAAGTGAACAAGATACACAAGACCGATGCGCAATGGCGCGAACAGCTGACGCCCGAGGAATACGCCGTGGCGCGGGAAAAGGGCACCGAACGCCCGTTCACCGGGCGCTACTGGGACACCGACCAGGCCGGCATCTACCGTTGCGTGGGCTGCGGCACGGCATTGTTCGCGTCCGACACGAAATTCGACGCGGGCTGCGGCTGGCCCAGCTATTTCGAAGCCATCGATCCCGCCAATGTGCGCGAGGAAACCGACACCAGCCTGGGCATGCGGCGCACCGAAGTGCTTTGCAATGTCTGTGACTCGCATCTGGGCCACGTTTTCCCCGACGGCCCTCCCCCCACCGGCCGGCGCTATTGCATCAACTCGCTGTCCATGACGTTCGAACCGAATAAATGAAGAAATTTCTTTTTGACCTGTTTCCGCTGATACTGTTTTTCGTGGCGTTCAAGTTTTCCGACATCTTCACGGCCACGGCGGTGGCCATCGCCGCGGGTATCGGCCAGTTCATCTGGCTCAAGGCCACCGGCAAGGCCATAGAGGCCACGCACTGGATCAACCTGAGCGTCATCGTGGTGTTCGGCGGCGCGACCCTGTTTTTCCACAATGATGTCTTCATCAAATGGAAGCCCACCGTGCTGTACTGGCTGTTCGCGGCCATCCTGCTGGGCGGCAAATGGTTCCTCGGCCGCAACCTCATGCAAAAGCTCATGGGCAAGCAGGTGGCCATGCCCGCCGCCATCTGGGACAAGCTCAATTACAGCTGGGCGGCCTTCTTCACGCTGTCGGGCGCGCTGAACCTGTACGTGGCCTTCTCGGGCGCCTACACCGAGGCCCAGTGGGTCAATTTCAAGGTGTTCGGCCTGATGGCCCTGCTGCTGGTCTTCGTCATTGCCCAGTCGGTCTGGCTGGGCAGGCACATGAAAGAAGGCGGCGAGCCGGCCCGCGCCCTGCCCTCTCCCGCCGAACCCAAAGAGAGGTCCTGATGTCCACAGAACGTATGAACGTGCTCAAAGAGCGCCTGGCGCCTTTGGCTCCCACCCATCTCGAAATCATCGACGAGTCGCATTTCCATGCCGGCCACGAAGGCAGCAAGAACGGCGCCGGCCATTTCCGCGTCGTGCTGTGGTCCGAACAGTTCACGGGCCTGTCGACGCTGGCGCGCCACCGACTTGTGTATGATCGCGTACAAGACTTGATGCCTTATCCCATTCACGCCCTGGCAATCGTTGCCAAAGCCCACCCATAAAAGGAATTACATGAAACTGAAACGACTCGCCGTTTTTGCAGCCGCCTGCGCCATAGCCGTGCCGGCCTTTGCGCAAACCATCGCCACCGTCAATGGCACGGCCATTACCCAAGCGAAACTGGACCAGTTCGTCGCTTTGCTGGTCAGCCAGGGCGCGCAGGACACGCCCGAGCTGCGCACCCAGGTCAAGCAGGAAATGGTCAACCGCCTGGTCGCGGTGCAGGCCGCTGAAAAGGCCGGCATAGACAAGCAGCCGGCCGTCACGCAGGAAGTCGAACTGGCCCGCCAGGGCATACTGGTTCGCGCCCTGATGGCCGACTACCTGAAGAAGAATCCGGTCACCGACGCCAAGATCCAGGCCGAATACGACAAGATCAAGAGCGAACAGTCCGGCAAGCAGGAATACAAGCTGCGCCATATCCTGGTCAAGGATCAGAAAGCGGCCGATGACCTGACCGCTTCGATCAAGAGCAAAAAAGTCACATTCGAAGCGGCGGCCAAGAAAAACTCGATGGACCCCGGCAGCGGCAAGAACGGCGGCGATCTGGGCTGGGGCCCGGCAAGCAACTATGTGCCGGAATTTGCGAAGGCCGTCGAAGGCCTCAAGAAGGGCGAAATGACCAGCAAGCCGGTCCAGACCCAGTTCGGCTGGCACATCATCCAGGTCGAGGACAGCCGCGCCGTGAAGTTCCCCGAGTTGGCCGAAGTCAAGCCGCAAATCGAGGAAATGCTGCGCCAGCAACAGCTCGCCGAATACCAGCAAGGCCTGATCAAGGGCGCCGCGATCAAGTAGGAATAAGCCCATAAAGCTGCCGACTCCCCGTCGAGCACTTGTGGCCGGCCCGGTTTAAGTTCCGGGCCGCCTTCTTCAGGCCCCGTCCGGCGGCCTGCCCGCAATCCGCGCGGGCATTCCCCATCGCATCCCCATCCCCAGGCATCGGCCCATGCCGTCCGCCGCATACTGCGCCGCATCCCGCGCCGGCCGGGCGGGCCGCGCGCATTCATACGGAAAAGCATATCAATTGAGACCAAAACGATATTGGAGGATATCGGAAATTCTCTTCATAATAAAAAATATCAATAAAGAAGGAGACAATTCGTGAAAGATCAAGCCAATGTGCTCAGTGGATTCAACGGGGTGCTCGCACCCGGGGTCAAGCCGGCATTGCTGGTCATCGACTTTCAACGGGGCTTTACCGAAGCCGGCGTCAGCCCGCTGGCCTCGGACTGCTCGGCCGCCATTGCGTCCACCAACCGGCTTATTGCCGCGTTGCGGGAAACAGGGCCTGTCATCTTCACGGTCGTCGGCTATAGCGCGAACTACGCCGACATAGGCTGCTGGATGCAAAAATGCCAATCGCTGTCGACCCTGGTGCGCGGGACTGCCGCGTGCGAACTCGACCCCAGGCTGGATTTCGATGCCCAACGCGATCTGATCCTGCACAAAACGCAGGCATCGGCGTTTTTCGGCACCGCGCTGCCGGGAATTCTGGCCGCGGCGCATTGCGACATGCTGGTCGTCGCCGGCTGCACGACCAGCGGCTGCGTGCGCGCCAGCGTGGTGGATGCCATGCAGTACGGCTTTCCCCCTTTCGTGGTGCGCGATTGCGTCACCGACCGTTCCGCGGCTCAGCATGAAAGCAATCTGATCGACATGTCCAGCAAGTATGCCGAAGTGGTCGCTATCGACGCCATGCTGGCTGAACTCGGCTCGATCGCCGGCCAGCAGCTGCCGGCATAGTTTCAAACCTCAAGAAGCTCGAAATTGCGGGGCTCGATCCGGGCCCCGCGGGGGACTGTCACCCTTTTATTCCAAGACAGAAACTACCGGGAGGAACACCGCATGAAGCAACCATGGTTATTCGCCACAGCCCTCGCCCTGTGTATGGGCTGGGGAACCGCCGCCAGCGCGGAAAAGCCGATAGAACTGACCTTCTCCACATACCTGCCGCCAGCGTATGAATATGTATGGAAGCCCATCGAACATTTCGTCGATACCGTTCATAAAGAAAGCAATGGACGCGTGCGGATCAAGGTGTTCCATTCCGGACAATTGTTCGACGGCTATGAGGAATTGCCCGCGCTGTCGCGCGGCGATGTCGACATAGTCAATATGACCGGGACGTATCTGAGCGGCACCCTGCCGGCGACGAACATCTTCACCCTGCCATTCCTGTTCCAGGATGTGCCGCATCTGCAGCGCGCGCTGGAGGCGGGGCTGCTCGACCTGGGCATCACCAAAGAGCTCGCGACGCAGCACGACGCCATCGTCCTGGGCGTCGCGCCATTCGACCCTTATGAATTTTATTCGCGCCGCAATCCCATCCTGTCGGCGGACGACTTCAAAGGCAAGGTGTGGGCGACTACCGGAGCGGTCGATGCGCGCGCCATCCAGTTGCTGGGCGGGTCGCCTACCGGCATGCCTTCTTCCGAACTGTACCTGGCATTCGACCGCGGCGTGATCGATGGCACGCCCCGCCCCCTGCTGACCGGAATCGGGCGCAGCCTGTTCGAAGTGACCAAGCACCTGTCCCTGGCCAACTTCGGCGTCGATACCTCGATACTTTCCATCAATCGCAAGAAGTGGGAATCGCTGCCGCCGGACATCCAGGAGATCTTGAAAAAGGCGGCGAAACAGCGCGACGATGACCAGTTTGCGCGGGTCGCCGCCTTCGTCAAGGAAGCCGTCGCCACCTACGAGGCCAAGGGCGTGAAAGTTCACCGCATAGAGGGGAAAAACCTGCAGGCCATGCGCGACGCGACCGCCGGCAGCATTACCGAATGGGCGGCCCAGGTGCCGGATGGCAATCGGTATCTGGAAATCATCGAGAAAACCAAAAACCAATAATGGCTTTGCCCGCAGCGGCGGCGCCGTTGCGGGTCCCATACCCGCGGAGACATCATGCGCCCTTTTTTCCACCGGATCGGCCGGATCGCCAGCGGCGTCAACCACGCCGCCGTTACCGTATCCGAATTCGCTTTGCTCGTGCTCATGCTGATAACGGCCTATGCAGTCATAGCACGATATGTGTTCCACAGTCCCAGCATTTTTGCGGTGGAAATCAGCACCTATGTGCTTTTACTGGTTGCCTGGGCGTCTGTCGGCTGGGTGCATAAAGTCGACCGGCACGTCAGCATGGAGGCGCTCAACCTGCGCCTGACCGGCCGCTGGAAGAAAACGGCCGACGCCATTTCCGAACTGACCATCCTGGTTTTTTGCGCCGTCCTGATCTGGGCCGGATCGAATGTGATGATCACCGCCTTCGAGCGCAATTATCGTTCCGCCTCGCTATTGAAATTCCCCGTATGGATAGCGTACAGCCTGATACCCATAGGCGGCATTCTTTTGGGCCTGGTGGCGCTGAGCCGCTTCAAGCGCATCGTCCTGCCCTCATCCGATACCTCGCCCAAGGAATAACAACGTGGACCCGATACTCATCTTCTCGCTGATACTGGCCCTGTTCGCCGTGCTGCTGGCGATAGGAGTCCCCATTTTTGCATCGCTGGGAGTCTCCAGCATTCTGGGCATGTACCTGCACGGCGGCGTCACCGCCCTCAACGTCATTCCTTCCATCCTGCACAAGGGCTTGTCCAGCTATTCTCTGATTTGCATACCGCTGTTCATACTGATGGGCGAGGTCATGGCGCGCACCAGCATAGGCGGCAGGCTCTACAACCTGTTCTATCTGTGGCTCAATCGCCTGCCCGGCAGCCTGGCGATCGCCAGCGTGGGAAGCGCGGCGGTTTTCGGCGCCATGAGCGGCGTCAGCGTGGCGGGCGCGGCCACCATCGGCCGCTTCGCCATACCCGAAATGCTCAAACGCCGCTACGACCCCGGCCTGGCCGGAGGATCCGTCGCGGCCGCCGGGTCGCTGGCCTTGCTGATTCCGCCCAGCATAGGATTCGTGCTTTACGGCGAAATGGCTGACCAGTCCATAGGCAAATTATTCACGGCGGCCATTTTTCCCGGCATATTGCTGACCGGGCTGATGATGCTTTACCTGTATGTGACGATACACTTGCGCCCCCATCTGGCGCCGCGGGAAACAGGCAAGGTGGCATGGAAAGACCGGCTGCGCGCCCTTGCGGATGTCTGGGCCGCCATCCTGCTCATATTGCTGGTGCTGGGCACCATCTATCTTGGCATCGCCACGCCGACCGAGGCATCGGGAATCGGGGCGCTGGGCGCATTCATGGTCGCCGCGGGCTACAAGGAACTGAACCTGGCGACCACCCTGGAAATATTCCGCTCGACGATAGTCACCAGCGGCATGATATTGCTTATTCTCATCGCGGCGCTGCTGTTCGGCTACATCATGACGCGCCTCATGATTCCGCAGATGCTGATCACATGGATAGCGGATATCTCGCAGCCGGCGTGGATCATTCTTCTGCTGGTCCTGGTATTCCTGCTGATCGTCGGCATGTTCCTGGATATCGTCTCCATCATCCTGATTTCCACCCCCATACTCCTGCCGGTCGTCACCGCGCTGGGATTCAGCCCCATCTGGTTCGGGGTGATCATGATCATCACGTGCGAAATGGCCGTCATCACACCGCCGGTCGGGCTGAATCTATACGTCATCAAGGGGATCGCGCCGCAAATATCCCTGAATGACATTATCCGCGGCGCCCTGCCCTTTGTTCTGGTCGAGGCCCTGGCCATCCTGATTCTCACTGTGTTTCCGCAAATAGCGCTCTGGCTGCCCGGACTGATGTAATGGCATACAACTTAAGCACCAAACTCCTGCGCTCCAAACTGATGGATGGCGCGCTGGTTCCCGGCGGCGAAATCGCGCTGCGCATGGACCAGGCGCTGCTTCAGGACGTCCTGGGGACGCTGGTCATGCTCGAGCTGGAAGCGATGGGAATGGATCGCGTAAAAACCGGGATCAGCGTGCAGTACATCGATCATTCGCTGCTGCAGCAAGACCACCTGAATGCCGATACCCACCAGTTTCTGCAAAGCGCGTGCGAGCGCTACGGGATCTGGTACAGCGGGC
This sequence comes from Pollutimonas bauzanensis, assembly GCF_900129885.1. Classification (GTDB taxonomy): domain Bacteria; phylum Pseudomonadota; class Gammaproteobacteria; order Burkholderiales; family Burkholderiaceae_B; genus Pollutimonas; species Pollutimonas bauzanensis. The sequence continues at coordinate 178,983 of NZ_FQXE01000011.1, read as the reverse complement.
CGGGCAATGGCATCAGCCATCCCGTCCATATGGAATATTTCGGCATTCCGGGGCAATCCCTCGTCGGCTGCGACAGCCATACCACCGCCGCCGGCTCGCTGGGCATGCTGGCGATAGGCGCGGGCGGCATTGAAGTCGCCCTTGCCATGGCCGGCCAGGCGCTATACATACCCATGCCGAGGATTTTCGGAGTCCGCCTCGAGGGCAGCCTGCCCGACTGGGTCTCCGCCAAGGACATCGCCCTGGAAATGCTGCGGCGCCATGGCGTCACGGGCGGGAAAAACGCCATCATCGAATACTACGGACCGGGACTGGCCTGCCTGTCCGCCATGGACCGCCATGTCCTGGCCAATATGGGGGCCGAACTGGGCGCCACCACAACGGTATTCCCCAGCGACGAAGCGACCCTGCGCTTCCTGCGCGCCCGCGGACGGGAGGATGCCTGGCGGCCATTGCAGCCCGATGCGGGCTGCTCGTATGACTTGCACGACACGATAGAACTGGGCGCGCTGGAGCCGCTGATCGCCCTGCCCTCCAGCCCCGACCGCGTCGTGAAAGTAAAAGAGGCCGCCGGCCAGCCTGTCTACCAGGCCTATATCGGCTCCTCGGGCAACCCGGGCTATCGCGATTTCGCGGTGGTCGCCGCCATGATGCGGGGCCGCCACATCGCCAGCGGCGTTTCCCTGGACATCAATCCGTCGTCGCGCCAGGTGTTGCAGACGCTCAGTGAAAACGGCGATCTGTCCCATCTGATCCAGGCCGGGGCGCGGCTGCACCAGGCGGGCTGCAACGGCTGCATAGGAATGGGGCAGGCGCCGGCCGCCGGGCGCAACAGCCTGCGAACCGTGCCGCGCAATTTCCCGGGCCGCTCGGGCACGCGCGAAGACAGCGTGTTCTTGTGCAGTCCCGAAACCGCGGCGGCATCGGCGCTTCATGGCGTGATTACCGACCCGCGCAGCCTGGACGTACCCTACCCGCGCATCGAGGAGCCCATGCACATCAAGGCCGACAAGCGGCTTTTCAGCCCGCCGCTGCCTTTGGCGGAGGCGCGCCGCAAAACGGTGCTGAAAACCGACAACACGCCATCGCTGCCGCGGCTCGCCGCCCTGCCCGACAGGATAGAAATACCCATCGTGCTGAAAGTCGACGGCAACGTCTCCACCGATGACATCATCCCCGCGGGCGGACGGGTCCTGCCTTACTGGAGCAACGTCTACGAAACCGCCAGATTCGCCTTCGAGCCGCTGGATGCCACCTACTTCCAGCGCGCGTCCGCGCGAGTGGCGCTCGGCGGGCATGCCATCGTCGCGGGCCACAACTACGGCCAGGGCTCCAGCCGCGAAAATGCCGCGCTGGTGCCCGCCGTCCTGGGCCTGCGGGTCGTCCTGGCGCAAAGCTTTGCGCGCATTCACTGGCAAAACCTCATATGCTTTGGCGTGCTGCCGCTTAGCTTTGCGCAGGCTGAACATTACAATGTCCTGGCGCAGGGGGATGTCATCAAAATCGAAAATCTGTATGCGCAACTGGCCGCGGGAAGCGCCATAGAAGCCCGTACGGACAATCCCGGCTGCGCCACCATGAGCCTGCGCCATACGCTGTCGCCGCGGCAAATAGCAATACTGAAAGCGGGCGGAATCATCAACCAGATTCGCGACTCGCGCAGCGGCTGATACCGTGAATCTGCGTCAGCTGCGCTATTTCGTCGTTGTCGCCGAAGAACTGAGCTTCACCCGGGCGGCCGACCGCCTGCATATTTCGCAGCCGCCACTGAGCCAGCAGATCGCGCTGCTGGAGGAAGAACTCGGCGTAAAGCTGTTCACCCGTTCGAACCGCAGGGTGGAGCTCACTGAACCGGGCCGGGTATTCCTGCTCGATATGCGCTCCACGCTCAATCACATCAAGAACGCCACCGTGCGCGTGCGGGCTATCGAACAAGGCCTGGCGGGGCGCATTGAAGTGGGATTGTCGAGCTCGCACTTCCTGGGTCCATTGCCAAGGCTGATTTTCAAGTATTCGCGCACGCATCCCGGCGTGGCGGTGGCGCTGAATGAAATGCGCCCGGTCGACCAGATCGAGGCGCTGCTGGAGCGGCGCGTCGACATCTGCATATCGCGCTCGCCGGTCGACGACCTGCTGCTGTGCAGCCTGCCGCTATGGAAGGACCCCGCGGTGGTGGCATTGCCGTTGGGGCACAGGCTCGCCGAACGCCGCGAATTGAAAATCGCCGACCTGAAGAAAGAAAATTTCGTCCTGCTGCGGCGCGAGGGCTCGCCCTTTGCCCAACACATCCATGAGCGCTTCGCCGTAGCGGGCTTCCTGCCCAATATCGTGCAAACCGTCGAAGAAATCCCCGCGCAACTGTACCTGGTGGCCGCCGGCCTGGGCATCGCCATCGTCCCGCAATCCACGCGCGCCCGCATACCTGGCATCGCGTCGTGCAGATTGACCGAAATCATCATGAAGACCGATGTATATGGCGTGATACGAAAGGATAATCAAAAGAAAGCGCTGGACGCCTTTCTAAAGGAGGCGCGGCAACTCAAGGGCGATGAATGACATACCGCAGTCACATGCCCAGCAATGCCTTGAGGCCGTCTTCATCGAGAACCGGCACGCCCAGCTCCCGGGCCTTGGCCAGCTTGCTGCCCGCCTCCTCGCCCGCCACCACGTAGGCGGTTTTCTTCGAGACCGAAGCGCTGACCTTGCCGCCCGCCGCCAGGATATGGCGCGTGGCGTCGTCCCGCGTCCAGGTGGGCATGGTGCCGGTCAGCACCAGCGTCCTGCCCGCCAGGCGCTGGCCGCCGCCGGCCAGCGCCGCCGGCGCCCTGGCGTGCACGCCGGCGGCGGCCAGCGCGGCAATGATCTCGCGATTGTGGGCTTCGGCGAAGAAGCGGATGATGGACCCGGCCACCACCGGCCCCACGTCATTGACCTTGAGCAGTTCGGTTTCATCGGCCTGCATCACCGCCTCGACCGAGCCGAAATGCCGGGCCAGGTCGCGCGCCGTGGTCTCGCCCACGTGCCGGATACCCAAGGCATACAGCAAGCGGCCAAGCTCGGGCGTGCGCGCCTGCTCCAGCGCCGCCATCAGGTTCTCGGCGGACTTGCGCGCCATCCGCTGGTAGCTGGCAAGCTCGAGCGCGTTCAGCGTGAACAGGTCGGCCAGCGACTTGACGCGGCCGCTCTCGACCAGTTGATCCACCAGCTTCTCGCCCAGGCCCTCGATGTCCAGCGCCTTGCGCCCCGCCGCGTGGGCAATGCTTTGCTTGCGCTGCGCCGCGCAGAACAGGCCGCCGGTGCAGCGCGATATGGCTTCGTCTTCCAGGCGTTCGACGGCCGACCCGCAAACCGGACAGGTCCGCGGCGTGACGAACAGCGATGTGCCTTCCGGCCGCAAGTCCAGCACCGGCCCGACCACCTCGGGGATCACGTCGCCGGCGCGGCGCACGATAACCGTGTCGCCCACGCGCACATCCTTGCGGCGGATTTCATCTTCGTTGTGCAGGGTGGCATTGGTCACCGTCACGCCGCCCACGAAAACAGGCTTGAGCCGCGCCACCGGCGTGATCGCGCCGGTGCGTCCGACCTGGACCTCTATGCCCACCAGCGTGGTGGTCTCTTCCTGGGCCGGGAACTTGTGCGCGAGGGCAAAGCGCGGCGCGCGGGCCACATAGCCCAGAACCTCCTGGGCCGCCAGCGAGTTCACTTTGTAGACCACGCCATCGATGTCGAAGGGCAATTGCGCCCGCGCGCCGCCGGTCTCGGCATAGAACGCCAACAGGCCCTCCGCGCCTTTGACCACCTTGCGCACGCCATTGACGGGCAGCCCGAACTGCTCGAACCAGTCCAGCATTTGCGCGTGGGTCGGGCGCGGCATGGAAGCCTGCCCGGCTTCCTGCCGGAACTGTTCGGTCTGGCCGTCGTGGCGGATGCGGATCTCGCCCCAGCCATAAGCGAAAAACCGCAAGGGCCGGGTCGCCGTGATGCGCGGATCCAGCTGCCGCAGGCTGCCCGCGGCGGCATTGCGCGGGTTGACGAATATTTTCTCGCGGCGGCGCTGCTGGGCCTGGTTCAGGCTGTCGAAATCGCTCCGGTTCATCAGCACCTCGCCGCGAACCTCGAGCACCTCGGGGAAATCGCCGACCAGTTGCAAAGGCACGGAGCGCAGGGTACGTATATTGCCCGTGATGTCCTCGCCGGTCTGGCCGTCGCCCCGGGTCGCCGCCTGCGCCAGGCGCCCCTGTTCATAGCGCAGGCTCACCGCCAGGCCGTCGAACTTGAGTTCGGCCACATATTCGACCTGCCCGTCGGCGGCGGCCATGCCGGCGTCGCGCAGGGTGTCGCCCACCCGCTTGTCGAAGGCGAGCACATCCTCGGGGTTGAAGGCATTGCCCAGGGAACGCATGGGCACCGCATGCCGCACGCTCTTGAAAGCCGGCAGCGGGCCCGCCCCGACGCGCTGCGTCGGCGATTCAGGGGTGATCAAGTCAGGATGGGACTCTTCCAGAGCCATCAGCTCTTTCATCAGCCGGTCGTATTCGGCGTCTGAAATGACCGGCGCATCCTGCACATAATAAAGACGATTGTGCCGGGCGATTTCGGCGCGCAGGCTGTCGAGTCTTTGCGCTACCGATGTGCCCTTTGAACCGCTGGCGCTCACGAAAATACCCTTACCGTCCGTTCGGTGCCGGCGACGAAGCCGGCCTGTTCAAGCCGCGCGTACAGCTCGAGCAGTTTCTGGTCTATGGCGTGATCGGTGCCGTCGGACACCGGGCGCCCCTGGTCGTCCAGCAGCACGGCGTTCAAGCGGCCGGCCAGGTCGCGGCCGACGCTGGCCATGCGGCTGAAGGCCTGCTCGTCGGCCGGGCTATTGGGCAGATCCAGCAGCAAGTCTATGCGATCCACTCCCGCCGACTGCACCTCTTGCGCATGAACGCCATCGAACAGCACCGTGAACCGCGGAATGCCGGTATCGGCCATCCACGCCAACTGGCTGCCGTAGGGCAGGAAGCCGACGTCCTTGAGCACCCGGCTGATGTCGCCCACGGGCTGCGTGCCCTGCAAGCGCAGCGTCAGGCCGACCTGCGCATCCAGGCTGGCGCAGAGCGCATCGAGCTGCGCGGCGCGGCGCATGACCTGTTCCTGTTCGGGCGCCTCGATCGCGCCGTCGAAGCGTTCCGCCAGGCGCTGCGCCATGGACCACAAATGCGACCATTCGATATCGGTAAGCGGCCCGCTGCGGTTGGCCAGCAGCACCGACAACTGCATCGACACATAGTGTTCATGGGGGCGAAGCCGCGCGCGATGGCCGCCCCCGTCGCGTTCCGCGAAGATGCGCACCGGCTTGTCGCCGGCCTTGTGGACAGCCTGCACGGCGCTCTGCAATTGCGCGCTGGCGACCGGCTGGGCGAAGCTGATGTCGATGACGACTTCGGAGGTCGGGTCCACTTCGGCGGGGTCGTCCTCGGCCAGTTCCTCGACCGGCTCGCGCAGGCCGAAGCCCGGTTCGCGCCGCCCGGTGGCGACCGGCGCGCCGCCCATCAGGGGGTCCTGCTCGCGCTCGGGAAAATGCTCCTGCATTTTCTGCCGTATGCGCATGTCCTGCCACCAATTGAACAGGAGCACGATCAGGATCAATACAACGCCCAGGAGAATCAAACCGATTTGCAAGTCACTCATTGTCAGTCCGCCGTATCACCAAATGTTTATGCATGCCCGCCATCAGATTTCAGCCAGCTGCAGGGCCGAATCGATATCCACCGCCACGATGCGCGATACGCCCTGCTCCTGCATGGTAACGCCTACCAGCTGCTTGGCCATCTGCATGGCGATCTTATTGTGCGAAATGAACAGGAACTGCGTCTGTTCGCTCATGTTGCTGACCAGATTGGCGTAGCGCTCGGTATTGGCGTCATCGAGCGGCGCATCGACTTCATCGAGCAGGCAGAAAGGAGCCGGATTCAGCTTGAACAAGGCGAACACCAGCGCCGTGGCGGTAAGCGCCTTTTCTCCGCCCGACAGCAGGTGTATGGTGCTGTTGCGCTTGCCCGGAGGCTGGGCCATGACCTGCACCCCGGCGTCGAGGATTTCATCGCCGGTGACCGTGAGGCGGGCTTCGCCGCCGCCGAAAAGGCGCGGGAACAATTCGCCGAAATGGCCGTTGACCTTGTCGAAGGTATCCTGGAGCAGGTCGCGCGTTTCGCGGTCTATCTTGCGAATGGCGTCTTCCAGGGTTTCGATCGCGGAGGTCAGGTCCTGGTGCTGCGCATCCAGGAAGCTCTTGCGCTCGCGCGAGGTATTCAATTCATCGAGCGCCGCCAGGTTGACCGGGCCCAGGCCCTCGACCACGCGCGAAATCCTTTGCACCTCGGATTGCAGCCAGGCGGTCCGCTGCCATTCTTGCGGCCATTGCGCCAGTAGCTCGCGCAATGCCGCGCGGTCGACCTGCTGCGCATCCAGCTGTTCGGCGAACTGCTCGACGGCCAGGCGGGCCGCCTGCTCCTGCAGCTGCAGTTCCATGATGCGGGCGCGGCGCGGCTCCAGCGAGCGCTCCAGCGTCAGGCGCTCTTCATCGGCGCCGCGCAGCAGGGCGGCCAGATTGTCCAGTTCGATGCGCGCCAGGTTGAGGGCTTCTTCGCGCTCGGCCCGCAATTCCAGGGCGTCCTGCAGCCCCGCCTGCGAAGCCGAGGCGTCCAGCTCGAACAGTTCGCCCTGCAAACCGTCGAGTTCGGCGCCCGCGCGCCTGGCCTGGTCGGCGGCCAGCTGCAGATTGCGCTTGAGATCGGCGATGCGTGTCTGCAGGGCGCGCTCCGCGTATTCGGATTCATGCACGGCGCGTTCGAGATCGCGCAGGTGCTGGCGCGCCTTGTCGGCCTGCAGGGCGAGGTCCTCGCCGGAGATCTCGGCATCGGAAAAAAGCGTCTGATGTTCGCCCAATTGCATATCCAGCGCTTCGAAGCGCGCTTCGGCCTCTTCCTTGCCGGCCAGCAGCTCTTCGCCATGCAGCGCGATTTCGGCGAGGTCTTCGCGGATGCGCGCGGCGCGCTCGCCGGATTGCTCGGCCTGCTGCTGCAGCCGGGAATGCTCCAGTTGCACGTCATGCAGGCGCCTGGTCAGCTCGGACACCCGCTGGCGGGCCGGGGCCAGGGCCTGGGATACCTGCTGCCACGCGCTTTCGGCGCGGCTTACCGCCGCCAGCGCCTGGTCGGCGACCAATTGCCGCCCTTTCAGGTCGCGCTTCAGGTTCTCGATTTCCTGCTGGCGGGCCAGCAGGCCGGATTGCTCGGAGTCGGCGGCATAGAAGCGCACGCTGTGCGCATCCACCATATGCCCTTCCTTGACCACATAGAGGCCGCCCGGCGGGAGTCCGGCCCGCAAGGACAAGGCCTTGGCGATATCGGCGCAGACGTATACATCGCGCAGCCAGTCGTTCAGCAGAGTGCGCAGGTCGGGATCGGTCAGGCGCAGCAGGGCGGCCAAGGGCTCGAAACCCGCCGGCGGCGGACTGGCGGCGGCCGCCGGCGGCACCTGGTAGAACGCCAGGCGCGCCGGCGGGGCATCGCCGGCGAACGCCCGGGCATGTTCGAGCTGGCGCACTTCGAGGCCGGCCATGCGTTCACGCAGCACGGCTTCAAGCGCCGTTTCCCAGCCCTCCTCGATATGCAGCTTTTGCCACAAGCGGCCCAGGCGCGATAATTCATGGCGCGCCAGCCAGGGTTCGAGGGCCCCCTGCTTCTGCACATCGTCCTGCAGCTTGCTCAAGGCGGCGAGGCGCGCATCCAGCCGCGCCACCGCCTGCGACTCTTCCTGCGAAGCCGCCTGCGCCTTGCGGCGCTGCTCATCCAGTTCCGGCAGCCGGTCCTCGAGTTCGATCAGCTGGCCCTGAGCCTCCTGCAACTGTTCCTGCATCGCGGCGCTATCGCCGGCAAGGCGGGCGATGTTTTCGGGATCGGGCGCATTCAGGCTGCGCAGTTCCTGGTCCAGCCGCTCTTTGCGCAGCTCGAGGGCCTGCATCTGGCGGTCGGCGTCGCGCTGGGTCTGGGCCGCCAGCGCCAGTTCCTGTTCGACGCGGGCAAGCACGCCGCGCATTTCGTCGCGCGAGGCCGCGGCCAGCCTCACCTGGCTTTCGATATCGGGCAGGCGTGCCTGGGCGTCTTCGGCGGTGGCGCGGAATTCTTCGGTGCGCGCGGCGGCGGCTTCGAGGTCGGCCTCGGCCTGGGCGATCTGCTCGGTGCAATGGGCCTGCTGGTCGCCCCATTCCTGCAACTGCCCCTGCAACTGCGTGCGCCGCGCCTGCAGGCGGTTGCGCGAATCCACCACGTGGCGGATCTCGGCTTCCAGGCGGCTGACTTGCGCGCCCGCCTCGAACAGCAGGCCCTGGGCCGCGTGCACGGCGTCGCCGGCCGCGTAATGGGCCTGGCGCCGCGATTCCAGGGCCGACTCGCCGGCGCGCAGGCTGGCCGTGGCCGCCTCGAGCTCGGTCTGGGCCTGTTCTATCGCCAGAGACCGGCTTTGCTGTTCCTGCCGGGCGTTGCTTTCCTTCAGCAGCCACAGGGCATGCTGCTTCTGCTCGCCCTCTTCCTGCAGGGCGCGATATTGCTGGGCGACCTGGGCCTGCGCTTCCAGTTTCTCGAGCTGGCTGCCCAGTTCGCGCAAGATGTCTTCGACGCGCAGCAGATTCTCACGGGTGTCGCCCAGACGGCTCTCGGTTTCGCGCCGCCGCTCTTTATAGCGCGACACGCCGGCGGCCTCTTCGAGGAAAACACGCAGTTCTTCAGGCCGCGCCTCGATCAGGCGATTGATCATGCCCTGGCCGATGATGGCGTAGCCGCGCGACCCCAGCCCCGTGCCCAGGAAGATGTCGTGGATATCCCGCCGGCGCACCTGCTGGTTGTTGACGTAGTAGCTGCTGGCGCCATCGCGCGTCAGCACGCGCCTGACGGCGATTTCGGCGTAGGTGCTCCATTGGCCGACCGCGCGGCCATCGGTGTTGTCGAAAACCAGTTCGACCGAGGCCCTGGCCGCGGGCTTGCGATGGCCCGAGCCATTGAAGATGACGTCCTGCATGGACTCGCCGCGCAGTTCCGAAGCCTTGGTTTCGCCCAGCACCCAGCGCACCGCGTCGATGATATTGGACTTGCCGCAGCCATTGGGCCCCACCACGCCGACCAATTGGCTGGGCGTGGGAATCACCGTCGGTTCGACAAAAGATTTGAAACCGGCAAGTTTTATTTGGGTCAGACGCACAATAAGCGAGCAATAGAAAGGGGATGGGGCGACACGCCGACGGCATGGACGCGGCTATCAAAACGGCCCGGAAACCGGGCCTGGAATTCCCGGCTGCAATCTTCTCGTATGATAACGCACCCGCCGGGGGGCCGATGCCCCAAAATAAAACTGCGCTATCATTTTTTGTTTCAGTGCTGCGCCGAAGTTATACTCACTAACATTTTTCGCTATCGGCTTGCTTCGGCTCTCAACTAACCACCCAATCGAGACTTCCCATTGAAAAAAGGCTTTTATCTGGTCATGGTAGCCCAGGCGCTTTCGTCCGTGGCGGACAATGCATTGCTTATAGCCGCCATAGCGCTGATAGCCGATTTGCAGGGGCCCGACTGGATGGCGCCCATGATGAAGTGGTGGTTCGCCCTGGCTTATGTGGCCCTGGCGGCGTTCGTGGGGGCCTTTGCCGACGCCTTCCCGAAAGGCCGGGTCATGTTCATCACCAATGCCATCAAGGTGTGCGGCTGTCTGCTGATGTTCGGCTGTCAAAGCTTCGGGCTGGATCACCCTGAACAGCTGTTCCTGGTGTTCTGCGCCTATACCCTGGTCGGCATCGGCGCGGCGGCCTATTCCCCGGCCAAGTACGGCATTGTCACCGAAATGCTGCCGCCCGAACTTCTGGTCAAGGGCAATAGCTGGATAGAAGGGCTTACGGTGCTGTCCATTATCGTGGGCACGGTCCTGGGCGGCGTGCTGATCAACCCCGCCGTATCCGACGTCTTGCTGGCCCAGCCCTGGATCAGCCATCTGGTGCAGACCCGCACCGAAGCGGCCATCCTGGTCATCGGCGTGGTGTATTTACTGGCCGCCGCCTCCAATTTGCTGATACCGCGCACCAATGTGCGCTATCCCAGGCAGCAAACCAACCCCGTCAAGCTCGTGCGCGACTTCACCGGATACGTACGGATACTGTGGCGCGACAAGATCGGCCAGATATCGCTGGCGGTGACCACCCTGTTCTGGGGCGCGGGCGCCACGCTGCAATTCATCGTCATAGAATGGGGCGCGCGGCACCTGGGCTATCGCCTGGACCAGGCTTCGGTGCTGATGGGCGTGGCGGCCCTGGGAACCGTGGCCGGGTCCATACTGGCCGGCCGCGTGCCGCTCAAGCGCGCCTTGTCGGTCCTGCCCGTGGGCGTGGTCATGGGCTTTGCCGTGATGCTCATGCCTATTGTCCATGAGCGATGGGCGGTCTACAGCGTCCTGCTGCTGATAGGCGGGCTGTCGGGCTTTTTCGTCGTGCCCATGAATGCGCTGCTGCAGCACCGCGGCCATGTACTGCTGTCGGCCGGGCACTCCATTGCCGTGCAGAACTTCAACGAACAATTGAACATCCTGCTGATGCTGGCGCTCTACAGCCTCATGCTGTGGCTGGACCTGCCCATCAATGCCATTATCGTCATCTTCGGCCTGCTGGTCGCCGCCCTGATGCTGATATTCATGCACTGGAACCGCCGCAATCACCGCGCCGACCCGGGCCTGGAACATACCATAGGCCAGCACGGGCATGGCCAGGCCCTCAAGCACAGCGACGCCTAAAACCTCCCCCGCCTAGCGCCGCGGCAACGGCCGCCGCCGCGGCGCTAGGCGGGGGCGATCGAGCGGGCCAGATTCAGGTCCTGCCAGGCATCGGCCTTGTGCTGCGGACGCAATAACAGCGATGCCGGGTGGTAGGTGGCCACCAGGGCGATGTCCTCCCCCGTCTCGCTGCGTATATGGTGCACGCGGCCGCGCAGCTGCTCCAGGTCGGCGTCGCTGCCCAGCAGCGCCTGGGCCGCCAGCTTGCCCAGGACCAGGATGCGGCGCGGTTTCAGCAAGGCAATCTGGCGCTGCAAATAAGGCAGGCAGGCGGCGATTTCCTCGGGCTTGGGCGTGCGATTGCCCAAAGGCCGGCACTTGATCAGATTGGTGAAAAACACCGCGGATTCCGGCAGTACGCCTATCGAAGCCAGCATGGCCTGCAGCAGCAGCCCGGGCTTGCCCTGGAATGGCAGGCCGACCCTGTCGTCGTGCTCGCCCGGCGCTTCGCCCACCACCATCCATTCGGGCGACTGCACGGCGCCCGTGCCGAATACCGCCTGGCTGCGCCCGGCATGCAAGCCGCAAACCTCGCAGGACGCAATATGCGCCTGCAAGGCCTCCCAATCCCGGGGCGCGGCGGCAGGCGGGGCCGATACATCGGCAGCCGGCTTTTTCACGGCGGCCCCGGCCGGCCCGGGCGCGCCAGCTGTCCCCTGCTGTCCCGCCAGCACGGCGGCGGCGCGCACCAGGCCGGGCGCCGCGGGCTGCGCGCCCGCCGCGGGCGTGGGCTTGTCGCCGCGTATCGGCGGGGTGTCACGCTGCCGCGCCGCCGGCCGCCCGGCGGCCTCCGGGAAGGGTCCGGCATCCGCCGCGTAGCGGGCCAGCATGCGTTTGTCCATGCCGATTTCCTGCAGCCAGGCCATCTGCAGCGCGCTAAGCTCGGGCGCCTTCGATTGCATGCCCGCCGTCATAGCGCAGCCAGCCTTTTTTCCATGACACAGGCGTCTTCCCGGGTGTCGTGCGCGGCGGGATAGTAGTCCTTGCGCACGGCCAGGGTCATGAAACCATGGCGGCGATAGAAATTCAGCGCATTTTCGTTCGACGGCCTGACCTCCAGGACGATGGAGGGCAGGCCGCGCGCGCGCGCCTCGCGCTCGCAATGGCGCAGCAGCAAAGTGCCTATGCCTTTTTTCTGGCATGAAGGCGATACCGCGATGACCAGCACATGGGCGACATCGGGCGCGAACATGACCATGCAGAAACCGACAATGCGGCCCGACTGCCGCGCCACCCAGGCCCCGTAGCCGGCCCGCAGGCCATCGGCGAAATTGCCGCGCGTCCATGGAAAAGACTGCACCGACTGCTCGATGGCCACCACGTCGTCAAGGTGCTCGCCAGCCATGTCCTGGATCGACACCGCGAATTCCGCGGCCTTGGGGTTGCCCCCCAGGCCATGCTCGCGCTCCAGCGTGGTGTAGGCCACCTTGTCGCGCACATACAGGGGGGCCGCGAATTCCGGCGCGATGCCGCCGCCGGTATGCCAGCCTATCAGGGCCAGGCGGGCGATGGTTTCCGCATCGGGCCGCAAAGGCGCCCCCAATTCGACCCGGGACTGCGCCAGGCGCAGCCGGGCGAGCGCGGGATAAGCCAGCAAGGCATCGCCGGACAAGCGTACCGGCGGCGCCCCGCCCAGGACGGCCTGCCATCCGGCCAGGGTTTGCTCCAGCCAGTGGCCGACGTGTTCGGCATTCAGCAGCAGCGGCTCCTGGAGCACGCGCCAACCCGAAGCCGCGTCGGCGTCCGCCAGATAGGCCGCCAGATATACCTCGCCCATGCGGGCGTCCTGCACCACCACCGATATCGGCGCCGATGGCGCCGCGGCGGGATGGTCGCGCGCCGCGACGGCCAGCAGGGAAACCACCGGGATGACCGGAATATCCAGAGCGTATGCCATCCCTTGCGCCACCCCGCAGGCTACCCGCAAGCCGGTGAAACCGCCCGGCCCCTGGCCGAAGGCCACGGCCGCCAGTTCGGACCGCCCGATGCCGGCCTGCGCCAGCAAATCGTCCGCCATCGGCAGCAGGCGCTCGGCGTGCTCGCCCGTGGCGTCATGCTCGAGCGTGCGCACCTGCAGCCGGCCGTCCGCCTGGGTCAGCAAAGCCACCCCGCAAAGACTGGACGAGGTCTCGAGCGCTAGAATATGTAGAGTCATGGCGCCATTTTAAACATGCCGCGCAAATCATTGCGCGCGGCAATTGGCTGCGTAAGACATTCGGCGGGCAGACGCCTTAATTCTGCGGGCCTACACTAGTATCGTTCCGGGCTTCTTGAGGCTAGAATACGCAGTTGTTACTTGCCGATATATAAAAGTTTGAGAGCAAATGCCCTGGCGTTTTCTACCAAACACTTAATGTGTAATATCTTGCTACGAGGCCTATACGGGCTAACCCAGCCCTGTTACATTTTCCCCATGAATACACAAAACCAATCTCTATCTCGCAAAATTCTCGTCGTGGACGACGACCCCCGGCTGCGTGACTTGCTGCGCCGGTATTTGTCGGAACAGGGTTTTAATGTTTTCGTAGCCGAAGATGCCAAAGAAATGGGCAAGCTATGGCAGCGCGAGCATTTCGACCTGCTCGTACTGGATCTGATGCTGCCTGGTGAAGATGGGCTTTCCATCTGTCGGCGCCTGCGCGGCGGGCACGACAACACCCCCATCATCATCCTTACCGCCAAGGCGGAAGAAATCGACCGTATCGTGGGCCTCGAAATGGGCGCCGACGACTACCTGTCCAAGCCCTTCAACCCGCGCGAGCTCCTGGCGCGCGTCAATGCCATCTTGCGCCGCCGCGGCACGGAAGAACATCCCGGCGCCCCCAGCCAGGAAAACGAATCCATCGAATTCGGGCCGTACGTGCTGAATCTGTCGACGCGCACGCTTACCCGCAACAACGAACAGGTGCCCATCACCACGGGCGAATTTTCGGTGCTCAAGGTGTTTGCGCGGCATCCGAAAATCCCCCTGTCGCGCGACAAGCTCATGGAACTGGCCCGCGGCCGCGAATACGAAGCTTTCGACCGCAGCCTGGACGTGCAAATCTCGCGTCTGCGCAAGCTGGTGGAACCCAACCCTTCCAAGCCTGTCTTCATCCAGACGGTATGGGGCCTGGGCTATGTATTCGTGCCTGATGGCGGTCATTAAGGCAGGACGGGCGTGACCTGGCAGGGTAAGGTTATGGCCATCCCCGCTCCCAAACAAAGAAAACCCAACAAGTCTCGCTTCCGGCTGGGTCTGTTCAGCCGCTCATTCCTGCTCCTGGCAGGGCTGATGCTGGTCAGCCTGGGCGCGTGGCTGCAGGTTTTCTTCAGCATGGAGGAAGGCCCGCGCGCCACGCAAATGGCGCAGCGCGTCACCACCGCCGTCAGCATTACGCGCTCGGCCCTGGTGTATGCGCCGCGCAGCGTCCGGCCCGCCCTGCTGCTCGACCTCGCCACCAAGGAAAGCCTGCGGGTGCAGCCGCGCGAAAAGACCGACGTCCTCGAGCCCTTGCCCAATTCCAATTACTGGAATCATGTGGCGGCCGAAATCAAGGACAGGCTGGGTCCCGAAACTCATATCATGTGGGCGGTCAACCAGGCGCCGGGCGTCTGGGTCAGTTTTGAAATCAACAATGACCAGTACTGGCTGGTATTCGACCGCGAGCAATTAGGCCTGACTGCGGGCGCCGAATGGTTCGGATGGGGCGCCACCGCCTTGCTGCTGGCCCTCATCGGCGCCGCGGTCAGCGTGCGCTTCGTCAACCGGCCGCTGGCTCAGCTGGCCAAGGTCGCCCAGCAGCTGGCGCGCGGCGAAACGCCTTCGCTGCTGCCCGAAAAAGGCCCGGCCGAGATCCGCGACATGAATATGGCTTTCAACCGCATGGCGCGCGACATCCGCCAGACCGAGGCCGACCGGGAAATCATGCTGGCGGGGATTTCGCACGACCTGCGCACGCCGCTGGCGCGCATGCGCCTCGAAATAGAAATGAGCAATGTCACCGACGAAACCCGCCAGGCCATAGACGAGGACCTCGGCCAGATCGACCACAGCATAGGCCAGCTCATGGAATACGCCCGCCCCGCGGGCGCCGTGCCGGAACAGGGAATAGACGTATCATCCGTGCTGCGCGATCTGTATGAACGCGAGCGCAGCCATACCGAATCGCTGGGCGGGGCGCTCACCGCGTCCATCGAGCCCAACCTGTACGCCAAGATCAGCGCGCACGACCTCAAGCGCATCGTCAGCAACCTTATCGAAAACGCCCGCCGCTACGGGCGCACGCCCGCCGACGACCGCGCCCACATCGAACTGGCCGCCAGGCAGCAGGGCAATATACTGGCCATCGAGGTCAAGGATCACGGCACCGGCATCGCGCCGACCGACATCCAGCGCCTGCTGCGCCCATTCTCGCGCGGCGAATCCGCCCGCACCGGCGTCAGCGGCGCGGGGCTGGGCCTGGCCATCGTGGAACGCCTCCTGGGCCAGGTGGGCGGGCAGCTGGAATTGATATCCCACCCTCCCGGAGGGCTGGTGGCCCGCATCGAAATACCCAAGGTACGGGTTAGGAATTTTCAATTAGACACTGATACCTAATAGCGTAAAATTTGGACATTGGGCGTATGTGTTTCCGTATGCCTGTTTATTCTAGACTTACTCACAGGAGCTCAGATGAAAACAGTAGGCGATAAACTCGAACCCTTCAAAGTTGCCGGCGTCAAGCCCGGATTCAACCACCACGAAGAAAACGGTGTGTCCGCATTCGAAGAGATCACCGAAAGCTCGTTCCCGGGCAAGTGGAAAGTCATCTATTTCTATCCCAAGGATTTCACCTTTGTCTGCCCCACCGAAATCGTCGGTTTCAATGCCCTGGTCCAGGACTTCGAAGACCGCGACGCGATCCTGATGGGCGGCTCGGTCGACAATGAATTCGTCAAGCTGGCGTGGCGCCGCGAGCATCCCGACCTTAGCAAGCTGGGCCATTATCAGTTTGGCGATACCGCCGGCGCCCTGGTCGACCAGCTCGGCGTGCGCGAAAAAAGCGAAGGCGTCGCCCTGCGCGCCACCTTTATTGTCGACCCCGACAACGTCATCCAGCACGTATCGGTCAACAATCTGAATGTCGGGCGCAATCCCGAGGAAATCCTGCGGCTGCTCGACGGCCTGCAAACCGACGAGCTGTGCCCTTGCAACCGCGTGGTAGGCGGCGACACACTCTAGGCCGAACGCGCCGCAAGACCACCAGGCCCGGTTCATCCGGGCTTTCTTCCATCCACCCATAGGTTGACGCACATGGAATTCCTAGCTGCCATCAAGGCCATGATCCCCGACTGGGCCAAGGACATCCGCCTGAACCTGGACGGCACCATTGCCCGTTCATGCCTCAAACCCGAAGACGCGGTGGGCGCGGCGCTGGCGGCAGCCTATGCCGCGCGCAGCCCCGCCCTGGTCATGGCGTTCAAGACGGGCTTGTCCGAGGCCGACGTGACCGGCGTCCTGACGGCCGCCGCGCTCATGGGCATGAACAACACCTATTATCCCTACGTCGAAATGGCCGGCGACCCCCAATTGAAAACCCTGCCGGCGCAACTGCGCATGAACGCCTACGCCACGCACGGCGGCATCGACCAGGCGCGCTTCGAACTCTTCGCCCTGGCCGCGTCCATCGTGGGAAAATGCCATTTCTGCGTCAGCTCGCACTACGGCAACCTGAAGAAGGCCGGATATACCTCCGAACAACTGCGCGACGTGGGCCGCATCGCCTCGGTGGTCAACGCGGCGGCGCTGGTGATCGCCGCCGAAGGCGGGTAGAAAGCCGCAAGCGCTAAGCGGCCGCCAGCAAAGCCACGACCGTCGCGGCTATGCCTTCCTTGCGGCCCAGGTAGCCCAGGCTTTCATTGGTTTTGGCCTTGATGTTGATGTCCCGCCCGGGCACGCCGAGGTCGGCGGCAATATTGGCCACCATCGCGCCGGCGTGCGGGCCTATTTTGGGCGCCTGGGCATGCACGGTCGCGTCGATATTCACCACCCTCCAGCCCGCGCCGCTCACTTTTTGCATGGCCGCCCGCAACAGCATGCGGCTGTCGGCGCCTTTGTAGTCCGGGTCGGTATCCGGAAAATGGCGGCCGATGTCGCCCAGGCCGGCGGCGCCCAGGATGGCGTCGGTTACCGCGTGCAGCAGCACATCGGCATCGGAATGGCCCAGCAGGCCATGCGTGTGCGGGATGGCGACCCCGCCGATGATCAAGGGCCTGCCCTCCACCAGCGCATGCACGTCAAACCCCTGCCCTATGCGGAATGGGAAACTCATAGCCACCTCTCCATCAATTCAAAATCCTCGGGCCAGGTTACCTTGAAATTGCGCGCCGAACCGCGCACCAGGCAAGGCGCATAGCCCGCCAGCTCCATGGCCGAGGCCTCGTCGGTAATCGCCGCGCTGGAGGCGCCGGCCGCCAGCAAGGCATCCCGCAGACGGCCGGCCTGGAACATCTGCGGCGTCTGCGCCAGCCAAAGCCGCTCGCGCGCCACGGAATGCTGGACGAGCGATAGCGGTTCGACGGCCCGCGCCGCCGCCGCGAGCTTTACGGTGTCGGCCACCGGCTGCGCCAGCAGCCCCCCCGAATTCGATAGCCAGCAGCTGTCGATAAGACGCCGCAAGGCATCGGCCGGCAGGCCCGGACGGGCCGCGTCATGGACCAGCACCCAGTCGCCGGCGCCCAGCCCGGCGTCCTGCAGGGCCGCAAGCACGGTCAGGGCGCGGCTGGGCCCGCCGCAGGGCCGCCATACCGTCCGCGGCAGGCCCGCCAATGCCTGTTCCGCCCAGGCGTCATGCGCCGCCACCGCCACCCTGACCTGGGCGATGCGCTCATCGGCCAGCAGCGCCCTGACGGCCCAGCGCAGCATGGGCTCGCCCTTCAGCAGCCGATATTGCTTGGGCATGGACTGCGACCAGGAGCCGCCGTCAGGCGCGCCCGCGAGCGCGGCGCCGGCATCGCCGCCCCGGGCGGAACCGGCCTCCAGGGCTCGCGCGCCGATGCCGGCGGCGGGGACGATTGCAATCAGTTTCTTGTGCATAGGAAAGACATTTTATAATGACACTCTACATGAATATAGAAACAACCCCTCCCCCTTCCCTTCCCTCCACCAAATCTGTGCTGGCCGCCTTGAAGCCCGGGCGCCGGCACGCGCAGCCCGTTCCTCCGGGATCGGGCGACGCATGGATGCTCGCCGACCTGGCGCGCGCATCACGGCAGACCCTGGTCGTGCTGTGCGCGGAGCCCCTGGCGGCCCAGCGCCTGGCCGAGGAAATACTATTATTCGCGCCGGAATTGCGCGTGCGGCAGCTGCCCGACTGGGAAACGCTGCCCTACGACAGTTTTTCGCCGCACCAGGACCTGATCTCGGAGCGCCTGCGCACCTTGCACGCTCTGATGCAGGAAAGCGTGGATATCCTGACGGTCCCCGTCACGACGGCGCTGTACCGGCTTGCGCCGCCCGAGTTCATGGCCGCCTATACCTTTTCATTCCGGCAGGGGGATCCGCTAGACGAGGAAGGGCTGCGCCGCCAGCTGACGCTGGCCAATTACGCCCACGTCACCCAGGTGACCGCCCCCGGCGAGTTCTGCATACGCGGCGGCCTCATCGACCTGTTCCCCATGGGTTCGGTGCTGCCTTACCGGCTCGACCTGTTCGACAATGAAATCGAGTCGATACGAAGTTTCGATATCGACACGCAGCGCAGCCTGTATCCGGTCAAGGAAGTGCAGCTATTGCCGGGGCGCGAGTTTCCCATGGACGAAACGGCGCGCAACCAGTTCCGCGCCCGTTTTCGCGAGATCTTCGAAGGCGATCCCTCGCGCGCCCTGCCCTACAAAGATATCGGCAACGGCATCGCGTTCGCCGGCATCGAATATTACCTGCCGCTGTTCTTCACGCATACGGCGACCCTGTTCGACTACCTGCCCGAGCAATCGTTCACGGTAACGCTGGGCGACATCAACCAGGCCGTGCAGCGCTTCGCCCAGGACACGCACAGCCGCTACCAGTTCCTGAAAAGCGACCGCGAACGCCCCGTGCTGCCGCCCGAGCAGTTGTTCCTGGACGAAGAGGGCCTGTTCTCGCGGCTGAAGTCATTTGCCCGGCTCGCGCTGGTGGGCGACGGCGTCCATCCCGACTTCCAGGCGGCGCCCAACGTCGCCATCGCGCGGCGCGCCGAAGACCCGGCGGCGAATCTGCGCCTGCTGCTGGACCGGCACGAAGGGCGTATCGCGCTGTGCGCCGATTCCGCCGGACGGCGCGAAACGCTGCTGCAGATGCTGGCGGAACTCGGCATCAGGCCCGATTTCGCCAGCGAAACCCTGCAGGATTTCCTCGGTTCGGAAAGCCGTTTCGCGCTGGTCATCGCGCCGCTTTCCAATGGCTTCGGCCTGGTCGACCATGCCCTCACCCTGCTGACGGAGAACGACCTCTATCCCAGCCAGGCCCGCCCCACCCGGCGCGGCAAGCGCGCGCAGGAACACGCCAGCGACGTGGAAGCCATGGTGCGCGACCTGTCCGAACTGCGCGAGGGCGACCCCGTCGTGCATGCGCAGCACGGCATCGGGCGCTATCGCGGCCTGATCGAAATGGACCTGGGCGAAGGCCAGATGGAACTGCTGCACCTGGAATACGCCAACGGCAGCACCCTGTATGTGCCCGTGGCGCAATTGCACGTCATTGCCCGCTACAGCGGGTCCGACCCCGATCACGCCCCCTTGCATCAATTGGGATCGGGCCAATGGGACAAGGCGCGCCGCAAGGCCGCCAGGCAAGTGCGCGACGCGGCGGCCGAACTGCTGGCCCTGTACGCCCAGCGAGCGGCGCGCGAAGGCTACCGGTTCAAGCTTCCCGTCAGCGACTACCAGGCCTTTGCCGAAGGCTTCGGCTTCGAGGAAACCCCGGACCAGGCCGCCGCCATCGAAGCCGTCATCGGCGACATGACCTCGGGCCGGCCCATGGACCGCCTGGTGTGCGGCGATGTCGGCTTCGGCAAGACCGAGGTGGCGCTGCGCGCCGCCTTCCTGGCGGTGCTCAACGGCAAACAGGTGGCGCTGCTGTGCCCGACCACCTTGCTGGCCGAACAGCACGCCCAGACCTTCTCCGACCGCTTCGCCGACTGGCCCGTGAAAGTGGTGGAACTCTCGCGCTTCCGTTCAGGCAAAGAGGTCAGCGCCGCCATCCAGGGCCTCAACGACGGCCGGGTCGACATCGTCATCGGCACCCACAAGATATTGTCCAAGGATGTCATCTTCAAGCGGCTGGGGCTGGTCATCATCGACGAAGAGCACCGTTTTGGCGTGCGCCAGAAAGAAGCCTTGAAGACGCTGCGCGCCGAGGTCGATGTGCTGACCCTGACCGCCACGCCCATACCCCGCACGCTGGGCATGTCGCTGGAAGGCATACGGGATTTTTCCGTCATCGCCACCGCGCCGCAAAAGCGCCTGGCGATCAAGACCTTCGTGCGGCGCGAGGACAAAAGCACGGTGCGCGAGGCCTTGCTGCGCGAACTCAAGCGCGGCGGCCAGGTCTATTTCCTGCATAACGAAGTCGACACCATCCAGAACCGGCGCGCCAGCCTCGAAGAACTGGTGCCCGAAGCGCGCATCGCGGTCGCCCACGGCCAGATGCCCGAACGCGAGCTGGAAGAAGTCATGAAAGGCTTCTACCAGCAGCGCTACAACGTGCTGCTGTGCACCACCATCATCGAAACCGGCATCGACGTGCCGACGGCCAACACCATAGTCATCCATCGCGCCGACAGGCTGGGCCTGGCGCAGCTGCACCAATTGCGCGGGCGGGTGGGCCGTTCGCACCACCAGGCCTATGCCTACCTGATGACCCCCGGCGAGGACGCCATCACGCCCAACGCCAAAAAGCGCCTCGAGGCCATCCAGGCCATGGAAGAGCTGGGCGCGGGATTTTTCCTGGCCATGCACGACCTCGAAATACGCGGCACGGGCGAAGTGCTGGGCGAATCCCAGTCCGGCAATATCCAGGAAATCGGCTTCTCGATGTATTCCGACATGCTCAATGCCGCCGTGCGCGCCCTGAAATCGGGCGAAGAGCCCGACCTGGACTCGCCCTTTTCCGCGCTTTGCGAAGTCAATCTGCACGCCTCGGCCCTGCTGCCTTCGGACTACTGCCCCGACGTCCATGCGCGGCTGGGCCTGTACAAGAAGCTGTCCCATGCCAAGCATGAAGACGACCTCATCATGATCCAGGAAGAACTCATAGACCGCTACGGCAAGCTGCCCGAGGCGGCCCAGACTCTGCTCGCCACCCATCGCCTGCGCCTGAATGCCGAACCCCTGGGCATCATCAAGATCGACGCCAGCGAAACCCAGGCCATGATCCAGTTCTCGGCCAAGCCCAGCGTCGAGCCCATGCGCGTCATCGAACTGGTGCAGAAGCAGCGCGAAGTGAAGCTGGCCGGCCAGGACAAGCTCAGGATAGAAATCAGGCAGGGCCAGCTGCTCGGCGCCCGCATCGACGTCGTCCGCAAGGTATTGCGCGCGCTCAGCTGAAGCAGGCCCCTCCCAAAACAGCGCCGTCCGGTTGGCTAGCCAGCCGGGCGGCGCTGTTTTGCGTCCGCCGCCGGTTTCTCCCCGGTCCGGGGCTGCCGCCCCTCCCCGGGTGGCATTCGTGGACAGGCTGCAACGCCAGGCCGCCCTTTTGTTCAAGCCTCAAGCTATTTCAGCTTAAATTCAGCTTAAAAATTTTAGAATTCAAACTTCTAATAACAATCATTCGCATTTATATTCAATTGGAGAAGCCGTTGACTAGCAAGACCTCGTCGCCACACACCTTATTGGGTTCATCCCTGGCTTTGGCGCTGGTGAGCCCGGGTATGTTCCTGTCGCCTCATGCCCATGCGCAGACCGCCTCGGGGAGCGCGACCATGCTGGCTCCCGTGAAGGTGACGGGGACCGCCAGCGACAATTCCTATCAGATACCCGAGGCGGCGCAAACCAAATTCACCGCGCCGCTGCTGGATACGCCCAAGTCGGTCCAGGTCATCCCCAAAGCGGTCATCCAGGACAGCGCCGCGACTTCCCTGCAGGATGTGCTGCGCAATTCGCCCGGCATTACCTTCGGCGCCGGCGAAGGCGGCCAGCCACTGGCCGACCGCCCCGTCATCCGGGGCGCCGTATCGGGCAACAACGTGTATGTCGATGGCGTGCGCGATCCGGGCGGCCAGACGCGGGAAATCTTCAATCTGGAAAGCGTCGAGGTCATCAAGGGGGCGGATTCGGCCTATGGCGGACGCGGCTCGGGCGGCGGCAGCATCAATCTGGTCAGCAAGCGCGCGCGCCTGGGCAACTCCGCCGAAGGCAATTTCGGGTATGGCAACGACGGCTACCTGCGCGGCACGGCCGACGGCAATTGGCAGTTCGGCGAGCACTCCGCGTTCCGCTTGAATGTGCTGGAGGCAAAAGGCAATATACCCGGCCGCAATCAGGTCGATTACGAGAAGTTCGGCATCGCGCCGTCATTGTCGCTGGGCATAGGGACGCCCACCCGCGTGACACTCAGCTATTACCATTTGAAAACCGACGGCATGCCCGACTACGGCGTGCCCCTGGCCGCCAAGATTCCCGGGCTGCGTACCGGCACCGGCATTGTGGGCGTCGATCGCGATACCTTCTACGGCCTGTATGACCGCGATTACCAGAAGACCAAGGCCGATATCGGCACGGTGGAAGTCGAGCATGACCTCAACGACAGGCTCACGCTGCGCAATGCCACCCGCTATGGCGAGACGATCAACGACTATGTGGTGACCAACCCGGGCGATGGCAAGGTCCTGTTCGATCCCTTGACCAGCCAATATTGGATGCAGCGCGGAACCAAATCGCGCTGGCAGAAGAGCGCGATGCTGACGAACGTGACCGAGCTGTATGGGCAACTGGATACCGGCAGCCTCAAGCACCGCTTCAATCTGGGCGTGGAGTTCTCGCGCGAAACCAACAAAAACGCCAGCTATAACGTGGCGACCAGCAGCGGCACGGCGTGCCCCACGGTTTATGGCGCCCGCCAGTTCGATTGCACGCCGTTCTACAGCCCCAATCCCAGCGATCCCTGGACGGGCTCGGTCACGCGCGGCCCCCTGAGCGTGGATTCGACGTCGACCACCCGCGCCGCCTATCTCTTCGATACCATCGAGCTGTCCGAGCGCTTCCAGGTCAACGCCGGCGTGCGCTTCGACAACTACCGGATATCGGGCGGATTCCTGCCGCGCGGCGCCACGGTGATGGAGACCGACAGCGGCAGCTGGAACAATTTCAACTATCAGCTGGGCTTCGTCTACAAGCCGAGCAAGAACGGCAGCGTCTATGTTTCCTACTCGACCGCCTCGACGCCGCCCAGCGTCAGCGGCGGGGACCAGGAAAGCATAGCCGCCGGCATGGGCGACCTCAAGCCGGAAAAGAGCCGCACGATAGAGCTGGGCACGAAGTGGAATGTGCTCAACGAGCGCTTGAACCTGACCGCGGCCATCTTCCAGAACGACAGGCGCGATGCGCAGATCGAGGTCGACCCGGGCATCTTCGCGCAGGCGGGGAAAACCAGGGTGCGCGGCCTGGAACTGGGCGCATCGGGCGAATTGACGCCCAAATGGAATGTCTACGGCGGCTATACCTATATGGACAGCGAACTGGTCAAGGGCGCCTACAGCGGCGTCAACGAAGGCGACCCGCTGGCCAATACGCCGCGGCACAGCTTCAGCCTCTGGTCCACCTATAAACTGCTGAATCCGCTGACAGTGGGCGCGGGCGCCTATTATGTCGGCAAGACATTCGGCGGCAACCAGGGCGGCGCCGGCGGCGGCGCCAATGCGGTCCATATGCCCGCATACTGGCGCTTCGACGCGATGGCGGCGTACCAGGTCAACAAGACACTGGCCTTGCAGCTGAACGCGCTCAACCTGACGGACAAGGACTACTACACGCGCACCAACGGCGTGCACCATGCCGACTTCGGGGCCGGCCGGCAGGTCATCCTCAGCGCCAACCTCAAGTACTGACCGCCGGGCGCCGGTTTTTCTTGCGGCGTCCCCGGGCCATCGGCTCAAGGATGCCGCAAGATCGCGCCGGCCTCAGTGGCTCAGGCGGAACCAGTTCAGGATGCCATCGAGCGGGCTGACGTCGAGGGCGTAGTTGGCCTGGCGGCGCACCACCGGCTTGGCGCGATACGCCACCGAATAGCGGGCCAGCGCCATCATTTTCAGATCGTTGGCCCCATCGCCGACGGCGATGATCTGTTCGGCGCCGGCGCCCAGTTGCTCGGCCAGTTCCCGCAAGCGGTCGGCCTTGCCCTGCGCATCGACGATATCGCCCAGCACCTTCCCGGTCAGCTTGCCATTGTCCACGTCCAGCAAATTGGCGTGGCTGGCGTCCAGCCCCAGCCGCTCTTGCAGGCGCTGCGTAAAGAAAGTGAAGCCACCCGACACCAGCAGGGTTTTCAAGCCGGTTTTCCTGGCCACCGCGATCAAATGCTCGGCGCCGGGATTCAGCCGCAGGCGCTGCTCATATACCTGTTCCAGGGCGCTCACCGGCACGCCTTCCAGCAAGGCCACGCGCCGCGTCAGGCTTTCCGCGAAATCGGCGATTTCGCCGCGCATGGCCGCTTCGGTGATGGCCGCCACTTCGGCCTTGCGTCCGGCCATATCGGCGATCTCGTCTATGCATTCGATATTGACCAGGGTCGAGTCCATGTCCATCGCCAGTATCCTGCAATCGCGCAGGCGCGCGATCTGTTCGAAGAAGGCGTAGTCCATGCCGAATTCGGCGCAGCAATCCTCGACGGCGGCGCGTTCGGCGCCGTCCACGTCGAGCAGGCGCACGGCCGTGCCGCCAAGCTCCTGCACCCCTCCCGCGCTCGCGATGGCGGCCACCTTTTCAATATGGGCGGCGACAAGATTCGGGGCTTGCAGAATGAGGTGGGTCATGAAGGTATTCGATCAAAAGGTGAAGAGCCGTTACAGGCGCCGGCGGCATGCCGCGCGCCCTGGCGATATAAATGTTGCCGGCCATTTTAACTGCTTACGTATCGGCCGTGATTCCCCGCCGATTCGGCGTTATGATGGGTCCTTTCGCCACGCCCCCTCATGCTACCGCCCCGCCGTCCGACCCGCCCCGCGCCAGTCAAAACCATCCTCCATCGATTGCATAAAGCGCTGGCCCTCGCCGCGCTTCTGCTCCTCGCCGGGTTTACGCTGGCCTGCGCCCACGCGGCGGATGCGGACACGAAGATCGAGCCCGACAAGGTGCTGGACGCCGCGCGCGCGCAGATCAATGCGGTGCAAAAGAAGCTGGACGCCTTGCCCGACAAAGCGCTGGACGATACCCAGCTGGCCGAACTGCGCACCACGGCCCTGGACGCGCAAGCCCAGGCCGAGACCGTCGCGGCGGCCATCGGGCCCCAGCTGACCAGCGTCAATGCCCGTCTGGCCGAACTCGGCGTCCCGGCCGAGGGCGCGCCCGAAGCCCCCGACGTGGCGGTGCAGCGCAAGCAGCTGACCAAGAACAGCAGCACACTGGACGCCCAGGTAAAACTGGCCAGGCTGATCGCCGTCGAGGCAGGACAGACGGCCGAGCAGCTTCTGAAGCTGCGGCGCACCCAATTCCAGGCGCAACTGGGAGAACGCACCTCATCGATCCTGGCCGCCACGTTCTGGGAGGACTTGCTGGACGAATCGCCCCGGGACTTGCGGCGCCTGGCGCCGCTGCGCGAGGAACTGGAAGCGGCGCTGGGCGCCGCCGGCCTCGTCGCCTATATCGGCGCGCTGCTGGGCGTGGCCCTGATCTTCACCCTGCGCGCCCTGGCCGGCCGGGCTCTGATGCGGATGAGCACCACGCGCATCGCCCCGGGGCGATTGCGCCGGTCCTTGCACGCGCTGGTGCTCGTGCTGCTGGGCACCGCCACGCCCGGCCTGGTCGCCGGGGTCCTGTGCCTGGGCATCGGTCTGAGCGCCTCCTTGTCGGGCTCCCTCGCGTCCCTGCTGAACCAGTGGGTCGGCATCGCCTGCTTCGGCGGCTTCGTGGCGGGCCTGGGCAAAGCCTTGCTGGCGCCGGACCGGCCTTCGTGGCGGCTGCCGCGCATCGACGACCAACTGGCATTGCGGCTGCGCTGGTTTCCCCTGGCGCTGGCCATCGTGATTTCGCTGGGCTGGGCAGCCCAGCGCCTCTCCATTCTGGTCAACGCCAGCCTGGTCGCCACCGTGGCGCAGGACTGCATCATGGCCCTGGCCCTGGGCATCATCATCGTCCTGGCCATGCTGCGCGTGCGCCGCGCCAGCCGCCCCGCAGCAGACGATGCGCAGAAGGCGCCGGCGCCGTCCACGCCTAT
Organism: Pollutimonas bauzanensis; assembly: GCF_900129885.1. GTDB lineage: Bacteria > Pseudomonadota > Gammaproteobacteria > Burkholderiales > Burkholderiaceae_B > Pollutimonas > Pollutimonas bauzanensis. Next base: position 152,756 of record NZ_FQXE01000011.1, on the reverse strand, counting down.
CTGGCTGGCCATCGTGCTGGGCGCGCTGTGGCTGGCGGTGATCTTCAGCATCGCCAGCCTGCTGGTGGGCTACGTCGCGCTGGGCAGCTTCATCGCCAAGCAGCTGGTATGGTTCGCGCTGGTGGCGGGTTCCACCTATCTGATCACCGGCCTGATCGATGATGCTTGCGCCAGCCTGCTGGCCTCGGCCAAGCGCCATGGCGGGGACGAAAGCAATGCTCGCCCGATGTCGCGCGCCCGCAGCCAGGCCATCGTCCTGCTGTCGGGGGTCGCGCGCCTGCTGGTGGTGCTGTTCGCCCTGACCCTGCTGCTGTCCCCGTTCGGCGGGGGCGCCGCGGAATGGCTGCGCCAGCTCGACCACCTGCATACCGGCATCGCCATAGGCGAAGTACAGATCCGCCCCACCGCGGTCCTGACGGCGATACTGGTACTGCTGCTGGGCTTCGGGGTCGTCAGGCAGCTGCAGCACTGGCTGGCCGACCAGTACCTGCCCACCACCGGGCTGGACCCCGGCATGCGCCTGTCGGCCGCCACCCTGTTCGGCTACGCAGGCTATGTCGTGGCCATATCGCTGGCGCTGTCGGCCGTCGGCATCAGCCTGGAACGCGTCGCGTGGATCGCCAGCGCCTTATCTGTCGGCATAGGCTTTGGCTTGCAGGCCGTGGTGCAGAACTTCGTCTCGGGCCTGATTCTGCTGGCTGAACGGCCGGTAAAAGTCGGCGATTGGGTGGCCCTGGGCGGCGTCGAAGGCGACATCCGCCGCATCAATGTGCGCGCCACCGAAATCCAGATGGGCGACCGCTCTACCGTGATCGTTCCCAATTCCGAATTCATCACCAAGGTCGTGCGCAATGTGACCCATGCCAATCCCCTGGGCAGAGTGCAGATAAAGCTGGCCTTGCCGGTGAACACCCACGCCGAAAAAGTGCACGGCCTGATGCTGGCGGCGCTTCAGGAGAATGGCGAAGTCCTGGACGAGCCCGCGCCCGATGTCATGCTGGACGGCATAGACGCCACCGGCCTGGTATTCAACGCCACGGGCTATGTGGGTTCGCCGCGCGCCGCCTACCGGGTGCGCAGCGCCTTGCTGTTCGAGATACTGAAGCAATTGCGCGAAGCCGGGCTGCCGCTGGTCAATCCGCCCACCATGGTGCTCAAGGAGCAGGACCGCGCCGACACCGCGGCGCCCGACATCAGCGCTTTCGGCGGCGCAGCAGATAGCGGTACACAAAGCCCGGATAAGCCAGCACCAGAAAAAGACTGAAGGTGACGGCGTAGAACTCCCAGGTCTGCGCAAAGCTGTTGCCCATATTGGTTTCGAAGGCGAAGCCGGCAATCCCGACCAGTCCGTAAAAAGCCAGGAGCTCCAGCAGCCGCGCGAAAAATGACTTCTCCACGGCGCGGGCGCGATTGCGCCAGCCCGGATAGGCCAGCAGCAAGGCCGCCACCAGGGCGGCGCCGGCGATCTTGGCAAGGAACAGGGCCACCGAGCCAGGGTCGGACGCCACCACGAATGCGCCGCCTATCAGTGTGTAGGCCCCATAGGCCCAGCCCGCCAGCAGGCAGAAGAACAGCAGGGAAAAGAGCCACTGCATCCATGCCGGCGCGGCGGCCTCGCCTTTTTGCGTCCACGGCAAGACCAGGAAAGGCCGTTCGGCGATAAAGGGAAGATTGGCCGTTACCAGGGAAAGCCCGATAAGAAGCCAGACGGCAAATGACTGATTCATGTACATCCTAAGGCATGGACTGAGCCAAGAAACAATGGGTACAGGGCTTCCTGCATTGGCCCATCGGCAGGCCGGATCAGCGCAGCTCTCCTGCGCCGCCCTCCTGCGCGGCCCGCCGGCGGCGCAGGAGGGCGGCGCAGGAGCAAAGGCCAGGCTAGAACTTCAGCGAGTCCTGGATGACGCTGACGCACAGCGCCATCAGGCCGCCGGGCAGAATACCGAGAGCGATGATGAGCAGGCCGTTTATGGACATCAGCCCGCTGGTGACGATGCCGTTGGCCAGCGGCATGGACTCGCCCTCGGGCTCGTCGAAATAAGCCATCTTGACCACGCGCAGATAATAGAAAGCGCCGATCAGCGAGAACATCACGGCGACCACGGCGATGGCGACATGGCCGGAACCCACGAGAGCCTGCAATACGGCCAGCTTGGCATAGAAACCGGCCATGGGCGGAATGCCGGTGAGCGAGAACATGGCCAGCAGCAGAAGACCCGCCAGGATGGGGTTGCGGCGATTCAGGCCTTTGAGGTCGGAAATTTCCTCGCACTCGAAACCCTTGCGGCTGAGCAGGAGGATAAGCCCGAAGGTGACCAGCGTCGTCAGCACATAGATGACCATGTAGAACAAGGCGGCGCCGTAGGCCGAGCCGGCGGCGCCGGGCTGGCCCTGCACCACGCCCGAGAGCAGGCCCAGGAACACGAAGCCCATGTGCGAGATGGTCGAGTAGGCCAGCATGCGCTTGAAATTGGTTTGCGCTATGGCGGCGATATTGCCTATCGCCAGCGACAGCACCGCCAGCACCAGCAGCATGGGCTGCCAGTCGACGGCTATGCCGTGCAGGCCTTCGATGAGCAGGCGCAGGGTGATGGCGAACGCCGCCAGCTTGGGCGCGGCGCCCAGGATCAGCGTGACCGCCGTAGGCGCGCCCTGGTAGACATCGGGCGTCCACATATGGAAAGGAGCCGCCGCCAGCTTGAATGCCAGGCCGGCCACGATGAACACCACGCCGAACACCAGCGGCAGGCGCTCGGCCTTGCCGCTGCCTATGACCTGCGCGATCTGGCTCAGGTCGAGCTGGCCGGTCGCGCCGTATATCATCGACATGCCGTACAGCAGCACCCCGGAAGCCAGGGCGCCCAGCACGAAATACTTCATGGCCGCTTCGGTCGCCTTGACGTCGTCGCGGCGCAGCGCGACCAGGGCGTAGAGCGCGAAGGACATCAGCTCGACGCCCAGGTAGACCGTCAGCATGCTGCCGGCGGAAATCATCACCATCTGGCCCAGCAAGGCGAACAGCGTCAGCGAATACATCTCGCCGCCGGTCTTCATCATGTCGCGCTCTTCGGCGTAGCCCCGCCCGTAGATCAGGGTGGCGCCGACCGCCAGATAGGAAAGCACCTTCAGGAAGTGGGACAGCGTATCGACCACATACAGGCCGCCGAAGGAGCTGCCCTCCACGCCTTCCTTCCATTGCCACAGGGACACCGCCGTCAGGATCAGCAGCGTGATGATGCTGACCGTAAAAGTCGCGTGGCGCGATTCCGCTTTGTTGAAGGCATCGATCAGCAGCGTCGCCGCAGCCAGAATCAAAAGCAGAATCTCGGGCGTGGCCAAGGCGAAGTCAAAAGGATTTTGCATAATATTTCTGGTCTACAGTTTCGAGATAGAGACGTGCTGCAACAAGGCTTCCACCGACACGTGCATGACATCTGTAAACGGCTTGGGATAAATGCCCATGTACAGCACCGCTATCGCCATGAGCCCCATGATGAGGAATTCGCGCCCGCTGAGATCGGTCATGGCGCGCACATTGTCGTTGGCGACCGGGCCGAACGCCACGCGCTTGAGCATCCACAAGGAATACGAGGCGCCCAGGATCAATGCCAGCGCGGCCAGCAGGCCTATCCAGAAGTTGTATTGGACGGCGCCCATGATCACCGTGAACTCGCCCACGAAACCGCTGGTGGCGGGCAAGCCGCTGTTGGCCATGGAGAACAGCACGAAAAAGGTGACGAAGCGCGGCATCACGTTGACCACGCCGCCGTAGTCGTCGATGCGCCGGGTATGCATGCGGTCATAGAGGACGCCTATGCACAGGAACATCGCGCCCGAAACGAAACCGTGGGAAATCATCTGCACGATGGCGCCTTCCAGGCCGGCCGTGTTGAAGATGAAAAAGCCCAGCGTCACGAAGCCCATGTGGGCGACCGACGAATACGCCACCAGCTTTTTCATGTCGTCCTGGACAATGGCGACCAGGCCGATGTAGATCACGGCGATCAGCGACAAGGCTATCATCATGGCGGCCAGGCTGTGCGAGGCATCGGGCGCGATAGGCAGCGAAAACCGAAGAAAACCGTAGGCGCCGAGCTTGAGCATGATGGCGGCCAGCACCACGGAACCGCCGGTGGGCGCTTCCACGTGGGCGTCCGGCAGCCAGGTATGCACCGGCCACATCGGCACCTTGACGGCGAAGGCGGCCAGCAAGGCGATGAAGATGAAGATCTGCGGCGTATAGTCCAGCTTGAGCTGGTGCCAGGCGAGGATGTCGAATGAGCCGCCCGATGCGTGCCACAGGTAGATGAAGGCGACCAGGGTCAGCAGGGAGCCCATCAGCGTGTACAGGAAGAACTTGAACGCGGCGTAGACGCGATTCGGGCCGCCCCATACGCCTATGATCAAATACATCGGTATCAGCGTGGCTTCGAAGAACACATAGAACAGCATGCCGTCCAGCGCCACGAACACCCCGACCATCAGGCCCGACAGGATCAGGAAAGCCGCCATGTACTGCGCCACGCGGCTGGTGATGACGCGCCAGCCGGCAAGCACCACGATCACCGTGATGAAGGCTGTCAGCAGCACGAACCAGATCGAAATACCGTCGATGCCGAGATGGTAGTTGACCGCGAAGGTCTTGATCCAGGGCGTCTTTTCGACGAACTGCATGTCGGCCGTGGCGGAGTTGAAGCCACTGTACAGCGGCAAGGTGACAAGAAAGCCCGCCACCGAGCCCGCCAGGGCAAGCACGCGCGTGAGGCCCGGCCGGTCGTCGCGGCCCAGCAGCAGCACGATCAGGCCGGCAACGATCGGGACGAAAATCGCCAGCGTTAACCAGGGAAGAGTAGAAGACGCCATATCGCTAGCCATCAGTGAACCGTCACCACAAAAAAGGTTAATAGAGCCATGATTCCGATGATCATCGCAAAGGCGTAGTGATAGATGTAGCCGGATTGCAGATGCCGGCTGACAGCCGCCACCCAGCCCACCACGCGGGCGCTGCCGTTGACCATGATGCCATCGATCAGGCCGCGGTCACCCGCCTGCCAGAAGCCGCGGCCCAGGCCGCGCACGCAACGCGCGATGACCTGTTCGTTGAACCAGTCGGCATAGTACTTGTTGTCGAGTATGCGATTGATGACCGAGAGCTTGCCGTGTATGGCGGCGGGCACTTTGGGATTGATCAGATAGCAGTACCAGGCCACGACCAGGCCGGCGATCATCAGCCAGAAAGGCAGCGTCATGAAGCCGTGCAAGGCGAAGGCGAGCCAGTCGTGCCAATGATGGGCGAGCTCGGCCATGGCGGGGTGGGCCGGCGCAACGGCAATCACGCCATCGAAGAAGCCGCCAAACAGCAAGGGGTCGATGAACCAGGCCCCGGCGATCACCGACGGGATGGCCAGCAGCACCAGCGGCAGCGTCACCACCCAGGGCGATTCATGCGGGGCGCCGCCGTGATGGCCGTGGTCGTCGTGGGCGTGGCCCGCATGCGCATCGGCGTGGAAGCGCTCTTTGCCGTGGAAGACCAGGAAGTACACCCGGAAGGAATACAGGGACGTGACGAAGACGCCGATCAGGGTCGCGTAGTGGGCAAAGCCCGCGCCCCAGACATTGGCCGCGCCCGCCGCCTCGATGATGTGTTCCTTGGAATAAAAGCCCGAGAAGAACGGCGTGCCCACCAGGGCCAGCGTGCCCACCAGGAAGGTGATCCACGTAATGGGCATGTACTTGCGCAGGCCGCCCATATTGCGGATGTCCTGGTCGTGGTGCATGCCGATGATCACCGAGCCCGCGCCCAGGAACAGCAAAGCCTTGAAGAAGGCGTGCGTCATCAGGTGGAAGATGGCGGCCGAATAGGCCGAGGCGCCCAGGGCGACCGTCATATAGCCCAGCTGCGACAGCGTCGAGTAGGCGATCACGCGTTTGATATCGGTCTGGACTATGCCCAGGATGCCCAGGAACAGCGCGCCGATGGCGCCTATGACTATCATTACCGAGAGCGCCGTCGTGGACTGTTCGAACACGGGCGAAAAGCGCGCCACCATGAAGATGCCGGCGGTCACCATGGTCGCGGCATGGATGAGGGCGGAAATCGGCGTGGGGCCTTCCATCGAGTCGGGCAGCCAGGTATGCAGAGGCACTTGCGCCGATTTACCCATGGCGCCAATGAACAGGCATATGCAGGCCACCGTCAGCAACTGCCAGTCGGTGCCGGGGAAAGCCATGCCGGCCAGCTTGCCGGTCTGGGCGAACACGTCGCCATAATGCATGCTGCCGGTATAGGCGAACAGCAGGCCTATGCCCAGGATGAAGCCAAAGTCGCCCACGCGGTTGACCAGGAAGGCCTTCATATTGGCGAAAATCGCCGTGGGGCGCGTATACCAGAAGCCGATCAGCAGGTAGGACACCAGCCCCACCGCCTCCCAGCCGAAAAACAGCTGAACCATGTTGTTGGACATGACCAGCATCAGCATGGAAAAGGTGAACAGCGAGATATACGAAAAGAAGCGCTCATAGCCGGGATCGTCGGCCATGTAGCCTATGGTGTAGATATGCACCATCAGCGACACGGAAGTGACCACCACCATCATCAGGGCCGACAGCGAGTCGATCAGGAAACCCAGTTCCAGCTTGGTCGTGCCGATGACGCTCCAGGTATAAAGCGCCCCGTCGTAGGTATGCCCGTCGAGCACCTGGAAAAGCACGATGACCGAGCCGATGAAGGAGATCAGCACGCCCAGGATGGTGATCAGGTGGGACCCGCGGCGGCTGACGAAATTGCCCAGGAAGCCCGTGCCGAAAAGGCCGGCCAGTATGGCGCCGGCTAGCGGGGCCAATGCGATCAGTAGGTAAAGACTTGGTGAATTCATAGTATGTGCAATCCCATCAACCCTTGAGCTGGTCAAGTTCTTCAACGTTGATCGTATTCAGGTTGCGGAACAGCAACACCAAAATCGCCAGGCCGATGGCGGCTTCAGCGGCGGCCACCGTAAGAATGAAAAAGACGAAGACCTGGCCGGCGGTATCCCCGAACCAGGTTGAAAACGCCACGAAATTCATGTTGACCGCCAGCAGCATGAGCTCGATGGACATCAACAGGATGATCAGGTTGCGGCGATTCAGAAAAAACCCGAAGATCCCGATGGCGAAGAGGATCGCGCCAAGTATCAGGTAATGGGCAAGAGTCAATGTCATTTTTTATCCCCTGGAGCTTGATGGGCATCGGGCGCCTCGGTTTGCGAGGGAATGCTTACCATGCGCACGCGGTCCCGGGCGCGCACCTTGATCTGGTCGGACGGACGGTTGCGCTTGACGTCCGTGCGGCGGCGCAAAGTCAGCGCGATGGCGGAAATCATGCCGACCAGCAGGATCACGCCGCCCACCTGCACAGCGAACACATAGTCCGTGTACATGGCCACGCCCAGGGCTCGCGTATTGTCGTAGTTGTCGGCCACCGGCGCCTGCGGCCCGGCGGCGAACCAGGTCCTGGCCAGCACGAAGGCCATTTCCAGCACCATGACCAGGCCGATGACGATGCCCAGGGGCAGATAGGTCTTGAGGCCGGAGCGCAGCGTTTCCATCCGCACGTCCAGCATCATGACCACGAACAGGAACAGCACCATGACCGCGCCGACATAGACCACCACCAGCAGCAGCGCGAGGAATTCGGCGCCCAACAGCATCCAGATCATGGACGCGGTAAAGAAGGTCAGGATGAGGTGCAGGACACCGGTAACGGGACTGGTCGCGGTGATGACGCGAAACGCGGCCACCACCAGCACCAGCGCCAGCAAATAAAACAGGACAGTAGAAAAAATCATAAGAGTCGGGTCCGGGCATCAACGATAAGGGGCGTCTTCGGAACGACGTCGTGCGATTTCAGGCTCGTAGCGATCGCCGATCGCCAGCAGCATGTCTTTGGTGTAGTACAGATCGCCGCGCTTCTCGCCATGGTATTCGGAGAGATGCGTTTCCACGATGGAGTCCACCGGACAGCTTTCCTCACAGAAGCCGCAGAATATGCATTTGGCCAGGTCGATGTCATAGCGCGTGGTGCGGCGCGTGCCGTCGTCGCGCTCTTCCGATTCTATGGTGATGGCCAGCGCCGGGCACACCGCTTCGCACAGCTTGCAAGCGATGCAGCGCTCTTCCCCATTGGGATAGCGGCGCAGGGCGTGCAGGCCGCGGAAACGCGGCGACGCCGGCGTCTTTTCCTGGGGATAGCGCAAAGTGACCTTGCGCTTGAAGAAGTACTTGCCCGTCAGGCGCATGCCCTTCAACATCTCGGACAGCATCAAACTGCCGAAGAAATCTTTAATAGCTTCCATAATCTAGCCCCTGTGTCCTATTGCCATATATTCCAGGGCGTTTGCATCCAGATCGCCACCACCAGCAACCATATGCCGGTGAACGGAATGAATACTTTCCAGCCCAGACGCATAATTTGGTCGTAGCGATAGCGCGGGAACGTCGCACGGAACCACACAAACATTGAAACCACAACAAACGTTTTAAGCCCCAGCCACAGCCAGCCTGGTATCCAGGTAAGCGGCGCGATTTCGAGGGGGGGCATCCAGCCGCCCAGGAACATGATGGAGGCCAGCGCCGACAGCAGAATCATGTTGGCGTATTCGCCGAGGAAAAACAGCGCGAACCCCATGCCCGAGTATTCGACCATGTGGCCCGCCACGATCTCGGATTCGCCTTCGACCACATCGAAGGGGTGGCGGTTGGTTTCCGCGACCGCCGACACGACGTAGATGACGAACAAAGGCAATAGCGGCAGCCAGTTCCAGGACATGAAATTGATGCCCTTGTCGGCGAACCAGCCGGCGCCCTGCCCGTTGACGATGCCGCTCAGGTTGAGCGTGCCCGACACCAGCAGCACGGTAATGAACACGAAGCCGATGGCCAGTTCATATGACACCATTTGCGCCGCGGCGCGCAGCGCGCCCAGGAAGGCATACTTGGAGTTGGACGCCCAGCCGGCGACGATCACGCCGTACACGCCGATCGAGGTGATCGCCATGACGTACAGCAGGCCGGCGTTGACATTGGCCAGCACGATTTCCGGGCCGAAAGGTATCACGGCCCAGGCGGCCAGCGCCGGCATCAGCGTAACGACCGGCGCCAGCACGTACAGCACCTTGTTGGCCTTGGCCGGCATGATGACTTCTTTGGTGAGAAGCTTGAACACGTCGGCGAAAGGCTGCAGCAGGCCGCGGTAGCCCACGCGGTTCGGACCCTTGCGGGCATGCATGGCGCCTATCATCTTGCGTTCCCAGTAAGTGAGGTAGGCAACGCACAGAATGATGGGCACGGCGATCACCACGATCTTGACCAGCGACCACACCACCAGCCAGGCGGTCGGGCCGATAAGGTCGGTGCCGTAGTTTTTTATGAGATTCAGCCACTCCATTTAGGCACGCTCCACCGTAAGTTGGCCAAAGCCGCTACCCAGCGCCAGCGTTTCATTGAACGCAGTGGCTATCCGTACACATCCAGGCGCCACGGTATCGTCCAGCAGCGCCGCCAGGGTTGCCTGGCCTTGCGCGGAGCCGATACGCAGGGCGTCGCCCGATTCCACGCCCAGCCCGGCGAGCGTGCTTGCCGCCATGCGCGCGCGCGGCGCCTGCGACGCGGCCGTTTCCTGCAAAGGCTGCGAACGCCGCACCAGGGCGTCGCTGCGGTAAATGGGCACATCGGCGACCCGTTCCAGCCCCTCCCGCTTGCCGGCCAGGCCTATGGCGGCGGTGATGTCGTTGGACAGCCGCCCGTCGGTGCCGCCCACCATCACGGTCTCGCGCACCGATTCCGAGGTTTCGTCATCGAAGCCCTGCAGCTGGAACAAATTGCCCAGCACGCGCAAGACCTTCCAGGCCGGGCGCGTATCGGCAAACGGCGCGGCCACGCCCTTGAAGCTTTGCGCGCGCCCTTCGGCATTGATGAAAGTGCCGGAGGTTTCGGTAAAGGGCGCAATCGGCAGCATGACATCGGCCCAGTCCTGGGCGGCGGACTTGAAGGAAGTGAGCGCGACCGCGAAGCCGGCGGCCTTGAGCACTTCAATGGCGCGAGCGCCGTTGTCGCTGTCCAGGGCGGGTTCGGCATGCAGTACCAGGTAGGCCTTGAGCGGCTGGGCAAGCATTTGCTCGGCGCTGAGGCCGCCCTCGCCAGGCGTGGCGCCGGCCAGGTAACCGCCCACCGTATTGGCGCCGGGCGTCAGGAAGCCGAACTTCGCGCCGGCGGCTTGGGCCAGCGCCGAAGCATTGGCCGCGATCAGGCTGGCCTGATCCGAGGCCACCGCCATATTGCCCAGCAGCACCGCCACGCGCTCGCCGGACGACAGGCTGGCGGCTATCTGCTGGGCCGCCAGGGAAGGCTCCACGCCGGCGTAAGCCTGCGGGATGGCCAGGCCCTTGGCCTTGGCCAGAGCGGCCTGCACCTCGGCCAGGGCATTGGGCAGCACGCTGGGCGCAACCGTCATGCGGGCCGTGACCGGGAATAGCGGGTCCTCGGCGGCAGAATCGATGAATGAGATTTGCGTGCCGTGCTTGGCGGCCTGGCGCAGGCGTTGCGCCATCAGGGGATGATCCTTGCGCATGAAGGAACCCACGACCAGCACGCGATCCAGCGTGCCGAGATCGGCGATGGGCATGCCCAGCCATGGCACGCCGGCCACGGCCTTGCCGAAAGCCGGGTCTATGGTGCGCAAGCGGAAATCCACGTTTTCCGAACCGAGGGCGCGCACCAGGCGCGCCAGCAAGGCCAGTTCCTCGACCGTTGCGTTGTGGCTGCCGATGCCGCCGATCTGCTCGGCGCCGAACTGGTCGCGGACCGTGTTCAAGCCATGCACCACGACCTGCAGCGCGTCGCTCCAGGAGGCTTCGCGCCACTGGCCGTCTTCGCCCCGGATCATGGGATGAGCCAAGCGGTCTTCGGTGTACAGGCCCTCGTAGGAAAAACGGTCGCGGTCACTGATCCAGCATTCGTTCACGTCTTCGTTCTCGAAGGGCACCACGCGCATGACGCGGTCCATCTTGGCCTGCACCACCAGGTTGGCGCCCAGGCTGTCGTGCGGACTCACGCTGCGGCGGCGCGCCAGCTCCCAGCTGCGGGCCGTGAACTTGAAGGGCTTGGACAACAAGGCGCCCACCGGGCAGATGTCTATCATGTTGCCCGACAATTCGGACTCGACCGCCTGGCCCACGAAGGTGGTGATCTCGGCGAACTCGCCGCGGTTGAGCATGCCGATTTCCATGATGCCGCCGATTTCCTCGCCGAAGCGCACGCAGCGGGTGCAATGTATGCAGCGCTGCATGGCGTCGGTGGAGATCAGCGGCCCCATGGACTTGCCGACCACCACCCGCTTGGGTTCTTGGTAGCGCGACGCCGAAGCGCCATAGCCCACGGCCAGGTCCTGCAGCTGGCATTCGCCGCCCTGGTCGCACACCGGGCAATCCAGGGGGTGATTGATCAGCAGGAATTCCATGACGCTCTTCTGGGCGGCGATGGCCTTGTCAGAACGCGTGTGCACCACCATGCCGTTGGTCACGGGAGTGGCACAGGCAGGCAGCGCCTTGGGCGCTTTTTCCACGTCGACCAGGCACATGCGGCAGTTGGCCGCGATGGACAGTTTCTTGTGGTAGCAGAAATGCGGCACGTACACCCCGAGCTTGTGCGCGGCCTGTATGACCATGCTGCCCTCGGGGGCTTCTACTTTAATGCCGTCGATGGTGAGTTCAACCATTAGCGTATCCTGACCCTACAAATATTTGGGCACCACACAGCTTTTATGCTCGATGTGGTGTGCGAACTCGTCGCGGAAATGCTTGATAAAGCTGCGCACCGGCATAGCCGCAGCATCGCCCAGCGCGCAAATCGTGCGGCCCATGATGTTATGGGCAACCGAATCAAGGACGTCCAGGTCCTCCGGACGGCCCTGGCCGTTTTCTATCCGTTCGACCATGCGATACAGCCAGCCCGTGCCTTCGCGGCAGGGCGTGCACTGGCCGCAGCTTTCTTCGAAATAGAAATAGGACAGGCGCAGCAGCGACTTGACCATGCAGCGGGTTTCGTCCATGACGATCACCGCGCCGGAACCCAGCATGGAGCCCGCCTTGGCGATGGAATCGTAGTCCATCGTGGTCTGCATCATGATGTCGGCGGGCAATACCGGCGCGCTGGAGCCGCCGGGAATGACCGCCTTGAGCTTGCGCCCGCCGCGCATGCCGCCCGCGAGCTCCAGCAATTTGCTGAAAGGCGTGCCCAGGGGAATTTCGTAATTGCCCGGCAATTCAACGTCGCCTGAAATCGAAAACAGCTTGGTGCCGCCATTGTTGGGCAGGCCGATCTCCAGGTATTCCTGGGCGCTGTTGCGGAAGATCCAGGGCACCGCGGCGAAGGTCTCGGTGTTGTTGATGGTGGTGGGCTTGCCATACAGGCCGAAGCTGGCGGGAAAAGGCGGCTTGAAGCGCGGCTGCCCTTTCTTGCCTTCCAGCGATTCCAGCAAGGCGGTTTCTTCGCCGCAGATATAGGCGCCGTAGCCGTGGAAAGCGTGCAGCTGGAAATTGAATTCCGAGCCCAGGATTTTCTCGCCCAGGAAACCGGCGGCGCGCGCCTCTTCGAGCGCCTGTTCGAAGCGCTCGTAGATTTCGAAGATCTCGCCGTGGATATAGTTGTAACCCACGGTGATGCCCATCGCATAGGCGGCGATGGCCATGCCTTCGATCACGATGTGCGGATTGAAGCGCAGGATATCGCGGTCTTTGAATGTGCCCGGCTCGCCTTCGTCGGAATTGCACACCAGGTATTTCTGGCCCGGCAGCGTGCGCGGCATGAAGCTCCACTTGAGGCCCGTCGGAAAGCCCGCGCCGCCGCGGCCGCGCAAGCCCGAGGCCTTGACCGTGGCGATCACGTCCTCGGGCGTCATGCCCGTGGCGATGATCTTGCGCAAGGCCTCGTAGCCGCCGCGCTTGACGTAATCCGCGAGGCCCCAGTTCGTGCCGTCCAGGCCCGCGACGATTTGCGGACTGAGGTGGCGGTCGTGGAAAATCATGCTTCTGGCCAGGTCATTGGCCGGATCCGGCGCCAAGCCCTGGGAAAACTGCTGCAATAGGCCCGGCGCGTTCATGCCGACTCCCCGTGCTGTTTGAGTTCTTGGATCATCGCGTCGATCTTTTCGGACGACATGCGTACACACATGTGTTTGTTGTTCATGAGCATGACGGGCGAATCGCCGCAAGCGCCCATGCATTCGCCTTCCATCAGCGTGAACAGGCCGTCGGGCGTGGTTTCATGGAAGTCGATGCCCAGTTTTTCCTTGAGGTAATCGGCCGCCTTGACGCCATCGCGCAGCGCACAGGGAAGGTTGGTGCATACCGTGATCTTGTAGCGGCCGGTCGGATGCGTATTGAACATATTGTAGAAAGTGGCGACTTCCTGCACGGCGATGGGCGGCACGTGCAGGTAGGCGGCGATGTCGGTGATGACTTCGGCCGATACCCACCCTTTTTCGTCTTGGGCGATGGTCAGCGCCGCCATGATGGCGGACTGTTGCTGGTCGCCAGGGAACTTGGTGAGCTCCCGGTCGATTTTCTGATAGGCTTGTTCGGAAAGCAGCATAGTTTGAATCCGGTTTTTACCTTGGCTAGCGCCGGTTAACGGTCGATTTCGCCAAACACAATGTCTTGAGTGCCGATAATGGTAACGGCGTCGGCAATCATGTGGCCGCGCGACATTTCATCCAGAGACTGCAAGTGCGGGAACCCCGGCGCGCGTATCTTCATGCGATAGGGCTTGTTGGCGCCATCGGACACCATATAGATGCCGAACTCGCCCTTGGGATGTTCGACGGCGGCGTAGGTTTCGCCGGCGGGCACGTGCATGCCTTCGGTAAAGAGCTTGAAATGGTGGATCAGGTCTTCCATGCCGGTTTTCATGTGTTCGCGCGGAGGCGGGGCCACTTTGTGGTTGTCGACAATGACCGGGCCGGGATTGTTGCGCAGCCATTCCACGCACTGGCGGATGATGCGGTTGCTCTCGCGCATTTCGCCGATGCGCACCAGGTAGCGGTCATAGCAGTCGCCGTTGACGCCCACGGGGATATCGAAATCGAGGCGGTCGTAGACTTCGTAGGGCTGCATCTTGCGCAAGTCCCATTCGATGCCGGAACCGCGCAACATGGGGCCGGTAAAGCCCAGCGCCTTGGCCCGGTCGGGATCGACCACGCCTATGCCCACCAGCCGCTGCTTCCAGATGCGGTTATCGGTCAGCAGGTCTTCGTACTCGTCCACGCAGGTCGGAAAGCGGTTGGTGAAGTCCTCGATGAAGTCCAGCAGCGAACCGGAACGGGCGTCGTTCATGGCGCGCATTTCCTTTTCGCCGCGATACTTGCTGGATTCGCCGTACCGCGGCATGGCATCCGGCAAGTCGCGGTACACGCCGCCCGGGCGGTAGTAGGCCGCATGCATGCGCGCGCCCGACACCGCCTCGTAGCAATCCATCAGGTCCTCGCGTTCGCGGAACGCGTACAGGAATACCGCCATGGCGCCGACATCCAGGGCGTGCGAGCCCAGCGACATCAGGTGATTGAGCAGGCGCGTGATCTCGTCGAACATGACGCGGATGTACTGCGCGCGCAAGGGCACCTGGATGCCCAGCAGGTTTTCGACCGCCATGACATACGCGTGCTCGTTGCACATCATGGACACGTAGTCCAGGCGATCCATGTACGGCAGCGCCTGCAGATAGGTTTTATGCTCGGCCAGCTTTTCGGTGGCCCGGTGCAGCAAGCCGATATGCGGGTCGGCCCGCTGGATGACTTCGCCGTCGAGTTCCAGCACCAGGCGCAGCACGCCGTGCGCGGCCGGATGCTGGGGACCAAAGTTCAGTGTGTAGTTTTTGATTTCAGCCATGTTTAGCGCCCTGCTCCGTAGCCTTCTTCACGCACGACACGCGGGGTGATTTCACGCGGCTCGATCGTGACCGGCTGGTAAATGACCCGCTGCTGTTCCGTGTCGTAGCGCATTTCAACGTTGCCGGACAGGGGAAAGTCTTTGCGGAACGGATGCCCGATGAAGCCGTAATCGGTGAGGATGCGGCGCAAGTCCGGGTGGCCTTCGAACACGATGCCATACAGATCGAAGGCTTCGCGCTCGTACCAGTTGGCCGTGGGCCAGACGTCGACCAGCGTGGGCAACACCGGGAATTCATCGTTGGGCACGTAGGCGCGGACCCGCAGCCGCCAGTTGTGCTTGACCGACAGCAGGTGCAGCACCACCGCGAAGCGCTGAGGATGCAGGCCGGGCTCGACCGCAAAGGTGGGAGCCCCCCATCCGGAGTAATCGATGCCGCACAAGTCTATGCAGGTATCGAAGCCCAGCGACGCGTTGTCGCGCAGGGCGGTACAGGCATCGATCCAGCCTTTGGCCGGGACCTCGAGCGTAAGCTCGTTCAGGGCCAGTTTCAGCGGCATGGATTCGCCGAAGGCGGCCAGCAAATTAGTTTGTAGCGTTTCGAGCCGAGTCATATTTCAAGCAGTTCAACGTTAAGGGTGACGGCCAAGCCGGCTTAGCGCGCAATAGTGTTCGTCAAACGAATCTTGTTCTGCAATTGCAGCAGGCCGTACACCAGCGCTTCGGCCGTGGGCGGGCACCCGGGCACATAGACATCGACAGGCACAATGCGATCGCAGCCGCGCACCACCGAATACGAATAATGATAGTAGCCGCCCCCGTTGGCACAGGAACCCATGGAAACCACCCAGCGAGGCTCGGCCATCTGGTCATACACCTTGCGCAGGGCCGGCGCCATCTTGTTGCACAAGGTGCCGGCCACGATCATCAGATCGGACTGGCGCGGGCTGGGGCGAAAAATGATGCCGAACTGATCAAGGTCGTAACGAGCCGCGCCCGCGTGCATCATTTCGACCGCGCAACAGGCCAGGCCAAAGGTCATGGGCCACAAAGAACCCGTCTTGGCCCAGTTCAGGAACTTGTCTGCGCTGGTGGTTATAAAACCTTCTTTCATAATGCCGTCGATAGCCATAATCTTGCCTATTTAATACCGAGCTGTCTTAATACCGGCTGACTTAACACCCAATCACCGATCCGCGCTACTCCCAATCGAGCGCGCCTTTCTTCCATTCGTAGATGAAACCCACGGTAAGAATCGCCAGGAACACGAGAACCGTCCAGAAGCCGACCATGCCGATAGCGCCGTTGGCGATCGCCCACGGAAACAGGAAGGCGATTTCCAGATCGAACATAATGAACAGGATCGCCACGAGGTAATAGCGCACATCGAATTTCATGCGCGAGTCGCTGAAGGCGTCGAAGCCGCACTCGTAGGGCGAGAGCTTTTCAGCATAGGGGCGGTGCGGCCCCAGCAGACGTCCCGCGCCCAGCAGGGCGAAACCTATGACGGTCGCGACGATAATAAACAGCAGAACGGGAAAGTACTCTTGCAGATTCATGCCAAGCAACCAATCACGATAAGTAAACCCTCGGATTGTAGCATTTTGAGAAACCCCATCGGACCAATACCCCTACCCTGAAACATGTTGGTGATCTAGATCAAAACCGCGGACGCAAGCGCCTGCGCCATGGCTTGGCAACTTGCCGCCAGGCGCCGCCCGGCGCCATAAACAAAGCGATTTGATCGGCGCTTATTGTGCCTGCGACGCCCCCGGCGCGCTTTGCGTATCCGCAAGTGTGCGGGCCTGATCCGCCGCCTCGCCGCGTTGAGCGCGAGCTTCTTGCAGGACCAGCCGACTGTTATAAAGCAGCGCGCTGAATCCAGCCTGAACGCACCATGGAAAAGGCCACCCCGAGGGGTGGCCTTTTTTGCAAACTTGCGTCTGCTTCACTTCATTCAGCGGCCCGGCAAGCCGGGCCGCCTCGGCGCATAGGCTAGCTATGCAGTCCGATTAGAACTGGTGACGGACACCAACACCGACCAAAGTCGATTTTGCGTCAGGCAGGAAGTGAATGTGCTTGGCATAGGAGCCGATTGCGTACAGGTTGGTGCGCTTGGACAAGCCGTAGGTGTAGCCAACGCTGTATGTTTGCTGTTTGTCCCACTCGTCGTTCACACCGGCGCTGTCAGGCTTGTCGGTAGGATCGGCCATGGTCCACGAAGCCAACAGGCTGCCGTTGCCCAGGGGCACGGTTGCGCCAACCAGGTAGGAATTGACTTTCAAGCCGTCAAGACCAGTGAAGGGCCTGATGGTTGCGTTGTCGCCAAACGTTTGAGACTGGAACAAACCGTCGCGGGTTTGGCCGATGGCCAAGTGCAGCTTGGCGACTTCGAAGTCGAAGCTGCCGCCCAAGTTGAGCGATTTGATGGTGACGTTATCGCTAACCGCAGCAGGCGACAGGGTGATGGCACCGGTTGTCGGGTTGAGCGTGTATGTACCGCCAGTAACAGAACTGCCCGATTTGACTTGGTCATAGGTCAAAGCGACGGCCAGGGGACCGTTGGCATAACGCAAGCCGGTGGTGAGGGCTTTCTTGTTGCTGTCCTTGGTGTTTAGGTCAATGCCACCGACGGTGGTATCACGATCCCACGACTGGCTGCCGTCAACGTTGAACGAGTAGCCGACGCCGAGTTGGAAGCCCGAGAAATTCGGGGTTTGATACATGACCATGTTGTCGTAGCGGGTCGTGTTCGAGGTGGTGAACGCAACGCCGATATTCGCTTGGTCGAAGCCTTCACCGAACGGATCGGCTGCGGCCAGGTACTTGGAAGAGATGTTGGTTTGACGACCGAAGTCCAATTGACCCCAGGAATCGCCAGCCAGGCCCAAAGTAGCTTGACGACCGAACAGGCGGTCGTTTTGAGCGTGCCGGCCATCAGCCAAGGTGAAGCCGCTTTCCAACACGAACACAGCGCGCAAGCCGCTGCCCAGATCTTCCGAACCCTTCAGGCCCCAGCGGTTGCCGGACTGAATGCCGTTGATGAGGCCAACGCGTTTGCCATCGATACTTGTATTAGCCGCACCGGAACGGCTGGAGCTGCCGCTAACTTTTTGGTAACCGATACCACCATCCAGGATACCGTACAGGGTAACCGATGTTTCTGCCTGAGCAACGCCAGCGAAGCCAGCAATTAGAGCAGCAGCGAGCAGAGTCTTTTTCATGTAAGAAATCTCCGTAGATTTGAGTAAACAGAGCAGCGACTACCAAAACGAGTGCTGCTGCTCTTTCTAACTCCGCGATGGGAAGTTGGAGCTATTGCATCAAAATTCCGGGCCGCTGGCTATGATCCTGTTCGCAAATGTCCTTGTTTTATTGTTTTGTGTTGGGTGACAACAACAAAGGGCTGCTTTCCCTCTATTTGCGTAAGGGTTTACCCTTGGTTTCAGTGTTGCGCTACGGCGACATACCCGCGCCCCGCAAGAGCTTGATTTTAATTTTAAGTAAACCGCGCAATCGATTGTTTTTATTGACGCTTTAAGGAGTTGGCGCATGCCGGTTTATTGCCATGTTTTCAAACGTTTGCATTCATCCGGCGAGGTAAAAACCAGGGGCGATGCCTCCTCCGTGCTAAATATAAGAGAGTTTCGCCGCGGACGGACGGCCGGCAACTGCCAGTCGCTCCGCCCACCGGCGGCGGCGACGGCAGCGCTCAAACACGGCGCAGGTGGTTGTCCCAGGCCAGACCGGCAACGGCCATCTGAATGGCTTGCGTTTCAGCGCCCGGCAGCAAGCGCGCCAGCGCGCCCTGCCCGCTGCTGACGATAAAGCCCTTGCCCGCCGCGGGCGCCACGCCGCAGCCATCGAAGATCCCGGCGCTGCCCAGGCAATCGCCGCTGGCGGCGTCCCAAAGCACCAGCTTGCCGCCCACCGGGCTCGATCCAGCAATTATGGTGCCCGCGGCATTGGCGGCCAGCGAGCCGACATAATTCTTCATGCCGCGCAGGGTTTCGTCAGGCGCGCCGAATAATCCGGGCTGCGCGCCACGGCGATGCCTGCCCACCAAAGGCGGACGGTCCTGCGCCGGCCCCGTGTACTGGCAGCCGAACCACACCGCGCCCGAGGCGTCGACCGCCAGGTGCCGGATGGAGAGCTTGCGCAACCGCGGCTCGAGGAACACTTGCTCCAGCAAATCGCCGGTATGCAGGTCCAGGTAGGCGAGCGAGGGCCGCATGGTATCGGGATTGAGCTCCAGCTTGCCATAATCGGGATGCGTGAGGATGCCGCCGTTGGCGACGCAGAGGGTGCGTCCATCCGGCATCAGCACGACTTCATGCGGCCCGATGCCGGCGCTCGGGAATTCGTCGACGCGGCGGCAGGCGCCGCCTTCGCTCGCGTCGTACACGCCCAATACGCCGCGTCCGGCTTCGTAGTCGTTTTCGGTCGCGACCATGAGCCTGCCGTCCGCCGAAAAAACCCCGTGGCCGAAGAAATGGCGCCCCGGCGCAGCCTCCAGCGCCTGCGGCGGACGCTTGCCCGCCAGGTCGAAGGCCACCGCAAAGAACCCCGGCTGCCTGCCGAACACGACTGCGCGCCCGCGAGCCGGGTCGATGGCGAAGCTGTGTCCGCGGTACGGCATGGGGATCACCAGCCTGTCCCGCC
Source organism: Pollutimonas bauzanensis (assembly GCF_900129885.1). Lineage (GTDB taxonomy): Bacteria > Pseudomonadota > Gammaproteobacteria > Burkholderiales > Burkholderiaceae_B > Pollutimonas > Pollutimonas bauzanensis. Next base: position 133,173 of record NZ_FQXE01000011.1, on the reverse strand, counting down.
CGAACTCGTCGATAAGCGCGGCCTCGTAGCGGCCCGCGTTCTTGCGGGCGGCCAGGTAGAGCAGGCCCGCGGCGCTCGAATCAGCATCCATGGATGAAGTCGACGGCTCGAGCGCCGCGGAGCCATCAGCCAGTGCGGAACCATCAGTCCATGCAGACCCATCAGTCCATGCAGGCTCGCCAGCCAATGCGGGGCCGGCCGCCCAAGGGCCGGCGCCATAGGCGGCCAGAAGGGCCAGGAAGCGGCGGCGGTCAATCTCCATCGAGCGCATTGAAACCTATCCTCACGCCCAAGGCCGGGGCGAGATCCTCATCGACCAGGCTCTTGGCGTTTTTTATCAAGAGAGCGGCCAGCGTCAACTGGCGGTAGCCTTCTTCTGTATCGACAATAGATATCCATTCAGAACCTGGCCCCGCTTGGCCCGGTTGTCCTCCGCCAGCCGGGAGGGCGTTGAAATTCTCCACGATGCGCCGCAGTTCATCCTGCAGACTGGCGTCTATCCATGCCTCGCCGCCGCCGAACTGATAGCCGCCCGCCTTATAGAAGCGCAGCATGCCCGCGGCTGCCGCGGCCATGGACGGAATGGCCAGCCCGCTGCGCCAGAAGGCGGCGCGCCTGGGTCTAGCTGCCTTGATATCCGCTGGCCTGGCTGCCTTGATATCCGCGCCCAGTACCGGCAGCAGCTTGACATCGCGGGCGAACTGCAGGCCCGTGGACAAGGCCTTGATGGCTTCGCCCGCCACTTCCTGCTGATTGCGGTATAGCGGATTGGATGGCGAGGGATGGGAGAATTGCCGCGCGTAGCCGCCCGCCGGATTCCACTCGTCCACCAGTTGCGTCCCCAGGCGCGCAAGATTTCCCGCGATGGCGACGGCGTAAGCGCAAGCCGGCGCAAAGGCGGCGGCTGTCGTTTTGGCGGCTGTCGTTTTGGCGGCTGTCGTTTTGGCGGCTGTCGTTTTGGCGTCTGTCGTTTTGGCGTCTGTCGTTTTAGCGTCTGTCGTTTTAGCGTCTGTCGTTTTAGCGTCTGTCGTTTTAGCGGTTGTCGTTTTAGCGGTTGTCGTTTTGGCGGTTGTCGTTTTGGCGGTTGTCGTTTTGGCGGTTGTCGTTTTGGCGGTTGTCGTTTTGGCGTCTGCCATTTTGGAGTCTGCCGTTTGGGCGCCGGCTTGCGCGGCCGCTCCCGCCCGGGCTTGGGCAGCGGATTCCTCTTCGGCCGGCTGTCCGGCCAGCAAACCGCCATCGCGGTACAGCAGGTATTCCAGAGCGGGCAAGCCTTGCGCCGCCACGCTGTGCGACGCCAATGCAATGGCGTCGGGCACGGCTGAGGGCTGCGCCAGCAGGCCCTGCGCTTGCCGCAAAGTGATGCCGCGCGGATCGGGCCAGAAATTTATTTTCTCGTAGCGGTTCGCCGCCACCAGCGGCCCGAAACGCAGGAATTCTATGCCGGACCAGGATTTGACCAATTGCGCGTAGCCATCCCGCAGGCCCTGCTGCCCCGCCGTGCCCGGGGCGGCGCACCAGCCTTGCAAAGCCGTGTGCAACTGGCTGGCCGATTGCTGGAAGTCCCGCATGGCGGGCGCGATATAGCCCTGCACGAGCCGCTTGCCAAGATCGGGAGGCAGCTCGCCGGCGTTGGAAATGGCGGCTGGCAGCAGCAAAACCAGCGCCAGCATACGCGGCTTCATAAGATGGAATACCGGGCTAAGAAAGAGCGTCTTCGTCATTTGATATACATATTGTCTGGCGTTTTGAAATTCATTTCGCAAACTTGAGGGATCCCACTGAAGGCAGGCCACTAACGGGGGTCACTAAAGACAGTCCACTAAAGGGGGTCACTACGGGGAACACTAAAGGATTCCACTAAAGGATTCCACTTCAGGGATTCCACTTCAGGGATTCCATTTGAGCATTTAAGGGATTCCATCAAAGGGATTCCAGGAAGCGGATGAGGTCGGCGCGCTGGGCCGGCGTCATGGCTACGACGCGGTCGCGCGGCGCCTGGGCTTCGCCGCCATGCCACAAGATGGCTTCCAGCAGCGTGCGCGCCCTGCCGTCATGCAGCCAGGTGGCATTGGGATTGACGGTCTTGGTCAGGCCTATGCCCCACAGCGGCGGCGTGCGCCATTCGCGGCCGCCGGCATCGCCCTCGTCCTGGCCGTCGGCCAGGCCCGCGCCCATATCGTGCAGCAGCAGATCGGTATAAGGCCATATCAGTTGAAAGCGGTGTTCCGGCCGCTTGGCGTCGCGCCGGGTCACGTACTTGGGCACGTGACAGGCAATGCAGTTGGATTCATAGAACAGCTTTTTGCCGGCCAGCACGCGTTCGTCGTCCGCGTCGCGCCGCTGCGGCAGCGCCAGGTTCTGCGAGTACATGGTCACGAAGTCCATCAGGCGGGCCGGCACCTCGTGTTCGCCCAGATGCGCTTGCGCCCCATGCGGCATGTCCAGGCAAGCTTGCTGGGCGGGCGTGCAATCGCCATAGTGGCTGGGAAACAGGGGCGTGGACAAGCCCATGTCGCCGGAAAACGCATTGGCGGACTGGCGCTCGACCGTGGGCTGGCCGGCTTTCCAGTTGAAGCGGCCCAGCACGCGCTTGCCGCTGCGCGCGTCATGTATCCAGTTGGGGCGCCCCGAGATGCCGTCGCCGTGATCGCCGGCGGCATGGGCCAGGATGTCGTCTTCGTGGATGGCCTCCAGCAAACCCAGGCCCAGCATGGGCGGCGCCAGCCGCGGCGAGTAGCGCACATCCGGATGCAGGGGGCCGTAGCCCAGGTCTTCGACGCTATAGGCGGGCTCCATCAATACCGCCGATGCGCCGCCGGCAAGCGCAACGGCGATTTCGCGGTACTGGATGTTGATGCGGCCTTCCGCGGGCAGGCCCGGCACCGCAAAAGGCTGCAGCTGATGCCCATAAACCGGGTCGGGCAGGGACGCCACCTCGCCCTGGCCCAGCCGCTGGCGCGCCTCATCGGCGCTGCCCGGTATCGAAAGGCGCAGCAGCAGCGCCACGACATCGCTGCGTTCCAAGGGGTCGAAGCCCGGCACCGTGCCCCTGCCGTCTTTGACATGACAGGCTTGGCAAGACCTGGCATTGAACAAAGGACCCAAGCCATCGGAGGCCTGCGTGGACGACGGCGACGAAACCCAATCCTTGCGGAACAGCCCATTGCCGACCATGAATTCCTGGCGTCCCTCGAAGCTGAGATTGGCGGCCGGGTGCGAGAAAATATCCGGGTTGATGAGCTTTTTGATGGTGCCCGCGCCGCCCTGCATAGTCTCGAACGGCTCGGCCCGCGAGAAATCCGTCGCAGGCCGGGTAATGTCTTTGACGCGGGCGCGGTCCGTGGCGCTGAGGTCGGCGCGCGGCGCCGGCCCACCGGCCCACGCGGCCGGGAACAGCCCCAGCAGCATGATGGCAGCAGCGAATCTCACTGTTGCACGCTATTGGAAAACGGCGTCGGGCTTGTCCAGGCTGTCGGAACCTTCCAACTGGATATCGCCCAGCTCCAGGGCCGCAATCACGCGCTCTATGCTGCGCGTTTGCGCCACCAGGCCGTCGATCGCGGCCTGCACCACGGCATTGCCCTTGTCATTGCCCTGGGCGATCATCTGGTCGTAGGTCTCCACCGTTTCCGCATGGCGCTTCATGGCCTGCATGGCCTCGAAGGTGGCGTCCAGCTTGGCGCGCATTTCCGCATCCAGCCCGGCATCGCGCGCCCGGACCAATTCCGACAGGCTCGCGCCGCGGACCACGGACCCATCGGTTCGTTTGTACTGTCCCATATATACATTCATCATGCCAAGCTGATTATAAAAATGCGAATTGTGCGTATTGTCGGAAAAGCAGTCGTGCTCTTCTTCGGGGTCATGCAGCATCAGGCCCAGCTTGATGCGCTCGCCGGCGAGCTCCCCATACGACAGGCTGCCCAGACCGGTCAGCATGGCTATCAGGCCGGCCTTGGGGTCGTCCTGCACGGCGGCCCGCGCCGCGCCCTTGGCCTGCCAATGGCCCACCATTTCCTCCAGGTCGGCGACCAGCAGATCGGTAGCCACTTTCAGGAACCGGCCGCGCCGCTCGCAATTGCCGCCGGTGCAGTTGGCGGCATCGAAATCGGTATGCGGCCGATTGCCGGCGTGGCGCTCCTGGGGCGTGCCCTTGCGATCCGCCGGCGCCGGGCCGGTGCCGTTGAGGTCCTGTCCCCAAAGCAGGAATTCTATGGCGTGATAGCCCGTCGCCACGTTGGCCTCGTTGCCGTCGGCCTCTTGCAGGACATCGCGCAGCAGCGTGGCGGTAATATCCGTGGCGTCAACGGCCTTGCCGCCCACGCTCAGCTTTTCATTGGCGATCACATTGACCACGTAATAAGCGTTGGCTGGCGAATCGCTGCCATAAGACGCATCCACATAATCGATCATGCCTTCATCCAGAGGCCAGGCGTTCACGCGCCCCTCCCAGTCATCGACGATGGGGTTGCCAAAGCGCAAGGCTTCGGTTTGCTGATAGGGAACCCGGGCGTCCAGCCAGGCGCGGCGGGCGGCGTTCAGGGTGTCGGCGCCGGGCCGGGCCAGCAAGGCATCCACCGCGGCCTGCAAGGCGCGCGCGGTCGACAGGGCGTCTTCATACCCGGCCTGCGCCACATCCGCATAGGCTTTGACCACAGCCTTGGGTTCGACGGCCGCATAAGCCCCCGTGCTCATCGAGACGGCCAACACGGCCCCCAACAACAATTTACGCATATCCACTCCCGGGGCCCCGCCCCGCCCTGAAATTGATCGGCCGGCGTAATTCAGCCGGTCGCAAGCTTAAGCTGACCGCATCGTTCAGCTTGCCGTAAGTGTAAACGATTTGCATTTGCGGTGAGAGGCACGGCCCTAGGGTAATCAGCAATATCAAGTCATACGACAACCGATAACAATGAGTACTGGAATGCTGGCCCGCGGCTTGGCCGGCAAGGCGGCGGTCGACCGTCTGGCGGGGGTTTGCGGCGACAATGAGGTGTTGATGCCGAGTCCCCCCTACAATACTGGTCCGATCGCATGCATTTACCTGAAGCTCCAGTATCCATGACAGCCACTACGAAATCATCGCTGCCCCAATTGCCACGGCGCCGTTCCCGCAGCCTCGCGCAGGAGGTCGTCGATGATTTGCTGAGCCAGATCGAGAGCGGCGCATTGCGGCGGGGCGATAAATTGCCGACCGAGTCCGAGCTGATGCTTACGCAAGGCGTCAGCCGGACCGTGATACGCGAGGCCATTTCGCGCCTGCAGGCCGGCGGCGTGGTGGAAACCAGGCATGGGATAGGCTCGTTCGTGCTGGATGCGGAAAACAGCAGGAATTTCCGCATCGATCCCAAGGATCTGGTCACTATCCATGACATCCTGAATGTCCTCGAATTGCGGCAAAGCATGGAATCGGCCGCCGCGGGCATCGCCGCGCTCAAGCGCAGCCAGGACGACCTGGAAAAGTTGCAGGCGATCCTGCGGGAGTTCAAGCAATTGCTGGGGGAAGGCAAGGAAACCGTGGATGCCGATTTCCGCTTCCACCTGGCCATCGCCCAAGCCACCGGCAACCGCTATTTTGTCGAATTCATGTCCTACCTGGGGCAGACCGTCATTCCGCGCACCCGCATCAACACGGCATCGCTGGGCAAAGAAACCCAAATGCGCTATCTGGAGCGCGTTCACCATGAACACGAGGAAATCTACCAGGCCATAGCGCTGCAGAACCCGCTGGCGGCCAGCGGCGCCATGCACATGCACCTGAGCAAAAGCGCCGAACGCCTGAGGTCGACGCTCGCGGCCTGAAGTTGCCTGGCCTTTTTTTCACCCTAGTCATACGACAACCGACAAGTTCGCCTGCAAGGCGATACACTGGAGCAAACAGATGGATCCACAACAACTCAAGGCAATCATCAGTTCCGGACTGCTGTCTTTCCCTCTCACGGATTTCGACAGCAAAGGGGATTTTCACGAACCGGGCTACCGCGGCCGGCTCGAATGGCTCATGCCTTATGGCCCCACCGCCCTGTTCGCCGCGGGCGGCACCGGCGAATTCTTTTCCCTGACCGGCCATGAGTATCCGCAAATCATCAGGGCGGCGGTCCAGACCTGCCAAGGCCAGGTGCCCATAATCGCGGGCGCCGGCGGCCCCACGCGCTTTGCCGTCGAATGCGCGCAGGCCGCCGAGCAAGCGGGCGCCGACGGCCTGCTGCTGCTGCCTCATTATCTGACCGAGGCGAGCCAGGAAGGCCTGGCCGCCCATGTCGAGGAAATATGCCGCAGCACCAGGATAGGCGTCATCGTCTACAACCGGGCCAACTGCCGCTTGAGCCCCGACACCCTGGAATACCTGGCGGGCAGGTGCCCCAACCTGATCGGCTTCAAGGACGGCATCGGCAACATCGAGCTGATGTCCGCCATCCATCTGCGCATGGGCGAGCGCTTTTCCTACCTGGGCGGCCTGCCCACGGCGGAAGTGTATGCCGCCGCCTACAAGGCGCTGGGCACACCGGTGTATTCGTCGGCGGTGTTCAATTTCATACCCCGCACGGCGATGACCTTCTATGAAGCCGTGGCCAAGGACGACACCGCGCTGCAGCACAAGATACTGAAAGAATTCTTCATGCCCTACCTGGACATCAGGAACAGGGCGGCGGGCTATGCCGTCAGCATCGTCAAGGCGGGGGCGGCCCTGGCGGGACACGATGCCGGGCCCGTGCGCGCGCCATTGACCGACCTGAAACCGGATGAAGTCGAAATGTTGCGAGTGCTGATCGACCAGGCGGGGCCCCAGTAGGCGCGCAGGCTGCGCGCCGCGGCATGCCGCTTGCTGATTGCCCCCATACCGGCGCCCATGGCGGCGCCCCATTCCGCAAGAGGCTGCCGTGGCAACGACAAGTAAACGCGCGCTATGGAAAGGCGCCATTTCATTCGGGCTGGTGCACATTCCCATTGCCCTGCATTCGGCCACACAGGAGCAGGGCCTGGATTTCGACTGGCTGGACAAGCGCAGCATGGACCCGGTGGGGTACAAGCGCATCAACAAGGCGACAGGCAAGGAAATCGCCCGGGAGAACATCGTCAAGGGTATAGAATACCAGGACGGCCAGTACGTGGTGCTATCGCAGGAAGAGATCCAGGCCGCCTACCCCAAGACAACCCAGACAGTGGAAATCGAGGCCTTTGTGCCGCTAAGCTCCATTCCCTTCATCTACCTGGAACGGCCCTACTACATGTCGCCGATCAACAAGGGCGGCAAGGTGTATGCGCTGCTGCGCGAAGTGCTGCACAAGACCAGGAAGGTGGGCATCGCCAAAGTCGTCATCCAGACCAAGCAGCACCTTGCCATCCTCATGCCTTGCGGCCCGGCGCTGATCCTGAACCTGCTGCGCTGGGACGACGAAATCCGTTCCTGGGACGAACTGAGTCTGCCCGCGGAGGGAGCCCGCGCCGCCGGACTGACCGACAAGGAAATGGCGATGGGGGAGCAACTGGTCGCCGACATGAGCGCCAAATGGCAACCGCAAGCCTTCACCGATTCGTTCAAGGACCAGATTCTGCAGCTCGTGAAAGAGAAGGTGGAGGCCGGCGAGACAGAGGCCGTGTCGCAGCCCGAGGAGCAAGGCGAAGATGCCGCCGGCGCCAAGATTTACGACTTGACGGAAATGCTGCAGCGCAGCCTCAACAAGGGGACGCGCACGCCGGCCAAGGCGGACGGCGCCAGGACGCCCAGGAAGCCGGCGGCCAAACCCGCCGCGAAAGCCGCCGCCCGGGCTTCGGGAAAATCCGCCAGACCGGCGCCCGCCGCAAAGTCTCCGGCCGCCAAATCCGGCGCGCCTTCCAGCGGCGGGAAAACCGCCAAAAAGGCGCCGGCCGCGAAAAAGAGCGCCAAGCCGACACCGCCCAAAGGGCGCAAGGCGGCATAGCCCATGGCCAGATCCGACCCCCTGGAACGCTATAAATCCAAGCGCGACTTTACACTTACCGGCGAGCCCGCCGAAGGCGGGGCGGCCAATGATGCAACGCCCTCCTTCGTCGTCCAGAAACACTGGGCCAGCCGGCTGCACTATGATTTCCGGCTGGAGCTGGACGGCGCCATGAAAAGCTGGGCGGTGCCCAAGGGCCCGAGCTTCGACCCGGCCGACAAACGCATGGCCGTGCACGTCGAAGACCATCCCATTTCCTACAATGCTTTCGAAGGCGTCATTCCGCCCGGGCAATACGGCGCCGGCAAAGTCATCATCTGGGACAAGGGAATATGGGAAGCCGTGGGCGATGCGCGGCAAGGCTATCGCGAAGGCAAGCTGAAATTCGAGCTGCATGGCCACAAGCTGCGCGGACGCTGGACCCTGGTGCGCATGAAGGGCAAGACGGAAAAGCAGGATGCGTGGCTGCTGATCAAGGAAAAAGACGACTTTGCGCGGCCCGCGGCCGAATTCAGCGTGGTGGACGAAATGCCGGACAGCGTCGCCCGGCTGGACGACAGGCCGGCCGCAGCCGCCGCGCCCGGGCGCAAGCGGGACCGGCCCGCCGCCGGCCGCAAGGCCGCCCTGCCCGCGGCGCTCAAGCCCGAGCTCGCGACGCTGGTGGACGCGCCGCCCGCCGACCCCGGCCAATGGCTTTATGAAATCAAGTTCGACGGCTATCGCCTGCTGGCGCGCATCCAGGGCGGCGAGGTCCAGCTGTTCACGCGCAACGGCAATGACTGGACCGGCAAGCTCGCCGGCCTTGCGCGCGACCTGGCGAAGGCAGGGCTGCCCGATGGCTGGTACGACGGGGAAATCGTCGTCGCCAACGCCCAGGGCGTGCCGGATTTCCAGGCCCTGCAAAGCGCTTTCGAGGGGAGCAAGGCCAAGGATATCGTCTACTACCTGTTCGACCTGCCCTTTTGCGATGGCTACGATTTGCGCGGACTGCCGCTCATCGAGCGCCGCGGGAAGCTGGAATCCCTGCTGTCTGGAGGGACAGGCAAAGCACAAGGCGCCTCCAGGCCGCGCCTTCCCGATTCCATACGCTTCAGCGATACCTTCGACGTGCCCGCGCGCGATATCGTGGCGTCGGCCTGCAAGCTGGGGCTGGAAGGCGTCATCGGCAAAAAGAAGACATCCCATTATGTGTCGCGCCGCTCGCCCGACTGGATCAAGCTCAAATGCGGCCTGCGCCAGGAATTCGTGATCGGGGGCTACACCGAGCCGCAGGGCTCGCGCTCGGGGATAGGCTCGCTGCTGCTGGGCGTGCACGACGACAGCGGCGCATTGCGCTATGCCGGCAACGTCGGGACGGGCTTCGACGCCAGGATGCTGGACGACATCAAGCAGAAGCTGGCCGCCTTGCACGCCCCGGAAAATCCGTTCTCGGCGCCCACCGGCATCGACCGCAAGGCGCATTGGGTGCGACCGGTCCTGCTGGCCGAAGTTTCGTTCGGCCAATGGACAAATACCGGCCGCATACGCCATTCCGTATTCCATGGCTTGCGCAGCGACAAGCCGGCTCGATCCATCATCCGGGAGACCAGCATGCCTGCCACCGCCAGCAAAGAACGCCCCGCCAAGACCAGCAGGACGGCGGCCGCCGCCCAAGGCCGGGCCGGCGGCGCGCAGCCCGGCGCCATCGGACAGCCTTCCGGAATCGCCTCGCCCCTGGGCAAGCTGAAGGTGACCCATCCGGAGCGGGTGATAGATGAATCCACGGGCATCACCAAGATCGACCTGATCCGCTACTACGCCCTGGTTGCGCCGCTGATGCTGGAACACCTGAAAGGCCGGCCCGTGTCGCTGGTGCGCGCGCCCGATGGCGTCAAGGGGCAGATATTCTTTCAGAAGCATCTGGAGACGGCAAAAATGACGGGAGTCAGGTTATTGCCGGCCGAACTCGATCCTGGCCATGAGCCCTTGATGGAAGTGGCCAGCGCCCAGGGCCTGCTGAGCGCCGCGCAGATGAATGTCATCGAATTCCACACCTGGAACGCCGTCAAGACGTCCATAGGCAAGCCGGACCGCATGACCTTCGACCTGGACCCGGGCAAAGGCGTCGAATGGCCCGCGATGCAGGAGGCGGCGCTGGTCATGCGGGCTTTCCTGAAAGAGCTCGGCCTGGTCGGGTTCGCGAAAACCAGCGGCGGCAAGGGCTTGCATGTGGTCGTGCCGCTCAAGCGGCGCCACGACTGGGACACGGTCAAGGATTTCTCGCACGCCATCGTCCTGCACCTGGCCCAAACCCTGCCCAAGCGCTATGCCGCGAAAAGCGGCCCACGCAACCGGATAGGGAAAATCTTCATCGACTATCTGCGCAATGGCTTCGGCGCCACCACGGTTGCCGCCTGGTCGGCCCGCGCGCGCCCCGGCATGGGTGTGTCCGTGCCGGTTTCATGGGAAGAAATCGACAGCCTGAAAAGCTCGGCGCAATGGCATGTGGGCAATATCCACGAGCGCCTGGACCAGGGCAACGAGCCATGGAAAGAGTACGGGCCATCCGCGCAAAGCCTGGGCGGCGCCATGAAGGCCTTGGGGTTCAAGCCCAAGTATTGATCAGGGGCGCGGCGCTGGAAACCAGGAACTCCTTGAACATCAGCGCGGCCGGCGCCAGCCGCTTGGAGCGCAAGTGCGCGACATGCCAGTTGCGCACCAGAGGCAGGCCTTTGATGTCCAGCAAAGCCAGATGCCCCGCCGCCAGCTCGCGGCGCACGGTGCGCAGCGACAGGAAGGTCAGCCCCATGCCCGCCATGACCGCCTGCTTGATGGATTCATTGCTGGGCATTTCCATCACGATGCGCGGCGTTATATGGTTGTCCGCGAGCAGGCGCTCCATGGCGACCCGGGTGCCCGAGCCCTTTTCGCGAACGACGAAATCGACATCGTTGAGGATGTCCAGCGGCGCTTGCTTGCGCCGCGACAGGACATGGCCCGGCGCGCTGACTATGCCCAGGGGATTGGTGGCAAATACCGCCGACACGCAATCCAGCGTGGCGGGCACGCTGCCCATGATGACCAGGTCCAGCTCGTTGCGCTGCAAAAGGTTCAGCATGTGCTCGCGGTTGTGTATCTGCAAAGCGATGTCTATGCCCGGGTAATGCTTGCGGAAGTGCACCAGCAGCATGGGCACGAAATATTTGGCGGTGCCCACGATGCCCAAGTCTATCTTGCCGCGCCGCAGGCCGCGCAAATCGGCCGCGGTATCGTCGAGCTGGCGCAATTGCGCGACGGCGGCGAGGGCGATCTGCTCCACCTCGCGGCCGGCGTCCGTCAGGCGGATATTGCGCCCGACGGTCTCGACCAGAGGCACGCCCAGCGCCTCTTCCAGCTGGCGCAACTGCATCGATACCGCGGGCTGGGTCACGTGCAGCCTGGCGGCCGCTTTGGACACCGAACCGGCGCGGGCGATTTCCAGGAAAGTATCCAGCTGGCGAACGGTATATCGGCGCATGGCATTTCCATAAGCAGAAACTGATACGAAAACGATGATTTCTTATTAGATCTTATCTATCTACGTTTGTATAGTTTACCCATGCCCGCCCAGACCCCGCCAGCGCGCCGGGCCATGCCAAGAATGCGGAGCGCGGCAAAAGGAGACCAAGCCATGAGCGATATCGACGCAGTCCAGGTCACGGACCAGAAAAAACGCTACGCCGCGGGCGTATTGAAATACGCCCAGATGGGCTACTGGAACGGCGACTACGAACCCAGGGCGACCGACATCCTCGCCCTGTTCAGGATCACCCCGCAGGACGGCGTGGATCCGGTCGAAGCGGCCGCGGCGGTGGCGGGCGAATCCTCGACCGCGACCTGGACCGTGGTGTGGACCGATCGCCTCACCGCTTGCGACATGTATCGCGCCAAGGCCTACCGCATCGATCCGGTGCCCAATAATCCGGGCCAGTATTTCTGCTATATCGCCTACGACCTGTCGCTATTCGAAGAAGGCTCGATTGCCAACGTGGCGGCCTCCCTTATCGGCAATGTGTTCAGCTTCAAGCCCTTGAAGGCGGCGCGGCTGGAAGACATGAGGTTTCCCGTCGCCTACGTCAAGACTTTCGCCGGCCCGCCCACCGGCATCATCGTCGAACGCGAGCGCCTGGACAAGTTCGGCCGCCCCCTGCTGGGCGCCACGACCAAGCCCAAGCTGGGCCTGTCGGGCCGCAACTACGGCCGCGTGGTCTACGAAGGGCTGAAAGGCGGGCTGGATTTCATGAAGGACGACGAAAACATCAATTCGCAGCCATTCATGCACTGGCGCGATCGCTTCCTGTTCGTCATGGACGCCGTCAACAAGGCCTCGGCCGCAAGCGGCGAAGTCAAAGGCAGCTATCTGAACGTGACGGCCGGCACCATGGAAGAAATGTACCGGCGCGCCGAATTCGCCAAGGAATTGGGCTCGGTAGTCATCATGGTCGACCTGGTCGTGGGCTGGACCGCCATCCAGTCCATGTCGTTCTGGTGCCGGCAGAACGACATGATCCTGCATATGCACCGCGCCGGCCACGGCACCTACACGCGCCAGAAAAACCACGGCATTTCATTCCGCGTCATCGCCAAATGGCTGCGCCTGTGCGGGGTCGACCACCTGCATGCCGGCACGGCGGTGGGCAAGCTGGAAGGCGACCCGATGACGGTGCAGGGCTATTACAACATTTGCCGCGATGCGCAGACCGTGGCCGACCTGCCGCGCGGCATTTTCTTCGACCAGGACTGGGGCGCGCTGCGCAAGGTGATGCCGGTGGCCTCGGGCGGCATCCACGCCGGCCAGATGCACCAGCTGCTGGACCTGTTCGGCGACGACGCCATCCTGCAGTTCGGCGGCGGCACCATAGGCCACCCCGAAGGAATACAGGCCGGCGCGACAGCCAACCGCGTCGCCCTGGAAGCCATGGTCCTGGCGCGCAACGAAGGGCGCGACATCAAGAATGAAGGCCCGCAAATCCTGCGCGACGCGGCCAAATGGTGCAGCCCCTTGCGCGCCGCGCTCGATACCTGGGGCGAGGTCAGCTTCAACTACCAGTCCACGGATACCTCGGACTTCACGCCGCTGCCATCGCTGGCCTGAACCCGCGCCCTTTCCCCGCCGCAACGCATCCAGGAGACCATCATGCGCATCACGCAAGGCACTTTTTCTTTCCTGCCCGACCTGAGCAACGCCCAGATCAGCAGCCAGCTGCAGTATTGCCTCGACCACGGCTGGGCGGTCGGCATCGAATACACCGACGATCCGCATCCCCGCAATACCTATTGGGAAATGTTCGGCGCGCCGATGTTCGACCTGCGCGACGCCGCCGGCATCCTGCGCGAAATCGAAAACGCCCGCAACACCTTCCCGCAGCATTACATCCGCGTCATGGCCTTTGACTCGACCCATACGGTGGAATCGGTGGTGATCTCGTTCCTGGTCAACCGCCCCGGCGACGAGCCCGGCTTCCGGCTGCTGCGGCAGGAAACCGACGGCCGCAGAATGCGCTATGGCATCGAAAGCTATGCGGCCAGCCGGGCGCCCGAAGGCCAGCGCTACTGAGCCGGCGGCATTCCCGCCCGAGCGCCATCGGCCCCAAACAGGCCAGACCGAGGAGACGCATATGCCAGACGCCCTGCCCGACCCGCCCCGCCCTTGCGCCAACCCGGTAGCCGCCGCGCTGGTCGAATCCGGCATAGCCGGGCTGCTGGCCCAGCTCGACCGCGAACTGATAGGCCTGGCGCCCGTCAAGTCGCGCATACGCGATGTCGCGGCGCTGCTGCTGGTCGACAAGCTGCGGGCCGAACGCGGCTACAGCACGGGCGCGCCCAGCCTGCACATGAGCTTTACCGGCAATCCCGGGACGGGCAAAACCACTGTCGCCATGCGCATGGCCGAAATCCTGCAGCGGCTGGGCTACCTGCGCCGCGGCCATCTCGTGGCGGTCACGCGCGATGACCTGGTCGGCCAATACATAGGCCATACCGCGCCCAAAACCAAGGAAATACTCAAGAAGGCGATGGGGGGCGTGCTGTTCATCGACGAGGCATACTACCTTTATCGCCCGGAAAACGAGCGCGACTACGGCCAGGAAGCCATAGAAATCCTGCTGCAGGTCATGGAAAACCAGCGCGACGACCTGGTCGTCATCTTTGCCGGCTACAAGAACCGGATGGACAGTTTTTTCAATTCCAATCCCGGCATGTCCTCGCGGGTCGCGCATCACATCGACTTTCCCGACTACCAGCCGGCCGAATTGCAGCAGATCGCCCGGTTGATGCTGGGCGCGATGCAATACCGCTTCGACGAACAGGCGGAAAAAGTCTTTGCCGATTACATCACCCGCCGCATGGCCCTGCCGCACTTCGCCAATGCCCGCAGCGTGCGCAACGCGCTGGATCGCGCCCGGCTGCGGCATGCTTCGCGCCTGCTGTCCGCGCAAGACGCCATCGGCGACGACGCCCTGCTCACCATCGAGGCCGGCGACCTGCTGGCCAGCCGCGTGTTCGGCGGCGGCCCGGAACGATCGAATCTATAAAAAAGCATGGAGACATCAAATGAACCCCGCGACACGCCTCACGCTGACCCAGTTCCTGATCGAAGAGCGGCGCCGCTTTCCGCTGGCCGCGGGCGACTTCAACAGCCTGATCCTGAATGTCGCCCTGGTGTGCAAACGCATCGCCCGCCACGTGGCCGCCGGGGAGCTCGGCGGCCTGATGGGCAGCGCGGCGGCGGTCAACATACAGGGCGAGGACCAGAAGAAGCTCGATGTGGCGAGCAATGAGCTTTTCCTCGAGGGCAACAACTGGGGCGGCTACCTCGCCGGCATGGTTTCCGAAGAAATGGAAGATCCCTACCAGATCCCCGACAGCTATGCGAGAGGGCCCTATCTGCTGTTGTTCGATCCCCTCGACGGCTCGTCGAATATCGACATCAACGTCTCGATAGGCAGCATTTTTTCCGTATTGCGCGCGCCGGAGCCCGACCGTCCGGTGACAGTCGACGACTTCCTGCAGCCGGGCGTGAATCAGGTCGCGGCCGGCTATGCGCTTTACGGCCCGGCCACCATGTTCGTGCTTACCGTAGGCAGCGGCGTGCACGGCTTTACGCTATGCCCGCAGCTGGGCGAGTTCATGCTCACGCACCACGACTTGAAAGTGCCCGCCGACACACAGGAGTTTGCGATCAACGCCTCCAACAGCCGCTTCTGGGACGACCCGGTGCGCCGCTATGTGGATGAATGCCTGGCGGGCAAGACCGGCGCGCGCGGCAAGGATTTCAATATGCGCTGGATAGCCTCGATGGTGGCCGACGCCCACCGCATCCTGATGCGCGGCGGGGTCTACCTTTATCCGCGCGACAACAAGGACCCCGCCAAGGCCGGCCGCTTGCGCCTATTGTACGAAGCCAACTCCATAGGCTTCATCATCGAGCAGGCCGGCGGCCGCGCCAGCTGCGGCGCGCGCCCCGTGATGACGGTAAAGCCGGCGGCGCTGCACCAGCGCGTCGGCCTGGTTTTCGGCTCCAGGAACGAGGTCGAGCTGATCGAGCGCTACCACCACCATCCGCTGGACAGGCGCTCGTCCGACCCGCTATTCCACGAGCGCAGCCTGTTCCGCGCGACCGAAAGCCGGGCGTAAAGCCCGCCCGGCCGCCGCCCGATTCCTGTTCAATCCACGAGGCTTCTATCTATGTCAGAACGCTTTCCCATCATCGCCATCACGGGTTCGTCCGGGGCCGGCACGACGTCGGTGACCCGCACTTTCGAAAACATCTTCCGGCGCGAAAAAGTCACCGCGGCCATCGTCGAGGGCGACAGCTTCCACCGCTACGATCGCAAGGAAATGAATAAGCGCCTTGCCGCCGCCGAACGAGAACACAACACCAGCTTCAGCCATTTCGGCCCCAGCACCAATCTGTTCGCCGAGCTCGAAGCGCTGTTTCGCAGCTATGGCGCATCCGGCACAGGCATGCGCCGCAAGTATCTGCACGACCAGGACGAAGCGGCGCTGTACCAGCAGGAAGCCGGGACTTTCACGCCTTGGGAAAGCCTGCCGCAAGACACCGACCTATTGTTCTACGAGGGGCTGCATGGCGCCGTGGCGCACGGCGCCATCGACATCGCGCAGCATCCCGACCTGTTGATAGGCGTGGTGCCGGTCATAAACCTGGAATGGATACAAAAGCTGTGGCGCGACAAGTCCAAGCGCGGCTATTCGACCGAGGCGGTGACCGACACCATCCTGCGCCGCATGCCGGACTACGTCAATTACATATGCCCGCAATTCGCCCTCACCCACGTCAATTTCCAGCGCGTGCCCTGCGTCGACACTTCCAATCCTTTTATCGCGCGCGATATTCCCGCGCCGGATGAAAGCTTTGTGGTGATCCGCTTCGCCAACCCCAAGGGCATCGATTTCCAGTATCTGCTGAACATGATCAATGATTCCTTCATGTCGCGGGCCAACACCATCGTGGTGCCCGGCGGAAAAATGGAATTGGCGATGCAGCTGATTTTCACGCCATTCATCTGGCGCATGATGGAACGGAAAAGACGCGCGGCGCAAGCCAGCCTGGAGATAGCCTGATGAATGCGCCTGAAACCATCCAGGGCGCCGCGCCCGCCTATGCCGACGCCATACGCTTCCTGGCCGCCGACGCCGTCGAAAAGGCGCAGTCCGGCCATCCCGGCGCCCCCCTGGGCATGGCCGATATCGCCGCGGCGCTGTGGCGCGGGCACCTGCGCCACAATCCCGCCGATCCGCAATGGATAGACCGCGACCGCTATGTGCTGTCCAACGGCCATGGGTCCATGCTGTTGTACGCCCTGCTGCACCTGACCGGCTATGACCTGCCTATCGATGAACTCAAAAGGTTCCGCCAGCTGCATTCGAGGACTCCCGGCCATCCCGAAGTCCATCTCACGCCGGGAGTGGAGACCACCACCGGCCCGCTGGGCCAGGGCCTGGCCAACGCCGTCGGCATGGCCCTGGCCGAAAAGCTGCTGGCCGCGCAATTCAACCGGCCGGGACATACCGTCATCGACCACCACACCTATGTGTTTGCCGGCGACGGCTGCCTGATGGAAGGCATCAGCCACGAGGCCTGCTCGCTGGCCGGCACGCTGGGCCTGGACAAGCTGATCTGCTTTTACGACGACAACGGCATTTCGATCGACGGCGATGTCGCCGGCTGGTTCAGCGACGACACCCCCAAGCGTTTCGAAGCCTATCGCTGGAATGTGATCCGCGACATCGACGGCCACGACCCGGCGGCCATCGACGCCGCCATCCGCCAGGCCAAGGCGCGGGACGCGCGGCGGCCCGGGCCCACCCTGATCTGCTGCAAGACCCGTATCGGCCACGGCGCGCCCGGCAAGTCCGGCAGCCATGAGGTCCATGGCGCGCCGCTGGGCCAGGCCGAAATCGATGCGATGCGCGCCGCCAGGCAATGGCGGGCCGGGCCGTTTGAAGTGCCCGCGGACATGGCCCAAGCCTGGAATGCCCGGGAGCGGGGCGCCGCGCTGCAGCGGCAATGGGAGGCGGGCTTCGCAGCCTACCAGGCCGATTATCCCGAAGAGGCCCGCGAGCTCCTGCGCCGCAGCCGCGGCGAGCTGCCGCCGGCGCTGGCCGCCGCGTTCGCCCGCCTGCTGGCCGACGGGAGCCTGGACCAGCCTATCGCCTCCCGCAAGGCATCGCAACTCGTGCTCGAGGCGATCAGCCCGGCCCTGCCGGAGTTCTTCGGCGGGTCGGCCGACCTGAGCGGCTCCAACCTGACCAGCGTAAAGGCATCGGTCTGGGTCAATCACCACGGCGCCGGCAACTACCTGAACTATGGCGTGCGCGAATTCGCCATGGCGGCAATGATGAACGGGATGGCGCTGCATGGCGGCTTTATCCCGTATGGCGGCACCTTCCTGGCGTTTTCCGATTATTCGCGCAACGCCATCCGCATGGCGGCCCTGATGGGCCAGCGCGTCATCCATGTATTGACGCACGATTCCATAGGCTTGGGCGAAGACGGCCCTACCCATCAGCCCATAGAACATGCCGCCAGCCTGCGCATGATTCCCAACAACCGGCTTTGGCGGCCTTGCGACGGCGTGGAAACGGCGGTTGCCTGGCAAGCGGCCCTGCGGCGGGCGGATGGCCCCACCTGCCTGATGCTGTCGCGCCAGGCCTTGACGCCCTATCAGCGCACCACGCTGCAGCAGGAGCAGATCGCGCTCGGCGGCTATGTGCTGGAGCAGACCGGCGCCCCGCAACTGGTTCTGATCGCGACCGGCTCGGAAGTGGCCATCGCGTCGGCGGCCGCGCAATTGCTGGCCGAGCGCGGCGTGCATGCGCGCGTGGTCTCCATGCCTTGCGTGGAACTGTTCCATGCGCAGGACCAGGCCTATCGCGACAGGGTATTGCCGCCGGGCCTGCCGCGGATAAGCATCGAAGCCGGAGTCAGCTGGTTCTGGCGCGGCGTGGTCGGCGACCAAGGCATTGCGCTGGGCATCGACAGCTTCGGCGCATCGGCGCCGGCCGGCCAGCTGTACGCCCATTTCCAGCTCACGCCGCAAGCCGTGGCCGATGCCGGCATGCGCTTGCGCGCCGCCCTGCCGGACCCGCATTCACGCGCTTTACCAACCTCCTGAAGGAAGCTCTCATGGCCCTCGTATCATTGCGGCAGCTGCTCGACCACGCGGCGGAATTCCAGTACGGCATTCCGGCATTCAACGTCAACAACCTGGAACAGATCCAGGCCATCATGCGGGCGGCCAAAGGCACGGACAGCCCGGTGATCCTGCAGGCATCGGCCGGCGCGCGCAGCTATGCGGGCGAAGCTTTCCTGCGCAAGCTGGTCGAAGCGGCGATCGAAACCTATCCGCATATTCCGGTATGCATGCATCAGGATCATGGCGCCAGCCCGGCCGTCTGCCAGGCCTCCATCCGCTCCGGCTTCTCCAGCGTGATGATGGACGGCTCGCTGCTGGCCGACATGAAAACGCCGTCGTCCTATGAATACAACGTCGAGGTGACGGCGCAAGTCGTCCAGCTGGCCCATTATGTGGGCGTCTCGGTCGAAGGCGAACTTGGCTGCCTGGGCTCGCTGGAATCCGGCCAGGCGGGCGAGGAAGACGGTTCCGGCGCAGAAGGCGTCCTCACGCGCGGACAGTTGCTGACCGATCCGGACCAGGCGGCGGACTTCGTCGCCAGGACCGGCGTCGACGCCCTGGCCATCGCCATCGGCACCAGCCATGGCGCCTATAAGTTCAGCCGCAAGCCCGGCGGCGACCTCCTGGCTATCGACCGCATCCGGGCGATCCACCAGCGGATTCCCGCCACCCATCTGGTCATGCATGGCTCATCCTCGGTGCCGCAGGACTGGCTCGAAGAGATACGCAAGCACGGCGGCGATGTGCGCGTAACCTATGGCGTTCCGGTGGAGGAAATCATCCGGGGCATCCAGAACGGCGTGCGCAAGGTGAACATCGATACCGACATCCGGCTGGCCATGACCGGCGCAATGCGGCGCGCCATGGCGGCGCATCCGCAGGAACTCGATCCGCGCCGCTTCTTCAGGGACGCCACGGCGGCGGCCGAGGACCTTTGCGCGGCGCGCTTCGAGGCCTTTGGCTGCGCCGGGCAGGCCGCCAGGATCAGGCCTGTCGCCCTGGAACAAATGGCCGGCAGGTACCGCGAGGCGGCGGCCGGCTACAAATGCGCCGCGTGATGCCGCAAGTGGTCCTCGATAAAGCTTGAAATGAAAAAGTAGCTGTGGTCGTATCCCGGCTGCATGCGCAAGTTCAATGGCACTTTGGCCTCGGCGCATGCGGCCACCAGCAGCTCGGGCTTGAGCTGGCTTGCCAGGAACTGGTCGTCGCCGCCCTGGTCGACCAGCAGTTCCGGCCCGGACCAGCCGTGGCGCTTGATCAGCAGCGTGGCATCGTAGTCGGCCCAGGTGTTCCGGTCGCTGCCAAGATAGCCCGCCAGCGCCTTTTCGCCCCAGGGGCAGCGGGTCGGCGAAACGATAGGCGCAAACGCGGATATCGTCTTGAACCGGTCGGGATGCTTCAACCCTATGGTCAAGGCGCCGTGGCCGCCCATCGAATGGCCGAAAATCCCGGCGCGCGAGGCTTCGACCGAAAAGCCGCCGGCCACCAGTTCGAAGAGTTCCTTGGCGATATACGAATACATCCGGTAGCCAGTCGACCAGGGCGCCTTGACCGCGTCCACATAAAAGCCCGCGCCCACGCCGAAATCGTAGCTGTCGCTGTCGCCGGGATAATCGAGCCCGCGCGGACTGGTGTCGGGCGCGACAAGCGCAATGCCGAGCTCGGCGGCAACGCGCTGGGCGCCCGCCTTGACGATGAAGTTTTCTTCGGTGCAGGTCAGGCCGGACAGCCAGAACAGCACCGGCACAGGCCCTTTCCCGGCCGCCGGCGGCAGATATACGCCAAAGCGCATGGTGCAGCCGGTCTCGGCCGATTCATGGCTGTACACGCCCTGCGTGCCACCGAAACTCTTGTTCTGCGAAATAGTCTTCATCGTCATCTTTTCAATCCAAATAAGAATTTAGAACGTAACCACCGAGCGTATCGACGTACCGTCCTTCATCAACTGGAAGGCGTCGTTGATCTTGTCTATCGGCATCACATGGGTGATCAGGTCGTCGATATTGATCTTGCCTTCCATATACCAGTCGACGATCTTGGGCACATCTGTGCGGCCGCGGGCGCCGCCGAAAGCCGAGCCCTGCCAGACCCGGCCGGTGACCAGCTGGAAAGGCCGGGTGGCGATTTCCTGGCCGGCGCCCGCCACGCCTATGATGGTGCTCTTGCCCCAGCCTTTATGGGCGCACTCGAGCGCCTGGCGCATCAGCTTGACATTGCCTATGCATTCGAAGGTGTGGTCGGCGCCGCCCTTGGTCAGGTTCACCAGATACTGCACGAGGTCGCCCTCGACCTCTTTGGAGTTGACGAAGTGGGTCATGCCGAATTTGCGCGCGAGCTCCTCGCGGCCGGGATTGATGTCGACGCCGACTATCATGTCGGCGCCCACCATGCGCGCGCCCTGGATCACATTCAGGCCGATGCCGCCCAGCCCGAAGACGATCACGTTGTCGCCGGCCTGCACCTTGGCCGTATTGATGACGGCGCCTATGCCGGTGGTGACGCCGCAGCCGATGTAGCAAACCTTCTCGAACGGCGCGTCTTCGCGGATCTTGGCCAGGGCGATTTCCGGCACGACAGTGTAATTGGAAAAAGTCGACGTGCCCATGTAATGCAGCACTTCCTTGCCGCCCATCTTGAAACGGCTGGTGCCGTCCGGCATCACGCCGCGCCCCTGCGTTTCGCGTATCGCCTGGCACAGATTGGTCTTGCGCGACAGACAATATGAGCAAGTGCGGCATTCGGGCGTATACAGCGGAATCACATGGTCTCCGGCCTTGAGCGTAGTGACCCCGGCGCCGACCTCGACCACGACGCCCGCGCCTTCATGGCCCAGGATCGCCGGGAAAAGCCCTTCCGGATCATCGCCCGAAAGCGTGAACAGATCGGTGTGGCACACACCCGAGGCCTTGATCTCGACGAGCACTTCGCCCGCGCGCGGCCCCTCGAGCTGAACGGTTTCAATGGTAAGCGGAGCGCCGGCCTTGGTGGCTACTGCTGCACGTACGTCCATGGTTTGTTCCTTTTCTGATGAATTGACCGGGGGGCGGCATTGCCGCCCCCCCATAACATTAACCCGAGAGCCTATCGCGATTTGGCGACATGCGCCGCGATGGCGTCCATAAGCGGGGGCGACAGGCAATCGTAGGGCGGCAGGCCGAGCTCGACCAGGCGGGCGCGGATGGCGCCCATCTGTTCGGGCGGCGTGCCGGTCTCAATGATAGACGATACAAAGGCCGCGAATTCGGGGGCGGCCCAGCCGCTCTGGGGAGAGCGCTCGGTATGGACAAAATCCAGGCCATAGAAAGGATGATCCTGCTTTTCGATGCGCCCGTACATGTGCACGCCGCATTCGCGGCAGGCGTGGCGCAGAATCGTGGCGCTGGGGTTGACCACTTTCAGCTTGTCGGCGTTGGCGGTGACGCTGACGGCTTCTTTCGGAACGACCGCCACCTGCGAGAACAAGGCGCCGGCCGGCTTCCAGCATTGCGAGCAGCCGCACACATGATTGTGCGCGGTCTGCGAAGCAACCGTGACTTCCACCTTGTCGGCGGGGCAGTCGCACAACAGCGTGCCGCCCGCGAAACCTGGCGTTGCCGGCCGGATGCCATTATCGACCGCCGGATGGATATTTATGCTCATTTGTGTCTCCTGATGGACTGCAGGTCCCGGACGGCGCTATGTTGCATGGGACCCAAGGGTGAACGGCTATATACGCCAGCATGCGGATATCAAGCAATAAGCATGCCGGTTTGCCGGCGCCGTCCCGCGGACTGGGGCGCGCCCGCGCCACGGGCCCGGGGATGGAACAGGAGCGGCAATGCGCCGCGCCGCGCTGCGCAGTAATTGGCACACTTTGTGACGCCGGTGTGCCGCCGGCCAAGACAGACCCCAAGACAGACCCCAAGACAGACGCCAGGCCACGCGCCGCGGCGCGCTCCCGGCCAGCGCGAGCCGGCGTCTTTACCCGCAGTCCTCCCCGAGCCCGGCCCGCATATCGCGTATCGCTGTGCGCAAGGCATCGCGGATCGCCGGGTCCGAGGCCGTATGCGTGCCGGCCGCCACCCATCGGACCTGTGCCTGCGGCATGAATCGCATCAAGCGGACGAGGTTTTGCGGCGGGCAGATCCAGTCATGCGTGCCATGCACGAAAATGGCCGGCCCCGCCGCCTGGCGCGCCGCGCGGAAAAGCTGGCGCTCGGTGACAAAACAGCCATGCTCAAGATAATGGGCCTGCAGCCGGTATTTTTCCAGCGGTCCTGGCGGCTGGCCGGGCTGTGGCTTGGGCTGCGGGCTGGACGGCTGACCGGACGGCTGGCCGGGTTGCGGTTGCCCGGCCCGCCCCATCATCGCGGCCATGACGGCATCCTCGTAGCGCGCCCAGCGCTCGGCCGCATCCCGCCCTTCGGCATGCGTGCCGCGCAGCAGGCGGCGCGCCAGCGCCGGCAGCACCGCCTGCCGCTCGGCGGGCGACATGCCGGCGGTAAGCTGCGTCCACGCCACCGGAACCAATGCCCGCAATTCCTGGAAGAACCAATCCATCTGCTGGACGCCAGGCAGAAACACTCCGCGCAAGACCATCCCGCGCACCGCCGCGGGATGGGCGCCGCAATACATCAGCCCCAGCATGGCTCCCCATGAGCCTCCCACCACCAGCCAATTCGAAATCCGCAGGAAGCGGCGCAGGCGCTCGATATCGCCGACCAGGTCTTGCGTGGTGTTCCCCGCGATGCAGCCCGCGGGCGCGCTTTTGCCCGCGCCCCGCTGGTCGAACAGCACCACCCGCTGCCGCGAGAGATCGAACCAGTCGAGCATGGACGGCTGGCAGGCGCTGCCCGGCCCGCCATGCAGCACGACCGCCGCCGGCGCATCGGGGCGGCCATATTCCGCATAGGACAAGCGATGGCCCGCCCCCACGTCCAGCATGCCTTGAGCGAATGGAACTGTCATAAACCTCCAGGTAGAAATCGGCCGATTTCCGCCGATTATGCATCGCAAACAGATGTTCCCGGCCTAGGAATTCTGGCGTATCGCGCTATCTTGACAATCAATCGCTGCGTGCTACTATGAATTCGACGCTGGCGCCAGCGCAGCATAACAATAACAATCATCAGGCGGCCGGCGGCCTCGCTAAAAGCGACCCAAGCTTTCAAGGAGACACCATGAAATGGAGTAAACCGGAATTTTCCGACTTGCGTTTTGGCTTTGAAATCACGATGTACATCGCCAACCGCTGATACGGTTCCAACACCGCGAACAGCGCGGCGCTAGCCCCAGACCAGCGCCGCGCTTTTTTGCCGCCGGGCAAGCCTGCGGGCTTTTTTTGTCGGATGGCCCATGAAAGTCATAGTCTTAGGCTCCGCCGCGGGCGGCGGATTCCCGCAATGGAATTGCAATTGCCCGAACTGCGACGGTTTGCGCAAGGGCACGATCCAGGCCCGGGCGCGCACGCAGTCGTCCATCGCGGTTTCCGCCAACGGCACGGACTGGGTGCTGATCAACGCCTCGCCCGACATCCTCGCTCAAATTCGCGCCACGCCCGCGCTGCAGCCCGCGCGCAGCGTGCGCGATACCGGCATCGCCGCCGTGATGCTGATGGATGCGCAAATCGACCACATAACCGGCCTGCTCATGCTGCGCGAAGGCAAGCCCATACCCCTGTATTGCACCGCGCCGGTATGGCAAGACCTGTCCAACGGCCTGCCGCTGGCCAAGGTGCTGGCGCATTATTGCGGGGTGGAATGGCGGCCCCTCGACGCCCACGACGACGATGCTTATGGCCCGGCGATACAGGTCGCGGGCATAGCCGGCATCAGCTTTACCGCGCTCGCGCTCAAAAGCAAGGCCCCGCCTTACTCGCCCCACCGCGCCATGCCCGAGGCGGGCGACAACATCGGCCTGCTGATCGAAAACCAGGCCAATGGCAAGAAATTGTTCTACGCCCCCGGCCTCGGGCGCATCGAAGCGCATATCGACGCGGCCATGCGCATGGCCGATTGCGTATTGGTGGACGGCACGCTCTGGACCGACGACGAAATGATACGCCTGGGCCTGTCGCGCAAGACATCCGCCGACATGGGCCACCTGCCGCAGTCCGGCCCCGGCGGCATGATCGAAGTGCTGGACGCCCTGGGCCCGCGGCGCAAGATTCTTATTCATATCAACAACAGCAATCCGATACTCGACGAAAGCTCCGAAGAAGCGGCCGTCCTGAAGCGCCACGGTATCGAGCTTGCATTCGACGGAATGGAGATAAGCTTGTGAACGCCCCGACGCCCCCGCAGACGCCATCGGGTCCCGCCTGGGACCGCGCAGAATTCGAAGCCCGGTTGCGCGCCAAAGGCGCGGGCTACCATATCAATCATCCGTTCAACGTAAAGATGACGAATGGCCAGCTGCGGCCCGACCAGATCCGCGGCTGGGTCGCCAATCGTTTCTATTACCAGATCAGCATCCCGCGCAAAGACGCCGCGATCATCGCCAATTGCCCGGACCGCGAGACGCGCCGCAAGTGGGTGCGCCGCATACTCGACCACGATGGCTGCGATGGCAACCCGGGCGGCATCGAAGCCTGGTCGCGCCTGGGCGAGGCGGTGGGCATCGCCAGCGATGATCTCTGGTCGCTCAAGGGCGTCGCGCCGGGGGTGCGCTTCGCGGTGGATGCCTATGTGAATTTCGCCCGCCAGTCGTCCTGGCAGGAAGCCGTCTGTTCGTCGCTCACCGAAATGTTCGCGCCCAAAATCCACCAGGACCGCCTGTCGAACTGGCCCCTGCACTATCCGTGGATCGAGGCCGATGGCCTGCAATATTTCCGCGGCCGCATCCCGCTCGCCGAGCGCGACGTCGAGCATGGCCTGCAAGTGACGCTGGATCATTTCACCAGCCGCGCGCAGCAGGATCGCGCGCTCGAGATCCTGCAATTCAAGCTCGATGTATTGTGGTCCATGCTGGACGCCATCGAAAAGGCCAACCCCTGAACCAGGCGCAGACATCCCATGAGCGACCTTCCCGAAAAACCAAAACTGTCCAGACTGTTTCGTCTCCAGTGGGAGGAAGCGCAGGACAACTATGTGCTCCTCTACCCGGAAGGCATGGTCAAGCTGAACGCCAGCGCGGCCGAGATCCTCAAGCGCTGCGACGGGCTGCGCGATATCCCGGCCATTATCGGCGACCTGGAAAACACCTTTTCGGCAAGCGGGCTGCAGGCCGATGTCGAAGATTTCATGCGCGCCGCCCACGAGCGCGGATGGATAACTTGAGATGCCGCCACCATGAACGCCTATCCGCTACCCCCGCCCATCGCCCCGCCACTCTGGCTGTTGGCGGAACTGACTTATAAATGCCCCTTGCACTGCGTGTTCTGCTACAACCCGCTCAACTATGCGGAAAACCAGCATGAGTTGACCACCGCGCAGTGGGTCGATGTCATGCAGCAGGCCCGCCGGCTCGGCGCGGCGCAGTTGGGCTTCTCCGGCGGCGAGCCCTTGCAGCGCGACGACCTGGAGGCATTGGTCGCCGAAGGCTGCCGGCTGGGCTATTACACCAATCTGATCACTTCCGGAATCGGATTGACCGAGCCCCGCATTGCGAGGCTCAAAGAGGCGGGGCTGGACCACATCCAGTTGTCCTTCCAGGATTCCACCAAGGAAATGAACGATTTCCTGTCGAGCACCAAAACCTTCGACTTGAAAATGCGCGTAGCCGGGCTGATCAAGCAGTACGACTATCCCATGGTGCTCAATGTCGTGCTGCATCGCTACAACCTCGACCACGTCGGCCGCATCATCGAGATGGCCGACGCGATGGGGGTCGAGTACCTGGAACTGGCCAATACCCAGTATTACGGCTGGGGCCTGGCCAACCGCGCGCAATTGCTGCCCGACCGCGAACAACTGCTGCGCGCGGAAGCGGTGGTCAACGATTATCGCGCCAGGCTGGGCCACAAAATGCGCGTGCTGTTCGTCGTGCCCGATTATTTCGAGCAGCGCCCCAAGGCCTGCATGAACGGCTGGGGGTCGGTGTTCCTGGGCGTGGCGCCCGACGGCTCCGCCCTGCCCTGCCACGCCGCGAAATCATTGCCGGGCATAGCCTTTCCCAACGTCACGCAGCACAGCCTGCAGCACATCTGGTACGACAGCGACGCCTTCAACAAGTACCGCGGCGACGCATGGATGAAAGAGCCCTGCCGCAGCTGCCCCGACAAGCAGAAGGATTTCGGCGGATGCCGCTGCCAGGCCCTGGCCTTGACCGGCGACGCCGCCAACGCCGATCCCGTATGCGACAAGTCGCCATACCACGGCGACGTGCAAAGCATCGTGGCGCGCGCGCAAAGCCAGGCCGGCGGCCCGAAGACGGAAAAGCCCATCCTGTTTCGCACCGATGCGAACTCGCGGCAATTCGGCTAGCCCGCCGATCAACGCCTCACCTTGGCGCGCGCGTCGTTCCAGTCTTTCAGATAGGCCAGGAACATGCGGTCGACGCGCTGGGCATTGCCATCCGAATGCCCAGCGGAATGCGGAGTCACGATGACATTCTCGATATCCCACAAAGGCGAGTCCGGGCTCAAAGGCTCGTACTCGAAAACGTCCAGATACGCGCCGCCGAGCCGCCCGGCCTGCAAGGCCTCGATCAGGTGGCTTTCGACGACGATTTCACCCCTGGCGACATTGATGAGCCTGGCTCCGCCGGGCAGGGACTCGAATGCGCCGCGGTCAATCAGCCGCCGCGTCGAATCCGACAAAGGGCAGGCCAGAATCAGCCAGTCCGCGCCGGGCAGCACCGCATGCAGGCCACCGTAGGCGACGGTCCGGATATTGTCGCCGGCGGGTTCGGCGCTGTGGCGCGCCACGGCGATTTCCAATCCCAGCAGCTGTAAAGAAGCCCCGATTTGGCGGGCGATGGGGCCCCACCCCACGATGACCGCTTTCTGGCCGGCCAAGTCCCGCGGCAATGCGCCGCTCATCAATGGCGTCCACGCGTGCTTGCGCTGCTCGCGCATCAGCTTCGGAAATTCGCGCGCCAGCGCCAGCAGGCCCGCCAATGCGGTCTGCGCGACCACTCCGGCATTGGCGCCCGACGACGTCGTGACCCTCACGCCGCGCGCCGCCAGCTCGGGAAAAATCGGACGATCGGCGCCGGCCGAATGCGTATGCACCCATTGCAAACGGGGCGAAGCCCGCAATGAAGCATAAAAGGCCTCCAGCGATTCGGTCAGGACTTGCTTGGTGGAAACGCCCGTGACATCGCGCGAAATATATGCGATGTCAATGTCCGCAGGCTCGCGGCCGGGCACCGGCCGCGCCAGCACCACCTCCACCTCGTCGGGCCCCAGCATGCCCCGTATGTCCGCCGCCAGCCGGTCCGCGGCAAGCTCCGAGAGCAGAATCCGTAGCAATTTTTTCTTATCCATATCTGCTCCACGTCCATTATCATTAACGAATTTACTTGCGGGGTTCTTATGGCCGACCTGGGTGTTTTAAACATCGACTCGATGCGATCCAAGTGTTCCAACGAAGAGTGGCAGGCGCGAGTCGACCTGGCGGCCTGTTACCGGCTCGTCGAAATATACGGCATGGCGGACATGATCGCCAACCATATCTCGGTGCGCGTGCCGGGCGAACATGATTCCTTTCTGATCAATCCCTACGGCATGATGTACGAAGAGATCACGGCCTCCAGCCTGATCAAGGTGGATCTGCAAGGGAAAATCCTCAGCGCGCCCGACTTCGGGCCATTGAACTACGGAATCAACCAGGCTGGCTACGTCATTCATAGCGCAATCCACGAGGCGCGGCCGGAAGTCGCCTGTGTCATACACACCCACAGCTGGGCGTCCATGGCCGTCTCGGCGCTGGAATGCGGCCTGTTGCCCATTACCCAGACGGCAATGCGTTTTCTCAAGATCGGCTATCACGATTATGTCGGCGTGGTCCTCAAGGACGAAGAAAAAGCTTCGCTGGTCGAGGATCTGGGCACTGGCGAAGCCTTGATCCTGCGCAACCACGGCGCGCTGACGGTGGGAAAATCGGTGGGCGAGGCCTTCAACTGGATGCACCGCCTCGAGCTGGCGTGCAGATCGCAGCTGGCCGCCATGGCGTGCAACACGCCGCTGACCAAGGTCGACGCGGCGACCCTGGAACAAACCTGGAACAACTATCAGCCGGGAACGCGCCGGCCCTACGGCCTCATGGAATGGCCCGCCCTGCTGAGGAAACTGGATCGCATGGATCCTTCCTACCGCGCTTGAATCCGGCGCGGGAAGTCCGGTCGGCACGCTGACCGGACGGCAATTACATTCGCAGCCGGCAGCACGCCGCGATCTCGACGGCAGGCTTGCGCCGGACGCGACTGAATGCCGCCTACTTGGAGCGCGCCGCAGCCTTCCCGGAGGATCGCGGCTGTCTGCCCGCCGTGGCGTCTGCAGATGGGAAAGACACTTGCCTTGTCAGCTTGGCGGCCTCTTCCAGCAACAGGGGCAATACCTTCTGGACGTTTTCCACAGTAAAGCGGGATCGAATGCCCGATATAGCCAGGGCGCCGATGGGCTGGCCGTCATGGTCGAGAATCGGCGCCGCCACCGAGCTCAGATTCGCGTCGACCTCCCCCAGGGAGATGTAATAGCCCTCTCTGCGGATCTGGTCGTAGGGTTCGCCCTCGGCGCCCGAGAATGCCAGCAGCACCCGGCCCCCGCTCCCCCGGTCTATGGGCAGGCGGGCGCCTTCATCCAGGTGGTGGCGGATCGTATGCAGGGAATGGCGGCGGAACAGACAGATTCGGCTGTCTTTGTCGCGCACATAGAAAGATGCGCATTCGCCGGTCTCTTCCCTTAGCCGGTTGAGCACCGGATAGACGTAATCAGCCAGGTTGAACGAACGGCTATAGAGCGAGCCCAGACGCCATAGCGTTGGCCCCAGGCGAAACATGCCGTCGTCGCTGCGGCGGATATAGCCTTTCAATTCCAGCGAGGCGCAAAGACGAAGCAGGGTGCTTTTGTAGAGCCCGGTCCTTTGCGCCAGCTCGTGCAGCGACATTGCGCTGTGCTGGTCGTCGAAGACATCGAGTATGGACAGTGCGCGTTCTACCGCGGCGACGCCTTCAGTACTCATGGTTCATACCTCGATACTCAATATGTGTGGATGGATTAATCATTGACGAGCGTCCGTGAATTGGATAATATTCTGCTTAACAAAATTGAATTCTACTCCACAGAATTATAATGGCAATGACAAAAACACTGAAGCAGATGTTGAACAGCGGCGAAACCCTCATGGTGCCCGGTGTCGGCGACGCCCTGGATGCTTTGCTGGTGCAAAAGGCAGGTTTTCCCGCAGTCGCGATCTCCGGCTACGCAGTCGCGGCATCGCTGGGCTACCCCGATATTGGCTTGGTTACGATGAGCGAGACTGTCGATCGCGCTGCGCAAATCTGCCGGACGGTCAATATCCCGGTTATTGCCGACGCTGACAATGGCTATGGCAATCCGCTAAATGTGAGGCGCACCGTAGGCGAACTGGAAACGGCCGGCGCGGCGGGCTTCTATATCGAAGACCAGTGCTTTCCCAAGCGCTGTGGCGGACTGCCGGGGGTCGAGCTGGTCAGCACCCGGGAGATGAGCGCCCGGCTGCGGGCCGCGCAGGATGCGCGGCGCAATCCCGATACGGTGATCATCGGGCGCACGGATGCCTTTAACAGCAAAGAGGGCTTTGACGACGCGCTGCGGCGCGCCTTGATCTACAAAGATGCCGGCGCCGACGTGATCATGGTGCATGGCTTGCGCACAGTCGAGGAACTGCGCCGCGCGCGCAGCATCATACCGGGCCCGATGATGCTGACGATAGGCAGCCGTACTGATATCCCGATCGAAACCCTGCGGGAAATCGGCATCCAGATCGTGATGTATTCGTTGACGCTGCTGCGCACCGGCATCGTGGCCAAGCGGGATCGCCTGAACGAATTGCAGCGCAACGGCGGCATCGATCACGATGCCAACAATATGATCCCGATGACAGATCTGCACGAGCTCGTTGGCGCCAGAGCCTACGGCGAGTTGAGCGACAGCTACGCCGATGGCAAGGAATGCTGAACATGGGGCAGACCATCGCGCAAAAAATCCTGGCCCGCGCTTCCGGCCGCGACCGCGCCACACTGGGCGAGATCATTTGGGCTGTGCCCGATGTCGTCATCAATCATGATCACAATTTCCCGCGTTACCTGGATGCCCTGGACAAGATGGGCCTCCAAGGCGTGGCCTCGCCGGAAAAGCAGATTGTCTCGATTGATCACCGGCCTTACTCCGATGATCAGGCCGTAGTGCGCGCCCGCGAGCGGATGCGCAAGATGGCGGGCAATGGAGAGATTGCCCATTTCTTCGACCTGGGCAACCACGGTATCAGCCACAACGTGCCGGTCGACCAGGGGCTGGTCAAGCCCGGCCAGCTCGTAATCGCCAGCGATTCCCGGGCGCCCGCTCTCGGCTGCGTCGGCGCGCTATCGATCGCGCTCGGGCAGGGTCAACTCACCGTGCTGGTGACCGGCAAGGCCTGGCTGCGCGTGCCCTCGACCATCAAAGTCATTGTTACCGGCAAGCCGCGTCCCGGCGTTATGAGCCGCGATATCGCCACCTGGGTCGCCGCCGGGATTTCGGATGCGCGCGGCGATTACCGGGTGCTGGAATTCTATGGCGACACGATCGATGCGTTCGGGCTGGACGAGCGCCATACGCTATGCAATGTCTGTGTCGACATTGGCGTTAAAGGCGCCATTGTCCCGCCGGACGGCTTGATAGAAAAATATCTGGCTCGCTTCGGACATACCGCCGAGTTTGTCTATAGCGATGCCGATGCCCCGTACGAAGAAGAGATGCGCTTCGATATCTCCAATCTGGAGCCGCAAATCGCACTGCCTCCCGATCCAATGAATATCAGGCCCGTCAGCCAGCTGCAGGGGCAAAAGGTAAATCAGGTTTTCATTGGTTCCTGTATCGGCGGCAAGCTCGAAGATTTGCGCGCGGCGGCCCAAGTGCTCAAGGGGCATAAGGTGCATCCCAGCGTCCATCTTCTGGTGATCCCAGCGACGGCGGAGATCCACCGGCAGGCGCTGGCCGAAGGGCTGATCGGAATACTGGCCGCGGCCAATGCGAACATTGCCGTGGGCGCATGCGGCCCTTGCTACGGCACGATCGCGCCCTTGGCCGGCGACGAAGTCTGTGTGGCAACCAGCACACGCAACGAGAATGGCCGCATGGGCAGCGTGAACGCGACCGTATTGCTGGCCAGCGCCGCCACAGCGGCAGCCACGGCGATCCGGGGTGTAGTCACCGACCCGCGCGAACTGCTTGCATAAGAGGTTATCGATGTCGAATCCATACTATTCAAAATCCGGACGTGCTTGGGTGTTCGGCGACGATGTGCTCAATGACGGAGGTATCGCCAGCTTGGAGATGGTGCGCCAGTTTATCTACGACCCCAAGGTCCTCGCCACCGAATGCATGGCGACGCTCAATCCGGAATTCCCCAAACGGGCGCAACCCAATGACGTGGTGTTTGCCGGCAAGAATTTCGGCAAAGGGCAGATGCATGTCACCGGTCCTTTGTCCCTGAAGGGCGTCGGAGTCGGCCTGGTGTGCGAATCGGTAACGCGCGCGTTCTTTCGCCTGTCGGTCAGCGCCGGCTTGCTGATGCTGCCATTCGTGCCTGGCATTACCGCCAAGGTGCGCGATGAGGATCCGATCGATGTCGATTTCCACACTGGCCGCATCGAGAACAAACGGACGGGGGAAATCATCCACGCGCAACCCATGCCGGATTTCGTCTGGGAGATCCTCAATGCCGGTGGCGAGCGCGAATGGCTGGCCGCGAAGTATGGTAGCGGCGTATTGCCGGCGGAGGGCAAATAAGCTTTTGCGACCGGTCAATTTGAACAATGCGGAATGCAAACGCATGGGATCCTATGGCAATAATGCCAAGGAAAGTACGGAGACAAAAAATGAAAAAAGAAATAATTGCCATCGGCCTCGGAGCCGTCCTGGCCATGTTCCAGACGGCCGATGTCAAAGCGGCCGATACCAAGGAAATAGCCGCCGCGCGCAGCTGGCTGCAGCAGAACGCTCCAGGCTTGGAGGACGGGGTCCTGGACGCCGCTGCCAAGGAAGGAAAGTTGATGCTGTATTGCTTGGTATCGAGCTGTCCGCAGCCGCTGGTCGATGCCTTCCACAAGACCTTTCCTTTCATCAAAGTGCAGGTTTACCGGGCATCCGGCGGCGCGCTGGCCGAACGGTTCGCCAGCGAATCCCGGGCCAAGCGCGGCATGGCCGATGTGGTGATGAATTCGAGCGCGATCGTGCTCGATCAGTTCGCCAAAGAAGGCTTCCTCCTGAACTGGACGCCTCCGAGCGGAGAGCTGGTGCCAAAAGCCTTCCGGCATGATGGTTACTGGTACGGCATCGGCCTGCTGCATATGGGCATGGCCTGGAATACCACGAAAGTGACGCCGGAAGAAGAGCAATGGCTGCGCAGCGTAGGGTCATGGAAGGATATTGCCAATCCCGCCTTCAAGGGCAGGACGGCGCTGACCCATGTGCGGGCGGGCGGCACCTCCCAGCTGGTTTATTACTACCTGAAGGAGACGGTCGGAGCATCCTATATGGAGAATCTGAAGACCAACCTCGAACCGGTCATATTCGACAGCATCAATACATTGAGCGAGCGGCTGGTCTCGGGCGAATACAGCTATACACCCTTGGGTCCGATCGATATCGGCGTGCTCAACGACATGGTCGGACGCGGCGCGCCTATCGGCTGGAACTTCCCCGAGCCCGCGCTGGCACTGGCCTACTCGGCCGCGATTTCCCAGGGCGCTCCGCACCAGAACGCCGCCAAGCTGTTTATGGCTTGGTCGACTACCCTGACCGGCCAGTCGGCCTATGTGAACACGGTCGGCCTGGGCCCGATGCGCAGCGACGTAACGGACAATCGGCCGATTACACGCAGTCAGTATTACAAATTGCCAAAGACGGTGTACGAGGCCGACTGGAGCCTGATTTCCAAGGACCTCGGCGGCATCATGGCCGAGTTTAAACGCGTCTTCAATGACTGACCCAACATCACCTCCGATGGCGTCGGCATCCATGTCAAGCTCAACTACTCATCCCGCGCTGGCCCGGCCCAGGCGCCCGAACCGCCTGGGTTCACGATTGACGTCTTCCGGCGTCCTCTTCGCGGCCCTGGTCGCGCTGGCGTTCTTTTTGATCGCTCTGCCGGTCTTGGCGCTTATTGGGGGGTCTCTATGGAGCGTCGCCCCCGGGACCGAGGGCGGCAGCTTCACACTCTCGAGCTATACCAGTCTGCTGGGCGGGCTCGACTTCTGGAAGCTGATGTTCAATTCGCTGCTGGTCGGCGTGAGCACGGCGTGTGTCGCCGTGGCCATCGGGCTCGTTTTGGCTTGGCTGTTCGTGCGCTCCGATCTCGCCAATGGCGGAGTATGGCTTAATCTGCTGACCATTCCGCTTTACTTGTCGCCATTGATGCTGTCGCTGGCATGGATAGCGCTGGGGGCGCCGAGAGTCGGTTTCATCAACGCGGTCTGGAATAGCTGGACCGGCGCCGGGGACCTGTTCAGCGTCTACTCGGTCAAGGCGATGGTCTGGATCCTGGCCTCGCACCTGTCCCCGTATGTGTTCTTGAGCCTGATCGGTCCACTGCGGGCCATGGACGCTTCGCTCGAGGAAGCCTCTTTGACGCTGGGCGGCGGTGGATGGAAGACCTTCCGCAAGATAACGCTGCCTTTACTCTGGCCGGCGCTGCTGGCCAGCGGCATCATGGTAGCGATCCTGGCGGCGGAGAATTTCGCGGTGCCTACTCTGCTCGGACGCTCGCTGAATTTCAATACGGTTCCTTCGGAAATCTATCTCTGGCTCAGCTATGAGCCGACCCAGCCCAACCTGGCGGCAACCGCGGGCGCGGTATTCCTCCTGCTGAGCCTGGCGGCGGTCATGCTGTACCGGCGTCTGATCCGCTATGCGGACCGTTATCGCACCGTGGGGGGAAAACCCAAGCCGCCGCGGCGCGTGTCGCTGGGGCGCATGCGGCCTTTCGTCATCACGCTGCTGGTCATCTACTTCCTGGTCGCAGCCGTCATCCCCGTCCTGGCGCTGCTGCTCGGTTCCTTGCTCAGCTACATGACGCCGGATATCACCTGGTCCAGTTTCACGCTTGCGAACTATCGCGAAGCCTTCCGCGGCTCGAATTTGACCGGGCTGGTAAACAGCTTGCTGCTAAGCACGGGAAGCGCAACCCTGCTCACCCTGCTGGGCGCATTGATCGCTTATGCCGCGATTCGCGGCAAATCGAATTTCAAGGGCAGCCTTGACTATTTGAGCCTGACTGGCGCGGCCGTGCCGGGCATCGTGCTGGGCATAGGCATGCTCTGGACCTATGTCGGCTTCCCGCTGGGAATCTACGGAACCATGTGGATCCTGTTCATTGCCTACACGGCACGCTTTCTGGGCCATGCCGTGCGTACCTGCGGCAATAGCCTGCTGCCGATATCGCCTGAGTTCGAAGAAGCCGCTCAGATGCTGGGTCAAGGCCTGGGCGGGCGGCTGCGCAGGATCGTGCTGCCGCTGATCGCGCCGGGCATGGCATCGGCCTGGGTCCTCATGTTTATCTTTACCCTGAACGAGGTCAGCGCCACCATTATCCTGTATTCACCCAATACGGTCACGCTATCCGTGCTGGCTTGGCAGTCCATGCAGATGTATGGGGCGATGCAGGGCTTCGCGTTCATGCTGATGCAAGCGGTCATCGTGTTTCTGGCGCTTGGCTTGATGACATGGCTGCTGAAGCGATTGGACAACACGCCCAACACCATAATTCGATGAGACCGGCCACTATGAGTTTTGTAACCGTTAAGAATCTTCGCAAGACCTTCGGGCAGGAGACAGTCGTCTGCGATATCAACCTGGAGGTCGCGGTCGGCGAGACGGTCGCGCTGCTGGGGCCTAGCGGCTGCGGCAAGACCACCACCCTGCGTTGCATCGCCGGCCTGGAGCAGCCCGATGGGGGCCGTATCGTCGTCGGGGACCGTGTCATGTGCGATATCGAAGAGGGGACGCTGATTCCTCCCGAGCAGCGCAATATCGGGATGATGTTCCAATCATATGCGATCTGGCCGCATATGACCGTCTACGAGAACGTGGCCTACGGCCTGCGCGTCAAGCGTATGAAGCCAGCGCAGATCTCGGAGCAGGTCGATGAATCGCTGCGCATCGTCGGCCTCCAGCATGCCGCCAAACGCTATCCGTCGACATTGAGCGGCGGGCAGCAGCAGCGCGTAGCGCTGGCTCGCAGCTTTGCGGCCGGCCCCAGCCTGCTGTTGATGGACGAACCCTTAAGCAATCTGGATCTGAAGCTGCGCGAACGCATGCGCGTCGAATTGCGCGATCTGCTAAAGCAACTGGGCAAGACGGCCATCTACGTGACACATGACCAGGCCGATGCCATGATCCTGGCCGACCGCCTGATACTGATGAATGGCGGGCAGATCGCCGAAGCGGGCGCGCCGCGGGACGTCTATGACCATCCCACGACGATATTCGGTTCCGAGTTCCTGGGTTCGACCAACATCATCGACTTTTCGGATGTGGTGAATGAGTCCGGGCAGACCGTTGGACGGCTGCCAAATGGAGTATTGCTGCGGATCGGAAATGCGGGGACCTCCTTGCGGCACGCCATCCGCCCCGAACGCATCGCCCTCAGCCGGCAATGCGAGCCTGGATGGGACGTCAACGTTCTGCGCGGCGTGGTGCGCAAGACGATGTTCCTCGGCAATCTGACTTACTACGATCTGGATTGCAATGGCATGACACTGGTGGTCCAGGCCCAGGCCGATAGTTTTGGCGTGGGCGATGAGCTATGGCTGCATCTGCCGCCTCAATGGCTGCAGTCTGTCATTTAGCGCGCGATGGCGCCCGCGGGCGGGCTGCCATGCGCTTCCGCGAGCGTGCGCTTTTTTTCAAATGATCGATCGGATTGATATGACTACTGCGTTGACTGCATTGAACGACTTGCTCGCGGCGGCGGGTATGCCGCCCGCGATCGCCAGGCAGGCCGACCTGACCGGCGGCGATCCGGTCTTTCCCACTCCATACCGGATTGCCGCGGCTGGTGCGGCTGCGATTGCCGCAGCCGCTCTGGCCTCGGCCGAACTGTGGCGGTTGCGCACCGGACGCGCGCAACGCGTCGGCGTCGATGCCCGAGCCGCGGCGGCCTCTTTGCGCGGACACAAATATCTGAAGGTGAACGGTGTCAATCCACAGACTCGCGACACGATTACCCGCTACTATCAGCTCAAGGACGGCGGCTGGATATATCTGCACAATAACTTCCCGCACTTGCGGGAGCGCAACCTGCGGGTGCTCGGCGCCAGGCACGACGCGGACAATGTAGCGCGGGCGGTCGGCACTTGGGACGGCCCGGCGCTCGAAGAAGCCATCTTCGCCCAGGGCGGGTGCTGCGGCATGGTCCGCAGCGCCGCGCAATGGGCGGCGCACCCGCAAGGGAGCGTGGTGGCGGCTTTGCCGGTACTCGAGATCGTGCGCATCGGCGACGCCGCGCCGCAGGCGTTGCCTCCAGGGAAACGGCCGCTGGCCGGCGTGCGCGCCCTCGATTTGACCCGAGTAATCGCTGGCCCCTACTGCGCGCGCGTGCTGGCCGAACACGGTGCGGACGTGATGAAAGTATCGCGCCCTGACCTGCCCGACTCCGGCGCGCTCGATATCGAGACGGGCATCGGCAAACTTTCGACCTTTCTCGATTTGCGCGAGGCGGCGCAGGCTGAGCAGTTGCGGGAACTGGTGCGCGCCAGCGACGTCTTTGTGCATGCCTATCGCCCCGGCGCGCTGGCCGCGCGGGGATTCGGCCCCGAAGATCTGGCG
Organism: Pollutimonas bauzanensis; assembly: GCF_900129885.1. Classification (GTDB taxonomy): domain Bacteria; phylum Pseudomonadota; class Gammaproteobacteria; order Burkholderiales; family Burkholderiaceae_B; genus Pollutimonas; species Pollutimonas bauzanensis. The sequence continues at coordinate 95,647 of NZ_FQXE01000011.1, read as the reverse complement.
CGATTGCGCCCCGGTTTGGTGTATATCACGCTTAATGCCTGGGGGCACGAAGGCCCATGGCGCGAACGGCGGGGTTTCGACACGGTGGTGCAGGCGGTCAATGGCATGGCCGCGCAGTCGGCGGTTCAGGGCGAGCCCCGGCAGTTGCCGGTAGCCGCGATCGACTATATCAGCGGCAATATCATGGCCTATGGCGCGATGGTCGCCCTGGCGCGGCGCGCCACAGAAGGCGGCAGCTGGATGGTGCGGGTGTCGCTGGCTGCCGTGGGCGATTGGATTGCCCGGCGTGGGCTGATCGACGAATTGCTGTTCTCATCGGCGCAGGCTGAATTGCCGGCGCAACTGGTCGATTCATGGATGCGGAATATCACGGCTCCTGCGGGTCAGGTCCGATATCTGGGGCCGGTTGCAAGCATGTCGGAAACGCCTCCCGGGGCTTTTCTGCCGCCGCTGCCGCTGGGTGCGTCGGCGCCACAATGGCCATGATCCGCCTGGGTCCGGGCCTGCGCGTGCCGCTATCAGGTATGCCGTGCGATGCGCATTTGCATATCATCGACCGTCGTTTCCCCGCGGCCGATCCGTCGGTCAAGCTGCCTGCAAACATGACGCTCAGCGATTACCGCCTGCTGCAGCATGAAACTGGCACCGTCCGCGCGGTGATCGTTCAGCCCAAACACTACGGCACCGACAATCGCTGCACGCTTGACGCGATTGCGCAATTGAATGGCCATGGCCGCGGCATCGCGGTCGCGCATCCGGATATAAGCGATGCGCAACTGCGCCAGCTCGATGCCGGCGGGATCCGCGGCCTGCGCTTCAGCCTCTGGAACCCGGCCGATGCGACCACCTCGATCGAGATGATCGAACCGTTGTCCAGACGCATTCAAGGTCTGGGCTGGCATGTGCAGCTGCATATGTCCGGCTGCCAGATCGCCCGGCACGCCGCGTTGATCGAACGCCTGGCCTGCCCCATTGTGTTTGACCACATGGGACGGTTGCCGCCCCATCTGGGTATTGCGCATCCAGCCTATGCGGTCATTGGCCATCTGGTCAATCAGGACCGGGCTTGGGTCAAGCTCTCGGGCGCCTATCTCAATACGGATTCCGGACCTCCAGCGTATGCCGATGCCTGCGCCGTGGCTCGGGCGTTCGCGCGCGACATGCCACAGCGCTTGCTATGGGGCAGCGACTGGCCGCATATCACCGAGGCCTGCAAGCCGGCCGCCGCCGATCTGGTCGGCCTGTTGCTCGGCGGGATGCCAGCGGAGATGATCGAGCGCGTGCTGGTCGATAATCCAGCCCGGCTATACGGGTTCTGACTTCCGTACGTCTGGACGCTTTGATGCCGCCCGGAAACGCTGCGTTTCCAATCTTTCATACCACGGGCTTTTCCGCGAGTTTACGATGTCCCTAGGACTTACTACGGTACACCAATAATTCAATCAGGAGACAGCCAGTGATACGTCGTTTTCTTCGGGACTTCCCATGCGCAAGCAGCCGCCTCGCCAGCGCCAGCATTGCCGGCATAATGGCGGTGTGCGCCGCGGGCGCCCATGCGCAGGCGGCTGAGCAATGGCCGACCCGGCCGGTCACCACCATTGTCGCCTTTTCCGCCGGCGGCACCACCGACATTCTCGCCCGCGAAATCGGCAATTCCCTGTCCAAGATATGGGGCCAGAGCGTCGTGGTCGAAAACAAGCCCGGCGCCAGCGGCAATATTGGCTCGCAGATTGCGATCAATGCGCCGCCCGACGGCTATACCATACTGGTGAACTCCATCGGACCCATCGCGGTCAATCCCGCCCTGTATAAAAAGATGAAGTTCAACCCCCAGAAAGACTTGAAACCCATCGTGCTGGTCGCCGATGTGCCCAACGTGCTGGTCGTCCACCCCAACAGCGGCATAAAAACGCTGCCGGAACTCGTGGCGGCCATGAAAGCCAGGCCGAACACCTACAACTGCGCATCCACGGGCGTTGGCACGGCGGCCCATTTGTCCTGCGCCACCTTCGCCGCCCAGGCCGGTGTGGAAGTCACGCACATTCCCTATAAGGGCGCCGACGCCCTGGTCGATCTGCTGGGCGACCGCGTCCAATTCATGTTTGCGACAATTCCTTCGGTAATGGGCCATATCCGCGCGGGCAGCCTGGTGCCGATCGCCGTCAGCACCAAACAGCGCTCGCCCAGCCTGCCCGACGTGGCCACCGTGCAGGAAAGCGGCTATCCCGACTTCGAACTGGGGGCATGGTTCGGCTATTTCGCTCCCAAGGACACGCCGGACGCCATCGTTCGGAAAATCAACAAGGACATCAACACTGTCCTGAACGAGCCCGCCATCCGGCAAAAGCTCAGCGGCGAAGGCGCGCAGCCCATGGGAGGCACGCCCGAGCAATTCGCCAGCTATGTGCGCGACGAAACCATAAAGTGGAAGAAAATCGTGGACGGGCTAGGCCTGTCGCTCGACTGAACACTGCGCAAGCATAATCACTGTATCTACACTTGCTGGCCCCGGGCCAGACGCTGAACCGGAACGGGCGCATCGGTCTGATGCGCCCGTTCCTATTCCGCCGCCGGCCCATGCCTTGGCCCGGCGGCGGGGTTGCGGCGGCCCGGATCACCGTACAATGGGCGGTGTCATCCCACCACATGAGGGTCTCGGCAAATAATGAAACGCATGGACATCCCGGCGCTGGAGATATTCGTTGCCGCAGTGGAAGAAAAAAGCCTGTCCAAGGCCGCCGAGCGGGAAAACCTGGTTACCTCGGCGGTAAGCAAGCGCATCACCGAACTGGAGCGCCAGCTGAGCCGCACCCTGCTGCTGCGCCATGGACGGGGCGTCGAGCCGACGCCGGCCGGCACCCTGCTGTACCAGCGCGCCAAGGCCATTCTGCTGAGCGTCCAGCTGGCGCAGAATGCGGTGAACAACTATTCCACGGACGGCCTTGCAAAACTGAGGCTGGCCGCCAACCCGTCGACCCTGCTGCAGTTCCTGCCGGGCAAAATAGGCCGCTTCCTGGCGGGCCGCGACAATATCAGCATAGACCTGATCGAAGCCCACAGCTTCGACATCCCCCGCATGGTGTCGGAAGGCGCCGTCGACGTGGGCATCTACCACGCGCGCCACCCCGCGCCGGGCGTGACCTCCTTCCCCTTCGCCACCGACAGGGTGGGCCTGGTGGTTCCGATAGGCCACCCCTTGGCGCAGCGCTCGGCGCTCTTTCTCGAGGACGCGCTGGACTATGACCTGCTGGGGTATTTTCCCCTGCATTCCCTGGACAAATTCCTGGCCTATGTGGGTCCGGCCGTCTCGCGCCCGCCGACTGTCAAACTGCAGGTGTCCAACTTCGAGACACGCTGCAATATGATACGGGAAGGGCTGGGGATAGGGCTGGTCCCCGAAAAGATAGCCCTCAACTACCTGGAGAGCATGGGCCTGGTGCTGCTTGCGCTCCAGGATGAATGGGCCGAGCGCCACTTTTTCATTTGCGTCCACGACCTGGCCAACAGCAGCGCGACCAGCATCGAGCTGCTGCGGTTTCTGTGCCCGACCGAACGCGGCCTCAAGGACTAATGAAAGCTCGCTTTCCCATTTTTCAATCCTGACCAGCGGTATTGCTTTAGATTGTTCCTATCCCCCCGCGCCCGCGATTTTCCGGGCGCCAGCCCGATAGGAGCCTTCTTCATGCTGATCGAACAACTCTCGGCCTATGGCGCGCAAGACGCCCGGCGGCGCCTGCCCGACGCCGTCATGCACCACGCCAAGCGGGCGGTATTGGATTGGTTCGGATCGCTGTATCCAGGCACCCGCGTGGCGCCTTGCCTGCAACTGATGCGAGCCCACCGATCGGAGCTGGGCGTCGGAAATTCCAGCCTGCCGGGTAATGGCGCCACCGCCTTTGCGGCCACCGCGGCGTGGATCAACGGCAGCGCCTCGCACGCCGTCGAATTCGACGACATATTCCGCGACGCGGTCTACCACCCGGGCTGCCCGACCATATCGGCCGCCCTGGCCGTCGCCGAAGACCGGGACCTGTCGGGCCTGGCGCTTCTGAATGCCGTCGTGGTGGGCTATGAAATATCCACCCGCGTCGGCGCGGCGGTGCAGCCGGCGCACTACCGCTATTTCCATACGACGGGCACCGTGGGCTGCCTGGGCGCCGCGGGGGCCGCCGCGGCCCTGCTGGCCCCTGGCGACGCCGCAACCATGCAGCACGCGCTGACCACCGCGGCCACCTTCGCCTCCGGCTTGCAGCAGGCATTCCGCTCGGACGCCATGACCAAGGCCCTGCACGCCGGCCATGCGGCCGCCGTCGGCGTGCGCGCCGGGCAGGCGGCCGCTCACGGCGTCACGGGCGTGCCCGACATCCTGGAAGGCGAAGTCGGCTTTGGCGCGGCGCTGGCGCAATCGCCGGATTGGGCCGTGGCTGTCGACGAACTCGGCCAGCGCTACAACATCACACAGATCACCCAGAAGAATCATGGCTGCTGCGGCCACACCTTCGCCGCGATCGACGCCGCGCTGTTGCTGCGAAGCGAACATCGCATAGCGGCCGCGGAAATCGCCAGGATAGAAGTCTCGACGTACAAGACGGCCATCGACGTGACCGGCAACTTCAACCCGGGCACCGCCTTCGAAGGCAAGTTCAGCCTGCCCTATGTGCTGGCGCATGCCTTGATCCATGGCTCGGTGCGCCTCGATGCCTTCGAACCCGAAAGGCTGGCCGACCCGCGCATCCGCGCCCTGATGTCCCGGCTCGCGCTCGAGGAAGACCCGGCATTGACGGCGGGCTTTCCCCGCCAGCGCGCCGCAAACGTCAACATCATATTGAAGAACGGCCAGAGCCACGCGCATTTTTCGCCCTACCGCAAGGGCGACCCCGAGTCCCCGCTGTCGGACGCCGAACTGAACGACAAATTCGATGAGCTGGCGGGCCCGGTGCTGGGCCGCGCCGCCGCCCAGGCCTTGCGCAAGCAGATATGGCGGCTCGACACGTTGACAGCCCGCCAGCTCGACCTGGCGCGCCTGTAGCCGCCGCTTTGACGCTTTCCTCCCCCTCCACTTCCCTTCCCCACTCAATTTAGCGGACCTCATGCCTAGCCCCTCATTCGCACTAGCCCTTCTTTCACCACGCAGCATCGCCCTGGTCGGCGTCTCGGGCGATGCAAGCAAGAACACGGCGCGCCCGCTGCTGTTCATGCGCAAGCACGGCTTCAAGGGTGATGTCTATCCTGTCAACCCCGCGCGCAAGGAGGTATTGGGAGAGCCCGCCTATCCCGACCTGGCGTCGCTGCCGGCCCCGGTGGATCATGTCTTCATCATGGTTCCGGGCCAGCACGTGCTGGGTCTGCTGGAGCCGTGCGCCGCCGCGGGGGCAAAAGTCGTCACCGTCTATTCCGACGGCTTCGGCGAATCCGGCGACGAGGGCGGCAGGCGCCAGGAACAGCTGGTTCAGCGCGCGCGAGAACTGGGGCTGCGCATTCTGGGTCCGAACAGCATAGGCCTGGCCGACATCCCGGCCGGCGCCATCATCTCGGTGAACGCCGCCTTCGCGGCGGACGACCTGATAGCCGGCGACGTCAGCATAGTCTCGCAGAGCGGCTCCATGATGGGATCGCTCTTGTCCCGGGCGGCGGCCCGGGGTTTCGGCTTTGCCAAATCGGTCTCCGTGGGCAACGAAAGCGATATCTCGGTGGGCGAAGTGGTCGACGCCCTGGTCGATGACGCCCAGACCCGGGTCATCCTGCTGTTCCTGGAGACGATACGCGAATCGCCGGTGCTGGCCGCCGCCTTGCGGCGCGCCCATGCCGCCGGCAAGCCAGTGATCGCCTATAAGCTGGGCCGGTCGCGCCAGGGCGGCGAGCTGTCCCAGTCCCATACGGGAGCCATTGCCGGCAATGACGCCGCGGTCGACGCCTTCTTCCGCGCACATGGCGTGATTCGCGTGCATATGCTGGAGACCTTGTTCGAAATCGTCCCGCTCGTTGCCAGGTATGCGCAACAAACCCCCTTCCTGAACCGCAGCCCGCGCGTCGCCGTCATCACCACCACCGGCGGCGGCGCCGCCACGGTTGTCGACAGCCTGGGCATGCACGGGCTGCAAGCCGTGGCGCCGCCGATGGAATTCATCGACCATATGGCGGGGCGCGGCCTGGCGCTACGCCAGACGCCCGTCATCGACCTGACGCTGGCCGCCACCAGCGCGCAATACAAGGATTTGCTGGAACAGTTGCTGGCCGCGCCATGGTGCGACGCCGTCCTGAGCGTGGTGGGGTCCTCGGCCCAATTCCACCCCGACCTGGCTGTGCGCCCTTTGATCGAGGCCGACAAGCCCGCCGGCAAGCCCTTGGCCGCCTTCCTGGCCCCGCATGCGCCGGAATCGCTGGCCCGCCTGCAGGAAAATTCCATAGCCGCATTCCGCACGCCCGAAGCCTGCGCCGACGCGCTGGCCGCATTCCTGGGCCGCGCCAGGCCCAGCCCGCCCCCGCCCCGGGGCGGCGGCGCGGCATTTTCCTGGCCCGCGGGAATGGCGCGCAGCGGATTGCTTACCGAGTACGAAGCCGGCCAGATACTGGGCCGCCTGGGATTGCGCGTGGCGCGGACGCGGATGGTGGCGCCCGGCGACCTGCGCCACGATATTCCCTACCCCGTCGCGGTGAAGGTCTGCTCGCGCGACATCGCCCATAAGACGGACGCGGGCGGCGTGCGCGTCGGCGTGGCCGACGACGCCGATCTGCAGCGCCAGGTCCATGCCATGCTGGGCGAGGTCGGCCGGCGGCTGCCCCAGGCCCGCGTCGAGGGCATCCTGGTCCAGAAGATGGAAGACCGATTGATCGAACTGATACTGGGCTTTCGGCGCGACCCCCTGGTGGGACCCATAGTGGTCCTGGGCGCGGGCGGCATCGCCGCGGAGCTTTCAGAGGATTTCTCGGTCCGCCTGGCGCCGGTGGACCTGGCCACCGCGCATGAAATGATCAAGGAAGTGCGCATCACGCAGCTGGTCCGCGGCTACCGCGGCTTGCCCGAAGCCGATTGCGACGCCCTCGCCGCGGACATCGCGGCATTCTCGCGCCTGGCTTCGGTCAGCGGCGCCAGCGTCGCCGAAGCCGAAATCAACCCGCTGTTCGTGCGCCGCGACGGCGCCATCGCCGTGGACGCGCTGATATCTTTGCACTGACATCTTTGCACTGACATATTTGCGCCGACCTTTTACCCATCAATCCTACCGTAGCCGGATTCACGCCATGAACTTCACCCTGACCCCAGAACAACAAGACTTCCAGTCGGCCGTGCGCCGTTTTTCCGAAAAGAACCTGCGCGCCGCGGCGGTGGAGCGCGCCCATGCGAAAGAGTATCCATGGGACGTCGCCCGCGCCATGGGCGAGCAGGGGCTGCTTGGAATCACCATTGCCGAAGAAAACGGCGGCATAGGAGGATCGCTGATGGATGCCGTCATCGCCATCGAAACGGTCGCATCCGTCTGCCCGCGCAGCGCCGACGTGATCCAGGCCGGCAACTTCGGCGCGATTCGCGTCCTGGCCGAATACGGCACGCCATTCCACAAGGAAAAATACCTCAAGCCTCTGCTTGCAGGCGGCGCCCTGATTGCGGTCGGCATGACCGAACCCGAAGCGGGCTCGGCCGTCACCGAATTGAAGACCACGGCCACCAAGGACGGCAAAGGCTGGCGCATCAACGGTTCGAAGATCTTCACGACCCATGGGCCGCATGCCGACTTCATCCTCGCCTATGTGCGCTTCGGTCCCGGCACGCAGGGTATAGGCTCTGTGCTGATCGAAACCAAAGGCCCCGGCGTCCAAATGGGCAAGCGCTCCGCCTTCATGTCCGACGAGGAATGGGTCGAGATTTTCTTCGACAACGCCTATATCCCGGACGAACAGCTGGTGCTGGGCGAAGGCGGCTTCAAAAAGCAGATCGCCGGCTTCAACGTCGAGCGCATAGGCAACACCGCGCGCTCGCTGGCGCTGGGCCGCTATGCCTACGAAGAAGCGCGCAGCTGGGCGATGCAGCGCAAGCAATTCGGCCGGCTGCTTTGCGAATTCCAGGGCCTGCAATGGAAATTCGCCGACATGAAGATCAAGCTGGATGCCGCGCAATTGCTGCTATACCGGGCGGCCAGCAATGCCGACACCGGTTTTCCTTCGGCCACCGAAACGGCTATCGCCAAAGCCTATTGCAACCAGATCGGCTTCGATGTCGCCAATGACGCCTTGCAAGTCATGGGCGGGATGGGCTACAGCCGGGAATCGCTGGTCGAATACTGCGTGCGCCGCTGCCGCGGGTGGATGATCGCCGGCGGCTCCATCGAGATCCTGAAGAACCGTATCGCCGAAGGCATATTCGACCGCAGCTTTCCCCAGCGCCCGCCCCAGCCCTAGGCCGCGCGGGCTGCACGCCGGCATCCGCCTGCCGGGCGCGGGCCTGGGCCATGCGCCGGCCCGGCTTTCGCCAGCACCCTGCGCGGCTTGCGAACGGCCGCCGCCGGATTCCCTGCGAAAGCCGGCAAAAAATCGTGTAGAGTTCGCATAAGGGCGCGCCGCCAGGCGCAAGAATCAACACTGCATTGCGCATGATCGTGATGTGAGGCCACTCGAACATGAACGATGCTGATTTCAGCTGGAAAAAAATCATCATTCCGGCTTTTGGGCCTTCCGTGCTATTCGGCATTGGAAATGGTGCCATCCTGCCCGTCATCGCGCTCAGCGCCATAGATCTCGGCGCCTCGCCGGCCATGTCGGGGCTGATCGTGGCGCTCATCGGCTTCGGCTCCCTGGCCGGCAATATTCCCGCGGCGCTCACCACGTCCCGCCACGGCGAACGGCGCTCGCTCATCGGCGCGTCGGCGCTCAGCGTCCTCGCGCTCATTCTGTGCCTGGTGGCCAACCATGCCGCCATCCTTGCGCTGGGCGTGCTGATCATGGGCCTGGCGACATCAGTGTTTTACCTCGCCAGGCAGACCTATCTCATCGAGGCGGTGCCGGTGTACATGCGCGCCCGGGCCTTCTCGACACTGGGCGGCACACAGCGCATAGGCATGTTCATCGGCCCTTTCGCGGCCGCGGCCTTGATGCATTTCATGGGCCTGGCGGGCGCCTACTGGATCGCCATCGTCGCGCTGACGGCGGCCGGCGTGCTTTCATTCGCCATCCCCGAACTGGAAGCGCAGCCCAGAACCAGGGACAGCGCAACACCCAAGCCGGGGATGGCCAGCATCGCCCATGCGCATCGCAAGGTGTTTCTGACCTTGGGCTCGGGCATCCTGCTGATCGGCGCCATGCGCGCGTCGCGCCAGATAGCCATACCTTTGTGGGCCGACAATATCGGCCTGAGCCCGACGGCCACGGCGATTGTCTTCGGCCTGGTGTCGGCAATGGATATGCTGGTCTTCTATCCCGCCGGCAAGGTCATGGACCAATATGGACGGCTCTGGGTGGCCCTGCCCTGCACTATCGTCCTGGGCCTTTCGCTGCTGGCCATTCCCCTGACGCATGGGCTGGTCAGCTTCGTGCTCGTCAGCATATTGATGGGCTTCGGCAACGGCATTGGGTCGGGCATTGTCATGACATTGGGGGCCGACGCATCGCCCGCCGTCGGGCGCACCGAGTTCCTGGGGATCTGGCGCTTCATTGCCGATGTGGGGACCAGCGCCGGCCCATTCTGCCTGTCGGGCATCACCGCCCTCGTTTCCCTGGGCGCCGGCATTGCCGCCACCGGTGTTTTCGGCTTCGTCGCGGCGGCGATATTCTGGCACGGCCTGCCGCACGCGCGCACGGCCAAAAAGGGCCGAGCATGACAAGTTTGCTTCATCCGGAGGTAGCCCCCGAGGCCTTGCCAGATAATTTACGCTTGATGAGGTAAAGATTCGGAGCGCCATCGTGCCGCACATGCATAACTGGCTCTGGAATCCCGCTCACCCATTGACGGCAAAAGTGACCTTGACGGTAGAAACCTTGCAATCGGACACAAGATTGTTCAAAAGCAAGCAATACGCGTTCACGGGCCTGACAGAGTAAAGCGCAGTTGCTACATTGTGTTTTGGCTCTCATTCGCTTATCGTTAATGCAGATCTCACTGTGGGGCAAAATATGAAACCGTCTGAAGCATTGCGCGCCAATCGTGTCGCGATTCGTCGCATCGTCGAGCTGGACCGCGCCGGGAATGCCCGGGTGTTTGGATCGGTTCTTCGCGGTGAAGACACCGACACCAGCGATCTGGACATCCTGGTCGACCCAACGCCGCAGACGACGCTGTTCGACATCGGCGCAATTCGCCATGAGCTGGGCAAGCTGCTCGGCGTACCGGTTGACGTGCTCACACCCAACGCTTTGCCTGATACGTTTCGGGCAGCGATACTTGCTCAAGCACGAGCGATATGAACCGCGACCAGAAGCGCCTTGCTCACTATTTGGCCCATATCGCCGAAGCCATTGCGCGCATCGGCCGCTACACCGTGTACATGGTCCTGACGCCTCCGGCACATCCAGCGATCGAACACATTCACGTCGACGGACAGTTTGATTTTATGTATGACGACAGGATGTTTGCTGGGGAGGACGATTGAACAGAGTGGCGCGGCTGTAGGCGGCATGTCTCTTGCTGTACTGGCGGAACGCCTGGCCATTCGACGACAAGGAGACACACATGAAGCTTTATTATTCACCGGGCGCTTGCAGCCTCGCCGATCATATTGCAATGCACGAAGCCGATCTGACCTTCGATCGGGTTCGCGTCGACCTGAAGACCAAGCTGACCGAGACAGGACAGAAGTTTGAAGAAATCAATCCGAAGGGCTATGTTCCGACCATCGAAATGGACGACGGCCAAAGACTCACGGAAAACATCGCGATCCTTTCATGGATAGCCCAACGCAAGCCATCGCTCGCGCCGACGGGGGAATTGGGTGCATCCCGGCTGCTCGAAATGCTCGCATTCATATCGACCGAAATTCACAAGCAATTTGGCCGGGTGTTCAAGCCGACGTCCGATGCCGAGGCCTCCGCGGCACGGGAGAAGATCAGTCAACGTTTCCGGCAGATCGCCGGCATGTTAAAGGGCGACTATCTGTTCGGTGACCAAGCGAGCGTGGCGGATTCCTATCTGTTCACCATGCTGCTCTGGGCCAAGAACGTGAAACTCGAAGTGCCGCAGGCCTTGGCGGATTTCGCGCAGCGCATGCGCACGCGGCCCGCCGTGCAGCTTGCCTTGAAACATGAAGGGTTGGAATTCGGCAAAGAATAGGCAAGCTTGATTTCACGCAAATATCAAGACGCGGAAGTTTGCTAGCATCACGCCGCTATGGCTCATTGGTTCACGACCCGATCCCGCGTTATTTGCTGGGTACTGCTTTGCATGCTTTTCATGCAGGGGCCGGCCGTCTCTTTGGCGATCCAATCGCTGTGGGATACCAGCACGCAGCGTTTTGAGCTCTCAGTGTGCGGGAAAGGCAGCCTGCCGGCCATGGCGATCGACCTCGGCGCGGCGGCCGACGACCCGCCCGCCGCGGATGACGTCGATTCTCCTTGCCTCTTTTGCAGGCTCGGGCATGCAGTGCCGCTTGTCCTGGCGATAGTGCTGGCGTTGTTCGTTGCTTCCAATACAGCCGTGCCGTTCCCGGACTATGGCACGGCTGTTGTTTTCTCTGATCCCGGCTGGTTGCATGAGCCTGTACGGGGTCCACCTGCTTGCGCACAGTTGAAATACCTGTCGACGCCATGAAATGATCGCTCGCATTGGTATGGCCGGCATTCGCCGGCGTATCCGCGACGCCGATTTCCGCTGCCTCGATTTTGACTGATGTCCAATCCGTTCGCATGCTGCTGCGCGGCAATCAGGCCATGGGCCTCTTTGCCTGATCCGGCCGTGCCCAACGATCAGAGAAAAAAAATTCATGAAGCATTCTTTCCCATTCATGGAGCAATCCATGCCTTCCTTGGCCGGCTGCATCGGCGCGCTTATTGTTGCCGCCTACTCGCCATTCAGCTGGGCACAAGTGCCCGAAACGGAAAATGAAGTTCCTGTTCTGAGCCCGGTAAAAGTGATCGGACAGGCTTCCGATGACGGAGGCTATGCCAGTGGCAGCGCCGTCGGCAGCAAGGAAACCGCCACGCCGCGGGAAATTGCCAATTCGGTTTCCGTTATCACCCGCCAGCGCATCAACGACCAGAATCTTGTCACTGTAGATCAGGCGCTGGGCCAGGTTACGGGCGTGACGGTCATATCGAACGATACGACGCAAAGCCAGTACCGTTCGCGCGGCTACGCCATGGGCGTCGCCTATGATGGCGTTCCCTCTTACAACAACCTGGGTGGCTTTCAGCAATTCGACTTGTCGGTTTACGAACGCGTCGAAGTACTCCGCGGTCCGGCGGGCATTTTCCAAGGTTCCGGCGAACCGGGAGGCATCGTCAATTTGGTGCGCAAGCGCGCCAAAGAAACGTTTGAAGCATCGGGGCTATTAGGCGTCGGTTCATGGAACGACCGCCGAACCGAACTCGATGTGACCGGCCCCATCAATGCGGAGAAAACCGTGCGCGCGCGTGCCGTTCTTTCAACGTCCAATCGTGATTATTTCTATGACACAACGCATACGGACAAATGGCTGGCTTACGGGACGCTGGATTGGGACATCACAAGCGCAACCACGCTTTCTCTGGCTGTAACGCAACAGGACGATAAAACCGATGCCTCTTATATGGGGCTGCCCGCCTGGGCTTCTGGCGAGCTTCTGGATGCGCCGCGCGAAACCAATCCATCGCCTGACTGGAACAGGTATATATGGAACACGAAGGAATATGTCGCCGAACTTGAACACCGCTACGATAATGAATGGGTGGGAAAGGTGAAATTCAATCGCCGTGAACAAAGTTTTTATTTCAAGGATGCGTTCATATGGACAGGTGTTGATCCTGCCTCGCACACGGTCAGCTATCGCCGTCGTATAAGTGACTATGACTACACACGCAATGCCGTCGATGTGTATGCCACGGGCCCATTTACCTTGTTTGGCCGCAGGCATCACGCATTGCTTGGCTACAACTATGAAAATTATCTCAGCGAGAATGTGGGTCTGGCTCCCGATACGCTGGAAGGCATACCCTTCGGAAGGCCTGATCTCGTGCCGGAAATACATGGCGCATGGACTTCAGGGGGAAAGAATGAAACCAGTCAGCGTGGCTTCTATGGCCAAGTGCGCCTGAAGGTCGCCGAGCCGCTGACAGTCGTGCTCGGCGGGCGTTTGAGCTGGTTCAATAACAAATCCCGCAGCGTCGCGCCATCGGTTCCCACAGCATGGAGTCAAGGGGCAAAAGAACACCAGCACTTCACCCCCTATGCCGCGGTGACGTACGACGTGGGCCGCGACATCACTGTCTATGGCAGCTATGCCAGCATCTTTGTGCCTCTGACCAATACCAAGGCTGATGGCAGCGTGCTCAAACCCCGGGAGGGCCGCCAGACCGAGCTTGGCATAAAGTCGGAATTCCTCGGCGGCCGGCTGCAGGCTTCGGCGGCGATATTCGACTTGCGGGATCGCAATCGCGCCTATGCCGATGGCGCGGGCTTTTTTGTGAACGCAGGCGAGGTGCAAAGCCGGGGCTGGGAAGTGGAAGTATCTGGCCGCCCTGCGCCGGGATATGAAATACAGGCGGGCTACACACGGCTGGAAACCAAATATCTGAAGGACGCCGGCAACGAAGGCTTGCCATCATCCACATGGGAGCCGCGTCATACCGCAAGGTTATGGGGGGTGCGCAAGTTTGCCGATGGCGCGCTGAAAGGCCTTGGACTTGGGCTCGGCGTCCATATTGCCAGCGAAAACAAATCGGGCAATGGGTCCCTGGCGATGCGGCGCCAGGGCGGCTATGCCGTCGTCAATGCGCTTGTCAGCTACAAGCTGAACAATCACGCGACTGTCCAGCTCAACGCAAATAACCTGTTCGATCGTACTTACTACACGCGCCTGGGCGGTTTGAATACCTATAACTCCTACGGTGAGCCGCGCAACTTCATGCTTACGCTGCGCGCTCATTACTAGGAATTGCGTCCTTGAATAAAAACAGCTACCGGATGGCGTGGCGGTTGATCCGCGCCTACTGGATATCCGATGACCGCTGGGCGGCGAGAAGTGTCCTGGCGCTGGTGATCGCACTGGATTTGCTGCTTGTTTATCGGGCGGCGCGCATTACCTTCTGGCAGAAAGATTTCTACGATGCGCTCTCAACTCATGATATCCAGGCATTCTGGCGGCTCCTTGTGGAGCTGGCGGTGATTGCGCTGGCAGGCATTGCCATGAACACGACCCGCGGCTACACAGCACAGTGTCTTGAAATGCGCTGGCGCAGCTGGATGACTGATGTTTTCCTGCGAAACTGGCTTGGCGATGCTGCCTATTATCGTATTGAGCGCGCGGGGCTGATGGACAATGCCGATCAGCGGATTGCGGATGACTTGAAATGGTTAGCGACCAATACATTGAATCTGGGACTGGGGTTGCTGAGAAATATTGTCAATCTGGCCACGTTCGCCGTAATCGTGTGGGGGTTGTCCGGTGTGCTGACATTGACTCTGGCGGGAAGCAGTGTGGATATCTACGGCTATATGTTGTGGGTAGGATTGGTCTACGCAATTGCCGGCAGCTATGCCATGGAACGAATTGGCGGCCGTCTGGTGGCGGTGGATTATCGTCAGCAGCAGGCAGAGGCCGATTTCCGGTTCCTGCTGATGCGCGTGCGTACACAGGCCGAGCAGATCGCCTTTTATGCCGGGGAGGCGACGGAACGTGTGCGCCTGCTCCATCGGTTTGCCGCAATCCGGGCGAACTGGCGGCTAGTGATGACTTACACAAAACGCATCACTATGGTCGAATCACTCTACACAGAGGCGGGTGCAATCATTCCCTATCTTCTGAACGGTCCGCGTTATTTTTCCGGCGCCATCACGCTGGGCGACCTGATTCAGTTCACCCAATCGTTTATGCGGGTCCGTGTGTCGCTGTCATGGTTCATCTATAACTACAAAGAACTGGCGTTGCTACGCTCCGTATGTTCCCGTTTGCTTGAGTTCGAACAGGCGCTTGCGGTGCGTGGAAAGGCTGGCATCGAGGTTCGCGCGCATGCGGGGCGGGGGATTCGCCTTTATTCCGTGCAGCCACAATATCCCGATGGCCGGCCCATGACGCTGCCGCTGGACTGGGAAATAAAACCGGCAAGCCGCTGGCTATTGCGCGGGCCATCCGGCATTGGCAAGAGTACGGTCCTGCGCGCGCTGGCAGGTCTATGGGCAGAGGGCACGGGCGTTATCGAAAGGCCGGCTGCGGCTAAATTGATGTTTACGCCTCAGGAAAGTTATCTGCCTTCGGGAACCCTGCGTGTCTGCCTGTGTTACCCCGGTGACGAAGCCGCGTTTACATACGACGCTTGCAAAAAAGCGCTGGAACAGGTTGGGCTTGGCCATCTGGCCTCGGATATGGATAAGGACGACAACTGGTCGCAGCGCCTTTCTGGAGGGGAGCTGCAGCGGTTGGCGTTTGGACGTGTGCTGCTTCAGCAGCCCGACTACCTGTTTCTTGATGAAGCAACATCAGCCCTGGACGAGGACAGCGAGGCATGGCTCTATGCGCTGCTGTTTCGGAAGCTGCCGATGTTGACGCTGGTCAGCATCGGCCATCGTCCGGGGCTGGAGCGCTATCACACCGACAGCCTGACGGTTTGCGCGGCCCCTGGGAGAGCGGAAAGCAAAAAGCCCTGACTCCATCAGGAATCAGGGCTTTAGAGACTGTTCTGGACTGCTTAGCAAAATTCCTGGTGCCGACGGCGAGACTCGAACTCGCACAGCTTTCGCCACTACCCCCTCAAGATAGCGTGTCTACCAATTCCACCACGTCGGCTTGTAAAGAGCAGCATTCTAGCATGAATTCCACTTCGCTTTCCGGGCCGGACCCCGCGCGGGCGCGAAGATCCGGATACATGCTATTTGCTTTCGGTCGGCGCGGCGGCCGGCGCCTTGGCGCCGCCTTCTTGCGCTGGTTTTTCAGCGCTGGCGCCAGGCGCCGATGGTGTGGCGGGAGCCGCGGCTGCCGGTTCGTGCGCTGGCGCCGGCGCCGGGGCGGGCGCCGCCGGCACGGCGGGAGCCGAGGGGGCGGCCGGAGCCGCCGGCACCGCGGCGCCGGGCGCCGCGGGCACAGCCGAGCCCGTTGCCGGCGCGGGCGCCTGGAAGCCCTGCATCACGCCCGCGTCAAGAATCGACGTGCCGCTGGGGTGGTGCGCCATGTAGGCCAGGCCGCCGGTGGATACGAAAAATATGATGGCGGCCCATTTGGTGGCGCGCGACAGGAAGTTGGCGGCGCCCGTTGCGCCAAACAGACTGCCCGCGGAACCGCCCCCGAACGAAGAGCCCATGTCGGCGCCTTTGCCCTGTTGCAGCAAGACCAGCAAAATGATACTCAACGACGATACGACCTGGATCGCCAGAAGAACAGGTGACAACCATTGCATGAAAAAACTCCGAGGCCTATGCGGCCGCTATACGTAAAAATTCTTCTGCCACCAGCGACGCGCCACCTACGAGGGCGCCGTCGATATCAGACATGGCAAACAGGCTGAGGGCGTTGGACGCCTTGACGCTGCCGCCATACAAAACCCGAACCTGCGGCACGCCCAAGCCGGACAATTGCGACCGGATGAAGGCATGCACATCCTGAGCCTGCTGGGGCGTTGCCGTCAGGCCCGTGCCTATGGCCCATACGGGTTCATAGGCAAGCACCATTTTAGCAAGCGACTCCGCGCCCAGAGCCAGCACGGGCGCAAGCTGGCGCGAGATGACCTCGGTGGTGAGCCCGGCCTCTTGCTCCGCCCGGGTTTCGCCCACGCAGACCACCGGCGTTATGCCGGCCTTCAAGGCCGCGGCCGCTTTTTCGGCGACCAGTTGATCGCTTTCGCCATGAAACGCGCGGCGCTCGGAATGCCCGACCAATGCCCACTGGCAGCCGAAATCATTGAGCATCGCCGGCGAGACTTCACCGGTGAATGCGCCCTGCTCGTGCTTGCTGACGTCTTGCGCGCCCCAGGAAATGCCGCTGCCATGCAGGCAGGCGCTGACCTGCCCCAAATAGGGGAAAGGCGCGCAGACCGCCAGGTCGCAATCGTGCACGACGGCCACGCCCGCGCACAAGCCTGTAAGCAGCGTAGCGTTGGTGGCCCGGGTGCCGTGCATTTTCCAGTTGCCTATGACAAGGCGCTTACGAATTAGAGCAGTATTCATTAAGCCAGGAAGAAAAAATTGGATAACCCGGCATTGTAGCCTGTTAGCCGCAAATCCGCACGCCGCCCGCTTATACGGTCAGTATGATCTTCCCTATCTGCTCGCCCGCATCCATCATGGCATGCGCGTCGCAAGCCTTTTCCAGCGGAAAAGTCGCATGCACGATGGGACGGATCTTACCGGCTTCGAGCAAGGGCCAGACATGCTGCTTCAAGGCCCTGGCGATTTCAGCCTTGAACGCCACCGGGCGCGGGCGCAGGGTGGAACCGGTGACGGTCAGCCGGCGGCGCAATATCTGGCTGCAGTCTATCGTCGCCTTGGCCCCGCCCAGCAAGGCGATGATCACGATGCGCCCATCGTCGGCCAGGCAATTGATGTTGCGATTGATATATTCCCCGGCGACCATGTCGAGCACGACGTCCACGCCCTTGCCCCCGGTGGCCTTCTTGACCTCTTCCACGTAGTCCTGGCTGCGGTAGTTGATGCCCAGCACCGCCCCCAGGCCCTCGACCGCCCGGGCGCGCTCATCGCTTCCCACGGTGGCATACACCTTGTGGCCCAGGGCCGTGGCCAATTGGATGGCCGTGGTGCCTATGCCGCTGGCGCCGCCGTGCACCAGCAGGGATTCGCCGGCCGACAGCCGGGCGCGGTCGAATACATTGGTCCATACGGTGTAATAGGTTTCGGGCAGGCCGGCGGCCTCCACATCGGACAAGCCCATGGGCACCGGCAGGCATTGCCCGGCCGGGGCCACGCAGTACTCGGCATAACCGCCGCCCGCCAACAGGGCGCAGACCTTGTCGCCTACGGCCAGGCCGGCCGCGGCGGCGTCGCCGCCGACGATCTCGCCCACCACTTCCAGGCCCGGCAGGTCGGAAGCCCCGGGAGGCGGCGGGTAATTGCCCTTGCGCTGGAAGACATCGGGCCTATTGATGCCCGCAGCCGAAACCTTGATAAGCACTTCGCCGGCTTTGGGTTCGGGCTTGGGGCGATCGACCAGCACCAGGACTTCCGGGCCGCCCGGTTGGGAAATTTCCACTGCCTTCATTGGGACTCCTTGAACGAAAAGCAAAAATCCTATTATCGCCTGTTAAATGGCATTTTTACCGCGCCCGGACGCATCCGTCCCACAAGCCCGGCTACATAGGCTAAACTCTCGTCCTTCTGAAAGATGGAATTTCGAGGATAAAATCGGATATCCATGCTACGCGCCGGCTCGATGCGGCCCGTAGGGACCCAGGAAAAGGAAGCGTGCCAGAGCGGTTGAATGGACTGGTCTTGAAAACCAGCGACGGGGCAACCCGTCCGTGAGTTCGAATCTCACCGCTTCCGCCACACCCCCGCGCACCCATGGCGGAATAGGTAGACGCAAGAGACTTAAAATCTCTCGATCATTGATCGTGCCGGTTCGATTCCGGCTGGGTGCACCAGCATTCATGAAAAAAGACACCCGCGGGTGTCTTTTTTCATGGCCGGGCAAGCAGCGGGCGGCCGCAAAAGCCGCCCGCGCAAGCCGCCCTAGGCTTCCGGAAGCACGGCGGGCGCCGCTATCGGGCCCTGGGGGCCGCCCTGGGCTTCGATGCCGCCGATGGCTTTCATGGACAGGCGCAGACGGCCTTTGTCGTCGGCTTCGATAACCTTGATGCGCACCAATTGGCCCACTTTCAGCACGTCATTGATATTGGCGATGCGGTAGTTGGCGATTTCGGAAATATGCAGCAGGCCATCGCGTCCGGGCAGGACCTGGACAATGGCGCCGAAGTCCAGCAGGCGCAGCACCGGGCCTTCATATTCCTGGCCCACTTCCACGTCGGCCGTCAATTCCTTGATGCGGCGCTCGGCGTCGCGGGCCTTGTCGAGATCGGCGCTGGAGATGGTGATCGTGCCATCGTCGCCGATATCGATCTGCGTCCCGGTTTCTTCAGTAAGGGCGCGTATGGTCGCCCCGCCCTTGCCGATGACATCGCGGATTTTTTCCGGATTGATCTTGATGCTGAGCATGCGCGGCGCGAATTCGGAAAGCTCTGTACGGGAACCGTCGATGGCTTCCTTCATTTTCCCCAGGATATGCAAGCGCCCTTCCTTGGCCTGGGCCAGCGCGACTTGCATGATTTCCTTGGTGATGCCCTGTATCTTGATATCCATCTGCAAGGCGGTAATGCCCTGCACAGTGCCCGCCACCTTGAAATCCATGTCGCCAAGATGATCTTCGTCGCCCAGGATGTCGGTGAGGACGGCGAACTTGCCGCCGTCCTTGATCAGGCCCATGGCCACGCCGGCGACGTGATCCTTGATAGGCACGCCGGCGTCCATCATGGCCAATGAGCCGCCGCATACCGACGCCATGGACGAGGACCCATTGGATTCAGTGATCTCGGACACGACACGAATGGTGTACTGAAAATCCTGCGCTTCGGGCAAGGACGACACCAGCGCGCGCTTGGCGAGGCGGCCATGGCCGATTTCGCGGCGCTTGGGCGAGCCGAAACGGCCTGTTTCGCCGGTCGCGAACGGAGGAAAGTTGTAGTGCAGCATGAAGCGGTCGCGGGACTCGCCCATGATCGAATCGATGATCTGCTCATCCTGCCGGGTGCCCAGGGTGGCGACTACCAGCGCCTGCGTTTCGCCGCGCGTGAACAGGGCGCTGCCGTGCGCGCGGGGCAGTACGCCCAAACGCACGCTGATGGGGCGCACCGTGCGGGTATCGCGGCCGTCGATGCGGGGCTCGCCGTTCAGGATCTGGCCGCGCACGATTTTGGATTCCAGGTCGAAAAGCATGTTTTCGACCACGACATTATCGGGAACCGGCTCGCCTTTGGCGGCGGCGTGCTCTTGCAGCTTGGCTTTGACATCGGCGTAGACAGTGCGCAGCTGGGCTGTGCGGGCCTGCTTTTCACGGATCTGGTAAGCCGCGTGCAAGTCGTCCTGGGCGGCGGCCGTGACCGCGGTCACCAGGGCTTCATTCCTGGGGGCGGCCTGCCAGTCCCATTCCGGCTTGCCGGCTTCGGCGACCAGGTCGTGGATGGCGTTGATGCAGGCCTGCATTTGCTCGTGGCCGAACACCACGCCGCCGAGCATGACCTCTTCGGACAGCTGCTTGGCTTCGGATTCGACCATCAGCACGGCCGCTTCGGTGCCCGCCACGACCAGATCCATTGCGGATTCCTTGAGCTGGCTGCTGGTGGGATTAAGCACATACTGGCCGTTCAGGTAGCCCACGCGCGCGGCGCCGATAGGGCCGTCGAACGGGATGCCCGAAATCGCCAGCGCGGCGGACGCGCCTATCATGGCTGCCATGTCGGGGTCGATTTCCGGATTGACCGACACGGTGTGGATGATCACCTGGACTTCGTTGTAGAAGCCTTCGGGGAACAAGGGGCGCAAAGGGCGATCGATCAGGCGCGAGGTAAGGATTTCCTTTTCGGAAGGACGGCCTTCGCGCTTGAAGAAGCCGCCGGGGATGCGGCCCGCGGCGTAGGTTTTCTCGACGTAGTCGACGGTCAGCGGGAAAAAATCCTGGCCGGACTTGGCGGTCTTGGCGGCGACGACGGTCGCCAGCACAACGGTATCTTCAATCGAAACCAGCACGGCACCGGAGGCCTGGCGAGCAATCTCGCCAGTTTCAAGAACCACCGTGTGCTGACCGTACTGAAACGATTTGCTCACTTTATTAAACATTGGGGAATATCCTTACAATAGAAAAAACCGTGCACACCACGATACGGATCGCAGTGTGCACGGTTGCATCATGGGGAGCCAGCCCCGGGTATCACTTACGCAGACCGAGCTTTTCGATGAGCGAACGATACGAATCGGGATTGCGGCCCTTGAGGTAATCTAGCAGCTTGCGGCGGCGGCTGACCATGCGCAGCAGACCACGACGCGAGTGGTGGTCTTTCATGTGTGCCTTGAAGTGGCCGGTAAGTTCGTTGATGCGCGCGGTAAGCAGCGCGACTTGTACTTCGGGGGAGCCGGTATCGCCTTGAGCACGTTGATATTGTGCGACGATGTCGGATTTCTTGATGTCAGCAACAGACATTATTAGCCTCTTTAACGAGCGACAGAGCCGAGGTGCCCTGACGTGCAGTGTTTATGAAATGAATATTTCACCCCGGGCGACTGGCGGCGCTGATGCGCAGCCGGCCCAAAGCAGCAGGCATTATAGCGGATTGGCCGGATATCCGCCGGCCCGGGCACCGGCGGCCTGGCATGGGCCGTGCGCAGGCAAGGCGTATGCTCGTAAAATGACTCGATTGAACCCCTGGACGGAGCCATTTATGAAAACCCTTACCTTCACGCGCCATGGCCGGGCGGCCGTCTCCGGCCTGTGCATCAGCCTGCTGGCCGCCTGCGCCAATATGGCCGACACGCCTCCCGGCACGCCCTTGCAGCAGGTAGAGGCAAAATATGGGCAGCCCAACTACTCCTGCCCCGCCGAAAACGGCGGCCAGCGCCTGATCTGGAGCATGCAGCCCATGGGGCAGTACGCCTGGGGCACGAATGTGGATGCGGCCGGCAATACCGACCGCATTCAGCCATTGCTGACCGATGAGCACTTCCGCGTTCTGGCCAGCGGTACCTGGACGCCCGAACAGGTTCGATGCGAGTTCGGGCCGCCCGCCAGGATAGACTCCGTCGGCCTGCCCTCTTCGACCCAGATCGTATGGAGCTACCGGTATCGGCAAAACAGTGCCTGGAATTCGCTGATGTACGTGTATTTCGGCAGCGACGGCAGCAAAGTGACCCGCTTCCACCCGGGCCCCGATCCCATGTTTGACCGCGACAACTTCTGGTTCGGTTTCTAACGGGCTTGCGCGCTACAGCGGGCCGCGCGGCTTCTCGGGCGGCGACGGCTGGCTACCCTGCCGCAGATCGCCGGACTGCTGACTTCCAGGTTGCTGGCCGCCGGGTTGCGGCGGCTGGTAGGTGTGGCTCGCGGTAAAGGTCGGCGTTACCGTGGCGTCGCGTTCCTCCAGGCCTTCCTGGCGCAAGCGCGTCAGCTCGCGGGCGCGGCGCCAGCGCCACAACATGATGACCCAGCCCGACAAGCCGTACACCACAAAAAGGCCGAACAGCACAATAGGCGGATCGCTGGACACGAACACGAAAACCCCGACAAGTACCAGAATCACCCAGAAGGGCACGCTGCGGCCCAAGGCGAAACTCTTGCCGCTGTAAAAAGGCGCATTCGTCACCATCGCGATGCCCGCGTAGACGGTAAACCCGAAAGACAGCCAGGCGATGGTTTCATTCTGCAGGGACAGCTTGTTGTCCACCGCCAGCCACAGGAAGCCGGCCACCAGCGCGGCGGCGGCCGGGCTGGGCAGGCCCTGGAAAAAACGCTTGTCGACGACGCCGATATTGGTGTTGAAACGCGCCAGCCGCAAGGCGGCGCCCACCACGTAGATGAAGGCCGCCAGCCAGCCCCAGCGGCCCAGGCCCTGCAGCGACCACTCGTACATCACCAAGGCGGGGGCGATCCCGAACGAGGTCATGTCGGACAAGGAATCGTACTGTTCGCCAAAGGCGGATTGCGTATTGGTAAGCCGGGCGACCCGCCCGTCCATGCCATCGAACACCATGGCCAGAAAGATGGCAATGGCCGCCATTTCGAACCGGCCATTCATGGCCTGCACCACGGCATAGAACCCGGCGAACAGGTTGGCCGTCGTGAATGCGTTGGGCAGCAGATAGATGCTGCGGCGGCGGCGGGTTTCGTCCGATGAAAAGTTTGGCATAGGCTTACTCTTGTATGTCGGCGGGGCTATCGGGCAACTCGGCCAGCACCGTACTGGTGGCCTGGACCTTGTCGCCTATAGCAACGCGAGGGCGCGAACCCGGAGGCAGATAGACATCTACCCGCGAACCAAAACGGATGAAACCGTAGCGCTGCCCCGCGTACAGTCGGTCACCAGGCTTGATATAGCAAAGAATGCGTTTGGCCACCAGGCCGGCCACCTGCACCGCGGTGACCACGTGGCCATGATCAGTGCGCAGCACCGTGGCGTTGCGCTCGTTTTCCAGCGAGGCCTTGTCCAGCGAAGCGTTGAAAAACTGGCCGGCGAAATAATTGACGGAGACGACCGTGCCCTTTACCGGGGAGCGGTTGGAATGGACATTGAAAACATTCATGAACACGCTGATCTTCAGCGCGTCCCGGTCGGCGTAGGTGTCGCGGACTTCCTCCACGGCCACGACGCGGCCGTCGGCGGGCGACAGGACATTCAATCCGCCTTCGGGCGCAATGCGCGCCGGATCGCGAAAAAACTGCAATACAAAAATCGACAATAGCCACAACGGGATCGAGGCGGCGCCCGACCAGAAACTGACGGCTATCGACACCAGCACGATACCGGCCAGGAATGGCCAGCCTTCGCGCGCAATAATGGGATGGGGATAAGGAGGTTTATTCATCGTAAGACGAAGAATAACCGAAATAGGGCCTGATTTTGCATTGTCGGCTCCATAGAGGCCTATCCGAAAACCACCAGCGGCTTGCCGGGCTGGCGCGGATGCGGCATCACGTGCACATCCACGCCATAAACCCGCTGCAGATTCTGCTGCGTCAGCACCCGGCTGGGCGTATCGCAAGCAAGTATTGTGCCCTGCCATAACAAGGCGATGCGGTCGCTCCAGCGCGCCGCCAGATTGACATCGTGCAGGATGACCAGCGCCCCGATGCGCTCGGCGCGCGCGAGCTCGCACACCGCTTTGAGCAGGCCTTGCTGGTGCAAAGGGTCGAGGCTAGCGGTGGGTTCGTCCAGCAGCATATACCGGCCGTCCGGATCGGCCCGGCGTCCGGCGAGAATCTGCAGCACCACTCGCGCGAACTGCACGCGCTGCTGCTCGCCGCCCGACAGCTCGAGATAGCGCCGCTGGCGCAAATGCCGGATGTCAGCCATTTCCAGGGACAAGCCCACGAGCTCATCCACCTCGCGCGCCGGCAAATCCGGGAACGGATAGGCGCCCATGGCGGCCACTTCCGCCACTTGCAAGTCGAAAGCCAGGCCCGGCCTTTGCGGCAGCACGCTGCGCGATCGCGCCTGCTGCGCGGCGCTCAAGTCCGCGAGATTCCTGCCGTTCAATACCACGGCGTCTTTGGCGTGGCGCGCCATATCCAGTTTCAGCTCCGCCGCCAGCACCGACAAAAAGGTGGATTTCCCCGCGCCGTTGGCCCCCAGCAGGCTGACGACTTCGCCAGGCCGCAGCGCCAGCGATGCCCGCTGCAATACCGTGCGCCGGCCGCGCCGGACATCGATATCGCGGGCGTCCAGGGCATCATTCCGGGCGGTGTCCATGGGTGTTCCTTCTGAATCAGGCCTGCATGCCGCGGCCGCGGCTCAGCAGCCAGAAAAAGAATGGACCGCCCACCAGGCTGGTAAGCAGGCCTATGGGCAGTTCGGCGGGGCTGGCCGCGACCCGCGCCAGCCAATCCGCCAGCGTCAGGACCAGCCCGCCCGCGAGCACCGAGGCGGGCAACAGATGACGGTGATGCGCGCCCAGCAGCATGCGCATCAGGTGCGGCACGACCAGCCCGATAAAGCCTATGCCGCCGGTGACCGCCACCAGCGGCCCGATGATCAGGGCGGTCGCGACGATCAGGCGGCGCCGCACCGTGGCCAGTTCGAAACCCAGGTGCGCGGCCTCGCGCTCGCCCAGCAGCAAGGCATTGAGCACCCGCCACTGGCTGCACAGATAGGCCAGCAGCAGCGCCGTCCACGGCGCCAGCATGGCGAAGGCCGGCCAGTCCGCCCCCGCCATGCTGCCCATGCTCCAGAAAGT
The DNA here is from genome assembly GCF_900129885.1 of Pollutimonas bauzanensis. Taxonomy (GTDB): domain Bacteria; phylum Pseudomonadota; class Gammaproteobacteria; order Burkholderiales; family Burkholderiaceae_B; genus Pollutimonas; species Pollutimonas bauzanensis. The sequence continues at coordinate 70,590 of NZ_FQXE01000011.1, read as the reverse complement.
GAGGTCGCGCAGCTGGGCGTCGTTGGCCAGGTAGGTGAAGACGCCTATGGCGCTGCCCGCTATCGTGTTGATGGCGATGCCGGCCAGCAGCAGGCCGGCCACGCCCCGGTACCGGCGGCCTATGGAATAGGCCAGCCAGGTGGCCAGCAGACTGCCGCCGAACGCCGCGGCGGCCACCGTCAGGAAGCCGCCCGCCGTCATCACGATGGCGCATACCGCCCCCAGGGCCGCCCCGGAAGATATGCCAACCAGCCCGGGCTCGGCCAGAGGATTGCGGAACAGGGCCTGCATGGTGACGCCCGTCGCGGCGAGGGCGGCCCCCGTCATTGCGCTGAACAGCACCCGCGGCAGGCGGATGTCCACCAGAACGTTGCGCAGCAAGTCGTCGCCCGGCAAAAGATGGCCCCACAGCAGGCGCGGGAAGCTGGCCCAGGGTATGAATACGGCGCCGCTGGCGCTGGCGGCCAGCGCCGCCAGCGCCAGGCAGCATGCCAGGCAGGCGAGTACCGGCCGCGGCGCCAGCTTGCGGGAATCGGATGGCATGCGCATAGTGGAATCCCGGCTTTTACCGGGCCGCCGCTTTCAACTGCCGTATGGCGTCCCCCACCCGCGGGCCCAGGCCCAGGATGAGCAGGTCGTCCATCGCCACGACGCGGCCCTGCTGCGCCGCGGGTGTCGCGCTGACGCCCGCGCCGGCCTTGAATTTCTCCAGGCCGCCGCTGGCCTGTGCCGATGCGTCGGTAATGATGATCATCTCGGGCGCCAGCACGGCCAGGCCTTCGGCCGAAACCGGCTTGTAGCCGGTCTGCTTGTCCAGGGCATTTTCCAGTCCGGCCAGCGCCAGGACGGCCGCCGCCGCGGTATGGCTGCCGGCGCCCAGCAGCGGACCGCTGCGATTGACCAGCACCAGCGCCCGGCGCGAAGGGCCGGGCGCCGATCGGGCGGCGGCCACATCCTGGCGGACCTGCGCCGCCAGCTTCCTGCCTTCATCCGGAACCTGAAGCTCTTGCGCGACCTGCTCGATGCGGCGATACAGGGAATCTATCGTTGGCGTATCGGATACCGTCTTCACCGCCACTCCCAAGCCTCGCAGGCGCTCCAGGGTTTTGGGCGGACCGGCATTCTCCGAGGCCAGGACGAGATCGGGGCGTTGCGCCACGACCCCTTCGAGCGGCACCGCGCGGTAATACCCGACACGCGGCAGGCGCGTGGCCGCCTCGGGGTACAGGCTGGATTCATCGTCGGCGACCAGGCGGCCGCCCTGGCCGAGATCGTAAATGATCTCGGTGACACTGCCACCCAGCGATACGACACGCCCGGCCGCGCGGGGCGCGGGCTGCGCCGCGCAGGCCATGCCCGCTGCAAACAGGCACAAGGCCGCAAACCAGCGCGGCATCGTCATGCCGCCAGCGGAACCGGACAATACCCCGCCAGCAGATTGCGCCAATCGGCAAGCTCCGGAACGCCGGGCTTGCGGGCGCCGAAAAACTGCGCAATCAAGCCGCCATCGCCGGCATAGCACTCCACCGATGTCACCCAGCCGTCCACCGTCGGCTTGTTGACTATCCAGGTCGAAACAATGGCCGTGGTGTCCAGGTGCAAGTTGAAATGCGGCTCCAGCACATTGAACCATGGCCCCATTCGCATCAGCTTCCTGACCGGGCCGGTGTGGATCTGTATCATCCCGCGATTGCCGACGAAGCACATAAAAGGGATATCGCGCGCGGCCACGTCCTGGAGCATGCGCTCGGCCGTATCGTTGGACACTTCCTGGGCCAGGTCGGCGCCCGCGCCGCGCAGCGCGGCAAGGCGCGACACATTGTGCCGCTTGAGCAGGCCGTGGAATTGGTGCGTGTCTTCCATGGCGAGCCAATCGGCGCGCAACTGCGCCGGCGCTTGCGGCAAGGTGTCGTCCCGCGCAGCCTGGAGGGGAATGATAGCCGGCCACGCGGGATGGGGATCGGCGAATTGCCGGACCAGCGCATGGTAGGCGTCCACGTCGGTTTCACCGGTGACATACACCTTGTGGATGGCGCCGCCGGCGGCGTCGAAGAACTGGATGCTCAGGCGCCCGCCGTCGCTGACCGCCCATGCGCTTTTCCATTCGCTGAAGAACACACGCAAATCGATATCCGGCCCCAGGACTATGCCCATGGTCTTGCCGGCGCGGATGTCCTCGTATTTGCCGTGGCGTTCGTGCACGCACCAGTCATTGCGCGTCAGGGCCATGACGCGGCCCAGGCTGCCGAGCTGCTTGAAAATATCCTGCGCCGGCTCGCGCAGCAGGGTGGACTGGATGTCGCCGCAATTGGCGGCCACGAGTTCCAGCTCGCTGACCGACATCTGCTGCGCCACGTTGCGTATGCGCGCCTTGGGGTTCTCGGCCTTGATCCGGGCATAGCGCTCGCGCAGCGGCCCGGCCTCTCGTGGCCCGGCCTGTCGTTCAAGTGTGATGGTCATGCTTGTATCCATGTGAATGAAACGCACTATCGATAATAAGATCGATTCCCAATACAATCAATACTGATAACTAAGCGTTACGCGCAGGCTGCGCCCGGGCTGCGTATAGCTGTCGATGGGGTTGGCAATGGCGGAGGTTCCGGCGGTCGGCACATCGAGCGCATTCCAGTATTTCTTGTCGAACAGGTTATAGACGCCCGCCTGCAGCCTCAGTCCCTTAGCGGCCTGCGGCTTCCACCAGGCGCTCAAGTCCACCAGGCCGTAGCCCGGAGCCTGGAAGTCCTCATACCTGGCTGCCGCGGTGGCTTGCGGATACTGCACTTTGCCGCGGCGCCTGGCCATGGTCAGGATGCTTTCCGCGCCCCATCGGTCGGCGCGGTAGCCCAGGGCGGCAATCGCCTTCAAGGGCGCGACGGAATTCAGATATTCTTGCGTATCCTGGTCTTTGCCTTGCGTCCAGGCCATGGAACCCCATGTGTACCAGTTGTCGCTGAAGGCCCAGTGGCCGCTGAGTTCGGCGCCATGGATGCGCACCCGCGCCCGGTTCGCGAACTGGGTGACGTTGGTGTAGGCCTCCCAGGCGGCGTCGCGCTGCGGGTTGCCTGGCGCGTACGCCACCCGGTCGATGAAATCGCGGTAGCGCGTATCGTAGAGGCTCAGGCGCGCGCCCCTGTCGGCGTCGCCCAGGTCCATGCCCAGCTCCCAGCCGCGGCTGACTTCAGGCTTCAGATCGGGATTGCCCACCACCAGATAGCTGCCCGGCTCGCCGAAGTTCAGGTATAGCTGGCTGGCATTGGGCGCCTTGAAACCGTAGCCATACTTGGCATAGAAGCTTAGCCCTTGCCGGGGCCTATAGGTCGCCAGCAGCGACGGCGACACGGCCTGGTCGCTGCTTTGCGAAAACGCTATCTGCGCAGCATTGGGGTTGGCCGAGTACAAGCCCCCCGCCTTGGGCTTCTGGCTGTAGGAATCAAAGCGCAAGGCGGGCGTCAAGGCGTAGGTTCCTCCGTCCCAGGAAAATTCGTCTTGCGCCCACAGCGCCCATTGCCGCCCTTTGGAGCGCGGCATGTCGCCCACGTTGGTGCGCAGGCTGGCGCAGGCGCCGGGCGTGGGAATGATGACATCGCAGTTGTCATAGCCGGTCGACGATTGCCTGCTTTCGCTTTGCAGCCATTCGGCGCCGGCGCTCCAGTGCTGCTTGACCGCCGCATCCAGGTATCCGCTCCATGCCGCGACCAGCCCGACATCGGACTCTTCCATGAAGCTGCGGCGGCCGTAAGGGCCGGCCGGGGCGCTGACACGCTGGGCGTCCTGGGTGTTGTCCAGGCTTATGCGCTGCCAGTACAGCTTCACGTCGGCGCGCTCGACCAGGGGCTCCCGCTGCGACGACGAATACTCGTAGCCCAGCACCGCGCGATCCCGCTCGATTTCCTTGTCCAGTGAATTCCGTCCGATGGCGTAACGGCTGACCGGCGCTCCTTGTTCGCGCCGGTTGTCTATGGTGCTTTCGCGCCGGAACGCCTCTCCGCTGAGAGTCAGCTTGTGTTCCTCGTCCAAGGCATGCTGCAATTTCAGCATAATGTTTCTCTGCCTGTAATCCTCCGGGTTGGCCGTTTCGCGCCTGGCCCCATAGCCGCCGACCGCGCCCCGGTTTTCCAGCTCGTGGCCATCGCGCTGGCCGGCCTGCAGCAGCCAGCTGCTGCCCTGTCCCGCCCTTCCGGCCAGGGCGGCATCGGCGCCGAAGCTGTCGTCCGCGCTGTTGTAGCCCGATTTCAACAAGGCGCCGAAATCCTTGTCCGGCGCCAGCAGGTCGTCGGGCGACAAGCTGCGCAAATCCAGGTATCCGACCAGCGATCCGGACTGCACCGAGCCGGCGCCGCGCACCAGGTCGATGCTGGACAGGGAATTGAAATTGATGCTGTCCAATCCGCCCTTGGCGCTGCGCGCGCCATCGTTCAGCCACGGCACCCGGATGCCGTCCACTCGCGTCACAACGCGATCGCCGTCCATGCCGCGGATATTGACGCTATTGGATTCGGTGCTGAAATTCACCCCGGGCTCGCCGCGCTTGGCGTAGTCTTCCCAGCTTTCGATGGCGCGCTCGTCGATCTGCTGGCGAGTGGTGATGGTGGAACCTTCCGGAAGCCCGGTCTCCAGCCTCTGTCCCTGGACGCGCAGGGGAGTCAGTGTATGCACCGCCGAGCCGGCCGTGGCCGGTTTTTCCTGCGCCCCTGCCTGCGCGGCCGCCACGGCCATGAATACCCCGCCCCACCAGACCAGCGATCGTGTCGTCATTCTTGCTTCCGAAAACCATTGAATTGAAAGATGCAAATGATAACGATTGTTATTTGTATTTGCAATAAAAACTTGATAAAAGTCAATTATGGAAACCGGAATGCAGATTGTCGAAAGATCGGGAACCGCAGCCAAGAATGCAAAAAACGCCCCGCAGGGCGTTTTTTTCGGATAGCAGGCAATGGCGGCGAGGCGGCGCGCTTGCGGCCCGCCCCGCCCATGCCGCGGCGCTATCAGTTCTTCGTCTGGTCGACCAGCTTGTTCGCGGCGATCCAGGGCATCATGGCGCGCAGCTTGCCGCCAACCTGTTCGATCTGCGATTCGGCGTTGATACGGCGGCGCGAGGTCAATGTGGGAGCGCCCGCGGCGTTTTCCAGGATGAAGTTCTTGGCGTATACGCCATTTTGAATGTCCGCCAGGCATTGCCGCATGGCTTTCTTGGTTTCTTCGGTAACGATCTTGGGGCCGGTTTCGTACTCGCCATATTCCGCATTGTTGGAAATGGAGTAGTTCATGTTGGCGATGCCGCCTTCGTAGATCAGGTCGACGATAAGCTTGAGTTCGTGCAGGCATTCGAAATAAGCCATTTCAGGCGCGTAGCCCGCCTCGACCAGGGTTTCGAAGCCGGCCTTGATGAGTTCGACCGTGCCGCCGCACAACACGGCTTGCTCGCCGAACAAGTCGGTCTCGGTCTCTTCGCGGAAGTTGGTTTCGATGATGCCGGCGCGGCCGCTGCCGATGGCGCAAGCGTAGGACAAGGCCACGTCGCGCGCGGCGCCGGAAGTGTCTTGATGCACGGCGACCAGCGACGGAACGCCGCCGCCCTGGCTGTACGTGCCGCGCACCGTGTGGCCAGGAGCCTTGGGCGCGATCATGATGACGTCGATATCGGCGCGCGGCTGAACCTGCCCGTAGTGCACGTTGAAGCCATGGGCGAAGGCCAGCGCGGCGCCGGCCTTGATGTTGCCGGCCACTTGCGAACGATAGACTTCGGCGATGTTTTCATCCGGCAGCAGGATCATGACCAGGTCGGCGCCTTTCACGGCTTCGGCCACTTCCAGGACCTTGAGGCCGGCGTTTTCCGCCTTGCTCCAGGAGGCCCCGCCCTTGCGCAAGCCCACCACCACCTTGACACCCGATTCATGCAGGTTCAGGGCGTGGGCATGGCCTTGCGAGCCATAACCGAGGATGGCGACGGTCTTGCCCTTGATCAGGGACAGGTCACAATCTTTGTCGTAAAAAACTTTCATTTGAAGTGCTCCAATATTGAGGAATTGTTGTTGGTTACACCCGTTCCGGGTTCGTCGGGACGGGTGTGTTGCTGCAAGTCGTGGATTGTAGGCGGGACAGTCCGCTTCAAAGCTTCAGGACGCGTTCGCCGCGGCCTATCCCGGAGACGCCGGTGCGCACTGTTTCCAGGATGGCGCTGCGGTCCAGGGCGCCGATAAAGGCTTCGATCTTGTCCTGGTCGCCGGTAAGCTCTATGGTGTAGACCTTGTCGGTGACGTCTATGATGCGGCCGCGGAATATGTCGGCCATGCGCTTCATTTCGTCGCGTTCCTTGCCCACGGCGCGCACCTTGATCAGCATCAGCTCGCGCTCGATGTGCGGCCCTTCGGACAGGTCGACCACCTTGACCACATCCACCAGGCGATTCAAATGCTTGGTGATCTGTTCGATGACTTCGTCCGAACCATTGGTGACTATGGTCATGCGCGACAGCGTGGAATCCTCGGTGGGCGCGACGGTCAGCGTCTCGATGTTGTAGCCGCGCGCCGAAAACAGCCCTACGACGCGCGACAGCGCGCCCGGTTCGTTTTCCAGAAGGATAGAAATTACGTGTTTCATGTTTCTTTCCTCACAGGTCTTCAGAACCGAGCAGCATTTCGGTCAGGCCGCGGCCGGCTTTCACCATGGGCCACACGTTTTCGGTTTGATCGGTGATGAAATCCATGAACACCAGCCTGTCCTTGTACTTGGTGAATGCCTCGCGGATGGCGGGCTCGACGTCTGCCGGCTTGTCGATGCGCATGCCGACATGGCCATAGCTTTCGACCAGCTTCACAAAATCGGGCAAGGCATCCACGTAGGATTCGGAATAGCGCGAGCCGTAGTCGATCTGCTGCCACTGGCGCACCATGCCGAGATAGCGGTTGTTCAGGCAAAGCACCTTGGGCGTCAGGTGGTATTGCTTGCAGGTGGAGAGTTCCTGGATATTCATCTGTATCGACGCCTCGCCGGTGATCACCGCGATCTGGCTGTCCGGATTGGCCATTTGCACGCCCATGGCATAGGGCAGCCCCACGCCCATGGTGCCCAGGCCGCCGGAATTGATCCAGCGCCGCGGTTCGTCGAAGCGATAGTATTGGGCCGCCCACATCTGGTGCTGGCCCACGTCGGACGTGACAAAGGCCTGGCCTTGCGTGATTTCCCACAGCTTCTCGACCACATACTGGGGCTTGATGAGCGTATCGGAATTTTCGTAGACCAGGCACCGCTTGCCGCGCCAGGCGTCGATCTGCTGCCACCACTTGGCAAGCGCCGGCTTGTTCGGCGGCGTCTCGGCCGCGGCCTGGACGTACAAGGCGTTGAGCTCCTGCAGCACGTCCTTGACGTTGCCGACGATGGGCACGTCGACACGCACGCGCTTCGAAATCGACGATGGGTCGATATCGATATGCACGATTTTGCGCGGGTTCTGCGCAAAGTGCTTGGGATTGCCGATGACCCGGTCGTCGAAGCGGGCGCCCACGGCAATCAGCACATCGCAGTGCTGCATGGCCATATTGGCTTCGTAGGTGCCATGCATGCCGGGCATGCCCACGAACTTGCCGTTGCTCGCGGGGAATGCGCCCAGGCCCATCAGGGTGTTGGTGCAAGGCGCCCCAACCAGCTCGACCAGTTGGCGCAGTTCCTCCGAGGCATTGGACAGCACCACCCCGCCGCCCGAATAAATCATCGGCCGTTCGGCGGCAAGCAGCATCTGCACGGCTTTCTTGATCTGGCCCTGGTGCCCCTTGACCACCGGCGCATACGAGCGCATTTTCACTTCGCCGCGCGGCGCGGTGTACCTGCAGGTGGCAACGGTGATGTCTTTGGGAATATCGACCAGCACCGGCCCGGGGCGGCCGGTCTTGGCGATGTAAAAGGCGCGGCGCATGGTTTCGGCCAGGTCCTTGACGTCGCGCACCAGGAAATTATGCTTGACGCACGGACGGGTGATGCCCACCGTGTCGCATTCCTGGAAGGCGTCCTCGCCTATCGCATGGCTGGGCACCTGGCCGCTGATGATCACCATGGGAATGGAGTCCATGTAGGCCGTGGCAATGCCGGTGACGGCATTGGTCAGGCCCGGCCCGCTGGTGACCAGGGCGACCCCGATTTTATTGGATGACCGTGAATAGGCGTCGGCGGCGTGCACGGCGGCTTGCTCGTGACGCACCAGTATGTGCTGAAAATTGTCTTGTTTGTAGATCGCGTCGTAGATGTAGAGTACCGCGCCGCCGGGATAGCCGAACACGTGGTCGACACCCTCTTCGGCAAGGCAACGCACGACGATATCGGCGCCATTGAGTTCCATTATGTATTCCTTTCGTAACCGGCACTGGAATCCCGACTGGCCATCAGGCCCGAGCTTGGACCGATTGCGGCAACATGACCTGGCGCTTTATGGCTCACGGAGCCATGCCACCCAGACACCTTGCCGAATCGACTTGCACTCGTCGAAACACAGCGCGAGCGTTCATGTGAACGCGGGAGGTAGAACGGAAGCTTTGGCAACACACGCTTGTGGCGCGGCCAACAGCAAAGTATTACAGGCGCAAAAAACCGGGCGGATAGCCCGGACGACAGAGCCTTGATGACCCGCCCTGGATAATTAGGCAAGTCGATACAATACTTTACCGCGTTGCCGCGGCGGAGGCAAATCAGGATGCGGCGCCAGATGGTTTTCCAGGAGCCGGCAGGCTGGAGCGAACACGCCATCTACCTATATACTTGAGCGTCCCTTATCATCCGGCCGACGCATGGCATCACGCATACCCCAGCTTCAGCGCTTCTTCTATAGCCACTATTTCTTTGGCGGCATGCGCCAGGCGGTGGGAGTGCTGCTGCCGGCCTTGCTGCTGGCCGGGGTGTTCCAGCTGTATAGCGTGGGGATGATCGCGGCCATCGGCGCCGCCTGCGTGGCGATCATCGATCAGCCGGGCGGGCCGCGGCGCTACGGCACCAATGGCATGCTGGGCGCCATACTGCTGGGTTCATTGACCGCCGCCATCACCGGGCTGGCCTCCTCGCACGGCGTCCTGATCTGGCTGGTGGTGCCAGCCCTGTGCTTCATCTTTTCGATGTTCACCGTGTTCGGCAAGCAGGGCGGCCTGCTGGGTTTCGCCTGCCTGCTGCTCATGACGCTGACCATGCGCACGCCGCTGGATCCCCACCAGGTGCTGATGCACACGGTTTATTCATTTCTGGGCGGGGTCTTCTACTTTGTATTCAGTTTCGCGGTGCACCGGCTGCTGTGGCACCGCGAGGAACAACAGGCGCTGTCGGTAGCCTTGTTCGCGACGGCCGATTACATTATCGCCAGATCGCAATTCTATGACGTCAACGCGGACCTCGAAGCCAGCTACCGCAAGCTCATCCATGCCCAGTCCGCCATGACCGAAAAGCACCAGGCCGCGCGCGATACGGTGCTGCGCGAGCTGCCCCGCGGCCACCGGCGCAGCGACCGCCTGCGGGCGGCGGCGCTGAATGTGTTCATCGACATGGTGGCGCTGCTCGACAGCCTGGTCGCGACACACACCGATTACGCAACGCTGCGCCGCAGCGTGCCCGACAGCGATGTCCTGATCTTCGCCCGCGACGCCTTGTACAAACTGGCGGTCAACGTGTCGCACATCGCGCTGAATATCGCCCGCAACCGCGGCGTCAAAGAACGCAATAGCGTCAAGGCCGAGCTGCGCGCGATCGAATACGAGCTGGAAAAATACCGCGAAGCCGGCCTGGTCGAAAGAGAGCCCGAGGTCTATGCCCTGCTTGTGCAGGTGCTGCGCCGCTTGCGCAACGCCACGCGGCTGGTGGACCGCATGGCCGAGCACACCCGCAACGCCGAAAGCGCCGAACTGGTCGACATGCGGCTGGACAAGGCGCTGGACCGCTTCCTGTCGCGCCAGACCTGGCGCATAGGCATGCTGACCAGCAATCTGCGGCTGGATTCGCCGCACTTCCGCTACGCGACCCGGGTGGCGATCGCCACCCTGATCGCCATGACGATTACCGCGCTGATGCCGCTTACCGGCCTGGATGCCGTCGTGCCCGGCGCCAGCATGCACGGGTACTGGATAGTCCTGACGATACTTGTGATCATGAAGCCGGGCTTTGCCCTGACCCGGCAGCGCAACGGCTGGCGGCTGGCGGGCACGCTCATCGGCTGCGGCCTGGCCTTGATACTGTTCAACGTCACCCATAGCCCGGACATCTATCTTGCCGTGCTGATAGTGACCTGCGTGCTGGGCTACAGCATGATACAGCTGAATTTCATGGTCGCGGCCATATCCAATACGGTCTTCGTGCTGCTGGTTTTCCACTTTCTGTCGCCCAGCACCAATATCGTGATCGGCGAGCGGCTGGTCGACACCTTCATAGGCTGCGGCATCGCGCTGCTTTGCAGCTATATCCTGCCGTGGTGGGAACACAGCTTCATGGGCTCGCTCGCCAACGCGGTCAAGAAGGCCAATCATGAACTCCTCAAAACCGGCCTGCACTATGCCGCGCTGACCCGCGCGCAAGCCGCGGCGAGCCAGGCGGCCGCGGCGCCGGACAGCGGCGCGCTGGATGCCGAGCAGCACGAGGCGGAAGTGCGCTGGCGGGTCGCGCGCAAGAATGTGTACATTGCGTTCGCCAACTTCGCCTCGGCGTTCTATCGCATGATGGACGAGCCCATCAAGCGCCAGAACAATGTGCCCGAGCTGAACAACCTGATGATCCAGTTTCATGTGCTGGCCTCGCAGATCACCGCGGCCATCCCCATCCTGGCCAGCCTGCCGGCCGTGCCCGAAGGCATACAGAAGTCGCTGGACGCGGTAGGCGAATACCTCGACGACAAGGACGCCAAGCCGCCGGCGTCCATCGAGACCGAAGGCGAGCTGGCGACCCTGGCCTATCCTTTGCGCCAAATGGTCAAAGCCTCGCAGCTGATACGCCAGGAAATGCGCGGCGTCGCAGCGGCGTGATGCGGGCCGCGCCCGCGCGCGCCATCGGCCATGACCACGGCCAAGCCGTCCCTAGGATTTATCCTGGCCGGCGCGCCTGAATACCAGCTTCGCGGGCGAGGAAACCGCCGAGTCGAAGGCATAGCCCTCGCTGGCGAAGCCGCGCAGCTTGGCGGGGTCGGTGATCCGGTTTTCCACGACATGGCGCGCCATCAAGCCGCGCGCCCGCTTGGCGTGAAAACTGATCACTTTCCAGGCGCCGTTCTTGAAGTCCTGGAATACGCATTGCACGACATCCGCTTGCAGCGCTTTCAAGTCCACCGACTTGAAATACTCTTCCGAGGCCAGGTTCAGCACCACGGCCTTGCCCTTGCCGGCTTTGCCCTTGGCCAGTTCCGCCAGGCGGCTGTTCAGGTACGGGGCAATGGCCGGGCGCCAGAAATCGTACAGCGTCGCGCCCTTGCGGGTCTCCAGCCGAGTGCCCATTTCCAGGCGATAAGGCCGCATCAGGTCCAGAGGCCGCAGCACGCCATACAGGCCGCTAAGCAAGGCCACATGGTCCTGCGCCCATTTCAATTGAGCGTCCGACAGGCTGGACGCATCCAGCCCCTCGTAGACGTCGCCGTTGAACGCGAGCACCGCCTGGCGTGCATTGGTCTGGTCGAACACAGGCTTCCAGGCGGCATAACGCTCGACGTTGAGCTTGGCCAGGGCCTCGCTCAGCTTCATCAAGCCGGCGATTTCCGACGCCGATTTCTTCTTCAGCACCTGGATCAGATCGCGAGCCTGTTCGATGAACAAAGGCTGCGTATGCAGCGTGGTCCGTACCGAAGAGTCGTAATCCAGCTTCTTGGCTGGTGACAGTAACAGCAACATTCTGCCTTTCCTAATTTGTTTCTGGAGGGGGACTGCCTTGCCTTATCGCGGCTTCCTGCCGCGGACCGGACTGGCGCCGCGGGCGCGTAATCCGGCATGGGCCGCCGCGCTATCTCGCTGTCCAGCCGCCATCCAGCGACAACGTGGTGCCGGTCATTTGGTCGGCCGCTTCGGATGCCAGGAATACGGCGGCGCCGCCCAGTTGCTTGGGCGTGACGAATTGCAGCGTCGGCTGCTTTTCGGCGAGCATTTCCCTGGCCGCATCCTCGATGCTGCCGCCCTGCTTCTGCGCCAGCGCTTCGATCTGTTTCTCGACCAGCGGCGTGCGCACCCAGCCCGGGCAGATCGCATTGCAGGTCACGCCATTGCCGGCATTTTCCAGCGCGGTGACCTTGGTCAGCCCGACCACGCCATGCTTGGCCGCGACATAGGCCGACTTGTTGGCCGACCCTACCAGGCCATGGGCCGAAGCGATGTTGATGATGCGCCCCCAGCTCTGCTTTTTCATGTGCGGCAAGGCGGCCGCCGTGCCATGGAATACCGCGGACAGATTCAGCGCAATGATCGCATCCCAGCGCTCTATTGGAAAATCCTCGATCAGATCGGTATGCTGGATGCCGGCATTATTCACCAGGATGTCGATGCCGCCCAATGCCTGCACCGACGCATTGATGAAGTCGCGCGTTGCCCCCGCCTGCGTCAGGTCGGCATTGATGTAGTAGGCCTTGATGTCGAATTCCAGTTCCAGATTGACCCGTTCTTTTTCTATGGCCTCGGCATCGCCGAACCCGTTGATCACCACATTGGCGCCATTGGAGGCCAATTCGCGGGCGATCGCCAGGCCGATGCCGCTGGTCGAACCCGTGATGACTGCATGTTTGCCTGTAAGCATGTTGTTCCTTTATCAGATGGTCCAAAATTGGCTCGATGCTGCGTCATTAGTGTACCGTCCTATTCCCGCCCGCCGCCCCGCGTGGCGCGCGCCCAGGCCCAATTATGATTTTTTTTATTTCCTTGCTAGAATAGCGGACTTGCCTGATGTGCGACGGACTCCGACCGGTTCGACGCGCGCTGCACAGGCAGGCGGTTTGCAGGCCCGTGCGCAAGCGCAAGGCGGCAAACCGGCGGCGGCAAACAGGACAGGTGGCAGAGTGGTCGAATGCGCTGGACTCGAAATCCAGTGTACGTTTAGGCGTACCGTGAGTTCGAATCTCACCCTGTCCGCCACTCGAATAATTGGAAACCCGCAAGGCTGAATGCCTCTGCGGGTTTTTTTTCGCCAGCCTCCGCCATATGGCGGAGGCTGGGCCGCAAGGCGGTCCTTTTGCGGGCCCCCGCCCCTTGGTGGGAGTCGATACAAAAAAAAAGCAATTGTGTGAATTCATGTTCGCCATGCTTGCCCGCAGCGCAAAAACCCGACTCAAAAGCGCGCAAGGACTTGCGCCCCGGCCCGGCAATTTCCTACTCCACACAGCCTACTCAACCCAGCCTACAACGCCTGCCTTAGCTCATATAGCTGATGGCTGCTGGAAAGCAATATCTGCTAAAAATTGCACATATTTGAAAGCATGGCGAAGGCATTGCGAACACCGCGCAGTGGCCGGAAACCAAGGCACGCGGGGATCCCGGAACCGCTACGCCGCTTCAGGAAAACAAACGACCAGGGTCGAGGGGGAAGCGAATAATGCATTGCCATGTAGATCGATCATCTGCGCAGACGGCCATGCCGGCCCATATGGCGGCGGCGTCCCCCGCCTGCGAGAGCCCTGCCGCCTGGTACGTCGCATACACCGAGCCGCGCCAGGAAAACCTCGCGGCAGCCAACTTGCAGCGTCAAGGCTTCCTGACCTACCTGCCTTTATACAAGACCGGCAAGAAGAAATCCAGCAAATCGGGGGCCGGCGGCGCCGCGCCGGCACTGGCCGGCTACGAGCCCATGTTTCCGCGCTATATGTTCTTCAAGCCATCCAGCCACAAGCAGTCCATCAGCACGGTCAGGTCGACGCGCGGCGTCAATTCCATCGTCAGATTCGGGCCCAATTTCGCGCTGGTGCAACCGGACATCCTCGCCGCCATCCAGGAACACGAGCGGCAACGCAGCCGGGAAGCGCCCCGCGACATCAGTCCTTTGGAGCCGGGGAAGCGCATACGCCTCAATGACGCGGCATTGAACGGCCTGGAAGGCCTGGTGCATTCCGTCTCCGCACAGCGCGTCGTCGTGCTGATGGAAATTCTTGGCCGGCAGACCAGGGTCAAGCTGCCGCAGCATCAGGTGGAGCTGGTTTAACGCAAAAAAACGCTGGATATCCGACCACAAGCATGTCCTCGCCGGGGTGAGCGAGGCGCATCGTGTTTTACCCACTGACCCCAACGCAACACTTTATGGCAGTAGAAAACAAAGTGCTTTCCCCCCCCTTGGGTAGACGGCACTGCGGCAGCCTGCATGGCTGAAATACCGAAGCCAGCGCCCGATACCGGCCTGGCTTACCTGGCTCAACACCCGTTACTCTAAAGTGAACCCGATGAAAGAATCGCTTCTTTCCCCGCGCCGGCCTGTGGTTTCGCGCCTTGCCACCGTCGGCACGATGATAGCTATCTTCGCCTTGCTTTCCGCATGCAGCATGTCGCCTGGCATGTATATGGGCAAGCCCCAGGATGTGTCCCAGGCGCTTCAGAATGAGGCGGCGCCGCCGGGCGCGCTGATGACGATCTCGCCGCAATTGATCGAGCAGCAGCGCGCATCGGAGAACACGGAAATCAATTTCGATATCAAGCGGCTGTTTGGCGTGCCGACGGAATACCGGGTCGGCCCCGGCGACATTCTGAACATCGTCGTCTGGAACCACCCCGAACTGGCGCTGGCGATGGCCGGCTCGAACGTGGCTACCTATGCGCCCAGCATCGCCGATGTGGGCAATGGCTACAACGTCAGCACCGAGGGCTATATCCAGTTCCCGTTTGTCGGCGCCATCAAGGTGGCGGACCTGACCGAATATGAAATACGGTCGCTGTTGACCCGCCGCATGGCCCAGTACATCAGCGATCCGCAATTGACTGTACGGATTCAGGCCTACCGCAACGGCCGCGTCTATGTCGACGGCGAGGTGCGCAACCCCGGCCTGGTGACGATGAATGACATCCCCATGACCCTGCCCGAGGCGATAAACCGGGCCGGCGGCCTGACGGCCGACGCCGACCGCTCTTCCGTCGTCCTGACCCGCAATGGCGTCGCCACGCACATCAATATGCCGCTGCTCACCAGAAAGGGCGTGAATCCCGCGCAGATCCTGATGGCCAACGGCGATCTGCTGCGCGTGATCAACCGCAACGATTCCAAGGTGTTCCTGCTGGGCGACGTCCACACCGCCCGCGCCCAGCCCCTGATGGACGGCCAGCTTACGCTTGCCCAGGCACTGGGCGAGGCGGGCGGCCTGAATCCGGAGACCAGCAATGCGCGCCAAGTCTATGTGATACGCAAGGGCCTCAATGGAAACGCCGAAATCTATCATCTGGATGCGAGCGCGCCGACCGCATATGTCCTGGCCGCCGACTTCGAACTGAAGGCCCGCGACATGGTTTTCGTCGACCCGGCTCCCATCGTCAGATGGAACCGCGTCATAAGCATGCTTCTGCCCAGCTACGGCGCCATCAGCGCCACCCGGGACATGACACGATGAATGGTGCCGACATGAACAAGTCCTACGCTATAGCCCCCGCCGGGCACGCCGCTCCCGTCGTGCTCCCCGCGCCCTATGCGCCCCAGAATAATGACGACATCAATTTCCTGGGGTTGCTGGATACGGCGCTCAATGCACGCTGGCTGATCCTGAGCGTGCTGATGACCGCGCTGCTGCTGGGCGGGGCCTACGCCCTGTTCAGCCAGCCCGTGTATCAATCCGACATCCTGATCCAGGTCGAACAGAATCCGACCGCCGCCAACAATAATCTGCTCAGCGAGCTGTCCACTGTGTTCAATGTGCAGTCGCCCGCCACCGCGGAAATTGAAATCCTGAGATCGCGCCTGGTCATCGGGCAGGCAAGCGACCAGTTGCAGCTGCATGTAGAGGCGACTCCCAATTATGTGCCCATAGTCGGGGCGTGGCTGGCCAAACATGCTTCCGGGCTGTCCGCGCCGCGCCTGTTCAAAGTCGGCAACTATATCCTGGGAGGTTATGTGTGGGGCACGGAATCCGTGAAAATCGGGCAGCTCGACGTTCCTGAACGCCTGGAAAACAAGCCTTTGACGCTGACCGCCACGGCCGACGGCTATGACTTGCGCGGGCCGGATGGCGAGATGCTGGCCCAGGGCAAGGTCGGCGTGGCCACCGATGTGAAAGCAGGGGCCGAGCAGGGCCGCATATTGGTCAGCGGCCTGAATGCCAGGCCCGACGCGCGCTTCACCCTGCTGCGGCGCTCGCGCCAGAACATCATCCAGGACCTGCAGGACAAACTGCTCATCGACGAAAAAGGCAAGCCGTCGGGCGTGCTTTCCATGACGCTGGACGGACCGGACCCGAACAAGGTCACCGCCATCCTGAACGCGATAGGCTTTGCCTATGTGAAACAGAACACGGAACGCAAGGCGGCCGAGGCCGAGAAATCCCTTGAGTTCCTGGAGGGCTTCCTGCCCCAGCTCAGAAAGCAGATGGACGAGTCGGACAACAAATACACCGCATTTCGCGACGAGCATGGCACCTTCAACCTGGGCACCGAGGGCACCCTGTCCCTGAACCGCTCGGTGACCATGCAGACCCAGCTGTTCGAGCTCCAGCAAAAACGCCGCGAGCTGGGCGCACAGTTCGGTCCTTCCCACCCCAGCATCATGGCGCTCAACGGGCAGATCGGCGCTCTTGAAAGCGAACTGGGCAAGCTGACCTCGCATATCAAGGCGCTGCCCGAACTCGAACAGCAACTGCTGAACCTGATGCGCGAGGTGAAGGTCAATGGCGAGCTCTACGCCAGCCTGCTCAACAGCGCCCAGCAACTGCGCCTGGTCAAGGAAGGCAAGGTAGGCAACGTGCGCATGGTCGATACGGCCATCGCTCCCGAGCTGCCCATCAGGCCGAATCGCCCGCTGGTCCTGGTGGTCGCGGGCCTGGCGGGACTGCTGCTGGGCACCGGCATGGCCTTGCTGCGCGGCCTGCTGCGCAACGGCGTCAAGGCGGCAAGCGATATCGAATCCACGCTCGGCCTGAATGTGTTCGCCACCGTGCCCCGCGTGCTTCCCGGGGTCAACCGGCCGCCGCGGCTGGGAAGCCGCAGCGGCGCCAAATACGTGCTGGCGGAAAGCTCACCCGACGACCCGGCCATAGAAAGCCTGCGCAGCCTGCGCACGACCTTGCGCTTCGCGCTGCAGGATGCGGCCAACAACATCATCATGCTCACCGGCCCCACGCCCAATATCGGCAAAACGTTCACGAGCGTGAACCTGGCCGCAGTGCTCGGCGCCGCCGACAAGCGCGTGCTGCTCATCGACGCCGATTTCCGCAGCGGCGGGGTCCACCGGTACTTCGAGCTGCAGCGCTACAACGGCTTCAGCGATCTCATCAACGGCTCGGCAACGCTGCCGCAGGTGCTGCACAAGAACGTGATGCCTAATGTGGACCTGATCACCACCGGCGTGCTGCCCCACAACCCCGCCGAAGTGCTGCTTTCCTCAAAGACGGTGCAACTGCTGCACCAATTGTCGGAAAACTACGACGTGGTATTGCTGGACACGGCTCCGGTGCTGCCCGTATCCGATGCGATCGCGCTGGCGCCCCATGTCGGCACCGTATTCATGCTGGCCAGGGCGCAGGTCAGCACCCTGGGCGAGCTGGAAGAGTCCACCAAGCGCCTGAATCAGGCGGGCGCGCAGGTCAAGGGCGTGATTTTCAACGACTTTGACGCATCCAGCCAACGCTTCAGCTCGCGCTACGGCAGCTACCACCAAAGCTATATCAGCTACGGATCGAACCGGTCCTGATCGCCACCCCTTGGCAGTCCCTGCGTTTCTTTCCGCACGAATATAGACACACTCATTCAGGGCAAAATGACCGACTCGCACTTTCCCCAACCGGCGCGCGCCGCCACGGTGGCATGGCTGAACACCATCCTGGCCGAAAGGCTCAGCGGCCAATTGCGGCTTTCCCAGCCCGCGCCGGGACATCTGCTGCTATCGCTTCCCGGCAGCGATGTCGGCATACGCATCGAATCCGACTACGCCACATTCTCGCAGGCGTGCTCCGACTTGCCCTGCAGCCACTGGGACGCCACGGCCGAAGGCTGGCAAACGCCGCTGCGGCTGCCCCTGCCGGCGCCGGGGATGGACACGCTGCCATTCCCGCTGATCGAGCAGCGCGCTACCGGCTACGCCATCCACTACGACATCCTCGGCCTGACCTACTGGATGCTGTCGCGCCAGGAGGAAGTCGGCCGCACGGACCTGGACCGGCATGGGCGGTTTCCCGCGATATCGTCCCATGCCTACAAGCATGGCTATCTGGAACGTCCCGTGGTGGACGAGTGGCTGGCGATATTGGCGCAGGTCGTGCGGCGGGCCTGGCCCGGGCTGCCCCTGGCCAGGCACAGTTTCTCCACCTGCCTTTCGCACGACGTCGATACGCCGGCCCGCTATGGCTTCTCCAGTTCCGGCAGGCTCCTGCGCACCATGGCGGGCGATGTATTGCGCAGGCACAAGCTGCTGGAGGCGTTGCAAGCGCCGGTGATCTGGCTGCTTTCCAAGGAAAAACTGCATGCCCGCGATCCCTTCAACACCTTCAACTGGATCATGGACGTATCGGAACGCCTCGGCATCATCAGCGCGTTCTATTTCATCTGCGGCCGGACCCAAGCCTCCCGCGATGCCCTGTATGACGTCAGGCATCCCGCCATCCGCGAACTCATGCGCCGCATCCACGCCCGCGGCCACGAGATAGGCCTGCATCCGAGCTACAACACTTACCAGCGGCCGGGATCCATCGTGTCGGAGGCGCGCGAACTCTTCGAGACTTGCCGTGAAGAAGGCATAGAGCAAAGCGGCTGGGGCGGGCGCATGCACTATCTGCGCTGGCAGACCCCCGGCACCCTGTACGGCTGGGAACAGGCGGGCATGGCCTACGACAGCACATTGAGCTATGCCGAGCGGCCCGGTTTCCGTTGCGGCACCTGCTTCGAGTATCCGGCCTTCGATCCGGTGGCCGGCAAGGCTCTGCACCTGCGCATCCGCCCGCTGATCGCCATGGAATGCACCGTCATGGCGCCGCGCTATATGGATCTCGGCTCGGGCGAGGCGGCCCTGAACAAATTCATCCAATTGAAAGAATCATGTCGTGCTGTGAACGGCAAATTCACCTTGCTGTGGCACAACACGCTGCTCGAGCGGCAGCAAGAACGGCTTCTTTATCAGAGCGTGCTCCTGGCGTAGGCCCGGGCCGCGGAATCCGCGATGCCATCTCGGCAAAACACCATTATTCGGCCAATCCAATGAATGAACAGAAAAAGAGAATCCTGCTGGTCAGCTGCTTTTTTTACCCTCAAAACAGAATACCTGTGCTTAGAATCGGCCAATGGGCCAAGTACTGGGCCTCGCAAGGCCATGACGTGACAGTGCTGACGACCAAGAAGTATGACTTCATGGGTCCGTTCGGGCTGGAGGCGGATTTGCCCAGGGAAGTCACCGTTGTCGAAGTGCCCTGCCTGCCATCGTGGCTGCAGCGCCGCCTGAAAAGGCGCGCCGGCGCTGACCAGGCGCCCGCCTGCGGCGCAAAAGGCGCAAATGCGGAGGCGCGCGCCTCCGCCCTGAAGAAGAATGTGCGCGGCTTGCGGCGCTATATAGGATCGATGCTGGACATCCATGACTTGTGGGTGGCGCCCGCCTATAAGGCCGGCATGCGGCTGCTCGCCGAAAACCGCTATGACGCCATAGTCAGTTCCTATTCCCCGCCCGCCACGCACGTCGTGGCCAGCAAACTGAAGAAAAAGCATCCGGACCTGGTCTGGTTCGCCGACTTCAGGGACCTATGGGTGAATAACCACATCACGTCGGCCCAGGGAATATTCAAGAAGTTCGAGTCCGCCAAAGAACGCCGCACGCTGCACGGGCTCGCCGACGCGCTCATCACCGTGTCCCGCCCCTTGGCGGCCGATCTGCAATCGCGCCACCCGACCCTGCCCGTGTGGGTCATCGAAAACGGCTTCGACCCCCAGGAGTTCCCGACCTGGATGCAATCGGTATCGGCCGGGCCGCGGCTGGCCGGCAACATCACCATCTGTTATGCGGGAACCATATATCCCCAGCGGCGCGATCCCACGCCCTTGTTCACCGCCGTCAACGAGCTGATCGACGCGGGCCTGATCAGCCCGGACAAAGTCAGCATCGAGTTCTACGGCCAGAACGAAAGGGAACTCAACGACATCATCCAGCGCACTTACGCCAACCGGCACAACATCATCAAGATCAAAGGCTTCGTCACCCGCCAGGCCTCCCTGGAAGCGCAAAGGAAAAGCAATCTGCTGCTACTGCTCGAATCGGGCGAGCCCCGCGCAAAAGGCATGCTGACAGGCAAGGTGTTCGAATATCTGGTCAGCGGCATACCCATCCTGGCCGTGGGTATCGATAACACCCATGCCGCCGGCGAATTGCTCGAAAAGACCGGAACAGGCTTTTGCTCCAACGACGCCGAAGAACTGAAAGGCCTGTTGCTGGCGGCGATAGAGTTCAAGCGATTCAATTTTTACAAGCCCCATAAAGACCTGATCGCCAAATATTCCCGAGAAAAGCAGGCCCAGTCCATCATCGACAGATTGGCCGCGTTCCAAGGAGCCGCCTCTTGCTGACCGGACTGAAAGCCTATTATCTGTTCGCCTCGCTGGCGCTGTTCCTGTTTGCGATCTATTCGAACAGGAATGCCCTGCATGCGTTCGGATACGGCATCGCCCTGAATATTTTCCCGCTGGCTTTGCTGCCGGACGTGTCCATGGACATCGCCCGGCTGGCGGGGATGCCGCTGGCCTATATGCCCATCACCTGCGCCGGCCTCGCCCTGGCGGTGCGCAATAACATCCGCCTGCCGCGCTCGTACAGCCTGTTGCTGACGCTGGCCATCGTCTACTGCGTCTACGCGTTCTTCACCACGGTGATAGTGGGCGGCGTCACCGTCGCGAACCTGGCTTACTGGTTCGCCTGGCCGCTGAACTTCCTCATTTTCTTCTCGGCGGCCGCCTTTTTTTCGCGGGTCGACAAAAGCACCGCGAACAAGGTCATCAAGTCCACGGTGACGGTGCTGGTGCTAGGCTGCCTGGTGGGCCTCATGCGCTATGCCCTGGGCATAGGCGAGGACGCGAACTTCATGCCCGTCGTGAACCGCAATGGCACCGTCGTATTCGTCGCCATGATATTTCCGCTGCTGCTCTATATATACAAGGAAGAGCGCAAATCGCGCAGCTGGCTGGTCTTCTGCGTGGGCTGCATCGCGCTGGCGCTGGCTTTGACATTCTCCCGGTCGGGCATCATAGGGCTGCTGGCGGGCATCGTCCTGTATTACATGCGGTTCACGCTGTCCGGCCTGCTGAAGTCCGCGGCCGCCCTGCTGCTGATCACGGCTTTCGCCTTCAGCGGCATCGCCGACAAGTCCCTGCAGCGGCTCGAGCGGGTGTCGGTCACCACGCAGATGCTGCTGCATGGCGAAGACCTGAACAACAGCATGAGCGATTACAACCGCGTCATGCTGCTGAAGGGTGCGCTGGCTACCGCCAAGGACAACTTCTGGTTCGGCACGGGCCTGGGGCTGGAAAACTACCGCAAGGGCTTCCACAAAGCCAGCGATTACGGCCACGATTCCAAGTCCCATAATTTCTATATCTCGTACTTCGCCGAGCTTGGAATAGCGGGATTTTCCCTGCTGCTGGCGATCCTGTTCCTGATTTCAAGAAAGCTGTATCCGCTCTCGAGCCGGCACAAGGCGTTCAAGGTTTCCTTCCTGGTGATAGCCATCATGATGACCATGAACGAATACATCCTGCTGCCGGAAATCTGGTTTTTCTACGGAATGCTGGCCGGCATGTCCTACATCCCGTCCGGCGCCGCCGCGGCGGCGCCCTCCTCCCTGGCGCCGGCCGGGCCGGCCTACCTGGCGCACCCCACATTCAATCGAATCACGAATCGGAACCTAAATGGCTAATGAGTATGGCTCTATGGAGCGCAAGATCGCCAAATTCCTGTCGCAGTTCCCGGTGCTGAAATCAGGAATAAAAAGCGCTTATGGGCGGCTGGTATTCATACGCAACAAAACCCCTTCCAGGACTCTTTCCAGCCACAGGATAGAACCGGTGGGCGATGAAATGCTGAATACCTTTTTCGGCTACTACGACAAGACCCCGGTATCCGAAGACGGTTTCCTGATTTGCCATTCGACCGTCCATCCCACCGACCGGAAACCCGACAGCAGGAAAAGCCTGGACATCCTGGTTTTTTCAGGAGACGACCTGAAGCTGCCGGTCCTGCAGCTGAAGACGAAAGTCTACAACTGGCAGCAAGGGGCGCGCGCCCATTGGCTGGATGCCGATTGCTTCATTTTCAATGATTTCGACGAGGCCGGGCAACGGTATATCAGCAGGGTCTTTTCATTGAAGGAAAGAAAGGAAATCAGGCGCTTCGACTTCCCCGTGCAGGACTCCTTCCGGCGCGACTATTTTCTTGCCATCAACTACCGGCGCATCCAGGCGCTCAGGCCCGACTATGGCTATCGCAACATACCCGCCCTGAATGATGTGGAAATGGCGGACCTGGACCAGGACGGCATCTGGAAAATAGACCAGGAGACGGGCGACTCGGCCCTTTTATATTCGATATCCGATGTGTGCCAGACGGATTTCGAGCCCCGCTTCAATTCAGCGAAACACAAGATCAATCACGTAATGATATCCCCCGATGGGGAAAGGTTCATATTCCTGCACCGCTATTTCGTGGGCAAGCGCAAGTTCGACAGGCTGTTCGTGGCGGGCCGCGACGGGGCGCAGCTGAAAGTGCTCGGCAACTACGGGATGGTCAGCCATTGCTTCTGGGCCGGCAAGGGCTCGCTGATCGCATATATGCGCGGCCCTTCCGGCAAAGACGGCTATTACCTCATAGACGTCGACAGCGGCGCCATCAGCTCGTTCTCCAATGGCAGCCTGGACGCCCTGGGCGATGGCCACCCCCATGTGCACGGCGACTGGTTCATCACCGACACCTATCCCGATAAATCGCGCATGCAGCATTTGCTCAAGGCCGACTTCGCCACCGGCGAAGTGGTGGAGCTCGGCCAATTCTTCCAGGGTTTCAAGTTCGGGGGGGAAACGCGCTGCGACCTTCACCCCAGGGTTTCGCCGGACGGCCGCAAGGTTTTCTTCGATTCGGTCTTCAGCGGAAAACGCAAGCTTTACATGCTGGACCTCCAGTCCTGAAGCAAGGCGCCGCCGCGGCCTGAAAATTCCGCCGCGCCTTGCCCCAACGCGGGGCCTGTCCCGCACACCTCCGCAGTGACTTTGCCGGCGCGCCATTCATAGATCTGGCGTCGGGTACCCGTGTTCGCCGCCGCTGCATCGCGGCGGCAGCGCGGCCCGATTGCGCCGGCCATCGCCACGACCCTCAACCGCCGCTATCCAGTGGGGATTGCCATGAACTTTTCAGTCTTGATGTCGGTTTATCACGCCGAGAACCCCGAGTATTTGCGCCAGGCGCTGCAAAGCCTGCACGACCAGACGCTAAGGGCAAACGAAGTGGTCCTGGTCGAGGACGGGCCTTTGCCGGACGAACTGGCGGCCGTCATTGAAGCGTTCAGGGCGCCGCTGAATATAGCCTCGGTCAAGCTCGAGACCAACCGGGGCCTTGCCGTGGCCCTCAACGAAGGCTTGCAGCACTGCCGCCATGAATTGGTGGCGAGAATGGATAGCGACGATATCTCGCTGCCGCAACGCTTTGAAAAACAGATCGCGTTCATGGCGGACAATAGCGGGATTGCGGCCAGCAGCGCGGCCCTGGACGAATTCGATGAAAACGGCGCGGTTTTCTCTTCGCGCGTCCTGCCCTTGACGCATAGCGAACTGGTCAAGTTCGCCAAGACCCGCAGCCCGATCAGCCACGCGGCGGCGGTGTTCAGGAAATCCGCAGTACTGGAGGTCGGCGGCTATCCGCTGTTCAAGCGCTCGCAGGACGTGGCCTTGTGGTCGCTATTGATTGTCCGGGGATACAGGCTGGCGAATCTGCCCGACAAGCTGTTCCTGGTCAGGGCGGGCGCGGGCTTCATGTCCAGGAACGGCCTGCAAAGCTTCAAGTATGAATACGCGGTCATCTGCTATCAGAAGAAGATAGGCTTCCTGTCGAGCTTCGATTTCCTCAAGAACACGGCGATAAGATTCATCTTGGCGGTGGCTCCGGCGGGCCTCAAGAAGCTGCTCTATTCGCATGCCAAGATCGATCTGGCGGCGTCCTGCAATGCGGCGCTCAAGCGCGCCTTCGACCTGTTCTTCTCATTCCTCGGCCTGATTTTCATGTCGCCATTGATCCTGCTGTGCTGGCTCGCGGCGTCGCTGGATACGCGCAGCAACGGCTTGTTCGTCCAGGAACGGGTCGGCCGGGGCGGCACGATATTCAAGATATACAAGATCAAGACCATGCGGGAAGGCAGCGGCGCGCAGACGACTGTCACCACCTCGGCCGACGGGCGCATCACGCGCACCGGCGCCTTCATGCGCAAGACCAAGCTCGATGAGCTGCCCCAGTTGTGGAACGTCCTGGCCGGGGACATGAGTTTTGTCGGGCCGCGTCCCGATGTGCCGGGCTACGCCGACGACCTGCAGGGCGAAGACAGAATCATTCTTTCGGTGCGCCCCGGCATCACCGGGCCAGCCTCGCTCAAGTACAAGAACGAGGAAGAGATACTGGGCCAGCAAGCGGACGCCCTGCGCTACAACCGCGAAGTCATCTGGCCCGACAAGGTGAAGATCAACAAGGAATACATCCGCGACTACAGTTTTCTGAAAGACCTCAAATACATCATCAGCACGGTTGCCAAGGGCGCCCCCGATTAGCCCCCGGCTTCCACTCTTCTCCCTCCCCGCCTGCCCCTATCAAACAAGGTGCCCCTATGCTCAACACCCCTTTTTCACCATGGCCGTCCTTTACTTCAGAAGAAGCCGATGCCGTGCGCGAAGTCATCCTGTCAAACAAGGTGAACTACTGGACGGGCCAGGAGTGCCGCAAGTTCGAAAAGGAATTCGCGGCGTGGGCGGGCTGCGACCATGCCGTGGCGGTCAGCAACGGAACGCTGGCCCTGGACGCCGCCTTGAAGGCCCTGGACATAGGCCCTGGCGACGAGGTGGTGGTGACGCCGCGCACCTTCCTGGCTTCGGTATCGTGCGTCATCAATGCCGGCGCGACGCCGGTGTTCGCCGAAGTGGACCGCGACTCGCAAAACATCACCGCGGCGACCATCCAGGCCGTGCTCAGCGACAGGACGCGAGCCGTGATCTGCGTGCACCTGGCCGGCTGGCCATGCGACATGGACCCCATCATGGCCTTGGCCAGCGAGCATGGACTCTACGTCATCGAAGACTGCGCGCAGGCGCATGGCGCCCAATACAAGGGGCGGTCCGTCGGATCGATAGGCCATATCGGCGCCTGGTCTTTTTGCCAGGACAAGATCATGACGACCGGCGGCGAGGGCGGCATGGCCACGACCAACGACCGCGCGCTATGGTCCAGGATGTGGTCGCTCAAGGATCATGGCAAAAGCTGGGATGCCATCTACCAGCGCGAGCATAAGCCCGGCTTCCGCTGGCTGCATGAAAGCTTCGGCACCAACTGGCGCATGATGGAAACGCAGGCCGCGATAGGCCGGATCCAGTTGCGGCGCATGGGCCGCTGGCATGCCGAGAGGCTGGCGCTGTCGCGGCAAATCTGGGCCGCGGCCGCGCAATTGCCGGGCTTGCGCGTGCCAGTGCCGCCGCCGGAGCTTGCCCACGCCGCCTACAAATGCTATGTATTCGTCCGGCCCGAGGCATTGAAGCCTGGCTGGAGCCGGGACCGCATCACCGATGAAATCAACGCCCGCGGCGTGCCTTGCTATACAGGCTCCTGCTCCGAGGTCTACCTGGAAAAAGCCTTCGACGGCACCGATTGGCGCCCCCGGCAGCGCTTGCCGGTCGCAAGGGAACTGGGCGAAACCGCGCTGATGTTCCTGGTGCATCCCACCCTGAGCGAGCAAGAAATCGAAAAATGCTGCGAGACCCTCGCCCACGTCATGCGCCTAGCCGCCGAGAAACCCGTTTATGCATAAGAAATTCAGCCTCAAGGGCGAATTCGTCAAGAACGTCATCACCTTGATGACCGGAACGATAGCCGCCCAGGTATTCACCGTTGCCGTAAGCCCGCTGCTGACCCGAATCTACACGCCCGCCGACTTCGGCGTGCTGGCCTTGTTCACCGCGATCAACGCCGTCTTGAGCATCATCGCCGCCGCGAGGTACGAGACGGCCATCATGCTGCCCAGGGACGATGGCGACGCCCTGAACATCGTGATGCTGTCCGCCTCCATTACGCTATGCTTCAGCGCCCTGATGCAAGGGGCCATTTTCCTGTTCGAAGACGAAATCATCAGTATGGCGAATACGCCTTTGGTGGGAAGATGGATTTATATGCTGCCGCTGAGCGTCGCGCTGACTTCCGGCACCCAGATCATGATCTACTGGAACAACCGCGGCAAGAAATTCCGCCAGCTGGCCACAAGCCGCGCCATCCATGGGGTGGGCACCGGCGTCACCCAATGCGCCCTGGGATACGGGCCCGGCACTTCGCTGGGCCTGATCGGCGGCCACGTCACCGGGCATTTGCTCGGGCTTGCCAGCCTGATCAAGGGCAACCTGTCATCGATCGCCGCGTCGCGGCCGTCCGTCACGCGCGAGCGGATCAAGGAAAATGCCAGGAAGTACAAGCGCTTCCCGCTATTTTCGCTGTGGGGTTCGCTTTTCGACAGCAGCGCCTCGCAAGTGCCCCTGTTTGTCATCGCCAGCTTTTTCTCGGCATCCATCACCGGCCTGTTCGGCTTTACCGTGAAGGTGCTGTCGCTGCCCCTGTTCCTGATTTCCAGCGCCATTTCGGAAGTCCTGTACCAAAAGATAACCCAGCTGGACAATACCAATCCATCCTCCCTGCGGCGCTACATCATCGGCATTTTCATGCTGCTGAGCTGCATCACCGTGCCTTTCTGCCTGATATTCATGACCTATGGCGTGGAGATATTTTCCTTCGTCTTCGGCAAGAACTGGGCGCTGGCCGGCGAATTCGCCGGCCCGCTCTCGATAGCGGCGGGAGTGCGCTTCATGGTCAGCCCCCTGAGCGTGGTCCTGTACTTGAACCACAACGTCAAGAAGGGCGTGGGATGGCAGGTCACATATTTCTGCACGCTCACCGCCGTGCTGCTGCTGTGCTCCCAGCAAAAGATCAATATTTTCCTGGACGCATTCGTAGCGCACGAAGTCGTTCTGTTCGCGATCTATTTCGCCGTCATTGTCAAGGCGACGAAATACCGGCACGGGCAGGACGCCGACCACACCCAGATTCCGCTGGTCTCCGAGGCCGGCGCCATGGGCAACGCCTCTGTCAAGTAGCCGGACATGCCCGGCTTCACCAACCCGAATCCTATTTACTTTTGGCCTGGCCAAGGAGACATTTATGTGCGGCATCACTGGTGGATGGTGGCTTGCGCCACCACACGATTTGCACAGCAGGATCGCATGCTCGCAAAGCAAGCTGAAACAGCGCGGGCCGGACGATCAAGGAAGCGAACTGTTCGATGTCTGCAACGGCCAATTGGCGCTGGGGCACACCAGGCTTTCCATCATCGACTTGAGCGCCGCCGGGCGCCAGCCCATGAAGTCGGGCGCGGGGCGATACAGCATCGTTTTCAATGGCGAAATATACAACTACCGCGAACTCAGGCAGGAACTGATTGCGCTTGGCCATGTTTTTCATTCGGACTCCGACACCGAGGTCCTGCTCAAGGCCTGGCAGCAGTGGAATGCCGATTGCCTGGCCCGCCTGGAAGGGATGTTCGCCTTTGTGGTGTACGACGCCAAAGACAAGACCCTGAGCTGCGTGCGGGATGCGTTCGGCATCAAGCCATTTTATTTCGACCTGGAGCAGAACCGCTTCCTGTTTGCGTCCGAGCCGGCGGCGCTCTTGAGCCTGCGCGAGCAAAGGCCCCAGGCCAACTGGCAGCGCTGCTACGATTATCTCGTGCACGGCGATTTCGATAACCAGCAGCACACTTTCATCAGGGGGATCAGGCAGTTGCTGCCGGGCCACTGGATGAAGGTCGATTTATCCAATCCCGCCGCGAGCGCGCAGAGGACCTGGTGGGAGCCGGATTTCCGGGAAAAATCCGAATTGACCTTCGACCAGGCGGCCGAGGCGGTGCGCGAACAATTCCTGCACAACGTCCGCCTGCATCTGCGCAGCGACGTGCCCCTGGGCGCGGCGCTCTCGGGAGGCATAGACTCGTCGGCCATCGTGTGCGCCATGCGCTACCTCGACCCGGCCCAGCCCATCAGCACATTCAGCTATATTGCGCCGGGGTACAAGCAGTGCGAGGAAAGCTGGATCGACGGCATCAACCAGTTCGTCGGCGCCAAGGCCCACAAGGTCAGCGCCACGGGCGACGACCTCGCCCGCGACCTGGACCGCTTGATCCATATCCAGGGCGAACCCTTCACCAGCACCAGCGCCTACGCGCAGTATCGCGTATTTCAATTGGCGCACGAGAACAACATCACGGTGACGCTCGAAGGACAAGGCGCCGACGAACTATTGGCGGGCTACGCCGGCTTCCCGGGGCACCGCATGCTCAGCCTGCTCGAGCGCGGCGACCTGTCGGGCGCTGAGAACTTCGCCCGCAACTGGGCCCGCTGGCCCGGGCGCAGCTACGGCCGCGCCTGGCAGTATCTTGCCGCCATCACCCTTCCCGACCGCCTGTTCGGCGTTGCCAGCAAGACCATGGGGCGCTCCTTCACTCCGGCGTGGCTCAATGCCGACGCCCTGGAAAATGCGGGAGTGACCATGGTGTTCGAACGGGAAAGAAAACTCGACAGCGCCAAGGGGCGACGCGTGATGGAACGACTGGCCAGCTCCCTGAAGAATCGGCACCTGCCGGGCTACCTGCGCGAGGGCGATCGCAATTCCATGCAATTCTCGCTGGAAAGCAGGGTGCCGTTCCTGACCCTGCCCCTGGCGAACCTGCTGTTCTCTTTGCCCGAGCACTACCTGATTTCACGCCAGGGCGAGACGAAAAGCGTCTTCCGCGCGGCGCTGCGCGGCATCGTGCCCGACCAGTTGCTGGACCGCAAGGACAAGATAGGCTTTGAAACCCCGGAACAATCATGGTTCCTGGAGAAATCCGGGACCGTGCGCAAGTGGCTGCAAACCAGCCATGACGTTCCTTTCCTGAACGCGAATGCCCTGCTGCAGCAGTTTGATTCCATCGCCAGCGGAAAATCGCCTTGCACCGCGCATGTGTGGCGCTGGGTCAATTTCCTCAAGTGGTACGAACAGACCGGCTGCGGCGAACATGCCTGAGATCGCCGTCCTCGACTATGGCGCGGGAAACATCAGTTCCGTGATCCGGATGATAGAACGCGCCGGCGGCCAGGCGCAGCGGGCCTCTACGCCCGCGGAAATAGCCGCGGCGGCGAAACTGGTCATACCCGGTGTGGGCGCGTTCGATCATGGCATGTCGCAGCTTGAGTCGCGCGGTCTGATGGCGGGCCTGGCCGAGGCGGCGCTGGACAAGGCCATTCCCGTGCTGGGAATTTGCCTGGGCATGCAGCTGATGTGCCGCGCCAGCGAGGAGGGGCGGATGGCGGGACTGGGCTGGATCGATGCGCAAGTGCGCCGCTTCCCGGCCCGCGACGGCTTGCGCGTGCCGCACATGGGCTGGAATACAGTGCGGGTGGCCAGGTCCAACCCCTTGCTGGGGCCGGGCCCGGACGAAAAGCGTTTTTACTTCGTGCACTCCTATTACATCGCCTGCAACCAGCCAGGCGATCCAATCGCGCTCACCAACTATGGCGAAGAATTCGTGGCCGCCTTCCAGCGCGGCAACCTGTTCGGCGTGCAGTTCCATCCCGAGAAAAGCCACCGCTACGGCATGGACCTGATCCGCAATTTCGTGGAACTGCCCATTGCTTAAACACCGCGTCATTCCAGCCTTGCTCCTGCGCGATGGGGGCCTGGTCAAGACACGCCGTTTCAAAGACGCCAAGTATGTGGGAGACCCCATCAACGCGATACGCATTTTCAACGAGAAGGAAGTCGACGAGCTGATCGTGCTGGACATTGCCGCCTCGAAACGGGACCGCGAACCCGACTACGCCACGATAGAGCTGTTTGCCGGGGAATGCTTCATGCCGCTGTGCTATGGCGGCGGCGTGCGCTCGGTGGACCAGGCGGCGCGCTTGTTCGACCTCGGCATCGAGAAAATATGCCTGCAGTCGGCGGCCTTCGGCCAGCTGGATCTTATTTCGCAGATTGCCGCCCGTTACGGCAGCCAGAGCATCGTGATATCGGTCGACGTCAAACGCAACTGGCGCGGGAAACCGGTGCTGTATGAAAGCCGCCGCGGCCAGACCCGCGAGCAGGGCTGGCTGGATTTCGCGCAAAAGGCTGTCGCGGCGGGCGCCGGAGAGGTCCTGGTCACCGCGGTCGACAGGGACGGGGAAATGGGCGGCTATGACCTGGACCTGATAAGGCAGGCCGCGCAGGGGGTCAGGGTGCCGTTGATCGCCTTGGGAGGGGCGGGAAGCCTGGAAGATATCAAAGCCGCCATAGACGCCGGCGCATCCGCCGCGGCGGCAGGTGCGCTGTTTGTATTCCATGGCCCGCACCGGGCCGTCCTGATAACCTATCCGCGGTATGCGGAACTGGAAAAACTACTGGGGCAACGAGCATGAATCTGTCTTACCAGGTATGCAGCCGCTGCGTAATGGATACGAGCGCTGCGGATATCAGCTTCGATGCGCAGGGGGTCTGCAATTACTGCAGCGAATTCCTGGCGCATTCCAGGGATGTGATCCATCAGGATCCCCTTGCCAAGAAAGCCGAATCGGAGGCCTTCATTGCCAAGGTCAAGGCCGCGGGAAAAGGCAAGCGCTATGACTGCGTGGTGGGCGTATCCGGCGGCGTGGACAGTTCATGGGTGCTGTTCCAGGCCGTGGAGCATGGGCTGCGGCCGCTGGCCGTGCATATGGACAATGGCTGGAACAGCGAGCTGGCGCAGCATAATATCGCCAATCTCGTCCAGGGCCTGGGCGTGGACTTGCACACCCATGTCATCGACTGGGGCGAATACAAGAGGCTCATGCAGGCCTTCTTCGACGCCGATGTGATCGACGTCGAACTGCTTTACGACAACGCCATGCTGGGCGTGAACTACCAGCAGGCCGCCAGGCACAAGGTCAACTACATCCTGTCGGGCTCCAACCAGGCGACCGAGGGCATGCGCATGCCGCCTGGCTGGAACTGGTTCAAGTACGACAAGAAAAACATCAAGGCGCTGGCGAAGAAATTCGGCGCCGTGCAGATCAGGACATTCCCGGCGATAGGTACGCTGGAATATGTCCGCCACCGGCTCGTCAACCGCATCCAGTGGACCTCATTCCTGGACATGATGCCCTACAACAAGTTCGAGGCGCTCGCGGCGCTGGCCGAGCGATACGGCTACAAGCCATATCCCTACAA
This sequence comes from Pollutimonas bauzanensis, assembly GCF_900129885.1. Classification (GTDB taxonomy): domain Bacteria; phylum Pseudomonadota; class Gammaproteobacteria; order Burkholderiales; family Burkholderiaceae_B; genus Pollutimonas; species Pollutimonas bauzanensis. Next base: position 38,997 of record NZ_FQXE01000011.1, on the reverse strand, counting down.
GCATTACGAATCCATCTTCACGCGCTTTTACCAGGGTTATATCCTGCCGAACAAATTCGGCGTGGATAAGCGCCGCCTGCACCTGGGCACCCTGGTGTCCGCCGGGCAGATGACCAGGGAGCAGGCCATGGAGGGATTGAAAGGCATTGCCTACCTCACCGAAGCCGACCTGGAACGCGATAAACAGTACTTCATGAAGAAGATGGGCTGGTCGCCGGAGGAGCTGGCCGATTATATCGGCCGGGAAGGAAGGCCGCATCATATCTATGGCACGGAACTGCCCCTGTGGGAAATGTTCCAGCGCGGCCACAAGCGCTTCTTCCGGCATTGAAATTCACGCCGTTACCGCCAGCGCGCAAAATTCCCTCACCGCCTCCGCGACCTGCGATACCTGCGTTTCGTCCAGGTGCTCGCCGACGGGCAGGCTGAGCAGTTGCCCGTCGGCCTGGTTCGCGAACATCGCGGGGTCCGGCGCGCCCAGGTAGCGATATGCCTCGAGCTTGGGAAGCGCTATCGGATAATGGACGCCGGTCTGGATCCCTCTTTCCTTCAGGAATGCGGCGAGCGCATCCCGGTTTGGCGTGCGCAGCACGAATAGATGAAAAGCATGGCGGCATCCGGAGGCGACCCGCGGCAATACCACGCCGTCGACGTCCTGGAGCTCCGACAAATAAGCGGCGGCCACGCGGTTGCGATGGTCTATCCAGGCATCCAGATGCCTGAGCTTGACGGAGAGGATGGCCGCCTGCAGCCCGTCCAGCCGGCTATTGCGCCCCTCGAACTGGTGGTCGTATTTATCGATGCGGCCATGGTTGGCTATCATCCGGCACTGCCGCGCCAGGTCCGCGTCGTTGCTGGTGATGGCGCCGCCGTCGCCATAGGCGCCCAGATTCTTGCCCGGATAAAAGCTGAACGTTCCCGCATCCCCGATCGCGCCCACGCGCCTGCCTTTGTACTCGGCGCCGTGGGCCTGCGCGCAGTCCTCGATCACTTTCAGGCCCGATTCCCGCGCCAGCGCCATCAGCGCGTCCATGTCGCAGGGATGGCCATACAGATGCACGGCGATTATCGCGGCGCTGCGCGAGGTCAGCCGGCGGCGCGCATCCTCCACATCCAGCGTATAGGTGACCGGGTCCACATCGGCGAAGACCACTTTGTAGCCGCTGCGCGTCACCGCCTCGCTGGTGGCAATGAAAGTGTTGGCCGGGACTATCACTTCGGACCCGGGCAGGAAGCCAAAGGCTTCCAGGACGATTTCTATCGCGTCGGTGCCATTGCCGACGCTCACGCAATGCGCCGCCTGCTGATAGGAGGCGAAGCTTTGCTCGAATCTTTCCACGACTTCGCCGCCAATATAGGCGGAGGCGGCGATGACCTTGCCTATCGCGTCGTCGATTTCGGGCTGGATGCTTTTGTATTGCGAATGCAGATCAAGAAACTTAATCATGGAGGCCTCTTATTTTTCGAGCTGGATTGCCAGCGTAGATACCTGATTCAGTAATATCCCGGGTCACGACCGAACCCGCGCCCACCACCACGTCATCGCAGATGGAAACCGGCAGCACCGTGGCGTTGGTGCCTATCGACACCCTGTCGCCCAGCCTGGTGGGCATCCAGAGTGACTTGTCGCCGCGCGCCGGGCCGCCGCCGCTGAACAGGTCGTTGACGAACTTGGCGCCATGGGAAACAAAGCAGTCTTCGCCGATATCCACCAGCTCGCACACAAAAGCGTGCGACTGTATCCGCGTGCGGTTGCCTATCCTGGCTCCCTTCTGGATCTCGACGAAGGGTCCCACGAAAACATCGTCGCCCAATACGCAGCCGTAGATATTCACCGGCTCCACCAGCGTCACCCTTGCGCCGAACTGGGCGCCGGCCAGGGAAATTTTCATGATGTCGGGCGTGCCCACTAATTGGCTCCCAGCTTGGAATACTTGGGCCGGAAATGCAGTTTCACCTCGCGGCCGGTTTCGATGGACTCGTAAATGGCATTGATGAGCTCCAGGCTCTTGCGCCCCTCCAGGCCATCGACCAGATGCTGTTTGTGATTCGTGATGCAGTCGACGACATGCCCGTAATAAGCCTGATGGCCAAACCCATATACATTGGGCGGGTTCACCGAGTATTTCTCCATCACCACGGCATCCTCGGGTTCGGGATCGACAAAATTCCAGACCTTCATCTCATTGACGGCGAATCCGCCGATTTCCACCGACCCTTTCTCGCCCAGTATGGATATGGATCCCTCCAGGTCCTTGGGCCTTACCGCGGTAGTGGCCTCGATGCAGCCCAGGGCGCCGTTGCGGAAATGCAGGATCACCACCGCGGTATCCTCGGCCTCGATGTGGACCAGGGCGGTGCGGCTCATGGCGACGACGCTGTCCACTTCTCCCATCATCCATTCGAGCAGATCCACGTGATGGCTGGCCTGGTTCGTCAGGACGCCGCCATCGAGCGCCCACGTGCCGCGCCAGGCATCCTGGTCGTAATAGGCCTGGGGCCGGCACCAGCGCACGCGCACGGTGCCCATCACCAGCTTGCCGAAGCGCCCGCGCTCCAGCGATTCCCGCAGCTTCACCACCGGCACATTGAAGCGGTTCTGCTTCACGACGAACAGCTTGATCCTGGCCCGCTCGCAAACGCGTATCATCTCGTCGGCATCGTCCAGCGTAAGCGCCATGGGTTTTTCCACGACAATATGCTTGCCATAAGGCGCCAGTTCCTTGACATGCCTGGCATGGTGGCCGCTTTCGGTCAGGATCACCACGATGTCTATGTCCACTTCCCGCATCATCCGGTGCATGTCGATGAAGCCGGGGACATTGAATTGTTCGGCCGTGGCCGCGGCGCGCTCTTCGATGATGTCGCAGACCGCCACCAGTTCGGCGCCGTCGATTTGCTTGTTCCCCAGCAATTCGGCATGCCGCTTGGAGATTCGGCCGCAGCCGACCAGTGCGATTTTCAGCATTGTTCCACCCTCTCGAAAACCAGTTCGCGCATCCCGGAAACCCTGCCGATACCGAAATATTCGATGCCTTTCAGGCCATCGTCGTGCAGGTCGAATATGTTGCGCCCGTCGAAAATGATGGGCGTCTTCAATTTCGCTTTGATAGTCTGAAAATCCGGACTCCTGAATTCCTTCCACTCGGTGACGATGATCAAGGCATCCGCGCCGTCCAGCGCCACCATGGGATAGTCGGCGTAGCTGAGCCTGTCGTCGCCGCCGCCGAAGATGCGCCTGGACTCGTCGATCGCGGCGGGATCGTAGGCGACGACGCAAGCGCCCAGGCGTAAAAGCGCGGCAATGATCACGCGGCTGGGGGCTTCGCGCATGTCGTCCGTGTCGGGCTTGAAGGACAGTCCCCACAATGCGAAGCGGCGGCCGGTGAGGTCTTCGCCAAAGCGGGCGACGACTTTATCGACCAGCACGGATTTCTGCCGCTCGTTGGCCTGGTCGACCGCCGCAAGAACCTTCAGCTCTTCGCCCACGCCCGCGGCCGTGCGCAGAAGCGCCTGGATATCCTTGGGGAAGCATGAACCGCCATACCCGCAGCCCGGGTAGAGAAAATGCCAGCCGATGCGAAGGTCTGACCCTATCCCCTGGCGGATGAGCTCGATGTCGGTGCCCAGCTTTTCCGACAGCAGGGCCAGTTCATTCATGAATGAAATCCGCGTGGCCAGCATCGCATTGGCCGCGTATTTGGTCAGCTCCGCCGAGCGGGTGTCCATGATCAGGAGCCGGTCGTGCTTGCGCTGGAAAGGCGCATAGAGCGTGCGCATGATATGAATGGCGTTCTGATCGTCGGACCCTATCACAATGCGGTCCGGGCGCATGAAGTCGTCGATCGCCCCGCCTTCCTTGAGGAACTCGGGGTTGGACACCACGCTGAATTCGATTTCCAGGCCGCGGCGCTCGAGCTCGGCGAGGATGACCGCGTTGACCTTGGCGGCGGTGCCGACCGGCACCGTGCTCTTGTCGACGACCACCTTGTAATCGTTCATGTACTTGCCGACATTGCGGGCGGCCCCCAGCACATACTGGAGATCCGCCGAGCCGTCCTCATCGGCGGGGGTTCCGACCGCGATCAATTGCAGGGTGCCGAATTCCACCGCCCGCCTGACGTCGGTCGTGAAGCGCAATCGGCCGGCTTCCACGTTTCTCTTGATGATCTCGTCGAGCCCAGGTTCATAGATGCATATGCCGCCGGCTTCCAGCAAGGCAATCTTGGCGGGATCGACATCCAGGCAAAGCACATCATTGCCGACGTCCGCCAGGCAAGCGCCTGTCACAAGGCCCACATAGCCGCTCCCAATAACAGTCACCCTCATACATTCATCTCCTGACTCAGTTCGGCCGAAAACACTCGATTCGTGCCCATGCGAGGCATGGCCTTTTTTTAATATATGGATACAGACTTAATGGAATGAATCATAGAGAGGAACAATATGCCGCGACATCCGTTGTACGGATTACGCCGGCCCGACCGTACGGCCTAAGCCGTCTCAGTTCGCGGACTACACCATCTAACGTATGTCGGGGGCCGGCCCCACTCCTTATGATTCTCGTGTCGGAGGTGTTTCCAGACGCTAGTTGCGAAAAAATTTGAGACAGCGCAACGCCAGAAAACGGGAGGGACGGAACTGATGGACTACATCGCTGCCAGCCGCAAGCCTGCGGTGGCGCCGAGCGCCTCCGGCAAGACAAGCACTTTGCGCAAACGGCTGCTGGCCTTGCCCCGCAAGCAGAAACGCCTGCTGCAAATCGTCGTCGACACATGCCTGATATGGTTCGCCCTCTGGCTGGCGTTTTACCTGCGTCTGGATGATTTTTACGGGGCGCAGCCGTTCGGCGGGCATGCCTGGCTGTTTATCGCCGCGCCGCTGTTGACCGTGCCGGTGTTCGTCCGCTTCGGCCTGTATCGGGCCGTCATGCGCTACGTCGGCTACCAGGCGCTGGCCACGATCGCGCTGGCCATCAGCGCATCGGCCGTTCTGCTGGGCCTCGCGATTTTTCTTTACCCCGAGCCGCCCGCCATCATTCCGCGCTCCATCGTGATTATCTACTGGCTGTTAAGCCTGATGTTCATTGCCGGCCTGCGCCTGGCAATGCGGCAATACTTCCGCGGCATGCCTTTCAATTTGCATGCCGGCTCATTCCTTCATGCCAACCCCGGCCCGGGCGCAAAAATGCGCGTGGCTATCTATGGCGCGGGCGATGCCGGCAACCAGTTGCTGATGGCCTTGCGCCTGGGCAATGAACGGCATCCCGTGGCTTTCATCGACGACAATCTCGACTTGTCCGGGCGGGTCATGGCCGGCCTGCCGGTATACGGGCCCGATGACCTGGCGCGCCTGATGAAGGAGAAGAAAGCCCAGGAAGTGCTGTTGGCCATTCCTTCGGCTTCCCGCGCCCGGCGCGCGGAGATCGTCAATCTCCTGGCTCCCTACCCTTTCAGCGTCCGCACGGTTCCGGGCTTCATGGACTTGGCCAGCGGCCGCGTCCAGGTCCAGGATCTGCGCGAAGTGGGCATCTCGGACTTGCTGGGGCGCGACCCCGTCCAGCCCGACAGGCAGCTTTTTGAACGCTGCATACGCGGCCAGGTGGTCATGGTGACGGGCGCGGGCGGCTCGATAGGCGCGGAATTGTGCCGCCAGATAGTGCAGAGCGAACCCCGCACGCTGATACTCTTTGAACAGGGCGAATTCAATCTGTACAGCGTCCAGGGCGAACTCGAAGCCTATATACGCTATGCGGGCCTGGATATACGCGTCATACCGGTGCTCAGCTCGGTGCGCAACCAGGAACGCCTGTTCGACGTGATGTCGATATGGCAAGTCGACACCGTCTACCATGCCGCCGCGTACAAGCACGTGCCCATGGTGGAGCGCAATATCGCCGAGGGCGTCATCAATAATATTTTCGGCACCCTGTACTCGGCCCAGGCCGCGATCAGGGCGGGCGTCGGCAATTTCGTGCTGATCTCGACGGACAAGGCCGTGCGCCCGACGAATGTCATGGGAGGCACCAAGCGCCTGGCCGAACTCGTGCTGCAGGCCCTGGCATGCGAATCCATGCCCCGCCTTTACGGCAGCGCCGGCGAGCAGCCCATGCCGAATCGCACGCGCTTCACCATGGTGCGCTTCGGCAATGTGCTGGGATCGTCCGGTTCGGTGATTCCGCTCTTTCGCCAGCAGATACGCGCCGGCGGGCCGGTAACCGTCACCCATCCCGAGATCACGCGCTATTTCATGACGATACCCGAAGCGGCCCAGTTGGTGATCCAGGCGGGCGCAATGGGGCTGGGCGGGGACGTGTTCGTGCTGGATATGGGCGAGCCGGTAAAAATCGCCGACCTGGCAAAGAAAATGATCTTGCTTTCGGGCTTGAGCGTACGCAGCGCCCAGAACCCGGAGGGAGACATCGCGATCGATTTCGTCGGATTGCGGCCCGGCGAAAAACTCTACGAAGAACTGCTGATCGGCGACAACGTGAGCCCGACCGAACATCCGATGATCATGCGCGCCAATGAAAAACGGATCGAATGGGAGCGCCTCAAGTCGGCCTTGGCCGAGCTCGGCAATGCCGTCAAGTACGACAACTATCCACGCATACGCGAGCTGTTCCTGGAACTGGTCGATGGCTTTCAGCCCGACGAAGAAATGGTGGACTGGATTCACCTGCAGCAGGCCGCCGCCAGCATGCTCGCCGGCGCGGCCCAGCGCCGGGCGCCCTCGCTGCGCTCCGAAATCGCCCGCTTCGAGGTATGAATGGCGCCCATGGGCGGTATTTACCCCTAGCCGGCATGTAATATAATCCAGACAGAAGTTATGAAACGTAAGCGCCCTGCGCCTTGGGCCGGGAATTGTTGCGTTTTGATGCGCTTTGGCCCTCGCGGCTAACAGTTGTGAAACCGGAAGCCGGACACAATAGCCCCATCAGACTAACGATAAGGTGCTGACATGAAACGACTGTTATTAGCGGCTGCGGCCGGATTGGCGATGCTGGGTTCGACAGCCGCCATGGCGCGGGTGAATGTCGACATTTCGGTCGGAGTGCCCGGAGTGATATACAGCACGCCGGATTACTATTATCCGCCCGTCAGGTATGTGGCGCCGCCGCGCGTGATCATCGTGCCCGAGCGCCGCTACCGGCCGGTGTATGGCCCGCGCTATTACCGCGAAGGCTACCGCGAAGCCCGGTACGACAGGAACTATTACAAGCAGGGAAACCGCCACCATGATCGCGGCCATCGGGGCCGCTGAGCTGCCCAGGGCAGCGCCAGCAGGAAAAAAAGCCGCAATCCGCGGCTTTTTTCATGCCCGCCGGCTTTACGCCGACAGCGCCGCGACGCCGCCCATGTACGGGCGCAAGGCCTCGGGAACGACGACGCTGCCGTCTTCCTGCTGATAATTTTCCAGCACGGCCACCAGGGCGCGGCCCACGGCCAGGCCCGACCCGTTGAGGGTGTGCAGGTATTCCGGCTTGCCTTTGTCGGCGCGGTAGCGCGCCTGCATGCGGCGCGCCTGGAAAGCTTCGCAGTTGGACACCGAGGATATCTCGCGCCAGGTGTTTTGCGCCGGCAGCCAGACCTCGAGATCGTAGGTCTTGGTCGCGCCAAAACCCATGTCGCCGCCGCACAGCAGCACCACGCGGTAGGGCACGCCCAGGCGCTGCAGCACGGCTTCGGCGTGGCCCACCATTTCCTCCAGCGTGTCGTAGGAGGTTTCCGGGTGCACGATCTGCACCATCTCGACCTTGTCGAACTGATGCTGGCGTATCATGCCGCGCGTATCGCGCCCGCCGCTGCCGGCCTCGGAACGAAAGCACGGCGTGTGCGCGGTCAATTTGAGCGGCAGGTCCTGCTGCGCGACTATGGTGTCGCGCACCGACCCGGCCAGCGTGATTTCCGAGGTGGAGATCAGGTAAAGGTCTTCGCTGGCGACCAGATTGCCCTGCTCGTCCCGGCCGGGCTCGTCGTCCTGGCCGCCCTTGGTCACCCAGAACATATCGTCCTTGAACTTGGGCAACTGGCCCGTGCCGAAAAGCGTCGAGCTGTTGACGATATAAGGCGTGTAGCATTCCTGGTAGCCGTGTTCCGTGGTCTGCAGATCCAGCATGAACTGCGCCAGGGCCCGGTGCAGGCGGGCAATGGGCCCGCGCAGCATCATGAAGCGGGCGCCGGACAATTTGCGGGCGGTTTCGAAATCCAGGCCTATGGGCTCGCCCAGGCTGACGTGGTCTTTCGCTTCAAAGGCGAACGGCCGCGGGTCGCCATGGGCATCGGCCTGCACATGGGCGGGCAGCCAGCGCCGGACCTCGACATTGTCGTCGCTGGACGCGCCGGCCGGCACGCTGGCATGCGGCAGATTGGGCAGGGTCATCAGCCAATCATTGAGTTCACCCTGCACGGCGGCCAGATCGAGCTCCAGCTCCTTGAGGCGCGCGGGAATGTCCTGCGATTCGGCCATTTCCTTGCTGGCGTCTTCGCCCCTGGACTTCAACTGGCCTATCAGTTTGGATACGGCATTGCGCCGCGCCTGCAGGGTCTCGGTTTCCACTTGCAGCGATTTGCGGCGCGCTTCGAGCTGGCTGAAGCGCTCCGTGTCGAACGAAACTCCGCGTATGGCCAAGGCCTTGACGACCGAGGGCAGGTCTTTGCGCAACTGATTGGGGTCTAACATAATTAACCAGAAATAAATGGATGATGGGAATGATAGTAGGCCGGGCTGGCGGCAAGGGCGCGTAATCCGGCCTATTCCGACCCGCCCGATTTGCTTTGCTTGTCGAGCGTCCTCAAGAAGGCCAGCTTCTCGGAGATTTTACCCTCAAGGCCGCGGTCGGTCGGCTTGTAGAAATTCGCGCGCATGCCGTCCGGGAAGTAGTTTTCGCCGGCGGCATAGCCATGCGGCTCGTCATGCGCGTAGCGATAAGCCCGGCCATGGCCCAGTTCCTTCATGAGCTTGGTCGGCGCGTTGCGCAGATGCGCGGGCACCGGAGCGCTGCCGTTTTCCTGCACATAGCGGCGGGCGGCGTTGTAGGCGTTGTATACCGCATTGGACTTGGCCGCGCAGGCCATATACACCACCGCCTGGGCCAGGGCCAGCTCGCCCTCGGGCGAACCCAGGCGCTCATAAATGTCGGCGCCGTTGAGGGCCAGCTCGGTCGCCCTGGGATCGGCCAGCCCTATGTCCTCCACGGCCATGCGCACGATGCGCCGCGACAGATAGCGCGGATCGGCGCCGCCATCGAGCATGCGCACAAACCAGTACAAAGAGGCGTCGGGGTCCGAACCGCGCACCGACTTGTGCAATGCGCTGATCTGGTCGTAAAAGGCGTCGCCGCCCTTGTCGAAGCGCCGCAGATCCTGCGACAGCGAGGTTTCGAGCCAGGCGGCGTCGACCAGGCTGCGCCCTGCGCCGCGGGCCGATTCGGCCACGACTTCCATGGCATTGATGACGCGCCGCGCGTCGCCGTCCGCCCAGCGGGCCAGTTGCTCGCGCGCGGCCGGGTCGAACTGCAGGACGCCGCCATCGTCGGCGGCGGAGGCGGAGGCGGCCGGGTCCGCCGACGGATCGGCCCGCGGCCGCGCGTCCTGGTTGAGGATGACGATGGCGCGATCGATCAGTTGCTGCAATTCTTCGACCGACAAGGATTGCAGCACATACACACGCGCACGCGAGAGCAGCGCCGAATTGACCTCGAAGGACGGATTCTCGGTCGTGGCGCCGATAAAGGTGAACAAGCCGCTTTCCACATAGGGCAGGAAGGCGTCCTGCTGGGCCTTGTTGAAACGGTGCACCTCGTCGACGAACAGGATGGTGCGCCGGCCCTGCCCTTGCGCCACCTGGGCGGAAACCACGGCCTCGCGGATGTCTTTCACGCCGCCCAGCACCGCCGACATGGCGAGGAACTGCGCGTCGAAGCCAGCCGCCATCAGGCGCGCCAGCGTGGTCTTGCCCACGCCGGGCGGCCCCCAGAAAATCATGGAATGCGGGCGGCCGGATTCGAACGCCACGCGCAGGGGCTTGCCCGGGCCCAGCAAGTGGGCCTGGCCGACGACCTCGTCCAGCGTGCGTGGGCGCATGCGCTCGGCCAAAGGCGCATAAGCGGAGGCATGGGCCGAAGAACTGAATAAATCCTGGGAGCTCATCATGAAACTATTCCAAACGCCTTGTGCTGGCGACCCGCCGGCCGGGCCCCGGCCAGCCATTGCTGGCAGACCGCAATGCTATTGCATTTTGACCACATCGACGCCCTTGGGGGGGACGAACCTGAATTCGCCCGACGCCAGATCGGGATTGGCCGCGATATGGCTGAGCTCGATGCGCGTGGTCTGGCCGAAGGAATCCAGCAGTTCCAGCCGCGCGGGCAGATTGCCTTGAAAACCGATATCCACATGCGTAAAGCCCGCGTCGGCGCTGCGCGGCGTGGCGCGCAACCAGTCCAGCCCATCCTTGCCGGGCAGGGCCGCGATCGAGAAAGCCTCGTCCAGCGAGCCCGAACCAAACAATATGGCGGCTGGCGAAGCGCCTATGGACTGGTCCACCTTGCGCTCGGTCACCTGGGCCAGATCAGGGTCGTACTGGTACACCAGCTTGCCGTCGGATACGATCAATTGTTCGTAAGGCTTTTTGACGGCCCATTTGAACTGGCCGGGGCGCTTGAACGAAAATTCGCCCGACTGGGGACGCTTGCCCTCGCCCTTGGCGCCTATGGTCTGCTGGGTGAACTGGCCCGTGCCCGAATTCACCTTGGCGGCGAAGTCGCGCAATTGCGCCGGCGCATCGGCCGGCCAGGCCGACAAGGGGCCGGCCGCCAGCAGCGCCGCCAGGAACACCCGGGCCGCCTGTTTAATCTTCATTGGACGCATTCCCCGCTGGAGACAGAATTTCACGATTGCCATTGGACTGCATGGCCGAGACCAGGCCGGCCTGCTCCATTTGTTCCAGCAAACGGGCCGCCCGGTTGTAGCCGATGCGCAAATGGCGCTGGACCGAAGAAATGGAAGCCCGCCGGTTCTTGAGGATGACTTCGACCGCCTGGTCGTAGAGCGGATCCGATTCCGCGTCGGCGAAACCCGTCACGCCGCCCAGGCCATCGCCGGTCTCGCCCTCGAGCGCGCCTTCAAGCAGGCCTTCGATATAGTTGGGCTCGCCTTGCTGCTTGAGGGACTCCACCACGCGGTGGACTTCGTCGTCGTGCACGAACGCGCCATGCACGCGGGTGGGGAAACCGGAGCCGGGCGGCAGATAAAGCATGTCGCCCTGCCCCAGCAAGGCTTCCGCGCCCATCTGGTCGAGAATGGTGCGGGAATCGATCTTCGACGAAACCTGGAAGGCAATGCGGGTGGGAATATTGGCCTTGATCAGGCCCGTGATCACATCGACGCTGGGCCGCTGGGTCGCCAATATCAGGTGGATGCCGGCCGCCCGGGCCTTCTGGGCCAGGCGCGCAATGAGCTCTTCGATTTTCTTGCCCACCACCATCATCAGGTCGGCCAGCTCATCGATCACGACCACGATCATGGGCAATGTCGACAGGGGCTCGGGCGCATCGGGCGTCAGCGAGAACGGATTGGGGATGGGTTCTTCGCGCTTTATGGCTTCGCGGATCTTGGTGTTGTAGCCGGCCAGGTTGCGCACCCCCATTTTGCTCATCAGGCGATAGCGCTTTTCCATTTCCCCCACGCACCAGTTCAGGGCGTTGGCCGCATGGCGCATGTCGGTCACCACCGGCGCCAGCAAATGCGGGATGCCTTCGTAGACGCTCATTTCGAGCATTTTCGGATCGATGAGGATCAGGCGCACCTGGGTCGCGTCGGCCTTGTACAGCAAGGACAGGATCATGGCGTTGATGCCCACCGACTTGCCCGACCCGGTAGTTCCGGCCACCAGCAGGTGAGGCATCTTGGCTAGGTCGGCCACGACCGGGTTGCCGGCAATGTCCTTGCCCAGCGCCATGGTCAGCATGGAAGCGCCGGCATGGTAGGTCTGCGAACCGATGATTTCGGACAGCTTGACCATCTGCCGCTTGGCATTGGGCAGCTCCAGTCCCATCAGGTTCTTGCCCGGTATGGTTTCGACCACCCGGATGCTGACCAGGCTCAGGGCGCGGGCCAGGTCCTTGGCCAGATTGACGATCTGGCTGCCCTTTACACCCGTGGCCGGCTCGATCTCGTAGCGCGTAATCACCGGGCCGGCCTGCGCCGATACGACCACCGCCTTGACGCCGAAGTCGGACAGCTTTTTCTCGATCAGCCGCGAGGTGAATTCTATGGTTTCCGGCGACACGGTTTCGGGATGTTCGACCGGCATGTCCAAGAGGCTGATGGCGGGCAGGTCGCCCGAGCCGCCGGATTCGATCGGGGCGGTGAACAGCGCTTTCTGCTTTTCCTTTTCGACCCTCGGCGATTTGGGCACGGAGGTGATGGCCGGCTCTATGCGCACCGGCTGCTCGTGCACGAGCTGCTCCTGCTTGGCGACCACGAGTTCATCGCGTTCGGCCTTTTTGGCCTCGCCCACCCGGCGGTCTTCGCGCGCGGCTTTCAGCTCGAACAGGCGGCGCACGGCTTTTTCGATGGCCGAGCCGACCCGTTCGGACAAATGCAGCCAGGAAAACCCGAAGAACAGGCTGGCGCCCACGGCGGCGAACACCAGCAGCAGCAGGGTGCAGCCCGTCGTTCCCAGCGACAGGGACATCAGGTGGGCGAGCAATTTGCCCAATTGACCGCCGGCGCCCGCCGGCAATTCGGCGGCGGCGCCGAATTGCTTCAGCTGCAATGCTTCGATGCCCATGATGCCCACGAACATCAGGATAAACCCGACGCCGACCTCCCAATGCACGCGCGGCAAGGATTCCGGCTGGGATTTAGGCAGCAGGACGCTGGTCAGCCGGTAAAAGCCCACCGCGACGCGCTGCGCCAGCAGCACGACCCATAGCCAGGCCGAATAGCCGAACAGGAAGAGCAGGAAGTCGGAGATATGCGCGCCCAGCGTGCCGCCACGGTTCAGCGTGGCGGTGGCATGGACCGAATGCGACCAGGCGGGGTCGGCGGGATCCCAACTGGCCAGGACCAGGCCGAGCCAGGCCGCGAGGGCCGCAAAGACGATCCAGCGCGCTTCGCGCAGCAAGCCTGACAGCCGGGACTGCAGGGGAGAAGGCCCGTTGCGCACGTTGCGCGAGGAGCGTGGGGAGGTAGCAGGTAATCTAGCCATAGACTCATTATAATTGGCTGTTCATGTTTTTCGGATTTTCTGTAATGACGACTCCCAAGCACGCCAAAGTCCTGATTCTGGGTTCAGGCCCAGCCGGCTACAGCGCCGCCGTATATGCGGCGCGCGCCAACTTGAATCCCGTACTGGTTACCGGACTGGAACAAGGAGGCCAGCTGATGACGACCACCGACGTGGACAACTGGCCCGCCGATGCGCAAGGAGTGCAGGGTCCCGACCTGATGCAGCGCTTTCAGGCGCATGCCGAGCGTTTCAACACCGAGATGGTATTCGATCATATCGCGAGCGTCGACCTTTCCAAGCGCCCCTACACCCTCACCGGCGACACCGGCGCCCAATACACCTGCGACGCGCTGATCATCGCCACGGGGGCCTCGGCCCAGTACCTGGGCCTGCCGACCGAGCAAAGCTTCATGGGCCGCGGGGTTTCCGGCTGCGCCACCTGCGATGGCTTTTTCTACAAGAATCAAGACGTTATCGTGGTCGGCGGGGGCAACACCGCGGTCGAAGAGGCCCTCTATCTGTCCAATATCTGCCGCACTGTAACATTGGTGCACCGCCGCGACAAGTTCCGTTCGGAACCTATCATCCTGGACAAGCTGATGGAAAAAGTTGCCAACGGTAACATCAAACTGAAGCTTTTCTACGAACTCGATGAAGTCCTGGGCGACCAATCGGGCGTTACCGGCGCGCGTTTGCGCAACAACCAGACCGGCAATACCGAAGACCTGGCGGTCACCGGCGTCTTCATCGCCATAGGCCACAAGCCCAATACCGGCATATTCGAAGGCCAGCTCGACATGGCCAACGGCTATATCATTACCAAGGGCGGCCTCAACGGCATGGCCACCATGACGTCGATACCAGGGGTGTTTGCCGCCGGGGACGTGCAGGACCATGTCTATCGCCAGGCCATCACCAGCGCCGGCACCGGCTGCATGGCCGCACTGGACGCGCAGCGGTGGCTGGAGAATGCGGGCGAGTAAAGCCGGGCGCAGCGGCGGCCATGCCGGCACGCTCGCCGATCTGAAGCGCCTGCGCAAAAAATCGGAAGCGGCTGCGAGCCCGCCCTCCCCGCCTGGCGGCGGCGCAGGCGCCATCCCGGCCCCGAACCAATCCCCAGCGCGCCGAACGCGCCAGCCAGTTGAAAGCTTGGCGGCGGCCAAGCTCGACGAAGCCGCCTTGTCGCGCGAACGCGCGCCGGCCCGGTCGACGCGCCTGTCACAGCAATTTGCCGGACTGGGCCGCATGCTTTCTTCCGCCAGGGAAAGCGCCGGCCCCTGCGCCGCCGATGCGCCTAAGGGGGCGCAAACGCGCATGCCTGATGCGAACGCCCGCGCCGGGGCGCCGGCGCCCGCCATCACCGCGCAGGACCAGGCGCTCTTCCGGCGGGCGGTCAAAAGTGCGCAGCCTATCAAGGACACCCGCAGGGCCATCCTGCCCCCGCCGCCCCGCGCCTCCGGCGCCGTATTGCGCGAGCGGCGGGAACGCGCCGTGGGCGCCGAACCCGGCAGGCCGCCCCAGACGTCCGACCAGTACAGCCCCGCGGGGATAGACCATGACGGCGCGAGCTTCGTGCGCCGGGGGCATGGGCCGGATCTTGCCAAGGGCCTGAAGCGCGGAAAATGGCCCATAGGAGCAAGCCTGGACCTGCATGGCAACACACTGGAAGAAGCCCGCGACCGGCTCGACCATTTCCTGCAGTCCTGCCTGACCCACCAGATCAAATGCGTGCGCATCGTGCATGGCAAAGGCTATGGCTCCAAAGACGGAGAACCAGTCCTGAAGCAAACGGTGCGGCGCTGGCTCACCCAGATGGCGGATGTCCTGGCCTATGCGGAATGCCCGGAGCAGGATGGCGGCTCTGGCGCGGTGCAAGTATTGCTGCGCACCGGCCGCCCATGAACCGCCATACGACCAGAAACCAAAAGGATTGAGATGAGCTGGCTTTATCTGGCTATTGCGATAGCCGCCGAAATCGTCGCCACCACGGCCTTGAAGGCGTCGGAAGGTTTTACCCGCCTTTATCCCACGCTCATCACCATAACCGGCTACCTGCTGGCCTTCTATTGCCTGGCGCTTACCCTGCGGGTCATCCCGGTAGGCATTGCCTATGCGGTCTGGTCGGGCGCGGGCATAGTCGCCATTTCGCTGATAGGCTATCTCATGTTCAAGCAGACGCTCGATACGGCGGCCCTGATAGGCATAGGAATGATAGTGGCCGGGGTGGTGGTGCTGAATGTATTTTCGAAGTCGGCCATGCATTGACGGCGCACGGCGCCGAGCCGCGGAATGGCCGGCGCATGACAAAGGCCGGCAATGATATTGCCGGCCTTTGTACTTTTATATTTTTTATGGGACCTGCTACTTTCTTATGTACCGATTTATCGGCTTTGCCCATGCAGGGCTTTGTCTCCTCACCTGCATGGAACGCATTGTGCATGAATTTGCATAAGCTAACACTTAGGGAATGCACTATGTTAATGCCGATTTCGTACATTTTGGGGCATGGGCAGCCATTTTGGTGCATTGCACAATCCAGCATATCGGGAAAAAGCATCGCCGATAGCACCATACCGGACGACCAACATCAAAAACCCGCAAGCCTTGCAGCTCGCGGGTTTTCGTAGACTACCGTGTACCACGGTGGACAGTCTTACATGTTTTCGATCATCACCTGGCCAAAGCCCGAGCACGATACCTGCGTCGCGCCTTCCAGCAGACGCGCGAAGTCATAGGTGACTTTCTTGGAAAGGATGGATTTTTCCATGCTGGAGATGATCAAGTCGGCAGCTTCGGTCCAGCCCATGTGGCGCAGCATCATTTCGGCGGAAAGGATTTCGGAACCTGGGTTCACGTAGTCTTTGCCGGCGTATTTGGGGGCCGTCCCGTGCGTGGCTTCGAACATGGCGATCGAGTCGGACAAGTTGGCGCCCGGGGCGATGCCGATACCGCCGACCTGCGCGGCCAGCGCGTCGGAGACATAGTCGCCGTTGAGGTTCAGCGTGGCGATAACCTCGTATTCGGCGGGACGCAGCAGGATTTGCTGCAGGAAGGCGTCGGCGATGACGTCCTTGACCGTGATTTCGCGGCCCGTCTTGGGATTCTTGAATTTACACCATGGGCCGCCGTCGATCAGCTGGGCGCCGAATTCTTTCTGGGCCAGTTCGTAGCCCCAGTCGCGGAAGCCGCCTTCCGTGAACTTCATGATGTTGCCCTTGTGCACCAGGGTGACCGACGATTTGTCGTTGTCGATGGCGTACTGGATGGCCTTGCGCACCAGGCGCTGCGTGCCTTCGCGCGACACGGGCTTGATGCCGATGCCGGAAGTGTCGGGGAAGCGGATCTTGGTGACGCCCAGTTCGTTCTGCAGGAAGGCGATAAGCTTCTTGGCATTGGCGCTTTCGGCTTCGAACTCTACCCCGGCGTAGATGTCCTCCGAGTTTTCACGGAAGATGACCATATTGGTTTTTTCGGGCTCTTTCACGGGCGAAGGAACGCCCTTGAAATACTGGATGGGACGCAGGCAGACATACAGATCCAGCTGCTGGCGCAGCGCCACGTTGAGCGAACGAATTCCGCCGCCGACGGGCGTGGTCAAGGGCCCCTTGATGGAAACGACGTAGTCCTTCACGGCATCCAGGGTCTCTTCGGGCAACCAGACATCAGGGCCGTAGACTTTGGTGGCTTTTTCGCCGGCGTACACTTCCATCCAGTGGATTTTGCGCTTGCCCTGGTATGCCTTGGCAACGGCAGCATCGACAACCTTGAGCATGACGGGCGTAATGTCGCCGCCGGTGCCATCGCCTTCAATGAAGGGCAGGATGGGCTCGTCGGGAACGTTGAGCGAAAAATCGGCATTGACCGTGATTTTTTGGCCCGCTGCGGGGACCTTGATGTGCTGATAGGACATGGATGCTCCAGTTGTGCTCCATAAGGAGTGAAAATCGGGGTAAACAAAAGTAAAACCGTGCAGTCTTATATAAGAGTAGTTTAGCCTAATTTGCGATCTGGTTTTAACCTTTAAGCATACAGCTTCCGGCAGCGGTGTCCAAGAGGCCTTAAAATGAATGTTTTACTGAACACTGTGGCGGCCTGCCACAGGATTGCTTATGTTTAATCCATCGCGCGATCAGGTGCGGCAGTTCTTCACCGAGGCGTGGACCAAGCGCAAGGCGGCCGGCGTGCTGACGCCCCTCGAAACAATGGCCGCCGATCTGGTCGAGCTGCACCCGGAATACCATGCCGATCTGGAAAATCCGGACAACGCGCAGGCCGATTTTCCGGTCGAGCAAGGCCGCGCCAATCCCTTCCTGCATTTGTCCATGCACCTGGCCATCAATGAGCAATTGTCGGTGGACCAGCCGCCCGGCATCAAGGCGGCCTTCCAGGGCCTGCTCGCCACGCGCGGCGCCCACGATGCGGCGCATATCATCATGGAAGCCTTGGGCGAAGTCATCTGGGAAGCGCAGCGCCTGGGCACGCCGTTCGATAGCGACAAATACCTGGAATTGATACGGCGCCACGCCACGCGGAATTAAGCTCGCGGCCCGCATGCCGCTCGGGGGCGCTTTTTGCCTTGGTCGGCCCTGCGGCAAAAAAGAAGGGCGCCCCCGAAGAGACGCCCGTGCAGGCAAGTGCGCGGATCGGGTCTGCCCATGGAAGGCGCGACCCGACGGCGGCTCAAGCCACTACTTGCGCACCGCCAATGGCGACGGCAGGCTGGAGAGCCAGGCGGCGATATTGGCGATGTCGGCGGGCGACAGTTGCGCCACCATGGCGCCCATGATGGCGTTCTTGCGGATATTGGCGGTTGCCGGCGCGCCCGAGGCGCCGCGCTTGTAGGCGCCCAGCGCATGCCGCAGATAGTCTTCGTGCTGGCCGGCCAGCACCGGGTATGAAGCCATGACCGAAGTCTTGGCGTCGGCGCCGTGGCAAGAGGCACAGGTGTATTTGTCGAAGGCGGCCTTGCCGGCGGCGAGGTCGGCGGCAAAAGCGCCGGAAGCGAATGCGAACATGGCGCAGGCCGCCAGAGCGAGTGAGATTTTTTTCATGCTGGCCCCCGATTATTTAAGGCTGGAATAGTAGGCGGCCAGATCGGCCATGTCCTGCGGCGACAGGCTTTGCGCGATGGCTTCCATGGTGGGGAAGGAGCGCGACCCGCTGGCGTATTCCTTCAACGCGGCGACGATGTAATCGGCGTTCTGGCCGGCGATCATGGGCACGTGATAAACCTCGGGGAAACTCGCCTTGTAGCCGGGGATGCCGTGGCAACCTATGCACATGGAAGTTTTCGCTTGCGCGGCTTTGGCGTCGCCCACGGGCGCGGCGTCCGCCGCAAGGGCTTGGCCCGTCGTCACACAGGAAGCCATAACGGCCAGCGCAGCAAAAGTGCGCGTCAGGGGGGTTCGCAGCTTCATAATAGCTCTTGTTAGGCAGTGAATAATAGTTGATTAATGTCAAACAACCAACGAAAAATGAAGATTGTACGATAATTGAAGCACGCCATACATGAATGCCCTTTAACTTGGCAATACTGACTGCAAATACGGAACCAGATAAATGACCTCTGCCGCCCCTGCTTTACCTTCCGAGCGCTTCACCGGTACCGAGCGCTATGTCGCCACCGATGACCTGAAGCTGGCCGTCAATGCCGCATTGACGCTGCAGCGTCCCTTGCTGATCAAGGGCGAGCCCGGCACCGGCAAGACCATGCTGGCCGAGGAAGTCGCGGCGGCGCTCAACCGCCCGCTGCTCCAATGGCACATCAAGTCCACGACCAAGGCGCACCAGGGGCTGTACGAATACGATGCCGTCTCGCGGCTGCGCGATTCGCAACTGGGCGACGAGAAGGTGCGCGACATCGGCAACTACATCGTCAAAGGCACGCTGTGGCAAGCCTTCGAGGCCAACGAGCCCGTCGTGATGCTGATCGACGAAATCGACAAGGCCGATATCGAATTCCCCAACGACCTGCTGCGCGAGCTGGACCGCATGGAATTCCATGTGTACGAAACCCGCCAGACCGTGCAGGCCAAGCACCGGCCGCTGATCATCATCACGTCCAACAACGAAAAAGACCTGCCCGACGCTTTTTTGCGCCGCTGCTTTTTCCATTACATCAGCTTCCCGGACCGGGCCACCATGCAGGAAATCGTGGCGGTCCATTATCCCAGCATCAAGGAAGACGTGCTGCGCGCGGCGCTGGATACCTTCTTTGCCCTGCGCGAAGCGCCGGGCCTGAAGAAAAAGCCGTCCACGTCCGAATTCCTGGATTGGCTGCGGCTGCTGCTGAACGAAGCCATATCGGCCAAGGATATCAGCAGCACGACAGGCGATTTGCCCTTGATGGCCGGCGCCCTGCTCAAGAATGAGCAGGACCTCACCCTGCTGCAGCGCCTGGCCGCCATGACCCGGGTGAGCCAGCGCCGCTAGGGCGATTCCATCAGTCGGAGCCACCACATCGTTATGCAGAAGGATGCTTCATGACTAGAACCCAAGGGTTTTGCCAACCTCCCGCGCCCGTGACCCTGGAAGGCCACGGCGTCAAGCTGGTTCCGCTGCGGCCGGAACATGCCGCCAGCCTGGAAAAGGCCGCGGCCGACGGCAAGCTGTGGGAACTGCGCGTTACCTCGGTGCCCGAGCCCGGCGCGGCGGCGGCCTATGTCGGCGCCGCTCTTGAAGGCCAGCAAGGCGGCCATATGCTGCCCTTCGCCATCATCGAACAAGGCGGCGGCGAGATCATCGGCACCACCCGCTATCACGACATCGTCCATGCGCTTGGCCGGCTGGAAATCGGCTACACCTGGTACGCCAGGCGCTGGCAGCGCACGCACGTCAACACGGCATGCAAACTGCTGCTGCTGCGCCACGCCTTCGAACAGCTGGGCGCCGGCCTCGTCGGCTGGCGCACCGACAATTTCAACTTTGCCTCGCAGCGGGCCATCGAACGCCTGGGGGCCCATAAAGACGGCGTGCTGCGCCGCCACGCCCTGCGACGCGACGGCACGCTGCGCGATACCGTCATGTACAGCCTGCTGGCCGGCGAATGGCCCGAAGTCGAAAAACACCTGGAATACCAACTGAGCCTGCGCCATGCTGATTGATTTCTTCTACCACCTGCGCGCCCGCAAGCTGCCGGTGTCGGTGCAGGAATACCTGACTTTGCTCAGCGTGCTGCAGACCAGCCTGATGCAGCCCACCGTCGATGACTTCTACCACCTGGCGCGCATGACGCTGGTCAAGGACGAAACACTGTTCGACCGCTACGACCAGGCTTTCGGCGAGTTCTACCGCAAGCTCGAGGCCGCTCTGCCCGCCGACAAGGAAATTCCGCTGGACTGGCTCATCAAGGAATTCCAGAAGAACCTCAGCCCCGAGGAAAAGGCCGCCATCGAAAAACATGGCTGGGACAAGCTGATGGAGCTTTTCAAGGAAAGGCTGGAAGAACAAAAAGAACGGCACGCCGGCGGCAGCAAATGGATAGGCACGGGCGGCTCCTCCGCCTTCGGGCACGGCGGCTACCACCCGGAAGGGATACGCATCGGCGGACCCTCGGCCGGCAATCGCACCGCCATCAAAGTGTGGGAAAAGCGCGAATTCCGCGACTATGACGACCAGCAGGAACTGGGCACGCGCAACTTCAAGATGGCGCTGCGGCGCTTGCGGCGCTTCGCGCGCGAAGGCGCCGAACTGGAGCTCGACCTGGACCACACCATCGCCAGCACCGCCAGGAACGCCGGCTTTCTCGATCTGCAAATGGTCCCCGAGCGGCATAACACGGTCAAGGTGGTGATGCTGCTGGATGTGGGCGGCAGCATGGACGACCATATCGCCCGCGTCGAAGAGTTGTTTTCCGCGGCGCGCAGCGAATTCCGCCATCTCGAGGTGTATTACTTCCACAATTGCCCCTACGAATCGCTCTGGCAGGACAACCAGCGCCGCACGGCGGAACGTTTCGACACCTGGGACATCCTGCGCAAGTACAACGAGGACTGGCGCCTGATCATCGTGGGCGACGCCACCATGAGCCCCTATGAAATCCTTCAGCCCGGCGGCTCGGTGGAGCACTACAACAAGGAAACCGGCGCGGCCTGGCTGCAGCGCCTGCTGGAAAACTGGCCCAAGTCGGTGTGGCTGAATCCCGAGCCCGAGGCATACTGGCAATATAGGCAGTCCATCGCCATCGTCAAGAACATCATGCACGACCGCATGTACGGCGTGACGGTCAGCGGGCTGGAGCAAGCCATGCGCAGCCTTTCCAAGTAACATGGCCTGAACCCGCAAGCCTGGCCGGCTTCTGTTAAAAAGCCTTTACGGTCTCTTTTCCCTCTTTTCGGATGTTCGCGCATGCTATCTCCACTATCTCGAATCAAAGCCCGCCTGCTTGCCCTGCTCGCCCTGGGCTTTCTGGCGCTGCCCGCCCTGGCGCTGGACCTTCCGGCCGGCGTGACCCAAGGCGCGTCCGTAGAGGGCGTCACCGAGTACAGCCTGCAAAACGGCTTGCGCGTGCTGCTGGCGCCGGACGACTCCAAGCCCACCACCACGGTCAATATGACTTACCTGGTCGGCGCGCGCCACGAAAACTATGGGCAGACGGGCATGGCCCACTTGCTGGAACACATGCTGTTTCGCGGCACCCCGACCATGCACAACGCCCTGGCTGAATTTTCCAAGCGCGGCTTGCAGGCCAACGGCTCGACCACCAGCGACCGCACCAACTACTACGCCAGTTTTGCCGCCAATCCCGAAACCCTGGCCTGGTACCTGCGCTGGCAGGCCGACGCCATGGTCAATTCCCTGATCGCCAAGGAAGACCTCGATTCCGAGATGACGGTGGTGCGCAACGAAATGGAGCGCGGCGAAAACAGCCCTTTCCAGATGCTGATGCAGCAGATGCAGGCCGCGGCGTTCCAATGGCACAACTACGGCCACAGCACCATAGGCGCGCGCTCCGATGTGGAGAATGTCGATATAGGGCAGTTGCAGGCCTTCTACAGGAAATACTACCAGCCGGACAATGCGGTGCTGATCGTTTCGGGCGGCTTCGACCCCGCCGCGACGCTGCAAACCATCGCCCAGTCCTTTGACAAGATTGCGCGCCCCACGCGCAAGCTGCCGCCCGAATACACCGTCGAGCCGGTGCAGGATGGCGAACGCCAGGTCATACTGCGCCGCCAGGGCGGCAGCCCGCTGATCGCCGCCATGTTCCACGCCCCATCCGCGGCAAGCCCGGATTTCACCGCCCTGGATTTGGGCGTCGGCATCCTGGCCGACACCCCTTCCGGCCGCCTGTACCATGCGCTGGTCGGCAACAACCTGAGCGCCGAGATTTTCGGCTTTACCGCCGGGATGAACCAGCCGGGCTATGCCTTCTTCGGCGGCCAGCTGGAGCCGGGCATGGACCAGACCAAGGCGCTGCATACGCTGGACGACACCCTGGGCTCGGTCGCCAAGGAACCCTTCACCCAGCCCGACCTGGACCGCATGCGCAACAAATGGCTGACGGACTGGTCGCAGACCTATGCCGATCCGGCCAGCCTGGCGAGCGCCTTGTCGGAGACCTCGGCCGACGGCGACTGGCGCTTGTTCTTCCTGCAGCGCGATCAGGTCAGGAACATCCAGCTGGCCGACGTACAGCGCGTCACCGCCGCCTACCTGACGC
The DNA here is from genome assembly GCF_900129885.1 of Pollutimonas bauzanensis. Taxonomy (GTDB): domain Bacteria; phylum Pseudomonadota; class Gammaproteobacteria; order Burkholderiales; family Burkholderiaceae_B; genus Pollutimonas; species Pollutimonas bauzanensis. The sequence continues at coordinate 16,100 of NZ_FQXE01000011.1, read as the reverse complement.
CCAGCAATCGCACCAATGGCCTGTACATCCCCACCGAACAGCCGGTGCGCGCGCCGCAGGCCCCAGCGGTGAATCTGCAGGATTTGCTCAAGGATTACAAGGGCGAGGAAACCGGCGCGGCCGTCGCCGCCTTCGATCCCAGCCCGGCCAATATCAATGCCGCCACCGAGCGCACGCCGCTGGACCTCGCCAATGGCAAGGTCAAACTGGCCCTGCTGCCCAAGCCTACGCGCGGCAACCGCGTCGAAGCCAATCTGCTGGTCCAGTTCGGCACCGCCGAAACCCTGAAGGGCCAGCGCGCCGTCTCCAGCGCCGTGGCATCCCTGCTCGACCATGGCACGCGCAGCATGTCGCGCCAGGAAATCCAGGACAAATTCAATGCGCTGGAGGCCAATGTGAGCTTCGGCGGCGGCGCGGGCATGGTGATGGTGGACATGTCCACCACCAAAGACCACCTGCCGGCCCTGACGGAACTGGTCCTGCACATCCTGCGCGAGGCGAATTTCCCCGCCAGGGAGCTCACCGAATACCAGCGCCAGGCCAATACTTCCATCAAGAACGCCATGGCCGAACCCAGCGCGCTGGCGTCGCGCGAGCTGGCGCGCTACGACAACCCATGGCCGCGCGACGATGTGCGCTACACCCCGACCTTCGAAGAGGCCCGCGGCGAGATCGCGGCCATTACCCAAAAAGACCTGATCGACTTTCATGCGCGCTTCTATGGCGCGGGCACGATCGAATTCGCCGCGGTAGGCGCCTTCGATCCGCAGGCGGTCAAGGCCGCGCTGGCCGAGGGCCTGAAAGACTGGCGCAAGGCCCCCGCCTATGAGCGCGTCGCCGACCCCTACCGTCCCGTGCCGCCCAAGGCTTTCGCCATCAACACCCCCGACAAGGCCAATGCTTTCTATCTCGGCAAGCTGCCTTTGAAGCTGCAGGACACCGACGCGAGCTACCCCGCCCTGTACCTGGCCAATTATCTATTGGGGGGATCGGAAACCTCGCGGCTGTGGACGCGCGTGCGGGTCAAGGAAGGGCTGTCCTACGATGTGCGCAGCCGCCTGGACGCCTCGTCCTATGAGCCGTCGGGAGGCTGGACCATCTACGCCATCCACGCGCCGCAGAACAGCCAGCGCCTGGAAAATGCCGTCGCCGAGGAGCTGCAGCGCGCGCTGAAGGAAGGGTTCACCGAGGAAGAAGTGCGCGAGGGCGTCGCAGCCCTGCTGAATTACCGCAAGCTGGCCCGCACGCGCGACGGCGTGCTGGCGTCGACGTGGATCAACTATCTGCAGCTGGACCGCAGTTTCGAGTGGTCGGAAAGCATAGACAAGGCGCTGGCCGGCTTGACCGCGGACAAGGTCAACACGGCGCTGCGCGCCTCGCTCAGCCCCGCCGATTTCAGCACCGCGATCGCGGCCGATGAAAGCAAGCAGGTCAAGAAATAGCGCAGGCGCCGCGCCTAGGCCCTGAAAACAAGCCGCGCCAGCGAGCGCGGCTTGCGGCCCCGGATATTACGAAAAGAAGCTTTTTACCCGGTCGGTCCAGGATTCGCTTTTGGGGGAATGCTTTTCCCCGCCTTGCGACAGCGAAGTCTCGAACTGGCGCAGGATTTTCTTTTGCTCGTCGGTCAGGCGCACCGGCGTCTCGACCGAGATATGGCAATACAGGTCGCCGGGGTAGCTGGCGCGCAGGCCGCGTATGCCCTTGCCGCGCAGGCGGAAGGTCTTGCCCGTTTGCGTGCCTTCCGGGATGGTGATCTCGCCGCGGCCCGACAAGGTCGGCACTTCGAGTTCGCCGCCCAGCGCCGCCGTCGTGAACGGAATGGTGAGTTCGCAGTGCAGGTCTTCGCCGTCGCGCTGGAAGATGCCATGCGGCTTCAGGTGGATCTCGACGTAAAGGTCGCCCGGAGGGCCGCCATTCACGCCGGGCTCGCCATTGCCCGATGACCTGATGCGCATCCCGTCGTCGATCCCGGCGGGTATCTTGACCTGCAGCGTCTTGTTCTTGCGCGTGCGCCCCACGCCGTCGCAGGCCACGCAGGGCTCGGCGATTTCCTTGCCCGTGCCGTGGCAGGTCGGGCAGGTCTGCTGCACGCTGAAAAAACCCTGCTGCATGCGCACCGCGCCGCTGCCGTCGCAGGTGTGGCAAGTCTTGGCGTGGGTGCCGGGCTTGGCGCCGGTGCCATGGCAGACATCGCAGCTTTCCCAACTGGGCACCCGGATCTCGGTATCGAAACCGTTGGCCGCCTGCTCCAGGCTGATATCCAGCGTGTATTTGAGGTCGGCGCCGCGATATACCTGCGCACCGCCGCCGCGGCGCCCGGCGCCGCCGAATATTTCGCCGAAGATATCGCCGAAAGCATCCGCGAAACCGGCGCCGCCCATGCCGCCGGCGCCCCCGTTGGGGTCGACCCCGGCATGGCCGAACCTGTCGTAAGCGCCGCGCTTCTGCTCGTCGGACAGCATCTCGTAGGCTTCTTTGGCTTCCTTGAACTTCTCCTCGGATTCCTTGCTGTCCGGATTGCGGTCTGGATGATGCTTCATCGCCAGCTTGCGATAAGCTTTCTTCAGCTCATCATCGGAGGCGTTTTTCGCCACCCCCAGGACTTCGTAATAATCGCGTTTTGCCATTTGAATTGCTTGCGTCTGGGACGTCTATTCTTTGTGTCTGAACGAGAATGCCCGATTCCTGGCAAAACACCAGAAACCGGGCTCAAAACCACTACAGCAAGATCTTACTGATCGCGCTTGACTTCTTTGAAGTCGGCATCGACCACGTTGTCGTCGGCGGGCTCGGCGGCCTCCGCCGCGCCTTGCGACGCCGCGGCCTGGGCCTGCATGTCGGCATACATTTTCTCGCCCAGTTTTTGCGAAGCCGTGGACAACGCCTCGACCTTGGCGTCAATGGCGGCCTTGTCGCCGTCCTTCAAAGTGTCCTCGACGGCCTTGATGGCCGCTTCGATGGTCTCTTTTTCGGACGCTTCCAGCTTGTCGCCGTATTCTTCCAGCGACTTGCGGGTGGAATGCACCAGCGCATCGGCCTGGTTGCGCGCCAGGGCGAGCTCGGCAATGCGGTGGTCGTCCTCGGCGTTGGCCTCGGCGTCCTTCACCATGCGCTCGATTTCCTGGTCGGTCAGGCCGGAATTGGCCTTGATCGTGATCTTGTTTTCCTTGCCCGTGCCCTTGTCCTTGGCCGACACGTGCAGGATCCCGTTGGCGTCGATATCGAAAGTGACCTCGATTTGCGGCGTGCCGCGCGCCGAAGGCGGAATGCCCTCGAGATTGAATTCGCCCAGGCCCTTGTTGCCGGCCGCGATTTCGCGCTCGCCCTGGAAGACCTTGATGGTCACGGCGGGCTGGTTGTCGTCGGCCGTGGAAAACACCTGCGAGAACCGGGTGGGAATCGTGGTGTTTTTCTGGATCATCTTGGTCATCACGCCGCCCAGGGTTTCGATGCCCAGCGACAATGGCGTCACGTCGAGCAAGAGCACGTCCTTGCGGTCCCCGGACAGCACCGAACCTTGAATGGCTGCGCCCGCGGCAACCGCTTCATCGGGGTTGACGTCCTTGCGGGGCTCCTTGCCGAAGAATTCCTTGACCTTTTCCTGGACCTTGGGCATGCGCGTCATGCCGCCGACGAGGATGACGTCGTCGATCTCGGAAACCTTCACGCCGGCATCCTTGATGGCCACGCGGCACGGCTCTATGGTGCGTTCGATGAGTTCCTCGACCAGCGCTTCGAGCTTGGCGCGCGTGATCTTCAGGCTCAGGTGCTTGGGCCCGGTGGCGTCCGCCGTGATGTAAGGCAGGTTGATTTCGGTCTGCTGCGCGGAAGAAAGCTCGATCTTGGCTTTTTCGGCCGCTTCTTTCAGGCGCTGCAGAGCCAGCATGTCCTTGGAAAGATCGACGCTGCTCTCTTTCTTGAACTCGCTGATGATGTATTCGATGATGCGCTGGTCGAAATCCTCGCCGCCCAGGAAGGTATCGCCGTTGGTGGACAATACTTCGAATTGCTTTTCGCCATCGACATCGGCGATATCGATGATGGAAATATCGAAGGTGCCGCCGCCCAAGTCGTATACGGCGATCTTGCGGTCGCCCTTTTCCGTCTTGTCCATGCCAAAGGCCAGGGCCGCCGCGGTGGGCTCGTTGATGATGCGCTTGACGTCCAGCCCGGCAATGCGGCCGGCGTCTTTGGTTGCCTGGCGCTGACTGTCGTTGAAATAGGCGGGAACCGTGATGACGGCCTCGGTGACTTCTTCACCCAGGTAGTCTTCGGCGGTCTTTTTCATTTTGCGCAGCACATCCGCCGACACCTGCGGAGGCGCGAGCTTCTTGCCTTGCGCTTCGACCCATGCGTCGCCGTTATCAGCCTTGAGAATATTGTAAGGCATGAGGTGTATGTCTTTTTGCACGGCTTTTTCGTCGAACTTGCGGCCGATGAGGCGCTTGACGGCGTATAGCGTGTTCTTGGGGTTGGTGACCGCCTGGCGTTTGGCAGGCGCGCCGACCAGGATTTCCCCGTCCTGCAAGTAGGCGACAATTGAAGGCGTGGTGCGCGTGCCTTCTGCGTTTTCGATGATTTTGACGCTGCTGCCGTCCATGACAGCCACACAGCTGTTGGTCGTGCCTAGGTCAATACCGATAATCTTGCCCATAATCTATCATCCTGCTAAAGAAATTTTTAATTTGGAAAAACCGCTTGAATAGACCTTAAGTGGGGATACAAGGCGTGATTTCAAGCCTTATCCGCAATTCTTATGGTTTTCTAGGCCGACTGCCCCGACGAAACCATGACCAGGGCGGGACGCAGCACGCGCTCGGCGATGGTGTAGCCTTTCTGCAGCAACTGCACGACCGAGCCTTCGGGCAGCGATGACGGCACCGTTGAAATGGCCTGATGCTGGTGGGGATCGAAGGCGTCGCCCTCGGCCGGCGCCACTTCCTTGAGCAGATTGCGCTCGAATGCGCCATTGAGCTGGCGCAGCGTGACTTCCACGCCGTCTTTCCAGGCCTCGGCGCTCTGATCCGGCTGGGCCAGCGCCGCTTCCAGGCTGTCGCGCACCGGAATCAGGCTTTCCGCAAAGGATTCCGTACCGAATTTGCGCGCCTTGGCGACGTCATCCGCGGCGCGGCGGCGGATGTTTTCGACTTCGGCCTTGGCGCGCAGCAGCTCGTCATGGTAGCGGGCCACCTTTTCCTGCGCTTCGGACAACAAGGTCGCCCAGTCTTCCTGGGCTTGGGCATCAGCATCTTGGGCCTGGTCCTGGCCGTCGTTGACTTCGAGCTGTTCGGAGGTGTCAAGCGACGGTTCGTTTTTAGGATCGAGGGGTTCGTTGGGTGCCGACATAAGAAATCTCCACATGCTTAATATTCAATTCGATAAAAATGGGGGCATGCGCGCCCCTTTCAAGACCTGAAAAAATTCGCGTGCCGGCTGCGGCACAGTCTTGAGCGCGCTCGGGCCGGCCGCGGTTTCATGCACGACAGGATAATCGCCGCGAAGGTGTTTTCTCAGCACATATAAGGGATGGCGCCTCTCGGATAATGCCGTAAGTTTATTCCAACCAGGAAACCTCTGCCGGAAAGGACTGCGCCCAGGGGCTGCGCGTCAGGGAATCCAGCCGGCCAGCTGCCGCTTCACCAGCCGGGCCAGGCCCGCGATCCAGGCCGGGTCATTGTTCAGGCACGGCAGGTAGCGGAATTGCCGGCCGCCTTCCGCCAGGAACGCGTCGCGGCATTGCATCTGGATTTCTTCGCGCGTCTCCAGGCAATCGGCCAGAAAACCCGGACACATGACATCGACCTGCGTAATGCCCTGCCTGGCCCATGCGCGCAGGGTCGGCTCCGTATAGGGCTCGAGCCATTTCTCGGCGCCAAAACGGCTTTGAAAGGCGACATGGACCAGCCCGGCGTCCGCGCCCAGCCTTTGCTTGAGCAGCATCGCGGTTTCCATGCAATCGCGATGGTAAGGGTCGCCCTGCTCCACCGTGCGGCGCGGCAAGCCATGGAAGCTCAGCAGCAGGCGCTGCGGCTTGCCATGCAGGCTCCAATACTGGCTGACCTGCTGCGCCAGGGCGCCGATATAGCCGGGATCATCGTGATAGCGCTTTACAAAGCGCAGTTCCGGCTGGTTGCGCAGCCTGCCGGCATGGGCGGCCACGCAATCGACCGCCGTGGCCGTCGTGCTGGCCGCGTATTGAGGATACATGGGGACCACCAGGATGCGCTCGCAGCCCGCGGCGCGCAGCCTGTCCATTGCGCCGGCGACCGACGGATTGCCGTAGCGCATGCCCAGCTCCACCTGCACCGGCGCGCCGCCGTCGGCCAGATGCTGCTGCACGCCCTGCGCCTGGGCCTGGCTCCAGACCAGCAGGGGCGAACCCTGCTCGAGCCAGATTTCCTTGTAGCGCGGCGCCAGCGCGCGGGGACGGCGGGTAAGAATGAAGCCGCGCAGGATGATTTGCCAGAGCCATTGCGGAATCTCGATCACCCGCGGGTCGGACAGGAATTCCGCGAGATAGCGGCGTATCGATCTGGCGGTGGGCTCGTCGGGGGTGCCCAGGTTGACCAGCAGCACGCCCACGGGGCCGCTCTCGCGCGGCGGCGGATCGCCGCTCAGCGCGTGGGGATCGGCGGGCTCGGGCAAATAACGCGAGGCAAACAGCTTGGTCATTTTCTATAACACTCGTTCATGGGCGATGGCAGGCGGGACGCAAGGCGGGCCTGGACGGCGCGGGCCCGCTCAGGACTGGTTGTGGCTAAGGGCATTCGACAGCAGGCGCGCGGTGATATCGACGATGGGTATCACCCTTTCGTAAGCCATGCGCGAAGGGCCTATGACCCCCAGCGTTCCGACCACGGTGCCGTCAACGCCATACGGCGCCGTAATGATGGAGACATCATCGACCGGCATCAGCTGCGAATCCCCGCCAATATAAATCTGCACGCCCTGCGCTCGGCTGGAAACGTCCAGCAGCTGCAGCAGGTCGGTCTTCTTTTCGAACAGCGAGAACATGCGGCGCAGGCGATCCATGTCGGACGCAATGTCGGAAATATCCAGCAATTTGCTTTCGCCCGAGATGACCAGCGTATCGTCGCTGTCCGGCGTGGCGGTCCCGGCTTCCACCGCGGCCTGCATCAGGCGCGAGATGTCGGCCTGCAGGGAGGAGAGTTCATCGGCGATGGCAAGGCGCACCTGCTCGAAGGACATGCCGGCAAAATGCTGATTGAAGAAATTGCTGGCTTCCAGCAATTCCTGCTCCAGATAGTCGCGTGATACAAAGAGGATACGGTTCTGCACGTCCCCATCCGGCGTGACGATGATCAGCAGGACGCGTTTGTCGGACAGGCGTATGAATTCGATCTGGCGAAAGACCTGGGCGCGTTTCGGCGCCAGCACGACGCCGGCGAACTGGGACAAATTGGACAACAGCGCCGCGGCGGCGGTCACCGCCCTGCCCGGCTCGGCGGCGGGCAATATCTGGCGGATATGGCTGGCGGGCAGGACTTCGAAGCGCTGCACCGCCAGCAGCCGATCGACAAACAGGCGGTAGCCTTTGGGCGTGGGTATCCTGCCGGCCGACGTATGGGGGCTGTGGATCAGCCCGAGGTCTTCGAGATCAGCCATGACGTTGCGTATGGTCGCGGGCGACAAGTCGAACATTTTCGACAAGGTGCGCGATCCCACCGGCTGCCCGTCGGCAATATAGCGTTCTATGAGCGCCTTCAACAGCGCATTGGCTCGATCATCCATGACTATATTTCAGCTAAGTTTATAAACACTGGTTTTTCTACCTACAGCCATACGGGCTGCAGGGACCATATAATCAATCAGTCCCTATTATTCCATCAAACAACAAGGTATTTACCTTATGCACTTCAAAACCGTTGCGCTTATCGGCAGGCATCAAGACAGCGGCCTTGATGCGCCTTTACGCAAACTGGCCGGCACTTTGCAGGCTGCCGGCTGCAAAGTGCTGATAGAAGCCGATACCGCCAGGAACACCGGCATTACCGAGCACCCCATCGCCGACTACCAGGCCATAGGCGAACAAGCCGACCTGGCGGTCGTCATGGGCGGCGATGGCACCATGCTGGGCGCCGCCCGCCAGCTGGCTTGCAGCCGCGTGCCGCTCATCGGCATCAACCACGGCCGCCTGGGGTTTATAACCGACATCCCCCTGCACACCGCCAACGATGCCCTGGCCAGCGTCATCAAAGGCAATTACGAAAGCGAGGAACGCGTCCTCCTCGAAGGGCGTGTCGTGCGCGAGGGCAAGACCATGTTTTCCGGCCTGGCCCTGAATGACGTAGTCCTCAACCGCGCGGGCCGCGGCGGCATGATAGAAGTGCGCGTCGAGCTGGACGGCGCCTTCATGTACAGCCAGCGCGCCGACGGCCTGATCGTCGCCACGCCCACCGGCTCCACCGCTTATTCGCTTTCGGCCAACGGCCCTATCGTACACCCCAACCTGAATGCCATCCTGCTGGTGCCGGTCGCGCCGCAAACGCTCTCGAACCGCCCTATCGTCCTGCCCGGCACCGGCACGCTCAGCCTTACCATCACCGCGCTGGGCAGGGTCGAATCGGGAGCCAGCGTGCACTTCGACATGCAGACCTGGTCCGACTGCCAGCCCGGCGACTGCATCGATGTGCGCCGCGCGCAACATACGGTCCGCTTCATCCATCCCACCGGCTACAGCTTTTTTTCGACATTGCGGCGCAAGCTGTACTGGAACCACATGCCGCAACTCTCAGACGAGGTCGAATAACATATGCTGCGCACCTTGCACATACGCGATTTTGTCATTGTCGACCAGGCGGAAATACAGTTCGATACCGGTTTCACGGTTTTTTCGGGGGAAACCGGCGCGGGCAAATCGATACTGATAGACGCGCTCTCGCTGGCCCTGGGCTCGCGCGGCGATACCACCGTGCTGCGCGACGGCGCCGCCCGTACGGATATTTCGGCCGTATTCGACCCGCCCGCCTCCCTGCACGACTGGCTGCGGGAACATGAATTCGACATCGACGACGCCCTGGTGCTGCGCCGGGTCATCGACAGCCAGGGCCGCAGCCGCGCCTTCATCAATGGGGTGCCCGTCACCCTGGGGCAGTTGCGCCAGCTGGGGGAACAACTGGTCGATATCCACGGCCAGCATGCCCACCAGAGCCTGCTCAAAACCGCCAGCCAGCGCGACCTGCTCGACGCCCAGGGCGGGCAATTGCCCCTGCTGCGGCAAGTCCAGCAAGCCTGGCAGCAGTGGCAGCAAGCCGAAAAAAACCTCGCCGCCGCGCAGCAGAACGCGGCCGCGCTGCAGCAAGAGCGCGAGCGCCTGGAATGGCAGTTGTCCGAACTGGACCGCCTGGCCCTGCAACAGGGCGAATGGGACGCCATCACCAATGACCACAACCGCCTGGCCCATGCCCAGGCCCTGCTCGATGGCGCCACCCAGGCCCTGGCCGCGCTGGGCGAAGAAGACGGCTCGGCCCAGCACGCCTTGAATACCGCCTCGCACCAGATACGCCAGCTGCTGCGGCACGATACGCAACTGCAAGGCGTCTACGACGCCATCGAGTCGGCGCGCATCGCCAGCTCCGAAGCGGTGTCCGACCTGAACAGCTACCTGGACAAGCTCGAACTCGATCCGGGCGCGCTGGCGCATGCCGAACAGCGCCTTTCCGCCATCTTCGAGATGGCCCGCAAGTTCAAGGTCGAACCGGAGGAATTGCCCGCCCTGCAGCAGTCCTGGCGCAAACAGCTGGCCGACAGCCAGAACATGGGCAATATCGAAGCGCTGGCCCAGCAGGCCCAGGAAGCCGCCGGGCAATACAGCGCCCTGGCCGGGCAGCTAAGCAAAGCGCGCCAGAAAACCAGCAAAAATCTCACGAAACAAGTGACGGACGCGATGCAAACCCTGGCCATGAAAGGCGGCGTGTTCGACATCCGGCTGATCCCGGGCTTGCCCTCCGCGCATGGCAATGAAAGCGTCGAATTCCTGGTGGCCGGGCATGCCGGCACGCGTCCCAAACCCTTGGCCAAGGTCGCCTCCGGCGGCGAACTGGCGCGCATATCGCTGGCCTTGTCGGTCATAGCGAGCCAGGCGGCGCGCGTGCCCACCCTTATTTTCGATGAAGTCGACACCGGCGTGGGCGGGGCCGTGGCCGAAGTCGTGGGGCGGCTGCTGCGCGAACTGGGCGAACGCCATCAAGTGCTGTGCGTCACCCACCTGCCGCAAGTGGCGGCGCGCGGCGCGCAGCATTATGAAGTCAAGAAATCGACGTCCGGCGCCGGCACGCTGTCGGTGATCGAGGCGCTGGACGAGCATGGCCGGGTAAACGAGGTCGCGCGCATGCTGGGCGGCCTGAAAATCACCGACACCACGCGCCAGCACGCCAGGGAAATGCTGCTGGCGGGCTGAAAGCGGATGGCCCGGCCTATTTGCCGTGCTTGGGCGAGCAATCCGGGCAGATGCCATACAGCAGCATGGTGTGGCTTTCCAGCTGAAAGCCCTGGTCCTTGGCGACCTTGTGCTGGCGCTTTTCGATTTCGTGGTCGGTGAATTCCACCACCTTGCCGCAATTGGTGCAGATCAGGTGGTCATGGTGGTCGCCGTCGTTGAGTTCGAAAACCGCCTTGCCGCCATCGAACTGGCTGCGCACCAGGATGCCCGCCTGCTCGAACTGCGTCAGCACGCGATAGACGGTTGCGAGTCCTATGTCGACATCTTCGGCGATCAAAGCGCGATAGACATCTTCCGCACTCTGGTGACGCAGATCGGCCCGTCTAAAAATATCAAGAATCTTGAGGCGCGGGAAAGTGGCCTTCAAGCCCATATTTTTTAATTCACTTTGGTCGTTCATAGCTAAAATGTCTCTGGCGATAACGGTAATGTCCAGGCTCTGGCGGGGTTGCCATACGCCCAACGCTGACTAACGCTATTATGCGTTTATTCTTAAACCTTTATGATAACGGTTTTATTCGATCCGAATATAACAGGGGCGCTTCGTGCTGACGACTGCAAAACCAATCTTTTCAATACTTCGCGCCGGTGTGGCGGTAAGTGTACTAGCCGTGGCGCTTTCGGCCTGCGGCACCACCAAGTGGGGCTTTCCATACCGCCCCGACGTACAGCAGGGCAACTGGATTACCTCGGAACAGGTCGCGCAGCTGCAAAAAGGCATGACGCGCGAACAAGTCCGCTTCATTCTGGGCACGCCCACGCTGCAAGACGTCTTCCGCACCAACCGCTGGGACTACCCCTACTATAACAAGCCTGGCTACGGCAAGGAACAAGAACGCAAGTTCACCGTCTGGTTCGAAGGCGATAGCCTGGCGCGCTGGGAAGGCGACGAACAGCCTGACAGGCAGCCCTTCCAGAAAGCCGACACCGGCGTAGGCAAAGAAGAAGCCTTGGGCAAGGGCACCATCAGCAGCGAAACAGATTCGAATGGCGCTGCCGCCGCGGGCGCCTCCGGCGGCGCGCAGGCCGCTCCCGTCGACACGGTCGCTCCCCGGGCCGATACGGCCCCGGCCGCGCCGCAGGCGCCTGCCGAGCCGGCAACGGAAAGCGCCGCGCCGCAACACCGGCAGCCCATCCTGAACACCAACGAATCGCGGCCTTCCGCCCCGGGCGTGCCTACGCCTGGCCGAAGCAGCGGCGAACCATTGCGCTAGGGGAAACAATGCGTATTGCTATTGCAGGAGCCGACGGCCGCATGGGCCGCATGCTGATCGAAGCCGTTATCGGAAGCCCCGACCTGGAATTGGCCGCCGCGCTCGAACGCGCCGGCTCGCCGTCGCTGGGCCAGGATGCTGGCGCTTTTCTGGGCCACGACACGGGCGTGCTCATCAGCGACGACCTCGACGCCCTCGCCCGGGCCGATTGCCTGATCGACTTCACCCGTCCCGAAGGCACGCTATTGCACTTGCAAGCCTGCGTAAAGCATGGGGTCAAATGCGTCATCGGCACCACCGGCTTCAACGACGAAGGCAAGCAGGCAATCCAGGCCGCCGGCCAGAAAATCGCCGTCGTCTTCGCGCCCAACATGAGCGTGGGAGTCAACGCCACGCTCAAGCTGCTGGATATGGCGGCCCGCTTGCTCAACAGCGGCTACGACGTGGAAGTCTTCGAGGCGCATCATCGCAACAAGGTGGACGCGCCCTCGGGCACCGCCCTGGCCATGGGCGAAACCGTGGCATCGGCATGGGGCAAGAAGCTCGACGATGTCGCCGATTGGGCGCGCCACGGGGAAACCGGCGCGCGCGAAACAGGCCGCATCGGGTTTTCAGTCGTGCGCGGGGGCGATATCGTGGGCGACCATACCGTGTATTTTTGCGGCACCGGCGAACGCATCGAAATCACGCACCGCTCCAGCAGCCGCGCAACCTACGCCCAGGGCAGCCTGCGCGCCGCCCGCTATCTGGCGCGCAAGGAATTCGGCTTGTTCGATATGCAGGACGTGCTGGCCACCTGATGCCAGCCGCCGGTGCGCCCCAGCGCCCCAGCGGCCCAGCGGCTCACCGGCGCACCGGCTCACGCGCCGACCATCACCGGCTCCTGCTCCAGGCGCACGCCGAAACGGCTGGCGACATCCGCCCGTATCGCCTCGGCCAGCAGCCCGATGTCTTGTGCCGTAGCCCCGCCATGGTTGACCAGGACCAGCGCCTGGCGCTCGTGCACCCCCACCGGCCCCATGCGGCGCCCCTTCCAGCCGGCCCGGTCGATCAGCCAGCCCGCGGCGAGCTTGTAGCGCCCGCCGCCCTGCGGATAGGCTACCGCCTCCGGGCAAGCCGCCCTGATGGCATCGAGCACATCGGCGCCGACGATGGGGTTCTTAAAGAAGCTGCCGGCATTGCCCAGCACGGCGGGATCGGGCAGTTTACGCCGCCGGATCTCGCACACCGCATCGAATATCTGCCTGGCGCTCGCCGCAGCGCCCGCCTTTTCCAGCACAGGGTGTCCTTGCAGATCCGGGTAATCCAGCACCGGCCGCCATCGCCGGGGCAGGCCGAAGCGCACTTTCAGAATCAACCATCGCCCGGGCCCGGCCTGCTTGAAAAAACTGTTGCGGTAGGAGAACTGGCAATCGGCGGCGCCCATCTCAACCGCCCGCCCCTCGCGCATATCCCAGGCCACCAGGCTGTGAAAACGCTGGTCCAGCTCGACGCCATAGGCGCCTATGTTCTGCACCGGCGCCGCCCCCACCGTCCCCGGTATCAGGGCAAGGTTCTCCAGGCCGTTCCAGCCGCGCTCGACACAGCCAGCGACAAAGTCATGCCAGTTTTCGCCGGCCTGCGCCTCGACGATCAACTCGCTGCCGGTTTCGCCATGAAGCGCCACCCCCCGCGATTCAACCTTGACGACCAGGCAATCCAGCGCCGGCGCCAGCACCACATTGCTGCCCCCGCCCAATATGAATACACCGGCATAACGGCCGGCCGCGGCGGACAGTTCCGGCAACTGGGCGGGCGATCGATAACGCAACAAAGCCCGCGCATGAGCGCGCAGGCCCAGCGTGTTGAGAGAGGTAAGGTCCTGCTCGGAAATCTGCAGCAAAATTCAGCCCGGAATAAATGACAATTTGACAGACCCCCATACATTTATGCTATGATTTTGGTCTTCGCTAAATATTACTTTATTTTTAACGGCGGCTTAATGGTTCGGGCTACACAGACCCATAAAGCCGCTGCTTTTAAAGCCTTGAGGGCGGCAAAAGCCAGGCAGGAAAAAAGCAAATCCCACCAATTTGCGCTGTGTTAAAAAGCTGGTTATAATGCGAGGCTTCTTTCAGCAGGCACTAAACCAGCCACGCGGAAACAAGTCGCAGTACAAATGCGGGAGTAGCTCAGTTGGTAGAGCGCAACCTTGCCAAGGTTGAGGTCGCGAGTTCGAGACTCGTCTCCCGCTCCAGTTTATGATCTACAGACTTCCACTGACGTCTGTAAGTCATTGAAAAGAGGAGCTTCGGCTCCTTTTTTCATTCCAGCGAAAGCCATGGGAATCCACTGACAGCCACCATTTTTGAGGCCAAAAACAAGGCCAAAGAATGCGGGTCGTGCCGGTTCCGGGTTGTTGCTGGGGTTGGATCGGGATGACAAGCAGCATCGGGCCTAAGTCCAAGACTTAGGAGCTTGATGATGACACTCTCTGATCTGACCGTGCGGCAAGCCAAGGCCGCCGAGAAAACCTACAGCATCCCCGACACCGATGGCCTCGGCCTGGTGGTCGCCCGCACCGGCGGCAAGTCGTGGCATTTGCGCTATTACTGGCTCGGCAAGCAAAAGCGCATCTCCCTGGGGAACTACCCCGAGATCGGTTTGCGCGAAGCGCGCACCTTGCGCGACGAAGCCCGGGCGCTTCTGGCAAAGGGCGTCAACCCCCATACCGATCGGAAACAGAAGCGACACGCGGTCAAGCTTGCGGCCGACTACACCTTCAAGGCCGTCTTCGATGCGTGGGTCGAGCATCGCCGCAAGGAAATCAAGGAGGGCAGGAACAGCACGCTGTCGCAGATCCTGCGGATCTTCAACAAGGACGTGCTGCCTAGCCTCAAGCAGATGTCGATCTACGACATTCGCCGGCCCCAACTCCTGGGCGTCCTGGCGAGGATCGAGGAGCGCAAGGCGTTCACCACTGCCGAGAAGGTCCGCACCTGGCTGGGGCAGTTGTTCCGCTATGCCCTCGTCATCGTGGAGGGGCTGGAAGCCAATCCGGCCTCCGACCTGGACGTGGTGGCCGAGCCCAAGCCCCCGGTGAACCACAACCCCTACCTGCATCTTCCGGAGCTCCCCGAGTTCCTGCACAAGCTCAGGCTCTACAACCCTCGTGGTTGGCAGACCCAACTCGGCATCCGGCTGCTGTTCCTGACCGGCGTGCGTACCGGCGAGCTGCGGCTGGCGACCCCGGACCAGTTCGATCTCGACCGTGGCCTGTGGATCATCCCGCCGCAGATCGTCAAGCAACTCCAGGACGAGATGCGCAAGGCCGGCAAGCGCCCGCAGGACGTTCCGCCCTACATCGTGCCGTTGTCCGTGCAGGCCATCGAGATCGTGCGCTACCTGTTGGGTGTGATGAGGCCGGCCCAGGTCCATCTGCTCACGCACCGCAGCGAACTCAAGAAGCGCATCAGCGAGAACACCCTCAACGCGGCCTTGAAACGAATGGGCTACGAGGATCAACTGACCGGTCACGGCATCCGCGGAACCATCTCGACGGCGCTCAACGAGATCGGCTATCCCAAGATTTGGGTGGACGCGCAGCTTTCGCACTCGGACCCGAACAAGGTGAGTTCGGCCTACAACCACGCCAAGTATGTTGAGCCGCGCCGCCGGATGATGCAGGACTGGGCGGATCGTCTCGATCTGCTCGAACAGGGCCAAGTGGAAGCGGCCAGCGCGCACCTCACGATCCATATCGAGGGCGTGCCGGCCATGGCAGAGGAGGACAAGCCCAACACCATCGTCGCTGCTGCTTCTGCGGCATCCCTTCCGCCTGTGGTGGCCGAACCCATCGTCGTGACGCCAAACGACGGGGGAATCACATTCCAGCGACTGTCGCAGGTACCACCGCCCCCGACGCATGCGCCAGAGCCGGAGGTGTCAGTCATCCAGCGCGAGCGCGAGGAAATGCTGGCCATCTACGAATCGCCGAGCAGTCTGCCGGTCCCGCTGTTCGGCAAGTTGGCCGGGAAGTCCAAGGACCAGATCAACCGCGAGCTGAAGGCGGGCAAGCTGCTGTCTATCAGCTTGGGCAACCGCGGGCAACGCGTGCCCGACTGGCAGCTGGTACCCCTCAAGCACAAGCTGGCACAGGTGCTCATGAACCAGTGCCCGCATGCGGATCCGTGGGACCTGTACCGGATGCTGACCCGCCCACATCCGGACCTGGGTGATCGCGCAGCCATCGACATCGTGACACCAGGAAATTTGGGCATGGTCGTGCGGGTCATCGCGGGCACCCAGCAGCAGCCAAACAGGCCCGGACCTGACTCGTCTGTGCAAGGTTGATATTGCCCCCGTTTCTCGTAGTCCTTAGCCTCGGGTTCAGGCAGCGACCTTATATTGGCTCGCATGCCAGCGTTCTTCATATTCCATCGGAC
>NZ_FQXE01000039.1 GCF_900129885.1 Pollutimonas bauzanensis | reverse complement strand
ATACCATCGTCATGGTCGAACAGAACTTCCACTTCGCCGCGCCCCTGGCCGACCGCTTCTATGTCATGGAGCACGGCCAGATCGTCGAACAATTCAATGCGGCTGAACTGCCAGCCAAACAAGATGTGCTCAATACGCTCTTGGGCGTTTAAACACTAACAAACACCGGACAACCCGGTACAACAAAACCAGGAGAGACCCTTCCATGAAACTGCGTACACTATCCGCTGCATTCGCTCTCGCCGGCCTCACGATGGCCGCTCCAGGCCAGGCGGCGGGGATATCCGACGACGTCATCCGCATCGGTTTCATTACCGATATGTCCGGCCTGTATTCCGACATTGACGGCCCCGCCGGCGCAGAAGCGATCCGCATGGCGATTGCCGACGCGGGCGGCGAGATCAACGGCAAGAAAATCGAGCTCCTGGTGGCCGACCACCAGAACAAGGCCGACATCGCCTCGGCCCGGGCGCGCGAATGGTTCGACGAGAAACACATAGATGTGCTCATCGGCGGCACCAGCTCCGGCACCGCCCTGGCCATGGCAGGCGTGGCCGCCGAAAAGAAAAAGCCCTTCATCTCCGTGGGCGCCGGCGCATCCGAACTGACCAATGCCCAGTGCTCGCCCTACACCGTCCACTATGCCTATGACACCATCGCGCTGGCGCGCGGCACGGGTTCGGCCGTCGTCAAGAACGGCGGGAAAACATGGTTCTTCCTGACCGCCGACTATGCCTTCGGCCATGCCCTCGAACGCGACACCGCCGCCGTCGTCAAGAAGTCCGGCGGCACGGTCGTGGGCGCCGTCAGGGCCCCGCTCAGCACCTCGGATTTCTCCTCATTCATGCTGCAGGCCCAATCGTCAGGCGCCAAGATACTCGGCCTGGCCAATGCCGGCGGGGACTTCATCAACTCGGTGAAGGCCGCCAAGGAATTCGGCGTCTCCAACACCATGAACCTGGCCGGCCTGCTGGTGTTCATCAACGACGTCCATGCGCTGGGCCTGGAAAATACGCAAGGCCTGTACCTGACCAGCGGCTGGTACTGGGACAAGGACGACGCCTCGCGCAAATGGAGCCAGCGCTTCTTCGACAAGCACAAGCGCATGCCTTCCTTCCTGCAGGCGGGCGACTACTCGGCCGTTGATTTCTACCTGAAAGGCGTCAAGGCCAGCGGCACCGACGACGGCGACGCGATCATGAAATGGCTGAAGTCCAACAAGGTCAACGACTTCTTCGCCACCAACGGCTATATCCGCGAAGACGGCCGCATGATCCACGAAATGTATCTCATGCAGGTCAAGAAGCCATCCGAATCCAAGAAGCCCTGGGATTACTACAACATCGTGGAAGCCCTGCCCGGCGAAAAAGTCTACGCTTCACTGGAAGAGTCGACTTGCAAATTCATCAAGAAATAAGCGCTATTTCTCTATGAAAGGCAATGCTCCAGGCTGCACGCGGGAGCATTGTCGTTATTGCTCTGTACCTATTCGGCTTGTCATGGATTTCCTACACATATGACTGAAATATTCGGCATACCTATCCAGGCGCTACTGGGCCAGCTGCTGCTGGGCCTGGTAAATGGATCGTTTTACGCAGTACTGTCGCTGG
>NZ_FQXE01000017.1 GCF_900129885.1 Pollutimonas bauzanensis | reverse complement strand
CAGGCGCCGTGGGCGGGTGTGGGTTGGGCGAAATGTTGAGCAAGCCGCGCAGGCGGCCTGTTTCCGGGAGGCAAGCCCGCGCTTGTCTGAGCGAGACGCTTACGGACAGCCGGGGGCTGTCCGTTCCGCGAGTTCGCGGGCGCCCGGAAACAGGTCGACTGCGCGGGCAGTCGCGGGCGAAGCCCGGGACCGCAGCGATATTGAGCCCAACCCACACCCGCCCACGGCGACGGGTTTAGAACAAGGACAACGCAACCCACACCCCCGGCGCAATTGGCCCTACACTTATCCAATTCAAGCAATCGGCGCCAACTGCACATGACTGAAGACATCCTCATCAACGTAACGCCATTCGAAACCCGTGTCGCATTAGTGGAACAGGGCTCCGTCCAGGAACTCCATATAGAACGCAGCATCCAGCGCGGCCATGTCGGCAACCTCTATCTGGGCAAAGTGGTGCGCGTGCTGCCCGGCATGCAAAGCGCCTTCGTCGATATCGGCCTGGAACGCGCCGCCTTCATCCATGTCGCCGACCTCAGGCAAAACCGGACCGAACGCAGCAACGGCACCGCCATCACCCCCATCGAAAAACTGCTCTTCGAGGGCCAGGCCCTGATGGTGCAGGTCATCAAGGACCCATTGGGCACCAAAGGCGCACGGCTCTCCACGCAGATCAGCATAGCCGGACGCATGCTGGTCTACCTGCCTTACGACCCCCATGTCGGCATATCCCAGAAAATCGAATCCGAAGAAGACCGCACGTCCTTGCGCGAACGGGTGCTGTCATTCATGCCCGAGGATGAAAACGGCGGCTTTATCGTCCGCACCCAGGCGGAGGGAGCCACGGACGAAGAACTGCGGGCCGATCAGTCCTACTTGCGCACTATATGGAACAGCATACAGGCCAAGGCGAAAAGCCAGGCCACGCCCTCCATCCTGTATACCGACCTGACACTCGCCCAGCGCGTACTGCGCGACATGGTGGGCCCGTCGACCGGCATGATCACGGTGGATTCGCGCAGCACCACCCAGGAACTGCTGGACTGGGCCAAAACCTACACCCCTTCCGTCTTGAGCCGCATCAAGCACTACAGCGGCGAACGCCCCTTGTTCGATACCGCCAACGTCGACGAAGAAATCGCCCGGGCACTTTCGCGGCGCGTGGACCTGAAATCGGGCGGGTATCTCATCATCGACCAGACCGAAGCCCTGACCACCGTCGACGTCAATACCGGCGGCTTCGTGGGCGGGCGCAACTTTGACGATACGATATTCAAAACCAATCTGGAAGCCGCGGTGGCGCTCGCGCGGCAGTTGCGCCTGCGCAATCTTGGCGGCATCATCATTCTCGACTTCATCGACATGGACGATGCCGGGCACCGCAGCGCGGTGCTCGCCGAGCTCAACAAGGCGCTGGCCAAAGACCGCACCCGCATGACGGTAAGCGGTTTCAGCCAGCTGGGGCTGGTGGAAATGACGCGCAAGCGCACCCGCGACTCCCTGGCGCACCAGTTGTGCGAGCCCTGCCCGACTTGCCAGGCGCGCGGCAATGTCCGCACGCCGCGCACCCTGTGCTATGAAATACTGCGGGAGATATTGCGCGAGTCGCGCCAGTTCAACCCCAAGGAGTTCCGCATATTGGCATCACAGGCCATCGTAGACCTGTTCCTGGAGGAGGAAAGCCAGCATCTGGCCATGCTGGGCGACTTCATCGGCAAGCCGATATCGCTGGAAGTGGAAAGCCAGTACTCACAGGAACAATACGATATTGTCCTTATTTAGCGTCCGGGCACACCTCGGGATGGGCGATGGCGGCGAGAAAGTCATTGATCTGCTTTTCGGCGGCCGCGTCCGTATAGTAGGTATACACCTGCGCGCGGACCCGCGACTCCGCCATCATGGTGCCCTGCAGCTGGACCAGGTCAGCCAGAACGGCGCGCTCGAAGCTGCTTGCGCCCGCCGGCTTCTGGATAATGGTGGCGTAATTGGTCTGGCGCGGGTCCATGAAAAACTCGGGCGCGCTGCCGCAAGCCGCCTGGTGCTTGAACAAGGCCATTTGTATCTTGGGAAACGGCAACGGGATGATGTGTTCGGCGCGGAAATACTTCGGGTCGCGCAAGTCGACCTCCCTCAGGCCCTGAGGCGTCGCGGCGCATCCCGCCAATACCGCCAATGCCATGCACATCGCGATCTTTTTCATTTTTCCATTTCCCTTCATGATCAACCTTCATCCCGGAATTGCATACGGTAAAGCGAAGCATACAGGCCGTTGAGCTGCAGCAGTTCTTCGTGGCGGCCCTGTTCGACAACTTTTCCGGCGTCCAGCACCACAATCCTGTCCGCTCTCTGCACGGTCGAGAGCCGGTGGGCGATGACCAGGGTGGTGCGGCCAGCCATCAGGAGTTCGAGCGAGGCCTGCACCTGGCGTTCAGATTCATTATCCAGGGCCGAGGTGGCCTCATCCAGGATAAGAATGGGCGCGTTTTTTATCAAGGCCCGCGCGATCGCCAGGCGCTGGCGCTGCCCGCCCGACAACTGGCTGGCGTTTTCGCCGACCGGCGTATCCATGCCTTGCGGCAGCCCTTCGACAAAGCCGAGCAGATTGGCGGCGTCGAGCGCCTTGCGGATTTCGTCGCGGCTGGCCTCGTGCAGCGCGCCGTACCCCACATTCTCGGCGATGGAGCCTTCGAAAAGGACTACGTCCTGGCTCACCAGCGACAAGTGGGAGCGCAAATCGCGCAAATCCAGATCCTTGACATCCTGCCCGTCGATCAGGACGGCGCCGCCCACCGGATAGACGAAGCGCGGCAGCATGTTGACCAGGGTGGTCTTGCCGCTGCCCGAGCGCCCCACCAGCGCGACGGTCTGGCCGGGTTCGGCCACGAACGATACATTCGCCAGCGTATCGGCCTGGGCATTGGGGAAGCGGTGGAAAATATTGCAGAATTCGACGCGCCCCCTGACAGGCTGCGCAAGCAATTGCGTGCCGCTGTCGTCTTCCGGCTTTTCGTCGATCAGAGTGAAGACGCTTTCGGCCGAGACCAGCATGCGCTGCATCGCGCTGGCGATATTGGTCAGGCGCTTCATGGGGTCGAAGATCTGGCCGAGCGCGGCCATGAAGGCCGCAAAGCTGCCGACCGTGAGGCCGCCGGTGTTGGCCTGATACAAGGCTACGGCAATGACCGCCGCCACCGACAGCCCTATCGCAAACTGCGTGAGGGGCGACAGGGCGGCATCGGCGCTGGCGGCCCGCATCGCAAAGCGCCGCAGCCGGCCGTTCACGTACTCGAAGCGGCCGGCCTCGCGCTCGTAGCCATCGAACAGCTTGATGACCCGCTGGCCATCGATGCCTTCGCGCACGACCCGCGTCAGTTCGGCATTCATGCCTATGGTGTCGCGGTTGATGCGCCGCAGGCGCTTGATGAAGACGCGCGCGATGAGGGTAGAGACCGGCAGCATGATCAGCACGATCAAAGTCAACTGCCATGACATGTACAGCAGCACGGCCAGCATGGCCACCACCACCAGGGTCTCGCGCACCACCACGGTGATGACCTCGGTAGCCAGCCCGGTCACCGTGCCGGCGTCGATGGTGAAGCGGTTCAGCAGGCGGCCCGAGTCGCCGCGCTTGAAATGTTCATCCGACAGCCCGAGCAAGCGCTGGAACATCTCCTTGCGCAAGCCCAGCAGCATATTGTTGGCGACCCAGGCCAGCAAATAGGTGCTGCCGTAGCTGCACAGGCCGCGCAGCAGCATCAAGCCCACCACCGCCATGGGGATGGACCATATGTAGGACGGCTTGGTCCCTGAAAAGCCCTCGTCCAGCAAGGGCTTCATGATCACGGCCAGCATGGGCTGGGTCGCCGCCGCCCCGCTCACCAGAAGCACGGCAAGCGCCACGGCCTTCCAGTAAACGCCCACACGAGTGTAGATACGGCGCCACAGATCGAATTTGACAGGGTCGGAACGAGACGATGTAGCTTGAGGGGCAGACTTCAACAATAAACTCGCTTATATACTATTGGGGTGGATCATTTTAGCGTTCTTGCAAAGACACGCATTCGCACAGATCGTTAAGCACGAAACCCAGCCATCATACTTCCCCGCCGCCGCCATCCTATTCATGCCTACTCTTTCCGCCATTTATGTACGTCTTCCCAACTGGATTGGCGATGTTTGCATGAGCTTGCCCAGCCTGCACGCCCTGTTGAATACGCGCATACCGATAGTGGTATGCGCCAGGCCCTGGGCCAGGGACCTGCTGGCCGCCTACAAGCTGGCGGGATTCATCGAGATGAAAGGCCGCTGGCGCGAAGACCGCGCCACGGTCCATGCATTCAGGAAAAAAGCCCAGCATGCGCATCCCCGCGGGCTTTTGCTGCCGGATTCGCTGTCCAGCGCCATGGTGTTCAAGTTTGCCGGCATTCCCAGCGCCGGATATCGCGATGACGGCCGCAGCCTTATCCTGCGCTGGCCCGTCAACAAGCCCTCGCCGCACATGCACGCCGTGGAGTCATGGTATTACATTACCGGCCAGGCGCTCAAACGCTGGAACCACCCGATCTCGCCCGCGCACCCTTCCTCCCGGCTGGACCTGCAATTATCGGACAAGCATCATGCCGAGGCCCTGCGGGCGCTGGGGGCCGCAGGGCTCGAGCCCGGCCGGTTCGTGCTGATCGCGCCGACGGCGACCGGCCTGCATCGCGGCAAGGTAAAGGTATGGCCGCATTTCGATGCCCTGACCCGGCGCCTGCAGGATAGCGGCTATACGGTGGCCATGTGCCCGCCGGCATCCGAAGCCCAGGCCGCCCGGGCCAATGCCCCTACTGCCATTTGCCTGCCGCCCCTGTCCCTCGGCGTGTTTGCTACACTCACCCGGCTCGCCTCGCTGGTCGTATGCAATGATTCGGGCGTTTCCCATCTTGCCGCGGCGGCGGGTGCGCGGCAGCTCTCTTTGTTTGGCGTAACCCAGCGGGAACGCACCGGCCCCTGGTCCGACAACGCCAGTTGCCTGGGATCGGCGCATGCCTGGCCCTCGCTGCAGGAAACGGAGCAGCAGGTCCTCACCCTTTTGCAATGAAAAACTGAACGGCAGCGAATGACACTATCGAGTTTTTTAACCAATCTAGTGATCCCCCTGAACCTGTGCGTCACCTTGCTGGTGATAGGCGCGGTGCTGTTCATGCTGCGGCAGCGCAAGACCGCTTTTTTTGTGGCCATCGCCGGACTGGGCTGGGCCGTGTTCTGGTCGCTGCCGGCATCCTCGCTTTGGGCGGGAGGCCGGCTCGAACAGCTGTATCCCCATCAGATGCCCATGAGCCTGCCTACCGCGCAGGCTATCGTCGTCCTGGGGGGCAGCACCGCCAATAACCGGCTCAATTGGTTCGAACCCTATGACAGCGCCACGGCCACGTCGCGCGTGGATACCGCGGCTATCCTGTACAAGGCGCAGCGCGCGCCCCTTATCGTCGTTTCGGGCGCCGCCCTGGAAGGCAAGATCAGCGAGGCCCAGATGATGGCCAACGCCCTTGCGCAACGGGACATTCCACCGGAGGCCGTGGTGGTGGAAAACCGCAGCTACACCACTTATGAAAACGCGCTCTACACAACCAGGGAGCTCAAGCAAAGGCATATCAGCCAGGTGCTGCTGGTCACCTCGGCCCTGCATATGCCGCGGGCCATGGCCGTCTTCAGGAAACTGGGCATAGGGACGATAGCCGCGCCATCCGCGCCGCAGATCGTGGTCCCCGGCGAACAGGAGTTCTCGTTCTGGCAACCCAATATGCGGGCGCTCGAAGCCAGCCGCTCCATCATCAAAGAGTATGTCGGGCTGCTGGTGTATTGGGTCAGGGGCTGGATTTAACACCATGCAATGCCGCAGCGGCTGTGGCGCCTGTTGTATCGCGCCCTCGATTTCCAGCCCTATCCCGGGCATGCCCCGGGGCAAGCCCGCCGGCGTGCGCTGTGTGCAGCTGACGCCGGAGAACCTGTGCGCCATTTTCGGCCAGCCCGAGCGGCCCGCCTGCTGCGGCGGCTTGAGCGCATCGGCCGAGATGTGCGGCACTGACCGCCGCCACGCCCTGCTCTGGCTGGGCGAACTGGAACGCAGCACCGCGCCCGCGCTCGCCGCCAGCTGAACCGGCGGCGACAGGCCCCGCTGGCGTCAGCCGGCGCGCCGGCGCTCTTCGAGGCGCGTCATGCACTTGCGCAGGAAAACAAAGATATTGGTCGAACGATCGACATCGATGCGCGGCAGGCCGTAGATATCGTCGGAATGCCTGGCCAGGCCGCGCGCGGTGGTGGTGGCGCTGGCATAGCCCGCGGCTCGCACCATGGCGCGTATGGACGGCGACTCGCCGCCATAGGGATAACAGAATGCCGTGACCGGCGCGCCCAAGGCCTGTTCGAGTTCCGCCTTGGATTGCCTGACCTGGTAATTGGCGACTTCGGGCGACAATTTGGGCAAAAAGGGATGATCCAGCGTGTGCGAGCCCACCTCATGCCCGGCCGCGGCCCAGGCCCGCATTTCGTCTATCGACATCAGGTCCGAATGCGGTATGCCTTTTTCGTAGTCCCATGCGTTGCCGCCGCCCAGCTGGCGGGCAACGAAATAATTGGTCGCGGTGAAGCCGACGGCTTTCAGGATGGGCAGGGCGTTCTCGAAAACATTGCGGTAGCCGTCGTCGAAGGTGATGCCGACGACTTTCCCCTGGCGCTCGCCCCTGATATAGGGCATCAGGTCGCGCATGGCCAGGCCGCGGTAGCCGAAACGGCGCAGCCATGTCATCTGGCGCTTGAAGTCCGGCGGGCGGACGGTAAGCCCGCGATAGGGAAAGCCTTTGGGCGTAGGCTCCCCCACACGGTGGTACATAAGTATAGGGATCATGGACAGATTATATATACCCCGCCCGCGCCGCAGAACGGGAAAGCGGCTTCATTTGCCTTTATTCAGGAAAAGCAATTTGCTGTAGCGGAAAAAGCTGCCTGCGGCGCCCATCGCGGCGAGAATGAAGCCTTCTTTGCCGTCCAGGAAGCCGCGCCGGATCAGATAAATGCGGATGAAGGTCCAGATGGCATGGCCCGCCGCGCCAAGCGCGCTGGTTTTCCTGCCCCTGGCGTGCATCATCGCCGCCGCTTCGGACGAGTAATGATTGATCTTGGCGATGAAGGTTTCGAGATCCGCATAGGGATAATGCAGAAAGTGGCCGTCGAGCACCGCGACCGCCCCGGCGGCCTGCACGCTTTCATGGACCGCCACGTCCTTGAACCGGGCGGTGCCGCGCCTGAACAGGCGCAATACGTGATCGGGCCACCAGCCGCTGTGGCGTATCCAGCGCCCACCAAGGTTGGACAGGCGCGCAATCTTGTACGCATCGGCCAGCGGGCGGGCAAGCGCCTGCTGGATTTCACGGGCCAGTTCGGGCGTGACGCGCTCATCGGCATCTATCGACAGCACCCATTCCTGGGTGGCCAGGTCCAGCGCCCGGTTTTTCTGGGGGCCGAAGCCGGGCCAGTCCGGCGCCAGCGTGACCAGGGCGCCCTTGGCCATGGCTATCTCGCGGGTCGCATCGGTGCTGCCGGAATCGAGCACGATGATTTCATCGGCAAAGGCCACCGAATCGATGCAGTCGCCGATATGCCCGGCCTCGTTCTTGGTGATGATGATGACCGATAGCGTCATGCTTTCCGCCTGCGGGCCCGTTTCCAGAGTTTCCAGCGGTTGAAGGCCGGACCGATCAGCGGATGGGCCGCTATCCAGATGCGGCGTCCGACAGAGCTGCCGGAGGTATTGCGCACGGCGAACCGGTAAATGGAAGCGGGATCCGTATGCGCCAGGTTCTGGCCGAAGGCCTGGGTGGTGTACAAATAGCGGAAGCCGGCCTGTTGCGCAAGCTTTACGTAGTCGGCGTCGAAATAGCCTTGCGGCCAGCAGAAATGCTCCGAAACGCCGCCCAGCCTGGTTTGCAGGCAGGCGCGCGACAAGGCGATTTCTTCGCTCATGCGGAGGTTCTTGTCTTCGGGCTGGATCTTGTCCCAGCGCGTATGCGTGTGCGTATGGCTATGGAATTCGCAGGTGCCGTCGGCCCGCATGGCCTCGATTTCGCTCCAGCGCAGGACGACGCTGTCGCCGCGGCCCTGCCCGATGAGCGCTTCGCACTCCTGGTGGGAAGGCGTCGCGGGCAATTCGCCCTGGCCCAGGTGATTGCGCGGCGGCCCGTCGGCGATCCATGATGTCACAAGGAAGATCGCGGCCGTGTAGCCGTATTTTTTCAGCAAGGGATAGGCGTATACCCAGTTATCCAGGTAGCCGTCGTCAAAAGTGATGAGCACGGACTTGCGCGGCACGGCCTGGCCGTTCAAGTGGCCGGCGAATTCGGCGGTCGTCAAGGACCGGTAGCCGCGCCGCCTGAGCCATTCAAGCTGGCTTTCGAAGTTGCCCGGCGATGTGGTGATCATGCCATCGACGGGAGATACATGGTGGTACATCAGCACCGGCACGGCGCGGGCGGGTTTCATGAGCGGCGCTCCGCAAGCCAGCGCACATAATTGGCCTCGATGCGCCGCGCCATGGATTCGGGGGTGAAGCGGCCTTCGAGCCGGCAGAATTTCAGGCCGGCCTGCCCCATCCGGCGGCGCAGGCCGGGATCGTCCACCAGCCGCCGCAAGGCGTCCGTGAGGGCCTGCCGGTCGTCCAGGGGCACCAGCAAACCCGTGACGCCATCCCGCAGCATTTCGGGCACGCCGTCGACCTTGGTGCCGACGACGGGCAGCCCGGCGGCGCCCGCTTCCACGAAAACCGTGCCGGAGGCTTCGGTCCGGGTGGCCAGCGCGAATATATCGAAGCCCGCCAGCAGGTTGGGCACATCGCGGCGCGTACCGAGGAAATGCACGCGCTCCTGCATGCCTTTGCCCGCCGCATAGGCCTGCACCTGCTCGAGTATGGGCGAACCGCCGCCCACCAGCACCAAATGGACATTGGGCCTTTCCTTGACGAGCGGCTCCATGGCGTCGATGAGCTCGCGGTGCCCTTTCTGGAGCCGCATCACCGCCACGCAGCCCACCACGATATCGTCCTGCGCCAGGCGCAGTTCCTGGCGCAAGGTGGATTGCTCCGGCGCCGGCGCCAGGTCGACCGCCGGATAGACCGTCGCCACATATTCGGGCTTGACGCCGCGCTCGATCAGATGATTGCGCACGAAATCGCTGGGGGTGGTGACCCGGTGTGGAATGATGGTATAGGACAGCAGCGAGCCCGCCCTCTTGGCCAGATGGCGGGTGCGCACGATGAGCGGCGTGCCGGCCAGGCGGCCCGCGCAGCCGGCAATCAGGGTGTCGCGGCGGCTGTGCGTGTTCAGGACATCGAAGTGGCCTTCCCGCAGCACGCGCCGGATCCTGGCCACGCCTTTCACGAAATTGAGCGGCCCGCCCATGACGGTGGTGTGCACCGTGAACCCTTCGTCGCGCAGGCGCTGGGTCAGCTTGGCGTGGGGCTGGCACACGGCTTCCAGATGATGGCCGCGCGCGCGCATGCTGAGCATCATCCTGATGATGTATTGCTCCTGCCCGCCCATGCCCGTGGCGGCCTCGGAGTGCAGTATGCGTAAAGGCGTCATAAGTAGTTGATCTCCACGCCGTCGGGCTCGGCCCAGGCGCCCAGCTGTTCGAGCATGGCGTCGGCCATGCGGACGCGCCAGTCCTCCCCCAGCCTCACGGTGCACAGGAAATCGTTGCGTTTCAGGCGCAGCTCGACGGGAACGCCGGGCACGCCGTTTTCCGGCTCCGCCCGGAAAGGGTTCAGAAGCTGGCGCAGGCGCGCCGCATCGGCGTTGCCGTTGAGCGTGATGCGCAAGCTGCGCGCCCTGGCCTCGCGGGCGAGCTGCAGGTCGAATACGGATTCGGCCGATACGCGCAAGCCGCCCGAATAATCGTCGTTGCTGACCTTGCCTTGAATGATGATGAGGCGGTCTTCTTTCAGACGATTGCGGTGCTGCTCATACAGTTCGTTGAAAATGGCCACTTCGACCTGGGCCGAGCCGTCATCGAGCATGGCATACAGCATCTTGCCGCGCCGGGTCATTTTGGGCCGCAGGGACGACAGCACCCCGGCGAACCACTGCAGGCCGCGCGAAGGTTCGAGGCGGGCCAGCGGCTGCGGCGCGAAACGCCGCACCTCATCGCGCCAGGCGTCGAACAGATGGCCGCTGAAGAAAAAGCCCAGCGCCGCTTTTTCTTCCGTGAAGTGGGTCTGCAGATCCCAGGGCGCCACCTTGGCAAGCTCGCCCTCGACGATATCGTTGGCATCGTCCGCGAACAGGGACACCTGGTTGGCGCTGCGCTCGGCCTGCTCGGCGGCGTCCATGGCATTGCCGACCGTCGCCAGCAGGGCGGCGCGGTTTTCCGCGATCTGGTCGAAAGCGCCGGCGCGTATCAAGGCTTCGATCGAGCGGCGATTCACCGAATGCCGGTCAATGCGGCGGCAGAAATCAAACAGGCTGACGAAGGGCCCGCCCTCTTCCCGCGCCTTGATGATCGCTTCCACGGCGCCCTGGCCCGTGCCCTTGACCGCGCCCAGGCCGAAGCGCATGGTGCGCGGCGGCAGGCCCTTGGCGGAGTGCTCGTCCATGACGGGCTCGAAGCGATAGGCCGAGGCGTTGACGTCCGGCGGGAGCACGCGCACGTTGTTGGCCAGCGCATCCTTCCAGAAAATCTGGACCTTGTCGGTGTCGTCCATGTCGGACGACAGGGTGGCTGCCAGGAACTCGGCGGGATGGTAGGCCTTGAGCCATGCGGTCTGGTAGGCGATGAGCGCATACGCGGCCGAATGGCTCTTGTTGAAGCCATAGCCGGCGAACTTTTCCATCAGGTCGAACAGCTTGACGGCCAGGTCGGCGTCATAGCCTTTTTCGACCGCGCCCTTTTCGAAAATGGCGCGGTGCTCGGCCATTTCCTCGGCCTTCTTCTTGCCCATGGCCCGGCGCAGGAGATCCGCGCCGCCCAGGGAATATCCGCCTATGATCTGCGAAATGAGCATCACCTGCTCTTGGTACACAATCACACCATAAGTGCTTTTGAGCACCGGTTCGAGATCCTTGTGGAAGTAATCCACCTCGGCGCGGCCATGCTTGCGGTTGACGAAATCGACCACCATGCCGGATTCGAGCGGGCCGGGCCGGTATAGCGCCAGCATGGCGATGATGTCTTCGAAGGTATTGGGCCGCAGGTTCTTGAGCAGCTCTTTCATGCCGCGCGACTCGAGCTGGAATACCGCCGTGGTGTTGCCCTCGCTGAGCAGCTTGTAGGCCTGCAGGTCGTCCAGCGTCAGCGCCATGATGTCGAAATCGCGCTTGGTCTCGTTGAACTGGCGCACATAGCGCACCGCCCAGTCCAGGATAGTCAGGTTGCGCAGGCCCAGGAAGTCGAACTTGACCAGGCCGGCGGCCTCGACGTCGTCCTTGTCGAACTGGGAAACCGCATTGCTGTCCGTGCCCGGCTGGCAATACAGGGGGCAGAAATCAGTCAGCTTGCCCGGGGCGATGAGCACCCCGCCGGCATGCATGCCGATATTGCGGGTCAGCCCTTCGAGGGGCCGCGCCAGGTCGATCAGCGCCCGGACTTCCTCGTCCTGCTCGTAGCGTTCCTTGAAAGCCGGTTCGTCGGCGAGCGTGCGCGCCAGAGTCCAGGGATCGGCCGGGCTGAACGGTATCATCTTGGACAGGCCGTCGCACAGCATATAGGGCATTTCCAGCACCCGCCCGACGTCGCGCACCACTGCCTTGGCGCCCAGCGTGCCGAAAGTGGCAATCTGGCTCACCGCCTCTTTGCCGTATTTCTGCTTGACGTAGTCAATCACGCGCTCGCGGTTGTCCTGGCAGAAATCGATATCGAAGTCGGGCATGGAAACCCGCTCGGGGTTCAGGAAACGCTCGAACAGCAAGTCATAGCAGATCGGGTCCAGGTCGGTGATGCCCAGGGAATAGGCCACCAGCGAGCCCGCGCCCGAGCCGCGCCCCGGCCCCACCGGCACCCCGTTCTTCTTGCCCCAGTTGATGAAGTCGGCGACGATCAGGAAATAGCCCGAAAAACCCATGCTGGTGATGGTCTTGCATTCCCATTGCAGGCGTTCCAGGTATTGCGGGTATCTGTCCCGGCGCTCGGCCTCTTGCGGAAACAGCTGCGCCATGCGCAGCGCCAGGCCTTCTTCGGCCAGATGCGTCATGTAGTCGTCCAGCGTTATCCCGTCCGGCGTCGGGAAATCGGGCAGGCGCGGCTTGCCCAGCACCAGGGTGAGATTGCAGCGCTTGGCGATCTCCACCGAGTTGGCCAGCGCCGACGGCACGTCGGCGAAGCGCAGCGCCATTTCCTGGCTGCTTAGCAGGTACTGGTCGGCGGTGTAGCGCCGCACGCGCTTGGGGTTGGCCAATTGCTCGCCTTCGGCTATGCATACGCGGGCCTCATGGGCGCGGAAATCCCCGGGCTGGACGAACTGCACCGGATGGGTCGCGACGACCGGCAGGCTCAACGTTCCGGCCAGGCGCATGGCCTGTTGCACATAGGTTTCATCGCCGTCGATGCCGCTGCGTTGCAGTTCGATGTAGTAATTGCCCGGAAAGGCCCTGGCCCAGCCGGCCGCCAGGACACTGGCTTCGTCCGGCTTGCCGGCCTCGAGCATTTGCCCCACGTCGCCCATCCGGCCGCCGGAAAGCACGATCAGGCCGCTGCGGCCCACCAGCCATTCGCGGCGCACTTCGGCGCGCCCCCGGTACTGATTTTCCAGCCAGGCCCGCGTGAGGATCTCGCACAGTGCCAGATAGCCTTCCTGGTTCCTTACCAGCAGCAGCAGCCGGTAAGGCTTTTCGCGGTCCTGCTCGTTTTCCAGCCAGATATCGCTGCCGGCTATCGGCTTCACCCCGGCCTTGCGGGCGGCCTTGTAGAACTTGATCAGGCCGAACAGATTGCATAAATCGGTCAGCGCCATGGCCGGCTGCCCGTATTCCGCGGCTTTCGCCACGAGATCGGGGATGCGGCCTATGCCATCGACCACCGAAAATTCGGAGTGGACGCGCAGGTGTACAAATAGAGGGGATGAGTTCGCTTCGGTCATGATCGAATTGTACCTAGTGAGCGCGCAATGTGGTCGGCGGCGTGGCCCGCCGGGTCGAGCGGCGCCGGCCCGGCGCCCTAGCGCTGCATGGACGACCAGGCTTTCTGCAGCCGCTTGGCCGAAACCGGCATGGGCGTGCGCAGTTCCTGGGCGAACAGGGCCACGCGCAATTCCTCCAGC
This sequence comes from Pollutimonas bauzanensis, assembly GCF_900129885.1. Taxonomy (GTDB): domain Bacteria; phylum Pseudomonadota; class Gammaproteobacteria; order Burkholderiales; family Burkholderiaceae_B; genus Pollutimonas; species Pollutimonas bauzanensis. The sequence goes on along the minus strand of NZ_FQXE01000017.1, from coordinate 98,275 downwards.
AGCCAGCGGAATTCGTCCAGCTGGGCGTCCGCCGCGCCCTTCAAGGCCGCGACGGCGCGCTGGTACTGCGCCACCAGGGGCGCCATCTCGGCCATCAGGCGGGCGTCCCGGGCGGGATCGGCGCGCAGCTTGTCGATGCGCACCTGGGCGGCCTTGAGATAGCGCGGATAGTGCGTCAGCTGGCGATACGGCGTATCGCGCAAAAACCATTTCGTCATCAGCGCGCCTTGCTGCTTCTGCAAATCGGCATAGGCCGCGGCTTGCGGCTTGGCTTGCGGCAGTTTTTTCTGCAGCGCCGCCCATTCAGCCAATATCTGGCCTGCCAGCCGGGCGATTTCCTGGGCCAGCAGGCCCAGGCGCGACTTGCCCTCATTGCGGCGCGACTCGAAACTTTCCTTGTCGTGGGGCCAGGGTTCGGCCAGGCAGGCCTGATCCAGCGCGCAGTCGATGATCTGGTCGCGCAGCTCTTCCTGGCTGCCCAGGCCCATGTACAACATGCTCATGCGCGTCAGGTCGCCCAGGTTCTTTTCCAGGAACTTGACCTGTTCGCGCAGGGCCAGGCGGAAAAGCCGCAGCAGGCCGGCGTGGTGCTGCGAGCGCGCCTCGCCCGGGTCGTCGTAGACATCGAGATCGCAGTATGTCCGGCGATCGACCAGGGCGGGGTAGCCCACGAAGGACTGCCCTTTGCGGCGGATCTCCAGGATCTCGGGCAAGGGGCCGAAAGTCCAGTCGGTCAGTTTTTCGTGAGCCAGCGCCTGGGCGACCTGGTCGTCGCGCGCGGCGAATTTCTGGAAGGACGCCTGGGCCTGCTTGCCATGCTCGGCCTTGAGCTGATCCAGATTGCGCCCGCCCGACAACATCCGGCCGTGCTCGTCGACCACCTTGAAGTTCATGAACAAATGGGCGGGCAGGGTTTCCACCTTGAAGTCGCTGCGCAAGGGACGCACCTTCAACTGTTCCCACATGTCGGCGCCTATGGCTTCGAGCAGGCCGCCGTCCGGATCGGCCGCCCGGTCGAACCAGCGGTCCACGAAGCCGGCGGCATAATCGGGCAGCGGCACGCAATGGCGGCGGATTTTCTGCGGCAGGGACTTGAGCAGCAAATGCACCTTTTCCTTGAGCATGCCGGGCACCAGCCATTCGCAGCGCAGGGGATCGATCTGATTCAGCGCGAACAAGGGCACGGTCAGCGTCACGCCATCACGCACCGAACCGGGCTCGAAGTGGTAATCGAGCGCCATCTGGACGCCCTGCCACTCGACCTTCTTGGGGAAGACATCGGTGGTGATGCCCGCCGCGTCGTGCCGCATCAGCGCGTCGCGCGTCAGCATCAGCCCCTGCGCCTGCTCTTTGCCCAGGCGCTTGCACCATTTTTCCAGGGTCGCGGCCTGACAGATATCCGCCGGTATCTGCTGATCGTAGAAGGCGTAGATCAGGGCGTCGTCGACCAGGATGTCCGGGCGCCGCGTCTGGTGCTCGAGCTTTTCTATGGCCGCGATCAACTGCCGGTTGTGCTTGAGGAAAGGCAGGGCCGTATCGATTTCGCCGGGGACCAGGGCCTGCCGGATGAACAGTTCGCGCGCCTGCGCCGGATCGACCTTGCCGAAATGAATCCGGCGCCCGGTATAGATGGGCAGGCCGTACAGGGTGGCGCGCTCGTTGGCCACCACCTGCCCGGCCTTCTTTTCCCAGCGCGGGTCCGACCAGCTGCGGCGGATCAGATGCGCCCCGACCTTTTCCAGCCATGCGGGGTCTATCCTGGCCACGCAGCGCGCGTACAGGCGGGTGGTCTCCACCAGCTCGGCCGCCACGATCCAGCGTCCGGCCTTCTTGACCAGCCGGGAGCCGGGATGGATATTGAAGCGGATGTCGCGGGCCCCCTGGTAGGCGGCGCTTTCTTCGCTTTTCAGGCCGATATTGCCCAGCAGCCCGGAGAGCAGCGCCAGATGCGTCTGCTCGTAGGTGGCGTCCAGGGTGTTCATGCGCCAGCCCTGCTCGCCCACTATGGATGCCAGCTGGCTGTGCACATCGCGCCATTCGCGCAGGCGCAAGGGCGACAGGAAATTCTGGCGCAGCAAGGCCACCAGCTTGCGTTGGGACGCCTTGTGCTCGACCTGCTCGCCATACCAGCGCCACAGCTTCAGGTAGGAAACGAACTCGGACTTGTCATCGCCGAACTTGGCGTGCGCCGCCTCGGACGCTTCGCGTTCCTGCATGGGGCGGTCGCGCGGATCCTGCACCGACAGGGCCGAGGCGATGATGAGGATTTCCGCCAGGCATTCCTGGTCCTTGGCCGCCAGTATCATGCGCGCCAGGCGCGGGTCGACCGGCAGGCGCGCCAGCGCCTGCCCGGTTTCGGTCAGGCGGTTGTCCTCGTCCAGCGCGCCCAGTTCCTGCAGCAGGTGATAGCCGTCGGCGATGGCGCGGCCGGTAGGGGCGTCCACGAACGGGAAGGTCTCGATATCGTCGAGCTTGAGCGCCTTCATGCGCAGAATCACCGAGGCGAGCGAGGAGCGCAGGACTTCGGGATCGGTGAAGGCCGCCCGGGTCTTGAAATCGGCCTCGTCGTACAAGCGTATGCACACGCCCGGGCCGATACGCCCGCAACGGCCGGCCCGCTGGTTGGCCGACGCCTGGCTGATGGGCTCGATGCGCAATTGCTCGACCTTGTTGCGCCAGGAATAGCGCTTGACGCGCGCCAGGCCGCTATCGACGACGTAGCGGATGCCCGGCACCGTCAGAGAGGTTTCGGCCACGTTGGTGGCCAGCACGATGCGCCGCGCGTTGCTTTGCGGCCGGAAAATGCGCTCCTGCTCGGCCTGCGACAGCCTGGCGTACAAGGGAAGCACCTCGGTGCTTGCCGGATGGCTCTTGCGCAAGGCTTCGACTGTTTCCCGGATTTCACGTTCGCCGGGCAGGAACACCAGGACATCGCCCGCGCCATGGCGGGCGCATTCGGCCACGCCTTCCACCACGGCATCGATCAGGTCGCGCTCTTCGTCGGCGCTGGCGCGCCGGCTGTCGGGCTCGGCCGCGCCCGCATCCTTGTCCTGCATGACAGGCCGGTAGACGATATCCACGGGATACAGGCGGCCGGACACCTCGATGACCGGGGCCGGCCGGCCATCCTGGGCGAAATGCCGGGAAAAGCGATCGGCGTCTATGGTCGCCGACGTAATGATGAGCTTCAGATCGCGCCGCCTGGGCAGCAGCTGCTTGAGGAAACCCAGCAGGAAGTCGATATTCAGGCTGCGCTCGTGGGCCTCATCGATGATGATGGTGTCATAGCGGCGCAGCATGGGATCGCGCTGCGATTCGGCCAGCAGAATGCCATCCGTCATCAGCTTGATGGCCGCATTGGGGCCTGTGCGGTCGTTGAAACGGATCTGGTATCCCACCCAGTCGCCCAGTTCGGTTTTGAGCTCTTCGGCTATCCGTTTCGCCACCGAGGTCGCCGCGAGCCTGCGCGGCTGGGTGTGGCCTATCATTTTTTCCTGCCCGCGGCCCAGCTCCAGGCAGATCTTGGGCAATTGGGTGGTCTTGCCGGAGCCGGTTTCGCCGCAGACGATCACCACCTGGTGCGCTTGGATGGCGGCCGCGATGTCGCCGCGCCGCGCGCTGACCGGCAGATCCTCCGGGTAGGTCACGGGCGGCAGGGCGCGCTTGAGCGCCGCCCCTGCCCGCGGACGGCGCTCGGCCCGCGCGGCCCCGGCGGGCCGAGCGCCTTTGTCTTTGTGTACGTTTTCCGACAAATCGACAGGCTCTTGCATGAAACTTCTTTTAAGTGGGTGATCCATCATTATAATTTTGCTCTGGGGATGCGCAGCCCGCGCAGACTTGTCCGGACCATCCCAGGGCCTACTCATTTTGCCGACACCTTACACTACATGACCACTAGCGACATCGACACAACCTTATCCGCGCAGGACGCCCCCGAATTCGCTCCGGCCCAGTTTGTGCGATGGTTTCGCGAAGTGGCGCCCTATGTGCACGACTTCCGCGGCAAGACCTTCGTCATTGCCTTCGGCGGGGAACTGGTCAGCGACGGCGCGCTCAATACCCTGATACAAGACCTCTCGCTATTGTCGGCGCTCGGGGTCAAGCTTGTGCTGGTGCACGGCTCGCGCCCGCAGGTCAATGAACAGCTCAAGCTCAAGGGCTACGACACCCAGTTCGGGCGCGGCACCGAGCCGACCAGCGCCGAGGCCCTGGAATGCGCCAAGGAAGCGGCCGGCGAAATACGGCTGGATATCGAGGCGTCGTTCAGCCAGGGCCTGCCCAACACGCCGATGTCGCATGCGCAGATCCGCGTCATATCGGGCAACTTCGTTACGGCGCGCCCGGTCGGCGTCATCGACGGCGTCGACTACAAGCATACCGGCGCAGTCCGCAAGCTGGACATCGATGCCATCAAGATGGTCATACACCAAGGCGCCATAGTACTGCTTTCGCCGCTGGGGTTTTCGCCCACGGGCGAGGCCTTCAACCTGGCCATGGAAGACCTGGCGACCAGCGCGGCGGTCGCCCTGCGCGCCGAAAAGCTCATTTTCCTGACCCAGGGCCGCACGGTTCTCGACGATGACGGCTCCGTCGACACCGAGCTCGCCCGCGAAGACGCGGACAAACTGCTGGCGGCCGGCATGCTCGATGATGATACCGCCTCATTCCTGGGGCACGCGTCCCGCGCCGTGAAACGGGGCGTGGCGCGGGCCCACCTGGTGCCCTATACGCTCGACGGCAGCGTGCTGCTGGAGATCTTCACCCATGACGGCGTGGGCACCATGGTGGTCGAAGACACCCTGGACGACCTGCGCCCGGCGTCGGTCGACGACGTGGGCGCCATTGTGCAGCTCATCGAACCGCTGGAGGCCGACGGCACCCTGGTGCCGCGCGGGCGTTCCGTCATCGAGCGCGATGTCGAAAAATTCACCGTGCTGGAACACGATGGCGTCATCTACGGCTGCGTGGCCCTGATACCTTATCTTGAAGAAAACATGGCCGAAATGGCCTGCCTGATCGTGCAGGCGGAGTGGCAGGGTTCCGGCGAAGGGGAAATCCTGCTGCGCCACGCCGAATCCAAGGCCCGCGCCATGGGCGTGCGGCGCCTGTTCGTGCTGACCACGCGCACTTCGCACTGGTTCATCAAGCGCGGTTTCGTGCAGGGCGGGATCTCCGACCTGCCCAAGGAACGCCAGGCGCATTACAACCGCTCGCGCAACAGCCTGGTGTTCATCAAAAAGCTGTAACGGCGCCCGCGGCGCCGCGCAAGGCCTTCCGGTCTATCCCTGGGTACAATATGGGGCTTGGATAACCCGTTTTAAAGGCAAGACTGTCATGGCTCGTATGGTTCAATGTGTAAAGCTCAAGCGCGAGGCCGAAGGCCTGGACTACCCGCCCTACCCCGGCGACCTCGGCGTGCGCATCTGGCAAAGCATATCCAAGGACGCCTGGGCGCAATGGATGGACACGCAGACCCGCCTGGTGAACGAAAACCGCCTGAACCTGGCCGACGCCAGGGCGCGCAAATACCTGGCGCAGCAAATGGAAAGCTTTCTGTTCGAAGACGCCGACGTCGAAGCGCAGGGCTACGTGCCGCCGCCGGCCTGAGCCCTGCCCGCCCCGCCGGGTTTTTCTATACTTCGTTTTCTTCGCCGGCGGGCTCGCCGCGCGCCATGCGCTCGGTGTTCTTGATGCCCGTGTGGCGCACGTCATCGCCGCGCACCATGTAAATGACCCGCTCAGACATGTTCTTGGCGTGGTCGCCGATGCGCTCGAGCGCGCGCGCGATGAAGATCAGGTCGATCGAGCGCGAAATGGTGCGCGGGTCTTCGATCATGTAGGTAATGATGTGGCGCAGCGAGCCCTTCCATTCCTTGTCCACTTCCTTGTCGTTGCGCACCACCTGGGCGGCATGGACGGGGTCCTGGCGGGCAAAGGCGTCCAGGGAATCGCGGATCATGGCGGTGACGAAATTCGCCATGTGGCGCAGCTCCACCACGGGTTCGTAGCGCACGTCGTCCGACTCATGCAGGCGGCGCGCCATCTTGGCGATTTTCTCGGCCTCGTCGCCGCAGCGCTCCATATCGGTAAGCATCTTGGACACCGACAGCAATAGCCGCAGGTCGCCGGCCGTAGGCTGGTTGCGGGCGATCAGCAGGCTTATGCGCTCGTCGATTTCCACTTCGAGGCGGTTGACATCCTTTTCGCGCTCGCGCACCTGGTCGACCAGGGCGAGATCGCCGGTGGCCAGGGCCTCCATGCCGTCCTTGACCATGGATTCCACCAGGCCGCCCATTTGCAGGAAAAGGGAGCGAGTGGTCTCGAGGTCGGAAGTGAATTGCTTGTTGGTGTGCTCGGACATGTCAGCCTTCGGTCATCGCAGGAGTCAATAAAGGAAATAGCGTAGCACCATAGTCGACTACTGTGTGATTACTCGGTGCCAGAGGCAATGCAGGGCAAAGCCACGATCAGGGCCTGATCGCCAATGCCGCAAGACTACACGCCAATTATGACGCAATTATGACGAATTTTTGTCCAGCCGGCGCACCCCGTCCTGCGTCGATATCAGCACCACATCGGCGCCGGCATGGGCAAAGAGCCCGCAGGACACCACGCCGGGTATGCCGTTGATGACGGACTCCAGTTCGGTGGGCCGGGCGATGGCCAGCCCCGCCACATCGAGAATCTGGCAGGCATTGTCGGTGACAAAGCCCGCCCGCAGCACGGGCTTTCCGCCCAGCCGGGCGAGGCGGCGCGCCACGGCTTCGCGCGCCATGGGTATGACTTCGACAGGCAGCGGAAAGCCGCCCAGGCATTGCACCAGCTTGGATTCGTCGACGATGCACAGGAATTGATCGGCGACCGACGCGACGATTTTTTCGCGGGTCAGGGCTCCACCGCCGCCTTTGATCATGTTGAGCCCATGGTCGATCTCGTCGGCGCCATCCACATACACGGGCATGCCCTGGACCTGGTTCAGGTCGAACACCTGTATGCCCTGCGCCTCCAGGCGCGCCGTGCTGCGCTCGGAACTCGACACCGCGCCGCGCAGGCGATTCTTGTAGGGCGCCAGCGCATCGATGAACAGGTCCACCGTGGAGCCCGTGCCCACGCCCAGCACCACATCGGGCCTGAGCAGGGGAAGGATATATTCGACAGCCGCGTCGGCGACATTCTGTTTGAGTTCGGTCTGGGTAAGCATGAAGTAAGGCGCCTGATGATTTGTTGCTTGTCGGTGTCGGCCTGGAGGCCACGGGCTACAAGAAGAGCTCGGCGTATTTTTTCTCGGAAAATCCCGCGCTGACGCCACCGCCGGGGGCCACGGCCAGCGGCCGCCTGATCAGCGCCGGGAACTCGGCGACCAGGGCCAGCCACTGCTGATCGCTGGATGGCGCCTTGCGCTCATCGGGAAGGTTGCGCCAGGTCATGGAAGCGCGGTTGACCAGCTTTTCCCAGCCGCCAAGCGCGGCGGCCCAGGCTTTCAAGCGCTGCGCCGCAATGGGATGATCGCGATAGTCGGTAAACACAAAGGCCAGCTGGTGTTCTTGCAGCCAGTTCGTGGCCTTCGCGCAGGTGCTGCATTTTTTCAAGCCATAAAGTTGTACGGCGTCCATGGTTTGTTTCCTTTACTGAGATTGCCTGCGCCACTGCATGCGGTTGGCCACCACCACGATAATGCCGACGGCAAGCATGAACAAGGTGGCGAGCGCATTGATTTCCGGCTTCAGGCCCAGGCGCACCCGCGAAAAGACTTCGAGCGGCAGAGTAGTGTAGCCCGGCCCCGACAGGAAGGAGGCGATGACCACATCGTCCAGGGACAGGGTAAACGCCAGCAGCCACGCCGCCAGGATGGCCGGGACGATCAAGGGCAAAGTGATCACGAAGAAAACCTTCAGGGGGGTGGCGCCCAGGTCCAGAGCGGCCTCTTCCAGGGAACGGTCCAGATCGCGGATGCGCGACTGGATGATGACCGCCACATAGGCCATGCACAGCGTGACGTGCCCCACCCAGATGGTGAATACGCCATTGCCCGCCGGCCATCCGAACAGATCGCTGACTTCGACGAACATCAGCAGCAGCGAAATGCCTAGCACCACTTCGGGCATGACCAGCGGCGCGCTGAGCATGCCGATATACAAGGCGAAGCCGCGGAAGCGCCCCATGCGGGCCAGCACATAGCCGGCCCATGTGCCGATGACCACGGCCGCCGTGGCGGTGAGCGTGGCGATCAGCAGCGACAGCCTGGCGGCGGAAAGCAGCGCCTGGTCATTGAAGAGCTCTGCATACCATTTCAGCGAAAAGCCGCTCCAGGACGTCATCATGGCCGAATCGTTGAACGAAAAGGCCATCAGGCACAGGATGGGCAGATACAGGAATGCATACCCCGCCGCCAGCACGACGGCGCGCAGCACGGGATCAGGCCTGGTCATGGCGCCTCCGCTTCTGGGTTTCAAGCTGCTTGACCTGGTTGTACTGGAACACCACCAGCGGCACCAGCAGCAGCATCACCATCACGCAGGTGACCGCCGCGGCCATAGGCCAGTCGGCGTTATTGAAGAATTCGGTCCACATCACGCGCCCCATCATGAGGGTATTGGCGCCGCCCAGCATTTCAGGAATGACATACTCGCCGACCGTGGGGATGAACACCAGCATCGCCCCGGCGATCACTCCCGGCATGGACAGGGGCAGGGTCACGCAGAGAAAGGCGCGCCACGGCCGGGCGCCGAGGTCGTAGGCCGCCTCCAGCAGGCGCGCGTCCAGCTTGACCAGATTGGCGTACAGCGGCAGGATGAAAAAAGGCAGGTAGGCATAGACCAGGCCGATATACACCGCCATGTCGGTGCGATAGATTTCCAGCGGCGCGCCAATGACGCCCAGCCACTGCAGCAGCTTGTTGAGCAGGCCGTCGTTGCGCAGGATGCCCACCCACGCATACACGCGCAACAACAGGGAAGTCCAGAACGGCAATATGACGCCCAGCAGCAGGACATTGCGTATCGCCGGACGCGAACGCGCAATGTAGTAGGCCATCGGATAGCCTATCAGCGCGCAGCACACCGTGGTGACGAGCGCCATCTTGACCGAATTGAGATACGTGGCGATGTACAGGCTATCGCTGAACAGCAATGCGTAGCCGCGCAGGTTCAGCACCAGCGAGAGGGTCTGGTCCTTGACTTCGGCCAGGGAGGTATAAGGCGGGATGCCGAATTTCAGGTCGGCGAAGCTGATCTTCAGCACCAGGATGAACGGCACGAGCAGGAACAGCAGCAGCCACAGGAATGGCGGCACGATCGCCCAGGTTCTCGTCGCGGGCCAGGCCCGCCGCCAGGACAGTTTGCTCATGATGGCAGCACGGTGGCGCTGTCGCTGGACCAGCTGGCAAAGACCTCGTCGTCCAGGCCAGGCGCATCGGCTTGCGCCAGCGCCAGACTGGGAACCATGGCCTCTATCACCATCCCCGAATCGAGGCGGACCTGGTAGCGGGCATAGCTGCCCATCCAGGCCACATGGCTGACCATGCCATGCCCCCAGTTGGAGTCCGATTCGGGCTGGGCGCGCAGCACCCGGATGTGTTCGGGGCGTATCGACACATGGACTTCCATCCCCAGCGGCTCGCTGATGCCGTGATTGACGTACAAGGGGCGCATCAGGTCGCCGCTTTCTATCAGGACGTGATCGGGCTCGTCCACCACGATGGTTCCCGTGAACAGATTGGTCGAGCCGATGAAGCCCGCGACGAAACGCGAATTGGGAAAGGTGTAGACATCCCGCGGCGTGCCGTACTGGATGATCTGCCCTTCCGACATGACGGCCAGGCGATGCGCCATGGTCATGGCCTCTTCCTGGTCGTGCGTGACCATGATGCAGGTAACCCCGACCTGGTCCAGTATCCTGGCAAGCTCGATCTGGGTTTTCTGGCGGATTTGCTTGTCGAGCGCCGACATGGGCTCGTCCAGCAGCAGCAGTTTGGGACGCTTGACCAGGCTGCGCGCCAGGGCCACCCGCTGCTGCTGGCCGCCGGACAACTGCTGCGGCTTGCGTCGGGCGTAGCCTCCCATCTGCACGAGGTCCAGCGCCTCGAAAACGCGCTCGTGGATTTCGTTCCTGGGCACGCCTTCCTGCTTCAGGCCGAAGGCCACGTTGGCCTCCACCGTCATGTGCGGAAACAAGGCATAGGACTGGAACATCATGTTCACCGGCCGGCGGTACGGCGGCAGGCTGGTGATGTCTTCGTTATCGAGGTAAATGCGGCCCGAGGTCGCTTCCTCGAAGCCGGCGAGCATGCGCAGCAGCGTCGATTTGCCGCAGCCCGAACTGCCCAGCAGGGCGAAGACTTCATGGCGGCGCACCGACAGGTTGACGGACTGCACCGCCACGGTGTCGCCGAATATCTTGACGACTTCCTCGACGCGCACGAATTCGTCGGCATCCCCCGACCAGGAAGCGGCGACAGGGCGGATATCGGCCATGAGAACTACCGCCCCGACTTGAGTTCGGCCCACATGCGCGTCTGCAGGCGCTGGATGGGCAAGGGCTGCGGCTTGATCACATACAGGGTCTTGGCGACATCGGCCGGCGGGTAGATCATGGGATTGTCGGCGACATCCTTTCTGACATACTTGCGCGCTTCCTTGTTGGCGTTGGGGTAGAACATGGTGTTGGTGATCGCCGCATGCACTTGCGGGGTCTCAATGTAATTGATGAAAGCCAGAGCTTCGTCGGGATGGGCCGCGCCCTTGGGTATCGCCATGGTGTCGAACCATGCCGGGGCGCCGCCCCGGGGAATGTAGTAATCGATGGCGTAGCCTTTTTTGGCTTCGGCGGCGCGATGACGGGCAATCATCACATCGCCCGAAAACCCGTAAACCATGCATAAGTCGCCCCCCGCCAATTCATCGATATAGCCCGATGAACTGAACTGCCTGATATAAGGGCGTATGGTTTTCAGCAGATCCAGCGCCTGCTTGTAGTCATCGGGCTGGCTGCTGTTGGGGTCCTTGCCCAGGTAATGCAGGACAGCCGGAAACACCTGCGTCGCCTCGTCCAGCACGGAGATGCCGCAAGCCTTCAGTTTCGCGGCGTTTTCGGGCTTGAGCAGCATGTCCCAGCTATCGAGCGGCGCGTCTTCGCCCATGATTTCCCGGACTTTGCTGACGTTATAGCCCAGCCCGTTGGTGCCGTATCCCCAGGGCACCAGGTATTCATTGCCGGGGTCGACGGCCGCGACCAGGTCCATGATGTCCTGGTCCAGATACTTCCAATTGGGGATTTTCGACTTGTCCAGCTTCTGGAACAGGCCGCCTTCGATCTGGCGCGCGGCGTAGTGGGTGGAAGGGACCACCACGTCATAGCCGGATTTTCCGGTCAGCAGCTTGGCCTGCAAGGTATCGTTGCTGTCGTAGACGTCATAGCGCACCTTGATGCCGGTGGTTTCCTGGAAGCCCGAAATCGTGTCGGGAGCGGTATATTCCGCCCAGTTGTAGACATTCACCACCTTGCCCTGCGCCCAGACGGACGGCATGGCGGCCATAAGCGCCGTGCCCAGCAGCAGTCGTTTCGCCATGCTGAATTTCATTGCGAGCCTCCCCAGACAATACAAAAGCCAAAAGGCGTGATGATAATGCTTTTTCCAGCTAAAGGAGACCTTTGGTCCGCATGAGGATCGCATAGGCGCGATTCAGTTCGTCCCACCACAAAAGCCCTGCGGCATCGGCCACCTTCGCCAGCGAACGGCGCAAGCGCAAGAGGTTGGCCTGCCGGCGCTCCAGCGACAGGTCCCGCCTGCGGCATTTGTCGAAATCGATCAGCCAGACCCGGCCCGGCCCGTCGAGCAGAATATTGTACGCATTCAGGTCGGAATGCCACACCCCCGCTTCGTGCATGGCGAAAATCGCCTCGGCCACGGCTTCCTGGTTGCCCGCGTCCAGCGCCCGCGCCAAGGGCCGCGCCCCGGCTATTCTTTCGACCAGGATGGCGGCGCGGTAGGTCAGGCCGTGGCGCCAGTATGCCGCGGCAATCGGCCGGGGCACGGCCAGCCCCAGGCCGGACATGAACTGCAGGAGATCGAATTCGGCAAACGAGCGGGTGGCCGACGCGCCCGTCCAGACATAGCGGTCGGCGCTCACCCTGGCCATCAGTCCGCCGCGCCGGTAATGGCGCAGCACGCCCTCGCCGAAATCGCCTTTTACGAACCAGGCCGCCTGGCGGCCGCCCTGGCCGACGGCGCTGGCCTGCAACTGCGCCGCGGCCGGGTCGAACAGGAACATCCCGGGCGCCGCGACGCGGCTGGCGTCGTAGCGCATGACGCCAGGGCCATCGGCGAGATCCAGGGGACGGATGGGGGCATTCATGCGGCCTCCCGCAAGGAAACCAGCGGCGGCGTCTTCAAGACCCCGGCCAGCGCCATGTGGCCGCCGGCCGCCGAGGCCAGCATGCCGGCGGCCACGCCCACCAGCCAGGGCCACCAGGATAGAGCCAGGGTGAAATCGAAAACCTGGTCCGCCAGCACCCAGGCGATGGCGACCGCTCCGAAGGCCGCCAGCAGGCCGGCCATCGCGCCCAGAACGAGCAGTTCGATGCGCATGGCCGCCGCGAGCTGCCGGCCGCTGGCGCCCAGGGCGCGCAAGACGGCGACTTCGTGCATGCGCTCGTCGCGGGTCGAGAACAAGGCCGCGCCCAGCACCAGGATGCCCGCCGCCACCGTAAACAAAAACAGCAGCTGCACGGCCTGCACGACCTGATCCAGCACGCGCTGCACCTGGCCCAATATGGACCCCACGTCGAAAACCGTCAGGTTCGGAAAAGCCCGGACCAGGTCCTGGGTAAGCGCATGGCCGGCCGCCGGCACATGCATGGAGGTGATGAATGTCGCGGGCGCGTCTTTCAGCGCTATGGGGCTCATGATGGCGAAGAAATTGGCCTGGAAGGAATCCCATTTTACCGCGCGCACACTGCTTACCACGACCTCGACGGCGCGCCCCGCCACATCGAAGGTGAGCCGGTCCCGCAAATGAATGCCCAGCGCCTTGGCCAGCCCGCTTTCCAGGGATACCTCGGCCTTGGCCGGGTCCAGCCAGCGCCCTTGGGCGATTTCATTGCTCGCCGGCAGGGTGTCCGTATAGGAAAGATTGAATTCCCGGTCGACCAGCCGCCGGGCGCGGTCCTCGGTATAGCTGTCCGGATTCACCGCCTGCTGATTGATGGCCAGCAGGCGGCCGCGCACCATGGGCGAGAGCAAGGGATCGCGGATGCCGGCCCGCTCGAGCCGCGCCGCGACCGCCTGCCGCTGGTCGGGCTGGATATTGATCAGGAAAGTGTTGGGCGCGTCCGGCGGCAAAGTGCTTTGCCAGCTCTGCAGCAGATCGCTGCGGGTAATGGCCAGCAACAGCAATATCATCAGCCCCATTGCCAGTGAGCAGAGCTGGGTCACGGTCAGGCCGCGGCGGCGCGCCATGCCCGCCAGGGCGAAACGCAGGGCCGGATGGCCGTTGACCCGATAGCGCATGAAGCCCAGCGCCCTCACCAGCAGATAGGCCAGGGCGGCAAAGATAAAAAAGGCGCCCAGAAAGCCCGCCGATATCACGAGGCTCAGGCGCATATCGCCGGAAATCCACACGATGAGCAGGAAGAATGCGGCCACGCCCAGGCCGTAGGCGGGCCAGCGCCGCGCCAGCGTCATGGAGGCGTCGCGCCGCAACACGCGGGCGGGGGGAACCTGGCGCAAAGCCGCCAGCGGCGGCAAGGCGAACCCCAACAGCAGCAGCAAACCCGCGACCAGGCCCTGCAATGCCGGCTGCCAGGAGGCCGCCGGCAGGCTGGTGTCCAGCCAGGCCGCCACCACGGCCACCAGGCCCTGATGCACCGCAAAGCCCGCCAGCGCACCCGCCGCTGAAGCAATCAGCGCCAGCAGCAGGAATTCCAGCCATAGCATGATAGTCAGCTGCGACTTGCCGGCCCCGAGGCAGCGCATGATGGCGATGCCGTCCTGATGGCGCAGGCTGAAGCGCCGCGCCGCCAGGGCGACGGCCACCGCGGCTATCATCACGGTCAGCAAGGCGACCAGAACCAGGAACTGGTGGGCGCGGTCCAGCGCGCGCTGGACTTCCGGCCGGTTGGTTTCCAGCGAACTCAGCTTCTGGCCCCGCTTCATGTGCGCATCGAGCCAGCGTTTGTAGGCGCCGACGGCATCGGGGGCGCCCGCCACCAGCAACTGGTAGCTCACCCGGCTGCCCGGGGCCAGCAGCCCGGTTGCGGGCAGGTCGTCGAGGGCCAGCATCACGCGCGGCGCCACATTGACGAACTGCATGCCGCGATCCGGTTCATAGGCGATGACGCGAGCCACCTTCATGGTCGCATCGCCCACGGCCATCGTGCCGCCCACCGGGATGCCGAGCAGGCCCAGCACCTGGGCGTCGACCCATACCGTTCCCGGCTGCGGCAGCAGCCGCAGCGGCTCCCCCTTGCCCGCCGCCGTATCCGACAGGCGCAATTCCCCGCGCAGCGGATAGCCTTCCGATACGGCTTTGAGCGACACCAGCTGGGATTGCTCGCCGCTGCTCACCATGGAGGGAAATTGCAGCGTCCGCGCGGTATCCAGGCGCAAGGCCCGGGCCCGCTCGATGAAGTCGGCGGGAATGGGCTCGTCGGCCTGCAAAGCGAGATCGCCGCCCAGCATTTGCGCGGAGTCGCGCTCCAGGGCGCGCCCTACCCGGTCGGACAGAAAGCCGACGCTGGTCACCGCCGCCACCGCGATGACCAGCGCCAGCGCCAGCAGGCGTATTTCCCCCGAATGCCAGTCGCGCCGCAGCGCGCGCACCCCCAGCCAGATATTAGAAAGTCTGCTCGAGCGCATGAAGTCAGGCCTTAATCAGCAACAGAACCATGATAACCAGAAGCATACAGGCAAAGGCCAGCTTTAGCCGCGGCTCGGGCAAGGCATAGGCCAGCCTGACGCCGTAAGGCACGAAGAAGATGCTGCCCAGGGCCATGGGCACGCCGACCACCCAGTCGGCCTGGCCGTGCGCGGCATAGGCAAACAGGGCCACGAAGGTGCCGGGTATGACCATGGTGAGGGCCAGCGCCTGCGCGCCGGTTTGCGTCAGGCGAAAAACCGTGGTCAGGATGGGCACCACCAGCACCGAGCCGCCCACGCCGAAAATCCCGCCGGCCAGGCCCGCGATAGTGCCTATGAGGGCAAACCAGCCTTTATGGAAATCCTCGACGGCGCGCCGGGGCTTCTGGGGCTTGCCCGCCTGCCCGGAACGCCTGCTCTGATAGAAATAGAACAGCGCGATGCACAGGACGAATATGGCGTAGACGCGCCGCAGCAGCGCGGGGTCTATGCCCAGGGCGATCTGCGCGCCTATCCAGGTGAAGACGATGGAGCCCGCCGCCCCGGCGGCGGCCGCCCGGAAATTGATCCTGGCTTTCTGGTTGTACTTGCGCACCGTCATGAGCACGGCCGGAAGCACCATGATCAGCGCCGTGCCTTGCGCCGCCTGCTGGTCCATGTTCAGCACCAGGCCCAGCAAGGGTATGGCCAGCAATCCGCCCCCTATGCCCAGCACGCCGCCCGCAAAGCCGATCAGGGCGCCCGACAACAAACACCCCAGTATTACTCCAAACCATTCCAACACATATCCCCAGATTACCTAGCGCAAACGCTCTATGGCCGCTTCCACGCGGTCCACGGCCCATATTTCCAGACCTTCTATCGCCTGCCGCGGCGCATTGGCTTTCGGGATGAGGGCCACGCTGAAGCCCAGCTTGGCCGCTTCCTTGAGGCGCTCCTGCCCGCGCGGAGCCGGACGGATTTCCCCGGCCAGCCCGACTTCGCCGAACACCACCAGGCCCTTGGGCAAGGGCTTGTCGCGCAGCGAGGACATGATGGCCAGCAAAACGGCCAGGTCCGCGGCGGGTTCGGTGATCTTGACGCCGCCGACCGCATTGACGAACACATCCTGGTCGAAGGTCACCACGCCGGCGTGCCGGTGCAGGACCGCCAGCAGCATGGCCAGGCGGGTGCCCTCCAGCCCGACGGACAGGCGGCGCGGGTTGGGCACGTGGGCGCAGTCGACCAGGGCCTGGATCTCCACCAGCAGCGGCCGCGTGCCCTCCTGGGTCGCCATCACGCAGGAGCCCGCGACATCCTGGGCGTGCTGCGACAGGAACAAGGCCGAGGGATTGGCCACGCCGCGCAGGCCGCGGTCGGTCATGGCGAAGACGCCCAGCTCGTTGACCGCGCCGAAACGATTCTTGAAAGCCCGCACCAGCCGGAAGGAGGAATGCGTGTCGCCCTCGAAATACAGCACGGTGTCGACGATATGTTCCAGCACCCGCGGCCCCGCCAGCGAGCCGTCCTTGGTGACGTGCCCGATCAGGACTATGGTGATGCCGGTCTGCTTGGCCATGCGCGTGAGCTGCGCCGCGCACTCGCGCACCTGCGACACTGAACCGGGCGCGGCGCTCAGTTCGCTGGAATAAAGCGTTTGTATCGAGTCTATGACCGCCACGCTGGGGCGCTGCTGGACCAGGGCGTCCATGATGGCTTCAAGGCGGATCTCGGCCAGCAGGTCGACGTCGCCGCTGGCCAGTTCCAGGCGCCTGGCGCGCAAGGCGACCTGCTCGGCCGATTCCTCGCCCGTGACATACAGCACTTTGACCGCGTGCGACAGCGACACCAGTGCCTGCAGCAGCAAGGTCGACTTGCCTATGCCCGGATCGCCGCCGATCAGCACCACCGCGCCGGTAACCAGCCCGCCGCCCAAAACGCGGTCGAACTCGGCAATGCCCGTAGGCTGGCGCGGCAGCTCGCGCGCCTCGATTTCGGCCAGGCTGCGTATCGGGCTGGCGCCCGCCAGCGGCGCGTACCGGTGCGTCGCCACGCCCGGATCGCGCGACTCCTGCAGGGTATTCCAGGCGTTGCAATGAGGGCACTTGCCCTCCCATTTGGGGCAGCTGCCCCCGCATTCGCTGCAGATGAATAAAGTTTTTGACTTGGCCATGCGGCAAGTTTAACCGGCCGCGGATTTTCTAGCGGCCGGCGAGGCTGCCGCCGCCGTCCACGCCCAGGACCTGGCCGGTAATGAAGCCCGCCTCGTCGCTCAGCAGGAAGGTCACCGCCACGGCTACGTCGGCCGGCTGGCCGAAGCGGCCCATCGGTATGGATGCCAGGGCCCGCTTTTCGCTGTCGCTGCCCGCGGGGTGGCCAGCGCGGAATAATTCGGTCTCCACCGGCCCGGGGGATACGGCGTTGACCGTGATGCCGTAGGGAGCGAGCTCCAGCGCCCAGGTCCTGGTGCAGCCTATCAGGGCGCTTTTGGCCGCGGAATAGCTGGTGCGATTGAGCGCGCCGTGCGTCGCGCGGCTGCATATATTGACGATGCGCCCTTCCTTGCGCGCCTTCATGGAGGGAATGAAGGTCTGGCTCACCTGCACCGCGACGCGCACGTTCAGGTCGAACACCTGGTAGAGCGAGGCCAGGTCGATTTCCCCCAGCGGCTCGGGCAGGACCAGGCCGACATTGTTCACCACGGCGTCGACCGGATACTTTTCGCGTATGACGCGCAGCATGTCCTCGGTTTCGCCCGCATTGTGCAAATCACAGGAGTAAAGATAGCCCGGAAAATCGATATCCTGGGTATGGCGGGCCAAGCCCACCACATGACAGCCCAGATCGGCCAGGCGCCGGCTGATCGCCCATCCTATTCCTTTCGTGGCGCCGGTCACCAGTACACATTTATTCTTCACGCGATTTCCTTTTGAGGGTTCGTCGAAACAGCCTTCCCCGTGCATCGGGCGACAACCCGAATCCAGCGATTAAACTCCAATTTGGGTTTGCCTGCCTTGATCAAATGACAATTTTGGGCACGCGGGCGGCCACGGCGCAAAGCAGCTCATAGCCTATCGTGCCTGCCGCAAGGGCCACCTCGTCGACCGAAGGGCCGCCCTCGCCCCAGAGCACGACGGGAGTACCCACTTGCGCCTGCGGCACCGGGGTAAGGTCAGCCACCAGCATATCCATGGATACGCGGCCCAGCACGCGCGTGCGCACCCCGCCCACGGCAATCGGCGTGCCGGTCGCCGCGTGGCGGGGATAGCCGTCGGCATAGCCGCATGCCACCACGCCTATGCGCATGGGCTGCGCCGCCGTGAAAAGGTGGCCGTATCCGACGGCGGCCCCGGCCGGTATGCTGCGCACGCTGATCAGGCGGGCCGACAGGGTCATCGCCGGGCGCAGGCCCAGCTCGCTCGCCGACAGGCCGGCGAAAGGCGACGAGCCGTACAGGCAGATGCCTGGCCTGACCCATTGCTCCTGGGAATCCGGGATGGACGCCCATAAACCCGGCGTCAGGGTGGCGGCCGAATTGCACAGGCTGACTTTGCCGGGCAGGCCCTGCGTGACCTGATTGAATACCTGCAATTGATGCTGCGTCGCAAGGGGATCGTCATCGGCGCGCGCCAAGTGCGTCATCTTGCCCAGCGCATTCAGGACCCCGCGCGCCTGGGCTGCCTGCGCCTGCTCATAGGCCGCGCGGTAATCGGCGGCGCCAAACCCCAGCCGGCTCATGCCGGTATCGAGCTTTACGAAAGCATCGATAGGGTCGGCCACGCGGGCCGAGCGCAGCATGTCGAGCTGCTCCTGGCAGTGCAGGGTCGTGGTCAGGCGGTAGCGGTCGAGGATGGCGATATCGGCGGGCTCGAAAAACCCCTCCAGCAACAGGATGGGCCCCGTCCAGCCGGCTTCGCGGCAACGGACGGCTTCATCGAGATCCAGCATGGCCAGGCCTTCGGCCTGGCCGAAGGCCCGCACTGCATTGTTTATTCCGTGCCCGTAGGCGTCGGCCTTGATCACCGCCCAGATATTCGGCCGTGGCCGGCCGGCCGCTACGCCGGCCCGGTCCAGCTGTTGTGCAACGGTACGCAAATTGTGGCTTAAGGACGGCAACGAAATCGTCGCCGAAATTGGACGCGGCATGGCTCTCCCCAGTAGATAGCGCAGTCTAAACCACTTGCGGCCGCCGCGCCAAGATCGCCCGCGGCCATGTCTTATACTCACCGCCTATGGCCGTCGATCATTATGAAAATTTCCCTGTGGCGTCTTTGCTGCTGCCCCGCCGCTTGCGCATTCCCGTGCGGAATATATACCGCTATGCGCGCAGCGCCGACGATATCGCCGATGAAGGCGCGGCCACGGCGGCGCAGCGCCTGGAGCAGTTGGCCGGCTATCGCGCCGCCTTGCGGCAGATCGAGGCGGGCGCGCTGGACCTGCCGGCGGGCGATCCCCGCAAGCCGGTTTTCGAGCCGCTGGCCGACTCGATCGGGCGCCACGCGCTGCCCATGGAGCCCTTCTTCGACCTGATCTCGGCCTTCGAGCAGGACGTGACGACCACCCGCTACGGCAGCGACGCCGAACTGCTGGATTATTGCCGGCGCTCGGCCAACCCGGTGGGCCGGCTGATGCTGCACTTGTACCAGGCCGCGACGCCGCGCAATCTGGCCGATGCCGACGCCATCTGCACTGGCCTGCAACTGACCAATTTCTGGCAGGACATCGCCGTCGATTGGCAAAAAGAACGCATCTACCTGCCGCAAAGCAAGCTGGCGCAGTATGGCGTCGATGAACGGCATATCAGCCAGCGGCTGCACGCTGACGCGGCGTGGCAGGCGCTCATGCAGGCCCAAGTGCAGCAGGCGCGCGGGCTGCTGGCGGCGGGCCTGCCATTGACGCGGCGGCTGCCCGGGCGCATCGGCTTCGAATTAAAGCTTGTAGTCCAAGGGGGATTGCGTATCCTTGAGCGCCTCGACCAATTACACTATGACATGTTCTTTCAACGCCCAACGCTGCAGAAACGCGATTGGATGCTGCTGTTCTGGCGCGCGCTGGGCTGACGCAGCCCGCGCAAGACCGCTCCCCCCCAACGCCTTACCCGAGCCCCGCTACCCTGACGCATGAGCCCCGACGAATACTGCCAGAACAAAGCCGCCCAAAGCGGCTCCAGCTTCTACTACGCCTTCCTGTTTTTGCCGCCGGAGCGCCGCAAGGCCATTACCGCCCTGTACGCCTTTTGCCGCGAAGTCGACGATGTCGTCGACGAGTGCAACGAACCATCGGTCGCGCGCATGAAGCTGGCATGGTGGCGCACTCAAATAGAGCGCCTGTACGAAGGGCATGCCGAACATCCCGTCATGCAGGCGCTGGCGCCCCATATCCACACCTACAACCTCGGGTCCGATCGCCTGCATGCCGTGGTGCAGGGCATGGAAATGGACCTGGACCAGACCCGCTACCTGGACTGGCCCGGACTGCGCAAGTACTGCTGGCACGCCGCCGGCGTGGTGGGCGAGCTGTCGGCCAGCATCTTCGGCTATACCCGGCCGGAGACGCTGGTCTATGCGGAAAAGCTCGGCCTGGCCTTCCAGCTGACCAATATCATCCGCGACGTGGGCGACGATGCCCGGCGGGGCCGCATCTACCTGCCCGTCGACGACATGCAGCAATTCAACGTCAAGGCTTCGGAAATCATCGACAGGCAGCATTCGGATCGCTTCGTCGCGCTGATGCGCTTCCAGACGGAAAGGGCGAGGCAGTGCTACCGCGAGGCCATGCAGGCCCTGCCCGAGGCGGACCGCCGCGCCCAGCGGCCCGGCCTGATGATGGCCGCCATCTACCACGCCCTGCTGCATGAAATCGAACGCGACAATTGGCAGGTGCTGGATCAGCGCATTTCCCTGACCCCGATACGGAAATTCTGGCTGGCCTGGAAAATCTGGGTCGGCGGCGGCCGCGGCCTGGTCAAGCGCCTGAGCCGATGAATATTGCCGTCATAGGCGGCGGCTGGGCCGGCTTGAGCGCGGCGGTCCGCTTGCGGCAATACGGGTTTTCGGTCACGGTGTTCGAAGCCGCGCGCACGCTGGGCGGGCGCGCGCGGCGCGTGGAGTCGCCGGCGCTGGGCGCCGCCATGGACAATGGCCAGCACATTCTGCTGGGCGCCTATACCGAAACCCTGGCGCTGATGCGGGAACTGGGCCTGGATACGGCCGCCTTGCTGCACCGGCAGCGCCTGGCCATGCAATCCGCCGACGGCGGCTTTGACCTGCGCGCCTGCGCCCTGCCCGCCCCCCTGCATCTGCTGGGCGCCATCGTGGGCGCGCGCGGCCTGGGCATCGCCGAACGGCTGCGGATGATCGCCATCACCCAAGGCCTGAAGCGCCGCAAATGGCTGACGGCGCCGGGGCTGACGGTGGCGCAATGGCTGGCGCAAGGCCGGCAATCGCCCCTGGCGGTCCGGATGTTCTGGCAGCCCCTGTGCCTGGCCGCGCTGAATACCCCCCCGGACCAGGCCTGCGCCCAGCTGTTCGCCGGCGTCCTGCGGGACAGCCTGGGCGGCCCGCGAGACGCCTGCGATGTGCTGATACCGCGCGTCGATTTGTCGCAGCTGTGGCCCGACCAGGTCGAGCGCTACGCCCCGGCCCATGCGGCGGGCCGGCTTTGCTTGCGGCGCGGGCACGCCGTGAGGCATCTGGCTGCGACATCGTCGGGGGTCGAACTGGATGGCAAGGCCTTCGATGCCGTCGTCGTGGCGGGCAACGCTCCGGCCGCGCACCGATTGCTGCGGCAATTGCCGCCGTCCGAGGCCGGCGCGCGCTATCTGGCCATGCTGGCCGCGTTCGAATACCTGCCCATCGCCACCCTTACCTTGCAGCTGGAGCGGCCCTGGCGGCTGCCGCAGCCCATGCTGTTATTGCGCGACGATCCCGGGCGCATGCAATTCGGCCAATGGCTGTTCGACCGCAGCGCCTTGCCGCCCGGCGCGCCCGATTGCCTGGTCCATATCGTGATCAGCGACGCGCGCGCCATGATGGCGCTGCCGCGGGAGGACGCCATCGCCGCCACGATAGCGCAAGCGCGCGAGCAAAGCCGGCGCCTGGG
Organism: Pollutimonas bauzanensis; assembly: GCF_900129885.1. Classification (GTDB taxonomy): domain Bacteria; phylum Pseudomonadota; class Gammaproteobacteria; order Burkholderiales; family Burkholderiaceae_B; genus Pollutimonas; species Pollutimonas bauzanensis. The sequence continues at coordinate 76,341 of NZ_FQXE01000017.1, read as the reverse complement.
CGCCATGCCGCGCGTGCTGAACCAGGACATCATCGTGGAAAAGCGCGCCACCTTCGCCGCGGTGCCGGGCTTGCAGCGGCCCGCGAACGGCACGCCATGGCCGCGCGTTTGGGCGGCGGGCGACTGGACCGACACCGGCTATCCCGCCGTGCTGGAAGGCGCGGTGCGCAGCGGCCGCGACGCGGCAAGGGCGATACAGCGGGCGTCGCGCCAACCCGCGCCGGCATGAGACCGGCATGAGACCGGCATCGGCCCGGCGTCAGCGCCGTGCATTCAACGCCAAAGGTTGACGGTGGCCAGGCCCAGGACCGTCAGTGCCAGGCTGCCCAGCAGGCTCAGCCCGATATAACCGAGCGCGGCCAGGTAATCGCCGCGCTCGAGCAGGCCCACGGTTTCGCCCGAAAACGTCGAGAATGTCGTCAGGCCGCCCAGGAAGCCGGTGATCAGCATCAGCCTGAGCCAGGTCGGCGCCTCGGGATACATGGCCAGAACCCCCAGCAGCAGCCCCACCAGATAGCCGCCGGAAAGATTGGCCGCCAGCGTCCCCCAGGGCAGGAGCACATGCGGCTGATTCAGCCATAATCCCAGCAGCCAGCGGCTTATCGCGCCCGCCGCGGCGCCGATTCCAACTGCAAGAAAATGGCTGAATGTCAGCATGGGTTCGAGCGGCGGCCGGACCCTAGGCCTTGGGCGCCAGAGTCACATCCGCCGCGTCCAGCGGATATTGGAGGACCAGCTTGTCGACGATAAGCTGCATGAGCGTCAGCCGCCTGATCGCGGGATCTTCTTCCTGGAAGTCCCAGGCCCATTGGGCCGCCGACTTCGCTTCGTCGCCGACATCGTAGACGCCCACCGATAAACCGTCGGGCCCGAAGGCATGGTAATACGACTTACCGTTGCCCTTGATGACGACGACCGCGCGGCGGCCGTCAGGGTGGATTTCAAGGACTTGCGTTTCTGCGTGGTTTTGATTTGGCATATCGAGCTCCTTAGAAGGTGCCCAGTCAGTGTAACAAACCGAAATCCAGAGTAGTGCAACGGTTCATTGCAGCATGCTGGTATTTTGCGGCGGCGCCGTCACGCCGGCGCATGCTGCTTGATATATTCCCGCACCAGATCGGCCTTGCAATCCATGACATGCACGCGCTGCGGAAGCGCGGCCAGTTCACGCAGGTGCTCCGGCACCGGCGCTGGCCTGCCGATGGCTTCCTGTATGGTCTCGCCGAACTTGGCCGGCAAGGCGGTCTCCAGCACCAGCATGGGAATGCCTTCCTCGACGTAAGGCGCCGCCACCTTGACGGCGTCGGCGGTATGGGGGTCTATCAGCAGGCCGGCCTTGTCGTACACCGCCTTGATCGTGTCCAGGCGATCCTGGTGGCTGCTGACGCCGGCCACGAAACCGTAGCGCGACTCGAACAAGGGCAGAAGATGGCTCAGGTCGAATTCGCCTTTTTGCTCGAGTTGCCGCCAGCATGCGCTCACCTGGGCGGCATCCTGGTCGAGCAGATCGAATACAAACCGTTCGAAATTCGAAGCGCGGGAAATATCCATGGAAGGGCTGGATGTCGCATGGGTTTGCGCCGCGGAGCGGGGCCGGTAGATGCCGGTGCGGAAGAATTCCTCCAGCACATTGTTTTCATTGGTCGCCAGGACCAGGCGGCGCACCGGCAGGCCCATCTGGCGGGCAATGTGGCCGGCCAGGATGTTGCCAAAGTTGCCCGAAGGCACGGCGAAGGAAACCTGCTGGCCCGGCGCCGAAGTGGCGCGCAGCCAGCCCCAGAAGTAATACACGATCTGGGCCGCGATGCGGGCCCAGTTGATCGAGTTGACGGCGCCCAGGTGATAGCTGGACTTGAATTCCAGGTCGCCGGCCAGCGCCTTGACGATATCCTGGCATTCGTCGAACACGCCCTTGAGCGCAATATTGTGGATATTGGCGTCTTGCAGGGAATACATTTGCGCGCGCTGAAACTCGCTCATGCGGCCATGCGGCGACAGCATGAAGACCGATACGCCGCGCTTGCCGCGCAAGGCATATTCCGCCGCCGAGCCGGTGTCGCCCGAGGTGGCGCCCAGAATGTTCAGGGTGGCGCCGCGCTTGGCCAGCACGTACTCGAAGACCTGGCCCAGGAACTGCATGGCCATGTCCTTGAACGCCAGGGTCGGCCCTTCGGACAGGCCCAGCAGGCTCACGCCCTTTTCCAGCGGCTTGAGCGGCACCATTTGCTCCCCGGGAAACACCGCGGGGCCGTAGGCCGCGCGGGTCAGCCGGGCCAGGTCCGCCTTGGGTATGTCATCAATGAACAGGCTCAGTATTTCAGTGGCCAGATCGGCATAGCCCAGGCCGCGCCATGATTCCAGCGTGGCCGCGTCGACCGTCGGCAGGCTTTCCGGCAGGGCCAGGCCGCCGTCGGGCGCCAGCCCCTCGAGCAGGATATCGGAAAAGGATAAGGGCGCCATGGCGCCGCGAGTCGAGCGGTACTTCATAACAGGCTCTCCACACGCAGACGCGTGACTTCGGACCGGACAAAGGGCAGGCCCTGGATGCGTTCCAGCGCCGCGTCGACATCGCCTTCGCGCGCCGAGTGCGACAGGAAAATGATATCGGCCTCGGTGGCGCCATGCGGTTCCTGGAACATGGAGCCTATGGAAATGCCGGAGTCCGACAGTATGCGCGCCAGGTCGGCCAGCACGCCGGGGCGATCCTCCACGCGCAGGCGCAGGTAGTAGGACGACTGCACCTCGGCAATCGGCAGGATGGCGATATCGTCCATCGCGTCGGGCTGAAAAGCCAGATGCGGCACCCGGTGCTCCGGGTCGGCCGCCTGCAGCCGGGTGACATCGACCAGGTCGGCCACCACCGCCGAGGCGGTGGGCTGCTCGCCGGCTCCCTGGCCGTAATAGAGCGTGGCGCCCACCACATCGCCATGCACCAGCACGGCATTCATGGCGCCCTCGACATTGGCAAGCAGGCATTCCATGGGCACCAGCGTGGGGTGCACACGCAGTTCGATGCCGTCGTCGCGCCGGCGCGTAATGCCCAGCAGCTTGATGCGGTAACCCAGGCGTTCGGCATGGGCGATGTCTTCCGGAGCCAGCGAGGATATCCCTTCGATATGCGCCTTGCCGAACTGCACCGGTATGCCGAAAGCCAGCGAAGCCAGCAGCGTCAGCTTGTGCGCGGCATCCACGCCTTCGATGTCGAAAGTCGGATCGGTCTCGGCGTAGCCCAGCCGCTGCGCCTCGGCCAGCACCTCGTGAAAAGGCAGGCCGCGCGTGCGCATTTCCGACAGGATGAAATTGGTCGTGCCGTTGATAATGCCCGCCAGCCACTGGATGCGATTGGCGGTAAGGCCCTCGCGTATCGCCTTGATGATGGGTATGCCGCCGGCGACGGCCGCTTCGAAGGCCACCATGACGCCCTTGGCGTGCGCCGCGGCGAAGATTTCATTGCCATGCATGGCCAGCAGGGCCTTGTTGGCGGTAACCACGTGCTTGCCCTGGCTGATGGCTTCCATGATGAGTTCGCGCGCCAGCGTATCGCCGCCGATCAGCTCGACGACGATGTCGATATCGGGATGCCGCACGACGTCCATGCCGTCCTGCGTGACCAGGACGTCGTTCCCCACCAGGCGCCTGGCCTTGCCGGTATCGCGCACCGCCACGGCGGCCACTTCGATGCGCCGGCCCGCGCGGCGGGCGATTTCTTCCGCGTTGCGCGTCAATACTTTCCAGGTGCCGCCGCCAACGACGCCCAGGCCCAATAAACCAACTTTGATAGGACTCATTTACTTGCCTAATCCGTCCTTGCGGAACATTTCTTTAATGCCGCGCACCGCCTGGCGGGTGCGCTGCTCGTTTTCGATCAGGGCGAAACGCACATATTCATCGCCGTATTCGCCAAACCCTATGCCGGGCGACACCGCCACCTTGGCGTCGGCCAGCAGGCGCTTGGCGAATTCGAGCGAGCCGAGCTTCTGGTAGAAATCGGGAATCTTGGCCCAGATATACATGGAAGCCTTGGGGATATCGACCATCCAGCCGGCCTCGTGCAGGCCTTTGGCCAGCACGTCGCGGCGGTTGCGGTATTGCTCGACCACCTGCGCCACGCCCTCCTGGGGCCCTTCGAGCGCGGCGATCGAAGCCACCTGGATAGGGGTGAAAGTGCCGTAGTCGTGATAGCTTTTGATGCGCGCCAGGGCATTGACCAGTTCCTGGTTGCCCACCATGAAGCCCACGCGCCAGCCGGCCATGTTGTAGCTTTTGCTCATGGTGAAGAACTCGACGGCCACATCGCGCGCGCCTTCGACCTGCATGATGGACGGCGCCACATAGCCGTCGAAGGTGATGTCCGCGTAGGCCAGGTCGTGAACCACCAGGATATTGTGCTCCTTGGCCAGGGCGATCACCCGCTCGAAGAACGACAGGTCCACGCACTGGGCGGTGGGATTGCTGGGGAAACCCAGTATCATCATCTTGGGCTTGGGTATGCTTTCGCGCACGGCCCTGTCGATTTCCTCGAAGAAATCCAGGCCCGGCGTCATGGGCACCGAGCGGATATTGGCCCCGGCGATGACGGCGCCGTAGATATGTATGGGATAGCTGGGATTGGGCACCAGCACGGTATCGCCGCGGTCCAGCGTGGCCAGCATCAAATGGGCCAGGCCTTCCTTGGAGCCTATGGTGACGATCGCTTCGGTGTCAGGGTCGATCTGCACGCCGTAGCGGCGCTCGTACCAGCCGGAAATCGCCTTGCGCAGGCGCGGTATCCCTTTGGACACCGAATAGCCGTGGGTGTCGGGCCGCGAGGCGGCCTCGACCAGCTTGTCCACGATATGCTTGGGTGTGGGGCCATCGGGATTGCCCATGGACATGTCGATGATGTCTTCCCCCCGTCGTCGCGCCGCCATTTTCAATTCGCCGGTAATGTTGAAAACATAGGGCGGTAAACGCTCTATACGCGGAAAGCTGGTCATGATGGTCCTTGGGTGACAAAACGGGAGGGAAAACGTATCGATGGGTGCAGCGCAACAACTTCGATAATCTAGCCTAAGCCGGCGCGCAGGGCAAATGGTTACGGGACGGTCCAGTAGTTTAAACGATCCAAAAAAAACCGGGAATCGTCATCCGGGGCGCCGCTTTGCGCTATGATCTTCAAGACTTTGGGAGTTTTTTCGTGCAATTGCAAAGCGAATCCAACCCGGCGCTCAACACGGTGACCGCGTACGGGCATGACTACATAGAAATCAATGAAGTGTCGTACGGGCACGCCGTGTATTTCGGGCCCGAAGGCGACATCAATACCTGGCAGGTGAAAGTCGTGGGCGACATCACCGCCGATGCGCTGCGCGCCGTCGCCGGGCTGGGCGACGTCAAGGCCGACCCCATGGCCTTCCTGGATGGCGGCGCGCCGCAAAAGCCGGCGGATGCCCCGGAGGTCCTGCTGATAGGCACCGGGCTCAGGCAGCATCTGCTGCCTGCCCATGTCACGCGCCCTCTGCTCGAAATAGGCATAGGCATAGAGGCCATGAGCACCCAGGCCGCCGCGCGCACCTACAATATCCTGATGTCCGAAGGGCGCCGCGTTATCGCCGCCCTGTTACCCCTCGAGGAAGCCGCATGAGCGACATAGCAGTTGGACTGGCCGTTCCGCCCTTCACCGCCGCCAGCACCCAGGGCGAAATAAGCCTGGACAGCCTGCGCGGCCATTGCGCCGTGCTGTACTTCTACCCCAAGGACAGCACGCCCGGCTGCACCACCGAAGCCCAGGGCTTCCGCGACCGCTACCAAGACTTCATCGACGCCGGCTGCCAGATCGTGGGCATATCGCGCGACTCCCTGAAATCGCATGCCAGCTTCGCCGAAAAGCAGAACCTGCCGTTTCCCCTGATTGCGGACCCCGATGAAACCATGTGTCAATTGTTCGGCGTCATGAAAATGAAAAACATGTACGGTAAACAGGTAAGGGGGGTCGAACGCAGCACATTCCTGCTCGACGGACAAGGCGTGCTGATCCGCGAATGGCGTGGCTTGCGGGTTGCGGGCCATGTCGACGAGGTCTTGCAGGCCGTCCAGGAGCAGGCCTGACGCGGCGCCGGCCCCCATACTTCTTAAACGATCCCGCAAGCCCTTTACATTCCAGAACGCCCAGGAGCACACACCTTATGCCGCTACCAAAGTTGCCGACCCGCATGGGAGCCATGATTTCCCCTGTTGCTTACCGTGAGGCGACCGCTGCGCCAGCGCTTGCAGAAGCTCCAGTCACCACCGAGGCCCCCGCCCCGCAGGCAAGGCGCCAGGCGCCGGCCAAGCCGTCAGGCGCCCCCCTCGTGTTGCCCGCGCCCGAGGCGCCGGCCTTGGCGGTGGTGGCATCGCGTCCCGCCAAAAAAACCCGCCTGCCCGTGGCCAAGCGCAAATTGTTCGTGCTCGACACCAATGTGCTGCTGCACGATTCGAATTCCCTGTTCAAGTTCGAGGAACACGATATCTTCCTGCCCATGATCGTGCTCGAAGAGCTCGATCACCAGAAAAAAGGCATGTCCGAGGTGGCGCGCAACGCCCGCCAGGTCAGCCGCTTCCTCGACGGCCTGGTGGGCAGTTCGACCGAGCTCGACAAAGGCGTCGAACTGGACGCCCTGGGCAATGTGGAGGCCCTGGGCAAGCTGCATTTCCAGACCACGGCCATGCATTCCGAACTGCCTATCGAATTGCCCATAGGCAAGGCCGACAATGTCATCCTGAATGTGGTGCATGCCTTGCAGGCCGTGTACCCCAAGCGCGCCGTGGTGCTGGTATCCAAGGATATCAACATGCGCCTGAAGGCGCGTTCGCTGGGGCTGCCCGCCGAGGACTACCTGAACGACCATGTCCTGGACGATTCCGATCTGCTGTACGACGGCGTCATGCCCCTGCCGGAAAATTTCTGGCTCAAGCACGGCAAGGATGTCGAATCCTGGCAGCAAGGCGGCACCACCTACTACCGCATCAAGGGGCCCTTGTGTTCGGAATTCATCGTCAATGAATTCGTGTATTTCGATGGCGAGCTTCCGCTGCAGGCGCAGGTCAAGGAGGTCAGCGGCAAAAGCGCCGTGCTGGCGACGCTGCGCGACTACAGCCATGGCAAGAACAATGTGTGGGGCATTACCGCGCGCAACCGCGAACAGAACTTCGCCCTGAACCTGCTGATGAACCCCGACTGCGATTTCGTTTCGCTGCTCGGACAGGCGGGAACCGGCAAGACGCTGCTGGCCCTGGCCGCCGCCCTGACGCAAACGCTCGAAACCAAGCGCTACAACGAGATCATCATCACCCGGGCAACGGTTCCCGTGGGCGACGACATCGGCTTCCTGCCCGGCACCGAGGAAGAGAAAATGCTGCCCTGGATGGGCGCCCTGGAAGACAACCTCGAAGTGCTGCACCTGGGCCCGGGCAATGGCGACATCGCGCCCAGCGCCAGCGGCCAGGACTGGACCAAGAGCTCGACCATGGAACTGATACGCTCGCGCATCAAGGTCAAGTCGCTGAATTTCATGCGGGGACGCACTTTCCTGAACAAGATACTGATCATAGACGAGGCCCAGAACCTGACGCCCAAGCAAATGAAAACCCTGGTCACGCGGGCGGGGCCCGGAACGAAAATCATCTGCCTGGGGAATATCGCCCAGATCGACACCCCCTACCTGACCGAGGGCAGCTCCGGCCTGACTTATGTGGTGGACCGCTTCAAGGGCTGGCCGCATGCCGGGCATATTACGCTGCAGCGCGGCGAACGCTCGCGCCTGGCCGATTACGCCAGCGAAGCCCTGTAGCGTCCATGAGCCAGACTACGCCGCTGCCGGTAGGATTCACCATGGGGGATGCCGCCGGCATCGGCCCCGAAATCATCGTCAAACTGTTCGCTGCCGGTTTGCCTCACGCCGCGCTGGTGTATGGCGACGCGGGGATTATGCAGGCTACGATAGACCAGCTGGAACTGGCCGATGCCCTGCGCGTGGAGATCATCAGCGAAGCCGGGCTGGCGCCCGGCGGCGCGGGGATAATCCCGGTGCTCAATCGCTGGCAGGCCCTGCCCGCCGACCTGCCCGCCGGGCAGCTCAGCGCCGCCGCCGGCCGCGGCGCCTATGAATACCTCTGCCATGCCATCGATGACGCGCAGGCCGGCCATCTGCGCGCGATAGTGACTGCCCCGCTCAATAAAAAAGCCATGCAGGCCGGCGGCATCGATTATCCCGGCCACACCGAGATCCTGGCCGAAAGGACCGGGACGCCGCGCTACGCCATGATGCTCGCGAACCCCGAGCTGCGCGTCATCCTGGTGACGATACATGTCCCCTTGAGCCAGGTGAGCCCGCTCATCAGCTACGACGCCGAACTGGACACCATACGCCTGGCGCAGCGGGCCTGTCTGCAGGCCGGCATCGAACGGCCGCGCGTCGCCGTCGCCGGCCTGAATCCTCATGCCGGCGAAGACGGCCGTTTCGGGCAGGAAGAAATCCAGGCGATAGCTCCGGCCATCGAGCAGGCCCGGGCCGAAGGCATAGACGCCAGCGGGCCATGGCCTGGCGACACGGTCTTCATGCGCGCGCGCCAGGGCGAATTCGATATCGTCGTGGCGCAATACCATGACCAGGGGCTGATACCGGTCAAGTACCTGGGCGTGGACCAGGGGGTGAACGTAACGGTGGGGCTGCCCTTCGTGCGCACCAGCGTCGACCACGGCACCGCCTTCGACATTGCCGGCCAGGGCATCGCCGACCCTTCCTCCCTGCGCGCCGCCTACGACCTGGCGCTGGCGATGACCGCCGGCGGCGATGCCGCGTGAGCGCGGCCGCCCGATGCGCCGCGCCGCAACCGCCCGGGCATCATGCCGCTGATTTTTTCCTGGCGGCAACGATCAAACCATCCAACCGGCTTGCCATCCAGGGCCGTCTCCGGCCCTTCATCCCCATTGCCTTTCTCCTAATTTTCTTTCTGTAATTATTCCCCTGATGAAGCTGCGCTTTTCCATCGATCCCTTCCTGATCAAACTGTTCCTGGCCATCTTATTGGCCAGCTTTATACCGGCGCGCGGCATAGGCGCGCCTGTTTTCGGCTGGATCACCAACCTGGCCATTGCGCTGCTGTTCTTCCTGCACGGCGCGCGCCTGTCGCGCGAGGCGATAGTCGCCGGCGCATCGCACTGGCGCCTGCATGGCTGCATTTTCGCGGTGACTTTCATCGTCTTTCCGATACTCGGGCTGCTGTCGGGGCCTTTGCTCGATCCCTTTCTCACGCCCGACCTGCATACCGGGGTGCTGTTTCTTTGCTGCCTGCCGGCAACGGTGCAATCGGCGATCGCCTTTACTTCGATCGCCCGCGGCAATGTGCCGGCCGCGGTTTGCAGCGCTTCGGCGTCGAGCCTGCTGGGGGTGTTCCTCACACCGGTGCTGGTGGGCCTGGTCCTGGCGGGAAGCAGCGCGGGCAGCATGCCGCTGTCGTTCGATGCGGTAGGCAAGATCATGCTGCAATTGCTGCTGCCTTTTGTGCTGGGACAGGTCGCCAGGCCTTGGATAGGCGCCTGGGTGATCAAGCGCAATCGCATGCTGAAGGTGGTGGATCAGGGTTCGATATTGCTGGTGGTATATACGGCGTTTTCGGAGGCGGTCATCGGCGGGCTGTGGGCGAACACGCCTTTGTCGGCGCTGGTGGCGCTGGTGATTGTTTCGCTGGTATTGCTGGGAGCGGTGCTGGGCATAGCGCTGCTGCTGGGGCGCCTGCTGAAGTTCGATGTGGCGGACCGCATCACGCTGCTGTTTTGCGGCTCGAAGAAAAGCCTGACCAGCGGCATTCCGATCGCGAATATTCTGTTTGCCGGCGGTTCGGTGGGGGCGGTGGTTCTGCCTTTGATGATTTTCCACCAGATACAGTTGATCGTCTGCGCGATGATAGCCGGCGCCTACGCGCGCCGCCGCTAGCGTTTTCGTCGGGGAGCGCGCAGGCCCGGACGGGCAGGCGCCTAGCCCATTCCGGACGTAAAGTTCAGGAACCGGGTGCTGGCGCCCTGGAACGTCAGGCGCACGCTGCCGATAGGGCCGTTACGCTGCTTGCCCACGATGATTTCCGCCGTGCCCTTGTCGGGCGAATCCGGGTTGTAGACTTCATCGCGGTAAATGAACAGAATCAAATCGGCGTCCTGCTCGATAGCGCCGGATTCGCGCAAATCGCTCATCACGGGGCGCTTGTTGGGGCGCTGCTCAAGGCTGCGGTTCAACTGCGACAAAGCGATCAGCGGGCACTGCAGCTCCTTGGCCAGCCCCTTCAGCGACCGGCTGATTTCGGAAATCTCGGTGGCGCGGTTTTCGCCCGAAGAATTGGCCGACATCAACTGCATATAATCGATAATGATCAAGCCGAGCTGCCCGCACTGGCGCGCCAGGCGGCGCGAGCGCGCGCGGACCTCCATCGACGTCAAGGCCGGCGTCTCGTCGATATATATCTGCGCCTCCTGCACCTGCTGCACCGCGTGAGTCAGCCTGGGCCAGTCGTCGGCCGTCAGCTTGCCGGTGCGCATGCGGTGCTGGTCCAGCATCCCCACCGAACCCACCATCCGCATGGCCAGTTGCACGGCGCCCATTTCCATCGAGAACACCGCCACCGGCAGCCCCTGCTCGATCGCCACATGTTCGCCGATATTCATCGAGAACGAGGTCTTGCCCATGGAAGGACGACCCGCCACGATGACCAGGTCGCCCGCCTGCAAACCGGAAGTCATGCGATCCAGATCGGTAAAGCCGGTAGGCACGCCCGTGATGTCGGAATCGCCTTCGCGGTGGTAGAGCTCGTCGATGCGTTCGACCACCTGCGTGAGCAGCGGCTGGATTTCCTGGAAGCCGGTCGTGCCGCGCGAACCCTCCTGGGCGATCTGGAATACCCGGGACTCGGCCTCGTCGAGCAATTGCCGCGCTTCCTTGCCTTGCGGGTTGAATGCGGCCGCGGCGATTTCGTCGGCCACGGAAACCAGCTTGCGCAGCATGGAGCGCTCGCGGACGATCTCGGCATAGCGCCGGATGTTGGCCGCCGAGGGCGTGTTGTGCGCCAGGGCGTTCAAATAGGCCAGGCCGCCGACTTCGTCGGACTTGCCCGCGCTGGCCAGCGACTCGTTGACCGTCACCACGTCGGCCGGCCGTGCCAGGCCGATGAGGCGCGTCATGTGCTGCCAGATGATTTTATGGTCGAAGCGATAGAAATCGTCTTCGTTCAATACATCGGTGATCCGGTCCCAGGCAGCGTTATCCAGCAACAAGCCGCCCAGCACAGACTGTTCGGCCTCGACCGAATGCGGGGGCACGCGCAGATAGTCCAACTGCGGGTCGCTGTTTTTTTTCTTGCTGTCCAAATCGAAACTCCGGAACAAATTGGATCTAAAAATACAAAAAGCCGGTGTACACCGGCTTTTTGCTTCATGCGGGCGAAGTGTACATTCCAGAAGAAAGGAATGTACCACGCGGCTGATGCGGGATCAGGCCATTTCGCCTTGTACGCGAACCGTGATTTCGACTACCACATCGGCGTGCAGGGCGACCGTGACGGGAAACTCGCCGACAGCCTTGAGCGCGCCGTCGGGCAAGCGCACTTGCGATTTCTCGACCGAGGAAAAACCTTCCTTGACCAGCGCGGCAGCGATGTCCATGCTGGTGACCGAGCCGAACAAACGGCCGTCGACGCCGGCCTTTTGCGAAATGACGATAGTCAGATTGGCCAGTTTCTCGCCAGTGGCTTGCGCGGCGGCATGTTTTTCCGCCTGGACTTTTTCGAGTTCGGCGCGGCGCGCTTCGAATTCTTTCAGGGCGGATTCGGTGGCGCGGCGGGCGATTTTCTGGGGAATCAGATAATTGCGGGCATAACCGTCGCGTACGCGGACGACTTCGCCGAGGTTGCCCAGGTTGACGACTTTTTCGAGCAGGATGATTTGCATGACGATAGGCCCCGGATTAATTGTGGTTATCGGTGTAAGGCAACAAGGCCAGGAAGCGCGAGCGCTTGATGGCGGTGTCCAGCTGGCGCTGGTAGTGTGCCTTGGTGCCGGTCAAACGCGCAGGAATGATCTTGCCGTTTTCCTGGATGAAATCACGCAGGGTATCCAGATCCTTGTAATCGATCTCGTCAACATTGGCGGCTGTGAAACGGCAGAACTTGCGACGTTTGAACAGCGGATTTTGTTGCGTGAATTTGCGTTTTTCTTTGCCTTTTTTGAAGAAAGCCATAATGTGCCTCAATCTCAATGTTTGGGCTTAGCCCAAGCTGTATGTTTCATGCATCGAGCGTTTATTCGCTCGCGCAGCGATTTGCCATGAATTCCTGCTACACAACGGCGCTTGCGCCGCCGGCAAAAACCCGATTTGCCTGCTGTATGTGCAAGACTACTTTATTCGAGCCTTTGCGCGCGGGGGCCAGAAAACCCTCTATCGACAAAGACGCGCCCAAAGGGGTGTCCGCCAACAACAAGGCAATGTCTCCCAGAGCAACGGCGGAAAGAACCAATTCGATCCGGCGCATATGGCCGGCTTCCTGGACTTCCGATTCGTGGCTCAACATCATTTCGACTGCCGGCAAGCCTGCCGGGGTATACCGCAACGGCTGGACCTCCAGGGCTGTGGCAGTCAAAAGAAGCTGATTCACGCTGTGGCTCGAGACACAGGCCCTTATTCCGATTGCGTTGCCGGAGCAGCGACTTCAGCGCTGGCCTTGCGGGCCTCTTCGCGTTCGACCGACTTCATCATCAGTGACGGCGCGGTGTGCGCTTTCTTGGTCTTGATGAGCAAATGACGCAGAATGGCGTCGTTGTAACGGAACGAATGGTCCAGTTCGTCGAGCACGGTCTGGCCGCATTCGATGTTGAAGCAAACGTAGTGAGCCTTGACCAGCTTCTGGATGGGATAGGCCAACTGGCGGCGCCCCCAGTCTTCGAGGCGATGAATCTGGCCACCGTTGCTGGTAACCACCGCCGAATAACGCTCGATCATGGCGGGCACTTGCTCGCTTTGATCGGGATGCACGATAAACACTACTTCGTAGTGACGCATAAACTACACTCCTTGTGGATATCTTTCGATGCCAGCCAAAAACATGGCCGCCGCCGAAAGGGACAGCCCGCCCATGAACCAAGGCCGCGATGGATGAAACACCATCCGCCTGGCAAGATGAGTCGAGCAAGAAACAACCAAGCATTCTACCATTACTGTAGCCAATCCGGCAAGGCCAGGGCTGTAACCATCGCCGCGCCGCCATCGGACCGGATGTGGCGCGGGACGGCGGCGTCAGCCCTCGACGACGGCGTAGGCGGAATGATTGTGTATGGATTCGAAGTTTTCGGCCTCGACCCGGAAGCGCCGCACACCGGCCAGGCTCTTGAGCTGCACGGCCACGTCGCGCACCAGGTCTTCGACGAATTTCGGGTTTTCATAGGCGCGCTCGGTGACGAATTTTTCGTCGCCGCGCTTGAGCAGGCCCCACAGTTCGCAGGACGCCTGCTGTTCGATGGCGCGGATCAGCGCATCGATATCGACGCTGGCCGGGTTGCTGAATACCGCATTGACCGTGATATGCGAGCGCTGGTTATGGGCGCCATAGTCGGAGATGGCCTTGGAGCATGGGCACAGGCTGGTAACCGGCACCAGCACGGAAAGCTCGAATTCGGCCGCATCGCTTTGCGCCCGCGCTATCCACTTGACTTCGTAGTCCATCAGGCTGGTCACCCCGGAAACCGGCGCCACCTTGCTCATGAAATAGGGAAACGAGGCGGCGATATCGCCCTTTTCCGCGTTCAGCAGAGCCAGCATGGCGTCCGCCATCCCGCAAAACAGCACAGGCGTCATGGGGATCCGGCGATGTTCCTCGAGCAGGGCGACGAAACGCGACATGTGCGTGCCCTTTTCCCGGGCCGGCAGCGCAACCGTGAGTTCCCAGGTGGCGACGGTCGGCAGCGGCGCCGCGCCATCGGCCGCGGCGATCAGCATGGGATGGCGCACGCCGCGCACGCCGACGCGTTCGATGGCAATGTGGCGGGTATCGACGCTGCTCTGCACGTCAGGCATGGCAACAGCAGAATCAATCAGTATATTCATGATAAAAACCTATAGAACACCCGCCGGAGGCGGGCGCCAGTTCGCAGAACCATTCATTATGCGACACATATGGCGCGCATAACCCCATAACCATAATGGTATTAGGGAATGACCCTAGGTGCTCTGCTTGACGACCGCCGCAAGGCGCGGCGGCAGCAAGGCCGCGTATCGTTGCCGGATGGAATGGGCCAGGCCCGGCCCGTCCAGCCCCAGCTCGCTCAGTATAGCCGCCTGTTCGCCGTGGTCGATGAACCGGTCGGGCAGCCCCAATTGAAGCACAGGCCGCTCTATGCCCTGCTGGCTGAGGAATTCCAGCACGGCGCTGCCGGCGCCCCCCATGATGGCCGCTTCTTCGACGGTCACAAAGGCGGCGTGGGTGTCGGCCAGGCTCTGCAGCAGCGCGCCGTCCAGCGGCTTTACGAAGCGCATGTCGACCACGGTGGCATCGATGGCGTCGGCGGCCTGCAGCGCCGCGCCCAGCAAGGTGCCGAACGCCAGGATGGCGATCTTCTTGCCCTGCCGCCTGACCACCGCCTTGCCGATTTCCACGGTGTCCAGGCCGGCCTGAACCTCGGCGCCGCAGCCCGCGCCGCGCGGATAGCGCACCGATGCCGGGCCGGGATGCTGGTAACAGGTGCTCAGCAGCAGCCGGGCTTCGTTTTCGTCGGACGGGGCGGCCACCACCATATTGGGCACGCAGCGCAGGAACGCGATATCGTAATTGCCCGCATGGGTCGCGCCGTCGGCGCCGACTATCCCCGCCCTGTCCAGGGCGAAAGTCACGTCGAGATTCTGCAGGGCGACGTCATGGATCAGCTGATCGTAGCCGCGCTGCAGGAAGGTGGAATATATCGCCACGACGGGTTTTTCGCCTTCGCACGCCAATCCGGCGGCGAAAGTCACGGCGTGCTGCTCGGCGATGCCGGCGTCGATATAGCGCAGCGGGAAACGCTGTTCGAACTCGACCATGCCGCTGCCTTCGCGCATGGCGGGAGTGATGCCGTACAGGCGGCTGTCGGCCTCGGCCATGTCGCACAGCCAGCGCCCGAACACCTGCGTGAAGGTCTGCCTGGCCGGCGCCTTGGGCTTCAGAATGCCGACGTCGGGATCGAATTTGCCGGGGCCGTGATACAGCACCGGATCGGCTTCGGCCAGCTTGTAGCCCTGGCCTTTTTTGGTCACGACATGCAGGAATTGCAAGCCGCCCAGGGCGCGCAGGTTTTCCAGAGTGGGGATCAGGGCATCCAGGTCGTGGCCGTCGATAGGCCCGACATAGTTGAAGCCCAATTCTTCGAACAGGGTGGCCGGCGACACCATGCCCTTGGCATGCCCCTCGAAGCGCCGCGCCAGTTCGAGCACGGGCGGCACATGCTGCAGCACCGCGCGCCCGACATTCTTGGCCGTGGCATAGAAACGGCCCGACAGCAGGCGCGCCAGATAATGGTTCAGCGCCCCGACGGGCGGCGAGATCGACATATCGTTGTCATTGAGCACGACCAGCACATTGACGTCCGGCGTCACGCCGGCGTTGTTCAGGGCTTCGAAGGCCATGCCGGCGGTCATGGCGCCATCGCCGATGACGGCGATATGCTGGCGATGGGCCAGCCCGGCGTTGCGCGAGGCCACCGCCATGCCGAGGACGGCCGAAATGGAGGTCGATGAATGCGCGGTGCCGAAGGCGTCGTATTCGGATTCGCTGCGTTTCGGGAAGCCGGAAATGCCGCCCTTCTGGCGCAAATGGGCCATCTGCTCGCGCCTGCCGGTAAGGATTTTGTGAGGGTAGGACTGGTGCCCCACATCCCAGACTATGCGGTCGTCGGGCGTATCGAACACGCTGTGCAGGGCGATGGTAAGCTCCACCGTGCCCAGGTTGGACGACAGGTGGCCGCCGGTTTTCGAGACGGACTGCAGGACAAACTCGCGCAGTTGCGCCGCGATCTCTTTGAGTTCGCGTCGATCCAGCAGGCGCAGATCGGCTGGAGATTGAATTTGTTCAAGAGAGACGTTGGTCATACAAGTTATAGAGTTGTGTCCAGACAGCATTTTAGACTGTGAACGATAACAGCAAGCGCGGCGGGACGAAAGCCGGTGAAGAACTCCGGCCTGTCGGCCGGCGCTTCTTCGCCACAATGCGGGGGCGCCTTCGGCGCCGCATTGGCCTTGCCTCGCTTGACCTCGCCCTGATGGGCGAGGCTTGCGCTTGGGCTCGTGGTCAACGGTCGCGCCCCACGATATAGTCGGCAATGCTGGCCAGGTGGGCCGCCGATGGCCCCAAAGGCAGCAAGGCGGCATGGGCCTGCTCGCGCAGCGCCTGCAGCAGGTCGCGCGACCCGTCCAGGCCCATGATGGATACATAGGTCGGCTTGTTGCCCGCGGCGTCCTTGCCGGCGGTCTTGCCCAGGGTGGCGGTGTCGGAAGTGACATCGAGGATGTCGTCGACCACCTGGAAGGCCAGGCCTATGGCCGCCGCATAGCTTTCCAGCCCGGCGCGCGTGGCCGAGCCGGCGCCGGCGACGATGCCCCCGAGCAGCACGCTGGCTTCCAGCAGCGCGCCGGTTTTCATGCTGTGCATTTGCTGCAATTGCTCGCCGGTAAGGGCCTGGCCCACGCTGTCGCAGTCTATGGCCTGTCCGCCCACCATCCCCAGGCTGCCCGCCGAACGGGCCAGCAACTGGGTGGCCTGGACCGTCAGGGCCGGCGCGATGGGCATCAGGCCCAGCAGTTCGAAGGCCAGCGGCTGCAATGCGTCGCCGGCCAGCATGGCGGTGGCTTCATTGAACTGCACGTGCACCGTGGGCCGGCCGCGGCGCAGGGAGTCGTCATCCATGCAAGGCAGGTCGTCGTGGACCAGCGAATAGGCGTGGATCAGCTCGACCGCCGCGGCGGCGTGGTCCAGGGCTATCCTTTGGGCCAAAGCTTCGCTGCCGGACTGCAATGAGGCCTCGCCCGCCGCGTAGACCAGGGCGGCGCGCACCCGCTTGCCGCCGCCCAGCACCGCATAGCGCATGGCTTCATGCAGGCTCCGCGGCGCGGTCGGGGCCGGCGGCAATAGCTGATCGAGCACGCTTTCGATATGCTCCACCCGCTCGCTCAGCCATTCAGGAAAATCGACTGGTTTACGCCCCATGCTTATTCCTCGTCGCCGGCAGGCGTATCGGCCAAGGGCTTGAGCAGATTGCCCTGCAATACCTTGACCTGCTGCTCGGCCAGGTCGAGCCGCTTTTGGCAGATCTTGGCCAGTTCGACGCCCTGCTCGTATGCCGCCAGGGACTGGTCCAGCGCCAGCGAGCCGTTTTCCATCTGCGCCACCAGCGCCTCGAGCTGGGCCAGGGCCGTCTCGAAATCCTGGGGCAATGCCGTTTTGCTGTCAGCCGGTGTGTCGGCCTGGGACTGTCCGCCCGTGTTCTTTTCAACCATGATTCTATTCCAGAAGATAAATGCGCCGTAACGCCGCAGCGGTTTTGATCCTGTCCAAATTGTACGAGAAGCCCGGAAATTTGCCGAAACCGCGCCGATCGGCCTTGTTTTCGAAGAATTGATTTGGGGTACAATCCCCCCTCTTTCAAATTACATCGGCCAGGCCTTTTTTTCTTCGCACCAGGACCACCATCCTCCTGGTTTTGTTACCGCGGGGGGCGAACTATGACCGACATCGGTCGGGAAGCGCATATTGCGCCGGCGCAAACTCAACTGTCAGTCAGCAGCTACTTTGACGAAGCGATTTTTGTCCAAGAGCAAGAACTCATTTTCAAGAACTCAGCCTTGTATGTGGGGCATGAGAAGCTGGTGCCCGAAGTCGGCGATTGGCGCACGCTGCCGCAGGAAAATGCCGGCCGTGTGCTGGTGCGCAACCCCCACGGCGTGGAACTGATATCCAATGTCTGCCGCCATCGGCAGGCCATCATGCTGGGCGGCGACGCCGGCGATGTCGGCAACCCCTTGCGCTCGAACGGCAACCTGCGCAGCACGGGCGGCAATATCGTTTGCCCGGTGCACCGCTGGACCTACAGCCAGCAGGGAAAACTGCTGGGCGCGCCGCAGTTCCCGGAAACCCCTTGCATGAATTTGCAAAAGTTTACGCTGAAAAACTGCCACGGCCTGCTGTTCGAGGGCCCGCGCGACCCCGCCCACGATATGGCGGCGCTGTTCCAGCGG
Source organism: Pollutimonas bauzanensis (assembly GCF_900129885.1). Classification (GTDB taxonomy): domain Bacteria; phylum Pseudomonadota; class Gammaproteobacteria; order Burkholderiales; family Burkholderiaceae_B; genus Pollutimonas; species Pollutimonas bauzanensis. The sequence goes on along the minus strand of NZ_FQXE01000017.1, from coordinate 58,084 downwards.
CCCGAATTCGACTTTTCGGAATATGTGCTGGACCATGTCGAGGTGCACCAGTGCCGCTACAACTGGAAAACCTTTATTGAAGTCTATCTTGAAGACTACCACGTCGGGCCCTTCCACCCCGGCCTCGGAAAATTCGTCACCTGCGATGACCTGAGCTGGGAATTTTCCGACAGCTACAGCTCGCAGCGCGTAGGGGTGCACAATGCCCTGGGCCAGCCCGGCACCGAAACCTACCGGCAATGGCACGACCGCCTGATGGACTACCGCGCCGGCGCGGCGCCGGACTTCGGCGCGGTGTGGGTGACCTACTTTCCCACGCACATGATAGAACTCTACCCCCATGTGGTGGTGCTGTCGACGCTGCATCCGGTAAGCCCCCAGGAAACCGTGAATATTGTCGAATTTTATTATCCCGAGGACATCGTGGCTTTCGAGCGCGAGTTTGTGCAGGCCCAGCGGGCGGCCTATATGGAAACCGCCATCGAAGACGACGAAATCGCCGAACGCATGGACGCCGGGCGCCTGGCGCTGATGCGGCGCGGCACCAACGAAGCCGGCCCCTACCAGTCACCCCTGGAAGACGGGATGCGGCACTTCCATGAGTGGTACCGGCGCCTGATGGGCGGCATCCCGGTCTAAGAGCGGGCCACCGGGCGCGCCGGGTCGCTGCACCACTCGCTCCAGGAACCGGGGTACAAGGCCGACCCCGGCAGGCCGGCCAGCTCCATTGCAAACAGATTGTGGCAGGCGGTTATGCCCGAACCGCACTGGTGCACGATATCCCGCGCCGGCAGCCCTTGCAGCAGGCCGTCGAAATCGCGGCGCAGCTCGGCGGCGGGCTTGAAGCGCCCGTCTTCCTGAAGATTCAGCGTATTGGGGCGATTCAAGGCCCCCGGGATATGGCCCGCCACCGGGTCCATGGGCTCGACTTCGCCGCGGTAGCGATTGGCCGCGCGCGCATCGAGCACCGTGAATCGCGGTTTGTCGATGTTGGCCAGCACCGCCTGGGCGTCGACCGTGGGCATGGCGGCCCGGGCCGGATAGGACTCGTCCTGGACGGCCCGTCCCCCGCCGGCCGCCGGCATGCTCGCCCCGCTTTCGACGGCGCCGCCGGCGGCGACCCACGCCGGCCACCCGCCGTCCAGCACCAGGACCTTGTCATGCCCGAGCCAGCGCAGCATCCACCATAAATGCGCCGCAAACATGCTGTTGCCGCCATCGTAGACCACCACCTGCGACTGCGCGGTCAGGCCCTGGCTGCGCATGAGCGCCGCGAACCCGGAACGCTCGGGCAAGGGATGGCGGCCGTTGGCGCCGGTCCGGGGCGCCGACAACTGGCGCTCGTGGTCCAGGTAGAGGGCGCCCGGAATGTGCCCTTGCTCGTAAGCCCGCCGGCCCGCGGCGTGGTCGGCAAGATCGTGCCGGACATCGAAAACCAGCCAGGCCGGCGATGGAATTTTGCCCACTAGCGTGGGCGCATCGATCAATAAATCAGACACGTCTGTTCTCCTGTTCTTCGGTTTGCGCGGGGGAGGTCTGCATGACCACGGTGTTTTGGCCGCGCATGATGCGGTCTTCGCTGTAAGTGCGCCAGATCGACAGCAGCCCCGACGCGATGATCATCGCCATTCCGCCCCAGGCGATGGCATCGGGCAAATCGCCCCAGAAGACAATGCCCAGCAAGGCGGCAAAGATGATGGTTGTATATTGCAAGGCCGCCGTCAAGAGCGCCGAGCCCAGCCCGAAGGCGCGCGTCATGGCCAATTGCCCGACCAGGCCCAATGTGCCCACCCCTGCCAAGGCCAGCCACGCCAATATGTCGATACTGCGCCACCCTTCGGCGGCCAGGCCCGCCACGCTGCTCAGGCACACGAAGCAGGAAAAAATCAATACCGTGCGCCATTCCGGCTCGCCGACGCGGCCCAATTCGCGTATCTGCATCATGGCGACGGCAGACAGGGCGCCGGCGCCCAGGCCCAGCAGCGCCGCGAACCAGTGGTCTTGCCCGATGCTGGGGCGCAATACGGCCACGACCCCCAGGAAGCCGAACAGGACGGCGACAATGCGCACGGGATCGCGCTGCGATCCTCCGCGCGCCAGCATCCAGCCCGCGATGAACAAGGGCGCCGTGTAATTGAGGCTGATGGCCGTCGACAGGGGCAAATGAGAGATGGCGAAAAAACCCAGCCACATGGATGTGACGCCGGAAACGTTGCGCCACAGGTGCAGCTTCCAGCTGGGCGGCCTGAGGCTGCGCTGCGTAAACCGGGCCCAGAAAAACAAAAGCAGCACCGAAGGGATGCCGCGGAACAGGACCACATGCGGCAGCGTAGCCCCGTAATCAGAGGCAACTTTCACGCAGGCCCCCATGCCAGCAAACATGATACTCGCCAGTAACATCCACAGAGACTGCATGCAATCAACCGAAATTCGAATTTAAACCACAAAGTCGATACTATACTCTGCTGTTTTGAATATTTAGGCGGGCGCAGGCTTTAAATACAGGAACTGTCCTCCATATAGATAGTCAAATATTGTCGCTCGCTAGGCTGGAAACATAAAACATGAAACGAATCTTCTTATTCCTTCTCACCAATTTCGCGGTCCTGATCGTGCTCAGCGCCTCCATGAACGTGCTGGGCGTGGGCCGCTATCTCACCGCCAATGGCCTGGACATCAGCCAGCTGCTGATTTTCTCGGCCATCATAGGCTTTGCCGGCTCCATCATTTCGCTGCTGATCAGCAAATGGATGGCCAAGCAAAGCACCGGCGCGCGGGTCATCGACCCCCGGGCGCCGGCCAACGCGAAAGAGGCTTGGCTGGTCGATACCGTGCACCAGCTGGCCGACCGCGCCGGCATAGGCCGCCCCGAAGTCGCCATCTACGATGGCGCGCCCAACGCCTTCGCCACGGGCGCCTCCAGGAACAATGCGCTGGTCGCGGTCTCCACCGGCCTGCTCAGCAGCATGACCGAAGAAGAAGTGGCGGGCGTGCTGGGCCATGAAGTCGCCCACGTCGCCAACGGCGACATGATCACGCTGACGCTGATACAAGGTGTCGTCAATACCTTTGTGATCTTCTTCGCGCGCATCGTGGGCTATTTCGTCGACCGGGTGGTGCTCAAGAACGACCGCGGCGTCGGCTTGGGCTATTACGCGACGGTCATCGTGTGCGAAATCGTGTTCGGCGTGCTGGCTTCCATCATCGTTGCCTGGTTTTCGCGCCAGCGCGAATACCGCGCCGACGCCGGTTCGGCCAGCCTGCTGGGTTCGCGCGAGCCGATGATGCGCGCCCTGGCGCGCCTGGGCGGGGTCCAGGCCGGCGAACTGCCCAAGGCCTTCCAGGCCTCCGGCATTTCGGGCAACCGCGCCATCAGCGCCATGTTCGCCTCCCATCCCCCCATCGAGGCGCGCATCCACGCCCTGCAGGCGGCGCAGCGCATCTAAGGCAAGTTCCCAAGGCTGGTTTATCATGCAGGCATGAAAGAACTTTTTGCCTTGCTTGATTTCGGGGGCTACATAGCCCTGCTGCTGTGGGGCGTGCACATGGTGCAAAGCGGCGTCCAGCGCGCTTTCGGCGCCGCGCTGGGGGTCTGGATGGGCCACGCCCTGGGCAAGCGCTGGCGGGCCTTTTTCACCGGCCTGGCCATTACCGCGGCGATACAGAGCAGCACGGCCACGGGCCTGATGATCACCAGCTTCGCCGCCGGCGGCCTGGTCGCGCTGGCGCCGGGCCTGGCCGCCATGCTGGGCGCCAATGTGGGCACCACCATCATTGTGCAGTTGCTGTCGTTCAACCTGACCGCGCTGGCGCCGGCGCTCATCCTGGTGGGCGTATGGCTGTTCCGGCGCAACCAGCCCAGCCGCCGGCGCGATCTCGGGCGGGTATTCATAGGCCTGGGCCTGCTGCTGCTGGCCCTGCATCAACTGGTGCAGCTGTTCGCGCCCCTGCAGGACGCCCATCTGCTGCAGATCCTGCTGGGCGCGCTGTCCGATCAGCCGGTGATAGCGCTGTTGCTGGCTACCGCGCTGGCCTGGGCCGCGCATTCCAGCGTCGCCGTCGTGGTGCTGATCATGTCCCTGGCCAGCCATGGCCTGGTCAACCCCACCCTGGCCTTCGCGCTGGTGCTGGGCGCCAATCTGGGCACATCGATCAACCCCATACTGGAAGGCGCCAGCGATGACGACCCGGCGACCCGGCGCCTGCCCCTGGGAAACCTGGGCACGCGCCTGGCCGGATGCATCCTGGCGCTCGCCATCCTGCCCTGGCTGCCGCCCCTGATGAGCGGCCTGACCTCGGACCCGGCCCGCGCGGTCGCCAACTTCCACACGCTCTTCAACATCGTCACCGCGCTGGTGTTCCTGCCGCTGCTGACGCCGTATTCGCGCCTCATGATCCGGCTGCTGCCCAAGCGCACCGATCCCAACGACCCTTCGCGCCCCCTCTATCTGGACGAGTCCGCGCACGAAGTTCCCGGTATCGCCCTGGGCAACGCGGCGCGCGAGGCCCTGCGCCTGGCCGACATGCTGCAAGGCCTGCTGGGCATGGCCCGCGCCGGCTTCCTGCGCGACAACCGCCACCGCATTACCCATGCGCGCTACATCAACAACGCCATCAACCGCCTGGACGGCCTGATCACCACCTATGTGGCGACGCTGGACCAGGACGCGATGAACAGGGAAGATCACCGCCGCCGCGATGAAATCCTGTCGTTTTCGGCGAATATCGCCCACGCCGCCAGCATTGCCACCAACGGCCTGCTCGCGCACGCCACCGCGCTTTACAAGAAGGGCTGGTCCTTCAACGCCAAGCAGCGCGACGAGCTTACCGAAATGCTCGACCGGCTGATACGCAATCAACGCCAGACGGCGGCGCTGTTCGTGGCCGAAGACATAAAAAGCGCCAGATACCTGGCGTTCGAAAAAGATTACTTCCGCGAGATCGAAACCAATGCCGCGGAGCAGCACCTGCTCAACATCAAGTCGGGCAGGCTGGACCAGGCCGAGGTGGGCTCCTTCTACCTGGACATATTGCGCGACATCAAAGCCGTCAATTCCTGTCTGGTCGAAGCGGCCGCCTATCCGATACTGGCCAAGCATGATGAATTGCTGCCCAATCGCCTGCGCGACAACGAAAGCGTCATGGAGTAGCGCCCGCGGCCGGCGTGGCCGGCGCGGGGCCTGGCATCAGGCCAGGTACCGGGCAAACCAGGACACCGCCCTGCTCCAGGCGTCCTGCGCATCGGGCGCGGCAAAATAGGCGGCGATGGCGCCGGCGCTTCCGGTAATTGAAGAAAAAGACATAACGACTCCTTGCAGCTAAGGCGGGCCCCGGGAAAAGTCAGTGAGCCTGCTCCCAATTGGCTCCCACGCCGACCTCCGCCACCAGGGGGACACGCAGGGTGGCGACTTTGCACATCAGGTCGGGCAGGTGTTGCATCACGGTTTCGACTTCGGCCGTGGGCACATCGAAAACCAGTTCATCATGCACTTGCATGACCATCAGGGTTTCCAGGCCTTCGGCCTCGATCCATTCCTGGGAGGCTACCATGGCCAGCTTGATGAGGTCGGCGGCGGTGCCCTGCATGGGCGCGTTGATGGCCGCCCGCTCGGCCGCCGCCAGGCGCGGCCCTTTGGCGCCGCGTATTTCCGGCAGCCAGAGGCGCCGGCCGAACACGGTTTCCACATAGCCGAGTTCATGGGCCATGCGCCGGGTCTGCTCCATATAGATCGCGACGCCCGGGTAGCGCGCAAAATAGCGGTTGATATAGGCCTTGGCGGCGTCGCGCGTGATGCCCAGGCTGGATGCCAGGCCGAACTCGCCCATGCCGTAGATCAAGCCGAAGTTGATGGCCTTGGCTGCCCGGCGCTGCTCGGCCGAGACATCGGCCAGCGCCACGCCAAAGACCTCGGACGCCGTGGCGCGATGGATGTCCTCGCCCTGGGCAAAAGCGCTCCGCAGGTTTTCGTCATCGGACACATGGGCCATTACCCGCAGCTCGATCTGCGAATAGTCCGCCGAAACAATCTTGCCCTTGGTCGCCACGAAAGCAGCGCGCACCCGCCGCCCTTCAGGGCTGCGCACCGGTATGTTCTGCAGGTTGGGGTCGGACGAGGCCAGGCGCCCGGTCACCACCGCGGCCTGGGAATAGCGGGTGTGGACCCGTCCCGTGGCCGGATTGATCATTTTGGGCAGCTTGTCGGTGTACGTAGACTTGAGCTTGGCCAGCCCGCGGTATTCGAGCAGCAATTCGGGCAAGGGGTAATCGCGGGCCAGCTTGCTCAACACGTCTTCATCGGTGGACGGGGCGCCGCTGGCGGTTTTGCGTATCACCGGCAGATGCATGCGCTGGAACAGGATTTCGCCCAGCTGCTTGGGCGAATTCAGGTTGAACGGCTGCCCCGCCAGTTCATAGGCCTTTTTCTCGAGGGACAGCAATTGCTGTCCCAGCTCATGGCTCTGCATGGCCAGCACATGCGCGTCTATGCCCACCCCGTTGCGTTCCATGGCGGTCAGCACCCGCGACGCCTTGATTTCCAGCTGGTAGATGGATTCCAGGCCAGGATCCAGCGCGACTTTGGGCCGCAAGACCTGGTGCAGTTGCAAGGTGAAGTCGGCATCTTCGCAGGCATAATAAGAAGCCTTGTCGACATCGACTTCGTCGAAGCAGATCTGCTTGGCTCCTTTGCCGCATAAATCTTCGAAGGTGGTGCCGGTACGCCCCAGCCAGCGCTGGCCCAGTTCCTGCAAATTGACGCGCTTGTGCGATTCCAGCACGTAGGATTGCAGCATGGTGTCTTCGGTAATGCCCGCCAGGCCTATGCCCTCGTTCATGAAGACATGGGCGTCGTATTTGGCGTTATGCAAGAGCTTGGCGGCGGCGGGGTTCTGCAGCCATGGGCGCAGGCGGTCCAGCACCTGCTGCTTGGGCAATTGCAGAACCTGGTCCGGCCCGCGATGCCCTACCGGTATATAGCAGGCCACGCCCGGCGTGACCGACAGCGAAATGCCCACCAGCCTGGCCAGCATCGGGTCCAGCGAGGTGGTTTCGGTATCCAGCGCCACCAGCCCAGCCGCCTCGATGTCGGCCAGCCAGCGCTCGAAGTCGTCCCAGTCCAGCACGGTTTCGTAGCGGGTTTCCGCGGGCGCCGGCGGCGCCTGCGCCGCCTGGCGGCTGTCCTGCTCGGGAATGCGCTCCTTGTCCCCGGTCAGTTCGCGCAGCCAGTTGCGGAAACCGTAGTCCTCGTACAGCTTGAGCAAGGCGTCGCGGTCCGGCGCCTTGGGCGCCAGATCGGCCAGGCCGTGGGCGAGCGAGGGGATCTCGCAATCTATCTTTACGGTCAGCAACTGCCGCGTCAGCGCGAAATTGGGGACGGCGGCGCGCAGGTTGTCGCCGATCACGCCCTTTATGGCATGGGCGTTGGCCGCCAGGGCATCCACCGTCTGGTATTCGGCCAGCCATTTGGCCGCGGTCTTGGGCCCGACTTTCGGCACGCCGGGGATGTTATCGACCGCATCGCCCGTGAGCATTAAAAAGTCTACAATCTGTGCTGGGCTTACACCGAATTTAGCCATGACGCCGGCCATATCCTGCCGCTCATTCGTCATGGTATTGACCAGCTCCACATGCTCATTCACCAGTTGCGCCAGGTCCTTGTCCCCCGTCGAAATAATCGTGCGCACATCCTCCCGCGTCGCGCGATGGGCCAGCGTTCCGATGATATCGTCGGCCTCGACCCCGGACACGGTCAGCACCGGCCAGCCCAGCGCGGCCACCGCCCGGTGTATGGGCTCGATTTGTGCTGCCAGCTCTTCAGGCATGGACGGCCTGTGCCCCTTGTACAAGGGGTATAGGTCGTCGCGGAATGTCGTGCCCTTGGCGTCGAAAACGCAGGCGGCGTAGTCAGCCTTGTAATCCTGCTGCAGTCTCCTTAACATGGAGATGACACCATAAAGGGCGCCGGTCGGCTCTCCCTTGGCATTTCTGAGGTCGGGCATGGCGTGATAGGCTCGATACAGATAGCTGGACCCATCAACAAGTAACAAGGTTTTTTTCATGTCAAACAATAAAGTAGTCCGTATGCCGGCAACCCAGCAGATTCCCGGAATTATGTCAGAGATGCAGAAAGCTGCAGAGACTCTGAAAGAAATAGGCTGGGGCGTAAGCGTCTTCGGCAGCGCCCGCATCAAACCCGATTCGCCCTATTATGCATTAAGCGAAGCCATAGGCGCCCGGCTGGCCAGGGCCGGGCTCACCGTCATAGCGGGCGGCGGCCCCGGCATCATGGAGGCGGCCAACAAGGGCGCCTTCGAGGCGGGCGGCAAAAGCGTGGGCCTGAACATCAATCTGCCCCACGAAACCACCAACAACAAGTATCAGACGCACAGCCTGAGCTTCGATTATTTTTATTCGCGCAAGGCCACCTTCTTCATGCACAGCGCCGCCTACGTCGCCCTGCCCGGCGGCTTTGGCACGCTGGACGAGCTTTTCGAGGTGATGACCCTGGTGCAGACGCGCAAGGTTCCGCCCGCCCCCATCATCCTGATCGGCAGCTCGTTCTGGGCCGGCCTCATCGACTGGGTCCGGGCCAACCTGCTGGCCAACAAGCTGATCGGCCCCAAGGACCTGCAACTGATCACCGTCACCGACGACCCGGATGTCCTGATGCGGCACATCGAGGCCTTCTGCGCCGATTTCGCGGAACAAGGCGATTACGCGCCAGCCCTGCCCGAATAAGCGGCGTAAAGCCGGCGCGCTGCGCATACAATAAGCCGTTTTCACCTTTTTTTCCAACCTTGATAAACGCCTATCCCCGACTCCATGACTACTGCACAGCCTCCCATACACTTGAACGACCCTGCCCTGTACAAGACCCGCTCCTACATAAACGGCCAATGGATGGCGGCGACGGACGGCGGCACCTTCGCCGTCGACAATCCCGCCAATGGAAAAATCATTGCGCAAGTCAGCAACCTGGACCAGGCCCAGGCGCAGGCGGCCATCGATGCGGCCAACAAGGCGTTCAAGGCGTGGCGGGCCCGTACCGGCAAGGATCGCGCCGCCATCCTGCGGCGCTGGTTCGACCTGATCATCGCCAACACTGAAGATCTGGCCCAGCTGATGACCCTGGAGCAGGGCAAGCCCATAGGCGAATCGCGCGGCGAAGTCGCCTATGGCGCATCCTTCGTGGAATGGTTCGCCGAGCAGGCCAAGCGCGTGAGCGGGGACATCATGGCCTCGCCCAATAGCGCCAACCGCATGCTGGTCATGCGCGAACCCATAGGCGTGTGCGCCGCCATCACCCCCTGGAACTTCCCCAACGCCATGATCACGCGCAAAGTGGCGCCCGCCCTGGCGGCCGGCTGCACCATCGTGCTCAAGCCCGCCGAACAGACGCCCCTGTCGGCGCTGGCGCTGGCCGAACTGGCCGAGCGCGCCGGCATTCCCGCGGGCGTGCTCAATATCGTCACCGCCGACAGCGAGCGCTCGATCGCCATCGGCAAGGTGCTGTGCGCCAGCCCCGTCGTCAAGAAAGTGACCTTCACCGGCTCCACGGCGGTAGGCCGCATACTCATGCAGCAAAGCGCGCCAACGATCAAGAAACTGTCGCTGGAACTGGGCGGCCACGCGCCCTTTATTGTCTTCGAGGATGCCGACCTGGATGCCGCGGTCGAGGGCGCGATGGTCTCCAAATACCGCAACGCCGGCCAAACCTGCGTCTGCACCAACCGCTTCTACGTGCATGAAACCGTCTACGACGCTTTCGTGGAAAAGCTGGCGGCCAAAGTCGGCAAGCTGCAGGTGGGCGACGGCTTCGCCGACCATATCACCCAGGGCCCGCTGATCGACGAGGCGGCGGTCGCCAAAGTCCAGGAACACGTCCAGGACGCCGTTGCCAAGGGCGCCAAAGTGGACGTCGGCGGCCAGGCCCATGCCCTGGGCGGGCGTTATTACCAGCCGACGGTGTTGTCCAATATCACCGAGGACATGCTGTGCATGCGCGAGGAAACCTTCGGCCCGCTCGCCCCCGTCGTCAAGTTCAGCGATGAAAACCATGTCGTCGAACTGGCCAACAACACCGAGTACGGCCTGGCCTCCTATTTCTACAGCCGCGACATCGGCCGCATTTTCCGGGTTGCCGAGGCGCTCGAATACGGCATGGTTGGCGTCAACACCGGCCTGATCTCCAACGAGGTCGCGCCATTCGGCGGCGTCAAGCAGTCCGGCCTGGGACGCGAGGGTTCGGTCTATGGCATGGACGATTTCATGGAACTCAAATACGTCTGCCTGGGCGGCATGCAGGGCTAATCACGGCACATCGAAGGCACCACACTTGCCGCTAGGCGGCGGCAAGAAAAAAACCGCTACCCATCGTAAGAAGGGTAGCGGTTTTTGCATGCCCGGGATGCCGGACCGCAGGCGGAGGCGCCTTACGCCTAGCTGCCTTCGCGCGAGCTGCGGCGCCGTTCGTTCTCCGAGAGATAGCGCTTGCGCAGGCGTATGGACTTGGGCGTGACTTCGACCAGTTCATCATCGGTGATGAACTCGACGGCATACTCCAGCGACATCTGGATGGGCGGAACCAGGTCGATATGCTCGTCCTTGCCCGAGGAGCGCACGTTGGTGAGCTTCTTTTCCTTGATGGGGTTGACCACCAGATCATTGTCGCGGCTATGAATGCCGATGATCATTCCTTCATACACCGGTTCCTGCGGCGACACGAACATGCGGCCGCGCTCTTGCAGCTTCCACAAGGCATAGGCAACCGCCGTGCCATCGTCCTGGCTGATCAGCACGCCATTGCGGCGCTCGCCGACACCGCCTTCGCGCACCGGGCCGTAGTCGTCGAAGATGTGGCTCATCAGGCCGGTGCCGCGGGTCAGGGTCAAAAATTCGCCCTGAAGCCCGATCAGGCCGCGGGCCGGAATGCGGTATTCCAGGCGCGTGCGGCCGCGGCCGTCGGCCACCATGTCGAGCAGGTCGCCCTTGCGGCGGCCCAGTTCTTCCATGACCCCGCCCTGGTGCGGATCTTCCACGTCCACGGTGAGGAGTTCGTAGGGTTCGCAGCGCACGCCGTCGACTTCCTTGTACACGACCCGGGGCCGCGACACGGCCAGCTCGTAGCCTTCACGGCGCATGTTTTCCAGCAGAATCGTCAAGTGCAGTTCGCCGCGGCCGCAGACTTCGAAAACAGTGTCGTCGTCGGTGTCGTTGACGCGCAGGGCGACATTCGACTTGAGCTCGCGATCGAGCCGCTCGCGCAGCTGGCGGCTGGTCACGAACTTGCCTTCACGGCCGGCCAGGGGCGAGGTATTGACCATGAAATTCATGGTCAATGTCGGCTCGTCGATGCGCAGCATGGGCAGCGCTTCGGGCTGCAGCGGGTCGGTGATCGTGCAGCCGATGCCGATCTCGTCGATGCCATTGATCATCACGATGTCGCCGGCCTCGCCTTCATCGACCAGCACGCGCTCCAGGCCCTTGAATTTCAGGACTTGATTGATGCGGGCCTTGATCGGGGCGCCGTCGGGGCCGAACTTGACCACCACATCCTGCCCGGCGCGAATGCGGCCGCGATTGATGCGCCCCACGCCGATCTTGCCGACGTAGGTGTTGTAGTCGATGGAGATGACCTGCATTTGCAGCGGGCCTTCGGCGTCATCCTCGCGCTGCGGCACATACTTGAGCACCGCGTCGAAAAGAGGACGCATATCGCCTTCGCGCACGTCATCGGTCAAGCCGGCATAGCCAGCCAGGCCGGATGCGTAGATCACCGGAAAGTCGAGCTGCTCTTCGGTCGCGCCCAGCTTGTCGAACAGGTCGAAGGTGGCGTTGATGACATGGTCGGGGCGGGCGCCGTGCCGGTCTATCTTGTTGATCACGACGATAGGCTTCAGGCCCAGGGCCAGCGCCTTGCGGGTCACGAAACGGGTTTGCGGCATGGGGCCTTCCACCGCGTCCACCAGCAGCAGTACGCCGTCCACCATGGACAGCACCCGTTCGACTTCACCGCCGAAATCGGCGTGTCCCGGGGTATCGACGATGTTGATGTGCGTGCCTTCGTATTCGGCCGAACAATTCTTGGCCAGAATCGTAATGCCGCGTTCTTTTTCAATGTCGCCGGAGTCCATGACCCGTTCCGTCAAATGCTCGTTCTCGCGGAAGGTTCCAGATTGACGCAGCAGTTGGTCTACGAGTGTGGTTTTGCCATGATCGACGTGGGCGATGATTGCCACATTACGCAAAGCGCGATTCATAATTCATCCTTTTCTTTAAGGGTTGCTGGCAGTAAGCCGGCGGGCAAGGCATCTAGTGCAATTAAGGTAGTTTGAGGTGCAGACATAGCCTGCAAGGCTTCCAGCCCGACAGCATCGTCGAGAAGGAAAGGCCCGACACTGATGCGGCGCAATGCCTTCAGGTGCGCGCCGCAGCCCAGCTGCCGGCCGATGTCTTGCGCAAGAGTACGGATATAGGTGCCTTTGCTGCACTGAACCACAATTTGCGCCTCAAGCCCGGTAAAGCTCAAGAGTTCCAGTTTGTAAATCGTGACGGGCCTGGGAGGCCTGTCCAGTTCTATGCCCTGACGGGCGTATTCATATAGCGGCTTGCCATCGCGCTTGAGCGCCGAGTACATCGGCGGCACCTGCTCGATGTCGCCCCGGAAGTTCACGAGCGCGGCTTCGAGCTGGTCCTGGGCGACGCCCGGGAAGCCGGCCGCGGCGCTGGAGACGATATTGCCGGTGAGGTCGCCGGAATCCGTTTCCTGGCCGAACTGCACGGTCGCCACATAGCCTTTGTCGGCGTTGAGCATGCTGCCGGCGATTTTCGTGGCGCGCCCCAGGCAGCATACCAGCAGCCCGGTCGCGAAAGGGTCCAGCGTGCCGGTATGCCCGGCTTTGCGCGCATCCAGCGCGCGCTTGGCGCGCTGCAAGGCGTGATTACTCGACAAACCTTCCGGTTTGTCCAGCAACAGGACACCATCGAGCATCTGCCCGCGTCGGGAAGCCATCGTTTATTGTTCCATGGAAAAACGATAGCCCCTCAGGGCTGCTCGTCGGGGTCCTCGGGTTCCGAGGAGTCGGGAAGTTCGGCGCGTGGCCGATTGGCCTCGTCGATAAGAAGCGAGAGTTCAAGACCGCGAGCGAGCTGATCGTCGTGGACAAAGCGCAGGGTCGGGACCGTATGGATATGCAAGAGCTTGAACAACAGCGAATGCAGCCAGCCAGCCTTTTCATTGAGCGCGGCCGTGGCGACCTCGGGCTCGGCGCCGAGCACGCTGAAATACACCTTGGCGTGCGCGTAGTCGGCCGAGAGATCCACGCCTGTAAGCGTGATCAACCCCGCCCTCGATATGTCGAGCTCGCGCTGGATCAGGCTGGCCAGATCCTTCTGGATCTGGTCGGCCAGCCGGGTATTGCGCCCCGGATTGGGTTTGGACTTGTGGCGGCTCATGGTTATAGCGTCCGTGCCACTTCTTTGATTTCAAAGATCTCGAGCTGGTCGCCGACTTCGATATCGTTGTTGCCCTTCAAGGTGATGCCGCAATCGAAGCCGGACTTGACTTCCTTGACGTCATCCTTGAAACGGCGCAGCGACTCGAGCCAGCCGGTCCAGTGCACCACGTGGTTGCGCAGCAGGCGGACTTGCGAGTCGCGGCGCACGACGCCATCGGTGACCATGCAGCCGGCGATATTGCCGATGCGCGAGATGCTGTAGACCTCGCGGATCTCGACCATGCCGATGACTTCCTCGCGCTTTTCAGGCGCCAGCATGCCGGACATGGCGTTGCGCACGTCGTCCACCGCATCGTAAATGATGTTGTAGTAGCGCAGATCGATGCCGTTGTTCTCGGCGAGCTTCTTGGCGCTTTGTTCGGCGCGCACATTGAAGCCGATGATCACGGCATGCGAGGCTATCGCCAGATTGACGTCGCTTTCGGAAATGCCGCCCACCGCCGCGTGCACGACCTGCACGCGGACTTCGTCGGTGGACAGCTTGGTCAGCGACGACACCAGGGCTTCCTGGGAACCCTGCACATCGGTCTTGACGATGAGCGCCAGTGTCTGCGTGCCCTCGCCGATATTGTCGAACATCGATTCGAGCTTGGCGGCCTGTTGGCGGGCCAGCTTGACGTCGCGGAACTTGCCCTGGCGGAACAGCGCGATTTCGCGCGCCTTGCGCTCGTCGGCCATGACGATGAGCTCGTCGCCAGCGGCCGGCACTTCCGTCAGGCCCTGGATTTCCACGGGCACGGAGGGACCGGCGCTATTGATGGGCTTGCCGTTCTCGTTGAGCATGGCGCGCACCCGGCCGAAGCTTGCGCCGGCCAGCACCGCGTCGCCGCGATTCAGCGTGCCGCTCAGCACCAGGATGGTCGCGACCGGGCCGCGGCCCTTGTCCAGGCGGGCCTCGATCACGATGCCCTTGGCCGGGGCCTCGACCGGAGCCTTGAGCTCGAGGATTTCGGCTTGCAGCAGGACATTTTCCAGCAGGGCGTCGATGCCTTCGCCCGTCTTGGCCGAAACGCCCACGAAGGGCACGTCGCCGCCGTACTCTTCCGGCACGACCTGCTCGGCCACGAGCTCCTGCTTGACGCGCTCGAGATTGCTGTCGGGCTTGTCTATCTTGGTGATCGCCACCACCAGCGGCACACCGGCCGCCTTGGCGTGATGGATGGCCTCTTTGGTTTGCGGCATGACGCCATCGTCGGCCGCTACGACCAGGATGACGATGTCGGTGGCCTTGGCGCCGCGGGCGCGCATGGCCGTAAAGGCCTCGTGGCCCGGGGTGTCCAGGAAGGTGACCATGCCGCGATCGGTCTTGACGTTGTAGGCGCCGATATGCTGCGTGATGCCGCCGGCTTCGCCAGAGGCGACCTTGGCGCGGCGGATATAGTCGAGCAGCGAGGTCTTGCCATGGTCGACGTGACCCATGACGGTAACCACCGGAGCGCGCGGCAAGGCATCGGCCTCTTCGGCGGTCTCGGCGACCTCGAGGAAGGCTTCCGGATCGTCGAGCTTGGCGGCGATGGCCACGTGGCCCAGTTCCTCGACCACGATCATGGCGGTTTCCTGGTCCAGCACCTGGTTGATGGTAACCATTTGCCCAAGCTTCATCAGATGCTTGATGACCTCGGCCGCCTTGACGGACATCTTGTGGGCGAGATCGGCCACGGAAATCGTTTCCGGCACGTGCACTTCGCGAGCGATGAATTCGATGGCTTGCGGCTCTTTGCGTTCCGGCTGGGCGTGCCTGTTGCGGCCGCCGCGGGCGTTTCCGCCCTTGCCTGCCTTGCCGCCCGCGCGCCAGCCGTCGCGGCTGGGGCTGGCCGGAGGCGCATCCGCCTTGGCTGCCGGCTTCTTGCGGCCACTGTCGTCCGTCCAGGAAGTCGAGACTTCCGTCGCCTTGACGACCTTCTTGACTTCACCCGCGGCGGGCTTGCCGTCTTTCTTGGCGGCCTTGACGCCGGCCGGCTTGTGCAGGGTGCCGGAAATCGTCCCGGCCTCGGGCTCGGGAGCCTTCAATACCTTGCGCGGACGGCTGAGCATTTCGCGCAGCGCGGCGGCTTCCGCTTCGGAAGCGCGGCGAGCGCGTTCGCGCCCTTCGTCGACCACGGGAGCGGGAGGGGGGACACGCTTGAAAGCGGTTTTGCCGGGCCGGGCGGCCGCTGGCGCGTCGGCCTTGGCCGGCGCCTTGTCGGCAGCCTTGGGCGCGGCTTTTCCAGACGCTTTTTCAGCGGCTTTTCCGGCGGCCTCTTCAACAGCGGGGGTTGCGGCGGGAGCCGGGGCGGGAGTTTGCGCCTCGGCTTCGACGGTCGCTGCCTCGGTTGAAGGCGCCTGAGCCGGCATCTTTTCGGCGGCAGGCGCGGGCGCCTGCTCGGCGGGAGCCTCGGCCTGGGCGGGAGGCGCTGCGGGGGATGCTTCCCCTTGCGCCGCTACGCCAGATTCCTGGCCGGCGGCCGGCTCGTCCAAGGCCGGCGCGGCAACGCGCTCCTCGGCCTCGGCCTCGGCTTGGGCCGGGGCTGCGGCGGGGGCCGCGTCGGAAACGGCGGCGGCGGGCGCAGCCGCGCCATCCTGAGCCGCGCCATCCTGAGCCGCGCCATCCTGAGCCTGGTCGGCCTGGGCTTGGACCTGCGGCTGATCCGCGGGCGCTGCGTCGGCCGCTTGCGCGGCGGCAGGCGCCTGCGCGGGCGCCTGGACAGGCACAGAGGCGTCGATATCGCTTGCGGGCTCGAGAGACAGGTCGGCATCTTCGGCCTTGACGGCCTCGACGGCGGCTTCGGACGGATCGCGCTTGACGAACACCCGTTTCTTGCGCACTTCCACCTGGATAGTGCGCGAACGGCCGGAACCGTCAGCCTGCCGGATTTCGGAAGTCTGACGGCGAGTCAGCGTGATCTTCTTGCCCTCGGACCCGCCATGGGCGCGGCGCAACGACTCGAGGAGTTTCGCCTTATCCGCGTCGGTGACGGCATCGTCAACCGACTTGAGTTCAACGCCCGCCGAACGCAACTGATCCAGCAGTACGTTCGCAGGCATTTTCAGTTCAACAGCGAACTGGGCGACGGTGTTACTCAGCATTCGACTCTCTCTTGCTTACTACAACTATTTTTCAATAAATACACCCTGACTCATTCAGCCTGGGTATCAGGCTTCGTCGTCAAACCAGTGAGCCCGAGCGCGCATAATCATTTGACTAGCGTCGTCCTCGGTCAGGCCGGTAATTTCCGACAGCTCATCGGTTGACAATTCGGCCAGATCATCGAGGGTGAGAACCTCTTTTTCGGCCAGTTTGGCAACCAGTTCGGGGGTAATCCCTTGTACTTCCAACAGATCTTGCGCCGTCTGCACGCGCTCTTCCTGGGCGATCGCCTCGGTCAGGAGCGCATTGCGGGCACGGGTGCGCAATTCGTTAATCGTGTCTTCGTCGAAGGCTTCAATTTCGAGCAATTCCTGCAAAGGCACGTAAGCGATTTCCTCGAGGCCCGTAAAGCCTTCATCAATAAGGATATCGGCGACTTCTTCATCGACATCAAGCCTGCTGGTGAAAGTTTTCCTTAGACCGCTGCGCTCTTCTTCCTGGCGATTCTGGCTTTCTTCCGGCGTCATGATGTTGATCTGCCAGCCGGTAAGCTCGGAAGCCAGGCGCACGTTCTGGCCGCGCGCGCCTATCGCCTTGGGGAGGTTTTCGGCGTCGACCACGACGTCCATGGCGTGCTTGTCCTCGTCCACGACGATCGATTCGACGTGCGCGGGCGCCAAGGCGCCGATAACGAATTCGGCCGGATCTTCCGCCCATAATACGATATCGACCTGCTCGCCGCCCAGTTCGTTGCGCACGGCGGTGACACGCGAACCGCGCATGCCCACGCATGTGCCTATGGGGTCGATGCGCTTGTCGTAGGCGACCACGGCAATCTTGGCGCGCACTCCGGCATCGCGGGCGGCCGCCTTGATTTCCAGCAGCCCTTGTTCGATTTCGGGCACTTCATTCTCGAACAGCTGGCGGATGAATTCCGGCGCCGTGCGCGACAGGATCACCTGCTGGCCGCGCGCGGTATGGTCGACCTTGAGCACCCATGAGCGAATCCGGTCGCCGACCCGGATATTTTCTTTCGGGATCATTTCGGTGCGCGGCAAACGGGCTTCGATCTTGCCGGTTTCGATGATGGCGTCGCCCTTGTCCATGCGCTTGACCGTGCCCGAGATGATGTTTTCCCCGCGTTCGAGGAAATCGTTCAGGACCTGCTCGCGCTCGGCATCGCGGATCTTCTGCAGGATGGCCTGCTTGGCGGCCTGGGCGCCGATGCGGCCGAATTCGATGGGTTCCAGCGCATCTTCGATGTAGTCGCCGACCTCGATGCCCGGCACGATTTCCTGCGCTTCGGAATAAAGTTCCTGCTGATCCGGCTCTTGCAGGCCGGCGTCGTCGGGCACCACCAGCCAGCGGCGAAACCCTTCGTGCTCGCCGGTAGCGCGGTCGATGGATACACGGATATCAGCGTCTTCCTTGAAGCGCTTTTTCATGGCAGACGCCAAAGCGTTTTCTAGCGCTTCGAAAACCACTTCTCGCGCTACGTTTTTCTCACGCGCTAAGGCGTCAACCAATAAAAGAATTTCGCGACTCATCGCTTTTTACCCTTGAAATCAATAATGGGATCCAGCTTGGCTCGGTCGACATCGTCGAAGGTAAAGCTCAAAACCTGGGCTTCACCCGACTTGGCATCGAGTTCGAGACCGAATACGGGAGCAGCGGACGTATCGGCAAGCGCATTATCGGGAACGCGAAGCAGGCCTGCATATACCTTGCGGTTATCGACGGCTACGCGCAACTTGATTTCGATGCGCTCGTTGGCGAACCGTATGAAGTCAGCAAGCCGTTTTAAAGGACGATCAATACCAGGCGAGCCGACTTCAAGACGCTTGTACTCGATGTTTTCCACTTCGAACACCCGCGACAGCTGCTTTGAAACCTGTTCGCAGTCTTCGATTCGCACACCTTCAGGGCGATCGATGGTGACGCGCAAAAGCCCCAGCGGGGCGCGTTCCACATCGACAAGCTCGATATCCATACCGGCCAGAGCCTCTTGTGTCAAAGCGAATATATCTGCCATAAAATCCAAAAAAAATGGGCTGTATGCACCAGCCCACTGTTATCACGCTCCAAGGCGATTCCAGGGCTCGCGCCCGAACCAACCATAAACGCATCCGAAAATGTGCCGCCACATTGCCAACGCCGGCCGCTGGCCGGGCGCACACTTCTCGTTTTGCGTTAACAAAGCGGCTGTGCGGACAAAAACAATATAGCTGTAAAGCCCTACATTCTAACAGAAAATCAGAAAATTTCCTGCTATCACGAGAACTTACATTTAAAAAGCAACAGTTGGGCCGCCCTGGCGGGCGCACATGCCGGTAATCCGGGCGTCGCGGGGAAAAACCCACGACGCAAACATGGCGCGCCAGCGGGAATCAGCGTTCGCGGCGGCCGCCCAACTTGCCCAGATGGGATTCATGGGCCGATGCGCCGCGCGGCTGCCAATCGTCGCCGCGCGATGTCGCGGCGGCCGGCCGGGACCGGCCGCCCGCGGGCTTGCCGGCGCCGGAACCGCTTCTTGCGGGCGCCGCGGCTTTAGGCTTGCCCTCGCCGCGAGGGCCGCGCGGGCCGGCCGACGAACCGGCGCGGGCGCCAGGACCGCGGCGGCGGGTATCCGCCTGCGCGCCGCCCGCCTCGGGCCGGGGCGCGCGGGCGGGCCCCGCGGGCTTCTTGCCCCTGCCGCCACCCTTGGCGCGGCCGCCGGCCGCGCCGCCGCCGCCACCGCCCGGATGGCCATTGGCCAGGCCGCCGCTGAACATAAGCCCCGTTCCGTAGGGGTCCGACGGATAGGTCTGGGCGCTGGTGCCGCGCTGTATGCGCCCGCCCGACAGCTTGCCGCCGCGGCTGACCTTGGCGCCATTCATGCCATTGCGCTCCATGGTTCCATACCCGGGAGGCAAGGCGCTGTCGTGCGAGGCCGGCTGGCGCTCGCCGCGTCCACCGGCGCCAGGCCGGCCCTCGGCGTCGTCATCGCGCAGCAAGCCCAATTGCAGCATCAGGGCCGTCACGATGGAAGCATCGAGCTCTTCCCAGCGCCCGCGGCGCAAATTGCGCGGCAGGACCACTTCGCCGAAACGGGTGCGGATCAGGCGGCTGACCGTCACTCCCGCGGCTTCGAACATGCGGCGCACTTCGCGGTTGCGGCCCTCTTTCAGGGTGACCCGGTACCAGCGGTTGCTGCCTTCGCCGCCCAGGTATTCCAGCATGCCGAACTGCGCCATGCCGTCTTCCAGCTGAATGCCCTTGAGCAGGCTGGCCTGCTGTTCTTCGCCCAGCTCTCCCAGCACGCGCACGGCATATTCGCGCTCGGCGCCGTAGCGCGGGTGCGTCAGGCGGTTGGCCAGATCGCCGGAAGTGGTCAGGATCAGCAAGCCCTCGGTATTCAGGTCGAGCCGCCCCACCGACAGCCATTTCCCCACGCGCATCTTGGGCAGGCGGGCAAAGACAGTGGCGCGCCCTTCCGGATCATCGTGGCTGACGATCTCGCCGGCCGGCTTGTGGTACAGGATGACGCGCGGCGGCTTCAGGGCATTGGGCCGGGTAACCGGCTTGCCGTTGACGCGCACCTGGTCATTGGCGCCCACCCGCTGGCCTATATGCGCCGGCTCGCCGTTGACCGAAACCCGGCCGGCCACGATCAATTCTTCCATTTCGCGGCGCGAACCCACGCCCGCGTCGGCCAGCACCTTGTGCAGCTTAGGCATCAAGGCGTCGCTGCTCAGATACTTGCCCAAACGCTGAGTCATCTTGGCGGCGCTGTCCAGATAGGCCAGCGCCTGTTCCGCTTCTTTTTCGCTTTCCGCATTATTGGCCTGCCGGCCGGGGCGCGCCGGCGCGCTGGCGGCCGGCGCGTCCAGCCCGACTTCGACCGCGGCAGCCAGCGCGGCAGCCGAAGGCGGCTTGCCGCGCCGGGGAGCGCGAGCGACTGCAACGGCGGGCTCTTGCGCGCCAGCGGGCTTGCGGCCGCGGCGCGGCGCGCGAACGGCCGCGGGCGCCGCAGCCATGGCGGGCTCGGTTCCGGCCCCGGCAACGGGCTCGGTTCCGGCAACGGCCTCGGCAACAGCAGCCTTGCTGCGCCGCGGGGCGCGCGCGGCCGGGGCGGGCGCGGCCTCGCCATCGACCGGCTTGCTGCGCCGCGGAGCGCGAGCCGCCTTGGGAGCGGCCGGCTGCGCCGGCGCATCGCCCTCGGCGGCAAGCTGCGCCGGATCACTGATTCCAGTGGCTACGCGGGTGTCGGGCGCATCGGCCTGCGCATCGCCGCGACGGCGGCGAAAAGGCGTCCTCAATTTGCGGCCGCGGCCGCGCGGCGCCGCCGATTTTTCATCGCCAGTCGCCTCAGGCGTTGTTGCGGGATCCGCTGCATCACCCGCGGGCGAGCCATATTCATTGGTTTCAGTCATTGTCTTTCAGGTACTCCATATGTATTTGTTCTTCTGGTGGCGCTTCATCGCCGTCAGTGTGGTTAATCGTGTCAATAATCAGGTGATCCGCCTCGACGGCCGGAACCGGCCCGGCGGCCTCTTGCGCTTCGGGCAGCGCTTCGAGCTCGAGCCCCGCCAGCGCCACGACCGCATCCTGCGATTCCAGCTGGGGAAGCTCGTCCAGCGCCCTCAAACCCAGATCGTCGAGAAACTGGCGCGTCGTGCCCAGCAGGGCCGGACGGCCCGGCGCATCGCGATAGCCCAGCACTTCTATCCAGCCGCGGTCTTCCAGCGTGCGCACGATTTGCGTCGAGACCGTCACCCCCCGGA
Organism: Pollutimonas bauzanensis; assembly: GCF_900129885.1. Classification (GTDB taxonomy): domain Bacteria; phylum Pseudomonadota; class Gammaproteobacteria; order Burkholderiales; family Burkholderiaceae_B; genus Pollutimonas; species Pollutimonas bauzanensis. The sequence goes on along the minus strand of NZ_FQXE01000017.1, from coordinate 36,739 downwards.
TATCCTCGATATCGCCGCGGGTGACCGGCTGGCGCCAGGCGATGATGGCCAGGGTTTCCAGGACGGCGCGGGAATATTTGGGCGGCCGCTCCGGATCGAGGCGGACAAGGAAACGCTGCATTTCGGGGCGGCTCTGGAAGCGCCAGCCGGTGGCCAGGTTTACCAGTTCCAGGCCTTTTTCTTCCCAATCCAGTTGCAATATCGCCAGATAGCGGCGCAAATCATCGTTTGAAAAGTCTACGGTGGCGAACAGTTTACGCAATTCCGCTGGAGGCATAGGCTGCTCGGCACATAAAAGTGCCGTTTCCAATACGCGGATGATCTCAGTTTCAGTCATCGATTACAGGGCTTTTGCCTATTCATTTGCATTAAATCAAAGTATGGGGTACTATTCTTTTTCCAGACGCGGGGTGGAGCAGTCTGGCAGCTCGTCGGGCTCATAACCCGAAGGTCACAGGTTCAAATCCTGTCCCCGCAACCAGCTTCCCAAAAGGGCCAATCGTTACAAGCGATTGGCCCTTTTCTGTTGCCGGGCCGCGCGCCGTGGTCGTTGCCGCGCCGCTGGCCATAAGGTTTAGTCCGCCGGCGGCGGGGCCGAGGCGCAAGCCGGGACAGGCGCGGGCAAACAAACGGCCGGCGGCCGGGCGGGCGCCAGGGCAAGCGCCGCCCGCGGGCGCTGCCAGGGGCGCCAACAAGCGCCCGTGGCCTACACCGGATTGTGGTCTATCAGTTGTGTGCGGAATAGTAGCCATCGTTCCTATTTCATTGCATAGCGCTTACGCCGCAGCGCCGCGACGCGAACTTGCGACCGTGGCATTGGAGCTGCCCCAAAAGGCGACGACTGGCTACTGTGAAATATTGTGGTTCAAGCGCTTTCAATGCACCAGGGGAAGCTCGCCGGCTTGCGGCGATTACCCGACGTACGTTCAGGCGCCTGCTTAAAAATTATTCAATTTATATTGCGGTGGCCGGAGAATGGAATCATCGCGGACCAGGGCCGGCAGGTGCTTGTCGGGTTGCGTCACAGCGCGCCCCTACCTGTGGCAGTAACGTTGCTATTACACCACCAGCAGGCGGGCAATGCAACACTTCACTGCGCAAAGTTGCGACCAGACGACAGTGACAGCTGCGCTCCGGGCAGCAATTGCGCCACTTTGTCCGGCATCAGGGGGCCCGCCGCGGCGCGGAAAATCAGCACCAGCACCGAAGCGCCGGGGCTCTGCGCGGCCCGGGCATGGGTTTCCATCGGCTCCATCGGATACAGTTGCCGGTGCACGGCATGCACGGCGCTGGCATGGCTATCGCCCTCGAACCACAGCATGCCCTTGACGCGCAAGAGCTCGACCCCGCTGTCGGCCAGCAGGGCGCTGATTGCCTTGATGAAGGCCGGGCGCCGGACTGCCGCGTCGCTGGCCATGGTCAGCACTTCGATATCGCCATGCGCAGCGGGCAAACCGCGGGCCGCCGATCCGCCCCGCAACCCGTCCCACAACCCGCGCCGCGATTGCAGGCCCGCCACGCCCGCGCGCAGGGAACCGGCGCGCAGCAAGTCGGGCAGGCCTGGCGCGTCCTGCGCCAGGTATTGCGGCGCGCCAGGGTTCAAGGCCCTCAGCGATCGCTCCAGCGCGGCGACCGTGTCGACGGCGGCCAGGTCGGTTTTGCTTATCACCAATGCGTCGGCCAGCACCGCCTGCTGAACCGCCACGGGCTCCTGGCGCAACTGCTGCGCGCCGTGAACACCGTCCACCACCGAGATGCAGCCATCGTACGCATACCTGTCGCTCAGAAAACGCTCGTATTTCAAGGTATAGATAATGGGCGCCGGATCGGCAATGCCCGTGGTCTCTATCACGACCCGTGAAAACGCCGGCATTTTCCTGTGCAGGGCGGCCAGGAACAGATCCCGCAAAGCGCCTACCAGTTCGCCGCGCACGGAGCAGCAGATGCAGCCCGACTCCAGCAGCACGATGCGATCGCCGATATGCCTGACCCATGCGTGGTCCAGGCCGACGGCGCCAAGCTCGTTGACGATCACCACTATCGGCGCGGCCGCCTGCGCTTGGGCAGGGCCGGCGTCCGCCGGCGCCAGCAGGCGATTGAGCAGGGTCGTCTTGCCGCTGCCGAGGAATCCGGACACCACCGTTACGGGAATCCTGCCGCTCATTGTTCCGCCCGCAGCCCACTACAATGGCAGCATAGGCCCTGCACATCGCAGGGCCGCGCCGCCCCCTTGACTGTATCCAATAAAGCCATAGCCTTGTCACACACGTTTAGCCTGGTCCATCACCTGAAAGATATTAACGCCGAACAGTGGAATCGGCTGGCGGGCGATCATCCGCTGGTCCGCCACGAGTTCCTGCTGGCCCTGGACCGGACCGGCTGCGCCGCCCCGCAAACGGGCTGGGCGCCGCATTATCTGCTGCTATACCGGGACGAGGCCCTGCAGGGCGCCATGCCCTTGTACCTGAAGTCGCACTCCAGGGGCGAATATGTATTCGATTATGCCTGGGCGCAGGCTTTCGAGCGCCACGGCCTGCCCTACTACCCCAAACTGCTGTCGGCCGTGCCGTTTACTCCGGTGCCGGGCCCGCGCCTGCTGGCGGCCAGCCATGCCGACCGCGTGCTGCTGGCGCGCAAGGCCATAGAAATCACCCAGGATAACGGCATATCCTCGCTGCACATCCTGTTTCCGTCGCATGACGACCAGCAGGCGCTCAGGGAAGCCGGCTTCCTGTTTCGCGAAAACGTCCAGTTCCATTGGTTCAACCAGGGCTACCGCCATCTGGACGATTTTCTTGCGAGCCTGAGCCAGCAAAAAAGAAAGAAGATCAAGCAGGACCGTAAAAAGGCGGCGCAGGCCGATGTGCGCTTCCGCTGGCTGCAGGGCGATGACATCGATGACGACATGCTGCGCTTTTTCTACCGCTGCTACCACCAGACCTACATAGAGCATGGCAACGCGCCCTATCTGAGCCATGAATTTTTCATCCAGTTGCGCCTGACCATGGCTGCGAACATGGTGCTGGTGGTGGCCGAACAGGACGGCGTTCCGATTGCCTGCGCCTTGAACATACGCAGCCAGAAGACGCTGTATGGCAGGTATTGGGGCAGCACCCGGTTTGTGCCGGGCCTGCATTTCGAAACCTGCTATATGCAGGCCATCGAATTCTGCATTGCGCACGACTTGGCGGTGTTCGAGGGAGGCGCGCAGGGGGAACACAAGCTGTCCCGCGGCATGCTGCCCGTGCAGACATGCTCGGCCCACTGGATCTGCGACCAGCGCTATGCGCAGGCCATCATGGATTTCCTGGCCCACGAGACCCCCGCCGTGCAGGCCTACATCAGCGAACTGCAAGAACACAGCCCGTTCAAGAAGCCGCCGCAATAGCCGGCGACAGCCCGGCTACCAGACGGCAAAGAACAGCACCCAGGCGGTACAGAATGGCAGCGTGCCCGCGGCGACCAGCATCAATGCGGCCATGCGCCGCAGGCCGCCGGCGGGCCGCGCCGCGCTCAAGCGCCACACCAGGCGCAGGCTCCATAGCATGGCCAGCCCCAGCAGGCCGAAGCGCAGGCCGGCCGCCCAGAACACCGGCACGCCCTCGTGCTGCAGCAAGGTCAGCGTGGTCGCCGACAGGCCCAGGAATACCCCCGCGCCGGCGGCGGGGATCAGCCCCAATGCCAGCTTGTGCAGCCCGGGGCTGCCGCCCGGCGCCCAGGCCCTGGCGGCTTTCTTGACCCGGGACCCGGGCAGTTGCCGCGGCAAGACCCTGTCGGCCGCCCATAAGCCCAGATAGATCGGGCCGCCCACACAGACGGCGGCGCCGAAAATGAACACCAGGATAACGCTGCCATCGAGCCAGCTGAAGCTGTCGTTCACGTCGGGATAGTGAGTCAGGATGAACCACGGCGCGTTTTGCGCCAGCGGCCAATAGACATCGTGATCGACCAGCCATGTGGCCGCGGCCTGCTTCACCGACACGAACCATGGGCTGGCGCTCCACAAGAAGGCGCCGACCGCCAGGCCCATCAGGCCAAAGACGATAAGCGCCGTTTGCCAGCCGTCGCCGCTGGCCACCTGCACGATTTCGGCTTCCGGAGAACGCGGCGTCAGCTGTATGGCGCCGCGGTAGTCGCTGCAGCGGCCGCACATATGGCAGTCGGATGCCCCCGTCATGTGCCGCAAAGGCACCAGGGGCGCGCAGTTGATGGCCTCGGTGCGCCGCGCGGGATGGCGCCAGGCGTCTTCGTCGACCTTATAGTGCCAGGGCGCCAGCTTGGCCAGCAGATTGAACACGCCATTGACCGGACAGAGGTATTTGCACCAAACCCGCTTGTTGCGGCCGTACAGCCAGCCCACCGCCATGGCCCCGGCGGTGGAGCCGCCCAGCACAGCCAACACGGCCCAGGGGTACTGGTACACGCTCACCAATTGCCCGTAGATCGTGGTGAGCGAAAAGGCCACGAAAGGCCAGCCGCCCCAGCGCATCCATTTGGGTATGGCCCTGCCCTGCCCATGTTCGCTGGCCCATTCCGACAACATCCCTTCGGGACAGAACCAGCCGCACCAGGCGCGGCCCAGCAAGGGCATGGAAACCAGCACGAAAGGCCACCAGATGCCCCAGAAGGCGAACTGCGCAAAAACCGTGAGGTTATTGAAAATCGATGCCGTGCGGTCCGGCAGGGGCAGCAGCGCGGGCACCACCAGCAGGAACACATAGAGCGCCACGATGGCCCACTGCATGGCGCGCAGCCATCTGGCGTGATCCCGCAGGAAGTCGGCGAACCGGGCCGCGCCGCCGCGTATTGCCAAGGACATGTCTGCGCCTACGCTGAAGCCGCGGATAATGGGCCGCCGCGCAACGCCAGCGCATCGGCATGCCTGAGCAGGCGCCATACTATGACCCAATACAGCATCCAGAGCAGCAGCGCGGACAAGGCCGGATAAGCCCTATAGCCGGCGAAATCCGCCAGGATCTTGCCCAGCCCGCCATTGGCGTCCAATAGCCACGAACTGTCCCAGACCGGGTCGACCAGCGCGGGCAGGACTTCCAGCGAAATAAGATGATCCAGGCCCGAGACGAGCAAGGAACTGGCCAGCAGCAGCAGGAGGATTTCGGTAAGCTTGAAAAAACGCCGCCAGGTGATCAGCTTGCCGCCCAGCTGCAGCAGCCAGAAAGTGACAAGCGCGGCGAGAAACCCCATTGCGCCGGCCAGCGCCAGTTGCCAGGCCGCGGCATCGCCGCCCCCGGCGGATATGGTGCCGTAAAGGAAGACTACGGTTTCACTGCCTTCGCGCGCGACGGCGATCATGACCAGGACCAGCAGGCCCCACCAGTTGGAATCGGCCAGCTGCCGGCTGGCGCCGCCTTCGAGCTCGCTTTTCAGCGTGCGCCCGTGGCGCTTCATCCAGTACACCATTTGGACCACCAGGGCGCATGCGGCCAGCCCCATGAGCGCCTGGAACCATTCCTGCCCCTCGTCGGACAGCCAGGAGGATATCCCCAGCAGCACCAGCGCCAGCGCTACGGCCAGCGCCAGCCCGGCCGCCACGCCGCCCCACAGCCAGGGCAGGCCTTTGCGCCCGGCGGGGCTGGCGCGCAGCCAGGTAAAGAGTATGCCGACCACCAGCAGGGCTTCGACGCTCTCGCGCCAGACGATAAAAATGACTTGTTCCATATGGGCTACCGTGAATTATGGCTTGGGCAGCACGACCAGAACGCCCTTGGCATCTTGATGGAAGTCATCGAAGAAAGGGTATTCGCCAGGCCGTGAAATACTGAGCACGACAAAGGATGTCACGCCCGGCCCCAGCACTTTTTCCTTGCGCAATTGCAGGCTTTCGAATTCCACCGGCTCTTTGCTTTCATTGACCAGCACAAGCTTGAAGCGCCCCGCGGGCACTTCAAGCCGGGCAGGCTCGAACGTGCCGTCCGTCTTGAAAACCAGGGTGAAGGTGGGCATATCGGCGGCCAGCGCCGGAGCCCCCAGGCCGCCCATCAGGCACAAGGCGAGCAGCCAGCGTCCGAGCGTGGACATCAGTAGCCGCCCTTCTTGCCGGTTCCGGCGTAGACGAATTCATAGTGGACCTCGAAGGTCTTGAACCATGGCGCCACGCCGGTTTCCTTGTCCACATGGCGACCGAAGTGATTCATCTTGTTGGCTTCCGGCGAGCCGACGATGAAGGTCAGCTGATACTTGCCCGGGCCTTCGAGCTTGACGTTGTCGCCATAATGCGGCCCATCGTTGGCCACCATGGGCATGAGGTCGCCCTTGAGCACTTTGTCGCTGCCGTTTTTCTTCAAGACGTATTTGATGTCCAGATAGGGGGCCCATGCGCCTTCAGGCAGCCCGTTCTGGTTGTCGGCCGTGGCGTGGATATCGGCTTCCAGGTGGACGTCGGAATCCTTGGCTGCCCGCATTATTCCCGGCGGGTCCATCTCGATAGGCTGCAGATAGACCGCGGCGACTTCCAGCCCATGCTGTTCCGATGGCGTCCCTATGGGATACTCCGCCGCGACGGCGGACACCGCGCATCCGGCGCCTATCAGTATCGCGAGCAATTGCTTTGTCATGTTGCCATTCCCTAAAAGAAAGATAAACAAGTTTTATTCTCATTATTATGATGTAGGGAATCTTACAGCCATCTGAAAATTAAACTTTGACCAAGGACAAATCAATTGTACTTAACATAGAGCAAGGCCAGCCGACGTTTCCGACGAAAAAGGCGGCCCGGGGGCCGCCCTTGCCTGTCCGCCATTCTACTTTTTCTTGTTGTCGGAAGGCGGCGGCGCGGTAAAGGGAAACACGGTGAACATATTGCGCGTCTGGTCCTGCATCTGGTCCTGCATTTGCACGAACAGATTCTTGCTCTGATCGATGTAATTGCTCATCATGTTCTGCAGGACGGGCGTCTGCACGTTCATGAACTGGGCCCAGGCCTCCGGCCCGAACTGATTGCCATATACGCCCTTGGACTGCTCGGCCATGCGGTCCTGGATATCCATGAAGGCCTGGATGTTTTTTTCAAGAAAGGAGCCCATTATGCCCTGCATGGCATGGCCGTAGAAACGTATGATCTGCGACAGGGCGGTGGGCGAAAACATGGGAACGCCGCCGCTTTCCTCTTCGAGGATGATCTGCAAAAGAATGCTGCGGGTCAGGTCCTGGCTGGACTTCGCATCGATGACCTGGAAGCCTTCGTTATCGAGCACCAGCTGCTTTACATCCGACAAGGTGATGTAAGTGCTGGTTTTCGTATCGTACAAGCGCCTGTTGGGATATTTTTTTATCAGGCGGACTGCTGGAGTAGGTTGAGATTGCGTCATAACTTAGCCAAATACGTGATAAAGCAAGGAAGATGGTAGCGGCCATGAAGCACCAAACCAGTCTTTCGGAACAAACCGTAGCAAAACAGCATTCACCAGGCGAACTGGAAAATAGAAAAACACGACAGTATTTGCCGTAGCCACCGGCAAATACTGTCGAATGCGCCCCCGTTGCGGGGGCTCAGCCCATGTGCAGGCCGCCATTCAAGGAAAAATCGGCGCCGGTCGCGAAGCCGGAATCATCCGAGGCCAGCCAGGCAACCATGGAGCCGATTTCTTCGGGCGTTCCCAGGCGCTTGACGGGGATAGTGGCCACGATTTTTTCGAGCACATCGGGGCGTATGGCCCTGACCATGTCGGTGCCGATATAGCCGGGAGAGATGGTATTGACGGTGACCCCCTTATTGGCGACTTCCTGGGCCAGGGCCATGGTGAACCCGTGTATGCCGGCTTTTGCCGTCGAATAATTGGTTTGCCCGAACTGCCCCTTCTGCCCGTTCACCGAACTGATGTTGATGATGCGCCCCCATTGCTGATCCACCATGCCCTCGATGACTTGCTTGGTTACATTGAATAGGCTATTGAGGTTGGTGTCGATCACCGCCCGCCAGTCTTCCTGGCTCATCTTGCGAAACAGTCCGTCGCGCGTGATACCCGCATTATTGACCAGAACCGCCACCGGACCAAGTTCGTCGCGGACTTTCTGGAAAGCGTCCACCGTGGACTCCCATTCGGACACATTGCCCACCGAAGCGTGGAACTTGTATCCCAGCGCGGCCTGCTCATCGAGCCACTGCTTGAAATTGCGGCTGGGGCCGCAGCCAGCCACCACGGTAAAGCCTTCCTTGGCCAGACGCTGACATATGGATGTTCCTATGCCCCCCATTCCACCCGTCACATAAGCAATTTTTCCGCTCATTTCTTTGCTCCTTTTAAATTTTATTATGCCGCGTTCCGGCCTGCCCGCGGCATCGCCATCGGGCCTACACCGCCCTTACTTTCACATAGCTTCCAGGAGCGGGTTCCAGAGGCGCATAGCGCGCGCTGCCCAGCTTGGCGCGCGCGCGCACCAAGCCCCCCGAGTGCGACGCGAGCCAATCCGACCAGTCGGGCCACCAGCTGCCGGAGCGCTCGGTCGCGGCTGCCAGCCAGGCCTGGGGATCGCCGGGGATGTCGGCATGGGAGTATTCGGCATCGTGCGCCCAATAACTGCGCCGCTTCTTGGCGGGAGGGTTGACGACGCCGGCAATATGCCCCGAGGCGCCCAGGACGAAACGCAAAGGCCCGCGCAGTATGCCGGTAGAGGCATAAGCCGCGGGCCAGGGCACGATGTGGTCTTCCTGGGAGCCGTAAATATAGGCGGGCATGGCCAGCGCGCCGAGATCCAGCGCATGGCCGTCGACTTTCACCCGCCCGGGCACCCTCAGGTTGTTTTCCAGATAGGTGTTGCGGAAGTACCAGGTAAAGAACGGCCCCGGCAGATTGGTGCCGTCGGCATTCCAGAACAGCAGGTCGAATGCCAGGGGGGATTCGCCCTTGAGATAATTGTTGATGACGTAATTCCAGACGAGCTCGCTGGGACGCAGGAAGGAAAACGTGGTGCCCAGTTCGCGCGCCGCCATCAGGCCGCCCTTGCCCAATTGGCGCTCCCGCAGCTGGGCATGGAGTTCATCGACGAAGACATCCAGCACGCCCGTGTCTTCGAAGTCGAGCAAGGTGGTCAGCAATGTCAGCGCCCCGACGGGATCCCTGCCCTGGGCGCGCGCCAGCGCGAGCGCCGAGGCCAGCAAGGTGCCGCCCACGCAAAAACCCAAAGCGTTGATCTGTTCCTGCCCGCAGATATCGCGGGCGGCGTCGACCGCCTGCAGCACGCCATGCTGCAGGTAATCGCCCCAGGTGGCGGCGTCTATGCCATCGCCATCGGAAGCCAGCGGGTTGCGCCAGGAAATCAGGAAAACCGTGAACCCTTGTTCGACCGCGTAGCGCACGAAGGAGTTTTCGGGCTGGAGATCGAGTATGTAGAATTTGTTGATGCACGGCGGCACGATCAGCAAGGGCTTTTGATGGACCTGGGCCGAAAGCGGCGCGTACTGGATGAGCTGCATGACGGCGTTCTGGAAGACGACGGAGCCTTCGGTGACGCCCACGTTCTTGCCAAGTTCGAACCGCGACTCGTCGGTTTGCGTCAGCCGGCCCTTTTGCAGGTCCTGCAGGAGATTCTGTATGCCCGTGCGCAGGGACTGGCCGTTGGTTTCGAGAAGCATGCGCTGGACTTCGGGATTGGTGGCCAGGAAGTTGGAGGGCGACGCCGCTTCGATCCATTGCATGACGGAAAAGCGCAGGCGGTTGCGCACCGGCTCGCTGACCTGGGCCGCATCCACCATTTGATTCATGGCTTTGCTCGACAGCAGATAGGCATGGGCCGCAAGAAGGCTGGCGGGATTCGATTCCCATGACTTGGCCGCGAAGCGCCGATCGGCCGGCTTGGCCAGCGTACCCTGCTGCGCGCCGGCGGCGATGCGCTGCCATTCGCGCGCGAAATCGGCCTGGATCTGCGCGAGTTTGTCAGGCGCCACGCTTACCGGAACTGGCCACTCGGATGGGTACGAAGCACTCACTATTCACACACCTTGCATATTGTCAACGCCCTGCGACTATGGTGGATGGCATTTAAAAAGCTGTCAATCAGGGTAAGTCGCTACGCTATTTTCCCCTCTTGCCTAACGCTGTCCGGCATCTCCGAGCCAGGCCACGGTGACCAGGCGTCCGGTACGGGGAGCGCGCCGATATGAGTAGAACATATCCGGCTGCGAGAACGTGCAATAGCCGCTCAATTCAATGCTGGCGACTTGCGCCTTGTGCAGGCGATGGCGCGCCAGCGACGGCAGGTCGGCCAGCCATTTGCTGCCCGGGATTTTCTCGGCGAAGAAAGCGGCGGCCTGGCCGTCCTGGTCGACAAAGGCCGCGAACACATCGGCGCCCACTTCGAAATGGCGCTGGCCTATGGCCGGGCCTATCCATGCGCGCCAATGCGTGTTGCCAGGGACGCGGCTGCGCAGCGCCAGCAGGGTCCGCTCGAGCACGCCCGCCGCCAGGCCGCGCCAGCCCGCGTGCGCCACGCCCAGGGCGCTGCCGTCGGCGCTGGCCAGCACCACGGGCAGGCAATCCGCGGTCATGACGGCGAGCACCCGGTCGCGCTGCGTCGTGACCGCCGCGTCGGCATCGGGCGGGACAGCAAGACGGCCGGGCTCCTGCTCCGCAGGCAGGTCGGCATCGAAAACCCGGGCGCCGTGCACCTGGTTCAGCCACACAGGCTCGCCAGGCAGCCGGGCGCGCAGGAGCAGGCGGTTGGCCTGGACATGGGCGCTGTCGTCGTCGGTGTGCAGTCCCACGTTCAGCGACGACCAGGGCGCGCCGCTGACGCCGCCCTGGCGGGTGGTGCAAAAATAATTGACGCCGGTCCATGGCAGGCCCGAAACCGTCGGGAAGGCCGCGCTGTGCTTCAAGATTCCCATGCGATGTCGTCGAGCACCTGTTGGAAATCATCCGGCAGCGGGGCCTCGAAGGCCACCCTGCCGCCCGTCGAGAAATCGTCGAAGCTCAAGGCGCGGGCATGCAGCAGCTGCCGCGCCGCCCCGCCCGCCAGCTTGCCGCCATACAGGATGTCGCCGACCAGCGGATGGCGCAGGCTCATCATGTGGACGCGTATCTGATGAGTGCGGCCGGTTTCCAGCTTGCACATGACCTGCGTAACGGGAATATCGCCACCCATGAGCCCGGCGCGCAGGGGCGAGTAATGCGTCAGGGCCGTCTTGGGCGCTATGGGATTCTCGACCGCCATGCGCACCGGAACCCGCGGGTCGCGGCCGATTTCCATTTTCACTGTGCCCGGCCGGAGCAGGCGGCCATGCACCAGCGCCACGTATTCGCGGCTGACGCTGCGCGCCTGCAATTGCCGGATCAGGTGCGTCTGGGCCTTTTCATGGCGCGCCACCACCAGCAGTCCGGAAGTGTCCTTGTCCAGCCTGTGCACGATGCCCGCGCGGGCCACCTGGCCGAGTTCGGGATAGCGGTGCAGCAGGCCATTGAGCAAAGTGCCCTGCCAATTGCCGGCCCCGGGATGCGTCACCAGGCCCGCGGGCTTGTCGACCACGATCCAGTCCGGGCTTTCCGCCACCACGCCGAATTCTATGGGTTCGGGCGTGAAGGCCAGCGATTCGGGCGGCAGTTGCTCCCAGACGGCCAGCTTGTCGCCCGCATTGACCATCTGCTTTATGCGGCCCGGCTGGCCATTGACCAGCACATGCCCGCCTTCTATCCAGCCCTGCAGCCTGCTGCGCGAATGCTCGGGAATGAGCCGGGCCAGCACTTTGTCGAGCCGTTCCGGAAGCGCCCTAAATGGAAGCTGAAACTCCAGGGGCTCGGCGGACGATAAACTTTCTTTGGCAATATCTGTGTCAGGCATGGCGACAAATCATATAATCAGCCTGCAATGCTAACACCAAGGATGCTTTTGTGACTCGTCTCGACCTCAATCTATCTCGCTTTCCCGGCTTCAAGCGCCTAAGTCGCGCCGCGCTCGCCGTTCTTGCTGTCGCGCTGATCGCCGGATGCGGCACCATGAAGGGCGAACAGGACCCGACCGCCGGCTGGACCGCCGAACGCCTTTACCAGGATGCCCGCACGGAAATCAGCGCCGGCAACTGGAAAGACGCCCGTACCCGCCTGGAAGCCGTCGAGGCGCGCTATCCGTTTGGCGGCTATGCGCAGCAATCGCTGATCGACCAGGCCTACATCAACTGGAAGGATGAAGAGCCCGAACAGGCGCTGGCGGCCATAGACCGCTTTCAGCAGCAATATCCCAATCATCCCGGCACCGACTACATGCTGTACCTCAAGGGCCTGATAACCTTCACCCCGCCCAGCGCCGCGTTCACCAAGTTCACGCGCCAGGACCCCAGCGAGCGCGATCCCAAAGGGCTGCGCGAATCCTATGATTCCTTCAACGAACTGATCAAGCGCTATCCCGACAGCCGCTACACGGCGGATGCCAAGAAGCGCGTGACCTGGCTGGTCGACACCATAGCCCGCAATGAAGTCCATGTGGCCGAATACTATTACACGCGCGGCGCCTATGTGGCCGCGATCAACCGCGCGCAAACCGTCGTCACCGACTTCCAGGGCGTGCCGGTCGCCGAGCGCGCGCTGTATCTCATCTATTTGTCGTACGACAAACTGGGCCTGACCGACCTGCGCGACGATGCCAAGCGCGTGCTGGACCAGAATTTCCCGAATTCCAAGTATTACGAGGAAGGCCTGGCCAAGCGCGTCAACAAGTGGAATCCGATCAACTGGCTCTGATGCCGCGGGCAGCGGCGGGTCAGTCTTCGTGCACGCTATTGCACAGGCCCTGCGGGGCCTGTTTCTTTTTGAAAAAAGCCAGTATCTGATCCGGTTCGCGCGTGCGGGCGAACGGCGGCAAGCCGCGCCACAGCAGCTTGCCATAGGGCTTCTCGACGATGCGCGCGTCGCCCACCATCAGCACGCCCCAATCCTGCTCTGAGCGTATCAGGCGCCCGGCGCCCTGCTTCAAGGCGATGGCCGCCTCGGGCAGCTGATATTCCATGAAGGGATTGCCGCCCTGGGTACGGCACAAATTCAGGCGCGCTTCCAGGACCGGATCGTCGGGCGGCGCAAAAGGCAGTTTGTCGATGGCGACCAGCGTCAAGGCATCGCCGGGCACGTCTATGCCTTCCCAGAAGCTGGCGCTGCCGACCAGCACCGCATTCTTGCCGGCCCGGAAGCGTTCCAGCAAGGCGCCTCGGGAACTCTCGCCCTGGCGCAGCAGAATGCGGTCGATGGCCTCGTCCTCGAAGCGCTCCTGCAGCAGCTCGGCGATCCTGTCGACCGCCCGCAAGGTGGTGCACAGGACCAGCACCCCGCCCGAAGACGCCTTGATCAGGGGCAGCAGCGCCTGCACAAACTTTTCGTTGAATTCGCGATCGCTGGGCAAAGGCAGGTTTTTAGGCACATACAGCACCCCCTGCCCGGCATAATCGAACGGCGACTCCCAGCTTTCCGTCCTGGCGTCCCACAAGCCCAGCTGGCGCAGGAAATGGCCGAAATCGCCGTGCACAGACAGGGTTGCCGATGTCAGCACCCAGGCCTGGTCCTTGCTGCGGTAGCGCGAGAAGATCTGCGCCACCGACAGCGGCGCGCTGTGCAAGCGCATGTGGTGCAAGCTGTGCTCCACCCAGCGCACCGCGGCGCCGGCTTCCTTGCCGCCGGATGCGGCATCGGCCTGGGCGGGCTTGAGCGCGTTGTTGCCCCGCCTGTCGGGCTGGCTCCATTGGTAGAGCTTGGCGCGGATGTCCAGGCAGGTCTTGGCCACGGCGGCCAGGTCCGGATGCTTCTCGCTGACGACGCCCAGCAGCGCCGTGCTGGCATCGAGCACCTCGAGCAAGTCGGCCAGCGCCGCGTCGAATTCCGCCGCATTGGGAATGGCCTGGAAAGTGGCTTTGCGCCCGGGCAGCTTATCGATGGGCGCCGCGGCCAGGCGCAGCTGCCGCGCGGCGTGCTCTATCTTCTTGCCGGCTTCGCTCCAGTTGGTGGCCTCGCGGGCATAAGCCAGCCCGGCGGCCTCGGCGGCGCGCGCCAGGTCCAGCAACTGGTGGGAAGACACGCTGGAGCCCAGGAAGCGCGTGGCGATATCCGGCAATTGATGGGCTTCGTCGAACACCACCAGCTCCACGGTAGGCAAGAGATCCGTAATGCCTTCTTCGCGCAGGGCCAGGTCCGCCATGAACAAGGCATGGTTGACCACCACGAGATCGGCGTCCTGGGCCTGGCGGCGCGCCTTCAGCACAAAACAGTCGCGCACATGGGGGCAGTCCTGGCCCAGGCAGTTCTCGCGCGTGGACGTGACCCGATTCCAGATATCGGCGTCTTCCGGCACGGGGGCCAGGTCGCTTTTATCGCCGGTTTTGGATTGCTGCGCAAAAACCTGTATGTGGCGCAGCTGGCCGACCTCGGCGCGGGATTTCAGCGCCCGGTCGTCGCCCGACAGGCGCTGCAGGTGGTAATGGCAGACATAATTGCCGCGCCCCTTGAGCAGGGCGACGCTGATGGGCAGCGCCAGAGCCTTGCGCAAGCGCGGCAGGTCGCGCCGGAACAGTTGGTCCTGCAGGGTGCGGGTGCCGGTCGAAACCAGCACTTTGCTGCCGCTCAGGAAGGCCGGGACCAGGTATGCCCAGGTCTTGCCGGTGCCGGTGCCGGCCTCGGCGATCAGGGTGGAATGGTCGCGCAGGGTTTCCTCGATGGCCTGGGCCAGCTCGAGTTGCGCCTGCCGCGGACGATAGTCGGGCATGGCCTTGGCGATCGGGCCGTCGGGAGCGAAGATATCGGAGAGTTCTTGCAAAAGCATCGAAGATAAATACGGAATCGCCCGCGTGAACCGGGCGTAGAGAAAAAGATGTCTTTACAATCATTAAAGAAGCTACACGTGATGATACCCGGGTATTTTCCGGCGCGGCGTCAGCTTGTGGCAAAATTCGCCGCACAATATGTTTTTTATGATGGACTCATGACCGATACCTCTGTTCAAGCCCAACCCGTCTCTGTCGTACAGGCAGCGGATCCCGCCCGCATTGTCGCCTTGCTGGCCAATGAACTCAACGTACGCGCCGCGCAGGTTGCCGCCACGGTGGATCTGCTCGATGGGGGAGCGACCGTTCCCTTCATTGCGCGATACCGCAAGGAAGCCACCGGCGGGCTGGACGACACGGTGTTGCGCAACCTCGAGGTAAGGCTGCTGTATGTGCGCGAACTCGAATCGCGGCGCACCGCCATCCTGGAGTCCATCGAGCAGCAAGGCAAGCTGAGCCCGGCGCTGCACCGGGAGATCAATGCCGCCGATACCAAACAGCGCCTGGAAGACCTGTACGCGCCCTATAAGCCCAAGCGGCGCACGCGCGCCCAGATAGCCCGCGAAGCCGGCCTGGAGCCGCTGGCCGACGCCATTATCGCCGACCCTTCCTGCGACCCGGCCGTCCTGGCGCAAGCCTACCTGAATCCCGAAGCCGCGATCAGCGACGCCAAGTCGGCGCTGGACGGCGCCCGCGACATTCTCGCCGAGCGCTACGCCGAAAATGCCGACCTGCTGGCCAATATGCGCGAACATCTCTGGAAAACCGGGCTGCTGTATTCCAAAGTGGTCGAAGGCAAGGAAAACGAGGGCGACAATTTCCGCGATTGGTTCGACTTCAGCGAACCACTGCGCCTGCTGCCCTCCCACCGCGTCCTGGCGCTGCTGCGCGGC
Source organism: Pollutimonas bauzanensis (assembly GCF_900129885.1). Taxonomy (GTDB): domain Bacteria; phylum Pseudomonadota; class Gammaproteobacteria; order Burkholderiales; family Burkholderiaceae_B; genus Pollutimonas; species Pollutimonas bauzanensis. The sequence continues at coordinate 21,094 of NZ_FQXE01000017.1, read as the reverse complement.
CGCCAGCAGGGCGCCCTGGACATACGCCTGGGGCTGGAGGCCGAACTCGAGTCGCAGCTGCCGCATCCCTGCGTGGCGCGCATTGCCGATTTCCTGAAGATAGGCGCCGGTTTCGCGCCGGACGCCCCGGCCCGCGCGCGCTGGCTGGGCGAAGTCTGCCGCTGGACCTGGCGCGTCAAGCTGCTGACCGCCTTCGAATCCGAGCTCATAGGCCGCCTGCGCGACAGCGCCGAGCAGGAAGCCATACGCGTTTTCGCCGCCAACCTGAAAGACTTGCTGCTGGCCGCGCCGGCCGGCCCCAAGTCGGTGCTGGGCCTCGATCCCGGCATACGCACCGGGGTCAAGGGCGCCGCCATCGACGCCACGGGCAAGCTGCTGGATACCGCGACCATCTACCCCTTCGAGCCGCGCCGCGACCGCGAAGGAAGCATCAGGACGCTGGCGGCGCTGGTCGCCAAGCACAAGATAGAACTGGTGGCGATAGGCAATGGCACCGCCTCGCGCGAAACCGAAAAGCTGGTCATCGACATGCTGGAAAAATATCCGGCGCTCACGCTCACGCGGGTCATGGTCTCGGAGGCCGGCGCATCGGTGTATTCGGCGTCGGAGCTCGCCGCGCATGAGTTTCCCGACCTCGACGTCAGCCTGCGCGGCGCGGTCTCGATTGCGCGCCGCCTGCAGGACCCGCTGGCCGAACTGGTCAAGATCGAACCCAAGGCGATAGGCGTGGGCCAGTACCAGCATGACGTGAACCAGCGCGAACTGGCCCGTTCGCTGGACGCGGTCATCGAGGATTGCGTCAATGCGGTGGGCGTGGATGTGAACACGGCCTCGGCGCCGCTGCTGATGCGGGTGTCGGGCCTGAGTTCCCTGCTCGCCAAGAACATTGTAAGCTGGCGTGACGAGAACGGCGCCTTCCCCAACCGCAAGGCCCTGCTCAAAGTGCCGCGTTTCGGCGACAAGGCATTCGAGCAGGCGGCGGGCTTCCTGCGCATTCCGGACGGCGACAATCCGCTGGACGCCTCGTCGGTGCACCCGGAGGCCTATCCCGTCGTCGAGCGCATACTCGAGAAAATCAAGGCCGACGCGCGCCAGATCATGGGCCAGCAAGGGGCGCTCAAAGGGATATCGCCGTCCGAGTTCACCGACGAGCGTTTCGGGCTGCCCACGGTAAAGGATATTTTCTCGGAACTCGAAAAGCCTGGCCGCGATCCCCGCCCCGAATTCAAGACCGCGCAATTCAAGGAAGGCGTCAATACCATCAACGACCTGCACCCCGGCATGATCCTGGAAGGAGTCGTCACCAATGTGGCCAATTTCGGCGCTTTTGTCGACATAGGCGTGCACCAGGACGGCCTGGTGCATATTTCAGCCTTGTCGGACACCTTCATCAAGGACCCGCGCGATGTGGTGCGTGTCGGGCAGACCGTCAAGGTCAAGGTCCAGGAGGTCGATGCCCCGCGCAAGCGCATAGGGCTCACCATGCGCCTGAACGACGATGCCGCGCCGGCGCGCCGCGGCGGCCAGGAACACAGGCCGGCGCCCGGCGGGCAGGCTCGCCGCGCCGCTCCCCAGCGCCCGGCGGAACCCGCGGCTTCGGGCGCCATGGCCGCCGCTTTCGCCAAACTCAGGAAATAAGGCCATATGACTACCGCGACCGACTCCTATCGGCAAAAACTGACGGCGCTGGTCGGGCTGCTTTCCTGCGGCGACCTGGACGAGCACGAAACGGCCCGTATCGTGGGCATCTGCGTCCAGGCCCGGAGCGACCCGGCCAAGACCCTGAAAGACAACTACGGCGCCGACGCGGCCAAAGTGGCCCAGTACGACCCCCAGGGCGCCGCGGCCTTTATCATCTTCGTCGAGCTCGAAGACTATTTCGCCGTCGCCGACACCGTGGACGAGCTGCACGAACAGATCATCGACGCCTTCGAGCATCCGGCGCTGCCCGAGTACCCTTACGACAACAACAATTTTGAAACCCTGCCCGACTACTATCGATGGGTCGACCAGCAGTTGCAGACGCACCACGAGAAATATTGCCTGATCAGCTTTGGCGAAAGCTACACGCACGACTTCCAGGTCATCCTGGTGTATCGCGACAAACAGGCCGAGATCCTCGCGCTGTGCGAGGATCTCGGCATGCGGGCCGGGCGCTGCGCATAGCCCGCCGCCCGGCGGCCGGCGTCAGGCCTGATCTTCGCGCAAGCCTTCGATGGCCTGCGCGACGGACTCCAGCCTGGCGGACGGGAAGCGGGCGGCAAGGGCGCCGTCGACGCTGACGAGCACCATGCCGTTTTCTTGCGTGACCAGGGTGGCGAACGGCGCCTCTTGCAAGGCCCTGGTCAGCGCGCCGGTCTCCTTGGGGTTGTCGAACGCCTCGGACAACAGCAGTTCCAGGCCATCGGCGCCCAGCAGGCGGAAGCGGAACTTGCCGGCCTCGTCGCGGAAGCTGACGAAACGCGCCCGCTTGCCGGCCGCTTTTTTGCCGGCGGCAGCCGCCCCGCCCGCCGCCGGCGCAAGCGCGGCGCGCAGGCCTACGGCTTCCCGCAGGCGCGCCATGAAAGGCTGCGACAGGCGGCGCGCCTTGGCGGCCCCCGCCTGCAGGATATCTTCGATGCGCCCGGGCCGGACCATCAGTTCGGCGTAGCGCTCGCGCATGGGCGCGAGTTCCTGCTCGATGCGCCCGGACAGCAGGTCCTTGGCATCGCCCCAGCCCAGGCCCGCTTCGAGCTGCTCGCGAAACCCCAGCGATTCGGCGGGCGTCGCAAAAGCGCGGTACAGGGTATACAGATGCGACCCTTCGGCGTCCTTGGGCTGGCCGGGCTCGCGCGAGTCCGTCACGATGCGCTTGACGGCGGCCCGCAAGGCCTTGGCGCCGCCTTCGAACAAGGGGATGGTGTTGTCGTAGCTCTTGGACATCTTGCGCCCATCCAGGCCCGGCAAGGTGGCCACCTCGTCGTCGATCTGCACTTCGGGCAGCACGAAGAAATCGCGGCCCTGGCCATACAGATGATTGAAGCGCTGGGCGATATCGCGCGTCATTTCCAGGTGCTGGATCTGGTCGCGGCCCACCGGCACCCTGTTGGCATTGAACATCAGGATGTCGGCCGCCATCAGTATCGGATAGGAAAACAGCCCCATATTGATGCCGTCGTCGGGGTCCACCTGCCGGGCCACGTTCTGGTCCACCGACGCCTTGTAGGCGTGGGCGCGGTTCATCAGGCCCTTGGCCGTCACGCACGTCAGCATCCAGCACAATTCCGGGATTTCCGGAATGTCGGACTGGCGATAGAACGTCACTTTTTCCGGGTCCAGCCCGGCGGCGATCCAGGTGGCGGCGATTTCCAGGCGCGAACGCGCAATGCGCTGCGGATCGTCGCATTTGATCAGCGCATGGTAGTCGGCCATGAAATAGAACGCGTCGACGCCCGGCAGATGGCTGGCCTGTATCGACGGACGAATGGCGCCGGCATAGTTGCCTAAATGGGGGGTTCCGGAAGTCGTGATGCCAGTTAATACGCGGGTATTCATAGATTGCTTGAATGAGACAGGTTGCGGGGGGCGCCATGCCTTTCGGCCGGCGGCATTTACAGAGTGACCGCCTCGCGCCGCTCCGACTCGAGGTATTCGCGCGACTGCATTTCCATGATGCGCGAAACCGTGCGGTGGAACTCGTTGGACATGGGACCTTCCGTATAAAGCTCGTCGGCCTCGCATTCGGCCGAAATGATGAGCTTGACCTTGTGATCGTAGAACACATCTATCAGCCAGGTAAAGCGGCGCGCCTCGGAAGCATTGCGCGGCCCCATGCGCGGCACATCGGACAATATTACCGTGTGGAAGCGGCTGGCCAGGTCCAGGTAGTCATTCTGCGAGCGCGGCCCGCCGCACAGCGTCGCGAAATCGAACCACACTATGCTGCCGCCCAGCGCAATGGCCTTGAGTTCGCGATGCTCGACCGTCAGCACGGGCTTGAGCGGCGCGGTGTCGAGCAGGCGGTCGAAGTTGGCCTGGAGCTCTTTGCCGGTTTCAGGCGTGAGCGGGGTCAGGTACATGCGCACCTGCTCCAGCGTGCGGCGGCGGTAGTCTACGCCCACATCCACGTTGAGTATGTCCATCCTGTCCTGGATCAGCTTGATCGCGGGCAGGATGCGGTCCCGGTGCAGGCCGTCGGGGTACAGGGTGGACGGCTCGTAATTGGACGTCATGACGAACGAGGTCCCGTATTCGAACAGCTTGAGCAGGAGCCGGTACAGAATCATGGCGTCGGCGACGTCGGACACATGGAATTCGTCGAAGCAGATGAGTCTATAGCGTTTTGCTATGCGCCGCGCCACCTCGTCCAGGGGATCCTGCTGGCCGCGCACCTCGCCCAGTTCGTGATGCACGCCGCGCATAAATTCGTGGAAATGCAGGCGCGTCTTGCGCTTGACCGGCACGGTCAGATAGAACGCGTCCATCAAAAAGCTTTTGCCGCGGCCCACGCCGCCCCACAGGTAAACGCCGCGGGGCACATCCGGCCGCCGGAAAATCTTTTTCAACGAAGATGAGCGGGCTTTCTTGAAGTTCAGCCATTCATCGAAATACACCTGCAGGCGCTCGATCGCGGCCAGCTGCGCATCATCGCACTCATAGCCGCGCTCCTTCAGTGTGTGGCGGTAATACTCGAGAACATTCATAAGACACACTCGTATAACGACGAAGGGCGAGCCTTTGCCCGCCCTTGGTCAGGTCACGCCATGCGCGGAATCAGAAATTCAGCGTGCGCTTGTCGACCGCCAGGGCGGCCTCTTTCATGGCCTCGGACAAGGTGGGATGCGCGTGGCAGATGCGCGCGATGTCCTCGGCCGCGCCGCGGAACTCCATGATGGTCACCGCCTCGGAAATCAGCTCGGAAGCCTGCGGGCCGATAATATGGACGCCCAGCACCTCGTCGGTCTTGGCGTCTGCCAGGATCTTGACAAAGCCCGTCGTGTCGCCCAAAGCGCGGGCGCGGCCATTGGCCATGAAGGGGAAGCTGCCGGCCTTGTAATCGCGGCCCTCGGTCTTGAGCTGCTGCTCGTTCTTGCCCACCCAGGCGATTTCCGGGGAGGTATAGATGACCGACGGTATAGTGCCGAAATTCACATGGCCGTGCTGCCCGGCGATGCGCTCGGCCACCGCCACGCCCTCTTCTTCGGCCTTGTGCGCCAGCATGGGGCCGCGCACCACATCGCCCACCGCCCACACATTGGGCAGATTGGTCTTGCAATCGTCGTCGACGGCAATGAAGCCGCGCTCGTCCAGCTTGAGCCCGACGGTGTCGACGCCCAGCCCCTCGACATGGGGAACGCGGCCGATGGAAACGATGAGCTTGTCGACCACGAGTTTTTGCTCGGCGCCCGCGGCATCGGTGTAAGGCACGGTGACCGACTTGGCGGTCGATTTGACTTCGCCTATCTTGACGCCGGTATGTATCGCCAGGCCCTGCTTGGCAAACGCCTTCTGGGCTTCCTTGGCAACCTGCTGGTCGGCAACGGCGAGAAAATCGGGCATGGCTTCGAGTATGGTGACTTCGGCGCCCAGGCGGCGCCAGACGCTGCCCAGTTCAAGGCCGATGACGCCCGCGCCGATCACGCCCAGCTTTTTCGGCACGGCGGGAATGCGCAGCGCGCCGTCGTTGGACAAGACCTGGGTCTCATCGAATGGCAGGCCAGGCAATGCGCGCGGCGAGGAACCGGTGGCGACGATCACGTGCCTGGCCACCAGGTCTTCCTCGGACGATCCCGAGACCTTGATCGACCAGCCGCCATCCACATGGGCGACGAAGGAGCCGGTGCCATGGAAAAAAGTGACTTTGTTTTTCTTGAACAGATACAGGATGCCGTCGTTGTTCTGCTTGACGACGGTGTTCTTGCGGCCGACCAGGGTGTCGAGCTTGAGCTCGATGCCCTTGATCTCGATGCCGTGCTCGGCGAAGTGATGATTGGCCTGCTCGTAATGTTCGGAGGACTGCAGCAGCGCCTTGGAGGGGATGCAGCCAACATTGGTGCAAGTGCCGCCCGGCGCCGGCTTGCCGTCGGCGGTGCTCCAGGCATCGATGCATGCCACGGTCAGACCCAGTTGCGCAGCGCGGATTGCGGCAATATAGCCACCGGGGCCTGCGCCGATGACGACCACGTCAAATTGTTTAGCCATGTTTTTTTCTCGATCTAGATAGTGTTGTCGCAAGCCCGGCAAGGGGCTCGCGAGTCGTGAACCCGGCGGCAAAAAAATCCCGGCCAGCGTGTCCCATGAAAAGGAAACGCTCGCCGGGCATTTTACGCCGTTGCCCGCATGCTTAAACGTCCAGCAGCAGGCGTTGCGGGTCTTCGAGCGCTTCCTTGATGGCCACCAGGGCCAATACGGCTTCGCGCCCATCGATGATGCGATGGTCGTAGGACATGGCCAGGTAATTCATGGGGCGTACCACGATCTGGCCGTTCTCGACTACCGCGCGGTCTTTGGTGGCATGGATGCCCAGGATGGCCGACTGCGGCGGATTGATGATGGGCGTGGACAGCATGGAACCGAACACGCCGCCGTTGGAAATCGAGAAGGTGCCGCCGGTAAGCTCTTCGAGGGTCAGCTTGCCGTCGCGCGCGCGATTGCCGAAATCGGCGATCTGCTTTTCGATGTCGGCGATCGACAGCTGGTCGGCATTGCGCAGGATGGGCACGACCAGGCCGCGCGGGCTGCCCACGGCGATGCCGATATCGAAGTAGCCGTGATAGATCACGTCCTTGCCGTCCACCGAAGCGTTGACGACGGGGAATTTCTTGAGCGCGGCCACCGCGGCCTTGACGAAGAAGGAGGTGAAGCCCAGCTTGACGCCGTGCTCTTTCTCGAATTGGTCTTTGTATTTCTTGCGCAGATCGAGAATGCCTTGCATATTGACTTCATTGAAAGTCGTGAGGATGGCATTGTCGGCCTGCGACTGCAGGAGGCGTTCGGCAACGCGGGCGCGCAGGCGGCTCATGGGAACGCGCTGTTCGGGGCGGCCGTCGAGCGACAGGGTCGCAGGCGCGGCCGGCGCGGCGGCTTTCTTGGCGGGAGCGCTGCCGGCGGCCAGCGCATCGCCCTTGGTGATGCGGCCGCCTCGGCCCGAGCCTTCGAGCGTTGCGGGATCGACGCCTTTTTCGGCCAGGATCTTGCCCGCGGAAGGAGAAGCCACGGCGGAGACCGCGGGCGCCGCGGCGGCAGGCGCCGAAGCGGCCGGGGCCGCGGCTGCCGGCTCAGGAGCCGCCGCCGGCGCGGGCGCCGCGGCAGCCTTGCCTTCGGTGTCGATGCGCGCCATGACCTCGCCCGAGGTAACGGTGCTGCCGTCGCCCTTGACGATTTCCTTGAGCACGCCGGCCGATGGGGCGGGAACTTCCAGAACCACTTTGTCCGTTTCGACTTCTATCAGGATCTCGTCGGCCTCGACAGCCTCTCCGGGCTGCTTTTTCCAGGTGAGCAGCGTCGCCTCGGAAACCGATTCGGAAAGCTGGGGAACGAGAACATCAGTAATAGCCATGGTATGTATTCCGTTTTGAAAAATATTCGTTATTTAGTCAGCATGAAGCTCTTGAACTTGGGCGCCAGCGCCTGCTCGAGCAGGTTCCGTTGCTGCTCTTGGTGCTTGGCCAGGTAGCCCACCGCCGGCGATGCCGAGGCGGCGCGTCCCGCATAGCCCAGCTTCTGGCCGTCGGCCATGTTTTCGTACAGATGATGCTGAATATAAAACCAGGGGCCCTGATTCTGGGGTTCGTCCTGCACCCAGACGATTTCCTTGGCATTGGGGTATTTTTGCAATTCGGACTGGAAGGACTTGTGCGCGAACGGATACAGCTGTTCGATGCGCAGCACCGCCACATCGGCGCGGCCCGCGTCCTTGCGCGCATGGACGATATCGTAATAGACCTTGCCCGAACAAACCAGCACGCGGCTGACCGCCGCCGGGTCGATGCCGGCATCCTGTTCGCCGATGACCGGCAGGAACTGATTATTGGCCAGGTCGGCAAGCGGCGAAGTGGCTTCCTTGTTGCGCAGCAGGGACTTGGGCGTGAGTATGATCAGCGGCTTGCGGAACGGCCGGATCATCTGGCGGCGCAAGACGTGGAAGATCTGGGCGCCATTGGTGGGCTGCACGACCTGGATGTTGTTGTCGGCGCACAACTGCAGGAAGCGTTCGATGCGCGCCGAGGAATGCTCGGGGCCCTGCCCTTCGTAGCCGTGGGGAAGCATCAGGGTCAGGCCGCATTGGCGGCCCCACTTGGCTTCGCCGGAGGTGATGAACTGGTCGATGACGACCTGCGCGCCGTTGACGAAATCGCCGAACTGCGCTTCCCAGATGGTCAGCGTGTTGGGCTCGGCGGTTGCGTAGCCGTACTCGAAGGCCAGCACCGCTTCTTCCGACAGCACCGAATCGATGACGGTGAAAGGCGCCTGGTTTTCCGATACGTTCTGCAGCGGAATATAGGTGCCGTCGTTCCAGCGTTCGCGCTTCTGGTCGTGCAGGACGGCGTGGCGGTGGGTAAACGTGCCGCGGCCGGAATCCTGGCCGGTGATGCGTATGGCGTAGCCGCTGGCCACCAGCGTGGCGAAGGCCAGATGCTCGCCCATGCCCCAGTCGACGTTCTGCTCGCCGCGCGCCATATTGCGCCTGTCATTGAGCAGCTTGCTGACCAGCGTATGCACGGTGAAGTTCTCGGGCACCGCGGTGATTTTCTCGCCGATGCGGGTAAGCTCGGCCACCGGCACGCCGGTATCGGCCTGGTCGGTCCATTTGGCCCCCAGGAAGGGCGACCAGTCGGTCGAGTACTTGTTCTTGTAGTCGGTCAGCACGGGCTCGATGGTGCGCTGGCCGTCTTCCATGAGCTGGCGGTAATCCTTGACCAGCTGGTCGGATTCGGCCTCGGTCAGGATGCCCTGCGCCACCAGCTTGTCGGCGTAGACCTTGCGGGTGCCGGGATGCTTGCCTATGCTCTTGTACATGAGCGGCTGGGTGAGCGAGGGCGTGTCCTGCTCGTTGTGGCCCAGCTTGCGGAAGCATACGATGTCGACGACGACGTCGTGATGGAACTGCAGGCGGTAATCGAGGGCCAGTTGCGTAACGTAGACCACGGCCTCCGGGTCGTCGCCGTTAACGTGGAAGACCGGCGCCTCTATCATTTTGACGACGTCGGTGCAATACAGCGTGGAACGGGTGTCGCGCGGATCGGAGGTGGTGAAACCGATCTGGTTGTTGATGACGATGTGCAGGGTGCCGCCGGTGCCGTAACCGCGCGTTTGCGCCAGGTTGAGGGTTTCCATGACCACACCCTGCCCCGCGAAGGCGGCATCGCCGTGGACCAGCACGGGCAGCACCTGCGACCCGACGTCGTCGCCGCGGCGGTCCTGGCGGGCGCGCACGCTGCCTTCGACCACCGGGTTGACGATTTCAAGGTGCGAAGGGTTGAACGCCAGCGACAGATGCAGGGGACCGCCGCGCGTGGAAAGGTCGCTGGAGAAGCCGTTGTGGTATTTGACATCGCCGTCGGTGAGGCCTTCGGCGTGCTTGCCCTCGAATTCGGCGAACAAATCGCCGGGCATCTTGCCCATGATGTTCACGAGCATGTTCAGGCGGCCGCGGTGAGCCATGCCCACCACGAGTTCCTGAACGCCGTTTTCGCCGCCATGGCCGACGACTTCGTCCATGGCCGCGATAAAGCTTTCGCCGCCTTCCAGCGAGAAACGCTTCTGCCCGACATACTTGGTGTGCAGGAAGCGCTCGAGGCCTTCGGCCTCGGTGACCTGCTGCAGAATGTGGCGCTTGCGCTCGGCCGAGAACGACGGCACGCCCAGCGTGGACTCAAGGCGTTCCTGGATCCAGCGCTTGGCGGCGGGGTCGGAGATATGCATGAATTCGGCGCCGACGCTGCGGCAATACGTATCGCGCAAGGCCTTGAGCATGTCGCGCATGGTCATGGTGTCGGCTTTGGTGAAATACGTGTTGGTGGCCGAATAGACCTGATCGAGGTCGGCTTCGGTCAGGCCATAGAAACTGGGGTCGAGCTCGGGGATGACCGGGCGGTCCTGGCGCTTTAACGGATCGAGTTCGGCAAAGCGCGAGCCCAGCGACCGGTATGCGGCGATGATGGACTGAACGTAGACTTGCTTGCCGGCGACGGTAAGGTCGGGCTCTTGGGCGCGCGCAACAAAGGCGTTGGCCTTGGCGCGCTGCGCGAATGATTCGATGATGGGGGCGTGGGCCTGGTCGCGCGTGACTTCGCGGCCGTCGGTGGCAGGCAGATGCTGCAGCTGGTCGAAATAATCGCGCCACTGATCCGGCACAGACCCGGGATTGTCGAGGTAGGACTCGTAGAGGTCCTCGACATAAGGGGCGTTGCTACCAAACAGGTAAGAATTGGATAAAAGTTCTATTTCCGATGACATATATGCGCTTCACCTATCCGAGTGTCTCACTCGTTATGATGCAGGGAACAACCTTCCGCGACACGGCCAGACCGATTAGCGGATAGCGGGGCAGAAGGCAACGTACGACGCCTTGATAAGCCGTATTCGTACTAGTATACCTGTGAAGCAATGGGGGATAAACCCAAGCCGGGGAAATGCCCGGCAAAAGCGGGAAAGCGTTGGCATTAACAAACACCTTACGCCAATTGAAGGCAATCCGGCAAGTTTTTTGCCGCCAGGCCGCTCCCAAAGGCAAAAATGCCCCTCGGGCGGAGCCCGGACGCAGGACAGTCCCTGCGGCCTGTTCTGTGCTGAAATACCGCGCCGGCGGCCCTCCGGCGCACTACACTTGCAGTTTATTCATTCATCTCTATTCAGGAGTCCCCTAAATGGACACTAACGCCGACCTCGAAAAACTTGCCCTGGACTACCATGCCTATCCCACGCCGGGCAAGATATCCGTCATGCCCACCAAGCAGCTCGCCAATCAGGACGACCTGTCGCTGGCGTATTCGCCCGGGGTGGCGTTCGCCTGCATGAGCATCCATTCGGAAGGCGAGGACGCCGCGGCCAAATACACATCCCGCTCGAACCTTGTGGGCGTCATCACCAACGGCACGGCGGTCCTGGGGCTGGGCAACATAGGGCCGCTGGCGGCCAAGCCAGTCATGGAAGGCAAAGGCTGCCTGTTCAAGAAATTCGCCGGCATCGACGTATTCGACATCGAGCTCGATGAAACCGATCCCGACAAGCTGGTGGACATCATCGCCGCCCTCGAGCCGACGCTGGGCGGCGTCAACCTGGAAGACATCAAGGCGCCCGAATGCTTCTACATCGAGAAAAAGCTGCGCGAGCGCATGAAGATTCCCGTCTTCCACGACGACCAGCATGGCACGGCGATCATCTCTTCGGCGGCCATCATCAACGGCCTGAAGGTGGTGGGCAAGAAGATCGAGGATGTGAAACTGGTGTGTTCGGGCGCCGGCGCGGCCGCCATTGCCTGCCTGAATCTGCTGGTGCACCTTGGCGTGCGGCCGTCCAATATTTATGTGGTGGACTCGCGCGGCGTCATATGGCAAGGCCGTGAAGAAAACATGGAGCCCAACAAGGCGCGCTATGCCCAGGACACCGGCGCGCGCACGCTGGCCGACGCCTGCAACAATGCCGACGTTTTCCTGGGTTGCTCGGCGCCCGGAGTACTGACCGCCGACATGGTCAGGACCATGGCGCGCAGCCCGCTCATCCTGGCGCTGGCCAATCCCGAGCCCGAAATCCGCCCCGAAGTCGCCAAGGCGGCGCGCCCCGATTGCATCATAGCGACCGGGCGCTCAGACTATCCCAACCAGGTCAACAATGTCCTGTGCTTTCCCTTCATTTTCCGCGGCGCCATGGATGTGGGCGCGACCGTCATCAACGAGGAGATGAAGCTGGCCTGCGTGAAAGCCATCGCCGAGCTTGCGGAAGCGGAACAGAACGACGAGGTGGCCACGGCCTATGCCGGCCAGGAATTGGCGTTCGGGCCGGACTACATCATTCCCAAGCCGTTCGATCCGCGCCTTATCGTCAAGATCGCCCCGGCCGTGGCGCAGGCCGCCATGGATTCCGGCGTGGCCAGGCGCCCCATCGAGGACATAGAAGCCTATCGGCAAAAGCTGATGAGCCTGGTGTATCACACGGGCCAGTTGATGCGCCCTCTTTTCATGCAGGCCAAAAGCGCGCCCAAGCGCGTCATTTACGCCGACGGCGAAGACGAGCGGGTATTGCGCGCGGCGCAGACGGTGGTCGACGAAAAATTTGCGCATCCCATCCTGGTGGGCCGCCCCGCGGTGATCGAGATGCGCATCAAGAAGTTCGGGCTGCGCCTGGCGGTGGGCCAGGATATCGAGATCGTCAATCCGGAAGACGACGAGCGTTTCAATGAAACGTGGAGCGCTTATTACAAGCTCATGGGCCGCGACGGCGTGACCCCGGATATTGCCAAGGCGATGGTGCGCAAGCACAACTCGCTGATTGCGGTGATGCTCCTGCAAAGAGGCGATGCCGATGCGATGCTGTGCGGGGTCGCCAGCCGTTTCGACAATCAGCTCAAGCATGTGCAGGATGTCATAGGCCTGAAGCCGGGCGCCCGGACGTATGCGGCCATGAATGTGCTGATGCTGCCGACGCAGACGCTGTTTATCTGCGATACGCATGTCAATGAGGACCCGAGCGCGGAGCAGATCGCCGACATGACTATCCAGGCCGCCGACGAGATTCTTCGTTTCGGCGTGGTGCCCAAGGTGGCCCTGCTGTCGCATTCGAATTTCGGCAGCAGGTCGTCGGCGTCGTCGCGCAAGATGGCCGAGGCGCGCCAGCTCATTTCGGAGCGCGCGCCGACGCTGGAGGTCGATGGCGAGATGCATGCCGATTCGGCGCTGTCGGAAAAGATCCGGCTCAAGGCTTTCCCCGATTCGACGCTCAAGGGGCCGGCCAATTTGCTGATCATGCCCAATCTGGATACGGGCAATATTACCTACAACATGCTGAAGATGACGGGCAGCAACGGGGTGGCGATGGGTCCGGTGCTGCTGGGCGCGGCGCGGCCGGTGCATATTCTGACGACCAGTTCGACCGTGCGCCGGATCGTGAACATGACGGCCCTGGCGGTGGTCGACGCGCAGCAGGAGGCGGGACAGGTCCAGCTGTAATACTGCAACGCACGGGCCAGCTTGGTCGCTGGTCCGTGTATCCGCCAGTTCATCCCCATGCACACCAACGGAAAAGGGCGCCCACATGAGGCGCCCTCTTCCTTTTACCTGACTATCAGCCGCGCGTCGGAACGTCGCGCGTCAGCGAGCCGGTGTACAACTGGCGCGGGCGGCCGATCTTGTAGTCCGGATCCGACAGCATTTCGCTCCATTGCGCAATCCAGCCCACTGTGCGGGCCAGGGCAAAAATGGCGGTGAACAGCGCAGTGGGAATGCCGATGGCGCGCTGCACAATGCCCGAATAGAAATCGACATTCGGGTAGAGCTTGCGGTCGACGAAATAAGGATCTTCCAGGGCAATGCGTTCGAGCTCCATCGCCAGCTTGAACAGGGGATCGTTCTCCAGGCCCAGCGCCGCCAGCACTTCCTTGCAGGTTTCCTGCATGAGCTTGGCGCGCGGATCGTAGTTTTTGTAGACGCGGTGGCCGAACCCCATCAGGCGCACGCCCGAGTTCTTGTCCTTGACCTTTTCCATGAACTCGCCGACTTTCTCGACGCCGCCGTTGGCCTGCAGTTCTTCCAGCATTTGCAGGCATGCCTCGTTGGCGCCGCCATGGGCGGGGCCCCACAAGCAGCCGACGCCCGCGGCAATGGCCGCAAACGGATTGGTGCCGGACGAACCGCAAAGGCGGACCGTGGAAGTCGAGGCGTTCTGCTCGTGGTCGGCGTGCAGGATGAAAATGCGATCCAGGGCGCGTTCCACGACGTCATTGACCTTGTACTCTTCGCAAGGCGTGGCAAACATCATGCGCAGGAAATTGCCCGTGTATGACAGGTCATTCTGCGGGTAAATGAAAGGCTGGCCCTGCGAATACTTGTACGCCATGGCGACCAGCGTCGGCATTTTGGCGATCAGGCGGATCGCCGATACATGGCGATGGTGGGGATTGGTGATGTCGGTCGAGTCGTGATAGAAAGCCGACAGGGCGCCCACCAGGCCGGTCAGCACCGCCATGGGGTGCGCATCGCGGCGGAAGCCGCGCAGGAAGAAATGCAACTGCTCATTGACCATGGTGTGATGCGTAACCAGCGAATCGAAGTCGGCTTTTTCAGTGCCGCTGGGAAGATCGCCATTCAGGATCAGGTAGCAGATATCCATGAAGTCGCATTTTTGCGCGAGCTGGTCGATGGGGTAACCGCGATAAAGCAATTCGCCTTTGTCGCCGTCTATATAGGTAATGCCCGATTCGCACGATGCCGTCGAGAGAAAACCCGGGTCGTACGTGAACATGCCGGTCTGGCCGTACAGCTTGCGGATATCGATCACCTCAGGCCCGACAGTACCCTCGTACACGGGGAACTCGATGGGGGCGCTACCGTCGGAGAACGATAGTGTGGCTTTTTTATCTGACAATTGCATCACATTCTTCCTTAAAAATTAGAGCTTCTGCATTTGCGCAACCAATCGACGAATATCGGCCGTATCGTATACGCCCTCAACTTCCCCGCGAGCCAGCAATACATCAAGCAATTCGTTGTCGCCCATCTCGAACAGCTGAGTCAAGGCGGACACATCGATATCGGTTAAATCGGCTTCGTATTGATCCAAAAATCGGGTGATGATCAGGTCATTTTCCAGCAGGCCCCGACGCGCGCGCCATCGAAGACGGGCGCGCTCCAGTTCTGACAACTTTCTCATCGGTGATCCAAACCTTTTATCCATTAACTATATAGTGCGACGAACCAGAAGTTCCTTGATCTTGCCTATGGCATGCGAAGGATTGAGGCCCTTCGGACAGACGTCGGCACAGTTCATGATGGTGTGGCAGCGGAACAGGCGATACGGATCTTCGAGGTTGTCCAGACGCTCGCCAGTGGCTTCGTCGCGGCTGTCCACAATGAAGCGGTAAGCCTGCAGCAAGCCGGCCGGGCCGACGAACTTGTCCGGATTCCACCAGAACGAAGGGCACGCCGTGGAACAGCAAGCGCACAGAATGCATTCGTACAAGCCGTTGAGCTCGTCGCGCGCCTCGGGCGTCTGCAGGCGCTCTTTTTCGGGCGGCGGCTGATCATTGATCAGGAAAGGCTTGATCGAATGATACTGGTTGAAGAAGTGCGTCATGTCGACGATGAGGTCGCGCACCACCGGCAGGCCGGGCAATGGCTTGAGCACAATGGGTTCCTTGAGCTCCAGCAGGTTGGTGGTGCAGGCCAGGCCGTTCTTGCCATTGATGTTCATGGCGTCGGAACCGCACACGCCTTCACGGCAGGAGCGGCGGATGGCCAGGCTGTCGTCGACATCGTTCTTGATGCGGATGATGGCATCGAGCAGCATCTTGTCGGTGGGCTGCAGCTCGACCTCGAGCTTCTGCATGTAAGGCCGCTCGTCCTTGTCGGGATCGTAGCGATAGATTTCAAACTTGACGATACGTTTTTGACTCATTTCGATATCCTGCTTAGAAGGTCCGCGCTTTCGGCGGGAAGCTGTCTACGGTAAGCGGCGTCATTTGCACCGGCTTGTATTCGAGACGGCTGCCTTCCGAGAACCACAATGTGTGACGCAGCCAGTTCACGTCGTCGCGATCGGGATGGTCGTCCAAGGCATGCGCCCCGCGGCTTTCCAGGCGATTGGCGGCCGATTTGGTCGTGGCGCGCGCGACTTCGATCATGTTGGTGACTTCAAGCGCTTCGATGCGCGCCGTATTGAAGACTTTGGACTTGTCCTTGAAGTAGATGCTTTCCACTTGGGGGGCCAGGCTTTCGATGGCATCGACGCCCTTGTTCAGGAGGTCCAGCGTGCGGAACACGCCGCAGTGATGCTGCATGGCGACGCGGATGGCGTTGCCGACGTCCTGCGTCTTCTCGCCGGAAGTACGGGTTTCCAGCCTGTTGACGCGGTCTATGGAGAAATCGATGGCCGATTGGGGAATGGGCTCGTGCGCGTGCTGGCGCTCGGGGTGCGTCTGGACGATGTGGTTGCCGGCCGAGCGGCCGAAAACGATCAGGTCGAGCAGGGAATTGGTGCCCAGGCGATTGGCGCCGTGCACCGAAGTGGCGGCGCATTCGCCGATGGCATACAGCCCATTGACGGCCTTGGTGTGGCCGTTGGCGACACTGACGACCTGGCCATAGATGTTGGTCGGGATGCCGCCCATCTGGTAGTGTATCGTCGGCACCACGGGGATAGGATCCTTGATGGGATCCACGTTGGCGAACTTGATGGCGATCTCGCGGATCGAGGGCAAGCGCTTCTGTATGGTTTCGGCGCCCAGGTGATCGAGCTTGAGCACCACATAGCTGCCGTCGCCGCAGCCCCGGCCTTCCTTGATTTCCTGGTCCATCGAGCGCGAAACGAAATCGCGCGGAGCCAGGTCCTTGAGCGTGGGAGCGTAGCGTTCCATGAAGCGCTCGCCGTCCTTGTTCAGCAGGATGCCGCCTTCGCCGCGCACGCCTTCGGTGATCAGCACGCCCGCGCCGGCCACGCCGGTGGGGTGGAATTGCCAGAACTCCATGTCCTGCAGGGGAAAGCCCGCGCGCGCGGCCATGCCGAGGCCATCGCCGGTATTGATGAAGGCATTGGTCGATGCCGCCCAGATGCGCCCCGCCCCGCCCGTCGCGAGCACGGTTTGCTTGGCTTCGAGCACGTATATTTCGCCGGTTTCCATTTCGAGGGCGGTCACGCCCAGGACGTCGCCGGCGTCATTGCGCAGAAGATCGAGCGCCATCCATTCGACGAAGAACTGGGTGCGCGCGGCCACATTGCGCTGGTACAGCGTATGCAGCATGGCGTGGCCGGTGCGGTCGGCCGCGGCACAGGCGCGCTGCACCGGCTTTTCGCCGAAATTGGCCGTATGGCCGCCGAAGGGGCGCTGGTAAATCGTGCCATCGGGGTTGCGGTCGAAAGGCATGCCGAAGTGTTCGAGCTCGTAAACGGCATTGGGGGCTTCGCGGCACATGAACTCGATGGCGTCCTGGTCGCCGAGCCAGTCGGAGCCCTTGACGGTATCGTACATATGCCAATACCAGTTGTCTTCGCTCATGTTGCCCAGCGAAGCGCTGACGCCGCCCTGGGCGGCCACCGTGTGCGAACGCGTCGGGAATACCTTGGACAGGACGGCGACGGACAGGCCGGCCTGGGCCAGTTGCAAGGAGCAACGCATGCCGGCCCCGCCGGCGCCTACGACCACCACATCAAACTGGCGGCGCGGTAGGGAATCTTTGACAGCAGCCACGGCTTATAAACTCCAGAGTATTTTTGCAAAAAAGACGACAGCGCCCACCAGCCACAAGACGGTCAGCGCCTGCAGGAACAGCCGCAGGCCAGCGGAACGGACGTAGTCCATCCAGATGTCGCGCACCCCGATCCAGGCATGCCAGGCCAGCGACAGGAAGGCCAGCGTCGCCAGCAGCGACCCGACGGGCAAGCCCAGGCAAGTGAAGGTGAACAGGCGGCGCCAGCTTTCGAAATTCAATTCGGAGGTGAAAATGATTCCGAAGAAAAGCACCAGCGTGTAGACGGCCATGATGACGGCCGTGACGCGCTGAACGATGAAATCCATGGTGCCGTAATGGGCACCGACAACCAGGCGTTTCGTGCCAAGACGTTCTTGAGTCGCCATTACCACACCCCAAACAATTTAAGACCGAAAACCAGCGTCAGCGCCAGGCTGACTCCCAGCACCACCCCGGCGGTTTTTTGCGCGGAATGCTTGTCGTTGCCGATATGCAGGTCGAGAATGAGGTAGCGGATGCCGGCACAGAAGTGATGCAGGTAGCCCCAGATAAGGACCAGCAGCACCAGCTTGCACAGGGGATTGGAGACCACGGACTGGATGCTTGCATAGCTTTCCGGCGAGGTCACGCTGAGCGCGAACAGCGGCAGAATGACCAACGGTAAACAGACGAACAACAGGGCGCCGCTGATGCGATGCAAAATTGACGTTTTTCCCGCCAGGGGCAGGCGATAGCTCATTATCTGCGGAATGCTTAGATTGCGAAACTGCGGACGTGGCTTTGAAGCTGAATCGGACATGATGGCCTCGAGTTATAACAAATAATTTATTGCAAAGCGCTACTAGTATTTTCGCCTATTTAGGCGAGGTGTATCAAATGGGCGAAAAACCTTAATCAATTCAAGCTGTTTTTGTAGTGGAAGCGGTCGGTCACATACAGCCCCCTGCGCACTTCCATGGGCCTGTCCCCATAGGTATAAGAAACACGCTCGACCTGCAGCAAAGGGCTGGCAAGCGCAATCTCGAGCGCGTCGGCCTGATCCTGGGTGGCCGAGACGGCCCGTATTTTTTCTTCGGCGCGGACCATGCTGACACCGAATTCGGATTCGAACAGGGCATACAGGGGGCCGCGGTAGCGTGCCAGCGAATCGGCGGTAAGGCCGCGAAACACCGCGCCCGGCAACCAGATGTCATCCAGGATGGTGGGCGTCTGGTCGAACGACAGTATCCGGCGCAAATTGACCACCATGTCGGCAGTACGCAAATCAAGCAGGGCCGCGATATCGGCGGGCGCCTTCACGCGCCGGCACTCCAGTATGCGGCTGCCCGAAATGGGCGGCTTGCCGTCATCGGGCGTCAGGCGCAAAAACCTGAAACGGACCTTGGCTTCGTGGTGAGTTGCAACGAATGTACCCTTGCCCTGCCGCCGAAGCAACAAGTTTTCCGCCGCGAGTTCGTCGATGGCCTTGCGCACCGTGCCCTGGCTGACCTGGAAGCGGGCGGCCAGTTCAAGCTCGCTGGGAATGGCCTCGCCGGGTTTCCATTCGCCGCGGTCCAGGCTTTGCAGCAACAAGCCCTTGATCTGCTGATACAACGGGCTGAATGCCGCGCTGCTGGCAGAGCGATCGGAGTCTGGGGCTCGATCAGTCGGGGGATTATTGGACATGAGGCAATGTTAGTACGGTATCGGCAAAACGCATTGAAAAAACTTTCGTGGAACGCCCGCCATTTTCGCATGCCTGGGGCATTCTGTCTAACACTCTTCTGTCTTATATAAGATATAAGATGTTTGACGGCATAGCCGATTTTGGCTACTCTACTATGTTAAGACCGGGTGCGCTTTCGCCATTGCGGCGCCAGCGCGCCGGCGCCTGTGCATAGCGCGTATCGGCATCCAAAAGAATTACACTGTCACTTGTCTGCACCCACTCATTCTTAATATCTAATCTACGGGAGATTGTTCATGTCCAAACCCGCCATGCGTGTCGCCGTCACCGGCGCTGCCGGCCAGATCGGCTACGCGCTGCTATTCCGCATCGCTTCGGGCGAAATGCTCGGCAAAGACCAGCCCGTCATCCTGCAGTTGCTGGAAATCCCCGACGAGAAGGCCCAGAAGGCGCTCAAAGGCGTCATGATGGAACTTGACGATTGCGCCTTCCCCTTGCTGGCGGGCATGAGCGCGCACAGTGACGCCCGCGAAGCCTTCAAGGATGTCGACGTGGCCTTGCTCGTGGGCGCCCGCCCCCGCGGCCCCGGCATGGAACGCAAGGACTTGCTGCACGTCAACGCGCAAATCTTCACGGCGCAGGGCAAGGCGCTCAATGACGTGGCCAGCCGCAATGTGAAGGTCCTGGTGGTGGGCAACCCGGCCAACACCAACGCCTACATCGCCATGAAATCGGCGCCCGATCTCCCCGCCAGGAACTTCACGGCCATGCTGCGCCTGGACCACAACCGCGCGCTGTCGCAACTGGCCGCCAAGTCCGGCAAGCCTGTCGCCGATATCGAAAAGCTGATCGTCTGGGGCAATCACTCGCCCACCATGTATCCGGACATCCGCTACGCCACCGTGGGCGGCGCGAGCCTGCCCGGCCTGATCAACGATGACGCCTGGAACCGCGACACCTTCATTCCCACCGTGGGCAAGCGCGGCGGCGCCATCATCGAAGCGCGCGGCCTGTCCTCGGCCGCCTCGGCGGCCAATGCCGCCATCGATCATGTCCACGACTGGGTGCTGGGCTCCAACGGCAAGTGGGTCACCATGGGCGTTCCTTCCGATGGCTCCTACGGCATTCCCGAAGGCATCATCTACGGCGTGCCGGTCATCACCGCCAATGGCGAATACACGCGCGTCGAAGGCCTGGACATCGACGCCTTCTCCCGCGAGCGCATGGACTTCACCCTGAAAGAGCTGCTCGAAGAGCGCGACGGGGTGCAGGAATTGTTGAAGTAATCAGTCCAAGCGAGGCCCGGTAATGCGGGCCTCGCTTTTTTTTATATTTCCCGGGCCCGGGAAATCCCGGAACCCTTTCAGGAGCATGAGACATGGCGATTAGCGACAGCAAAGAGACCAAGGCGGGCCCCAAGCCCAAGAAATCGGTGGCCCTGTCGGGGGTGGTGGCGGGCAATACGGCCCTGTGCACCGTGGGGCGCAGCGGCAACGACCTGCACTACCGCGGCTATGACATTCTGGACATTGCCGAGACCTGCGAATTCGAAGAGGTGGCCCACCTGCTGGTGCACGGCAAGCTGCCGACCAAGGCGGAACTGGCCGCCTACAAGGCCAAGCTGCGCAGTCTGCGCGGGCTGCCCGCGGCGCTGCAAACGGCGCTCGAGGCGCTGCCGGCGGCCAGCCACCCGATGGACGTGATGCGCACGAGCGTGTCGGTGCTCGGCTGCATGCTGCCCGAGAAGGACGACCACAACGCGCCGGACGCGCGCGACATCGCCGACCGGCTCATGGCCAGCCTGGGCTCGGCGCTGCTGTACTGGTATCACTTCAGCCATAACGGGCGGGTGATCGATGTGCAGACCGATGACGACAGCATCGGCGGGCATTTCCTGCACCTGCTGCACGGGGCGGCGCCCAGCGAGGACTGGGTGCGCGCCATGCACACGTCGCTGAACCTGTATGCCGAGCACGAATTCAACGCCTCGACCTTTACCTGCCGGGTGATTGCCGGCACGGGCTCGGACATGTACTCGGCCATCGCGGGG
>NZ_FQXE01000016.1 GCF_900129885.1 Pollutimonas bauzanensis | reverse complement strand
CCACGCAAAGAACAGCAACCACGCAAAGAACAGCAACCACGCAAAGAACCAGCAGCCGTGCAAAGAACCAGTAACCACGGCGGCGAGTCGACCTCTATCCCCCCGCAACAAATCCACTCCCAATGCAAGCAAATAATCATGAGGTTTTAATTTCTGCTAATTGCGCGTAAAATGCCGCAAACCTCATGGTTTTTCAATTCGCGTATAGCGGGCCCTTGCCGGCCCCATACCTGTCAACGAGTACCCAGTACTCCTCACGCTAGTGTCGGTATGTATTGGCGGCCATCCGTCTTCCGCACACCCCCTTAGCCCTGGCGCACCGCAGCGGTAATCCTGGTGCGTCCATGTCACTTAAGGAGGCAAACAGCCATGTCTTTACATGTGAGCCCTTCACATATCGCGCTCATCCCGAGCGCCCCCTCGCCATTCAAGCGAATAGTCCTCGGCCTCGGCCTGGCCACAGCCTTGCTCGCCTTCGCCGCAGCAAGCAACGTCGCCCAGGCAGCCCAGGAACCCCAATGCGAAATCGACCGCCCGCTCAAGTTCGGCGGCATGAACTGGGAATCCAATCTCGTCCTCGTCGAAATCGAGCGCTTCATTGCCGAAAAAGGCTACGGATGCGAATCCGAAGTCCTGCCCACCGAAACCTTGCCCGCCCTGGCCGCGCTTGAACGCGGCGACCTGGACATCAATACCGAAATCTGGCTCAACAGCGTTGCCGAGCCTTGGGCCAAAGCCGAGGCCGGCGGCAAAGTCAAGCGCATAGGCGACCTGTACATGGGCGGCGAAGCCTGGTTCATTCCGCGCTATACCGCGGAGCGCCTGCCGGACCTGAAATCGGCGGCCGACCTGCCCAAATTCAAAGATGAATTCAAAGACCCCGAAGAGCCCAGCAAGGGGCGGTTTTACGGCTGCCCGGCGGGCTGGGGCTGCGAAGTCGTCAGCGGCAACCTGTTCAAGGCGCTGAACCTGGAGGACAGCTTCACGCTATTTTCCCCCGGCACCGGCGCCACGCAGAAGGCCGCCCTGACCGCGGCATACCAGCGCAAAGAAAACATGGTGTTCTACTACTGGTACCCGACGCCCCTGGTCGGCGCCATGGACCTGGTCAAGCTGGAACTGCCCGCCTACGACAAAGCCAGGCATGCCTGCCTGACCGATCCCAATTGCGCCCAGCCGCAAGCGTCGGCCTACCCCGACAATCCGGTCTTCACCGCGGTATCCACCCAGTTCACCCAGGACGCACCCAAGCTGACCGAATTCCTGTCCAAGGTGGCGGTGCCTTTGCCTGTCATGGATAAAGTCATGGCCCACATGGAAGAAACCGAAGACGAGCCCCAGGATGTGGCCAAGTGGTTTCTTGAAAACGAAGGCGGCATCTGGAACGCATGGCTGCCGGCCGATGTCGCCGGCCGCGTAAAAGCAGCTCTATAGCATTCGTGACCCTCGCGCCCCGCGGGGCGCGCCGGCGACGCGCCGGCAGTTCTTGCAGGCGGCGACCTCGTGGTCTGCCGCCGGCAAGAGAGTCTGCAGGCCATTCTTAACGAGTTTTACGGAGTTGATTTTATGTTTCCCGAAATTATTGCGCCCCGGGCGCTGCGCGCGCCCATCGACGATTTTGTCGGCGGCATCGTGTCCAGCTATTCCGATGTGCTGCGCGCGCTTACCCAGCCTTTGCTCGACCTGCTGATCTGGATGGACCAGGTCGTGCGCTATTCCCCCTGGTGGACCGTGGTCCTTGCCGTCATGGGCCTGGCCTGGCTTGCCAGCCGGCGCATCGGCTTTTCCGTCATTATCGGTTTCATGCTGTGCCTGATCGGCGTCATCGGCCTGTGGGATGCCGCCATGCAGACCCTGTCTCTCATGATTGTCGCGGTGCTGATGTCGGTGGCCATAGGCATACCGGTGGGCATCATGATGGCCAGCTTCAAATGGCTGCGCGCCGTCATGCTGCCGGTGCTCGACGTGATGCAGACCATGCCCAGCTTCGTCTACCTGATACCGGTCGTGATGCTGTTCAATCTGGGCAAGATCGCCGCCATCATCGCCACGGTCATTTACGCGGTGCCGCCGGTGATACGCCTGACGGACCTGGGCATACGCCTGGTCGACAGCGAAGTGCTGGAAGCCTCGCGGGCTTTCGGCGCAAACCGGATAAAGCAGTTGTTTGGCGTGCAGTTGCCGCTGGCCATGCCCAACATCATGGCGGGCATCAACCAGACCACCATGATGGCGCTGGCCATGGTGGTGATCGCGTCCATGATAGGCGTGCGCGGCCTGGGCTATGAAGTCCTGCAAGGCATCAACCGCCTGCAGGTGGGCCGGGGCGTGCTGGCCGGCCTGGGCATCGTGATCCTGGCGATCATCTTCGACCGCATCACGCAGGCCTTCGGGCAACGCCAGCACAAGGGAGCCTGACATGGCCAAGATCGAAGTACGCAATATTTTCAAGATTTTCGGCCCGCAGCCCGGGCGCTGGCTGGACGACGCCCGGGCCGGCATCGACAAGCAGGAATTGCTGGCCAAAAGCGGCCATACGCTGGGCCTGCGCGATATCAGCCTATCTATCGAAGAAGGCAGCATCTATGTGATCATGGGCTTGTCCGGTTCGGGCAAATCCACGCTGATACGGCACTTCAACCGGCTCATCGAACCCAGCGCGGGCCAGATACTGGTCGATGGCGTGGATGTGATGACGCTGGGAAAAACCGCGCTGGAAAAATTCCGCCAGCAAAAAATGAGCATGGTGTTTCAGCGCTTTGGCCTGTTTCCGCATCGCACGGTGATCGAGAACGTGGCATATGGCCTGCAGGTGCAGGGCATGGGCAAGGAGGAGCGCCGCGGGCGCGCGCAGCACTGGCTGGAGCAGGTCGGTCTGCTGGGTTTCGAAAACCAGTATCCGCATCAGCTGTCGGGCGGCATGCAGCAGCGCGTCGGCCTGGCGCGCGCCCTGGCCACCGATGCGGAGATCCTCCTGATGGATGAAGCGTTTTCGGCGTTGGACCCCTTGATCCGCCGGGAGATGCAGGACCAACTGCTGCAATTGCAGGCCCAGTTGAACAAGACTATCGTGTTTATCACGCACGACCTGGACGAGGCGCTGCGCCTGGGCAACCGCATAGCCATCCTCAAGGGCGGCGAACTGGTGCAGGAGGGCACGCCGGAGGATATTCTTCTGGCGCCGGCCGACGATTACGTCCAGTCCTTTTTGCAGGACGTCAACCGCAGCAAGGTGCTCAATGCGGCGCATGCCTGCAACGAGCCTTCGCTCACGCTGACCATGCGCTCGCGGCCCAGCCATGCGGTCGAACGGATGGCCGCCCGGCGCTTCGACTATACCGCGGTGCTGGACGGCAAGCGCCTGGCCGGGGTGCTGACCCGCTCAGCGGCGGAACGCGCGGTGCGCGACGGCGCGCGCGATGTGGCGCGCTATGTCGAGGACATGGCGTCGGTTCCCGCCACGGCGGGGCTGGATGAAGTCCTGGGACGGATGCTGCGCAGCACGGAGCCCTTGGCGGTAACCGGCGATAACGATGAATTCCTGGGGATGCTGTCGCGCAGCAAGGTGGTGGAACTGGTCACGCCGGTGATCGAGGGCGGCGATACGAACGATGCCGCGGCGGGCGACGACTCCGCGCCCGCCGCGGCCATGGCGGATCCGGACACGGAAGCGGCGCCGCCAGGCGAGCAGCGCACGGCCGCGTAAGCGCATCGGCGCGCGGGCCGGATCGCAGGCCTGCGCGCTTGCATTGCCTGCGCGCCTACATGCTTGCGCGCCTACATGCTTGCGCGGGCCGCGCGGCGGGCGTATTGGCGCACGATATGCCCGTACCAGCCGAACAGCAGCGCGGCCGAGAAGCCCAGGCCCATAAGCGCCATCAGCCACATGCTGGCGGCGCCGGTGGGAGCGCCGGGCATGATGCGGTCGATGAGGGGGCGCAGCGCGCCGGCGGCCGGGCCGAATCCCAGCCACCAGCCGCCGATCAGGCCCAGGCCGGTCAGCGCCACGATCTGCAGCAGCAAGGGCACGACGGCCACTTTGTAGGCGCGCAGAAGATAAGAGCCTATGCACTGCATGGCGTCGCATAAATGGAACCAGGGCAGTACCTGCAGCAGCGCGGCGGCGACGGCGGCGACTTGCAGGTCGTCGGTATAGGCGCGCAGGATGGCCGACTTGCCGGCGATCAGGACGGCGGCGGTCACTCCGGCCCCGGTCGCCACGATGGCTATCCCGGCCATGCCGGTCTGGCGCGCCCTTTGCACATCCCTGGCGCCGATCGCCTGGGCGGTCAGCGAGGCGGAGGCGATGCCCACGGCCATGGGCATCATGTAGCACAAGGCGGCCAGGTTGGACATGATTTGATGCCCGCCGGTCACGAACATGCCTTCGCGGGCGACCAGCAGGGCCATGAAGCTGAAGGCGCAGATTTCGATCAGGTACGAGGCGCCCATGGGTATGCCCAGGCGCAGCAGTTCCTTCTGGCTGGCCCAGCGGGGCATGCCCAGGCTGGGCCTGAAGCGCAGGTAATAGGGATCGTGGTAGATCGCCCACAGCCCGGCTCCCAGCGCCAGCCAGCCGGTGACGGCGGTGGACAGGCCGGCGCCGGCGGCTCCCATCGCCGGCAGCCCCAGCTTGCCGAACATGAATATCCAGTTGAAGAAGAACTTGAAGACAATGCTGGCCAGGTTGATGGTCATGACGACCTTGGGGCGCGAAACGGCGGTGCTCAGGGCGTAGATGGTGCGGAAGATCAGGGTGGCGGGCAGCGCCAGGATCAGGGCGCGCAGATACCAGGTGATGCCGCTGCGCACGGCGGGCTCGACCTGGCCCGAAAAGGCCAGCCAGACATTGGGGAACAGCATGGTCGCGGCGCCGACCGCCGACAGCCCCATGGCCAGCCACACCCCCTGGCCCCAGGCGCGCCCGACCTCGAGATAGCGCTGGCCGCCGAAGTGCTGGGCAATGATGGGAATCAGGGCGTGGACCACGCCCATCAAGCCTACGAACACGGTAAGGTAGATCGATGCGGCCAGCGCCATGGCCTGCAGGTCGGCGGCGCTGGCGTGGCCAGCCATGGCCGTGTCTATCACCCCGAAGGCGATGCTCGCCCAGGAGCTGATCAGGACCGGCCACGCCTGGCGCAGGATTTCCTTGACGTAGAACCCGAAGCGCCTGATTTCGGGAGCGCGGGCGGTCATGGCTTGTCGATGCGCAGCAAACGGAAGATTTCGTGGCGGTCCGCGCCGCGCTTGCCTTGCCAAACCACGGCCGCCGAGTCGGAGTAGGCGGCGGTGCCGTCGGCCACGCCCTGCAGGGATGTCTGCTGCAGGATCAGGGTGCACTTGGAGTCGTAGCTGAAATTGATGGCGTTGAACACCAGGAAGGAAGCCCGCTGGCCGCTGCCTACGCCGAGGGCGCGCACGCATTCGTGGGGTTTCTTGTGGACCTGCAAGGCGGCGGCCAACTGCGCCGAAACGCCGCGGTAGCTGCGCACATAGTCCAGCACCGGCATCCATAGCGTCACCAGCATCAGCCAGGTCACGATGAGGCCGCCCGCCGACAGCACCGTGCCGCGCCACAGCGCCACGGGCTTGCTGTGCAGCCTCCAGCGCACCAGCGCAATCCATGCCAGCGTGCCCAGGCAGGCGATCAGCAAGGCCGGCCAGGAGACGAAGGCCTCGTAGCCGCGCGTCTGGCGCGCAATGTTATAGGCGATCTGGCGCGGCCAGCCCGTCTGCAGCGCGATCCAGCCCAGCCATACGGTGGCCGTGCTCAGCGAAAAGCACATCACGGCAAACCAGTCCAGCGAATTGACGACGCCGCGGCGCAAGGTGGGCAAGGCAAAAGCGGCCAGCACGGCGGCCGGAACGGCCATCAGGCTGTATTCGGGTTCGAACACGTCGGCCAGGAACAGCATGGTGACCAGCGGCCACACGGCGAACATCAGGGGTATCCAGATGTGGGGCGCCGCCAGCCACGAACGCCAGCGCCACAAGGCCAGCAGGGCGAATGGCCAGGTGGGCCACAGGAACCAGGGCAGGTCGCGCACCATGCTCAGCATGACGTCGTAGCGCGGCCAGCTGAATGATTGTATGTTCCACAGCCACCAGTTGTGCGTCCAGTAGCCGCCCAGCCGCTTGGCCGGGATCCACCACAGCAGCGCCATGGTGACGCCGATGACCACGCTGATGATCAGCCATTTCCTTTCCGGCCAAAGGGCGCTGTGCGGGCGGAAGCAGAATGGCACGGCCAGCAT
Organism: Pollutimonas bauzanensis; assembly: GCF_900129885.1. Lineage (GTDB taxonomy): Bacteria > Pseudomonadota > Gammaproteobacteria > Burkholderiales > Burkholderiaceae_B > Pollutimonas > Pollutimonas bauzanensis. Next base: position 123,786 of record NZ_FQXE01000016.1, on the reverse strand, counting down.
GATGGGCAGCGCGCCTATCCAGCCGCGCGTCAGGAATGCGGCGCCCAGGGCCAGGCCCAGGGCGATGGCGCCGGACACGGGCTGGTCCAGCATGCGGGTGACCGCGTAAAAGGCCAGGGCCTGGAAGGCGATCAGGGCCGGCACCTCGGAGGTTTCGTGCATGCGCCACAGAATGCCTACCGTCGCCACGATCAGCAGCAGGGCGGCGTCGGCGATCATGCGGCCGTAGTCGCGCACGGTGGGCTCGCCGCCGAAGGGCAGGGCCAGTGGCTGCGGTTCCGGGCGGCGGCCCAGCAGATAGCTGCCGTACCATACCGAGCCGGTGAGCAGGCCGAACCACAGCAGATTGGGCAGGCGCGACGCTATCACCGCGGCGTCCAGCGGGGTGGTGAAGTATTCGAACAGGGGACCGAAAAGCCAGATGCTGAACGCGCCCACCCACATGGGCAGGGGGCCGTCCTGGGCATGGGCCAGCACGCCGATCTGGGGCAGCAGCATGGCCGAGCCCGGGCCGTTCAAGGCCGTCATCATGGTGGCCAGGCCGACCACGTCGTCGGTTTTCCAGGGATCGCGAAAGAACAGGCCCGCCAGGATGTAGACGACACCCACTGCCAGCAGGAACAGTCTGGGTAGTTTGACGGTTGCCGTCGCGGTCAGGCGGGCAGGCGTGGAAAGGGAGTCGTTCGAAGACACGGGTGCGCCCTAAGTAGGGTGGAGGGGACTATCTTAAATTAAAAAGGCAGCCCGGAGGCTGCCTTGGTCAAACGCGGGCAAACCCTGCCGGCTTACGAAGCCTTGCGAGCGGTGGTGCCTGCGGTGCGGGCAAAGCGGGCACGGAATTTCTCGACGCGGCCGGTTTCGACGATGCGTGTCTGCGCGCCGGTGTAAAACGGATGCGATTCCGAGGTAACGTCGCACTTGAACAAGGGGTAAGTCTTGCCATCGAGTTCAACGGTTTCGCGGCTGTGCAGCGTGGAGCGCGAAATGAACTTGGTGCCGGTCTGCTGATCCAGAAACACCACTTCGCGGTATTCGGGGTGGATGCCTTCTTTCATGATCTATTCCTGTTGTATCTTCATAAGGGCGGGTCGCCAGCCAGCTCATGAGCTGGCCACGTATCCAAAGTAACGGAGCATTCTAGCATGGGGGCGGGCCGCTTTCCAAGCTGAATCTGCCTTTACGCCACTTTACGCGGCAAAGGCGGTTGTTCGCGGGCATCATGGGCCGCTGCGGGCGGGCGGCGGCATGGTGTTTCAGGCCCGCCTTGATGACTTCCCGCGGATAGACCTACTGACATACACGCTATTATCTGGCTTTGTAATGCGCACCTCGTCGCAACTTGGCGGATCCCACGTATGAGCAATGCCCAAACCCGCATACTTTCCCGTATTCCATCCCTGCGGTCGCTGCTAGTGTTTGACGTGGCGGCGCGCCATTTGAATTTAGTCCGGGCTGCGGAAGAATTGTGTGTTTCCCAGGGAGCCCTGAGCCGCCAACTCAAAAGCCTGGAGGGACACTTGGGGCTTGCCCTGTTCGAGCGAGGCCCCAGAGGTCTGAAATTCACCCCTGAAGGGGAATTGCTTTATGACTTTACGTCACGAGCGTTTTCGTTGGTGAGCGAGGGAATACACAGACTTGGGCTTCAACCGGAAAGGAGCACGCTAGTTGTCTCCGCGGCCCGAAGCTTTGCTCAAAGAGTGCTGGCCAGCCGGCTTGTAAGCTTCACAGCGGCCTATCCCCACATCGAGCTGCACCTTGACGTACACCGCTACTATGCGGATCTGGAGACGTCGGGAGCAGACATATCGATCCGTTTGGGCCGAGGAGACTGGGAAGGCTACCAGATTCAGCCTTTGACGCGAGACCGTTTGGTGCCGGTCTGTGCGCCTTCGGTCGCGAGTTTCATTGAAAAGGAAGGTCTGGTTCCAGGCCATATCCCGTTGCTTTGCAGTCAGGAGAGGCCCTATGTGGAGCATTGGAATGCATCTGTGCCGGCACGCGCGATCGCTAAGGAAGGCCGCATGTGCCTGATTTTCAACGATTCAAGCACATTGCTCTCGGCGTTGGAGAGTGGCTTGGGTATCACTGTGACCCGGTCATCTTTGATCGAGGACGCGCTGGAGCAAGGCATCTTGATTCGCCCCTTCGATGAGGAGCTTGTAGACGCGTTGGACTACTATGCCGTGTGCTCTCAGCGCTCAACTCACAAGTTGGCTGTAAGGCAGTTCATGGATTGGCTGCGCTCTGCTTTTTCCCCCGAAGCGCAAGATAACCGTTAGTTGACACGGATCCCCGACGCCTTGATGATCGAACCCCACCGATCGTACTCGCGATTGAAGTACTCGGTGAATGCAACGGGGCTCTCGCTATTTTGAGGGGTGACACCCATATTCTTGAAGCGGTCCTTCAGGTATTCAGACTGGGTCGCCTTGACGACAGCATCATGGAGCTTTGCAACGATGGGTTCGGGCGTGCCTTTAGGAACCATGACTGCAAACCAGTTGACCGCCACAAGATCAGCAAGGCCCTGTTCCTTGGCAGTCGCCACCTCTGGAAGCAGCACATCCCGCTCTTCACTAGTGACAGCCAGGGCAATGATTTTTTTCGACTTCACCAGTTCCAGGATGCCTGGCAAGTCAGCCATGACTCCGGTTAGATGCCCGCCCAATGCGTCATTTATTGCTGGCCCGGTGCCTTTGTAGGCGACGTCACGGACATCAACATTTGCGGCGGTTTTCAACAGCTCTATAGCCAGGTGAGAGTTACCTCCTATCCCGGACGTTCCTAGAGTAATCGATCCAGGTTTGCTTTTTGCCTGGGCCACGAAGTCAGCCAGAGATTTCATGCCGGCATCTTTATTTACTGCAAGCACCTGGGGCGTCATTCCCACCAGCGATATGCCCAGGAAGTCACTTTTCATGTTGTACTTTACGCTGCTGTAGACTTGCGGGTTCAGTACGAAGGGACTGATGCTTCCCAAGGTTATTGTGTATCCATCCGGAGCGGAATTGGCCACGTGCTCGGTGCCGATCATCCCATTGGCGCCAGGTCTATTGTCAACGAAAACCTCGACACCTAGTTGTTTTCCCAGCTCCGGCGCCAGAATTCTTGCAATCAAATCGTTAGACCCGCCAGTCGCAAAGCCGACAACCAGGCGTATTGGGCGCTTCGGGTAATCGGCTTCACCTTGAGCAGCCGTGGTCTGACTCAGCCCAAAAGAAAGAGCCAGCGCGCTGAAGATGGCGGTAAGTTTGCGTCGCGGTACACAAGCGTGTTTCATTTCAATTCTCCTATATATTTTCTAGTTAGGCCAAGGACAACTTTGATCTCGTCCATGTTGTTGTAGATATGCATGGAGAAGCGAAGTAGCCCTCTACGCATGGAGAGCTTTACTTTATTTGCCAGCAGGTACCGGTACAGCCCGTTCAATAGCTCATCGTTGGTGCCGGAATCTCCGCCTGAGCCATACTGACCGACTGTGACGATCTGACCCGTATGGGGTCCTGGGGCGCCTCCGCAGACAGGCAGGCCAAGCTCGGTGAATCCGTCGGCGAGCTTTGTGGCCAGGGAAGTGACATAAGCGTCTATTTCCTTGGTTCCTATCTTCAGGATCAACTCGAGTGAAGCATGAGCCGCGCATACGGCTGGGAAGTTGTAGTTGCCCAGGTCGAAGCGACGTGCAGCCGCCATAAACTTGAAGTCACTCCCGCCAAAATCTGACTCATGGGCGTCAGCGTTGCCCATATCGATGCTGAAACGGGCGATGTATGCTGGGCGCAATTTTTCTGCAAGCTCGCGGCGGATGTACAGAAAACCCATTCCATACAGGCCCAGCATCCCTTTCTGAGTGGAGACCGAAAGGGCGTCGATATTCATCTGCTTGACGTCTGTATGCGAGACGCCGACGGATTGCGCACCATCGACGAGAAATACCGTCCCGTTGGCTCGGCATGCTCGGCCGACCTTCTCCAAATCGGTACGAAATCCGGGGGAGAACGATATGCTGGAGGCTGTAAGCAGGCGCGTGCGCTCGTCCATCGCGGCAATCATGGCGTCGACCGGCATGAAACCATTTTCATGGTGCACAAATCGGACTTCCACTCCATGCTGGCGCAGGTTCAGCCACAGGTAGATATTATTGGGATGCTCCAGTTCCGGGCAGATGATCACGTTATCGCCGCTACGCCATTGCATGGCTGTGCAAACCATGTTCAGACCCTCGGAGGTGTTTTTTGTATATGTGACCTCGTCTGGGTGGCAGTTGATCAGAGCGGCAAACTGATCGCGTACTTTCTCGGTTGTTTCAAACAGCACACTTTTATCAATGCGGCCGTACATGCAATCGTCAAGATAGGCGTCCAGCGCAGCCCTAACTGGCGTGGCGAGAGGCGCGCGCCCGCCAAGGTCCAGATACACCAGTTCGCGTGTTACAGGAAAGAGGCTGCGGATTTGAGAAAGGTTGGCTTCCAGGTTCAAGTTCATGTCTTAGAAAGTGTTTATGGATCCCATTCGGGATATGGCTAATGCAGTGCAGATATTGTAGGTAGGACTCTGTCAGGTCACTATGGATAAATAAGGCGACGCGGTATGACAAGAAAGCATACCTAGCCCCCTGGATCTCAGTTGGGCCCAGAAATTTTCATTTCCAAAAGCGCCTATGCTTGACTTTTTTTCTCGGCGCTACATCTGGCCGCGCTCGGCCAGGGAAGTGGCGCCCGCCGCCGTGACGATGAGGTGGTCCAGCAGCCGGATATCCACCAGCGCCAGGGCGTGCTTGAGGTGGCGCGTGAGGGTCAGGTCGGCCTCGCTCGGTTCGGCGATGCCGGAGGGGTGGTTGTGCGCCAGTATCAGGGCGGCGGCATGGTGTTTCAGGCCCGCCTTGATGACTTCCCGCGGATAGACCGAGGCCTGGGTCAGGGTGCCGCGCGCGACTTCCTCGGTGGTGATCAGGCGGAACTGGCTGTCCAGGTAGAGCGCCATGCAATGCTCGACGGCCAGGTGGCCGAGCTTGGCCGTGCAGTAGTGCTTGACCCGCTGCGGCTGGTCCAGCGCGTGGCCGGCCCTCAGGTCTTCTTCGAGCGCGCGGCGATTCAGTTCGTTGATGGCCAGAAGCTCGCAGGTCTTGGCCGCGCCCAGGCCGGGAATGGCCAATAGTGTCTGGGCGTCGGCCGAAAGCAGCCCGCGCAGGCCGTTGAATTGTGTCATGAGCCTGTGCCCCAGGCTGACGGCATCGCAGCCCTTGATGCCGGTGCGCAGGACGACGGCCAGCAGCTCCGGCGAGGTCAAAACATGGGCTCCATGGGCGATCAGGCGCTCGCGCGGGCGCTCGGTTTCGGGGTGCGGCGTGTGAAGTGTCATAAGAGGCTCTAAAATAGGGGGAACAGCAACGATCCTCTACGGTGACAGATTTTGACTTCTACATCTCATCCAGTGCACGCTTTTGTCCGCCCTGATTCCTACCTAACCCTGCACTATCGCATCGAACTGGTGACGGGGCCGGCGGCGGGCTCGGTGTTCGCCAACACCTTCGACGGCCGCCCGGCCACCCTGCAGATGGGCATGGGGCAGTGGGCGCCGGGCATGGAGGACGCGCTGCTGGGGCGCGAGGAAGGCACGCGCTTTTCCTTCGATCTTCCCGCGTCGCAGGCGTATGGCGACCGCAACCCCGAACTCCTGCAGCGGGTCACGCGGGCCATGATGGCCGAAAACGCCGACCCCGAATCCCGTTTCGAGCCGGGCGACATGGTCGAGTTTTCGGCGCCCAACGGCAGCCGCTATTCGGGCGTGCTGAAAGAATTGGGCGAGACCACGGCGCTTTTCGATTTCAATCATCCGCTGGCCGGCTCGGACCTGCGCATCGAAGTCTCATTGCTGGGGGTCTTGTAATGGCGCCGCAGGGGCCGGATCGGGCCGATCTCGAAGTCGTCCTGGCGCAGCCGCGGGGGTTTTGCGCGGGCGTTGACCGCGCCATCGATATCGTCGAGCGCGCACTCGAGCTGCACGGCGCTCCCATCTATGTGCGCCACGAGATCGTCCACAACCGCTATGTGGTCCAGGACCTCCGCCAAAAGGGCGCGGTTTTCATCAGCGAACTGCACGAGGCGCCGGCCGGGGCCATCGTGGTGTTCTCCGCCCACGGCGTCGCCAAGGCGGTGCGCGCCGAGGCCGAGAAAATGGGCTTGAAGGTGTTCGACGCCACCTGTCCCCTGGTCACGAAGGTGCATATCGAGGTGGCCAGGATGCGCGCCGCGGGGCGCGAGATCATCATGATCGGCCACCGCGGCCATCCTGAGGTCGAGGGCACGCTGGGCCAGGCCGAGGGCGGCATGTACCTGGTCGAAACCGCTGCCGATGTGGCGGCATTGCAGGTGCGCGACCCCGGAAACCTGGCTTTTGTCACGCAAACCACCCTGTCGGTGGATGACGCGGCCACGGTGGCTCAGGCGCTGCGCGCGCGCTTCCCGTCCATCATCGAACCCAAGAAAAGCGATATCTGCTATGCCACCCAGAACCGCCAGGATGCCGTCAAGATCATGGCGCCGGAATGCGACCTGGTGCTGGTCGTGGGCAGCCCCAACAGCTCCAACTCCAATCGCCTGCGCGAAGTGGCCGAGCGCAAGGGCGCGGCGGCCTATCTGATCGACGGCCCCGAGATGATAGATCCCGCCTGGCTGGCGCAAACCCGCAGGGTGGGGGTGACGGCCGGGGCGTCGGCGCCCGAGGTGCTGGTCAACCAGGTCATTGTCCGCCTCAAGGAACTTGGCGCCGCTTCCGTGCGCACGCTGGCGGGCACCCCTGAGAACGTGGCATTTCCGCTGCCCAGGGAGCTCTCCCGCAAAGTGCAGGAGTCCTGATGAAACTTTACAGCTATTTCCGCAGTTCGGCGGCGTACCGGGTGCGGATCGCGCTGAACCTCAAAGGCCTGGCTTACGAAACGGTGGCGGTGCATCTGCTCAAGGACGGCGGCCAGCAATTGTCCGACGGCTATCGCCAGTTGAACCCCACGGCCCTGGTGCCGACGCTGGCCGATGGCGATTGGGCGGTGGGCCAGTCCATGGCCATACTGGAATATCTGGAAGAAACCCATCCCGAGCCCGCGCTATTGCCCGCCGGCGCCCGGGCGCGGGCCAGGGTGCGCGCCATCGCGCAATTCATCGCCTGCGACATCCATCCGCTGAACAATCTTCGCGTGCTCAAGTACCTGAAGCACACGCTGGAAGCGGACGAAGAGGCCAGGAACGCCTGGTACCGGCATTGGGTCGGGCAAGGGCTGGCCGCCGTCGAAACCATGCTGGCCGGCCATCCGGACACCGGCCGCTATTGCCATGGCGCACAGCCGACCTTCGCCGATTTATTTCTTGTACCCCAGGTGGCCAATGCGCGCCGCTACGATTGCGACCTGAGCGCCATGCCGACCGTCCTGCGCATCGACGCGGCCTGCAACGAACTCGCGGCCTTCCGGCAGGCCGCGCCCGGCAATCAGCCCGACAGCGAAGGCTGAAGCCTCAGGCCATCGCCAGCCACTTCCTGATGTGATCGAAGCGGTCGAAGCCCCAGAACGGTTCGCCGTCCACGAAAATGAAGGGCGTGCCGAAAACGCCGCGGGCCAGGGCGCCCTCGACCTCGGTTTTCAATAGCGCTTTGATGTCGTCCCGGGCGATGCCGGCGGCCATGGCGGCGCTGTCCAAGCCCATTTCCCCGGCCAGCGCCAGCACGACGTTCGTGTCGCTGATGTTCCGCTGTTCGGCGAAATAGGCGCTAAACAGGCGCCGCGCCCACGGCGCGACCTTGTCGCTGCCTTGTTTTTGCAGAAACAGCACGGAGCGGGCCGCGCTGACCGTGCCGATGGGGAAAGGGTCGGGCTGCCGGTAGGGAATGTCGAAGAGCCGCGCGGTGCGCTCGAAATCGTGGCGCGCATAACTGCCTTTGAGCGGGACTTCGGTCAGCGGGGCCGAGCCCGTGGCCTTGAACATGGGGCCCAGCAAAATGGGGCGCCAGCGCAGCTCGCGGCCGGACTCGGCGGCCAGGGCTTCGATGCCGGTGCTCGCGAAATAGGCGTACGGCGACGAGAAATCGAAATAGAAATCAATGGGTTCGGCCATGTTGTCGGCTTGCCTCGTGATGGATTGAAAGGTTGTAGCGTGCATGGTATGCAGGTTTTGGCATTGTGGCAACGCCGGCGATAATCCGGACCGCGCGGGGCTATCATGAGGCCTATTCATGGTTAAATGGTTTCCGGGCGTTCAGCCATTTCTATCAGACAGGAAAGCGATGAAAAAAAGTGCAGGCGTAATTGGTGCCGTAGTGATCCTCGGCGGCGCATACCTGGGGGCGACCTGGTATGTGGGCAAACAGGCCCAGGCAGAGCTCGAACGGGTGGTGGCGCAGGCCAATGTCCGTTTGCTCAAGGTGCTGGGCCCCGACTTGGGCGGGGGCGGGATCAAGCTGGAAATCAGCGACTACCAGCGCCGCTTTTTTTCGTCCGACGTGGCTTATTCCCTGCATTTGAAAGACGAAGACGGCAAGCCTGTCGACATCAAGCTGCGCGACCACCTGCAGCATGGCCCATTTCCCCTGGACGCTTTGCGCTCGGGCGATTTCACTCCCATGCTGGCTCACAGCCAGGCGCAACTGGTGGCTACGCCTGCCACCCAGAAATGGTTCGATAGCCAGCAGGGCGCATCACCCCTGCGCATCGAGACCAGGGTGGGCTTTGGCGGCACCGGCAAGTCGGCCTGGACTTTCTCGCCGGCTGAACTGGTCGAGGGCGGCGACAAGCTCAGCTTCAGCGGCGGCTCGATCGAAATGAGCTTCAGCAACGATTTCAACGACAATACGGCTGCGGGAAAATTCGCGTCGTTCACGCTGGCCAACGCGCAAACCGGCGAGAACCTGGACGTCAAGAATATCCAGGGCAGCAGCCAAACCACGATGGTTGCCGAAAACGACATCAAAACGCAAAGCAGCGCCACGATCGACACCCTGGTCGTGGGCCGCGCGGCCGAAGGCGCCGTCACCGTCGAGAAATTGTCCATCAATCTGGACAGCCGGCAAAAAGATGAATTGCTCGACGGCGCGCTGCGCTATGACTTCGGCCGTGTCGCGGTGGGCGACATCGACCTGGGCAGCATTTCGGTGGGCGGCAAGGCCAGGCAACTGGACGTCGCGGCGCTTGCCGCGCTGGCCGGCGAATACGACGCCATCCAGGCCAGGCATGGCGCTGCCGGCGACCAGGACCTGGCGCTGACCGACGCCGAAGAAGCCGCCCTGCGCGCAAGGCTGATGGCGGTGCTGGCCTCGAATCCGTCCCTTGCCATCGACCCGCTGGTCTGGAAGAACGCCAAGGGCGAAAGCCAGGCTTCCCTGCAAGTCGATCTCGCCAGTCCGGGCGGCGCGCCGGAGCAGGCCGTGGACGTCCTGCTGGCCGAAACCCTCAAGCGCGTCAAGCTCGACCTGGCCCTGTCCAAGCCCATGTTCATACAGGCCTTCGGGCAGGCGCAGGGCGATGCGCAGCAAAAGCTGCAAATGGAAATGCTGGGGGCGATGATCTACGATCAGTACACGTCGCGCCTGCGCGACGCGGGGCTGATCAAGGTGGATGGCGACCAGGCGGCCGCCGCGATCCTGTACGAGAACGATAGCGTCAATGTCAACGGCCAGGCCATGCCGGTGGCGGAATTCATGCAGCGCGCCATGAGCGTGCTGATGTAGCCGTCAGAAGTAGTCCAGCATGGCTTTGTACTGCGGGGCGGCCACGGCAAGCAGCTCGAACGAGGGCAGGTTGTCGCCGTTGTCGATCTGGCAGAAGCCCACCCCCGGGAAGCCCATTGAGCGTATCCAGCTGGGCAGCATGCCTATCCCCAGGTCTCCCGCCACGCAGGCCAGCACGGTCATGGTCCGGTTGGCGTGCTGGTTGATCTTGAATTCGCAGCCCAGCTTGCGGATCGCTTCGGCAATGCCGAAATACATGTGGGGAAACTGTTCTTTAGGGTAAAGCACCAGTCCGCATTCCGCCATTTCCTGCAGGGTGATCCTGCCGCCGCTGGATTTGGCCAGCCGGCTCGGCACCGCGGCTATCAGCCTGTCCTGGCGCAGGATTTTTTGATGCATGCGCCCGCTGATGGCGATCGGGGAATGGATCAGCCCGACGTGGATGATGCCCTGTTTCAGCGCTTCGGTCTGGTCGTCGTTGCCCATTTCCATGAATTCCAGCGCCAGGTCGGGCGCCAGTTGCTTGATTTTCTTGAGGGCGTCGGGAAGGACCTCGAATAGCGCCGAAGACACCAGGCCGATTTTCAGGGTGCCGGCGCGCCCCGCCTGCGTGGCGCGCGCCTTGCGGCCCGCCTCTTCCAGTTTCGACAGGCCGTGGCGCACATCGTCCACGATGGCCCTTGCGGCGACGGTGGGCAGGGCGCCGCGCCGGGACCGCTCGAACAGCACGACTCCCAGCCTTTTTTCCATGCGGCTGATGGACTGGCTCAGGGCCGGCTGCGCAACGTCCAGCTTTTCAGCGGCCTTGCTGATGGCGCCGTGTTCGATCACCGCCATGAAATTTCTTAGCTGGCTCAGTTGCATATCAAATCAATATGAATAAATATTGTTTCAATAATAGATCAATATGGAAATGCTATCTAGAATAGCGTCGGTTCCATAATGATTACGCAATGACATTTTGAGCGTGTTGCCTGAATGCCTGCGTAGCGAGGCTCTTTATGGGGGATAGACCCAAATTTCGAGACATGAATGACCGTACACCCTTTGGTTTCCGGATTGCCTGGCACAATCGTCGATACTCATGCATATGTGTTTCATCGTGACCTGGAGGCGGCGCCCGGCTATGGGTGCAAGCCTGGCCATGATGCCGGGCTGGATACTTATCTGGCTTTGCTCGCCGCCAACGGCTTGACGAACGGGGTGCTGGTGCAGCCGGGCTTCCTGGGCTGCGACAACAGCTTTTTGCTGGAGTCGCTGGAACGGGCGCAAGGGCGGTGCCGCGGCGTGGCCGCGGTGGACCCGGCAAGCGGCGCGGCCATGCTGGAACGCATGAATGGCGCGGGGGTGGTGGGCGTCCGCCTGGATTTTTCCGGCATCCATCCCCCGAATCTGGCGGGCCGGGCCTGGCAAGGCCTGCTCGAAACCGTCAATGCGCTGGACTGGCACGTCGAGGTGCATTGCGCCATGGACCAGTTGTCCGGTGTGGCGGGGCCTTTGCTGGCGCAAGGGTGCAAGGTGGTGGTGGATTGCCTGGGCGGACCTGGCTCAAAGGCAGGCATCGAGCCGGACCGATTGCGGCCGCTGCTGGATCTTTCGTCCACGGGAAGCGTCTGGTTGAAACTGTCGGCGGGCTGCCCGACGCGGCCGGAATATGGAACGGAACCGGAAAAGGCCATGGTCCAGCTGTTCCTGCGGCACTTTTCACCCCGCAGGCTGATGTGGGGCAGCAACTGGCCCTGCGCCGGGCATGACGCCGCGGACGATTATCGGGCCGGCCTGAACTGGCTCATCAATAGCGTGGAAAATCCGGGCGACGCCCTGCAAATGCTTTCCGACACGCCCAAGGCCCTCTTCAGGTTCTGACGTCCGTCAGCCATGGGCGGGGCGCCACACATCCCTGAATTTCCCGCCGCATCGCGGTTTGGTTTCAGCCCTGCATGGCCTGCCGGATGACGCAGGCCGGCGCGCCCAGCGCCCGGCATCGGGCGCATTCCTTCACCAAGGCCGCCAGAGCGTCGCGCACCTTGCTCAGTTCGGCGATCCGGCGTTCCAGCAGGCTGACTTTGCCGGCGGCCAGGGCGGAAACATCCGCGCAGGCGCCGGTGGCTTCCGGATGGAACACGCTGGCGATTTCCCTGAGCGTGAACCCCAGGGCCTGGGCGCGCTTGATGAAGCAGATGTCTTCGACGGCCTGGACAGGATAGCGCCGGTAGCCGCTTGCGGGTTTGCGCGGCTCGGCCAGCAGGCCCAGGCGCTGGTAGTAGCGCACGGTTTCAATATTGACGCCGGCCAGTTTCGCCAGCTGGCCGATAGTGAAGAACTCCGGCCTATCCCTTGGACGCGTGGTCAGATTGCCTGGTTTCATAGAAGCCCTTGACTCCGTACCATGGTACGGACGTTAACTTTCCGCTCATCAAAAAAGCCCCAAGAAAACATGTTAGCCGGTTGCCAGGCCTGGGCGCTTAATGGGAATCAAACCAGCCGCTGGTTTCCCCGCCCTGGCTATAGCAGTCTTTGGTTCTGGTCCACCCGGCGCCTTGGAGGTAGGGATGAATTGGTTCAGCAGCTTGAAAGTCGGCACCAAACTGATAGGCGCATTCATGGCGGGCGCCTGCGTCGCGGCGGTGATAGGGGCGCTGGGGCTGGAATCCACCGGGCGGATCAAATCGCTGGCATCCCTCATGTACGAAAGGGAAACGGTGGGCTTGCGCTATGCGGCGGACGCGCGCATGAATCTCGTGGCGGCCGGCCGCGCCGCGCGCGGCGCACTGCTGGCCGCCAACGGGCAGGACCGCGACCGCGAGGTGGCGGCGATGGAGTCGTATTTCCAAAGGCATAAACAGGCGCTGGACAGCGCGGCGGCAACGCTGGCCACCGAATCCGAAAAGTCGATAGCCACGGACGCCGGCGCGGCGGTGTCGGCCTACGAGGCCAAGCTCAAGGAAATCATTTCTCCGGCGCCGGCCGACGCCGGCGGGCGGGCCGGCGATTCCCTGGCCATCCTGCTGAGCGGGGCCCTGCCCCTGGCCACCAGGGCGGAAGCCCTGATCACCGCGCTGCTGGCGCAAAAGCAAAGCAATGCCGACGCGCTGAATCATGAAACGGAACTCGTCTACGCCCGCGCCCGCCGCGTCATGATGTGGCTGACGCTGGGCGGGGTGCTGCTGGGCATCGCCGCCGGCATGCTGCTGGCGCGCAGCCTGACGCGCCAGCTGGGCGGCGAACCCGGCGACGTCGCGCGGGTGGCCAATGCCATCGCGCAAGGCGATTTGACCACCCCCATCGACGCCTCCAGGGCGGTGCAGGGCAGCATAGTGCAGGCGATCAGCCGGATGCAGGAATCCCTGCGCATGGTGGTCGGTTCGGTCAGCCGCAGCAGCGACAGCATTGCCGAGGGCTCGGGCCAGATTGCCGCCGGCAACGCCGATTTATCGCAGCGCACCGAAGAGCAGGCGGCCAACCTGACGCAGACCGCCGCGGCGATGGAACAGCTCTCCAGCACCGTCCAAAGCAATGCGGACGTGGCCGGGCAGGCCGCCAGGCTGGCCTCCTCGGCCAGCAGCGCGGCCAGCAATGGCGGCCAGGTCGTCAATGGCGTGGTGGCGACCATGGGGGAAATCGACAATTCCTCGAGGAAGATTTCCGACATTATCGGCGTGGTCGACAGCATTGCGTTCCAGACCAATATCCTGGCCCTGAACGCGGCCGTCGAGGCGGCGCGCGCCGGCGAGGGGGGCCGCGGCTTCGCCGTCGTGGCCGCGGAAGTGCGCCGCCTCGCGCAAAACAGCGCGGCCGCGGCCAGCGACATCAAGGCGCTGATCGGCGACAGCGTCCAGAAAGTCGAGGCGGGGCGGAAGATGGTCGATATGGCGGGCGCCGCCATGGCGGACGTCGTGGCTCAGGTCAAGCGGGTCAATGATTTGATCAGTGAAATCAGCGCCGCTACCGTCGAACAGACGGCCGGCCTGGGCCAAGTCAACCAGGCGGTATTGCAGCTCAGCGAGGCCACTCAGCAAAACGCCGCCCTCGTGGAAGAATCCGCCCTGGCCACCAGCAACCTGAACGAGCAGGCCCGGCAACTGGCCCTGGCGCTGCGGGCCTTCAATGTGGGCCACACGGCGGCCGCCATCCAGCCCGTGGCCGCTGCCTTCCTGCCGCCCGCGCCGCTTCGAAGGCGGGCCGGCTCGGGCCGCCCGGCCGCTATTTGACCATTTTCTGCACGCGCTGGACCAGCTGCGGGTTCTGTTGAACCGCCTGGTTCATGCCATTGAACTGGTCGACCGTCATGCCTTCGTCATGCACCGCCTTGACCATTTCGTCATCGGCCTGCTTGAAGACCTTGTTCCTTGACTCCTCATCCTTCGATGCTTCCAGCTTGGGGGTGTATTCCTGCGAAATCATGGCAATCTTCTGCGAGGCGCTGACGAATTTTTCCAGCTGCGCGTCGGAGTAGTTGGCGGCCGGCGCCGCCATGGGCGCGTTGCCGGCTGGAGGAGGACTTTGCTGGGCCATGGCCGCGCCGCCGCAGAGTCCGGCAGCAAGCAGGCTGGCGGATAAGGTGCTTGTGATCCATTTTTGCATGCAATCTCCTTCAATTACTGTGAATGACACTTCATCATGACAGCAATTGGAGATACTTCAAGGGTTTTGCCGTAGAGATTGTTATCGAAGCGAAACGGGGCGTAACCCATAAAACCGCCGGGTTTGCGGCAATTGCCGCGCGAATATCGGGCAGTCGCCCGCAGCGCGCAAATAACGCGTATGCTAGTGGGGCCATTTGGCATGTAACTTTCGTCGTTCAAGGAGTATTTCCATGGCAAAAGGTCAATTACGCGGAAATAAAGAAGCAAAAAAACCTAAGCAGGCGCCCAAGCCGGCGGTGCCGGCTTCGCCTTTCGGTTCAACCGCTGCCAAGGGCGGCTCGCAGTCGTCGGACGCCAAGAAGAAGTAAGCAGGACCGCTGCCGTTGCCGCAGCAGGCAGGGCGCTTCGGCGCCCATTTCCATGTCCGCTGCATATACTGGGGCCTGGGGCCGCCGCGGCGGCCCGGACTCGAACAGGATGAATCATGTTGGACATGGCACGCATACGCGCGGATACGCCCGCCGCGGCGCAGCGGGTTTTTCTGATGAGCGCGGGCTCGTCGCTCATGCCCGCCCCGGTGGTCCAGGCCATGCGCGCTTATCTCGATCTCGAACAGGAGCTGGGCGGCTACCAGGCCTATGAGCGCGGATCGGCGCGCCTGTCGGGCGCCTATGCGTGCGCGGCGCGGCTGATCAATGCCGCGCCGCAGGAGATCGCATTCATGGAAAGCGCCACGGCCGCCTGGCAGATGGCCTGCTATTCCATGCGCCTGAAAGCCGGCGATGTCGTGCTGACGTGCGAGGCCGAATACGGCGCCAATTTCGTGGCGCTCCTGCAGTTGCGCGAGCGCCTGGGCATCGAGATCCAGGTGATCCCCAGCGGCGCCGCCGGCGAGGTCGACCTGGATGCGCTGCGCCGCATGATCACCGTGCGTACAAGGCTGATCTGCCTGACATGGATCCCGACCAACGGCGGCCTGACCAACCCCGCCGCCGAGGTGGGGCGGCTAGCCCGCGCCCACGGCATCGCCTATCTGCTGGACGCCTGCCAGGCGCTCGGGCAGTTGCCGGTGGACGTCGAGGCGCTGGGCTGCGATATGCTGTCGGCGACTGGGCGCAAGTTCCTGCGCGGCCCGCGCGGCACCGGCTTGCTGTATGTCCGCGAGAGCTTCATGCCTCAGCTTGAACCGCACACGATAGATCATTTTTCCGCTCCCTGGGTGGAGCGCGACCGGTATCAGCTGCGCGGCGACGCGCGCCGTTATGAAACCTGGGAATCGAACTATGTGGCCCGCACGGGCTTGGTCGCGGCCATGGATTATGCGATGGACATAGGCATGGACAGCATCGCGGCGCGCTGCGCGATCCTGGCCGGGCGCTTGCGCGCCGGGCTGGAGGAACTGCCAGGCGCGACGGTGCAAGACCTGGGCAGCCGGCCATCGGCGATAGTTTCCTTTACCGTGGCCGGCAGGCCGGCGCAGGAGGTCGTGGACCTGGCCGCGCGGGCCGGCATAGTGATAGGCGTCACGCCGCCGTCCAGCACGCTGCTGGATGCCGAGCGCCGCCGGCTTCCCGTGCTGGTCAGGGCTTCGCCGCATTACTTCAATACCGAACAGGAAATCGACTTCGCGCTGGATTTCCTGCGCGGCGTGGCGGCGGCCCCGGCCGGGCGCTAGCCGGCAGCCTGGTCGGCGGTTTGGTCGGCGACTGCGAACAGCTTGTCGTATGCCGCCAGCAGCGTCTGGTGCATGGCGCTGCCCTGCATGTCCGGACCCAAGGTTTCCAGGCCGAAGTAGCGTTCGCTGCGATCGATCAGGGCCTGGGCCTGGCGCACTGTCCCGGCGCCATACAGCAACACCAGCGAGCGGCGGTAGTCCTCGGCGCTGTCGACGCTGAGCATGCTTTCGATGCAGCGATACACCAGGCGGCGGGCGGGTTCCAGGTCATTGAAATGGTGTATCCAGTCGCAGCCCTCGCGGATCGCTTCCTCGTCGCCGACAGCCAGCGCCAGCAAGGTTTTCAGTTCGCCGATGCGCAGCTGTTTCCAGGGCGTGCCCGGCGGGATGGCCAGGCCCAGGATTTCCCACAGCGGGCGTTCGTCGTTCAGGTTCATGGTCTGCAGCTCGGCCAGCAGCTCGGCGGCCTGGGCGTCGCTCAGATCCGGCAAGCGCAGCAGCGCCGGGCGGATGGCATTGCCGACGCTGTTGTTTTCCCATTCGAGGTCTTCGGCCGGATAGATCTCGGACATGCCGGGAACCAGGATGCGGCAGCTGTATGCGCCCTGTTCGCTGAAGTCGGCGATGTAGATGTCTTTGCCCTCTTCGTGTATGCAATTGACCAGCCATTCGTAGTCTTCTTGCGTGGTCGAGCTGAAGTTCCAGTCGGCAAAGGGGAAGTCGGGCGTGTCGCGCATGAAATTCCAGCTGATCACGCCGCTGGAGTCGACGAAATGGATTTCCAGATTGGAAACCGCATTGATCTCGCTCATGTCGAAGCCCGGCTCGGGAAAGCCCTGCAGCGAGTCCAGCGCGCGGCCCTGCAGCAGTTCGGTCATGGCGCGTTCCAGCGCGATTTCGAGGCGCGGGTGGGCGCCGTAGCTCGAGAATATTCCCTGGTCCTTTGGATGCACCAGCGTCACGTTCATGACGGGATAGCGTCCGCCCAGCGACGCATCCTTGACCAGGATGCCGAAGCCCGCCTTGCGCAGGCCGGCGATGCCGGCCTGTATATTGGGAAAGCGGGCGACCACCTCATCGGGCACTTCCGGCAGGCACAGGCCCTGGCTGATGATGCGGTACTTCACGCTGCGCTCGAAAATCTCGGACAAGGCCTGGGTGCGCGCTTCCATCATGGTGTTGCCGGCCGCCATGCCATTGCTGACGTACAGGTTGCCTATGATGTTGACCGGAATATAGGTCTGGGCGCCGTCGCGCAGGCGGGTATAGGGCAGGGCGCAGATGCCGCGCGCCACATTGCCGGAATTCAGGTCGACCAGGACTTCGCCATCGATGTCGCCTTGCGGGTTGTAGAAGGCGTGCAGCTCGGGATTGAGCATGTCCGCCGGCCAGCCGCCGTCCTCGGCCGGCGCGAACCAGCGTTCTTGCGGGTAGTGCACGAAAGGGCGCCGGGCGCGCGTTTCGCCCAGGTAGAAGTGGGTCCAGAAATAATGGGTGCCCAGACGCTCGAAGAATTCGCCGTAGGCGCTGGCGCGGGCCGCCAGTTCGGTCGCGCCCTTGCCGTTGGAAAACAGCATGGGGCAGTCGCTGTCTTTCATGTGGGTCGACCAGATGCCGTCGACCTCATGCAGCAGGGATGATTCATTGAGCCGGAAACCGCGCGCCGCCAGCTTCTCCCGCATGGTTTCGATCGTCGATTCGAGGGAGGCGTCTTTGCCTGGGATAAAGCTTTCGGTTGTCATGCGGGGATCTCGATGGGAAGGGGCGAATGCCGCGAGCGGCCGGCGGCGTGGCCGCGCCCGCAGTATAACGGCATTATTTTCCTTCAGACCGCCGGCGCGTCCGCCTGCGGCCAGGGCGGCGTCGCGGTGATCCAGATCAGGCGCGTCGTCTCGGACGTGGAGTTCTTGAACAGATGCGGCACGGCGGAAGGCACGCGGAAGGTGTCGCCGGGGCCCAGGACGAACTTTTCCTTGGCCAGCCACAAGTGCAGTCTGCCCGAAAGAATGAATCCGGCCTTCTCGCCCTGCGGATTGCGGTAGCCCACGCCGGACGAGGCCCCGGGCGCCAGTTCCAGTTCATAGAGTTCCAGCACGCCGGGCTCGTCCGGGCTCAGCAAATGCTTGAGCAGCCCGCTGCGGGTCAGGTTCAGGCGGCGCCTTTCCTCGCGCCGCACGATGAAGCGCGACAGCCGCAGCTCCGTGCGCTCTTCGAAGAAACGCGATATGGGGGCGTTCAAAGCCAGGCTCAGCAGGCGCAGCGAACGCAGCGACGGCGTCGACAGCCCGCGCTCTATCTGGCTGATCATGCCGGTGGACAGGCCGGTTTGCTCCGACAACAGCTTGAGCGACAAGTTGGCGCGCTTGCGCAGCGCGCGCACGCTTTCGCCCAGCTGCCGGTCGCTGTAGCTGTCCTGGGCGTTCAAGCCGTTTTTCGAGGTGTTGTCGCCGCCGGAATCGCCGTCGATAGCTATGTGCTTGCCCGCCAGCGGGGATTTCGATTTTTGGTCTGCCATGTGCTCCGCCTTTTTCCTAATGTTACTTGATGCGGGGCGAAGGCTCGCGGATTCCCGGCCTGGATTCACAGTGATTACCCTTGGATTCCCCGAAAAAAAAGCTATTTTATTGACTCGCCCACTTTCACAAGCGTATAAATATTCCCAGAGCGGTACTGAAATATTCAAGTAAATTTTCAACAGCTGTGAAAATCGGAGCAGGAATGACGAAGAATTCGGATTCGAAGTGGCCGGCGCGGGGCGGCTCGATGACGCGCCGGCAATTGCTGGCTTTGGGCGCGGCCACGGGCGCATCGATGATGTACGGCGGCTTGCCCGTCATGGCGCAAACCGCGCGCCGCGGCAGCCCGCCCGCCGCCCCGCGCGGCCAGGTCGTCGTCGGCCTTTCGCAGGAAGCCACGGTATTCAATCCCTTGCTCTCGTCCCTGGAGGTCGATCACGGTGTCTGGTGGAATATTTTCGATCCGCTGTGGGGCGTGGACGCCAAGGGCAACTGGATACCCAAGCTGGCGGCCGAGATCCCCTCTGTGGAAAACGGCGGCTTGTCCGAGGACGGCCTGGGCTGGAAGATCAAGCTGCGCAAGGACGCGGTCTGGCACGACGGGACGCCGTTCACCGCGGAGGACGTCAAGTTCACGCTGGAACTGATCAACCGCCCCGGCTTCAATGCCCGCACGCGCCAGGGCCACGACCTGGTGACGGATATCCAGGTCACGGGCACGCATGAGCTGTCCTGGCGCATGAAGGCGGTCTATGCGCCTTATCTGTCGCAGCTGTCGTCGACCTTCATCGTTCCCAAGCATTTGCTCGGCAAGGCGCAGGACCCGAATACCGCGCCCTTCAATCAGAAGCCGGTGGGCACGGGCCCGTTCATGTGGGGCAGCCGCGTGCCGGGCGACCGTATCGTGCTGGAAGCCAATCCCAAGTATTTCGGCGATGGGCCCTATATAGAGCGCCTGGTGCTCAAGTACATCCCTGACCTGAACGGGCTTTATACCCAGTTCCGCACGGGCCAGGTCGACATCGTCGGCATCCAGGGAATACTGAGCAATTTCTACGACGAAGCAAAGAAACTGCCGGGCCTGGTCATTTCCGTCAATTCCGGCTCCTCGATCGAATCCATCACCCCCAACCATGGCTTTCCGGCCCTGGCGGACAAGGCGGTGCGCCAGGCGCTTTACGGCAGCATCAACAAGCAGGCGATCATCGATCTCATTTATTATGGCTTGCCCAAGGCCACGGAATCCTTCATCCCCCGGGAAAGCTGGGCCTACGAACCGGCGCTGCCCAAGCAAACCTACGACCTGGCCAAGGCGGGCAAGGTGCTGGACGACGCGGGCTGGGCGCCCGGCCCCGACGGCGTGCGCCAGAAAAACGGTGTGCCCCTGGCGTTCGATCTGTCCACCACCAGCGGCAACGAGCTGCGCGCCCAGACCCAGCAATTGCTGCAGCAGGACTGGAAGAAGCTCGGCGTGGCCATGAAGATCAACAATATGCCGGCGGCCGTGATGTGGGGGGATTTCTGGTTCAAGTCGAAATTCCAATCCGCCCTGGTGAGCGTTAACTTCATGACGGGCAACGACCCGGATGCCAGCTACCGCTTCAGCAGCAAGGCCATCCCGGTCAAGGGCGGCAGCGGCAGCAATGTCTACCAGTACGAGAATCCCGAGGCGGATCGCCTGCTGGAGCAAGGGCGGGTCACCATGGACCGCGCCGCGCGCAAAGAAATCTATGCCCAGTTGCAGCAGGTGCTGCACGAGGACCTGGTGATCCTTCCCCTGTTCCAGCTGGCGCCCATCGAAGGCTATAAGCAAGGCCTGGTGGGCTACGAGCACAACGTCAATGTGCAGTCCAATTGCTGGAATGCGGGCACCTGGTATTGGGCCGTCTGATCCATGGGGCGCTATCTGATGAGGCGGGGCGTAGCCGCGGCGGGGATTCTGCTGCTGGTCACGATGATAGGCTTCGCCATTTTGCACATGGCGCCCGGCGGGCCCATGGCGCAGTACACCAGCACGGGCGAGATGAGCGCCGGGGACGTCGCGCGCATCGAGCAGCAGTTGGGCCTGGACCGGCCGCTGCCGATACAGTACGGGGAATGGTTCTGGCGCATGCTGCAGGGCGACTGGGGCAATTCCTATCGGGACCAGCAGCCGGTGCTGAACATTATCGCGTCCCACCTGGGCGCCACGCTGGAGCTGATGTTCACGGCCACCTTGATGGCCATCCTGCTGGGCTCCTGGATAGGCGTGGCCGGCGCGATCCGGCGCAATTCCCTGTTCGATTCGCTGTCGACGATAGGCGCCATGATAGCCATATCGATTCCGACCTTCTGGTTCGGCCTGGTGGTGATCTACATCTTCTCGGTCGAGCTGCAGTGGCTGCCTTCAGGCAATCGCTTCACCGCGGGCGATGGGTCGTTCCTGAACCAGCTGCATCACCTGGTCGCTCCTTCCGTGGTGCTGGCCCTGGTGACCACCGCCAGCTGGAGCCGCTATATGCGCTCGTCCATGCTCGACGTATTGAACCAGGACTTCGTGCGGACGGCGCGCTCCAAGGGGCTGTCCCGGCGCCGGGTGCTGTTCGGCCACATACTGCGCAACGCCATGCTGCCCATGATCACCATCGCCGGCCTGCAATTGCCGGCGCTGTTGAGCGGCGCGCTGGTCACGGAGACCGTATTCGCCTGGCCGGGCATGGGGCGTTTATTCCTCGATTCGATCAGCTACCGCGACTATCCGACCGTCATGGGAATTTTGATGTTTACCGCCGTACTGGTCCTGCTGGGCAGCCTGCTGGCCGACCTTCTCTATAGCGTTGTCGATCCTCGCATCCGGGTGAATTGATGGAAACCAGCTCAATGGCCGCCGCGGCGCAAAGCCCGCAGGCGGCCGGCGCGGGCCCCGCGCCGCGCCGCAAGAAAAACTCGGCCTTGCGCCGCCTTGTAAGGCATCGCCTCGCGCTGTTCGGCGTCGCGGTAATCCTTTTCCTGGTATTGGCCTGTAGCATCGGGCCGCTGCTGTTGCCGTTCGATGACACGACCGTGGACATCCTGGCGCGCTTTTCCGGGCCCCTGTCCGGCGCGCATGTATTGGGCACCGACCAGCTCGGGCGCGACATGCTGGCGCGCCTGCTGATGGCGGGGCGCATTTCGCTGGCCGTGGGCTTCGGCTCCATGATACTGAGCATGATCATCGGCGTGCTGATAGGCGTGATAGCCGGCTATTACGGCGGCGTGGTCGGCGCCGTCCTGATGCGTTTCGTCGACGCGGTGCTTTGCTTTCCCATCATTTTCCTCCTGCTCGCCCTGGCGGCCTTCATCAAGCCCAGCGTGGGATCCATCATTTTCCTGCTGGCCGCCACCGGGTGGATGGAAGTGGCGCGCATCGTCGAGGGGCAGATACGGTCCTTGCGCGAACGCGATTACGCGGTGGCCGCGCTGGCGCTGGGCGCGGGCGACGGCCGCATCATGTTCAAGGAACTGCTGCCGAACGCCGTGGCGCCCATCGTGGTGTCGGCCACGCTCAATGTCGCCTACGCGATCCTGATGGAATCCTATATCAGCTTCCTGGGCTATGGCATCCAGCCGCCCACGCCCAGCTGGGGCAATATGCTGGGTGGCGCGCAGTCCTACCTGGAAAGCGCGCCATGGCTGGCCATCCTGCCCGGCGTGATGATCGCGCTGGCGGTCACGAGCATCAACTTTATCGGCGATGGGCTGCGCGATGCGCTGGATCCCCGCGTGGAGGTCCAATGAAAACACAGCATCCCCCCGTGGCCGGCGGGCCGGCGCAAGGCCCCGGCGGCGCAGTCGGCATGGCGGGCAACGACGTCCTGGACGTGCGCAACCTGACTATCTCGTTTCGCACGCCCAATGGCATGATCACCGCCGTGAACGACGTGTCGTTTCGCGTGGGGCGCGGCGAAACGGTCGCGCTGGTGGGGGAATCGGGCTCGGGCAAAAGCGTGACCAGCCTCGGCATCCTGCGGTTGACGCCGCCCGCTCCGGCATCGGTCTCCAGCGGCCAGGTGTATTTGCGGGCGCCCGATGGCACGGTGCGCGATCTGCTGGCCCTGCCCGAACGCGAGATGCAGGGGCTGCGCGGAACCGCCGTCTCCATGGTGTTCCAGGAACCGATGACTTCCTTCAACCCCCTGCATACGATAGGCGCGCAGATTGCCGAGGGCATACGCGTTCATCGCGGCCTGGGCAAGCGCGCGGCGTTCGACAGGGCGGCCGAGCTGCTGGATATGGTCGGCATTCCCGCGGCCCGCCAGCGCCTGCTCAGCTATCCGCACGAGATGTCGGGCGGAATGCGCCAGCGGGCCATGATCGCCATGGCGCTGGCCTGCGATCCGGACCTGCTGATCGCCGATGAGCCGACCACGGCCCTGGACGTGACCATCCAGGCGCAGATTCTGGAGCTGCTGCGCGACCTGCAGCAGCGCACCCGGATGGCGATGATATTCATCACTCACAATCTTGGCGTGGTGGCGGAAATCGCCGACCGGGTGATGGTGATGTATAACGGGCGGGTGGTGGAGCGCGCCGATGTGGCGCCCCTGTTCAAGGCGCCGCGCATGCCCTACACCGTCGGGCTGCTGCGGTCCGTTCCTCGCCTGGACCTGGCCGGCCATCGGCTGGGCCCCTTGCCGGCCATCCCCGGCAATGTCCCCAGCCCCTACAGCCCGCCGCCCGGCTGCAGCTTCGAGCCGCGCTGCGAACATAGCGTGGCGGGGCGCTGCGACCAGCGCGTGCCCGCGCTCGACGAGATCGGCGGGGACCACTGGGTGCGCTGCGTGCGATGGGACGAAATCAACTGGAGCAGGGCATGACGGTATCGGACAAACCCATTCTGCGAGTCCGCGATATCCAGAAATGGTATCCGCTGGGCGGCTCGTTCCTTTCACGCAAGCGGGAAGTCCTGAAAGCCGTCGATGGCGTATCGTTCGATTTGCAGCGCCGCGAAGTCCTGGGCCTGGTCGGGGAGTCGGGCTCGGGCAAGACCACCGTGGGGCGCACGCTGCTCAAGCTGGTGCAGCCCACCGGCGGCAGCATACACTTCAACGATACCGACATCACCCATTTCTCGCGCCGGCAAATGCGCCCCGTGCGGCAGCGCATGCAACTGGTTTTCCAGGATCCGTATGCGTCATTGAACCCGCGCCACACAGTCGAAAGCATAGTCGCGGCGCCCCTGGAGATCCACGGCCTGGCCGGCTCCAGGGCGCAACGCAAGGACAGGGTCGAGGAAACGCTGCGCCTGGTGGGCCTGATGCCGGAGCAGGGCGAACGCTATGCCCATGAGTTTTCCGGCGGGCAGCGCCAGCGCGTGGGCATAGCGCGCGCCCTGATATGCCAGCCCGAGCTGCTGATCGCGGACGAGCCGGTTTCCGCCCTGGATGTGTCCATCCAGGCGCAGGTCGTCAACCTGCTTCTCGAACTCAAGGAGCGCCTCGGGCTCACCATTCTTTTCATCGCCCACGATTTGTCGGTGGTGGGGCATATTTCCGACCGCATCGCCGTCATGTATCTGGGCCGGCTGGTGGAGCTGGCCCCGACCGCGCAGCTGTTCAACGACCCCCGCCATCCCTATACGGAAGCCCTGCTGTCGGCCGTCCCGATTCCCGATCCTTCGGCGGTAAGGAACAAGCGCATCGTCCTTGCGGGCGATATGCCCAGCCCGATGAATCCGCCATCGGGCTGCACATTCCGCACGCGCTGCCGCTATGCCATTGCGGCATGCGCGCAAGCGCGGCCAGAACTGTCCGAGGTGGCTCCCGGCCATTTCAAGGCCTGCATCCGCGACGACCTGTCGCTGCGTCCGGTGGGCTGAATCCCAATATCCTGTCAAGAGTCGAGTTCTTTATGTCTTTGCATGTTGTAGCGGTACAAAGCGATGATGCGCTGCCTGACGCCGTGGACGTCGTCGTCATTGGCGGCGGAATCATAGGTGTGGCGACGGCGTACGAGCTGGCCAGAAAAGGGCTGTCTGTCGCGCTGATGGAAAAAGGAAGGGTCGCGGCCGAGCAGTCCAGCCGCAACTGGGGCTGGTGCCGGCAGCAGAACCGCGATCCGCGCGAGTTGCCGCTGATCAAATACAGCCTGCGGCGCTGGGGCGAACTGGCCGGCGAGATAGGCGCCGACCTGGGTTTCCGGCGCGCGGGGCTGAGCTACGTGACCACGTCGCCGGCGGACCTTGCCGCGTGGGAAGACTGGAACAGGATAGCGAGGGAATACGAGATAGACAGCCGGATGGTCAGCGGCGCCGAGGCCCGCGTATTGACTCCCGGCGCGGCGGGCCAATGGATAGGCGGCATGAGCTGCCCGTCGGATGGCCGCGCCGAACCGGCCCTGGCCGCTCCCGCGCTGGCGGCGGCGGCGCGCAAGCTGGGCGTGACCATCCATCAGAACTGCGCCGCGCGCGGACTGGATACCGCCGCTGGAAGAGTGTCCGGGGTGATCACGGAGAAGGGCCTGATCCGGACCCAGGCCGTCGTGTGCGCCGCGGGCGCCTGGGCGTCCATGTTCTGCCGCCGCCATGGCATCGATTTGCCGCAGGCGGGGGTGTACAGCACGTCCATGCGCACCGAACCCGCCGCGGAGGTGATGACCGGCGGGCTGTCCGTGCCCGGCCTGACACTGCGCCGCCGCCTGGACGGCGGGTATACGCTGGGGCTGGGCGGGCGCGGCCGGCTGGAGCTGTCGCCCCAGGGCCTGCGCTATGCCAGGAAGTTCCTGCCTACCTTCCGCGAGCGCCATAAGGGCTTGAAGATAAGAATAGGCCGCTCTTTCCTCAAGGGCCCCGAGGCATACAGGACGTGGGGCTTCGAGCAGGTCTCGCCGTTCGAGGAGATACGCGTGCTGAATCCGGCGCCGGATATGTCGCTGGTGCGCGAGGCCGAGCAGGCGCTGGGCGCCTTGTATCCGGCCCTCGCCGGAATCAGGGTCGCCGAGGCCTGGGGCGGCTTCATCGACAATACGCCCGACGCCATACCGGTCATTTCAGCGCTGGAGGCGCTGCCCGGCTTTTTTCTTTCCACGGGATACAGCGGGCACGGCTTCGGCATCGGCCTGGGGGCGGGGCGCTTGACCGCCGATCTGGTCGCGGGAGCGCAGCCCATTGTGCCGCCCGGCGCCTTCCGCCATTCGCGGCTGGTGGACGGCACGGATCTTGGCAAGCCGGGAATGATGTAGGGCCGGCTGCGCGGCCTCGTCCGCCGGGTCAGTAGCCGCGTACCGGATCATAAATGTTCGCCACCGGCAGCCCCGCCTCGAAGGCGGCGATGACGCCGGCCACATAGGAGGCGCGCTCGCGCCGGGAGGGGCTGGCCGCGATGTGCGGCGTCACCAGGATTTTGGGATGCCGCCATGGCGCGGCGTGCGCGGGCAAAGGCTCCTGCTCGAACACATCCAGGATCGCCCCGCCAAGCTGGCCGCTGTCCAGGGCGCTGATCAGGTCGGCCATGACGACATGGGCGCCGCGCCCCGCGTTGACGATGCCGGCGCCGGGCGCAAGCCGGGAAATCGTTTCGGCGCGGATGATGCCCCGGGTTTGCGGGGTATCGGGCAGCAGGCAGACCAGGATATCGGTGCGCGACAGGAATTGCGGGAATTCATCCCAGCCGGCGAAGCTTTCGACGCCCGAAACCGACTTGCGCGACTGCGACCACCCCGCGGTGATGAAGCCCAGTTGCCTGAGCATGACGGCGCTGCTCGCCCCGAGGCTGCCCATGCCCATGACGCCCGCCCGCGTTTGCGCGGCGCTGCGCGGGATTTCATATTCGTCCCAGCGCCTTGCGGCCTGTTGCACGATGATGCGATTCAGGTCCCTGAGCAGGGACAAGGCGGCGAAGGACACATATTCGGCCATTCTCTGCTCCGTGTC
Organism: Pollutimonas bauzanensis; assembly: GCF_900129885.1. Taxonomy (GTDB): domain Bacteria; phylum Pseudomonadota; class Gammaproteobacteria; order Burkholderiales; family Burkholderiaceae_B; genus Pollutimonas; species Pollutimonas bauzanensis. The sequence goes on along the minus strand of NZ_FQXE01000016.1, from coordinate 97,410 downwards.
CCTGGTGCTCATCCTGACGATGTCGATGTGGGCCGGGCGCCGCGGGTCGGCGAGAATATGGTCGACGCCGGCGCCGCTGCTGAGAATAAGGCGCAGGTTGGGATAGTTCGCAAGGCGCCCGGGCTCGGGCTCCCATACAAGAACGTAGTCGACTTCCTCCGGGGCGACGCCGGGGTCGTTCCACCAGCGCACCGGCAAGCCCGGCGCAAATTCCGCGAAGTATTCGCGCCATTGCGCCATGGCCTGTTCACCGCCTGATTTGACCAATAGCGTCATGGACCGTTTTCCTTGTGCTGGCGTCAGAAATGCAGTTTGATGATCTCGCCGAATGCGTCTTCGGCCGACATGCCGCTTTTCATCAACTGGCTGATTGCGCCCGAATGCTTCTGTATGCCTTCCGGAAGGGTTTCGCGATTGCCCTTGAAGTAGGCGTACTTGTCGTGCTCTATGGTATCGATGACCTGGGCGGCAGGAGTGTGGCTGCGGCCAGCGCCGCTGGCGCCGCCCGCGGCGCCGGGGCGTGGCGCGCGCGCCCTGGCGGCCGGCCTGGCGCCGCCGCCGTTCATGGCGGCCTTGACGGCGTCGAGCGTAAATACCGCCGACAGCGTATCGCTGACATTGCCATTGGCATTCAGGCCGGTCAAAAGGTTTTTCTTGTCGAATGCCATCTTCTTGCCGGCATTGTTGATGACCTGGTAATTGGGACGCTGCGCGTGGCCGGGGAGTTCGAACTGCACGCCGGGGCCATAGGATTCCATTTTCTCCATGACGTCCTTGAGGAAATCCGCGCTCAGCGAATCTAAATTGCCATTCCAGCGTTTGCTTCTTTTCGTGTTCAAGATGGGTTGCTTCCAATACTGTTATCTACATCCGGGGGCGTATTTTACGCTGTGTTGAGGGAAAGCCGATGCGACCGCCGGGGACTCGATGAAGTCCATGCATATTGCTGCGCTATGCGCTCCAGGGATCGATGGCTTCGATGCCACACCCCGCAAAGTCCCTGACGTTGCGTGTCGCCAGTCGTCGGGCAACAATCGTGCTCCGTAGAACAATTCCGCGCGTGTCACCGCGGTGCTGAACAGTACCGAGCGAGGCGGCGCCGCCAGCCAGGACAGGGGGCGCTCATCCGGCGCCGGGCGCAAGATTTCGGACAACACGTTCGTGTCCAGGATGATCATGCTCCGAAGTAAATCTTGATACCTGCGCCTGGCTGATCGGTGTGGATGGTGTGTCGCCAGATTTCAGGCGACACCATATTCGCACTGTTGCGTGGCGCGCTTGCCGGCCCGGATCACGATGAACTCCCTGCGCACCGTCGTCCCCGGCCGTTCCTTGCTCATCACAGTCTCCTCATGCACATCGGTCCCCCGCAGTGCAAGCCCGCTGTCGGAAACAAGTTGCCGGACTTCTTCGGCATCGTACAGCCGGAACCCGTATGAGGTGAAGGACAAGGCCTGCATGAACTCGCGGGCTGCAAAGGCCATGCTGAAGCGGCCGCCGGGCTTCAGGGTGCGATGGACTTGGGACAGGAACCCCAGCGGATCCGGCAGAAAATAGAGGGTGTTGACCGTCATGGCCTTGTCAAACGACTCATCTTCGAACGGAAAGGCTGCACCCTCGTAGGCCGCGAACCGCGCCTTGCCGTTCGATACCAGATCGCGATTCAGGCGAGCGGCTTCCTGCTGCATGAGCGCGGACAGTTCCAGGCCCTGGTACAGCAGGCCGGGCCGGCCCTCGAAGAACTCGGGCACATGAGCGCCGCTGCCATGGCCGATCTCCAGCAGCGTTTCGCCGGAGGTCACCGCCAAGCTGGCAAAGCAGGCCCGCGTCATCCCGATATTGCTCTGGTGCATCGTGGCAGCGACTTCGACGCCATCGGCGCCTTGCGGTTCTCGCAATTGCGCTGCCAAGTTCCGCATCTGTTCAATATTATTCTTTTGCATGTTCTGCTTCTCGCTGGCGGGCTCCGATTGGACGATGGGAAAATATCCCATCTGAAAGCCGGGGTCAATACGTGTAGGTGGCCGTCAGCCCCACAGTGCGCCCCGGTGCGACCTGCGCGAAGTTTCCCGTCGCGCCGTAGGAGAAGCCATAGGTCCGATACGCCTTGTCGGTCAGATTATGCGCATAGAGCATCAGTTCCAGATTGTGGGTCGGGCTCCAGGCCACTGCGGCATCGACCAGGGTGTAGGCGTCCTGGCGCAGCATATTGGCGCTGTCGAAGTAGTGCGATCCGGTGCGCCGCAGCGTCAGTTGCGGCCGCAGGACGTTCTGGCCCACGCGCAGGTTTCCCTTGGCCGACAGGGTCAGGCCGTACCTGGGCGCCATGGGCACATCGTTGTCCTCGCAAGCGGTGCAGGTGCTCGAGTCGATGAAGCGGCGGAAGGTGGCGTCATTGATGAAGCCGCCCGCCGCCAGTGTCCATTGCCGCGAGATATCCCATTCGGTATTGAATTCCAGCCCCAGGGAACGGGTGTCGCCGACATTTTTCAGGGTCTGGTAGCCGAAGTCGCCGTCGCCGTAGAGCTGGACGTCCTTGCCGTCCACGCGATAGACGGCCAGGCTGGCGCGCACATCGCGGCCCGTGTAGCGCACGCCGGCCTCGTAGCTGATGGAGCGTTCGCGTCCATAGCCCTCGGCATCGGCCACGTTCGACGGCGCAAGGTTGTAGCCCAGCGGCTTGTAGCCCTGGGCCACGTTGACGTAGCCGCGCCACTGCGGGGCGAACTGGTAGCCCGCCGCGACGTGGCCAAGCCAAGTGTTCTGGCTGGCCGATGCAGCGCCCTGGAAGCTGCCACCCATCTGATCGCCCTGGAAGCGCGTTTTGGCCTCATCGCGCGTGAAGCGCAGCCCGGTGGACAGGTCCAGCTTGGGCGTCAGATGCCAAGTCGCATCACCGTAGGTCGCCAGGGATACGCTGCGGTTGCTCGAGCTGGAATCGATGACCCGGTAGAAGCTGGGCAGCACCATGTCGAACTGATAGCTCCTGGATAGGTCGACCTCCTGGCGGTACAAGCCGAACACGGCATCCCAGGCGCGAGACGGCGGGGCCCCGTCCTGCGCCCCGCGCGTCGCCAGCCGCACTTCCTGGGTGTTCTGCTTCCAGTGTTCCAGGAACTGCGGGAAGTAGGCATCCAATGGCCACTGGCGCGTGGTGTGCACGCGCTGGCTGCTGACCACGGCGCTCAAGCGCCAGATGTCGAAGTCGTACTGCCCGTTGGCGGCAACGCTGTTGGCGCAGCGTCGCTGGTAATAATCACGGTAGGCCTGCGGCAGGTTCGGCAGGACATAGGCTTGGCGGGACTTGTAGTCGTCGAAGAAGGTATAGGCCTCCTGATCCCCGGTTGCGCAGTCGCGTCCGGCGGACAGCCCCAGTTCCCAGGGGCTGCCCGTCGGTGCCAGCCTCAGCTTGACCTTGCCGGCGCGCGAGCGCACACCGCCCAGGTGGTCGCTGCCGATGACGTCACTGCGCACATCGCCGTTGACGTCATTGGCCAGCAGCGATACCGAGCCGTATAACAGGTCCTGCACGAGCGGCCCCGAGCCTTCGGCCTGCAACTGGTAGCCGTCGCGGCTGGAGACGCCGCCGCGGGCGGTGAACTGCGGTGTGCCGTCGGGCTTATGCGTGACGATGTTGAGCACGCCGCCTTGCGCGCTCTTGCCATACAGCGTGCCTTGCGGTCCCTTGAGCAGTTCGACCTTTTCGACGCCCAGCAGCGACTGGGCGGCAAACGTCGGCAACTGAGGGACGCCGTCCACATAAATCGTCAGCGCCGGATTGTAGAAATCCTGGGCCGAGGTCACCCCGCGCACCGTGATGATCGGAAACAGGAAGGTGGCGCTGTGCGACATGTACAGTTCGGGGAAGACACGGTCCAGTTCCAGGGTGGAGGCCACTTGCGCGTCGTCCAGGTCCAGGCGGTCGGCCACACTGGCGGCGCTATTGAGCCGCTCCAGCGTCTCGTCGCGCTTGCTGCCCGATACCACGACAGGGGCAAGCGTCGCGGCTTTGTCGCCGTCTTGCGGCATGGCCTGCGCTTGCGCGCTTGGCGTCCACCCCGCAGTGTGCAGGGATGCCAAGGCAATAATGAGCAGGCGCAGTCTAAAAGGCGTCATGGTCCAGTCTCCGATTCAATCAAGTTTTTATTCCGACATCAATCGCCGACATGCCGGTCAACGACCGACATGCCAGTTCTTGGCGCGTTGCTGCGCCTGCCACATGGCGCTGTAGCGGCCGGCGCGTGCCAGCAGTGCGGCATGGCGGCCTTGTTCGGCCACATGCCCATCTTCGATGACCAGGATCTGGTCGGCGGCGGCAATGGTCGATAGCCGGTGTGCAATCACGATCACCGTGCGCTCGCGCACCAGTGCGTCGATAGCCGCCTGTACGGCGACCTCGCTTTCGGTGTCCAGCGCGGCGGTGGGCTCGTCCAGGATCACGATGGGCGCATTCTTGAGCATGGCGCGCGCGATGCTGATGCGCTGGCGCTCGCCGCCCGAGAGCCGCCCGCCGATGTCGCCCACGCGCGTCAAGTAAGCTTCGGGCAGGCGCGTGACGAACTCGTGGCAGTGCGCGGCGCGCGCGGCGGTCTGCACCTCCTCATCCGTGGCATCCGGGCGAGCCATGCGGATGTTGGCGAGGATGGTGTCATCGAACAGGTAGACGTCCTGGAATACCGTCGAGATCAGGGCATTGAGGGTTTCGGGCGCGATGGCGCGGATATCCACGCCACCGATGGTGATGCGCCCTGCCTGCGGATCGGCATGGCGCATCAAGAGGCGGGTGATGGTGGTCTTGCCCGAGCCCGAGGTGCCGACCAAGGCGGTCAGGCTGCGCGCGGGCAGGCTGGCATTGAGCTCGCGCAGGGCGGGGTTCGCGGCGCTGGCATAGTGAAAGGTCACGCCCTCGAACCGGATGTCGAAGCGCTGCGGCACGGGAACCAGCGCCTGCATGGGCAGGGGCGCGATGGCCAGCAGGGCGCTGATCTTGCCAAGGGCGGCTTCGATCAGATCGATGATTTTGGCATACAGTACGAAAGTCGCCAGCGGCTCGGAAAAGCGCACTGCGATCACCAGCAGCGCGGCCAGAAGCGCCACGTCCAGCGTGCCCTGTATCACGAACAGCGCGCCCAGCAACACCACCAGCAGGATGGCCAGCTCCATCACCGTGGCCAGCACGAGGTTCGGCTTGGTCCCTTTCTTTTGGCCTATGGTCTGTATGGCCTGCAGATGCAGAAAACCGGCTTGCAGCTGTTGGGCTTTCTCGCCGGTGCAGCAGGCCGAGCGCAGCACCGGCAGACCCTGCGTGTACTCCAGGATGTCGGCGCTGGTGCGTTCCTGGGCATCGGCCAGCATGCGCATGCCGCGTCCGTAAGCGGGCCGGCGCCAGCGATACAGCGGAATCAGCAGCGGAAACACCAACAGCAGCAGCACGCCCATGCGCCAGTCGAACCACAGCGCCGCCAGCGCGACCACCACGGGCGTGATCAGGGCATGGGCCATCATATTGGCGACCGTCAGCAGATAGCTCAGATTCTCGTCCACGCTGCCCAGCAGCGTGGCGTTGACTTCGCCGGCGCGCTTGTCCTGCAACTGCTCCAGCGGGATGCGGCGCAGTTGGCGGCCCAGCGCGGTGCGCAACTCATGCGTGTTTTGCACCATGTCGCCCCGGTAGTCGAAGCCCTGCGCCCACCAGCGCAGTAGTATGCTCGCCAGCATCAGCACCGTCATCACCACCAGCCATGGCAGCGCGGCAGGCCAGCGCGGCGCGGGAATCAGCGCCCGGAACAGCGGCATCAGGCAGGCCAGCGCCAGGCCTTGCGCGGCGGCGGCCACGGCCAGGCCGATCAGGCAGGCGCGCAGGCGCGGCGCGCGGCTGCGCGCGCTGGTCATCAACTGGCGCCAGGTCTCGCGCAAGGGAGTGATCTGCGGTTGAACCATACTCATGCCGTACCTCCCGCCAGCGCCCAATCCTGGGCTTTCTCGTAGTTGCGCCACAGGCGTGCATAGACGCCGTGCTGCGCGAGCAGATCGTCGTGGCGTCCGCGCTCGGCGAGCCGGCCCTGGTCGAACACCAGGATCTGGTCGGCGTCGCTGATGGTGGACAGTCGATGCGCCACCATCAGCACTGTCTTGCCGCGCATCAGGTTCGAGAGGGCGGCCACCAGCGCCGCTTCGTTCTCCGGGTCGGCAAAAGCGGTGGCCTCATCCAGCACCAGGATCGGCCGGTTCTGCAAGATGGCGCGGGAAATGGTAATGCGCTGGCGCTGGCCGCCAGACAGGAAGTTGCCGCGCTCGCCCGCCGGCGTCTCGTAGCCCTGTGGCAGCGCCATGATGAACTCATGGGCTTGCGCCGCCTTGGCCGCGGCGATGACCTCGTCCATCGTGGCTTCGGGTAATCCCAAGCGGATGTTGTCGGCGATCGTGGTGGCAAAGAGAAACGTGTCCTGGAACACGAAGGCGACCTGTCGCATTAGCGTCTCGGGCAGCATCTCGCGCACGTCCACGCCGCCAACCAGGATGCGGCCCTCGCTTGCGTCCCAGAAGCGCGGAATCAGCCGCGCCGCCGTGGTCTTGCCTGCGCCGGAAGGCCCGACCAGCGCTGTCACGCTGCCTTGCGGGGCATCGAAGCTTACGTCCTGTAGCACCAGCGGGCCATCCGGCGTATAGCGAAAGCTCACGTTTTCGAAGCGTACGCTGGCGTCCAGCGGCGCCTTTGCATGGGCGGCTTCCGGAAGGGGCAGCGGCTGTTCGGCCATGACCTCGTGGATGCGGTGGATGCTCATCTGCGTCCTGGCCACCAGATGCTTGAGGGAGACCAGCGGCAGCAGCGACTCGGCCATGCCGGTTCCCACCAACATCACGGCCAGCCAGATGGCGGCCCCCAGCGCATCCCGGCTGAGCAGCCACGCGCCCAGCCAGACCAGCGCGGCCAGCGTGGGAATCGGGTTCAGGATGGCCTGCGACAGACGCGAAGACACGCCTGCCACGCGATACCAGCGCGTGACCACGTCCCGATAGGCTTCCAGCGCCTGCTGGTAGCGTCCGAAGGTGACCGTACCCGTATCGAAAGTACGCACGACCGGCATGGCCTGCACATACTCCACCACCGCCTTGCTGACGTTCTCGCCCGCTACGTTATAGAGGCGCATCATCTCGCCGCTGCCGCGCAAGGCCAGCGAGACCACTGCCATGCCCAGCGCCAGCACGGCAGTGGCGACCAACGCCAGGCGCCAGTCCAGCCACCACAGCAGCACGAAGGTGAGCGCCGGCGACACATAGGCGCGGGCATACAGCGGCGTGCTGTCGGCCACGAACACGTGCAGCGCCTTGACATCATCCATCATGACTTTGGCCAGCGCGCCCGAGCCGCTCTGCTGCACATAGCCTAGCGGCAGACGCGCCAGATGTTTGGCCAGATCAGTGCGCAGCCGCGTTTCCAGCCGGAAGGCGGCGTAGTGAGACTGATTGAAGGCCATCAGCCGCAGCAGGTAGGCCAGCACGGTCAGCATGACGGCCAGCAGCAGTGGCGGCCAGGGCCATTGCCCTGGTGTGCGCAGCAGTTCGTAAATGACCCATGCCAAGGCACATACGGAGCCCAGCGCCGCCGCGGCGCCAACGCCCGCCAGCGCCATGGCAAGGCGGATCTGGCCCAGCACGGGCCGCATGATGGCCCAGACGCCGGGCGGTGTGGCTTGTTTGAGTGTCGCGTCAGTCATTGAGCTTCAATCCTGGGCTGAGGTCAGCCCGCAAGAAAATGGTCAAGCCCGCCACCGCGCACAGCGCTGCCGCCACGCCAAAGCACGCGGCAAAGCCCCAATGCTGCGACAGCCAGCCGCCCAGCACGCCGCCCAGCCCGCCCATGCAGGCCTGGGCGCACTGGAACAGCGTGAAATCGACGCCGGCCTGCAAGGGCGAAGTCAGCCCCATCAAGGCCGAATAGCCCGCCACGAAGCCGCAGGCCATCAGGAAGAAATGCACACCCGCCAACCATGCCAGCAAATCCAGCGTGGCCGCGCCCTGGTAGAGGGCGATCGCCAGAACGGCCTGCGCCAGCGCCTGAGCGGCCAGGGCGATCCAGACTGCCCGCCAGCCCGGCGCCAGCCTGACGAGCACGCCGCCGGCCAGGGTGCCGGCCAGCCCGGCGCCGATACTCAGCGTACCGAAGAGCCAGCCGACATGCTCCATGCTGGCGCCGTGGTCGATGAACATCGGACCCAGCATCGTCAGGCTGATGTAGACGCCGGCGTTGATCAGCAGGGCCACCAGTATGCCCGCCCGTACTCGGGGGCGGCGTAGTGCATGGCGCAGGCTGGGGCGGTGCGTGGCGGCGGCGGTATCGCCGCGCGCCGGTTCATGCACGGGCAGCAATGGCAGGCTCAGCACGACAAAGGCGATGCCAACGGCCAGCAGTCCCCATGACAGTCCCCAATAGTTCACCACCAGCAGAAAGCCGCTGCCGCCCAGCAAGGCCCCGAAGTAGCTGCCGCCGACCTGAACGGCATTGCCCCAGCCTCGTTGCCTGCTGGATAACTGGTCGATGACGAAGCCATCGCCGGCCGTATCGACACTGGCGGTTATCAGCGAGGCCAGCACCAGCCCGACCAGCAGCCACATGCCGTGGCTTTGCAGGGAAAAGCCCGGCAACCCGGCCCAGATCGAGAGCGCGACAAAAAGCAGGGCCAGCAGGCATTGCCCAGCCAGAATCAGTTGGCGCGAGCGCCGTTTCAGCGTCCCAGAGGGCAGGCGCCACCGTTCTATGACGGGGGCCCACAGGAACTTGAATACCCACGCCAGCATGAAGATCGAACTCATGCCGGCAAGTTGCAGCGATGCGCCCGCTTCACGCAGCAGCGTTGGCATGGCCTGCATGCCCAGCGCGGTCAGTACGGTCTGGGTGATATAGACGCCTGCAATGGCTGGCAGAAGTTGCCGCAATGTCAGCGCAGCCATGGGAACAGGGATTTCAGAAGGCATCCGGTACGCTCGCAATCAGAAAAATTTGGGATTGAAAACAACAAAATTAAGCAAAATCAAACAATCGGCGCGCAAGTCTGTCCTATCACCAGGAAATGACGGCGAACTCAAAAAAAGTGCTTGCAATACTTATTTACGCTGGTATAAATGCGGATAGACAGGCGTCGATAATAAGTCTCATTAACGTTAAAGAAAATGAAAGTCAATCATGCCCCGGATTCTTCCTGTCCGCTAACGCATTAGGGACAGAACTTGTCATTTGGGGGAATTTTTTATGTCTGGCAGCATTCACAGAAGACCGCGCGGGGTCTCGCACGACCCGGCCAAGCTGATGGACGGCAGGCTGGAGGGCATTCCCGAGGACTGGCAGTGTCTAATGCAATTGCATCGTCCGGCAGAAGGGTGCAACATTTGCTGCATGAACGGCCAGCCCAGTTCGAAATGGGCGTTCCAGGCCGAGGGCGGCCCTTCGCTGACCCTGAGCATCCTGCTTGAAGGCCGCATGGAAGCGGCCATCGATGACGGCGCCGAGTTTCGGGTCGATTCGGGTTCGGTGGTGCTCATGGCAACGGGGCAGCACACCGCAGGCTGGGATGTGCTTTCGGCCGAGCGGGATTTCCGCATGGTCAACATCAACCTCACTCAGCAAGCCCTACAGGGGCTGACCGGGTTGCAAATGGACGATCTGCTGCAATGCATGCGCTCGTCGTCGCGCAGCATGGCGCATATCAATGCCCTCATGACCTCCATGCCCGTCTTCAGTACGCTGCAGCGGGCGGCGGGCGAAATCAGCCTGTGCAACTACAGAGACAGCAAGGCGCGCAACGTCTTCCTGTGCGCCAAGGTGGCCGAAGTCATCGCCGCGGTCCTGGACCGATGCTGGCAGGCGCATGGCGGCACCGCCGCGCTGTTGCCCGTGCCATCGGATCGCACCCGCCTGATGCAGGCGCGCGCGCTGTTGGAAGCCCGATACGGCGAAACCTGGAGCGTGGCCTCCCTGGCCCGGTCCGTGGGCCTGAGCGAAAAACGGCTACAGGCCGGTTTCCAGGCCTTGTATGGCCGCACGATGCTGGAGTCCCTGACGCACATTCGCCTGGACGTGGCCCTCGCCATGCTCGCCTGCGGCACCAGCGTTACGGAGACCGCGCAAACCGTCGGCTTTTCCAGCGTGAGCCACTTCAGCAAGGTATTTCGCGCCGGCATCGGCCTGTCGCCCAAGCGCTGGGCGCATGGCTATCAGCCGTCGGATTGATTGCTGCCTTTGCAATCAGGAGCTTAGCCATGTCAGAGCCACTCACCGTATCCTCGGACAACTACATCCAGGCGGCCGAAATGTACGATATTCTCTCTGAGCAGCATTGGCAATCGCGCCAGAGGTCGCTGCGTAACGCACTGATTGCGGCGCGCCCCGATGCAAAACTGGTGCTCGATGTTGGCTCGGGCACCGGCATGGCGCTCAAATTCATCACCGAAGCCCTGCCGGGCGCTCACATCCACGCCATCGAACCTTCGGCCTCGATGCGCGTTGGCCTGATGACCCGTGTGCTGGCCGATGCGCAGTTGCGCCGCCAGGTCACGGTGCACCCGACCGATATCGCCCAGGCCGTCCTGCCCGCCGATATCGACGTCGCCCTGGTCTGCGGTTGCGTGGGTTTCTTCGACGACGCCACGCGCCGCGCGCTCTGGCCCCGGCTGGCCGCAGCGCTGGCGCCCGCCGGTGTGGTGCTGGTGGATGTGATGCCGCTCGACGCGACCCGGCATCTGCCGGAGTCGCGGGTGGCCAGCGTTGATGTCGGGCAGCATCGCTTCGATATCTGGCTCAGTGGCCATCCGGTCGATGACGGCCTGGAGCTGATCCGGTGGCGCATGCGCTTTGAGCAGCTCGACGGTGATACGGCGGTACGCAGTTTTTCGATCGAACGCGACTGGCGCGCCTTCAGCCTTGATACGCTGTTGGCGGAAGCGGCCGAAGCAGGTTTTCAGGCCCAGCCGCTGGCGGATAGTCCGGTGCCGGCCGCATTGCTGCGCTTGGGATGAAATTTGTGATCCATGGCCCGCCCGGGCAACCCGGGTCACCCGGCTTGCGTGACTACTATCGTGCAGTGCAAAAAAATTCCCCCAAATGACAAGTTCTGTCCCTAATGCGTTAGCGGAAGGACTTGCTTTTCGGGATGATATCCATAGAGACTGGGAGTGGACAAATGACTGCCGCGCTGCATGGCGGGAAGTCCGGCCTGTGTGGCCTGAAGCAGGAACACTTTCTGGAAAGCCCGATCCCACGCACCGGCGTACTCAACTATTTTAATAGAAACACTTCTCAGTCTCATAAATATATAGATTTATTTTTATAGGGGTTGAGGATGCTTGAGAAGGACGGGACCGGCGGCGCAAGGATGCGCCCAAGCTGGCTATGGCTGGCGATGATGCTGGCGTTGGGTGGTAGTGGAGATGTGTTGGCGCAGGAGGCTGCGCCAGCCCCGAAACAGGGGGGAAGCACCATGCAGCAGGCTGATTCAAGCATTCAGACGCTTGAGGCGGTGGAGGTGACCGGCACCGCTGAAGAGGAAAAGAAAACTGGCGTCAAGGCGAGCGCCAGCAAGGAAGATATCGAGCGGCGCAATGCCAGCCACATGAGCGACCTGATCGAACAGATTTCGGGCACTTCGGTCAACAGCCTCTATGCCCGCCCGGAAGTCAGTGTCGGTGTTCAGGGCATTGCCGGCCATGGGCGTGTGTCCCAATCTCTGGAAGGGATCAATCAAAATTTCCATGCATTCACCCGCGATATTGGCCAGACTGGGTCCATCTTTGTTGATCCACAGTTCCTGAAAAGCATCGACGTAAATAGGGGTGGTAGTACCGGTACAGGTGCGTTGGGCAGCCTGGGCAGCTCAGTCGATTTCCGGTATCTGGATCTGGAAGATATATTGCGCCCGGGCAAGAATTTCGGCGGCATGGTGCGTGGTTCTGCCGGATTCAGTGAATATCGGAATGGTCAGAAACCTTCGGGCTCGTTCTTTCTAGGTGGTCGTGATGAGCGCTGGGAATGGATGTTGGGTGCTGCGCAGAGCAAGAACGATGCGTACCGTATTGGCCGCAGTTTCAATAGAGAGGACATGTTGAACGATGCAGATGCGGACAATATCAAGTTTTATGGAAATATGGATGACGCATATGCCGGTGCCGATTCAAATTGTCGCTATCGCGCGAGCGGTCTAGGAGGGATGGGAGCAGCTTTATCTAATTGTCAATTCACCCCTTTCCAGTTAGATGCTCTAAAAGAGGCAGCCGGCGAGCCCTTGTCAGGCACGCAGAAGAAGAATGACGCGCAAATGCTACGTTTGCGTCATTACTTCGATGATACTTATGACCAGCGCTTAGAGTTATTCGCAACGGCTAGCGGCGCCAAATATGAAACCGATCAGCAACCCTCCATCCGTGTTCCTTTTACAACCGAAGCGGGCAGTCGCTCCCGTTGGGAAGATTATCCGTGGTCGGTACGTGCGGAATTAGAAAGCCAGGTAGTCAGCTTGAAATACAGTGGCAACTTCAATGACTGGCTCAATCCTGAAGCGCAGCTATACCATGAAAAGCAAAACCGCAAACAACGCTGGACAGGCTACCCTGGAACTTACTCAGCGGGTGAAGCATTGCACTATTTTGCCGATATCGGTTCAACAGGTCTCAAACTCAGTAACACCAGCCATTTTGATACGGCCCTGGCTGGTCCGCTCAAGCTCGACGCGGGACTTGAACTGCGCCGGGCAGACAAGAAGGTAGACAGCCTCTCAGATGCCGAGTTCTATGAGCAATACATGCGTTCTGTCGGCAACACCAGTTACAAAAGCGAGGTATGGGATCCGGATTCGCGCAATGATGCATTGGGGCTTGCACTGACGCTCGGCACGGAGGGAGGCGGGCCCTGGCAGGCCAGTGGTGGAGTTGGCTGGCAGCGTGTCTGGTTGGATGTTGAGAACCCGCGCTTTACAGCAGGGAATATTAAAAAGGGCGGCCTTCTATATAGCTTTAATTATTACTACGAGCAATTGCGTGCACAGGGTGTTCCGCGGACACAAGCCAGGCAGATGGCGACAGAGATGTCCCAGGCAGCAGAGGGTGAGTTCCGCATCGACCCAGAGAGTGGGTTCTCGAATCGTCTGGTCGAGGGCGAGCAGAAGCACCATTGGGATCTGAGGTCGGCGCATTTTGCGTTGGCATATAGCCCGCCAAATACAGGGATCACCACCTATGCACAAGTTGGCTACAGCGAACGAGCGCCTACCAGCAATGAGATGTACATGGGAGGCCCATGGCTGAAAACTGGGTTTACGGCCAATCCATCGCTGGAGCCGGAGAAGGCCCTCTCTTTCAACCTGGGCATGAACTATCAGTCCAAGGATTGGCTGGCTAACAATGACCAGATCAACGTAGGCATCAACTACTACAGAAATCGCATCCGTAATTACATTGTGTACGGACCAATTATCCGGCCAGACGAGTCAGTCGGGGCTTCGTATCAAACTGGCAATGGCATGGTGGCAAATGTCAATAATCTGAATGACTACATACGCCACGGCTTGGAGCTCAATCTAAGCTATCGCCAGCAACTCTTCTATATACGGGGGAATTTCACTCTGCCCATCCGTCACGATAACAAAGTATGCGCTTGGGAATCACCTAGTGGCAGCGGTTATCGAACCGTTAATCACACTGATGGAACTATTGAGTTTATGCCTTATGGCAACAAGGGTGAGAAGCTTTGCTATTCCAGTTGGAACTGGATGGAGGCTGGAGCAGTTGAACCAATCCGTGGCAGTCTGACCGCGGCCTTAACGCCTGGCGGTGGACAGTGGGAGTTGGGAGGAACCGTGCATTATCGTGGCAAGCAACGGGCAACCTACTGGTTTGATTCAAGCCTTGCTTACAACCAGACCACTGCCCCAAGTAACTCGACTGGAGCGCTTCCGGAAAAAAGCGATTTCATTACCGCCTCGCTATGGCCCAAGGTCATCAAGGTGGATTTATTTGCCAACTACCGTTTCAACGATGACCTCAAGGTCGGAATTTATCTGGCCAACCTGACCGACCAGATGGATGCCACGACCACCACTTTTGGCTACAACTTCTACCCGGGCCGTATGTTGACGGCCAATCTGGAATACCGATTCTGAGCAAACGCTGCTACAGCCCAAGGGGCTGGGGCATTATTCGCCGGGGCGGCGCCCGGCTTGTGACGAAGGAGAAGACATTATGTCTTTGCAATCTGAAACCGCCATTTGGCGTGATGACTATGATAACTCCGGCATTACGGGAGGTGGTGGCGATGCAGCATATCTCGGTTCCATCCAGGGGCCTACTGGTTACCACACCGGTCCGGGTATTTACAATCCAAACCCCGGTGCTGGATTGGTCTATGAAATCTTCGATTTCAATTGGTATGCAGGGCAAGGATTGACGGGTACCTACGGCGCCAAATACCTGCTGAATTCCGAGGGTGGTTTCTCTTGGGATACCAAGGCCGCCGCCGTCAGCGGGAAGTTTGATTTCGTGACGACTGGCGATCTGGATAACCTGTACCTTGGCTACAACCCGTTCACTGATACTGGAGCTTCACCTGCCGAGCTTACGCTGACTACGTTCCGAGCCGTCGATCCGCTGCTAGTGGTCGAGAACTTCGACATAGCGGCGAACTACGTTGCTCTCAATACCTTCGGTGTTGCAAACGGCAACGTCGCAATTGACGCAAGCGATTTCGTCAGCAAGGGCTTGCTGTCCAACGCGCAGTACTACGACAAAGTGACGCTGAACTCCGCCGTGATCTACGACCTGTCGTTCGATATCAAGGATGCATCGGTCTTCGAGTTCGTACTGGACAGGTATCTGGAGTCGCGTGGTTCGGACATCACCGATTCGTTCCTGAATATCCAGACTGCCTTGGCCGGTACCGGTGTGTCGATCACCTACTACGACGCGGCTGGTGACTACGCCTCGGGCGGCGTAATCACTGCCCTGGCGCAGCCGGAGCTGGAGGTTGCCAGCGACTTGCTGCTGGCAGCGTGACGCGGGTGTTACGAAAAGAGAAGGGGATTGACCGGCAAGGCGGTGGCGATTTTCTGACAGGAAGGAGCCACCGCTTGGGCCGGGCTTTATCCCGGGGGCTAGCGTAGTTCAGCCAAGCCCCCGCTTTGCGCAAGCTGCAAAGTCTAGCGGTTTGCGCAATGGCCTGCAAATAAAAATTGCAGGCGGGTTTCGACTTTCCCCGCATATGCGGGGAGGGGGATGTTTTTTTTCCGCAAAAGGCTGCAGACATGATGACGGCGGGCAAATACCGGCCGGCAGGGGATGCGCGAGGCGAACTGGCCCACGCTCTGCTGGCTTACAAGCGCAGTTTCGTGCATATCGGCGTGTTCTCCGGCGTCATCAATGTCCTGATGCTGGCCCCAGCCTTGTACATGCTGCAAGTGTACGACCGGGTGCTGGCCTCGGGCAACGAAATGACGCTGTGGATGCTCACACTTATTCTCTTGATGATGTACGCCTTCATGGGGTCGCTGGAGTGGGTGCGCGGCCTGGTGGTGCTGCGTCTGAGCACGGCGTTCGACCGCAAGCTGGCCCCGCGCATCTTCGATGCGGCCTTTGCTGCCAACCTCAAGACAGGCCAGCTTAATGCCGCGCAGCCGCTCGAAGACCTGCAGCAGTTGCGCCAGTTCGCCACCGGTCAGTCGCTGTTTGCGCTGTTCGATGCGCCCTGGTTCCCGGTGTACCTGCTGGTGATGTTTTATTTCCATCCGCTGCTGGGCTGGTTCGCGCTGGCCGGCACGGTGCTATTGATGCTGGTGGGCTGGCTCAACGAGCGGGTGAGCCGCCCGCACCTGAAGCTGGCCGGGGAGCTGGCGATTGCCTCGCGGCGCGACGCCAGCGCCAACCTGCGCAATGCCGAGGTGATTGCCGCCATGGGCATGCTCACCGATCTGCGCCGGCGCTGGGCCGAGCAGCACCTGGGCTATGTGCGTGAACAGAACCTGGCCAGCGCCCGCATGGCCAAGATCCAGGGCTGGAACAAGGCGCTGCGCATGGCGGTGCAGTCGCTGGCGCTGGGGCTGGGAGCATGGCTGGTGCTGCGCCATGAGATGACGGCGGGGATGATGATTGCCGGCTCCATCCTGCTGGGCCGCGCGCTCGCGCCCATCGACCAGCTCATCGGCGCATCGCGCCAATGGACCGGCGTCAAAGAGGCCGAGCGCCGCCTGAGCCTCTTGCTGGCGGATTTCCCGCCGCTGGCCAAGGGCATGGAATTCCCCCGGCCAAACGGCGCCGTGGCGGTGGAGCAATTGCTGGCAGCACCGCCCAGCCAGGCCCAGCCGGTATTGCATGGCATCAACTTTCAGCTGGCTGCGGGCGAGACGCTTGCGGTGATCGGCCCTTCGGGCGCGGGCAAGACCACGCTGGCGCGCTGCCTGGTCAACGCCTGGCCGCCGCTGCGCGGCCAAGTGCGCCTGGATGGCGCGCCGCTGGAACAATGGCGCCCCGAGGCGCTGGGCGCGCTGATCGGCTACTTGCCGCAGGATGTGCAGTTGTTTGCCGGCACGGTGGCCGAGAACATCGCCCGCTTTAGCCAGATGGACGAGCAGAAGGTGATTGCCGCCGCGCAGATGGCGGGCGTGCATGAGCTGGTCTTGCAACTGCCCGAGGGCTACCAAACGCGGCTGGGCGAGAACGGCATGGGCCTCTCCGGCGGCCAGCGCCAGCGCGTGGGGCTGGCCCGCGCACTCTATGGCGAGCCTTGCCTGGTGGTGCTGGATGAACCCAATGCCAATCTGGACGAAGCCGGCGACGCCATGCTGGCGCAGGCCATTGGCCGCATCAAGCAGGCGGGCGTGACGCTGGTGGTGATGACGCACAAGCCCAATATCCTGCAGCAGGCGGACAAGCTGCTGGTGCTCAAGGCCGGCGCGCAAGCCGACTGCGGCCCGCCGGCCGAGGTGATGGCGCGCATGCGGCGTGGCGCCGCGCCCAGGCCGCAACCCAAGGTCACGCCCCTGCCGCCGACAGGCGTGGTGAGTTTGACGCCGCGCAGGGAGGAAGCATGAGTCCGGAACTGAGTGTGAGCGCAACGGCGGTGGAGGGAATTGCCGCGCCTAAGGATGCGCTGCTGTCCGCGGATGGCGGCCATTATGTGCGCCTGGGCTGGCTGATCGTGCTGGTGGGGGTTGTCGGCTTCATGGCCTGGGCGGCATTGGCGCCGCTAGATGCGGGCGTGCCGGTGGAAGCCAAGGTGGTAGTCAGCGGCAACCGCAAGGCGGTCCAGCCGATGGCGGCCGGCAAGGTGCGGCGCATTCTGGTGGCCGACGGCGTAGCGGTGCGGGAAGGGCAGACGCTGGTGGAACTTGTGCCCACGGTGCCGGCCAACCAGCTTGATTCCTTGCGCTTCCAGTACCTGAGCAGTCTGGCCACCGAGAATCGCTTGATGGCCGAGCGCGACAGCCTGGCGCGGATCCGTTTCGAGGAGCGGTTGCTGGAAACCGAGCATAGCGGTAATGCGCAGGTGGCCGAGATCATTCAGGCGCAGCAGCAGTTGTTCGACAGCCGCCGCCGCGCCCAGCAGGCGGCGCTCGATGGGCTTGAGGCGGTGCTGCGCGGTGCCCGTGAGCAGCGCGACAGCCTGCAGCGCATCCTGCAATCGCGGCGCGAGCAGCGCGTGGCCTTCCGGCGCCAGCTTCAAGGGCAGAGCTCCCTGGCCGATGATGGCCTGCTCGCGCGCAACCGCCTGCTTGAGGCCGAGCGGCAGTACCTGCAACTGGCCGGTTCCGTTGCCGACGACGAGGGTCGGCTGGGCGTATTGGAAGGGCAGGTGCAGGAGTACCAGTTGCGCCTGATTCAGCAGCGCGAAGATTACCAGAAGGAACTGCGCACGGCGCTGGCCGATACTCGCACGCGCACGGCGGACCTGCTCTCGCGGCTGGACAGCGCACAGTATGAGCTTGCCAATACGCAAATCCTGGCGCCGGTGGCGGGCATCGTCTCGGGGCTGGCTGTGTTTACCGACGGCGGCGTAGTCAGCGCGGGCCAGAAGCTGATGGACATCGTGCCGCTGGACCAGCCGTTGATGGTGGAAGGCAAGCTGCCGGTGCAATCGGTGGACAAGGTGCATCCCGGCCAGCCGGTTGAACTGGAGTTCGCCGCGTTCAATCGCGCCACGACTCCCAAGTTGCCAGGCACGGTAACAACGGTCTCGGCCGATCGGCTGGAGGATCAGCAGGGCATGCCCTACTACCACGTGGAAATCAGCGTGGATGAGCTACAAGGGCGCCAGGCCGGGCCGGGCCTGATCTTGCAGCCGGGCATGCCGGTGACGGCCTTCGTCAAGACCGGCGAGCGCACCCTGATGAACTACCTGTTCAAGCCGCTGCGCGACCGCACCCGGCTGGCGCTCACGGAGCAATGATGATGGGGCGCGGCAAAGCAGTTGGCGTACTTCAGCCCTTGGGCAAGGTCGTGCGCCAGGGGCTGCGCAAGGTGTGCGCAGTCAAGCACCCTGTTTCGATTGCCGTGGTGGCGCTGCTGCTGTTTGCCGACGGAATCCCCCATGCGCGGGCGCAGACGAAGTCGTCTGAACCGGCTTCGTTGCGACAGCAGCATCAGGACGCTCAGCTCGCGCTGGCGCCGGCGCTGGATCTGGCACGGGCCTACGAGCTGATGCTGCTCAATGCGCCTGAATTGCAATCGGCCCGCGCCGCCAGGCAAGCGGGGCTGGACGCGCAGAACATTGCCCGCGCCGGCCTGCTGCCCCAGGCCTCGATCAACTACCTGCGCAACCGCACGCGCCAGACGGAATACCTCACGCAGGCGGCCCGGCCGCCTTTACTGCCCGAGCAGCATTTGACCGTCAAGGACGAATTCTACGGGCGCCGCGCCGGCATCACCATCGAGCAGCCCTTGTTCGACTATTCGGCCATCAGCACCTATCGCATGGGCAAGACCCAGTCCGAACATGCCGAGGTGCAGTACCGGCTGCAGTTCCAGCAGGTGGCGGTGAGCATGATCGACGCCTATCTGAATGCCCTGCTGGCACGCGAGACAGTGGAGCTGGCGCAGCGCCAGTTGGGCGTCTACGAGGACATGCTGCGCTCGAACGAACGCATGATGGCGCAGGGCGAAGGCACCCGGATCGATATTCTGGAGACGCGCACGCAGGTGGGCACGACCCACACCGAATTGCTGCATGACGAGGACGAACTGGCCGACCGCCTGCGGGAGCTGTCCGCATTGCTCGGCGAGCCGGTCCAGGCGCGGCAACTGATGGCGATCGACTTGACGCATGCGCAGGTGCCGCTGCAGGAAACCGATCTGTCAGTGCTGCTTGGCGATGCCCTGCAGCAGAATCCCGAACTGCAGGCGGCGCGCCTGGCGGTTCTCTATAACGACCTGACGATCGAGCGCGAGAAGGGGCAGTTCATGCCCAAGGTCTCGGTCTACGTCGCGCATGAGCGCATCGTCTCGGACACCATCAACAACAAGGGCCGCGACTACAAGAGCAACACTATCGGCCTGCAGGTATCGATCCCGCTATTCAGTGGCGGCTCCAGCTATTACTCGGTGCGCCAGGCGCGCAACCGTTTGCTGCAGGCCCGGCATGAGGTGGACCGTGCGGTCGAGAACACGACCACCATGCTGGAGAAGTATTACCGCGTGTGCGTCAGCAGCGCGCCGCGCGTGCGGACGCTGCGCAGCAATGTGGACGACAGCGCCGGGCTGGTGCATGCCATGCGCCGCAGCGTGGCCGGTGGCGAGCGCACCAATACGGACGCGCTGCACTCGCAGCGCCAGGCCTACCAGGCAAGGCAGGAGTTGCTGCGCACCTATGTCGAGTGGTTTCAGGCTTACGCCAAGTTGCAGTTCTATGCGGGCCGGTTTTCCGAGGACGATGTGCTGGTGCTGAACCGGCAATTGGTGGCGCAGGTGGCGCCGTAGAGACGGCATGATCCCATGAGAGCTGGGGCGTGGTCCCCGCGATTTGAAGGAGGCATATCCGATGACGCAAGCGGTACTGGGTAAAACGGACGAAGGCATCATGGTGGATGAGGTGCTGAGGGCGGAGTTGGCCGCGGACCTGGCCATGCCGGCTGACCAGTTGGATGCTAATGCCAGTTTCCTGAAACTGGGCCTGGACTCCATGCGGCTGATGGCCTGGCTGCATCGGCTGCGCAAACGCGGGCATCAGGTCAAGCTGCGGGATCTCTACCAGAACCCGACGCTGGCCGGCTGGACCCTGTTGCTGCAGGAGCATCCCGCAACAGCAGGGGCGGCTGCGACACCGGCCCAGGCAGCGCCATCCCGCGTATGGCCCACGATGAGGGATGGCGAGCCGTTCGATCTGACGCCTGTGCAGCATGCCTATCTGGTGGGGCGCGCACCCCACCAGACACTGGGTGGCGTTGGGTGCCACCTGTACCAGGAATTTGATGGTGTCGGGCTGGATGCGGATAGGCTGGAACAGGCCATCGGCATGCTGATCGAGCGCCATCCCATGCTGATGCTGACCTTCCTCGCCGATGGCCGGCAGCAGTATCGGCCTGCAAAGCGGTGGCGCGGTTTGACCGTGCATGATCTGCGATTCGCTGCGGCGCAGGAATGCGAGGCGCATCTACAGGGCATGCGCGCTCGGCATGGCCATCGGGTACTGGCTGTCGAGCAGGGCGAGAATTTCGATTTCCAGCTCACGCTGCTGCCCGATGGGCGGCGCCGCTTGCATGCGGAGATCGACCTGCTGGTGCTGGATGCCGGCAGTTTCAGCCTGGTGTTCGATGAGCTGGCCGCGCTGGTGCGTGGCGAGCGCCTGCCGGCGGTGAGCGCGGACTACGATTTCAGAAGCTATCTGGCCCAGGCGGCGCAGGAGAATGAGGCAGCCCGGCGGCAGGCACGGGAGTTCTGGATCGGGCGCCTGGAAACCTTGCCGGATGCGCCGCAACTGCCGCTGGCGCGCGAACCTGAGCAGATCCGGCAGGTGCGCATCTCACGGCGGCGAAGCGAGATCAAGGCGCAGGACTGGGCGCGCTTCAAAGACTGCGCCGGCGACCATGGCGTGACGCCGACGATGGCGCTGGCCACCTGCTTTGGCGCCGTGTTGTCGCGCTGGTGCAGTCAGCCCAGGCTGCTGCTGAATCTGACCTTGTTCGACCCGCAGCCGCTGCATCCCGCAGTCGAAGGCATGATTGCCGACTTCACGAATATCCTGTTGCTGGACATTGCGGGCGAGGGCGATCGCTTCGGCGCGCTGGCGCAAGCCAACCAGCAGACGTTCATGGATGCCTACGAGCACCGGCACTGGTCAGGGGTGGAACTGCTGCGCGAGCTGCGCAAAAGCTCAGGGCTCTATCCCCATGGCGCGCCGGTGGTGTTTACCAGCAACCTGGGCCGGCCGCTGTTCGGCGAGGATGCCGAGCGCACCCTGGGCGCGCCCGGTTGGGGGATATCGCAGACGCCGCAGGTATGGATCGACCACCTGGCCTACGAACACGGCGGCTCGGTATTCCTGCAGTGGGACAGCAATGATGAGTTGTTCCCGCCGGGCCTGATCAATGCCATGTTCCAGGCTTACCTGCGGCTGCTGCGGCATTTGCTGGACGAGCCCGACGCCTGGCATGAAGACGTGCCGGACCTGATGCCGCAAGAACAGCGGGCGGTGCGCGCGCACATCAATGCGCCTGGCGGCGAACCCGTGCCCCAAGGGTTGCTGCATGATGGCTTCTTGGGCAAAGCGCGCGAGTGTCCGGATGCGGTGGCGCTGATCCATGGCGACCGCCGTTTGACCTACGGGGAGCTGGCAGGGCAGGCCAGAGGCTGCGCCGGTGCACTTGTGTCTCAGGGTGTGAGGCCAGGGGACACGGTGGCGATCACCATGTCCAAAGGTATTGGGCAGATCGTTGCGGTGATGGGTGTGCTGTATGCGGGCGCGGTGTATGTGCCGGTCTCGCTGGATCAGCCGCCGCAGCGCCGGCGCGCGATCTATCAGGGCGCGGGCGCTGCTCTGGTGCTGGTGTGCAGGGACGATGCCGGTGCGTCAGACAACGGTGCTACCGATGGCGTGATATTTCTGCCCTGGCAGGATGCGATCAGGCACGCGGACTTGCCGGACTGCCGCACGGTGGATGCCCATGAGCCAGCCTACATCATCTATACCTCGGGTTCCACAGGTACGCCCAAGGGGGTGATCATTTCCCATCGCGGCGCCGTAAACACCTGCGCGGAGCTGAACCGCCGCTATGCGGTGGGAGCCGGCGACCGGGTGCTGGCGCTGTCGGCGCTGCATTTCGACCTGTCGGTCTACGACATCTTCGGGCTGTTGGCCGCGGGCGGCGCGCTGGTGCTGGTCGATGAGAGCCAGCGGCGCGACCCCGCTGCCTGGTGCGAGGCCATCGAACGGCATGGCGTGACGCTTTGGAACACGGTGCCGGCGCTGTTCGACATGCTGCTGACCTACAGCGAGGGGTTCGACCTGCGGGCGCCCGAAAAACTACGCGCGATCATGCTGTCGGGCGATTGGATCGGCCTGGACCTGCCCGCGCGCTATCGGGCCTTGCGCCCCGATGGCCGGTTCGTGGCGATGGGTGGGGCCACCGAGGCTTCCATCTGGTCGAATGTCTATGATGTGGAGGATGTGGCCACCCAATGGCGTTCAATTCCCTACGGCTATCCGCTGGCGCGGCAGAAGTATCGCGTGTCCGATCCCCAGGGACGGGATTGCCCGGATTGGGTGGCGGGGGAATTGTGGATAGGCGGGGAAGGCGTGGCGCTTGGGTATTTCAACGACCCGCAGCGAACGGCGCAGCAGTTCGTGACGGTAGGCGGCGAACGCTGGTACCGCACTGGCGACATGGGCTGCTACTGGCCGGATGGCCGGCTGGAATTCCTGGGGCGGCGCGACAAGCAGGTCAAGATCGGCGGCTACCGCATCGAGCTGGGCGAAATCGAGGCGGCGCTGCTGCGCGTGCAGGGCGTCAAGAGCGCCGTGGCGATGGCTGTGGGTGAGCGGGAGAAGTCGCTTGCCGCCTTTGTGGTGCCGCAGGGCACGGCGTTGTACAGCGTCCTTCCCGTCGATCCTGCCGTGCCGGACGATTATGCGGCGCTGACGCCGCATAAGGTCCTCGCCGAGGATCAGTGCGAACCTGACAACGAAGCCAGCGTGGCGCGGCTGGTGGCCGATTTCCTGTTCGATCATCTGTGCCAGCAAGGCGTGGCGTTCGCCACGGCAATCACGGTGGATGATGCGTTGCGCCGGTATGGCGCACAGCCGGGCTGGACGGGATTGATGGACCGCTGGCTTGGGCATCTGGCCGTTGCGGGATACTTGCGGCAGCTGGAGGATGGATGCTATGTCGCTGCGGCCGGTGACCCGCCAACTCCCTCGCAGCCGCCGGCCGACCATGCGTTGCGGGAGCTGGCCAGTGTGCTGCTGACGCACCATACGCCGCTGGCGCAGATTGTGCGTGGCGAGCGGCCGGCTCAGACCTTGCTGGACCATCCGTTCTGGGCGCCGGAGCAATTGCTGCTGCGCACGCGGGGCGTGCCGGCGGCCATCGAGGCGCTCGCCGGCATGATCCAGGCATTGGCCGGTGTGCTGGGACGCCCGGTGCGCTTGCATGAGGTAGGTGCGCGCAGCGGTCAGGCAGCGTTGCGGCTTTTTCAGCGGCTGGATGCCGCAGTGGTGGAGTACACCGCCTGGGACGAGTCGCCGGAGATGGTGCTGCGTGCCGCCGCGAATTTGCAGCGGTACGCACACGCCCAGGCACGGCGCTGGCATGCCGACGTGCCATCTGAAGACTTGCACCGGGCCGATGTGGTCTGGGCCAACAATGCCTTGCACCGGCTGGGCGACGCAGGGCTGCGGGCGGCGCTGGCAATAGCCGTGCCTTCGGCGCTGGTTTGCGTACATGAACTGCGCCGCGCATCTAGCCTGGCTCTGGTGTCCGCCGAGCTGCTGACGGATGACGATAGCGGTGGCATCGCCAAGCGGCTGCAAGAGGCGCCATGGTGGCAGTCGGTGCTGGCTGGGCATGGCATGCGCTGCCAGGCCAGTGGCCTGTCCGGTCACGTGCAATGGCTGGTCTTGCGCGCGCCGCGCGAGGTGCTCAAGCCTGACAGCGGCAAGCTGTCAGCCGCCTTGCGAGAGCTGCTGCCGGGCTACATGGTGCCGCAGCGGCTGTTTTTCCTGGACCAGTTGCCATTGACGCCCAACGGCAAGGTGGATCACCGTGCATTGGCGCAGCGCTGCGGCGGCCGCGAGCAGGCGCCAGGGCCTGAGCGCGAGCCGCCGCAAGGGGACGCCGAGCAGGCCGTGGCGGCCTTGTGGCGCGAATTACTGAAGGCGCCGGACATTTATCGGGACTGCCACTTCTTTCAGTTGGGCGGTGACAGCTTGTTGGCGACGCGCCTGATCGGTGAGTTGGGCCGGCGCGGCTATGCGGCCAGGCTAGGGGATCTGTTCGATTATCCAACGCTGTCGGCATTCGCCGCGACGCTGCATCGAGCCGACGCGAAGGAGGCGGACGGTCTGCGTCATGACCCGGCCAGCCGGTATGCCCCGTTTGCGCTGACGGATGTCCAGCAGGCCTATCTGGTCGGTCGCCAGCCGGGGTTTGCCTTGGGCGGAGTCGGTTCGCATTTTTTTGTCGAGTTCGAGGTCGCCGATTTGGACGCGGCGCGTTTCGAGCGCGCCGTGAACCGGCTGATCGAACGCCACGACCTGCTGCGGGCCGTGGTAAAGGATGGGATGCAGCAGGTGTTAAAGGATGTGCCGCGCTTCACGCTGCAGCGGCATCAGGTGGCAGATCTGGACGGCGAGGAAACCGTGGCCTTGCGCGAGCGCTTGGCCAGGCAGGTTCTGGACCCCGCGCATTGGCCGGTCTTCGACATGCAGGCGGCGCAGGTCGCCGGCGGCTCGCAGGCCCGGCTGTTCGTCTGCCTGGATAACCTGATGCTCGATGGGCTGAGCATGCAGATTTTGCTGGCGGAACTCGAGCAGCTCTACATGAGCCCGGAGATCGCTTTGCCCGAGTTGGCCATCGGTTTCCGGGATTATCAGGAACATGTTCGCCAATGTGACATCAACGAGGTTTCACGAGCGTACTGGGCGCGTCGCCTGGATAGCCTGCCACCGGCGCCTCAACTGCCTTTGCGTTGTGATCCTGACGAAGTTAGGGTGCCGCATTTCGCGCGGGTCTCGGCCCATCTTTCCGCCCCGCAGTGGACCGCGCTCAAGGCGCGCGCCCGCGAGGAGGGGCTGACGCCTTCGGCCTTGTTGCTGGCGGCCTATGCGACCACGCTGTCGGCCTGGGCCGCGCGCGAAGATCTGTGCCTGAACTTGACGCTGTTCGATCGCCAGCCGCTGCATCCGCAGATCGACCAGGTGCTGGGGGATTTCACGACCTTGCTGTTGCTGGCCTGGCAACCGGACCGGGACTGGCGCTCCAGCGCCCATCGACTTCAGCAACGCTTGCGGCAGGACCTGCTACACCGCGATGTGTCGGCTATCCAGGTCATGCGTCAATTGGCGCAGCGATCAGGGCGGGCCTCAGGGGCCATGCCGGTGGTGTTTACCAGTGCGCTGGGCTTTCAGCAGGACCGCTTCCTGGCGCACTCCTCCTGGATGAAGCCGCGCTGGGGGCTGTCGCACACGCCCCAGGTCTGGCTCGACCACCAAGTGTACGAGTCCGAGGGCGAATTGCGCCTGAACTGGGACTTCGTGCAGGAGCTGTTCGAGCCGCAACAAGTGCAGACCATGTTCGACCGGTATGTGGCGCTGCTGCGGCGGCTGGCGCAGGATGGCGCCGCCTGGAGTCTTGCGCTGGATGTGTTGGTGCCGCGCTTGGTACGGGCAAGCCGGTCGCAGCCGGCTGTGCCCATATCAAGCGCGGTCGAATTGCCCGCCTCATTCTTGCCTGGCGCTGGGGCGCGGCCGGCCGCGTTGCGTGCCGATGATGTGCTGGTGCAGACGCTGTGCGGTCATTTCGAGCAGACCGTCGGACTGCCGGTCCAGCCGCGCCAGTCCTTCTTCGACGCGGGAGCGACTTCGCTCAAACTGGTCCAGTTGCATGTACATCTGAAGCAGGCCGGGTTCGCCAGCCTTCAGGTGACCGATCTGTTTGCCCATGCGACGCC
Organism: Pollutimonas bauzanensis; assembly: GCF_900129885.1. Taxonomy (GTDB): domain Bacteria; phylum Pseudomonadota; class Gammaproteobacteria; order Burkholderiales; family Burkholderiaceae_B; genus Pollutimonas; species Pollutimonas bauzanensis. The sequence goes on along the minus strand of NZ_FQXE01000016.1, from coordinate 71,277 downwards.
GCTTGCGCTGGCGACGCACCTGCAGGGCATAGGCGCCGGCGGGGATGCAACGCGCGGCGTGGATAACGGGCGGCGCGATTTACTGGCACAACGCCAGGCAAGGGCGCAACGCCGACGGGGGAGTACGTTGTGAACATCAAAGAACTGTTGAACCAGCACTACCCGGATGGAGAGCCCATCGCTGTGATCGGCTATGCCTGCCGCTTTCCCGAGGCCGAGGACGCCGATGCCTATTGGGCCAATCTGGTGGCCGGGCGCGAGTGCAATCGCCGGTTCTCCCGCCAGGAACTGCTGGATGCCGCAATCCCGGCGACCACCGTCGATAATCCTGCCTATGTGCCCAGCGGGACGGTAGTGGCCGATGCCGATGCCTTTGACGCCGAGCTGTTCGGCTATTCGCGTCAAGAGGCCGAACTGATAGATCCGCAGCAGCGCCTGTTTCTGCAGATCGCGTGGCATGCGCTGGAACACGCGGGCTATGCGCCCAGGGCCGTACCGCACAAGACGGGCGTATTCGGCGCGGGTCGGATCAGCACCTATCCCGGCCGGGAGGCGATAGACATCGCCGAGGTGGCGCATGTCAGAAGCCTGCAGTCGCTGATGGGCAACGACAAGGATTATGTGTCGACACGTGTGGCGTACAAGCTCGATCTGCGCGGCCCGGCCGTCACGGTGCAGACGGCATGCTCCAGTTCGTTGGTGGCGACACACATGGCATGCGAAAGCCTGCGCGCCGGTGAATGCGGGATGGCGATTGCGGGGGGCGTTGCGGTCTCCTTCCCGCAGGTGAGCGGGTATCTGTACCAGCAGGGCATGATTTTTTCGCCGGACGGGCATTGCCGGCCATTTGATGCCCTGGCCCAGGGAACGTATGCCGGCAACGGTGTTGCGGCAGTGGTGCTGCGGCGGCTCTCGGACGCCTTGCGCGATGGCGACCCGGTTAGCGCGGTGGTGTTGGGCAGCGCCATCAACAACGATGGCGACCAGAAGGTGGGCTATACCGCGCCTTCGGTTGCGGGGCAGCGCGAAGTGATCGCCGACGCCTGGGCCTTGGCCGGGGTGCAGAGTCACCAGATCGGAATGATCGAGGCCCACGGTACGGCGACGCCATTGGGCGATCCCATCGAATTGGAAGCGCTGCATTCGGTTTTTCATCCAGCAGGCCAGGGACCAGCTTGCGCATTGGGCTCGGTCAAGGGCAATATGGGGCACATGGATACCGCCGCCGGCGTTGCCAGTTTTCTCAAGGCAGTCCTGGCGGTGGAGCGTGGCATGATCCCGCCATGCGTGAATTTCAGTCAGGCCAACCCGGCATTGCGGCTGGATGACGGGCCTTTCTATGTGCCCACGACCGCGCAGCCCTGGGAGACGCCGTTGCGTACGGCCGGTGTGTCTTCCTTTGGTATTGGCGGCACTAACTGCCATATGGTAGTGGCCTGCCTGCCTCAGGCGTTGCGGCAATGCCAGGATCCTTCGGGGAACGATGGCGGCACCAGGCAAGGAGGGGATGCCGAGCCCGTGCTGCTGCTTAGTGCCAACAGCGAAGGCGCGCTGCGGCGTATGGCGGGCGCCTATGCACAGGCGCTGCGGCAACAGCCCATCGCCGACGTAGCCTACACCGCGCTGCATGGCCGCCAGCTTGACATGGCATGGCGGCTTGCCGTGCCCGTATGTGAGGAGACTGCGCAGGCTTTGGCGGCCTTGGCCGACGGCGAGGACGACATCCTGATTCACTTGGGACATGATGCGCCTGGCAAACGAGTTTGGCTCTTTACAGGTCAGGGGTCGCAATGGCCGGGAATGGCTCGAACGTGGCAGGCGCAATCCTCTGCATTTGCGGATGCCCTGGCGCGTTGTCTGGCGGTATTCGATACCAAGCGCGATAGGGAGTTTCTTGAGGGACTGCGCACGGCGCTGATGGAGTCCGAGCACGGGCTGTTTCAGCGCATGGAATATGCCCAGCCCGCCATCGTCGCTTTCGAGCTAGCCATGGCGGCGCATTGGCAGACGCTGGGTTTGGCGCCGGACATGGTGCTGGGGCATTCAGTGGGCGAGTTTGCGGCGGCCGTGGTGGCCGGACATTACACGCACGAGCAGGTTATGCCGCTGCTGCGCTTGCGCGGCGCCTTGATGGATCGCTGCTGCGGCGGCGCGATGCTGTCGGTCTTTGCCAGTGACGCCGAGATCTTGCCGGTTGCGCAGCGGCTGGGACTGGACCTGGCTGCCTATAACGGCGAGCGGCATCTGGTCTTTTCCGGCGAACGTGACATCGTCCAGCGGATGACGGCGGAACTGGACGCGCTAAGGATACGCAACAACCTGCTGGCCGTCACAGGGGCCGCGCATTCGCGCATGCTCGATCCGATCCTGGACGAATTCCAGCAGGCATCGGCTGCCGAGCGTGCGCGGGATGGCACGGTGCCGTTCATTTCCGGGCTGACCGGAGAAATCGTGGATGCCGGGCAACTCAATGCGCCGGATTTCTGGCGGCGTCACATGCGCAGTCCGGTGCGTTTCATTCAGAGCCTGCGTAAGGCCGCGGCCGATGGCGCCGGCCTTTTCATGGAGATGGGGCCTGATGCGCCATTGACCGGGATCGGACAGCGGGAACTGCCGGATGCCGCGCACTGGGTTGCCAGTGCAAAGCGCAACCAGCCTGCACAATGGCTGGTGAGGCAGACGCTGATGCAGCTTTATGCCGCAGGCCTGGATCTGCCTTGGAATACGCTGCTTCCCACTGCCGGGATGAAGCAGCGCCTGCTGCTGTATCCCTTCGAGCGCGAACGCTACTGGCGCGAGGCGCAAAAGCCCGCCCCAGCCATGGCGCAGGCATCCGGCGTCATGTTCACCCGCCTGGATAGGGCGCACACCGAGGCCCGGCGGCGGGCGCAGGAACTGGATCTGCCCAGGTTGGAAAGGATATACGACTGCGTCACGAAGCTGCATGCGATTTTTGTCGACAAGATGGTGCGCGAATGCGTGGGGGAACGCATCGCGGCAGGCGCCACCGTCCTGGACATGCTGCGAGGTGGGCGTTTGCTGCCGCGCTATCGCCAGTTGCTGGTAAGACTGCTCAATGCCTGCGTCGAAGACGGCTACCTGCGTGTCGATGGCGACCTGTATTCGACCGCGAAGCCTGTCCCGCATCGGGAGCATGCTGCGCTGCTAGAAGAGCTTCTGCAGTGCTGCGAAGGCTTGGATGTCATTGCCGATACTGTGGCGCGGGCCGGCGAAAACCTGTATGCGATGATGAGCGGCCAGGTCGAGCCCGTGGCGGTGATCTTCCCGGAGGGCGCATCCAGCGGCGTCGAGGTGCTCTACCAGGATTTCAGTTTCGGGCGTTATTTCAACCAGATTGCCGCTGGTGTCGTTGCGGATCTGGCGCGGCGCACGAGGGATTCGGCCTTCCGTGTGCTGGAAGTTGGCGGCGGCACTGGGGGGACCACGGCCTGGCTTCTGCCCGAACTGGCCGGATTGCCCCGGGCTAGTTACGTTTTTACGGACATCTCCGCGATTTTCACACGCCGTGCACAGCGCAAGTTCGAGGAATACGGCTTCATCGAGTACCGGGAACTCGATCTTCAGAAAAGTGCCGCGACGCAGGGATTTGAGGCGGGAACGTATGATCTGATCGTGGCAGCCAACGTGATCCATGCCACACAGCACGTGGGCCGGACGTTGGCAAACCTGCTGCCGCTGCTCAAGCCGGGCGGTAGCCTGCTGATGCGCGAAATCACGCGGCCCATGCGGCTGTTCGATTTTGTCTTTGGCCCGCTGGTGCTGCCATTGCACGACGACGAGGTGCGTGGTGGCGAGTTGTTCCTGACGACCGCGCGCTGGCGCGAACAGTGTCTCGCCGCAGGATTCGAGAACGTCGTCTGGTTGCCGGAGGACGGTACGGCGACGGCGGACATGAGCGAGCATATTGTGCTGGCCACGGCACCGGGTGCAGATGCCACGCAGACGGGCACTGTGGCTTCTATGCGGATTAGTGGCGTGCTGGGGCAGGCACTGGCCAACGATGGCTGCTATCTGGCGGATTGGTCTGACTGCGCAGGCCGCGAAGCCGAATGGCAGGCGCGCATCGCCGAGGCCTGCGCGCAGATGGCGCGCCGCCATGGCGATGGCCGAACGATGCCTTCTCCGGATGCGACGACCCGTGCGCCGGACTGGCTGAACCTGGTGCGGCTGCAATGGCACGCCCAGCCGCTGGGGCAGGCGTGGGTCGAACTGAGCGTCTGCGATCCGGAGGGCATGTGGCGTTGCCCCAGTTCCTTGGAGCCGGCTAGCGACGGTGATTTGCCCGAACTGGTGGCCGTCCCCGCCACGCACTATGACTGGTCATGGGAGCGCATCGGGACGGTAGCATTTTCTGACAGTGCCAGCAATGGCCCGTTCCGTCTGTGCGGCTGCGCCGATGCGGCGCTTGCCGACGAGTTGGCCGCCGCAGGTCTGGTTCTGGATGCAGGTGCCGCAGATGCCCTATTCATTCTGGATTCCACTGCTACATTGGAAACCGTGGCCGAGCCCTTACTGGATGTCGTCACAGTGCTCCAGGGCGGTCGCGTCGTGGCGGTCACACGGTCTGCTTGGGTGGTAACGGAAGATGATGCCGCCAACGCTGTTCACCATGCGCTCTGGGGGCTGGCGCGCACCGCCGCAGTCGAATTGGCTGCACAGAACGGGGACCACCGTATCGCCGTGGTGGATCTGGGCGCTGCGTCGGGGTGGCAGGATCTGGCCAAGGGGCTGCGGACAGTGGCGCAGGGCGAACCCTGGGTCGCGGTACGCCGCGGCCAGGTCTGGTTGCCTCGGTTGCTGCCTCAGCAATACGCGGCGCCCGCTCTATCCGCGAACGCTCTGGCGGGCAGCGGCTGGCACGTCGTGACAGGCGGACTAGGCGGCCTCGGTCGTCTGGGCGCGAGATGGCTGGCCAGCCGCGGGGCAGGTCGGATTGCGCTGCTGGCACGCCATGAACACGAAGACGCCGCCGACTTCGCGGCCGATCTGCAGCGATGCTACGGTTGCACGGTAGCCCCCATCATCTGCAACGTTGCCGATACAGGGGAACTCGATGCCGTGCTAGGCCGATTGCAGAGGGATTTCGGCATCGCTGGCGTCGCCCACGCCGCTGGCGTGCTGGATGACGGTCCGATCGTAACGCTGGACGGCAGCCGGCTGACGCCGGTGCTCGCCGTCAAGGCCCATGCTGCCCGGCGTATCTACGACCGATTGCGGGAAACCGGAAACCGCGCCTACCTGCTGTTGTACTCTTCGGCGGCTGCGGCGCTCGGTAGTGCGGGACAGGCAGCGCATGCATTGGCGAGTGGCTATCTGGATGGTCTGGCCTATGAGGCAGCGACTCCGCGCCGTGATCAGCAATTGGTGACGGTGGTTTCCATTGGCTGGGGCGCATGGGGCGAGACAGGTCGCGCTGCGGACCCCAGCCTGCGCGAACGCCTCGCCGACGATGGCATGGGTGTACTGAGCGACGCGGAAGGCCTGTGGCATCTAGAGCAGGCGGTTTCGCGGGCGGCGCCGTATCGCTTGGCGATGCGGGTAGTGCCCGAACGGCTGGACGAGGCGCGCAGGCAGCTGCTGGGTTTGAGGCCATCGCCGTCTCACAAAACTCTCGACGAGACGCCGCCAGCGTCAGCCGGGCGCCCTGGTCAAGTTGCCGGGTCGCCGCCTCCTTCGACAACGATGGCGTTGCCGCCCGACAAGCTGGGCGATGCCGACGCCGTGGCACAGTGGCTGGTCATGCAGGTCGCCGAACAACTGCGCCTCGACGAGCCGTCCCGACTGTCCCCCAGGCGCGACCTGGTGCAGTTGGGCCTGGATTCGTTGCTGTTCCTGGAATTGAGCAGCACCATCCAGCGTTGCCTCGGCGTTCGCATCGACGCGGAACAAGCCTACCGCAATCTGACCATCGACGGGTTGAGCCGCCTTATCGTGGAACAGGCGGGGCAGCTTGCCACGCAAGCGCCACAGCAGCCCCAAGTACTGCATCACGATGCACGGGGACGTTACCAGCCTTTCCCGCTGACCCCGATTCAGCATGCCTACTGGATGGGCAGGACGAGCCTGATCGACTATGGCGGCGTGGCCTGCCATGTGCTGTTCGAATGGGATTTGCGACACGACCAGTTCGATTTGAACCGCTTCGAACAGGCATGGAATGCGCTGGTGCGCCGGCACGACATGTTGCGCATGATTGTCGGAGAAGACGGTCAGCAGCGTATCCTTTCCGGGGTGGAGGATTACCGGATCGAGCGCCGCGACCTGTCGCATCTGCCATCCGCCGAGCGCGAGCAATTGCTGGACGAAACCCGACGCGAGCTGTCCTATCGTGTGCTGCCCGCAGACCGCTGGCCGGTGTTCGAGCTGATTGCCACCGAACTGGATGGCGAGCGCTACCGGCTGCATATGAACCTGGACCTGCTGCTGTTTGATGTGCAAAGCTTCAAGGTCATGATGGACGACCTGGCCGCCTTCTATCGGGGCGAAGTCTTGGCACCGCTGCAGATCACGTTCCGCGATTATGTGCTGGATGAGCAGGCCCGCCGCCGCGAGCCGACGTGGCTGCAAGCTTGGTGCTACTGGCAGGAGCGCGTGGCGGACTTCCCGCCTGCGCCCCGGTTGCCGTTGGCCGAGCCTCGGCGGGTGGCTATGCCGCCGCATTTCACCACCTACCAGGCGGTTCTGGATCGCGAGAGCTGGGATCGCCTAAAGCGCGAGTGGCAGTCCTGGGGCGTGACGCCTTCGGCGGCGCTGATGACGTTATTTGCCTGGACGCTGGAGCGTTGGGCGCGCTGGCCGGCCTTCACGCTGAACCTGACGTTCTTCAACCGGCGCCCGATACATCCGCAGGTGCGCCAGTTGATCGGCGACTTCACTTCGGTGCTGCTGGTCGACTTCGACTTGGGCGATCCGTCCTGCACCTTGCGTCGATCCATCGAACAGACGCAGCAACGCCTTTGGCAGCATCTGGCGAATAGCCAGGTCAATGGCGTGGAATTGCTGCGCGAGCTGGGCCGCATACGCAGGCAATCGCATCAGCCTCTGACGCCGGTTGTTTTCACCAGCATGCTGGGCATGACCCTGGATGGTTTGGCGATCGACCAGGCGATGACGAGCCTGCTGGGCAATCCGGTGCATGTGTTTACGCAGACTCCGCAGGTCTGGCTGGATCACCAGGTCATGGAGATCGACGGTGAACTGGTGTTCAGTTGGTACTGCATGGATGAGGTGCTGGCCGGTGGCGTGGCGCCGTCCATGTTCGAGGATTTCCGCGAGGTCTTGAAGGCCGTCGCGCTGTTCCCGGAATTGATGGAGCAGCAAGGACTGTGGAAGCTGCCTGAAGGCCAGCGCGCCCCGCAACGTTTTGAGCGCCGTGGGTGGCCTTCTGCCATCGCAGGCACTACGGTAGATCTGCGTGAAGTCGAGGATACCGTGCTCCGGAAGGATGGCATCCTGCAGGCCGATGTACGGGCCGATGTACGGGCCGATGCCGGGACGGGAGGCTTGCGGGTAAAGGTCGTGGCGGCGGAGCGCACGTATACGCTTGCCCGTCTGCCCGGCCAGTCCCTGGCTGGACTGCCTGGCCTGGTGGGGCTGGACGCAGCCGAGCAGTCGCGCTTTGATGCGGTGTGGCATGCGCTGGAGACCCGCGCACTGCATGGCATCGCCGGAACTCTGGCGAGCCAAGGCCTGTTCGTACAGGAAGGCCAAGCCTTGAAGCTGGACGAGATCTACCAACGGCTGAAGGTGCTGCCGCATTTCGAGCGTATCGTCCGCCAGTGGTTGCATGCCCTATCGAACGCCGGATGGCTGTCTGAGGACGATCGGTGCTTTGTGTGCCAGCGCCCGCTGGATCAGATACCAGCGAGTCAGATACCAGCGGCGCCGACGGTGCTATCCAGCCCGTGGGGCGAGGTGCTGGCTGCCTATCTCGGCCGCAGCATAGAGCGGCACGCGGAACTGCTGCAAGGTACATGTTCGGCCCTAGAGCTGTTCTTTGTGGATGATTACGCGATTACCCGCGCCTTGTATGCCGAGAATCCGGCGGCGCAGTGCGTGGCCCGGAATGTGGAACGTGTCGTGCGTGCGCTGGCACAACATGCGAGCGCAGGTGGCAATCTGCGCGTCATGGAGATCGGTGCAGGAACTGGTGCCACCACGGGAGCCGTGCTGGAAGCGCTCGGCAGGCAACTGCAGGCCTATCATTTCACCGACGTGTCGACCTTCTTCCTGGACGAGGCACGCAAGCGCTTCGCCGGGCGCGATGACATGGCGTACGGGCTATTCGACATCAACCAGCCGGTCGACTACGCGATGCATCCGGTTGAGGGCTATGACCTTGTGGTCGCTGCCCAGGTGATGCACGACGCCAGCCATATCGTCCGCTCGCTGCGCCGTATCAGCAGCCTGATGAAACCCGGCGCGCGGTTGCTGCTGATCGAGGCCACTCAACGCGACAGCCTGCTGCAGATAGCCAGCGTGGGCTTCATCGAGGGGCTGGGTAACTATCAGGATCATCGCGTTGTCGACGACAAAGCCATGCTGGACCTATCCCAATGGCGCGACGCGCTGCAGCATGCCGGTTTCTCTCTCGAGCTGGTGTGGCCGCAGCAGGAGGTTTCGCCCATTCATCAGCATGTGATTGTGGCGCGGGTGGTACGGGCCATGCATGTCGATTGCGCAGGGCTGGAGCAGGAACTGGCCCAACGTTTTGGCGGTGCGTTCCCGACCGTGACGGTACAGCAGAGCGAGCCGCTGGGCATGTTTGTGGCAGATGAGACTTCCCCCGGGGACGTATCAGGAGAACCTGCTGCGACAATGGCGAAAACGTCTGGAGACACCGCCGCAGCCATGGCGTACGCCGACACTGGGGTTCCCCCATCCGACGAACTGCTGGAAAGCGTTGCACAGATGTGGCGGTCCTTCCTCGGCAAGCCGGTGCATCCGGGCAGTGATTTCTTCCAGATCGGTGGCGACAGCCTGATTGCCACACGCGTCGTTGCGCAGCTCAATCGCATGGGCGTTGCCGGTGCCAGTCTACAGGCGTTGTTTTCCCACCCGACGCTGGCGGGCTTCTGCGGGACCCTCAAGGGCATCGGGCACAAGGAAATGAAAAACATGCTTGTGCCACTGAGCCAGGGGGCATCGAGCGAACGCGGGTTCGTGTTCCACGCATCGGATGGTGGCGTGACGTCGTACCTGACATTTGCCCAATTCCTGGATTGCCAGGTGTGGGGCTTGCAGGCGCCGGAGCAGATTGAGGTGGACAACTTGTTGGCGCTTGCTGCGGGCTATTTGCAGACGATGGCGCCGCAGCTTGGAGATGGGCCTGTCACGTTGATCGGCTGGTCCTATGGGGCTACTGTCGCTGCCGAGATCGCACGCATGCTGGACGCACGCCGGAGGACCGTGCGCTTGGTCCTGATAGATCCAGTATGCGGTGCTGATTTCGTGGTCGACGATATTTCCGCGCTCATGCGCCTGCTGGTCGAAGAACGCAGCCAGATCGCGCTGCCGCACGGTTGGGAGGACATGGACGAAGACCACCGCCTGGAAAGCTTTGTACGCAGCGCCATTGCGGCAGGCGTGGTCAGCCCGCCATTGCCCGTGGACGTCGCCCGCCAATGGCTGACACGCATTTACCGCTTGCTGGACCTGCTGTCGAAGCACCGCGTCGGCGCAGCCGTTCCGATTCCCCGTTTGTGGATCGAAGCGGATCGCCATCCCGAGCGTTGGACGCCAGCAGTGCGCGAATGGTCGGCCTGGAAGGCAGGGGCGCAGATCCATGTCGTCAAAGCCGATCACTGGGAGCTTATGGAAGACGCCGCCGTTGCGCGGGAAGTCGCTGCCATGACGCGGCAATGGCTGTCCGTCTATCCCTGCCAGGAGCGAACCCAATGACCCATACAGACAGAAAGCAGAGCCGGCGCGTGCTGATCGCCGGAGCCAAGTTCGGTGAGGTGTACCTCAATGCCTTTCTGCAGCCTCAGGCCGGCCTCGAGCTGGCCGGTTTGCTGGCACGCGGTAGCAGGCGTGCGCAGCAATTGGCACACGACTTCGGCATTCCCCTCTATACAAGCCTGGAGCAGCTGCCTGATGACATCGACATCGCCTGCGTGGTGGTGCGTTCGACCGTGGCACAGGGCGAAGGCAGCCAGCTTGCGGCCGATCTTCTGCGCCGGGGTATCCATGTGCTGCAGGAGCATCCCTTGCATCCTGATGATGTGGCCCGACTACAGGCGCTCGCCGATGAGAGCAATCTGGTTTATTGGATCAATAGCTTCTATCCGAATATTCCGGCGGGGCGATGCTGGATAGAGAAGGCATCCCGCATTCGCAGTCTCCTGGAAGGCCAGAAGCCGTGTTCCGCGCAACTGACCACCAGTCGCCAGTTGCTTTACTCGATGCTGGATTTGTTGCTGCAGGCTTGCGGACTGGTAGATGGGAACGGGATCCGCGTGGAGGTGCTGGACGGCAGTGATGATTGTTTCGTCCCGCTGCGGCTTGTGCTGCCGGGGGGCTCGCAGGCCGTTCTGCGTCTGCAGGCCTACCTGGACCCTTCCGACCCGGACATGTTCAGTCTGGTGATGCATCGGGCAAGCCTGGCGTGGCCTTCTGGCTACCTGACGCTCGAATCCAGCTACGGTCCGGTGCTATGGACAGGTGTTTTCCACGATCCGCAGCATGGTAGTGATGATCGCACGATGTACCGCGGTGCCAATGCGGGCGGTTGTTATGCGCAACCGACATCCATGGTGTTGCGCGATGCTCCCGGGAGTTGGCGGGATGCCTTCGAAATCGATGGCGCGGCCGGCATCGCATATGCCTTGCGGGCGTTGCGCCAGGTACTGGATGGAGCAAGCGTGCCGGCGGCTTTCAGCCCGGCGTACCAATTGGCCCTGGCCCGTCTGTGGCTCGCGGTACTGCATGTCGCCCCGCCGATTGTTGAGCGCCACCTTGCGCCGCCCAGGCTTATCACCTGGGATGATCTGAATGGCGCCGAGGCGAGCAAGGCAGCATTAAGGGGCACGCATGGATAGTTTCTTGTCTCTATGTGGCGCTCCCGCCCTGGCGACTGATGCCCTGCACCTTGTGCTTTGCCCCTTCGCCGGAGGCAGTGCCAGCGCATTCCGAAGCTGGCGAGAACTTCAGCCGGTCGGTATCCGGGTGTCGCTGGCTGTCTATCCTGGGAGAGATCACCGGATGAATGAGGCCTGCGTGGCGAGCATAGAGGAGCTTGCAGAGTGTGTGCAGGAGGACATCGAGGCCAAAGGCATTGATCCTTATAGGCTCATCGTGGCGGGCCATAGCATGGGAGCTCAGGTGGCTCATGAGGTCTGCGCCCGCTTCGAACAGCAGAGCGTATCTCCGCGTGGACTCGTCATCTCCGGCTGCCACGCCCCGCATCTGCGCGGGCGTCGGCCCCTTAGCCATCTTGCGGATTACGCATTCCTGGAGCAACTGGTCGCTATTGGCGGATGTGCGCCGCAACTGCTGGGCGAACCGGCAATGTGGCCCGTGTTCATGCCCATGCTTCGCGCGGATTTCCAGGCGACAGAGAGCTATCGGTGTGCGAAGGCGCCATCGTCCGCCGAGCGCCTTCAGACGCCGGCCTTGCTGCTTTACGGAAGCGCTGACGAGGAGGCCTATCGCGCGGAGGTCGATGCCTGGAAAGATTGGCTGCGCAATGCGCACGGGCCTGTTTCCATTGCTGGCGACCATTTCTATGTTACCCGACGCCCCAGAGCCTTTCTGGAGCACATCAGGCGCTGCTTTGAACCAAGCTGCGCGAATTTTCAGGCGAGTTCCATCAAGTAAAGGGGTTCCCATGGCATCCGATATCTGCGTTACACACATGAACAAGCACGGTGAGTCCATCCCGCTGGCCCAGTGCCTGACCCACTGGGCACGTGAATATGATGCGCGCGTGGCGCTGGTCAACGAAAGCGGGGAGCGTCTTTCCTATTCGGAGCTGCAGGCGTGGGCCGAGCGTCTTGCCGGAGGGTTGTACGCCGCCGGTTTGCGGTCCGGAGACCATGCGATGACGCAAATGCCCAACACAATCGGCTTCTTTGTCGTGTTCTTCGCGCTGCTTCGACTGGGCGCCATTCCGGTGATGGCCATGCCAAATCAGCGGGAACAGGACATCAATGCGCTGATGGAGCTTGCCAGGCCCGCGGCGTATTTCATTGCGGACCATATTGGCGAGTATGACTGCCTTGCCCTGGCCGCCCGGATGAAGGAACGGCATGATTGCCTGCGGCTAGTCGTCGTGGACGGCACAACCGCGGATGATCTTCCAGGAGCCCTTTCTCTCGAACAAATCAAGGGAGCTCCTTGCCCACAGGTCGAGATCCACGCAGGCGATACTGCATTGCTGCTGCTCTCCGGCGGCACCACCGGCACGCCCAAGATGATTGCGCGTACGCATGGGGACTATTTCTACAATTTCACCGCATCCGCCGATCTGTGCGGATTCAGTGGCGACACGGTTTATCTCGCCGTTCTGCCGGCTGCGCACAATTTCGCGCTCGCTTGCCCGGGGGCGCTAGGGACATTCCGGTGCGGAGGGACTGTCGTGGCAACCACGTCGGCCAGTTGCGATGAGGCCATGCCTTTGATCGAGCGCGAAGGCGTGACCCATGTGGCGCTGGTGCCACCTCTGGCAAAGCTATGGGTGGAAGGCCGCGAATGGGAAAACAGCGACCTCTCCAGCCTAAAGCTGGTGCAGGTAGGCGGGGCACGCCTTGAAGCGGGGTTGGCGATGCAATTGATCGACACCCTGGGCTGCCAGTTGCAGCAAGTCTTTGGCATGGCAGAGGGATTGCTGTGCTATACCCGCCTCGATGACCCGCTGGAGGCCGTCATCCATACGCAGGGACGCCCGTTGTCGCCAGAGGATGAGATCCGAATCGTCGATGATGAAGACAAGGAGGTGGAAGATGGGCAGGTCGGCCAGCTTCTGGCTCGCGGCCCGTACACGATCCGGGGCTACTACCGCGCGCCAGTTCAGAATGCATCAAGTTTTACCAGTGATGGTTTCTACCGTTCCGGAGACCTGGTTCGCCGCGAGGCGAGTGGCAACCTGACCGTGGAAGGCCGCATCAAGGAGCAGATCAATCGCAGTGGCGAGAAAATTTCCGCGGCAGAAGTCGAAGTAGCATTGAGCGCGCTGCATGGCGTGCATGCCGCTGTGGTCGTCGGGGCGCCTGACAACCTCTTGGGAGAACGGATATGCGCTTTCATCAAGCCCGGAGGGCAAGCCATCGATCCCTCGAAAATCAAATCGGCCTTACGCGAGCACGGCCTTAGCGACTACAAGGTTCCCGACCAGATTGAGACCATTACTGAATGGCCACTGACGGCAGCCAGGAAGATCGACAAGCGGCGGTTGGTGAGCATTGCGGTTCAGAGAACATCTGGATCACTGGCAGCCAAACCTTTGCCGTACCAGCAGGTGCTCCTGCCCATCAGAAGTGCGCCATTTGATTTGGCTGTGAAGTTGGCTCACCGTATTGAAGCGGACAACTATGTGCTTTATGAGCATCAAGGCGAATGGGCCCTTGGCTTGGATTGTGCGATGGAGATCGCCGTTGATACGGACGGTACTGTTCGCCGCAGTGACGGGAAGTTCTGGCAGGCGACTTCAACCAGCGAGGGCATTGAACAGGCGCTGGCGGATCTGCCGTTTGAGGATTGGCGGGCTTATGGCCGGGCCGATTTTGAATTTGCCTATCTAATGTACGGTGTGGAAAATGCCGTCCATCCGGGTCCGCTGCTCAAGATCATGATCCCGCGCAGAGAAATTCGCATCCGCGAGAACTCAGTCCAGTTGCGTGCATTGAGCGCCGGGGATCTGGCGCGGCTGAAAAATGCACTCGACGAGGCGGACGCGGGGCAATTGCCGGAGCAGGGCGCTTCAATCAGGATAGATGTGCGTTCGGCAGGGCGTGAGCATTATCAGCAACTCGTCGCCTCGGCTGTGGCGCAGATGCAGGCGCGCCTGTACCAGAAAGTGATTCTCTCTCATGCTGTTGACATTCCGGTTGCCTTGGATATGGTGGCTAGCTACCGCGCGGGACGCCAGTCCAATACGCCGGCGCGCTCGTTTCTGTTGAAGGATGGCGAATTCCAGGCATATGGCTTCAGTCCGGAAATTGTCGTCACGGTCGACGCCAAAGGCAACGTAACGACGCAGCCGCTCGCGGGGACGCGCTCCTTGACGGGGAACAGGGACATCGATCAACAGCTCAGACGTGAGCTGGAGTCGGATGTCAAGGAAATTGCCGAGCACGCAGTTTCGGTGAAACTCGCCTTCCAGGAAATGTCGGCGGTCTGCCGGGAGGAATCTGTGTGCGTGGACGAATTCATGAATGTGCTCGAGCGCGGTAGTGTCCAGCATTTGGCTTCGCATGTGACAGGTGTGCTGGCAGCGGGCGCCAGTGCGTGGACGGCTTTTGAGAATCTGTTTCCCGCGGTCACGGCATCAGGCATACCGAAAAAAGAGGCACTGGAAAGTATTAACAGGCATGAAGGTCGCAAGCGTGGTCTCTACAGCGGGTGCGTCCTGATCGCCGATAGCGATGGTGCGTTGGATGCAACCCTGGTGCTGCGTTCCGCATATCGCAATGGCGATCACTATTGGTTGCAGGCCGGAGCCGGTCTGGTACCGCATTCGACGCCGCAGCGCGAATGGGAGGAGACTTGCGAGAAGCTGACGTCGGTGGGCCCCTACCTGTATGCGTTGAAAGAATAAAAGCCGACTGCCCAAGCACTGTCCTTTTTGTGGGATTCTATGGATGTGTGGATTGACGACGTTTCAACATTGTTGGTTTTGCCGCAGGATGTGATGCTGTCGGGCGTTTCAATTTCGGCAGTCCGCCGCGTCATGGATGAGTCTTTGTTTTCTGATCCAGGCTTACTGTACGCGACCAGGGATATGAGTGGCAATCGCCGTGCCGAGTTCATGGCGGGCCGAATCTGCGCCGCCCGGTCTTTGCGCAAGATGGGAGTGGTTGCGGCGTTTCCCTTGCCTGGGCGGAATCGGCAGCCAGTTTGGCCAACCGGTGTGTTAGGCAGTATCAGTCACTGTTCTACCACGGCGGTGGCAGTAGCGACGGCACAATCCAGATACTGTGCATTGGGTGTAGATGTGGAGCCATTGATCGGCCCTGCCATTGCACAGCAGATACAGAGGAGCATTTGTCGGGATGAAGAGTTGATTGGCCTCGAAAGATCGGTGCCAGGTAGGAAGCTCGCATTGACTCTGCTCTTCTCAGCGAAGGAGGCACTGTTTAAGGCGCTATTTCCGCAGGTTGGCGGGTTCAAGGATTTTTACGCTGCTGAGTTTTTTGCTTGCGAAGCCAGATCCTTGGTGCTGCGCTTGACGCAAGACTGGAATTCTCAGTGGTTGGCGGGAAAAAAAGTAAAGGTTCGGTATGCATGGCGGGGTGAAGACGTGTTTTCTGCTGTTTACTTGTCGCGAACCGGCAATTAAGCGCTTTACTTCCGGTCAATTGGGGACGAGGCGCTTTGAAGCGGGACGTCACGTTCATTGGATTCATTAACTTCGTGCTCCTCGTGGAGGGGCTGCATTTGTGTTAACACGCCGTAGTCCGACATTGGAGGTGCGCCGATATGAGCCAAATGAGACCGGCTTGGCGTTAAGAGTGCGAAACGCCGGTGGCGCGAAGGCGCATCATTGGGCGTTAGTTCCAAAATTGACGAAGTAAGCTGCCGAGCCCGCGCGGTAAGCTCGGACCCGTCCGGCTGGCAGCAAAAAACGCGCCAGCGCACCGCCGTGCTAAGCGGGTAACGGCCAGATCCGCCTTCCCGCTTTCCGCATACTGATCAGTAGGCCACGGCAGGCAGAAGCATCACTGTGGGGCATCTGCGCCGTTCATCTGAATGTTTTGACCAAACGAGGCAAACTTCTCCCGGGTTTCCCGCGGCAATTTCGCCTCGGCAGCGTTGACCGCGTCAACCAAACGGCGCGCCGTGGGCTAGCCCTCCTATCGCAATAATCGCCAGCAGCGCGAAAGCGCGCAACGCCTTGATCGCGCCGAGAAGCAGTCCTTGGCCTTGTCTAAGCGGGTTCGCGTGCATGAATAAGCATGCGAGCATGGCGGCGAGCACGAGCGCCAGGCATTGAAAAAGATGGTTCATTGCTGCTCCTGATTCATGGTTTACGGCTTTGATGGCCGTGGCCCGTCGAATTGCTAGCCAATGGACGAGCGGGGGCCTCAATATTGATGGTCTCGCGCTTGCCGTCAGCGCCTTCAAAGGTCAGCGCCAGCGGGATATGGTCGCCTTCGCGCACTTGTTGATTGAGGTCGATCAGCATGATGTGATAACTGCCAGGCTTGAGTTCGACCTGCTGTCCGGCGGCTAGCGAAATCCCGGAAATCTGACGCATTTTCATGACGTCATTTTCCATGGCCATTTCGTGAATCTCGACGTGTTTGGCAACAGGAGAGTCGGCTTGCACCAGAGTGGTGTCGGCCTTTGAGGAAAGGCGCATAAAAGCGCCGGTCGCGTTCTGCTGCTCAACGGTGGCGCGGACCCAGGGTTCTTCGACGGTCACCTGTGCCTGAGCGGCTGCGGCAATGCAAAGCGCGCAGACGGCGATTCCCGCCTGCATCAATATCTTCGACATAGTGTTCTCCTATGAATGCATCATCAATCGAGGGCTAAAATTTGACGGATATCCTCTGCGTATTCCTGGGCCGTCAGGGAATGACGCAAGCCCAGGCGTAGGCGGCCATCCCGGTCATACACATAGGTCATGGCGGTGTGATCCATGGTGTAGGACGAGCCGGTAGGCACTTTTTGATAGAAGACTTTGAAGTCACGGGCGGTTTTTGCCGTTTGTTCAAGATCGCCATACAGGCCAAGAAAACTCGGGTCGAATGCCGTGACATAGGCATCGAGCACCTCAGGCGTATCGCGCTCCGGGTCAACGGTGATAAACAGAGTCTGCAGCCGTTCACCGTCCTCGCCGAGCAGTTTCTTGACTTCGGCTGCGCGAAACAGGGCTGTTGGGCACACGTCTGGGCATTGGGTAAAGCCAAAGAAAATCAATACAGCCTTGCCCTTGAAATCGGAAAGACGGTGTTGCCGGCCGTCCGTGCCTGTCAATAGAAAGTCACGGCCAATATCGGTATCTGCCATGTCTATACCATGGATGTCACTCAGTTCCTTCGAGCGTGAGCACCCATAAAGGGAGGCGCTTGCGGCTAGCGCGAAGAAGAAAAAATGCCGCCGACTCATAGAGCGTTTCATCGTAGGCTCCTGTTGAAGCATTGAATTACCATTTGATCTGCACGCCGCCATAAACCGCGATACCGGTTTCGTTATGCAAGGGCTGCACGGCGCAGCGGCGACGCTGGTGCGAACACGGAAAATAGACATGAAAAGAACCTCGGGATGCAGATCGTCGTACCCATGGTCGATACGAGAACGACCACACACGAAAAATCAACCGAGGTTTGAAGGGGGAGCGCGCGAGCCTAGCGGCGGCCCCAAAGCGGGTAGCGGCGGCAGCGTCTGGTTGTGATGCAATAACGCCGCAGGACGCTGCGATATCATCCCCAACAGCATAGAGGCGGGCTGGCCAGGCATTACCGCCTGCGACACCGCCAGACCAAAGGGACAATCCTGGCTGCCGGCGTGCTCATCCGAAGAGGACTGCTCCGGCCGGCCTGTCAAATCCAGGGAGGATGTGCTGGCGCCGCTGCCTGCGGTGCAAAAGGTGATCGCATGCTTATCGCCGCGCCCGCCGGAAAGATCCGGCATGTAGCCCATCGGAATGACCGACCGGCACAGAAACGACATGACGGTCAGACAAAATAAAATCTGCCGGACCGCCATACCTTTGCGCCAGGTCATTTTTTGAAGTGCGGACATGTGTCAAAGTATATTGCAAATGTGATTCCATTCCATCCTGAACATGGCCGTATTCAAGGGAAGGTTTGCGTTTGCGCAAACCGAGCAGCGGAGCACCATGGGCTTCCAGAAACTTGAAATCCAGTCGCGCTGGGTTGGCCGCTTTGGCTGGGCGCCATTGGACGGGACTGGCCGCAGTTGCGGCCAACGCGATCGCCATGAGCATGTTGCTCGGGATGAACGATTTGGCGGTGCAGCCACTCCGGCATGCTGTTGTTATTTTCGGGATTTTGCCCTTGGGCAGCATCCGTGCTCCGTAGAACAATTCCGCGCGTGTCACCGTGGTGCTGAACAGTACCGAGCGAGGCTGCGCCGCCAGCCAGGACAGGGGGCTCTCATTCGGCGCCGGGCGCAGGATTTCGGACAACACGTTAGTCAATGACTAATGGGAAATCGAGATTCGGCCCGACGGTGAAGCCAGCAGCATAGCGGCTGGTTCTGGCCCGGGCCACCAGGCTTGTCGTGCGCACGGCTAGGTGGATGGTGCGCCGTGGCTGTCAGATCCGGCTACGCCCAGCAAGCCCTGGCTTTCGATAAAGGCAATAACCTCGTCCAGGCCCACGCCGTTCTTTATGGTGCCCATGACAAACGGCCGGTTGCCGCGCATGCGCCGGGTGTCCTGCTCCATGACTTCGAGCGACGCGCCGACATAAGGCGCCAGGTCGGTCTTGTTGATGATCAGCAGGTCGGATTTGGTGATGCCCGGGCCGCCCTTGCGGGGAATTTTCTCGCCGCCTGCGACGTCGATGACATACAGCGTCAAGTCCGAAAGCTCGGGGCTGAAGGTGGCGGCGAGGTTGTCGCCGCCGGATTCCACGAAAACGATGTCGGCGTCGGGAAACTTGTTCAGCATCCGGTCTATGGCCTCCAGGTTGATGGAGGCATCCTCGCGGATCGCGGTGTGCGGGCATCCGCCGGTTTCGACGCCCATGATGCGCTCGGCCGGCAGGGCGCCGGAAATCGTCAGCAAACGCTGGTCTTCCTTGGTGTAGATGTCGTTGGTGATGGCGATCAGCTCGTATTTTGCCGACATTTTCTTGCACAGCATTTCGAGCAGGGTGGTCTTGCCCGATCCGACCGGGCCTCCCACGCCCACGCGCAGGACGGGCAGCGGCTTGCTGCGCAGGTGCGACGGGGAACTGTATTTCAGGTGCTTGGTCATGAGAGGGCCTTCAGGAGCGGAATAGACGGGAATATTGGGTTTCGTGGCGGGACGACAAGATGGCGAATTGCGGCGCCAGGGTGTGGATGCGCGGCGGGCGCTGCGCCGCCCGGCTGAACGCTTCGTCGCACACGGTCGATATATTGGGGCGCAACTGGTTCAGGATGCGCTGGGCGGCCATTTGGCCCAGGGGCACGGTTTTGATGGCCGCCATGACCTGGTTTTCCAGCCAGGTGAACAGGTAGGCCGCCAGGCCGGGGCTTCTGGCTATGCCCAGGGCATAGGCGGCATAGGCATGCGCGGCGGGCAGGGTGACCGTGGCCTGTCCAAGCAGATAGCGGCGCGCGCCGGCGTCGCCCCAGTCCAGGTCGGTCGCCAGTTTCACCAGCGACCAGCCCATTTGCTCGGTTTCCTGGCGTATTTCCTGGGTTTCGCGCGATGCGTGGAACCAGCTGTTCCAATAGTCCAGCTGTTCCCAGTCGCCGCCGGCCCAGCCGTCGAACAGCAAGGCCCATATGGGCGCTTCGCATTGCGCGACCACCAGTTCCAGCTGCTGCCGGATCCACAGGCAGGCGCTGGCCTCGCCGTCGACGAGCCCGCGCTCCACGGCCGCTTCAAAGCCTTGGGAATAGCTATAGCCGCCTATGGGCAGGGCCGGCGACGACAGCTGCAGCAGCGCGGTCAATTGGCGGGTGTCCACGCGCCCGCCTAGCCGCGCGGAGGCTTGCGGCGACGTTCAGCGGACGCGCCGCCGACGTGCTCGCCGTCATGGCCGTGGCTGTGATCGTCGTCATGGCCGTGACCGTGATCGTGCTCATGTTGACGCTGATGTTCGTGACTGTGATCGTGATCGTGATCGTGGCCAGGGTCGTGATCCGGGCCATGTCCATGATCATGGTCTTGAGGGTGCTCTTGATGATCCTGGCCGCCCGCATGCTCGCCGGGCCCTTCGTGCGCGGCATAGGCGGCCTGGGCCAGGGCGTAGTCTTCGGCGAAGCTCGCGTCATGGCCGTGCTTGTGGCCGCCGCCGTAGGCGCCCGCATCGGGCTCGAACCGCGCTTTCACTTCGCTGACCGTGACGCCGCCCAGTTGCCGCAGCATGTCGACCAGGACGGCATCATGCTCCAGCTGCAGGTAGTCCGGCCCGACCTCGACCAGGATATGGCGGTTGCCCAAGTGGTAGGCGGCGCGAGCGAGCTGCTGCGGGACCTGCGCGGTGACCTTCAGGACGGATTCGATCGCGGCCTGGACCACGATGAGCCCGCCGTCGTCGGCCATCAGCACGTCGCCATGCCGCAGGACGGCGCCCTGGTTCAGGGCCAGGCCCACCGGCTCGCCGTTGTCCAGCTCGATTTTCTGGCGGCTGCGCCGCCGCGACTCGAAAGGCAGGACGGCCTTGGGGGCGTTGCGGATCAATGCCTGAGCCAGGCCGGCGCCGCGCAGCTGCTTCTTGATCATGCGCATGGCTAGAATAAAAAGTAACGTTGCGCCATGGGCAGGATGCTGGCGGGTTCGCAGCTCAACAGCTTGCCGTCGGCCATGACCCGGTAGGTCTGCGGGTCGACGGTAATATGCGGCAGCCAGTCATTGCGCACCATGTCTTTCTTGCCTATGCCGCGGCAGCCGTGAACCGCCGCCAGGGTCTTGGTCAGCCCCAGTCCATGCACCGCGGGGTTGTCCAGGCCGGCTTGCGACAGAAAGGTCAGCGAGGTCCTGACGGCCTTGCCGAAACTGCCGAACATGGGACGGAAATGCACCGGCTGCGGGGTGGAAATCGAGGCGCCCGGGTCGCCCATGCTGGCGGCGGCTATCATGCCGCCCTTGAGCACCATATGGGCCTTGACGCCGAAGAAGGCGGGGCGCCACAGGACGATGTCGGCCAGCTTGCCGACTTCGATGGAACCCACCTTGTGGCCGATGCCGTGGGCCAGGGCCGGGTTGATGGTGTACTTGGCGATGTAGCGTTTGATGCGCTGGTTGTCGGCGCGGGCGCTGTCGCCTTCCAGGGCGCCTCGCTGCGCCTTCATCTTGTCGGCCGTCTGCCAGGTGCGCAACACCACCTCGCCGATGCGCCCCATGGCCTGCGAGTCCGAGCTCATGATGGAAAAGCCGCCAAGATCGTGGAGCACGTCTTCCGCCGCAATGGTCTCGCGCCGGATGCGGCTTTCCGCGAAGGCGACATCTTCGGCGATCGACGGATCCAGGTGATGGCACACCATCAGCATGTCCAGGTGCTCGTCTATGGTGTTGGCGGTGAACGGCATGGTGGGGTTGGTGGATGCCGGCAGCACATTGGGCATGCCGGCGGCGCGGATGATATCGGGGGCATGGCCGCCGCCGGCGCCTTCGGTATGGAAGGAATGGATGGTACGGCCCTTGAAGGCCTTGAAGGTATCTTCGACGAAGCCCGACTCATTCAGCGTGTCGCTGTGGATGGCCACCTGCACGTCGGTTTGTTCCGCGACGCTCAGGCAAGTGTCGATGGCCGCGGGCGTGGTGCCCCAGTCTTCATGCAGCTTCAGGCCTATGGCTCCCGCCCGGACCTGTTCGAACAGCGGCTCCTGCCGGCTGGCGTTGCCCTTGCCCAGCAGGCCGATATTCATGGGGAAGGCGTCCAGCGCCGCAAGCATGGAATGAATATGCCAGGGCCCCGGCGTGCAGGTGGTGGCCAGCGTGCCCGTGGCCGGGCCGGTGCCCCCGCCTATCATGGTGGTGATGCCGCTGGCCAGCGCTTCGTCGATCTGCTGCGGGCAGATGAAGTGGATATGGGAATCGATGGCGCCGGCCGTGACTATCATGCCTTCGCCGGCGATGACTTCCGTGGCCGGGCCCACCACGATCGTGATTCCGGGCTGGATGTCGGGGTTGCCGGCCTTGCCTATGCCCGAAATCAGGCCGTTCTTGATGCCTATGTCGGCCTTGACGATGCCGGTGACGGCGTCGATGATCAGCGCGTTGGTGATGACGGTATCGATGCAATCGGCGCTCGAGCGCTGGCTTTGCCCCATGCCGTCGCGTATCACCTTGCCGCCGCCGAACTTTATTTCCTCGCCGAATATCGTGTGGTCCTTTTCCACTTCAGCCAGCAATTGCGTGTCGGCGAGGCGGATGCGGTCGCCCACGCCATTGACGATGGTCGGGCCGAACATTTCGGTGTAGGCGCGTCGTGAAATGGCTACCATCACAGCGCTCCCATGACGTCGCCGTTGAAGCCGTATACCTTGCGCTCGCCGGCCAGTTCCACCAGTTCGACACTGCGCTTCTGGCCGGGTTCGAAGCGCACGGCCGTGCCGGCGGCGATGTTCAGCCGGCAGCCGCGGGCCAGCCCGCGGTCGAATTCCAGGCCGGAATTCACTTCGGCGAAATGGTAGTGCGAGCCGACCTGCACGGGCCGGTCGCCGGTGTTGACGACGTCGACCACGCAAGTGGCGCGCGCGGCGTTCAGTTCGATGTCGCCGGCTTCGGCAAGGATTTCACCAGGTATCATTTTGCGTATTCCCAAGAGTGCGCAGGCAATGGACGCCCGCTTTCAGGCCGCGCCGGCGAACAGCGCGACGCCGTAGGCGGCTATGCCGGCGCCGGCCAGGCGCGCCAGCCACGGAGCGCGGTGTTTCAGCGCGAAGCCGCCGGCCAGGCCGATGAGGTGCAGGGCCAGCGTGCTGAGCATGAAGCCGGCGATGAAGGCGGCCGCGCTGTGGCCCGCCGGCAATTCGGCGCCGTGCGCCGCGCCGTGGAACAGGGCGAAGAAACCCACCAGCGCGGCGCCCATCCAGCCGGGCATGGCGATGCGGCTGGCCAGCAAAAGCCCCAGCACCAGCAAGGACGCCATGATGAAGGGCTCGACCGCCGGCGGGCCGAACCCGGCGATGCCGGCCAGCGCGCCAAGCAGCAACAGGCACAGGAAACTGGCGGGGGTCCGGATGGCCTGCCGGATGTCTGCATGGGACAGGGCGGCCCACATGCCCACCGCCAGCATGGCGAGCAAGTGATCGGCGCCGGTCAGCGGGTGGAGCAGGCCGGCGGCGAACATGCCGCCCGACAGTCCTTGTTCATGGCCGGGATGGGCCAGCGCCGCCGCCGAAACCAGGGCGAGCCCCGCCGCGGCGCAGGCGCGGATGCCGATGGTGCGAAGTAGGGATGGAGTGGACATATGCAATTCCCGATAAAGAGTGGCTGGCCGCCGGCGCGCGGCGGGCGCGGCGCTTAAATGATGGGGTGGTGAACGGTAATCAGCTTGGTGCCGTCGGGGAAGGTGGCCTCCACCTGGATATCGGCGATCATCTCCGCTATTCCCTCCATGACATCGTCGCGCCCCAGTATGGTGGTGCCGTAGTGCATGAGGTCGGCGACGCTGCGGCCATCGCGCGCGCCCTCCATCAATGCCGCCGTGATCAATGCGATGGCTTCCGGATAATTCAATTTGACGCCGCGCGCCTTGCGCCGCTCCGCCAGCAAGGCCGCCGTGAATATCAGCAGCTTGTCTTTTTCGCGGGGAGTGAGGTCCATAGTGTGATTCCTTGAAAGACGTCAGGTATTCCAAAGGCGCAGGCGCGCGCCTTGCGTATCCAGCAGCAGCGGCCGCAGGCGCATCCAGAGCGCTATCAGCACGCGCTTCACATCCTGCACATGCATCCCCAGGAGGCGGATCAGGCTGAGCCCTTGTTCCTTGTCCTGCGGCATGTGGGTGAGTCCGGCGCGCAGGCTGTCGTGCCAGGGCAATTCTTGTGCCAGGCCCTCGGTTTGTTCGGGGCTCAGGCGCGGCCCGAAAGCCCACAGCGTGGCCATCACGGGGAAACCCGCCAGGCCATTGGCGCTATGGCGCAAGGCGCCGTCGGCGCATAGTTCGCCGGCGTCCAGCCACATCGGGCGGCCGTCCAGGGTAAGCAGGGTGTCGAGCCGCAGCCGCCCCTGCGCCCAGTGCCCGGCCTTGCCTATGCTGCCCAATTGGGTGATGTCCCAGCCTATGGCGCTGGCGCCGGTTTGCATATCCAGTTGGGTGCCCGCCGCCGCATCGGCCTGCTCGAAGAAGATGTTTTCCTGCGGCAGCCAGTCCAGGCGCGCGCCGGCGGCCAGACGGATGTGCACCCGCTGCGCCGCATGCCGGCCATTGGCCTTGTACCAGCGCGTGGCGCCCGGCGTGCTCAACAATGCGTGGGCGCCGGGCTGCACATCGACATCGATGGCCAGGATGTCGCCGCCCGCGATGCCCGAGGGCGGATGCAGGATGGTGACGTGGCAGACCCCCGGCCCTTCGGGATACAGGGCTTTCTGCACCAGCAAAGGGCCTTCATGCCTGCGTTCCGAGAGCACGGTCTTGTGCGGGCCCTGGCGCGAGAACGAAAGCGCCAGCCTGGCGTGCCATTCATCGGTGAGCGCGGTCATGGCGGTCTACACCGACAAATGCCGGCGCACGTCGTCGCCGCCGATTTGCGACTTGTCGCCGGCGGCCACGACCTCGCCGCGCGAGAGCACCACGAACTGATCGGCCAGTTCGCGGGCGAAATCGAAGTACTGCTCGCAGAGCAGGATGCCGATGTCGCCGCGCTCGCGCAGCAGGCGGATCACCTTGGCGATATCCTTGATGATGGATGGCTGTATCCCTTCGGTGGGCTCGTCCAGGATCACCAGCCTGGGTTCCGCGACCAGGGCCCGCGCGATGGCCAGCTGCTGCTGCTGGCCGCCGGAAAGGTCGCCGCCGCGGCGCGCCAGCATGGTCCGCAGCACCGGAAACAGCTCGAAGATCTCGCCCTTGATGCGCCGGGCGCTGGCCGCCGGCTTGGCCGCCATGCCCATCAGGATGTTCTCTTCGACGGTAAGCCGGGCGAAGATGTCGCGCCCCTGCGGGACATAGGCAATGCCGCGCGCGGCGCGCTCATGCGGCGCCAGCCGGCTGATGTCCACGCCATCGAAGCGGACGCTGCCCGAGGCGATCGGCAGCACTCCCATCAGGCACTTCAATAGCGTGGTCTTGCCGACGCCATTGCGGCCCAGCAGCGCCAGGCATTCGCCCCGCTTCAGGGCCAGGGACACGCCCCGCAAGGTATGGCTGCCGCCATAGTATTGATTGACAGCTTGTACATCCAGCATCTCAGCGCCCCAGGTAAACTTCGATTACGCGCTGGTCGGCCTGCACCTGCGCCATGGTGCCTTCGGCCAGCACCGATCCTTCGTGCAATACCGTCACTTTGCCCGCGCCGGCAATGCTGGCGACAAAGTCCATGTCGTGTTCCACCACCATCAGCGAATGGCGTCCCTTCAATTCATTGAGCAGTTCGCCGGTGCGCTCGGTTTCGGCGTCGGTCATGCCCGCCACGGGCTCGTCGAGCAGCAGCAATTGCGGTTCCTGCATCAGCAGCATGCCTATTTCCAGCCATTGCTTCTGCCCGTGGGACAGCAAGCCGGCGGGGCGCCAGACTTCATGTTTCAAGCGTATCAGCTCGAGCGTCGAGTCTATGGCGTCGGCCTGTTCGCCGGTCAGCCTGGCGAACAGCGTGGGCTTGACCCGCTTGTCAGCTTTCATGGCCAATTCGAGGTTTTCAAAAACGCTGTGGTTCTCGAAAACCGTGGGCCTCTGGAATTTCCTGCCTATGCCGGCATGCGCGATTTCGGTTTCGCCAAGCTTGGTCAGATCGATGTTCTGGCCGAAGAAGGCCGTGCCGGACGTGGGCGCGGTCTTGCCGGTGATCACATCCATCATCGTCGTCTTGCCCGCGCCGTTCGGGCCGATGACGCAGCGCAGCTCGCCCACACCGATGTCCAGGCTCAGATTGTTCAGCGCCTTGAAGCCGTCGAAGCTTACCGTTATGCCCTCCAGGTACAGAATGACGCCGTGGCGGGTGTCGACGCCGGGGCTGGCCACGCGGCCATACGGGGCATCGCTGCCCGAGTCCGCCATCAGCAGCGCCGCCTGGAGTTCCTGCAGTTGTCGCGCGCGCGAAGGCTTCATGGTGTTTTCCTTGCGTAGCGGCGCGACGCCAGCTGGCGCAGCAGCCCGACTATGCCCTGAGGCAGGAATAGCGTGGTCAGCACGAAAATCAGGCCCAGCGCATACAGCCAGAACTCGGGCAGGACGCTGGTGAACCAGGTCTTGAGGCCATTGACGGCGCCGGCGCCGACTATCGGGCCGATCAGCGTGCCGCGGCCGCCGGTGGCGACCCAGATCACCATTTCTATGGAGGTTTCGGTAGACATTTCGCCGGGATTGATGATCCCCACTTGAGGAACGTACAGCGCGCCCGCAATGCCGCACATGACCGCCGACAGCGTCCACACAAACAGCTTGAAGCCCAGCGGGTCGTAGCCTATGAAGCGCAGGCGGCTTTCGGAATCGCGCAGCGCCGTCAGCACGCGCCCCAGCTTGGACTGCGTGACGGCGCGCGCGGCGACCAGCGCCGCCGCCAGCGCGGCCAGCGTGGTCCAGTAGAGCGCGGCGCGGGTGTCCGGCGCGGTGATGTCGAAGCCCAGTATCCGCTTGAAGTCGGTAAAGCCGTTGTTGCCGCCGAAGCCCGTGTCGTTGCGGAAGAAAAGCAGCATGGCGGCGAACGTCATGGCCTGGGTGATGATGGAAAAATACACGCCCTTGATGCGCGAGCGGAAGGCGAAATAGCCGAAAATGAATGCCAGCGCGCCAGGCACCAGCACCACCAGCAGCATCGCATAGAGGAAGTGATCGGTGAACGCCCAGTACCAGGGGTATTCCTTCCAGTCGAGGAACACCATGAAATCCGGCAAATGGCTTTGATACACGCCGTCGCGGCCTATGGCGCGCATCAGATACATGCCATGGGCATAACCGCCGAGGGCAAAGAAAACCCCATGGCCCAGCGACAGGATGCCGGCATAGCCCCACACCAGGTCCAGCGCCAGCGCGGCCATGGCGTAGCACATGAATTTGCCCAGCAGCGCGACCGTATAGGACGAAACATGCAGCGGGTGGCCGGGCGGCAGCGCCAGGTTCAGCAAGGGCAGCAAGGCCAGCACGGCGACCGCCGCCAGCAGGCCCGCCCACGCCTTGGGGGAAAACAGGCGCTGGCCGGGCTGCAGGCGGCCCGGCGCCGCCGGCGTATATGGGGCGCTCATTCGACGCTCCTGCCGCGCGGCGCAAAGAGCCCTTGCGGGCGTTTCTGAACGAATAGCACGATAAGCACCAGGATAGTGATTTTGGCCATGACGGCGCCCGCCCAGGGTTCGAGAAATTTGTTGATGCTGCCCAAGCCCATTGCGGCGATCACGGTCCCCGCCAACTGGCCCACGCCGCCCAGCACGACCACCATGAATGAATCCACGAGGTAGCCGCGCCCCAGGTCGGGTCCGACATTCCCCAGTTGGGACAGCGCCACGCCTCCCAGTCCGGCGATGCCCGAACCCAGGCCGAAAGCCAGCATGTCGATGCGGCCGGTCGGCACGCCCACGCAGTCGGCCATGCGGCGATTCTGCGTGATGGCGCGCACGAACAGGCCCAGGCGCGTGTGATTGAGCAGCAGCCACACAAAGAAAACCACCAGCAGGGCGAAGACGATGATGGCCAGGCGGTTGTAGCTCAGCACCAGCCCGCCCAGCAGCGTGACGCCGCCGGACATCCACGACGGGTTGCTGACCTCGACATTCTGGGCGCCGAATATCGTGCGCACGCCCTGCATCAGGATCAGGCTGATCCCCCAGGTGGCCAGCAGGGTCTCCAGCGGGCGGCCGTACAGCCATTGGATCACGGTGCGCTCCAGCGCCATGCCTACCGCGGCGGTGGCCAGGAAGGCCATGGGCAGCGCGGCAATCACGTACCAGTCTATCCAGGCCGGGGCGAACTGCCGGAACAACAGCTGCATCAGGTAAGTGACATAGGCGCCTATCATCAGCAATTCGCCATGCGCCATATTGATCACGCCCATCAGGCCGAAGGTGATGGCCAGGCCCAGCGCGGCCAGCAGCAGGACGCTGCCCAGGCTGACGCCATAGAACAGATTGCCCGCCCATTCGATCGTGCTCAGGTGGCGGTCGATGCGCTTGAGCGCCGCCGTGGCCGCGGCGCGCACCGCCTCGTCGGGCTCGGTGTAGGCGCCGCCGGCGTCCCTGGCCAGCATGCCGGCCAGGATGGGACGGAAGGCGCCGTTATTGGTGTTGCCGAGGGCCTCGGCCGCATGCTTGCGCAGCGCCGGGTCGGGGCTTTTCAGTTCCAGGCTGGCATGGGCGATTTCGAGCGCGGCGCGCACGTCCGGATTGGTTTCCTTGGCCAGGGCCTGCGCTATCAAGGCCACGGTCGAGGCATCGCCGCTTTGCTGCAGGCGTCTTGCCGCGGCCAGGCGCACTTGCGGATTTTCGGAAAATAGCTGCGATACGGCCAGCGCGCCGGTGATCGCGCGCCGCAGCCGGTTGTTGATGACTATGCTGTCGGCGTCCGCGGGAAGATCCAGCTGTTCGCCGGCGACGGGGTCCATCGCCCGCTTGTCGCCCAGCAGGATGAGAATGCGGCCGCCGGGCGTCGCGTACAGGTTTTCGCTGGCCAGCGCTTCCAGTATCTGCGCCGCCCTGGGGTGGGGCAGCTGGCCAAGCTGCGAGATAGCCTGCAGCTTGGCGCCGGTGTCGCCGTCCGCCAGGGGAGCGAGCAGGGCCGCATCGATATTCGCGGTTTCAGCCGCCAGCGCGCAGGGGGCGAGTGTCAGCATCAACATCACCAGGACGGCGCGGCGCCAGAAATTCAGGATTGCGGTCAGGCTCATGGCGGATTCATTCACTCAAAGGCCTTGCTTGCTTTCGTTGCCCGCGATATAGGGGCTCCAGGGCTGGGCGCGTATCGGGCCTTTGGTTTTCCACACCACATTGAACTGGCCATCGCCCTTGATTTCACCGATGTAGACCGGCTTGTGCAAGTGGTGGTTGGTCTTGTCCATCTGGATCGTGAAGCCGTCGGGAGCGGTGAAGGTCTGGCCGCCCATGGCGGCAATGACTTTGTCCACGTCGGTCGACTTGGCCTGCTCGACCGCCTGTTTCCACATATGGATGCCGATATAGGTGGCTTCCATGGGGTCGTTGGTCACCACCGTGGCGGCGTTGGGCAGGTTCTTGGCTTTGGCGTAAGCCTTCCATTTGTCGATGAAGGCCGCGTTGACGGGGTTCTTGATGGACTGGAAGTAGTTCCACGCGGCCAGGTGGCCCACCAGCGGCTTGGCGTCGACGCCGCGCAATTCCTCTTCGCCCACCGAAAACGCCACGACCGGGACGTCGGTGGCCTTGAGTCCCGCATTGCCCAGTTCTTTGTAAAAGGGCACGTTGGAATCGCCGTTGATGGTCGAGACCACCGCGGTCTTCCCGCCGGTCGAGAACTTCTTGATATTGGCGACTATGGTTTGATAGTCGGCATGGCCGAAGGGCGTGTAGACCTCCTCGATGTCGCTGTCCTTGACGCCCTTGGAGTGCAGGAAGGCGCGCAATATCTTGTTGGTGGTGCGCGGGTAGACGTAATCGGTGCCCAGCAGCACGAAGCGCCTGGCGCCGCCGCCGTCTTCGCTCATCAGGTATTCGACGGCGGGTATGGCCTGCTGGTTGGGAGCGGCCCCCGTGTAGAAGACGTTCTTTTCGAGTTCTTCGCCTTCATACTGGACAGGGTAGAACAGCAGGCCGTTGAGCTCCTTGAATACCGGCAATACCGACTTGCGCGAAACCGATGTCCAGGCGCCGAATACCACCGAGACCTTGTCCTGGGCCAGCAGCTGGCGCGCCTTTTCGGCGAACAAAGGCCAGTTCGACGCCGGATCGACGACCACCGGCTCCAGCTGTTTGCCCAGCACGCCGCCGCCGGCATTGATTTCCTCTATGGTCATCAAGGCCACATCTTTCAATGAGGTTTCGGAGATGGCCATCGTGCCGGAAAGCGAATGAAGAATGCCGACCTTGATCGTATCGGCGGCCAGCGCCTGCGGCATCCAGCCCGACATCGCCAATAGGCTCACAGCGGTCAGTTGTTTAAGAACCAGTCTACGTTTCATGATGACTCCAGAGGAAAGGAAAATATCGGCCCGGCCGGCCCGATCTACATGGACAGCACCATGGGCTATACGCAATAGCCGTGCCAACTTTCGGTCCGGTGCCGCCGTGCTGCCGGCTTGCCCGCCCGCGGGACCGCGTCCGGCCCGCAATCGGGGCCGGCTGCTTCAGCATGGTGCGTAAAGCGCGCAGCGGGGCGGCCCGCTTGCGCCAAAGGGGTGCATTTACTAACGCTCACTTTGTTTTACTCAATAGAGCGTATGCTGCAAGATGCCGGTCGGCATGGCGCCGCATCATTCAAGGAGCCCCACGTGGCTAAAGATCCAATACGCACAAGCAGGAAAACAGCATCCCCGGCCATTTCGCGCCGCCTTGCGGGTACGGCCTTTGTTTAAGGACGCCGTTCTTCGATACGCTTTCTGGCACCGCCCCGCAACGCCATGGAACGACCTGGCGCCCGTAAGGGAAGAGCTTTTCGGCATTGAAAGGCTGGAGCAGCACGCGGAAAGCCTGGCCGCCGCGCAGCCGGTCACGGCGGCGCCGCCGGCGGTTCCGCCGCTGCAAAAGCGGCTCAATGACAATGCCGCGGTCCTGCTCGCCGCCTACAGGGCGAGCGCGGCCGAGCTCGAAAGCGGGCGCGGCGTGGTTCCCGCCGCCGAATGGCTGCTGGACAATTATCATCTGGTCGAAGAGCAGATCCGCGAAATCAGGGAAGACTTGCCGCCCGGCTTTTATCGCCAGTTGCCGAAGCTGGCCACGGGACCGCTGGCCGGCTACCCGAGGGTGTTCGGCATCGCCTGGGCCTTTGTTGCCCATACCGACAGCAACTTCGATCCCGATATCCTGCGGCGCTTCATCGTCGCTTACCAGCGCGTCCAGCCCCTGGCGATCGGCGAGCTGTGGGCCGTCGCGATCACGCTGCGCATAGTGCTCATCGAGAACCTGCGCCGCCTGGCCGATCAGATCAGCTATGGGCAAAAAGCCCGCGCCGACGCCGAGGCGCTGGGCGACCGGCTGGTCGGCTCCAAGAGCATACAGTTCGCCCTGGAAACCGACATCGCCACGCGCGCGACCGACCCCTTGTCCGAAGCCTTTGCCGCGCATCTGGCCAAGCGGCTGCGCAACCAGGATCCCCGCACCACGCCGGCCCTGGGCTGGCTGGAGGAACGCCTCAATCTTCAAAACACCTCCATCGACGAAGTCGTGCTGCATGCCCAGCAGCGGCAGGGCGCCTCCAATGTCACGGTGCGCAACATCATTACCAGCATGCGGCTGATCTCCGATATCGATTGGACCGAGCTGTTCGAGAAAATGAGCCTGGTCGATGAACGGCTGCGCGAGGCCAGCGCCTTTGCCGCCATGGACTTTCCGACCCGCAATCTATACCGCAGCGCCATCGAGCAGCTGGCGCGCGGTTCGTCCCTGTCCGAGCTGGAAGTCGCCGGACGGGCGCTGGAAGCGGCCCGCGCGGGGCAGGCGCAAGCAGCCGATGCGCAGCAGGCCCAGCGCATCGGCGATCCCGGCTATCACCTGATTGCCGAGGGCCGCCCCGGCCTGGAACAGGCCATAGGCTTCAAGGCGCCGCTGCGGCTGCGGCTGAGCCGCCTGAATGTGCGCATGGGCATACGCGGCTACGTGGGCACCATACTATCCGCTACTGTACTGCTCATCGGGCTGGCGCTCTGGGCGCTGGGGCTTGCCGGCCTGGGGGCCGGCGGGCTCGCGTGGTTTGCGCTGGCGGCATTCTTTCCGGCGACCGAACTGGCGACGGCGCTGGTCAATCGCGCGATCTCCTGGACTTTCGGCGCCAGGAGCCTGCCGGGCCTGGAGCTGAAGGCGGGCGTTCCGCACGCGTTCAGGACGCTGGTTGCCGTTCCCACGCTGCTGACCAGCGAAGCCGATCTGCGCGAGCAGATCGAGCGGCTCGAAGTGCACTACCTTGGCGGCGCCGGCGGCGATCTCGCCTTCGCCCTGCTGCTGGACGGGCTCGATGCGGACCAGGAGGTGATGCCCGGCGATGCGCCCCTGCTCGCCGCGGCCGCCGAGGCGGTCGCGGAATTGAACCGCCGCTACGGTCCGGGCTCGGGCGGCAACCGCTTCCTCCTGCTGCACCGCCGCCGCGTTTTCAACGCCGGCGAAAACAAATGGATGGGCTGGGAACGCAAAAGAGGCAAGCTGCATGAATTGAACCGGCTTTTGCGCGGCGCCACCGACACCACCTACATACCGGTCGGCCAGGCCGCCGTGACGGTGCCGGCCGATGTGCGCTATGTGATCACCCTGGATGCGGATACCAGGCTGCCCAGGGATGCCGCGCTGCGCCTGATAGGCAAGATGGCCCATCCCCTCAACCGGCCGGAATTCAATGTCGCGGAGCAGCGCGTGGTCAATGGCTACGCCATTCTCCAGCCGCGTGTCACGCCCGCCCTGCCTGTCGGGCGCGAGGGTTCCATCTACCAGCGGGTCTTCTCCGGTCCCGGCGGAATGGACCCATACGCGGCGGCCATATCCGATATCTATCAAGACCTCTTCGGGGAAGGTTCCTATACCGGCAAGGGTATCTACGATGTAGATGCCTTCGAAGCCGCCCTGCTGGGCCGGGTGCCGGACAACGCCATGCTCAGCCACGATCTGTTCGAGGGCATTTTCGCGCGCGCCGGCCTGGCCTCGGATGTCGAGGTCGTCGAGGAATTTCCCTCGCGCTACGATGTCGCCGTCAAGCGCCAGCACCGCTGGACGCGCGGCGACTGGCAGTTGCTGCCCTGGGTGTTCGCCCGCGGCCGCGGCAGCCGGGCGCTGCCTTCCGTGGGACGCGGGAAAATGCTCGACAACCTGCGCCGCTCGCTGCTGGCGCCCTTCACCCTGATCGCGCTGGCCTGCAGCTGGCTGCTGCCCGCCCCCGCCAGCGCGCTGGCCACGCTGTTCATCCTGGCTTGCATGGCGATCCCGGCGTTCCTGCCCAGCCTGTTTTCCCTGCTGCCGCGCCGCAGCGGCATCCGTTTTCGCAGCCACCTGGGCTCGCTGGCCGCCGATCTGCGGCTCGCGGGCATGCAGACCCTGCTTTCCGTCGCCTTCCTGGCCGACCACGCGTGGCGCATGGGCGACGCGATCATCCGGACCCTGCTGCGCCTGTTCGTGACCCGCCGCCATCTTCTCGAATGGACCACGGCCGCTCAGTCATCCAAGCGCCCACGGCTGGACCTTCGCGGCTTTTACGCGGGAATGGCGGGCGGCATATTGCTTGCGCTGGCTGTCGTGGCCGGGGTGCTCAGCCTGGCGCCGTCGTCCTGGCCGCTGGCGCTGCCCTTTGCCTTGCTATGGCTGGCCGCGCCGGCGCTTGCCTTGTGGGCCAGCCGTTCACTGGCGGTCGCGCGGCGCAGCGAAATTTCCGGAACCGATGCCATCGCGCTGCGCCTGACGGCGCGCCGCACCTGGCGCTTCTTCGAAACCTTCGTCACGCCGGACGACAACATGCTGCCGCCGGATAATTTCCAGGAGGATCCCAAGCCCGCCCTGGCGCGCCGGACGTCGCCCACCAACATCGGGCTGTATCTGCTGTCGGCTGTCGCCGCCCGCGATTTCGGCTGGGCCGGCACCTTGCAGACCGTAGAGCGGCTCGAGGCGACGGTGGCGACCTTGCAGAAACTGGTCAGGTTCAAGGGGCATTTTTTCAACTGGTACGGCACGCAGGACTTGCGCGCGCTCGAACCCGCCTACGTGTCGTCGGTCGACAGCGGCAATCTCGCCGGCCACCTGATCGTGCTCGCCAATGCTTGTGAAGAGTGGCTGGACAGCGCATTCCTGGCCGATCCGCGTTCCGGCATGCTGGATAATCTGCGGCTGGCCCGCCAGGCCATTGCCGCGCTGCCCGCCGCGAGCGGCGAGCGCGGCCGGCAGCTCAATATCCTGCTCGACGAGATCGAAGCCAAGCTCGATGGCCCGCAAACGGCGCAGGCGTGGCTGCCGGGGCTAAGGCGGCTTGCCGAAAAGGCGGCCAAGACGGTCCACAGCCTGCTGCCCGCCACCGAGGACGCGGATTCCATCGATGCGCTGTTCTGGATCGAGGCGCTGGGCAATGCGATGGCCCAACATGGCCGCGACTGGCTGCCCGCGATGGACGACCACCCGTCCCTGGCGGGCAGGCTGCAGGCTCTTGCCGATACGGCGCGGGAAATGGCGCTGGACATGGACTTCGCCTTCCTGCTCGACGCCGACCGCAAACTGCTGTCCATAGGCTATTCGCATGTCGACAACAGCCTCGATCCGAGCTGCTACGACTTGCTCGCTTCGGAGGCCAGGCTGGCCAGCCTGTTCGCCATAGCCAAGGGCGACGTGCCAACGCGGCATTGGCTGCGGCTGGGCCGTACGGCCACGCCGCTGGGCAACGGCTCGGCGCTCATATCATGGTCCGGATCCATGTTCGAGTACCTCATGCCTTCGCTGGTGATGCGCGCCCCCCATGGCAGCCTGCTGGAGCAGACCAACCGTTTGGTGGTGCGTCGCCAGCAGGACTATGGGGAATCGCTGAACATCCCCTGGGGCATTTCCGAGTCCGCGTACAACGCGCGCGACATGGAGTTCACCTATCAATACTCTAATTTCGGCGTTCCGGGCCTGGGCCTCAAGCGCGGGCTTTCCGAAAACAGGGTGATCGCGCCTTACGCGACCGGGCTGGCGGCCATGGTCGACCCCATCGCCGCCTGCGAGAATTACGCCAGGCTTGCCAGAATGGGAGCGCTGGGCGGCTACGGCTTTTACGAGGCGCTGGATTTCACTCCTTCGCGGCTGCCCGACAACAAGAGCGTGGCCATCGTGCGCAGCTTCATGGCCCATCACCAGGGCATGACGATAGTCGCCATCGCCAATACCTTGCAGGATGCCCGGATGCGCGAGCGCTTTCACCGGGAACCGATGATCCAGGCCTGCGAACTGCTGCTCCAGGAGCGCGTGCCCAGGGATGTCATCATTGCCCATCCGCGCGCCGAAGAGGTGAAAGTATCCGCCGCCGCGGCCAATAGCGGCGTGGCCACGGTGCGCCGCCTTGCGGGCTCGGCCGCGGGCGCGCCCGCGACCCACCTGCTGTCGAATGGCCGCTACACGGTGATGCTGACGGCCGCCGGGGCGGGCTACAGCCGCTGGCGCGATATCGCCGTGACGCGCTGGCGCGAAGACGCCACCCGCGATGACTACGGCTCCTTCATCTTCCTGCGCGACACGCAGAACGGCAAGGTGTGGTCCGCCGGCATGCAGCCCGTCGGCGGCGCCGCTGAGCATGAGGAGGTGATATTCGCCGAGGATTGCGCCGAATTCATACGCCGCGACGGGACCCTGACCACCACCATGGATGTCCTGGTTTCGGGCGAGGACGACGGCGAGGTGCGCCGCGTGTCCCTGACCAACAGCGGGCGCCGCCCGCGCGAGATCGAGCTGACCTCTTATGCCGAAGTCGTCCTGGCGACGCCGGCTACCGACAGGGCCCATCCGGCATTCGCCAAGATGTTCGTCCAGACCAGCCATCTCGACGAGTTCGGCGCGCTGGTCGCCACCCGGCGCACGCGCGGGCCCGACGAAGCCGAGCTATGGGCGGCCCATTTCGCGGTCATCGAAGGCCAGGTCGTGGCCGAGCCGCAGTACGAGTCGGACCGCGCCGCCTTCATCGGGCGCGGGCGCTCGGTGGGCTCGGCCGGCGCCATGGCGGGCGATGGCGCGCTCTCGAATACGGTCGGCACCGTCCTGGATCCGATCTTCGCGCTGCGGTACCGCATGCTGATCGCGCCCGGCAAGGTCGCGCGGATCGCCTTCTGGACGGTCGTCGCGCCATCGGAGGCGGAACTGCTGGACCTGATAGACAAGCATCACGATCGCAGCGCCTTCGCACGGGCGAAGACCCTGGCATGGACCCAGGCGCAGGTCCAGCTGCGGCATCTGGACATCGACGCGGAAGAGGCGGCGGACTTCCAGCGCCTGACCGCGCCGATTCTGTACTCCGATCCGCGCTACAGGCCCTCGTCCGAAACCATCATGCGCGGCGCGGGCCCGCAGTCGGGCCTGTGGCCGCAGGCCATTTCGGGCGACCTGCCCATCGTCCTGCTGCGCATCGAGGACATCGAGGATATCGCCCAGGTCCGCCAACTGCTGCGCGCTCATGAATATTGGCGCATGAAGCGCCTGGCGGTCGATCTGGTCATCATCAATGAGCGCGCCTCCTCTTACATCCAGGACTTGCAGATCGCCATCGAAACGGCGGTGCGCAGCAGCCAGGCGCTGCCGCGCTTCGGCGCAGAGCTGGCGCAGGGCGCGGTCTATGCCTTGCGCGCGGATCTCATGAGCGTCGATACCCGGGCCTTGCTGCGATCGGTGGCGCGGGTTGCGCTGCTCGCCCGGCGCGGCACCATCGCCGAGCAATTGGCCCATATGCCGCAGCCGGCCGCGCCCCGGGAAGCTGCCGGCCGCCGCGCGGCGGCTGTCAGCGCGCCGCCGTCGCCGATGCCCGGCGGGCTGGAGTTCTTCAATGGCCTGGGCGGATTCGATAAAGAGGGGCGCGAGTATGTGACCATCTTGAACGATGGCCAGTCCACGCCCGCGCCCTGGCTCAACGTGATAGCCAATCCGGGTTTCGGCTTCCAGGCCTCTGCCGAAGGCAGCGGCTACACCTGGGCGCAGAACAGCCGCGAGAACCAGCTCACGCCGTGGTCGAACGACCCGGTGGCCGATCCGGCGGGCGAGGCGATCTACATACGCGACGAGGCCAGCGGCGCGCTGTGGACCCCCACGGCGCAGCCCATGCGCGACAGCGGCACGTATCTTGCCAGGCACGGGCAGGGCTATAGCCGCTATGAACACGTGGCCAACGACATCGCGCTCGAGCTGCTGCAGTATGTGCCCTTATCCGATCCCATCAAGATTTCGCGCCTGACCTTGCGCAACCTCACGCAAGAGCCGCGCCGCCTGTCGGTGACCGCTTACGCGGAATGGGTGCTGGGCACCTTGCGCGGCGCCAGCGGCCCATTCATCGTGACCAGGATGGATGACGCCAGCGGCGCCATGCTGGCCCAGAATCCCTGGGGCACCGCTTTCCCCGGCCGGGTGGCTTTCGCCGACCTTGGCGGCCGGCAAACCGCCTGGACGGCCGATCGCACTGAATTCATCGGACGCAACGGGGCGCTTGCCGCGCCTCTGGCTCTGGTCGAAGGCAGGCCTTTGTCGGGGGCGATAGGCGCCGGGCTGGACCCATGCGCGGCCTTGCAGGGCATGGTGGACCTGGAGCCGGGCCAGACAGTGGAAGTGGCCTGGTTCCTCGGGCAAGGCGAGTCGGCCGAGGAGGCCAGGGCCTTGATCAGCCATTATCGCCAGGCCGATCTCGACGCGGTGCTCGAGGAAGTGACGGAGCATTGGGACAGCGTGCTGGGCGCGGTCCAGGTCAAGACGCCCGACCGGTCCATGGACATCATGCTCAATGGCTGGCTGCTTTACCAGACGCTGGCTTGCCGCATCTGGGCCCGGTCGGCCTTCTACCAGGCCAGCGGGGCCTATGGCTTTCGCGACCAGCTGCAGGATGGCATGGCGCTCACGTTCGCCATGCCGGGCGCCACGCGCGAGCATCTGCTGCGCGCCGCCGGGCGCCAGTTCGTGGAAGGCGACGTGCAGCATTGGTGGCTGCCGCATTCGGGGCAGGGCGTGCGCACCCGTATTTCCGACGACCGTGTCTGGCTGGCTTATGCCGCCGCCACGTATATCGCCAGCACCGGCGACGCCAC
This sequence comes from Pollutimonas bauzanensis, assembly GCF_900129885.1. Taxonomy (GTDB): domain Bacteria; phylum Pseudomonadota; class Gammaproteobacteria; order Burkholderiales; family Burkholderiaceae_B; genus Pollutimonas; species Pollutimonas bauzanensis. Next base: position 33,417 of record NZ_FQXE01000016.1, on the reverse strand, counting down.
CGTCCTGGACGAGATCGTGCCGTTCCTGGAAGGACCGCCGCTGCGCCCTGGCGAGCACGACGCCTTCTTCCCGCCCATGGCCGCCGATGAATCCGGGTCGTTGTTCGAGCACTGCGCCCGCGGCCTCGATCAATGCCTTGCGCTGACGGGCGAGCTTGGCCTGCCGCTGATGGGCACCGGCGACTGGAACGACGGCATGAACCGCGTGGGCGAGGGCGGCCGGGGCGAAAGCGTATGGCTGGGCTGGCTCCTGTGGAACACCATAGACTTGTTTGCGCCGCTGGCGCAGGAGCGCGACGCGGGCCGCGCGCAGCGCTGGCGCGCCCATGCGGTCTTGCTGAAAGAGGCGCTGGAACGCGAGGCCTGGGACGGGCAATGGTATCGCCGGGCGACCTTCGACAACGGCAGTTGGCTGGGTTCGAAGGACAGCCAGGAATGCCGCATCGATTCCATAGCGCAGTCCTGGGCGGTCCTGTCGGGCGCCGCCGATCCGGCGCGCGCCGCGACGGCGATGGCGTCCCTGGAGCGGCATCTGTTGCGCCGCGAAGACGGCCTGGCCTTGCTGTTCACGCCGCCATTCGACCAGACGCCGCAGGATCCCGGCTACATCAAGGGCTACCCGCCGGGCCTGCGCGAGAACGGCGGACAGTATAGCCACGCCGCCATGTGGGCGGTCCTGGCCTACGCCAGGCTGGGCCAGGGCGACAAGGCGGCCGGGCTGTTCGCGCTGCTCAATCCCATCAACCATGCGCGCACGCCGCAAGAAGCCGATCGCTACAAGGTCGAACCTTATGTCGTCGCCGCCGACGTGTATTCGGTCGCGCCGCATGTCGGCCGCGGCGGATGGACCTGGTATACCGGCTCGGCGGCGTGGATGTATCGCGCCGGCGTCGAGGGCATACTGGGCATACGCCGCGAGGGGGCCTATCTGGTGCTGGAACCCTGCATTCCCGATGCCTGGCCGGGCTTCGACGCCACGGTGAAAATCGGCCTGGCTCAATACGACATACGGGTCGAGAATTCGCCCGATCGCGGCTACGCCGACACGCGGGCCGCGCTCGACGGCGTGCGCATCGAATGCGCCCAGGGCGCGGTGCGCCTGCTTCTGGGCGAAGGCAGGCACAGCCTTACGATGTCGATCTAGAGCAGCCAGTCGATCGGCAGCAGCGACAGGAAATCCACGCTGGCCCGGCGCCAGAGGCTGGCGTGGGGTTCCGTGTCATAGCGTATTTGCCTGCCGTCGCGCTGTTCCGTCCAATACAGAGCGCCGCTATCCGAGAGGCGGACCTCATAGGCGATCTCGGGAATCCTGTCGTTGAACGCCGCGTTGATTCTCCGCGCCATCGCGGGGCTGTCGATAATGAAGCCCAGCTCGGTGTTCAGCTTGGCCGAACGCGGATCGAAATTAAAAGAGCCGATGAAAATGCGCGAGCTGTCCACGGAAAAAGTTTTGGCGTGCAGGCTAGAACCCGAGCTGCCGAAGGGGCCGGCGCTTTTGTTGCGGCGCGTTCCGGGCGACAGGCGCTTCATTTCATAAAGCTTGACGCCGGCCTCCAGCAGCGGCTTGCGCCGTTTCGCATAGCCGGCGTGGACCGCGGCGACGTCCGTGGCATCCAGCGAATTGGTCAATATCTTCAGCGTGACGCCGCGCCGGGTCATCGCGGTGAGGCCGGCGACCCCCGCCGCGGAGGGCACGAAATAGGGCGAGACCAGCTCCACATCGGATTTCGGCTTGCCGATGATCTGTTCGAGGTCGTGCGTCAAAAGCTGTTCGGGCGGCACCTGGCCCAGCCCTTTGCGCGGATCATCGCTGACCATATGGGTGGTTGCCCATTCCAGCTCTATGGTCTGGTCGGCCAGCTGGCGTATCAGGCTGGAGTCGCGCAAGGCCTTTACATAGGCCGCGGCGCGCGGATCGCGCTCGAGGACGGAGCCCTCGGCCTTGAGCTTGGCCAGCCGGCCGGGTTCGGCCGGCGGCAGGAGCAGGCTGGCGGGGTAGGAGGACTGGCTGTTCCAATAGCGGTCGAAATCGTCGGACACATCCTTGACCACCGGGCCGACCGCCGCCACGTCCAGGTCGGCGAACAGCACGCCGTCGGTCGCGCCGAAGTATTCGTCGCCCACATTGCGCCCGCCTATGATGGTGATGCGGTTGTCGGCGGTGAAGGACTTGTTGTGCATGCGCCGGTTGGCGCGCGAGAAGTCGGTGATATAGCCCAGCCAGCGCGGCGAGCGGATCACGAAAGGATTGAACAGGCGCACTTCGATATTCGGATGCGAATCGAGCGCGGCGAGCGTGCCGTCCAGCCCGGAGGTATTGTTGTCGTCCAGCAATAGGCGCACGCGCACGCCGCGATCGGCCGCGGCATGCAAGGCTTCGAACAGCAGGGAGCCGGTCAGGTCGTCGTGCCAGATATAGTACTGGACGTCCAGCGTCTTTTCGGCCGCCCGCGCCAGCAGCGCGCGCACGGCGAAGGCCTCTTGCGGATCCGCCAGCGAATGGACGCCCGACTTGCCCGGATGCGCGCCGGCCATGCGGGAAATCGCCTTGCCCAGCGTGGTGGCCTTGGACTCATCGTCCGTAAGCGCCTGCGAGGCAGTCCGGTCCGCCAGCGAGGGCAGGGCCGCGCATCCGGAAATCGCCACGGCTCCCAGGCAAATCAAGAGCATGCACAACGCGGCATGTATTCGTATCTTCATTGTTCCGCTTCCTGCATGTAACCGCCAGATGATCTTATAACAGAACCACGGCGCCGCGGCGGGCGCGGCAGCTCAACGCGGAAATGCGCCCGCCTTGCGCAAAGCTTTGGCGGCCCAGGCGCGCAGGCGCATATAGCCGATCCTGATCCCGCTTATGCTCAGGACCAGCCCTCCCAGGCTCAGCAGGATCAGCGCGGCGTGGCGCGCCAGCTCCGCCCGCAGCATGGGCGGCAGGTCCCAGCTGTGCAGGAAATTGAAGAGCCAGCGCCCGGCCCGCTGCGAATGGCTGGAGCTCAGTTCGAGGTCGCCGGTGTACGGGTCCAGGTAGGCCCAGGTTTTGTCGGGATCATCGAAGCTGACGCGCAGCGCCGGCAGGCGCCGCTCGGCGGCGCCATACATCGACGCCGCCGAGCGGCGGTAATAGTAGCTGTCGTAGCGCAGCAGCCGACGCTGGGACGTTATCGCCGCGTTTATCAAGCGCGGGGCGGCCTCGAGCAGAACGCTGTCGGGCCATTGCGCCCGGACCGCCGGCCCGGCCGCGTCCCGCAGGATCAGGCGCGTCTGGTTTGCGGCGTCCCGGGCGAGCAGATAGGGCATTCCGCCCAGAACCCGCCATTCGATTTCCCGGGCGTGGAAGCCGGCGCTTTCGAGCATGGCCAGCGCCTCCGGCGCCTCCAGCGCCAGCCGCGCCGTGCCCGGTGTGCCGCCCTGGTAGGCCGCCAGGTCGGGGCGCTGGCCTTTCGGGCTGAATATGCCCAGAGGGTTCATGGACATCAAGCCGCTGAAGATCCACGCGCACACAATGGCGGCGAACACCAATCCCGATAGATGATGCCAGCGCAGCCATCCCTCGCGGTAAGGCGAGCGCGAGCCCGATTTATACGGGCTGCCGAAGCGCCATCGCCACAGTCCGGCCAGTGTGCCGGTCAGCGCCGTTATCACCCCGGCGCCCGACAGACCAATGACGATCCAGCTCCAGCCTGGATCCGCCGGGCGATCGCGAAACATATACAGCCAATGCAGCCAGGCGCCGACATAGTTCCAGGCGCGCTGGCGCAGCGGCGCGGCCATGACGGGCTCGCCTGTCGATGATGAAATGTATAGCAGCGTGCGGGCGGCGTCGCCCATCTGGATCCGGTGCAGCGGCCGATGGGGATTCAGCGAGGCCGCATGCGTCCAGCGATCCTCATCGACGGGGCCGAGATACCGCGCGGCGGCGCCGGGGATGAACGCGCGCGCGGCAAGCATGGCCCGCTGCTCGCCGACAGGCTGGCCGGGCACGCCGGCCACGGCATCGACGACGACGTAGCGGCCATCGCCCTGGCGCAGCCGGTAATAGGGGCTGCCGGCGATGGAGGTAAGCGTTATCTCCCGCGGCGCGGCCGACGCGCCGGCCCGCAGCAATGCCTGGCTGACAGGAATGCAGCAGCCGGCCGCCGCCAGGACCGGCAGGCGCGCCAGGCGTTGCGCAGGCATGAGCTTGGGATAGCCCACGAACAGCATGACCACGCCGCTGACGAACCACAAGGCCATGAGGCCGCAAGCCGCGATGCCCGTCCATCTGTGGATCAGATATATATTGCGCTTGAAGCGCGTCCAGAGCATGGCCATGGCTATTCCGCTTCAGAACTGGTAGGCGGCGGTGAGCTCCATCCTGCGGCCCGCCCCCTGAAACCATTGGGTCTGGTTGTAGTAGGCCGTTTCCACATAGTGCCTGTCGAACACGTTGAAACCCCGCAATGTCAGCGTCAGGTCCCGCTTGGGCTTCCACTGCAGGGCCAGATCCGTGGTGGTGTAGGCGGGCAGCGCCAGGTCATTGGCGCGGTCCGCATAGCGCTTGCCGACATGGCGCAGGCCGGCGCTGGCCGTCCACTGGGGCAGGAAGCGCCAGCTGAGCCACATATTGGCCAGGCGCTGCGGCACGTCGGTCGGCACTCTGCCGTCGCGCGTTACGGCAACCCCGCCCACAGACTCTGAAAAATCGTCATAGCGGGCGCGCAGCAGCGCGGCATTGGCGTCCAGGCGCCAGCCCGCGGCGAGCTCCACGCCCAGTGTGGCCTCGATGCCCCGCGACGACTGCCGTCCCACCTGGATGCTGACCGCCGGATCTGAAATATCCCGGGTCAGAAGTTTTTCCTTGACGATGCGGTAAGCGGCCAGCGTCCATTCGCCTTTGTCGCCCCAGAAGGCCTGCTTGACGCCGAATTCCAGCTGCTTGCCGGTGGACAGCTCGAAATCCTTGTTCGCCGGCGACATCATCATCAGCGCGCTCACCGGATCCGCCGCTACGGAGTATTGCCCATAGACGGCCAGGCTGGGCAGGATGTCGTACACAGTGCCCAGCCGCCAGCCGACATTGGAGAATGTCTTGTCGAGCACGGTCTGCCCCGCGGGCAGGTCGCGCCGCCTCACGTCGGCATGGTCATAGCGCAAGCCGGCCAGCACGGACCATTGCCGGGTGAGTTCCAGCCGGTTCTCCGCGAACAGCGAATATTGCGAGGCCTTGTTGCGATAGCGCGGGGTCGCGGCAACGATATCGATGAAACCGCCGCGGTCGAAATCGTAAGGGTCAACCAGGGAACTGCCCGAATAGGGCGAGTTGTTGGTATGCTTGAAGGCGCTCTGATTGATGTCGAAGCCCAGGGCCGCCCGGTTCTTCAGGCCCAGCACCGTGGTGTCGAAGCTGATGTCGGTGGTATTGCCCACCTGCGATTGGTCATGCCTGATGTCCGTGTACGAGCTGCGCTCGATCAGGCCGCTGGCCGGCACATAATTGTAGTATTCCGCGTTGCGCCAATGGCGCTCGCTTTCAATCTGGTACAGGCGGCTCTGGACCGTCGTCGTGTCGTTGGGCGTCCACAGGGCCGACAGCTCGGTCCAGCGGTCCTGGTATTTTATCGTCGCATCGCCGACATTGTAGTTTTGCTTGCGCAAGGAATCGTCCGGCTCCCCATTCACCAGCGGCGTCCCGAAATAGCGCATGGGCTTTTGCCAGCCCTGGGCGTAGCTTAGCGTCAGGCTGAATTCGGGCGACACGTCCAGTTGCAAGGCGCCTGAAAATGTCAGGTTGCGGGAATTTCCCATGTCCACCCATCCGTCCGAGCGGTTCCCGCTGGCGTCGAAGCGGTAGGACAGCTTGTCGTCGATCGCGCCGCCGCTGCCGAACCCCAGCCGTTGCGTATTGTCGCTGCCGATGGTGGCCTGGATTTCGTTCCTCACCGGCGCGCGCGAGGGCTTCTTGGGTATGACGTTGACCACGCCGCCGATAGCGCCTTCGCCGTAAATGACGGAAGCCGGGCCCCGCAGCACTTCTATGCGATCGATGGACCAGGTGTCGAAAGGGAAGGTGATGCCGATGCCGCCGTACTGGCGCTTGCCGTCGTAAAGCTGCATTACGGATGATGAGCCGGTGAAGCCGCGCGCCGAAAGCGCGGCGCCGCCGTTGCCGGGATGGCCGATATTGCTCAGGCCCGGAGACCGGCTGACGGCGTCCGCCAGGCTGGCGTCGCCGCGCTGCTGCAGTTGTTCGCGCGTGATGACGCTGATGCTGGCCGGGGTTTGCTGCGGGGTGAGATTGAGCGCCGATCCGGTGGATGCGGCCCTGTTGATTTCGGTGGCACTATTGGCTTTCACCGGGATGGCGGGCAAGAGAGGCACGGATTCGGCCGCGTGGACCGCGCCGGATGCCAGTATGAGCGGCGCAAGGCGGATGGCGAGCGCGGCGGCGGCCGCGGCGTGAAAATGAATGCGGAGCATGGATAAACCTCGGGATTTCTATTGTCTTGACCGGCGTATTCGGGGCCGGCGGCGTAGAGATAATCAACCGGGGTGTGAGGGAGGCGCGCGCGAACCCAGCGGCGGGCCATGCGCCGGCAGCGGCGGCAAGGCCCTGAAGAAAAGCGGTGGCGGCACATGCCGCAGGGCCGCGGCGAACACCACGATGGTCGCCGAAGGGGCGATCATGGCCTGCGCGGCGAGCAGGCCGAAGGGGCAGCTGTCGCCGCCAGCGAGATCCTTGCCGGTATTGTCGCCGGACGCATCGCCGGTTTTGTCGCGCAGGCCGGGCGGCAGGGCGGAGGCGCCGCTGGTGCAGAAGGTAAGGACCAGCCTGCCATGCTGCAGCGCATTGGCATCCGGCATGAAGCCGGCCGGCGCCAGCGCCCGGAAGACGAACGCCGCCAGCGCCAGCCAAAGCATCAGCCGCCTGGCTGTCGAGGATATGCGAGGATAAGGGCCCTGGGGAAACATGGATGCGATGCTATCACAGAGCGGGCGGCTATCGCGCCGCGGCGATTTGGATTAGCCTAGTGTCCTGTTTGCCTAATTCGAATACTGGCCTTCGGCGCCTGGGCTCGCCATACCGCGTCGCAAATCCTCGCTAGCCACTGCTATCGCTGCGGTTTGCGCCTTGTCTGACAAGCCCATGCATCCGAATTTGAGTGCACGAACTAACCAAACAGGGCACTAGGCTTTTTATATTTCGGCAAAGGGCGGACAATGAATTATGTGCTGGCGCATGGGTCCTGGCATGGCGGCTGGTGCTGGCGGCAGGTTGCGGAGCGGCTGAGGGCGGCCGGGCATCAGGTTTTCACGCCCAGCTTTACCGGCATGGGAGACCGGGCCCATTTGCTGCGCAAGGATATCACCATCGATGTCTTCATCGACGACCTGATGCAGGTCATCCTGGCCGAGGAACTCGACGATGTGGTCCTGGTGGGGCACAGTTTCGCGGGGGTCGCCATCAGCGGGGTGGCCGACCGCATTCCCGAGCGCCTCGCCCATCTGGTCTACTTCGATGCCGTCGTCCTGGAAAACGGGCAAAGCGCTTTCTCGAATTATCCGCGGGCCGACGCCGACGCGCGCATTGCGGCGGCGGCCCGCGCCACCGGCGGCCTGGCGGTTCCCGTGCCGGAACACATGCCGCCCGTCTGGGGCCTCGAGCCCGGCAGCGCCGGCCACGATTGGGTCCAGCGCCGGCTGACGCCGCAGCCTCTGGCCAGCTACACCACGCCGCTGGTGTTGAACAACCCCATAGGCAACCACCGGCCGCGCACCTATCTGCATTGCACGGCGCCGTCGCATCCCCTGCTGGAAGCATCGCGCAAACTGCTGCGGTCGCTGTCAGGCTGGAACTGGGTCGAAATCCAGGCTCCCCACGAGGCGCACGTGACTCATCCGCAGTTGCTGAGCGCAGTGTTGCTCGGGCTCTGAGCCGCGCCCTCCCGCCCTCTGCGTATGCGCCCGGCCGCGCTTGATGCCTGGATGAATGGCGAGCCGGTGGGGACGTGGCATGTGTTGCGGGGGGTGCACCGCTTCATCTATACCCCGCAATGGCTGGCGTCGGATCGCGCTCGGCCGCTCTCCTTGTCGCCATTGAATTTCCACAACGGGTGTGAGGCATGAAACCCTCCGGCAGGCCGCCGGCGCTTTGAGCGCGGCGGGCGTTTCAGGCTCCGGATATCCAGAATGCGTTGTGCCGCGTCCAATCGGCGAAGGGCTCGATCGCCGCGCAGGCCAGGACGGCAATCAGCAATATGGCGAAGATGACGATAAGCGCCCGCAGCACGGCGCCGACCTCATGGGCGATGTCGTGCTGGGGCAAGGGCGAGGCGGCTCGTCTTGCGGGAAGATCGGGGCGGATGCTGTTCATGGCGTACCTCCATGCCGTGGCGGCGGTGCTCATGACGCCATGGTGGCATAAGCAGGTTTCAGTTTTGCTGCCGGCTTTGTTCAAGATGGCGAGCCTTGCATGGAATCAGCCGCCGCGCGCGAACGGCTACTTCCCGCCCAGGAGCGGCGAGGCGCCTTGCGCCGCCGGCGGCCGCTGGGGGAAGGCCGATTTGCCGAACTGGTTGCCCATGCGGTTGGAGGTGGCGGACTGGTTGAACAGGCCCAGCCGGTTCGGGGCCTGCTTGGCGATGTCCTCCGACGCCAGGGCCGGGTTCCCCGGCGCGCGGTTTTCGGTTGGCGCCATTTGCCGGCTCAGGCAATCGTAGGACAAGGCGCGGTAGCCGCCGACTTCGACGTCCACGCAGGCGCCGGGCGAGGCGGCCGGTTTTGCGGAGGCCCCGGGCTCGGCCGCCAGGGCGGGCGCCGACAACAAGACGGCCGCGGCCAGCGTGATCAGGGTTGAAGTGCGCATGGCGCCTCCCGAATTCTTCAATGCCAGCCAGTATAAATGACGTGTGCTTTTTCCGTGTGACATGTCAATGAAGCAAAGCGGCCGTTTTTCGCCTCTTCTTGTCATGGCGACGTCACAGGGGGCCGCTACGATGGCGGCGCGGCCGGGCTGGCATGGCGATGAAGCATGAAGGTTTTATGACATTGGGCGGTCATTGCGCCCTGGCGCGAGTATCTTGATGCAAGCCGGCTTGGGCCACAACGATCCGGACTACCGTCGCTTTGCCGAGGCCTACCTGAACCCCGCCAATCTGGCGCAACCGGGCGAGTCCTTGCAGGGCGCCAAAGTCGCCAAGACCTATGAAAATGAACTGGCCACCTGGCTGGCCGAGCGCTTCGGTTTCGTCGTCGGCGGCGATGGCGGCCCAGGAAACCGTGCCGCGCGCCCGCAATGAAGCCCGCCAGAACCAGCCGTCCATCTTCAGCGTGCAGGTCCTGGGCTTCGGGGGCGAGCCGGTCGGCGGAGGAGGCGCCGGTCTCTCCGTCCAGGAGGCGCGCTACAAGCCCAACGGCGTCGTGCAGGTGACGGGAGCGGCGGACATGTGAGGTTGCATCCGGATACCTCATGAAGTTTTTGTGACATTCGGCGGTCTTTAACTGCCACATCCGTCTTACTAAGAGAAGCGCAATGCGGGCTGTCGGCCTGGCGTCGCGTGGCGGCGCGCCCGGCGCGCCGCGCCGTTATGTCGTAGCGGCCGTCCCTTCCCGCCGGCGCATGGGGGAAGGGACGGTTTTTTCAGTATTCCTATTGCGGACAGAGTCCATACACATGTTTGACGTAGACAAGAAGTGCAGAGCAGTAGCGGCTTGCGCGGCGCGTATCTCCCTGTTGTCCGCCGCGGGCGCGATGGCCTTGTGGGCCGGCGGCGCCGCGGCGCAGTCCGCCGGCGCGGCAAATGTCGCGGCGGCAGCGGAGCCTGGCGGCGCGGTAAATGTCATGGCGGCGGAGCCTGGCGGCGCCGTCAATGTCAATGAGTACATTGTGCGGGGCAACACGGTGCTGCAGGCGCGTGACATCGAGAAAGCGGTCTACCCCTTCCTGGGGCCGCAGCGCACGCTCAAGGACATCGAAGCCGCGCGCGACGCCCTGCAGGCGGTCTATCACGACCGTGGCTACCAGTCGGTGTTCGTGGATCTGCCCGAGCAGCAGGTGGCCGGCGGCATTGTTTTCCTGCAGGTGTCCGAGACCAAGGTCGGGCGCGTGCGGGTCGTGGGCGCCAGGCATTATTCGCCCCTGGCCATCCGCGCGGATGTGCCCGCGCTGAGCGAAGGCGCGGTGCCGGACTTCAACCAGGCCCAGGTGGAGCTCACCGAGCTGAATCGCGGCGCCAGCCGCCAGGTCGTGCCGCTGGTCAAAGAGGGCGCCTTGCCCGGCACCATGGATGTGGACCTGAAGGTCGAAGACAAAAGCCCCTGGCATGCCAGCGTCGGCCTGAACAACGACTACAGCGCCGACACGACCAAGCTGCGCAGCATGGCGACGATAGGCCACGACAATCTGTGGCAGCGCGGCGACGCGTTCTCGCTGACGTATTTCACGGCGCCCGAGGACCAGGACAACGCCAAGGTCTGGTCGGGCTCCTACACCCGGCGCCTGTCCGACCGCTGGAACCTGCAGTTCTCGGGCTTTCACTCGGACAGCAATGTGGCCACCATCGGCGGCACCAACGTCCTGGGCAAGGGCTATTCGCTGGGCATGTCCGCCGTCTACTCGATGGCGCCGTCGGGCAATTGGTATAACTCCCTGTCGGTCGGCATCGATTACAAAAAATTCGACGAGTCGCTGGTGTTCGGCGGCGATGCCGACGATGTGCCGCTCAAGTATGTGCCGCTTACGCTGTCCTACAGCGGCTATCGCTTTACCGAGACCGCGCAAAGCAGCTTCGGTCTGAGCGTGGTGGCGGCAAGCGATTCGTTTTTCGGCCTGAACAGCGACGCCGAGGAATTCGACTACAAGCGCTATCGCGCCAACCCGAGCTTCGCCCTGCTCAGGGGCGACGCCAGCCACACCCATAGCCTTTTTGGCGACTGGCAATTGGCCCTGCGCGGGGCGTTCCAGCTGGCTTCGGGCCCCCTCGTGTCCAACGAGCAGTTTTCCGCCGGCGGGGCGACCAGCATACGCGGCTACCTGGCCGCCGAGCGCACCGGCGACGACGGCGCGCTGGCGTCGCTGGAATGGCGCACGCCGTCGTTGGCGCGCTGGCTCGGCCCGCGGGTGAACGAATGGCGTTTTTACACCTTTGCCGAATACGCCACCCTGCGTTTGCAGGACCCTCTGCCGGAACAGGAATCGCGGTTCAACCTGGGCAGTGTCGGCTTCGGCACCCGCCTGCAAGTCGTGGACTGGCTCACCGCCAGCCTGGACTGGGGCTACCCCCTCAAAGACGGGCCCAACACCACCAAACACGATCCGCGCGTGAATTTCAATGTGCGCGCCAGTTTCTAACCTTTCATCCATCTTCTGGAAAGACCTCGGAGTATTTCGACCATGCAACGCTTATTGATATTGATGCTTGCCGTGCTGGCGGGCCTGCTGCCGGCGGCGGCCAACGCCTGGTGGCAGCCCGACTGGATTTATCGCAAACAGATCTCGATCGACACCACGACCGAAGGCGCTGCCATTGCCCAGAACGTGGGGCGCACGCCCATGCTGGTGCGCTTGCATACGGGCAATTTCGCGTTCGACGGCGTCAACGAAAACGGTTCGGACATCCGTTTCGTGGCCGGCGACGACAAGACGGTGCTCAATCACCAGATCGAGACCTTCGACCCGCTGATGGGCATGGCGCTGATCTGGGTGGACGTGAGCGATGTCGCGGCCAGCCAGCGCCAGGACATCTGGATGTACTACGGCAACAAGGCGGCGCCCGCCACGGGCAACGGCCAGCTGACCTTCGATCCCAATTACACCCTGGCCTACCACTTTGACGGCGCCGCCGGCGCGCCGCCGCGCGATACCACGGCCTACAGCAACCACGCGCAAACGCCGGTGGCCGGTTCCGTGGATGGCGTGATTGGCCGGGCCGCGCAGTTCGCCGGGGCCGCGCCGTTGATGCTGCCGGCCAGCCCGTCCCTGGCGCTGCCCGCCGCGGGCGCCTTTACCTTCAGCGCCTGGGTGCGCGCCGACCAGCCAGCGGGCGAGCAGCTGCTTTACGCGCGCCGCGATGCGGGCAATGCCTTGCTGATCGGTTTGAACCAGGGCGTGCCCTTCGTCGACGTCAACGGCCAGCGCAGCCAGCCGGGGCAGCCCGTATCGCCAGGAAGCTGGCAGCATGTGGCGGTGACCGCGGACGGCACGCAGATTGTGCTGTATGTGAATGGGCGCAGCGCGGCGACGCTGATGGCCAGCCTGCCGCCCTTGAGCACGGTGGCCGCCATCGGCGGCGATGTTCCGGGCTTCGTGGCGGCTGTCGCGGCGCCCGCCGTTGACGCGGCGGCGCCCAATGCCGGCGCCACCGCTGCACCCAATGCCGCCGCGGCGCCCGACACCGCGGCCCCGGCGGCCCCGGTATTCACGCCTTTCGTCGGCGCGATCGACGAACTGCGCATCTCGAAGATTGCCCGTCCCGCCGCCCTGATCCTGGCCGACGCCACGGCGCAAGGCTCGGAGTCGCGCCTGGTGGTCTACGGGGTGGACGAGAAGCAATCGGGCTTCGGCTTCGGCAGCCTGGGCTTCCTGCTCAACGCCATCCCGCTCGATGCCTGGGTGATCCTGGCAATACTGGCGCTCATGATGGTGCAGTCCTGGATCATCATGATCAGCAAAAGCCGCAATGTGTCGCGCGTCAGCGCCGCGAACGAGCGATTCCGCGCGGCCTTCTCCAAGGTGGGCCGGCGCCTGGAACTGCTGGCCGATGACGGCACGCTGGCGGCGCGCCTGAAGGATGCGGCGCTGTGGCGCCTGTATCAGGTGGCGATCAACGAAATCCGCACCCGCCGCGCCCAGGGCGCGGACGTGGACGCGATTTCGGCGGCGACCATCGAAGCCATACGCGCCTCGATGGATGCGGTGCGCACCAAGGAAAACCAGAAGCTCGGCGCCAGGCTCGGCAGCTTGTCCAACGCCATTGCGGGCGGGCCCTATATCGGCCTGCTGGGCACGGTGCTCGGGATCATGGTGGTGTTCCTGGGCACGGCCATGGCGGGCGATGTGAACATCAACGCGATCGCCCCCGGGATGGCGGCCGCCCTGATAGCGACGGCCGCCGGCCTGTTCGTGGCGATTCCGGCGCTGTTCGGCTACAACCGGCTCGTGTCGCGCAACAAGGAAGTCAGCGCCGACATGCGCGTGTTCGTGGACGAATTCGTGACCCGCCTGGCCGAGGTTCATGGGCAGAGCCATGCCGCCGAGGGCGGCCAGGGCAATACGGCTTCACCCGCGGGCAACCTGGCCGGCAAGGCCTAAGGAGACATATATGGCTTCCGTATCCTCTTCGATGGACGACGATGACGACGCGCCGGTCGACGGCATCAATATCACGCCGCTGGTCGATGTGCTGATGGTGGTGCTGGTCATGTTCATCCTCACCGCGACCGCGCAGGTCTCCGGCATACAGGTGAACCTGCCCAAGGCCAGTTCAACGGTATCGCTGTCGCAGCCCAAGACCAAGGCGATTTCGATCAACACCGCGGGGCAGATCTTCCTGGATGCCTATCCGGTGACGCTGCCCGAGCTGGAAGACCGCCTGCGCACCGAAAAGGCGCTGAATCCCGACTTTCCCGTGATTGTGCGTGGCGACGCCACCGTGCAATACCAGAAGGTCGTCGAAGTGCTGGATCTGATGCGCCGCCTGGAATTGTCCCAGGTGGGGCTGGTCACCGGCAAACCGAATTAACCCCCTTGATGTTGAAGAAACCCCATGTCGTCTAACACTCCACAACCACCAGAGGCTGAAAAGCCGCGCGCCGGGGACGGCCGGGCCGGGCAGCCCGGCGATGGCCAGGCGCCCGATATCTGGCTGGCGGAACCCGAATCCTCAAAAAAGCGTTCGCTGGCGCGGTCCGTCATATGGATGGTCGGGCTGGTGATTGTGGCCGTGCTGGGCTGGTTTGTCTACCAGTGGGCCAACGATATGGCCGGCGTCAAGCGCGACGCGCCCAAGCTGGCCACCATCATCCCGCTGCCGCCTCCGCCGCCGCCGCCGCCCGAGCCTGAAAAGCCGCCCGAGGAGCCCAAGGAAGAAGAAATCGCCGAGCCCGAGCCTGAGCCCGAGCCCGCCCCGGTGGAAGAGGCCCAGCCCAAGGACGAGGCGCCGCCTTCGCCCGCCGACGACTTGGCCAACCCGATGAAAATCGATGGGGATGCGCAGGCCGGATCGGATGCCTTCAATATCGGGGCGGGCGCCGGCGGCGGCATGGCCGGCGGCGGGGGCGGCCGCGCGGGCAATGCGACCTACAGCCAGTACCTGGCTTATATGTTCCAGCGCATTTTGCGCGAGGACGACCGCACGCGCAATCTGGTGTTTCGCCTGAATGCGGACGTGTGGCTGACCGCCGGCGGGCAGATCACGCAGGTCAAGCTCACCAAGTCCAGCGGCGATCCGCAGATCGACGAGCTGGTCATCGCGGCGGTGCGCGCGGTCGGCCAGCTCGACGAGCGTCCGCCCGCATCGCTGACGATGCCCGTGCGCGTGGCTTTTCAAGGCCGGCGTCCCAATTAACCGTAGACAGACTCTCGATACCCTTTGCTAGCAGGAGCAGTTTCAACAATGACTCATCAATCTATATTGACGTTCCGTCCCAGCCGGCTGAGCGCCGCGCTGGCGCTGGCCGCGGCGTTGGCCGCCGCGCCGGTCGCCGCGCAATCGTCGGCGCCAACGGATAACGCCACCATCAACCTGATACGCCTGCTGGTCGAGCAGGGCGTTCTGAAAAAAGACCAGGCCGATGCGCTGGTCAAGCAGGCCGTGGCCGAAGCCGCCCAGGTCCAGACGGCGGCCTCCGCCGGCGGCGCCTTGGCCCAGCCGGGCGATGTGCGGGTGCCGTATATTCCCGAGACCGTGCGCGACCAGATCCGCGACGAGGTCAGGACCGACGTCATGGCGCAGGCCAAGGCCGAGAACTGGGCGCAGCCCAACACCTTCCCGGACTGGGTATCACGCATCACGGTGGAGGGCGATGTGCGCGTGCGCGGCGAGTCGCGCGGGTTCAACAGCGGCAACAGCAATGAAGTCATCGATTTCGCCAAGCTGAACGCCAAGGGTCCTTATGACGTCAACACGAATACCAGCGACGATGGCTTCCCGCCCATCCTGAATACGCGCCAGGATCGCCGCAACCTGGCCCGCATCCGCGCGCGTCTTGGCGTGCGCGCCGATATCTCCGACAAGTGGACGGCGGGCATCCGCCTGGCCACGGGCAGCGACGACAGCCCCGTTTCCACCACGCAAACGCTGGGCGGCGGCATGGGCAAAAAAGATATCTGGCTCGATCAGGCCTATATCACCTATCGTCCCGCGAATTGGGCCACGCTGACCGGGGGGCGCATCGGCAACCCCTTTGATTCGACCGATCTGCTGTATTCGGGCGACCTGAATTTCGATGGCGCCGCCGCCATCTTCAAGCATCCGCTGCCGGGGCGCGATGTGACCGTGTTCGGCACGCTGGGCGCCTTTGCCACCGAATACGCCAACAGCCCATGGACATCGTCCGAGTATGCGGAAGGCAAGAGCGAGAACAAGTGGCTGCTGGGCGGCCAGTTGGGGGCCGAATGGAAGATCGACGCCAAAAACAGCCTGCGCGGCGCCGTGGCGTATTATCACTTTGACAATATCGCGGGCAAGCGTTCCAGTCCGTGCAGCCCATGGGCGGGCGACGAGGCCTGCGATACGGACTGGTCGCGTCCGGCCTTCATGCAAAAGGGCAATACGCTGTTCCTGCTGCGCGACATCATGCCTAACCCGGCCGACCCCGCCAAAACGGTGTTGCGGCAGTTCGTGGGCCTGGCCTCCGAGTTCAATCTCCTCGACTTGAATCTGCGCTGGGATGCGCGCGTCATGGACGGCATGGGCCTGCGCCTGAGCGGCAATTATGTGCGCAACCTCGCGTACAAGGAAAGCAAGATGTGGAGCCGCTCGGCGGGGCAAATTGTCACTAACCTGAACAATGACGACCAGATCGAGAGCGGCCCCAACGCCTGGATGCTGCATGCCGCGCTGGGCAATGGATTCGACCTGCGCGAGAAGGGCGACTGGCAGGTGTTCGCCGGCTACAAGTACATTCAGCCCGATGCCATGCCGGATGGCTACAACGATTCGACCTTCCATCTGGGCGGCACCAATGCCCGCGGCTACTACCTGGGCGGCAGCTACGCCTTCGACAAGAATGTGTACGGGGCGCTGCGCTGGAGCAGTTCCAAGGAGATCTATGGCGCCCCGATGTCGATCGACGTGGTGCAGCTCGAGGTCAATGCGCGCTTCTGATCATTTTGCGTGATTGTCATGCCCCCGCTCGCAGGACGCCAATGTCATCGAGGCGTCATGTGGCGGGGCTATCATTGGCGGCCCTGTTTTGCAGGCCGCTGGCCTGTATTGCGTTCTGCTTGTTCATCGCCATGGGCCAGGGCATGGCCCATGGCATACAGAATGAAGGCGCCGATTTGATCACGAATTTCGATATCCCCGCGCAAGGGCTGGAGAGCGCCCTGGCCCAATACGGCGCAGTGACCGGTTTGTCGGTGCTGGTGGCCAGCCGCGTTACGGCGGGCCTGCGCAGCATGGCGGTGCGCTATTCCAGCCCCACGGCGTTTACGCTGGTGCCGCCGGCGCCATCACGCAAACCGGCGCCGATGGCGGGCAAGCGCCGCTACCGGGCGGTCCTGCAGTTGTGGATAGGCGTCCAGGGCCGCATCGAACGGGTGCGCATCGTCGAGCCGTCGGGATCGGGCGAGCGCGATCGCGCGCTGTTGCGCCATTTGACCGATGTGATTCCAGGCCCAGTTTTCGCTGGATAGGCTGAGCGACGCCACCGCGCTCATACGCGATGCCTATGGCGCCGAGCTGACCGAGCTGCCGGGCGGCGTGGTGGTGTTGCGCAGCAGAAAGACCTGACCGGCCTGCATGAAGTTTTTGTGACATCAGGCGGTGCCGCCTTGTCTTATTCGTCTATAGGGTAATGGGCAGCGGCGGACCGTTGTCATGTTCATCGAAGAAAGGAAATGATATCGTGGTCACCTGCAACATAGTCAAAGCCAGATTGGCCCTGGTTTACAAGTATTCCGCGGGCTGGCTCGCGCGACGGGCCAGGCCGCAGCAGGCAAGGACATTCTCCCTGGCCCGGCTGGGCGCCATGGGCGTCACGCTCGCGCTGGCGGCGCCGGGCCTTGTCCAGGCGCAGAACCAGAGCATGGAAGAGCGCTTGCGCACGCAGTTGCGTAATACAACGCAGCAGCTGCAGTCGCTGCAAAGCCAGCAGGCGCAGGTCAACGCCGCGAAGGCGGCCGCCGAGGCGCAGCGCGATGCCGCGCAAAAAGAGATCGAACAATTGCGCGCGCAGTTGAACACCGCCAAGGGCCAGGCCGTGAAGCTGGCCGAGCAGCAGAATGCGGTGGAGCAGGGCGCCCGCGCCCAGGTGGCGGCCAGCATTGCCCAGCGGGACCAGTTCAAGGGCGCCTACGACGAATTGCTGGCCTTGGCCCGGACGACCGAAGCCGATCGGGCGACCTTGAAGAAAACCCTCGCGCAGCGCGACGCCGAAGTGACGATGTGCACGGCCAAGAACCGCGAACTTTATAACGCGGGCAAGGAAATCCTGGCCGCCTACGAAAGCTTCAGCACCGGCGACATGTTGAAGATCCGCCAACCCTTTGCCGGCGGCGCCCGCGTCAAGTTCGAAGAGCAGGCCCAGTTGTATGGCGACAAGCTGTACGGCGGGCAGTTCGATCCGCGCCAGGCCGCGCCGCCGCCCGCTACGGCGGCGGCGCCGGCCGACGCCAGGTCCTAGGCCGGCCCGGGCCTGGGCCGCGTTGCGGCAGGGCCTTGCGCCGCGCCCCGATACCCCTCCCTTTATTGCAGGAACCCTTTCATGACAAACACTGAATCAGCCAAAAACACAGAATCGGCGCAGAACACCGAATTGGTCCAATCGATCAGTATCGACCAGCTCACCGGCCTTTTGCAGAGCCTGGGTTATCGCGTGACGTCCTCCGAACAAAATGGCCAGACGCAATTGCTCAGCGCGACCCAGGGCATAGGGTTTGCGCTGAGGTTCGGCAACCCGGCCCCGCAGGCGGGGCGCTACCTGGATTACACCCTGAGCTGCGCCTTGCGCGTGCAGGGCGACCTGCCCGAGAATCTCGTGCCGCAGTGGAACATCACCAAGCGTTTTGCGCGCTTGGCCCGGCAGGGGGATTTCCTGGTGCTGGAAATGGATGTGATCGTGGCGGGGGGCGTAAGCGACGCCTATCTGCGCGCCAACACGGAGCTTTGGGATCATTTGCTGCAACAGTTCCTGCTGTTCCTGCGCACTGTTGCCGCGCAGCCCGGCGCGTCCGACGCTCCCGCAGCGCCGGCCGGCGTCCAGGACGCCGCCGACGCTCAAGTCGATGCGCCGCAAGAAAACCATGAAGACTCCGCGGCCCAGGCTGCGTAAGGGCGAGCAAACGTATGAAGTTCAGTCGAACTCAGCTGGCGGTCGCCGCTGGCGCCGGCGTAATCCTGGGCGCGGGATGGTTGATCGCTTCCTCAACCGGAAATGAAGGCGCATCGCTTCCCCGCGCCCAGGCCGCCGCCAGCGAAGCGCCGGTCAAGCCTATGGGAACAAATGGTTCGGGGGCGGGCGTTGCGGGCAAGACACTGGCCACGGCGGCTCCGTCTGTTGCGAATGCGGCCGCTACGGTGGATGCGGCCTCTTCGCCGGCGGTTGCCCGCCTGGGCGGCGTCGCGGTGACCAAGACCGAGATGGAGGATTTGCTGCGCGGCCTGCCCGAGGCGACCCGCCGGCAATTGCAGGATAACCGCCCGGCGCTGGATCAGTGGCTGCGCGCCCGCCTGGCCGAAGAAACGCTGCTGGCCCAGGCCACGGCGCAGGGCTGGCAGGAGCGCCCCGAGGTCAAGACTTTGGCTCAGGCCGCCGAGCGGCAGGTGGTGTTGCAGACCTATCTGGATTCGGTCGCCCAGGTGCCCGCCGGGTATCCGTCCGCCGAGGACTTGAAGGCGGCCTATGAAGCCAACAAGGCGCAGTTGACGGCGCCCGCGCAGTACCGGGTCAGCCAGGTGTTTCTGGCGGCGCCCTATCTGGACGCCGAAGCGGTGGCCAAGGCGCGCAAACAGGCGGCCGAACTCGTCAAGAAAGCGCGCGCCGACGGGGCGGACTTCGCCGCGCTGGTCAAGGCGCACTCCCAGGACGAGGCGACCGCCGCGCGCGGCGGCGATACCGGCTGGGCTCCGCTGACGCAGTTGCTGCCTGAAATGCGCGCAGCGGTGGCTGCGCTAAAGAAAGGCGCGGTGTCGGAGCCGGTGCAGTCGCCGGCGGGTTTCCATGTTCTTAAACTGGTCGATTACCGCGCGGCGGTCACGCCCGGCCTTGGCCAGGTCGAGGACCAACTGCGCGACGCATTGCGCCGCCAGCGTAAAGGCACGGTGGCCAAAGCCTATCTGGACGGCCTGGTGGACGCGGGAACACTGAGTATCGATGGCGCGACCCTGAGCGCCGCGTTCGACGCTGTGCGTTGAGCCATGGTCGGCGGACAATGGCAAGAGCTCCAGGGCCGCCTGGCGATGCGATTGCGCGCAACGCTGGGCGCGGGCTATCCGCCGGCGGGGCGCCGGCACGAATACGTGGCGCCGCGCATTCTGGCCGCCCTGCAGGATATACAGGCCGGCGGCAAACTGTCCTTGCCCATGGTCCCGAAGTGGCCCGCGGCGCAACTGAGCCGCAGCGACGTGGCGGCGCTGTACCGGCTGCTGCGGACGGTGTATCTCGCTGAACTGGTCTTTGCCGATGCGGAGCGCGCCCGATATTGGCTGTGCGCGCCGAAGGCGAGGCTGCAGGGGCGCGTGCCCTTGCAGATTGCCGCGCACGTCGAGCACGCGCATCAATTGGAGCAGTGGCTTATGGAGATCAACGAAGGATGTCACCGTTAATGCAGCTTTGGCGCCTGTGCAATGGCGCGGAATTCTGGAGCAACAGCGGCGCGGCGGGTCGATGGCATCCGGCCGGCCACGGGGTCATCGTGCTGGACGCGACCCCGGTCGCCGCCATCTGCGCCGCCCTGGAGTTCGCCGAGGTGCCGCATCCTGGCGCTTTGCCGGCCACCTATCGCCTGCATCAGGTTTGCATACCTACCAATGCCACCATGGCGGTCACTGCGCAGCGCCGATGGCGGCTGGATCTCAAGGCGACGCGGGCCATAGGCCAGGCATGGCTGGAGGCGGGAGAGTCGCCGGTGCTGTGCGTGCCCGCGCTCAGCGGCGGCCACCAGTATTTGTTGAATACCGCGCATCCCGATTGCCGGCATTGCCGGCTCGATGGGCGCTGGTCCTATCCCTTCGGCCCTGGCATGGCGGCCGTGGAGCACGTCCTGCAGCAGGGAAGCGAATGGCTGGCGGTGCTGCCGCAACTGCTGGAAGACACCGTCGCGCCATCGGGTGCATGATGCCCCGGCAACGGTGCAAGCGCCTTTGCAGCGTCACATTGCTGTCATGAGCACTGCGTACCATGCGGGGCTAGTATGGCAGCGCAAGCGCGCGTGCTTATAACCTGGCTTTCCCGCATATGGATACCCCTTTTATGCTTTCTGATGAGCGGCCATGCCGGCCCTTGGCTTACGTACGCTTGCGGGATTGATTGTGTTCCTGGGCGTAAGCGGGGCGGCGCATGCAACGGGGCTGCCATTGGCCGCGCAGCCGCGGGAATCGCATGCCGGTTTACCAAGCGCGCCGGTCCAGCCGCTTCGTTTCGACATGGCGCGCCAGCCCTTGCAGGCGGCGCTGGAGCAATTCCACAGGATCACCGGACAGTCCTTGTTGTATGACAGCGCCCTGGTAAAGGGGAAAATGGCCGATCCACTGCGGGGCAGGCTCACGCCGGAAGCAGCCTTGCGCAGTATGCTGTCGGGCACCGGCATCGAGGCGCGCTATACCTCCGACATGGCGTTTGTTCTGGTCAGGCCATCCAGCCTGGATGGCAAAGGCCGCGAGCGCCCGGCCGCGTCAAGCGCAAGCGTGTCCGGACGCAAGCGCGCTTATTTCAGTCACGTTCAGGGGAGGGTGGAGGCGGCTTTATGCGGCGACTCCGCGGCCAGGCCCGGGGCTTACGGGCTGGCCTTGAGTCTCTGGATCGGCGCAGATCGCCGTGTCGATCGCGTGGCCTTGCACTCGACCGGGAACGCCGGGCGCGACGAGCGCATACGGGAACGGCTCACCGGTTTGCCTCTGGCGTCCTTGCCTCCGGCGGATCTGCGGCAACCCATTACCCTGTTGATTCTGCCCCGTCCGAGCGCGTACAGTGGCGACTGCGCCGATGCGGACGGCGCGCCGTGAGCAAGCCCTTGTCCGAGTTGCGCCTTTTTTTGTGGAGCATTATGAGGTCCTCAAGTATCAATTGACGTATCGCTTGGGCTCGTCCGATATGGCCAGCGACGCGCTGCATGAAACCTACATCAAGCTGTCCGGGCCGGATGCCCGCCCGCCTGTGCGCAGCCCCAAATCCTTTTTGCTTCGCATGGCCACCAATCTGGCGATCGATCGCATACGCTCGGACAGCCGTTTATTGAGCAGCGGCGATATCGATGAATTGCTGATGCCGCAGCAGGTGGCGGATCCCTCCAATGCGCTTGACGCGCGCAAGGATCTGGAGGCGCTGGCCCATATCATGGATCAAATGCCCGCCCGCCGCCGTCAATTGCTGTTTGCCGCGCGCGTCGAGGGCGTGCCGCAGCGCGAGCTGGCTAGCCGGTATGGGATATCGCTGCGCCTGGTCTAGCGGGAAATACGATGCGCGCACGATTTCTGCGTGGAGCAGATGCGAAAACGGGATGCCGGCCATGAATCCTGAATTCCATGCCACGGATGGAAAAATCGAGGACGAGGCGCGCGCCTGGGTGCGTCGTCTGAGTTCCGGCCGGGCGACGAAGGCGGACGCCCGGCGGCTCGAACAATGGTGCGCGCGCAGCCCCTCGCATCAGACCGCCTTCGAACGCGCCCGTCAGGAATGGCAGGCTATCGGGCCGCTGGCCCAAACCTACCGCAGCCTGTACCGGGAATCCGCCCCGGTTGCGGTCAAGAGCCCTGGCCGGCGCTGGTTCATGGGGGCCGGGCTGACGGCCATGGGAGCCCTGACCGTGGTGGCGGCGGTGCGCCCGCCCTTGGGCCTTTGGCCGTCGTGGTCCGAGCTGGGGGCCGATTATCGCACCGGCACCGGTGAGCAGCGCCAAGTGGCCTTGTCCGAACATATCGACTTGACCCTCAACACGCAGACCAGCCTGGCGGTAGAGTCCCATGGCGCGGCGCAGGCGCAGGCGGCGGCCACGGGCCGGCTGCCCAATGGCATGCTGGCCAGCACCAATCCGGCGGCGCGGCAACAGCAGGCGGCGCGCGAGCAGCTGAACCGCTCGGTGGCCAATCTGGGTTCGGCCGCCGCGGCCATCGCCGCGCAGCAGGCCGTCCAGGCCGCGGCGCGCGCGGGGGCGCAAAACGACTCATCGGTGCCCGACGGGCTGGCCGAAGGCGGTCTTAAAATCGACACCTCAAGGCCATTCAATGAGGCCTGGCTCAACGCCAAGGCGCCGGTGCAGACCCAGGCCGATGGCCGCTGCAACGTGGCGATCCAGCAGACGGCCGACAAGGCCATCCTGAACTGGGAGACCTTCAACGTCGGGCGCAACACCACGGTGAACTTCGACCAGGCGACCTACGACGCCGGCGGCCATCGCACGGCGCAGACCGGCTGGGCGGTGCTCAATCGCGTGAACGACCCTGCCGCGCGCCCCAGCCAGATTCAGGGCCAGATCAAGGACGACGGCACGGTGATGATCGCCAACGCCAACGGCGTAGTCTTCAGCGGCACCAGCCAGGTCAACGTGCGCAACCTGGTGGCTGCGGCGGCGAACATCAGCGACCCGCAGTTCAAGGACCGCGGCCTGTACAACGGCGAGAGCGCGACCTTCACGGAGGCGGGCGGCAAGGTGACGGTTCAGGCCGGTGCGGTGATCGAGACCGCATCCCCGGCGAACTCGACCACGGGCGGGGGCTACGTGTTGCTGGCCGGCAAAGAGGTGCATAACGCCGGCACCTTGACAGCGGCCAAGGGCCAGGTGGCGCTGGCCGCCGGCGACAGCTTCGTCATCAAGAAGGGCCAGGGCACCGAGGGCAACCAGGCGTCCACCACCCGGGGCAATCAGGTCACGGCCAATAGCGCCGCGGGCAGCGATGCGGGCAAAGTACTCAACAGCGGCCTGATCCAGGCCGCCACCGGCGACATCACCCTGAGCGGCAATCAGGTCGAGCAGAATGGCGTGGCCCTGGCCAGCACCTCGGTGGACGTGCGCGGCACCGTGCACCTCGCCGCCAGCGGCGCCAACGGCAGCGTGACCCTGGGCGCAGGCGGCGCCACCGCCATCCTCCTGGAAGATACCGCCGCCACGGCGCTGGACAGCCAGCGCGACAGCCTGCTGGACCCGGCCAACCTGGCCGCCCCCGGTGCGCCGCTGGCCGGCCAGGCGGGCAAGGTGGCCAAGACCTACGAGGCCGAACTGGTCGATTGGCTGGCCGGGCGCTACGGCTTCAGCGGCGACGCCGAGCAGGCCCTGGCCTTCTATGCGGCGCTGCCGGACGAACAGCGCCGGGTGTTTGCCCGCGACGTGTACTTTGCCGAACTCAAGGCCGGTGGCCGCGAGTACAACGAAGCGGGCGGCGTGCGCGAAGGCAGTTACTTGCGCGGTCGTGCGGCCATTGCGGCGTTGTTCCCCGAGAAGGACGTGGCCGGCAATCCGATCACGTACAAGGGCGATATCACGATGTACGGCGCCGCCGGGGTGCACACCGATTTTGGCGGCAGCATCCAGATGCTGACCCCGGGCGGTGCGCAGATCTTCGGCGTCGAGGGCGAGGCGCCGCCGGGCAGCGCGGGCGTCATTACGCAGGGCATGGGCGACATTCAGCTGTATTCGCTGGGCAGCATCCTGCTGGGCCAGAGCCGCATCATGACCACCTTCGGCGGCGACATCCTGGCCTGGTCGGCCCAGGGCGACATCAACGCCGGGCGCGGGTCGAAGACCACGGTAGTCCACGGTAGTCTATACGCCGCCACGGCGGGTGTACGACAACTGGGGCAACGTCGGCCTGTCGCCGACGGTGCCCAGCAGCGGCGCGGGCATCGCCACGCTGAACCCGATTCGGGAAGTGCCGCCGGGCGATATCGACCTGCTGGCGCCGCTGGGAACCATCGATGCCGGCGAGGCGGGCATCCGTGTCTCGGGCAACATCAACATCGCGGCGCTGCATGTGGTGAACGCCGCCAACATCCAGGTGCAGGGCGACGCCACCGGCATTCCGGTGCTGGCTTCCGTCGATACCGGGGCGCTGGCCTCGGCCAGTTCGGCGGCCACGTCGGCCGCGGGCGCGGCGCAGGAGTCGCTGCAGCGCGCCCGGGCTGACGCCCGCCAGAACCAGCCCTCCATCTTCAGCGTACAGGTCCTGGGCTTCGGCAACGAGCCGGCAAGCGATGGGAGCAGCGCGGCGGCGGGTAATGGCTCGTCCGTCAAGGCGCAGGCCGCCGGCTACCGGCCCAATAGCGCGGTGCAGGTGGTGGGCGATGCTTCCATGGGCGAAGCCGCCCGCGGCCAGTTGACTCAGGCGGAACGCCAGACCTTGGGCTTGTAAGCGGGTTGACGCGGATGCCCGCAGGCTGTGTATGGACAGTCTGCGGGCCGGGTGGCTTTTGTCACGCTGCTTGTCACACTGCGGTAACCGACCGCCCATAACATGGTGGGTTTAATCATTGTGCTTGTACGCGGGCTTATGGACTGGCTGCCGCGTACGGGCTTTTTTTCGGTTCCGTATTGAGTGAACACGTCCGCGCTTGGCCTGTCCGCGCTTGTTGGATTGTCGCTTCTGCTGGCGATCGCGGGGCCTTGCCGGGCGGCGCCGGTAGCGGGCGCATCGATGGCCGGGAAGCCGCGTCATCAGGCCGGGCCATCGGCTCCGGATGTCCATGCCACGGGTATTTTCCTGAACGCCGCGGGCGATGTGCTGACCGCGCGCCATGCCGTTCGGGATTGCAGCGCCGTATATGTGGTCAAAGACGCCAGGGTTGTCGCGGCCCGCATCCGGGCGATCAGCCAAGACCACGATCTGGCGGTGTTAGGCACCGCGCTCAAACCCTATCTTAGCGCCACATTCCCGGCCACTGCCCAGGCCCAGAGCCAGGGCGTGTTTGCCGAGAGCTATGCCGTCGTGCAGCGCATGTCCAACCGGGCCAGCGTGGTATTCAACGGCCTGTCCGAGCCGGACAAGGGCGAACTGTCGCTGTTGTCGCCCGTGCAGCCCGGGGCCAGCGGCAGCCCGGTGCTTGGCGGCGGCCTCGTCCTGGGCGTGGTGGTCGAGCGGGTGGCCACCGGCCAGATATCGCCGGGCAGCACGACGCTCAGCCAGCTTGGCAGGAGCATGGACCTGCAAGGCGTCAGCCGTGTCAAGGCGGTTTCAACCGAGCATGTCAAGGATTTCTTGCGTAGTAACGCCATTGCTTTCACCGAAAGCGATGAGCCTCAGCTGGGCCGCATGCAGGCGCAGGCGCCGCGCGCCGCGACCTTGTCGGTGGGCGTGATTTGCGGCTGATGCAAGGCCGGCGCATGGCGCCGGATTTTTTCAAGCGTATTTTTTGAAGGGTACATGTTTATGTCGACACCGAAGAAACCCGCCATGGCCGCCGCTGGCGCGCAGTCGAAACCGGCCACGCTGCAACGCAGGTCCTGGCTGCATCGGGCGCGCAAGGCGGTTGCCGGCTTGCTGGGCGTCGGGCTGGTGACGGCGGCGTCGAGCGCCGCCGCGCAGGCCCCCGTCCCGCAACATTGGATCGCCTACGCGCAACTGGCCAGCGGCCAGCTTCAGGGCTGGCTGGGTGACGAGACCAACGAACCGGCTTTGCGTTTGCAGGAATGGGGGCAGAAACGCTTGAGCGGTTCCGGCGCCGCGGCGGCCGGGAATTCCATCGTCGTACGGCTATGGGTAGACGCCGGCGGCCGGGTGGAACGCGCCGAATTTACGTCTTTGGGCGACGACCAGGCCGATGCCGATCTGCGCCGCGTGTTGACCGCGCAAGCCATTTCCGAACCGCCGCCGAAAGACATGCTGCAACCCATGGTGCTGGGCTTGACGCTGGCGTTGCCGGCCGATACCCCGCCCGAAGCGCCAAAGTAAGCGCGGGCCGGCCGTCCATCTTTAGCGTGCAGATCCTGGGCGATGGCAAGCTCGCGCAGCAGCAGGCGAACCTTCTAACCAGCGGCGAGCGTAGTCGCCTAGGCTTGTGAACCGCGCCTTTTCTGCAATACGGCGCTTCGCGCGACGCGGGCTTGTCCATCCGGACAATTCCGCCTAATCGTCATTCCTGCCGGTTTATTCTAGAGTGCCTGCTGGCAAACCATTTTTTGGAACAGCAGGCGTGTCTTCCTCCAACCCTTCTTCACAGTCCGGGCCGCTTGCCGATGTGGCGAAGGCCGGTTCCGGGCCGTCGCCTGGTCACGCACAGGGGCGCGGTGCGTCGCAAGCGCCGCGCCGCTTATCGTTGTGCAACGACGTGGTTTTCAAGACCTTATTCAGCCTTCACCCGCATCTGCTATCCGACCTGATCAATGCCGTGCGCTACCCGGCCGCGCCGATCACGGTTCAGCGTATCCTGAATCCCCACATTCTGCCGCAAGACTTGGCAGGCAAGGACATCGTTCTGGACATCCTGGCCGAAGACGACAGTGGGCGGCGGATCGCCATAGAGATGCAGTTGCAGCGTTTTCGTCACTGGCCGCAGCGCAGCGTGTACGGTGTGGCCCGCAGCCTGGCCGGGCAATTGCAGCTTGGTCAGAATTATCGCGAGCTCAAGCCGGTTATCGGCATCAGTTTGCTGGCGCATACTCTTTTTACCGATCATCCTGCCAAGGCCGATTGGCACTTCACCTTGCGCGATACGCAGTTTCCGCAGATACAGTTGGGCCAGGCGCTGCAAATGCATATAATCGAACTACGCAAGGCCGAAACGCTGGGCAAGCTGCCCGCGCCGCTTCTGGCCTGGATTGCCTGCCTGTTGCACAACCTGGATGAGGCTGTCATGAATGAAATCACCCATGAACCCGTCAAAGAGGCGCTAGCGCATCTGGACACCCTGTATTCCGACGAAGAGCTGCGTCTGATGGCCGAGCGCCGTGAACAGGCGCTGGTCGATGCCGAAGACATGCTGGACCAGGCGCGTTACGAGGGGGAACAGAAGGGGCTGCAGAAGGGGTTGCAGAAGGGAATCCAGCAAGGCTTGGAGCAACAGCGCCAGGTCTTGTTGCGTATGCTGGAGCGCAAGTTCGGCCCCATGCCCCAACATTATCAAGTCCGGCTTTCGCAGGCCGGTGCCGAACAACTACAAACCTGGTCGCTGAATGTGCTGGATGCCCAGCGCATCGAGGATGTGTTCAACTAAATCAAGATCCAAGACTGCGTAGATTGCATATCACATCAACCGGTCAAATGGATCAACTTGCCGAAGCGAAGGTTGGCCACGGTAAACTGGCGGAGGAACTGCGCGATATGATTGATGCGGCGAAGGCCCGTGTCCTGCGGAGCGAGTCGGGAAATCTGGTTCCGCTCGCTGCAGGTACTTGAGGCCGCCTGGCGGCAACTCATGACGACCTTCAGTTTGTCCGCATGGATGGAGCGGGCGCGCAACGAGTATGATGTTGAGCAGGCTTGGGCCGTCAACGAAACCGCTGAAGCGAATACATTAAAGGGAGGACACCGTGGCTAGTGCAGAACAATTGAAGGCCTTAGTGAAATCCCACATTAGCCGGGATGACAGGCAATTCTATTCCGTAGCCATGCAAGTAGCTGCGCATGAAGCGAAGGTCGGTCATGGCAAACTGGCGGAAGAACTGCGCGATATGATCGATGCGGCGAAGGCTCGTGTCGTGCGGAGCGAGTCGGGTAAGCCGGTTCCACTCGCTCGACCACGTGGCGAACTCGCCAACCTGCTAAGCGTCACGTATCCGAAGAATAGGCTGGCGGATATGGTGCTCGACGCACAAGCTTCGCAGCAGTTGCATCGCATTTTGAAGGAACAACGCTTGTTCGCGCGCATTCGCGAGCATGGCCTGTCGCCGCGCCGTAAGCTGCTGCTCGTCGGCCCCCCCGGCACCGGCAAGACCATGACGGCATCGGTACTGGCCGGTGAGCTGGGGGTTCCTCTATTTCTGGTGCGATTGGATGCTCTCATTACCAAGTTCATGGGTGAGACCGCTGCAAAGCTACGCCAAGTCTTCGATGCAATTGCCGAGATACGCGGCGTCTATTTTTTTGACGAGTTCGATGCGATTGGATCGCAACGTGGACTCGCCAATGATGTGGGCGAAATCCGGCGGGTGCTCAATAGCTTCCTCCAGATGATCGAACACGACGATTCGAACAGTCTCATCATTGCCGCCACCAATCATCCCGAAATTTTGGATCATGCCTTGTTTCGCCGTTTCGACGACATGATCGAATATCACCTGCCGACAGCAACACAAGCTGGCGAGTTGATTCGTTCCCGCTTGGGAGGCTTTGTGCCTAAGCCATTCCCGCTTAAAACACTTGCCAAAAAAGCCGAAGGACTCAGCTACGCGGAGATCCGCCGCGCGGTGGACGATGCGATCAAGGAAGCGGTCATGCACGACGAAGAAAGGGCAACGCAAGAGCGTCTGAGCCTAGCATTGCAGGAACGCCGCCAGCTTAGCCAAAAACTGGCAAACAACAATAAGACCGCGTCTAATCATGCCGGATCAACCTCACGATAAACGTCCGCACCTCATACTGCACAACACGGCCAAGCCGCTCGCGTTTACCGCTCATACGCCCAACGGTGGTGCAGAAAAGATCGTGCCCGATTTACCTCGGCAGCAGCACGGTAAATCGCTCCAAAATCAACTCAATGCCTTGAAGCCAGCGGCGGCTGCGGCCGCCGCCGCGCAACAGCGGCAAGGATTGGAAAGTGGATTAGGGCTGCAGATCCAGTTTGTCAGTCAACCCGATGTTGAGTTGGCCTTTGAAAGCCTGGCTAACCGCACAAAGAGAATTGAACTGCTTAGCGTTCGCAAGGAAGGGGGAGATACATTCGCCAATGTATTCGTTCCAGATGGCCAACTGGCGCATTTTGAGAAATATGTAGTTGAGTACCTGGAAGAAAAGAAAAACAAGAACGGGGCCGCAATTGATCACCGTCCTTTGCTTAATACCATTGCGTCGATCCGTGCGGCTGAGTTGCGTGCCCTCTGGACAGACGATCCAGATTTGTTGCCTGAAGACCCCACTACACCGTTTTGGTGGGAGGTCTGGCTGCCAGTTAGAGGTCTAGGGCAGCGCGAGTCGGTTGTGGCGGATTTCAAGAAGGTCGCTGAATTGGCCGGTTGCGTAGTCAATTTCGCGCAAGCCAATTTTCCGGAACGTACCGTGCTGCTGATGTATGGTTCGGAGCAGCAGTTTTCCAGATCCGTAATGACGCTCAACTGCGTTGCGGAATTACGTAGAGCGAAGGATACCGCTGAGTTTTTTGACGGTATGGGCGTGGATGAGCAACGGCAATGGGTGGATGACATGACGGCCCGCGCCCAGTTCGTGGGAGCAGGGGACGATGTACCACGCATTTGTCTTTTGGACTCGGGAGTTAATCGCGGTCATCCTCTACTTGTGCCGCTACTGACTGAACTAGACCTGCACACAGTAGAGCCCGAGTGGGGTGTGGACGATCGTGCGAACCATGGCACAGGGCTCGCAGGTATAGCGGCCTACGGGGATTTGACCGATGCCCTCGCGGCCGAAGGACCTTTACATGTGGCGCATCGCCTGGAGTCGGTCAAGCTCACGCCGAACGACGGGGCCAACCAGGGAACGGCGAAACATCATGCGTATTTGTTTGCGGAGGCAGTGAGCCGTCCTGAGATTGCGGCGCCGCATCGTCACCGAGTTTTTACATCGGCCGTGACGGCCTCGGACTACCGCGATCGGGGCCGTCCTTCGTCCTGGTCATCCGCTGTGGATGGATTGGCAGCCGATGCCGATGGGGCTGGGTTGTTCCCCCGACTCTTCATTCTTTCGGCTGGAAATACGAACCAGCATGATGCTTGGATGGCCTATCCCGCTAGCCTGTCGACGAACCTTGTCCATGATCCGGGACAAGCATGGAACGCCATCACGGTGGGGGCATGCACCAACAAGACCAACACTGAAAACGCGGATGCCGAGGCGATTGCCGCAGACGGCGGACTAAGCCCTTACACTAGCACGTCGCGGACCTGGGATGGCGCTTGGCCATTGAAGCCGGATGTGGTGTTGGAAGGAGGTAATGTGAGCAGGGATGCGCAGGGCGCAGCCGGTATGCCAAGCCTGAATCTGCTCACTGCGCACCATCGTCCGAACGAACGTTTACTCACGACGACCAATGCAACGAGCGCTGCCTCCGCCTTATGCGCAAGGATGGCTGCACAGCTCATGGCTACCTATGCCGGACTTCGTCCTGAAACCATTCGTGGATTGATTGTCCATTCGGCTGAATGGAGCGACACGATGCGTGGAATGTATCTGCCTGCTGACCGAGCGTCGAACAAAACTGATTATGTGGATCTGATACGCCATTGTGGATGGGGTTCGCCCGATTTGGAGCGTGCGTTATGGAGCGCGGGCAATTCGCTGACATTGGTCGTGGAAGATATGGTCCATCCCTATGTCAAAGATAAGAAGAAGGGTGTGGTAAGTCGCGACATGAACCTGCACGCGCTGCCCTGGCCCAAAGAGCAATTGGAGGCGCTGCAGAACGCCAAGGTCCAGATGCGCGTTACTTTGTCGTATTTTATCGAACCCAACCCTTCTGCACGCGGGGTGGCCTCGAAGTTCCACTACCCATCGCATCGCTTGCGTTTTGACGTTCAGCGCCCCCTCGACGCGACGACTGATGATTTTGTGGCTCGTGTCAACGCTGCGGCGGAGCGAGAAGATGAGGGTGATCCCGTGAACCCGAAAGATCCAAACTGGTACTTAGGTGATCGACAACGCCACCGTGGTTCCCTGCATCAGGACATCTGGGAAGGGACGGCGGCTGAACTCGCTAGCCGGGGATACATTGCGGTTTATCCCTCTGCCGGCTGGTGGCGTACTCGTCCCGCCCTGGAGCGCTATGATCTGCCGGCGCGCTACAGCCTGATCGTTTCCATACGGACGGCACAAATGGAAGTTGATTTGTATAACGCGATTGCGCAGCAAATCGTCATTGAGGTCTGAATATGGAATCACATAATGATACCAACGATGTGTCGGTGCTGTCTGCGGGCGGCAACATCCTGTTCAGTAGCTGCGGGTTCCGGTACGTTGGAGATCAGTGCGGGTGGGGATATTCGGCTGGATGACCAGAACTATGGTCTGTACGCTGCCGCGCCGGGTCTATGATCAGTGGGGCAATGTTGGGGCTGTCTTCGGATGTGTCAACCACGGGCGCGGGGATCGCCACCCTGGCGCCGATCGCCGATGTGCCGCCGGGCAATATGGACCTGATCGCGCCCGAAGGCACGGTCGATGCGGGCGAAGCCGGCATCCGGGTATCGGGCCAAGCGAATACCGGATTGAAAAAGCGGTGACCTCCCGCATCCGATTCTTTGTGGCGCTGCGGGCCGCCATGCATTGCACTACCGGCATCCTCGAATTCCGAGTAGTGCGATATGCCGTTTCCAGCGCAGGGGCAATGTGTACGCATATTGGCTCACCGCTATAAGGAATCAGGAATCGTAGCCTCACTTGGCCGGCATGGCCAGGCAGGCTGCATATCCCTCCAACGCATTCGGCCACACAGGTGTCCAGCCGCTGGCTCGGAGCCGTGCGTTCGACAGGCGCTTGCCGCTGGGTGCCCGCAGCTGCCGGGCGGGCGAAGGGCCGCCCATCAGCCGTGCCAGTGCGTCGTACAGTTCCGCTGTTGGCAGGGGGTGATCATCCGTTCCTATGTAAAGCGGCTGGGGATCGGCCATGGTCAGCAGGTGCGCGCAAGCTCGCGCTGCATCATCGACGTGGATCCGATTCGCCCAATGGCCGGGTCCGTCAGGCGCCGTGATCCTGCCGGCATGCAAGCCGTTGATCAAGCGCAGCCGCCCGGGGCCGTATAAGCCCGACAGACGCAGCGCGACCCCGATGCCCGGCGGCAGAACGGCATGCAGCGCAGCCTCGGCATGCAGTAGCGACATAGTGCGAAAATCCGTATCCTCGACCGGAGTTTCTTCGTCCACCCAATCGTCGGAAGGCCCCCAGACGGCGGAAGAGCCCACCAATACGCAGCGCTGTAGCCGATGCAGGCAATGGGATGACAGGCTGCTCAACAGCCTTAACAGCCCAAATGAGTAGATCTCGGCGTAGTGTGCCATTGTCCTGCCACCTGGCGATGGGGCATACAGAATATGACTGATCTCGGAGAACTCGTCATCGCCCAGAAAAAACAGGCTCTCCCGGCTCCGTAGATCGGCCTGGTACCAGAAAATTGTGTCCTCCCAGACTGACCTCATCCAACGGCGGCGCAGTCCAATGCAGTCCCAATGGTCCGGATCCAGCATTTCCGCCGTCCGCTCGCACAGGTCTCCGCCTACCAGCAAAAGAGTATTCATGTCAGTCCCGCAAAATTTTGTCCAGTGCCGTGGCGCCTAAAAAATTCAGCGGCCGGTACTGTGCGATTGCGATGTAGCCCATCCCGTTCTGCAGGGCAGCTTGGCCGAAAACCGTAGGAAACAGGACGTGCACTGAGCCTGTATCTTGTTGATGTGGAACAGGTTGGTACATCCCGAACGGGCAGCCTGCCATTGGGTTTTGGCCTTGTCCTTGATCAAGGTGGGGTTTTTCTGTGTCTTGGCGCATTATAGATCCGACAAATCTGGCTGGAATCGTACGGTTTTAAGACAAACCAACGCGCAGTGCCCGTTGAATTAACCGCGGACCGCAAGGTCCGGCCAGTGCGGGGCTGCTACTGAAGCTGTACCAGGGGGTCTACACCAGCAACCTGGCCAGCCCCCCGGAAATGGTTGTGTTGCGCCATTGGTTGACCATCGTCAGCCACCTGCTGCCTGGTGGCGTCCTCAGCTATCGGAGCGGATATGATGCGAAGCCTGTCGAGGGACGTCTCTATGTAACACGCGGAAATCGACCACGAACGCTTGAGCTGCCCGGACTCACCATCAAGGTTATCCCGGGACCCAGCGCGGTCGATGGCGACATGCCCTACAAGAATCTTTTCCTGGCCAGCCAATCCCGCTGGTTATTGGAGAACATGGCGACTGGCCGTGGTGTAAGTGAGAGAGTGATTCCCCAGGAGACGCTCGAGGTCGAGCTCGACAAACTTCTTTCG
>NZ_FQXE01000012.1 GCF_900129885.1 Pollutimonas bauzanensis | reverse complement strand
GCAGCCCCCACATGGTCCGCGCCCTGTTCCAGGGCATCCTGCCCCCCGCCTTGCTGGCCATGCTGGATCTGGACACCCTGGAGCCGCTACCCACCAACTACGTCAGCGGCTGGCAGCGCGATCGGCGCGGCGATCTGGTCTGGCGCGTACGGCGGCGCGACGGCATCATGCTGTATCTGCTGATCCTCCTGGAACACCAGTCCGATCAGGACCGGATCATGGGCATACGCATCATGGGCTACAGCGCGCTGCTGTACGAGGACATCACCATGCGCGACTTGGTGCAGCCGCCGCCGCAGCGCTTGCCGCCGGTGCTGCCCATCGTGCTGTACAGCGGGGAATCGCGCTGGACCGCGCCGACACGGGTCGCTGATCTGATGGACGAGGCGCCACCGGTATTGCAGCCCTACCAGCCCGACATGCGCTATCTGGTGCTGGACGAAGGCGCGCTGGTGGAGCAGGGCGGGCTGCCTGGCGACAATCTGGCCGGCCTGCTGTTCCGGCTGGAACACAGTCAGGGGATTGAGCAAACACAGGAATTGCTGCAAACTATATTGCGGTTGACGCGCCGGCCGCAATACCGTGAACTGCGCCGCGCCTTCGGCGGCTGGGTGCGTCACGTCTTGTTTGCCCGTGCGCTGCCGCAGGCCGCAAACCTGCCGGACAGCGACGATCTTCAGGAGATATCGACCATGCTGACAACACATTCAAAAAAAGACTGGGGCTACCAGTGGAGGCAGGAAGGCGCCGCCGACATGCTGGAACGGCAGATGACCCGCAAGTTCGGCTCCCTTCCCGACACCATGCGGCAACGCCTGCGCGAGGCCAGCGGCGAACAACTGGAGGCATGGTCCTTGAACGTGCTGGACGCCGCCGGTCTGGAGGATGTATTCGATCGTGGCAGTATATGAGCTCCGTGGGCCTGTTTGGCGTCCGGTTCCCTGTATAGGCACTCCAACCGGCAGAAGGCGGTTTTGTCTTGGGGCGGACCGGGAGCAAAGAACCCATAGGGGGACGGACTTTGCTGAACCGCTGCCGAGCGCATAGCGTTGTAAACCCGCCTCATTGCCAGGCAGTAATGAGAATCATTGTTAATATGTCGAATTCGGTTCACCTTCGGCCCTGTTTGTCATGTCCCGCTCACCTATGCCCCCGAAAGGCTGGCTCGCTCATTACAGCGAGCTGGTCAATACATGGGCGAAGCGTTCGAGCTCCCGCCAGAATGCCGAGGACGCGGCCCACGATAGCATTGTGCAACTGCTAGCGATGGACGCATCTGCCATCGAGAACCCGCGCGGCTATCTGCATCGCAGCGTGCGCAACCGCCTGACGGATGTGCATAGGCGCGATCAGGTGCTGGATGTGTTGTCTTTGGACGAGCTGCAGGAAGCCGATCATCCGCTACTGACGGATCCCGATGCCCACGCGCGCACGGCGCAGTTGCTCGCGTCGCTGAAAGAGGCCTTGATCGAATTGCCGCTGAAGTGCAGGCAAGTGTTCCTCTGGCACAAGCTGGAAGGCTATACACAGGAAGAAATTGCGCAGCGCCTGGGTATTTCCGTCAGTATGGTCGAGAAATATATGATCAGGGCGGCCGGGCATTTACGCAATCGCTTACAACATTATGCCTCGCATTGATTCAGGGTTTTGGCCTTCTCAAACGTCTTATTCAATGAAGGGCCCGCAAATTGGCGCGGATGCCAAGCAGCTTCCTACATCCCAGA
This sequence comes from Pollutimonas bauzanensis, assembly GCF_900129885.1. Lineage (GTDB taxonomy): Bacteria > Pseudomonadota > Gammaproteobacteria > Burkholderiales > Burkholderiaceae_B > Pollutimonas > Pollutimonas bauzanensis. Next base: position 172,036 of record NZ_FQXE01000012.1, on the reverse strand, counting down.
TTCCATGAACGACAACACGCCTCATTTACCAAACGACCCCCGCGAAGCCGCGGCCTATTGGTTCGCTCGCGTGCATTCGGGCAGGTTCACTCTGGCTGAAAAGCAGCAGTTCGGCCAGTGGCGCGAGGCGGACAGCCGTCATGAACACGAATACCGGGCAATCGACGAGATATGGCAGGCCGCCAGCCTGATTGCCGAAGACGAGTTGCGTGAGCTGCTGGAGGCGCCGCAATCGCATGGCGGTTCCAGGCCCCGCCTTTCGCGGCGGCAATGGATTGCGGGCGGGGCCGCCGCCTGTGCCGCGGCGCTTGTGGCGGGCGTCGGTCTTCCGCGTGCCTTGACGGGCAGTCCGTCCTTCGAAGCCGAGTACGCGACGGTCGCTGGCGAGCAGCGATCGGAAACCTTGCCCGACGGCTCCGTGCTGGAACTGAACACCCGTAGCCGTATCGTTGTTCGTTACTACGATGATCAGCGGCGCGTCGAATTGCTGGAGGGCGAAGTCATGTTCTCCGTGGCGCACAACGCGCGGCAGCCCTTCCTGGTCGATGCCGGCCCAGCGTCTGTTCGAGTCACCGGCACGCAGTTCAATGTGCGGCGCGATGCCGCGCAGGTGGATGTGGCCGTGCAGTCGGGTTCTGTCGAGGTGACCTCCGGGCAGTGGTGGAACAGACACACAGCGACATTGACGGCAAGCCAGCGCACCCATGTCCAACCGGGGGAGCTCGCCGCCGTTGAAGATACGGATATCGCCGCATTGACGGCCTGGCGCCAGGGCAAGGTGGTTTTCAAGGAGCAGCCGCTTGAACGGGTGATTCATGAGATGAATCGCTATCTGGCGTCCCCCATCCGCCTGGCGGACAGCCGGCTGAAAGGCCTGAGCATGACGGGCGTGTTCAATATAAGGGACGCGGATTCCTTTCTGCAGGCATTGCGCACTACGCTGCCAGTCGCTGTCCGTCTGCGAGCCGATGGCGGCGCCGATCTCGCCTTGTTGCGCTGATTGATCGGTCAGAGCCACTTTTTCTTCGAACGCAGTTTATTCATCCGCGCAGCGTGGTTGAGGGGCGCGTGCGCGCAAGTTCCAGAAACGGCAATGAGAACAAAACGCATTGCTGTTACAAAATAGTCGGGTTTTCGATTCAGGGTTTTGCTTGGTTCGCTCGTCGTACTTGATGAGGAGGTGGGTTTGTACGCATAAGCCGCGCCTTCAGGAACCTCAGTACCCAAGGGTTGGCGCTGCGCGCAACCGAAACATTGAATTAGGAAAACTTTCGTGATTGACCCCATTTCCCGCACTCGCGAGGCGCGTGCAACGCATATGGTGCGGAGCCGGTTACCCGCCATACTGACTGCCCTGGCTCTGTCGGCACCTTTTGTCATGGCTCTCATGCCGCAGCAGGCGCAGGCGCAGGAGGCCGCTGTGCAAATCAATATTTCGCAGCAGTCGCTAAGCAATGCGCTGCTGCAGCTGGGGCAGCAAACATCCTTGCAGTTCCTCTATACCTCCGACCTGGTCCGGGGCCTGTCGGCGCCGGCAGTCAGCGGAAACTTGACGCCGGAACAGGCGCTCAATAGGCTGCTGGCGGGTACAGGGATTGAATACTCGCGCGAGGGAAATACGATCAATCTGCGGCGTTCTGTCGACACGGCGCAGTTGGCGCCCGTTACCGTGACCGGCAACGCAGCCGAAGGCGGGCTTCCCGCGCCTTACGCCGGCGGCCAGGTCGCGAGCGGCGGCGGGCTGGGCGTGCTGGGTTCGGCGGATGTGATGGACACGCCTTTCAGCACCACCAACTACACGTCGCAGATGCTTGCGGACCAGCAGGCCCGCACTCTGGCCGACGTGGTCGTCAACGAATCATCGGTGCGCATGATGACGTCCACTGGCAGCTTCAGCGAAGACTTCCAGATCCGCGGCTACAATGTCACCAGCGGTGACGTCGGCCTGAACGGCCTGTATGGCCTGACCTCGTCCAACCGCATGCCGGCCGCCCTCATGGAGCGTGTCGAAGTCCTCAAAGGCCCCGGCACGCTGATGTATGGCATCAGTCCCAATGGCAGCGTCGGCGGCAATATCAATATCGTCACCAAGCGCGCCGGCGATGAACCCCTGACCCGTCTGACCACGACCTACGAAAGCAGGTCGGTCCTGGGAGCGCATCTGGACATGGGCCGCCGCTTCGGCGCGGACAAGCAATGGGGCATCCGCTTCAACGGCGCATATCGCAACGGCGAAACCAGCCTGGACAATGGCCGGCAGAAATTCGGCCTGGGCGCGCTGGCGCTGGACTACCGCTCGCCCACGCTGCGGTGGTCGCTGGATACCTACTCGCAGCGCGAGAACATCGACAACTTCCGCTCGCAGAACGGATTCCGGCCGGGTATCTCGAATATTCCCTCGCCGCCTTCCGGACATCGCGCCATCTATTCCGGCGCGGACCTGATGTCGCGCGACTCGACGGTTGCCTCGCGCCTGGAATACGACGTTTCCGACCGTCTCATGGTTTATGCCGCGGCCGGCTATCGCTACGGCGCCAGCGAACAGGACTTTCCTTCGGCGCGGACCACCAATGCCGTCGATGCGCAGGGCAACTTCCGGGTGCTCAATGCCTGGTATGACGCCTATTCGCGCAACAAGACTGGCGAGGTCGGCGCGCGCACGAACTTCGATACATTCGGGGTCAAGCACGTGGTGAGCCTGTCGGGTTCGATCCTCAAGTCGGAAGCGGGCAGCTTCTTCCTGTCGGCGCCCGCGAGCCAGACGACCGATTCCAATATCTACAACCCCGTGCCGTTGATCCCGATGACCGGCGACCGTGAATCACCCACCAAGACCTCGGAGACCACACTCTCCAGCCTCTCGCTGACCGACACCTTGTCGTTCGCCAACGGCCGGATCCTGATCACCGGCGGCCTGCGCCAGCAGCAAGTGAAGTCGGAGAATTTCAACGCGGCAGGCGGGGTCACTTCGTCCTACGATGAAGACGCCATCTCGCCACTGGCTGGCATCGTCTTGCGGCCACTGGAGAACGTCTCGGTGTACGGCAACTTCACCTCGGGCCTGACCCGCGGCGGTACGGCGCCCGTCGACGCCGCCAATGCCGGACAGGTGTTCGCACCGTACAAGTCCAAGCAGTACGAGGCAGGCGTGAAAGTGGACTGGGACCGCGTCATTACCACCGTTTCCGTGTTCCAGATCGACCGGCCCAATGCCATTACCGATCCGTTCACCAACGTCTATAGCTTCGACGGCGAGCAGCGCAACCGCGGCTTGGAGCTGTCGGCCGTTGGCGAAGTCATGCGCGGCCTGCGCCTGATGGCTAGCGCCACCTTCTATGACGCAAAGCTGCAGCGCACGGCCGGTGGCGTGAACCAGGGCAATAATGCCAACGGCGTGCCCAAGCGCACGTTCAACCTGGGCGCCGACTGGGACCTGCCCTGGGTGTCGGGACTGAGCCTGAATGCGCGCGCCATCCACACCGCGGCGACGCCCTACGACGCGGAGAACACCCTGACGCTGCCGTCGTGGACCCGCTACGACGTGGGCGCGCGGTACCGCACGAAGGTCAGTGGCCATCCGGTCACCTTGCGCGCCACGGTGGAGAACGTGACCAACGAGCGCTACTGGTTGTCCAGCAGCACGCTGCTCACGGTGGGGACTGTGGCGGCGCCGCGCACCGTCCTGCTGTCGGCTGAGGTCGAGTTCTAGCACCGAGGTGTTTGAGCTGCAATAAGCCCATGCGATAGTTTTGCCCGCATGGGCTTATCATCGAGAATGCACTGGAATTGACGTAATGAGAACTATTTGCAATAATTGCGAGCTCTTTACTATCCACTTTCCAAGCCCTTCATGTCTCGCCGCCCCCCACCCGATAAAGGCTGGCTCGCGCATTATCGCGGGCTGATCGGGGCGTGGACGCAACGGCAGACAACTCCGCCGGACGCGCAGGATGCGGCCCACGATGCCGTGGTCGGCATACTCAAGAACAATAGCGCGGGTATTCTCGATCAAGGGGCCTATTTGTTTCGGGCGAGTCAGAATCGGCTATACGGAGAAATCCGCCGGCAGGCCCGTCACGAAATCGTTTCCTTGGATAGCCTTGCGGAAGCGGATCACCCGCAGCTTCACGATCACGACGCGGCGATCCGGGTTTCGCAATTGGCGCTCGCCCTGGAAAAGGCGCTCTCGGAGTTGCCGCTGAAATGCCGCCAGGTATTCCTGTGGAATAAAATCGAAGGCTATACACAAGAGGAAATCGCCAAGAAAATGGGCTTGTCGCAAAGCATGGTTGAAAAATACATGAAGCGGGCCTTGTGCCACGTGCACGATCGCTTGCAAGACTATGCGCCGGATTGATTCCGGAGTTTTTACCGCTACGACGTCTATATAAGGAAGGGATACGTTTTTAGCCTGCCGCAAAAAATCGGATTACGAATCGCGCCATGATGGATTTTAACGACTCGGACATTGCGAAGGCCGCGCGCGATCAAGCCGCACATTGGTTCGCTCGCGCGCGCCTCGGAACGCTGACCCCGCAAGAGCGGCGTGAGTGCGAGGCTTGGCGGGCCGCATCCGCCGAGAATGACAGCCAGTACCGGTCGCTGGAAACGCTTTGGCGCGTGGCCGACGAGTTGCCGCGCGACCGTATGCGGGCTGTGTTGACGCAAACCGAAGCGCTTCGGCCACCCATAGATCAGCGCCGCCGGTTTGCGATGGGGCTGGGAGCCGCTTGTGCCATGGCTTTGGTGGCTGGGGTGGTGGGACCGCAGTGGTGGGCCCCGGCGCCCGAGTACACGGCGCGGCTTGCTTCGGCCAAGGGCGAGCGCAAGCAGTTTGTTTTGCCCGATGGCTCGACCCTCGAATTGAACACCGATACCCACGCCACCGTGGCGTTTTATCCCGGCAAAAGAACCGTGACCCTGGCCGCCGGGGAAATCCTGTTCGCGGTCGATGCGGATCCGTCGCGCCCATTCATTGTCGCTGCCGGAAAGGCGCAGGTCAGCGTAACCGGCACCCGTTTCAATGTGCGCCGCGATGGCGACGATGTGTCGCTGGCCGTGGAAAGTGGTTCGGTCGAGTTCTCGGCCGGTTCGTGGTGGAACCGCAAGGTCGAACGACTGGCGGCCGGGTATGTGGCGCACTACCAAACCGGACAGGGCCTCGAGCCCGCGCATCCGGGCGATGTGGCCATATTGACGGCATGGCAGCGCGGCCGGCTCATCTTCCGGGATTCGCCGCTTTCACAGGTGGTCAACGAATTGAACCGGTATCTATCCCAGCCGCTGCGCATTGCCGATGCGCATCTTGGCCGGCTTCGTATCGCGGGAACATTGGGAATCGACGAGCCCGAATCGGCGCTGGAGGTTTTGCCCGAGATCGCACCGGTTACGGTGCTCAGGCGCACCGACGGCAGCACGGTCATTACTGCGCGCTGATTCAGGGCCACGTCAGTGAATTGGCGCGGCCTTTTATCGCCCGGTTTTTGTTTGTTGATACATCTGGTTTCAATCTATCGTCAGGAAAAGTTCCGGAAAATTTTGCCCGGCAGCGTCTTTATCAGGACGGGATGGATAGGCAGAGCTCTGCATTTTCCCTGCAAATATTCAATTCCCAGGCAAGCATTCTTCGCAAAGGCGTCGAGCGCATTACGCGCGAATATTTTTGGAACGGTTTCATGGTGGACAGACAAGGTTTACGGGCAGCAGGTGTCAAGTCGCGGACTTCAGGCAAAGGCATGAGTGTCAGATGCAATGTTGCGGCTACTATTTTGGCTGTACTGTCGTTCGGTGGCGTACCGGGCAACGTACACGCTCAGGAGTCGCCCGTGCGGATCAACATGCAGGCCCAATCATTGAGTGACGCGCTGATTCAGCTGGGCGAGCAGGCGTCATTGCAAATTTTCTATCTGCCGGAAACGGTGCAGGGGTTGAACGCGCCAGCTGTTGCTGGTTCGCTCACGCCCGATCAGGCATTGCAGCGCCTGCTGGCAGGGACCGGAGTTGAATTCCGGCGCAATGGGACACGTGTTTCCTTGACCCGCGGGCCTGCAGCGGCGGCTCAGTTGGAAGCTGTCAGAGTTGCAGGAAGCCGTTCGCCTACGACGGAAGGTACAAACTCGTACACGACGGATAGTAGCAATACTGCCACGAGGTTAAACTTATCCCTGCGCGAGACGCCTCAGTCGGTCAGCGTCGTGACACACCAACAGATTGAAGACTACAACCTCAACACGCTGCTGGATGTCATGCGCTACACCCCCGGCATGTTCGTTACTGGGCCGGATGGTGTTTCCGATCAGGAGGTCAGCATTCAGTCGCGCGGCTTTGGGGTGGACAATATCCTGATCGATGGCCAGGCCACGGATCGCAGCAACTTCAATATGCGCACCATTTCCGGCGATATGAGCATGTACGATCGGGTTGAGGTGTTGCGCGGCGCAGCCGGCCTTCTGTATGGCGTGGGCAGCCCCTCGGCAGCGGTGAACATGGTGCGCAAGCGTCCCACCGCCGATCCTTTGTTGAACCTCTCCGTTGGCGCGGGTACCCATGACCGCTATTCAGCGATGTTCGATGGTGGCGGCGCAGTCGGGCCCACGGACAATGTGCGCGGCCGGCTAGTGGCCAATTACCAGAACGAGAACGGTTTCGTCGACGTTTCGCGCAGCACCAACCGCAGCCTGTACGGGGTAATGGAATTCGACCTTGGCGAGCGCACTACGCTAGGCCTGGGCGCTTCGTATCAACGCTATCGCGTGGACGGCATCCACGCCGGCACGCCCGCGCATCTGGACGGGACTCCCTTCGATTTGTCGCGCAGCGCCTTCTGGGGCCAGGCATGGTCATCGCAGCAGCGTGAAACCGCTACTTATTTCGCAGACTTGAATCACGATTTTGGCAACGGTTGGAAGTCTAAGGTAAGCGCCATGTACACCACGGGCGAGTCGGACTCGGTCTATCCCTTTTTCAGCCGCATCTCGGGCGATCCGGATCATTTCAGCTTCAGCAGCACCGGCTGGGACTACAGCACGCGCCAGACCAATGTGGAAGCGACCCTGACTGGCCCCTTCCAGCTATTGGGTCGCGAACACGAGATTGTCGTTGGCGCAACCTACCGCAACGAACTCTCAAAGGCGGCCAATCCCTGGGACGATGACGGCAGCTCTTACATAGTCGATCCCTACAATTTCAATCCGCGCATGTCGCCTGGTTCCGGCCTTACGCCAAGCAGCGACCCCATGATGTGGGACAACCGCTCCAAGAATACCGGCATATTTGGCACCACGCGATTCAGCCTCACCGATTCCACCAAGCTGATCCTGGGTGCGCGCCTGGGATGGTACGAACAGCAGGGCACGGGGTGGTACTTCGGCCAGCGCGAATGGGGCGAAGCCGTGCGCCAAAATGCCGAGTTCACTCCTTATGCCGGCATCGTGCAGGATCTGGACGACTGGCATTCCGTTTATGCCAGCTATGCGCAGGTTTTCCAGCCGCAAGGCGCGGTGGATTTCAACGGCGCGCAGCTCGACCCGATGACTGGCACCAACCTGGAAGTCGGTATCAAGGGCGAGTACTTTGACGGTGCACTGAACACCAGCCTGGCGCTATATCAGATCAAGCAGCGCAACCGCGCGGTCGCGGACGACGAAAACTGCCCGGCAGGCGGACCCATATCGTGCTCGCGCGCGGCTGGCGAAGTCGAAAGCAAGGGTATCGACGTTGAGATCAGCGGCGCACTGACGCCTGCGTGGCAGGTGGGTGGCGGCTACACCTACAATGCCGCCCGCTATACCAAGGACAGCAACCCGGCGCGGGTGGGCAAACGCATCAGCGACGAGGTGCCGCGCCACCTGTTCAAGGTGTTCACCAACTATCGACCCGCCGGGGACTGGAATCGCTGGAATTTCGGCGGCTCGGTGTACATGCAAAGCGCGGTATTTGTGGATGATGGCGCCTTCCAGGCGCGTCAGGGCGGATATGCGGTGGTCGGGTTGATGGCCGGCTATCGCGTAAATCAGAACTTCAATCTCGTTTTGAACGTCGATAACCTGTTCGACCGGCGTTATCGCACGGCATTGGGCGCATCATGGGATGGTAGCGGAGTGCGTTACGGCGCGCCGCTGAACGCCATGCTGCGCGCGGAATATCGGATGTAGCGCTTGCGGCTTTCCCCTGGCCGCTGCATCAGGGGAAGCTTTTGAATGGCACTAGCCGGCTCATCACCTTATTCCATTTTTCCCCCCATCGAATTTTCAATGTCTCCTTTCATCGAGTCTGGACTTCATCTTGCCTCATTGGCCGCTGCGGCGCTCTTGCTTGCCAGCGGCAAGACCCTCAAGACCATCCCTATTCACCATGTCTCATAGTTTGCTGAAGCGCCGGCATGGGCGCATAGGGATGCTGGCCGTTGGCCTGGTGGCGCTCGCCGCAGCGTTGCTGTGGTCGCAAGGGCCAGGCAGCCCTCGCTACGATACTGTGGCGGTTTTCCGTTCTGATATCCAGGCCAGGGTCAATGCCATTGGGACGCTGCAGCCGCGCCGCTACGTGGATGTCGGCGCACAAGTTTCCGGCCAGATCACGCGCCTGGCGGTTCAGCCGGGTGATGTGGTCGAGCAGGGCCAATTGCTGGTGGAGATCGACCCCAGCGTGCAGCAGGCGGTGGTCGATGCAGGCCGCGCTGCCATAGCGGGCCTGCGTGCGCAATTGGCTGAACAGCAGGCCGCGCACAAGCTGGCGCGATTGAAGCATGCCCGCCAGCAGCGCATGACGAAAGACGGCTCTACCCGGGAAGAAGATGTGCAGGCTGCCCAAGCCGAATTGGCCTACGCGGTTGCGCGCATTGCGCAGCTGAATGCCCAGATCGATCAGACCCGGGCCAGCCAGCGGGCCGAAGAGGCGAGGCTGGGCTATACCCGCATTTACGCATCCATGGCGGGCACGGTGGTATCGGTCGATGCTCGCGCGGGGCAGACGCTGAACGCGACCTATCAGACGCCGAATATCCTGCGTATCGCCGACCTGTCGGGCATGACCGTCTGGACTGAAGTCTCTGAAGCCGATGTAAGTCGGGTCAAGGCGGGGATGCCGGTATTTTTTACGACTCTGGGCGGCGGTGATGACGCGCCGCGCCGCTGGGAAAGCACGGTGCGTCAAGTATTGCCGACTCCGCCCGTGGTGCCAGTGTCCGAGGGCAGTGCGGCGCCAGCGGCAACGAAGGCGGTGGTCTACACGGTGCTGTTCGATGTCGACAACGCCGATGGCGAGCTGATGCCGCAGATGACGGCGCAGGTGGCCTTTATCACGGCAGAGGTTGAGCAGGCCGTCGCCGTGCCGCTATCTGCATTGCAAAGGGTGGATGGGCAATACCGGGCGCGAGTGCTGAATGCGGGCGGCCAGGCGCAGAGCCGCCCTGTTCGCCTGGGTGTGCGCAGCCGCCACCAAGGCGAGGTCCTGGAAGGTCTGGCCGAAGGCGAGCGCCTGATCACGGCCGAGCATCCCGTCGAGCGAGGCTGGAGCTGGCTGCAATGGTAGGAGCCGCGGCATCCTTGCAAAGCGAGCCCGATCCCGTCCCTCTTATCGAATTGCGCGGCATCCGCAAGCAATATGGCGGCAAGGACGGGGTGCCTGCCGTTGAGGTCCTGCATGGGATTGATCTGAGCGTTCGGGCAGGCGAGTTCGTTGCCATCATGGGGCAGTCCGGCTCGGGCAAGTCCACGCTGATGCATATTCTGGGCTGCCTGGACCGTGCCAGCAGCGGCGCCTATCGCTTCAGTGGCCGGGACGTGTCTACATTGGACGCTGATGCATTGGCGTGGCTGCGCCGCGAGGCGTTCGGTTTCGTGTTTCAGGGTTATCACTTGATCGCGACTGAATCCGCGCGCGAAAACGTGGAAGTGCCAGCCATCTATGCCGGAACATCGACTGATGTGCGTGCCGAGCGCGCTGCCGTCCTTCTGGCACGGCTGGGGCTTTCGGAGCGTCAGAACAACCGGCCCCGCCAGCTCTCGGGCGGCCAGCAGCAGCGGGTGTCGATCGCTCGGGCGCTGATGAACGGCGGCCGCATCATTCTGGCCGACGAACCGACTGGCGCGCTGGATAGCCAAAGCGGCGCCGAGGTCATGGCTTTGTTCCACGAGCTGGCCGATGTTGGGCATACCGTTATCCTGATTACCCATGACAGGCAGGTGGCCGAACAGGCCAGGCGCGTCATCGAGATTCACGACGGGCGTATTGTGGGCGATACGCAGAAGGCGGATCCGGAAGTTGCCGGTGGCGCGGATGAGTCTCGCACACGCGCCTTGCCGGCACTGAATATGAATGCCGCGCACAGCGATCCGGGCGCCGGCTTGGCCGAGCTGCAGGAAGCACTGCGCACCGCCTGGCGCGGCATGCGTATCAATCGCTCGCGCACCTTCCTGACTTTGCTTGGCATCATCATCGGCGTGGCCTCGGTCATTGTCATGCTCGCCATCGGCGAAGGCGCGCGCCAGCGCGTGATGAGCCAGATGGGAGCGCTGGGCACGACCATCATGTACATGGGCAGCCGCGCACCGCCCACCGGCGGACCGCCGGGCATGCTCACCGAGGAAGACCTGGCCGCCATCGGGGAGCTGCCCGACATCCGCCGGGTCATGCCCGTGATCGGCGATCCGCTGACGCTGCGCTACGGCAACGCCAGCCGCGAGGTCTATGTCTTCGCGGCCGATGAGGACATGCCGAGCATCCACCACTGGTCGGTGGGACAGGGGCGTTTTTATACGGACGCCGAAGACCGCGACCTGGCGCCGCTCGTGGTGCTGGGCGCCAAGGCGCGCGCGCACTTCTTTGGCGCAGCCGATCCCGTGGGCGAGCAATTGCTGATCGGCAGCGCGCCTTTCGAAGTGATAGGCGTGATGGCCGAGCGCGGTGCGGATTCCGGCGCTCAGAACTACGACGACATGGTGTTCATTCCCTATCGCACGGGCCGCGCCAGAGTCTATCAGGCGCAGGCCCAGCCGGATTATGTGGTGATGGAGGCGGCGTCCTCCGGTAGCGTGTTGGCCGCCGAAGAGGCCGTGCGCCAGTTGCTGCTGACGCGTCACGGCGGGCGCGAGGACTTCGGGATCGGCAATGCGGCCGCGCGCCTGCAGGCCGAAGCGGCCACCCGGCGCAGCATGACCATGATGCTGGGACTGATCGCCGCCGTGTCGCTGCTGGTGGGCGGCATCGGCGTCATGAATGTCATGCTGATGACGGTCAAGGAGCGCACCCGAGAGATCGGCATTCGCATGGCCACCGGCGCGCGCCAGCGCGACATCCTGCGCCAGTTTCTGACCGAGGCCATGCTGCTCACCGTCGTGGGCGGCGCACTGGGGCTGATCCTGGGCTTATTGATTGGCGCGGCATTGATCGCTGCCGAGGTCCCGCTGGTGTTCTCGGTCACAGCCATGGCCGGGGCGTTCGCTTGCGCAGTGGTCACCGGTGTGCTGTTCGGTTTCATGCCGGCACGCACCGCCGCCCGGCTGGATCCGGTCGTGGCGCTGGCGGGGGAGTGAGTATGCAAAACTCTCATCGACATCTGTTCGCGATGGTGGGTGCCTTGATGTTGGCGGGCTGCGCCACGTCTCCGGCATTGGATGCCCAGCCGCCCGACTTGCCGGCGCAATGGACTCAGCCCGACAGTGTTGCCGGGACTTCATCGCAGGACAGCTTAAGCGCCGACTGGTGGCGCGGCTTTGGCAACGCCGAGCTGGATGCCTTCGTGATACAGGCCCTGGCGCAGAGCCAGGACATTGCCGGCGCCACAGCGCGCGTGCGCCAGGCCCGGGCCAGTGCGCGTATCGCGGGGGCGGCACTCTTGCCCGAGGTCTCGGCCGGGCTGGAGGCTGGGCGGCAAGCCAGACTGGGCGGGCATGCCGACGTGGATGGCACCCTTTACGCAGCGGGCTTGAGCGCCAGCTACGAGGTGGACTTCTGGGGGCGTAACCGCGCCGCGCGCGATAGCGCCGTCCATACCCTGGCAGCCACTCGTTTCGATCGCGATACCGTACTCCTGACGGTGACAGCCGGCGCGGCCAGTGCCTGGGTGCAAGCCGTGGCGCTGGGTGAGCGTGCGGCTATTGCCGAACACAACCTGCACAGTGCCGGGCACCTGCTGGCGCTGGTGCAGTCGCAGTACGAGGCCGGATCGGCCACGCAGCTGGCCGTGGCTCAACAACGCACCATGGTCGCGAGCCAGCGACGCAGTCTGGCCGCGCTGCGCCAGCAGACGAACCAGGCGCGCATCGCTTTGGCTCACCTGACGGGACAGGCGAATGAAGTTATGGTCGACACGCCGACATTGGCGTCGATCCGCGCTCCGGCCATCGATGCGGGCGTGCCATCCGGACTGTTGCTGCGCCGTCCCGACATTGCCCGCGCCGAAGCGCAACTGGCGTCGGCCGACGCCGATGTGCTCGTCGCGCGGGCGGCCATGCTGCCCAGTCTTACCTTTGCAGCTTATGCGGGTGCCAATAGCGATCGCCTGGGCCGCCTCTTTGCCTATCCCCTGTATTCGCTGGCAGCGGGACTAGCCGCGCCCATCTTCAATTCTGGCAGGCTGGCGGCAGGGCACGACCTGGCTCAGGCCCGGCGCGAGGAGTTGCTGGCTGATTACCGCCAGTCCATCGTGATGGCTTTTTCGGATGTGCAGATGGCGTTGGCACAAATGCACGGTGTTCAAGCACAGCTAGAGGCTCAATCCGAGGAGCTGACCCAGGCGCAGTTGGCTTTGACGCTGGCAGAATCCCGCTATCGCGCGGGTGCCGAGACCCTGCTGACGCTGCTCGACACCCAGCGAACGCTCTACGCGGCCCAGGACATGGCGGCGCAGTTGAAAGCCTTGCACCTGCAAAGCGCTGTCGATTTGTACCGTGCCTTGGGAGGAGGCTGGAAGATAGATGAAGACAACTGATATGAACGCCGGCCGTCAGGCCACCCGCGCTTTTGACGTTATATATGCTGTCATGCATGACAGCGATTGTCTGGAAGGAATTGCGGGCATTGACTCCGCTCAATGCCTGGAGAGTCTGCCATGAGCACATTGACGATACGTTTGCCGGAGGATACCGTCCAGCGTTTTAGAATATTGGCGCGCATGCCTGGGCTGAGTGTCAACAAACTGATCGAAGAAATGAGCACCCATGGAAAGAAAGCCCTTGCTATTATCGATCGGCTGAATGGTCGCACTTGAAGAGAGAGCCGTGCATCTTGAGCTCGCCAGGCCAGACAGCGCTTTGCTCCTTGTCTCAAGCAGCCATCTTGATCCGCTCAATGCCAAGATCATGGCGTTTCGGTTCCAGTTGCCATAGATCATATTCGGACTGATGCCCAAGCCAGCTTTGGGCGCTCTTGCCGAAGGCCAGCTCCAGGCGCACAGCCATTTCGGACGATATGGATGCTTTTCCGTTGACGATCTCCGAGAGCGTTTTGCGCGATACCTTCAGGTGCTTTGCGGCGTCCGTAATCGACAGCCCGAGAGGCTGGAGCCATAGCTCCCGGAGCAATTCGCCAGGATGTGGGGGGTTGAACATCGTATTCATGATGTTTCCTCAGTGATAATCGACGTAGTCCACGGCGTGCACATCGCCATCCTCGAATCGGAAAATAATGCGCCAGTTCGCCTGCACAGTAAGTGACCAGAAATCTTTCAGATTGCCTTGCAGTGGATGCAGGCGTAGTCCCGGAGCATACACGTCTCCGATCACGCGGGCTTGCCCAAGCAAGGCGAGAATCAAGCGCAGACGCCTGGCATGTTGCGGTTGAATGCCGGCCAAGCTGCCTGTTTCGTGAAATTTTTCAAGCCCTTTATGGATGAAGGTTCTAATCACATTGTAACCCTTCGCGTTACGAGCGGCAAGAATATTTTTGATGTCCGCGCGATGCGATCGCCATATGCCCAGGCCGTAGTCATGGCGGCAGTTTCCAGGTGTGAGCGCTGGTGTTGTTCGGCACTTTAGCAGCCTGTCTTCCGTTTGGCAGCATAAGCCGTGATGAATTGATCCGCCGCCATGCCTCACCAACCGCCGTCCCGCAAAGGCTGGCTCGCGCACTATAGCGAGTTCATGCAGGCGTGCATGCGCGCAACTTCCTGTACCGGGCCGCCCAGCATCGCGCCATTGACATGTGGCGGCGGGAAAGCCGGTATCAACATATCGCCTGGGACGACGTGCCCGAGGACGCTCATCCCGTGGCGTGCGGAGCGGACGCCGGGGCCTCGGCTGAGCAATTGAGAGAGGCTCTGGTGGCCGCGTTGGAAAAGCTGCCGCTGAACTGCCGGCGCGCTTTCGTACTCAACCGTATCGAAGGATGGACTCAGGTCGACATCGCCCGTCATCTGAAGTTGTCGCCGGGCAGCGTCGAGCGTTACATTGCTCGCGCCACTCAACATGTCAGGGAGCGCGTGCGTGATGACGACTAGCCCGAGCCTGACCCGCTTGGGCTTTTTGCATTTCTGGCGTAGCGATTTTTGGTTGACCTTTGCGCTGGTGTTCGGGTAAAAGGTCGAATTCTCCCGTTAAACCGAAGGAATCGGCGCAATGAAGCATATTGACATCTCAGATGCGACGGTGTCATTTCGCATTGATGGCAGCGGCCAAGGGTTGATCCTGGTATCTGGCACCGGCGGTAATTTACATAGCAATTGGGATCATCTGATTGACCACTTAACGCCGCATCGGACTGTCGTACGAGTGGATTATTCCGGCTCGGGTGAAACTCGCGATGACCACAAGGTACTGTCTGTCGAGATACTTGCAGAACAAATCGTAGTGGCGGCCAAGGCATCGGGTGCCGTGCCTTTTGACTTGGTCGGTTACTCGCTTGGGGCCAGCGTCGCCATACATATTGCCGCCCAATACCCGGAGATGGTGAGATCACTCGTGCTGCTGGCAGGCTTCGCTTCAGGCAACGACCCCAGGCTCAAGCTGCAGTCCGAGCTGTGGCTGGAATTGATTCGTTTCGACCCGCGCGCGTTTGCGCAGCTTATCCTTCTAACAGGGTTCAGCCCCGCCTTCCTCTCGCAACTCAATGAGCAGCAGATCGGCGAATGGGTTGAGGCCATCTGTACCGCCAATCGGTGGGACGGCATAGCGCGTCAGATCGATCTTGATAGTCGGCTAGATGTCAGCGCGCAGGCACAGAGAATAAATAGGCCAACGTTGGTCATCGGGTGTATGCAGGATCAGATGGTTCCCGTTGAGCATTCTCGCGCATTGGCAGCCGCTATTCCTGGTGCTCGTTATGCGGAGTTAGATTGTGGGCATTTAGCGCCTTTTGAGCGCCCTGATGAATTCGTTCAGATGGTATTGAATTTCATTGAGTCCACAGGGTAGTTTTATCGCCCCCTCCTGCTGGGTAGCCGGTATTTAGCGGCCCTGCTGTCTCACGTATCCGTGACGACGATCAACCCAACACTGAACCGGCCTCAGGCTGGATTCCTTGCGCTGCCGCATAAGTTCAGGGCATCTGTCGCCGGTTTCGGGTCCGGGAAGACTTGGGTAGGCGGCGGCGCGCTGTGTCAGCGTGCTTGGGAATGGCCTAAGGTTGACGCTGGCTACTTCGCCCCGACGTACCCGCAGATAAGGGATATGTTTTGTCGACTGCCTCACCTTCTAATTGTCATTGCTTTGGTGAGTACGGTCACCTACATCTAGTACTACCTCATCGCTAATTTCTACCTCGCCGACCAGTATGTCCTGATCGTATTGGTCTGGATTAAGCGATGTGTTAAACCCAGCCTTACGGAGCTCTGTAATAGCGCGCGCGTTTGGCTCATCCCCATGGTCGCCCGGTCTGCGTAAATACTCTTTTGCAATCCTCTCTGCGTCGTCAACTAAATCCTGATCTTCGGGGGTTAGGAGCGGGTATACATTGGGAGAGTTGATAGGTTCCCCTTCATTGTCCCCCTCTGGGCGAGCGATATTTTTCAGGGCATCAAGGGCTGCGACTACTTCTTGCTTTGTTGGTGGCGGTGAATACACGTCTGTTGTCCTTTCTGGGGCGGATTGGGTGCACCGTTCGGCACGCGGAATTAGTTCCGTGACAGAAAGCGTGACACGGATAAGGAATTAGCGGGAATATATTGGCCCTATCTACAAAAAATTATCCCATAAATTCCCCCAAAAAAATAGATTCGATTCCCGCCGGAGTCATTTGTCATTAGGCGCTGCTTATAGTTCATGCGATCAATTAAGCCCGTCGCGCGGTAGCCGCGACGGCGCCGGAGTTATGCGCTCGTAGGCGGCCCGCTGCTCCATCACGCACGGCTCACGAGTCCGATAAATAGGTTGAGCGGCTATTGGGCGGCTCGGGTGGCATCCGGTCGAGCACTTGCCAGCAGTTGTTCAGGACGCGGTGGAAGCGCCTGATTTCTCGCAGCAGCGTCATGACGTCAGCGTTGACGATGTTGCGATTCTGGATAACACGCAATTGCGCTGTCGCAAGCGGTAAATGTTGCATGGCTAAAATACTGTATTAATGAACAGTGCATTTACCATAAAGCGGGCGTAAAAAAGCCCACCGGTTAGGGCGGGCTCGTTTTTCTATAGTACTGGATAGGCGCCAGCGTCACATATCGCGGCACATACTGTCAAAAGAAAAGGGCCTACATTTTCACGTAGGCCCTTGGTATTCTTGGCTCCCCGAACTGGGTTCGAACCAGTGACCTGCGGATTAACAGTCCGTCGCTCTACCGACTGAGCTATCGGGGAATTAAAGAAGCGAAACTATAGCATAGAATTTTCGATTCTCGCAAGTTGAGGAGCTCAAACATGAGCCCAAGCGCTCTGCAGCGCCGGATACGGCGCTCTATGTGCGCTTGGGCGCGCAGGCGGCGCCGCTTCTCCGCGGGGAAAGGGCTTTAGTCCAGCAGGTCTTTCATGTCGTCGGCGTGTTCTTCTTCGACGGCCATGATGTCGATCAGCATGTGCTTGGTGGTGGGGTCGGTGTCGCCGATGCGTTCTATCATCTGGCGATAGGACTCGATGGCGACGCGTTCGGCGATGAGATTGGCCCTGATCATGCCTTTTATGTCGCTGCATTCGTCATATTCGGCATGGCTGCGGTCGGTGATGGTGGCGGGGTTGAAGTCGGGGTCGCCGTTCAACTGCACGATGCGTTCCGCGATGCGGCCGGCGTGGTCCTCTTCTTCCTGCGCGTGCTGCAGGAATTCGGCCTTGATCGGTTCATTGACCAGGCCGGTGGCCGTGTAATAGTGGCGCTTGTAGCGCAGCGCACAGACGAGCTCGGTTGCCAGCGCGGCATTGAGCATTTCAATGATTTCTTCGCGGTTGCCCTGATAGCCCGAGGGCACGGCGCCGCTGTCCAGGTTCCTGGCGGCGCTGCGGATCGCGGCGACGTCGATGGGGCCATGGTTGCTGGCGGCTGTAGCATTGCTTGATTTCATAGATATCCCTTTTCCGTTGAAAAACGCTGGCCGGATCGGGCGCCGCGCAGGCGCGCAATCCGGCTTTCGCAGGAGAGCAGCAATTTGCGTGCCTGGCGCGGCGTCAGTGCGCCGCCGCGGCCGCGTCGCCGGGAGCGCCCTTGGAGGATTTTGGAGCCGCTATCCAGACCAGGCCCATCAGGATCAGGAACAGTATGGCCGAAGCGTAGAAGATGTCCGTGGCCGATATTGTGAAAGCCTGCTGGTCTATCATGTTGTTGATGACGGCCGCGGACTGTTCCAGGGTCAGGCCTTTTTGCCGCAGGCCGGCCATGATCGCATCGAAGGCGGGCATGCCCGGGCGCGCGATCTCGGTCAACTGGGCATGATGCAGGCTGGCGCGGTTGTCCCACATGGTCGTCGTGATGGACGTGCCGAAGGCGCCGAAAAGCAGCCGCACGAAGTTCGAGAGCCCGGCGGCCGACGGGATGCGATGCGGGTCCAGGCCGGACAGGGTGATGGTGGTCAGCGGAATGAAGAACGTGGCCATGGCCGCCCCCTGTATGAAGGTGGGGATCATGATGGTGTACAGATCGACCTCCGTATTGAAGTTGGCGCGCATATAGCTGATGAGCGCGAAAATCAGGAAGGCCACCGTGGCGATTTTGCGGGGATCGTGGTTGGTGAGCAGTTTCCCCACCAGCGGGGAAAATATGATGGCCAGTATGCCTACCGGGGCCGAGGCGATGCCGGCATAGGTGGCGGTATATCCCAGGGTGCTCTGCATCCACAGCGGCAGCAATACCACTGTGCCGAAGAACAGCCCGTAGCCCACCGAAATGGTCAGCACGCCGGCGGTGAAGTTGCGGTACTTGAAAAGGGTCAGGTCCACCACCGGGTGCTTGGCCGTCAGTTCCCAGATCACGAAGAACACGAATGACACGACAGCGACGACGGCCATGGTGGTGATGGCGGGGCTGGCGAACCAGTCGAGTTCTTTGCCCTTGTCCAGCATGAGCTGCAGGGCTCCCACCCACAGCACCAGCAATGCCAGGCCGGTGGTGTCGATAGGCAGCTTGGAGCGCGCCGAGTCCCTGGTCTTGTAAAGCTGCCAGGAGGCCCAGCCGGCCAGCAGTCCCACCGGGACATTGATGTAGAAGATCCATGGCCAGGTGTAGTTGTCCGAGATCCAGCCGCCCAGCAGCGGGCCCACCACCGGTCCGACCAGCACCGTCATGGACCACATGGCCAGCGCCATGCCGGCTTTCTCCTTGGGGTAGCTGCCCAGCATCAATGATTGCGACAGGGGAATCATGGGGCCGGCGACGGCGCCCTGGAGCACGCGGAAGGCCACCAGCGATTCCAGCGACCACGAAAATCCGCAAAGCCAGGAAGACAGGACGAACAGCAGCACGGACAGCACGAACAGGCGCACCTGGCCGAATCGCTGGGTAAGCCAGCCCGTCAGCGGAACGGTGATGGCGTTGGCCACGGCGAAGGACGTGATGACCCATGTGCCTTGCGTGGCGCTTACGCCCAGATCGCCCGCGATGGTGGGGATGGACACATTGGCGATGGACGAATCCAGCACATTCATGAAAACGGCGGTCGACAGGGCGATGGTGCCAAAGAGCCGCGCCCGGCCTTCCAGTGGCTTGTGGACCGCTCCTTGCGGTCGGGCCGCGGGGGCGGGATCGCGGGCCGGGCGGTCAGTTTCTGTAGCGCTCATGAGCCAAGGTTTTCTTCGATGATTTTATTGATCTGGGCGTCCACCGCGCCGGTGTTGTCGGTGAACACGGCGGTCTCGAACTGCGTATTGGCTTTGGCGCCGGCGTCCGACGCTTGCGGTTCGGCCAGTTCCACCTCGACATCCATGGACAGGCCCACGCGCAAGGGGTGGTCGGCCAGTTCCTTGGGATCCAGCGTTATCCTGACCGGCACGCGCTGGACGACCTTGATCCAGTTGCCGCTGGCATTCTGCGCCGGCAGAAGGGCGAAGGCGCCGCCGGTTCCGGCGGCAATGCCTTCCACTTTGCCATGATAGGTAATGTCGCCGCCGTACAGGTCGGCCGTCAGCTTGACGTTCTGGCCGGGCTTCATGTGGCGCACCTGGGCTTCCTTGAAATTGGCTTCCACCCAGACATGCTGCAAGGGGATGATGGTCATCAGCGGCGTGCCGGGCGCGACGTGCTGGCCGACCTGCACCGAGCGCTGCGCGATCATGCCGGCCACTGGCGCGGGCAGCCGCGTGCGGGCGTTGGTCAGCCACGCCTTGCGCAATTGGTCGGCGGCCTGCATGACGTCCGGGTGGCGGGCGACCGTGGTGCCCGCGGTCAGGGCCTGGTTGGTCTTGAGCGTGGCCTGCGAGGCCGCCAAGGCCGCCTGTGCCTGGGCCAGCCCGGACTGCGCGGCCTTGACGGCGGTCTGGGCGTGCAGGATTTCTTCACCGCTGACGCCGCCCGAGCGCGCCAGGGTCTGGCGCCGCTTCAGGTCGCTTGCGGCCTTGGCCAGATCGACCTGCGCGCGCTCGACATTGGCCTCGCGCAGGGCGATGTCGGCCTGAAGGGCATCGTTCTGTACAAAGATGGTGCGGGTGCGCCTGACGGCCTGGGCCAGCGCGGCTTCTGCCTGTATCAGGGCGATGTCGGCATCGCTCGAATCCAGCTGCACCAGCGGCGCGCCCTTGCTGATGAGCTGGGTGTCATCGGCATGGATGGCTATGACCGTGCCGGGGATTTGCGAGGTGACCTGCACCAGGTTGCCATGCACATAGGCATCGTCGGTCGTTTCGTAATCGGCGGCGAATACAGCCCACCAGATGGCATAGGCTATGCCTATGAAGATAAAGATCAGTGCGGCGGTAATCAGCAGGCGCTTGCGCTGCGAACCCGATTTTCTTTCAGTGGCCTGGGAAGCCGGTTTCTTGTCGGTAGTCATGGAACTCTCGTATTTCAGTGTGTATTCGTATCGATGCGGTAGCCGCCGCCCAGAGCCGTGGCCAGCTGGGCGTCGAGGTTGAAGGCGCGGGCCTGCATGTCGGTATTCAGGATGGCCTGCTTCTGGACCTCGTTCTGGGCCAGCAGCACTTGCACGAAATTGCCGAGCCCGGATTTGTAGCGCCTGACGGCGATGTCATAGGCCGACGTAATGGCGCGCAAGCTGGCGGCCTGGTCCACGGTTTGCTGCCGCAAGGCCTGGATCGCGGTGGTGGCGTCGGCCACTTCCCGCACGGCGGCCAGCACGGTCTGGTTGTAATTGGCAATGGCCAGGTCCCGTTCGGCTTGCCTGGTGTCCAGGTTGGCGTTCAACGCGCCGCCATTGAAAATGGGCAGGGTGACGGCCGGGCCCACGCCATAGATCTCGCTGCCGGACGCCAGCAGATTGCCCAGGCCCAGCGACATGAAGCCGGCGAAGGCGGACAGGTTGATATTGGGAAAGAATTCCGCCTTGGCGGCCGATATCTGGCTGGCGCTGGCTTGCACGCGGTATTTGGCGGCGACGATGTCGGGACGCCGGCCCAGCAGCTCGAACGGAATGTTGGCGGGCACGCCTTCAGGCGCTTTCGACAGGTCCGCAAGGCGGATGGTCGAGCCGCGTTGCGGCCCGGCTCCGGTCAGGGCGGATATCTGGTTGCGCAATAAATCGGCGTTGGTGCTTGCCTGGCTGAGCTGGACGCGGGCCGAGGAAACCGCCGAGTCGGCCTGGTTGACTTCCACCTCGGTATCCAGGCCGGCGGCCACCCGCTGGCGCGTGATGCTCGCCACGTTTTCAAGCTGCTTGACGATCTGGGTGATCACCGTGACCTGGGACAGCGCGTTCTGCAGATTGAAGTAGCTCTGGACCACGCCGCTGACCAGCGTGTTGCGGGCGACTTGAAGGTCGGCGAGGGAGGCGTCTTTTTGCGACACGGCGGCGGCGTAGCGCGCCCGATTGCGGCCCCAAAGGTCCAGGTCGAATCCCAGGTTCAGGCGCAAGGTGTTGTCGGTGAGCATGGAGCCGCCGTAGGGAGGCGGGTATATGTAATTTTCCGAGAAGCGCTCGCGCACCATGTCGTAGCCGGCATTGAGCTGCGGCAGTTGTATGGCGCGGGCGCCGCCCACGGCCGCATTGGCCATATTCAGGCGCGCCTGCGCCGCGGCGAGGGAAGGGCTGCCTGCGAGGGCTTCGCTGACCAGCTGGCCCAGTTGGGCATCCTGGTAGCGCAGCCACCATTGCTCGGTCGGCCAGGCTATGGCGCCGCCTTGCAGCCCGGCCTGGCTGGGCTGCAAGGCGGCCAGGCCGGGCTGGCCCGGGTCCAGCGCCGCGCAGCCTGACAAAGCGGCGATCAGCAGTAGGGTAGCGTATCGTTTCATGGTTTTTATATGCAATGGGGATGAGTCGGGCATAGCTTACGAATAGCTGAATATTATTGACTAGTAGGTATCTGCCTAGGCAGATACAAGGTAAAAAAATTTGAGGGCGCTCATTGCCGCGATGTACGGTAGCGGGCTACTGCTCTCCGCTACAGGTACTTTCCTCCAGCTTGCCATTGACCAGCATACGCTGCAACAGGGCAATCATGGTTTCGACTTCAGGCTTGCTGAAACCGAGCAGGTGGGTGTTCAGGGAAGTGGCGATCGCGGGCAGGATCTGGTCGGCCACGTTTTGCCCGCTTTCGGTCAATTCCAGTTTGACGACGCGGCGATCGTCGGGGCAGCGGTGGCGGGTAAGGAATTTCTTGGCTTCCAGCCGGTCCAGCGTGCGGGTCATGGCCCCCGTGTCGACATGGGCCTGGCGGGACAGTTCGGCCGGCGTGTTGACATTGCGATAGCGGATCATCACCAGCGGGCGCCATTGCCGGGAGGTCAGCCCCAGCGGGGAAACGTGCAGGTCTATCATGCGGTTGAGCGAGCTCTGCACCTGCTTGATCAGCAGGCCGACGTTGTTGCACATGTCGCCCGAGAGTTCCTCGGCGGTGTAGAAATCCTGTTTCCGCGGGGTTTTCCCGGCGGCGGGGGAGGCCTTGGATTTCTTGGCGGCGGTGGAAGGGGCGGGCTTGAGCATGAAAATAATTTTAGCGCAATGTATTTGCCGCGGCAACTATTGATCTAACATTATTTTGCAACACAGCAAATTTTAGGCAAAAATAGCGGACGGGGCCATTTGCGTCTTATCGGCATTTGCTTCTGCGCCATGCCATTCCCTTGCCTTCCTTATTCCAATTTTCCTGCGATCCTATGAGCTCTCTTCCTGGTCCCGAAACAACGAAAACGAAAGAGTTCTGGATGGGCTTCCTGCTGGCCGGGATCGGGGCGATACTGTTTTCCGCCAAGGCGATCGTGGTCAAGCTGACCTACCGCTATGGGGTGGACGCCCTGACCATCATCGGTTTCCGCATGATGCTTTCCCTGCCGTTTTTCGCGGTGATAGGCCTGATGCAGGCGCGCCAGGCGCGGCGGGGCAGGCTGCCGCGCCTGACGGGCAAGGAAAGCCTGCAGATCGTCTTCCTGGGGTTTATCGGCTATTACCTGTCCAGCTACCTGGACTTCCTCGGCCTGCAATACATCACCGCGGGGCTCGAGCGCCTGATCCTGTTCCTGTCGCCCACTTTCGTGCTGTTGATCACCGCGCTTTATTTGAAGCGGCCCATCGCCGCAAGGCAATGGTTCGCGCTGGGTATGGCCTATCTGGGCGTGGTGCTGGTGTTTCTGCAGGACTTGTCCCTGAGCGGCAGCAACGTCATGCTGGGCTCCGTCTTCGTGCTGGCCTCGGCGCTGACTTATTCGCTCTACATCATCAGTTCCGGCGAATTGATCAAGCGGGTCGGCGCGACGCGCCTGGTGGCCTACGCCATGTCGGTGTCGGCGGTGGTAAGCATGGCTCATTTCCTGAGCGTGCATTCCTGGGAGGGGCTGCGCCAGCCGCTGCCCGTGTATGAGCTGTCGCTGCTGCACGCCATCGTCAATACCGTGGCGCCGACTTTCATGATCATGTGGGCCGTGGCGCGCATCGGGGCGCCCATGACGTCGCAGCTGGGCTTGCTGGGGCCTGTGTCGGTATTGTTCCTGGCCGGGTGGATACTGGGCGAGCCCATCACGTCCCTGCAACTGGCCGGCACTGCCTTCGTGCTGGCCGGCGCTGTCGTGCTGGGGCGGCGCCGCGCCGAGCGCTAGCCGGCGGCTCGGGGCGGGCGCGTCGTATCGCCCTGCATTCTCTGTTCGATTTCCTCGCGGTGCACATCGTGCGTCACGAAGCCGGACACATTGTCCGGCATGGCCAGGCGCTCGGGGTTCTGCAGCGTTTCGCGTATGTCCTGCAGGCCGCTGTCCCAGTGTTCGCGCATGGCCGCCAGCCCGAACTGGAAGTCCTTGTAGTGCTGTTCGTATGGCTTGTTGCGGTAGATGAGGTGGATGACGTTATAGCGGGTGCTGCAGGCCAGTTGCTGCGCCAGTTGGCAGTAGTAGTCCTGGGTGAGGATTTCGGGCGGTATGTCTTCCAGCATGCGCCGCAGCATGTGGCGCAGGTGCTGCGTCCAGCGCAACTGCTCGGTGACCATGCGGGTGCGGCTGGAATACTGTATGTCCTTGATGCGGTCCGATACTTCGCTCATATTGGATGGCGCGACGCCGCGCGCGCTCCAGAGGTCCACCTGGAAAGTCAGCGTGTCGCGCATGGGCCGGGATTCCAGCACTTGCGCCAGCGGCGTATTGGAAACCAGGCCGCCATCCCAATAGTATTCGCCGTCGATTTCGACGGCGGCGAACGCCGGCGGCAGGGCGCCCGAAGCCAGGAAGTGCTCGGCGCGCAGCCTGATCTTGGTATTGTCGAAGTAGACGAAATTGCCGCTGCGCACATTGACCGCGCCCACCGATACTTGCTGCGCGCCGGAATTGATGCGGTCGAAATCGCACAGCCGTTCCAATGTTTCCTTCAGCATGCTGGTGTCGTAATAGCTGGCCGCCTTGGGATCGCCCGGCGTTATCTGCGGCGCGGGAGGAAAACGCGGGGCAAAGAAGCCTTTCTGTCCGTCCAGCATGGCGCTGGCGGCGTGCCACGCGCTCATGGACTGGCGCACGGTGTCGTTCAAATTGAAAAGCGATTGTTCGACGAAGGGATGCAGCGCCACGCCGTGATTGGGCTGGCATATGGTTTCCCAGAATTCGGTCAGGCGCGCTATGCGGGTTTCCGGAGGATTGCCGGCAATGATGGCAAGGTTGAGCGCCCCGATGGAAATGCCCGCCAGGCAGGTCAGTTCGATACCCGCCTCGTGCAGGCCTTGGTAGACCCCCGCCTGGTAGGCGCCCAGGGCGCCGCCGCCCTGCAGCACCAGGGCCACCGTCTGGTAGGGCGGCAGGCGCGGATCGGTGTTGACCGGCGGCTCGGCGCGCGGCTGCGGCGTGTCCGGGGCCAGGGCGGCATCGGGCGGACTGGTGGCGTCCGCCTGCCTGGTGTCGCCCAGCGGGGAGGTCATGCGCTGCGTGTCGGCCCCCTTGCGCCGCGCCTGTGCGGCCATGCGCCGTATCGGCTTCCTGGACGGGGTGGGGAACAGCTCAAGTTGATGACTCATACGCGCCTGTGTGATTTCGGATTCTTCATTTAACGCTAACGATAACATTGCCGCTGCTGCAGTGCAGCAATTGTTGCTGCCGCAGTGCGGCACGGAATGCCGGGCCGCGCTCAGCCGCGCGGGGCGAAGATGCTTTGCACGAAGGCATCGATAAGGGCGCCGCGATAGCGCGACTTGTGCAGGACCAGCGCCAGCCGGCGCTGCAGGTTCAGGAAGGGCGTGTCGAGTATCTTCAGGCGCCCGACCGCCACTGAATCGACGGTGGCCGCATAGGGCAGGCAGGCTATGCCCAGGCCCGCGATGACGGCCTGCTTGATCGCTTCCACCTGGCCCAGTTCGAGCAGTATCTGGCCGGGCGGCAGCGCGGTCAGCGCCTGCTCGGCCAGCACGCGCATGGCCGAGCCGCGCTCGCGCAATATCCATTGGGCGTCCTTGAAGTGGCGCGCCTTCAGGTCGCTGCGCTGGGCCAGCGGATGGGAAGGCGCCGCGCAGACCACCAGGGCGTCGTCGCGCCAGGATATCAGCTCGAGCTGCGGATGGTTCACCGGGCCTTCGACGCAGCCGACGTCGATGCGGTGCTCCAGCAGGCCGGCGGTGATCCTGTCAGTATTTTCCACGCTGACTTGCAGCGATACCTGCGGGTGCCGCGATATGAAGGGGCCCAGCAGATCTCCGACCAGGTAGTTGCCTATGGTATTGCTGGTGCCCAGCCTGAGTTCGCCGCTCAGCGCCAGGGGCTGTTCGCCCGTCTGGCGCAGCATTTCATGTATGCGTTCTATGACTTCCTGCGCCATGGGCAGCAGTTCTTTGCCGCGCGGGCTCAGATGCAGGCGCCCTCGCTCGCGGTCGAACAGCTGGGCATTCAATTGGCGTTCAAGCTCCGCCAGCGCCATGCTGACGGCCGGCTGGGTCACGAACAGGCGCTGCGCCGCCGCGCCGACGCTGCCGGTGGCGGCAATGGTGACGAATACCTCGATATGGCGGACACTGATTCCTAACATCAGTAAATTTTATACTGTTTATAAGAATTAATGAATTTGTTTATAGCAGGCCATGGCTTTAAAATAACTACAGGTTATTAATATATGCGGTTAAACGATGCTTGCTTCCTCTTCGGCCCCCATGCTCGCGGCGACTTCGACTGATGCCGGGACGCTGCGCGCCCGGCTCCTGCGCCGGCATGCCGGCCATGCCTCGCCGCGCCAGCCGGCGCTGCTGTACGGCCTCGCCCTTGCGGTAACCGTCGCCATTTTCGCCATGATGCTGGGCCGCCTGCTGCCTGTCGTCGGCGGCCCGGTGTTCGGCATTGTGCTGGGCATTGCCATACGCAACACGGCGGGTGTCGGGCCCCTGTTCAAGCCGGGGCTGCAATTCGCATCCAAACAGGTATTGCAATGGTCCATCATCGCCCTGGGCTTTGGCCTCAGCATCCAGCAAGTGGCCCAGACCGGCATGGAGTCGCTGTCGGTGACCCTGGTCACGATTGCGGCCGCTTTCGGATCGGCTTGTCTGCTGGGCAGATGGCTGCGCATACCGTCCAAGCTCATGACGCTCATCGGCGTGGGCACGGCCATCTGCGGCGGTTCGGCGATCGCGGCGGTGACCCCCATCATCAAGCCCGACGAGCATGAAACCGCCTTCGCGATTTCGACCATATTCATCTTCAATATCGTGGCCGTGCTGGCCTTTCCGCTGCTGGGCCACTGGCTGAACATGTCGGATCTTGGCTTCGGCATGTGGGCCGGCACCGCGATCAACGACACCTCTTCGGTGGTGGCCGCCGGCTACAGCTACAGCCAGACGGCGGGGGACTACGCCACCGTCGTCAAGCTGACGCGCGCCACCTTGATCATCCCGGTTTGCCTCGCGCTGGTTGTTTTCCAGGCCTGGCGCCACAAAAAGCAGGGCGGCGGCAGCTTCAGCCTGGCGCAGATCTTCCCGTGGTTCATTTTATGGTTCCTGGCCGCCTCGGCAATCCGCTCGACCGGCTATATGCCCGAAAACTGGATCGCCGCCTTGCAGTCGCTGGCCCAGTTCCTGATCGTGGTCGCCCTGACCGCCATCGGCCTGTCTTCCGATCTGCGGCGCATGGTCAAGGCCGGCATACGGCCCATCCTGCTGGGCTTGGGCGTGTGGATATCGGTGGGCGCCAGCAGCCTGGCGGTGCAGCACGCCATGGGGACCTGGTAGGCGCCGGCCGCAAGAGGCCTTTGGCCCCCTGGGCCGATGTCAGGAGAACCAGGATAGCGGGTTGCGATGGATGGCCACGCCCACGATGTAGGCGAAAATGGCGATGGCGATCAGCGCCGCGATGCCGCGGGTTCTGGCTGTCCTGCCGCGCTTGATGGCGATGGTGCCCACGCCTATGTAGGCGATCAGCAGCACTATCTTGGTCAGGACCCAGGGCTGCATGCCGGCCGCTCCCAGCATCACGGACAGGGTGACGCCACAGACCAGCAATATGGTGTCGATGACGTGCGGCACGATCCTGACAGCGCGCCGCTGCAGCAGCGCGGAGCCGGTCACGGACCAGTAAGCCCTTATCACGAAGAAAAGAATGCTCAGGCTCGCGGCCGTCATGTGCAGATGTTTTATAGCTAGATAGTTCATGTTGCGAAACCAGATGCCTGTTGAAAAAGTGAAGTTGGGTGATGGCAGGGCGATATCGTAGCAGGTCGGCCGCGTTCTTCATGCGGCGGCCGCAATTTCCCATGCGCCGCTGCCCTGGCCTTGCAGGACAAGCTGGCGGCTGTGGTGCGCCAGCAGCGTGCTGCGATGGCCCACGCTGACCAGTATGGTCCGCGGCAATTGCTCGCGCACCAGACTGTACATCGCATCTTCCAGGCCTTCGTCCATGGCCGAGGTGGCTTCATCGAGAAACGCCGCCGCGGGCTCGGCCAGCAACAGCCGGCCGAAGGCCAGGCGCTGCTGCTCGCCCAGGGACAGGATGCGTCCCCAGTCGGCCACCAGATCCAGGCGGTCTATCAGGTGGCCCAATTGAACCTGCCGCAGAACCTGCTGCGCCCTTTCGGTCCAGGCGTTCGCCTCATAGGCTTGCGCGGGATCGGGCGCCGCCGCCCGGGAGTGCGCCAGCGGCCCGGCCGCCGCCGGCGGCACGGAACTCGTTTCCGGCCCGGTTCCGAGTTCGTCCTTGCGGGCGCTGACCAGTTCGTCCAGATTGCCGGGCGTTCCGTGCGCGCTGGCGTGGGCGGCTTTTTGCTGGCGCTGGATGTCGGCGGCCTGGGTCAGGTTGGCCATGCCGGGCAATTGCCGCGGGTAATACAAGGCGTCGCGCAGGCTGCCCAATGGCAGATAGGGCTTCTGCGACAGGAACAGCGCATCGTGTTCGGGCCGGACGATGGTTCCCTGGCAGTATGGCCACAGGCCCGCGATGGCGCGCAGCAGCGTGGTCTTGCCAGATCCGGATGGCCCGCGTATCAGCAGCGGCGCGCCCGCAAGCACTTCGAGGCTGAGGTCTGCAAGCAGCAGGGCGCCCGCGGGCGTCTTGACGGTCAGCTTTTCCAGGGCCAGCCTGGAGCCCCGCGCCAGCACCTCGGGTTCGGGCAAGGCGCGCGCCTCGGCGATGGCCCTGGTGAACCCGCTCAGACGATCCAGTGTGGCGCGGTAGGTGGCGAAGCTGTCATAGGCGTTGCGGAAGAAGGATAGATTATCCTGCAGCTGCCCGAAGGCCTGCGCCGTCTGCATCAGATCGCCGAGGCTGATTTGCTTGGAAAAGAAGCGCTGCGCCTGGATGATGAAAGGAAAGACGACAGCCGCCTGGCTTATCGACAAATTGAAGCCCTGGAACTTGATGGACCGGTACACAATCGCCCAGGCATTGCCGATGACATGGCCGAAGCGGCTGCGCAGCAGCGCGCCCTCGACTTTTTCGCCGGCATAAAACGCGATGCTTTCCGAGTATTCGCGCAGCCGCACCAGGGCATACCGGTAGTCGGCGTTGTAGCGTTCGTTCAGGAAGTTGAGCATGATCAGCGGCCGGCCGATCTTGACGGCGAAGACCGTGGCGATGATCACGTAGGCAAACACCAGGAAAACCATGGCGCGCGGGATTTCCATGCCCAGGGCATGCAGCGGGCCGGACAGCGTCCACAAGATCAGGGTGAAGGCGAAGGTGGACACCAGCGCGTTGACCACGCCCACGGCCAGGGTGAGCGACATATCCACAAAGTTGGCGACGTCTTGCTGTATGCGCTGATCCGGGTTGTCGACCGGCATGTCCAGGTACTGCGTGCGATAGTAGGCCTGCCTGTCGAGCCAGCGGCCCAGCAATTCCTCGTTCAGCCATACGCGCCAGCGTATCGTGAAGGCCTGCTGTATGTAGAACGTAATCAGCACCCGCAGCACATGCACGCTCGCCAGCATGGCGAACAGCAGCATGGCCTGCCAGAACGCGGGCGCGTCCAGTTGCTGCAAGGACGTGTACATCGTGTTGCTCCAGTCCGAAAGCAGCACGTCGAGCCGGACCGCGCACAGCGTCAGGAACAGGATCAGCAGCAGGGCGGCGAGCGGGCGCCAGTTGCGGCGCGGCGAAAAGTAGTCCGCCGTCAGGCTCCAGAACTGGCGCCCCCATGCCGTGAATCTGGCCAGGCCCCAGATGCTGGCCGCCGCCAGCACGACGGTAATCAGGTAGGCCTGCGCCAGCCACATGCCGCTATCCATCAGCGCCTTGTTCAAGTTCATCGAGTCTCCGCGTATGCCGTGGCGTTGAACGCCCCAGCCCGCATTCTGGTCGAAATACGGCTGTCGCGCCAGCGGCTCGACGGGTTTTGCGGCCGGCGGGCCACGGTTCAGGCGGCGGTCAGAATTGATTGAGCGGAATCTTCAGATAGCGCACGCCATTGTCCTCCGGCTCGGGATACCGGCCGGCACGGATATTGACCTGTATGGCGGGCAGGATGAGCGACGGCATGGCCAGCGTCTTGTCGCGCGCGGTGCGCATGGCCACGAACTCCTGGGCGCCTATGCCATCGCGCACATGGATATTGCCGGCGCGCTGTTCACGCACGGTCACGCAGCATTGCGGCCCGCGGCAATCCGGCGGGTAATCGTGGCACAGGTAGAGACGGGTGTCGTCGCCCAGCGCCAGGATTCTTTGAATCGACTGGTAAAGCGCATGGGCGTCGCCGCCCGGAAAGTCGCAGCGCGCGGTGCCCACATCGGGCATGAACAAGGTATCGCCGATGAAGATGCCCAGGCCTTCCACGCAATAGGCCATATCCGCCGGCGTGTGGCCCGGCACATGCAGGGCCTGGACCGCCATGTCGCCTATCAGGAAGCGCTCGCCGTCGTGGAACAGGTGATCGAACTGGGATCCGTCGGCAGCGACTTCGCGGCCGAGATTGAAGATCCGCTTGAATGCCGCCTGCACCTGCGTGATATGCCCGCCTATGGCCGTCCGGCCGCCGAGCTGCGCCTTGAGGTAGGCGGCCGCCGAGAGGTGGTCGGCATGCGCATGGGTTTCCAGTATCCATTGCACCTGCAGCCGGTTCTTCGATACGAAGGCGATGATGCGGTCGGCCGAGGCCGTGGCGTCGCGGCCGGCCTTGGGATCGTAGTCCAGCACCGAATCGATGATGGCGCAGGCGGCGTTGCCGGGGCGATGCACGACATAGGAAAACGTGGCGGTTTGCTTGTCGAAAAAGGTTTCGACCTGTGGCTCGGGCATAGGGGCTCCTCTTGTGGACGACCGAATGTTGGATTATGGTGTCCCATCGTCCAACTATACAGAGGTCATATGCCGTACGTCACCATATCCGCCACCAAGGGTCTTTCCGCCGATCAGCAGCGGCAGTTGCTGGAACGCGCCAGCGATGCCGTGGTGCAAAGCATAGGCGCGCCGCTGGCCAGCGTGCGGGTCATGCTGCACGAACTGGCTGAGGGCCATTACCTGAACGCGGGCAAGTTCAACACGCCCGGCGTGATGTTCGTGGTCGAGCTCATCGAAGGGCGCAGCGACGAACTGAAAGCGGCGCTGATCCTAGCCTTGCACCGCGTCGGCGCCGAGACCACCGGCGTCGCGGAAAGCGAGGTGCGCGTGCGCGTCATCGATTTTCCGAAATCCGATATGGGCATGGCGGGCGGCGTGACCGCCCAGGCCATGGGGCGCTAGGGGCGCAGCCTTATGCCAGGGGCACTGCCCTATTTGAGCCCCAGCTTCCTGGCCAGTTTGTGCAGGTTGCTGGAATCCAGCTGCAGCGAACGGGCGGCTTGCGCCCAGTTGTAGTTGGTGGCTGTAAGGGCGTGCTGTATGGCCGTGCGCTGGCAGTCTTCGAGCGCGCTGCGCAGCGGCACGATTTTCTGTTCCGGGCCGTAGGGGCTGGCCGGGTTGGCAATCAGCGAGGACCCCGGGCCATAAAAGGGTTCGCTGGCGTAAAGGTCGTCGTCGGCTTCCTGGGCGGCGGACGCGGCCGCCGCGTCGTGCGCGGCGCCTACCCGCGAGACGCGGATGTCCTGGAACCTGTCGCCCGCCGGTTCGGCGATGTCGAGATCCAGCAATTCGGGGCCGAGGGTCAGGATCTGGTCGCGCGACGCGCCCCGGCTCAGCATTTTCAGCGCCGCCCGGCTGATGACGTGCTCCAGTTCGCGCACATTGCCGGGCCAGCCATAGCTCAGCAGCGCCCGCTCGGCGGCATACGACAGGCGCACGCCGCGCAGGCCCAGGCGCGCGCGGTTGAATTCCAGAAAGTGGCCCGCCAGTATCAGGATGTCCTGGTCGCGCTCGCGCAATGGCGGGATGTGGACGGGGTAGACCGAAAGGCGGTGGTACAGGTCGGCCCGGAAGTCGCCGGCCAAGGTGCTTTCCTTTAGCTGGCGGTTGGTGGCGGCAATGATGCGCACGTCGGTCTTGATGGTTTCGTCGGTGCCCAGGCGCTGGATTTCGCCGTTCTGCAGGGTGCGCAGCAGCTTGGCCTGTATGGACAGCGACAGCTCCCCGACTTCGTCCAGGAACAGGGTGCCGCCTTGCGCGGTCTCGAAGCGGCCGGCGCGGTCCTGGGTGGCGCCCGAGAAAGCGCCTTTCACATGCCCGAACAGCTCGCTTTCCGCCAGCGATTCCGGCAGGGCGGCGCAGTTGACATGCACCATGGGCTTGGCGCTGCGCCGCGAATGGCGGTGCACCCGCCTGGCAAACAATTCCTTGCCCACCCCGGTTTCGCCCAGCAGCAATACCGGCAGGTCGGAATCGGCCACCACATCCAGTTCGTGCAGCAGGCCGGAGATGGATTCGCTTTCGCCCAGGATTTCGTTTTCGTCGATGATCTGCATGGCGCCGCTGACGGTGGTGCCCAACTGGCGCAAATTGCGGTTCTCGGTTTCGAGCGCGGTAATCCGGATGGCGGCGGCCAATATCAAACCGTAGCGCCGCAGCTCGGCCTGCGCGGCGTCGTCGAAGGTGCCGGTCTTGAGCGCATCCAGCGTAAGGGCGCCCCACAGGCGGCCTTCTATGTACAGGCTCATGCCCAGGCAGTCGTGCACCGGCAGGGGCGACCCGGTGCGGTCGTCCAGCAACCCGTCGTAGGGGTCCGGCAATACGCTGCCGGGTTCGAACCAGGTGGGCTCGCGGCGCGACAGGATGGTGGCGAAACGCGGATGCTGGGCAACCACGAAGCGGCGGCCCAGCGCTTCATGGGCGAGCCCCGTCGCGGCGACCAGCCGCAGGCTGTCGGTGTCCAGGCTCAGCAGCCCTACGGCGTCGCAGTGGAAGC
The DNA here is from genome assembly GCF_900129885.1 of Pollutimonas bauzanensis. Lineage (GTDB taxonomy): Bacteria > Pseudomonadota > Gammaproteobacteria > Burkholderiales > Burkholderiaceae_B > Pollutimonas > Pollutimonas bauzanensis. Next base: position 139,368 of record NZ_FQXE01000012.1, on the reverse strand, counting down.
GCTCGCGCAAGGTATGCACCGCGCGCTGCAGCCTGACGGCATTGGGTAAATCGGTGACCAGATCGGCCAGAATGAGTTGATCCATGCGGTGAATTATACCCTGACAGGGTAGGGATAACCCTGTTCACCAGGGTCGAAATCACCCCGGTCATCGCCTAGCCTTGAAATATAAGGAATTATAAGTTGGCACAGGCATTGCTTATACAGCCAGGCAAATGAAAAACCATGAGAAGGATAACGCTATATGAACAAGAACCTGCCGGATCAGACGCTGGGCGCGCTGGCCAGCGCGATTCCCGGCGCCACCCGCATTTTCCACGATTTCCAGCTGGATTTTTGCTGCGGTGGCGGCAAAACCCTGGCCGATGCCGCGCAGCAGCGGGGCCTGGATCTCGGCCTGCTGCTGACCGCCCTGGAGGCGCTGGCCGCGGACCCGGCCGCGGGCATCGATTGGCGCGGCGTCCCCCCGGAGGACCTGATCGGGCATATCGTGGCGCGCTTCCACGAGCGGCATCGCGTGCAATTGCCTGAACTCATCCGCCTGTCGCGCCGCGTCGAGCACGTCCATGCCGGCCGGCCGGGCTGCCCCGGCGGCCTGGCCGATGCGCTGGAAGGGCTGCAGCAAGAACTCGAAAGCCACATGATGAAGGAAGAGCAGGTGCTTTTCCCCATGCTGGCGCGCGGCATGAACGGGCAGGCCCAGGGGCCCATCTCGGTGATGCGCTTCGAGCACGAGCAGCACGGCAGCGCGCTCAGCAGCATCCAGCGCCTGACCAACAACATTACGCCGCCGGTCAATGCCTGCAATACCTGGCGGGCCCTGTACGGCGGCCTCAACGCCTTCAAGGAAGACTTGATGCAGCACATTCATCTTGAAAACAATGTGCTGTTTTTAAATGCCTCAATAGCAGCAGAAGGAGCAGCTCATCATGGGTGAGTACAAGAAGTTATGGTGGTTATTATTGGCCGTTCTGGCGGTCACTTTCGGTATTCTGGCGTGGAGCGGGGTCGAAGTCTATCGGCAGGTGCCGCCGATACCCGCCCAGGTAGTCACGCCGTCGAACAAGGTATTGATGACCAAGGACCAAATCCTCGATGGTCAGACCGCCTGGCAAAGCACCGGCGGCATGCAGGTCGGTTCCATCTGGGGCCATGGCGCCTACCAGGCGCCCGACTGGAGCGCCGACTGGCTGCATCGCGAACTCCTGGCCTGGCTCGACTTGGCCGCCCAGGAAACCGCGAACACGCCGTTCGCGCAATTGAATGCCGACCAGCAGGCGACGCTGAAAAGCCAGCTGAAAGCGGAGTACCGGCGCAATACGCTGGACCCTCAAACCGGCGTGGTCACGGTGTCGGAACGCCGCGCCCAGGCCATGGCCCAGACGGCGCAGTACTACGTCAAGCTGTATGGCTCCGATCCCGAAATGCGCACCACGCGCTCGCATTTCGCGATGATGGAAGACACCCTGCCGGACCTGCAGCGCCGCCAGGACCTGACCAAGTTCTATTTCTGGCTGTCCTGGGCGGCCTCGACCGAGCGCCCGAACAGCAAGGTCACCTATACCAATAACTGGCCGCACGAGCCCCTGGTCGACAACCATCCCTCCACGGCCAATGTCATGTGGTCGGTCGCCAGCGTGGTCATCCTGCTTGCGGGGATAGCCTTCCTGGTATGGGGCTGGGCCTTCCTGCACCGCGACCATCCGGAACCCGTGGCGCCCGAGAAAGACCCCCTGACCATAGGCGCATTGACGCCGTCGCAGCGGGCCCTGGGCAAGTATCTGTTCCTGGTCGTGGCCTTGTTCATCGCCCAGGTGCTGCTGGGCGGCCTGACCGCGCACTATACCGTCGAAGGGCAGACCTTTTACGGCATCAATATATCGGAATGGCTGCCGTACTCGCTGGCGCGCACCTGGCATTTGCAGACCGCCTTGTTCTGGATCGCTTCCGGCTTTCTGGCCGCGGGCCTGTTCCTTGCCCCGGTGGTCAACGGCGGCAAGGATCCCAAATACCAGAAACTCGGGGTCAACGTCCTGTTCGGGGCGCTGGTGGTGCTGGTTGTCGGCGCTTACATCGGCAACTTCCTGGCCATCAAGCACATCCTGCCGGCCAACCTCAATTTCTGGCTGGGCCATCAAGGCTATGAATACCTCGAGCTGGGCCGCCTCTGGCAAATCGTCAAATTCCTCGGCCTGGCTTTCTGGCTGCTGCTGATGCTGCGCGGCATGTTGCCCGCCTTCAAGAAGGACGGCGACAAGAACCTGCTGGCCTTGCTGGTGGCCTCGACGATCGCCATCGGCCTGTTCTACGGCACGGGCCTGTTCTACGGCGAACGCACGCACATCACCATCATGGAGTACTGGCGCTGGTGGGTGGTCCACCTCTGGGTGGAAGGCTTCTTCGAAGTCTTCGCGACGACTGCCCTGGCTTTCATCTTCTCGACCATGGGCCTGGTTTCCAAGCGCGGCGCGACAGTGGCCAGCCTGGCTTCGGCATCGCTGTTCATGCTGGGCGGCGTGCCCGGCACCCTGCATCACCTGTATTTCGCGGGCACGACCACTCCGGTCATGGCCATAGGCGCGAGCTTCAGCGCGCTGGAAGTCGTTCCTCTCATCATCCTGGGCCATGAAGCCTGGGAAAACTGGCGCCTGAAGCAACGCGCCCCATGGATGGAAGCCGTCAGATGGCCGCTGATGTGTTTTGTCGCGGTCGCCTTCTGGAATATGCTGGGCGCGGGCGTGTTCGGCTTCATGGTCAATCCTCCCATCTCGCTGTACTACATCCAGGGCCTGAACACCACGCCGGTGCACGCCCACGCGGCACTGTTCGGCGTCTATGGCTTCCTGGCCATCGGCTTTACCTTGCTGGTCCTGCGCTACATCGTGCCGGGCTTCAAGTTCAGCGAATCGCTGATGCGCACCGGCTTCTGGGGCCTGAACATCGGCCTGGTGCTGATGATCACCACCAGCCTGTTGCCCATCGGCATCATACAGGCCTACGCCAGCATTACCGAAGGCATGTGGTACGCCCGTAGCGAAGAGTTCATGCAGCAAGGCATACTGCAGACCCTGCGCTGGGTGCGCACCTTCGGCGACGTGGTATTCATCATCGGCTCCTTCGCCATATTCTGGCAAGTCGTGATCGGGGTGTTCCAGCCCAAAAGCTATGTCAAGCAAGGTGTTTACGGCGCAACGGCTGCTGCCGAGTAAACCGCAAGCGGCGCCGCCCTCCTTGGGCGTGCCCGTGAAATGCCTGCTTCTTGCAGGCTGGTGAAACAAAAGAAAGGGCTGCCTAAGGGCGGCCCTTTCTTTTATTGCCGCCGGGCCGCGAGCTTTTTTTGGCTTACGCTACAGCACTCGCGCCTTGGGCGGAAAATCTCTCCTTGAGCATGGCGACCAATGTCAGAACCATTGGCGACGCTGCTGCGGGCTGATAGGCCACACTGAGCCGAATACTGAGCTGATCACCCTCCACGATCTGCTTGAAGACCACCCCTTTCCGAGTGACTGAATGCAGGGATTTCGGAACGAGTGCGATGCCTTGCCCTTCAGCAATCAAGCCAAGCAAGATATGGTGGTCTGCGGGTTCCGGGATTCTGCGCGCCGAATAACCGACCCGATTAAATAATTTCAGGCAGTAATCGTAGTAGGCGGGATTGAGCTTGCGGTCGAACCAAAACAGGTTGTCGGACTGCAAATCAAGTAATGAAACCCGTCGCCTCTTAGCGGCCCGATGACTTGAGGCAATGCACGCGACCATTGGATCATACCCGCGCTTGGTGTCCGTGCCTTTGCAGCGCCGTCACGCTGGAGTGGTGATCGCATTGTCGCCAAAGGCCTTTCCTCCGCGGTAGGCGCCGTCCAACTCGCGGATGGCAGCTACTTCGTGTCGAACATCAACGGAGGGGTTTCCTTCGCGGGGCCTGATGGGCGTGCTCGTACCGTTACACGCGAGTTTGCGCAGCCAGGCCCGGGCATCGCCATTGCAGACGAGGAATCCGTCTACGTGGTCGACTACGGTGGAACCCAGGTCAAGCAGGTGCGCAAGGACGGACAGACGGTCGTGGTGGCGGAGGGCCTCAGGAGTCCGGTAGGACTCGCCGTCTCCGCCGACCGTTCGGCGGCTGTCGTTGCTGATTGGGGTACGAATACAGCCTACGGTTATCGTATTGCCACCGGCTGAACCTGAACGGTCAGTCGTGCCTGGTTGGCCATCATGTGGCTGGTGATGTCGCTAGGTCGAGGATGGCCTCTATGTGGCACGACTGGCGCGAGGATTGGCGGCACCTGAAGTTCGAGCTGCATATCGAAGCCAACCTGGATACTCGGTGATATGGTGCTCGCCCGGAGCTGCCGGCGCCCCGGCTTAACGCTGCTCCGGCAGCGCTCCCAGGGACTGCAGCATGCGCGCCACATCCGCTCGCCCGGCTTCGGACAGCGGCGCCTGCGGCGGCAGGGGATCGCCGACGTCGAACCCCTGCAGGGCCAGCCCGCCCTTGATGCACGCCGCCAGGTTGTATTTGGCGAAAGCCTGGTTGATGCCCCACAGTTGGCGCTGCAGCGCCATGGCCTTGTCCCACTGGCCCTGGCGGCATAATTCGTACAGCGCGACACTCTGTTCGGGCACCAGGCACGCCGGCCCGGCCATCCAGCCGACGCCGCCGATCAGCATGACGGCGGTGGGAATGTGGGCCGATGCCGCGAACACCTGCATGCGCCCCTCCACCCGGTTGATGATGGACAGCAGGCGGCCGGTATTCGAGGAGGCATCCTTGATATAGCGGATATTGGGCACGCGGCTCAAGCGTTCTATCACCGGCAGGCTCAGGTCCGATCGCTGGAAACTGGGATTGGTGTAAAGGACCACGGGCAGCGACGTTGCATCGGCAATGGCCTTGAAATACTGGTACACCCCTTCGTCATCCACCGGGAAATAGGCTTCCAGGATGGCCAGAATGCCGTCGGCGCCCATGCGTTCATAATCGCGCGTCTGCGCCCTGGCGTCGGCAATGGTCGTGGATGCCACGCCGGGCACGACCGGCACCTTGCCGCCGGCCGCCTCGATGACCACATCGACCACGCGGCGGCGCTGATCGGCGCCAAGATAGGCAAATTCGCCGGTAGAGCCCAGGGGCGCCAAGCCGTGCACGCCCGAGCGGATCAGATGCCGGCACAGCGTGGACAGCACGCGTGTCTTGACCTTGCCCTTGCCGTCGACCGGCGATACCAGATAGGGAAACACCCCGTGAAAATCTTTATTGCCGCCTGTCATGTGCTATCAGCCAGAAGATCGTAGTGGTGTCGGCAATATACCGTAGACTGATGCGCTCCGTTCCAATTTTCCGGCATCATGACATTCCCCTCGCATATAAGGCGCCATGCCGCAGCGGCGCTGCTGACACTGGCAGCCCCGTTTTCCGCCTGGTCCGCCGGCGATTATCCACGGCAGCCCCTGAATATCGTCGTCGCCTTTGCCCCGGGCGGCATCGCCGACCTGGGCGCCCGCAGCATTGCCGACGGCCTGGCGGCTGCGCTGGGCCAATCCGTCGTCGTCAGCAACCGTGGCGGCGCCGGCGGCAATATCGGCGCCGCCACGGTGGCGAAAGCCGCGCCGGACGGCTACACCGCATTGGTCACCACCACTTCCGTCGTGGTCAATCCGCAGCTGGAAAACGATACCGGCTATCGCCTGCAGGCGCTGACGCCTGTCATCAATATCGCCTCCAGTCCCAACGTCATCGTGGCGCATCCCGCGCTGGGCGTCGGCGCGCTGCAGGAACTGCTGGCGCTGGCCAAGACGCGCAAGCTCAGCTTCGGCTCGCCCGGCAGCGGGTCAACGTCGCACCTGACCGGCGACTATCTGTTCAACGCACTGTCGGGCGCCGACATCATTCATGCGCCGTTTCGCGGCGGCGGCCCGGCCATCGCGGCGGCGGTGGGTGGGCAAGTCGATCTGGCCATCGTGCCTGTTCCCGTCGCGGCGGCCCAGATACAGGCTGGCCGGCTGCGCGCCCTTGCCGTGACCGGTGCCGCGCGCAGCCCGGCGCTGCCGGACGTGCCGACCGCCGCGGAATCGGGTTTCCCCGGCTATACCGATTACACCTGGGTGGCGCTGTTCCTGCCGGACGGCACGCCGCAGGCGATTGCCCAGCGGCTCAATGCTGACGTCAATGCGCTGCTGATGCAGCCGGAATTCCAGAAGCGGCTGGCCGGCCACGGGCTGGAACCGGCCGGCGGATCCTTGCAGGATACCGCCGCCTTCATTCGGGCCGAAGACAGGAAATGGGCCGATATCGTCCAGCGAACGGGCGCCCGGCAGAATCCGTCCTGACGGCCGGCGCGCCGGCCTCCGGCCTCCGGCCGCCGCCGCGGGCACGGAAATGCGCTGCCTGAGCGGGGCCCGAGGGTGTTCGTTCGGATTTCAAACTCTCCCGTTTTGCTTGCGCTCTGTGTGACGGAACGCAGTCCGACCGATCACAACGCAATGACTTTTTTTCCACATCCGGCCTCGTTGCGAGCCCATAAATCAGGCCTATTCTTAATCTATGTTTGCAATAAAGCAGATCGCAGGTCCGAAGCATTGACATATTTTTTAACGATCGCTAATGTGCAAAGGCGCTGATCCCCGCGCGCACTGACAGTGTGCGCTGACAGATGGAAAATTACCATGCCGACGCCTGATCACGATGACCTGAACGACCTCGATGCGCCCATACCGTGGATGCAGCAACTGCTGGACAGTCCGTTCATTCTGCTTGCTCTGGGAGTGGCGATCCCGATGATCGTCTACAACCTGTGGGGCGTCGTCGAAATCGTGCTTCTGCCCCTCACCCAATGACCTGGAATATCCGGAGTACCGCAAAATGAGCGCTATTCTTCCGCCGGCAGACCGGCTTTGGTACAAGCACCCGATCGACAGAGTTGAAGGGACCTGGATTGCCATAGCCTTGCTCTGGTGCATCATTTTGTTCGTCATGATGACGGGCTGGCACATCTGGGGCAAACAGAACCTGTCCACAGAAACCTACCGCAGCACACCGGCGCAGTTCATGGAAAAAGCGCAGGCCATGGTGGACAAATACACCGTGCGCACTGAAACCGAAGAAAAAATTCCCGTGGTCGCGCCACCAGCCGGAAGTGACGTCTATCTGCTGGCGCGCCTGTGGAATTTCTGGCCCATCCTCGAGCTGGAAAAAGACAAGACCTACCGCCTGCACCTCACGGCCCTGGACTACAACCACGGCTTTTCCCTGCAGCCGGCCAACATCAACATCCAGTTGGTGCCGGGCTTCGAGCACGTCGTTACCGTAACCCCCAATGAGTCGGGAACATACTCGCTGGTATGCAACGAATATTGCGGCATCGGTCACCACCGCATGGTCAGCCGCCTGTACGTGAAATAAAAAGAAAAGGGATGACTGCGATGACAACTACTTACCGTACTTGCCCGCGCTCCGGCTTGCAATTCGAGCGCCAAGCTGAACGACTCATCAAATTCAATATTGTCACTGGCATGCTGTGGCTGGCATTTGGCGGCATCCTGGCCCTCGGCGTGGTGCTCACGCGCTGGCCGGCAATTCGCTGGCTGGAGGCCCAGACCTTCTACATGGTGCTTACCGCCCACGGCCTCGACATGCTGATTTTCTGGCTCATGTTCTTCGAAGTCGGATTCATGTATTTCTGCGCCTCGGTGCTGCTGCGCTGTCGCATCGCGACACCAAAGCTCGCCTGGCTGGGTTTCGCGCTAATGGTGATCGGCTCCGTGGTCAACAATGTCGCCGTGTTCCGCGGCGGCTCCAGCGTCATGATGACCAGCTACGTACCCATGATGGCCGAGCCGGCTTTTTATCTGGGCATCATCTTGTTTGCCGTTGGCGCCCTGATTGGCTGCGCCGTGTTCTTCGGCACGCTGGTGGTGGCGCGGCGCGAAAAAACCTATGAAGGGTCGATCCCGCTGGTCACTTTCGGCGGCCTGACGGCTGCCATCATCATGGTATTCACGCTGCTGTCGGGCGCATTCATCATCATCCCGGCCTGGCTGATGTCGATGGGTTTGATGCATGTCGACCCCTTGATCTATCGCACCGTATGGTGGGCCCTGGGGCATTCATCGCAGCAGGTCAATGTCGCCATGCACATCACGATCTGGTATTTCATCGCTGCCGTGGTGCTGGGCGCCAAGCCCATGAGCGAACGCGTCAGCCGCATGGCCTTCTTCCTTTACATCCTTTTCCTGCAGTTGGCCTCCGCGCACCACCTGCTGGGCGACCCCGGTCTGTCCACGTCCTGGAAAATCATCAACACCAGCTATTTCATGTATCTTGCCGTGCTGGCCTCCATGTTGCACGGTCTTACAGTGCCTGGCGCCATGGAAGTCGCGCAGCGCCAGAGGGGTTTCACAAAGGGCTTGTTCGAGTGGCTGCGCAAAGCGCCCTGGAGCAATCCCGCTTTCTCGGCCGTATTCATCTCTCTCATCGGCTTCGGCTTTCTGGGTGGCATCACTGGCGTCATGATGGGCACCGAACAGCTCAACCTGATCATCCATAACACCATTTATGTGCCAGGCCACTTCCACGCCACTGTGGTGGTGGGCACGACGCTGACCTTCATGGCGGTGACCTACTATCTGATCCCGGTATTGTTCAGGCGCGAACTGATCGCGCCCACGCTGGCCAAATGGCAACCCTATCTGTTTGGCCTGTCCATGTACTTTCTCTGCCTGGTGATGATGGGGGCGGGTACGCTGGGCGTTTCGCGCCGGCACTGGGACATGGCCTTCCAGGGCGCCGCAATGGCCTATGAATGGCCGGGCGCCGCCTATCTGATGATGGCGCTGGTGGGCGTAGGCGGTGTGGCAGCCATCATCGGGGGCGTGGCCTTCATCTACATCACGCTGGGCTCACTGCTCTGGGGGCGCAAGCTCGAAGCAGGCGCATCGAGCCCGAGGTTCACGCCTGTAGGGCGCGCGTCCCCCGGCGCGGCGGCCCTGACTTACGGCTCGATCGGCTTTACTGCCCCGGGTACCTTCGTGCTGGCCATGGTCTTTCTGGTGGCCTTCGTCGTCTATTACTTCATCAACTGGAAGTATTTGTCCACCCTGTGGGGCTTGAGCTGATCAACACCCTGTCACGCTTGCCGCCGCCGGCAAGCGTGAGTGCTGGAGTCACGCATGAATCACATCGAAAGCTCTCTTGCGTCGTCCCCGCGGATCACGCCGGCGCCGGTTGTCTGTCCCGTGCATCCGCGCTGGCGGCTGGTGCTCAGCTTATTCAAGCTGCGCATCGGGATGCTTATCATGTTCACGGCGCTCGCAGGAGCGGCCGTCGTCCCTCATGAGTCGGTGACGCCCTGGCGGACGCTGGTGCTGGGGCTGAGCGTGTTGCTGGCCTCGGCCAGCGCGGGCGCCTTCAATCAATACGTGGAAGCCGACAGTGACCGCCTCATGGCACGCACAAGAGGGCGTGCTTTTGCCAGTGGCGCGCTGCGGCGGGACCCGCGCTGGCTGGTGCTCATGCTGGGCATGCTGGTCGGGGCGGTGGCGGCGGCCGGCCTGGTCGCCAACTGGACCGCTGCGCTGTTCGTGCTGCTGGGCGCCTTGACTTATGCTCTGGTCTATACCATGGGGCTCAAGCGGCGCACGCCATGGAACATCGTCATAGGCGGGGCCGCCGGCAGTTTTGCCGTGCTGGCCGGTGCGGCCGCAGTCAGCCCGCAGATGGGACCCCTGGCATGGTTGCTGGCGCTGGCGTTGTTGCTGTGGACGCCGCCCCATTTCTGGAGCCTGGCCATTGCCAACCACGATCAATATGCCGCTGCCGGTGTGCCCATGCTGCCGGTGGTCGTGGGGCCCGGGCGTGCCGCAAGCATCGTGCACTGGAACACGGTGGCTCTGGTGGCCATTTCCCTGGTGCCGCTGGGTTTTGGCGCCGGCTGGGCCTATGGGCTGGGGGCGGCGCTTGGCGGCGCGTTTTTTCTGCGCAAGACCTTCGCCCTGGCGCGTGAGCCGGTGCGCGCGCGGGCGATGGCGGCATTCTTTGCATCCATGATGCAACTGAGCGCGCTCATTCTGGGGGTCTGGCTCGATGCGGCCTTGCGCTGACCTTGCCCCGCCGCGGCGGTTGACGCGCTGGCGGGCCCTGCTGTGCGCCGGCATGCTGGTTTTGTTTGCGGGCGGCGCCCTGGCCGTGACCGGCGTTGCCGCGGCACCGCGTGCGCCGGGCGAACTCCCGGCTATCGACGAAACCCAGGCCATTCGCCTGGCCGAAGACGCAGTGGGCCGTGTGGTGCCTGACTTCGAGCTGCGCGACAGTAACGGCAAACCGCTGCGGCTGGGCAGCTATCGGGGCAAACCTCTGCTGGTCAGTTTCATCTACACCGGTTGTTTTGAAATCTGCCCTGCGCAGACACGCAGCCTGTATGCAGCGGTCAAGGGTCTGGACAGCATGCTGGGTGAAAACCAGTTCAACGTCATCAGCATCGGCTTCAACCAGCCCTTTGACGATCCGAAAGCCATGCGCGCGTTCGCCTCGCAGCACCGCATCAAGCACCGCAACTGGGCGTTCCTGAGCCCCAGGCCCAATGATGTCGAGGCCTTGACGCGCGCCTTCGGTTTCAGCTGGGTCGCTACGCCCGCGGGTTTCGACCACGTGCTGGGCGTCACCGTGGTCGACGCCGAGGGGCGCATCCACAGCCAGGTGCTGGGCGACGCGGTAAGCGCCGAGCGCCTGGGCACACCCCTGCGCCGTCTGCTGCTCTACGAGCAGCCGCAAATCGTGTCCAGCCCCATAAGTCAGCTGATCGAACGCGTGCGCATTCTGTGCACGGTCTATGACGCCAGGACCGGCGAATACCGCTATGACTGGAAACTGATTCTGCAAATGGCCAGTGGTTTGCTGTTTTTTCTGACCATGTTCATCTGGCTGTTTGGCGAGTGGCGCCGGCAAAGACGCCAGCGTCGTCTAACGGGTTTGCCATGTCCAGTCACAGCACACGCGGTTTCCGGCAAAGGGGTCTGAAGGGCTGGCGAACCATCGAACGGTATTTCGATATGGCGTTCGGTTCGGCCCAGAATCCCCTGCGTCATCTGGGCACTATCGGTTTTCTGGCGCTCTGGCTGCTGGCGGCCAGCGGCGTCATTCTGTACGCCTTGTTCGACACCTCGGTCAACGGCGCCTGGCATTCGGTCGAACGCCTGGCGCATTTGCCGCTGGGACTGGGGCGCCTGTTGCGCGGCGTGCACCGCTATGCCGGAGATTTGCTCATGCTGGTGGTGTTTTTGCATATTTTGCGTGAATGGCTGCACGGCCATGCGCATGGCGCGCGCCGCTTTCATTGGCTGACGGGCGTGCCTTTGCCGGGATTCTGTTTCATCAGCGCCATCGGCGGCTTCTGGCTGGCCTGGGACCAGTTGGGTCAATATTCGGCGCTGTCCACGGCTGAATGGCTGGACGCGCTGCCCTTGCTGGCATCGCCGCTGGCGCGAAATTTCCTGTCGCCCGCGGCGCTCAGCGACCGGATGTTTTCATTGTTCATTTTCGTACACGTGGGGGTCCCTCTGTTATTGCTGTTCGGTCTGTGGTTTCATATTCAGCGCCTGGCACATGTTGCCATGCTGCCGCCACGGGGCTTGACGTTCGGGGTGATCCTGGCGCTGGCGCTGCTGGCACTGGCACGCCCGGTGCTCAGCCACGCCCCGGCCGCCCTGGGCCAGGTGCCGGCAGAGCTGCGTCTTGACTGGTTGCTGCTGTGGCTGCACCCGCTCACTGACGCTACCTCGCGAGGCTTTACCCTGACCTTGACTGGTGGCGCCGTGCTGGTACTGTTTGCCTTGCCTTTTTTGCCGCGAACGCCGCGTGCCGCAGTGGCGGTGGTCGACGCCGAAAATTGCAGCGGCTGCGCCTGGTGTTTTGCCGACTGCCCCTATGCGGCGGTGACTATGGTGCCCCATCCCGACAGACGTCCCGGGCACCGGCTGGCGCAGGTGGATGCCGATTTGTGCACGGCTTGTGGCATCTGCGCCGGGGCCTGCCCATCGTCCACGCCGTTACGCAGAGCCCGGCGACTGGTCACCGGCATTGACATGCCGCAGCTGTCCATCGACGCTTTGCGCCGGCGCCTGCGCGCCCGGCTGGCGGCGTCGACGGCGCAGCGGCCGATAGTGGTGTTTTCGTGTCGGCACGGGGCGTCCCATGACAATTTGCACGGCGCCGACCTGAGCGTGCTTGGCTTGATTTGCGCAGGGCAGCTGCCCCCATCTTTTGTTGAATACGCCATGCGCAATGGCGCGGCGGGAGTACTTGTGGCCGCCTGTCGTGAAGGGGGCTGCGAGTTTCGTCTGGGAGAGCGCTGGATGGTGCAGCGCCTGACGCGTCAGCGTGAGCCGCGGCTGCGTGTTCACGCGCCGGCCGAGCGCTTGCAACTGGTTTTTGCCGGACCCGGCGAAGAAGCTCTGCTTGACCAAGCCCTGCAGGGCCTGCGGGAACGGCTGCGGGCCATGTCGCCACATGTGAGCATGAATGCCAATGAAATCGTCCACTGAGCCCATCGTCGTCGAAACTCGGCGCGGCAGCCCCGCCGGCCCTGTCCAGTGGCTGGGGCAGTTCCTTCTTTACGGCCTGTTTGCGCTGGCCATAGGCGTATTCACGCAATGGCCACCCTATCATCCACTGGGCGAGGACCAGGCGCTGATCAAGGTCAGCGTTGCGCGCTTGGGCCAGCCGGTTGGCGAATGCCGGCGGCTGACCGACGAAGAGTTGGCCAAACTGCCGCCCAATATGCGCGACCCTGTGCAGTGTCCACGTGAGCGCTCGCCGCTGAGCATGGAAGTCAATGTCAACGGCGCCAGGATGCTCAAGCGCGTGGCCGAGCCAGGCGGCCTGTCCAGGGACGGCGCCGCGGCCATTTACGAGCGGCTGGTGGTGTCCGCGGGCGAACAGCGCATTAGTGTGCGCTTCAACGATGACGTGCGGCCGGGAGCGCGTGTCTACGAACGCGAGGCCAGCGTGGCGCTCGCGCCCGGCCAGGTTCTGGTCATTGATTTCGACGCGGAAAAAGGCGGCATAGTACTGCAATGAATGCACATACGGTATCGACTCACGACAGCATGGGCCGTGTGACGGCTTCCACCCCCGCACGTTATGCACTGCCGGCAACAACGGCCGGCAGTCGTCGGCTGGCGCGCGCCTGGCTGAGGCTGGCGCTGGCAGCCCTGCTCGGCTCGGGCCTGTTCTCTGTGCTGCTGGTGCTGGCGCGCACACCGGGAATCAACGCAGTGCTGCCCGGGGGCGATTTCTTTCGCGTGGCGCTGGTGGTGCACGTCGACCTGTCGGTTCTGGTCTGGTTTGTCGCCGTTGCCGGTATGCTGTGGAGCCTCAATCTGAGGGCGCTCACGCCCGGGAGCCGTCTGGCCGCGCAGCTGGCATGGGCCTTGTGTGCGGCGGGGGCGCTGGGCATGGCCGCGGCGCCCTTCGTTGATTCAGGAGCGGCCATCATGGCCAACTACATTCCCATGATAGACAGCGCCACCTTTCGCATCGCATTGCTGGTGTTCGCCGCTGGCGGTCTTCTGCTCGTGTTGCAGGCCATGATCTGCGCGGTCCCCATCGGGCCGGCGGTCGACGGCACAGGCGCCCTGCGTTTCGGTCTGCATGCGAGCGCAGTGGCGGCGGCGGTGGCGCTGCTGGCCTTGGGCTGGTCCCTGGCGGTGATGCCCGCGGGCTTGCCGGCCGATGCCTATTATGAAATTCTTTACTGGGGTGGCGGCCACGCCCTGCAGTTCACCTGGACGCTGCTCATGCTGGTGTCGTGGCTGGTTCTGGTGCAGGCTTGCGGCGGCCAGGTGCCGCTCAGTCCGCGCATCGTATTGCTGTTGTTCGCCCTGGCGCTGGCGGGCGTCTTCGTTACGCCGCTGGCCTATCTGATGTACGACATCAGCAGCGTCGAACATCGCCATATGCACACCTGGGCCATGCGCCTGGGCGGCGGAATGGCCATTGCGCCGCTGATGCTGGCGGTGTTGCTGGGCCTTGCGCCGTTGCGGCGTCTGGCGCCGGGCCTGCGGCCGCTGCGCGCAGCGGTCTTGGCGTCGCTGCTGCTGTTCGTGGCCGGCGGCCTGATCGGGCTGACCATAGCCGGCAGCAACGTGCGCATTCCCGCGCACTACCACGGCAGCATAGTGGGCGTCACGCTGGCCCTGATGGGCATGATCTACTGGCTGCTGCCCAGGCTCGGCTACGCCGCGCCCTCGGGCCGCACGGCGCTGCTGCAGCCCTGGTTGTACGGTGGCGGGCAGCTGCTGCACATTGTCGGCCTGATGTGGTCGGGCGGCTATGGCGTGCAGCGCAAGGTGGCCGGCGCGCAGCAGGTGCTGCGCACCAGCGGCGAAATCGCCGGCATGGGCCTGATGGGCCTGGGCGGGCTGTTGGCCATAGGCGGAGGGCTGTTGTTTGCCCTGGTGGTCATCCGTGCCATGCGAGGCGTTGCGGCCACGCCCGCCAAGCAAAGGGACGGCGCGGCATGATAACCCTTTTGCAGCGCGCGCTGCGTGCCGTATTCATGGCTGTCGAAGCAATATTCAACCGTGCTTTCGGCGACCGCATGAATCCTTTATATCATCTGGGAAAAATCACCTTCTTCCTGTTCTGGGTGATCGCCATCACCGGCCTGGTGCTTTATATTTTTTTCGACACCAGTGTGGAAGGCGCATATCGATCAGTGGTCGCGGTCTCCCACGGCGCCTGGGGCCTGGGCAGCCTGATACGCGGCCTGCATCGCTATGGTTCCGACGCCATGGTGCTGACCATGCTGTTGCACATGCTGCGCTATTTCGCGCTCGATCGCCTGCGCGGCTTTCGGGCGTTTTCCTGGATCACCGGCATGGGCCTGCTGTGGCTGACCTATGTTTCCGGCGTCAACGGCTTCATGCTGCCCTGGGACCGCCTGGCGCAGTTCGTCACGCAGGCCAGCTTCGAATGGCTGGACTGGCTGCCGGGTTTCGGCGGCCGGCTGATTCGCAACTTCATTCTTCCGGAGCACGTCACCAACCGTCTTTTTTCGCTGCTGGTATTCATGCACATAGGCGTGCCCCTGTTGCTGTTGTTGCTGATGTGGATACATGTGCAGCGTGTGCCCAAGGCGAGCACGCAGCCGCCACGGCCCGTGGCGCTGGCGGTGACGCTGACGCTGGTGGCGCTGTCCATCGCCGTGCCGGTGTCCAGCCAGGGTCAGGCGGACCTGCACACCACGCCGCTGAAGCTCTCGCTGGACTGGTTCCTGCTGCCTGTTTTTCCGCTCATACAGGAAGGTCATCCGGGCCTGGTCTGGGCGCTGGTCATCGGTCTGACGCTGCTGGGCATCGCGCTGCCGTGGTTGAAGCTGCGCCGTGGCTCCGCAGCGGCACACAGCCTGACCATTCATCCCGGGCCGGCGCGCGCCACGGCGCGCGCCGATGAAACCCTGCTCGAGGCCGGCCTGCGCGCCGAGCTGGCCTTGCCCTACGGCTGCCGCTCGGGCGGCTGCGGGGTCTGTGTCTGCACCGTGCTCAATGGACGTGTCGATCTCGGGCTTTACCAGGAGGCCGCGCTGACGCCCGCGATGCGTGCGCGCGGCCAGGCCCTGATGTGTTGCGCCGTTGCGCTGGAAGATGTCGAATTCGAGGTTGAAGGCGTGGCCTCGCTGGCGCCCGATCAAGCGCAGGCATGGCAGCGCTGGCAAGGCCGGGTGCTGCGCATGGAGCGGCTCACACCAGAGCTGATGCGCCTGTTCATCGCGCTGCCATCGGGCAAGGTCTTGCGCTACCAGGCCGGACAATACATCAATATCATCCTCGATGATGGCGCCAGGCGTTCTTTTTCCTTCGCCAAGGCGCCGGCCGATCCGGCGCAGCCCTTTCCCTTGCCTGACGACAGCATCATCGAGCTGCACGTGCGCCGGGTCGAGGACGGGCGTTTCACCACGCAGGTGTTCGAGCGCATGCAGGTTGGCGACGAGGTCGATTTCGAAGGACCGATAGGCCGCTTCACGCTGCGCGACAGCGAGCGCCCCATTCTGATGATTGCCGGCGCCACGGGTTTTGCGCCGATCAAAAGCATTCTTGAAGACGCCTTCCGGCGCGGCGTGCGCCGGCCCATCGAGCTGTACTGGGGCGTACGCACAGAGGGCGACCTCTATCTCCAGGATCAGCTCAGGCGCTGGCAGGCCGCGCACGATAACTTCACGTATGTGCCGGTGCTCTCGGGGCTTGCCGAGGATGATCCCTGGAGCGGGCGGCGCGGTTTCGTGCACCAGGCTTTGCTCTCTGATCATCCGGATCTGGGCGGCTATGAGCTCTATGTTTGTGGTTCGGTGCGCATGGTCCAGGCCGCGGTGCCCGATTTTCTGTCGCACGGCCTGGCCGAAGAATTCTGTTTCTCGGATGCTTTCGTGCCGAACTCCGGGAATGGCAGAGGCTGAGTCAAAATACTATGAATTAAAATTCAAAAGTGAAGACGTGTTCTCTTGCGGGGGAAATATGGCCGGATAGAAGCTGGGTTCCGGTTGGGGATTCCGCTAGATTAAAAATTATGGGGAGCAGAAGTTGCAACGCATGCACCCGCGCGGATACCTGTTGCGTGTATGTGTAGTCGCGGCGGGCCAACTGCTCCAGGTTCAAACCGAAGTAGCCCGCCATGACGCCTTCAGCCATGAGATCGGCCAGGCACAGATCCTCCAGTACGCCTGCTGCGCGCACCAGGCGACTATGGACTTCCGCCAGCGCGATCGAGCGCTTGGTGTCCTGGTCCCACTGGTGCTTATGAAACACTGATTCCATCAACGCCGTCGGGAGATTGCGGCCCAGGTACAGCACGCCGTAGTCCCGCTTGGGGGCGTCATAACGGTTGGTGCCGTCGCGTCCGTAGCACAGCGGTTCATCGCGATAGACGACGCGGCTCACATGTTGGAGCAGCTCTCCCGCATCGATTCGGGACGGCGGCAGATCGATACTCACGCCACCTCGCCTCAATGTACCCCGAGCACATTGAACACCGCCTTGGTCACCGCATCGACCGAATCGGCAGTCACGGCATCTACTGGTGATTGCCCGCCCAGGCCTTCGAGCGGCTCGGACAGAGTACGGTACAGCGTCCATGCGTCGACTTCGGCCGCCCCTTTCAGGACGGCCTGCGTCAACCGTTGCAAAGTACTTCTGAGGACGGGAAAAGGCGACGGCGCTGCTGCGGGCAAGCCATTTGCCGTCAACCAGCCCGCCGCCCTTCGCTCGCAGCGGGACATGGCGCGCCTGCCACAAGCGAGTCTCCCGCGAAAGGCCATGCCGCCATGTCGGCCAGGCGGCCCTGACGCCTGCCTTGGGGCCATACTTGGAATTTTCCAATGCTAGAGGAGCCCGCCATGGACCAGCCTGCCATATACCCCCCGATGACCAAGGAATTCGCCAAACAGCGCGCCGAACTGGCGCCCGACGCGCTGGCGGCCTTCAGGGCGTTCAGCGCCGCGGTATTTGCCGAAGGGGCGTTGCCCAAGAAAACCAAGCAATTGATCGCCGTGGCAGTGGCGCACGTCACCCAGTGCCCATACTGCATCAAGGGCCATACCGAAGCCGCCGTGAAGGCCGGGTCCAGCGAACAGGAAATCATGGAAGCGATCTGGGTCGCCGCTGAAATGCGCGCCGGCGCCGCCTATGCCCATTCCCATCTTGCGCTGGATGCGATCAATCACCTGAAAACCTAGCCGCGCTTGCGGGGGGGCTTAGCCCAGATGTGAGGCCGAAGGGTGTTTTTCTTCGGTTTCCATGGCCGCAAGGCCGTGGATGATGCCGCAGTCCTGCATGGATTGCGCGGTCGCGCATTGCTGGCGCAGGCCGACCAGCTGTTTGCGCAAGCGCTGCAGTTCCGCCAGCCGCAGGTCCACATGGACGATATGCTCATCCAGCAGATCGTTGACGGGGGCGCAGTCGCCATGAGGGCGATCGATGAATGCGAGCAGGCTGCGGATTTCGTCATGGGCCATGTCCAGGCCCCGGCAGTTGCGTATGAACCGCAGGCGTTCCAGATGGTCGCCTCGATAGCTGCGGTAATTGCTGTCATTGCGCCCGGGGGTCGGCAGCAAGCCTTCCCGCTCATAGAAGCGTATGGTTTCCGTGCTGCAGTTGGCCGCTTTGGCCAATTCGCCGATTTTCATAACTGTCTCCGACATATGAGTTGACCTTGTAGTTACTTTAAGGTGTTTACTGCATATATGCAATAAGCAGGCTTACGGAAAACTCATGTCCGCACATTCACACGATTCCCAGTACGCCGGCGGCCCGGCAGGTCCCGGGCCGTCGGCCCAATGTTGTTCCGGCCATGGCGGCGGCGAGCAAGGCCACGGCCATGCGCCTCATGGCTCGAGCCATGCCCATGAGCCTGCCGCCATCGGCATCGCGCCATTGCCGGCCCAGCAGGCCGTGCCGGGCGGGGCGCGCACGGCCATGCGCATCATGCAGATGGACTGCCCCACCGAAGAGGCGCTGATACGCAGGAAGCTCGAGCCCATGGAAGGGGTGCACGGCGTGCAGTTCAACCTGATGCAGCGCGTGCTCACCGTGGATCACGCGGCGCCGGCCCTGGGCGCCATCCTCCAGGCGATACGCAGCCTGGGCTTCGAGCCGGAGCTGGCGCAACAAGGCCAGCCGCTGGGCAAAGCCGCCCCCGCGCCGGCCCGGCCATGGTGGCCGCTGGCCGTGGCGGCGCTGGCCGCCGTCGGCGCCGAGGCGCTGGGGTGGCTGGGCGATTTCGGCTGGGCGGTCATTGCCCTGGCTTTGCTGGCCGTGGCGCTGAGCGGGCTGGACACCTACAAGAAGGGCCTGCTCGCCGTGCGCAACGGCAATCTGAACATCAATGCCTTGATGAGCATTGCGGTGACCGGCGCCCTGGCTTTGGGAAACTGGCCGGAGGCCGCCATGGTCATGGTCCTGTTTTCCATCGCCGAATTCATTGAAGCCCGCTCGCTGGACCGTGCGCGCCACGCCGTCGAGCGCCTGATGGAGGTGGCCCCTGAAACTGTCTGGGCGCAAGGCGCCGATGGCGCCTGGGCCAGCATGGCCGCCGCTGCGGTCCAGCCGGGAACGGTGCTGCGCGCCCGTCCCGGCGAGCGCATCGGCCTGGATGGCCGCGTCGTGGCGGGCAGTTCCGTGGTCGATCAGGCGCCCATCACCGGCGAGAGCATGCCGGTCGAAAAGACCGTGGGCGACCAGGTCTATGCCGGCACCATCAACGGCATGGCCGAGATCGAATATCGCGCGGAGGCGGCGTTCAGCAATACCATGCTGGCGCGCATCATCCATGCCGTGCAGGCGGCGCAAGGCAGCAAGGCGCCCATCCAGCGCTTCGTCGACCGGTTCGCGCGCATCTATACGCCCATCGTGTGCCTGCTGGCCCTGCTGGTGGCGGTGGTTCCACCTCTCGCCTTGGGCCAGCCGTGGCTGGAGTGGGTCTATAAAGCGCTGGTGCTGCTGGTGATTGCCTGCCCTTGCGCGCTGGTCATCTCCACGCCGGTCGCGATTGTCAGCGGGCTGGCGGCCGCCGCGCGCCACGGCATTCTGGTCAAGGGCGGCGTTTATCTGGAAGAAGGCCGCAAACTGGCCTGGCTTGCCCTGGATAAAACCGGCACGCTCACCCAGGGCAAGCCGCAGCAAACCGATTTCCTGGTCCTTGGCGGCAGCCATGGGACATCCACCGCCCATGCGGGATCCGCGCTCGGCGCAGCCGAGCTGCGGCGCCTGGCCGCCAGCCTGGCCGCCAGATCGGACCACCCCGTCTCGCAGGCCATAGTCCGCGCTTACGACGGCCAGGAACTGCTGCCGGTAGGCAATTCCGAGGCCGTGCCCGGAGGCGGCACGCGCGGCGACATAGCCGGCGCCGGCTATATGCTGGGCAGCCCCCGCTGGGTCGACAGCGTGCTTGGCGCACGGCCGGCCGGCGCGGAACTTGCGCGCCATGTGGCGGCACTGCAGGAACAAGGCAAGACCGTAGCGGTATTGGCCGCGGCGGATCGGGCGCTGGCGGTGTTCGCCGTCGCCGACGCGGTCAAGCCTTCCTCCCGGCAGGCCATCGCCGAATTGCATGGCCTGGGCGTGCGCACCGCCATGCTGTCGGGGGACAACAGCGCTACCGCCCGGGGCATCGCGGAGCAGGTCGGCATAGACAGCGTGCAGTCCGAACTGATGCCCGAGGACAAGCTGCAGGCCATCGAGCGCTATGCGGCGCAAGGCGCCGTGGGCATGGTGGGCGACGGCATCAACGATGCGCCCGCTCTTGCGCGGGCCGATATCGGCTTCGCCATGGGCGCGATGGGCAGCGATACGGCCATCGAAACGGCGGATGTCGCCCTGATGGACGACGACCTGCGCAAGATTCCCCGCTTCATACGCCTGTCGCGGGCCACGCATGCCGTATTGGTTCAGAACATCAGCATAGCGCTGGGAATCAAGGCGGTCTTCCTGCTGCTGACCTTATGGGGGCTGGGCACGATGTGGATGGCGGTGTTCGCCGATGTGGGCGCCAGCCTGCTGGTGCTGGCGAACAGCCTGCGGCTTTTGCGCAAATAATCGGCGGGCAGGATGAATATGTGGCGGCGGGCCGCGCATCCCGGGTTTACATCGTATTATAATCAAAGCCACATTATATTGGCTTATCCGGGGTAAGGATGTTTGCTCTTCTCGATGCGTATCGCGCAGGCTTGCTACGGCGCCCGCACTGGCTTTCGAATATCGTCGCGGGGCTGATCGTCGGGGTCGTGGCGCTGCCTCTGGCCATGGCGTTCGCGATCGCGTCGGGCGTCAAGCCGGAGCAGGGCATCTACACGGCCATCATCGCTGGCATCATTGTTTCGCTGTTCGGCGGCAGCCGGGTGCAGATCGCCGGCCCCACCGGCGCCTTTATCGTGATCCTGGCCGGCATCGTGGCCAAATACGGCGTCGACGGCCTGCAGATCGCCACCCTGATGGCGGGCGTCATTCTGCTGCTCTTTGGCGTGGCCCGCCTGGGCGCCGTCATCAAATTCATCCCCGCGCCGGTCATCGCCGGCTTCACCGCCGGTATCGGCGTGGTCATCTGGGTCGGGCAGTGGAAAGATTTCTTCGGTCTGCCGGCGGTGGGCGGCGAGCATTTCCACCAAAAACTCTGGAACCTGCTGCAGGCGCTGCCGCAACTGGACTGGGCCACCACCGCGCTTGCCTGCATCGCCTTGCTGCTGGTCATCTTCGCCTCGCGCATACCGCGCCTGGCGCGGGTGCCGGGGCCGCTCGTGGCCCTGGTGGTCGTCACCCTCATCCAGGCCATATTCCATTTCGACAGCGTGGCCACCATAGGCAGCACCTATGGCGAGATTCCCCGCGGCCTGCCGACATGGGCTTTTCCGGCGGTGACCCTGTCCAGGCTGGTCGAACTGATAGGTCCCGCTTTCGCCATCGCCATGCTGGGCGCGATCGAGTCGCTGCTGTCGGCGGTCGTGGCCGACGGGATGGCCGGAACCCGGCACAATTCCAACCAGGAATTGATAGGCCAGGGCCTGGCCAATATCGTGGCCCCGCTGTTTGGCGGGATTGCGGCCACCGGCGCCATCGCGCGCACGGCCACCAATATCCGCAATGGCGGAACCAGCCCCATCGCCGGGATAGTGCACGCGCTCACCCTGGTGGTGGTCCTGCTGTTCCTGGCCCCTCTGGCCGCCAATATTCCGCTGGCCTGCCTTGCCGCCATTCTGTTCATCGTGGCCTGGAACATGAGCGAACTGCGGCATGTGGTCAAGATGGTGAAGCGCGCTCCGCGCGCCGATGTGGCGATTCTGCTGGTCACCTTCGGCCTGACGGTTTTCGCCGATCTGGTGGTGGCCGTGAACATAGGGGTGGTGCTGGCCATGCTGCACTTCATGCGGCGCATGGCTGAAAGCGTGGTGGTGCGCCAGCAGAACGGCGTGGACCTGGACAAGGAGCTGGCCCGCGAAGGCTTGCATCATCTGCCGGCGGGCGTCCTGGTATATGCGGTGGATGGTCCGTTTTTCTTTGCGGCTGTCGGGGCCTTCGAGCGCGCCCTGGCCGACACGCATACCGACCCGCGGGTGCTAATCATCCGCCTCGGGCATGTGCCGTTCATCGATGCGACGGGCTTGCAAACACTCGAAGAAGTGGTGCTGGGCCTGCAGGCCAGAGGCGTGCGCGTGGTGCTTACCGAAGCCAATTCCCGGGTTTATCACAAGCTGCGCAAAATGGGCCTGCTTGAAAAGCTGGGCCCCGGCAACTTTACCGAGACCTTGTCCGAGCTGGTGGCGGCCTTGCTGCACGCCGAGGCGGGCAGCGCGCCCGCCACGCCGGATGCCGGAAAAAGCTGAGCCGTGGCGGAAGCCGGAGTCCGCTTATTCGCTGGACGGGCTCTTGACCTGCGGGTTGGTCGTGACGCTGGCCTTGCCGTAGCTCACGCCATGCTGCGTCAGATAGTCGCGTATCAATTGGCGCACCACCTGCGAAGGGGTGATGTCCTGGCTGGCACAGAGCTGCTCAAAGGCCTTCTTCTTGCGAGGGTCGATGAGCACTGTGAGTCGCGCGGTCTTGTTTTCCATGGCTGATCAACGTTTACAATGTTAACGATATTGTAATGGAATATGCGTTGCGCGGCATCGCGCCGCCGCGCTTTTGATCAGGCGCGCAGGAGCATTTCCTTGTGGCGGATCAACTCAGCCAAAGATAGCTTGCCGGGTTGTCGGGGCAGGAGCCGAAACCGCATTCCAGCATGGTCGACGCCATATTGCCCAGCACCAGCAAAAAGAACAGCCACATGATGGCGCGGGCCGCGCGGCTGGCCTGGCGCGCATCGGGCTGGTCGGTGCAGCGGCGATCCAGCATCAGCATGATGCCGCTCCAGGCCATGAAGGCCGCGAACAGGATCAAGGCCCAGGTGTAGAAATGCATGCCCAGCAAGGGCGGGCCATAGCCAGGGTCGCCCGGCCCGATATGCAGCAGCACCTGCCGCCCGGCCGCGATGGCGCCTCCCAGCGCCGACAGCACTATCATGCCGTAATGCAGCGGCGAAGGGCCGAACCGTACATTGAGCAGCAGCCCCAGGCCCACCAGCACGAACGCCACCCGTTGCAGCAGGCACAGGGGGCAGGGCAGTTCGTCGAAGGCCAACTGCCAGGCGAAGGCCGCGAGCAGGATGGCGCAGACGCCGGCCAGCGCCAGCATGTTGAGCGTGCGCGACAGGCGAAAACGGTCGTTGTGGAAGTAGTGGTTCGACATGGCTTAAAGCGATAATCCCAAAGGGTCAGTCATGTGGAACCTGCACCAGACGGCGAAAACCGCCAGGGTGATCGCCCAGAACGAAAGACAGGCGGGGCGTTGCCCCCGGATGCCGAACCAGACCGCGAGCATGCCGGTCAAAAAAGGCAACATCATAATCATGAAACATGTTCCGCTAGGATGAACAACTTTACATTATGTAACGAAACGCGGATTTCCGCCAGTCGGCATCCCCGTCAGGGGGAAACGAGCTGGCGCCGCAAGGAGTCTTTCAGGGCAAGCGTGAACGCTTCCCGGGCGTGGCCGGGCGTATTGCACAATTCGTCCAGGGAAGCAATGCGGTCGCTGCCGTAGCGCTTGTGATTGCCCACCGCCTGTTCAAAGCGGTTGGCGCAAGCGGTGAGCGCGTCCGCATCCACCGCAGCCAGTATCAGCGCATGGACCAGCACCATTTGCACGGTGTCGCGGGTAGAGGCCAGGGTGTGGCGGCGCCACAGCTGCGCCGTCCCGGCGATTTTCCTGGCCGAGGCGCCTTGCCCGACCGCCAGGTTATAGCGGCCGTCGCAAAATGACCCTTCGACGGCCTGTGGCTGGCTGACGATGCCGTGCTCTTGCAGGGCCCCGGCGATCACCCGGCATATCAGCAGATAGGCCTCGTCGGAGTGGTCCAGCGGCTTGCCCTGCGCCGCGTAAGCCAGGCTCAGGTTGACGATGCCGGGCCCTTGCGGAACGATGCCGCCGCCGGACTGGCGCACGCTGACCGGCCAGCCCAGCCCGGCAAATTCGGCGCAGGCCGCGGCAAAGGATTCAAAGCGCTGGTAGGTGCGCGGCACCACCAGCCCCTGGCCGGATTCCCACACGCAAGCCATGGGGCCGTTCTGCGCGGCCATCGCAATCAGCGATTCGTCGAATCGCGCATCCTGGCAGAGCCCGGCGGGAGGGGGCGACAGCTGGAACGGCATAGCGGGGGCGGGACGATTCAATTGCGGACCAGGGCAAAGTCTTCGTCGCTCATGAACATATAGCGGACAGCGTCGATCAAGCCCAGCACAATGGCCAGCGGCGCGAAAAAGTAGCAGACGGCCAGATAGAAAATGCCCCAGCCGATCTGGCCCAGGTAAAAGCGGTGCGCTCCCAGCCAGCCCAGGAAGATCGCCAGGACTATGGCGATCTTGCGATGATTGGTGGGCTTGTCGAGCTCGTCGCTCTTGCTTTTGATGATCCACAGGCTGATGGGCACGGTCAGCGCCAGCGCTATCAGCACCTTTATGGCATGGAGGGCGACATAGTTTTTGACGGCATAGTAAATGTCCGAGAAATTATGGACGACCAGCCCTGTTATATGGGAGATCCACGCGAACGCCTCGTAGGCTATGGTTTCGCCGAAGGTCAGCGCAACCAGGATGATGATGAAAACGGCGATGGCGAGAATGATTTTTTGCAGCATGATCCAGGGCTTGCCTCCAGGGCGGGTAATCCAATGGTTTCATCATAAACCATGCCGGCGCGCGGCCGCGCTAGTCTCGCATCAGGCGCCATAACGACGTGACTTCGGCGCGCCGCGCCATATGCAAGGGATCGGACTCGTCCATGGCCTTGGGGTGCGCCGGGCGCGCATCCAGACGGCCCGCCACGCGCAAGCCCGCGGCGGCAATCGCCTGCAGCAGAAACTCGCGGCTGCGCAGGCCCAGATGTTCGGCCAGGTCCGACATGATCAGCCAGCCCTCGCCGCCGGGTTCCAGGTGGCCGGCCAGACCATTGAGAAAGCCCAGCAGCATGCCGCTGCCGGGATCGTAAATGGCGCGTTCGATGGCAACGGTGGGCTTGGCGGGCAGCCAGGGCGGGTTGCAGACGATCAGGCTGCTCTTGCCTTGCGGAAACAGGTCGGCTTGCTGCAGATCGATGACCTGGCTGAAGCCGAGCCGGTCGATGTTCTCGCGGGCGCAAGCCAGGGCCCGCGGGTCCTGGTCGGTGGCGATGATCCTGCCGATTCCGCGCTGCGCCAGCACCGCCGCCAGCACGCCGCTGCCGGTGCCGATATCGAAGGCCAGATCCCGCGCCGGCAAAGGCGCTTGCGCGACCAGGTCGATATACTCGCCGCGATTGGGTGAAAACACCCCGTAATGCACATGGATGGGATGGGCCAGCGCGGGAACGGCCACGCCTTTCTTGCGCCACTCGTGCGCGCCTATGATCCCCTGCAGAGCCCTCAGCGGCAGCAAAAAGGGTGCGCGGGTCTCGCCCAGGGCGGCATGGCAGGCTTCCCGCGCATCGGGCGCGCGGCGCAGCGCTATGCCGGCATCGGCCTCCAGTTCGATCAGCAGTTTGTTCAGCAGCTGGGTGCGCTGCGACTGGTGCAGGCGGTGCCGATTGAACTCATCGAGCGGGGAGGCGGGTTCGGCTTTGGCGCGGGCGGGCTTTTTCTTTTTGTCGATGCGGCGCGCCAGCGCCTGCAGAAGCTGCCGGCCATTTTGGAAGTCGCCGCGCCAAAGCACGGATGTCCCCTGGCTGATCAGGCGGTAGGCGGCGTCGGCGCTCAGGGTGTCGTCGGCCGCGACGATGCGCTTGGGCAGGCCGTGGCCGTCCTGCGCAAGCCATTGCGCCTTGCGCGATTGTTCATTTTCCGTCCAGGCGACATAGACGGGGGCGGCGGCAGGGTTCGAGGCAGGCATGGCTGGGCCTATTTGAAGAATGGCCTTATTGTAGGCCAGGGACGGGCCCTGGCCGGGCGCGTCCCCACGCAAGAAAAGCAAGAGCTCGCCAGCGGCTATTCGGCCGTGGTCTGCCGCAGCGCGTGTTCCCACTTCTCCATCAAGGCCCGCGCATCGGCCCGGGCCAGTTGGGGCATGAAGCGGCGCTCCTCTTGCCAGAGCGCCGATAATTCTTCCTTGTTTTCATAAATGCCGCTGCTCAGCCCTGCCAGGTAGGCGGCGCCCAGCGCGGTGGTTTCCACCATGGTGGGGCGCACGACCGGGATGCCCAGCAAGTCCGCCTGGAACTGCATGAGCAAATCGTTGACGCTGGCGCCGCCGTCGACGCGCAGCTCGGCCAGCGGCGCGGAACCCGCGGCCACGGCGTCGCGGCTCATGGCCAGCAGCAATGCGGCGCTCTGGTAGGCGATGCTTTCCAGCGCCGCCCGGGCAATATGCGCCATGGTGCTGCCGCGCGTCAGGCCGGTAATCGTGCCGCGCGCTTCCGGCTTCCAGTACGGCGCGCCCAGCCCGGTAAAGGCCGGCACCAGCATCACGCCGCCCGAGTCGGGCACGCTTTGCGCAAGAGTCTCGATTTCACTGCTTTTCTTGAAGGCGTTGAGCCCGTCCCGCAGCCACTGGACCACGGCGCCGGCGACGAATACGCTGCCTTCCATGGCGAATTCGGTTTGCGCGCTGGTCTGCGCGGCGCTGGTGGTGACCAGGCCGTTTTGCGACACCTGGAATTTGTTGCCGGTATGCATCAGCATGAAGCAGCCGGTGCCATAGGTGTTCTTGGCCATGCCGGCGCTGAAGCAGGCCTGGCCGAACAGCGCGCTTTGCTGGTCGCCCGCCACGCCGCAAATCGGGATCGCCTGCCCCAGGAGGTCGGCCTGCGCCGCTCCGAACTCGGCGGCCGAGGGCAGCACTTGCGGCATCAGGGCCGGTTCTATGTCCAGCGCCTGCAGCAGCTCGTCATCCCATTGGTTGCTGTGCACGTTGAACAGCATGGTGCGCGAGGCATTGCTGACGTCGGTGCTGTGCTTGCCGCCTTTGGTCAGTTGCCAGATCAGCCAGCTGTCTATGGTGCCGAAGGCAAGCTCGCCGCGGCGCGCCTGCTCGCGGGCTTGCGGCACGTGGTCGAGTATCCACTTGAGCTTGGTGCCGGAAAAATAAGCGTCCACGCGCAGCCCGGTCTTTTCCAGGATAAGGCTATCCAGGCCTCGCGCGCGCAGTTCGGCGCAGGTCGGCTCGGCGCGCCGGTCCTGCCAGACGATGGCGTTGTAGATGGGCTGGCCGGTCTTGCGGTTCCAGACCAGCGTGGTTTCGCGCTGATTGGTAATGCCCAGGGCGGTGATGTCGCCGGCCCGCAGGCCGGCCTTGGCGATGGCTTCGCGGGCTGTGGCCAGCTGGGTTTGCCAGATTTCCACCGGGTCGTGCTCGACCCAGCCCGGTTCGGGATAGATCTGGGTGAGTTCCCTTTGCGCCAGCGCGACGATGCGCCCGGGCTTGTCGAAGACAATGCTGCGCGTGCTGGAGGTTCCTTGATCGAGGGCGAGTATATAAGTCATGGCGGCTCGGAGATTTCGGGCGGATTCGTATCAGATGGCGATGTCGCAGCGCACCTGGGCATGGGCCAGCAGGTCGGGAAACGGCTCCGGCGGCGCGGCATCGGTGAAAAGGCGGTCGATCTGCCCCAGATGCGCCACGCGGACCATGGCGGGCCGGTTGAATTTGCTGGCGTCGGCGGCCAGCCATACTTCGCGCGCATGCGAGATGATAGCCTGCGATACTTTGACTTCGCGATAGTCGAAATCGCGCAGCGACCCGTCCGCCTCGATGCCGGATATGCCGATCAAGGCAATATCGACCTTGAACTGGCGTATGAAATCCACCGTCGCTTCGCCCACGATGCCGTGGTCGCGCGGGCGCACCACGCCGCCCGCCACTATCACTTCGCTGTTCTGGTTGCGGCTCAGTATGGCGGCCACATTGATGTTGTTGGTGATGACGCGCAAGCCGGTGTGCTGCATCAGCGCCTTGGCGATTGCCTCGGTGGTCGTGCCGATATTGATCAATAAGGAACAATCATTGGGCACGGCCCGCGCCACGGTTTCGGCAATGCGGCGCTTGCCCTCGGCGTGCAGGTTCTCGCGCTGGTGATGGGCGATGTTTTCGATGGTGGAATTGGGCAGGCGCACGCCGCCATGAAAGCGCGCCAGCAGGCCAGCCTCCGACAGGCGCTGCACGTCGCGCCTGACGGTCTGCACCGTTACGCTCAATCGGGTCGCCAGTTCGTCGACAGTGCTGGAATGGCGCTCATGCACATGCTGCAGGAGCTTGAGCTGGCGAGGATTCGGATTCATGCTGCGCGCTTCATTGATAAGACAAAAGAAATGTACATCGAAACAAAAGGAATCGATCCTAGGGTTTTCATCAAGGGTAAATATATAGTAAACGAACAATAATGCGCCAAATAGAACCAGAAATGGAGACACATCACCATGCAGTTGGCGCTGGACGGCATCAGCAAGAAGGTGGGAAGCGAGACCTGGCTCTATGAAATGAGCCTGCGTCCGCAAAGCGGCGCGGTAACGGTATTGCTTGGGGCCACGCAGGCCGGCAAGACCAGCCTGATGCGCATCATGGGCGGACTGGACGCCCCCAGCGGCGGCAAGGTGCTGGTCGATGAGCGCGACGTGACCGGCCGCCCGGTGCGCGAACGCAATGTGGCCATGGTGTATCAGCAATTCATCAACTACCCCTCGCTGACCGTAAGGCAGAACATCGCTTCGCCATTGAAGCTGCGCGGCGAAAAGAACATAGGCGAACGCGTCCAGGCCCTGGCCGAAAAGCTGCATATCGGCATGTTCCTGGATCGCCTGCCGGCCGAGCTGTCGGGCGGCCAGCAGCAGCGCGTGGCGCTGGCCCGCGCCCTGGTGAAGAATGCGCCGCTCATCCTGCTGGATGAGCCTCTGGTCAACCTGGATTACAAGCTGCGCGAAGAATTGCGGGAAGAGCTGGGCCAGTTGTTTGCGGCGGGCGACTCGACGATAGTCTATGCCACGACCGAGCCCGGCGAGGCCTTGCTGCTGGGCGGCTATACGGCTGTGCTGGATCGCGGCGAGCTGTTGCAGTACGGCCCCGCGATCGAGGTCTTCAATTTTCCAAGCTCGATCCGCGTGGCCAGCGCTTTCAGCGATCCCCCCATGAATTTCATCAAGGCGGCGCGCGCGGCGGGCGGTGTCCAGCTGGCCGGCCAGGTGCCGGTGCCGCTGGTTCTGCCGGAAGCCGCCGCGGCGGGCGCGGCCGATATCACGGTGGGCATACGCGCCAGTTCTCTGCGCTTGCAGTGCCGCGAAGGCGATATCGCGCTGCACGGCAAGGTGCAGCTGGCGGAGATCTCCGGCTCCGACACCTTCGTCCATCTGGGCTCCGGCATAGGGGGCCTGGTCGCCCAGGTGACCGGCGTGCACCATTTCGAGATAGGCGCCGCGCTGGCCTTGTACTTTACGCCGTCCACGGCTTTTGTATTCGACGCGGCCGGCGATTTGCTGCTTGCGCCGCCGCAGGCAAGGACGCATTGACATGGCCCGCATCGACCTCGATCTGTCGCATTCCTATGCAGCGCATCCGCAAGGCGACGAGGACTACGCCCTGCTGCCTCTGAAGATGACATTCCGGGACGGCGGGGCCTACGCCTTGCTGGGCCCGTCGGGTTGCGGCAAAACCACTATGCTGAACATCATTTCGGGCTTGCTGGTTCCGTCCCAGGGCAGCGTGCGCTTCGACGGCGCCGACAAGACCCGGGATACGCCGCAGCAACGCAATATCGCCCAGGTCTTCCAGTTTCCGGTGGTCTACGACACGATGACCGTGGGCGAAAACCTGGCCTTTCCGCTGCGCAACCGCAAAATTCCCGCGGCGCAGATCAAGGCGCGCGTCGGGCAGATTGCGGAAATGCTCGAATTGAGCCATCAACTCGACCAGCGCGCCGCCGGCCTGCCGGCCGACGCCAAGCAGAAAATCTCGCTGGGCCGCGGGCTGGTGCGGTCCGACGTATCGGCGGTGCTGTTCGACGAGCCGCTGACCGTCATCGACCCGCAGCTCAAATGGCAATTGCGCCGCAAGCTCAAGCAGATCCATCATGAACTCAAGCTCACCCTGATTTACGTGACGCACGACCAGGTCGAAGCCCTGACCTTTGCCGAAGAGATCATGGTGATGTCGCGCGGCAAGGTGGTGCAGGTGGGCACGCCCGAAGCCTTGTTCGAGCGCCCGGCGCACACTTTCGTGGGCCACTTCATCGGCTCGCCGGGCATGAATATCCTGCCTATCGAAGCCGCCGGCGGCATGGCCCTGCTGGGCGGTCAGCCGGTCGCGCTGCCCGCGGGCATGCAACTGGCCGCTGGCCAGCTCAAATTGGGGATACGTCCCGAATATACGCGCCTGGCGGCGCCCGGCCAGCCGGGGGTCGTGGCGGCGACCGTGGAAAAGGTGCAGAACGTCGGCACCTATCAATTATTGACGGCGCGGGTGGGCCAGCACCTGGTGCGCGCGCGCCTGGGCCTGGAGCACGACTTGCCGGAACACGGCGCCGCCACGGGGCTTGCGGTGCTTGGACCGCATTCCTGCTTTTACCGCAACGAGGAGCTCATCGCATGAACCAGCATCGCGTCGATACGCAGGCAGCGCCCGCGCCCGCCGGCAAGCCGGGAGCGTCCGCATGAGCCTGTATGTGAAGCCCGTCAATCAAAAGGCCTGGTGGCTGATCCTGCCCGTGGTCTTGTGCGTGGCGTTCTCCGCCGTGCTGCCGCTGATGACCGTGGTGAACTATTCCGTCCAGGATGTCATCTCGCCGACCCGCACGGTGTTCGTCGGCACGGAATGGTTCAGCGCCGTCATGCGCGACCAGGACCTGCATGCCGCGCTGCTGCGCCAGTTGGTGTTTTCGCTGTCGGTCCTCGCGCTGGAAATCCCGCTGGGCGTGCTGCTGGCCTTGTCCATGCCGTCCACGGGGTGGAAGTCCTCGGCGGTGCTGGTGCTGGTGGCCCTGTCCCTGCTGATTCCCTGGAACGTGGTGGGCACGATCTGGCAGATCTTCGGGCGCGCCGACATCGGCCTGATGGGCCATGCCTTGCTGCTGATGGGAATCGAATACAGCTATGCCAGCAATCCCACCCAAGCCTGGCTGACCGTGCTGCTGATGGACGTATGGCACTGGACGCCACTGGTCGCCTTGCTCGCCTACGCGGGCTTGCGCTCGATACCCGGCGCCTACTACCAGGCGGCCAGCATAGACGGCGCCAGCAAGTTCGCGGTGTTCCGGTATATACAGCTGCCGAAAATGCGCGGCGTGCTGATGATCGCGGTGCTCTTGCGCTTCATGGACAGCTTCATGATCTACACCGAGCCCTTCGTGCTGACCGGCGGCGGCCCGGGCGATGCCACCACCTTTCTGAGCCAGTACCTGACGCAAAAAGCGGTAGGGCAGTTCGACCTGGGCCCGGCGGCGGCCTTTTCACTGATCTACTTCCTGATCATCCTGCTGCTGTGCTTCATTTTGTACAACTGGATGCTGCGGGTGGGCACGCAGGACAAGGAGTCCGGCCATGAATGAGACCCGGCGGTTTCGCAAGCGCACGATCTTCCTCGCGCTGTATTTGCTGTTCGCCATGCTGCCCATCTACTGGATGATCAACATGAGCTTCAAGACCAACGAAGGCATCCTGTCCAGCTTTTCGCTCTGGCCGCAGAATTTCACCTGGGACAACTATATAACCATCTTCACTGATTCGTCCTGGTACAGCGGCTACATCAACAGCCTGATCTATGTAGTGCTGAACACGGTCATTTCCATCACCGTGGCATTGCCCGCCGCCTACGCCTTTTCGCGCTATCAGTTCCTGGGCGACAAGCACGTGTTCTTCTGGCTGCTGACCAACCGCATGACGCCCCCGGCGGTCTTCCTGCTGCCGTTCTTCCAGCTGTATTCGACCCTGGGCCTGATGGATACCTACTGGGCCGTCGCCCTGGCCCACCTGGTGTTCAACGTGCCGCTGGCCGTATGGATACTCGAAGGCTTCATGAGCGGCATCCCGCGCGAAATCGACGAGACCGCCTATATCGACGGCTACGGTTTCCCGCGCTTCTTCCTGACGATATTCCTGCCGCTGATCAAGGCGGGAGTCGGCGTGGCGGCTTTCTTCTGCTTCATGTTCAGCTGGGTGGAGCTGCTGCTGGCCCGCACGCTGACCAGCGTGAACGCCAAGCCCATCGTCGCCACCATGACCCGGACGGTCTCCGCCTCGGGCATGGACTGGGCCACGCTCGCGGCGGCGGGCACGCTCACCATCATCCCGGGCGCCGTCGTCATCTGGTTCGTCCGGCACTATATCGCCAAGGGTTTTGCAATGGGCCGAGTGTAAAGGAGGCAGCATGCTGGACTGGATGGTTTGGACTTTGCCCACCGCGGTGTTCTTCATCTGCATTGGGCTGATGCTGGCGGGCATGACGGTATGGGAGCTGCGGCGCCCCACCACCTTGCGCAAGGGCTTCCTGCCGATAGCCACGACGCGCGGCGACCGCCTGTTCATCGGCCTGCTGATCGCCGCGTATATCAATCTGGGTTTTTTGGGCCTGAGCGAAAAACTGGCCGAGTGGCTCGGCCTGGAGCAGGAGCCCAGTGTGTGGATCAGTTTTGTCGTGTCCATGCTGGTCCTGGCGCTCATCCTGCGCAAGGGCTAGCGATGTTGGGCGGCTGTTGTCGCGCGATTTGACTATCCCCCGGATCGGCGCGGCGGGAAGATAAAGCGGGGACATGTTCTACCGAGGAGACAGCAATGTTATTTCGTCGTACCGCACTGGCGTTTGCCGTAACCTGCCTGCTATCCGGCCAGGCATACGCCGGCGAAGCCGAAGCCCGGAAATGGATAGATAACGAATTCCAGCCATCGACTCTGAGCAAGGACCAGCAGATGGCTGAAATGAAATGGTTTATTGATGCGGCCAAGAAGCTCAAGGAGCAGGGCGTCAACGAAGTCTCGGTCGTATCCGAAACCATCACGACGCACGAGTATGAGTCCAAGACGCTGGCCAGGGCGTTTGCCGAAATTACCGGCATCAAGGTCAATCACGACATCATCCAGGAAGGCGACGTCGTCGAAAAACTCCAGACCTCCATGCAATCGGGCAAATCCATTTACGATGGCTGGATTTCCGATTCCGACCTGATCGGCACCCATTACCGCTACGGCGAGATGCTCTCGCTGACCGATTACATGAACGGCGACGGCAAGCAATGGACCAACCCCGGCCTGGACGTCAAGGACTTCATCGGCACCTCGTTCACCACGGCCCCCGACGGCAAGCTCTATCAATTGCCCGACCAGCAGTTCGCCAACCTGTACTGGTTCCGCGCCGACCTGTTCGCCCGCCAGGACCTGAAAGACAAATTCAAGGCCAAATATGGCTACGAGCTGGGCGTGCCGGTGAACTGGACCGCCTACGAAGATATCGCCAATTTCTTCACCAACGACGTCAAGACCCTGGACGGCAAGACCATATACGGCCATATGGATTACGGCAAGAAGGACCCCTCGCTGGGATGGCGTTTTACCGACGCGTGGCTGTCCATGGCCGGCACCGCGGATAAAGGCACCCCCAACGGGATGCCCGTCGACGAATGGGGCATACGCGTCGCCGACGACAAATGCACGCCGGTGGGCGCTTCCGTATCGCGCGGCGGGGCGACCAACTCGCCCGCCGCGGTCTATGCCTTGACCAAGTACATAGACTGGATGAAGAAATACGCGCCCAAAGAGGCGCAAGGCATGACATTCAGCGAGTCGGGCCCGGTTCCGGCCCAGGGGCATATTGCGCAGCAGATTTTCTGGTACACGGCCTTCACCGCCGATATGACCAAAAAAGGCCTGCCCGTGGTGAACGACGACGGCACCCCCAAATGGCGCATGGCGCCCGCGCCGCATGGCCCATACTGGAAAGACGGCATGCAGAACGGCTACCAGGACGTGGGTTCATGGAGCTTCTTCAAGAACCATGATCCCAAGAAAGTGGCCGCGGCCTGGCTGTATGCCCAGTTCGTGACATCCAAGACCGCATCGCTCAAGAAGTCCATCGTCGGCCTGACCTTTATACGCGACAGCGACATCCACAGTGAATACTTCACGAAAAATGCCGACAAGTACGGCGGGCTGATCGAGTTCTACCGCAGCCCCGCGCGGGTCGCATGGACGCCCACCGGCACCAATGTCCCCGATTATCCCAAGCTGGCGCAGTTGTGGTGGAAGAACGTGGCCACGGCCATCACCGCGGAAAAGACGCCGCAGCAGGCCATGGACACCCTGGCCACCGAAATGGACGCGGTCATGGCCCGCCTGGAGCGCGCCGGCATGAGCCATTGCGCGCCCAAGCTCAATCCCAAGAGCGATCCGTCCAAGTGGCTGAGCGACAAGGAAGCGCCATGGAAGAAGCTGGCCAATGAAAGCCCCAAGGGCGAGACCGTCGCCTACGACGCCTTGCTCAGCGCATGGAAGGCGGGCCGGGTGCGCTAGGGCCGGCTGTTTTACACTTATGGATGGCCCGGACCCGTCCCGGCCATCCATAAGCCGTTTTGAATTCACTGGTCCTCCTTATATGACAACTATAGTTTCCCCCCAGACGTCCGACCGGGCGCGGCATTTGGCGGCGCTCGCGGGCCTGGGCCAGGTCGATCTGGCGATTATCGGCGGCGGCGCCAGCGGCCTGGGCGTGGCCCTGGATGCGGCCTTGCGCGGGCTGTCGGTGGCGCTGCTGGAGTCGCACGACTTTGCCAAAGGCACGTCGTCGCGCGCCACCAAGCTGGTGCATGGGGGCGTGCGCTATCTGGCGCAGGGCAATATCGCCCTGGTGCGCGAAGCCCTGCATGAGCGCAGCACCTTGTTGCACAACGCCCCGCATCTGGCCCGCCCCCTGCCATTTGTGATGCCCGGCTACAAATGCTGGGAAACGCCGTTTTACGGCATCGGCCTGAAAATGTACGACGCCCTCGCAGGGAAGGCCGGCCTCGGGTCCACCGAATTCCTCAATGCCGGCGAGACGCGCCAGTGCCTGCCCGGGATCAAGGCCCAGGGCCTGAAAGGGGGGGTGAAGTATTGGGACGGCCAGTTCGACGACGCCCGCCTGGCCGTGACCCTGGCGCGGACGGCCGCCTCGCAGGGCGCTTTGCTGCTGAACTACTGCCCGGTCACGGAACTCATCCATGAGCAGGGCAGGGTGGCCGGCCTGCGCTGCCAGGACAGCGAAACGGACGCGTCCTATACCGTGATGGCCAAATGCGTGGTCAACGCGACAGGCGTGTGGGTGGATGAAATCCGCCAGATGGATGGCGCCGCCACTGGCCGCAGCACGCAAGCCATGGTCGCGCCCAGCCAGGGCGTGCATTTGGTGGTGGACCGGGAATTCCTGCCGGGCGACCATGCCATGCTGGTGCCCAAGACGCAGGACGGCCGGGTGCTGTTTGCCGTGCCGTGGCTGGGCAAGGTCATACTCGGCACCACCGACACGCCGCGGCGCGATCTTGCGCGCGAACCGGACGCCTTCGCCGAGGATGTGGAATTCATACTTGGAGAGGCCGCCAAGTATTTGAGCCGCGCCCCCCGGCGCAGCGATGTCAAGAGCATCTGGGTGGGCCTGCGCCCGCTGGTGCGTCCGCCGCAGAACGAGGGCGGCAGCACCAAGAAAATCAGCCGGGAGCACACCGTCCTGGTCAGCCCCAGCGGGCTGGTCACCGTCACGGGCGGCAAATGGACGACTTATCGGGCCATGGCCGAGGACGTCCTCGACAAATGCGTCGAAAGCGCTTTGCTGCCGCGCCTGCCGCTTTCCGAGACCAGCGACTTCCTGCTGCTGGGCGCCGCAGCCGATGGCTCGGGCCGCGCCTCGCTGGCCAGCGCCCCGGGCCTCGACGCCTATGGCACCGAGGCGCAATGGGTAGAGGCCTTGCCCGGCGCCGACATGGAGCTGGCGCCCGGCTTGAGCGTGGCCATGCTGCGCTTCGCCGCGCGCTATGAATATGCGCGCACCGTGGAAGACGTCCTGGCCAGGCGTTCCCGCCTGCTTTTCCTGGACGCCCGCCTGGCCGCCGAACTGGCTCCCGCGGCCGCCGCCATCATGCGGGAGGAAACCGGCGTCGATCCGCAGCTCGACGCCTTCCTGCGGCTTGCGGAGCATTACCTGCGCCTGCCCGCGTGATGGCGCGGCCGGTGACGGGTGGCCCCCGGCCTACGAGCCGAACAGCGTGCGGGCCGACTCGAAGCGCTTGGCGAAATACGGATTATGCAGCGAGTCTATCCGCACCTGGCCGCCGCTGGACGGCGCATTGATGAAGCGCTCGTCTCCTATATATATACCCATATGCGAAAAAGGGCGGTTCAGCGTATTGAAGAACACGAAATCCCCCGCCTTGAGCTGCCTTTTCGATATCGGCCGGCTCAGCTCGGCGATTTGCGCCGTGTTGTGCGGCAGCGGCTGGCTGGCCGCATTGCCAAATACATAGGCCACCAGGCCGCTGCAGTCGAAACCCCCGCCGGGATGCGTGCCGCCGTACCGGTAGGGCGACTCCAATAGCGCCATGGCGGTAAGGACGACCTCGGTGCGCTGCGCCGGATCCACCACGATGGTGTGGCGAAATGCGGCGCTTCCATGCTGCCGGCCGGGGCCGGCGCATCCCGCCAGCATCGACGATACCGCCGCGGCGAGCAGCAGATGCCTGTACACGGACCGGGGCGGCGCGGGGGCTTTCATCATCATGCCGACATTATTGTTGTAATCAAGCACAGATACAATAGCCATCGCTCGGCCATTGCGCTCAGCCGCTACACGCGGCAGGCGTATACAAATGCACACAGCGCTGTATCGCGGTATATATGACAGAGCACGTTCTTTAGCCGTTTTCACGCTGTCCCGGGAAAAATTGAAAGCTGGTATTTATGACACAAGTATGTAACCAGTCTTATATTTTGAGACTTATATTTTGTAACCTCTGACTTACGTCATGTAAATTTATAGTGATATTTGATACTATCGCTTTACGGTTTATTCGTAAACGACATAGTTGAGACAGAGTTGCAGTGTTTTATGTAAGTTACATGCGTGAACTTTGGCAAAGCTGGCGTTACATAGAGCGGTTTGAATAAACAAACGTATTTCTTCCCGGACTCGCTACGAGTCCATTTGTTTCCTGCAAGAAAGCGGACTCTAACAAGGAGGGCGTAATGCCCGTAACGGACAACTCGTCATTAAGCGACATTAAAGAAGTCAATTTGTCTTACTTGATGCTGGCTCAACGTTTGTTGCGCGAAAACTATGCCGCAGGCATGTTTCGCCTTGGTTTCGACACGGATGTCGCCGACATAGTCCTGCGCCTGTCGCCGGCACAGTTGGTAAAGCTGGCCGGTTCCAGCTCTTTGATCTGCGGATTCCGCCTCAATGACTACGATTTGCTGTCCTCGCTCACCCAGGATGTGCTCGGCGGCGTGCTGCAGCAGGCGCACTCCACCATATTGCTGGCGCAGCGCGCCGCTACGCAATCAGCATAGCGATACGGCCGAAAAGCATAAATCATGGCAATAAAAAGCGTGGCCAAGGAAGCCGAAGAAATACTTCTGGCCTCGGAAATGATCACACTGGGCGCGCGCCTGCAGGTGCTGCAGGCTGAAACCGGCTTGAGCTACGATCGCCTGGCGCGGCTGTACCGCGAAGTGAAAGGGTGTTCGCCTCCCAAGGGCATGCTGCCTTTTTCGGTCGACTGGTTCATGACCTGGCTCCCCAACATACATTCCAGCGTGTTCTACAGCGTTTACCGCTATATGGATAGCCACACGCCGGCCAAGAAGTCGCGCGCCCTGGTCGAAGCCTATCGGCTGTACCTCGAGCAGGCCTCGGCCGGCCGCGCCGACGAGCCCTCGGGCGAACCGGTGCTCAGCTTCACCCGGGCCTGGATGCTGATCCGTTTTTTCGACAGCAGCATGGTGCAACTGTCGTATTGCGAACGCTGCAAGGGCGGCTTCGTGGCTCACGCCCACGATCCGCAAAAAGGCTTCATATGCGCGATCTGCCGTCCGCCGCCACGCGCCGGCAAAACCCGCGCGCATGCGGCCGCCGCCGTCAAGCCGCTGATTCCGCTCAAGGCCGTCAACGCCGCCCTGGCAAGCGCCAAGGCGGCACCGGCAAAGGCTCCCGCTGTTCCGAAACGCCCGCCACGGTCCTCGGTATCGCTGCCCGTATCGGGGTGACGGCGGTTCGTGCCGGCTCGTTTCCATAGTGCTCCGCCACGGAATTCCGCGGCGGATTTTTTTGCCAGAGCCGGGATTTAGGCTCAAAAACACCCGTTGACGGGCGCTTTTGTGCGGCCGAAAGCAGGGATCATATGCATCATGTGTTTATCTAGGGCGTATCCGTGTTTATTCTGCTTGGATTTGTAATTGTTTTTGCCTCGGTTTTTGGCAGCTTCGTTGCCTTGGGCGGACATATGGGCGCCTTGTATCAACCCTTCGAGTTCGTGCTGATCGCCGGCTCCGCGCTGGGGGCCTACCTTGCCTCGAACAGCGGCAAGTCGATCAAGATGCTGTATGCGGCGTTTCCCCTCATCCTCAAGAAGAACCCCTACAGCAAGGATTTGTACATGGAGCTCATGGCTCTGATGTACGTGCTGCTGAACAAGGCGCGGCGCGACGGCCTGATGTCCATCGAATCCGACATCGAAGAACCCGAGACCAGCCCGATTTTCACCGAATACCCGCAAGTCCTGCGCGATTCGAGCCTGATGGAATTCATCACCGACTACCTGCGCCTCATGATCAGCGGCAATATGAGCTCATACGAAATCGAAGCCCTGATGGACCAGGAAATCGAGGCCCACCACCATGAACGCAACGTGCCCGCCATTTCCTTGCGGGCCGTTGCCGACGCCTTGCCGGCATTCGGCATCGTGGCCGCCGTGCTGGGCGTGATCAAGGCGCTGGCCTCCGTGGACCAGCCGCCCGCCATCCTGGCCGACCTGATTTCGAAAGCCATGGTGGGAACCTTCCTGGGCATTCTGCTGGCCTACGGCTTCGTGGCGCCGGTGGCCGCATCCATCGAGCGGCGCTCCATCGCCTCGGTGAAAGTGCTGGAATGCATCAAGGTCACCCTGCTGGCCAGCATGAACGGCTACCCCCCGCAACTCGCCGTCGAATTCGGCCGCAAAGTGCTTTATTCGCACGTGCGTCCCTCGTTCATGGAGCTTGAAGACCATGTGCGGCAAACCCGGGCACCCGGCAAGAAGGCGTAGCGGGCAGCTTTATGAAGAAATCCGAGCCGCGGATCGTTATCCGACGCAGGCGCCCGCGCCATGAAGTGCCGCATGGCGGCAGCTGGAAAATCGCCTACGCCGATTTCATGACCGCCATGATGGCCTTTTTCCTGGTCATGTGGCTGTTGTCGCTGGTGCCGCAGAAAGACTTGCAGGCCATCGCCGAGTATTTCCGCATGCCGCTCATGGAAGCCATCACCGGCGGGCCGAAGAACGATAGCGGCAGCACGGTGGTGCCGGGCGGCTCGCCCAGCGTCATTCCCAATGTGAATTTGATTCCATCGCGCGGCGATGTGCACACCGAGGGTGATTTGCGCGACGTGCAGCGGCTGGAGAATCTGAAAGCCGAGCTTGAGCAACTGATCGAGACCGATCCCGTCCTGCGGCAGTTCCGGCCGCAGTTGCTGCTGGACATGACGCCCGACGGCTTGCGCGTCCAGATCATCGATAAGTACAACCGGCCGATGTTCACGACCGGCAGCGCGCAGGTGCAGCCCTATATGCGCGATATCCTGCGCGAACTCGGGCCTATGTTCAACAAGATGCCCAATCGCCTGAGCGTTACGGGCCATACCGATGCGGTTCAGTATGCCACCGGCGAGCGCGAGTACAGCAACTGGGAGCTTTCCGCCGACCGGGCCAATGCCGCGCGCAAGGAACTGGTCGCCGGCGGCATGAGCGAGGCCAAGGTCAGGCGCATTCTGGGCCTGTCCTCGTCGGTCAGCCTGATTAAAGATAATCCCACGGCTGCCGTTAACAGACGTATCAGCATTGTTGTGCTGAATCGCCGTGCTGAACGGCGCATGGACGAACAAGATGCATCCGGCACGACCGCTTTCGATTTGAAAGACATAATGGAACCGGCGCCAGGGCCGCAGATCAATGTGCCCGGCATGCCTGTTTTGCCGGCTACGCCTGCCCAGCCATAACGGCCCGGGCAGGCGCCGCGGCCAGTCCGGCGGCTGCGGCATGTCTGGCCTTTGCGCCGCGCCGGCGTGCATTGCTTCACCAATAAACCAGGTCGGAAAGCGGGATATCCAGATGACACAGCTCTACAGTAAAAGGAAGCGATCATGAGTGCGGGCGTCGACTTGAGCCAGTTTTTCGAGACTTTTTTTGACGAAGCCGATGAGTTGCTGGCCGATATGGAGCGCTTGCTGCTCGGCCTGGATCTCTCCAACCCGGATATCGATGAACTCAATGCGATCTTCCGGGCGGCTCACTCCATCAAGGGTGGGGCCGGCACGTTCGGCTGTTTCGGCCATCTGGCCGACACCACTCACCTGCTTGAGAATCTGCTGGATCTGATACGCCGGGGCGAAATGTCCCTGCGCAAGGACATGATTGACCTTTTCTTGGAAACCAAAGATGTGTTGACAGAGCAAGTGGCGGCTTATCGCAACTCACAGGAACCCAATCTCGCCGCTTACGAACGCATTTGCGCCCAGTTGCGCGAGCTGGCGATCGAACAGAAGGGCGTAGCCGGCGAACCGCCCGCCGCCGCAGCGCCGGTTGCCGCCGCTCCCGCGGCCGCCGAGCCAGCGCCTGTTTCGGCGGCGCCAGCGCCCGGCCCGGCCGCCGCCCCTGCTGTCGCGGCGCCGGCCGCCGCGACGGCCGGCCTGCCCTTGCATGTGCGGGTCACGGCCCTGGATCCCAAGGATGCCCTGGCCCTGTCGGCCGAAATGGCCTTGCTGGGCGATGTGCTGCACCAGGAAAGCACGGCCAATACGCTGTCGATCTGGCTGAAGACGACCGCCTCGGCCGACGATCTCGAGGCGGTGTGCTGCTTCATCGTCAACGCCGATCAGGTCAATATCGCCCCCGAGGCCTTGCCCGCCGCCGCTGCGGCCGCCGCCGCCGTGGCGCCGCCGGCACCGGCACCGGCTCCCGCCGCCCCGGCGGCGGCCGTTCAGGCCGCGCCAGTTCAGGCCGCGCCAGTTCAGGCTCCTGCCGCCCCGGCGGCCGAGGCCCCGGCGGCTCCAGCGCCGGCGGCGCCGGCACCGGCCGCGGCGGCCAAAGCCGACGGCAAGGCGCCCGCGCCGGCCGGCGCGTCCAACAGCAGCACCATACGGGTGGGCGTGGAAAAGGTCGACCAGATCATCAATCTGGTGGGCGAACTGGTCATCACACAGGCCATGCTGGTGCAGACCGCATCGACCCTCGACCCGGTCCTGCATGACCGGCTGCTCAACGGCATAGAGCAGCTCGATCGCAATGCCCGCGATTTGCAGGAAGCGGTCATGTCGATACGCATGATGCCCATGGACTACGTCTTCAGCCGCTTTCCGCGCGTGGTCCGCGAAAGCGCGGCCAAGATGGGCAAGCAAATCAAGCTGACCACCCAGGGCCAGGCAACCGAACTCGACAAGAGCCTGATCGAGCGCATCATCGATCCGCTCACGCATCTGGTGCGCAACAGCATCGACCATGGCATCGAGTCGCCCGAGAAGCGCGTCGAATCCGGCAAGAGCCCGGAGGGCAATTTACTGCTGTCGGCGCAGCATCACGGCGGCCAGATCGTGATCGAAGTGACGGACGACGGCGCCGGCCTGAGCCGCGAGCGCATCCTGAAGAAAGCCATGTCGCAAGGCATGGCCGTCACCGAGAACACGCCCGACGAGGAACTCTGGCAGCTTATTTTCGCGCCGGGCTTTTCCACCGCCGAGAAGGTCACCGATATCTCGGGCCGCGGCGTGGGCATGGATGTCGTGCGGCGCAATATCCAGGGCATGGGCGGCCACATACAGCTGTCCTCGCGCGCCGGCAAGGGCACGTCGACGCGCATCGTGCTGCCGCTGACGCTGGCCATCCTCGATGGCATGTCGGTGCGCGTGGGCGAAGAAACCTTCATCCTGCCGCTCAGCCATGTCACCGAGTCCATGCAGCCGTCGCCGGACCAGATACGCTCCATTTCCGAGACCGAGCATGTGCTGCAGGTGCGTGGCGAGTACCTGCCCATCGTGGCCTTGCACACGGTGTTCGCGGTCGATGGCGCCGAGACCGACATCACGAAGTCGATCGCCGTCGTGCTGCAGGCTCAGGATGTCCGCTTTGCCCTGCTGGTCGATCATCTGATAGGGCAGCATCAGGTCGTGGTCAAAAACCTTGAATCCAATTATCGAAAAATACCGGGTGTTTCCGCCGCCACTATCCTGGGCGATGGCAGTGTTGCGCTGATTGTCGACGTCTTTGCCCTGATGCGTTTCACGCGCGACAAAACAACGATATAACGCCTCTTTAAAGTTTCGGAGAAAACAATGTTCAACAAATTCGAGTCCAATGCCGAACCGGTCGATACCACCGGGCAGGAATTCCTGGTTTTCACGCTGGCGGCGCAAGAGTACGGCATCGACATCCTGAAGGTGCAGGAAATCCGCGGCTACGACAGCCAGAGCGTGACACGGATCGCCAATGTGCCTTCGTTCGTCAAAGGCGTCACCAATCTGCGCGGCATTATCGTTCCCATCGTGGACATGCGCATCAAGTTCAATCTTGAAACGGTGGAATACAACCACCAGACCGTGGTGGTGATTCTCAATCTGAAGACCCGCGTGGTCGGCGTCGTCGTCGACGGCGTGTCCGACGTCCTGATGCTGCAGCCCTCGCAGATCAGCGCCGCGCCGCAGTTCGGCACGGCCTTTTCCACCGAATACCTGACCGGCATCGGCACCTTGGGCGAGCGCATGCTCATTCTGGTGGACATCGAAAAACTGATGACCAGCGAAGAAATGGCACTGGTTGAAAGCGCCGCGGCATAGCGGCGGCCCGGGCGCGCTGCGCGCCGAGCATATCGATAACATGAGGCAATGCAGTATGCGCAAGATATCGCTGTTTTCCAACATGAAAATCCGCAGCAGCCTGATCCTGGTGCTGGTTTTCTTTTTAATCATGCTGGTTGCCGGCGCCGCCCTGGGTGTTTTGTCCTTGCGTGCCAATAATCAGTCGCTGCAGAACATCGTCCAGAACCAGCGTCTGGGCGCCGCCCTGTACCAGGCCATAGACGGCTACAAGAATGTGCAAACCATACTGGGCCGCGTCGTCGCCAGCTTTGTCGTCAACAGCGACCAGCAGGCCAATGCGATTGCCGCGGAATGGGGCGGCGCGGCGGCCACGGCCCTGAGCGACGAATCGCTCGCGCTGCTGGACACGGCCCGCAAAGAATACGACAAGTCGCTTTCGGGCTTTGCCGTCTACCGGGATCTCATCAAGAGCGTGGCCGACCCCGAAAGCCGCTATGCGCGCGTGGTCGATGGCTATACCACGCTGATGGATGGCGGCGTCCTTCCCGTGTTCGACATGCTCGCCAAGGGCGACATCAAGGAATACCACGCTTTCCTGGGCGGCACGACGGCCTTCCTGGAAGAGGATCTGTACAGTTCGCTCAACAGCCTGTCCGCCTACCAGCAGCGCATCATCGATCAGGCCTACCAGAAAGAGGCCAGCCAGTACGAACTGGTGATCCAGCTGGTTTCCGCCGCCATGCTGGTGTGCGTGATCATTTCCCTGGTCACCTATGCTTTCCTCAGCCGCATGGTGCTGCGCCCCTTGCGGCTCGCGGGCACGCATTTCGACCGCATCGCCGGCGGCGACCTGACGCAGCGCGTCGATGTGATGTCGCGCAACGAAATCGGCCTGCTGTACGAGTCCATGCGGCGCATGCAGGACAGCCTGACCCGCACGGTAAGCGCCGTGCGCCAGGGGGTCGAGGAAATCAACCTGGGCGCGCATGAAATATTCATGGGCAACACCGACCTGAGCAGCCGCACCGAGCAGCAGGCCGCGGCCTTGCAGGAAACGGCGGCCAGCATGGAAGAACTGGCCAGCACCGTGCGCCAGAATACCGACAACGCCGAGCAGGCGGACAAGCTTGCCAAAAGCGCGTCCGACGTGGCGGTGCGCGGCGGGCAGGCCGTATCCGTCGTGGTCGCC
Organism: Pollutimonas bauzanensis; assembly: GCF_900129885.1. Lineage (GTDB taxonomy): Bacteria > Pseudomonadota > Gammaproteobacteria > Burkholderiales > Burkholderiaceae_B > Pollutimonas > Pollutimonas bauzanensis. The sequence goes on along the minus strand of NZ_FQXE01000012.1, from coordinate 95,133 downwards.
ACCATGGACGAGATCTCCGCCAGTTCGGCCAAGATGTCGGAAATCGTCAGCGTCATCGACGGCATCGCCTTCCAGACCAACATCCTGGCCCTGAATGCCGCGGTCGAAGCCGCCCGGGTGGGCGAGCAGGGCAGGGGCTTTGCCGTGGTGGCCGGCGAGGTGCGTTCGCTGGCCCAGCGCAGCGCCCAGGCGGCCAAGGAAATCAAGGAGCAGATCGAGGAATCCCTGGCCAAGGTCCAGGCTGGCTCGCAGCAGGCCAGCCAGGCGGGCCAGATCATGCAGGAAGTGGTGGGTTCGGTGCAGGGCGTCACCACCATCATGGGCGAAATTTCATCGGCCTCTCACGAACAGTCCGACGGCATCGAGCAGGTGAACCGGGCCGTGGCCGAAATGGATGGCGTAGTGCAGCAGAACGCGGCGCTGGTGGAAGAGGCCGCGGCGGCCGCCGGCTCCCTGCAGGACCAGGCCACGCGCCTTACCGATGCCGTCGCCGTCTTCAAAATCAATACCAACGAAGTTATCGATGTAGCGGCCGCCCAGCTGAGACATTCCAGGTCGGGCCCGGATCCTAGTTTGGAATCGCCGGGCCAGGCACAATCTCTTGGAGCGTTAGCGCGTACCTGAAAGCATGTCTCTGCCACAAGCAACATCTATCTTCACCATGCCCGTCCTCGCCGAGGTCGGGCAGCATGACCTTGAGCGGTCGGCGCGCATTCTGCGCGCCAGAGCCGGTATCGTGATTGGCACCCACAAACATGAAATGGTGGCCCGCACCCTGGGCCTGCGCACCAAGGGCATGGGCTTGCGCAGTGTAAAAGAATATCTGGATCACCTCGAGCAGAATGCCCATTCGCCCGAATGGGAAGCTTTTGTCAACGCGTTCACGATCAATCACACGGCCTTTTTTCGCGAGCAGCATCATTTCGATATCCTGGCCAAGTTCGCCCAGACCCGCAAGAAGCCGTTCTCGGTATGGTGCTGCGCGGCCTCGACCGGCGAAGAGCCCTACACCATCGCCATGACCCTGCGCGAATCGTGTCCGCAGCCTGATGTCGGGGTGTCGATACTGGCCACCGATATCGATACGCGCGCCATCGAGCGCGCCCGGGAAGGCGTCTATTCGCTGGAGCGGGCGCAGCCGGTGCCCGAGGACTATCTCAAAAAATACTTTCAGCGCGGAACCGGGCGCCACGCGGGCATGGTGCGCGCCAAGCCCAGCATCCGCGACATGATCGAATTCGATACCTTCAACCTGCTGTCGGCCAATTGGCCGACCGACCGCAAATTCGACGCGATATTCTGCCGCAACACCATGATTTATTTCGACAAGCCGACCCAGACGCGCATCCTGGAGCGTTTCGCGCCCGTCTTGAAGCCCGGTGGCCTGCTGTTTGCGGGCCATTCCGAAAATTTTACTTATCTGACCCAGGCTTTCCGCCTGCAGGGCCAGACGGTGTACGAGCTTGCAGAGCGGTAACGCAAGACGCCATCGCCGATTTTATTGAATTGCATAACAATGAAGAAAATTCGTGTCCTGTGTGTTGACGATTCGGCGCTGGTCCGCGGTCTGATGACCGAAATCATCAACAGCCAACCCGATATGGAGGTCGTGGCTTCGGCTCCCGACCCGCTGGTCGCGCGCGAACTGATCAAGCAGCATAATCCGGACGTCCTTACGCTCGATGTGGAAATGCCGCGCATGGATGGGCTGGATTTCCTCGAACGCCTGATGCGCTTGCGGCCCATGCCCGTGGTGATGGTGTCGTCGCTGACCGAGCGCAATTCGGAAGTCACCTTGCGCGCGCTCGAACTCGGCGCCGTCGATTTCGTCACCAAGCCCAAGCTCGGTCTGCGCGACGGCTTGATGGAATACAGTGACCTGATCGCCGACAAGATACGCGCCGCCGCCACGTCGCGGCCCCGCCAGGCGCCAAGCGCCAGCGCGGCCCCGATACGGCGGCTCACCCATGTGTTCTCCACCACCGAGAAACTGGTGCTGATTGGCGCCTCCACGGGGGGGACCGAAGCCATACGCCAGGTGCTCGAGCCCTTGCCGGCCAACAGCCCCGCGATTATGATTACTCAGCATATGCCCGCGGGTTTCACGCGCTCTTTTGTGCAACGCCTGGATAATCTCTGCGCCGTCGAAGTGCACGAGGCCGAGGACGGCCAGCGTGTGCTGCCCGGCCATGTCTACCTGGCGCCGGGCGGTGTGGCCCACATGAAGCTCGCCCGCTCGGGGGCCAATTATGTGGTGAAGCTTGAATATACTGATCCGGTAAACCGGCATCGTCCTTCGGTCGATGTGTTGTTCCATTCGGCGGCTCAGGTCGCCGGCAAGAACGCGGTGGGCGTGATCCTGACGGGGATGGGCAAAGATGGCGCGCTGGGCCTGCTTGCCATGAAGCAGGCGGGCGCCATCACCTTCGCCCAGGATGAAGCCAGCTGCGTTGTATTCGGCATGCCGCGCGAAGCGCTGCATATCGGCGCGGCCGACAGCGCAGTGCCATTGTCGGAAATCAGCGAGCGCATTCTTGCCAGCGCTGGCTCGTATGGCCACCGGGTCTGAAGTCCCCGAAGATTGCTAGCTATTTATTATTTTGGAGCGTGTTAAGTGGTACAGAAAACCATGAAAATCCTGGTTGTTGATGATTTTCCGACGATGCGCCGGATCATCAAGAACCTGCTTAAAGACCTGGGGTTCGAGAACGTGGACGAGGCCGAGGACGGCGCCATGGGCCTCGAAAAATTGCGCAACGGCAATTTCGAATTCGTCGTGTCCGACTGGAATATGCCGAATATGGACGGGCTGGTCATGCTGCAGCATATCCGCGCGGACCCCGCATTGGCCAAGCTGCCGGTGCTGATGGTCACGGCCGAAGCCAAGAAGGAAAACATCATCGCCGCCGCCCAGGCTGGCGCGAATGGCTATGTGGTAAAGCCTTTTACCGCGGCGACGCTGGAAGAAAAGCTGAACAAGATTTTCGATAAGCTTGGCGCATGAAGGAGCTGGAAATGAATATCGCGGAGACTCCTTTGGCACCAAACACGGACGATCAGCCCGTGGATTTGATACACCGTATCGCATCGCTGACGCGCATGCTGCGCGAAAGCATGCGCGAACTGGGCCTGGACCAGGCCATCAAGGATGCCGCGCACGCCATTCCTGATGCCCGCGATCGCCTGCATTACGTGGCGCGCATGACCGAGCAGGCGGCCAACCGGGTGTTGAACGCCGCCGAGCAGACCCAGCCGCTGCAGGAAAGCATGCAGCGCGACGCCAAGGCGCTGGACGCGCGCTGGCAAAGCTGGTTCGACCATCCCGTCGAGCTCGACCAGGCCCGCGAACTGGTGTTCGACACCCGCGCCCTGCTCAAGGACATTCCCGAAAAGACGCAGACCTCGCAAAGCAACCTGCTGGACATCATCATGGCCCAGGACTTTCAAGACCTGACCGGCCAGGTCATCATGAAGATGCTGGGCGTCGTCAGCGCGATTGAAACCGAGCTGGTCCAGGTATTGATAGACAGCGTGCCCCAGGAGCGCCGCGAGGAAGCGGCCTCGCTGCTCAATGGCCCCGAAGTCAATCCGACGGGCAAGATCGACGTCGTCACCAGCCAGGACCAGGTCGACGACCTGCTCGACAGCCTGGGTTTCTGATCAATAACAATAATATGGCGCGCGTCCTTCCAGGGATATCGTGCCGTTGCCGCAAGGAGGTGGTATTGTCACGGCGGGGCCACCCGATACACATTCGAAGGTGGGCTGATAAAAGATAAAAACACGATAGAGCTGGGAGGCAAGCATGAAACAGAAATCCGGGCGTACTGTGGGCGTGTCGCGTTTACTCGGGCGCTTGAGCCGCGGGGAGGCAACTTTGTCGGACCGGGCCTGGACGCTCAGCCCGCTAGCCTGGCCCTTGACCAGGTTTCTGGCCGGCCTGCGCGAACGCTTCGTCGCCATGCGCCAGGCCAGCATAGATATTTCGCTCAATACCGCCAGGCTGCAGACGCAAACCCTGGCCTGCCGCGATATGGCGCGCGAGCAGGCCGCCGAGGCCGAAGGCCTGGCCACGCGCGGCGGGCAAATCGCCGCCATGTCCGAGCAGACATCGGTATCGGTCAACGATATCGCCGCCACTTTCCACGCGCAGACGCAGGTCGCCCACGACACCCTGCAGCAGCTCAATGAGCTGCACCAGCGGGTGACGCGGGTCGCGGCGCAAATGGAAGTCTTCTCCGGCGTGGTGTCGCAGCTCAGCCAGCGCGCGCTGTCGGTCGAGGATACCAGCCGGCTGATCAAGGACATTGCCCTGCAGACCCACCTGCTGGCTTTGAACGCCGGCGTCGAGGCCGCCCGCGCCGGGGATGCCGGCAGAGGCTTTGCCGTGGTGGCCAGCGAAGTCGGCAAACTGGCCGAAAGAGTCAATTCCGCCACCGGCGAAATCGTCAAGCACACCAGCGAAATTCTCGGCCTGGTTGCCGACACGCGCGGCAAGACCGACCAGATCCACCTGGACATGAGCTCATCGGACCGGATGGTCAACCAGTTCACGGTCAGCTTCGATCAGTTCGTCAGGGAATTCGAGCGCATGGACGGCCAGATGAACGAGGTCGTAGGCACGGTGTCGCAGGTCAACCTGACCAACCAGGAAATGAATCGCGCCATAGCCCGCATTGCCACCCTGAGCTCGCAGGTGGAGCAGCGCATGCTGACCATGGACGACCAGGTCATGGCGGTGCGCGCCAAGTCCGAGCGCCTGCAGGAAATGCTGGCGGCGCTGCGCACCGGCAACACGCCGTTCGATTCGCTGGTCCATGCCCTGGAATCGATGAGCGCGGCGTGCACGAAACTGTTGCTGCAGGCCCATGGCCAGGGCGTGGATATCTTCGACCATCACTATCGCCGCATCGCCGACAGCAATCCGCCGCGCTACCACACCGCCTACGACGGCGCCATCGAGCGGCAGCTGACGCAGATACTCGATTACGTGCTGGACCAGCTCCCCGGCGGGTTCTACACGCTGCTGGTCGATAATAGCGGCTATTGCCCCAGCCACAACAGCAGGTATTCGCGCGCGCCCACGGGCGACCTCGATCACGATACCCGGCATGTGCGCAACAAGCGCATCTTCGACGATCCGGTGTGCCAGGGCGCCGTCAAGAACGCGGCGGGCGTCCTGTGCCAGACCTATACGCGCGACACCGGCGAAATCGTCACCGATCTGTCGATTCCGCTGGATATCGACAACAGCCGCTGGGGCGCGGTGCGCATAGGGGTGGACTACGCGCGCTTCGAGGAAATGGTGTCGGCGGGCGCGGGCAAGCCGGAAGTGCACTGACCCGCAGGCGCGCGAATTGAGCGCATTTAGTGGGCTTGCTCGGCCATTCGCTTGCGCAGGGGTCGTCTAGAATCGTGTCTGATCGAATTTCTCCGTACCCACCGCGTTTTTTATAGATTGAATGGCAGAGGACAGCGACCTCGAAAAAACCGAACCCGCCTCTCCGCGGCGCCAGGAAAAGGCGCGGGAAGAAGGCCAGGTCGTACGTTCACGCGAGCTCAACACTTTTCTGTTGTTGGCGGCTGGCGTGGCGATGCTATGGTTCGGCGGCGCGCGCATCTACCAGGGCCTGGACGGCGTCCTGCGCGCCGGCTTGTGGTTTGATTTGCGTGTCGGGCAGGACACGAACGTGATGCTGTCGGTGGCGGGCAATTCGGCCTTGCAGGCCCTGTTGCTCCTGGCGCCGCTATTCACCCTGCTGGTGGCGGTGGCGATTTTTTCATCCGCGCTGCTGGGCGGCTTCATGTTTTCCACCAAGGCGCTGGAGCCCAAGTTCGAAAGGCTCAACGTGCTCAAGGGCGTGAAGCGGATGTTTTCCGCCCAGACCGTTGTGGAGCTCATCAAGACGCTGGCCAAGGCGGGAGTGATAGGCACCGTGGGCGGCATGGTCATCTGGCATTATCGCGACCAGATGCTGTCGCTGATGCATGCCACGCCCACCGAAGCCCTGGCGGCGGGCCTGGGCCTGGTGGCCCTGTGCTGTTCCCTGATTGTGTCGGCCTTGTTCCTGATCGTGATAATCGATGCGCCCTGGCAACTGTTCAGCCATTTCAAGAAAATGCGCATGTCCAAGCAGGACGTCAAGCAGGAGCACAAGGAAAGCGACGGCGATCCCCATGTTAAGGGGCGCATACGCCAGCAACAGCGCGCCATGTCGCGCCGGCGCATGATGGCCGAAGTGCCGAACGCCGACGTCATCGTCACCAACCCGACGCATTACGCGGTGGCCCTGGCATACAAGGACGGGCAGGGCGGGGCGCCGCGGGTGGTGGCCAAAGGTTCCGGCCTGGTGGCGGCCAGGGTGCGCAGTATCGCGGCGGAACACAAGATACCCATGCTTAGCGCGCCGCCCCTGGCGCGCGCCCTGTACCACAACGTGGAACTGGGCCACGAAATTCCGGCCGAGCTGTATTCGGCCGTGGCCGAAGTGCTGGCATGGGTGTTTCAATTGCGCAGCTGGAATATGGGAACGGGGAGCGAACCGCAGAAGCCTTCCCGCTTGGCGGTCCCGCCAGAGCTGGATCCCGAGGGCAAACATAAGGTTGCGACAAACGCATAATGAACAGTTTTCTAGCTTTACTCAAAAACAACGGCGCGCAGCATGCCCGCTTGATGGCCGGCCCGGTGCTGATCCTCATGGTGCTCGGCATGATGATCCTGCCGCTGCCGCCATTCATCCTGGATTTGCTGTTCACTTTCAATATCTCGCTGTCGGTGATGATATTGCTGGTGGCCATGTTCACCAAGAAGCCGCTGGACTTTGCCGCCTTTCCGGCGGTGCTGCTGTTCGCGACGCTGCTGCGCCTGTCGCTGAACGTGGCATCGACCCGGGTCGTGCTGCTGCATGGCCACAAAGGCCCCGACGCGGCGGGCCAGGTCATCGAGGCTTTCGGCCACTTCCTGGTCGGCGGCAATTTCACCGTCGGCATCATCGTGTTCGTGATCCTGGTCATCATCAACTTCGTGGTGATCACCAAAGGCGCCGGGCGTATCGCCGAAGTGGGCGCGCGCTTTACGCTGGACGCCATGCCGGGCAAGCAGATGGCGATCGACGCCGACCTGAACGCCGGCCTGGTGGGCGAGGAAGAAGCCCGCCGCCGGCGCCTGGAAGTCGCGCAGGAAGCCGAGTTCTACGGCTCCATGGATGGCGCCAGCAAATTCGTGCGCGGCGATGCCGTGGCGGGCCTGCTGATCATGATCATCAACATCATCGGCGGCCTGATCATCGGGGTGGGACAGCACGATCTGGCCTTCGGCGAAGCCGGCCGGGTGTATACCCTGCTTACCATAGGCGACGGCCTGGTGGCGCAGATCCCCGCGCTGGTGATATCGACCGCCGCCGGCGTGGTGGTGTCGCGCGTGGCGACCGACCAGGATGTCGGCCAGCAAATGGTCAGCCAGCTGTTCGCCAATCCGAATGTGCTGTTCATCACGGCCGGCATCATGGCCGCCATGGGGCTCATCCCCAATATGCCGCACGTCGCCTTCCTGTTGCTGGCGGCGGCGCTGGCCGGCGGCGGCTGGATAGTGCTCAAGCGCCAGCAGGCTGAAAAAGCCGCTCAGGCCCAGGAGCCGCAGAAAGTCCAGGCGGCCGTCGAGGCGGCCGCCGCCGAGGCGACCTGGGAGGACGTGGCCCTGGTCGATCCCCTGGGCCTGGAAGTGGGCTATCGCCTGATATCCCTGGTGGATCATGCGCAGAACGGGGAATTGCTGCACCGTATCCGCAGCCTGCGCAAGAAATTCGCGCAGGACGTGGGCTTCCTGCCGCCGGTCGTGCATATCCGCGACAATCTGGAGCTCAAGCCCAATGATTACCGCATTCTGCTCTCGGGCGTGGAAGTGGGCCGCGGCGTGGCCACCCCGGGGCAGTGGCTGGCCATAGACCCGGGCGGCGTCACCATGAAGCTGCCCGGCACGATCACCACCGATCCGGCCTTCGGGCTGCCCGCGGTGTGGATAGACGTGGCCTTGCGCGAGCAGGCGCAGATCGCCGGCTACACCGTGGTCGACGCGGGCACCGTCATCGCCACGCACCTGAATCACCTGATGCATCGCTATGGCGGCCAGTTGCTGGGCCGCCAGGAAGTCCAGGCGCTGCTCGACCATGTGGGCCGCGAAGCGCCCAAGCTGGTCGAAGACCTGGTGCCCAAGACGGTCAGCCTCACGCTTTTGCAGAAGCTGCTGCGCGGCCTGCTTGCCGAGGAAGTGCCCATACGCGATATGCGCAGCATAATCGAAACCTTGTCCGAGCACGCCCCGCGCCTGGCCGCGCTGAATCCCGGCGGCACGGGTCCCGACGCCAGCGAACTGCTGGCCTTTACCCGGGTGGGCCTGGGCCGCGCGATTACCCAGCAATGGTTCCCAGGGGATACCGAGCTGCGCGTCATCGGCCTGGAACCCAGGCTTGAACGGGTATTGACGCAGGCCTTGAGCACCAGCGGCGCGCTGGAGCCCGGCCTGGCCGAAAGCGTCCTGAATGACGCTCAGCGGGCCGTGCAGATCCAGGAAGCCAATGGCGATGCGACCGTGCTGGTGGTGCCGCCGATGCTGCGGGCTTCCTTGTCCCGGTTCTTGCGGCACCACTTCCCGCAGATCGGCGTGCTTTCCAATGCTGAAATACCCGATGAGCGCATCTTGCGCGTAACAGCTGTAATAGGAGGGGCCGCGGCGTGAATATAAGCCGATTTTTTGGCAGCACCAATCGCGAAGCATTGCGGCAGGTGCGCCTGGCACTGGGGCCCGACGCCCTGATCGTGTCGAATCGGCGCGTCAATGGCGGCGTGGAGATCCTCGCCACCGACCCGACGTCCGTTCCGGCCGCGGGCCTGCCCGCCATGCCCGACGGCTTCCCCGCCGCGCCCGGCGCCAGGCCGGCGGCGCCACGCGTGCAGCATGCGGCTCAGCCGGCGCCCGCGGGCCTGGCCGCGCCGGAACCCGGCACGGACGTCATGAGCGCCATAGGCGCGATGCGCGGCGCGCTGGAAACCCGTATCGACGAATTGCTGTGGGGCAATCAGCTGCGCAAGGCGCCGCAGGCGGTCTCGCTGTTCCAGACCCTGCTGGGCTATGGATTCAGCACCGCGCTGCTGCGCGCCATGCTCAAGCGCCTGCCCGAACATCTGTCCGCAAAGGCGGCTTTCCAGTGGGCGCGCAACGAGCTGACGACGCATTTGCCGGTGCTGGCCAGCGAAGACGAATTGTGGGCGCCGGGCCTGGCGCTGGCACTGGTAGGCCCCACCGGCGTGGGGAAAACCACCACCATCGCCAAGCTTGCGGCGCGCTGCGTAAAGCGCGCCGGCCCCGATAGCCTGGTGCTGCTGACCACCGACACCTACCGTATCGGCGCGCACGAGCAGTTGAAAATCTACGGCGAGATCATGCGCGTGCCCGTGCATGTCGTGCAGGATGTCGTCGAGCTGCGGCAGGTCATGCAGGGGATACGCGCCGATCAGACCATACTTGTCGACAATGTGGGCATCAGCCAGCGCGACCGCTATATCTCCGAGCAGGCGGCCATGCTGGCCGGCGCGGGGCGGCAGGTGAACCGGCTGCTGGTGCTGAATGCGTCCAGCCATGGCGATACGCTCGATGAAGTGGCCCGCACGTATTGCAACGACGGCGGCTCGCCCTTGAAAGGCTGCATCATCACCAAGGTCGACGAAGCCAGCCGCCTGGGCGCGGCGCTGGATACGGCCATACGCTATCAGTTGCCCATCCACTATGTATCCAACGGCCAGAAAGTGCCGGAGAACCTGGTCTTTTTGCCGGCCGCGGAACTGGTCGACCAGGCCCTGGTGCACAATCAGCAGAGCCGCGCGCTGTATGCGCCCACCGAGGCGGATTTCGCGGCGCTGATGTCGCTGTCCAAGGCCCCGCAGGACGACACCCTGGCGGCCGCGGCTGAAAGCCGGCGCAAGCGCCTGCTGCCGGGCCTGCTGTCGATGGCTCCCGAAGCCGGCGCCGGCTTGTCCATGCAGGACCTGGATGCGGCCTGCGCCTATGTGGATGATCAAACGGCCAGTTCCGAGGCTTACGATCTGTGGCGCGGCTATACGGCGGCAAAGCAGGATGAGGCTTCGCTTGCCGCTACCATCGACCACATGCTGCGCACCGCCCAGAGCGATTTGTCAGACAAGGGCTATAAGCACGTATTGGCGATGCACGACCAGGTGGCGCTGAAATCCGCGGCCGATGGTCGCGGGCATATGCGGGCCAGCCTGTTGTTTGCCGACAATGCCGTGGCCTTGACTTCGCCGGTGCAGCACTTGAGCTTCGCCGATGGCTGGCAGTCTTCCTGCGGCGCAAGCGCCCAGGCGGCCCCGACGGCCGGCGAGGCCTTGCTCCGGCAGATTCAATGGCTGGAGGAGCATCAGTCCAGGCTGCCTTTGGTCCATTTGTTCGAAGGCGGCAGCCAGGCCTTGTGGCGCAGGATATCCGAGCTGGACGTGGCATGGCTGGCGCAATGCGCGGCCACTACCCGCATCGAGTTCGATTCCTGCGCGACGACGGTCGGCGCGCTTGCCAAGACGCTGAACCACCGCCCTGTGGTCAAACCGGCCTATGCCGAGGCCTTGGCTGAAGTCGCCGGCCTGGCGGCCGAGGACGTGGTGTTGTGGATGGCCAGCGCGACGGTCGAAGTCGTTGCGAGGCAGCAGGATACGCTGATGCTGCAGTTGATTTCCGTGCGTATCGTGAATCGCGCGGATGGCGCAACGGTAAAGACTTTGCATGGCCTGAGCAATATGTTTGATCTGACGGTCGCGTCCGAGGCGCTGGCCGCCTGGCTGGTGGCGCGCTCGGAAGCCAGGCAAGGATTGCGTTATGCGGCGCGGGCATGGCAGTTATTGGCCGCGCGCGATGATGCGCAGTCGTTGCAAAAGAAGGCGTTGGCCGCCGCGCAGCTGGGCATGGCGGCATGGCAATACAAGCAGGATCCCAAGGCCGAGCTGGGCCGCAAGGTGGGCGCCAGCCTCACGGGCAAGCCCGGCCTGCCGTCGGTGGCGGCCATGCCGGCCCTGCTGAAGCTGTTTGCGCTGAAAGAGATGGTGGCGGCATAGCAGGAAACGATGTCGGCGGACAAGCCGCCTCCCGCCCTCAACCCGCCTTGAAATTCTTCGAGACGCCTTTGCCGCCCCGCGGCGTGCGGCCGCTGGCATCGTACAGACTGCTGGCGCCGGCAAGGCTGCGCAAGGCGTCGAGCGCCTGCTGGTTATGCGCGAGGAAAGTGTCGATGACGACACCGTTGGACGCATTCAATTCGGCAGCCGCCCGCGCCTTTTCCAGCAAGGCCTCGCTGGACGACAGCAGCGCGGGGTGGTCATGCGCGGCCGCGTCCAGGCCGGCCCTGTCATCGCTGTAGCCCAGTTGAGCCAGCAGGCCCTGGCGCTCGTCGGCCACCGACATCAACTGGTCGGCATACCGGTTTTTGTTTTCGGTGGACGCGCTCAAGGCGTCGGTGTCGCCCGCCTCGATCAGCGCGTGGGCTTCGGCTTCCAGCACGGAAATAAATCCCTGGATCAGATCCACTTCATGGTCCAGACACTTCTGCAATTGCAAGACGGCGTTGTTCATATGGCAATAATCTTCATTAGGCGCGGCGCTATGGATGCATGAGCCGGCTGACTGGACCACGGCGCTTCTGCGGGCGCAGGCGGCGCTTGCTTACTTCAGCAAATCGCGCACACTGGCAATCAGCCCGTCGGCGATGCGGCTGGGATCGATTTTCAGCTGTCCCGAGGCCAGGGCGTCGCGAATTTCGTTGACGCGGGCGACATTGACATCGTTGTCGCTGTTCTGCAAATTGGATAAATGGCGGGCCGTGGCGCTGAGGTCGACGGCGCCCTTGCCGCCCGCGGAGGCCGCCGGCGCGCTTGCACTGTTCACGCCGTCAGTCCGCGAGCCGGCAACGCTGCTTCTAGCGGGACTATTTATAGGGGGTGAGGTGATTTTCAAGGGGGTCTCCGGGTAAAGCCTGGCAAATAGTGTACGGCCTTCGTGTATCTTTTTACGGCCGCGCTTCCGGAAACTTTAGCTTTATCGCCCAATTTTACGGAATCTTGCGCTGGCCCGCGCCTTGTTACATCATGACTTGCACGGTATTCGAGTTGAGCACCGTCCCGCTCACGATTTGCCCCGAACTGGATTTTACCTGTATTTGCGTGCCCGGCGCGCCGCCCTGCATGGCCTGGCCTTCGCCGGTCGCCACGAAACCCGGGCCGCGCGCTTCAGTGCGCACCTTCTGCCCGCGCTGTATGGAATCGGGGTTGCGCAGCGCGCTGGATTTGACGATGCCGCCCGCCGGAATGCGCTGCGCGGCGATGTAGCCTATGGCCTGACTGGGATCGAACACCACCCCGCCGTTCAAACGCAGCAAATCGCCTTCGCGGCCTGTCAGATCGCTGAGCGTCAGCGTGTCGCCGGCCTGAATATTGTGGTTGGCGACATAATAAAAACCCTGGATGCTCAGGTTCGCCTGCACATAGCTGGTCCAGGCCTCGGGCGCCATGCAGCGCACGCCGACCGTCATCCGCGACCGCAGCCGCTGGCCGCTGGGCAGGAAAGCCTGCAGTTGGTCGCAGGCGGCCTGCCGGTCGATGCGGGGAGCTTCGACGATAATATGGGCGGCGCCAGGGTAGCTGCCGGCCTGTCCGGCCAGAAAGCGTTCGACCACGTCGGCGACCTGCGCGGGGTCCTGCGCCGGCAGGGCGGCGCCGGCCGGGGCGGCGCACGCGGCGCCTGCCAGCAGGCCGGCGGCGAGCAGGGTAGGGATGGCGGAAAACTTGAGCATAGGCCACATTCTATAGAAGGCGGTGTCGCGGCATCCCGGGAATTGGATGATAAATAGTGGCTTATTTCATACTTTAGGCCATGGGGCCCCACATTACTATGCTGCTATGTGAGCGGAGAGCCCGCCATGTTGGTCCAGTGCCTGCGGACATCCATAGCAGGCCTCATTATTACCTGGTGAATGGCAGATGATCGATCGGATCGGCGAAGACTTGGGCTTTTATCAAAAAGCGATTAATTTGCGCCAGCATAGGCAGGAAGTATTGGCCGCCAATATCGCCAATGCCGATACGCCCAACTACAAGTCGCGCGACTTTGATTTTAGCTCGGCCTTGAAAGACGCTATGGGCGAGGCCATGCGCCTGCCCGATACGCAGCTTGCGCTGACCTCGGCGCGGCACATTCCGGCCAAGGCCGTCACGCCCGACCCTGCCACATTGCTGTACCGCCAGCCGCTGCAGCCCAGCATGGACGGCAATACGGTCGACATGGACGTCGAGCGCGTGCAGTTCGCCGACAACACCATGCATTACCAGACCGACCTGACCATCATTTCATCGCGCATCAAATCCATGATGGCGGCATTGCAGCAATAAACCGCGGCCATCATAAATAAACAGGAAAGTCCATGTCCACGATGAGTATTTTCGAGATTGCCGGCTCGGCGCTTACGGCGCAGTCCCAGCGCATGAACGTGACGGCAAGCAATCTGGCCAATGCCGATAGCGTTGCCGGCCCGGATAGCCAGCCGTATCGCGCCCGCCAGGTGATATTCCAGATGAATCCGGCTCCGGGCCAGGCGTATTCGCAGTCGGTGGGCGGCGTGAAGGTGGCGGGGGTCGTGGAAAGCAGCGCGCCCGCGCGCCTGCAGTACGACCCGAAGAACCCGCTAGCCAATGCCGACGGCTATGTGACGATGCCCAATGTGGACGTGGTGGCGGAGACCGTCAACATGATCTCGGCTTCGCGGTCCTACCAGGCCAATGTGGAAGTCATCAATACGGCCAAGAGCCTGATGATGCGTACCTTGTCGATAGGCCAATAAGGCCTCGCGGCCCATGGCTAACATCCTTTACGGAGTTCCAGCGTGACAACAGTCAACAACTCGACCGACAGCGCCTCGGCGGCGGCCCTGGCCAACGCCAGCGCCAATACCAACAACCTGATGAGCGATACCCAGGACAGGTTCCTGACGCTGCTGGTCACCCAGCTGCAGAATCAGGATCCCCTCAATCCCATGGACAACGCCGAGGTGACGTCGCAGATGGCGCAGCTTTCCACGGTCAATGGCATCACGCAGCTGAACAATACGCTGCTGGCCTTGTCGGGGCAGATGGATGTGTCGCAGTCCATGCAGGCCGCCGGCCTGATCGGCAAGGAAGTGCTGGTGCCCGGCACCAAGATCAAGCTGGGCACGGACGAGTCCGGCGGCAAGGTGGCCACGCCTTTCGGCGTGGATGTCATTTCGCCCGCTCCCAGCGTGATCGTCAGCGTCCTGGATTCCACCGGCAAGGCCGTGCGCAAGATAGACCTGGGCTCCCAGGAAGTCGGCGTCATATCGGTCGAGTGGGACGGCAAGGACGACCTGGGCGTCCCGATGCCCGACGGCTCCTACACCATATCGGTCGCGGCCAGCGACGCCAAGGGCGCGCCGGTTTCGGCCGATGCGCTGACCTACGGCAAGGTCGGCAGCGTGGCGTACACATCGAACGGGCTGGTGCTGGACCTGGGCCTGGCGGGCAAGTATTCCCTGCTGGACCTGCGCAAGATCATGTAGTTGCGGCAGCTTTGCGCGGCAGCGATTCGGCGCGCCGCATCACTCACACAGTTAAAAGCAAACGAGGTTAATCATGGGTTTCGGACAGGGTTTGAGCGGCTTGAACGCCGCATCGCAGAATCTGGATGTCATCGGCAACAATATCGCCAACTCCGGCACGGTGGGCTTCAAGGCCGGCACGGCCACGTTCGCCGACGTCTACGCCAATTCGCGCGTCGGCCTGGGCGTCAGCGTGTCGGGCATCAACCAGCGCTTCACCATAGGCACGGTTTCCACCACGGGCAACCAGTTCGACATCGCCGTCGACGGCGCCAAGGGCCTGTTCCGGGTGGTCGATACCAGCGGCAATGTGCTCTATACGCGCAACGGCCAGTTCTTCCCGGACAAGGACAATTACGTGGTCAATGCGCAGGGCCAGCGCCTGACCGGCTACGCCGACGGCGGCAATACCCTGGTGCCCATCAAGGTGCCGGTGGGCAACATCGCGCCGCAAGCGACGAGTTCCATAGGAATGGTGGCCAACGTCAATGCGAATTCGGATGTGATACCGGGTACCGATGTACCCGAAACAATAGGTGTCGTGGCATTGACGGATACCACCCCCGCAACTGTCAATTATCACTATAAGATAGTTGCAGGAGATGTCGTCTGGACGGATGCTGCGGGGGATCCTGCAGATCCGGCGGACTTTCCTCCTGCCGGTTCCTATACGACCGGAACCTCCGGTCAGGCTGTGACTATCGGCGCGGACGGCGCGCCCAGCACCACGGCGTTTGCCGCAGGGCCGGATAATATTGGGTATGTCGCCCCCGTCACCGCCGTAGCCTTCGATCCGGACGTCCCCGGCAGCTATACGCACCAGCTTCCCACGACGGTCTACGACTCCCTGGGCAATGCGCATCAACTGACGCAATATTTCGTCAAGCGCGAAGGGACCACCGGAACCGACAGTTCCTGGGAGGTCCACTACCGCCTCGACGGCGAAGTGGTGGACACCGATCCGGCCGGCAGCGCCATCAATATGACTTTCGACTCCAGCGGCCGGCTCACGTCGCCCACGGGGCCGGTCACCCTGGGCTATGCCAAGCCCGGCGGTTTCAATACGCCGGCGGATCCACTGCAGATCGCCATCAATTATGCCGGCACCACGCAGTTCGGCGGCGATTTCTCGGCCAGCCGCCTGCCCAACGGCTATGCCACGGGCGAATACGCCAGCATGTCGATCGCCGCCGACGGCGCGATGGTCGCCAGCTACAGCAACGGCGAAACCCTGCAGATGGGCTATCTGGCCCTGGCCGACTTCAATAATCTGCAAGGCCTGCAGCCCGTGGGCGGCAATGCCTGGGCGGAAACCTCGGCTTCCGGCCAGCCCATCGTGGGCCGCCCCGGCAGCAACGGCCTGGCTTCCATCAAGGGCCAGTCGGTGGAGGATTCCAACGTCGACATGAGCCAGGAACTGGTGAACATGATCATCGCGCAGCGCACCTACCAGGCCAATGCGCAAACCATCAAGACCCAGGATCAGGTCTTGCAGACCTTGATCAACCTGCGCTAGGCCGACGCGTAAATGGACCGCATCATCTATACCGCCGCCGGCGGCGCCGCGCGGGTGCTGGAGCAGCAGGCCGTCATCAGCAACAACATGGCCAATGTCGGCACCACCGGTTTTCGCGAGCAGATGGCGATGTACCGATCGGTGCCGCTGGTGAGCCAGGTTGGCCTGCCCACGCGCGTGGCCACGGTGGCCACGACGCCGGGCAGCAACTTCGGGCAGGGCGTCATGGCCGAGACCGGCCATGCGCTCGACCTTGCCGTGACGGGCGAAGGCTGGTTCAGCGTGCAGACGCCGCAGGGCGAAGCCTATACGCGCGCCGGCGAACTGGCCGTCAACCAGCAGGGCCTGCTGGTTACGCAACAGGGTTTGCCGGTCCTGTCGACCGACGGGGCGCCGGTGGAGATCCCCGACCGCGGCAGCGTGACGTTTTCCGGCGACGGGCAAATCACCGCGCTGGGCGCGGGCGACCGGCCGAGCGACATCCAGTTGCTGGGTCAGCTCAAGCTGGTGAATCCGCCCGCCGCGACGATGGTGCGCGGCGACGACGGCTTGTTCCGGACGGCCGGCGGCGAGGCGGCGCAGGCCGATCCGCAAGTGCGCATGATCTCGGGCTTCGTCGAGAAAAGCAATGTCAATCCGGCGGAAGCCATGGTAGGCATGATCGCCAATGCGCGCCGCTTCGAGATGCAAATGAAGGTCATTCAAGACGCCAGCACCAATGCCGAGCGCGCCAATTCCATACTATCGTCCAACGGCTAAGGCCTGAATTCGACGCAGGCCCGGGCCTGCGCGTCAAGGAAATAAAATGATTCGTTCCCTGTGGATAGCCAAAACCGGTCTGGAATCGCAACAGACCAATATGGATGTGATTTCCAACAACCTGGCCAACGTCAATACCACGGGCTTCAAGCGCGGCCGCGCCGTGTTCGAGGACCTGATGTACCAGACCATACGCCAGCCGGGCGCGCAGGTGGGCGCCGCCAACCAGCTGCCTTCGGGGCTGCAGATCGGCACGGGCGTGCGCACTGTGGCGACCGAGCGCATTCATACCCAGGGCGACCTGAAGAACACCGGCACCGACCTGGATATCGCGATCCAGGGCAAGGGCTTTCTGCAGGTCGAAATGCCTGACGGCACTTTTGCCTACACGCGCGACGGCAGCATGCAGGTCGACCAGAACGGCCAACTGGTCACCGCCGGCGGCTATCCCATCCAGCCGCCCATCAATATTCCGGACAACGCGCTGACCATCACGATAGCCCGCGACGGCACGGTATCGGTTACCCAGCCCGGCGCGGCCGGCACGAATGTTCAGATCGGCCAGCTGCAGTTGAGCACCTTCGTCAACCCCACCGGCCTGCAAAGCGCCGGCGAGAACCTGTATGTGGAAACCGACGCCTCGGGCCCGGCCAATTTCGCCCAGCCCGGGCTGGATGGCGCTGGCCTGGTCCTGCAGCAGTACACGGAAACCTCCAACGTCAACGTCGCCGAAGAACTGGTCAACATGATCACCACGCAGCGCGCCTATGAAATGAACAGCAAGGCCATCCAGACCTCCGACCAGATGCTGGCGCGCCTGACCCAGCTTTGACAATGTTGAAACGCTTCAGCCATTTTTTGCTTTGCCTGTCCGCGGCCCTGGTGTCGGGCTGCGCGCTGGTGCCGCCCGAGCCCATCGTGACCGGCCCCTTGACCGCGGCGCCGCCGCCCGCGCCCATGCCCGCGGCGCAGGCCAACGGTTCCATTTACCAGCCGACCGCCTATGGCAACTATCCGCTGTTCGAGGACCGGCGTCCGCGCAATGTGGGCGACATCGTCACCGTCGTCATACAGGAAAAGACCAATGCGGCCAAGAATGTCCAGACCACGACGGACCGCAGCGGCAGCGGTTCGTTCGGCGTAGGGCTGGCCCCCGCCATATTGCCCTCGGAAGTGGGCGCCAAGCAGAACTTCGATATCACCGGCGCCAACGCGTCCGACGGCAAGGGTTCGACCCGGGCCGACAATACCTTCTCGGGCACCTTGACGACCACCGTCGTGGGCGTGTTGCCCAACGGCAATCTCCAGATCGCCGGCGACAAGCAGATAGCCATCAATCGCGGCAGCGAGCACATCCGTTTTTCGGGCGTGGTCGATCCCCGTTCGGTCACTGGATCGAACACCGTTTCTTCCACCCAGGTGGCGGACGCCCGCATCGAATTCCGCAGCAAAGGCACCATGGATGAAGTGCAGACCATGGGCTGGCTGCAACGTTTCTTCCTGAATGTTTCTCCGTTCTAACAGGGTACCGGTTTGATTCTCTCTCTTTTCAGCGTACTGGGCAGGCCAGGCCGACGGCTGGTATTTGGCGCGCTGTGCATGTTGGCTTTAAGCACTGCGCAAGCCGAAAGAATCAAGGACCTGGCTTCCATACAGGGCGTGCGCGCCAACCAGTTGATCGGCTATGGCCTGGTCGTGGGCCTGGACGGCAGCGGCGATCAGGTCCGCCAGACGCCTTTCACCCAGCAAAGCCTGACCAATATGCTGTCGCAGCTGGGCGTGACCGTGCCGCAGGGCACCAATATGCAGGTCAAGAACGTGGCCGCCGCGATGGTGACCGCCAGGCTGCCGGCCTTCGCCCAGCCGGGCCAGACCGTCGATGTGGTGGTGTCGTCCATGGGCAATGCCAAGAGCCTGCGCGGCGGCACCCTGCTGATGACGCCCATGAAGGGCGCCAATGGCCAGGTATATGCCATCGCCCAGGGCAATCTGCTGGTCGGCGGGGCGGGCGCCTCGGCCGGCGGCTCCAGCGTGCAGGTCAACCAGCTCAACGGCGGCATCATCTCCAATGGCGCCATCATCGAGCGCAGCGTGCCCACCACTTACGCGCGCGACGGCATCGTCAACCTGGAATTGAACACCACCGACTTCGGCGCCGCGCAGAGCATGGTCGCGGCCCTGAACACGCGATTCGGCGCGAATACCGCGACGGCGCTGGACGGCCGCGTGGTGCAACTGCGCGGCCCGCAGGATCCGGCCGCCCAGGCGGCGTTTCTGTCGCAGGTCGAGAACCTCCAGGTCAGCCTGCCGCCGGCCCGCGCCAAGGTCGTCATCAACGCCCGCACCGGCTCGGTGGTGATGAATCGCACCGTCACGATAGACGAGGCGGCCATTGCCTACGGCAATCTGTCCGTCGTCATCAGCCAGGAAGCGCAGGTCAACCAGCCCGACACCCCATTCGGCGGCGGCCAGACCGTCGTCACCCAGAACACCCAGATCGAAATGAAATCGGACAAGGGCGGCGTGCAGCGCGTGCGCACCAGCGCCAACCTGGCCGATGTCGTCAAGGCGCTGAACGCCCTGGGCGCCACGCCGCAAGACTTGTTGTCCATCCTCCAGAACCTGAAGAGCGCCGGCGCCTTGCGCGCCGACCTGGAAATCATCTAGGGGTCGATCATGTCTCTCGTGCACTATACCCCCCGCCCCGGCAACACCACCGCGTCATCGCTGGATTTCAGCGGCCTGAACAGCCTGAAGCGGGGCGTGAGCGCCGGCGCCGATGCGCCGGTCGAAAAGCA
The DNA here is from genome assembly GCF_900129885.1 of Pollutimonas bauzanensis. GTDB lineage: Bacteria > Pseudomonadota > Gammaproteobacteria > Burkholderiales > Burkholderiaceae_B > Pollutimonas > Pollutimonas bauzanensis. Next base: position 75,397 of record NZ_FQXE01000012.1, on the reverse strand, counting down.
GAAAGAGGTCGCGCGCCAATTCGAGGCCTTGTTCATACAGCAAATGCTCAAGCAGGCGCGCCAGTCGGCCAGCCCGACGGTATTCGACAGCCAGCAGACGCGCCTGGCGCAAAGCATGGGCGACGAACAAATGTCCTTGCAGTTGGCCGATCCCGGTATCGGCCTGGCGCAAGCCTTGCTCAACCAGATCCGGGGCAATCAGGGCGGTGGCGGCGACGCGCCGGACGGCAAGGCCGGCATGCCCGAACTGGCCGCCTCGCGTCTGCCGGGCCTGCGTTCGCGCATAGGCGAAGACCGCCGCAACGACGCCTCGTCGATTTCCGGCCTGATAGACCTGCTGACCAGGAACCCGCTGGGCGAAAAGATTTATTCCGCCATCCGGGGCGCGCCCGGGCATATACAGGATTTCGTGGCGAAGATGTCCGACGCCGCCAAACTGGCCGCCGGCGAAAGTGGCGTGCCGGCCAAGCTGATACTGAGCCAGGCGGCGCTCGAATCGGGTTGGGGCCGGCGTGAAATCCTGCGCGAGGACGGCACGAACACCTATAACCTGTTCGGCATCAAGGCCAGCCCCAACTGGAAAGGCAAGGTGGCCAACATCACGACGACCGAATACGAAGACGGCGTCGCGCGCAAGGTAGTGCAGCCATTTCGCGCCTATGAGTCATACGCCGAATCCTTTGCCGACTATGCGCGCCTGATCGGACAGAACAAGCGCTATAGCGATGTAGTGGCCGCGCCGTCCGCCGAGGAAGCCGCCCACAAGATTCAGGCGGCCGGCTATGCCACGGATCCGGCTTACGCGGAAAAACTGATTTCCATTATGAGCTATTTCGACACGGGGCCCAAGCGGGGAATTTGAAACCTGAAGGGCTAAACCTTTCGGGTTTGCTGTCGTTAATGCGGTACATAGTCTTGATATACGGGTGGATGCTTGCATCAGCCTGACTAAAAGCGGAATCCTTCATGAATTTAGCCAACCTGGGTCTATCTGGCTTGAACGCGGCGCAGAACCGCTTGCAGACAGCCGGCCACAACATCAACAACGCCGCCACCGACGGCTTCAACCGCCAGTCGGTCCTGGTGCAGACCGCCGGCGCCACCAGCACGGGCGTGGGGTATATCGGCCGCGGGGTCCAGGCGGTCACGGTGCAGCGGTCCTATGATGGCTTCCTGGCCAGGCAACTGGTCAACGCCCAGTCCAACGGCGCGGCGCTGGTTTCCTACGGCAATGAGATTTCGCAGGTCAACAATCTGTTCGCCGATCGCACCGTGGGCATCACGCCCGCCCTGCAAAAGTTTTTCGATGGCGTACAAGCGGTGGCCACGGCCCCGGCCGATAGCGCCGCGCGCCAGGAATTGCTGGGCCGCGCCTCCAGTCTGGTGTCGCAAATCAACGACGCCAATGCCTTCCTGGACAGCCAGCGCAGCAATATCAATACGCAAATCACGACGACCGTCACGCAGATCAACAGCTATGTAGAGCGCGTGCGCGACCTCAACAATCAGATCACCACGGCGCGCGCCACCAGCTCCAATCACGAACCCAACGATCTGCTCGATCAACGCGACCAACTGGTGTCCGAATTGAGCCAACTGGTGGATGTCAAGGTCCTCGAACAAAACGGCAATTTCAACCTCACCGTGGGTAACGGCCAGGTCTTGCTGGGCGGCGACACGGTGTTCCCCCTGGTCGCCCAGCCATCGGCGGCCGACCCTTCCCGCACGGTGATCTCCTACACCGCGGTAGGCAGCGGCGGCAAGAAGCTGACGGTGGAAATGAGCGAGTCCTCCATCAAGGGAGGGACCCTAGGCGGCTTGATCACCTATCGCCGCGACTCGCTGGATGCGGTGCAGAACAGCCTGGGGCGCCTGGCCGCGGGCTTGGCCACGGCGGTCAACGGCATCCATGCGACCGGCGAAGACCTGAACGGCGTTCCCGGCGGCGCCTTTTTCGCGCTGCGGCCGATCACGCCCATACCCGGCGCGAAAAATGCCGGCTCGGCGGTGATCGGAGTGGAATTCCAGGACGTCAATCAACTGAGCGGCCAGGATTACCGTATCGAATACGACGGCGCGAACTACATTGCCACCAGCATACCGAATGGCACGATCACCGCGCTCAAGCCTAATGCCGACGGCAAGGCCACTCTTGACGGGCTCACGTTCGACCTGTCGGCGGGCGCCGCGGCCCAGGGCGATTCCTGGCTGGTCCAGCCCACGCGCGCGGCGGCCGGCGGATTGTCGCTGGCCATCAACGATCCCGCCAAGATAGCCGCGGCGGGCGTGGATACCGGCACCGCCAACGGCGACGTCGCGCTCGCGCTGGCCAAGCTGCAGACCGACAAGGTATTGGGCAACGGCACCATGAGCCTGAACGAAGCCTACTCGCAGATCGTCAACAAGGTCGGTGTGCAGACGCAGCAGAATGCCACGGCGGCCAAGGCGCAGGCGGCGCTGATCCAGCAGAATTTTGCGGCGCAGCAGGCGGTGTCAGGCGTGAACCTGGACGAGGAATATGTCAACCTGACCCGCTACACGGAGCAGTACAGCGCTGCGGCCAGGCTGATCGAAGTCAGTTCGAACTTGTTCGACACCTTGCTGGGCCTGCGCACTTAAGCTGCTCGTGCGGCTGGTGCAAGCAACCCTTTAGTTTGAGCTCCATTTTTCAGGATTTTCGCCATGCGTATTAGTTCCACCCTGTTTTTCCAGACGGGACTTAATTCCATCAATGCTCAGCAATCCGACCTGATGCATTTGTATCAGCAGGTGGCCAGCGGGCAGCGCATGGTGACGCCGGCCGATGACCCTCTGGCCGCGGCGCAGGCCATCAACATCAGCCAGTCGCAGTCGCTGAACGCGCGCTTCGCCGCCAACCGCGATGTCGCCAAGACCAATCTGGGGACGGCGGAGAACGCCCTGAATTCGGTGACCACCCTGATGCAGGATGTGAAGACGCGGCTGGTGGAGGCGGGCAATGGCACGCTGTCCGACGCCGACCGCGCGACCTTGAGCAATGTGCTGATCAGCGCGCGCAGCAACCTGCTGGGACTGGCCAACAGCACCGATGGCAGCGGCCAGTATCTTTTCTCCGGCGCCCAGGGCGGCACCGCCGCCTTCCAGGAAGTGGGCGGCAGGATCGTCTACATGGGGGACACGGGGCAGCGCAAGATACAGGCCGACCAGACCCGCCAGATACCAGGCAGCGACGTGGGTTCGGACATTTTCAACCGGCCCGCGCCGGGCACCAGCGGCTATCTGACCAAGGCCGATACGGCAGGCAATATAGGAACAGGCCTCATCAGCACGGCGACGATCACCGACGCCAAGGGTGTGAATATCGGCAATGCCTTCAAGATTACCTTCACGTCCCCCACCGAGTACACGATCGAGGTAAGAAACCCGGCGGGCGCAGCCGTGCTGCCGGCTGTCACCGGCACCTATACGCCGGGCACGGACACGTCATTGACGCTGCCCGGCGGGGTGCAGGTCAAGTTTTCCGGCGCGCCCGAAGCCGGCGACAGCTTCACGGTGGACCCGATAAGCCTGCCCGCTTACGCGGCGACGGCGCTTCCCGGCAACAGCAATGCCGCCACCATGAGCTCGCCCATAGCCGTCGACCCGGCGCTGGCCGACAGCGGCAATGTGTTCACCATCAAGTATGTCGAAGCCACCGACAGCTACGAAGTCGAAGTGAAGGACGCAGGCGGCAATGTGCTGCCTACCGACCCATCGTACAGCGCCGATGCCAACGGGGTGCTCAAGCTTCCCTACGGCATGCAGGTCAAGGTCGCCGGAACCCCCGCGGACGGGGACACGTTCGAAGTCCGCGCCGCGGACTCCAGCAACCAGACCGACCTGAATATTTTCGACACGCTGGACAGCATCATCGCGGCCCTGGCGACGCCTATGGAGGACGATCCCGTAGCCGCCGCCAAGTTCCAGAACATCCTGGCCAGCGCGATGCAGCGCCTGGACGTCAACTACAACAACGTCCTTACCGTGCGCGCGTCGGTCGGTTCGCGGCTCAACGAAATCGAGGCGCTGGACGCCAATGGCAGCATGCGCGCCTTGAGCTACAGCTCGCAGCTCTCGAAGCTGGAAGAGGTGGATTACTACACCGCCACCACCCAGCTGCAATTGCGCACTTCGGCGCTGGAAGCGGCCTCGCTGGCGTTCAAGAAGATCCAGAGCATAGGCCTGTTCAATATGTCATCGAATTAATGCAAGAAAACAGCGGGGGCGTCTTTCGATGGCGCCTCCTGTCACAGTCAACACGTATACAGATAAGCGCCGCCAGCGGATACCAGGCTCATGGTCCGCGCGGCCCGAGACAACAAGCGAGAACCAGCAATGCTATTCAGGCAATTACAACTTAAGACCAGTCTTTTTATCGTCGTGCTGTTGCTGTCGCTGCTGACGCTGGCGGCGGTGGCGGTGGGCTGGTACGGCCAGCAGGACATCCTTTCCCAGCTCGCCGGGGCCGGCGACAAGAACGCCGTCAGCGCCGCGGTAACGCAAGGCATAGACCGGTCGCGCTATGTCCTCATCGGCCTGGTCGTGCTGGCCATCGTGCTGGCGCTGTGGGCCTATCTCACGCTGTCGCGCACGGTGCTGCGCCCCTTGAAAGAAGTGGGCGCCTACTTCGACCACATCGCTTCGGGCGACTTGACCCAGCGCATCGATGTATCGTCGGAGAACGAGATCGGCGTGCTTTACGTGGCGCTCAAGCGCCTGCAGGACAGCCTGGGGCGCATCGTGGGCACGGTGCGCTACGGCATGAACGAGATCAGCGCGGGCTCGCAGAATATCGTGGCCGGCAACACCGATTTGAGCAGCCGCACCGAAGAGCAGGCGGCCGCCTTGCAGCAGACCGCAGCCAGCATGGAGCAGCTTGCCAGCACGGTGAAGCAGAATGCCGATAACGCCAGGCAGGCCAACCAGCTGGCCGCCAGCGCCTCGGACGTGGCCCAGCGCGGCGGCCAGGCGGTGGGTGAAGTGGTCACCACCATGCAGGCCATTTCCGCCAGTTCGCGGAAAATCTCCGATATCGTCGGCGTGATCGACAGCATTGCCTTCCAGACCAATATCCTGGCCTTGAACGCCGCGGTGGAAGCGGCCCGCGCGGGCGAGCAGGGCAAAGGCTTCGCGGTGGTAGCGTCCGAAGTGCGCGCTCTGGCCCAGCGCAGCGCGCAGGCCGCCAAGGAAATCAAGGGCCTGATCGAGGATTCGGTCAAAAAGGTCACCGAAGGCTCCACCCAGGTGGAACGGGCCGGCTCCACCATGCAGGAAATCGTCTCGTCCGTGGCGCGCGTCACGGACATCATGGGCGAGATTTCCGCCGCCACGACCGAGCAGGCCTCCGGCATAGACCAGATCAACCATGCGGTAAACCAGATGGACCGGGTCACCCAGCAGAACGCCGTCCTGGTCGAAGAAGCGGCGTCGTCGGCCAGCGGCCTGGGCGAGCAGGTATCCAATGTGACCGGCGTCCTGGCGGTGTTCAAGACGCTGGACAACCAGGTCATCGATGTGGCCGCCACGCAAATCAAATCCACGCTCAAGCGCCCCGCCATGTCCCATGCGCCGGCCGGCGGCCGGCCCGCCCAGGGCAAGGCGCCAGCCGCGCGGCCGGCCGCTCTCGGCCACGGCGGCGCTACCGGCAATGCCGCGCCTGGCAAACAGGCGCAGCAGCGCACGGCGCCGGCCGCCGCCAAAGGCCCGGGCGCCGCCCGGCCGGGGGCGGTAAACGCCAACGGCGACAGCCTGGATGCGATAAAGGTCAAGCCAGCCGGCAACGCGCCGGGACGCATGCAGGCCACCGACGATGATTGGGTCGAATTCTAAAATGAAGGCTTTTCTTGCCGTGTTGCGCAGATTATCCAGCGGCGTATTGGTCGCCGCTGCCTGCGGTCTTGGCCTCGCGGCCTGCAGCACGACAGGCAGTTCCTTTGATTCGTCGGCGCTGCGCCTTATCGAGCCGGGCCGGACCACGCTGGCCGAGGCCAGCAGCCTGCTGAAATCCGACCCCACCGACACTTACCGCCAGCAGGACGGCTCCGCCATGGCGCGCTGGTCGCACAAGGCCAGCCTGGTGACCGATGCCGTCTACTTCAATCAGGAGCTCTGGCTGGCCTTCGGGCCGGACGGCCGGTTTGAACGGATAGTCAAGAGCGACAATATTCCGCGCGCCGATATGTTCGACGCCGGAAACCGTGTGGATACTCCCGCGGCGCAGGCAAACGCCCTGTCCGGCGGCGCAGCGCCCGCGGGCGCCGCTGTGCAATACCCGGCCGCCGCCGCTATACCCGCGGACGGCCCACATGCCGTTCCGGCACGAGGCGCCGCCACCCCTGGCGCCCTGTATAAACCCGCGGTGTCCTACCCCTTGCTGCAGTAGTTTCGCTTTGCTTCATATGTTCGCCGCTCTCGTGTCTCCCGAGCCGAGATCCATAACGCTATCCAGGTCTAATTATGTCTGATTCCATGCAGTCCTCATCCAACGATAAAAAGAGCAAGAAGCGCGCCAGCCGCGGCCGCTTCCGGTTCGCCGACGCCAAGGTAAGCACCATCCTGATGCTGGTGCTGGCCACCTTCATGGTCCTGATCATTGCGGTAGGCGGCATGGCGGCATGGTTCCTGTCCGAGAATTATGAAGGCGTGCGCAGCATGGAACGCCAGAATGAGCGCGGCCGCAGGGTGGCCGGGCTCGGCAGCGACATGATGGCCGCCCGGGTTTCGCTATTGAGCGCCGCGCGCTTCCAGCAAGAGGCCGCGGTCAATAACGACCCCAAGCTGCAGGCCAGCGCGCGGGCCATGCTGGACGAGGCGAACCGGCAACTGGCGTCCGTGAAGATGGACTTCAACGAGTTCCGCAAGAATACGCCCGAGACCGTGGACGGCCGCCGCCTGGCGACCCGCATCGTCAGCACCTATCAGCCTTATCTGGATGACGGCATCGACCCCATGGTGCAGGCGCTCGACAGCAACGACTATACGACCTTCTACTTCGTGAACAGCGAATTCGGCATCGCGCGCAGCGAAGCGTTTCAAGCGTCCATCAATACCTTTACCGATTACATAGACAAGTTTCAGCAAGAGTTCTTCGTGCAGGCCGAGGTCGAATTCCGGCAGGCCATGGTGGCCATAGGCATCGCGATACTGATAGGCTTCGTGATGATGATAGTCATGCGCATCGTGTTCGGCCGCGTCGTCGTCAAGCAATTGGTCCAGGCGGGCTCGCATTTCGACCGCATCGCCGGCGGCGACCTGACCCAGCGCATAGAAGTCAAGTCGCGCAACGAGATCGGCGTGCTGTACGAGGCCTTGCGGCGCATGCAGGAAAGCCTGACCCGCACCGTCAGCATCGTGCGCCAGGGCGTCGAGGAGATCAACCTGGGTTCGCGTGAGATTTTCATGGGAAACACCGACCTGAGCAGCCGCACCGAGCAGCAGGCCGCGGCCTTGCAGGAAACGGCGGCCAGCATGGAAGAGCTGTCCAGCACCGTGCGCCAGAACACCGACAACGCCACACAGGCCGACAAGCTCGCCAAGGGCGCTTCGGAAGTGGCGCTGCGCGGCGGCAAGGCCGTGTCGGCGGTGGTTACCACCATGGACGAAATCTCCACCAGCTCGGCCAAGATGTCGGAGATCGTCAGCGTCATCGACGGCATCGCCTTCCAGACCAATATCCTGGCCCTGAATGCCGCGGTCGAAGCGGCTCGCGCGGGCGAGCAGGGCAAGGGCTTTGCCGTGGTGGCGGGCGAAGTGCGCTCGCTGGCCCAGCGCAGCGCCCAGGCGGCCAAGGAAATCAAGGTCTTGATCGAAGAATCGCTGCTCAAGGTGCAATCCGGTGCCAAGCAGGCCAGCCAGGCCGGCGACATCATGCAGGAAGTGGTGGGTTCGGTCCAGGGCGTCACTACCATCATGGGCGAAATTTCATCGGCCTCGACCGAGCAGTCGGACGGCATCGAGCAAGTGAACCGGGCCGTGTCCGAAATGGATAGCGCCGTGCAGCAAAACGCCGCGCTGGTGGAAGAGGCCGCGGCGGCCGCTGGTTCCCTGCAGGAACAGGCCACGCGTCTGACCGAGGCCGTGGCCGTCTTCAAGATCAATGCCAATGAAGTCATAGACATGCCGGCGCAGGCCGCGGGTGTGTCGGGCCCGGCGGGCTACAACGCCCTGCAAGGGTCGTATTCCTGATCCTCTGATTGCACCCGCGCAGGCGGGCATATGAAAAAAGCTTCGGCGTCCGATATCGGACGCCGAAGCTTTTTAATCGAGCGCCGCCGCGCAATGATTCTAGGCGCCGGCCAGGGCCTGCACCAGCCGGGCCATGCTGGCATAGCCCGCGTCGAACAGCCGCGACAGGAAGGGGGTGGTCTGGGGCAGCACTATCGCCAGCAAGGTTAGCCCCACCAGAAGGCTGATGGGAAAGCCGACCGCGAAAACGGATAATTGCTGCGCCGTGCGGTTCAGGATGCCCAGCGATAGATTGATGGTGAGCAGCACAATAATCAGGGGCAGCGCCAGCAGCATGCCCGACACCATGACTTGCGAGCTCCATTCGAACAGCACGCCCCAGCCATTGGGGTCCAGCGCTCCCATCCTTATGGGCAGGATGTCGAAGCTGTGCGCGAAAGTGCCCAGCATCAGCAGGTGGCCATTGAGCGCCATGAAGACCAGCATCGCCACCACATTCATGAGGCGCGACAGCACGGCCGTGTTGGCGCCGGTCGCCGGGTCGAAGAAGGAAGCGAACGACAAACCCATTTGCAGGCCGATGAATTCCCCCGCGGTTTGCACCGCGGCAAACACTATGCGCATGGTCAGCCCCAGCGCCATGCCGATAAAGACCTGCTGCACGGCTATCCATATGCCCGCGAAAGAAGCAGTAGGCACGGCGGGCATGGGTGCCAGGGTGGGGGCGATCGCCACGGCGATGATGGCGGCGAAACCGACCTTGACGCGCGTGGGGATGGACGACTCGCCCAGCAGCGGCGCCGTGCCCAGCAGGGCGAGGATACGGAAAAAAGGCCACAGGAAGGCGTTGATCCAGGTGTAGAGCTGGTCGATGTCAACGGAAATCATGATGTTTCATCGGCGTCTGTCGTCCCGGTTGCGGGGAGCTATGACGCCAGGCCGGGTATCTGCGAGAGCAGGTTCCGCATGTAGTCGACCATGGTGCTGATGAGCCAGGGCCCTAGCAATACCAGTGTCGCCCCCACCGCCAGAAGCTTGGGAATGAAGGACAAGGTCATTTCATTGATCTGCGTGGCGGCCTGGAAAATGCTGATGAGCAGGCCTACCGCCAGGGTCACCAGCAGCAGGGGGCCGGCCATGCTCAGCGCCACTTTCATGGCCAGATATGTCATCGACATGACGGTTTCGGAATTCATGCCTTCCCCTTACTGATAAAAACTTCTCGCCAGCGATCCCAGCAGCAAATGCCAGCCATCGGCCAGCACAAAGAGCATCAGCTTGAACGGCAGCGATATGGTTACCGGCGGCACCATCATCATCCCCAATGCCATGAGCACGCTGGCGATCACGAGGTCGATGATCAGGAAGGGAATGAAGATGGTAAAGCCGATCTGGAACGCCGTCTTCAATTCGCTGGTGACAAAGGCCGGCACGAGGATGCGCAAGGGCACTTCTTCCGGGCCCTGCATTTCCGGCACATTGGCCATATTGGCGAACAGCGACAGGTCCGCTTCGCGCGTCTGGCGCAGCATGAAAGTATGCAAAGGCTTGACGCCGCGGTCCAGCGCCTGCTCGAAGGAAATGGTCCCGGCGCTCAGCGGCTGGTAGGCCTGCTCGTATATCTGGTCGAAGACCGGCGCCATGGCAAAGAAGGTCAGGAACATCGTCAGCCCGATCAGCACCGAATTGGGAGGCGAGGCGCCGGTTCCCATGGCGTTGCGCAGCAGGCCCAGCACAATGATGATGCGGGTGAAGCCGGTCATCATCAAGAGCATGGCGGGCAGGAAGGACATCATGGTCAGCATGACCAGCGTCTGTATGCTCAAGGACCAGGTCTGGCTGCCGTTGGCGCCCGTGGTGGAGGTAATGGCGGGCAGCGTCTGGGAAAAACTGACCGAGGGCAGGCACAGGGTCAGCAGGAAGATGCCCAGCAATATCCACACCTGCATGGCCGGCGCATCCAGGACGCGGCGGGCCAGGGCAAGAAAGCGGTTCATGGCGGTGGCAACAGGCAGGCGCACTCAGCGGCCTTTCATGACGTTGCCCAGCATGGCGGCGAAACCGCGCGCCGGAGCGCCGGCCTGCGGGGGAGAGGCGCCGGGATCCGCGGGCGGCAGAGTATGCAGCAAGGATATCTGACCGCTGGTTATGCCCAGCACCAAGCGGGCGTCCTCGACTTCGACCAGCGCCACATACGCCTTGGCGCCCAGGCTCTGCGAGCCCAGCACCCTGATGGACTGGTTGCCGCCGGTGCGCAGCCAGCCGGCCCTGCGCGTCAGCCACGCGCCGGCCAGTATCAGCATGACGATGAAAGTCAGGCTGACGACAAGGCGAAGTACGTCGGCTTCGTGCATGATCGGTTCAACGGCGGCTGTTGAGCCGGCTGATGCGGTCCGATGGAGTCACGATGTCGGTGACCCGTATGCCGTATTTTTCATCAACCACCACGACCTCGCCCTGGGCGATGAGGTAGCCGTTGACGAAGATATCCATCGGCTCTCCGGCCAGGCCGTCCAGCTCCACGACCGAGCCCTGGCCAAGCTGCAGAATATTCTTGATGGTCAGCCGCGTGCGCCCGAGTTCCACCGTCAATTGCACGGGGATGTCCATGATCATGTCGATGTCGCTGCTGCCTTCGATATCGGCATTGATCAGCGGCTGGAACACATGCGCCGCGGGGCTCGCGGCCAGGGGCGCGGCCGGCTGCGCCCCTGGCGCGGCGGCGGGGGCGGCGTTTTGCGTCGCGGTCTGTTCGGCCAGGGCGCTGGCCCAGTCGTCGACCTCCTGGGCCAGGCCGTCGGCCTGGGTCGACGAGCTCGCCGTATGAGCGGCCTGTTCGGACAGCGCGGCCGCCCAGTCGATGTCGCCGCTGTCGGACGCGGCCTTGTCTTGGGCGGGATCTTTGTTGGGATCAGTCATGTTTTCTTGCTTGTGTGAGTTCGGTTTCGGAATTCGCCAGTATCTTGTTCACGCGCAGGGCATAGCGGCCATTGAATGTGCCATAGCTGCATTCCATTACCGGTACGCCGCCCACATGCGCGGTGATGGCCGGCGAAATTTCAACGGGCAGAATATCATTGACCTGCAGCCTCATGAGTTCGGCGATACTGGTCTGGATGTGGGCGAAATCGGCAGCCAGTTCTACGTCGGCGCTGCGCACCTGGCGCGACAACTGCTGCATCCAGCGCTGATCGATGGCGCCGACATTGGCTTCCTGCAGCGGCCGGGTGAGCAGGTCGCGCACCGGCTCTATCATGGAATAGGGCAGGCAGATGTTCAGGTTGCCGCCGGACGAGCCCAGTTCTATATTGAATGAGGACACCACGACAATTTCATTGCCGCTGCTGATGCTGGCGAACTTGGTGTGCATTTCCGAGCGTATGTACTCGAACTCGATCGGATAGACCTGTTCCCACGCGCTGCCGTAGCTTTCCAGCGTCAGGTTGAGCAGGCGCCGGATAATGCGCTGCTCGGTGGTGGTGAAGTCGCGTCCTTCCACCCGGGTGTTGTAGCGGCCATGGCCGCCGAACAGGCTGTCGATGACCAGGAATACCAGGTTGGGGTCGAAGGTGAACAGCGCCGCCCCGCGCAAGGGCTTCATGGTGACCATGTTCAGGTTGCTGGGCACCGGCAGATTGCGTTCGAATTCGGAATATTTCTGTATGCGTATGGTGCCGACGGTGATGTCGGCATTGCGCCGCATGAAGCTCAGCAGTACCGAGCGCAGGCGGCGGGCGAAGCGCTCATTGATGAGCTCCAGCGTCTGCATCCGGTGGCGCACCACGCGGTCGGGCGAACTCAGGTCGTAAGGCCGTACGCCGCTCAGGTCTTCGACCTCGCGAGTCTTTTCATTGCTTTCGCCGGTTACGCCGGCCAGCAGTGCATCGACTTCGTCTTGCGAGAGAAGGCTTTGATATGACATTTATTGAACCACGAACGCGGTAAACAGCACACTGGTGATATCGGGACCCTTGTTGTGCGGCAGGTAAGGCTCCTGCAGCGAGGCGCTGAGGCTCTGCACCAGGGCCTGGCGCCCTTCCGGGGTCTGCACGCGGTCGGGCTGCTGCTCGGCCAGCTTTCTCAGCACCCGGTCGCGCACTTCCGGCATGTATTCGGTGACCATGCGGCGCGAGGCTTCGTCGGTCATGCGCAAGGTGATGGCCACATACAGGATGCGTTGCGTTTGCTCATTGCGCACCGTGACGGTAAACGGCTCCAGCGGCGTGAAGATAGGCGCGGGCAATTGCACGGCCGCTTTCCTGGCCGCGGGGATGGCTTCTTCGGGGATCTCGGCGTTGGCCAGCCCGAAACCGGTTTGCTGGTAATACAGAAAGGTCGCGCCTACGCTGGCGGCAATGATGAGCGCGACCAGGAACAGGGTCTTGATCGCTTTGAGGATTTTATTGGGTTCTGATTTTGCCATGGCCGGTCGGCTAGTGGATCGGTTGTAGGAAGTTGCCATTGTGCGCTGCGCGGGCGTGCCGATGGGCACTATTGTTCAAAGTATCCCATTGTGCCCGAGCGCAACACTTGTGATCGCGACGAATAAGACCATGAATACTCGTTAGCTCCGGGGTTTGGGCGGGCGCCCGGCCTGGTCAGGCAAAGGTATCGACCAGCGCGTCGGGCGCGCGGCCCCGCGCCGCCGGACGCGCCGACAGGTCGGCGGCTCCCGCCGCGCCGCCCGTGGCGGCTATCGAGGATTTGCGGCTGGCGCCAAACGACTCGTTGAAGGCCTGTTCCGGCTGGCCCTGGTCGCTGACGCTGGTTTGCCCCAGCGATATGCCCGCTTGGGCCAGCAACTGCTGCAGCTGCGGCAGGGCGTTTTCCACCGTCTGGCGCACCGCGGCGTGGGGCGACGTGAAAATGGCATGGGCCACATTGTCGCTGATATTGATGGAAATGCGCAGAGGCCCCAATTCGGGCGGATCCAGGCGCAGCTCCGCAGTGTGCGGCATATTGTGGCCGCCCTGGGTAAGGGAGACAAACTGGCGTCCAAAGTCGGAAGCCCACTGCGGGCTTTGCAGGGGCGTCGCGATGCCTGGCAGGGCCGGCTGCGCGCCGCTGTTGACGGCCGGGCCCATATTGCCCGGGAGCGGGGTGGAGTTTGCGGGCGCGCCGGCGGCGGCGCTGATGGAGCCGGCCTGGGCGGCGCTGAGGTCGGCCTGGGGCGCGGCGCTCGACGCGCTTGCCTTGCTGGCGGCGACATCGGCCATGATGGCCGAGAATTCGGCCGCCGGCGCTTTGCCGGGATTGCCATCGGCTGCGCGCAGCTGAGCCTGGGCGGCAAGCTGGGTTTGCCTTGCGCCGGTCGGGCTGCCCGTCTTGCGGGCGTTGAGTTCGGTCTGATGCGGCGCCGCGGCGGACTGTACCGGAACAAAACCCGCGGGCAAAGGCAGGGGCGCCGCCTTGTCGCCGGCGGCAGCCGCGGTATCGGGCGCCTGCGGGGCTGCCTGGGGCCGGCTATCTTTGCCCGCCTGCGCGGGCGCGGTCCTGGCCTTGGTCTGCGCCGGGCCGGCATCGGCGCCGCGGGCCAGCGCGGCGCGCAAATCACCGCCGGGCAGGTCGCGCCCCTGCGGGGCGCCGGCAGCGCCCGCCGCCGGCGCGGCGGCGGGCGCTGCGGCGCGGCCTGCGCCAGGCCGCTGCGCCGCTACCGCGAGGGCGGCTTCGGCGGCTATATTCAAGGCGATTTGCGGCAGGCTCAAGCCTTGCTCGCCGGCCAATTGGGCCAGCGCCTCTTCGTCGGCGCTGTCAGCGGCGCCTGGTTTGGCGCCCGGCTTGGCACCGGGTTTGGCGTCGGACTGGCCTTTGACTCCTGCCGCTGCGGCGCCTTTGGCGGGCGCGGCGGCGTCCTGCGCCGGCTGCTGGCCCTGCCGGCGCGTCAATACAGTGGAAAAACTCGGGCTGGCGGCATCGGCCTCGGCACTGGCGCCCGTTTGGGCGCGCCCCGGATTGCTGGGAGCAGCCGGCAAGGCAGCAGAAATCGTCGGTGTGTTCATGGCTGGCCCTGATCAGTGAGAGTGGTGTGCCCGGCGGTACAAATTCGCCGAGATTTCATCGCTGGCGAGTTGTTCGCTACGGTTGTCGCGCAGAGTCTGCTGGCGCGCCTGGCGCGTTTGCAGCGCTTCAAAAGAGCTCAAGCGGCGCTTCTCGGCATACCATTGCTGGCGCTCCTGCTCGATTTTGGCGTCCATCTGTACGACGACTCTATTTTGCTGCAAAATCGCCTCATCCAAAGTGGCGATAAACTGCCTAAAGTTGTGGTAGTTCGACGCCGAGAGCCCGGATTCGGTGGCTTTCTGCAGGCGCTGCGCGTAATCCTGGCGGTAAACCTGCAAGGTCGAGAGCTGGGCTTCAGCCTTTTGGCGCTCGGCCGTCAGCAACTGAAGCTGTTTGCCGGCCTTGTCGGCGCCGTCCTTGGACAGCCCGATCAAGGTGTTCAGCGAAGATGCGCTAGCCATGGTTCATTCCTTGCGGCGCGGACGCTTGCGATGGTTCGCCGCCCTGGCCCAGTAGTGTCTGCAATTCGCCGGTCGCCGCCGCGTAATCGACGTGCATTTCAATGCCTTGCTGCAAATAGGCTTCCAGCCATGGGTATTTTTCGATGGCCTGATCGATCTGCGGATCATTGCCCGGCGTATAGGCGCCCACCGCGATCAGGTCGTGGTTGCGCTGATAGCGCGACAGCATCTGCTTGAATTTGTGCACCAGGGCAAACTGCTCTTTGGGCACAATGGCGGACATGACACGCGAAATCGAGGCCTCGATGTCGATGGCAGGGTAGTGGCCCGATTCGGCCAGGCTGCGCGACAGCACGATGTGGCCGTCGAGGATGGCGCGCGCCGCGTCGGCGATCGGGTCCTGCTGGTCGTCGCCTTCGGTCAGCACCGTATAGAACGCGGTAATCGATCCGGCGGGCTTGTCGCCTATCGGGGCGCCATTGCCCGCGCGTTCGACCAGCGCCGGCAGCTTGGCGAACACCGAAGGCGGATAGCCTTTGGTGGCGGGCGGCTCGCCTATCGCCAAGGCGATCTCCCGTTGGGCCATGGCGTAGCGGGTCAGCGAGTCCATGATCAACAGCACATGCCTGCCCTGGTCGCGAAAGTATTCCGCCAGTTTGGTGGCGTATACCGCGCCCTGCAGCCGCAGCAGCGGCGATACATCGGCCGGGGCGGCGACCACGACCGAGCGCTTGAGGCCCTCGGGGCCCAGGTTGTGTTCGATGAATTCCTTGACCTCGCGGCCCCGTTCGCCGATGAGCCCGACGACGATCACATCCGCCTTGGTGTAGCGGGCCATCATGCCCAGCAGCACGCTTTTGCCGACGCCGGAGCCGGCAAACAGGCCCATGCGCTGGCCGCGCCCCACCGTGAGCAAGCCATTGATGGCGCGCACGCCCACGTCCAGCACGGTGTCCACCGGCGCGCGAGAGAGGGGGTTGATGATTTGCGCTCCCAGCGGCGCCGAGCCGATGTGGGTCAGGGGGCCCAGATCGTCCAGCGGACGTCCCGCGCCGTCCAGCACGCGGCCCAGCAGCGCGTCGCCGACCGGCAGATGGCGCGACAGTATGGGCGGAGGCCCCAGTTCGTCGAGCGCCTGCCGGGGCAGCGGAACATGGCTCTGGATGCCCGGTTCGATGGGGACCACCCTGGCGCCCGGAGGCAGGCCTGAAATATCGCTTTGCGGCATCAGGTACAAGGTATCGCCGTGGAAGCCGACCACCTCGGCATCGGCCCAGTAATCCCGGCCGGGAGAAATTTCTATTTTGCAGGCGGCGCCCACGGCCAGGCGCAGGCCGGTGGCTTCCAGGACCAGACCGGTGGCCCGCGTGATGCGGCCGCTGACATGCCAGGACTCGGTCGCGGCGACCCGTCTCGCTCCCGCTTCAAGCTGGGCCTGCCAGCGGGCGGTGGAGGTGGCCAGGAGCTCGGTCGTCTTGGACATCAGGCCTTCTTGGCGCCGGCAAGCTTATGCCCCAGCGTCGAGGTCACGCGCTGCCAGCGGGTCTGCAGCGTCGCATCGATGTTGCCCAGGACGGTTTCGGCCAGGCAGCCGCCGCGCTCGATGGATTCATCGGCCAGCAGCCGCCAATGGTTGACGCCGATGTCATGCTGCAGGTACTGGTCGACCAGGTCCAGGTCGGCGGGATTGACGCGCAGCTTGAGCATGGCTTCCTTGCTGCTGTCCAGATGGGTGATGTCGCGCACCAGGTCCAGTATTTTTTCAGGATGCGCATCCAGCGTGCTGCGCAGAACCTGTTCGGCGATCCGGATGGACAGGGAAATCAAGGCCTGGCCCATTTCCGCCTCTATCGAGGCGAGCGAGTCGGCGCAGGCCCGGGCCAGGGATTGCAGCTGCCCGGCTTCCTGCTCGGCGCGTTCGCGTCCGGCGGCATGGCCCGCGTCATAGCCGGCCTTGTATCCTTGCTCATGCCCGGCCGTGAGGCCTTCTTCGGTGCCCGCCGCCAGACCCTGCTCATGGCCGCGGGCATAGCCTTCGGCGTGGCCGCTCAATTGCGCGGCGCTGCGCAGGCGTTTGACTTCGGCATACAAATCGGCCGCCTTGGGCGCGGGCTTTTGCGCCGGCGCCTGCCTGACAGGCGCCGCGGGAGCGTCAAACGACGTCATTTCCCAGCGCTTCCACATATCGGCTTCCTGGTAGTTGCCAATCTGCTTGTCAGACATATTCGTCGTTTCCAAGACTGCCCAGGGTGAATTGACCCGCCTCGGCCAGTTTGCGGGCGACCTGGACAATGTTCTTCTGTTCTTCCTCGACCTTGGACATGCGCACCGGCCCTTGCGCATCGAGATCGTCGCGCAGCATTTCGGCGGCCCGGTTGGACATATTCTTGAAGAACTTCTCGCGCAGCTCTTCGGGCGCTCCCTTCAGGGCGATAGTCAGCGAGGTGGTGTCGATTTCTTTGAGAATGAGCTGGATGGCGGTGTCTTCGATCTCGGCCAGATTCTCGAAGACGAACATTTCGTCGACGATGCGCTGCGCCAGGTCGGCGTCCAGTTCGCGCAGGCTGCTCACCACGGCCTCTTCTTCCGTCGAATTCATGAAGTTGAGTATTTCGGCGGCCGTGCGCACGCCGCCCATCTTGCTGCGCTTGGCGCCTTGGCCCGACAGCATGTTGTTGAGCACGTCGGTCAGTTCATGCAGGGCGGCCGGCTGCACGCCGCCGAAGGTGGCGATGCGCAGCATGACGTCGTTGCGCAGGCGCTCGGTAAGCAGGGCCAGGACGCCCGAGGCGCGGTCGCGCTCCAGGTGCACCAGTATCGTGGCGATGATTTGGGGATGTTCGTCGGCGATCAGTTCGGCCACGCTGGTGGCGTCCAGCCAGTTCAGCGCGTCTATGCCATTGGCGTTGTCGCCGGCTTCCAGTATGTCCTCGATCAGGCCGGCGGCGCGGTCGTTGCCCAAGGCCTTGGTGAGCACGGAACGTATGTACTCGTCCGAACCCAGGGTGACGGCCATGAACTGGTCGGCTTCCTGGCGGAACTCTTCCAGAACGGCGTCCACGTCGGCGCGCGTGACCTGCTTGAGGTTGGCCATGGCCGACCCCACCATCTGCACTTCGCGGGCGCTCAGGTATTTGAAGACTTCGGCCGCGGCGTCCTCGCCCAGTGACATCATGAGGATTGCGCAGCGGTCCAGGTTGGGATCAGCGGTTGCCATTTTTTTCCATCCATGAACGCAGCACCATGGCGACGGCGCGCGGGTCTTTTTCGGCCATGGTGCGGGCCGTAGTCATATTGTCTTCGTAGCGGCTGATTTCCGATGCGCGCCGTTCCGCCGCGGCCATCTGCTCGCGGTTGGTGGCGATCTCGGCGGCCTCGGCGTCGGTCTGGACCTTCGCCTCGGCGGCTGTTTCCATCATCGGCCGCACGAGCTTGCGCCACACCAGCAAGACCAGCAGAGCGATAAACAGGTACTTGGCCAGCTGCACGGCGTAATCGAGGTAGACCGGGTTTTCCCAGACCGGCGGAGAAGGCGGCGTGTCGTCGCTGAAGGCGCTGTTGACGACGCTCAGGGTATCGCCGCGTTCGGCCGAATAGCCCATGGCCTGCTTGACCAGATCGTTGAGTTTTGCGAGCTCTTCCGGCGGCAAGGCTTCAGGCTTGCCGTCGTTGCTGCGGTAATTGACCACGACCGCGGCCGACAGGCGCCGCAGCTTGCCCAGCGGTTCCTTGACGTGGTTGATGGTGCGGTCTACTTCATAGTTGATCGTGGCGTCGTTGCGGGAACTGGCCGAGCCGTTCTGTGCCGCGTTAGTGCCGGCGGGAGCGGTGGCCAGGTTGCCGGGCGCGCCATTGGCGCCCGCATTGGCTGGATTCTGATTCGCCGCCGGCGCCGGCGGCGCGGTGACGATAGGCGCCGTGGCATTGGCGGGAGGCTGGTTGGTCAATGCGCCTGGCACGCCCTCCGGCGGCAATACATTGTTCTGCACCGATGCGCTGGTCTGCTCGCTGCGCACCGCCGCGTCGCCAGGCTTCTGGTTGGGGCGGTAGACTTCCGACGTCTGTTCACGCTGCGAGAAGTCCATATCGGCGCTGACTTGCGCGCGCACATTGCCCGACCCGACCAGGGGGTTGAGCAATGTCAGGATGCGCTGGACGGTGCGCGATTCGATATCGTTGACCAGGTTGCGCCGGCTGCTGTCGGCGCCGGCTTCGCCGCTGGGGGACGTCAGCAGGCGGCCATTCTGGTCCACGACCGATACCTTGTCGGCCGTCAGGTTGGGAACGCTGGACGAGACCAGCCAGGTAATGGCGCCGACCTGGGCGTCGCTCAGGCTGCGGCCGGGGTAGAGGGTGAGCAGCACGGACGCGGTGGGCGCCTGGCGATCGCGCACGAACAAGGATTCGCGCGGTATGGCCAAGTGCAGGCGGGCGCTCTGCACGGCGTGCAAGGCCTGGATCGAACTGACGATCTCGCCTTCCAGCGCCCGCTGGTAGTTGATTTGTTCGGTGAACTGGCTGGCGCCGAAGCGGGTTTTGTCGAGCAGGTCGAAACCGGCTTCGCCGCTGCGCGGCAGGCCCTGCTGGGCCAGTTGCAGGCGCGCCTCATGGACCTTGTCGGCGGGCACCAGTATGGCGTTGCCCGTGGAGGCCAGCTGGTAGGGCACGTTCATCTGCGTGAGCGCCGCGACAATGGCGCCGCCATCGCGATCTTCGAGATTCGAGAACAGGACTTTATAGTCCGGCGCCCGGCTCCACAGCAACAGCACGGCAACGATGGCCACGGCCGCCGCGGCGAGGCCCAGTTGTACGGGCTTGGACCAGGTGCCTATTTTTGCAAGTGCCGGAAAGCGGGCCAACAAATCAGCCGGTTGGCTCATTGACGACCTCTAGCGCTGTAATGGTTCTGGCGTGGCGAGAACGTCGAGCTGGTAGTTGGCAAGGTGTACATGCGGCAAGACAAAAATAAGGGAGTGTGAATTATTGCGTGGAAAGCCAAACAGGCAAGCGTCGAAAAACACTGCTTTTGGGTGTTATTTAGCTCTTATGGAATGCGTGGCGGACAAGACGCGCCACGGCGCGCCTTCAGTGGGTCCCGAGCGGTGACTATAGCCTTTGAGCCCGGTGGCGCTATTGCGGGAAAAGACCGGTGTTTTGGGCCTTGATGCGGCGCTTGCCGCTGCGCGATTTTCGCTACATTAGGCAGGCGTGAAAATCCCAGGCGTTTGGATCTATACATATGGCTATACAAAATCTATCTGCAATCGAAAGCATGCTGTCGCAGATGCGGGCCGTCGCGCAGGCGGCCTCGGGTACGTCGGCGCCTGCGGCGGGCGCTGTGGCCGACTCGGGCGGCTTTGCCGCGGAATTGGCGCGTTCTCTGGGACGCGTGTCCGATATGCAGAACAGTTCGGCCGCGCAGGCGCGCGCGTTTCAGCTGGGCGCGCCCGACGTGGCCCTCAACGATGTGATGATAGACATGCAGAAAGCGGGCATTGCCTTCCAGGCGACCGTGCAGGTGCGCAACCGGCTGGTTGCCGCCTATCAGGAAATCGCCAGCATGGCGGTATAGGGCTGGTTTTGCGGGGCGCTTCGCGCGCCTAGCCAGCAGCTGGCCGATTCATCAGCAATTCTTCGCCCTTGCCGCCCTCCAGGGCATATAGCCAGGCCAGCAGTTCGGCGATGGCGACATACAGCTGCGGGGGAATGTGGGCGTCGAGGTCTATTTGCATCAATAGACCTACGAGCTCCGGCGACTCATGTACATACAAGCCGTTTTCCCTGGCTGTGCGGATAATCGTTTCGGCCAGCGTGCCATAGCCCTTGGCGACGACGCGCGGCGCGGCGTCCTGCTTGTCGTAGCTAATGGCGACGGCGACCGGCCGGCCATCATCGAGGGCGTGCGTGCCGGCCGTCATGAGCTGGAGCCGTTATCGGCGCCAGCGCCCGGCGGGTTCGCCGCGCCGTCTTGCCGGCCGCCGGCGGCGGCGTTCCAGGCATTGTCGGCAACCGACAGCTGGCTCAACTGCAGGCCCAATGCGGAATAGCGTCCGCGCAAGGCCTCGGCATGTTCGCTCAGCAAGGCCGAGGATTCCGGCGCAATCAAATGCATGACCACTTGCTGTCCGGCCAGCGTCAGCCTGGCCTGGACCGTGCCCAGCACTGGCAGCTGGATATTGATGCGGGTGGCCCAGTGCTCGGTTTCGGGCGACAGATCGGTGTCTTCCCTGGACGGTTCACGGCGATTGATTTCCCACTCCATGGGTGCATTGGGCCAGGCTTCGCCGCGCCAGGCAAAGGTTTGATTGGCCAGCACTTCCAGTTGCTGGCGCACCAGTTGATGGGTTTGCGGGTCCAGGCCGGGCACGGGCACGGCGCCGCCTGGATTGGCGCCGCCCGGCGCGGCGGCGGAGGCAGTGGCGGATGCGTTCTGGCCAGGGAGTGTTTCGCCGCGCTGGCCCTGGCCCGCGGCGCTGGCGCTATCCGCGCCTGCGGGGGGAAGGGCATGGGAGGCGCTAGGCGGCGCCGGCGCGGCGCCTGCGCTGTTGCCGGACGCCGCGCCGTCCACCGCGCCGCGTGCCACCTGGGCCTGCGGCTCCATTTGCAGCTGGCTGAGGCTTTGCTTGCCGAAGGCCAGGTTATTCAGGTGCGATTCGTAAAATATGCCGCTGCTTTGCAAGGCCTGCGCCAGCGCCTGCGCCAATTGGGCGGGCACCGAGGCCTGCGTTGAGGCCGGCGCGGCGGCAGCCGAGGTGGCGGCCGGCCCGCCCAGCGGGCCGGCCGTGCCGGCGCTTGCGGGCGCTGGGCTGTTCAGGCCGCGGCTTGCGCCCGCGGCGGCGTCGGAACGCGCCGCATTGTTCGCGGCGCCGCCGCCGGCCAGGGCGCCGTCGGCAAGGCGTGGCTGGGAGCCGAGCAAGGGCGTCTTGCCTTGCACCGCGGCATCCTGGTCCGGATAGTTCGCCAGCAGCGCCAATATCGTCCTGGCGGCATGGCCCAGGCTGGTCGGGGCCGACCGGGTGGTGCTGGTATTGGGCGCGCTGCGGGCCGCCAGCAATTCGGCCGTGCGGGCATCCAGCTTGGCGCGGGCTATCGCCTGCCGGGCTTGCTGTTCGGTTTGCGCCGTGGCGCGGTCCACGCTGTCGCGCGGCTGGCGATGCGTTTCGTTCTGGGCGGCGTCGGGCCGCTCGGGGTTGCCCGGCTGGGTTACCGCGTCCGGGCGCGCCCCGGTGACCAGGTTGGCTTGCTGAGATAATGTCGTGCCCAGAACGGAATCAAGCCGGTGCACCAACAGGGTGCCCAGAGCCGAGGGGCCGCCTATGCTCATGATTACGAGACAGTATGGGAATAAGCCTGCAAGACGGTCTGCTGACGTTTCATATTGCCCAGCAGCATTCCCAGGCGGCCAAGCTCGGGCGTCGCCAGCATGCGGATATGGGCGTCGTCATCGAGAATCTTGGTCAGCAAGTCTTTGCGCGCCTGGCGGTCTTCATCGCTGAGCGTGGCCATGGCGCGCAGGGATTCAACGGCGTCCTGGTATTGCTCGCCCAGGGCGACCACCCGGTCCCAGTTGTTGGCGCGCGCTTCCACCAGCATGCTGCTGGAAATGCCGGCTATGATTTCGTACTGGCGCAAAATGGACGAGGAATGGCTCATAGGTAAAATCATGGGGCGGTCTAGGGCGGATTGAGGTGGCGAAGATAAAAGCGCTTGCATAAGGTTGGTCAGGCAAGCATATGATATTTAAAGGTTAAAGACTAGGGGTATGCGTTCGGTATAACGGCCTAGGCTGTTTGACTGGCCTCGGCTTCGATGCGGGGGTCGACGGCGGCGCGCCAGGCGCTGCCTATATCGATCAGCAGGCGCTCGGCCAGCGCGAGTTTTTCGAGGTCGGCATTCAGGTTGGCCAGAAGCAGATTGCGTATGATCAATTCGTAGGTGGCGACCAGGTTGGTGGCCAGCTCGCCGCCCGATTCCCGGTCCACGCTGGCCTTGAGGCCCGAGTCGACGATATCGATGGCTTTGGATATGGCCATGCCGCGCCCTTCGAGATTATTGCTTTCCATATGGAGCCGGGCTTTCAGGATGGCCGCCTGGGCGCCGTTGAACAGCAAGGTGATCAGGTGTTCCGGACTGGCGCTCAGCACTTCGGTTTCCAGTCCTATATTGGCATAGGCCTGGATGGAATGTTGCCGCCGCGGGCCGCGTGCAGAAGCGTAGGTCATGATTGGTCGTTCAAATTGCTCAGCATGGCGAGCTGCTGGGTCAGGTAGCTGCTGACGGAATTCATCTGCGCCATGGCGGTATCCAGGGCGGTGAATTGCTTGCGATAGTTTTCCATTCTAGCGTCGATACGGTCGGACTCGGCCTGGTATTGCTTGTTCATCTGCTTCAGGGTGTCCGTCATGCTGTCGGCGGCCGAGTTGATCAGGCCCCCGCTTTTCACATAGGTATCGGCGACAGCCCCCAACTGTTTGCTGATGCCGTTTTCACCGGCGAACAGGCTTTGCACGTCGACCATGTTGTCTTTCAAGGCCGCCGCGAGCTTGTCATCATCCACCTTGAGCGTGCCGTCGGTGGGGCTGGTGGTGATACCGAGTTGGGCCAGGGTACGGACTGCGCCGGTGCCAGCCGCGTTCAAGGCGCCGCGCACCTGACTTTGCACATTGCGGGCCAGGCTGTCGCCGGTCAGCGCGCTGCTCTTCTGATTGTCGACATCGTACGAGGTCAGGGTCTTGATGATGCTTTGCAGATTGTTATAGGCCGAGACGAAGGTATTGATGGCCTTGGACGCGACGCTGTCGTCCTTGGTGATCGACAAGGTGTCCGCGCTGCCCGCTTCATTCTTCTTGAGCAGCGTCAGCGTCACGCCATCGATGGCGTCTTCGACGGTATTGGATTGGGACGTGATCTGTATGCCGTTGACCAGCAGGCTCGCATTCTTGGCGGCCTGTTCGGTAAGGGCGCCCGTGTTGGGAGCGCCGCCCGAGCCTTTCACGAAGCCGATAGTATTCTGGAGCGCCGTGACGTCGGTGCCGGCGCCGGCGTCGGTAACGGTGATGCGTTCAATCGAGGCTTTTTCGCCTGTTTCTTTGGCGGTCAGCAACAGATAGGATTTGGGCGGAACCGATCCGTCATTGATCAGCGTGGCGCTTACGCCCAGGCTGGAATCGCTGTTGATGGCCTTGGCTATGCCTTCCAGCGAGGTGTCGGCGGAATCCAGCGTCAAGGTCTTGGCGGCGTTGCCGGCCAGCTTTATTTCAATGCCGACTTTACCATCGGCCAGGGCGGCTTTGCGATTGGTTTGGCCAGCGCTGGTCAAGGTTTGCGCCGTCGCCAATTCCTGGACTTCGATGCGGTATTGCCCGGCTATGCCCTTGGCGGACGCGCTGGCGGTGAAGGCGTCGCCGCTGACGGTGGTTTTCAGCGCGCCGAAAGTCTCGGCCTTGCCCAGGGCATCGGACGCTGTCTTGAGCGCTTCGATGGAGCTTTTGATGGTGCCGTAGCCGGACAGGCGGTTTTGTACCGCGGTGGCCCTGGATTCGATCAGGCCCAGCGACAACTCTTCGTTGGTGCGCAAATTTTCCAGCAGTTCGCTCAGGGGAAGACCGGAACCGACGCCGATAGATGAAATAGCCATAATAATGAAGAACTCCGAGTGCAGCTATTATGCTGCAGATTAATACGATTCAATGCTTGCGATAGCGGGGATAAGCTCATGCTTTTTAGGCGTTTACCCCAATAGCTGCGCTATAAGCCAGGCCCTAGGCCTTGGTGTTCACCACTTGACCCTGCAACTGGACTATCATCTTGGCGACCCGTATGACCGCATCGCTGGGCACCGTGCGCAGGACTTCGCCGGTGGCGCTGTCGATGATGGAAACCACGACGCGCTGCGCGTCTGGGTCGACGTCGAAGCGCATGCCGGTGGCCCAGGCCTTCATGTTGTCGTTGACGTCTTCCAGGGCTTTTTCCAGGGAATTGGGGTTTGCGTCCGCATCTTGCGGCTGGCGCGGCGCCGTGGCGGCGCCACCGCTATTCAGCGCTTCCCCGGACGGCGTCACCTGCACGGCGGGTTCGGGAATCGATAGCGGGCGTTCAAGGTCGACGGCAGCGGGAACAAAAGGCAGTGATCCGGGATTAGCGCCTATGGGGTTGACCATCTCGTGGCTCCTGAAAGTTGTTGGGTACAGCGCCAGCGGCCGCGTAACCTCCAAGCCATGCGCCTCATATATGCTTAATAACGGCAGCTATTCAGGAATCTTTAATCCCCGGGTATACCCCAATAAGGGGAACAGGCAATAAAATGCCCGGCTGATCATCCCTCCGTGCGGGCCCAAGGGCAGTCACAATAGGCATTCTGTATGTTTGTTTTATCGATCCCGCATGCCTAGCTCCGAAGACCGCCTCGTCGGACAGTACGCTCCCATGGTCCGCCGCCTGGCCCTGCAGCTTATTGCCAAGCTGCCCGCCAGCGTGGAGCTCGACGACCTGATGCAAGCCGGCATGATGGGCCTGCTGGACGCCGTGCGGCGCTATCAGCAGACGGCCGAGGCGCAATTCGAAACCTACGCCATCACGCGCATACGCGGCGCCATGCTCGATGAACTGCGCAGCCAGGATTGGCTGCCGCGCAGCGTGCGCAGCAAAACCAAAAGCATAGAGCAAGCCATACACCAGCTCAGCCACCGCCTGCTGCGGCCGGCCACCGAGGCGGAAATCGCCGAGGAGCTGGGCATGCCGCTGGCGGAGTACCAGGACTTGCTGGAAGAGGCCCGCGGCGTGCAAATCATCCACTACGAGGATTTGACCCGTGGCGGCGACGATGCCGCCCATCCCCTGGACCGCGTTCACGGCCAGGGCGCCGGCAACGATGAACAAGGCCATTGGGCCAATCCGCTGAACCGGCTGGTGTCGCAAGGCTTGCGCAATGCCTTGACCCTGGCCATCAAGGCGCTTCCCGAACGCGAGCAATTATTGCTGTCGCTGCAGTTCGAGCAGGACCTGAACCAAAAAGAAATCGGCGCGGTCATGGGCATCACCGAAGGCAGGGTATCGCAGTTGCGCTCGCAAGCCGTGGCCCGCATCCGCGCCGCCCTGGCACAGGACAACTGGCACGAGAACCCCGGCGAAACCGAGTTCCAGGCGCTGCTGTAGACGACGCGCCGCACCCATTTTGGGATTTGCGTTTTCTTAAAGATGTATTTAATATACATCTTTAAGAAAAGAAGCATTCAGCAACATTCAAAAGGGAAGTTCCATGGATATCGAGCGTTTCAAGCACCAGCACGTGGAAATACTGGACGGCATCGCCAGCCTGCGCGAATTCGCCCACGCCGGCATAAAAGAGCACGCCTACGAAATCGCCCGGGCGGTCGTGGCGCTGAGCACCGTAGTCAAACTGCATCTGGCCATTGAAGACCGCATCCTGTACCCGGCCCTGCAGAACGGCCCGGACGCGCGCCTGGCCGAGATGGGCCGGGCATACCAGGACGATATGAAAGGCATCGCCAACGCCTATATTGCCTTTTCCCGCCGCTGGACCGCCGCCGCCATCATCGCCGAAAAAGCCGAACAATTCAGGGCTGAAGCGAATGTAGTCCTTAAAACCCTGCATGGCCGCATGCAGAAAGAAAACACCGAGTTCTATCCGGCCATCGAAGCGATGTAGCAGGCAGGCAAGTCACTTGGCAGGTAGCGGTACAGTCCTGTTTTTGACCAGGCCCGAGCCAGCCAGGCGCCGGTCGCCTGATGGTTTGCCGGTCAGTTCAGCAGTTTGATGAAGCGGCGTTATTCTGCCCCAGGCTTGCGTGGCTGGCGCCGTCGACATCAATATCGACCATCATCCAGAATCCGTTCTCATAATTGGCGTTGGCCGCCCAATGTTCTGGTGATGATGGCCGGGGAATCGAATCAGCGTCGTTCAGAAAATGCGCCTCAACGGCTTCCTGTGCGTTGGCGGCTATATCACGAATATGGTCGGCGGCGGAAAAGCATCCCGGAAAGTCCGGAAAAATGATGCCATAGGCGCTGCCGGGTTCTTTATGCACATAGATCGGATAAAGCATAAGCGTTTCTCTTAAAGTCCTGCTTGTCGATAAATGCTGCGCACTGTAGGAAGGGGGAGATCCTTGCCAGGATGTGGCACGGTGACCTTGCCCGGTTTGGCGGGATGCCTGAAATGATGATGGGATCCCACCGTGTGGATATGCACCCAGCCATCGGCCAATTGTAGTGCCCAGGGCGTCAGCGCAGGACGGCAGGCAGGAGCGACAGCAGATACAGCACCAGTCCCACGCAGCCGCCCACGAAGGTTCCATTGATCCGGATGTACTGCAGATCCTTGCCGATGTTCAGTTCGATCTGCCTGGACATTTCGCGCGTGTCCCAGCCCTTGACGGTATCGCTGATGTGCCGCGTCAGGAATGCGGCAAAGTCGGGCGCCATGCGCTGCGCGGCATCTTCCATGTGCAGGTTGAGCGAGGCGCGCAGGTTCTCGTCGCGCGCTACCGCCTGGCCTATCCAGCGCCCGGACGCGGCGACCTTGGCGTGCAGAACGGAATCGGCGCTGTCCAGATCGCGCTTGAGCCAGCCGCGCATCGCGCCCCAGAGCTCATTGATGTAGGCATTGAGCGCCGCGTCGTTTTTCAGATATTGCTTGATTTCCTCGGCCTTGCGCATGGTGTCCGGATCGTGCTTGAGCCGGGCTATCAGTCTGTGAGCGTAGCCATCGAACTCCTTGCGCAAATCATGTTCGTCGTTATTGATGACGTCATCCAGCAGGGCATTGACGGTGGTGGAGATCAGTTGCGCGCCGTTCTCGCCCAGCCACTCCGTGGGCAGCATTTTTTCCTTGAGAGGGTGTTCGCGCTTGATCCACTGGACAATCTGCCTGCAGATGAAATCGCGGGTATCGGGCCTGTTCAGCAGCGCCGTCAATTGCCTGATGCTTTGATCGAGCAAGTCCTGGTGCCTGCCGTCCTTGGTTAGGCTGTCCAGTATGGAGCCGGCGGATGCCGACAGGTCGATTTTATCGATGACCGCGTGGATCGCGTCCTTGATGAAGGCCTGTATCCTGACGTCGTCGGTGAAGTCCAGGATGCCGCGCAGCAGCTTGGCGATATGCCCGCCCAGCTGGTCGGCATTGGCGGGGGCGTTCAGCCAGTCGGCTATCTGCCGCGCGGGGTCGTGCTTCCTGATCAAGCCCACGATGGAGGAAACATCCAGGAACTTCTCCCGGACGAAGGCGGCGAGGTTGTCGGCGATCCGGTCCTTGTTCCTGGGGATGATTTCCGTATGCTTCGCAATGAAGGGAATGGGAATGCGCCTGAAAAGCGCGGCAACGGCAAACCAGTCGGCCAGGGCGCCCACCATGGCCGCCTCGGCCATGGCCTTGATGGCGCCGGTCCAGAAGTTCCGGGGAGCCAGCAGCATGACTACGAACACAAGCGCCGCGACAAGCAGCCACGCGACGGCGCGCCGCTTGGCTTTCCGGAGCTCTGCTACTTTATCCATTCATATCCCGGCGATTCAGGGCTTGGACCTTGGCCGCCCCGGTTTTTCATGCGGCCTGCCGTTCCGGAAAATACACATCCACCGAAATTTCCGAGTAAGGCGCAGACACCAATCCTTTTTCGTCTTTTTCGATGGCCTGCCATTCAGTCAATTTTTCTACATCGTTGTGCACATTTTTGTAATCGCGGCCCAGCGATCGCGCCAGTTCCGCGATGGAAAGCGGTCCCAATTCGCGCAGGGCGGCCAGAAGCTCCCAGCGCCGCGGCGTAAATACCGCAAACAACTGCCCGACGCTGGCGAAACCTACGCTGAAGTATGGCGCGGGCGTTTCGCCGCGATCCAGCGCCTTCATGGTGCTGGCGACCTGCGCCAGGGCGGCCTTGGGGTCTTCTCCCACCTTCACATGCAAAGTTCTGTCATTCATGGCTCTGCTCCTTCAATATCCGCAAGAAAGTCAGCAATCAATTGATCCGGATTAATGAACAAATAGGGCAGTTCGAT
Source organism: Pollutimonas bauzanensis (assembly GCF_900129885.1). Taxonomy (GTDB): domain Bacteria; phylum Pseudomonadota; class Gammaproteobacteria; order Burkholderiales; family Burkholderiaceae_B; genus Pollutimonas; species Pollutimonas bauzanensis. Next base: position 46,721 of record NZ_FQXE01000012.1, on the reverse strand, counting down.
GCCGCCGATATGCTTGTGATCGCCTTTGCCACGCTCATTATCGTAGCCAACGACACGCCTACCATTTATTACATATGCCAAGCGGTACTTGTAAGAATGCTGTGACGGCGGAGTGGGACGTGGCAACTGCCAGACAACCATCTCGATAAAGCCTGATCGAAAGGCGATACGGCTGCGGCGTATCAAGACCGCTTTCATGTCATTAGGCCACGGCCGACCTATGGTGTCAAGAGCCATAATATGATATTCGGAAAAGAATAAATATATGGCTCTTCCTGGCTCGGACGCCAGACGCGAATATGCTGTTTATCCGTCAGGATTTTCCGGCGGCGCCTCGCGAAAAACTGATTACGCCAGTACGGTATCGTCGTTGATCTGGACCATTTCCTCGCTGCAGGAACGGGCACCCCGGCGCAACAGGCGCTGGTAAAAACCTGGCGTCATATCGGTGACGAAAACCTCATAGCCTCGGGCCTTGGCGGCTATATATATCGCCTTGATCAATATTTTCCCCAAACCCTGGCCTTTCATGATGCCGGGGGTGCTGATGCTGCGTATATGCACCTGCCTGTCGGCATGAATGACCTCGATGCGCAGCAGGGTGGCCCATGTGAGCTCGCTTTCATCTTGCTGGCATTTGACTTCGACCAGCCCCGGCCGCACGTCGAACTTGTGGCTGCTCAACTTTTCCAGATAGGGGGCCAGCAGCGGCTCCAGCGCGTTGAGTATTTCGTTTTCCAGTTCAGTCATGGCTTTTACATCCTTATTTCGTGGCAAGGCGTATGGGTGACTTCGGCGCGCGCATCGACGGCTTCGCGGCGGCGTGTCCCATCATACTTGACTGGCCGCGCTGCCGGGTTGTCATGGCGCAGGAAAGGCGGGCAGGGCGCCATCGTGGCACAATGGCCGATATGGGCGCCACCCCGGGCCGCCCGCCGCTTCAGGAGCCGACATGATCCGCACCCTTGCTTCGGCAGCACTGCTGGCTGGACTTGCCGCATGCGCCGCCCCCGATACCAACGCCCCGGCAGTCGCCGCCGGGGCCTGCAACGCTGAACCGGCCCACGTCGTATTCGGCCGCAGCATCACGCCCGCGCTTGAACAGGAAGCGCTGCAAGCCACGGGCGCGCAAACGGTGCGAGTGCTGCGCCCGGGCCAGGTGATTACCAGGGAATACATGGCGGGGCGGTTGAACCTGCAATTGAACAGCGATAACGTGGTGGTGCGCGCCAATTGCGGATGAGAGGCTGCGTATATTCCCGCGGCTTCATTCGTTTCGCCTCTGCCAGGGAGCCGGGATGCGAAATTCTTTCATGGACTCAGCCCAAAATGAAGTCGGTTCATGACTGGATAGCGACATTTCCGAGTCGTGGTATCCGACTTGACCGGCCGCATTCTGGCCGCTGGTCTGGTTGAAAAACTACTGGGTGTTGTAGATCAAGGCTGATGCGGCTCGCGCACGGATCACTATTCCGATTCGTCTGAATGAATTCTGTCCGAAAAGTAAAACACGTAGCTGGCGACAGCCAAAAGGCCAATAAGCAGGCCGGCAGTTACGAGAATGAATGTCATGCTCATTGATTTATATTTCCGTCGGATCATCTGCGGGTAAACACGAGCCCTAGCAGCCAAAATGTAAATCCGGATATCACAAGAATCGACCCGGCGCCAATAGCGATATTCGTTTGCGGCATGACGATGCTCACATAACCGATACCCGCCGTGGTGACGCCGATTTTGCGTAGATCTTCGGCTAAAGCATCCTTGGTTTTGCTGTCCGCTTTTGTGGCCCGCATCAGCCATATGAGAAATTTTTTGCTCATGATTCGAGATGCGCTACATGCTGGTTACTTCGAGGACGTGGCGGCTGATAATTCTTCGTGCAACGACAGAGGCCGCAGCAATATCCCCATTTAACCCGCCAGATACTGCCTTAGTTCCGTAGATTGCACGGCCATTCTCCTTGCTATGCTTGCGAGAATTTAAATTTTTCATTTCAGCGCTAGCCGGCCGAAAAACGTCCTCATGGCAAGGTTGGCTACGTGGCGGCAACAAGGGGCTCCCATGCTGGCCCTATGGTGCCCCTATGGGACGAATCTACTTTAATCAACTCGGGCTGAGTGCCGATGCTACGCGGCGTATTGGACAAGATATGAATAAATTGGCAATAGCCACCCCTGCTATTGCAGATGACGGCTGCGCGATATCCGATCGTCCTATTTATGTTACTCAGCCTCATCTGCCTCCGCTGGAGGAATTTATTCCTTACCTGCGACAGATCTGGGACACCAAGATACTGACCAATGGCGGTCCGATGCATCGCCAACTGGAAGAGGCGCTGTGCGAATATCTGGGTGTGGAGCATATCGCCCTATTCAACAACGGCACTCTTGCGCTTTTGACCGCATTGCAGGCCCTGCGCATAACGGGCGAAGTCATCACTACACCATACTCTTTTGTCGCCACAGCCCATTCTTTGCTGTGGAATGGCATCAAGCCGGTATTTGTCGATATCGACCCGCATACTTTCAATCTCGATCCCGCAAAGATCGAAGCCGCCATCACCCCGCAGACAACGGCAATCGTGCCGGTGCATTGCTACGGACATCCCTGCGACGTCGAGGCGATCCAGAAGATTGCTGACAATTACAACTTGCGTGTCATCTACGATGCCGCTCACGCGTTTGGGGTGCGGGATGCCGGAGGCAGCATACTGCGGCACGGCGACTTGAGCGCTTTGAGCTTCCATGCGACCAAAGTCTTCAATACCTTTGAAGGCGGCGCCATCATATGCCCGGATGCGAAGACCAAATTACGCATCGATCAACTGAAGAATTTTGGCTACGTCGATGAAGTTACCGTGGTAGCTCCAGGCATCAATGGGAAGATGAGCGAGGTCAATGCGGCGTTGGGATTGCTGCAACTGAATTATATAGATCAGGCTCTCGAGAGAAGAAAACAGATCGATCGGACCTACCGTGAGTTGCTCGAAGGCATAAAAGGGATCCGATGCCTGAATGACGCGGGAGAGAAACGGGCGAACTATGCCTACTTCCCGATACTCGTGGGCCACGAGTATCCGCTCAGCCGTGACGCCCTATACCATGGCCTTAAAGATGCAGGTATCCATTCCCGCCGCTATTTTCATCCCTTGATATCGGACTTTCCAATGTATCGAGGATTGTCCTCGGCCCATAGAAGCAATCTTCCGGTCGCAGCGAACGCGGCTCAGCAAGTGCTTTGTCTCCCGATTTATCCCGATCTGGACATGTCGGTGGTTGAGCATATTATCCGTTTTATCGCAGCCCAGTGAAAATGAAAGCGACTCGCGCAATTACTGCTTCGGAGGATGCAAGTTGAAGTTGGCCATTATGCAGCCGTATTTTTTTCCTTATATCGGCTATTTTCAATTAATAGCAGCCGTGGACCTGTTCGTTGTATATGACAATATTAAATATACAAAAAAAGGCTGGATAAATCGAAATCGCATCCTACGAGGGGGAAAAGATGCGACATTTTCGCTAGCTTTGAAAAAAGATTCAGACTATCTTGACATACGTGATCGACACCTGGCTGTAGATTTTAATCGACAAAAATTACTTAATCAATTGCGAGATGCATATATGCATGCTCCATATTTTAAGCAGACATTTCCACTCGTCGAGGGGATTGTGCAGTACAAGAACACTAACTTGTTTTGCTTTTTGCACCATTCTATTTCTCAGATATGTGAGCATTTGGATATTAAAACAAATATCAAAATATCTTCCGATATAGCTATCGACCATAGTTTGAAAAATAAAGAAAAAGTACTCGCCTTATGCAAAGCGGTTAATGCAAGAACCTATGTGAACCCTATTGGGGGCATAGACCTATATTCAAAAGAAACATTCGAACATGAGAATATCGAACTGAAGTTCATCCAAACTAAATATTTTGAATATCCTCAATTCGATGAAGAATTTTTACCATGGTTGTCAATTATTGATGTGTTGATGTTCAACTCACTTGATAAGATTCAATCCCATATTTTAACAAATTATGAATTAATCTGAGCCATGTTCAAGTGGATAAAGCTAGGTAAAGTATTTACGCCCCAGACTGTGGAGAAACGCAGCTGGTTAAAAGAGTTTGCTCAAGCGCCTGCCGTATTGGTGTTCGAGGAATTCATACGGATATATTTTTCTTGCCGCCCACCTGCGGACGAATCGGGGCGATACGTAAGCTATTCCGCCTTTGTGGATTTGGATCGCAATGATCTGTTCAATATTTTAAGAGTTAGTGAAACTCCCATCCTTGCATTAGGTGGCGTGGGCGAGTTCGACGAGTTTGGCACTTACCCTATTTCGGTTATACGGCATGGTGATGAAGTGCGTGCCTATTATGCGGGTTGGACGCGCTGTGAATCCGTTCCATTTAATGTAGCCATTGGAATGGCGATTAGTCAAGATGATGGTAATACCTTTACCAAAATGGGTAACGGCCCGATTATATCATATTCGCTGGATGAGCCATTTATAATGAGCGGCCCTAAGATCAGGAATTTTAATGGGGTTTGGTATTTGTGGTACATAGCGGGACGCAAGTGGAAGGTTGTCGATGGTCGGCCAGAACCTGTCTATAAAATTCGAATGGCCTCGTCGTCGGATGGCTTTCACTGGACTAAGCTCAATAAAGATCTAGTTGAGAGCCGTATTGAGGAGGACGAAGCACAAGCTAGCCCGGATGTATTCTACGCAAATGGTAAATACCATATGTTCTTCTGCTATCGCCATAGCGCACATTATCGCGGTAAAGAAGGAGGTTACCGTATAGGCTATGCATCTAGCCTCAATTTGATTGACTGGATACGCGACGATGCGAAAGCAGGCATCGACGTATCGGAAGTGGGATGGGACTCGGAAATGGTTAGTTATCCGCATGTGTTCGAATTGGATGGAAAGACCTATTTGGCCTATCTGGGCAATCAAGTTGGCCGGGAGGGTTTTGGCCTTGCTGTATTAGATGGGAAACTAGAGTAGCGAATGGATATTATGAAGTGGACAAAACTCGGGAAAATATTTGACCCTACACATCATAGGCTACCAAACGGCTGCACACATTTTGCGCAGTCGCCACAAGTATTGGTATTTGATGAGTTTGTGCGTATCTATTTTTCTACTCGCGCGGTGGACAAGAGTAATGGTAAGTATCTTAGCCACGTTGCCTTTGTGGATATGCGAAAGAATTTCCGTGATGTGATTCGGGTATCTGACCATACGGTTATTCCGCTCGGTACGCTTGGCAGTTTTGACGAGCATGGAATTTTTCCCATGAATGTGCTGCGCCACGACGATGCGATATACGGTTATACGTGCGGATGGAATAGAAGAGTGTCGGTATCGGTCGATACCGGAATTGGCTTGGCCATCAGCCGTGACAATGGCTATACCTTCCAGCGTTTGGGCGATGGCCCTGTATTATCCGCCTCGTTGCATGAGCCATGCCTCGTGGGTGATGGTTTTGTAAAAATCGTCGATGGAATATTTCATATGTGGTACATCTTCGGTACCGGTTGGAAGATATTCGGCTCGGAAGAGAACGCGGACCGTACATATAAGATTGGTCACGCAGTCTCTCGAGATGGAATCAATTGGACCAAAGAAGAAGCGCGACAAATTATTCCGGATTTTCTCGGTAAAGAAGAGAGTCAAGCTCTGCCGACGATCATTAAAGTTGATAACCTCTATCATATGTTTTTTTGCTACCGCCAATCCTTTGACTTCCGAGCAAATAGGGATCGAGGTTACAAAATTGGGCATGCTTGGTCCAGCGATTTGCTGACCTGGACCAGGGGGAGCGAGAATCCGCTTGTACATGGAGAGCCGGGTGAATGGGATTCCGACATGTTGTGCTATCCCCACGTTTTTGAATGTGACGGGAAAATTTATCTTCTTTATAACGGCAATGAATTTGGCCGCTACGGTTTTGGACTGGCGGTTTGGGACACCTAAGTATGGGCGTGGAATTTATGTTGAATCAAGCTAATGTGGGCCAGATTGCGGAACATCTGACCGTTTGCGATACTGATTTCGTTCCACCCTTGAGTGACAGAGTTCAAATTAATAATTATTCGCAGAAACTGGCGATAAATGCCACTAGGTTTGAAGCGTGGTCGGCTGGCTCGCTAGCGGGGCTTGTAGCTGCATATTGCAATAGTCAGGTAATTGATACGACATATATCTCGAGCGTCAGTGTAAATAAAACATGGCGGGGCAGAGGGATTGCGGAAAGCTTATTAAGGCAATGCATTGAATATTCGATAACTTCGGGTATGCATAAGATCTATCTTCAAGTAGGGCACGGAAATTCGCCTGCCATCCATTTATATAAAAAAGCTGGCTTCGCTCAGAATAGCTCGGACGAAGCATTCATTACGATGGTTCTATATTTGAATAGCGGCGGTTAACATGAAGTTCAAACGCGATTACAACACTGAAATAAAAGATACGAATTCCCATAAATATGCCTATAGTTTTGATTTTGATGTAATACATCCTTGCATGATTAAATCGTTCGAGCCTTTCTTCAATGAAGGAAGCTTGCTCGAATTGGGAAGCTTCAAGGGAGATTTTACTCGCAGGTTTCAACCTTATTTTGATGACATAACCTGCGTTGACGCTTCGGATCTTGCTATCGCTGAAGCAAGGAAAAGGGTCGGAGATAAAGTAAAGTTCATCAATTCGACCTTTGAAAAGGCAGTGCTCCCTAAGCGATACGACAATATTGTCATGACACACGTGCTGGAGCACATTGATAGACCGATCGAGATATTGAAACGGATCAATGACGAATGGCTAGCGGAAGGAGGACGTTTTTTTCTGGCTTGTCCCAATGCGAATGCGCCATCGCGGCAGATTGCCGTAAAAATGGGACTGATCACTCATAACGCAGCCGTTACTCCCGACGAAGCAGAACACGGTCATCGTTGCACCTATTCTTTGGATACGCTCGAGCGCGACGCCGTGGCTGCAGGTTTGAAAGTTGTCCATCGCTCCGGTATTTTTTTCAAAGCATTCGCCAATTTTCAGTGGGATAGACTGCTAAATACAGACATCATCTCTGAAGAATATTTGGAGGGATGTTACAAACTAGGTCAGCAGTATCCTGATTTATGTTCCAGTATTTTTTTAATGTGCGAGCAGGGGGAGCAGTTTTGAATACCCTATCATCTGTGCTCGTTTTTCCTATAGATATGGCTCAGTCCGTCGCGTTCGCCGTAACAGCACGTGAGCTCGGCTTAAAAGTGATCATGGCCACATCAGATATCATGGAGTCGGCAAAGCGGAGTGAAGATGTGGTTCATTTACCATACATTACAGATCCGAAATTTAATGATGCATTCATTTGTTTGCTGAAGCGCGAGCGGATCACACAAGTATTTACGCCTCACGCGACGATATGGTCATATTTTCAATCTTTGAGCCAAGACGATGGGTTTTCTGTGAAGTTCAAGGTTTGCAACGAATCGCCGATTGCGATGGACAAGAAACCGTTTGATGTAGCGTATGAGTGGGCGGAGTCGTGTATTTTCGGGCTAAACATGTCCGCCGAGGAATTGGCGGCACCCCTTTCGCCACATCTCTACGCGAATCTTCATCTGGCTTTTAATCGGATCCCTGGTCAGAGCGATGACTGCAAGCTTAGTCTTTTGGCTCATATTGCCAGGCAATCATTGCAGGGCGACGTGATCGAAATTGGATCGTATTACGGTAGGTCAGCATTCGCTTTGGCTTGGCTCGCAAAATGGCATAATCTGGGGACAGTGATTTGCATTGATCCCTGGAAGGCGGAATCAAGTCGGGATCAAGGTATAGCGGCCAAGCTAGTTAATCAGGCCGGTGAGGAGCTCGACTGGGACCAAGTGTTTCTCGGCTTCATTGCCTCAGTGGGCTCGTTTCATAACGTAAATTACATACGAAATTCATCCATGCTAGCCCTGAGTGAATATCGGCTTGCTGCGTCGGCTGGCCTAATTCAATCAGATGAGTTCGGTGCCACACCAGTTTGTGGAAGTATCTCGATTTTGCACATAGATGGCAATCACAAATATGAAGAAATTAAACAGGATATCCTTGCCTGGGTACCTCTAGTTAAAAAGGGTGGCTGGGTGTTGGTGGATGATTATCTATGGGCCTTTGGCGATGGGCCGAAACAGGCCGGCGATGAGCTTCTACAAGAGCGCGCCATTAAAACTGCGTTTGTGGCTGGTGATACTTTATGTATACAGCTTTAATTGCCTGCGCCTGCATAGTGCCCGATTCGGTACGTGCCCACATGAGTTCACTGACCAGCTTGCCTAGCAGGTATTCGCGGCGCTATTTGTCCAGTAGATCTAGGTGAACGTCATGGTCACGTTCACAGTTGTGCAAGGCCTCGACTAGACCGCCGGCGCGAAAGATTGCGGCACTTGTCTATAGATTTTGCTTTTGTGTGTCATAGGTTCCCACCAGTTTTGGGTGAGAACCTATTGTTCCGATTACGGCTACAAACTCCACAGGGCGCTCGTTGGTCGTTACTATCCGAACGCTCAAAGAATCGTGTGGGCATTGTTGCTATCGCTTCGAGACGCTGGGGTATGCTCATGCCGCAGTTGTTCGATTGAGTCGCTTTATATCCTTTTTTGTTTGAATCGATAAGGCCAGGAAGTCAATTCATTGGTTGTTTCGCGATTTCAAAACTTTTGGATTTCTCCCCGGCGCACCAGATTTCCCACATCTGATGCAAGGCGATTTCGAGGTGTTTGGTAACAAATTCGGCGGAATGCCGCGTTAACATGCGTTCGCGCATACCTTGCCTGAGAGCCGACAGTTCATCTGTACGTTGGCTCCACGAGATAGCGGTATCTATATACTCGTTCAGCGTTGTCGTTGTAAAGCCGTGCAGCTCGACCTGGGAAAGAATAGCGCTGGTAGTCCGGCGCGGTATGGTATTTCCTGTCAGGGTAACCGTCGGCACGCCCATCCACATGCCATGAAGAGTGGTGGTGCCGCCACTGTATGGAAAGGTGTCCAACAGCAAATCCACCTGATGATGCAGTCGCAGATAGTCCGGGATGGTTGCCCGGTCTTTAAGAATCAGCCGTTCCGGGCCAATGCCATGCTTGCCAAATTGAGCAGTGACTTCTTTTCGTATCCCGTCATATACATTTCCCAGCATGAATTTGGACGTCGGCACGGCATCCAATATTCGCGCCCATTGGCGGTAGACTTCGTCTCCGATTTTACTCATCCGGTTGAAGCTTGCAAACGTGAAGTAAGGATTCGACATGGCGGGCAGGCCGTTCACCTCGGGGCTGTTGGGCCAAGGCTTGAATGCCGCGGATATCGGCATCAGCGCCAGTTTTTCGGTGAATTGATTCTCGAACAGGGCCGGAGGAGCGAAGTGATTGTCGCTCAGATAATAATCCATGGCGGTCAGGCCCGTCGTGGCGGGGTAGCCTATCCAGCTCACTTGGACCGGCGCTGGCTTTAAGGCGAACATAGGCAGGCGGTTATGGCCTGTATGCCCCGAAAGATCGAAAAGAATGTCAATTGCGTCTGCGTGTATGCGTGCCGCCAGCGCTTCATCGCTCATGGTGCTTGCAGGAACCCATTCCTTCACATAGCCGCGTAGACGCCTGCTGACGTTATCGTGCACGGGAGATGCCTGGTATGCATAGATTTCAAACGACGTTTTATCGATATGCTGCCATATGGGTTCGATAAAGTTCGCAACCGCGTGGTCATACAAGTCCCCGGAGACAAACCCCAGCCGCAGCGGCCTATCGGTGTTTTTGATATTGGTGTGCAATAGCTTGGGTATCTTGCGCACAAACGCCTCTACCCGCCGTCCATAGTCCTGGTGCGCCTCGACAAAGCGTTCCGCGCTGATGTCGGCCGACTGGCTCAAGGTGAAAAGTTGATTGCTTAGAATTCTGAAGTTGTTGGGTTCGAGCTTGAGTGTTCTCTCATTCCACTCCACGGCTTCTTTGATATTGCCGAGATCGCCCAATACGTTGGCGAGATTGGCGGAGGCAATCGCGCTGTGGGGCGCCACGTTGACCATATGCTGGTAGCAGATCCGGGCCTGGGCCGGCATCGTGCAATGACGGTAGTGGTTGCCCATGTTGTTCCAGGCGTCGGCGTTTTGAGGATCGAGGATCAGAGCGCGCGCCGCATTCAGGCGTGAATCGACCCACATCTGGGTCTGGTTGAGGCAAGCGCTAAGGTGCGCGTAGGGATTGGATGCCGACGGTTTCAGGGCGATTGCCTTGAGGGCGAATTCAAAGCAGTCATCGACCCGGTTTGACTCGATAGCGATAATGGTCGCCATGTTCCAGCTCGATGGATGATCGGGAAATTTCTCGGTGAGCCGCTGCGCGCTGTCCGCCGCCTCCGCAAGCTTTCCTTGCTTCTTGAGCTGTAGGATGTGCTTGAGCTGTTGCTGAGAAGGACTCGGGGCGGTATCTTCCGCTTTCCGTGAATGAATGCCATACCCGGCCTTGCCCTGACGGGTGGTCGGATTGGCTGCATCGCATCGGCTTAAGACGTTGGCATAGACGAAGAGCGGCCCGACGGCGGCGAGTTTTTGCTCCCGCGTTCCTTTGGCGTTCTTCAACTGGGCCTGGTAGTAGGCAAGCCAGGCGCTATCGCAGCCAATAAGCGCGCCCAGCCGTTTCAGGATGGTGACGACCGAGATCAGCGCTGCCGGATCAGCCGCGTCATTGTCGTGCAGCGCCGCGATATTGGTCGCGCCGTCGAACATGGCCAGCAGTTCCCGCTGTTTGCCGGTAAGCCTTATCGTCTGGGTATCGTGCCAAAGATTGAATGTCGCTATTTCACATGCCGTTGGCTGTGCGGCAAGATGCGCGGCGCTCACGCATGGAATAAAAGCCAGGTTCGCGTTCCGGGCCTGGTCATAGGGGCCGGCGCCCAGGCTGTATCGTAATATGCCTTTCTCGAACAGCGATTCCAGCGCTCGCTGGACCGCTTTGGTATGCTGTTGCTCGTCAGCGCATTCGACATCGACTTGCTGTGTGCAGAATACGAGGTCGGCGTAGCTGAGCGTCGCCGGCCACGCATCGTCCAGGGCGGAAAGAATATGGATGGCATAGGGGTTGTCCAGATCGACCTTGATGCCCTTAGGGTTGATGAAGGTGGCGTGGCTGATCGTCTGTTTGCGGCTTGCGCCCACCCATTGAAAATTGGCGGCCCAGCGCAGGTCGGTAAACCGCCCGAGATCCGGTAATGAAAGAATCGTGTCGGTTCGCTCCTGCCTGATGAATAGGCTTCTGCGAAATTGCCGGCCCATTGCGAAGTCCAGATATTGCTGGCGCATGACCTTGGGCTGTCCGATGGCCATGAGACTGTGGTTCAGCTGGACGTTCTTTCCGAAGATGGATGATATTTCATTGTGGGGCAGGGCATCGCCTATATAGCTGAGCCCCCCTTCGCCAGCCGCGCCCGCGAACTCGACAAAGTAAAACGCGGAAGTGGACGCCTGCAGGAAATCGCTATTCAAATAGTATTCCGGGTGTTCGCGTATCCGCGCTATGGCGGAAAGGATCTCGGCTTTTTGTGGATGGCCCTCAAACAGGCCGTCCGACATCAGCGTCAGCATTGCGGTTGCGCCGCCCAGGGCCTCGGCCGCGGTTTGGGCGCTGTGAGTATGCATTTGCATTGCATCGCGCAATGTATCGCCCGCTTTCCAGCCGGGGTAAGTGTTGTAGCTGATGTAGGCTAGCCCCTGGGCGGACAGATTGTCGCGGCAGATGCGCATAATGGCCGCGCGCACATCGGACGGCGCCCAGGTAAATCCGTCATGCGCGATGATGTAGTCGAATTCGCCCAGCGACTGGTCGATATCGGTAAAAGGCTGCGCCAGCAGTTCGAGGTTTTTCACACCCAAGTCCTGTATGGCCTGGCGTCCGGCCTGGATTTCATCGGGCCACATATCGATGCCGACCACCCTGGCGTCAGGATACGCCAGGGCAAAAGGCAGCAGATTGCCCCCTGCGCCGCAGCCTAGCTCAAGGACCCGCGCGGCCTCCAGGGGAACGCTCGATACTCCGTACAGATGAGCGGCGGCGCGAAGATGGCCGGGCGACGTGTAGAAAAAACTTGCACTGGTCTGCCGCGCGTCGGAAGGCAAGGCGCTGTCACCGGTAATTGGGTTTGTGGTGTTCAAGAGGGCTCCGAAGCGAAAACGATATGTAGCGTTCAAGCGTACCAAAAATGGCTGAAAGCAAAGCGCGAAACAGCGGGCTTTTTTTACTGTGCCGGTTGCGGCATGAAAAAGCCCCCGCCATGGGCGGGGGCTTACGCGCAAGCTGGCCCTGTTTGGGCGCAGCCTGCTGTACTGCTTAGCGCAGAAGCGACAACACAGTTTGGGGAACCTGGTTGGCTTGAGCCAATACCGAGGTGCCCGCTTGCTGCAGGATCTGAGCGCGGGTCATGTTGGACACTTCAACAGCGTAGTCGGCGTCCTCGATGCGCGAGCGGGCGGTGGACAGGTTGGTCACCGTGTTGCTCAGGTTGGCGATCGTCGATTCGAAGCGGTTTTGTACGGCACCCAGCTCGCTGCGCAGCGAGTCGACTTGGGCGAGGGCCTTGTCCAGGGTAGCCAGGGGGTCTGCGGTGGCATCGCCTTTGCTGGTCTTGCTGGTGGTCAGCTTGCCTGCCGAGTTGAGGTATACGGCATCGCCCTTGTTGTCGCCGGTGGCGACGGTGACGGCGCCGGTGTCAGCGTCCACGGCATAAGAGCTGGTGACTTGGGAATCCGTCGTGAAGCTGCCGCTTTCTGTGCGGGAGTCGACGAAGGTGCCAGTCGATACGCCGTCTTCACCCAGGTCGATCACGCCGCCGATCACCGAGTCGCCAAGAGTGACGGTCGTGGTGCCGCCAGTATTGGTTTTGATGATGTTCTGCAGGTCAGCGCTGCTGATGGTCGATTCGAAGCTGATTACGCCTGTCACAGCAGCGGTAGCCGCTGCCGTAGTCGTGTATGTCTTGCCACCCACCGTGATGCTTGCGTCTTGTTCACGCGCAATGGTCTCGATCACATTGTCCAATGTGGCGGCTACTGCGCCGGTGCCGCTGTTGGCGGTCAGAACACCGTCTTTCACAAACAGCGCGTCGCCGTTGCTGGCGGTCAGCTTGCCGTCAGAAGCGATGTTGATGCCATTGTGCGTTTCGCCGCCGATTGTCACGCTGACGTTGGTTTTCGCGCCCGTGCCGATCTCAGCCTTGACGCCAGTGACCAGCGCTGCCAAGTCTGCCGTAGCCGTGCCCACGCCGGCAGCCGAAGCGCTGTCGTCGTAGCTGAAGTTCCCCGTCGTTGCGTCGTAAGTATAGGTTGTCGTGGCTGTGCCGTTATTTACGGCAACGGTATTGCCATCGGCCAGGCGCGCGAAGGCTTCGGAGGTTTTTACGCCATCGAATTTCGTAACGACGTCATAATTGTCGCCAACCTTGCTGCCGCCGGCGGCCAATACGTCGCTGAGCGATGCTTCTTTGTTGGGTACTTCGACCTTGCCGGATACATTGAAGCCCGACAGGCCCAGTGTTTTGGCGTTGATCTGTTTCAGGTTGATCGAGATGGTTTCATTGTCATTGGCGCCGACCTGGACCGTCAGCTTATTGTCCTGGGCAAGGACTTTGACGCCGTTGAACTGGGTTTGAGCCGATACGCGGTCGATTTCGTCGAGGCGCTGGGTGATTTCTTCCTGGATCGATTGCAGGTCGGAGTCGGAGTTCGAGCCGTTGGCTGCTTGGACCGACAATTCGCGGACGCGTTGCAAGTTGTTGTTGATTTCGTTCAACGCGCCTTCGGTCGTCTGGGCAACCGAGATACCGTCGTTGGCGTTACGTGTGGCCTGTGTCAGGCCCTTGATGTTCGCCGTGAAGCGGTTGGCGATGGCTTGGCCGGCGGCGTCGTCTTTGGCGCTGTTGATGCGCAGGCCAGAGGAAAGACGCTCAATGGCAGTGCCCAGAGCCGACTGCGATTTAGCTAGGTTGCCTTGGGCAATCAGGGCAAGCGAGTTGGTGTTAATAACAGCCATGGAAAACTCCTAATGGAAATAAAACGGCGAATCTTGCTCCGCCTGGTTGCCAAGAAGAAAAAAGCCCGTTCTGTGCTGTATTGCTGCCTATGTACCGCAGTAAAGCAAAGCCGGTTTCTTCCTGTTCACAGGCATTAACGGCGGCGAGGCCGGGAACTTTAGGGCCGCTGGCCTGGATTTCGACGTGTGGATGAGGATCCTGTCTCGCAGGAGCGATGCGGCCAGCTACATACTTCTCCCCCGGACAGTTATGTGGGCTAGGGCTATCTCCGCTACCATTACCGTTGACGCTCGGAATCACTACGCTGAAACCCGTTTCCAGGCGGTAGGACGCGCCATCAGCTTGCGCAAGGCGAACGCCAGGGAGTTGAATCGCTCTGCCAAAACTTAAGCCCGCTACTATTTTTTCCACGCCGCACTGCGTTGACTGGAGCGCGGGCCGCCACGCCGCTTGCTCGCAAAAATTGATGAATACGCCACGCGGCATCATCAGACCCGTAGTGGTTTTCTGGCCGAGGCGGCGAGAGCAGCCATGACGTAAAGCGTGCATGCCTCTCATGCCTTTCTTCCGAATAACCCAAACGCTTAGGTTTTGCTATAATGCCTACAGTACTCGCTGTCGATGGAACGCGAGTCGTTATCTATCCCAACGATCACCGTCCAGCGCATGTCCATACTATCGGTAGCGGCTGTGAAGCCGTATTTAGCTTGCACTGTCCAAAAGGGCCACCAGAATTGCGCGAGAACTATGGATTTTCTACCAAGGAACTGATAAGGATCGTCAATGCCTTGGCCGGTAACTTGGCAGCACTGTGTACTGCGTGGAGGCATATACATGGACATTACTGAAGCTACGATCAAGGCGGCAAATCAACGTGCGGCGACAGCGAAAGCCGCTATTCCATCCGCGATCTCGATCCGCTACGACGTTGAAACTGCCCGTATCGTTATTTTGCTTGAGTCTGGACTGGAATTGGCTTTCCCGCTCAGCGACGTGCAAGGGTTGGAGCACGCTCGGCCGATCGATCTGGCCGATGTCGAAATCACGCCGTCCGGCTTAGGTATTCACTTTCCGCGCTTGGATGCGGATATATACCTTCCTGCTCTGCTGGAAGGCTTTCTGGGCACAGAGCGTTGGATGGCCGCCCAAATGGGCAAGCGGGGCGGCAAGGCGTCTACAGGGGCAAAAGCTGCTGCCGCCCGCGAGAACGGAAAGCTGGGCGGCCGGCCCAGGAAGGTCAAAGATATTGCGGTTTGATGCCGCAGTCATTCGTCTTGCCGAGTCAGCGGGCGGCGCCGGCCAGCAAGCTTTCATAGGGAATATGCAGGCCGTCGTGCAGGCGCTTGATCATGCCCAGGCTCAACGGGCGCTTGCGATTCAGCACCTCGGATACCCGCCCGCTGGAGCCTATATATTCCTGCAGGTCATGGGGAGTGAGGCCCTGCTGGTCCATGCGGAACTTGATCGCTTCGATGGGGTCGGCTGGGCTGATGGGGTAGTTTTTATTTTCGTAAGATTCGATCAGCGTCACCAGTATTTCCATTTCGTCGGCTTCAGGGCTGCCTTGGCCGGCCTGGAAAATAGCCTCAAGGCGGCGGAAGGCAGCCTGCAAGTCTTGGTCGTTGCGGATGGGTTTAATATTCATTGATGGTCTCCACGTCGATTTGGTCATACTGAGCATGCGTGCCAATAAATTTCACCCAGACAATACCCGCTCGATACTGCACTTCTGCGACTAAACGGTATTTGTTTCCGCCTATGTTGAACACTACCCTGTTATTAGCACAGATACTCGCGTTTCGGTATTGGTCTTTGATGCTTTGAGGCGATTCCCATGAAGCGCTGATGGCTTCTTCATACCAGCTTTCCAAGGGGCCTTGGGCGTCTTTATGCGGGGGTTGTTGCCAAAATTTTCTCAAGGCGCTTTTGGCAATAACTCGCATAGTAAGCTTGTCCTCCCAATTTGGGAGAATAATACAAAAAAGTTTGTTCTTATTCAAGCTGTGGGTAGTACCATAGTCGGCCTGTCCAGGCCGATGCGGGTACGGGGGATTTTCCCCGCAGAATTGGCAAGTGAAAAAAAGGGCCGGTTCCTTTTGAAACCAGCCCTTTATTTAGTAAAACTTCACTTTTTTATCATGCCACCCTAGTACAGCACCCGCGGCAGCCACAGTCCGATGGCCGGGAACAGGTACAGCAGCACGATGGCAATGATCTGTATCCCCATGAAGGGCAGCATGCCCGCGAAGATCTGGTTCAGCGTCACGTGGGGCGGCGCCACTCCCTTCAGATAGAAGGCCGACATGGCGACCGGGGGCGACAGGAAGGCGGTCTGCAGGTTCAGCGCCACCAGCAGGCCGAAGAACAGCGGGTCGATCTGGTAGTGCGCCAGCAGCGGCAGGAAGATGGGCATGAAGATCACGATGATTTCCGTCCATTCCAGCGGCCAGCCCAGCAGGAAGATCACGATCTGGGCCAGGATCATGAATTGCACGGGGGTGAGCTCCATGCCCATGACCCAGGTATTGATGATTTCCTGTCCGCCCAGCAGCGCGAAGGCGGCCGAGAATATGCTGGAGCCCACGAACAGCCAGCACACCATGGCGCTGGTCTTGGCCGCCAGGTAGACAGATTCCTTCATCATTGCCAGGTTCAGGCGCCGGTAGGCCAGCGCCAGCAGTATGCCGCCGAAGGAGCCCATCGCCGCGGCCTCGGATGGCGTGGCCAGGCCGAATACGATGCTGCCCAGCACCGCCAGGATCATGATGGCCAGGGGAAAGAAGGAACTGAGCAGCATCTTGAAGATCTCAAGCCGCGCAAAGGTGAAGAAGGCATAGAAAATCGCGAATGCGACAGTGCCTATGGCCAGGAGGATCCAGAACGTCAGGGGCGCAGGCCGGCTTTCGTTGGGTTCGGCCGCGGCTGCTTCCCCGGCGGTTTCGGGCTCGTCGGGTTCCGCGCTGGCGGCTGCCGCCTCGGGTTCGGCCAGGCCGCCTTCGATTTCCGGCTCCTGCAATCCGCCGCTTTCAAAATGGCTGCTGCCGTCCGATTGCCCGCTGAATCCCATTTCGACCAGGCCGCTCGCGGCTTGCGGCAACGGCGCCGTCACGATTTTGTAGCTCAGGCCCATGACGGCGACGAAAACCAGGGCGGGAATCAGGGCGATGGCCAGGTTGTTGAACAGCGTGCTCATGGGCACCGCGGCGTTGCGCTTGCCTTTGATGGCGCCTATCAGGCCTGGCACTACCCGGTTGCTGATGGTGCGCTTGGCGATCTCGGCGAATTCCGGCAGGGTGACCCGCCGCTCTTCCTGCGACAGCGGCGGCGCTATTTTGGGGTTGAGCTTGGCCACGACCATGATGTACACGACGTAGAGGCCCGCCAGCATGATGCCGGGAAAGAAGGCGCCCGCGTACAGCTTGACCACCGATACGCCGGCCACCGCGCCGTAGACGATGAGCAATACCGAGGGCGGGATCATGATGCCCAGGCAGCCGCCGGCCGTGATGGCGCCGGCCGAGAGCCTGACGCTGTAGCCGGCCTTGAGCATGGCCGGCAGCGCCAGCAGGCCCATCAGCGTGACCACCGCGCCGACGATGCCGGTGGCGGTGGCGAATACGGCGCAGGTGACCACGGTCGCCACGGCCAGGGATCCCGGCACGCGCGCCATGACGAGGTGCAGGCTTTTGAACAGCTTTTCGATCAGGTTGGCGCGCTCGACCAGGTAGCCCATGAAGATGAACAGGGGCACGGCGATCAGCACGTCATTGGTCATGACGGCGTAAGTGCGCAGCACCATCAGGTCCAGCGTCTGTTCGATGGCTATCTGCGTTCCCATGTTGCGGTAGGCCAGATAGGTGAACATGACCCCCATGCCCATCAGGGTGAAGGCCGTGGGAAAGCCCAGCATGATCGTCACCACGATCAGGCCCAGCATCAGCAGGCCGAGATGGCCGTTGGTGATGTCCGCCGGCGCCGGCATTAATATGAACAGGGCGATAATGACTGCGGCCAATATGGAAAGGCCAAACCAGACTTCTTTTCTCATGAATGGTTTCCCTTTTGTTGCTGGACGACGATTTTGTCGAGTTCATCCATGTCCGGGTCGACCTGCACCAGGTCCTTGAGCTTGTCGACGTCGACTTCTTCCACGTCCTTGTCGCGCCGTGGCCAGCTGCCGCGCTTGAGGCACTCTATGCAGTAGACGACTTCCACGAAGCCCTGGAACAGCAGGGTGATGCCGGCCAGCGGGATAATGGCCTTGAACGGATAAATGGGCGGGCCATCGGCCGTGATGGTGGAGTGCTCGCTGATCACCCACGATTCGGCGGCATAGTTGTAGCCGGCCCAGCACAGGGCGATCACGCCCGGGAAGAAGAACAGGATGTAAAGGCTCAGATCCAGCCCGGCCTGCAGGCGCGGCGGGAAAAAGCCATACAGCACGTCGCCGCGCACATGCCCGTTCTTGGACAAGGTGTAGGCGCCCGCCATCATGAACAGGGCGCCATACATCATGTTCATGGCGTCGAAAGCCCATGAATGGGGCGCGCCCAGCGCGTATCGCGAAAACACTTCATACGTCACGAACAGGGTCAACACCAGGACGAACCAGCCGAACAGCTGTCCGATCCAGGTGTTCACCCGGTCAATAGTTAGCAAAATATTCTGCATGGTAGATTCACCTTGCTGGGGAATAGCAGCGGGGGGGCGGATGGCGACGCCAGAACCTGGTCCGCTCCTGGGCAGCCGATCAAAACGCCACCCTGCGACGGGTGGCATTCAACGCAACAGAGCCGCGGCTTAGCTCTTCTTGGGGGCCGCTTTCCGGCCGAAGTAATGGTTGTAGGCCATGCGGCGGTTGTTGTTGGTGTCCATGTCCCACGCCATGGCGCGCGCGGCGAACGCCCTTTGCGAGGTTTCGATCTCCTTGAACATGGGGTTGGTCTTGCTTTTCTCGGCGACGATCTGGTCCCACACGGTAAGCTGCTGCTGCAGGATGGCGTCGGGAGTCTTGTAGAACTTGACGCCGTCTTCCTTTTGCAGCTTGATGTAGTCTTGCGAGTAGCGGTCGACCGCCTTCCACGACATGTCGGCCGAGGACGCCTCGACGGCGTTGGCGATGATGGCCTTCATTTTTTCCGGCAGGGCGGCATACTTGTCTTTGTTGAAAATGATCTCGAAGGTTTCCGATGACTGGTGGAAGCTTTGCAGCATGCAGACTTTGGATACGTCCGGAAAGCCCAGCAGGCGGTCGGAGGTGGCGTTGTTGAATTCGGCGCCGTCCAGCAGGCCGCGGTCCAGCGCCGGCACGATTTCGCCGCCCGGCAAGGCGTTGACGGCGGCGCCCATGGCGGTGAACAGGTCGATGGCCAGGCCGTTGGTGCGGAATTTCAGGCCTTTGAGGTCCTCGACTTTGGTGACCGGCTTCTTGAACCAGCCGAAAGGCTGCGTCGGCATCGGGCCGCTCAGGAAGGACTGCACATTGCCGCCGATGGAATCGTACAGCTTGGCCAATAGTTCCTTTCCGCCGCCATATTTGTGCCACGACAGGATCATGTTGGCATCCATGCCGAACGCCGGGCCGGACGAGAACAGCGCCAGGGCGTTCTGCTTGCCGTAGTTGTAGCCCAGCACCCCGTGGCCGCCGTCCAGCGTGCCTTTGGACACGGCGTCGAGCAGGGCGAAAGCCGGCACGACGGCGCCCGCCGGCAACACTTCTATTTTCAGTTCTCCCCCGGTCATGTCATTGATTTTCTTGGCGAAATCCAGTGCGTATTCATGGAAGATATCGACCGTCGGCCATGTGCTCTGAAATCGGAAATTGATCGGAGTTTGCGCGCTGACAATGGAGGGAAACCCCATCGACATCACGGCTGCCGTTCCCGCAGCCGCCCCGCCCAGAAATTGCCGGCGCGAGGACTTGCCTTGACCCGCTGTGCTGACTTCCTTCGTGCTGCTTTTCATTTTTTGTCTCCTGGCTTTTATATGCTATATGTCGTAGGTTGCAACAAGGTACAAACACTCAACTGCCGTGGCATTTATAGGCTATCCAAATACGGCAGTCAACAAGCTGTAAGGTTGACAAGGCAGGCGTTTGGCGGCTTGGCGGATGGGATGAAAGGAAGTTGAAAGCAAGCATCCATGCGGCTTGCGAAGATCTTGAAGCTTAAAAGTTACTGAATGGAAGGCCTGCGCGCGGAGCGGTGGAGCAGGGTTATTACGTAGAAATTCAGCCGGTTTTTTTCGCCGGATGTGGCTTACCTTCACATTTTTTTGTCACGGCGGCGCATCGCCCCGCCGCATGCCGGCGATCCCTGGTTCAGAAGTCGACTGCGGCTCAGAAGTCGACTGCCAGGCTGGCCGAGGCGGCCCGGCCCGGGGCGGTATACGCGGCCAGGCGCGCTCATGGCTTTCCCGTTTATGAGCGTTATATTTTCATCGTGATGTTCGCTCCTGGCGGGCGCACGCATGGTTGCCGCAACGGCAACTGGCGCTCTTTCTTGCGATTTCCCGGCTTCAGGCCCTCTTGTTTTTCGCGCCGCCCTGGCGGGCGTTGAAGCGCGGGTTGGACTTGCAGATCACGTAGATGCGGCCGCGCCGCTTGACGACCTGGCAGTCGCGGTGGCGATTCTTGGCGTCTTTCAGGGACGAGAGGACTTTCATTTCAAACTCCGGGGCAGGGGAAGGATTGCGCGGATTCGGCCATGCTTTTGTCGCGCAGGCATGACAAGAAGTGTGCGTGATGTTATAACATAACATATTTGAACTGGAGAAATAATGAACTCATTGACACGCCTTGGCGCCGCAATCGTGCTTGCCAGCGCGCCGCTGTTTGGCTTCGCGGCGAGCCAGCCGGTCAACATCGTGGCGGCGGAAAACTTTTATGGCGATATCGCCGAACAGCTTGGCGGCCCGCATGTGCGCGTCACCAGCATCCTGAGCAAGCCCGACCAGGACCCCCATTTGTTCGAGGCCAGCGTCTCTACCGCCAAAGCGCTGAGCGGGGCCCGGCTGGTGATCTATAACGGCATAGACTACGACCCCTGGATGGACAAGCTGCTGGCCGCGGCCAAAGCGCCCGGCCGCAAGACCATCGTGGCGGCCCAGTTGCTCGGCAGGAAGGCGGGCGACAATCCGCATTTATGGTACGACCCGGCCACGATGCCCGCGGTCGCCAAAGCGATTGCCGCCGAACTGGAAATCGCCGACCCGGCGAACAAGGCCGACTACCGGCGGCGCCTGCAGGACGTGCTTGCCTCGTTGCAGCCATTGAACGAGAAAATCCAGGCC
Organism: Pollutimonas bauzanensis; assembly: GCF_900129885.1. GTDB lineage: Bacteria > Pseudomonadota > Gammaproteobacteria > Burkholderiales > Burkholderiaceae_B > Pollutimonas > Pollutimonas bauzanensis. The sequence continues at coordinate 25,350 of NZ_FQXE01000012.1, read as the reverse complement.
ATACGCGCGCAATACGCCGGCGCGCCGGTCACGGCCACCGAGCCCGTATTCGGCTACATGGCCGAGGCGCTGGGCCTGGCCATGCGCAACGGCGAGTTCCAATTGGCGGTCATGAACGATACTGAACCCAGCGCCCGCCAGATTGCCGCGTTCGAAAACGACCTGAAGACCGCCCAGGTCAAAATACTGTTCTACAACAAGCAGGTGTCGGACCAGGCGGCCGAGCGGGCCAGGCGGATCGCTCTGGACCACAAGGTGTCGGTCGTGGGCGTGACCGAAACCAAGCCGGCCGGAAAAAGCTATCAGGAATGGATGCTCGACCAGCTCGCCGCCACGCAGCGCGCCTTGTCCGGATCAGCCGGAAAATAGCATGAGCGTGCTTTCCTTGAGCCATGTCACGGTCTCGTTCAGCGGCCGCGCGGTCCTGTCCGATATCAGCCTGGAAATCGGGCAGGGCCAGTTCATTGGCGTGCTCGGCCCCAACGGGGGCGGCAAAAGCACGCTGATGCGCGTCATCCTGGGCCTGGTCCGTCCCGATTGCGGCGCGGTCCAGGTGCTGGGCGCGCCGGCCACCCGCGGCAACGCGGCGCTTGGATACCTGCCCCAATCGCGCGGCGCGGTGGCATCCTTGCGGCTGCGCGGCTGGGATTTCGTCGCCAGCGCCAGCAATGGCCAGCGCTGGGGCTTGCCCGTGCTGGGCAAGGCCGCCATGCGCGAAGTGCAATGGGCGCTCGACACGGTCGGCGCCGCCGGCCTGGCCCAGCGCCCTTTGGCGGAAATCTCCGGCGGCGAACGCCAGCGCCTGCTGCTGGCGCAGGCGCTGCTGGGCCGGCCGCGCTTATTGTTGCTGGACGAGCCGCTGATCAGCCTGGATCCGCATTACCAGCGTGTCGTGGTCGAGCTGATCAAACGCATACAACAGGAATTCGGCATTACCGTCCTGTTCAGCGCGCATGAGCTCAATCCCCTGCTGAACGTCATCGACCAGGTGCTGTACCTCGGGAGCGGGCAGGCAGTGCTGGGCAAGGTGGACGAAGTCATTACCGGGCCGGTGCTGTCGCGGCTATACGGTTCCCCCATCGATGTGGTCAGGCTCAAAGAGCGGATTTTCGTGATGTCCGGCGAGGTCGAAGTGGAAAAGGAAGCGCATGCCCACCATGCTTGAATACGATTTCATGCGCAATGCCTTTCTCGCCGGGGGCATGGTTGCGCTGCTGGCCGGCCCGGTGGGCTTTTTCCTGGTGTTGCGAGGGCAGACCTTTGCAGGCCACGCGCTGTCGCATGTCGGTTTCGCCGGTGCGACGGGCGCCGCCTTGCTTGGGCTGGCGCCCATAGACGGATTGGTGGCCGTGACGCTGCTGGGAGGCATAGGCATGGGCTTGATGGGCGGCCGCCTGCAAGGCAGCGACATTGCCATAGGCTCAGTGCTGGCATTGTCGCTGGGGCTGGGAATGCTGTTCCTGCATTTTTTTACCTCGTACGCGACGCAGGTCACCGCCTTGCTGTTCGGCAACGTGCTGGGCGTCAATGCCGATACGCTGTGGATGCTGGGGATAATCGGCGCGCTCTGCCTGCTATTGTTGGCGGCCATGTCCCGTCCGCTGGTCTTCGCCAGCCTGCAGCCCGAACTGGCCGAGGCGAAGGGGGTGTCGCTGCGGCTGATTTCCGTGCTGTTCCTGGCGATCGTGGCGCTTGCCACTGCTGCCAGCATACAGATAGTCGGCGTGCTGCTGGTCTTCACCCTGATGGTCGGCCCGGGGGCCACGGCGCAGCGCCTGACCGCCCGCCTGGGCTGCGGCGTGGCCCTGGCGGCCGGATTGGCGCTGGCGCAGGCCTGGCTGGGCATCACATTGGCGTACTACACCGACTGGCCGACCAGCTTCTGGATTTCGGCGCTGAGCGTCGGCGCCTATCTGGCCACGGTATCGGCGCAGAAATGGCGCTCCTGGCGCTAGACGGCCATTCGCGCAGCGCTATCCGGGGCGGCGCGCTCCCTGGCCGCGATTGCGCTGGCTGAGCTGATCCTGGCCGCTTCCCACCTGGCTGGTGTGGCCGTCCTTCTTGCTGCGATTCTGCTGGTCGCCATGGCTCTTCTGGTCTTCGCGGGCGCGATCGTCTTTTTGCGGGTCTGCGGGGTGGGTGTGTTTTGTCGTCATGGCGGTTTCCTTGGTGACTCGGGCATTTGCATCCAGCATATGGCGTTCCCGCCCGCGCGCGGCGCTCAAGCCGTTGCAGCCGACGCCTGGAGATGATACGACTTCTTGTTGACCAGGTGGGCGCGGATGTGCTGCTCGGCGGCCTCGGCGTCGCGCTCGAGCAACGCCTTGACGAAGCGCTCGTGGTCGGCCACGCCCGCGCTCCACTCATCGGGGTCCAGATTCGACTTGTAGCGCAGGGCCTGCACCTGCAGATTCAGCCGTTCATAGGCGGCGGCGAGCGCCGGATTGTGCGCGGCCCGGCTGATGGCGACATGCGTGCCCATGCTGGCCACGAAATAGGCCTTGATGTCCTGCTTGCGGAATCCTTCGAGCATCCTGGCGTGCAGCGAGGCGATTTCCTGCAATTCCTGGTCGGTGGCGCGCTGCGCCGCCTGGCGTATGGCCAGGCCTTCCAGCACCGCGATCACGTCGAAGATGTTTTCAATATCGGCCGGAGTATGTTCGATGACCACGGCCCCGCGCTTGGGCTGGATGCTGACCAGCCCGTCGGCGGAAAGAATGCGATAGGCCTCGCGCAAGGGCGTGCGGGAGACCTTGAGCCGCTCACAGAGGTCCCGTTCGTTCAGGCCGGTGCCAGGCTTGAGCGTGCCGTCGGTGATGAGCTGGCGTAGCTTGTCCGCCACCACCGCCGCCAGGGTGGGGTGGTTGATCGCCAGAGGGTCGGGCAGCGGATCGGACGAGCTTGCCGCGGGAAAATCAGGGAAATCCATAGGTGCGCATTCGTTATAAAACAGATAACGTGGTATCTGGTATACCAAATACCAGACTAACTCAACGATTTTGTCGAGAGCTCATGATAGAGCATGACTGCCAGCGGCAACAAATACAAGACGGAGACAAAGCAACGATGAAAAAGACTCTTTATGCACTGATAGGTGCATTGGCATTGGTCCAGGCGGGCGCGGCGCGCGCCGAGGAACCCTTTCCCCACAAGCCCGTGCGGCTGGTGGTGGGCTTCGTGCCCGGCGGAGGCACCGACGTGTCGGCCCGCATCATTGCGCAGCACTTGTCTACTGTGCTCGGCCAGCCGCTGGTGGTCGAAAACAGGCCCGGGGCGTCCGGGCTGATCGCCGGCGAAATGGTGGCCAAGGCCGAACCCGACGGCTACACGCTGTTGCTGGCCAATATGCAGTCCACCGTGTCGGCCCCCTATATGCTGCCGGTGTCGTACGACCCGGTCAAGGCTTTCACGGCCGTGCGCTACATCGGCTCCGTGCCCAATATCCTGGTGGTGAATCCCAGCAAGAACGATGTCAAATCGCTCCAGGAACTGACCGATCTGGTCAAGGCCAGCCCGGGCAAGTACACCTATGCCTCGTCCGGCATGGGCAGCCCCCAGCACCTGAGCGCCGCGCGCTTCTCGCAGATCACCGGCGCGCAGATGGAACACATACCCTACAAGGGCAGCGGCCAGGCCATGGCCGACCTGCTGGGCGCCCAGGTCGACATGAATTTCGACACCCTGCCGGGCGCGATCGGGCAGGTCAGGGCGGGCAAGCTGCGTCCCCTGGCCGTCACCAGCGCCAAGCGGGCCGCTTCCCTGCCTGACGTGCCGACGCTGGCCGAAGCCGGCGTCAAGGGCATGGACGTGGAACAGTGGTATGCCGTGCTGGCGCCGGCCAATGTGCCGCCCGCCGTGCTGGCCAAGCTGGACGAAGCGCTCAAGGCCTCCCTGACGGACAAGGGCGTGGCCTCGAAGCTGGCCGATCAGGGCATGGTGGTGGGCGGGGGTCCCGACAGCCCCGCCGATTTCCAGGCCTTCGTGCAGAGCGAATATGAAAAGTATGGCCGCATCACCGCTGACCTGGGCTTGAAGAAGCCCTGAGCGCGCAACAAAATGGAATAGCGATATGAACACAGCGATAGCACCCAAGCCTCAGCTTCTCGTCGATCGGGACGGCGCGATCGTGACCATTACGATCAACCGCCCCGAGAAACTGAACGCCTTCACCATAGACGTCTGGCGCGACCTGGGTTCGCATTTCCTGCAACTGGCGCAGGACGATGCGGTGCGCTGCATCATCCTGCGCGGCGCCGGGGAAAAGGCGTTTTCACCGGGCAATGACATCTCGGAATTCGAGACGTCGCGCTCGAACAAGGCGCAAGCGGTGGAGTACGGCAAAGTGATGCGCCGCACGATAGAGGCTATTGGCAACTGCCCGCAGCCGGTCGTGGCGCAGATTCATGGCATCTGCGTGGGCGGCGGCATGGAAATCGCCAGCCTGGCCGATGTGCGCATCTGCGGGGCCAGTTCACGGTTCGGGGTGCCCATCAAAAACCTCGGGCTGGTCATGTCCTATTCCGAACTGGCCCCGCTGGTGAGGCTGGTGGGGCCGGCCACCGCCCTGGCCGTCCTGCTCGAAGGCAATATTTTCGACGCCCGGCAAGCGCTGCAACTGGGCGTGGTGACCCGCGTCGTCGCCGACGCGGAGGTCGCCGCCGAAGCGCGCGGCACGGCCGAGCGCATTGCCGCCGGCGCACCGCTGGTGGCGCGCTGGCACAAGAAATTCGTGCGCCGGCTGCTGGCCGGCGGCGACCTGACCGACGCCGAGCGCGACGAAGCTTTCGATTGTTTCGATACGGAAGATTTCCGTGCCGGCTACCGCGCTTTCCTGCAAAAGGAAACGCCTGAATTCATAGGCCGATAGGGAAAACAAGGCATGAACTTGAATGATACTGATGTTACCGCCGCCAAGCGCGGCGCGCTGGCGGGGATGCGCGTGATCGAGCTTTCGCAGATCATGGCCGGCCCCACCTGCGGCATGATGCTTGCCGACCTGGGCGCCGACGTGATCAAGGTCGAGAAGCTCGATGGCGGCGACGATGCGCGCCAGTACCGCGACCCGCTGATCAATGGCGTCTCCGCGCCCTTTCTGATGCTCAACCGCAACAAGCGGGCGATCGCCCTGGACCTGAAGAACCCGCGGGGCAGGGAGGTGCTGCTGCGCATGGTGCGCGACGCTGACGTCATCACGGAAAACTTCCGCAAGGGCACCATGGAGAAGCTCGGCCTGGGCTACGAGACCCTGCGCAAGGAAAATCCGGGGCTGATCTACTGCGCGGTGTCGGGCTACGGCACCACAGGCCCCTATGCCGACAAGGGCGGCTTCGACCTGATCGCGCAAGGGTTTTCCGGCCTGATGAGCATTACCGGCGAGCCCGGCGGCCCGCCGCTGCGCACCGGCAACTCGGTGGCCGATATCAATGCGGGCCTGCTGGCGGCCTTCGGCGTGCTGGCCGCGTATCAGCACAAGCAGAAGACCGGCGAAGGCCAGGTCGTCGAGACCTCGCTGCTCGAGGCCAGCCTGCAGCAGCTCTATTGGCACGCCGCGATTTATTTCGGCACCGGCCAATCGCCGGGCGCCACCGGCTCCTCGCACGTGCTGACCGCGCCATACCAGGCGTTTCCCACCGGCACGGACTGGATCGTCATTGGCGGCGCCAATGAAAAGAACTGGACCCGCATCGCGCAGGTGCTGGGCCATCCCGAATGGTGCGAGGATCCGCGCTTTGCGCGCAACGCGGACCGCATGCGCAACCGCGATGCGCTGGTGGAAGTCATGAGCGATATCCTGAAGACCCGTCCCGGCGCCCATTGGCTGGCGGCCTTCGACGAAGCTGGCGTGCCCGCCGGCCCGGTGCATTCGATAGGCGAGGCGCTGTCGCATCCGCAAACGCTGGCGCGCGGCATGGTGGTCGAGCAGGAGCATCCCTCGGCGGGCCCGGTGCGCACCATCGGCATGCCGGTGAAGCTGTCGGTCACGCCGGCCCAGTACCATAGGGCCGCGCCGCGCCTGGGCGAAGACACGCTGCAGATCCTGGCCGAATTCGGTTACGGCCAGGCCGAGATCGACGCCTTGATCGAGGCCGGAGTGGTGCGCGACGTGAATCAGGTGGCGGCGGCAGGCGCCTGATTTCCCGCGGCGCAGGCCGATCATGCCGCGGCGGCTGGATACTTGCCGGCCGCGCGGGGTAGAATTGCACTATGCCATTTTACCTGTGCAATAAGGAACAAGCATGATCAAGTGGGGCATCATCGCGCTGTGGCTGGCGGCGATCAGCTATGTATATTTTCGCGGGAAGGTGCGGCTGAGCTTTTTCCGGACGGTGGTCGACCATTCCGCCGTGCTGGCCCCGGTCAACGTATTCATGTACCTGTTTTCGGCGGTATCGTCGCGGCCCTACATTCCAGCCAAGGAGATGACCGGGCTGGAGGCGCTGGACGACAATTGGGAAATCATCCGCGACGAGGCCCGGCATCTGGCCGAGGCGCAGAAGATACGCAGCGCTGAAAACAATAGCGACGCGGGCTTCAATTCCTTCTTCAAGACTGGCTGGAAGCGCTTCTACCTGAAGTGGTACGACGCTGAGCATCCTTCCGCCGCGGAACTCTGCCCGGAAACAGTGCGCATCCTGCGCGGCATTCCGCAGGTGAAGGCCGCGCTTTTCGCGGTGCTGCCGCCCGGCGGCAAGCTCAATCCCCACCGCGATCCCTTCGCGGGGTCGCTGCGCTATCACCTGGGGCTGGCCACGCCCAACGACGACGGGTGCTTTATCGAAGTCGACGGCGAGCGCTACAGCTGGCGCGACGGGCAAAGCGTGGTGTTCGATGAAACCTATATCCACTGGGCCGAGAACACCACCGACCAGATGCGCACCATCCTGTTCTGCGACCTCGAACGTCCCTTGAAATATCGCTGGGCGCAGCGCTTCAACAGCTGGTTTTCGCGGGTGTTCATGACCGCCGCGAGTTCGCCCAACCAGGCCGGCGACCAGCTCGGGCTGGTGAACAAGCTGTTCCATATATCATGGCTGATGGGGCAGTACAGGCGGCGCTTGAAGCGCTGGAATCGCACGGTGTACCAGATTCTGCGTGTATTGCTGATTATTGCCGTGATCGCCTTGATCATCTATATCTGACTTTATCCTTTCAGCGCAAGAGGCCGCCCGGCCATGACCAGGCCGGGCGCAAACATCCCGGGCCCGAGGATAATCCACTGGCCAGCAGTCAGGACATCATCCTGAGCGCGCCGGTCGCTCTTGAACCACGGGCTGGTGTAAAAATTGAAAATACCGGGCCGATGCCGGCCGCGCCTTGCGCCCCTGACCGTGGCTTTGCGCGTAGGCCTCGCCAGTGCGCCGCTACCCCGCCATTGCTTTCTATAATAGAAATCATTATCATTTGATATCTTAATTGGCCGGCGCGCTGCGCCGGCTTCGGGGAGGGGCATGGTCCAGATCACTTCTTGGAATGCCGCGGCATCGCGCGGCGCGCCCGCGTCGGCCATGGAGCAATGGCGCCGCGCGACCCTGGAAGGCAACCAGGCATACGAATCCTGCGATTTTCCTGGCGCGCTGGCGCAGTACCGGCGGGCATTGCAACTGGCCGACAGGCTTTGGGGCCGGCCCTATGATCCGGGCGCGGCCGTCGCCGCCCTGGTGGTGTCGCACCACAATCTGGCGCAGTTGCACGAACGCTTGCAGCAGTCCGAAGCAGCGGCCAGCCATATCTGCGCGGCGCATGAAACCTTGCACCGCAAGGCGCTAGACCCGGATGTGGCCGAGGCCTGGCGCGAGGCCGCCTGGCAGCATAGCCGCGTTACCTATGCCGAGCTGCTGGCTTTCTTGCGGCGCCATCCGGCGCATCCCCGCGCAGCCGCGGCTGCCGCATTGCAGTGGTGGCCTGGCGGCGCGGCCCGACCGAACTGAACGCGGCGGCGGGTTCGCCGCCGCAACTGACCTTCCCCTTGGGGAGCACACTCGTTTCCTCTTGGGGGAGCACACTTGGAGACTTTTGCATGACCTATACCCTTCCGCCTCTGCCTTATGCCTACGACGCCCTGGAGCCCCACATTGATGCATTGACAATGGAAATCCACTACAGCAAGCACCATCAGGCCTATGTGAACAATCTGAACGCGGCGCTGGAAGGCGCGGGGCTGACAGAAGATGTGCCGGTGGAAACCCTGATAGCGCGGCTGGACACCTTGCCCGAGGCGCTGCGGGGCGCCGTGCGCAACAACGGGGGAGGGCACGCCAACCACAGCCTGTTCTGGACCGTGATGTCGCCCCAGGGCGGCGGCGAGCCTGGCGGCGCCCTGGCGGCGGCCATCGAGGCCGACCTGGGCGGCATCGCGGCATTTCGCGAGGCTTTCACCAAGGCCGCCTTGACCCGCTTTGGCAGCGGCTGGGCCTGGCTCAGCCTCGGGCCGCAAGGCAAGCTCGTAGTCGAAAGCACCGGCAACCAGGACAGCCCCTTGATGACCGGCAATGTGCCGGTTCTGGGCCTGGATGTCTGGGAACATGCCTACTATCTGAAGTACCAGAACCGGCGGCCGGAATACATCGGCGCTTTCTATAACGTCATCGACTGGGCCGAGGTGGCGCGCCGCTACGAGGCGGCGCGGGCCTGAAGTTTCGACGCCTTGGGGCTGGGGCGCTGGTCCGGGCGCCGATCCGGGCCGGGCAGGAGGGTAGGACTCTGTGGCCGACGCTGACACAAGCTTACAACGCCGCTGGCGCGGCCTTGTTACCGTGTCTGTTCTATCATTCCCCGGAGCCCCATCATGACCCTGAAGAAACTCTTATCCATAGTGGCGATTGCGGGCTGCGGCGCCCTTGCCGCCTGCTCGACGCCGACAGAGGTCACCACGGTCGATGGCCAGAAGACCATGACCGCGGACAAGCCCGAAATCAACAAGAAAGATGGCTTTGTCACCTACGAGAAAGACGGCAAGGAAGTCAAGGTGAACTCCGCCGAAGTCCGCAGCATAGAAGAAGTCAAGTAGCGCCGGCGCCGCGTCGCCTTCCCGCGGCCTGGAGCGGGAAGCTAGCGCGACAGGCAGATAACGTAGGGGTCGCCTCTGCCCTTGTTCAAATGCCCCTCGATAAATAGCTTGGCCTTCAAGGTGTCGTAGCTGAAATGCGTGCCGGCCAGCGGCTGGTAGGCCCTGTAGAAAGGCGGCCCGATTGACGCTATGTGGACTTCCGGCGCGCCGTCCTTGTAGCGGAAGTCGACGGCCAGGCTGGCGCGCGTCAATCGCCATTTATCGCCCGCCTTGGCGGAAACATAGAGTTCAGCCTGCGCATCCTGGCCTGCCGCGAAAGGAAGTTGCATATCGCGAATGAACGCGGCAACAGCCTCGGGCCCTGCACTGCGGTTCTTGTTTATCATTTTTCTGCTCGTATTGATCGTGGCCTGCATTTTAATCGCAAGAGCTCCGGCCTGTCGGCCGGAGCTTCTTCGCCATAACGCGGGGGCGCCTTCGGCGCCCCATTGGTCCCGCCTCGCTTGACCTCGCCCTGAAAGGCGAGGCTTGCGCTCAGGCTCGTGGTCAATAGAAAAGTTCGGCCAGGTCCACCGTGGAATTCCTGCCTATATCGGCGTAATGCGCTTGCAGCCACGCCTGCGCCTGGGCCCTTCCCAGGTCTCGCAGCATGGCGAAGAACCACTTGCTGGCGGCCAGCTTGGTTTCCGGTTTCAGTTCCCTTAGCGTGGCTTCCGCTTCAATGATGTGGAAATTCGCCCTGGCCATGCGCCGCTCGAAATACCCGATACGCAGCCGCGACGCATGGGCCTGCTTTTGCATATAGGCAAACATGCGCATTTCGCGCAGGAAAGTCGCATTGAAGCCCAGCTCTAGTATCCGGTTCTTGATTTCCTCGGCGCTGCGAGGGGTGCCCTGGTGTTTCAGCGGAGTCAGCAGCACGAGCAATATGTCGTTCGCGGCGCATTCATAAAACAAGGGGAAGACGGCGGGATTGGCCACATAGCCGCCATCCCAGTAGGGCTCGCCATCGATCTGCACTGTGCGCTGCACCGTGGGCAGGCAGGCTGACGCCAGGATGGCGTCCACCCCGATCTCAGGCCCGCGAAACACCCGCACCTTGCCCGAGTTGGCGTTGGCCGCGGCAATAAACAGCTTGACCGGGCTGTGCGCGCGCAAACGCTCGAAATCGACTTGCTCCAGGAGGATGTCCCGGAGGGGATTGAGGTCGAAGGGATTTAATTCATGCGGCGCGAGATATTGCGTCCAGTGCAGCCACAGCTTGAGCGCGGGGGCCAGGGTCACCGTCTGTCCATCCGCCTTCTGCAGCGCCATGTCGAAGGGCAATGCTTCAGCCACGGCGTCCCAGAATTTGTGCAGTGCAGCGCGCGCTCCGTCGCGGCCGCCATCGAGCAGGCCATGGGCGAGAATGACCGCGTTCATCGCGCCCGCGCTGGTGCCGCTGACCCCCTCGAACTCCAGGCGGCCGTCCTCAAGCAGATAGTCCAGCACGCCCCAGGTGAATGCGCCGTGGGCGCCCCCGCCTTGCAGACCCAGGTTGATGGTCCGCCGGCCCTGTCTTGAAAAGAACATAGTGCCTCCTGTCTCGAAAGAGATGGCCTTGTCTCGTCTCCAGGATCAAAATCGACGGTTCTAGCTTGTTATGTTGCATTGCAGCATAGCACTGGGGAGGCATATGTGTCGAATAAATATATATTTTCTCGCGAACCGTTATTGCTGAGATCACGCTTCTATCACGACTTGCACGCCGTTCTGTACTCTGTCAAATAGATCCACCAGGTCGGCGTTTCGCATCCTGATACAGCCGTGTGACGCAGGTTTTCCTATTGATGCCTCGTCCGCAGTCCCATGGATGTAAATATGTCTGCGCAAAGTATCCACGAGTCCTCCCTTGTTAATTCCGAGCTCTAGGCCGTCAAGCCAAAGAATGCGTGTCAGTATCCAGTCGCGACCGGGATTGCTATGCTGAAGCTCGTCATCCAGCAGCATTCCTGTCGGTCGCCGGGCGGCCAGGATGCTGTTGATGGGCAGGCCGGCCCCGATTTTTATTCGAACTCTGTGCAAGCCCGTGGGCGTGCGAAAACTCCCAAAGCCGCAGCCGACTCCCAGCCTGGCGGTTGAAATCGGATAGTAGATTTTCTGTGCCGCGCCAGCGAGACGCAGGGTTTGATCCCTGACGCTGATACGAATATGTAACGGTTCCAGTTCCATCATTTCAAATATTCCGGGCACAAATATTCCAGGCCATTGACGCCGCGCGCCTGCTATTTTCTTACCCTATCCTGTGGCCTGGCAAGCGGCGCATAGCTTTCCGCACGCGAACGATGGCGTATGTCAATCCTCTTTGAGTTCGTTGAAACGATCCCCCAGAAAATCGATCAGCGCCCTGACCGAGGGCAACAGGCCCCGCCGCGAGGCAAATACCGCGTGTATGATCTCGCGCCTCGGCGCCCACCCCGGTATCACCTGGATCAGCTCGCCGCGGGAGATCTGCTCGCGCACCATCATCGTCGGCAATTGCACGACGCCCACGCCCGCGACGGCGGCCGCCCGCAGCGCCGGCATCGCGCGTGTGATCAGGCGCGGTTGGTGATGGATGGCGGCGTGCGCGCCATCCGGGCCGAATAGATTCCAGACATGCTCGTTTTGCGGCGCGCCCAGCTCCAGGCTGGGCAGCCGGGCCAGGTCGGCAGGCGCCTGGGGCGCGCCCGACTGCGCCAGCAGGGACGGGCTGGCCACCAGGCATTGGCCGCGATCGGACAGGACGCGCATCACCAGGTCGCTGTCTTGCAGAGGGGGCGGGCGCACCCGGATGGCCACGTCCATGCCTTCACCCACCAGGTCCACGCGCCGGTTGGTTTCCTCCAGATGGATCTGCACCAGCGGGCACTGGGCCATGAATGCGGCCACCATGTCGCCGATGCGCGCATCGAGCAGCGCCACGGGGCAGGCCATGCGCACGATGCCGCGCGGCTGGGCATGGCTCAGCGCGATGGCCTCATCGGCCGCCTCGGCTTCCACCAGCATGGCTTTGCAATGGGTGTAGTAGGTCCGGCCGATGTCCGTGACGGTGAAGCGCCGCGTCGAGCGCTGGATCAGGCGCGCGCCCAGCCGCTCCTCCAGCAAGGCGATGCGCCGGCTCAGCTTGGATTTGGGCACCCCAAGCGCCCGGCCGGCCGGGGCGAAGCCGCCGTGCTCCACTACTTGTACAAAATAATAGAGATCGTTCAAGTCTTGCATGGGGGTCGTTCTTCAAATGGGACACTGAGATCAAATATTACCCTCTACCGGGATTATCGTTCCATGTTTATCATTTATCCATGGTCCGCGGCGACAGCCGCCCGGCATACAGGAGATAGACAGGCATGAAAAAGATACTCGGCATCTACAGCGCTCCGCGTCCGCACTGGGTGGGCGACGGCTTTCCAGTGCGTTCGCTGTTCAGTTACACCAGTCACGGCGCGCATCTGAGCCCCTTCCTGTTGCTCGATTACGCCGGCCCGGCGCAATTTACCCCCGCCGCGCGCCCGCGCGGCGTCGGCGAGCATCCGCACCGCGGCTTCGAAACGGTCACCATCGTCTACCAGGGCGAGGTCGAGCACCGCGATTCCACTGGCGCCGGCGGCCGCATAGGCCCCGGCGATGTGCAATGGATGACGGCGGCCGGCGGCATCCTGCATGAGGAATTTCATTCGGAAGCGTTCACGCGCCAAGGCGGTACGCTGGAAATGGTGCAGCTCTGGGTCAATTTGCCCGCCAAGGACAAGATGGCAGAGCCAGGCTACCAGACCCTGCTGGATCGGGACATTCCTTCGGTGGACTTGCCCGCCGGCGCGGGCAGGGTGCGCGTGATCGCGGGCGAGTTCGGCGGCCGTTCCGGCCCGGCGCGCACCCATACGCCTATGGATGTCTGGGATGTGCGCTTGAACCAGGGCGCCGCCGCCCGGTTCAGTGTGAAGGCGGGCCGCGCGCTGGCGCTGGTGGTGCTGCATGGCACGGTGCTGGTCAATGGCAGCGAGGTTGCGCGCGAAGCGCAATTGGTGCAGCTCGACCGCGAGGGCAGCGAGGTGGCGATCGAGGCCAACACCGATGTGAGCCTGCTCCTGCTCAGCGGCGAGCCTATCGACGAGCCCATCGTTGGCCATGGCCCCTTCGTGATGAATAGCCGGGCCGAGATCGTCCAGGCGATCGCGGATTTCAATAGCGGCCGCTACGGCCAGATGCATTCCTGAGCCCGCGGCTGGCCCTGGCCATATGGGCCAGGGCCAGCCACTGGATCAGATCGCCGCCCTGACGTGGATAGACATTCCATGCGCAAAAGGAGCAATAAGATACTTGCCGAGGTCGGGCCAGTTTAGGGGTATTCCCGGCGAGCGTGCAGGACGTTGATGACTTCGATGTCCGTGTGGGTGATCCGATAAATGATGATGTAGTTCGGATGCGTGACGATTTCTCGCGTGCCTGGTACGCGACCCTGTTTATACAGGTAGGGGTGGTCCGCTACCGGCAGCACTGAGTCTTGAATACGTTCTTTGAGGTTTCTCGCCGCTTTCGGGCTACGCTCGGCAATGTAGGTGATGATTTCCGCTAGGTCGTCAGTAGCGGTGGAAAGCCAGGAGATCTTCAGCATCTTGTTCAGGCCATATGCCAGGCATGTGCCTATTAGTAGGCTTATTTTTTGTAGTCACTACCTTTAGGAAGCGCTATGTTTTATTCCTGTTCCGCCTGCCGTTTTTCTGCATTTTCAATGATGGCATCCATGCGAGCCATCACTTGGTCATGGGGAATACTAGGACGAGGATCGGCGAGGCTTGCCCGCACTCTCCCACAAAACCAGCGATCATAGCTGGCCGCTTGTTCTTCGGTTTCGAATTCCGAAACGATGGGGGAGAGGGCTGTGCTCATGACAAAGGCTCCTTGTTAGCTGATCTAGTGTAAAACAAATAAAGGCTTAAATCACGGTTTCGGGCAGATGCCTGGAAATCGCCCCCACCGTCACCGAGTCCTTCTGCACGGCTTCCAGCAAGGCGTCCAGGAGCCCGGGAAAGCGCTCGTCGAGGTCTTCCCGGCGCAGCGACAACAGGTTCACGCGCCCGTAGGGCCGCTGCCAGATTACGCCGCTGTCGCGCAGAACGCGCCAATGATGGGTCATGGTGGACTTGGATATGCCTTGCAGCACGGTGCCGCAGGCGTGCTCGGTGCCGTGGGCAAGCACTCGGATGGCGGCGAGGCGCAAGGGGTTGCCCAGCGCGATCAGGACGTTTTCCAGGCGGATCTGGTCGCGGTCAGGGTGGTTTGGAATCATTCGGTCCTCTCTGCTATGGCCATGAGCAGCCTTCAATCGAGGCGGTAGTTTAAGGCCTGCAGTTCAAGGCGGCAGTTTAAGGTCTGCTAAAAATTGATTGTACGATAATACCCGTACAATGGTAATATTGCAATGCCGGGCAATCGTCCGGCCCAGGCTTGCGAACAGAACCTGGCGACCGCTATCCAGAAGGACCATCATGGCACGCCATACACCCATCGAGCGCTACCGCAACATCGGTATCTCCGCGCATATTGACGCAGGCAAGACCACCACGACCGAACGCATCCTGTTCTACACCGGTGCCAGCCACAAACTGGGTGAAGTGCATGATGGCGCCGCCACCACAGACTGGATGGCGCAGGAACAGGAGCGCGGCATCACTATCACGTCATCGGCGGTGACCTGCTTCTGGAGAGGCATGGATAGAAGCCTGCCGGAGCATCGCATCAACATCATCGACACCCCGGGCCACGTGGATTTCACCATCGAGGTCGAGCGCTCCATGCGCGTGCTCGACGGCGTGGTCATGGTCTACGACTCCGTGGGCGGCGTCCAGCCCCAGTCCGAAACCGTCTGGCGGCAAGCCAACAAGCACAAAGTGCCGCGCCTGGCTTTTGTCAACAAAATGGACCGCGTCGGAGCCGACTTCTTCCGGGTGCGGCAGATGATGGTGGACAGGCTCAAAGCTCATCCCGTTCCCATCGTCATACCCATAGGCGCGGAAGACCAGTTCAAGGGCGTGGTGGATCTGCTCGAAATGAAGGCCATTCTTTGGGATGACGCGACCCAGGGCATGACCTATTCTTTTGAAGAGATCCCCGCGGAACTGGCCGGGCAGGCCAGGGAATGGCGCGAAAAGATGGTCGAGGCCGCGGCGGAAGCCACGGAAGCGCTGATGAACAAATACCTGGAAGAGGGCAGCCTTGGCACGCAGGAGATCACGCGCGGGCTGCGCATCCGCACGATCGCGGGTGAAATCCAGCCCATGCTCTGCGGCTCGGCCTTCAAGAACAAAGGCGTCCAGCGCATGCTGGACGCCGTGGTCGAACTGATGCCTTCGCCGCTGGACATTCCGGCCGTGGCAGGCGTGGACGATGACGGGCAGACAATCATTCGGCGGCCCAGCGATACCGAAAAGTTTTCCGCGCTGGCGTTCAAGCTGATGACCGACCCCTATGTGGGCCAGCTGACTTTCGTGCGAGTGTATTCGGGCGTGCTGTCGAAAGGCGACAGTGTCTACAATCCCATCAAAGGCAAGAAGGAGCGCATCGGCCGTATTGTGCAGATGCAGGCCAACGAGCGCCTGGAAGTCGACGAGATCCGCGCGGGCGACATAGCCGCCTGCGTCGGGCTCAAGGACGTGACGACCGGCGACACCCTGTGCGATGCCGATGCCATCATCACTCTGGAGCGCATGGAGTTTCCGGAGCCGGTCATCGCCCAGGCGATCGAACCCCGGACCAAGGCCGACCAGGAAAAGATGGGCATCGCGCTGCAGCGTCTGGCCTCGGAAGACCCGTCATTCAGGGTGCGCACCGATGAAGAGTCGGGCCAGACCATTATTTCCGGCATGGGCGAACTGCACCTGGACATCATCGTGGACCGCATGAAGCGCGAGTTCGGCGTGCAAGCCAACGT
Source organism: Pollutimonas bauzanensis (assembly GCF_900129885.1). GTDB lineage: Bacteria > Pseudomonadota > Gammaproteobacteria > Burkholderiales > Burkholderiaceae_B > Pollutimonas > Pollutimonas bauzanensis. Next base: position 9,397 of record NZ_FQXE01000012.1, on the reverse strand, counting down.
GGGCAAGCCGCAGGTCGCCTATCGCGAAACCATACGCAAGGCCGTCAAGGATGTCGAAGGCAAGTTCGTGCGCCAGTCCGGCGGCAAGGGCCAGTACGGCCACGTGGTGCTGACGGTCGAACCCAACGGGCAGGGCAAGGGCTTCGAGTTTTTCGATGAAATAAAAGGCGGCGTGGTGCCCCGCGAATATATTCCTGCAGTCGAGAAAGGCGTGGTCGAAGCGCTGGCGACCGGCGTGCTGGCGGGCTTTCCAGTGGTGGATGTCAAAGTGCATCTGACCTTCGGTTCCTACCACGATGTGGACTCGTCCGAACTGGCGTTCAAGATGGCCGCCATCTTCGGCTTCAAGGAAGCCTGCAAGCGGGCTGGCCCCGTGATCCTCGAACCCATGATGGCCGTGGAAGTCGAGACGCCGGAAGACTACGCGGGCAACGTGATGGGGGACCTGTCCTCGCGGCGCGGCATGGTGCAGGGCATGGACGAGCTCAGCGGCGGCGGCAAGGCCATCAAGGCCGTCGTGCCCCTGTCCGAAATGTTCGGCTATTCCACCACGCTGCGCTCGGCGACGCAGGGCAGGGCCACCTACACGATGGAATTCCGCAATTACGCGGAAGCGCCGCGCAATATCGCCGAAACCATCGTGGCGGCGCACGCCAAGTGAAATGTTGGCCATATGCCAGTCCAGACCAGAATTGGCGCACGCAAACGCAAGTATGCAATTCTGGAGGACTGGCGGGTGAGATTCGCGCCAGTACAGCGGTCGCTATCGACGCTCCTCGTTCCAGGCTAAGCATGAGCTCGTTATGCAGGCCAACGCGGCAAAAGTTATCACGGCATTGAGCGCATGCGAATATTCCCATTGCCGCCGCAGCTCCATCCAGTTCCCGGTCTCCACCGTCCAGTTGCTGGTGGCGATATTCACAGGAAAAATCCATATGAAGAAGATGCCAAGAGTGGCCGCCAATAGCGCTGAACCCGCCAGGGCCAGCCTGAACGGCGCTTTTTGCCGGCGCGACATGGCCGTCAACGCCAGGCCGGCGCAGAGCGCCGCAATCAATACTGCCCCCAGCAGATTCCAGCCGCGATAAATTTGCTGAACGGTCAGGTAGGAATGGCGACCCAGAGCCATCTTGCTCAGCAGCTCCAGCAAGTGAGCCCCGCCGGGAACCAGGGCGAGCGCAAAAAGAAGAGTCGTGCCCAGTTGTAGCAGCCTCATGCAGCACCTCCATGCTATTGCGAATAATGGAGCAAGCCATGTACCTGCATGGGGCTTTTGGATGGTCAGGTGCAAACGTATAGCGCCCACCTTGCCAGGTAGTATCTACCGTCAGCAGGAGAGAACCGCGCCTGAATTTGCCGCCAGGCGAGATGAGCTTACCGCTAGGACGCTCCCGAACTGTTGACCGCACTATTTTTTCGTATATACAATAATCAACGAGGACAAGACGCGCGCTTGCCGTATCCCGAACCGCGTTTCATCACCATCGGAGTGCTTGATCGGCGCATGGTCGTTCTGATCTGGACACCGCGCGGCAGAGCACGCCGCATTATCAGTACGAGGAAAGCAAATGCTCGCGAACAGGCGAAATACGCGCAGCACCTGGGCTGACCCGGATGACGCGCCTGGATTGACAGAGGAATTTTTTGAGAAAGCTGACTTGTACCAGGGCGACAAGCTGGTCAAGCGCGGCCGTCCGAAGCTGGACAACCCAAAGGTGGCTGTCAGCTTGCGTTTGCCATCGGAAGTATTAGCGCGGTGGAAGGCCACAGGAGCCGGCTGGCAGACTCGCATGGCGGAGTCGCTGAAGCATCATGCCCCGAAAACATAGAAGGCACTGAGCAATCTGCCTTGAGGGCGCATGGTTGCCGCAGCGACGACCATGCGCCTATTTGAAACCCTGCCACTAACAAAAAGGAAAGTCGGGAGGAAGGCATTGTGGGACATCATTCCTTTTCGCAAGGGCGGCCTGAGCGGCGTCTGTTTCAGGACATATCGACCGAAGATGTCGAGCCTGCCGCGCGTTTCGACTTCTGGGTCAGTGACGTCATCCGCAGCTTCAGTGTCGACTCGCCCGGCGAGCAACAGCGCAAGGATTTCCGGGCAAAAGTCACCTCGCTGGCCACAGCGACTGGCGAGATGCACTATACCGAAGCGGATGGCTTAAGCGCACATTTGACTGCACGCAGCATCCGCAATGCGTCGTTTGACGAGTTGACGTTGATTCTCATGCTGGATGGGCAGGCGCAGTGCGCCTATGACGGCGGCGAGGCTGCGACGATCACCAAGGGCGGATTCTTCCTGCTCGACGGGTCCCACCCGACATCGCTGCGCCTTTCCCGGCACGCATTCGTCCAGCTCGATCTTTCCCGTCCCTTGCTTGAATCGATGTTTCCCGGTACGCCGCCCGCGCCGGCCCAGATCAATTCGGCCTTGGCCAATTCCCGCTTGGCCGGGCTGCTGCGCGATCATTTGCAGCAGTTTCCCAGGATGGCAGCGGGCTTGGACCCTATTGAACAGCTCGCCTTGCTCGATGCCTCCGAGTCGTTTGCCCTGACTACGATCGAGGCCGCCTTCTTGATGACACGGCGGGGAACGCAGCGATTTAGCGCGGGGCTGTTTGCCGCCGCGCAACGCTACATAAGGCGTCATCTGACCGACCCGGATCTCGATCCGGACGCGGTAGCGGCCGCGATTGCTTGTTCGCGCTCCACGCTTTACCGGCTCTTCGACGGCAATGAATTATCCGTGCAAGGCTATGTTCGCGAGCTTCGCCTTCAGCAGTTTTTGCGCCTGCTTCAAAAGGATGCGCGCAATGTGCCTATTTATGCCCTGGCACAGCGCTGCGGCCTCTATGACTGGCCCAATGTCAGCCGCATGTTTCGCAAACGTTTTGGCATGAGCCCGAGCGATGCGAGGGCGGCCTCGAATCGATAATGGGGCGCGCTGACTCGTCGCGCTTCCCCTGAGCCGCGCCTTTGGGATGCAAATACGATTTTTGTGAAACGCAGCGACGACTCCGCGCATGCCGTTGCCCTTATAGTGGCGATTCCAATTGATGGGTAAGGAATCACGTCGCTGGGGATGTTCATGAATCGGATTCACCGAATAGTCTTTAACCATGCGCGGGATACCTATCAGGTGGCTTCGGAACATGCCCGAGGATCTGACAGGCGCAAAGCGGCGGCAGGCGCCGGCCTATGCGCTTTGGCGCTGGCGGTGTTGCCCGCCGCACAGGCGCAAAGCGTAGTCATTGACAACGGCGGGCACGAAATCGTCGATGGATCGGACCCTGCGGGGGGCGGCGCCGGCACACAGCCCAGCCCCTGGGAGATCAGCGGAAACCTGGCCATAGGCCATAGCGGCACAAGTGGCGAATTGCTGATTCGCAACGCAGGCAAGGTCAGCAATATGCAAGGAACCGTTGGCAATCTTGCCAGTGCTGTCGGTGAGGTCACCGTTATAGGCGAGGGGGCGAGTTGGCATAACGCCTCTCGCCTATACCTTGGAAATGTCGGTCAAGGCACACTTGCCATTTTGGATGGCGCATCGGTATCGGCTGGCGACAGCATTACGATGGGTACCAATAGCGCAGGCGCAGTGGGCGTGGCTCAGGTTTCGGGAGTCGGGTCCAGTCTGGCGGCGACGGGAAATATCGCCTTGGGTCATATCGGCACGGGAACGTTGACCGTCGAAGATGGGGGGCTGGTCACGGCTTCCCATGTCTATATGGGTGGACTTCCCGTCACGGGCTATGGCGGAATCGGCCACCTGACGCTTGCCGGTTCGGATGGGCGGCGCGGAGCATTGGCCATGGGTTTTCTGGAGGTGGGCGCGGGCGATGGCAACATCAATTTTGACGGTGGAATCCTGCGCGCAACGGGCGACGAAGCTGATTTCTTGCGCAACGTCAGGTCCGGCGATGTCGCCATCGGCGCGGGCGGGGCCTTCATCGACAGCAACGGCCATAACATCGGCATCGGGGCGGATCTGCAAGGCTCTGGCGGTTTGACCAAGTCCGGTGAGGGCATCCTGACGCTGTCGGGGCAAAACGATTACGCGGGCGCCACCACCATCGAAGCCGGTATCTTGCGCGTGGGCACGAACGAAGCGTGGGTGAGCGATGGCGTGTATGTCATCAATGGCGGCACGCTTGACCTGACCGATGCAAACTATGCCCTTGGCCGCGCGATGTCGTCGCTTTCGGGCGGCGGCGGCACGCTCGATATGGGCGACGCCTTTGTCGATGTTGGTCAGAGCGCCAATACCGTCTTTGATGGCAATATCACCGGTTCCAGCGGCCGACTCATAAAGGACGGCGCCGGCAAGCTAACGTTGAACGGTCAAATCAGCGGTTTGAGCGGGGTTTACGCAGAGGGTGGCACGCTGGCGCTCAATGGCGTCAATATCTATTTGGGTGAAACATATATTAACGATGCCGCGGTCGAGGTCGGGCACGACAAGGCACTTTCATCGAGCCAGATAATCGTGGGCGGATCTTCTGATAACGGCGTTCTGCGGGCCGGCGGGGATCTTGCGCTTGCCAACCGGGTTCAGCTCATGCGAAAGTTAACGATCGATGGCAGCCACCATCTGACCCTGAGCGGCGATATAGCGGGTGGCTTCCTGGGCGGTATTACTAAAACTGGCGCCGGTACGCTCACACTCTCAGGAGCCAATACGTACTTGGGCGCGACCACCGTCGAAGCCGGCGCCTTGATCGTCGACGGTACGATTGCGCCTTCATCGCAGGTGGCCGTCAAGTCCGGCGCCACGCTTGGCGGCTCAGGCACTGTGAGCAACGCGACGGTCGAAGACGGCGGCATTCTGGCGCCGGGCAGTAACGCAATCGGCGCGCTCACGGTGCACGGGAATCTTGCGCTTTCATCGGGCGCGATCCTCGATTACGAACTGGGCGCGCCGGCGACCGTGGACAATCCCGCCGCCGGCCGCAGCGATCGCCTCGTTGTAACAGGCGACCTTCGACTGGATGGAACCCTCAATCTGGCGCAAGGCGCCAGCCCATCGGACGGCGCGGCGCGCCTGGGCTACTACCGCCTGATGACTTATGGCGGTGAACTGACCGACAACGGCCTGGAGGTCGGCGCCGTGCCTTATGGTGTTCCCGGTTTGTATGAGATCGAGGCGGGCGGCGGGAAGGTCGATCTCTTTGTTTCGGCATCGCTCGGAGACGACACGCTGCAGCACTGGCAGGGCGGGGACGGACACTGGAACAGCACCGACACCCGGTGGCTCAATCAGGGCGGCGACCTGCCGGTTGCCTGGGCGGGCAACCATGCCGCTTTCAAGAACGAGCCGGGTGGCGTCAACGGCGGGGTCATCGACGTCGTGGGCGCGCAGCGCTTTGCGGGGCTGCAGTTCGTCGATGAGGGCTTTCGGCTGCAAGGGGTCGGTACACTGGAAACGGCGGCGGGCGGCTCGGAGATTCGTGTCCTGGCCGAGCGCGCCGAGATCGCAGCCGGCATTACCGGCGCGGGCGGCATCACCAAGACCGAAGCCGGCACGCTGATTCTTTCCGGGGCCAACAGCTATGCGGGCGGCACCACGATCAGCGGCGGCGTGCTATCCGTCTCGAACGATGCCAACCTGGGCCATGAGGACGGCGCGCTGGCCTTCAATGGCGGTGTGCTACAGGTCACCGGCACGGATTTTAACGACACCGCGCGCGACATTGCCTGGGGCTCGCGCGGGGGCGGCTTCGATATCGTCGAGGCCGCCAATGATTTCTATCTCGATCGCAACCTTGTCGGCCAAGGCGATCTCGTCAAGCGCGGCGCTGGGGCGTTGTGGCTGGCCGGCGCCAACGCCTATGGCAATACGCGGGTCGAGGAGGGATCGGTTTTGGGAGACGCGAATTCCCTCTCCGGCAACATTAGCAATGCCGGCACGGTGACCTTCATCCAGGCCGATGACGCCCGCTTTGCCGGTGACATCACCGGCTTGGGTGGCGCGAATGGCGGCATGGTCAAGGATGGGGCAGGCGTTCTTGCCCTTGACGGCAGATCGACGCTGGACTGGACCGTCGCCGAAGGCGGCCTCCAGACAGCGGCCGCCCGCTTTAGCGGCAATGTGCTGCTCGATGGGGCGGGCACGGCGCTGACCTTCGCCGACGCTGCCAACGCCGTTTATGGCGGACGGATCTCGGGCAATGGCAGGCTGACGCTCGCCGGCGACGGCATCTTGCTGCTGACGGGCGATAGCGCGGCTTTCGCCGGTACGACGACGCTTGCCAGTGGCGCCTTGCTCGTTGGCAAGGGCGAGGGCGGCGGCGCGCTGGGCGGTTCGCTCGCCGTACGCTCGGGCGCCACACTCGGCGGCTCCGGCACCGTGGGCGCGGGCGCCGGCTCGCAGGTTGCGATCGCCTCGGGCGGCACGCTGGCGCCGGGCAACTCCATCGGCACGCTGACGGTCGACGGCGACCTGACCTTCGAGGCCGGCTCGATCTATGCCGTCGAGGTCAACCCATTTGGCGCCGACAGCGATCGGATCAACGTGACCGGCAAAGCCACGCTTAACGGCGGCTCGGTGGCCCATATCGGGGCCGACGGCGCTTACGGCTTGCGCTCAACGTACACCATTCTGTCGGCTGCCGCGCTTGAAGGAAGCTTCGATGAGGTCGTCTCGGACTTCGCTTTCCTCACGCCCAGGCTGATGTATGACTACGGCGCCGGCGCCATCGGTCTGGAGCTGGCTCGCAACGAGCGTCGTTTTGCATCGGCGGCGCTCACCCGCAACCAGAGCGCTACAGCCGGCGGCATCGATAGCATGGGCCTGGACGCTGCCCATCCGGTCTATGACGCCATCGTGCGCTCGGCCGATCAGCCTGATCGCATTCGCGCCGGTTTTGACGCCTTGTCCGGCGAGATCCATGCGTCGGCCAAGTCAGCCTTGATCGAAGATAGCCGCTTTATCCGCAACGCGGCCAATGACCGCTTGCGTGCCGCCTTCGGCAAGGCGGGCGCATCGGCGGGCCCAGTCCTGGCCTATGGGTCGGGCTCGGCGCCAACACAAGTCCCGGCGGACTATGCCGGCCCGGTGTTCTGGTCCCATGGCTTTGGCGCCTGGAGCGAGACTGACGGCAATGGCAATGCGGCCGGCCTTGATCGCTCGACAGGCGGCTTATTAATCGCTGCCGATCGCCCGGCGGGCGACTGGCGGATCGGGGTGCTGGGCGGCTACAGCCATGCGAGCCTTGGCGCCGATGCGCGCCGGTCTTCCGCCAAAATCGATAACTATCATCTGGGCTTGTATGGCGGCACACAATGGGGCGATATCGCCTTCCGGACGGGCGCGGCCTATAGCTGGCACAAGCTCGATACTGCCCGGTCGGTCGCCATCCCCGGCATCGACGAGCGCCTGACCGGCGATTACGAGGCGGGCACCTTCCAGGTTTTCGGCGAGCTCGCCTATGGCCTGCAGGTCGGCAAGACCCGTGTCGAACCCTTTGCCAATCTGGCCCACGTCAGCCTGCATACCGGCCGTGTTACCGAGACGGGCGGCGCTGCGGCGCTGATGGGCAATAGCGGCAACACCGATGTCACCTTCAGCACGCTGGGGATGCGTGCCGCGCATCACCTTGCGCTAGGCAGTCTCGACGTCACCCTTGCGGGGATGGCCGGATGGCGCCATGCGTTCGGGAATCGCACGCCCACCAGTAAACATGCCTTCTCGGCGGGCGAGGCGTTTTCAATTGCCGGAGCGCCGATTGCGCGCGACAGCGCCGTCGTCGAGGCTGGCCTGAGTCTAAGCCTCGCATCTGATGCAACCTTCGGTCTTGCTTATACCGGCCAACTTTCGGGCCAGGGTCGCGACCATGGCTTGAAGGCCAATGTGGCGATCAGGTTCTAGCTTTGGCGCGATGGGGGGAATCGTCATGCGCACCAAGGCTCCAGCGAAAGCCATCAAAAGCTGCCGCTTTGTCCTTCCTCCACCGCGCTGGCATCGTCACGCGGACCGGAAAACTGACCAAGCCTTTCCGCGCCGCTTGATGCCTGCATTTTGGCCCTTGAGGTAAGCAAGGACGATCAGATAATCGAGGTCATCGGCGGTTGGGGGCGCGGCCCAAGCGCGGCTTTACTGGAAGATTTTCATTGCGTTTCGACTGTTTCGATAATTTCGAGTTCCTGCTATCATTCCAAGCATGACTACCAAGCAAACTTTCCCTCCTTCGGACAAGCGGCGCACTGCCCAGGCCCCCCGCCGGGCGGCCAGGGTGCACGCGGAGCCTGCGCGTGCTCTGCCGGTGTTCGAACTGTCGTTCGACGTGGAGCCTGTCGTGTCCGTTGTCCGGCGCCACGTCACGCTCAGCAAGGAAGCCGACGAGGCCATCACGCAAGAATTGATTGAAATGCTGGGCCGCGCAACCGTGCAACTGCGAACCACAGATCACAAGGCGGCTCACAACGACGATCCGGTTCTCACCACCGAGCAGGCGGCGCAATTCGTCAACGTCAGCCGGCCATACATGGCCAAGCTGATCGACTCCGGCGCGGTGGAATTGCATCAGAAGGTCGGTAACCAGCGCCGTGTGCTGCGCAGCGCCGTGACCCGCTGGCAGGCAGCCGAACGGACGCGGCAGGCCAAGGTGCTCAAGCTCTTGTCCAAAGATCTGGACGAGGAAATTCTCTCGTCGTGAGCATACCTGTCGTTGCCGATGCTGATACGCTGTTCGCGGCCGCTACGCGCGGGCTGTTGATCTACCTCGACTACCAGGGGGTTATCAAGCTGCACTGGTCGCCGCTGATTCTCGATGAGGTCAATCGGGCGCTAGTGGACACGGGGCGCAAACGATCGGAGGTCTTCAGGATCCGTTCTGGACGTTCGGCGGCGGTACGGTGCTTATGTTCCGCTACGATCATCACCAGTAAGGATATCGACATCTTTGTGGCCGACCCCCAGTATTTAGGGTACTGAGCCTCTATGTGATGTATTAACAGGTGCTAGAAAATAAGCGAAATGCGCATTTTTTAGAAAAATAATACATAAATCAGACAAATAGTGATTCAATCATACGATTTCAAGACAATTTGACCAGCAGTTTATGCTGAGTCATCTTAGAAACCGACAAACCTCATCTGCTGATTAATACATTTTTCAGACAAATTGTGAAATAATGAGTTGAATTTCAGACAAGTATGTTAAGTGTGACGTGGGAATCAAACAGAAAATCGACCTTTCATTGCCAGAGACTATCTTTACTGGTGAGGATGACCCTGCGGCAGACCGCAAAGTTCTCCGGTTAGCTAGCGCGGGGCAGTTACGCAAGCTCTACCAGGGAGTCTATACCAGCAACCTGGCCAGCCCCCCGGAAATGGTTGTGTTGCGCCATTGGTTGACCATCGTCAGCCACCTGCTGCCTGGTGGCGTCCTCAGCTATCG
>NZ_FQXE01000002.1 GCF_900129885.1 Pollutimonas bauzanensis | reverse complement strand
GGCTGCACCAAGTCGCGCATGGTGATGTCCTCGTACAGCAGCGCGCTGTAGCCCATGATGCGTATGCCCATGATCCGGTCCTGATCGGACTGGTGTTCCAGGAGGATCAGCAGATACAGCATGATGCCGTCGCGCCGCCGTACGCGCCAGACCAGATCGCCGCGCCGATCGCGCTGCCAGCCGCTGACGTAGTTGGTGGGTAGCGGCTCCAGGGTGTCCAGATCCAGCATGGCCAGCAAGGCGGGGGGCAGGATGCCCTGGAACAGGGCGCGGACCATGTGGGGGCTGCTGAACAGCTTGCGGTAGTACTGATCGTACAGATTCATGCGCGTGTCCCAATGAAAACGTATCAGGGACACTTACTTTATGCCGGATCATGGGCGATTTGTCTGGCGGTGCATGGTTTTGTTCACTAGGGGAAATACCGGCGCGAGGCCGGTAAAATAAGTCACACTGGCGTCCGCACCCGGCCGGATAGCCACGCGCCGCGGCTTCTGTTCCCGCCGAACAGGTTTTAACGGAAAATTCGATGTTTCATATTGTTCTGGTTTCGCCCGAGATACCCCCTAACACCGGGAACGTGATCCGCCTGGCGGCCAATAGCGGGGCGGCGCTGCACCTGGTGCGGCCGCTGGGGTTCGAGCTTGACGATAAAAAGCTCAAGAGGGCGGGGCTGGACTACCATGAGTGGGCGCCGATGCGGGTGCATGACACCCTGGCCGACGCCCTGACGGCCACCGGCGCCGGCGCCGCCCGCCGCTTTGCGTTGACGACCAAGGGGCGGCGCCTGATAGGCGATATGGCGTTCGCTCCAGGCGATGTGTTCGTGTTCGGCCGCGAGACGGCGGGGCTGACGCCGGAGCAGTCCGCGCTTTTCCCGCTGGAGCAGCATGTGCGCCTGCCCATGCGGCCGGGGCAGCGCAGCCTGAACCTGTCGAACGCCGTGGCGGTGACGGTGTACGAGGCCTGGCGCCAGGCGGGGTATGAGGGGAGCGTGTGAACGCCACAGAGTTGAAGCGCCGCACCGCAAACCCATGAAGCCATTTATCGACGCCCGCGGCCCGGGCTAGCGGGATTCCGTTACGGCCGCACGCATTCTTCATAGCCACGGCCCGAAATCTCAAAACCCGGCGACGTAATTTCCAAACTGCATGGCAATCGACAGTTATGGCTGCCAACCCGCGACTGCCCGTCGCGAGGGCCGGCCGGGAGCGTTAAACGGCCTTGCGGTTTCGTCGGCGGGACATTGATCCAGGACAGGGATTCTGAAAATAATAATCAAAATGTATCCGTTATATTTTACTATATACAACGATGCGTGGAGGCAAGTAACAACGCCAGTGTTTTACAGACGACGCCAGTGTCTTCAAGCCCCGCATGAATGGGTCCAGGCCGGTTCTACGGCGCCCCTGGCCTCTGCCATCAAAATGTACGGGTGACCGTGGCATTCCCTCGGCATCCGCAGGCCATTCTACAAATAATCATATGTCCTAGGGGAAGTCAATGTCAGGAAGGGTCTCGCGCCTTTGTATAGCGGCGTTCAAAAGAAAGAAACTCAGTCTCGCGATATCCGCCTTGCTTTGTCCGCCGCTGGTGGCGGCCGCGCCCTACGGCGGACAGGTCACCAGCGGGGCGGCGGCCATCAGCCAGGCCGGCGGCGTGACCGACATCCACCAGAGCACGCAGAAGGCGGCGATCAACTGGCAGGGCTTCTCGGTGGCGCCTTCGGAAACCGTCAACTTCAGGCAGCCCAACGCCTCGGCCATGACGCTCAACCGCGTGGTGGGCAATGAGCAGAGCGTGATCCAGGGCGCGATCAACGCCAACGGCAAGGTCTTTCTGATCAACTCCAACGGCGTGCTGTTCTCGCAGGGCTCGCGGGTCAATACGGGCGGGCTGGTGGCCAGCACGCTGGACATCAGCGACCGGGATTTCGAAAACGGCAACTATGTGTTCAAAGGCCGCGACGGCGGTGGCGGCTCGGTGGTGAACATGGGCACGCTCACGGCCGCCGACGGCGGCTACGTGGCCCTGCTGGGCGAGTCCGTCTCCAACCAGGGCGTGATCATGGCCACCCAGGGCACGGTCTCGCTCAATGGGGCCAAGCGGGTGACGCTCAACTTCAATGGCGATTCGCTGCTCAGCGTGAGCCTGGACGAAGGCGCGCTCGACGCGCTGGTGGAAAACAAGGGCGCGGTCTATGCCGACGGCGGCAAGGTCATCCTGACGGCCCGGGCGGCCGACGACGTGCTGGGCTCGCAGGTGAACAACAGCGGCATCGCGCAGGCGCGCACACTGGGCGAGCTGAAGGGCGACATCCTGGCCTACGCCTACGGCGGCACGGCCAATGTGGCGGGCACGCTGGACGCCAGCGCGCCCGACGGCGGCGATGGCGGCTTCATCGAGACCTCGGGCGACAGAGTCCGGATCGCCGAAACGGCGCAGATTCGGACCCGCTCGGCGCAGGGCAGAAATGGCACCTGGCTGATAGACCCGGTGGACTTCACGATTGCCGCGAGCGGTGGCGACATGACCGGGGCTTTCCTGAGCAACTACCTGAACACTCAGGGCGACTACGAGGTGCAGTCATCGATCGGCAGCAGCGGGACGAAGGGCGATATCAACGTCAACGACGCCGTGAACTGGGCGAGCGACAACACGCTGACGCTGACCGCCGCCCACGACATCAACATCAATGCGCCGATCACCGCCTCGGGCGCCGGCGCCGGGCTAATGCTGAACTACGGCGGCGAGTACAACGTCCGCACCAAGGCCAGCTATAGCGGCACGGTGCTGAACGCTGAAGGTATTCCGGTGGCGAAGCAGGATACCAGCGGCGGGGTGTATGGCAGCGTGACCTTCACGAATGCCGCCACTCAGACGAATATCGAGAACAAGACCGGACTGGTCATCAACGGGGTCGCCTACACGCTGATCCATAGCATGAACGATCTGGCGAGCATCAGCGGCGCGGACAAGTACGCGCTGGCGCAGGACATTGATGCGGCGGCCTGGAGCGCGGCCAATATGGGAAGGGCTTCGGTGGTTTCCACGCTGACCGGCACGCTGGCCGGGCTGGGGCACTCGCTCGACAACCTGACACTGAACGGATCGCTCTACGTCGGGCTTATCGGCACTGTCAATGGCGCCACCATCCGGGATATCGGAGTGGAACACGCCGATATCAGCGCAAATTCCTACGCTGGCGTATTGGCCGCCCGCATTAACGGCACCGCAGCGAACATTTCGAACAGCTATGCCACCGGGAAGTTGGCCCTCCGCGGTGCGCAGGGAGGCGGGCTGGTGGGCCTTGTCAACAGCACCGTCGGCAACCCGACCCGCATCACGAGTTCTTACGCGGACGTCGACATAACAGGGGCCACCGCAAATGCCGGCGGGCTGGTCGGTATTGTCAACCGCTCAAGCATTGTCATCGACAAGTCCCACGCCACGGGCAGCGTGACGGGCAAGGTAGCCGATGGCGACGAGACAACTCAGGATCTTGGCGGCCTGATCGGCTCTATCACCATAGTGGCCAGCAACCCGCCCAGTTCGATCGCGAATTCCTATGCCACGGGAGCCGTGACCGGCTCACAGTATCTGGGCGGGCTGATCGGGCGGATACCCGTAGGCAGCGCCGACGGCAATATGAAAGTGGCCAACAGTTTCGCCACGGGGGACGTGACCGCGACAGCGGCAGCGATCGATTACGGGGCCCAGTATGTCGGTGGGCTGATCGGCTACGCCGCCCGTACCGATATCGACAACAGCTACGCCGAGGGAGATGTCAGCATCTCGGGCCGTATAGCCCACAATGTTGGCGGACTGGCTGGTTGGCTGGAAGGAGCGATCACCAATTCTCATGCCACCGGCAATGTTTCTGCCACTGGAGACAGCAGCGATATGATCGGGGGCTTGGTCGGCACGCTGGGCACAGGGAGCAGCATCGCCAACTCGTATGCGACGGGCAATGTGAAGGGCAATGCCTCTTCTCAAGCCTTGGGAGGCTTGGTTGGGTTCGCCGGCGCCTCCTCCTCGATCTCGAAGTCCTGGGCCAGCGGGAACGTGATCGGCGGCCGGAACTTGGGCGGGCTGGTTGGCGTCGGTCATGGCGATATCTTCGGATCGTCGGCCTCGGGCGACGTCACAGCTCTGTCCTCGTACTATGGGACGGGAGCGGGGGGACTGGTCGGCGTCCTTTTTGATGGCTCCGTTACGGATTCAACGGCGACGGGCTCCGTGACGGGAGTGGACAATCTGGCGGCCCTGGTCGGAGAAACCACCGGAATCACCTCGATCACCAATTCCACGGCCAGCGGCCGCGTGACGGGAACCGGTAACAACGTGGGCGGGCTGGTCGGCTATGCCGGAGGAGTCAGCACAAGCATCAGCAGAAGCTATTGGAATATGGACTCCACGGGCCAGCGCAGGGCCATTGGCGGGCAGGCGGACGGCCTCCAGCTCGCCATGATAGACACGCAAGGCCTGACCGGCCAGCAATTCGAGGACGTCCGCTACTACCTCGACGGCACCATCGACCAGGTGCTGGCGGACAGGGCCGCGCAGGCGGCAGCCGACGAAGAGGAGGCGCGGCGGCGCGAGGCGGAACAGCGCGAGGCGGAACAGCGCGAGGAAGCGCAGCGCGAGGCTGCACAGCGTGAACTGGCACAGCGCGAGGCGGCGCAGCGGCAGGCGCGTTTCGATGGCGCCACGCAAGTGGCTGGCGGCGCCGTCGCCGGCGCTCGCCAGCAGGCGCTCTACACCCCGAACATGGAACTGGCGGGCAGCCTCATGGCCAGCCTGCCGACTTCGCTAGACCCGAACATCGTCTTCACCCCGGGGCGCTACTCGGCCGGCATCCAGAGCATAGAGGTGGACGGGCAGACCTACCAATTGGACAAAGATGAAAGCAAGGACAACGATGAAAGCAAGGACAAAGGCAGCAAGCTGTAAAGGGCAGGGGGCTTGATGAAAATTCGGCCCCTTGCCAAAAAAGCCTTGCACTTCACGGTGAAAGGCAATCCAGGGAATCGGCTGATTCCCACCTTCCAGGGCCTAAACGCCCACAATTGTAATTGAGGAGCTTCGCAATGAAAGTCAAATCCAAGCGACTTACCGTGCTGTCAGCAGCCATTTTGTGCAGCCTCGCCGCGCCGGCCAGTTGGGCCGCCGACACGGTGTGCCAATATGTAGACTCTTCCGGGCATTTCGCAGATGCCACTGCAGCGAATGTCGGCATCTACGGAGCACCCGACACGACGATCGCCGTCGCCTCCAATTTCTATGGGCCGGCGCTCGATCTGATCACGGATTTCCTGAACTCGCCTGGCGGCACATCCTACGGACTCATTGGCCTCTGCCATAATGCGACCGGGCATTTGATGGGAGAAATTCTCAAGGATCCAACCACGCATGTGAACCCGACGCACACGGCCATTACCCTGCATTCGGGAACTGTCTACAGCGCCCACCCGACGCCCGCAAGTGGAGCCGAGGCGCTTCCGCTCGCCATCGCTTACAAATATGGTCTGTTTGCGGCGGCGAACCAGGATGCGCCGGATGATCTGGTCTACGAGACATTGAACGCAACGCCTGCGCCATACTACACAATTGGATCCTCCCATATTTATGCAAACGGGATCCCGGTAATTTTCACCGATAGTACGTCGGCACCTCCCAACAGTTTAGTGACAGGTACGGCCTCGACTGGCACCTCGGACACCATTGCGACTACGGCATCGGGACATACCATCGTTCCCGCGGCTGGCGAGGTCGCTGTCGCGGACCCCGTTCCGGCGCCTTACGGCCTGGCCGCACAGAAAATCCTGACCGACATGGGCTATACGCCATGGCCTCCGTCGATTGTCCACACGCCGCTGTTTGGCAATATCGATGTGACTTACCAGGCCGTGTTCGATCCCGCCTACCCATCGATCAATTCCGGCTTCGTTGCGAAGGCCCAGATATGCAACGCCGGCTATTCCTACGTGGAGTTTACCAATGTTGCCTACAACGTGGCTCAATATGCCGTTTTGCTTGACACGGACGGCGATTCGGTGACGACGGGCGGCAATACGGCGGAACAAGCGGCCCTGGCGCTATGGACTTTCATGAACCTGTCCAATCCCAATGCCGCTAACGCTAATCTTGGGGGCGGGGCCGGTCAGACATGGAATCAGTGGCTCACTAACCACTGCTACTCCGTGATCTAAACGAGTTGCCCTGGCGGGCCGGAGACGGGCGCCGGGGCAACTCATTCCCCGATAGACCGAAGGCAGCCATCAAGTCGAAGTAGAAGGCCCCCACCGCTCCCGTCTGCATCGGCTTGGAACGGGGCTTCCAGGCCTCGTTCGTCTGGACGCCGGAGCGCTACGGCCACATGGTCGCGCAGACGCGGTTCAGATGACATGCCCATTCTGTTTGCTTTTCATTTTCAGTTCAAGGTGTAATCATGACGACAGTGTTGCGGCCGGACGACCGGCCGCGTACCCGCCTGCGCGGTTCCACGCTCTACAGGGCGCTGCGGTCAGGCGCGGCCCTGGCTGTGTTCTCTTGCCTGACGGCTCTCGCCATGGCCGCGGCCGCCAGCCCGGCGGCGCGCCAAGTGGAAAAACCTTCGCGACAGGCCGGTAAGGTGCCGGGCGCGGCGCAAGCGCGCGATGACGGCAGCCCGCCAGTGGCCCGCATGGGCTCGGCAACCATCACACAGGCCGAACTCCAGGACATGCTGCAGCAAATACCGCCGACGCAGCGCATGCAACTCGCGGCGCGCCGGGAGGCCCTGGAAGACCTGCTGTGGCAGCGCCTGGCCGAGCGGTACCTAGTGCGAGATGCGCGAAAGGCCAATTGGGCGCAGCAGCCGCAGGTCAAGGCGCAGATCGATGCGGCGGCGCGCGAACTGAGCGACCGGATCGTGGCGGCCACCTATTTGCAGCAGCAGGCCAAGGTGCCCGACGCGTATCCGTCGCAGGACGAGTTGAAGGCGGCCTACGCCAAGCTCGCGCCGCCGCCCTCGGCGCCGGCCACCTATGCCCTGGCGCAGATCTTCCTGAAGCGGCCGGCGCCGGGCGACAGTGATTCCACCAAGGCGATGGAGGCGCTGCGCGCCCAGGCCAAGGCACTGGCGGCGCAGGCGCGCGCGGCGGGCGGCGATTTCGCCCAACTTGCCAAGGCGCACTCGCAGGACGCGGCCAGCGCCGCGCAGGGCGGCGCGCTGTCACCGCAGCCGCAGCCATTGGCGCGTATGCGCCCGGCAGCGGCCAAGGCGGCCGGCACGCTGAATGTGGGCGAAGTGAGCGACCCGGTGGAAACGGCGCAGGGCTTGTTCATTTTCAAGCTGCTGGACAAGCAGGTCGAGCGCCCGATACCCCTGGCGGAATTGGAGCCCATGCTGCGCCAGGCCATGCGCGCGGATCTGGCCAGGCGGAATGAGCGGGCCTACCTGGAAAGCATCGCGGCGCGCGGCGACATGCATGTCGATGATGCCGCGCTTGCCGCCGCGGTGGAGCGCCTGCCTTGAAACAAGGCCATGGCGCAAGCCCGTGCCGCCGCGATTTCCCGGCGAATTGTTGATCTAGGACAGAGGTCTTTTTTAATCACGATTGAAATCCTCTCGATATATCCTACAATATATAACGGTGTATAGAGGCGGGTAACAACGGCGCCAGTATCTTCGGGCCTGCATCCCCTCGGCGCACCCGCAGGCCGTTCAACAATCATTATGTGTCCTAGGGGAATTTCAATGTCTGGAAGGGTCTCCCGCCTCTGTATAGCGGCGTTCGAAACGAAGAAGCCCGGCATCGCGGTATCCGCCTTGTCTTGTCCGCCGGCGGCGGCGCCCCATGGCGGGCAGGGCGGCAGCGGGGCGGCCATCAGCCAGGCGGGCGGCGGCAGCGGCCACCCCACAAGATACGGCCGGTAACGGTAAACCAAGGCAAAACCTCGCCGGACGCGCTTGGCGCGCGCCCGGTTCTCCATCCCTCTATCCGAGCGAGTCCCATGAAGCCATCTATCGATGCCCGCCGCGCAGGCCGGCCCTTGCGCGCGCCTGTCTGCGCGGCGCTGCTGTCCTTCCTCCCTGCTATGGGCATGGCCCAGACGCCGCCCGCGCCGCCCTACGGTATCGGCGACGCCATGAAAGAGGCGCAGCCCCGTCTTCCGCAGCGCCCCCCGCAAAAGACGCCCGCGCCGGCCATCATCCAACAGGAAGAAGCGCCGTTGCGCATGGGCAAGGGCGAGACGCTGTTCGTGCGCGAATTCAAGCTCGAAGGCGCCGAATTCATAGACCAGGCCGAACTGCAGGCCCAGCTTGAACCCTACAAGGGCCGGGCCCTGACGCTGTCCGAAATCCAGGAAGCCGCCGCCAAGCTGACGGTGCTGTACCGCAGCCGCGGCTACCTCGTGGCGCGCGCCTATGTGCCGCGCCAGGACGCCAGCAAGGGCACGCTGGTGATACGCATCCTGGTGGGCAAGTTCGGCCAGTTCCAGCTCAAGAACCAGTCGCTGGTGCGCGGCGGCCTGCTGCAAGGGGTGTTCGACGCGCTCAAGTCCGACCAGGCGGTATCGCAAGCCGCGCTGGAACGCGCCATGCTGCTGGTCGGCGACATGCCGGGCGCGCAGATGCCCAAGCTGACCATCTCCCCCGGCCAGGCGCCCGGCACGTCGGATTTCGATGTGGAGGTCGGCGCCGGCCCGCGCGCCGATTTCCATGTGCTAGCCGATAACCAGGGCTCGCGCTATACCGGCAAGAACCGGCTGGTCGCGGGCCTGGACCTCAATTCCCTGCTGGGCGCGGCCGACAAGCTGTCTGTCCAGGGACTGAGCTCGCAAGACAAGGGCCTGCTCAACGGCCGCCTGGCCTATGCCTTTCCGCTGACCGCCGGCGGCCTGCGCGGGGAACTGGCGGCCACGCGCACTACTTACGAGCTGGGCTCCGACTACAAAGACCTGGACGCCACCGGGGTGGCCCGCACGCTCGAAGGCACGCTTTCCTACCCGCTGATGCGTAGCCGCGAACAAAACCTCTACCTGAACCTGAATTTTGCCGCCAAGCGCATGCGCGACGAAATCGGCGCCTATGACATGGGCATAGACAAGAAAGCCCAGGTGAGCACGCTGAGCCTGCGGCGCGAAGCCTGGAGCACGCTGTTCGGGCGCAGCACCTATACCAATCTGGACGTGGGCGTGTCCTATGGCCATCTGGGCATCCCCGACAGCGCCGAGCGGGCCCTGAACAAGAGCGGCGCCGATACCGTGGGCAATTACGCGCGCCTGAACCTCGCCTTCACGGCCAGCCAGGAACTCACCAAGACGCTCAGCGCCAGCGCGACGGTAAGCGCGCAAAAGGCGCTGATGAACAAGAACCTGGACACCATCGAGCAGATGAACATTTCCGGGCCGGCCGGGGTCAAGGCCTATCGCGAAGTGGTCAGCGGCGACAACGGCTACCTGCTCAATGCCGAACTGCGCTATATGCTGCCCGCGGTCGGCGGGCTCACGCAGTTGATCGGGGTGTTCGCCGACACCGGCCGGGTCCACCTGCAGCAGGGCGACTATTCCGACATCAACGGCCAGCGGCTGTCGGACATAGGGCTGGGCTATTACGCCAGCTACAAATCGGTGGTATTCCAGGCGCAACTGGCGCGGGCCGTCGGGCCGCGCGGGGAAGCCGTGGCCGACCAGAGCAAGACCCGCCTGCTGGCCCAGGTCAGCTTGCTGTTCTGACCCGCAAAGGAGCATGACTATGATGCAAATGGATATGGAATGGCTGTCGGGCGCGATCGACTACGGCGTGATCGGGCTGCTGGCGGTGTTGAGCGTGCTCGTGGTGGCCATAGGCATAGAGCGCGCGCTGTTCTACCGCGGCATCGAACCGGGCCGGATCGGCGACATCAAGTCGCTCGAACTGGTGCTGACGCGGCGGCTTTTCGTCATCGCTTCGGTGGCGAGCAACGCGCCCTACCTGGGGCTGCTGGGCACGGTGTTCGGCATCATGCTCACCTTCTACAAGATGGGGCAGGACTCGGCCATCGATACCGGGCAGATCATGATGGGGCTGGCGCTCGCGCTCAAGGCGACCGCGGTGGGCCTGATCGTGGCGCTGGTGGCGGTGGTGCTCTACAACACGCTGCTCAGGAAGGCCAAGGTGTTGATGCTTGAATGGGAGATCGCCCGTGGACGAGAAACAGTTTGAAAGCATGAACATGATTCCCTTCATCGACATCATGCTGGTGCTGCTGACCATCGTGCTGACGACGTCCAGCTTCATCGCCGGCGGCCGGATAACGGTGAACCTGCCGCAAGCCTCGGCGAGCGCGGCGGATGCGAAGGAACTCGAAACCATAGAAATCGACGCCGCCGGGACGGTCTACTACGCCGGCGCGGCGATTGGCATCGAGCCGTTGAAGGCCAGGCTGGCGGCGCTAGACAGCAACACGCCCTTCCTGCTGCGCGCGGACAAGGCCGTGCCGCTGCAGCAGTTCATAGACGTGGCCGACGCGCTCAAGCAGCTGGGCTTTTCCCGGGTGGCGGTGCAGACCGAGGCAGGCAAGCGATGAACACCAAGGCGGCGCGGCGGGCGGGCGATGGCGGCATCCGCCCGCGCTTCACGCTGGCGCACGGCCTGGCCGTTTCCCTGCTGCTGCATGGGGCGCTGGGGCTGACGTGGCTGGCGGCGGGGCGCGCCGCGCCTCCGCCGCCGCAGCGCGCCCCGCTGATGGTCGAGCTGTTCGGCATGGTCAGCGACCGCCAGGTCCAGGAGCGGCAGGCCGGCAGCGAGGCGGACCGCCCGGCCGAGGCCCCGCAAGACGCCGTGCCGCCGGCGCCCGAGGAACCCATCCAGCAGGAAGTGGCGGTGGCCAAGGAGGAAACGCCCGAGGAAGAAGTGGCTGAAGAGCCCGAGGCCGAAAAGGAGGCGCCCGAAAAGCCGCCGGAATACACGGCGCCCAGCCCGGTGCAGGTGGAAAAGCCCAAGAAGGTCGCCAAGGCCAAGCCCCAGGCGCAGGCCCGCCCCGCAAGGCAGGCGGTCGCCCCTACGCCCCCGGCGAAGCGCGACCAGGAGGCGCGCATCCAGCAAACCATACAGGCGCGCGAAACCGAGGCCGATATGCTCCGCAGATACGTGTCCGAGGTGTCAAAGACCATCGCGGGCCATCTGGTCTATCCGCCCGCCGCCCTCAAGGCCGGCTACGTAGGCAACCCCATGATCCGCTTGACGATTACCGAGAGCGGCGACATCCAGCCCGGTTCGCTGGCGATAGAGAAAAGCAGCGGCTACGCCATGCTGGACGACAACGCGCTGCAGGCGGCGCAGGCCAGCGCCCCCTTCCCCCGGCCGCCGCGGCGGATACAGGTGAAGACCAGGCTGTTCTTCAGGGAAGACGGCTAGGGATCGGCGCTGTGGCGCGCTTTCAATCCAGCGACAAATTCAGCCGGTTGATCACTTCGTCCCAGCGCGCCTTCTCGGCCTTGATCATTGCGCTCAACTCGGCGGGCGATGACGGCGCGGGGGTGAAGTACAGCGCCGCCATCTTCTGCTTCACATCCGGCAAGGCCAGGATGCCGGTGATGGACTTGTTCAGGCGCGCGGCCACGTCGGCCGGCGTGCCGGCGGGCACGAAAATGGCGTCCCAGGAAATCGACTCGAAGCCGGGATAGCCCTGCGAGGCCATGGTCGGCAGACCGGGCAGCACGTCGCTGCTTTCCAGGCTGGTGATCGCCAGCGCCCTTACCTTGCCGGCCTTGACCTGCGGCATCGCCACGCCGGGCACCATGAAGCCGGCCTGGATGTCCCCGGCGATGATGGACGTGATGATCTGCGGGAACCCCGTATAGGGGATCTGCTGCAGCTTGATGCCCGCCTGGTGCTCGAGCATCGCCATGCCCAGGTGCGAAGAACTGCCCGGGCCCACCGAACCGTAATTCAGCGCGCCCGGCTGCTCCTTGGCCATGCGCACGAAGTCCTGGAGGTTCGCCGCCGGGGAACTTTGCGGCACCACGAGCACATTGGGGCTGGTCCCCACCAGGCTGATGGGGTCGAGATCCGTCATCGGGTCGTAGCCCAGGGTCTTCTTGTACAAGGCCGGCGCGGTCACGATGGGGCCGTTGATGGTCAGCAGCAGGGTATAGCCGTCCGGCTTGGCCCTGCTGGCGTAGCGCGTGCCGATATTGCCGCCGGCGCCCGGCTTGTTTTCCACCACCACAGGCTGGCCCAGGTCCTTGGCCAGCGGCTCGGCGATCGCCCGCGCCAGCGTGTCGGGCGAGGAGCCCGCGGGGAAGGGCACGACCAGCTGTATCGGCCGGTCCGGCCAGGCGGCGGCGCGGGCGGCGCCGCCAAGCAGCATGGCGCCGGCGGCGGCCAGGCCGAGAATGAATGAATGCAATGTGCGGCGAGCGGGGGAAAAACCGGTCATTGGGCTTCCTAGGTCAAAAGAGGTCGGCATGAAGATGTCCGTATGACGTGAACGCGCCATTCAGCGCGGCATGGAAGGGGCTTCGGCGCGCGGCTCGCGGGCCAGCAGGGTGGATACCGCCACGCGCGGCGCCAGGCCTTCGAACAGTACATTGCAGACGGCTTCGGTGATGGGCAGGTCCACGCCATGCTCGCGGCCCAGCGCCAGCGCCGCGCGCGCGCAGCGCACGCCCTCGGCGGTCATGCCGCCCGCCAGTATGCCGGCCAGCGCCTGCCCTTGCCCTATCGCCAGCCCGACTTGCCGGTTGCGCGACAGGGCGCCGGTCGCCGTCAGCACCAGGTCGCCCAGGCCGGCCAGGCCGGCGAAGGTCTCGGCCTGCCCGCCCAGGGCCAGCCCCAGGCGCTGCATTTCGGCCAGCCCGCGGGTGATCAGCGCCGCGCGGGCGTTGCTGCCCAGCCCCAGGCCATCGGATATGCCGCAAGCGATCGCCATGATGTTCTTCAAGGCGCCGCCCACTTCGACGCCGATGATGTCGGTGCTGGTGTAGATGCGCGCGTGGGCGCCATGCAGAGCCGCCAGGACGGCCTCCGCGGCCGGTGCCTGCCGCGTGGCGAGGGTGAGCGCCACCGGCAGCCCTTGCGCCACCTCGCGGGCGAAGGAGGGGCCGGACAGCACCCCCAGGCCGATGTCCGGCCAGCCGGCCAGGGCGGCCTGCGCGATCTGGTGGGGCAGCAGGCCGGTTTCGTGCTGGAAACCCTTGCAGGTCCAGACTATGTTCAATTTGGCGCCCAGGCCCGGCGCCAGGGCATGGGCCACTTGCGCGCAGATATCGGCCAGGCCGGCCACCGGCACGCCCAGGATGATCAGGCCCCGGCCGGCGTCCGCCGCGCACGCGTGGTCGACGGCCTCTTGCAGGCTGGCCGTGGCGCGCAGGGCGGGGGGCAGGGGGATGTCGGGCAGGTAGCGGGTATTGCGGTGTTCCTGGCCGATCAGGCGGGCGGCGGCAGGGTCGCGCGCCCAAAGCAGGGTATCGGCCTGCGAGCTTGCCAGCGCCGCCAGCGCTGTGCCCCAGCTTCCCGCGCCAAGGACCGCGACGCGGATACGCTGGCTGCAAGCACTCATTGGGCGCGCCCTTTTATTGGCGGGTCATGCCGGGAGGCAGGATCAGGCCCGAGTCTTCCTGGCCGCCTTGCTGTTCTTGCGACAACTGGGCGATGCGCTGTTCGTACAGGCCCTGGAAGTTGACTTCGGCCAGGTGCAGCGGCGGCAGCGAAGTGCGCGTGATGGCGTCGGCCACGTTGGCGCGCAGGTAGGGGTAGAGCATGGTCGGGCACACGATGCCGATCAATGGATCGAGCTGCTCGGCGGGAATGTTGGCCGCTTCGAAAATGCCGGCTTGCGTGGCTTCGACCAGGTACAGCACCTTGTCGCCGATGCGCGTGGTGACTGTGGCGGTGACGGTTGCCTCGTACACGGTATCGGCAAGGCGCTGGCCGCCGACGTTGATCGAGACTTCCACCGTGGGGCCTTCCTGTTCAAGAAAGATCTGGGGCGCATTGGGCATTTCCAGCGACAGATCCTTGATATAGGTGCGCTGCAGGCTGAAGCTGGGGTCCTGGCTGTCTTCTTGACTGCCTTGATTGCCTTGGCTGTTTTGTTTCTGGTCGGCCATAGTGTTTCCTGGAAAGGGGTGGGGGTTGAGCGAAGTATTGGGATCAGGCGGCCAGCAGGGGCAGCAGGCCGTTGGCGCGGTCGAGGGCGGCCAGGTCGTCGTAGCCGCCGACATGCGTGTCGCCGATATAGATCTGCGGCACCGTGCGCCGGCCGGTGCGTTCCATCATGATGGCGCGCTGTTCCGGGTTCAGGTCGATGCGGATTTTTTCGATTTCGGCCACGCCGCGCTGCTTGAGCAGCATTTCGGCGCGGACGCAATACGGGCACACGGCGGTGCTGTACATAGTTACGGTTGCCATGAAGATTCCTTGGTAGCAAAAAACGGGCGATCAGGTTTTCCGGGAGAGCGGCATGCCGTCCTTGGTCCAGCCCTGCAGGCCGCCGGCGAGGCTGACCGCCTCGTCGTAGCCCTGCTTGCGCAGCGAACCCGCCACGCGCGCGGAATCGCGGCCCTGATCGCATACAACGATAATAGGCTTGTTTTTGGGCAGGGTGCCCAGTTTGGATGTCAAATCCGCCACCGGCAAGTTGCGCGCCTGCGGTATGCTTCCGTTCTTGAAGGATTCATGGCTGCGCACGTCCAGGAAGAGGCCTTGCTTCTGGTTGGCCAGTTGCACGGCCTCCTGCACGCTGACCGTCTTGCCGCCGCCTTTCAGTATGTTGGGCAATAGCAGCATGACGCCGGACGCGAGGGCGACGAATAAAACAATGAGGTTGTTCTGATCTAGAAAAAAGTCCACGATATATCCCGAATATGCCCTTGGAAAAAGGGCAGAATCAGACGATTATAAAATGGACGGCGAATTTCAACTTTTGGGCGTTTTTTTATCATGCATAAACTTGTTCTGATGCGCCACGGCGAAAGCCAGTGGAACCTTGAAAACCGTTTCACCGGCTGGACCGACGTGGATCTGACCGATACCGGCCGCGAGCAGGCCAGGCTGGCCGGCGAACTGCTCAAGCAGAAGGGTTTCGAATTCGACCTGGCGTATTCATCGGTCTTGAAGCGCGCCATCCGCACGCTCTGGATCGCGCTGGACGCGATGGACGCCATGTACACGCCCACCGGGCTCAGCTGGCGCCTGAACGAGCGCCATTATGGCGCCCTGCAGGGCCTGAACAAGGCGGAAACCGCCCGGAAATTCGGCGAAGAGCAAGTCTTGATATGGCGCCGCGCCTATGCGATTGCGCCCGATCCCATCGCCGCGGACGATGCCCGCCATCCGCGCTTCGACCGCCGCTACGCCAAGATTTCCGCCGACAAGCTGCCCGCCACGGAGTGCCTGGCCGACACGGTGGAGCGCGTATTGCCGTTCTGGAACGAGTCCATCGCTCCCGCCGTCCGCGCCGGGCGCCGTGTGCTGGTTTCGGCGCACGGCAACAGCCTGCGCGCCCTCATCAAGCATCTGGACGGCATTTCCGATGAGGACATCGTGCACCTGAATATTCCCACCGGCCAGCCCCTGGTCTACGAACTGGACGATGACTTGCGTCCGATACGCCATTATTATCTGGGCGACCCGGCCGAGATCGAAGCGGCGATGGCCGCGGTCGCCAGCCAGGGCAAGGCCCATAAGGAATAGCATGCGGCGTGTGTCCGGTTTTGTCGTGCTGGCCCTATGGGCGGGCCTCGCCTGCGGCGCCGAGCCCACGCTTGCGCAAAGGCAGGCCGACGCAAGAAAGCAGCAGACCGAACTGCGCGAACGCATCCAGGCCCTGCAGAAAGAAATAGACAGCCAGGAATCGTCGCGCCGCGACGCGGCCCAGGACTTGAAGGCTTCCGAATCGGCCATTTCGTCCATCAACCTGCAACTGTCCGAGCTTGCCGCGCGCCAGCGCAAGACCGAGCATGAGCTCAAGGAGCTCGACGCGCAGATCGCCGGGCAAAAGCATGAACTCGGCCAGCGCCAGCAGGAACTGGGCGATCAGCTGCGCGCCCAGTACGCCAGCGGCCTGTCGCCCTGGACGGCATTGCTGTCGGGCGACGATCCGCAGGTCATAGGCCGCGACTTGAGCTACCTGGGCTATATCTCGCAAGCGCAGGCCGATGCGGTGCGCGGCGTTCGCCGCGCGCTCGACAGCCTGGCCGCGCTGCAGGCCCGCTCGCAGGCCAACCAGAAAGAATTGATCCAGCTCGCGCAGGAAACCGCCGGGCAGAAGGCGTCGCTGCAGGAGCAGAAGGCGGAGCGGCAGAAAGTGCTGGAACGCATCGAGAGCCTGCTGCATGAGCAGCGCAGCCAGGCGCAGCGCCTGGAACGCAATGACAAGCGCCTGGGCGACCTGGTCGGCGGCCTGGAAAAGGCGATAGCGAAGCAGGCCGAAGAAGCCCGCCTCGCCGAAGAAAGGCGCAAGGCGGAAGCGGCCCGCAGGGCCGAGCAGGCCAGGCTGGCCGCCCTGGAGCAGCGCCGCGCCCTGGAGCGCGAGCGCGCGGCCGCGCGCAAGGCGGAACAGGCGGCGCAGGCCGCCCAGGAACGCGCGCGGCGCCTGCGCGACGAAAAAGAAGCCGAAAAGGCCAGGCTGCAGGTCGAGGCCGCCCGGGCCCAGGCGCGCGCGGCCGAGGAGGCCGCCGCCCGCCCGCCCGCGCCCAGGCCTGAACCCGAGGCCGTGGAAGCGGAATCGATCAAGGGCTCGGTGCCGGGCGCCGGCCAGCCGCGCCTGGCTCCCGCGGGCGGCTTCGCCGGCCTGAAGAAGGGCGCGCCCTATCCGGTGCGCGGCGATGTGTTGGGGCGTTTCGGCGCGGAGCGGCCCGAAGGCGGCCTATGGCGCGGCATCGTGCTGCGCTCGCCCGAAGGCGCCAAAGTGCACGCCATCGCGCCGGGCCGGGTGGTTTACGCCAACTGGCTCAGCGGCTTCGGCAACATTGTGATCGTCGATCACGGGGCCAAATACCTTAGTGTGTATGCCTATAACCAGAGCCTATTGAAGCGCGTGGGCGACATCGTGGATACTGGCGATACCATCGCCACGGTGGGCGCCACGGGCGGCCAAGTGGACTCGGGTCTATACTTTGAAATTCGGCATCAGGGTACGCCCGTAAATCCTCTGCTTTGGTTAAGGCAGTAATTTCGGTACTATTTGCCTAACGCCATCCGCGCGCGTATGGCAAAATTGAATTTAATTTCGGGAATGTGCATGAGCACTCGCAGGTTTGGCGGTTTCGGTTTGGTGATGGCAGGCGCACTGGGCGGCGTATTGATAAGCCTGGGGATATCGGCGGCCGCGCAGCGCGGCGAGCCCTTGCCCCTCAAGGAACTGCAGCAGTTCGCCAATGTCTTTGCGGCCATCAAAAGCAGCTACGTCGAGCCCGTAGGCGACGAGCAGCTGATCAATGACGCCATCAAGGGCATGTTCAGCGATCTGGATCCACATTCCACCTACCTGGACGCCGACGCGTTCAAGGAAATGGAAGCCATTACGCAGGGCGGCTTCGGCGGGCTGGGCATAGAGATCGGCAGCGAAGAGGGCATGCCCAAGGTCATCTCGCCCATCGAAGACACCCCGGCGGCGCGCGCGGGCATCCTGGCCGGCGACATCATCACGCATATCGACGGCAAGCCAACCAAGGGCATGGCGCTCAACGACGCCATCAAGCTGATGCGCGGCGAGCCCAAAACGCCTATTGTGCTGACCATAGCCCGCCAGGGCCGCGACAAGCCCCTGGTCGTCCACATCGTGCGCGACCTGATCAAGGTGCGCAGCGTGCGCAGCAAAATGCTCGACAACAACATCGCCTACGTGCGCATAGCCCAGTTCCAGGAACGCACCGCGTCCGACCTGGCCACGCAGCTTACCGCGCTGGGCGCCAAAGCGCCTCCCAAGGCGCTGATCCTCGATTTGCGCAACGACCCGGGCGGCCTGCTCGACAGCGCCATAGGCGTGTCCTCGGCATTCCTCAAGCCCGATGTCCTGGTGGTCTCGACCAAGGGCCGCGTGCCCTCGTCCAACCGCGAATACTTCGCCAAGCCGTCCGACTACACGCGCAGCTATGCCAATGGCGGCAACGGTTCGCCCGATCAACTGTCGGGCATCGCCGGCTGGAGCAAAACGGTTCCCATGGTGGTGCTGGTGAATGTGGGCTCGGCCTCGGCCTCCGAAATCGTGGCGGGCGCCTTGCAGGATCACAAGCGCGCCAAGATCATCGGCAACCGCACCTTCGGCAAGGGCTCGGTGCAAAGCGTGCTGCCGCTCAGCGAAGACACCGGCATCAAACTGACCACGGCGCGCTACTACACGCCCGCGGGCCGCTCCATCCAGGTGACGGGGGTCGATCCGGACATCGCGGTCGATGATACCGCCCAGGGCAATCTGTTCCGCCTGCCGCGCGAGGTCGACCTGCAGCGGCATCTGGTCAACGCCGCGCTGGTCGAGGACGGCGCCGGCAGCGCCGACAGCAAGGATGACAAGATCGAGCCGAAAATGTTCGAGTTCGGCGGCGCCGACGACTATCAACTGAAGCAGGCCGTCAACTTCCTGGAAGGCCGGCCCGTCAAGAAAACCGACCCCAGCCTGGCGGTCAAGGCCGACAAGCCCGCCGCCAAAGCCGCGCTGCCCGGCGGCAAGGCCGTGCCGCCCGAGATCAAGGGCGCGCCGCCCGCCAGCAAGGCCGCGCCAGCGTCCGAAACGGAAAAAAAAAGCCCGTTGAATCCGAATGAACCCAAAACCGAGCGCTATCGGCTCACGCCGGAAGGGCTGATCAAGACGCCGTGATGGACGACCAGCAACTGCTGCGCTATGCGCGGCATATCCTGCTCGACGAATTCGGCATCGAGGCGCAGGAGCGCCTGCTGGCGGCCCGGGTCCTGATCGTCGGGGCCGGCGGGCTGGGGTCGCCGGCCGCCTTCTATCTGGCCTCCTCGGGGGTAGGGCATATCGTGCTGGCCGACGACGACGAGGTCGAACTCGGCAATCTGCAGCGGCAAATCCTGCACACCACTGATCGCATAGGCTGGGCCAAGGCCGAGTCGGGCCGGCATATGCTGGCGCAATTGAACCCCGAGGCGCGGGTCCAGGCGCTGGTTCGCCGCCTGGACGGCGAGGCGCTGGCCGAACAGGTGGCCCGGGCCGACCTGGTGCTGGATTGCTGCGACAATTTCGTCACCCGCCATGCCGTCAACCGCGCCTGCGTCGCGCAGCGCAAGCCGCTGGTGTCGGGCGCGGCCATACGCTTCGCCGGGCAGGTGAGCGTTTTCGACCTGCGCCTGGACGACGCGCCCTGCTACCACTGCCTGTTCCCGGAGGCCGACGACGTCGAGGAGCTGCGTTGCGCCACGACAGGGGTGCTGGCGCCGCTGGTGGGCATCGTGGGCAGCATGCAGGCGGCCGAGGCCATCAAGGTGCTGGCGGGCATAGGCGAGCCCCTGGTGGGCCGCATGCTGTGCCTGGACGCCCTGACCATGCAATGGAATACGGTGCGTTTTACCCGCGACCCGGCTTGCCCGGTGTGCGGCGGCCGCGATGGCCAAGGCCATGGCGGCCCGACAGCAGCTTGCCTACCGAATTGACGCGCACGTCGACATAATGGCAGCGGCCGTTATTCAGCGATGTAAAAGGCGTGCCCGGATGGAAAATATGCACGGTGCGCATGCCGGCCTGGCGCGCGCTCTTCAGGTTGCGCAGGGTGTCTTCCACCAGCACGACTTGGCTGGCCGGCACCCGCAGGCGGGCCAACACCTGCTTCATGAGCGCGGCCGAGGGCTTGGGGCGCATCTGCCCCTGTAGCGTCATGTGGTCTATGGCCCAGAGCCCCTCGAAATGATGCAGGATGCCCAGCGTCTTGAGGACTTCGCGCGCGTATTTGAGCGGCGCGTTGGTCAGCAGGATCTTGCGGCCCCGCAGCAGCTGCAGCTTGCGCCCCAGGCCGTTCTCGGAATGGACCAGCGGGGCCACTTCGAAGCCGTGGCTCAGTTCCAGGAAGGCATTGGCGTCCACGCCGTGGTGGCGCACCATGCCTATCACCGTGGCGCCGTAGCGCTTCCAGTAGGTCTGGCGCAGCGCATTGGCCGCGTCCATGTCGATGTCCAGCGTGGTGGCCACGGCGCCCGCCATCGCGCCGTCTATGGCCTTGAATATGGCCTTGGAACAATCGTGCAGGGTGTTGTCCAGGTCGAACAGCCACACGGTTTGCTCCAGCCCCGCCAGCCCCGCGAGGCGCCGCGGACGGTGCGAGGCGAGGGTGGTGCGCAAGGGCCGCATGGCCGTCAGTGCGAACTGATCATGGTGCCGACGCCACGGTCCGTGAGGATTTCCAGCAACAGGCAATGCGGCACGCGGCCGTCCACGATGTGCACCGAGGTGACGCCATTGCGCGCGGCGTCCAGCGCCGATGAGATCTTGGGCAGCATGCCGCCGGATATCGTGCCGTCTTCGAAGAGCTCGTCTATGGTTTGCGCCGACAGCTTGCGCAGCAGTTCGCCGTTTTTGTCCAGCACGCCGGGGGTGTTGGTCATCATGACGAGTTTTTCGGCGCCGAGCACTTCGGCCATTTTCCCGGCCACCAGGTCGGCGTTGATGTTGTAGGCGGTGCCGTCCTCGCCATAGCCGATGGAGGAAATGACCGGAATGAACTGGTCGTCCTGCAGCGCCTTGACGACGGCCGGCTCGATGCGGGTGATGTCGCCCACATAGCCGATGTCCAGCCACTGGCCGGGGTGGTCCTTGTCGGCCAGCATTTTCTTCTGGGCCTGGATCAGGCAGCCGTCCTTGCCGGTAAGGCCCACCGCTTTGCCGCCGGCCTCGTTGATCATCATGACGATGTCCTGCTGGACCTGGCCGCCCAGCACCCATTCAACCACTTCCATGGTTTCGGCGTCGGTTACCCGCATGCCTTGCAGGAAGGTGCCTTCCTTGCCTATGCGCTTGAGCGCCGCGTTGATTTGCGGGCCGCCGCCGTGCACCACCACGGGGTTCAGGCCCACCAGCTTGAGCAGCACGACATCGTGGGCGAAGCTGCGCTGCAGTTCTTCTTCGATCATGGCGTTGCCGCCGTATTTGATGACCACGGTCTTGCCGTGGAACCGGCGTATATACGGCAAGGCTTCCGACAGTACGTCCGCCTTGACGGTAGAGGAATGGGTTGTGGAGTCGCTGGAAGTGGTCATGTCCATTTTCAAGGTTTATCCCAGCGCCTTGTTCACGGTGCTGAGGAACGCGGTTTTGTCGTAATTGCCAAGGTAGCGCTTGATGATGTGGCCGTCCTTGTCGATGAGGAAGGCGGTGGGGGTGAGCTGGACGTCGCCGAAGGCCTTGGCGATGTCGCCCTGCGCGTCGATGGCGACGGTAAACGGCAGCTTGCGCGTGTCGGCGTAGTTCTTGACGTAATTGGGCGGGTCGTACTGCATGGCCACGGCTATGGTTTCAAAGCCCCTGGGCGACAGGTCTCTGTAGTTCTGGATGGTGTCGGGCATCTGCGCGATACAGGTGACGCAGCTGGTGGCCCAGAACTTGACCAGCACCACCTTGCCGCGCAGGTCCTTGGTGGTGATTTTCTGCCCGGTCAGGGAGGTGAAGGTAACGTCGGGCGCCGTCTTGGCCGCGCCCGCGAATTGCCAGATGCCGGCCCCTGCGAGGGCCAGCGCGACAACGATGCCTGTGAGAACTTTTTTCATTGCGACCTGCTGGTATGGCCGGCGCTCTGGACCGGACCGGTGACGACTAAGCCTGAAAAATGCCTTTTCATTGCACGGGCATGGTTTCTACGCCGCCAGAGCTCGCGGGCGCCGCAGCGGGGCTGCCGGAACCGGCGTCTTCGATGGGCGCCGGAACCTTCGGCGGGTTGAGGCTGGCCGCCGGGACGATCTGGAACAATTTTACTACTTTGTTGATGCCGCTCACGCCGGATGTGGCGGTGCCGGCCATCTGGCCTTCGTCGGCGGTGACCTTGCCCAGCAGGTAGACAATGCCGCGCTCGGTGGTGACGACGATGGTGCGGCTGGGCACGCCCTTGGTGTTGATCAGGGTGCTCCTGACCTTGGAGGTCAGCCAGGTGTCGTTGGTGCGCACGTTCAGGGGCGTGAGCGCGCCGACGCGAAGTTCGTTGACGACTTTCTTGACTTTCTCGACCTGCCTGGCGATGCTTTCGGCGCGCTGCTTGTCCTGTTCGGTGGGGACGTCGCCGGTCAGCAGCACCAGCCCGGCATAAGACGTGGCGTTGACGCGGCCCTTGTCATCGGCGAACAGCTTGCGCATTTCGCTGCCCACTTTGAGTTCGATGGCCTGGTCTTCGACCTGTTCGCCGGCCGTGCGGCGGTCGGTGGCGACGGTTGCCGTGGTGGCGGCCGTGCCGCCCACCACCAGCAGGCCGCAGCCGGCCAGGGAAAGCGCGCCGGCAAGGGCCAGGCCGGCGAGCAGGATGCGTTGCGCGCGTTGTCGTGTAGGCATTACAGCGTGTCTCCCAGTAGCAGTGCGTCGATGCCGTCGCACAGGGCGTGCAGCAGGACGATGTGCACTTCTTGTATGCGCATGGTCCGGTCTTGCGGGACGCACAGGTGAATATCCGTGTCCTGCAGGATTTCGGTGATTTTCCCGCCGCCTTTGCCGGTCAGCGCGATCACCGCCATTTCCCGGTCGTGGGCCGCCTCGATGGCGCGGATGACATTGGCCGAGTTGCCGCTGGTCGATATGGCGACCAGCACATCGCCGGGCTGCCCCAGGGCGGTGACCTGCCTTTCGAAGATGGCGTCGAAGCCGTAGTCGTTGCCGACGGCGGTGAGGATGGAAGTGTCGGTGTTGAGCGCCACGCCGCCCAGCGGCAGGCGGTCGCGCTCGAACCGGCCAACGAGCTCGGCGATGAAGTGCTGGGCGTCGGCGGCGGATCCGCCGTTGCCGCAAGCCAGTATCTTCCCGTTGTTGGCCAGCGACCCGAAGACCAGGTCGACGGCCGCCGACAGGGGCTCGGCCAGTTCGCGCGAACTGGTTTTGAGGGCATCGATCGCATCATTGAAATGCGAAGTCATGTGAGAGGTCATGTCCATGCCGGCAATTATCTCATGTTCGAATGAAAATGATGTCAACGGAGGTAACCTGGCGCAGCCGGCCGCGGCTTCATTCCCTGAAAGCGTCCTTGATCCAGGCCAGGCCTTGCGGCTCCACGGTGATGATGTCGAACCGGCAGGGGGGCGTCGCCCCGCCAAAATAGCGCCGCTTCAGGCCAGGCAGGAAATATTGCGCGGTCCTGATCAGCCGGCCTTGCTTGCCGCGGTTTACACTGGCGGCGGCGCCCCCGTATCGCCGCGAGCGCCGCTGGCGGACTTCGATGAACGCCAGGACGCCGCTGTCGGCGGCCACCAGGTCGATTTCGCCGGTTCTGCCGCGCAGATTGCGGGCCAGTATGATCAGGCCGCGCGCCTGCAGATAGCGCCGCGCGTGTTCTTCGGCGCGCCTGCCCGCCCGCTGGGCGGCGGACGGCGCCGCCGGTTCGCGCGCCGCCGCCCCGCGCTCGCGGGGAGCGGCCCGGGCCTTGCGGCGGCGCTTGCGCGCGGCGAGCCCTTGCGCGGCTCTTGCGGTTTCGTACAGCCTTTGGTCGTCCTCGGCCATGGTTCTCACCCTTACCTTGAAGGCTTGATTGCGTAGTATGAGTGAAACGCCCGACTTTTCAGACATCCCGGCGACATGGAAACGTCTCACCGAGCGTGTCGACGCCCAGCACTGGCCGGCCGCGACCTTGTACGTGGTGGCCACCCCCATAGGCAACCTGGGCGATCTGAGCCTGCGCGCCTGGCAGACGCTGGCCCGTTGCGACGTGATTGCCGCCGAGGACACCCGCGCCAGCCGCCCCCTGCTGGATGCCTGGGGGGTGGCCACGCCGCTGATAGCCGCCCACCGCCACAACGAAGCCGAGGCGGCGCAAGCGATCGTGGAGCGCCTGTCGCGCGGCGAACGGGTGGCGCTGGTGTCCGACGCCGGCGCTCCCGCCGTCAGCGACCCGGGCGCGCGCATAGTACGGGCGGCCCGCGCCGCCGGCTATGGCGTGGTCGCCATCCCCGGCGCCAGCGCGGTGATCGCGGCGCTGATGGCCAGCGGCGTCACGTCCGATGAAAACCCCGCTTTCGTATTCGCCGGCTTCATGCCCGCCAAGGCCGGCGCCCGCCAGAAGTGGCTGCAGCGCTGGTGCGCGCTGCCCGCGCCCATCGTGATGTTCGAGTCGCCGCATCGATTGGCCGCCGCCGTCAAGGATATGCTGCAGGTCTGCGGCCCGGCGCGCAGGCTGACCATAGCGCGCGAACTGACCAAGCGCTTCGAGCAGGTGGCCACCATGCCGCTGGGCGGCGCGGCGGCATGGCTGGCCGAAGATCCGCACCGCGGCCAGGGCGAGTTCGTCCTGATCGTGCACCAGGCCGAGGATGCCCGCGCCGACGAAGACATCGACGCGTCGAGTTCGGTATTGCTGGATGCCTTGCTGGAGACGCTGTCAGTGCGCGATGCGGCGCGCGTGGCGGCCAAGGTCACCGGATTGCCGCGCGATACCTTGTATGCCCTGGCGCTGGCGCGCCAGAACCCCGAGGCCTCAGCGTAGCGCTACGGCGGGCTGCAGCCCTGTCGCTTCCTGGATGCGCAGGGCGGCATTGACGGCGGCCGTGCGCGAGGGGTAGGGGCCTATCCGCACCCGGTACAGGCGGCTGCTGTTGTCCACCTGGGCCGGGCGGCTTTCGACGTGGGCGATCTGCCGGTTGAGCTTCTGCGCCAGCCCGTCGGCCGTCTGCACGACGCTGAAGGCGCCGAACTGAAGGTAGATCTGTCCCGGCGAGGCGGGCTCCCGTGATACTTGCTCTTGTGATGCTTGCGCCTGCCAGCTGCGCGGCTGCGGGACCGGCCCGGGCGGCGCGCTGCCGGCGGCGGCCGCGCTGGCCAGTTGCGGGCGGGCATCGAAGGCCCCGTCTTGCAGCACCTCCAGGGCATCGGGCGTGGCGGGGGCCGCCGCGGGCGGGGATGCGGCCCGGGCCGAGCGCACGATCTGCAAAGGCGGCGTTTCGGGGGCGGGAGCGGGTTCCAGGGGCGCCGCCTTGGGATTGCCATAGCGGTTGGCGCGGATGTCTTCGTTGGTGATGGCTTCGACGATGACCTGGCCGCTGCCGGGCCCCACCAGCCCGAGCTTGGCCGCCGCGACATAAGACAGGTCTATGATGCGCGAGCTGTGAAATGGGCCGCGGTCATTGATGCGCACGATGACCGATTTGCCGCTGCCGGCGTGGGTGACGCGCGCATAGCTGGGAATGGGCAGGGTGGGATGGGCGGCCGACATGGCGTACATGTCGTAGGTCTCGCCGTTGGCGGTCTTCTTGCCGTGGAATTTGCGGCCGTACCACGAGGCGGTGCCCTGCTGCCGATATGGCTTTTCGTCGCTGACGGGCTCATAGCGCTTGCCGAATACGAAATAAGGCCGGAAATTGGAAGGAGAGTGGGATTCCATGCGCGGAACGGCGTCGGGGATGGCGTCGATGTCGGGCGGTATGTTGGAGCCGGGCCCGTCGTCCAGATAGTAGCCTCCGCCGCCCCGTCCGCCGCCTGCTTTATGCGTGGTGGAGCAGCCTGCCAGAATGGCCAGGCCCAGGCATAAGAGGGCGGTGATCAGTATGCGGGGCTGGATCATGGCATGTCGGGCGGCGGGGGCTGGTTTCGGTGCCTTATCAAGAGGGGGGAATGGTCGGCGAAGCGCCGGGCAAGCTGCTCGGTGACATAAACCGAGCGGTGCTTGCCGCCGGTGCAGCCTATGGCCACGGTAAGGTAATTGCGCGTGTCCTGCATATAAAGGGGCAGCCAGCGCCGGATGAAGCCGGCAATGTCTTCAATCATGGTTTCCACGCTGCCGAATTGCGCCAGCCATTTGGCTACGGGTTCGTCCCGCCCCGTCAAGGGGCGCAAGGCGCGGTCGTAATGGGGATTGGGCAGACAGCGTACGTCGAAAACCAGGTCGGCGTCGCCCGGAACGCCGCGCTTGTAGGCGAACGATTCGAAGGTCAGCACCACGGGCGCCCGGTCGGCCTGGACCAGGTCGCGCACCCAGGCGCGCAACTGCCCGGGGGTCAGGTCGGAGGTGTCGATGACGTGCTCCTGCTCGCGCAGCGGCGCCAGGAGTTCGCGCTCGGTGTCTATGCATTCCTGCAAGGACGGCGATTTGCCGCCTTTCTGCAGGCGGTCGGTCAGGGGATGGCGGCGGCGCGATTCGGAATAGCGCTGTTGCAGGGTGTGGTCGTTGGCGTCCAGGAAAATGACCCGGAACGGGGTTCCCATGGCGCGCAGGCTGGTGATGACGTCCGGCAGCTCGGCCAGTTCGCCGGGGGAGCGCACGTCAATGGCGACGGCGACGCGTTCCAGGCCGCTCTCGCGCGTGCTGGCGATGAATTCGTGCAGGAAGCGCACCGGCAGGTTGTCGACGCAGGTGTAGCCGGCGTCTTCCAGCAGGCGCAGGGCGACCGACTTGCCGGAGCCGGAGATACCCGTGATAAGGACAATGTTCAGCATGACGATGGGGTTTTCCACGTTACAAGGATGCAATGAGAATCTTGCATCCCTTGAATTCTAAAGGATGGCCGCGCGTCGTTGCGTGCGTGTACTGCGTCGGGCGTCACTCCCGGCGGCTGCTCTCCATGATGGCCAGGGCCTGCCGTTCGATGAATTCGCCCATGGTGTCGATGCCGCGCAGCGCGAGAATGGTATTGCGCACGGCCGCCTCGACCAGCACGGCCAGGTTGCGGCCGGCGGCCACCTGCAGCATGACGCGGCGTATGGGTATGCCCAGGATGTCTTCGGTCTGGTCCTGCACCGGCAAGCGCTCGAAGGCGTCGGGCGTGGAGCGGATCAGGTGCACCAGCAGCTTGAGCTTCATTTTGCGGCGCACCGATGTTTCGCCGAAAATGGTGCGGATATCCAGCAGCCCCAGGCCGCGCACTTCGAGCAGGTTCTGCAGTAAAGCGGGGCAGTGGCCCTCGATCATGTTGGGCGCGGTGCGCGATAATTCGACGGCGTCGTCGGCCACCAGCCCGTGGCCGCGGGAAATCAGTTCGAGCGCCAATTCGCTTTTGCCCAGGCCGGATTCGCCGGTGATCAGCACTCCCACGCCGAGCACATCCATGAATACGCCATGGACGGTGGTCTTGGGCGCCAGCCGCTTGCCCAGGTAGATGCGCAGCAAATCGATCAGCTGGGCGGCGTCTATGGGCGTGGAAAGCAGGGGAATCTGCTGCTGATTGCAGAAATCGCGCAGATCGTCGGGCGCGGCCATGCCTTCGGCGATGAGGATGGCGGGCACGCCCCCCGTGACCAGGTCCTCGAGGTGGTGCACCCGGCGCTTGACTTCGAAACGGGTGTAGTACGAGAGTTCTTCGGCGCCGAATACCTGGATGCGGGATGGGTGGATGAGATTCAGGTGGCCGACCAGGTCGGCGCCCGACATGCCTACGTCGGGAATGAGCCGCTTGGCCGAGTCCGCCCCGGCGATCCAGGTGAACGGGATCTTGTCGGCGTTGTCACTGACGAGTTCATGGATGGTGAGCATGGCGATGGCCCTCGGTCAGGCCGGCGAGGTGGTCAGGAGCCGGTGCACGGCGGCCGGATCGGTCTCGGTGGATAGTGTCTGGCGCAGCTTGGGGTCGGACATGAGCTTGGCGATTTCGGCCAGCAGGTCCAGGTGGGTCTGGGTGGCGGTTTCGGGAACCAGCAAGATGAACAGCAGGCTGGCCATGCGGCCGTCGGTGGCGTCGAAGCGCACCGGGTCGGCCAGCCGGATGAAGGCGGCACAGGGTTCTTTCAGGTCCTTGATGCGGCCATGCGGCACCGCCACATGGTGGCCGAGCGCGGTGGAACCCAGCCGTTCGCGGGCGATGAGGCTCTGAAAAACTGCCGTGCGGGCTATTCCGTGGTGGTTTTCGAAAAGCAGACCGGCTTGTTCGAAGGCTCGTTTTTTGCTGGTGGCGGCCAGATCGAGCACGACATTCGACAGCGGCAGGATACGCGACATTAAGTTCATAGTGGACATTATATGGGCTTGGCCGCCGCGATACAAAAGCGGGATAAACCAAGGCCCCAATCACTGGACGGCGATTGAGGCCAGAATGCCAGGTTTTGCGCGGCGCTAGCCATGAGAAGCGCGGCGGGGCCGGCTCGGGAGCGGGCAAAACTGGAGGCGAGTGTTATTCCACGGCAGGGAGTTCTTGCCGCTTAACAGGCTCGTGGGCGTGATCTTGAACCTTGGATTTGTACTTGATGACTTGCCGATCGATTTTGTCGGCCAGCAGATCGATGGCCGCGTAGAGGTTTTCGTCGGTGGCTGCGCAGTGGATGTCCTTGCCACGCAGACGCATGGTGATTTCGGCAGTGTGTTTAAGGCGCTCGATCGAGAGTATGGCTTGGGTGTCTATCACGTTATCAAAATGTCGCGAAACACGCGCCAGTTTGTTCATTACATATTCGCGGATAGCGGGAGTGACTTCTAGATGACGACCAGTAATACTCAGGTTCATATGTGCTCTCCTTGCAAAAATTAAGAGTGCGCGGCATGCGCGGTCAGGATGGCGGTGTTCTCCTTGTAATGCGTTGGTAATGATTCCAGTGTATAGATTATGCAAAGTAAATCAAGTGCGCCGGAAGGCGTTTGGAAAATGCCCTCTACATCTTGAAGTTCTTGCCCAGGTAGACCTTGCGCACGGCTTCGTTGTCGATGATTTCGCTGGGGTGGCCGTTGGTCAGCACCTTGCCTTCGCTGATGATATAAGCGCGGTCGCATATGCCCAGGGTTTCGCGCACATTGTGGTCGGTGATCAGCACGCCGATATTGCGGTTTTTCAGGAAATGCACGATGCGCTGGATTTCGATGACGGCGATCGGATCCACGCCGGCAAAAGGCTCGTCAAGCAGGATGAAACGGGGGTGGGTGGCCAGGGCGCGGGCGATCTCCACCCGGCGGCGTTCGCCGCCCGACAGGGAAATGGCGGTGTTGCGGCGTATATGCCCGATCTGCAGTTCGTCGATCAGCGATTCCAGGTGCTCGCCGATAAGGGCCGAGGTCAGGGGCCGGCCGGCGTCGTCCAGCTGCAGCTCGAGCACGGCGCGTATGTTTTCCTCGACCGTCAGGCGCCGGAACACGGAAGCGTCCTGCGGCAGATAGGACAGCCCCATGCGCGCGCGCTTGTGCATGGGCATGCTGGTAATGGGCGTGCCGTCGATTTCGATGCGGCCGGCGTCGGTGGGGATGATGCCCACTATCATATAGAAGCTGGTGGTCTTGCCTGCGCCATTGGGGCCCAGCAGGCCCACGACTTCGCCGCTGTCGACCGACAGGGATACATCCTGCACGACCGTGCGCTTGCCGTAGGTTTTACGCAAGCCCGTGGCATGCAGGCTGCCGTGGGTGGCGCTGGGGGAGCGGCTTCCACCTGTGGCCGGCTTGTGGGAAGAAAACATAAAGGGCTACTTTCAGGAAACGGGTAAGGCAAAGGGGGCCAGGAGAGCGGGGGCGGGCTATTTGCGCGGCGCCGATTTCCGCTGGCATTCGGCGATCGCGGCATCGGCCTTAGCCTGGGGCCTGGCCAGCGAGCGCACGCGCCCCCCGGCGGCGGCCGAATCCGGGCCGCCGTAGGCTTCATAGGTGCCGTTCTTCTGGTGGTAGATGACGCGCTGGCCCTTGACGTTGTCAAAGGGTTTGCCGCAGATGTAGCGGGTGATGACGGCCCGGCCTATCATTTCCATGGTTTCCGCCTTGCCGTCGTATTCGGCGCGCACGCCTTGCGCCTCGAGAACCTCGAATTTCTCGGGGTTTTCTTCGCGGATCACGACCAGTTTGCCGGGCGCGACCGTGGCGGTGCCGTACTGAAAGCCCTCGGCGTCCTCGCGCATGGCCAGTTTGTCGGAATGCAGCGTCATCAGGCCGCGCGTCATGATGACATTGCCGGTGAAGACGCTTTCCTTTTTGATATCGTCGTAGTTGAGGGTGTCGGACAGGACCAGCGTGTCCGGTTCTTCCGCCGGGGCGGCCGCGCCGCCCGGGGCTTTCGCGCCGCCTTGCGCCGCCGCCGCGCCGCTTGCGGCGGACGGCTGTTGCTGGGAGGGCGCCTGGGCGTGAACCGCGCCGGCCGCACAGAGCAATACCGACGTTATCAGCCAGGCGGTGAAAGATAGGGGTCGCTTCAGATTCATGGTTTTTTTTCTGTCTTGTCAGGTTTGGCGGATTTGCCTGGCTTGGAGTCTTGACCAGAGATTTTTACGTCGGTAGCTGAAAACACTTGCAACTGGCGCGTATTGTTATCGTAACGCATGCCTTTGCCATTCATGGTGGAATTGCCGTTGACCACCAGCGCCGGCATGTCGGTGAACACCACGTTGTCGTCGGGCATGACGGTGAGCTGCTCGCTGGTGACGTCGAGCGCCGGCCTGTCCTGGTCGGGCACGCGGTGCACCCGGGCATTGCCGCTCATGACGACGCGGGAGCCGTTCTGGTCCATGATGGCCTTGTCCGAAGTGCCTATGGTGATCGGGGAATTCGGCTG
Source organism: Pollutimonas bauzanensis (assembly GCF_900129885.1). Taxonomy (GTDB): domain Bacteria; phylum Pseudomonadota; class Gammaproteobacteria; order Burkholderiales; family Burkholderiaceae_B; genus Pollutimonas; species Pollutimonas bauzanensis. Next base: position 582,569 of record NZ_FQXE01000002.1, on the reverse strand, counting down.
CTGCCCTATGGCCTTGGGCTTGGTGATTTCGTAGGAGTCATTGTCGGGGTAGTGCTGCATGTGCCTGCCTTCCAGGCGATTGATGGCGACGCCGGCGATGTCGGTGCGCACCATGACGAAATCGCTGGCCCAGGAATCGGGCTCGTGCGTGATGCGGCGCGGCGGATCGACGAGTATGGCGCGCTGCGCATAGTCGGCCGCCCACCAGGTCCCCATGACCAGGGATAGCAGCAGCACTATGGCGATAAGGGCGGGAGCGCGTTCTTTCATGGGCTTATTGGACGGCGCCGCTCATGAGCAGGGCATTGGGGGCGAAGAAAGCGCTGAGGCGGCCCTGCGCGGCCAGGATCAGGTCGCAGCATTCGCGCACGGCGCCCGAGCCGCCGGGCTTGGAGGACACCCAGTGCGCTACCTGCGACACATAGGCGGGCGCATTGGGCACGCTGGCGGCGAAGCCCACGCGCTGCAGCGCGGCCAGGTCGATGATGTCGTCGCCCATATAGCCGACTTCGCTCAAGGGGCAGCCTTGTTCCTGCGCCAGGGCGATGATGGCCTGCGCCTTGTCGCGTATCCCCTGCTGGACCAGGGCGATGCCCAGCTCGGCCGCCCGGCGCGCCAGGATGGGGCCTTCGCGGCCGGTGATCAAGGCGACGACAATGCCGCTTTCGCGCATCAGGCGCAGGCCGTGGCCGTCCAGCGCGTTGAAGCGTTTCATCAGTTCGCCGTTTTCGCCGTACCACAGGCAGCCGTCGGTCAGCACGCCGTCGACATCGAAGGCCATGACGCGCACCTGGCGCGCGCGTTCGAGCACCGCTGGCGCGATTTTTGCCAGGATCAGGGCTTCGGCGGGATGGGAAATGCTGGGAAGTTTCATGTCGGCGGATTGGTTTCAGATGACCTTGGCGGCAAGCAGGTCGTGCATATGTAAAGCCCCTAATAATAGCCCGGTATCGTCGACCACGAGCATCTGGTTCAAACGGCCCGCGTCCATCAGCGTGGCGGCTTCGACGGCCAGCGCGCCGGGCGGCACGGTCTTGGGATGGCGGCTCATGCCATCGTCCACCGCAAGCGCGCGGATATCGCCGTGGCGGGCTATCAGCCGGCGCAGGTCGCCATCGGTGAATATGCCGACGGGCAGGCCCTGTCCGTCGACCACGATGGCCATGCCCATGCCTTTGGCGGACATTTCCACCAGCGCCTCCGGCACTTTGGTGCCGGCCTGCACGATGGGCAGGGCGCCGCCCTGGCGCATGACATCGCGCACGAAGGTCAGCAGGCGGCGGCCCAGCGCGCCGCCGGGATGCGACCGGGCGAAATCCTCGCGGCTGAAGCCGCGCGCTTCCAGGCAGGCCACCGCTAGCGCGTCGCCCAGCACCAGGGCCGCGGTGGTGCTGGCGGTAGGCGCCAGGTTCAGGGGGCAGGCTTCCTGCTCGACCTGGGCATTCAAGTGCAGGTCGGCATTGCGCGCCAGTTCCGAGCCGGGATGGCCGGTGACGGAAATCAGGCGGGCGCCCATACGTCTAACGACCGACAATATGGTCAGAAGTTCATGCCCCGCGCCGGAATACGAGATGGCGAGCACGATGTCCTGGCGGGTAAGCATGCCCAGATCGCCGTGTATGGCTTCGGCGCCGTGCATGAAGAATGCCGGCGTGCCGGTAGAGGCCAGCGTGGCGGCGATTTTCTTGGCGATATGGCCGGACTTGCCGATGCCGGTGACGACGACCCGCCCCTGGCAGCCCAGGAGCATGGCCGCGGCTTGCTCGAACGAGCCGTCCAGGCTGGCGTCCAGCGCTTGCAGCGCGGCGATCTCGGTCTTGAAGGTGCGATGGGCGGAGGCCAGCATTTCGCCCGGGGCGGGGGTGGGTGTATTTTCCATGCGATGATTTTAAACGCACGAATGGTTTCGTGGTTTATTTGTAACTGAGCGGATTGTGTAAAGCGGCCCAAGGGCTGGCCGCGTATAGTTACGGATTGCCCGGGCAGGAAGCCGCCGCCTGTGCGATCCTGGGCCGGCCCGGGCAATTTCTCCCTTTTTCTCCGCTGTTTTCAGTTTTGGCGATTTACATGCATATTGATCCTGCCGTCTACGTTCGCAACACGATTCGTAGCGTTCCCGATTGGCCCAGGCCTGGCGTGACTTTCCGCGATATTACCCCGGTGCTGCAAGACCCGCGTTCTTTTCGCGTGCTGATCGATTTATTTGTATACCGGTATATGCGGCAAAGGCTGGACCTGGTGGCCGGGGTCGACGCCCGCGGTTTTATTCTGGGGTCGGTGCTGGCCTACGAATTGAATCTCGGTTTCGTGCCTGTGCGCAAGAAGGGCAAGCTGCCGTTCCGGACCGTGGCGGAGGAATATTCGCTGGAATACGGCAACGCCACGGTGGAGATGCATACGGATTCGGTGCGCCCCGGGCAGCGCGTGCTGCTGATCGACGATTTGATCGCGACGGGCGGCACCATGGTCGCGGCGTCCAAGCTGCTGCAGCGGCTGGGCGCGAACGTGGTGGAGGCGGCGGCCATCATCGACCTGCCTGAGCTGGGCGGCTCGCAGGCCCTCAGGGAAACAGGCCTGGATATCTATACGGTGTGCAGCTTCAGCGAAAGCGCGCCCTGAGGGCGCGCTTTTCGCCGCATCAAACCAGCACGCGCTCTATGCCTCCCGCGTTGGCGTCGCGCACATAGTCCTGCATCCAGTCGGGGCCCAATATATGGCGGGCCATTTCGACGACGATGTAGTCGGCGTCCATGCCGGTATCGCCTTCGAAGCGCGACAGGCCCTGCAGGCATGAGGGACAGGAGGTCAGTATCTTGACCTCGCCGTCGAAGCCGTCCGAACGTATCGCGGCCGTGTTCTTGGCCAGTTCCTCTTCCTTGCGAAAGCGTATCTGGGTGGAAATGTCGGGGCGCGACACCGCCAGGGTGCCCGATTCCCCGCAGCAACGGTCCGTCTTGATGGCGCTGTCGCCCACCAGCGCCTTGACCGTCTTCATGGGTTCCTGCAGCTTCATGGGGGTGTGGCAAGGGTCGTGGTACATATAGCGCACGCCTTGGACGCCCTGGATCTGGATGCCTTTTTCCAGCAGGTATTCATGAATGTCGATCAGCCGGCAGCCGGGGAAGATTTTTTCGAACTCGTATCCCGCCAGCTGGTCGTAGCAGGTGCCGCAACTGACCACTACCGTCTTGATGTCCAGGTAGTTCAGCGTGGTGGCCATGCGATGGAACAGCACGCGGTTGTCGGTGATGATTTTCTCGGCCTTGTCGGTCATGCCGTTGCCGCGCTGGGGATAGCCGCAGCACAGGTAGCCGGGCGGCAGGACGGTTTGCACTCCTGCATGCCACAGCATGGCCTGGGTCGCCAGGCCCACCTGCGAAAACAGCCGCTCCGACCCGCAGCCCGGGAAGTAGAACACGGCCTCGGTCTCGGGCGTGGTGGCGGCCGGGTTGCGGATGATGGGCACGTAGTCGGCGTCTTCGATGTCCAGCAGCTTGCGCGCGGTCTGCTTGGGAAGGTTGCCGGGCATTTTCTTGTTGATGAAGTGGATGACCTGCTCGCGCATGGGCGCCTTGCCCAGGGTCGCGGGAGGCGCGGCCACCTGCTTGCGCGCGGCGCCGGCGAGGAAGTCGTGGGCGATGCGCTGCGCCTTGTAGCCGACGTCCATCATGGCCTTGCGGGTGGCCTTGATGACGCGGGGGTCCTTGGCATTGAGGAAAAACATGGCCGCCGTCGTGCCGGCGTTGAACGACTTCTTGCCCATGCCGCGCAGCAGCGCGCGCATTTCCATGGATACGTCGCCAAAGTCGATATCCACCGGACAGGGGTTGTAGCACTTGTGGCAGACGGTGCAATGGTCGGCGACGTCCTCGAATTCTTCCCAGTGCTTGAGGCTGACGCCGCGCCGGGTCTGCTCTTCGTACAGGAAGGCCTCGATCAGCAGCGAGGTGGCCAGGATCTTGTTGCGCGGCGAATACAGCAGGTTGGCGCGCGGCACGTGGGTGGCGCACACCGGCTTGCATTTGCCGCAGCGCAGGCAGTCCTTGATGGCGTTGGAGATGGAGCCGATTTCGCTGCGCTGCATGATCAGCGATTCATGTCCCAGCAGGTTGAAGCTGGGCGTCCAGGCATGGCGCAGGTCGGCGCCGGGCATCAGCTTGCCCTTGTTGAAGCGCCCGTCCGGGTCGATGCGCTGCTTGTAGTCCTGGAAGGGCTGGAGCTCTTCCTGCGTCAGGAACTCGTATTTGGTCAGGCCTATGCCGTGTTCGCCCGAGATCACGCCGTCCAGGTCGCGGGCGATCTGCATGATGCGCGCGACCGCCTCGTTGGCTTCGCGCAGCATTTCGTAGTCGTCCGAGTTGACCGGGATATTGGTGTGGACGTTGCCGTCGCCGGCGTGCATGTGCAGGGCCACGAAGACGCGCCCTTTGAGCACGCGGTCGTGTATCGCCTGGATTTCGGCCAGCACGGCGGCGCAGTCGGCTCCGGCGAAATGGCGCTCCATCAGGGCGCGCACTTCGGCCTTCCAGGAAACCCGTATGGTGTGGTCCTGGACCACATCGAACACCCGCGCATGAGCCTGTTCGGCCAGGCGTTGCGCCAGGGCCGCCGACAGCGCGCCGTCCAGGCCCAGGCCGTCGACGGTGCCCAGGCTCGGGGCGAGCGGAGCGTCGAGGTTTTCCAGCAGCCAGGTCCAGCGCCGGCGCACGGCCCGCAGGGCCTGCAGGGCATCCCGGGTGCGCTCGGCTAGCACTTCCTCGCGGGTGTGCTCGGCGTCGTCGTGGTCCTCGGATTTTCCGACAGGCAGGTCGCCGCCGAGGAAGTCTTCCAGCTTGTCCAGCAGGCGCAGCTTGTTGCGCGTGGAAAGCTCGATATTGATGCGTTCGATGTGATCGGTGTATTCGCCCATGCGGTTCAAGGGGATGACCACATCCTCGTTGATCTTGAACGCATTGGTATGGCGGGCGATGGCGGCGGTGCGCGAGCGGTCCAGCCAGAATTTCTTGCGGGCTTCGGGGCTGACCGCGACAAAGCCTTCGCCATGGCGGGTGTTGGCGATGCGCACCACTTCGCTGGCCGCCACGGCCACCGCATCGGCGTCGTCGCCGACGATGTCGCCGATGAGCACCATCTTGGGCAGGCCGCCGCGCTTGCTCTTGGTGGCGTAGCCGACGGCGCGCAGATAGCGTTCGTCCAGGTGTTCGAGGCCGGCGAGGATCGCGCCGCGTTCGCGGCCCGGGCCGTCGAGGTAATCCTTGACCTCGACGATGGACGGCACGGCGTCACGCGCCTGCCCGAAGAATTCCATGCAGACCGTGCGCGTGTGGGCCGGCATGCGGTGCAGGATCCAGCGCGCCGAGGTGATGAGGCCGTCGCAGCCTTCTTTCTGCACGCCGGGCAGGCCGGCCAGGAATTTGTCGGTGACGTCCTTGCCCAGGCCGGCCTTGCGAAAGCGCGAGCCGTCGATGACCAGGATTTCGCTGCGCAGGGGCCGCGCGCCGGGCAGGCCCTTGCCGTCGGACCAGCGCAGCTCGAAGCGCGCCTGGGCCGCATCGTGGATCTTGCCCAGGTTGTGGTCCAGGCGGGTGACGTCCAGCCAGTTGCCGTCGGGATCGACCATGCGCCATCCGGCCAGGTTGTCCAGCGCGGTGCCCCAGAGCACGGCTTTCTTGCCGCCGGCGTTCATGGCGACATTGCCGCCCGCACAGGAGGCGTCGGCCGAGGTCGGGTCCACCGCGAATACGTAGCCGGCCGCTTCGGCGGCCTCGGCGATGCGCCGGGTCACCACGCCCGCGCCGGTATGTATGGTGCGCACGGGCTCGGCCACGCCGGGCAGCGGCGTGATTTCCACGGCGCCCAGGGTGTCGAGCTTTTCGGTGTTGATGACGGCGCAGCGCCAGGTCAGGGGGATGGCGCCGCCGGTATAGCCCGTGCCGCCTCCGCGCGGGATGATGGTCAGCTCGAGTTCGATACAGGCGCGCACCAGGGCGGCCATTTCGTTTTCCGTGTCGGGTGTCAGGACGACGAAGGGGTATTCGACGCGCCAGTCGGTGGCGTCGGTGACGTGCGATACGCGCGACAGGCCGTCGAATTTGACGTTGTCCTTGGCGGTGATGCGCGACAGGGTGCGCACGATTTTCTTGCGCAGCTCGCGGGTCCGGCTGAATTCGTGCTCGAATTCGGCCACCGCCCTGCGCGCGGCCTCGAGCAGGCGCGCCACCTTGCCGTCGCGCGCGGCCGCGCTGCTGTCGCGCCGGTTGTCGATTTCGCCGAGCCGGTGATTGAGCGCCTGGATGAGCAGTTGCTGGCGCTTGGGGTTGTCCAGCAGATCGTCGAGCAGGTAGGGGTTGCGCCGCACCACCCAGATGTCGCCCAGCACTTCGAACAGCATGCGCGCCGATCGCCCGGTGCGGCGCTCGCCGCGCAGCTCGGAGAGCATTTGCCACGCTTCCTGCCCCAACAGGCGCAAAACGATTTCGCGGTCGGAATAAGACGTGTAGTTATAGGGAATTTCGCGCAAGCGTGGCGTAGCGGCGAGCGGAGCCTTGGCGGCAAGCAGATGACTGGCTAGGGGGGCGTTCATGTCTTGGAAAAAGGAGGGCCCTTAAAGACCTAGTGTAAGGGAGAATGGGGAGTTTAATCCAATTACACGCCCGGGAAGAACCAGAGGAGTGCCGCGGTCATGATGGCGTAGCGCAGGAATTTGCCCAGGGCCATGTAGAAGACGCTGGGCCCGAAGGGCAGGCGCAGCCAGCCGGCGACGGCGCACAGCAGGTCGCCGATGACGGGCACCCACGAGAAAAACAGGGCCGGGGGGCCCAGCCGGTGCAGCCAATAGCTGATGTAGTCATGCCAGCGCCCGCCGGCCTTCTTGTGGATTTTCTCGGGGTGCTTCTCGCGCCAGCGCTCGTAGGCTTTCTCGGCGCCCAGCCCCATGGCGTAGCTGATGGCGCCGCCTATGGTATTGCCCAGGGTGGCGACCAGGACGGCGGCCCAGAACATATGGGGGGCGATTTTCACGAAGCCGAAGACGGCGGGCTCGGACCCCAGCGGCAGCAGGGTCGCGGATATGAGGCTGACGATGAAAATGGCGCTCAGGCCTACGCGCGGCAGAGCCAGGGTAAGAAGTAGCCAGTGTATCGATGCGTGCATCCATGCTTCCATAGCGCGCTAGTGTATCGCTGAAATGCGGTGGCGCGCCCGGGTTTATGGCAGGTGGCCGCTATGGTATTCTGCTCGTTTACCTATCGAACCTTCTTCGTCCATGTCAACAGACTATCTTAAACGCATCCTTAACTCCAAGGTTTACGATGTCGCTGTCGAGTCAGCTCTGGAACTCGCCCCCCAGATTTCGGCCCGGATCAACAACAAGATTCTGTTGAAGCGCGAAGACACGCAGCCGGTTTTCAGTTTCAAGCTGCGCGGCGCCTATAACAAAATGGCCAACCTGAGCCCGGCCGACCTCAAGCGCGGCGTGATCGCGGCGTCGGCGGGCAACCATGCGCAGGGCGTGGCGCTGTCGGCCAAGCGCCTGGGGTGCAGGGCGGTCATCGTCATGCCGGTCACCACGCCGCAGGTCAAGATCGCCGCGGTGCGCCATCTGGGCGGCGAGGTCGTGCTGATGGGCGACAGTTTCTCGGACGCCTACGAGCACGCCAAGGAACTGGAAAAAAAGGAAAAGCTCACCTTCGTGCATCCCTTCGACGACCCCGATGTGATCGCCGGGCAAGGCACGGTGGGCATGGAAATTTTGCGCCAGCACACCGGCCCGATAGACGCCATTTTCGTGGCGGTGGGCGGCGGCGGCCTTATTTCGGGGGTGGCCGCCTACGTGAAGCAGCTGCGTCCGGAAATCAAGATTATCGGCGTGCAGACGGTGGATTCCGACGCCATGGTGCGCAGCGTCAAGGCGGGCCGGCGCGTCACGCTGCATGACGTGGGCCTGTTCTCGGACGGCACGGCGGTCAAGCAGGTGGGGGCGGAGACCTTCAGGCTGACCAGCCAGTATGTCGACGACTTTGTGCTCGTCGACACGGACGCCATTTGCGCCGGCATCAAGGATGTGTTCCAGGATACGCGCAGCGTGCTGGAGCCGGCCGGCGCCCTGGCCCTGGCGGGCGCCAAGCGCTATGCCGCCGAGCACAGGTGGAAGGGCAAGACCATAGTGGCCATCACCTGCGGCGCCAACATGAATTTCGACCGCTTGCGGTTCGTCGCCGAGCGCGCCGATGTGGGCGAAGCGCGCGAGGCGGTGTTCGCGCTGACCCTGCCGGAAAAGCGCGGCAGCTTTCTGCGGCTTTGCGAGGCGGTGGGCAACCGCAGCGTGACCGAATTCAATTACCGCATCTCGGACGCCGCCAAGGCCCATGTGTTCGTGGGCCTGCAGATCAACTCCGCGGCGGAGCCGGAAAAGCTGGCCAACAGCTTCCGCAAGAAGGGCTTTCCCACCCTGGACCTGACCGGCAATGAAATGGCCAAGACCCATTTGCGCTATATGGTCGGCGGCCGTTCGGCGCTGGCCGAGCACGAGATGCTGTTCCGCTTTGAATTCCCCGAGCGCCCCGGCGCGCTGATCAAGTTCCTGGGCGCCATGAGCCCCGACTGGAACATCAGCCTGTTCCATTACCGCAACCAGGGCGACGACTACGGCCGCATCCTGGTGGGCATACAGGTGCCGCCGGCCGACAAGAAGGCATTCAAGGGCTTCCTGGACGGCCTGGGCTACCCATACTGGAACGAATCCGACAACCCCGCCTACCAGCTGTTCCTCTAGCCGCTCCCGCCGCGGCGGGGCGCTAGCCCTCGAATAGCTGGCGCAAAGAGGCCAGGGACTGATGCAGGCGGCCGAATGCCTCTTCGCGCTGGCTGTCCAGCTGCTGGGCATGATCCAGCGTGGTTTCGACGAAACGCAAGGTCTCGCCGGGCATGCATTGCGCAATGACAGGCAGATCCACCGTGGCCACATGCGCGATCTTGGCGTAGCCGCCCGTGGTCTGCCTGTCGGCCATCAGGACGATGGGCTTGCCGTCCGGAGGGACTTGTATGCTGCCGAAGCTGGTGGCTTCCGACAATAGCTGGGTGGCGCTTTTCAATGACAGCCGGGCCCCTTCGAGCCGGTAGCCCATGCGCTCCGATTGCGGGCTTATGCGATAGTCGTCCGCGAAAAAGCCGGCTATCGACGATTCGGTGAACAGGCCGGTATGCGCGCCGCGCATGGCGCGTATGGCGGTCCTGGGCGCCAGGCCCAGAATGGCCGGCAGGTAGACCTTGATTTTCCAGAGTTCCTGTTCCAGTTCGGCCAGCCGGCCGCTGTCGGGCTGGCGGCGCATGGCCAGCACATCGCCCTTCCTGAGCGCGCGGCCGTGGAAACCGCCGAAGCCGCCGCGCAAATACGTGCTGCGGCTCGATAGCACGGTGGGCAGGTCTATGCCGCCGTTCCAGGCGATATAGGCGCGCAGGCCCGCCGTTCGCGGCCCGAAGGCCAGGACGTCGCCCGCGCGGACGACCAGGGGCCGGTTGTTGGGTACCGGCGCCTGGTTCAGGGTGGGGCTCAGCTGCGCGCCGCTGATGGCGATGCAGCCGGGCGCGTCGAAGCGCAGGGTCGGCCCCGCGAGCGTGATTTCCAGCGTGGCCTCGTCTTCCGGATTGCCGGCCAGCAGATTGGCCAGCCGATGGGCGCGGCTGTCCATCGCGCCGCCCACCGATACGCCCAGGTGCTGGTATCCGACCCGGCCCAGGTCCTGGAAGCTCGACAGCAGGCCCGGCTTGATGACGGTGATGCTCATGGGCGCCCGCGCTGCGCGGCGAGGAATTCATCGGGGCCGATGGGGACGAAGCTGACGGTGTCGCCGGGGGCCAGCAGCGCCGCGGGATCCTTGAAGGGATCGAACAGCACCAGCGGCGTGGCGCCGATGATATGCCAGCCGCCGGGCGAGGTGTTCGGGTAGATCATGGTTTGCAGATTGGCGATGGCGACCGATCCGGCCGGCACATTGGTGCGCGGAGTGCTGCGCCTGCCTATGGCCAGTTTCGGGTCGTGCACGCCGATATACGGCGCGCCGGGCGCGAAGCCCAGCATGAACACATAGGCCGGACTCTGGCTGTGCAGGCGCACGACCTCGGCTTCGGATAGCCGGCAGTGGGCGGCCACCTGGGCCAGGTCGGGCCCGTACGCGCCGCCGTAGCACACGGGTATGTCTATCTGCCGCGCCTGCGCGGTGGCCAGGCCTTGGGCCAGGGCCTGGCTCAGGACGTTTTCGATTTCGCCGGCCAGGCGCCGGAAGCTGGCGCCGGCGCTGAAAAGCCCGGGCTTATAGTGCAGGGCGACCGAGTTGAAGGCGGGGACGATGTCGCTGACCCCCTTGATCCGCGCCGCCCGCAGCGCCGCCGCCGCGGCGGCGCATCGATGCCCGGTTTCCATGCTGATCTCGCCCCCCAAGACCAGCAGCACGCTGCGGTCGCCCTGCGGCACGATTTCCCAGGGCGGGGCAGCGTCTTGCGGGGAGCGCGGCATGCGGGAGCGCGGCCTTATTTGGCGAACAGCGAATCGATATTCTTGAAAGCCTTGAATTCCAGGGCGTTGCCCGATGGATCCATGAAGAACATGGTGGCCTGTTCGCCGACTTCGCCCTTGAAGCGCACATAGGGCTCGATCACGAACTTGGTGCCGGCGTCCTGGAGCTTGCCGGCCAGCGCTTCCCAGGCGCCCATGTCGAGCACGGCGCCGAAGTGGCGCACGGGAACGTTATGGTCGTCGACCTTGCTGGTCTGCGCGCCGCCGCATTCGTCCGGCGACAGATGCGTCACGATCTGGTGGCCGAAGAAATTGAAGTCCACCCATTCATTGGAGGAGCGGCCCTCGGGACAGCCGAGCAGGTCGCCATAGAAGGCGCGGGCTTCGGCCAGATCGCGCACCGGGAAGGCGAGGTGAAAGGGAGGTAGGGTGGTTTGCGGCATGTGATATTTGCTCCGTGTGAACGGGCATTTTACGCCAGGCTGACCCGCGCCGGCGGAAAGACCAGGGAGAACAGGCTGCCCGCGCCGAAGCGGCTGTGTATGGTCAGGTCGGCGTTGTGGCGCATGGCGACATGCTTGGTGATGGCCAGGCCCAGTCCTGTTCCGCCGGTGGCGCGCGAACGGCCCCGGTCGACCCGGTAGAAGCGCTCGGTCAGGCGCGGGATGTCCTGCGAGGCGATGCCTATGCCGGTGTCCTGCACGGAATAGCAGGCGTGGCCGTCTTCGGTCAGGTACCAGCTGACGGTAATGGTGCCGTCTTTCGGGGTGTAGCGTATGGCGTTGGTCAGCAGGTTGGATACGGCCGAGGCCAGTTCGGTTTCCACGCCGGTGATGCACAGGTCTTCGGCAATGTTCTCGACGAAGACATGCTGGCCGTTGGACAGGATATGGCCCTGCTGCAGGGCGTTGCGGATGACGCTGCCCATGCGCACGGGCTCGCCGCCCGCCGTCGGGGACGATTCCAGCGTGGACAGGGTGAGCAGGTCGGCGACGATGGCCTGCATGCGCTGGGCCTGTTCCAGCATGAGGTTCTGGTAGCGGGCTTTCTGTTCGCCGCTCAGCGACTCGGCCGGCATGTCGCGCAGCGTTTCCAGGAAGCCCGACAGCACGGTCAGGGGGGTGCGCAGCTCGTGCGAGACATTGGCGACGAAGTCCTTGCGCGTGGTTTCCAGTTTTTCGACCTGCGTGACGTCGCGGGTGACGATCAGGAACTGGCCGACGCCGTAAGGGGTCAATTGCACCAGCAGGGATTTTTCCTGGCCATCGTTCTGCAGGTGCAGCAATACCGGGCCGGGCCAGGTGTTTTGCCTGGCATAGCGGGCGAATTCCGGGGCGCGCAGTATGTTGAAGATGCTGTGGCCGCGGTCGGTTTCCAGGTTCAGGCCGATATGGTCGCTGGCCGTCTGGTTGCACCATGTCAGCTGCATGGACTCGTTCAGGGTGATGGCGCCGTCGGGCAAGGCTTCCGCGGCGAGCATGATGCCGTTCACATGCTGGTTCAGCAGCGCTATGTCCTGCCTGTTCTTGCGCAGCTGTCGATAAATGGGAGCCAGCACCTCGTCCCAGGGGCCGACCGACGGCGGCGGCGGGGCGTCGATATTCTTGACCCAGCGCGAGATGCGCGAAAGCTGCAGGCCGCTGACCAGGATCATGGCGAGCAGGCCGAAGGTGAACAGCATCCATCCCGCGTTGGCCCCCAGCCACGGCGCGCACAGCCACCCCAACAACGCCCATATGCCTATCGAAATCAAAGTTTTAATCATGTCTGCGGGGTTTCATGGACAGTGGGCGGGCGGTATTCGGGCATGTCGAGGTCAAGGAAGCCTGGGCGGCAGGGCGGTGAACCGGTATCCGGCGCCGCGCACGGTTTCGATATGGTTTTCATGGCTGCTCGGTTCCAGGGCTTTGCGCAGGCGCCGGATGTGCACGTCTACCGTGCGCTCCTCGACGAACACATGATCGCCCCATACCTGGTCGAGCAATTGGGCGCGGGAAAACACCCTTTCGGTATGCGTCATGAAAAAGTGTAGCAGGCGGAATTCGGTCGGGCCGACGGTCAGGGGCACGTCGCCGCCCGCCACCCGGTGCGTCGCGGGGTCCAGGCGCAACGTGCCTATCTGGATCAGGTCGTCGGTGAGCTGCGGCGCGCGCCGGCGCAGCACGGCCTTGATGCGCGCGATCAGCTCTTTGGGCGAGAAGGGCTTGGTGATGTAGTCGTCGGCGCCGGCTTCCAGCCCTTCGATCTTGTCCTGCTCGGCGCCTTTGGCGGTAAGCATGATGACCGGGATCTGGCGGGTGCGCTCATCCGAGCGCAATTTCTTGGCCAGGGTGATGCCGGAGGCGCCCGGCAGCATCCAGTCGAGCAGTATGAGATCGGGCAGCTCGGCGCGGATGAGGGTCTGGGCCTGCTCGGCGTCGAAGGCGCGCAGCACCTTGTGGCCGGCAAAGGACAGGTTCACCGAGATAAGTTCCTGGATGGCTGGCTCATCTTCTACAACGAGTATGGTTGTGCTCATGGGGCCCGATAGAGATAAAGTAGGTCGTAGTTCGGAAAAAATCGCATGTGACAGATAATATGGCTTAAATATTTCAGGTTTGTGAAATTAAGAAAAGAGTTTTGCGCTTTTTCACTTGGCGCGCCCGAAGGGCGTCCGTATCGGCGCCCGCATAATGTTGTACGATTATCAAATCATGCAAAATACCCGTTCTTCCGCTCCAGAAACCGGCTCCTCCCATTCACAGCCCGCCGAGGCAAGCACGCATTTCGGCTTCAAGACTGTGGGCGAGAATGAAAAGGCCGGCAAGGTGGCCGAAGTCTTTCATTCGGTGGCCAGCCGCTACGACATCATGAACGATTTGATGTCGGGAGGGCTGCATCGTATCTGGAAAGCCTTCACCATAGGCCGCGCCGATGTCCGCCCGGGCATGAAAGTGCTGGATATCGCCGGCGGCACGGGCGACCTGGCCCGCGCCTTCGCCAAGCGGGCGGGCCCCGCGGGCGAAGTCTGGCTTACCGATATCAACGATTCCATGCTCAGGGTGGGGCGCGACCGCCTGACCGACAGCGGCTTGCTGATTCCGGCCGCCGTCTGCGACGCCGAGCAGCTGCCCTTCCCGGATGGCCATTTCGACCGCGTGAGCGTGGCCTTCGGCCTGCGCAACATGACCCACAAGGACCGCGCGCTGGCTGAAATGCGGCGCGTGCTCAAGCCGGGCGGCAAGCTGCTGGTGCTGGAGTTTTCCCGCGTGGCCAAGCCGCTTGCGCCGGCCTACGACTGGTATTCCTTCAATATCCTGCCCTGGCTGGGCAAGAAAGTGGCCGGCGACGAGGCAAGCTACCGCTACCTGGCCGAATCCATACGCATGCATCCCGACCAGGCCACCCTGGCGGGCATGCTCGAAGCGGCGGGCCTGTCGCGCGTGCGCTATTTCAACCTCAGCGCCGGGCTGGTAGCCCTGCACGAGGGCGTCAATCTGGGCTGAGCCCCCGCCTTCATGGCGCCCTGGCCACCCCGCATGCCGCGGGCGGCGGTTCATTCCGTCCGCGGTTGAACTTATTTTTCAGCGCGCAGTCTGACTTTATGCTAATGTTCAGCTTCCAGTAAGATGTCTGTCTTACCACTGAATTCATCAAACGAAATCCATATTTCGGCGGCGCTGCCAGCGTACCGCAAACAGGAGCACACTATATGTCCCATCGGTTTTCACGGCTTATCGCCATTGCCATGCTGGTTGTTTCGGCCGGAGCGATGCTATCGGTGTCCTTCGACGCCGAGGCGCGCCGCTTCGGCGGAGGCAAGAGCCTTGGTCGGCAATCGTCCAATGTAACGCAGCAGCGCCAGGCGGTCACGCCGCCTGCCGCCAGCAATAATATGTCCCGCGCCGCGGCGCCCGCGGCTGGCGCCGCGGCAGCCGGCACGGCCGCCAAAAGCGGCATGTCGCGCTTCCTGGGCCCGATCGCCGGCATAGCCGCCGGCCTGGGCATTGCCGCATTGCTTTCCAGCATGGGCCTGTCGGGCGCTTTCCTGGAAGCGATGTCCAGCATGCTGCTGATCGGCCTGCTGATCTTCGGCGTCATGTTCATCGTGCGCCGGCTGCGCGCCGGCGCCGCCCGTCCGGCCATGCAGCAGGCCGGCGCCAGCCATGGCCCCCTGCATCGCCAGAACGCGCAGTCTCAAGGCGCCCAGTCGCAGAACACCTGGCGCGAAGCCGGCCAGCCCGTGGCGGCGTCTTCCGCCGCCAATGCCGCGGCGATCGCCGCGGTGCCGGCCGCGCCCCTGAACGACAAATGGTTCATTCCTGGCGACTTCGACAGCTCCGCTTTCCTGGCCAACGCCAAATCGCAGTTCATCGAAATCCAGGCGGTATGGGATAGCGGCGATCTCGAAAAATTGCGCGACTACATGACCGACGACCTGATCGCCGAAGTCAAGCCTGAAATCCTGGCGCGCAGCGAAGGCACGCAGACCCAGGTGGTATTGCTCAATGCCGAGCTGCTGGGCATCGAAGCGGTGTCGGGCGGCCATCTGGCCAGCGTGCGTTATTCGGGCATGCTGCGCGAAGCCAGGGAAGCGGAAGCCTTCCGTTTCGAAGAAGTCTGGAATCTGTACAAGGCCGACGGCGCGGGCTGGCTGCTGGCCGGCATCCAGCAAATCCCGGTTGAATACGCCAGTTAAGCCCGCGGTCGGGGCGTAGCGCGGAAAAAGGGCACCTCGAAGGTGCCCTTTTCTAGTGGCGCCTTCTGCGGCGCCGAATGTCCGGCTTCGCGCTTGCCTGTGCGTAAAACCGTTAAACTTGAGCTCTTGCCTTATATGCTCACCTGAATCCGGCGCCGCCGCACAAGTCCAAACATGCTTTCTTTGCCTGCCTTTCTCGCCCCGACCGCGGTCTACGCGCGCGCGCTCAACAAGCTGCTGCGGCGCGAAGACTGGGCGCGCGAGCGCTTGAGCCGCCATTCGGGCAAGACGGCGCGGTTTGTCGTCGGCGGCCTGAAAATGAGCCTGACCGTGCAGGCCGCCGGCCTGGTCCAGCATTCCGACCCGGCCATCGTGCCGGATGTCATCCTCACCATCCCCGCCGGCAAGGTCGCCGCGCTGCCGGGCGCGCTGCGGGCGCGCGATCCGGCCCTGATCACCGAACTGATGCATATCGAGGGCGACGCCGGCCTGGCGCAGCTGGTTTCAGACCTGGCGCGCGACCTGCGCTGGGATGTCGAAGAGGACTTGTCCGGGCTGGTGGGCGACATGGCGGCGCGCCGCCTGCTGCAGGCGGGCAGGCTGCTCGCCGGCGGCATCCAGGCCTCGGCTGTCCGCCTGGCCGGCAATGTGAGCGAATTCCTGTCCGAGGAAAGCGGCATGATGGCAAGCCGTCCGGCCTTCGAGGCTGACGCCGCCCGCCTGCGCGGCATGCTCGCGAGGCTGGACCAGCTCGACGCGCGCGTGGCGCGCCTGGCCGGCGCCGGTCTGCGCAGCCCGATGCGCAAGGCCTGACCATGTTTACATTCTTCCGCCTGATCCATATCATCTTCGTGGCCTTGCGCTTCAGGCTCGATGAACTCGTCCTGTCGGGCATCAAGCATCCCGTCGCCTACGGCTTATTGCGCATCGTCCGCCTGGGCCGGGCGCCCCGGATGGCGCGCGGCGTCAGGCTGCGCGTCGCGCTGGAATCGCTGGGGCCGATTTTCGTCAAATTCGGGCAGGTGCTTTCGACGCGCCGCGACCTGATTCCGCTCGATATCGCCATCGAACTGGCGCTGCTGCAGGACCGCGTGCCGCCCTTTCCGTCGGACCAGTCCGCGGCCCTGATCGAAGCCGCCCTGGGCGCGTCGCCCCATACGCTGTTCAAGCAGTTCGACGCCGACCCGGTGGCGTCGGCATCGATCGCGCAAGTGCATTTCGCCGTCCTGCACGATGGCCGCCAGGTCGCCGTCAAGGTCTTGCGCCCCGGCATGCGCGAGATCATCGAGAAGGACCTGACCCTGCTGCGGGCGCTGGCCGGCCTGGTCGAGCGCCTGGCCGCCGATGCCCGGCGCCTGAAGCCGCGCCAGGTGGTGGCCGAATTCGACATCTACCTGCACGACGAACTGGACCTTATCCGCGAGGCGTCCAACTGCAGCCAGCTGCGGCGCAATTTCGGGCCGGGAACGGGGCGCAGCAATTTGCTGATGGTGCCCGAAGTGGTATGGGAGTACTGCGCCACGTCGGTGTTCACCATGGAGCGCATGCACGGCATACCGGTGAGCCAGATCGGCCGCCTGCAAGCCGCCAATATCGACATCAAGGACCTGGCGCGCACGGGCGTGGAAATTTTCTTCACGCAGGTGTTTACCGACGGTTTCTTCCATGCCGACATGCATCCGGGTAATATTTATGTATCGGATGCCCCTGAAACGCTGGGCCGCTATATCGCGCTGGACTTCGGCATCGTAGGTTCGCTGTCCGAGTTCGACAAAAACTACCTGGCGCAGAACTTCCTGGCCTTCTTCCAGCGCGATTACCGCCGGGTGGCGCAGCTGCATATCGAGTCCGGCTGGGTGCCGGCGAACACCCGCGAGGAAGACCTCGAAGGGGCGGTGCGGGCCGTTTGCGAGCCCTATTTCGACAGGCCTCTGTCCGAAATTTCCCTGGGCCAGGTATTGCTGCGCCTGTTCCAGACCTCGCGCCGGTTCAATGTCGAAATCCAGCCGCAATTGGTGCTGCTGCAGAAAACCCTGCTGAATGTGGAAGGAATGGGGCGCGAGCTGGACCCCAATCTGGATTTATGGAAAACCGCGAAGCCTTATCTGGAAAACTGGATGCACGAGCGCATAGGCCTGGCGGGCCTGCGCAAGCGCCTGGACAAGGAGGCAAGCCAATGGGCGCAGATTTTGCCGCAGATTCCAAGGCTGGTCTACGCCAACCTTAACAGGCCTGACACAGGGCCTAGGTTAAACTTGGAGCTTGAACGCCTGCGTCGTACGCAACAACAGACCAACCGGCTGCTGGCGGTGCTTGCGGCCGTCGTGGCGGTGGCCTTGGGTGTGGCCATTTGGGCGCTCACGCGCCATACTTAAGAGAGATTTCTATGCTTTATCCTGAATTGTTCAAATCGATGGAAGCGGTGCGCTGGAACATGGGCACCGATATTCCCTGGGACGAGTACGACGCCAGCAAGCTGACGGACGACCAGGCCTACACGATCAAAATGAACGCCATCACCGAATGGGCCGCGCTGCCGGCGACGGAAATGTTCCTGCGCGACAATCGCGACGACAGCGATTTCTGCGCCTTCATGTCGGTATGGTTTTTCGAAGAACAAAAGCATTCGCTGGCCCTCATCGAGTATCTGCGCCGCTTCCGCCCGGAACTGATGCCTACCGAAGAAGAACTGCACAAGGTGCGCTTCGAATTCGATCCGGCCCCGGCCATGGAAACCCTGATGCTGCATTTTTGCGGCGAAGTGCGGCTGAACCACTGGTACCGGCGCGCGTCGGACTGGCATAGCGAGCCTGTCATCAAGGCCATCTATAAAATCATTGCGCAAGACGAGGCGCGCCATGCGGGCGCCTACCTGCGCTACATGAAACGGGCCTTGATGCATCAAAGCAAGGAATTCGGCGCGAGCGCCCGCATCGCCTTCGCGAAGATCGGGGTGCTGATGGCGTCGGCGCACCGCACGCCGCAGGCCCTGCACCCGACCAACCTGCATGTCAACAAAGACATGTACCCGCTGGATACCGTGCAGTCCAAGCTGCCTTCGCCGGGCTGGCTCGAGAACTGGCTGGACAACCAGATCCATTTCGACAAGGAATGGGAAGGCAAGGTCAGTTCGCGGATTTTGCACAATATGTCGCTGTTGATGGAAACCAGCTTCAATACGGTGCAGGACCTGAACCGCTACCGCAAGGTGCTGCTCAAGGACGTGGCGCCGGCATAACATGGCGGCGCGTTTCGAGTCCAAGATACTGGCGCGGGAAGATTGCGTGGCGGCGCTGCGGGCCGGCGATTTCCCGCGCCCGCTGGTCTTCACCAATGGCGTATTCGACATATTGCACCGCGGCCATGCCAGCTATCTGGATGCGGCCGCGCAATTGGGGGCGACGCTGGTGGTGGCCCTGAACACCGATGAGTCGGTGCGGCGCCTGGGCAAGGGCGATGACCGGCCATTGAATACGCTGTGCGACCGCGCGGCGCTGATCGCGGCGCTGGCTTGCGTGACGGTGGTGACGGATTTCGACGAGGATACGCCCCAGGCCTTGATCGAGCAGTTGCGGCCGGATGTGATCGTGAAGGGCGGCGACTACGATATGGAGTCGCTGCCGGAGACGGCCAGCGTGAAGAGCTGGGGCGGGAAGGCGGTGGCGATTCCATTCGAATTCGAGCGTTCGACGACGCGGCTGCTCAAGAAGATCCGCGGCTGACTCCGCCGCCATTCCGACACGCCCTCAAGGTCAAAGGGCGCCATCCCGGGGCGCCTGTGATATATTCCGCAACGACAAAGGTGCTTTCGGAGTAGAACAACGCGGCCATTGCCTTATGCCGCGGCACGCTCTGCGAAAGTTAAACGGGAAACAGATGCGCACTTGCCCCAGGCAAGAACCATGCGCCCAAACTGTGCTGCCCCCGCAACGGTAAGCATGTCATCCATGCCAGCCCGACACCGGCCTTGATCACCCTTAGTCCATTCCCCGCCCCGGAATATCCCGGCGCCGCGACATGCGCGGCAAATTCCCCGGCCAGGAATGTTTTATTGCTTACAACGTGCGGGGACGCGCGTTTTCCAGGGTCTGCCATGCCTTCCACACTCAACCGGCAAACGCTTGCCGTACTTTCCTGTTTCATTTCCACAGCCGTCATCTCCACGACCGCCGCGGCCCAAGCACCGGCCCCGATTCCCAAGCTCGACCAGATCGTCGTCACCGCCAGCCGCACGGCGCAACTCGAAAAGAATGTGCTGGGCGACGTAACCGTCATCGATAAAAAAGAACTGCAGAAAGCCGGGCAGAACAGCGTCGCGGAGATCCTCGCGAAGCAGCCGGGGATGCAGTTCTACAGCAGCGGCGGCCCGCAGACCGCAACCGGCGTCTACCTGCGCGGGGCCAACCCTAGCCAGACCCTGGTGCTGGTGGACGGCATGCGCATCAACAGCTCCATCCAGGGCGGCGCCAACTGGAACGCCATCGATCCGGCCACCATCGAGCGCATCGAAATCGTCCGCGGCGCGGCCAGCAGCCTGTATGGTTCCGATGCCATCGGCGGCGTCGTCAACATCATCACCCAGAAGCCCGGTGAAGACCGGCCGCTGAGCGCGTGGGGCAATATCGGCTACGGCAGCTACGGCACCTTCAAGTCCAGCGCCGGCCTTTCCGGCGCGCAGGACGGCTGGGACTACGCCTTGTCGAGCAGCATGGCCGACAGCAGCGGGTTCAGCGCGACCAACGCCGCAAATACCCTCAGCTATCATCCCGACAGCGACGGCTATACCCAGCACAGCCTCTCCGGTTCGCTGGGCTACCGCTGGAAGCCCGGCCATCACATAGGCCTTACCGCCTACGACAGCTATATGAACGCCGACGAGGACGGCGGCAGATTCGCCGAGCCCGCCTATAGCCTCACGCGCCAGCAGGCCTACACGGCGACCAGCACCGATGACATCACCGGCTATTGGCAAAGCGTGCTGCGCTTCGGGCTCAGCAAGGAAGCCCTCGAGAACCGCACATGGGGCTCGCAATACAGCAGCCTGCAACGCTCGTACACATGGCAGAACAACTTCAAGCTGGCGCCGAACCAGCATGTTTCCGCCATCCTCGAGCGCCTCGAAGAGCGCGCGGTCCATTCCGGCAACTATACGGTGGACCGGCGCGACACCAATTCGGCCGGCCTGATCTACCGCGGCGATTTCGGCGCCAACCACGTGCAGGCCAATGTGCGCAATGACAATATCACCGGCTACGGCAACCAGGCCACCGGCGGCCTGGCCTACGACCTGGACCTGAACAAACAATGGACGGTCGGGGTCTCCGGCAACACCGGCTTCCGCGCCCCGACCTTTTCGGACATGTACTATCCCCTCGAACAGTACTACTACGATGGCTGGCCGGCCGGAAGCTTCCAGGGCAATCCCGACCTGAAACCCGAGAAATCGCGGAATATCGAGGCGCGGCTGCGCTATCAGACCGACACGACCCGCCTGGGCATCGTCGTCTACCAGAACAAGATCCGCAACCTGATCAATGGCTATGTCTGCGACGCCAACTTCGACTGCACGGCCGAGAATACCGACAGGGCCACCATACGCGGGCTGACGCTCACGGCCGAGCAGGATTACGGCAATACCACCCTGCGCGCCAGCGCCGACTTCATGAACCCGCGCAATGACAATCCGCGCGAAGGGGAATCGGGCAGCCGGCTCGTTCGCCGCGCCAAGCAAGTCTACATCCTGGGCGCCGGCCATCGCATCGATGCCTTGACGGTGGGGGCCGAGTACCAGTTCACCGGCAAGCGCTACGACGACGTCGCCAACACCAGGCTGATGGGCGGCTACAGCCTGCTCAACCTGACCGCCGCCTACGACTTCAGCAAAAACGTCGGCGTCCAGGTGCGCTGGAACAACCTGCTGGACAAGGATTACACCAGCGCATACGGCTACAACATGCCGGGTTCCAATGTGTTCGTGAATTTCGCTTTCCGGATGTAGCCGCATGCAGCCTGCCGTGCGCATGAGCCGGGCCGCCGGGCTTGCCGTCCGCGGCCTGGCCATCCTGGGGGCGCTGGCGCTAGTTCCGCCCGCGGCGCGGGCGCAGGCGGGCCCGGAGGCCCGGCAGGCGGCCGAATCCAGGCCTGCCGCGCGGGCCATTACCCTGGCTCCGCATATCACCGAACTGATCTTCGCGGCCGGCGCCGGCGATAAAATCGTCGCCACCGTCACCAGCAGCGACTATCCCCCCGCCGCGCTCGCCATCCCCAGGACCGGCGACGGCGTAAACATCAGCGTGGAGAAAACGCTGGCCCTGCGCCCCGACCTGGTGGTTGCGTGGCACCCCGCCGCGGCCGCCGCGACGCTGGCCCCCGCGCTAGCCCGGCTGGATATACCGCTGCGCTATTCCGCGCCCGACAGCCTGCGGGACATCCCCGCGGAAATCATCCGGTTCGGGAAAATCTTCGATACCGAAGCCATCGCCGGCCCCGCGGCCCAGGCGCTGGCGCAACGCCTGCAGACATTGAGCCGGCGCTACGCCTGGCGCAAGCCGGTCTCCGTCTTCATCGAAGTGGGCTCGTCGCCCCTGTACACCATAGGCGACGAGCCCGTGTTCAACGACGCCCTGCGCATCTGCGGCGGCGTCAATATCTACGCCGGCGCCACCGCCGCCGCCCCGCAGGTCAGCACCGAAGCCATACTCGTCGCCCAGCCGCAGGTGGTCATCACACCGGCCGCCGACGCGGCCCGCCTCGAAGCCGCCAGAAGCCGCTGGTCCCAGCTGCGCTTGCCCGCCGCCCTGCGGGGGCATATCTACGGCATAGACCCCGACAAGCTCTTCCGCCCAGGCCCCCGCCTGATCGACGCCGCCGAAGAACTCTGCGGCTACCTGGAACAAGCGCGTTGAATGCCGGGCCGGCCCCGCGCCTGATAGAATGAACTGCCAAACACGGGCGCCACAAATGGATTATGCTTTTCCTTTACATTGTCGCCGCCGCTTAAATACCCCGCATAAATCATGAATCAAGCTGACAGCTTTACCCTCGCAGGCCGCCGCTACACCTCGCGCCTACTCGTTGGCACGGGCAAATACAAAGATTTCGAAGAAACCCGCCTGGCCATCGAGGCCAGCGGCGCCCAGATCGTCACCGTCGCCATACGCCGCACCAATATCGGCCAGAACGCCGGCGAGCCCAATCTGCTGGACTTCCTGCCCCCTTCGAAATTCACCATCCTGCCCAACACCGCCGGCTGCTACAGCGCCGACGACGCCGTGCGCACCCTGCGCCTGGCGCGCGAACTGCTGGACGGCCACGACCTCGTCAAGCTCGAAGTGCTCGGCGACAAAGACAACCTCTTCCCCAACATGCCCGCCACGCTCGACGCCGCCAAGACCCTCGTCAAGGAGGGCTTCAAAGTCATGGTGTACTGCACCGACGATCCCATACAGTGCCGCATGCTCGAAGACATCGGCTGCGTCGCCATCATGCCGCTGGCATCCCTGATCGGCTCGGGCATGGGCATTTTGAATCCATGGAACCTGCGCCTGATCATCGACCAGGCGCGCGTCCCGGTATTGGTCGACGCCGGCGTTGGCACGGCGTCCGACGCCGCGGTCGCCATGGAGCTGGGCTGCGACGCCATCTTGATGAACACCGCCATCGCCGGCGCGAAAAACCCCGTCCTCATGGCCGGTGCCATGAACAAGGCCGTCCAGGCCGGCCGCGAAGCCTTTCTCGCGGGCCGCGTCCCGCGCAAGTTCTACAGCGCCGACCCCAGCTCTCCCACCGAAGGCTTGATCCAATCCAAGGCCTGATATCCGCATGATCCCCAATACGCTTACGATCGCCGGCGTCGACCCGTCGGGCGGTGCCGGCATACTGGCCGACATCAAGACCATGAGCGCGCTCGGCGCTTACGGCACCGCCGTGGTCGCAGCCCTCACCGCGCAGAATACCCGGACCGTCGCGGCCATCTCGCCCATACCGCCCGAATTCGTCGTCGCCCAGATCGACACCCTGTTCGCCGATGTGCGCATAGACGCCGTGAAAATCGGCATGCTCGGGCAGAAACTGGTAACGCGGGCGGTGGCCGATCGCCTGGCCCACTGGAAGCCGGCGCATCTGGTCCTGGACCCGGTCATGGTCGCCAAGAGCGGCGACCACCTGCTGGAACGCGCCGCGGTCAACGAAATGCGCGACAGCCTGTTGCCGCTGGCCACCATGCTCACGCCCAATCTTCCCGAAGCCGGGGTATTGCTGGGTTCGAGCGCGGTGGAAACGGTCAGGGAAATGCGGCGCGTCGCGGAAAAGCTGCGGCGCCTGCTCGATGACCGTGGCGAGCGCTGGATTTTCCTCAAGGGCGGGCATCTGCCCGGCAACGACACCATAGACATCCTGCACGATGGCGACCGCATGATAGAGCTTCCCGGCAGGCGCATCGAAACCGCCAACACCCATGGCACCGGCTGCACCCTGTCGGCCGCCCTGGCGGCGCTGCTGCCGCAGGTCAATGACGCGCCCGAGGCCGCCAGGCGCGCCAAAGCCTATCTGGTCGCCGCCATCGCGCGCTCCGGCGAACTCAGTGTGGGCACAGGGCATGGACCGGTGCAGCACTTTCATGCATGGTGGCCCGCGCCGGCAAATAAGCTATAGTACGTACGCTGCGGACATCGCGGCTATGGTGCTTGCCTGGCATCCATCGTACAATTTATTACCTCGTTTTTTCTTTGTAGAAGCTATGAACGTCACTGCGCTTTCAGAAATCGAACAAGCCCGATTCAACATGGTCGAACAGCAGATTCGCCCCTGGGAAGTGCTCGATCCCACCGTCTTGCAGGCGCTTTTCGAAGTCCAGCGCGAGCGCTACGTGCCCGCTTCCCTGCAAGGCATGGCTTTTTCCGATGTCGAACTGCCGCTCATCATCAATTCGGTCGATACCCGCGAAACCATGCTCACGCCCAAGGTCGAGGCCCGGCTGGCCCAGGAATTGCAGCTCCGGCCGACCGACTGCATTCTTGAGATCGGCACCGGCTCGGGCTACCAGGCCGCATTGCTGGCCCGGCTGGCCCAGCAGGTCACCAGCGTCGAGGTCGACAGCCGGCTGGCTGCCTTCGCCAAGCAAAACCTGCAGCGCAACCACGTCGACAACGTCAAGGTCGAGATCGGCGACGCCCACGCGGCCTGGGGCACCACCGAATACGACGCCATACTGCTGACCGGCTCGGTGCCTGTCGTGCCCGACGCCCTCAAGTATCAATTGCGCATAGGCGGGCGGCTGGTCGTGGTGGTGGGGCAAAACCCGGTCATGACGGCCTGTCGCATCACCCGCACCAGCGCCGCCAGCTTCGATACGAAAAGCCTCTTCGACACCGTCATCAAACCTTTGCGCGGCGCAACGGTTTCCCAGTTCAAGTTCTAGATGCCGATAGCCTCCGGATATGCGAGGCTATGCTTTGCGCTGGCCATCATCATGGGCGGCATGGCCCAGGCCTGCGCCCAGGACCTCCTTCAAATATGGCAGATGGCGCTGCAGCGCGATCCCATATACGCCGCGAACCGCGCCAGCCGCAATGCCGAGCAGGAAAAAGTCCCCCAGGCGCGGGCGCAACTGCTGCCATACAGCAGCGCCGACGGCATCGCCGAGGTGGACGACACCCGCCGCCTGCGGGGCCTGAACAACAGCTCCAGCCAGAGGCGCGCCCTGTGGGCGCTCACCCTCACCCAGCCTATCGTCAATATCGGCGCGTGGGGCGAACTCAAGCGGGCCGGCTACATTGCCAAATCGGCCGACGTGGCGCAGGCCGCGGCCTACCAGGACCTGGTCTTGCGGGTCGCGCAGGCCTATTTCGACGTCCTCGCCGCCCAGGACACGCTGCGCGCCCTGCAGGCGGAAAAAAATGCGGTCCAGAACCAGCTGCGCGCCGCCAAGCAAGGCTTCGAGCTCGGCAGCACCACCATCGCCGACACCTACGAGGCGCAGGCCCGCCTGGACCTGCTCAACGCCAGCGAGCTGCAGTCGCAGAATCTTCTGCAGGTCAGCGAGGACCTGCTGGCGAAGATCATCAACGAGCGCCCGGGCCAGCTCGCCGAACTCGCCCCGGGCACCATCCTGCCGGGCCCCAAGCCCGACCGCCTGGCCGACTGGACCATCCAGTCCTCGCACGCCAACCTGGCGGTGGCGCAGGCGGAGCTGTCCGCCAAGATCGTTGAAAAGCAGATCGACATCGCGAAAAGCGAGCACTATCCCACCTTGCGCCTGCAGGCGCAAACCGGCAGCGCCTCGGACAGCACGCTGTACAACACCGGCGGCGGCCCGCGCTCGCTCGATACCACCATAGGCCTGCAGCTTTCCATTCCCATCTTTACCGGCGGCGAGATTTCGTCCATCGTGCGCGAACAGACGTCGCGCCTGCAGCAAGCCCGCTACCAGCTGGAAGACGCCAAGCGCCAGGCCGTGCAGTCCACCCAGCAGCATTATTCCGGCGTGACCTCGGGCCTGGCGCAAATCGAGGCCCTCCAGGCCGCCGAGAAGTCCAGCCTCGCCTCCCTGCAGGCCAACCAGACCGGCTATGAAGTGGGCGTGCGCATCAGCATCGACGTCCTCAACGCCCAGCAGCAGTTGTACGCGACCCAGCGCAGCCTCTCGCGCGCCCGCTACGACACCTTGATGAACAGCCTCAGGCTCAAGGCCAGCAGCGGCATCCTCAGCGACCAGGACATCGTGGCCATCAACCAATTGCTGACCGACCGGGCCGACAAGCGCTGACAGTGTATTGTGCCGGTCAGCGGCCGGCTTGCGAGCCCCTGCCCAGATGCTTGACGAACAGCTTGGCGGCGGTGGGCAGCGCTTCGAAGGAACGCACGCAGATCTGCAATTCCCGCTTGGCCCATGGTTCGTCGATCGGGATGATGGCTATGTCGAACATCCGGGAATAACGCCGCGCGATGTCCAGGGGCAGCACGCCTATGCCCAGGCCCGAATCCACCATGAAGCACAGGCTGTCGAAGCCGGTCACCTGCACCTTGACGCTGACCGTGCGCTTGAGACTGTCGGCGGCGTTCGAAATAAGCTGGTTGATCGCGCTGCCGGTGTGCAAGCCGACGAAGTCGTATTCCAGCGCGTCGGCGAATCGCAAGCCTGGCCTGCCGATGAGCGGATGTCCCGAGGGCACGATCAGCGCCAGCGTATCCGTCTTGTAGGGCAGCACTTCGACATCATGGCCCAGGGTCGTGCCCGAGAATATGCCGATATCGGCCGAGTTCTCGTACACCGCCTTGATGATGGCCGGCGTGATTTTTTCTTCGAGGTGGACCTGGATATTCGGATAGTCGCTCAGGAAGGATTTGATGTCCTGCGGCAGAAACTGGGTGATGACCGAGATATTCGCGAAGATGCGGATGAAACCCCGCAGCCCGCTTGAATACTCCTTCATATGGACGGCGATTTCATCCAGCTCGCGCAGCGCGCGCCTTGCCATCGTCGACAGGGCGATGCCCGCCGTTGTCGGCTTGATCCCTTTATTGGTGCGCACCAGCAGCCTGGTCTTGAGCGTGGCCTCGAGTTCGCTGACCCGTTTGCTGACCGCCGCGGCGGCGATATGCTCGCGCTCGGCGGCGGCGGCTATCGTTCCCTCTTCGATCACGCTGATAAAGAGCCTTAACGAGGTGGGATCAAGATGCATAAGGGTAAAGACCGGATAGCGGCGCTATCGTCCAGGGTATGTCCACAAGCGCCCAGTATAGCGCCCCTAGGCCTTGCCATCGCGGTTCGCGATGGCGGCCTCATGATTGATAGGTTCAATTTCGGGCGCGAGGTTGCTAGACTAGCCCCCGGGATGAATCCGGAGGCGGGGGCGCAAGGCGCAAACCGCGAGCGAGTCCGGCCAGCCCGCCCGGGTAAACAGAAGCACTAGCGAGAAAACCATGTCTAAACCTCTGGACGGAATACGCGTCTTGGAACTGGGCCAATTGATTGCCGGCCCCTTCGCGGCGAAAATGTTGGCCGAATTCGGCGCCGAAGTCATCAAGATAGAGCCGCCCGTAAAAGGCGACCCCTTGAGAAAATGGCGCTTGATCCACAACGGCACGTCGGTGTGGTGGGAAGTCCAGTCGCGCAACAAGAAGTCGGTCACCCTGGACCTGCGCCAGCCCGAAGCGCAAGGCGTGGTGCGCAGCCTGGTCCAGGAAGTCGATGTCGTCGTCGAAAACTTCAAGCCCGGCACGATGGAAGGCTGGGGGCTGGGCTGGGAGGACCTCAAAGCCATCAATCCCAGGCTGGTGATGCTGCGCGTATCGGGCTATGGCCAGACCGGGCCCTACCGGGACCTGCCCGGCTTCGGCGTCATCGGCGAGGCCATGGGCGGCTTGCGCCACTTGAGCGGCGAGCCCGGAAGGACGCCGGTCAGGGTGGGGATATCGATAGGCGACTCCCTGTCCGCGCTGCATGGCGTCATCGGCATCCTGATGGCCTTGCGCGCCCGCGACCAGGAAGGCGGGGCCGGCCAGATGATAGATGTCGCGCTGTATGAGTCCGTATTCAATATGATGGAAAGCCTGTTGCCGGAATATTCGGTCTTCGGCGAAGTCCGCCAGGCCGCGGGGAGCAGCCTGCCGGGGATAGCCCCCAGCAATGCCTATCGCTGCAAAGGCAATAAATTCGTGCTTATCGCGGGCAACGGCGACAGCATTTTCAAGCGCCTGATGCAGGCGATCGGCAGGGACGACCTGGCGCAGGACCCGGCCCTGGAAAACAATATCGGCCGCGTAAAGCAGGTGGACAGGATAGATGACGCGATTTCGCAGTGGACCATCCAGTACGAGCTCGATGAAGTCCTGGACACGCTGAACGAAAATCACATTCCCGCCGGAAAAATCTACGACATCGCCGATATCGCCCATGACCCGCATTACCAGGCCCGCGGCATGATACTGGATTCCGTCCTGCCCGACGGCACGCCCATCAAGCTGCCCGGCATCGTCCCGAAGCTCGGCGGCACGCCCGGAGACGTCCGCAGCGCCGCGCCCAGCCTGGGCCAGCATACCGACGAGGTGCTGTCCCGCCTGGGCATAGACGAGGACACGCGCAAGGCGTGGCGCGAACGTGGGATTGTTTAACGCAATACAAATGGAAGGACGCACATGACAGACGGCAAGGCAAGATTGTTCATCCAGGAAGTCGCGCCGCGCGACGGCTTCCAGAACGAAAAGCAGTTTATCGACACGCGGGAAAAAATCGCTTTCATCGACCAGCTCTCGGATAGCGGCTTTGCGAAGATAGAAGTCACTTCTTTCACCTCGCCGCGGGCCATCCCGGCGCTGAAAGACGCCGACATGGTGATGCATGAAATCACCCGCAACCCGGGGGTGGTCTATACCGTGCTGGTGCCCAACGTCAGGGGCGCGGAGCGCGCCCTGGCGTGCAATGTGGACGAGGTCAACCTGGTGATGTCGGTCAGCGAAACCCATAACCAGGCCAATTTGCGCATGACGCGCGAGCAATCCTTCGCCCAGTTGAGCGATGTCATCGAGGTCGTGCGCGGCACCGACGTCGCGATCAATGTCTCTCTTTCGACCGCCTTCGGCTGTCCCATGGAAGGCGATATAAATGTCTATGAGGTTTTCGAGCTCGTGGACCGCTATGCCCAATTGGGAGTCAATGGCGTGACGCTTTGCGACACCACCGGCATGGCCTATCCCACGCAGGTGGGAAAGATGGCCAGGCAGGCCAGGGAGCGATTCAAGGGCCTGGAATTCACCATGCACTTCCATAACACGCGCGGCATGGCGCTGGCCAATACGCTGTCGGCCATCGGCGAGGGCATGGACCGGTTCGACGCCTCGCTGGGAGGCATAGGCGGCTGCCCCTACGCCCCGGGCGCGAGTGGCAATGCATGCACGGAAGAACTGGTGCATATGCTGGAGCTGATGGGCTACGACACCGGCGTGGACCTGGACAGGATACTGGGCATTTCCGGCCAGTTGCCCGGCATGATAGGCCACGATGTCCCCAGCCAGCTCCTGAAGGCCGGCCCCCGCGGCAGGCTGCATCCGGCGCCACGGCAGGATTGACGGCTGGTGTAAGCGGCGAATCTTGTATCAGATGATGGCCTCCAATCCTTTGTCGGCAATGACATTGAGCAGCTTGAGCGCGGGCCCGGCAGGATGGGTATCGCCTTGCTCCCACTTGCGCACAGTCGAGGCTGTGGTATGCAAGTGATGCGCAAATACCGGCTGACTGAATTTCAGCTTTTCGCGCAAGCGCTTGATGTCGGCAGCGCTAAACTCCCGCAGCGGCGGCGGGCTGATCGCGTCGAAATTGCGCATCGTCACCTTGCCGACCGCGCCGATATCGTGCAGTGCGGCCAGGTCGCTGCGCAGGGATTCAATGATCTTGCTTGTCACAACACACCTCCAGTAAAACGCCAGCCTGCAATGCCTTCGCCAAGTTTTCGGTCGATAGCGTCAGAAGCACCTTGCCGGCATATTGCAGCGCCTTCTTTTCCTCTTGCGTGATGTTCGCCTTGTCGTTTTTGGGGAACCCATGCAGGAATACATAGCGATCGCCGATCCAGGCCGACAACAGCGTTCGATAGCCACCGCTCTTGCCACCGCCCGGGCGGGCAACCCTCTTCTTGTAGAGGAAGCCGCCCAGGAGCGCATCAATTAGCCCGCATTTCCTTGACCGCCTTGCACAAGGCGGCATCGGACAGCTTCTCGCTCACCTGCCACCGCGCAAAGTCCTTGCGTTTGAGGACGATCATATGGATTCGACCTCAAACTATACCCGTAACGGGTATGGTTTTCCAGTAGGTCTCTTTCCAACCATGTAGGTCGTAGTCGATGGTGGACGCGGCCATGGGCATAGCCTTCAAAATAAGCATGAGAGGCTTACTTTAAAGAGTGCAGCCACGGGTGGATAGCCGCAGTTCGCACCGATGTCCATGTGGAAAGTACGTAATATGCCACCCAGACACCATCGGCAACATGAGCCCAGCTTATTTCCAGTCCAGCGGCCAGGCTCCCGAGCGCACGTTCTGCAGCCATAAGCTGCAGCTCAGCGTCTTGGCATCGGTGATGCCGCCGTTGCGGCATGCGGCCATCACGTCGTCCACCGTCATGGGGCACACTTCGAGGAACTCGTCCTTGTCCAGCTGCTGCGCGCCGGCAAGCAGCCCGCGCGCGAAAAGGATATGGATGATTTCCGTGGAGTAGGAGATGGCCAGGTGCAGCGCGCCCGCGTACGCCCATTGGGCGGCCGTATAGCCCGTTTCTTCGAGAAGCTCGCGTTTCGCGCAGGCCAGGGGGGCTTCTCCGGGGTCGAGCTTGCCCGCCGGGAACTCGGTCATCACCCTGCCTATCGGATAGCGGAACTGCCGCTCCAGCAATACGCGCTCGTTATCCAGCAGCGGAATGATGACGACCGCGCCGGGATGCACGATGTATTCGCGGCTGGCGCTGCCGCCGTCGGGCAGCCGCACGGTATCGCGGCGGGCTTTCAGGAAGCCGCCTTCGAACAGTGTCTGGCTTTCAATCAGGGTTTCGGTCAGGTGGGGGTCTGCGGAATCGGCCATGGCGATGTCGGGTAGTGGGTGGAGTCAGGCTTAGCTTAACATCGCTGTCGCCAATGCCGGCTGGCCGGCATTTCGCCAGCCGAACAAGCGAAGAGCTTGATTTTTATCGCTGCGGCTTCAATCCTGGCATAGGGGGACGAGGTATCTGGCCGCTGCGTCGAGCATGGGTTCGACCCCCAGGCCGGGACGGTCGGACAAGGTGACTTTGCCGTCGGCGACGGCAAAGCCGGGCTCGGCCAGCATCTCGCGCAATGGATTCGGATTGGAATCCACCTCGACATAGCCCTCGCCACCCAGCGCCGCCTTGAGATGCATGGACGCCATCAGGCCGATGCCGGCGCCCAGCCAGTGCGGGCAGAACCAGCGCCCATGCCGCTGCGCATATCGGCCCACCGGCAAACAGCCGCTGAAGCCTCCCCATTTGCCCAGGTCGGGCTGGATGACGCGCAATCCGCCTTCGTCGCCGGCCGCCTCGAACGCCGTTTCGCCGCGCAGGTTCTCGCCCCCGGCCAGCCTCGCCGACGTGCGCCCGGACAACGTTCGCCAAAGCGGCAGGGGAGTGTCGGCAGGAAGAGGCTCTTCGATCCACGCCAGATCATAAAGTTCCAGCCGGACGGCCATGTCGCTCGCCCGCGCAATATTCCATCCCTGATTCGCATCGATCATCAGCGTTCCGCTTGCGCCCAGGGCCGACCTCAGGGCGCGCACGTTGGCCTCATCGCGCTGGTCGTCGAAGCCCACCTTCAGCTTGAATGCGGTATATCCCTCTCTGGCCTTTGCTTCCATCACGCGCAGGGGGGCATCCGGATTGATGCCGGATGCGTACACCGCTACCGTATCGCCGCCGCCGAACAGCTTCCACAAAGCCTGTCCCGAGCGCTTCCCGATGATGTCCCACACGGCGATATCGATGCCCGCAATGGCCTGGGCCAGAGGGCCGGGCTCCCCGGATTGAATGGCCAGGATATGCACCTGGGCGTTCAGCGCATCGAAACAGGCGCGCGGCGAAGGCCACCTGCGCCCGCACAGCATCTGCTTCAGGATTTCCGTCACCAGCCGGGCCCGATGCTCGGCTCCCACGGAAGGGAAGTTGCACCACACTTCGCCCCACCCGGCCACCCCATCGCTATCGGTCAGCCGCAGCAGCAGGGCCGGCCGCTCATGCATGATGCCGAAAGAGGTGCGGACCGGCGGATTCGCCGGAGCGCGGAAAACAAACGCTTCAACCTTGCCGATCTCAAAGGAAATATCTTTTCCGCGCAGCACGCAGTGGTTCTCCAGAACAAGTGGGATCGAGCTCGAACCGCTTTCCCGGTGGAAATCGGATCAGCCGTGCAACAATACAAAAGGTAATGAAGTAAATAATACTATACTTTTGATAAGCCCCAGCCCCGCCGCATGCCGCGCAATGTCGCTTACACTGGCCGGCCCGGCCAATTGCCACCATTTCAATAGACGGCTCATCCCGATTTTTATGAATGCCCCCGAAGTCCCGAACCGGAAAAAGAAAGCCCGCAGCGCCTCCAAGAACGGCGGGCATAAAGCAATTCCATCGGGTCCCATTCCGCGCTACGTCATCATCGCGGACCGCCTGCGCCAACGCGTGGAAAGCGGCATCTGGCATGCCGGCGAAACGCTGCCGTCGCTGCATAGCCTCGCCAGCGAATTCGGAGTGGCGCGCCCAACCGCCCGGCAGGCGGTGCAGTTGCTGGTCAAAGAGGGCCTGCTATCGAGCCAGAGAGGGCAGGGGACTTTCGTGAGCGCGACCGCCACGCCCATCAAGACGACTCCCCTCGAGACATCGCTTTACGAACTCGCGCAGACCTATCGCGTCCTCGTCCCGCGCATCCTGGAGATCGACGAAGTCCCCCGCGCCCTGCCCAGCGCGATGGGCCAGCCGCCCCAATACATATACATGCGCCGGCTGCATTCTCTCGATGGCCGCCCCTACTGCGTGATTTCGCTTTACATCGCCGAACACATCTTCAAACTGGCGCCCGGGAAGTTCCGCAGCGAGCCCGTGATCCCGCTGATGGTGGCAAACAAATCGCTGGATATCGCCCAGGCCCGGCAAACCTTGAGCATCGGAACCGCCGACGCGGAAACCGCCACCCTGCTGGGCATACCCGTGGGCGCGCCCGTCGCCAATGTGATACGAACCTTCACCTCCAGCGACGGATCCGTTTTGTACTACGCGGAGGTCGCCTATCGGGGAGACGGCATAAGGCTGGAAATCGATTTGAAATCATGATCGGCTCCAGCGGAAAGCCGCCACCACATCGGCGGGCGATACAATAAGCCCTTCTTTTCGTATCGAACAGGCCCTCTGCATTCATTCCGGCGGCAACCCCCGCCATGCAGAGGCCGCAGGGCATGCGGCTTATATGCCTGTCCTGTTTACCGCCAGGTGGTCTCGTGTCTTATCCGTCCTTGCCTTATCCGCTTTCCTCCTACACCCATGGCGCCGAATTCGCGCGCCTGCTCGCCGAACGCATCCTCATCCTCGACGGGGCCATGGGCACCATGATCCAGCAATACAAACTGGGCGAAACGGATTTCCGCGGCACGCGCTTTGCGGACCATTTCAAGGACGTCAAAGGCAACAACGAACTATTGTCCCTCGTGCGCCCCGACATCATTTCCACGATCCATAGCCAGTACCTGGAAGCCGGCGCCGACGTCATCGAAACCAATACCTTCGGCGCCACTTCCATTGCGCAGGGCGATTATGGCCTGCCCGAGCTGGCCTATGAACTGAACCTCGAATCGGCCAGGCTCGCGCGCGCCGCCTGTGACGCCTTCAGCACCCCGCAGCGCCCGCGCTTCGCGGCCGGCGCTCTGGGGCCGCAGCCCAAAACCGCCTCCATCTCGCCCGACGTCAACGACCCGGCGGCGCGCAATGTCACCTTCGAGCAATTGCGCGTCGCCTACACCGAGCAGTTGCACGGCCTGCTTGACGGCGGCATAGACATCGTCCTGATCGAAACCATCTTCGATACCCTCAACGCCAAGGCCGCGATCTTCGCGGTCGAAACCGTGTTCGAAGAACGCGGCGCGCGCCTGCCGGTGATGATCTCGGGCACGGTGACCGACGCGTCCGGGCGGATACTGTCGGGCCAGACCGTCGAGGCATTCTGGAATTCGGTGCGCCACGCCCGGCCCATCACCATAGGCCTGAACTGCGCCCTGGGCGCCGCCCTGATGCGCCCCTATGTCGCCGAGCTGTCCAAGCTTTGCGATACCTATGTGTGCGTCTACCCCAATGCCGGGCTGCCCAACCCCATGGCCGACACGGGCTTCGACGAAACCCCCGCCGACACCTCCGCCCTGCTGGAAGAATTCGCGCGCTCCGGCCTGGTCAATATGGCCGGCGGTTGCTGCGGCACCACGCCCGAGCACATCAAGGCCATCGCCGACAAGGTGGCGAGCCTGCCCGTGCGCCAGGTGCCGACAGTGCCCGTCAAGACCCGCCTGTCGGGCCTGGAGGCGCTGAACATCGACGGCGACTCGCTGTTCGTGAACGTGGGCGAGCGCACCAACGTGACCGGCAGCAAAATGTTCCTGCGCCTGATACGCGAGGAAAAATACGATGAGGCCCTGACGGTGGCGCGCCAGCAGGTCGAGAACGGCGCGCAAATCATTGACATCAACATGGACGAGGCCATGCTGGATTCCGCCGCCTGCATGCACCGCTTCCTGAACATGGTGGCCTCCGAGCCGGACATCGCGCGGGTGCCCATCATGATAGACAGCTCCAAATGGGAAGTCATCGAAACCGGCCTGCGCTGCGTGCAGGGCAAGGCCGTGGTCAATTCCATTTCCATGAAGGAAGGCGAAGGCCCCTTCCTGGAGCACGCCCGCTTGTGCCGCAAATACGGCGCCGCCGCCGTGGTCATGGCTTTCGACGAAGAGGGCCAGGCCGACAACCTGGAAAAGCGCAAGGCGATCTGCCGCCGGGCCTACGACCTGCTGGTCAATGAGGTGGGCTTCCCGCCGGAAGACATCATTTTCGATCCCAACGTCTTCGCCATCGCCACCGGCATCGACGAGCACAACCACTATGCGGTCGACTTCATCGAAGCCACGCGCTGGATCACCGACAACCTGCCCCATGCCCGCGTGTCGGGCGGCATCTCCAATGTCAGCTTTTCCTTCCGCGGCAACGAAGCCATGCGCGAAGCCATCCATGCGGTCTTCCTGTACTACGCCATCCAGGAAGGCCTGACCATGGGCATCGTCAACGCCGGGCAACTGGGCGTGTACAGCGATCTGGACAAGGTCCTGCGCGACATGGTCGAGGACGTGGTGCTGGATCGTCCGCAGCCATTGGGCAAAACCGACCCCGCCGACGAACGCACACCCACAGAGCGCCTGGTCGAGCTGGCCGAGACGGTCAAGGGGTCAGGCGCCAGGAAGGAAGAAGATCTGGCCTGGCGCGACCAGTCGGTGGAGGCGCGGCTTTCCCATGCGCTGGTGCATGGCATCACCGCCTTCATCGTCGAGGACACCGAGGAAGTGCGCCAGAAAATCGCCGCCGCGGGCGGGCGGCCCATCCAGGTGATCGAAGGCCCGCTGATGGACGGCATGAATGTCGTGGGCGACCTGTTCGGCGCGGGAAAGATGTTCCTGCCGCAGGTGGTCAAGTCGGCGCGCGTCATGAAGCTGTCGGTCGCCCACCTGATTCCCTTCATCGAAGAA
Organism: Pollutimonas bauzanensis; assembly: GCF_900129885.1. Lineage (GTDB taxonomy): Bacteria > Pseudomonadota > Gammaproteobacteria > Burkholderiales > Burkholderiaceae_B > Pollutimonas > Pollutimonas bauzanensis. The sequence continues at coordinate 547,111 of NZ_FQXE01000002.1, read as the reverse complement.
GAAAAGCTGCAGATCCAGGCGGCGGGCGGCGACGTGCGCGCCAAGGGCAAGATCGTGATCGCCACCGTCAAGGGGGACGTGCACGATATCGGCAAGAACATCGTCACGGTGGTCTTGCAGTGCAACAACTTTGAAGTGGTGAATATGGGCGTCATGGTGCCCTGCTCGCAGATTCTCGCCAAAGCCAAGGAAGAAAACGCCGATATTGTCGGGCTTTCGGGCCTGATCACGCCCAGCCTCGAAGAAATGGCCTATGTCGCCTCGGAAATGCAGCGCGACGACTATTTTCGCAGCCGCAAGCTGCCTTTGCTGGTGGGCGGGGCCACCACCAGCCGCGTGCATACGGCGGTAAAGATCGCGCCCAATTATGAAGGGCCGGTGATCTATGTGCCCGATGCCAGCCGTTCCGTGGGCGTGGCCACCCATTTGATGTCCGACGGGGCGGATGCCTGGCTGGCCGAGCTGGCCGAGGAGTACGAGGTGGTGCGCACTCGCCATGCCAACCGCAAGGCCACGCCCATGGTCAGCCTGGTCGACGCGCGCGCCGGCCGCCCGGCCATAGACTGGGCCAATTACACGCCGCCGCGCCCCAAGTTCATCGGCCGGCGCACCTTCAAGAACTACGATCTCACCGAGGTTTTGAAGTTCCTGGACTGGACGCCGTTCTTCCAGACCTGGAGCCTGTTCGGCCAGTATCCGGCCATCCTCGACGACAAGGTGGTGGGCGAGCAGGCGCGCAAGCTCCTGGAAGAAGGGCAGGCCATGATGAAAAAGGTCATAGACGGCCGCTGGCTGAGCGCCAACGGGGTGATCGCCTTCTATCCGGCCAATACCGTCAACGATGAAGACATCGAGGTATACCGCGACGAAACCCGCAGCGAAGTCCTGTTCACCTGGCGCAACCTGCGCCAGCAGCAGGAAAAGCGCGAAGGCGTGGATTACAAATGCCTGGCGGACTACATTGCGCCGAAATCCAGCGGCGTCGCCGACTACATCGGCCTGTTCGCGGTGACTGGCGGCCTGGGCATAGAAAAGCACGACAAGCGCTTCCTGGACGACAACGACGATTATTCCAGCATCATGCTCAAGGCGATCGCCGACCGGCTGGCCGAAGGTTTCGCCGAAACCCTGCACGCGCGGGTGCGCCGCGACCTGTGGGGCTATGTGCCGGACGAAAGCCTGCCCGACGCGGACATCATCGCCGAGAAGTATCAGGGCATACGCCCCGCGCCCGGCTATCCGGCCTGCCCCGAGCACGTGGTGAAAAAAGACATGTTCCGGGTCCTGGAATGCGAAGACATCGGCATGCAGTTGACCGACAGCTATGCCATGTACCCGGCGTCCAGTGTTTCGGGCTTTTATTTGAGCCACCCCATGTCGCAGTACTTCAATGTCGGTACCATAGGGGACGACCAGGTGAAGGACTATGCGCAGCGCAGCGGCCGCGACGAAGACGATGTGCGCCGCACTCTGGCCAGCGTTTTAAGATAAGCGCCGGGAATAGGGAGGTATATGCGCGACAAGGAAGCGGGAGCGCCGGCCGCCGGGACGCCGGCCGCCGGATCGCCGGCCGCCGGATCGCCGCCATCCGCGGAGCAGGTCAATTCCGCCCGGCGCAAGGCGCTGGGCGATTTCCTGCGCAGCGCGCGGGCGCGCGTGCAGCCTGGAACCGTTGGCCTGCCCGCCGGAGTCCGCCGCCGCACCCCGGGATTGCGTCGCGAAGAGGTCGCGCAGCTGTGCGATATCAGCGTCACCTGGTATACCTGGATAGAGCAGGGGCGCGATGTTTCGGTATCGCCCAGCGTCTGGGCCAGGCTGGCTTCGGTGCTGGGCCTGGCGCGCGCCGAACGCCATTATCTGTTCGATCTGGCCGAATGCACCGACCCCGAACACGGGCGCGGCCACGCGCATCCTTTGCCCACGGGGCTGGCCGCCTGCGTGCACAGCATCAGCGCGCCGGCCTATATCCTGGACCGCTGCTGGAACGTGCTGGCCCGCAACGACGCCTTGCTGTATCTGTTCGACGGCTGGCCCGACCGCGATGCCAGCCCCAATCTGCTGCGTTATATCTTCCAGGACCCGGCGGCGCGCGCGCTGGTCGTGGACTGGGAGCAGCGCGCCAGCCGCGTGGTGGCGGAGTTCCGGGCCGATGCCGCGGCGCACGCCGATGAGCCGGACGTGCGGGGCGTGCTCGATGACCTGCTGCAGTCCTCCGCCGTGTTCGCGCATTGGTGGACGCGCCATACCGTCGTCGACCGCGAGGGCGGGCTGCGCGAGTTCCTGCATCCTGTTTCGGGTGTACTGCGCTACCAGCAGATCACGTTCCGGCTGGCGACGCGGCCCGACTGCAAGCTGGTGATGCTGCTCGAAAACGCGGACGCCGCGCCTTCCTGATTTCATCGGCGCGCGGCCAGGGCCTCTCGCCTATCGGTTCTTGTGCAGGTTGTGGCCCGCATTGGCGGGAAGGCGGGTGAATGAGATCGCCGACGCCGCGGTGATCAGGCCGATGACCACAAACCCCCAGATGATGTCCGTCAGCGCCAGCTCCGTGCCGCCGCGCCAGGTCATGCTCAGGTTCAGGGTCACCGCGGCGCAGGCCACGCCCAGGCTGATGCCTAGCTGCTGGGCCATGGCGGCGAAGCTGCTGGCCCGGCTCATGTCATGCGCGCCCAGGTCCGCGTAGGTAAGCGCATTGACCGCCGTGAACTGCAGCGAGCGGAAGAAGCCCCCGATGATCAGGATGCCCGCCATGACCCATATGGGCGTGTCGGCCCGGAACAGCCCGCACAAGGCGATGAAGACGGCCGTCAATAGCGCGTTGATGGTCAGCACGCGCTTGAAGCCGAAGTACTGGATGATGGAAGTGGCCACGAATTTCATGATCATGGCTCCCACGGCGCTGGTGAATGTGATCATGCCCGCCGAGAACGGCGACAAGCCGAATCCCACCTGCAGCAGGATGGCCAGCAGGAAGGGGCTGGCGCCGACCGCGAAGCGGCACAGGTTGCCTCCCATTGTGGAAATCGCGAAAGTCGGGGTGCGCAGCAGGGACAGGTCGATGATGGGGTGTTCGACGCGCTTGGCGTGCCAGACATACAGCAGCCCGCAAGCCAGGCCTACGCCGACCAGCAGCAGCAACTCCACGAGGGGCATGGACTGATGGCCCATGGCTTCGAAGCCGGACACCAGCGTGGCCAGGCTGACGGCGCTGAGGATGAAGCCCAGCCAGTCCAGGCGCGGCGCGGTGACCGGGTAATCGTCGCGGATGTAGTACATCACCAGCGCGATGCCGAGGGCGCCCACGGGGATGTTGATCAGGAAAATCCAGTGCCACGAGGCGTAAGTGACCAGAAAGCCGCCCAGGGGCGGCCCGATGACCGGCCCCAGCAGCGCCGGCAGCGACAGGAAGGCCATCGCCTTGAGCAATTCGGTCTTGGGGATTTTGCGCAGCAGGATGATGCGGCCCACCGGGACCATCATGGCGCCGGCCATGCCTTGCACGATACGGGAGATGACCAGCTGGCCTACGCTTTGCGAGGCGGCACAGGCGATGGAGCTGAGCGTGAAAAGCAGGATCGCGGCAATGAAGACCCGTTTCGCCCCGAAACGGTCGGCGGCCCACCCGCTGATCGGCACGAACACCGCCACCGCCAGCAGATAGCTGGTAATGGCGACGTTCATGTGGACCACGGACGATCCCAGCGAAAGCGCCATGGCCGGCAGGGCGGTGGCCACCACGGTGGAATCCAGCATCTGCATGAACAAGGCGCATCCCACGATAAACGGTATCATGCGGATGGCGCGGCGTTCGCGCGCTGAAAGCGGGGGGGTGGCGGAACAGCGGGAGGTCGGTACGGCGGTGTCAGGCGGCATTGGGCACTCAGTTCTGCTCGAGTGAAGTAAACTTAAACTTCGTCGGTTAACCGGATTTGGTATACAAGTATTATGGCAAAGAATTTCGAATCGGAAATTACTCAATTTCTAAAAGAGTACAAAACGGAACATCCCGATACCGAGGCGCGCCAGCGCGAAGGCCGCGGGCGCCTGTGGGACAAGCACATCGACCCCGAGGTACAGGAAGGTTTCCGCGCTGTGCGCGTTCCGCAAAAACCGTACGTGTATCAAACGAATTAATAGGCTTTATGTCTTTGTCTAAGGCCGGAGCCGGGAGGCTCGACGCTTTGGTCCAGCCGGCCATAGACAGCACGCCCGACGTGGTCGACAGCGTGGCGCTGGCTCGCCTGTATGGCGAGCCTTTGTTCGCCATGCCGCAAGACCTGTACATCCCCCCCGATGCCCTGGAGGTTTTCCTGGAAACCTTCCAGGGGCCGCTGGACCTGCTGCTCTATCTCATCCGCAAGCAGAATTTCAATGTGCTCGACATTCCGATGGCCGAGGTCACCAAGCAGTATCTGTCGTATGTCGAACAGATACGCAAGCACAACCTGGAGCTGGCCGGCGAATACCTGCTCATGGCCGCGCTGCTCATCGAAATCAAGTCGCGCATGCTGCTGCCGGTCAAAAAGTCCGATACCGGCGAAGACGCCGACGATCCGCGGGCCGAACTGGTCAGGCGCCTGCTCGAATACGAACAAATGAAGCTGGCGGCGCGCATGCTGGACGCCTTGCCCCAGCTGGGGCGGGACTTCCAGCGCACGCATGTCTTCGCCGACCTGCAGGTCGAGCACGTGCTGCCCGAAGTCAGCCCCGATGACTTGCGCAGCGCCTGGCTGGACATCATGCGGCGCGCGCAGCTCAATGCCCATCACCGCATCACGCGCGAACAATTATCGGTGCGCGACCACATGAGCCAGATTTTGCGCCGCCTGAGCGACGTGCGCTTCATGGAATTCACCGAACTCTTCAGCGAACGTGTCGACCAGGGCGACGCCGTCGCCATCCTGGTCGTGCATTTCCTGGCCATGCTGGAGCTGGCGCGCGAGTCGCTGCTCGACATTACCCAGGCAGAACCCTATGCGCCTATTTATGTGCGCTTGTCCTATATCCGCGCCGCCGCCTGACATGGCGGGCACACCCCATTCCGAACGGAGATTTTCTTGAAAGTCGTTCACACCATTGAAGCATTGCGCGACCAGTTGCGCGGCCAGCTGCGCGTCGCCTTCGTGCCTACCATGGGAAATCTGCATCCGGGGCATTTGTCCCTGATGAAGCTCGCCCGCCAGCACGGCGATCCGGTGGTCGCGAGCATTTTCGTCAATCGCCTGCAGTTCGGCCCCAACGAGGATTTCGACCAGTATCCGCGCACGCTGGCCGCCGATATCGAAAAGCTGGAACGCGAGCGCGACGTGTATGTGCTGTTCGCGCCCAATGAGCGCGAAATGTATCCCGAACCGCAGAATTTCCAGATCCAGCCGCCGCCGGACCTCGGCGGCATACTGGAAGGCGAGTTCCGCCCCGGTTTTTTCACCGGCGTGAGCACGGTGGTGCTCAAGCTGTTTTCCTGTGTGCAGCCCAGCGTGGCGGTGTTCGGCAAGAAAGACTATCAACAATTGATGGTGGTGCGCAATATGTGCCGCCAGTTCCAGCTGCCGGTCAATATCCTGGCCCACGAAACCGTGCGCGACACCGACGGCCTGGCGCTGTCGTCGCGCAATATGTACCTGGAACCCGCGCAGCGCGCCGAAGCGCCGCAACTGTTCGCCACCTTGCAGGCCCTGAAGGCGCGTGTCGACCAGGGGCACAGCGACCCGGAGGCGCTGGAGCGCCAGGCGGTCGAACACCTGCGCGGCCGCGGCTGGAAAGTCGACTACGTGTCGCTGCGCCGCCAGCGCGATCTGCTGCCGCCGACGGTCGGCGAGATCCAGGCCCGCGAGCCGCTGGTGGTGCTGGCCGCCGCCAAGCTGGGCAGCACGCGCTTGATCGACAACCTGGAAATATAGCGGGCCGCGCGCCCCGGCGCCCAGCCCGCGCGCCGCATTCCGGTCCTCTGTAAGAATTGACAGCAGACCCGTGTAAGCCGCTATGACAGAATGTCGTAACCAATAATAACCGGGGATCTAGCATGGTAGAGGGTCTGAATGCGGGCGGTTCGCCGCTCTCGGTGCTGACGCCGCGCGAGCGCGATGTCATGGGCTATGTCGTGTCGGGCAAGCCCAACAAGGTCATCGCCGCCGAGCTGGGCGTGTCGCAGCGCACCGTCGAAGCCCACCGCGCCCGGATATTCCAGAAACTGCATGTCAGGAACGCGGTGGAACTCACGCGCTGCGTGTTGTCCCAGCGCGCTGTCTCGTAATGGGCCGGCGCGCGCCATCATGCGGGCCGCATGGGCCCCGCCTTACTTGCACTCGGGCGCGGGCTGGCCGGCGAGTTCATCGATGGGGTCGATGTCCTGCTGGCGGGTCAGGTGGTAGTCGAGCGTGGGCTTGATGTCGTTGATCATATTGATGCGCAGCACGTTGTCGTTGACGAAGCTCAGGTTGGCCTTGGTGGCGTCGTTGCCCGTCTGCAGCAGGATGCGCAGTGGCTGGCTGCCGATGACATTCCAGCAGCCTTGCTGGACGATATTATTCCTGGCGTCGGGGCTGTCGAGCATGACGGTGCGTGAACGCCATTGGCCGCCGGGCGCCAGGGTCAGCGTCACCCGCGTGGCCGAGCACGCGTTGCTGTTGACCAGGCAGGGCACGGTTCCCAGGAAGGTTTTCGCTTCGCTCAGGGGGCGCGCCTTGACTGCGCCGCTTTCAGCCGCCTGGGCCTGGGCCGCTTGCGCTTTCTTGCCGTCCTGGTCGGCGCCGAAGCCCAGCTGTATCTGCGCTGGCGCGCGCGCTACGCCGCGGCCCTGCGCCTGGATCTGGGCGTCGGACAAGGTGCTGTCGTGGGGGATGTCGTAATAACCTGAGGTCTTTTGCTGGGCGCAGCCGGCCATGGCCAGGGCCAACAGGGCGGCGCCGACAGGCTTGCTGAACAAGGGGCGGGTGAACAGGGCTAGGGAAGGCATGGCATTTTCCGTCATCAGAGGAGGCAGTGAGCATTCTACGCACTTATTGTCGGCGCGGTAAGTCGCCGTTGCGCCGTGGGCCCGGGCTGGCGGGCGAAGCGGCCGGGGCGGCCGGGGGGGCCGCGCATGGCGCTTGATCCCGTTTCGGTTTTTCATCACGCCGTCGGCATGTTGCCGCCTCTCGCGGCGGGGGCGGCGGCCGGCGTCTGCTGCGCGCGGGCCGCCCGTGGCTACGGCGCCGCGCTGGACGCGGGCGGCGAGCCGGATGCGGCGTGCATGCGGGCGGCCTGGCTCCATGCCCTGGGCCTGTCTCGTCCGGCTTCCACGGCTTCCACGGCTTCGGGCGTCGCCGCGCCAAGGCCGGCTTTGCCCGCGCCGCGCGAGTCGGCCGGCCTCGACGCCGCTTGCGCCGTCCTGATGGCGGCCTGCTTTGCCGCTATGCATGGCCTGCATGGCGGCACGCTGCGCTTCCTGGCCCTGGCGATGGCCGGCGTCCTGCTGTTGACGCTGGCCCTGATCGATGCCCGCAAGCGGCTCCTGCCCGATGCCCTCACTTTGCCTTTGTTGTGGCTGGGCCTGGGGCTGGCCTGGGCCGGCCAGGGGCCGGCGCTGCGCGACGCGGTCGCCGGCGCCATGCTGGGCTACGGCTTCCTGTGGCTGCTGTCCCGGCTTTTCAGCTGCCTGAGCCGGCGCGAAGGCATGGGCCATGGCGACGTCAAATTGCTGGCCGCCCTGGGCGCATGGCTGGGCTGGCGGCCGCTGGCCATGGTCCTGCTGGCGGCCTGCCTCGCCGGCCTGCTGTTCGCGATGGCGCATCAAAGAAGGCTCAGGCCCGCCGGCGCCTATCCCTTCGGTCCGTTTCTGGCGGCCAGCGGAATGGCTGCGCTGATGGCCGGGTCTGAGGTACATTGGCATTTTTGCTAGACCAAGGTTCACGAGCATGTACAAAATTGGCCTGACGGGCGGCATAGGCTCGGGCAAGAGCCGCGTCGCCGATTTCTTTGCCTCCTGGGGGGCGGCTGTCATTGACACCGACGTCATCGCCCACGAGCTTACCGCCCCGGGCGGGGCGGCTATCGAGCCGATACGCCAGCATTTCGGCCCCGATGTGATTTCCCCCACGGGCGCGCTGGACCGCGAGGCGATGCGCGAGCTGGTGTTCGCCAGCCCCGAGGCGCGGCAGCAGCTCGAAGCCATCATTCATCCCATGATAGGCGCGGTTACAAAACGAAGGGCCGATTCCGCCCAGGGATGTTATCTTCTTTTCGTCGTGCCATTGCTGGTCGAATCGGGCCGCTGGCGCGACAAGGTCGACCGCATTTGCGTGGTCGATTGCGATCCGGCAACCCAGATAGCGCGGGTCAAGGCCCGCAGCGGGCTGACGTCCGAGGCTATTGGGCGTATCATGTCCGCACAGGCGTCACGAGAGGCCCGCTTGGCCGCGGCCGACGATGTGGTGCTCAACGACGCGCACACCAGCGTCGAAGAACTTGAACACCGCGCCCATGATCTGCATCGCGCCTGGTGCATGCAGGCGCAGCAAGCATCGGGCCGGTTCGCAGGCAGTCGTCCCTAGCCATTAAGCAAGCAGTCATCCCTAGTCAATTAATAAGGTTCCTGGTCGCGTGATTCTTTATGAATATCCTTGCAATGAACGCGTTCGGTCTCTGCTGAGAGTCGAGCACCTGTTCGACAGGCTATTTTTCTTCGCCAAGGGCACGGACCCGCATTATCACCATATAGCGGTGGCTACTTTATTCGATCTGCTGGATATCTGCGATCGCACCGATCTGCGCGGCGCGGTCCTGCAGGATCTCGAACGCCAGCGCACCGCGCTGGGCGCGCTGCGCCAGCATCCCGGTGTGGATCCCGGCATGCTGGATACCTTGCTGGCCGAAATCCAGGCGGCCGCCGCCGAACTCAGCGCGCAAGGCCGTATCGGCCAGGAACTGCGCGATAACGAATGGCTGGCGAGCCTGCGCGGCCGGGTGTCGGTGCCGGGGGGGTCTTCGCAGGTCGATATGCCCTCGTATTTCTCGTGGCAGATCAAGCCGCCCGAAACCCGGTCCGATAACCTGCGCCAATGGATCATGCCTTTCATGCCCCTGTACAAGGGGCTTGCGCTTATCTTGCGCCTGCTGCGCGATTCGGGGGATGTGGTGGACGTGGTGGCCCGCCAGGGCGCATACCAGGAAATGCTGGGCGGCAAGATGTTCCAGCTCTTGCGGGTATGGGTCGATGCGGCCCTCAACGTATTCCCCGAGATGAGCGCGAACAAATATGTGATCTGGGTGCGGTTCGCCGTGCAGGACAGCGAATTGAAGCCCCAGCCGGTGACCACCGATGTGCCGTTCAAGCTGGCGCGCTGCAATGTGTAGCTTGATTGGCGCCGCTTTTCATTAAATTGTTGTTGCGTTGCATTTCAAATGCGGAATTTCGATGTCCGTCCCGGCTCCGATAGGTGAAAATGGCGGCTGTTTCGTTTGAACCGGAGAACTGTGCATGTCGGAATCAAGCTCCGAACCTTACCGCCCCAATCGCGGCCGCTGGCTGTGGGCCTTTGTCCTGGTGCTGGCCGTGGCCGGCGGCTATTGGCTTTACGCCAGGAATTCCGGATCGCAGGGGAGCAAGGGCAAGCCGGTTGCCGGCCGCGGCATGGCGGGAATGGCCGGGATGGCGGGCATGGCCGTGCCGGTCAAGGTGGCCGCGGTCGAGACCGGGCCGATAGACTATACGCTCAAGGCCATAGGCACGGTCACGGCGTTCAACACCGTAACCGTGCGCAGCCGCGTGGATGGCGAGCTGCAGAAGATCGCGTTTTCCGACGGCCAGAAGGTGCAGGAGGGCGATCTGCTGGCGCTGATCGATCCGCGCAATTATCAAGTCCAGCTGGACCAGGCGCTGGGCCAGCAGAGGCAGAATGAAGCGCAGCTGCAGAATGCGCAACGCGATTTGCAGCGCTACCAATTGCTCTTCAAGCAGAACTCCATCGCCAAGCAGCAGGTCGACGCGCAGGCGGCGCTGGTTCAACAGTACCTGGGCTCGCGCAAAAGCGACCAGGCGGCGGTCGACAGCGCCAAGCTGCAACTGAGCTTCACCAGGATCACCGCGCCTATCTCCGGGCGGCTGGGCCTGCGCAAGGTCGACCAAGGCAATATGGTCAATGCCTCGAACACCGACGGGCTGGTGGTCATCACCCAGACCCAGCCTATTTCCGTGATGTTCACGCTGCCCCAGGCGCAGCTGCCCGATGTGCTGGAGCAGATCCGCGCGGGCAGGACCCTGGCGGTCGATCTGTACGACCGCGACGATGTGCGCAAGATCGCCACCGGCGAATTGATGTCGCTGGACAACCAGATCGACATCGCCACGGGCACGGTCAAGTTCAAGGCGCGCTTCGGCAACGAAGACGAATCCCTCTTTCCCAATCAGTTCGTCAATGTGCGCTTGCGGGTCGGCACCTCGCAGGCGCTGGTGCTGCCGACCATGGGGGTGCAGCAGGGCTCGATAGGCGCGTTTGTCTATCTGGTCGGCGACGACAGCAAAGTGCACGTGCAGCCCATCGTCGTCGGCAGGGTGGACGAGAAGCGCGTCGCGGTGACGTCCGGGCTGGCCGCGGGCCAGCGGGTGGTCGTCGAAGGGGTGGACCGCCTGCGCGAAGGCGCGCAGGTGCAGGTCATGGCCGGCGCGCCGGGCGAACCGGCCGCGGCCCAGGATCCCGCCGCGCCGGCCGGCCCGCTGCCTAATACCGGGGTGCCGTCGTCCAACGCGCCGGGCGCACGTTAAGGGCGGGCCGTGAACCTCTCGCGTCTTTTCATTCTCCGGCCCGTCGCCACCACGCTGACGATGGTGGCGCTGTTCATCGCGGGCATCCTGGCGTATCGCCTGCTGCCGGTATCCGCCTTGCCGCAGGTGGATTACCCGACCATACAGGTAACCACGCTGTACCCCGGCGCCAGCCCCGATGTCATGACCGCGCTGGTCACCTCGCCACTGGAGCGCCAGTTCGGGCAGATGCCCGGCCTGACGCAAATGACCTCGTCGAGCTCGGGCGGCTCGTCGGTGATCACCCTGCAATTCGACCTGGACCTGGCCCTGGACGTGGGCGAGCAGGAGGTGCAGGCCGCCATCAACGCGGCCTCCAACCTGCTGCCCAATGATCTGCCCGCGCCGCCCATCTACAACAAGGTCAATCCGGCCGATACGCCGGTGATCAGCCTGGCGATTACCTCGCCCACTCTGCCTTTGTATGAAGTGCGCGACCTGATCGACATCCGCGTGGCGCAAAAGCTGTCGCAGATCTCCGGCGTAGGGCTGGTGAGCATTGCCGGCGGGCAGCGCCCGGCGGTGCGCATCCAGGCCAATCCGCAAGCCCTGGCCGCGCACAACCTGACCCTGGCCAGCTTGCGCGGCGCGATCGTGGGCGCCAACGTCAACCAGCCCAAGGGCAACCTGGACGGCCCGGAGCGCTCCACCACCATCAACGCCAACGACCAGCTGCGGTCCATACAGGACTACGAGCAGCTGATCGTGGCCTACGAGAATGGCGCGCCCCTGCGCCTGCGCGACATCGCGCAGGCGCAGCAGGATGCCGAGAACACGCGCCAGGCGGCATGGATAGGCGATACACCGGCGATACTGCTGAATATCCAGCGCCAGCCGGGGGCCAATGTGATCGAGGTGGTGGACAGGGTCAAGGCGCTGCTGCCATCGCTCCGGACGGCCTTGCCGGCCGGCGTGGACGTCGCCGTGGCCACCGACCGCACGCAGACCATACGCGATTCGATAGACCACGTGCAGATCGAAATGCTGCTGGCGATTGCGCTGGTGGTGCTGGTGACCTTCGTGTTCCTGCGCAGCTGGACGGCGACCTTCATCCCGAGCGTGGTGGTGCCGCTGTCGCTGGTCGGGACCTTCGGCATCATGTACCTGGCGGGTTTCAGCATCAACAACCTGACGCTGATGGCGCTGACGGTGGCGACCGGCTTCGTGGTCGATGACGCGATCGTCATGATAGAAAACATCGCGCGCCATATCGAGAAAGGCGAAAGCGCCATGCAGGCGGCCCTCAAGGGCGCCTCGCAGATCGGCTTCACGCTGGTGTCGCTGACCTTGTCGCTGATCGCGGTGCTGATTCCGCTGCTGTTCATGAGCGATGTCATCGGCCGCCTGTTCCGCGAATTCGCCATTACCCTGGCGGTGGCCATATTGCTGTCGCTGGCGATTTCGCTGACGCTGACGCCGATGATGTGCGCGCGCCTGCTCAAGCCCGAATCGGAAATGAAGGAGGGGCGCTTCCAGCGCTGGTCGGGAGCCAGCATGGACAAGCTCACCCACCGCTACGACCGCGGCCTGGTCTGGGTGCTGTCGCATCAGCGCCTGACGCTCTGGGTGGCGCTGGGCACGCTGGTCTTCACCGGCCTCTTGTATGTGCTGGTTCCCAAGGGCTTCTTTCCGCAGCAGGACACCGGCCTGATCCAGGCCATCAGCCAGGGTCCGCAAACGGTTTCCTTCGCCTCCATGGCGCAGCGCCAGCAGCAGGCGGTCGAGCGGATACTGCAGGATCCCGCCGTGGAGGCGGTGTCGTCCTTCATAGGAATAGACGGCACCAACGCCACATTGAACACCGGCCGCATGCAGATTGCCCTGAAGCCGGTTTCCGAGCGCAGCGACAACGCCCAGGCGATCATCCAGCGCCTCGGGCGCGCGCTGGAATCGCTCTCGGACATCGAGGTTTTCATGCAGCCGGTGCAGGACCTGACAGTGGACGACCGCGTCAGCCGCACGCAATACCAGATGACATTGTCCGAGCCGGATCACGCGGCGCTGCTGGAATGGACGCCCAGGCTGGTCGACGCCTTGCAGGCCTTGCCGCAGCTGGCCGACGTGGTCGACGACTTGCAGGGGGCCGGCCTGCAGACGGTGCTGACGATAGATCGCGATGCGGCGGCGCGCCTGGGCGTGAGCAACGCCACCATCGACGACGCCTTGTACGATGCTTTCGGGCAGCGCCTGATCTCCACGATCTTCACGCAGTCCACCCAGTACCGGGTGGTGCTCGAAGTGGCCTCGCAATTCCGCCAGGATCCGCAATCCCTGGCGCATATCTATGTCCCGACCGCGTCGGGTACGCCGGTGCCCATCAGCAGCCTGGCGCAAATCAGCCAAAGCAGTTCGCTCTTGTCCATAGAGCGGCTGGGGCAGTTCCCCGCGACCACGATTTCATTCAACCTGGCCCCGGGCGTGGCTTTGTCCGACGCGGTCGACGCCATCCGCCGCGCGCAGGAAGAGCTGGCCATGCCGGTGTCGCTCGAACTGAAATTCCAGGGAGCCGCCAAGGCATTCCAGGCCTCGCTGTCCTCGACCTTGTGGCTGCTGCTCGCCGCCGTAGCTACTATGTATATCGTGTTGGGGATACTGTACGAAAGCTACATCCATCCGGTCACGATACTCTCGACGCTGCCGTCGGCGGCCATAGGCGCGCTGCTGGCCCTGTTGATCACGGGCGCCGAGCTGGACATGATAGGCGTCATAGGCATCATCCTGCTCATCGGCATCGTCAAGAAGAACGCCATCATGATGATAGATTTCGCGCTGGATGCCGAGCGCGAGCGCGGCCTGAGCCCGCGCGCCGCCATACATGAAGCGGCCTTGCTGCGCTTTCGGCCCATCCTGATGACGACGCTGGCGGCGCTGTTCAGCGCCATACCGCTGATGCTGGCCAGCGGTTCGGGGTCCGAACTGCGGCAGCCGCTGGGCCTGGTCATGGTGGGCGGGCTGTTGTGCAGCCAGATCCTGACCTTGTTCACCACCCCGGTCATCTACCTGATGTTCGACCGCATCGCAAGGCGCTCCAAGGCCTGGCGCAAGGCGGGCGCAAGACGCCCGGAGCTGGCTCCATGAGGCTGTTTTCCCTGTTCATCATGCGCCCGGTGGCGACCACCCTGCTGTGCGTGGCCCTGGTGCTGACAGGGGGGCTGGCGTTTTTCTTCCTGCCGGTCGCGCCCCTGCCGCAGATGGACTTTCCCATGATCTCGGTGTCGGCCAGCATGGCGGGGGCCAGCCCCGAGACCATGGCTTCCAGCGTGGCCACGCCGCTCGAGCAGTCGCTGGGCGCGATTGCCGGCGTAAGCGAAATGAGTTCGCGCAGCTCGGAGGGGTCCACGCGCATTTCGCTGATGTTCGACATGGACAAGGATATCAATGGCGCCGCGCGCGACGTGCAGGCCGCCATCAACGCGGCGCGCAGCATGCTGCCGTCGAGCCTGCGCAGCAATCCCACCTATCACAAGGTCAACCCGGCGTCGTCGCCCGTCATGGTGCTGGCCCTGACTTCCAGGACCTCGACCCAGGGCCGCCTGTACGACCTGGCCTCGACGGTGCTGGGGCAGAAGGTGTCGCAAGTGCCGGGAGTGGGCGAGGTCCAGGTAGGCGGCAGTTCTCTGCCGGCCATACGCGTGAGCCTGAATCCGCAGGCCTTGAACAGCGCCGGGGTGTCGCTCGACGAGGTGCGCTCGGCCTTGTCCAGCGCCAACACCATGCGCCCCAACGGCGTGGTGGAAAACGATCTTTACCATTGGCAGGTCAGCTCGGGCCGGCAAATGAACAAGGCGGCGCAATACCGCCCGCTGATCGTGGCCTGGCGGGATGGCTCGCCGATACGCGTGCAGGACGTCGCCATCGTCGAGGATTCGGTCGAGGACCTTTTCAACACGGGCTTTTTCAACGACCAGCGGGCCGTATTGCTGGTCATCCGGCGCCAGGCCGACGCCAACATCATCGAGACGGTCGACGCCATACGCGACCAGTTGCCGGCCTTCGCGGCCATGCTGCCCGCCGATGTGGTGCTGACCGTGGCTCAGGACCGCACGCCCAGCATCCGCGCTTCCCTGCACGAGGCCGAGCTGACCCTGATGATCGCCGTCGTCCTGGTGGTGCTGGTCGTGCTGCTGTTCCTGCGCAATGTGCGCGCGGCGCTGATTCCGGCGATCGCGGTGCCGGCGTCGCTGATCACCACCTTCAGCCTGATGCTGTGGTTCGGCTACACCCTGAACACGATTTCGCTGATGGCGCTGATCGTCGCCACCGGCTTCGTGGTGGATGACGCCATCGTGGTGCTCGAGAACATCATGCGCCATATCGAGAAAGGCGCGCCGCCGCTGCGGGCCGCGATCCGCGGCGTCAGGGAAGTGGGCTTCACCGTGCTGGCCATGAGCCTGTCCCTGGTCGCCGTATTCATTCCCATGCTGCTGATGAGCGGCTTGCCGGGGCGCCTGTTCAGGGAATTCGCGGTCACGCTGTCGGTGTCCATCCTGGTGTCCCTGGTGCTGTCGGTCACGCTGACGCCGATGATGTGCGCGTATATATTGCGCGCCAGGGAAGTGTACAAGCCGCGCCGCTCCGGCGCGCTGACGCGGGCTTTCCAGGCCATGGGCGAAACGTTCTGGAGCGGCTACAAGCGTTCGCTGGCCTGGTCGCTGGCGCATGGCCGGACCATGATGCTGCTGCTGGCCGCCACGATAGGGCTCAATTTCTACTTGTACGCGGTCGTGCCCAAGGGCTTCTTCCCGCAGCAGGACACCGGCCAGCTGCTCGGCTTTTTCCGGGTCGACCAGGGCACTTCCTTTCACGCCATGCTGCCCAAGCTCGACCGCTTCAGGCAAACCCTGCTGCAGGACCCCGCCATTCAAAGCGTGAGCGGCTATGCCGGGGGGCGCGGCGGCAGCAATTCCAGTTTCATGCAGATCCAGCTCAAGCCCCTGGCCGAGCGCAAAGTCAGCGCCAACGAGGTGGTCAACCGTTTGCGCAGCAAGTTCCTGGGCGTGCCGGGCGCGCGCCTGACCCTGGTTCCGCAGCAGGATATTTTCGTGGGGCGCCAGAGCAGCGCGGGCACTTACGACTACACCATGATGGGCAGCGACCTGGCGCTGCTGAAAATCTGGCTGCCGCAAGTGCAGAGGGCGCTGGCGGCGCTGCCCGAGCTGGTCGATGTCGACACCGATGTGGAAGACAAGGGCAGGCGCGTGGAGCTGGTGATCGATCGCGACGCGGCGACCCGGCTGGGGGTGGACATGTCCCTGGTCGCCTCGGTGCTGAATAATTCCTTCAGCCAGCGGCAAGTGTCGGTGATATACGGGCCCTTGAATCAATACCATGTGGTGATGGGCGTGCAGGAGCAATACGCCCAGGATGCCGAATCCCTGAAACGGGTCGAGGTGGTGACCGCGGACGGCAGCCGCGTTCCCCTGTCGGCCTTCGCCCGCTTCGAGGTGGGCAGCGCGCCCCTCAGCGTGAACCACGAGGGCTTGTTCGCGGCCGAATCGATTTCCTTCAGCCTGGCGCCGGGAGTGTCCCTGGAGCAGGCGACCCGGGCGATCGACCTGGCGGTGGCCCGCGCGGGCCTGCCCACCCAGCAGATCCAGGCCGGCTTCCAGGGCACGGCGCAGGCCATGCAGGAGGCCATGAGCCAGCAGCCCTGGCTGATATTGGCGGCCTTGCTGACCATGTATATCGTGCTGGGGATACTGTATGAAAGCTATGTGCATCCCATCACCATCCTCTCGACGCTGCCGTCGGCGGGCATCGGCGCCTTGCTGGCGCTGATCATGCTGGGCGAGGAATTCACGCTGATCGCCCTGATCGGCGTGTTCCTGCTGATAGGCATCGTCAAGAAGAACGCCATCATGATGGTGGATTTCGCCTTGCAGGCCGAGCGCCGCGACGGGCTTTCTTCGCGCGAGGCGATCTACCAGGCCTGCCTGGTGCGCTTCCGCCCCATCATGATGACCACGGTTTCGGCCTTGTTCGGCGCGCTGCCGCTGGTGCTGGCCTCGGGCGCCGGCGTTGAAATGCGCCGGCCTCTGGGGCTGACCATAGTCGGCGGCCTGATCCTCAGCCAGATTCTTACGCTGTATACGACGCCGGTGGTCTATTTGTACCTGGATCGTTTCCGCCTGTGGGCCAAGCGCAAGCGCGGCGGCCTCAGACACGCTCATGGTTAAAGGGCATGCTCGACATATGAATATTCCTGCATTGATCAACTTCGTCGGCCGCGGGGCCGGCCTCAGGCCTTTGGCGGCTTGCGGCCTGCTGCTGCTGGGCGCCTGCGCGGTGGGGCCCGATTATGAACGGCCATCCATGGACGTGGGCGCCGGCTATAAAGAGGCAATGAGCGCGACCCAGGGCGGCGCCGCCGGGGGGCCGGGACCCGCGCCGGCGGCCGCGCCCGGCTGGCTGCCGGCGCGGCCCCGCGATGCGGCGCTGCGCGGGGACTGGTGGCAATTGTTCAACGACCCCGTCCTGGACGGCCTGATGGATACGCTGCAGAATTCCAATCTGGGCATTGCGCAGGCCGAGGCCCAATACCGGCAGGCGCAGGCGCTGCTGCAATCGGCCAGGTCGGGCTTCTTCCCGACCGTGGGCGCGTCGGCGTCGGCCACCCGTTCGGGCGGCGGCAATGGCGGCGGCAGCTCTGTGTCGGTGGGCGGCAATAGCACGGACAACCAATACACACTGAGCGGCAACGTCAGCTGGGAGGCCGACTTGTGGGGCAGGGTGCGCCGCACGGTCGAGTCCAGCCGCGCCGGCCTGCAAGCCAGCGCGGCCGACGTCGCCACCACGCGGCTGAGCATGCAATCCACCCTGGCGCAGACCTATTTCAACTTGCGCGTCATGGACGCGGAGCAGCGCCTGCTGCAGCAAACCGTCGACGCCTACGAAAGGTCGTTGACCATGACGCAGAACCGCTATCAGGCGGGCGTGGCGGCCCAGTCCGATGTGGCCGTATCGCGCACGCAGCTGGAAAACACGCGCACCCAGCTGCTGGCGCTGGACTGGCAGCGCGCCCAGCTCGAACATGCGATTGCCGTGCTGCTGGGGCAGACGCCGTCGAGCTTTGCGCTCAATACCGCGCAGATCCTGGGGACGGTGCCCGTGATTCCTGTCGGCCTGCCTTCGCAATTGCTGGAGCGGCGCCCCGACGTGGCCGCGGCCGAGCGCCGCGCCGCCGAGGCCAACGCCCAGATAGGCGTGGCGCAGGCGGCATGGTTTCCCGACCTGACCCTCAGCGCGCAAGGAGGCTTCCGCAGCGGGCAGTGGGCGCAGTGGCTGACGGCGCCGGCCCGCTTCTGGTCGCTGGGCCCGGCATTGGCCTTGACCCTGTTCGATGGCGGCGCCCGCCAGGCGCAGGTCGAGCAGGCCCGCGCCAGCTACGACGCCCAGGCGGCGGGCTATCGGCAGACCGTGCTGACGGCGCTGCGCGAAGTGGAGGACTATCTGGTGCAGTTGCACGTGCTGGGGCAGGAGCAGGTCACGCAAGGCCGCGCGCTGGCTTCGGCCCGCGAGTCCCTGCGCCTGACGCAGAACCAGTACGAGGCGGGGCTGATCGATTACCTGAGCGTGGTGCAGGTGGAGACCACGGCGCTGAGCACCGAGCGCGCGGCGCTGCAGCTGACGGCCGATCGCCTGGTCGCCAGCGTGCAGCTGATCGCCGCGCTGGGCGGGGGCTGGGAAGCTGGCCTCGCGGGCGTGGACGAAGGGGCCGCTTCAGGACAGTAGCGAGGCGACCCGTTGCCGGATCAAGGCGAACAGAGCCAGGGCCATGGCGGTGGGTTCCGCGTCCTTGAGCCGGATGATGGCCACCGCGGGCAAGGGTATTTTCGGCCTGACCTGCAGAATCGTCAGGCCCAGGCGCTGCGACAGGTAATGAGCGGCATCCGAGCGCAGGGCGCCCACCAGATTGGGCTGTTCCGCGATCAGCGCGCCGATTGCCGGGATAAAGCTTGTTTCCACCGCCGGGCTGGGAACAGGCAACTGGGCATCGAGCATGGCCTTGCGCAGGACGCCGCGTATCAAAGAGTCCTTCAAAGGCAGCACCCATGAGCAGGATTGCAGGTCCTTGAGTTGCAGGACTGGCGATTTATATTTGGTCTCTTTGTTGGTGATAATGCTCAGCTCGTCCGGGTACAGCACCTCGACATGCAGCAGCGCCGCTTCTTCGTCGGTGATGGGCTTGGCCGGCAGGCTGCCGATAATAAAATCGATTTCGCCGGTTTTCAGCAGCGTGAACAGGGTGTCGGCGATGCCATCGCTCATTTCCACCCTCAGTCCAGGATGCTGCGCAACCAGCTGGGCTATCGGTTTTGCCAGAAGCGATACGCCAGTATAAGAAGGGGAGCCCAGCCTCAAGACCTCGTCCTTGCCGTCGCGCTGCTGGCGGGTCTTGCTTTCCATCCGGGCGATCTGTTTGAGAACCAGCCGGGCATGGTGGACCAGGGACTGGCCGAAAGGCGTCAGCGCAACCCCTTCGCGCTTGCGCTGGAATATCGGTTCTCCCAGGGCGCTTTCCATTTCCCGGGCGATCTTGCTGATCGCGGGCTGGGACAGCGACATGCTTTCCGCCAGCATCCGGAATGAATATCCATCGGCGACGCCACAGAGCATCTCGAACTGTTTCAGCCGCAGGCGGTTTACCAGGCTGGCGCTGTTTTTCATCTTGGGTACTTAGCCAAAAGTTATAAGCATGTCATTTAAATTCACTATTCAGTTAAGTATATAGCACCTTATCCTGTCTTCTGCTTCGGCAAGACCGGACAGAAATAACGAGAGGAGATGAAGGTGAAAATATCCAGGATCTGCGGTGTGATGTTGCTGGCGGCGGCCTTGCCGCTGGCGGCCCAGGGGCAGGGCCAGCCATGGCCGAGCAAGCCGATTACCATCGTCGTGCCATTTCCGCCGGGGGGCGCGACCGATGTGATGGCCAGGCTGCTGGCGCCCAAGATCGAGCAGGCCGTCGGAAAGTCCGTCGTCGTCGAGAACAAGGTCGGGGCGGGAGGAACCATAGGCGCGCAATATGTGGCCCGGGCGAACAAGGACGGCTACACTTTTCTGTGGGGCACGGTGGCGACGCATGGGATAGGGCCGAATATTTACAAGAACCTGCCCTATGACGCCGCCAGGGATTTCATCCCCGTGGTGCATGTCGTCGATCAGCCATATGTATTGGTTGCGCATCCTTCGGCCGGGGTCTCGACGGTCGCCGAGCTGGTCGCCAAGGCGAAGTCGGACCCCGCCAGCGTTTCAGCGGCCTCCGCCGGCAAAGGCACCGGCGCTCATATGATTCTTGAAAAATTCCAGTCGGCGACGCACACGGAATTGCTGCATGTGCCATACAAGGGCGCCGGGCCCGCCATGACGGACCTGCTGGGCGGGCAGGTGCAGATAGCCTTCGACGTCATCCTTACCACGACGCCCTATATCGAGGCAAAGAAACTCGTTCCGCTGGCGGTGACGAGCGCGCAGCGCTCATTGGCGCTGCCCGAGGTGCCGACGCTGGACGAGGCCGGGATCAAAGGTTTCGACGCCGTCGGATGGAATGGCATTTTCGCGCCCGCCGGAACGCCCGCGGCCATCATTGCGAAAGTCAATGCGGCGGTGACGCAAGCGCTGCAGGCGCCGGAAATCCACGACCGTATCGTCAAGGAAGGCTCGATTCCCGTCGGCGGCTCGCCCGAGGAATTCGGCAAGTTCGTGCAGTCGGAATTGGCGAGCTGGGGCGAGGTGGCCAGGCAGTCGAATGTTGCTCTGGATTAATGGCGGTATCTATACATGAGAAGCAATGAATTGCCGGCGGCGCCGGATCCCGGCAAGAAGCCCAGGACATCGTCCGGCCCGCTGGCGGGCGTCAAGGTGCTCGATATTTCGACGGTGATAGCCGGACCCTTTTCATCCACGCTCCTGGCGGATTTCGGGGCGCAAGTGCTCAAGATCGAGATCCCCGGCGAGGGCGACCATATCCGGCAGCTTCCCCCCCATAAGGACGGCGAGTCCTTGTGGTCCAAGGTGGCCAACCGGAACAAGCGGGGCATCACGCTCGATTTGCGCCAGCCGGACGGGCTGCAACTGTTCGAACGGCTGCTGCCGCAATACGATGTGCTGGTGGAGAACTTCCGCCCCGGCACGCTGGACCGCTGGGGCCTGGGAATGGACAGGCTGACGGCATTGCGCCCCGACCTCATCGTCTTGCGCGTCACGGGTTTCGGGCAGACCGGGCCGTACCGGAACCGGCCTGGATTTGCCAGGATATTCGAAGCCATGTCGGGCTTTGTCAATCTGTGCGGCGAGAAAGACGGCCCTCCGGTATACCCCGGGTACCCGGTTTCGGACGCCTTGACCGGCGTCTTCGGGGCCTATTCGATCACCGCGGCATTGCTGCACAGGGAAAAGCACGGCGGCGGGCAGGAGATAGACCTGTCGGCGACCGAGGCCATGTTCCGGGTGCTGGATTTCCTGCCGGTCGAGTATGACCAGCTTGGGGTGGTGCGGGGCCGCCAGGGCAATCTCAACGCCTATTCCGCGCCCAGCGACGTCTACAAGACCAGGGACGGGAAATGGCTGGCGATGGCGGTAAGCGCCCCCACCGTGTTCAAGCGCCTGGCCATCGCCATAGGCCGCCCCGACCTTCTGGACAACGAGGCCTTCAGCACCAATGCCGCGCGCATCAAGAACCGGGACGGCATAGAGACCATCGTGAAGGACTGGTTCGCCGGCCGCGCCCAGGATGAGGCCGCCGCCATATTGCGGGCTCATGACGTCAGCTTCAGCCCGATCTACGACATCAGCGATGTCTTCGCCGATCCGCATTTCATAGAGCGCGAGATGATCATACCGGTCGAGGACGAGCATTTCGGCCAAATAAGAATGCAGAACATCGTGCCGCGGTTTTCCAGCACGCCTGGAAGCGTATGGCGCACCGGACCCGGAATAGGGCAGCACAACCAGGAAGTCTACGGCGGCGAGCTCGGGCTTTCCGAGGAACAGCAGGATGCTTTGCGCCGCCGGAATATTATCTGAAGCGGCCGGAAGGAGACAGGCATGGACGTCGTTTTGCCAGA
Source organism: Pollutimonas bauzanensis (assembly GCF_900129885.1). GTDB lineage: Bacteria > Pseudomonadota > Gammaproteobacteria > Burkholderiales > Burkholderiaceae_B > Pollutimonas > Pollutimonas bauzanensis. The sequence continues at coordinate 525,265 of NZ_FQXE01000002.1, read as the reverse complement.
GCGTTTCATCGCGAGCTTCAAGCTTGACGAGGCGCATTTGGGCCAGTACCTGGATGCCGTCGGCGGCGGGCACCCGGTGCATTCATCGGCCGCCGTTGCCCGCGCCGCGGGATTCAAGGGCGTGCCGCTGCCGGGCGTCCATGTTCTGGGAGCCGCCCTGGCCGAGTTCACCCGCCGTTGCGCCGGCATCCCCATACAGTTGCTCGATATCCAGTCGCGCTTCCTGCTTCCGGTGTATCCGGGCGATAGGCTGGGCGCAAATCTGGAGCTGGAACGCGGCTCGATACGAAGCACCGAGCGCTATCGGGCCGGACGGTATTCGGGCTTCTGCACTCTGGAGAATGGCCTGAAGGCGCTGGAAATCCATGTCGTCCTGCGCTTCATGGCAAAGAACCGGATGGATAAATAGCACAGGGGGGGCGGCGCCATCACGCCGCCGGACGCGCCGGTTTACCTGTTGACGTCGACGACGATGCGGCCCCGCACCTGCCCGGCCAGCAATTCGGCCGCTTTTTCCACGACCTGGTCCAGGCCTATGGTGGTGGCGTTGATCTGTGTCAGTTTGCCGATATCCAGGTCCTTGCCCAGCCGCCGCCAGGCTTCCTGCCGATCCGCAACGGGGCAATACACGCTGTCTATGCCTTGCAGTGTGATTCCGCGCAGGATAAAGGGCGCGACGCTCGCCGGGAAGTCCATGCCCTGGGCCAGGCCGCAGGCGGCGACCACGCCACGGTAGCGCATGCTGGCGCAGACATTGGCCAAGGTGTGGCTGCCTACGGAGTCCACCGCGGCGGCCCAGCGTTCTTTTGCCAGCGGCTTGCCCGGCTGGCTCAGCGTGCCGCGGTCGATGATCTCGGCGGCGCCCAGGTTTTTCAGGTAATCGGCTTCGTCCGGACGCCCGGTCGAGGCGACGACCCGGTAGCCCAGCTTGGCCAGTATGGAGATCGCCACGCTGCCGACGCCGCCCGCGGCCCCGGTGACCAGGATATCCCCTTTGTCGGGCGTTACGCCGTTGCGCTGCAAGGCCATGACGCACAGCATGGCGGTATAGCCCGCGGTGCCTATGGCCATTGCCTGGCTGGCGAGCATGCCCTCGGGCATGCGTATGAGCCATTCTCCATTGACCCTGGCCTTCTGGGCCAGCCCTCCCCAGTGCGCTTCGCCGACGCCCCAGCCATTCAATATGACCTGGTCTCCCGCCTTGAAATCCGCATGGGCGCTGTGCTCCACAGTGCCCGCCAGGTCTATCCCCGGCACCATGGGAAATTGGCGCACTACCGGGGCCTTGCCGGTAATGGCCAGGGCGTCTTTGTAGTTCAAGGTGGAGTAGGCCACCTTGATGGAGACATCGCCCTCGGGCAGAGCCGATTCTTCGACTTGCTTGAGCGAGGCGCGGTAAGCGGCGTCCTGTTTTTCTATCAGAATGGCATTGAACATCTGCTGCTCCTTTTCTTTATAGACCGATCGTCTATGAATGGCTGAAAAAAATCGACTCCTGGAAAATGGACCCTGCTATTCAGGCAGATTGTCCAGGAAAGTCCGCGAGAAAAGCACGAGCGCGGCGTCGCTGCGGGTCAGCCTGGCGCGCATGACGGCGCCTTCCCAGCCTATCCAGAAAAACGCGGCAAGCTGCGCGGTATCGGCCCGCGGCGCCAGCTGGCCGGCCTCTTTCGCTTCATCCAGGCAGCTGGCCAGGCGCCGCTGCCAATCCTGGAATGTCTTTTCGAGCTGGCCGGCGAAGGCCTCGTTCCCGGCGCCGAATTCCTGGCTCAAATTGCCGATCAGGCAGCCGCGGCGATAGCCGTGCCGGATCATGCCTTTGCGCGCGTCGTCGATAAACGCCGCGAGGCGCTCCAGCGGGGCGAGACTGGTGTCGGAGAACCAGCGGTCGAGCTTGCGCGCGAAGTAGGCGCCATAGGCGTCTATCACGGCCAGGCCGAATTCTTCCTTGCTGGCGAAATAGTGATAGAAAGACCCCTTGGGGATATCCAGGTGCTTGAGTATCTGGTCGATTCCGGTGCTGACGAAGCCCTGCTCCGTCAGCAGTTCGGTGCCATAGCGCACCAATGCCTGGCGGGTTTCCAGGCGGAATCGGGAAACCTTGGGAGGGCGGCCCCGGCGCGGGGCAACGGCGGTCGATATCGTCATGCCGCAATATTAGACCGACCGTCTAGAAAAATCAAAGCCTTTCCGCCGGCGGCTTCAATCCAGCAGGCGCCGTATGCCTGCGATGCCATGGGCGCCATGCCGCCGGGCCGTCTTGACGGTAGCGGCCGATTGGCCGCCGATGGCGAAGACGGGCAGGGAGGCCTGCCCGGCAAGCGCGGCGTAGCGTTCCCAGCCCATGCCGGGCCGGCCCGGGTGCGATGGCGTATCCAGCACATGGCCGAGCACGGCGAAATCGGCATTCAGGGCGCGGGCCGCAAGCAGGTCCTCGGCATCGTGGGCCGATACGCCGAGCAGGCCGGCGTGCGCGGGCGCGGGCGCGGGCAGGCCTGCCGCCCGCGCCCTGGCGTCGACGGCGCGCAGATGCACGCCGTCGGCCTGCGCCCACCAGCTTTGCGGGTGGCAACTGTTGACCAGGCAGCGCGCGCCGAATTCATGGCAGCGCCGCAGGACTTGTTGAAATGCCGCATGGAGGTCCGGGTCGGTCTGGCCGGCGGGCCAGTCGGGCTCGCGGAATTGCACCAGTCTTATGCCGCCTTCCAAAGCGCGCGTCAGTTTGTCCAGGAATACGGCAAGGCCGGCGGCGCCGCCGATGGAGGTCAGCAGATAGCGATCCGGCAGCCTCAGCCAGCGCAGCGGCGGCTCCGTGGCCGGCAGCAGCGGGCCGACCGCCAGCGTTTGCTGCGGGTCCACCCACTCCAGCCGCTGGCCCTCGATTCCTCTGGGCTCGCCCGTCCAGCCGGTGACGCGGCAAAATGCCAGGCGCACGATGTTCTTGGGATATTCGTGCGTATAGGTAACCCAGGGCGTCGCTTCCGTGACCTCGATGTCCAGCTCTTCTTTCAGTTCGCGCGCCAGCGCCTGCAGCACGCTTTCGCCCGCTTCTATCTTGCCGCCGGGCAATTCCCACCAGCCCGACCAGGGCTTGTCGGCCGGGCGCTCGGCCAGCAGCAGGGCGCCGTCGGCGCGCAGGATCAAGCCCGCGGCGACATCGATGAAAGGCTTAGACATGGGCGGCCGCCCGGCCGCCGCGGCCTGAACGATGGCGCCGGGTCGGGGCGGGCGCGCCGTCAAACATGGCGTGCCGCCCAGTCGCGCGCGAATTGCCTGGCCACGCGCCCCGAGCGCGAGCCGCGCTCCAGCGCCCATTGCAGCGCCTCGGTGCGCGAGCTTTCGATATCGGCGGGTTTGCAGCCGTGCTCCTTGAGCCAGTAGTAGACGATATCCAGGTAGTCATCCTGCTTGAACGGGTAGAACGACAGCCAAAGGCCGAAGCGTTCCGACAGCGATATCTTTTCCTCCACGGTTTCGCCGGGGTGGATTTCACCGTCGCTCTGGTGCCTGGCGCTCAGGTTCTCGCTCATGTATTCCGGCATCAGGTGCCGGCGGTTGGATGTCGCGTAGATCAGCACATTGTCGCCCGATGCGCTGACCGAGCCGTCCAGCACCGACTTCAGCGCCTTGTAGCCGGGTTCGCCTTCCTCGAAGGACAGGTCGTCGCAGAAAATGATGAAGCGTTCCCCGCGGCCGCTGACCAGGTCCACGATGTCGCCCAGGTCGCCCATATCCGCCTTGTCCACCTCGATCAGGCGCAAGCCCTGTCCGCCATAGGCGGCCAGCATGGCCTTGACCAGCGAGCTCTTGCCGGTGCCGCGGGCGCCCGTCATCAGCACATTGTTGGCCGGCTTGCTGTGCAGAAAGTGCTGGGTATTGCGGTCGATCACGGCCTTCTGGCGTTCAATATGCTGCAAGTCTTCCATGTTGATGGTCGATACATGGGCAACCGCGTCCAGCCAGCCGCGCGCGCCGCGCTTGCGCCACCGGAAGGCATGCGCCGACCAGTCGATTTCGGGCGGAGCCGGAGGAAGCCACGCTTCCAGTTGCGCCAGAACGCGTTCGGCGCGACCAATGAGCGTGCTCAGGTCTATGGCTGTCACAGATATCTCCTAGGACAAATCTCAAACAAAGCAGCATTATCGCCAATTTGGGAAGGCCTGTTGGCGTTTTCAGTTATTTTCCGTCACGTATAATCTTATCCTTGACTGGCCCGATCTTCCGATGCCATATCCATACCAACCTTAAGCCGGACCACGCCTTGAACCTTTCCGAGTTAACTGCCCCCATTGCGAACGACATGAAAGCGGTCGATGCGGTCATTCGCGCCCGCCTGGATTCCGACGTCGTCCTGATACGCACGATAGGCGACTATATCGTCGGCGCCGGAGGCAAGCGCATGCGCCCGGCCATGGTGCTCATGATGGCCAAGGCGCTGGGCTACGAAGGCGCCACCCATCACCTGCTGGCGGCGGTGGTCGAATTCATCCACACCGCCACCCTGCTGCACGATGACGTGGTCGACGAATCCGATATGCGGCGCGGGCGCAGCACCGCCAATGCGGTGTTCGGCAACGCCGCCAGCGTGCTGGTGGGCGACTACCTGTATTCGCGGTCCTTCGAAATGATGGTCGAATCGAATTCCATGCCGGCGATGTCGGTGCTGTCGGGGGCGACCACCGTCATCGCCGAGGGCGAGGTCCTGCAGCTCTTGAACGTGCACGACCCGGACGTGTCGCTCGAGCGCTACCTGCAAGTGGTGCGCTATAAAACCGCCAAGCTGTTCGAGGCCGCGGCGCAGGTGGGCGCCATTGTCGCCGGCGCCACGCCGCGGCAAGAGGCTGCGGCCGCGGCCTATGGCCGCCATATAGGCACCGCCTTCCAGCTGATCGACGATGTGCTGGATTACAACGGCGATGTCGACACCCTGGGCAAGAACGTGGGCGACGATTTGCGCGAAGGCAAGCCCACCATGCCGCTGATCCGCGTCATGGAAGTGGGCAGCAGCGCGCAGAAGCAACTGATACAGGACGCCATCCGCAGCGGCGTCGCGGATTTCTCTGCGGTAGCGCAAGCGATACACGATACCGAGGCGCTAAACTACACCCGCCAGGCAGCCGTCGCCGAAGCCGAACTCGCCCGGCAGGCCCTGGCCGAGTTTCCCATTTCCGTTCATCAGGAATCTTTGTTAGAATTTTGTTCTTTCGCGGTAGAACGCGATCACTGATAGAATCCCGTTGTTGCCTGGCAGCGATAGCTCGCTAAATCTGCCAGCCGGCAAGCTTCAAGTAAAAATCGGGGCGTAGCTCAGCCTGGTAGAGTACTGCGTTCGGGACGCAGGAGTCGCATGTTCGAATCATGTCGCCCCGACCATCACATTCAATAAAAAAGCCCTTGTTCATCAAGGGCTTTTTTATTTTGCGTCAATATTTGCCCAGTTCAGCGCAAGCATCGCGCATGATTCAAAAAACGGGCGCGGCCGCCACGGTCCCTTCATCTTCATATAAACGCATGGGCCGCCGCCTGCTTTGCCAGCCGGGGACACCGTCGGGTCAATGCAGAATGGCGAACCTCATATCACGCTGCGCCGTCCGGGAGGCGGCGGTTTTTTTTGGACTTTCGTTGTATTTAATCAAACATAACGAAATACATTTTTAGTTACCATGTGTTTATTTGTGTCGTAACACTTAACTAAAGCTGAATAAGCGGGCCGCAGCATCGATACATGGCTGAAATCGTTTCCTCCTCTTCTCCGTTAGCCGCGGCCGCGGCGCGCACGCTGCGGCTCGTCGCGCCGCTGCTGGCGCTGGCGGCGGCCCTGGCCGCGCTATCGCTTGGCGCCTATCCGGTGCCGGTGTGGGAGGTTGCAAAGTTCCTCCTCGCATGCGCGGGGCTCGCTACGATGGAGCCGGAGCGCTACGCCCTGCTGTACAACCTGATCATCGAAATCCGCCTGCCGCGTGTGCTGGCGGCGATCCTGGTCGGCGCCTCGCTGTCGGTTTCCGGAGCCGCCTACCAGGCGCTATTCCGCAACCCGCTGGTGTCGCCCGGGCTGCTGGGCGTATTGGCGGGGGCGTCCGCGGGCGCGGCAATCGGCATTCTGCTGAACGGCAACTGGCTGCTCGTGCAGGCCGGCGCTTTCATCATGGGGCTCGCGGCGGTCGGCATCGGGGTTGGCATCGGGCATCTATTTGGCGGCGGATCGATCATCATGCTGATCCTCGGGGGCATCCTCAGCGGCGCGCTGTTCACTTCGCTGCTGACGATAGTGAAGTACCTGGCCGACCCCTACAGTCAGTTGCCGGCGATCGTGTACTGGCTGATGGGCAGCCTGGGGCAGGCGAACGTCGACGACATGGCCTGGGCCGCGATTCCGATGCTGCTCGGCATCCTGTCGCTCTGTCTGATGGGGCGGGCATTGGACGCGCTGGCCATGGGGGACGACGAGGCGCGGGCGCTGGGCGTGCCGGTGACGGCGCTGCGGCTGGCGACGATCGTCACGGCCACGCTGATCTCGGCGCTGACGGTTTCGATTGCCGGCATGATAGGCTGGATCGGCCTGATCGTGCCGCATATCGCGCGCCTGCTGATGGGCCCGGGCAATGCCCGCCTGTTGCCGGCGGCGGCCTGCCTGGGGGCGGCTTTCCTGCTGTTCGCCGACGGTATTGCGCGCAATCTTTTCACGAGCGAATTGCCTATCGGCATTGTCACCGAATTGCTCGGCATTCCGGTCTTCCTGTTCGTGCTCCACCGTGTGCGGCAAGGATGGACATGATGCTCGCCGCGCGGGACATCCGTTACGCTTATCGCGGCCGCCCAGTGCTTTCCCGCGCCAGCCTGGCATTGCGGACCGGCGAGCTGGTCTGCCTGCTGGGCGTCAACGGCGCCGGCAAGAGCACGCTGCTCAGGATACTGCTGGGGCTGCAGCGGCCGGATCACGGCGCGGTGACGCTCGATGGCGCCCCGCTGGCGCAATGGGGCCGCCGGCAACTGGCGCGGCGCGTCGCCTACGTTCCGCAGATGCATATCGCGCCATTTCCCTACACGGTTCTACAGGTGGCATTGTTGGGACGCTTGCCCGCCAACGGCATGTTCAAGGCGCCCGGCGCCGCCGATCTCGACTGCGTGCGCGGCGTGCTCGAACAACTCGGTATTTCCCATTTGGCCGACCGCGTGTACACCCGGATTTCCGGCGGCGAACGGCAACTGACCCTGATTGCGCGCGCCCTTGCGCAGGAGGCGCGCCTCCTGGTGATGGACGAGCCGCTGGCCGGTCTCGATTATGGCAACCAGCTGCGCCTGCGGGACCGTCTGGAGCGGCTTGCGGCAGACGGCTACGGCGTACTGATGACCACCCATGATCCCGACCAGCCGCTGTCCGGATGCCAGCGAGTGGTGTTGCTGATCGATGGCGGCATTGCCGCGGAGGGCCCGCCCGCCGAGGTGCTGACGCCGGAGGCGATTTACCGCCTGTATGGCGTGCGCGTGGATCTGCTGCGCACATCCGACGGCCGCGGCATCGCCTTCCGGCCCAGCGAGTCCCAACAATCTTTGCTGTTTTCCGGGCTGCGGCGTCCAGTGATTGCCGCGGCGCAGGAACGGAAAACGGGTTTTTGTGTAGAGGAAAGGAGAATGAAATAATGCAACCCTGTTTGAAGCTGATCACGGTTTCGCTGCTTGTGCTGCCCGCGGTCTCGATGGCCAGGACCGACGGCGTGCAGACCTTGCCCCGGATAGAAGTCTCGCCGGGCACTTTCACCGAGAAGGAGCGTGAGACCGCCACCAGCAACTTCGTCATCGACAAAGAGGAAATCCAGAACTCTTCGGCGCAGAACCTCAGCGAACTGCTCATAGAGCAAGGCTTCGCGGTGGAGGCCACGCCGACAGACCACGGCGAGAACACGCTGCTGATCCGCGGTTTCCATACCGAACATTTGATGACGGAAGCCAACGGCAAGTTGCTGATCCTCATCGACGGCCGCCGCTCCGGCGTGGCCAACATCCGCCAGATCATGCTCGAGAATGTCGAACGGATCGAGGTCCTGCGCGGGCCGGAGATGTTCAAGTATTCGATGGGTTCTCCGGGGGGCGTCATCAACGTCATCACCCGGCGCGGCGGCCCGGAGCAGTTCGGCGGGTCGGTGCGTATGGGCTACGGCAGCTACAACGCCTCGCGGGTCGGCGTGGACCTCCATGGCCTGTCGAACAATTTCGATTACCTGCTGGGCTATGAGCACAGCGCAGCGCGCAGCGACTACAAGGATGGAAACGGCAATAAGGTGCACAACACGAAGACGGACGGGACCGAACGCTTCAACTTCAATCTTGGCTACACCTTCGACAATGGGCACCGGATCGGCGTTGACGGCTACCAGTACACCGTGGACAAGGCGCACATCCCATCCTACGTCGATGAAGAGGGCGATATCCGCGACAACAGCTACACCGACCGCGAAACCCAACTGCTGCACCTCAACTACGCGGGCGCCACCGCGGACGGGCGCTTTTCGTGGCTGGCGAGCGCCGGACAGGGCAAGGATACTTATGAAACCTACTCCGCCGAATCGAAGTATCCAAAAGGGCAGGAGGTCAAGACCGACCGGGCACAGGGCAGCCTGACCTACACTTCCAGCCACTTCGACCTCACCGGCGGCGTCGACTACATCAAGTACGATGTCAAGAATTCATCCTCGGCGCGAGGCACATTCCTGAGCGCAGGCGGGCGCGATCCGGTATGGGCGGGGCTCGGCTATCCCATGCACTCGACCAGCGATACCGCCCTATGGGGCGCGTACATGGTTGGCACGCTCAAACTCATGGAAGGCGCGCTGAACCTGTCCGGCGGCCTGCGCTACGAGCGCGCGAAGGCCAAAGACCTGGCGGTCGGGGATGAGTATTACGACCGGGTGCCGTATTTCACCAGCCGCGGCATCACGTCCCGTGACCAGCTGCCCACCCGGCGCACTTTCCACCACGTCTCGCCGACCTTGGGCGCAAGCTGGCTGCCGGCCGACTGGGTCAAGCTGCGGGCCAACTATACACAGGGCTGGCGCGCGCCATCCGGACGCCAGCTCTTCGCCAGCAGCTTCTATGAGGACTACGGCGCGCCGGGCGATCCGCGGCTCAAGCCCGAGCTCACCGATGCCTACGAGGCCGGCTTCGACATGGTGCGCCAGGACTGGAAGCTGTCGGCCACGTACTTCTACTATAAGGTCAAGGACAACGTCTACATCTACCCGGGTGTCCGCCCCGATGGAGCGGGCGTGCAAGGCCGCGTGGTGATGAACATCGACAAGCGCATCCAGGAAGGCATAGAGCTGCAGACCAGCGCGAATGTGGCGCCCATGCTTGGCTATAACAATTTCGAGCTGCGCCCGTACGTCAACATTACGCACATGATCCGCAAGAAAGAAGTGGTGGCCGAGGGGGGGCCCGGATTGCTGGGCACATGGTGGCCGATTGCCCGCATGCCGGACTCGACCGCGAGCTTCGGCATCCGTTTCCATCACCCGGCCTGGAAATTCTCCAGCAACCTGAACTTCAACTACTACGGCAAGCAATACGGCGGTCGCTCCAATGTGGGGGATGGTCCGCTGATCGGATTCGGAAAGTTCACCGTGACCAATCTCAGCATGAAGAAGCGGCTGTGGGAAGCCGGAAATGCCGGCAGTGTGGACCTGAAGCTGGACGTCAACAACCTGTTCAACAAGAACTATTCCTACCTCGGACGGATCCCGGAGGACGCGTATGCGTACCCAGGCCGGAATGTCTTCGCGACGCTGATCTACCAGTTCTAGCGCAACTGCGGGAAATCGCATGAAGGGAAACAGGAAAATGGATTTCCGGAAGCTGGCAATGGCGGCGTGCCTGTGGTGCGCATGCCTGGGAAGCGTGTTGGCGGGCGAGTCCGCGGAATGCGCGGCGGGCGATGCGCGGACGCGCAGCATTGTCGACATGGCCGGCCGCCGCGTCGTCTTGCCGAAGGATGTCCGCCGCATCGCAACCGTTGGCTCGGTGCCCGTGCTCAACGGCTATCTCTTCGCCCTGGGAGCCGGAGCGCGGATCGTGAACGGCTTGCCCTCGCGGTTCACCGCCACTGGCCGGTGGCGGCTGCACAACGCCATCGCGCCCCATCTGGCCGACCGGCCGGTGCTGCAGGGGCAGGCCACCAGCGAAGTGAGCATCGAGAAACTTATCCTGCTGGCTCCGGACGTCGTCCTCACGATGGATCCGCTGCGGGTGCGTATGCTGGAGGCGGCCAAGGCGCCCGTGGTGTATCTCGAATGGGGAAGCATGTCCGATATCCGCGCGAACATGCGGATCCTGGGCTGCATGCTGGGCTGCACACAGCAAAGCGAGGCATACCTGCGCTACTTCGAAGACACCATGGAGCGCGTGCGCCGTACGCTGGACACCGTGCCGCAGCAAGCGCGGCCGAAGGTCCTGTATTTCAATCCGCAAACGATGAGCACGCCGCTGCTGATCGCCAACTGGTGGATCGCCGCGGCGGGCGGATACAGCGTTACCGCCGGCATGGAGCCCGCAGGCAGCGCCCGCTACTCCCATGAGCGCGTGCTGGTGTGGAACCCCGACATCTTCATCGTCAACTCTCCCGAGCAGGCGGAGGCGGTGTACCGGGACGAACGCTTCTCGAGGATCAACGCGGTCCAGAACAGGCGAGTGTATGTAACGCCGATGGGCGCGCATTCGTGGGGCCAGCGCACGGTCGAGCAGCCGCTGACGGTGCTGTGGGCCGCCAAAGTCTTCCACCCGCAGCCCTTTGCGCAAATAGACATGGAGGACGAAATCCGCGATTTCTATCTCCGTTTCTTCAACTACGAACTGTCCGATGACGAAATCCGGGCAGTGCTGGAGGGCCGTTCCGGATAATGCGCGCCGCCGCGCCCGGCGGCCCCTCGAGCACGCCCGCCCCTGGAAGGCGAATCCCGCAGGGCGCCTTCCCTCGCATGGATTCATCCACCAAGGAGAACAAAGATGAATATGGAGCTACACCGAATCGATCCCGCCACCCTCGAAATACCAGCGGCCCTCGCCACAGTGCGCCGGCTGAACGACGGTTTCAAGAACTTCCAGGTTCTGCGCGCGGGATTCCGCAGCGGCCTGTTCGACTGGCTGGAACACAATGCTCCGGCCGAAAGGCCGGCGATCTCCGCCGCATTGAACCTGCGCGGCGCCCACCTAGCCGGCTTCCTGCAGGCGCTGGAGGATCTCGGCCTGCTGACGCGGCAAGGCGCCGCGTACAGCCTGGCGCCCGGCATGGACGCGGTGCTGCTTGCATCCAGTCCGTGGTGCCAGGCGGAGGTGGTCGACGATCTGTCGGCGCCGTCCAGCCGATGGTCGACTCTGGATCGCTTCCTATCCACCGAATGGACAGCCACGCCGCCGCCGATGCTGTCGCCGATGCGGCACCCCTACGCCGAAGAGGCCGAGCGGCTGGCCGAGTACCTCGATGCCCGGCTCAAGGGCAATCCGGTGCGCAGCATACTGTGCTTGGACGGCGGCGACGGCCTGTTCGCGGCGGCCGCATGCCGGCGTTTTCCTGAAGCGCGAATCAGCGTTATTGCGCCGGCCGAGGCGCAGCAGCGCTTACGGCAAACCCTTGCCGAGTGCGGGCTCGAAGATCGCTGCAGCATATTGCCGGGTACGCCGCTGGATACGCCGCCGGGAGAGCCTGTCGACCTCGCCGTGCTGTTCCATGCGCTCTATCCGGTGCGCCGGACAACCAATGACGCGCTGGCCGCCGTTGCTGCCCGCCTCGCGCCGGGCGGCGAACTGTACTGCGCGCACTGGTTCTGCCTGGAAGCATGCGAGACCGCCCCGGGCGGCCTGCGCGACCTCGACAAGGCAGTGCTGACCGACAGCCATCCGATGTGCCATGTCGAGACCTTCTGCCAGCGCTTCGGGAAAATCGGCCTGGTCGACGCCGGCCGCGATGACCTGATAGGCGAATACGGCGCCACCAAACTGCATTTCGCCCGCCGTCCGATCGGCCCATGCGATGCCGGCACCAGGCAGGACCACCGGCCGTAACTCAGCCGTCCTGGCTGGTTTTGCGCCTGGCTTCCCATTCTTCGAGCGGAATGGTCGGCATGCGCAAGGTGTCGGCCGTCCGGATATAGGTGTGGGCCTGCATCCGGCCGATGATCTCCAGGCGCGGCGTGTCGATCAGGCAATTCTCGCGGTCTAGCACTGCATTGTCGCGGATATGCATTGCCAGCACTTCGCCGAGGATCAGCGAACGCATGGGCCCAAGCTTGACGATTTGCATCAGCCGGCATTCGAGCGCCACGCGGCTCTCGGCGATGCTCGGTGTGCGGATGGCCGTCGACGGCGCGGGAGTCAGCCCGGCCTCGGCCAGCTCGTTGGTCTCCGGACCGAACTCAATCGCCGAGATATTCATCTGCCGCAGCGTGTCTTCGCTGACGAGATTGACGACGAACTCTTGCTGGTGCCGGATGTTTTCGCCGGTGTCTTTGCGATCGACGCTCGATCTGTGATTGATCGCAAAGCCGACCGTGGCGGGATCCTCGCCGAAAACATTGAAGAAAGAGAAGGGCGCGGCATTGGGCTGCCCGTCAGCCCCTATCGATGAAACCCAGGCTATAGGCCGCGGAGTGACAGTCGCCGACAACAGTTTGTAGCGCCGCTGCGGATCGAGTGAGGAGAAGTCAAAGTACACGGTTGTTTCCAGGAAGAGATGAGCGAGCGACGGGCGTCTGGCGCTTGCCGGCCCGTTTAAGGCCGCTATGCCATGATAATATATAATGCATTATAAAAGCCATTCCAACTTGGCATGAGCTTATGGAAAGTTCGCCCGATGGCAGGCGTCCGCGCTTTCATATGCTCTTCATCCGTCCAGCGCCCCGCGGCCAGGAACCTCTCATACGACCCCAAACGAAACAATGTTTAAACAGACCAGGCACGCCAATTATTGTATTAAAATAAAATATAAATTATATTATAGTGAAGCTCCGGTTCTTGGCTAAGCAAGAAGAACAGAGAAACTAGAGGACAAAATGGAAAGGCCGTTTGATGATGTGAATATCCTCGATATGACATATGGCATGGGCCGGTATGTCGGGCGCTTGTTCGCCGATCTGGGCGCTGTGGTGACGAGAATCGAACCTCCCGGCGGATTGCCTGACCGCGGGTCGCCGAGCTGTGACGGCGAGGCCATGCACGGGCCGGCGGTCTACGAATTCGAATTCCTGAACGCAAGCAAGGACAGCCGGGTCATCGATCTGCAGTCCGGCGAGGGGCGGTCTTTGTTTGCCGGGCTGGCGGAATCCGCGCAGGTGGTGCTGCTCGAGCGCGGCGGCCCTCTGTACGACGAGCTGGCATGGTTGTCATCGATCGCGCCATCGGCGGTGATCACCTCGATTTCGCCATTTGGGCGCACGGGACCCTGGGCGGATGCTCCGGCGACCGACCTTACATTGCAGGCAGCGGGCGGCATCGCATGGCTGTCCGGCAGGCTAGATAATGCGCCGCTGCGCCTGCCGGGTTCGCAGACCGCGATGATTACCGGCGTGTACGCGGGTGTGGCGACGTCTATCGCGCTATATGACTCGCTTGCCGCAGGCCGCGGCCACGTGGTCGATGTCTCGGCGCAGGAATGTATTGCGCATTCTTTACAGAACTCAATACAGATGTGGGATTTCGAAAAGAAAATCTCGATGCGCGGCGGCGAAGGAACGCGGGACGCGAGCGAGGACATGTTCGCCTGCAAGGACGGCCTGATTTTCCTCGCGGCGCCGCGCACCTTGGGCGTGTCATGGAATTCATTGGTCGCGTGGATATGTGAAACCGGACACCCGGCGGGAGCGGAGCTATCCACCGAGCGCTGGGCCGACCGTGTCTGGCGCCTGGGCGGCGAGGCGAAACGTATTCTGCGCGAAACGATCGAATCGTTCACTTGCCAGTACACGAAGCAAGAGCTGACTCAGGAAGCGATCAAACGCAAGGTCGTCATGGCGCCCGTCAATACCGTGCGCGACGTGCTCGACGATCCACAGCTTCAATATCGGAATTATTTCGAGCAGATGTCGCTTGCGCACTGCGGCGCCAGCGTCCAGTTCCCGGGCGCGCCCTATCGTTTATCCGAACCAGTGTGGTCGGTCTCTCCAAGTTCACCGCTAGGCGCGGCAACAGTTCCACGCTAGGAGCGTTTCATGCAGGCAGATTTTCTCAAAGGCATACGTTTTACCGACTTGACCTGGGCGGGCGCCGGCCCGTTCGGCACGAAGGTGTTCTCCGACTTCGGCGCGGAGGTGCTCAAGGTCGAAAGCATGACACGCCCCGATTCCGTGCGCACGGCCGGGCCTTTCAAGGACGGTGTGTCCGGCATCAACCGCAGCGGCTACTTCGCATCGCGCAACACCGGAAAAAAAAGCGTGGCGCTGAACCTGAAGACCGAGGAAGCGCGGCGCATCGTGCTGGACCTGGTAGCCGGATCGGACGTCGTCTCGAATAACTTCGGCCCCGGCGCCATGGACAGGCTGGGCTTCAGCTACGAAGCGCTGCGCGAGATCAAGCCCGATATCATTTACCTGTCGATGCCCATGTATGGCCAGGACGGGCCGCGCGCGGCATTGCTGGGTGTCGGCATGACGATCAGCGCGGTAACCAGCCTTATGTGGCAGACGGCATATGGCCCTGGCGACCTGGTGGGCCCCGGCACGCATTACCCCGATCATGCGGCCAACCCCTATCATGCGGCATTTGCCGTATTGGCGGCGCTTGCGCATCGGCGCAAGACCGGCCGCGGGATGAAGATCGACCTGTCTCAGGTTGAGTCCACCGCGAACTTCGTCGGCCCGGCGCTTGTCGAGGCGAGCGCCACTGGAGAGAATCCGCCGCAGACCGGCAATCGCAGCCGCCGCCATGCGCCCCATGGCATATTCCGCGCCCGCGGCGGCGATACATGGGTCGCGCTGGCTGTGACCAGCGACACACAGTGGCTCGCACTCGCCCAAGCCATGGGGCGCGCCGACCTGGCCGCCGACGCGAGCCTTGCGGATGCGGCCGGTCGGCTTGCGGCGCTCCAGCGCGTCGAGCAGGCCGTCGAGGCATGGACGCGAACACAGGACGCGCAGGACATCGTCGCGCTGTTGCGCCCGCAAGGCATACCGGTGGCCTCTGTCGCGAACTCGCGCGAACTCATCGAGACCGATCCGCAACTGGCGCATCGACGCTATTGGCAGCACATCGAGCATCCGGAAGTCGGGCCGGTGCTGCTCGGCTCGCTGCCGTTCACGGTGGACGGCGAACGGATCGATCTGCGGCGCCCGCCGCTGTTCGGCGAGCATACACGGCAGGTGCTGGGTGGCCTGCTCGGGCTGTCATCCGAGCGCATCGAGGCATTAAACGAACGAGGAATACTGTCATGAGCGGTACGGGAGCAACAACAAAATCGGCTTCGCCTCTGCGGCGGGCCGCGGCTGTGGTCGGCGTGGGCCATACAGACTGGACCGCGGATTGGCGGCGCGTGCGCGCGGGCGAAAGGCCCGCCGATAGCTATGGGTATGGCGCGATCGCATTCCGCGAGGCACTGGCCGATGCCGGCCTGGCCCGCGACGACATCGATGGCCTGATCGTCGGGCCGACCACCGCCTACGAACGCATGTCGGAAGTGCTCGGGATCGAACCGCGCTGGGGCGACCAGGCCGACGCTGTGCTGTCGGTCGTGCAGGCAGTCGCGGCGGTCGAAGCGGGGCTGGCCGAGACCATCGCGCTCGTCTATGGCAACGACCAGCGTTCGGCCAAGATCCAATATGGCGGCCCGCAAGCGATGGGCGGCGATGCCTTCCTGTCATATGTCTATCACGCGCCCTGGGGCCTGACGTCCCAGGGCGCGCTTTACGCCTTGACATTCCGCGCATACTGCGAAGAGCGCGGCTTCGATCCCCTGGACCTCGGGCAGGTCGCCGTCGCTCAGAGGGCGTGGTCGTCGATGAATCCGAATGCCGTGATGCGCAAGCGCATTACGCTCGACGACTATCGCCAGGCCCAGTATATCTGCGAACCTCTGCGCCTTTACGACTACTGCATGATCAATGACGGCGGCGTCGCGTTGATCATCACGACGGCCGAGCGCGCCGCGCGCCTCGCCAAGCCGGCGATCTATATCGAGGCCGTGGGCCGGCGCGACTTGAATCGCGGCGCAACCAGCCTCGAGCCGCGGCTTACCGACTTCTATCTGCCGGCGCAGCAGGACTGCGCGCGGCAGGTATACGATATGGCGGGATTCGGCCCCGAGGACATGGACTTGTTCCAGGTCTATGACAGCTTTTCGGTTCACGTGCCGCTCGCGCTCGAAGGATACGGCTATTGCCAGGTCGGGGACGCGGGGCGTTTTCTCAGGGAAGACGGCATCGGCCCGGGCGGAAAGCTGCCGACCAATACGAGCGGCGGCCACTTGTCGGAAACGTATATGCAGGGCTGGGCGCATCAGATCGAATGCGTGCGCCAGCTGCGCGGCGACTGCGGCGAGCGCCAGGTCGCCGATTGCCGCCACGCCCATTACACGTCGGATGTCGCCGGGAAGGCCGTCTCGATCATCTATAGCCGATAGGAAGGGACGCACCATGAGCCAAGAAACAGCATTATCCGCCATTCCCCCCACGCCTCAGCCTGTGATGGGCCTTTACGATGAGCCCATGTGGCAGAGCATAAGGGAAGGCGCGATGCGTTTGCAGTGCTGCAAGGGCTGCGGCCAATTCCAGTACCCGCCTGCCCCGGTCTGCGGGCATTGCCTGTCGTCGGAACTCGAATGGCAAGCGCTGTCGGGGCGCGGACGCGTGATCTCCTGGGTGATTTTCCACAAGAGCTATCTCGGCGCCTATCCGGCGCCCTACAATGTGGCGGCCGTGCGCCTCGAAGAGGGGCCTGTGCTGATTTCCAACCTGGAGCCGCCGGTTCCGGAAGGCAGCTGGATAGGCACGCTGGTAAAAATGACGTATATCACGATGGCGGATGGTTTCAGACTGCCGCGGTTCATCATGGATGGGGAAAGCCGAAAGCAGGCATGAAGGGCCGGCGGGGAAACCGTGCCGATGACTCCTGACGAGAATATTCTGCGGGCTGAGCGTATCCCGGCTCGGTCCCCTACAATATCGGGGCAATGCGCAGCCGAGGCGATGGCCGTACCATACAAGGATGCGGACAGCGGCGGGCGCGAACGGAGCGGCATGGATTATAACTACTGGGATACATATGATTTTTCTAACGAAGCTGGATCAGGTGGCGGAGCGGCTGCGCGAACGGATCATCTCGGGCGAATATGGGCGAGGCGACAAGTTGAAGCAGGCCGATATTGCGGCTGAACTGGGGGTATCGATCACGCCGGTGCGCGAAGCCCTGAAAGTGCTTGAAATGGAGGGTTTCGTTGCCAGCGTGCCGCACAAGGGCCTGTCGGTGCCCGATATCGATCCCGAGAATGCCCGGGAGATCTTCGAGTTGCGTGTTCTGCTGGAACGGGACCTGGTAGAGAGGGCCGTGGCGCGGATCACGAAGGCTCAGATCGAGGAATTGCGCGAGATGCATCGCCAACTGAGCAAGCTGGTCAAAGAGCGCGAAGTCTATCCCGTGCGGGTGGCCAATGTCCGGTTCCATTTTTACCTCTATGAAATCGCCGATCGCCCGCAGACGCTGCAGTTCGTGCGCGTATTGTGGGCCAAATACCCGTTCAATTTCCACGATGATCAAGCTGTCCGTTTCAAGCACCTTCAGCAGGAGCACGGCGAGATCATCCGCAAGCTCGAGGCCGGCGACAAGAAAGCGGCGGTCGCGGCAATGATCGATCATATTGAAACGGGCTGGGTCCGTGTTTCGAAAAATGTTCTGCCAGTTGCGCGGAAGTAGCGCCGGTTTTCGGCGCGCATTCATAAGGAAGATATCCGATGGAATCGTTGTCTACCCCTGTATGGTTTATTACGGGCTGTTCCAGCGGCTTCGGCAAGGAGCTGTCCAGGCTCGTGCTGGCGCGCGGCTGGCGCCTGGTCGCCACCGCGCGCGATAGCGCACGGATCGCCGATCTCGTGGCCGATGCGCCGGACCGCGCGCTGGCGCTGGACCTGGACGTCACCGACCCCGGCCAGATCGCCGCCGCCGTGGCGGCCGCCGAACAACGTTTTGGCCGGATCGACGTGCTGGTCAACAACGCGGGCTATGGCTACCAAGCTTCCGTGGAAGAGGGCGAGGAAGCGAAAATCCGCGCGCAATTCGATGTAAACGTGTTCGGCCTGTTCGCGGTGACCCGGGCAGTGCTGGCCGGCATGCGCGCGCGGCGCAAAGGGCACGTGATCAACATAACGTCGGTGGCCGGCTTTATCGGGTATCAGGGATCGGGCTATTACGCCGCCAGCAAGCATGCCATCGAAGGCTGGTCGGATGCGCTCGCGGCCGAGTGTAGGCCGCTAGGCATTGCAGTCACCTGCATCGAACCGGGGCCATTCCGCACGGACTGGGCGGGGCGGTCGCTGGTCCAGACGCCGAATCGCATCGAGGACTACGCCGCGACGGCCGGCGCCCGGATGCAAAGCGCCGTGCAGAACAGCGGTAAACAAGCGGGGGACCCCGCCCGCGCTGCCCAGGCTATCATCCAGGCCTACGAAAGCGACGATCCGCCGCGGCATTTCGTGCTTGGCGCGAGGGGCGTCGACGCGGTAACGCGCTCCCTGTCCACGCGCCTCGCCGAGGTCGAAGCCTGGAGAGACGCTGGAATTGCGGCGGACTTTCCTGCGGACTGAGCCGCCGGGCGCCAAGCCGATGCGCGGTTTGGCGCCTATCGCATCGGCGGCCGCCGATGCGAGCCCCTGGCCAGGCTCATCGAGCGGCAGGAACGGGGCTGCGTTGGTCGCCAGCCAGGCCGTAGAAGTCGGCGGCGGTGTCGTGAAACAACGAGGCGGTCTCCGTGGCCGAGGCGCCTGCCGCGAGGCGTTTGAAAGCGTTCCATAGAATGGAGTAATCGAAGCTGCCCTTGTCGACTGGAAAGTTGCTTTCGAACATACAGCGGCCGGCGCCGAACAACTCTAGGCAGGTTTCGGCATAAGGCCGTACGGCGGCGGCTATCTGTACCGAGCTGGGCGGGACTGGCAAGCGATGGAATTCGAACCCGAACAGCGGCATCCCGAATCCTCCTATTTTCATGAAGACGTTGGGGCAGCCGGCAAGTCTTTCCAAGGCGCCGCGCCACGCCATGAAGACATCCTGGCGTCGTCCCGTGTAGGGACCAATGGCGATAGGGCCGCCTAGATGGTTCAGCACGATAGGCGTACCGGGAAAATCGAGCGCCAGGGCGCGCAGTTCATCGAGCTGGGTATGGACCAGCCATGCGTCGAAGCTCAATCCCATGGGCGCCAGGTGGCGGAATCCCATTCGGAACATGGGGTCCGACAATACGCCGGCGGGCGGCCGGCTCGCCGATAATCGCAGCGATGGATCCGCATGCCAGACGGTGATATTGCGGATGCCGCGCAGCCGGCCGCCCGCGGCGGCTTGCTGGGCCTGAAGCGCGGGCACTACCGCCGCTCCCAGGCGCAAATCGGCGTATCCGACTATTCCCGCGCAAATATCGATGGCTCCCCCTGCGCGCTCTCCCTGCGAGCGCGCGAATTCGATTTCGCCGACAGGGCGTAGCGATTCCGCGCCGCTGGTCCGATAGCCGGTCTTGCACTCGATAAAGACCGTTGCGGTGATGTTGTGTCCCTGCCCTATATCCGCCAGCAGGTCGGAGCAGCCGTATGATTTCTCGGGAAACTCCCATAGGTGGTGGTGCGCGTCAATGATGGGCAGCCCGGGGTCGAGGATGTCTTCTCGTCGCAAGGCAAGCCAATCGGGGCGCACAGGGGTGTGAGGCGCCGGCGAAGGGTCAGGCTGGCGTGGCAAAAAATCAGGGGAAGCAATAACAGTCTCCGGGTAGGCAAGGTTGGGATGCGCAGTCTTCGCGTGTCGAATTTGCGCGGCCCCGGGTGTTGGCTGGCCG
The DNA here is from genome assembly GCF_900129885.1 of Pollutimonas bauzanensis. Classification (GTDB taxonomy): domain Bacteria; phylum Pseudomonadota; class Gammaproteobacteria; order Burkholderiales; family Burkholderiaceae_B; genus Pollutimonas; species Pollutimonas bauzanensis. The sequence continues at coordinate 505,260 of NZ_FQXE01000002.1, read as the reverse complement.
TCAAATTGTTCCGCCGCTGCGTTCATCCTGCGGGGCGTTGCATGGTCTGCAAGCGCCTTTATGGAAGGCCCTTATAATGGGCTGACAAAAGATAAAATATAATATAATTCAGATAAATACTAAAGGCATCCATTAGATATATGAATCCGACCGAAGGGCTCCAGAGCTTTGAGTTTGGCATGGACGGCGAACTGACTCGCGGGGGTGCGTTCAAGACCAAGGAAAATCAGGTTACCGAGTTTCTCCGGGAAGGCATTCTGGCCGGCTTCTTCCAGCGTGGACAAAAGCTGAGGCAGGCGGAAATCGCCAAAATGTTCAATCTTTCGATCACTCCCGTCAGAGAGGCCTTGAAACTTCTGGAGGCCGAGGGCTACGTGCATGGGGCTTCGCACCGTGGCGCGGTAGTCGCGCCTCTGGTGCTGGAGCAGGTCGAGGAATTGTACGAATTGCGCCTCGAACTCGAACTCCGGCTGGCGCGCATAGCGGCCAAGCGCATCACGGCGGAACACATAAAATCACTGGCCCGTATCAATGATGAAATGAAAGCGGCATTGAAGGCCAACGATATGCTCGCCCATCGCCGAAGCAATTTCCGCTTGCATTTTCGTTTGTATGAAATAGCCGATCAGCCTCAGACGCTGCATTTTGTCCGGATTGTATGGGCGAAATATCCTTTCGAAATGCTGGCGGCCATGCCTAATCGTCCTGCCGACGTGGTGGACGAGCATCAGATCATTCTCGACGCCTTGAAAACCGGCGATGCCAAAACGGTGGTACGGGCGCTCCAGGCTCACATCGAAAGCGGGCATCGCAAGTTCAAGAAGTGCTACGCCGACGAATTGCGCAAAAAGCTCAAGCAAGCCGGCAAGTAATTTTCAAATGACCCCCTGCTCTTGCAGGTCGGCGATCTCGGCTGCGGAGTACCCCAGCATCACGGATAATACGTGCTCGTTGTCTTCCCCATAACAAGGGGCGCCGCGGTCGATAGGGCCGCCGCTATATGCCGGCGTCTTGCTCAGCTTTACGGGAAATTCTATAACCGGCCAGCGGCCGATCTTGCTGCCGCTCACCTCGGTGAGCCATTCCAGGTGGGCCAGCTGGGGGTCGCGATCGCAGCGGTCGGCCGCGGTTTGGCAGACGCCGGCCGCCACTCCCGCCGCCTGCAGCTGATGCATGCAATGGAAAGCCTCTTGTCTTTCCGTCCAGGAACCAATCGCCGCGTCCAGGGCGTCCTGGTTTTCCAGCCGCGCCGCAAGCGTATTGAAACGCGGGTCGAAATTCAGTTCCGCCATGCCGGACACGCGCAGCAGGGCTGCCCAGTCCTCTTCGTCGAAGCAGGCGATCGCGATCCACCGGTCCTTGCCCGCGCAGCGATAGGCGCCATGCGGCGCGGCTGGCTTGTGCGGCGAACGATTGCCATAGCGCGTCCAGATGCGGTCATTGGCCGACCAGTCGAGTATGGCGGTCGCGGTTTGGAAAATCCCGGCTTCACACTGCGACGAGTCTATCCATTGGCCCTCGCCGGTGCGTTCGCGGTGATATAGCGCGCCCATCGCCGCGAGGGCGAAACCATAAGCCCCGACCCAGTCGAGATAGGAATAGCCCCATCCGGCCGGTGGCAGCGGATCGGGCAGTCCCGACATTTCCGTCGTCCCCGCGAACGACGCAGCCACCGGGCCGACCGTCCGGAAGCGTCCGTATTTTCCTATGCTGCCCATTCCCGACTGCTGCACGTAGATGATGTCGGGTTTTATGGACTTCAGGACGTCATAGCCGAGCCCCAGCCGCTGCAAGACCCCCGGCGAGAACCCTTCGGCCACGATGTCGGACTGACTTACCAGCGCTTTTGCGATCGCCAGCCCCTTGGGGTGGCGGATGTTGAGCGACATGCCGCGCTTGCCGGCGTTCTTGTTGTTGAACTGGCCGCCCATGTCCGGATCGGCGACGCCCGGAATGGGGCCCGTCGCGGCCTGCCTGGCGGCCCGCCCGCCAACGGGCGCCATGGCCGCCAGGCGGGTGTCCGGGTTTTCCTTCCATTCCACTTTGATGCTTTCCGCGCCCAGCGCCGCGAGAAAGCGAGTGCCTCCCGCCGATGCGAGAAACCAGGAGAAGTCGAGAATCCGGATTCCCTGCAGTGGAAACGGACGGCCGCGCGCGGACAGCTTGGGCGAGGGCGCGGCGGCCGCGGCTGGAAGCGCCTTGCCGGCTGCCGTCGTTTGGCCCCGGCCCGCCAATGCCTTCACTTCCTGTGTATGTTCGCCCAGCAATGGAGCGCGCTGGCCGACCTGCCATGCAGTCGCCGTACTCAGCCATTTGCTGGTCGGATAGCGGAAGCTGCGCCCGAGCTCCGGGTGCTCGATGTCGCTGAATGAATGGCGCAGCAGCCAGTGTTCGTCCTGCGCATTCTCGTGGGGCTTGCGTACGGGCGCCCACAGCAGGCCGGCGTCTTGCGCCTCGTGCCAGGGTAAATCCTTGTAGTCGTAAGACGCAATGAATTCCTGAATCACGTTCAGCGTATGCACCGATTCCTCGTCCATGGCGGCCGAGCCGGGAGTGTTGCGTGCAAGCATATCCGCGTTCTCGGGGGGCGCCTTGAGGTCGGAAGCCATGCCATAGCGATCGAGAAAGGGCACCAGCTTTGCCTTGTCGCGCGCGGATACGCCCCAGGCCATGTTCCAGCGCCCATCCCTGGTCGCGCTGATATTAGGCATTGGGTTGGGAGATTCGACGGCGTGGCGCGATGTCTGCCTGTAGAGTTCAGCATGGCGCATTACCCACGACATCAGATCGAGTTCAGTGTTCTTGGACACCGCTTCATGCACGGCGCAGGACAGATCCTGGCCTTCGCCGGTTTTTTGCCTGTGCATCAGCGCTGCCAGAATGCCGACCGCCGTTTGCTCGGCGGTTATGTGATAGGCGTGCCAGACTTGCGGGGCGATTGGCGGCAGCTCATAGTTTCCATCCGCGTCCATGTCATAGCCGCAGTTCATCATCACGCCGCCAAGCGCCAGATGAATCAGATCGGAGCTCTTGAAGTCCTTCCACGGCCCGCTGTCGCCAAAGGGGGTGATGCGCGCGCTTATCAATGATGGGAATAGCTCGTTCAGCGGCTGTTCGGGCTTGAGCTCAGACATGAGCCGCCCGCAAGTGCTGTCGAGCAATACATCGGCGCTGCCGACCAGCTGCATGAACACCCGCCTTCCCTCGTCGGTGTCCATTTCCAGGACGATAGAGCGCTTGCCCCGGTTGTACGCCCAGAAGAACAGCGATTTTTCCGGATCGCATTCATCGTCCGCGAACGGCCCGATCTTGCGGGTCGGGCTGCCGCTGGGCGATTCGACCTTTATTACCTCGGCGCCCAGGCCGCTGAGCAGCAAGCCGCAATATTCGCCGAGTTCGTCTGCGACTTCGATAACCCGGACTCCCGCCAGCATGCCTGGTTTGTTGGTGTCGACTGATTGAGCGGGATTGGATTCAGGGACGTGGGACATGGTTGCCTTTCAAGTGAGGATTTTCGGGCCAAGCGCAGGCTTCTTGAGCGCGTTCTGGGTAATAATTTATATATTATACAATGCATCAATTTAAAAATGAAAAGACAGGTTTTGCGGCCATGGCGATGGCGTTCTCAAGGTCCGCTGCCTCCGTGGACGGCATAGTCCGCCGATTTAATCGGTTGACTTTTATATAAAATATAAAATATCATGCATTATTCGTTTTTCACGAAGCATGTGCGGATATGGAAAACTACTGGAGACGAACGTAAATGAGCCCGGATTTCGAGATAATCAACTACCAGCGTTTCAGGCCCAGTCTTGTGGCGGCATCAAGGATAGAGCTGTTGCATTCGGGCATGCGCTGGGCGGAAGGCCCCGTTTATTTTGCCGATGGCGATTACCTGCTGTTCAGCGATATACCGAACAATTGCATTCTGCGCTGGGTCGAGGGCGGGGGCGTGACCACCTACCGCTACCCCTCTCATTTCTCGAACGGGAACACCCGCGATCGCCAGGGAAGACTCGTGACGTGCGAAAGCGGTTCGCGCCGCATCACGCGCACGGAATATGACGGCACCATTACCACGCTGGTCGACAGCTATGAAGGCAAGCGTCTGAATTCGCCCAATGACCTGGTGGTGCGTTCGGACGATACCATCTGGTTCACCGACCCGCCCTACGGCATTCTCAGCAACTACACCGGCGACAAGTCCGAAAGCGAACTCGGCGCCAACAATGTGTTTTGCTTCGACCCCGGAACCGGGGAGCTCAACATCGCCACAGGCGCAATGGTCAAGCCGAACGGCCTGGCGTTTTCGCCCGACGAGAAAATACTCTATGTGGCGGATACCGGGATTTCTCATCAGCAGGACGGGCCGCATCACATCATGGCGTGGGAAGTCGACGGCAAGCGGCTTAAGAATCCGCGGGTTTTCGCCGATATCGATCCGGGCGTTTCCGACGGCTTTCGTGTCGATACGGAAGGGCAGGTGTGGACGAGCGCGGGCGACGGCATTCATTGCTACGCCCCGGACGGCGAACTGATAGGAAAAATCCGCTTCCCCGAGGTGGTCAGCAACCTGACTTTTGGCGGCCGGAAAGGCAGCCGCCTGTTTGTGACGACGGCTTCCTGCCTGTACTCGGTGTTTGTCGGGCCAAGCGGCGCGCAGCTTCCTTGACCGCCGGAGCGGACTCGATTGAAAGCGTCAACCGTCACTGGATATGCAAAGGGCAAATATGAATGATTTCCGCGCGCTGAAAAACAAGATTGCCGTCGTGGGGGTGGGCAATACAAAATACGGCGACTTCCCCGATAAAAGCGACTATGGGCTCGGAGCTCAAGCCTTCAAGTCGGCAATCGCGGATTGCGGCCTGGACAAGAACCAGATCGATGGCCTGGTATGCTGCCGCGTTCCCTACTATGCGCGGATGGGCGAAGTCCTGGGCCTGAATCCTTCGTGGACCATCAGCCTGCCGGGGCATGGCCGCATGTCGGGCATGTCCATCATCGAGGCCATGATGGCGCTCGAGACCGGCGCCGCCAAGTATGTCGCGCTGATCTATACCAACATCGGCCGCTCGCGCAGGGTGAGCTATGGGGGCGAGGACAGCGCCAGCATATGGGACCCCTGGGGCTTTACGTCGCCCGGCGCCGCGCACGCCTTGATGTTCCGCATGCATATGCAGCGCTATGGCACGACGACGCGGCAGCTTGGCGAGGTGTCCGTGGCATTCCGCAATAATGCCATGCTCAATCCGGATGCGGTCATGCAAAAGCCGATCACGATCGATGACCATGAAACGGCCCGCCGCATTGTCGAGCCGTTCGGCTTGCTGGACTATTGCCTGATAAACGACGGAGCCGTCTGCATGATCATGACGACGGCGGAGCGCGCGCGCGATCTCGCAAAGCCCCCTGTATTGATTTCCGGGGTGGGCGCGCGCGATGGTTTCCAGCGCAGCTCAATATCGAATTTCGACGCGGATTTCTGGTACAGCGAAATCAGCGATGCGGGCGCGCAGGCGTATGGAATGGCGGGCTTGGGATGCAGCGATGTCGACGCCTTCATGTGCTACGACAACTTCAGCGCCACGGTGCTGTTCAGCCTCGAAGGGCTGGGCTATTGCGCAAGAGGCGAATCGGGCTCTTTTGTCGAAGGCGGGACGCTGGGGCTGAACGGCAAGCTGCCAACCAACACTGATGGCGGCCATCTTTCCAATTCCTATATGCAAGGCTGGGCGCTGAATGTCGAAGCGGTGCGGCAGATCCGCGGGGAATGCGGCGCCCGGCAGGTGCCCGGCTGCGAAGTGGTCCAGTATGTGGCGGCCACGCCTTGCACACGTTCCATTATTTATACGAAGGGCTGATTATGACGAGCATCCCCTATGACAAGCCTTTGCCAGTCCTGGATCCGCTGACCAAACCGTACTGGGATTTCGCATGGGCCCGCCAGTTGTCCGTCCAGCGCTGCCAAAGCTGCGGCGACCGCCATTTCCCGGCTTGCGAGGTATGTCCCGTATGCCTGTCCGACGACCAGCTTTGGGAAGTGGTGAGCGGGCGTGCGACGCTGGTTTCCTGGGTGCGTTTCCATCGCGCTTATTGGGATGGCTACCGCGCGGAGCTGCCCTACGACGTTTGCCTGGTCCAGCTGGAAGAGGGACCCCTCGTCTTGAGCAATTTCGGCTGCGATATTCCTGATGACGTGCATATGGGCCTGCCCATGCGCGCCGTATTCGAGCATGTAGCCGAGAGCGTGTCGCTGCTGCGCTTCGTGCCTGCATGACTGCGATGGAAATGCCTTTTTCCGAAGAACCATTGCTTCATCCGGGCGCGGTGATCGAGCGGCTCGAGGCGTCATGCCGGCGCGTTGCCACGCCTTGCGCCGGCGGGCAGATGACATGGCGCAGCTGGGGTTCGGGGCCGCTGCTGGTATTGCTGCACGGAGGCCATGGATCATGGCTGCATTGGATCCGCAGCATACCGGCCTTTGCCGCGACGCGCACGGTCCTCGTTCCGGATCTTCCCGGCTTGGGCGACTCCAGCGATTTCACCGGCGACGTGCCTGACGGCATCGCTGCCATCGTCGCCTCCGGGCTCGAACAACTGATTGTTGAAAGAACGCCATTCGATCTGGTGGGGTTTTCGTTCGGCGCGCTGGTGGCGGGGTATGTCGCGGCGCGGCTTGGGCCTCAGGTCCGTTCGCTCACCCTGGCCGGGCCCGGCGCGCTTGGCCTGGCCCGCCCCCGCATTGAACTCCTGGGCTGGACGCCGGATTTGCCTCCGGATCAATTGCGCGCGATACACAGGACCAACTTGCTGCGCTTGATGATCGCGCATCCCGAGAACCTCGACGCGCTGGCGCTGGAGATCCAGCAGAGGAACACGCTGCGGTCGCGCGTGCGCAGCCGCAAGGTCGCGAATACCGACGCGCTGGCCCGCGTGCTGCGGTCCTGTCCGCCCAAGCGGCTGAATGTCATCTGGGGAGAGCTGGACGCGGTGGCGTATCCGCATATCGAAGAGCGCGAGCGCTTTATCCGGTCTCTCTGCCCCGGGGCGACCTTCCACGTCGTGCCCGGCGCGGGGCATTGGGTGGCATACGAAGCGGCCAGGCAGTTCAACTCATTGCTTGCGCAGTATCTGGAATCCTCTCCGGAGAGCCGCTGATTTATCGGCTACCCGCGGCTCCAGGCCGGGAAGCAGGCCGCGGCTTTCGCGAGATCCAATCCTGGAACATAAAAATTATCGGAGTGGCGGATGGACCCTAGTTTGATCATTGTGGAAAATATTCTTCAGGCCCTTCTTACCGGAATTGTCGTCGGAGGGGTCTATGGCCTGCTTTGCGCGGGCCTGGGAATGATTTTCGGCGTAATGCGCGTCATCAATTTCGCCCAAGGGGAATTCCTGATGCTGGGGATGTACGCCTCCTTGTTCATCTTTACCCAGTTCGGCCTCAATGCGGCCATCGGTCCCGTGTTGGGGCCCGTCGTCAGCGCATTGCTGGCCGGCGTCCTGTTGTATGCGTTTGCGGCCATGCTTCATCCCCTGTTGCTGGCCAGGGTGACAGGCACGCGCGCCGCCGGCAGCGACGGTGATGGGCACTACCAGCAATTGACGCTGACATTGGGCTTGTCGCTGATCCTGCAAAACGGCGCGCTCATCCTGTTCGGCTCGGGCGCGAGGACCATCCAGACCTCGCTTACCTCGAGCGCCTGGGAAATCGGACCGCTGCTGGGCGACGATATCAGCGTCTTCCTGAACAAGGGGCGCACAGTCTCTTTTTTGGCGACCGTGGTGGTGGTCCTGGTGGTGGCGCTGTTCATCACCCGTTCGCGAACCGGGAAAATGTTGCGCGCCGCGGCCGACAACCCGGAGGCGGCCACATATATGGGCATTGACGTCGGAAAATCGCACCGTTACGCCTTTGGCCTGGGCGCGGCCATTACCGCCATCGGCGGGGGATTGATTGCCGTCAATTTTCCGTTTCATCCATATGTCGGCATCGAGTTCATCGTGATCATGTTCGCGGGCGTGGTGCTTGGCGGCATAGGCAGCATAGCCGGCGCATTCTGGGGGGGGCTCACGATCGGGCTGGTGCAGCAGCTGTCGGCCATCGTGCTGCCGGTGCAACTGCAGAACGCGGCGATTTTCGTCGTTTTTCTGCTCATTATTCTCTTGCGTCCCCAGGGGCTTTTCGGGAGGTCCGTAGATCGTGCTTAATGCAATTTTCTGGCGCGATAGAAGCGCGACCTTCCGAATCATTATCCTGGCGGCGCTGTATCTAGCCGTCTCCTTCTCGGTAAGCAATCCGTATTATCTTCTGATGCTCACGATCGTGCCGATCTGGGCCACGCTGGGCGTGTCATGGAATATCTTCAGCGGCTACTCCGGCCTGGTTTCGTTCGGGCACGCCGCATTTTTCGGGCTGGGCGCCTATACGGTGGCGCTGCTGTCCGAGAAGCTCGCCATTTCTCCATGGATGGGCATTCCGATAGCCACCGCGGTAGGGGCCATGGCCGGCGCATTGATCGGCGCGCTGACTTTCCGGCTCCGCGGCCATTATTTCGGCCTGGCCATGCTGGCCTATCCGCTGGCGCTGCTCTATGTGTTTGAATGGCTGGGCTATCAGGAGGTCGCGATTCCGATGCGGCGCGAGGCGCCGTGGGCCTATATGCAGTTTTCCGATACCCGCTGCTACGTTGTGCTGGCGATCGCGCTGCTGATCATTGCCCTGCTCATCAGCCTGCGCATCAGCAAGTCGCGTTTCGGCTTGTCGCTGCTGGCCATCAAACAGAACGAACTGGCCGCCGATGCTTCGGGGATCAATCCCTTCAATTGGAAGCTGATGGCGCTGGTGTTGTCCGCGGGCATAGCCGGCGCCGCGGGCGGCCTATATGCGGTGGTGCTGCTGATTGTTTCGCCGCCGGCGGTCTTTGGTCCGCTCATATCGGCGCAGGCAGTGATTTTCGCCTTGTTCGGCGGCGTGGGCACCGTTGCGGGCCCCGTGATCGGCGCCATTACGCTGGTGCCGATCAGCGAGTACCTGAGCGCCCAACTGGGTGACAAGCTGCCTGGCATACAAGGCGTCGTCTATGGCCTGGCCATCGTCCTCGTCGTCATCATGGCGCCCGAGGGGATATTGTTCAAGGCATTGGCCTTTTTCAAGCGCCAGCGGGGGGCCGGAACGACTTCCGATGCCCTCCCTCCCATGGCGCCGCCGGAAAAAGCGCTCAAGAGGACGGCATCGCCGCGCGGCAATGATATTGCCCTGTCGGCCAAGGGGGTGTCCAAATCGTTCGGCGGCCTCGCGGCGGTCCAGAATGTATCCTTCGACGTCTACCGGGGCGAGATCCTGGGCATCATAGGTCCCAATGGCGCCGGCAAGACCACATTGTTCAATTTGATAAATGGCATCATTCCGGTATCGGAAGGCAGCGTCATCCATGAGGGGCGGGATATTGTCGGCCTCCGGCCCCACGAGATCTGCAGAATCGGCATTGCCCGCACATTCCAGGTGGCGCGGCCCTTCGCCAATCTGAGCGTTCTGCAGAATGTGGTGGTGGGCGCATTCGCCGGCGAGCCGGGCGACGAGAAGGCTTATGCCTATGCGCGCGACGCGGTGGCCCGGGTAGGCCTCGAGGCCAATTCGGAATCGCTGGCAGGCGGTTTGTCGACCATACAGCTGCGCTTGATGGAACTGGCGCGCGCCCTGGCATCGCGGCCCAAGGTCCTGTTGCTCGATGAGATCCTGGCGGGACTCGGAGCCGACGAGGTCGAGCTCATGATGCATGCCATTCAGGGCATCCAGGACGAGGGCATAACAATCGTCATCATCGAACATACGATGCATGCCATGGTCCGCCTGGCCGATCGGCTTCTCGTGCTTGACCATGGAACCGTCCTGGCGATAGGCGATCCCGCCACTGTCACCAGCGAACAAGCCGTGATTGATGCCTATCTGGGCAAGAAATGGAGCGCTCATGCTAAGCGTTGAGAATTTATCCGTATCTTACGGCGGGCTCAAAGCGCTGCATCAGGTCAGCGCCAAAGTCGGCGAAAACCAGTTTGTCGCCGTCGTGGGCCCCAATGGGGCCGGCAAGACGACGTTGTTCAAGGCGATTTCCGGCACAGTGCCGATAGACTCGGGCAGGATCACCTTCCAGGGTCAGGATCTTGCCGATGTGCCGGCGTCGCGCCGCGCGCTTCTGGGCATTGCCCATGTGCCGGAGGGCCGGCAGGTATTCAAGAGCCTGACCGTGCTTGAAAACCTCGAAATGGGCGCTTGCAGCAAAGACGCCCGCGACAACTGGGCGCACAGCCTGGAGCAGATCTATGCGCTGTTTCCCCGGCTGTTCGAGCGGCGCGGGCAATTTGCGGGAACGCTGTCCGGCGGCGAGCAGCAAATGGTGGCGATAGGCCGGGGTTTGGCGGCAAGGCCCAAATTGCTGATGTTCGACGAACCGTCCATGGGGCTGGCGCCGGCCATCGCCGATGCAATCTTTGAAAAAATCGAAACGATTTACCGGGAAAACAAGATTTCGGTCTTGTTGGTGGAGCAGCGCGTGGCCGAGGCGCTTGAGAATTGCGACTATGGTTACGTGCTTCAGTCGGGAAGGGCGGTTCTCGAGGGCAAGCATAATGTGCTGATCAGCGATCCAACAGTCAAGCGCGCCTACCTCGGGATGTGATTCAAGCGTGCCGGCGCAGGCAAAACATTATGTCTAATAACTAACAGGAGATGATATGAGTTCCAAACGATTGTCAGGATTGCTCGGGCCGCTGAGCGCGGCACTGGCGGCGGCCGCGATGGCGGCGGCGCCCATGGCGGCATCCGCCGAACCCCAGGCGGTCAAGGTTGCGGTGATCGTGCCGTTGTCGGGGCCTTGGGCCCGCAGCGGAGAAGTGCATCTGATGGGGGCAAAGGCGGCCGTCGAGGACATCAATGCTTCGGGAGGCATCAAGGCGCTGGGCGGGGCGAAGATGGAACTGGTGGTGGCCGATGCGGGCGACAGTATTGAAAAGTCCAAGAACGCCGCGCAAAGACTGGTGGCGCAAGAGCCCGATCTGATTGGCGGCACCGGCGCTTTCCTGAGCTCATTTACCTTGGCGATCACTGAAGTCACCGAGCGGGCCAGTTTGCCTTGGCTGACCCTGTCGTATGCCGATTCGTTGACGAGCCGGGGCTATAAGTATGTCTTTCAGACTTCCGCGCCGGCCAGCGTGCAATCCGAAAGCATGCTTCCCATCATTACCAAGCTGGCGCAGCAAGTGACGGGAAAACCGGCGAAAACGGTCGGCATTGTCATGGACAATACGGCATCGCAGGTCAGCTTCACAAAGCCGATGCGCGAAGGCGGGCTGGAACGGGCGGGCCTGAAGCTGGTCACCGACGAAGTGTTCACACCGCCGCTGTCCGATGCAACATCACTCGTGCAAAAGCTGCGCAATACGCGACCCGACTTTGCGTTGATGATGCCCTCGACCGTGCCCGACGCGAAACTGCTGCTCGAAAAGGTCAGGGAAATGGGGCTGGGCAAGGGGCGCATTCCATTGATAGCCTCGGGCGGCAACATGGTAGTGCCCGAGCTGCTCAAGATCGTCGATAAAGAGACGCTCGAGGGCTTGATCGTCGCGGTGGCCAATTGGCCGGGAAAGGGCTCGGAGGCCTTGGTGGAGGCGTTCAAGAAACGCACTGGCGAGCCATGGATGACCCAGGACTCCCTGTCGACCTACGGCGACATATGGATATTCAAAGAGGCCTTGGAAAAAGCCGGCGTGGCCGATCGCAAGAAGGTCGCCGAGGCCATGCGGTCGATGGACACGGACACCGGCCCTTCAGCCTACTATCCGGGCGAGCGCTTGCGCTTTGATGAAAAAGGCAGGCGCGTAGGCGCCGAAGTGGTCCTGGTGCAGTGGCAGGATGGCCTGCCGGTCCCCGTGTATCCCCCCAACCTTGCGCTCGGCGAATTGAAGTGGCCTAAGCGGTAAATGCGGCGGACCCGATGAATCAAACGATACGTACGATACATGCGCACCATAGCGTGCGAAGCTATACCGATGCTCCGGTCGCCGAGGAAATGCTGGAGCAGGTGATCGAGGGGGGATATCGCTGCCCGACATCCTTCAATGCCCAGCATGTATCGGTGGTGGTGCTGCGTTCGCCCACAACGCGCGCCCGCATCGCGCAGCTCGGCGGCAACCAGGCGTGGATCGCGCGCGCTCCTGTATTCATCACCATGGTCGCGGACTTGAACAAGACCATGGCGGGCGTGAGGGCGGCCGGCGGGCAGCAGGTCGCCCATAAAAGTGTCGAACTGCTGGTTGCGTGCAGCATCGATGCGGGCATCGCGCTGGGCAACATGATGACGGCGGCGCGATCGCTGGGCCTGGGCGTCGTCCCTATCGGCGGAATTCGCCGCAATCCCCAGGCCATGATAGAACTGTTGAAGCTGCCGAGCCTGACTTTCCCCCTCTGTGGAATGTGCCTGGGCCATATCGACGAAGATGGCCCGCGCAAGCCCCGCCTGCCGATGGCCACTTTCCGGCATGACGAGTTTTATCGGCCGGAAGCCATCGAGGCAGCCATCGAGCCCTACGACAGGACACTGATGGAGCACTGGAAAGCCGTGGATCGCGCCGACGGCTCATCTTGGTCGGAAAATCTCGCCGAGCACTATACAAAAAACTATTTCCCCAATGTGAAGCCGGTAATCGAAGCGCAGGGCTTCACCCACGAAATGTAAGAGCCGGCGCCATATCCCGAAGCGCCGCTGCGGCGGCCCGGCGCTGGCAGCCCGGCCGGTCCGGTTTCGGCCGCGGCCGCGATCTTGCCGTCCGCCGAAAAAAAACATCACCGAAGGGCCGGCCGGCAAGTCCGCTACCGGCGAGCCCGAACCGCGGGCGGGCGGTTTAAGCACCATTTGTCCGGGGTTGACACTGCATTAGCGATCCGGTATCTTCCATTTATATAAAATGCATTGTGCATACTGCTTAATATAAAACAAGGAAAGAGCATGTTGAGGAAGACATTCAGGAAAGCAACATCGTTGACGAGAATCGTCGCGGTCACACTCAGTGGATGCTGCGCACTGGCGACTTTTTCGCCGGCCCGCGCTCAGGAGGAACTCAAGATAGGAATAATTGCCGCGCTCTCGGGCGGCGGCACCGCCTGGGGGCTCAGCCTGCAGCGCGGCGTGCAGATCGCATTGGATGAAGTCAATCAGCAGGGAGGGCTGAAGGTCGCGGGCAAAACCTACACGCTCAAATCGGTAGCCTATGATGATCAATACAATGCGGCGCAGGCGAGGACTGCCGCCGAGCGCCTGGTCAACCAGGAAAAAGTGAAGATCATCTTCGGTCCCGTCGGTTCGCCGGGGGCGCTGGGCTCTTTGCCGGTGACGCAGCCGGCAAAGGTGCTGCAGTTCGTCGATGGCTATGCGCCAGCCATCCTCAAGAATGAATGGAAGGGGGCTTACATCTTCCGCGTCGGCAACAGCAATCGCGAATTCGCCGAGCCCATCGTCAAATGGATAAAGCAAACCATGCCGGAGATCAAGAAGGTCGGCATGATAGTCCCCAACGATGCCACAGGGCAGGCGGCGGTCCCCATCCTTGCCGAGGCCTATAAGAAGCACGGCTACGAAGTCTGGACGGAATACTACGAGCGCGGATCCAAAGAATTCACGCCGCTGCTGGTGCGCATGATGTCCCAGAATGTCGACCTTTTCGAACTCAACAGCAATGCGCCTGGCGAAGCGGGTCTCCTGGTCAAGCAGGCCCGCCAAGTGGGCTTCAAAGGCACGATTCTGCAATCAGGCGGCGCCGGCATCGAAGAAGCGATAGAAATCGCGGGCCCCTTGGCAGAAGGTTTCTTGAAATATGACGTCATTGATTCAAGCCTGCCCCAAGTCAAGGCGTTTCTTGACGTCTACAACAAAAAATATAGCGGGATCATGGGCGGCCTGGCTCCTGTCTACTACAACGCCACGCATATAGTGCTGGAGGCCATCCGCCGCGCCGACTCCCTCGACACAAGCAAGATCCGCGACGAGATCGAGAAGCTCGGCGGCTACGAAGCTCCCATTTTCGGCAAAGTCATCTGGACCGGCAAGGACGACTACGGTGTGGATCATCAGTTATTTCATGCCTTCCTGATCAAGGAAGTGAAAGACGGCAAGGGCATTGTGAAAACTATTGTCACATCGCAATAGTCTCGCCCGCCGGGTCCCTCATCCCGCCGTCGGCAGGGGGCGGCCCGGCATCTGATCCGTAGTTCCATTCCAAGGGTTTACTCATGTTTTCGCAGACTGTCCTCGCGCAGGTCATCGTCAATGGCATAGGCCTAAGTTCGATCTACATTCTTGTGGCGCTGGGCTTTACACTGCTCTTCGGCATCATGCGTGTCGTCAATTTCGCCCATGGCGCCTTCGCCATGCTGGGCGGATATGCGCTGTATTTCGTTTACGGAGTCTGGGGCGTCCCCTACATCATCGCCGCCCCGGCCGCGGCATTGGCGGTCGCAACCAGCGCCCTGGTATTGGAACGGCTCGTCTACCGCCATTTCTACCAGAAGATGTTTCAAAGCATGATAGGTCTGCTCGGGCTGGACATGGTCCTGATGTTCACGGCCGTTTTGCTCTGGAACGCGCATGAGCGGTCGGTGCCGCCCGCGATCAGTGACATTCTGCAAATCGGCGGCGTCATAATCCCCGCCGATAAATTGCTCATCGCCGCCGTCGCGATGGCGACCCTTTTGGCTTTCTATCTGTTTACCCACTACACGCGCTACGGACTTGCCATGCGGGCCGCCGCCCAGGATGTCGAGATCGCCAAGGCTCAGGGAGTCAACACGGCAACCATTTATCGCCTGGCCTTTTTCATAGCGATTTTCATGGCGGCGCTTGCGGGAGGATTTTACGCGCAGACATATGCCCTGTCCCCCCTCATGGGCGAGCGTCCCCTGATGATGGCGTTCATCGTCGTGATATTGGGAGGCATGGGCAGCATACCGGGCGTCGCCCTCGGCGGCCTCCTGCTGGGCTTCTCGGAAAGCTTCCTTTCGACCTTCTACGGCGGATCCACATCCGTTTTTGTTTCCTTTGGCGTGGTGATCCTGTTATTGATCTTCCGGCCATGGGGCTTGCTAGGGACTCCAGAAGAATGAACACCCGCAACGCTACCGCGCAACCCATAGAAACACTTCCAGGGGCGACGTCGAGAACGCCTGCGCGCAAGCGCAACATAGTTGCCATCGCTGTTCTCGCCGGCCTGGCAGCCCTTCTGGTGCTGCCGCTCATCATTGTCGAGCGGTTTGCGCTGACCATCAGCATTATGGTTTTCATCACGGCCATAGCCGCGGCGTCCTTGCATCTCATCATACGGACCGGGCATATTTCACTTGGGCATGCCGCGTTCATGGGCATCGGGGCCTATGTATCCGCTTACACGACGATGAAGCTCGGGGTGCCCTTCGGACTGGCCATCGTGCTTGCCTTTGCGGCTCCCGCCGCGCTGGCGTTGATTATCGGTCCTCTGGTGCTGCGCCTTACCGGCAAGTATTTTGTCCTGGTGACCTTCCTGCTCGGCGAAATCATACGCATGATATTCGTTGAATGGGGAAGCGTGACCGGGGGCGGCAACGGCATATTCGGCGTGCCTGCGCCGTCTCCCGTCTTTCTCGAACCGATGGCCTTCTATTACCTTGCCCTCGGTTTTGCCATTCTCATCATCGGCTTCATCGCCAGGATACTCACTTCGGAGGTCGGCCGGACCATGGACGCCGTCCGGGAAAGCGAGCAGCTTGCGAAGTGCTCGGGCGTGCCCGTTCTGTGGCTCAAGGTCACCATATTTGCGTTGGGTTGCGGCCTGGCGGGAATCGCCGGGGCGCTTCAGGGCCATTTCCTGCGCTATATAGATCCCACCTCGTTTTCGATCATTCAATCCCTCAATCTCGTCGTCATGAATGTGATCGGCGGAATGTACACCCTGATCGGCCCCCTGATCGGAACCGTTTTCCTCGTCGTGCTGCCAGAGCTCCTGCGCGGCTATGTCGAGCTGCAGCGCATTCTCTTCGGCATCATCATTATCCTCGTGATGGCGTTTTTCCCAGGCGGCCTGGCGGACTTCGGCCGCAAGGCCGTTGCCGGATTAGGCAAACGTATGAAAGCCAGGGGGCAGCCATGACCCGATTGCTTCAAGTCTCGGCGCTTACCCGCCGTTTCGGCGGCCTTACCGCCGTGCAAGACCTCACATTCGATGTGGGCGAGCGCGAAATCCTTGGCATTATCGGGCCCAATGGCGCCGGCAAGACCACCGCGATCAACCTGGTCAGCGGCGTCATCCAGCCCAGCGGGGGGAAAGTCGTTTTCGGCGGCCAGACCATCACCGGCTTGCCCGCTTACCGGCTGGCCCGCAAGGGGCTGGTCCGCACATTCCAGTCCACCACCGTCTACGGCGAACGTTCCGTGCGTGAAAATGCCTTGCGTGGCGCCTATCTCAGTCTGTATCCGGGCTTCTTCAATACGGTTTTCAATTCGGCCAAGGCCAGAAAAATGCGCGCCCGGACCGAGGACATAGTCGACGAGCTGCTGGCATGGCTCAGCCTCACCAGCGTAGCGCACGCAGCCGCTGGCAGCCTGCCTTATGGCTATCAGAAGACTCTGGGCCTGGCTATCACCCTCGCATCGCGTCCACGGCTGGTCATGCTCGATGAGCCGGTCGCGGGACTCAGCGCCGAAGAAGCGGACCACATCCGCGACACCATCCTCAAGATCCGCAGCCGCGGCATTACGGTCATCGTAGTCGATCACAATATGCGTTTCATCAAAGGCCTGTGCGATCGGGTGCTGGTCATGAATCAAGGCCATGAACTCGCGATGGGCTCTCCGGCAGAAGTTCTCGCAAATCCCAAAGTCATCGAAGCTTATCTCGGGAGAGGCCATGCCGCTGCTCACACTAACTAATGTCCAGGTCCACTATGGGCAGATCAGAGGAACGCACGATGTCAGCCTTTCCGTCGAAGAAGGGGAGATCCTGGCTCTTGTCGGAAGCAACGGCGCTGGAAAAAGCAGCACCCTGAAGGCTATCCTGGGGATGGTGGCCTACCCCGTCGGAAGCATTATCTTCAATGGCGCGGATCTCCATAAGCTGCAGCCATCCGACATCGTCCGCCTTGGCGTGGGATACTCGCCCGAAGGGCGACGGGTCTTTCCTCAACTTACCGTCATCGAGAATCTCCGGATGGGGGCCTTCACGCGCCCCGCGCAGGAGCATGCGGAACGCATCGAACAAATGTATGCCTACTTCCCCCGCCTGCGCGAACGTTCCGGCCAGATGGCGGCCAGCCTGAGCGGCGGAGAGCAGCAGATGCTGGCCATAGGCCGGGCGCTCATGTCCCGGCCCAAGCTGTTCCTGCTGGACGAGCCCTCGCTAGGCCTGGCCCCGATCATTGTCGAGCGCATCGGCGACATCCTCGAAGAGATCCGCCAGACGGAGAAGCTGACGGTAATTCTGGCCGAACAAAATTCCCATTGGGCCATGCACCTGGCATCGCGCGCCGTGATCCTGGAACTCGGACGCAGCATCAAGACGGGACCGACGAGCGAACTCCTGCTCGACGAAAGCGTGCGCAGCGCCTATCTGGGCGTTTGAACCTGGGATAACGACGATGGCGACACGAATTTCCACTGAGGCAATATGAAGAAAATCCTGAACAATCCTTCGGATTATGTTGATGAAATGCTCGATGGGCTTTGCCTGGCGCATCCCGAATACTATGCCCGCCTCGGAGAGGCCGGCCGTGTGATTGCGCGAGCCGGCGGCCCCCGCCAAGGCAAAGTCGCCATTGTCTCCGGCGGGGGATCTGGCCATTTGCCGCTGTTCACCGGCTATGTGGGCGACGGCTTTATCGATGCCTGCGCCATCGGAAACGTTTTCGCAGGCCCGAGCATCGGCGATTGCGTGGCTGCCATGCGGGCGGCCGACGGCGGCGCGGGCGTGCTGCGCCTCTATGGCAATTACGGCGGCGACAGGATGAACTTCGACATGGCCGGCGAACTGCTGGAACTCGAAGCTATGGAAACCACCACGGTCCTGGTGGCCGACGATATCGCCAGCGCATCCAGGGCGGAACGGCATAAGCGGCGCGGTGTGGCCGGACTGGTCTATGTTTACAAGATCGCCGGCGCAAAAGCCGATCAATCCGGCGCGACTCTCGCGGAGGTATCGCGAGTCGCGCAAAAGGCCGCGCTGGCCTGCGGCTCCATAGGCGTGGCGTTGGCGCCCTGCGTAGTCCCCGAGGCAAGAAAGCCGACCTTCACGATAGACGACGATGAAATGGAAATGGGGATGGGCATTCATGGCGAGCCCGGAATATGGCGGGGGAAACTGGCCTCGGCCGACACCATGGCCGCCGAAATGCTGGAGCGGCTGTGCGCGGACATGGATATCGCCCGCGGCGAACGTGTCTCGGTGCTCATCAATTCACTGGGTGCGATTCCCCTCGAAGAACTCTACATCCTCTACCGCTATGTTGCGCGGGAGCTGGCCGCGAAGGGGCTCACGGTCGTCGCGCCCCTGGTCGGCCGCTATGCGACCTCGATGGAAATGTCGGGCGCGTCGATAACCTTGCTGCAGCTCGACAGCGAACTCGAGCAGCTTCTGGGCCGCCCTGCGAACTGCCCTTTCTGGAGGGTCTGATATGCCTCTGACCGTAGACATTCTCCGCTCCGCCCTGGAGCGCTGCGCCGCCAGGCTTGAAGAGACGGCCCCCGACCTGAACGAGCGCGACGGACAACTCGGCGACGGCGACCTCGGCGCCACATTGATGAAGTGCGCCGCGAACCTGCGGGCGGCGCTCCCGGAATTGGGAACCGACATGGGGCAGGCCTTCAAGATATGCGCGATGGCCTGCTCGCGGGCATCGGGCTCCAGCTTCGGCACCTTGCTCGCCATCGCTTTCCTGACGCTTGCCAAGCGCACGGAAAAGCAAAAGGACGTCCCATGGGCGGACCTGCCGGGCCTGTTGCAAGAGGCCCTGGACGCCATGTCCGCGCGAGGCGGCGCGGTCCTGGGGGACAAGACCGTGCTCGACGCGCTGGCCGCCGCCATCGAGGCCATGCGCAACCTCGATGATGCCCAGGCCCAATATGCGGCGGCGCGCGCCGCCGTCGCCGGCGCGCTCGACGACTTTCGCGGAAAACCCAACCGTATCGGGCGAGCCCGCATGTTCGCAGAACGGTCGGTCGGCATGGACGACCCCGGCATGATCGCCTTCCAATACATGCTGGAAAGCCTCCAGCCGGAACGGCCGGATTCCCCGGAGACAGGCTCCCATCGCAAGCCAGCCACATTTTGATACATCGATACGAAGGAATATGTCCATGAGCATCTTCATGAATGATCAGCCCGGCGGGCCAGGCCAATTCGGACGGATTTTCGCGCCCGACCAGCAATGGCTGAAAAGCCATCCGGCCGAAGCGATTCTCGATCCCGACCTGCCCATCATAGATACGCACCACCATCTCTGGGATCCCCCCGGCAACCGCTATCTGCTCGACGAACTCCTCGCCGACCTTCAAAGCGGACATAACGTAGTCTCGACCGTATTCGTCGAATGCAATGCGATGTATCGGCATAAGGGCCCCGTGGAAATGCAGCCCGTCGGAGAAACCGAATTCGTCGCGGGCATTGCCGCAATGAGCGACAGCGGCAACTATGGGCCCACCCGTATCGCCCAGGGCATCGTCGGGTTTGCCGATCTGAAGCTGGGAGACCGCGTAAGGCCCGTGCTCGATGCCCATATCGAGGCGGGCGGCGGCCGCTTCCGGGGCATACGCTACGCCACCGCCTGGAATGCCAGCGATATCATCGGAAACAGCCATTCCGCTATTGGCCCTGATAATCTGCGCCATCCCGACATCCGTGGCGGCCTCAAGCAATTGTCATCCCTGGGCCTGTCGTTCGATGCCTGGGTATTCCATAACCAGCTGGCGGATGTCGTCGACATCGCGGCAGCCTTTCCCGACTTGAATATCATTGCCGGCCACGTCGGCGGCCCGCTGGGCTACGGCCCTTACCTCGGCAAGCGCGACGAGGTCTTTGCAAGCTGGAAAGCATCGGTCACGGAACTGGCCAAGCGTCCCAATGTGTCCATGAAGCTGGGCGGCATGCTGATGCGGCTGGGCTCTTTCGACTATCTCGCGCGCCCGGCGCCCTTGTCGTCGAGCGAACTGGCGGCCCACTGGCGCCCCTACATGGAAATATGCATCGAACTGTTCGGGGCGGACCGGTGCCTGTTCGAGAGCAATTTCCCGGTCGAGAAAATGGGCACGAGCTATGCCTTGCTCTGGAACGCGTTCAAGCGTATAGCCGGCGATGCGTCGGAAAGCGAAAAGCAGGCGCTGTTCAACGGCACGGCACGGCGCGTTTATCGGCTGGATTGAAGGCCGGTTCATCGAACAACGATTGTTACGAATAATATAAATTATCTTATCCAACCGCCTCTTGGCGCGGGCCCCGCGCCAGAAGAGCATGGCATGCAAGGGACAGCAAATAATGGAAATGCATAAAAATTACGTCAATGGAAAATTCATCGCGCACGGCGGAGGCGACAGGATCGCCGTCCTGAATCCGGCGCGGGGCGACGTCGTGGGCGAAATCCCGGACACGTCGCAAGACATCGTGCAGCAGGCGATAGATGCGGCCAAAAGCGCGCAAATTCCCTGGGGCAAGCGCCCCCCGATCGAACGGGCGGGGCATCTGCGGCGCATCGCCGCGAAGATCCGGGAGAAAACCGAGGTGATTGCCACCGCGATCTCGCAAGAACAGGGCAAGGTGCTGGAGCTTGCGCGCGTGGAAGTGGCGTTTACGGCGGACTACCTCGACTACATGAGCGAGTGGGCGCGGCGGATGGAGGGCGAAATCATTCCCAGCGACCGCGCGGGCGAGAATATCTTCATGTTCCGCCAGCCCATCGGGGTGATCGGCGGCATCCTGCCCTGGAATTTCCCGTTTTTTCTGATCGCCCGGAAAATGGCGCCCGCGCTCATCACCGGCAATACCATCGTCATCAAGCCTAGCGAAGAAACGCCGAACAATGCCGCGATGTTCACTCAGTTGCTGGCTGAAACCGATCTGCCCGCCGGCGTATTCAATATGATCTACGGACGCGGCGCAACGGCAGGGCAGGCCCTGGCCGGCAGCCCCGATATCGGCATGATCAGCTTCACTGGCAGTGTCGAAACCGGATCCGCCATCATGGCCGCCGCCGCCAGAAATATCACGAAAGTCAATCTTGAATTAGGCGGCAAGGCGCCCGCCATCGTCATGGACGACGCCGATATCGATCTCGCCGTCAAGGCGATCACGGCCTCCCGCGTCATCAATAGCGGCCAAGTATGCAACTGCACCGAACGGGTCTATGTGCATAGCCAGGTGGCCGATGAATTCACGTCCAAGTTTGCCACCGCCATGCAGCGGACGAGCTATGGCGACCCTCTGGGGAAAAAGCCGGTGGACATGGGGCCGCTCATCAACGCGGCGGCCGCCCGCAAGGTCCAGGGCATGGTGGATCGCGCCATCGCAGGCGGGGCGCAAGCGGCGACCGGAGGCAGCATGATAGAACAGGATGGCGGCTTCTATTTCGAGCCGACGGTATTGGTCAACTGCCAGCAGGACATGGAGATCATGCACAAGGAAATCTTCGGTCCCGTCGCCCCTGTCCACATCATCCACGATCTGGACGAAGCCATAGCGAAGGCCAACGACTCGACCTATGGCCTGACATCATCGATCTATACGCGCAATCTGGGCAGCGCCATGCGGGCGGCAAACGAAATCCGCTGCGGCGAGACTTATATCAACCGCGAGAATTTCGAGGCGATGCAAGGCTTTCACGCCGGAACGGCGCGCTCGGGCATCGGTGGCGCGGATGGCAAGCATGGCCTCTATGAGCATACGCAGACTCACATGGTCTATATCCAGAACGAGTCCTGATCCGGGAACCTCCGCCGATTGCCGGGCGGCGCGGGCATGGGGAGCGGTCCAGTGGCTGCTCCCCATGCCCGCGCTTGAGCGCAAAGCGCAGGATCCTGTCAGGCGGTATTGAAATTCCAGCCACGGCCGGGCGCGGCGGCAAACAGAGTCCTGGTGTAGTCATGCCGGGGCGCGGCAAAGACATCGGCGGTAGCGCCGCATTCGACTATCTCGCCCCGGGACATGACGGCGATACGGTCGCATACCCTCGCTGCCACGCGCAGGTCGTGCGTGATGAACAGCATGGCGAGGTTCATGCGATCGCGGATTTCCTCGAACAGCGTCAAAACTTGCGCCTGTACCGAGACATCCAGCGCGGAGACCGCCTCGTCGGCGATGAGCAGTTCCGGTTCCATTGCCAGCGCGCGCGCTATGCAGATCCGTTGCCGCTGCCCGCCGGAGAACTCATGGGGAAACCGTGTCAGCACAGCCGGGTCCAGACGGACCAGTTCCATGAGCTCGCCCGCCCGGGTCCAGGCTTCGGAGCGCGGCATGCCGTAGTTCATCGGCCCTTCGATGATCGAATCTCCAACCCTCCTGCGCGGATTGAGCGACCTGTAAGGGTCCTGGAATACGATCTGGATCGAGCGGCGCAATGGCCGAATTTTCTTCGTCGAGAGCCAGGCCACGTCCTGGCCGTTAAGCAGGATGCTGCCCGCGTCGGGTGAAATCAGCCGCGCTATGCAGCGCGCCACGGTGGACTTGCCGGAGCCGGATTCGCCGACGATCCCCAGCGTTTCCCCGCGGCGGATTTCCAGCGTGACATTGCTGGCGGCCGGCACCCGGCTGCGCGGATAGGTCTTGCCCAGGCCTTGTGTGCGCAGCGTGACCTTGTCTTCCCGGATCGGCCTGCGCGGCCCGGGTATCAGGCTAGGCACGGCTGCAATCAAGGACTTGGTATAGTCGTGTCGCGGGTCGCTCAGCAAGGCCTTGGTCGGCCGGGATTCAACCATGTCGCCCAGCCTGAGCACGGCGACATGGTCGGTTATTTCAGCGACCACGCCAAAATCATGGGTAATGAACAGCACGCCCGTGCCATGCTCTTGCTGCAGTTCCCGGATGAGGCCAAGGATCTGCGCCTGTGTCGTCACGTCGAGCGCCGTGGTTGGCTCGTCGGCGATCAACAGCGCAGGCCCCAGGACCAGCGCCATGGCGATCATGATGCGCTGCCTCTGGCCGCCCGACAACTGATGGGGGTAGGCCCGGAATATGCGTTCCGGATCTGGCAGACGGACTTTTTCTATGATTTCAAGCACACGCCGGCGCCGGGCTCCCGGGGACATGGATGTGTGCGCGCGCAAGACCTCATCGATCTGGTCGCCGCAAGTCAATACCGGGTTCAGGGCGGTCATGGGCTCTTGAAAAATCATGGACATGCGGGTGCAGCGCAATTCCCGCAAGCGCGTCTGGCTGGCTCTGAGCACGTCTTCCCCGTTCAGCAGTATCTGGCCGTGGACCGCCGCCAGCCCTTTGGGCAGCAAGCCCATTACCGCATGGGCGACGGCCGACTTGCCGGAGCCGGACTCCCCCACGAGGCAGACGGTCTGGTGGGGGCTGACGGTGAAGCTGACACGTTCGACCGCGAACGGCCGGTCAGCCCCGTCGGGCAGCGCGATGCTCAAGTTGCGGACCTCGAGCGTGGGGCTGGACTGGTTTGGATGATTCATATTCTTTTCTTGATTCGCGGGTCGAGCGCATCGCGCAGGCCGTCGCCAAACATGTTTACCGCGAGCACGGTGAGCGCAAGGAAGATGCCTGGATAGAGGATGTTGTGCGGGAATATCCGGAACAAGGCTCGGCCTTCCGCCATGATATTGCCCCAGGTGGGGATCTCCGCGGGAATGCCGACGCCAAGAAAGCTCAGGGTCGCTTCAATCAGCATGGCGTGCGCCACGATATACGTAGCCTGTACGACCAGCGGCGATATGGTGTTGGGCACGACATGGCGAAAGATCAGCAGATAGGTCGGCGTGCCCACGGAAATCGCCGCTTCGACATACGGTTCTTCGCGTACCGAAAGCACGACGGAGCGCACGAGGCGCACGACGCGCGGGAGTTCCGTGATGGCAATGGCGAAGATCACGGTGGATAAGCCAGCCGAGAGCAGTGATACCAGCGAGAGCGCGAGCAGTATGGAGGGAATCGCCATCAGGCCGTCCATGATGCGCATGATGACATTGTCGAGCAGGCGGAAGAACCCCGCGAGCAAGCCGAGGACCAGGCCGGCCGCCACGCTCGCCGCCGCCACGCTGGCGCCGATGATCAAGGATACGCGGCTTCCGTAAAGGACGCGGCTATAGACATCCCGGCCCAGGGAGTCGGTGCCCATCCAATTGACGAAACTGGATTCGCCGCCGTCATCGAGCCGGATGGTGCTTTCATACCCGGGCGGCTTGTTGCGCTCGGATGGATTGATCTCGGCGGGGTCCATGGTGTGCAGGAAGGGAGCCGCCAGTCCGATCAGTGTCACCAACACCAGTATCAGCGCGCCGATCGCCACGCTAGGCATATACAGCAGCTTGCGCAGCGCGCTGGGGCGCGCAGATTTCTTTTCAGGCGGCGCGGGCGCGTCCATCGCGATGTTTTCGATAGAGTTCAATATCTTATCCTCGGATCGAGCACTATGTAGGAAAGGTCCACCAGAAGATTGACCCCGACGAAGACGAGGGAAAACAACAGCACGAGAGCCTGTACCGTGGGAAAGTCGCGCGCAAGCACGGCGTCCACGGTCAGTCTTCCGAGGCCGGGAATGCTGAAGACGCTTTCCGTCACCACGACCCCGCCGATCAGGAGGGCCAGCCCGAGGCCAATGACGGTGACGATAGGCACCGCCGCGGTGCGCAGTGCGTGCCGCATCAGCACGACGCGGTTGCTCAGCCCCTTGGCGCGGGCCGTGCGAATGTAGTCCTCATCGAGGACTTCCTGCACGCTGGTGCGTGTGATCCGCGCGATCAGGGCGCAGTACACGATGGACAAGGCCACGCTGGGCAGCATCAGATGCCGCAGCCATCCCCAGACGCCGTTGCCGATGCGCTGATAGCCCTGGACGGGTAGCCAATTGAGGTGAACGGCAAAGACCAGTATCAAGAGATAGCCGATGACGAACACGGGGATGGAGAATCCCAGCGCGGAGAAGCCCATCACCAGCCGGTCCACCCAGCCGCCGCTTTTGAACGCCGCCAGCACGCCGATCGGAACGGCGATCAGGACGGATATGACGATCGTGCACAGGGCGAGCGAGAGCGTTGGTTCGAGGCGATTGAGGATCAGCTCGGCGACCGGCTTCTTGAAGAAGAAAGACTCGCCCAGGTCGCCGGAAAGCGTGCGCATGGCCCATATGCCGAACTGCTTCACGATAGGCTGGTCCAGCCCCAGGTGGCTGCGGATCTGTTCGATCTGCGCGGAATTGCTATTCTCCCCGGCAATGACCGCTGCTGGATCGGTGGCGCCGAATCGCAACATCATGAAGACGAATATGGCCACTACGGTAATCACCGGAATCGTCGCAAGCAGCCGTTTGCATAAATAAATGAACATGTATCGTTCGCATTCGCTTAAATAGGATGGGTGGCAGAGTCCACGCGGCTGTCGGGCAGGCGCCGCCTGGCGCAGCAGGTCCGGACCGCCTTTAGCTGCCAGTCTTGGCGATATTCCAGAAAATCGGCACTGGCGTGCTCAGCAGGCCGGTAAGACTCTTTCTGGCCACCATGGGCTGGTACCATTGTCCGAGGGGGATATAGAGCGGGTTCTCGATTGCCCGCAGCTGCAGGGCCTCGGCGATCTCTTTCTGTTTCGCCGGGTCGGACTCGCGCGCATAGACGCTGCGCAACCGTTCGATTTCCTTGTCGCAGGGCCAGCCGAACGTGGCCTTCTCGCATGAGGCGTTCAGATAGCTCGATTCCAGCGGGTTCGCGGCGTTATTGGTCGATGTCAGCGAAATGCTCCACCCGCCTTCGGCCAAGGAGTTTTTCTTTGAGCGGCGCATCACGTTGGTTTGCCAATCCATGGACTGCATATCGACTTTCATGCCCGCGCGCTCCAGCAGCGACTTTGCGACCGGCGCAAGGTTGGCGTACACCTGGCGGTCGGTCGCGTGCAGCAGTACGATGGGTGTGCCGTCATAGCCGCCTTCCGCCAGCAGTTCGCGCGCTTTCTTGAAGTTGGAGCCCAGCAAGCCGTCCATGCCCTTTTCGGTGGCCAGCTGCGTCCCGCAGATGAAGATCGATTTGCATTCCTTGTAGTACTTCGGATCGCCGATGACCGCCTTGAGGAAATCCTTCTGGTTCAACGCGTACCACATCGCTTGCCTGACCTTCACGTTATCAAAAGGTTTTTGTACCGAATTGAAGCGGAATACATACTGATTGCCCAGGGAACTCCAATCGCCGGTCTGGATGTTGGGGTCGGCGGTGAGCATGGGCAGAAGGTCGTGAGACGGCTGTTCGATAAGATCGACTTCGCCATTGAGCAAGGCGCTCACGGCTGTCTGCTGGTCAGCGAGCGCCAACCACTCGACGCGGTCGACCTTGGCGACCTTGCCGCCCGCCATCCCGGATGGCGGTTCATCCCGCGGCTTGTATTCCTTGAATTTGACATATACGGCTTTGTTTCCAGGTGTCCATTCGTCTGCCTTGAAGATGAACGGGCCGGACCCGATGAATTCGGAAATCTGTTCTTGAGGATTGGTCTGCGCGATCCGTTTCGGCATCATGAAGGCCGGCCCGGTCGACCTGCCCAGGCCAAGCAGGACGAGGCCGGTGGGTTCGTTCACGGTGATGCGTATGGTTTTGTCGTCGACACTGGCGATGTCGGTGACGAAAGACATCATTTGCTGTCCGAGCACGTCGCGCGCCGCCCAGCGCTTTATGGATGCGACGCAGTCTTCCGCCGTTACCGGCTTTCCGTCATGCCATAAGAGCCCGTCGCGCAGCGTCATGGTATAGACGAGCTGGTCTTCGCTGAGAGTGTAGTGGTCCAGCATCTGCGGCTTGATGTCTTCCTTTTCGTCCGTGGCGAACAGGGTGTCGTAGATCATGTACCCATGGTTGCGCGTGATGTAGGCAGTGGTCCAGATCGGGTCAATGATTTTCAGGTCCGACTGCATGACCGCGCGCAAAGTGGTTTCGGCCTGCGCAGTGCCAACGATGCCGGCCATCAAGATGGCGCTGGCCAGTGAAAACTTCAATGTTTTTCGTAGCATGGCTTGTGTCTCCTTTGTTTTCCTGCCTGATCGAATCCCGTCTCTAACGGACGATTTTTCATCTGATAAAGCATTATATTTAATGCATTTAATTTTATATAAGGCCTATTTGTAGCACAGAACGGTCAATCCCTGAACAATTGGCGCCAGCGCTGCGTTTCGGATTGCATCCGCTTGTCCAGCGCCAGCGGCGTGGCGTCGGCGGGCTTCTCGGGTGTGGCGCCCAAGGCCGTGATCCGCTTGTCGAACTTCGCATCCACGACGGCTTCCTGAAGCGCGCCGGAAATTTTTTCTACGATCGCATCCGGCGTCCGCTGTGGCGCGTATAGGGCAAACCAGAGAGAAAGATCGAATGATTCATATCCCAACTCTTTAAAGGTCGGCACGTCGGGCAGGGTCGGAACTCTTTCCCTGGATGTCATCGCCAGGGCCGTCAGCTTGCCGCTTTCCAGATAGGCGTTGGTGCTGGCCGAGGAATCGCAGGTCAGGTCGACCTGCCCGCCAATGACATCGACCAAGGCGGGTCCCGATCCCTTGTAGGGGACCTCGATCAGGCCGCTCACACCAATGGCGCGCTGTATCAGCGTGCCGCACAAATGCGTGACTGAACCCGAGCCGTTATTGGCGATGCTGATTTTGTCGGAATTTTCCTTCAGATACTTGATCGCCGCAGCGGCATCCTTGGCTGGAAAGTTCCTATTGGACACGAGCATCATGGGTATATAGGCTACCGATCCGATAGAGGAAAAATCCTTCAGGGCATCATAGGAAAGCTTTTCGTTGAATACGTTGACAGTGGACTGCGACATGTTGTTGAGCAGCAGGGTATATCCGTCGGGTTTGGCTCTTGCGACTCTGGACGAGCCTATGGTGCCGCCAGCGCCGTTCTGGTTCTCGACAATGACTTGCTGGCCCAGCCGTTCGCTCAGATCGTCGGCCAGTATGCGGGCTACCGCATCGGCGGCGCCTCCTGGAGGGAAGGGCACGACCATCGAAATGGGCTTGACGGGGAATGACTCGGCTTGGACGCCAAAGGCTAATGCCGCGCTGATTGCGAGAAATAGCGCTTTAGCTGACTTCGTTTTCATGCTGTCTCCTTCTGGGGTAGTGTGAATGGTTTTTTGGGGAGGGGCTGGCGGCTGGTGTCCCCATTGTTCTCGCCGGATCGGATATCGCCCTTGACAGGCGATTCATTATCCAGAAAAACATTTTATTTAATGCATTTAATTTTATATGTTTTCCTTTGTAGCACAGTACTATTGCTGAGGCAATATCTTATGTCTGCAAGGGGACTGATCCGCGGCACTGGCGCTATACACTCCGCCCATGCCGGATGGAGGCGCGGGCGCGCCGCGCCGATCTCCCTGGCGCTGGGCAAGCGCGGGTCGGGCAGTTTATGGTTCGGCGATTTCCGGCGCGGCCTGGGAATAGCCCGGTGGTGGCGCTCGGGCAATGGCGCTCGGGCAATGGCGCTCAGGCAATGGCGCAAGGGAAGAGACAAGGCATCCGTGGATGCCTCTTGTCTTCAGCGCGCTGGTCGCTGCGTTATGGCCAGCGTTGTGGACGGCGCAAGCGCCGGGATGGCGGCGCCTAGGTTGTGGGTTGTCTACGCATATCGGCCGGCGTTGCCGGAGCCGTTAAAGCAGCTTGTCATCAATCTTTATCAAGGCGCGACAAGGACAGAATTGATCGCGACAAATAAACGTCGCTCATGGGCGCCGAACACGCAATCGGCGAATCATATGGACATTCGCCAGGCTGCGCTAATTCAGTTCAGCCAGCCGCTTGGCATGGCACATAAGTTCGTGGTCTTTCGACCGCCGCCCCAGAAGCTGCACTCCCAACGGCATATGCCCGACCGTGATCAGCGGCAGGCTCACCGCGGGAATGCCCAGAAAGCTTCCATAGACCGATAGCGTGCGGGACCCGGTGTTTTCGAGGCCCAGCGGAGCGATGCCCGAGGCTGCCGGCAGAACGAAGGCATCGTAGCGCGTGGACAAGGCCTCCAGGCGGGCCAGCAATTTCTCGCGATGCTCGATCAGAGACAGGTATCTCTCCGCGGAAATGTCCAGGCCTTGTTTCACCAGGCCATGAATTTTCTCGCCGGTTTCCGCCGGGAAGTTTTTGCAGTATTGCGAGTATGGCCAGCGCATATCACTGGCCACCATCTCCGTTGAAAGAGATGGCACGCCATCGAGTTCGCCGCAAAACGCCGCGAGTTCGGCATGCTCGTCGACCCCGGAGACCTGCACGCCAGACTGTCTCCAGCGGTTCATGCGCTCATCGAACGCCCCCAGCTCGCCTTCACTGAGCTCCTTATACCCCGCGGTTTTCAATACGGCGATTCTGGGAAGGGGATGGCCCTCCGCTCCGAGGGACGGCAGGGGGATCAGCGGCGCATTCTCCTTGGTCGGCCTGTATTTCATGATGCAATGCGCAAGCGCCCAGGCGACGTCGAGGCTTTGCGCTATGACTCCCAAATGGTCGTGGCTGTGCGAAACCGGGTGCACGCCGTGCAAAGGCAATACACCCCACGTAGGCTTGTACCCGACCACGCCGCAATAACTGGCGGGGCGAATGATCGAGCCTTGCGTCTGCGTTCCCAGCCCCGCGCAGATCATCCCGCTGGCGACCCCCGCGGCCGTACCGGAGGACGAGCCGCCGGGGGTGCGCTCGGCGTCGTGGGGGTTGGTCGTGATTGTCGCCCTGCCGATGGCGAACTCGGTGGTGCGCGTCTTTCCGAGAATGACCGCGCCGCCCGAGCGCAAGGCGTCGACGGCTTCGGCATCGGCCCGAGGCCTCCAGTCCCGGTAGATATCGCTGCCCATGCATGTGGGTAGCGAGGCCGTGTCGATGATGTCCTTGATTCCGATCGGCATTCCGTCGATCCCGGAAAGCGGAGCCTGGCGCCGGTATCTGTCTGTCGAGGCGTCGGCATGAAGTCGCGCCTGCTCGATATCCAGGCACGCGAAAGCTTTGATCCGGCCCTCTTTTTCCTGCACGGCGGCGATGAACTCCTCCAGATATTCGCGAGGCGTCATCGTGCCCTGACGGAACATTGCCAAAGCGTGCTCAAACTTCATTATTACTCTCCCCCTCAAACATTATCGGCGCCTCGTTTTCCTTACATTTCCAGGCCCTTGCTTTTGACGAGGGCGCCCCATTTATCGAGGTCTCCGGCAATTCGGGTCATGATCGCGCCGGGCTGCTGGCTGACTGGCCTCATTCCAAGGTCCTTCAGGCGTTTCTGGAACTCTTCATTCTGGGCAGCCTTGCCCAGGGCTGCGCGCAATTTCGACAATTCTTCGTCGGGCGTGCCCGCGGGCGCAAACAGCCCCATCCAGGTGGAAAACTCGAAGCCCGGAAGATTGGCGGCCTCCGCTATTGTCGGCAGATCCGGATAATCGTCATGCCGGGTGCCGCTGGCGATACCCAGCGGGACGACCTTCCCGGCCTGGATATGTTGCTTTGCCTGGGAAACCGCCTGGAATTGAACTTGCACTTCTCCAGCGAGCAGACCCATTACGGCCGGTGCCGTGCCTTTATATGGCACATGGGTCATTTCTATCCCCGTTTGCGAGCTGAACAGCTCCGTGCCCAGGTGATAGCTGCTGCCCTGTCCCGAAGTGGAATAATTCAGTTCGCCGGGCTTGCTGCGCGCGAGGGCTATCAAATCCTGCACGGTCTTGGCGGGAACCGATGGATTTACGACGAGCAGATTTTCATCGAGGGCAATCAGGTCGATCGGCGCGAAGTCCTTGAGCGGGTCAAAGCGAACCGATTTCAGGATAATCGGCGCCATCATCGTGCTGCTGCTTGCCAATAGCAGAGTATTGCCGTCAGGCTTGGCGTCCGCGGCTTGCTGGCTGCCGATCGCGCCTGTGGCGCCCGGCTTGTTTTCAACGATGACGGTTTTGCCCAGGGGCTCGGCCATATATTGGGCGGCGAGCCGGGCGACGACATCATTGGGGCCGCCGGCGGCGAACGGCACAATGATGCGCACCGTTGAACTGTTCTGGGCGAGACAGCCCAGGGATGTAACACCCAAAGCGGCGCAGGCGACGAATTTGCTCACTAGTTTCATTTTTTCATTTTTCCTATTGGTTGGTGTTGGAACGTTTCCCAAGAAGCCCATCACATTTCCGACAGTCGCGCGTAGGCGTTGACGACGTGATGCGACAGGAGCTCCGCGCAGTGGTGGGCGCTTGCTATGGATGCTGCGTCGCGCAGAGCGCGCACAATCTGTTTATGTTCGGCATTGGACTTCTTGCGGTGGTCCTTGGTGGACAGGTTCTTCACCCGCGCAAGATGCAATTTCTGGATAAGCTCGCGATAGTTCTTGGCGATCTCGCGATTGCCGGCGTACTCGATGAAGAGCCAGTGAAACTGCAGATTGGCGTTGTAGTACGCCTGGACATTGTCTTCGCTGATGGCCTGGTCCATTGCGGCGGCGCAGGGCTCGAGCTTCGCCACGAGCTCGCCGCGCCGCTCTTTGGGCAGGAGGGCCACCATTCGGCCCGCATGGTTGTCCATGAGCGCACGAAACTGATACAGGTCCCGGACCTCGTCTTCCGAGAGCTCGCGGATATACACACCCGAGTGCTTGCGCGACACCACGAGCCCCATGCTTTCGAGTTCACGCAAGGCTTCCCGCACCGGCGCGCGGGACACCTTCATCTGTTCGACGAGTTCGGGCTCGCGCAAGGCCTGGCCCGGGCTTAGCGCGCCCGACATAATCTGATTCAGAAGATAGTCGCGGACCAGCTTGCCCAACGACGTATTCTTGATTTCATCGAACTCCTCCTGCCTGACAACTGAATTCAACCATTCCATATATCTCGCCTCTTTCGTAGAATCGTATACGATTCTACGAAAGAAGAAGAATCCGGGTTTACCCTTGGGCGAGGCGGAAGTGGCGGCTTTTTCCTGAGGAAATGCGAAGGAGCAGGATGCCGGGCCGGCTTAATATTGCTGCAATGAGCACATTGGATACTGGGCGCTTCACCTTGCCATGCCATGGAGCAGCCCCATGCAAAACTATCGCACTCCCGATTCCGAAGATCTTCCGGCCAACACCTCGGAGAACGAACATTTCCAGCTCGTCGTCGAGCGAGCATGCAGCCGCCGCGGCTTTCTGAAGTCTGGCATCGGATTATCGGCCGCCGTATTCCTGGCCGGCCCCCTGGCTGTCCATGCCAAAAACAAGGGCGAAGGCAGCAATGAACAAGCGTCTTCCCTGCTAGGCTTCAGCGCCATCCCGATCTCGACGGACGACACGGTCAAAATCGCCGCCGGCTACACTGCCGCCGTCTTCGCCCCTTGGGGAACGCCGTTATTCGCCGACGCTCCCGCGTGGAAAACCGACGGCGGCGGCGACGCCGCGGCGCAGGCCCGCCAGGTCGGCGACAATCACGACGGCATTCATTTCTTCCCCATAGACGGCAGCAGCGCCGAAGGCCTGCTGGTGGTAAACCATGAGTACACGACCGTGGAGGGCGGCAACTATATATGGCTGTTCGGGGCCAAGGGCGGCAAGCCCTGGACGGCGGACAAAACCGCCAAGGCGATGAACGCCCACGGCGTCTCGGTGATCCACATTGCGCGCAACAGCGCCGGCAAATGGGAGATCAAGCCAGGCTCCCGCTACAACCGCCGCATCACCGCCTCGACTGAAATGGTTCTCACGGGCCCGGCCGCGGGCAATGATCTGCTGAAGACCAAAGCGGATCCCGGCGGAACCCGGGTGCTTGGCACATTGAACAATTGCGGGAACGGCTGGACGCCCTGGGATACCTACCTGACCTGTGAGGAAAACTTCAACAACTACTTCGGCACCACGTCGGGCAATGACTCCCGTACTGCGGCGCAAAAGCGCTATGGCCTGGCGGCCAAAAGCTCGGACTACCGCTGGGAAGAGTTCGTTGACCGATTCGACTACGCCAAGGAGCCGAATGAATCCAACCGCTACGGCTGGATCGTGGAAATCGATCCATTCGACCCTTCGTCCACGCCCAAGAAGCGCACGGCGCTTGGCCGCATCAAGCACGAAAACGCGGCCTGTGCCTTGTCTGCCGACAAGCGCGTCGTCATCTACATGGGCGACGACCAGCGCGATGATTACATTTACAAGTTCGTATCCGAGGGAATTTATCAGGAAGGCGGCGACAATTCCGCCCTGCTTGACGCCGGCAAACTGTACGTCGCCAGATTCGATGATGGCAGGGCCAGCGACGACTTCATGGGCGTAGGCGTATGGATCCCGCTGGACAAGACAGCAAACGCCACGCTTGCCGCCGATGCCCGTTTTGCCAGCCAGGCGGAAATCCTGGTCAACACGCGCCTGGCCGCGGACGCGGTGGGCGCCACCAAGATGGACCGCCCCGAATGGGTCAGCGTGCATCCGGCCAGCGGCGAAGTCTACGTTACCTTGACGAACAACGACAAGCGCGCGGCGCCTGACGCGGCCAACCCGCGCGCGGCCAATATCTACGGGCAAATCGTGCGATGGCGCGAAGCCGGCGGCGATGCCGCCGCAACGAGCTTCGAGTGGGATATCTTCGTGCTCGCCGGCAACCCGGTCAAATACACCGACCGCGGCGATCTGAAGTCGGGCTCGGCGAACATCACTGCCGGCAATACATTCAACAGTCCCGACGGCCTGGCCTTCGATAAAGCCGGCCGTTTGTGGATCCAGACCGATGGCAAGTACAGCAACTCGGGCGAATACGAGGGCCAGGGCAATAACCAGATGCTGTGCGCGGACCCCGCAAGCAAGGAAATACGCCGCTTCTTTGTCGGCCCCAGGGAATGCGAAGTCACAGGCATCACCTTCACTCCCGACAGCAAGACCATGTTCATCAATATCCAGCACCCGGGCGAAGAGGGCGACAGCCACTGGCCGGACGGCGGCGACTCGGTGCCGCGTTCATCGACCATCGTCATCACCAAGGATGACGGTGGGGTGATCGGGAGCTAGGTAGGCCAGGGGCCGCGAAAATACTGCTATGGCGAGGCTGGTTCAGCCAGGGTACGGAAGCCAGCGCCTATGGGGCCTCTTGCGGCGCCGCCATGCGCCAGAGCGAGTCAAAAAAGGAGCGGTTCAGCAAGCCCAGCTCCCGGCTCTCGATGACCAGGGCATAATTCTCCTTCTTGGACGAAACGTATGTCACAGTGTCATCATTGATGTACATCGTCATGCCAAGGTCCACGCCGCCAGGCGCGAAGCGCACCTCGCGCAGCGACTCGGAAGTCCATATGTTTTCCGTTTCACGCGAACGCGAGCGCAGGACATTCAGTTGTATGCCGCGTTTGACCCGCTCGGAAATGAAGCCCTCCATCCATTGCAGGCCGGGGACTTCGCGCAGTTCGTGCATCGAGAGCACCCCATACAGGGTCTTGCTTCGGCATTCCAGCGTGTCCCATAAAGCCCGTTCTATACCGGCGCGCCCTTCGTATAACCGGGTGCGGGGCCGGCTCGACGCCCCGCTGTATATGGAGCGAAGTTCGGGGACGAGTTCGTTGAGCATCATCCGCGTGCGTTCCCAATCGCGGATCAGTACCGCAGGATCTTCCGCCACGACCTTGCGCACGCCTTTCACCTCTTGCGTCTGGCTTAGCAGCCCGCGTCTTTCAAGCCGCTCCAGCAAGTCGTAGCCATTGGTGCGCGTGACGCCGGCGCGTACGGCGACGTCGGCCACGGGCGCCGCGCCCAGTTGCAGCGCTGCCAGGTAAAAGCGCTGTTCCTTGTCGTCCAGCCCCAGCGCCGCCAATTGTTCTATCATCGTCCGCTCCTTGTGTGTCGAGATATCTCGACAACAATATTAAGGTAAATATCAAATATATACAATGATGTATAGGTGTTTACGATAGCTTTCATGAAAATTCGTCGCAAAAAATTGACGACTATGGCGGCCCTACCTATACTGGCCGCAGTTCCACCATATTGGATAACGAAGGAGAAATGTCATGTTACGTACGGTCGCCGCCAGCTTGTCGCTGGCAATCGCTGCATGGGCTGCGTCATCTGTTGCCTATGCCGCTCCAATCAATATCGGGGTGGTGCTGCCGCTGAGCGGCGCCAACGCCCAGTTCGGCATCAACGCGCGTAATGGCATAGAAATGGCGCTCGAGGATTTCAAGAGCGGGCACGACATTGATGTAAACCTCGTCTATGCTGATGTGCCGCAGCCCAATGCCGCCGCGTCCGCGGTTCAGCGCCTCGTCAGCCGTGAAGGCGTGGTTGGCGTGGTGGGAGCGTTTGTCAGCTCGGTCACCCTTGCGGCGTCTGAAGTTACAGAGCGCACCGGCACACCGATGATCACGCACTCGTTCGCAGATCAAATAACCGGCCGGGGCTATCGCTACATTTTCCAGGTGACGCCCAAGGCGACGACTTTCGGCGAGAAGCAATTTCAGTATGCGATAGATGTTGCCGCGAAGGCCGGCAACGAGATTACCAAGGTCGCGCTCTTTTACGAGGATACCGCCTACGGCACCGCGCAGGCTGAAGGAATACGCAAGGCCGCCAAGAACGCCAATGTCGAAATCGTCATTGACGACGCGTATCCGCTAGGCATCACCGATGTCGCGCCATTGATCAACAAGCTGCGCCGATCGGACGCGCAACTGGTTTTCCCAGTCTCTTACTTTAATGATGCCTTGCTTATCATCCGCACGATGCGTCAGCAAAAAATTGACTTGCCTGTAATCGGCGGAGCCGCAGGCTACATCGTCCCCGACTTTCAAAAGGGCCTGGGCAAATTTGCCGAAGACGTGTATTCGATCGCGCCGGCCAACTACGATGCATTGCCCGATGTCGCCGAACGCTACAAGCAAAAGTACGGGGTCTTCATGGCGCACGAAGCGCTGATGTACGGTGCGGCGCTGCAGCACATGCTGCAGGCGATACTGAACGCCAAATCGACCGACTCCGAAAAAGTGCGTGACGCGATTGCGGCCCTCAGGAAATGCGACGGTTTTTCGGCTGGCATACCTGGTGGCTGCACCGCTTTCGGTGCGACGGGACTGAGCGCCACGGCTTATCCGATTTTTGTGCAATGGCGTGGCGATGGTTTGGTAACGGTCTTTCCGGACGCGGACGCCAAAGCTGCGCCCCGTTGGATAGGGAAGGAAGTGAAGTGACTTCTATCGTCTTAATGCAAAAAGGGGCCGGGTGACATGTCAGCGTTTATACAGACACTGGTTGACGGTATCTTGATTGGCGGCGTCTACGGCGTCATTGCCGTCGGGCTGTCGCTCGTCTTCGGCGTCCTCAAGATCGTCAATTTCGCACAGGCCGAATTCCTGATGGTGGGCATGTACGCCGCCTGGTTTGCCTGGTCCTATCTGGGCCTGGATCCGATTTTCGGCGCCTTCATTGCGCTAGGCGTGGGATTCTTGCTCGGCGCGCTGTGTCAGCGCTTGTTCGTCCAGTATATTCTGGACGCGTCGCCGGTGGCCCAGATTTTCCTTACGGTCGGCTTGCTTGCCGTGCTCGAAAATGGCGCCCTGCTGATTTTCGGCTCCGATTTCCGGTCGGTCAGAACTCCCTACCAGACCATGGCGTTCGAAATCGGCCCCATTTTCCTGTCTGTGCCATATGTGGTCGCTTTTGTATCGGCGCTGGCGATGTCGCTGCTGCTGGGCTGGCTGCTCAACCATACCTGGACAGGCCGGGCGATTCGGGCAACCTCGCAGAACCGCGACGCGGCGCAGCTGTTCGGCATCGACACGCGTTTTATATACACCATTGCATTCGGGCTGGGCACCGGGCTGACGGCGTTCGGGGGCGGCATCATCCTCTCGTATACGGCGGTCAGCCCCACGGCCGGCGCCCAGTTTGTCGTGCTCATGTTTACGGTGGTGGTTCTTGGAGGCCTCGGTAGCGTCCAGGGCGCGCTGGTAGGGGGCATTATCGTGGGCATCATCCAGTCAGTGTCTACACTGTTCATGCCCATACAACTACAGAATCTGGTCCTGTTCGTGGTATTCATTACGGTCCTGGCCTTCCGTCCCCAAGGGCTGCTGGGGAGGGTCGCACGATGAAGCGCTCATTATTATTGGTCCTGGCGATCTCCATAATCGCCGTCGTGCTGGCCAATGTGCTGGACCCACGCGGCTATGCGGCGCGCGTCGTATGCCTGGTGCTTCTGGCCGCGACGCTGGGCCAATGCTGGAATATCGTGGGTGGGCTGGCAAACCAGATATCTCTGGGCCACGCCGCCTTTTTTGGCATCGGGGCATATTCCTCCACGGTGTTGCAGGTGATGTGGGGGATTTCGCCATGGCTAGGTATTCTGGTCGGCATGGTGTTCGCGATGCTCGCGGCATTGCTGCTGTCCCTGCCTACCATGCGATTGAAAGGGCCTTACTTCGCCTTGGCCACGCTGGCATTCGGCGAGGCTTGCCGTATTCTGGCGACGTCAATGTCAAGCGTTACGGGCGGTCCGCAGGGGATTTCAGTTCCCTTTGTGGGCGATTCCTGGGCGATGATGCAGTTCCGCGGCGCGGGTAACTATATATACCTGTTCGTCGGCCTGTTCATCATCGTGTCGGGCGTATTTGCCTACCTGGCCTACGGCCGCATGGGTTACCTGTTGCGCGCCGTGCGTGAAAACGAGGAAGCCGCCGAGGTCTCGGGCGTCAACACCCTCAAGGTCAAGCTGATGGGCGCCCTCATTTCGGCGGCGCTCACCGCGGCGACCGGTACCTTGTTCGCGCAGTTCACTTTCTTTTTCGATCCCGAAAGCGTCTTCAGTGTTGCCCACATATCGATACGCGCCGCGCTGATTGCGATTGTGGGCGGGGTCGGCACATTGGCCGGGCCTATCATCGGGGCGTTGATCGTCGTTCCGCTGGAAGAGTTTCTGATTGGATACTTTTCGAACAATGCCGCAGGTATCGCCCCATTCATCTTTGGGGTGGCGCTGGTGGCGATCGTAGTGCTGCGGCCACGCGGGCTGGTGTCGATTTTCCAGCCGCGGCGCGGCAAGCAGCGGACAGAGGCCGATGGCAGCGCAAATGCGCTCGCCACGGCGCGGCAAAGCGCGGCGGGGAAATCATGACGATATTGCAAGCAAATCAGCTAACGGTCCGTTTCGGCGGGCTGGTGGCGGTGGATAAGGTCTCGTTCGCCGTTCAGCCGAAAGAGATCATCGGGTTGATCGGACCTAACGGCGCCGGCAAGACAACTCTGTTCAGCATGCTCGTGGGGCTGCACCGGCCGACTAGCGGGCATGTGCTTTTCGACGGGCAGCACGTCAGCGGAAAGCGTCCCCACGTTATTGCGCGTCAAGGCATGACAAAGACATTTCAAAACACGGCCTTGTTTCCGGAAATGTCATTGCTCGACAACGTGACCACCGCCGGCCTGCTACGCCATCCAGTGCGCGAGGCGCGTGCTTTGGCGCTGGACTGCCTCGATCGCGTTGGCCTGCGCAATATCGCGGACGTTGACGTGGACAGCCTTACCTTCCCTCAGCGCGCGCTTGGCGAAGTCGCCCGCGCCTTGGCAACACAGCCGCGCATTTTGCTGCTGGATGAAGTGATGGCCGCGTTGACGCCGCTCGAGATGGATACGGTCATCGCGACGTTGCGCGAGTTGCGCGATCGCGATGGGTTGACATTGATCGTTGTCGAACATCATATGCGGGCCATCATGCGCCTGTCGGAACGTCTGCTCGTATTGAACTTCGGCAAGTTGATTGCCGACGGCACCCCGGCCGAGGTGTCCGTCAACCCGGACGTTGTCGCGGCTTATCTGGGAGGCGAGCATGCTAGACATAATTAAGCTTTCGGGCGGCTATGGCCCGCGGCCGATACTGCACGACGTATCTTTGCACGTCAACGAAGGCGAGACCGTCGCGATACTGGGCGCAAATACTGCGGGAAAAACCAGCATCATCAAGGCGATTTGCGGGCTTCTGCCCCGTACGCAGGGGCGCATGACACTGCATGGCCAAGACCTTGCGCAAGTACCGGCGCACCGGCGGGTCGCCATGGGTATTGCCTGCGTTCCAGAAGGGCGCCACGTCTTTCCCGAGATGTCGGTATACGAGAACCTGCTTTTGGGCGGCTATCACCGCCGCAAGTCGGATCTCGAGGCAAGCATACAGCGTTGCTACGAGCTGTTCCCGCGTCTGCAAGAGCGCCGTGCTCAGGCGGCGGGCACACTGTCCGGCGGCGAGCAACAGATGGTGGCGATAGGGCGGGCGCTCATAGCGGATCCGCGCCTGCTGCTGCTTGACGAGCCCAGCCATGGACTGGCCCCGATGATGGTGGACGAGGTGCATAGCGCCATCATGAAAGTGAACCAGGAAGGAATTGCGGTTTTGCTTATCGAGCAGAACGTCGCCAGCGCGCTAAAGGTAGTGGGTCGAGCCTACGTGCTGGAAAGCGGGCGCATCGCCATGGAAGGCACCGCCGATCAGCTGGAATCCAACGACGAAATCCGTCGCACATATTTGGGAATTTAAGGAGTCGAATCAGATGTCGCAGTTTTTAGCAGCAGTAGTACAAGCCTCGCCCATAGCGGGAGACACGCAGGCCAGCGTCGAAAAGGCTGCCAAGCTTATCGCCGAGTGCGGACGCAAAGGCGTCGACGTCGCGGTGTTCCCCGAAGCGTTTATCGGCGGCTACCCCAAAGGCGCGAACTTCGAGATCGCCGTTGGCATGCGCACCGCCGCCGGCCGGGAAGAATTCCGCTGGTACTTTGAACAAGCCATCGCGGTGCCGGGTCCGGAAACCGAGATCTTGGCGCAAGCGGCACGCGACGCCGGCACGTTCGTGACCATGGGCGTCATCGAACGGGACGGCGGCACGCTTTACTGCACGGCCTTATTCTTTGGCAAAGACGGCGGGCTCATGGGTAAGCATCGCAAGCTTATGCCTACCGCCGCCGAGCGTCTGTGCTGGGGGTTTGGGGACGGATCGACCCTCACGGCCGTGCCGACTCCCTGGGGGAATATGGGCGCCGTCATCTGTTGGGAAAATTACATGCCCCTGTTGCGTACAGCAATGTATGACAAGCACGTGGCGATCTACTGCGCGCCGACCGCCGACGACCGGGACACCTGGGTTCCCACGATGCAGCATGTGGCGCTGGAAGGCCGCTGTTTTGTGCTTTCGGCGTGTCAGTACCTTAAACGCGGCGACGTTTCCGACGCGCTCAAGAACCACATCACGGATGCGCCAGGCGATGTCTTGATGCGCGGCGGCAGCGTCATTGTGGATCCTTACGGCAAAATCGTCGCAGGTCCCGATTTTTCGGGCGAGACCATACTGGTGGCTGAGCTCGATACCGCCGATCTGGCGCGCAGCAAGTTCGACTTCGACGTCGTGGGGCATTACGCCAGGCCGGACGTTTTCCGCCTGACCGTTGAAGACCGGCCTATGCTTGCGGTGCAGTCGGCATCCGCATCATCACAGTGAGACATTGACATGCCTTTTCACATCGAATACGAAAGAACAGTAGCGGCGCGCCGGCCCGAAGGCCACCAGCCAGCCGCGCCGCGCTATTCCTTGCGTTGGACGCGCCCAGTGCCCACGCTCGTCAGCGTCTATTTTGGTGTACAAGGAAAGTCATTGGAATGGCCTGCGGAGCAGGCCTTCTATGACTTGCTGAGACAAAAGCTGGATAGCGGCAGCGGCCCGGAATCCCTGGAAACCATGCGCTGCCATGACGATGCCGGCTACACCAATGGGATACTCGTCGCTTATTGGACGGATCCGACCCGGTATGCCAAATGGCTGATCGAGAGCGGCTTCAAGCAATGGCTGTCCGCCCAAGAGCGGCTCGAGGGCGAGTACGGCTATTGGTGCGAGGCGATAGTCGTGCCATACGACCGCCACGAAACGATTTATTCGGGGCCTGAATACCGCATCGGATTCAGCAGGACGGCGGATTCCGTCATTGTGCCCATCACCACCAACGGTTTTTTTGGCGCCGCGCGCGACCGTCTTCCGGTGTCGGCGATCGACCCCCTGGACAGCCCCTATGGGAAAAGTCCGATTCCGCGAACGGAGCCGGCTTCCCACGGCGCGCACTTGATGGTCCTGGTGCCGCATAACGTCACGATTCTGCGCTCCGGCCAGTATTGGGAGGGCGCCGGCCAGGCCCAGCTCGATGACTATATGGAAAGCCTGCAGCCAAAACTGCACCGGGGTATGAGCTACCTGGCCAATAACAAGCCTGATACGGGCTGCCTGTCGCTGCGCATCATGACGAACCTGAGCGAAGATGGCACAGCGCGCGCTGAAACTTCAGTGCTGGGCGCGTTTGTATCGTTGCAAAAGCTCGAGGAATGGGCCGCGACGCATGAAACGCATCTGGACATTTACCGCCATGCCATCGCCATGAATCGTCTTTATAAGGAAAAGCGCGAAGTCGTGACATGGCACGAGTTGTTCGTGTTGATGCAAGGCAATTGCTTCGAGTATGTAAACTGCCACCCGGCGACAGGGATGCTGCCATACGGTGAAGTCTGGCAAAGCCGCAAGGAGTAGGTCGGCGGTATTGTGTATCCTATAGACCATTTCATGGATACAGCATATGGTACATACGCCTACCGAAGTCATGTCCGACGGCGCGGCTCCCCTGCTCTTGACGCCGCTGAAGATACGCTCCCTGACGCTGCGCAATCGCATTGTCGCCTCGCCCATGTGCCAGTACGAATCGCAGGACGGCGCCCCCGGCGATTGGCAACTGGTCAACTTCGGCAAGTTCGCTGTCGGCGGCGCCGCGCTGGTGTTCGGAGAGGAAACTGCCATCGAAGCTGCGGGCCGCAAGAGCTACGCTTGCGCCGGCCTATGGAACGACTCCCACATCGCAAGCTACCGCCGCATCACGGATTTCATCAAGGCGCAAGGCGCCAGTCCCGGCGTCCAGCTGGGGCATGCGGGCGGAAGAGGCTCCTGTCATGATGCCGAGCACGATTGGCGGCGGCTGACGGACGAGGATGCGCATGCCGGCATGAAGCCATGGGAATGCCTCGTGCCCAGCGCGCTTCCTGCGCAGGGAGCGTGGCCCAAGGTCCGCGTCATGGACGCAAGCGACATCCGCGCGCATCTGCAATGCTGGCGCGACGCGACGCTGCGCGCGCTCGACGCCGGATATGAGGTTCTGGAGATCCACGGCGCCCACGGCTATCTGATTCATCAGTTTCTTTCACCCGTGATGAATCACAGAACCGACGGTTACGGTGGCAGCCGCGAGGCCAGGATGCGCATGGCTCTCGAGATCGCGGAAACGGTTCGCCGCGCCTGGCCGGCGACCCTGCCGCTATTCTTTCGGGTTTCAGCTGTCGATGGCAAGGGTGGCGCGTGGGGCATCGAGGACACCGTCGCGCTGGCCTGTGCGTTGCGCGAACGGGGTGTGGACGTGGTGGATTGCTCCTCGGGCGGCAT
Organism: Pollutimonas bauzanensis; assembly: GCF_900129885.1. Lineage (GTDB taxonomy): Bacteria > Pseudomonadota > Gammaproteobacteria > Burkholderiales > Burkholderiaceae_B > Pollutimonas > Pollutimonas bauzanensis. The sequence continues at coordinate 462,635 of NZ_FQXE01000002.1, read as the reverse complement.
CTCCGGCGATTCGTCCATGCCTATCGTGCGCCGTGTCCCCGGCTATCAGGTGGAGTTTGCCGCGCAGGTGCGCCGACAGGCGAATATCGCCACTATGGCGGTCGGGCTGATCACGCGCGCGAACCAGGCTGAGCAGATCCTCCGCGAAGGCCGGGCCGATCTGGTGGCGCTGGCTCGCGAATTGATCTGGGATCCCAACTGGCCGGCGCGCGCCGCCCGCGAACTGATGGGCGAGGACGGCTACCAGTTGCTGCCCGAGAGCCAGTCGAACCGGTTGATTCGAAGGGAAGTAGTGGCCCGGCTGCCGGTCAATAGCGGTATCGGCGTCGCATCCGCCGCCGATGACGAGTTGGCGCAGCGTATATAAATTCCGTTCTGCGGCGCCCGGCTGCTGTTCTTGCCACCGCTTGCAAGACCGGTCGAGCCGGCGGTTCGCATTCTTTTCCGGTTTGCGCGACAAATATCCTTGCATGAAATCTGTTCATCCATGGGGTGGCGTTTGAACGCCAGCCCTGCCCAATGCATGATTGGCAGTCATGCATTTTACAAAAATAATCAATTGAGAGGGGGCAGGGGAATCGGTAAGATGACCTGCATGCACTAAGCATATGGTGAATGCTTTGTCGTGGCTGATGGATTAAAAAAAGGATATGAGGATGGGACAGAATATTCACAACTTTGATGTGATAGTAGTGGGTTGCGGGGTGGCTGGGCTGAGCGCCGCGGTGGCGGCGGCCGAATCCGGAGCGAAAGTGGCGGTCCTGGAACGCTCGACCTATGATGAGCGCGGCGGCAATACGCGCTATACCGAGGCCTGCCTGCGCATGAAGAACGAGCAGGAAGTCTCCGGCGACTTCGAGACGCTGCTAATGGAGAACAGCGGCTACTACATCCAGCCCGATTTCCAGGCCGCCACGGTACTGGATTACGAGAACTGGCCCCCTTTGGTGCGAGCGCTGCCCTTCACTGATCCCGAGCTGATTTCCTTTTTCGTGGATTCGGTGCCCGATGTCATCGCCTGGCTCAAGAGCCACGGTATTCAGTTCGGCGGCACGGGTTTCTACGGGCTGATTCCGCGACCGTCGCCGCGCATCGCGGTGGTCGGCGGAGGCTTGCAACTGGTCGAGACCCTCACGGCATGCGCCGAAAAACTGGGGGTGCAGTTTTTCTACGAGATTACCGCCAAGGAGCTTATCCAGTCCGACTCGGGCGTGGTCTGCGGGTTGGTGGCCACGGACGTGCAAAACCAGCCTATCCGCTTTGAAGGCGGGCCGGTGATTCTGGCTTGCGGCGGCTTCCAGGGCAACCCCGAAATGGTGGTGCGCTATATCGGCGCCAAGGGCCGTTTCCTGCGGCCTATTTCGAGAGGCGGCTATTACAACAAGGGCGAAGGCATCCAAATGGCCTTGCGCGCCGGCGCCGCGCCGGCGGGCGACTATGCGGAGTATCACGGGCAGCCGATCGATCCGCGTTCCAGTGCATCGGAACCGCTGGTGATGGTCTACCCTTATGGGGTGCTGGTCAATCGGCAGGGCAAACGTTTCCTGGATGAGGCGCCCGGTCCGATCGATGCATGCTATGAGGAGGCCGTCCGCACGATTGCGGAGCAGAAGAAGGGCATTGCCTACTGCATCCTGGACGACAAGATCAACAGCATCAATAACTGGCGCCGCACGGTGCGCACGGATCAGCCGCCGGAAAGCGCAGCAGACATCAGGACGCTCGGTGACCGCCTCGGCTTCGATGGCGAGGCCGCGCAACGCACGGTCGATGAATATAACCGCTGCTGCCGGGATGGCACGTTCAATCCTGAAGCCATGGATGGGCTATCCACCGTCGGTTTGACCCCGCCGAAGTCGAACTACGCCGTGCCCCTGGATACGGCGCCCTTTCACGCGTACCCCGGCGCCCTTTCACGCGTACCCCATTACTTCGGCCAACACTTTTACCTTCGGGGGGCTCAAAGTCAATACCAATGCCCAGGTAGTGACGCAAGCCGGTTCCGCGCTCCCTGGCTTATATGCCGCCGGGGAAACGGCGGGGATTTATTACGGCCGATATCCGGGCGCCACGTCCGTGCTGCGTGGAGCGACCTTCGGTCGCCGTGCCGGAGAGCAGGCGGCCGCCCAGGTCAAGGGTTGAGCCGCGGCCACCCTATTCATATAACAAACAATCGAGGAGATTATCACATGAAGAAACTGAGTATGCTGGGGATGGTGGCCGGATTGGCCATCGGCCTGATGGCCGGCGGGGCGCAGGCGCAGAACTATCCCAACCACTCGATCAAGATCATCGTGCCATATAGCGTGGGCGGACCCACCGATACCGTGGCGCGCATCATGGCCGAAAAACTGTCCGAGCGGGTCGGGCAGTCCGTTGTGATCCAGACGCTTCTTGGCGGTGGCGGCATCGTGGGTACGGAGGCTGCTTCCCGCGCCAAGCCCGATGGCTACACGCTCTATTTCGGGGCGAACTCCATGGCTATCTATCCGCACGTGCGGCCGGCCGGCACCACTCTTTCATTCGACCCGCTGGATTTCGTCGCCGTCGGCGGTATCGCCAGATCCGCCCATGTGCTGCTCGCGTCCAAAAGCTCGGGCATCCACAGCGTGGCCGAGCTGGTCGGGAACGCCAAGAAGCAGCTCGATGAGACGGTGACATACGGTTCGGCCGGCGTGGGCGGGACGACGCACCTGCCGCTGGCATTCTTTGCGCGGGATGCGGGCATCACCTTGCTGCATGTGCCATACAAGGGCGCCGCGCCTGCGATGGTCGACCTGCTGGCCGGCCGCATTGATTTGTCGACACCAGGATATTCGGCGGCGCTGAACGAGCCGATAGATAGCGGCAAAGTCGTGGCGCTGGCGGTGACCTCGGCGCAGCGCTTGTCATTCCTGCCCAAGGTGCCTACTTTGGTCGAATCAGGCTATCCGAATATGGAATTTCCCATCTGGTACGCGCTGTTCGCGCCGAAGGGCACGCCCCAGGAGGTGGTCGATGTAATAAGCAAGGAGCTCAAGGTCATGGCTCAAGACGCCGAATATGTCAAGAAACTGGCAGACCAGGGAAACGAGGCCGCGTATGTGTCGCCTCAAGATTTGCACGACACCCTGGCGCAGCAGACCAAAGACGTGGGTGAGCGTATCCGCTCCCTCGGTCTGCAGTTCTAGGATAGGCGCCGATGACTGGGGAAAAGGTGACGCCGGCCGCCGGGGGCCTGACGGCCACGCTGGCGGCCCGGGCCGTGTCGCTGCGGTATGCGCAGCTGCCGGAAGAGGTGCGTACCGTGGCGCAGGACTGTTTGGTGGATTGGCTGGGATGTGCGCTGGGCGCCCTTGGCGAGCCCGTCAGCCAGATCGTGGCGGAGGTCGCGCTGGAAGAGGGCGGGCATGGCCAGGCGACCGTGATCGGGCGGGCCGAGCCGGCCACCCTGATGCAGGCGGCGTTGATCAACGGGGCGGTGTCTCACGCGCTGGACTACGACGATGTGAATCTGACGGTTCCGGGCCATATGTCAGTGGCCATCCTGCCGGCATTGCTGGCGCTGGCTGAACAGCGGAATGCCGGCGCTGCGGAGTTTCTGGCTGCTTTCGTGTCTGGCTATGAAACGGCCTGCCGGGTGGGGGCGCTGGTGGAACCAGCCCATTATGCCAATGGCTTTCATGCCACGGCCACTATCGGCAGCCTGGGGGCGGCGGTGGCCTGTGCCCATCTGCTGGGACTGGACGCGGAACAAACCGCTCACGCTCTGGGGGTGGCAGCCACGCAAGCCTCGGGGCTGAAGGCCATGTTCGGCACGATGGCTAAACCGCTGCATGCGGGGCTGGCTGCGCAGGCCGGCTTGCGCGCCGCCTCGCTTGCGCAGAAAGGGTTTGTCAGCCGCGCGGACGTGCTGGAATGCCCGCAAGGGTTCGCCCAGGTCCATGGCAGCGACTTTCACCCGGAGGCTGCATTGGCGCAGCCGCCGGGGGGCTTTCATCTGCTGGGCAACCTGTTCAAGTTCCATGCCGCATGCTACAGCACGCATTCGACGATCGAAGCAATAATGGCGCTGCGCGAACAGCATGGCTTACATGCCGCAAGCGTTCGAGGCATCCATGTGCTGGCGGGCGAAGGATGCCGCATTTGCAATATCCAGCAGCCGGCTACTGCGATGGAGGCCAAATTCAGTCTGCGGGCTACGGCTGCTTTTGCGGTGCTGGGTATGCCCACCCATGATCTGGATTGCTGGTCACGGGTGGCGGAGCCCGAGGTGGTGTCGATGCTCAACCGGGTGCACATCGAATTGGTGCCAGGCATGAGTCTCAGTGAATCGGTGGTGACGGTGACGCTGGAGGATGGCCGGGCGTTGCGCCAGGCATTCGATTGCGGCATCCCGATGGCCGACAAATCGGCGCAGTCCGCGCGTGTGCGGTCGAAATTCGCGGCTTTGGCCGAACCGGTATTGGGAATCGCGCGGCTGGATAGCGTGCTGGCTGCGCTTGCGCAATTGGAGCAGGCAGGAGGAATAGCTGCCCTCGCCCGGACATTACGGGTTCGCTTGGCGCAAGTCTGATGGCGCTTGCCCGGATCGGCTTGCGTTCCTGCCAGCCGTCGCGGAGGGAGGGGCCGGCTGGCGCGCGTTCGTCTGTTGAAGTGGTGTGGAGCAAATATGTCTGATGAATTGTTGGCCCTGGGTGAAATCGTCGCCGGTACGGATTGGGCTCAGGCCTCGCAACCGCAGCAATGCGCCGTCGACCAGGGAATACGGGCCTCGCTGCTGTGTGCCTTATTGGGAGTGGAGCGCGAGCAGGCGGTCTGGCCCTATCGGCCGCGAGCCGCCGATCCGGGGGTGTTTCCGGGCGATACCGCCGCTCTCCTGGGCGGACTCTTCGCCCCTTTTGATGGAATCGGCTATCTGGCAACGCTGGCGGGGGCGGCCGACCTGGATCCCATGGATCCGGGTCCGTCGCACACCGTGCTGCCAGCCACGCTGGCGGCATGCGTGGCGCGCAAAGCCATTTGCGGCGAGGCCGCGGGCGGCGCATGCGACGATGGCGACCTCGGGGCCGGGGTGCTCGCCGGTATAGAGGCCGGCTGGCGGGTCCGCCGCGCCATTACCGGCGCAAGGCCGGGGCTGGGATTTCACAGCCCGGGAGTCTTCGGCACGCTGGCCGCCGCCGCTGCGGCGGCGCGCGTGCTGCGCCTGGATGCGGCGCGATGCGGCGATGCCATGGCCATTGCCTTGACGCGCGCGTCGGGCCTGGCTGTCAATAGCGCCGCGTCCATGATAGGCATGACGCACTTCGGCTGGGGTACGCTGCATGGCCTGGAGGCGGCGCTGCTGGCCGCGCACGGCTGGTCGGCCTCGCCCGATGTGCAGCGAGCGCTGTCCACGCTGTTCGGTGAGGGCAATGCAAGCCTGGATCGCATTGTGGGCGGCGACACCAGCCTGGCGGCTGCCACGAACTTGGTTTTCAAGCATTACCCCTGCAATATTTACGCCAATCTGCTGGTGCAAATGCTGGAGCAGGTCAACGACTCTCCGTTGGAGCGCATACATATCCGGATGCCCTGGATACCGCACCTGGATTGTCCGGCGCCGCGCGATGTGCGTCAGGCGCGCAACAGCGTCCAGGCCGTGGCTGCGGTGGCCGGGGCGGGGGACACATCATATGCTGCATTCTCGGGCCCGCCCGGTCCATGGCAACCGGCGCAAGGGGTCAGACGCCTGCTGGCCAACATTGAACTGGAGATGGATAGAAATGCGCCGACCCAGCTAAATCAAGCGGTGCTGGCCGTGCGTGCCTGGCGGGGCAACCGGCTGGTACTCGACGCCCAGGGGGCCATGCGCGATCTCAAGGGATGGGGCAGCGAGCATGCCCGGCGGCTCATGCACGGGTCCGATCCACACGGCGGCGTGGATGCGCTCTACGCAGGCAGCTACCTGAGCGGGTACGCCCATGTGAAGGCTCGCTCGCTGGCCACTGGGTAATGGGGCAGGGCGCGCAGGATTACCCGCCTGCCGAACCCGGCGCCATCATTCCGGCTCGTTGTGCGTCTGGGGGATCTCATAGGCGGGCTTGTCTGCCTGTATCTCGGCCAGCAGCCATTGACGGAACGTCTCCAGGGCGCTGCTGCCCTCGTGCCGGGGCGAGGACAGCAAGTAATACGAACGGTCGGATAGTTCAGTGTTCGGAAACACTTGAGTCAGCAGGCCTTTGCGCAGGTCATCCTGGACCAGGAAGTTCTGGGCAATGGCAATCCCCAAGCCTTGCTGCGCCGCCAGGTAAGCCATGGCGGAAGATTCGAACTTCATGCCTTTGGCCGGGTTGATGTCGTGCACGCCCACGGACTTTAGCCAGACATTCCAGTCATCGGGCCGGGCCAGCGAGTGCAACAAGGTAACGTTGCGCAGATCGCCGGGGTGGTTCAGGGGCCACCTGGACAGGATTTCACGCGGCCCTCCCACTGCAATCAGCCATGAATTGAACAACTTGTCGGCACGGACGCCTTCCTTGAGATCGCCGGGAATGGTGCGTATGGCCGCGTGAATGTCGGATTGATCGAAGTCCAGGGGAGCCGTCGATGCGGTCAATCGCACATCGATCTCCGGATTGACGCTCAGGAATTTGGGCAGCCGCGGGATCAGCCAGTTCATGGCGAACGAGGTATACGCATGCAGATTGAGAACGTTCTGCTTGCCGGAGGAGCGCAACTTGCGGGTGGCCAGGTCGATGCGCGCAAATGCCCCCACCAGCTCATGCATATAGGTATGGCCTTCCGGTGTCAGCGTCACCATGCGGTGGCTGCGATAGAACAGCGGCATGCCGAACAGCTCTTCAAGGTTGCGGATATGCCGGCTTATGGCTGACTGGGTGAGAAAAAGCTCCTGCGCGGCTTTTGTGAAACTTTGATTGCGGGCTGCCGATTCGAAGGCGCGCAGGGCCGTCAAGGGTGGAAGCCGTGACATCTTTGCTCCATGTATGATTTTTACTCATGAATTGTAGCTCAAAAAGTTGATTGAACGCCTACGCTCGCGGTGTGACAATTGTGATTGAAGGCGGGAAGAATCCAGATTTTCCCGGCGCCACAGGCCGGCGGTGTACGGGACGCGAGCCTGGTCCGAGGCAGGTCTCAGGTCTGCTGCCATCGCCATAAACATAATTTCTGTTCAACTAACTGGGAAGCCAGATTCATGACCCGTTATCAACTTTTCATCAATAACGAATGGGTGGAACCGCACAGCGGGCGCTGGTTCGACTCGCTGGACCCGTTCACGGGCGAAGCCTGGGCGCAGATCCCTCGCTGTGACGCCACCGATGTCGACCGGGCTGTCAAGGCTGCCGCCGAGGCCTTTGAAGGCCCGTGGTCGAAACTGCCTGCAAGCGAACGGGGCATGATCCTGCATCGCCTGGGCGCCCTGATCGAACGGGATGCCGAGCATCTGGCCGCCATTGAAAGCCGTGACAATGGCAAGCTCAGAAACGATGTGCTGGGCCAGATCAAATACCTGGCCAAATATTTCTATTACTACGGCGGGCTGGCCGACAAGATCCAGGGGGCGGTCGTGCCCATCGACAAGCCCAAGGTCTTCAATTACATCAAATACGAGCCCATGGGCGTGGTGGCAAGCATCACGCCCTGGAACTCTTCTCTGCCACTGACAGGCTGGAAGATGGCCCCCGCGCTGTGCGCGGGCAACACGATGGTCTGCAAGCCATCGGAATTCACCTCGGCATCACTGTTTGAGTTGGCCAAGCTGGTGGCCGAAGCGGGGCTGCCGCCCGGCGTATTCAATATCGTGACGGGCTCGGGCGCCGAGGCTGGCGGCCCGCTGGTGGGCCATCCATTGGTGCGGCGCATAGCATTTACCGGCGGCGATGAGGCCGGGCGCAAAATCTACATGGCCGCCGCGGAGGGGTTGAAGCGGATATCGCTGGAACTGGGCGGCAAGTCGCCCAACATTGTCTTTGACGATGCCGATATGGAGAGCGCGGTCAACGGTGCGTTGACCGGAATCTTCTCGGCATCGGGGCAGACCTGCATAGCCGGCTCTCGCCTTCTTTTGCAGGCATCGATCCATGATGAATTTGTCCAGCGCATGCTCGACAAGATCCGGATGGCCAGGATCGGCGACCCTGCCGACCCCTCCATGGAACTTGGTCCCATCGCCACCAGGCCGCAGTTCGAGAAGGTGCTGCGCTATATCGACATTGCCCAGCAGGAGGGCGCGCGCTGTGTCGCCGGCGGGCATGCGCTCTCCGGTCCTGGTTACGGCTGCGGCCAGTTTATCGAGCCCACCGTGTTCGTCGATGTTCGCAACGACATGCGCATCGCACAGGAGGAAGTCTTCGGGCCAGTGCTGTCGGTAATCCGGTTTCAGGATGAAGAGGATGCCATTCGCATCGCCAACGACATTCGCTTCGGCCTGGGCGCCGGCGTCTGGACCAGAAGCCTGCACCGGGCGATGCTGATGGCCGATCGGATCAGGGCCGGAACAGTGTGGATCAACAATTACCGTTCCAGCAGTTACACGACGCCGTTCGGAGGGGTCAAGGATAGCGGCATCGGGCGGGAAGGCGGCATCGAGGCGGTCAAGGAATACATGGAGCCCAAAAGCGTCTGGATCTCCAGCGACTTGCCGATGCCCAGCCCTTTCTCGGGCAAGTAAACCTCTTGCCGAATATCACTTTCATAAAGTCTGCCATGGAACTCTCATTGATTGAACTCGAAACGTCGTCCGGCATTGCTACCCTTGCCTTGAATCGTCCGCAAAAGCGCAATGCCATAAGCGACGCCATGCGCGCCGAGCTGATAGAGGCGCTGGAACTGGTGGCGAACGACACCTCCATCCGCGCGCTGGTGATAACCGGGCGTGGAAATGGTTTTTGTGCCGGCGGTGACATCGCCGGCATGAAGCAGCGCCTGCAAGCGCCAGCCGGTCAGGTGGCTTTCAATGGCTGGGCCCGCCAGCAGGGCGTGCATCACGCTCAGACGCTGCTGTATGCCATGCCCAAACCCACCATCGCGGCGGTCAATGGCCCGGCCACAGGGCTGGGCGCCGACCTCGCTCTGGCCTGCGACTTCATCATGGCCAGCGATGCCGCAAGCTTCGCCTGGTCCTATATCCACCGCGGGCTGATTCCCGATGGCGGCGGCATGTACTTTCTGCCCCGCCGGGTGGGACTGTCTCTCGCCAAGGAACTGATATTCACCGGCCGCAAAGTCGCGGCGCAGGAAGCGGTGGACATCGGTCTGGTCGACCGCCAGGCCAATGCCGAAACGCTGCTGGCGCAAGCACAGGCTTGGGCCGCGGAGTTGAGCCACGGCTCGGCCCCTGCGCTGGCATTGGGCAAATCAATTCTGAATCAGTCCTTCCAATCGTCCGCGCAACAGATTTTTGCGTTGGGCAGCCAAGCGCAGGGCATGTGTTACACAAGCACCGAGCACCATCAAGCCGTGGCGGATTTTCTTGCCAGCACCGTCACCAAGGGATAAGTAGAATGGATGTACTCAAGAAATTGCTGCGGCCGCGCAGCGTGGCCATTATCGGGGCTTCCGCGGACACTGCCAAGACGGCATCGCGTCCGGTGACATATCTGGTCAAGCACGGCTACGCTGGCCGTATCTATCCCGTCAACCCCAAGGTCGCGCACATCGGTGGGCTGACCTGCTACCCCGACGTGGCGTCGCTGCCGGAAACGCCGGACGTCGCCATCGTATTGTTGGGCGTGGAACGGGCGCATTTGGCAGTGCGCGAACTGGCCCAGCGGGGCACCGCCGCCGCCATCGTGCTGGCCAGCGGCTACACCGAAGTGGGCGAGGACGGCAGCCGCCGTCAGCAACAACTGTTGGAAGCCGCCGGCTCCATGCGCATACTGGGCCCCAACACCATCGGACTGGTCAACCTGACCGACGGCATCGTGCTGTCAGCATCCGGCGCATTGGAGATGGACGAGTTTCCCGCCGGCATAATCGGGGTGGTTTCGCAAAGCGGCGGTATCCTGGGTTCATTGCTGTCGCGCGCGGCAGCGCGCGGCATCGGCTTATCCAAGCTGGTTTCCACCAGCAACGAAGCTGACTTGGAACTGGCCGACTTCATCGAATACCTTGCCGACGACGAGGCCACGCAGGTGATCGCGCTGTATGTAGAGTCGGTTCGCAACCCCAAGCGTTTCCACGCCGCCGCCCTGAAAGCCGCCCGGGCCGGCAAGCCCATCGTGGCCTTCAAGATTGGCCGCTCGGAAGCCGGCGCCCGGGCCGCTGTTTCGCACACAGGCGCCTTGGCGGGCGCTGATCGCATGTACGACGCCCTGTTTCAGCAAGTGGGCATTATCCGGGCCCAGACGTTCAGCGAGCTTATGGATATCCCGGCGGCGCTGGCGACCGGCCGGCGCCTGAAGGGCAAACGCGTCGCCATCCTCACATCAACGGGTGGCGCGGGGACTCTGGTTTCCGACAGTCTGGGCTTGGCCGGTTTTGAAGTCCCTCCGCCCGATGCTGAGACAGCCGCGGCTTTGCGCGCATTGCAAACCGGTGATTCAGCCGCGCTGGATCGCAACCCCATCGATGTCACCCTGGCCGGGCTGCAGCCGGCTCTGCTGCGCGCCGCCATACGGGCGTTGCTGGCCAGCCCGTCTTACGATGCCTTGATCATTGTCGTGGGCGCATCCAGCCTGGCGATGCCGGAACTCATGGCTGACGCTATTCGGGACTGCCTGCCTCTGTCGGATAAGCCTGTCATAGCCTTCGTGAGCCCGCACGCCCCGGAGGTCCTGGCCTTGCTCACGCGTCGCGGCGTGCCCGCTTACTTTTCGCCGGAGGGCTGCACCGCTGCCATGACCGGCCTGCTTTACGCCAGCGAGTGGCAAGCTTCCGAGCCGTCGCCCGCGATGGCGGCCCTCCAGATGCCGGCCTGCCATCCAGAAGGGGTGCAGGACGAGGCGCAGGCCAAGCAGCTCTTTGCGCATTTTGGCATTCCTTGCGTGCGCGAGAACATCGTGGCCGATAGCGCTCAGGCAGAGGCTGCCGCAAGGGCTATGGATGGTCCCGTGGTCCTCAAGGTGTTGAGCAGCGCAATCACTCACAAGAGCGAGGTCGGCGGCGTGGCGGTCAATGTGTTGCCGCAAGCCATCGGCCAGCGCCTGGCGGCGATGGCCGTCGAGGTGCAGGCCCGGTCAGGCATCCGGCCCGAGCGCTACCTGGTGCAGGAGATGGTTTCCGGCGGCGTCGAGCTCATCCTGGGCATGCACAGCGATGCCCTGGGCACCGCGATTCTGCTGGGGATAGGTGGCGTGACGGCGGAGCTTTTCCAGGATACCACCTTGTTTTTGCTGCAGCCCGGTAGCCCGCTCAGCCGCGAGGATGCCCTGTCCATGGTACATAAAATCAAGGCCTGGCCTTTGCTGGACGGGTTCAGGGGCGCTCCCAAGGCGGATATCGACGCCCTGGTCTCGGCCATCGTGGACTTCTCGAAGATGGTGCAGCAATTAGGCGACCAACTGCTGGAGGCCGAGATCAACCCGCTGTTCGTCCTGCCGGACGGGCTGGGTGTGCGGGCAGCCGACGGCATAGTGGTGATGGCCCCGGCCGTCGAAGCCAGCGGCGGCGCCGGTCTCGACCCTGTTCCTTCGGCGCTTTGCCTTTCTGGATCCTCTGCCTGATCAAGGCCTGGGCGCCGGAGGTGGGCGCTTGCCTTGCCCCAGGCTCACCAGCGCGGCATTCACTATCGCCTCGGCATCCACATTGAAGAACCGGCGCAGTTCGGCGCGCGTGTCGCTGCGTCCGAAGCCGTCGGTGCCCAGCGTGATGTATTCGCAGCCATCGGGGACATAGGCGCGTATGGACTCGGGAACCAGGCGCACATAGTCTGTTGCGGCAATGACTGGGCCGCGGCAGGCGGCCAGCAGCCCGGCGATGAAGGGCTGGCCTTGGCGGGGCTCGCCCGCAAGGCGCGCCGACAGGTGGCTGGCGCCGTCGCGCGCCAGTTCGCTCCAGCTGGTAATGCTCAGCACGTCGGCGGCGATTCCCATGGCGGCCAATTCCCGGGCGGCCTTGATGACTTCGGTCAGTATGGCGCCCGAGCCAAGCAGGGTGACGCCGCGGGCTGCGGGGCCGCCCGCGGCGCCGGCGGCTTCATGGCGCGCATACCGGTAGCCGCCGCGCAGGATGGCGTCGCTGACGTCCTCGGCCAGCGCGGTATGGGCGTAGTTTTCGTTCATGGTGGTGATGTAATAGAACACATCCTGCTGCTCGACCAGCATTTCGCGCATGCCGCGGTCGAGGATGACCGCCAGTTCGCAGGCGAAGGCGGGATCGTAGGCCTTGCAGTTGGGTATCGTGGCCGCCCACAGATGGCTGGTGCCATCCTGGTGCTGCAGGCCCTCGCCGGCCAGGGTAGTGCGCCCGGAGGTGGCGCCGATCAGGAAGCCGCGCGGGCGCTGGTCCGCGGCGGCCCAGATCAGGTCGCCGACCCGCTGGAAGCCGAACATGGAGTAATAAATATAGAAGGGCAGCATGGCGGCGCCGTGCACGCTATAGCTGGTGGCGGCCGCCACCCAGCTGGAGATGGCGCCCGCTTCGCTGATGCCTTCTTCCAGTATCTGCCCGTCCATGGCCTCGCGGTAATTCAATATGGAGCCGATGTCTTCGGGCTCGTAGCGTTGCCCCACGCTGGAATAGATGCCGACCTGCTTGAACAAATTGGCCATGCCGAATGTGCGGGCCTCGTCGGCCACGATGGGGACTATGCGCGGGCCCAGCGCGGCGTCTTTCAGCAAGGCGCCCAGCATGCGCACGAAAGCCATGGTGGTCGACATTTCGCGGCTGCCGTCGCTATGCGTCGCAAAGCGCCCATAGCTGGCGAGTTCCGGCACCGGCACGGCCGCCGCCCCGGTTTGCCGGGCCGGCAGGTAGCCGCCGAGCTTTTCGCGGCGCTCATGCAGATAGCGCATGGCGGGGCTGTCGCCGGGCGGCTTGTAGAATTCCAGCCCCTGGACCTGCGCATCGGTCAGGGGCAGCTTGAACCGGTCGCGAAACGCCAGCAGGTCGGCGTGATCGAATTTCTTCTGCGAATGCGTCGTCATGCGGCCCTGGCCGGCCTCGCCCATGCCGTAGCCCTTTTTCGTGTGCGCCAGGATAACGGTGGGCTGCCCCTGGTGCCTGGCCGCCGCGGCATAAGCCGCATGGATCTTCACCAGGTCGTGGCCGCCGCGCCTGAGCAGGTCTATCTGTTCGTCGCTCAGGCCCTCGGCCAGGCGCTCGAGGTCTTCGTTCTGGCCAAAAAAATGCTCGCGGTTGAACCGCCCGTCCTTGGCGGCGAAGGTCTGCATCTGGCCATCGACCGTATCCGACAGGGCATGGCTGAGGGCGCCGTTATAGTCGCGCGCGAACAGGCCGTCCCAATCGCTGCCCCATAGTGTCTTGATGACATTCCAGCCCGCTCCCAGGAACAGTTTTTCCAGTTCGTCGATGATGCGGCTGTTGCCGCGCACCGGGCCGTCCAGGCGCTGCAGATTGCAGTTCACGACCCATACCAGGTTGTCCAGGCCTTCGCGGGCGGCAAGCGTCAGGGCGCTCATGGATTCGGGCTCGTCCATTTCGCCGTCGCCGAATACCCCCCAGACTTTGCGGCGGCTGCAATCGACCAGGCCGCGGTGAGTCAGGTAGCGCATGAAGCGCGCCTGGTATATGGAACTGATCGGCCCTATGCCCATGGACCCGGTCGGGAATTGCCAGAAATCCGGCATGAGATAGGGGTGCGGGTAGCTGGACAGGCCGCGCGCGCCATGGCGCGGGCCGCGCAATTCCTGCCGATAATGCTCCAGGTCGGCCTGGTCCAGCCTGCCCTCCAGGAAGGCGCGCGCGTAGACGCCGGGAGCGCTATGGGGCTGGAAGAACACCAGGTCGCCGGCATGCCCGCCGCCAGTGGTGTCGCGGGCATGAAAGAAATGGTTGAAGCCGACCTCGAACAGGTCGGCCGCGCTGGCGTAGCTGGCGATATGGCCGCCCAGTTCGCCATAGGCGGCGTTGGCCCGCAGCACCATGGCCAGCGCGTTCCAGCGCATGATGGCGCCCAGGCTTTCTTCCAGCGCAAGATCGCCGGGAAAGGGCGCTTGTTGCCGCAGGGCAATGGTATTGACATAAGGCGTGCCCATGGGCGGCTTCCAGGCGATATGCGCCCGGGACGCAAGCCGGTGCAGTTCGTCCAGCATGAACCTGGCCCGTTGCGGTCCGTGGGCCTGCAGCAAGGACAGGAAGGCGTCACGCCATTCGCTGGTTTCCTGGGGATCGGCGTCGGCGTCGGCGTCGGCGTCTGCGCGAGTGGTGGTCCAGTGCTGCAAGGGGAGGGGTGCGTTCATGACAGGGGCTTCCCGCGTGGGTTGGAAGGGCAGTGTTTTTACTATTCTGGGCGATCGCGGCAAGAATGTGCTGTTAAAATCAGGCGTGAATCCCCATTGTTTCGGCATGAAATGCCGAAAAACAAATCAAATCGACGCAATGAAACTGGACACCATCGATCTCCGCATACTCGACGAGCTGCAGCGCGACGGCTCGCTGAGCAATGTCGAGCTGGCCCGGCGCGTGCATTTGTCGCCTTCGCCATGCTTGACGCGGGTCAAGGCGCTGGAAGCGCAGGGGATTATCGTTCGCTATGTGGCGCTGGCCGATGCGGCCGCCCTGGGCCTGGGACTGAACGTCTTCATTTCCATCAGCCTGAAGTCGCAGGACAAGCAGGCATTGGCAAACTTCGAGCAGCGCATCGTCGCGCATGACGAGGTCATGGAGTGTTATCTAATGACTGGCGATTCCGATTACCTGATACGCGTGGCGGTGGCCGATATCGCGGCGCTCGAGCGCTTTATCCTCGACCAGCTCACCCCTATCCCGGGCATCGACAAGATCCGTTCCAGTTTCGCGCTCAAGCAAGTGTCTTATAAAACCGCCCTGCCGCTGAAGATCGCGGGGTAATTCGCCGGCGCACTATCCTGGGAGCGCATGATGTTCGAGCTGTTTCGCCAGCGCCGAGTGGGGCGCTCGTGGCTGGTGGCGGCGCCCAACCGCTGGGATTGGGCGCTGTTGCCTCTGGTGCTGGCCGTGCTGGCGGCGCTCGCATTCGGCGCCGCGCAAATGGACCAGCCGTTCATCGCGGGCGCGGCCACCCCGATTTCGCTCTCCCCGATTTACTTGCCGTATTACCTGCTGCGCACCATTCTGCGCATGTTCATGGCGCTGGCCTGCTCGCTGCTGTTCTGCTTTGCGTACGCGGCGATCGCCGCCAAGTACCGCGCCGCCGAAAAACTGATGATTCCCCTGCTGGATATCCTGCAGTCGGTGCCGATACTCGGTTTCCAGGCAATCACGATCGCTCCCTTCATCGCCTTGTTTCCGGGCAGCTCGCTGGGCGTCGAATGCGCGGCCGTCTTCGCGATCTTCACTTCGCAGGCCTGGAACATGACTTTCAGCCTGTATGAGTCCATGCGCACCGTGCCCGAGGAGCTCAATGAAGCCGCGCGCGTGTTCCGCCTGTCCGGCTGGCAGCGTTTCTGGCGGCTGGAACTGCCTTTCGCCACGCCCGGGCTGCTATGGAACATGATGATGTCGATGTCGGGCGGCTGGTTCTTCCTGGTGGCGGCCGAGGCCATTTCGGTCGCCGGGCAGGATATCAAATTGCCCGGCATAGGCGCCTACATCGCGGTGGCCATCGCCGCCGAGAGCGGCCGGGCGATCGCCTGGGCCATCGGCGCCATGCTGATCGGCATCATGCTGTACGACCAGCTGTTCTTTCGCCCGCTGCTGGCGTGGGCCGACAAGTTCCGCTTTGAAGAAACCCAGGGCGAGACCGCGCAGCAATCCTGGCTGCTCGATTGGGGGCGGCGCAGCAGCTGGGTTCGCGCCTCGACGGAGCGCTTCTGGGCGATGCTGCGAGCGGCGCTGGGCTGGTTCAGCCTCGGTCCCGCGAGCGCCGCCGCGCCGCGCCTGGCCGCGCTTGGCCCCTTGCTGGCGCGCGCCTGGGAGGTTTTCCTGGTGCTGGCGGCGCTGGCGGCCGGCTGGCGGCTCGCGGTTTTCATCCATGTCGAGGTGGGCTGGCGCGAGGTAGTCCAGGTGGCGGGGCTGGGCCTGCTCACCCTGTTGCGGGTCGTATTGCTGATCGGGCTGGCGTCGCTCGTGTGGGTGCCGGTCGCCGTCTGGGTCGGCCTGCGCCCGCGTTATTCCCGGCGGGCGCAGGCCTGGGTCCAGTTCCTGGCGGCCTTTCCCGTGAATTTGATATTCCCCCTGGCGGTGTATGTGCTGCTCGCATTCAAGCTCAATGCCAATGTCTGGCTCAGTCCGCTGATGATCTTTGGCACCCAGTGGTATATCGTGTTCAATGTGGCGGCCGGCGCCTCCGCCATCCCGAACGACTTGCGCCTGGCCGCCGACAGCCTGGGCCTGCGCGGCTGGCTCCGGTGGAAGCGGGTCTACCTGCCCGCCGTGTTTCCCAGCTATGTGACCGGCGCGATCACGGCCAGCGGCGGTTCCTGGAACGCCAGCATCGTCGCCGAATACGTCAGCTGGGGCAAGACCACTTTGGTGGCCGACGGACTGGGGAGCTATATCAAGCAGATGACCGATGCCGGGGACTTCCATCGCATCGCGCTGGGTATCGGCATGATGTGCGTCTTCGTCATGGTATTGAACCGCTACTTCTGGCGCAGGCTGTATATATTGGCTGAAAATCGGGTCCGTTGAGGTGTCGAGGAAGAATCATGAGTACGAATGTGCTGCTGCAGCTGGATGGCGTCGCCAAGTCATTCCGGAGCGCCGACGGGGCGCCGCGCCCGGTCCTGGAGAATATCGATTTTTCCCTCGCCGAAGGAGAAATCGTCGCGCTGCTTGGCAAGTCCGGTTCCGGCAAGTCGACCCTGCTGCGGATCATGGCCGGCCTGCTGGCCGCGGATGCCGGCACGGCCAGCTACCGCGGCGCGGCGGTTCGTGGCCCGGTGCCGGGCATAGCCATGGTGTTCCAGTCATTTGCGCTGTTCCCCTGGCTGACCGTGCAGCAGAATGTCGAGCTGGGCCTCGAAGCGCAGGGCATGCCGCCGCGGGAGCGCGACGGGCGCTCGGGCGCGATGCTGGAGCTGATGGGCCTGGCGGGTTTCGGCGGCGCCTTGCCGCGCGAACTGTCGGGCGGCATGCGCCAGCGGGTGGGCATCGCCCGGGCCCTGGTGACGAATCCCGATGTATTGTTGATGGACGAAGCCTTCTCGGCGCTGGATGTGCTGACCGGCGAAACGCTGCGCGACGACATCCTGGATCTGTGGAATAGCCACCAGATTCCCACCAAGGGCATGCTGATCGTATCGCATAATATTGAAGAGGCCGTCATGATGGCCGACCGCATCATCATCCTGTCGAGCGCGCCCGGGCGGATACGCAATGAAATCAGGATAAGCCTGCAGCGGCCGCGCAGCGCGGATGCGGCTGAAGTCCGCGCGCTGGTGGACGAAGTGTATGGCTTGATGACGGCGCGTCCGGCGCAGGGAGCCGTCGCGGCCGCCGCCGTGCATCCGGGCTATCGCTTGCCTCGCAGCAATGTCAGCCACATGGCGGGCGTCATCGATTTGCTGGCGGGGGCGCCGTTCAACGGCCGCGCCGATCTGCCTCAGCTCGCCGACCAGGCGGAGCTGCCCGACGAGGAGCTGTTCCCTACCTACGAAGCGCTTGGCTTGCTGGGCCTGGCCTATGTCGAGAAGGGCGACATTGCATTGACTCCGCTAGGGCAGCGCTACGCCGCCGCGGAGCAGACGCTGCGCCAGGAAATCTTCGGCCAGCAGTTGTTGACGCATGTCGCGCTGGCCGGCCGCATCCGCCAGAAGCTGGAGCAGGAAGCTAGCGGCGCGCTGCCTGAAAAGCCGTTTCTCGACCTTCTGGAACAGTTCATGAAAGCGGACGAGGCCAAGCATGTGCTGGAAGTGGCCATAGAATGGGGACGCTACGGGGAAGTCTATGAGTACGACTTTCATAGCGGCCTGTTGAAGCTGCCGGATCAGGACGAGGAGTAATGCCCTGAAGGGCGGGGCTTGCGCTTGGGCTCGTGGTCAAACGCCGATGTCCTCGTTCCAGAGCTCGGGCTTGGCGGCGATGAAGGCGCGCATCAGTTCCAGGCAGTGGGAGTCCTGCAGCACTTCCACCTGCACGCCGCGCGAGCGCAGCAGCGCTTCCTCGCCCATGAAGGTCTGGTTTTCGCCAATGACGATGCGCGGAATGCCATACAGAAGAATGGCGCCGCTGCACATGGCGCAGGGCGACAAGGTGGTGTAGAGCACCGACTCGCGGTACACGCTGGCCGGCTGGCGCCCGGCGTCTTCGAAGGCGTCCATCTCGCCATGCAGGATGGCGCTGCCTTTCTGCACGCGCCGATTGTGTCCTCTGCCGATGATGCGGTTCTTGTGCACGATCACCGATCCGATCGGGATGCCGCCTTCGGCGAGGCCTAGCCTGGCTTGTTCGATTGCGGCTTGCAGGAAAAGGTCCATGGTAGCTCCTTGTTGTGTCGTCATGGCGGCCAGCCGCCGGTGCCGGGCAGGGGGCGCGCGGCGTTCATGAATTCCGTGTCCAGAGCCACTGGCGATCCGCGCCGGCGTTGCGCAGCGACGCGGAACCCAGGCACAGGTGGCGCACGAAATTCAGCGCGTTGGGCCAAAGCGGCGAGCCCTGCGGTTCGCCCTGGTCCCGCTCCAGGCGCCATTGCATGCCGCGTTCTATGCGAAAGGCGACGGCATAGGAAAACGGCACATCTTCTATCCATGGCATGTAGGCGGGCGGAGGGCGTTCTTCGGCCAGCACCACCAGCGCGGCGCGCGCGCCGCGGCGCAGAAGGAAGGCGGCTTCCATGAAGGCATACTCCAGGCCGTCCCGGTTGACCGACAGCGCGATGGATTCGGCCTTGCCGCCCCGCGCTTTCGACCACATGCCGGCAATGGCATTATGCACGGATAATCCGAAGGAGGTGGGCGACAGGCCTTCATGGCGCCCCATCGCCTGCAGCAGGGCGAAGCTGCGCGTGGTTTCGCCATGCTGCGAGGCAAAGACCAAGGGTATGGGCGGCCGGTTGTCGGCCAGCGGCCAGGCGCAGTCGAACACCATCCGTGCCATGGGGCTGAGGCGGCGTCTTTGCACAGGGGTCAGGAAATCCAGTGAGGGGGATTCGTGATCGCTCAGTGGACAATAAGGGTTATGGGCCCATTGCATCCAGCTTTCCGCATCGCGCATTTCCGGCGCCCATGCCCGCCATTGTCCGATCGAGAATGTCACCATAGCGCGGGATTATACCGGCCCCGGGCGGGCGGGATGGCGGCCCTCGCCGGCTGGGGCTAGTTTCCCGACACCTTGCCTATCTGCTTGATCAGCTTGGACCATTTGCCGACGTCTTCGCGTATATAGCTGTCGTATTCGGCGGGCGTGTTGACGACCACGCTGGCTCCCTGCTCGATGATTTTCTTCTGGAAGTCCGGGCTGGCGGAGGCCTGCCTGATGGCGCCATACAGGGCCTGGATCACCGGTTCGGGAGTGCCCTTGGGGGCAAGCAGGCCGAACATCGTGCCTATCTCGAAATCATCCAGGCCTTCTTCGGCGAAGGTGGGCACGTCGGGCAGCACGGGAAGGCGCTGCTTGCTGGCCACGGCCAGCGCCTTGAGCCTGTGGGCGCTGAGCATGGCCTGGGCCGAGACGTAAGTCGTGAAAGTCATCTGGACCTGTCCCGCCACGATATCGGTGATGGCGGGCGCCGCGCCGTTGTACGGGACGTGGGTCATGTCTATGCCCTTGCGTATCTTGAGCATTTCGCCCGCCAGGTGGGGCGCGCCGCCCGCGCCGCTGCTGGAGAAATTCAGCTCCCCCGGATGATCGAGGCCGTACTTGATCAGCGACGGCAGCGTATTGCCGGCGAAGTCGGGGCGGGTGATGAGCAGCATGGGCGCGAACGCCAGCATGGTCACGCCCGAGAAATCCTTGACGGGGTCATAGGGCACATGCTGGATGACCGACGGATTGAGCGTGAGATTGGTGCTGGTGAACAGCAGCGTGTAGCCGTCCGGCGCCGCCCGCGCGACGGCTTCCATGCCGATGTTGCCGCTGGCCCCGGCGCGGTTTTCCACCACGACCGGCTTCTTCAGGGCGGACCCGATGGTCGCGGCCGCCATGCGGGCCAGGATGTCCGTGCTGCCGCCCGCGGCAAAGGGAACGATGATGCGTATCGGCTTGTCCGGGTAGGGCGCCGCCCGGGCCTGCGCCGCCCCCAGGCAAAGAGACAGGGCGGCAAGGGAAAAGAGTGTGGCGAGCCAGCGCTTGGCCATGATGGTCTCCATTATGGAAATGATGTTATGCGGCTTATTCTGGCGGCGCCGGATGGCGCGATCAAGCGCCGCGGCCGAATGCTGCTTTTGAAAAAACCGAATATTTCCCGCCTTGCCGAGGCCGATCATTCAAGTTAAATGAATAGCTTCTTCGAGTTTTTCCAGTGTTCGCATCGCCTGGCAGCGTGCAGAATTCAAACCAGCATATCGTTCAGGAGAGATGTATGAAAGGCATTAAATCGGGACTGGCCGTGGCCTTGGCCTTGGTGTCGCTGGCCTCCATGGCCGCCGGCCAGACCGCCGGCTATCCGCAGAAGCCCATACGGCTGGTCGTGGGGTTTCCCGCAGGGGGGGCCTCGGACGTCGCCGCGCGCTCCATCGCCGAAGGCATGTCCTTGCAACTGGGCCAGCCCATCGTTGTCGAAAACAAGCCGGGCGCCGCAAGCAATATCGCCTCGGGCACCGTGGCCAAGGCCGCCCCCGATGGCTACACGGTCTTGTTCGGCACGATTTCGCTTGCGATCAATGGCAGCCTGTACAAGAACCCCGGCTACGACGCGGTGCGCGATTTCAGTCCGGTCACCCAGCTGTCGTCGGCGCCCTTCCTGCTGGTCGTCAATCCTTCGTCGCCGCTGCGGTCGGTGGGCGACCTGATCGCGGCCGGGAAGGCCGGCGGCGACCATCCCATCTACTATGCCAGCGCGGGCAACGGTTCGGGAGCGCACCTGTTCACCGAGTTGCTCGCCAGCCGCGCCGGCATCACGCTCACCCATGTGCCTTACCGCGGCGCCGCGCCGGCCATGGCGGACGTGCTGGGCGGACAAGTGCCGCTCACTTTCGACAACATCATGACGACTTTGCCCTTGGTCGAGGCCGGCAAGCTGCGCGCCCTTGCGGTAAGCAGCAAGCGGCGTTCGCCGGCGGCGCCGGACATACCGGCGCTGGACGAAGCGGGGGTGCCCGGCTATGACGCGACGTCGTGGTTCGGCCTGTTCGTGCCCGCCGGCACCCCGCCCGAAGTCATAGGCCGGCTGCGCGAGGCGGCCGCCGCCGCCCTCGAGACAGAGCAAGTCAGCGGCACGCTGCGCGGCGTCGGGGCGGAGCCGGTGGGGTCGCCGCCCGCCGAATTCCAGGCCTTTTTCAAGACGGAAATCGACAAATGGGCCCAGGTCGTGCGCCACGCCAAAGTCCAGATCAACTAAGGCCGGGAGCGGCCGCAATTCCTCAACTCAAAATTCGGTGTATTTATGAAAATTTGGCATCAAAGCTTTACGGTACTGGACGACCTGGGCGTCTATCATGACGCGCTCAAGGCGCATTTCGCGCGGGTGGCGCGGCCGGGCACCGAGATCGACCTGCATGGCATGCATCCGGGCACGTACCGCTCCAATTATCCGGGTTCGGATATCCGGCATGTGGCGCTTCAATATATACACGGGCTTCAGTTCGTAATGGCCGCCGTGGAGGCCGAACGCCAGGACTATGATGTCTACGCCATCAGCACCTTGCCGGAGCCCGCCTTGCGCGAGATACGCGGCCTGGTCGACATTCCCGTGGTGGCCTACGGCGAGTCGGCCATGCTGACGGCCTGCATGCTGGGGCGCAAGTTCGGCGTGCTGGTGTTCATCGACGACATGAACGAACTGATAGCCGAGAACGCCCACGGCCACGGGCTGGCCTCGCGTTTCGCGGGGGCGATGCCGGTCGGATTCTCCTTCAACGACGTGCTGAAGGGCTTCGACGACCCCAGCGAACTGATCGAACGCTTTCGCGACGCCGCGCGGTCATTGATAGCCAGAGGCGCCGAGGTGATCATTCCGGGGGAGGCGCCCATGAACATTCTGCTGGCGCAGAACGGCGTGTCGCAGGTCGATGGCGTGCCCGTCCTGGATTCGCTGGCGACATGGATCAAGCAGGCCGAGGCCATGGCCGACCTGCGCAAATTCTGCGGCACCAGAACCTGCAGGAAAGGGTATTACCACAAGCTGCCGGAGATGGACCGGGTCAACGAGATTTTTTCGTTTTACGGCCTGGACCCACTTCTACCAAAGTCTTGACGCTGGGCCGGCGGCGGGCATCGAAAACTTCCAGCAGGTAATCGATGAATGCCCTGACCTTGGGCGAGGTGAAGCGCGACTTCACGGTCACGGCGTGGAAAGTCCGCAGCTTCGTATCCCAGCCGGGGCACAGATCGACGAGCTTGCCCTCGTGGATCAGGTCCGCCACGAAAATATCCAGCACATAGATCAGGCCCACTTCCTGGAGCGCCGCCTGGATCAGCGCCTGGGTATTGTTGAAATTCAGCGCGCCCTGCGGGCGGATGACGACCTCGTCATCCGCCTGCTTGAAAAGCCAGGGAAAGGGCGTGGTGTGCCCCTCTTCGAACAGGCCCAGGCAGCGCCTGGGGTCGATGTCCCGCGGATGCGGCGCCTGCATGGCTGCGACCAGGGCCGGCGCGCCGCACACCACATGCCTGGCTTCGTAGACCGGGCGCCCGACCAGATCGGCGTCCTCGATGCGGTCCATGCGTATGGCCACGTCCGTGCCGCGCTCTATCAGCTTCTGCGGATGGTTGGTCAGGGTCACCGACACCGACAGGCCGGGATGAAGCTTGGTGAATTCGACCAGCGCGGGGCAGATCAGGCTCTGCCCGATGGCGAAGGGCGCTTCTATGCGCAGCGGCCCGGCGATGTCGCTGGCGCTGGTCTTGACGTCCGACTCGGCCTGGGCGACGGCTTTCAGGATCTCCTGGCAGCGCGGCAGAAACTGGCGGCCCTCTTCGGTAAGGTGCAGGTGCCGGGTGTTGCGCTGGATCAGCGTCACGCCCAGGTGTTTTTCGAGATTGCGCAGGCTGGAGGTCACCGTGGCGTTGGCCAGGTCCAGCGATTCGGCGGCGCGCGAAAAGCTGCCGCATTCCATGACGCGGATAAACACTTCCATCCCCCACAGCCTGTCCATAGGTCTCCTTTCACTTTTTTCTAATAGATCATTAGGCGCGAATGCCTAACTGAATTGGACGCCAGATCCTACACTCTTCAAGTGTACCGTGCGTTGCGGCAATGAATATTCTACAGGGTGGAGCAATGGAAAAGTCTTTTGATGTGGTGGTGGCGGGATGCGGCGTGGCTGGCTTGTCGGCGGCCGTGGCGGCGGCCGAGCGCGGCCTGAAAGTGGCGGTGCTCGAGCGCGCGTCCAGGCAGGAACGCGGCGGCCAAAGCCGGTACACCGAAGCCTATTTGAGGATGAAGGCGATAGACCAGGTGTCGGACGATTTCGAAACCCACCTCGCCGAGAATGTCGGTCCTTACGTCGATCCCGACATGACCGCGGAGATGGCGCAGGACCAGGCATCCTGGTCGCACATCACCCGCTCCCTGGCCCTGCCCGATTCAGACCTGATCGGCAGCTTTGCCGAACAGGTGCCGGGCACCATACGCTGGCTGCAGGGTATGGGCGTCAAGTTCGATTTCCTGCCGACGGCCTTCCTGACCAAGACCCAGCCCAGGCTCTTGCCGGTCGGCGGCGGCCAGGCGTTGGTCGATGCCTTGGCCGCCCGGGCCGAAGCACTGGGGGCGGAGTTCTTCTACAACACGACGGCGCGCCGCCTGCTGCTGGACGGGAACGCGCAAGTGGAAGGCCTGCTGGGCCGGCGGCAAGGCGCGGACAGCATACGCTTCAAGGGCGCCGTGGTGCTGGCGTCGGGCGGCTTCGAGGGCAACCCGGCGCTGCTGGCCAAGTACCTGGGCCCGCGTTCGGTATACCTGCGGCCGGTCTGCAAAGGCGGCTACTACAACCGCGGCGAAGGCATAGAGATGGCGCTGGAAGCCGGAGCGGCGCCCTGCGGCGAATTCGGCAGCTACCACGCGGAACCGGTGGATCCGCGGTCCGGGATCTCCGAACCGGCGGTGTTCATTTTCCCCTATGGAATACTGGTCAACAAGAGCGGCCGGCGCTTCGCCGACGAGGCGCCGGGGACGGTGGACGCCTGGTACGAGCGGGTCACGCGGCGCATCTATGAGCAGGAAGAAGGCATTGCCTACGTGATCCTGGACCAGGGCGTGAAGGAAGTGCCGAACTATCGCCTGGCCATACGCACGGACCAGCCCGCGATCGAAGGCGCCACGCTCGACGCCTTGGGGGAAAAGCTGGGCCTGCCGGCCGGGGCCCTGGCCGAAACCGTGGCGCGCTACAACGCCAGCTGCCCCGCCGACGGCAAATACGACCCGCTGCATCCCGACGGCCTGGCCACCCGGGACCTGGCTCCGCCGAAGTCCAACTGGGCGCGGCCGCTGGCGCGGGGGCCTTTTATTGCTTATCCTATTATTTCGTCCAATGTCTTCACTTTCGGCGGCTTGAAGATCAACGCGGCCGGCCAGGTGCTCGATACCGACGGCCTGCCCATGGCGAATCTGTACGCGGCCGGCGAGACCGTGGGCATGTACTACACCAATTACACGGGCGCGACTTCCGTGCTCAAGGGGCTGGTATTCGGCCGTCTGGCCGCCAATCATATCGCGGATTCGAAGTGAACGGATTCGAAGTGAAGGGCTGCGCCGGCCCCGGAGAAGAAATGGATATTTCCCTTAGCGCTGCAATAGTGCAAAGCCTGCTGCGCGCCCGCCAGCGAGGCCTGCCGCCCGCCGTGCTGGAAAGCACGCGCCTGCATATCGCCGATGCCCTGGGCATAGGCGCGGCGGCGCGTTCGACCGCGCTGGCCGGGCAGGTCATGGCGGCCCAGGGCCTGTTGTCGGGGGCCGGCTCTTGCCGGCTGATAGGCGGGGGCAAGGCGGCGCCCGCCGCCGCGGCCTATATCAATGCCGCGCTGATCCATATCCTGGATTACGACGATATCCACGATGTCGGTCGCCTGCACCCCGGCGCGGTGGTCTTGCCGGCGGCGCTGGCGGCCGCCGAGACGGCCGGCGCTTCGGACGAGGCATTGGTGGAGGCCGTGGCATTGGCCACCGAGCTGATCTGCCGTCTGGGCGTGGTCTGCGCCCCGCAGGGCGAGGGGCCGGGCTCGGAATGGTTCCTGACCCAGCTGTTCGGCTATGTGGCGGCCAGTGTCGCCGCCGGGCTGGCCCTGGGCCTGTCGCAGGACGCCCTGGTATCGGCCATAGGCCTGGCCTATATGCAGGCCGCGGGCGGCAAGCAGGCCGGGTTCGGCACCGGCGCCACGGCGCGCGCCGTCTATCCGGCTTTCGCCGCGCAAGGCGGCTTGCAGGCGGCCTTCCTGGCGCGAGCCGGCCTGACCGGGCCGGAAGGCGCGCTGGACGGCGCGGCGGGCCTGTTCCGCATCTACCTGGGCGGGCAATTGCAGCCCGAGCAGCGCGCCGCGCTGCTGGACTTTTCCGCATGGCATTGCGGCGCCGTGGACATCAAGCCCTGGCCCAGCTGCCGCCTGTCGCACCCTTATGTGGCGGTCGCGCTGGCCGCCCGCGCGGCGCAGCAGTCCGGCGCCATCCTGCGCGCGCGCGTGGCCGTCAATGCGTCGGCGGCGCGGCTTTGCCGCCCCCTGCCGCAGCGCCGGCGCCCGCTCACCTTGCAGGATGCGAAGTACAGCATTCCGTTCATGACGGCGTTCGCCCTGGTGCGCGGCGCGCCCTCGCTCGACGGGCTGGGCGAAGGCGCGATGCGGGACCCGCAGGTGCTGGATATGGCCGACCGCATCGGCGTCGAAGAAACCCTGCCGGACAATCCCGGCCATCCGCCGGCTGTGCTGACTCTGGAGCACGAGGGCGGCCGCGCCAGCACCTGGCGCTACGCGCCTGGAGACCTGCGCATGGACAGGGATTCCACAAGGGCGAAGTTTTTCGAATGCTACCGGTACGCGGGCCTCGAGTCCGCCGCCGGGGCGGCGTGGCAGGCGGCAATCGACGGCCATATCGGAAAGGCCATGCAACTGTAGGGCGGCGCGCCCGCCTGCCGCGGCGCAGGCATCCATCATCGGAGAGGAAAGGTTTTTTTTATGTACAGTACTGAGCTTTTGAGCGGGCGGGTGGCGCTCGTGACGGGCGGCGCGGGCGGGATAGGCCGGGCCGTATCCGAGGCCCTGGCCGGATGCGGCGCCCAAGTGGCGGCCGCCGACATCTCCGTGGCCGATGCTCCCGCCGCCGGCGGCGCCGCGCCGGCGCCCATAGAGCGCGTCGCGCTGGATGTCACCCGGCGCGCCGATGTGCTGCGCTGCGTCGACGATATCATCCAGCGCTTCGGGCGCCTGGACATCCTGGTCAACGTCGCCGGGGTGGTGTCCATGGGCAGCGCCGAGCATCTGGCCGAGCAGGAATGGGACAGGGTGATGGCGATCAACCTCAAGGGCACTTTTCTGTGCTGCCAGGCCGCCATGCCCCATATGCGGCGCCAGGGGTTCGGCCGCATCGTGAATCTGGGCTCCGTCATCGGCAAGAATGGCGGCAACCCCCGGCCGTGGCTGGACCCCCGCGAGCAGGAGCGCGCGAGCAATGTGGCTTATGGTGTGTCCAAGGCCGGCGTGCATATCATGACGGCTTTTCTTGCCAAGGAACTGGCCAGTTCCGGCGTCACGGTCAACGCGGTGGCGCCGGGTCCGGTCGCCTCGGCCATGACGAGCAATTTCCCGCAGTCATTGCGCGACCTGATCCCGGCCGGGCGCATGGGAAGCGCCGAGGAGGTCGCCGCGGCGGTGCTTTTCCTGGCGGCGCCGCAGTCCTCGTTCATTACCGGGGAAACGCTGGACGTCAACGGCGGCATCTGGTGCGATTGAAGTTTCTTTTTTTAACCAACCCATTGTGAGTATCAATATTATGCGACAGCCTCGTTCAATTTACCTGGTCCTGGATATGGAAAACGATCTGGTGCACGATGACGGTCCCAGCGCCAAAGGCCCTTTGGGCGAACAGGTGCGCCAGCGGCAAGTCGTCGCCAGGACGGCCGGCGCCATCCAGAAGGCGCGCCAGGCCGGCGTGCTGGTCGGCTTTGTGCGGGTGGGGTTCTCGCCCGACTATCACGAATGCCCGGCCGGCTCGCCGGTGTTCTCCGCTGCGCCCCAGCACGGCTTGTTCAAGCTGGGCTCATGGGGCACGGAAATCCATCCCGGCCTCGAGAAGCTGCCCGCCGACATCGATATGGTCAAGCATAGGGTCAGCCCGTTTTATTCCACGACGCTGCAGGCGCAGTTGCGGGCGCAAGGCGTGGAGCGCATTTATTGCTCCGGCGTTTCCACCCAGGCGGTGGTGCAGGCGGCGGTGCGCGAAGCCCACGACAGGGACTACGAAGTGATAGTGCTGGAAGACGCCTGCGCCGCCCACAGCGCCGAAGAGCACGCCAATTCCATCCAGAGCCTGGCGCGCTTCTGCAAGATCGAAACCACGGATAGCGTGGTCTTCGCGCATCCATAGCCTGCCGGGCAAGGGCGCGGCGTTTTACGCCGCGGCCGCCATCAATTGGTCATGGCCACGCCGGCTTCCTTGATGACGGCGCCCCAGCGCTTGAATTCCTGGCCGAAGAAGGCCTGGAATTCGGCCGGGCCGCCCATCACGGAAGGCACCACGGCGACATTCTCGAGCTGTTGCCTGACCTCCGGCCGGGCGATGGCTTTCTTGATGGCGGCGTCCACTCGCGCAAGGATTTCGGGCGGGGTGCCGGCGGGGGCGAATATGCCTACCCAATTGACGACATTGAAGCCGGGCAGTTCCTCCTGGGCCGTCGGGACACTGGCGAGAAAGCTCACGCGTTTTTCGCTGGTGACGGCAAGGGCGTTCAGGCGCCCGTCCTTGATCAGGGCATACAGAGGGGGCAGGTCCATGACGATGCCGTCGACATGCCCGGCCAGGGTATCGGTGACGGCCGGGCCGGCTCCCTTATAGGGCACATGGACTATATTGCCTTTGGACGCCTGCTTGAGCAATTCTATCGTCAGGTGGGGAAGGCCGCCGGCGCCCGAGGACGACATCGTCACCTGCTTGCCGCGCGCGAGGTCCAGCAGTTCCTTCAGGCTCTTTACCTTGAGGTTGGGGCCGACGGCGATCGCCTCGGGCGTCAGGCCCACCGTATTGATTGCGGCGAGGTCGGCCGTCGCGTTGAATGGCGGCTTGCTCATGGTCTGGGGAGACAGTACCACCGGGCTGGCGCTCGACAGAAGCAGGGTGTAGCCGTCGGGCTTGGCCTTGGCTACATGGCCCGCGCCTATCATGCCGTTGGCGCCGGCCTTGTTCTCCACCACGATCGTGGTTCCCAGCGCCTCGCCCAGCGCGGGCGCGACGAGGCGCGCCACGATATCGTTGGAGCCGCCGGGCGGATAGCCCACGATGATGGTGATGGGGTGGGCGGGAAAGTCCTGCGCCCATGCGGGCGTTGCCGCCGCGATGGGAGCCAGCGCGAGCATGGCGCAGGCCATGCGCCGCAGGGCGGCGCGGCGCGGCGTTGAAGGGTTCTTGTCCATTTGGCTGCCTCTCTCTCGGTAGATAATTATTGTGGGTATGCATGGTACGAACAGGGCGCGTTCCAGCAGTCAAAAAATTCTATAGCCCGGCCATGGCCGCGGCAATCGCCTGGCCTGAAAGCGCTATTCGAATTTTTCGAATACTCGGCCGGGCCGCCGCGGCCACGGCGGGGATCCCGGACCAGGCGCCGCTCAATGCGGCGCGCCGTCCCAGGCGCTTATCAACGCCGGCAGGAATTCCTGCCAGTCGGCGACCACGCCGATCTGCGCCGCCTGGAATATGCCGGCATCGGGATCCTTGTTGACGGCGATGATTCTGGTGTGGGGGGCGATGCCGGCCATATGCTGGGGAGTGCCGGAAATGCCGATGGCCAGGTAGATTTCCGGCGCCACATATTTGCCTGATTGGCCCACCTGCCGCGCGACGGGAGCCCAGCCGGCATCGATGGCGGGCAGGCTGGCGCCGACCGCGCCTTCGAGCCTGGCGGCCAATTCATACAAGGCCGCGAAGCCGTCCGCGCCGCCCATGCCCCGGCCGCCGGCCACCACCAGTTTTGCGCCGTCGAGACTGGCCTGCTGCTCGGCGCGCGCCGTGGCGCTGGCCGGGTAAGCCGGGCGCAGCGGCACGGCGGGGGAAATATGGCAAACGGCGGTGGCGTGGCTGTCCTGCGGCTGGCCTTGGGCGGCGTCGTCGAGCTTTCTGACTGCCGCCACGAAGGGGCCGCGCCGGCAGGCCAGGGTCATATCCAGGCGCCCGCCGAAAGCGGCCCGCTGGACAGACATGCGCCCCGCGGCGTCGAACTCGAAATGCTTGCACTTCCCCAGCGGCACCGCCTTCAGGCGCGCGGCCAGCCGGCCGGCGAGTTCTTCGCCGGCCGGACCCGCGGCCACGAGGAAAAGGCTGTCGGGCGCATGGCCCACCGGCCCTTCGCGCGCAAGGCTGGCCGCGAAGATATCGGCAAGCTGCTGCGATTGCAGCGGCTCGGGCGCGGCCCCGGCCGAGACCACCCATACCGTATCCAGGCCCAGTTCCCGGGCGCGGTCAATGGCGGCTTGCGGCGCCGCGCCGACCAGCAATGCATGGGCGCTGCCTTGGCAGCGCCGCGCCAGGGCGCTTGCGGTTTCCAGGGGCGCGTAGTCGGCGGCCGCCATGGCCGGGCCGGTGTGTATGAGGGCATAGATGGCGCGTGGCGATTCAGCTTGAGCTTGCATGGGATCCAGATGGGTTCTGCCAGGTTTTCAGGTAGGACGCCAAAGCCTGCGCCTGCTCGGTGGCCGAGCCCTGCAGCATCCGGCAGGGGGCCTGGCCGCGCGTGGCGGCCTGCGGCGGCTCGCAATGGGCCAGGACGGCGCCGGCATCCGCGTCGGGCGCCTGCGGCGTTATGACGGTGAACTGCTGCTGTTTGGCCCGCATGACGTTTTTCATCAGGGGATGGCGCAGGCGATTGTCCTTGTCGTTGCTGATGCTGGCGCACGCCGGCGCCGGCACGGCAATCGCTTCGCCCCCGTCGCTTGTGATGCGTTCGAACAGCAGCTTGCCGTCATCGCCGCGGCGGGCATGCAGGGCCAGGCTGACGAAAGGCCACTCCCAGCACTCGGCCAAGTACGCGGCGCTCATGCCGTCGTCCATATCGCCGTGTTCCCGCCCTATCAGGATGAGGTCGACGGGCTGGTCCGGCATCTGCATGGCCAGCATCGCTTGCGGCGCGAGCCATGCGGGGTTGCCGCGCTGCGCCGCCGGCGGGCGCAGGCCCAGGACCCTGTCGATGCGGTAGGCGGCCACGGAGCGCATCAGGGCGGGATCGCAGGAGCCATCGGTCACCAGCGCGGTAATGAGGGTGGCGGGGTCCCGGTCGCGGAATTTGAGGGCGGTCTCGAGGGCCGCTTCATCGAAGGGGCTGAGCTTGAAAGGCGTGGTGGGCGCGTCGACGATGTCGGCCCAGTCGCCGGAGCCGGGCCGGGCCAGCGGCTGTTTAGGGTCGGCGATGCCGGCGATCATTACGGCGATATGCATCAGGCAGCCTCGCGGCTTGCGGCGGCCATCGCCGTGCGGGCGGCGACGCGTCCGAAAATGGCGGCTTTGCCCAGCGCCGTCCCTGTCATGTAGGCCGCGCCGTGCAGGCCTCCCACGATTTCGCCGGCGGCGTACAGGCCTTCCAGCGCATCGCCGTAGACATCCAGCACGCGCATGCCAGGGTCTATGCACAAGCCGCAATAAGTGCCGAAAACCGCCGCGGTGGAAGGATAGGCGTAGAACGGCCCTTGCTCGATGCGCACCAGGTCGCCGTACTGGTGAACCAGGTGCTGGCGCCCGAATTCCGGGTCGCTGCCGGCGCTGACGTAGCCGTTGTAGGCGTTGACCGTGTCCAGCAGGGCCTGGGCGGGCACCTCGATCAGGGCGGCCAATTGCTCCAGCGTGTCCGCTTCTATCATCAGGCCTTCTTCCAGCCGGCGCTCCAGGTCGAGGATGCGCGTGAGGTTGTCGCCGCTTTCGAGTATTTTCCGGTCGAGAATCTGATAGGTGGCGCCATAGGGCTGGCGGATGCAGGCGTCGCCCAGCAATTTGTACGAGATCGATTCGTCGACGAATCGCCTGCCGTCCTGGTTCACGGCGATGGCGCCTTTGTACACCGCCAGGCAGCTGTGATGATTGGTTTCGTCGGTCGGATGCTTGCCGTAAGTGCCTTTTATATAAATCATGTCGCGGTTGTCCGCGCCTATCTGCCAGGCCATTTTCAGGCCATCGCCGACATTGCCTTCGCCGCCGATGAATACGGCCGCGTCATATTGCGGCGCATATCTGTGGACCAGCTCGGCATTGCGGCAGAAGCCGCCGCTGGCAAGCAGCACTCCCAAGCGGCCGCGCACGGAAAAGGCCTCGCCGTCCTGAAGCACCGTGACGCCTTCGACGCGCCCGCTTGCGGCGTTGCGTATCAAGCGCTGGGCGGCGGTCGACGCAAGCACCCTGACCTTGCCGGTTTCTCTTGCGCGGGCGGCGATGATGCGCACCGTGTCGGCCGGATCGACGTTGTGCACGCGCGGCACCGACTGGCCAGACGATGCCTCGATATGCCCGCCAAATTGGACGCCCGCCTGTTTCAGCCATTCATAGGTGTCGAGCTGCTTGTCCGCATATACGCGCACCAGCGCCTCATCGTTTTCGAACTGTCCCACTTCGCGCAGGTCGTTGAACAATAGCTCGCTGGAATCCTCGATCCCGTTCGCGCGCTGCAGGTCGGTGCCGGCGAACGCCAGGCAGCCGCCGCTCATCGCGGATGAACCGCCGGTTTCGGCCTGTTTCTCGAGCAGGATGACTTCGTGGCCGGCCCGGGCGGCCTCCAGGGCCGCGCAAAAGCCGGCCAGGCCGCCGCCGACGATCACGAGTTCTGTCTGTAAGTCCATGGTGCAGGTTTCCTGTTGCAAAATCGGATTCAAGCCGCGCGGTTGCCGGCCAGCGCGGCAGCGTGTCTGCCGGAGATCCGGCCCAATACCGAACCCGCCGTCAGCCCGACGCCGCCGGCATACTTCACATAATAAAGGCCGCCCACCATTTCGCCGGCGGCATAGAGGCCGGGCAGCGCCTGGTCGTCATCGTCCAGCACCTGCCCCTGGGTATTGACCTTTACCCCGGCATAGGTGCAGGTGATGCCGCAGGTGACGGCATAGGCCACGAAGGGGCCCGTGTCGATGGGGTTGGCCCAGTTGGATTTCGGGATGGACAAGCCGCGCGTCGATCGTCCGTCCTTGACCGCCGGGTTGAACGGCACGCTCTCGTCGATGGCCTGGTTGTATTCCTGCACGGTTTCCAGGAATGCCCGCTGGTTGATGCCGTCCATCCGGGCGGCAAGCTCTTGCAGCGTATCCGCCGCAAGGCGCGTCGCGTGCTTGACCCGGTATTCGTCGGGCAGCAGATCGATGCTCTTGGCATCGAATATCTGCCAGGCCACCGCGCCCGGCTGGGCCAATACGCGCGCGCCCATGCCGGAATATGTGTAATTGCGGAAGTCCACGCCTTCATCCACGAAGCGCTTGCCGTCCGCGTTGACCACGATGCCCAGCGTAAAGTAGTTTTTCTGCTGGTTCAGCAGGTTGATGTCGCCGAACGGCGGGGCGTTCAGATCGTAGAAAACCGCATGGCAGCCTGTCCAGTTGCCATGGGGCGCCGCGCCGGCGCCCAGCGCAAGGCTGATGCCGTCGCCGGTGTTGTAGCGCGAGCCGCGGACTTTGGCCAGGTCCCAGTTGGGGCCCAGGTATTTCGCGCGCCACAGCACATTGGCGTGATAGCCGCCGGTGGCCAGGATGACCGACTTGGCGCGCACGGACGCCTTGCCCGAGCCGCCTTCGGAGGCTATCGTCCAGCGGTCTCCGTCCCGCGCCAGGGCGCTGGCGCGCGCGCCGTAGCGCAGTTCGATATCGAGCTTTTCGGCCCTGGCGTAGAGCCTTTCCATCAAGCCCAGGCCGCCGCCGGAAACCTCGACCGTCAGGCCGCCCCAGAATTTCTGCTTGCCGTCTACCTTGAAGGACTGGCGGCCGTAGATGGGAACGAAGCGCACTCCCTGCCCGCGCAGCCACTGCATGGTGGGAAGGCTTTCCGATACCACGGTCTCCAGCACGTCCGCGTCGGCCCGGTAGCCGCTCATGGAAATCACTTCTTCGAAGAACTGGTTTTCCGTGTAGGTGCCGAAATCGCTGTTGCGGATTTCGTCGGGATGCAGGTCGGGGACCAGCGTCAGCAAGTCGTCCACGCCGCGGTAGGCAATGCGAAAGGCGCCGCCGGTGAAGGCGGAATTGCCGCCCCTGTGCGCTTTCGGCGCGCGTTCCAGCACCACGACCCTGGCTCCCGCTTCATGCGCGGCGATGGCGGCGCACAATGCCGCATTGCCGCCGCCGATTACTGCCACGTCATATGATTCCATATACTTTCCCCTGATTCCAGCCAGATGCGCGGCCACTGCAGGGAATCGTATAGGGGCGGGGAGCGGTCTTCCAGACCGGCGCGGCGAATTACCTTTTTAAGAAAATCGAAAAAGGCGCGAGCTTACTCGCCCACCACGCAATTGCGGCGCTGCTGTTTGGCCTGGTAGAGCCTGTCATCGGCGCGGCGCGCGACATCGTCGAAGGTTTCGCCTGCGCGAAAGCCCGCCACGCCTATGCTGACGGTAAAGGGAACTTTCTTGCCGTCGTGGTTATACACATGGGAAGTCTCGGCCTGCCTGCGGATGCGCTGCGCCACTTCCATGGCATCCTGGGGCGTCGAGCCCATCAGCACGGCCACGAACTCTTCACCGCCGTAGCGCGCGGCAAAGTCCGATTTGCGGACCTGCTGGCGCAAAATGGAGGCGAACTGGCGCAGCACCTGGTCGCCCACGGAATGGCCGTGGCTGTCGTTGATTTTCTTGAAATGGTCCATGTCCAGCATGAGCAGGGACATCGGCACCTGGTCAAGGACGCCTTCGAGCTGTTGCAGGTTATGGGCCAATGCGCCGCGGTTGAGCAGGCCGGTAAGCGAGTCGTGGGTCGCTTCGCGGTACAGCCGCAAAAGCAGGCCGAGGTGGAAATAATTGGCGGTCAGCGCCACCACCAGCAGGGCGGCCAGCAGCCAGACCTGCTCCCAGCCTTGCGGCGTCATCCAGGTGCCGGCCACATGCTGGGACAGGATATGCAGGCCCAGCAGCGTCAGCGCGGCCAGCGCGGATTCGGCCAGGGTGAAGGGGAAAATGCTGAGCGTGGCCACCAGCAGGAAGGGAATGAAGCTGTAGCCGACCAGATGGACGGCTTCGCCGGGCGGCAGGGTGATCAATACCAGGGCATAGAACGCCGCCGGCAGGGCGATCAGCAGGCCGGCGGCGATCCGTATGCGCGTGACGCGGGCGCGGCTGCGCCTGGCCAGCATGATGGTGGCGACCAGGCCGGCCATCAGGAAAAACCGGCCCGGGGTCGTATAGGCCAGCGTCGATTTGGGCAGCACGGCCGCGTCGATCGCGATCCAGAGCGGCGTGAGGATGGCGAAGATCATCCCCACCACCAGGACGCGGCTGCGCAGGTAGTCGCCGCGGGCGTAGGCAAAGTCTTTGGAGTGGCGGCGGCTGCTGAGCGTGTCCCGGATGGAACTGATGCCTATCGCCTTGATGCCGGCGAACGCGCCGGGCGCGTCGCCGATCGGGCGACGCCGTTCGTGTTGGCCATTGAGTGCAACCGGCCAGCGCTCGCCTGTGTTCGAAGAGGTTTCTGGATTCATCATGCTACACGAAAGGTCTGGTTAAGCGGCTCGCCGGGCTGATAACCATAGTCTCATGTAGGGCATTCCAAGCATTTGACTTGCATCAAGGCTTGGCGTCAGTCGCTGCTGATGATGACCTTCAGCGCTTTCTCCTTGGCGGCGTTGCCGAATACCTCATAGGCCTGCAGGAACTGCTCGAAGCCGAAGCGATGGGTGATCAGGTTTTCAGGCTGCAGCTTGCCGGACGCGACGGTTTTCAGCAACATGGGCGTGGTGTTGGTATTGACCAGGCCGGTGGTGATCGTGATGTTCTGGATCCAGAGTTTCTGGATTTCGAGGTCCACGCTGGTGCCATGCACGCCCACATTGGCCAGGTGGCCGCCGGGCCGCACGATATTCTGGCATATGTCGAAGGTCGGGGGCACGCCGACGGCTTCTATGGCCACGTCGACGCCGTCTTTGGTCTGGCCCAGCACCGCTTGCACCGCGTCGACCCTGGCGCTGTTGATGACCTCCGTGGCGCCGAACTTCTTTGCCATTTCAAGGCGGCCGTCGTCCATGTCTATCATGATGATTTTCGCGGGGGAATAGAACTGCGCGGTCAGCAGGGCCGCCATGCCCACCGGGCCGGCGCCCACGATGGCGACGATATCGCCCGGCTTGACCGCGCCGTACAGGACGCCGATCTCGAAGCCCGTCGGCAGGATATCGCTGAGCATGACCAGGGCTTCCTCGTCGCTGCCCGCCGGAATCGGGTAGAGGCTGTTGTCGGCGTGGGGAATGCGCACATACTCGGCCTGCGTGCCGTCTATCAGATGGCCGAGGATCCAGCCGCCGTCCTCGCAATGGGAATACATCTGCTTCTTGCAGTATTCGCACTTGCCGCAGGACGTGATGCAGGAAATGAGCACCCTGTCGCCTTTCTTGAAGTTGCTGACGGCATTGCCGGTTTCTTCGACGATGCCCACGCCTTCATGGCCCAGGATGCGGCCGCTGGTCACGGCCGGCACGTCGCCCTTGAGGATATGCAGGTCGGTGCCGCAGATGGTGGTCTTGACTATCCTGATGATGGCGTCGGTGGGCTGGGAAATGGTTGGAACGGGAACCGCGTCCCAGGTTTTCTGCCCGGGTCCGACATAGACGAGAGCCTTCATGGTCGCTGGTGAAGTCATGCGTATCTCCTTGTGTGCCGTGCCTGGGGGCAGAGAGCCTGCCCCGATGGCGATCATCTTCGCACCGCGGGCCCGGGCGGGGTTTGATTTGCATCAATGCGCGCTTGCCGCGTGGCGGGTCGCGGCGCCGCGGGCAGGGCAGCGGGTATGTTTCTTGCTGGCTAGGCGCGCCCATTCCCTCGGGCAGCACGGCAGGCGACCCCGCGGCCGCCATTCTTTGGACAGGAGGCAGCATGATTTACAGAGCGCAGTTCCCCCGCCATTTTTTCACCGAGCTCGACAGGCTGCAGCGCGACATGCAGCAGGCGTTCCTGAGTTCCTCGCCGAGCATACGCGGCCTGGGCAGGGGCGGTTATCCGGCGATGAATATCGGCCACACGCCCGGCTCGGTGGAAATCTATGTGTTCCTGCCCGGCATCGACCCCAAAGGAATCGAGGTGCACGTGGAAAAAGGCGTGCTGGTCATAGCCGGAGAGCGCAAGGCCGATGTCCCCGACGAGTCCGACAAGTCCATCGTGCATATCGACGAGCGGTTTGCGGGCCGCTTCAGGCGCGTCGTGGCCCTGCCGGACGATATCGATCCCGACCGGATCGAGGCGCGCTACCGCGACGGGGTCCTGCACATCTGCATACAGCGCCGCGCCACCACCCAGCCGCGGCAGATCGCCATCCAATAAAACCAGGAGCATGCCATGACAGACAATACCGTTATTGCCGGACAGCCGGATGAAAAGCCGCAAGGCGGGGACCGCGATCCGGCTCCCCTGATCCCGGCGGTCGACGTGTTCGAGGATGGATCGGGCATCACCCTGCGGGCGGACTTGCCGGGCGTGCCCAAGGACAAGCTCTCGCTGCAGATCAAGGACGATACCTTGACCATAGAAGGCGCGATTTCTCTTGGCATGCCGCAAGGCATGGAGGCCGTCCACGCGGAGATAAGCTCCGCGCGCTATGAGCGCGCCTTTACCTTGTCCAAGGAGCTCGACGCCGACAAGGTGACCGCCCAGTTCGAGGCTGGAGTGCTGACGCTGCGGATACCGAAGGCCGAGCACGCGCAGCCCAGGCGCATAGAGGTGCAGATCTCTTAGCCGCCGTCCTTGGGACCGGGCCGGCGGTCCTCGCAACAAGAACGTTCCCTTTCCAATTTAGCAAACCATTCCTGATCTGTCTTCCTTAAGATACCCAAAACAATACAAGCAATCACTGGGAGACAGTCTTGAATAATGCAGATACGCCCCTGGGCTTCATCGGCCTGGGTGTGATGGGCGAGTCCATGGCCTCGAATCTGGTTCGCAAGTCAGGATGCCTAGTTTATATCCATGACCTTCACGCCGAGCCCGTGCAGCGCGTAGCTGGCGCGGGAGGGCTGGCGTGCGGCTCGGTAGCCGAGGTGGCGCAGGCGGCAGAAATTGTTTTTCTATCCCTGCCGAGTATTGTCCAGGTGGAGCAGGTATGCCTGGGGCCCAATGGCCTGGTGGAGGCCAGCGGCAAAGTTCGCATCGTCGTCGATATGAGCACCAGCGATGTCGCCCGCACGCGTCAGCTGGCGCTGCGCTTGCGCGAGCACGGCATAACATTGATCGATGCGCCGGTGGCGCGGATGCGCCAGGCGGCCAAGGACGGCACGCTGATGATTACAGTAGGTGGCACTGACGAGGAGTTCCGGTCGGTGGAGCCCTACTTGCGCTGCATGGGGACAGACATTATCCATTGCGGCGCGACCGGCAACGGCCAGGTCGTCAAGATCATGAACAATATGGTGGTTTTCATGACCGTGCACGCCCTGGCGGAGGCTATAACCATAGGCCGCGCCGCGGGCGTCGATGGGGCGCTATTGCTGGATGCGCTCAGCAAGGGCTCGGCCGACAGCTTTGCCTTGCGCAATCCGGGGCAGAAGGCACTGGCGCCCGATACATTTCCGGAAAAGGCATTTCCCACTGAATATGCCATCAAGGACATCCTGCTGGCGCTCGAACTGGCCAGGCAGGGCGATGTCGATGCGCGTGCCGCCAAGCTTACTCATTCTCTGCTTGAACAGACCCGCGGCGCAGGCTTCGTCAAGGAATACTACCCGGTGATGGTCAAGCTTGTCGAAAAGGGTTATCAGTAGCGCTGCAAGCCATCATCAATAATCGTCACCCAATCAATAATACTGAGAGAGGCAACAATGAAATTCATTGCCAAGGCACTGCTGCGGGCCGCATTTGCCATACTGGCCGCGGTGCCCGCCGCACAGGCGGCCGGCTATCCCGCAAAGCCGATTACGCTGATTATCGGCTTTACCGCGGGAGGGCCTACCGATATCGTCGGCCGCTACCTGGCCAGCAATCTGGAAAAAGAACTGGGCCAGACCGTAGTGGTAGAAAACCGTGCTGGCGCTAATGGGGTGGTAGCCTTGCAAGCCGCCAAGCGGGCCGCGGCGGACGGCTATACGCTGATGCTGGGCAGTAGCGGAACGCTATCCATAGAGCCCGTATACAAAAAGCGGGTGGACTACGATGTCTTGAAGGACTTCACTCCGGTCGGCCTCGTGGCGAGCTATCCCTACTTGCTGGTCGTCCCGTACGATTCGCCCTTCACGAGCGTATCCGAATTGATACAGGGTGCCCGCGAGAAGGCGGAGGGCCTGTCCTTCGCTTCGGCCGGCAGCGGCGCGGTCAATCATCTGGCAGGCGAGTGGTTCAAAAGCGCCACCAAGACCGAGATCGTCCACGTTCCATATAAAGGCGATTCTGCCGCGATTGCCGACTTGGTGGGCGGGCGCGTCGACATGGCATTTCTTAGCGTTATCGCGGCCGACCCTCAAATCAAGGCTGGGAAGCTGCGTGCCCTGGCCATCGCCGCCAAGCAGCCGTTGTCCGTGGCACCGGGCGTGCCGACAGTCGAACATGAAGCGGGCATCAGCGGTTTTTCCGCCGAGCCCTGGAATGGCATCCTGGCCCCGGCTGGCCTGCCTGGCGATATTACCCGCAAGCTCAACGCAGCCATCAATAAGATCATGAGCACCGACGAGGCCAAGGCAAAATTACTGACTTTGGGTCAGTATCCGCTTACCGGGACGCCACAGGACTTCTCCAACCACATTGCAATGCAGGCGGCTCATTGGAGCCAGGTGATAGCAGCCGCCCACATCGAAAAAGCAGAGTAAACCATGACCTATCCCACATTAGCGCTACTGATCAATGGCCAGTGGCATATCGAGGGGAGGCAGACCCTGGACGTGCTGGAGCCTGCAACCGAAGAGGTCCTGGGGCGCTTGCCCATGGCGACGCCCGGCGACGTCGAGCAGGCGATCCAGGCGGCGCACGCGGCTTTCCCTTTATGGCGCCGCGTGCCGGCGCTGGAACGGGCCGGCATTTTGCGGCAGGCCGGCGCCATCTTGCGTGCGCGCAATGGCGAGCTTGCCCGGCTCATAAGCCGGGAGCTGGGCAAGCCGCTGGCCGAATCGGAAAAGGAAATTGTGACGGCGGCGGAAATGTTCGAATGGGCGGCCGAAGAGGCGCGCCGCACATATGGCCGCATCATTCCGGCCCGCGCGCCCGGCGTCCGGCAGATGGCGACGCTCGAACCGGTGGGCCCGGTAGCCGCCTTTTCCGGCTGGAATGCGCCGGCCATCACGCCGTCGCGCAAAATAGCCGGCGCTCTAGCGGCAGGCTGCACCGTCGTTATCAAGCCGGCGGAAGAAACGCCCGCCATTGCCCTGGAAATCGCGCGCGCCTTGCAGCAGGCAGGCTTGCCAGTCGGGGTGCTGAATATGGTGTTCGGCGACCCTGGCGCGATCTCCGCCCAACTGCTGGATTCTCCTCTGATTCGCGTATTGACGTTCACGGGGTCCACTTCTATCGGTCGCGCCTTGGCCGAGCGCGCGGCCAGGTCCCTGAAGCGGGTCACCCTAGAACTGGGCGGGCATGCGCCCGTCCTGGTGTTCGCCGATGCGGATATCGACGCCGCCGTGGCAGCGATCAGCGCGGCGAAGTTCCGCAACTCGGGGCAAATATGCACCTCGCCCACCCGCATGTATGTGCATGAGTCGCTGTACCGCGAGTTTACCGAGAGCCTGGTTCAGCGGGCGCGGGCCTTGCGGGTGGGCAACGGGCTGGATAGCGGCGTGCAAATGGGGCCCATGGCCAATCCGCGCCGGCTCGCCGCCATGCAATCACTTACGGAAGATGCCCGGGCCCATGGCGCCGGCATAGCAACCGGCGGCGAGCGCTTGAGCGGCAAAGGCTGGTTCTGGCCGCCCACGGTCATCACCGGCTTCGACCATGATTGCGCGGCGGCCAATACCGAACCATTCGGGCCCATGGCGCTGCTGCGCCCCTTCTCGACTTTCGACGAGGCTATCGCTCAAGCCAACCGCCTACCTTTCGGGCTGGCGTCTTATGTGTTCAGTCAGCGCGCCAAAACCATCAATGACGCCACCGACGCCATTGAAAGCGGCGTGGTGTGCGTGAACCATTGCCAGGCTTCGCTGCCCGAGACGCCCTTTGGCGGCATCAATGACAGCGGGCTGGGCCGTGAAGGAGGTCTGGAAGGCCTGCGCGAATTCATGCAGGTCAAATATATAAGCCAGCAAACACAATAATCCCGCAGGCATGGAAGGCGCGGACAGGAGACGTCATTATGAAAACTCAAGCGAAGTTCGCCATATTGGGTATGGCGGTATTACTAGCGGCGGGCTGGGCCCACGCTCAAGGCAAGATATCCGACGGCATCGTGAAGATCGGCGTGCTGACGGATCTCTCGGGCGCCTATTCGGGCAATGTCGGGCCTGGCTCGGTGCTGGCCAGCAAGATCGCGGTCGAAGAATTTGGCGGCAAAGTGCTGGGCAAACCGATTGAATTAGTGAGCTCTGACCACCTGAACAAGGCTGATGTCGCTGCCAGCC
Source organism: Pollutimonas bauzanensis (assembly GCF_900129885.1). Classification (GTDB taxonomy): domain Bacteria; phylum Pseudomonadota; class Gammaproteobacteria; order Burkholderiales; family Burkholderiaceae_B; genus Pollutimonas; species Pollutimonas bauzanensis. The sequence goes on along the minus strand of NZ_FQXE01000002.1, from coordinate 421,618 downwards.
GCGCCCGGGAATGGATAGACCGCGACCAGGTGGATGTGGTGACCGAGTTGGGCAATAGCGCCGTCGCCTTGGCGGTTATGAATATAGCGGCCGAGAAACACCGCATGACCATGGTGACGGGCGCCGGCGCCACGCGCATTTCCAGCGAAAGCTGCACGCCCACCAATGTGCAATGGGTGTACGACACCTATGCCCTGGCCAAGGTCGGAACGCTGCCGCTGGTCGAGTCGGGGGTAAAAAGCTGGTACTTCATCACCGCCGACTATGCCTTCGGCCATTCCCTGGAAAATGACGGCATGCGCTTTATCAAGGAAGGCGGTGGAAAGGTGCTGGGATCGTCCCGCTATCCCTTTCCCGGCAACGACTTTGCCGCCTACTTGCTAGCGGCCCAAAGCAGCAAGGCCGACGGGGTGGCCTTTGCCAGCGCTGGCGCCGATTTGCAGAACGAGATCAAGCAGGCCAACCAGTTCGGGCTGACCGGAAAACAGAAAATAGTGGCCATGCTGATGAGCATCACGGACGTTCATGGCGTGGGCCTGGACGCCGCCAAGAATATGCATTTCGCTGAAAGTTTCTACTGGAACATGGACGATGAAACCCGCAAGTTCGCCCAGCGTTTCTACAAAGAAGCCGGCAAGATGCCTACCGCCCTGCAGGCTGGCCAGTATTCGGCGGTGCTCAATTACCTGCGCGCGGTGGAAAAGGCCGGCAGCGACGATGTGGCCGATGTCATGAAGGCGCTGCGCGCGATGCCCATTCACGACGCTTTCGCGCGCCACGCCAGCTTGCGCGCCGACGGCAAGCTCATCCACGATATGTATGTCGTATCGGTCAAGGCGCCGCAGCAATCCAAGGAGCCCTGGGATTACTACAATATTGTCAAAACAGTCCCTGGCGACCAGGCCTTCATGCCTTTGTCCGAGAGCAAATGTGCGCTGCTGAAACCATGATCGAAAAGAAGGAAAACTCATGACGCTGGAGGAGCGCATTCTGCTATTACTGCCCGAACGGGCCAACAGCAACGAGCATCTGCTATGGCGCGGCCGCCACCTGAGCGCGTCCGTATTGCTGCAGGTAGGCGCCCAGGACTACCTGCTGCGCATCAGGGAAGGGCGCGTCGCCGGCGTCGCGCGCGGTCCTTTCATCATGCCCAACTGGCAGTTTGCGCTGCGCGCCGACGAGCACAGCTGGACACAGTTCTGGCGCGCTTTGCCGCCGCCGGGCTATAACGACCTGTTCGCCATGGCGAAGGCCCAGCGCCTGCGTATCGAAGGCGATCTCTACCCCCTGATGTCTAATCTTTTATATTTCAAGGATCTGCTTGCATCGATCCGCTTGTCGGAAGGCGACCAATGAAATCACCGCTGGCCATTTTCGAGCCGATCGCGGGCCGTTACGCGCAATTGACCCTGCTGGGCAAGCCGCACCGCCTTTATATCGAAGAGGCGGGCGCCGGCATTCCGCTGTTATGCCTGCATACTGCCGGCTCCGACACCAGGCAGTATCGCGCCATTATGAACGACGCGGAAATCCTCAAGCGCTTCCGGGTGATTTCGTTCGACCTGCCATGGCATGGCAAGTCTTCGCCGCCCGAAGGTTGGCAGAATCAGCGCTACCAATTAACCTCCAGCGATTACGCCGATATCATTCTGGCGGTCTGCGATGCGCTGGGCCTGGAGCGGCCACTGGTCATGGGGTGTTCGATAGGCGGACGCATCGTCCTGCATCTGGCGCTCGAGCACGCCAGCCGTTTCCGCGGCGCCATCGGCTTGCAGTCGGGCGCCCATGTGGACCCCTATTACGACCTGGACTGGCTGCATCGCGGCGATGTGCACGGCGGCGAAGTCTGCGCAGGCATCGTCTCCGGACTGGTCGGCCCGCAAAGCCCGGAACTTCATCGGTGGGAAACGCTATGGCATTATATGCAAGGTGGACCTGGGGTGTTCAAGGGCGACCTGCACTTTTATACCGCCGACGGCGATATTCGCAAACGCGTGGCCCAGATCGATACGGGCAAATGCCCGTTGTGGCTGCTGACGGGCGAGTACGATTATTCATGCACGCCGCAAGACACCGAATTTCTGGGTCGCAGCATCCAGGGCTCACAGTGGCGGATCATGAAGGGCATGGGGCATTTTCCCATGAGCGAAGATCCCGAGCGTTTTCTCGGCTATCTGCGGCCGGTGCTGGAGCAGGCGGCCGCGGCTGAGGCCTGAGGGCTAGTCGGCCGCGCCGGGCTTCTTCATCTGTTGCGACCATTCCCAGGCGAAATCGCGCCGCAGGCTGGCGGTAAGGGCGGCGATGACCAGCATGGCGAGCAGCGCGCCCAGGGCCGCGAGGCCCATGTCTTTATGGGCGTCCCAGATATCGCCCTGGGTGCCCAGGTATTGCACGCCGAGGTCGCCGCCGAACAGGGTCGCGGCGGCCCATTCCACCAGCTCGTACAGCGCCGAAGTGCTCAAGGTGAAGTCCAGCGGCAGGAAGTAGGCCCAGAAGCCGCGAACCTCGACGATGCGCAGGAAGAACTCGCGTATGGGATAGGCCAGCAGCAGCCCGTACGAGAAATGCACCACGCGGTCATAATTGTTGCGCTGCCAGCCCAGTACGCTGTTCAAGGTGTGGCCGGTAAGCGATTGCCACCATTGGTCGTAAGGCACTTCGGAATAGGTATAGTGCGAGCCCAGCGTGTGCAGGGCAAGGAACAGCAATATCAGCATCAGGGAAGCGTTCGAGAAGCGGAACCAGCGGCGCATGCCGGCCAGCAGGCCGAAGAGCGCCAGGACCAGAACGTTTTCCAATAGCCAGTCGGAGCGGTCGTAGGGGTGGATGGCCAGCGCCAGCCACCATATGGCATAAGCCCCGGCGGCGAGCCGCAAGGCAGTCCTGCTCGATGGAAATCGCATCATGGTCATGGTTTCAGCGCATGAGCTTGCGCACCTGGTAAATAAGAATGCAGAGGGCGGCCGCGGCCAGCGCGCAAAACGCCAGGATGGCCGCGGTCATGCCCCACCGGTCCGCCAGCCGCCCGACGACGATGACGGGAATGGTGGCGCCCACATAGGCAATGGAGAAATAGGTGGCCATGTTGGCGCTGCGCCGGTGTTCGTCGGCATTCTGCGCGGCGATCATGGTGGCTGCCATGAAGCACAGGCCTTGGCCGACGCCGGCAAGCACCATGCAGGCGGTAAAGGCGGCGATGCTGCCGGTGGCTACGCCCACGCTGACGGCCCCCAGGAACAAGACCAGCATGGCCAGGCCCAGCGTCAGGCCTTTCACCGGCTTGAGATGGCGCTGCGAAAACTGCGTGGCGGCCGAGGCCAGGGACAGGATCAGGAAGGCCACGCCGGGGACGGCCGGGCCTTGCCAGGGCAGCAGATCGTACAGGAATGAAGGAATCAGGGACGCGAGCAGGCTGCCGGTGGAAAACATCAGGAAGGCGGCGATGCTGGCCAGCAGGAACGGCGTCCTGGTTTGCCGGCCGGGCAGCGCCAGCTTGGGGCTGATGGACAGGCGTGGCCGGGCGCCGGTTTGCTGACGCAGCGTATGGCGGCAGCGCCAGGCCAGATACAGGTTGGCCAGCGCCAGCGCGGCGACCACGAAGTAGGACAGGCGCAGGGGCGCGAAGCCCGTCTGCGCCAACAAGCCGCCCAGCAGCGGACCCATGCCGACCCCCAGGGCGATCGCCGCCGAGGTGGTGATGGAGGCGATGCGGCGGTCCTTGTAAGGATGCGCATCGACCAGGGCCAGGGTGCCGGCGGTGGTCAGCAAGCCGTTGGCGAATCCGATAATGAGCCGCGCCAGCAACAAGGTATTGATACTCGATGCTACGCCCGACATGATCAGCCCGGCCGTAATCATGCTCAGGGAAAGGCATAAGACGGCATATCTTCCTATGGTGTCCGACAGCCGCCCGAAGCAGAGCAGGGCGAACAGGACGCCGACCATGTAAAGCGCGTAGATATAGGTCAGGGCGCTGGGCGGCAGATGCCACTGGGCCTGGTATACGGGATACAGCGGGGTGGGCAGGGAACTCGTGGCAAAGCCCAGGCCCAGCGCCAGGCTGACGGCCAGGAAGCCGCCCCAGCGTTGCAGGCGGGGCGGGAGCTGGGCGGCTTCAGGATGCATCGTAATCAACTCGTTCAATCCTGTGGCATTCAGCGTCAATTCGACACGTGCGCTTACAGGCCGATGGGCGGGCCATGGTATAAAAAATTCAGGAGCAGGCGGCAAGCCTGGAACTTTAAAGGATTTTCCATGAAGCGTAATCTAATAGCACTAAGTGGCGTGGTCTTGTGTGCCGGTCTGGCGGCATGCGTCGCACCGAAAGACGCTCGGGAATTGTCGCAGAAAACGGTAGAGTACCGCTGTGGCGCCAGCGGCGAGCAGCCGCTGAGCGTGCAATACACCTTCCAGGGCACGGAACCCCTGGCGGCCAAGGTGGTTTACCAGAACCAGGCTGTCGACCTGACGCGGGCCACCGCCAGCAACGCCGACATGGTGGGCAACACCTTCCGCGGCAGCGGTTACACGTGGACCACCGACAAGTTCACCCTGGAGAATGTCGCCGCCGTGAACGGCAATATGCTCACGCAGGATGCGCCGCAGGCCGTGAATGGCCAGAACGCGGCGGTCAGCAACGTTCTGGTGAAAGACTGCAGGGTCGCCGGCGCTTCTTCTTAATTTCCGACGGCGGTTTTCTGCCGCCAGCCGCGCGCGCATCCCGGCCCTTGTCGCGATGCGCGCGCTGTCGTTCCTTGGGCGCAAAAAGTCCGTGTTCAGGTCATAATACGAATTTCAGGCGGACCGCCTTGCAGTCCGCGGCATTGCCGCGGCGGCGCCGCGCATGGCCTGGCATTTTCAGTAATGGATTCCAACATGGGTATTAAATTAGGCTGCATTGCCGACGATTTCACCGGCGCCACGGACCTGGCCAATAACCTGGTCCAGGCTGGCATGCGGGTATTGCAGGCCATGGGCGTGCCGCCCGGGCCATTGTCGGCCGATGTCGATGCCGTGGTCATTGCGCTCAAGTCGCGCACCGTGCCCAGCGCCGAAGCCGTCGAAGATAGCCTCGCCGCCTTGCGCTGGCTGCAGGAGCAGGGCGCGGGACAAATTTATTTCAAGTACTGCTCGACCTTCGACAGCACCAAAGACGGCAATATAGGCCCGGTGACCGAGGCGCTGATGGACGCCCTGGATACCGACTTCACCGTCGCCACGCCCGCTTTTCCAGAGAACAAGCGCACGGTGTTCAAGGGCTATCTGTTCGTGGGCGACGTTCTGTTGCACGAAAGCGGCATGCAGAACCATCCGCTCACGCCGATGACCGATCCCAACCTCGTCAGGGTAATGCAGTCGCAATGCCGGCGCAAAGTGGGGCTGATCGACTATTCCCATGTGCAGCAAGGGCCCGCGGCGGTCCGGCAACGCATCGCCGACCTGCGCCGCGCGGGCGTGGGCATAGCGATTGTCGATGCGCTGACCAATCACGACCTGGCCAGTATCGGCTCGGCCTTCAAGGATATGCCGCTGCTTACCGCCGGATCGGGCCTCGCCATCGGCCTGCCGCAAAACTTCGGCATCTCGCCCGGCAGCCAGGCAGCGGTCTTGCCGGCGCCGGGCGGCGCGCGCGCCGTGGTGTCGGGCAGCTGCTCGGTGATGACCAACGCCCAGGTCGCCGCATTCATAAAGAGCGGCCGTCCTGCCTTCGCCGTCGATCCGGCCAGGGTGGCCGCCGGCGAGGATGTGGCCAATGGCATTTTGTCGCAAGCGCTGCCCTTGCTGGATGGCGGCCCCGTGCTGGTCTATTCGACGGCCGACCCCGGCTCGGTAAAGGCGGTGCAGGAAAAGCTGGGCGCCGCCCAGGCGGGCGCCATGATAGAGCATGTGATTGCCGCGATAGCCCGCGGCCTGGTCGAGGGCGGCGTGGGGCAACTGATCGTGGCGGGGGGCGAAACGTCCGGCGCCTGCGTCCAGGCGCTGGGCATTTCGCAAATGCAGATCGGCGCGCAAATCGACCCCGGCGTGCCGTGGTGCCACGCGCATACCGATATCCCGGGGAACCAGGGCATACATATCGCGCTCAAGTCCGGCAATTTCGGCGGCGAGGATTTTTTCGAAAAGGCCTTCGCCGCTTCGGCGCTGTAAGGCGGGTTTCCGCCGTTCATTGGATGGCATGGGTTTTCAAGAGGATGCGATGCACGAAAACGAAGCGCGCGAGGAAATGTGCCGGGTCGGCAAAAGCCTGTTCGAGCGGGGCTATGTACACGCCAGCGCGGGCAATATCAGCATGCGGCTGGACGACGGCTTCCTGATCACGCCGACCGATGCCTGCCTGGGCTTCCTGGATCCGGCCGCCTTGGCCAGGCTGGATGCCAAGGGCAATCATGTCAGCGGCGACCGCCCCAGCAAAACCATCGTCCTGCATCAGCGCATATACGCGGCGGCCCGGGCCTTCGACGGCGATACCGCCTGCGTGATCCATACCCACAGCCACGCCTGCGTGGCGCTGTCGCTGGCCGCCGCCGATACGCCGGCCGATGGCGCCGGCCGTGAGCTGATGCCGGCACTGACGCCTTATTTTGTGATGAAAGTGGGGCATGTGCCGGTGATTCCCTACCGCAGGCCTGGCGCGGCGCAGGCCGCCGACCTGGTCGCGGCGGCCATAGGCGCCTACGGCGGGCGCGGCACGCCGATACGCAGCGTCATGCTCGAAAGGCTGGGCCCCAATGTATGGCACGACACGCCCGCCGCGGCCATGGCGACACTGGAGGAACTGGAAGAAACCGCCAGGCTGTGGCTGGGCTGCAGGCAGTCGCCGCGGGCGCCCGAGCCTTTGGACGAGGCGCAGCTATCCGAGTTGCGCGAGGTTTTTGGCGCCCGCTGGTAGGTATTGCCGGTTTTTTTTATGGCGCCCACTGCGCCGCGCTGCTGCGCAGTGCGCTGGCGGGGTAGTCCCAACGCATGGGCACGCCCTCCAGTTCGCAGGGCGGCTTGAGCCGCCTGGCCGGGCCCCAGTCCGTCATTTCCATTTCCGCGCCGTAGTCGGCATCGCATTCCGGCTCGAAAGGCGTGTGGCCGCCCGAGGCGCGCGCCGGCTTCCGGGCCTCTTGCGCGGCGCCCGGCTCATCCGCGCCTTGCGACGCCAGCAGCTCGCCCGTGCGCGCCAACGACAAGCGGCTGAACGAGCCCTGGCCGGTTTGCAGGCGCTGCGTCAACCCATGCAAAACGGCCGCCGCCATGAGGTAGCCGGTGGCTTGGTCCAGCGCCTGGACCGGCAGCGGGGTGGGCCGGTCGCGGCCGAAATGCGCCATGCCCGCACAGGCGATGCCATTGCTCATCTGCACCAGGCTGTCGAATCCCCGACGCGTATTCCATGGCCCGCTCCAGCCATAGGCGTCCAGGCATACGTCCACCAGGCCGGGGCGGATGGCGTGGCGCGCTTCCCGGCCCAGACCCAGGCGCTCCAGGGCATCGGCGCGATAGCCATGGACGATGACATCGGCCTGGGCAAGCAGCGCCTTCATTTGCCCGAGCTGCTGCGCCACCCGGAAATCCAGCATGGCGCAGCGCTTGCCCAGGGTCACTTCCGGAACCATGCCGGGCTCGGTCCAGGACGGCGGGTCGATGCGCAGCACTTGCGCCCCGTAGGCGGCCAGAAAGCGCGTCGAGACGGGGCCCGCCAGCACGCGGGTGAGGTCCAGTATCTTGATGCCCTTGAGCGGGCGCAGGCGCGTCCCCGCCGCGGCGCCGGCCGGGCCCGCGCCGCCTTCTTCAATGTGGAACAGGGGCTCGGCCCCGACCGCCCAGCCTTGCGGATGCGCGGCCCATTCTTGCCGCGTGCGCATCATCGCCGCGCAGCCGCCGGCCTGCACGATGGCGTTTTCGAGATCCATGGCCTGCCAGCCCGATATGGCCCGCGCGACCGCGTCATGGCTGGCGCCCGCGCCCAGCACCGAGAGCGCCGCCGCCTGGTGGTGGGGCGCGTTGGCGTGCACCCGGAGCCAGCCATCGCGGGCTTGATAATCGCCGGTGACCGGGTCTCTGACCGAAGGCAGCCGCCACCCTTGCGGCCTCAAGGAAGTGCCGAACCAGAACGAGGCCAGCCGGCGGTCTATCGCGACCGCCGGGCCGGCGCCGAATTGTTGCCGCATATAGCCGGCCAGGGCCTGCGCCGCCGTGCCGATGGCCGCCACCGCGAGGGCGGTGACGGGGAAGGCGCTGGGCAGTTCGCCCGCGCCCGTCACCTCGGGCATGCCCGAGCCGGGAACACCGGCCCCGTCGGCAGCCGGGCGCAGGGCCTGGAAAAAAGTGGCGATGATGGAGGAGTCGTTCATAGTGCCCGCCCTTGCTCGAAATATTCCACTATGTGCATGATACGTTTTCGCGCGCTCTATCCCGAATTGCGCAGGCCCGCCGCGATGCCGTTGATGGTCATGTGAATGGCGCGCTGCGTGCGGCTTTCGCCGTCGCCGCCGCGGCCGGGCCGCTGGTTCGCCGAGCGGTGGCGCCGCAACAGTTCGACCTGCAGGTGATTCAGGGGGTCGATATAGGCGAAGCGTTCGCCCAGCGCGGCTCCCAGCAATTCGTCCTCGGCCAGCAGTTCGCGCTGGGCGACGCGCTTGAACATCTCCAGCGTCAGGGCAAATTCCTGCTCTATGCGGCCAAATATATTGCCGCGCAGCTTCTTGTCCGGCACCAGGCCGGCATAGCGCCGGGCGATGTCCAGGTCGGTCTTGGCCAGCACTTGCTCCATATTGGACAGCAGGGTCCTGAAGAATGGCCAGATGCGCGCCATTTCCCGCAACTGCTCCAGGCGCTGAGCCGGGCTGTCCGGGCTGTGCTCGCAGCCATTTTCCACATACGCCAGCAAGGCGGTGCCCACGCCGTACCAGCCGGTCAGCATCACCCGGCATTGGGCCCAGGAAAAGCCCCAGGGGATGGCGCGCAAGTCCTCGATCTTCTGGCTGGGCTTGCGCGCCGCCGGGCGCGAGCCGATATTCAGGCCGGCGATTTCCAGTATCGGCGTCGAGGCGAAGAAATAGTCATCGAAGCCGGGCGTTTCATAGACCAGGGCGCGGTAGCTTTGCTGCGCCACGCCGGCCATGAAATCCAGCGCCGCGCCGAAATGGGCCATATTGTCGTCTTCGGTCTGCGCCGCCGACGGGTTGGGCGTGAGGCTGGCTTCCAGCGTCGCGGCGACGAAATTTTCCAGATGCCAGCGCCCGACTTCCGCGTCCTTGTACTTGCCTTGTATGACCTCGCCCTGTTCGGTAAGGCGTATCTGCCCATTGACGGTGCCGGGCGGCTGGGCCAGGATCGCGTCGAAGCTGGAGCCGCCGCCGCGGGCGACCGATCCGCCGCGGCCATGGAACAGCCGCAGGCGGGTCTTGCGTTTCTTGAAGACCTGCACCAGCTGCCGTTCGGCGCGGTACAGTGACCAGGTGGAGGTCAGGTAGCCGCCGTCCTTGTTGCTGTCGGAATAGCCCAGCATGACTTCCTGTATGCCGTCCTGCGCATGGCGCACCCGGGCGGCCACTTCGGGCAGATCCAGCCAGCCGGCCATGATTTCCGGCCCGCGCATCAAGTCGGGTATGGTTTCAAACAAGGGCACCACCATCAGCCCGGCATGCCGTTTATCGGCGGCATGGCGGGGGGCGGGCGAGATAAGCCCGGTCTCCTGCTGCAGCACCAGCACTTCCAGCAAGTCGCTGAGCGTTTCGGTGTGCGACACCACGACCTGCTTGATGGCTTTTTCGCCGTACTTCCGGCGGCAGGCGGCCGCCGCGCGCAAGATGGCCAGTTCCTTTTCGGTCTCGGCCGAATAGCTGATCCAGGGCGACACCAGGGGGCGGACCTGCTGGAATTCCTGGCGCAGCAGGCCGATGCGGTCCTCCTCGGACAGCGCGCTGTAATTGACGGCCTTGCCGTTGTAGCGGACTTCGGCGGCCTTGAAGAGCTCGGTCAGGACGCGTTCATGCACGTCGGAGCTTTGACGCAGGTCGAGCGTGGCCAGATGGAAGCCGAAAATACTGACCGCCTGCAGCAGGCCCGACAGGCGCAGGGCGGCGATCAGCGAGCCATGGTGCTGGTTGAGCGAGTCGGCGACGATCTGCAAGTCGTGCTGGAAGGCCTGCGGATCGGAATAAGGCGGGGCGTCGTAGGTGGGGCGCAGCGCCAGCTGGCGGCCGGTAAGCGCCAGCGATGTGGCCGCCATGCGCGCGTACAAATGGATGAAGACACGCCGATAGGGCTCGTCGAGGCGGTGCGGGGAAGGATCCTGGCTGGCCTGCGACAGGGCCAGCAATTCGGGGCTGGCCTTGCCCAGCGACTGCGAAATGGAAATCTCCGTGCCCAGGTCCTTGATTTCCAGCAGATAGTGCTGCAGCGCCCGCGTGGACTGCCTGAGCAAGGCCTGCTCCAGCGTCGATGCGTCGACATTGGGATTGCCGTCGCGGTCCCCGCCTATCCAGCTGCCCATTTGCAGGAAGGGCGGCAGCGGCGCGGTGCTCACGTCGAATACGGTGCGCCCGGGCCGGCGCAGGCGCGCCGACAAGTCCTGGTACAGGCGCGGTATCGCGGTCAGGAAAGTGCTGGTGTAGTACGTCAGGGCATTGTCGATTTCATCGAGCACGGTCAGCTTCTGCTGGCGCAGCATGCGCGTCTGCCACAGCGCGGCGACCAGCCCGGCGAGGCGTTGTTCGGTGAGCTGTTTTTCCGACGGTGTGAGCCTGTCGCCGCTGTGAGCCAGCTGCCGCGCGATTTCCCGGTGCAGGTCCAGGGTGCTCTTGCGCTGGACCTCGGTCGGGTGGGCGGTCAGCACGGGGACGATGCAGGCGTCCTCCAGGTAGCGCAGGATCTTGCGGCTGCCCACGCCTTTTTCTTTCAGCAGGTCGAGCGCGTGCTGCAGGCTGCCGCGCATCGGGCTGTCGGCATGCAGTTCGTGCTGGCGCTGGCGCCGGTTCTGGTCGCGGTCCTCGGCAATGTTGGACAGGTGCAGGAAATAACTGAAGGCCCGGGCCACCGAATTGGCCTCCCGGTCGGCCAGCTGGCCTATCTGCCGTTCGAGGATGGCGCTGTCGGCGGCGTTGCCTTCGCGGCGAAACTTGACGGCGGCGCGCCGTAGTTTCTCGACCACATTGTAGATGGCTTTGCCTTCGCAATCGTTGATGACTTCTCCCAGTGTCTTGCCTAGCAGCCGGATGTCGTTGCGCAGCGCGGCGTGCTCCGGCTCAATGGCGACCAATAAGGATGGTGTCTGGTTTTCTTTTGTCTGGGTCATGGTAAGCATGGGTTGTTGGGCGCAAGGCATGTCTCGTGCAGCGCTGTTTTCGTGGGCCGGCTAAGGGATTATCGCAGAACCCGCCCGGTGTGCGCGGCTAACACAAAACGGCGATCTGGTCCATACATTAAGTCGGGGCCATTTGAGATTTTCAAGCCCATTAGTACATAACGAATTTGAACTTTGAACTACTTTGCCGCATACGTATATTCGCCGATATATATCCGATATACATAGTTGGCAACGCATGCATTGCTTGTGCAGCCTGCCCTTTTTTTCCGCTAGGAGTACATGAATGGCCGCGGTTGGCATTACCCCTGAAAACGACAAGACCAACGGCTGGAGCCGCATCTTGCCGCCGCGCGCGCCCAAGCCCGGCCTGGAAAAAGATCTGGTGGTCGATTGGGTGGTGGTGGGCGGCGGCTTGGTGGGCCTGGCCGCGGCGCGGCGCCTGGCGCAGAACCGTCCGGATGATTCCATTGCCTTGATCGAGGCCGACCGGGTGGGCGAGGGCGCCCAAGGCAGGAATGCGGGTTTCGTGATTGATTCGCCTCATAACGTGGGCAGTTCCATGGGCGAAATGGATGCGGCGCGGGATCACGTCCGTTTGGCGCGGACCGCCATTGCCAGCCTTTCGGAGCAGGTCAGCCGGCATGATATCCAGTGCGGCTGGGACCCTTGCGGCAAGCTGCACACCGCGGTGTCCAGGGAAGGCATCGAAAAGGTGCTCAAGCCGACCGTCGCCGTCCTGCAGGCGCTTGGCGAACCCCACGAATGGCTGGAAGGGCGGGCATTGCACGAGCGCATAGGGTTCACGCATTTTTCGGCGGGCATCTATACGCCCGGCGCGGTACTGGTCAATCCGGCGGCGCTTACCCGCGGCCTGGCCGATAACCTTCCCGGCAATGTGACGCTGTACGAAGGCACGCCGGTGCTGGACGCGCAGTACGAGCCCGAGATCCGTCTGAAGACGCCGCGGGGCACGGTGCGCGCCGGGAAGCTTATCCTGGCGGTCAACGTATTTGCGGGCCAGTTCGGTTTCTTTCGCGACCGGCTGATACCGGTCGCCGCCTATGCCAGCCTGACGCGCCCCCTGGACGCGCGCGAGCAGGCGGCCTTGGGCGGGTTGAAAACCTGGGGCTTGACGCCGGCAAACGCCTTTGTGGGCGTCACCATGCGGCGCACGCGCGATCAGCGCATCTTGATCCGGCAGAATATGCGCTACGAACCGAGGTTGAGCCGCAGCGACGAGTCGCGCCGGCAGGCCCGCGCGGTTCATCAGCGTATTTTTGATGAACGCTTTCCGGGCCTCAAGGGTGTGACCATGGAGCACACCTGGACGGGCTTTATCTGTTTCTCTCGCAATGGCAGCCCCGGCTTCGGCCGGCTTGCGCCCAATGTGTACTCGGCGGTGTGCGATAACGGCCTGGGCCTGACCAAAGGCACGGTGTCCGGATTGCTGATCGCGGACAAGGCCAGCGGCGTCGATAACCCGCTGATCGCGGCCTACGAGTCGCTGGGACGGCCCAACCGCCTGCCTCCACGTCCATTCCTGGACGTCGGCGTGCGGGCGCGGTTTGGCTGGGAACTCTGGCGCCACCGCAACGAGGCGTGATTCATCATGATATTCCAGCAGTTGCTCAATGGCCTGGTCACGGGCAGCACCTATGCTTTGTTTGCATTGGGCTTCACCTTGATTTTTGGTGTCCTGCACGTGTTGAACCTGGCGCATGGCGCCGTCTTCATGGTGGGGGCTTTTGTCGGCCTGTATGCCGTGACTGTTGCCGGTCTTTCCTTGCCGCCGGCTTTATTGGCGGCCATGCTGGCCGGTGGCCTGGCAAGTGTGGCGGTCGACTGGCTGGCCCTGCGCCCTTTGCGCAGACGCGGCTCGTCGGAGTTCGCCGCTATCATTTCGTCCCTGGGTATTGCCCAGGTGTTGATGAGCGCCGGCCAGGCAGTGTCGCAAACGCAGATCATGCGTTTTCCATTCGGCACATTTCCCGTAGTCGTTTTTCAGTTTTGGGGCCTGCGCCTGTCGTTGCTGCAGATTGTGATCGTGGCGCTTTCCCTGATTCTTTCCCTGGCCTTGCTGGCATTTCTTTTCTGGAGCGGCTTCGGTCGGCAGATACGCGCGGTGGCCATTTCTGAAAAAACCTCGTCGCTGCTGGGTATTCGTCCCGGAGCGGTCTACTTCCAGACTTTTTTTATCTCGGGTGCGTTGGCGGGCGCGGCGGGCGTGGTGATCGGGCTGGCATTCAATTCCGTGCATTTCCTGATGGGGGAGCCTTATCTATTGCGCGCTTTTGTCGTGATCGTGCTGGGCGGGCTGGGCAGCATAGGCGGGGCCTTGATAGGCGGTCTGCTATTGGGCATAGTCCAGACCTTTACTGTCAGTTATCTGTCCTCGGCCTTGAGCGATGCCATTATCTATAGCCTGCTGTTCAGCATTCTGCTCGTCCGGCCGTCGGGCCTGTTTGGCAAGCTGCACATCGAAACCCGGGTGCGGCGGGCATGAGCAGCTTCTTGTCGGGTCAGTTGTCGTTATTCGAATTGGTGCTGGTCAATGGCGTGTTGGCCTACAGCCAGTACATTGCTTTGCGCGCGGGGGTATTTTCCCTGGCGACGGCGGGCTTTGCTTCGCTGGGCGCGTATGCCGCGGCCTTGCTGGCATTGCGTTTTGGCTTGCCCGCCGGGGCGGGCCTGCTGGCGGCCGCTTCGATAGGGGCGCTGGCCGGCGCCCTGCTGGCTTGGCCGCTGGCGCGCTTGCGCGGCGTATTCCAGGCCATCGCCACCTTGGCATTTGTACAAATTGTGATGTCGATAAGTTTGTACTGGGAGTCGTTGACAGGCGGCGCCTTGGGTTTGAATGGCATCCCCAATTTGGTGGGCCCTGGCCATTTGCTGGTGGTCGTCGCCATTGTGTTGTATTTGCTCAAGGCCTTGTCGGGGACAGGGATAGGGCGCGCTTTCGACACCATACGCCAGGACGAAACCGTGGCCGTATCGCTGGGGATCTCGGTGGTCAGGCATCAGCGCCTGGCGTTTGCCTTGAGCGGCGCCCTGGGCGGCCTGGGGGGCGGGCTTGTTGCCTACCGCAATTATTCCCTGGTGCCTGAAGACTTCGGCTTTCCCTTGATCATTGCGGCGCTTGGCTTCGTGGTGCTGGGAGGACGCAACGCCGTCCTGGGGCCTTTGGCGGGGGCCTTGATTTTGACGCTGCTGCCGGAAGTGGCGCGGCCATTGGCTGATTACCGTTTAGCGGTAAACGGCGCGCTGATGGTGCTGGCAATCATCTACTGGCCTTATGGCGTCGTCGATACGCTGGGCCTGCGCTGGCGGCGGCGCAAGGCGGAACGGCTTGCGGAGGCGCAGCCATGAGCGGGTTGAAGCTGGACAATGTCAGCCGTCGGTTCGGCGGCCTGAGCGCCGTCAGCGAGGTGACGCTGTCGGTATCGCCGGGGCGCATTACCGGCCTGATCGGCCCCAATGGGGCGGGAAAGACAACGCTGGTAAATCTGATCAGCGGCTTGCTGCGGCCTACGCAGGGGGTCATCAGCATCGATGGCGAAGATATTTCCGACATCGAGCCGGACCAGGTGGCGCGCCGTGGCATTGCCCGTACTTTCCAGACTATACGCTTGCTGAAAGAGGCCAGTGTGCTCGATAACGTCGTGGCGGGTTTTCATCGCCATGAGCGCAGTTCTGCGCTGTCGGCCTTGCTGGGCTTGCCGTCGGCGCGGCGCGAGACGGCTCGACTGCGCGAGCATGGCGCGGCCTTGCTGCAGCGTTTCGATATGCTGAAATACGCCAGGCAAGCGGCGGGCAATTTGTCCTACGGGCACCAGCGCAGGGTGGAAATGATGCGTGCCCTGGCCGCGCGGCCGCGGCTGTTGCTGCTGGATGAACCTGTGGCGGGCATGAACGATCGCGAAGCCTATGCGCTGGGCGGGATCTTTGCTTCACTGGCTGCTGATGGCCTGGCAGTCTTGCTGATCGAGCACAATATGCGTTTTGTCATGTCGCTATGCCAGGAGTTGCATGTCCTGGACGCCGGCCGGCTGATAGCCTCTGGCGAACCGCGCGCGCTGCGGGCGCAGGCCGCTGTTGTCGCTGCGTACCTGGGGGGCTGATTCATGCTGGAAATTGCATCGGCCGTGGTTTCTTATGGCCGTATCCAGGCGGTACGCGATGCGTCATTGCGGGTTTCCGAAGGGGAGCTGATCGCCTTGATCGGGCCCAATGGCGCGGGTAAAAGCACTTTGCTCAATGCGGCCAGCGGCCTGTTGCGCGCGCATAGCGGCAGTATCATGTTTGCCGGTCATCACATTGCTGGATGGCGGCCCGACAAAATAGCCCGCGCCGGCTTGCTGCAGGTCCCCGAGGGGCGGCAGGTGCTGGGGCCCTTGAGCGTCGAGGACAATTTATTGCTGGGCCGGCAGGCGGCGGCGGGCCGCCCGCCGCGGCATGCCCTGGACGACATCTACCGTTTGTTTCCCATTTTGCAAGAGCGCCGCCAGCAGAAAGCCGGAACGCTTAGCGGCGGCCAGCAGCAAATGCTGGCAATAGGCCGTGCATTGATGGGATGTCCCCGACTGCTGATGCTGGATGAACCCAGCCTGGGGCTGGCCCCCATTATCGTCAAGCAAGTGTTCGACGCCTTGCGCGACTTGCGTGAAACCGGCCTGACTATTTTGCTGGTCGAACAAAATGCCAGCCTGGCGCTGGCGATCAGCGATCGCGCCTACGTGATGGAGCATGGGCGCATCGTGCTGGGCGGACCCAGTGCCGAACTGCGCCACGACCCCAGAGTCATCGAGCATTACCTGCCTTCCATCGACGCGGACGCGTCCGGCGACGCGCCTGTTTTTCCTGAATGAACTTCGAAGCCCATGTCCGTCCTTTTGTCTTCTTCTTTTAGGTGAGCTGTAGATCATGAGAAAACTTTTGATATCCTTGATTTCGCTGGCGGCGCTGGCTGCCTCGGCGCTGGCCACGGCCCATGCGCATGAGGTCGTCGTGGGCGTGCCGGTTTCATCCTCCGGCATTTTTGCCTTCGCCAACCTGCCGGCGCGCAATGGCATCGAACTGGCGGCCGAAGAGGTCGCCCGGTCGGGCGAGTTGGGCGACGCCACGCTGAAACTGTTGATTGAAGATACCGCCAGCGACAAGAATCAGGCGGTCAACCTGGTCCATCGTTTTATCAATACGAACAATGCGGTACTGATACTGGGCCCCACGTCCACTGTCGAAGCGCAGGCTTATTTGCCGATTGCGCAAAGCAGGAAAATACCGGCGCTGACCCAGGCCTCGGGCGACGTGGCCCCGATAGGCGAGTGGATATTCAAGGCCAATGCGGCGCCCGCAAAAATCGTGGAAAGCCTGGCTTTGCGCTATGCCAGGGATTACCAGCCCAAGCGCGCCGCGTATATTTTCAATCGCGACAACGAGTCGTATCTACAGCAGAAAGATGGCATAAAGAGGCCGCTGGAACAGGCTGGCGTGAAAACCGTGATTGAAGAAACCATTGTGGGTTCCGATACGGACTTCAGCGCCATTGTGACCAAGGTGGTTGCGCGGGACATCGACACGCTGGTGGTGTCCACGACAGGCGAAGCCACGGCCAATATTGTCATACAGGCCAGGCAGGCGGGTTTGCCGTCTACGGTGCGTATCGTGGCGACGCCGTCGGCGGCATCGCACCAGTTCGTCAAGGTGGGCGGGCCGGCCGTGGAGGGTGTGATCTTCACTTCGGATTACTTTATCGGCAATCAGTCGGAATTGAACCAAAAGTTCGTTGCCGCCTACAAGAAGAAGTATGGCATCGAGCCCGATACCTTTGCCGCCATTGGCTATTCGAACCTGAAGACGGCCGCGGCGGCCGTCAAGAATGCCGGCCCGGACTACAGCCCCGAGTCCATACGCAGGGCGCTGGCAGGTATCAGGGATCTGCCCACCGTGCTGGGCAATGGCATTTTGACGCAGACGGCATCGCGCACGCCCATTTACGATGGCGTGGTGCTGACCATTCGCGACGGCAAGATTGTCCAGTTGTAATTGGCGTGTCTCGCGGGCGTGGCGGCCGGTCATCGCCGCCGCGTCCAGGCCAGGCGGCGGCGATCCGGCCGCGCTCCCAGGGGGAAACCGGGCTCCGCGCCAGCCTTGCCCAAGGAAGATTATGATTAGGCTTTTTAAGCGTTTAATCAGAGACAAGACATGCCGCAATATCGTTCACGCACCTCCACCCATGGCCGCAATATGGCTGGCGCGCGCGCCCTCTGGCGCGCCACCGGCATGCAGGATGGCGACTTCGAAAAGCCCATCATTGCCGTCGTCAATTCATTTACCCAATTCGTTCCCGGCCATGTGCACCTGAAAGACATGGGGCAATTGGTGGCGCGGCAGATCGAAGCCGCGGGCGGCGTGGCCAAGGAATTCAACACCATCGCGGTGGATGACGGCATCGCCATGGGCCACGGCGGCATGCTGTATTCGCTGCCTTCGCGCGAGCTCATCGCCGATTCGGTCGAATACATGGTGAACGCGCACTGCGCCGACGCGATGGTCTGTATTTCGAACTGCGACAAGATCACTCCCGGGATGCTGATGGCCGCGATGCGCCTGAATATTCCGGTGGTCTTCGTCTCCGGCGGCCCCATGGAGGCGGGCAAGGTGCTCGAGACCGGCACCCACAAGGTCCTGATGAAGCTGGACCTGGTCGACGCCATGATCAAGGCCGCCGATCCCGCCGTGACGGATGCCGAGGCGGCCGAGGCCGAGCGCAACGCCTGCCCGACCTGCGGCTCGTGTTCCGGCATGTTTACCGCCAATTCCATGAATTGCCTGACGGAGGCCCTGGGCCTGGCGTTGCCGGGCAACGGGACGGTGGTCGCCACGCATGCGCGGCGCAAAAGCCTGTTCGAAAACGCCGGCCGGCTGGTGGTCCAGCTGTGCAAACGCTATTACGAGCAGGACGATGCCTCGGTATTGCCGCGCAATGTGGCAACCTTCCAGGCTTTCGAGAACGCGATGACGCTGGACGTGGCGATGGGCGGGTCGACCAATACCGTCCTGCATCTGCTGGCCGCCGCCCAGGAAGCGGGCGTGGATTTCACCATGTCGGACATCGACCGCATTTCGCGCCGCGTGCCCTGCCTGTGCAAGGTGGCGCCGGCCACCGACAAATACCACGTCGAGGATGTGCACCGCGCCGGCGGCATTCTGGCGATACTGGGCGAGCTGGCGCGGGCGGATCTGCTGCACCTGGACGCGGGCAATATCCACAGCGGCACCCTGGGCCAGGCAATCGCCGCGTGGGACGTGAATGGCGCGGACCCCTCCCGGGAAGTGCAGGAGTTTTTCAAGGCCGCGCCGGGCGGCGTGCGCACCCAGGTGGCCTTCAGCCAGGAGCGCTATTTTCAGCATCTGGACCTGGATCGCGAGAAGGGCTGCATCCGTTCGAGGCAGCACGCTTATTCGCAGGACGGCGGCCTGGCGGTCCTGTATGGCAACCTCGCGCCCAAGGGCTGCATCGTCAAGACCGCGGGCGTGGACGAAAGCATACTGAAGTTCACTGGCGTGGCGCGCGTATACGAAAGCCAGGAAGACGCGGTCGAGGGCATCCTGGGCGATGCCGTCAAGCCCGGCGACGTGGTGATCATCCGCTACGAAGGCCCCAAGGGCGGCCCGGGCATGCAGGAAATGCTTTACCCCACGTCCTACCTGAAATCGAAAGGCCTGGGCAAGACCACGGCGCTGCTGACCGACGGCCGCTTTTCGGGCGGTTCGTCGGGGCTGGTGATAGGCCATGCCTCGCCCGAGGCCGCCGAAGGCGGCAACATCGGCCTGGTCAACGACGGGGACACGATACAAATCGACATTCCGAACCGCAAAATACATCTGGCCGTCAGCGACGGGGACCTCGCGGCGCGGCGCGCCGGGATGGAGGGGCGAGGCGCCAGGGCGTGGAAGCCGGTGAGCCGCGAGCGCGTGGTATCGCAGGCGCTGAAGGCCTATGCGGCGCTGGCGACATCGGCCGACCGCGGGGCCGTCAGGGATGTGTCGCAGCTGGGGTAGGGCAATGCTTACAAGCCGCCGGCGCACTGCACCACGGTGCCCGTGATATACGATGCGGCCGGCGACAGCAGCCAGACTATGGTTGCGGCGACCTCTTCGGGATGGGCCAGGCGCCCCAGGGGGATCTTGGGCGCGATGCGCGCCGGGCGATCGGGTTCACCCGCCGCGGCATGGATTCCGGTAAGCGTCGAGCCCGGCGCCACCGCGCAGACCCGGACCCCCGTTGCCGCCACTTCGCGCGCCAGGCCCAGGGTAAAGGCTTCGACAGCGGCTTTGCTGGCGGCATAGTGCACGTATTCGCCCGGGCTGCCTGTGCGGGCGGCCACGGAAGAAACGTTGACGATGACGCCGGCGGCGCCGCGCCGGGCGAAGCTTGCCAGCGCCGCGCGCGAACACTGCATGGTGCCGAATACATTGACCTGGAATACGCGCTCGATGGTGGCGTCGGTGGTCTTCGCGAACGGGCCGATGGGCCCGGTGATGCCGGAATTGTTGACCAGGGCCGTCAAGGGGCCGAGGCGCTGTTCGGCAAGTTCGAATATGCGCGGAATGTCTTCCGGATTGCCGACGTCGCCTTGTATGGCGACGGCCTTCCCGCCTAGCCGCAATATGGCCTGGACGACGCTCTGCGCCGCCTCCTGGTCCTTGAGGTAATTGACCGCCACGGCGTAGCCGTCGCGGGCGGCGGCGATGGCGGTCGCCGCGCCTATGCCCCGGCTGGCTCCGGTAATCAGAACGGTGTTGGTGACTGGTGCCATGCTGTCTCCCGTATCGAATGGTCGTCCAGGCACATTATGCGTCAATGCGGCGCCAGTCCGGCACTCGGCCCCCGGCTTTCAGGAATTTCCCGGCTCAGAACCTGTAGTTCACTCCCGCGGCGACGCTGCGTCCGTTGCCGGACAGGAAGGTGGGCATGGCCGCGGTGCCGGTATTGCGGATCACGTAGCTGCTGGCGTAGATCTTGTCCGACAGATTGTCCGCAACCAGGTAGGCGTTCCAGTGCTTGTCGTGCTGGTAGGCCAGCTTGAGCCCCCAGATCGCATAGGCGTCCTGTTCGGTGCCCGGAACATTGGCATGGTTGGTCGGGGTGTCGGACGGCAGCCAGCGCACATTCGGGCCAAAGCGCCAGCCGCCGATGCGATACAGCAACTCGGCGCTGACCATGTGCTTGGGCACGCCCGCGATCTGGTTGCCGTCGAATTCGCCGCCGCGGAAGCGGAAATCGCTGTATGTATAGGCGACCCGGTAGTCGAGGGCGCCGGCGCCGGGCGCGGGCAGCGAGCCGTTCAAGCCCGCTTCAATGCCCTGGTGGCGGGTGCGGCCGCGGTAATTGTAGGTGCCGGCCGAGGTGCCGTTGGCCGTGCTGACCGACATCAATTCATCCTCGACCCTGCTGCGGTACAGCGTGACGGCCCAGTTCGCGGCATATGCGCCCGCGCCCAGGCTGCCGTCGCCGCCGATTTCATAAGTGGTGGCGCGCTGCAGGTCGAGGCGGTTCATGGACGTTGCCGCGGAAAGCGGATTCAGGGGCTGCGCAACGTCGCCGTAGATGATTTCCCAGTAGGTCGGGGCTTCGTTGCTGCGGCTGACGTTGGCGAACCAGCGCAAGCTGTCCGCGGGCTTCCATATGATGCCTGCCTTGGGGCTGGCGTAGGACCAGTCCTGATCCAGCCTGGCGCCGCTGTCGCGGTCTTTGGAATCGCGTATCGCCTGGGTGTATTTCAGGTCGCCCACCAGGCTCCATTGCGGCGTCATATGCCATTCCAGGCCCAGCAGGGCGCTGCGGTTTTCCGCATGCAGGTCATAGTTGCCGAAGCGCTGCAGGCGGCTGCCGTTGTTCGGATTCACCACGTACAGCTCGCGATCCATGTCGCTGCTGGCCCAGTCCAGCGCCACGCGGTAGTCCAGCGTGCGCAGCTTGCCGGCCAGCTGCCATTGCGCGCCGTAGGTGTTGCCGTCGGTGGGCGAGGAGACCAGCGGGTTGGTGAAGGTGTCGTCGATATTCTGCCAATACACGCCGAAAGTCTGGTTCAGGTCTTCGCTGCCCCAGTAGGTCCGGTTGGCCAGGCGCAACTGCGTGGCTTCGCGATTGGGGTCGCGCTGGTAGATGTTGTTGGCCCTGTCGAATTGCTCGTTGTAGTCGCCCAGGACGCTTTTCGGGTCGCTGTACAGGCGGTCTTTGGGGATGACATTGGGGATGTCGAATTTCAGGTCCGTGTACGACAGGTAGGTGCGATTCTCGAAATTGTCGCCGCGCACCCCGAAATTGCCCTGCACGCTGGTGCGCTCGGAGCTCGAATGGTGGCGGTAGCCGTCGGATTTATCGTGGCTGACGCTCAGGCGCCCGTCCAGCTGCTCGCCCTGGAAGCCTTTGGCGGCATGCAGGCCCAGCCGGCCGAAGCTGCCGCCCTCTATGCCGATCTCGTCTTTCTGGGTGCCGGTCAGCGATTGGAAATCCAGTTCGCCGCCCAGCGTCGTGGCGCCGGCGGACAAGGCGTTGGCGCCGCGCCGCACGCTGATCAGCGAGCTGTTGCGCGGTTCCAGGAAGCCGATGACGAAGGAGCCGTCGGCTTCATTCAGGGGCAGGCCGTCCTGCAGGAGCAGCACGCCGCGGTTCACGGGGTTGCTTTGCACGCCCGAGCCGCGGATGTTCAGGCGCGGCTGGTCTATGCCGCCGAAGAATTCCTGCACCACGATGCCGGGCTGGTAGTCCAGCGCATCGCGCAGGGTCGCCAGGCGCGCTTCTTTTTGCGGCTCTATGAGATTGGTGCCGCCGGCCACGCGCTGCAGCCTGGCTTTTTCCTGCTTGATGCCGGGTTGCAGCGGCGAGGTATCGTCCTGGCCGGACACCACCACGGGCGCCAGTGTCGGGACTTCTTCGGCATGCGCGGCGGGCAGCCATAGCGAACTCAAGGCCACGCTTAGCGCGAGGCGTCGAAAGAGCGGTGTAGTTGACATATTGTTTTCTCGTCGAGGGGAAGGGATATGGATTACCAGTGCAGATAGAACATGGCTTTGGCCAGCAGGACGATGCCGACCATGTGGCAGAAGACGCTGAGGTGGATGCGCTGGAAGTGTATGGAGTGCAGCTTGCCTTTGCGGCGCAGCGTCATGGCCGTGAGGAAGTGGCCGAATACGCTGAGCGCCAGCACTATCTTGATGCTCAGCAGCAGGCCGAAGCTGCTCTCGAAAGGATGGGCCAGCGCCGCCCGGTGATGCCACGCCATGGCGATGCCGGCGCTGTACAGGACCAGCAGGACCCATGGCATGAGCTGGCGCGCGCGCACGCCGATCGCCATTTCAAGAGTGCGCATCATGTCGCGCGGCACATGCTTGCGCACGCTTTCCAGTATCAGCACTTCGAAGAACACCGTGCCGATGAAGACCAGCGCCGCAAATAGATGAATGATCAACAGCACGGGGTAGCTCATGGCGCTATGGTTTCCTGGTTGAGCAGCGTCTGGTGCAGGGAGTCGGCGGCCGCCGCGCGCGTCTGGCCGTTCATGGCGCTTTCGAAGTCGAAGGATTGCAGCTTGCCGTGGGCGATCAGCACGCAGCGGTCGACCATCTCGACGAGTTCATGGGGGTGGTGGCTGATGCACAGCAGCGCGGCTCCGGTGTCCTTGACGCATTCGTTGCATAGTTTGCTCAGCGCGGCGCGCAGGGCGGGGTCGAGCGCGCTGAAGGGTTCATCCAGCAACAGCAGGTCGGGCTGCATGGCAAAGGCGCGCGCCAGCGCGGCCCGCTGCGCCATGCCGCCGGAGAGTTCGCCCGGCCAGGCCTTGCCCACACCCGCCAGGTCCACGCGTTCCAGCCAATGGCCGGCGCGCGCACGGGCCTGCTCCCGGGAGCAGCCCGCCGCCAGCAGGGGAATTTCGATATTGTCCTGGATGCTGCGCCAAGGCAGCAGGCGCGGCTCCTGGAACACCAGCAGCGAATGCCGGTAGCTGTTGATGCAGGCGCCGCTGCTGGCCCTGAGCAGGCCGGCGGCCAGCCTGAGCAGGGTGCTTTTGCCGGCGCCGCTGGAGCCCAGCACGCCGACCCGCTCGCCCGGCGCCACGCGGAAATCGATGGCGTCGAGCACGCGCGATGCGCCGAAGCTCAGCGATACCTGGCGCATTTCAAGCATGGCTGGGCTCCTGCCATTGCGTGAGGCGGCGCTGCAGAGGCTGAAGCAAAACGAATTCCAGCGCGGCGACCAGGGCAAGGATCAGGATGACCCAGGCATAGAGTTCGCCGCTGTCGAAGGTGCTGCGGGCATTGGCCAGGGCAAAGCCGGCGCCGCTTTCGGCGCCCAGCACCTCGGCCATGACGACCAGGCGCACCCCGCCGCAAGTGGCGATCAGGAGGGCGGCGGTCAGGGGCGCGGCCAGCGCCGGCAAGTACAGATGACGCAAGCGCATCCAGGCGCCGAAACGGTAGACATGCGTCATTTCGATCAGCGACCTGTCGACCAGCAGCATGCCTTTGACGGTATTCACATACATGCCGGGCGCCATCATCAGCACGGTGATGAAAATCACCATGGACGAGCCCAGGCCGAACCACAGCATGGCAAGCACCACCACGACCACCGGCGGCATGGCCATCAG
Source organism: Pollutimonas bauzanensis (assembly GCF_900129885.1). Lineage (GTDB taxonomy): Bacteria > Pseudomonadota > Gammaproteobacteria > Burkholderiales > Burkholderiaceae_B > Pollutimonas > Pollutimonas bauzanensis. Next base: position 397,672 of record NZ_FQXE01000002.1, on the reverse strand, counting down.
GAGCCAGCGCAGGGGTTCCAGCAGGCCGCGCAGCTTGGCGTTGTGCCCGGCCAGCACTCCCAGCGCGAAGCCGATGGCGCAGCCGGCGCCCACGCCTATGGCGATGCGGGCCAGGCTGGCATTGGCATTGCGCCAGAACGAGTCGCTGTTGACCAGGACGCCCAGGGCGCGCAGGGCCTGCAAAGGGGTCGCCATCAACATGGGACCCAGGTATTGGGCGGTCAGCTGCCAGCCGGCGAGCAGCAACAGCACGCCCAGCGCCGACCACAGCCTCGATGTGCGCCCCGACAGGCGTAGATTCGATGGCGTCATGGGCCGTAGAAGTCCGCGTCAGGCAGGCGGCCTCCGATGGCCTGCGGGTGCTGTTCGCCCAGAAGGCGGTACAGGGCTTCCAGCTGGGGGCGTATGGTGTTAGCCGGGCGGCTGTCCAGCCTGGTGACCTCGATGGCGTCTTCTATGGCGGCGACGGGCAAGTGGGGGATATGGCGGTGAACCAGCTCGGCGCAATCGCGCGGATGGCTGGAGCACCAGGCGGCCGAGTCGGCATAGGCCTGGTCGACGGCGCGGCTCAGCGCGATGTCGTGGGCCAGATGCGAATTGACCATGATGCCTGCCTGGGGCAGGTCGGCCTGGCCGGGAAAGCTGGCGCGCCAGGCCGCCTCCAGGCTTTGCGCCCGGTACAGCGGCGCGCCGCCTTGCTGCTGGTTGCGCCACATCAGCAGCGATGCGGTGGGCTCGACCAATAGGGCGTGCTGCCCCTGCCCGGTCAGCATCAGCGCGATGGCGTCCTGCGAGTCGCGCGTGCGGCGCAGGCGCACGGCTTTTTCGGGCGGCAAGGCCTGGGCCTGCAGCAGCGTATCGAGCAGCACCGCCGGCAGGTCGCGCTGAAAGGGAACCAGCAGTTCTTTGCCGGCCAGGTCGGCGAAGCCGTGCACGGCGGGGTCGCGGCTGACCAGCCACAAAATGCCCCACACCGATATGTTCAGGAGGCGCACCGGGTCGCCGCGATTGGCCATCAGGGCCGGCAGGTTGCTTGGCGCCGCGCTGAAATCGATTTCCTTCTTGGCCAGCAGCACGCGCAACTGGTCGGGATTCTGCCAGAGGCGAAATTCCAGTTTGTCGGTGTATTGCTTGAGCGCCTGGGTTTCGACCATATGCAGCAAGGGAAAGGTGACGACGGCCGTGGGGCCGGCCAGTGTCAGCTTCTCGTACCGGGCGGCGCGCGCGGGCAGGCTGGCCGCCGCCATGCAAAGCGCGCCCAGCAGTAACGCTTTGAGCAGAGGTCTGAACATAATATAAATGCGAATGATTATCAACTGCGTATAGTCGCACGATAGTCCTTGTGAATTCCATGATGCAAATCAAGTTTCCAAAAAAATTTTCCCCGATGCGAGCCGGCCCGGGATCCGCCGCGCAAACCTCGGGGCGGGCCTGCCCACGCCATCCCGGCGGGGAACGCAGCGACGCTGGCGCGCTTAGGGGGTAAACTCCTTTTTCGACTTACGCCACGCCCTTGTCGCGCATGGGCCCCAATTCAGCAAAGGAAAGAAATGAGCACATCCAAACGCCTGCGGTCTGCGAATATCACCCAGGGGGCCGCCCGGGCGCCCAACCGCTCCATGTATTACGCGCTGGGCTACAAAGAAGAAGACTTCGACAAGCCCATGGTTGGCGTGGCCAATGGCTACAGCACCATTACCCCGTGCAATAGCGGTTTGCAGAAGCTGGCCGATGCGGCGATCGACGCCATCGAAGCGTCGGGCGGCAACGCGCAGGTGTTCGGCACGCCGACCATTTCCGATGGCATGGCCATGGGCACCGAAGGCATGAAGTATTCGCTCGTGTCGCGCGAGGTCATTGCCGACTGCGTGGAAACCTGTGTGCAGGGCCAGTGGATGGACGGGGTGGTCGTCATCGGCGGATGCGACAAGAACATGCCGGGCGGCATGATGGGAATGCTGCGCGCCAATGTGCCGGCCATCTATGTGTATGGCGGCACCATCCTGCCCGGACGGCTGCACGGCAAGGACTTGAACATCGTCAGCGTCTTCGAAGCCGTGGGCGAAAACGCGGCGGGCCGCATGAGCGACCAGGAACTCAGGCAAATCGAGCTGCACGCCATTCCCGGGCCCGGTTCCTGCGGCGGCATGTACACGGCCAATACCATGAGCTCGGCCTTCGAGGCGCTGGGCATGAGTCTGCCTTATTCGTCCACCATGGCCAATGTGCACGACGAAAAAACCGAATCGGCCGCCGAGTCGGCCCGCGTGCTGCTGAAAGCCATCGAGCTGGACTTGAAGCCGCGCGATATCGTGACGCGCCAGTCCATCGAGAACGCGGTCAGCGTAGTGATGGCCACCGGCGGGTCGACCAACGCCGTGCTGCATATCCTGGCGATCGCCCACGCGGCGGGCGTCGAATGGACCATAGACGACTTCGAGCGGGTGCGCCGGCGCGTGCCGGTAATCTGCGACCTCAAGCCCAGCGGCCATTTCCTGGCGGTGGATTTCCACAAGGCCGGCGGGGTGCCGCAGGTCATGAAGATCTTGCTGGATGCGGGCCTGATCAACGGCGACTGCGTCACCATCAGCGGCCAGACTATCGCCGAAATCCTAAAGGACATACCCGGCACGCCGGGCGCCGATCAGAACGTGATCTTCCCCATAGCCAAGGCGCTGTACAAGGAAGGGCACCTGGCCATCCTCAAGGGCAACCTGTCGCCCGAAGGCGCGGTCGCCAAGATCACCGGCCTGAAGAATCCGGTCATGACCGGCCCGGCGCGCGTGTTCGAGGACGAGCAATCGGCCCTGAAGGCCATACTAGACGGCAAAATCAAGGCGGGCGATGTCATGGTCCTGCGCTACCTGGGGCCCAAGGGCGGGCCGGGCATGCCGGAAATGCTGGCCCCCACCGGCGCATTGATAGGCGCGGGCCTGGGCGATTCCGTGGGCCTGATCACCGACGGCCGCTTTTCGGGCGGAACCTGGGGCATGGTGGTGGGCCACGTCGCCCCCGAAGCCGCCGTGGGCGGGTGCATCGCCATCGTGCGCGAGGACGACTCGATAACCATCGACGCCCACAAGCAACTGCTGGAATTGAACGTGCCGGCCGATGAGATCGCCGCCCGCCTGGCCGCCTGGAAGGCGCCCGCGCCCCGCTATACCCGCGGCGTGCAGGCGAAATTCGCCTTCAATGCGTCCACCGCGAGCACCGGGGCGGTGCTGGACAACTTCTAGGCCAGGTCGAACAGCAGCACTTCGGCGCGCCGGCCCCCGGCCAGCGCAAGCTGGCTCTCGCCGGCGATTTTCACGCCGTCGCCCGCGGCCAGCGCCAGCCCGTTGAGCGTCAGTTCCCCGCGGGCGACATGCAGGTAGGCATGGCGCCCCGGGGCCACGGGGTGCTCGATGCGTTCGGCGCCGTCGAGCAAGGCCGCATACACCCTGGCGTCCTGCGCGATGCTCAAGGAACCGTCCGTGCCGTCGGGCGATGCCACCAGGCGCAGCCGGCCGCGTTTTTCGGCGTCTTCGTAGCGCTTTTCCTGGTAGCTGGGCTTGATGCCCGAAAACTTGGGCGTGATCCATATCTGCAGGAAATGCACCGGCTCGCTGCGCGAATGGTTGAATTCGCTGTGGTGCACGCCGGTGCCGGCGCTCATGAGCTGCACGTCGCCGGGGCGTATCACCGAGCCCGAGCCCATCGAGTCCTTGTGCTCCAGGGCGCCCTCCAGCACATAGGAAATGATTTCCATATCGCGGTGGCCGTGCGTGCCGAAGCCTTCGCCGGCCTGCACCGTATCTTCATTGATTACACGCAGCGTGCTCCAGCCCATTTGCCGCTGGTCGTAATATTGCGCAAAGGAAAACGTGTGGTGGCTGTCCAGCCAGCCGTGCTGGGCGTGGCCGCGATCGGCCGCCTTGCGAAGTTCCATCATGATCCGCTCCAGAAAAGAAGGAGGCTTGCTCCAATGGATGTATTTTAATATTCATTTATTGGATAGAATAGCGCAAAATACTACGTATATTGATCTATAAAATAGATATATCCAGCGGCCGGCCGGTCCCTGGATATTCACATTCACGGAGCCGGCATGCAGGTGCTCAAGACCACCCTGGAACAATGGCGCGTATTGCAGGCCGTAGTCGAGTATGGCGGCTACGCCCAGGCCGCCGCGGCCCTGCATCGCAGCCAGTCGGCCGTCAGCTATATGGTGGCCCGCCTGCAGGAGCAGGCGGGCGTCGAGCTGCTCGCCATCGAAGGCCGCAAGGCCAGGCTCACGGGCAATGGCAAGGCGCTGCTGGTCCAGGCCAGTGAGCTGTTGGCCGACGCCCACCGGCTGGAGCAGCTGGCCGCGCGCCTGGAACAAGGCTGGGAAGCCGAACTGCGGCTGGTGGTCGATGTCGCGTTTCCCACGCCTTTGCTGCTGCAGGCCTTGACGCAATTCACCCGCGCAGCGGGGCAGACCCGCATCCAATTGAGCGAAGTGGTGCTGTCGGGCGCCGACGAGGCCCTGCTCGCGCAGCGCGCGGATGTCCTGATAGGCACGCGGGTGCCGGCCGGCTATCTGGGCGATCTTCTGCTGGATGTGGATTTTGTCGCGGTGGCGCATCCGAGCCACCCCCTGCATCGCCTGGGGCGCGAACTGGACGCCGAAGACCTCAAGCGCGAGATGCAGATCGTGCTGCGCGATTCCGGCACGCTGCAGCCGCGCGACGAAGGCTGGCTGGGCTCCATGCTGCGCTGGACGGTGAGCAGCATGGAAACCTCGGCGGCGATGGTGGCCGATGGCCTGGGGTTTGCGTGGCTGCCGCGCCATCTGATCCAGAAGCGTCTGGAGGAAGGCAGCATCTGGCCCCTGCCCCTGGGCAAAGGGCAGAGCCGCCGGGTGCCGCTGTACTTGGTGTTTGGCGGCGCGGCCGGCCCGGGGCCCGCGGCGCGGCAGCTGGGCCAGGTGCTCAGGCAGGCGGCCGGGGCCATGCCCGGACTACTTGATGAAGGCGGCGCGATAGCGCAGGAGCAGCCACAGGCATAGCCCCGCCGGAACGATCAGCGAGGCATAAGCCAGGCTGTAGCTGCCGAAAACGGCGGCAATGAGGCCGAACAGCGGCGGGCCGACCACCACGCCCAGGAAGGTCATGGCCAGTGTGCCGCCGGTGGCCACGCTGGCTTGCCCGCGGGGCGCCTGCCGCGCCACCTCGGCCAGGTACACGCCGTTCCAGCCGACGGCGCTGCTGCCGAACAGGGACAGGACGATGATCACCAGCAATGGCGAATCGACATACTGGAGCAGGGCGGTGGCCAGGGAGCAGACGGCGATCAGCACGGCCAGCGCGGCCAGCATATTGGTCGGGCCCAGGAATTTGTCGGCCATATAGCCCCACAAAAGCCGGCCCGCCACGCCGGCCGCCTGGGCGACGGCCAGGGTGAAGCCCGCCACGATCAGGCCCATGCTCAAGTCCTCATGCAGGAAGGTCACCAAGTAGGTGGTCAGGGACAATTGCGTGATGGAAAACAGGAAGGACACCGCCGCCAGCACGGTCAGGCTGCGCTGGCTGAACACCAGCTTGAGCGGGCCGGCCAGCCCGTTGCCGAAGGATACGCGCTGCTTGACGTCCTTGTCGGCATCGAGCGATGCGCACAAGGGCTGGATGGCGGCCGCGCACAGCAGGCAGGCGATCGCCACCGCGACGAAGGCCCACTGCCAGCCGGCCAGCTCGGCCAGGGTGGGAATGATGACGCCGGCCAGCACGCCGCCCAGCGGCACGCCCGTCTGCTTGATGGAAAAAACCAGCGACATGCGGTGCGCGGGTGTGCTGCGCACCAGCAGGTGGGAACTGGCGGGTGTGATGGGCCCGTAGCCCAGGCCGACCAGCACCGCTCCCAGCGCCATGGCGGCCGGCGATTCTATGGCGCAGGCGGCGACGCCGGCGGCGCACAGCAGCAGCCCGATCTGGCTCAGGCGTATGGCGCCGAATCGCCTGACCGCCCCGCCCGCGAGCAGGCTGGCGGTCATGGCGCCGGCATAGGCCAGGGCGACGTACAGGCCTACATAGGCCGCCGAGATTCCAAGCGATTGCGCCACGGCTGGCGCCACTACCGGCAGTGTCAGCAAGGCCATCGCCGCGAGCGATTGCACGGTCAGCGTGGCGGCAAGTACAAAAGATGCCGATGGGGTGGAACGCATGGTCGACGGAAATCCTGTGTGGGGGTGGCGAAAAGGGCGCGGATCACGCTATTGTGTTCCCTGGGCCCGGCGTTACCTGGCGTATCATACCCTTCTGCGCCAGGGCGAACGCCCGCCTCCCCTTTGCAATGATGTGTCGAACCGGAAAGGAAAAATCGTGCTAACTCCCGAGCAACGCGCCACGCAGCGCGACATTATCACCGAGCTTTGTGTAGACAGCGTTTTCGATGCGCGGCAGGAAATCGAGCGCCGCGTGAACTTTATCGCCGATTATCTGGTGGCCAGCGGCGCGCGCGCCCTGGTCCTGGGCATAAGCGGCGGGGTCGATTCGCTGGTGGGCGGCTGCCTGTCGCAAAAGGCCGCGCAGGCGGCGCGCCAGCGCGGCCTTGCGGCAAGCTTCATCGCCATGCGCCTGCCCTACGGCGAGCAGCAGGACGAACACGATGCGCAGGCCTGCCTGGACGTGATCAAGCCGGACCAGACCGTCGCCGTGAACATCAAGCCCGCCAGCGACGCGATGCTGGACTCCCTGGTCCATGCCAAGGTGTCGTTTCGCGATGACCTCCACCAGGATTTCCTGCTCGGCAACATCAAGGCGCGCCAGCGCATGATCGCCCAGTACGCGGTGGCCGGCGCCCATGGCGGGCTGGTGGTCGGCACCGATCACGCCGCCGAAGCGCTGATGGGCTTCTTCACCAAGTTCGGCGATGGCGCGGCCGACCTGACGCCCCTGGCGGGCTTGAGCAAACGGCGTGTGCGCGCGCTGGCCAAGGAAATGGGAGCGCCGGACGCGCTGGTTTCCAAGGTGCCCACCGCCGATCTCGAAACCTTGGCGCCCCTCAAGCCCGACGAGGACGCCTTTGGCATAACCTATGGCGAAATCGACGACTTCCTTGAAGGCAAGGACGTCACGCAGCAGGTCTATGAAGTCATATTGCGCACCTACCGCAATTCCGCCCACAAGCGGTCCCTGCCGGCCTTTCCGCAAGGCCAGGCGGCCCGCTAGCCGGGGCCGGCCCCGGCGCGGCCGGCTGGATCACCGCTTCGATGCCAGCCGCCCTGGCCATGTGCACCCGGTCGAAAGCCGGGCCTGGCCCGGCCCCAGGTGCGGAGGCGTCGGAAGGGAACGGGGGGGAAGACAATGATTTTCCAGTTTAAGATGGCTACGCGGCCGAGCATGAACTCGACGAAAAGTCTCTCTCAATGGCACCCCCCCCCCATATGAAAAATACCCCTAAAAAAGTAGTCAGGTTCAACTTCTGGTCCGATGCCAGTTTCGAGGACATCCTGGGCGCCAGCCCGCAGGCCAGCCTGGAGGTATTGGATGTCCGCGGCGACGAGGAGCGCAACTGGGCGCATTTGGCGCAAGCCGACATCTATCATATTTCCTCGGCGAAAGATGAAGTGCCGCCCGCATGGCTGGTGACGCCCCAATTGATACAGCGCTGCCCCGCGCTGGTTTGCGTCTCCACCGCGGGGGCGGGCTACGACACGGTCGATGTGCAAGCCTGCACGCAGGCCGGCATCCTGGTGGTGAACCAGGCCGGCGGCAATGCCAATTCGGTCGCCGAGCACGCCATCGGCCTGATGCTCGCCGTGGCGCGGCGCATCGTCGAGTCGGATCACAGGCTCAGGACGGAAACCGGTTTTTCGCGCGAGGACCTGATGGGCCATGAGCTCAACGGCAAGGTGCTGGGCCTGGTGGGGCTGGGCCATACCGGCACGCGGACCGCCAGGCTCGGGGCCGCTTTCGGCATGCGGGTGCTGGCCTATGACCCCTACCTGGACGAAAACGCCATTGCCGCGCGCGGGGCGCAAGCCGCGACGCTGGAGCAGTTGCTGGAGGCCAGCGATATTGTCTCGCTCCACTGCCCGCGCACGCGCGAGACCTCGGGCATGCTCGGCGCGCAGGCCTTTGCGAAAATGAAGCGGCGGGCGCTGTTCATATCGACGGCGCGCGGCGGCATCCATGACGAGGCGGCCTTGCATGGCGCGCTGGCTTCCGGCCACCTGGGCGGGGCTGGACTGGACGTATGGCAGGTGGAGCCGCCGCGCGCCGACCATCCCCTGCTGTCGCTGCGCAACGTGGTCTCGACCTATCACACGGCGGGGGTCACCCATGAATGCCGCAGGAATGTGGCGACGATGGCCGCCGAGCAAATCCTGCAAGTGTGCCGGGGCGAGACGCCGGCCCGCATGGTCAACAGCGAAGTATTGCCCGATTTCCTGGCGCGGCTGCGCGCCGCGGCGGACTTTTTCGAATAGGCCGGCGCGCCGCCGGATGACGAGGCGCGGCGCTAGCGCGCGCCTTTTCTATCGACGACGGCGAATACGCCGCTGGCCCGGAATATTTTCTCGCCGTTCACGTACAGAAAACAGTCGGCGAAAGTCAGGCTCCGGCCCTGTTTCTGCACCGTCGCGCGCGCGACGAGCCAGTCGCCCACGTTCGCCGGCTTGAAGAATTCGCTGCTCAGGCTGACGGTGACTATGCCCACTTCGTTGCCGTAGGCCTGGGCGACCGCGTCGCCTATGGCGCTATCGGCGATGGTCACCAGCAGCCCGCCGTGCGTGATGCCGCGAAGATTGCTGTGTTTCCTGGAGATCCGCAGCGCAAGCTCGGTCTGCTGGCCGTTTTCTATCTTTTCGAAGAAGGGTCCGCATAAATCCGTGAAATCGCTGTTATAGCGCCGCTCGCGGTAGCCGTCTGGTATTGGTGTCATTGTTGCGCTTATGTTCGGGATGGGCTGTAAAGGCAGTCCCGATCATATCGCCATAGCGCCGCAAATGAAAATCGTGGCGGGCGGACACGGACCGGCGCGGGCCAGGTCAACTGGCCGCGCCGAGTGTCCAGCCGTTATTGCTGCGGTTTGGGCGTTGCGGCGGTGCTGCGCGGCAGGGTGGGGTATTCCACCTTGGGCTGTTCGCCGGTCAGGGTATTCAGGAAGGCGGTGATGGACTTCACCTCGTCGGCATTGAGCTCCTGGCCCAGCTGGCTCGAGCCCATGATGGCGACGGCCTGTTCGAGATCCCATACTTCGCCGCTATGAAAGTAAGGCGCGGTCAGGGCGATATTGCGCAAGGGGCCGGCGCGGAAGACATATTCGTCGGACGCCGTGTTGGTCACCGTAAAGCGGCCCTTGTCCTTCACCGGCAGCACCTCGGCGCCCGGTTTCTTCACCACGCCGAATGGGAAATACCCTTGGCCGCCGACATTGATGCCGGCATGGCACGCCACGCAGCCCTTGCTGATGAATAGGTTCAGGCCCTTCAATTCGGTGCCGTTGAGGGTTTCCTTGCCGGCCAGGTATTGGTCGAAGCGCGAATTGGGCGTGGTGAGCGTCGACTCGAAGGCTTCGATGGCTTTTGCCATGTTGTCGAAGGTGATGGCCTGCTTTTCGCCGGGGAATGCCTTGGCGAAGAATTCGACATACTCGGGAATGCTGCGCAGCGTGTCTTCGACGTGCTTGGGAGTGGCGTTCATTTCGACGCTGGCCTGCACGGGCCCCTTGGCCTGCTCCTGCAGGTCGGCCGCGCGGCCGTCCCAGAACTGGGCGATATTGAAGACCGCGTTGAATACCGTGGGCGAATTGCGCGGGCCATGCTGCCAGCCGTGGCCGATGGAGGTCGGTATATTGTCGGCCCCGCCCGTTCCCACGCTGTGACAGGTGTTGCAGCTGATGATGTGGCTTTTCGACAACCTGGGTTCAAAGAACAGCCATTTTCCCAGCTGTATCTGGTCGGGTGTCAGCTTTTTGTCGCGCACGACCACCTGCGCCTCGGGGATGGGCTGGAAAAGCTTGCTGGCGGTCGCCCGCAGTTCGGCGGACGAAGGTTGCGCGGCCATGGCGGGCGCGCCTAATGCCAGAGCGGCGGAAGCGCACAATGCGGCGGTAATGGTTTTGGACATGGTAATTCCCCGGTGTTGGATAATCACCACTATGACAACATGGTTATCCCTCTCCGGTTTTGATAAGAATCAAGATTTTGCCGTTTCGCCCGCCCCGCGCGCCGGCGCGCGGGGCGGGCTGCGCCTTCCTAATACTTGAAGTTCACGCTGGCCCAGATCGTGCGGCCGGGCTCGTTGATGGCGGTATTGGCGGCATAGCCGAATCCGGCGTTGCCGGCCAGGTTCAGATGTTCGCTATAGGTTTTGTTCAGGAGGTTGTCCACGCCAAAGGTGAAGCGCAGCCGCTTGTCGACCGCGTACCCGCCGTTCAGCGAAAAGACCCCGAAGCCGGCGCTGGGGCCGAAGTCTTTGCTGACCACATTGCCCTGGTCCAGCGCATAGCGCTTCTGCGCCGCCGCCACGCGCCACAGGGCGCCGGCGGACCAATGGCCGCTTTCATAGCTTGCGCTGAGGCGCGCTTCCAGCGGCGGGATCTGCGGCAGCGCCGAGCCGCCGCTGCGATTTTCACCCCAGGCATAGGCCAGGGTGCCGCCCACGGTCCAGTGCGCGGCCAGTTTGTACGAGGCGCCCAGCTCGCCACCCAGGATGCGCGCGTCGACATTGGCGGCCTGGGAGGTGGAGCTCATCATCGAGCTGCCCGAATAGTCGAACAGGATGAAGTCGTTCACATAGCCCGCGTATCCCGAGAACCAGGCGTCCAGCTTTTCGGTCTTGTATTGCGCGCCGAAGTCCAGCTGGGTGGTTTTTTCGGGCTTCACGCCCTGGAAGGCGTTCGCGGAGCCCGCGGGTCCGCGCGTCGGCGAAAACATCTCCCAGTAATCGGGGAAGCGCTCCACGTGGCCCAGGCCTACGTAGACCGTGGCGGGCAGCCCGTCCAGCTCGCGTTCATAGCGCAGAAAGCCGCTGGGCAGGGTGTCGCTGCGGCGCTTGCCCGCGCTGGGGTTGGGCATCTGCGCCATGCCGCTGCCCGTCGTCTTGCGGAAATCCTTGGCCGAGGCCCAGTCGACGCGCGCGCCGCCGATGACCTTGCCCGCCGCGCTGGCCTGCCAGGTCAATTCGCCGAACAGGCCCGTGTCGCTGAATTCCGCATCCTTCACCCATGGCTGGCTGTCATAGGATTGCGCCGCGGCTCCCATCGCGCTGCGCTTGCGGTGGCGGTTCTCCTGGTAGTCCATGCCGGCGACCAGGCTCAGTGTCTCGGCGAGGTCCAGAGTGCCCGCATAGCGGCCGCCCCAGGTGGCGCGGTCGACATTGGACGCCATGGGCATGCTCATGCTGCCCGAGGGCTTGAAAGGCCGCAGACTGTAGTTGTCCATGACGTGGTCGGCGTAGTTGTAATAGAGCTGCGCCTCGACTTTCTTGAGCATGCCGTCCATGTTGCGCTTTTCAAAGCGCAGGCCCAGGCTTTCGCGCTTGAACTGGCTGCCGTCCATGCCGCGCCCGGCATACCGCGCCTCGCCGTCGCCGGTTCCGGCGCTCAGCTCTATCAGGGTGTCGGCATCGGGCGTCAGCCCCAGCGCGACGTCGGTATTCCATTTGTCCCAGCGCGAGGCGACGATGTTGCCGTCGCCGTCTTTGTAATCTTGCGAATGGGAGTGGTTGGCCGTGACGCGCGCATAGAATTTTTCAGTGCCGGCGGCAAGGTCGGCGGCCTGGTCGTTGCGGCCGCGCGAGCCGCCGGTCAGGGTGCCGTCGAAAAGCACGCCGGGTTCGGTGAAGCCGGGCGCGTCGCGGTCGAACTTGATGGTGCCGGCCGAAGCGCCCGGGCCCCACAGCACGGTCTGCGGCCCCTTGATGACGGTCAGCCGGTCGAAGGTTTCCGGTGAAATATACGAAGTGGGGGCGTCCATGCGCGCCGGGCAGGCTCCCAGCATCATGGCGCCGTTGGTCAGGATATTCAGCCGCGAGCCGAACATGCCGCGCAGGACAGGGTCGCCGTTGCTGCCGCCGTTGCGGATGGCCGAGAAGCCCGGTATGGTTTTCAGGTAATCGGTGCCGTCGCTGGCCGGTATGGGCTGGCGCGGCTTCTTGGGATCGGTGACGAAGGTCAGCGGCGAGTCGGGAGAGACGCCGGTGATGACTACGGCGTCCAGCGTCGTGACGGAGGGCTCCCGGACGGCTTGCGGCCAGGCGGGAAACGAGGCGGCCAGCGTGGCAAGCAGCCAGGCCGGGCGGTTGAATACGTGCTTTTTTATCATGATGAGGCTTCTTCTGTGCTTGGATGGCCGCGGCGATGCAATGCGATGCGGGCCGCGGCTTGCGGCGCGCGCGAAGGCCTTGCGGAAAACGTCCGCGATGGCCGGATGACTGGGGGTGGATAGGCAAACGGGCCCGCCCTGGAGCGGCGGGCCTTGCCGTCAGCCTGGAAGCGAGGGCGGGGCGCGCGGCCCCAGGGGAGAGCCTTGCGCGTCCCGCGCCGGCAATCCGAGGTTGTCGAAGGGAAATGCCGGCGCCGAAAGGATGGCGGATGGCAGCGCGGCCAGCGCCGGCGCCGCGGGCGCGCCCAGCGCCTGGTGGATCAGTATGCCGAACGGGCAGTCCGTGCCGGACAAGGCGTTCTGGTGGTGTTCGTCGTGGTCGGCGAACAGGCCCGCGAAGGCCGGCGGCACGGCCGCGGCATCGCCGGCCAGGGTGCAGAAAGTGATCTCGATGCGGCCGTCGCGCAGGGCGCCGGTATGCGGCATGTAGCCGATGGGGATGAGGGAGCGCAGGGCCAGCGCGAACAGCAGCAGGCACAGCACGGCGTGTGCGCGCCAGTTTATTGCCTTGCTGCGTGAACCGATATCGACCATGGTGGCTGAATTGTAATTGGCGCGCGCGCCCGGCGTATTGTGATTTCTCAAAGACGCCGGCCTATAATCATCGGCTTTCGCATCGGGCGCGGTTGCGCCCTCAGACTTGGAAACAAATTGCATATCGGTATTCTGGCGCTGGTGGCTTTGTCCGTGCTCGGGACATCCTTTCTTTCCGGGGTTTTCGGCATGGCCGGCGGAATGGTGCTGATGGGTGTATTGATCGCCTACCTGCCGGTTTCGGCCGCCATGGTCCTGCATGGAACGGCGCAGATGACCTCCAATGGCTGGCGGGCGGTCATGTGGCGCCGCAATACCAATTACCGGATTTTCGCGCGCTATATCGCCGGCCTGCTGGCCGCGGCCGCCTTGTTCTCGTTCATAGGTTTCGTGCCCGACAAGGCCTTCGTGCTGATCGCCCTGGGCATCATCCCCTTCCTGGCGGTGCTGGTGCCGGCCAGGTTCGTGCCGCAGGCCGACGACCGGCTCGGCGCCGAGGCCTGCGGTTTCCTGAACACCTCCATGCAGTTCATGGCTGGCGTGTCGGGCCCTTTGCTGGATGTATTCTTCGTGCGCAACGAGATGGACCGCCGCTCCATCGTGGCGACCAAGGCGGCCTGCCAGACTTTCTCCCACATGGCCAAGCTGGCCTACTTCATCAATATCCTGGGCGACCAGGCGCGGGTCGATGAGTGGGCCATGGGGCTGGCGGTGGTCATGGCCGTCATGGGCACCAGCCTGAGCAGGTTCGTGCTGGAAAAATTGACCGACCACCAGTTCCGGAGCTGGACCCGCCGGATAGTCATGACGATAGGCGTGGTTTACCTGACTCAGGGGATTTATGTGTTGTGGACCCGCTAGCGGCGGGGGGCGCGTCGCCCCGGGCCTGGAAAGCCCGGGCGTAATCGAGGAATAACTTCAGGCTCGACATCTCGCGGTTCCTGCTCGACGCCATGACGATTCTGGATTCGGTGTCGGCATCGACTATGCCTTTGAATTGCACTCCTGGCGGCTTGGTATAAACATAGGTGCCGGGAACGATGGAAATGCCCAGCCCGGCGGCAACCAGCGCCAGCGTGGTGCTGTTTTCACGGACTTCCTGGACGATACGCGGCGCGAACCCGGCCCGGGCGGCGAGGGTGGTGATGTGCTCGAACAAGCCGCAGCCCAGCGCCTGCGGAAACAGGATGAAGTCTTCTTGCGCCAGTTCGCCCAGGCGCACCGTTGCGCCGCTGGCGGCGCCGCCATGGCCGTCGGCGACAGCCAGCACCAGCTCGTCGTGCCAGAGGTCGAATGCCGCTATCGACGATGGCGCCCGGAAATTGAGGGAAGGCCGCAGGAAGCCGACATCGATTTCGTTGGCGTTGAGGGCCAGCAGCTGTTCGCCGGTCGACAAATGCAGCAAATCCATTTCTATGCGCGGGTAGGCTTGGCGAAAGCCCTGTATCAGCCGCGGGAAGGCGGCAAAAATCGGCACCGAAGCGGTGAAGGCGATGCGCAACTTTCCAGCCCTGCCGTCGGAGGTCCAGGCGCACAATTCCTTGGCCGTGGCGTACTGTTCCAGGATCGCCAGCGCCTTGTCATAAAAAAGCGACCCCGCATGGGTCAGCTCGACCGAGCGCCGCGTGCGGTCGAACAAGGTCACGCCGAGGTCTTCTTCCAGCAATTTGATCTGCTGGCTGAGCGGCGGCTGGCTCATGTGCAGCCTGATGGCCGCGCGGCTGAAGCTGAGTTCCTGGGCCACGGCCACGAAGTAGTTGAGCTGCCTGAAATCCATGACTATTCGAAAATCGTATAAATGTGAGAGTTAAATAGTATTTGACCATATAAGTGCCCGACCCCCAAAATCCCCGGATCAAATCCGATATCGAAGGGCACGGGATAACATCATGAAGCTATTCACCTTACGCAGCATTTCTTTGCTGGCCGCCGCCGCGGCCGTCAGCGCCGCTCCATTCCAGTCCGCCACGGCGGCGGACTTCCCCGAGCATCCTGTCACGATCGTGGTGCCTTACTCGCCCGGCGGCGCGGTGGATATCGTGACGCGCCTGGTGACCAAGAAAATGTCGCAGGAACTGGGGCAGCCCTTCATCGTGGACAATCGCCCGGGCGCCGGCACCAATATCGGCATGGCCTATGTGGCCCGCGCCAAGGCGGACGGCTATACTTTGTATACTGCGTCCAATACTTTCACGACCAACAAGGCCTTGTATTCCAAGCTGGCCTTCGATCCCGCGACGGATTTCACAAGCGTCGGGAAGATAGGCGAGGCGCCGCTGGTCGTCGTGGTCAACAAGGACTCGCCGTTCCAGACGCTCAAGGAACTGGCCGAGTTCGGCCAGAAGAATCCCGCCGACCTGACCTACGGCACGGCGGGCGTGGGCAGCTCCGGCCACATGGCCAGCGAATTGTTGCTGCGCAGCGGCGACTTCAAGGCATTGCATATTCCCTACAAGGGCGGCTCTCCCGCCATCACCGACCTGCTGGGCGGCCGGCTGTCGTTCATGTCCATCAATCCGCTGGAAGTCATTTCGCACATCAAGGCCGGCAGCCTGCGTCCTTTGGCGGTGTTGAACAAGGCCGGCACGGTCTTGCTGCCTGAATTGGCGACCGCCGACAAGCAGGGCTTCCGCGACCTGGAAGCGACCGTCTGGTGGGGCATCGAAGCGCCGGCCGGCACGCCCGAGCCGGTGGTGCAGAAACTGAATGTCGCGCTGAATACGGCGCTGAAAGATCCCGAGGTCGTCAGCAGCCTGAACAAGCTGGGCGCCGCGCCCTTGCCCGGCACGCCCGCTGAATTCAAGTCCTTCCTGGACAAAGAGACGGCCGTGCTGACACAGGTCATCAAATCGGCCGATATCAAAGCCGACTGAGCATGCGGGCGACAAAGTTTTCAGGATCCATGTGATGAATCAAAAAAGCGCTCTTATTGTTAGTGCACACTCCGCCGACTTTGTCTGGCGGGCGGGCGGCGCGGCGGCCCTGTACGCCGAGCGGGGATGGCGGGTGCATATCCTGTGCCTGTCGTTCGGCGAGCGCGGCGAATCGGCCAAGCTGTGGAAACAGGCGGACATGTCGCTGGAAACCGTCAAGCGCATACGCCGCGACGAGTCCGAACAGGCGGCGGCGATACTTGGCGCCAGCATTTCCTTTCTCGACTGCGGCGACTACCCGCTGCGGGTGGGCGACGAGGCCCTGTTCAAGATCGTCGACGCCTATCGGCAGCTGAGGCCGGAATTCGTGCTTACGCATTCGTTCAAGGACCCCTACAATTTCGACCATCCCCTGGCGAATCACCTGGCGCTGGAGGCGCGCATCATTGCGCAGGCGCACGGCCACAATCCGGCCGAGCCGGTGATAGGCGCGCCGCCGGTATTCTTGTTCGAGCCTCATCAGCCCGAGCAGTGCGAATGGAAGCCCGAGACCTTCCTGGATATTTCCCCGGTCTGGGAAAAGAAATACCGCGCCTTCCAGATCATGGGGGCGCAGGAACATCTGTGGGAATACTACACGCGCGCCGGCTTGCAGCGCGGCGCGCAGGCCTCCCGCAATTCCAGCAAGAATATCAAATATGCCGAAGCGTTTCAGTGCGTTTATCCCCGCGTTGCCGACGACCTGCTCTGAGGGCGCGGCATGGCGGTTCTGAACAGAGGATGCAGGAATGATCAACAGCGCATTTAGCCGGACCACCGAAGAACAGGTCGCCCAGGCCTCGCAGATGGCCTGCTCCATCCTGGCCGATGTATCGGGCAGGCGCGGCTCGCTCGATGGGCGCATCAGGTCGCTGGCGCCCTCGATGCGGCTGTGCGGGCCGGCGCTGACCGTCGAGGTGCGCCCCGGCGACAACCTGATGATACATGCCGCCCTGGTCCTGGCGCAGCCGGGCGATGTGATTGTTGTCGACGGCAAGGCCAACACCACGTCGGCCCTGGTGGGCGAACTGATGTGCGCCCATGCCAGGGCGGCGGGTGTGGCCGGCCTGGTCATCGACGGGTCGGTGCGTGACGTCGGCGAACTCCGCTCGGGCAGCTTTCCCGTCTTCGCCTGCGCATCGAACCCCAACGGGCCGTCCAGGCAGCTTGCCGGGCGCATAGGCCATCCCATCTCGGTGGGCGGCGTGGCCGTCGAACCGGGCGACCTCATCGCCGGCGACGCCGATGGGGTGGTGGTGGTTCCCCGGGCCGGCGTCGCCCAGGCCTTGCTGGATGCGCGCAAGAAAATGGACAGCGAGCGCCAGCGCATGCGGGATATTGCCGAAGGCCGCCTGCTGTACGGCTGGCTCGAGGGCGCCTTGAGGGATGCCGGCGTGCTGCCGCGCGGCCTGAGCCTCGAGCAGCTGGCCGCGGAATTCGCCGCCGCCCGCGCAGGCGTTCATGCCAGCCGCGAAAAATAATACGGGATGCGTGCCAGCGCATACTGCGCGCTGGCCTCGCGAATGGCCGTCCGGTCGCCGGAAAAACGCCGGGTTTCGCTGAACATGCGCGGCGCGGCGGCGCTTCCGCCCATCTCGAAGGCCCAGGCGAAACACTGGGTGCCGGCCGGGATAGCGTCGTCGGTATCGTCGGTGACGCCCGTGTTGGCAACCGCCACGTTCGCGCGGCTGCCGCCCAGCGCCCCTTGGGCCATCTCGCGGGCGACCTCTTCGCTGGTCAGGTTGTAGCGCTCGAGGGTCTCCTGGCTGACTGACAGGCAGCGCTTCTTGGCCTCGGGGGAGTACACTACGAAGGCGCAGTCCAGCAGCTTGCCCGCGCCGGAAATGTCGGCAAGCGTAGCGGCGATCAATCCCGCCGTGCACGACTCCGCCGTCACCAGCAGCAAGGATTCGGTTCTCATGAACTGCGCTACGTCTTCTATGGTGGTCATGGCATGCGTCCCCTCAGCGCCGCGAACATGGTCTTCCTGCGGCGGGGCGCGCAGCAAGCGGCGTGCCCTGCCGCGATTCGAAACGGCTATTGTGTTTTCGGCCCTCGGGCTGGCTACCCCGCGACCGGCGTCGTGGCCTGTCCGGTATTGAAATAGCGGGTCAGGTTGTCGATGGCGTTGTCGATGGCCAGCGCGGCCATCCGCAGCCTGGTTTCGCGCGTCGCGCTGCCGATGTGCGGCGTCAGGATGACGTTGTCCAGGTCGCTCAACGGGCTGTCGACCAGGGGCTCCTGATCGAAAACATCCAGGGCCGCGCCCGAGATGGCCTTGCCTTTCAGCGCCTCGTACAGGTCTTGCTCGTCGACGACGCTGCCTCTGGATATGTTCACCAGCACCCCGGCGGGCCCGAGCGCGTTCAGCACCTGCGCATCGATGATCCGGTAGGTGTTCGGCCCGCCGGGGCAGCAGACAATCAGGATGTCCGCATACGAGGCCAGGCCCTTCAAGTCATCGAAGAAAGGCCAGTCGACCGCCTGCCGCCGCCGCCCGAAATAGGCAATTTCGAGATCAAAAGCCAGCAGGCGCCTGGCGATTTCCTTGCCTATTCTGCCCAGCCCCACGATGCCGACGCGCTTGCCGGCCAGCGAAGTCCCCAGGGGGAAAGCGGCGGCTTGCCATGCGCCGCTTCTTACGTAGCGGTCGGCTTGCGGCAGATGGCGCAGCATGGCCAGCAACAGGCCGATGGCGAGCTCGGCCACGGCTTGGTCGAGCACCTCGGGCGTGTTGGTGACGACGATGCCCCGGTTCCTGGCATAGGCCATGGGAATCCCGTCGTATCCGACGCCGTTGGTGGCGATGATGCGCAAATTGGGCAATTGCTCCAGCAGCTCTTCTGAAATACGGTAATTGGAGCGCGTGATTATCCCTTCGATCTCGCGGCGCAGCGGCGGCGTGGCGGCGAGCTCGTCGACGTCGACGAGCTGGAAAATCCGGCGCAGCTCGGCATCGATCGCATCGGGGAATACGCCGATCTTGAGCAGGGGAGGGAAACAGGAAGGAATGGTCATGGTCGGAGCCGGCGCCGGTGGAGGCATTCCAGGGGCGCCGGCCTGTCAGGCGTCGGCGTGCGCCAAGGCTTGCGGGTTGTTGATCTGGAATCCGATGCCGGACAGCTCGGCATCCAGTTGGCGGCTTTGCTCGCCGGTCAGCTCGACCAGGGGCGGGCGCACGACCGACCAGGCCGGATCCCCGGCCTGCGATGCGATGGCCGACTTCATGGCGGAAATGAGCGGCAGCTTCTGAAAGACGCCGCGCACCGTGTTGAGGTCGGCTTGCTGCGCATCGGCGCCGTCTTCCCGCCAAGTGGCGTGAAGGCGGGCAATGGCCGCCGCATTCACATTGCCGGTCGCCGTGATGCAGCCCGCGCCGCCATGGCGCAAGGTTTGCAGCAGGAAGGCTTCGCTGCCGGCGAAGACGTCGAAACCGGCCGGCTGGAACTGCTGCAGCATCGCCAGGGTGTTGTTCCAGTCGCCCGAGCTGTCCTTGATGCCGGCGATGGTCCCGGGATAGTCCTTGAGCAGTCGCTCGATCAGCGCAAGGCCGATGCCCACCTGGGATACCTGGGGAATATGGTAAAGATAGATTTTCAGCCGGGCGTCGCCTATGGCGTCGATGATGGTCGCGTAGTTCCGGTACAGGCCTTCATCGCCGACCCCCTTGTAATAAAAGGGCGGCAGCATCAAGACCCCGCCGCAGCCCAGTTCGACGGCATGCCTGGTCAGCTCGATCGAATCGCTGATGGCGCAGCAGCCTGTGCCGGGCATCATCTTGCCGGCAGGCAGGCCCTCGTCCGCCAGCAAGTCCAGGAGTTGCCTTTTTTCGCCGGTGGAAAGAGAATTGGCTTCCGAGTTCGTGCCGAACACGGCCAGGCCGACATCCTGGTCTATCAGCGAGCGGCAGTGCTTGAGGAAGCGCGGCTTGGAAATCGAATAGTCGGCATTGAAAGGGGTCAGGACGGGGGACAGGACCCCGCGTATTTTTGTGTTTGGCATATACAGTCTCCACTAGGGTGTTTTCAAGCCATTGAACCATGGAAGTATTGCTCATGGCGGGCGGAAATCAAAGTGGCTTTCGCTTGGTTCAGAAAATAGAATTTTTTTGCTTCTACATCGGCTACGATCGGACATCATGGACACAAAATACATGCAAAGCTTTGTCGCCGTGGTCGAGGCGGGCTCGTTCGCCGAGGCCGCGCGCCGGCTGGACTTGACCTCCGCGGCGATAGCCGCGCGCATCAAGGCGCTGGAGGACGACCTGGGCGTGGCGCTGGTGAAGCGTTCCGGGCGCTCGGTCAAGCCCACGGAAAGCGGCATCCGCATTCTGGAGGGCACCAGGGCCGTCATCCGCAATATCAGGGACCTGCGCGCCATGGCGGTCGATGGCGGCCAGCCGGGCGAGCTGCGGATAGGCTGTTTTGTGTCGGCCTTGACCAATGTCCTGCCGCCCATACTGAAACGGCTCTACGACGTATATCCAAACGCATCGATTTTCGTGACGCCGGGCGCCTCGATCGAGCTTTGCCGGAAAGTGGCCAGCGGCGAGCTGGACGCGGCCATCGTGGTGGAGCCCCAGTTCGCCGTGCCCAAGAACTGTATATGGCAGGCATTCATGGAAGAGCCGCTGGTGGTGGTGGCGCCCGACTTCCTGAAAGACGAGCCAGCCCATCACCTGCTGGCGACCCAGCCTTTCATCCGCTACGACCGGGCGGTCTATGGCGGCCAGTTGGCCGACCGCTACCTGAGGGACCACCAGATCCGCCCCAGGCAGCGGCTGGAGATCGATGGCATCCTGGCCATCGCCTCCCTGGTGCATGAAGGGCTGGGCGTTTCCCTGATACCGGACTGGTCGTCCATGTGGACCTCCCTGGCCATTGCCCGCGTGCCCCTGCCCGGCAGGGCGCCGGTCCGCAGGAACGGCCTGGTCTGGAATGCGCAGGGCCACCATGCCAGGATGGCCGCCTGTATCTATAGCGAGGCCAGGGCCGTCTTTGGCCCCATCCTGTAGGCCGGGCCGCCGCGCCGGCGCCCGGCGCGATTCATCGCGCCGCCGGGTCGCCGGGGCGGGCGGCGCGCAGGAAATCGAAGTCGACGCCCTGGTCCGCCTGCGTCACGGTTTCCAGGAACAGTTTTTTATATCCCCTGGCGGCGGTCGGGGGGCTGATGGGCTTGAGTTCCTGGCGGCGCCGCAGCTCGGCGTCGGACACCAGCAGCGAGATCTCCCGCCGGCTTACGCTCAGGCGGATGCGGTCGCCATTCTGCACATAGGCCAGCGGGCCGCCTATGGCCGATTCGGGCGTGACATGCAGGACTATGGTGCCGAAAGCGGTGCCGCTCATGCGGCCGTCGGAAATCCGCACGATGTCTTTCACGCCCTGGACGGCGAGTTTTTTCGGGATGGGGATATAGCCGGCCTCCGGCATGCCCGGCGCGCCTTTCGGGCCGATGTTCTTGAGCACGAGAATATCGTGCGCGGTGACGTCCAGGGCGTCGCTGTCTATCCTGTCGGCCAGGTCGGCGGCGTTTTCAAACACGACGGCCCGGCCCTCGTGTTCCATCAAGAGCGGGTCCGCCGACGATTGCTTGATGATGGCGCCGCCCGGCGACAGGTTTCCTTCCAGCACGGCGATGCCGCCTTGAGGGTAGACAGGGTCGTCCATGGTTTTGACGACGCTCTGGGCAAAGCCCGGCCCGGCCAGCTCCAGCTCCTGGCCCAGCGTCCTGCCGGTTACGGTCAATGCGTCCAGCTTCAGCAGCGGCTTGAGCTGGCGCAGCAGGGTGGCCATGCCGCCCGCCTTGTGGAAGTCTTCCATGTAGTGCTGGCCGGAGGGTTTGAGGTCCAGCAATACCGGCGTGTCGCGCCCCATGCGGTCCAGCGTCTTGAGGTCGATGTCCAGGCCCAGGCGCCCCGCGATCGCGGCAAGATGGATGATGCCATTGGTGGAGCCGCCTATGGCCAGCAGCACCCGCATGGCGTTTTCGAAGGCATCCGCCGTCAGGATCCTGTCTATGGTCAGGCCTTGCCGGGCCATGGCCACCGCCTGGGCGCCGGTCAGCTCGGCGATGCGCATCCGGTCCGCGGTAACGGCCGGCGGCGTCGCGCCGCCGGGCACTGTCATGCCCAGGGCTTCGGCTATGCAGGCCATCGTGCTTGCGGTCCCCATGACCGAGCAGGTCCCCACGCTGGCCACCAGTTGGTTGTTCACGTCGGAAATTTCCTGGTCGTCGATTTCCTCGGCGCGGTATTTCCCCCAATAGCGGCGGCAATCGGTGCAGGCGCCGACGCGCTCGGAGCGGTGCGAGCCGGTCAGCATGGAACCTGTAATGAGCTGTATTGCGGGTATCCCCGCCGATGCGGCGCCCATCAGTTGCGCCGGCACCGTCTTGTCGCATCCGCCTATCAGCACGACCGCATCCATGGGCTGCGCCAGTATCATTTCCTCGGTGTCCATGGACATCAGGTTGCGCAAATACATGCTTGTTGGATAGGCGAAGCTTTCATGTATGGATATCGTGGGGAAATCCATGGGCAGGCCGCCCGCGAGCATGATCCCGCGCTTGAGCGCCTCCAGCAGCTGCGGCACATTCCCATGACAGGGGTTGTAGGCGCTGCCCGTATTGGCGATGCCTATCACCGGCCGGTCCAGCGCCGCGTCGGAATAGCCGGCGCCTTTGATGAACGCCTTCCTCAGGAACAGGGAAAAGCCATTGTCGCCATAGCTGGTCAGGCCCTTGCGTAAACCGCTGGGGTCGAGGTCGGGCGCTGCCGGAGATTTCTTGGTCATGAACTGCTTCTTTCTCGGTTAATTAACGGTTATCTTGCCATCGTGTATGACTTTGGCCCATTGGTCGATTTCGGCCGTCAGCCGGACTTTCGATGCTTCGATGGCCAGCGGATCGGCATAGACGCCTTGCTGCAATAGCTGCTCTTTTATCTCGGGCCTGGCCAGGCCCGTCATCAAGGCCTTGTTGATTTTCTCCAGGACGGCCGCCGGAGTGCCGGCCGGCGCCATGACGCCGAACAGCGAACTGACATTGAACCCGCTGAACCCCTGTTCCTTGGCGGTAGGGATGTCCGGCAGCATGGAGACCCGCTCCGGCGTCAATACCGCCAAAGGGCGCAACTGGCCCGATTTGATGAAGCCTATGGCCGCGGGAACGGTCTCCGTCATGGTCTGGACCTGGCCTCCGACCAGATCCGTCATGGCCGGACCGCTGCCGCGATAGGCGACGTGCACGATGTCCACCCCGGCGATCTGCTTGAACAGCTCCATCGCCATGCGCTGCGGGGCGCCCGCCCCGGATGAGGCGAAATTGAGCTTTGCCGGATTCTTTTTGGCATAGTCGACCAGGTCGTTCAGGGACTTGACGGGCAGCGAGGGATTGACCACCGCCACCAGCGGTACGAAACCGACCACCCCCGCGGGCGTCAGGTCTTTCTGCAGATCGTACTGCAGTTTGCCCTTTTCCAGCGTGGCCATGACCGAATGGGAGGTCAGGGCGCCCATCAGCAATGTGTAGCCATCGGGCTTGGCCCGGGCGACTTCGGCCGCGCCGATGTTTCCGCCCGCGCCGCCGCGGTTTTCGATCACCACTTGATTGCCGATCTCGTCGCCCAGGGTCTTTCCCACGATGCGGCCGATGACGTCTGTCGCGCCGCCGGGAGGGTAGGGGATGATCAGGCGTATCGGCTTGTCGGGGTAAGCCTCGGCGGCATGCGCCGTCGCGCCGAGCGGCGCGGCCAGCGCCAGCATGGCCAGCGATGCGCCGAGCGCCAGTTTTTTGGATATGGGGCGGGGTGTCGTACGAAACATGGATGTCCCTTTAATAAGTCTTATGATGTTTCTCGAAAGGCTGCCCATCCATGTTCGCAAAGTTATGCCGGCCCAAAGCAAAAACTTTTTTTAATCAATGCAAAAAAATACGCTGCATGGCGGCAAGCGTCAAAAAAAGTAAATTCCTGTTCCCGCGCTTGCATACGGGCCGTTTTCGCTTCACCATACAGGCGGCAATCCGCCACTTACCCATGAGGTGACGCTATGACAGTTCTGGCCCGACTCTTATTGACCGCCACCGTCCTGGGCGGCCTGGCTGCGATGCCGGCCCACTCGGCGCAAACCGCCGCGGCGCCGGCCAAAGCCAAGACCGCGCAGCAAGAGCGCATGGTCACATGCAATCAGGACGCCAAGGGCAAGACCGGCGATGAGCGCAAAGCGTTCATGAGCAGCTGCCTGAAAGGGGAAACCAGCGCCTCCGGAAACGCGCTGTCGGCTTCGCAGCAACGCATGAAGAACTGTAATGCCGACGCCACGGCCAAGGCCCTGAAAGGCGACCAGCGCAAGGCATTCATGAGCACCTGCCTGAAGGCGAAATAAGGCCAGATCGGCTTCCTGCTTGAGTTCTGCGGTGATTTTCCCGCAGCGCGCCGGGTCCATGGGCCCTTGGCGCGCCGCGATGCCTATAATCATCCACTTCTCATCTAGGAATCACCATGACAATTTCCCTCTACGCCGCTTCGGTTCCCGTCTTCAAGCAAATGCTCAACAGCATGGACGCTTTCCTGGGCAAGGCGCAAGAGCATGCGCTGGCAAGGAAAATCGATCCCGATGCCTTGTTGCGGGCGCGCCTTTTCCCCGACATGTTTCCCTTGATCCGCCAGGTGCAGGTGGCCGCCGATTTCGCCCGCGGCGTGTCGGCCCGCCTGGCGGGAGCCGAAGTTCCCAAATACGAGGATGGCGAGCTAAGCTTCGACGATCTGCGCGGGCTGATAGGCAAAACGCTGGCCTTCATCGATGGCTTCGAGCCCGGCCAGATCGACGGCAATGAAGAGCGCGTCATCTTCACGCGCCAGGGCACTCCCAAGGAAAAGCGGTTCACGGGCCAGTCCTATCTGCTGACCTACGGCCTGCCGCAGTTCTTCTTTCATGTCACCACCGCCTACGCCATCCTGCGCCATAACGGCGTCGAAGTGGGCAAGCGCGATTTCATGGGCCAGTACTGAAGCCGCCGGCGCGCGCCTGCCGCATCCGGCTGGCGCGCGTAACCGATACCCAGGCGCTTTCCTGGACCAGCTTGGAGACGAGGTCCATGAAGCGCACCGATGCGTCGGGGGGAACGATGACGCCGGCCAATAGCGTCTTGAGGTCGACCAGCAAATGCATGCCCGACGGCTTGATGCTTGAGCACGTGGGGACCGCATGGGAAACCGCGATGGCGCACAGCCCGTCGGGGCGGACCGCCGGCCGGCGCGCCGCAGGGGGCGCGCCGGCCGCCGTCTTGCGCACGGCGCCCGGATGGCGCGCCGGTTCGATGAAGATGCTGGTCGTGTCGTCGGTGAATAGCGACTGTGCCAGGGCGCGGATGCTGGACACGATGCAGACGCGCGGCTGCGTGCTGGCGTGTTCGCCCCAGTCCGCGAGGTTTTCTTCCGCCGGTATGCTCCAGGACTGAAGCGTAATGGCGCCTTTTGTGGCGGGGCGGTGCCACTTTTCCGCCGCCTTGAGTATGCTCTGGCGCTGGGGGCGCTCGACGGGCGTAAAGAAGGCCTGGTTGAATTTCAAGAGCTCGATCAGATCATAGAAACTCATGTAATGGAGTATCCGCCTGTCCGGATCGAGGCTGTGATTGACTTGGATGT
The DNA here is from genome assembly GCF_900129885.1 of Pollutimonas bauzanensis. GTDB lineage: Bacteria > Pseudomonadota > Gammaproteobacteria > Burkholderiales > Burkholderiaceae_B > Pollutimonas > Pollutimonas bauzanensis. The sequence continues at coordinate 372,237 of NZ_FQXE01000002.1, read as the reverse complement.
TCCCCATGCGCTGGCTCCTCCGCTGGCAACGATTAACGCCTGGGAACATGGTAGCCAAAAGCCGGGCGGGCAAACATTGCGCAAGCATTACCGCTAGGCAATGTATGCCGGGCGAGGGCGTCAGGCGGGCGCCTCCTGGGCCCGCATGGCGGGCGAAGCGAACGTCAGGCTGACGCTCAGTCCGGGCTCGGCATTGCGCAGTTCGAAGGACGCGTCGTGCAGCCGCGCGATGGCGATGACGGTGGCCAGGCCCAGGCCATGGCCCGGCACGTCGCGGTTCAGGCGGTAGAAACGCTCGCCTATGCGCTTGTGCTTGTCGGGCAGGATGCCCGGGCCGTTGTCGATGACGCTGATCATTGCCTGGCCGGCGCGCTGCGCAACCTCGACGCGTATACGGGCGGCGCCGCCGGCGTATTTGAGGGCGTTGTCGACCAGGCAGGCGATGGCCCCCGCCAGCAGGTCGGGATCGCCATGCACGCATACCGGACCGGCGCTGGAAAATCGCAGCGAGGCCTGCTTTTCTTCGGCCACCGCCTCGTATAGCTCGACGACATCGCGGGCGATGACGTCGATCCTGGCCGCCTCGAATTTCTTGCGTCTCGTGCCCGACTCCAGTTCGGCGATCTGCAGCAGCTTCTCGGACACCTTGGCCAGGTCCTCGATTTCGCTGGCCAGGAAGACAATGCTGTTCTTCAGTTCTTCATAGGAGCTGCCCGGACGCAGGGCGGAGCGCAGCCGCGCCAGTATCCGGGTCAGCGGGGTGCGCAGATGATGCGCCACCGCATCGGATACATGGCGCACGCCGTTCATCAGCAGCTCGATGCGGTCGAGCATGTTGTTGATATCGTGGGTCAGCAGCGCGAACTCGTCTTGCCGGTGCTGCACCGGTATGCGCTGCTTGAGCTGGCCGGCGCCGACTTGAGTGGCTGTGCGGCGGATGACTTCCACGCGCCGCTGCAGCGTGCGCCGGAACAGATAGGCCCCAAGCAGCACCAGCAGCGCCGTGACGCCGGTGGCGACCAGGCTGATGCGCTTGATCAGCTGGGTTATCTCGTGCAGATCGCGCAGATCGTGCCCGACGATCAGCTTGGAGCCGTCGGGCAGGTCGCGGGCCACCAGATAGCCGTGCGCCCCGCGCCCGCGCAGGATCACGGCATGATTCGTTCCCGCCTCTTTCAGGGAAAGCAGGACCGCATCGGGCTGGATGTTGCCGGCCAGCGCCTTTCCGCGCCGGTCGACCAGCAGGAACATCTCGGTATCGGAGTTCACATGGTCGGCCAGTTCCAGGTTGATCTCGTTGGTCAGGCCCGGCAGGCCGCCCTGGTCGAAATGGGCGCTCATCCTCTGCGCGGTGGTCGCCACCTGCCGGGAAAACTGGGATTCCAGTATGCCGACGGTCTGGTGATAGAAGAAAGCCAGCAATACCAGCGAAGTCGAAAGCGCGAACAGGCTGTAGTTGAGCGTCAGGCGGAATGCGACCGAGCCCCATACTTCATGCAGGGCCTCCAGCAGTTGGTTCTTCATGCCGGCGATGACGCCGGCGCGATGGCGCCGCCGGCCGAAATCATATAGCCCATGCCGCGCACGGTGTGTATCAGCGCCTGGTCGAAGGGGCCGTCTATCTTCTGGCGCAGCCTGCTGATCTGCACGTCGATGACATTGGTCTGCGGGTCGAAATGGTAGTCCCATACCGAAGCCAGCAGCATGGTGCGGGTCAGCACCTGGTCGGAATTCATCATCATATAGACCAGCAGCTTGAATTCGCGGGGCTGCAGCGGGATAGGCTTGCCGGCCCTGGCGACGCGGCGCCCGACCAGGTCCAGCTCCAGGTCGGCCAGTTGCAGCTGGCGCACTTCATTGTTGCTCGAGGAGCGCCGCACCAGCGCTTCGATACGGGCCGCCAATTCGGGGAAGGCGAAGGGCTTGGTCAGGTAATCGTCGCCGCCGGCCTTCAGGCCGCGCACGCGCTCGTCCAGGGCCGTCAGCGCGCTGAGCACCAGCACCGGCGTCTTCTTGCCCAGGGCGCGCAGCGTGGAGAGGATGGACAGCCCGTCGATATCGTTGGGCAGCATGCGGTCGAGAATGATCACGTCCCATTGTTCGCCGGTCGCCCGCTGCAGGCCGCTGGCCCCATCCTGGCAGATGGCCGCAAAATGGCCTTCCTCCTTCAGGCCGGTCGCGATGTACCGCGCATTGTCGGTGTCGTCTTCTATGATCAGGCAGCGCCACATTGTTCATCTTCCAGGGCAAACCGGGCAGGTTGTTGCGTTGCAGTCCGGCGCCCCGCGCGGCCCGGGGCTCGCTCGCCGGACGCCGTCTCTGTTGAACAGGGAATGTTAACGCTTAACGCGCCGCGCCGCCCGCCGCGGCGGCAAAACATTGCCGAACGGTAATGTTCCCGTAATGCCCCGCCCTACGGTTTGTCACTACCATTCCAGTCTGGCATTTTTTATGCCTGCACGCCGCCGTCATGCAAGACGATTCCGGGACGCGCCGGGGCGGCTTATCTGACAAGAATCTGGAGACAAGCATATGAGGGGTAGTAATGAGAATACGGTCTAAACAAGACCTTTGGTCGGGGGTCATGTTCCTTGGGACTGGACTGTTTTTCGCCGCGGTCGCAAGCGAGTACCAAATGGGAACGGCCGCGCGCATGGGGCCGGGCTATTTCCCTTTCTGGCTGGGCATGCTGCTGGCGCTGCTGGGCGCGGGCATCGCGCTGGGGGCGCTCTCGCCCAAGGCAGAGGAAACCGAAATCGACAAATTCGACTGGCGCATCGTCATTCTGATCGTCGGTTCCGTATCGCTTTACGGCGCTCTGCTGGAACCTTTGGGCGTATACCTCTCCACTTTCATACTGGTGATGCTGAGCAGCCTGGCGGGACATGATTTCAACTGGAAAGTCGCCGCCGCCAATGGCGTGTTCCTGGTGGTGTTTTCATATCTGGCATTCGTCAAAGGTCTGGGGCTCATCTTTCCCCTCTGGCCGTCCCTGGGCTTGAATTAAGGAACCGCCATGGAATTATTCGATCATCTGATGCTGGGGCTTTCGGTCGCCTTCACGCCGGAAAACCTGATGTACGCTTTTCTCGGCTGCCTGCTGGGCACGCTGATCGGCGTGCTGCCGGGCATCGGCCCCGTGCCGACCATCGCCATGCTGCTGCCCATCACCTATGTGCTGCCGCCCACCGCGGGCCTGATCATGCTGGCCGGCATTTATTACGGCGCGCAATACGGAGGCTCCACCACCGCCATCCTGGTGGCGCTGCCGGGCGAGACGTCAGCGGTGGTCACCGTCATCGACGGCCACCAGATGGCCCGCAACGGCCGCGCCGGGGCCGCCCTGGCCATCGCGGCGCTGGGCTCGTTCTTCGCCGGCTGCGTGGCCACGGTGCTGCTGGCGGCCTTCGCGCCGCCCCTGGCCGAGGTCGCCTTCAAGTTCGGCCCCGCCGAGTATTTCTCGCTGATGGTGCTGGGCCTGGTGGGCGCCGTGGTGCTGGCTTCGGGCTCGCTGCCCAAGGCCATCGCCATGATCATCCTGGGGCTGTTGCTGGGCATGGTGGGCACCGACGTCAATTCCGGCGTTGCGCGCTTCGACTTCGGCATTCCCGAGCTGCAGGATGGCATCGATTTCGCCATCGTGGCCATGGGCGTGTTCGGCTTCGCCGAGATCATGACCAACCTCGAGCAGAAGGAGAACCGCGTCGACATCACCGACAAGGTGGGCACGCTGTATCCCAACAAGCAGGAATTCAAGGAAGCCTGGCCCGCCGTGGTGCGCGGCACGGCCCTGGGCTCAGCGCTGGGCATTCTGCCCGGCGGCGGCGCGGTGCTGTCTTCATTCGCCTCGTATACGCTAGAGAAGAAAATCTCGAAGAATCCCGAGCGCTTCGGCAAGGGCCATCCGGCCGGCGTGGCCGGACCCGAGTCGGCCAACAACGCCGCGGCGCAGACCTCCTTCATTCCCTTGCTGACGCTGGGCATACCCGGCAACGCCGTGATGGCGCTGATGGTCGGCGCCATGACCATACACAACATCCAGCCCGGACCGCAGGTCATGAGCAGCCACCCCGAACTGTTCTGGGGCCTGATCGTTTCCATGTGGATAGGCAACCTGATGCTGCTGGTGCTCAACCTGCCGCTGATCGGCATCTGGATCAAGCTGCTGAAGGTGCCTTACCGCATCCTGTTCCCGGCCATCCTGGTGTTCTGCACGATAGGCGTGTATTCGCTCAACTACAATGTCTTCGACATTTTCCTCACGGCGATCTTCGGCTTGATCGGCTATGTGTGGTCCAAGCTGAGATGCGAAGGCGCGCCCTTGCTGCTGGGCCTGGTGCTGGGGCCCATGATGGAGGAAAACTTCCGGCGCGCGCTGCTGCTCGCCCGCGGAGACTACCTGACCTTCGCCACGCGGCCATTGTCGGCGTCGCTGCTGGTGGCCGCGGTATTGCTGGTCATCATCGTCGCCTTGCCGTCCATACGCAAGAAGCGCGAGGAAACCTTCGTCGAGGAAGGCTAGGGCCGGGGCGGGCGCGCGGAAACTGACAGAACTGTCATTTTCGCGTCAGCCTGGGGTACCCCGGGAGGGCGTAAATTCAATGGGTAAGCATGGCCGGGGATCGCGACGCATCGTGGCCTCCGGCCTTTCCCTTGGATTGTTATGGCCACTTCATCTTCCCCGCGGCGCTCCCGGCTGCTGACCGCTGTACTTTTGGCGCTGTTGCTGGGCGCCGTCCTGTCATGGTTCCTGGCAAGCCGCCAGCGCGGCGATATCGCCGCGCCGGCCGCGCCGCCGCCGATCACCGTCACGACGGTGCAGGTCGCGCAGCGGGACGTTCCCATCTATCTGGCCGGCGTGGGCACCGTCGTCGCCACGCAAAGCGTCACTGTCAAGGCCCGCATCGACGGGCAGCTGGACAAGATCGGCTTCGAGGAAGGACAGGAAGTCAGCGCCGGGCAGTTGATCGCGCAGCTGGATTCGCGCTCGCAGGACGCCCAATTGGCCCAGGCCGTGGCGCAGAAGGCCAAAGACCAGGCGCTGTTGCAGAATGCCAGGCTGGACCTGCGCCGCTATATCGAATTGATCAAGCAGAATGCGGCGCCGCGCCAGACACTGGACACCCAGCGCGCGCTGGTCGCGCAGCTGGAAGCGGCCGTGCAGCTGGATGAGGCGCAGGTCGCTTACGCCAGGACGCAGCTGAGCTTTACGCGGATCACGGCCCCGATAGGCGGGCGCGTGGGCGCGCGGCTGGTCGACCCTGGCAATATCGTGCATGCCGCCGATGCGAACGGCCTGGTGGTGATCAACCAGATCGATCCCATCTCGGTCGTGTTCACCCTGCCGGAGGAATCGTTCCAGGACATCAACCACGCCTTGCATACGGCGGCCCGGGCGCTAACGGTGGTGGCATATCCGCGCGGCGGCAAGCAGGCGCTGGGGCAGGGCAGCCTGGTCCTGCTGAACAACCAGATCGACACCAGCACCGGCACCGTGCAGCTCAAGGGCAGTTTCCCGAACCCGCGGCACGATCTGTGGCCCGGCCAGTACGTGAATGCCAGGCTGATACTGGGAGAGCGCAGGCAGGCCCTGACCATGCCCGCGTCGGTGGTGCAGCGCGGGCCCGACGGCACCTACGCGTATGTGGTGGACGCGGACGATGCCGTGCGCATCCAGCCGATACGCCTGATCGGCATCCAGGACGACACTGCGATCATAGCCGAGGGGCTGAGCGCCGGGCAGCGCGTGGTGCTGGACGGCCAATACAAGCTGCGCCCCGGCTTGCGCGTCGCTGAAACCGGCGCGCCGCCCGGCGCCGCCCGGGAACCTGCCATCCAGCGGAGCGCCAGGTGAATATCTCCGCCGCGTTCATCAAGCGCCCGATCGGCACGTCTTTGCTGGCGCTGGCGCTTTTGCTGCTGGGCGCCGCCGTGTGGCCCCTGCTGCCCGTGGCGCCTTTGCCGCAAGTCGATTTTCCGACGATACAGGTCACGGCCAAGCTGCCGGGCGGCAACCCGGAAATCATGGCGTCGAGCGTCGCGCAGCCGCTGGAACGGCAGTTCTCATTGATTTCGGGCATGACGCAGATGACCTCGGTCAGCGCCCTGGGCTCCACGCAGATCACCCTGCAGTTCGACCTGAACCGCGACATCGACGCCGCGGCGCTGGACGTGCAGGCGGCGATCAATGCCGCCACCGGGCAGCTGCCCGCCGACCTGCCCAGCCCGCCGACCTTCCGCAAGATCAATCCGGCCGATTCTTCCATCCTGATCCTGTCGGTGCAATCGGAGGCCCTGCCGCTGATCGAGGTCAACGACTATGCCGACAACTTCCTGGCGCAGCAGCTTTCACAGATAGAAGGCGTGGGGCTGGTCAATATCTTCGGCCAGCAGAAGCCCGCCATACGCATACAGGTGGATCCGGCCAAGCTGGCCGCCCTGGGCCTGAGCCTGGAGGAGATACGCGGCGTCATCGCCGAAACCACGGTGAATCAGCCCAAAGGCACCATAGACGGAAGCAGGCAGAGCTTCACGGTGTATACCAACGACCAGTTGCTGGATGCCGGTTCCTGGAACGACATGGTGCTGGCCTACCGCAACGGCTCGCCGATCCGGGTGCGCGATGTCGGCATCGCCGTGCCCGGGCCCGAAGACCTCAAGAAGGCCGCCTGGGCATTCGCCGGCAAGGCGGGCCACGCCGGCGACACGCCTGTCGACGGCCGTTCGCTCATCGTGGGCATCACCAAGCAGCCCGGCGCCAATGTGATCGAAACGGTGGAACGCATCAAGGCGGCGCTGCCGCACCTGCTGGCCTCGATTCCGCCCACGGTGCATGTCAGCACCCTGAGCGACCGCACCCAGAACATACGCGCTTCGGTCCACGAGGTCGAACTGACCTTGCTGCTTTCCATCGCCCTGGTGATAGGCGTGATATTCGTTTTCCTGCGCAGCGTGCCCGCGACCCTGATTCCCAGCGCCACGATTCCGCTGGCCCTGCTCGGCACCGCGGCCATCATGTATCTGGTCGGATTCAGCCTGGACAACCTGTCATTGATGGCGCTGACCGTGGCCGTGGGTTTCGTGGTGGACGACGCCATCGTGATGCTGGAGAACATCTACCGCCATGTCGAAGAGGGCATGTCGCCGATGGAGGCCGCCTACGCCGGGTCCAGGGAGATCGGCTTCACGATCATCTCGATTTCGATCTCCCTGATCGCGGTGTTCATCCCGCTGCTGCTGATGGGCGGCATCGTCGGCCGCCTGTTCCGCGAGTTCGCGGTCACGGTGACGCTGACCATCCTCGTATCGGTGCTGGTGTCGCTGACGCTCACGCCCATGCTGTGCTCGCGCTTCCTGAAAGCCCACCAGGGCGAATCGCACGGCCGCCTGTACCGCTGGTTCGGGCGCGGCTTCGACCTGATGCTCGATGGCTACCGCCGCGGCCTGCACCTGGTCCTGCGCCACCAGTTCATCACGCTGTGCAGCTTCCTGGCGACCCTGCTCGCCACGGTGGCGCTGTTCATCGTGATTCCCAAGGGCTTTTTCCCCCAGCAGGACACGGGCTTCATCTTCGGCTTCGCCGAGACGGCCCAGGATGCTTCTTTTTCATCGATGAACCGGCGCATGCAGGCATTGGCCGAGGTGGTCCGCGAAGATCCGGACATCGCCCAGTTCGGCATGAGCAGCGGCCAGACCACCTTCAACACCGGCACTTTCTTCATCAGCCTCAAGCCCAAGGACGAGGGGCGCACGGCCAGCGCCGACCAGGTCATTGCGCGCCTGCGCCCCAAGCTGTCCACGGTCGAAGGCATCACGCTGTTCATGCAGGCGGGACAGGACATCAACGTCGGCGGCCGGCTCTCGCGCACCCAGTACCAGTACACGGTCACCGACGCCAACCTGGACGAGCTCAACACCTGGGCGCCGCGGCTGCTGGCGCGCCTGGCCGAGCTGCCGGAACTGACCGATCTGGCCTCCGACCAGCAGAACGCCGCCGCCACCGCCACGCTCACCATAGACCGGGCGCGCGCTTCGAGCTTCGGCATTTCCCCGGCGCTGATCGACGCCACCATCTACGACGCCATAGGGCAGCGCCAGGTGGCGCAATACTTCACGCAGATCAACAGCTATCACGTCGTGCTGGAGGTGACGCCGCGCCTGCAGGAAGACCCCGGCCTGTTCAGCAAGCTGTATGTCACTTCGCCCCTCACGGGGCAGCAGGTGCCGCTGTCCAGCTTCGTCTCCATCGACACCGACAAGACGGGCTACCTGTCGATCAGCCATCAGAGCCAGTTCCCGGCCGTGACGCTTTCCTTCAACCTGGCGCCCGGCGTGGCGCTGGGCCAGGCCGTGACGGCGATCCGGCAGGCGCAGGCGGCGATGAATGTGCCGGCGGCGCTGATCGGGTCTTTCCAGGGCACGGCCAAGGCCTTCGGCGAATCGCTGGCGACGCAGCCCTACCTGATCCTGGCCGCGCTGGTGGCCGTCTACATCGTGCTGGGCCTGCTGTATGAAAGCTATATCCATCCCTTGACGATATTGTCGACCCTGCCTTCGGCGGGCGTGGGGGCATTGCTGATCCTGATGGTCAACGGCTATGACCTGAGCGTCATTGCGCTGATAGGCATCATCCTGCTGATAGGCATCGTCAAGAAAAACGGCATCATGATGATAGATTTCGCCCTGACCGCCGAGCGCGAGCATGGCCTGGAACCCCGCGAGGCGATCTACCAGGCCTGCCTCCTGCGCTTCCGTCCCATCATGATGACCACCATGTGCGCCTTGCTCAGCGGCCTGCCGCTGATGCTGGGCCAGGGGGCCGGCTCCGAACTGCGCCGGCCGCTGGGCTTCGCCATGGTCGGAGGCCTGATACTTTCGCAGGCCCTCACCCTGTTCACGACTCCGGTGATCTATCTGTACCTGGACCGCGCCCACTACTGGTATATGCGCCGCAAGAAAGCCAGCGCCGCGCGCAAGCTCAGGAAGGCGCGCAAGGGGGCCCGCGGCGCGCCCGCCGCCGGCGGCTCTTCTGAATGATCTACACTACGATGGAGTCGCAATGGTGTTTTCCATGAAAGTCCTGATCGTCGAAGACGAGCTGAAAACCGCCGACTATCTGCGCAAGGGGTTGACGGAGCAAGGCTGCGCGGTCGATGTGGCGCACGACGGCATCGACGGCCAGCATATGGCCATGCAGCATGATTACGACGTGATCGTGCTGGACGTCATGCTGCCCGGCCAGGACGGCTTCTCGCTGTTGCGCACGCTGCGCGCGGTCAAGCAGACCCCGGTGATCATGCTGACGGCGCGCGATCGCGTCGAAGACCGCATCAAAGGCCTGCACGAAGGCGCCGACGACTACCTGGTGAAACCTTTCTCCTTCCTGGAGCTGCTCGCGCGCCTGCAGGCCCTGAACCGGCGCGGCCGCAGCCAGGAGCCCGTGCAGCTGCGCATCGGCGACCTGCACATCGACCTGATCAGCCGCAAAGCCTACCGCGGCCGCACGCGCATCGACCTGACCGCCAAGGAATTCGCCTTGCTGGTGGTGCTGGCGCGCCGCCAGGGCGAGATCCTGACCAAGACCGCCATCGCCGAACTGGTCTGGGACATGAACTTCGACAGCAACACCAACGTGGTCGAGGTCGCCATCAAGCGCTTGCGCGCCAAAATCGATACCCCGTTCAGCCCCCGGCTGCTGCATACCATACGCGGCATGGGCTATGTGCTGGAACTGCGCAGCGAAGAGGCCGGCAGATGAAGCGCTCCATCACCCTGCGGCTGGTGACCATGTTCGCGCTGGCCACCCTGCTGGCGTTCTCGCTGATAGGCGCCGCGCTGTATGGAGTCCTGCAGCGCGAGCTGGCGCGCCACGAGCACGCGGAATTGCAGACCGCCTACCGCGACATGGAATACATGATCAAGCGCGCCGGGACCCCCGAACGCTGGTCGCACGCGCAGACCAAGATGGACACGCTGTCGCTGGCCAATGCCAGCATGCACTTCTGGGCCGACAGCGCGGACCCGCGCTACCGCTACGGCGACGACCTGGCCAGGATCGCCGCCATCAAGCCGGCCAGCGACGGCGTCGGCACGCTGGCCCTGCCGCGGCACGACTATCCGCTGTACACGCTGACCAGGACTATCGACGCCTACCAGGACCGGCCGGCAATAACGCTCACCGTGGGCATAGACTCCATGCCCTATGTGCATACGCTGCAGACTTTCCTGACCGCGCTGCTGGCTTTGTCGCTGGGCGCGGTGCTGCTGGTCGCCGTGCTGGGCTACTGGATCGCCCGGCTGGGCCTGCGGCCCTTGAGCCGGCTCTCGGGCGAAGCGCAGACCCTGAGCGCCAGGACGCTGTCGCAGCGCCTGCAAAGCTCGTCGCTGCCCGCGGAGCTGTCCGACCTGGCCACGGCGTTCAACGGCGCGCTGGGCCGGCTGGAGGCCGCCTACAAGCAGCTGGAGGCCTTCAATGCCGACGTGGCCCACGAGCTGCGCACGCCCTTGACCAATCTGATAGGCGAAACCCAGGTCGCCCTGTCGCGCCAAAGAACGGCGCCGCAGTTCCAGGAAGTGCTGCAATCCAACCTGGAGGACCTCGAACGCCTGCGCAGCATCGTCAACGACATGCTGTTCCTGGCGCGCGCCGACCAGGGCGAAGCCGCGACCGGCCGGGTGCAGAGCTCGATTGCGGCGGAAGTGGCGAAAACCATCGAGTTCCTGGAGTTCATACTGGACGAAAGCCACGAGACCATCAGCATCGACGGCGATATCGCGGCCGAGGCCATGATAGAAACCGCCCTGTTTCGCCGGGCCATGGCCAACCTGCTGCAAAACGCCATCGAGCATTCGCGCCCGGGCGCGCGCATCCGCGTCACCATCGAGCAGCGGCAGTCCCTGGTCCGGGTGGCGGTGTGCAACCCCGGCGAGCCGATCGCGCAAAACCATCTGCCGCTGCTGTTCGACCGCTTCTTCCGTGTCGACGCGGCGCGCCATAACGGCAAAATCCAGGGCCACGGCCTGGGCCTGGCCATCGTCAAGGCCATTGCCAGCATGCATGGCGGCGACGTCTTCGCCTCCAGCGCGGACGGCATTACGACCATAGGCCTGAGCGTGCGATCGGCATAGGGCCGGCGCGGCGTCAGGCGCCGGCATGCCCCTGGACCCACGCCAGGATGCCCGCCGCGCTCATCGCGCCCGCCTGGCGCGCCACTTCGCGTCCTCCCTTGAATAGCGCCAGGGTGGGAATGCTGCGTATGGCGTAGCCGGCCGCAAGTTCCTGGGCCTCTTCGGTATTCAGTTTGGCGACGCGCAGATTGGGTTCCAGCTGCTGAGCGGCCTGCGCATAGGCCGGCGCCATGCTCAGGCAGGGGCCGCACCACGGCGCCCAGAAATCCACGAGCACGGGGATGTCGTTGCGCGAAATATGCTGCGGAAAATTCTTGCCGCTGAGCTCCAGGGGCTGGCCCAGGAACATGTCTTTCCCGCACTTGCCGCAGGTGGGCTGGTCGCCCAGCCTGGCCTTGGGAATCCGGTTCACGGTATCGCAATGGGGACAGACGACATGTAGGGAATCGCTCATTATTGGCTCCTTGGTTTCCGGGCTTGCCTGGCGTCCGATGGTATCGGCGCTCGTTTAGAATAGCCTCTTGCCCTACCACCGTCCACCGAGGAAGCAAAGCATGGATGAATTCGACATAGTCGCCGGCGCGATCACATCGCGCCGCAGCGTGCGCGGCTTCTTGCCTGATCCTGTAAGCGTCGAGCTGATCAGCAAGATCCTGGCCACCGCCTCGTACGCGCCCAGCGGCAGCAATATCCAGCCATGGAATGTGCATGTCGTCATGGGCCCCAAGCGCGACGAGCTGTCCCGCCTGCTGCTCGACGCGCACCGCCAGAAGCTGCCCGAAGCGCGCGAATATGAATACTATCCGGTGCAATGGCGCAGCCCGTATATCGAGCGCCGCCGCGCAACGGGATGGGGGCTGTATGAAACCCTGGGCATACAAAAGGGCGACCGGCAGGCATCCGCCGCGCAGCACGGAAGAAACTACGCTTTCTTCGGCGCGCCGGTCGTGCTGGTCTTTGCGATAGACAAAGACCTGCGGCAGGGCAGCTGGCTGGATTACGGCATGTTTCTGCAGAACATCATGGTGTCGGCGCGGGGTTGCGGCCTGCATACCTGCCCGCAGGCGGCCATCGCCAATTACCCCGGCATCGTCAAGCGGCTCCTGGGCATAGGCGATGACCAGACGGTGATCTGCGCGATTTCCATGGGCTACGAGGACAGCAGCTGCCCGGCGAACCAGTTCAGGCCGCCCCGCATCGACCTCGACGAATTCGTCGTGTTCCATTCCTAGGCCGGCGCCGCAAGCCGGCGCAGCCTAGTGTCCTGTTTGGCTAATTCAAATACTCACCTTCGGCGCCCGGGCTCGCCATACTGCGTTGCAAATCCTCGCGATAGCCATTGCTATCGCTGCAGTTTGCGCCTTGTCTGACAAGCCCATGCATCCGAATGTGAGTGCACGAACTAAGCAAACAGGACACTAGTTAGCGACTATGCCGGCCGACTTGATGACCGCCGACCAGTGCTTGGTATCCGCCTCGACGGTTTTGCCGAGTTCTTGCGGCGACTGGTAGCGCACTTCGATGCCGGCGGCCCGGGCTTTCTCTATGGTTTCAGGCTTTGCCAGGCCGATTTCCAGCGCCCCGGCGAGTTTGTCGATGACGGCTTGCGGAGTCCCGGCCGGAGCGAACAGGGATACCCACGCATCCAGCTCGAAGTTGGCGAACCCCTGCTCGGCCGACGTCGGCACGTCGGGCAGCATGGGGTGGCGCGATGCGCTGGCCACGGCGATGGCGCGCAGCTTGCCTTGCTGGATATGGCCGATGACCGAAGGCGGGGTGGTGATGAACAATTGCACGCGGCCCGACAGCACGTCCTGGATGGCCGGCCCCGATCCCTTGTAGGGCACATGCACCATATCGGTGGCGGTCATCTGCTTGAGCAACTCGGTGCCCACATGCGGCACCGAGCCGCTGCCCTGGGACGCATAGTTGACCTCGCCGGGGTGGGCCTTGGCGTAGGCGACCAGTTCCTTCAGCGAATGCACGGGCAGGGAGGGATGAACCACCACGACATGCGGCGCCACCGCCACCATGGCGACCGGCGAGAAGGACTTGGCGTTCCAGCGCATGTCGGTAAACAGCGACGGGTTGCCGGCGTGGTACATGGAGTACGAAGCCAGCAGGGTATAGCCGTCGTGCGCGGCCTGGGCGACGTAGCCATAGGCAATGTTGCCGCTTGCGCCAGTGCGGTTGTCGACGACCACCGATTGGTGCAGGGCCTGGGTCAGCGGTTCGCTGGCCAGGCGCGCGGCCATGTCCACGATGCCGCCCGGCGGCACCGGCACGACGATGGTGATCGGGCGCGTGGGAAAGTCTTGCGCGGCCGCGCCTTGAATGAAGAAGGCCGACAGTGCGATGGCGAGTAGTTTGGTCATGGGGTGGCGAAGGCGAAAGTTGAGTGGTTCGGCGGTTGCGGAAAATGGCTAGCGGGACAGTTCGGCGCGAACGATGCGCGCGCCGTCGACCATGGCCTTCATCTTGCCGTAGGCGACATCGCGCGGCAGGTATTTCAGGCCGCAATCGGGCGCGATCACCAGGCGTTCGGCCGCCACGTGGGGCAGGGCGCGGCGGATGCGCTGAGCCACGAGTTCAGGGCTTTCGATATCCTGCGTGGACAAGTCCAGGACGCCCAGCATGATGGTCTTGGACGGAAGTTTTTCCAGAATGGCGCAGTCCAGGTTCGACTGCGCGGTTTCCACCGATATCTGGTCGGCCAGGCAGTCTTCCAGTTCCGCCAGGAAGGAATACCCGGCGGGGCGCTCATGGATGATGGCGGCGTAGCCAAAGCAGATATGCACCGCCGTGGTGCCGGTAACGCCTTCCAGGGCGCGGTTCAGCGTGCGCACGCCGTATTCGCGCGCTTTTTCGGAGCGGGCCTGCAGATAGGGCTCGTCGATCTGGACGACATCGGCGCCCGTGGCGAACAGATCCTTGATCTCTTCGTTGACGGCAGCGGCATAGTCGTAGGCCATCTCTTCTTCCGATTTGTAGAAATCGTTCTGCGCCTGTTGCGCCATGGTGAAGGGGCCTGGCACCGTGATCTTGATCTGGCGGTCGGTGTGGGCGCGAAGAAACTCGATATCGCGCACCTGCACCGAATGCATGCGCCGGATCTTGCCGACGATGCGCGGCACCGGATTGGGATGGCCGCTGCGATCGAGCGCCACGCCGGGGTTGTCGATGTCTACGCCCTCCAGGGCCGTGGCGAAACGATTGGAATAGCTTTCGCGGCGCGCTTCGCCATCGCTCAGTATGTCCACCCCGGCCTGTTCCTGGTCGTGGATGGCAAGCAGCGTCGCGTCGTCCTGCGCCTGCTCCAGCCATTCGGGCGCCACGCGCCAGAGTTCCCGGGCCCGGACGCGTGGAGGAAAACGCCCGCCCAGCTTGGCGCGGTCGATCAGCCAGTCGGGTTGGGTGTAGGAGCCGACCAGGGTCGTGGGTAGAAGTACGGGCATGATGCGTATCCAGGTGAATCGAGAGTCGTAAGATGATACCTGCTTCATGTCGTTTTTAGGCGGTAAATCAGCCCATATGGTTTTATGCCTGATTTTGTTGGTATTTTTTCACGCTAAGTTGAGGTTTATTCATTTAATACATGAAGCTTTCTTGTCTGGCCATGTTTCAGCGGCCATGAGCGCGCGAGGCTATTTTCCGGCCGGAATTGAGCTTTCGCATACCCGGCCATTGCGCATCCCCGCATGATCGCAGACAATCTGGCCAGAGGCAGGCATCATCATGACAGGAGCTGCATATGCGTCTTACCCGTCGAGAATGGCTGGCGGCAGCCGGTTCCAGCGCCGCATTGGCGATAGCGGGGGGCTTGCGCCAGGCTCGCGCCGCCGCCGGCGAACCTATATTCAAAACCATCCCCTCCTCGGGGGAACGCCTGCCTCCGGTGGGCGTGGGCACGGCGCGCCGCTACCAGGGGGCCGCGCAAGACGCGCTGGCCCAGCTGCGCGAGACCTTGCGCGTTTTCGCGGCTGCCGGCGGCAAGGTGATCGATACCGCGCCGTCATACGGCAACGCCGAAGAGGTGCTTGGCGGCCTGCTGGAATCGCTGGCCCTGCGCGATTCGCTATTCCTGGCCACCAAGGTGAGCAGCACGGGCCGCGAGGCCGGGCTGGCCCAGATCGAACAGTCTTTCCGCAAGCTGCGCAGCCGCCGCATCGATCTCATCGCGGTCCACAACCTCCAGGATGTGGACCGGCAACTGGCCACCCTGCGCGAACTCAAGGATGGCGGCCGCATACGCTATGTGGGCCTGACCACGTCGTTTTCCGCGCAGCACGACGAACTCGCCGCCTTGATCCGGCGCGAGAAGCCGGACTTCGTCCAGGTGGACTATGCGCTGGACAACCGCGCCGCCGCGTCCAGCGTGCTGCCTGCGGCGCAGGAGCACGGGGCGG
This sequence comes from Pollutimonas bauzanensis, assembly GCF_900129885.1. Classification (GTDB taxonomy): domain Bacteria; phylum Pseudomonadota; class Gammaproteobacteria; order Burkholderiales; family Burkholderiaceae_B; genus Pollutimonas; species Pollutimonas bauzanensis. The sequence continues at coordinate 356,704 of NZ_FQXE01000002.1, read as the reverse complement.
CGGTCATGGTCAACCTGCCCTTCGGCCGCAGCAGCGTCTTTCGGGCCGTACAGGGCCGCGAGCTGCCGGCCTGGGCGGCGGACTTCGACGCCCGCAGCTGGGCCCAGTTCTTCCTCAAATACATTATTTCCCATGAGGCGGTCACCGTGGCGATCCCCGGCACGGCCACTCCCGGCTATGCGGCGGACAATACCGGCGCGGCGACAGGCCGGCTGCCCGATGCAGCGGCGCGCCGGCGCATGGAAGCGTTCATCGACACGCTGTGACAACGACACCCCCTTCTTCAGCCGCGGGCTGGCGGAAACTGGCCGGCGCGATAGATCTGCGCCCCGGCGAGGCAAAGCTGCTGGGGTGGGCGGGCCTGTACATTTTCTGCCTGATGTCGGCCTACTACGCCTTGCGGCCGCTGCGCGACACGATGGGCGTGGCCGGCGGCGTGGACAACCTGCCCTGGCTGTTCACCGGCACGCTGCTGGCCATGCTGGCGGCCAATCCGCTGTACGCCGCGCTGGTGCGCAGGCTGCCCAGCCGCCGCTTCATTCCGCTGGTCTATTTGTTCTTCATCGGCAATATCGCGGTGTTCGGCGTGTTGTTCGCGCTGGCCGGGGCGGGCTGGCAGGTCTGGATAGGGCGGGCCTTCTTCATCTGGCTGTCGGTGTTCAATCTTTTCGTCGTCTCGGTATTCTGGGCGCTGATGACGGACGTTTTCAGCCCCGCCCAGGCCAAGCGCCTGTTCGGCACACTGGCCGCGGCGGCGACGGTCGGGGCCATCGCCGGTTCGGGCGTAACGGCCTTCCTGGCCCGCCACCTGGCCACCGCCATGCTCCTGGTTCTGGCCGGCGCCTTGCTGGTGATCGCGATTGCCTGCGTATGGCGCGTGCTGGCCCTGGCGCCGGCGCGCGCGGCGGATCCGGCCGATCCGGCCGCCGCGGACGGCGGCCTGGAGGCGGTCGTCGGCGGCAGCATATTCGCGGGCATCACCCACACCTTGCGCTCGCCCTATCTGCTGAACATCGGCTTGTATATCCTGTTGTACACCATCACTTCGACCTTCCTGTATTTCGAGCAGGCGGCCATCGCGCGCGATGCCTTCCCGGACAATGCCTCCCGGACCGCCTTCTTCGCCACGGTGGACCTGATCGTCAATATACTGACCCTCGGAGTCCAGTTGTTCCTGACCGGGCGCATCCTGCGCTGGCTGGGCGTGGCCGTCGCCGCCGCCTTCCTGCCGGCCTTGACCCTCGTGGGCTTTGGCGTATTCGCGGCCTTCCCGACCATAGCCGTGCTGGTGGCGTTCCAGGTGCTGCGCCGGGTCGGCAATTTCGGCCTGGCCCGGCCCACCCGGGAGTTGCTGTTCACCGTGCTGCCGCGCGAGGATAAATACAAGGCCAAGAATGTCATCGATACCGTCATCTACAGGCTGGGCGACCAGGCCGGCAGCTGGTCGTATGCGCTGCTCGGCGCGCTCGGCCTGTCGGCCGCGGGTGTGGCCCTGGTCGCCTTGCCGCTGTCCCTGGCCTGGCTCGCCAATGGCCTGTGGCTGGGCCGCCGCCAGGAATCCATGGCGAAGCGGCGGCAGGCGGATGGCATTGAATGAAGCTTGAGGTTTAAAGTTTGAAGCTTGCGCCAGTCATTTTTTTCACTCTTACGGAGCGCGCCAATGATCGCTTTTCAACAAGTCCCCGAACCTCGCAATCCGGAACCGGTGCCGCCGGATTCGGAGCCTTCGGACCTGCCGGTGGAGCCCGATACCGACGAGCCGCAGAACCTTCCGCCCGTGCTGCGGGCCGCATATTCGGCGGCTATCAGCATGCATTGAGCCCCTGCGGCGTCGACGCCGCAGGGCTTGTTTTGGGGCTTGTTTTTTTTGTGCCGGCCCCTATTTTGTACAACGGGCGGGTAAGCATTTCCGCCCCGGGGGGCGCGGCGGCGTTCCGGTCCGATCCCGCCGGCGCTCCCGGTAAATATGGAAATATTCATATAGCGAGGTTGAAAAATGGCAAATAATCTGACTAGGTTCAATCCTTTCGGCGACTTGGCCCGTTTCGACGCGTTCCGCGATTTCGAAGACATGTTCAAAAACTTCCCCCTGGGAGGCGCCTCGGCCGGGCAGGCGGCGGTGCCGCGCATCAATCTGGACGTCAGCGAAAGCGATCAGGCTTATGTCGTCAAGGCTGAAGCGCCCGGCGCAAAGAAGGAAGACGTCAAGGTGACCGTCGACGGAAACGCCGTTACGATACGCATCGAGACCAGGCAGGAAAACCAGGAAAAACAAGGCGAAACCGTATTGCGCAGCGAGCGCTACTACGGCGTGCAGACGCGTCGATTCACCCTGGCGCACGACATCGACGATGCCAGGGCGGCCGCCCGCTACCAGGACGGCATACTGGAGCTGACGCTGCCCAAGAAAGCGGACGGCGGCGGCGCCAAGGTGCTGCAAATCACTTGACCGCCCAGCGCCCCGGCGGCGCCGGGGCGCCTGTCCTTTTCCGCGGTCGCGGCATCGAGGTCCGCGCCCGGCCCGCGCTCCATCATTCGATCCGCCATCGACACGGCGATCTCGCCGGCGAGATGATCTGGCAGCCTGATCTTCCTCCCGGACGCCATCCGCCGCTTATTTCACGCCGGCGCCGGACCTTGCGGGCGCGGCTCCCGGGGCGGACGAGCCGCCAGACGCGCCGGTGGCCGGACTGCCCGTGCTGTCGCCGCTCGCGGAGCGGTTGTTGCCGGCGCCGGCGCTGTCGTCGCCAGGCGTGGCTCCCGGCCTCCTGGCTGCGCCATCCGGCCGGGCGGGCGCCTGGTTCCTGTCGGCGTTGCCGCCCCTCGCGCCGCCGGTTCCGCCGGTATCGGTTCGAGCCCCGCTGCCGCCGGCGCGTCCGCGCTCACCGGCCGCGCCGTTTGCGCCGGCGCTGCCCGCCAGGCCGCTCGGGCTGGTGGAGCCGGACTGTGCGCCGGCATTGGCCGCGCCGGAACCGGAAGGACCTTTGCTGCCCTGGGCATATGCCGCCGGCGCCAGGGCGACAGGCAAGGAACAGAGGGCGATGGCGAGCAGTTTTTTCATGGCATTCTCCTGTCGGCTGCCGAAATGAGCCAGTCCGAGTCCAGCAAATGCTGTGCCGCGAAGGGGCCGCCCTTTTATGGCCGATCGCAAATCCCGATAGGCGCTGGCGGCATCCGTACGACGCGGAATAAGCCGAGGCGCGTCTATAATCCGCGGCATCCGCCTCCTTGCCTTACGAATGCCAGTGACTACCAAGACAGTGACGCTTCCCGCTTCGAAAAATGCCCAGTCGACCCTGCTGGCCGGCAAGCGCGTCATTTTCGCGATGGCCGCAAGCGCCGAATACGGGCGCTGCCTGGAAAAACTGTTTATTCCCCTGCTGACTGGCGTCGGGCCGGTGGAGGCCTCCATAGGCATGTCATCGGCGCTGGCGGGCCTCGCCCACGCGGCTGAGCTGCCCGACCTGGTTGTCTGCCTGGGTTCGGCGGGCTCGTGCACGCTCGAGCATGGGCGGGTATACCAGGTCGCGCAAGTGTCGTACCGGGATATGGATGCGACTGTCCTGGGCGTCCCGAAGGGAGTCACGCCGTTCCTGGATCAGCCCGCGGTCATGCCGCTGCCATACAGGATCCCCGGGATCGAAGAGGCCTCGCTGTCGACCGGCGGCGCGGTCATTTCGGGCGAGGCCTACCGCGGCATCGATGCCGACATGGTCGATATGGAGACTTACGCCATAATGCGCGCCTGCGGGCGCTTCGGCGTGCCGCTCATCGGGCTCAGAGGCATCTCCGACGGCGCCGCCGCGCTCACGAAAATCACCGACTGGACCGATTACCTGCATCTCGTCGACGAACAGCTGGCCATCGCCGTCGAGGCCTTGGCGCGGGCCATCCAGGATGGAACGCTAAAGTTGTAGTAATGAGAATTGTTTGCAATAATGCATGGTTTCGGACTGGGTCCCTTCCTGCGCCATGCCTTTCTCATACTTCCCAACCGCAAGTCGACGGCGCTTAGAAAGCGGCCGCGCGCGCATATCGGCGGTGATCGCAATGGGGCGCCGCTGGGGGCCTCTGGCCTCCCGGCTTGTCGCCGCGGTATTGGGCGGCTATGCCTTGGCAGCCTTGAGCAGCGTGGCGGCGCTCGCCCTGCCGATCGACAGATCCCAGGCGGTATTGACCGGCATGCTGCTCAGTTTCCTGGTCTATGCGCTGGCTGTCGTCTGGGTCTTTGCGGCGAGAAGCGCTGCGCGGGCGTGGGCCGGCATGGCGATCGCGGCGCTGCCCCTGGCGCTGGCGGCGTGGCCGGTATCGGGGCTTGCGTGGTAAGCGCCAGCGCCGCGGCGGCGCGAAAGGCGCCTCCCGCCGGTCTGCGGCAAAGCATGTCCAGGCTGCATATCTGGGCCGGCCTGCTTGCGGGCTGGCTGCTGTACGCCATGTTTCTGACTGGAACGGTAAGCTATTTCCGCGACGAAATTTCGCAGTGGATGCGCCCGGAACTGGCTCGGCAGACGCAGGCGCCCGACGCCGCCGTCGTCAGCCAGCGCATCGTCGACGCAATGACCCGGCTGGCGCCCGACAGCCCGCAGTGGGGCATAGACCTTCCCGACGACCGGAAAAACGTCTCCAGCGTTTTCTGGCGGAACACTGGAAAAGGCGGGCGCGCCTTCGCAAGCGCCAACCTCGATCCGCAGACGGGCGGGAAGCTGACCCTGCGCGATACGGCGGGAGGGGATTTCTTCTATCGTTTCCATTTCCAGTTCCACTACGTCTCGGTCCTGGCGGGCCGGTGGATCGCCGGCCTCTGCGCCATGTTCATGCTGGTCGCCATTATCAGCGGCATCATCACGCACAAGAAGATCTTCGTCGATTTCTTCACATTCCGCTGGGGCAAGGGCCAGCGATCCTGGCTGGATGCGCACAACGCGCTGTCCGTGCTGGGCCTGCCATTCCACTTGATGATCACCTACAGCGGCCTGGTCACATTGATGCTGATGTATATGCCGTGGGGCCTGCAAGCCGCGTTTCCCTCGGCCAGCCCGCGCGCCGCCCTGGCCGCGGAGACGACGGCATTCGTGCCGGTCGGGAAGGCCAGCGGCACGCGGGCCCCGCTGGCTCCGGTGGCGGACATGGTGCGCCAGGCCCAGGCGCGCTGGGGGGCGGGCAACGTGGGCGGGCTCGCGGTCAATCACGCGGGGGATGCCGCCGCCCGCGTGATTGTCATGCGCGGAGAAGCCGGCCGCGTTTCCACCAGCCCTCAATACATGATGTTCGAAGGAGCCAGCGGCAAGCTGCTGCAGGTCAAGGACCATGTGGGGGCGGCCGCCGAAACCCGGGGCGTCCTCTATGCGCTGCACCTGGGCCGCTATGCCGATGACTTCACCCGGGTGCTGTATTTCCTGCTCAGCCTCGCGGGCACGGCCATGGTGGGAACCGGGCTGGTATTGTGGACAGTCAAGCGCCGCCAGAAGCTGGCTGATCCGTCCCGGCCGCATTTCGGGTTCCGGCTGGTCGAACGGCTGAATATCGCCTCGATTGGCGGGCTGTCGGTCGCCATGACCGCCCTTTTATGGGGCAATCGGCTGCTGCCGGTCCAGCTTCCCGATCGCTCGGCCTGGGAGATCAATCTCTTTTTCATCGTCTGGGCGGCCATGCTGTTTTATGCCTGCGCGCGGCCCGCCCGCAAAGCATGGGTGGAGGTGCTGTCGCTCGCCGCCATCTTACTGGCGCTGACGCCAGTCCTGAACGCGATCACGACCGATCGCCATCTGCCCGCCAGCATACTGGCCGGCGACCGGGTGTTCGCCGGTTTCGACCTGGCCTTGATCGGCTTTGCCGCATTGCATGCCTGGCTGGCCATACGGACGGCGCGCCATGAGCCGCATGCGGCGCGCCATGAGCCGCATGCGGCGCGGCGCCGTCCCGCCGGCAGGCGGGAATCCCCGCCGCGGCCGCGCGCGCATGCCCAGGGTGGGGCCGGCGCCGGAGACGCGGCATGATGCCCGCCCCGGCCGATCTGTGGTCTCACGCGGCGGTATTGGGGCTGTCTATCGTGGCCTTCGCGCTGCTGGCCCTGGCCATGGAACGGCACCAGGAGGCGGTGTTCGGCCGGCGGCTTGGCGCCGCAGCCGGCGGCTGGAACCGCGCCGCCGGCTGGGCCGCCCTGGCGCTGGCGCTCGTCCTTGCCGTGGCGCTGCGAGGCTGGAGCCTGGGTCTGGTCGCGTTCAGCGGCCATGCCAGCCTGGCGGCGGGCATAGTCTATGGCATGCTGGTGTGGCAGGGGCGGCGAAAAGCGCCGCGGCGTCATGGCCCGTACCGGATGCGGGACTAGAGGCAAGCTGAAGTGGCAAGCGCTAGGGTAAAAGCGCCGGCTTGTTGACCTGCAGCCAGGCATGCACATGCGCGCGTAATGCAATGGCGTTCTCCAGGCAGGCATTGACAGCCGAGTCCGGCACAACGTCGCCTGAATAGTCTGCCAGGTTGCGTTGTTTGCGCAAGGCATCGAGCGGCCATATCTTCTCGGCGGGCCACTGCACCGTTTGTGCCAGCGTCTGGATTGCGGTTTGATGGCGCCCTGGCTTGCTGGTCAGCGTGCGATAGCCATTGGCATGTAACGCTAACATGGATAACTGCATGATGGCTTTGTAGGCGGCATCGTAGCGGTTTTCCGCGCTCAGTCCTGCCAATTGGGCTCGGCGATATTGCGGTCCGCGGCGGCCAATAGCTGGCTTGCCTGCGTCAGGTTGGGCGCTATGACTTCAAGGCTGATACCCAGCAAGTTCTGCAAGCTCATGCTCATCCCCTGTAAGGAATATCTTGGGTTTGTTTAGGACGTCACGCAAAAAGGGTTCAGTGGCGCGCGCCTTGAATTCACTGGCGCTGAATACTTTCGGGTTGATCTCTCGGCCTAGTTGGGTTTGCAAGGGCCAAGTCAGGTGGACGGCGTCGTTGAAGTTCATGTCGCCTATGAGCATCAGGTCGATATCACTGCCCGTGCTTTCGCGGCCTTGCGCGACAGAGCCAAAAATAAAGCCAATGCGCAGTTGCGAGGCCAGCGGTGCAAGCGCAGCCGCCAATACATCGGCAATGCCGGATGTCTTGCGCAATATGCTGGCCAACTCGGTGAAGATGGGACAGGCCGTATCGGCGCGATAGAGTTGCTGATTGCCGCGCTTTTCACGTAGTAACAATCCGACATCGGCGAGCCTGGCCAACTCACGGGTAACCGTGCCAGGAGACAAGCCCGTACGTCGGGCAATCTCCCGGCCATGCAATTGTTAAGCGCATGCAGTCTTATTTCACTGCATTCTGAATCTTGTTCCCCGCCGCCTGAATCTGATCCCCGGCGCTGCTCATGGTCTTGTCTACTTCCTTGCCGGCTTTTTCGGCCGGGCCTTCTTTCTGGCATCCGGCCAGGGCCAGAACCAGCATTCCCATTGCCACTGCGGCAACTGCCTTGCTTGCATAGTTGATCATTCGCTTCTCCATTAATTCGACAAGGCTACAGCATAGCCGCAAATGCCTCGGCCAGGCCGGGCTGCGTCAAAAACAGCTCATGCCGCGATCAACCGAGCGGTTTCAGCGAGCTGTCTCCGAATTGCGCAATATTACGTAAATGTACGTTGCCGTTCTAACACGGCCCACTGTTGTGCATCGTGTCCGAAAAAGATAGTCGCGCCGCTACGCTGGATGCGCTGTATTTCATCGAGTGATTTCAAGAATCCATCGCCATCCCATGTATTCCGCGGTACGGTTCGATTATCAAGATTGCTTCGTAGGCTAGCCGCATCGGATGCCATTAGAATCGCTCCGCTTTGGTCCAGAGTTACCAATGCGCCGAGGCTTCCCGGGGTATGGCCAGGCAAAGGAACCAGGACGATACGGCCATCTCCAAAGACATCATATTCGCTGTCTATCTCCTGGAATTGTGCATCGCTATCCCAGTCTACCGGGAAATAGCCTTGCCGCTCCGCATTCTGGCTGCGTGCTGCGGCAAGCTCACAGCGGTGGCACACGATTGTCGCCGAGGTAAAAAAAATATTGCAACCACAGTGGTCGGTATGGAAATGCGAATTGACGACCAAGTCAATGTCCTCGGGCCGTATCCCCAGGCTGCGCAAGCCTTCTATAACGTTTACGCCGGGTGGAGACGTGACCTCCATCGTCTTGGCCATGCCGCCAATTCGTTTAAAGGGAGCCGACGCGAGTTCCGGATGGCATCCGGTATCAAACAGAACATTTCCTTGCGGATGCTGGATCAGGAAGCATGACACGGGAAGTTCTATCATGGCATCTGGCGCCACGCCGGGAAAATATACGCTTTTCTTCATCCGCAACGTGCCACCGGATAGTGCATGAATCTTCATTGGTACATTATTCCTTGGATAAACATTGTATTAAGAAAGCTCTACGGCCCGGCGGCATCGCGCATGGTCAGGAGCTTTCCGAAGCCCGCAAAATCTGGTGGCGATAGCGCACCGGACTGGTTCCGGTCCATTGCCGAAACGCACGCGTAAATGCTCGCGTCTCGGAATACCCGAGGGACATGGCGATATCGCCAATGGATGCGTTTCCGCGCAACAGTTTGCGCAAGGCAGAATCGCGCCGGATATTTTCCTTGATTCCTCGATATGATGACGATTCATCTCTGAGCCGGCGCCGCAAAGTTTGTTCAGTCATGTGAAGATGGTCCGCCACGAGTCCGAAAGCGGGAAATTGCATTTCTTCGCCGTATTGCGAGACAAGAAAGGCACGGATTTTCCGCGTGTAGCTCTGGTCCTGATTCGGCATTGTCATGAAATTCAGCGGAGCAAAAGCAAGAAGCTCTTCTAATTCATATACATTGCGGATAATTGGCAGGCGTAAACTTTCTATCGGGAAGGAAATGCAAGTGTGTTTGACGTTGAAAACATGGCGGCACGGAAAGAGGTATTTGAATTCTTCCAGGTAATCCGTGGGACTTTCATAGGCAAATGCCGCCCAGTTCAACGGAACCGGCGAACCTGAAGCCCAGCCCAGGAACCGATGCCAGATAACAAGCCAGAATTCGAGAAAGTAGTGTGCTGGATCGAGATCTTTGCGCGTCATGTCCACCCTGAAGATGACTTCATTAGACACGTGTTCCACGCCCATGATAATGTCATCTGTAATCAGGTTGTAGAACCTTACGCCCAGTCTTAGCATTTCCTCGATGCAGGTGCAATGGAGCACGAGGCGCGCCATCATTTCAAATACGCCGCGTTTGATTCGTGTTTGTGTGAATCCCATGAATTCGTCATCGAGTTCCTTCCAGATGCATCGCACGAGGCTCGCCATCTGTTGTGCGCTGCCGCGTCCGAATGGATCCAGCACGCTGGCGGGAACGTCGGCCAAGTCCAGCAGCCTTTGTACATCGACGCCCTTGGACTGCGCGCCGCGCAAACAATTCCTGAAATAATGTGATCCGATTGTGGCCATAATATGTAGGGAGCATCACTTATGTGGGACTGACTGCAGCGCGACACGCGCGAGAGGCCGGGCCAAGCCCGGTACGTTGGTACGTATGCGGTAAATGCAGCCGCCGAGCGCTTCGGGCGCGCCCTGGGCGCCCGAGACAATATATAAAGACTTGTAATCGGCATCGCCGAAACATACGCTCGTCACCATGGGGGTCGAAAGCCTGATTCGGCAAATTTCCTTGCCGCGGGCGTCATACGCGACCACAAGTCCGGCGTGCACCAACGCGACCCAGACACTGCCGTCTTGTGCGACTGCCAGACCGTCCGGCATGCCCTCGGCCGGTGTGACGAAGTTGCGCCGGCCGGCCAGGGCGCCGTCTGGAGCGACGTCATAGACATAAACAGAATGTGCGATTGAGTCGGAGTGATAAAGTTGCGTGCCATCGGGCGAGAATCCGAGACCGTTAGAGAGGCGTATGCCTTGCGCGACTTCTTTGATCTCTCCGTTCAGATCGATGAGATACAGGCTGCCGGCCTCCGTGGATTCCAATTGCCCCAGCATCGGCACGAATGCCAGGGATCCAACATACAGCCGACCGCAATGATCCGTCACGAGATCGTTGTACCCTTGGTGCCCGTTGGCAGGATCGTTCTCCAGCAACACGATGGTGGGCTCGTCGGGCGCTTCGTCGATAAAGCGTTTGTATGCGACATTCCTGCCGCTGACGATTACGCCGCCCGATGCATGAATAGCCATGCCGCCGATGCCTCGGCGGTGGGGAACAAGCAGCTTTGGCGTGCGCAAGGCGTCAAACTGCCATACGCCGCCGATTTCCGCGTCCGTATAGAGCAGCCCGTGGTCCTGATCGAAGACCGGAGCTTCAAGCAGTCCATGGCCCTGCGAAATCATTTCTGGCGGTGTCGCTATCATATTCATCTTTAAACCTTCTTTCTACTGGCCCCTGAATCGCGGCGGCCGTTTTTCCCGGAATGCGGCAAGCGCCTCTTTGTGATCCAGACTTTGAGCAACCTTCCGCTTGAGATCTTCAAAATGTCTTTGTTGCTCGCCTTCCTGGCTTTGTATATGGGAGGTCGAGATAATGATTTCTTTCATGGCTTGCTGTGCCAGCGGAGCGCCCTGCAAGATATCTGTGCAGTAAGCCTGGACGGCATCTTCGGCAAGGATACGTGTTGCCAGTCCGCAATGCAGCGCTTCCGTAGCGGTGATGGTGCGTCCGGTAATGAACATTTCCATCGTTGCAGTCAGTCCGATGCGACGAATGAAGCGAGCGATACCTTCCTGTTCATAGACGAGCGAAAGCTTGGCGGGAGGCATCCTGAATGTGGCATGCGGCGATGCCAGCCTTAAGTCGCAGCATAGAAAAAGCTCCACCCCGCCGCCAATCAGCAATCCATCGCCGAACGCCACGGTCACTTGGCGCAGTCGTTCTAGATAGACATAAAGATCGTAGAGGGCGGCGGCGGGATCGCCAGCCGCGCCGCCCATGCAAGCGATGTCGAAGCCCGCGCAGAATACATTCCTGGCAGCCGATCGTATCAGCACGACATGCACTCTGTCATCGAGGCGGCTTTCCAATGTCGCCTTGATGATTCGGGCCATGTCAGGGGAAATTGCGTTGCGTTTGGAAGGACGGTCGAGAATGACGTGCAGGACGGTATCGTCATTGGAGTACTCGAACCGTACGTCATCTGATACTCTTGACGGTATCGAATTCGCTGTATTGGCCACTGTCAGCTCCTGGTCACGACGACACCGGCCTGCTCACGGTCCCAGGTTGCCTCGGTCCGGCCGCGCTCCTTGAGCACACTATGCTGAATTTTTTGGGTTCCGGTTTTTGGCAGTGACGCAGCGAACTCCACAAATCTGGGCACGGCGTAATACGCCAGCTTGCCTTCGCAGAATTTGATCAGGTCTTCAGGGGAAATGCATTTTCCTGGCTGCAGGACGACCACGGCCATGACTTCTTCTTCACCGACTTCGGACGGGACGCCGATAACCGCGGACTCAAGCACCTCTGGACAGGCGTCCAGGACTGCCTCTACTTCCCATGCGGAAATATTCTCGCCCCTGCGGCGAATCGCTAGCTTCGCCCGTCCGCGAAAGTAGAAAAAGCCTTCGTCATCCTGTTCGCCCAGATCGCCTGAATGAAACCAGCCGCCCTCATACGCTTTTCGCGTTGCATCGGGCAAGTTATGGTAGGAGGTTGCCTGCCCCGCGGGATGGCGAAACAATAATTCGCCGCATTGGCCGGCGGGAAGGGATTGGCCGTTTTCGTCTACCACCTTGAACTCCGCGCCTCCGACGGGTTTACCGACAGAGCCCACCCGGCCTTGGGTATTCAATAAGATTCCCGCGGCGTCGGACATTCCATACCATTCGAGGATTTTCACGGCGAATCGGGTTTCGAAGCCGCGCCACATGGCGGCGGGGGTACCCACCGATAATATGGTGCGCACCGGATTGTCCCGGTCGTCGGGCCTGGGAACTTGCTTCATCAGTATGGAGGTCATCGCGCCCAGCGTATTGACCTGAACGGCATCGAACTTGCGGCAATCATCCCAGAATTGGGACGCGCTGAAACGCTCCGCCAGGGCAAGTTTGGCATTGAGGCGGATTGATCCGATCGCGGAGATCAAAAGCGCATTGGCATGAAACAAGGGTAGACAGGCATACATCGTTTCTCCGGCCTTGACTCCCATGGCCGTCAATAAAGGAGTGAGTAGAGGCTCGTACTTGGCGGCCGCGATTCCTTTGGGCTGGCCTGTCGTTCCGGAGGTGTAGAGCAGCCCTACCGCAGCCACCGGGCGATCGACGGCCACTTTCGGTTCGGCATCTGGCGCGCCGAGAAGATCGGAAAAGTCGACGCTTTTATCGATGCTCTGGCCGGCATTGATAGTGATTAGGTAACGGAGACCGGGGGCTTGTGGGCGCGCATCCAGGATGAAGGGCAGAACATCGGGATCGCATGCAATCGCCACGACACCTGAATCCTTCAACATATGCTCCAGCGCAGGCCCCCGCTGCCAGCGGTTGAGCGGCACCACATCGGCGCCGATAAGAATCGCCCCAAAATACATCCAGAGGAATTCGGGCGAATTGCCAGCCATCAATGCAACCCTGTCCCGCGGCTGTATACCCAGGCTTAGCAGGCCATTGGCGGCGCGCTGGGCAAAAGAAAGCACTTCTTCCCAAGAATATTGAGAATCCTTGAATTTCAACCAGATTGCCGACGGGTCTTCGGCAACCCGCTGGCGGATAAGGCGCTCAATTTCCGATTGTGCACGCATTTGTATGCCCTCGCTCATTTAGACAGCGAAAAATCTTCGCCTTCATATGCGCCGTCGCGTGGTTTGCTGACCCGAATCAAGCCCCACATTTCAGTGTAGTCGGCATTCGTGGTCGTATGGTCCGTGGCGCTATACTTCGGATCACTGAAAACGACGCTATAGCCTGCCGGCACTGCGCTGCGTGTCTCAAGGATTTCTTTCAGCGTCTCGGCTTTCGTATTGCCTTTTTCTTTCATGGCGGTTTCGAACGCCCATTTGGCCATGTATACCGCATCATTGGCCAGCGCACTGTATGGAAGATTGTTGACCGGGCCTTCCAGTTTCAGGTCTTTGATAAATGCGCTTAATTCCGGGCGGGGCGTGCCGGTCCATGTCCCGACCCGGTAATTCACCGCCAGGAACTGGTCATGAACGCTTGCAGGAACCTGCTCCGTGAGGTCACCATAGAGAACGGCCGGCTCGCTGACCACCTTGGCCTTCCAGCCCAGCGTCTGCATTCCGGTCATGACAACCCGCACGCCTTCGCGCGCCCCGCTGTCAAACGCAATGGTGTCGGCGCCGGCGTCGCGCAAGCTCTGGAGTTGCGGCGCCAGATCTTTTGCTTCGACGCTGAATTGCTTGTAGCCGGCCACATCGATTCCATATTTCTTTGGAAGGTCGGCGGCGAGCGTGTCGCCCAGGGCAACTTGGGGAGGATTGGTGCTCACGAGAATGCCGACTTTCTTGGCGCCTACTTTCTTGAGCGCGGCGGCAACGGCTTCAGTCCGTTTGCTCGCCACGTCGGCTAGTTGAAAACTATAGGGAAACTTTTTTGGATCTCCTATCAGGGGGCTTGCCCCGCTGCTTATCGTAAGGATTTTTTTCTGAGTCGTGTAGGGAAGAACCGCCAGAGCCAGCCCGCTGATCACTTCAGGATAAATGACATCCACTTTTTCATCGGCCACTAACGACTTGGCGGCAAGAAGTGCGCGGCCGGGATTGCTGGCATCGTCGCGGATAATCAATTTGACCGGGCGCGAAAGAATGCCTCCATTGGCGTTGATGCGTTTCACCGCCACGTTCAACCCCTGTTCGATAAATTGTCCGTATTGAGAAAAAGCGCCGGTCTTTGAAAGAATGGCGCCGATACGGAATGGCTCGCCGCTGGGCGCCGTCTGGGCGGATGCAGCCGGAACGGCAGGCCCGAAAAACACCGCAAGCACCACGAAACCGGCACGGAGTGTCCTGAAGGACTGTGAATGAAGGCGACTGCGTCGGCCAACTGCATGATGCATGAACATTATTTTTCTCCTCGATCTAGTTATTTGTTTACAAGATTTTGTAGGGATCCCGTTGCGACCACTTTTCCCGAGTCAAGAAGATATCCTCGCTTGACCAGGCCAGTCAGCCATCCTGCCTGTTGTTCAACCACAATGACCGTCAAACCGTCCGCAGCGAGGTTGCGGATAGTGATGAATAATTCGCTTGCGACCGGCGGCGACAGTCCGGCTGACGGTTCGTCGAGCAGTAGAAGCCGCGGACGTGAAGCAAAAGCGGCCGCCAATGCGAGAGCTTGCCGCTGTCCGCCGCTAAGCAGACCCGCTTTGGTGTTACGCAGAGGTTCCAATATGGGAAACCATTGCCAGATTTCAGACAGAGCGCGTGGCGTTTGGCCTTTGATCCTGGCAAGCCGCTGGCCTAGTTCTATCATTTGCGCCACGGTCAGGGACGCCGGGAGCCGGCCGCCATCGCGAACTAGCGACAGGCCTTGCAGGGCGACGGCATGGGCCTTGAGCTTGCTGATGTCGTGGCCACCCATCTGGAGCGCACCCGTTGACTTTTCATGCAAGCGGGCCAACGTGCGCAGCAAGGTGGTCTTGCCCGCGCCATTACGGCCAAGAATACCCACCACTTCGCCGTCGGCGACATCCAGATCCACACCCCAGAGCACTTGCAGTTGGCCGTGCCATGCACACACATTTTTTACAGATAACGTCATGGGACACCTAGACAGTTCATGCGCATTTCGATTGTTCAGGCGCGTGGTTTAAATAATCGAGCAGCGTCGCCGGCAATGCTGCTGAAGTCGCCGCGTGGCAAGAAATCTGGCCAGCCTCCAACAAAGCCAAGTCGTCGCAAAACTGCATCACGAATGGCACGTTATGTTCGACAACCAGTATGGTTATGCCTCGTTTTTTCAAATTATTCAGTAAGTGCCCGAGTTGCAGCCGTTCTTCATCGTTCAGGCCGGCAGCAGGTTCATCCAGAAGCAACAGCGTTGGCTCCGCTACGACGGCACGTCCGATTTCGACAATGCGCTTCAAGCCCAGAGGCAGTTCGGCAACGGGGGTGGAAATGGCCGAAGCCGGAAGCCCGACTTCGGCAAGCATGGCGAGAGAGCGGTGCAAGTCATCATTTCCCTGCTGTACGAGCCGTGGCAACCTGAAAATAGATGCCAATATCCTGCCCGGGCGCTGGCCCAGCAGGCCCAAGGAAATGTTCTCGAGCGCGGTCGCGTCTTCGATTAACTGCGGTATCTGAAAGGTTCGGCCGATACCTGAAAGCGCTAGCTCGTGCACGGCCTTTCCCGACAGATCCTTGTCGCCGATGAAAATCCGCCCCTGTTGCGGCTGGATAAAGCCCGATATTGCATTTAGCAGCGTCGACTTCCCCGAACCATTAGGCCCCACGAGCCCGGTCAAGGCACCTTGCTTGAGGGTGAGGGTTACGCCGCTTAGAACCTGGTGAGCGCCGAATCGAACACTGATATCCTCGATGCGGACGACCATCTTCTGTTCTGTTGCATAGGCAGATTCCAGTTGCGTGACCTGGCCCGAGCGGTGGCTGTCTTGGGGCACATGCATGTCTGCCGCTGATCCCGCGGCAGTATCTTTTTTTATGCTGCCGCGCTTGAAGAGACGTCCGATGGACGGAATGAGCCCATCGGGGAAAACCAACGTGCCTATCAACAGGCCCAGCCCGAGCGTAATGGCATTGAACGGACTGAAGGGCCCCACCCAGAAACTGAGGGCAAGCAAGGGCACCATGCCGACGATCGGACCGAATAATGTTCCTGCGCCACCCAGGACCACACCAGTCAACAAGAGCAGGGTAAGGCTCATGCCGAAGGCATCAGGACTGATGAACTGCTCGGCATAAGCCAAATAGAATCCGGCCACAGCAGCGGGAATGCTGGACATGATATATACGGTCAAGCGCAGTTTCAGGGGATTGAGGCCTACCGCGCGCGCTCCCGACGGAGCATCACGCAAGGCGCGCAGCCGCGTGCCCCAGCCTGATCTCAGAAAATTCCATACTGCCAGAAGAACCAAGGCCAAGATCGCCAGGCTTAGTTCGAACATGGCGCCATCGGACAAGGGCTCGCCACCGAACTGAATAGGCAGTATCCCGGTCAAGCCATATTCTCCGCCGGTCCACGTCTCGCCAAGGACTATCAGCTGAGGCATGACAACGACCGAAAACAAGGTGATCAAGGCCAGATACCAACCGCGCACCCGCAGGCCTGAGCCCATGATCAAGAGGCCTGCGGCGGTTCCCGCCAAGATCGCACAGGGGAATGTCGCGGCGACGCCCCAGCCTTTATGGGCGCTCAGCATTCCCGCGGTGTAAGCGGACACCGCCATGATGGTCGGATAGCCCAGAATGAGTTCACCGCAATAGCCAAAAGCGATATTCATGCCGATCGCCACAACAATATATGCGATAGCGACTTCGTAGCGGCCAAGATCGAATGAGCCGCCTGAAACCAAAGGGATGGCCGCGAGCGCCAGGAATATTGCCACCACGCAGCCTGCTACGCGCAATTGCCGCCGCGCGCACCTGGCTTGCCAATTCCTGCCTTCGTCCGCGATCTCATCTACTTGCTGGATCGTCATAGCGATTTCCTTTTTTGTTGATTTGATGGTGAGTTTGCCGTCAAACCTCGCGAATCCGCGTAGAGCCGAACAAGCCAGCCGTTCCCCAGAGACCCGATGGCTTGACAAGCAGCACCACGACGACGACCAGCCAGATGAGAGGAAGCGCAAGATGCGGATTCGCCACTGCGGGCACTATCCCGCTGATGAGTCCGACGATCACGCTGCCGAAGAGCGCCCCCGCGAAACTGCCGAAACCGCTCAACGCCATGCCGGCAAAGCCATAGAACGTAAGCTCTTGCGCGGAATATGCCGATGCAGCGATCACGGGCGCAATCAGCAAGCCTGCCAAAGCCGACATGCCGCCCGCGATTCCAAAAGCGATTGCGATAATCTTTCCTGTATTGATGCCAAAAAGCTGGGCGCATTCCGGATCTTCGAGCGTGGCGCGGAAGATATGGCCCACTGAAGTACGCCTGACCACCCACTCGACCAGTATCGTTACCGCTATGCCAGTGGCGATCATCACCAGATAGATCGGCCGGATGGGAATAGAGAAAAGGAAAAGAGGATCATCTGAGACATAAGATGGAACGCGATGGGAGTCGCTGCCAAAGAGAATGGATACGGCCGAGTTCGCCGCGGTGGCCAAGCCGATAGTCGTGAGCATGGTCGTATGCGAGAAAGACCGCGTTCGTCCCATCGCGGGCAATACCGCGATGAAGTGCGTCAGCAGGCCGGCCACGATGCCGACGCCTGCCGTCGCGGCGGCGGTGATCAAAGGCGCCCAGCCCAAGTGCACACCCAGAATGAAGGCCAGGATCGTCCCCATCATCACGATGGTGCCTTGCGCGAAGTTGAATACGCCGCTGGCCGCCAGAATGATGGTGAAGCTCACGGATATCAGAATATAGATGCTTGCCAGGGCAAGCCCCGTCACTACGCCCAGCATAATCGTGGTTATCGTCATTGACGCGCTCCAGCTGTACTGTGATGAGATTGGGACTGGCCTTCCATGGCAGGCCCATTGACAACACCATTGTCGAACAGGCCTGATATTCGATCGTCTTCGTAACCGAAGCCGGCCAGGATGGCCCGAGTGTCTTGCCCGGGCAGCCGGGCAGGGTGCGGAACGGCCGATGCCGTGCGGCTGAACCGCGGGGAAGGGGCGGGCTGGACGACGCCGTCGATTTCGATCAGGGTTCGCCTGGCTTTGATGTGCGGATTATCCGCGACTTCCGCAAAGGCCAATACGGGTGCAAAACAGACCTCCGCGCTATCAAGCAGCGCACACCACTCATCGCGAGTTCGCTGCTTGAATAAGGCTGCCAGCTGTTCGCGGCGCACAGGCCACTGATCTTCATCGTATTGATCCAGCCAGCCGGGATCGTCGATCCCGAGGCGGGATAAGAACTCTGTATAGAATTTGGCTTCCAGCGGACCGACAGAAACATATTTCCGGTCCAGGGTTTCATAACAATTATAAAAATGCGCTCCCCCGTCCAGCAGATGGGTGCCGGGGTCCCCCTGAAATTTTCCTTGCGCGGAAAAGGTATAGCATTCGGCGAGCAGTGTGGACGCGCCATCGACCATTGCGCAATCGATTACCTGGCCCATGCCTGTGCGCTGGGCCTCCCACACTCCGGCCATCAAGCCATAGGCGAGCAGCATTCCGCCGCCGCCATAATCCCCTACGAGGTTCAGAGGATGTCGTGGCCGTTCGCCCGGCCGACTCATGGAGTGGGTAACGCCCGCCAGCGAAATGTAATTGATGTCGTGGCCGGCGGTTCGCGCCAACGGGCCTTCTTGCCCCCAGCCTGTCATGCGCCCATACACAAGACGGGGGTTCTGTTCGAGACATTTGTCGGGGCCCAGGCCTAAGCGCTCCATGACTCCGGGCCGAAAGCCTTCGATCAGAATATCTGCCTTTTCGATTAAATCGAGAACGAGATCTCGACCTTCGGGCTTTTTGGCGTCGATTACGATGGATTCGCGGTTTCGCAGCAGAACATTGTATTGGCTGTCTCGAGCTTCTTGGCGTTCTATACGAATCACGCGCGCGCCCAGATCGGCCAGCATCATCGCGCAAAAAGGCGCCGGGCCCAGCCCTGCCATTTCTATAACTGTCAGACCGCTCAACGTTCCCACTTGTTTTGTCTCCTTTCTTTTTTACTTTTTTGTATTGCATCGATTCTAACGCCGGGCCCATTAAGGAGCGAGGGCCAAAAACGACGCAAAAATGCACTGAATCGATCACGCGTAGCGCGCCGCAGGGCGCAGATTGTTGCAGCCACCATATCGATTCGGTGACTGCAGCCGCGCTTGAAGTGATGTTTGAATGAAATGGACGTAGCCGCGAAAGCGTGCGGGGCCCGTGTATGATCAATGCAAAGGACTATTTTTTTTCAGCCGATGCGTGGGCGCTTACACCGGCCAGACCCTTGGCGTAGCCTTTCTTCTTTTCGATATTCATTATTCGATGTATATGAATGCGTTGCGCCTGCGGCGAACCTGCGCCGTGCATTGATTCGGTCAGGTAGCCGACGGCGTTGCGTCCCAAAGTCATGTTTTCGATCAAGCGCAAAAGGCGGGCGCGATGTTCCACCGGAACATTGGAGCGGCCTTTAAGATATTTTTTGAGCAGCGGGCCTGTCACCTCGTTTTCGAAGTCCTGTTGTGAGGGCAGCGTGACCATGAGGCCGCCAGCAATGTCCTGGGCCAGGCGCGATAATTCATAAGGGAAGCGCGTTACGTTTTGCTTGCAAACATTGGCGAGCATTGCATCGTTCATGTAGATCCCCGATGCAAGCGGCTTGGCTTCGTAAGAAGAGGCTATTGCCGAAGAATAAATCGTCTCGTTGAGATGGGTCATTTCGACCAGCTTGTCCTTGATGTGCGAAGCATTCTCCACGCCGTTATACTCCGCAACGGTCGCGGCAGCCCCTATCAGCACGTCCCCCAAGCCGGTTTTACAGACATAGCTTGCCCGGTGGTAGGCGGTAAAGCGCGCCACCATTTCTTGAGCAAATTCGTATTCCCCATCCATCAGGACATGCTCCCATGGAATGAATACATTATCGAATACCACCAACGCCTCTTGCCCGCCGAATTTTGCATTGCCCTTGTCGACGTCGCCCGATTCCATCGCCCGCATGTCGCACGATTGCCGGCCATAGATGTATGTCAGGCCCGCCGCGTCAGCGGGCACAAGGCCGACTACTGCGTAGTCCCGATCGGTCTCGCTCAGGTTCATTGTCGGCATGACGCAAATCCAGTGCGAATTGAAGCCTCCGGTCATGTGCGCCTTGGCTCCCGTCACATACAGCCCGGTATCAGTGCGTCGCGTTACATGCATGAATAGGTCAGGATCGTCCTGCTCGCTCGGCCGCTTGCTTCGATCGCCCTTGGGATCTGTCATTCCTGCCCCAATGATGATGTTATTCGCTTGGGCCAGCTTCATGAATTCGATATAGCGATCATGATAGGACGTGCCGTGTTTCTGATCGATTTCGTATGTGATCGAATGGAGCACGCTGATTGTATCCAGGCCGGCACAGCGCTGAAAACAGGTACCGGTAATTTGTCCAAGGCGGCGCTGCATGCGGTTTTTCATCACGATGTCTTGAGCGGACTCGACAAGGTGCAGAAATCGGTTGACCCGGCGGCCAATCAACGGCGACTCTGCTGTTGCCAGTTCGGGATCTTCAGTGGCAAGATCATAGGTAGCCTTCAGCGCATTCATGGACGGCCGGATAATGGGGTGATCGACAGGATTCTCCACCAGCTCGCCAAAGAGATAGAGGTCAATGTCCCGATTTCTGAGGCTGTCGAGATAATCCTCGCCAGTCACTATTGGATGAAAGCGCGACCATCGTGCGCTTGCTGTTTCTTCGCGTTCCCGCAAGTCACTTGTTACTAGCATGACTATCCTCCGTAGCAGACACTCCTGGACAGCTGAAATTGCATTCCAAAGGCGGTGTCTCGGGCCATTCTATGGCTGGACGGCGAGCAGAACATAGGACGATAAATGACTTCTCTTGGCACCTTTTCCTTCAGTTGCCAGGGCAAAGCAAGGTTCTGTCGACTATCGGCGCGCATACGATGCGGCCAAAACCGGTATCCACAGTCTTCAAATAGATATATCACCTAGCCGGAAGCCATTATGCATACTTCTTCACTCCGTCCAGCTCAGCGACAGGAAGCTCATCGTGGCGGAACCTGGAAGGCCGGCCAGGAGAGCAGGATTACATCGTTCTCAAGGACTTCGCATTACCTTGGGGATTTTGCCATTCAGGAAGCGCCGAGCCTTCACCAAGCTCGTGGGCGTGACGCCGGCGGCGTATCGCAAAGCCCATGATTCAGCCGGAGCTGTCTCCAGATGACTTCTGGGTGCTTGCCTCTTATTTCCTCCTGTCGATTCGGCACGGCGCGACTTTTTTTATAGTGCGGCTTGATAATATGTTGCATATACATCATAATACTCGCCATGAAACAGATAAAGAATGCCACGAGCAGCCAGGAATTGGTTCGCGAGATTGAAAGCAAGTGTCTGCTTACACGGACACGCCGCATGTCGCGGATACTGACCAGCATCTACGATCAGGCGCTTCGGCCTTTCGGTGTCAATTCGCCCCAGTTCACCTTGCTTGTGCTGATCAGCCGCATCGGGCCGGCAAGCCGGGCCGACATTGGGCGTGAAAACCACCAGGAGCGATCGACGCTGACGCGCAACTTGCAAATCATGCTTGCGGAGGGCTGGATCGAAGAAGTCCCCACCCTGGTGCAAGGGCGAAGCAGGCCGGTGGCGGTGACGGCCGCGGGCCATGCCTTGCTGCAAAGCGCCGCGCCGGCTTGGCGTTCGGCCCAGAGCCAGGCAAATGAGGTTCTGGGAAAGCAGGGAGCGGCGGCGATTCTTGGAATCGCCCAGCATCTGGAGCCCTGAATTTTTTTTCATATTATGTTGTATATGCAATATGTGGGCGAGAAGGATTTCTTTTTTGACCGACGCGGTATCGCATACCGCGACCTTATCAATCTCTCAAGGATATATGCCATGACTATCGTCAAAGCCGCAGCCGTACAAATCAGCCCCGTGCTCTATAGCCGCCAGGGCACTGTGGACAAGGTGATCCAGAAAATTCTCGAGCTGGGCCGGCAGGGCGTTCAGTTCGCCACCTTCCCGGAAACCGTTGTGCCGTACTATCCCTATTTCTCCTTCGTTCAATCCGCCTACGACATCAAGGTCGGCAAGCAATTCCCCACCCTGCTGGATCAATCGGTTACGGTGCCGTCGGCAACGACGCACGCAATCGGGGAGGCCTGCAAGCAGGCCGCAATGGTCGTGTCCATCGGCGTGAACGAACGCGATGGCGGCACGCTCTATAACACCCAGCTGCTGTTCGATGCGGACGGCACGCTGATCCAGCGCCGCCGCAAGATCTCGCCCACCTTCCATGAGCGGATGATATGGGGCCAGGGCGATGGCTCGGGGCTGCGCGCCGTCGACAGCGCGGTCGGCCGTATCGGCCAATTGGCCTGCTGGGAGCACTACAACCCCTTGGCCCGCTACGCCCTTATGGCGGACGGCGAGCAGATACACTCGGCGATGTATCCCGGTTCATTCGCGGGAGATCTCTTTGCGGAGCAGATGCAGGTCAACATCCGCCAGCATGCGTTGGAATCCGCGTGTTTCGTCGTGAACGCCACCGCCTGGCTCGATGCCGGCCAGCAAGCGCGGATCATGGAAGACACGGGCTGCAATATCGGCCCGATTTCCAGCGGCTGCTTCACCGCCATTGTCTCGCCCGAAGGTCAATTGCTGGGCGAGCCATTGCGTTCGGGTGAAGGCGAGGTGATTGCAGACCTGGATTTCTCCCTGATCGGCCAGCGCAAGCAACTGATGGATTCCCGCGGCCACTATAGCCGCCCCGAATTGCTGAGCCTGCTGATCGACAGGACACCGGCCTCACATGTCCACGAACGTGCCGCGCATCCGCAAGCCGCCGCAGTCGAGGAAAAAGATGACCGGACGGCAGAGACCGTTTGACCGGTGCGCCGGGCATCCGAGGGCAGTAAGCGTCATCGGCTCATCTGCTCCCTTTGTGATCCAGGAAATAGCGGCCCGGCGATTTGCCGAGCGCCTTTTTGAACATGGTGACGAAACTGCCGCTGCTTTGATAGCCGAGGTCGGCGGCGACCGACTGCACGGACATGCCTTGTGAAAGCCATTTCAAGGCAAGAACGATATGAAGCTGCTGACGCCAGCGTCCGAAGCTCATCCCGGTCTCGCGCAGCAGAATGCGGCCCAGGGTGCGCTCGTTCACCGCGACGCGCCCGGCCCAGTCCTGCAGGGTGGCGCGGTCTGAGGGGTCGGCCATCAGCATCGCGGCGATCTTGCGCACCCGGGCATCCGCCGGCATCGGCAGATGCAGGCTCTCCACGGGCGCGGCGGCAAGCTCATCGAGCACCACGGTGACCAGATGCGACTCGGCGCCGCCCAGCGGATAGAGCAGGGGAAGCGCCGCGCAGCGGATCAGCAGTTCGCGCAGCAAGGGCGATATCGACACCGCGCAGCACGTCCGCGATGGCAGGGGCACCACGTCCGGTTCGGCGTACGCCATGTAGCCTTCAAATGTGCCCACGGCATTGACGTTGTGCGGCGTGCCGCCGGGAATCCAGATGCCGCATTGCGGCGGAACGATCCACAAGCCTTGTGATGCTTCGCACGTCACCGCGCCGCGCATGGCGAACAGCAACTGCGCCTTGCGGTGCTGATGGAAGGTGGACTCCATCCCATTGGTGACCCCGCTGAAGCCGATGAATGTCATGGGGCGCGGCACTTCGTCGGGATCCGCGTACGACTCGGGCACGCCTTCCAGGATAGGCATCGACAGCCCCTTTTGACGGTGAATGGCAATATGGCCAGATATCCGAATGTTATGTCATTTTTTCGTATTGTGGCCAGATTATGTGAATGATAATCTTTCTCAATACAGGCGGCCTAACCCTCGGTCGCGCCTTTCTTTTTATGGAGAACGAGCATGGATTCACTATCGACCGGCCGCGTGGCCGATGTTCTGGCAAGGCTTCATCGGGACGCCGAAGCCGCGGATCGCCAGCTCATTGAGGCCTACAGCAGCCAGGGCGCCACGCAAGAGCAGATGATTGGCCAGATACTGGAGCAAGAGGCAAAAGATCTGAAGGCGCTGTATGGGGGCCTGGCCGGCAATTTCCTGAACGTTACACCCGAGTTCGGGCGCTTTTGCTATATCGCCGCGCGCGCTTGCAAGGCGACACATATCGTCGAGTTCGGCACGTCTATGGGAATTTCCACGATCTATCTCGCCGCGGCCTTGCGCGACAATGGCGGCGGAACGTTGATCGGTACCGAACTGGAACCGGCGAAAGCGGCGCGGGCGCGCGAAAATCTTGAAGCTGCAGGCCTGGACGATCTGGCGGAGGTCCGTGTCGGTGACGCGCGCGAAACCCTCAAACAGGTCGATGGCGGTCTGGACCTGGTCTTGCTCGACGGCGCGTTCAGCCTTTATCTGGATGTGCTGAAACTGCTGGAGCCGCGGCTGAAGACCGGCGCGCTGATCGTTGGCGAAAATGCGTTCGAGCAGGCATCGGGCTATATCCAGTACGTCCGTGATCCGCGCAATGGCTATCTGTCCCAGCCCATGGCGCAAGATCCCGGGCGAGGCAATGAGCTAACCGTGGTGACGCGATGAGTCAGGTACCGAACCCATTTTCTCCCGTGACGGTGCCGGCTGCGGGAAAACGCGCGGGGATAGTGGAGTCCATGGTCATCAAACTGTTCACGCGCCAGGCGCGTGTCGAATCCGTTGAGATGGTCAATCCGAAATTCTCGATCGTCACACTGCAGCAACTGCATCGCGTCCTCAAGAAAATTGGCGCTTTACGATTGAAGCGCCAGACCAAGGCCTACTTCGCCCCGGCTGTGCCAAAGATCATCACGTGGCGGGAGCGTCGCGTTCGGGGATATCGGGCGAGGCCTTATATGGCGGCGTCACAAATCGGTCATAAATAAGATACATAAATGTATCTTGACGGATCGCTGAGCCAGACATTAAGATTCGCCAATGTATCTTAATGTCTGGAGACCAGTATGAATCGATTTGCCCTCATCCCTGCTTGCCCGGGCCGTTACCTGCAATGCGGCATTGTCTTTGCCATGTTCGGCCTTGCAACGGCGGGAGGCGCGCATGCCGCGGAAAGCGACCGGCTGAAGATAGGCGCGGGGGCGGCGGTCATTCCTCGCTTCGAGGGTTCGGACGAATATCGCGTACGGCCGGTCCCTTTGATCGATTTCCAGAAAGGGCGCTTTTTCGCCAGGACCGGCGACGGCATCGGCTTGAACATCGTCCAGACCTCTCGCTTCACGATGGGCGCGGGCGTGAACTGGATGAAGGGTTATCGGGATAGCGACGTGCCAGACGGTATCGGCAAGTTGTCCGACGCGCTGGGCGGGCGTCTTTTCGTTTCCACGCGGGTGGCGGGCGCGGTGGCCACGCTGTCCGCCACGCAGGCGATCACCAAGAGTGAGCGCGGCCTGGTCGCCAATGCGCGTGTGTCATATCCTTATACGTTGACTGAACGGCTGAAGCTCATTCCCAGCGTCTCCGTGAACTGGGCTAACGCCAAGTACATGGACAGCTACTTCGGCGTGAATGCGGGGCAGTCCGCCGCTTCCGGCCTGGCGCAGTACCGTCCCTCGGCAGGCTTCAAGGACGTCTCGCTGCGCCTCGCGGTCAATTACGAGCTGACCAAGGACTGGAGCGTGTCTGGCGCGGTCGGCGCCAGCCGCCTGCTGGGCGACGCGGCCGACAGTCCGCTGGTCGAGCGCAAGTCGCAGTTGCAGGCCATGGCCGGAGTGGCCTATACCTTTTGAATCACCCGGGCCTGCGCCGTTGCCGGTGGGTCCATGCCTTGCCGATTACCTCGGGCAACGCAAGCTCAACCGGTTCGAACCAGCGGCAAGAAGATCGCGTCGACCCAGGCTGCGCGCAAGTCCTTTGGCGGGGCGGACCTGTTCATCAAGATGTGATGCCGGATGAGGTCGTTCAAAAGCGTTTCGATAGGAGGCGAGAGCTTGGCAGGGTCGATCTCGTGGCGGTCCGCGGCGCGGCGCAGGATCAGGGCCAGGCTGTCCGTTCTGTCTCCATTCAAGGCCTGGCGCAACTCCTGGGGCGAAGCATAGGTCTCGCTGAAAGCCCCGTTCGATAGCAAAGAGAAGATCGCGCCGATGATCGCAGCGAGATCACTGACGCGATCCAGGTACTCCAGAAGCTCCGTCCGAAGATTGCCGCGATCGGGAACCGCCAGCGGGTGCTTGGCCAACTGGTGGCGGATCGCGGCGAGAGCAAGCGCGGCCTTGCCGTCCCAGCGCCGGGCCAGCACCGAGCGGCTCGTAAGGGCGCCAGCCGCTACCGCCTCCATGGTCAATCCGGCATATCCACGGTCGAGCAATTCGGCCCAGGCGACTTCAATGATCGCGCGTTCGAGATCGGCGCCACGGCGCCGGGTTTTGACAGTGCTAGATGTGCGCATACATCTCGATTCCAGGTAGCCTTTTTAGCAAGTGTACGCCAGCAGGATGCGGGATCGTATCTTAGAACCTCTGCCCAGGGTTCTCAACGACCGAGCCGCCAGTTTATCGCAAGAGGCATCGGACATCAGCCTGCGATGTTTCCGCGTATGCGCGGATGCACCGAATGATAATGCCGGTCGGGCCGTGCGGAGTGTGTGCTTGCACTCGCCAAGATTGCGAATGGCGGTCCGTGTCGGTGACGCGCGCGAAACGCTCAAGCAGGTCGATGGCGCGCCACGCTGCAGGGTGATGCATTGAACTTAGTGTCGAGCGACTTCCTTTCTTGATCTCCATCAATTCGCAAGACGCTGCGTCCGAACTCGCGCGCAAGAAGCCATTGCAATGCTGCATTCACAAGTGACAAAGCACACACGCAAGGTGGGGATGAAACTGAAATTGAGATGAGTATCGAAGCTTGAGTTATGCGTCTTTTGTGTTTAGTATCTGCGAGGGAGAGCAGGCAAGAATAAAAACAATCTCACCGTCCGTCGGGTGCGAGGAGCAAAGAGCATGAGCAGAAACACTTCATTGGCCACGGTCAGTGCTGCTTGGCAACATGTCATCGATACGGGTCGCGTTGACGAAACGATGGTGAGGCCCGAGGTAGCGCGGTCGTGGCTGCGCTGCCGCAGTCTGGGTATTGACCCGCGCGAGCCCAAGCTGCCGGTGATGCTCGATCAGCGGCGACTGGATGCGGTGCGCGAGGAAAACCGCAGCCTGATCGAAACCGCCCTGCCGTTCATGGAGTTTCTCAAGACGGCGGTCAAAGGAACCGGTTTTATCCTGGTACTGACTGAGCGCAGCGGGGTGGTGCTCGATGTCTTCGGTGATGAGGATATCCTTGCCATGGCGCGCGACAACAACTACGTGCCAGGGTGCTCGCGCGCCGAGGAGGTGGCGGGCACCAACGCCATCAGCCTTGCTTTGATCGAGAAGCATGCAGTGCAACTTACTGGCGCGGAACACTGGAACGTGCGCCATCATCTTTGGACCTGCGCTGCCGCGCCGGTGTTTTCGCCCGAGGGGATGCTGCTTGGAACAGTGACGTTGTCCGGCGAGACCACACAGGCTCATCGTCACACGCTGGGGATGGTGATTTCGGCGGCCGAGGCGATCCGTGAACGATTGCGCGAACGCGAAACTGCCGAGGAGAAACGTGGCATCAATGTCCTGCTCTCGTCGGTGCTGGGCAGTATTTCCGAGGCGATCATAACTATCGATGCGGCGGGCGTGGTGACCAACATCAATCCGGCCGCCTGCAAGAGCCTCTCCGTCATCCCCACCGAGATTCTAGGCAAGCCCATCGTCCGGCTCTTTCCCTCACATCCCGAACTCGCCAATCTGCTGCCCCTGCGGGGCGACAATGCTGCCTTCGAGGTGAGTTCGGAGCGGCCCGGCGGACGTGGCCACTTCGTCATCACGCCCTACCTGATGCACTCCGACGGTGATGTCGTGACGGGGGCGATTCTCGGACTGCGCGAGCGGCGCGAATTCCTCAACGGAGTGCGGGAGTTTTCCGGCCTCACTGCGGTTTTCACTTTCGATGATATCGTCGGCGAGTCGCCCGCGCTGCTGCGTCAAATCGAGTTCGCGCGCACTGCGGCGCGACAGAATACGCGCATCCTGATCCTGGGAGAGACAGGAACCGGCAAGGAGTTGTTCGCCCAGTCCATCCACAACTGCTCCCAGCGGCGCAACGGCCCCTTTGTTGCTCTCAACTGCGCGGCGATCCCGCGCGAGCTGATGGAGTCGGAGATTTTCGGCTATCGCAATGGCGCTTTCACCGGCGCGCGGAAGGGCGGGCAGGTCGGCAAGCTTGAACTGGCCGATGGCGGCACGATCTTTCTCGATGAGATCAACCAGATGCCGCTCGATCTGCAATCGAAGCTGCTGCGCGCGTTGCAGGAAGACACCATCACACGCCTGGGCGACACCAAGCCGATTCGCATCGACGTGCGTGTGATTGCTGCCGCCAACGAGGACCTGTACGCCAAGAGCCGTGCCGGCGAGTTCCGTCAGGATCTCTACTACCGCCTGAGTGTGGTGGAACTCAGTCTGCCTCCGCTGCGCGAGCGTAGCTGTGACATCCCGCTCATTGCTCTTCACCTGCTCGACAAGCTCGGCGAGAAGATCGGCAAGCCCGCCCTGTCGCTGTCGCCCGTTGCGATTGAGCTGCTGCGCCACTATCCCTGGCCAGGCAATGTGCGCGAGCTCGAGAACGTACTGGAAATGGGCGCCATCATGGCCGAGGGCAATGTCATCGAGCCTTCGCATCTCACATACCGCATGCGCGAGAAGCAATGTGTGGAGGCTGAGCGGCAAATGCCGGTGGCATCGAATGCCGATACGCGATCGATGCGGGACATAGAGCTGGAGCTGATCCGCAGTGCCATTGACGAGTTCAACGGCAATATCGATCTCGTCGCGCACAAGCTCGGACTCTCCCGCAGCACCGTGTATCGCCGCATGCAGCAGCACGGCATCGTCAAGTCGGTGACGGTCAGGAGAGAGACAGTCTCATATTGAGATGAATGTACGGCGCGTGATACGACCGTGTCGCGCGCCACAAACTTCATGTTCCGCTAAATTCCAATAAAAACAATGGATTGCATGATGTTCTGGACTGGCACAGGCTTTGCTTCTGTTAAGAGTGGAAACAATCCGGCATTTTGTGTCGGGTTGGATCGCATCTGAACGACTAACAGGAGGTACCTACGATGCATAACGTGCTGTTCACACCCGCCGAGCTTCGCGGCCTGACCCTCAAGAATCGCCTGGTTGTATCGCCGATGTGCCAGTACATCTCGGAGAATGGCTCGGCGAACGACTGGCACCTCATGCACCTTGGAGGGTTTTCGATTGGCGGATTCAGCCTTGTCATGACCGAGGCGACGAACGTCAATGCGGTCGGCAAAATCACCCACAAGTGTGCGACCCTATGCACCGATGACAACGAGGCGGCGCTGAAGCGGGTGATAGATTTCAACAAGAAATTCGGCGTTGCCGCCCAGGGCATCCAGCTTGCCCACGCGGGGCGCAAGGGCTCGACACAGCCGCCGGCTCTCGGTGGCCAAGCGCTGAAGCCGGAAGAGGGGGCATGGGAGACGGTGGCGCCTTCGGCGATTCCCTACGCCGCCGACTGGCATATTCCGCGCGCGCTGAACCGCATGGAAATCCGGCAAATCACGGATGATTTTGTTTCTTCAGTTCAACGTGCCCTTCGCGTCGGCTACGACCTCATCGAAATGCACGCCGGTCATGGCTACCTGGCGCATCAATTCCTGTCTCCGCTCGCCAACCAGCGTACCGATGAATATGGCGGCAGCCTGGAGAACCGCATGCGGTTCGCGCTCGAAACCTTTGAGGCGATGCGTGCCGCATGGCCGGCGGACAAACCCATGGGGGTGCGCGTTTCCGCTTGCGACTGGGTGGATGGCGGCTGGACCGTCGATGAGACTGCCATCTTCGCCAAGGAGCTCAAGAAGTTGGGAT
Organism: Pollutimonas bauzanensis; assembly: GCF_900129885.1. GTDB lineage: Bacteria > Pseudomonadota > Gammaproteobacteria > Burkholderiales > Burkholderiaceae_B > Pollutimonas > Pollutimonas bauzanensis. The sequence goes on along the minus strand of NZ_FQXE01000002.1, from coordinate 327,005 downwards.
GTGACTACATCGACGTTTCGAGCGGCGGCCTTCATCCCACACAGGCGGTTCCGCTGGCTCCCGGCTACAACGCTGAAATTGCGCAGCGTATCCGGGCCGAAGCCGACATCAAGGTGATGGTCGTGGGTTTGATTGCCGACGAGCCTCTTGCCACCGGAATCATCGAATCGGAGCAGGCCGATTTCGTGTGCATGGGGCGTGGGGCGATGTGGGATCCCCGATTCCCGTGGCATGCGGCGGAAAGCCTTAGAGCCGAAGCGCCGTATCCGCCCCGTTCCATGCCGTGCCATCCCAAGTTGCGTCCGCAACTCTTCCCCGATCGTCAGGAGGCGACGGCCTAGCTACGACCAGCATAAGACATCGACATATCATCGAGGAGACACACATGAAATACAATCAACCGCATGCCACGGCGGGGTGGGGCACGATGGCCAAGGACTGGGAGCGTGCCATCGATTACCCGCGCATGGTGCGCGAGCGTTTCGAACGCGCCCAGGCGGCCGTGAAAGCGGCAGGCCTGGGAGGCGTGCTCTGCTTCAACGTCGACAACGTGCGTTATGTGACCGGCACGCATATCGGCGAATGGGCTCGCGACAAGTTCGACCGCTATGCACTCTGCCCGCGCGATGGCGAGCCCTATCTGTGGGACCCGGCGCCGCCGGCCAAGCGCATCAGCTCGCCGTGGATCGCCGAGCGCACCGCCGCACCGATCAGCAACATGCAGGGAGCCTTGCCGCCGAAGGTCGGGGCCCAACAGGATTTTGCGCGACAGATCAAGAAGATGCTCGTGCACTACGGTATCGACAAGGAGCCGCTGGGCATAGATCTGTTGGAACTGCCCATGCTGCGCGCCCTGGAGCAGGAAGGCATTGAGGTGGTCGATGGCCAGCAGGCAATGCTTGACGCCCGCGAGGTCAAGACTCCTGACGAGATCGAGTGCCTCAAGGTCGCCGCGTCGATGGTGGATGGCACCTACTATGATATTTGCAAGGCTATCAGGCCTGGCGCGCGGGAAAACGAACTCGTCGCGATTGCCAACGACCGGCTGTTCCGCCTCGGCTCCGAGCGCGTCGAGTGCGTGAATTCGGTCGCCGGTCCGCGCGGCACTCCCCATTCGCACACGTTCTCCGACCGCATCATCCAGCCCGGCGACATGATTTATCTGGACATCATGCACTCGTTCAACGGCTATCGGACATGCTACTACCGCACTTTTGTGTGTGGCGAGCCGAACAGGCACCAGATCGAGGCATATGAGACAGCCTCGAAATGGATCAGTGCCTCGATCGACGCCATCCGTCCGGGCGCGACCGTCGAGGAAGTGGCCAGCGTCTGGCCCGCGGCACATGAATTCGGCTATGCCAACGAGGACGAGGCATTCCTGCTGCAATACGGCCACGGTATTGGTTTGAGCCTGTGGGAGCGTCCAATCATCAGCCGCCGTTTCCAGGGCCAGAATACCGTGCTCAAGGAAGGCATGGTGTTTGCGGTCGAAACCTGGAAGGGCGCAGCGGATGGCTCTGGCGCAGCGCGGATCGAAGAGGAAGTGGTAGTGACGAAGAATGGCTGCGAGGTCATTACCAACTTCCCGTCGGACCGCTTGATTTCCTGCGGTCTGCCCGGTTGCGATGTCTTCTAGGATTCCCGGGCGGCGAAAGTTCGGAGGGTGTTCATCCGGACTGCGGGCGCGGCTTCGCCGTGTCCGCAGCGGGCATAGGCCTATGCGGCCGATCTCATATGCGAGGAAGTATGGCCCCCACTATTTCAACGTTTGATTTCACCAATGGCGCAGTGCTGCTCCGTGTCATCTGTGGTCTGTTTTTCTTTCCTCATATCTATTTCAAGATTGTGGGCGATCCGCCGCCGGCGCTGGGATTCTTCAGGGCAGCCGGATTCAGGCCGGCGGGAGCCTGGATGAGAATCGCAATGGTCGTCGAACTGGTGGCTGCAATAGGGCTGTTGTTCGGCATCTACACGCAATGGGCCGCGCTCGTCGCGGCGGCAAGTTTGATGGTAGCCGCGATCGCCGTGTGTTTCGCCAACAGCTGTGTGAAATGGCTGTGGAACCTCAATGGCATGGAGTTCCCTATTTTCTGGGCGCTGTCTTGCGTGGCGGTGGCGATGCTGCATTGGGGGCATGTGTGAACATGGCGCGCTTGCCTTGGCTGCTTGCCGTTCCTCAAGCTCCGCCGATTATTCTGGCACGCCCGGATTGCTGAACCTATAAAAAAAATCGGAGACAACGCAATGAATGCTTCAACCACGCTGGACGTTCGCGCCTTCATCAACGGGCGCAGCATGTCGGCGAATCAATGGGTCCTGGCTGTTCTTTGTTTCGCGATCGTCGCTATCGACGGAATGGACGTCGCGATCATGGGCTTTATCGCCCCGTCCATTCTGGCCGAGTGGAACGTTTCCAAGCCGGCTTTCGGCTTCGTCATGGGGGCCGCGCCGATTGGATTGGCAATTGGGGCACTCGCTGCCGGCTCTTCCTCCGATTGGTTTGGCCGCCGCCGGGTACTCCTCGTCTCGGTAGCATGTTTTGGCATCTGCACTGTATTCACTGCATACGCGACCAATCCGGAGCAGATGGCGTTTCTCAGGTTTTTGACGGGACTGGGGCTGGGCGCAGCCATGCCGAACACCTCGACGCTGCTCACCGAATATGTGCCCGAACGTTCCCGCTCGTTCCTCGTGGCAACCATGTTTACCGGATTCAACCTGGGCTCGGCGTTGATCGGCTTTGTCGCGGCTTACTTGATTCCGAACTACGGCTGGAAAGCGGTATTGGTGTTTGGCGGTGTCCTGCCATTGATCATGCTGCCGTTGTTGTATTTCTTTCTTCCTGAATCAGCCAGTTTTATGGCAGTCAAGAGATTCCGACCGGAGAGAATCGCCCGGGTTCTGGGGCGGGTGTGTGGCGAGAATCTCGGCCGCTACAATGAATTCGTCTGCCGGGAAAACGCGCCTCAGGGCAAGCAGCCGCTGGCCGTTCTGTTTGCCTCGGGTTATGCAGTGCGGACCTTCAGCCTGTGGATAACCTACTTCATGGGACTGCTGATTATCTACCTTGCCACAAGCTGGCTGCCGACCATGATGAAAGAAGCGGGCATGCCCATCGAACGTGCTGCGCAGGTGACCGCCATGTTCCAGCTGGCGGGCACGGTCGGGGCCATCCTCGTGGGATTGGCGATGGATCGCTCGCGCCCCAATCGGGTCATCGCCCTGGCGTATCTTGCCGGTGGCGTGTCGCTGGTCCTGCTCGGCATCAGCGGCGTCACCTCCGCCTGGATTGCGCTCCTCGTCGGCTTCGTTGGATTTTTCCTGAGCGGCGCTCAAACCGGTCTCAATGCTTACGCCCCGAGTTGCTATCCCACAATGGCCCGGGCCACCGGTGTGAGCTGGATGCTGGGGGTCGGCCGTCTCGGCAGCATCCTCGGCTCGTCCATCGGCGGGGTCTTGATGGGCCTGGGCTGGGGGTTCGAGAACATCTTCATGGCGCTGGCCGTACCTGCGGCCGTCGCCGCGATTGCCATCTTGATCAATCGGCCGGCAACGGCGAAGACCGGTGGTTGAGTCCGCCATCTGCAAGAATCTGATCCTCATGTGCCGCTTCACATGCGTGCCGAGCGCGGATATTCCTGAAGTGTACGAAATCATCCGCGATTTCAAATAGAACGCAGCGCCCGTACTGTTTTGGTATGGGCGGCGCGCTTAAAAAGGTATTACTCCGGTCCGATCACCCGGACAGATAGTTGATCAGGTTGTCAAGCACGGCAAGGAGAGTCGCGTGGCGAAAAAAAACATGGCAGAAGTTGAGCGGAACATTGCGGTGGTGGATCTGCGTTCGGCATTGGAACTGCTGGAGTCCTTGCCCGGCGAGCTCCTGAGCACCGACGTTGAAATCGATGCGAACGCCGAGATCTCCGGCGTCTATCGCCATGTCGGGGCGGGCGGCGCCTGCATGCGTCCCACGCGCAAGGGGCCGGCCATGCTCTTCAACAATGTCAAGGGATTTCCGGACTTCCGCGTGGCGATCGGACTATTGTCCACGCGCCAGCGCGTCGGATATCTGCTGGGGTGCAAGCCGGAGCGCTTGGGCTTTCTGCTCAAGGACGCGGTCCGGAATCCGGTGCCGCCGATCACGGTGGCGGGGGCGGACAAGGCGCTTTGCCAGGAAGTGGTGCATCTGGCAAGCGACCCTGGTTTCGATTTGCATACGCTCCTGCCCGCGCCGACCAATACTCCTGAGGATGCCGGCCCCTACATCACAATGGGCATGTGTTATGCCGCGGACCCGGAAACAGGGGAGTGCGATATCACGATTCATCGCCTCTGTGTGCAAGGCCGCGACGAACTTTCCATGTGGCTGACCCCTGGCCGGCATATTGAAGCCTTTCGCCAGAAAGCCGAAGCCGCAGGCGAGCCCCTGCCGATTTCCATCAGCATTGGCGTCGACCCGGCCATCGAGATCGCCGCTTGTTTTGAGCCTCCCACCACGCCGCAGGGATTCGACGAGCTGAACATCGCTGGCGCGATACGCGGGCGCGCGGTCGAACTTTCCGATTGCTTGACGATTGACGCCCGCGCGATTGCGCACGCCGAAATCGTGATCGAGGGCGAATTGCTGCCGGACCTGCGCGTGCGCGAAGACCAGAACACGAATACCGGCAAGGCCATGCCGGAGTTTCCGGGCTATACGGGAGAGGCGAAGGCCGAATTGCCGGTGATCAAGGTGCATGCCGTGACCCATCGCCGGAATCCGATTCTGCAGACGACGATCGGCGCCGGCGAGGAACACGTGAACATGGCGGGGATCCCGACCGAAGCCAGCATTCTCGATATGGTCGAACGCGCCATGCCGGGCCGCCTTCAGAACGTATATGCGCATTCCGCGGGCGGCGGCAAGTTCCTGGCGATCCTGCAGTTCAAGAAATCATCCGCGGCGGATGAAGGGCGTCAGCGCCAGGCTGCCCTGCTGGCATTCGCATCCTTCCCGGAACTCAAGCATGTGATCCTGGTGGATGAGGATGTGGATATCTTCGACACCGACGACGTGCTCTGGGCCATGCAAACACGTTATCAGGGAGACGTAAGCACTGTCTTCATACCGGGGGTGCGATGCCACCCGCTGGACCCGTCGCAGATCCCGGAATATAGCCCCAGCATTCTGACGATCGGGATGTCATGCAAGACAATCTTTGACTGCACCGTTCCATTTCATCTGAAAGCGCAATTCCAGCGATCCCGATTCCTGGATGTCGACGTCGGGCGCTTTCTTCCAGGCTGGACGCGCGAAGGGGCCAGTTCATGAGCAGGCGCCGCATCATTGTCGGGATCAGTGGCGCTTCAGGCTTCCAGTACGGGATGAAAGCGCTGGAGCTTCTCCGCGCCATGGATCTGGAAACCCATCTGGTCATGTCGAAAGGAGCCGAGCTGACGCGTTCGCTGGAAACTGGTATTTCACGCGAGGATGTCCTGGCTTGCGCCGATGTCGTGCATTCGATCTCCAATCCCGGCGCCGCCATATCGAGCGGCTCGTTCGCGTCGATCGGGATGCTGGTCGCACCTTGCTCGATGCGATCACTCGCGGCGATCGCGCATAGCCTGTCCGACAATCTGCTCACCCGCGCTGCGGATGTGACGCTCAAGGAGCGTCGGCGTTTGGTGCTGATGGCACGGGAGACTCCTCTCAACCTTGGTCATATTCGCAATATGGCGCTGGTGACCGAGATGGGCGGGGTGGTATTTCCACCTGTTCCTGCGCTGTATCAGCGGCCCGCCACCCTCGATGCGCTTATCACTCACAGCGTGGGACGGGCGCTTGATCTGTTCGGCCTGAACGTGCCCGGACTCGTTCGTTGGGAGGGCACGCATGGAGCAAGCGGGCCGGCCGCGGCGAACGCCGTCAGGAGCCTATACAACTGATTCGCACCAGGCCATGAACGATCCGCACCCACCGGAATTGCCGGACAGTATCCGAAAATTCCTATTGGCCAACCATGTCGTGGGGCTCGCGACCCTGTCGAAGGGCCAGCCTTGGGCGGCCAGTTGTTTCTATGCGTTGGATGAACAAAGCATCGCATTGATCATCCTGAGCGATGAGCATACGCGGCATGGCCAGGCCATGCTTGGCAATCGGAGCGTGGCCGGGACGATCGCGCGCCAGCCGGCATTGATTCGAAAGATTCGGGGCGTCCAGTTCGCCGCACATGCGCATCTATTGACGGGAGAAAGCAAGGAAGCAGCTCATAAGCTCTACAGCATGCGACACCCGATTGTCCGTCTCATGCGGAGTTCGGTGTGGCAGATACTGATCCAGGAGTTGAAGTTCACGGACAACGCGATGGGCGTCGGGAGAAAAACGCATTGGCGCAGGGACGGGTTTGGTTGCTGATCTTCCGTTGCCGGACATGCCTCGGTCAATGCTGAGTCGCAAGGTGAGACTAGTGTTTCAAGATGATGAGATCCGATTTTCCTGGGACCGTTTTATCGGCAAAATAGATTGTACTTTCACGTCAAATCAATAGGTTGCAGATATGCATGATTGGTGGCATGAATAATGCTTAGGTTGTTGACGTAGGTTGCGGACTGACCAACTTGTCCCGATGATTGCTGGGTACCCGAGGCGAGTCATGTGGCACTGCCAAATAGCACAGAGGAATGACATGGGTGAACCTAAGTTTGAATATCTCGTTCCGTACAGCATCGAGGAGGCGGTGGCGTTTCGCGGGAAGTATGGGAATGCCGCGCAGTTCATTAGCGGCGGAACGGAGATCGTTCCGATGATTACGCGGGGCAAGATTCAACAGGGTTTTTTGATTGAGTTGACGGCGCTTGCGGATCTGGCGGTTCTCGAACGACATGACGGGGGGCTACGCATCGGGGCTGCCGTTCCGCTTTCCCGGCTCGCGCAATCGACGCTGGTGCGCGAGCGGTGGTCTGCTCTCGCGGAAGCGTCTGCGTCGATCAGAGAGCCCCAGGTGAGGAACCGCGGCACGATTGGTGGAAACGTGGCTCATGGAGTGCCGTCGGCCGATCTCGTTCCTGCATTGCTTGCCTTTGGAGCCCGCGTCAAGGTGCAAGGTCCGAAGGCCGAGCGGGAGATGGATCTCGAGAAATTCCTGCTCGGGCCGTACAGGACGGCGCTCGAGGCCGATGAACTTGTCGTGGAGATACTGCTTCCCGAGCCGGAACAGGCGCTGGGGTCGGCTTTTTTCAAGCTCACGAAGTTCGGCGGCTCGGGCTTGTCGGTGGCGACGGTCGCCGCCGCTGTTTCAACGAGAGATGGCGTCGTCGCCAGCGCGAGGATCACGTTCGGATCGGCTGGTCCCATCCCTTGCCGGGTCCCTGCCGCGGAAGAGTTTCTCAAAGGCAAGCGGCCGGGCGATGAAGTGCTGGCGCAGGTAGGGGCGCTGGTGTCTGCCGCCGCCGAGCCCCGCGAGGGCTCCATCCGGGCCTCGCCTATGCACCGGCGCCGTGTCCTCAAGCCTCTGGCCGAGCGGGCGGTCGCCCTGGCCGTGAGACGTTCCAGCGGCCAATTCTAAGGAATGCTTCCAATGAAGATCTCGTTCAAAGTCAACGGAAAAGCCTATACGGAAGAGGCGCGTCCGGACATGACCCTGGTGATGTTCCTGCGGGACGTCCTGGGCCTTACCGGTACCAAGCACGGGTGCGATGGCGGCGAATGCGGGGCCTGCACGGTCCTTCTGGACGGCGTCCCGATGAATGGCTGCCTGGTGCTTGCTCCGGCCATCCGGGGCCGGGAAATCACGACCATCGAAGGGCTGGCGCAGGACGGCGAGCTCGATCCGCTGCAGCAGGCCTTCATCGACCATAGCGCCTTGCAGTGCGGATATTGCGGAAGCGGCATGCTGCTGGCCGCAAAGGCATTTCTGGAGGAAACGCCCAATCCGACACGGGAGCAAGTGAAGAAGGCGCTGAGCGGAAACCTCTGTCGTTGCACCGGATACCTCGGAATCATAGACGCGGTCATGACTGCAGCGAAGCGCATTCAAGGAGAAGTGCGATGAATAAACTCATCACGGAGCATGCACAGAAGGCAATCGGCCGCAGGGTGCCGCGCCACGATGCCGGCAAGCAGGTGACCGGCCAGATCTGCTATGCGGAGGATATCCGTTTGCCGGGCATGCTCCATGTCAAGTTTCTCCGCAGCCGCCACGCTCATGCCCGCATCCTGCGCATCGATACTTTGCGCGCCGCGGCGGCGCCGGGTGTCGCCGCCGTGATCACGGGCGATGATGTGCCCTTCAACCGCATGGGGGCTTTCATCCAGGATCAGCCTATTCTTGCGAATGAGCATGCCCGCTACCTGGGCGATCCCGTGGCGGCGGTGGCGGCGGCGACGCCGGAGGCCGCGGCCAGGGCGATAGAACTCATCGACGTGGAGTACGAGGTCCTGCCTGCAGTCTTCGACCCTTTTCAGGCGCTGCAGAAAGATGCGCCGATTCTGCATGGCGAAACCAATATTCTCGGAACATGGCGCCTGGATCATGGCGATGTCGATGCGGGGTTTGCGGCCTCGCATATGGTTGTGGAAGAGACCTATCGCACCCAGATCGTCGAGCAGTGCGCGCTCGAAACGCAAATTGCCGTGGTGGTTCCGAAAGAGGGCAAGGGCGTCACGGTTTATACGCCCGGCTCCAGACCATACGCCATGCGCGCGGACGTTGCGCGCGCCTTGATGGTGGATGTTTCCGACGTCCACATTCTTGCGACGCCCTCAGGCGGCGCTTTTGGCGGAAAGAGCGATGCGTGGGTGGAGCCCGCTTGCGCGGTCCTGGCGCTGAAGACCGGGAAACCGGTGCGGGCCATGTTTACCCGGGACGAGGAGTTTTTTGCCTCCACCGTTCGCCATCCGATCACGATGCGCTACCGCAGCGGCGTCAGCGCGGAGGGAAAGCTGCTCGCGCGGGAAGTGAATATGTATATGGACACTGGAGCCTATGCGGCGCTTGGCGAGGCCACGCTACGCAAAGGAACCCTTTTGAGCATCGGCCCCTATCGGGTGCCCAACGTCAGGGTCGAATCGCTGCTGATCTACACGAACAACACAGTGTCCAGCGCGATGCGTGGATTCGGCGTGCCGCAGGCCTGCTTCGCCTGGGAGAGCCACACGGAAACCATTGCCGAGCGCCTGGGGATGGATTCGTTTGAATTCCGCATGATCAACGGATATGACGAGAACGATGTGACGTCGTCCGGGCAGACCATAACCAGCGTCGCATTGAAGGAAACCATGCTGAAGGCAAAGCAAGCCTTCGGCTGGGAAAGGAGGATTTCGCAATGAAGAAACGCGGAGTGGGCATGGCAGTGATGTGGTACCCGGTAGGTCCGGGCGGCGACAATCCGAGCACCGCGCGCGTTCAAATGGATGGAAGCGCGAGGATGACCATATACGTCAGTTCGCCGGACGTCGGCCAGGGATCCTCGACGGCGCTGGCGCAGATTGCAGCGGACACCGTCGGCATTCCTCTCGAATGGATCGATGTCGTTGCCGGGGATTCCGACTATGCCCCCGAGATGGACTTCGGTTCGGTCGGGAGCCGCGTCACGTATGTGCAGGGCAATGCGGTCCGGCTTGCTGCCGTCGAGCTGCAAAAAGTGCTTGTGGCCGCGGCGCGAAAGCTCATGGGGATTGCCGAGGATCGCATCGAGATCGAACTCGGCGTGGCGTGGGACCGAAAGGGGCAGGCCGGGCCGGTCGACCTCTCTGTCGTGGCGGAACACGCGATGGGAGGCAAGGGCCCCTTGAGGGCCGAAGGCACCTTCCAGCCCGTGGGGATGAAAGACAATCGTCGCGATGGACAGGGCATCGTTTACCCGACCTTCGTCTATGCCACGCAAATGGTGGAGGTGGAAGTCGACACCGAAACGGGCGAGGTGACGCTCGAGCGGATGGTGGCTGCGCACGATTCCGGCAAGATCATCAACCCCATGCTGGTCGAAGGGCAGATCGCGGGCGGCATCGCGCAGGGGATAGGTATGGCATTGTCGGAGGAAGTCTTGCTGCGGGACGGAAAGACGTTGAACCCTTCGCTGTCGGACTACTTCCTGCCGACCAGCATGGATGTGCCCGATATCCAGTTCGTCCATGTCGAGGCCGAGGAGGAGACCGGGCCCTACGGCGCGAAGTGTGTGGGAGAGCCGGCATTGGTTCCCACGGCGCCGGCCATCCTCAATGCCATCTACGATGCGGTCGGGGTTCGTATCACATCGTTGCCCGCGACGCCGGAGAAAGTGCTCGAGGCGATTCACGAGAAATATGGAGGCGGCGGCGCGATTCCGTGGGGGAGGGGGCCAGAGCGGGCAGCCATGTTGCCGAATGGCGGCAGTCCCCCGAAGTCTGAAACTCGCCACTTTCCGGAGCGCGTCATGCACGGTTATTCGACCGAGTCTGAATTATTGCAGCGCCTTGAAGCCTGGCGTGCCGAAGGCCGCGGGGTGGCGCTCGCAACGGTGGTGAAGACCTGGGGTTCGTCGCCGCGGCCTGAGGGCAGCCACCTGGCGGTCGAAGAGGGCGGCGCCTTCGTCGGCTCGGTTTCCGGGGGCTGCGTCGAGGGTGCCGTGATCTCCGAGGCATTGGATGCGATCGCCGACGGCAAGCCCCGTCTGCTGGAGTTCGGCGTTTCGGACGAGCAGGCTTGGGAGGTCGGCCTCGCATGCGGCGGACGGGTGCAGGTGTTCGTGGAGCGGGTTGAATGAAGGCGGAACTGTTCGAGCGCCTGATCGCCTGCCGTGCAGCCAAGCTTGCAGTGTCTGTCGTGACCCGTCTCTCCGACGGCGCACAGGCGCTGGTTTGCGACCATGTCGTGAGCGGCGACCTCGAACTCGCCGAGGTACAGCGCCGGGAGCTTGGCGAGCGGCTGCGGGGCGAAAGGAGCGGCATGCTCGAGTCTTCCGACGGCGCGCTGTTCGCGCGTTGCTATGCCAAGGCGCCGCGACTGATAGTCGTGGGCGCCGTGCATATTACCCAGGCCCTCGCTCCGATGGCCGCGATCGCGGGTTTCGAGGTAGTCGTCGTGGACCCGCGGCGTGCCTTCGCAACCCCGGAAAGGCTGCCGAACGTCACGGTGACGACGGCGTGGCCCGACGAAGCGCTGGCGGGTCTCGGCCTCGATGCACGGACCGCCGTCGTGACGCTCTCGCACGACCCCAAGCTCGACGACCCGGCGCTGATCGCGGCCTTGCGCAGCCCCTGTTTCTATATTGGCGCGCTAGGGAGTACGCGGACCCACGCCAAACGCGTCGAGCGGCTGGCGCAGGCCGGATGCGCGGACGCGATCCCGCGCATCCATGCGCCAATCGGCCTGAGCCTGGGCGGACGCTCGCCGGCCGAAGTGGCCGTGGCGATCATTGCGCAGATCATCAAAGCCCGCTATGGGTGATGGCCGTGGCGCTGTTCTTGTTCCCATCGAAGAGGCGCAATCGCCATGCGCACGGCGAGTTGGCCATGCGCCCTTCGCGCGGCGCATGGGAGGCGGCATGATTTTCGGCGAGTTTCGTTGCGAGGAGGCGGAGGGCGTCATGCTCGCCCACACGATCAATCCGGGCGAAAGGAGGCTGAAGAAGGGTCATGTCCTCACTGCCGCCGACGTTGCCCTGCTCCGGCAGGCTGGTATTGCAGCCATTGCCGGCGCCCGCCTGGAAGCGGGCGACATCGACGAAAGCGCCGGCGCGGCGGAAATCGCCCAACTGCTGGTGGGGCCGAACACGGAAACGCGCCATTCCTACAACGGCCGCTGCAACGTGCATGCATCGGTGCGCGGGGTGTTTCGGGTCGATGCGCAGGCCATCGACAGCATCAATCAGCTCGACGAGGCCATAGCCATCGGCACCTTGCCGGACTATGCGCTGGCACGCCGGGGCCAGGCGATCGCCACGGTGAAGATCATCCCATTCGCCGTGACGCGCGATTTGATCGAGCGCTGCCGCGCGCTTGCGGCGGGAAGGCCGATACTGCAGCTGGCCGAAATCAAGCCGCGCCGGGTGGCGCTGATCATGGGCGAGTCGCCCGAGACGAAGGACGTCGCCTTGCATGCCGCCGCCACCCGCCGGCGGCTGGAGAGCCTAGGCAGCCGCCTGGCCTTCGCGCTGCGCTGCAGCCACGAACCGGGCGCATACGCGGCGAGCCTGCGCGAGGCGCTTGCCGCCGGCTGCGACCTGCTGCTGATTGCCGGGGCAACGGGAACCAAGGATCGTCTCGACATGGTGCCCGCCGCCGTCGTCGCCGCCGGCGGCAAGGTGGACCATTTCGGCATGCCCGTCGAGCCGGGCAATATGCTGTTGTTCGCGCATGTCGGCCCGGCGCCGGTGCTCGTGCTGCCCGGCTGTACCCGTTCGCTGCGCTCCAACGGTCTCGACTGCGTTTTGCAGCGCCTGCATGCCGGCTTGCCGCTAGGCCGCGCCGAGATCATGCGCATGGGCGTCGGCGGCCTGATCCGCAGCACTCCGGAGCCCGGGGACCCGACGGTGATCGAGGAATACGGCGGCACCCCTTCCGTGTCCACCGGCGCGCCCCAAGTCGCCGCGCTGGTGCTCGCGGCGGGCCGGTCTTCGCGCATGGGGGCGACGAACAAGCTGCTCGCGGATTACGGCGGCGTGCCCATGGCGCTGCGAGCGGTAAATGCCGCTCTGGCCTCGAGGGCGGCTTCGGTGACCGTCGTGCTCGGCTTCGATGCCGAGAACATGGAGGCTCTGCTTGCCGGGCGCGCGGTCGCTGTCGTCCGCAACGATGAATATACGGAAGGCATGTCCGCCTCGCTGCGCGCCGGGCTCGCGAATCTCCCGCCGGGAACCGCCGCGGTGGTGGTGCTACTTGCCGACATGCCGCGGGTGAATGCGTCGCACATCGACTGCCTGATCGAGGCCTTCGATCCCGCCCGGCCTTCGATCGTCGTGCCGCAATCGAACGGCAGGCGGGGCAATCCCATTCTCTGGCCACGCGAGTTCTTCGCGGCGATGCAGCGTGTGCGCGGTGACACGGGGGCGCGCGAACTGCTGGACCTCAACCGGGAGCGGATCCACACTGTTGAACTGGATGATGCCATCCATTGCGATGTGGACACGCCCGACGATCTGGCCTCGTTTGATAGGATTGGATAGCATCGGAACGACTAACAGGAGGTAGCCATGAGCGGGGAATCGGTGATGAATGCGGCAAGCGGCAAGCGGGTCGGCTGGATCGGCCTGGGCAAGATGGGTACGCCGATGGCCGCCAATCTACTGGCCGCCGGCCATCCGGTAATGGTCTACAACCGTTCCGCAGCACGCACCGAAGCCCTGGCCGGAAAGGGCGCCGCTGTGGCGCCATCGGTGCCGGCGCTGGCGCGCGACTGTGCGGTCGTCATTTCCATGGTCAGCGACGACCTCGCGCTGCAGAGCGTCACGCTGGATGCGGGCGGGCTGTTCGAGGCGGCCAGTCCGGGCATGGTGTTCATCGACATGAGCACCGTCTCGCCCATCCTGTCGGAGCGGGTCGCCGCGGCCGCTCAGGCGAAGGGCGTTCATTACCTGCGCGCCCCTGTTTCGGGAAGCACCACGACCGCGGCCGCCGGCACCCTTACTATCCTGGCGTCGGGGCCAAAGGACACCTACGACCGATGCTTGCCGCTGCTGCAGGCGATGGGCAAGAAGCTGTACTACCTCGGGCCGGCAGAACAGGCGAGGTACCTGAAAGTCGTCATCAACATGATGGCGGGCGTCACGGCGGCAATGCTGGGCGAGGCGCTGGCGCTGGGCGAGCGCGGCGGATTGGAGTGGGCCCAGATGATCGAGGTCATCAACAACAGCGTGGTCGGGTCGCCGCTGCTCGCCTACAAGGCGGACATGCTGACGAAGCGCAACTTCGCGCCTATGTTCACCGCTGCGCAGATGGCGAAGGACTTCGATCTCGCGCTGGAGGCGGGCCGCAACACCAACGTGCCCATGCCGCTCGCTGCGGTCTCGCGTCAGTTCCTGGGCGCGATGATCGCATCGGGCCGGGGCGAACTGGATTTCTTCGCCTACGTCGCCATGCTGGAAGAACTCGCCGGTCTTGGCCCCGCGGGCAGTCAGGAATAGGAGAAAGGATATGCTGAATCTGAAAGACGCTGCCCTGTTCCGGCAACAGTGCTACATCGACGGCGCTTGGCAGGATGCCGATAGCGGTGAGTCGCAATCGGTAAGCAATCCGTCGACCGGCGAGGTGCTCGGCACCACGCCTCGGATGGGCGCCGTCGAGACTCGCCGGGCCATCGCGGCGGCAGAGGCCGCCTGGCCGGCATGGCGAGCCAAGACCGCCAAGGAGCGCGCCGCGCTGCTGCGCAAGTGGTACGACTCGATGCTCGCCCATCAGGACGATCTTGCCGCGCTGCTGACCTCCGAACAGGGCAAGCCGTACGCCGAGGCGCGCGGCGAGATCCTTTATGGCGCATCCTTCATCGAGTGGTTTGCCGAGGAAGCCAAACGCATCTATGGCGACACGATTCCCGAACCCGTTGCGGGGCGGCGCCTGGTCGTCATCAAGCAGCCGGTGGGTGTGGTCGCGGCCATCACGCCATGGAATTTCCCCAATGCGATGATTACGCGCAAGGTTGGGCCGGCGCTGGCGGCCGGCTGCACCGTGGTCGTCAAGCCGGCGAGCCAGACACCTTATTCGGCGCTATCGCTGGCCGAGCTCGCCGAGCGCGCCGGAATACCGCGCGGCGTCTTCAACGTCGTCACGGGATCCGCGACGGCGATCGGGGGCGAACTCACGGCCAACCCCGTCGTACGCAAGCTTTCGTTCACCGGATCGACCGAGGTCGGCCGGGCGCTGATGGCGCAAAGTGCCGCAACGATCAAGAAGGTTTCGCTCGAACTCGGCGGCAATGCGCCATTCATCGTGTTCGACGATGCCGATCTCGACGCAGCCGTGTCAGGCGCCATCGCGTCGAAGTTTCGCAATACCGGACAGACCTGCGTGTGCACCAACCGGCTGCTGGTGCAGGCGGGCGTCTATGATGAATTCACGCGGCGGCTGAGCGACGCGGTGTCGCGGCTCAAAGTGGCCGACGGGTTCGACCCGGATGCGCAGCAGGGGCCGTTGATCGACCAGGCAGCAGTCGACAAGGTCGAGGCGCACATCGGCGACGCCGTCTCCAAGGGCGCGAGAGTGATGGTTGGCGGCAAACGCCATGTCCGCGGCGGGACCTTCTTCGAACCCACTGTTCTCGCCGACGTGACGCCAGGGATGGCGGTCGCACGGGAGGAAACCTTCGGTCCGGTGGCGCCGCTGTTCCGCTTCGAAACCGAGGAAGAGGCTGTCCGCATGGCCAACGACACGGAGTTCGGGCTGGCATCCTATTTCTACTCGCGCGACATCGGCAGGGTGTGGCGTGTCGCCGAGGCGCTGGAATACGGCATGGTGGGGATCAACGAAGGCCTGATTTCCACCGAGGTGGCGCCTTTCGGCGGCGTCAAGTATTCGGGCCTGGGGCGCGAAGGGTCGAAGTACGGGATCGACGAGTACCTCGAGGTGAAGTATCTATGCATGGGCGGAATCGGCGCCTGAAGCGCTGCCGCGCTGAAAGAAATGTCCCGCGATCTTGCTGGCCGGCCATTCCGCTGACGGGCGCCGGCGCCTCGCACATCGAGAAAATCATGACCAGAATTCCAGTAACCATCCTCACAGGCTTCCTCGGGAGCGGCAAGACCACGCTGCTGAACCGCGCCCTGCGTGATCCGCAATTGAAAGGGTCCGTCGTGATTGTCAACGAATTCGGCGAGATCGGCCTGGATCACGAGCTCATCGAGGCAAGCAGCGATTCTGTCGTCCTGCTGCGCAACGGCTGCCTGTGCTGTTCGGTGCGCGGCGACCTGGTCGAGACTCTGGTCGATCTGCATCGAAAGCGCCTGAAGGGCGAGATTTCGGCGTTCGACCATGTCGTGATCGAGACGTCCGGTCTTGCCGAACCCACGCCGGTCACCGAAGTTCTCGTCGCCGCGCCTGGGGTCAATTCGTGCTTCAGTCTGGCTGGGATCGTCGCGACCGTCGATGCCGTCAATGGACTGGTCACGCTCGACGCGCATGAACAGTCGGTGAAGCAGGTCGCGCTGGCCGATCGCATCGTGATGACGAAGTCCGACCTGCTGACCCGGCCCGACGAACTGCGGGAGCGCCTCGGTCGGCTCAATCCCGCGTGCGAGGTGCTGGACGCCCGCGACGTGGATGCCGGTGCCCTGATGCGCTTCCCCGCCGGCGACCGCCAGGAACCGGCATGGCGGAGTGTCGCCGCCTCGCATGGCGAACGGCAAGTAGGTGGCAGTGGCCCGCACGGCGAGGCGCACGGTCACGACGCGCGGATCAGGCGTTTCGCGATCGTCAGGGACGAGCCGTGGGATCTCGATACGCTCACGCTGCTGCTCGAAGCGCTGGCGACCAACGCGGGGCCGGCGCTGCTGCGCGTCAAGGGGCTCATCCACATGAAGGATTCGCCCGAACGCCCGGCGGTGATACACGGCGCGCAGGAACTTGTCCATAGCCTTTCCTGGCTCGATCGCTGGCCGAGCGAAGACCGCCGTACCCGGATCGTATTCATAACGATGGACCAGGGGGCCGAAGAAATCGGGGAACTGGTCGAGGACATCGAGCGCCTGTCGCAACGGACGCGCGCGGCGCGTTCGCGAGGCGGGCGGCAGGTGGAATTTTCGCCGGACGGGGAGAACCGATGAGTGCAATCGGCTACGCTGGCATGGAGCTGCGCGGACTTCTCCGCGGCGAGGCGTCGGATGCCGAGCTCGAAAGCGCGCGACGTGTACGGGCCGAACCGGCTCCTTTTATCTGGGACGTAATCGAATGACGCAAAAGGAAATCATCTACTTCGGCGACCCGATGTGTTCGTGGTGCTACGGATTCACGAACGTCATCCAGGAGCTGCGGGCCAAGTACCGCGACCGCGCAACTGTGACTCTGGTAATGGGCGGGCTGCGCCCGGACGGCACCCACATCGTCGACGATCGTTATCGCAACTTCCTCCGCAGGCACTGGCAGGAGATCGGCGAACGGACCGGCCAGCCGTTCGATCTCACGATTCTCGAAAATACCGGCTGGATCTACGACACGGAAAAGGCCTGCCGGGCGGTCGTGGTCGTGCGCAGGCTCAAGCCCGAAGTCGAGTGGGAGTATTTCGCCGCGGCCCAGCGCGGTTTCTACCACCACAATCACAACCCCAACGACCCGGAATCCTTCGCACGCATCGCCGAGACATTCGGCATCGACCGCGAGGTTTTCCTGGAGGCTTACTGTGATGCGACAAGTATTGAGGCCACGCGTGAAGATTTTCGCCGCGCAAAGAGCCTCGGCGTCTACAGCTTTCCGACTGTCCTCGTGCGCGACGAACGCGGACTGGCGGCCTTGACGATTGGCTATCGGCCGCTGCCGGCGCTCGTCGGCCCGCTAGAGCATTGGCTCGGACAGTGAAAGGCCTCGACGTGAGCAGCGGAAAGTCCAGTGTACAAGGTCCGTGCGCAGCTCACGGACATTTGGGCAGACTTTCCGTCAAGGATAAAATCGTTCTGCTTAGCCTCTTTTTCCTGGCGGCGCCGCGATTCACCCGCAGCGCCGCCCACGCGGTCGCCCTCCGGAGAGGAAGGTCAGAAGCGATAGCGCACGCCCGCCATGGTGCCCAACTGGGATTTCCCGGCGGCCGGCGCCGCGCCCGCGCCTCCACCCGACACGCCATAGGTGGCGTTGGTGCTGTTGTCGATATAGCCGGCGGTGAGATAGGCGGCGAGCTGGTCGTCGAACTTATATAGGCCGCGCACAGCGTAGAGGTTCGCGTGGCGGTCCTGGTCATCGTTGGCCACGCGGAACACGCTGCCGTCGATGGTCCATTTCGGAGTGAGGGCGTATTCGGCGGCCACCCACCAGGTGTCCTGGCGGACATCCGTCGCGCCGGCCTCCACCTTGCGGCCGAGCCAGCCGGCGCCGAGCTTGGCGGCCCCGAGCCGGACATAGCCGTTGGTGGTGATCCGGCGGTCTCCGTCGCCCGATGAGGCGATGGCGATCGGCGCACTGCCGTTGAAGAAGGCCGCCTGGGCGTCGGTGCCGCCGCGCTGCTTGTCGATGGCGACCGACACCCCGAACTTCGGGTCGTCGTAGCGGGCCATCGCCGACCAGCCGCGGCAGGCTGAGGCATCGGTCGCGTTCTCGCCGGCGCAGAAGCCCGAGGCCGGGACGGTGTTGTTCACCGTGTCGCGGCCGAAGGAGTAGTGGGCGCCGAGGGAGAGCTTGTCGAACTTGCCGCGCCACGCGACTGCGTTGTCCGCGCGGGCGTTGGGAATGTAGGCGTCGATCGAGCCCAGGCCGTAGATGTTGGGGCCGAGGATGTCGGCGCCGTGCAGGCCGAAGAAGAGCATCGAGTACTGGCGCCCGAAGGTGAGGCTGCCGTATGGCGTGTCGATCCCCACATAGAGCTGGCGGCCGAAAAGGCGGCTGCCCTGCCCGGACGAGCCGGTGTCGAGGAAGATGCCCATCTCGGCCTTGCCGATGGCGGCGACCGAGTCGGTCATGTTGCGCCGGAAGTCGAGCCCGACTATGCTCGGCCCGCTGCCAGTGGTGGAGGGAATGCGCCCGAGCGTCTTCCCGGAGGCGCCGACATGGGTGACGCGCTCGACGCCGCTGTCGAGTGAGCCGTAGAGCTTGAGCCCGCGGGGGAGCAGGTTGCCTTCGGCCGGCGCCGCGGCGGCCGCGGGCGTCGCCGGTTTCGCGGCGTGCGCCTGTTCCATCGATTCGAGCCTGGCCTGCAGGCTGAGGATCATGGCTCGCAGCTCCTCGATTTCGTCGTTGCTGCCGGCCGCCAGCGCGGACTGCGAGAAGGCGAGCCCTGGCGCGAGGAGCAGCGCAAGGGCGCGCTTGCGCAATGCCGATCGGTCTCGTTCTTGCTTGTTTTCTTTCATGCTTGTCTCCCTTTGTGGCCTGCACCGCCGGTGCAGTCGTGTTGTGCCGACGAAAAGTCGGCGTGAGCACCCCCCAGCCGTCCGCCGCGGCGGATTGCCGCCGTCGCGTGTCGCACGCGTGCAGGTCAGTGCCGCCGGTACTTCGCGACCGGCGCCGTAGCGGCATCGCAGAGCTTTCTGCCGTCGGTAGTCCCATGAACGGTACCGACGGGAAGATGAGGCGAATTGGCGTAGCCGATGGCATAGACGCCGGGTTCGCCGCTGCGGCACCACGCGGCGATGACGCGCTCGGTGCGGATCTCGATCTTCGCGCCCTTAGTGTCGATGACCGCGATGATGCCGTCGGCCTGTTTCTGCAGCGACACGACGGAGGAGGCCAGCAGCTTCATGCCCTGGCGTTCGAATGCCTTGTGGGCGAACGCCGATATTTCGGCGTCTTCGACGGGCAGGATGCGGTCGCGGACTTCAACCACCGTCACTTCGGCGCCGAGGGAGCGATAGAAGCTGGCGAACTCGATGCCGATCGCACCCGAACCGACGGCCAGCCGTCCGTCTGGTTCCACAGGCGCCATGGCGCGCGCGCCCGTGGCGAGAACGATGTGCGCCGCCCGGATCGCGGCCGCGTAGCCGCCGGGGCCGCCGCCCATCACGGCAAGGTCGAATTTTTCTTGGGTCATTGCGGCGCTCCCTATACCAGCAGGCCGAGAGGGGTTTCGAGCAGCGCCTTGAACGCGGCCAGGAATTCGGCAGCCACAGCGCCGTCGACGACGCGGTGGTCGACCGACAGCGTGCAGGTCATCACGGCCGCGGGCACGATCTCGCCATCGTCGACCACTGGCCGCTTCTCCGCCGCGCCGACCGCCAGAATGCACGCTTGCGGCGGGTTGATGATTGCCGCGAAGGCGCGCACGCCGTACATGCCGAGATTTGAGATCGTGAAGCCGCCGCCCTGGTATTCGTCGGGCCTCAGCTTGCCCTGGCGGGCGCGCTCGGCGAGGCCCTTCGCTTCGGCGGAAATCATGGCCACGCTCTTGGCGTCCGCCCGCCGGATGACGGGGGTGATGAGCCCATTCGAGGTGGCCACCGCCAGCGAGATGTCGATGTCGCGGTAACGGCGTATGCCTTCGTCGCTCCACGACGCGTTGCTTGCCGGAACCCGTTGCA
Source organism: Pollutimonas bauzanensis (assembly GCF_900129885.1). Lineage (GTDB taxonomy): Bacteria > Pseudomonadota > Gammaproteobacteria > Burkholderiales > Burkholderiaceae_B > Pollutimonas > Pollutimonas bauzanensis. The sequence goes on along the minus strand of NZ_FQXE01000002.1, from coordinate 306,902 downwards.
TCGCCGCAGCGACGGCCTTGATGATGAAATCGTTGATGGAGAGCTTGACGCCGGGGAGCGATCCGTTGACCTGCTGGCGAAGCGCGAGCAGCTTGTCCAGGCGGCAGTCTACTGTAAGGTAGAAATGAGGCATCTGCTGCTTCGATTCACTCAGGCGTTGTGCGATCACGCGTCGCATCGACGAATGAGGAACGAGTTCGTACCCGGCATCGATCGTCTGTGGAGTAGGCTGCGGCTGACCCGCGGGCGCATCGGTCACGATAGAAGAATTCGCTGCCGGATTTTGCGCTTCCATGGCCGCCTCGATGTCGCGCTTCAAGATACGCCCCTGCGGGCCGGAGCCGGCAATGGTGAAAAGGTCCAGGCCGTGCCGCAAAGCGAGACGGCGCGCAAGGGGGCTCGCAAAAATCCGCCTGTCATCGTGCGTGGCCGGTGCACATCCGGGCTGCTCGGCGGACGGGGTTTCGCCCGGCGCGAGCAGGGCGCCCATGGGGGCGCCAACCCTGATGGTGGCGCCGTCCGGGAAGAACGGCTTGAAAGTGCCGCCGGCTTCGGCTTCGACCTCGATCACCGCTTTGTCGGTTTCGATCTCGGCGATGATTTCGCCCTTTGCAACGGTATCCCCGTCCTTCTTGAGCCAGCGCGTCAGTATTACTTCGGTCGTCGACGACGATATCGACGGCATGATGATTGCTGTTGCCATGGTCTTTCCTGACTCGTTATTCCGTGATCGATTTGTCCACCGGCGGCTGCGCCGCCGGCAGGGGGCGGCCCATGCCGGCCATCATCCTGGTGAAGCCGGCGCGGATTTCCTCCTCTCCGACGAATGCGGCGCGCTCGAGCACCCTCGAAACGGACGGGCATGACTCTCCGCCATGGATACGTTGCACCGGCTGGTCGAGGTAGTCGAAGAAGCGCCGCTGGATCTCGTCGGTCAGCATCGCGCCGTAGGAAGCCGTCAGCGGTCCCTGTTCGAGCATGACTACGTTGTTCGTCTTGCGGATGCTTGCCCCTATAGTGGCCCAGTCGATACCGGCGCGGTCCAGAGAGCGCAGGTCGATGATTTCGGCGTCGAGCTCCATCTCATCAGCCATCTTGAGCGCAAGGGGAGTCATCGCCAGGTAGGCGAGGACCGTGAACGAGGAACCCTTGCGCACGACCTTGGCCTTGCCGAGTTCGATGCAGTAATCGAAGTCTTCCAGCGGCCCCTGGCCGGTCGCAGAGTAAAGGCCTGTGTGCTCGATGACCAGAACCGGATCCTCGCATTTGAGCGCACTGTTCATCAGGCCGACGTAGTCGAAAGGCGTGCTTGGCGCCACGATGCGCCAGCCGGGCCACATTGCGTAAACGCCGGCCGGGTCCATCGAGTGCTGTGAACCGTAGCCGGTGCCGATGGCGCACTTGGTCCGCAGCACCAGGGGCATCGCCGAGTCGCCGCCGAACATGTGACGCGCCTTGCCGATCTGGTTGAACAACTGATCGGCGGCAACCAGCGCGAAATCGGCGTACATCAATTCCACGACCGGCCGATAGCTGCCGTCCAGCGCCACGCCGCCGGCCAGGCCGACAAAGCCTTGTTCGGCGATCGGGGTTGGAACGATGCGGTCGGGAAAGCGCTCGGCCAGTCCCTTAGTGGCGCCGTTCGTGCCGCCCTTGAGCCGGTGTATATCCTCGCCCATGCAGAAGATGCGCTCGTCGGTCTCCATCCTGCGCCCCATGACCCTGGCCACGGCGTCGATGAATTTCACGTCGCCGGTCGGACCGGAGGCCGTTTCAACTTCCTCAAAGCGCGCATCCTTGAACTCGGACAGATCGCCGCGCAGGCCATGGTCGCGGAACTCGGGTTTTGGCCACAGTTCGGCGCGGATGCGGCGCTTGGAACCTTGGCCTTCGACAAGGCGCGCGATGACATCCCGCATGGCGTTCTCGCAGTGGCGGGAAATAGCCTCGTTTTCGTTCTCGGTCAAGCACTTGAGATTGATCATCTCCCGTGCCGTGCGCTTGAGAGGATCCTTGGCTATCCATGACGCTTCCTCGTCCTTTTTTCGATAGCCGAAGGCGCTGCCGGGCATGGATCCGCCGTGATGGAAATAGCGGTACAGTACCGCCTCGATGATCGTCGGCCCCTTGCCCGCGCGCATATGCTCGATGGCACTCTCGGAAGCAAGCCGTACCGCGACCGGATCCATGCCGTCCACGCGCCATGCGGGGATCGCATAGGCGCCGCCGCGCGACGATAGCCGGGTCTCCCGTGTTTCTTCCTCCAGCGTCGTGGACACGGCGTAGCCGTTGTTCTCGACGAAGAAGCAGATCGGCAGGCTCCACAGGGCCGCAAGATTCATCGATTCCGGTACAGCGCCTATATTCATGCCGCCGTCGCCGAAGTACGTGAAAGTCACTTCACCCTTGTTCCGCCGCTTTTGCGCCCATGCCAGCCCGTTGGCAATGGGCACGCCGCCACCGACGATCGCGTTCGTACCCATGGCCCCCGCCTCAGGCCAGCGCAGATGCATCGAGCCGCCGCGACCCTTGCAGAAGCCATCGGCGAGGCCAAGGATTTCGGCCAGAGTCCGGTAGAGGAAGGTCTGAACCGCGTCAGGCAATGGCGCCGTGCGCGGATCGTAGGAAGGAGAATCGATATGCCGCATCCCCTTTACGAGAAACTGGTGATGCCCGCGGTGCGAGCCGGTAATCATGTCGGCTGAATTGAGCAGCATCGCCGAGCCGACCGCCCCGCCTTCCTGGCCGATGCTGGAGTGCGCCGGGCCATGAACGAGGCCCAGCTTCTCCAGGTTCAGCACCGCCTCCTCGAAGGTCCGAATGATGTGGTGGTAATAAAGCATGCGCAGCAGTTCGGTCCTGCCCAGGCTCTTCCAGTCTTGCGGTGTCGAAGTGAGTTCTATCCACTGCTCTGCGTAGTCTAGTTTGTTGATTCCTGGCATCCTCGTTCCTCAGGGTGATGTGTAGTAACGACTCCCCCCGTGACTGGATTTACGGAAGATCTGGATTTCACCGGGGTGGCGGGTCTGGATACGCAAGATGCATGCCATTTGGCGGCATAGCGCAATGCATTGAAATAACGTAAGAAATTAAAGTTTCCACGGCGGCATCGGGCTCTGTTATTGAGACGTCAGTTGCATACTGGAATTGATTTCGCGGGAACGATGGGGCAGGCGCCGAGACGGGGCCGTTCACGATGCAGGCTCAAATTCCGGCTCAGGGGTGGGGGTTGCCGGCTCTGTCTCATGGCTGCTTGAGATGCGCTTCGCATATTGCGACGACCATGCTATTCCGACGCCTCGCCGCTGGATCCAAATTTAATGAAAAATCAATATAAAACAACGAATTACGAGAATAATCATAATATGGCACAACAATTGCCTAATGCAATGTAGCGAGATGCATCTGCAGGATGATCGCCGATGAACCAGGGGTGGAGACTGCTCCGCAGACCAAATCAAAACATGATGAGAACAAGAGGAGGAAAACAAGAATGAAGCAGACTCTCCTGAAAACAATTCTGTTCGGGGTGACTCATATCCTTCGACGGACGGCAAAGAAATATCCCTCCTTCAGGAAAGAAATGAAGCGGCGCAACTGTGTCGTCCAGATCAAGCTGAAGGATGGCAGCATCGGCCGCCATTACACATTCCAGCGCGGAACCGTCAAATCGCAAGCCGGCATCCACCCGAATCCGGATGTCAAGCTGATCTTCAAGGACCTGCCGACCGCCCTGTCGTTTCTCAAGCCTGGTGCCGACCAGGCCGAGATCCTCAACGCCGCCAAGAACTTCCGTGTCATGGTCGTCGGCCGCGACGAGCTGTGCGTATGGTTCATGCAGATGATGAACCAGCTGCAGACCGTCGGTCTCGAACTCGGCACGAAGATGCCCGACGGCACTGTGCGCTATACGACGAACACCAATGGCGGTCCGATGTTCGTCTATGTGAAGGATGGGCGCATCGTGCGCATGACGCCTATCGTGCTGGATGAGACGGACGCCCCGTCCTGGTCGATTCAGGCGCGCGGCAAGACCTTCACTCCATGGCGCAAGTCCACTTTGAGTCCGCATGCGTCGGCGCTGAAGTCGATGGTCTATTCGGACAAGCGGCTACTGTATCCGATGAAGCGCGTGGACTTCGATCCCGACGGCGAGCGTAATCCGCAGAACCGTGGCATCTCCGGTTACGAGCGAATCAGCTGGGACGAGGCTCTCGACACCGTGGCCAGCGAAATCAAGCGCATGAAGAAGGAGCATGGGCCGGGGGCGATCGCGATTCCCATGCCATCCCACCACCAGTGGGGCAACATCGGCTACTACCTGAGCGCGCTGCTGCGTTTCGGCAATCTCATCGGCTTCACCCGGGTCCATCCGAATCCTGACAGTTGGGAGGGCTGGTACTGGGGCGCCATGCATCATTTCGGCGGCTCCTTGCGGCTGGGCGTTCCGAGCTTCTACGGCACCGTCGAGGACTGCCTGCAGGAAGCGCAGCAGATTGTTTTCTGGTCGAGCGATCCGGAATCGACCAATGGCCTGTACGCCGGTTTCGAGGGTACGCAGCGACGCCTGTGGGCGAAGGAGCTCGGCATCGAGTTTGTCCACATCGACCCGCACCTCAATCCGACGGCGCAACTGCTGGGCGGCAAATGGATCTCGATCCGTCCCGCCACCGATGCCGCGCTCGCAACGGCCATCATGCACGTGTGGGTCGCGGAGGGGCTGTACGACAAGCAGTATGTCGCCGACCGCAGCACCGGATTCGACGAATGGCGCGACTACCTGCTCGGCAGCACGGACGGCGTGCCCAAGACGCCCGAGTGGCAGGAAGGCGAAACCGGTGTCCCGGCGCATGTGTGCCGCGCCCTGGCGAGGTCGTGGGGAAGCAAGAAGACCTACCTCTCCGCCGGGGGGCTCGGCGCCGGCTGGGGTGGCGCCTGCCGTTCGGCCACCGGCTCCCAATGGGCTCGCTGCATGATCCTCATGATGGCGATGCAGGGCTGGGGCAAACCCGGCATCAATTTCGGCAACCTGCAGTTCGGTGCGCCGCTCGATTACGAGTTTTATTTCCCCGGCTACGCCGAGGGCGGCATCTCCGGCGAACTGGCATTCACTGCTTCGGGCATCAACAACTACCAGCGGATGCCGCACCTGATCACCATGAACCCGGTGAAGCAGATGATTCCGCGCCAACGCCTGCCCGAGGCGATCGTCGAGGGCCATTCCAAGGGCTTCATGTGGGACGGTTCGTCGATGGAAGCGCAATTCGCGCCTTTCGAATACCCTATGCCGGGCTACTCGAAGATTCACATGCTGTACCGCTACGGCGGCTCATCGTTCGGCACGATCGCGAAATCGACCCGATTCGAGCAGTCCTATCGCCACCCCTCGATCGAATTCGTGGTGAACCAGTCGATCTGGTTCGAGGGCGACGCCAAGTATGCGGACATCATCCTCCCGGCATGCACCAGCTTCGAGCGCTGGGACATCAGCGAATGGGCCAACTGCGCCGGCTACATCCACCACAACAACGCCCAGTTGAACCACCGCATCGTCACGCTGCAGCACAAGGCCATCGAGCCGCTGGGCGAGTCGAAATCCGACTACCAGATCTACCTGGAAATTCTGCACCGCCTGGGTCTTGGGGCGATGTTCTCCGAAGGCTGCAGCGAACTCGACTGGTGCAAGCGCGTGTTCGATTCGACCGACCTGCCCAAGTACATCGGCTGGAAGGAGTTCGTGAAGAAGGGCTACTACGTCCTGCCCGCCGAGCCGGAAAAGACGCGCACCGCCGTCTCGATGCGCTGGTATGCCGAGGGCCGGCCTAAGGATATTCCCGAGCCGCATCCCCTGCCGTCGCAATTCACGGAGGAGTTCGGCAAGGGGCTGGAGACGCAGTCCGGCAAGCTGGAATTCGTCTCGTCCTCGCTCCTGCGCGGACAGGCCGACAATCCGGAGCGCCCGGCGCTCAACCGCTACATCCCCGCCTGGGAAGGGCCTCATGCGAAGGAACTGTTCGAGAAATATCCGCTGCAGATGATTTCCACCCATCCGCGCTACAGCTTCCACACCTACGGCGACGGCAAGGACAGCGTTCTGAACGACATCGATGACCACCGCATCTTCATCGACGGCTACTACTACTGGGTGATGAAGATCAACCCGGAAGATGCGGCGAAGCGGGGCATCCGTCATCACCAGCCGATTCGCGTCTTCAACGACCGCGGTTCGGTAATTTTCGTTGCGGATGTGTCGCCGCTCGTCGGTCGCGGGCTCATGAAGACTTTCGAGTCGAACGCAGACTTCGATCCGGTCCATACACACGGTACGGATGGCGTGTCGGATCGTTCCGGCTGCGCCAATGTGCTGACCTCGCCTCGCCCGCAACAGCAAGGCACCGAGGGCATGGCGGCGAACTCCTGTCTCGTGGAAATGCAGCCGTGGACGCCTCCCGCAGGCCTCAAGAGCCATGTCCAGATCAAAGGCATGCCGCCGTCGAACGAGCGTCCCGCCGCGGCCGCGAAGGCCGCGTAGGCCGTCCGGGCGCGGTGCGCTCCCGGACAAGTGACAAGATAGCCAGGATAAAGGAATTACTGCCGTGAAAAAGTGGAACCTCATTATTGACGTGGCCAAGTGCGAGAACTGCAACAACTGCATGCTGACCACACGCGACGAGCACGTCGGAAACGACTTCCCCGGATATGCCGCGCCGCAGCCGGTGCATGGTCATAACTGGATCAAGATCCACCGCAAGGTGCGCGGGCAGGACGGCATGGTCGACGCGGCCTACCGTCCGACGACCTGCAACCACTGTGATAATGCCCCGTGCATCAAGGCGGCGGGGGACGGGTCGGTGTACAAGCGCGCCGACGGCATCGTCATCATCGATCCGCAGAAAGCGCGGGGAAGAATGGACATCGTAAGCAGTTGTCCCTATAACGCCATCTTCTGGAATGAGGAGCTGCAACTCCCGCAGAAATGGATTTTTGACGCTCACTTGCTCGACCAGGGCTGGAAGCAGCCGCGCTGCCAGCAGTCCTGCCCGACCGGGGTGTATTGGGCTGTGCAGGTCGAGGATGCGGAAATGCAGGATCTGGTGAAGAAGCACAAGCTCGAAGTCCTGCGCCCCGAACTGAACACCAAGCCTCGCGTGTACTACAAGAATCTCTACCGGTTCAGCAAGTGTTTCATCGGGGGGAGCGTGGTGGCGGAGATCGACGGTATTCTCGACTGCATCCCCGGCGCGCGCATGATGCTGAAGCGCGCGGGCCAGGAGATTGCGTCAGCCCAATCGGATACCTTCGGCGACTTCAAGTTCGATGGCCTGGATCCGGACAGCGGCGATTACCAGGTAGAAGCAGTCCATCCGGACTTGGGGTCGGCGAAAGCTGCAGTGACCCTGGTGGATAGCCGCTACCTGGGGTTGCTCAGGTTGCAGCAAAGCGAATCATCTACTCGCGCCGCCGGTTGATACGGCCACTGGCGCTTTCAAGAGTGAACCAAAGTCATGACGAATAGCATGGTGGAACCGTCCCGCGCGATGGATCGAAACGAAGCCGATAGCGCGATGATCGCCGCGGAATCCAGCGGCATGCCTGGCATGCGCGGTACCGACCATATCGGCTTTACGGTGCCCAGCCTCGACGAGGCAATAGCGTTCTTTGTCGATGTCATCGGCTGCGAGCCCATCTATGAGCTCGGGCCATTTCACTCGACCGACGACTGGATGCATACGCATCTCAACGTCGATCCGAGCGCAGTAATGCGCCGCTTGCGCTTCTTGCGTTGCGCCCACGGTTCAAATTTCGAGGTCTTCGAGTACGAAGCTCCCGGGCAGCGGCTGGAACAACCGAAAAACAGCGATGTCGGCGGCCATCACCTTGCGTTTTACGTCGACGACATTGATGCGGCGGTCGCCTATCTGAAGTCCAAAGGGGTGCGCATACAGGGTGAGCCGACGCTGCGTGCCGCCGGTCCCAGCGCGGGGCAGACCTGGGTCTACTTTCTGGCCCCGTGGGGCATGCAGATGGAACTGGTGAGTTATCCAAAAGGCAAGGGATACGAAAAGGATACCGATAGGCGCCTGTGGCACCCGGCCTTTCCCGAAAGATGATTTTCCGTCCCGCCACCGGCATCGGCCGCTCATACCAGATTCCCCATCCGTTTGTAGGCACGACCGTATTCGAGAGCCTTCTTTACCGATAACCAGAGGAGACATCCATGAAACATGCATCAACCCTGCGGCGCGTGGGCGCCGCGCTGCTGACACTGGCTATGCTGCCGCCTGCGGCGGCAATGGCGCAGGGCAAGACGTTCAGGCTGACGATTGCCTCCAGCCACCCGACGACCCTGCCCTGGGTGGGGTTGATGTCGACCGTCTTCGTACCGGAAGTGACCAAGCGGGTAGAAGCCCTGGGCAAGGGCTATCGCGTCCAGTGGCAGGAGGCCTACGGCGGGCAGTTGTACAAGATGAATGCGACGCTGACGTCCGTCGAGCAGGGCGTGACGGACATCGGCTGGGTGTTCCACAACCTGGAAGCGGCGAAGATGCCGCTGGCGCAGTTCGGCACGGTCACGCCGTTCACCACGGACGACATCCGCGTGATTCTGGATGTGGCCAACGAACTGAATGAAACCATGCCCGCGCTGCGCGCCGAATGGGAGCGCAACAATACGGTATTCCTGGGGGCGACCGGGGTCGATACCTATCACCTGTTCACCAAGGCGCCCGTGAAGGCTTACGCGGATATCGCGGGCCGCCGCATCTCTGCGCCTGGGTCCATCGGCCTATGGCTGCGCGGCTCGAACGCCGTTGCCATCGACGGCAGCCTGACGTCGTACTACACGGATATCCAGACGGGTGTGTCCGACGGCGTTATCTCGATTGCCACCGGCATACTGCCCAACCGCATCTACGAGGTCGCGCCTTACGTCACTACCGTCGGGATCGGCGGGCTGTACATCGGCGGCATTGCCATCAACAAGGATACCTGGGACGGATTGCCGCCGGAGGTGCAGCAGATCGTCAAGGACGTGGGCAAGGAGTATTCGCGCGTGCTGGGCGAGACGCTGATGGAGCGCTATGAAGCGGCGCTCACGCAGATGGCCGAGCTGGGCGCGGCCCAGAACCCGCCGGTGGCGATCACGCCGCTGCCGCCGCAGGAACGCGAGGCGTGGATACGCACCATGCCGAACCTGGCGGCCGACTGGGTCAAGGCCAACGGACGGCAGGGAGCCGCGGCCAAGGACATCGTGATTGCCTACATGAACGCCTTGCGCAAGCGCGGCGTGACGCCGGCGCGCAATTGGGACCAGGAGCTTTGACACATTATGCCAGCCAAGACCAACATAGCCGAACCTGGCGGGCAGGGCGAGACGCTTGCCGGCCGGGTATTCGGGCTGATGGTGGACGGCATGAATGCCGTCGGCTCCATCCTGATCTTTTGCGTGATGTTCCTAATCTGCGCGGATGTCCTGACGCGCAACCTGCTCAACCAGCCGATCGACGGCGTGGCGGAACTGGTGTCGCTGTCGGTGATCGCATTCGTGTTCCTGCAGCTGGCCAGCACGCTGCGGCATGGGCGCATGAGCCGAGCGGACATGTTCATCGAGTCATTGCGCGCCGCCCGTCCGCGCCGCGCCGCCGGCCTGGAGGCGCTGTTCTCCCTGTGCGGCCTGCTGGTGTGCGCCGCCATCGGCTGGGCGTCCTGGCCGGGCTTCTGGCGCGCCTGGATGACCGATGAGTTTGTCGGCATCCAAGGCGTGTTTACCGCGCCCACCTGGCCGGTCAAGGGGATTGTCGTATTGGGGTTCGCCATAACCGCCGCACAGTACCTGATCCTGGTCGTGGATCAAGCCCGCACGGCGTGCGCACGCCCGGGTAGCCGGCCATGACCGGGATCGAAGTCGGCCTGTTGGCGATTGTCCTGCTGCTGGTGGCGATCTATATCGGCATGCACATCGGCATTGCGCTGATCCTGACGGCTCTGGTGGGCGTCGGCCTGCTGCGCGATCCCTGGGTTGCCATGCGCATGGCCAGCGCGGCCGCCAACGACAGCATCCGGGAGTATCTGTTCGGCGTGGTGCCGCTGTTCGTTCTGATGGGGCTGCTGGTCAGCGTATCGGGTATCGGACGCGATATCTTCGATGTGTTCGAGTGGCTGTTTCGCCGTGTGCGCGGCGGCCTTGGGGTATCGACGATCGGCGCCAATGCCGTGTTCTCGGCGATCACCGGCATCAGCATCGCCTCGGCATCGGTGTTCGCCAAGGTGGCGGTGCCTGAGATGATCCGGCATGGCTACACCCCCATGTACGCTACCGGCGCGGTGGCAGGCAGTTCCGTGCTGGGCATGCTGATTCCCCCCAGTCTGCTGATGATCATCTACGGCGTGCTGGCCGAGGAATCGATCGGACGCATGTTTCTGGCCGGCGTTATTCCCGGCATTGTCCTGGCGCTGGCATTCTGCCTGGCCACCATCGCGATGGCGCGGTTTACGCCGGACTTTATGTTCGTCAGGAACCACCAGAAGCTCGTCCACAGCGACGAGACCTGGCTCAGCGCGACGGCCAAGAGCCTGCCGATCGGCGGCCTGATTCTGCTGGTGCTGGGCGGCCTGTATGGCGGGCTGTTCACGCCCACGGAGGCGGGCGCGGTGGGGGCGCTGGGCGCGCTGGTCATTGCGCTCGGCCGTCGGCGGCTGGATCTGCCGAAATTCTGGCAGGTACTGGTGGAAACCGGGCATGTGTCGGTGTCGGTACTGTTCCTGATCATCGCCGCCAGCTTCTACAGCCGTATGCTGGCCATGACCGGCCTGCCGGGCGGGCTGACCCTGATGCTCCAGGAATGGGAGCTGGGGCCGTACGGGTTTCTGTTCGCCTACGTGCTGATCACGCTGGCGCTGGGCTGCATCATCGACTCGGTATCGATCATGCTGATCATGCTGCCCATCGCCCTGCCCATTGTGCGCGCGTTCGAGATGGACCTGATCTGGTTTGGCGTCATCACGGTGGTGGCCATCGAAGTGGGCCTGATCACGCCGCCGTTCGGCATCTCGGTCTATACGGTGCGTTCGGCGCTGGGAAAGACGGCCGCCGTCAATATCCGGCAGATCTTCATCGGCTGCATTCCGTTCATTTTGTGCATGCTGGTGCTGATCGCCCTGCTGATTGTGTTTCCCAACTGGTCGACATGGCTGGCCCGGCTATAGGCATTGTTTTCGTTTATCCGCGGGCTGCTGCAGGTGGCCGGCGAGCTTGCCTGGTTGGCGGGCGCGGGCTAGGTTTATGTCGATATCAGCACGATGCTGCGGCAGGCATCTTCGCAGGCCGCGGGCTGGTCTTCAAGGAGGCGCCGGTGGCGGAGATTCTTTCGCTGGAGGGGGTGAGCAAGTCCTTCGGTGTGCTCAAGGTCACCGAACTCATTTGCAGTTTCCCGGATATCAGGTTGAGACGAATGTTTGAAAAAGACGTTCACAAATCACCTGAATCGTGGTGCAGAGAGTCAGCTTCCTCAAAAATAGCGCCTAAAAACAGCGAACTGGATATGCACTCATTGCTGGCACGGTATTTGTTTACAAATGCTTGCACGCTGGGATTTCACCGGCGGACGACTGCCGCGGCACGTGCCAAGTTGTTGCGGCTTACCACAGCAAAGGAGGCAATGAATGAATTCAAAATTACTCGTCGCAGCGATTTGCGGTTTCTGCGCCGTATCTTCCGTTCACGCCAAGGAGGGCGGCGATCAGTACCCGAACGGCGCCGAAAACTGGTTTGCCGGGGCGGTGCCGCCGCCGGGCAACTACTTCCTGAATTATTTTGGCCATATGTCCGGAACGCTGCGCGACAACAACGGCCGCAAGGTGCTTGCGCCGAACGGCAAGGACGTCGAGATGAACGCAACCTTTAACGCGTTCCGCTTCGTCAAGGTAACTGATTTAAAGGTATTCGGCGCCAATTATGGTTGGGCGGCAATCCTTCCGGTCGTCGATCTGTCGATCAATGCGGCTGGCGCAAAAGATGGCCGCAGCGGCATCGGCGACGCCACCATCACGCCGATGATTCTCTCCTGGCATTCCCCCGAGTGGCACTACGCTCTGGGCCTCGACATCAACTTGCCGACCGGCGCGTATAGCAAGAATGGCCCACCCGGAAAGAACATCGGCGCCAACTATTACAGCATTGAGCCCATTTTTGGTGTTACCTACCTGAACAGGAACGGATGGGAGGTCTCCGGAAAGTTCATGTACAACTGGAAGACCAGGAACGACGATACCCACTATCAGTCCGGCGATGAATTCCATATGGATTACCTGGTCGGCAAGCATATTGGTCCGTGGTCGGTCGGCTTTAGCGGCTATTACCTCAAGCAGCTCACGGATGACAAGTTGCACGGGGCCAAGGTAGGGCCGGATGGCAACCGCGGCCAGGTATTTGCCATCGGTCCGAGCATCAAGTATGAAACGGCGGCAAAAACGCAGCTCATTTTCCAATGGCAGCACGAAAGCAATGTCAAGAACCGCTTCCAGGGCGACAAGTTCTGGTTCAAGTTGATTATGCCGCTCTAAGGGACTGGTTCGGTCATAACGACAGCACAAGCTGCGAGTTCTTGATTTTTTCGAAGGGTCTCCGTATTTCTGAAGTGCGGTCTCGCAACTGTCGTCGCAGTTTGTGACAAGTGTGTGAGACGACATCGTATCGCACCTGGCGAAAGGACGGGATTCTTGGGATAAACATGAGTAATTCATTGATATATAAGAAATATCATGTTCAGGATTGAGCATGGCATGGAACTTGCGTTTTGTTCATAGATCAGGGATTCATACAAAAACACCATGAGGAGGAAGATAGAGATGAATGACAAGCGTGTTGTGCATGGGCTTTCCGACCCGAAGCGTCGCCGCGTTATCAAAACTCTCAGCGCAACGGCCATGTCCGCTGGCTTGGGTAGCTTGGCGGGGTTCAGCCCGCCGGTTCTCGCCGCTGCGTCGCGCAAGGTCAAGATAGGGTTCGTGACGCCGTTGACCGGGCCGCTTGCGCCATTTGGCGAGGCGGACAAATTCGTCCTCGAAGGAATAAAGAAGGTATTCAAGAATGGGATCATGGTCGGCGACCGGATTCATCCCGTGGATGTTGTCGTCAAGAACAGCGAATCGAATTCCAATAAGGCCGGAGAAGCGGCCAGCAGCCTGATCCTCAGGGACAAGGTCGACCTGATGCTGGTCGCCTCCACCGTGGAGACGATAAATCCGGTGGCCGATCAGTGCGAACTCAACGGCGTTCCATGCATTTCTACCGTAAACCCGTGGCAGCCGTGGTTCTTCGGTCGGGGTGCCAAGCCCGAATCCGGCTTTGAGTGGACTTATCACTTCTTCTGGGGCCTCGAGGATGCTATCGGCGTCTTCCTCGACATGTGGAAGTCGCTTCCAACCAATAATGCGGTCGGCGGTCTATTTCCGAATGATGCGGATGGCAATGCATGGGGGGATGCCAAATTCGGATTGCCATCCGCGCTTGCCAAGGAGGGCTTCGATCTGACTGATCCGGGGCGCTACCAGGTGTTGAATGCGGATTTCAGCGCGCAGATCGCCGCATTCAAGAGAGCGGGTTGTGAGATTGTCACCGGCAACATGATTCCACCCGACGTCAAGACCTTTTGGACGCAGGCGCGCCAGCAGGGCTTCAAGCCCAAAGTCGCGTCCATCGCAAAGGGCGTGCTGTTCCCGTCCGCGGTCGAGGCCATGGGTGATTTGGCCGAGGGGATGTCGACCGAGCTGTGGTGGAGCCCGAACCACCCATTCAAATCGTCGCTCACCGGCGAGACGGCCGCCGAGTTTGCCGCGGCGTACGAGAACGCCACAAAGAAGCAGTGGACCCAGCCGCTCGGGTATTCCCACGCACTGTTCGAGGTAGCTGCGAGTGTTCTCAAACACACGAAAGACATCGACGACAGGGAGGGCGTCCGGGATGCCATCGCCACGACCGCCACCGAGACCATTGTAGGCCGGGTCGAGTGGGGGAAAGGCCCCGTCAAGAACGTCGCGAAGACGCCGCTGGTCGGCGGCCAGTGGGTCAAGGGCGGAAAATTCAAGTATGACCTTGTCATTGTCTCGAACAAGGCCGCGACACACATTCCGCTCGGCGGCAAGTTGGCGCTGATTGCCTGACCTTGGGCATTCCGGGAGGCGTCCTGCCTTCCGGTTTTACATAGACCGAAAAAATTGCAACGGAGGCGCCGGTGGGGGAGATTCTTTCGCTGGAGGGTGTGAGCAAGTCCTACGGTTTGCTCAAGGTCATCGACATGATCAGTTTTACGCTGGGCGACGGGCAAATGCTGGGCATCCTGGGCCCCAACGGCGCCGGCAAGACGACACTCTTCAATCTGATCAGTGGCGACGTGTGCGCCGACGAAGGGCGCGTGATATTCCGCGGCAAGGACATCGGCGCATTGCCACCGCAGCATCGCTGTCGCCTGGGCATAGGCCGTTCGTACCAGATCCCGCATCCGTTCGCGGGCATGACCGTGTTCGAGAACCTCCTCGTCGGCGCCACGTTCGGCGAAGGCATGGCGGAGCAGGATGCCGAACCCGTCTGCATTCAAATCCTCGAGAAGACTGGCCTGAAAAAGAAGGCGAATCAGTTGGCGGGATCGCTGACGCTGCTTGACCGCAAACGCCTTGAACTGGCTCGCGCGCTCGCCACCCGGCCCAAGCTCCTGCTGCTGGACGAAATTGCCGGTGGATTGACCGAGCAGGAAGCGAAGGAACTTGTAAGACTGATTCAGGAGATCAAGGCGCAGGGCGTATCGATGATCTGGATCGAGCACGTGGTGCGCGCTTTGCTCGCTGTTGCGGATCGTCTGTTGGTTGTGAACTTCGGATCCAAGCTTGCCGAGGGTGAGCCGGAGTCGGTGATGAACAACCCGGAAGTCAAGCGCGTATATATGGGTATCGAGGTATGAGCCAATTGCTTTCGACGCACGGCCTGAAGGCGTGGTACGGTGATTTCCAAGCCTTGTTCGGTATCGATTTTGAAATCCGGCCGCAAGAAATCGTCGCCATCATCGGGTCCAATGGCGCCGGAAAATCGACCTTCCTTAATACGGTTATGGGCGTGCTGGCGGCTGATCCCGCAAGCGTGCGGTTCAAGGACCAGCCAATTGGCGGCTGTAAAACCCACCGCATCGTGGCCGGCGGGATTGCCATGGTTCCGGAAGGCCGCAGGCTGTTTCCGAGCCTGTCGGTCGAGGAGAATCTGAGGATGGGCGCCTATACGAAGCGCCCCGGCCCGTGGGATCTGAAAAAGATCTACCGCCTGTTCCCGGTGCTGAAAGAAAAGCGGAGTGTCCCCGGGACGGCGATTTCCGGCGGTCAGCAGCAGATGGTGGCGATTGGCCGAGCGCTGATGAGCAATCCAGAGTTGCTGATCTGCGATGAAATCTCGCTGGGTCTCGCGCCCGCCGTCATCAAGGAGATATATGCCGCGCTGGCGGAAGTCGCACGCAACGGGCTTACCGCGATCATTGTCGAGCAGGATGTGTACACGGCGCAAAACATGTCGCAGCGGCTGTATTGCTTCCAGGAGGGAAGGGTGTCGCTTAGCGGGAATTCCTCCGATCTTACCCATGAGCAGATTTCCCATGCCTATTTTGGGGTTTGAACAATGCGCCGGCACGGAGACGAAACATGATAGTTTGGATTGATGCAATCATTCAGGGAATACTTGTCGGCGGTCTTTATGCATTGTTTGCGATGGGCCTTTCGCTGATGTTTGGCATCATGAGGCTGGTAAACGTTGCCCACGGCGACATGGTCATTCTGATGTCCTTTATCGGGCTGATGGCGGTGGAGAAACTGGGGCTGCAGCCATTCGCCGCGATGGCAGTGGTGGTGCCGGTTGCCTTCAGCATAGGCTATTTGCTCCAGCGCGGGATTCTGAATTTCACGATCGGCAAGGACCCCTTGCCTTCGCTGATTGTCACATTCGGCATATCCATCATGATCCAGAATCTGCTGCTGGAGTTCTTTTCCGCCGATACGCGCGCGATCAGCGCGAGCGGGCTCGAGTCGCGAAGCATAACGATCACCGATAACCTGGCGGCTGGTGTCCTGCCGTTGATCGTATTCGGTTCCGCAGTGCTCCTTACCATCGGGCTGCAGTGGCTTTTCGGCAATACATCCATGGGCCGCGCGTTCCGCGCGACCTCGGATGACCACGGCGCCGCAGTGCTGATGGGAATCAATAATGCGCATATCTACGCTTTGGCAACGGCCATCGCAGTCGGCATCCTCGGTATCGCCGGAATATTTCACGGCATGCGCACCACCTTTTCTCCTACCGATGGGCCGGCGCAGCTGATCTACGCCTTCGAGGCGGTCATCATCGGCGGTATAGGGTCGTTCTGGGGAACATTGGCCGGAGGAGTCCTTCTCGGCATTGCGCAATCTATCGGTTCCCGCCTCGATCCGGGTTGGGGGGTGCTGGTGGGCCATGTAGTGTTTGTCGCCATTCTGCTGTTCAAGCCAGATGGCTTCTTCCCCAGGACACGATAGCGCATAGAGAGAGGATCAAATGAACACAGCAGCGGAGTTGTCCAACGATTGTCCCGCCGACGGCCATAGCGGCAAGTATATCGTCGAGCGTTCAACACGAGCCGGCATTGCCACCATGGTCTTCTTTGCCGCATCGCTGGGCTTTTCGATTTCCATGCCCTTCTGGGCCGACGCAAGCTATCTGCGATGGCTGTCGGAGCTGGCATGCTATTTCGTCATGGCGCAAATGTGGAACCTGCTCGGCGGTTATGGGGGGCTTGTTTCGGTTGGTCAGCAGGCCTACATTGGCATAGGCGGCTATGCGCTGATCGTGCTGGCCAACATGGCAGGAATCAATCCCTTCTTCGCCGTGCTGTTGTGCGGGATTGTCGCGGCGCTGATTGCGATGCCGATATCGCAGATCGTTTTCCGCCTGCCCGGCGGAGCATTCGCCATCGGGACCTGGGCGGTGGCGGAGATTCTCCGGCTGCTTGTCGCGAATACAACAGAGCTGGGCGGTGGATCGGGCGCAAGCCTGATGGCCCTGAAGGGGTTCAGCCGCGGCTCCCGCGAGGCAATCACCTTCTGGATTTCGATTTCGGCGTCCTATGGATCGGTGCTTCTGGTGTACTTTCTGCTTCGTTCGAGATTCGGGCTGGCCCTCACGGCGATTCGCGATTCGGAAATCGCCTCGCAAAGCCAGGGTATCGATGTCAAGCGGATCAAGTTTCTGGTCTACGTGATATCCGCTTTTGGTTTCGGTATTGCCGGCGCGCTGTATTTTCTTGGTACTTTGCGCATCTCTCCGGATGCGGCATTTGGCGTGTCGTGGTCCCCGATGATTATTTTCATGGTAATCATCGGCGGTGTCGGCACAATCGAAGGACCTCTGTTCGGCGCCATTCTCTTCTTCGCTCTATCGAAGACATTTGAAGATTATGGAACCTGGTATTTGACCGTACTGGGTTTGCTGGCGGTCGTGGTGACGATCCGGTTCCCGAAAGGCGTGTGGGGATTCATCGCGGACCGGTTCGATCTGCATCTATTTCCCGTACAGCGTCGTTTGCGGTTGCACAAGCGCTCATAAAGGTTTTTCACGAGCCTCCGTGGGAATCATGCGGCGCTTACGCGTGCTCATGTTCCAAGGGCTGGAGCTCGGCGAGCACATCGGCCAAGGCGTCTTTGCGATAGTGACCAGCGGATGGAGCCTGGATTCCGGGATTGGATCATCTACCTGTCGGCGCTTTATCATAGCCTCTGCTACAGTGAACGTTCCCGCCAGCACACTATCGAGCCCGCCTTATGAAAACTCTGTTTGTGGCCAGCCTGCTTGCTTTCCTGGGCGCGCTGCTGATCACCAGCCTGTATAAACCGAAGCCTCTGGAAGCGCAACTGCTGCATCTGCAGGTCGAACAAGTCATGCCGGAAATGGCGAGCGAACTGAGCGGCGAGCCCGACGAGCTGCAGGCGCTTTTTCTTGCCTATGCAGAGGATCCGGTATTGCTTGCGAAGGCAAGGATCGCGCTTCTGCGCTATCCCGATATGGCCAGACCCATCTTCGCGATGCTCGGAGAAAGCCGGGAATTCCAGGATGTGCTTCGCAGCTACGGGGAAGATGTGACTCTGCCCATTCATTATTTCCTCACGCATGAAGTCTTCACGCTGGAGTTGATGCGCGGCATGAGCGAGACAGCCCGCTCGGCCCTGAACACTGTCCGGCGGCTGTGGAACGACAGTGCGCCCGCCGAGGCCGCAGAAGCCCCTGCGGCTCCCGAGGCCCCCGGGGCGGGGGCGGCGCTGTCGAGCGAAGAACGGGGCCGGTATGCCGTGCAATTCCTCAAGGCGGAAGGCTACGATTTCCTGGGCCAGTTCGTGATCAGCCCGGCGGGAGAGGTGGCCTGGGTCCAGACAGAACGCGTTCTCGAAGGTATCAACAGCTTCTTTGCCGGCGGCGTAAAGGGGCTGGAGACCAAGCTTCGCCGCGATGAGACGATAGCAGCGGGCGACTTAGGGTGGGCGGCCCTGGATGTGGCGATCGGTGTGAGCGCGCTCAAGGTGCTGCGCATGGGCAGGGCCGGCGCGGCGGGCGGCCGGTCCCTGACCTTTTCCGAGCGCTCGGCGGCGCTTGGGTCCGGCTTATGGCGCGGCAGCGCGGTTGGCGCAAGACTGGTGAAGTACGGCGCGCCGGCGGTGCTGGCCTATATTGCCATTCGGCACCCGAGCGTCATCAATTCCCTTCTCGGATCCGCGGCGGAAAAGCTGGGCCTGCCGGCAGGTCTGGTGCAGGTAGTGGGCTGGACTCTCGTCCTGCTTCCCATCCTGCTGCTGTTGCGGTTCATCCTGAGGCCGCTGGCCTGGGCGATGGCCGGACTCGCGGGCCTGCTTCGCTGGCTCGACAGGCTGCCGCGAAGGCGGAGGGCCGGTCCCGTATTCGCATCGGAACGGCGCGCCCCCTCGCGCGCCGCGTAAACGGCTTATGCAATATTTCACGACAAAAACACATTCCTCTCGGAGACAAACTCATGAAATCACTCGCGCTTCCGGCATTGGGCTTTTCCCTGATTGCCTATTGTGCAGGCGCTTACGCTGGCGCCGCAAACAGGGATGAATTCTTCTGGCTCGGGGAAATGAACAAGGCCTCGCTCGTCATCAATACCGACGAAGGCCTGATAGAAAAGGCGTCGGCGCCTGTTTTCGCGGAAGGCATCGACAAGGTGATCACGGCCGGCAATCAGAAAGGCGCCAAGAGGCCCTCGTCGGTCATTACCTTCGAACCGCTGCTGATAGCCGCGGCCGGGCCTGAAATAACGCTGTTGCACGCGGGCCGCTCCAGCCAGGACATGCATGCCACTTATCGCGCGGCCATCCTGCGGGATGACCTGCTCAGGCTTGCGCAACAGCTGCACAAGACGAGCTCCACATTGGTGGCTCTGGCGGATCGCCACAAGGAAACGATCGTGCCCAATTACACGAATGGCGTTGCGGCGCAGCCCAACAGCTATGGCCATTATCTGCTCGCTCATGCCGCCGGACTGCAACGCGACGCCCAGCGAATACAGGAAAGCTATGCGCGCATAGACCGCTGCGCAATGGGCACCACCGTGCTGAACGGGACGAGCTGGCCGCTCAATCGCCAGCGCATGGCCGATTATCTGGGCTTTTCGGGTATCGTCGACAACGCCTACGATGCGTCCCAGATTGCTTCGATGGAACATCCCGTCGAGGTCGGCGCGGTGGTGACCAGCATCGCATTGCACACCGGCCATTTCGTAGAAGACCTGCTGACGCAGTACGCCCAGCCGCGGCCATGGATATTGCTGGAAGAGGGCGGCGAAAATACCTACGTATCCAGCGCCATGCCGCAAAAGCGCAATCCCGGGCTTCTCAACGATACGCGCAGCAGCGCCTCCACGGCCCTGACGCTCGCATTCGGTCCGGCGATCCAGGCGCACAACATCACGCCGGGCATGTCCGATCCCAAAAGCTCAAAGGCCAATAGCGCGATGGTGGACAGCGCCATCAAGGCGCTGTCGAACTGGGACCATGTCCTGAAGGCGCTGGTCGTGAGCCCCGATCGCGCGCTCGAAGAACTGAATAGCGACTGGACGGCATCGCAGGAGCTGGCGGACGCGTTGATGCGCAATCATGGGCTGCCTTTCCGCATCGGCCATCATTTTGCCTCTGAAGTCGTAAGCTATGCCAGGAAGAACAACATCAAGCCGCTCGAGTTTCCATATGCCGAGGCGCAGCGCATCTATACCGTAACGGTTAAAGACACGGACTACCCGCAGACGCTTCCAATGAGCGAGGCGCAGTTCAAGGAGAACCTGGACCCCGTCATGATAGTCAAGAACCGCAAGACAGTCGGCGGCCCGCAGCCAGCCGAAATGCAGCGCATGATCGCCGCGGCCAACGAGGACCTTGCCGCCCGGCAAAACTGGATCGACAGCCAGCGCGGGAAGATCGCCGCGGCGCTAGGCCAGCTGGATGCGGATTTCGACAAATTGTTGAAGCCCGGGCAGTAGGGCGGCGCAGCGGCTCCGCGTTCAACGATAGGCACTGTTCGCGCATCCGGGAAGGCCCGAAGCCAAAGCGTCGAGGCCGAGGTGTCGGGCGAGCCGCGGCAGGGTCCGCCGGCTAGGACAGAATGCGGCCCAGAAAATCCCGCGTGCGCGGATGCGTCGGGTTTTCAAAGAACGTCTGCGGCGCTCCCCGCTCCAGAATACTGCCCGCATCCATGAATACGATGCTATCGGCCACTTGGCGCGCAAACCCCATTTCGTGGGTCACGCACAGCATGGTCATGCCCTCTTCGGCCAGCGACGTCATCGTATCCAGCACCTCTTTCACCATCTCGGGGTCAAGCGCCGACGTTGGTTCGTCAAAAAGCATGATGCGCGGCGTCATGCAGAGCGAACGGGCGATCGCCACCCGCTGCTGCTGCCCGCCGGATAGCTGGCCGGGGTACTTGCCGGCCTGTTCGGGAATGCGTACCCGCTCCAGGTAGGTCATCGCGATGTCCACGGCCTCGGCGCGCGATTTCCGGCGCACGTGCATAGGAGCCAGGATGCAGTTTTCCAGCACGGTGAGATGGGGGAAAAGATTGAAGTGCTGGAAAACCATGCCGGCTTCGCTGCGGACTTCGTCTATGGTGCGCAGGTCATCGTTCAATGTGATGCCGTTGACGACTATCGTGCCCTGTTCATGGCGCTCGAGGCGATTGATGCAGCGGATCAAGGTAGACTTCCCCGAGCCCGAGGGGCCGCAGATCACGATGCGCTCCCCTTGTCCAATGGAAAGGGAAATGTCGTTTAACGCGTGGAAATCGCCGTACCATTTGTGCATGCCGGAAATATGGATGGCATCAGTGCTGAGCGGTGTCGTCATGCTCGTTTTCCTCTTTGGTAGCGCCGCTCCAGCCACATGGCATAGCGCGACAGGCTGAAACAGATCACAAAGTAGATTGCCGCGATAAAGAAATATGTTTCGGCAAAAGGCGACGGCCAGGCCGGGTCTGTCAGCGCGGCGCGGGCGGCGCTCAGCAGGTCGAACAGGCCGACGATGAACACCAGGCTGGTGTTCTTGACCATGACAATGGCGGTATTGGTCAGCGGTGCGATTACATAACGCAGCGCCTGCGGCAGCACGACCAGGCGCATCATCTTCCACCACGACAGTCCCAGAGCGCGCGAGGCCTCCATCTGGCCGGGCGGAATCGCCTGCAGCCCGCCGCGGACGACTTCTGCCAGATAGGCTGCCGAGAACACGGTGAGCGCCACGCCCGCGCGCAGCAGACTGTCTATGGTGATGCCTGCCGGCAATAGCAGCGGCAACAGGATCGATGCCATAAACAGCAGACTGATGAGCGGCAGGCCCCGTATCAGTTCGATGACGAGCACAGACAGGAAGCGGCAGACCGGCAGGTCGCTGCGGCGTCCCAATGCCAGCACCACTGCGAACGGAAAACCTGCGCCGAGCGCGCATACCGCCAGCAGCAGCGTCACGGGCAAGCCGCCCCATGCGGATGGGGGCACCAGCGCCAGGCCAAGCCAGCGGCCGTGCATCAACGCAATAGCGCCGACGATGCCTGCCACCCAGGCCAGGGCGGTGCCGCGGCGCCAGTGCGACGGACTGAGCGAATACACCGTCATCGCCGCGATGAATATACACACGGCGATGGGCCGCCACTGTTCTTCGGGCGGGTAGATGCCAAACAGAATCAGGCGGAATTTTTCGGCCAGAAATGCCCAGCAGGCGCCGCTTGCCTGCCTGCACACATCTGCCGAACTGCCCGGCCACACCGCATTCAGCAGGCCCCAATCGATTATTCGCCGCAAGGCGTACAGGGCGATCCCCAGGGTCGCCAGCGTGGCGGCGGCGCTGAAAATATCACCGAACAGTTTGTGAGCCAGCGTATCCCTCGGATCGCGCGGCGGCCTGGCCATGGCCATATTGACCGGCGGGATGGCGGTTGAAGTGACTATCGTGCTCATGGCCGCTGCGTCCGTGTGATGCGACGGTTATAGACATTCATGAAGATCGAGATGGCAAGGCTGATGCTCAGGTAGACCGCCATCAGGATGGCGATGCCTTCCACGGCCTGGCCCGTCTGGTTGATGGTGGTCGCGATGACGAATGACAAGTCGGGATAGCCCACCGCCAGCGCCAGCGTCGTATTCTTGATGATGGAAAGAAACTGGGTGGTCATGGGCGGCACGATGACGCGCATGGCCTGCGGCACGATGATCTGGCGCAGCGTCGGCCAGGGGCGCAGGCCCAGCGACCGCGCGGCTTCCCATTGGCCGTTGTCGACCGCGTCGATGCCGCCCCGGATAATCTCGCCTGAAAACGCCGTCGAATAAAGTATCAGACCGATCAGCAGCGATGTGAACTCCGGGGTGAACACGGATCCGCCCACGAAGTTGAATCCCTGGAGCACCGGTTTCTCAATATGCATCTGTATGCCTCCGGCAAGCGCGCCGAAGATCACAATGAAGGCTGCCGCGCTCCACGCGCCGCGGCGCCAGGCGTATCGGGACCCGGAACCCGCCCCCGGTCCGGAACGGACGATACGCCGGCCAAGGGCGGGGCCCGCCATGACTACAAGCAGGGCGACGACTGTGGATGTCCAGAACAGCGCCGTGTTGCCTTCGAGCGATACAGCGGGAAAGAAGAGGCCTCGGATCGAAAGAAAGAACCCGGACACGGGCTCATAGGCCTGGCGCGCGGCCGGCAGATTGAGCGTCAGTACGCTGTACCAGAAAAGCAGCTGCAGTACGAGCGGCGTGTTGCGCATGGCCTCCACGTATACGGCCGCCAGGGCTGACACGAGAGGGTGCCGGCTGCGCCTGGCCAGGGCCAGCAGAAAGCCCAGCACGGTCGATGCGCCGATGACCAGAAGCGAAATGTAGAGCGTGTTGACCAGGCCGACCAGAAAGGCCCGGCCGTAGCTGTCGACCGGCGTATAGGCCAGCAGGCTTTCGGAGATCGGGAAGCGGGCCGTCTCGGCCAGAAAGCCGAAGCCCATGGCGATCCCCCGCGCCGCGAGGTTATGCTGCGCATTCCATACCAGCCAGCCGAGGCCACCCATTACGACGGCAATCGCCGCGCCCTGGAGCAGCCACGCCCGCGCGCGGCTGTCATACCATAGATATCTGAACATGATGTATGCCCTCTGTTGCGCGGACTCGCCTGCCAACCGGATCAATTGAAAACGTACGGGTACATGAGGCCGCCGTCGGTATACAGGCGGTTCAAGCCGCGATCGAGCTTGAGCGGGCTGTCCTTGCCGACGTTGCGTTCAAAAATTTCGCCGTAATTGCCCAGCTGCTTGACAATGTTGTAGGCCCATTTCTCGTCGAGGCCCAAAGCCTGGCCATTGCCTGGCTCGGTGCCCAGGAAGCGCGCGACCCGCGGCGCCGTGCTCTTGAGCATCTCATCGATATTGGCCTGGGTGATGCCCATGGCCTCGGCGGCGATGGGTGCCTGAATGGCGTACTTGACGATATCGAACCAGCGGTCGTCGCCATGGCGCACGGCGGGCGTCAGCGCTTCGCTGTCGCCACTGGCCGGGAAGATGATGTAGTCGTCGGGGTTCGACACCTGCGTGGCCCGCATGGCCGCCAAGGCGGATCCGTCGGTTATGTACGCATCGCATCGGTTCGAGTAGAACGCCTGCCTTGCGGCCGTGGAGTTATCGAACAGCACCAGCTTCAGGTTCAGGTCATACTTGCGCGACAGGTCCGCCACAGTCACTTCATTGGTTGAACCGGATTGCACGCACACCGTTGCGCCCTTCATCTCCTGCGTCTTGGTGACGCCGAGATCCTTGCGCAGCATGAAGGCATCATGTTCATAGTAGTTGGGATAAGTGAAGTTGATGCCGTTCGCATCCCGGCGCAGCGTCCAGCTTGTAGTGCGCGGCAGCACATCGATCTGCCCCGTTTGCAAGGCGGTCAGGCGCTGCTGGCCGGTGAGCGGCACGAACCGCGCCTTGCTTGCGTCGCCCAGTACGGCGATGGCAATTGCGCGGCAGGTATCGGCGTCAAGGCCTTTCCAGACGCCGTTCTTGTCGGGCGCCGAAAAACCCGTGGTGGCGTGGCCGGAACCGCAGATCAGATAGCCGCGGTCCAGTATTGCCTTGACGGTCGGGCTGGCCTTGGCGGCCGCAGCGGCGGGGGCCCCCGCGACCGGAGAGGGCTGCGCCCATAGGCTCGTGGCAGAAAACCCGAGCACAAGAGCGCTGGCGGCTGCTGAGAGTGTTTTGGCGGATAGATACATAGTTGTCTCCTGATTGGATGGTTCCGCGGTGTGTCCCGCGGTCAAATGGCGCGCTCGCTAGATATGCAAGCCGCGCTATGCCGCAATGTCTGCCGAGATCAGCCGCTCCAGCAGGCCCAGCAAGTCTTCACGCAGGTCTTCCGGGTCTTCCAGGCCGATGCTTACGCGCAGAATGACGCTCGAGGCGCTCCAGGTGGACAGGGTTCTGTCCTTCGCAATGGACATCGGGGCGATCAGGCTGTGCGTGCCCCCCCAGGAGGCTCCTATCCTGAACACCCGCAGACCGTTCAGGGCCTGCTCGATCGCCAGGTCGCGCCCGTCCTCGAGCACGATGCTGAAGACGCCGCTGGACCCGGTGAAGTCCCGCTTCCACAGGGCATGGCCCGGGCAGGACGGCAGTCCCGGGTGCAGCATGCATGCCACCGCGGGGTGGGTGGACAGTTCTTCGGCCAGGGCAAGCGCTGTCTTGCCGGCATGGGCCAGGCGCACGCCCATGGTTTCAAGCCCGCGCAACGCGAGAAAGCAGTCATCAGGCGATACGCCCATGCCCAGCATGCGCATGGTGGCCTTCAATCGCCGGTGCATTTCTATCGTGGCAACGGAAACCGAACCCATGAGCAGGTCGGAATGGCCGCCGACGTACTTGGTGATCGCCTCGATGGAGAAATCCGCGCCGTGCGCCAGCGGCTTGAAGTAGAGCGGCGTCGCCCACGTGTTGTCGCAGCCCACCAGGGCGCCTTTCGCTTTGGCCGCGGCGACAATGGCCGGAAGATCCTGGATTTCCATGGTGGTCGATCCCGGCGACTCCACCCATACCAGCCGCGTGTGCTCGTCGATGAGGCCGGCGATGCCCGCGCCTATGCACGGGTCATACACACGATAATGGATACCGAAATCGTTCAGAAAATTCTCTGCGAGCCCCCGCACTGGCGGATAAGCCGTGTCGGGAATAAGCACCGAGTCGCCCGGGCGCAGGACGGTGAGCAGCACGACGGCGATGGCGGCTTGTCCCGAAGGCATCAATGCCGTGCGTACGCCTCCTTCCAGCGCCGTGATGCGCGCCTCGAGCGCGCGGGTGGTGGGGGTGCCATGCAGGCCATAGGTGTAGCCATCGGGGCCCCGCTTGCCCCGTT
Source organism: Pollutimonas bauzanensis (assembly GCF_900129885.1). Lineage (GTDB taxonomy): Bacteria > Pseudomonadota > Gammaproteobacteria > Burkholderiales > Burkholderiaceae_B > Pollutimonas > Pollutimonas bauzanensis. Next base: position 280,965 of record NZ_FQXE01000002.1, on the reverse strand, counting down.
CCGCATACTGTTGCGCGTTGTCGAACACGATCGTGGAGGCCCTGAAGGTAGGGACTGAAAGGCTGGCGAAGCCAGCATGCTCTATAGGGGGGGTAACAACGCATTGGGTCAATTCACGCATATCTGCTCCTTGCTGATGGAGGCAGTATATGGAGCCGATATGTAAATAACAATGACAAAAACGGTGTACTCTATGCTGAGAATTTATAGGTTGAGAGAAGCTACACAATGAACTTCAGGCAGCTCGAGGCCTTCCAGGCCATCATGAAAACCGGCTCGGCCTCCCTGGCGGCCGAACTTCTTCAACTGACTCAGCCGGCCATCAGCCGCTCCCTGCAGGAGCTGGAAAAAGCTATCGGCTTCGCCCTTTTCGATCGCGTGCGCGGGCGGCTGGTACCCACCGCGGAAGGCCAGCTGTTCTATCGTGATGTCTCGGAATCCTTTATCGGGCTGGACAGCCTGCGCGCCAGCGCGGCCCGCATCCGGGACTTCGGTTCCGGCGAGATCCGCTTGGCGTCCCTTTCAGCGCTTGGCCAGAACCTGGTGCCGCGCGCCCTGGGCCTGTTCTACAAGCAACACCCCGATATCGCGATCACTCTCGAGATCATGTCGTCCTCCGCCGTCCGGGACCGGGTGGCGACGGGACAGTTCGACCTCGGCCTGGCGGCTGACGAGATCGACACGACGGGCGTCGATCACCAGACCTTCTCCACGCCCCGGGCGGTGTGCGCGGTGCCTGCCGGTCATGCGCTTGCGGCGCGCGACGTCATACATGTGCGCGACCTGCACGGCCAACCCTTTATTGCGCTGGCTCCCGAAGACACTACGCGACGCCGCCTCGATGCCTTGCTGGCCGATTCGGGCGTGCAGCCCAAGGTGGTGGTGGAAACGCCTCACTCGGCCACGGTATGCGCGCTGGCTGCAGAAGGCATAGGGATAGGGCTCATCAACCCCTATGGCATTGCCGTCCCGCCAGACCCGCGCGTGCGGATCAAGCCATTCATGCCCGCGCTTCATTTCAAGGCCTTGCTGATATTCCGGCCGGACATGCAGAAGTCCCGCATTGTTCACGCGCTCGTAAAGACGCTGCTCCAGGCGCGCTTATCCTGAGGCCACTGCAAAGCGCATGGCGCCGCGCGCTCCGGCACGCTGTTCTTGCCCGCCGGCAAAGAGAGCGGACCAGGCCGCCGCTCAGGTGTAATGCACGCAGATGCGCTGGCCGTCGAGGTCGTGGATGGCGACATCCAGGCCGTACAGCGCCTTCAGCGTCTGCGGCGTAATGAGCGCCTGTGGCGGTCCTTCGCACAAGACCTTGCCGTCGCGCATGCCGATGATGCAGTCCGAATAGCAGGAGGCGAAATTGATGTCATGCAGCACGACCACGACGGTTTTACCCAATTCATCCGCCGCGCGCCGTAGAACCTTCATGATATCGACGGCGTTTTTCATGTCCAGGCTGTTCAAAGGCTCGTCGAGCAGCACATATTCGGTATCCTGGCACAGGACCATGGCCACGAAAGCGCGCTGGCGCTGGCCGCCCGATAATTCATCCAGGTATCGGCCGGCCAGTCCTTCCAGATTCAGGTACCGGATCGCCTGCTCGACATGTCGTCCATCCTGGACGGTCATGCGCCCGCGGGTATGCGGGTAGCGTCCGAAGGCGACCACGTCTTTGACAGTGAGCCGCAGCGGCAGGTGGTTATCCTGGCGCAGGATGGACAAATGCCTGGCCAATTCCGCGCTGTCGCTGCGGGTAATGTCCAGGCCTCCCACCGTCACGCTTCCGGCGGACATGGGCGCGAGCCGGCTGATCATGGCAAGCAGCGTGGATTTGCCCGCGCCATTGGGGCCCACGATGGATGTCAGGCCGCCGGCGGGAATCCGCAGCGTTACATCGTCCACCACTAAGGTTTGCGCATAGCGCTTGCTGACGCCGGTGACCTCTATCATCGCTGCGCCTTCCGCAGCACCAGGGCGATGAACATCAGGCCGCCGATGAATTCGATCACGACGCTGACGGCGGTATTGAGCTGCAGCACCCGCTCCAGTATGGTCTGGCCGCCCACCAGAAAAATGATGGCCAGCAGCACGGCCGCGGGCACGGTGAAGGTATGCTTGTCGGATTTCATGATCATATAAGCCAGGTTGCTGACGAGCAGTCCAAAGAAGGTCACGGGCCCCACCAGGGCGGTGGAGACCGAAACCAGCACCGCGATGAGAACCAGGGTAAGCATCAATACCTTGCGGTAGGCGACGCCCAGATTGATGGCCGTGTCGCGGCCCAGGGCCAGCACATCGTAGACGCTGCGCAGCCGCCAGCCGATGATGGACACGGCGGCGACCGTCACCGCCGAGACGGCAAAGAGTCCGGTCCGTATGCTGTTGAAACTGGCGAACATGCGGTCCTGCAGAACGATGAACTCGTTGGGGTCGATCAGCCGGATCATGAAGCTGGACAAGCTGCGGAACAGCAGCCCGAATACGATGCCCACCAGCATGACCAAGTGCAGGCTTTGCGCCGCCCCGGAAAAAAGCCACTGGAACAGCAAGCTGGCGAAGGCCGACATGACGGCGACTTCGAACAGGAATTTCCAGGCCGGGCTCCATTCCGCCACGCCGTTCATGCCGAAGGTGAATACCACGATGGCCTGGATGAGGATATACAAGGCGTCGAAACCCATGATAGCCGGTGTCAGGATGCGATTGTGAGTAATGGTCTGGAACAGCACCGAAGAGACCGCGATCGCATAGGCAACCAGCACCATGGCCGCCAGCTTGAGGCCCCGGAACGGAAGCACGAAGGACCATAGTCCGTTGGCGCCCAGGACCATGAAAGCGGTCACCGCGGCGGCGGCCAGCAGTGCCAGAATGGCGAGGCGCGCGGCAGGCGTGAAATCAGGCATAGCGGCTGCGCCTATTCAGCAGCAGATACAGAAACAAGCCGCTGCCAACAATGCCCACGACAGTGCCCAGCGGAATTTCATGAGGGTAATACACGAGGCGGCCGATAATATCGCAAGCCAGCACGAAAATCGCGCCCAGAAAGGCCACCCACGGCAGCGATTTGCGCACATTGTCGCCAAACAGCATGCTGACCACATTGGGCACCAGCAAGCCCAGGAAGGGAATACTGCCCGCCGTGACCACCACGACCGCGCTGATCGCCGACACAATGACCAGGCCCACCACGGTCAGGCGCCGATGATTCAAGCCCAGATTGGTGGTGAACTGTTCTCCCATGCCGGCCACTGTAAAACGGTCGGCCGCCGCATAAGCGGCGCAGGCCAGCAAAAATCCGCCCCACAGCAATTCATAGCGGCCGCGCAGCACGCCGGAGAAGTCGCCGGTGGTCCAGGCGTGCAGCGATTGCATCAAGTCGTGCTGATAGGCGAAGAAAGTGGTAATGGCCTGCACCACGCCGCCCAGCACCAATCCCAGCACCGGGACCAGGAAAGGCGAGCGCAAGGGAATGCGGCGCAGGATCGTCAAAAAAAGCCCTGTTCCGGCCAGCGCGAACGCCGCCGCCACCAGCATCTTGCCGAACACCGGCGTATCGGGAGCGACGAGCGTAACGGCCAGTATGCCCAGGGTGGCGGATTCCACGGTGCCCGCCGTGGACGGTTCGACATAGCGGTTGCGCACCAGCATTTGCATGATCAGGCCGGCGACCGCCATGGATGTGCCGGCGAGCATCAGGGCCAGGGTGCGCGGCAGGCGGCTGATGAGCATGAGCTGCCAGGCTTCGGCGCGCGTCGAAGGGTTCCATAGGCTGGACAGCGTTACATCGCCCACGCCCAGGAACAGGCTGACCGCGCATAGCGCCGCCAACAGTGCGAACAGCAGCAACAGCAGGGCGGGGCGCATCGGCGCCGCGCGCCTGTAAGGCAGGCCGGGCGTGCTCATGCCGGCCGCCAGCCATGCCGGGCGGCGGCCCCGCGGCATAGACATCCGCTCATTTATTGCTGCCCGTCTAGCGCCCGTGAAACCTGCTCGACATTCTGCTGCAGGGCCGTGAGGCCGGCGCTGCCCAGCAAGTACCAGTTCATTGCGTCCAGGTAGACGATCTGGTTCTTCCGCCAGGCGGTGGTCTTGTGCATGAGTTCATTGTCCAGCAGCTGCCGGGCGGACGCGCCCTCCCTGCCTATGGCGGCATCGCGGTCGATCACGAACAGCCATTCCGGATTCGTTTTGTGTATGAACTCGAACGACACTGCCTGCCCGTGGGTGGTGGTGGCCAGGTCGCGCATGGCGGCAGGGACGCCGAAGCCGTCGTGGATCACACCGAAGCGCGAGCCCGGACCGTAGGCGCTGATCTTGCCGCCGACGGTAAGAATCACCAGGCCGGAGCCCGCCTTGGCCGCTTTTTCGCGCAAGACCTGAATCGAATCATCGAGCCGGCCCAGCGCGGCCTCGGCCTGCTCTTGCTTGCCGTAGATGGCCGCCAGCTTGCGGGTGTTGCGCGCCACGCTGCCCGGCAGGTCATTGGCATCCACTGTCAGGTCGATGGTGGGCGCGAGGCGGGCCAGATCGCCGTATTTGGCGCCAGAGCGGCCCCCGACCACGATAAGATCCGGCGATATGGCGTGAACCGCCTCGTAGTCGGGCTCAAATAGCGTTCCCACTTTGGGGTAGGAGTCCTGGGCATAGTCCGACAGGTAATCCGGGAAACGCGCGCCGGCCACAGCCGCCGCCCGCACGCCCAGCGCCTGCATGATATCGAGCGCGGCCAGATCGAAGACCACGGTTTTTTGCGGCTCGGCGGCAATCACTGTCTGACCCTGGGCGTGCCTGACCGTCACTGCGCCGGCGGGCGCGGCGACCGCGGCCGCTGCAAACGCCGCCCCCACGGCCAGCGCCGCTCCCAGGCGGCGCCCAGCCCGCAATACATTCATCGCCAATTCGAAACTCCTTGTTGATGCCACGATCAAAAACAACTAAATGAGAATTATTCCTAATGATAGCCTGTTCAGCTTGTTTTCAGCAAACGAGGCCGGATGAGGCCGTTGCGGCAGGCGGCGCTCCTGGCCTTTTCCGGGCGCCCGGGTCCGGCTTATGGCGCGATGAGACCCGGCACTTGGTTGCGGAGCGGCATTTCCAGCGCATGAAGCCATCGGCGCGCCTGGTCGACGTCTCTCGCGGAGGCGTCGTGGACTAGAGGCTTTGCTCGCCGCGCTGCAAGGAGGCGCATTGTCTGGGCGCCTGCCTGGATGTTTTCGAAACGGAGCCGTTGCCGGCGGATTCGCCGTTCTGGACGCTGCCCAACACCATTGTCACCCCGCATTCCGCAGGGGATTCCGCAGGCCGGGGCAGAAAGTTGACATACCTTTTCATCAGGAACCTGGAAAGGTATGTCGCTGGAGATTCCCTCATCAATGAAAAATAATTGCCAGGAGACCGAAGTTGATTTCCCGCAGCTATAAGTTTTTGATTGCAGCGCTCATCGCTGTTCCCGCCGTCGCGGGGGCCGCTCCAGCGCCAGGGGGCGCGAATTCCAGGCGGGCGCATGCGCGCATAGTTTGCGCAACAAGGTCGCCAGCTGCTCTTGTTCATCGCCGGACAGGCACGCGACCATGTCGCGCTCGCGGGATACCAGCCCGGGCATGAAAAGATCATGCATCTTCCGGCCTTCCCCCGTGATGTACAGGAGCTGCCGGCGCTGGTCGTCCAGGTGTGGTTTCCGGGTGATCAGCTTCTTCTTTTCCAGGGCCGTCACCGCGCGGCTGATATTGGTTTTCAGGTGTCCCGAGAAATCGCAAATGTCAGCGGCGGCGATTCCGTCCCTGAAGTAAAGAAATATCAGAGACAGGATCTCGGAGCGCGTGAGGCCGTACTCGGCCTCGATGGCCCTGAAGGACGGCTCCCTATAGCTGTTGATCATGTATCCCAGCTTATAGGCCATCGGGATCGCCACTCCGTCGAGGATATCGCTCAAATTGTGTGCCATTCTTAACCAAGCATGAGGGTCGGGCATTGAGTATAGCCACCCGGCGGCGGCTCCAGCAATCCGCGAGGCTGGTCCATGGCCGGTGCGATCCGTATCGATGATTCCTGTTGGATTCCTGTTGGACTTCCCTTTGAAAATTAGTTGCATATGATACTAGTTGTGGATAAACTGACTGGTGTCACGATATGAACATATTGCGCGAACAGGGCGCGGAGACATTGACGATGATGTGTTTTTATTCCGGCACGGCGGAGCACCCCGTCTATGTGGACTTTCTGGCGCCTGCGCCCGCGGCCAGGCCCAGGAGGCCTATCGTCATGCTGCACGGCGGTTTCCACACCGGCTCCGCCTATCTTGCGACGCCCGACGGGCGCCAGGGCTGGGCGCCATATTTTGCGCGGCTTGGACACCCCGTCCATGTCGCCGATTGGCCTGGCCACGGCCGGTCGCCGGCAAACCGCAATTTCGCCACGCTGTCCCTGGCCGAAATCGGGGAGTCGCTGGCCGTGCTGGTCGATGAAGTCGGCCCGGCGATCATCATGGCGCATTCCGCCGCAGGCCCCTTGGCGTGGTGGATTGCCGAGAAGCTGCCCGAGCGGGTGGCGGCCATCGTCGGTATCGCCCCAGGCCCGCCGGCCAATATTCAGAAGGCGCTGCCGGACGATCCGCAGGCCATCGAGGCGCTCGGATCCGACGAAAGCCTGGGCTGCCCCGTGTATTCCCCTTTGGGCGCCCCTGTTTATGTCGACATTGATTTTGTCCGTCGATTCTGGGCCAACGGCAGGCGTTTTCCCAAGGACGCTATCGAACCATACGCCAAGTCCATCGTCCCTGAAAGCGCAAAAGTGCTGAATCAGCGTTTCAACATCGGCGGCGCCGGGCTCGGCCTTGCCGGGCCGGACGTCGTGGCGGGACGCCCCATTCTGGTGGTGACCGGTGACAGCGACCCCCGCCATCCCAGGGCGGTGGACGATGCCGTTGCGGCATATTTCGGCGCGGACCGGCTTTGGCTGGCCGACGCGGGCATAAGCGGCAATGGCCATATGTTGATGATGGAAGACAACAGTGAAGAAATTGCCGGGCTGATCGCCCAATGGCTTGCCGGCAAAGGTCTGTAAGTCGGCCGGGCGCCAAAAAAATATACAGGAGACACACATGTTCAAGAAACTGAGTTTGCTCGCCGCCGCGGGCGGCGCCTGCCTTTGCATGCAGGCCCGGGCGCAGCTTAGTGATGATGTCGTCAAGATCGGCGTTTTGACCGACATGGCCGGTGTGACGGCCGACATCACGGGGAAAGGCTCCGTGGTGGCTGCGCAGATGGCTGTCGAGGAGTTCGGCGGGAAGGTCATGGGAAAACCGGTACAGCTCATCTATGGCGACCACCAGCATCGCACCGACCTGGGGGCGTCGATGGCGCGCCAGTGGTACGACAGGGATCAAGTGGACGTCATCGTCGACATACCGAATTCCTCCATCGCGCTGGCCGTGCAGCGCATCGCGATGAGCAGCAAAAAGCTGGTATTGATTTCCGGGGCGGGCACCACGGCCTTGACCAATGATCAGTGTTCACCCTATGGCTTCCACTGGACCTATGACACCTATGCCATGGCTCATGGCACGGCATCGGCCGTCGTCGCCAATGGCGGAAAGTCCTGGTTCATCCTGGCTTCCGATTACGCCTTTGGCGCCCAGCTTGCGCGGGATACCTCGGAAGTGGTGGTCAGCGAAGGCGGAAAAATCCTGGGGTCCGTCAAGCACCCGCTGAACGTCGCCGATTTCGCGTCCTTTCTTCTGCAGGCCCAGTCCTCGGGCGCCCAGGTGATCGGCATTGCGAATGCCGGCAACGACACGATCAATGCCATCAAGCAGGCCGGCGAGTTCGGCATTACGCAAGGCGGCCAGAGCCTGGCGGCGATGATCCTGATGATCAATGATGTGCACAGCCTGGGTCTGGATAAAGCGCAGGGCACCTACCTGACCACCTCCTCCTATTGGGACATGAACGACAAGACACGGGCGTGGTCCAAAACCTTCATGGAGAGAACGGGCGCCATGCCGTCCATGCTGCAAGCCGGGGTCTATGGATCCGTTCTGCATTATCTGAAAGCGGTGGACAAGGCCGGCAGCGATGACGCCGGCAAGGTCGCGGCCGCCATGCGCGCCATGCCGATCAATGACGCGTTCACCGATGGCGCGCGGATACGCGAAGACGGAAGAGTGCTGCGCGACATGTATCTTGCCAAGGTCAAGACGCCGGCGGCATCCAGATATCCGTGGGACTACTTCGAGATTGTCCGCAAGATACCGCTGGATCAAACGGTGATGCCGCTGTCGGAGAGCACCTGCCGGCTGGTGGCAAAGCAGGGGTAGCCGCGGGCGCCGCCAGGTTCGAGGCGCATCCGCCTACCATTGCTTGCGCAGGCCCAGCAGCACCGTCCGGCCCTGCCCATAGAAACATTGCAGCTCGTTCAGGCAGTAGTTTACGTAGTTGCGGTCTGTCAGGTTCGATGCCGTCAGCGAAAGCTTGTACCCGCTCAACTGCGTGCCGGCCCTGCCCAGATCGTAATGGACGCCGGCATCCCACAGTGTGTTGCCCGGCAAGCGTATGGTGGCCGGCGAGTCGGCATAGTTGGCGCCGATGTAGCGCACGCCTGCGCCGACCGATAGCCCATTGAGGAACGCTGCGCCGAATTCGTGGTTGATCCACAGCGAAGCCATGTGGCGCGGGACCCTGGGCAAGGGCAGCCCCTCCAGTGAAAGCCCGGCGGCGCTGGGGTTGGCTTTGGTGATCTCGGAGCGCGTATAGGCGTAAGCGCCGATTATGTCGGTGCCATCCCGGAGCTCGGCCCTGGCCTCGATGTTGATGCCTCGCGATTTCACTTCGCCAGCCTGCGTATTGAAAGAGGCGCGCCCCGGCGTATTGTCGGGCGTCAGCATGTTCTCCTGCGTGAGCTGGAATGCGGATAAGGTAAGGAGAGTCTCCGATCCTTCGGGCTGGTACTTCACGCCCACTTCGACCTGTTTGCCCTTCATGGGCTCGAAAGGCTTGCCTGCGTAGTCGGTGCCGCCGACGGGTTCGAAGGAGGTGGAATAGCTGGCATAAGGCGCTATTCCCGTATCGAACACATAATTGACGCCCAGCCGGCCGGTGAATGCCTCGTCCCGCCTCGGCGTTCCGGTCTGATTCATCCGGTCGGTGGTCTCCGCCTCGGAGCGATCAAAACGCCCGCCCGCCGTGAACACCCAGCCGCCGGCGCGTGCCTGGTCCTGCATGTACAAACCTGTCTGCCGCATGGTCTGGAGCGTGCTCAGGCGCGGTATCAAGTCCGGAATCGCAACGTTGTACACGGGATCGTACAAGTCTATCGACGGAGCCGGGGCTGAGGCAAAGCGATAGTCATCGCGCTGTTTCACATAATCCAGGCCCATGATCAGCGTGTGGTTCAGGGCGCCAGTGGCGAACGGGGCTTGCGCCTGTGTATCGATGCCCAGGATGCTGCCTTTACCCAGCCCTTGCGTGGCCACCCGGCTCAAGCTGCGGCCATCCGCCGCCAAGGCATAGCCGGGCGTGCCGCGCGCGTCGATGTCGACGCTGGTGTAGCGCAGGTTCTGGCGCACCGACCATATGTCATCGAGGCGGTGTTCGAATGCATAGCCGACCGCGTATTGTTCGCGGTCCATCCGCTCGTAGGAGGGTTCGCCGGCGAAGCGCGTGCGCGGCAGCGTGCCGTTGGGGTTGTAGCGCAGCGTGCCGCTGGCAGGCAGGCCCTGGTACTGCGGTATGACTCTATCGCGCTGATAATGGCTGAGCAGGGTCAGCGAGGTGTCCGCCGAAGGGCGCCAGGTAAAGCTGGGGGCGATCAACGTGCGCTTTTCGTTGGAATGGTCGGCCACGCCGTCGCTGCTCTTTACCAGGCCGGTAATGCGATACAGCAGCTTTTCATCGGCATCCAGCGGTCCGGTCGAGTCCAAGGCAAGCTTGCCCGCATCCAGGTTTCCGCCCTGCAGCCACAACTCATGCCGCGGATCGGCCTGCGGCCTGCGGCTCACCATATTCAGGATGCCGCCCGGGCTCGTCTGGCCGAACAGCCCCGAAGAGGGGCCTTGCAGCACCTCGATGCGTTCCAGCATATAGGGATCGAACTGGGGGACCGCAACGCTGTAGGCGCTGAACGGAAGAACGATGCCATCCAGATACTGGCGGACGAACAGGCCCCCGCGCGCCATGACGACATCGTAGCGGCTGTCGGTTCCCCCAAAGGCCGGCAGGACGCCAGACGTATATCCCAAGGCTTGGTTTACCGTCTGCGCGCCTTGCATCTCGACCTGGCCGCGCGTAATCACGCTGATGGTTTGCGGCGCCTCCAGTATTGGCGTATCGGTTTTGGTGGCCGTGGCGCTGCGCCGCGCAACCAGGCCTGATACCGGCCCATACGGATTCTCGCGCTGCGCCTTGACGGTGACCGGAGCCAGGGTGGAGACGTCGGCGCGGTTCAGGGATGAAGGCGGCGCCGCCCGGAGGGAGTAGGCGCCGCTGGGCCCCCGCAGGACTTGCAGCCCTTGCCCCTGCACAATCTGCAGGAATCCGTCCTGTACAGAATATCTTCCATGCAGCCCGGGGCTGTGTTTGCCTTGCGTCAATGCGGACGCGGCCGACAACTCCACACCCGCGCCCTGCGCGAACTGATTGAGCACGGAGCCCAGCGGCCCGGCGGGAATATCGTAGTCGCGTTGTGATTGCGCCTGCTGCCGCGCCTGGGCCCGTGACGGCGGCGCCGCGGTCAGGGTGCCCAGCGCCAGTCCCGCGCACAGCGCTATCCGGACAAGAGGCGGAAGGCGGCGAGCTGCGGCCGTGCGCGGGAGGAGGCGTGGTAGCGTTGGCGCCAAAGGCAAAGCCATGGGAGGGTCCTTTTCTGTTCGGAGTTGATTGTTCTGCTTATTGAGTTCTCCGAACGAAGACGCCTTTCCCTCAAGGCCGTTTCCGCCTATTTTGTAACAGCGCCGCGGCCAGCGGGCAGGCGCCCGGGCGTCTACCTCGCCTGCACGGTGACCCAGTAGCGTGTCCGGTAGGCCAGCTCGACAGGCAGTGCAAGCTTCAGGTTCGCCAGCGCGCGGTCGGTGTCGGCGAGGGGAAACACGCCTGTTATCCGCATATCGGCGACTTCCGGGCTGCAGCGCAGCAGGCCCTGCCGGTAGCGCCCCACCTCGCGCAGAAAGTCCTGCACCCGCATGTTTTCGGCGATGAGCAGCCCTTGCGACCAGGCCAGGTCGCGTTCCAGTGCCGCCCGCCGGGGATGGACATGAGTATCCGAAAAACTGGTGCCTTCGCCCGCATCCAGGCGCAGCGGGGCTTCCAGGGCATGCGCGGGAAGGACCTCGACCGCGCCATGGAACACGGCGACGTGCGATACATCATCGTCCTGGCGCAGCATGAAACGTGTGCCCAGGGCGCGCACCGCCCCCTGGCGGCTGCGCATCGTGAAGGGGCGGGCGGGCGCCGCGGAGTCGCGGCCCGTGGTGACCAGCGCTTCGCCCGAGCGCAGAATCACGTCGCGCGCCGCGCCGTCGAACCGCACATCGATGGCGCTGGCCGTATTGAGCACCACGCGCGTGCCATCGGCCAATACGACCTCCCGGATCTCGCCCACCTTCGTGCTGTAGTCCGACGACAGTATCCGCCAGCTTTCACTATTGCGCGCCGTATGAATGGCGCCCGTGGCAATGGCGGCCAGCCCCAGGACCTGGAGCGCGCGGCGCCGCGACAGGGTGTTCGTGGCGGCGGGGTCCAGAACGCGGGCGGCATGTTGCGGCACATCCTGCAGCTTATCGTCCAGCGCTTGAAGGCGGCGCCAGGCCCGCTCATGATCCGGATGCGCCGCGCGCCATTGAGCGCAGGCGGCGTGTTCCGCCGTGCTGGCATCGTCCGCCCACAGGCGCGCCATCCATTGAGCCGCCTTTTGCACGATGGCCGCGTCGATAGGCGCTTGCGCGGGGCCGCGTTGCACCGGCGCGGTTCGCGCTGCGGGCTTACTCATGGGTGTACAGCGTCTGGTAACAGGCCTGAAGGCCGCGGGCGATATATTTTTCCACCGATGACACCGAAACATTCAGCCGCGACGCGATTTCACGGTAGCTCAAGCCGTCCAGCTTGCAGAGCAGCAGGGCGCGCCGCGTCTTCTCGGGCAGGCGGTGAAGAAGGGCATCGATTTCAATCAGCGCTTCGAGCACCAGCGCGCGGGCTTCTTCGGACGGCGCCTCGGGTTCGGGCAGGAGGCTGAGCGTTTGCAGATAAGCGGCCTCGATGCGGCGCCGGCGATACAGATCGATGAGCAAGCCATTGGCCACCTGGGCAAGGTAGCGCCGCGATTGTTCAGGCTCGGGCGGCTGGCCGCAGGACAGGATGCGCACGTAGGTGTCATGCGCCAGGTCCGCGGCATCGAATGCGTTGCCCAGCTTCTTGCGCAGCCAGCCTCGCAGCCAGCCATGATGATCGCTGTAGAAGGCGGCTATTTTCTGCGACGGAAGGTCGGCGGTGGGCATAGGGCGAGGCGGCCGATAATAATCGATCAATAATGAGAACTAGTCGCATTATAAATTGAAAGATTACCGTTGTCTGTCCGAAGATGCCATCCGCCAGAACCCTGCTTGCATTGCCTATTCGTATACTATACGATTGTATTATTGACTGCTTATCTTGTCGGTCCCTGGCAAGGCGGCGGGCAGGCCTACCAACAATGCAGGAGACAACATGAATCCACGCTCGGTCAAATTCCGGGAACTCTTCAATAATGGCCCATTCGTCTGCATGGGCGCGCATGACGCCGTTACGGCCAAGCTTGCCGAGCAGGCGGGGGCGCCCGCCATCTTCGTCAGCGGTTTCGCGGCGTCCGCCATCATCACCGGCAAGGCGGATATCGGCCTGTTGACCCAGACAGAAATGTTCGAGCATATCCGCCGCATATGCCGGGTCTCCACCGTTCCGGTTTTCGCCGATGCCGACACCGGCTACGGCGGCATCCTGGATGTGCAAAGAACCATGGAACTGTGGGAAGAGGCGGGCGCTTCCTGCCTCCACATCGAAGACCAGGCTTTGCCCAAGAAATGCGGGCACTTCGCTGGCAAGCAATTGATCACGAAACGGGAAATGCAGCTGAAGCTTCGCGCCATGCTGCAGGCGCGGCGCGATCCGAACTTCTTCATCGTGGCGCGCACCGATGCGGTGGCCGTGACCGGCCTGGAGGATGCGCTCGACCGGCTCGAAGCTTACGCGGAGGAGGGCGCCGACGGGCTGTACGTGGATGCCCCGGAAAGCATGGAGCAGTTGCGGGAAATCGGCCGCCGGCTCAAGCCATTGGGCAAGCCCATCCTCTTCAATATGGCCCGTTCCGGCAAAACGCCTTTTCTGTCCTTGAACGAGGTGCATGAACTGGGCTTTTCATTCGCGATTTGCCCGATAGAGCCCATGTTCGCCATGCACAAGGCCGTGAAAGAAATGATGGAGACCTTTATGCGAGAGGGCTGCTCCACGAATGCCATCGCGGACCGGATCACGTCGTTTCAGGACTTCAACCGATTTGTGGGCCTTGAAGAATCCATCGCGACGGAGCGCAGATTCGCCGACGCCGATTGAGGCCCGGGCAATGCTTCATCAACGATTACGTACAAAACAGGAGAGACAAATGAAGTTATCAAGACTGGTCCTGGGCTCATGCCTCATGTTTGTGATGGGAGCGGGCGCGCAGGCCGACGAGACAAAATTTCCGGAAAAACCCGTCGTCGTCATCGTGCCGTATTCACCCGGCGGAGGTAGCGACAATGTATCTCGTGCGATGGCCCGATACCTCACCGAGCAGTGGGGGAAGACTGTCGTGGTGGAGAACAAACCGGGCGCGGACGGCCTGATCGCCACCAATGAAACGATCAGGGCCAAGCCCGATGGCTATACCTTGCTGGTTTCCATCCCCGCCATCGCCATGCTCAAGTACACCAACAAATCGATCAAGACCGACCCGCTGACGCAACTGACGCCAGTGAGCATGATGGCGACCGGCCCGACCGCGATCGTGGTGAAAGGCAAGACCGACATAAAGACGGTGGCGGACTACAAGCGCTACTGCGCCAACGAGGCGAACAACTGCAGCTGGGCCAGCGGCGAGCCGTTCACGCTAATGGTGGGAACCGGCCTGATGTCCGAGCTGGCCTTGACCGGCAAAGTGACCAATGTGCGCTACGCCGGCACTTCCGCGGCGGTAAGCGACGTCATCGGCGGGCACGTCACCTCGCTGGTTACCGGCACGTCTTCGGTCCTGTCGGCCCATAAATCCGGAGACCTCAGAATACTCGCCGTGAGCGCCGACAAACGCCTTGTGGAGCTGCCCGACGTTCCGACCTATGCGGAAGCCGGCCTGGGCGACGTAAAGTTCACCAATAATTGGTACGGCATATTCGCGCCGGCCGGAACGCCGGAACCCATCAAGAAAAAAATCGCCGACGGTTTCAACAAGGCCGCCAATGCTCCCGAAGTCTTGAAAGTGCTGAAGCCTTTGCTGTTGTCGCCGGTGGGCAGTTCGCCGGAAGAGTTTGCCAGGCAGCTGGCGCAGGATCAAAAGGTAATCGATGCGTCGGCCGCATCGGTGTTCAGCGAGAAGGTCAACTAAGCCCGGCGGCCCGTCATTTGGGCGCGGCCGCCTTGCCGCGGACCTCGACTCCCACCTGATCTTCGATCACGCGGATCATTTCGGTCATATCGGCCTGGTAGCCCAGCTTATCGGCCGCGGAATTCAGGAAGGCGCGTACGGATTGCCCGACAGGCATGGGTATGCCCAGGCTGTCCGCCTCTTCCATGCACAGGCGCACATCTTTGGCGGACAAGCCCACGGAAAAGCCGAAATCGAAAGTGCGCGACAGGACGAAATTGGGTATCTTCACTTCAGAGGCGTTGGATCGGCCCGATCCGGCGTTGATCACTTCGGTCATGGTGTCGGCGTCCAGCCCCGCCTTGGCGCCCATCACCAGCGCTTCCGACGTGACGACCAGGGCGGTGACCGAAATCAGATTGTTGATGACTTTCATGGTTTGCGCCATGCCGGGCTCGACGCCGACATAGATCTGCTTGCCCAGATGGTCGAGAATCGGCTGGACCTCTTGAATGCGGTCCTTGTCGCCGGCCACCATCAGGGCGAGCGTGCCCTTCGTCGCTCCGGCCACGCCGCCGCTGACCGGGCAGTCTATGGTGGCGATGGACCGTCCGGCCAGGCCTTGGGCCAGTTTCTTGGCGGCGCCGGGGCCGGTCGTCGACAGGTCGATGACGGTGCGCACGGCGCCGCCTTCTATCAGGCCGTTTTCCCCCAGGCCGACCAAGGCCACTACGTCGGGCGTGGGCAGGGAAATCAGAACGATGGGCGCCTGGTCCGCAACGGCTTTCGGCGAGGCCGCGCGGATCGCGCCCTTGTTCAACAGCGGGGTCAGCGCTTCCTGATTGGCGTCGCAGATGACCAGCTCGTATCCGGCGTCGATCAGGCGGCTGGCAATGGGACCGCCCATTCTTCCTATGCCCACGAAACCCAGCCGCTTGTTTTGTACTTCGCTCATGTATGCTCCTTGCGTTTTCTGATTCGATTTGTTGGTGATCAAGACTGGGCTCATGCGGCCGTCCATCCCCCGTCTATGGGCAAGACGGCGCCGGTGATGTCCCGCCCCGCGTCGCCGCATAGAAAACGGACCATGGCGGCGACGCTTTCCATTGCGACGAACCTGCCGGTGGGCTGGCGCTCGGCCAGGTAATCGCGGGTGGCCTGTTCCTGCGATATGCCCGCTTTGGCCGCGATGCCCGCGATGCGTTCCAGAATGGCCGGCGTGGGAACCGTGCCGGGGCATACCGCATTGCAGGTGATGCCGCTGGCCGCCGTTTCCAGGGCTATGGCGCGGGTCATGCCGATAAGCCCGGTCTTGGTCGTGACGTAGCCTACGCGGTTGACCGCCGCCGATGAGCCATAGACGGAAGACATGTTTATGATGCGCCCCCAGGCGCGCGCCCGCATTCCCGGTATGGCGAGCCTGGAGGTATGGAACGCGGCGGACAGGTTCACGGCGATGGACTCGTCCCAATGCAAGGCAGGCAATTCCTCGGCGGGAGCGAAGTGCCTGACCACGGCATTGTTGACGACGATATCGACATTGCCGAACTGCTGGCGCGCCGCATGCATCAGTTCCTCGATCTGTTCCACGCGGGCAAGATCCGCGCGGCTAAGCAGCACCGTGCGCCCCGATGTCCGGCGCAGCGTGTCGGCGGCGTCCTGCGCCAGGCCTTCCGGTTCCAGTCCGTGAAGCACGATATGGCAGCCGGCCCGGGCCAGGTCTGCGGCAATGGCGTATCCGAGCCCGCGGACGGACCCGGTTATCAGGGCGCATTTGTTTTCAAGCGTCATGGTGGACAGGGCAGGCGCGGCGCCTGCTTATTCGGCGGGGTTGTTGGGAGGCACATCGAGGCGCACCACTTTTCCTTCAGTCTCCGGCGACAGCGCGGGGTAGCGCCGCATGACCTGCGGGTCGTGCCCGGGGATGATATGCCGGGGCGTATCGGCCAGGCTGCGCACCAGCTTGTGGCCTTCCAGCATGTCGCCCACGTTATAGACGGCGGGGAAGGGGATCTGGCGCTCGATGTTGCCGTACAGGTGGGTGGCGTCGGACGCAATGACCACCCATCCGCGCCTGGTCCAGACCCGGACGACCTGCAGGCCCGGCGTATGGCCTCCGACCAGATGCAGCGTCAAGCCTGGCGCCAGTTCCGCGGTGCCGCGATGAAACTCCACCTGGCCCCCATAGAGCTTGCGCACGAAACCGACAATGTCTTCCACATTGAAGGGGTGGCGTAAGGCGGGATGGCACATGCAGCGGCCTGTCGCATAGGCGGGCTCCGCATCCTGGATGTGGAACGTCGCCTTGGGAAACTCGCCCAGCGTGCCGGCGTGGTCGTAATGCAAATGCGTAAGGATGACGTGGTCGACGTTTTCCGCGGCCACGCCTACAAGGGCCAGGCCGTCCTTGACGGGCATGAGCAGCTCGCGCCCGCGTTCCCGGGCCGACTGTTCTTCAAAGCCTGTGTCGATGACGTATACCTCGGCGCCGCGCCGCGCCACCCATACGTAATACTCGAGGTCCGAGTCCGCGTCATGGAAGTCCACGGCGCCTATATAGTTGTCCTGCGCCTTGCGGCCGCCATGGCGCGCATACCTGATGGCGTAGAGTTCGAATGGGGCAATGCCTTGAGCATCCATGGGGTCGTCTCCGTATCGTGTTCATGCGCGGGCCGGCGGGCCGGCCCGCCGGTCATTTCGCAAAGTTTCCGTTCCGGCAGACGGTCCCCGGGGTGAGAACGGCCGGACGCGTTTCAGCCACCCGAGGGTTTTCCAAGAACGGCGCGCACCTTCTCTATATATGCCTTGCCATCGAAGCCGACTTCTTTGGCGCGCTTGTACCATGCGTCGTAGGACGGGCCTATGTACTTGGCCTGCATCAGCCGGTCGCGCTCGGCATCGGGCGCAACCCAGAAGGTCACGCCTTCGGATTCCATTTTCTTCATTGCATTGCCGACGAATTCATCGTAGCGGGAGAATGCCTCTTCCTGGATCTGGGCCATGACGCCCGCGACCTGTTGCTGAACCTCGGGCGGCAGACTGTTCCAGCTGGCCGGATTGGCCAGTATCGCCCAGCCGTTCAGGGGACCGAGGCTCCAGTTTTGCACGTTCTTGGCGAGCCTCCAGTATTCCAGGGCATTGCCCACGCAGGTGGAGGTAAACAGGCCGTCGATCACGCCGCGCTCGAGGGCCGGGTAGATTTCGGGAACGGGCAGGGGAACCGGCTTGCCGCCCAGGGCGTTGACCACCTCCGCGGTTTGTGGATTGTGCACGCGCAGGCGCTTGCCCTTGAAGTCTTCCAGTGTCTTGATGGGTTCTTTCGAGAACAGCTGCTGCGTGCACCAGACGCCGTTGGCCAGCACGATGGCGCCCCACTTTTCCTGCCAGATCTTCTTGGTGTCCTCGAACCAGAAGGCATCCCCGACCTTCTTGTACTCTTGGGCGGTATTGATCAGCCCGGGCAAATTGAATATGCCCATGCGCGGTTCATCGGCGGCCAGGTAGGTGTGCAAGGCGGCGCTCATGTCGACACGGCCTTCGCGGATGGCCGTCGCAATCTGGGCGGGGGGAACGAGCGAATCGCTGACGGTAACCTTGACCTTTCCATTGGTGGCTTTGGCGACGCGTTCCGGCACGGACTGGGTCAGTATTGAATAGCCGTCGCCCGGCGAGACGATGACCGACATCGTCAGGTCGTATTCCTGCGCCGACGCCGGCGACGCTGCGAAAAAAAGGCCGCCCATGCAAAGCGCGGCGCCTGCGAGCTTGCGGACAAATCCCTCCTTGCGAGCCTTTGACAGTGTCCGCGGTACAGCTGGATGCTGATAAGAGCGCTTCATTGTCTTCTCCGTATTGAATTCGTTTTGATTCTGAATGATATGCGGCTGGCGTTGACTGAAGGCCGTGACGGGGCCAGCTATGGGGGCGGGTATAAAAAAAACGAATATTTTTGTCATTCAGTGATTCAATAATACAATATGCTCATAAATAGAGCAACGGCCCACGAGCCCGGCAGACAAGGAGACATGATGATCGCCACGAATTCAAGCGGCAAGGCCATGCCGGACCGCGCGCCGGCAACTGCGGCGCTGTACCCCTTGTCCGGCCATAATGATTTCATCGCGGTTCGCGCCGCCGGCCATTTGGTTCGGGCGGGCGGCGTATTGGCCGGCCTGGCCCTGCTGGCCATGGCGCTGATCATGTGCTTCGAGATCGGTTCCCGTTCACTGTTCAATTCGCCGACTTCCTGGGCGACGGAGATCTCGACCTACCTGCTGGTGGCAGTGGTGTTTCTGGGCCTGGGCGTTGCGCAAAGCAATAACAGCCATGTCCAGGTGGAGCTGTGGGTAGACCGGCTTTCTACCGAAGCCAGGCGCAAGGTGGAGCTCATCTGCCAATGGAGCGGCCTGTTCTTCGTGATGATGTCCGTCTGGCAGATGGCTGCGTTCAATGCCAGGGAATATTTCAATGACACGCGCGACTGGGGGCTGCTGTCGACGCCCCAATGGATACCGCAGTTGCCGGTTTCCGTGGGGCTGCTGGTCTACGCGCTGGCCATTCTCATCGATATATATCGTTTGAAGCCGCCGCCCGGCAATGCGCGCCGCTGGGCGCTGCCGCTATTGGCCCTGGCATTGCTGGCGGCGCTGGTTTCGCTGGGGCGGCATAGCGTGTTGGTGTCCGCCGGCCGTTTTGACTGGGGCACCATTGCCATCGCCGCCTTCATGGTGCTGGGAATGCTGGCCTGGAGCGGGCTGCGCACTGCGCTTCACGTCGTGGTCCTGCTGGGGGCCTTGTCCTTGCTGTATTGGGCGATGCGCGGGCAATCGCTGGCCTTGGTCGGGACATTGCTGGTGGCGTCCATGATATTTCTATTGCTGTTCGGCGTCCGGATAGCCCTTGCGCTGGGGCTGGTCGGAATGTTCGGGGTTTACTTTCTTCTGCCGCGGCCGCAGTTGTCCCTGCTCGCGGAGCGGGCGTGGAGCAGCACCAACACCTTCACGCTGTCGGCGGTGCCGATGTTCATCTTCATGGGCGGATTGCTGCTCAAAAGCGGCATAGTGTCGGGCATGTTCGACTCGCTGGTCCGCTGGTTCGGGCGCACGCCGGGGGGGCTGGCGCATGCCAGCGCCGGCGCGTCGGCCATATTCGCCGCCGTGTCCGGATCGAGCATCGCAACGGCGGCCACGCTGGGCAAAGTGGCGTGCCCCGAAATGATAGAGCGGGGGTACAGCCCCCGTCTTACGTACGGCATTACCGGCGCCGGCGCAACCCTGGGCATTTTGATACCGCCCAGCATTCCCATGATTATCTACGGCACGACGGTCGGAGCGTCCGTGACCCACCTGTTCATGGGCGGTGTGTTGCCCGGACTGTTGCTGATGTTCATGTTCATGCTGACCGCCTTCGTGTGGGCCTTGGGATGGCGCGGTTCGGCTCCCGCCGCGCGCGCCTACACCATGAAGGAGAAGCTCGTCAGCTCGACGGGCATGGTGCCGTTCGTCGCCATCATATTCGTCGTGCTGGGCTCCATGTATGCGGGCATCGCCACGCCGACCGAGGCGGCCGCCATCGGCGCGCTCGCCGCGTATATCCTGTGCCTGGTACGCAAGAAGATCGACGTCCAGGGGCTTTTCGCCGTCGCCCTGGATACCGCCAGGGTGAGCGCGATGCTGCTGCTCATCGTTGTCGGCGCGTCGATTTTCAGCTGGGTATTCGATTACATCCGCTTGCCGCGCGAGATCGTCGCCTTGATTACCCACGCCGGGCTGGACCCGTGGATAGTGGTGGCCTTGATGACGCTGATCTACCTGGTGCTGGGCATGTTCATCGAATCCATCGCCATGATGCTGATGACCCTCCCTGTCACGTTTCCTATTGCGATGGCTCTGGGCATGGACCCGATCTGGTTCGGCATTTTTCTCGTGCTGATGATAGAGATCGGCCTGATCACGCCGCCCATGGGCATGGTGCTGTTCGTCCTGAGCAGCATGAGCGGGAAGGTGACCTTTGTCCAGATTGCATTGGGCGTGCTTCCCTTTGTCGCCGTCATGCTGGTTTTCCTGGTGCTGCTGTATACGTTTCCGGATATCGTGCTGTGGCTTCCGCAACAGATAAAATGACGCGGATGTTCAGGCGGGCGCCGCGGCGAGTTCAGCCAGGCGCCCCATGTCTTTGCCGTCCTCCATGTCCCAGACGGCCCCGATCAGCCGGCCGGCATCGCATCCGGAACGCCCGTAGCGGCACAGGTCGCGCAGCTTGGTTTCCAGTTCGGCATCGGTCAGCGGCCGCTCCAGGGAGCCTCGCGCCACCCGGACGAACTCCTGTTCGGGCGGCTGGTCGTGGAATCGCAGCACCACCTTGGCGCTGTCGATGGAATACGTTTCATCGTCATGGAATCGCACCAGCGGCCCCAGCGCCCGCAGCGCCGGGTCGTTGACGGCTTCGTCCGAGAACGCTTCCAGGCCGGCGGCGCCGCGCAGCAAGGCCACCGGCACGGCATGCTGGGCGCTTACTTGCGATTCGCGTCCCGTCCTGACGTTGGGGCGGTCGGTGCGCTGGCGCAACAGCGGGTGGCTGGTCAGTTCAATGGATGCGATCGCCTCGAGCCGGCGCATGCCGATGCGCGCGGACAGCGCCAGGCAGGCATCCAGGACTGGGTTGAGCACCACGCCGCAGGGATATGGCTTATAGGCGACCTTGCCGATTTCCCATTCCTTGCCCAGCTCCCGGGTCACGGCGTCGAAATCCGGCGCGTCGCCGAAAACCCGGAGAAAGCCGTGAGCGCCTTCCAGCGGCCGGGCCGGCCCATCGAAGTCGTCCTCGGCCAGCAGCGCGGCCAGCATGCCGTTGCGGGCCGCGTTGCCCACGCTCACGCTCTTGGACATGGTGCCCAGGGACTCCACCAGCCCTCCCGCCTGGCAAGCCGCCGAGCCCAGGGCCCAGCGGAGCCGGGCGGGCGTCAGCCGCCGCGTCTTGCCCACGGCCATGGCAGAGCCGAAAACACCGCAGGTGGAGGTAATGTGCCAGCCCTTGTCATAATGAAACGGCGATATGGCAAGGCCGATGCGGCATTGCGCTTCCACGCCAAGAAGAAAGGCCAGCATGAAGTCCTTGCCGGCAACCGGCTGGGTCTGGCTCAACGCGAACAAGGCGGAAGCGACCGGCGCCGTCGGGTGAATGATGGTGGGAATATGCGTGTCGTCGTAGTCATACACATTTGCGCCCATGGCGTTTATTGCGGCGGCGTTGAGCATATCCATGCGTTCGCCCCGGCCTATCAGCGCGGCCGCCGGCCCGGAGGAAAAGCGCGCGTAAGTTCGCACGGCCTTGTCCAAAGTAGGATCGCTGCATCCCGCCAGCGCCACCGCGAAATAATTCAGGACCGACCGTTTTATCTCATGGCGGATGGGGCCGGGGATCTGTTCCCACGAGGCGGCGTGGATAAAGTCGGCGAGAAGGGCGGAGATCGGGCCGCACTGGGTTGTCTGCTTTGCGTTTTTCATGGGTAGGTGGCATTCCGGGGAAAGTTAATCGCTAGCGTGGCAGGAAGATGATACCTGGTCTCAAAAACAATATTGTATGACGATATGATTGACAGATTGATAGTTTGGATATCATACTAGCCACGTATCCCCTCTATTCAGGAGTCAGAAAGACCATGCGTGAAGAATTCAATACAGAGCTGTTTGCCAAAGGCTTGAAAAATCGTCAGGAGGTGCTCGGCGCGGAGCATGTGCAAAAGTCCCTCGATGCGGCGGACGATTTCACTGCCGACATGCAGAAGCTGGTCACCGAATGGTGTTGGGGAGAGCTATGGGGGCGTCCCGGCCTGGATCGGCGCACGCGCAGCATCATCAACCTGTCGATGCTGGCCGCCCTGAACCGGCCGCACGAGATCCGCCTGCACGTGCGCGGCGCGCTCAATAACGGCCTGACCCAGGATGACATCAAAGAAATCTTCCTGCAGGTGGCCATTTATTGCGGCGTGCCGGCAGCCCTGGATGGCATGAAGGTCGCGGCCGAAGTCATCGCGGAAGAAAAAGCCAAGAACGCAAAGGCGGGGGCCAAATAATGGCCTCGACCAAGCCGAGTATCGGCTTCGTGGGCGTGGGCGCCATGGGGGCTCCCATGGCCGGGTGCCTGATCAAGGCCGGCTATCCGCTCGCCGTGTTCGACAGCAACCCCGATCGCACAGCCGCCTTTGCCCGGGGACACGGCGTCGAACCCGCCGCAACGCTTGCCGCCTTGGGCAGGGACGCGGACGTGATCATAACGATTTTGCCCAATAGCGCCATCGTGCGGGACGTGCTGTTCGGCGAGCAAGGCCTTGCTTCCAGCATGCGGCCCGGGACTGTCGTCATCGAGATGACCTCGGGTATTCCAAGCCAGACAGTGGCGTTCAGCGAACGGCTTGCCGCCCAGGGCGTCGTCCTGTTCGACGCGCCGGTCTCGGGCGGGGTGCCACGGGCGCGCACGGGCGAACTGACCATCATGGCCGGCGGCGAAAAGGCCGACATCGATGCCGCGATGCCCATCCTGAATGCGCTGGGCAGCGTCATCAACACAGGGGAAGTGGGCACCGGCCATGCAATGAAGGCGCTCAACAACCTGGTATCGTCCGCCGGGTTTCTTATCGGGGTGGAGGCGCTCATCATCGGGTCGCGCTTCGGCATCGACCCGGAAACCATGGTCGATGTGCTCAACGTTTCGACGGGCATGAACAACAGCACGCAAAAGAAGTTGAAGCAGTACGTGCTTTCGCGCAAGTTCGATTCGGGCTTTGCCATGAGCCTCATGGTCAAGGACCTGACCATCGCCCTGGGTATCGCGCACGAGAACAACGTGAATGCGCCATTCTCGGATCTGTGCCGCAACCTGTGGGCGGGGGCCAATGCGGTCCTGGGGCAGCAGGCCGACCATACCGCCATCGCCTTGCTCAGCGAGCAGCTGGCCGGCATGCAGATCGGCAAACCTCCAAAGCAATAACACTCCGCCTGGTCAGCGGCCCGCGACCGGCGGACAGTTCAGGAGGCGCAGTACCACCACCAAAGGAGAAGACAATGAAGAAGCACGTAACCATGGTTTTACTTGCCGCCGCGGGGCTCATGCCGCTCGGCGCGCACGCGGAAGTCAGCAAGCTCAATATCCCGCTCGGAGCAGGCGGCTTCGGGTTCTTGCCCCTGCACATGATGAAGGAGCACAAGCTTATCGAAAAACATGCCGAGAAGGCCGGCCAAAAAGTCACCATCAACTGGGCCAACATCGGCGGTCCTTCCGTAATGATCGATGCCTTGCTGTCAGGCTCGGCCGATTTCATTTCGGCCGGCCCTCCGTCTTTCCTGCTGCTGTGGGATCGCACCAAGGGCACGGCCAACGTCAAGGGCGTGGCGGCCATCAGCTCCATGCCCATGTACCTGAACGCGCGCGCGCCGCACCTCAAGTCCATCGATGACCTGAAGGAAGGCGACAAAATCGCGGTGACCTCGGTCAAGTCGTCGATCCCGTCCATCGTCATGCAGATGTACGCGGTCGAAAAATACGGCAAGGACCAGGCCTTCCGGTTCGACCCCTATACCGTCAGCATGAACCACGGCGATGCCGCTGCGGCGCTCATATCCGGCGGTGGAAGCATCGCGGCGCATTACGCGTCGTCGCCGCTGGCGGAGCGCGAGATAAAAACGGAAGGCATACGCACGATCCAGAACTCGGACGACGTCATGGGCGGGTCCACCACGTTCACCATGGTGTCCACCACCACCCGCTTTCATGACGACAACCCCAAAGTCTACGCCGCGTTCGTCGCCGCGCTTCAAGAGGCGCAGGACATGATCAAGGCAGACAAAGAAGGCGCGGCCAAAGTGCTCATTGCCTCCATGGGCGGCAGCGGCAAGGTCGAGGACATGGTCGAGATCCTGAACGACCCGTCCCTCAAGTACACGGCCAAGCCAGAGAACGTCATGAAGTACGCGACATTCATGAACGACATCAAGTCCCTCAAGAACCGGCCCGAGAAGATCGAAGAATTATTCTTCCCGGGTCCCGCTGTTTCCGCCGGCAACTGACCGCGAACCCGGCCGCCGCATCCGGTCGCGCCCGGATGCGGCACGCCTCAGAAAGAAAGTTTGGAGACAGTCTTCTATGCGTCCATCCCCAGCACCTTTGCTGTCGGTCCAGGGGGTCACCCTGCGCTATCGCACCAAAGATCACCTCATTACGGCGACCTACCGCGTCAGCTTCGACGTTTACCGCTCCGACCGGTTTGTTATCGTGGGGCCGTCGGGCTGCGGCAAATCCACGCTATTGAAGGCCGTGGGCGGCTATCTGCCCACCGTCGAAGGCCAGATCAGGCTGAACAACCAGGAAATCGCCAGGCCGGGGCCGGATCGTGTCATGGTGTTCCAGGAATTCGATCAGCTTCTGCCCTGGAAGACCGTCAAGGAAAACGTCGTATTCGCGCTGACCGCCAGCGGCCGCCTGGAGCGCAAAGCCGCTGAAGAAAAAGCCATGCACTACATCGACAAAGTCAATCTGTCCGGCTTTGCCGACAGCCTGCCGCATACCCTTTCAGGCGGCATGAAGCAGCGCGTGGCCATAGCCCGCGGCATGGCCATGGAGCCGGAGATCCTGCTGATGGATGAACCTTTCGCGGCGCTGGATGCCCTTACGCGCGCAAAAATGCAGGAGGAGCTCTTGCAGTTGTGGGAAGACACCCGGTTCACCGTGTTGTTCGTCACCCACTCCATTCCCGAGGCGGTCCGTATAGGCAGCCGGATTTTGCTGCTCAGTCCGCATCCCGGCCAGGTAAGGGCCGAGCTCAACAGCGATGGCATCGACGCCAGGGGGCCTGACGGCAAGCTGCTGACGCAGCGCATCGAAGAGCTGCTGTTCCAGGAAAATGCAACGCAGGGGAGAATGGCGCATGTCTGAAGCAATTCCGAATGCCACGGTTTATCGTGAAGAAATCATCAACACCGTCGAGGACAAGGGCTTTGGCATAATCGAAAAGCCGCTGGGTGTCTGGGAACGCCTGCTCGACAACGACCCATTCCGCAAGAGCATCATGCTGCTCGCCCTGGCCATCGTCTGGGAAGCGTATGCCCGGTGGTCCGGCAACCCCTTGCTGTTTCCCACTTTTGTGGCCACGATCCAGGCGTTTTTCTCGGGCATTTTGTCGGGCACGCTGCTGCGCGCGACCTGGACGTCGATCTCCCTGCTGCTGCAAGGATATGCGGCGGGCTTGCTCATCGCCGCGCTGTTCACTGCCTTTGCCAGCGCGACGCGCGTGGGGGCCGATCTGCTGGAAACGCTGACTTCCATGTTCAACCCCTTGCCTTCCATTGCCTTGCTGCCGCTGTCTATGGTCTGGTTCGGGCTGGGCAACGCCAGCATCATTTTCGTGCTCATCCACGCCGTGCTGTGGGCCGTCGCCCTCAACACCCATTCGGGCTTCCGCTCGGTCAGCCCGACCTGGCGCATGGTGGGCCGCAATTACGGCCTGACCCGCATGGGGTATGTATGCAAGATCCTGATCCCCGGCGCATTTCCCAGCATACTCACCGGCATGAAAATAGGCTGGGCCTTTGCGTGGCGCACCCTGATCGCCGCGGAACTCGTGTTCGGCTCCAGCTCCGGCTCGGGCGGCCTGGGCTGGTACATCTTCCAGAACAAGAACATGCTCGACATACCCAACGTATTCGCCGGGCTGCTCACCGTGATCCTGTTCGGCCTGCTGGTGGAAAACCTGATCTTCCGGGTGGTCGAGCGGCGCACCATCGGGCGCTGGGGGATGCAGACCTGAACCGCGACATGACGACTCTTGCCCGGACACTGGCCGAATTCGCGACAGGCACACCCGCCAGCGGCATCCCCGCGGCGGCCATCGAGCGCGCCAAAATGAGCCTGGCCAGCACCATCGCCAGCGCGGCCATGGGCCACGACATAGACTCCGCCCGCATTGTGCGCGGCCTGGAACTGGAAGAGGGCGGCGCCGGGCAGGCCACCGCATGGTTTCACGGAACCCGCCTGCCCCTGACCCGGGCGGTCCGGGTCAACGCCGTAGCCAGCGACGCGGCGGCTTCCGACGACAGCGACCTGCGCAGCATTGCCCATATCGGCACCATCGTTTCCACTACCGCCATCGCTCTGGGCGAGCATATGGGCGCGCCGGGCCGCGATCTTCTGGCCGCCATGGTGCTGGGCTACGAAGTGGCCGGACGCATCGATGAATCGCTTACGCCGGGCCGCATGCAGCGTGGCTTTCATGGCTCGGTGTCGACGGTGTTCGGCGCGGCGGTGACCGCGGGCCGGCTGCTTGGCCTGGACGCGGGCCGCATGGCCCACGCCATCGCGCTTGCCGCCACGTCCATCGGCGGCATGGCCGTTGCCGCCGATACAAGCTGCGCGCGCGAGTACCATGCCGGCAACGCGGCCATGGCGGGCGTACAGGCCGCGCTGGCAGCCCGGCAGGGCTTCCAGGCCGACCTGGCTATTCTTGAAACGCCACGGGGATTCCTTAGCGCGATGAACGGCCAAGCCATGGACGACATCGCGCGGGGCCTGGGTGAAGACTGGGACATCGTCACCGACATGGCCATCAAGCTCATGCCCGGCGCCCATCCGTTTCATGCCACCGCCGAAGCGGCCGCCGATGCGGCCAGCGCCGGCGATGTAAGCCCCGACGACATCGAGCGCGTCACCATTTCCGCGGCGGTGCAATGGACCAATTTCAAAGGCGAGCCGCACCCGCGCAACCTCGTCGATGCCGCGCACAGCCTGGTGTATTTCGTGGCGGCCTCCATCGTCGACCGGGAATTCGGCTGGGATGCCATGACCTTGGCCAAAATGACCGACCCCGTCATCGCCCGCGTCCAGGACAAAATCGTTTTCGATCCATCCCCCGCGCCCTTGCCCGACCGGTTTCCGCATCGCCATGGCGGCAGCGTCGCCATTCTGCTCAAGGACGGCCGCGAATTCTCCAGCACCTGCGTGTCCCCGCGCGGCTCGGGCCCGCGTGGCGCGTGTTGGGATGACATCGACGCCAAGTACCGGCGCCTGGTTCCCATGGCGGGATTGCGGCCGGAGCAGGTGGAGGCCAGCCTGGCGTTGTTGCATGGCTTTGAAGAGCAGGCGGATGCCGGCGCGCTGACCCGCACGCTGACGCGCGAGGCGCCGCGGGCGTAGACTCCTGCCGCGGCATCGGGTATTGGCGCATGCTGGTGTCCGGTTGTTTCTTAGGGCGGGACGGCGTAGAAAAGCAGATAACGGCGGATAACGGTGTGGACGGTTGCGGGAGTATGATGTTTCGCACAGATAATTGGGAGACAACATGAATTTGATTTTCCGGGGCGACGAGCTCCTCTTGTGCGAATCCCGCATCGACTTTCCCGATGCTGATGTCTGCGCCCTCATCGGCCTGGGGGCCGACGCGCTTCAGCCGGTATGGCTTTCCGCCGGCTCCAGCCACCGTACCTGTCATGTCGCGCGCGATGTCGAGGCGCCTTCCGGCTTTGCGTTCCGCAAGCTGCGGGCCGTCATGGCCGAGCTTGGCGAACACGGCGCGCTGGCCAGCCGCGCGTTTCAAGTGGCGGAGTGGGTGCGCACCCACCGTTATTGCGGCGTTTGCGCGACGCCCATGCGCAAGTCGGAAAAAGAACTCTGCTTCCATTGCCCCGCCTGCGGCTTTTCCGCCTACCCGCGCATCTCGCCCGCAATGATGGTGCTCATCAAGCGGGGCGACGAGATCCTGCTGGCGCGCCACGCGACATACGCCACCGCGCGTTACACCGCGCTGGCCGGCTTTGTCGAGGCGGGGGAAAGCATAGAAGAGGCCATCCACCGCGAGGTGCTCGAGGAAGTAGGCCTGCGGGTCAAAGACCTGCGCTATTTCGGCAGCCAGTCATGGCCGTTCCCGCATTCGCTCATGATCGCCTACACCGCCGAGTATGCCGGCGGCGAACTTCGTATCCAGGAGGACGAAATCGCCGATGCGCTCTGGTTCGGCCCTGGCGACGCCTTGCCCGATATTCCCATGGTCGAGTCCATCGCCGGCCGCCTGCTGCGGGCAAATCTGCCGCCGGATGTTGCCAGGCGCGCCTCGGTCTGAGGCGTCGCCGGCATGTCGGTTCGGCATGCCGGTTTGTTGAAGCCGCCCGGATCAGAGTTCGGTGTATTTCTTGTTCGAACCCCTGGCCTTGTCGACAGGGTATTTTTCGGCATTCACTTGAAGCTTGTGCTGCGCCGCTACGTTCAGGTCGACGCCAAGTACGGATGCCAGGCGGACAAGGTAAAGCAGTATATCGGCGAGTTCTTCTTTGACGGCTTGTGAAGTGCCTGGGCTGCCCCCGGCGGCATGCGACTGTTCTTCGGTCATCCATTGGAAAATTTCTGCCAGCTCGCCGACTTCCCCGGTGAGCGCCATGACCAGGTTTTTGGGGGAGTGAAACTGCGCCCACTCGCGCTCAGTGGCAAACTTTTCCAGCGCGGCGGCTAGCGGCGCCACATCAACGAGATGTTCGCCCGATTTTGTTTTACTGGTATTGATCTCCACCGTTCTTCCACGTCAGTATTAGTACGTAGACCATCTTACTTGTTTTTAATAGATTTATTGTTTGAGTTCGGAGTGCGAAACGTGTTCGTGAGTTTCTACGAGATTATTTATTTCGTAGTTGGTGCTACGACCGCTGGCTGCGGATTTTTGCAGTACCCCTCGTTGCACCAGCTCGTTGACATCCCGAAGCGCCGTGTCCGTTGAACACTTCGCCAATGCCGCCCACTTGCTGGTCGTCAGCTTGCCTTCAAAGCCGTCGAGCAGCCGGTCAAGCACTTTAATCTGCCTCTCATTCATGGGAATGGCGGCCACCCGCTGCCAGAATCGCGCTTTGGCAAGCACACGATCCAGCGTTTGATGTGCTTGTTGTACGGCGTAGTGCAAGGTTGCCAAGAACCACGCAAGCCATTCGGTCACGTCCAGACTCCCCTTCTGGGTGCGTTCCAGGATGCCGTAATAAGCTTTGCGTTCACGCTGGATCTGCGCCGAGAGGCTGTAGAAGCGCTGCGATCTGCCATCGGCGCGGGCGAGCAGCAGGTCACCGATGGCGCGGGCAATGCGGCCGTTACCATCATCGAAGGGGTGTAGCGTGACGAACCATAGGTGGCCGATGCCGGCTTTGATCAGCGCTGGCTCTCGGGATGTGCCGTTGAGCCAACTGAGGAACTGCTCCATTTCTGCGTCGAGCCGCCCGGCGGGCGGCGCTTCGTAGTGCACATGCTGACGACCGATGGGACCCGAGACGACCTGCATGGGGCCACCGGCATCGTTGCGCCAGGCGCCTGCCCGGATGCGGCTCATGCCAGAGTAGCCGGTCGGGAACAGGGCCGCATGCCAACCGGACAATCTATCCCTCGAGACCGGCAGATGGGCGTTGCCCGTGGCATCGATCGCCATGTCCACCACGCCTTCTATGTGTCGATCTACAGGCGCCAACGCACCGATATCCACGCCGAGCCGACGCGCCACCGAAGAACGCGCTGAGACCATGTTGAGGAGTTCGCCCTCGATGGCGCTGGTCTGGATTACGTCTTCGGTCAGCGCGGCAAGGCTGGCTTCATTTTGAAGGGCAAGGCCCACATCAGTGAGCCGCCCTATCAACAGACCCTGGGCGCGACTGGCCACAGCCATTGGCTCCGCCAAGGAATTAAGATCGTACTGCCACCGGGGCCAGTGCGGGGATTGCCAAATGTATTCGCCGCTATTCATGCGGTGATTGTGGGGATGATTCACCACAATGTCAATGTCCAGCTCAAATCTTGGCGGCCATGGACCGGTTTGGGCCTGCGTTCAGGGCCGCTGAAATCCTGGCTGCGGAGCGATGTCAGTTGGGTTTGATGCCGGCAGCCTCAACGATCTGGGTCATCTTGGTGATTTCCTGGTCCAGGAATTCCTTGAACTCTGCGGGTGAGCTGGGCGTGGGAATTGCGCCGAGCTTGGTGATCTTCTCGGCCACTTGCGGATCGCGAAGGACGGCCTGGACGCTTTCGGAGATCGTGTCGACGATCTCCGGCGGCGTGCCGGCCGGCGCCATGAGGGCGCTCCAGCCGGAAAGCTCATAGTCCGTGACGCCGCTTTCCGCCAGCGTGCTCACGTCCGGTAATTGCGCAGCGCGGTCGCGGGTGCTGACCGCCGTTGCGCGAACCCTTCCGCCGGCGATGTGCGGCAGGCCCGAAGGCAGCCCCACGAATCCGACGGGTACTGTGCCGCTCATGATGGCAGTGATGATGTCGGAGTCACCCTTGTAGGGCACGGGCGTCAGGTTATCCATGCCGCTGGCCTTGAATTTGAGCCACTGCGCCGCCATGTTGGGCGTGCTCGATGCGCCCGGCCCGCCATAGTAGACGGGTCCGCTGCTTGCGCGAATATAGTCGAGCAGCTGTTTGCCGTTCATCAGATTCAGCTTGGGATCAGTGAGCACGAGCACTGGAAAGATCGCGATCCGGGACAGGGGCGCCAAGTCTTTTTTCAGGTCATAGCCCGCATTGGGAAACAGTGCGGGATGGCTGGACAACACGGACGGCGCCACAAGCAGGGTATAGCCGTCGGCCGGGGCGGCAGCCACCGCCCTAGCGCCTATGATGGCGCTGCCGCCGGGTTTGTTTTCCACGACGACGCTGGTGTTCCAGCGTTTGCCGAGCCCGTCGGCGAGTATGCGCGCCACGATGTCGTTAACGCCTCCGGGCGGGAAAGGAATGATCATCCTGACTGCGTGGTTGGGATAGGTGGCGGGGGCAGCCTGCGTTCCATGTAGAGTGAACAGGGCGGCGGCGGCCAGCAGAATCGAAGGTAGCCTGCGCATGGAATGTCTCCTCGGATTGAATTATTCAGTGAGTGTGTCGACCGACACTGTTCCCAGGCCCTGGATGCTCGCCGTGATCCGCTGCCCGGGCCTGACAAAACGCAGCGGTGTGTAGGTGCCTGTTGTGACGATATGTCCCGCCTTGATGCGTCCCTCTGTGCGCAATGAGTTCGCCAGCACGAGAGCCGGCAGCAGAGGGTTGCCGCACTTGGCGTTTCCGACGCCGGCGCCCAGCTCCTGGCCGTCGGCGCAGATGCGCGCCTGCGCGTGGCCCAGGTCCAGGTCGCGCCAGCGCAGTTCGGGCCGGCCCCTGACCAGTATGCCGAAGGAGGAATGGTCGGCCACCCGGTCCAGCTTGGGCGTTGTGTGGTAGTCGGTGTATCGCGAATCGACGATCTCGATCGCCGGCAGGGCGGTCACCATGTCCGCCAGCTCGTCCTCGCTGTAGGGCTCGCTACGTGGCGGCAGGTCGCGATTGAAAACGAAGGCGAC
Organism: Pollutimonas bauzanensis; assembly: GCF_900129885.1. Taxonomy (GTDB): domain Bacteria; phylum Pseudomonadota; class Gammaproteobacteria; order Burkholderiales; family Burkholderiaceae_B; genus Pollutimonas; species Pollutimonas bauzanensis. The sequence continues at coordinate 249,043 of NZ_FQXE01000002.1, read as the reverse complement.
CTCGATCTCCACGCCCAGCAAGGGTACGGCCGAGCTTGCGACTCGGGCGGGACTCGGGAAAATCCTGGATGCGAACATGGCGCCACGCGATGCGCGGCCGTCCTTGTCGACGGCGACCTTCCAGCCTCCCACCGTTTCCCCCAAAGCATGGGTGACGGCGTCCTGAATATCGAGCGCCTGCTCCAGGCTGGCGGGCCGGCCCGCCTCGGGCAGCGCCACGAGACGCACGCCGCTGCGGCGGCTGGCGGCCAGCAGGTCCGCCGATTCCTGGAGGGCTGGGGACAAAGTCGGGATGTTCATGGCGGGAGTTGCGATGAAAATGCAAGTTGACGGGCCGACACGCGCGACAGCGGCTCCTGGCCGTGGGCGTATCGCTGGATATTCTCTGCAATGAAGTCAGCCAGCGCGTCGTGGCTGCCGCCTGCCGCCACATGAGGCGTCAGGATCAGATTCGGCGCGGACCAGAGCGGGTGCCGGGGCGGCAATGGCTCCGGATCGACCACGTCCAGGCCCGCCGCGCCGATCTGCCCGGTGCGCAGGGCGTCATCGAGCGCGAGCGTGTCGACGATCGCGCCGCGCGACACATTGATCAAGATCGGTTTCCGGGCGCAGGCCGCGAAGCGCCGCGCATTGAACAGCCGGGTGGTTGCGGTCGTCAGCGGCAGGGTCAGCACGATGGCGTCCGCCTGGGCCAGCGCATTGTCGATGTCGTCCATCGCAACAGACGCATCGGCCATGGGTTCCGGTCCGCCATTGCGGGTGATGGCGATGATGCGGCACCTCAACGGCCGCAGCAGGGAACCCAGGCTTTGGCCGATGGCGCCGAAGCCCACGATAACCACTGTCGCGCCATGCAGCGAGCGCAGTTTGCCCTTGCGGCTGGCTTCCCAAAGCATGTTGGTCCTGGCCGCAACGAAACTGTCCAGGCCCCGGCCAAGAGCCAGCAGCAGCGACAATGCGTGTTCGGCCACTGTGGGGGCCAGGGCAGCGCTCGCATTGCACAGGATCTGTGTGTCGCGCAGCAGCCCAGGCGGAATCTTTTCGACGCCGGCGTTGAGCAGTTGCAGCCACCGCAGCATTGGCGCGCGGCCTATGCAGGCCAGCGCGTCTTCATCCAGCAGAGGCGTGCCGACGATAAGCGCCTCGGCCGTCTCCAGGGACCGCGCCAATTGACGCCTGTCGTCGATCCAGTCGAACTCGATGCCAGGTATGGTTGCCAGCCGGGCCCGCAGGGCAGGCCGGGATAGCGCAGTGGGCAGCAAGGTGATGCGCATGCTGTGGCCTCCTCAGTTCGGCAACGGCGCCAGCGACGACGGCGAGATTTCGAAGCCGAATCCCGGGGCATCCGAAGGCACCAACTTGCCATTCACCGGAACGGCCGCGCCGGGATACGGCGTGGCCTTTTCCAGGGGCACGCCCGGATCGGAATTCATCCAGTACTCGGCCATCGTTGCCTCGGGCAGCGCAAAGGAGAAATGCTGGGCATAGGGGATATTGCCGCCGGCATGGGGGATGGTCGGAATCCCGGCCGCTTCGCCTATGGCATAGATTTTCAGCGCTTCGGTCAGTCCGCCGCAGATGCGCAGGTCGGGCTGGAATATATCCACGCAATGGCGTCGAGCCATCTCGAAAAAAACATGCCGGCCCTGGTGATCTTCGCCGGTCGCCAGCGGAATCGTCGGGATGGCGGCCTTGATCCTGGCCAGGCCGTCGATATCATGCGGCATCAGGGGCTCTTCGAACCAACTGAGGCGGTATGGGCGCAGGCGCTCCATGACCCGGATCGCATATTCGACATTGAAGGACATCACGGGGTTGTACATAAGTTGCGCCGTCGGACCGACTGTCTCGCGCGCCTTGGCAACCTTTTCCTCGATGATATCGATACCGGCCGGACCTTCGGTGTGGTGCACCGGATTGCTGATTTTGAACGCCTTGAAGCCCAGCTCCATGGACCAGTCAAGGTCGTCGCTGGTGCAATACACATCGATGGATTCGCGCGCGGGTCCTCCCAGCAACTTGTAGACCGGCTGTTCCAGCAGCTTGCCCTTGAGATCCCACAGAGCCAGGTCCAGCGCGCTGCGCACGACAGTGCCCAGCCCCCCTGCGCCAAAGCGCATAGTGGATCGCCACATCAGGTCGTTGATCATTTCGATGGCGAAGCAGTCCCGTCCAATCAGCAACGGTGCGAAGTGTTGCGTGATCAATGGTCCCACCAGATTGGACCAGCGGCAATTGCCCAGTCCATAAGTGCCGTCTTCGGCGGTGACGCGTATCCAGACTTCCTCGAACGACTGTCCAGGAGTGCGGCCGATCGCACGGGGAAATTCGGGATACTTGTGGATGGGAAACGCCCGCCGCGCTGTGTGGTTGTAGCAGGGGCGGCGCGACTGGGATCGGTCCAGAGGCGGCTGCACTAGTGTGAACGGTTCGATGGCAATGATTTTCATGGATTCGATATGTGTCAGTGGCGGCGCGCATTCGGATCGGCGCTAATGACGCGGATGGGGGCGCCGTCAAGAAATGCCAGCACGTTCTCGATGCTTTGCCGGTAGTAGGTCTGCAGCGTCTCGACCGACCCATACCCCAGATGCGGAGTCAGCACGGTGTTGCGCGCGCTGCGGATGGGATCGGCGGGGTCCAGCGGCTCGGTGTCATAGACGTCGATGGCAGCGATGATGCGCTGCGCATTGGTCGCTTCCAGCAGCGCCGCCTGGTCGATCAGGCCTGAACGCGAGGTATTGACCAGCACCGCCCCTTGCTTCATGGCGGCAATCTCGGCGCGGCCGATGAGCCTGCGAGTCTCGTCCGAGAGGACCACATGCAGGGTGACAATGTCCGATGTGCGCAGCAATTCGTCCCGGGAGGCAAAGCGGGCGCCGGCGGCCTGAGCCCGCTCCGGCGTCAGGTTGCGGCTCCACGCGAGAACCTGCATGCCCAGGGCGGCCCCGTAGCCGGCAACGAGCGAGCCGATCCGGCCCAGGCCAATCACCCCCAGCGTCTTGCCCTTTAGCGTGAAGCCGGGCGAGACGCCTTCCTGGAACCGGCCGCCGCGCAGTGCCGCGTCGCCGGCCGGAATGCGGCGCACGGCAGACAGCATGAGCCCAAGCGCAAGCTCCGCCGTGGGCTCGCCGCCGCTGCCGTCCGTACAAGCAATGGTGATGCCGCGCGCCAACAGCGCCGCGAAATCGATCTTGCCGCCTCGCGCCCCAGTGAATGCAAACAGCTGCAGCCTGGGCAGTCGGGAAACCAGCGTAGCGGGAAAGGGCGTGCGTTCACGCATGGCCACAATGATGTCGAATTCAGCCAGGGCCGCGGCAGCCTCGTCTTCGTCGCGGAATGGCGAATGAAAGAACTGCAATGAGGCGCGCGATTCGAGAGGGGCCCAGTCGGCAGCGATCCGGGCAAACCGTTGCCAGTCGTCGAGTATGGCGATACGGGTCATGGGGAAACTCTGCGCGCGAAAATCATGGTGTCTCCTTTAGCGGAATATCGTTGCCGGCAGGCTTGCCGCTCGCCGTGAGGCCAGTCCGAAGTGGCTTCGTCTGCAGTTTAGGGGAAAATTGATATTTGATCAAATTTTTGATTCGTCACCGGAAGTCGGCGAGATTGCGTATGTCGCGCATGAGCAAAGGCGGGGAGGGGGGCTTGCCCAGAGGGGTTGGCAGCCGCGGGCGCTTAGCCCGGCGGCAAGCTCGGGTATGTCAGTCGGGCAACAGTTTCAGCACGTCTTCGCGCGCATGGACGGAATGCTGGCGTGCGATTTCTTCCGCCGCCGCCCCATCGTGAGCGTCGATGGCCGCGACCAGGCTGGCATGTTCCTGCATGATCTGCTTGAGACGGGTTGCCGTGGGTCCGTGGCGCAGGCGGAAGCCAAAGATGAGCTCCCATCCGTGATCGAGCAGGCGCAGGGCATGCGCATTCTCCGCGAACAGCGTAATCTGCCTGTGAAACTGCCGGTTCGCCTGGACCATGGCAGGCAGGTCGCCGCGGGCCGCGGCTTCCGCATAGGCCTCGGCCAGCGCTCGCAGCGCCGCGGCCTGGACAGGAGTGGCTTTTTCGGCGCACCGGCGCGCCAGCAGCCCTTCCAGCGCGCCGCGAACGTCGTATATATCGTCTATGAACTGCCGGTCTACGGGCCGCACCGACGCTCCTTTGTTCGGATGCAGGATGATCAGGCCCTCGGCGCTCAACTGGCCAAGCGCCTCGCGCACCGGCATATGGCTGACGTTGAAACGTTGCGCGATCTCGGCCAGTTTCATGCGCACGCCCGGCTTCATCTTGCCGGCCGCGATCTCGGCTCGTATTCGTTGCTTGAGGCGATTGACCGTCGTGTCGGACAAGTTGTCGGGTGAATCGACAGGCAACGCATCCATTCCGTTCTCATACAGGTTCTGGATTTGCGGCAATTTTTTCAAGGGCGGGAGGCATGTTGTGTTGCGGCAGCATCAAGCTGCGGCCGGCCTGCGATGCATGGCCGGTGCGGACAGTTAGGCAGTTTAGTACATTCAGCTTTGTAAAGCCTCTGAACTGTTATCGCTATTGTCGGGAAAGCGCAACCTCCCATGGGATTGCTGCCCGCGGGAGCATGAACCGTGCGGGTTGCCATCATCAGCATCGTCACCGCGGCGCATGCCGATGCCATGGGAAGCCAAACAGCAGTAAGCAACTTGCGCCAAGCGACGCAATAATCCATGGCTGATGCGAGTGGAACGCCAGCGCGCCAACACCGGCGATTGCGAAGAAGGTTCCCTGGCCAGCCAGCGCCATGCTTCCAGGCCAGGATAGCGCCTTCTTTTCCCCGGTCCGCAAGGGAATGCCGGATATGGGCCGCATGGACTATTTATTGAAGCGGGCGGCTTCCTCCGAACCTCCTGTCGCGTCGCCGGCGCTATAGGAATGCGCCCCGACCCCCGCCAAGTGTCCTCCCTGCACGATCAGGTATTCATCGCGGATCGGGCGATTCTCGAAGTAGCACTCGAGGATTTCGCGCGTCCCCGCCGCATAGCGCGTTTGCGCGGACAGCGTGCTGCCCGAAATATGGGGCGTCATGCCATGGTTGGGCATCGTGCGCCACGGGTGGTCTTTCGGCGCGGGCTGGGGGAACCAGACATCGCCCGCATAGCCAGCCAGTTGCCCGCTTTCCAGTGCCTTCACGATTGCGTTTGTGTCGCACAGCTTGCCGCGGGCCGTATTGATAAGATAAGCGCCGCGCTTGAAATTCGCCAAGGCTTTTTCATCGATCATGTGCTCTGTTTCAGGATGCAGCGGGCAGTTCAACGTAAGCACATCGCAAACCCTGGTCAGGCTTTCCAGGCTGGTGTGGTGGGTCAGGCCCAGCTCTTTTTCCACGGCATCGGGCAGGCGGTGGCGGTCCAGGTAATGCAGCTTGACACCGAAGGGCTTGAGCAGGCGCAGCACTCGCGATCCGATGCGGCCTGCGGCCACCGTGCCGACGTTCATGCCTTCCAGGTCATAGGAGCGCGCCACGCAATCCGCAATATTCCAGCCGCCTTTGACGACCCAGTTATAAGAAGGAATATAGTTCCTGACCAATGAAAGAATCATCATCAGCACGTGTTCCGCAACACTGTGGCTATTGCAATAGGTGACTTCCGTCACTGTGATGCCGCGGTCCATTGCCGCTTGCAAGTCTGTGTGGTCCGAGCCAATACCCGCTGTTATGATCATCTTCAGCTTGGGCGCCTTCGCCATGCGCTCCGCGGTCATGTAGGCCGGCCAGAATGGCTGGGAGATCACAATTTCCGCATCGTGCAATTCACGATCCAGCACACTGTCTTCGCCATCCTTGCTGGAGGTCACGATCAGCTCGTGGCCATTTGATTCCAGGTAGTTGCGCAAGCCCAGTTCTCCTGAAACGCTGCCCAGCAAACTGCCCGGCTCGAAATCGATCGCCCTGGGCGTAGGCAGCGTCTGTCCATTCGGATAGCCGTCGATGTGCGGAAGGCCATCGCGCGGGTAGGATGCGGGATAGCCGGTCACCGGGTCGTCATATAGTACGCATATGATCTTTGCCATGATTGATACCTCCTCTGTGAATGATTTTGATGGTGCGTCTGTCATTGCACCGCCGTGCTTTCGTGGTGCTTGTCGCTACGGCAAAGGGATGGTGGCATAGAACATCTGGTACTTCTAATCGTTTGCGCTGATGACCCGATCAAGCAGGCTTATCGTCATTTCTGACGGCGGCGCCATAATCGAAGATGTCGTATTGACCCAGGCCCGCCACCCGGCTGCGCAGATCCATGCCAAGGAAATGCTCGGTCGCGGCCTTCAGCACCGGGCTGCGCTGCCTCTGCTTGAGCAGAATCAGCCCCACCTCCCGCCGCAGCGTCGGAGACAGCGGCACGGCCGATAGTTCCTGGCGCATTTCCTCCAGGCAAAGAATGCTATGGGGCACGATGCTGCAGAGACCAGCGCAACGCACATGGGCATACAGCGCAAAGATGGAATCCGTTTCTACGACAGGGGCAATGGAAATGCCGAAGCTCTGGAAAAAAGCGTCCACGCTGCGGCGCGCATGCATGTCGGACGTCAGCATGCATAATGGTTGCGCAGCGGCGTCTTGCACGCTGATTTCGCTGCGGCCCTCCAGCAGCGCTTCGTCGCGTGTGATGAAAACATAGTGCTCGGAGAATAAAGAAATGCCATCGAAATTATTGCCGTGGCTGCCGTCAAGATAACTGATGCCCAGGTCCAGCTCAAAGGACTCCAGGCGTTTCAGTATTTCCGTGGTCGAAAGGGAATGCACCTGATGGCGGACCCGCGGCAAATGCCGCACACATTCTTGCGTGAACAGGGGTATCAGGGAAATGGTCGTGGGAATCGCTCCTATGCGCAGCGTGCCTTGCGGGCTGCCCGCTTCCTGGCGTAGTTCCTGCCGCATGCCTTCGCAATCCGCCAGCATGCGCCGGGCCCAGGCCAGCACCTTCTCTCCTTCCGGCGTAAAGCCTTCAAAGCGTTGCCCTCTGCGTACAATAGTCAGTTCCAGTTCCTGTTCTACAGAGCGGATGGCTCCCGACAACGCCGGCTGCGATATATTGCACGCCAGCGCAGCGCGCCCGAAATGTTTTTCGCGGGATAAAGTGACCAAGTAGCCTAATTGTTTAAGTAGCATGCGTAGCCGCCTCCGTTCAGATCTCCTTCGTTATGTTTCTGTATATATAGAGCAATGATAATCAACTCCAAGGATTTCACGAAGCAGTAGTTGCAATCTCCTCTCCCACCCTTGAGGCATGACAAGGCAGGCTGCCCATTGTGACGTCGCGGCGCGGCTATTACTTGTTTTTTGTTTGATCAGTGTTGGCACGGAATTAGATGGCCCGAGGGCCTTCCTTTGGGTATTGCGGCTGTCAAATTCTGGACACGCAATCAATACAAGGCGGCTAATGCGCCCTGGCGCCAAATCGATCCGGCCCGTGTACCGGTCCGCAGGTCCATTAGCAAGCTCTCGCCGAAGCTTGCCCTTGCCCGAGTTTCTTGACGATCTGCGCGCCCGGCGGCAGATCGCCGCCATATTGGTTGACGCTGAAACAAGGTAGGCTGACTATGAAACAAGGTAGGCTGAATAATTGCTTGGGTGGATTGCTAATACAATAGTCATGCAGGCCAGGATATTGGAGTCGGTTCGGGTGTGCCTGTCATCAATTCGTCTATTTAAACAAGGCAGAGAGGTCGTCATTTTCCCGCGTTCGAGCAGCCTGAAATCTTCACCCGTGACGTCCGGCTCCGGTTCGAAATTTCCGGCGAGCGGATTCGGCTACATCTCCCATGAATGCAAGGAGCGTCTCAAGAATGACCGATACACCCGACTATGTGCCGCCAAAAGTCTGGACCTGGAACACCGCGAGCGGCGGCCGCTTCGCGAACATCAACCGCCCAGTGTCGGGGCCTACGCAGGACAAGGAATTGCCGGTCGGGCGCCATCCTCTCCAGCTCTACTCGCTGGCGACGCCGAATGGTGTGAAGGTCACCGTGCTGTTGGAGGAGTTGCTCGGCCTCGGCCATCAGGGCGCGGAGTACGACGCCTGGCTGATCAGGATCGGCGACGGCGATCAATTCGGCAGCGGCTTTGTGGCGGTGAACCCGAACTCCAAGATCCCGGCGCTGGTGGACCGCAGCGGCCCGCAGCCGATCCGGGTCTTCGAATCCGGCGCGATTTTGCTGTACCTGGCCGAGAAGTTCGGGGCTTTCCTGCCGGTCGAGGCCAGCGCCCGCGCCGAATGCCTGTCGTGGCTGTTCTGGCAGATGGGCAGCGCTCCCTACCTGGGAGGCGGCTTCGGCCATTTCTATGCCTACGCTCCTACGAAAATCGAGTATGCGATCGACCGCTACGCAATGGAAACGAAGCGCCAGCTCGATGTGCTCGACAAGCAGCTCGCGGCCCATGAATACGTGTCCGGCAACGAATACACGATCGCCGACATGGCTATCTGGCCCTGGTACGGCGGTCTGGTCAAGGGCTGGCTGTACGAGGCGGCCGAGTTCCTGTCGGTGCAGGATTACAAGCATGTCCAACGCTGGGCGGACGCCATAGGCGAACGCCCGGCCGTTCAGCGCGGAAGAATGGTCAACCGTACCTTCGGCGAACTCTCAAGCCAGCTGCATGAACGCCATGATGCAACTGACTTTGAAATCAGAACGCAGGACAAGTTGACCGACGACAAATAGAGGTCCTTTATAAATTTCGGTCAGGCGCGCGGCAGGCGTCAGCGATGCGCGAGACTGGGAACGCCCAGGTTCCGTCGCACAATGCGTTCCGTTTTAAACTCGCTCATTGGAGTGGCGTGCGACCGCTAGTCAATGATGATGACGCTATGATGGATGACAGGAAAACCAGATTATGCGGCCTGGGCGCCGATGTGCTGGCCGATGCCATATTGGACCTTTCCAGCCAGTATGAAGAGGCCGAAAAACTCGTGGACCGCCTTCTGGCCCCGGCGGATAAGGCGGAATCCCGGATCAAGAGCGAACTCGATGCGCTGAAACGGGAATGCAGGCACTATGATTGGGACTCCGCCAGGGCGCTCGCCACCAAGATTCACATGTTGCTAAGCGATATCGCGTCGTCCATCCACGACGCGCAGACTGGCGCGGATTTGGTGCTTGGGTTCTATGAGACCGATGGTTCTGTGTTCGAGCATTGCGATGATTCAGATGGATACGTCGGCGACGTTTACCGCAACGAGGCGCCTGAACTGTTCGCACGCTATGCAAAAGAATTTCCCGACAGGGCAGGCCTGCTGTCACGGATCAAAGCGTTGATATCGGCTGATGAATACGGTGTGCGCGACAGTATCCTCGATGGTGCGCACGAATGGCTGACCTCGCTGGAAATGCGGTCGCTGGCAGCCGACGGCCTGGCATGCGCCCAGATGGAAAATGATAACTACCGCCGCTTTCGCTGGTTCCACATGGCAGAGACCATGGCTCGCCTGCTGAAGGATGGCGCCTTGTTCGAGCAACTGCGGCGGGCCGCGTCAGATGAACTGGGAGCCGCGGCAAGGACGGATATGGCCGAAGTCTATTTGGCCAGCGGCGACCTCGACAGGGCGCTGCATCATCTGGAACAGGTGGCGCCCGACGACCTCTTCCAGCAGGGGCGGCGCGACGAACTGCGTATGAAAATCTATCAGCAGACGGGCAGGGAAGTGGACGCCCATGCTTTGGCATGGACCATTTTCCATCGCTGCCGAGGCATGACGGCGCTTGAAAATCTACTGAAGGTCATCGGGGCACACCGGCGGGAAGAGGTCATCGCCCAGGAAATCGAGCGCATCCAGGCAAGCCCAACGTTTTCAACCGATGATGCCGATCTTATGGTCCAGACCGGCCATGCGGGCGAATGCGCCCGATATGTCGAGCATCACGCCGCCCAGATCGATGGGCGGAATTATTATTGCCTTCCGACGCTGGCCCATACCCTGCAAACCCACGGGCATCTGCCGGCGGCAACCATTATTTATAGAGCCCTGCTGGTGTCTTTGCTCGAACGCGGCTATACCAAAGCATATCCCCATGGTGCCGGGTATTTGCACCAGCTGCAAATAATGGCGCCTAACATTGTTGATTGGCAAAAGAGGCCGGATCATGCGGCGTTCTGCCAGCATCTGCGCGACAAGCACGGCCGCAAGCGCTCGTTCTGGGCGCAAGTGCAGGGGGCGTGATTACGCTGCGTTTCATGCTCCAGTGGTCGGGTCTTGGCAAGCGCATCGGCCAACGCTATATGACATAAACGATGCGCCATATCATGGCGGTCTCGGGCGGGACCCGGGCATAATATTCGCCATCTCGACTTCTGCCTGAAGATGTCATGAATAACGAGGCGCAGTTTATTCATTTTGCGAAGAAATATCGTGGCAAATTCCGACGTATTGCCGCAGCTACTCGTCGTGAGTTTGAGCCCGATGATGTAGAAGGCGAAGCATGGTGGCTAGACTATCGCCTTAGGCGTGAGTCAACACCAGATGGCCGACTGGCTCCGTCGTTTCGCGCACGCGAATTTCAATGTCATAGCCCAGACGGTTCAGACAGTCCATGAGTTTACGCTCGGAGAAGTTCGAGAATTCTCCGCGCAGCAGGCTCGATACCTTGGGCTGTGTCAGGCCCATCCGGTTTGCTGCCTCGGCCTGGGTTAATCCTTGCTCGCAGATGGCCTTGGCAATCTGAACAGTCAGCCCAGATTTGATCTTGAGCTTGTCGGCGTCGGGCAGGTCCAGATCGGCAAATACATTGCTGGAACCCACCTCGACTTCAATGCCTTCAATGATGCGTTTATTCATTTCTCAACTCCTGCGCGACGATCGCGGCGACCTTCAAGCACTGGCGGATAATCTCCATCTCTGTTTTCGGCGTTTCAATTCCGTATTTACTCTTCTTTTGAAAGACGTGCAAAACAAAGACGGCTTCGGCGAAACGCACGGTGTAGACGGCCCGGTATGTGCCGCCCGTGTCGTTTTCGACAATTTCTAATACACCGGCTCCGCCAAACCCTTTCAGCACCTTTGCTGCTTCGTGTTGTTCGCCGTGTTGGGCGGCATTAAGCGCATGGCCGAAAAACTTGCGTACGGCAATCGGCAGGGCTAACAGATTTTTCTTGCTGCTACCGAGCCAGACTAGCGGCCTTTCTGGGAATGAATTCATGTTCAATATACCATTTCTGGGATGTTTTGAGGAGTAGTGTTCCCTTCGTTTGGGGATTCAGGCTTGTGCTCCGCTTGAACAACACGACGTTTTCGCCAAGCTTGGCATCTTGCCCGCTTGACGGTCGTTCAGGAATCGGCCCCTTGCTGCGCCATTTCCTTGCGCAGGGCCGGAAAGATGGCGCGGTCGTAGCTGCCGCCCTGTTCGTCCTTGGACACACGCAGGTAGAGGCCATCGCTGTCGTTAAGCAAGTATTCCTTGTTGCGTGGAATAGAAGATTGGACTTGTAAGTCGATTAGTAATCACATTGGTGCACCCCCAATAAAACTCAAAGTGCTCCAAGTTTAGGGTACGCCTCGGAGGACACGCAACGTCGGGATCTACTGAAACCGTGTGGAACATCATTGGCTAGGTTTTTAATCTAACCTATTGATTCTAAAATAAATTTAGTGTTATCTGACCTGTCTGAGACAAGCCTCAAGTGGGCCCAGAGACCTTACTGCTGGAAAATTACATTCTGTCTCAATTGGAATCTCATGGTAAATTGTATTCGCATGCCTAGCTAACTGAGGGAGGGCGGCAATGACAATATTGCAAGAAATTCTGGTGTGGACCCAAGGGCTGCCGGCATGGCAAAGCGATGCCGCTTCCCGATTGATCGCTAAACAGGTATTGACGCCGGAGGATCTTGAAGATGTGTGAAAACTCTTCGAGTGAACATTTTCAGGGTTGCTTGAACCCTTGCCGGAATCAGGAAAATAGATTCTGAAGCGATCTGAGAGGTCGAGTCTGAAAGAGAGGCAATTCGATAAACGTTTTCGCACAGCCTCGGTCGGTGGAAGTCACTCGCCCTTCCGCCCGGAACGAAACACGCTGATTCGTCGAAGGCATAGTCGTCCATGATAGTAGGGCGAAGTGCTACCCAGTAAGTATCTTTTAAGATACTATTGTGATAACGCCGAGAATCTATCAGACGGTGGATGGTAGAGCACCGTTGAGTGGTTGACCAATTTGAAGGATGTGCAAGCCCGTGCTCGTATCCGGGCACGGCTGGCGCGTGTCCAAGCTGGCAATTTTGGTGACTGCAGGCCTCTGCGTGATGGTGTGCAGGAACTACGCATCGATCACGGTCCGGGCTACCGCGTCTATTTGAGTCGTCAGGGGCCGGTTGTCGTTCTGCTGCTTTGTGGCAGCGACAAGTCTGGTCAACGCGGGGCGATCAACAGCGCCTTGGCGTATTTAAATGATTAGCGTGAACGAGGTGAACCATGAAAGCACGTGATAAAAGCTACGAAGCATCGACCATCGCGGCAATGCGAAATCCTGTCGAGGCCGCCGCCTATCTGGAAGCGGTTATTGAGTTGGATGATCCGGCGCCCCTACTGGTGGCTTTGCGGCAGATTGCCAAGGCGCATGGCATGGCGGAAGTCGCCCGACGGGCGGAGTTGGGTGAGAAGACGCTATTTCGGGCCTTGTCTGGCAAGGGGAACCCGACGCTTGCAACAGTGTATAAATTACTTCATGCGGTCGGATTGCGTCTTAGCGTGACGCCAGCCTGAACATTATCCTGCACTAGCATCCTACTGGATACCGGCTTCGGCTTGTTTGAGGATCGCCATAATCTGGCTGTCGGTAAATCGGGATTGCTTCATTTCTTGAATTTCCTTGTTGTGGGAAATTCTATTTCGGTTCACTGTGATTTTATGGGGGATTACCATTCAGCGAGTTACTAGCCTGCTACCGACTATCTCGGCTCGAGGCGCGTATCGCTCAACCGCTTGGGTCACCAAATCACGATCCTCCTCTGTGATGTTGGACCCCAAAGTAACGACAAGACTGTCCAGTGCTGCTGCTGTAATTGGTAGATCAATGGACATTATCGCTGGAGGCGGCATAGGGCGGGCTGCGATGGCATTAGCCTCGATAAGGTCATACAGAGCTATCCGATAGTCACTAGGAGATTCTACGTAGCTTAACTGGGGCCCTGCGATCGCCATAAGTACAAACCGATACTCAGCCTGATCTTCCCATGGAGTTGATTTGATGCGCGCCAACTGGGCCCCCCCTACTATGGTCGTACCGTCGGCATTGTTAGATATAAACCTTTTCACATGCGCAGCTGGGTCAGGGACATAGACAACTTTCCCTCCAAAGTCATCCTGTATATTGCCGCTGCAAGGAGACAGCACATAACCGTCACCGAACATGCTAGACACAGAGTACGGTAGTGCTACATCTTTGACCTGAATGCCGAATTTCTTGCCTGCAAACTCACCTCTTCTGCTTTCTCGGTAGAAATCTATATTGACATTCTGAAACTCGAACGGTGGGCTCGGCATTGTGATTCTCACGCCAGCGTGAGCGTCAGCATATCGGTACCATTGGCCAGATTGCTCACTGGCCTTGTGAGTCCAAGAGCTGACAAAGAAATTCCGTGGGTCGATGTGCATGGTCTTAAATGGCATCTCACTTTTATCATCAAGACAGTCCGCACGCGTGAAACGGATTTTTCCGCTTTTAAGGATAAGAGGAAGAGTGGCTGCTTTAGTGTAGTGATGAATATCCATGCGAACTCTTGGCAGTTGAAATAATCATAATTCGGGGACTGACCGCATTTGGCCGATTGTAGCCAAAGACAGATGTCCAAATCCGACCCGGAGCGGACGGTCAGCGAACCGCCTTTTTATACCTTTCTGATTTGCTCTCGGCTCATTTCCAGTGCGATGACCCGATACATATTTCCTGACCCAACCGACTTTACATAGTATTCTTGAATCTCATCGAACCAGAATACTTCAATCTGCCAATTTTCGTCTTTTCGTGATTGGCAAACGCTTCTTTCCAATAGCTGATGAGCAAGAAATGGGTATCTTTCACCATTCTTCTTATATAGAGGAATCTCGGCTTTATCATTTCCTTCGTAACGATACCCCGGAGAATTGACTTCTGGCTCGCCCTTGGCTCTCTCATGTTCGTCGTGAAAGTAATAGCAGAACCTAGTGTGCACCGGTCCCATACATTCGTTTATGAGATCAGGTATGCGAAGCTTGCGAAAGCTTCGACCGTCAATGTCATTCACGCCAATAACGGTTTCAGTGAAGTCCAGAAATTTTCTCTTGGATAGAACAATACCGATAGAGAAAAGGTTGTGGAGCTTAACTAGACACAACAAACCGAACTTAGCGGGGGTTAGCACCAAATAGTGTTTTCTGCTTGAAAGGTCTAAGTAATTGACGAATGGTTCAAAAATTTCTGGTTGCAAGCCAGAACCGATTTTTGCATACTCCTTAGCGCCCTCATAGTTAGCATTTTTCAGAATCTCGGATATTTTTATGGCATCAACATCAGAGAAAAATTCCGGAATTGAGTCAACTGCAAACTCATAGGCGATCTTCAGCAGGCCTATTTTGAATTTAAGAATATCTATTTCCCAACGTCCACCAACTCCGCCAGTCCTTATCTCACGCCGCCGTTCTCCTTTGATGATTGCAGATTCAGGAATTCCCTTACGCGTTACGATTTTCTGAAGAATCCCGTCAATCCTCCCCTCATCTTTCGAGTCCACGGCAATTTCAATGGACTGAACCACTCCGGCATCCTCCGTCAACTTGATGGCCGGGTGATACAGAACTTCTAGCTTCCCTTCCTTATTAATATCCACCCTGGCTTTGACGTCAGGATTCCCTTCTTCTAAAAAAATACCGGAGAAAGGATTGGGAACAATGCCTTTTTTACCTTCTATCTCTTGGGCAAATCTGTACAGCTCTGTCAACTTATGATTAACCAGTGGGGAATCGACTTTCTCGCCCATTTTTGAGTTGCAAGTCTCGCAAACATTGAATATGTGATAGTAGCCGCCCAGAGAATCGGGGATCACGTGTTCATCACTCATATCGTCTTTATCTTTTCGACAGATAATGCACAGCATAAATTCTTCACTCCATTTGTACATGAGGCTTCCATTGACATGATTATGCAATTTTGTATTTCCGAGGGAAGCCTGACAGTTTTTAAGACGCAAACGCCTGAGCATTAGCGATCATGCGGACAGGCCAGCGTCCGTATTGGGGATGACTACTTGACCGGCTGCTCTTGGCCGATAGTACGCGTTGAAAGCTCCAATTTATTCAGCTTTTCCACCAAATCCTCAGCCCTAAGATGGGATACCGCTTCAACATCTGCATAGACTTATGCCTGCTGATCGCCGCAACCTCCTGATCCGATTGCCCCAGGCCTGCCGATAACCGCGCAACAAGTCGCCATGCTGCCACGGGACGCGACGGACTGGATGTCTTGGCCAGCCCTATATAGATAGCACGGTATCTGGGCAAAAAAAAAGCGGTCCCAATGTGCCCGGGGCGATTGGCCCTTCGTTGTTGGCTGACGGCACGAGGGCTGGCAGCGCCAGGATCAGACCCTTCAAAAACGAGGGCTGTCGGAGGAAAGGTAATAGCGATCTGGTCAAGTAAGACGATCGACGCAGGTGTAGAAGCATGAATGTCATAGCCGTGTCATGTAATAAATATATAATATATGCTTGCCACTCCCTTCGGGAAGTCGATTGGGATGAACCGCGCTTCCCGCGATGTATACCGACACCAATAATGCGATGAGTTGATGTGCGACAGCCAGCAGTGATCCAGGCAACAGTCGGTCGTACGGTGATGGCCTGTGTTCTGGCGTGTTTTCTGCTTGCATTGGCGCATCGCGAAGGGGTTGCGCAGCCGTTGCCGACGCACGATCCCGGTGCCGCCGATCTTGTGACTTCGATATTCCAGCAATGCCCCTGAGCGACGCACTGGAGCGTTTTGCGCATCTGACGGGGATTTCGATGGCGGTGGACGTGGTGCACATGTTCCGTCAGGTCTCGCCCGTGCAGGGTCGTATGGCGCCGGATCAGGCGCTGGCGCAGTTGCTGCGTGGCACGGGGTTGAACATGCGCAGCGTGGGGTCAGGGTCGATCCCGCACATCGCCAGTATGCGACGCGATTGCAGGCGATTGTGATCGCCGCCCTGTGCGGGTCGGCCTTGACGCGGCCTGGGGCTTACCGCCTGGCCATGCAATTGCGGGTCGGTAATCAGGGGCAGGTCACGCATTACAAGCGGCTCGACACCTCCGGCAGCCAGGCGCGCGATCAGCGCATCGATCAACTGCTGTCCGGGCTGCGCGTCGGCTCGGCCCCGCCGGCGGGGCTGGCGCAACCCATACTGATCCTGGTCTTGCCTGCCATCGGCCACGTGGCCAGTCCCGGCCCCTACATCCTGCGCATGGCCTATCACCGGGCCATCGACCAGTTGCGCGCGGATACCCGGCACAGCGCCGTGCAATGGGGGGAGGACTCAGCCCTGTAAGACCAGCCCGATCTTGCGCCCGGCCCGGAAGCCATCGCCGTGGGCCGCTCGGTGCTGTCCCTGCTGATCCGCGCCATCGAATGCCTGCCGCGCCAGCGCCGCGCCATTTTTCTGGCCGCGCGCGTGGAGCAGCTTAGCGCCCAGGAAGTGGCCTGTCGCTACGGCGTCACGCCCGCCAAGGTGCGCAACGAACTGCGCAAGGCGCATGCGTATTGCGAGCAGGAATTGCTGCATGCGCATGCGGGCGCGTCGTAGCTCTTCTATGCGTGATTACCAGCGCCTGCGGGTGCCAACACAATGGTTAGCGATCGGAAAAAAATGATTGTTGCTCCTTGATTGATGTCAAATTTAGCGCTATATTTAGAGTTGTATTTGTAGCCTAAAAAAAGGAGTGCGCATCATGGATGCTATTTACGCTGATTTTTCTATCAGCATGTCCGAGTTCAAGAAAAACCCGGCGCAAGTGTTACGCACGGCGGGTGAAAAGCCGGTGGCTGTGCTGAACCATAATCGGCCTGCTTTTTATATGGTGACACCCAAACTATTTGAAGCGCTAGTAGAAGAGCTGGCTGATCGGGATCTCATTGACATCGCACGCCAGCGCCTGGCGCTAAAGGACACCGCCGTCGAGGTGGACCTTGAGCAAATCTGAGGCGATTGCAGGCAACGCAAAATATCGCCTTAAATTCATTCCTGAGGCGCTTGCTGAATGGAATGAGTTAGACGGTAGCGTTAAAGAACCCTTGCGTAAGGCGCTTCGCAAACGTTTGGAGCAGCCTCACATGCCAGGTTCGGAGTTGCACGGCGATCTGCAGCACTGCTACAGAATCAAGCTGCGTAAGCAAGGTTACCGGCTGGTTTACAGCGTGGAAGATGATGCGCTTGTTGTTCTGGTGCTGGCCGTTGACAAACGTGAAGGCCTTGCCGCTTATCGCTCTGCACTCAATCGGCTTTTGACACCACGAAACTAGCGCCTTTTTCCGAGTCACGGTAGTCCCCCTTGAACGATGTTTATCCAAGGTCGGCCTGCGGGTTTCTTACGTACCGTAGAGGGCATCACAGCGATTTCCCCGTGAGACTTCGCTCGGTGCTCCTCTAGTAGCGTGCCGCGTTCGATCGGCTGACCGCACAGCATACAAAACGAGGAAGGCTTTTTGCTGAGTGTGGCGTTTATGGGTGGGGGAGCGTAGGCTCGTGGTTTTTTCTTTTGACGCGTGGATTTAGCTGCCGCACATAGCCGGTTGTATGGGGGGCAGATGGATTCCGTGGCGCTTGTTCCGCATATGTTGGAACGGTTCATGGCGACGGATCGAGGGCTTCGTCGGACGAGATAACAGCCACTGTTTCCATACGGATGTATTGATCGGTGGCTATGTAGAGGATGGTCACCGTGCTGGTGGATCGCAGCGGCCCGCAGCCGATCCGGGTCTTCGAGTCCGGCGCGATTTTTCTGTAGCTGGCCGAGAAGTTATTCCGCAGGCTGCGGCTGAGTGAAGTGTGAGGTAATCATCAACGCCTGTTTTTTTTATTTCCCCCAGACATTATGTACTTAGCCTAGGGCTCTACCCTGTCTTTTCCGAGGGCCAATAATTCAGACAAAGCCAATTGAACCAGCTCTTTTGGCGGAAGGTCCCTCGGAGTAAACATTCCGACCGAGCGCGACAATGCCCCATGCAGCTTTGTCTTGCTGATGCCGATCTGCGATGTATGGTCGAACGAGGATTCAGGCAACAAGGCAATGCCGCAATTGCTTTGCACGAAACGTGCCACGGTATTCAGGTCGCGCAGCGAATAGATCGGCGAGAATGTCTGTGATTCACTTTGAAATGCGGTTTCTGTCAATGCCCTGACATTGGTTCCAGGCGGCATGCTTATAAGCGGTAGGCGAGACAGTTCAGCGACATTCCAATGCTTTATTTCAGGAGTAATGCTGCTGCTGTGAAACAAAACAAATTGTTCGTTGAACAGTTCCTGATATAAAAGGTCTGACGGTCTGTCGCAACCTATCGCCGTTACGGCAATATCGACCTTGCGCAATCGCAGCAAATCCAATACTTCGTTGGCGACAGGATCATAAACCTGAATCCTTGCATCCGGATTGGTCTTCTTCAAATTATGAATCAGCTTGGGAATTAAGGAGGCGGCCAGAGTAGGCAAAGCAGCGATTGCCATCCGGTTGTTTTTCTCTCTCAGCCTCTCGGATATATCGCACATTCCTTGCTCATACATCGCTGTTATATTTTTGGCGGATTGCAGCAGATCCTGTCCGTCCCTGGAAAGTCTTACAACCCGCGTACTTCTTTCGAATAATTGAATGCCGAGAGACTCCTCGATCTCCTTCAGCAACTTGCTTAATGTCGGTTGGGTTACATGGAGAATTTCCGCCGCCTTGTGGAAACTGAGGGTTTCCGCCAATAGCACGAATATCCTGAGCTGTCTGATCGAAAGATTCATTCGTTTTGTCTATCAATAAGTTTTAAATTGGAACTTAACTTCTTCCGCGGGCCCCGTTACTCTTGATTCCAGAAAACTTCTGGAGGTCAAATGTTTCGTCTTAATGGAAAAGTCGCCATCGTAACCGGCTGTGGAACGATCGGTGATGGCTGGGGGAACGGCAAGGCTGCGGCGGCTGTCCTGGCCAGGCAAGGCGCATCAATATACGGCTGCGATCTGAGCATCGAAGCGGCTCAGCAATCCGCCAAAGTCATTAGTGACGAGGGAGGGAAGATTCACGTTCGGCAGTGCGATGTCACAGACTCCCGGCAAGTCGCGGCCCTGGTCAAAGCCTGCATGGATGCCTATGGGCGCATAGACATCCTCGTAAACAATGTTGGCAGATCGGAGCCGGGCGACCCGGTCACCATGTCCGAGGAAACCTGGAATGATCAGTTGCAGGTGAATTTGACTTCCTCATTTCTTTGCTGCAAGCATGTCATCCCCCTGATGCAAGCCGCTGGTGGCGGCTCGATCATCAACATATCATCCATAGCCGGCCTGAGGTATGCGGGAAAGCCCCAGGTGGGATATGCCGCGGCAAAGGCCGCGCTGATGCAGATGACCGCGACCACCGCTGTCATTTACGCAAAAGATGGCATCCGCCTGAATTCTGTCGTGCCGGGCCTGATGTTCACTCCTCTGGTCGAGCGCCTGGCAACTAAATACGCGGGCGGCGATTTCGAAGGCTTTGTTGCCCATCGCCACAATCAAGTGCCCACCGGCAAGATGGGAGACAGCTGGGATGTTGCCAATGCGGTGGCTTTCTTGGCGAGCGACGAAAGCAAATACATCACAGGCCAGCAGTTGATCGTGGACGGCGGCATCACCATGGCTACACGCTAGCCGGCAAGGAAGCAATATGAACAATCCAAGCGCAGGCTCCGGGCGGCTGGCGAATAAAGTGGCGATCATCATGGGGGCTGGCTGCGTTGGCCCTGGATGGGGAAACGGCCGTGCCATTGCCGTCCGATTTGCCCAAGAAGGCGCGACGGTGATCGCGGTAGACAAAAATCCCGAATCGCTTCCGGAGACGTTGGAAATGGCCGGCGGGTCCAGATCCCGCATCGAGCCCCAAATATGCGACGTTACCGATTCAAGTCAGGTCGAAGAATTGATCCAGAAAGTCCTTCAGTCCCACGGAAGGATCGACATCCTCGTCAATAACGTAGGGGCTCCAATTCCAGGCGGGGCTACCGAACTCTCCGAAGATGACTGGCGCAAACAGCTCGAGATCAACCTCTCATCGGTTTTCCTCACATGCAGACAAGTTCTTCCCGTGATGGAAAAGCAAGGGCGCGGCGCGATCGTCAACGTGTCATCGACATCCGGCATACGCTGGACGGGCGCCGCTCAAGTGGGATATGCCGCGGCAAAGGCCGGTGTGATCCAGTACGGGAAAGTTGCCGCCGTCGAATTCGCGAAGAAAGGCATACGCATTAATTCTGTCTTGCCTGGCCAATTGCACACGCCGCTCGTCGATGCATTTCTGGCAAAACAGCAATCACGGGGCGACGTCGAGGCTTTGCTGCAGATACGGCAGAAGCGAATTCCTCTGCCATTCATGGGGGACGGCACCGACACGGCCAATGCGGTTTTGTTCTTGGCGTCGGATGAAGCCCGGTTCATCACCGGAACCGAATTGGTGGTGGATGGCGGCATGAGCGCCCGTTGCGATTAGTTTTGAAAAAGGAAGATAAGCATGGCACGAATCAATTATGCGGATATTACAAATCCAGTCATCAAGCCCCTGGTCGAGCGAATCCAGAATGAGCGCTCGAGCGTACCCAATCTCTACAAAATGCTGCTCAATAGCACGCCTGTGGCTGAAGGCTGGCTCAACTACCTTACCGCCATCCGCCAGAAAAGCGGCCTCTCGCCGAAGATCCGCGAACTTCTGATAATGCGTGTGGCTGTATTGAATAAAGCCGACTACGAATTTGAACAGCACCTTCCCATTGCAATCAAGGAAGGCTGCACACAAGCGCAAGTCGATGGACTGAAAGCGGATGACTTGCGCCTGTTCGATGAACAGGAACGCGCCACGATCCTCTATTGCGATGAAATGACACGCGACATCCGTGTCAAAGACACAACGTTCGCGGCTATCAGGAAATTTTTCAACGACAAGGAAATTGTCGAAATCACGGCGACCATCGCCGCATACAACATGGTTTCCCGTTTCCTGGAGGCCATCCAAGTCGATCACGAATAGCAAGCGCTGGTCAATCACGCAACCACTATAACGATTAGGAGACAACTATGCGTAACTTCATTGGTTCTGCTGCCGCTACCCTTATTATCAGCTTGACGTTCAGCTCACCGGCACCTGCCGACGAGGCCTATCCCGCCAAGCCTATTCAGCTGGTTATTCCATTTGCTCCTGGGGATACCGACACGATGCTGCGCCCTATCACGAACCAGATGGGGCAGTATCTGGGCCACACGATAGTGATGAACTACAAGCCCGGAGCCGGCGGCGGCGTGGGCGCGGGCTTCACGGCATCGTCTCCGGCTGACGGCTACACCATTGTGGGCAGTTCACCTGGCGCAACGGTGATCGTCCCCCTGGCCAACAAAGAGGTTAAATATTCTTTGTCCTCCTTCGAGCCCGTGGCCGGCATCTCGCTCGGCGGAATGATGATAGTCGTCCCGGCCAAGTCGAAATACAAAACGCTGGCCGACGTTGTTGCGGCGGCCAAGGAAAAGCCGGCCTCTATTTCTTACGGTACTTCCGGCGCCCTGGGCATCAGCCACCTTCTGGGCGAGAGCTTCGCGGATGCGGCAAAGATCGAATTGCTGCATATCCCTTTTCAGGGCAGCGCGCCTGCGATTACGGCATTGCTGGGGGGCCATACTGAGATGGCTGTATCGGCGGTAGGCCCCGCCCAGGCCCACATCGAGTCAGGCTCCCTCCGTGCGCTGGCCATCTTCAGCGACAAGCGCCTCTCGGTCTATCCGGACGTTCCGACTTTGCGCGAGCAGGGTTTCGACGTTGGCAGCCCGACCATCTATGGCCTGATGGCGCCGAAAGGCACGCCACCCCAAGTGATCGAAACGATCTACCAAGCCGCCGCGAAGGCGGTGGCGGAACATGGCGCGGAGATCACCGCGGCCATGACTACACTGGGAGCCGAAGTCAGCGTAATGAGCCCCAAGGACTACGGCGACTACCTAAGCAAACAAAACCAGCTATTCACCAAGGCTATCGGTTCCATCAAGGGCAAGCAATAGGCGATAGCCGCAGGGTTGTCGCGCTGCTCAGCATTGCAACCCTCTGCGGCGGCCATTTTCAGACAGTGGTCAGTTCGCTGAAGACTGCTAATTCCCGAATGCTCTTGAGAGTCTCCAGGCTGTTCAGCCGAGTGTACAGCTGGTCGGCATCCAATTCCGCACTTGCGCAACAATCCAGGAATTTGGCTTTAAGCTCATGGTCTTGCAGAGGTAGCAACGCATTTCCCCGCGCAAATCGGATGTCGCCCGATTCGAGCCGTCTGCCATCTTTCAAGGTAATAGTGACCTGATCGCTCAGGGCAAAGACGGGTTCGATGGGGCAACTGGATTCGCTGGTGTGGATGCGCACTTTACCCATGAGTTCACGTACATCGGATCGGCGCACATAATTGTCTGTCAGTTCTGTCAGCCCCACTTTCTGCGAGATCAGGGCGGCCGCCACGGAAAACTCCAGGCTGAACTTCGCTTCCAGTCCGGTTGCCGGAGAATGATTTCGCAACATCGACGCCTGGCTGACTCCGATGGTGGCGTCCACCGTTTCCACGTCGGCCGGCCGGATGCCGTGCTTCTCTACGAGGTCCAGGACTCCGTCAACCACGCGGTGGGTCGAGTAACACATGGGATACTTCTTTATGGAGAGACCGGATTCGAGAATGCGCAGCCGTTCTCCGAGCTCAACAGCGTCGGACAAATCGGCAGCCCCTTTGGGTGAAAGCGCTGCAAGATAACCGGCGTGACGCTCAATCGCGTCCGGTGCGGCAGTGAGGCCGGCGCTGGCCAGCCTTACGGCATCAACGGCGCTGGACGCCGCCCTGCCTGCATGTAGGGGCTTGGTCATCGTGCCGAAGTTGGCCACCAGGCCGCAGGCCATGCTCGCGGCAAGGGAAATGGCATGGCGGCAATGTTCGGGAGATAGCCTGTTAAGCCAGGCCACAGCGCCGGCGGCCCCGACTGTGCCCAGCACCGCGGTGGGATGCCAGCCTTTCAGGTGGTAGGGGTCGGGCTCGCGCCGAGAAAGTTCAGCCCAGATCTCGTAACCCACGAGGTAAGCGCGCATGACATCCGCGCCGCAGGCGTCCAGACGCTCGGCCTCCGCCAAAATGGCGGGTACAAGCACCGTGCTGGGATGGCCGCCCAGCGCCACGTCATCATAGTCGAGCGCGTGGGCGGCGGTACCATTGATGAGTGCCGCATCGTTGCTGGCGACTTGCTCGCCAATGAAAAGCACCTGCGCTTCGCTGGCGCTGGACTGCCGCTGACGTACGAATTCGCGCAAGATTTGGACAACTTCTGTATCGCGCCCCGCAATCATGGTGGCAATCGTGTCAGTGAAGCCGGTCTTGATGACTGCGCTTGCCGAGCCGGGAAGCGTGGCGAAGCCAGGGTTGGAAGCAAAGCGGGAGAGACTGTCTGTCAAGCCGGCCATGGTGAGCTCCTTTGAACAAAACTGAGGTGACGCCGCCCGGTGCGGGGCGACAGTGTTAATGCCTTGCTACTTCCTAATAGGACCTTGGCATACCGAGGATATGTTCTCCGATGTAGGCCAGGATGAGATTCGTTGAGATAGGGGCGATTTGCATCAGCCGGGTTTCCCGCCACTTTCTTTCAACGTCGTATTCACGCGCGTAACCAAAGCCTCCATGGGTTTGCAGGCAGGCCTCGGCCGCATGCCAGGACGCTTCAGAGGCTAGCATCTTCCCCATGTTGGCCGCTGCTCCGCACGGCAGCCCGGCGGCGAACAGGGCGGCGGCCTTGCGCAACATCAGGTCGGCGGCCTCGATCTCGGCATGCGCGCGCGCGATGGGAAACTGTATGCCCTGATTCTGTCCGATGGGACGGTCGAAGACAACTCGCTGGCAGGCATAGTTGGAGGCGGTCTTGATGAACCAGCGGCCATCGCCTAGTGCCTCTGATGAAACCAGGATGCGTTCTGCGTTCATGCCATCCAGGATGTATCGAAAGCCTTTCCCTTCTTCTCCGATGAGGTTCTCAACAGGCACGCGCGCGCCGTCGAAGAAGACCTCGGTCGTGTTGTGGTTGATCATTGCGGCCAAGGGCTTGATTTCCAATCCATTGCCGCGCGTCTCGCGCAGGTCGACCAGGAATACCGACAGGCCCTCTGTTTTCTTGGTGACATCCTCCAAGGGCGTTGTCCTTGCAAGAACCAGCATGAGATCAGAGTGTAGCGCGCGCGACGTCCAAACCTTCTGACCATAAAGCCGATAGCAGTCGCCCTCGCGCACTGCGCGAGTCTTGAGCTTGGTGGTGTCCGTGCCGCTAGTGGGCTCTGTCACGCCGAACGCCTGCAGGCGAAGCGCTCCGCTTGCGATACTCGGCAAGTATTTCTGTTTCTGCTCTTCGCTGCCATGGCGTAGCAAGGTGCCCATGATGTACATCTGCGCATGGCACGCGCCCGCGTTGCAGCCGGAAGCGTGAATTTCTTCGAGGATCACGGCCGCCGCACGTAGCGGCAGGCCAGCTCCACCATACTCTTCTGGAATCAGCGCAGCCAAATAGCCGGCATTGGTGAGCGCCTGGACGAATTCGGTGGGGTAAGCTTCCTCGGCTTCTAGCTGACGCCAATAGGCGCCGGGGTAGTCGGCGCAAATTCGCCTCACGCTTTCGCGAATCTCAAGAAAGTCCTCGCCCAGGGGGACATGGACGTCTTCATACCGGGTTGCGGTGCTCATGAATGCAAGCCTCTCGTCGTGTGATGGGACAGGGTGGAAATCGGCGACCTCTATCGTGTTCCATGGCAGCGCATCGTTGTGGCGTATCCGACGCGCGCCCGAATACCAGCAGGCGCAGCCGGCTACTGGGCGACAAGTTGCCGTTCGGAGTCGGCTTGGCGTTGTGCGGCGCTGCGATAGTTCCGGGGCAGGCCTGCTCGCGCGAGCGCGCCCTGCATGGGAATGTCCGGCAAGGTTTCACTAACGATTTGTCGCACTGCGAGCAGTTTTTCGAGATCGACACCGGTGCGCAGGCCCATGGAATCCAACATGAAGCACAGATCGTCCATAACGATATTTCCTGTGGCGCCCGGCGCAAAAGGACAGCCGCCGATGCCGGCCAGCGACGCATCAAAGCTGCGCACGCCGCAATCGAGGGCGGCGCTTACATTGGCGAGCCCGAGCCCGCGCGTGTCATGGAAGTGGGCTGCGACCGGAAGGTTTCCTACTGCGGCCAGCACCGCCTTGAAGACTTGTCGTACCTGGTTTGGATCGGCATATCCGACGGTGTCGGGTACGACGATCTCGTCCGCCCCCGCTTCGGCGAGCGCCACGGCATACTTGACGACATCATCGACCGGCACCCGGCCCTCATAGGAACAACCCAGCGCAGTAGCCAGGCCGCCCACAATGACAGGGCGGCTTTCCGCCGGTTGTGAGCGGGCGAGAGCGACTATGCGTTTGAAATCGGCCAAAGACTCTTCCCGTTCGCGGCGCACATTCTTCAAATTATGTGTTCGGCTGACCGACATCACGAAGTTCAGCTTGTGTACGCCCAGCTCTATACCGCGTTCCGCGCCGCGCAGATTAGGGATGAGCGCGGCCACGGTGAGGCCGGGAACTTGCAAGGCTTTGACGGTGACTTCTTCCGCATCGGCGAACTGGGGGATGAGTGTCCGCGGCACATAAGAGGTGACCTCGATCTCGGCCACCCCGGCAGCGGCCTCCTGACGGATCCACTCGAGTTTGCGTTCCGTGGGCATGAAGGTGGGATGGATTTGAAGGCCGTCCCTTAGTCCGACTTCGCGAACGAATACGTCTATGTTTTGCATGGTGTCTCCTCGGCTTTTTAGGTTGCGGCGAGGGTTTACCGCCCTTTGAACACGGGCGCGCGCTTCTCGTTGAATGCGCGCACGCCTTCGTAGCGGTCTTCCGTTTCAACGAGATGGTTGTACGCCTCCACCTCGAAACGGTAGGCCGTCTTGATTTCCATCTGCATGCCGTAGCGCACTGACTTCTTCACTTGACGGATCGAGAGCGGCGCGTTCCGGGCAATGGCGCGGGCGGTATCGAACGCGCGGGGCATCAGGTCTGAAGCAGCGCAGACTTCGTTCAGCACACCCCACTCGAGCGCCTGCTTGGCGCTTATGGGCCTGGCGGTCATCAGCATCTCCTTGGCGCGCCGTTCGCCAATGGCGCGTGGCAGGTTCTGTGTTCCTCCTGCCCCGGGCATAATGCCAAGCGAAACTTCAGTGAGCGCAAAGCGCGCTGTATCGACGGCGTAGGCAAAGTCGCAGGACAACGCCATCTCGAAGCCCCCTGCGTAGGCATGGCCGTTGATGGCGCCGATAACAGGCAGAGGAAGGTCGGCAAGCGTCCAGTACTGGCGCTCGAAAAGCTCATGCTGGCGCTGCCATTGTTCGCGCGTCATGCCATTGCGTTCCTTGAGGTCTCCCCCGGCGCAGAAGATCCGATCGCCGGCGCCCGTGAGGATGATGCAGCGGATGTCGCCGGAATCCTCGGTGAGGCGGGTCCATAGATCGAGCAGATCCCGGCCCATTTGTGTGTTGATGGCGTTGGCGACCTGAGGGCGATTGAGCGTGACCACGAGTATGTGCGGCTCGGTGGTGTCGTCGGTCTCCAGCGTTTCGTATGGGGGCAGGCTCATGTTTCGGTACGCTCCATGTTTTTGAATAGGCATTCGGTATGTTCGCCCAAGGCAGGGGGCGCGCCCACAGGCGTGGGCCGCCGGCGGTCGAAACTCAGCGGAAGCCCGAGAAACTTCATGTCGGTGCCGGGGATGCGCTGAAGCAGGTCGAGTGCGGCAGTTTGTGGATGGGCCAGCATCTGGGCGATGTTTTGCACCGGGGAGCAAGGAATGCCGGCCTCGTCCATGCGCGCAACCCAATGCTCGACGGTGCCGGCCATGAAGATTTCGTCGAGCATCCGGTAAAGCGCTGCCTGGTTCGCAACCCGGGATGGATTGTCGATGTAGCGGGGGTCCGACGCCCATTCCGGCCTTCCCAGTTCATTCACAAGCCTTTGGAACAAACCGTCGCTTCCCGCAGCGACCACGATTTCACCGCCATCCTGAGTGGCATAGGCCTTGTACGGGACGATGCTGCTTGCGCCCGACCCTTGCTTAGTCGGCACTTCTCCCGAAATGAGGTACTGGGAAGCCAACAGTGAAACCCAGCATGCCGCTGTTTCGAAAAGAGACACATCCACCGTGCGGCCTCGGCCGGTGAGCTGCCGTTCGTGTAGCGCCGATAGAATGCCGATGACCGCCCACATGCCAGTGCCCATGTCGATGATGGACGGGCCTACACGCACGGAAGCGTTGCCCGGATGCCCGGTGGTACTCATGATGCCGCCGAACGCCTGCATCAGGGGATCGTAGCCAGGCTTGTCGGCAAGGGGGCCGGCGTGCCCAAAAGATCCCATATTGCAGTAGATGAGGCGAGGGTTCAGGCTTGCGAGGCTGTCAGCATCCAGTCCAAGCTTGCTGACTTGCCCGGGGCGAAGATTCTGCAGGACGACATCAGCGTTCTCCGCGATGAACTGTTTGAGCCCCGCACGCTCTTGAGGCGAGCGCAAGTCGCATACGACCGATTCTTTATTGCGGTTCAGCGCCTGGAAAATGCTGGAAGCCCCGTCCACGAAGGGCGGTCCCCATTTCCGGGCGTCGTCTCCGCCTGGCTTCTCGATCTTGATGACGCGGGCACCCAGTTCGCCAAGAATCTGTCCGGCAAAAGGAGCGGCAACGCTATGTCCGAGCTCGACCACCACGAGGCCGGTGAACGGCCTTGCGCTTGGCGTTTCCTTGTTTGCTTGTTCTGGCATGTTGAACGGGCCCGCTATAGCTGCGTTTTAAATGTGCGTACATTAATTGTACGTACACATGGTAGAGGGCATGACGCGGGATGTCAATAACCCGCCGGCGGCCACGGGCGAACCTGGAGAGGCGGGACCGCGGTCAGGCGTCTTTTCTCTTCCCGCCGCGCGTCCAGGAAGTGCGGAGCTCGAATCTCCCGGCCGGGTATAAATTGGACGACACGGCGAGCAGGCGATCGCTTTTGTCCAGATAGGAGCGCTTCAAGTGCAGGGCAGGTCCGCGTGGCTTTAGCCCGAGCAGTCGCGCGGCCGGTGCCGAAAGCAGGGAAGCGGCGATCTCCTGCCGTACGGTGTGGATGGTCTGGCCATACACTTCTTCGAGCATGCTGTAGATGCTGGGATGATTACCCCGCAGTCTCTCGCGAATGCCAGAGAACTCTGGCCGGAGGTAGATCCGGGTGTAGGAAATGGGTATGTCTTTTCCCCTGGCGTAGCGGCGGGCCGTCAGCTCGACCCATTCAGACCCTTCCTCGCATTCGAGCGCGTCGGCGAGGGCGGCGTCGGCGACGATATTGCTGCTTTTGTGCACTTCCACCCGCGTAGTGTGTGTGTACTCGAAAAGCTCCGGCAAGGAGCCGAGGGCCGCCACGTAGACGGGTTTTTCTTTACGAGAGCACACGATGGTGCCAATGCCGGGATGTCTGGAGATCAATCCGTCGTCGGCCAATTTGCGTGACGCTTCGCGCACGGTATGACGGCTTACGCCGTAAATGGAGGTCAGCTCATTTTCGGCGGGCAGAAGGCTGCCCACCGGGTACTTGCCCTGCATGATGTCGTTGAGCAGGCATTTCCGCAGCCATAAATAACGTGGCTGCGAGGGAGGCGCTGTCTTTTTGTTTGTGCTCATTTCGTCGTTCCTGTCTTCCGCTTGATGTATTCAAAGAGATGGTAGTGGCCTGCTTTTCGCGCTTATTGTCGTGTACTCGGTGGCGTGCCGCAACTGCCATGATGCCCTGACTTTTTCTGGCATCCCGCCAATGTCCAAGAAAATTCGCGGACGGTTTCCTTTACAAGAAAATCAAATGTAGGTACATTTAAAAAAAAGCCTGGCCAGCAACATGCCAAGGCACGAATTAATCAAGTCAATTCCAGGAGACAAAGATGAAAATTCGTATGGCGCTGGCCTGCATCGGATATGCAGCCGCATTCACCTCCGTGCTGGCTACAGGCCCGGCATTCGCCCAAGAAAAATTCCGCATCTCGCTCGACACCAATCCAAGTCATGTACGCAACCAGGGTGTAGAGATCTTTGTCGAAGAACTGAAGAAACGGGTGGGCGACAAACTTGCGATCGAGGTTTACCCCAGTGGCCAAGTGTATCGCGACCGGGATGTCCCCAAGGCGCTGCGGCAGAACGCGATCGAGATGGGAGTGCCGGGAACCTGGCAACTCGACGGACTGGTGCCTACCGTCGCGCTCCAGACATTGCCGATGTTTTATGGCGTCGATGCAGATGTCGTGCACACCGTCGTCGACGGCAAACTGGGCGATTTCCTCAACAAGCGTCTGGAAGATCGCCTCAAGGTAAAGGTCCTGGGGAAGTGGTCCGATTTGGGCATGCAGCACTTCTACAGCACCACCAAGGAAATCGCCTCTTACGACGATTTGAAGGGCATGAAAATCCGCTTCTCCGGAGGCACCGCCAACGCCGAGCGGCTCAAATTCCAGCATGTGGTTCCAACCTTGATTCCCTATCCAGATCTTCCTATGGCCATGAGCCAGGGTGTAGTCCAGGGTGTAGCCACTACGCACGAAAGCGCGGCCACTGCAAAGTTGTATGACTCCGGCTTGAAGTATAGCTTCGAGGACAACCAGTTCATGGGCCAGTATGTGCCCATGATCCGCCTGTCGTTCTGGGAAGAACAACCCAAGGAAGTCCAGGACGCCATTCTGCAGTCCTGGGAGATCTCGGTGACGAAGCAACGCGAAATGGCCGCTGCAGCGCAGCAGAAAGCGCGACAGGTTCTGATCGATCACGGCGTGAAGATGGCGCAGCCATCCCCCGAGAGCATCACTGAGATGCGCAAAGCGCTCATGAGCATTCAGTCTCGAGTGGTCAAGGAAATGAAGATAGACCAAGAGACGGTGGACGTCGCGAAAGAGGAGTTGCGCAACGCGAAGGTGGAATTCTAATGTCCAGGAATCACTTGGCGGCCATCCCGCGGCACAAGCTAAACGCTACAGCCATGTCTTCCCAGGCGGGGCCCGACGAAGAGCAGCCTGACCGCCGAGCCGAAGCGCCCTCCGATCGGGGGGATTCCCCCGAGGGCGCTTCGCTTTACGGTGGGCTGGCCGAGAAGGCGGCCGCAGAGCTCGACAAGACCAGTTCCGCATCTCGATTCAAGGTCGAGCAAACCATTGTCGGCCTGCTCGGTCTTGCTACGTTGTCGGTCTGCCTCTATAACATTGTGGTGCGTTTCGTTGCGCCAAGCCTCACGCTCGAGTGGAGCGACGAAGTCCAGGTCTACATCACTGTCTGGGCTATTTTCCTTGTACTGGGCGTCGTCACGGCCGCAGATCGCCATGTCAAGGCCGACCTTTTCGTGGGCATGTTCAGCGGCACCGTTCAAAAGCGGCTGCATATCTTCAGTGATGTGCTTGGCCTGGCGTTTTCTTTGCTGCTTGTCTATTACGGCGCGCTCATCACCTGGCAATCGTACGCTTTTGACGATTTGTCCATCAGTTCGCTGCGTTTCCCGCTATGGATATATATGGCCGCGCTGCCTGTCGGCTTCTCTCTGGCAGCCGTTCATTACGTTTTCCGCATCGTCGGTCACTTTCGCTTGAGGGGCTAACATGAGCGCTCTGTTTCTTGGCTCTTTCCTGGTCCTGCTGGTCTTGGGCGTCCCGATTTACCTGGCGCTCGGGGTGACCGGCGCGGCGCTGTTCAGCGCCGACGGCAGCATGATGTCTTATGCGCAGAAGCTGACTGACGAGCTGAACTCGACGACGCTGCTGGCCGTTCCGTACTTCGTGATTGCCGCCACCTTCATGGAGCGCGGCGGCGTGGCACGGGCGCTTATCGATGCGGCGGCAAGCTGGATAGGACGGGTGCATGGCGGGCTCGGCCTGGTTTCGGTGCTGTCTTGCGCAGTTTTTGCGGCGATGTGCGGGTCCTCGGTGGCAACCGCTATTGCCATGGGCACGATTCTCATACCCGCCATGCACCGAGGGGGCTACAGCCGCTCATTTTCAGCGGGGGTCGTGGGCGCGTCCGGTACGCTCGGGATTTTGATTCCGCCATCACTTGCCTTTGTGGTGTTCGGCGTTCTTTCAGATACGTCCATTCCCCGGCTCTTTCTCGCGGGTGTCATCCCCGGTCTGCTTCAGGTGGCTTTCCTGGGCGCCTACATCGTCTGGTTCAGCCGTCGCAAGGGATATAAGGGAACACAGGGCGTTTCGATGCGCGAGAAGGTCCATCAGACAGTGCTCGCTCTTCCGGCTCTGTCGATTCCCGTCATCGTGCTGGGCGGGCTGTACGGAGGGGTCGTCACCCTGACCGAATCAGCGGCGCTCTCAGCCATTGTCGCGGCGCTGCTTTCGCTATTTGTCTACCGCGGCATCACGGTTTCCCAGGTGCTTCCCTTACTGGCGGAAGGAATCCGCAACGCGGCTTCCATCCTCATCATTGTTGCCGTGGCACTGGCATTCGGACACTGGATCACTGAAAGCGGGATTGCCGCCTGGCTGGTCGCCCTGGTTGAGGAATCGAATATCTCCGGCTGGCAGTTTCTGATCGCCATCAATGTGCTGCTGTTGTTTCTCGGCATGTTTCTCGAGGTGTACTCGGTGATGCTGATCTGCTTGCCGCTGATACTGCCTATGCTCGGTCCGCTGGACATCGATCCTATTCACTTCGCCGTCATCATAGTGGTCAATATGGAAATTGCGCTCCTTACGCCGCCGGTGGGACTGAACCTTTTCGTGATCGCGAATAT
This sequence comes from Pollutimonas bauzanensis, assembly GCF_900129885.1. GTDB lineage: Bacteria > Pseudomonadota > Gammaproteobacteria > Burkholderiales > Burkholderiaceae_B > Pollutimonas > Pollutimonas bauzanensis. Next base: position 217,020 of record NZ_FQXE01000002.1, on the reverse strand, counting down.
TTCCAAGACGCCACTGCTCGAGGTTACGCGGGGCACAGCTCCTTTTGTGGTTGTGATGCTCGTGTTGCTCGCCGTCATCACTTATGTACCGTCGGTTTCGCTTTGGCTGCCCCAGGTATGGATGCCCATTAGCGGGGGCGGCTGAAATGAGTTCGATGAATAGTGGCCGGTTCCTATCGCCGGCTATACCTTGGTCACAGGCGCTGCGTACGCTGGCCAGTCGCTTTGGCGGCGCCGCCGCCTTCAACGATGGAGCGAACGTGCTCGGATACGGCGAGCTCAGTGTACGGGCACATGCGCTTGCCCACCTCCTATACGAGCGCGGCATTGGCCACGGAACCGAGGTGGCCACTCTGCTGCCCAACGGCCTGGCCGCGGCCTGGGTGTCTTACGGTTTGAAGTTGGCGGGGCTGGCCGAAACGCCCATGAATTTCGGCTATACCGGTCAGGAGATCGCATGGAGCGCGCGGGTTGCCCGATTCCGCCTGGTGATCACCAATCGCCAGCGGGAAAGTGATGTGCGTGAGCAGAACCTGGATGCGCTACGGGTAGAGGACGTCGCGCCTGCTGATCCCGGCAGGAATTTCGATCCCGTTCCAGCGGACGTGCCAGGCCGGATTCTGTTTACCTCCGGTACGACAGGCTTTCCCAAGGCCGCCGTCTACACCCATGGCCGCCGGTGGGTCGGTGAACAGCTGCTTAAAGCAACCTTGCCATTTGTGCCAAAACGGGGCGAGCGCATTCTGTTGATGACGCCTTTCACTCATGGCGCATCATTGCTGGCGTTTGCCTGGTGCGACTATGGGGGCGAAGTGCTTTTGCTAAATGGCGTGTACGCGGAGCCGATCCGAAATTGGCTGGGCTCCGGCAGTGTATCGGCCATTTTTGCGCCGCCGACCATGTTGGCAAAACTGGCGACCGTGCTCGAGCGCCGCCGGTACCAGGGCGTGCGCTGCGTCTTTACCGGCACACAGCCGCTTACTGCCTCCGTGTACGAGACGGCGGCGGCGATGTTCGGGCCTGTTGTACGAGTCACCTTTGGCAAGACCGAGTGCATCAATCCCATTACCGTGCTCGACGGCCACGAGTCGGCAGAACTGTACTCGCGACTGTTGTCCGGACTCGGCACCTGCGTCGGTTGGCCGGCGCCCGGCGTCGAGGTTCATATAGACGGCAGAGCGGGCGAGCAGGATGATGCAGGCGCCGCCGAGGGCGAGGTCTGGCTGAGAGCCCAGCAGATGTCCAACGGTATGCTTTCCGTAGAGGGATTCACGCCCCATGAACCGCAGGGCTGGCACCGGACGGGCGATCAGGGATACATCGACGCCCAAGGCCGATTGTGGCTGACCGGACGCTTGGCCGACGTCATCAAGACAGGCGGATATCGGGTCAACCCCGACGAAATCGAATGGGTGCTGGCAGAGGGCAGCGCAGCCGGTGGCATAGTCGTCACTTCGATTCCATCGGATTACTGGGGAGAAGTCATTGTTGCGGTCGCTGAAAACCCCGATCCCGGTTGGGAAGATGCCGCGCGCGCATGTGCCCGGAAGCTGTCTCGCCACAAGCAGCCGCGCATCTATGCCATCCTGCGGGATTTTCCGCGCAATGCGCAAGGCAAGGTCAATCGTCGCAAGCTGCGCGAGCTCGTTCTCGCGACCGGTACATATAAAGACGGCCCATATCCAGAGTTGGTGCCGGACCATGAGGTCACTTCAGGTCAGTAGGATGCAGGCAAGGATTTCGCCAGTGCCTTGCGGTCTATCTTGCCGACCGAGTTTTCCGGCAAGGCGTCCACGAAGAAGACGTCTTCCAGATGGTGGATGCGCGACAGGCGCTCGCGCACCAGCGCCTGGATGGCCGCCTTGTCGCATCGCGCGGAATCGGCGGGAACGACAAAAGCGACGGGGACTTCGCCAAGGTCGGGATCGGGGCGGCCTAGGACGCAACAACTGCGCACTTCGGGGCTGGCGCTGATGGCCTGCTCGATGATGGCCGGGGAGATATTTTCGCCGCCACGGATGATGACATCCTTGATCCGGCCTGTGATGTAAAAGTACCCCGCCTCGTCCATGCGTCCGAGATCGCCGGTGCGCAACACCATGTCGGGTGGTTCGAGCACGCCGTCTCCCTGTGTTCCCAGGTAGCCGAGCATCAGGTTCTCGCCTTCGATGCATATTTCGCCATCGATGCCCGGTTCGCGTATGGTGCTGCCATCGCTGGCGCACAGGTAGATGTTCTGGAAGGGCAGGGCCTTGCCGATGGAGCCGATCTTGCGCTGGCCAGGCGGGTTCATGGTGGACGTGCACGTCGCTTCGGACAGGCCGTAGGACACGATCAGCGGCCGCTGCAGCAGCGCTTCGATCTTGACGTGCAGTTCCTGGGTGATGGGCGCCGAACCGCAGCGCGCAAAGCGCAAGGCGGCGAGGCTTTCCGGCGTGAACGACAGTTCGAGCATGCGGGAGTACATCGTGGGCACCCCGGTGATGATGGTGGGGCGATGAAAATCCATCAGCCGCGGCATATCCGTGGCGCGGAAACGGTCTGCCAGCACCACGTGCGCGCCCACCAGCAAAGGGCTGAATAGCTGGTTGTTCAAGCCGTTGGTGTGGTATAGCGGCATGACGTGCAGCAGCTTGTCGAACTGATTCAATTCCGTCAGGGGAATGACGCCCCTGGCGTTATTGAGCAGCCCCCTATGGCTGAGCAGGACGCCCTTGGGCCGGCCGGTGCTTCCGGAAGTGAATAGCAACAGACCCGGATCCTCAGGCTGGATTTCTTCAGACCAGTATGCTTGCGCGGCAGGCAGCGTATCGGCACGCAATACCCGCAAGCCACTCGCAGGCGCTACAACGGCTTCGTTGGCCGCATCGACCAATACGGTGCCGGCGCCGACGGCCTGCAGGCGGTCATGGATCTCCGCGGGTGCCAGCCGGGGTTCGAGCGGGCAGGGGCAGGCGCCTGCCGCCATGAGGCCGAGCAAGGCAAGCACGTTGTCGATGGACCGCTCCATCGACAGCGCCACCAGTTGCCGCGGCTTTACGCCCGCGTGGCGCAGCCGCCCGGCCATACCGCTGACACGCTCGTACAGGGCGCCGTAAGAAAGGGTCGTTTCGCCCTTCGCGTCGGTCAAGGCGGGGCGCGGCGCCCATGCTTCCGAGCGCCAAAGCGATGGGTAGGCGCCCGGCAAACTGGTCTCCTCTTTACGCACGCGTCTCTCCTATCGCAGACTTACGGCGGCATCGCGCTCGAAGGCGCGGTCCGGATCGAGCGCGGCCAGCGCTTGAATTTCGCCTTGTGTGGGCGGCGCGGTCGGTTTGGCCCCTTCGTGATCGAACTGGAAGCCGGTGCGCGCCTTGACTTCATCAAGGCTGGATTGCGGATGCCAGGATTGCAGGGCCAGGCGGTCGTTCTTCTTCACGAATACGGCGATGGGCGTCACGACGCCGTGGAAGCCGCCCCAGGAGGTGCGGAAATCCAGTTGCTCGACAAAGGTACGGGGCGAGTGTTCGGTTCGCCACGTGCACGCGCGCCTTGCGGTGGGCAGCATGACAGCGCCGCCGCCTCCGCCGGGCAGCCGCACTTTGGGTTGATGCCAGTCTCCAATGCAGGAGTTATTGGCATTGCCTTCGCCGTCGATCTGCGCGGCGCCAAGAAAGGTCAGGTCCATCCGGCCGCGGCAGCACAGATCATAGAAGTCTTCATTGGCGAAGATCGAGGCCGTGTGCTCGGCGAGCACAGGGTCAGAGCTTGAGATGGGGATCTTCGAGGGGCGCGGGTCCACGCCGCCGGCCACATTGATATAGATAAAGTCCCACTCGTAGGCTTGTTTGGCCATCAGGCACGCCAGCATGGGCATGGTGGAGTTGACGCCGCTGAAGGTAATCTCGTTGGGCCGGATGAACCGGGCCAGGTTGGTCACGATGTAGGAAAAGGGGGTCCAGTCGGCGCTCATTCAACATGCTCCTGCAAGGCTTCGGGGGCGGTATCGAGATGGGCCTGCAAGGCCTCGGGACCCGGCTTCAGGTACTTTTCGACCGCCGGGTAATCGATCTCGTAATCCGGCCAGCATGATCCCGGCCACGCCCCTTGGGGCACCACAGCATAGGCTTGCACGAGAAAATAAGGGATCAAGGTCACTTCGGGCTGTTGCTCGAAGATCTCGGTGTCGACCACGCGTTCGGCCACGACCAGCACGCGCTTGGCCGAGCGGCTCATGATGCGGTCCCAATGCGAGGTTCCCAACACGCGAACATTGCCGCGGGCGTCGACCTCGTTGGCATGGATCACGGCAAAGTCGGGCTGGATGGCCGGGATTACCCAGACGGGGTCGCCTTTCCCGTAGGGATCGTCCAGTTTCTTCCAGCCGTTGATCTCGATGAGATGGCTGCCATCGATGCCGGCGCAGGGCTGGAAGGGGGTGCCGAAAGCGGCCGCGCGCAGGCCGGCGGTCAGGGTGGCGCATGCATGCTCTTCCAGGCGCAGCGCGCCGGTCTCGACGGCTTTCCGATAGTGGGGCGCCAGTCCGAAATTGCCTTCCATGGCCACGATTCCGGTGCGGGCGCGGGTTGCGACGCCGGCCCGGCACAGCAGGTCGATGTCGTAGCCCGGCGATTGCTTCACGATTTCGAGATCGGATTTTTTCTGACGCACGAGTTCGCGCACCAGGGCGAAGGGGCCCCGATGCAGAAAGCTGCCACCGAGGGCCACCGAGGCGCCGTCGGGAATGAGCGCGGCCAGCGCTTCAATGGACACCTGCTTGTCCAGATTATTGAATCCAGATGACATGTATTTCTCCTAGACAGCGGGGATCATCCCGCCAAGTATTGTCGAATGCGCTGCTTGAACCCCGGCCGGGACGCCGAGCGCGCCAGTGCCGCCATGTCGCTGTCGGCCTCATCTGCATTCAGCGCGGCATACAGGGAGGCGCGCGTGCAGGGATCGAGCGCAACGGCCGCCGATTCCGCGTCCGACAGCAGTCCGGCCCACTCGTTCTCCACGACGGCGGATGTCGCGAAGCCGATGCGCAGGGCCTCGTCGGCGTCGAAAGGCCTGGCGGCGCCCAGGATAGCCATGGCGTTGGCCGCGCCGACGATATTGCGAAATCGCCTCGTGCCCAGCACCAGTCCGAACTTGAGTCCGGGCATGCGGAAGCTGGCATCAGGCGTGCAGTAGCGCAGCTTGCACGCCGCAAACAAATCCACCCCCGCCCCGAAGTTCCTGCCGCGCGCAAGGCCGACGGTAAGAGCCGGAGAGCCCGCCACGAGCTGCAGGAGCGTTTCTATGCGGACCATGCGCAGGACGAGGTCGCCCTCGCTCTGCTCTTCGTAGCCGGTGAAGTCGAAGCCCGCGCTCAGATTCCTGCCCGCCCCGCCGAAAACCAGCAGGGGCGCCCCTTCGCGGTGTGCCGCCTCGACGCCTTCGATGAGTGCCTCCACGATTTCCCGCGAGAGCGCGTTGCGCTTCTCGGGGCGGTCCAGGGTGAAGGTCCAGCGGCTCTGCTGACGGTCGATGATCAATTGCTCGGACATGGGTGGCTACTCTGCGGTTTGTCGTTTCAATAGCTCGGCCAGCACTTCTTCATTATGTTCGCCGAGCGCCGGCGGGCGAAGCCGCAGCTCGGCGCTGCGGGAGTCGAAGCGGACAGGCGAGACGAAAGTGCGGGTGCGCGCGCCGTTCGGCAGTTCGAGGTCCCGCACCCATTCCATGTGCTCGACCTGCGGGTCCGCGAGCACGTCGGAATAATCGTTGATCGGCGCGCACGGCACGCCGGCACCGCGGAAATGTTTCAGCCACGTTTCGGCATCGGCCGCCGCGAAGATTTCTTCCAGTATCTCCCGCAGCGCGTCCTGATTGGCGGCTCTATCGGTCGGATTGACAAAGCGGGCATCCAGGACCAGCTCTTCGCGTTCTACCACCGTGCATACGGCTTTCCATAAGGAGTTGTTGCCGGCCGCCATGCCGAAATAGCCGCCCTCGCACCTGAACACTTGATAGGGGGCGTTGCGAGGGTGCGCCGAGCCGAGCTTGACCGGGTCAATGCCGGTGCCGAAATATTGCGATGTCTGCAAGGCTGCGATGCCCAGGGTCGCGCCCAGCATGGATACATCGATATGCGTGCCTTGCCCGTCAAGCGCTACGCTGCGCAGCGCCGTCGCGATGGAGAAGGCGGCATACAGGCCGGCCGTAAAATCGCAGACGGGAACCCCGCATTTGATCGGCGCGCCCCCGGGTTCGCCCGTGACGCTCATCAGCCCGCTCATGGCCTGAAGAGTCAGGTCGAACCCGCCTTCCTGGCTGCGCGGGCCGCTTTGGCCATATGCCGAAATCGAGCAATAAACCAGGGCCGGGTTTTGCTCGCGCATCGCGGCATAACCCAGCCCCAGGCGGTCCATGACCCCGGGGCGATTGTTTTCAATGAGGACATCGGCCTGCGCGATGAGTCTGGCCGCCACTTGCTGGTCTTGCTCGTTCTTGAGGTTAAGGGCGACTGACCGTTTGTTGCGGTTGAGGGATGCGAAGTTTTCGCTGTAGCCGTCGGTGATCGGCGCCCAACTGCGCAGCGTGTCGCCGCTGCCGGGCTGCTCGATCTTGACGAGGTCCGCCCCCATGTCGGCGAGCAGCATGCCGCAGAACGGCCCCGCGGCCACGTTGCAGATCTCGATGACGCGTATGCCCTTGAGCGTTGACTCTTGTTGCATTGATTCTCCCATCACGCGGCCAGGCCGAAATAGCCGCCGCGATAACCCATGTGCGCGGATAATTCCCGCGCGGTTTGTTGGACGAGGGGCGCGAATTGCGCCATCTTCTGATTGGTGAGCCGCTCGAGCGGACCGGATATGCCCAGCGCGGCGACGACCTTGTCGAGCCCGTTGAAGACCGGCGCCGCGATACCGCCTATGCCGGGGCGCCATTCACCCCGATTCATGGCATAGCCGATACGGGCGATGTCCGCGAGCTCTTGTTTGAGCGCCGAAATCGAGACATGCGTGTTCTCGGTGTGCTTGCGGACGGAATTGCTGTAATGCTCGATGTAGTCGGGCGCCTGGAAGGCGAGCAGCGCCTTTCCGGTGGCGACGGCATAGGCGGGCGCGCGTCCGCCGACCGTGGAGTAGGCGACTAGCGGCTGCGCGCTGTCGATCTTGTCCACGTAGACCACATCCAGATCGTCCAGCACGGACAGGTGCACCGTTTCCCCCGTCTTGCGGGCCAGTTCACGCATGAAGGGCGGGGCCAGCCGGCGAGCGTCCATGCCGGCGAGCTGGCGGGCGCCAAGCTCGAACATTTTCAAGGTGCACCGGTAAGCGCCGGTTTCGGTGTCCCGCCGCAAATAGCCCGCATGGGCCAGCGTTTGCAGAGTCCGATGCGTATTGCTGCGCGTAAGGCCGACCTCTGCCGCGACCTGATCGAGCGTATGGGCCTCGCCGTCGAGCCGGCTGATGGTCTCGAGCACCATCAGGCCTTTCAATAAGGTTTTATCCATTCCGTCCCATCATTTAGGAACCTAAAAATACGCATTCTACACGCCTTATTCTTTTCGGGCGACGGCCTTATTCCATAAATGTCGTAGGGCAATCATCCGTAAGAACCTATGATTCGGTGCAAACACTTATCGCTGTAAGCGCTAAAAACATGCTATATATCCATCCATAAAAAATCAAGGTTTGAGAACTAAATCCTATTATTTAGGAAATCAAGGGAGACATGAATGCCTAATGCCATCACACGATTCCTCGCCGCGGCGGCGCTGGCCGCTACGGCCACCTTGGCGGCCGCTGCGCCTTGGCCCGAGGCGCCTGTGCGAATGATCGTGCCTTATCCGCCGGGCGGGGCGACCGATTTTTCGGCGCGGGTTTATGCCGAGCAGCTCGGCAAGATTCTTGGGACGTCTATCGTCGTCGAAAACAAAGCCGGCGCGGCCGGCGAGATCGGCGCGCAGTCCGTGGCAAGCGCCGCGCCCGATGGCTACACGGTATTGCTCGGCGCTCTGGGCAGCATGGCGATCAACTCGCTGCTGCCCTCCAAGCAGCAGCAATACAAATTCCCCGATGCCTTCGAAGGCGTGTCCATGGCCACATCCACGCCCCTGGCCGTGGTGGTGCGCGCCAGCCTCCCGGTGAAGAACATTCAGGAACTCATTGCCCTGGCCAAAGAGCGCAATGGAGAACTCAGCTTTGCCTCCGCGGGCTATGGTTCCTCGCAGCACATGACGGGAGAGAAATTCCAGCTGGCCACGGGGATCAAGCTGCTGCACGTTCCCTACAAAGGCAGCGGGCCCGCTCTCACCGACCTGATCGGCGGGCAGGTCGACATGGTGTTCGACACCATGCCCACGCTCATGGGGCATGTCCATAACGAGAAGCTGCGCTTCCTGGCCGTCACGACCAAAGAGCGCGCGAAATCCTTGCCCGATGTCCCAACCCTGCAGGAAGAGGGCGTGAAGGATTTCGACGTCAGTACACGGTATGTGCTTCTTGCGCCCAAGGGCACGCCGGAAGCGATACGCGCAAAACTGTACGAAGCCATGAAGCAGGCCGCGCTGGCGCCCTCTGTGCAGAAAGCCATGGCCAGCCAAGGCGCCGATGCGGTACCGAGCGCTCCGGCTGAAACCTATGAGGCGCTTTCAAAAGAGGTCGCCATCTGGAGCGACGTTGTCAAAAACGCCGACCTGAAGTAGGGAAGCCGCCAGCAGCTGCATCGCCGACCCCTACGGCGGCCAGGCTGCCGAGTGGTCGATGGCCATCGCGGCTGCGGGCTCGTCCGAAACATATGGAAAAACAGGGATCAGACTTTCAGGTCTATAGTTTTCATTGCCGTACCCTTTCACAGGAGAACGATAATGAACTATGTAGAAGGATTCGTTGTAGCCGTGCCCGCCGCGAACAAGGAAGCGTACAGAAAGCAAGCCGAGGAGGCGTCACATCTGTTCAAGGAATTCGGCGCGACCCGCTTTGTCGAATGCTGGGGCGACGATGTGCCCGACGGCAAGCTCACGGACTTTCGTGGAGCGGTAAAAGCCAAAGAGGATGAAGTCGTCGTCTTTAGCTGGCTGGAATACCCGTCCAAAGAGGTGCGCGACGCGGCGAACCAGAAAATGATGTCCGACCCGCGCATGAAGGCCATGGGCGAGCAGATGTGCTTCGATGGCAAACGCATGATTTTCGGCGGCTTTGCGCCGATACTGGACGTGTGAAAAGCTGCATGCCCATGGCTCGACTGCGCAGGCACTGGATGTATTGCGTGTTGAGATCAGGAGCAGCCGTCGCAGCGAAGGCTATCGCCCTGGGACGGCGAGTCCCAGTGCCTCTTCCAACCAGCGCGCCAGCGTAACGAGTCTGTCGGCATCAGCGCGCTAGAAAGCGCTGCAGGCCCGCCCTGGCTTCATCGCTGGTGAATGCGCGCTGGCCCAGCTTTGCCTCGCGCGCGAAGGCCTCCTGAAAGGAAAGGTGGCCCAGGGTCAGGGCCGCTTCTTTGATCACGGATATGGCTACCCGGCCCTTCTGGGCGATGCCTTCGGCATATGCCAATGCGACCTGCGCCAGTTCGGCCGCGGGCACGACACGGTTCAGCAGGCCCATTTCCGCCAGCCGGCTGGCCGGAAAGCGCTCCGCGGTCATCATCAGCTCCATCGCGTAGGCATAGGGAATCTGGCGCGTCAGCCGCACCAGCGTGCCGCCCGCGGGCGTGAAGCCCAGCGAGGCTTCGGGCAACGCGAAAATCGCGCTGTCGGCGGCGACGCGAATATCGGCCGCCAGCATGATCTCGAAGCCGCCGCCCATGCACAAGCCATTGATGGCCGCCACCACGGGTTTGTAGAAGCCAGGCTGCTTGATGTGCGCGCCGTCCCATTCGGAAATATCGAAGCGTCCTTCCGCCAATGCGGGTATGGACTCGGTCAGATCCGCCCCCACGCAGAAGGCGCGGTCGCCCGCGCCGGTAAGCAGCACGACGCGCACGCCGTCGTCGTCGTTGGCGCGGACAAAGGCCCGGGCAAGCTGCTCATACATGTCCAGCGTCAGGGCGTTGAGCTTCTCCGGGCGGTCGAAGCAAATATGCGCGATCTGCTTGCGCACCTCATAGCTGATGCTCATCAGATCACTCCCTCCGCGCACAGGCGCCCCAGCTCCCCGGCGCTCAGGCCCGCCCATAGTCTGAATACCAGCGTATTGTGCTCGCCGAAGGAAGGCGCCGCTCCCGAAGCATTGACGGGCGTTTTCGAGAGTTTCATGGGGCTGCCGAACGCTTTCACCTGCACGCCATCCATGACCACGGGCACAAACATCTCCCGCGCGGCCAGGTGGGGATCCTCCACCACTTCGGCCATGGTTTTAATCGGCGTGAGCGGAATCACGTCACCGGCCATGTCCTCCAGCTCGGCCTTGGTCCGATGCGCGCACCATCGCCTGACGATGGGCGCCACACGGCGCTCATAGACCTGCGGATCAAAGCGCTTTTCCATGGTGTCGATCTCGGGGTCCGCGATCAGTCCGGGTTCGCCGAAGATCCTGCATGCCTCGCGCCAGAACTTGTCGGTGTAGGCGCCAAAGAAGACAAACCCGTCCTTGCAGGCAAGCTGGCCATAAGGGCGGACAAAGGGATGATCGTTTCCCAAAGGCTCGGCAACGATTTGATCGACGGTGTAGTTGACCACCGCATGTTCGGTCAGCGTCACCACGGAATCCTGCTGGGCGACATCCACCAGTTGCCCTTCCCCGGTCTGCCTGGCGTGCATGATTGCGGCCAGGGCCGCGATCGTGGCGTAGAAGGATGCCGACAGGTCTCCGATGATCGTGCCCACCCGCACGGGAGGCCGCCCCTTTTCCCCGTTGAAAGACCAGAGCCCGCCGGTTGCCTGCGCGCTGTTGTCATAGGCGGGACGAAGCGAATGGGGGCCCGTCTGCCCGAACCCGCTGATGGAGACATAGACAAGGCGCGGATTTTCTGCTTTCAGCGCCTCATAATCGAGCCCCATTTTCGCCATTGTTCCAGGGCGGAAGTTCTCCACCAGCATGTCGGCCTTGCCGATCAGTTTGCGCAGCAATGCCTGGCCCTGGCTGGTTTTGAGATTGAGGCTGATGCCAAGCTTGTGGCGGTTGTACTGCGCGAAAAAGGCGCTGGCGCGACCATGGTCGCCCTGAACGAAAGGCGGAAAGCTGCGCACGTAGTCGGGCTCCGCCGGGTTCTCGACCTTGATCACGGTAGCGCCCAGGTCGGCCAGCATCATCGTGCAGTACGGCCCGGCCACCACTCGCGTCACATCGATCACAACCAGCCCCCTGAGCGGGCCTTCGCCCAGAGGTAACCCCGCCTCTTCAGCATTCATTCACTTTCTCCCGATTGTGCATGGCCCTTGGGCCATGCTTGTTGATCCGTGGCCACATAGCCCCGCTCGATAAACAGCGTGAGGCTCTGCACACCATCGAGCAGGGATGCGTTCGACTCGGTGATGACCACGCAAAGCTGCGGGTGCGACTGACGCAATGCCCTGAGCGAGTCTCCATATTGCCTGGCCAGTACGGGCGCCAACCCCTGGAATGGTTCGTCCAGCAGAACGAACCGGGTTCCCACCATCAGCGCCCGCGCCAGCGCAACCATCTTGCCCTGGCCGCCCGACAGCGCGGCCCCCGAGCGCGGCAACATGGGCTTGAGCTGCGGCATCGCTGCAAGCACCGCCTCGACCCTTTGCTCGATTTCGCGTCTGGGCACACGCTGCACCTCGCAAGGCAAGGCAATGTTCTGGGCCACGCTCAATGCGGGGAAGATGACCCTGTCCTCGGGCGCGTAGCCGAACCCGGCGGCGGCCCGCAAGTGCGCGGGCTCCGCGCAGAGATCCCGGCCGTCGAGCAGCATGAGGCCCGATGCCGGTTTCACCAGGCCCATGATGCTGCGCAGCAGCGTGGTCTTGCCCGCGCCATTGCGCCCGACCACCGCCACCGTCTCGCCGCCCGGCAGGCTGATGCTCACATTGCGCAGCACCGTATTGCCGCCGAGGTCGACGCGCATGGATTCGATGTGCAAGCTCATCTCAACGCTCCCCCAGCACTTCGCGCCGAATGGCCGGGTCGCTGAAGACAGCCTCGGGCGCGCCATCCGCCGCCACCCGGCCGTCGATCCAGGCCGCCACGCGCGTGGCGTAGGCCAGCACGATGTCGACGTCGTGCTCGACAAACCAACTGGTGACATTGCGCTGGCGCAACGCCGCCATGATGGTGCGCATCACCGCATGCTTGTCCTCCGAGGCGACGCCGCTGGTAGGCTCGTCCATGATCATGAGCCGCGGCTCCAGCATCAGCGCAATGGCCACATCCAGCAGCTTGCGGCGCCCCTCCGGCAGCGCCGCCGCCGGCTCGTTCCGATAGGGCGTCAATTCCACCAGCTCCAGCATTTCCGCAACCGCAGTGCCATTGGCGTTCTGCGCCAGCGGGATCCAGCGGGAAATCTTCCGGTCGCGCGCGACCGATGCCAGTTGCAGGCATTCCTGCACGGTATGCTCGAGAAACAGCTGCGGAAGCTGGAAGGAACGCCCGACCCCCAGCCGGGCAATCTGCCTGGGGCCTTTGAGGGTAATGTCCCGCCCGGCGAATAAGACGGTGCCGCTGCTGGGCTTGATGTAGCCGGTGCAGATGTTGATGAACGTGGTCTTGCCCGCGCCATTGGCGCCGATCACCGCCAGGTGCTCGCCCTGGCGCAAGGTGAAGTCAATGTTGTCCGCAGCGTTGATGGCGCCAAAGCGCAGGGTCAGCCCCCTGGTTTCCAACAGCAGATCGCCCGGGGCGCTGTTCATGATTTCCCGCCCTCCATCCCCTTGTCCAGGCGTGATTGCCGAAACCGCCCGACCAATCCGGAGGGCGCAAAGAAAATCACGATCAGCAAGGTCACGCCCAGCACGATTTGCCAGATATTGGTGAAGTACGCCGCCCCCACCAGCAGAATCAGTTCGAATGCCGCCGCGCCCAGGAATGCGCCGATCGCGTGGTCCGCCCCGCCCAGAATGGCAATAAAGACATATTCGCCGGAACGAAGCCAATAGCCGCCTTCCGGGGTCATCAGGCCTTGAGCGAGCGCAAGCAGGGCGCCGCCGATCCCGACCAGCGCGGATGACAGCACATAGGCCTCCATCAAGGCGGCGCGGGCCGAGAGGCCTATGTATTCAAGCCGGGTTTCGTTGCTGCGTATCGCGACCGCGATCTGGCCCGCGGACGACCTGAAATAGCGCTGCACCGCCCAGCCGCACAACATGGCCAGCACGAGCGCCAGCAGCATCATGCCCCATTCAAACCCGCTGCGATCGAGCGCCATGCCAAACAGGCGGGGCCGGTCAAAGCGCAGGCCGTCCGTTCCGCCCGTCCAGGTATAGAGCTTCCCGGCCAGGGAATAAAACACCATGGAGATGCCCAGATTGAGCATGCCGAAGAAAATTCCGCGATAGCGGGAAACAAAGGCAGCCACCACGGCGCCTGCGATGACGGCGCTCAATACACCCGCTGCCAGCGCCGCCAGCGCATCCGCGCCGGGGAAAGCTCTTACGGTATATGCCGCGCCATACCCGGAGATCAGGGCGTACATGGCATGGCCAAAAGACACCTGCCCCGCCCGCATCAATACCGACAGGCCAAGCGCAGCCATGCCGTAGCTCAGAAAGGTGATGACAGGCATCCTGGTCCATGGCCAGATCCACGCCATCGCCAATATGGCCGCGCATGCGCACCCAAGGCCCAGAATGAAAGCCGAATGCCTCATCAAATCCTCCTGGCCGCGGCCACGGTAAACAGACCGCTGGGCCGCAGCAGCAGGACGACGACCATCATGAGATAAGGCATGACCACTTCAAGCTCCGGGAAGGTATAAATCGCCAACGCGCGGGCCAGTCCTATCAGGATGGACGCAATCAAGGCGCCGGTGATCTGGCCCAGGCCCGCGGTGGCGATCACGGCAAAGGAGGTGACAACCATGTCGGCCGCCACGCCAGGCACGAACGTTGTCATGGGAACCGCCAACGCCCCGCCCACCGCGCCCAGCGCGCCGGCCAGCGCAAATGTCATCAGCCCCACGCGCGCCGCGTCAATGCCCAGCGCAGTTGCCACTTCGCGATGGTGAATGACTGCAACGAGTTTTCGGCCGGCGACGGAATAGCGCAGCAGGCACTGCAGCCCCGCAAAGGAAACCAGCGCGATGCCTGGCACCATCAGCAACTGGTATTTCATGAAGGTCACGCCCAGCAGCTCGATGGTCCCCATGCGGCTGGCCAGCTCGCCCGCGTTGACGGGCGTGGCGCCCCAGATCATGCGCTGCAGGTTCTCGAGAATCATGAAGGCCGCGAACGTCACCAGCAACTGCAGCACCGGGTCGCGATCCTGGAAACGCCGCATGAGGCCTTTTTCAAGCGCCGCGCCCAACACGCCGCCGACCAGCACCGCCGTGCCCAATAGCGCCAATAGCAGAACTGCCGTCGACGCATCGCGAGGCAGCAGCCAGGCCACCACCGTGGCCGCGCTATAGCCGCCGAACGCATAGAAACTGCCATGAGCGACATTGATGACACCGAACACGCCGCAAATCAGCGTCAGCCCCAGCGCGATCATGAATAACAGGCTTGCGTACGACAGCCCGTCGACTGCGGCCAGCAGCAATAAATGGAGATTCATTTCCAGCCCTTCGCGGCAACAGCCAGCTATTTGCCTACACGCTGGATCAGCTTGCTTTGCACCAGATCAGGCCGAAGCGTCTTGACCCATGCGTCCGATATCGCGCCTACGGGCGGCGCCACCAGTTCAGCGGGATAGAACATCAGCTCTCCGACCTGCGGAAACGGATAGTCGGAGCGCTTCTGCGTGACGCCATAGAGCTGCCCCTGCATCGCCTGGCCGTCTTCACGCATCCGTATGGGCCGGGACAAGCCGCGGTATTCCAGCGAGCGCAAGGTGGAAGCCAGCTGCTCGGTGGTCGGCCACTTGCCCGCGTTGGCCTGCAGCGACTTTTTATAGGCTCCCGTAAGGGCCTCGAGCGCCTGGACCATGTGGTAGACCGCAAAGTTCGGATAGGCGCCGGTTTTTTCCTTGAACTTCTTTACGAAATCCCTGGCCTTCGGATCATTGACGAACTCCGGATCGGCAAAGTAGCCATCGCCGACAAAACCCACAAGCACACCCGGCGGCACCGCGCTGCCCAGTCGCTCGAGCGAAGAATCGGCCAGCGGAAGCACGAATTGCGAAGACTTGAGCAGGCCGCGCTGAGACGCCTGGCGCAAGAAGGTATCCAGATCGCCGCCCCAGGCAGTGGACAGCACTACGTCGGGCCGCAAGGCTTGCAGGCGCGTCACTTCAGCGGAAAAGTCGGGCGCGCCGAATTTCGGGAACATCTCGGCGACGATTTTCACATCCGGCTTGAGCGCCAGCAGAGTGTTGCGGAACAAGTCCCAGGAATCGCGGCCCCAGGCATAATCCTGGTTGACCACCGCCAGGGTCTTGAAATCCGGCTTGACCTGGAGCAGATGCAGCACTGCCGCCACCATCTCCAGGGTGCCATTGGGTCCCGTCCTGAAAACATAGCGGTACTTTTTCCCTTCAAGCACCTTTTCCGAAGAGCACTCCCACAGGATATTGATGACCTTCAGATCTTCCGCGACCGGCGCAAGCGCCCCGCAGTAGCCGCTGGAAATGGCGGAGAGCATCGCTTTCTCGCCGGGCTCCTGCGCCAGCCGCCGATACTCCGTCAGGAATTTGTCGGCGCCCTGTCCCTCATCGATCCAGGTCTGCCTGAGCTTGACACCATCAACGCCGCCTTGGGCATTGAAATCTTCGATCCACATGTCGGCCGCGGCCTTGGCCGGCGCCCCCAGCACGGCCGCCGAGCCTGTCATGAAGGTGCTCATCCCAAGCTTGATTTCCGCAGGCCGTTCCGTCTGGGCCAGGGCGCAAGCTGCAACCATCCAAAGACTCAAAACAGCGGCCAAAGGCCTTGTCAAGGTTTTCATCTTGTCTCCTTTATTGGTAATTGATGGAGATGATGAATCCGAAACCGCGCAGCGACAATGTTTAATTTATCCGCTTGAGCGTCATATTTATGTATATTTGTCACGATCCTGGTCCGGCCTAGGGTTTACGATATGGACGAACGAGCCATATGTTCCCGTCGACTTCTTATTGTTTTTACACTCACCATGACAATCGCTCAATCCACCACATCGGCCTCGGCCGATGCGCCATCCACTATTCAAGCCATGGACACCATCCGGTTTCAGGCCGAGTTGTTCGGGCTGCTGCGCAATGGCGCCGGGACTGGGGAATTGCTGCAGCTGCAGAAGCATGGCGAGGAGGTCGTGCGCGAACCGGAGCAACGGCGATTGCTGGCCGAAAGCGTTCAAGCGGCGTTTTCCATCCAGAAACTGCAAGCGATCCAATTGCAGCGCGAGAAGGGCCTGCTGGCGGTACTGGAGACGGCGCAGGATCTCACCGCGATCAGGGACCTGGAACTGGTGCTTCAGGCCATCGTGCGGCGCGCCCGGCAGATTTTCGCTACGGACATAGGCTATCTGACCAACTATGATCGTGTTCGCAACGACTTCTATATCCGCGCCACAGATGGAGCGACCTCCGACCGTTTCAGGAATGTCCGCGTCCCCCCCGAGCACGGCATTTGCGGCCATGTTCTCAAGCACAAGACACCGTATCACTGCACTAATTACATGCAGGACCAAGGCTTCATACATGACAATGGCATCGACCTTGCCATTGCCGAAGAGGGGGTCTGCTCCCTGCTGGGCGCGCCGCTGATGGTCGGCAACCATTGCATAGGCATTCTTTGTGTCTGCGACCGGCAGCCGCGCAGCCATGAGCCATGGGAAATCTCCATGCTGGCGACATTGGCGGCGCAGGCAGCCATTGCCATAGAAAATGCCCGTCTCTTTCAAGAGACACAAGTCGCCCTCCAGCAGGTCAGCCAGGCCAACGCCATGCTGCACCAGCAAACGACCGAGATCGCGGACGCCGCCGAAGCGCATGAGCAGATGACCAAGCTCGCAGCGCGTGGAGGCACGGTCACCGATATCCTGCAAATGGTCGCATCGCTGCTTGGAGGAGAGGTTGCGCTATTGAACGAGGCCGAGCAGCTGAGCTATCACGCGAGCGCGCCGCAGGTCGCCATCGCACCGCCATTGTCCAAGCTGTTTCAGGACATAGCGGTGCAGGACCTCGTGCATAAAGCCTTGACCCAAAGCCGCTTGTCCGGACAATCGCAAACCGTGGAGCCGGCGCCGGGCCTCGTCCTGAAAATCGCCGCCATCACCGGCGCCAATGGCCTGCTGGGCGCAATGTTGATGCTTTCCCGCGGCGCAATCTCCGATACTCAGGTTCGCACCTTCGAACGCGGAGCGCTGGTTGCAGGCGTAGCCCTGCTTTCCGAGGAACGCAGCAAACACGCGCTGAGCAGCCGGAGCATCGCTACGATCCGTTCGCTGGTGACCTGGCAGCAAGAGCCCGCGAGCGTGTTGCAGGCCCTGACCGAACCGCTAGGCCTGGACCTGAACTCTCCCGTGCGCATGATGGTGCTTCATATTGAAAGCAACCATCTGGAATACGCGCTGCGCCGCCTGCGGCCCCGTTTGCCAAGCTCCGCTCTGATGGAGCCGCTCGACGGCCTCATTGTGGCCGTTTACGCCGCCCGCCACGCGGAAGAGACAGAAACGGCAGTCAGGTCTACGCTGATGCAAGGCTCGCGCCTCAGCGTAGTAGGCGTTTGTTCGGACACCATCAGTCAGGTCGACACGCTGCCGCAATGCTTCCGCTCGCTCAAACGATGCATCGACGTGCTTCGCGCCCTGAAGCGCGACAACGAACTGGTTTCCGAACCCCTGTTTTCCATGTATGCGCTGTTGTTCGAGCAGCGCGGCACCAAGGATCTCAACTCATTCATCCAGGCCAGCGTGGGAGAACTCATCTCCCATGACCTGCGCCGCAATACCAATTTATGCGGAACGCTTCTGGCCTACCTGGACGAATCGCAAAGTTTCAAGATTGCCGCGGCCTCTTTGGACATTCACGTCAATACATTGCGCCAGCGGCTCGAGACCATCGATCACCTGCTTGGAAACTGGCGCAACGGCAGCAAAACGCTGGAGATCCACATGGCGTTGCGCATGCACAGCCTCAACGGTTCGATGTCGAGGGTAACGGATTGATCCCCGGCGTTTAAAGACTACTGGGCCGGTATCCCCGCCTTTTGGATCACATCGCCCCAGAGCTTGATCTCGGCGGTGACGAATTCCTTGAACTGCCCGGGCGAGCCGCTGTAGGTGACCAGCCCGCGCTTTTCAAGGTCCTGCTTCACGGCATCGCGCGCAAAGACGCGTTGCAGGGCGTCGCCTATCTTCCTGGCGATCTCGCCGTCCACGCCGGCGGGCGCAAACACCCCGAACCACAGCGTGGCGTCGAAGCCGCCGATGCCTTGTTCATCAAAGGATTTGACGTCGGGCAGCACGGCGGCGCGCTGCAGTGTGGTGACGCCCAGCGCCTTGACGCGACCGGACTCCACATAGGGCAGGGCGGTGGGCAGGGGCTCCAGCAGGAAGTCGATTTGCCCGCCCATCAAGTCGGTCATGGCGGGCGCGCCGCCCCGATAGGGAATATGCACCCACTTTGCGCCGGTGCGCAGCTTGAGCATTTCGGTTTTTATGTGGTGGCTGGTGCCGGCGCCGGCCGAACCGTAGTTGATCGTGCCGGGATCTTTCTTGTCGGCTTCGACCAGTTCGCTCAGGCTGTTCCATTTGGAATTCGACCCGACGACCAGCAGGCTGGTGGCCGAGCCGATGCCGCCGAGGGCCACCAGGTCTTTTTCGGGGGCATAGCCCAGTTTCTTGTACAGGCTGGGCGCGACGGCAACGGTGCTGCTGGCGCCCAGCAGGATGGTATAGCCGTCTGCCGGGCTGCTGGCGGCGGCCATGGTGCCTATGGTGCCGCCCGCGCCTGCCCGGTTCTCCACCACGATGGTGGCGCCCAGTTCTTCGCCCAGGTGGGTGGCGGTCAGCCGCGCCACGGTGTCGTTAATCCCGCCCGCGGGGAAGGGGACTATCATTTTCAGGGCGCGGTCGGGCCACGCGTGGGCAGCGCCGGCAACGCCGAGCGCCAGGGCGATCAGGCCGCCCTTGAGCAGGGTTTTCAGCTGTGTGTTGGATCGTGCTTGCATGTTCTCTGTCTCCTCCGTTGGGTGTGGCTTGGCCGGACCGGCGTCGGCATATGCTTGCCGCTCGCGGTCCGGTCAGGTTTGGGCTCAGACGTGGCCGTATTTTTCAAGGGCTGCCGCCAGCGACATGCCTTCGCTAAGGCTCTGGCGGATGGCGATTTCCTGCTGGGTGAGCCGCTCCGATCTTTCCAGCACTTCCCGCAAAATGGCTTGCGGGATCACCAGGGCGCCGTCGTCGTCGCCCAGGATGAAGTCGCCCGGTTCGACCGCTACGCGCCGGCCTGTGGCGCCTTCCATGTAGACGGGCACATTCCAGGCATTGACTTTCCAGCGGCTGATGGATTGCACCGGAGTGCGAAAGCGGCCGAAGACCGTGAAGCCCAGCGCATTGATCCAACTTGTATCGCGCAGTCCGCCGTCGACGATGGCGCCGACGCTGCCTTTTTCCTTCATGCCGATGGAGATCAGTTCGCCGAAGTAGCAGATGCCGTCCCCGTCGCCCGACCAGACCGATACGTCGCCTTCGGACAGCGCCGCGCAGGCTTTCATTTTGTCGGCGTCGCCGCCGAAGCCGTAGGGCGTCATTTGCCCGCGTATGGTGTAAGCCCAACCCGCCAGGCGCTCCGAGCCGGTCTGGCGCTGGAACGCCGACGCCAGGCCCTGGTCCGGGTAGCCCATTTCATCCAGTACGTCGGCCACGTTGGACGTGTCGACCTTTAGAAATCGTTCGCGGATCGAACTTTTCTCTTCCTTGCTAACCATCGCTTGACTCCTGTTTGCCGTGAACCTCGGCAATGGCCCGATGCCGGGCATTGCTGGTGTGTGTTTCATCTTAGTAAGGAGGGGAAGGGGAGACAAACGATTTAAAGTATGCGAAGCTATTAGCTTTGCTAATGGCAGATTTGCATGCCCCTTGCGGCATTACCCAGGGACCGATGAGCAGACGTCTTCCTCCTTTGCTTGCCACGCGCTATTTCGAAGCGGCGGCCCGGCATCTTTCTTTTACGCAGGCGGCCGAAGAGCTGTTCGTCACACAGGGCGCGATCAGTTTGCAGATCCGCAAGCTGGAAGAGTTCGTGGGGACGCCGCTGTTCATCCGGCATGCGCGCCATATCGAGCTGACCGGCGCGGGCCAGCAGTTCTATGAGGCCTGCCATGTGCTGCTGGAGGGCCTGGAAAAGGCCATGCGCGACCTGACCAGCCCGCAGCATCAGCAAACGCTTACCGTCAGCACCATACCCACGATCGGCACGCTCTGGCTGATGCCCAGGCTGGCGTCGTTCACATCGCGGCACCCCGATATCGAGGTCCGCGTCGTGTCGGACATCCGGCCGGCCGACATGCAGTCCGACAACATCGATGTCGCGCTGCGGGTGGGGAAGCTGCCGGGCCAGCGCTACCCGGAACATTTTCCGGCCGTCAATCTCGTCATGCTGGAAAAATGGACCGACATCGAAGCCGACCTGCTGTTTCACGACGTGATGGTGCCGGTGGCGTCCAAGGCCTGGTGCGACACGCAGCCGGCCATCCGGCATGTGGCCGACTTCAAGACGGCCTCGCTGGTGCATACGGCAAGCCGGCCCCACGCATGGCGGGAGTGGCTGAAGGCCTACGGGGTGGAGTACAAACCGCCGGGGCACGAACCGGAATACGGACATTTTTATATCTCGCTGGGGGCCGCGCAGGACCATAAAGGCATTGCGCTGATTCCCGAAGTCCTGCTGCGCGGCTACCCGGGGCGCAACGAGCTCGATGTTTTGCTGCCCGGCATAGAGCCTGTGCGCAGCGCCGGCGACTACTACCTGCTGACGCGCGCTTCGTCGCCCAAGCGCGCGGCCATACAAAAGTTCCGCGCCTGGGTGCTCGATGAGGTCGAGGCGGCAAGCAGCCATTAGTTGCGCTAATCGCTGCGGCGATAACAAATCGTTTGTTCCTTTTGCATCCCTTTCCTAGAATGATGTTGACCAATTGGACCCAACGATATTTTGTGGAACAGGAATGCGACAGATGGAAGACTTACGTGTAGGGGTGGCCGGCTTTGGCGCCATAGGCCGTTCAATTGCAAGCCAGCTTGCCCAAGGCGTCGAAGGCATACGGCTTGCCGCGGTGGGGGTCAGAAACCCCGACGCCCCGCCTGAGTTCGACTGGCAGGGCCGGACACCGCCCCGGTTCGTGCTGCTGGAAGAGCTGGAGCCGCACTGCGACATCGTGATCGAATGCGCGCCCGCCCACCTGCTGCCCCGCATTGCCACGCCATTCCTGAAGGCGGGGAAGAAAGTCGTCAGCCTGAGCAGCGGAGCGCTGCTGGGGCATCCCGAACTGGTGGACCTGGCCCGGGCGCATAATGGCCAGATTCTCGTGCCGTCGGGCGCGATCCTGGGGCTGGACGCCATACTGGCCGCGGCCGAAGGCACCATCCAGTCGGTCAAGATGACATCGCGCAAGCCGCTCAAGGGGTTCGTGGGCGCGCCCTTCCTGGAAAAGCGGAACATCGACGTCATGAGCCTGAAAGAGCCCACGCTGATCTTCTCGGGCACGGCGCGCGAGGCGGCGTCCGGGTTCCCCGCCAATCTCAACGTGGCCGTCAGCGTGTCGCTGGCCGGTGTGGGGCCCGACAAGACCTTGCTTGAAGTCTGGGCCGATCCCGGGCTGGAACGCAATACCCACCATATCGAGGTGGTGTCCGATTCGGCGCTGCTGTCGATGGAAATCCAGAACATTCCTTCGGAAAACCCCAAGACAGGGCGGATCACGGCCCAGAGCGCGATTGCCCTGCTGCGCAAATTGCGCGCGCCCCTGAGCGTCGGCACCTGACCCATCCTATATATACATCAAGCAAGCAAGAAGGAAGACGGACAATGGAACTCGGATTGAATCAGAAAGTGGCGCTCGTTCATGGCGCCGGAGGCGGGCTGGGTGGCGCGATTGCGCGCGCGCTGGCCGCCGAGGGCGCCACGGTCGTGGTGTGCGACATCAATGAAGACTCCTTGCGGGACACCTGCCGGGACATCGAATCGGCCGGCGGCAAGGCAGTCGGCAAGCAATGGGATCTGGCGCAGATCGACCGTTACGAACAATCGCACCGCGAGGTGGTCGAAACGGTCGGGTCTATCGATATCCTGTGCAACAACACGGGCGGTCCGCCACCCAGCCTGGTGCAGAACGTCGAGCGCGACGTCTGGCTGCGGCATTTCTCCGAAATGGTGTTGTCGGTGGTGACGATGACCGACCTGGTCCTGCCGGGCATGAAAGCGCGCAACTGGGGCCGCATTATCACCAGCGCCTCGTCCGGCGTGGTGGCGCCCATTGCCAATCTGGGCTTGTCCAATTCCTTGCGCAGCGCCCTGGTGGGGTGGTCCAAGACACTGGCGCGCGAAGTGGGGCCGGATGGCGTCACCAGCAATGTATTGGTGCCGGGCCGCATTGCGACCCGGCGTATCGTGGCGCTGGACCAGGCCAAAGCCGCCCGGGAAAACCGCAGCTACGACAGCGTGGTCCAGGAAAGCGTGGGCGCCATACCGGTCAAGCGCTACGGCGACCCCGCAGAATACGGCGCGGCGGCGGCCTTCCTGGCCAGCCGCCAGGCGTCATACATAACCGGGTCCATCATCCGGGTGGACGGCGGCTTGATCGCGAACGTATAGAACCGCTACGCTACATCGGTCCGGGCGCATGGCGCACGCGCCGCCCGCATACTATGTGATCCCTTTTAGACGTAGAAAATCATGCAATTGACGGCATTGGAAAAGCAACTGAGCTTTCTGAGAGAAATAGACCGGTTGAAAACCGTCATACGGCAATCACCGCTGCTTGACCAAAGCCGCAGGGAAAATTCCGCCGAGCATTCCTGGCACTTGGCGATGTACGCCTTGATACTGAGCGAGCATGCCCGCGGGCCTGTGAACACAAATCGGGTCATACAGATGCTTTTGCTGCATGACGTCGTCGAGATAGATGTCGGCGATTTTCCGATTCACGGCGGGTCTTCAAGTGAATTGCAGGCCGAACAAGAATCCAGAGCAGCGGCGCGGTTGTTTGGCTTATTGCCAGAGCCGCAACGCAAGGAATTTCTCAGCCTGTGGCAAGAATTCGAACATGCAGAAACAGAGGACGCGAAGTTCGCGAAAGCGCTCGATCGTTTTCAGCCCCTTCTCATCAATATATTCACCGGCGGAGGGACCTGGACAGAGAACGGCGTTTCACTTGAACAGGTCTTTTCCAGGTATGGTCCTGTCATCAAAAGAGGCGCGCCTGAGCTATGGGCAGTGTGCGAGCGATGGGTAAGCCAGCATTTTTCCGGGCAAGCGGCAGGGATACCGAAGCAAGCGGATTGAGCGCACCGCAGGCATTTCATTGCGTGCTGGCGCCCGGCGATACGTACATATCGGGCCGCGGCCCGCGGCCAATTCATGTTGGATGGAATTCGAAAAATGCTGCTGAAGGGCTTGACAGTCAACCAACCAACTAGTAGATTGGCAACATCGTGCACGCAATGGACAGCGCCCGGCATATTGGGCGAATGTCGTTTTGCATGCGTATTCAACAATCCGAGTGAATTTTTCCTATGAGCGTGGAACTGTCTCCCAGAGCAGTTGAAATTGCTGAGCAAACCAAACTATTGCTCGCCGCTGGCGGTTATAACGGGTTCAGCTATGCCGATGTGTCCGATCGCGTGCATATTGGCAAGGCGAGCATTCATCATCATTTTCCGAGCAAGGCAGAGCTGGTTCAGACCGTGGTCGCGCGACACCGCGAGCAGGCCCGGGAAGGCATGGCCGCCCTCGACCGGCAACTCGATGATCCCCTGGCACGCCTCGAGGCCTACACCGGCTATTGGTCGATGTGTATACGCGAACGTACGATGTCCATCTGCATCTGCGCGATGCTGGCTGCCGAATTGCCCATAATCCCGAAAGAGATCGCGCAGGAGGTGCACGGCTACTTCGAGGACTTGACGGCCTGGCTCGCAACAGTCCTGGAAGAAGGTGCGACAAAGGGGCAATTCAATTTGCGCGACAGTGCTTTCATCGAGGCACAAACCTTTATGTCCACAATTCATGGCGCGATGCTGACCGCGCGGGCCTTCGATAAACCGGAGGTCTTCGAGACCATCTCGCGGGCGGCTATCAGCCAGCTGAGCGCGTCCGCCTGAACGCTTTATCCCGCGAATGGGGAAGCGTTCCATTTTTTTGATTCATCTACCTACCAACTAGTTGATCGTTTAATGTGGATTTCATCGTGGACCTGCAGGCGCATGTCCTTATCCATATCGCCGGCACCGCCGGCATCACATTGACGCAAGTCAGTGTTTTCACAAGGAGTCGTTGTCCTATGCCTCATCCTATTTCCGCCCTGGGCGCCTTTCATACCATCGCAAGCCTGGTGCCGCTTGGCGCGGGACTCTATGGCTTCATCCGCTACCGCAAGATCGATAGCGGCACGCAGTCCGGCAAGGTCTACCTGGCCGGACTGGCGGTGTCGGTGTTCACGTCATTCGCGCTGTCCAGCAACGGCGGCTTCAATGCCGGCCATGCTCTGGGCATCCTGGCGCTGCTAGCGATATCCGGCGCGCTATCGGTTTCACGTATATCCGTCCTGGGGCGCGCGCGGCCATATCTGTCCCAGTTCGGGTTCACATTCAGCTTCTTTCTGCTGTTGGTCCCCGGGATCAATGAAACCCTGACGCGGCTGCCTGTTGCCCATCCCCTTGCGGATGGCCCTGAATCCGACATCGTGCGCGGCACGCTGGCGGCGTGGCTGGGCATCTTTGTGCTGGGATCCGCATTGCAGTTCTGGCGGATCCGTTCGCAACGCAGGAGCGCGCGACCTGTTTAGCACGGCTCCACACCAACTGACTGGGTACAAGCACGCCAAGTATTTGATGCGGCTGGAAGTCGTCTCCGCATTCGACACCTTATGGGGTGGCCGAGGCGGCTATTGGGAAGATCGCGGATATGAGTGGTATGCGGGTATCTGACGCCGCAGGTCAGTCTCAACTTAATGAACATGAAGAGAGGTGAAATATGAGCTCCCCTGACCTGCCCGAACTAGCGCATAGGCTGCGCATTGTCGAGGACAAGCTCGCCATTTACGAGCTTATCGCATCACATCCGCCAAGCGCTGATACTGGCGCTGCCGGATACACGATGTCGGTCTATCGTGAGGACGGCGTGTTCGATCGTGGTCCGGCGTTGGACGGCGCCAAAGGCGCGGCGGAGATCGCGGCGTTCATACAGCGGCCCGAGCATGATGAAGCTATCCGCGGCGGGTTGGCTCACTTCGCCGGCCTGCCTCTTGTCGACTTGCGGGGCGATGTCGCCGTCGTAACTTCCTACCTCATGATTGTTCACGTCGACCATGAGGGCGAACCCCGCGATTTGCCCAACCATGGCGTATCGACGGGATATCGGATCCATCGCGCCGTTGTGAATCGCTGGGAACTCGAACGGTGCGATAGCCGGTGGATCATTAAAAAACGGACGCTTCTGCCTGCCGATGGATCGAACATCCACCAGGAACTGCTACGCAAGGGATTGAACGAGCTGCATTTTCCCTAGCTTGAAGAATTGCAACGAACACTTTAGGAGCACATACATATGCACACCAACACCAATCCCGAGTCCACCGTCCTCTCCAATCCCGGCGCAGCGAGCGGGCCGATGACGCAAGCGTGCAACGTTCCGATAGACCGCCGGCAGGGCCTCGGGGAGTTGGAAAGTATGCTTGACGACGATGAAGCCCTGGAAGGTGTCGAGGCGTGGCTGAACCAGCAGGAACTTGGGATCAATATGGGTTCGCGCGGCTCTGAGATCAACGCTGACATGTTCATGGAGTCGTCGGCGGGCTGGTTGCTACGCCTGGTCCGGCATGCCCGCGCTGCGCTGGCCGCCTGGTCATGACAGCGCTGATCCCCTTCAGTCGTCCGTCGAGACCGTGACAGCCTCCCACGCTCCGATTTCGCTCTCCAGCGCCGACAATTTTTCCCGCACGAGCCGGAGCGCATCGCTACCGAGCAGAAGATGCGCGGGCGGGCGATCCGAAGCAATGGCGGCGAGCATCGCGCGCGCCGCTTTGCGGGGGTCTCCCAATTGCTTGCCGCTTTTCTCCTCGCGGGCTTTGCGAATAGGGTCGAAGATATCGTCATAATCTGAAATCGAGCGGGGCGTGCGCTTCATCGAGCGGCCCGCCCAGTCGGTGCGGAACGAGCCCGGGGCCACGGCAGTCACGGCGATGCCGAAGCGGCCGACCTCCTTGCCTAGCGCCTCTGAAATGCCTTCCAGCGCGAATTTACTCCCGCAGTAATAAGCGATACCGGGCATGGTGATATAAGCGCCCATCGACGTGATATTCAGGATGTGGCCACGTCGGCGCGCGCGCATGAAGGGCAGGACGGCCTTCATCATGGCGACCGCGCCAAATACATTCACATCGAACTGTCGGCGCATTTCCGGCAAAGGGGATTCTTCCATGATGCCCTCGTGCCCGTAGCCGGCATTATTGACCAGGACATCGATGGGGCCCACACTCGCCTCGATTTCCGCCACCACGCGGTCGATGGCGTCGAAGTCGGTGACGTCAAGCGCGCGACCAAAGGCACTATCCGCAGACAAGGACTCGAAATCATGCTTTGCCCGAGCGCTCCTCACAGTGCCTACGACTTTGTGACCTGCCGCCAGCGCTTCTTGCGCGAGTGCGCGGCCCAAGCCGCTGCTGACGCCAGTAATGAGCAGGGTTTTTCCGGATGCCATTGAAGTTTCTCCCATATCTTGATACTGGAGTGCATACTAATCTTATAATCCAGGCTGGATAAGCCATATTTCGCTGATTTTCTTGCATAAAACTATGATCACCGGGTGCGCCTCCATTCGGGATCGGGATCTGCCATCTCGCAGCCAGCAACGCATGGCTGCGCTGCTGCGCGCATTGGCTCCCGAGGAGGGCTACAACCTGACAGCACTGCCGGGCGTTCGCATCCTGCGTTCGAACCGGGCGCTGTCGCGCACGCCGGTTCTGTACGATCCCGGCGTCGTGATCGTATGCCAGGGCCGCAAGCGAGGCTACTTCGGCGATCAGCTCTATCTTTACGACGAGCGTCACTATCTCGCCGTGTCCGTGCCCGTGCCGTTCAGCATGGAAACCGACGCAACGCCAGAGTGTCCGCTGCTGGCACTGTATCTGCACCTTGATTTCACGATAGCCGCCGAACTGGCGGAGCAGATCGACCGCGTAGGCATGGCGGAGCACATGCAGGCGCCTCAGAGCATGATGTCCACGCCGATGGATGATGCGATGCAGGCATCCGTATTGCGCTTCCTCGAGGCGATGCATCGACCGCTTGAAGCCGCTGTGCTGGGCCCAGGGCTGCTGCGCGAACTGTATTTCCGTGTACTCTCCGGAGCCCAGGGAAGCTCGATGAGGCAAGCTTTGGCGATGCGAGGACAGTTCGGCCGGATAGGGAAATCAATACGCCTCATCCATGCCGGCTACACGCAGCACCTGGATGTAGCGCAACTGGCCGAAGAAGCAGGCATGAGCGTTCCAAGCTTCCACAGCCACTTCAAAGCGGTTACGCACGTGTCGCCGATGCAGTACGTGAAGTCGACGCGTCTGCACCAGGCGCGCCTGTTGATGGTGCGCCAGGACCTGACTGCGGAGGCGGCGAGTCACGCCGTGGGTTACACGAGCCCGTCACAATTCAGCAGGGAATTCAAGCGTCTGTTTGGTTTGACGCCGGCGGCGGAGGCGAACCGCATGCGCGAAAGCTTCGCCATCCCGGCGGTATTCCCCGATGCAACTTTTGTCTCGTCGCACTGATCCCGCCGTACTGCGTTTGGCGCGTTTTATGCTGCCATGGCCGCTTTTGTCAACGGCACGCTCTGACCTGCCGCGCGACGACGCATCGATTACTTGATTGGTATGGATGCTGACTCTATGTTGGCGCCTTCATCTTGCTGATCATGCCTGATTCGTCGGGACGTAAGGTCAATACGGATACGCCGGAAGCTGTAACCGCAACGGTGTGCTCGAACTGTGCGGAAAGGGACCCGTCTCTCGTCACAACAGTCCAACCATCGGCCTCAGTTCTTACGCTGCGCCCGCCTTGATTGAGCATAGGCTCGATCGTGAAAACCATGCCCTCACGAAGCGCGAGGCCAGTTCTAGGCTTTCCATAGTGCAGAACCTGTGGTTCCTCGTGCATCTCCCGGCCGATACCGTGTCCAGTATATTCACGCACCACGGAATAGCCATTTCGCTTGGCATGGCGTTCGATCGCATAGCCAACGTCCCCGAGCCGCGCCCCCGGGCGAACCGCCAGTATGCCCTTCCACATGGCTTCGTAGGTGGTCTGGACCAGCCTCCTGGCGGCCAGGTTTACTTCGCCAACGAGATAAGTTTTGCTGGAGTCTGCGATATAGCCGTTCTTTTCGAGCGTGATGTCGAAATTAACGATGTCGCCATTCCGCAGGACTTTGGATTGCGATGGAACGCCATGGCAGACCACATCATTCACTGAAGAATTCAAGGAAAACGCGTAGCCATACTGGCCTTTGCTTGCTGGTCGTGACTGGAGATCGTGGATGATGAATTCCTCGATCATTTCATTGATCTGGAGTGTCGACATGCCGGCGAGTGAGATTTTATCCAATAGCCCGAATGCGGACGCCAGCAGCCGGCCGGATTCGGCGAGCAACGCGAGCTCCTGCGCTTGCTTGATCATGCCTCACTCATAGCCACTGGCTGAGCGGAAACACCCGCGGAACTAAGTTCAAGCTTCATGATTTCATTGAAACTGAGCGTTGGATTGGTCTCGCACAGCATGCCGATCTTGATCCAATAGCCGGCCTGCGCATTGATTGAACGGCACGATACTTTAATGGCTCTGCGCACCTGCTCGTGCAAATCATCATCGATGTTTACGATACCCATCAGTTTCTCCGTATATGATATGTATATGGTCAGTATACTCTCCATATAGAAAAAGGAAAGGGGGGGCCACCTATGCTACGCCGGGAACTCGGTAAAGCATGGCAACAGATCAGTCAGCGGATGAATGGCATCCTCCCGCGCGGGCGCGCCGCGGGTTTCGTCCAGAATCGCATCAATCAAGGTCAGGGCGCGATCGTAGGCCGCCTCATCGGGCGGCAAGGGGCTGCGCGCCCGCCTGCCGCCGTTGCAACGCTGCCGTTATGCCTCGGCCATCGTAGCGCGCTTGCGTTGCGCGAACCAGCGGCCGGCGGCCACGATCAGCAAGGCTCCGATCACTTCCGCAGCGAGCTTCATGCCGCCGGAGGGCTGACCGAACTGCTCGACGATGTAGATGTCGGTAATGAGCATGCCCCCCGCAATCCAGCCCAGCAGCGCCGCGCCGAAGGTGACGACCAATGGGAAGCGATCAATCAGCTTCAGCACCAGGGTGCTGCCCCACACAATGATGGGCACGCTGATGAGCAGGCCGAATATGACCAGGCCCATCTGATGCTCCGGGTCCGCCGACTGAGCCGCGCCGGCAATGGCGATGACGTTGTCCAGGCTCATGACAAAGTCAGCCACGATGATGGTTTTTACAGCGGCGAACACTGAAGCGCCGCCGCTGATATTGCCGTGCGCGTCGTCGTCCGGGATCAACAGTTTGATACCGACCCACAGCAGCAATATAGCGCCTACGATCTTCAGGAACGGCACGGCAAGCAGCGTCATGGCAAAGGCGATAAGCGCAACGCGCAGACCGATGGCGCCAGCCGTGCCCCACAAAATGCCTTGCATGCGCTGCTTGCGCGGCAAGTTCCGGCAGGCCAGCGCGATCACTACCGCATTGTCGCCACCCAGCAATATGTCGATCAGAATAATCTGAAAGACCGCCGCCCAGCTTAGTGTTTGCAAAAATTCAAGCATCAGTTACCCTCTGGATAGAAAAGACATTAGTACAGGGAAACGGATCTGGCCGGTTTTTGAGCCTTGCCCGCATGGCGTCCGGAGCTTGGCCGGCGCGGCGAAGACACAATAAAAATGGCCTGTTCCGTCAGGACACAGGCCACAGCTATTGCTGGAGATTCACCTTGCCCTTGATGGCAAGGTCTTGCTTGCAACATGTGATGTTGCCCGGGCACCGGGCGCTTGCGATGTAATGCAAGACTGCCGTAATGACGATGCGTCGGAAGAAAGCTACTCCCCTTGATAGGCGCTAGTATAAAAGCACCCGGTATAAAGTCAAGCCAGGCAGTATCATCCAAGCCATGTCAGAACAGAAATCTTTATCCCGGCCCCGTTGCGCTCGCTGTCTAAGGCCTATGTCACATTGCCTGTGCGCTCATATAACCGTGGCGCCCAACCGCACGCGGATTCTGATCCTGCAGCATCCCGACGAGCAAAAACACCCGTTGAATACGGCGCGCTTGGCGGTGTTGGGATTGGCGCATGCCGAGTTGTTGGTGGGCGAGCACTTTCCGCAATTGAACGGCATCATTTCAGCGGCAGCCTCCGTGTTCCTGTTGTTTCCGACAAAGAACGCGGCCCTGTCGCAGCCGCTGCTTGCTTCCCGGGCGGGCGAGTCATCGCTGTTGATCGTGCCCGACGGAACATGGCGCAAGGCGCGCAAGATCATGCATGCGAATCCTGTATTGGGCGCTCTGCCGCGCCTGAGCCTGCCTATCGGCGAGCCATCTGAATATCGGGTGCGCAGGGCTCGCGAACCCGCGGCGGTATCCACCATTGAAGCCATCGTTCGTGCGTTGACGGTGCTGGAGCCCGAGCGCGATTTCCAGCCGGTCTTGAAACCGTTCAAGGCGCTTGTCGATCGGCAAATTCAGGCCATGGGGGCGGATCTGTACCGGCGTAATTATTCGGATCGATCGCCTGTGCGCTGATGCAGGTCCATGCGTTGGGCAACAGCCGCACGCCAGAAATAGGTCCCGCTTATAGACAGCGCCACAGTTTTTCTTGAGATCGATATATGCTGCCCGCTCCATCGGGCAGATCAGGCCGTACTGCCGAAGCTTATCCTGGAGAGCATGGCTTGCCCCGGGTCTTTCACCTGCCGACACGGAAGCTCATGGATGAAGCGATGCTCCATGAGCACCTACTCTTTTGGATAGGTGTCAATTTGTGCCTCTGAAGCCCCGGATCGATGGAAATAGCAGTGCGAAGACGCCTCAATTCATAATATCGCTGCAGGTGCAACGGTGTAGCATCAGAAAAAATTCAACCCCATGGAGCTTATAACATGCACAACACCATGTATTTAGTGCATCGAGCCATTCGCTGGGGATCGTCGTTTCCGACTGTATTCGTGAATGGCGACGTTGTGGTCTGGTTTGCTCTTCCCGCTCCATAAATAGGATTTTCAACACTAGCCGAAGGCACCAAGCATTTTAAGGAAAGTCATGAGTTCATCCATTCAATCGATATCGTCTGCCACGCTGCCATCCATTAGCCAAAATAGTAAAAAGGCTCCGACTTCGCGTTTTACTATTCCGGAAATACGCCCCCAACAACAGAATGGTGCAGAATCAACGGTTGTCAATATTTCCACAAAAAGCCAACAAAACTCGACAAGCGTGGCGCTGCAAAACGGCAGCTTCTCGCCGGAGATGATGGCGCATATGAAAGGAAATGATAATCTGGGCAAATACTTGAAAGACGTGGTCTATAACGATGATGCGTCGGATGCCCTCGTGGATTTAACAGACTATATGAACGGAGGCCCGATACGCTACACAAAAACTGGCGAACCGGTTACCGCCGAAAGCGAGGCATATTTCAATAAGACCGGGCAACTGTACAGGTCGCAAAAAATCGCGCTTTACGAGACCGAAATGAAGAAAGGTACAGCTTTGGATGAGATATACCAAAAATTGGCCGATTTGACGGCACAGCAACCAGAGCGATTTCTTGGAATGAAAGGTTATATCGGCTAAGGCAGGGTATGAGCGTGTCAGCGCATTTTTACATGGTTGCTGCGATCTACCGCAGCGAATGATTGCAGTCTGGCTTTGCCGTGAAAAACACGGGCAAACTGGTTGACCTTTTATGCAAGCAATGGGAAATTGCGCCCCGTCAGAACCTGAACCGCTATCCCTA
Organism: Pollutimonas bauzanensis; assembly: GCF_900129885.1. Lineage (GTDB taxonomy): Bacteria > Pseudomonadota > Gammaproteobacteria > Burkholderiales > Burkholderiaceae_B > Pollutimonas > Pollutimonas bauzanensis. The sequence continues at coordinate 184,770 of NZ_FQXE01000002.1, read as the reverse complement.
GTAGCGATACAGAGCTTTCTGGAAGTGCATGGCGCCTCCGCGCAGAAGCGGTAGCTTTCAAGAAGTAATTTATCGATCGCCGAGCAGGCTCGGTCAAGGGCTCTCCGACTATAGAGCCCGCGCAATAGCGACACGCTGACGTTGTCCGCCAGACAAGTCAGCGGGCAAGTAATGGGTACGGTCAGACAGTCCTACGCGCTCCAATTGGTTATGCGCAGCCTCGTGCGTTGACCCATGGGAATTGACAATGAAACGTCGTGTAGAACTGGTAGCGAGCACGCACCTGTATCATAGGCATGCGTGATGTCTTGTAATTGAATCAGGTCCTTGCTTGGTTCATCACGGTTGATGTCTTTACCCATGCTTTCGGTTTCCGGGGTCCTTTCCTTCAGGCTCACCATAGCGGTGAATGCTGAGTAGCGTCGGGCATTGCGAAAACAATTGGCAACTTAATCAAGCTTCCAGGTTATTCCATTACGCATTGAAAGACGATTTGAGTGTGGCGTTAGCGTCCTTGCTTTGGCTTATCTGCTTGAAGTCCAGTTCAGCCCCCAGCCCCAATATAGAAGAAAGCTCTTCCAGCGATTCGGAACTGCCGCCAGCGAGAATTCTAGATCGCAGTTGTGCTTCATAATCTGCTGGGAATTGCATGGCCTGATCTATAGCAGGCAAGGACTTATAAAATTTAAGTACATCAAGAAGCGAATCGACAACCTTACCGGTGCGATTGTATTCATCTACTATTTTGGCGCAGAGTATTCTTCTCTGTGCTTCGTCTTGGTCATAGGCCTCGCACCAGGCGGCCCGGCGCTCATTCACTGTGAAGGTGCCGCTCTCGTCGTAAGCGATAAGAGAGAGTTGCTCACGGTTCATGCCCTTGAACGGATTGGGGCCTTCAAGATTGGCGAAAGCGGTTGCTTGCTGTGCACGTGCCAGGTGGAGAGGATCATCGGTCTTGGGGACTTCAGCGTCGTGAATTGTCTTTTTGGCCCAGTAATCGGGCCCGACTATGATGTCAGTGAGGGCCTTGCCCTTCGTTGCAAGCTCCTGACGAGTCATGCTGGTGTCTCTTGCAGCAGCCCGACTCGCCGCCTCGCTCAATTGTTGTGCCAATGATGAAAACGCTACTGTTTGCTTGCCTGGACTAACAGCCTCGTTTGCAGCGTGAACAGGTGCCGGCATACCATCTGCGGCCCGCTGCATGGTGTCGGCTGTGCGCGAATTGCTTCGCGTTTCAGTCATTGGATTCGGAATATTAATGGTAGTCATAGCAAATCATCCACTTGAAACTCTTGCAACGTCTTTTAAATTTAAGCTCTTGACTTTTCGTGCCAAACTCTCGGGTCATAGGTTGATGGTGTATCACATTTGGCATTATTTTGTTATAGGCTGCAGATACTTCACCGTGTGCACACCATGAAGTATCGCTTGAACATTGAATAGCGTAATGGACAAGTTAGGCGCTAACTACTGCATGGTGAACTCAACCGCCCAAGCATGAGTAGTGACGTTGGTGGGGATGTAATCGTTGCCGCGCAAATTGCGCCGCCAGATCCAGTAGCGCTCTTGGTCCAATTGCGCACTAGAGCGGCGAGAAGTCATAGCTGCACAGGTGGCGAGGGTCATTGCTCTCAGCCACCCGTTTGTGTCGCCACCTGCTTACAGGTATCCCGCGCCGTCAACTGAGCATGTGCGTCAGGCCAGTATCCCCTTTGCGCATGGCGTCGCGCTAGGCAGGCTGCTTGCCGATGCGTTCCTGCATGTGGCGCCTGGCATTCAGCATCAAGCGACCAACACCGACACATTTTCCAGTTCTCGGAAGGCGGCCAACTGCTCCGGGCTGGCGTCGGCATCGGTAATCAGCGTCCAGGGCCGGCTTAGTGGCGTCCAGGCTTGCTGGCCGGCGAAGTTCAGCTTCGATGAATCGGCCAGCACGAATACAGCGTCGCCCTGTTCCATCATCTTTTCTTTCAGATACGCTTGATCCTGGCTGGCTTCGCAAAGGCCGCGACTGGCAACAATACCGTCGGCACCCAGAAAGACTTTATCGGCGCTAAGGCGGCCCAGCGCCAGCTCGGCAAGCGGACCCACCGCGCCCATGCTCAATTTGCGTACCTCGCCGCCCAGCATCGTCAAGCGGATGTCAGGATCTTTGGCAAGGATGGTCAGCACTTCGATGTTATTGGTGATTACATGCAGGTCGCCGCGCCCGATGAGCAGTCGCGCCAGCGCGGCGGTCGTTGTGCCGGCGTCCAGGATCAGGGTGTCGCCGTCCTCGATCTGCTGGGCCGCCAGTGCCGCTATGGCTTCCTTTTGCGGCCGCTGAATATGCATGCGCTCGTTCAGCGTATGTTCCTTGCGCTCATGGCTGACGAAGGCGGCACCGCCATAGGTGCGCAGCAATCTGCCTTCGGCGGCCAGTTTATTCAGGTCGCGCCGCGCGGTCGAAACGGACACACCCAGGTGGCGGCTTAATTCGTCGACATCGACAACGTCCTTGTGGACCAGATCTAGGATGCGCTGCTGGCGCTCACGGGTTTTTGACGACGACATGGCTGTATTCCGCTACCTTCATGCTTTGTTTTCAGCGATTTTACCGGCCGCCAGTTCTGTGGCGATACGCAGCGCTTCCAGCATGCTGCGCTCGTCGGCGATCCCTTTGCCGGCAATATCGAAAGCGGTGCCATGGTCGACGGAGGAGCGTATTACCGGAAGCCCGACGGTGACGTTGACACCGCTTTCCAGGCCCATGACCTTCACGGGACTATGTCCTTGATCGTGGTACATCGCAACGACCAGATCGAAGTCTCCGCGCGCGGCCCGGAAGAACAAGGTGTCGGCGGGCAGCGGGCCCTGTACATCGCGCCCCAGCGCCTGCTGCTCCAGGATCGCGGGAATGATTTTCTGCTCTTCTTCGCCGTTGCCGAACAGGCCGTTTTCCCCCGCATGAGGATTGATGCCGCATACGCCAATGCGCGGCTGCGCTATGCCTGCGCTGAGCAGCGTGTTGTACCCCCGCTCTATCGTGCGGCTTACCAGGCCGGGCTCGATCTTGCGGATGGCATCGAGCAGGCCGATATGGGTGGTGACATGTATGACGCGGAGTGTGGGGGCGACGAGCATCATCGATACTTCCGGTGTGCCGGTAAGCTGCGCCAACAGTTCGGTATGCCCCGGATAGATATGCCCGGCCGCATGCAGTGCCTCTTTATTCAGCGGCGCGGTGCAGATGGCGTCGATTTTGTGGCGCATCGCCAATTCGACTGCGCAAGCAATATAGCGATAGGCGGCGTCGCCGCATAAGGCGGAGAGCTCGCCGAAAGGAAGGTCTTTTGGAATCAGGCCGAGGTCCATGCAGTCGACCGTGCCATGTGTGTATGCGGCATCTTCGATTTGCTTGATGGCGCGAAACTGCAGGGGGCTGTCCGTTAGCTGAGCCGCTGTTTGCAGCCGCTCCAGATCGCCGATGACCAGGGGGCGGCAGTTTCGGTACAGGTCTGCGTGGGCCAGGCTTTTGACGATGACTTCCGGGCCGACGCCCGCGGCGTCTCCCATGGTGATGGCAATAATCGGTCGGTGCATAAGAATCCTTTGTAATGTTTAGTGGCGCAGTGCGTCGTAGCAGCGAACCAATGTTTGTGTGTCGCCGAAAGCGCCGGCCTTGGTGATGACCGCCAGCGGCCGCGCGCCGGTGCCCAGCGATATCGGCACGCCTTCTTCGACTTCGCCGGCAAGGCGCAGCGCTGTGATTCCGACGGCGTCGAGTACAGCCCTGGCCGTCTCGCCGCCGGTGGCAATGATGGCGGCCAGCCCGGCCGCATGAGGAGCGATCAGGCGGCCCAGGGCCAGGCACAGCAGCGAGCCTGCGGCGGGGTTCAGGCGACTGTCGCCGCACACGGCTATCATCACATCACCGCTGCGCAAGGCGGCAGTCAAGCTATCGCGCAGCGTGAGCCAATCGGGATGGGCTTCGCCCGCGGCCAGCGTGTCGGAAGAGGCGCTTACAAGCTGCACAGGCCGTTGATCATTCAGTTGCCGGACTTGATTTGCGCTGATATCAGACATGCTGCCCACCACCGTCAGAACCCGGCCGGTTGCCGCCGGCAACGCAATATCGGATGCCTTGCCTGCTTGTATTAGCGTAGCGGCAACATATTCCATCAAGCCGGCGGAGCCGGCCCAGAAGTGTGGCGCAGGCAGCCTGGAGGATGCCCGGGCAATGGCTTGCAGATCGCTGGCTGCTTCGGCGTCGCACACCAGCACCTGCGTCCCCGCGCGGGCGCTTGCCAGGAACTGTTCCCGCAGCGATGCCGTCGACTGGCGAACGCAGGACAGCGGAATACCGACGGCCTGCAAACCTTCGGCGCGCATCATCTGCACGATATCGGCCGTTCCGCTCAAGCCTATGTTTCGCCAGATCTCGGTTTCCGACACGGCAGTGCCGTGTACTTGTTGTTGTCCGGCTACGGTTCGTCGGCCAGTTGCGGGAAATGCAGGTGCCAGGATAGCCATGCCGGCCAGGCGTATCGTGGCGGCGATCTCGGCACCGATGTTGCCCCGCAGGGTAGAGTCCACCTTTTTGTACAGCGGGGTGGACGGTGTGAGATGGCGCCGCAGTATTCGCCGATGGAGATCCGCCGCCAGGGCGGGCCGCAGGTTGCGTGAATTGGCGTCCAGAGCCACGGCCTGCATATTTCCCCCTGCGTTACTGAGGCAGCCCATGCCGGCCAGGGGATTCAGCAGGGCGGACGCCGGCATTCCCAGGCGGCGGCAGGCATTGGCGCAGTCGGCCGCGCCCGTCAAGTCGTCTGCCAGGATCAACAGGGACGTCATGGATGCATCTTCCTTGGCCGCAGATACGGTGAGGTGGGAATCCCATTCAAGGCAGGATATGGCCGCGAGGCCCTGGATGAAAAATTCAAAATTAGGCGTTCTGGTGATAGGTAATGACCGATACGAGCAATTATAGGGCAGGAGTTTAGCGATATGTTCAATTATTGACCGAAACAGTCAAAACTTATTGACACTGGAAAGGCGGTCGTGCGACGATGCGCAAAACGCTATTTGTATAGCGCCATCCCCGAAGATGGCCGCAAGGAGACACGCATGACCATTTCACCCCGCTTGCTATCGCTGGGTGCCGCCGCTGCGGCGCTCACGTTCTCCGCGGCCGTTGCGGCCGCAGACTTCAATTGGAAGTTCTACACTTACTTCGCGCCGAATGACAAGCCGACCTTGTTGCACAAGGCCTTTGCCGAAGATGTCAGCAAGGCCAGCAACGATCGCCTGCGCATCCAGGTTTACGCCTCTGGCGAATTGCCTTACAAGGCATCAGACGTATTGCGTTCCGTGGCACGCAATCAAGTTCAAATCGGCGATGTGGCCTTCGGGTTTGTGGCCGGCGACGTGCCGCAGCTTAATGCGCTGTCGATGCCGTTTTCCTGCACCTCCATCGACAAGTTCTACGACAATGCCGCTCCCAACATGGAAAAGGACATCAACGAAGTGTTGGGCGGCAAATTCAAGACTCAATCCATCATGCAATGGGTGATGCCGCCTCAGCAACTCTGGCTGACCAATCCTGTTTCGGGCATCGATGGGCTGAAGAATCTTAAAGTAAGGGCCTGGAACCGCGAGCAGGTAGATATGATGGCCGCCCTGGGCGGCGCCGGTGTAACGGTTACGCCGGCTGAAGTCATCCCGTCGCTGCAGCGCGGCGTTGTGAATGGCGCCTTTACGGCGGCGGTTCCGGCGCTGGATTGGAAATTCTACGAAGTGACCAAAATGGGCTATATGCTCAACCTTACCCTGGCACACCAGGCCATGGTGGTCAACCAGAAGGCCATGCACGAACTGCCTGGCGACCTGCAGAAACTGCTGCTGGATAAAGCGCAAGAGTGGGCGCCGAAATACCGGGCCGCCATGATCGAGGCCGACCGCGAGGCCCGCAAGCAGCTGCAGGAAAAAGGCATGACGCTCATGGATGTCAGCCCGGCCGACATGGAAAAGCTGCGCGCTGCCACCCAGCCCATAGGCGAGGCGTGGGCGGCCAAGAACGGCCCGATGGCCAGCAAGATGTTGGCCGGTGCCATAGATGCCTGCAAATAAGCACGGCCAACAGGCAGGCATGGCTTCTGTCTTGCACACGCTGGGCAGGTGGCTGGACCAGCTTGGCCAGGGTGCCATCTGGATGGCCGCCTACCTGTTGCTCGCCATGGTCGCATTGATGTGCACCGAGATAGGCACCCGTCTTTTTCTAAAGATGTCCATCCAGATCTCCGAAGAGTACAGCGGCTACTTGTTTACCTGGGTGACGATGGGCGGCTTTCTTTACGCGCAGCGCTCCGATCGCTTGTTGCGTGTGGATGCGCTGCGCAACGTCTTGCCGGTACGCGTGCGCGCGGCCATCGATGGCCTGGCTTCGCTGGCAGGAGCCGCGCTGTCGCTGATTTTGCTGGATGCTACCGCAGACACCTTCTATAGCAGCGTTCTGTTCGGGACCACGTCCATGCAATATTCCGAGACGCCTCTGTATTTACCGCAGGTGATCATGCCTGTCGGCTTTGTCCTGTTGACCATCGCTTTCCTGCATACTGCCGCCATGCAATTGCGGGCTGCCTGCGGACGCGGACCGCTGCCCATCTATCTCCAGCTTCCCGGCGACACCGGCCAGGCGAGGCACGAATGAGCTGGCAACTGGCGCTGACCATCTACGGCATTGTGTTGCTGGCCTGCCTGTCGGGGGGTGTGGGCATAGGAACCAGTATCGGGCTGGTAGGCATTCTCGGGATCACCTTGGTGGCGGGCACAGACCTGTGGCTGTCGCTGGGCGATATCGTTTGGAACACCACCAATAACTTCACGCTCGTTTCCATTCCACTGTTTGTCCTCATGGGCGAAATCATCCTGCGCAGCGGCATTGCGGGTCGCTTCTATTCCGGCGTGGCGATCTTGTTGCGCTGGCTGCCAGGTGGCTTGGCCCAGACCAATATTTTTGGCTGCGCTGTTTTTTCGGCGATTTCCGGGTCTTCGGTCGCCACGGCCATGACGGTAGGATCCGTGGCGATTCCCGAGATGCGCAAGCGCGGCTATGACGACAAGCTTACCTTGGGAACCCTTACGGGCGGTGGCTGTCTGGGCATTTTGATTCCGCCTTCCATTCCCCTGATCGTCTATGCGTCCATGACGCAGGTTTCCCTGCTCGATCTGTTCATGGCGGGCGTGATACCCGGCGTGACGCTTGCCGCGATCTTCATGATTTATGTAGGCATACGGGTAGCGATCACTCCGGCGCTGGCGCCACGCATCGACGTAAAGCCGACACCGAAACAGCTGCTGCGCGCATCGCTCGATTCTTTGCCCGTCATCGGTTTGATTGCGGCCATCATCGGCAGCATGTATTTCGGCATCGTCACGCCGACCGAGGCGGCGGCGCTGGGCTGCTTGTTTGCGCTGATACTGGCGTGCGCCTACAGAGAATTGACCAAAGGCCGCCTGAAGCAAGCCCTGGTCAATGCCGCCATTACCAGCGGTGTTGTCATGTTCATTACCGTCAATGCCCAGATCCTGAATTTCGCGGTCGTCACATCCGGAATTGGAGAAGGACTGGCCAGCAGCCTGGTGGATCTTGGGCTGTCGCCCTTTATGTTCTTCCTGCTGTTGCTGTTCGTCTACCTGGTGGTGGGCATGTTCATTGATGGCTTGTCCATCATGCTGCTAACCGTGCCCTTGTTGTATTCCTCGTTCATGACCATGGGTTTCGACGGGGTATGGACAGGCATCATTATTGTGGTCTTTATCGAACTGGGTGCCTTGACGCCGCCTATGGGCCTGAACCTGTTTGCGGTACAGTCCATAGCCAGCGACGCCAGCCTTGGCAAGGTGGCAATGGCCTCCATGCCTTTTGCGTTGATGATAGTGTTGTTCGCCTTCCTGATGTACTTCTTTCCCGAGATCGCGTTGTGGCTGCCATCGGCCATGAAAGGAGCTTGATCCCATGCTGTTCGAAACGCCGCCTGTTATCCCCACCCGCGTATTCGCCCGCTTGCCAGACGCGCTGCGAAAAAAGGGCGCTGATACGGAGTGGCACCGAAACCAGCCGGGCGCGCTCCCCGAGCATTCATTGCTGGAAGGCCCCGCATTTGATCGCGACGGAACCTTGTGGTGCGTCGACATCCCCTATGGCCGGATTTTCAAGGTATCGCCCTCAGGGGAATTTTCGGTGGCGCTGGAGTACGACGGCGAGCCCAACGGCTTGGCCATCCATCAGGACGGCCGTATTTTTATCGCTGATTACGCGCACGGCATTATGGTGTTCGACCCGCGCAGCGGCAAGCTTAGCCCCTACCTGACGCGCGTCCGGCTCGAACGCCTGAAAGCCGTAAACGACCTTACCTTTGCGGATAACGGCGACCTTTACTTCACCGACCAGGGCCTTACCGGCCTGCACGATCCTACCGGGCGCGTATTCCGCGTGCGGGCCGACGGCCATGTCGATTGCCTGCTGGATAACGTTCCCAGTCCCAACGGCATCGTCCTGGACCCCTCGGGAACCATGCTTTACGTAGCGGTCACCCGTGCCAATGCCATATGGCGGGTCCCGTTGATGAAAGACGGCACCGTGGCGAAGGTCGCGAATTTCATTCAATTGTCGGGCGGCGGCGGGCCCGATGGCTTGGCCATGGACAGCCAGGGCGGACTGGCCGTCGCGCACATCGGGCTGGGCATTGTTTGGTTGTTTGACCGTCGCGGGCTGCCGGTCGGCCGGGTGCAGTCGACACAAGGCGATCACACCACCAACATGGCTTTCGGCGGCCCCGAGGGCAAAACGCTATACATCACCGAATCAGAAAGCGGACAGATTCTGCAGGCGGATATGCCGCAAGCGGGCTTGCGGCTTTATTCGGGGGTTTGATTTTTGAGTTACCTCCAGCCCACCCGACAGCTCGGCGGGGTATGCGTTTTCTTTGCACGACAGCGATGGGAGGCCCAAGGTGGAGCTTTCCGCAGCGTTCGAACCGAATCGACCCATGTTTTCCATTCTGGCTGCTCTATTTCGTTGGCGCACAGCAAAGCGTGCGGCGCCCATGGCGACATTGACCGGGATCGACACAAGGGGGGAAACAGCGGTGTCGACGGGCGGCTTGTAATGATTGACCCGGGCGACAACGGCGAGACAGGCTGGAATGCGAGCGCCTGCATCAAGCACGAGCTTGATGGCATGACCGCGGCCAGGCCGTCATGGACGGGTGGCCTGCCGCGCCTCAGCCCGGGTTCATGGCAGCGAACGTGGCGTCGTAGCAGCCATCGCGTTCAGCCCAGCGACGGGCGAAATCCCGCTCGAGCAGAACCTCGCCGCGTGGTGTATCGCCCGCGTCCAGAATCCGGAGCACCTCAGCCACATAGTCGGTCAGCGGCATGGCCCGCGGGTCGCTGGCTTGTTGCGCGCCGGTGAGTTCGGTCTGCACGTAAGGCGGAGAGAGCTCCAGCACCTCCACCGGGATAGAGCGAAGCTGATGCCTCAGCGACTGCAGCCAGGAATGCAGAAAGGCTTTGCTGGCGCAATAGGTCGGGAAGTCCGCGCGCGGTACGAAGGCCAGGGCAGAGCTGGTGGCAAGGAAGGCCGCATGCGGCTTGCCCTTGATCAGCGGCAGGAGCGCCGCAGCCATGCGCACGACGCCCAGAATGTTCGTCTGCACAATGGCTTCCGCGTCATCGGCGGCCCAGGCATCGGACGCCATGTCTTCGGTGCGCGAAATGCCGGCGTTGGCAAACAGCGCGTTCAGCTCGGGGAAGCGGTCCCGTAGCAGTATGGACAGCCGCGACAACGAAGCCGCGTCGTTGACATCGAGTTGCAGGCCCACAAGGCCAGGCCTGGCTCTCATGATTTCATCCAGCAGGGGCTGGCGGCGGCCCGTGACGATGACGCGGTTGCCGAGGTCGTGCAGGGCCTCGGCCAGCGCGCGGCCAATGCCGCTGGTGCCGCCCGTCACGAGGATGGTGTTTCCGGCGAGTTTCATAAAGTGTATTTCCTGGTAGCTTGGGTTGCTTCGAAGCCGCAACACAGACCAACGGGTTCTTGCTGCCCCCGCCCCCTGGTTCCCGCAAGAAGCGGGCAAGGCGATACCCGTCCGGCCCTGGTCAGCCAAAGACATGCGCGCACGACAGCAAATTGCCGGCAGCAATGCAAAGGCCGTCCGGGAACAGCCGGGGAGAGATGCTGGAGAGCGGGGATCCCGGACAAGCGTGAGCCCGGGAAGACAGAACATGATGTGGTCATCGAAACGGCGCGTCGTGAATCATCGAGAACTGCCCTGCTGGGCTCCTCTCGGCAAAGGACGCGTTGGATGACGGTAACGCCTACGGCAGTGCTTGGGAGCAACTGCGAGAACAAGTCTATATGCCCGCCGAGGCTGGTGTCAAGGCCCTGATTCGTGTTCCAGTCGGGTTTTTCCGCTGTGGTCCAGGCTCAGCAGCCCGGTCCATGAGGGCGGGGGGCTTGCCTATGGTGCTGGAGGATTTCAGATTGTCAGGTCTTGTGCACGATCGCTAGGCATGAAAAGGCGGGAACTCACGGCGCCAGCTCGGTATTCGCCCCGGATTTCAGCCATTGCACGAATCTTTGGTCTTCATCCCTGGCGTCCAAGACCGCGTAGTACACCAACCGCAAATGACGATCTGCATCGATTGTCAGTTCCGTGTACTCGAAGGAAATATGACCCGGTCCTTCGATGAAGAGTCGCCGCAATCCATGATCAGGGCCATGAATATCGTGCTCCTGCCACCATTTTTTGAAGTCCGGGCAAACTTTTTCCAGATCCTTTATCAAGGCGCAAATATCGGGTTCTTGCGTCGCTCTGACGAAGTCCCGCCTGAAATGGGAAAGCAGCTGGAGCGCTTGCTCCTCCCATGGATCAAATAGTGCATGGGTGGCGGGGTCTGTGAACAGCATCCAGAGAAGGTTGCGACGGTCGGGTGCATAGGAGGAAAAATGGAATACGCGGTCGGCCGCTTCATTCCATGCCAGCACATCCCATCGCAGATTGATCACATAGGCGGGGCTCTGCGCCAAGTCACTCATGAGCCGGTGGATCAGGGGAGGGACCACGCACCAGGTTTTGCCAGGTTCGGCTGGCAGGCGCTGTTGGGTTAACAGATAAAGGTATCGGCGTTCAGCCGCATCCAGCTTCAAAACACGCGACAGGCTGTCGAGAAAAGTCGAGGACACGCCGATCTCGCGTCCTTGTTCCAGCCAGGTGTACCAGGTGAGTCCAACTCCGGACAGCGCCGCCACTTCTTCGCGGCGCAGGCCCGGGGTGCGGCGGCGCCCACCGGCGGGCAAGCCCACATCCGTAGGAGCCAATCGCTCGCGGCGACTCTTTAGGAATTCGGCCAATTCCTTCCGTGTGCGCTCCATATTGCGAACAATACTCATTCAATCACTATTGCTAATAGCATAAACAGTTAGATTGTAATACCTAAAATGTGCGCCCACAATGGTCGCAGTTTTCCCCATTCGAGCCACAGTGGGCTTCAAGAGACGTCCGGTAGAGCGTATGGGGTGTGTGATCAAAGCGCAGGAGAAATGACCATGTACCAGCGTTTGCTGAGCGAGAAGCTGAGTGGGTTGAAGGCATCCGGTCAGTACCGGACTTTCGTGACGTTGAATCGGATATGCGGCCAGTATCCACTGGCTCGGCTCGAAGGGGAGGAGCGGCCCGTCGTTGTCTGGTGCAGTAATGACTATCTTGGGATGTCACAGCATCCGGTCGTGCTCGCGGCCATGCATGAGGCCATTGACACCTACGGCGCGGGATCGGGTGGCTCTCGCAACATCGGGGGAACTCACGGGCTTTATGGCCAGTTGGAGCAGAGCTTGGCCGACCCGGCGGCGCCCGTGCTGTCGCTGCTCGACCGGGACCGCGTCAGGCAGGCCATGGACAGGCCGCTTGGCAGTCTGTCGCCCATGTACGACCGCATGGGCATGGAACTGGCCATCGGTCTGAATACCTGGCTTGCTGAGTACGACGTGTCGCTCACCCTCTGAGAGGTCGCCGAGGAGCACACGATCGCCCGCGTACCTTCGCGTTCATCTTTCATTTCCTGGAAAAACATCATGTCTCGTACTCGTAGTGCGAACTCCCCGGTTTATCTCATCGCTCTTGGCGCATTTGCCTTAGGGATGGCCTCCTATGTCACCGCCGGATTGATCCCGATGATCGAGACGGCCTTCTCAGTGCCCGTTGCAATTGCGGCACAACTAGTCACCGCATTCACGCTGGCGTACGGATTAGGATCGCCCATTTTCGTCGCGATGCTGCCGGCCCATCTGCAGCGAGCAGGCTTGCTGTTCGCACTTGGGATATTCGCGCTGGCCAATGCGGCCAGTGCCTTGTCTACCGATTTCACGACGCTCCTGGTCTTCCGCGCCATCGCTGGCATCGGTGCGGGTGTCTACCTTGCCATGGGCATTGCCGCCTCGACCGCACTTTCGCAGCCTGACCAGCGCGGTAAATCCATTGCGGTGATCATGGGAGGTATGGCTAGCGGAACCGTGTTGGGCGTGCCATCGAGCCTGCTACTGGCCGAGCGTCTTGGCTGGGCGTTCGCGCTGTGGCTGGTCGCCGCGCTGGGCGCTATCGCACTGGCGGGTCTGATCTTCCGGCTCCCGCCACTCCCCGCCGTGCGCGCGACCTCGCTTAAGGCCAAGCTGGCGCTGCTCGCGGATCGGCACGTGGTCATCATTCTGCTGGTGTCGTTGCTGGCGGCGGTTGCCAGCCTGGGCATGTATACCTTCATCGCGCCCCTGCTGGCCGCCACATGGCAGGGCGCTTCCCATTCAGTCACGCCATACCTCTGGGTTTGGGGTATTGGCGGCGTGCTCGGCAGTTTTCTGATTGGGCCTCTGGTGGACCGTATCAAGGGCCCGGTGTTGACCTTATGGATCATGATGATCCTGGCTGCGGCGTTGTTCTTGCTGTCGACCGCATCGTCGGCGGGTACCTGGCTGGTAATGCTCCCGATCGTCATTTGGGGTGCGGTAGGTTGGGCGCTCCAGGTTCCCCAGAACAACGAGTTGCTCAAGGCGCGTGAACGGCAAGGCGACGGCAATCTCGCCGTGGCGCTCAACGAATCGGCGCTGTACCTCGGTAGCGCGATTGGGGCGGCGCTGGGTGGTTTGCTGCTGCTTCAACAATGGCCCGCATGGATATTGGCTGGTAGCGCTGGCGGGATTGCTGCAGTCGGGGCGTTGCTGCAGTTACTGAGTCTCCGCAGGGGCGCCTCGGTAGAGTGCTGTGGGGTCAGATCACGCTGATACGCCAACGAGGACTGAGAAAAGGACGAGTCTGGATGGAACTTCGGTATTTACGCTGCTTTCTTGATATTGCTGAAGAGTTGCACTTTTTTGCGCATGCAACTGAGCGGCTGCATATCGAGAAATCACCAATGTCGGGGGCGATCAAGGAGCTGGAAGAAGAGCTGGTCGTAGTGTTGCCCGTTGAGGTTGTTGTTGTACCCGAACCGCTGGCATTGCACGCCTAGTTAAAGCCGTTGCCAACCGGGGCGGACTCCATGATCTCAACCGACCGCCTTCACTAACGCTCGATAATCTCATGGGTACCGACCCGATGGGCTATGCCGGCCTGGAGGACGGAGTGGATTGACATTGGGATCGCATTGTTGCTGGTACCGTGATGCAGCGATAATCACATATCCCCTCTACGACCAATCGGAGGTTTGCCTGCTTACGCAAAATGCTGAACATGGTAGAGGTATGGGGTTATCGTCCCGACGGATCGAATCCTTGCCGTCATGTCCCGATGTATCCCGAGAAAGGCACAACGCGATTCATCACTGATGAAGAGTTGGGGCGCATCTACGAGTATCTGGATCGAGCCGACGCGGAAGGCCTGGAGCATCGGCTGCTGACATTGGGCATTCGCCTGCTGTTTTCGTTTGCTGCCCGAATGTTCGAGATTTGGCTGTTGGAATGGGCATGGGTGGATTTTGAAAATCGCCGCATCGCTTGGCCGGACAGTAAGCCGGGGAAGATGTCCAAGCCCACAGGTGAAGACGCTTATCAGCTTCTTTCGTCGGCCCCACGCATTGAAGGGTCGCCCTATTGTTGCGGATTGCCGGGCCGAGTATTCGAGTTCCTTCATGCGCGTCATCATGGAGGTGTCCATGCCGCCGTATTTGGCGCGCCACTTGTAAAACGAGGCGCTGCTCATGCCGTGCTCGCGGCACAACTCTGGCACGGGCGTACCGGCTTCGGCTTGTTTCAGGATCGCCATGATCTGGCTGTCGGTGAATCGGGATTGCTTCATTGCGAATTTCCTTGTTATGGAAATTCTACCTTCGATCACTGCGGTTTTACGGGGGGATTACCCTTCAACAGCGGGACTTCGCGATGAGTACGACCAAGAAGCTGCAGCTGGGGCCACTGCCTAAGACCGAGATCGTCAAGTTCTCCTTTGCATGTCAAGCGAGCCTGAAACCGGCTTCGTCCGCTACGCCACGCTGTAAGCGCAAACCTGCGACGAGGCAGTTGATGCAGCCACACTGATTGCACCCATACAAAAAAATCGCCTTGGAAACGAAAGTGTGGTGGCTGCATGGAAAAAGCGAAGACGCCCGTAGCGCCTGATCTTCATCGAGCTTGATTCAGGTGCCATTCGAGGGGTAGGCGACGTACGTCTATTCATAAATTGATACTTATAGTATAAGTACCAATTATTGCCAATCTGCTAACCAAGCTTACATGTCTTCTCGGAACCTTCCATGTCGCTCAATTTCGATGCCGTAATAAACACTCCAGAATATTCGGTGGATATGAAGGCCGGACTGACCTCATTGTTAGGGACGTCTGACGCTATCCGATGTATCGCTGAAACCACCCTGACCGGAGAGGTGCCAGAACGCCAATCACATAAAGGAAGCGTAAGAACACAGCTTAAGAATACGTTTTCAGGTTCATATGGGCAGATATTTAGCTTAGAGATCGCCGACGATGGGCTTACGCGAAAATTCAACGCTATAGGGCATCAGGCATTTGCGGAGATTATTTCTTATTATTTTAGCGACGCGATATATGGAGAGCTCAAGCCTTTAAGCGACAAAGCGCAGCGCGTGATAGACAAGCTTGGCGATACTTCTGAGGCTCTGACGGAACAGCTCAGGAAATCCGCTATAAAGAACGCCCACGAGGTCTCAAAATTCAAGCATGAAATAAAGATCAGATATAGAAAAAATAGAGATGATCAAACGATATTAGCCACGTTCAACTCCGACACGGCGAAGACCCTTGAGGCCAAAAAGTCTAAGGAGACCGTTGAACTGACTGCAAGCATTACGAGACTTAACATTCACACGGGTAACGGGCGCCTTCAGATCCAAGGCGAGGAGGAAACAACAGCCTTTGGGTTTGCCTCAAAATATAAAGAGGTAAAAATTGAAGCCAAAAAGATGTTCTCTACGAACCTTGACCATAACAATGGAATCGAGAAGTCGGATTGGAAATATGTGAGAATAATCGCGGCTCCCATAACACTTCGTGATGGCAAAGTAATAAAGTACATTGTGAGTGGATTCTACAAATGATTAATGGGACCCTTTGTGCCGCCGTTTTCGCGATCTTTCTAACTACAGCGGCTTACCTGGTTCATTTTTTCCTTGGGTTAGGCTATAAAATATCTAGCGAGTCCTCTGACTGGGGCCAATTTGGCGACTATTTCGGTGGTGTCCTTAATCCAATTCTAAGCTTTATAGCTATCATTCTGCTCATCAAATCACTGAATTTTCAGAATGAAGCGAATATAAGTCTGAGGGATCAGCTCAAGAACAATGAAAAAGTAGAGATGGTTAGGACCTTCAGTGTGCTCTTCTTTAATGTTATAGTTTCTCAAAAAACTCTACTGAAAGACTTGCAAGTCAACTTAGGGAGCGAAAGTTCCCCAATAGAAGTGACGGGAACCGCGGCCATATTAAAAGTAGAGCGGGAGGTAGAGGACCTCAGGAATCGAGGGGCTGATAATGCCGGAGTAACTCGTTACCTCGAACAAATTGATAACCTTGATCATATATTTGGCATGCTGCGATCTTTCTACGTCGCAGTTAAGCTCGTATCGGACCGGCTAAGCGACGAAAATGGATTCGATATATCAGACAGGCAAAGCCAATATCTCGCCCTCGTCAATCTGACTGATTTTGCACAGATTCGTCTAATCCTAATGGGTATTCAGTTTATGAAATGCCATTATTCTTCCTACATGAAAGGCAATCATGAATTTTTAGAAACGCTAGAAAGCGTCAACTTGCGAACCGATCTTTATTAGTCCAGTATGAATAAATCCATTTTTCAGGAACGGGCAGCGCCGTTATCGCGCGGCGCTGCGTCGTTGTTCCCCGGACGGATACCAAAAAATCCCACGTCTTGTAAAATAGAGTTACCTAAACCAGGGGAGAGCCCATGGCTGAGAAGGGTACGCACGGGGTAGAACCAAATAAAACACTATCCGATGCCGAGCGTAGCCGGCGTGAAGCGGCAGTTAACTACGCACGAGCATCAGTCAGTTTGGAAGGGTTCTCGCTGAGTCCATCGGATGACGAACATGCCTAGCGCTTCATCAATGGGGACATCAGCCTCAACGAATTTGTGCAACTCTGACCTGATGCTTTGGCGTGCCCAAAGCTTAGTCATGACGAAGGAATATTAGGCGTTAGAAGCTGGTGCAGGATAGGCTGTCGCCAGTTTTTGTACTTCATATTGACCCAATGATCTAACATCGCACTGCAGGCGGAAATCAATGCAAAACAAAATTCCCGGACCGATTAAAACAGCAATCGAGTCAGGTAACGCGATTTTATTCTTAGGTGCAGGCGCATCATTTGATGCTTTGGTCGAAGGCAAGGAAACTAGGATTTACGCCACGACACTACGGGACATGCTCGCAGATAAGTTCCTTGGCGGAGCACATAAAAATAAAAATCTATTAACAGTGGCTGACTATGCACGAAATGAAGCCTCTCTTGCAAAGGTACAAAGTTTCGTCCGAGACACATTTCTTCCCCTTAGCCCTGCACCATTCCATTTAAAAATACCCAAATTTCGATGGAAAGCCATCGTAACCACAAACTATGACCTCATCATCGAGCGGGCATATACGGAGTCGTCTGACGCTCTTCAAACTCTTTCTCCTGTCACAAAAGATGGTGAAGAATTAGAGCGCGCCCTAGCAGGGCAAAATAGCGTTCCATATCTGAAACTTCACGGTTCTATCACCAACTACGCCGACACGTCAGTACCAATTGTTCTCGACTCTCAGGAATATGCCAAATTTAAGTACGGTCGCGAAAATTTAGTAAAAGCGTTCACTGAATGGGCGACACAGTGCCCCATTGTATTTTGTGGCTATAGTCTCAGTGATGAGAATATAAAACAAATATTATTTGACATAGGCGACGAAAGCCAAATCCGCGATCCTTATCTATATCTCAACCTTGAGTTTGACGATATTGAACAACGCTATTGGTATGCAAGACGAATCCTTCCCTATACAGGGACATTTTCGGACTTTATTGACGCTATCGACAGCCAAATTCATGAAAAAAATAGGCTGTTAGCGACATTGTTTGACAAAGATAAATTGTCGATTTCAAAGTGGATCCCGTCACACA
Organism: Pollutimonas bauzanensis; assembly: GCF_900129885.1. Taxonomy (GTDB): domain Bacteria; phylum Pseudomonadota; class Gammaproteobacteria; order Burkholderiales; family Burkholderiaceae_B; genus Pollutimonas; species Pollutimonas bauzanensis. Next base: position 167,094 of record NZ_FQXE01000002.1, on the reverse strand, counting down.
ATCAGCCTTCTGACGCATTAGTACAGTACCTGTATGAGGAACTGCTACATATCGAGCCATTAGCTCCCGCTATGGCAAAGCCTATACCGCGTGATTTCTATAGCGGTCTAGATACGTCATTTTCACCAATTTACGCCGAGTTCGACGTAACTAGAGCAATAACCAACGAAATCCTTAATACAGCAGTCATAAATACTCTAGAAAGCACTGAGCCAAAGCTCTTTGTCATTAAGGGATATGCCGGCTGCGGAAAATCCGTATTAGCTAAGCGAGTCGCAATTGAAACGAGCAAACTACTAGACTCGCCTTTAGTTGTTTGGCTAAAAGAAGGCTCAATAATTCGCAGCCAACAAATCATAGAGCTACAGCAATTAGTAAAATCGCGTCTTTATTTCTTTGTAGACGACGCCATCGAGCAACAAGAAGAACTGACTGCACTGCTTCAGACTCTATTTACAAGAAAAATACGGATTACTGTAATAGCGTGCGGAAGAACCAATGAATTCAATATTTACGGAGAAACACTCAGTAAGAAAATTTCGAAAACCTTCGAACTGCATGACCTAGACGATAGTGAAGTATCTCCCCTACTTGGCAAACTTTCAGAACATAAAATTCTAGGACCACTCGATCAATACACACAGATTGAGCAAAAGCTCTTTATAGAGAAACTATACAGCCAACAGCTTCTAGTCGCGCTTCACGAAATAACTTTTGGTGATAGCTTTGAGAACATTCTAGTAAGTGAATTTGAGAAAATTACGCCACGCGAAGTTCAACAAATCTATCTAGATATTTGTACTCTTCATCAAGCAGAAGTCGGAGTCCGCGCAGGTCTGCTATCAAGAATTAGTGGCGTTGAAATTACAAAACTTAATGATCTGCTGATTGGTCCGTTAGCACGCGTAGTCAGAAGCAATTATGAAAGACGGTACCGAGACATAACCTACCAAAGCCGCCACTCTGAAATCGCAAAACTAGTTTTTTCGTTAGCCATTACTGATCCAAAACAACGTGCTTACCAGCTAATTCGCATTCTTGATAAAATTGATTTAAATTATTCCAGTGACAATAAGTCATTTTTTGAACTTGTCAGAGGGAAGCGTCTAGCGGAACTTTTTGAAGAGAAAAATCTCGCAATCTCAGTATTTGATGCAGCCGATAAAAATGGTGCGCCAGAAGCATTCATTTTTCATCAACGCGCGATCCTTGAAATAAATCATCGCTTGGGAAATCTCGATGTAGCATCAGACTATGTTAAGAAGGCCGAGATCGCAAACCGGGAAACAGGCTACAAAGACTCTAGCATCCAGCATACAAAGGCTAATCTGCTGCGAAAAAAAGCACTCAAAGCAACTACACTTGTAGAGAGAGAAAGATACCGAGCTGATGCGCGAAGCATTTTAAAGCCCCAACTTTCGACCAAAGGAAATTCATATCCTGAGCACCTTCTAGGACAAGTGCTGCTCGATGAACTAAAAGAGTTTTTTACTGCACCAAAAACAGATCCAAAATCTGACTCTACGCAAGACGCCCGTGAGCAATCTATCGTACGTGTCACTTCGGAGCTTTCATCGTTAATTGAGAGCTATCTACTCAAACACCCAGATGATTCTCCTATGACTCTTTTGCGTACGGATTTCCTTAAAACACTCGGAAATCAACCCAAGGCACTAGAAATACTTGAAAGATTTCATGCGAAAAACCCGGATAATATATCAATTTCTAGGGTTTATGGAGATGCACTGGTAACTGGGGGAGGGCAAGGATTAGACGATGGCATAGCCGTATTACGTGGCGCAGTCCTCTCCGCCCCTAGCGATAAAAGTGCCAATCTGTCTTTAGCAAAAGCTTTAATTAAAAAGGATGAATTCGGGAATGCGGAATCCATTCTTTCTTTTCTTAGACGTAGTTTCTCCGACGGAGACAGCCATTACGAGGCTCGCTATTTTTTTGCACGATGCAACCTTCTCTACGGAGACGTCGACAAAGGAAACAATGAATTTAAACAACTTCGCGATGCATATCTAACTGAGAGAGATAGAATTAGCTTTCCCGTCTGCGAGCTAGATGGCCAACCCAAACGTTTTAAAGGGCTAGTTATTACTAGGCAGGCAGGCTATGGGTTTATCAAATGCGCAGAGCTTCGATTTAACACTTTCTTTAAGCGAGGAAAAATTTCGATAGATACTTGGCAATCCATACAAAACCAATCGGAAATCGAATTCCTACTCTACTTCAACTATCGAGGGCCAATCGCAATTGATATACGACCGCAGCAATAAATAGCACAAAACGATTGGGTGAGAAGGAGCACTCTCCAATACTTTGGTCCGCTGGTATTTGCTCGCTGGTTTATGCGGTGGGCTATTATAAGACTATGGCAATTGCGGATTCAGGTGAAGATGACCGCCGATTCCGGTCTATCGTGATCGCTGCGCATTCGATGATGTCACCCGTTCAGATTGTATGTAAGGGCCCGCCCTGTCTTCCAATTACCGACAATTTCAAATGGATATATGATCTAATCAAAGTAAATTCTAGATAATTGGTGTCAACGGCAATTGAATTTTGACCCCTTGGGGGTGCGGACAAAATCTTGGACTACTTGGGGAGTAGTTCATGTATTCGTATGAGGATCGTTTACGTGCAGTAAAGCTGTACTTGAAGCTAGGCCGCCGAATGAATGCCACGTTGCGCCAGCTGGGATATTCCTGGCATTCTCCCCTTCCAACGCTTTGAGCCGTTTGACTTCGTCGGTCTCCATGCTGCCGAACTTCTTGCGCCACGCATAGATCGTCGCCTCGCTCACGCCGTGGCGCTTGGCCACCTCGGCAACGGTGTCTTTGTCGGTCTCGCGCAGGATCCGCACGATCTGCTCGTCGCTGTATCGCGTCTTCTTCATTTGCCTCTCGCTATCGAAGAGGCCATTATCTCAAGTTACCTTGGATCGAAAAAGCCGGGACAGGTCATGAATTACCGCATGAGAGTCTTGGCCCAATGCGGTTGGAATGGTGTAATTAACTGAGTGTAATGAGTGCCCATCCCCCGTTAATGGGGAAGAGCCCAGTATTTGGTGCGTCTTGAACCTGTTTGGAACAAGCAGTTGGTGCCCGGGGCCGGAATCGAACCGGCACGCCTTGCGGCGGGGGATTTTGAGTCCCCTGCGTCTACCAATTTCACCACCCGGGCATTCAAGCAGATCGCCCTGTGTTGCACAGGACGTGGCAGAAAGGCGTAATTATACGCACACTTGAAAATTTCCGCATCGGCCCCATTATGTTGGGACTTCCAGCTTGGCGCCGGCGCTGCCGGGTCGCTGTTTGCGCCGATGTCTTCGTTGCCGCCAGGCGGCGCGAATGGCCGGGCGCCGCTGGCCGGATTTCCTGCGATTTCCCTTGGGGATGATCCAGGGATTTGTTTTTATTGAATAATTATCTTTTTTTGCGTGGTCTAACAATGAGTCAAACTGATACGCCCGTCTCCTCGTCAGAAACCTTGGGCTTTCAAGCCGAAGTGAAGCAGTTGCTGCATCTGATGATTCATTCCCTGTACAGCAACAAAGAAATATTCCTGCGCGAATTGGTCTCGAATGCGTCGGACGCCTGCGACAAGCTGCGTTTCGAGGCGATTGATCATCCCGAGCTTTTCCAGGGTGACACCGATCTGCGAATCCGCGTCGAATTCGACAAGGATCAGCGCACGATCACGATTTCAGATAATGGCATCGGCATGACGCGCGATGAAGCGGTGGACCATCTGGGCACGATCGCCCGTTCGGGCACCCGGGAATTCTTTTCCAAGCTTACTGGCGATAGCCAGAAAGACGCCCAGCTTATCGGCCAGTTCGGGGTGGGCTTTTATTCGGCCTTTATCGTGGCCAAGAAGGTGTCGGTGCTGAGCCGCCGCGCGGGTGTGGCGGAAACGGAAGCCGTGATGTGGGAGTCCGAAGGCGAGGGCGATTTTACGGTGGCGCCGGTGGAGAAGGCGGATCGCGGTACGTCCGTGACCCTGTATCTACGCGATGGCGAGGATGAGTTCCTGAATGGCTGGAAGCTGCGCGAAGTGCTGCGTCATTATTCCGACCATATTTCTCTGCCTATCCAGATGCAGAAGGAGGAGTGGGACGCCGAAAAGGCGGAGCAGGTCAAGAAGAATGAATGGGAGACGGTGAACCAGGCGAGCGCCTTGTGGACGCGGTCCAAGTCGGACATCACGGATGAGCAGTACAAGGAGTTCTACAAGCATATCGCCCACGATTACGATGATCCGCTGGCGTGGACGCACAACCGGGTGGAAGGGCGCAGCGAATATACGCAGCTGCTGTATATCCCCAAGCATGCTCCCATGGATCTCTGGGACCGCGACGGGCGCCGCGGCGTCAAGCTGTATGTGAAGCGTGTCTTCATCATGGATGATGCGGAGCAATTGCTGCCGAATTATCTGCGTTTTGTGCGCGGGGTGATCGATACGGCCGATCTGCCTTTGAATGTGTCGCGGGAAATCCTGCAGGAAAGCCGCGATGTGCGCGTCATCCGCGAGGGTTCGTCCAAGCGCATTCTGTCCTTGCTTGAGGACCTGGCTGAGAACCAGCCGGAGCAGTACGCGGAGTTCTGGACGCAGTTCGGCCAGGTGCTCAAGGAGGGCGCGGGCGAGGACGCGGCGAACAAGGACCGCATCGCCAAGCTGCTGCGCTTTGCGTCGACGCATGGCGATAGCGCGGCGCAGACGGTGTCGTTCGCCGATTATGTGGGGCGCATGAAGGAAGGGCAGGACAAGATTTATTATGTCAGCGGCGAATCGTACGCGGCGGCCAGCAACAGTCCTCACCTCGAGATTTTCCGCAAGAAGGGGCTGGAAGTCCTGGTGCTGTCGGACCGCGTGGATGAATGGATGCTGTCCTATCTGCGCGACTTCGAGGGCAAGGCGCTGACGTCTATCGCCAAGGGCGGGCTGGATCTGGATCAGCTGGCCGACGAGGACGAGAAGAAGCACCAGGCTGAAATCGCCGAAACCTTCAAGCCTCTGGTGGAGCGCCTGAAGACGGCGCTGGGCGAGCGGGTGAAAGAGGTGCGCGTAACGGGCCGCCTGGTGGATTCCCCGGCCTGCGTGGTGGTGGATCAGAATGAGCTCAGCCCGCACCTGATGCGCATGCTGCAGGCGGCGGGGCAGGCGGCGCCGGAGGTCAAGCCTATTCTGGAGATCAATCCGGAACACGCGCTCATCGGCCGCATGCAGGATGCGCCGGAAGCCGATTTCAATGAGTGGGCCTTGCTGCTGCTGGATCAGGCCATGCTGGCCGAAGGCGGCAATCTGGCCGACCCGGCGGCTTTCGTCAAGCGCCTGAACCGGCTGTTGTTGAACGCGGGCGCTTAAGGGCCACGCTTCGCCGCTAATGCGGTCGCCGCTCGCCTGGCGCCTGCATGCCGCTCGGATTCGCCAGGCGCAGAACAGTCCGCAGGGGACTGTTCTGTGTCCGGGCTCTGCCCACCTCGCGGCCTGCATGCCGCTCGGATTCGCCAGGCGCAGAACAGTCCGCAGGGGACTGTTCTGTGTCCGGGCTCATCCCACCTCGCGGCTTGCATGCCGCTCGGATTCGCCAGGCGCAGAACAGTCCGCAGGGGACTGTTCTGTGTCCGGGCTCATCCCAAGGGACGGTTTTTGCCTTGGGGCGGCCCGGCGGCAAAAAGGCCTGTCAAATCAAAAGGTTGAACGGCACTTCTTGAGGGCGCCAACGGCGCGCAATCCGGTATATTCCTCTGCGCCAGTAACAGCCTCGACCCTAAGCCGGCGGCAGTTGCCGCCGGAACCAGCCGTTCTCCCGTCCGAAGCGCTCCCAGTCGAATGAGGGGCCGGGGTCGGTCTTGCGGCCGGGGGCGATGTGCTCGTGGCCCCTGACGGCCCGGAGTGGATGCTGCTGGCGCAGCGCCGGCAGCAGGGCGGCCAGGGCCCGGTACTGTTCCGGGGTGTAGGGCGCGGTGTCCGTGCCTTCCATTTCTATGCCTATCGAGAAGTCGTTGCAGCGCTCGCGCCCGGCGAACGCCGAGACGCCGGCGTGCCAGGCGCGCTTGTAGGTGGAGACGAACTGCACGATGCCGCCGTCGCGGCGCACCAGGAAGTGGGCCGATACCTTGAGGCCGCGCAGGCGCGGCAGCCAGGGATGGGCGTCGTAGTCCAGCCGGTTCAGGAAAAGGTCGACGATTTCCGTGCCGCCGAAGACGCCGGGGGGCAGGCTGATGTTGTGCATGACGAGCAGGAAGGCGTCGTCGCCGGCCGCCCGCGCGTCGTGGTTGGGGGACGGCGCGCGCGTCACGCCGGGATGGGCTTTAAGCCAGCCGTGCCGGTCCAGGACCAGCGCGGTCACTTGCGCACGCCCAGCTTGGCGTGCTCCGTGCTGCACCAGATATGGCCGTTGCTGAGGACGGCTTCCGAGCGGGGCATGTGGATGCCGCAATGTTCGCAGCGGACCATGGGCTCGGCGTGTTCCACCGGCGGCGCGCCGCGCCTGGGCGCCTGTTTGGGCTGGCGGCCGCCGGCCTGGCCTCTTTCGTTCTGGCGGGCCACGATGCGGGCGAGCATCAAGGCGCCGATGATGAGCACCACCCAGAATAATACTTTTCCCACATTAGCCTCGTTGCAGAATGACGTCGAGCACAAAACGGCTGCCGCTGTAGGACAGCAGCAGGAATGCGAAGCCCACCAGGGTCCAGCGCAAGGCGAGGCGCCCGCGCCAGCCGCGCATGTAGCGGCCCAGCAGCAGGATGCCGAAGGTGAACCACGACAGCAGGGTGAAGACGGTTTTGTGGTCCATGGGCGCCAGTTCGCTGGTCAGGCGCATGGACACGATGGCTCCGGTGACGACGGTCAGCGTCAGGATCGCGAAGCCTATCCAGATCAGGCGGAACAGCAGGACTTCCTGCAGCAGCAGGGGAGGCATGGTGTCCAGCGCGCGGCCCAGGATGCTGCGGTTGGATTCCTGTTCTATGGGCTTGTGCAGTTGGCGGTCGAGGGCGGTCATGAGCATGGCCTGCAGGGCGGCGACGGTGATCAGGCCGTAGGCGGTGAGGGCGATGATCAGGTGTACGCGCAGCCATTCGTTATTGGCGTGGGCCACAATATGCCCGTGGGGAAACAGGCCGGCCAGCAGGGCGGCGACGGTGGCCGCGGGGAGTAGAATGAGCAGCAGCCCGTCTATGCGCATGACCAGGTGTTCCAGCCAGAATATGACCATGCCCAGCCAGATGGCGGCCGACAGGGCCAGCGCCCAGCCCAGATGCAGGCTATGCTGTGGAAGTATGGCCTGGGCCAGGGCGATGCCGTGCAGCACGATCGCGCTGGCCAGGCAGACCCGGCGCACTTTGCCGGTGGCGACCTGCGAGCCGCCCTTGCTCAGCGGCCGCCAAAGCGAGATGGCCAGCACGGCGTAAGCCAGTGCGGCCAGCAAGTGAAATACAATGCCTGCAGACATAGTCCCTTGAGTTCTGGTTATACAGTACAGGGCAAGCCCCAACCGGATTATTTTAGTCCGGATACCGAAAGTTCAACTAGTTTAAGCGAAACCATCGTTATGCTCGACAATCTTACTCAACGACTTTCCCGCGTCGTCAAGACCATGCGCGGCCAGGCACGCCTGACCGAGGCCAATACGCAGGATATGCTGCGCGAGGTGCGCATGGCCTTGCTCGAGGCCGACGTGGCGCTGCCCGTGGTGCGCGATTTCATCGCCCGCGTCAAGGAACGCTCGCTGGGCCAGGATGTCGCCGGCAGCCTGAATCCCGGCCAGGCGCTGGTGGGCATAGTCCACAAGGAGCTCACCGCCCTGATGGGGGGCGACCTCGGCGCGGACGCCAGCGAGCTGTCCCTGGCGACGCAGCCGCCCGCCGTGATATTGATGGCGGGCCTGCAGGGGGCCGGCAAGACGACGACGACCGGCAAGCTGGCCAAGTGGCTGAGCGAAGGCGGCCATGTACAGAACGGCAAGAAGACCGGCAAGAAGAAAGTGCTGGTCGTCAGCGCCGACGTGTATCGCCCGGCGGCCATTGAACAGCTCAAGGCGGTGGCGGACCAGGTCAAGGTCGATTTCCTGCCCTCGGACGCGTCGCAGAAGCCGGAAGACATCGCGCGCGCGGCCCTGGACCACGCCAGGCGTCATCACTACGAAGTGCTTATCGTCGACACGGCCGGGCGCCTGGGCATAGACGAAGCCATGATGCGCGAAATCCGCGCCCTGCATGATCTGCTCAAGCCTATCGAAACGCTCTTCGTGGTCGACGCCATGCAGGGACAGGACGCGGTCAATGTGGCGCGGGCTTTTGCCGACGCCTTGCCCTTGACGGGCGTGGTGCTCACCAAGATGGACGGGGATGCGCGCGGCGGGGCGGCCCTGTCGGTGCGCCACGTCACCGGCAAGCCGCTGAAGTTCGTCGGTCTGTCCGAAAAGCTCGACGGCCTGGAGCCCTTCCACCCGGAACGCATGGCGCAGCGCGTGCTGGGCATGGGCGATATCGTGTCGCTGGTGGAGCAGGCGCAAAAGAATATCGACATGGCCGACGCCGAAAAGCTGGCGGCCAAGATGAAGTCGGGCAATCGCTTCGATCTCAACGATTTCCGCGATCAGCTGCAGCAGGTCAAGAAAATGGGCGACATGAGCTCGCTGCTCGAGAAACTGCCGGCCCAGTTCGCCCAGGCGGCGGGCCAGTTGCAGGGCGGCCAGGCGGAAAAGCAGCTGCGCCGCACCGAGGGCATCCTGAATTCGATGACGCCGGCCGAGCGCGCCAAGCCCGAACTGTTGAAGGCGTCGCGCAAGCGCCGCATCGCGGCGGGAGCGGGAGTGGCCGTGCAGGAAGTCAACCGCATGCTGGCGCAGTACGATCAGATGCAGGGCATGATGAAGCAGATGAAGAAGGGCGGCATGGCGAAGATGATGCGCGCCATGGGCGGCCTCAAAGGCATGGGCAAGGGCGGTTTCGGCGGCCTGCGCTAGCGGCCGGCGGGAAGCACGGGGCTGCCCGCACTTCCGGGCGGCAGCCTAGCCGCCCCCCACTGCCACCACGATTTCAATCTCGTCGCCGTCGGCCAGCGCGGTGTCGCCGTGCCGGCTTTTGGGGACGATGTCGCCGTTGGCTTCCACGGCGATGCGCTTGCCCTGGTAGCCCAGGAATGCGATCAGCTCGGCAATGGTATTTACCTGCTCAAGATGCCGAGGTGTGCCATTGAGGGTGATGTTCATATCCAGATCCTGAAAAACAAAAGAAACGCGGCCGCCGTCACAGGACGACTCTAGCGGGGGCGGTGCTGAACCTGTCGGTCGCGGCGATCAGCCTGGCCAGTATTCCGGGTTCGTCGAAGGCGTGGCCGGCGGCGTCGACCAGGTGGAATTCGGCCTGCGGCCAGGCCCTGTGCAGTTCCCAGGCGGTTTTTGCGGGCGTGCAGACGTCGTAGCGGCCCTGGATGATGACCCCCGGAATGGCGTGCAGCAGATGGGCGTTGCGCAGCAGCTGGCCTTCCTCCATGAAGCCATTATGCACAAAATAGTGGTTCTCGATGCGGGCGAAGGCCAGGGCCGAATCATCGGCGGCGTGTTCCAGCAGGTGGGCCGCGTTGGGCAGCAGCGTGATGGTGTGGCTTTCCCATTGGGTCCAGGCCTGCGCCGCTTCCAGCTGGACCTTGCGGTCGTCGCCGGTGAGCCGCTTGCGGTAGGCCGCCATCAGGTCGTGGCGCTCGTTTTCGGGGATGGGCGCCAGATAGTCTTCCCATTGGTCGGGAAAAAGCCACGACGCGCCTTCCTGGTAGAACCAGCGCAGTTCCTCGCGCCGGATCGTGAAGATGCCGCGCACGATGAGTTCGCTGACGCGCCGCGGGTGGGTCTGGGCATAGGCCAGCGCCAGCGTCGAGCCCCAGGAACCGCCGAACACCAGGGCTTTTTCGGTTTGCAGCACTTCCGCGCGCAGGCGTTCCATGTCGGCCACCAGGTCCCAGGTGCTGTTGTTTTCCAGGCTGGCGTGCGGGGTGGACCTGCCGCAGCCGCGCTGATCGAACAGCAGGATGTTGTAGCGTTCCGGGTTGAAAAGCCGCCGGTGGGCCGGAGAGCAGCCGCCGCCGGGGCCGCCATGCAGGAAAATCGCCGGCTTGCCTTCGGGGTTGCCGCAAAGTTCCCAATACACGCGGTGGCCGTCTTCGGTATGCAAAAAGCCTTGGGAATAGGGTTGAATTTCCGGATACACGTCAACATTCCTTATGTCTATGTCGGGCCGGCCACGGGAGGCCGGCTGGTGGTCGGCATCTTGCCATTACTTGCGGGTGAAAATCAGGTCCCAGACGCCGTGCCCCAGGCGCAGGCCGCGCGTCTCGAATTTCGTCTGGGGACGGAAGTCGGGCCGCAGGGCGTAGCCTTCGGACGAGGTGTTGGCCAGGCTGGGCTCGCCGCCCAGCACCGCCAGCATCTGCTCGGCGTAGTTTTCCCAGTCGGTGGCGCAATGGATATAGCCTCCCGGCGCGATGCGGCTGGCCAGCAGCGCGATGAAGGGCGGCTGGATCAGGCGGCGCTTGTGATGGCGGTTCTTGGGCCATGGGTCGGGAAAATAGATGTGCACGCCGGCCAGAGAGTCCGGCGCGATCATGTCGCGGGCGACTTCGACCGCGTCGTGCTGGATGATGCGGATATTGGTCTGGCCGGTTTCTTCGATGAGCTTGAGCATGGCGCCTACGCCCGCATTGAACACCTCGACCCCCAGGAAATTGTCCTCCGGCCGGGCGGCCGCGATTTTCTGGGTGGTTTCGCCCATGCCGAAGCCGATTTCCAGGACGGTGGGCGCGGAGCGCCCGAACGCCTTGGAAAAATCCAGTGTGGCGCGGCGGTAGGGCAGGGACCACTGCGGCAACAGGCGGTCCAGGGCTTCTTTCTGCCCCGGCGTGATGTGGGCGCGCCTGTGCACGAAGCTGCGGATGTGGCTGGTGCCCGATGGCGCGGTGGAGGTGGCGGCATTGCCGGCCGCCGGGGCCGCGCTTGCGGGCGCTTGAAGACCGCCGTCCGGGTCGGACGGCAAGTCGGGATTTTGTGGGGAAGTCATATTCATAGCCATGATTGTAGTGATTGCCGAAAGCTCTTTCACGCGAGGGCGGCAAAAATGTATTCTTGCGCGGCAAGAATGCCAAGGTAGCGCTATAATTCGTCGCCTGCAATTATGGCAGGCGCCAGGCAGGCCGGCGTCATCGCCGCCCGCAGCCGGGGCAGGCGGGTGTATCTCAATGGTAGAGAAGATGCTTCCCAAGCATAAGACGAGGGTTCGATTCCCTTCACCCGCTCCATCCATGGACGGCCAAGGAAAGCCATGGACGCCCATTGAGGGATCAAGTTTTTGATCCAAAAGGGAATTTCCTTCTGAGGGATGTCCACTGACATCCAGGGAAATCCACCTACAGCCACTCCAAATAAGTACATTTTTTAGTCCATCAATAGGGTGGGCTGGCGTACCGCATTGTTGCTGTCAGAGCGCCGCTGGAACAGTCACCATGACTCCTGTCCTGTCTAATCTGGGATTTGGAGTTGAAGCACGGCGCTCACTGATTTGCATGTTCGTAACGCGAAGGCGACAGGGGAAACATACACCTTGGGCGACTACGATGGCTTGTCGCTGTTCGTTTCGGCAAAAGGCAGCAAGGCGTGGCATTTCCGTTACCACTGGCTGGGCAAGCAGTCACGGATGTCCTTGGGCATGTATCCCGAACTAAGACAGCACAAGATGCTGATTCGCAGGAAGTGTGTGCGGGTGGATGACCTGCCTCCGTATATTGTGCCGTTATCGATCCAGGCACAGGCGGTCGTTCGGGAGTTGTTGGATGATTTCAAGCCTGCGCAGAAGTACCTGTTTGCGAGCGTGGTGCGATGGACGAATCGTATGAGTGAAAACACCGTCAACTTTGCGTTGAAGCGCATGGGGTATGACAGGCGGCTCACCGGGCATGGGCTGCGCGCGACGATGTCAACGGCGTTGAATGAGATTGGGTATCCGCGAGTATGGGTAGATGCGCAGTTGTCGCATGCGGATCCGAATCGGATCAGTGCGATTTACAACCACGCCCAGTATGTGGAGCAGGGACGGGTGATGATGCAGGATTGGGCGAATCGGTTGGATTTTCTTGAGCAGAGTGAGGTGGAGGCTGCGAGTCGGCATCTGATTGTGCATTTGCAGGGAGTGTCGGAGATGGCTTGGCAGGGGGATCGAACTCCACAGCGGTTGGGAGCTTATGCGTCACATCCCATGGAGGCTTGTTGGCAACAAGCCATGCTGGGTCCGACGGCGGACAGGAATGTTCGCATTGCTATGCATGCGGGTTCCGACATGGCATGCAGCCTCTGAGGCCTTCGTCTATTATTATTGAGCAGTGTGCTCTTTCTTGAGCGGATCTAGGTTGAGGGCCAAGACTCTCAGTAATGAGAGTCGGCTTCCGGCCAGGAGCCGCCATTGGTGGATCCGATTGAGGCAACGGGCAGTTCCGACTTCGTCCGCAGTTGCAGCGGCGAGAATGGCCTTTGCCCATGCCCGCCCTCGTCTCCTGACTGCGCGTCACGGAGGCCATCGTCGCTGGACTGTTGAGCCGTAGCCGAAGAGCCAAGACAGAAATGTCGCACTAGATCGCACTTGGCGCCAGCTTGTCTCGATAGGAGGCGCTGGAAGTCTCCTAGCAGGTAAGGGCACTTGGCGGACGGGGCTCGTGGTCTGAATACTCACAAAAAGGAAGAGAAGGATGCGAATAGCCAACTTGAGAATCGAGAACTTTCGGGGCGTCAAAAGGGGCTTTGTGCAGTTCGGCAAACATTCAGTTCTTGTCGGAGACAACAACACCGGCAAAACTACCCTGATCGAAGCTTTGACTCTCGTGCTTGGTAGAGATCGCCTTGTTCGCGAACTGACCGAGCATGATTTCTTCGGGTCCAACCCACAGGCAGCTGATAGGATCAAAGTTGTAGCAACGGTCACTGATTTTCCTGGTGACGACCCAGAACAGAGTAGCCAGTGGTTTCGTGATGGGAGAGCGGTTGTCAAATGGCTTGACGAAGCGACAGGCCACGTGCATCCTACACGCAACAACCCTGCCTGGAAGCTGTGCTGTCAGCTCGGCGTTCAAGCGCGCTTCGACCAAGACAGCTTGGCCGTGGAGACCATGCGCTACTTCCATGACCACGATGAACCCATCGATCCGTTCGCTGATGAGGCACCGGCCTCCGTCCCAGGTAAGCTCATACAGGAACTGAGTTTCTATCTCGTGCGCGCGAGCCGGACCTGGGACAAAGTCTTTTCATGGGGGAACGAGCTCTTCAAGCGCACCGTGTTGGCGGCAGCTGCTCAGCCAGCAGATGCACTGCTCGCCGAACGAGACCGCTTGCGGGCACCGGCTCAGCCAATCGATGCTGATCCCGGTATTCAACCGCTGATCCAGAATCTGAACAACGAGCTTGCGCTCTCATTCCCGAATGCTCCGAAAGTCCAGTTGAGGCTCACGAACACCGACAGCCGGTCTGTGATGGAGGCAGTTTCAGCCCACTTTGCTGGAACGGATGGCTTCAGTATTCCTGCTGCGAGACAGGGTAGCGGCCTGGTGTCCATGCAGGGCCTACTACTGCTGCTTGAGCTCGGTCGCGCCCGCGCTGCAAGTGGTGGTGAGTTTCTGATGGCATTGGAGGAGCCGGAAGTTCATCTACCACCGTCTGCGCAGCAGCGGTTGGTTCAACGGATTCAAGCTCTCTCCACCCAAACTTTTGTCACGACCCACTCGCCGCTTGTGGCTAGCATGGCAGATCCGACCTCTGTGCTGATCTTGAAAAAGCACGACGGCGTTCTTTCAGCCGAACCATTCCTGGCAAGCCCGCTTACTGCAACGGCCCCAAACTGGATGCGTAAGTTCTTCCAGCACAGCCGGATTGACGTGCTGAGTTCCCTGATGCAGCCAGCACTCCTCGTTCCAGAGGGCCGTGCCGATTTCCAACTGCTGCGTTGTATCCTCCGGCCGTTGATGATGACCGAAGGATGGATCGAAACAATGAGGCGCCCCTTCGGCATCGAAGTCGGCGTGGTTCCTACAGAAGACGCAAATGTCATCGAAACCCACAGGCTGATGAAGCGCCTCCACAAACGTGTGTGCTGCCTTGTCGACGGCGATGCAGCCGGGCTGGAGTACGTAGATCAACTGCGGCAGGACGCCGAACCGCCCAGCTCAATCATCCGTTGGAACGATGGGGCAATGATTGAGGATGCCGTCGGTTGGATTCTCAATGCGGACGAGGCTACAGTGGTGGCCAAGCTTGCGGAGATATCCCCGCAGCCTCCTACCTCGAGCGCCGATGTCGTGGCGTATCTGAAAGGCAAGAAGATGGACATCATCGCTTATGAAAGTATCACGGAAGCCATCTCTACGACGCCAGCATGTCGAGAGCGGGCAGCAGATATCCTGAGCGGTCTGGCCTGTGCTTGTGCTGGCGACGACGCTACACAGCGGTTTGTTCGTGGAGCCCATGGGGTGTGGGTGTTTCAGCCGTGACGGTCCGCGCGTTTACTGGCGGTGCTGGTTGCGGCAAGACCCACATGCTCATGGAGTCCCTGTCTGCATATCTGGAAGTAACGCCTCTCCAAAGCGGTCAGAAAGTCCTGGCTCTCACTTTCATGCATGGATCTCGTAGGCGCTTGGAAGAGCGTCTGGGGATTCTTCAAAACCTGAAGGGCAAGACGGAATGCACGACCATCGACAGCTTCGCATGGCGTTTGTTCCGGCGTTGGCGTTCGCTTGCCTCCGCTCTCGGCTATTCAAACATCCAACCGAGTGAGTACGAACGCGTATGTGAAGCTGCCAGTGCACTCGCACAGGTCAAGGAGATCCAAAGCTGGGTGGCGGCGACATTTCCTATCCTTGTCGTGGACGAAGCCCAAGACATGACCGTGAATCGCCTCGGCATGGTGGCAGGCCTGGCCAACAGGTTGGAGGTGTTCGTAGCTGCTGACGAGTTTCAATGCTTGAACGAAGAGCTTCGACCCAACCCGGCATGCGCTTGGCTCTCTCAGGTATGCGCCCCTGAAGAACTCACGCAACCCCGTCGGACCAACGTTGATGAGCTGCTCAATGCAGCTAGGGCGATTCGTGCTGGGGAAGCGGCTAAGTCAGAGAAATTCTTCGTGGTAGCGCAGACGTCGACACCACCCTTGGCTGGGGCATGGATCAACTCTAATTTGAGCTGGTACGGCGGAGGCAAGAGTGTTGCGATTATCACACCGACCCTTGGAGCGTTCGCCAAAGGTGCGTTGACCTGGGCTGCTGCCAATAAGACCAAGAGGGGGGCAGGTCCGTACAGCATCGCATGGGAACAGTCAGAGGCTAAAGCTGCAACCGAATACCTCGCCACGATCGAACTTGCGGACCAAGCCGACGGCCCCTCCATCATGGCCGTCCTCGCGGCTGCCGGTGACGCTAGGACAGCCAGGGATGTCACCGAATGGCTGGAGATTCAACGTCGAACCCGGGCGAAGTTGGAGTTCTCAAAGCAAGAGGTCATGAAGTTGGTCGAGCAGTCGTTCTCCCAGCGCCGCCAATCTCGAAGAAGCGAAGTTCGCGGATGGAAGGGGATGACGGTTCACGGTGCCAAAAACCGTGAGTTCGACAACGTCATTGTTCTCTGGCCGGCAGCGGTCGGTGGCAGCGACGACCAGAAGAGGCGTTTGCTCTATAACGCAGTCACACGTGCTAAAGAGCGATGCGTTGTCCTTGTGCAGGCATCTGCCCATATGAGCCGGCCCCCCTTCGCATGAAGCACTGAACCGCCCCACGTTTCGAGGCGTTCGATGAGTCTGATTAAGCAGACGAACGGCAGGATTGGGTCGGTTTCGGCCCTCAGGGTTTGGCTATAACCGGCCCACTGACCTTCGCAACCTTCTATTTGCTGATTTAGCAAAACGTCATATTTATCGGTGCCAAGGCCAACCCGCCTTGGCGCTAGCCATGGAAATCAAAAGCACGATCGCTGCAACAGTACAGGCAGCTAAAGTAAGCCAAGCCTTGCATATCATGTTTGCACCCCTTGAAGGCGAGCCACCGCCTGTTCCCGTATGGGCCAATTCAGCGCGGCGGCCACCACGCTAAGCACGATGGAAATCTGCCAGACCAAGTCGTAGTTCCCGGTCTGATCAAACACATAGCCACCCAGCCATCCGCCAAGGAACGAGCCAATCTGGTGAAAAAGAAATACGATGCCGCCCAACATGGACAGATTACGCACGCCAAACATCGTGGCGATCGTGCCATTGGTCAGCGGTACGGTGGAAAGCCACAGCAAGCCCATGACAATGCCAAAGGCATAGGCCGTCCAGGCGCTTACGGGGAACGTAATGAATAAGGTGATCACTACACCTCGTGCCAGGTACAGCACGCTGAGCAAACGCGGCTTGGAGCGGTATTCGCCCAGCCAACCCGCGATGTAGGTACCGAATACATTGAACAATCCCACCAATGCCAGCACCGTGGTGCCGACCATTACTGGCAAGTTCTTATCGACCAAATAGGCGGGCAGGTGTACGCCTATGAATACCACTTGAAAGCCGCAGACAAAAAAGCCGAAAGCCAATAGCCGAAAGCCCGAATGACTACATGCCTCACGCAGCGCTTCGCCTAGTGTTTGCTTTGGCTCTTTGGAAGCGTGGGGCCGATCTTTGATCATGGCGGCTAGGGGCACCACCAAAGCTGCCATCATGCCAAGTGCGATCAGCGCAGCAGACCAGCCGAGCCACTCGATCAGTCCCAGCGAGCCAGGCAACATGGCGAACTGGCCGAACGAACCGGCCGCTGCCGCGATGCCCATGGCCATGCTACGTTTTTCCGGCGGCACGGCACGGCCGACAACACCGAGAATTACCGAAAACGAGGTTCCCGACAGGCCGATTCCAATTAGCAGTCCTGCGCTCAGGGACAAAGACAGCGCAGAATCCGCAAACCCCATCAACACCAGGCCAACTGTGTACAGGATCCCGCCAATAGCAACTGTTTGTCGCGCGCCAAGCCGATCGGCCAGGGCGCCAGCGAAGGGTTGAGCAACGCCCCATGCCAGGTTCTGCAATGCCATGGCGAAGGCAAACACCTCGCGGCCCCAGCCGAACTCGTTGCTCATCGGCGTGAGAAACAAGCCAAAGCCGTGGCGGATGCCTAACGAAAAGAAAAGCACCAACGAGGCACCCAGCATCAGCCAAAAGCTCTTGCGCCATACAGAAGTCATTGCACGTCCTTGTGATGCTAGGTTGGAACCAGGGTGTGGAAATGGATTGAGAGCGACAGGCCGCTCACAGTGGCGCAGAGACTTAAACGGCCGAAGCGCTGGCCGACGCCGAGGCATTGATCGCGGCTACAAGCTCGGCAGTCGTCAATACTTCATGGGCATACGTCGGCCCGTCGATATCGAGCGCGGCATGGAGCGCTTCATGCGAGCGGGCCGACGTGGCATCGCGCACCAGCGTCACATGAAAGCCCAGTTCCATGCCGATACGCGCTGTAGCTTCCAGGCATGTGTTGGCCAGTAGCCCAACGCAAATGATCTTCTCCTTGCCATAGCGCTTGAGCTGATGCTCCAGGTCGGTGTTGGGAAATCCGCTCGATCCCCAATGCTCGGTCGCCACGATGTCGCCGGGCTGGACCTGGAAGTCGTCATGGAAGGTGCCTCCCCAGGTGTCCTTGGCAAAGGCTTGGCGCTCGGCGGCGCCTAACTGGTAGGGTGACGGATACTTCCAGTTCACGTAGTCGCCCGGCTCCCAACGGTGGTGTGGCACATGGTAGACGGTGATATCGGCTTGCCGCGCCGTCTTGATGATCGTACGCAGGTTCTCGTGCATATTGTTCTCTTTCGCAATGTCTCTGATCCAGGGGAACAACTTTCCGCCCTCACTCAGGAAGTCGTTGTATAGGTCGACGCATAGCAAGGCCGCGATCTTCGGCTCGTAGGGGGTTGTCATTGTTGACTCCTTATTGGTATTACGCCTGCTAGACTCGTGGCAGTGATCTGCCGGCAGGGAAAAGAGTGTCTTTGCTATAATAGATTACGATCATAATCTATTTTGAAGTATGCTTGCAATACCGGCCTGCAAGTACGGGCATCACAGCCACTTCAAGGAGAACCTTGGCATGACGCAGCACGATCCTTTGTTTCTCGACGACCTTGCAGTTGGCGCGGAGTACCGTAGCGCAGAGCAACAACTCGATGTGGAGCAGATCTTCGATTTTGCCCGACAGTTCGACCCCCAGCCTTTCCACCTAGATGAAGAGGCGGCGAAAGACTCCCTATTCCAGGGGCTCGCGGCGAGCGGCTGGCACACCGCGGCGATTACGATGAAGTTGCTCGTGAGCAGTTTTCCGTTAGGCAATGGCGTCATTGGCGCGGGTGGAGAAATCGAGTGGCCTCGGCCTACTCGGCCAGGCGATACCCTTCACGTCGTCAGCAAGATTCTCGACATCGTTCCCTCCCGTTCCAAACCGGATCGCGGTATGGTCACGCTGGAATGTCGCACGGTGAACCAGCACGGCGACACCTGTCAGCGCCTGGTCGCGAAGTTGGTCGTCATGCGTAAGCAGGAGCAGTAGATGGGTAGAGCATCACAAGAGCAAGCCGAGCGCAACCGTGAGCGCGTGGTGGAAACCGCCTGCCGGCTGTTTCGCATGCATGGCGTGGAGAACGTGTCGATTGCGGACATTATGACGGAAGCGGGCCTGACGCCCGGGGGGTTTTACAAGCAGTTTGCATCGAAAGAAGCACTCATCGATGAAGCGTTCGCGCTTGCCTTCAGGCAATCATCTGGATCATGGGAAGCGATCAGAAAGTGCCATGATGCCAACGCGTCTCAGGCGCTTACTGCGCTGGTGCAGCATTACTTCAAGCAACGCCCGCTGGAGCAAAACTGCCCCATGCTAGCGTTCTCTTCACTGGTGAGTAATTTGTCACCGAAAGCTCAAGCTACAGATGTTTACTATGACGGTGTTGAGGAGTTATTCGGTCAATTTCGCGAAGAAGTCCTGAAGGCGCCAAAACAGGGAAGCGCTAAGAAAATGTCGGAGGCTGACGCCCTGACCCTCTTTGCCGCGATGATCGGCACTGGGCTTTTGAGCAGAGCAATCGGCCATACCCCTTGGATTCGCCAGATGCAGTCTGCCGTCCTCAGTGCGCTTCCTGAGGCTGAACTGGGCGCCAAAACCGACACTAAATAACGCTGTATCGACAGACTGCTTAGGGTCCGGTTGATACATTTACGAAAGACCGGCTTCGGCCGATGCCAGCCATTCATCCTGAAGTCGCAGAAATCAGTGTTCGCCGTGGATTCCAAAGGCGTAGGCCTCTCTCTTTTAATAGTTTTGGGGAAACATAGTGATCCGCTATTTTTCTTGTCCTCCTATGTCATGTGCGCCGAGAACGCCCCTGTGGTCAAATCAATATCCGCATTGCTAATACGCATCCGACGAGCAGTATCCTGCCAGTGTTCGACAGCCGCGACTATCTCATCCGCAATTTGCTGGCCTCGCTCATCGTCGAGCCCATAAAAAGCGGCGGTGTTCAACACAGTCTCCAGGCTAGGCCGGTTGTCGATATCATCGATGTTCAAGACATGCTCCGCCTTGTCGATATTCGGATTGACGTCAAACGCTGGTGCGAGTCTCCACCCTATCTTGCCCAGCACAAATCCGTGATTGCGAAGGTGATCATCGCGGTTGCCTACTGCGACGTTGAACGCTACGCGTCGGAATAGTTGTTTCAAATCCGCATCCGCATGCTCGGCATCTCCCTGAGCCCGAATGAACTGCGCCAATTCCAGGTAGCTCGTGCCTTCGCTTTGGGTCTTCCGAAGCAGTGTCATTGCCGAGGCATAGAGGCGTCGCGCACCATTCACGCGATCGAACCTCTGTACGCAGAAAGTGTGGAAGTCGTTGTTGAGCTTGATCAGCCTCGCAGGCGGTACGTCTATCCCGGCTTTTTGGGCGAGCTGGTGAACGGCATACTCCCAGGCGCCAACGTCCCGATCGTCATCCTGGGCGGGGAATTTTCCGATCCAGAGTGAACCGTCCGCCTCCGTAAAGTTGGCCTTCGGTCTTGCACCGCCTAGAGACGCGCCAGGCGCAACGAGCACGGCTAGCCATTTGCGCAGGGCGTCAAGGTCGTCGATGCGCCGGCTGCTGAGCTGATAGGCAACGGCTTCCAGTTCGCGCAGGGTGGTCACCGGCGGCGCGGCCATTTTCTCGTCATCAAGGAACGTTTCAGTGCCTGGGCGGCAAAAGCGCAGGGCGCCTTGGGCGGGTGAGGTCTTGCACGCCAATTAGAAAGTCCCAGGCGTAGAGGGTGCGGGGAGGCCGTTTTTCGTCCTTGGCCTGCAGCGCCTCGCGCCGCTTCATCAGGGTTTGTCCCCAATGGTCGGGCGATGAGTCCAGGAAAATGCCGAAGTTGCCTAGCTCCGGTTTTGGAAAGAAGGGGTGTTCGTCCAGCGAGAGGTCGGGGTCCAGAGCGAAGGCGCGAGGGTCTTGCAGCCAATCGCGTTCGTAATAGAAGCGGATCTGGCCGCGATCGTGGGCGAGTGTGCCGACTAGACGTGCAGGACCGAGGCCATCATTCAACCAGACCTCCAAGGTGTTGTCCTGCGTGCTCATGTGGGTTCCTCATTGTTTGAGGCTGTCGAGGGTTTGACCGCTTTGGCATGAGTGGCCGTGTGGCGCTTGGGAGCTGGTTCAAGCGCCAGGTCCTGCAATTTCCGACCGACCCTATCGTCGGCCCCAAGTTGATTGAGGTCGCCCTCAAGACCAAGCACGGCCAGAACCCGGACATAAGATCCTAGCGTAGCCCCAGGATCACCCGCCTCGACCTTGTACAAGGTGGTTCTGGAAATTCCAGCCCGCTGGGCTACGATGGCATTGCTTAGTTTGCGGCGCTTGCGGGCAAGGCGCAGCCGCTCTCCCAGTGCGGAGAGCAGGCGCTGCTCTTGAGGAAAAATGACCGGCGGTTTGCGTGGCATGTTCTCTATTATGGACAATATAAATTAATTTTGTCCATAATAGCTTCAAATTTGCTTGGCGGCTACAGTTTTCATCCAGGGATGTTTGGGAGGGTCTGAAGGACGCCAGCGACTGGCTCAGGCACTGGGAAGGATTTTGGACCGATCGCCTCGATGACGCGACGCAGGGCAATTCCGGGCAGGCCGAAGGCGGATGGCAATGCCTTCCATGTGCCAACCAAACGCTTTAAGCCGTTCGTCGGATTTGCACAACGATGAGGGCGGAATTTTGCAAAAAAATTGACGGATTTTATTACATGCCTACTTATAATCGTCTCCTCATATATTATGAACCTCAAACATTTGCTGAATCCAGCCGTAACCATGCGGCCCAGGGCAATCGCCGGATGGGAGTAGAACGCTTTGCCGACCATGATTTTTTATGACACGCCCATGGCGCTCAATCGCGAACGCCACCGCCGGCTGAAACTCGATAAACAGGCGGGCGACTATTCTTACGCGCGTCAAACTAATTCCGTGCTGCTTGCCGCCACCGAAATGATAGAAGCCGCCAAGGATTACCCCCTGGTTTTCGTCGGCAAGCCGGGCGGCGATTTTACCGTTGCGGGGCTGGTGGGCCTGCGGGATCGCGAAAACCTTTTTCTGGACGATAGCGGGCAGTGGGCCACAGGCCGCTATCTGCCGGCCTTCGTGCGGCGCTATCCTTTCGTGCTGGCCGAAGAAGACGGCAACCCCAACCTGACGGTCTGCATCGACGAGAAGTTTTCCGGCTTCGGCGAGGAAAAAGGCGAATTGCTGTTCGACCCGGAAGGCAACGAGACCGAACTGCTCAAGAGCCAGGTCGCCTTCCTGCAGTTGTTCCACGCCGAAATGCAGCGGACCCGCGCCTTTGCCGCGCGGCTGGCCGAACTGGACCTGCTGGTGGCCCGGACCATCCGCGTCGAACACGATGGCAGGCAGGAAGTGCTGGACAGCCTATTCGTGATCGATGAACAGAAGCTGCGCGATTTGGACGACGCACAGGCGCTAGGCCTGTATCGCGACGGTTACATGCCATGGATTTATGCGCATCTGCAATCGCTGGGCAACATCGAGCGGCTGGCATTGATTCAGGCGCAATCTCAACCGCAATCGTCGGCATCGCCCGGTATGCGC
Organism: Pollutimonas bauzanensis; assembly: GCF_900129885.1. Lineage (GTDB taxonomy): Bacteria > Pseudomonadota > Gammaproteobacteria > Burkholderiales > Burkholderiaceae_B > Pollutimonas > Pollutimonas bauzanensis. The sequence goes on along the minus strand of NZ_FQXE01000002.1, from coordinate 144,919 downwards.
TAGGCCGTTCCTCTTCATTATTCTTTCTGCGAGCTTCGCCTTGAAACACGCCATGCAACGAACCGCAGTGCTGCGCCCGACCGTTCTTGCCATGAGCCTGGCGGCTCTGTTCGGCTCGGCCTCGGCCGCGCGGGCGGGCGGAATCGTGCCGACGGGGCAGACGGCCACGCAATTGCAGGTCAACGGCGACGTCACCAACATCACGACCGGCACAATCAAGGGCGGCGCCGGCGTCAACGCGTTTTCGCATTTCGACGTCCATCGCGGCCAGACCGCGAACCTGGTCGTGCCCGACGCGGCCAAGGCGCTGCTCAACCTGGTCTACGACGCGCCAGTCAATATCAATGGCACGGTCAACGCGCTGAAGAATGGCCGCGTGGGCGGCAACGTGATCTTCGCCGATCCGCACGGCATGTTGGTGGGTGCGCATGGCGTGTTGAACGTGGGCAGCTTGACCGTGCTGACGCCGACCAAGCGCTTCATGGACGGCGTGATCGACGTCGCGGGCAATGTCAGCGAGGTCGCCGTCAGCCAATTGCTGAGCGGCCAGGTCGAACGCGCGCCCGACTCGGTGATCCATATCGACGGCGTGGTCAACGCGCTGGAAAAAATCAGCCTGCAAGCGGCAAAGGTCAATGTTTCCGGCAAGCTCAAGGCCGGACCTGACGTGCTGCATCAGGCGGCGTTCTATGGTTCGGTCAACACCTCGGACATCAGCCAGGCCGCCGGCATGGTGGTTAGCAACGGTGAGATCGAGATTGTCGGCGATGAGTCGGCGGTGGTTTCCGGCACGCTGGACGTGTCGCGCCGGATGGCGGCGGTGAACACGGTCGATGCGGCGCCCGACTCGAGCGCCTCTGTTGCCGGCGCCGAAAAGCGCGGCAAGATCAGCGTGATGGGCGGCGCGGTGCAACTGACCAAGACCGCGCGTCTGGATGCCAGCGGCCAATTGGGCGGCGGCAGCATACAGGTGGGCATGGCGACCGGCGCGAGCGGCGCCGTCGTGCATGCGCTCGACACCAAGGTCGAGGCGGGGGCTTCGATTGCGGCCGATGCGATCGAGCGTGGCGATGGCGGCGACATCCGCATCTGGGGCGATGCGTCCAATCAGATGCACGGCGATGTCAGCGCGCGGGGCGGCGCATACGCGGGCGACGGCGGTTTCGTCGAAGTCTCGGCCAAGCAAGGGCTGCGCGTCACCGGCAAGGTCAATACGTCGGCCCAGGCCGGACGCGCCGGCATGCTGTTGATCGACCCGGACGATTTGCAGATCGTCGAGGGCGACGCCGGCAGCCAGACCGCCAATTCGATAACCGTGGGATATCTGCAAAGCCTGGGCGACACCAACATCACCCTGGCCGCCGATAAATCGCTGACTGTCGGCGACAGCGCGACGGGCGGCGCGGCCGACGTCGACCTGACCCAATCGTTGCTGACATCCAGCAACAGCCTGACGCTGTCGGCGGCCAGCATTCTCATGAATCAGGGCTCCCAGATCCGCACCGGCGGCGGCAGCGTCGTGATGAAGGGCACGACGATCGAAGTCGGCGCAGGCGCGGCCATCGACACGGTAACGGCCGCGCAAGCCGCCGGGCGCGGGGCCGGCGACATCACTCTGGCGGCCAGCCAGACGAGATCGGTCGCCAGCGACGTGGTGGCATGGGTCACGGCCGACGCCAGCGTGGACGTGTACGGCAGCCTGAAAGGCAACAACGTCAATCTGACGGCCGACGCCAACGCATCGAATTCGAATGCCGACCGCACGCTGACGGGCATCTTCAACAACGTGACGACGATGAACCTTGCTGATAACGACAGCAATCTGAAGTTCAGCACTGTCATTCCCGTATCCCTGATTTTCAATGGCGCGGGCGCGGGGGTTGCCGTCGCGTCGGCCAACGCCTCTGTGACCGTGCATGACGGCGCCAGCATAGCGGCCTTGGGGGATGTGAACCTTGCATCGCACGCGGCCCAGACCTCCTCGATCAAGATGACGCTGGGCGGCAAGAACCAGAATGGCACCGAAGATCTGTCGTTCGCCGCCGCGCTGATCTACAGCTCGCTGGGAGGCGGCGCCACGGCGACCATCGCTTCGGGCGCCGCCGTGGATGTCGGCCGCAATCTGAGCGTGAAGGCCGTCAACGATTCCAAGCTTTCCGCGGTCGTCAAGACCGTCAGCGCGACCGGCAATGCCGGTTTCACCGCGGTCATCGGCACGACCGACCTGAATGTCGCCGCGTCCATCGACAAGGGCGCCGTCATCAACCTGGCGCCAGGGGGCACGGTTGACGTGGTGGCGCGCAACAATGGTTCCTATGCCGTCAGCGCCACTGCCGATACCAGCGGCAGCCCGGATGCGCGCGCCGGCGTTGCGTTCGCGCTGAGCAATCTGGTCGCCAACGTATCGGCCAATCTGGGCGCGGACATCGGCGTTGCGGGGAAGCAGGCCGGCAATGTGCGGGTGCAGGCGGAAAATCTCGTCAGCGCCAATAGCGTCAGCGCTTCGACCGGCGTCAGCAAGGACACGACCAAGATAGACAGTCCCGTGCAGCCTGCCCTGTCGGGCATGAATAACACGTCGCTGGCCAGCTTTCTGTCTGGCGCGACGGCGGCGGCCGGCGCCCCTGCGGATCTGAACGCCGGCTTCAAGCTTGGCGCGGCGGTCGCGATCGGCAACAACGAACTGGGGGCGAGGGCGGGAATCGGCGCGGGCGCCAACATCCAGTCGTCGGGCGATGTGGCCGTGGTCGCGCACTTGGTCGATGCAGGAATAGGCAATAGCGCCACCAGCACGGTCGCGTCGGCCAACGCGGCCGGCGCGCACCCTTCGACCGACGCGTCGATCAGCGCGGCGCTGGCGGTAGGCCAGTATGCGCACACGGCGAGCGCGACGATAGGCGCCGATGCGGGCGTCCAGGCGGCGCACATCGCGGTGGACAGCGCGATCGAAGTGCCATTCAGCTTTCCGCTGCAGGACGAGGTGGACCAGTTCTCGTGGAACAAGCTTTCCAGCTATGGCGCCGTGCTGGGCGCCGTGCAAGGCTTGTTCGCCACGCCGACCAGCGTGTTCACCAGCTATGCCGGCGCCTCCGGCGCCGCCGTGAAAGGGGCGCTGGCCGGCGCGCTGAGTTATTTCAGCGTCGCCAACGACAGCACGGCATGGGTGGGCCAGAATGCGCGGCTGACCACCATCGGAACGACCGACGCATTCAAGGTGAACCTGCAGACCGACGCCGTCGACAAGAACGGCGCGCCTGTCCTGGGGCTGGAGCGCAGTTATGCGAATGCCGTATCGGTAATGGCCAGCAGCGACGCGCAGGCCATTACCGATACGGGCAACATCAACAGCAAGGGCGGCAACGTATCGGTGGGCGGCGCCGGCAATCTGGTCATCTACGCCAACAAGACGCTGGCGGGCGTGGACGACGGGGTGCGCATCGCCACCGCCACGGGCACGGGCGTGAATGTGCGGGCCGACAGTACGGACCGCAGCATTGCGATCGCCCCATCCTCGGGAGCGGGCGCCGATTATGGCGTCAACGGCACCCTGGCATTGACCCAGTATGACAATCAGACCCGGGCCATTGTCAGCAAGTTGGCCACGATAAACGCCGCGTCGCTGACCGTGAATGCCGCCGAACATCTGTTGGTCGTCGGCATCGCCGGTGCGCTGGTGTCCAGCGAAAGCGTAGCCGTGGGCGCCGGTGTGGCCATCAACAGTATTTCGGGCAAAACCGCTGCCGGCATCGGCGATGTGGCGGCGCTGCGGCCCGACGGCATGACTTCGGGCGTCGGCGCGGCCGGCGGAGATGGCGTGACCGCCGACGCCGTGACGGTACGGGGCGAGACCAGCGGCCAGATAATCGCCGTGTCGGCCGCAGGCACCAAGAGCAGCGCCAGCGACACCGAATCCGAACCCGATCCCGTCAAGCAGGGCAAAGCGCCGAGCCAGTTCGACAGCCTGTTCGCCACTGCGGTCACTGCAGCGAATATCGTCGGCGGGCCGCTGAAGTCGTCTCTGAACGCCGCCAAGGACGTGAAAGGGGTCTACGACAAGGTCTCGGGCCTGTTCGAGAAAAAAGACGCGCCGCCGGCCGCCGACAAGAAGATCACGGCCGATTTCGGCCTGACCGTGTCAGGCAGCGTGGCGATGAATACCTCCGCGCTGGCGACCTCGGGCACCATCGACGGGGCGGTCGTCAACACTAGGCGATTGGATGTCACCGCGGGCAACGACACCGATATCGTGGCCGCCAGCGGCTCGTCCGCGCGCGTGCTCGCCGGCGCCAAGGACGAGGGCAATGCCCATTCCAGCGGCGCAATCGCGGGCGCGGTGGCGCTGAGCATCGAAGGCAACTCGACCACAGCCGGCATCGATCACAGTACCGTCAATGGCGCCAACCATGTCGCCATCCAGGCGCTGAACACCGGCCAGCACTATTCGCTGGCGGCTGGCTACGGCAGCAATACCAAGGAGGCGAAGGCTGCGAACGTCGCCGGATCGGTGTCGCTGGCTTCCATCGAGAACAGCGCGTCGGCGTATTTGCGCAACAGCACGGTGCATGGCGACGCATTGGCCGCCAACAACGACGTGACGGTGCTGGCGCTGGACGGCGTCACCTCGTTCGTCGGCGGCGGGGCCATGGTGCGCGGCGGCAGCGCCGGCGCGGGCGTGAGCGTGAGTTACGCATCCTCGGCCAGCACGGTGCTGGCCGAAGTCGACAATAGCATGGTCGATTCGATCAACAGCATGTCAGTGCTGGCGCTGGATCCGACACGCCTGATCACCGCTGCGGCCCAGGTCGCTTCCAATGGCAGCGAGAGCGGCATGGCGGGGGGCGGAAGCTTCGTCTACAACGGCATCGACAACGTGGTCACGGCGCGAATCGGCGGCGGTTCGTCGATCGCGGCAAGCGGCGCGGTCAAGGTTGTGGCGACCGACGATGCCGCCGCCGAAGGCCTGACGGCGCCCGTGGGCCGGACGCCGACGCTGCAGGTCGATGGCCAGGAACTGATCGATTTCAACCAGACCTACGTCGATGGCCAGGGCTTGCCCTCGGGATCGTCCGTATATGGCGTGGCGGGCGCTCTCGAGACGGGGAAAACCGCGATCGGGATTTCTTTCGTGCGTAATTCGCTGCAGACCGTCCACGATGCAAGCATCGCCAACGCAACGGTCAGCGCCGATACGGTGGCTGTGACGGCGGCCGATCATTCCAGCGTGCTGGGCATCTCGGCCGGCGTGGGCGCGGGCACATCGGACGGCGGCTTCGCCGGCATGGGCTCCGGCACCTGGAACACGCTGGGCAACATCACCATCGCCAGCGTGGGCAGTGCTGGCGCGCAGGACGGAACGACGACGATCACGACCAGCTCGGCCGGGCCCGACGCGCTGCTGGTCAAGGCCTATAACGACGGATCGATTTTCGCGCTGGCCGGCAGTGCCGGAGTAGGCAGATCGACGGCCAACACCGCCGGCCTCGCGGTCGCCTGGAATTCCCTGAGCGGGGAGACGACGGCATCGATCAGCAACGCCGCCGTCACCACCGCCGGCTCGAATGCATCCGTACAGGCGCTGGGGCTGCACAGCATCAGCGCAATCGCGGCCAGCCTGGCGATGAGCCCGGGTTCGTTGTCGCTGGGCGGCTCGTTCACGATCAACGATATTTCCGACACGCTGACGGCGTCGGTCGATACCGGCAGCAGCATCAAGGGCGGCCTGACCGTCCGGGCCGGCGACTCGTCGGGCGGCCGCAGCGCCCAGATTACCGCGCTGGCGGGCGGCTTCGGCGTATCGGGCAACGGGACCGCGGTCGGCGCCGGCGTGTCGGTCAATAATATTTCCTCTACCTACCTGGCACGCGTGGCGGCCAGCACGGTCACTTTGTCCGATAAGGCGTCGCTTTCCGTGACTGCCGACAATTCGGCCAGGATTTTCGCCGCCGCGCTGGGCGGCGTGATCGCGCAGGAGTATGCCGCCGGCGCATCGACCACCACGAACAACATCGGCGATACCGTGATGGCGGAAATCGACGGCGTGACCGTGGATCTCGCCGCGCCCGAGGCGGCGACGTCGCTGCGGGTCTCGGCCAACAACAACGCGCTGATCCAGGCGCTGGCCGGCGGCGTGGGCGTCTCCCTGGGCAATGCCGGCCTGGGCGCGGCCGTTGCCGTCAACCGGATCGCGAACGCGGTCACTGCGGCGATCCGCAGCAGCACCATCGATGCGGGCGACGTGCTGGTATCGGCGCAATCGCGCGCCGAGATCGACAGCCTCGCGCTGGGCGTCGCCTCGGCTACGCAGACGGGATCCGCGGCGGGATCGGTGGCCGTCAATCTGATCGACACCACCGTCGACGCGCTGATCGACAACTCGGGCGCGGGCGCGGCAAATTCGCACGTCAAGGCGCGCAGCAACGTCGGCGTACTGGCGGCCAGCCTGGACGCCATCAAGAGCCTGGCCGGCGCGGTCAGCCTGGGCCTGGGCAGCACCTACGTCAGCGGCGGGGCCAGCACGACGGTCAATAACATCAATGGCCACACGCGGGCCGTCATCGCCGGCGCGTCGGTCGACGCGCTGGGCTATGGCGATGGCTTGAGCGTCAACAACGGCCAACTGAAGGACGGCGATGTGTCGCTGGACCTGAGCGGCGTGACCGGCTATGTGGCGCCCACCGCGACGAATAACACGCTGAGCGGCTTCATGGCGCCCGCGGTAGCCGCCGATACCAAGCTAGTGCACGGCGTCGCCGTGAACGCGGCCTCGCAGCGCACGCTCGGCAGCATCTCCGTCACTGGCGCGTTGAACGTCAACCCCGATCCCAATGCGCCGTCGCTGGCCTTGAGCGCAACCACCACGGTCGATTACACCGGCGGCGACACCAGCGCCCTCGTCAAGAACGCCAGCATCAATCAAGGCGCCGGCCTGGCCGGTGACGCTGCCCAGCAGGTCGACATATCGGCCAGCAATCATTCGTACGGCCGGACCATCGTGGGCGCCGGAGCCGGTGCGCTCTGGGGCGGCGCGGGCGCCGCGGTCGGCGTAGAAACCATCGAACTGCAAACCATCGCGCAGATCGCCGACAGCGCGGTCGCCGCGGCCAGCGGCGTTCGCGTGGACGCGCGCTCGACCGCGGGCGCCAGCTTCATCGGCGTCGGCTTCGCGGCCGGCACGGGTGCCTTTGTCGGCACCGGCAGCGTCGTGAATTTCGACGGCAAGACGCTGGCTGCCGTCGACGGCGGCACGATTACAGGCGGCGGTCTGGACGTCAACGCCAACAGCGCGAACCGCGCGCTGCTGATCGCCGGCGGCGCGTCGCTGGGTCCGACCGTCGGGGCCTCCGGTTCTTTCGCCATCGTCAATTCGAATCAGGACACGCGCGCGCGCATCGGCAAGAGCGCGGCCGGCAAGGTCAGCACGGCGGACGTCGGCGGCACGGTCAACGTGCAGGCCGGCTCGAACAGCAACAACAGCCTTTACGCGGCATCGGGAACTCTGAGCGCCAGCTTCGGGCTGGGCCTGGCCGCGGGCGTGGCTGTGATATCGAACACCACATCCGCCAGCATAGAAAATGGCAGCGAAGTCAACGCCGGGGGCAAGGTGACCGTGGCGGCGGCGGACACCGGCGATCTGGCGCTGGGCGGCGGCACCCTGGGCATAGGCCTTTCGGGCGCCGGCGCCGGCGCCACCGCCGCGGTGTCTGTCGTGCGCAGCCAGGTCACGGCTGCGATAGACAACGCCGCGGTGACGGGCAAGGGCGTCGAGGTGGATGCCAGGAACAGCCAGCACGCCGCGCATACGGTGGTGGCGGTCGGGGTGGGCGGCGCGGCCGGCGTATCGGGCACGGTTTCCGTCATACGCGTGGGCACAGGCGACAATGACAGCGCCGATACCGACGACACCGACGTGAACTCGATATTGAGCCGCGCCAACGCGTTCGCGAGCAGCGACAAGGCCGGGGCCACCAATGGCGCCTTGAGCGACGAGGAACTGGCGAGCGTTTCCAGCGCGACGCAGCATGGCATAGGCACGGACCTGCTCAGCGGCGGCGGCAGCGGCAGTGGCTCGGAAAGCGTTGCGATGCGCAGCGGCAAGGCCAATTCGGCGCATGCCTATATTTCCGGAAACAGCCACGTCACGACGACCGGCGCCGGCGATCTGAACGTGGCGGCGACCTCGGCAACCTCGACGACGAACAATGTCGGCGCCATTGGCGGCGGCGGCACGGTGGGCGTCGGCGTCGCGGTCGGCGTCACCCAGGTCTATAACGATGTGGGGGCGGTCATCGGGCCGAACACCCATAGCGATGTCGCGGGCGCGCTGAACGTGGCCGCCGAAGCCAAGGACGGCGCGACCGGCAAGGCGGTCGACACGCTTATCGTCGCCGGCGCGGGCGCCGGGGTGGCCACGGTCGCTGTCAATGTGGGTGTCGGCTGGATTTCCGACAATGTGATCGCCAATGTGGGCGGCGTTGCGAATGTGGACGGCGCGGTTTCGGTCAAGGCCAGCGACAGCACCACACTGGACGCCAGGAACGCCAACGTCTCGATAGGCGGCACGGCGGGTGTGGGCGTTGTCGTGCTGTCGGCGGGCAAGTCGGGCTCGACCTGGGCGGCGCTGAATGCCGACAACCGTCCATCGGCCGTGCTCAATGCCAACTCCGTGGCGGTGGACGCATCGAGCAGCGGCAGGATTTTCACCGCGGTATACGCGGCGTCCGGCGGCCTGTACGGCGCCGTGGGCGTGAACCGCGCCAGCAGTTCAGACTCCATGAACGTCACGGCGTCGATAGGCGACGGTACGATGGTGGGCGCATACGGCGGTGTGACTGTCCAGGCGAGCCGGACACCGCAGGTGGTCGCCGAAGGCTATGGCGTCGGGCTGTCGGGCGGTCTCCAGGTCGGCGCGACCGAGACCGAGGCCAATGTGTCCGGCGCGACCCGCGCCACGGTGGGCAGCAACGCCGTTTTTGGCGGCATCGGGCTGGACGCGGACAATCAACTGACGTTCGGCACGCTGGATGTGATTGCGCGCAATCTGGTCGCCGCCAACAGCTACAGCGCCAGTTCGACCTCCTTTGCTTCCGGTGGCGCGCTGGTGGCCAGCATCAATGGGTCCAGCGCCACGGCCGGCAACACCGGCTCGGTCACGGCCGAGGTGCTGGATAACGTCGTATTGCCCATGAGCGATGTGACGATTTCCGCCGAAGGCAATTCCTCGCAATATGCCAGTGCGTCGGGCGTGTCGGTGGGGGCCCTGGGCGCAGGCGGCAACGTCGCCCGCGCCACCTCCGACACGACGACGACCGCCCGCCTGGGCCAGGGCGCAATCAGCGCTATCCTGGTCGACAGCAACAACCAGGCGCTGGCGGTGCGCGGCGGCGCAATCAAGGTCCTGGCCGCCGGCACGGAAAGCAATACGGCGTGGGCCATCAGCGGGTCGGGCGGCCTGATCGCGGGCGCCGCGGCCGACGCCACTACAACAAGCAGAGGCACGACGACCGCGGAGATAGCGTCCGGCGCCAGCCAATATGCGGCGACGCTGCGCACCGACGGCCTGTTGACCAAGGTTGCGCTGGACTATGGCGTGACGCAGCCGCTGATGGCGGGCGAAGTCGTGGTCGACGCCCGGCACACGGGGCGGTTCTTCAGCCACTCCAATTCGATACAGGGGTCTATCGCGGGTTCCAGCGGCGCGTCGTCCTACGGCGCCGTCAACTACAAGGTCAACGCCAGAATCGGCGACAACGTCCGGCTGCACGCGGCGGACATCGATATCGACGCACTGAACGTGGTCATCGAGAGCGGCACCGAACCCAATGCGGAAGGCGGCAGCGGCGGCGTGTTGGCGGGATCGGGCGTCTCCAGTGTCAACGTCATCGAAACGCAAAGCAATGTGTCGGTCGGCGCGAACAGCGAACTCGCGGTCGTCGGCGACCCCATCACCTCGCCCGGCCGTTTCTCGGCCATCGCGGCCACGCATATCGCGGCCTCGGATCAGACCAGCAGCAGCGGCGGCGGCGCAGTCACGGGCATGTCCAGCGATTCCAAGACCACGGTGACCGCGACCAATACGTTGAAGATCGGCAAGGGCGCCGCGCTGGACAGCGTGGGCGACCTGGACCTGGGCACCTATAGCCTGATCGACGTATCGAACAATTCGTACGCGCATGGCTACGGCCTGGCCGGCGCGTCCAGCGGCAGCGCGGTCAGCACGATCACATCGAATCAAAGCATTCTCGTGGACGACAACGCCACGGTGAACGCCTGGGGCGATCTGAGCATCGCGACCGGCCGCGGCGACCAGGCCGCGTACCAGAACAGCCTCAAGGCCAACGCCATCAACGCGGTGTACTCGGATGGCGCAATCACCGATGCCACGCCTTACGCCCGCGCGATCATCGACAATATCGGCAGTGTGGTGGTGAATGCCGGCGCCAAGCTGACCAGCGTGCGCGACACGCTGCTCGGCGCCTTGGCCGGCGTGGTGAAAACCAACGCGCAGGGCGATGGCCACTATCGCATCGTCGGCATAGGCACTACAAACAGCGACAGCGCGACAAGCGAGTCCGGGTCGCAATCGGTAACGATGAACGGCTCGGCGGTGGCCGGCTCGCGGCATCTGGCCAGCCTGCACATCGATGCGAATGGCAATGTCACCGCGGACAATGTTTCGTACACCGACATGGCATCGTATATGCCGGTAGGCCAGTTGCAAGACCAGATCTCGCGGCTGACGGCATTGTTGGATCAATCCACAGACGAACAAACCAGGCTGGAAATCCGCGGCAGCATCGACGCGCTGACTGCGCTGTCCAATACGCTGCAAGGACGCGGCCTGGCGCCCACCACATCGGTGCAGGCGGTCGAGGTCGGCGATACGATGGCGGCCGCGGGCAACATCGAGGTCAACGCCGGAACATTTTCCGGTTCGGGCAGCCTGTCGGCCTATGGCGGGCCGCAGATACTGCTGACGAACGACAGTTCCAAATTCCTGATCGTCGACAAGCTGTTTATACCGAACGCGACGGGCGGCAATATCAAGTTCACCGGCAGCGCCAAGCCCACGGCGTCCTACCAGGCGAACAACATGCAGCAGGTGGGTCGGGACCAGGCGCCGTCGATCCAGATCGTGAACAACTTCGATGCCGCGCAGTCGTCCGGCGTCGTACCGTCGATCTTTCTGACCGACACGCTGGAAAACCGCGGCGGCTCGCTCTATATCGCCAACAAGTACGGCGACCTGGGCCAGTTCGGCGCGATCAGCGTCAACCAGCAGACGATTCTGCTGCCCAACGGCGCCTATATCGTCGATACGCCGCTGGCTGGCAAATTCCTGGGCGGCGCGCCGGAAAACGAATACGTTTCGTCCGACGGCACTATCTATCAGCTGACGCCCGGGAATCTGCTCGGCGGCGGCATCCTGGGTACAGGCCTGCCCGCGACGGCCAACGAGGCCGTGACCTACGTCGTGAATTACCTGGCCGGCGAGTACGGTTGTGCGGGCCTGAGCTCGGCCGCGTTCAGCGCGTGCCTGGCGGGCAACCCGCCTGCCGGCAACGCCAGCGGCCAGACGGGCACGGGCTATATGTACTTCTACCCTTCGAATTTTGTCAAAGGCGATTACGGCTCGTCCAGCGATTACATCCGCGACTACGGCCCCGACATCAACTTCTATAACGGGCGCTATCAATATCCGACGGTGGGCGTGCGGTCCACGACCAACAACATCCAGACGCTGTCGCCGCAGAATCCGTCGAACACAGTGACCAAGGTGGGAACCACCGCGGTGATCAACGCCAAGTTCATCAATATGAACGGCACGCTGAAGGTTGGCCTGGATACCGATTTTTCGGCCAGCATCGCCCCGGTGATGATCAACGCGGGCGTGGACGCGAACGGCACGCCGGTGTCGGTCGATCTGATCGCGTGTATCGACGACGTGACGTGCCGGCCCTACGCGGCGCAGTATCGCGCCAGCGACGGCACCTACAAATATCCGAGCAACGCCGTGATTGCAAGCGACGACACGCTGATCGACGTCTATTACAATCCCAACACCAAGAAACTGGTGATGGACAACGTCTCCGGCGGCGGCGGTGGGTCCGTGTCGCTGCAAGGCGCGATCATCAACACCAATCCCGGCGGCACTGCCAATATTTCGGTCAGCGACGGCTATGCGCACGTGACCGTTCGCAACGATACGGACACCGCGCTGGTGACGCGCGACATCAACACCGGCAACGGCAACGTTGGCGTCGTCAAGATCACCGACACGCTGAAGACGGACGATGAGGGCCGCGCGCTGACGACATGGTATGTGTACAAGCTGGGCGAAGGCACACAGACCTACACCAGCGCCACGGCCGCCGATTACGCCGGCCTGACGGCGGATGTCAGCAGCGCCGGCAACACCGCGACCTACAATCCCAAGACGGGCGAGCGCTACTGGTGGACATACTCCGCCGAATTGGCGCGCTCGTTCCTGAACGAAAACGGCGCGTCCGGCTATTTCGAAAACAAGGTTGGCGACTGGAGCTTTGTCCCACTGCCGCAGAATCAGCCCAACACCTATGCGGACATCTGGTCGCTGACCTCGGGGCTGATGAATGATCTGTCGTTGAAAGATACCGCGTTCCAGGAGAAGATCACCGGCTCTTCCATCGGCGACACCTACCAGGAAGGCTATTCGGCGAACGGCGCCCTGACGTGGAACTGGTACGTACCCACGCAGGTCAGCATCCAGGCCACCAGCAGCGTCAAGGCCGATTACCCGATCAACATCGCCTTCACCGGCGCCAACACCAGCGGATTGGTCGATATCGCGTCCAAGGGATCGGTGGTCGTTGGCGGGAATATCCGGAACGGCAACGGCCTGACCACAATCGCCGCCACTGGCGCGGGGGCGACCATCACCGCCACCAGCGACGGCTCGATCCAGACCCAGTCGCTGGTCTTGAACGCCGATGCCGGCATCGGCGACATTGCCTCGCCGCTGCGCGCCACCTTGACCCTGCCGGCCGAGGGCGCGCCGAACGCCAACAGCGTCAGCGCGGTCACGCGCACTGGCGACATCGGGCTGTCGCTGGACGGCGCCGATGCGTATCTGTCGCGGATCGCCACGGATGCGGGCAGCGACGTGATGCTGCGCAGCGCCAACAGCATGCTGGCGCTGGACCCGGGCTCCACGCTGCCCGTCGTCAGCGGCCGCAATATCACGCTGGCCAGCGACGACGGCAGCATCGGCGCGCTGAACGCGCCACTGCGGCTGAACGCAATGTCGACCCGCTTGCAGAGCGGCGCGATCGCCGGCGGCATCATTAACGCGGCGGCCTATGGCGACATTGCGCTGACCCAGATCGATGGCGATATGTATATAGGCCACGTCAAATCGGACGATGGCGACGTGAGCCTGGAAGCGCGGCTGGGCTCCATACGCGACGGCCGCGGCATGGCGGCGTCCGACCGCAGTGCGGAACTGGCCGAGGAGTGGGACAAGCTGAATCTGCTGGACAAGCGCACGGGCAGCAGCGCGGACGATATCACCCAGTCAGCCGGCTATGCATCTACCGTGGCGCCTTATCAGGATGGCGTCAACGCGCAGTACGCCAATTACTGGTCACTGTTGGCCATGGGCTCGCTATCGGCCGATGGCGAGGCCTTCACTTTGTCCAGCGACGGCGCGCGCATGATGCAGCCCCAGGCCGACGCGGCGGGCATGACGGTACAGGCGTTTGCGCAGAACCGTTATCAGACGCTGCGCGACTATCTCTCGCAAGCGCTGGACGGCACGGAGCCGGGTTGGCAGAACGGCTACGACCAGAATTTCTCGTATACCGCCAGCGCCGGGCAGATCGATGGCATGACGCGCGGCCAATACTGGACGAGCGACGCGCTGCTCTACTCGATCAATAATGCCGCGCTTGCGCCGGCCAGCGGCTCTGTTACCGTGGTGGACGATGTCAACGTGTCGGGCAAGAAAGTGATCCTGAACGCCGCCAACGCCAGCGCCAGCGTCGGCGAACTGGCCGACGCCGTGCACTTCGATCTGTCGTCGGGCGGAGCGTCCAGCTTGAGCGCCGAACAGAAAGCGGCGCTGGCCGGTGCGAGTTCAGCGGGCGATATCATCAACCAGGTGTTCGAACGCAACGGCGAGGTCGACGCCAGCTGTTCGACGATGGATGCGGCATGCCGCCTGGTTGCGTTCGATGTGAAGCAGACCGCGCCGATATTCGTCAACGTGCTGGGCGGCTTGTCCGCCAGCGCGGGCACCGACATCTACATCCAGGCCAAGGACAGTCTGCCCATTGCCGGGTTGAATGCCGGCCGGGACATCCATCTGACCAGCATGACCGGCATGTCCAACGTCGCGGCCGAAGGCGCCGATGCGATCACCACGGGCAACAACCTGGTGCTGCAGAACGGCGTCGGTTCCATAGGAAGCGCCGATCGCGCCATGAGCCTGGCTATCGGCGGCTTGCTGGAAGCTGCGCGCAGCGGCGACGCCAGTGGCATGGGCGATATGTATTTGTCGGCCCTGCGCGGCGACCTGAGCTTCTACGATCTGTATGCCTCGCGGGTGCTGTCGCTGACGACATCGGATACGGCGCCGGGCATGGGCAATGTGTATAGCCGCAATGCCATCGGCGGCGCCGGCGTGGCGTCGCTGGCCGCGCAGTACCTGCAATTCAATACCACGGGCTCGGTGTACGGCTTCGACCCGTCGCAGCCCTTGCTGGTCAATGTTGGCGGGCCGGCGCAGGCGGGCTACGTCAGTGGCATCGTGGGCGGCGATCTTTATCTGGGCAATGCGTTCCAGCTGGGCGTGGGCCGCAATGCCGTGGATCAGCCGGGCGCCGCCGCATATCTGCCGGCCGAAGGCCTGCGTGTGGGGGGCAATGCGCATCTGGACAGCAGCGGCTCGGGACTGGTGTTCACGGGTGCGGCGCAGGTCGACGGCGATCTGACCGTGGACCACACCACACACGTAGCCTTCGATGCGGCAGGCAGCCTGAAGGTCAACGGAGACATGTCGATCGATGCAGGCAGCATCGCGATGCAGGCCGGCAGCCGCGCCGGCGCGGACGGCTCGGCGACATGGCGCGCCCGCAGCGGCGATATCTCCGTGGCCTACCTGAGCGGCGCCAATGTGGCGCTGACCGCGGCAAATGGCAAGATCCTTGGCGTCAGCGGATCGCCGTTCGGCATGGGCGAAAATGTGTATGCCCGGGATGCGCTGGTGATCAACGGCGGCGCTTCGGGAGCCATGTCCGATGGAAGCGGAATCGGCGGCGAGCCGGGCGGCCGTTTCATCGTCGCGGCCGGCAGCATCGACGCCGCGACGCGCCTGGGCGATATCGCGCTGGGCCTGGTGGCGGCCGGCGATGTTGCCGCGAGCAGCGTGAGCGCGGCCACCCCGGCCGGAACTATCGATATTCTGTCTTCCGTCGACTTCACCGCGCGGCGGCTTGTTTCCAACGGCGGCGCGCAATCAGGCACGGACGGCGACACCGGCAGTGACATCCGCCTGACGGCGACCGGCGCCGCGGCAATGACGTTGAACGACATCAACGCCGGCCGCGACCTCATCGCCACCGCGGCCAACGGCGCAATCCTGGTCGCCGATAACGGCGGCCTCAGGGCCGCGCGCGATGTGCGCCTGACAGTGAGCGACGGCGACTTGCGGGCGGGCACAGGCAGCGCGATCAATGGTGGGCGCGACGCCATTCTTAATATCGGCGGCGCGCTGACCGCTGACAGCATTCTCGCGGGCGGCAGCGCGACATTGAATGCCGGCGGCGCGCTGGCGGCGGCGCGGCTTTCGGCGAACGGCGGCATTATCGTCAACGCCGGCGCAGCCGCGCTGGGACAAGTCTCCACCGCTGCTTTCGCCTCCCTGGCCGCCAAGCGCGGCGGCCTGTCGGTGGACGACCTGAAAACCATCGGCGCTACGGCCATCTTCGCCAGCGGCGATGCCCGCATCGGCACGCTGCAGGTCGGCAACGCCGCCATCGATTCCGACATGACCGCACACGCCGGCGGCGAGCTCTCGATGGGCACGGGCGATATCTGGGGCGGGCTGGATGCGCGCAGCGGATCGCTGGACATCGGCGCCGTCCGTATCCACCGCGGGATGTCCGCCGCCACGGACGGCGATATGCGCATTGGCGCGCTGGACGTCGGCGGCAATCTCAACCTGCAAGCCGGCGGCGCGCTGACCCTGCAGAGCGGCACCGCCGGAGGCGCCGGCACCCTGAGCGCGGCGAACATGCGGCTCGGAACCATGCAGACCGGCGGCGACACCACGCTGACCGCGTCGGGCGATATCGACTATCTGAATCTTCGTAGCGGCGGCAGCATCAACGCACGCCTGGCCGGCGGCCTTTCGGGCGCCGGCGGCGGCGTATTCACCGGCGCCAACGACATCAACGTCACCGCCGGCCAGATCTCTTTCGACACCATGGTGAGCGGCCGCAATACCACGCTGACCGCCGGGGGCGATGTGCGGGCCAATACGCTGGCAACCGAGGGGAGCTTGGCCATCAACAGCGGCGGCTTCGCCGGCCTGGGCGAGGTGAACGTCGGGGGAGCGATGACGCTGGAATCGGCAAGTGGCATGTCGATCCAGCGCGGCACGCTCAATGTTTTCAACATCCGTTCGCGGGGCAACGTGGAATTGGGGGACGTCGGCATCGGCTCGTCGCTGACCGTGCAAGCCGATTCGTTCACCGGCAAACTCAGGCCTACCGCCGGCCGCAGGCTGACCCTGGATGTCACCGGATACGACGCCGGCGAGGGCGGGCATCCCATGGCATCGAACGTCGACCTGAAGATCGACGCCCCCGAGGCCGTGGATTTCACCCGCCTGTGGACCAAGAATGCCATGATCGAGACTAACGCGTATCACAATGGCATCGCCGACGGCTACATCAGCAATGTGATGCGCTATGACACGCCCGCGGGCCGCATCCTGATGAACGGCCGCGACATCACCTCGGTGCCCAATGTCGCCATGCAACTGTACGAGCCTAACCAAAGCTTCTTGCTGGGACAGGACGGCAACCAATTCTATACCAGCGCCCTCGTGACGCAGTTCGGTCCGCATGCACGCAACTCCACGGACTCGCTGGGCGGAAGCCGCGGCGTTACGGTATACGATACCAGTGCGGATCGGGAGATCGGAAGCCAGTTGCCGTGGTTCGCGACCGACAGCCTGCGCTATCTGCGCAAGGTGTTGCACGGCTCGATGCCCACCGGCGTCCATCCCGCCGTGGCGGGCGACCCCGATCGTCCCGAAGACTATCGCGACGGCCGCGGCATCGTCAATACCGTGCGCGATGTCTCCATGGCGGATCCAGCAAGCGAGCCATACGCGCAATGAATCAAGCATGAAGATGGAAAACCGTTCCAGCCGCGCGCACGCGGCATCATCGAAGCCGCGTGCCGCAGCGCTATTGCTGCCGCTGCTGGCCGCCACGGTCATTACGGCTTCCGCCGCGCATGCGCAAGCCGTGCCCGGCGCGATCGACATATTCCCCGACGCCGGCGCGCTGCAGCGCAGTCAGGAAATGCAGCGCGGCTATCTCGAAGAGCGTGTTCCCGCGCCCGAGACGCCCGAGCCCGTGATCCGCGACGAACAGTCCAAGCCTCCCGCGGCAAGTTCGCGCGCCACCGCCAGCTTCGAGCTCAAGCGTCTGGACTTCGATCCCAGCAGCTACTTGAGCGACCAGGACCTGGACGCCATCCGCGCGCGCTATGTGGGCCAGCCCATCAACTACGACGGCTTGCAGATCATCGTGCAGGAGATCAACGCGTTGTATCGCAAGCGCGGCATCCTGACGGCGCGCGCCATCCTGCCGCCGCAGAAAGTCGTCGGCGGGGCCGTGCGCATCGAACTGGTCGAAGGCAGGCTGGGCAAGGTATCCGTCGTCGATAACCGCAACGTCCGTGATTCCTGGCTGGTCAATTGGCTGGAAATCGAGCCCGGCGAACCGCTGGACACCGCCAAGCTCGAACGCCGCATCGAGCTTTTCAACCATAGCAACGACATGCGCCTGGATGCGCGCCTGCGTCCAGGCGCGTCGTTCGGCTACACCGATCTGATGCTGCAAGCCCATCAGCTGCCGCCTTATCAATTGCGCGTATTCGCCGGCAATGAAGGCTCGCGCAGCGTAGGACGCAACCAGGTCGGCCTGGACGGCGCCTGGAACAGTCCGATTGGCATCGGCGACCGGCTCGGCTTGTACTATCTGCATTCCGACGGTTCGGATTCCGCCTCGATCAACTACACGATACCGGTCAACCGGCAGGGCGGCCGCCTGGGCGTGTCTTACAGCGATCTGGATAGCCGCGTCGTATCCGGGCCCTACGAAGATTTCGACGTCAAGGGCCGCGCGCGCAGCGGGCAGATTGTGTTTAGGCAGCCGCTGCTGCAAAAAGGCGCGTGGTGGTTCGACGGCACCCTGGCCGGCGGCGTCAGCAAGAGCACGAACGATATCCTGGGCGCGCGCCTGAGCGAGGAAAAGGTCAAAAGCGCAACGGTGGGCCTGTTCGCCAGCGGTCTGTACGAGGACCGCAGCCTCAGTTTGAGCGTCACCAACAGCAACAACCGCATGGAATCCAGCTTGAGCGGTCATCGCAGCGCCAATATCTGGGCTTTCAACGGTAGCTGGATCGAAAAGGTTTCCGGCGCGCAGTACACGCTCCTGCGGGCCAGCGCTCAGCAGACCAGCGCCAAAATCCTGTCGCCCAGCCTGTTGCTGCAACTGGGGGGCGCAACCACTGTGCGCGGCTACCCCGTCGGCGTGGTGGCGGGCGACAATGGCTACTTCGCCAACCTGGAATGGCACCATCGCATCCGGGGCGACGTCAGCGGCTTTGTGTTCGGCGATACCGGCACAGTGCGCACCGCCGGTACGCCGAACCAGCAGATTTCGTCGCTGGGCGTAGGCCTGGACGCCCGCCTGCTCAAGTCGGTCGACTTCAACATCACCGTGGGCCGGGCGGCCAATATCGTGGTGCCGGATCAGGGCCGCTACGTCATCACCGCCCGCGTGGCCTGGCAGATTTTCTAGCGATTGGCAATATTTGACCTCGCCGAGGCAGCGCAAGCGCATCACGAGAGGGAATCCACATCACGGCAAGGGCCAGTGATACTTTCGATATAGACGGGAGGCTACCGGACTTCAAGCCGGCGCGGCACAGTTTCGGATACCTCGGGGCCTCAGCCGCTGGATGTGCTGTCAGCTTGCGGGCAAAGCGATATCGGTGTACGTCCGCTCCTGGCCGAGGCTGTGTGGAAACGTATTGGCAGCTTGGGCGCATGCAGCGTTCGGCAGGGGAGTACGCCATTGATCATACGCCGTCAGCCACCTTGCCTATGCGTTGTAAAGTCGGATCAGATGATGCTCTGCATCGACAGCCGTCTATACGTTGTAGCCGACCAGACCTGATCCCTTGGCCTGGGAGATCATCGAGCGTGCGTCGGGATCCGTCAGCTCTTCAAGGTTGCGGCTGGGGTCGTGGGCAAGACAGTAACTCTTTTACCTCTTGCAGAGGAGAGCAGCAGTTTCGGCTATCTGTTCATGCTCGAAAGCTGCCGCGAAGTCGTCCAGTTCGTATGCGCGCAGCCCAACACTTGTTGGCGGCTCGGTGCGGCGATCGCCATCACAGCGCTCCCGAAGAGCCGCCGGACTTGCTGCGCACGCGCTTGGGCAAGTTCTCGTCCATCAATGTCAGTCCGATTTCGTCGTTCGGTGTGTCCAGCAGACGCTCGAGCGCCTGGATTTTGCCAAAGACATGCAGGGCTCGGGCGAAGAAATGGATGGGCACCTTGACATCGCCTTTCTCCATTCGGCGCACGGTGGACAGGGACGCGCCCATGCGCTCGGCAAGCGAGGCTTGGGAGATGTGGCGCCGCCTGCGCGCCAGGGAGATGTCGTTGCCGAGTTTCCGGATAGCACGCTCCACGGGCAAAGGAATTGGGTGTTCCATAATTAATGTTCCCCTGAGACACTTAATTAGAGGTTTGTGTTCTCAAGAGAGCAATTATGGCTCATTGCCTGGAGCAGACTCCACAGTGTCGGCAGCTACCATCGAACTGATGCCTAGCCAGGTGTATTCCCGTTTTCCGAACGGGAATACCTTTTTATCAGTCAACGGATTGGATGCGGTTGCTGTTCCGCCGCGCAGCCGTCAGTTGCCGGCCCACCAGATGAGCGTATGCGCCATCCCGCGCCAGCAGCTGCGCATGCGTTCCGTATTCCACGATGCGGCCGGCATCGACGACCGCGATGGCGTCCGCCTGCCGGATAGTCGAGAGGCGGTGGGCTATGATCAGCGTGGTGCGATGGCGCATGAGGCGAGCCAGCGCTTCATGCACCTGCGCCTCGCTGATGGCGTCCAGGTGCGAGGTGGCTTCGTCCAGGATGAGGATGGGCGCGTCGCGCAGGAAGGCGCGTGCAATGGCTATGCGCTGGCGCTGCCCTCCCGACAGGGCCACGCCGCGTTCGCCCACTTTGGTGGCCAGGCCGTCGGGCAAGGCGGCGACAAAATCCGCCAGCACCGCCTGTTCCACCGCCAGCGCCAACTCCGCGGCGCTGGCATTCGGGCGGGCCAGGCGGATATTGTCTTCCAGAGAGCCATTGAGCAGCCATGTATCTTGCGCCACCAGGGCGATGCGGGCATACAGCGCGTCCAGCGTCAGCTCGCGCAGGTCCACGCCGTCGATGCGCACGGCGCCGCGCTGCGGATCCCAGAAACGCAGCAGCATGCTGGCCAGAGTGCTTTTCCCGGCGCCCGATGGGCCGACCACGGCCAGTGTGGCGCCGGCCGCGAGCTCCAGGCTTACGTCCTGCAGCGCGGGGGTGTTCCGGCCAGGGTAGGTGAAGGTCGCGTGCTCGAATGATAAAGGCAGGCCGCTGGCCTGTATGGGCGGCGCTTTGACGCCACCCATGATGGCGACCGGCTCGTCATGCACCGCGCGCAACCGGCGGGTGGAGGCCAGCGTATCGGCCAGCTGGCGGCTGACTTGGGCGATTTCCGATACAGGCAGGAAAGCCGCGACGGACAGCAGTATCAAGAGCGGCAACACGCCGGCCGCCAGCTGTCCTTGCGTTACCCACCATGCGCCGACGGCGGCCACCGAGAGTCCGCCCAGGCCCGTGGCTATTTCCAGCAGCGCGCCCTGGCGCGACAGATCGGCGAGCAGCGCCAATCGCACTTTCTGGTAATCGCGGACCATGGCGAGGAATGTTTCGCGGCGCCGGCCCGTGGCCGAAAACGACACCAGGTCGGGCAGGCCCTGTATGGTCTCGGACAAATTGGCGCTCAGCAGCCCCAGCGCCTGTCTTGCCCTGCTGCCCAGCGCATCGATGCGCGTCCGGCTCAGAATCGGCGAGGCCGCGGCCCACACCAGGAAAGGCAGGAGCGCAAGCAGCAGTGGACTTGCGGCAATGCCCAGGATGAGCAGCACCACCGCCGGCACCAGCACCGCCACGAATGCCGGCGCTACCGTGTGGGCAAAGAAGTACTCCACTGTTTCCACATCCTGCGTGGCCAGGCCGACCAGGTCGCCGGAGCGCCGCCGCAACAGGTATGACGGCGCCAGCGCTTCCAGCTTGTCGTAGAGCGCGATGCGCATTTCCGCCAGCAGGCGGTAGGCGATGGCGTGCGCCAGCCACGACTCGATCCAGTGCAGCGCCGCGGCGGCGATGGCCGCGGCGAACAGCGCAGCCAGCAGGCCGCCGTAGGGTGCGCCGTTCTTGAGCTGGATGATGATGGCCGCGCTCAGCACCGACACGCCGATGAAGGCCGCCACGCGTCCAATGCCGCTGGCCACGGTGATGGCAAAATCGCGGCGCCAGGGACGGATGATGTCGAACAATGTGCCGAACACTTTGCGCATGCCGATCTGCCGCGCGTCGGCCTCCAGCGGGCGCGCTGCGGGACGCTGGCCATCGTCCGCTCCGGCGGCGGCGCCGGCGGCGGCTGCAAGCGGCCGCTCGTCCGCCAGGACGGCGGCCTGCAGCATGCCGCCGTCCTGGGCGCCCATGAGGCGGCGGTACAGCGTGTCGCCCGCCATGAGCGTCGCATGCGCGCCGGTTTCGACGATGCGCCCTCCGTCCAGCACCAGAATGCGGTCGGCATTGATGACACTGGAGAGGCGATGGGCCAGGACCAGCGTAGTGCGGCCGCGGCTCAGGCGATCCAGCGCATCCTGGATTTCGGCCTCGTTCTCGGCATCCACCGAGGACAGCGCTTCGTCCAGGACCAGTACCGGCGTGTCGCGCAGCAGGGCGCGGGCGATCGTGAGCCGCTGACGCTGCCCGCCCGACAACTGCGTGCCGCGTTCGCCCAGCACAGTGCGATAACCTTGCGGCAGGGCCATGATGAATTCATGGGCATTGGCCGCGCGGGCCGCCGCTTCCATCTGCTCGGGCGTGGCATCGGGGCGCGCCAGCAGCAGATTTTCTTCCACCGTGCCGTGGAACAAGGTGCTGTCTTGCGCCACGACCGAAATCTGGGCTCGCACGGCATCGGGATCCAGCGTGCGCAGGTCGGCGCCATCCAGTTCCACCGCGCCGCCCTGCGGATCATGCAGGCGCAGCAACAGCCGCAGCAGCGATGATTTGCCGGCGCCGCTGGGGCCGACTATGCCCACCCGTTCGCCGGGAGCCACCGAAAAACTCAGGCCCGCGTGGGTGGCCAGCCGGCCGCCCGGATAGGAGAATTTCACGTCCTTGAATTCTATCGACAATCCCCCATCGGCGCGCCGCATCCTGGATGCCGCCGCGGCGCCACGCGGCGCTGAACTGCTTGCCTCCAGCAGGGCATGCACGGCGCCGGCCGCCGATTGTCCGACCATGCCGCTATGCATGACTGAGCGCAAGTCGCGCAAAGGGCGGAAAATTTCCGTGCCCGCCATCAGCACCACCAGCAGCGCGGCCAGGGTCATCTCGCCATGCGACACGCGCCATGCCCCCGTCGCCAATGCGGCCGCGGCGCCCAGCGTGATACCCAGATCGGTCAGGAAGCGCGTGGATACTTCGCGGCCCAGCACCTTGAATGTATTGTCGGACAGGGCCCGCGCCCGCGCGGCCAGACGCTCGCCCCAGGCGCGGCTCTGCCCGAAGGCCTTGAGCGTGGGCAGGCCCTGCATGGCATCGAGGAATTCTTCGCCAAACGCCTTGAAGGCCTGCTGCCGTTCTTGCGCGGCGAGCCGGTTGCCCTGATGCGACAGCAGGGGCAGGACCAGTGTGATCAATGCCGCCGCCAGCAGCACCAGCGCCACGGGCCAATCCCACCACGCGATAAAGGCGAAAATCATGACGGGCGCGCAAGCAGCCACGAACAGCTGCGGCAGATAGCGCCCGAAAAATACCTGCAGCTGTTCCACGCCGTCGACCACCGCCAGCATGACGCCGCCCGTGCGCTGGCCGCCGAACCAGGCCGGCCCGAGTTCCACGATCTTGTCGTAGAGCCGGGCGCGCAGGTTCTCCTGGATAAGGGCTGCGTTGCGGTTGGCCAGCGTGTTGAGCGCATGTTCCAGGGCGCCGCGCAGCAGGATGGCCGCCCCCGCGCCGGCCAGCGGCGGCCATAGATCCTGGGCGCCGGCGCCGGCAAACAGCCGCGCCAGGAATTGTCCCAGCAGCGCAAACCGGGCAATTCCGGCGGCGAGTCCCAGCACTCCCAGCAGAGCGCAAAACAGGATGCGCAGCCGTATGCCCTGCGTCATGGCCCAGAGTTTGGCGTCGAAATACATGATGAACCTATGTCTATGTGGTGGGCGGACGGGCGGCCGGCGAGGCCCTGTTTCCGTCCAGCAAAACGCAGTCAGAATAGCCGACCTTGCGCCGTTGTCCAAGCGGGCAAGCGCCTCTGGTTTCACTTATTGCGCTTTTGCTGATAGGCTGTGGGCTCTCTCATACTGTATTGACAGGAGGCCATGGATGGCATATCAACGCACACAGGCGCAAAAGCTTTTGACAGCCGCCGAACTCGAGCTCTTCGATTCCGGCCGAACGACTGAAATCCGCAAATTGAGCAAACCTGAACTGCGCTCCAGGCTGGAACGCAGTCGAAAACTGCGCGACAAGTATCGTGACCTCTATCGCCGCCAACGCCTTGCCGTTCGCCACGCCAGCGGCACTAAAGCCGGTGCCGAAGGGGACGCCAACCGCCGCACCCAAGAGAAAGAAGAAATTCTCGCCGAGTCCGTGGCACGCTTCGAGGCTCGCCTGGCGCAAATCGAAAAGCAGGAAGACCGCGAGTTCGAAAAGGCCCAGAAGGCGGCATCTTCAAAAGTGCCGGCTGTCAAGGTGCTGAAGAAGGCCGTGGCCAAAAAATCGGCGGCCGCCAAGCAGGACGAGACTGTCGCAAAGACGGCCGCATCCAGCCGCGCAGGCAAGGCCTCCAAAGGTAAGGCGGGCGAAGCCAGGGCCGAAAAAAGGAATGTCAGCAAATCCGCCCGCGCCGTTGAGCCTACCGCAGTGACCCAGCAATCCCGGGGCATTGAAATCGGCGCCCATCAACGCTCTCAAGCAAAGAGGTCCCAGGCCAAGCGGGACAGCCGCTAGATCCGGGGTCGACCTGCGGGTTCGCCTTTCACTAGGTCAGCGCCAGCCTAGGCCTGGCGCGACATGGGTCAGGATCGCTTCAATGACATGCGTGTTGTAGTCGACGCCGAGTTGGTTGGGCACGGTCAAAAGCAAGGTGTCGGCTTCGGCAATCGCCTCGTCCTGCGCGAGTTGGGCGATAAGGGTGTCCGGCTCGGCGGCGTAGCTGCGGCCAAAGATCGAACGGGTCTTCTCGTCGATGAAGCTGATCTTGTCGCCTTCCTGGCCGCTGGGCCCGAAATACCCGCGGTCCCGCTCGTCCACCAGAGCGAAGATGCTGCGGCTCACCGACACACGCGGTACTCGTGTGTGGCCAGCCTCCTTCCATGCCGCGCGGTAGGCCCGGATCTGCCGGGCCTGCTGGATATGGAAAGGCTCGCCGGTCTCGTCATCCTTGAGGGTCGAGCTTTGCAAGTTCATGCCCAGCTTCGCGGCCCAGACCGCGGTTGCATTCGAGCTTGCGCCCCACCAGATTCGGTCGCGCAGCCCATCGGAATAAGGTTCGAGGCGCAAGAGGCCGGGCGGGTTCGGGAACATCGGTTGCGGGCTGGGTTGCGCGAAACCCTGGCCCCGCAGCAGATCCAGCAGGACCTCTGTGCGACGCCGTGCCATGTCGGCGGCCGTCTCGCCCTCCGCGGGCTGGTAGCCGAAATGGCGCCAGCCCTCGACCACCTGCTCGGGCGAACCGCGGCTGATGCCGAGCTGCAGTCGTCCGCCCGCAATCAGGTCGGCCGCGCCCGCATCCTCGGCCATGTAGAAGGGGTTTTCGTAGCGCATGTCGATGACGCCGGTGCCGATCTCGATTCGGCTAGTCCTGGCGCCGGCGGCCGCGAGCAAGGGAAAGGGGGAACTGAGCTGACGGGCAAAGTGATGCACGCGGAAATAGGCGCCGTCCGCTCCCAGTTCCTCGGCGGCAACGGCAAGCTCGATGGATTGCAAGAGCGCGTCGGCGGCCGACCGCGTCTGTGACTGGGGCGAGGGCGTCCAATGGCCAAACGATAGGAATCCGATCTTTTTCATGTGAGTGTTTGTCCTTGCATTCTCGGGGACCAGGCTGCGCGTCAACCAAGCAGAAGGCGTCCTGGCCCGGGCCGGCGCCCAAGCCGCGATAAATTGATTATATGGTGTTCACGGGCTGGGGCTTTACGATTGCGCGGGAACAGATTTTGCTGGGGAGTCCGTCGCGCGTATCACCTTTTCATCTAGCGAGAATAGCCATGCCATCTCATGCCCGACCGTCCCGATTCAGGTTGTCGACAGCCATCTTCGACCTGCTTGATCCGATACCCTTCGGTTTTTTTGTTGCCGCGCTGATCTTCGACATCGTCTACGCATACAGCCCTGATGTGTTGTGGGGGAAAGGCGCAGCCTGGCTGATCAGCATAGGATTGCTGTTTGCGATCATCCCGCGGCTCATCAATCTCGCGCATGTGTGGTTCATCAGGAGCCGGCCCGCCGCATACGTCGAGAAGATCGATTTCTGGCTCAATTTGATCGCCATCGCGGCCGCGATCGTCAATGCCTTCGTGCATACCCGGGACGCTTATGCCGTGATTCCCCAAGGCATCTGGCTTTCCGCTTTCACGGTGGTTCTGCTGTCCGTGGGAAAAGTGGTTCTGGCTACGCAGAAGGCCGGCTTCAAGGAGTTTCGCCATGAATAAGACGGCCTTGTGGGGAGTTTCGGTGGTGGTCATGGCGCTTGGCTTAAGCGGGTGCAACGAGGGGGCGAAGGTCGATCCCGAGGAACAGATGGGTCCGAATCCGTCGCTGCCGCAGGCGCGGAATTTCCTGTCTCCGCCCATGCAGGTGCCCGAGGGGGTGGGATGGAAGGACAACGAGGCGCCCAAAGTGGCCGAGGGTCTGAAAATAGAGAAGATCGCCTCCGGCCTTCTGCATCCCCGCCAGCTGTATGTCTTGCCCAACAACGACGTGCTGGTCGTGGAATCGAATGGCCCCGGAACGGAGCCGACGACCACGCCGAAACAGCTTATCGGCGGCATGGTGAAGAGTCGTTCGGGCAAGTCCGGGAAGGGCGGAAACAGGATCACGCTGCTGCGCAAGACAGCGGGCGCGGCCGGGGAATGGGAGAAGCACGTCTTCCTCGAAAACCTGCACTCGCCTTTTGGTATTCAGCTGATCGGCGATACCTTGTATGTCGCCAATACCGACAACATCATGAAGTATCGATACACGCCGGGCGAGACCAGCTTGCAAGCGGCAGGCACCGAGCTCGCGGATCTGCCCGGCACGATAGACCATCATTGGACGAAGGCGTTGTTGGCCAGTCGGGATGGCAGCAAGCTCTATGTCGGCGTTGGCTCCAATAGCAATATCACCGAAAACGGTATGGCCGTGGAATACAGGCGCGCCACTGTGCTGGAAGTCGATGTGGCGAGCGGCGCAAGCCGCATTTTCGCGGCGGGGCTGCGTAATCCCACGGGCATCCAGTGGGAGCCGGAAACCGGGAAGCTTTGGGCCATCGTCAATGAGCGCGATGAAATCGGCGCGGACCTGGTTCCGGATTACCTGACCTCGGTTCAGGAGGGGGGCTTCTACGGCTGGCCCTACAGCTATTTCGGCCAGCATGTCGATCAACGGGTCATGCCCCAGAGGCCGGACCTTGTCGAAAAAGCCATCAAGCCCGATTATGCCTTGAGTTCGCATGTCGCCCCCCTGGGCCTGCTCTTCTATACCGGAAGTGATCTGCCCGAAAAATACCGCGGCGGCGCGTTCATCGGCGAGCATGGCAGTTGGAACCGCTCGCCCCTGAATGGCTACCGGGTGTCTTATGTCGCGTTTGAAAATGGCAAGCCCACCGGTAAAGTGCAGCCGGTCGTCACCGGTTTCGTTTCGGATGACGAGAAAGAACTGCGCGGCGCGCCGGTGGGCCTGGCTCAGGATGCCGACGGAGCCCTGCTGATTGCCGATGATGTGGGCAACACGGTCTGGCGCGTGACGGGCGGGCAGTAATTGCCGCCAGCGCATCCGCGCTTAAGGCAGCGTGGCCGTGACTTGTTTCAATACATCGCGGAACGATTGCACCGCCCGCTCTATGTCGGCATCGCCGATATGGCGGTGGGTGACGCAACGCAAGCGCGTAGCGCCCCACGGCCGTGTCCGCAGGCCGGCGCCTTCCAGCGCCTGCACCCATTGGGCGCTGGTCAGGCCGCTGCGGCTGGTATCGACCTGGACAATATTGGTTTGCGGCACGGTGGCGCTTAGCGGGGATTGCAAACGGTTCAGCGACTCGCTTAATGCACTGGCACGGACATGATCCTCGACGAGGCGGTCGATCATGTGCTGTATGGCATATAAGCCGGCGGCGGCCATGATGCCGGCCTGCCTTTGTGTCCCGCCCAGCATGCGGCGCAGGCTGCGGGCCTTGTCCATGACCGTGCGCGGCCCGACCAGCACGGCGCCGACCGGGGCGCTCAAGCCTTTGGAGAGGCACAACGAAACGGTATCCGTGCAGCGCGCAAGTTCCCGCGGTGCGGCTCCCAGGGCCACGGAGGCATTGAAAAAGCGCGCGCCGTCAAGGTGCACCGCCATGCCCCGCCCGGCCGCCATCTTATGGACCGCCTGCATGTGCTCGAGCGCCAATGGGACTCCCCCGGCGTTGTTGTGCGCGGTTTCCATGGCGACCAGGGAGGTTTTGAGCGGAGCCCTCGGTGTTTGCAGCGCGCTTTCCAGTTCGGATAGATCCATGGCGCCCGCCTGGCCGGGAACGCCCGCGTAAAACAGGCCGGTAAAGGTGGCAGCCCCGCGCTCTGTCCGGTACATGTGCGCGGAAGACTCCATCACGACTTGTTCGTTGCGTTGAGTCTGCGCCAGAACAGCCAATAGGTTTGCCATCGTGCAACTGGGGACAAAGAGGCCGGCGTCCTTGCCGAGCTGGGCTGCGGCCGTGGCTTCCAGTTCAAGTACAGTCGGGTCGCCATCGAGGCCGTCGTCGCCGATGGGCGCGGTCCGCATGCATTCATACATGGCGGCAGTGGGCCGGGTGATAGTGTCGCTGCGCAGGTCGACGGGGGCTGGCGCTCCCGGAAGATCGCTGGGGGATGCGGGAGATGGCATTGGTCCAACCTTTTAATGCTCGAGTATTTTTGAAAGAAAGAGGCGGGTGCGCGGCGCGCGGGCGTTTACGTCGCCGAAGAACTCCGCCTTGGGGCAATCTTCGACAATGCGGCCTTCATCCATGAAAATCACGCGATCGGCCACCCTGCGCGCGAAGCCCATTTCGTGGGTCACGACCATCATGGTCATGCCTTCGCTCGCCAGGTCGGTCATCACGTCCAGCACCTCTTTGACCATTTCCGGATCCAGCGCCGATGTGGGCTCGTCGAACAGCATTACTACCGGGTCCATGGACAAGGCGCGCGCTATCGCCACGCGCTGCTGCTGGCCGCCCGAGAGAGAGCCGGGATGCTTGTCTTTATGCCCGGAAAGGCCCACGCGCTCGAGCAATGTCCATGCTCGCGCCCGGGCATCCTCGCGGCTGCGCTTGAGCACCTTTATTTGGCCCAGGCAAAGGTTTTCAGTCACGGTGAGATGCGGGAAGAGTTCGAAATGCTGGAAGACCATGCCCGCGATCGCGCGCAGGCGCGGCAGATTGGTGCGCGGATCGCCCACGGAAGTGGCGCCTACGGTGATTTCGCCTTTTTCGAAGGGCTCCAGCGCATTGACTGTTTTGATCAGCGTCGACTTGCCCGAACCCGAGGGTCCGCACACGACTACGACCTCGCCTTTGCCGACTTTGGTGGAGCAGTCGTTCAATACCTGAAAGTCGCCATACCATTTGCTGACGTTTTTGATTTCAATCATCGTAAGTTTCCAATCGATTTCAACCGCGCAATCTTGCGGGCAATATAGTCAGCGCACAACGGCAGTGCGCATCTCCAGCCGCTTCACTGCCTGGGATGTCGTCACGCAGATTATCAAGTAGACAAGCGCCACGAACAGATAAAGCTCCACCAGCCGGCCGTCGCGCTGGCCTATCTTGGACGCCGCCCCCAGAAAGTCCGTCAACGACAGGACGTAAACCAGGGACGTATCCTGGAAAAGAATGATGATGCGTGTCAGCAGCGATGGCACCATGTTGCGCACGGCCTGCGGCAACACCACGCTGCGCATGGCCTGTCCTGGAGTGAGGCCTATCGCCATGGCGGCGGCGATCTGGCCGCGAGAAATCGACTGGATGCCCGCGCGCATGATTTCACAGAAGTAGGCGGCCTCGAACATTGTGAAAGTGATAATGGCCGAACGGTATGCGCCCAGCTGCAGCGGCCTTGGCGAACCCACCAGCCAGGCGCCGACATAAGGCATCAAGAAGTAGAACCAGAAGATGACCAATAGCAAAGGAATCGACCGCATGATGTTGACATAGATAGCGGCGGGCACTGACAGCAGCCGAAACGGCGACAGGCGCATCATGGCAAGCACGGTTCCGAGCGCCAGGCCCATGGCCGCGGCAAGCAGGGTCAATGTCACTGTAAACGCCATGCCGGTTTTGAACAGATACGGTATGGCGTTCAGGACGGCGGCAAAGTCGAAGTCATTCATGCGTCATTTCCTTGCGCCACTGGTTGCGCTTCACAGCGGACCCGATCAGCCCTGGAATGGCGACGCGCCGCTCCATGGCGTGCATGCCAAGCACCACGATGCTGTTTATGAGCAGATAGACCACGGTCGCCGCGCTGAATGCCTCAAAAATATGGAAGCTGGATTCCTGCATGGCGCGTGCTTGACCGGTCAGCTCCAGCAGGCCTATCGTCAGCGCAAGCGAGGAGTATTTGATGGCGGCCATGAACTCCGATGTCAACGGAGCGATGACGATGCGCAGCGCCTCGGGCAGAATGATGTAGCGATAGGCCTGCACTTGTGTCAGGCCCAAAGCCGTAGCGGCCTGGAACTGGCCTCGCGGCAAAGATTGAATGCCTGCGCGCACCTGCTCGGCCATGCGGGCCGAACCATAAAAGCTCAGGCACAGCACCGCCGGAATGAACTGGCCCCACGGCTGCGCCATTTGCTTGATGGCCGTGCCCAGATGCACCGGAAGCAGCTCCGGCAATACGAAATACCACAAGAACATCTGCACCAGCAAAGGAATATTCCGGAATATCTCGACGTAGACAGTACCCAATACATTCAGCGGCCGCGACTTGGCAGTACGGAATACCGCCAGTATCGAGCCGAAGAACAGCGCGAACACCCAGGTGCATAATGACAGTGTCAGTGTCCAGCCCGCGCCGATGAAGATTGTTTGCAGGAAGGTATGGACGCCATCCGGCGACATTTCCCAAAATACCTGCCAACTCCAGTCGTAATTCATGCCCCGGGCTTATTCGTAAACCGCGGGGTCGCCGGAATCTGTAGGATGGGCCAGGGCCCGCTTGAGCGCGTCGCTCATGGGGTACTTGAGGTTGATGTGGTGTGGCGGGATGGGCGAATTGAAATACTTTTCGTAGATGGCAGCCACCTTGCCGCTCTTGATGAGATCGAGCACGGCTTCATCCACCACTTTCTTGAATGCCGGATCGTCTTTGGGCTCCATGATTCCGTACGGCGCCATCTCGAGGCTCTTGGTGCCGATCACGAAGTCGTCGGGATTCTTCGACGAAGCGACCGAACCATAGGCCAGGCCGTCGTCGTTGGCCGAGCCGGCCGCGCGGCCCGTTTGTACCATCAGGAAGGTTTCGCCCGTGTCTTTGGCGCCGATGATCTGGATGCCGTAATTGCCTTCGGCGTTGATCTGCGAAATTCGCTTGAATGTCTGGCCGCCCGCTTGCGCGGCGATTGCCTTGCCGCGGAATGAAGACGGGTCGTTGACGTCCACACCGCCGTCCTTGCGGGCCAATAGCACAACCTGCGCCACGAAAGTGGTGGGGGCGAAGGCCACGAATTTGTGGCGGTCGATCTTGTTGGTGGTATTGCCGCATTCAAGATCGATCGTGCCGTTTGCCAGGAGGGGAATGCGCGTGGCCGAGGTGGTCGGATTGTAGCGGACCTGAAGACTGGGCAGGTTCATCGCCGTCTTTATATGCTTTACCACTTCCTCGCAGATTTCCACGGTGTAGCCTACGGGTTTCTGATTGCCGTCCAGGTAGGCAAATGGTACGGAAGTCTCTGGATGCCCAAGGGTGATGGTTCCGGTTTCGCGGATTTTATCCAGACGACTCGCTCCTTCGGCCTGTGCGAGATGGGCGATCGCCGAGAGCGCGACAACGGCGGAAATAGTGGCGAATGTTTTCATTTTCTCCCTTTATGGCCGCGACCGCGGCATGTAATTGTTTCTTGCCGGTAGTATCCCTGAACTGTATAGTTTTTCCCAATACTAGTTAAGTATCCACCTATGCGGAAATGATATGGCGACAAGCAGAATGAATCTGCGGCAGATCGAAGCGTTTCGCGCTGTCATGCTGTCGGGCTCGATGACCGAAGCTGCTCAGCGGATGCATACTTCACAACCGCAAATAAGCCGCTTGATTGCGCAGCTGGAAGCGGTCTCGCAGTTTGCCTTATTCGACCGCAGCGGCAGCCGGCTGACTCCAACCGTCGACGGCATGCGCTTGTTTCAAGAGGTGGAGAAAACGTTTATAGGGCTTTCGGGACTGGAAGCCGCCGCCGCAAGCATCCGTTCGTTCAGCACCGGCCGGCTGAGCGTCGCGGCCATGCCTCGCCTGGCGGGCGGATTGTTGGCGCGGATCGTGGTGCGCTTCAAGGCCGAATATCCCGAGGTGATGGTGTCGATACAGTCCGGCAGCGCCAGCACCGTCCACAGCTGGATCAGCTCCGGGTTCTGCAATACGGGCTTGGCCATGTTGTACAACGAGACGCCTGGCGTGCAGTTCGAGCCTATCGTGAATGCCAGCTGCGTGGCTATCTTGCCGCGCGGCCACCGCCTGGCGAAACTAAAGAAATTGAAACCCGCCGATTTTGCCGCCGAGCCATTCATTTCATTTCCCAGTGGAAGCCCCTTGCGTGAACGGATAGACGGCATCTTCAATGCCGCCCGTGTCGAGCGGCC
This sequence comes from Pollutimonas bauzanensis, assembly GCF_900129885.1. GTDB lineage: Bacteria > Pseudomonadota > Gammaproteobacteria > Burkholderiales > Burkholderiaceae_B > Pollutimonas > Pollutimonas bauzanensis. The sequence goes on along the minus strand of NZ_FQXE01000002.1, from coordinate 112,282 downwards.
CATTTCAGCCGAAGCCAGCTTGGGCGCTTCCATCTGCGCATTGGTGGGCGCGGGCCTGGGCGTGAGCCTGATCAATCCCGTGGCGGCCGAGGAAGAGCGTGTCAGGGCAGGTATAGAAATACGCCCATTTTTTCCTGTGGTGCCCGCGGCGATTGGCCTGTTGTACCCGCCTTATCATACGCGGACCCGGCTGGTCCGCGTGTTTGCGCAGTGTGCCCGCGAAGTGGTGCTCGAGGAACTGGGCATGTTCGGGAAACAACGCAAGTAAGCTATCGATCCATGGCTTGTGAAGCGCCGCAACGGCCAAAATCGAATGCCTTTCAGCGCGCTCGAGTTCCGGCCAGGTACAGGAGTTGCTATGCACTGTCGGTTTGAAGAATCCTTCAAGAGGCCGCGGCAACACCAGGAATTCAGGAGTCGTCATGCAACAGAAACAGTCCCGGGGCGCTGGACATGTCCTGCTTTTGCTCTACACCATCATCGCCGCAGTGATCGGCCTGGTCCTTGTTTATCTGGGCTGGCGGCTATTGAGCGTGGGAGGCTCGGCTTATTACGCCGTGATGGGGATCGCGATCCTGATCTTCGCGGGGCTGCTCGCGCTGCACCGCAGGCTGGCGATCTGGGTTTTCGCCGCCATGGCGGTGGCTACGCTGGTCTGGGGCTTGTGGGAGGCCGGCTGGGATGGCTGGGCTCTGGTGCCGCGCTACAACTTGCTGATCGTCATGGGTTTAGTGCTCTGGGCATTGCAGGCGCCTGTGCGCCGGCTGACGACAAGAAACGGAACGACGATCACGCGCATGGCCTACGGCCTGGCGACAGGCGGAATCTCTTTGCTGATGCTCGCCGTCCTCCTGATACCCTTGTTCGACAATCCCTATGTCGAGACGGCGAGCGCGGACAGCGTGTCCAGCCGCCCCCGGCAGAACTATGGCAGCCGCACGATAGACGGGACGAATGGACAAGTCGCCGCCGCCAATGACGCCGGCAGCTGGACGGCGTATGGCGGCTCCAACCTGGCGCAGAAGTTCGCGCCGTCCGGGCAGATCACTCCGGCCAATGCCGGAAAATTGGAGCAAGCGTGGGAATTCCACACCGGGGACATGCCGCCTGAAGGAAGCACGCTGAACTGGGCGGGGGAAAGCACGCCGCTGATGATAGGCCGCACGCTCTATACATGCAGTCCCACGGGGCAGGTGTTTGCGCTCGATGCGGCGACCGGCAAGGAGAAATGGCGCTTCGACCCGAAGACGGACGCAAAGGCCCTGGAAAACAACGGCATTGTGATCTGCCGGGGGGTGTCCTATTACCAGGCGCCGCAAGCCCTGGCGCAATGCGGCGCCCGCATCGTCTGGGGCACGATGGACAGCCGCCTATTGGCGGTCGACGCGCAGACGGGCGAGCCTTGCCGCGATTTTGGCGACAATGGCCAAGTCGACCTGACCGAAGGCATAGGCCCCACCGTGCCCGGCTTTGTCGCGGTCACCTCGCCGCCGGCGATCGTCGATGGCGTCGCGATCGTTGGCCACAAGATATCGGACGGTCAGGATTACCGCGCTCCTTCGGGTGTCGTGCGCGGCTTCGACGCCGTGACCGGAAAAATCCGCTGGGTGTGGGATCTGGCGCGGCCCGGCGTCAATACGCCGCCGGCGGAAGGTGAACAATATCGCTACGGCACACCGAATGTCTGGACCCTCATTTCCGCCGATGAGGGTCTGGGCCTGGTCTATGTCGGCACCGGCAACGCATCGGGCGACTTTTACGGCGCCAAGCGCAGCAAGGAAGACGACGAATTCAATTCGGCCGTCGTCGCGCTCGATGTGAAAACCGGCGCGGTGCGCTGGCACTTCCAGACGGTTCATCACGACATCTGGGATTTCGATATCGGCCCGCAGCCCACGCTGACCGACTGGCAGACGCCTGGCGGCCCGCGTCCGGCGATCATCCAGGCGACGAAATCCGGCATGATCTTTGTGCTGGACCGCGAGACTGGCGCGCCGCTGATGCCGGTGCAGGAGATTCCCGTTCCGACGAAGGCGGGGGTGCCGAACGAGCGTGTCGCGCCCACGCAACCCATTTCTCCGGGGATGCCGAATACAGTGGGCGCTCCGGGAAAGGATTTCGAGACACTCACCGAGGCCAGCACGTGGGGCATTTCGCCCTTCGACCAGGCGCTGTGCCGTATCCACTTCCGCAAAATGCGCTACGAGGGCCTGTTCACGCCGCCGGCGTTGGGGGAAGGCTCTATCGGCTATCCGGGCAATCATGGCGGCATGAACTGGGGCGGCCTGTCGGTGGATCCCGATCGCGGGATCATGGTCATCAACACCGAGCGCTTGCCGTACCAGATATTTCTCATCCCGCGCGACGAGACCAAGGGCGCCAAGTCGATCTTCCAGAATAGCGGCCACAGACCGAAGATCATGCCGCAGATCGGCCTGCCTTACGGCGCGGTGAAGCGCCCATGGATGTCGGGGCTCAACCTTCCGTGCATCGCGCCTCCTTATGGCTACCTCGCGGCAATCGACATGCGCACGCAAGACATCCTGTGGCGCCGCCCCTTGGGCACAGGCTACGATCAGGGGCCGATGGGCATCAAGTCCCATATAAAGCTTGAAATGGGCACGCCCAGCGATAGCGGCGCCATGACCACCGCGGGCGGCGTGACTTTTATCGGCGCGGCCATGGATAATTTCATGCGCGCCTTCGACACCCAGACCGGCAAGCTTCTATGGGAACAAAGGGTCGACGCGGGCACGGGCGCCACGCCTATGAGCTATGAGCTCGACGGGCGTCAATACGTGGTTGCCTATATTGGCGGCAACGGGTCCATGGGCACCAAGATCGGCGATGGCGTGGTCGCCTGGGCGCTTCCCGCGCAATAGCAATCCGAGCGACGCGCCGGCGATACGATTGCCTGTTCGCACTGAGCATCGCCACCATTGCGCCCATTTGCGAAATCAGAATGCGCCCATAAAAGGTCAGGCGCACATGGGATAGAGGAGGAAGGGGCTCCGGGCGCATGTTGCCTGCAGGCGGCTTGATCGAGCGGGATCGGTCTGCCGTTATGGGTAGCTGCTAATAGACGCAGATTACATAAAATACATAAATTAGATAAAATACGCAGAACGATACTTTCTTTGGAGTGGACAATGAACGATACGCCGAGTTCGCGCCCCACGGCATTGGAGCGTTTGACGCGCAATTTGTCTTCGATATCGGCCACACATTTAGTGGCTGGCATGCAGAAGGTCACGCGCGCCGTCATGACTCAGGGCGCCGTGGTCATTACACGGCACGAACAGCCCACGATGGTGCTCATGTCTGTCGATCACTATATGAAGCTGCAGCAGGCGGCCGAGCCGAATCTCGACGCGCTTACGCGGCAGTTCGACGACATGTTCGCCCGCATGCAGGGCGCGCAGGCCGCGCAGGCGATGGCCCAGGCCTTTGATATGACGCCGCGGGAGTTAGGCAAGGCGGCGGTGCATGCTGCCGGCCCTGGCCCGTCCTCGACGTAATGCCGGGTCGCATTTTTGTGCTCGCCGGCGTCAATGGCGCCGGCAAAAGCAGCATTGGCGGCGCTGCGCTGCAGGCACGCGGCGTGTCCTATTACAATCCGGATCTTGCGGCTCGGACGGTGCTGCAGAGCAATCCGGGCATGGCGCTCGAGGCGGCCAACGCACAGGCCTGGCAGCTTGGCCGCGACGGGCTCCAGTGCGCCCTGGGCGAGGGTCTGAATTTCGCGTTCGAGACGACCTTGGGCGCCTCCACGATCACCGACATGCTGCTCGCTGGTGCCAGAGACGGGGCACAGGTCCACATCTGGTATGCGGGACTCTCAAACCCGGACCTGCATATACAGCGGGTAAGAGAGCGGGTAGCGGCCGGTGGGCATGACATCCCCGGGCAAAAGATCCGCGAGCGCTTTGACAGCAGTCGAGCCAATCTGATCAAGTTATTGCCTTGCCCGGCAAGTCTTCGTGTCTACGATAACAGCGTACAAGGTGATCCGAAAAAGGGAGTGCGTCCCCAGCCCGTATTGCTGTTGCACATGCAAGAGGCGCGTATCGTCTCGCACGTCGCACTGAGCGAAGTGCCCGAATGGGCCAAGCCTATCATGGCCGTCGCGTTTGACCGGCCCGCTGCCCCGGACGCGCTGCGATAGCGGGCGGATCGTCTGGAAGTACCCTGTGCATTCCGGCAAGATATTGGGCACGTTGGGACGCTTGTGGGTATGCCTGTCGGGTTTGCTCATTGCCTTATTGCGCGGCGCAGGTGTGTACTTATGGGGGCGGCGAACCGCCGCCCGATTGGCCGGCTGAAGATGCCACCGGATCGAAGTGCGTCGTCACGTCCAGCACGGGTTCGTATTGCATCACGCGTTTTCGCGCTTCGGTGGCAATGGCGTGCCCTTGGGCGATGGTCAGCGCGCCGTCCATTTCCAGGTCGACTTCGACCCAGATCATGTCCCCCAGCTTGCGCGTTTTCATTGCATGTATGCCGTGCACGCCGGGGGTCGAGAGCAGGTGGCCGCGTATGCGTTCGGCGGTGACCTCGTCGACCGCCTGGTCCATCAGGTCGTTGAATGAAACAAAAAAGAACTTCCAGCCCATGCGTATGATCATCAGGCCCACGATCAGCGCGGCCAGCGGGTCGGCCAGGGGAAAGCCGACGAGGTTGGCCAGGATGCCTATGGCTACGACCAGGGACGAGGCGGCGTCCGAGCGGGCATGCCAGGCGTTGGCGGCCAGCATGGACGAGCGCACGCTCTTGGCCACGCCCAGCAGGTAGCGAAACAGGATTTCCTTGGAAACCAGCGCCAGCATGGCCACGGCGAGCGCGATACTGTGCACCTTGGGAATATTCTCGGGGCTTTGCAGCTTGACGAAACTGCTCCACAGCATGCCTATGCCCACCGACAGCAGCAGCGCGCCGATGATGAGCGCTGCGGCCGTTTCGAAGCGCCGGTGCCCGTAAGGGTGGCCGGCATCCGGCGCTTTCTGGCTGTGGCGGTTGGCCACCAGCACGACGCCGTCCGATACCAGGTCGGACAGCGAATGTATGGCGTCGGCCACCAGGGCGGCCGAGTGGGCGAACAGCCCGATCGCCATCTGCGCTATCGTGAGCACGATATTGACGGCGACGCTGACCATGGTGCTGCGATAGCCGGCCACCTGGCGGTCAGGGTCGAAATGTATGCTCACGCCGCGGCCCTAGCTGATGCGCATGCCCGGCTGGGCGCCTGGCCAGGGTTCAAGAATATAGATGCCCGGATCGACCTTGTCGTCGCCGTGGCTGGCGGCCAGCACCATGCCTTCGGATATGCCGAAACGCATTTTGCGCGGCGCCAGGTTGGCGACCAGCACTGTGAGCTTGCCGATCAGGTCGCCGGGCGCATACGAGGCCTTGATGCCCGAAAATACCTGGCGGTGGCGCCCTTCGCCCGCGTCCAGCGTCAGGCGCAGCAATTTGTCCGAGCCTTCCACGGCTTCGCAGTTGACGATATGGGCGATGCGCAGGTCGACCTTGGCGAAGTCCTTGATGTCGATGACGTCGGCAATCGCCTGCCCGCCCGGTATCGCCACCGGGGCGGCCGGCGGTTCGAAAAGATCGTCGAGCATCTTGGGCTCGACCCGCTGCATCAAGTGCTTGAAAGGGGATATCCGCGCGGGCAGCTCGGCGGCGTCGGCCCACAGGTAGCCGCCGGCGGCGCCGAACAGTTCCATCGCGGTCCTGTCGGCCAATACCGGCAATACCGGCGCCAGCATGACGGACAGCGCCTTGAAGCCGGCCAGCGCCCGCGAACAAACGTCTTGCAGCGCGGCCTTCTGCGCGGCGTCCGCGCCGGCTATGCCCTTGGCCATCACCCAGGGCTGGGCCGCGTCGAAAGCCTGGTTGATGTGATCGGCATGCGCCATGATCTGGCGGATGGCGCGGCCATACTCGCGCATCTCGAAGTCGGCCCGCACTTGTTCGGCCACCTGCCCCAGTTCATCCCGCAGCGCCTGGGCATCGCCCAGGTAGGCCAGCTCGCCGCCGAAATGCTTGCTGATGAAATTGGCGGCGCGGCTGGCGATATTGACATACTTGCCGATGAGATCGCTGTTGACCCGCGCGATGAAATCGTCGGGATTGAAGTCCAGGTCTTCGACGTGGGCGTTGAGCTTGGCGGCAATGTAATAGCGCAGCCACTCGGCGTTCATGCCCAGCTCCAGGTAGCGCAGCGGCGAGATCCCGGTGCCGCGGCTCTTGGACATTTTCTCGCCGCTGACGGTGATGAAGCCGTGGACGTGCAAGCTGTCGGGCGTTTTGCGCCCCGAGAATTTCAGCATGGCGGGCCAGAACAGAGCGTGAAAATAGACGATGTCCTTGCCGATGAAATGCACCTGCTCGGTGTCGCTTTCGGGGTCCAGCAGCGCATCGAAATCGATATTGCGCTGACTGCAATACGCTTTCAGCGAGGCGAGGTAGCCCACCGGCGCGTCCAGCCACACGTAGAAGAATTTTCCGGGCGCGTCGGGAATGGGGATGCCGAAATAGGGCTCGTCGCGCGAAATATCCCAGTCGGCCAGATTGGCTTCGCTGTCGGCCGTGCCGGTTCCCAGCCATTCGCGCGTCTTGGCCAGCACTTCGGACTGCAGGCGCTTGTTGCCGCTGGCATTGCTGCCCGTGGTCCACGCCTGCAGAAACTCGACGCAGCGCTGGTCCGACAGCTTGAAGAAGAAATGCTCCGACGATTTGAGCACCGGCGTGGCGTTGGTGAGCGTGGAATAGGGCTCGATGAGTTCGGTGGCCGCATAGACCGCGCCGCAGACTTCGCAGGAATCGCCATATTGATCTTTGGCGTGGCAGCGCGGGCATTCGCCCTTGATGTAGCGGTCCGGCAGGAACATGCCCTTTACCGGGTCGTAGAACTGCTCGATGACGCGCGAGGTGATAAAGCCGGCGGCTTTCAGGCGCCGGTAGATGTCCTGCGACAAGGCCACGTTCTCGGCCGAATCGGTCGAGTGCCAATGGTCGAACTCGATATGGAAACCGTTCAGGTACTGCGGCCGCTCGGCGGCGTAGCGGGCCACCAGCGCCTGCGGCGTGATCCCTTCGCTTTCCGCCTTGAGCATGATGGGCGCGCCGTGCGCGTCGTCGGCGCCCACGAAATGAACGGTATGCCCCGACATTCGCATGGACCTCACCCAGATATCGGCCTGGATGTATTCCATGATGTGGCCGATATGAAATGATCCATTGGCGTAAGGCAGGGCAGTAGTTACAAATAGCGTGCGCGACATGTCTAAACGTTATAAGAAGAAGGGAAAAGCGATTTTAGGGCTTTCCCGAGCAAGCTGCTCGGAAAAGCGCAAGCTTTCCGGGCAAGAGGCTCGGAAAAGCGCAAGCTTCCCGGGCGGAATGCTCGGAAAAGCGGATTAGCGACCGGACAGTGGCGCGCAAAAACGCAAGCCGCCTGGATCACCGGGCGGATTACCCACGCGCGGCGCGGATCAATTGTGATGAATCGTTAAGTTTGGTGTGCGGATTGCCATCTGGAGCCGCCGGCGCACGTATGATGGCCGGGCGGTCCGCCCCTTACGGGATTTCGCGCATTTCGATATCGGTCACATCTTTGTTTTTAAAGATGTTTTTACCGTCGCCCGCCTGGCGGCGATCCGCCCAGTAGGCCTTGACGCCGAAGGGCCGGCCCTTGACCCTGGCTACGACATACAGGATGCCGATGGCGATGGCGGTGGACACCATGAACACGAACGCCATCGCCAGGCCGAAGATGGCCAGGACAAGGAAGAGGATGCCGCGGATAATTTGATTAAATATATTCATCGTGATTATGTAGACCCCTTAGGGGGAAAATAATTCCCTCAATCCGCTATTCTTGAGGCTTCGGTGTAATTTTTCCACGTAAGGCCTATCGATATGAGCTTAAATCCTGACCAAATACTCGCTATGCTGTCCGAGGTGATTGATCCTTATACCCAGAAAAAATTGGCGGTGACCGCGAAAAACTGCGAAATCGGCCTCGAGGGCGGGGAAGCAAGTATCACTGTACCCCTCGGTTATCCATTACACAACGGCCAGGCGGATTTGCGGAAACGAATTGAAACGGCTCTGGGCGCGCAAGGCGTTAACGTACGGGCCTTGCGTTTTACCAGCCAGATCGCCACCCATGCTGTTCAGCCCGGCCTCAAGCCCATGCCCAATATCCGCAATATCATTGCCGTCGCCTCCGGAAAGGGCGGCGTCGGCAAGAGCACCACGGCGGTCAATGTCGCCCTTGCCCTGGCCAGCCAGGGCGCGCGCGTGGGCTTGCTGGACGCCGATATCTACGGCCCCAGCGTGCCCATCATGCTCGGGCTGTCGGGCAAGCCAAAAAGCCTGGATGGCAAGACGATGGAGCCGTTGATGGGCCACGGCCTGCAGGCCAATTCCATAGGCTTTCTGATTGAAGAAGATTCGCCCGCCATCTGGCGCGGCCCCATGGTGACCCAGGCCTTGACGCAGTTGCTGACGCAGACCAACTGGAACGACCTGGATTACCTGATCGTCGACATGCCTCCGGGCACCGGCGATATCGCCCTGACCATGGCGCAGAAGGTGCCGCTCACCGGCGCCATCATTGTCACGACGCCGCAGGACCTGGCCCTGGCCGACGCCCGGCGCGGCCTGCGCATGTTCCAGAAGGTCAACGTGCCGGTCCTGGGCATCGTCGAAAACATGTCGGTACATATTTGTTCCAACTGCGGCCACGCCGAGCCCATTTTCGGCGAGAACGGCGGCCGCAACATGGCCGCTGAATTCAACCTGCCCTGGCTGGGCGCCTTGCCTTTGCAACTGAGCATACGCACCCAGACCGATTCGGGCACTCCCAGCGTCGTGGCCGAGCCCGATGGCGAGCCGGCGCGCGCCTATCATGCCATCGCCGCCGCGCTGGCGGCCAATGTTGCGGCGCTGCCGCGCGACATGGCGGCCAAGATGCCCGGCGTCGTGGCGCGGAAGTCGTAGCTGAATGCGGGCTGGCGTACTCTGCTTGCTGTTGGGGCTGGGCCTTGCGCATGAGGCGTACGCGGCCAAGCCGGAGGTTGTCATCGACCCGGGCGGCGCTTCCGCGGCCGCCCTGCAATCCATCAATAGCGCGATAGAAGCCATTACCCGCCTGGCGGAAGACCAGGACGGCGGGGAAGTGTCGCGGCTGCGCCGGCGCGCGCGCGACGCCACCTTGTCGGCGCTCGAAACGCAAGGTTATTTCGCGCCCAAGGTCACGCTGGAGGTCGGCGAGGACATTCGCGGGGAAACCTGGGACATCATCATCGAGCCGGGCGAGGTCTCGCATGTCGATCAGGTGGATCTGGATTTCAGCGGGCAAATCACCCGGCCCGAGTTCGCCGCGCGGGTGCAGACTTTGAAGAAAGAGTGGCCGCTGGAAAAAGGCATGCCTTTCATCAACGAATCCTGGCACAGCGCCAAGGAGACCTTGCTCGACGGCGTCAGCCGCAAGGATTTCTTCTTCGCCCGCCTGACAGGCAGCCAGGCCACGGTCGACGCGGAAAAGGCCAAGGCCGATCTGTCTGTCGCGGTGGAAAGCGGGCCGCGGGTCCGGTTTGGCAAGTTGACCACCGTCGGGCTGAAACGCGTTCCTCCCGAACTGATAGACCGCTATATTCAATACACCCCCGGCGACCCCTATGACCAGGACAAGCTGGACGACTGGCAGCAGGCGCTGCAGTCCACCTCTTTCTTCCGCGGCGCCTTCGTCACCTTGAATCAGGACCAGACCGAGCAGAAGACCCTGCCCGACGGCGAGCTGGAACTGCCTGTGCGGGTGCAGGTGTCCGAAGCGCCGGCCCGCCGCTTCACGACATCGCTGGGGGTGGACAGCGATAACGGCATCGGGGTCGAGGGCCTGTACCGGCAGAACGTGGTGTTCGGGCAGCCGGTCTGGATAGAAACCGGGGTGGGCATAGACAGGAACCGGCAGCGCGCCTTTTTCGATGTGAACCTGCCGCCGACTCTCAGCGGCTACAAGGATAGCGTGGGCGTGCTGTACGACCATTCCGACATCGAGGGGCTGGACAATTCGCGCCTGGGGCTGGGGTGGAAGCGCAAGCGGGAACGCGAGGCCGGGGGCGGCAGCCGGGTCGGCTATGAAACCCAGTGGGGGCTGATCGCCGCCTACGACAAGACCGATATCAGCGGCGGCGATGCCTTCGAGGTGCCCACGCTGGTCGGCACCTGGCAGTGGCTGCGCCGCGACGTGGACAAGAAGTACGACCCGCGCGAAGGCAACCTGATCGATTTTGGCCTGGGCGCCGGCGTCACCCTGGACAAGGGCGAGCCGTTTTACCGGTCCAGCCTGCGCCTGCAGCAGTGGTGGCCCATGGGCCGGCGCGATGTCCTGACATTGCGCGGCGAGGTGGGCAAAGTCTGGTCGCAGACGGACCGCCTGCCGCAGGATTTCGGTTATCGTACCGGCGGGGCCCGCTCGGTACGCGGCTACCGCTACCAAAGCATAGGGCTGGAAAGCGGCGACGCCGTGGTGGGCGCTCCCGCCCTGGCCGTGGCCAGCGTCGAGTACACCCATTATTTCACAGAGCAGCTGGGCATGAATTTCTTCGTGGATGCCGGCGATGCCGCGCCGTCCTTCGGCCAAATGAAAATGTCGCTGGGCTATGGCGTCGGCCTGGCGGTCCGCACGCCGGCCGGGCCTTTCTTCGTCGATGTGGCTTACGGCCAGCGCGATCACCGCCTGCGTCTGCACTTTTCCCTGGGTATCGCATTTTGAGCACGGTATTGCGCTGGCTGCGCGGAATCCTCATCTGGGCCGGACCCATCATCGTCCTGCTGCTCCTGGTCTGCTGCAGTTTCCTGTACTGGGCGCTGGGCACGCCTTCCGGCAGCCGCTGGGTTCTGGTCACGGCGGCCCAGCAGCTCGACGGCCGGGTCAGCGGCGTTTCGGGGACCATCTGGGACGGCTTGTACGTCGACGATTTCGAGCTCGCCTTGCCGGGCGTTGCCGTCGCGCTGGACGGCCTGCACCTGCAGGCGCGCTGGCCCGAGTTGCTGCACAGGCGCCTGCATGTGCAGGATTTGTCGGCCAACACCATAACCGTGGCGCTGACCAGCACGCCCGGCCAGCCGCCGGGCGAGCCCTTCGAAATGCCCGCGCTGCCCCTGCGGGTGGCCATAGACCGCCTTGCCGTCGATGACTTGATCGTGCGCCAGGACGGCGAACTGCTGCCCTTGAGCATACAGAAGCTGTCCACGTCGCTGGCCCTGACCGAGGAAGGCGGGCAACTGGTGGTCCGGAGCCTGGAACTGGGCCACGAGCAGATGCAAGCGGCTTTCGAGGGCGAGCTCAAGGTGCTGGGCTTGCGGGATCCCTGGCCCATGCAAGCGCATTTCACGACCCGCGCCATCGGCCTTACGGCCGATACGCCCTTGTGCGCGCGCCGTTTCCTGCCGTCGCTGCCAGCCGCGCACAAGGCCGCCGCGGACGCGAAGACTGCCGTCCCGCACAAGGGTTCCACGGACAAGGATTCCACGGACAAGGGTTCGACGGACAAGGGTTCGATGGACAAGGGTTCGACGGACAAGGGTTCGACGGACGCAAAGGCGGCCGCGGCGGCCGAGGGGCGGGAGGCGCCCGCCGAAAACCCGGGTGGCGGCCAGGCGGACGCCGGACAGGCGCAGGAGGAGCCCTGCGCGCTGGACATCGACACCCGCATCGAGGGCAGCCTGGACGCGCTCAAGGTCGCCTTGAAAGGCTCCGGGCAGGGCATGAGCCTGGACGCCCATGCCTCGCTCACCCCGCGCGCCGCCTTTCCGCTCAAGGATGCCGCGCTGGACTTGCAATTGGCGGATGGTTCTTCCCTGCACGGCAATCTGGACTGGGCTTCCTCCCTGGTCGACAACATTGTCCATGACCGCCTGGTGGGGACGCTGCGCAGCGAGAAGCTGGACGTGGGCCAGCTCGTGGGCCCGTCGATACCTCCCGCCGTCATCACCACGGCGGCCGATTTCGATGTGCGGCTGCGCGGCCACAGCGACCTGCTGTCGGCCGACGTGGCCTTGAATTTCGCCGAAGGGTCGCGCTGGAACAAGCAGGCCCTGTCGGGCGCCTTGAAGGCAAGTGTGGTCAACACCGCCGCGCCCGCCGGCGGCGCGGCGCAGGCAGCGGGCACTGGCGTCGACACGGGAACGGGCATGGGTGCGGGAACGGACACAGGAGCAGGAACAGGGGCAGGAACAGGGGCAGGAACAGGGGCAGGAACAGGGGCAGGAACAGGGGCAGGAACAGGGGCAGGAACAGGGTCAGGGACGGCGGCCGCGCCGCTGTGGCAGGGCTTGCAACTGGCCGCCCTGGACATGGACCTGCATCTGGGCAAGAATCATTTGCAGGCCAAGGGCGCCCTGGGCGCCGCCGACACCGGCCTGAAGCTGAACCTGATGGCGCCCGATCTGGCGGCCTTCTGGCCCGGCGTGCCCGGCGGCGGGAGCCTGCAGGGCGATGTGGCCGGTACGCTGGCCAGCCACAAAGCCGATCTGACCGCGCAATACACGCCGGCGGCGAGCCGGCCGCAGGAAGTCGGCAGCGCGCCGGGCAAGGCGCATGTGGCGCTGGCGGGAGGCTGGGGCGCGGGCGTACCCGGGCAGGATGGCGCCGAAGGCTGGCGCGGCACGATATCGGCCCTGGACGCCGACCACGCCGGGCTGGGCCTGCGCTCGGCCGCGCCCGTCAGCGTGAGCTTTCTGCCGGGTGTGGCGGCGCCGGCATGGCAATGGCAGGTCGGCGCCGCCCAGATGGAATTTCTGATGTCCTCGCGGCGGCTGTTCGTGCTCGACCACCGAGGTTCGCGCGGCGGCGCCGGGCGCTGGGAGACCCAGGGCGCCATCGCCAGGCTGCCGATTTCCCCGCGCCTGGTCGCCGATCTGCGCAAAAAATTCAAGCTCCAGGCGAAAGAAGAGGCCGACCGCGGCGGCATAACGATCAAGGCCGACAAGGGCCATGCCCTGTCCGAGATCGTATTGGGCCTCGGCTGGAACCTGAAGTTCGCCGGGGCGCTCGAGGGCGATGCCCATATCGAGCGGCTGTCGGGCGATGTCATGGTTCCGTCCGAGCCGCCGGTTCCCCTGGGGCTGCAGACTTTCAGGCTGGATTTGAACGCCAAGCGCAGCAATGGCTCCACCAGTCGGCTCACGGCCGACCTGAACGTGAAGACCGCGAGAATGGGCCGTGTTTCGGCGACGGCGGCGACGCTTGTCCATGCGACGGCCGGCGGCGGCCTGGCGCTGGACCCCAAAGACAGCAAGACGGCCAAGATCGACGCGGATATCGACGATCTGGGCTGGACCAGCCTGTTCCTGGGCGACGCCATGGAAGTGGGCGGAGCGGTCAGGGCCAATGTGCAGTTGCAAAGCCGGCCCAATGGCGCATGGGACAGCAGCGGCACCATCACCGGGCAGAAGATCCGGTTCATCCGCATCGACGATGGCATCCGCCTGCTTGACGGCACGCTTTCCGCAAGGCTGGACAATGAACGCCTGATCCTCGAGAAGCTGAGCTTCCCGGCGACCTTGCGGGTCACGCCCAAGGAATGGCGCACGGCCGAGTGGGTCAGCACCAATCCGGAGGCCAAGGGCGGCAAGCTGGACATCACGGGCGACTGGAACCTGTTCGAATCGCGCGGCACTGTCGATGTCGACATGTACCGCTACCCGCTATTGCAGCGTTCGGACCGGTACGCCATGGTCACCGGCAAGCTGCGTCTGGCGCTGGAACTGCCCAGGATCGCGATCAGCGGCGCCATCACCGCCGATGCGGGCTGGTTCGATCTTGACATGCTGGGCGGCATTCCGACGGTGGACAGCGATGTGGTGGTTCTGCGGCCGGGCCAGGAAAAGCAGGCGCCGAGCGTGCCGCTGGATCTTTCCATGGAGCTGGACGTCGACCTGGGCAGCCGCTTCTACCTGACGGGCTATGGCGTGAATTCCGGCCTGGTAGGCAATCTGCACATCATGATGAAAGGCGGAAAGCTGACCGGGGTCGGGGCGCTCAGGACCCGCGGCGGCGCCATCGAGACCTATGGCCAGCGCCTGCAGCTGCGCCGCGGCACGATTACCTTCCAGGGCGATATCGCCAGCCCCGTCCTGGACATCGAGGCCTTGCGCACCGGCCTGGCCGTCGAGGCGGGGGTGCGGGTGGCCGGCACGGCCAAGCGGCCGCGCATAGACCTGGTATCGTACCCCGCCGTCAGCGAGATCGAAAAGCTGTCATGGCTGCTGCTGGGCCACGGCGCCGACGAGTCCGGCGGCGACATGGCCCTGCTGTTTTCGGTCGGCACGTCCTTCCTGGGCAGCGGCGAGCCGTTCTACCGCAAATTCGGGGTGGACGAGGTCAGCATCAAGTCGGGCGAACTGGGCAGCGCCGGCAGCATCCTGCCCGCCGAAAGCGTGGTAAGCCGGCTGGACAGCGGCACCAGCGATATCGAACGCAAATTCGTCTCGGTCAGCAAAACCTTGTCCAGCGGCATCACGCTGAGCATCCAGCAGGCCCTGTCCGACACCGGCACAGTGGGCCGGGCGGGCTATCAGCTGGCGCGCGGGCTGACGGCCGAACTGAACGTCGGAACGATAAACGGCCTGGCGCTCGTATACCGCTGGTTCTCGAGGGAGTAGTTTTTTTTGCCGCCGGGCCGCCCCAAGGCAAAAAACACCCCCTTGGGGGATGAGCCCGGACACAGGACAATCCCTGCGGACTGTCCTGTGCCTGGCGAACCCGAGCGGCATGCAGGCCGCGAGGTGGATAGCGAGCCGCGTAAGCGGTGAAGCGTGGGGGCTTTTTTTTGCCGGGCGCGCTACGTGAAGGCGTAAGAGCGATAAAATACGCGCCAATCTAATAAGGTCAGGGCTATGAGCATAAAACATGATGGCTGGATCCGGAGCGTTGCCGCAACCGGCATGATAGAACCCTTCGAACCAGACCAGGTCCGTTCGGTCGACGGTAAACGCATTGTCAGCTACGGCACCAGCAGCTATGGCTACGATGTGCGCTGCGCCGACGAGTTCAAGATTTTTACCAATATCAATTCGACCATCGTCGACCCCAAGGCTTTCGACGAGAAGTCTTTCGTCGATTTCAAGGGCGACGTATGCATCATCCCGCCGAATTCGTTCGCGCTGGCCCGCACCGTGGAGTATTTCCGCATACCCCGGAGTATCCTTACCATTTGCCTGGGCAAAAGCACGTATGCCCGTTGCGGCATTATCGTGAACGTGACCCCCCTGGAGCCCGAATGGGAAGGCCACGTCACGCTGGAATTTTCCAACACCACGCCCCTGCCCGCCAAGATCTACGCTGGCGAAGGTTGTGCACAGATGCTGTTTTTCGAAGGTGACGAGGTTTGCGAAACCTCTTATCGAGATCGCGGCGGCAAATACCAGGGTCAGCTTGGCGTGACCCTGCCTCGCACTTAGCAGGAGCTATTGCATGAAATTCCGTTTCCCCATCGTCATCATCGATGAAGACTACCGCTCCGAAAACGCTTCCGGTTTCGGCATCCGCGCCCTGGCTTCGGCCATAGAAGCCGAAGGCGTCGAGGTATTGGGCGTCACCAGCTATGGCGACCTCAGCTCATTCGCGCAGCAGCAAAGCCGCGCCAGTGCGTTCATCCTGTCGATCGACGATGAGGAATTCGACGTCGATTCGCCCGAGGACGTGGCCAACGCCATCAAGAACCTGCGTTCCTTCATCGGCGAGCTGCGTTTCCGCAATGAAGACATTCCCATCTACCTGTACGGCGAGACGCGCACTTCGCAGCACATCCCCAACGATATCCTGCGCGAACTGCACGGCTTCATCCACATGTTCGAGGACACCCCCGAATTCGTGGCCCGCCACATCATCCGCGAGGCGCGCTCCTATCTCGACGGGCTGGCGCCGCCGTTTTTCCGCGAACTGGTCAAGTACGCGTCCGACGGCTCGTATTCCTGGCACTGCCCCGGCCATTCGGGCGGCGTGGCTTTCCTGAAAAGCCCGGTCGGGCAGATGTTCCACCAGTTCTTCGGCGAAAACATGCTGCGCGCCGACGTCTGCAACGCGGTCGACGAGCTGGGCCAGCTGCTGGACCATACCGGCCCGATCGCCGAGTCCGAACTGAACGCCGCCCGCATCTTTCACGCGGACCATTGCTTCTTCGTGACCAACGGCACTTCCACGTCCAACAAGATCGTCTGGCATGCCAACGTGGCGTCGGACGACGTGGTGGTCATCGACCGCAATTGCCATAAATCGATACTGCACGCGATCACCATGACGGGGGCCATACCGGTGTTCCTGCGGCCTACGCGCAACCACCTGGGCATCATCGGACCCATCCCGCTCGAGGAATTCGAACCGGAAAACATCCGCAAGAAAATCGAGGCCAATCCGTTCGCGCGCAATGCCAAGAACAAGAAGCCGCGCATCCTGACGCTTACCCAAAGCACTTACGACGGGGTCATCTACAACGTCGAAATGATCAAGGAAAAGCTCGGCTCCGAGATCGACACCCTGCATTTCGATGAAGCCTGGCTGCCGCACGCGGCCTTCCACGAGTTCTACAAGGATATGCACGCCATAGGCGAGAACCGGCCGCGCAGCCAGGACGCCATGGTCTTCGCCACGCACTCCACGCACAAGCTGCTGGCCGGCCTGTCCCAGGCCTCGCAGATCATGGTGCAGGATTCGGTCACCCGCAAGCTCGACCGCAACGTTTTCAATGAAGCCTACCTGATGCACACGTCGACCTCGCCGCAATACGCGATCATCGCGTCCTGCGACGTGGCCGCCGCGATGATGGAGCCTCCCGGGGGCACGGCGCTGGTCGAGGAAAGCATTTCCGAGGCGCTGGACTTCCGCCGCGCGATGCGCAAGGTGGAATCGGAATTCGGCAGGAACGACTGGTGGTTCAAGGTATGGGGCCCCAACCGCCTGGTGTCCGACGGCATAGGCAACCGCGACGACTGGCTGCTGGTGTCGGGCGACGAATGGCACGGCTTCGGCGACCTGGCCGAAGACTTCAATATGCTGGACCCCATCAAGGCCACGGTGGTGACGCCGGGGCTGGATATTTCCGGCACATTCGCCGAAACCGGCATTCCGGCGGCGCTGGTGTCGAAATATCTGGCCGAGCACGGCGTGGTGATCGAAAAGACCGGGCTGTATTCCTTCTTCATCCTGTTCACCATAGGCATCACCAAAGGCCGCTGGAACACCTTGCTTACGGCGCTGCAGCAGTTCAAGGACGATTACGACCGCAACCAACCCTTGTGGCGCATATTGCCGGACTTCTGCAAGCAGCATCGCATGTACGAAAAAATGGGCATGGGCGATCTTTGCCAGCAAATCCACGAGACCTATCGCAAATACGATCTCGCGCGCCTGACGACCGAAGTGTATCTGAGCGACATGGTGCCGGCGATGAAGCCGTCCGACGCCTACGCCAAGATGGCCCACCGGGAGGCCGAGCGCGTTTCCATCGATGACCTGGAAGGGCGCGTGACCGGGGTGCTGCTCACGCCCTACCCGCCGGGCATTCCTCTGCTGATACCGGGCGAGCGTTTCAATAGCCGCATCGTCAATTACCTGCGCTTCGCGCGCGAATTCAATGCCAAGTTCCCCGGCTTTGAAACCTATGTCCATGGCCTGGCGCACGATACGGACGCGGCCGGCGCCGACAGGTATTACGTCGACTGCATAAAAGAAGAATAGCGCGCGTGTCCAGCCGTTTCGATGTGGCGGTCATAGGCGCGGGGGCGGCGGGCATGATGGCCGCCGCCGTCGCCGGGCAGCGCGGCCTGCGCGTGGTGCTCGTCGACCATGCCGCGCGGCTGGCGGAAAAGATCCGCATTTCGGGCGGCGGGCGCTGCAACTTCACCAATATCGGCGCGACGCCCGCCAATTTCCTGTCGCAGAACCCGCATTTCTGCCGTTCGGCGCTGGCGGCGTACACGCCGCGCGATTTCATCGATCTCGTCGAAAAGCACGGCATCCGCTGGCACGAAAAGCATCGCGGCCAGTTATTCTGCGACGAGTCGAGCGAGAGCATTATCGCCATGCTCAAGCGCGAATGCGACGAGGGCGGCGTGGCGTGGCGCATGCCTTGTTCGGTGCATGAGATCGCGCGCGACGGGGATGCCTTCCTCCTGCGCACCAGCCAGGGCAATATTTCTGCGCGCCAGCTCGTGATGGCCAGCGGCGGCATGGCGATTCCGCAACTGGGCGCGACGGATTTCGCGCTGGGCATAGCGCGGCAGTTCGGCCTGAAGGTGGTCGAGCCCCGCCCGGCGCTGGTGCCCCTGACTTTCGATGCGCAGGCCTGGCAGCCCTTTGCCGCGCTGAGCGGGGTGGCGCTGGAGGTCATCGTAAAGAACGATGCGGGAAGCGCGGCGCCGGCGGGCGCTGCTGCTACTGCGGCGGCGGCCGGCGCGGGGTCCGGCAAGCGGCGCAATCCGCGGGCCGGCGCGGGGCGGCAGCAGGCGGAGTTCCTGGAGGACCTGCTGTTTACGCACCGCGGCCTGTCAGGGCCGGCGATCCTGCAGATATCCAGCTTCTGGGATCCGGGCGAGGCTATACATGTGGATTTGGCGCCGCATCAGGACCTGGAGCGCGATCTGCTGGCGGCGAAGTCCGGCAGCCGCCAGCAGCTGGGCACGGTGCTGGCGGGCTTGTGGCCCAAGCGCCTGGCGGATCGGTGGCTGGCCAATATCGACGGGATGGGCGAAGACGCCGGGGCGCTGCGCCTGGCCGATGTGCCGGACAAGGCGCTGCGGCGTCTTGCCGGACAGATTCATTGCTGGACGCTGCTGCCTGACGGAACGGCGGGCTACAAGAAAGCGGAAGTGATGCGGGGCGGGGTGGATACGCGCGGGCTCAATCAGAAAACGATGGAGGCGGCCACGGTTCCGGGCCTGTATTTCGTGGGCGAGGCGGTGGATGTGACGGGCTGGCTGGGAGGCTATAACTTCCAGTGGGCATGGGCGTCCGGCGTGGCATGCGGGCGGGCGTTGTCGGCGGCCGTGTAAAGCAAAACAACATGGCCGCCCGCATTATTTCATTTGTCCTTCCGCCGCTTTCGAGTTATTCTTTGCGACTGCTGTCATTTACACAGAGTGGGAGAGTGCCGGGTTCCCGGCCACCGAAGGCGCAATTCGCCCAGAATCGCTCAGGTACCCCGTACCGCTCTTGTATTGCCTGCTTCTTGTAAGCAAGCAAGGCGGCATTCTGGAGAGACTCGCGCGGCCCATACGGACACGCCGCGGGCGCCGAAGGTGAACACCCGCACACGGGCTAACTCTCAGGCAAAAGGACAGAAGGGCGGTGCTGGCCAGCATATTGGTGGCTTACGTCGTTCATTTTCTGACCCTGGAGTCCCCATGTCACCCGCTCTCAAGCATACCCCCCTGCATGCCATCCACATCCAGTCCGGCGCCAAAATGGTCGACTTCGGCGGCTGGGACATGCCCGTCGCCTACGGCTCCCAGCTCGAAGAGCACCACGCCGTGCGCCAGGACGCCGGTATGTTCGACGTATCCCATATGCTCAACGTCGACATCAGCGGCGCGGACGCCGAAGCATTCCTCAAGCGCCTGCTCGCCAACGACGTCAGCAAGCTCACCGTGCCCGGCAAGGCCCTCTATTCCTGCATGCTCAACCCCCAGGGCGGCGTCATCGACGACCTCATCGTCTACTTTTTCAGCGCCGACCGCTGGCGCGTCGTGGTCAACGCGGGCACCGCCGACAAAGATATCGCCTGGATGCAGAAGCTGGCCGGGTCCGAAAAGTTCGATGTGAGCATCACCCCGCGCCGCGACCTGGCCATGGTGGCGGTGCAGGGCCCCAACGCCCGCGCCAGGCTATGGGCCGCCCGCCCCGCCTGGGAACCGGCCACCCATGCCCTCGCGCCCTTTACCGGCGCCTTCGTCGCCGACGACATCCTCGTCGCCCGCACCGGCTATACCGGCGAAGACGGCTTCGAAGTCGTGCTGCCGGCCGGCCAGGCCGCCGCCTTCTGGCGCGACCTGGAACAGAACGGCGTGCGGCCCTGCGGCCTGGGCGCGCGCGACACCTTGCGCCTCGAGGCCGGCATGAACCTGTACGGCCAGGAAATGGACGAGCAGGTCAATCCGCTGCTGGCCGCCCTGGCATGGACCGTCTCGCTCAAAGACCCCGAACGCCGCTTCATCGGCCGCGACGCCCTTGAATCCGCCGTGGTCGACCGCGCGCTGGTCGGCGTCAAGCTGCTGGAGCGCGGCGTCATGCGCGGCCACATGAAAGTGCGCAGCCCGCAGGGCGAGGGCGAACTCACCAGCGGCTCCATGTCGCCCACCATGGGCGCGTCCATAGGCATGGCGCGCGTTCCCCTGGGCTTGCGGCCGGGCGACCGGATCGAGGTGGAAATCCGCGGAAAATGGCTGCCGGCCGAGGTCGTGAAAATGCCATTTGTGCGCAACGGCAAGATTGTTGCTTAATACAGCTTCCACACAACGAATCATTTTTTATACGGGGTTAATCATGAGTCTTCCAAACGACCGCAAATATACGTCTTCGCATGAGTGGGTAAAGGTCGAAGGCGACCTGCTCGCAGTCGGCATTACCGATACCGCGCAAGACCAGCTGGGCGACCTGGTTTTCGTCGGCGACGTGAATCCCGGCGCCGTCCTTGCCAAGGGCGAAACCGCCGGCGTGGTGGAATCCGTCAAGGCGGCTTCCGACATCTACGCGCCTGTCGATGGCGAAATCGTGGCTTTCAACGAAGCGCTCAACGACCAGCCCAATCTTATCAATGAGGCGGCGTTCGACACCTGGATCTTCAAGATCAGGCCCAATGCCATCGCCGACGCCGACGGCCTGCTCGATGCCGATGGCTACGACGCCATCGTCAACGCGGGCTGATTCCCTTTGACGCATTTGCTGCGGACTTGCTCTGTTTAGGTTGATTATGTTGCGTGAACTAGACCCCCATTCCGATTTTATCCCCCGCCATATCGGGCCGGCCGCGGCCGACCAGGCAAAAATGCTGTCGGTCATCGGGGCCGCCGACCTGCAATCCCTGGTTCAGGAAGTCGTGCCTCCCAGCATCCTGAAGCGCGGGGCCTTGAATTTGCCCGCGTCGCGCAGCGAAGCCGACGCGCTGGCGGAGCTCAAGGAAATTGCCGGCCGCAACCAGGTTTTCCGCAACTATATCGGCCAGGGCTACTACGGCACGCACGTGCCTAACGTCATCCTGCGCAACATCCTCGAAAATCCTGCCTGGTATACGGCGTACACGCCCTACCAGCCGGAAATTTCGCAGGGCCGCCTCGAGGCCCTGCTGAACTACCAGACCATGGTGGCCGATCTGACCGGCCTCGATATCGCCAACGCGTCCCTGCTCGACGAAGGCACGGCGGCGGCCGAGGCCATGGGCCTTGCGCGGCGCGGTTCGCGCTCCAAGAGCAAGGTTTTCTTCGCCTCCATCCATTGCCATCCCCAGACCCTGGAAATCCTGCGCACGCGCGCCACCGGCCTTGATATCGAAGTCGTCGTGGGCGACGAGGCGCAAGGCCTGCCGGACTGCTTCGGCGTCTTGCTGCAGTATCCCCACAGCCTTGGCGGCCTGGCCGACTATCGGGCTCTCGCCGCCGCGGCTCACGCGCAGGGCGGGGTCGTGGCGGTCGCCACCGACCTCCTGGCGCTGGCCTTGCTGGCGCCGCCGGGCGAATGGGGCGCGGATATCGCCATCGGTTCGGCGCAGCGCTTTGGCGTGCCTTTGGGTTTTGGCGGTCCGCATGCCGGCTTCATGGCATGCAAGGACGCCTTCAAGCGCAATATGCCGGGCCGCCTGGTGGGCGTCTCCAAAGACAGCCAGGGGGCGCCCGCATTGCGGCTCGCCCTGCAGACCCGCGAGCAGCACATACGCCGCGAAAAGGCCACTTCCAATATCTGCACCGCGCAAGTCCTGCTGGCCGTGATGGCCGGCATGTATGCGGTATGGCACGGCCCCGCCGGCATCAGGCGCATTGCCGAGCGCGTGGCCTGCCTGGCCGCTTTCCTGCGCCAGTCCTTGGGCGAGCTGGGCATAGCGGTGGCGAACCAGCAGTTTTTCGATACGCTGCTGCTCGATACCGGCGCCCATACCCAGGCCATCGTCAAGGCGGCGCAGGCGGCGTCCATCAATCTGCGCCAGGTCAACGGCGCGCAATTGGCCGTGTCGCTCGATGAAACCGTTACGGTGGCCGACCTTCACGCCCTGCTGGGGGTGTTCGCGCAAGCCCTGGGCAAGCCATGGGATGCCGAGGCGCGGCGCGCCTTGCCGGCCGCCCATGGCATTCCCGCGGCGCTATTGCGCCAGTCGCCCATCCTGGCGCATCCGGTCTTCTCGCGCATCCGGTCCGAAACCGATATGTTGCGCTACCTGCGCGGCCTGGCCGACAAGGACCTGGCGCTCGATCGCAGCATGATCCCGCTGGGCTCCTGCACCATGAAGCTGAATGCGACGGCCGAGATGATACCCATCACCTGGCCCGAGTTCAGCAATATGCATCCGTTCGCGCCGGCGTCGCAAAGCCTGGGATACAAAGAGCTCATCGACCGCCTGTCGGGCGCGCTGTGCGAAATCACCGGCTACGACTCGATCAGCCTGCAGCCCAATTCGGGCGCGCAGGGTGAATTCGCCGGCCTGCTGGCGATACGCGGCTATCACCACGCCCATGGCCAGCATCAGCGCGACGTCTGCCTGATTCCCGCCTCGGCGCATGGCACCAACCCCGCCTCGGCGCAAATGGCCGGCATGGAAGTGGTGGTGGTCGCCTCCGATGAAAACGGCAACGTCGACGTGGCCGACCTGAAGGCCAAGATTGCCAAGGTCGGCGACCGCCTGGCCGCCTTGATGATCACCTATCCGTCCACGCATGGGGTGTTCGAGGTCGCCGTCACCGAGATCTGCGCGATGGTGCATGAAGCCGGCGGCCAGGTCTACCTGGACGGGGCCAACATGAATGCCATGGTCGGGCTGGCGCAGCCGGGCAAGTTCGGTTCCGATGTCTCACATCTGAACCTGCACAAGACCTTCTGCATTCCCCACGGCGGCGGCGGCCCGGGCGTGGGCCCGGTCGCCGTGCGCTCGCACCTGGCGCCGTATTTGCCGGGCATCGTGGATGAATCGGGCGGGCTTCCCGCCGGCGCCGCGGTCGGGCCGGTATCGGCCGCGCCTTATGGCTCGGCCGGGATTCTGCCCATTCCGTATCTGTACATAACGCTGATGGGAGCCGAGGGCTTGCTGGCGGCCACCGAGGTCGCCATCCTGAATGCCAACTATATCGCGGCCCGCCTGCAGGCGCATTATCCGATACTGTACGCCGGCCATAATGGCCGCGTGGCGCACGAATGCATCCTGGACATCCGGCCCATCAAGGATGGTTGCGGGATTTCCGCCGAAGACATCGCCAAGCGCCTGGTGGATTACGGCTTCCATGCGCCGACGATGAGCTTCCCGGTGGCGGGCACGCTGATGGTGGAGCCCACTGAATCGGAAGGGCTGGCGGAGCTCGATCGCTTCATCGATGCGATGATCGCGATTCGCGCCGAGATCGCCGCCATCGAAGCCGGCGCCGCGGATGCGCAGGACAATGTGCTCAAGAATGCGCCGCATACCGCGCAGATGCTGCTGGTCGCCGAATGGCACCACGACTACACGCGCGAACAGGCGTCGTATCCGCTGGCCAGCTTGCGGGCCGGCAAGTATTGGCCGCCGGTGGCGCGGGTGGACAATGCCTACGGCGACCGCAATCTGGTTTGTTCCTGCCCGCCGCTCGAGGATTATCTCGCTGAGGCCGATGCGGCCGCGGAGCCGTCGGCGGCATAGCTCCGGCTTTTATTGCAGATGGAAGAAAGCGCCCGCGGCAACGCGGGCGCTTCGCCATTCCGCGGCCGCGCGCCGGGCGCATGCGCCGGTTTCGCGCCCGGCGGCATGCGTATTGTTCGGCGGCGTATTGACATTGCCCATTCGCCGCCTTTAGAATGTTCTTCTAGAAAGAATAAGCGTTCTCTTCAAGAGAATCGATGATTCAGGAGACAAGACCATGACCGGAGTTCATGCGGATGACGGTGCGAGCCTGGCGCGGCATTTCAAGCGCCATGCCTTGTCGTATGCCCGCAGCCGGGCCGTAGAGGCCAGGGTATTGATCCAGTTTGGCGACGCGCGCTTGCTGGTGCGCATCGAGCATGGCCGCGTGGTCGATATAGCGGACAGCATGGCGCCCTTGAGTTCCTGGGATTTCTCCGTGCGGGCGCCGGCCGACGCATGGTCGCGTTTCTGGCGCGCGGTCCCCGCCGCTGGCAGTCACGATATCTTTGCCTTGGCCAGGAACGGCGAGATGGCCATCGAAGGCGATCTTCACCCCTTCATGGCCAACCTGCAATACATGAAGGACTTGCTGGCCATAGGCCGGGAGGCCTGCGCATGAGCGCCGCGCTGGAACCCATCGTGGGCCGCTACGTGTCGTTCGATGTGGCCGGGCGCCGCTGCCGCGTGTATTTCGAAGAGGCCGGTTCGGGCATACCGCTGGTCTGCCTGCACACGGCGGGCGCGGACAACCGCCAATACCGCCATATGCTGTGCGACGAAGCGATCACCTCGCGATTCCGCGTGCTGGCTTTCGACATGCCATGGCACGGCAAGTCCTATCCGCCCGAGGGGTGGCAAGGTTCCGAATATCAGCTCACCACCGAGCTTTATGTGGAAACCATAACCGCCTTCTGCGACGCCCTGGATCTGCGGCGGCCGGCCCTTATCGGCTGTTCCATAGGCGGGCGTATCGTGCTGCAGCTGGCCAACGCGCATTCCGACAGATTCCGCGCGCTCATAGGCGTCGAGGCCGCCGATTACCAGCAGCCCTGGTACGACACATCCTGGCTGCATCGCGGCGACGTGCATGGCGGCGAGGTCTGCGCGGCGCTGGTATCGGGACTCATCGCGCCGCAATCGCCGCCATTGCACCGCCACGAGACCCTCTGGCAATACATGCAGAGCGGGCCCGGCGTCTTTCGCGGCGACCTGTATTTCTACCGGGTGGACAGCGATCTTCGCGGGCGCCTGGATGGCATACGCACCGACATATGCCCCTTGTACCTGTTGACCGGCGAATACGATTTCTCATGCTCGCCCGACGATACGCTGCGCACCGCGCAAGCGATACCGGGCGCGAAAGTCAGCATCATGCGCGAAGTCGGGCACTTTCCCATGAGCGAGAACCCCGGCCAGTTCCGCCATTATTTATTGCCCGTGCTGGACGAAATCTGCTCGTCGTAGACCTTTGCCGCCGGCTCAGGCCGGATCCACTCAGGAGACCTATCCATGAAAACCAAGATCACCATCGGACTGCTGGCCAGCCTGGCCGCCACGCTGTCGGTTTCCGCCCAGGAGGCGGGCACGCTCAAAATCGGCGCCCTGGTCACGCTGTCGGGGGCGGGCGCCGCCTGGGGGCAGGGCATGAGGAATGCCGCCGAAATCGCCGCCGCCCAGGTCAATGAAAAAGGCGGCCTCGAGGTGGGCGGTAAAAAGTATAAGGTCAGCGTCGTCGCCTACGACGACAAGTACCAGGCCAACGAGGCCGTAACCGTGGCCAATCGCCTGGTGTTCGAAGACAAGGTGCAATATATCATCGGGCCTGTCGGTTCGGCTCCCGTCCTGGCCATCCAGCCCATCACAGAGAAGAACAAGGTCATCGTCATCACCCTGGGCTTTACCTCCAGGGCGCTTGAAAAAGACAAGCCGTTCACCTTCCGTCCCAACGTGACCACCGCCGAAGTCTCGCAGCCCCAGATCGACTGGCTGGTCAAGACGCAAGGCATCAAGAAAGTCGGCGCGCTGTTCCCCAACGACGAAACCGGCCAGCAGATCGCCAAAGACCTGAGGGCCGCCTACAAGCATGCCGGCGCGGACCTCGCCGCCACCGAGTTCTTCGAGCGCGATCGCGTCGATTTCGTTCCGCTGCTGACGCGCATGGCGGCGCGCGGCATCGATGCCATCGAACTCGACGGCAACTCCCCGACCACGGCCGGACTGATCGTCAAGCAGGCCCGGGAAATCGGCTTCGCCGGGAAAATCCTGCGCACCGGCGGCCCCGCCACCCAGGAGATCGTCAATGTGGCGGGCGCCGAGGCGGCGCAAGGCATGTTCGTGCATACGCCCATCAATCCGGAGCTGCCCTCCACGAAAGCCTATGCCGAGCGCTATGCCGCCGCCTACAAGCATCCGATGAACGGTTTCAGTCCGGCTTTCTACGATGGCACGAATATGCTGTTCGAGGCCATGCGCCGCGCCGGCACGGTGACCGACACCGACGCCGTGCGCAGGGAAATGGAAAAACTCGCCGATTTTCCCGGCGCGCTGGGCACATTGAACTGGACCGGCCAGCAGGCCTACGGCATCAATCATCAATTGAATGCGCCTTTCTATGTCGCCGAAGTCGTGGGCGGCAAGGAAATCATTCGTGCGAAGTGCACCGTAGCCAGTTGCGAATAACTTAATGGAGCGATCGTGGACTGGAGCATTCTACTGGGGCAGGCGACGGTCAACGGCCTGATCATCGGGCTGTTGTACCTGCTGATGGCGGTGGGCTTCACCCTGGTGTTCGGCGTCATGCGCATGGTGAATTTCGCCCACGGCGAGTTCTACATGCTGGGGGCGTTCGGCGCCTACTTTCTTACCGCGGGCCTGGGAATGGGGTTCCTGCCGGCATTGGCGCTCACGTTCGCCGGGGCGGTGGTGTTTGGCGCGGCGGTGGAGTGGGCCATATTGAAGCCTTTCCGGCACGATGAGCTCAATGGCATGATCGCGACCATAGGCCTGGCGATGATTCTGCAGAACCTCGCGCTGATGTTCTTCGGCCCGGATCCGCTTTCCATGCCGGCGGTGGTGCAGGGCGCCACAAGGCTGGGCAGGATCACGATTCCGACATCGCGCATCTATGTCGTGGTGTTCGCGCTGGCCGTGCTTGCCCTGCTGTATCTCTTTCTGAAGCATTCGCGGCCCGGCCGGGCCTTGCGGGCCGTGGTCGAGGATTTCGAGATCGCTTCGATACAAGGCATACGATCGCGCATCTACTACCCCCTGGGCTTCGGCATAGGCGTGGGGCTGGCGGCCGTGGCGGGAGCGCTCATGGCGCCGCTGTTCTCGGTGTCGCCTTTCGTCGGCGCGGCGCCCTTGCTCAAGGCCTTCATCGTGGTCATCCTGGGCGGGCTGGGCAGCATACCGGGCGCGGCGGTGGCCGGCCTGGCGCTGGGCCTGGTCGAGAGCTACAGCAGCCTGTTCTTCAGCAGCAGCAGCGCCGATATGCTGATCTTCATGATCGTCATCGCCATGCTGGTGCTGCGTCCCAAGGGCCTGCTGGGCCAGGGGGAAGCCTGACGATGACTCCCTACGCCGCTCCCGCCGGCGCGGACATGCGTCCTGACCGGAATATCGCCGCGCTCGCCCTCCTGGCGGCGGTGGCCCTGGCGCCCTGGTTTGCGGGCCAGTTCGCGCTGCACCTGGCGGTGCTGACCGCCCTGAATGTGCTGGTCGTCAACGGCCTGGCGCTGGTCAGCCGCTCGGGCCAGCTTTCGCTGGGCCACGCCGCCTTCATGGCCGTGGGCGCCTATACCGCCGTGCTGGCCGGCAATTATTTCGGCCTGTCGTTCATTGTATCGGCGCTGGCCGGCGCCGCCGCCACGGCCCTGGCGGCCTTTGCGCTGGGCTGGGTCATCCTGCGGCTGCGCGGCGTCTATTTTGTGCTGGTCACCTTCGCCTTCGGCGAATTGGTGCGCCTGGTGCTGCTGGACTTGTCGGACATCACCGGGGGCGCCAACGGCATAGCGGGCATCGCGGCCGCGGAAATCCTGGGCTTCGCCTTCGATACGCGCGCCAGGTTCTACGGCCTGGCCCTGTTCGCGGCGCTGGCATCCAGCTTATTCATGCGCGCCCTGTTTCGCAGGCCCATAGGGCACGCCATCGATTCGATCGCCGATAACGCCGCCTTGGCGGAATCGACGGGGCTGAGCGTGCATCGCCTGCAACTGTTCGCCTTCGTGGCCGGCTGCGCGCTGGCCGCCATCGGAGGCGCGCTGCAGGCGCGGTATATCGGCTATATATCGCCCGAATCGTTCAACACCAGCGTTTCCATAGGCTTCATCATCATGCTGGTCATAGGCGGACGCCAGTCTTCGTGGGGCCCTCTGGTGGGCGCGGTGGTGCTGACGCCCCTGCCCGAACTGTTCCGCGGCGCGGTGCAGACCCAGCATATGTTCTACGGCGCGGCATTGATACTCATACTCAGGTTTCTGCCCGGCGGCCTGGCGCGGCTTCCCGGGCTGCTGCGCAAACTTGCCGGCAGGGAGCGGCCATGAAGCCGGATCTGCTCCATGTGCAGGGCCTGTCGCGCAGGTTCGGCGGGCTGGTGGCCTTGCGCAAGCTAACGTTTTCCGTTGCGCAGGGGGAGATCGTCGGCCTGATCGGCCCCAACGGCGCGGGCAAAACCACGGCGTTCAATGTCATCACCGGCACCATTCCGCCGTCGGCGGGCACGGTGAGGTTCGACGGCCGGGACATTTCCGGCGGGCCGCCCAGCCGGGTGGTTGTGGCGGGGCTGGCGCGCACCTTCCAGTCGGCCTCTACCTATCCCGCGGTGTCGGTGGCCGGAAACGTCTATCGCGGCATGCTTTCCCGCATCGCGGGCTCCACCGTGGGACGGCTGGTCGGGCGCCGAGGCGGCATGCTGGCCGCCGCGCAGGTTCCCGCCGAGATCGATGCCATCCTGCGCGTCACCGATCTGGCATCATGGCGCGATGCGCCGGCCGGCAGCCTGCCTTACGGCCTGCAGAAAAAGCTGGGCATCGCGGTGGCGCTCGCCACGCGGCCGCGCATGCTGCTGCTGGATGAGCCCGCGGCGGGCCTGAATCATGAGGAATGCAATGATCTCGCCCGCCTGTTGCGCCTGCTGCGCGATGAGCATGGGCTCACGCTGCTGCTGGTGGAACACCATATGGCGCTGGTCATGGAGCTGTGCCAGCGCATCGTGGTGCTGGTCCAGGGCGAAAAAATCGCCGAAGGCGCGCCTGAAGACATCCGGCAGAACGCCGCCGTCATAGAAGCCTACCTGGGGGCGCCCGACTATGCCCATGCTTAGCGTGCGGGACCTGACGGTATCGTATGGCCGCCTCGAGGCGGTGCGCGGGGTCAGCTTCTCGGTGGAGGCCGGCCAGATCGTCGCCCTGATCGGTTCCAACGGCGCGGGCAAGAGCACCACGCTCAAGGCGCTTATCGGCCTGGTGCCGCCGGCGTCGGGCCAGATACTGCTGGACGGCCGGGACATCACCAGGGCCGCCCCCGCCGCCCGGGTGCATGCCGGCATCGCGCTGTCGCCCGAGGGCCGGCGGCTGTTCGGCCGCATGTCGGTGCAGGACAATCTGCTGGCCGGCGCCCACGGAGTCGGTTCGCGCGCTGTTGTGCGGCGCATGCTGGATGATATCTACGCCCTGTTCCCGCAGGTGCGCGAAAGGCGTTCGCAATTGGCCGGCTCGCTGTCGGGCGGCGAACAGCAGATGGTGGCCATAGGGCGGGCGCTGATGGCGAACCCGCGCCTGCTGATGCTGGACGAGCCTTCCCTGGGCATTGCGCCGAAAATCGTGGCCGAGATCGCCGGCGCCATCGAGCGCATCAACCGCGAGAAGAATATGGCCATCGTGCTGGTCGAGCAGAACGCCAGGCTCGCGCTGCGCTTGTCGCACAGGGCCTACGCGCTCGAGCATGGCGAGATTATCCGCAGCGGAAAAGGCGCCGAGCTGCTGGCCGATCCGTTTGTTCAAAAAGCTTATCTTGGAGTATGACGCCGTGCCTGAATTGAATACCTCCGTTTTGCCCGAATACGAAATATTCGCCCTGCGCTACGCGCATATGCGGCGCGAGCGCCGCGACAATTTCATAGGCGGCGACCCGCATGACGGCCCCATGCCCATGGACTTCTTCGTCTGGCTGATACGCTGCGGGCAGCGCCTGCTGCTGGTCGATACGGGGTTCAACGCCGCCACCGCCAGGAAGCGCCAGCGCGACATGCTGCGCTGCCCGATCGAGGCCTTGCGCACGCTGGGGGTCGAGGCCGGGGACATCGGCGATGTCATCCTCACCCACTTGCATTACGATCATGCCGGCAACCTGGACAAGCTGCCCAATGCGCGCTTCCATGTGCAGGACGCCGAAGTCGATTACGCCACGGGGCGGTGCATGTGCTTCGAACCCATGCGGCACGCGTATTCCGTGGACGATGTGGTGACCTTGATACGCAATGTATACGAGGACCGCGTGGTGTTCCATGACGGCGACCAGGACATCGCCCCCGGCATCAGCGTGCTGAAAATAGGCGGGCACACCAAGGGCCTGCAGGCGCTGCGGGTACACACCCGGCGCGGCTGGGTGGTGCTGGCGTCCGATGCCTCGCACTACTACGAAAACATGGACAAGCGCCGCCCCTTTCCCATCGTGCACAACGTCGCCGATATGCTGTCGGGCTATGCCCGGCTTGCCGCGGCGGCGGATGGCCCGGACCATATCATTCCGGGCCACGATCCGCGGGTGCTGCGGCAATACCCCGCGCAAGCCGGCGACCCCGATACCGTGGCGCTGCACATGGCGCCCGATCCCGCCGCCTAGCCTGCCGCGGCGCCCGGGGCCGCGCCGCCTTGGGCCACCGCGCCGATCCGCTGTTCGCGTAACGCTGGAAGGGCCATGCTTCTTGGCGGCCGGCGCAGGCCTGGGCGCGCCCCGGACCGGCGCCCGAAAGCCGTATCCGATTGTGTTTCCAGGCCTGTTTTCCTTGACAACGTCACCGGCCTTGTCGATAATAAAATAGAACGATCGGTGCGGTAGACAGAACAAATGTATAATGCCTTCGCTTTTCCCGATAGCGCTATGAAACCAGATCCTCGTATTCAAACCGGAGTAAACAACATGTCGCAGCAGTCGGTTTCCGACCCCAAGCCCTTCCTGATCGACGGCGTATGGATATCCAACCCGACGGAATCATTTGATTCGGTCAATCCCGCAACCGGCGAGCTCAACTACCGCGTGTCCATGGCGACCGCGCTTCACGTCGACGCGGCGGTGGCGTCGGCCAAAAAGGCGGCCGCGCTATCGTCCTGGAAGGACATGCTGCCCCATGTGCGCGCGCAGATCCTGATGCGCATCGCGGCCCTCATCGTGGAGCGGGGCGATGAGCTTGCCCGGCTGCAGATGGTGGAAAACGGCAAGGTCTGGCGCGAATGCACGGCGCAAGCCGGCAGCGCGGCGGCCACCTTCCGCTACTATGCGGCGGTTTGCGAAACGCTGGGCGCCGAAATCACGCCGTCCCGCGGCAATTACCTGTCGATGACCGCCTACGAACCCTATGGCGTCGTCGCCGCCATCACGCCATGGAATTCGCCGCTGACCATGGAAGCGCAGAAGGTCGCCCCGGCCCTTGCCGCCGGCAATGCGGTGATATTGAAGCCGTCCGAGGTGACGCCGTCGGCGGCCCTGCTGCTGGGGGAGATCGCGCTGCAGGCGGGCCTGCCGCCCGGCATCCTGAATGTATTGACCGGAAATGGCGCCATCACCGGCAAAGCCCTGGTGCAGCATCCCGGCGTGCGCATGGTGTCGTTCACCGGCGGTACGGCCAGCGGCCGCGCCATAGGCATGATCGCCGCCGAGCGCCTGATACCGGTCGCGCTTGAACTGGGCGGCAAGTCGCCGCACATTGTCTTCGACGACGCCAATCTCGACGCGGCCGTCGAGAACATCATAGGCGGCATCTTCGAGGGCAGCGGCCAATCCTGCGTGGCGGGCTCCCGGCTGTTCGTGCAGCGCTCGGTCCATGACAGGCTGCTCGGCCTGCTGGTCAAGCGCAGCCAGGCCATCAAGCTGGGCCAGCCCGACGCGGACGGCGCGGAAATGGGCCCGGTATCGAGCTTCGCCCATCGCGCCCGCATAGAGCAATTCATCGAGTCCGCCATTGCCGAGGGCGGCAAGGTCGTGCTCGGCGGCAAGCGCCCCGAAGGCGAGCAGTTCGGGCGCGGCGCGTACTTTCTGCCGACCATACTCGGCGGCCTGAGCAATCAGGCCACCGCCGTGCGCGAAGAAATCTTCGGGCCGGTGCTTTGCGTGCTGCCCTTCGACGATGAAGCCGATCTGATCGCCCAGGCCAATGAAAGCGTCTTCGGCCTGGCTTCGGGCATCTGGACCGCCAATTACCAGCGCGCGTGGCGGGTCGCGCGGGCCCTGGAAACCGGCCTGGTGTGGATCAACACCTACAAGCAGCTGTCGATTTCCACCCCCTTCGGCGGCTTCAAGGATAGCGGCATAGGCCGCGAAAAAGGCGTTACGGGCTTGCGCCTCTACCAGCAGAGCAAAGGCATCTACTGGAGCATGGACCCCGCCAACTTCGCGCCGGCATCCGAATAGCAACATCTGAAAGGACAGACATCCATGGCTACACTGAACACCCTCGGTTTCATCGGCGTCGGCGTGATGGGCGAACCCATCTGCCGCCATCTGGCGACGAAGAGCGGCGCCCGCGTGCTCGCCCATGACCGCGACGACGCGCCCCTGCGGCGCCTGGCGCAGCACAAGGTCATCGCCGCGTCCCTGCGGGAAATCGCCGAACAGGCCGATATCATTTTCATGTCCCTGCCATCCGGGGAAATCGTGCAGAACGTCATACGCGGCGATGGCGACGGCGCCAATGGCCTGCTGGCGCTGTGCCGCGCGGGGCAGCTCATCGTCGACCTGAGCACTTCGCCGGTGGAGCTTAGCCGCCGGCTGGCCGCCGATCTGGCCGGGGCGGGCATTCTGTTCGCCGATACACCCGTCATGCGCACCCGCGCGGCCGCCGAGGCGGGCACCTTGGCCGTGCCGGTGGGCGCCGACGATGCCGTGTTCGCCCGCATCGAGCCGCTGCTGCGCACTTTTGCCGCGGACGTCATCCATGTGGGCGGCATCGGCGCCGGCCAGGTCGTCAAGATACTCAACAACATGGTCCTTTACGAGACCGTCCTTGCCCTGGCGGAAGCGCGGGCGATAGGCACGCGCGCGGGCGTGGACCCGGACCGCCTGTTCGCGGCCATGTCGGTGGGCTCGGCGGACAGCTTTGCGCTGCGCAACCACGGCATGAAGGCGATCGCGCCGCAGAACTTTCCTGAAAAGGCGTTTCCCGTGGTGTATGCGAAAAAGGACCTGCAATACGCCGTGGGGCTGGCCGACCAGGTGGGCGTCGACGCGACGGGCGCGAAAAACCTCATCGCCTGCTTCGACAAGGCCATTGCCGCCGGCCATGGCGATAAATATGCGCCGGCCATCAGCCTGGTTTTCGAAGGAAAGTGATGCTCCGGGCCGGCCCGCCCGGCACGCCCGGCGCGGCCAGGCATGCGCCCTTTGTCCGGCGGGGCGGCGCGCATGGCATAATCATCCATCGTAAATAACCGTTATCAGCAAACCGCCCGCCATGAGTCTTACTTCCGCCCAAGGCGATGATGGGGTCGCCGCCGTAGACCGCGCCCTGGCCATCGTCGATGTCATTGCGCATCGCAGCGACCCTATCACCTTGGCCGATCTGTCGCGGGCCACCGGCTACTATAAAAGCACGTTGCTGCGCCTGATCGCCTCGCTGGAAAAAGCGGCGCTGGTCGTGCGGCGCAGCGATGGCCGCTACGCCCTCGGCCGCTACGCCCACGAGCTCGGGCGCTCTTACGAAGCCGCCTACAGGTTGACCGAAGTCATGCTTCCGGTATTGCAGGACCTCGTCAACCGGGGCAGCGAAAGCGGCTCTTTTCATGTCTATCACGATGCCGGGTCTCGCGTCTGCCTGCTGCGGGTCGATTCGCATCATTCCACCCTGGACCGCATCCGCGTGGGCGACATCCTGCCGCTGGAGCGCGGCGCCGCCGGCAAGCTCATAAAGGCCTATCACGGCACCGGGATGGCCCCGTCCAAAGAACACCTGATCGCGATATCCATGGGCGAGCGCGACCCCAACTGCGCCGCCGTGGCCAGCCCGGTATTCGGGCTGGACAATGAATTCTGCGGGGCGATTTCATTGTCCGGTCCGAAAGAGCGGTTCACGCCGGCGGCGGTCGAGAAGATGTCGAAGATGGTGCAGAAAGCCGCCGCCGGGGCCACTCAGGCCATGGGCGGAAGCTGGCCCAAGGCCGGATGACGTTCCCGGGCGCCTGGCGCTTGCCGCCGGCGGACGGCCGCCGGCCGGGACGGCGTCACGCCGTGGCCTGAAGGACCGCCCCGATTTTCCCGAAAATTTCTTCGATCTGGCTTTCTTCGATGATGAGCGGCGGCGAAATGGCCAGGATGTCGCCGGTATAGCGCAGCATGATCCCCTGGTCGAAGCACTTCCTGAAGACTTCGGCGGCGCGGGCGCCGGGGGCGCCGTCGCGCGGGGCGAGTTCTATGCCCGCCACCATGCCGAGGTTGCGCACATCTATGACGTGGCGCGCCTCTTCAAGCTGGTGGGCGGCGTCTTCGAATTTGGCCGACAGCGCGCGGGCGCGCTGGAACAATTGTTCGCGCTCATAGATTTCCAGGGTGGCGAGAATGGCCGCGGTGGCCAGGGGATGCGCCGAATAGGTGTAGCCGTGGAAGAATTCTATGCCATTGGCGGCCGCGCCGAGTATGGTGTCGTGGACCTCGCGCTTGACCGCGACCGCGCCGGCGGGCACGCTGGCGTTGCTGATGCCCTTGGCCAATGACATCAGGTCGGGGGTGACGCCGAAGTATTCGCTGGCGGTGGCGGCGCCAAGGCGGCCGAAGGCCGTAATGACTTCATCGAAGATCAGCAGGATGCCATGTTTTTCGGTGATGGCGCGCAGTTTTTCAAGATAGCCCTTGGGCGGCACCAGGACGCCGGTCGAGCCGGCCAGCGGCTCGACGATCACCGCCGCGATGGTCGAGGCGTCGTGCAGGGCGACGATGCGCTCGAGCTCGTCGGCGAGGTGTTCGCCCCATGCGGGCTGGCCGCGCGTATGGGCGTTCCTGGACAGGTCGTGCGTATGGGGCAGGTGGTCCACGCCCGGCAGGAGGGCGCCGGAGAAGGCCTTGCGATTGGGCGATATGCCGCCCACCGAAATTCCCCCGAAACCCACGCCGTGGTAGCCGCGCTCGCGGCCGATGAGCCGCGTGCGCTGGCCTTCGCCGCGCGCCCGGTGGTAGGCCAGCGCAATCTTCAGGGCGGTATCGACCGATTCCGAGCCTGAATTGGTGAAGAATATCCTGTCCATCCCGGCGGGCATCATCCTGGTCACGGCGGTGGCGGCCCGGAAGGAATCGCTATGCCCCAGCTGAAAGCTGGGCGCATAGTCCAGTTCCGCGGCCTGGCGCGAAATGGCGTCGATGATTTCGCTGCGCCCATGGCCGGCGTTCACGCACCATAAGCCCGCCGTGCCGTCCAGCACCTGCTTGCCATCCACGGTGGTGTAGTACATGCCCCGCGCCTTGGCGAGCAGGCGCGGCTGTTCCTTGAACTGGCGGTTGGCGGTGAAGGGCATCCACAGGTTGGAGAGATCGGGGATATCGGCTGGACTGGTCATGGCTGCCTCGATGGACGAGAAAATGAATTTAACCCTCAACGGTAAATCATAGCGTAGATGGCCGCGCCCGCCGTCGAACCGCGCCAGGCACGATGCTTGCAGGCATCGTGCCTTGCCGGTTCATGCCTATAGGTGCCCCATGGCCAGAAGTGCCGCCCGCCACGATGCTTCATCCCGCAGTGTCATCTACGTGGCGCTCGCCGGCAACCTGCTGGTCGCAGCCAGCAAATTCATCGCGGCGGCCTGGACCGGCAGCTCGGCAATGCTCAGCGAAGGGGTGCACTCCGTGGTCGATACCGCCAACGAGCTGCTGTTGCTCTACGGTATCCACCGGAGCGCGGCGCGGCCGGACCGCGCCCATCCGCTGGGCTATGGGCGGGAAATCTATTTCTGGAGCTTCATCGTCGGCCTGCTTATCCTGACCTTCGGCGCGGGAGTGTCTGTTTACGAAGGCATCATCCACATACGCCATCCGCATCCGATCGAGAATCCGCTGGTGACTTACCTCGTCCTGGCCGCGGCGGCGCTGTTCGAAGGCACATCCTGGGTTTTCACCCTGCGCAGGTTCAAAGGCGACAAACGGTATGCCGAACTATTCCAGTTGATAGTCCACAGCAAGGACCCGCCCACCTTCATCGTGCTGCTGGAAGACAGCGCGGCCCTTGCCGGGCTGCTGATCGCATTCTTCGGCGTTTATTTGTCGGTGGCGCTGGATGAGCCGGCGCTGGATGGCGCCGCATCCATCCTCATCGGCATCACGCTGGGACTGACGGCCATTCTGGTGGCGCGCGAGACCAAGGGCCTGCTGATCGGCGAGGCGGCCAGCGCCCGCGTGCACGGCTCGATCCTGAGGCTGGCCGAAGAGATGGACGGCGTCGCGCGGGCCAATGGGGTGGTGGCGCTGCAAATGGCCCCGCAGGAAATCATCGTCGCGTTGAGCGTTGAATTCACCGACCCGCTGCGCGTTCCAGAGCTCGAAGCGATAGTGGTGGCGCTAGAAGGCAAGATCCGCGCCGCGCATCCCGAGGTGAGCGCGCTTTTCATCAAGCCGCAAACCCTTGAACGCTACCGGGAAAGCGCCGCCGGCCGCTATGGCGGGCAGGACGAGCAGGCCGGTCCGGCGGACTAGCGGCGGCGGCAGCGGCGGCGAAACTTGACGATCAAAAGAATCCGGCGCAACCTGTTTCAGGGCTATCCTTGCCTATGCCTTCCTGAACCACTGGAGAGACCTCTATGGCCATCCATCCTTCATTTCCCCCCACCCTGGTCCCCGCCGTGGGGAAGCAGGATCACGTCATCGGCGCGCGCCATGCCCAGATCGTCATCGTCGAATACGGCGACTTCGAATGCCCCTCATGCGCCCAGGCCTATCCCTCGGTGAAGATCCTGCTCCAGGACTTCGGCAAGCACATCCGCTACGCATTTCGCCACTTTCCCCTGGTGGAGGCCCATCCGCATGCGGAGCTGGCGGCCGAAGCCGCCGAAGCGGCCGGCGCGCAGAACAAATTCTGGCAGATGCATGACCTGTTGTTCGAGAATCAGGCGCACCTCAAGCCCAAGAATCTGCGGCAATACGCCGCGGATCTTGAATTGGACCTGCTGCGCTACGACGCCGAGATCGGCGATCACATCTATCTGCAGCGCATCCAGGAAAGCCTGGAAAGCGGCCGGGCCAGCGGCGTGCAAGGCTCGCCGGCGTTCTTTCTGGACGGCAGGGTCATCGATGTCTCGTTCGGCATGCATCACCTGTTCGACGCCGTCGCCGCGCTCATCCAGCAGCGCGGGAATGCCTGAACGCCCTGCGCGGGGCAAGGGCCGCGCTTACGCGGGCAGGCGCCGGTACACCACGAAATCGAAGGCGTAGCCGTTTTCCTCGGGCTGCGCCAGCCTTTCGGTTTCGCGCCAGGCGGCCGGGTCCAGGGGCGGAAAGAAAGTGTCCCCATCCACCTGCGCGTGGACTTCGGTGGCCACGATCTCGTCGGCGATGGCCAGGGCATGCCTGAAGATCTGCTCGCCGCCTATGATGCAGACCCGCGGCGCGTCCCGGCAGTCGGCCAGCGCGGCTTCCAGTGTCGGGTATACGGCGGCGCCGCTTGCCTGGTAATGGGGATTGCGGCTGATCACCAGGTTGGGGCGCCCGGGCAAAGGCCGCCCCAATGATTCCCACGTATTGCGGCCCATGACGATGGGCTGGCCCAGCGTCACCCGCTTGAAGTGGGCCAGGTCGGACGGCAGGCGCCAGGGCAGGGCATTGTCGCGGCCTATGGCGCGGTTGTCGGAATAGGCGACAACGAGTTGTATGGTGGGTAAAGACATGCTTGCTTTATTAGATAAATGGTAAATGGCGTTTTTTTATACCGTCCGATTATAAGGACGCGAAAACGGATTCAGCGCCCATCGGGGCCAGTAGCTGGTGCACCATGCGCTGCAACTGACTCGCCGCCGACGTTGGGGAGCGTCCCTTGGCCGTCAGAATGCCCAGTTCCCGCGCCATATTGGGCTCTGTAATGCGCAGGGCGACCAAGTCCTTCCCCAGGTTCTCGTGCAATGCAATGCGCGGCAGCAGAGCGGCACCCATGCCCGAGCGGACCATGGCGATCAGCGTGGAAATCTGCTTTGCTTCGCACCTCATTTGCAGCACGAGGCCCGCGGTTCTCAGGGCTTCGTCCATCATCGGACGCAAGCCGGAGTCGCTCGAGAGCATCAGCGCGGGAAATCTGCTGAATTCAGCCAGTGTCAGCACGCTTTTCTTTGCCTGGGCATAGGTTGCCGGCAGCAGCGCATAGATCTCGTCCCGTAAGACGGGGTCGAATTGGATGTGGGGGGCGATACCATGGGGAGCGGGGCCAATGCTGAAGTCGACATGGCATTTCTCGATGCTTTCCAGCTGCTCGACCAGGGATAGCTCTTGCACATATAGCCTTATGCCCGGGTATTGTCGGGCGAAGCCGGACAGAATCGCCGGTAGACGCGTTGTTGCGACGGTAGGCGAGCATGCGATGGATACCTTGCCTTGCTGCAAGTTGATGGTTTGCTTGAGCTGGAGCAGCCCCTGATCCATTTCCAGGAATGCGCGGCGCACATATGTCAGCAACTGCTCGCCTGTTGAGGTCAATTCCAGCTTGCGGCTGGTTCGATGGAAAAGATGGGTGCCTAGCTGCTCTTCGAGCCGCTTGATTTGCATGCTGATGGCCGGCAACGAGCGGTTGGCCTTTTCGGCAGCCATTCGCAGAGTGCCGCACTCGGCCACGAGCATGAAGGCATTCAGTAACTTGAAATTGATGCTCATGATCCACCTGTCGTCGGCGATAGTTAAGAAAATCTTAACTAAAGTAAATATAAACACATTTTACTTAACTTTCCCGTGTCTATAGTATCGACATTTCAGAAGGGGACGAGCGGCGCCTTGTCCTCGTTTCGTAGCACATGGAACCAGGCGGAGCGCAGGCACATCGCATACACGCGTGCCGCCATTGGCAAGGATCAATCATATGCATGCATCAGCGACTGCCGGAAGCCCCAGAACTCGCCGTTTACAACGGTCTTGTCTGGCGGTGCCGGCCACATCCGAGGTTTTTTTCGAGAAGGCGGCAAAAGGCGAGGCGGACGAGGTTTTCCTGGATCTGGAAGACGCGGTTTCGCCGGGTGAAAAAGAACGGGCGCGCCACTTGGCAATTGCCGCCATCAATGATATCGACTGGCAGGACAAGATTGTGGCGGTCAGGGTGAACGGCCTGGACACCCCTTGGGGCTATAGGGATATCGTGGATGTTGTCGAGCAATGTCCTCGGCTGGATCTGATCATGTTGCCCAAGGCGGGCAGCGCGGCCGACGTGCAGTTTGTGGATACGTTGTTATCCGGCATAGAGCTTGCCATAGGACGCCGCGATCCGATCGGGATCGAGGCCTTGATAGAAAGCGCGATGGGCATGGTGAACGCCGCGAAAATCGCGCAAGCTTCGCCTCGCCTGGAGGCGCTGATTTTCGGCGTAGGCGACTACATGATAGACATGCAGACCTCGGACATGCGGATGGGGAGCCTGAATCAGGACTATGCCGTAGTGAACGATATCGACGGCGCACAGGCCGCGTCGTCGTACTTGGCGAATCATTGGCATTATGCGCAGTCGCGCATTGCGACGGTATGCCGCGCATATGGCTTGCGTCCGATCGATGGGCCTTACACGGATTTTTCCGACATGGCTGGCTACCAGGCGTCGGCATGCCGTGGGCGCGCCTTGGGGTTTGAAGGAAAATGGGCGATTCATCCTTCGCAAGTCGCACAGGCAAACACGGCCTTTACGCCTTCCGCCCAGCGGGTTTCGTGGGCGGCACGTGTGGCGCAGGCAATGGACGATGCCGTCGGACAGGGGCGTGGCGCCATTAACCTGGACGGGGAATTGATAGACATGGCGCACGTCAAGCTGGCGGCCAATATTCGTCGCCGGGCGGCCCTGGCCGCGGGGAACCCGAATGAAAGCGCCTGATTCCTTCATCCCCGGCTCGCCGGAAAGCGCGCCCCCTTCGCTGCCACTGGCCGGAATCAAGGTGATCGATCTGGCCACCTTCATTGCGGGCCCGTTTTGCGCCAGCATGCTGGCGGAATTCGGGGCGGAAGTCATCAAGGTGGAGGAGCCCGGAAAAGGAGACCCGCTGAGGCGCTTCGGCAAGCGTTCCGAATGCGGGGATTCGCTGACATGGCTTAGCGAGGCGCGCAATCGGAAGTCCATTACGCTGAATCTGCGCAGCGCCGAAGGGGCTGGGTTGCTAAAGCGCCTGGTTGCGACAGCCGATGTGCTCATTGAAAATTTTCGTCCGGGAACACTGGAGAAATGGGGCCTGGGCTACGATGAGCTTTCTCGTGCCAATCCCGGTCTTGTCATGCTTAGAGTCAGCGGATATGGCCAGACCGGCCCATTGCGTTCCTTGCCGGGCTTCGCCCGGATCGCGCATGCTTTCGGCGGCCTGGCGCATATGGCGCGCGAGCCTGGCGGTGTCCCGGTTATTCCGGGTTCCACTTCGCTGGCGGACTATTCATCGGGCTTGTATGGCGCGCTTGGTGTCATGGTGGCGCTGCGGGAACGTGATAAAAGCGGCATTGGTCAAGTGGTGGACGTCGCGCTGTTTGAATCGATCTTTCGCATGATGGATGAAATGGTTCCGGCATTTGACCGCTATGGCCTGGTGCGCGAGCCGTTAGGGGCTGACACGGTCAATATCGTGCCGCATAGCCATTATCTGAGCGGGGATGGGAAGTGGCTGGCAATCGCATGCTCGAATGACAAAATGTTCGAACGGCTTTGCGTGGCGATGGGGCGGCAGGATCTGATTGGCGATCCTCGGTATGCAACGATTCCCGAGCGTGACCGCAGGCGTGGCGAAGTCAACGCCTTGGTGGCTGAATGGGTGGACGGCCGGACCGCATTGCAGGTTCTGGAGCAATGCAGGCAAGGCGAAGTGCCATGCAGCTTGCTATACAACATTGCCGATATCTTCCAGGAAGAGCAGTACGAAGCCAGGCAGGCCATCGTGTCGGTGGAGGACGGCCGCGCGGGCGCTCTGAAAGTTCCCGGGATCGTTCCAAAACTGTCCCGGACGCCGGGACGGGTGGAATCCCTGGGGCCCGCGCTGGGTGCTCATAATTTCGCGGTCTACCAGGAAGCCATGGGCATCAGCGCCCAGGAGGTGGCCAGACTGATCGACGAGGGGGTTATCTAAGGGAGGCGCAAGACATTCGCTAGGAGTTGCGCTTGCGGCGCAGGACACATGCTATTTAAAAAAAACTAATTCAAGGAGACATTCATGACTAGATTGCATTTGATGGTATTGGCCGTTGGAGCGTCGATGGCGTTGATGATGACGGGTGCAAGGGCTGCCGATAGCTTCCCCTCTCGTTCTATCACACTGGTTGTGCCCTCGCAGCCCGGCGGTTCGATTGATTTCCTGGCCCGCCTTCTTTCCGAGCCTTTGTCCAAGTCTTTAGGCGTGCCTGTGGTGATAGACAACAAGGCCGGGGCATCCGGAAATATCGGCAATGCGCTGGTTGCAAGGGCGCGCCCCGATGGTTATACGCTACTGTTTGCGTACAACGGCTTTCTGGTCGCCAATCCGCATCTTTTCAAGACGGCGGCCACCGACCCGGTCAATGACTTGACGCCGATCAGCATGGTGTCGCGAGCACCGCAGGTACTGGTGGCGTCCAAGCAGGTGCCGGCCAATACCGTGCAGGAGCTGATTTCATATGCGCGGCAGCATCCGGGTGAGCTGAATTACGCATCGTCGGGCAATGGTTCGGTTCCGCATCTGGCGGGCGAGCTTTTCAAGAAGCTGGCCGGAGTGGATATCGTACATATTCCCTACAAGGGTGCGGGCGGGGCGGTCGTCGACTTGATCTCTAACCAGGTGAATATCTACTTGACCAGTCCCGCAGGAGTCATGGGGCAGATCAAGGCGGGGCAGATCAAAGCCTTGGCAGTGACTGGAAAAAATCGCCTTGCCACGATTCCGGATGTCCCGACCGCGCAGGAGGCCGGCTTGGAAAACTTCGAACTGGATTCCTGGTTTGCCCTATACGCGCCTGCGAATACGCCGGAAGCTCTGCGGGAACGTTTGAGCGTCGAGGTCGGCAAAGTTCTGCAGGATCCGGAGATCCAGAAGCGGGCGTTGGCGGCGGGGATGGCATTGGAGCATTCATCGCCTCAAGAACTGGGGGCCTACACGAAGACCCAGTTGGTCTACTGGGGCGAGGTCATACGTGATGCCGGCCTGACTGCACAGTAGCTTAAACGGCGACGGGCGCCTTGATGTGCGGGTGCGATTCGTAGCCGACGATTTCGAAGTCCTCGTAGCGGTAGTCGAATAGCGACTCGGGCTTGCGCTTGATA
Source organism: Pollutimonas bauzanensis (assembly GCF_900129885.1). Classification (GTDB taxonomy): domain Bacteria; phylum Pseudomonadota; class Gammaproteobacteria; order Burkholderiales; family Burkholderiaceae_B; genus Pollutimonas; species Pollutimonas bauzanensis. Next base: position 69,775 of record NZ_FQXE01000002.1, on the reverse strand, counting down.
TTGAGGGCGGGGTAGGGGTAAGGCTCGCGCGACAATTGCAGCGCCACCTGCTCCATGTGGTTGCTGTACAAATGGCAGTCGCCGCCCGTCCAGATGAAATCGCCCACGTCGAGGTCGCACTGCTGCGCCACCATATGGGTAAGCAGGGCATAGCTGGCAATGTTGAAGGGCACGCCCAGGAAGATATCCGCGCTGCGCTGGTACAACTGGCAGGACAGCTTGCCGTCGGCGACGTAGAACTGGAAGAAGGCGTGGCAGGGCGGCAGCGCCATATTGGGGATGTCGGCCACGTTCCAGGCCGAAACGATCAGCCGGCGGGAATCGGGGTTGCGCCGGATCTGCTCTACGACTTGCGAAATCTGGTCGATATGCCCGCCGCCGGGCGTGGGCCAGGAGCGCCACTGCACGCCATACACCGGGCCGAGGTCGCCATCCGGGCCGGCCCATTCGTTCCAGATGGTGACGCCCTGCTCCTGCAGCCAGCGCACATTGGAATCGCCGCGCAGAAACCAGAGCAGCTCGATGAAGATGCTTTTGGTATGCAGCTTCTTGGTGGTGATCAGCGGAAAACCCCGGGACAGGTCAAAGCGCATCTGGTGGCCGAAAACCGACCGTGTGCCGGTGCCGGTCCTGTCGGTTTTTATCTGGCCATGTTCATAGACATGGCGCATGAAGTCTTCGTACTGATGCATGGGTGGGCAGTCTTCTAGGCGTCGGTGATCGTAACGGAGTGCGTGATGGCGGCCGTCTTGGCCAGCATGGCCGAGGCCGAGCAGTATTTCTCGTGCGACAGCTGGACGGCGCGCTCCACGGCGGCCGCGGGCAGGGCCTTGCCCGCGACCGCGAAGGCGAAGTGGATCTTGGTGAACACTTTGGGATCGGTCTCCGCCCGCTCGGCCGTCAGTTTAACCTGGCAGCCGGTCACGGCATGGCGCCCGCGTTTCAGTATGAGGACCACATCGTAGGCCGCGCAGCCGCCCGCGCCGCTGAGCAGCATTTCCATGGGCCGCGGCGCAAGATTATGGCCGCCGCCGTCGGGCGCGCCGTCCATCGCGGCGACATGGCCGCTGCCCGTGCGGGCGACAAACAGCATTCCTTCCGGGCCGCCCCAGTCAATAGTGCATTCCATGCTAATTAATTCCTGCTTTCATTTGAAGCATTAATCATTACCGATCCCGGGGCAAAGCGCAACGTCGGCTCGAGGGTCGCCGCTGCGCGGCGCAGTGGCGCGGCGCTTCATTACCCACAATCGACCTAGGGCAATGCGCGGTTTCTTGATGTGTGTCAGATATTATCCAGTGGTTTATATCGTAGACCGACATGCCATGAATACCCTCGCCATATTGCTTTTGACATTTATCCTGTCGGTCACCGGTCTGTTCGTTTTTATCTGGTCGTTGCGCAAGCATCTGTTCGACGACAATCCCGCCGCCGCCAACGTCATTTTCTCGGAAGGCGAAATCGGCAAAGTGGAAGAGCCCGCGGCCACCGCGGCCCAGCGCCTGGCCCTGCAAAGCGCGGTGGACGCCACCCACGCCCCCGCGGCCGACCCGGCGCGCGACGCGCGCATGGGCATCGAACTGGCCGAACGGGTCCAGGCCGACCGGTCGACGGCTTACGTGACCTTCGTGTTTCTCGCCTGTGCCGTGGTCTGGCTGATTTTTGCCTCGACCGCGGGGCTGATCAGCTCCATCAAGCTGCACGAACCGGATTTCCTGACCCAATACGCCTGGCTGACCTTCGGGCGGCTGCGGACCCTGCACCTGAACGCGGTCGCCTACGGCTGGGCGCCCATGGTGGCTTTCGGCATCGCCATCTGGACCTTGCCGCGCCTGCTCAAGACGCCGCTGATGGGCGGGCGCTTCGCCCTCCTGGGGGCCATGCTGTGGAACGCCGCGCTGATCGCCGGGCTGGGCAGCATCGCCGCCGGCTTCAACGATGGCCTGGAATGGCTGGAAATCCCGTGGCAGATCGATATCCTGTTCGTCATCGGCGGCGCCCTGATCGGCCTGCCCCTGGTCTTCACCCTGCAGAACCGCAAGGTCGGGCACCTGTATGTGTCCATCTGGTACATGGGCGCGGCGCTTTTCTGGTTCCCGATACTGTTTTTGGTGGGCAATATCCCCGGCGTGCATTTCGGCGTGGAGCAGGCCACCATGAACTGGTGGTTCGGGCATAACGTCCTGGGGCTGTTCTACACGCCTATCGCCCTGGCCAGCGTTTATTACTTCCTGCCCAAGATCATCGGCCGCCCGATACAGTCCTACAACCTTTCCTTGCTGGGCTTCTGGGCGCTGGCCTTCTTCTATGGCCAGGTCGGCGGCCATCATTTGATAGGCGGGCCGGTGCCCGGCTGGCTGATTACGCTGTCCATCGTGCAAAGCGTCATGATGGTGGTGCCGGTGCTGGCCTTCTCGGTAAACCAGCACATGACCATGCGCCATCATTTCAAGACGCTGATCTACTCGCCTACGCTGCGCTTCATCGTGCTGGGCGGCATGATGTACACGCTCAGTTCCGTGCAGGGTTCGCTGGAAGCCCTGCGCAGCGTCAATACCGTCACCCATTTCACGCATTTCACCGTTGCGCACGCCCATCTTGGCTTGTACGGTTTCTTTTCGCTGGTGATGTTCGGCGCCATTTATTTCGTCATGCCGCGCGTCATGTCCTGGGAATGGCCCTACCCGAAACTGATCGCGCTGCACTTCTGGCTGGTCGTGGTGGGTTTCGGCATCTATTTCGTCGGCCTGACCATAGGCGGCTGGCTGCAAGGCGTGGCCATGCTCGACGCGTCGCGCCCCTTCATGGAGTCGGTGCGCCTGACCATTCCTTATCTCGAGTCCAGATCCGTGGGCGGCGCCCTGATGACGCTGGGCCACCTGGTTTTCGCCGCGCATTTCTTCGCGATGGCCTTGCGCTATGGCCCGCGGCGGGTAGGCCCGGCCCTGTTCCACAAGCCGGCGGCGCTGCTCGCCGCGATGGCGGAGGCCTGACCATGGAAAGCGAATACAAATTATTGGGAGGCGCCATGGTCACTCTGGCGCTGGCGACCGCCACGCTGGTGGTCGTTCCTTACCTCCAGCTATCGGATCTGCCGCCATCCGAAGGGCTCAAGCCCTATACCTCGCAGCAATTGCGGGGGCGCGAGGTGTATATCAAGAACGGCTGCGTCTACTGCCATACCCAGCAGCCGCGCGCGCAGGCCCAGGCGCCCGATTTCAAGCGCGGCTGGGGGCGGGCGCCGGTGGCCGGCGACTATTTTTACGACAGGCCGCATTTGCTGGGCACCATGCGCACCGGCCCCGACTTGCTGAATATCGGCGCGCGCCAGCCCAGCGCCGACTGGAACCTGGGCCACCTGTATCAGCCGCGCGCCTACACGCCGGGCAGCATCATGCCTTCCTATCCCTTTCTGTTCGAGGTCAAGGACAAGGCGGAGGCCGGCGACAAGCTGGTCAACCTTCCTCCCGGCTATGCGCCGGTGGGGCAGCAGGTAGTGGCCAGACCCGAGGCGCTCGACCTGGTGGCGTATTTGCTGGCGCTCGACCGCACTTACCCGGTCAAGGCGCCGCCCGATTCCTCCAAATAGCGAGCGGGGCAGGGCGCCCGGACGCCGGGCGCGGCAAGGACACGTTGGAGAACAGGATGTCGGACAGATCGAAGAAAATTCAGGCCCAGCAGCGCGAAATGCCGGAGCCCTATGAGGGCAGCCGGCCTATCCCATGGCTGGTCATCACCATCGTGGGCGCGCTCTTCGCCTTTGCCATCGCCTATATGTGGGCCACTTATCAAAACAACCCGCCCGCCTACGGCGATCGCCGGACCGCGGCCGATTTCAAGGTCGCCGCTCCCGTCCCGGGCGCGATGGTGGATGGCGCCCAGATCTATACCGCCCAGTGCCTGGCCTGCCATCAAGCCACCGGCCTGGGCCTGCCGGGGGTGTTCCCGCCCTTGGCCGGGTCCGAATGGGTGACCGGCAAGGAGTCGCTTGCGATCCAGATAGTGCTGCACGGCATTGCCGGCGACCTGACGGTGGGCGGCAATCATTACAACGGCCAGATGCCCACCTTCAAGGACAAGCTGGACGATGCCGAGATCGCGGCCGTCGTCAGCCATATACGCGAAAACTTCGGCAATGCGGCCGGCAAGGTCGACGCCGCGACAGTCAAGGCCGAGCGCGCGGCCAGCGCCGCTCACGGCCAGCCATGGAACGGCGATGCCGAGCTGCAGGCCATGAAGTGAGGGCGGGCCGGGCATGAGACTATTGGCGGCTATTCTGCTGGTTTGCGGCCTGGGGCTGGGCGCCATTTGCCTGCAGACCGACGGCTTTACGGTGCTGACCACGGAGGCGGCCCGCCGGGCGGATGTCTTGCGCCATCCGCGCGCCGTGCCGGACAGCCCGCTGCGCGGCGGCAGCGGCGCCAGCACCACGCTTTTGCGCAACTTGCGCTCGGACGGCCGGGTCGCCATCGTCAATTTCATGTACACGCGCTGTTTCTCGATCTGCTTGGCGATGGGCGCGCAATTCCAGCAGTTGCAGGCGCAGATACAAGGGCGGGGACTGGCCGGCAAGGTACGGCTGCTGAGCATCAGTTTCGACCAGGCCGATACGCCGGAACTGCTGTCGCGGTACGAGCGGCGCATGGCAGCGGACCCCGTCATCTGGCAGTCGATGGCGATAGCGGGCGCCGGCCCGAGGCTGGCCTTGCTGGACGCCTTCGGCATCGTGGTGGTGCCCGCCGCCTGGGGACAGTACGAGCACAACGCCGCCTACCATATCGTTACGCCCGGGGGGCGGCTGGTCCGCATCGTGGACATGGATGATACGCAGTCACTGCTCGACTATGCCGCGGCCCAGGCCGGAAAAGAGGGGCGCTCATGAATGCCGCCTGGCTGTCCCGCCCCGCCGCCGCGCGGCGCTATGCCCTTGCCAGCGCCATACTGCTGCTGGGCGCGATCGTATTCAGGCGGTGGCTGACCGGCGCCATGGCCACGCACATGCTGGCCCATATACCGATGATCCTGCTCGCCGGCGTGTTCGCCGCCATGGCCTGCCTGGCCGCGGCCAGGCGCAGCACGTCCTGGCGCCGGCCAGCGGCGCTGGCCCTGTATCGGAAATATAATGAACACGGTGTGCCGGGACTGCTGCTGGTTTCATTCGTCCTGGCGTATTGGATGATACCCAGATCGCTCGACCATGTTCTGCTGTCCGCGACGGCCGGCTGCCTGAAATTCCTGGGCCTGTTTATTGCTGGAATGGTGTTGTTCGATGCGCTGGGACGGGCCGACAAGGTGATAAAGCTGTTCTTCCTGGGTAATTTTTCCTGGATGACGGCCATTGCCGGGCTGCTTTACCAGGATAATCCCGAACGCCTGTGCAATTTTTATTTGCTGGGCGACCAGGAACTGGCCGGCCGGGCGTTGGTCACACTGGCGGTGGCGCTGCCGTTGGCATGGCTGTGGGCCGAACGCCGGCACAGCCGCCGTCTGCGAAAATGAGCCGCAGGCCTCCTTGTTGTATGTTTTTTGCCGCCGGGCCGCCCCAAGGCAGCGAGCCGCGCAAGCGATGAAGCGTGGGGGCTTTTTTGTACGTTGAGGATATTAATGGTCAAGCAAAATGCATTACCCGGAGCTTCTGTTTTCCCGCGCCGCCTGGGCAGGGTGGATGGCTTGCTGTCCGAATTGGGGCGCGCCATGCAGGTGCTGGACGGTTCCGCGCGCGCGGGACGCGCCTATCCCGCCGGCAAGCAGGACCACGCCGTGGCCGGGGGTTCGGCCGAAGGGCTGACGCCCGCCGAGCAAAAGCATGCCGCCGGGCTTATGCGGGTTAACCATGTAGGCGAAATCTGCGCCCAGGCTTTGTATCGCGGGCAGGCTTTGTTTTGCGGCGACGCAGCAATACAGAATCTGCTGCGCAAGGCGGCCAACGAGGAAGTGGACCACCTGGTATGGTGCCGCCAGCGCCTGACGGAATTGGGCAGCCGGCCCAGCCTTTTGAATCCGCTCTGGTATGCCGGTTCATTTTCCCTGGGCGTGGCGGCCAGCCGGGCAGGCATAGCCAGAAACCTGGGCTTCATGGCCGAAACCGAGAGCCAGGTGGAGCAGCACCTGAATCAGCACCTGACCGACCTGCCGCCGGGCGACTTGCGGTCGCGCAGCATAGTCGAGCAAATGCGCGACGACGAAATCGGCCATCGCATGACTGCCGAGAACAACGGCGCGAAAAAACTTGGCAAGCCGGCGCGGCTGCTGATGCGCGCCATGTCCAAGGTAATGACGGTGACGGCCTATCGTATTTAGCTTGATTTGTGGTTTATTTGTAACGAAACAAGGGGCGCAAGGGTTAATACGGGATTGCTTTCGCGCCTTTTTTAGAGGGGGAAGTCTTAAAAAAACCACAAAAATGCCCGCCTGATGTTTTTTTGCTTATTTATCTTGCATTGCACAAAAGATCGCTATACACTTTGGTTATCGGATGTCGAAACGTGATTGCAGAGGGAAAACCCCCGGTCACGCGGTCTCAAGCCAAAAGCTTTAGCAGCCCGACATGCCCCAGTTGTCTCCTCCACCCTCCTCCTTTGGTGGATTTAGCCCAAGATCGCAAGATCTTGGGCTTTTTTTTGCCTTGGGGCTGCCCGGCGGGGCGGCGCCCGGACATAAGACGGTCCCTGCGGACTCTGCGCCAGGCTAGCCCGGGCGGCATGCAGGCCGCAAGGTGGATAGCGAACCGCGTAAGCGGCGCATGGGGCATTTTTTGCTTTCTGGCCTATGGCCTTATTTCCATTTTTGTGTAATGTTTCGTCTGCGTGGCGCCGGGTATGGATTTTCCTTCGGCGAGCCAGCCTCGCCGGCCGCGGTAACATTTCTTGTTGCATTTATTTTGCGAGCCGAGCCCAAGCTGTTACAGAAACGTCCGATAATGATGATGCTTATTTTGCTTTTGGGGATTGTGTGATTTCGCCTCACCTTTGGGGATCTTTTACCTGGTTTTACATCTGTATCGTGGCGTTCATGGTGGGCGGCCTGATTGTCGCTTCCGAACGCTGGCATGGGGCATTTACCGGTGACACCGATATGAAAAAGCCGCAGGCTTCCCATACGCGCGCGACGCCGCGGGTAGGCGGCCTGGCAGTGCTGGCGGGAACCCTGGCCGGCCTGCTCGTCCTGGGGCCCAGCAATATGACGCTGACGTGGCTGTGGCCGGTCCTGTTCATCGCCGCCATGCCCGTTTTCGTGGCCGGGCTGCTCGAGGACATCACCAAGGACGTGGGCTCGGGCAAGCGGCTGCTGGCCGCCTTCATCTCGGCCGCCATCGCCTGGTGGCTGCTGGGCGGCGTGGCGCGGGTCGGCCTGGGCTGGGCCGACTGGATACTCTCTTTCTGGCCCATCTCTTTATTGTTCACCATGGTCGCCGTCGGAGGCTGTACGCATGCCTTGAACATCGTGGACGGCATGAACGGTCTGGCTGGCATGATCGCCACGCTGATGGCGCTTTCGCTGGCCCTGGTCGCCTTGCAGGTGCAGGACATACCCATTTTCCTGATCGCGGCGGCATTGGCCTCGGCCACTCTGGGTTTCCTGGTCTGGAACTTCCCCTTCGGCAGGGTCTTCCTGGGCGACGGGGGCGCCTACTTCCTGGGTTTCATGCTGGCCGAGCTGGCGGTGCAACTGGTGGTGCGCAACCCCAGCGTTTCGCCCTTTTACGCCCTCGCCGTGCTGTTCTATCCGGTTTTCGAAACCCTGTTTTCCATCTGGCGCCGCCGCTTCAAGCGCGGCGTGCCCGTCGACCAGCCCGACGCCCTGCACCTGCATCAATTGGTATTCCGGCGTCTGGTGCGCGTCACGTTCAGCCGCGACAGCCGCCATGCGGTGCCGGCGCTGTGCAATGCCATGGCCTCGCCCTACCTATGGGTGCTGGCCCTGATCGGCCTGGTGCCGGCCACTATATTCTGGGACAACGCCTGGGCGCTATGCGCCAGCCTGGCGGTGTTCTGCTGGGTGTACATCTGGCTGTATTCGCGCCTGGTGTCATGGCGCCGCCCGGCATGGCTGCTATTGCCTTCGCTGGGCCGCGACAATCGCCGCAAATAGGCCTCTTCATAAGATTCGTCTTCTTTCTTTACGCATATTGCCTGGGAGAACAAGTTGGAAATTCAAGATGTGAAACTTGCCGTAGTTGGTTTGGGCTACGTGGGCCTGCCTCTGGCGGTCGAGTTCGGTAAAAAGCGCCAGGTCCTGGGGTTCGACATCAATGCCCGCCGGATATCCGAACTGAAGGACGGACAGGACCACACGCTGGAGGTCGACGCCCAGGAGCTTGCCGAAGCCACCCATTTGCGCTTCACCGGCGAACCGACCCACCTGGCCGAAGCCAATGTATTCATCGTGACCGTGCCCACGCCCATCGATGAATACAAGCAGCCGGACCTGACGCCGCTGGTGCGCGCCAGCGAAACCATAGGCAAGGTGCTCAAGCGCGGCGACATCGTGATTTACGAATCCACGGTTTATCCGGGCGCGACCGAGGAAGAATGCGTGCCCGTGCTCGAACGCATCTCGGGCTTGCGCTTCAACCAGGATTTTTTCGCGGGCTACAGCCCGGAACGCATCAATCCGGGCGACAAGGCGCACCGCGTATCGACGATCAAGAAGGTCACTTCCGGCTCGACGCCGGAAATCGCCGACCTGGTCGACGCGCTGTATGGCCAGATCATCGTCGCCGGCACGCACAAGGCGCCGTCCATACGCGTGGCCGAGGCCGCCAAGGTCATTGAAAACACCCAGCGCGATGTCAATATCGCGCTGATCAATGAACTGGCCCTGATTTTCAATAAAATGGGCATCGATACCCAGGCCGTCCTGGAAGCGGCGGGCACCAAGTGGAATTTCCTGCCGTTCCGGCCGGGCCTGGTGGGCGGGCACTGCATAGGCGTGGATCCCTACTACCTCACGCACAAGGCCCAGTCTATCGGCTATCACCCGGAAATCATCCTGGCGGGGCGCCGGCTGAACGATTCCATGGGCGGCTATGTGGTGTCGCAACTGGTCAAGCTCATGACCAAGCGGCGCATCCAGGTGCAGGGTTCCAAGGTGCTGGTCATGGGCCTGGCCTTCAAGGAAAACTGCCCCGACCTGCGCAATACCCGCATCGTGGACATCGTCAGCGAGCTGGGCGAATACAACATCGAAGTCGATGTCTACGATCCCTGGGTCGATCCGGAAGCGGCCATGCATGAATATAGCATCGCGCCGGTTGCAAGCCTCGAGGCAGGAGCCTACGATGGAATCATTCTCGCAGTGTCGCACCAGCAGTTCGTGGCGATGGGCTGCGAGGCGATACGCGCCCTGGGCAAGCCCGAGCACGTTCTCTATGATCTTAAATATGTATTGACTGCCGACGAATCCGATCTGCGGCTGTAATTCAGAAAGTTGAAAGGCATTATATGAGTACTCGTTATCAGGAAGTGGCTGCAAACCTGCAGTCGGAACCCAAAGTGTGGCTGGTTACCGGGTGCGCGGGCTTCATCGGTTCCAACCTGCTGGAAACACTGTTGCAGATGGGCCAGAAAGTGGTCGGCCTGGACAACTTCGCGACCGGCCACCAGTACAACCTCGACGAAGTCCAGAAAACCGTCACCCCGCAGCAATGGGAGAATTTCAGCTTCCAGGAAGGCGATATCCGCGACCTGGACGCTTGCCGCAAGGCGGTGTCGGGCGTCGATTATGTGCTGCACCAGGCGGCGCTGGGTTCCGTGCCGCGTTCCCTGCAGGACCCCATCACCACCAACGCCGTGAACATCAACGGTTTCCTGAACATGCTGGTGGCGGCGCGCGACGAGAAAGTCCAGTCCTTCGTCTACGCGGCATCCAGCTCGACCTACGGCGATCACGAAGCCCTGCCCAAGGTCGAGGAACGCATTGGCCGCCCCTTGTCGCCTTATGCGGTGACCAAGTACGTGAACGAACTGTACGCCGATGTCTTCACCCGCGCCTACGGCTTCGGCAGCGTGGGCTTGCGCTATTTCAATGTCTTCGGCAAGCGCCAGGACCCCAACGGCGCCTACGCGGCCGTGATCCCCAAATGGGTGGCCGCCATGATACGCGGCGAAGACGTCGTCGTGAATGGCGACGGCGAAACCAGCCGCGACTTCTGCTTTATCGACAACGTCGTGCAGGCCAATATCCTGGCGGCCCTGGCGCAGCCGGACGGGGTCAACCAAGTCTACAACGTGGCTTTCAACGCCCGCACCAGCCTCAACGAGCTGTTCGAATACCTGGCCAAGGCCCTGGGCAATAACGGCATCGTCTACGACAAGCCGCCGGTCTACAGCGAATTCCGCGCCGGCGACGTGCGCCATTCGCAAGCCGATATCAGCAAGGCCAAGCAATTGCTGGGCTATGAGCCTATGCACAATATCGTGCAGGGCCTGGAAGTTTCCATGCCCTGGTATACGCAGTTCTTGCGTTAGCTTGAAAACCTTAAAGCAGCGACTTTCCGGCCTGCACTCCGACCACAGACGCATCGCGCAAGGCGCGATGCGTGTGGCCTTTTTTTTGTTGCTGGGCAAAGCGGCCGGCGCTTTCAAGGAAATGGCGGTGGCCTACCGCTACGGGGTGAGCGACGTCGTGGATGCCTACCAGTTCACCATGACCATGGCGAACTGGCTGCCTATCACCATCGTCGGCGCCTTGTCGGTGGTGCTGATACCCGTGCTGGTGCGCACCCGCTACGAGGACCGCGCCAGCCGCGCGCGTTTTCTCGGAGAATTGCAGGGCTGGGTGATAGCGGCGGGCACGGTGCTTGCGGTGCTGACCTACGCGGCCTGGCCGTGGGTGCTGGATTTCGCGGGGCAGGGGCTGCCCGCCGAGGCGCGCCGCATGAGCGAGCAGCTGACCCTGGCGTTCGCCCCGGCGGCCCTGTTCACCCTGATGACGGGCATCAGCGCGGCGCGGTTGCGGGCGCACGAGCGGCATATCAACACCTTGCTCGACAGCGTGCCGGCGGTGGTCATATTGGCCTGGGTCATGCTGGCGGCCACGGCCGGGGATGTGGGGCCGCTGCTGTGGGGCACGCTGGCCGGCTACCTGATCCAGTCGGTATGGCTGCTCTGGCTGGCGGCCAAGGCCGACGGCATGTGGGGCAGGCCCAGGCTGAGCCTGGCTTCCCACCAGTGGCCCGACCTGGTCAAGGCGGCCGGCGTGATGCTGATAGGGCAGGTGGCCATGAGTTTCGTCGGGCCGATAGACCAGTATACGGCGGCCAATCTGGGCGCCAATGCCAACGCCACGCTGGGCTATGCGAGCCGGCTGTTGTCCCTGCTGCTGGGAATAGGCGCGGCGTCCGTGGGGCGCGCGGCCCTGCCCGTGCTGGCCGATATACACGGGCGCGGCGACCCCGGGCGGGCGCGGTCCACGGCGCTCAAGTGGTCGGTGCTGATGCTGCTGGGCGGCGCCGCCGTGACATTGGCCGGCTGGGTGCTGGCGCCGTGGGGCGTCAGCCTGCTGTTCGAGCGCGGCGCTTTCACTGCGCAGAATACCCAGACGGTGGCCCATGTGCTGCGCTGGGGTCTGTTGCAATTGCCGTTTTATTTTGGCGTGCTGATACTGGTCCAGTTGCTGGCCAGCCAGAATCGCTACCGGATCATGGCCATGATAGCCGTGGCCAATTTTGTCCTGAAGGCGATCATGAATCAGGTACTGGCCCCCGTCATGGGGCCCGCGGGGATCATGCTGGCGACCAGCATGATGTATGCCTTGTCGTATGCCTGCTATGTCGTGGTGGCCTTGCGTCCCGCCCCTTTGGCGAAGACGTCCAGTTAGTTTTTCAGATACAGGTATTGTCTTGAGTTCTTTGCGTTTTCAACCCCACCTGATGATAGTCATCCATTCCTTGAGTGGCGGGGGGGCCGAGCGGGTGGCGGCCGATTTGAGCGCCTACTGGGTGCAGCGCGGCTACAAGGTCACGCTGGTCACCCAGGCCGACGCCGGCACGGACGTATATCCCCTGCACGCGGCGGTCAAGCGCTATGCCTTGGGGACGGCCGCTTTCAGCACCGGCAGGCTGAGCGCCGCCATCGCGAACCTGCGGCGCGTGTGGGCCCTGCGCCGCCTGATCAAGCGCGAGCGCCCGACCATCGTGCTGGGCATGATGACGACCGCGTCGGTCCTGGCCATCGTCGCGGCGCGCGGCCAGCCTTGCCGGGTGATCGCCACCGAACATACCCACCCGCCCTCGCAGGAGCTGCCCGAAATGTGGCTGCGCCTGCGGCGCTGGGCCTATCCCCGGGCGGCGGCGGTGGTGGCGCTCACCTCGGGCACGGCCGCGTGGCTGCGGGAGCACGTGCCGGGCTCGCAAGTGACCGTGATCCCCAACGCGGTACGCTGGCCTCTGGATCGCGCCGAGCCGCTGCTGCCGCCGCCGCCGCGCGATGGGCGCCTGCGCCTGCTGGCCGCCGGGCGGCTGCATCCGCACAAAGGCTTCGATCTGCTGATACGGGCTTTCCACGCGGTAGCCAGGCAGTTTCCGGATTGGGACCTGGTGATCCTGGGCGAGGGCGATTGCCGCGACGCGCTGCAAAGCCAGATAGACGAAGCCGGCCTGGCGGCGCGCGTCAGCATGCCGGGGCGGGTGGGCAATGTGGGCGACTGGTACGCGCAGTCCGACCTGTATGTGCTGAGCTCGCGCGTCGAGGGCCTGTCCAATACCTTGCTGGAAGCCATGGCCAGCGGCCTGGCGCCGGTGGCTTTCGATTGCGAGACCGGGCCGCGCGAAATCGTGCGCAATGGCATCGACGGCGTGCTGGTCCGTCCTGCCGAGGACGACGAAGCGCTGGCCGCCCATTTGTCGGACATGATGGCGCATCGGGAGCAGCGCGCTGCCTATGCGCGGCGCGCCGTCGACGTGCGCGACCGGTTTTCCACGACACGGGTGATGGCCTTGTGGGGCCATTTATTTGAAGTCCATTGAGGCCGCGAGCCTGGAAGCGAGCAGACTATGTGTGGAATCGTTGGAATATGGGGCGCCCTGCCGGACAAGCGGGCCGTGGTCGGGGCCGGATGCCGCAGCTTGCGGCATCGCGGCCCGGACAGCGAGGGCTATTGGGAAGACCAGCAGGCCGGCCTGGCGCTGGGCCATGTGCGCCTGGCCATCCTGGACCTGACAGAGGCCGGGCACCAGCCCATGATATCGGCCTGCGGGCGCTACGCGCTGGTGTTGAACGGCGAGATCTACAACCATCTGGAGCTGCGCGCCGATCTGCAGGCCCAGGGGCATGCACCCGCCTGGCGCGGGCACTCCGATACCGAGACCATACTGGCCGGGTTCGCCGCCTGGGGCGTGCAGAGCACCCTGCAGGCGGCCGTGGGCATGTTCGCCATGGCCTTGTGGGATCGCCAGGAGCGCACGCTGACGCTGATGCGCGACCGCATGGGCGAAAAGCCGCTGTATATGGGCTTTGTCGCCGGCAATTTCGTATTCGCCTCGGAACTCAAGGCGCTTACCGGCATACCGGGCTTCAATAAAGAGCCGGACCGCAAGGCCTTGTCCCTGCTGGTGCGCCACAACTATATTCCCGCCCCTTTCAGCATATACAGCGCGATCAGGAAGCTGGAGCCGGGCTCCTGGCTCCAGCTGTCGCAGGAGCAGCGCCAGCATGGCGCGCTGCCCTTGGCCCAGCGCTATTGGTCGGCCCGGGAAGTCGCGCGGCAGGCCCGCGGCAATAGCCTGTCCTTCGGGTCGGACGGCGAGGCCGTGCAGGCGCTCGAAACCGTGCTGGCCTCGGCGGTAAAGGGCCAGATGATTTCCGACGTCGACCTGGGGGCCTTCCTGTCCGGCGGCATAGACTCGTCCATCGTCGTCGCGCTGATGCAGAAAGACAATGCGCAGGCCGTCAAGACCTTTTCCATCGGCTTCAATGAACCGGCCTATAACGAGGCCGAACACGCCAAGGCCGTTGCCGCCCATCTGGGCACCGACCATACCGAACTCTACGTCAGCGCCGGCGATGCGCTGGCGGTGGTTCCCGGCCTGGGAGGCCTGTACGACGAGCCCTTTGCCGATTCCTCGCAGATTCCGACCATACTGGTGACGCGCATGGCGCGCCGCCACGTAACGGTGGCATTGTCCGGCGACGGCGGCGATGAATTGTTCGGCGGTTATTCGCGTTATTTTCGCGCCAGCCGCTGGTGGGACAAGCGCGCATCCATCCCGGCGCCCTTGCGCGGTCCCATGGCCGCGGCGGCGCGCCTGGGCGCCGGATGGCTAGCCGCGGGGCGCGCCGGCGAACAGTTCGACAAATTGGCGCAAGTGCTGGCGGCGGACCACTCCGGCAAGTTCTATCAGCAATTCGTGTCGTACTGGAAAGATCCGGCGCAGGTGGTGATAGGCGCCGATATTCCCGCGACGGCGTTCGACGAGCCGTCCGACGACGCCATCTTCGAACGCATGATGCTGCTCGATGCGCTAACCTATCTGCCTGACGATATCCTGGTGAAGGTGGACCGGGCGGCGATGGCGGCCAGCCTGGAGACCCGGGTGCCGATGATAGACCACCGCGTGTTCGAGTTTGCGCAGCGGCTGCCGCGCGATTACAAGATACGGGACGGCCAGGGGAAATGGCTGCTGCGCCAATTGCTGTACAAGCATGTGCCGCGCCAGATGGTCGACAGGCCCAAGAAAGGCTTCTCGGTTCCGCTGGCCGCGTGGCTGCGCGGGCCGCTGCGGGACTGGGCGGCGGCCTTGCTGGACCCTGCGCGCTTGCGCCAGCAGGGCCTGTTCCACGCCGAGCCTATCGTGCGCAAATGGCAGGAGCACCAGGCCGGCAAACGCGACTGGAGCACCCACTTATGGAGCATTCTGATGACGCAGGCATGGCTGGAGCATAACTCGGCGGCGGGCGCGGGGCACTCATGAAAATATTGTTTTTCGTCAGTTCCATGCATGCCGGGGGCGCCGAACGGGTGGCGGCCACGCTGGCCAGCGCCTGGGCGGCGCGCGGCGACCAGGTGATACTGGTTCCCAGCTACACGAAAAAAGGCAGGCTGTTCTACCGCCTCGACCGCGGCGTCAAATTGATATGGCTGGCGGACCGCATGGGATGGCTGGGCAAGACGCGGCTGGCCAGCGTGCGCAAGTGGTTCGCCATGCGGCGCCTGGTCAAGGAAACCAGGCCCGACGTGATTATTTCCTTCCTGACCAACGTGAACGTGATGGTGCTGCTGGCCACCCGCGGGCTGGGCGTGCCCACCATCGTCTGCGAAAGAACCAATCCGGCGGTCAGCACCAGCGCCGGCAAGACGCTGGCCTGGCTGCGCCGCCATACCTATCCCTGGGCCAGCCTGGTCACGGTGCAGGCCCAGGCCAGTGCCGAGCCTTTCCGCAAAATGCTGCCGGCGCTGCAGCGCCTGGCTGTCATTCCCAACCCCTTGCCGCCGGAGCTGGCGGGGCCTTTCACGGCGCGTCCTGTTCCGGACCCCGACCAGCGCCGCCGCCTGGTGGCGATGGGCAGGCTGGTGCCGATCAAGCGCTTCGAGTCGCTGATACAGGCATTTGCCGCCTTGGCCGAAGGCTTCCCGGAATGGGACCTGTATATCTGGGGCGAGGGCCCTCTGCGCGCCGGCCTGACGCAGCAGATCCGGGACGGCGGGCTGGAGGCGCGGGCATTCCTGCCCGGCCGCAGCGCCGAGCCCTGGCAGGAACTGGCCAAGGCCGATGTCTTTGTCCTGACGTCCGAGGTGGAGGGCTTCCCCAATGTGCTGCTGGAAGCCATGGCGCTGGGGCTGGCATGCGTAACGGTCGATTGCCCCAGCGGCCCGCGCGAGATAAGCAACGACGGAGAAGACGCCCTGCTGGTGCCGCTGGGCGACCAGCAGGCGCTTGCCGGCGCGCTGGGCCAATTGATGGCCGATCCCGTTTTGCGCGATGTGCTGGGCAAGCATGCCGCCATCGCGGTGCGCGACCGCTATGAGCTGCACGAAGTATTGCACCAGTGGGACGGCTTGATAGCCAGCGTGCGCGAGCCGCAAGACCAGGAAGGCACAGCATGAGCGACTACGCGGACACGAACCCCGGGCCACTGCAGGTGGTGCATATTATTTCGGGCCTGGGCCACGGCGGCGCCGAAACCGTGCTGCACCGGCTGCTGACCGCGCCCACCCAGCCCGATCGCCATTGCGTGATCTCCATGGGAGACGAAGGCGTGTTCGGCCCGCGCCTGCGCGCGGCCGGCGTGGCGGTCTACACGCTGGACATGAAGACGCCCGCCGGGGCGCTCAAGGGCTTGTGGCGCCTGCATCGCCTGCTGCGCCAATTGAATCCCGACGTAGTGCAGACCTGGATGTATCACGCCGACCTGATAGGCGGCCTGGCCGCCCGCCTGGCGGGCATCAAGGCCGTCGCCTGGGGCATACGCAACTCGGGCGCCGACCTGCAAAAAAGCAGCCGCTCGGCCAAGGCCTTGTCGTGGCTGTGCGCGCGGTTGTCGCGGCTGGTGCCCGGAGTGATCGTGGCGTGCGCCGACAATGCCGCGCAGCGCCACCGGCAATGGGGCTATCGGGCCGACCGCATGCTGGTCATTCCCAACGGCTACGACCTTTCCTGCTGGCAGCCCGACGAGCAGGCGCGCGCCGAATTGCGGGCCGAATGGGGCTGGGCCGGCGAGGCGGGCGTGATCGGCAGCGTGGCGCGCTGGAATCCCTTGAAGGACCACGCCAATCTGCTGGCCGCCTTTGCGCTGAGCGCGGCCCGCGATCCATCGCTGCGCTGCGTGCTGATAGGCCATGGCATGGACGCGTCCAACGAGGCGCTCATGGCCTTGATCAATGGCCATGGCATAGCCGGCAAGGTGAAGCTGCTGGGCCGGCGCGATGATGTCCCCAGGTTGATGAACGCGCTGGACCTGCATGTATTGTCGAGCCGCGCCGAAGGCTTTCCGAACGTGGTGGCCGAAGCCATGGCGACGGGCGTGGCATGCGTGGTGACCGACGTGGGCGACGCCGCCAGAATCGTCGGCGATGCGGGCTGGGTGGCGCCGCCGCAGAATCCCGCGGCCTTGTCCGAGGCCATGGACCAGGCCGTGGCCCAGCTGGGCACCGCGCAGATGCGGGAGCGCTTGCGGCAGGGACGCGAGCGGGTAGGGCGATTGTTCAGCCTCGAGGCCATGGTGGACGCCTATCATGTCGTGTGGCGGCGCCTGGCGCAGGATTATCCGCGCCGGCCCGGTCCGGCGATGGACGCTTCATATTCCGGGGCGGGCGGCGGCAGGGCGGGCCGGCCGCGGCGCTTGTTGTTCGTGGTGAACAATCCCGCGTTTTTCCTGTCCCACCGCTTGCCGCTGGCGCTGGGCGCGCAGCGGGCGGGCTTCGAGGTGCATGTGGCGACCATGGACGGCCCGTCGGTGCCGCAGATCGTGGAGCATGGCCTCGCGCACCATGTCATTCCCATGTCGCGCAGCGGCAAGCACCCTGTGCAGGAAACACAAAGTATCTACGCCTTGTGGAGGCTGTTCCGGCGTTTGCGGCCCGACGTGGTCCATGCCGTGACGATCAAGCCGGTGTTGTATGGCGGCATTGCGGCGCGCCTTGCCGGCGTGCCGGCCTATGTCGCCGCCATTTCCGGCCTCGGCTTTGTCTTTACCAAGCGCGGCCAGGGCCTTGATTTTCTGCGCCTGGCCGCCACCCTGCTTTACCGGCTGGCGCTGGGCCATCCCAATAGCCGGGTGATTTTCCAGAACGTCAACGATCGCGATGTATTGCGCAAGGCCGGAGTGGTCAGGCCCGAGCAGGTCGTGCTGATACGGGGATCGGGCGTGGATTTGAACGAATTCCAGGCGGTTCCCGAGCCGGACGGCCCGCCGGTCGCGATCATGGCGGCGCGTCTGCTGCGGGACAAGGGCGCCGTCGAGTTCGTCGAGGCGGCCCGCCTGGCGGCGGGCCACGCCGGCGGCTTGCGCTGGGTGCTGGCGGGCGGGCCGGACGCCGGCAACCCGGCCAGTGTCTCCGAGGAGGAGTTCGCCCGGTGGCAGCGCGAAGGGGTGGTCGAATGCCTGGGCGAACGCTCGGACATTGCCGCGCTGTACCAGCAGTCGCATATCGCGGTACTGCCTTCGTACCGCGAGGGTTTGCCCAGGTCGCTGGTGGAAGCGGCGGCTTGCGGGCGGGCGGTGGTGACGACCGATGTTCCGGGCTGCCGGGATGCCATCGAGCCGGGGGTATCCGGTCTGCTGGTGCCGGTGCGTAATGCCAGGGCCTTGGCCGATGCGGTCATGCGCCTGGCCGGCGACGCGCAACTGCGGCATCAAATGGGCGAGGCGGGCCGGCGCCTGGCGGAACGCGAATTCGATATCCGCAAGATCGTGCAGACGCATGTGGATCTTTATGAGATGCTCAGTGACGGCTAGAAAGGCAGCGCAATGTCCGCCGACAGCGCGCTTAATGCCGAGCGGAACTCCGCCTTGATGCGCTCCAGCGCCTCCGGCGTATCCCCCTCGAAACGCAACACCACCACAGGCGTGGTATTCGAAGCGCGCGCCAGGCCGAAGCCATCCCTGTACTCGGCCCGCACGCCGTCTATCGTGCCTATGCTCGTCGCCGTCGGAAAATCGCCATCCTTCTGCAGCCGCTCGATCAGGGCATGCGGCTCGCCTTCCTGCATCTCCAGCTTGAGTTCCGGCGTCGAAATATCCTGCGGCAGCGCCTCCAGAAGGACCGAAGGCTGCTCATGGCGGGACAGGATTTCAAGCAGGCGGGCGCCCGTGTATAGGCCGTCGTCAAAACCGTACCAGCGTTCCTTGAAGAAAATATGCCCGCTCATTTCCCCGGCCAGCGGCGCGCCCGTTTCGGCCAGCTTGGCCTTGATCATCGAATGTCCGGTTTGCCACATCAGGGGCTTGCCGCCCGCCTCCTTGATGGAACGGGCCACATGCCGGCTGCACTTGACGTCGAAAATAATCGTCGAGCCCGGCTGACGCTGCAGAATATCGAGCGCATATAGAATCAACTGGCGGTCGGGCCAGACGATTTCGCCCGATTTGGTCACCACCCCCAGCCGGTCCGCGTCGCCGTCAAAGGCCAGGCCCAGCTCGCAATCCGTTTCCTTGACGCGCCGGATCAAGTCCTGCAGATTGTGCGGGTCCGCCGGATCGGGGTGATGGTTGGGGAAACTGCCGTCGACCTCGCAGAAAAGCTCGTCCACGGTACAGCCCAGCGCCTTGAACAGGCGGGCCGCCACCACGCCGCCGACGCCGTTGCCGCAGTCTATGGCTATCTTCATCGGGCGGGCGAGCTTGACATCGGCGCTGATGCGCTCCACATAGTTGTCCAGCAGATCGAGCTTGCTCAGCTTGCCGGGCGCCGGATGCGCCGCGCCGGCGTCCAGCTCCGTCATGGCGCGCTTGAGGGCCTGTATGTCCTCCCCATGCAGGGTCTTGCCGCCCATCATCATCTTGAAACCATTGTAATTGGGCGGATTGTGGCTGCCAGTGATGGCGACGCCCGAGCCGGTTTGCTGTGTGTGGGTGCCGAAGTAGACGACGGGGGTAGGGACCATGCCGATGTCTATGGCGTCTATGCCCCCTTGCATCAGGCCTTTCTGCAAGGCCTGGGCCAGTTCGGGGCTGCTGAGCCGGCCATCGTAGCCCACCACCAGCGCTGCGATGCCCTCGCTGCGGGCGCGCTGCGCCAGGGCCAGGCCCAGCAGGTGGGCGAATCCGGGATTGAGCTGTTCGGGCACGGTGCCGCGAATATCGTAGGCTTTGAAAACGGCGCCGGGCAGGGCGGGGGTATCGGTCACGATGCGTCCTTGAAAAGTCAGAGTCTTGACCGTGATTATGGCGGATTCGGCCCGCCAGTGCCGACCAAAGGTATCGCTCGGCGATATTCTGTATCTGCCTTAAAATGGGCTTTCGGGCATTTCATTCGTGAAGAAGGTAAATAATGAGTCGTGTGGACGAGTTAGTTCAGATGTTGGGCCGGCAGCATGTATTGACCGGCGAAGAGGCCGTATCCTATACCGTCGACTGGCGCGGCCGCTACAGCGGCAAGTCGCTGGCTGTCGTCAAGCCCGGCTCCACCGAAGAAGTCGCGCAAGTCGTGCGCTGGTGCGCGGCCAACAAGGTGCCCATGGTGCCGCAGGGCGGCAATACCGGCCTGTGCGGCGGGGCGACCCCCGACGCCAGCGGCGCCGCCGTGGTGGTGTCGCTGGCGCGCCTTAACAAGATACGCAGCGTCGATACCGACAACGACACCATGGTGGTCGAGGCCGGCTGCATTTTGCAGTCGGTGCAGCAGGCCGCGCGCGACGCCCAGCGCCTCTTTCCGCTGAGCCTGGCGGCCGAGGGCAGCTGCACCGTGGGCGGCAACCTGGCCACCAATGCCGGCGGCACCCAGGTGCTGCGCTACGGCAATGCGCGCGACCTGGCGCTGGGGCTGGAAGTGGTGACGGCCGAGGGCGAGATCTGGCACGGGCTGCGCGGCCTGCGCAAAGACAACACCGGCTACGACTTGCGGAATCTATACATAGGCAGCGAAGGCACGCTGGGCATCATCACCGCGGCGACGGTGAAACTCTATCCGCTGCCCGTGGCCCAGTGCACGGCGCTGCTGGCGCTGAATTCGATCGAAGACGCGGTGTCGGTATTGTCGGCCGCGCGCAAGGGTTTCGGCGCGGCGCTTACCGGCTTCGAACTGATAGCCGGCGGTTGCCTGCAGGGCGTCGTCCAGTGCTATCCGCAGCAGCGCATTCCCTTCGAGGGCGAGTCGGCCGGGCTGCCCTGGTATGCCTTGCTTGAGCTGTCCGACAGCGAAAGCGCCGAGCATGCGCGCGAGCGTTTCGAAACCGTGGTCGGGGAGGCCATCGAGGCGGGCCTGGTGCTCGACGCGGTCATTGCCGAAAACATCGCGCAAAGCAAGTCGCTGTGGCATTTGCGCGAAAGCATACCGCTGGCCGAAAAGGCCTTCGGCAAAAGCATCAAGCACGACGTCTCCATCCCGGTATCCAGAATGGCCGACTTCGTGCGCAGCACCAACGCGGCATTGCAGGCGCGCTTCCCGGGCATAGAACATGTGATTTTCGGCCACCTGGGCGACGGCAACCTGCACTACAACGTCGCCAAGGGCCAGGCCTGCACCGAGGATGAGCTTCTGGCCAGGCAGGATGCCATCTACGAACTGGTGCACGACAGCGTGCACCAGTTCGGCGGCTCCATCAGCGCCGAGCATGGCGTCGGCCAGTTGAAGCGCGACGCCCTGCCGCGCTACAAGGATCCCGTCGAGCTCGCCATCATGCATCGCATCAAGCGCGCGCTCGATCCGGACGGCCTGATGAACCCCGGCAAGATGCTGGCTCCCTGACCCGGTCCGCTTGCCAGATTAAAGCCTGGCGGGCAGGACGGTGCCGGCGCATACGCCCAGGCTGATGGTGGGGTAGCCCGGCTTGCTGCATCGGGCGCGCAAGATGACTTCGTCATGGTCCTGCAAAAAAAACCGCTCCTCGCCCCATGGCAGCGCGACGGGCTTTTTCCCGCCCTGGTTGAGCTCCAGCAGCGAGCCTTCCTGGCCCTGGTCCGGGCCGGACAGCGTGCCCGTGCCCAGCAGGTCGCCGGCCTGCAGATTGCAGCCATTGACGGTATGGTGCGCCACCAGCTGGGCCGCGGTCCAGTAGGCGTGCCTGAAATTGCTGCTCGACAGAAGGGCCGGCTCGAGCTTGGCGGCGCGCGACCGCTGCGTGCTCAGCAAGACTTCCAGGCCGATATCGAAAGCCCCCGCCGCCTGGTTGTCTGGAGAATCCAGGTAGGGCAAGGGCTGCGGGTCACCGGCGTTGCGCTGGAACGCCGTGCGGAAGGGCGCCAGGGCTTCGAGCGTGACCACCCAGGGGGAAATGGTGCTGGCGAAATTCTTGGCGAGGAAGGGGCCCAGTGGCTGGTATTCCCAGGCCTGCAGATCGCGCGCCGACCAGTCGTTCAGTATGCAAAGGCCGAACACATGCGACTCGGCCCCGGTGATGGCGATGCGCTCGCCCTGCGGGTTGCCCTGGCCGACGAAGATGCCCAGCTCCAGTTCGTAATCCAGGCGCTCGCAGGGGCCGAAGCCGGGCTCGCCGCCTTCGCTGGCGGGGCGTGTCTGGCCGACGGGCCGCGGGAATTTCTGGCCGGTGACGCCTATGCTAGAGGCGCGCCCGTGGTAGCCGATAGGGACCCATTTGTAATTGGGCAGCAAGGGGTTGTCGGGACGGAACTGCCTGCCCACGGCGGTGGCGTGATGCAGCGAAATATAGAAGTCGGTGTAGTCGCCGATATGCGCCGGCAGCGCAAATTCGAGGCCGGCCTGATCGTGCAGCAAGGGCTCGAGCGCTTGCCGCATGGGCGAGCCGCCGCGCAGGGCGCGCGATAGCTGCAGGCGCAAGGCCGACCAATGGTCCGGTCCGAGCGCCATGAGGCCATTCAGCCTGTCCGCCTGGCAGGCCGCCAGGGCCTCGCCGGCCGCGCCGGGCCACGGCCGGGCCCGCGCCAGCGCCGCCAGGTCCAGCGCCCGGTCGCCGATCGCCACGCCCGGCCGGAATGCCTGCGCGCTTGCGGCCGGCCGGAAAACCCCGAATGGCAGGTTCTGGATGGGGAAGCCATTGTCCGGAATGTTGGCCGAATCGACCCAGCTTTGCAGGGCCGGGTCATGCGTTTCGTTCAGGTATGCCATGCGGGTCTGCATCCTCGAGTCCTTACGGTTTGTCCGGATTGAAGTGTTTCTTGAAGCCCGACCATGCCGCATCGTAGTCGCTTTGCAGCGTGTCCGACGACAAGGCCGCGGGGGTGGGGCGGATGACGCGGCGCGTTTCGAACATGAAGGCCATGGTGTCGCGTATGTAGTGCGGCTGGCTGAGGTCGGCGCTGGACGCCTTCTCGAAGGTTCCGGCGTCCGGGCCATGGGGCGTCATGCAGTTGTGCAGGCTGGCGCCGCCCGGCGAGAAGCCCTCGGCCTTGGCATCGTACACGCCCTGGATCAGGCCCATGAATTCCCCGGCGATATTGCGGTGGAACCAGGGCGGGCGGAAGGTGTTTTCCATGGCCAGGATGCGCGGCGGGAAAATGGCGAAATCCATGTTGGCGGCGCCGGGGGTGTCCGAAGGCGAGGTAAGCACCGTGAAAATGCAGGGGTCGGGATGATCGTAGCTGATCGAGCCTATGGCGTTGAACTGGCGCAGATCATACTTGTAGGGGGCGTTGCTGCCGTGCCAGGCCACGACGTCCAGCGGCGAGTGCGGCAGCGATGTGCGCCAGAAGGCGCCCGTGAATTTCGCAATCAGTTCGAAGTCGCCCTCGATGTCCTCGTACCAGGCGACCGGGGTCTTGAAGTCGCGCGCATTGGCCAGGCCATTGGAGCCTATCGGACCCAGTTCGGGCAGGCGCAGCACCGCGCCGAAATTCTCCAGCATATAGCCGCGCGCCGTCTGGTCCAGGAGCTCGACGCGCAGGCGCACGCCGCGCGGAATGACCGCGATTTCGCAGGGTTCGATGTCGATCAGCCCCAGTTCGGTGGCCAGGCGCAGGCGGCCTTCCTGCGGCACGATCAGCATTTCGGCATCGGCGTTGTAGAAAAAGCGGCGCGCCATGGAGCGGTTGGCGGCGTAGAGATTGATGCTCACCCCGCTCAGGTCGTCGCTGTCGCCGTTGCCCGCCCAGGTGCGCATGCCCTCGATGAAATCGGCGGGCTCGGCGGGGATGGGCAGTGGATTCCAGCGCAGGCGGTTGGGCGTGACGGGCCCCGAGCCGAACTGATGCAGCCAGGACTCGGCGCCATCGAAGGGCTGGAAGGGCTGCTGCAGGGCGGCGGGGCGGATGCGATACAGCCAGGAGCGGCGGCTTTCCGCGCGCGGAACCGTGAACGCCGTGCCGGACAATTGTTCGGCATACAGGCCGTAGGGGCAGACCTGGGGCGAATTGCGCCCCACCGGCAGGGCGCCCGGCAGGGCTTCGGTTGCGCAGTCGTTGCCGAAGCCGGTTTGGTATTTGAGTGTGTTCATCGCGCATGGCTCCTGGAAAATGGGCTTCAGTCCGTATGTTGGGCGACTGCGCGGGCCTTGGCCAGCGCGTCGGCGACGACGCCCATGTCGCCGATGTGATTCGACAGAAGCAGCACCAGGGCCGCGTTCATGGCGTGGCTCTGTTGCGTGCTCAAGTCGCGATGCGCATCGATGAGGCGTTCGTAGAATTCATCGGGTAGGGCAAAGTTGGATTGCGTGAATAGCTGCGTCATGATGCCTCCTGTGGAGGTAAGCCCGCCGCCTGTTGCAAGGCGCCAAGAATGCGGCGCTTGTCCGGCTTGCGCCAGCGCGCGGCGATATGCTGGTCGGGCCGGATCAGATAACAGGCGCCATCCCGCGCATCATAGCGCCCGGCCAGGACAGCGTCATGGTCCTGCACCGATGCCAGCCCGTCCGGCGCCGGGCCGGCCACGCCGGCGCCCAGGACCAGCACCACCTTCACCCGCAGCGGCCCGCCCTGCAGGCCGGCAAGCTCATGCAGAAGGCCGGGATCGGGCAGGGCGGTGGGGCAGAAGACGGCGACCGTGAACCGGCCGTCGAGCTGGCCCAGCCACCAGGCGGCGTTTCCCGCCACGCGCAGCGGGCCGTCGGGCGCTACGGCGCCCAATGGCAGGGCGGGGGAAAAGTCGTCGGCGTCGGCCGTGTTCAGGCTGGAACCGGTGTAGGCCGAGGGCAGGGAAAGCCGGCCGCTATTGACCAGCTTGCGCGCGAATTCATAGTCCCTGGCCAGCCTCAGCGTGGTGTTCCTGAACAACAGGCTGATTTCGCTTTTGGGCGTAATGAAATCGGTGGCGCGGGATGAATGCAGGATGTTCTCGTCGGCGGCCTGTTCGCGTTCGCTGGCATAGCTGTCCAGCAGAGACTCGGGCGCCAGGCCGCGCACGACCAGGTCCAGCTTCCAGGCCAGGTTGTCGGTATCCTGCACGCCGCTGTTGGCGCCGCGCGCGCCGAAAGGCGAGACTCGATGGGCGGCGTCGCCGGCGAAGAGTATGCGGCCATGGCGGAATTTTTCCATGCGTTCGCAGGCAAAGGTATAGACGCTGACCCATTCCAGTTCGAATTCGGCCTCAGGGCCCAGCAATGCGCGTATGCGCGCCGCGACTTTTTCGGGCTTGATTTCTTCGGCCGGGTCCGCGTCCCAGCCCAATTGGAAATCCACCCGCCAGACGTTGTCCGGCTGGCTATGCAGCAGCACCGACTGGTTGGGGTGAAAGGGCGGGTCGAACCAGAACCAGCGTTCATGCGGATAATCGGCCTGGGTCTTGATATCGGCGATGAGAAAGCGGTCGCGGAAGCTGCGGCCGCGGCTTTCCTGCCCTATCATTTTGCGTATGGGCGAGCGCGCGCCGTCGCAGGCGATCAGCCAGTCGGCGGTCATCGCATAGGAGCCGTCGGGCGTTTCGACCGTAAGCGCCACGAGGCCGTCGCGCTCCTGCGCCGCGACGGCCTTGTGGCGCCAGCGCAGCTCTATGCCGGGATGCGCGGCGGCCTGCTCGTACAGATAGCCTTCGCAATAGTATTGCTGCAGATTGATGAAGGCGGGCCGGCGATGCCCAGGCTCGGGCAGCAGGTCGAAGTTCCAGACTTCCTTGTCCTTGAAATAGACCCGGCCCACATTCCAGGAAATGCCTTTGCGGACCATGCGTTCGCCCGCGCCCAGGCGGTCCCATATGTCCAGCGTGCGCTTGGCGAAGCAAATGGCGCGCGAGCCGGTGGACAAGCGGTGATCGTCGTCGATCACCACCACCTTCTGTCCGTGCAGGGCCAGGTCCAGCGCCATGCTCAGGCCCACCGGCCCGCCGCCCACCACCACGATGCCGTGGTGGCTGGCGCCTTGCGCCGGCTTGTATTCAAGCTCTATGGCTTGATAGTCGATGTCTCCCACCCCATGCTCCTGTCTGGTGGTTGCGCCGCGGTTTTTATTTTTTTTCCCTGACCGTCTTGCGTCGCCGCGGTGTTGCTTGCCGCGCAGCGCTCAGCTTTCCAGCTGCTTCCACATCTCGATGTCGCGCTCCGCCGTCCAGATGCGGGGATCGTCGTGGCCGGTGGCTTCATCGTAGGCGCGCGACACATCGAAGGGCATGCAGTGATCGAAAATGACCCAGTCCGCATAGCGCGGCTTCATGAAGTCATAGGTTTCGCGGTAGATCGCTTTCAAGCCCTTGCCCGCGGCGACGCCATTGTTGACGCAGGAATACAGATCGGTCAGGAAGGCGCGCGTGCCGGCCAGGCCCTTGCGGACTTCATCGGCGGACTTGAGCGCCGGCCCGCGGCCCGGCACCATTTTCTCGGCGTTGAACTCGGCCAGGGTATCCAGCGTGTGGGGCCATTCGCGGAAATAGCAGTCGCCGGCATAGGGGGTGGACTGATACTCGACCAGGTCGCCGGCGAACAATATGCGCTGTTCGGGCAGCCAGGCTATGGTGTCGCCCTTGGTATGGCCGCGGCCCACTTGCAGGATCTGGACCTCGAGATTGCCGAGATTGACGGTCATTTCGCCGTCGAAGGTGATAGTGGGCCAGGTCAGGCCCGGCGGCACCGATTCGACATTGCGGAACAGGCGCGGGAAGCGGCCGATCTCGCTGGCCTTGTCCTGTTCGCCGCGCTCGACGATGAGGTCGTAGGTATCGCGGCTGGCGATGATTTCCTGGGCCTCGTAGGCCGATGCGCCGAGCACCCGCACGGCGTGGTAATGCGACAGCAGGATGTATTTGATGGGCTTGTCGGTGACTTCCCTGACGCGGCGGATCACGTCCTGCGCCATCACGGGGGTGGCCTGGGTATCGATCACCATGACCGCGTCATCGCCGACGATGATGCCCGAATTGGGATCGCCTTCGGCGGTGTAGGCATAGGCGTTGCCGGAAAGTTTCTCGAACGAGACGGCCTTGTCTTCAAGGTCGGCGTGGGAGGCGAATTGTTTGCTCATGGGATTGCAGTCTCCTTGTATTGGCTAAAAATATATCGCACTATTCGTTAATGTGCAATTGATTCGTTATAGACTAATACGCAATCAGGGCAGCCCCGCACGCGCGCCGCCTAAACAGGCTATCGAAGGAGAGCTCGCGCCTCATGGCCGCCCCGCATGCCGCGGCTAGCGCCGCTGGCACTTGGGGCAATAATACGTGGCCCGCTGTCCTTGCACGATACGCTTTATTGGGGTGGCGCAAATGCCGCAGGGCTGATTCGCTTTTTCATAGACCGCCGCATAGACTTCGAAATAGGCGCCCGGCTGCCCCGTCGCATTGACATAATCGCGCAGCGTGCTGCCGCCCGATTCCAGCGCCTCGCCCAGGGTTTGCCGGATGGCGGCGGCCAGCCGGCGGCAGCGTTCCAGCGAAATGGCGCCGGCGGCCGTGCGCGGGTTGATGCGCGCGCGGAAAAGCGCTTCCGAAGCATAGATATTGCCCACCCCGACCACGATATTGCCGGCCAGCAAGGCCTGCTTGATGGCCAGGGTCTTACCCCGCAGGTGTTCATGCAGGTAGCCGGGCGTGAACAAAGGGTCGAAGGGTTCTATTCCCAGCCTGGCCAGCAATATGTGGGCGGCCAGCGGCCCGTCGGCATTGTCGTGCCACAATATGGCGCCGAAGCGGCGCGGGTCGTGCAGCAGGAAGCGCGCATGGTCGAAGATCCATTCCGCATGGTCGTGCTTGCGCCGCGGCTCGTCGGGCGTCACGCGCCGCAGCGAGCCCGACATGCCCAGATGTATGATCTGTGTCCCGTGGGCGAAATTGATCAGCAGATACTTGCCGCGGCGCTCGCAGCTTTGGACTTCATGCCCGCTGATATTCCGGCCGAGGTCGGAAGGCACGGGCCAGCGCATGCGGGGTTCGTAAACTACAAACTGCTTTAATACATGGCCGGGCATAATCGTCGCTATTCCGCGACGCGTCGTTTCAACTTCTGGTAGTTCAGGCATACGGGGGTGATAACATCCTTAAATCTGAGTGTGTAATTTTGCCATCTGACGCTTTATTCCCGGCGCAGCGGCGGTGGTTCTCTTTAATGAAACGTTCAATTCCTCTGCTGTTAATGCTGTTTGCGCCTGTTTTTGTGTCCTGGTCCGGGCCGGCCTGTTCGGCCGAGGCCGCCAGGACACGCGAGCAGATCGAACAGATACGCCTGCGCTCGGGCGAACTGCCCGCGGTCAAGCTTACCGCCGATATCCTTTATCGGATACTGGCATCTGAAATCGCGGCGCAGCGCAGCCAGTACGATATGGCCAGCCAGACCCTGCTCGACCTGGCCCGCGAGACCTCCGATCCGCGTCTGGCCAAACGGGCCTTTCAGTTTTCCATGGCCGATCGCGACCTGGCGCGTTCGCTGCAGGCGGCGCGCGCCTGGGTTCTGCTGGCGCCCAACGATCCGGAAGCGGTGGCCTCGTCGCTGGCGCTGGCCGCCTCCAATGGCCAGACCGCGGGGCTGGCGGCCGCGCTCGGCACGCGCATAGAAAAGGCCGAAAACAAAGAGCAGGCCATCATCCAGGCCTCGGCCATCGTCAGCAAGATGGCCGACAAGCGCATGGCATTGGATGTGCTGGAAAAAGCCCTGCATCCGTCGGTACGTTCGCTGCCCGTGGCGCACCTGGCGCTCGCCGATGCGGCCTGGGCGGCCGCCGACCCCGCGCGGGCGCTGGCCGAGGCGCGCCGGGCCCTGGCGCTCGACCCCGAGTCCGAGGTCACCGCCCAGCGCGTGCTCGAATACGGCCTGAAGGTGGATTCCGTCGCCGCCATCAACGAAACCCGCGCCTATATCGCCAAGCATCCCGACAGCCGCAAGCTGCAGCTCTTGCTGGTCAACCGCTTGGTGGACCGCAATGACTTCAACGCCGCCCTGGCGCAGGTAAAGGCCATGCGCCAGCAGGCGCCCGAGGATTTCGACCTGCTCTACACCGAGGCCGAAGTGAATATGCGGGCCGAGCGCTATCCGCAGGCCCAGGCCCTGCTGGAAGAATATATCAGTGTCCAGACGCAGCGCCGCAAGTCCGTCAACGACAAGGCCAGCAATGCCGCCGCCGATGCCTCCGACGCCCGCCTGCTGCTGGTGCAGATCGCCGAGAAGCAGAACCGGCTGGGCGACGCCATCGCCCAGCTCGACCTGATCGACGAAGGTTCCCTGCGCTTCCAGGCGCAGATACACAAGGCGGTGCTGCAGGCCAAGCAGGGCAATCTGGCGCAGGCGCGGCGCAGCATCGACGCCCTCAAGCCCCAGGATCACCACGAGCGTTCGGTCGTCGCCCTGACGCTCGCCTCCATTTACCGCGAAGCGGGGCGCACCGACATGGCCGTCGAGATCCTGGCCAAGGCCGACGCCGCCATGCCGGACACGTCCGAGATCAAGTACGACCTGGCCATGCTGTACGAAAGGCAGGGCAAGTACGAGGAATTCGAAAAGCTGATGAAGCGCGTCATAGAGCTGGATCCGAATAACGCCAACGCCTATAACTCGCTGGGCTACACCTACGCCGACCAGAACCGCAAGCTGGACGAGGCCCAGGACCTGCTGGAGCGCGCGCTCGACCTCGATCCCGGCAATCCCTTCATCCTGGACAGCGTGGGCTGGTACCTGTACCGCAGCGGCGACTACGAGGCGGCGCTGGAATATCTGCAGCGTTCCTACGATCAGCTGCCGTCGGCGGATGTGGCGGCCCATCTGGGCGAAGTGCTATGGGTCACCAAGCGCGGCGATGAAGCCCGGCGCATCTGGAGCGCCGGGATGGCCAAGGATCCCCAGAACGAGACATTGCTCAAGACCCTGAAGCGCCTGGGAGTCACGCTGCAATGAGTCTTTCCTTCATGCGGCGCGGCTGGGCCTGGTGCTGCGCCGGCCTGCTTTGCCTTCTGCTGGCGGCTTGCGCCACGCCGCCGCGAATCGACAAGGGCGCCCCCGGCCAGGCATTCGACCGCAGTGGCCGGTTCGCCGTTAGCGTCAATTACGCGGACGGCAGGCGGGACGCCGTGCAGGGGGGCTTCGCCTGGCACGATACCGGCCGCGCGCTCATGCTGGACCTGGCCAACCCGCTGGGCAATACCCTGGCGCGGGTCCAGGTGGAGCCCGGCCTGGCCACGCTCACCCGCAGCAATGGCTCGATCGAACAGGCCGAGCATCCCGATACGCTGGTGGAGCTTGCGCTGGGCAGCCCCATACCGGTGGGGGGCCTGCGCGACTGGCTGCAGGGCCGCACGGGCAAAGGCAGCGTCGCGGGGCTGGAAAAAAACGGCGGCGGCCAGCCGGCGTCGTTCAGCCAGGATGGCTGGCGGGTGCAGCTGTCGCGCTACGATGCGCAGGGTCCCACCCTGCTGCAGCTCAACCGCAGCGACGCCAATCGCGCCATCAGCGTTCGCCTGGTGGTGGACGGCGGCTGAGCGGGGCGCGGCGTGGCTTCTTTGTATGATGTCCCGGCTCCGGCCAAGATCAATCTCTTCCTGCATGTGACGGGGCGCCGCGACGACGGCTACCATCTGCTGCAAACCGCCTTTCGCTTCATCGGCCTGTGCGATACGCTGGATTTCGACCAGCGCGGCGACGGCCGGATCGTGCGCGAGGGCGGGCAGGTCGCCGGGCTCGCCGCCGAGGACGACCTGGTGGTGCGCGCCGCCCGTGCATTGCAGAAGGCGACCGGCACCCCGCTGGGCGCGCAGATACGCTACCAGAAGCGGATTCCCTCCGGCGGGGGGCTGGGCGGGGGCTCCAGCGATGCGGCGAGCACGCTGATCGCCCTCAACCGACTTTGGCAGACCCGATTGACGCGCGCGCAACTGATGCAACTGGCCCTGCCGCTGGGCGCCGATGTGCCGGTGTTCATCTACGGCCAGCCGGCTTTTGCCGAGGGAATAGGCGAGCGGCTTGCGCCCCTGGCATTGCCCGACCGCGCCTATCTTGTTGTGCAGCCGACGCAGAATGTGCCGACCGCGGAGGTGTTTTCTTCACCCGATTTGACAAGAGATACGCCTTCGGTCAAAATGTCGGTCTTTACTGATTGGCAAACAATCAATGCACCGGAACAAGGCCAGGCAACACCCGGCCTTTTTGGGCGCAACGATTTGGAATCAGTGGTTTTTGCAAACTACCCGCGGGTGCACGAAGCCGCAATGTGGCTTAGGCAGCAGGGTCTGGATGCAAGAATGACCGGTTCCGGCGCCTGCTTTTTTGTTGAATTTGTAACGCTCGAGCTAGCGGCAGTGTGTCAGCGGGAAATTATCGGTAAAATGCTGAATCGTGAAAACGACAACGCAGCGGCGGTTCAAAACGCCTGGGCTTGCCCCGGGTTGCATGAGCATCCGCTACGACACTGGACAAGCAGTTGAATTGGGGAATCGCCAAGCTGGTTAAGGCACTGGATTTTGATTCCAGCATGCGAAGGTTCGAATCCTTCTTCCCCAGCCACTTTTTCAAGCCATACAGGCTTGCTTCAACGTAAAGCTGTTGAGTCGGCCCCTAACGGCGGTGCTGGTCAACAGCTTTGTTGTTTAACGCAACGCCAACTTTAGCGTCCATCATGACACACGACAGATTCATGATTTTTACCGGCACGGCTAACACTCGGTTAGCGGTCGATGTTGCAAATCACCTCGATATGTCGCTCGGAAAAATGACGGTAGGTCGTTTCTCTGACGGCGAAGTCATGGTCGAAATCAATGAAAATGTTCGCGGCAAGGACGTCTTCGTGCTGCAGCCCACCTGCGCCCCGACCAACGACAGCCTGATGGAAATCATGGTGATGGTCGATGCCCTGCGACGCGCTTCCGCCGGCAAGATCACCGCGGCGATTCCCTATTTCGGCTATGCCCGCCAGGACCGCCGCCCGCGCTCCGCCCGCGTCTCCATATCGGCCAAGGTAGTGGCCAATATGCTGCAGGTCGTGGGCGTCGACCGCGTCATGACGATGGACTTGCACGCCGACCAGATCCAGGGCTTCTTCGATATCCCGGTCGACAACATATACGCCGGTCCCATCCTGCTGGGCGACATCTGGCGCCGCAATTACCAGGACCTGGTCGTGGTGTCCCCCGATATCGGCGGCGTGGTCCGCGCCCGCGCGCTGGCCAAGCAGCTGGAAGCCGACCTGGCCATCATCGACAAGCGCCGTCCGCGCGCCAATGTGTCCGAGGTCATGAACATCATCGGCGAGGTCGATGGCCGCACCTGTATCATCATGGATGACATGGTCGACACCGCCGGCACCCTGTGCAAGGCCGCGCAGGCGCTCAAAGAGCGCGGCGCGGTCACGGTCTACGCCTATTGCACGCATCCCGTGCTGTCGGGCGGCGCCGTGCAGCGCATCGCCGAATCCGAACTCGACGAATTGGTCGTCACCGACACGATTCCCCTTTCGGAAGCGGCGCGCGCCTGCAAGAAAATCCGCCAGCTTTCCTGCGCTTCATTGCTGGGCGAAACCATATTGCGTATTTCCCACGCCGAATCGGTCAGTTCCCTTTTCGTCGATTGAACCATACCGTTGCCTGCTGGTCGCGGCAGGCAGCAGTCGCTCGCAGCCCTTCCCGGCTGCGTTTACCAACGGGCTACCCAGCCCACCCAGTTTTTGGAGTCTTCCATGAAATTCAACGCCACTTCGCGTAGCGATAAGGGTACGAGTGCGAGCCGCCGCCTGCGCCACGCTGGCCGTGTTCCAGCCATCGTTTATGGCGGTACCGCCGAGCCGATAAGCATCGAGCTCGACCACAACGAGATCTATCACGCTTTGCGCAAAGAGTCCTTCCATGCATCCATCCTCGGCATGGAACTGGACGGCAAATCGGCCGGGCAGGTCTTGCTGCGCGCCGTGCAATGGCACCCGTACAAGCAACTGGTCCTGCACGTCGACTTCCAGCGCGTCGATGCTTCGCAAGCCCTGACCACCAAAGTGCCTTTGCACTTCGTCAACGCCGAGACATCGCCCGCCGTCAAGCTCAGCGCGGCCATCATCAGCCACGTGCTGACCGAAGTCGAAGTCGTCTGCCTGCCCGCCAACCTGCCCCAGTTCATCGAAGTCGACCTGGGCGGGCTGCTGGCCGGCACCACGCTGCACATGTCCGACATCGTCCTGCCCAAGGGCGTGGTGTTGGCCGCCCACGGCGGCGACGTCAACCCTGTCGTGGCGGCAGCCCACGTCAAGGCGGGCAGCGCCAGCAGCGATGACACAGCTTCGGAAGATACTCCCGCAGCCGAATAAGTCGCTTATCTTCACACGGTTCTGACGCCTGGCTGTCAGACGGTGTGCGGCAAAACCCCTGCCTAGCGTAAGCTGACAGGGGTTTCTCTTTGTAGGCTGTCCATGACACCACCCATACGCCTGATTATCGGCCTGGGCAATCCCGGCCCCGAATACGAAACTACCCGGCACAATGCCGGCTTCTGGCTGGCCGACCACCTGGCCGACGACCTGAAAGCCAGCTACACGCTGGAGAAAGGGTTTTCGGCCTGGGTCGCCAAGGCGCGCTTCGAGGGCGATGCCGTCATGGTCGCCAAGCCCACCACCTTCATGAACCGCTCCGGCCAGGCGGCGGGCGCCTTGATGCGCTTCTACAAGCTGGCGCCGGAACAGGTGCTGGTACTGCACGACGAACTGGACCTGCTGCCCGGCAACGCCAAGCTCAAGCAGGGGGGCGGCCATGCCGGCCATAACGGCTTGCGGGACATCCAGGCGGCTTTCTCCAGCCCGGATTTCTGGCGCTTGCGCCTGGGCATAGGCCACCCGCGCACCCTGGGGGTGGCGCAGCAGGTCGCGGCTTTTGTGCTCAGCCCGCCGCGGCGCGACGAGCTGCAGGAAATCGTGGCGGCCATAGACCGCTGCCGCGCCATTGTCCCGGCCCTGCTGCGTGGCGAATACCAGCAGGCCACCAGTCAGCTGCACGAGGCCAATCGTGGGTGACGGCCGCCAGGTCTTGCTTTTTCGCGACGAATTGCGCGACTTTTTCCGCTTCGCCCTGCGCCCGCGCTTCGGGCCGCGCCTGCCGGGCCGCCATGCGGGCAGCGGCTGGTGGGAAGACTGGTTTCCCGGCCTGGCTATAGGCCGCCTGTGCAAATGGGCGTGTTTCCTGTGGGCCGTCAACCTGGCCTTCCTGGGGCCTATCGCGGTCATGGCGGCGGGGGCGGGCGGGGCGACCCACCGGCTGGACATCCATAATATTCCCTGGCTGCAGGCCTTGCTGTGGGCGCCTGTCGTCGAAGAGCTGGTGTTTCGCTACGGCTTGCGGCGCATCGCGCAAGCCTGGTGGCTGGTGCCCGCGGCCGTCGGCGCGATGCTGATGGGGCCGCAATGGTCGGCCATTCTGCTGGTGACGGGAATCTTCGTGGTGTGCTGGCTGCCTTACCTGTTCGGCATGCCCTGCGCCCGCCGCAGTCTGGCCTGGCGCCATCGCCTGCTTTACCGCCGCTGCTTTCCCTGGGTGTTCCACGCGACCTCGCTGCTGTTCGCCGCCGTGCACCTCTATAACTTCAATCTGCATCAAACGCCGCTGTGGCTGATGCCGCTGCTGGTATTGCCGCAATGGCTGACCGGCCTGGTGCTGGGCTGGCTGCGCGTCAAGCGCGGTATAGGCGCAAGCATGCTGCTGCACGGCATTTTCAATGGCGGGCCTCTGCTGCTGGTGTGGCTGGTGCTGCGGTTTGTGCCGGAAATGGTGGCCTGATGCGGCCGCTTGCGGCGATACCGGCGCCCGGCCTGGCACGCCGCGCGTGCCAATCGGACCGACCCGACCTACAATAGGCCCTTTCGCTTTTATCTTATTCCAGGACACTCATGGCTTTGCAATGTGGCATTGTTGGTTTACCCAACGTAGGAAAATCGACACTTTTTAATGCGTTGACCAAGGCTGGCATTGCCGCCGAGAACTATCCTTTCTGCACGATCGAACCCAACGTCGGCGTGGTGGAGGTCCCCGACCCGCGCATGGCGGCCCTGGCGGCCATCGTCAAGCCCGAACGGGTCGTGCCGGCCGTGGTGGAATTCGTCGACATCGCCGGCCTGGTGGCCGGCGCGTCCAAGGGCGAGGGGCTGGGCAACCAGTTCCTGGCCAACATCCGGGAAACCGACGCCATCGTGCATGTGGTGCGCTGCTTCGAAGACGAAAACGTGATCCACGTCGCCGGCGCGATCAACCCCCTGTCCGATATCGAAGTCATCAACACCGAGCTGGCCCTGGCCGACCTGAGCGCCGCCGAAAAAGCCCTGCACCGCCACCAGAAAACCGCGCGGGCTGGAGACAAGGACGCCATCAAGATGGTGGCGCTGCTCGAGAAAGTCCTGCCCGTGCTGAATGAAGCGCGCCCGGTGCGTTCCATGGGGCTGGACGCGGACGACATGGCGCTGCTCAAGCCCTTGTGCTTCATCACGGCCAAGCCGTCCATGTATGTGGCCAACGTCAAGGAAGACGGCTTCGAAAACAATCCGCATCTGGCCGCGGTGCAAAAATACGCCGAGGCCGAGAACTCGCCCGTGGTCGCCGTCTGCGCGGCGGTCGAGGCCGATATCGCCGACCTGGACGACGAAGACAAAAGCATCTTCCTGGCTGACATCGGCATGGACGAGCCCGGCCTGAACCGCGTCATCCGCGCCGGCTACCGCCTGCTGGGGCTGCAAACCTACTTCACCGCCGGCGTCAAGGAAGTGCGCGCCTGGACCATCCATATCGGCGACACCGCCCCCAAGGCGGCCGGCGTCATCCACACCGACTTCGAACGCGGCTTCATCCGCGCCCAGACCATAGCCTACGACGACTTCATCGCCTTCAAGGGCGAGCAGGGCGCCAAGGAAGCGGGCAAAATGCGCGCCGAAGGGAAGGAATATGTGGTCAAGGATGGGGATGTGCTGAATTTCTTGTTTAACGTCTGACGGTTTTTTTGATGGCTGTCAGTGTTGAACGATGCGTCCATCCGCTAAGCATTGACTCCCGCCGTGTCGACTATGCGGCTGGGCCACGCGCCAACGCATAGCCAAGAATGGCCCGTTCTGGTCATGTTTTGCGCTATCCCGAGTGTAAAGGCGCATTGCCAGTTGAATCCGCAAATGCCAAGCGCAGCCGCCGCGCAAGCGCCGCAGCGCACCCAGGGCACCCTGAGACGTTCAATACGCCCATGTGCCATGCAAACCGAGCAGCTTGCATGGCATTTTAGTTCCGTAGGCCTGCGGGACTCCCAGCGCGCGAATCATCTTCTACCCGCCGGGGTTCCATCCCGGCGGCGAAAGGTCTCGGTCTTCCCTGTCCCGAGGAGAGACTGAGGTACACGCCAGGAAGTGTCGAACCTAGATCCGGCTTTCGCCGGGTTTCGCTTCAAAGCCATTTTCTCTTCCTTGATGCAGCGCAAATGGTGGGTATGCTGGGCGTTGCAATAAATACATTCTTAATGTTAGCATAGGTTACAAAATCGTCTCTTTGGTTTTGATATAACAAGGAGTAATAATGCAGTTGATCTATCCCTACTGCTGAATATCGATGAGGCCTTGTATGGAACATATCCAGGTTCCAGCTTGGTGATGGTGTAACTACCTTTAAACTTAAATAGCTGAATATTGGGGGGATTTATGAGTATTTCAGTCAATGGGCGTGGCTATCCCGCGGGAGCATTCGAGCTTGGCGCCAATAAGGTTGCTGCGCGGTCTCTTGCTACGTTCCCACAAGGCAAGCAGCCTTCTGCGTCCTATATGGCTGAATCAAATCGGATGTTTCAGAAAGCGATGGAAGACCTGAATTCCCCGCAGAATACTGGCTTGGCCGACAATGCACCCGAAAAGGCGATTAAACAGGTTATGGTGAATGGCCGGCTTGTTGCCACAATTTATGAATCCGGCGTTGCAACGATTACTAGTTCGTTTGCTAATGCATTGAAAAATTTGGCCCTTCCGACCACTCATTCTGATCAGTTGGCCGCGATTCGTGCGGAAATGATCGCAAAGGCCATAGGTGGGGAAGTCAAGGATGTGACTCAATCTAAGCCTTCTTCTTTTCCATCGCCGAGTCGCCGTTTTTCCGTGAACGCTTAAATTAATCCGATCCAAGTGGCATAGGGTAAGTTTTAGATAAAGAAAGCTCGCTTCGGCGGGCTTTGTTTTTGCAGGACGGTTTTCTGAAGACGATGTACCGGTGTTGGATCGGATGTAGCTCTTGTGCGCCGGAATCAATGACCCGCTCTCCGCAGGCGGCAGGGCGGCGCTCTCGATACGGAAAGGATGCCGCTATACAATCCTGAATAAACAACGATTTTGTAGTAACGTGCGTTGCGCGAGCGGCCCGACGAAGGTATCGACTACAGCGAGCAGCCTGCGCTGGATGAAGTATTCTGGACCCAAGCGCTGCGCAATCCACTGAACCGGCCAACCAAGACCTCGACGACTGTTCGCATCGACTCCGACGTACTGGCCTGGCTGCGCTCGCAGGGCAAGGGTTATCAGTCCCGTATCAATGCCATCTTGCGCAAGGAGATGCTGGCGTCGATCAAGTGAAAACAAGAGCGATGATTACCGTTTGGTGGTGGCAGTGCGCTATGACAGGCGAACATTTCCCGATTGCTGACCCCGACCCTATCGACCTCATCGTCGGATATTAAAAACTTGCAAGAGAAGGGTGACTCATTTATGCCGCTTTCCACTTCGTCTGCCGCGCCCCAGCTTTTCTATTCCGAGGGTTCTCCTTATGCCCGCATCTGCCGCATGGCGCTGCGCGAGCGTGGGCTGATGCCGCAGGTAAGAGAGGCGACAACTACGCTGCGCGATCCCGCCGCGGCGGTGCTGCCTCACAATCCCGTTGGCCGGGTGCCGGCGCTCGTGCTGCGCGATGGAACGACTCTTACCGAGACCACCCTGATTCTGGGATGGCTCGATGAACACGGAAGCGAGCCGGCCATGCTTCCTGGCGATGCGCAGGGTCTGGCCGCGTATGGGCGTGTGCTCGGTCTTCTCGATGGGATCGCGGTCTGGAACAGGGAATTGCGGCGGCCGGAAGCTGAGCGCAGTCCGTCCGTCCTGTCCCTGGAGGCCACCAGGGCAAACCGGATTGCCGACGCGCTGGAGCGCGACGTGGCCGATGGCGTGTATGCGAACATAGACGCCGGGTCTCTGGCGCTGCTTGCGGTTCTGGGTTACGCGGAGCGACGGCATACCGTCTGGAAGTGGCGAATGAACCGGCCGCAGCTTGAGCTATGGTTTATTCGGGCATCGCAGCGGGCTTCCTTTTGCGAAACCCTGCCCCCACTAAGCGGAATATGAGCCGGAGTTAGCCCGAACCGGATACACCCGTCGCGACACAGGAATTCGCACACGGCGATCGACAGCGTAAGTCTGCGCGGCACACTTCCCGCCGCCAGTGGCGTTCTGCAGTACTACTGAGATAGTATTATAGCGATCCGCCTGCTTTGGTGCTATAGTGCCTTAGTATTTTAGTGCACAACGGAGTTTTCCATGCCCACGCATACATCCTCCCCCGTAGTGAAGCTCGTCGGCGCCAACGGGCAGATTTCACTGGGCAAGCAATTCGCCGGACGTCAGGTGCTGGTGGAAGAACAGGGGCCGGGCGTGTGGCTGGTGCGCACCGCCACTGTTATCCCCGACAACGAGCGCTGGCTGCACAGCGAGCAGACCGCCGGCGCTTTGCGCGTAGCCTTGGACTGGGCACAGACCCATCCCGCGCGCGACGATACCGCCGACGATCTACTGAAGCGCCTGCGCGATGAGCCGGCCTGAGTCCGATACCAGGGTTCGGCTGGATCTGAACAACCCCATTTTCCAGCGCGACTTGCTCGACTTGCAGAGGACCGAGCGCCATGCGGCGCTGAACACCTTGGCCAAGCTGCATCAGTTAACCTGGAAGCAGGTTTATCGCGACCAAGGTTTGCACTGGGAAAAAATCACCAGTCTCAAGCCACCGCCCGGCATTGATGCTCTCTATAGCCTGCGCATCACCCAGTCGCGACGGGCCGTGGCTTATCGCGAGGGTGACTTCATCCGCCTGCTGGCCATTCCGCCCGACCACGACGCCACCTACGGGAAGAAGTGAGGGCAGCTGGGCCGCGCATGTGGCTCAAGTCTTGGCAGCGATATCCTTGTACGACTCATAAATGGCCTGCGTGACGCCTTGCTGCCTGCTGTCGCGCCGCTCGAGCAGGCCGATGTCGCGCGTCAGGGGGCCTAGTTCATTCGGCAGCGGCAGGAGGCGCAGGTCGTGCATCCCGTTCCAGTCCAGGGTGTGGAGCAGGGGCAGTATCGTGACGCCCACTTCTTGCCGCACCAGGCCCAGCAATTGTTCGATGGCGTTGAGCTCGAGGAAATCGTCGGTGATGACGCCCATTTTCTGCAGCACCCGGTCGATCTGGCGGCCCGTATGCTGGCTGCGGTCGAAGCGCAGAAAGGGATTCCCGGCCAATATCTCCCGTGGATCGTCGCCGACGATCGACGCCGGGGCTATCAGGCGCAACGGCTCCTGGTACAGCATGGCCCAGCGGATGCCAGCCAGCCGCTTGCCCGCGCCGACGACGATGGCCGCGTCGATTTCGCCGTGCTCGACCTTGTGCGTCAGTTCGCTGGATTTGCCCGACACCAGGCGGATGCCCAGGCCTTTGTGTTCGCTTTTCAGCTGCGAGACTATCCTGGCGAGTATGCTCATGCAGGAAACAATGGCGCCTATCGTCAGCTGGCCCACGAACTGGCCCGATGGGGCCTTGGGCAGGCGTATCCGGTCGTAGAGCTCCAGCAGCTTCTTGATTTCCGGCAGCAGTTCCTGGCCCGCCGGATTCAGCAGCGCCAGCCTGCCGCTGCGATCGAACAGCTCGCGGCCGAACTCTTCTTCCAGCGCCCGCATCTGCAGGCTCACCGCCGCCTGGGTCAGGCCCACATGCTCGGCGGCGTCCGAAAACGAGCCCAGCCGCGCGACGGCGGTGAAAGTGCGCAGGAAACGTATGGTACTCATAAGGAAAACTTGTTTGAGAGAATAGAAAATTAAATTGATGTAATGCCAATTTGATAGTAGCTTACTGGGCCTGAGCCACACTTTCTTACCGACATGAAAAACTTCAATTGGGCCAATCCTTATCCGTCCACCCGCACGCCCTTGTTCGCGCGCAATGTGGTGGCCACTTCGCATCCTCTGGCGGCCCAGGCCGGCTTGCGCATGATGCTCAAGGGCGGCAATGCCGTCGACGCCGCGATTGCCGCCGCCGCCACCATCACGCTGGTCGAGCCGGTGTCCTGCGGCATAGGCGGGGACTGCTTCGCCATTCTGTGGGACGGCAAGAAGCTGCATGGTCTGAATTCTTCGGGCCCGGCTCCCGCGGCCTGGAATGTCGAATATTTCAAGCGCAAGTACGGCAGCGGCCCGGACGGCCTGGCCAAGCAGCCCAAGCGCGGCTGGGACACAGTGACCGTCCCTGGCGTGGTGGCCGGCTGGGCGGCATTGCACGGCAAATTCGGCAAGCTGCCTTTCGACGCGCTGTTCGAGCCGGCCATTGAAATCGCCGAACGGGGTTATGCCGTGCCGCCCATCGTGGCAGGCAAATGGGCCAAGGCCGCCGACGAGTTGAAAGACCAGCCCGGCTTCGCCCAGGCTTTCATGCCTGGCGGGCGGGCGCCCGCCATCGGCGAGAACTTCCGTTTCGCCGATGCCGCGGGCACATTGAAGCGTATCGCGCAAAGCCACGGCCGCGACTTCTACGAGGGCGAGCTGGCCGAGAAGATCGCCGCGTTCAGCCGCGAAGGAAACGGCGCGCTGACGCTGGACGATCTGCGCAGCTACCGCCCCGAATGGGTCGAGCCCCTGTCCAAGGATTACCACGGCTATACCGTGCACGAGATTCCGCCCAACGGCCAGGGCATTGCGGCGCTGGTTGCCCTGGGCATCGCCGAGCGCCTGGATTTGCGCAACTTTCCCGTGGATTCCCTGCAGTCGCAGCACATCCAGATAGAAGCCATGAAGCTGGCTTTCGCCGACCTGTACCGCTACGCGGCCGACCCGCGCGGCATGACGGTGACGCCGGCGCAGATGCTGGACGACGATTACCTGGACAGCCGGGCCAGGCTCATCCGCCTGGACCAGGCCACGTTCCACGAGGCGGGGCGCCTGCCCGCCGGCGGCACGATTTATCTTTCCGCCGCCGATGAAAGCGGTATGATGATTTCATTCATTCAATCGAATTACATGGGTTTCGGGTCGGGTGTCGTGGTGCCGGGCACGGGCATAAGCCTGCAGAACCGCGGCGTGGGGTTTTCCATGGATCCCGCCTCGCCGAATGTGGTCGAGGGCGGCAAGCGGCCGTTCCACACCATCATCCCGGGCTTCCTGAGCAAGAACGGCAAGCCGGTCATGAGCTTCGGCGTGATGGGCGGGGATATGCAGCCGCAGGGGCATATGCAGACGCTGGTGCGCATGATCGATTACGACCAGCAGCCACAGGCGGCATGCTGCGCGCCGCGCTGGAAGGTGAACCGCGACTTTACGCTGGATATTGAGCCCAATATGAACGCCGATGTGGTCGAGGGCCTCAAGGGCCTCGGGCACACCTTCAAGTCCGTTTACGATCCCTACATGGATTTCGGCGCCGGGCAGTTCATCTGGCGGCTGTCCGAGGACGACAAGGATGCGGGGTACGTGGCCGCCAGCGATGGCCGCAGGGACGGCCAGGCCGTTGGATTTTGAAGCCAATCAGGAGGCAGGGAAATGAAAAGAACGACGCTATTGCTGGGCAGTCTTTTGCTGGGCGCCGCGGCGGCCGCCAGCCATGCGCAGGTGCTGCGCATAGGGATGCAGGACGACCCCGACACCCTGGACCCCCACCGCTCGCGCACTTACGCGGCGCGCATCGTATTCACTTCTTTGTGCGACAAGCTGGTGGACATCGACGCCAAGCTGCAGTTCGTGCCCCGGCTGGCCAAATCCTGGTCCTGGAATGACGACAATACGCAGCTGACCTTCAAGCTGCGCGATGATGTCGTGTTCCACGATGGCAGCAAGTTCGACGCGGCGGCGGCCAAGGCCAATCTGGACCGGGCCCTGACCTTGCCGGGCAGCCAGCGCAAGAGCGAGCTGGCCTCGGTCAAGCAGGTCGACGCGCCCGATGCCGCCACCCTGGTCATCACCGTCAAGCAGCCCGACGCTCCTTTGCTGGCGCAGTTGTCGGACAGGGCCGGGATGATGCTTTCGCCCAAGAGTTTCGCGGGGGCCGACAGCGCTTCGGACGTGGGCCGCCATCCGGTCTGCTCCGGGCCTTTCAAGTTTGTCGAGCGCGTCCAGAACGACCGCATCGTGCTGGAGAAATTCGACAAGTATTACGACGCCAAGGATTTTGCGTTCGACAAGGTCATATTCCTGGCGATACCCGACTCGACGGTGCGCCTGTCCAACCTGCGCTCGGGCGGCATAGACATCCTGGAACGCCTGAATCCCTCTGACGTGCCGCAGGTCAAGGAAAATGCCAACCTGGCATTCAAGCCCGTCACCGGCCTGGGTTTCCGCCAGTTCATGTTCAATGTCGGCAATGGCGAGCGCGCCAAGACCAGTCCGTTCAAGGACAAGCGCGTGCGGCAGGCCTTCCAGCTGACCATAGACCGCCAGGCCATAGGGGACGTGATAGGCGGCGGCATTTTCCCGCCGGCGCAGCAGCCCTTCCCGCTGGCCAGCCCCTATCATAGCGACAAGTTCCCCGTGACCGCGCCCGATATCAACAAGGCCAGGGCGCTGCTCAAGGAAGCGGGCCAGGAAAACGCCAAGGTGGAACTCACGTTCGCGAATAACACCATAGAGCAGTCCACGGCCGAAATGGTGCAGGCCATGGCCGGCCAGGCGGGCTTCCAGGTGAGCCTGCGGCCCACCGAATACGCCGCGATGCTGGCGGAATCGGCGAAAGGCAATTTCCAGGTCGATATGCGCGGCTGGTCGGGCCGGGTCGATCCCGACGGCAACATCTATTCCTTCGTCACTTGCAAGGGCACGCTGAACGACAGCAAATATTGCAACCCCAAGGTCGATGAGCTCCTGGACAAGGCGCGGACGATATCCGACCAGGCCAAGCGCAAGGCCGTCTATGACGAGGCCCAGGCCATACTGCAGGACGAGCTGCCCAGCATGTATATTTACTATCAGCCATGGCCTTTCGCCGTCAACAAGAAAGTCCAGGGCTTCGATCCCTTTCCCGACGGCATGATCCGCCTGGACAAGGTTTCGTTCAACTGATGGCGGCACGGCCGGGTCCCTTTGCATGTTCAAACTAATCTTGCGCCGCATCATCGTCGCGATACCCACCTTGATCCTGGTATCGATGGTGATATTCGGCTTGCAGAAAATCCTGCCCGGCGATCCTGTCCTGGCCATGGCCGGGGAGGAAAGGGATCCCGCCGTCCTGGAATTCCTGCGCGATAAATATCGCTTGAACGATCCCCTCCCGGTGCAGTACCTCGCGTGGGTCAAGGAGGTGGGGCAGGGCAACCTGGGCGTCTCGCTGCGCACCGATATTCCCGTGACGACGCTGGTCAGGCAGAAACTGCCGGTGACGATCCAGTTGGCCGTCATGGCGATGTTCTTCGCGATACTCGTAGGCATACCGCTGGGCATCCTGGCCGCGGTGCGCAAGGGCAGCCGCATCGAATTCGGGGCCAATCTCTTCGCGCTGTCGGGCATGTCCATACCCAACTTCTGGCTGGGCATAGTGCTCATCATGATAGTTTCGGTGTGGCTCAAGTGGCTGCCCGCCTCGGGGTATGTGCCGCCGGGCACAGATTTATGGCTATCGCTCAAGACCATGCTCATGCCCTCGCTGGTATTGTCCACGGCGATCAGCGCCTACCTGATGCGCCATA
The DNA here is from genome assembly GCF_900129885.1 of Pollutimonas bauzanensis. Taxonomy (GTDB): domain Bacteria; phylum Pseudomonadota; class Gammaproteobacteria; order Burkholderiales; family Burkholderiaceae_B; genus Pollutimonas; species Pollutimonas bauzanensis. The sequence goes on along the minus strand of NZ_FQXE01000002.1, from coordinate 25,967 downwards.
CGCGCTCGGCCATGCTGGAAGCGCTCAGCGCCGATTATGTCCGCACGGCCCGGGCCAAGGGCGCCTCCGAGCGCATCGTGGTCTTGCGCCACGCCTTGCGCAACGCCCTGATGCCCATCGTGACCCTGGTGACCATCCTGTTCGGCGAACTGCTGGCCGGCGCGGTGCTGACCGAGCAGATCTTCGGCATACCGGGGTTCGGCAAGCTGCTGGTCGACGCCGTGTTCAATCGCGACTACGCCGTGGTGCAGGGCGTGGTGCTGTGCATCGCGGTGGGCTTCATCGTGCTGACCCTGGTCGCCGATGTGCTTTATATCCTGATCAACCCACGCCTGAGGTATGCATGACTGCGCAAGCCGCGACCGCAACATTGGCGCCGCCGCCGCCCGGGCGGCGCGGCAACCGTTCCTGGGGCAAATTCAAGCGCAACCGCTCGGCCATGCTGGGCGCGGCCATCGTGCTGTTTTTCATGCTGGTGGCCTTGTTCGCCCCCTTCATCGCCGCCTACGATCCGGCGCAGGTCAGCTTCAGCGCCATACGCAAGGCCCCGACTGCGGCGCACTGGCTGGGCACCGACGAGCTGGGGCGCGATATCCTGAGCCGCCTGGTGTTCGGGGCCAGGGCTTCCCTGCTGGCGGGCATGTGCTCCGTCCTGATCGCCTTGCTGGTGGGCGTGCCTTTCGGCTTGCTGGCGGGCTATTTCGGCGGCTTGGTCGACGGCTGTATTTCGCGCGCCACCGAAGCCTTGCTGTCCATCCCCTTCCTGATCCTGGCCATCGCCCTGGCGGCATTCCTGGGCCCCAGCCTGGTCAATGCCATGATAGCCATCGGGGTGTCGGCGGCGCCTCTTTTCATACGCCTGGCGCGCGGCCAGGTGCTGGCGATCAAGAATGAGGACTATGTGCAAAGCACGCGCTCCCTGGGGGCGTCCAATACGCGCATTGTGCTGCGCCATATCCTGCCCAACATCATGCCGGCGCTCATTGTGCAGGCGACCATCATGATCGCGAGCGCCATCATTGCCGAAGCCAGCCTGTCGTTCCTGGGCCTGGGGCTGCAGCCTCCCAACCCGTCCTGGGGCTCCATGCTGAACACGGCCAAGAACTTCATGACGCAGGCGCCGTGGATGTCCATATTCCCGGGCTCGGCGATTTTCCTTGTGGTCTTCGGATTCAACCTGCTGGGCGACGGCCTGCGCGACGCGCTGGACCCGCGCCAGGATCACTGACGATATGCGGACGATGAAAGACGAGCGCGTCATCCAGGTCGAGGGCCTGACGGTCAGTTTCAAGACGCCGGAAAGGACGGTCGAGGCGGTAAGAGACCTGTCCTTCCATGTCGGCAGGGGCGAGACCCTGGCTATCGTGGGCGAATCGGGCTCGGGCAAGTCGGTGACATCGCTGTCGCTGATGCGCCTGGTCGAGTTCGGCAACGGCCGCATCACGCAAGGCGAGATGCTGCTGCGCAGGCGCGACGGCAGCCTGCTGGACCTGGCCGCCGCGACCGAGCAGGAAATGCGCAAGGTGCGCGGCGCCGATATCGCCATGATCTTCCAGGAGCCCATGACCTCGCTGAATCCCAGCTTTACCGCGGGCGTGCAGATCGCCGAAGCCCTGCAGCTGCATCAGGGGCTGGACAAGGCGGCGGCCCGGGCGGAAACGCTGCGCCTGCTCGAGACCGTGCGCATTCCCGACGCCGGGGCCGTGCGGGACCGCTACCCCCATCAGTTGTCGGGCGGCATGCGCCAGCGCATCATGATCGCGATGGCCTTGTCGTGCAAGCCGCAGGTGCTGATCGCCGACGAGCCCACTACGGCCCTGGACGTGACCATACAGGCCCAGATACTGCAATTGATCCGCCAGCTGCAGCAGGACATGGACATGGGCGTGGTGTTCATCACCCACGACATGGGCGTGGTCGCGGAGGTGGCCGACCGCGTCATGGTCATGCACCGGGGCGACAAGGTGGAGGAAAACGATTCAGAAGGCTTGTTCCACCAGCCCCGGCATCCCTATACCCGCGCCTTGCTGTCGGCGGTTCCCAGGCTGGGGTCGATGAAAGGCAGCAGCGAGCCCGCGCCCTTCGTGCTGCTCGACTACGCCGCGTCGCAACAGCCCGCGCCGCCGCCCGCGCAGCAGGCCAGCACGGCCCGCTACGATGCGGGCCCGCTGGTGCAAGTGGACAAGCTCGTGACGCAATTCGATATCGCCAGCGGCCTTTTCGGCCGCGTCAGGCACCGGGTGCACGCGGTCGAGCAGGTCAGCTTCGACCTCTATCCCGGCGAGACCCTGGCGATCGTGGGCGAGTCCGGCTGCGGCAAGACCACCACCGGGCGTTCCCTGGCGCAGCTGGAACGCATACGCGGCGGCAGGATTCTGTTCGAAGGCCAGGACGTGAGCCTGCTGCGCGGCAGCCAGATGCAGGCATTGCGCCGGCATATCCAGTTCATCTTCCAGGACCCCTTCGCCTCCCTGGACCCCCGCGTGACGATAGGCTATTCCATCATGGAGCCGCTGCTGATACACGGGGTGGCCAAGGGCCGCGCGGCGGCCGAGCGCGTGCGCTGGCTCATGGAGAAGTGCGGCCTTACGCCCGAAATGATAGACCGCTATCCGCATGAATTCTCCGGCGGGCAGCGGCAGCGGATCTGCATAGCCCGGGCCCTGGCATTGAATCCGCGGGTCGTGATCGCGGACGAATCGGTGTCCGCCCTCGATGTCTCGATACAGGCCCAGATCGTCAACTTGCTCCTGGACTTGCAGCGCGAGCTGGGCCTGGCGATTCTGTTCATCTCGCACGATATGGCGGTGGTCGAGCGCATCAGCCATAGGGTAGTGGTCATGTACCTGGGGCAGGTCGTGGAAATCGGCCCGCGGCGGGCCATTTTCGAGGACCCCCAGCACCCCTACACCAAGAAGCTCATGGCGGCCGTGCCGATAGCCGACCCGGCTTATCGCCATCGCGCCCATTCCCTGCTGGTCGATGAGATCCCCAGCGTCGTCAGAAGCGTCAACGACGAGCCGGTGGTCCAGCCCCTGGTACGGGTAAGCGAGGGGCATTTCGTCGCGCGCCATCCCGTCGGTGTTTATTGATATTCAAAGCGCAGCCTCTGTTCATATTGGAGTTCCATCATGCATAAAACCGCAATCAAGCTCGCGACAGTGGCCGGCCTGCTGCTGTCCGCCACCGCGTTCAGCCAGACCACGCTGCGCATAGGGCTGCAGGACGACCCGGACCAGCTCGATCCGGCGCGCGCGCGAACCTTTGTCGGCCGCATCGTGTTCGCCTCCCTGTGCGACAAGCTGGTCGATATCGCGCCGAATCTCGAGTTCGTGCCGCAATTGGCGACTTCATGGTCCTGGCCGGACAACAAGACCCTGCAATTCACCTTGCGCGACAAGGCGGTGTATCACGACGGCACGCCCATCGACGCGGCGTCGGTCAAGGCCAACCTGGAGCGCGCCAAGAACCTGCCGGACAGCAACCGCAAAAGCGAACTCGCCACGCTGGCCAGCGTCGACGCGCCCGACGCCAGGACGGTGGTCCTGCATCTGACCGAGCCCGATGCCTCTTTGCTGTCGCAATTGTCGGACCGCGCCGGAATGATGCAGTCGCCCGCCAGCTTCGACAAGGACCCCGGCAAGAACCCGGTGTGTTCCGGGCCCTACCGCTACAAGGAAAGGGTGCAGAACGATCACATCACCCTGGAGAAATTCCCGCAATACTGGGATGCGCAAGACTATCATTTCGATACCGTGATCTTCAGCCCCGTGCCGGACGCCACCGTGCGCCTGAACAATATGCGCTCCGGCGGGCTGGATATCGCCGAGCGCCTTGCGCCCAGCGACGCGCAAACGATCAGGGACGATCCCAATCTGGTCTTCAGGCCGGTCACCGGCCTGGGCTTCCAGGCCCTCTCGGTCAATTTCGCCAATGGCCCGCGCGCCGACAATCCCTTCGCCAAGGATGCCCGCGTCAGGCAGGCCTTTGATCTTGCCATAGACCGGGACGCCCTCAACCAGGTGGTGGGCATGGGCCTGTATCAGCCCGCCTTCCAGCCCTTTCCCCCGGCCAGCTTCGCCTACGACAAGGGTGTCGAACGCCAGGGCCGCGATGTCGAAAAGGCCCGCGCCTTGTTGAAGCAGGCGGGTTTCGACCGGGTCAAGGTCGAGATCTCCTACGGCAACAACACGATCATGCAGCAGGGCTTCGAACTGATACAGGCCATGGGCAGCGAGGCCGGCTTCGACATCAGCCTGCGCCCCATGGAATTCGCGGCTTTGCAATCGACCATGGCGCGCGGGGATTTCGAGCTGGCGCAGGCCGGCTGGTCCGGGCGCGTCGACCCCAGCGGCAATGTGTTCCAGTATGTGTCGTGCAAAGGCAGCCTGAACGACGGCAAGTTCTGCGACGCGGCCATGGACAAGCAGCTCAACGACGCCCGCCAGGAACTGGACACCGCCAAACGCAAGGCGCTGTATGGGCAGTTCCTGGAACAGATGCGCAGCAAGCTGCCTATCTTCTATACCTACTACCTGCCATGGACGTTCGGCGTGCAGAAGCGGGTGCAAGGCTTCGTGCCTTATCCAGACGGGCTGGTGCGCTTGAAGGGCGTGACGCTGGCCCAACCATAGCGGGGTTTCCCATGTTCACCACTCGTCCAGAAATCGCCGGCACTTTCGGTGTCGTCACGTCAACGCACTGGCTTGCCTCTTCGGTCGGCATGGCCATGCTGGAGCGCGGCGGCAATGCCTTCGACGCCTGCGTGGCCAGCGCCTTCACCCTGCATGTGGTGGAGCCGCACCTGGTGGGCCCGGCCGGCGAGGTGCCGGGCATTTTCTATTCGGCGCGGACGAAACAGGTGGAGGTATTGTGCGGGCAGGGGCCCACCCCGGCCGGGGCGACGCTGGAACATTACCGCGCGCAGGGCCTGGCGCTCATCCCCGGCAACGGCTTGCTGGCCACCGTGGTTCCCGGCGCCTTCGATGCATGGATGATACTGTTGCGCGACCACGGCACCAAGTCGCTGCGCGAGGTGCTGGAGCCGGCCATCCATTATGCGCTGCGCGGCCATCCCATGATGCCGCGCGTGTCCAACACCATAGCCAGCCTGAAGGATTTCTTTGAAACGCACTGGCCCACGTCCGCGGCCGTGTATGTGCCCAAGGGCGCCGTGCCGCAAGCTGGCCGGCTCTTTTGCAATCCGGCGCTGGCGGGCACCTGGACCCGCCTGCTGGCGGAGGCCGAAGCGGTGGGCGGCGACCGCGTCCGCCAGATTGAGAAGGCCAGGCAAGTGTTCTACCGGGGTTTCGTGGCCCAGGCCATAGACCGGTACGCGGCGGGCAACGAGATCATGGATGAAAGCGGCGCGCCGCACCGGGGCGTCATCACGGGCGACGACATGGCGCGCTGGTCGGCCAGCTACGAAGCGCCCCTGCAGTATCAGTACCAGAACATGACGGTCGCCAAGGCGGGCCCGTGGAGCCAGGGGCCCGTCTTCCTGCAGACCCTGGCCCTGCTCAAGCATACCGGCATCGCGGACCTGCAGGCGCAGGACCCGCTCTTCATACATCTGCTGATCGAGGCGATGAAACTCGCCTTTGCCGACAGGGAAGCCTATTACGGCGATCCCGAGTTCGTCGATGTTCCCATGTCCGCGCTCTTGTCCGACGACTATAGCCGGGAGCGCAGCCGGCTTATCGGCGAGCGGGCGTCCAATGAATTGCGTCCGGGCGTCATTCCCGGCTACGAAGCGCAGGTGGAGCGCGTCAACGCCACGCTGCAACGCTTGTCCCAGCCGAATACCGAAGGCGCCATCGTTTCGGCCATGGACCGGGCGAATCCCATCCTGTCGGCCAAAAGAGGCGACACCACGCATATCGACGCCATCGATCGCTGGGGCAATATGATTACGGTCACGCCTTCGGGAGGATGGCTGCAGTCCTCGCCCGTCATCCCCGAGCTGGGCTTCGGCCTGAATACGCGGGCGCAGATGTTCTGGCTGGAAGAGGGGCTGCCGGGCACGCTGGCGCCCAACAAGCGGCCGCGCACGACGCTCAGCCCGACCTTCGTCTTCAAGGACGGGGCGCCTTACATGGTCTTGGGGACGCCCGGGGGCGATCAGCAGGAGCAATGGCAGCTTGCCCTGTTCCTGCGGCACCTGCACCATGGCATGAACTTGCAGCAGGCCATCGATACCCCCCTGTTCCATACGCAGCATTTTCCCAGTTCCTTTTATCCGCGCGGCCGCAAGCCGGGCAATATCACCATAGAAACCTCGGTCGGCCAGCGGGTGCTAGACGCCTTGCGGCAGCGCGGCCACCAGGTGGAAGAGGCGCCCGAGTGGAGCATAGGCCGGTTGACCGCGGCATCGCGCGACCCCGACGGCCTGCTGCATGCCGCGGCCTCGCCGCGCCTGATGCAGGCCTACGCGGTGGGGCGATAAGCCCGCGAATTGATAAAGATCAATGAGCGGCGTAATCGCCTGGCGGTTACGCCGGCAGTAGGGAGCCGGCGAGCTTACAATTTCCTTCTATTCCTCCTCGCGTCGAGACAAGCGCTTTCCGGAATGTCATAAGAAAAGGATTGAAAGCATGCAAGCCCTCATGGCCAATTTGAGAATGTGGCAGAAGTTCGCCCTCATTGGCGTCCTGGCTCTGGGGATGCTGGCTATCCCCACGGTGCTGGTTGTCAAGGCGCACCTGGACTCAGTGAGCGCGGCGCGCGCCGAAGCCGCCGGGATCGCGCCCTCCGGCGCGGTGCTCAAGCTCATCCAGCTCACGCAGCAGCATCGCGGGATGTCGGCGGGCTTCCTGGCGGGCGACAGCGCCCTGGGCGCCGCCCGGCAAAGCAAGCAGGGCGAGCTCGACCAGGCGCTTGCGGCGACGGCGGCCGCGGTGTCGGCCAGCCTGGGCGATACCGCGCCGCTGGCCAGCGTCGAAAAAATCAAGCGTGACTGGCAGGCGCTGGCTCGCGCCGTGGGCGGCAAGTCCATCAGCGGGCCTGAAAGCTTCGCGCGGCATACGGCGCTGGTGGGGCAGCAGTTGGGCCTGCTGGAAAGCATCGTCGATATCTCCGGGCTGGCGCTGGATCCCGATGCCGGCAGCCACCACATGATCAGCGCCGTGCTCGGCGACCTGCCGCAACTGACGGAAAACCTCGGCCAGGCCCGGGCGCTGGGCTCGGCGCTTCTGGTCAAGGGCAGCGCCACGCCGGCCGACAGGGTGCGCATCAATGTGCTGGGCAGCGTGGCCCAATATGCTTTCCAGAACTCGCACAGCGCATTGGGCAAGGCCGCCGCGGCCGATCCCGGCCTGAAAGAAACCATAGCCCGGCCATTGGCCGCGGCGCGGACGGCGGCCGAACAGGGCCTGAGGCTGCCGGACGAGAAAATCGTGCAGGCGCAGCAGCTGGATTTCCCGGCGCAGGAATACTTCGCAGTGATGAGCAAGGCGATAGACGCGCAGTTCGAGCTCATCGGGGTCGCCTTCGGCGCCCTCGACCAGGCGCTTGTCGAACGGGTGCATGACAGGCAGCAGACGCTATGGCTGGTGACCGGGCTGATCGCCGCGTTCGCCGCGCTGGCGCTCTGGATCGCCATGCTCGTCACGCGCACCATCGTCGGCTCGATGAACCGTTCCCTGAAAATCGCCCAGACCGTGGCCCGCGGCGACCTGACCTCCATCATCGAAGCGCAGGGCAGCGACGAGACCGGGCAGCTGCTGCAGGCGCTGGGCGCCATGAACAGCAGTCTGGCGGGCATCGTCGCCCAGGTGCGCCACGGCACCGACAGCATTGCCATCGCCTCCAGCCAGATAGCCGCGGGCAACACCGACTTGTCGGCGCGCACGGAAGCGCAGGCCAGCTCGCTGGAACAGACCGCCGCCTCGATGGAACAGCTTACCAGCACGGTAACGCAGAATGCCGACAATGCCAGGCTGGCCAATCAGCTGGCCTTGTCCGCGTCCGACGTGGCGGTCAAGGGCGGCGCGGTCGTCCAGCAGGTCATGGACACCATGGCCTCCATCAACGTGTCCTCGCGCAAGGTCGTCGACATCATCGGCATTATCGACGGCATCGCCTTCCAGACCAACATCCTGGCCTTGAACGCGGCGGTCGAGGCGGCTCGCGCGGGCGAACAGGGGCGCGGCTTTGCCGTGGTCGCCTCGGAAGTCCGCAGCCTTGCCCAGCGCTCGGCGGCCTCGGCCAAGGAAATCAAGGATCTCATCGGCGAGTCCGTGGGCCAGGTGGGGGCGGGTAGCGAGCTGGCGGGCGTGGCGGGCCGGACCATGGAAGAGATCGTGGGCAGCATCAAGCGGGTGACCGACATCATGGGCGAAATCACCATGGCCAGCCACGAACAGTCCTCCGGCATCGAGCAGATCAATCAGGCCGTCGCGCAGATGGATCAAGTCACGCAGCAGAATGCCGCCCTGGTCCAGGAGGCTGCCGCCGCGGCGCACTCGCTGCAGGACCAGGCCGACCACCTGGTCGCGGCGGTCAGCGTATTCAAGATCGCCGACGAGCCGGCCCAGCCGGCGCCAGCGCCCGCGCGCGGCGAGCCCCGGCTGCTGGCGCTGCGGGAATCATTTCAATAGCGCTGGGGGTGTTGTCCCTGCTGCGCAAGGGGCTGAGCATGTGTTTACCGCCAAGATGCGTCACAATGGTGCTTTGCCGTTTGCCGGAGCCTTGATTCATGACCCGTATAGTCCTTTTTGAAAACATACATCCCAGCGCCAAAGAAGTGTTCGCCGCCGCCGGTTTCGACGATGTCGTCGCGCACGCCTCGTCGCTGCCCCCGGACGCGCTGCGCGAAGCCTTGCGCGGCGCCAATCTCGTGGGCATTCGCTCGCGCACCCACCTTGACGCGGCCTTGCTGTCGGACGCGCCCGACCTGCGGGCGATCGGCTGCTTCTGCATCGGGACCAACCAGGTCGACCTGGACACGGCCATGCTGCACGGCGTGCCGGTGTTCAACGCGCCTTTCTCCAATACGCGCTCGGTCGCCGAGATGGTGCTGGGCGAAGCCATTTTGCTGTTGCGCCGCATCCCCGAGAAAAACGACCGCGTGCACCACGGCCACTGGGACAAGACCGCCGACGGCGCATTCGAAGCGCGCGGCAAGACGCTGGGCATCATCGGTTACGGCAATATCGGCTCGCAGGTCGGCACGCTGGCCGAAGCCGCCGGCATGCGGGTCATCTTCCACGACGTCGAAGCCAAGCTGCCGCTGGGCAACGCGCGGGCCAGCACGGCGCTCAAGAAGCTGCTTGCGCAGTCCGATGTGGTCACTCTGCATGTCCCCGGCGGCAAGGCCACCCGGAACATCATGGACGCCTCCACCATCGCCGCCATGAAGCCGGGCGCCATACTCATCAACGCCTCGCGCGGGACGGTGGTCGACATAGACGCCTTGCACGACGCCCTGGAGTCCGGGCACCTGTCCGGCGCGGCGATAGACGTCTTCCCGACCGAACCGAAAAGCGCCAACGAACCCCTGGACAGCCCGCTGATCGGCATGCGCAATGTGATTCTTACGCCGCATATCGGCGGCAGCACGCAGGAATCCCAGGAAAATATCGGCCGCGAAGTCGCCGAGAAGCTGCTGCGCTTCGTGTTGAGCGGGACCACCAAGGGCGCTGTCAACTTTCCCGAAATCCCCTACCAGGAAATCGCCGGCACGGCGCGCATCCTGCATGTGCACCGCAACCTGCCGGGCGCCATGGGCACGCTGAGCAACCTGATGGCCGAGCATGGGCTGAATATCGTCAGCCAGCAATTGCAGACGCGCGGCCCGATCGGCTATGTCATTTCCGATGTCGAAGGCAAGGTTGACGACACGGTGGTTTCGGTCTTGCGCGCGCACCCGATAACGGTGCGCTGCGACCTCGTGTAGACACTGAACATGCCGGCCCGGGCCTATGACGTCCTATAACAATCCTTCGAAAAGCCTGGACGGCACGCCCACAGCCGGCGATTATCAGGCGCTGGCCACGTTCCGCCTGGCCTTGCGGCGCTTCATGGTGTTCAGCGAATCGGCCGCCATCGAGGCCGGCCTCAGGCCGCAGCAGCACCAGGCCTTGCTGATCATCAAGGCCTTGAGCATATTGTCGCCGCCCAGCGTGGGCGAGGTGGCCGAGCATCTGCTGCTGCGCCACCACAGCGCGGTCGAGCTCATCAACCGGCTGGTCCGCATGGACCTACTGCTGCGTTTCCGGGACCCCGAAGACCGCCGGCGGGTGCGCGTGGCGCTGACCCCGCTGGGCGAGGAAAAACTGGCTGTCCTGGCCACAGCCCACCTCGAGGAACTGCGCGCCGTGCGCCCCTTGCTGATCAAGCTGTTGCGCCACTTCGACAGCTGAATTCAGTTCATGTTCACCAGCTTGACGGCATGTTCCGCCGGGGCCGCGCCGCAATTGGCCGGCTCGGGCAGGATGTCGGCCAGGGTGTAGCCGTCCAGGTGCTGCAGAAACTGCTGCAGCGCGCCCTCGATGATGCCCGTCAGGCCGCAGCGGCCGCTCAAGGTGCAGTTGTTGCCGCTCACGAAACATTCGACGATCGCGAGATCGTTTTCGGTATCGCGCACCACCGCGCCCAGGCAGATGTCTTCGGGGCGGCGGCCCAGGCGCATGCCGCCATTCTTGCCGCGCAGGGTTACGATCCAGCCCTGCTGCGCCAGCCTGTGGGTGATTTTCATGAGATGCGGCTCGGAGATCTGGTAGGCCTGGGCGATTTCGGAAATGGTGCACAAGCGGTCGGGATGCCTGCCGACATACATCAGCAAGCGCATCGCGTAGTCGGTCATGGTGGTCAAGCGCATGCGGTGCCCCATCCCAAGGTTTTCATGACGCTTTGCCCTTCAAGGCCATGTTGACCGCCTTGCCCGCGGCCGGCGCCGCCGCAGCGGGCGGCGGGGTATAGCGCGGGCGTATCAGCATGGGCACGAAGCGCCACAGGTACAGGCCCATGGCGAGTATCCAGCACGACGCGGCCGCCTGCAGCAGCCAGCCGCTGGCGGCCGAAGGCCACAGCGCCGCCAGGCGCAGCGCGACCGCGGCCATCATCAGGAAGTAGCTGGCCAACATGCTGCGGTCCAGCGCCAGCGGGCGCCCGAGATGCCCCAGGGCGGTGCGCGTCAGCATGCCGATGATGAGCAGGCCAAAGCCGCCCATGCCTATGATATGCACGTGCACGGCCGAACGCGCCAGCGCGCCGGCGCCCAGGCCGCTGGCGTGGAAGGCGGCGAACAGCAGCCCCGCGCCGAGGGCGACATAGCCCAGGTACAGTATCCAGAGCATGGGTTTGTGCATGACGGCCAGGGGCTTCCAGCTGGCGACTTGCCACAGGCTGATGACTCCCGCGACGGCGAGCGCGGCGGCCATGTACTGCGCCAGGCCGGCGATGCCCAGGGCAATGGCCAGCACGCTTATCGCCAGCTGCGCCTGGCCGCTGCGCGCTTGCATGGGGAGTTCGAGCCCCGGCACCATGCGCATGGAAAAGAAGGGGATGACGCGCCGGGCGATCAGCAAGGCAATGACCGCCATGCAGATCATGCCGAGGTCGAAGCGCTGCATGAGCAGGATGTAGTCGCCCTTGAGCGCCGCCTGCAGGTAAAGGACGTCGGCGATGCCCAGTCCCAGCACCAGCCATGGAATCCCGTAATTGCGGCGGCTTTTGCCTTTGATCATGACGCGCATCAGGCAGGCCGCGCTGATGGCGAAAAAGGCCAGTTCGGCGATGCCGGCCACCCAGAATCCCGCCCCGCCGCCAAACAGGAAACCCAGGCGGGCGATGACCCACAGCAGGCTGACCATCCCCAGCGGCGCGCCCTTCAAGGGATTGAACCCCGTCCAGGTGGCGCTGGCGGTCAGCAGGAAGGCCACCGCAATGGTGGCGATGAAGCCCCACAGCATTTCGTGGGCGTGCCAGGCAACGGCCGACAGCGGCTGGCCGATGAACTGCGGCGCGAAAATCCACAGTGCGATGGATATCAGCGCCCAGCCCGCCCCGGCGATATACAGGGGGCGGAAGCCCAGGCCGAGGAATGCGGCCATGTTGGGCCGGTTGGCGCAGGCCGTGTCGCGTTCTTCGATTTGCAGGAGGTCAGCCATGCGCCAGCTCCGAGGGAATGCGGTTGGGTTGATTGTTGATTTGATAGCCGTACCATAAGCTGCGCGCGATGCGCTCGGCGTATTCTTCGGCGCGCGCGGCCAGCATGCGGTTGGGAAGGGTTTCGGTGGTTTCGTGGAACAGGGCCAGCCATTGCCTGAACATGCCGGCGGCCAGGTCCGGCAGGGCAATGTGCTTGGGCATGGGCGCGCCGCTGTAGGACCCCGTGCCCAGCAGCAGGGAGGACCAGAACCGGACCATGATGCCCAGGTGCCGGTCCCAGTCGTCGATATGGGTGTCGAACACGGGGCCCAGGGTGGCGTCCGCCCGCACCCGGTCATAGAAGCCGTATACCAGGGCGCTTATTTCTTCTTCGGTACAGAGTTCGGATCGGTCCATGTGGCGGGGTTCCTGCGGGACGGGGTGAAAGGGCGGGGTTGTTGAAGTATTGAATACATAAGATTCATCTAATAGTGATCTTATGAAAAAACAGGCCCGCCGTCAATTGGCGCAGGCGTCCGCGCCGAAACATCGAGAACGGCGCACGTCAAGGGAACAAGCACAGCAGCAATAGCCCCAGCGCCGATGCCGATGCCAGCCTAGCGGTCCGGAGGTGTTCCGCTGCCCGGCCCCAGCGCGCGCTGCATGAACACTACATCTATCCATTGATTGAACTTGAAGCCGGTGGCAAGTTGAGTGCCCGCATGCGTGAATCCCATGCTGCGGTGCAAGCCTATCGAGCTCAGGTTATTGTTGCCGGCAATGACGGCTATCATCTGCCGCCACGGCCCTTGCTCGCAACGTTCGATAAGCGCCGACAGCAAAGCCTTGCCCAGGCCCTTGCCCGCCTGGCCTTCGGCCAGGTATATGGAATCCTCTATCGTATAGCGGTAGGCCACCCGCGGCCGGTACTGCGCGGCATAGCAGTATCCCGCTACCTCATTGTCGAGCACCGCGACCAGGTAAGGCATGCCCGATGCCACCACATGGGTCCGCCGCGCCAGCATATCGTCGACGGTCGGAGGCACTTCTTCGAAAGTTGCCGTACCATGCAGGACGTGGTGCGCGTAGATGCGCTGCACGTCCGCCATGTCCTCGGGCGCAGCATCACGAATGATCAAGGCCGTGTGCGGCGAGGCGCCGGTGATCGGAGCCGATCGGCCCGGTACTTGCGCTATGTTCGCGCTGGTCATACTATTTTCCTCGATAGAAACGTTAGAGGCGGCCTGAACCAGCCCCGCGCAAGGCGCGGGTCGTGTGCGGGCCATCCCTTGGCTAGTATAAACACCAGGAGTCATCCATGTCTGTTCCCATCAATGCGCTTACCGATACTTTCGCGGTCGCTCCGCAATTGTCGCCCGACGATATGCAGGCCGTGGCCGATGCCGGCTTCAAAAGCGTGATCATCAACCGTCCCGACCTCGAAGGCGGCCCCGATCAGCCGTCCTCGGCCGACGTTATCGCGGCGGCCCGCGCCGCCGGGCTGGCGGTCGAATATCAGCCCGTAGTCAGCGGCGCCATGACGCCGGAAGACGTAGCCCGTTTTGCCGTATTGCTCAAAGAGCTTCCTGCGCCCATCCTGGCTTATTGCCGTACCGGCACCCGCTGCTCGCATCTCTTCAAGGCGGCTACGGCTCTTTGATTTACATCAACTCCAAGCGTATATACCCGCTATTTTTTCCAGACACTTGCGGTTAAGCTTGGCATATCCGATAACAAAGGGGCAACACCATGTTCAAGAAAATTCTGATTCCCACCGACGGGTCGGCATTGTCGGCACAGGCCGCTAATAAAGGTGTGTGCTTTGCCCGCGAAGTAGGCGCCGAAATCGTCGCGCTTTATGTGACCCAGCCTTTTGCGGCGACGGTGGGTTTCGACGGCATGGCCGCCGCCTATGCCATTACGGACGAGGATTACGATAAAACGGCGCAGGAGCAGGCGCAGAAGTACTTGAAGGCGGTGCTCGACCGCGCCGAAACGGCTGGCGTCAAGGCCACCGGCAAGGCGGTTTCGAATTTCAACGTGGCCGACGGCCTGGTGCAGGCCGCCGAGGACGAAGGCTGCGACCTGATTTTCATCGGCAGCCATGGGCGCAGCGGCTTGTCGCGCCTGCTGCTGGGCAGCGTTACCGTCAAAGTGCTGGGCCTGGCCAAGACGGCGGTACTGGTGTACCGCGTCAAGGAAGGCGACAAGCCCTGAACCGGCCGGCTCGCCGCAAGGCCCAAATTTGCGTTGGGGCGGCCAGGCGGCAAAAAACAACCCACCATTGAGGTGGGTTGTTTTTTTGCCGCCAGCAGCATGCGGGCCGCGAGGTGAACAGCGCCGCCGCGTAGCGGCGGACCGGATTGCGCCTATTTGAACAAGGCGCTTGCCTTGACCAGCGTTTCCCAGATGCCTGCGGCCAGCGGCACGCCGACATACAGCCAGAAAACAATGAGAAGAAGGGGCGAGGTCGTGCTGCGTTGTTCCATGAAGAGTCTCCTTGATTATTTGCCGGCCATGGCGGGGGTCAGTGCGGGCTGGTCGCCGCTCATGTGGTGATGCGTCGCCACCGGGCGCACGAGCAGATTGCAGACGAAACCCACGATCAGCAATGTGGCCATGAGATACATCGTGCTGGTGTAGGCCTGGGCGGGGGGCACGCCGTGATCGACCTGGTATTGGCGTATGTAATTGACCAGAACCGGGCCGAACACGCCCGCGGCGGCCCAGGCGGTCAGCAGGCGGCCGTGTATTCCGCCCACATAGCGTGTGCCGAACAGGTCCGCCAGGTAGGCCGGCACCGTGGAGAACCCGCCGCCGTACATGGAAATGATGATCGCGTAGAACAGCACGAACAGGGCCACGTTGCCCGCCGAACCCATGCCGGGCACCAGGAAGTAAAGAATCGCGCCAAGCACGAAGAACAGGTAATAGGTGTTCTTGCGGCCGATATAGTCGGACACCGAGGACCAGAAGAAGCGCCCCAGCATATTGGCCAGCGACAGCACGCCCACGAAGCCGGCCGCGGCGGCCGGAGTGATGGCGCCCTTGAAGCTTTCCTGGATCATCACCGACGCCTGGCCCAGCACGCCGATGCCGGCCGTGACGTTAAGGCAAAGCGCCCACCACAGCAGCCAGAACTGCGGGGTCTTGATGGCCTGGTCGATGTGCACGTGGTTGCGCGTGATCATGGCGTTCTGGGTCACCGGAGGGGTCCATCCGGCGGGTTTCCAGCCGGCCGCCGGAATGCGTATGGCGCAGGCGCCTATCATCATCGAGATGAAATACAGCACGCCCATGACGACAAAGGTCTGCGCCACGCCTACCGATGTCGGGGTCTGGAAGTGCTTCATGAGCGCCACCGACATCGGCGAGGCGATGAAGGCGCCGCCGCCAAAGCCCATGATGGCCATGCCGGTCGCCATTCCGCGCTTGTCGGGGAACCACTTGATCAGCGTGGATACCGGCGATACATACCCTATGCCCAGGCCTATGCCGCCTAGCACCCCGTATCCGAGGTATACCAGCCATATCTGGTGCAAGGCTATCCCGGCGGACGCCACCAGGAAGCCGCCGCCGAAGCAGCACGCCGCCACGAACATGGCTTTGCGCGGCCCGACTTCTTCCAGCCACTTGCCGGCGAAAGCGGCCGACAGGCCGAGGAACACGATGGCCAGGCTGAAAATCCAGCCCAGCGTGGGAAGATCCCAGTCGCCCGCGGCGGGCTGCGTAATGCCCAGCAGCTTGGTCATGGGATTGTTGAAAACCGAGAACGCGTAGGCCTGCCCTATGCATAGGTGCACGGCCTTTAACTCCCTAATATTGCGGATATTTATTGCAATTAATATGGAGTTTTGCCATTATGTGCCATGGAATGGGATACAGACGTCTCTCTTTACATGCCGCACTTTCGGAATAGGCTCCGCCGTGGTCAAGGGCTGGGAGTACATGCCGCGTACAAGCCATGGCTTAGAGTCCGGGATGTCCCCTCTCGTGGGACCTCCAGCATAGTTAGAGGAATTCGAACGTCCCGATCTGTCCATTTACTTTCAAAGATCGAAACCACCTACTTCTTTCTGCTAGAACGTAGACGCACTACCCAGGACTGTCGCGAGCAATTCCCAATCCTCGAGATAACGCGCACGCTCGAGTTATGTGAAGAATTAGGTGTCCGCCATCCTCATAAGGGCTTTTATCCCGAGCCGTTCACCATCGATTTCATGGTTACCGAACTTATAGACGGAAAACCTTATTTTCGTGCCGCAAGCATCAAAACCCCAAATGATGCAACCAATCCTTCTGTACTGAACCGCTTGGCCGTCGAGCATCGTTGGTGTGCCGAACACAATATTCCTTGGACGCTCGTAGACACATCCGCATTCGACGATACATTGCTTAAAAACCTCAGGTTCATGCGGGCCTGGTTTCTACATCGACATATACCCGACTATCCTCAAGCGATACGGTTTGCGGCATGCTTCCTCGATATCTACCGACGGAACACCCTACTAGATGAAATCGTCCACGATGTATGCCAACGATTACACCTACCAATTAATTCGGGACACGACACTTTCCGTTTCTGTGCATGGAGCGGACTCATACCCATTTCCTTAAGCCATGGGTTGGCTCTTAATTTGCCATTGGTGCTTCGCAATGTCCAAAATACCCATTGAGTTCGAAAAGGTAGGAAACATAACGCCCACAGAAGGCCTGGTACTGCGCGTGGGGAATCAGCAACCCAAATATTTAAGAGTCACGCATGTGTTTACCAGCTGCATATATGGAATATGGGTGACTACACCCCAACAAGCGCGGAGCGCTCGTCGGCCAAAACGAATCTCTTCAAACGAAGTTACCCATCTTATTGAAAATAACGGTGGCCAATGGGGGAAACTACGCCTGCCGTACCAATTCATAGGAATTGGCAAATTTCGTAAAAATGACCACACCGAAGCGATCGAAGCGGCCTGGAATCTCATCGAACCGTTGGTCTATGCGTTTAAAAATGAAGAAAATCTTTCGTCGGCTCATTTCACTTCGCTTATACGCAATCGCTCCGAAACGTTGGGAGTCAATTTCTTAACCCTTTATCGACTTGTGCTGCGCTATTACTATTTCGGCGGAACAAGACTTGCCTTAATTTCATTGCCGCCTGGGGCTAAGCCTGCAGCACGCGCCTACTCACTAGGCGAGAAAAACGAATCCCCGTCAACTCAGCCAAGTATGCGTCGAGGGCGGCAACCGGCACTGGCATCAGAACTCGGACGCAACAATTTCATTATTGATGACGACGATATATCTGACATGCTCGCCTGCCTTAAAGGAAGCCTACGGAAGGGGCCGGCGTTTTTCACGGAGGTTCATCAAGAATATCTTTCTACTTATTTTCGACGTAGGCATCCGGACACTTTCAGTCAGTATATTGATAACAGATACCCGGAACCCATAACGCTGCGTCAGTTTCGATACTACGTAAATGAAAATCTGCAGCTCACTGACGATCTGGCACGAAACCTTCGAAAGTATGAACGTAATCCCGGACGAACGGGTTCTGTTAGGGCTGCCGGCCCAGGTGAGGTTTATGAAATCGATGCAACGGGCGGGCGGATATTCTTAGTAACCGATGAAGAAAATCCCGTCACTGTCGGTAAGCCAATTATTTACCTGATCATTGATCGCTGGAGCCGTTTCGTTGTGTCCGTGTATTTGTCCCTGCGTCCACCATCATGGAGTGAAGTTCAGTACGCCTTACTTATCGCGTTTACATCACGCACAAAGCGCTTTGCCTCAATGGGAGTGGATATCGACGACGAGCGCTGGCCTATCGGGAGATTCCCTTCCACACTTTGCCCTGATCGTGGATCGGACTTCATGAGTCGATCCATGGAAAAAGTTGTCACCGACGATTTACGGATTGAGCTTACGCCACTGCCTCCGCTATGCCCAGATGGGAAAGCGATTGTCGAACGCACGATTCGGGAAATAAAGCGCCGTATGTTTATGTCGAAGCTAAAAGGCACATACGCCGATAGGCCGCTCGACCCACCTACCAAAAGAGAAGCCAAAAAAGCACAAGCTACCGCTGTCAATTCCCTTGCCGATGCATATAGAGCTGTTATCGAAATTATTGACGACCACAATAACCGTCCACATTCGGCGCTACGCAGAAGGCGCACTCTAGCTCGGGCAGGCGTGCCACCAACCCCAAAAGAAGCGTACCTATGGGGACTCAAAAATATTACGGGATTACGCACTCCGCCTTTAGCAGACGGTGACTATCGGCGATTACTGCTCGGAATAGATGATGCGAGCATCGCTAAAGGCGTTATTCGCTATTGTAGTCGGCTCTATTATCCTGTTAATGAGCCTGCCCAAGAGCTGGCGTTTAGATCAGCCGCTCGTCCAAAGCGTGTAGAAGTGCGAATCGACCGGACAGACCCCTCTGAACTGTTCATCGAAACCTCGGCGCCAGAATGGGCTCATTTCTCGCTAGGCGTTGGCGGGGCAGGAGAATTGATGTCGCTCACTCTAGATGAAGAAGCTGCCTTAGCCGACCAAACAGCGCTTGCCTTTGCAAGAGCTGACCACGAAAGCAAAATACAGCGTATTCGGAAAAAGGTCGCCGACGTGGCAAAGACTCCCAAAAAGAACCTCAACGCAATGCCCACGGTAAATCGCGATAAGCTCAGCCAAATTGATCTTTCCCTGGCGAGACAACACGAAACAACCAAAATGAAAGAGGCTCTGTCCGGTAAATCAGCGGCAAGAGATCATGTACCAGCAACATCTGAACCAACGTGGGAAGCGCTTGAAGAACAGGAGCGACTGCAAAACTTGGAAATTATCCGCAAAAACAGGGGTAGAGAGTGACCGATATCATGGCGGCACATTATCAAGAGACAGGCGTTCGTTCTTTTAAAGGCAATCCCTTCATCGAAGCACTGCCTGTGCTCGAAGAACGAAAAGAACAATTCTTAACAGAGCTAAGTCATTATCCTCCCAGGCCGACCGCTAAAGACAGGCAAGCCGGTGACGTGAGCCGCATCATGGAACTATCCATTTTGAACGACATCGTCCATCCCTTCCCTGAGTTCCAAAAGGCCGGGTTAGCGTTGGCGACTATTATTCGCCAGAGCTATATTGGCCGTAACCCGCTTACTGTTATCGATCGACAACGACGCCATGCCATGGCATCCCATCAAGGCGGTACGGGCAGTGGCGTGCCATTCCCTAGAGACTGGAATTCATCCGCAAGGGGCCATCTCATCATGGGCATTAGCGGCATGGGAAAAACGACCTTTGCAACGACTTTTCTAATGCGCTATCCGCAGGTCATTGCACATACCTGCTATCAAGGCACAAGCCTTGTATGCCACCAAGTCGTCTTCGTTGTTCTTCGCGTTCCTCACGATGCCACTCTGCGAAGCTTATGTGTGCAGTTTTTCGAAGAAATCGATAAGGCCCTCGGCACGAACTACGTTAGGCAAGCCAGATCTGTGCATCAAATAGCCCCCATGGTGGCGCTGATGAATCACGTAGCGACAGCTGTCTCGCTAGGATTTCTCGTGATCGATGAGGTACAGAATCTGCGCTATGCCCGAGGGAGCAATGCAGAATTTATGCTGAATCTATTCAGTGAAGTCATTGAGCGATTAGGAATCAGCCTACTTTTGCTAGCCACGCCAGCAGTACAACCGGTTCTTGAGGGTAGCGTGCGCAATTTACGTAAACTGTCGTCTAGTGGAGAAACGATCTTCAAACCCATGTCGCAAAATGATCCTCAATGGGACGAGTTTTGCGAAGTCTACTGGGACTACAGCTTAACAAGAAACAAATGCAGGCTATCAGACAGCATCAAGAAAGCCTGGCATACATCTTCGGCCGGCAACACCGCGTTTGCATCACTGGCGTTTATGCTCGCGCAAAGAAATGAGATCGGAGGACGCGAGATTATTGACGAACAATCTTTTGAACGAGTATCAGCGACTGATATGGCATTTCTGCAACCGGCCATCCGAGCGCTAGCCAGTCGCGACCCTAAAAGATTACGCGTTTTTGATGATCTGCTTTTTAGTGCCAAGTATCGTGATCTAAGAAAACAACTTGGTGCGAACGAACATACAGCCAACAATCCAGTTAATCGAATCGACGAATTTGAAGATTGCCATGCCGAAACCATCCGTCCCGAACGAAAAAGCACGTCAAGTAAAGCCAGGACACCAAAAAATAAGATTCATTCAAAACATGCCCCGGATATCAAATTGCCCATGGAAGATCCACTGGCATTAGACTAAGGCGCTCTCCATGCGAACGGCCCATGTCTTGACAACGAGATCGGACGCCCCGCTGTGCTTCATCCCTGAATTGCTTCCAGATGAATGCCTGTATTCTTTCTTACAGCGTATTTGGTCATTAAACGCGTTTACGTTACCCCGCCAATTTATGCTTCTCCTATTTGGGTGCGACAGCCACATACCTGTGCTTGATTTACCAACAGGACTGGATGCATTACAACGCACTCTGGGAGAGCGATCCCCATTTAAATCAGCCGACGATCTCATTGATCGTGCAACGTTATATCCCTATCACAGGCCATTTCTTTCGGTTTCCCGAGACACGCGACTAGTTCATCTATTTCGTGGCACAGGTGGACAGGGAGTAAAGACACTGCTGGGGCGCGTAGCCAATGGCTTCGGTGCGCAAGTCATAGCCCGCTACTGCGTGCTTTGCAACACGAGCACGGCCAAACAGTATGGATGCACGTATTGGCAACGAAGTCATCAACTCCCTGGCGTTGTGTACTGTACGGTACATGGCATTCAACTCGAAGTGTTCTCTGGGCTTAGCTGTTTGTCACATCGCCAGCAACTGCAACAGTCCCCATGGTCCTCCACTTTTGAACCGACCTACATAGCCCGCGAATCACACAACTACCAACTAGCCTTAATGTCAGTGGCATTGCTTAAAGCAAACCTCTATATCAGCGACGTAAGCGCCCTCAACCTCGTCTACATTTCTAAAATTCTAAGTCTAGGCTTTAAGAAGGCTCACGGAAAAATTGATTTTCCTGCACTGACTGACGCACTCCGAGAATATTACAACCAGTTTCAAGGGTTCGAGCATCGCGAAAGACTGCTTTCCAGCTCGAACCACCCCCTGTTTTGGCTCTATTCAACGTTAAGACGGCCCGAGCGATCATCCCATCCCATCTGCCATCTCCTTCTGATTCGGTTTTTGTTCGGTTCTATTGAAAAATTCCTTGGTACCTTCAATCCGTCGAAGAACAACATGGCCGACAGGTGGCGAACCCAAGAAAACGATACCTTGCCGCGGCGAACTATCGTTGTCCCGCGCCATCCTCGTCGCGATACCACATTCTCGAATCAAACGGAATTTGGCCAAGCCACATCCGAACGATTGGAGTCCACTAGCTCAGCGGTGGCGGCAAGCCGACAAACCATCGAAATGACCAACCCGGGCCACTGCCATAGGGTTCCCGAAGTGATCCGCTTGGCCATCGTTACAGACTTGTGCGCCGGATTAGCAATAGCGGAAATCTCGAAAAAGCACAGTGTATCTATAAGCGTAGCCTATCGTATTCGCGCTCACACGCCAGGCCTCAAGCAGCTACACGCGGACCACAAAATCGAATCAGAAAGGATAACGCATCGACAGCACTGGTTAGCCTTGTGCAAAAAACTTCCCGCAAAAGGAGTAACTATGATTCGCGCCACAGCGCCAGGCGCATATGCATGGCTTCGGCGCAATGACCAGCAATGGCTTAAAGATGTTTGCTCTACATTACCCCGTGCCCTCACTAGTCCCAGAAACAGCAAAGTGGATTGGGCTAAACGTGATCAAAGCCTTGCCGAACAGGCTCAACAATTTGTGAGGAACGAAAGAACTCGAATCAATCGCTCTCGGATCAGTGCAACGCTCATTCTGCGGCATCTGAACCGTGAAGCAATGGTAAGAGCAAACCGTGAACGACTTCCCACACTTAACAATACTCTTATCGAATTGTCGGAATCAATTGAACAGTTTCAAAAGTTTCGCATTGATCTCGCGATTGATAAGTTGAGGCGCCTTGGTCTCCTGCGATCACGTTGGCGGATCCAACGACTGGCTGGACTAAAGAATTGGACGCCTAGTCTTAGCGCTTACGCAATATCGCGCGGAATAGATATGTCATAACCCTAATCACTTTTGCCATGCCACTACTTCCCTTTCGCCTGCAACCTTATCCCGATGAGCTTCTGTGTTCGTGGCTTGCCCGACTTGCCCACCATAATGGTAGTGGAGCATGGCGTCCTTTCTTAGAAGCAACTATCCACAATCGCCGCATGCAACATCCCATGCTAGGCATGGTCAGCTATAGCGATGAACTCGAAAACCTGCTGAACGCACTTGGTACGAATTACTTTACGGCCATGATGGAGTTGACAACGCTTCCATACTGGCTTGCGTTCGACTCACCTGAAAATCTGGACAATAAGTCCATGGCTAGCAATCCTACACGCCAGATAAGAATCCAACGGAAGAAACCTACAACACACGGCATCCATCAAACTGGATCCAAACATACGGCAGGCCTTGCAGATACGGCGCGTCTATGCCCTGCATGTTTGGACGATGACTGCCGCCGGTATGGTGAACCCTACTGGCACAGGATCCACCAACTTCCCAATGTATTCGTTTGCGCCTCTCATGGATGCATTCTGCTAAGTGCATGTCCCGAATGTAATCAGACAATCGTGCCTTTATCCTCCCGATTGCTAGACCTTCCTAAACTGCAGTGTTCTTGCGGCTACTCTTTAGGCCGATCACAGATCCAACCGCCGACCATACCCGCTATGTATAAGCAGCTCGTAGACGTTAGCGTCGCTGCTTTAAACAATGAATGTCGGAAATGGTCGTATGCCGATATTCGTCATTATTTCGAACTGAAAATGAACGAGAGAAATGGGCTCAACAGCTACAAAAAGATTCTCTGCAGTGCCTTTGAATTAGAGCAACCTCCACTGGGCCAACCGTTACGATTATATATAAATGACCGCTCGGTCGTTACTTTTCGACCTTATTTTTCCGTAGCACGGTCCTCTGATTTTTGCGCCCTCATGGTTGCGCTTAATCTGGACTTCAAGCAAATATCAAGGGAATTAGCCGATCGGACCTTCCCCGGTCCGGAGCACAGCACACCACGCCCCAAGATGGTAAGGCAGACGTTAACCCGCGAGGTCGCCAGACAAAGAATGCGCCAATTCATGAGTGAACACCGAGGCTGTTCACCGTCTAACAGCAAAGTGCTTTATTGGTTCCTAAAACTATTCGATGAACAGTGGCTAAGTAAAAACTTTGTAGTGACTACAACCATCAATCCTACCGTCGGCCAAGACAGAAAAAACTTGATAGAAGTATTCATGCAACAGCAGTTTTCTCGAGATAAAATCAGAGAAAGACTAATGAATTCGCCGGCGGGCGTGCGAGCTTCATTGCGTGATGAGGTGTGGCTAAAAAATAAGCTGCACGAGCTGGATGTGCGGAAGAAAGAACATAGAACCGCACGACGCATTCAAAACGTCGCCTCACGTGTCATAGTGCTTCATGCGGTGCTGCAGCAAATTCTTGCTGCGCAAGACTGGCCCGTGCGAATCAATGGTGCAGTTTTGGGCCAGAAGGCCGGGCTAAGCAGTAGCCAAGCAC
This sequence comes from Pollutimonas bauzanensis, assembly GCF_900129885.1. Lineage (GTDB taxonomy): Bacteria > Pseudomonadota > Gammaproteobacteria > Burkholderiales > Burkholderiaceae_B > Pollutimonas > Pollutimonas bauzanensis. Next base: position 2,171 of record NZ_FQXE01000002.1, on the reverse strand, counting down.
AGGGTGCCATTAGACGTGACCCTGGGCTTCGGCGTGCAGTTGAAGCGGCTAACGAAAGCAAAACTGAACGCCAAATAATTTGGGCGGCACGGCAGTTTCAAGGCGAAGGGCACTCGATAAGCCTCAAGCAAATTCTTCGCCGAGCTCGACTGCCTACTCTGCTCCAAAATTTTGATATGGCACGAAAGGCTAGGGATGGCCTGTCAATGACACAGCATCGGGATCTGGCTCCGCCGCGCCCAGAATACTGCTCTCTGACCGGGAATACCGATGCGGCGAAGTGCGCCATGCATCCAATCGAACTTCGCTAGCTACCTTTTCCCTTTCGCTATGATGCAGGAATAATTGCCATAGAGGTTGGCGTGCAAATGGACATTAATTGCCAAATTTTACAATTCATCGCTAAACGTATACATTGGTCCCGGTTCAATATCGTAATTACCCGGGAGGATGAATAATGGCAAGCGTTACCGTGCTCGTAAGCAAGCTCGATTTTGACTTGGAAAATCCTCGGTATATTGCGCAAAAAAGTCAGCGGGAAGCGTTTGAGCGGATATTGCTTGATAATCCGACAAAAACCATAGCATTAGCCGAACATATAGTAAATAACGGCCAAAATCCTATAGATCTTATTGCCGTCATCGCAACCGAAAATAACCGGTACATCGTTCTCGAGGGAAATCGTCGAGCGGCGGTATTGAAAGCGTTAAACAAACCTGTATTGCTCGACGCAATACCTCTGGGTACAGGGGTCCCTGCCTTCTGCAAGAAGATGAAGCTATTAGCGAAACGCGCAGATAAATCGACGATCAATAAAGTGGGGGCTGTCCAGTTTGATTCGCGCGAAGATGCAGACATTTGGATACCACTAAAGCATACTGGCGAGAACGAAGGCGCCGGCACGGTACCGTGGGACGGTACGCAACGGGCGAGGTTCCGTAAGGGTGACGCAGGCCTGAACTTGCTCGACTTCGGAAAAGCCAACGACTGGTTTACAGAAGAGGATTTGACCGACCGTGCGGCATTTCCTATCTCCACGCTTAATCGTCTTCTTGGCGATCCTGCAATCAGGAAGGCGCTCGGCCTAGAACTTTCAGCGGGCAAGCTACAGTCTACAGTGGCGATTAGCGACTTGGAAAAGGGGATCAAACAAGTAGTCTCTGACCTTGCCACAGGAACATGGAATGTTTCTATGCTTAAGTCGAAACAGGACAGAAAAAAATACCTTGATCAGTTCCCTGCCGCCTCACTTCCGAGTTTGCCTGACGAGGAGACCCTTTGGCCCCTAGACCCCGATCTGGCGCCCGCGCCAGAATCCAAACCGGCTGCGACAGAACCCAAAGTGCGATCCAGGAACGACAAGCGATCCACACTCATTCCTAAGAGCTTCGTAGTTACTACGAGCTCGGAAAGTCCGCGGTTGAACAAAATCTATCGTGAGCTAAAGCGACTTTCCGTCGAGGACTATGAAAACGCAGTTGCAGTGCTCCTGCGCACTTTCATCGAACTTAGCCTAGATGATTTCATCGCACGTGACAACGTCACCATTGTCAAGGCAAGGCACCAAGCGACGCTCGCAGAAAAGGTACGAAGTACCGCCAAACACCTTAAAGATCAGGGAAAATTCGATAAAAATCAAGAGGGCATCGTTAACAAGTTAGCGAGCACGGAGCCCGACGACCAGGCACAGCCGACGAGCATTACTACTTTGCATTCGTTCGTTCACAGTCGGTACGCCTCTCCCCTTGGCTCTGAACTGAAGACAATCTGGGACAACATTTCACCATTTATGTTGCACATTGCCCACGTCTAAATTAGATGGCCCAACCAGCTGGCCAAACTCGTTCGAAATTGCTAAAGTGGGTCGAACTTAATGCGGAGGCCCGTTGTCTAGCTATCACTCACCCTTGCGCTATCCCGGGGGGAAAACCAAACTCACCGAGTATGTAAAGGCATTATTTCGCCATAATGACCTTATGGACGGACATTACGTTGAACCGTATGCTGGCGGTGCATCGATTGCCTTGGAACTGGTCATTCAAGAGTTTGCTTCCCATGTTCATATTAACGATATAGATCCCTCAGTGTGGGCGTTTTGGCACTCAGTCCTGAATGACTCTGAGAATCTGTGCAGGCTCATCTCCAAAGTAACTGTTGATATGCAGACATGG
>NZ_FQXE01000003.1 GCF_900129885.1 Pollutimonas bauzanensis | reverse complement strand
GGCTCTTCATCATTAACGGGGGACACCGACATTCATTAGACTTGTTTTTGCGACGAAACACGTTTAATGGAAGCAATGCCGATGTCCCCAGTAAATTCTATCCTAGGAATCAGAGATTTATTGATTGATCGAGTGGAAAGAGGCCGAGAGATTCATGTCTGGGCCAGGCCAGCCAAGCGCTTGGCGTGCGTACATTGCCAGCAAGAGTCGGTACGTATTAAAGCCACGCACCAGCGAACGCTCAAGCACACGCGCCAGGGCAACCAGTTGATGGTGCTGCACCTGCGCGTGCCCAAGTACCACTGCACCGATTGCAATCGCTATTTTCGCCACCGCTTCGCGGGCATCCGGCCGCGGCGCCGAGCCACCGAAGCGTATCGCCTGGAGGTCTTCGAGGCCCACGACGGGGGCGTGAGCCAGCACCAACTAACTCGCACGCATCGGATCGGCAGCGCCACCGTCGAGCGCTGGTATCAATCGTTTGTCAAGCAACGGGTCTCGGAGCTGTCGGGTCGAACCTGCCCCCAGGTGCTGGGCATTGATGAGCACTTTTTCAGTCGTAAAAAGGGCTACGCCAGCACGCTGGTCGATTTGAAGCATCACAAGGTGTTCGATGTGGTGCTGGGGCGCTCAGAAGCCAGCCTGCGCAGCTATTTGAAGCGTTTGCCGGGCAAGGAGCACGTACGGGTCATTGTGATGGATCTGTCCGAGACCTATCGTCGTATTGCACAACAGTACTTTCCCAACGCCATGATCGTGGCCGACCGCTTCCATGTCGTTCGGTTGGTGAACCAGCATTTGCTCAAGCTGTGGCAGCAGCACGACCCTGAGGGGCGCAAGAACCGAGGATTACTGAGCCTGATGCGCCGCCATCACTGGAATCTATCCTCGGTGCAAAAGGAGCGACTGCACCAGTACCTGGCACAGTCGCCCGTGCTGGGGGCGTTGTATTTCGCCAAACAGCAACTGAACGGCTTTCTGGTCATGAAGCACTTGAAGGCTAAGCGAGCCAAACAGATGTTGCCCAAGTTCCTGGCATTGATCCGCCAGTTTGAACAAAGCCCGGCCAGGGCGTTGGCCGCCACGTTAACATCATGGCTTGAGCCCATCGTACGAATGTGGCGATTCACCAAATCAAATGGGATCACCGAAGGATTCCACACCAAAATGGAAATGCTCTCACGCAGAGCGTACGGATTCAGGAATTTTGAGAATTACCGTATGCGGGTCTTGGCCCAGTGCGGTTGGAACGGTGTGATTAACCGAGTGTGATGAGTGCCGATCCCCCGTTAATGGGGAAGAGCCTGAGATTTTATGAGCCGAACGGTGTGATTAACCGTGTTTGATGTATGCCCTTCCCCCGTTAATGGGGAAGAGCCGCTGTTCTTGGCGGACAGAGGGGGATTCGAACCCCCGATACGCTATAAACGTATACACGCTTTCCAGGCGTGCGCCTTCAACCGCTCGGCCACCTGTCCTGATCTGGGCTTTATATTTACAAAAGCGAAGTCCGCCATTCTAACAGAATCTTTTTGTCTTGGTTTTTGCCGCTCAGCCGAAGACTTCGATGGCCTTGTTGATGATGGCGAACAGGGTGGCGAGGAAGCCTATGCCCATGAGCACCATGCCCGGATTGTGGTCGCGCAGGCCGAAGCCTATGATGGAAAAGATAATGCCGATGACGAACATCACCAGCAGCGTGGTATTGCCGAAGAACATGGCTATCTCGGGCTGTCAAAAGCCCACTATAGGCCGGAGGCGGCCGCGGCAAATTGATATGGATCAATGCTGATCCTTGTCAGCTATCGATGCGCCCCACAGCGCCATCGCGGGCATCCGGGACGGGCGCCGCCACATGCTGCAGTCCGACCATGCGCTCCACATACCTGGCGATCATGTCGATCTCCAGGTTCACCCGGTCGCCGGCCTCGATATGCTTGAGCGTCGTCACCTGCACGGTGTGCGGGATCAGGTTGATGCGGATTTCGCAGCCGGCGGCGTGGTCGTCCACCTGGTTCACCGTAAGACTCACGCCATTGACGGTGATGGACCCCTTGTAGGCAAGATATTTGGCCAGGTTCGCCGGGACATGGATGCGCAGGTCCCACGATTCGCCTGCGGGCTCAAAGAGGCGGACTGTGCCGAGGCCGTCCACATGGCCCGACACCAGGTGGCCGTCCAGCGTATCGCCCATGCGCAGCGCGTGCTCCAGGTTGACTTCGCCAGGGGCGTCCAGGCCGGCGGTGAGATTCAGGCTTTCGCGCGAGACATCGACGCCGAAGCTGTCCGGGCCCAATTCGACAACAGTCATGCAGGCCCCTTGTATGGCGATGGAATCGCCCAGCTTGGAGGAGCCGCGCAGAAAGCCATCCGCCTGGATGACAAGGTGAACGCCGGAATCTTCCCTTCCGTGGTTGAAGGGGGATACGCTGACGATTTTACCGACCGCGGCGACGATGCCTGTGAACATTTCAATGTTTCCTCATTCGATATTCCCTGTCTGCACGGTTTGCAGCAAGGCTTTCCAGCGCTCTATGTGCCGGGCGCGCAGGCGCAGGTCAGGGGCGACGCTTTGCGTGTCGATGAATTCGAAGCGCTGCGCCTGGGCCAGGTCTTCCAGGGCCGGCAGGCAAGCCATGCCCATTCCGGGGCCCAGCAAGACCGGGGCGGTGTACACCAGCAGTTCATCGACGCATTGCGCCTGCAGCAAGGCGCCGCTGAGCCGCGAGCCGGCTTCGACGTGCACTTCGTTGACCTCATGCTCGCCCAGCCAGCGCATGACGGACGGCAGGTCGACACGCCCGCCGCTTGCGGGCATCTCGACGACCTGGACATTGCGATCGGCCAATCGCGCCGCCTTGGCCTTGTCGGATAGCTTGGTGAAAACCCAGGTTTTGGTGCCGTCGAAGATCCGGGCGTTTTCGTCGACTTCGAATCGCGTATCGATAATCGCCTTTGCCGGCGGGCGCGCTGTGTCGACGTGGCGTACATTCATCTGCGGGTCGTCGGCCCTTACCGTGCCGGACCCCGTAAGCACCACGCAACTGCGGGCGCGCCAATGATGGCCGTCGGCGCGCGCCGCCGGGCCGGTGATCCACTGCGACTGTCCATTGTCCAGCGCTATCCTGCCATCGAGGCTGGCGGCCAGCTTGAGCCACAGCCATGGGGTCTTGCGCGTCATGCGCGCCACAAAGCCAGGATTCAGCGCCAGGGCCTGCGCGGCGCAGACCATGGTCGTCACCTCGATGCCGGCGGCGCGCAGCTTGGCGATGCCCTGCCCGCCGACCAGGGGGTTGGGGTCGCGCATGGCCACCACGACACGAGCCGGCCTTGCCGCGATCAGGGCGTCGGCGCAAGGCGGCGTGCGCCCATAATGGCTGCAGGGCTCCAGGGTAACGTACACCGTTGCGCCCGCCGCATCCAGGCCGCGCCCGGCCGCCTGGCGCAGGGCCATGACTTCGGCGTGCGGGCCGCCCGCCACCTGGGTGGCGCCCGATGCCAATAATTGGCCGTCGCGCACGATCAGGCAGGCGACGCGGGGGTTGGGGGCCGTGATGTACATGACGCTTTCGGCCAGCGCCAGGGCCTGGCGCATCCAGCGTTCGTCGTCGATGGCGTTGCGGGCGTTCACGGCTTCAAGGGCACCTTGATCTCGTCTATGGCCTTGACGAATTCGCCTATGTCCTCGAAGCTTTTGTAGACGGAGGCGAAGCGCACATAGGCCACCTGGTCGAGCTTTTTGAGTTCGCTCATGACCAGTTCGCCCAGATACCCGGTACCCACTTCGCGCAGGCCGCTGACCAGCAGGCGCTCCTGCACGCGGGCAACGGCGGCGTCGACGTCTTCGGTGCTGACCGGGCGCTTGCGCAATGCCAGGTTCAGGCTGCCCCGCAGCTTGTTGACGTCGAACTCGACGCGGGTGCCGTTGCGCTTGACGACGGCCGGCATGACGAGCTCGACCCGTTCGTAGGTGGTAAAGCGGCGATCGCAGGCCGCGCAGCGGCGGCGGCGACGTATGGTGTCGCCCTCTTCCGAAACCCGGGAGTCAATAACTTGCGTATCGAAGCTGCTACAGAACGGGCATTTCATGTTTGGCAGGCCCCGGGCGCAACCGGGGCTGTCCCTGTATTAACTGTAAACCGGCAAACGCGCCGTCAGTTCATTGACGCGCTTGCGGACATCGGCAATGGCCGCCTCGTTGCGCGGGTTGTCGAGCACGTCGGCGATAAGGTGGCCAGTGAGTTCGGCTTCGGCTTCCTTGAAGCCGCGCGTGGTCATGGCCGGCGTGCCCAGCCGTATGCCGCTGGTGACGAAAGGCTTTTCCGGATCGTTGGGAATGGCGTTTTTATTGACGGTGATATGCGCCTGGCCGAGAACCGCTTCCGCTTCCTTGCCGGTGATGCCCTTGGCGCGCAGATCGACCAGCATGAGATGGCTTTCGGTGCGGCCGGAGACAATGCGCAGGCCGCGTTCGACCAGAGTGCGGGCCAGGACATCGGCGTTTCTGACCACCTGCGCCGCGTAGGCCTTGAATTCAGGTTCCAGGGCTTCCTTGAAAGCCACGGCCTTGCCGGCGATGACATGCATCAGCGGGCCGCCTTGTATGCCGGGGAAGATGGCCGAGTTGACGATTTTCTCGAATTCGGACTTCATCATGATGACGCCGCCGCGCGGGCCGCGCAGGGACTTGTGGGTTGTCGACGTGACGAAGTCGGCGTGCGGCACGGGGTTGGGGTAGGCGCCGCCGGCCACCAGGCCGGCGTAGTGCGCGATATCGACCATGAACAAGGCGCCGTTGTCGTGCGCGATGCGCGCCATGCGTTCGAAATCGATGCGCAGCGAATAGGCGGAGGCGCCGCCTACGATAAGCTTGGGCTTGTGCTCTTTGGCGAGCTTTTCAAGCTGGTTGTAATCGAGTTCTTCGTTGGCATCCAGGCCATAGGACAGGAAGTTGTACAGCTTGCCCGATGCATTGACCGGCGAACCGTGCGTCAGGTGGCCGCCTTCGGCCAGGCTCATGCCCAGCACCGTGTCGCCGGGCTTGAGCACCGCCATGTAGACGCCCTGGTTGGCCTGGGAGCCCGAATTGGGCTGGACGTTGGCGGCCTCGGCGCCGAAGATTTCCTTGAGGCGGTCGATGGCCAGCTGTTCGACGATATCGACGTATTCGCAACCGCCGTAATAACGCTTGCCGGGATAGCCTTCGGCATACTTGTTGGTCAACTGCGTACCCTGAGCCTGCATGACGGCGGGGCTGGTGTAGTTTTCAGAGGCGATCAGTTCGATATGCTGTTCCTGGCGGACGTTTTCTTTTTGAACGGCGGCCCATACTTCGGCATCGACTTGATCAAGGGTACGTGAACGATCAAACATTAGCTATCCTGGTGTGTGGAAGGTGGCGATTGGGACAAACGCGCCTATTCTAGCGCGAATACGCCCTTATTTACCGGAGCACTGGAGCGGCCGCGCTGGCCCGCTCCAGGCAATGCGCCCTATGACTGCTTGATAAGGCGCGGGTTCAGGGTGTAGGTGCCGGTAATGGACGCCTGCGCCAGCACGTGGCCTTGAATGGCGCTGATGACATCGCCGCCGGTGAACTTGCCTTCGAAGGGCAGCTCGGCGATATCCAGCGCATACACGGTGAAGATATAGCGGTGGACCAGGGCGTCGTTCCAGGGCGGGCATGGGCCGTCGTAGCCGAAGTAATCGCCGTTCATGTCGTGGTCGGCGGCAAACCAGCTGGTGTAATCGTTCACGCCCTGGCGCGTGCCATCGAGGGCGAGCGGGCCGGCCTTGCCGCGCGGGGTGATGCCATTGGAATAGGCGCCTTCGGCAATTTCGGTGGTGCCCGCCGGGACATCGACCAGCACCCAGTGGAAGAATTCGCTGCGGGGCAAGTCGGCCGGCACCTCGCGGTCTTCCTGGTTGACGTCGTCGGGCTTGCTGGGTACGTCGGGGTCGAGGCAAATGACCACGAACGATTGCGTGGCGCCAGGCGCATCCGACCATGCCAACTGCGGGTTGGCATTGCCGGCAAGCATCACATGGTTCTGTCCGTCGGGCTTGGCGAACGCATAGCGTTCGGGGATGCGCCCCTGATCCGTAAACGACTCACTAGTAAGCTTCATAACAAACTCCTGCCGGGAAACGGCTGTCAACCTGTTAATGTGACTCGGGCAAACTTGCGCTTGCCCACCTGTACAACGTAAGTGCCTGCTGAAAGCTGCAATGATTTATCGTCGATGCGATCGCCATCGACCCGCACGCCGCCCTGCTCGACATTGCGCTGGGCCTCGGCGCCCGACACCACCAGGCCGGCCTCGCGCAAGACCTTGAGTATGCCCAGGGGGCCGGCGCCAAGCTGGACCTCGGGCATGTCCTCGGGCATCGCGCCATCGCGGAAACGCGCTTCGAAGGTGGCCAGGGCGTCGCGCGCCGCCTGCTGCGTATGGAAACGCGCCACGATTTCCTGCGCCAGCGCGACCTTGGCGTCGCGCGGATTCATGCCGTCTTTTACCTGCCTTTGCAATAGCGCAATATCGTCCATGGAACGGAACGACAGGAGTTCGAAGTACTTCCACATCAGCGTATCGGAAATCGACATCAGCTTGCCGAACATGGAATCGGGGGCCTCGGTGATGCCTATGTAATTGCCCTTGGATTTGGACATCTTGTCGACGCCATCGGTGCCTTCCAGCAAAGGCATGGTCAGGATGCACTGCGGCTCCTGGCCGTATTCCTTCTGCAGCTCACGGCCGACGAGAAGGTTGAATTTCTGGTCGGTGCCGCCAAGCTCCAGGTCGGCCTTGAGCGCCACCGAATCGTAGCCTTGCATCAGGGGGTACAGGAATTCGTGCACGGAAATGGGGACGCCGCTTTTGAAGCGCCGGGTGAAGTCCTCGCGCTCCATCATGCGTGCGACCGTGTAGCGCGACGCCAGCTGTATCATGCCGCGCGCGCCGAGGGGATCGCACCACTCCGAGTTATAGCGGATCTCGGTCCTGGATGGGTCCAGCACCAGGCTGGCCTGGGCGTAATAGGTCTTGGCGTTGCCGTGGATCTGTTCGGCGGTGAGCGGCGGGCGCGTGGCGTTGCGGCCGCTGGGGTCGCCTATCATGGAGGTAAAGTCGCCGATCAGGAAGATGACGGTATGGCCGAGATCCTGCAATTGGCGCATTTTGTTGAGCACCACCGTGTGCCCCAGGTGGATATCGGGCGCGGTGGGGTCCAGCCCGAGCTTGATCCGCAGCGGCTTGCCCGTGGCATGGCTGCGCGCAAGCTTGCCGACGAATTCGGACTCGACCAGCAACTCGCTGCAGCCTCGCTTTACAACGCGCAGATCCGCTACGATTTGAGGGGTGGTTGGGGCTTCGGTGGACGACATATAACAGCGCTTTATAAGAAAAAATACAAAAAAATGCTCGAACATTTGGCTCTGATACGCTAGCATAACGTGCGAGCGCGGTCCCTGCACGGTTAATGGGCCCATATATAAACGATGCACAGCATCATCTTATCAGAGCGCTTGCCTCCCCAAAAAGGGGTACGCATTTTCCGGCAGCGGCATTATTGGCAGCATCATCCGCCGGATGGATTCTTCAAATAAAGCAGCGCATTTCTAGGTTTTGGTTTTATGTTCAAAAAAGGGACAACTGGCACTCCCTCGTATCGTGACACCCTCCGGGCACATCGCAAACCCCACCATATTTTTCGCAACGGCGTGGCCTTTGTCGCGCTTGCCCTGTTCGCCGGCGCAGCCGCGCTGGCCGTGGTCAAGCCGTCGGAAGCCCCGATTGTGTACCAGGCCCAGCAGCGCCTGGCCCTGCCCGACCCCTTTCCCCAGCCGCTGGCCGACTCGGCCACACCGTTCATCAGCGAAACCCAGATCCGCCGCGGCGATACCCTGGCCGCCCTGCTGCAGCGCCTGCGCGTGCAGGAACGCGGACTGCAGCAATTCCTGGTCCAGGACAAGGACGCCCGCTCCATCTACAAGCTGTATCCGGGGCGCACCATCCAGGCTGCGCTCGACCAGGACGGCAGCCTGGTCTGGCTGCGCTACAACCATACCCCCGGCGCCAGCGAAAACGGCGAGTTTGTTTCCAAGTGGCTGGAAGTCTCCAGCGACGGCAAGGGCGGCTTTGCGGCGGCCGAGCACAGCCAGGCCGCGGACACCCAGGTGCGCATCGCCGAAAGCGAAATCAAGAGCTCCCTGTTTGGCGCCACCGACGCCGCCGACATACCGGAAGCCATTACGCTGCAAATGACCGAGATCCTCGGCAGCAAGATAGATTTCATGCAGGACCTGCGCCAGGGCGACCGCTTCCGCATCATCTACGAGTCCTATTCGCACGATGGCCGGGAAATCGGGGTCGGCAAGATACTGGCGCTGGAGTTCATCAACAAGAACAAGGCCTACGAGGCGGTCTGGTATGCGCCGGACAAATCATCGGGCAGCTATTACGACTTTGACGGCCGCAGCCTCAAGGGCGCCTTTTTGCGCACGGCGCTCAAGTTCTCGCGCATCAGCTCCACGTTCGGCATGCGCAAGCATCCGGTGCACGGCGGCTGGCGCGGCCACAAGGGCGTGGACTATGCCGCGCCCGCCGGCACGCCCATCCATGCCACGGCGGACGGCGTGGTGGAATTCGTCGGCCAGCAGAACGGCTATGGCAACACCATCATCCTGAAGCACCACAGCAATTTCAGCACTTTGTACGCGCATCAAACCAGGTTCGCCAAAGGCCTCAAGAAAGGCGATTCGGTCAGCCAGGGCGACCTCATCGGCTATGTCGGGTCGACGGGCTGGGCGACCGGGCCGCATTTGCATTATGAATTCCGGGTCGACAGCAAGCCGATAGACCCGCTTTCGGTGGACCTGCCCGTCGCCCGCACGCTGGACGGGCGGCAGCGCAAGGAATTCGAACGCAATGTCGCGCAGTACCGCGAACACATCCAGTTGCTGGCCACCCTGCAAAGCGGCAGCGACGCTCAAGTCGCAAGCCGCTGACGCCAGCTTCCGGATTTGCCGACCATCATGCCGCAGACCTTATTCATTGGCCTGATGTCGGGCACCAGCACCGACGGCGTGGACGCCGTGCTGGCCGACTTCTCCCGGCCCGGGCGGCCAGCCATCCTGGCCGCCGCCTCGCTCCCCATGCCTGCCTCCCTGCGCGAGGAATTCCTGGCGCTGAACATCCCGGGGGCCGATGAACTGGCCCGCGCGGCGCTGGCGGGCAACGCCCTGGCCGAGCTGTACGCCAGCGCCGCGCAAAGCGTGCTGGCGCAGGCGGCCGCCGGCCCGGCCCAGGTGTGCGCCATCGGCGCGCATGGCCAGACCGTCAGGCACGACCCGGCCGCCGGCTACACCATACAGATCAACGCAGCCGCCTTGCTCGCCGAGCGCAGCGGCATAGATGTCATCGCCGATTTCCGTTCGCGCGACGTGGCGGCGGGAGGCCAGGGCGCGCCATTGGTGCCGGCCTTTCATCACGCCATGTTTGCCAATGGGCGCGCGCGCGCCATACTGAACCTGGGCGGCATAGCCAACGTGACCCTGTTGGGCCCCGCGGGAGAAATCCGCGGCTTTGACACCGGGCCGGCCAATGTCTTGCTCGATTTGTGGGTACAGGCCAAAACCGGCCATGCCTATGATGCGGGAGGCCGCTGGGCGGGCGCCGGCCATGCCAATGCCGGCCTGCTCGAGTTCCTGCTGGATAGCGAGCCCTGGTTCGAGCGCGCGCCTCCCAAGTCCACCGGGCGGGATTTGTTCAATTGGGAATGGCTGACCCGGCGCCTGGCGGCTTTCAACGGTGAGGCGCTGGCCGACAGCGACATACAGGCAACCTTGCAGCAGCTGACCGCCGTAACGGTAGCCCGGGCGATCGCCCGCCATGCGCCCGACACCGAGGATGTGCTGGTTTGCGGCGGCGGCGCGCTCAATGGCGGCCTGATGCGCGAGTTGCAAGACGCCATGCCCTGCCCGGTGTCCCCCACCTCCGCCGCGAACGTGCCGGTGCAGTTGGTGGAGGCCTTGGCCTTCGCTTGGCTGGCATGGGCGCATATCCATGGCCACCGGGCGGGACTGCCTGATGTCACGGGCGCGCGCCACGCAACCATATTGGGATGCAGATACCCCGCCTGAATCCGGCATGCTGGCGGCCAAACAAGGCCGCCGCCGGCGGAACAATCAAGGCGAGAACGAGGAACCGCAGCCGCAGGTGGAGTTGGCGTTGGGATTGCGGATCACGAACTGGGCGCCTTCGAGATCGTCCTTGTAGTCGATTTCGGCGCCGACCAGATACTGGAAGCTCATGGGGTCGACCAGCAGCTGCACGCCTTCCTTGTCTATGGTCGTGTCGTCGTCGTTGATGGTTTCGTCGAAGGTGAAGCCGTACTGGAAGCCGGAACAGCCACCACCCTGCACGAAGACGCGCAGTTTAAGTTCAGGGTTGCCTTCTTCGGCCAGCAGATCCTTGACTTTGGCGGCCGCCGCGTCAGTGAAGAGGATGGGCGTCGGGGGCGCCTGCAGGTTGACAGATTCGCTAAGGGTATTCATTAAGGCACTCCATGGCAGCCATAAGGGCTGCGCTAAAAACAACTATAACATTCGCGCGGACTAATCGGCCGCCGATAAATTGACCGTGCGCGACACTCGCACCGCGCTGCCTTCCAGCACATTGAGCGTAACGGTTTGCGGCGTGAAGCCTTCGGGCAGGCTCAGAAAACCGCCGGCGCGCTGGAACTGGTCAAAGCTCAACTGCAGGGCGTCCTCGGACGCGTTGGCGCCGGGCGGGACATCGCCAGCCGGCGCTTGCGCCGGCTGCAGAGTCATTTTAACCGCTTTGCCTTGCCTGTTTCCTCTGACCACGAATTGCATGAGGCCTTTGAAAGGCTTGTCGTCCGCGCCGTTGCGCATCAACAGCACCCTGTACTGCAAGGTGGGGCCGTGCTGCTCGATATCAAGGGCCCTTATGCCGATGGAGCCCGCCGGGCCGGGCGGCAAGAGCTGATCGAAGAATGCCAGCTTGTCGCTGACCTGGCCGAGTTCGGCCTGGGCGGCCTGCAAAGAAACCTCCAGCCCCTTGCGGGTGGCTTCCTCGACCATCAGTTGCCCTTGCAGGGCGTCGGCCTGCGCATGCGCTTGCGCAAGCCCGGCCCGGCTTTCGTCGAGCGCCAGTTCCAGCTTTTGCCGCTCGGCATCGTGTTGCCGGCCGGCCTGATCATCGAACCATAACCCGCCCCCCGCCGCCCCAAGCGCGGCGCCAAGCGCCAGGCCCAGCAACAAGGCAAGCCCAACTGGCCAGCGCGCCGCGGACCCGGCCGCGGCAGGCGGCCGCGCCGATGCTGAAGAGACCTGCCGCGGCGCCGGGATGCCATCCGCTGACACTTGGGTGCTATCCACTGACACTTTCTTGTTCATGATGAACAGACCCGGCGCGAAGCAATCAGTTCCGCGCAGCCGCGCCAGTCTTTGTTACGGCAATATGGCCAGGTGCTCCAGGCCGGTCGATTCGGGCAGCCCGAACATCAGGTTCATGTTCTGCACAGCCTGGCCGGAAGCGCCCTTGACGAGATTGTCTTGCGCCACCAGGATGACCAGCTGGTCGCCGCCGTCGGGCCGATGGATGGCGATGCGCAGGTAATTGGAAGCGCGCACCGATCGCGTTTCGGGCAGGCTGCCCGCTGGCATGACATCGATGAACGCCTCGTCGGCATAGCGCTGCTCGAACAAGGCCTGGAAGTCGGTATCCAGGGCCTGGGGCAGAATGCGGGCGTAAATGGTGGAAAACATGCCGCGTATCATGGGCACCAGGTGGGGCACGAAAACCAGCCCTACCGGCGCGCCGGCCAGCGCCTGCAATTGCTCGGAGATTTCGGGATGATGCCGATGCCCCGCCACGCCATAGGCCTTGAAATTGTCGCTGGCCTCGGAGAACAGCGTGCCGACTTCGGCCTTGCGCCCCGCCCCCGACACGCCGGATTTGCAATCGGCGATGATGTGGGTGGTGTCAATGAGCTGGCGGCCGCCGCCGATGAGCGGCGCCAGGCCCAGCAGCACCGTGGTGGGGTAGCAGCCTGGGTTGCCGATGACCCGGGCGCCGGCGATTTTGTCGCGGTTGAGCTCGACCAGGCCGTATACCGACTGTTCGAGCACCGCCGGGCAGGCATGCGGCATTTTGTACCAGCGTTCGAAGACCTGGGTGTCCTGCAGCCGGAAATCGGCCGCCAGGTCTATGATGCGGACATCGTGCCCGAGCAGGCTTTCGGCCTGGCTCATGGCTACGCCGTGAGGGGTGGCGAAAAACACCACATCGCATTGTTCCAGGGCAGCCTTGTCGGGGGATTGGAAGCGCAGGTCGACGCGGCCGCGCAGGTTGGGGAACATGTCGGACACGGCCATGCCGTCTTCCTTGCGCGATGTGATCGCCGTCAGCTGCGCATTGGGATGCTGCGACAACAGGCGCAGCAGCTCCACGCCCGTATAGCCCGTGCCGCCAACAATGCCAACCTTGATGGGTGCCGCCCCTGCCGAAGTCATGATAATTCCGTTCCTAAAACAATCGTCAACAATAAGATTATGCAGCAAGCTCGCCGCCAGCAGTGGGCTTGGCGGGATAAACATGCGATGCGATCAAAAAAGCCGCCAAAAAGCGCAAAACCCCGGCCGGGGCCGGGGTTTTGCTTGCCGCAGGCCGAGGCCTCGAGTACAGCGGATTAACGCTTGCTGAACTGCTTGCGGCGGCGGGCTTTGTGGAAACCGACTTTTTTACGTTCGACTTCGCGAGCGTCGCGAGTCACGAAACCGGCCTGTTTGAGCGGCGGCTTCAGTGTTTCGTCGTAGTCGATGAGCGCACGGGTAATGCCGTGGCGCACCGCGCCGGCCTGGCCGCTTTCGCCGCCACCGTGGACATTGACATGGAAATCGAATGATTCCAGGTGGTTGGTGAGCGCCAGAGGCTGGCGTACAACCATGCGTCCGGTTTCGCGGGCGAAGTACTCGTCGACGGGCTTGCCGTTGACGACAATCTTGCCCGTCCCTTTTTTCAAGAACACGCGTGCCACCGACGTTTTGCGGCGGCCTGTTCCATAATTCCAATTACCGATCATGACCTATCCTTAGAATTCCAGCGGTTTGGGCTGCTGAGCTGAATGAGGATGCTCGGCGCCGGCATAAACCTTGAGCTTCTTGGCCATGGCATAACCCAGCGGCCCTTTGGGCAACATGCCTTTCACGGCTTTCTGGATGGCACGGCCAGGAAAACGCTGTTGCATTTTCTCGAAGGTGGTTTCAGTCACGCCGCCGGGATATCCCGAGTGGCGATAATATTTCTTGTCTTGCGCCTTGTTGCCTGTGACAACAATTTCCGATGCATTGATAATGACGATGTAATCGCCGGTGTCAACGTGGGGCGTGAATTCTGGTTTATGCTTGCCGCGCAAACGACGTGCGACTTCGCTGGCCACACGACCGAGGACTTTGCCCTTGGCGTCAATCACGTACCAGTCACGTTGGACTTCCTGCGGCTTGGCCACAAAGGTCTTCATGATGGTTCCTAAATATTCAAAATAAGCCCGGCGGACATCCGCCCAGGCTGCCATTCCTGATGACAACCATGCCTAAGCGTTGTACTTCGCCCGTGCAAATCAGTCAGAAAAGCCCACAATCTTAACATACTTGGCGATTTGTCAAAAGCCCCTCGGCGGGACGGCCGCTGCGCGGCGGCGCTGCCCCTCCAAGGGGATGCTTCTTGCCTTGGGGCGGCCCGGCGGCAAAAAAAACCCCCACGCTGCGCCTATCGGCTTGCTGCCCCCCAAGGGGGCGCTTTTTGCCTTGGGGCAGCCCGGCGGCAAAAAAACCCCCACGCTGCGCCTATCGGCTTGCTGCCCCCCAAGGGGGCGCTTTTGCCTTGGGGCAGCCCGGCGGCAAAAAAACCCCCACGCTGCGCCTATCGGCTTGCTGCCCCCCAAGGCAAAAAAGCCGCGATTGCGGCTTTTTTGCTTGTGCTGGAACCGGCTATTTTTTCTGGTTGGCCAGGGCGATGCCCAGATAGTTGTCGTAAGAGCCTTCGGCGACGCGGAACCATGGCACGAGGTTGTCGCGGAAAGCCATGTAGTTGTCGTGGATCTTCTTGAACGTGGCGTTCTTGTCGGAGAATTCCTTGTAGACTTCGTTGGACGCCTTGAAGGAGGCATCCATCACGTCGCGCGGGAAGGCCTTGAGGACGGCCCCGCTGCCTATCAGGCGGCGCAAAGCTGCGGGATTGTGCGCATCGTAGTCGCCCAGCATCTTGCCGCCGGCGGCGCGCGCGGCGATGTCGATGAGGGACTGGTAGTTCTTGGGCAGGCTGTTGTAGGCCTCGTCGTTCACATACAGGGAAACCTGGGCGGAGCCTTCCCACCAGCCTGGATAGTAGTAATACTTGGCGACTTTCTGGAAGCCCAGCTTTTCGTCGTCGACCGGCCCGACGAATTCAACCGCGTCGAGCGTGCCTTTTTCGAGCGAGGGATAGATATCGCCCGGCGGAATTTGCTGGGGCACGACGCCCATGCGCGAAAGCACTTCGCCCGCGAAGCCGGCGGTGCGCATCTTGAGGCCCTGCAGGTCGGCGACAGACTTGATTTCCTTGCGGTACCAGCCGCCCATTTGCGTGCCGGTATTGCCGAGAGGGAAGTTGATGATGTGGCGCGGCGCAAACAATTCGCGCATGAGCTTGAGGCCGTCGCCTTCGTGCATCCACGAGTACATCTGGCGCGCGTTCAGGCCGAAAGGCACGGCCGTATCGAAACAGAAAGAAGGATCTTTGCCATAGTAGTAGTACGAGGCCGTCTGGCCGCATTCGACAGTACGGTTGCCGACCGCGTCCATGACGCCGAAGCCAGGAACGATTTCCCCGCCCGGATACAGGCGGATCGAGAAATTGCCATCGGAGGCTTCTTCGATCATTTTGCAGAACAACTGCGCCGTGCTGAAAAGCGCCGGTGTCGAAGGCCCGTAGGTGGAAGTCATTTTCCAGCTGATTTTGGGACTGCTTTGCGCAAATACGGGCGCGGCGACGGCGGCTGAGCCAGCCATGGCCCCCAACCCCGCCTTTTTAAGAAATGAACGACGCTGCATCAAGAGATCTCCTTTCGGCATTCGATTATTTTTCGCGGTAAAACTGCTAGCGTGAATATTACACCGTGTAGCAATGCTTGTAACGGGGGATAAGCCCCTAAGGCGCTACTGCCCTGCAATCGACATCTGTTCGATCAATATGGAGCCAGTGGTCTTGGAGCCGCGCGTGATGGTGTCGGCCCCGACGGCGACGATCTGGCGGTACATGTCGGCCAGGTTGCCCGCTATCGTGACTTCCTGGACGGCATGGCGGATTTCGCCATTCTCGACCCAGTAGCCGAAGGCGCCGCGCGAATAATCGCCGCTGACGTAATTGACGCCCTGGCCTATCAGTTCGGTCACCAGCAAGCCCGTGCCCATTTTCCTGAGCATGGCGCGGAAGTCGTCCTGCTCCCGGGTAAGGCGCGAGACCAGCCGCAGATTGTGCGAACCGCCGGCATTGCCCGTGCTTTGCATGCCGAGCTTGCGCGCGGTGTAGGTCGACAGGAAATAGCCGTTCAGGACGCCGGCGACCACGAGGTCGCGCGGCTGCGTGCGCACCCCTTCGCTGTCGAACGGCGAGCTTCCCATGGCGCCGGGAACATGCGGGTCCTCGGCGACATCGAGATGGTCGGACAGCACCGGCTTGCCCAGCGAATCGAGCAGGAAGCTGGCCTTGCGGTACAAGGCCCCGCCGCTGGTGGCTTGCACCAGCGCGCCCAGCAGGCCCACGGCCAGCGGCGCCTCGAACAGGACGGGGAAGCGGCCGGTCTTGATGCGGCGGGCCGACATCCTGGACAGCGTGCGCTCGGCCGCGTAGCGCCCTATCGCGACGGGGTCGGCCAGGTCGGCGGCGGCGCGCGCCGAGGTATACCAATAGTCGCGCTGCATATTGGCGCCGCGCCCGGCGATGGGCGCCACCGAGATGCTGTGCCGCGAATAAGGATACCCGCCCATGAAGCCGCGGCTGTTGCCCAGCACGAAGTGGCCCTCGTAGGTATCCACCGACGCGCCGTCGGTATTGGTGATCAGCGGGCTGGTGTCATGCGCGGCGCGCTCGGCCTTGATGGCCAGCCTGGCGGCATCTTCGGCCGAAATATCCCAGGGGTGGTGCAACTGCAAATCGGGATAGTCGCCGGCGAGCTGGTCGGCGTCGGGCAGGCCGGCGGCCGGATCGGCCGCGGTATAGCGCGCGATATGCCAGGCGGCTTCGACCGTTACCCGCAAGGCCTGCGCCGAAAAGTCGGAGGTGGAAGCCGAGCCGCGCCGATTGCCGGCGAATACCGTCAGGTCCAGCGAGCGGTCGCGGGTCTGCTCCACGGTTTCGATGTCCTTGTTGCGCACCGACACCGACAAGCCGCGGCTTTCGGAAATTTCAGCCGCGGCATCGGAGGCCCCCAGCGACTTGGCGTGTTTCAGGGCGTCGTTGACCAGCTCGCGGAAATGGCCCTGGTTTTCAGATATGGGTAAATAAGATGTGGATTGGTCGCTCATTGCTGCTCTTTCAGGTTAGACGGTTATCATAGCTAATTAAAGAATACTTTTTTGACTTCCATGCCAAACACCCCTGCAAATACTCCACCCGACGCCGCCGAACCCGATGACCACGGCTACGACCGGCCCAGCAAATCGCAAGTCAAGCGCGACATGCTCGCCCTGCAGGACCTGGGCAAACAGCTGGTCGAGCTGTCGACCGACAGGCTCAAGCAATTGCCCTTGTCCGAAAAGCTCTACGACGCCGTGCGACAGGCGCAGCGCACCACCAGCCGCGAAGGCCTGCGACGGCAGATCCACTATGTCGGCAAGCTGATGCGCGACGCCGATGCCGATGCGATCCGGACGCAGCTGGACATCTGGGAAAACGGTTCGCGCGAGCAGACTCGCGCCATGCACAGGCTGGAAGCCCTGCGCGACCTGCTGCTCAAGGACGACGAGGCCCTCACCGGGCTGCTCGACGCCTATCCCGGCGCCGATATACAGCATCTTCGCACACTAATACGGGCCAGCCGCAAAGAAGCGCAAAGCAATGCCGCGCTGCACGCCGGCCAGGACCCCCAGCGCAAGCATTACCGCGCGCTGTTTCAAGCCATCAAGGCGCTTAACGACTCGACGGAAAAAGAATGAGCCCGACATTACTGGAATGCATAGAAATCGAAACCGGCCCCAATCCGGGCCGCGCCGTCATCTGGCTGCATGGACTGGGCGCCGACGGCAATGACTTCGCCCCGCTGGTGCCCGAGCTGAAGCTGCAGGACGCGCCCGCGATCCGCTTCGTGTTTCCGCATGCGCCCGTGCAGCCCGTCACCATCAATAACGGCATGCCCATGCGCGCCTGGTATGACATCTTCGCGCCCGATCTCGTGCGCCGCGAAGACGAAACAGGCCTGCGCGACTCGCAGGCCGCGGTCCAGGCGCTGATCGCGCGTGAAAACGAGCGCGGCATACCGACCGATAAAATCGTGCTGGCCGGTTTCTCGCAAGGCTGCGCCGTCACGCTGCAGGCCGGCCTGCGCCTGGAACAGAAACTGGCGGGCCTGGTGTGCCTGTCGGGGTATTTGCCGCTGGCGGGCCTGCTCGAGGCCGAACGCCGGCCGGCCAACCAGGACACACCGATTTTCCTGGCGCATGGAACCATGGATACCGTGGTGACCCTGCCGCGCGCGCAAGCCTCGCACAGGAAACTGGTGGATCTGGGCTACGACGTGAGCTGGCATGCCTACGCCATGCCCCATTCGGTCTGCCTGGAAGAAGTGGCCGATATCGCCGCCTTCTTGCGCAAGGTGCTGGCCTAGCCGCTACGACTGGCGGGTTTCGCCCAGGTCCAGCCATACCCGCCGCATGGTGGGGTCCTCCGCCTCGCGGTCGTTCTGGAAGCCCAGGTGCGCCATCAGGCTCAGCATGGGGCGGTTGGTCGCCAGCACGACGCCGTCGATATAGGTCAGGCCCTGTCCCTGGGCGGCCTCGATAAGCCCGCCCATCAGTTGCGCCCCCAGCCCGCGGCGCTGCCACGCGTCGCCGATGACCAGGGCATACTCGGCGCCGCGCCCGTCGGCATTGCGCAGGTAGTGCGCGAACCCGATGATCTGTTCGCGCGGATGCCCGCGGTGTTCCGGGTTGGGCACCTGCACCGTGGCGACCAGGGCCAGTTCGCGGTCGTAGTCTATGCGCGTGTAGCGCGCCAGCATGCGCGGCGTGAGTTCGCGCAGCATGGAAACAAAGCGCATGTAGCGCGATTCGTCGGACAGGCCGCGCACGAATTCCTGCAGCGGCTCGGCGTCTTCCGGCCGTATCGGCCGCAGCAGCCAGGGCTTGCCGTCCTTGAAGGTCTTGGCCTGGACCAGGCGGCGCGGATAAGGATGGATGGCCATGTGCTGGTAGCGCGTGGTCTCGGGCAGGACCAGCATGGACTCGCTGGTGAGCTCTATGCGCACGGCGTGCGCCACCACCTGCATGTCGCCGGCGAACAGGGGATCGATGAGCAGCGACTCGAGCGCGGGCAGTTCGCTGACGAGCTCGGAGATGCGTTCGAGCGAGTCCTGCAGACGCTCGAAGGCGGCGGGCGTGGTGTGGCGCGCCAGCCCGCGCTGCCACACGCTGCTGCGCAGGACCAGCTGGCGGGCCAGGTAGCTGTTCAGGGGCGGCAGCTCTATCGCGCTGTACGATCCCGCCAGAAGGGCGTCGTGGCCGCCGGACCCGAATGTGATGTAGGGGCCGAATTTGCTATCGCGGCGCACCTGGATGGCCATGGGCAGGCTGTCGTCGTGCTGGCTGGGCGCGGGGGCGTCGTCGGGCAGCGCGTACTGCAGCGGCACGTGGAAGCAATCCAGCAGTTGCCGGCACTCGGCGTCGGTCAGGCTGCGGCGGCGCTGGCTCTGCACCGTGCGCACCAGCGCCCGGGCCTCTTCGAGCCGCGGAGGCTGGCTCAAGGGTTCGGGCGGCAGGGTCTGCTGGGACAAGGTCTGGTTGTAATGGTAGGAAGCCAGGATGCCAAAGGCATTGGCCGCGGATTCCGGCGTCCGGAATGCCGGCGTGCCCACGCTGTCGAGCACATGGCGCAAAGGCCGCATAGTGGCGTCGCCCATGAAGCAGGTGACGATGGGCTTGCGCGACTCGGGCGATATGGCGGCCAGTTGCCGGGCCACGCTGTGCAGGTCCGATAGCGGATCGGGGGCCAGCAGGACCAGCACCCCGTCGACGCCCGGATCGGCCACCAGGACGCCGATGATCTGCTGCGTATTTTCGGGCGTCAGGGGCGCGTAGGTGATGACCGGATTGCGGCTCTTGGCGCCTTCTTCCAGCAGTTCGTCCAATGACTTGATACTGGCCAGCGCCAGGTCCGCCCGGAACACCTCCGCCGTATCGCCCATGACGTCCAGGGCCAGCTGGGCGGCGCCATCGCCGTTGGAAAAAAGCGCGATCCTGCGCCCGCGCGGATGGCGGGTATAGACCAGCACCTTGATGGCGGAAAACAGCTGCACGAAATAGCGGATGCGCACCGCCCCCGCGCGGCGCAGCATGGCATTGAACACCGCGTCTTCGGTCGACGCCGCGTCGGCGTTCTGACCCACCTTGAGCACTATCACAGGCTTGACGCTGGCGGCGGCGCGCAGCGCGCTGGTGAACCGGCGCGAGGACGAGGTTTCTTCCAGGTACAGGGCAATGCTGTCGGTGCGCGGATCCATGGCCAGGTAGTCCAGCACATCGGACACATCGACGGTGCTTTCGTCGCCCAGCGACACCACCGCGGAAAACCCCAGCCTGACGTCTTCGGCCCAGTCCAGGACGGACGCGGTAATGGAGCGCGATTGCGCCACCAGGGCAACCCGCCCTCCCAGCCCCACATGCGGCTCGTGGCTCAGATTGATGCCCAGATGCGGCCGCTGCACGCCAAAAGAGCGCGGACCGAGAATCATGCAGTCGTTCAGTTCGCCCCAGGTCCTGCAATAAACCATGTCTTCGATGGGATCGGCCGAGGGGCTGCTATGGGGCAGCACCGTCAGGCATCGGGGCCGGCACGCCTTCAAGGCGGCGAGCGTGTCGGGCAGGCGCCCGGGCGCCACGCAGACCAGGGCCTGGTCCACGCGCGAGCCGGCGGCCACGCCGTTGAGCGGATCGGGCAGGATGACGGGGCCCTGCGGGCTGGCGTCGACTATCGTTATCGTATTTTGCAGTGAACGCGGCACGCTGTGCGCTATGGGCAGGGAGCGGTCGGAAAGCACCACCAGCGTGCGGGGTTCGAACAATGCGGCAAGGCGATGTCGCGGCATACTTGATCCGGTTTAAACGAAAATTGATGTGTACTCTAAAATAGGCCTCTTGCTACTTTCCTGCGCATGCGCGCCTCAACCGGCACATGCCTAAGCCTAACGACTAACCATGACCACGTCCACTCCTTCCGCTGTCCGCACACGCTTCGCGCCGTCCCCCACGGGCTACCTTCACCTGGGCGGGGCCAGAACCGCCCTGTTTTCATGGGCCTTTGCGCGCCACCACAAAGGGACCTTCGTGCTGCGCATCGAAGACACCGACCTGGAACGCTCCACTCCCGAAGCCGTACAGGCCATACTCGACAGCATGGCATGGCTGGACATGCAGCCCGACGAGGGGCCGTTCTACCAGATGCAGCGCATGGACCGCTACCGCGAGGTGGTCCGGAAAATGCTTGCCGACGGCACCGCCTACCACTGCTACAGCAGCCCCGAGGAAGTCGAGGCCATGCGCGAAAAGGCGCGGGCCGCCGGCCTGAAGCCCCGCTACGATGGCAGCTGGAGGCCCGAACCCGGCAAAACCCTGCCGCCCGTCCCGGCGGGCCGCAAGCCGGTCGTGCGCTTCAAGAACCCGCTGGAAGGGGCCACCGGATGGAACGACCTGATCAAAGGGCACATCAGCTTCGACAACAGCGAACTGGACGACCTGGTCATTGCGCGGCCCGATGGCACACCCACCTATAATTTCTGCGTGGTGGTCGACGACTGGGACATGAAAATCACCCATGTGCTGCGCGGCGACGACCATGTCAACAACACCCCGCGCCAGATCAATATTTTACGCGCATTGGGCGCGGCGCTGCCCGAATACGGGCACGTGCCCATGATACTCGGGCCCGATGGCGAGAAGCTTTCCAAGCGCCATGGCGCCGTCAATGTCATGGAATACGACAACGAGGGCTACCTGCCCGAGGCCATGGTCAATTACCTGGCGCGCCTGGGCTGGAGCCACGGCAACGACGAACTGTTCACGCGCGAACAACTGGTTGAATGGTTCGATACACGCAACCTGAGCAAATCGGCCGCGCAATGGGACCCCAAAAAGCTGAACTGGGTCAACGCCCATTACATTAAAGCCAGCGGCAACGCCGACCTGGCCGAACGCGTCGCGCCGCGCATACTCAAGCGACAGGGCAATCCGCAAGCGGTGGATTTGCCGGCGGTGATGGGCCTGCTCAAAGACCGCGCCGAGACGCTGAACCAGCTCGCCGACGGCGCCATGCTTTTTTGCGGCCCCTACACGCCAGCCAGCGCCGAGCTGCGCGCCGAGCACCTGGATGAACAGGCTCTTGCCCTGCTCTCCAGCTTCGAGCGCCAGGCCCGGGCCCTGCCCGCCTGGACCGCCGAAGCCCTGGACGCGCTGATCAAATCGATGCTGGCCGAACACGGCGTGAAGATGCCGAAGCTGGGCCTCCCTTTGCGCCTTGCGGTAACCGGCCAGAAGCAGACTCCCGCCATAGGCGCCGTGCTGGCCATTCTTGGCCGCGACCTGGTGCTGGAGCGCCTGGCCGCGGTGTGAGCAAGCGCAGTCCCGCTAGAAGGGCAGCCGGTAGCCGGGCGACATGCGCTTGGCCTTGATCGCCACGCCGTCCGGCCCTTGCAATGTCAAGGCATTGCCGCTGGCCGAAATGATGGTGTAGCGATTGGTGTAGATAGGGTCGTCCAGGCTGACGGGAGCGCCATTGGACAATAGCGTCTGCAGCACCAGCGTTTGCTTGTCGCGCTGCCAACAGCCCGTCTCGTCCAGCCCCTGCGACGGGTTCTTGCCGCGCTTGAGCTGCTCGGTATAAGCCATTGCGCCATCGGGATGCAAAGTGAACAGGGTGCGCAGCTCGCCGGCCACGCCTTTTTGCCTGCGCGCGCTGAGCCAGTTGCCCACCAGCGCGTCGCCGGCCGCGGCCGCCTGGCATTTGGGCGCTTCTTTCTTGGCCGGGGGCGGCGGCGCAACGACCGGCGCGGCGCAGCCCGCCATAAACACGGCGGCGGCGAGCCCGGCGGCAAGGGCGCGCGGACGGAGCAGGAAATCGTACATGGGAGGCCTTCCTTAAAACGCGAAACGTGAACGATTTTAGCCGCAACACCGGATATGCAGGAAGCTGCCCGCGCACGCGCGCGCCCGGCCGGCCGCAAGCGGCGCGGCCTGGCGTAAAACCACAAGCGCCGTGAGGAATCGCAAAGAAAAATCCGGAGGCGGACCTACAATAGCCGCAGCCGATTGCTTTCGGCCACAGACCTTGCCCGCGGCGCCTCTGGCGGGCACGCAACCCTTAGACGCCGGAGCCCTTCCCCGCCATGAGCTATTCCATCCTGATCACCCTGCACCTGTTTGCGGCCTTCATATTTGTCGGCACGGTGTTTTTCGAAGTATTGATCCTCGAAGGAATACGCAAGAACGTGGCGCGCGACGCCATGCGCGAAGTGGAACGCGCCATCGGCAGGCGGGCGCGCCAGATCATGCCCTGGACGCTGCTGGTTCTATATAGCGCCGGCATAGGCATGGCGTGGAACTATCGGGCCATCCTGGCCCACCCCCTGGACAGCAGCTTTGGCACGCTGCTCACGATAAAAATCGTGCTGGCCCTGAGCGTGCTGGGCCACTTCATCACCGCCATGGTGCTGGGCAGCAAAGGCCTGCTCAAGACCCGGTATGTGCAGCGCATACACATCAGCGTTTTCACCCATATGGTCGGCATCGTGCTGCTGGCCAAGGCCATGCTCTACCTGAAATGGTAATTACAGGGGCAGCTTCACATCGTGCTTGATTTCGCGCAGGGCGACGATGGTCCGGGTTTGCCGCAGGCCGGGCAGGTTGAATAGAAACCGGTGCAGGAAGCTGTCGTAGGCTTCCGGGCTGGGCACCACTATTTTCAGCAGGAAGTCGGAATCGCCGGTAACGGCATAGCATTCCAGGATCTCCGGCGCGTCGCGCACCGAGCGCTCGAAATTCTCGACGATTTCAGCGGAATGCCTCTCCAGGCTTATCTGGGCGAACATGCAGCCTTGCAGGCCGACCTTGTGGCGGTCGACCTTGGCGTAATAGCCCTGGATCACCGCGCTGGCCTCGAGGGCCTTTACCCGCCGCCAGACCGGCGCGGCCGACAGGCCCACGTGCTCGGACAACTGCTGGGCCGACGAGCGCCCTTCTTTCTGCAGCTGCTGGAGGATTTTTATATCGGTTTTATCCATTTCCGCCCATTCACGAAATGCCTGTTTCGATAACTAGGGATTTTACGCTATGAAAACGCAATAAAAACAGGGACGCAAGTATCTATCATGGGGTGCAACAGCGGAGTTTTCATCATGGCCACCCCCATTATCGATGCGCAGTACCAGCTCGCCGACAACCTGACGGCGAGCTCAGGCCGTGTTTTCCTGACCGGCACCCAGGCCCTGGCGCGCATGCTGCTTGCGCAGCGCCGCGCCGACCAAAGGCGCGGCCTGAATACCGCCGGCTTTGTCACCGGCTATCGCGGCTCGCCGCTGGCAGGCGTGGATATGGCCATGTGGCGCGCCCAGAATCTGCTCGACGAGCACCAGATCACCTTCCTGCCCGCCATCAATGAAGACCTCGGCGCCACCATCGTCATGGGCACTCAACAGGCCGGCGTGCGCGCGGACCGCCGCGTCGACGGCGTCTTTGCCATGTGGTACGGCAAAGGCCCGGGCGTGGACCGCGCCGGCGACGCGCTGCATCACGGCAATGCCGCCGGCGCCTCCAGGAATGGCGGCGTGCTGCTGGTGGTCGGCGACGACCATACGGCCGCCTCGTCCTCGATTCCGCACGCCAGCGAAACCTCTTTGCGGGCCTGGAGCATTCCCATCGTCCATCCGGCCTCGGTCCAGGAGTATGAGCTGTTCGGCCTGTGGGGCTGGGCCCTGTCGCGTTATTCCGGCGCCTGGGTCGCCTTCAAGGCGGTCACCGAGACCGTGGAAAGCGGTCGCTCCTACACCCTGCAGGCCGTCCCCGATTTTTCCGGCGACGACGGCGACCCGCACAAGGGCGCGCTGGAATACAGCGCGCGCGAATTCCTGACTCCCGCCATTGAAAGCCGGATGGCCGACCGCCTGCTCGCCGTCAAGGCCTTTTCACGCCGGCATCCGCTGGACCGCATGCTGGCCGAGGCGCCCGGATCGCGCCTGGGCATAGTCACGACCGGCAAGGCCTGTCTGGATGCGCTGGATGCGCTGGAGCAATTGGCCGGCGAGCACCCCGGCATGGCGCTGCCCGCCTTGCGCCACTACAAGGTGGGCCTTAGCTGGCCGATGGACGAGCCCGGCTTCGCCCGCTTTGCGCAAGGGCTGGACCACATTCTGGTCATCGAAGAAAAAGGGCCGCTGATCGAAAGCCAGATCAAGGATCTGCTGTTCAATCGGCCCGCGCGCCCCAGCGTCGCCGGCAAGCGCGACCTGGAAAATGAAGTCCTGGTTCCGGCTACCGGGCAACTGCGCCCGGGGCTGGTCGCCGCCATCCTGCGCCGGTGGCTAAGGCAGGCGGCGGGGCTTGCGCTGGACGATCCCGGCGGCGCGGCGGCGCCCGGGCCGCCGGCCCGGCCCGCCGGCCTGAGCCGCCGGCCCTATTTCTGTTCCGGCTGTCCGCACAGCAGCTCGACCAAGGTTCCCGCGGGCAGCCAGGCGCTGGCCGGCGTGGGCTGCCACTATATGGCGACATGGATGGACCGCGACACCAGCGGGCTGACGCAGATGGGCGGCGAAGGCGCCGACTGGATAGGCCTGTCGCGCTACACCAGCATGCCGCACATTTTCCAGAACATGGGCGAAGGCACTTATTTCCATTCCGGCTACTTGGCCATACGCCAGGCCGTGGCCGCCAAGGCGAACATCACCTACAAGATCCTGTTCAACGACGCCGTGGCCATGACCGGCGGCCAGCCGGTGGACGGCTCGCTGTCGGTGCCGCAGATCTGCCAGCAGATGCTGGGCGAAGGCGTCAAGCGCGTAGCGATCACCACCGATGAGCCCGATAAATACCGGGGCGTCGAACTGCCCGCCGGCGTCGTCGTGCGCCATCGCCATGAGCTCGACCGCTTGCAGCGCGAGCTGCGCGACATCGAAGGCGTCAGCGTGCTGATACACGACCAGGCCTGCGCCGCCGAAAAGCGCCGGCGGCGCAAAAAGAAGACGCTTGCCGATCCGGCGCGCCGCCTGTTCATCAACACCGCCGTGTGCGAAGGCTGCGGCGATTGCGGCAAGCAATCGAACTGCCTGTCGCTGGTTCCGGTGGAAACGCCTTTCGGCCGCAAGCGCGCCATCGACCAATCCAGCTGCAATAAAGACTATTCCTGCGTCGACGGGTTCTGTCCCAGCTTCGTGTCGGTGCTAGGCGGGGCGCCGCGCAAAGGCAACAATGCGGCCCTTGCAGCCGGGCGCGAGCGCCTGCGGGCCTTGATTTCCCAGTTGCCCGCGCCTTTGCCGGAGCCGGGCGACGGGCGCTGCAATATCCTGGTGGCGGGCATAGGCGGCACCGGCGTCATCACCCTGGGCGCGATTCTATCGATGGCCGCGCATCTTGAAGGCCGCGCGGCATCGGTGCTGGACATCACCGGCCTGGCGCAGAAAGGCGGCACCGTGATCAGCCACATACGCCTGTCCGGCACCGCCGAGCCGACCGGCGCCGTGCGGATAGATGCGCAGCAGGCCGATGTCGCCATATTCTGCGATGCCGTGGCGGCAACGGGGCCCGAGGCCCTGCAAGCCCTGCGCCGCGGCAAGACCCGGGTCGCCGTCAATACCTACCTGGCGCCAACCGCGGAATTCACCCGCGACCCGCAGATAAGCCTGGATCCGCAGCCGCTGATCGATACCCTGGCCGCGGCCGCCGGCGCCGCCGGCATCCGCCTGCTGGATGCGCACGCCGCGGCGCAACAACAGTTTGGCGACAGTATCCTGGCCAATATGATGATGCTCGGCTTTGCCTGGCAGCATGGCGGCATCCCCTTGAGCGAGGACGCCATCATGCGAGCGCTGGCGCTCAACGGCATTGCGGTCCAGGCCAATCAGGAGGCGTTCCGCATGGGCCGCCTGGCCGCATGGCAACCCGCCGCCTTGCAGCCGCCCGTCCCGCCGGCGGAAGAAACGGCGGCCGCGCGGGGGCCCGAATCGCTGGAAACCGTGGTCGATCGCTGCCGGGCCTCGCTGATCGCCTACCAGGACGCCGCCTACGCCAAGAAATACACCGACGTCGTCAACGCGGTGCTGGCGGCCGAGCAGGCCTTGCGGCCGGGAGCCAAGCCGCGGCTGGCGGTGAAAGTGGCGCAATCCCTCCACAAGCTGATGGCCTGCAAGGATGAATACGAAGTCGCCCGCTTGTTCACCGACGGCGAATTCCGCAGGACGCTGCACGAACAGTTCGAAGGGGATTTCACCCTGCAGTTCCATCTGGCGCCCCCCTTGCTGGCCAGGCGCGATCCCCTGACCGGCATACCCAGGAAAATCACGCTGGGCCCCGGCACCGAGAGAATATTCCGGCTGCTGGCCCGCTGCAAGGCCGTGCGGGGCACATGGCTGGACATTTTCTCGTATACTGCCGAGCGCAAAATGGAACGGCGGCTGCTGCGGGATTACCGCTACGCCATTCTGGGCATGCTGGGGAAGCTGAACGCGGGCAATTTCAACATAGCCCTCGAATTGGCCGAGCTGCCGCAGATGCTGCGCGGCTTCGGCCATGTCAAAGCGGCCAATGCCGAGAACTATCAGCGCAAGCTGGAGCAACTGCTGGCGCAGCTCCAAGGCCCTGTCATGAACGCTAACAATATTTTGCGGGCGCCCGCCTGAACCGGCCGAAACCCCGCAGCGCCAGAGCTGTCGGGCCTGACGTCCCGGCGACTTTTCCCGGCGGCGAAAAAATCATAAATAAATAAAAAATCAAGCCCCTTGCGGGCTTGATTCAGATCAGATCAATCACTACAATTAGTGTTCAATATAAAGTGAACCACAAGATATAGTGGTCGCCATCGATAACCGCTAGGCCCTCCAGGGGCTTTCCCTCACTAGCCATTTGCAGTCCACCATCACTGAAAATGCTGTTCAACGCGCTTTAACCGCAAGCTAATCACGCTCAGGAGCATCCATGCAGACGACCCAAACCGCTGAGACCAGATCCGAACCCGCCCACCAGAATCCGCCCTCCGCGACGGCCGGCAATGCCGCCGGCGAGCAATGGCTCAATTTCCATATCATCCGGCGCAACGGCGCCGTGGTCGGCTTCGAGCCCGGCAAAATCGCCATTGCCCTGACCAAGGCCTTCCTGGCGGTCAAGGGCGGGCAAGGCGCGGCTTCGGCGCGCATACGCGAACTGGTGGAAAATCTCACGGCCCAGGTCGCCAAGGCCCTGGTGCGCAACCGCCCCAGCGGCGGCACCTTCCACATCGAAGAAATCCAGGATCAGGTCGAACTGGCCTTGATGCGTTCGGGCGAACACGATGTCGCCCGCGCTTATGTGCTGTACCGGGAAAAGCGCTCGCAGGAGCGCGCCGTCAAGGCGACCAGCCAGCCGGTCATCGAACAGGCCGTCCTGAATGTCAATGACAACGGCGTCAAGCGTCCCCTGGACCTGGCGCAGCTGCGCGCGACCATCGCCGAAGCCGGGCTGAACCTGCCGCACGACATCGATGCCGACGCCATCCTCAAGGAAACCGTCAAGAACCTCTACGACGGCATCCCGGTCGATGAAGTCTTCAAGTCCGCCATCCTGTCGGCGCGCGCCATGGTGGAAAACGACCCCTCATACAGCCAGGTCACCGCGCGCCTGCTGCTGCATACGATCCGCAAGGAAGTCCTGGGCGAGGAAGTCTCGCAAGCCGCGATGGGCACCCGCTATGCCGATTACTTCCCGCAGTTCATCAGGGTCGGGATCGAAGCCGGCCTGCTCGACGGCAAGCTGGAACAGCAGTACGACCTGGCCAAGCTGGGCGGCGCCCTGAAGGCCGAGCGCGATCAGCAGTTCAACTACCTGGGCCTGCAAACGCTGTACGACCGCTATTTCCTGCATATCCGCGGCCGCCGCATCGAGCTTCCCCAAGTGTTTTTCATGCGTGTCGCCATGGGCCTGGCGCTGAATGAAACCGATCGCGAAACCCGAGCCATCGAATTCTACGAAATCCTGTCGTCGTTCGACTTCATGAGCTCCACGCCCACGCTGTTCAACTCCGGCACCATGCACTCGCAGCTGTCGTCGTGCTACCTGACGACCGTGTCCGACGACCTCGCCGGCATCTACGACGCCATCAAGGAAAACGCCCTGCTGGCCAAATACGCCGGCGGCCTGGGCAATGACTGGACCCCGGTGCGCGCGCTGCGCAGCCACATCAAGGGCACCAACGGCGAAAGCCAGGGCGTCGTGCCTTTCCTTAAAGTCGTCAACGATACCGCCGTCGCCGTGAACCAGGGCGGCAAGCGCAAGGGCGCCGTCTGCGCCTACCTGGAAACCTGGCACCTGGACATCGAAGAATTCCTGGAACTGCGCAAGAACACCGGCGACGAGCGCCGCCGCACCCACGACATGAACACGGCGAACTGGGTGCCCGACCTGTTCATGAAGCGCGTCATGGAAAACGGCGACTGGACGCTGTTTTCGCCATCCGATGTGCCCGACCTGCACGACAAGTACGGCCGCGCCTTCGAAGAGGCCTACATCGGCTACGAAGCCAAGGCCGCCAGCGGCGAGTTGCCGCTGTTCAAGAAGATTCCCGCCAGCGCGCTGTGGCGCAAGATGCTGTCCATGCTGTTTGAAACCGGCCACCCCTGGATCACTTTCAAGGATCCGTGCAACATCCGTTCGCCGCAGCAGCACGTCGGGGTGGTGCACAGCTCCAACCTGTGCACGGAAATCACGCTCAACACCAGCGATACCGAAATTGCCGTTTGCAACCTGGGCTCGGTCAACCTTGCCGCCCACCTCAAGCAGGACGCCAGCGGCCAGTATGTGCTCGACCACGAAAAGCTGGAGCGCACCATCACCACGGCCATGCGCATGCTCGACAACGTCATCGACATCAATTACTACGCCGTGGAAAAGGCGCGCAACTCGAACGTGCGCCACCGCCCCGTAGGCATGGGCGTCATGGGCTTCCAGGACTGCCTGCACATGATGCGCGTGCCTTTCGCTTCGGACGCCGCCATCGAATTCTCCGACCGCTCCATGGAAGCGACCTGCTATTACGCCTACTGGGCCTCCAGCAAGCTGGCCGCGGAACGCGGCCACTACGAAAGCTTCAAAGGCTCTTTGTGGGATCGCGGCATATTCCCGCAGGACACGCTGGCCATGCTGCGCGAGGAGCGCGGCGGCTATGTCGAAATCGACGACAGCAGCACGCTGGACTGGGACAGCCTGCGCTCGCATATCAAGCAGCACGGCATGCGCAATTCCAACTGCGTGGCCATCGCCCCGACCGCCACGATCTCCAATATCATAGGCGTGTCGCCCTGCATCGAGCCCAACTACCGCAATCTCTACGTCAAGTCCAACCTCTCGGGCGAATTCACCGTGGTCAATGACTACCTGGTGCGCGACCTGAAGGCGCGCAAGCTGTGGGACGAGGTCATGGTCGCCGACCTGAAGTATTTCGACGGCAGCCTGGCGCGCATCGACCGCATCCCCAACGACCTGCGCGAGCTCTATGCGACGGCCTTCGAGGTCAACCCCAGGTGGGTGGTCGAATGCGCGGCGCGGCGCTCGAAATGGATAGACCAGGCGCAGTCGCTGAACATCTTCATGACCGGCGTATCGGGCAAGAAACTTGACGACACGTACAAGCTGGCATGGGTGCGCGGCCTCAAGACGACCTACTACCTGCGTTCCAACGGCGCGACCAATGCCGAGAAATCCACAGGCCGCGGCGGCGAGCTCAACGCCGTCGCCAACGACACCCACTCCGCAATCGCCGCGGCGCCAGCGCCGGCATTGCCCGAAGCCGAGGTGATGGGCGCCGCATGCACCATGCGCCCCGGCGACGAGGGCTTTGAAGAATGCGAAGCCTGCCAATAAATCTGATACGGACATTCAAATTATGTTGAACTGGGAAGACACCCCCGCCACCTCGCCCGCAGCCACCACCGGCAATGCCGGGGCCGCGGCCCCGCGCGCCGCGCACGACATGGACGACACCGCGATCGCCGCGCCGGCGGCCGCGTCCGGCGCGGCGGCGGCCGACACCGGCGCGCGGGTCCGCGCGGCCGACAAGCGCATCATCAACGGCAAGACCGATGTCAATCAACTGGTCCCCTTCAAGTACAAATGGGCCTGGGAAAAATATCTGGCGACCTGCGCCAATCATTGGATGCCGCAGGAAATCAATATGTCGCGCGATATCGCCCTTTGGAAGAATCCCAACGGGCTCACCGACGATGAACGGCGCATTGTCCAGCGCAACCTCGGCTTCTTCACCACCGCCGATTCGCTGGCCGCCAACAACATCGTGCTGGGCACCTATCGCCATATCACCGCCCCCGAATGCCGCCAGTTCCTGCTGCGCCAGGCCTTCGAAGAGGCCATACACACGCATGCCTACCAGTACATCGTCGAGAGCCTGGACCTGGACGAAGGCGAGATCTTCAATGCCTACAACGAAGTGCCGTCGATACGCGCCAAAGATGAATTCCTGATCCCGTTCATCGATGCGATCGCCGACCCGCACTTCGTGACCGGCACGCCCGAAGCCGACCAGACACTGCTCAAATCGCTGATCGTGTTCGCATGCCTGATGGAAGGTTTGTTCTTTTATGTTGGATTTACGCAAATCCTTGCATTGGGCCGGCAAAACAAAATGACGGGCGCCGCGGAGCAGTATATGTACATACTGCGGGACGAATCCATGCACTGCAATTTCGGCATCGATCTGATCAACACGATCAAACTCGAGAACCCGCATTTGTGGACGGCAAGCTTTCGCGAAGAGATGCGCGAATTGTTCCGTCGGGCTGTAGACCTTGAATATGCTTACGCTGAGGACACCATGCCGCGCGGCGTGCTCGGTCTGAACGCCTCGATGTTCAAGTCCTATTTGCGTTTTATCGCCAATCGCCGCTGCCAGCAAATCGGTCTGGAAGCGCTGTTTCCGCAAGAAGAAA
This sequence comes from Pollutimonas bauzanensis, assembly GCF_900129885.1. GTDB lineage: Bacteria > Pseudomonadota > Gammaproteobacteria > Burkholderiales > Burkholderiaceae_B > Pollutimonas > Pollutimonas bauzanensis. The sequence continues at coordinate 531,463 of NZ_FQXE01000003.1, read as the reverse complement.
ATCCCTTTCCGTGGATGGCCGAGATGATAGATCTGAAGAAAGAACGCAACTTTTTTGAGACACGAGTCATCGAATATCAGACCGGCGGTGCATTAAGCTGGGAATAATGCTTGGAATAGAGCAAGAGCTTACGTTAGACTCTAGGCGTGCAAAGCACTTGGTGCTTTGCACGCTTGCGCCATTTGAGATGGGTCGCACCCGAGGTGGGGGCCATATCAAATGGGTGGACGTTCTCTTCGACTCAATCTCAAGGAGCATTACTATGGCAACAGCCAAAAAGGCCGCAACGAAAACGGCTACCAATAAAGCTGCACCCGCCAAGAAGGCAGCACCAGCAAAAAAAGCTGAAGTGAAAAAACCTGCAGTCGCCAAAAAAACGGCACCCGCCAAGAAGTCCACCGCTGTAGCAAAAAAGGCAGTCGCCAAAAAAGCAGCGCCGGCCAAGAAAGCAGCAAGCAAGACCGTAGCCAAGAAAGCGGCGCCCGCCAAGAAAGCCGCCGCCAAAAAAACCGTAGCCAAGAAAGCAGCGCCAGCCAAGAAAGCGGCGCCGGCAAAAAAGGCCGCGGCGGCTAAAAAAGCGGCGCCTGCCAAAAAGGCAGTGCCGGCCAAAAAGGCGACCAAGGCTGCTGCCAAAAAGGCGGCTCCCGCGAAAAAGGCCGTAGCAAAGAAAGCCGTGGCAAAGAAGGCGGCGCCGGCCAAAAAAGCGGCGGCAAAGCCAGCGGCAAAAAAAGCCGCAGCCAAGAAAGCCGTGCCCGTCAAAGCTCCAGCCAAAAAGGCCGTAGCGAAAAAGGCAGCGGCGCCGGCAGGCAACGCGGCGCCAGCCAAAGCTGACGCGCCCGCCAAGAAAGCCGCAAGCAAGCCCGCAGCCAAAGAGGCCGCGCCAAAAAAAGCTAGCGTCAAGGCAGCAGCCAAAGCCACCAAGGCCGCAACTGCCGCTCCCGCCAGCAAGAAAACGGTCAATCCGGCTGCTTCATGGCCTTTCCCGACCGGCGGCCGTCCTTGATGGCATGACCTCGTCCCCCCGCGGTTTCATCGCCGCGGCGGGACAGGTCGACGCATCATGTATTGCGCATCAAAGATGGCCTGGCCATCCATGAAATGGCCCGACGACGTCGGGCCATTTCAGTTGGCAATCAGCCGCTTTCATGCCGTGGGCTCTCGTGCGACAATGGCCCTTCTGAAATCCCCTGTGGCCCAACCATGTTCAGCGAAGTCTTGCACTTTCTCATCAATATCGTTTTTTCCCTGTTCGGGATCGCGCTGATTGTGCGCGCGTGGATCTTTGCCATCCGCCTGCATCCATTCAACCCCTATTCGCAAGCTGTCCTGCGCGCTACCGACTGGCTGGTCCAGCCCATACGCAAAGTCGTGGCGCCAGGCAATCGCATCGACTGGCCCAGCCTGCTGGCGTGCTGGCTGACCGCTCTGGTGTTCCTGCTTCTGACCGTCCTGACATTGAGCGGACAACTGCCGCCGCTGGCCAGCCTGCCGCCCATCCTGCTGACAGCGCTGCTGACCATGCTGAAATGGACCTTCAACCTGATTCTATGGATCACGCTGATACAGGCCGTTTTGTCGTGGGTGAATCCGCTGGCGCCCGTCATGCCTGTGCTGCAAACCCTGACGGCGCCGCTGCTCGACCCCATACGGCGCATATTGCCCAATATGGGCGGGCTGGATCTATCACCCCTGGTGCTGCTGGTGCTGGCTCAAGTGGCCATGATGTTCCTGCAGCACTTTACCTTCGCGCTATTTGGGGTGTAGCAAGGCGTAGCGGCGATTACATAGGCACGACGCGCGTGGGGCCGTTGCCGCTGATCAGGCGCACGCGCTGGCCCACGCCTATGGCCACATCGGCGGCTTGCGCGATGACGCGCGTTTCGCCATTATCGAGGCGCACGGTGATTTCCAGGCCCTGGGTCTTGCCAACCTGGTTTTCCACGGCGTTGCCCGCCACCGCGCCCAGGATGCCGCCGCCTATCGTGGCCAATATATTGCCACGCCCGCCGCCTATCGTGTTGCCCGCCACGCCGCCCAGCGCGCCGCCGGCAAGGACGCCGGCGCCGCTGGAGCTGTCCTTCTGGATGACGACATTGCGGACTGCCTCAACCGTGCCTGTACGCACGATTTGCTCGCGTTGCGCCTGCCCATAGCTGTAGACGGAGCCTGAAGCGGTATCGTTTGCGCAACCCGCCAACACCGCCATCGAGGCAGCCAATACGGTGATGGCCGCGATGCGTGCCGGACGCGCGCCTGAACGCTGCAAATAAGTTGAAATCATGAAAAACTCCTTGTAAGACAGTCCGCCCGGCAAATGGCCGGCAGTAGACGATATACAGCTTAGCCCAATAAACTCAAACCATAATGCTGATCGAGCGCCGCGCTGATATCGACGCGGGAGGGGCGATGGTTCTGCGGGCCCCGTGAAGCAATTTTAAAGCCACCCATCACGTTCGCCAAGCGACATGCGTCGATCAGGCTCCAATTCTGTGTAAGGCCATATAACAATCCCGCCCGGTGGGCATCGCCGCATCCGGTGGGATCGACCACGTGCTCGACCTTGATCGCGTCTATCGTGGTTTGGGCGCCGTCGGCGTAAAGCGTCGCGCCTTCGCCACCGTGCGTGACGATGACCGCCCGCATGGACTGCGCGATCTGCTCCATGCTGCGTCTCGTGCGCTGGGCCACGATGCTGGCTTCGTAATCGTTGGCCGTGAGCACCTGCGCCAGCTCCAGCATCTGGTTTATGTCATCGCCGGAAAACAGCGGCATGGCCTGGCCAAGGTCGAAGACGAAAGGGATGCCTTGCGCATGCAGGCGCCGGGCGTGGGCGAACATGCCGTCCTTGGAGTCCGGCGCCACGATGCCCCAGGCCGCCGCATGGCCGGTCAGGTCATTCTCGGCCGAAAGCATCATGGCTCCCGGGTGGAACGAGGCTATCTGGTTGTTGTCCAGGTCGGTCGTAATGAAACACTGCGGCGTGAACATATCGGGCAAGACACGGATCAGGCTGGTGTCTATGCCCAATTGCCGCATGTAGACCAGGTAGTCGGTCGCATCGGCGCCCACCGTGCCCACAGGCACCGGATTGCCGCCGAGAAGGCGCAGGTTGTACGCGATATTGCCGGCGCAACCGCCGTATTCCTTGCGCATGCTGGGGACAAAGAACGATACGCTCAGCGTATGTATGTTCTCGGCCAGGATATGTTCCTTGAAATGCCCCTCGAATACGGCAATGGTGTCAAAGGCCACCGACCCGCAAACCAAAACTTTGTCAGACATGACTTCCCTTATGGAAAAAATTTACCCAGTTGATAACCATTGACCTTCAGGCCATTCAAGACTATCGGCACGCCGACGGTGATTTCGCTGGACGCGGCGAAAGGCTGCCGCAAAGCCGCGGGCGGCAAATAGCTTGCCGGCGCCAGATTCTTCCTGACCACCAGCGTGCCGGAGAAATCCGTCAGATCCAGCACCAGCGTTGGCCATTCCTGCGCCTTGCCATAGTTGTTGCGCATGGTCAGCTGCAGCGTCATCGAATCGGCGGCCGCGTCAGCCGCGGCGCCGCCCGCCCCGGTCGAAGCCCGCAAAGACGAGCTCATGATGGAAATCTGGTCGATATGCCGCGAATATGCCACTTGACAGTTCAACGATGCGCAAGCGCGAACCAGGGCCGGCCGCAAAGCCGGGATCTGGTTGGCGATCTGGGATCGGTACACATAGGCCAGTTGCGCCAGCAGCAGCAACAGCCCCGCGGCGATCAGCGCGCCCCAGAACATTTTCACCACGCCCTGATAGCGCGGCGCTTCGCCGTCCAGGAAGTCGGGCACGGACCTGCCGTCGCCGCCTTCGGTGGGCCGCGCTTCGACATAGATTTGCGGCGGCGGGCCATGCGGGCCGCTAGCCGGCGGCGCGCCCGCGCGGGCAGCGGCAATGTGCGGCTCGTCCGGCCGGCCGGGCGGCGCCGGGACGGCCATGCGGCCGCCTCCAATGACGGGCTCGGGCCTCGATCCCGCGGCGGAATCCGGCGTCGCAGGAGCGGCGGCGTCGATGCGAAAGACCGGATCCTGGCGCAAGGCGCGCCCGGCATTGCGATCGCCGCTTGAAATGCTGAAGGCGGGATGCGCCGGGCCGGCAGGCGCGGCACGAGCGGACGCAGGCGCGGGCGCCGCGGCGAATCGCGGCTCTTCCTTGGGGCGCCGTTGACGCAGCACACTGGGCATGGCCGCCGGCGCGGCAGCCGCGCCAGCCTCGGAGCCGCGCCCCGCGATCGGCGCAGCCGGCGGACGCTGCGCAGCCGGGGCAGCCGGGGCAGCCGGGGCCGGCCGCGCAGTCGGCGCGGCCGGAACCGCGGCAGCCGCGCCGGCGGGCTTCCGGGCGGCATCGCCGGCGCCGGAAACGACGGCATCGTAGCCGTCGAAAATATGCGCGCAATTGATGCAGCGGATATAGCCCTTGCGCAACTGCAGCTGTTCCAGGCTAGCCGAAAAAATGGTGCCACATTGCGGGCAGCGCGTGGTCAAGTCCATATGCGTAAAAAGATCTTCTGGCCCTCAGGCCGTTCTTTGGCCATGCAAACAGACCCATCCTTCCCGGGCGCGCCATACGTCCATGGCCAGCCAGGGGGCATAGGCCTGCGCGACCTCCGCGGCCTGCCGTTCGAGCACCCCCGACAGGACCAGGTGGCCTCCCGGCAACACACGATGGGCCAGCATGGGGGCAAGCACCTTCAAAGGATTGGACAGAATATTGGCCACGACCACCTGCGTCTGTCCCGCAGGCAGTTCATCGGGCAGCATGGCAAGCAGCCGGACCCGATTGACCTCTGCATTGTAGCGGGTCGACTGCACTGCCTGCTCGTCGATGTCGACCGCCTGGGTATCGCCGGCCCCGAGCAGCCTGGCGGCAATGGCCAGGATGCCGGAACCGCAGCCGTAGTCCAGCAGCGTTTCCCTGCCGCGCAGGTTCTCGGCCAGCCATTCCAGGCACAAATGCGTCGTCGGGTGGCTGCCGGTTCCAAATGCCAGGCCGGGGTCCAGCTCGATGTGTATGACGCCCTCGGCGTTCGCAAGCCGGCGATCGGCCGCGGCCGGCACGCCGGGATCGTCGCGATGCCAGCTGGGAACGATCCAGATCCGCTTGCCGACCTGGATCGGGCCGAACTGGGCCTGCGTCAGGCGCACCCAATCGGCGTCGGGGACATCGCGCAATGACCATTGGCCATCCTGGTAGTCGGCGATGCCCGCCACGCGCAGCTGCTCGAGGATATGCCGCGGGTCCAGCCCGTCGGGCAGCAAGGCCACGACGCGGTTGCGGTTCCAGGCCTGCACTTGCGGCTCCATGCCCGGTTCGCCGAACAGGGGATTCTCGACCTCGGTGTCGCCATCGGCGTCTTCCACCGACACCGACAGGACGCCGGCTTCCAGCAAAGCGTCCGAAAGCGCTTCGGCCTGCGCCTCGGGGCAAATCAGCACGAGTTCGCGCATAGTCATTTCCGTGAATGAAACAGGGGCCGCGCCCCCGTTCGTAAAGCCGCGGCCGCGAGCGCTCAAGGGCGTTGCGACAGCTTGTGCTCGAGGTAGTGGATGCTGGTGCCGCCTTCGACGAAGCGCGCGTCCTGCATCAGCTCGCGGTGCAGGGGGATGTTGGTCAGCACCCCTTCGACGACCATTTCCGACAAGGCGATTTCCATGCGCGCAATCGCCTGCTGGCGGGTATCGCCGTAAGTAATCAGCTTGGCTATCATTGAATCATAATTGGGCGGCACAGTGTATCCGCTGAATACATGCGAATCCATGCGCACGCCCGGACCGCCGGGGGTGTGCCAGTTGGTGATGCGCCCGGGACTGGGCGTGAACTTGAAAGGGTCCTCGGCGTTGATGCGGCACTCGATGGCGTGGCCCTTGATCTGCACATCGCGCTGGCGCAAGGTGAATTTCTCGCCGGCGGCGACGAGGATCTGCTGCTGCACGAGATCTATGCCCGTGACCATTTCGGTGACGGTGTGTTCGACCTGTATCCGGGTATTCATCTCGATAAAGAAGAATTCGCCATTTTCGTACAGGAATTCGAAGGTGCCGGCGCCGCGGTAATTGATTTTCCGGCAGGCCTCGGCGCAGCGTTCGCCTATCCGTTCGATCAGGCGGCGGGCGATGCCGGGGGCGGGGGCCTCTTCGATGACTTTCTGGTGGCGCCGCTGCATCGAGCAATCGCGTTCGCCCAGCCAGACCGCGTTGCGCCCGCCGTCGGCCAGGACCTGGATTTCGATGTGGCGCGGATTCTCGAGGAATTTTTCAAGATAGACCTCGGGATTATTGAATGCCGCGCCGGCCTCGGAGCGCGTCATCGTGACGGCGTTCAGCAAGGCCGCTTCGGTATAGACCACCCGCATGCCGCGGCCGCCGCCGCCGCCCGCGGCCTTGATGATGACGGGATAGCCGACTTCCAGGGCTATGCGGTGGATCTCCTGCGGATCGTCGGGCAAGGCGCCTTCGGAACCGGGAACCACGGGGACGGCGGCCTCGATCATGGCGCGCTTGGCGCTGACCTTGTCGCCCATCAGGCGTATGGATTCCGGACGCGGGCCGATGAAGACGAAGCCGCTTTTCTCGACGCGCTCGGCAAAGTCGGCGTTTTCGGCCAGGAAACCGTAGCCGGGGTGTATGGCCTCGGCGTCGGTGACTTCGGCGGCCGAGATGATTGCCGGCATATTCAGATAGCTGTCGCGCGCCGGCGCCGGACCGATGCATACCGATTCATCCGCCAGGCGCACGTATTTGGCGTCGCGGTCGGCTTCGGAATGAACCACCACCGTTTTAATGCCCAGCTCGCGGCAGGCCCGCTGGATGCGCAGCGCAATCTCGCCGCGATTGGCAATAAGGATTTTTTCAAACATGAATTAGCCAATAACAAACAGGGGTTGACCGTATTCGACGGGCTCGCCGTTCTCGACCAGGATTTCCTTGATCACGCCGGATTTGTCGGCTTCGATTTCGTTGAGAAGCTTCATCGCCTCGATGATGCAAAGCGGCTCGCCCTCTTTGACGGACTGGCCGAGTTCGACGAAAGGCGAGGCGCCCGGATTGGGCGCGCGGTAGAAGGTGCCGACCATGGGGGCTTTCACGGTATGGCCGACCGGAGCCGCGGGCGCGGCGGGGGCTGGCGCCACAGGCGCCGCGGCGGGCGGGGCCTCCGGGACATAAGCCACGGGCTGCACAGCCTGGGAAAATTTGACGATTCTGACCTTGCCCTCGCCCTCGGTGATTTCGAGTTCGGCTATACCCGACTCCGCAACGAGGTCGATCAAGGTTTTCAGTTTTCTTAGGTCCATACGAACTTCCCGTGACATTACTCTGCTGCCATCGCACAGAGCGAACGTAATGATTAAAGGTTAAAGGAGGATACCCTGCACCTGCCTAATTAGCCAAAGCATAGCGCAGGGCCGCTTCGTATCCGAAGGGCCCCAGCCCTGCCACGACCCCTAGCGCCGTATCGGACAGATAAGAGTGGTGGCGGAATGGCTCCCGCTTGTACACATTGGACAAATGCACTTCGATAAAAGGGATGCCGACAGCGGCCAGCGCGTCTCGCACAGCCACGCTGGTGTGGGTATATGCCGCCGCATTGATAAGAATGAAATCGGTCTGATCGTCGCGGGCGGCCTGGATGCGGTCAACGAGCCCACCCTCGTGATTGGTCTGGAAAGCGGTACAACTGGCGCCATTTTCTGTTGCCAACTGCTGCAAACGCTGATTAATGTCGGCCAAAGTATGCCGGCCGTAGACCTCTGGCTCGCGAGAACCGAGCAGATTGAGGTTGGGACCATGCAAAACAAGAATGTGCTGCGCCATTGGGGATATTTTATGAAGACAGACCGCCTTTTTACGCTAAAAAGGCGTATTTGTCCATTAAAGACGGGCTATTACAACTTGTCCGAAACACCCCGGCCCCTGCGGCGCGGCCGGCGCGGCCAGCGAGGCCAGCGAGGCCGGGCTTGCGCCGGGAGGCGGCCCTGGCGGGAGGCCCGGGCTCAGGCCATGCCGTTCAGGAGGGCGTCGAGCTCGTCCGGCTTGACCTGGCCGAGTATCCGGCTGGCCACTTGCCCCTGGCCGTCGAACACCACGGTAAAGGGCAGGCCGCCCTGCTTGTTGCCCAGCGCGCGCATGGACTGGATCGCGCCGTGCCCGGCAATCAGCAGGGGGTATGAGACCTGCACTTTCTTGCCGAATTTTTCGACATTGACCAGGGTGTCGACCGCCAGGCCGACGAAGTTCACGCCGCCGTGTTTTTTATGCAGCATGTCCAGGTCGGGCATTTCCTTGACGCAAGGCGCGCACCAGGTGGCCCAGAAGTTCAGCACCAGGGGCTTGCCCAGATACCGGGTGAGCTCGACCTCGCGGCCGTCGATATCCGGGAAACCGTTGGCGTAAAAAGGATCGGGGGGCAAGGCGCCGGCCTGCGCCCACCGCAGCGGCAGCAGCGCGCAGGCCGCGGCGCCGCCCGCCAGCGCCGCCTGACGTAAAAAATCTCGCCGTTTCATATCGTCCAGTCCAGAGAAAATCGTAAGCCAGTCCATCATAGCACCGGCCGCGGGCCCCCGCCCCCGCCCCCACTCGCGGCGGCCCAACTGACTACAATGAGCGCCGGAGGATAAAAATGCATTTACACATTCTTGGCATCTGCGGCACATTCATGGGCGGCCTGGCGCTGATCGCGCGCGCGGCGGGCCACACCGTCACGGGCTGCGACGCCGGCGTCTATCCCCCCATGAGCACCCAGCTCGAAGAGCAGGGGATCCGCCTGATAGAAGGCTTCGACGCCGCGCAGATCGGCCTCAAGCCCGACCTGTTCATCATCGGCAATGTGGTTACGCGCGGCAATCCGCTCATGGAAGCCATACTGGACCAGGGCCTGCCCTACACTTCCGGCCCGCAATGGCTGGGCGAACAGGTATTGCAAGGCCAGCATGTGCTGGCGGTGGCGGGCACCCATGGCAAGACCACCACCAGCTCGATGCTGGCATGGATACTCGAACACGCCGGCCTGCAGCCCAACTTCCTGATCGGCGGCATCGCCGCCGACCTGAAAGTATCGGCGCGCTACCTGGCCGGCCGCAAGCTGTTCGTCATCGAAGCCGATGAATACGACACGGCATTCTTCGACAAGCGCTCCAAGTTCGTGCATTACCGGCCGCGCACGGCGATCCTGAACAACCTGGAATTCGACCATGCCGACATCTTCCCCGACCTGGCGGCCATCGAAACCCAATTCCATCACCTGGTGCGCACCATACCGTCCCGTGGGCGCATCATCACCCCGGCGCGCTGCGAGCCGCTGGAGCGGGTGCTGGCGCGCGGCTGCTGGACGCCGCGGCAGACCTTCGGCGCCGACGGCCAGTGGCAGGCGCGGCCCGGCGCGCATCCGTCGGATTTCGAGGTGATGCGCGACAACGCGCCGGTGGGCGCCATACGGTGGGCGCTCACCGGCGAGCACAACCGGATGAACGCCCTGGCGGCGCTGGCCGCCGCCGACCACCTGGGCGTCCCGGCGCCGGCCGGCATAGAGGCGCTAAGCGCCTTCGGCGGCGTGAAACGGCGCATGGAACTGCGCGGCACCGTCGGCCAGGTCAAGGTTTATGACGATTTCGCGCACCACCCGACCGCCATCGCCACCACTTTGCAAGGCTTGCGCAAGCTGGCCGGCAGCCAGCGCATTCTTGCCGTCATCGAACCGCGCTCCAACACCATGAAGCTGGGCACCATGGCGGCCCGCCTGCCCGAGGCCCTGCAGGAAGCCGACCTGACGTTCTGCTTCGGCGCCTCCAGCGGCAAGCATGCCCTGGGGTGGAACCCGGAAGTGGTCCTGGCGCCCCTGGGAGGGCGCGCGTCGGCCTATGACGATATGGATAAAATGGTCGATGCCATATGCTTGTCGGCCAGGCCGGGAGACTCTATCCTGGTAATGAGCAATGGAAGCTTCGCGGGCATACACCAGAAGCTTCTGGACCGTCTACAACCCTGAAGGCGCGCCATGATCCTCTATCTGCACGGTTTTCGTTCATCGCCCAAGTCGCACAAGGCCGCGCTCATGGCGCAGGCCATGCAAGAGCGCGGCCTGGCCAGCCAGTGGGTATGCCCCCAGCTGCCCGCCAGCCCGGGGCGCTCCATGGCGCTGGCCAACCACCTCATCGAACAAGCCGTGCAAGCCGGCGGCATGCAGCCCGAGCGCGACCTGGCCATTGTCGGCTCCTCGCTGGGCGGCTATTACGCCACCTGCCTGGCCGAACACTGGAAGTGCCGGGCGGTCGTGCTCAACCCGGCGGTATACGCGGCGCGCGACCTGGCCACGCAGGTCGGCGAACACACGCTGTATCATTCGAACGATCCATTCATTTTTTTACCCGAGTATGTCGATGAACTGGCTGAAATGGCTGTAGGAAGGCCGGCCCGGCCCGAGCGTTATTATCTGCTTGCGGCCAAGGGCGACGAAGTGCTCGACTGGCGGGAAATGGCCGACTGGTTCGCCGGCAGCCGCGGCCATATCCTGGAAGGCGGCGACCATGGCTTGTCCGGCTTTGAGCAATGGCTGCCCGAAGTCCTGGCGTTCGCGCTCGAAGCCGGCTAGGGACGGCCCCTGAATACCTCACACAAACCGACACGCCTGGCGCGTGTCCCGACGGAAAATTATGTACGTTCTTTACGAAGACAGCGGCAATTTCAAGGCGGAAAAGATTTTTTCGCAAAGCGACTCCACCATGCAGGTCGAGTCCGAATCCGGCAAGCGCAGCAAGATAAAGAACGCCAGCGTCCTGTTCAGCTTCGAGCAGCCCGCCCCGGCCGCCATGCTCGAGCAGGCGCACGCCCTTGCGGGGACGCTCGAAATCGATTTCCTGTGGGAATGCGCGCCCCAGGAAGAGTTCGATGCCGCCGCATTCGCGCAGGATTATTTCGGGCACGCGCCCAGCGCGGTCGAGAAGGCCGGGCTGATTTTTGCGCTCAACAGCGCGCCCGCCTATTTCCACAGGCGCGGCAAGGGCCGCTACCGGCCCGCTCCGCCCGACATTCTGGCGGCTGCCCTGGCCGCCATCGAAAAGAAGCGCAAGCAGGCCGACCAGCAGCAGGAATGGACCGGCAAAATGGTCGCGGGCGAGCTTCCGGAAGAAATCGCGCAAGTCGCCAGCACCTTTCTTACCCGCCCCGACAAGAACACCCTGCAATGGAAAGCGTTCGAAGCGGCCGTCGAGCAACTGCGCACCACCCCCGAAAAACTGCTGCTCCAGCTCGGCGCCTGGCCGCATGCCCTGGCCCTGCACCAGCACCGCTTCATGGCGACGAACTTCCCCAGGGGCACGCAGTTCGCTCCGGTGCAATTGGGCGGCTTCGGCGCCGATCTGCCTTTGGCCGACGTCATTGCCTATTCCGTGGACGACAGCAGCACGATAGAAGTGGACGACGCCCTGTCGGTCACCCAGTTGGGCGGCGGCATCGTCCGCATCGGCATACACATTGCCGCCCCGGGGCTGGCCGTGACGCGCGGCAGCGAATTCGACAAGCTGGCCCGCGCGCGCATGTCGACCGTCTATATTCCCGGCCTGAAGATTCCCATGCTGCCCGGCGAGCTGATCACGGCGTTTTCGCTGGATGCCGGCATACCCAAGCCGGCGCTGTCGCTGTACGTCACCGCGAACCTGGCCAGCGGCGAACTGATTTCATCGGAAACCAGGATAGAGCGCGTGCAAGTGCGCGAAAACCTGCGCCACAACCTGCTGGACGAACTGATTACCGAAGAGGCCCTGGCCGATCCGCAATCCGACCTGCCCTACGCCGAATGGCTGCGGCCGTTATGGTCCTTCGCCCAGCATCTGTCGGCGCAGCGCGACCAGGTGCGCGGCAAATCCGAAAACAACAACCGGGTCGAGTATTCCTTCGTGCTGGACGGCCCCTACGACGACCCCGATACGCCGGTGCAACTGGTGCCGCGCCGGCGCAACGCGCCGCTGGACAGGCTGGTGGCCGAATACATGATACTGACCAATAATATTTGGGGCGGGCTGCTGGCGCAGCATGGCGTGCCGGGCATCTACCGCTCGCAGCAGACAGGGCGGGTGCGCATGTCCACCCACGCCCTGCCGCACGAAGCCATAGGCGTGCCCCAATATGCCTGGTGCACTTCGCCCTTGCGCCGCTATGTCGACCTGGTCAACCAATGGCAGTTGCTGGCCACGGTCGAACACGGCGTATCGGCTCGCCTGGTGGCGCCATTCAAGCCCAAGGATGCCGATCTGTTCGCGATCATCGGCGCCTTCGAATCGCAATACATGGTATGGAGCGACTATCAATCCGCCATGGAACGCTACTGGTGCCTGCGCTGGCTGCAGCAGCAGGGCTTGCGCACCGTCAAGGCCAGCGTCTTGCGCGAAGACCTCGTGCGCCTGGACTGCGCGCCACTGGTAACCCGCATCCAGGGCCTGCCGGAACTTGAACGCGGCCGGATCGTCACCCTGGATATACTGGGATTCGATGAATTAGCCCTTGAGCTGGATTGCCGACTGCGCGAAACTGCAATAGCCTGATCCTTTTCTTCCCTCCGGGCCCGACATGTCCATGCTTTCCGCCCTGCTGCTACGGGTGCGCGCTCCCCGCAACGACTATTTGCGCATAGCGATGGTATTGTCGCTGGCGATACACGCCGCCGTCCTGGCGCTGCATTTTTCCGGCCCCGCCGCGCCCAGGGCCCAGGTCAGCATGCTTGAAGTCACCCTGGTCAATGCGCGCAGCGCGGCGGCGCCCATGAACCCGAAAATGCTCGCCCAGGAACAGCTCAACGGCGGCGGGCAGGCGGAATCGGGGCAGGCCAGCTCGCCCCTGCCGCGCACGGCGGCCGAATCGCCCGATGAAGTGGTGCTGGCCGCCCTGCGCAAGCGCCAGGAAGAACTGGAAGCCGAGCAACTGCGTCTTTACACCCAATTGATGGCGCGGCAGAAAGTGCTTCCCGAACGCAAGCAGCCCGATCTTTTCGAGGAATCGCGCGAACCCGGCAGCGATGCCAGCGAGCAGGAAAGCCTGGTGCTCAATGCGCAGATCAGCGCGCTGAAGGAACGCATAGCGCGCTACAACGCCCAGCCCCGGCGACAGTTCTCGGGCCCGAGCACCAAAGCCGTGGACTATGCCGAATATGTCGAGGCCTGGCGCCAGAAGATCGAATTGGTGGGCACCGAGCACTACCCCGAGGAAGCGCGCGGCAAAGTGTACGGCAGCTTGCAACTGACCGTGTACATACGCAAGGACGGCGCATTGGAGCGCGTCGAGATCGACCGCCCCTCGGAGCACGCCATATTGAATCTGGCCGCCATGCGCATCGTCCACCTGGCCGCGCCGTTCGCGCCGCTGCCGCCGGCCCTGGCGAAAAACACCGATGTGTTCGCGATTACGCGGACATGGAACTTCATGAACCAGCAACTGGAAACCACCACGCCGTGACCAGCGCCACTCCGCCCAAACGCTACGCCGTCATCGGCAATCCTGTCGAGCATAGCCGCTCGCCTTTCATACACGAACAGTTCGGCCGGCAAACCGGGCTGGCCCTGCGCTATGACAAGATCAAGGCGCCGCTGGACGGCTTTGCGGGCGCGGTGGCGGATTTTTTCGCGCAAGGCGGCCACGGCCTGAACGTGACGGTGCCATTCAAGGAAGAAGCCTTTGCGCTGGCGCAAGCGCATCTGAGCGAGCGCGCCAGGCTGGCCGGCGCCGTCAATACCCTGTGGATGGAGCAGGGCCGGCTGCATGGCTGCAATACCGACGGCGTCGGCCTGCTGCACGACCTGCGGCGCCTGAGCCATGCGCCCGCCGGCAAGAATATATTGCTGGTGGGCGCCGGCGGCGCCGCCCGGGGCGTGGCCTTCCCCTTGCTCGACGCCGGCTGCGCACGGCTGCATATCGTCAATCGCACGGCGCAGCGGGCGCAGCAACTGCGCCAGCAGGTAGCCGGCCATATGCCGCGGCTGGCGGCCAGCCTGTCGGCCGGCTCCCTGGCCGAAGCCGGCGGCCCATGGGACATAGTCATCAACGCCACGTCCAGCAGCCTTGGGCAGACGCCGCCCGATCTGCCCGCCGGCCTTTACGGCCCCGGCGCGCTGGCCTACGACATGGTGTATGCGCCCCGGCCCACTCCCTTCATGGAGCAGGCCCGGCGGCAGGGAGCCCGGCAGACGGCCGACGGGCTGGGCATGCTGGTGGGCCAGGCGGCGGCCAGCTTCGCCATCTGGCACGGCGTCAGCCCCGACATGGAGCCGGTGCTGCATGCCTTGCGCCAGCAGCTTCTTTATACTTAGCCCATGGCTGCCAAGAAAATAAACAAGGTAAAAGTGGCGGGCGCCGCCCTGCTGATCGGCTTCGCGGCCCTCCTGCTGTATCAGTTCGGCCTGTTCGTCATGGTGCTCTGGTTCAGCGTGCGCAACCCCGGCAGCAGCGCTTTCATGGACGCCACCCTCAATGAGCTGAGGGTGGCCAACCCCAAGGCCGCCCTGAAATACCAATGGGTGCCCTACAAGAACATCAGCAGTTCGCTCAAGCGCGCCGTCATCGCTTCGGAAGACGCCAACTTTACCGGCCACGAGGGCGTCGAATGGGACGCCATACGCAAGGCCTGGGAATACAACCAGCGGCAGGCCGATGGCGGCAAAAGCCGGATCCGCGGGGGCTCGACGATCACCCAGCAACTGGCCAAGAACCTGTTCTTGTCGGGGTCGCGCAGCTACTGGCGCAAGGGGCAGGAATTGGTGCTCGCCTACATGATCGAGTTCGTGATGAGCAAGCAGCGCATCCTGGAGCTGTACCTGAACGTCGCCCAGTGGGGCAGCGATGTGTTCGGCGCCGAGGCAGCCGCGCGCCACTACTACGGCGCGAACGCCGCGAACCTGAGCGCATACCAGGCCGCGCAATTGGCCGCCATGCTGCCCAATCCGGCCTATTACGACGCCCATCGCAATACCTCCTACCTGCGTTCGCGCACCGGCACCATACAGAAACGCATGCGCCTGGTGGAAATCCCGGACTAAAGCCGCCCTGACGGGCGCCCGCAAATGTTAAGCTTCTGCTTTCGTCAGCTACTTACTCGTTTCAGGCATCAAGCAATTTCATGCGCACCGCCCGCCGTTATCTCGCCAGCGAAATCTATCGCTCCAGCGCCGTAGTCCTTCTGGCGCTGATCGGGCTGTTCACGTTTTTCGCGCTGATCGAAGACCTGGACAATGTGGGCAGCAAATTCACGCTGCTCAATCTGTTTTATATGCAGGCGCTGGCCATGCCCACGCGCCTGTACGACTTGCTGCCCATAGGGCTGCTGATCGGCGCCATCCTGGCCCTGGCCGGCCTGGCACAGCGCAATGAGCTGGTCATCCTGCGCGTGTCGGGCGTCAGCGGCATGAAGCTGTTGACCATGCTGTGGATCGTGACCATCCCGCTGGTCGTGGGCGCTTTCCTGCTGTCGGAAATCATCACGCCCGCGGCGGAAATCAAATCCAGCGAGGCCAGCCTGACGCTGCTGGGGCGGGCCGGCGGCGGCCGGCTCAACAGCGGCTACTGGTTCAAGGAGTCCGATGACGCCGATGGCACGCGCATCATCAATATTGCCCAGCTCAAGTCCAGCGGCGACGTGGCGGGCGTCACGCTGTATGAATTCCACAAGGGGCAGCAGCTTGCCGCCTTTTCTCAGGCGGAGCAAGGCCATTTCACCAATGGCACCCTGGTGCTGCGCCAGGTCACCCAGACGCTGATCGATGCCAGCTCGGTCTCCGCGCTGGCCAATGCAAAAAAGCCGGACGCCCCGCTGACCCGGATCCAGACCCTGCCCAGCCGGGTGCTTCGAACCAGCCTCACGCCCGAAAGGCTGATCGCGCGCGTCCTGACTCCCGAACGCATGTCCATCCTCGACTTGCTGGACTACATCGACTACCTGAAAAGCAATCAACTGCAAACCGACCGGCAGATCGTGGCGCTATGGCGCAAAATGGCCTACCCCTTCACCCTGCTCGTCATGATCACCATTGCGGCGCCCATCGGCTTCATGCAGACGCGCCGCGGCGGCGTCGGCAGCAAGGTTTTCATCGGGATATTGCTGGGGGTCGGGTTCTTCATGCTCAACCAACTGGCGCTGAATGTGGGCATGCTGAGCAAATGGGCGCCATGGGTCACGGCCCTGGTCCCCAACCTGGGCGCCCTGGCGCTGGCCCTGGGGGCCCTGATCCTGATGGAAAACCAGCACAATGTACGGCGTTTCAACCAAACGCGTTGGCCATGGAGTAAATCGGCAGCATGAAATCCAAGCCCGGAATCTGGATGATAGGCGACTTGCAAGGCTGTTATGAGCCCTTGCGCGAACTGCTGGCGCACCCCGACATCCAGTCCGACCCCGACGCCCAACTCTGGTTCGCGGGCGACCTCGTCAATCGCGGGCCCGACTCGCTGGCTACGCTGAAAGCCGTCATGGCGCTTGGCGACCGGGCCATCTCGGTGCTGGGCAACCACGACCTTCATTTGCTGGCGGTGGCCGCCGGTGTCCGCAAAGCCGGAAAATCCGACACCCTGGACGACATCCTGAATGCGCCCGACGCCCAGGAAATGATCGATTGGCTGCGCCACTGCCCCCTGGCGCATTATGAGCAGCGCCACTTGCTGGTCCACGCCGGCGTACTGGCCAAATGGGATGTCGAAAAGACGCTGGAGCTGGCCGCGGAAGTGGAAGCCGCGTTGCGCGGGCCCGACTGGAAAGCCATGCTGCAGAAAATGTACGGCAACGAGCCCGTGTACTGGAAAGATGAGTTCGAAGGCGGCAAACGGCTGCGGGTCATCATCAACGCCCTGACACGGATGCGCATGTGCGACAGCCACGGGCATATGGAGTTTTCATTCAAAGGCGCCCCGATCAACAACGGCCAGCTGATGCCATGGTTCGATGTGCCCAACCGGGCCATCAGGGACGATACCGTCGTATTCGGCCACTGGTCGACGCTGGGCCTGATGATACGGCCCGACGCCATTTGCCTGGACTCGGGCTGCGTATGGGGCAGACAGCTGACGGCCATGCGCCTGCAGGACCACAAGCTGGTCCAGATTTCCTGCCAGCAGTACCGGAACCCGCAAGGCAGCTAGGCGCGCCCTGAACAGATGGCGGCGCAGGCCAGCCGCAGGCTTCTAAGAAGGCCTTACGCCATGCCGGCGCGCGACCGCCTGGCGTATCAGGTGATGGGCGTGAGCGGCGACCTTGCTGCGGCCCTGCTCCTCGCATTGCGCGCTGGCCATGGCCGGCAGGAATTCAAGTTCCACGGCCACCCCTGTGGCGCCCAGCAGGCGCCAGAGATTCTGCAGCAGATTCTGCTTGCCCACGAAAGCGATGTAATCGCTGCGCCGGCCGCGATGGAAAAAAAGCAGGGCCACGGGCTGAATATCGACATGCGCGCGGATCGCCGCGTCGAACAGGCTGGAATGGAAAGGGGCGACATCCAGGCCCGGCGAGGTCGTGCCCTCGGGAAACAGGCCGACGACTTCGCCCTGCGCGAAACGCGCTTTCATCTCGTGGCCGACCCGGCGCACCGCATGGCGATGGCCGCGTTCAATGAACACGGTGCCGGAGCCGGCCACCAGCCAGCCCAGGACAGGCCAATAGCGTATCTCGCTCTTGGCGATGAAAGACGCCGGCCTGACGCTGTTGAGCACGAAGATATCGAGCCAGGAAACGTGGTTGGACACCCATAGGGCGGGGCCTCGCAGCCTGGGCTCGCCGCGGACCGTCACCTTCACGCCGCACAGGAACAGCAGGGCGCGGGACCAGCGATAATTCACGGCGCTGCGGCCCGGCAGGGCAAGAAAAGGAAAGAACACCGAAACCAGCAGCAGACCCAGCAGGATCCAGAGGGCAACAAAGACGGCCCGCGACAAAAACAATACAGCGCTCAAATTATTCTCTTGATGGGATTTGGCGGGCGCTTACAGCGGCGGATCGAGCGCATCGAGATAGCGCTGCAGGACTACGGCGGCGGCCACGGCGTCGTCGGGGGCGTTCGAGCCCAGCAATTCCTGGGCTTCCACGCTGGAACCGCGCTCGTCGACGAGTTCCACCAACAGCCCGAAACGGCCGTGCAGCTGATTGGCAAAGCGGCGGCAGCGCAAGGTGGCGTACTGGACGCCGCCGCTGGCGGTCAGCGGCAGCCCTACCACGACCCGGTCGGGCTGCCAGTCGTCCAGCAGCCGCGCTATGGCCGCGAAACGCTGTTCGCGCGTCACCGGCGTCAGGATTTCGAGCGGACGCGCCAGCCGCGTGAGCGTATTGCCTATGGCGACGCCGATCTTCTTCGTGCCGTAGTCGAAGGCCAACAGGGTTTCTTCAGGCATGGCCCGCGTCGCCCGCCAACATGAGCGGATCAATTCCCAATTGGGCCAGGGCGGCCTCGTAGCGGTTCTCGGAAGGCGTGTTGAACAGGATATCGGTGTTGGCCGCCACATTGAGCCAGGCGTTCTGCGACATCTCGCTTTCCAGCTGGCCCGCGCCCCAGCCGGCGTAACCCAGCGTGATCAGCAGCATGGCCGGGCCGCGGCCGTGCGCGACGTCCTGCAGCACGTCGCGCGAGGTGGTCAATGCCACGTCGCCCAACTGGATGCTGGAACTGTAGCCACCCGCCGGCGCGTGCAGCACGAAGCCGCGGTCGGTCTGCACCGGACCGCCGAAAAACACCGGGGCGTTCTGCACGGGCCCGATTTCGAGCGACAAGTCCAGATCGATGCGCTTGAGGAGGTCGCCCACGGTGATATCGGTAGGCCTGTTGATGACCAGCCCCAAGGCGCCATGCTCGGTATGTTCACATACGTAAATGACGGTATTGGCCAAGTTGCCGGAGACCTTGCCCGGCATGGCCACCAAAAGCTGCTGGGACAAGTCGGCGCTGGATGCCGCGTCGGTCCGATTGACTGTTGAAACCATGACTCGCCCTCCTGGGTCAAAGTGCAAACACTGCTCAATAGGCTAAACCTCGATCAGTTCGAAATCTTCCTTGCGCGCCCCGCATTCCGGGCAGACCCAGTTAGGAGGGACATCTTCCCATAGCGTGCCCGGCGCAATGCCTTCTTCGGGAAGGCCGGCCTCTTCATCATAGATCCAACCGCAAATCAAACACATCCATGTACGCATATTTTATTACTCACTGAAAATTTCATTCAAAACCCGCGAAGTCCGAATGCTTCTATTAGAATGGGGCTAATGTTACTAAACCCAATAGCGGCACCCCGGATATTAGCCAGAGGCGCTGCGAACCTTATGCGATTATCGACGCTGTGCAAGCATCAATCCCACCACTAGTGCTTATTTTCGGCCCTTTCGACCCTAGCGGATCGAGTAGCCTGCCTGCCGATGCGGTTACCTGTGCGGCGATGGGCTGCCACGCGCTGAGCACATTGACCGCTATTCTGGTGCAAGACACTGCCAGCACGGAAGACGTCCAGCCGATCGCGCCCGAGCTGATCGACGACCAGGCCCGCTGTCTGCTGGAAGACATGACTGTCCAGGCCATCAAGGTCGGCCCACTTTATACAACGGAATCGGTAAGCGTGCTCGCCCAGATCGCGGCCGATTACACTCATGTCCCGCTGGTGCTGCACCTTGGACGCCTGCCCGACGAGTCGCTGATCGCCGACATCGATACCGAAGACGTGCAATTGGCTCTCTTCGAATTACTGTTGCCGCAAACCGACATTGTGGTGGCGGATCACCACCTTCTGGAACAATGGCAGTCGCAGGGTGTGTTCACCGGCGCGGACGCCGGCACGCCGGCCCAGGCGCTGCTGCAGTATGGAGCCAAGTGGGTGCTGACCAGCGGAGCGCCATTGCGCCCCGGCCACGGCAGCTACCTGCTGCAGGGGCAGGACAATCAAACCGCCAACTGGGCGTGGCAAGCGCCGCCCTCACGCCTGAATGACGCGGACGGCCCGCTGGCCTGTGCCATCACGGCGCAATTGGCGCGCGGGCTGGGCGTCCAGCAGGCTGTCGAGACCGCGCTGTCGCTTTTGGCAACACTGGGCTCGCGCTCGTTTCAGCCGGGCATGGGTCATCGCTTGATCAACCGGTCCACACCATGAACACTTCTTTACGATTCCCCAAGGGGCTGTACGGAGTTACGCCCGAATGGGACGACACCGACAGGCTGCTGGAAGCGATCAGCGCCGCGGCTAGCGGCGGCATGGTGGCGCTGCAGTGGCGCCGCAAGACGGCCACGGCGGAAGCGGGCCTGGCGCAGGTGCGCCGGGTGGCTGAACGCTGCCGCAAGCTGGGGCTGCTGTTTATCGTGAACGACGATTGGCGGCTGGCCGCGCTGGTGGATGCCGATGGCGTGCATCTGGGGCGGGAGGACGGCAGCGTGGCGCAGGCGCGCCTGGCGCTGGGCTCGGACAAGATTATCGGCTGCTCCTGCTATAACCAGCCGGGCCTGGCGGCGCAGGCGCTCAAGGCGGACGTGGATTATGTTGCTTTCGGGGCGATGTACCCGTCGAGCGTCAAGCCCGGCGCGGTCCGGGCGACGCTGGAGGATGTCGAGCAGGGCCGGATGCTGGTGGAGAGCAGCCGCACGCGGCCGCGGGCGGCGGTGGTGGCGATAGGCGGGATTACCGCGGACAATGCGGGGCCGGTCGTGCACGCCGGCGCCGACAGCATTGCCGTGATCAGCGGGCTGTTCGAAAGCGACGATATCCAGGATGCGGCGGCAAGGTTCGCGGCGCTGTTCCGCTGATGCGGGATGGGTTTCCCGGCCCCCCTGTTATGCTATCGGCCTGAACCTCCCATTACTCCTGCATTGAGTCTGAACGCCATGTCTCGCAACACAGCACTATTCGACCGCGCCTGCCAAACCATACCCGGCGGCGTCAACTCGCCCGTCAGGGCATTTCGCTCGGTCGGCGGATCGCCGCGATTTATCACGCGTGCCCAAGGGCCTTATATGTGGGACGCCGACGACGTCCGATACATCGACTACGTCGGATCCTGGGGCCCGGCCATACTCGGCCATGCCCATCCCGAGGTCGTGCGCGCCGTCCAGGAAGCCGCTGTCGACGGCCTGTCGTTTGGCGCCCCCACCGAAGCCGAAATCGAAATCGCCGAAGCCATAGCCGCGCGCCTGCCCTCCATCGAAAAAGTCAGGCTGGTCAGTTCAGGCACCGAAGCCACCATGACCGCCATCCGCCTGGCCCGCGGCGTCACCGGCAGGTCGAAGATCATCAAGTTCGAAGGCTGCTATCACGGCCACGCCGACAGCCTGCTCGTCAAGGCCGGCTCGGGCATGCTCACCTTCGGCAACCCCACCTCCGCAGGCGTCCCCCCCGAATTCATCAGGCACACCCTCGTGCTCGACTACAACAGGCTCGACGCCGTCGAAGAGGCCTTCAAGCAGTACGGCCCTGAAATCGCCTGTATCATCGTCGAGCCCATCGCCGGCAACATGAATCTCATCAAGCCCCTGCCTGGCTTTCTCGAGGGCCTGCGCTCCCTGTGCACCCAATATGGCGCCCTGCTCATTTTCGATGAAGTCATGACCGGCTTTCGCGCCGGGCCGCAAGGCGTGCAGGGCCTGACAGGCGTCACGCCGGACATCACCACCTTGGCCAAAGTCATCGGCGGCGGCATGCCGGTCGGCGCCTTCGGCGGCCGCGCCGACATCATGGAGCATATCGCCCCCATAGGCAATGTGTACCAGGCGGGTACGCTTTCGGGCAACCCGGTGGCCGTGGCCGCCGGACTGGCCACGCTCAAATTGCTGGCCGAGCCCGGCTTCTACGAGCGCCTGTCCGCGCAATCCAAAAAACTCGCCGACGGCCTGGCCGAACGCGCCAAAGCGGCCGGCGTCGCCATGTGCGCCGATCACGTGGGCGGCATGTTCGGCCTCTATTTCCGGGAAACCGTGCCGACCACTTTCAGCGAAGTGTCGGACTGCGACACCGAAATGTTCAAGAGATTCTTCCACGGCATGCTGATCAAAGGCGTGTATTTCGCGCCCTCGGCCTTCGAAGCCGGCTTCATTTCGTCGGCCCACGACGACGGCGTGGTCCAGACCACCCTGGACATCGCCGAGGAAGTGTTCGCCAAGCTGTAGCGCCGGCGCCGGATTACGCCCGCCGCGCGGGCTGATCCGGGCCGGGAAGTATGCCCCCGCTCCCCGGCGCCGCCGCGGGCACCACGGCCGTGACCTCGATCTCCACGCGCGCGCGGTCCTCGACCAGGTCGGCCACTTCCACGGCCGTCATCGCCGGGAAATGGCGCCCCATGATTTCCCGGTAATGCTGCCCCACATCGCGCAAGGCCGCGACATACTCCTTCTTGTCGCATACATACCAGGTCATCCGCGTGATGTGTTCGGGGCCGGCGCCGCCTTCCTTGAGTATCGCCACGATATTGCGCAGCGCCTGTCCCACCTGCTCGGCGAAGTCGTCGGTCTCGAACTGCTGCTGCCCGTTCCAGCCCACCTGCCCGCCCACGAACACCAGCCGGCTGCCCACGGCCATTTCCGTCATGATG
Organism: Pollutimonas bauzanensis; assembly: GCF_900129885.1. Taxonomy (GTDB): domain Bacteria; phylum Pseudomonadota; class Gammaproteobacteria; order Burkholderiales; family Burkholderiaceae_B; genus Pollutimonas; species Pollutimonas bauzanensis. Next base: position 508,915 of record NZ_FQXE01000003.1, on the reverse strand, counting down.
CCGTTCGCATAACCGCGCGGCTCCAACCATGTCGGCGGCTGCAATGTAATCATTCCCATTTCCCCTGTTCACTTGCTTTTTCGCGCAATACGAAGCGCTGTAGTTTTCCGGTTTCGGTGCGCGGCAGGTCGTCGGTGAATTCGACGGCGCGCGGATATTTATAGGGCGCGATGGCCGCCTTGACGTGTTCCTGCAAGGTCCTGGCCATGGCGGCATCGGCGGCGTATCCCGGCTTGAGCACGACAAACGCCTTGACGATGCAGCCGCGCTCGGCGTCGGGCTGCCCGACCACGCCGCATTCGGCCACGGCTTCGTGCAACAGCAAAGCGCCCTCCACTTCGGGGCCCGCGATGTTGTAGCCGGCCGAAACTATCATGTCGTCATTGCGCGCCTGATAATACAAATACCCGTCCTCGTCCATGACGAAGGTATCGCCGGGAAGATTCCAGCCCTGCTGCACGAACATCAGCTGGCGCTCGTCGTCGAGATAGCGGCATCCCGTCGGGCCCTTGACCGCCAGGCGGCCCGCCACGCCCGCGGCGACCGGCTGGAAATTCTCATCCACCACCCGCGCCACATATCCCGGAACGGCCTTGCCGATGGCGCCGCGGCGCACCTGGTCGCCGGAGCTGGATACATATACATGTATCATTTCCGTGCCGCCTATGCCGTCCGTCATTTCGATGGCGGTGGACTTTTTCCACAATTGCCGCGTGGCATCGGGCAAGGCTTCGCCGGCCGACACCGAACTCCTGAGCGAGGAAAGATCGTACTTGCCGGCCAGGCCCGCCATCTGGCGATAGAAAGTCGGCGCGGTGAAGCTCATGGTCGCGCCGAAATCCTGTATGGTCGCCAGCAGTTCGTCGGGCGTCAGCTTTTCGGCGAGCACCGCGGCGGCCCCCACCCGCAAGGGAAAGCACAGCAAGCCGCCCAGGCCGAAGGTGAACGCCAGGGGCGGGGTGCCGCAGACGATGTCGCCGGCTGTCATCTTCAGGGTGTGGCGCGAAAACGTGTCGCACATGGCCAGCACATCGCGGTGGAAATGCATGCAGCCCTTGGGCTTGCCGGTGGTGCCGCTGGTAAAGGCGATGAGGCACACGTCGTCGATCGCCGTGTCGCAGGCCGGGAAATCGTCGGGCTTGGCGGCCGCCAGGGTATCGACGCTTGCGGGGCCATCGTCATGGAAATAGCGCACTTTCGCGAGGTCCGGACAAAAGCTGGCATGCCCGGCATCCAGGCAATGCTCGATCTCCAGGGCAAGCCGCCGGTCGCACAGGACGGCCTGTATCCTGGCCTTGTCGATAATCTGCTTGAGCTCGAAGGCGCGCAGCAAGGGCATGGTGGGCACGGTCACCAGGCCGGCCTTGACGGCGGCCAGCCACGAGGCCGCCATCATGACATTATTGGGCCCGCGCAGCAGCACCCTGTTGCCGGGCAGCAGGCCCATGTCCTGCACCAGCACATGGGCTATCCGGTTGACCAGCCCCAGCAGCTCGCGATAGCTCATGCTGCGCTTGCCCGAGGCGTCGCGCCAGTGCAGGGCGATCCGCTCGCCCAGGCCCTGGCTGACGCGGTCGTCCACCAGGGCGGCCGCGCAATTCAGGCGCGCGGGATAGGCGACATCGGGATTGCCCTGCAGCAGCAGCTCCGGCCACTGTTCCAGCGGCGGAAGATGATCGCGCGCGAATGTATCGATATGGGCGGATTTTTCCATTGTCGTTTCCTGTCTCGTTGCGGCGCTTGGCGGCTGACATCGCTGCATGCTTGCAGGGGCCATTCAATCCCCTTCGAAAACGGGGTTCTGCTTGGCCACGAAGGCATCGTAGGCGCGGCGGAAGTCGCGGGTCTGCATGCAGACCGCTTGCGCCTGGGCTTCGGCTTCGATCGCCTCGTCGACACCCATATTCCATTCCTGGTGCAGCAATTTCTTGGTGACCCCATGCGCGAAAGTGGGGCCGTCGGCCAGTTGCCGGGCCAGTCTTTGCGCGGCTTGCAGCACCGCATCCGAAGGCTGCAGGCTATTGAAGAAGCCCCAGCCCAGCCCTTCGTCCGCCGTCATGGCGCGGCCCGTATACAGCAACTCCGAGGCCCGCCCCTGGCCTATCATGCGCGGCAGCAAGGTGCAGGCGCCCATATCGGCGCCGGCCAGGCCGACCCGCGTGAACAGAAAAGCCGTGCGGGCCTGCGGCGTGCCTATGCGCATATCGGAGGCCAGGGCGATCATGGCGCCGGCGCCCGCGCAAATGCCGTCGACCGCCGCCACGACAGGCTGGGGGCAGGCGCGCATGGCCTTGACCAGATCGCCGGTCATGCGGGTGAAATCCAATAGCTCGGGCATCGTCATGCGGGTCAGCGGCCCGATGATTTCATGCACGTCGCCGCCCGAGCAGAAGTTCCCGCCCGCGCCAGCCACGACCACCGCCTTGACGTCCGTGGCGTACACCAGGCCGCGGAACAGGTCGCGCAGCTCGGCATAAGAATCGAAAGTCAGCGGATTCTTGCGCTGCGGCCGGTTCAGGACAAGGGTTGCCACCTTGCCATCGCCCGGCGCCTCCCACAGGAAATTGCTGGCCTGGTAGTCCGCATAGGGGCGCTTGTGGCGCGCCATGGTATGTAGCACTTCTTCCATTGGTGTTCTCCTTGTGGCGGCCTAGCCCGCCATGACTTCGCCGCCGTCGACCGGAATCGCCTGGCCGCTGATGGCCGCGGCGCCCGGCAGGCACAGCCATGCCACCGCGTCGGCGACTTCGCCGGGCTGGATCAGGCGGCCCTGGGGATTGCGCTCGGCCAGCTTGGCCTCGGCCTGCGCGGCGGACATGCCGGTTTTTTGTGTGATATTGGCGACGGCTTCCCGCGCGATGCCGGTTTCCGTATAGCCCGGGCACACGGCATTCACTGTGATCCCCTTCCTGGCGGTTTCCAGCGCCAGCGCCCGGGTCAGGCCTATCACCCCGTGCTTGGCCGCGCAATAGGCGCTGACATAGGCATAGCCGACCAGGCCCGCCGTGCTCGCCACGTTGACGATGCGGCCCCAGCGGCGTTCAAGCATATCGGGCAGGGCGGCCTGCATGCAATGAAACGTGCCGGTCAGGTTGACCGCGATCATCTGCTGCCAGGCGGCTTCCTCCAGCCGGTCGAAGCGCTCGCTCGCCGCCTGCCCGGCATTGTTCACCAGGATGTCGACCGGGCCGAAACACGCCCTGGCTTGCGCGAAGGCGCCGCGGACATCGTCCTGCCTGGAGATATCGCCGCTCGCGAAAGCGGCCTCGCCGCCGCCGGCAAGCTGGTCCACCGCCTGTTCCAGGGCATCGGCGCCGCGGCCCAGCAGCGTCACGCGCGCGCCCATGCCAAGCAGGCGCTGGGCGACCGCAAAGCCTATTCCGCGCGAGCCCCCGGTCACCAGCGCATGCCGGCCGGACAGAATCTGACTGGTATTCATTTGCCTATCGGCCGCGCATAGGCGGCCGCTCGTTCAAAATTGGTTTCCAGCTGGCGCTTGGCCGGGAAATATTGCCTGGGCCAGCAGACATCGGTCGCGCCTATGCGCGCCGACTCGCGCAGCGTCCAGGCGGCATCCGCAAGATGCGGGCGCGCCAGGGCGCACAAATCGGCCCGGCCCGACGCGATAATGCTGTTGACGTGGTCGGCCTCGAAAATCGCGCCCACCGCTATGGTGGCGATCTGCGCTTCATTGCGCACCCGGTCGGAGAATGGCGTTTGATACATGCGGCCATAAACCGGCTGCTCCGCCTTGCTGACCTGGCCCGACGAGCAGTCCATCATATCGGCGCCGGCGGCCTTGAAACAACGGGCGATGGCAACGGCGTCGTCGGCGCTTATCCCGCCTTCCACCCAGTCATGCGCCGAGATGCGCACCGACATGGGCAGGCCGCCCGGCCACGCGGCCCGCACCGCGGCAAAGACCTCCAGCGGATAGCGCAGCCGATTCTCCAGCGAACCGCCGTACTCGTCGCCGCGCTGGTTGGTCAGCGGCGAGATAAAGCTGGACAGCAGATAGCCATGGGCGCAATGCAGCTCCAGCCAATCAAAGCCGGCCTGCGCGGCGCGCGCCGCGGCGGCCGCGAATTCGTCGCGCACGCATTGCATTTGCGCCGGCGTCATGGCCCGCGGCACTTGGGACACGCCCTCGATATACGGCAGCGCCGACGCCGACAACAGCGGCCAATTGCCTTCCGGGAGGGGAAGATCGCTGCCCTCCCAGCTGACGCGGGTCGACCCCTTGCGCCCCGCGTGCCCCAGCTGGATACCTATCCTGGCATCGCTGTTGCCATGGACGAAATCGACAATACGCTTGAAGGCCAGCATCTGCCGCTCGTTCCACAGCCCCGGGCAGCCCGGCGTGATGCGCGCTTCGGGCGAAACACAGGTCATCTCGACCATGACCAGGCCCGCGCCGCCCATGGCCCGCCCGCCCAGGTGCACCAGATGGAAATCGCCGGGCACGCCGTCGACGCTGGAATACATGGCCATGGGCGAAACCACGATGCGATTCTTCAGGGTTATGCCGCGCGCCTGGTAGGGCGTGAGCATGGGCGGCGGCGGGTGCGCCGCCGTGGCCGGCGCCCCGGCCCTGCCGGCCATCCAGCGCTCATAGCCTTCCAGCCACGCCGGATCGCGCAGCCGCAGGTTTTCATGGGAAATGCGCTGCGAACGCGTCAGCAATGAATAGGCGAATTGCTCGGGCTCGAAATTGGCGTAGCGCGCCACGTTTTCGAACCACTCGGTGGAGTTGCGCGCCGCATTCTGGATTTTCAGCACCTCGACGCTGCGCACCTGCTGGTAATGGCGCAAGGCGCCAGGCAAATCGTCGCCGTGAGCGAGGATGGAGCGGTTCAGCTCGATGGCGTCTTCCAGCGCCAGCTTGGTGCCCGAGCCTACGGAAAAGTGCGCCGTGTGGGCGGCGTCGCCCATCAGGACGACAGGCACCTGGCGCCCATCGGGCAGCGTTTGCCCGTGCACCCAGGTGTCGCAGATAACCCGCGGGAAGCGGATCCAGATGGCCGAGCCGCGCAAATGGCCGGCATTGGAAATCAAGGCATTGCCATCCAGCCAGGGAGCGAACAATTGCTCGCAATAGGCGATGCCGTCTTCCTGGCTCATCGCGTCCAGGCCGGCCGCCTTCCAGGTTTCGTCCAGCGTTTCGACGATGAAGGTCGACATGCCGGGCTCGTACTGGTAGGCATGCGCCTGGAACCAGCCATGGGCGGTTTGCACAAAGGCAAAGGTGAAGGCATCGAAAGTCTGGCGCGTGCCCAGCCATACGAAGCGGCACTGGCGGGTGTCGATATCGGGGCGGTAGGTGGCGGCATAGCGCGCGCGGACCCGGCTGTTCAGGCCGTCGGCGGCGACCACCAGATCGGCGCCGTACTTTTGCGCCACGGCCTGGTCGTCCCCGACGTCTGTCTCGAACACCAGGTTCACGCCCAGTTCCTCGCAGCGCGCCTGCAGGATATTGAGCAGCTTCTTGCGCCCGATGCCGATGAAGCCATGGCCGCCGCTGCGTATGCTGCGGCCCTTGTAGTGGATCTCGACGTCATCCCAATGATTGAAGGCCGCGCCTATCTGGCGCGCGGAAACCGGGTCGGCCGCTTTCAGATTTTCCAGGGTCGCATCGGAAAACACCACGCCCCAGCCGAAGGTGTCATAAGGGCGGTTGCGCTCTATGACCGTGACCTCGTGCCCGGCGTCGGCCAGCTTCATGAGCAAGCCAAAATACAGGCCCGCCGGTCCTCCCCCTATGCACGCGATTTTCATGGTCTGGCTCCGGATACTGGTTGGCGACGGGATGCGCGGGCATCCGCCATTTACTTTAAGCTTAAACTATATAGTCAAAGAAAACCGCAAGCAAGGATCTTTTGCCGGCCTTGCCCAGGCATCCTAGCGCGGCGCCGACAATCCGTAAACGGCCTGCAGCAGGGTGGCGCGCGACTGGCCCACCACCGCGCCGCGCCAGTCGTCGTGGTCGGGATAGAACGCCGCCTTGTGGGCCGCCTTCAGCGCGGCCCGCTGCGCGGGGTCGGCGTCCGCATGGCCAGCCAGCCAGCGGTCGCCGCGCAGGGCCAGAAAGATGTCATCCATGGGCAGCGTGCCATACTCCAGCGCCAGGAAGGTCAGCTCCGGAACCTGGCCGCACTCTTCCAGCAGGGCCCGCAGGCCGGTCCCCCTGACATCCACCGTGCTGGTATTCGGGTCCACCACTGAAACCACATCGGCGCCCCACCACGCCCGCGCGCGGCGATACTCCGGGTCGCCCTTCTGCACGAAGATCTTTTCGGCGTGCCCGTAGGGCCCGAGCCCGGTGTGGTAATCGATCCAGGCGATGCGGTCGCGGTTTTTCCCGTAGCGCCCGAGAATATCGCGCAGGGCGAGATTGCTCCAGCAAGGCTGGCGTCCGCCGTAGAACAGCCCCGCCGGGTGGCTGTACTGGCCCAGCATCATGCCTTCGCGATAGGCCTGCTCGCCTTCGGCGTCGATGAACGCCCGGATGGCGGCGGCGTTTTCAGGCAGCGGCGGCCAGGCGTCGGGAATCAGCAAGGGGTGCAGGCTGCGGTAGTGCCCATTGTCCGGCAGAGGCTGGCTGAAATCGCAGAAATTCCGGTTCAGGTCTATATTGTCTTCATTGGTACGATGCCCCCACGAGAACCCATAGGGATTCAGCGCGTGTATCAGCAAAATGCCGATTCCATTGCCATGCGCCCTGTCGAGCAAGGCTTGGTCGTTGAGCAAGGCAACCTGGCATCCCGAGCCGCAATATCCTTCCTCGCCATGCATGGCCGAGGTCAGGACCAGCAGAGAGCGGGCCTCGCCGGGCCCGCAATAGGCCACGTCCATGGACAGGACCTCGCCGTCCACTCCCGGGCCGGCCGGATTCACGCGCGACAGCAGCTCGCAATGCCGCCGGCTTGCCGCCGCCACGAAATGGGCCCTGGCATCCGCATAGCTGCGGCCGAAAAATGTTTCAAACATGAAGCCTCCATTTGCTTTTATTTGCGCTATCCCTGCATAACATCAAAGACGCCAGCGGGCCGGGTCATTACACTACAGCAGATCGCGATCGCATGGCGAACTCAACACCGCCATGTAATTGAAGATTAAAATATCTCCATCGTTACTTTGGGCCTTTAAAACGTCATGAGCGATATCTCCGCCGTAAGCAAAATACCAAGCATCCCCGACCTGGAAAGCCGCACCGTGCCCGCCGACCACCAGGACCTGCGGCTCTGGCTGCGCCTGCTCAGCTGCTGCAACCTGGTGGAGGGCGAAATCCGCGGCCGGCTGCGCGCCGAATTCGAAACCACCCTGCCGCGCTTCGACCTGATGGCGCAGCTCCTGCGGGTTCCCGGCGGCATGAAAATGAGCGAACTCTCGCGCCACATGATGGTCACCAACGGCAATATTACGGGAATTACCGACCAGCTCGAGAAAGAGGGCATGGTGGAACGCATCAAGGTCGCCACGGATCGGCGCAGTTCGCTGATACGGCTTACCGCCAAGGGCAAGCGCACATTCAAGAAAATGGCCAAATCGCACGAGCAATGGATACGCGCGCTGTTTGGCGGCCTCTCCGAAAATAGCCGCGGCGCGCTTTTCGAAGCGCTGGGCGAACTCAAGCAACTGGCCCAGCCCAAGCTGTCGGGCCGCCCCTGATAAAATTGACGGCTGGCAGGCCCGCCATATGCCGCGGGCCTTTCGTCCACCTCCTTTAGCTGAGACCCCGTCATGGCCGTCAATTTGTACATCCCGCCGGAATCCAACATCTTTGCCGTGGCAGGCGTCGAAATCGGCACGGCCGAAGCCGGCATACGCAAGGCCAAGCGCCGCGACCTGACGGTATTCCGCCTCGCCCAGGGCAGCAGCGTGGCGGGCGTCTTCACCTTGAACCGGTTCCGCGCCGCTCCCGTGCAAGTCTGCGAGGCGCATCTCGCCGAAGGCCGGGGCATACGCGCGCTGGTGGTCAATACGGGCAATGCCAACGCGGGCACCGGCGAAACCGGCCTGCAGGCCGCCAGAGACACTTGCGCCGCCCTGGCCGGGCTTCTCGGTATCGAACCGTCCCAGGTCCTGCCGTTTTCGACCGGCGTCATCCTGGAACCCCTGCCGCTGGACCGCCTGGTGGCTGGACTGCCCCAGGCCGTCGACGGCCTCGGGGACAACAACTGGTTCGCGGCCGCCCACAGCATCATGACCACCGATACCCAGCCGAAAATCGTATCGCAACGGCTGGCGCTGGGCGATAAAACCATCACCATCACCGGCATCAGCAAGGGCGCCGGCATGATACGCCCGAATATGGCCACGATGCTGGGCTACTTGGCAACCGACGCGGGCGTCGCCCCCGCTTTGCTCGAGGAAATGGCGCGCAGCATCGCCGACCGTTCCTTCAACCGCATTACCGTGGACGGCGATACCTCCACCAATGATTCCTTCATCATCATCGCCACCGGCAAAAGCGGAGTGCGCGTCGATTCGGCGTCCGATCCGCTGTACGCGCCGCTATATGCGGCGCTGGCCGGCGCCGCCACCGATCTGGCGCAAAAAATCGTGCGCGACGCGGAAGGCGCGACAAAATTCATGACCATACAGGTGGAGGAAGCCGGAAGCAGCGAAGAAGCGCTCAAAGTGGCCTATGCCGTGGCGCAGTCGCCCCTGGTCAAGACCGCCTTTTTCGCGTCGGACCCCAATCTGGGCCGCATTTTATGCGCCATTGGCTATGCCGGGATAGCCGACCTGGACGTGGGCGGCATCAAGCTCTGGCTGGGCGATGTGCTGGTGGCCAGCGAGGGGCAGCGCCATCCCGGCTACCAGGAGGCCGACGGCCAGCGCGTCATGAAGGAGCCCGAGATCACGGTGCGCATTGCGCTGGGGCGCGGCGATGTGTCGGATACGGTGTATACCTGCGACTTTTCGCACGAATACGTCAGCATCAATGCCGATTACCGGTCCTGAACGCACTTGGCGCCGTATGCGACGTGGTTCACGTCGAAAGTTGATGTAAGCCGGTGTCGAATTGCTTGCTGGTTCTTAATACGCGGCTTTGTTGATGGTTGCGGATACCTTTAACATGCCGCTGTCGTGCATCGATGGTTGTCTTTAACACGCCGCCGTTGTGCATCGATGGTTGTCTTTAACACGTCGCCGTTGTGCATCGATGGTTGTCTTAACACGTCGCCGCCGCGGTGGTGGAAGGTAGCGGTCCGCGTTGCCTGGTCCGCCGCCCTGCGCGGCGGACCCCGCCTCGCCTCGCTCGTTCGCCCCGTTCGGGGCTGCCTTCGCGGCCGGCTTGCTCGGCCCCGGACGGACCGCTACCTTCCACCACCGCGCCAACGACTGCATCCCAGGTTTTGTGTCTCTGCTGGGACGGGCTGGGTGCTTGGCATTCTTGCTAAGGTTTTGGCTGTCAAGAAAGACCTTGCGCGCTCGCCCGGCGCGGGCCGCCAGCCGGCCCGCTTGGGCATAGGGGCTGATACGGCCTACGGAGTTGGCTAGGCTACGGTGTCGCATTTCGTATTGCGCCAAGCTTATGCGTTCGCGGTTCGTATATTGATGGCTCGTACAAGATGATTCTATGCCTATCGAATTCATCAATCAGAGCTCGTTGACAGATCGCGATTCGTAGGGCGCGCTAGCTAATTCTCGTAGGTCGCGTTAGCGATAAAGCGCCTTGCCTTTCCCCACATCCAGGCAGTAATCAAACTAACGACCCAACGATCAAATAAATATAAGCGAGCCTCAAACCCAGTATAAGCAAGCCTCAAATCCAGTATAGGCAAGTCTCAAATCCAGCAGCCTCTCAACCCACCAGCCCGTATGCCAAAAAGGCGATCCGGCGGGGATCGACTTTTTGGCGGCACTGCAAGATCTTTGGCCAGTAGCAACTTCAACAAAAAAATGCCAAGCACCCCGCCCGCCCTAGCAGCGAAACAATTAATGATATGCAGTGGGTCGGGTCCTGGGGACCTTGTGGCGCGACGTCCGGGGCCGAGCTAGCCGATCGCGAAGGGAGCCCCGAACGGGGCGGACGAGCTAGGCGTGGCGGTGTCCAGCGCGCAGGCGCTGGACCGGCAACGCGGCGCAGAACAAGGTCACCAGGAACCGGCACACGTCTTAAGAAGGGAGTGCCAGAAGAATAACGACCAAAACGCCAAGATCAAGCACACGTCTTAAGAACAAATCACGTACCAGAAGAACAACGACGAAACACCAAGACCAGGCACACGCCTTGAGAGAAAACAAGAACTCTCCCACCGGTAACTGCTTGACTTAACATGCTATTTCATCCGCCCGCGGTTGACTTCGCCTGCCACATCGCGCTAGAATCATGAGCTTGGCATTTTGGCCAAGGCTTTTACTTAGGAATTCCCACATGTACGCGGTCATAAAAACCGGCGGCAAACAGTATCGTGTTGCTGCAGGTCAAAAACTAAAGATAGAACAGATACCGGCAGACATTGGGCAAGAAATCACGCTAGACCAGGTTTTATCGGTTGGCGAAGGCGAACAATTAAGAATTGGCACGCCTTTGGTCGCCGGCGCCGTGGTCACAGCAACCGTTCTTGCGCAAGGCCGCCACGACAAGGTCAAGATTTTCAAGATGCGCCGTCGCAAGCACTACCAGAAGCGTCAAGGCCATCGTCAAAATTACACCGAATTGCGCATCGTAGCCATTGCGGCCTAACGATAGCCTTAACGGATTTGCATAGCAGGAGCTAAACATGGCACAGAAAAAAGGCGGCGGCTCAACGCGTAACGGCCGCGACTCAGAATCGAAACGACTGGGCGTAAAAACCTATGGCGGCCAGGTCATCTCGGCCGGTTCGATCATCATCCGCCAGCGCGGCACACAATTCCACCCCGGCACCAACGTTGGCATGGGCAAAGACCATACCTTGTTTTCGCTGATCGATGGCACCGTCAAGTTCGCCATCAAAGGCGCGCTCAACAAGCGCACCGTCTCGGTGATTGCGGCCGAATAAATTCGGCGCGCAGACCCGCAAAAGCCCTGCCATTTAGGTGGGGCTTTTTGTTTTAGAATAGGCAGGCAGGCTCCGCCTGCCAGCGCCATCCGCGGCGCGCCTCTTTCCCGCTATTTTTAAAGTACCTGAAATGAAATTCGTAGACGAAGCAACCATCGAAGTCATCGCCGGCAAAGGCGGCAATGGCGCCGCGAGCTTTCGCCGCGAAAAATTCATTCCCAAGGGCGGCCCGGATGGCGGCGACGGCGGCCGCGGCGGCAGCGTCTATGCCATCGCCGACCGCAATATCAACACCCTGATCGACTATCGCTACGCGCGCCTGCACCGCGGCAAGAACGGCGAAAACGGCCGCGGCTCCGATCAGTACGGCGCCGCCGCGCCCGATATCACCCTGCGCGTGCCGGTGGGCACCACCATACTGGACGCGGAAACCGGCGAACTGCTTTTCGACCTGGACCGCCACAATGAAAAAGTCACGCTCGCGGCCGGCGGCGCCGGCGGCCTGGGCAATCTGCACTTCAAGTCCAGCACCAACCGAGCCCCCAAGCAATTCACGCCCGGGCAGGACGGCGAACAGCGCAAGCTGCGCCTCGAACTCAAAGTCCTGGCCGATGTCGGCCTGCTGGGCCTGCCCAACGCCGGCAAGTCGACCCTGATCAGCAAGGTGTCCAATGCGCGCCCCAAGATTGCCGACTATCCTTTTACCACCCTGCATCCCAATCTTGGCGTAGTGCGCACCTCGCCGTCGCGCAGCTTCGTCATCGCCGACATTCCCGGCCTCATCGAAGGCGCGTCCGAAGGCGCCGGCCTGGGCCATCTGTTCCTGCGCCACCTGACGCGCACCCGTGTGCTCCTGCATCTGGTCGACGTGTCCTCGCCCGACCCGGACACCGACGCGATCGAGCAGGCCGCCAAGGACGCCCGCGCCATCGTCGAGGAACTGCGCCTCTATGACAATGACCTCTACGAAAAGCCGCGCTGGCTGGTGCTCAACAAGCTGGACATGGTCGACGACCCCGAAGCCGCCCAGGAACGCCTGTGCCGGGCGCTGGATTGGACCGGTCCCGTTTTCAGCGTTTCCGCCCTGACGGGCGACGGCACCCAGCAATTGATCTGGCGCCTGCAGGACTGGCTGGACGCCGAAAGCCGCAAGGCCCATGTCGAGCAGGACAAGGCCGACGGCAGCTATGTCGCCGAAGATCCCCGTTTCGATGAAACGCGCTCCGACACGACCGGCCCCGACAATACCTGACGAAACGCGCTCCGACACGACCGCCCCCCGACAATACCTAACCTTCGCCGTTCCTCCTTCCATGGCCGCCTCTCCCATCCCGCAGTCCGCCGTCGCGCAGGCCAAGCGCCTGGTCGTCAAAGTAGGTTCCTCCCTCGTGACCAACGAGGGCAAAGGCATAGACGTCGCCGCCGTCGCCCAGTGGGCCGAACAGATCGCCAGCCTGCACGCCCAGGGCAAGCAAATGGTGCTGGTTTCCAGCGGCGCCATCGCCGAAGGCATGGCGCGCCTGGGCTGGCCGCGGCGCCCGAATGCCATGCATGAACTGCAGGCGGCCGCCGCGGTCGGCCAGATGGGGCTGATCCAGGCTTATGAAGTGGCTTTCGCCAAGCACGGCGTACGCACGGCGCAAATCCTCCTTACGCACGAAGACCTGGCCGACCGGCGCCGCTACCTCAACGCCCGCAGCACGCTCTACACCCTGCTCGGCCTGGGCGTCGTGCCCATCGTCAATGAAAACGACACGGTGGTCACCGACGAAATACGCCTGGGCGACAACGACACGCTGGGCGCCCTGGTCACCAATCTGATCGAAGCCGAAGCGCTGGTCATACTGACCGACCAGTCCGGGCTGTACAGCGCCGACCCGCGCAAGGACCCGGACGCCAGGTTCATTGCCGTCGGCCAGGCGGGCGACCCCGCCCTCGAGGCCATGGCCGGCGGTTCCGGCAGCAATATCGGCACGGGCGGCATGCTTACCAAAGTGCTTGCCGCCAAGCGCGCCGCCAATAGCGGCGGCCATACGGTCATCGCTTCGGGGCGCGAAGCCAATGTCCTGCTGCGATTGGCTCAAGGCGAACAGATCGGCACGGAGCTGCGCGCCATACTGCCTGTGCGTTCGGCGCGCCAGCGCTGGCTGGCCAATCACCTGCGCCTGCGCGGCCGCATCACTCTGGACGATGGCGCGGTGCGAGCCCTGACGCGGGACCACAAAAGCCTGCTCGCCATCGGCGTGAGCGCGGTCGAGGGCGAATTCGAGCGCGGAGACGTCGTGGCCTGCGTGGATCAGCACGGCGTGGAATGCGGCCGCGGGCTGATCAATTATTCGTCGGCGGACACCCGCCGCATCATGCGCCAGCCCAGCAGCCGCATCGCCGGTATTCTGGGCAGCATGTCCGACCCCGAACTGATGCATCGCGACAACATGGTCTTCGTCCGCCGCGCCGCCGACAAGGCCTGACATCCCGCAGGCCTGTCATTTCTGCGCGGCGATGAACAGGGTTTCCTTGATCTCTTCCATGACCACGCAGCTCTTGGTCTGGGTCACCCCGGGCAAACGCAGAAGAATGTCGCCCAGCAGGCTGCGGTACTGGCTGATTTCCTTGATGCGCGCCTTGACCAGGTAATCGAAGTCGCCTGACACGAGGTGGCATTCCTGCACTTGGGGTATGCAAAGTATCTCGCGCCGGAAATCCTCGAAAGTGCGGTCCGATTTGCTGGACATGGAAATTTCCACGAAAACCAGCAGGCCGGCGTCCAGCGCCTGGGGCGCGACCCTGGCGTAATAGCCGGTAATCACGCCGTCGCGCTCCAGGCGCTTGACGCGCTCTATGCAGGGCGTAACGGTAAGCCCCACGCTCTCGGCCAGGTCCGTCATGGACATCCGCCCATCGCGCTGCAACAAATCGAGGATATTTCTGTCAAGTTTATCTAATGTATAAACAGGATTCCGCTGTATGCGCACGCCGTGTCCTCCAGGATTTCATGGCCGCCGGCCGCCTCGATGGCGCCGGCGCCGCCGCAATAGCAATTATTGCTGAAATGCCGCCCGAAAGATCGGAAAACAGGATAAACCCCTGGAAAACGCAATTCTTCAGGAAAAAGTCCTGGGCATAGTGACTTAACATCATCGAAACCGAACATAAATGGCGTTTTAGAATGAAAATTGTTGTGTTGGGCGCGGGTGTCATAGGCGTCTGCAGCGCCTATTATCTGGCCAGGCAGGGGCACGAAGTGAGCGTGTTCGAGCGGCAGCCCGCCAGCGCCCTTGAAACCAGTTTCGCCAATGCGGGCCAGATATCCTATGGCTATTCCTCGCCCTGGGCGGCGCCCGGCGTGCCGCTGAAGGCCCTGAAATGGATCTTCGCCGAACATCCTCCCCTATCGTGGCGGCCCGACGGCAGCCTGTTCCAGCTGTGGTGGATGTACCAGATGTGGCGCAACTGCACGGCCGGCCGCTATGCCGTCAACAAAGAGCGCCTGGTCAGGCTGTCCGGCTACAGCGGCGCATGCCTGGATGAACTGCGCCGGGCCATAGGCATCCAGTACGAAGGCCGCCGGCAAGGCACTCTGCAGGTATTCCGCAGCCAGCGGCAGCTCGACGCTGTCGGCCAGGACATCGCCGTGCTGAAAGAGGCGGGGATGAACTACGAACTGCTGGGGCGCAAGGACTTGCACAAGGCCGAGCCGGCGCTGGCATACAGCGAGGACAAGCTGGTGGGCGGCCTGCGCTTGCCGGACGACGAGACCGGCGACTGCCACCTCTTTACCACGCGGCTCGCGGAGGAAGCCCGCAAGCTCGGCGTGACGTTCCACTACGGCGTGAATGTCCAGCAGTTGCACGTCGGCGGCGGGCGGATCTCGGGTGTGCAGTGCGGCGACAGCCTGGCGCAGGCCGATGCCTATGTGATGGCGCTGGGCTCGTATTCGACCCTGCTGCTAAAGCATGTGCAGCCCTTGCCGGTCTACCCCATGAAGGGCTATTCGATCACCGTTCCCATCGCCGACGAAAGCCGCGCGCCGGTTTCGACCTTGCTGGACGAGACCTACAAGATCGCCATTACGCGATTCGAGCGGCGCATACGCGTGGGCGGCATGGCCGAGATCGCCGGTTTCGACCTGAGCCTGGACCCCAGGCGCCAAAGAACGCTGGAGATGGTCGTGGATGATTTGTTTCCGGGCGGCCGCGCCGGCGGCGATGTGTCGTTCTGGACCGGCCTGCGGCCCAAGACCCCGGACAGCACGCCCATCGTCGGCGCCACGCGCTACGGCAACCTGTTCCTGAACACCGGGCATGGCACCCTGGGCTGGACCATGGCCTGCGGCAGCGGGCAGTTGCTGGCCGACATCGTATCGGGACGCCCTACGGCCATACGCAGCGACGACCTGTCGATACAGCGCTACGAGGGCTAGAGCGCCCGGCGCGGCCTGCATGGCTAGGCCACCGTACCGGTGAACATATAGCCCCAGCTGTGCACTGACTTCAAGGGGACTTCCGCGCCATGCGCGCGGAACTTGCGCCGCAGGCGGCTGACCAGCAGGCCCAGGCGGGCCTGATGGGTGGGCGGCGAAATAAGCGAGTAGCTGGAATTGACCGCGTCGATAAGCTGCCGGTGGTCGGCGCGCAGGTCGGGCGCGGCAAAAAGCGTGGTCAGGAAGGCGCGCTCGCCGGTGGTGAGCGGAATGCGCTGGCCCCGCGGGCCGCCCAGCACCCAGCCCCGTTCGAGCAGCGACCAGCAGCCTGTCTCCGGCGATGGCGGCTGCAGACCCTCGGCGATGGCGCCGGGATGGCCGGCGCGCCACAGCAGGCGCAACAGCGAGGCAAGCACCAGCGCGGTGGATGCATTGCGCCGGCAGTAGTTGTCTGCCCCGCTTTGCAGGGTTTGGGCCAGCCTGGCGTCGCTGCCGGAGGCGACCAGCGCCAGGATGCCGGCGGCCGGATACAGCGTGCGCAGATAGCTTGCCGCGGCGCAATTGTCGGCCTGCGTGCCGGCCAGCACGAACAGCGGCGGCGCGCCGGCTTGCGCGGCATTTTCCTGCGCCCTGCCATACAGTTCCGGCAGGCAGGCGCAAGGCAGCACGTCGAAGCCTTGCGCCTGCAGCGGCGCGATGGGGTAGCCGGATTCGCCCTGGGCGGGCGGCGGGTCGAACAGCAGTACGACGGGGTGGAGGTTCATGGCGGACCGGCAGGCAAAATGAGTCGAAAACACATTTGTTTACCCTAATTTACAATATATTATCACAATTGAAATTAGCACTATTACCAACGTGATTGGATTAAATCGTTCAATCACAAACGTGAACCTCTTTGCAGAACGCCTCCGTCGTACCCGAACCGCGCGCGGCCTGAGCCAGACAGCCCTGGCCGGCGCCTGTGGGCTATCGCAAAGCGCCATCGCCAACTACGAAAGCGGCAGCCGCAGAATGGCAAAAGACATTTTCACCCTGGCCGAGGCGCTCGACGTAAACCCCATATGGCTGGCGCTGGGCACAGGCCCCCAGGAGCCTTTGCCGCCGCCCGCGGAAACACGAACGTCATACCAGCTCGCCGAATCGGGCCCCATACACAAGCTTGCGCCCTGGCCCTTCGCCGGCATCTCGCCCGACGAATACTGGTCTCTTCCCGCCGACGCGCGCGCCATCGTGGAAAACACGCTGGCCAGCCTGATCAAATCGCTGCAGAAAACCGGCTAGTGTCCTGTTCGGTTAGTTCGTGCACTCAAATTCGGATGCATGGGCGGGTCAGACAAGGCGCAAACCGCAGCGATAGCAGTGGCTATCGCGAGGATTTGCAACGCAGCATGGCGGGCCCAGGCGCCGAATGCGAGTGTTTGAATTAGCCAAACAGGACGCCAGCCGTGAAAGTTCGGCGATAAGCCTCTATACTTGCTCCCACGCAGGGGTACTCGTTGATGCCAACGGGTTGAGAAAAACCCTTCGTACCAGTACGGATAATGCCGATGCTGGAAGCGTACTCGTTGATATCTATCAATATCGGCGGGACTATTCCCTGTCGGCTCCACTATTTATACTTTTGGAGCGAGCCTTGAAGACCAATCCCCTGTTTTCCGCCACCACCGCGCAAGTCGACGCGGCTGCCGTCGCGCCTCTTCCGCAATCGCGCAAGATATACCAGGCCGGCTCCCGGCCCGATATCCGCGTGCCGTTCCGCGAAGTCGCGCAAAGCGATACGCCCACCATGTTCGGCGGTGAAAGCAACCCGCCCCTGGTCGTTTACGATACCAGCGGGCCATATACCGACCCCGCCGTCCAGATCGACATACGCAAGGGGCTCGCCCCCCTGCGCAGCGGTTGGATAGGCGAACGCAATGATACCGAGCAACTTGCCGGCCCCAGCAGCGAATATGGCCGCGACCGCCTGCGGGACGCCAGGCTGGCGGCCATGCGCTTCGAATTGCACCGGCCGCCGCGCCGCGCCAGGCCGGGCGCCAATGTCTCGCAAATGCATTACGCGCGGCAAGGCATAATCACCCCCGAAATGGAATTCGTGGCCATACGCGAGAACCTGCGGCGCGAACACTATGTGGAAATGCTGCGCGCCAGCGGTCCCGACGGCGCAAGGCTGGCGCAGCGCCTGCTGCGCCAGCACCCCGGCCAGCCCTTCGGCGCATCGATTCCCGCCTCCATTACCCCTGAATTCGTGCGCGATGAAATCGCCCGGGGCCGGGCGATTCTTCCGGCGAACATCAACCACCCTGAAAGCGAGCCCATGGCCATAGGCCGCAACTTCCTGGTGAAGATCAACGCCAATATCGGCAATTCGGCCCTGAATTCCAGCATCAGCGAAGAAGTCGAGAAAATGACCTGGGCCATACGCTGGGGCGGCGATACCGTCATGGACCTGTCCACCGGCAAGAACATACACGAGACCCGCGAGTGGATCATACGCAACTCGCCCGTGCCCATAGGCACGGTGCCCATCTATCAAGCGCTGGAAAAAGTCGACGGCAAGGCCGAGGACCTGACCTGGGAGATCTTCCGCGACACCCTGATCGAGCAGGCCGAACAGGGAGTCGACTACTTCACCATCCACGCCGGGGTGCGGCTGCCCTTCATCCCCATGACGGCGGACCGCATGACGGGCATTGTGTCGCGCGGCGGCTCCATCATCGCCAAGTGGTGCCTGGCGCATCACAAGGAAAGCTTTGTGTATGAGCGCTTCGAGGATATCTGCGAAATCATGAAGGCCTACGACGTCAGCTTTTCGCTGGGCGACGGCTTGCGCCCGGGGTCGGGCTACGACGCCAACGACGAGGCCCAGTTCGCCGAGCTGAAAACGCTGGGGGAACTGACCCAGGTGGCGTGGCGGCACGACGTGCAGGTCATGGTGGAGGGGCCGGGCCATGTGCCCATGCAGCTCATCAAGGAAAACATGGATATGCAGCTGGAGCACTGCCACGAAGCGCCCTTCTACACCCTTGGGCCGCTGACCACCGACATCGCTCCCGGCTACGATCACATCACCTCCGGCATAGGCGCCGCGCTGATAGGCTGGTACGGCACGGCCATGCTGTGCTATGTGACGCCCAAGGAACACCTGGGCCTGCCCAACAAGAAAGACGTGAAAGACGGCATCATCACCTACAAGATCGCCGCGCATGCCGCCGACCTGGCCAAAGGCCACCCGGGCGCGGCCATACGGGACAATGCCTTGTCCAAGGCCAGGTTCGAATTCCGCTGGGAAGATCAATTCAACCTGGGCCTGGACCCCGATACCGCCAAGGATTTCCATGACGAGACCCTGCCCAAGGATTCCATGAAGGTCGCGCACTTCTGTTCAATGTGCGGCCCTCACTTCTGCAGCATGAAGATCACCCAGGACGTGCGGGAATACGCGCGCAACAAGGGCCTGGACGACCAGGCGGCCCTGCGCACCGGCATGCAGGAAAAAGCCGTGGAGTTCAGGGAAAAGGGGGCGAATATTTACCAGAAGCTCTGAACCGCCGCGCGGGCCGGATAGAAAAGGCGCCCCGAAAGGGGCGCCTTTTCATGACGATAACGGCGGGAACCGGGCGCTACTTCTGGATCGCGTACAGGTACAGTTCGACGCGGCGGTTCATGGCGCGGCCTTCGGCGGTGGCGTTGTCGGCCAGCGGGTTGCTGGGGCCGCGCCCTTCGGCGGTCAGATTGCCGGTGGGAACGCCCTGCTGGGTGAGGTAATTGGCGACAGCGCGCGCCCGGTTGACCGACAGGGTCTGGTTGGTGGCGTCCGAACCGGTGCTGTCGGTATAGCCGATAGACTTGGCGCGCAATTCAGGATGCTGCACCAGGGCCCGCGCGACACTGTCGAGCACCGGCAGCAAGGCCGGCTTCAATGCATACTTGTTGGTGTCGAAGGAGACATTGCTGGGGATATTCACCCGCAAAGTGCCGTCGGGCATTTCGGTCACATCCACGCCCAGGCTGCTGGCGCCGGATTTTTCCACGTCGTTCTTGACGCCCTTCCAGTTATAGCCGGCGATGCCGCCCGCAACGGCGCCGATGCCGGCGCCTATGGCGGCGGCCTTGCTGCTGTCCCCGATCAGCGCCCCCAGCCCCGCGCCGACGGCGGCGCCGGCCCCGGCGCCCACGGCGGTCTTGCCGCCGGTGCCCATGTCGTTCAAATTGGCGCAGCCGGCCATCAAGGCCGCAATGCTGATGCAGGTAGCGATCCGGCTCGCACGCATAGATACTTTCATGTAATTCTCCTTTCCCATGGGTAAGCAGGGGTAGTCTCTGCTGGCCACTATGCTAGCAAGGCAACCCGCGGGCAAGTGTTACATTTTGGTTCTGTAAGCGAGCGATTTACTTTTGTTGACTATCTGCCGGAGCCCTTCACATTATGGAGCGCTTGCGCGCCCCATCCCTATCGTCAGAACAGCTTGGCGCCCGATACCTGGACGATCTCCTTGTACTTGGCCAGGTCGTGCTTGACCAGTTCGGCGAATTCCTCGGGAGTCGTGGGCTTGGCGTCCGAACCCATGGTCAGCAGGCTCTTGCGCACGGCCGGGTCTTGCAGCGCCTTTACATACGCCGCATTGAGCTTGTCGACCACCGCCTTGGGCGTGCCGCCCGTGGTGAATACGCCGAACCAGGTGCCCAGGTCGAAATTGGCGATGCCTTCCTGCTGCATGGTCGGAAGGTCCGGCAAGGAGGAAGCGCGCTCCACCGTGGTGACGGCCAGGGCCTTGACCTTGCCTTCGCTTATCAGGGGGGTGGCGGACGCCAGGTTGTCGAACATGAAGTTGACCTGGCCGCCAAGCAGGGCCAGCTTGGCCGGGGACGCGCCGGCATAGGGCACGTGCACCGTCTTGATGCCCGAGCGGACATTCAGCAGCTCTCCGGCCAGATGGCCCGCGCTGCCGTTGCCGCCCGAAGCGAAGTTCAACTGGTCGGGGTTTTTCTTGGCATACGCCACCAGGCCGGCGACCGAATCGATGCCATTGGCCTTGGCGAATTCATTGTTCAGGATCAGCACATTGGGCACCGACGCGACCAGGGTCACCGGCTCGAAGCTCTTGACCGGGTCGAAGGGCAGCTTCTCGTACAGCCAGGGGTTGATCGCATTCGTGGCGACCGCGCCCATGACCAGCGTGTAGCCGTCGGGCTTGGCCTTGGCCGCAATGCTGGCGCCTATGTTGCCGCCCGCGCCGGGGCGGTTTTCCACGATGACGCTGCCCAGGTCCGGCTGCACCCTTTCTGCCAGCAGGCGCGCCATGCTGTCCAGGGGGCCGCCCGGCGCATAAGGCACGATGAAGGTAATGGGCCGCGAGGGGAATTCTTGCGCGGCGGCCGGGGCGGCCGCGGAAAAGGCCAGGCAGGCCGCCAGGGCCGCGGCGGGCCAGGATTTCAAAGCGGACAACATAGGATGTAATGCCTTGTCATGAAAAATAATAAAGAGGCATAACCGTACACCATTTGAGCCGCGCGCGCGAGCGCGCCTGTACGGTATGCGCAACACTCGATCGGCTTAATGCAGAATCTGGCTCAGGAACAGCTTGGTGCGCTCGTTCTGGGGGTTGTCAAAGAAGGCGTCCGGCGTGTTTTCTTCGATGATTTCGCCCTGGTCCATGAAAATGACCCGGTCGGCGACCTTGCGCGCGAAGCCCATTTCATGCGTCACGCACAGCATGGTCATCCCGCTCTCTTCGGCCAGGCCCACCATCACGTCCAGCACTTCCTTGACCATCTCGGGGTCCAGCGCCGAAGTGGGTTCGTCGAACAGCATGATCTTGGGGCTCATGCACAGGGAACGCGCAATCGCCACGCGCTGTTGCTGGCCGCCGGAAAGCTGGCCCGGATACTTGGCGGCCTGGTCCGGAATGCGCACCCGTTCCAGGTACTTCATGGCCGCCGCTTCGGCTTCGGCGCGTGATTTCTTGAGCACCCATACCGGACCCAGCGTCAGGTTCTCCAGGACCGTCAGGTGCGGAAAAAGATTGAAATGCTGGAACACCATGCCGACGTCGCGGCGTATGGCCTCGATCTGCTTGAGGTCGTTGGTGAGCTCGACGCCGTCGACGATGATGGTGCCCTGCTGGTGTTCTTCCAGGCGATTGATGCAACGTATCATGGTGGACTTGCCGGAGCCCGAGGGCCCGCAGATGACTATCCTTTCGCCCCGCCCCACATCGAGATTGATGTTGCGCAGGACATGAAACTGCCCGAACCACTTGTTGACATCCTCCAGGCGGATAATGGCCTCAGACATGTCTGTACTCCCTTGTTTGAATCTGCGCCCGCACGGTTGCACATGTGATGTTGGTCACCGCTGATATCCCGTGCGCAAGTGCTTTTCCAGCGACTGGCTGTAGCGGGAAATCGAAAAGCAGAAAATGAAATAAATGAATGCGATGAACAGGTAGGCCTCGGCGCTGAAGCCGCGCCAGGCCGCGTCGGCGACGGCGGTCTTGGCGGCCTGCGTGAGGTCGAAGATGCCGATGATGACGACCAGGGAGGTATCCTTGAACAGCGAGATGAAAATCCCCACCAGCGGCGGTATCACTACCTTGAGGGCCTGCGGCAGGATGATCTTGCGCATCTGCTGCCAGTAGCTCAGGCCCAGCGAATCGGCGCCCTCGTACTGGCCTTTGGGTATGGCCTGCAGGCCGCCGCGCACGGTTTCCGCCACGTAGGCCGCGGCAAAGAGGATGATGGCGATCTGGGCGCGCAGCAGCTTGTCTATGCTGAAGCCTTCCGGCAGGAACAGAGGCAGCATGACCGAGGACATGAACAGCAGGCTGATCAGCGGCACGCCGCGTATGAGCTCGATGTAGATCACGCACAATGCCTTGACCGCGGGCATGTGCGAACGCCGGCCCAGAGCGAGCAGCAGGCCCAGCGGAAAGGCGAAGGCGATGCCGAAGGTGGCGAGTATCAAGGTCAGCGGCAGGCCGCCCCACCTGTCGTTTTCCACGTAGGTCAGGCCGAAGACGCCGCCCCACATCAAGAGCGCCACGGCGCTCAGGGCGACGACCCAGATCAGGAGCAGCGATGGCTTCCAGAACCAGCGCACGCAGCTGCAGGCGATCACGGCGACCAGAACGATGCTGGCCAGCAGTGGCCGCCACTGCTCATCGTAGGGATAAATGCCGAAGAGGATCAGGCGGTGCTTTTCGGCGATGAAGGCCCAGCAGGCGCCGCCGGAAGCGCGGCATTCCTGGGCGTTGGCGGCGTCGAAATTGGCGCGGATGAACAGCCATTCGACCATGGCGGGCACTATCATCAGCAGCAGCCACGCCACCAGGACGGTGAGCAGTGTGTTCAGGGGCGATGAAAACAGGCTGGCCCGCATCCACGCCATGACGCCTTGATGGGCGGCAGGCGGCGGAAGGCCGGGCGCTGTCGAGGTATTCAGGCTCATTTAGCGCTCCACCAGCGCAATGCGCTTGTTATACCAGTTCATGAAGATCGAGATCGACAGGCTCACGGTCAGGTAGGCCGCCATGATGATCAGGATGCCCTCGATCGCCTGGCCCGTCTGGTTCAGGGTGGTATTGACCACCGAGACGATGTCGGGGTAGCCGATAGCCACGGCCAGCGAACTGTTCTTGGTGAGATTCAGGTACTGGCTGGTCATGGGCGGCACGATGACGCGCAGGGCCTGCGGCAGGATGACCAGGCGCAGCATGCGGGCGCGGGACAAGCCTATGGCGCCCGCCGCTTCCCATTGCCCCTGGTTGACCGACTGTATCCCGGAGCGCACGACTTCGGCCACGAAGGCGGAGGTGTACATCACCAGCCCGGCCAGCAGCGCGGTGAATTCGGGCGACATCGACAAGCCGCCGATGAAATTGAAGCCCTTGAGCTCCGGCAGCTCGACCGTGAGCGACGCGCCGCTGAGCAGCCAGCCCGCGACGGGCAGGGCGATGAGCAGGGCCAGCCCCACGCGCACCAGCGGAAAGATTTTGCCGGTCGCGTCCTGGCGCTTCCTGGCCCAATGCGCGATGACCACGATGCCGACGATGGCCAGGGCCAGCCCCGCCACCATCCAGTCCAGCGCATCGCCCTGCAAGGACGGCAGTTTCAGGCCCCGGTTGGAAATGAATACCCCGGGCAAAGGATGCAGGGCCTGGCGCGGCCCGGGCATGCTTTCGGTGATGATGGCGTACCAGAAAAACAGCTGCAGCAACAAGGGGATGTTGCGCATGACTTCGATATAGGCGCTGGCGACGCGCGACAGCAGCCAGTTTTTGGAAAGGCGCGCGATGCCCAGCAATGTGCCGAACAAGGTGGCGGCGATGATGCCCACCACGGAGACGCGCAGGGTATTGATCAGGCCCACCCAGATGGCGCGGCCGTAGGTATCGGCCGGGGTATACGGAATGATGGATTCGCCGATGGCGAAGCCGGCCTCGCGATTCACGAAGCCGAAACCGGTCGATATATTGCGCGCGGCCAGATTGTAAAGCGTATTGGAAACCAGATACCAGACCGCGAGGCCCACGATCCCCAGTATCAGCCCCTGATAAATGATGGCCCTGACGCCAGGGTCATTCCATGATAAACGCCGTTTGGGCGCCTGAGGCAAAGGTGTTTTTTTCGTCGTCATAAACATTGAATCGTTTGGGGACCCTGACGCAGCACTCCCCTTTTTCAAAAGCCGGGCCGTCGCGGCCCGGCCTTCTTGCAGAGGCTACCCGCCTAGCGTACCGGCCAGCCGTACATCAAACCGCCGTCGCGCCATTGCGCATTCAGGCCGCGCTCCAGCTTCATGGGCGAATCCGTGCCGATATTGCGCGCGAAAGATTCGCCGTAATTACCGACTTGCTTGATGATGTTATACGCCCATTTATTGTCCAGCCCAAGGCCCTTGCCCATTTCGCCGGTCACACCCAGAATGCGCTGGATGTTGGGATTGGGGCTTTTGACCATTTCATCGACGTTCTTGGAGGTAATGCCGTACTCTTCGGCTTCGAGCATGGTGTTGAGGGCCCAGCGCACCACCATGAACCAGGGGTCGTCGCCCTGGCGCACCATGGGGCCCAGGGGCTCTTTGGAGAAGTCCTCGGGCAGGATGACATGGTCGTCAGGCTTGGACAGGGTGGAACGCGTCGTGGCCAGGCCGGATTTGTCCGTGGTGTAGGCATCGCAGCGGCCCGCCTCGTACGAACGCATGGCTTCGTCGGGGTTGTTGATGACCACGGGCTTGAATTCCAGCTTGTTGGAACGGAACCAGTCGGCCAGGTTCAGTTCCGTCGTGGTGCCAGGCTGCACGCAGATCGCGGCGCCGCCCAGTTCCTTGGCGCTTTTCACACCCAGGCTGGTCTTGACCATGATGCCCTGGCTGTCGTAATAGTTGATGCCCGGCGTCATCAGGCCCAGTGTGGTGTCGCGCGTCATGGTTGCCGTCGTGTTGCGCGTCAGCACATCGATTTCGCCCGACTGCAGCGCCGTGAAGCGTTGCTGGGTAGTCTGCGCCACCGCCTTGTATTTCTTGGCGTCGCCGAACATCATGGCAGCTACGGCCCTGCAAAGATCGACGTCGATGCCGGTCCATTCGCCTTTGCTGTTGGCCAGGGAAAAACCGGGCAGCCCGGTGTGTACGCCGCACTGGACAAAGCCCTTTTTCTTGACGGCGTCCAGGGTTTCGCCGGCATTGGACGCAGCGGCAAAGAAAAACAGCGATGCGCCCAGCGCGGCCGCTTTAATTAGTTTCATGGATCATTCCTTGCGTTGGTTCGAATTGATTAACACGGCATACAATTACGCTTGTGCCGCTAGCGTTCGAATCGTAGCCGTTGGTATCCATTAAAAACATGGGGGATATCCCTTGCGACGCCTGGGGCCGACCCCCCTGACACTCGCTATACTCTGCATCTATGCGCTCGCCCGGCAGCCGGTAAGCCTTTACTATAAGGCAGGCCTTAACACTTATGTCACTATGATCGAATTTCAGCACGTTTTTAAATCGTACGGGCGTGGGCGGAATATCCTGGCGGATATCAATTTCCGGGTCGAGCCCGGCGAATTCGTCTTCGTCTCCGGCCCTTCGGGCGCCGGCAAGTCCACCCTGCTGAAACTGATAGGCGGCCTGGAGCCGCCCAGCCGGGGCACGGTGCATGTCAATGGCCACCGCATCGACAAGATGCCGTCGCGCGCGCGCCCCTACCTGCGGCGCGCCGTGGGCGTCATCCTGCAGGACACCCATCTTCTGTACGACCGCAACGCCATCAACAATGTGCTGCTGCCCCTGGCCGTAGCCGGGCTGGAAACCCGGCTGGCCGGCACGCGGGCGCGCGCCGCCATGGAAAAAGTGGGGCTGTCCGGCAAGGAAGACCTCAATCCCATCGAAATGTCGGGCGGCGAACAGCAGCGCCTGGCGATCGCGCGCGCCATCGTCAACCGTCCCGCGATCCTGATCGCCGACGAACCCACCGCCAACCTGGACCAGGAAAGCGCCCGGCGCATCATGGAGGTGTTCCGCGACTTCAACCGCGTGGGCGTGACTACCTTGATCGCCTCGCACGACCAGGCGCTCATGGCCGCCTACACATCGCGCACCTTGCGCATCGATGCGGGCCGGTTCACCGACACGCCGGGGGTGAAGCAATGAGCCGCTGGCTGCGCCAACATCGCTATGCCTGCCTGGTGGCCTTGCGCCGCCTCTGGTCCCAGCCTTTTTCATCACTCTCCAATATCCTGGTCATCAGCCTGACCCTGGCGATTCCGATTATCGCCGCCTCGGTGCTGGTATCGGCGCAGCCCGTAGTCAGGCAGATTCCGGTGTCGCCCGAAGTGACGCTGTTCCTGCAGCCGGGAGCGGCGGCCGGCAGCGCCGCCCAGCTGGCCCGGCGGCTGCAGGACGAGCACCCCCAGGAGATCCAGGCCGTGCGGGTCGTGGCGCGCGAAGACGCCCTCAAGACGCTCAAGGCCAATCCCTCCTGGGCCGACGCCCTTTCGGTGCTGCCCAGCAATCCCCTGCCCGACGCGGTCGTGGTCACCCTGCACGAAAGCGCCGGCCTGGCCAAACAGGCCAGCGCGCTGGCGCAGGAATGGCGCCAGCTCGATCACGTCGATTCGGTGCAGCTGGACAGCGAGTGGGTCCGGCGGCTGGAGGCCATACTCGGCTTCGTGCGCATCGGCCTGGGGCTGCTGGCCATCGGGGTGGCGCTGGTGGTGCTGGCCACGGTGTTCAACACGGTGCGCATGCAGGCTCTTACCCAGCGCGAAGAAATCGGCGTGGCGCGGCTGGTGGGCGCGACGGAATCCTTCGTGCGCCGCCCTTTCCTGTACCTTGGCGCCCTGACCGGCGTGATTTCCTGCCTGGTCGCCATCGCCCTTTCCGCGCTGGCGCTCAACCCGCTGAACGCGGCGCTGGCGCGCCTGGCCAATAGCTATGGCACGCAGGTGGTCTTGCGCCTGCCCGAAAGCCTCAACCTGCTATTGGCGGTCGTGATCGTGGCCATCCTGGCCGCCTTGTCGGCGCGCTGGTCCGTGACGCGCAATACCCGCTTCTGATGTTCTTGAACCAGGAACCGCGGCTGGCCGAGTTCGCCGGCGCCGTCGTCGAGTGGCAAAAGCGGCACGGCCGCCACCACCTGCCATGGCAGGGCACGCGCGACGCCTACCGGATATGGCTGTCGGAAATCATGCTGCAGCAGACGCAGGTGGCCACGGTCGTGGGCTATTACGAGCGCTTCCTGTCCCGCTTCCCCGACATTCCCGCCCTGGCGCGGGCCAGCCAGGACGAGGTCATGCCTTACTGGGCGGGGCTGGGCTACTATGCCCGCGCGCGCAATCTGCATCGCTGCGCCCAGGAGCTCGCCGCCCATTGGGACGGACGGTTTCCGGACACTCCCGAGCAGATCGCCACCTTGCCGGGCATAGGCCGGTCGACCGCGGCGGCCATCGCGGCCTTCGCCTATGGCACGCGCAGCCCCATCATGGACGGCAACGTCAAACGTGTATTCACGCGCTATTTCGGCATTTATGGCGTAAGCAGCCAGCGCGCCACGGAGCAGCTGCTGTGGAAGACGGCCGAGGAGGCCGTGCAAGCCGCCCCCGCCGCTCTGGACATGGCCGCCTATACGCAGGGGCTGATGGACCTGGGCTCGGACTGCTGTACGCGCGGGCGCCCGGACTGCGCCCGCTGCCCTTTGCAGGCGGGGTGCTATGCCTATGCCCATGGCGTGCAGCACGAGCTTCCCACGCCGAAGCAGAAGAAGGCCAGCCCGGAGCGCGAGTGCAAGATGCTGATTTTGCACCAAGAGGGGAGCGTCCTGCACCAGGCGGGAAGCATTCTGCTGGAACAGCAGTTGTCGCCGGGCATATGGGGCGGCTTGTGGAGCTTGCCGCAATATGGCGACGCTTCGGCATTGGAAGTCGCCTGTAGCAATTGGGGCCAGCCCAGCAATCAGGCGCAGAAGATGGCGGGCCTTTTGCATACCTTCACCCATTTCAAGCTGCACATAGAGCCCTGGTATGTGCAATGCGCCGCAACCGTGGTTGCCGAGCCAGGGCCGCGCCAGGCGTGGGTGCCGGTGGAAAAGCTGGCCTCCACCGCCCTGCCCGCCCCAGTCAGGAAGATCCTGGGCGGCCTGTTCGATCTATAGAGCGGCAGTGGCGCTTGCCGCCTTGCTGATGCCGGCGCAGCAAGTGTTTTACATGCCGCTGTCGTGCATTGGCGAGTGTTTTTGTGTTTAACACGCCGCTGGCTTTATGCTTAACACGCTGTGCTGGCTTATGCTTAACACGCCGCTTGGCTGTTGGGGGTGTCCTTAACACGCCGCTGGCTTTATGCTTTATACGCTGCGCCGGCTTATGCTTAACACGCTGCTTGGCTGTTGGGGGTGTCCTTAACACGCCGCTGGCGCGGTGGTGGAAGGTAGCGGTCCGCGTTGCCTGGTCCGCCGCCCTGCGCGGCGGACCCCGCCTCGCCTCGCTCGTCCGCGCCTTCGCGCTTCCTTCGCGGCCGGCTCGCTCGGCCCCGGACGGACCGCTACCTTCCACCACCGCGCCAACGACTGCATCGCGAGTTTTGGATCTCTGCTGGGACGGGCTGGGTGCTTGGCATTCTTGCGTAATGGTTGCGGCTGGCAGAAGAGCTTGCGCGCTCGCCCTGCGCGGGCCGCCAGCCGGCCCGCTTGGGCATTGGGGCGGGTATGACCCGATACCAGCAGCCGTCCCATCAACCCGATGTCCAGGCGCCGTGGGCGGGTGTGGGTTGGGCGAAATGTTGAGCAAGCCGCGCAGGCGGCCTGTTTCCGGGAGGCAAGCCCGCGCTTGTCTGAGCGAGACGCTTACGGACAGCCGGGGGCTGTCCGTTCCGCGAGTTCGCGGGCGCCCGGAAACAGGTTGACTGCGCGGGCAGTCACGGGCGAAGCCCGGGACCGCAGCGATATTGAGCCCAGCCCACACCCGCCCACGGCGACGGGTTTAGAACTAGACCTCCGATACAACCCCACAGCGTCAGGTCAAGAACACCATGATCCACACCAACCCACAGCGCCAGATCTAGAACGCTGTAACGGTTTGCATACGCGGCATTTCTTCATTCCGGTAGCTGCTGACCAAAGAATTGAAGAAGCCGCCAAATGAAACGCGGAGCCCGTCACTGCCGCACGGGACGATAACGGCTGATGCTCATCAATATCCCGCAAGCTATCCCCAGCGTCAGCAAAGCCGTTCCGCCGTAGCTCATGAAAGGCAGCGGCACCCCCACCACAGGGAGTATCCCCGTCACCATCCCCACATTCACGAAAACATACACAAAAAACATCATGGACATCGACCCCGCCAGCAGCCGCCCGAACTGCGTATGGGCGCGCGCCGCGATCGCCAGCCCGCGCAGGATCAGCAAGGCATACAGCACCAGAAGCATGATTCCGCCATACAGCCCGAATTCCTCGGCGTAAACCGCGAAAATGAAGTCCGTCGTGCGCTCCGGAATGAAATCCAGGTGGGATTGGGTGCCCAGCATATAGCCCTTGCCGTAAACCCCGCCAGAACCCACCGCGATCATAGACTGTATCGTATGAAAACCCTTGCCCAGGGGATCGGAACTGGGGTCCAGAAGCGTGCACACCCGGTACTTCTGGTAATCGTGCAGAATCACCCAATCCACACCGGGCTGGCATATCTGGCCCTCGTAATAGACCAGCGTGCCCACCCCCACCACCATCAGAAACGCAATCGGCATCAGCAACTTGAAAGACAGGCCGCCGAAATAAATGACGCAGAACCCCGAGGCGAACACCAGCAGGGCCGTGCCCAGGTCGGGCTGCAGCACGATCAAGGAAAAGGGGATCACCAGCAGCACGCCCGCCACGAAAAAATCGAGCACCCGCAGGCGGCCCTGGTTGCGATGGAAATACCAGGCCAGCATCAAGGGCACCGAAATCTTCAGCATTTCGGACGGCTGTATGCGCACCACCCCCAGGTTCAGCCAGCGCGTCGCGCCCTTGCTCGTTTCGCCAAAGAATTCCACGCCCAGCAGCAGCACGACGCCGATGACATAAAAATAAGGCGCCAGGCGCATGAGCACGGGAGGCGGCGTCATCGCCGCCAGCCACAGGCAGGCGAAGGCGATCAGGAAATTGCGCAACTGGTCGGCAAAGCGCCAGTCGGTTCCGCCCACCGCCGAATGCATGACGGTCATGCCCAGCACCGCCATCAGGATCAAAAGCGCCAGCAAGGGCCAGTCGAAGGCCGTGAGGGCCTTGATGGCCCACTGCACAATACGCTTCATGGAGTACCCCGCGATTGAGTCCGCATAGCGGAGGATTTGGGCGCGGGCTCGTCATCCGGCTCGGCCGCGTCGTTGTCCTCCGCCGTCTCGGGCAGGTCCTCGGGGCGCGCCACGGCATCCAGCGATTCGCCGCTGGCCCCTTCCTCTTCGCCGGCGGCCGCTTCTTCCGGCGCCGCCGCCGGAAGGCCGGGATAGCGGTCGCTGGCCAGGCGTTCCGCCGAAAGCCAATAATCGAATACCGTGCGCGCCACCGGGGCGGCGACCGTCGCCCCCCAGCCGCCGTTCTCTATGATCAGCGCCACGGCGATCTGCGGATCTTCCACGGGGGCGTAAGCCATGAACAAGGCGTGGTCGCGCAAACGCTCGCTGACCGCGGCGCTGTATTTCGCCCCTTTCAGGCTGTACACCTGGGCCGTGCCGGTCTTGCCGGCGGCCTGATAGGACGCTCCGGCAAAAGCCCTGCGCGCCGTGCCCTTGCGCATCACATCCGCCATGGCGTTGCGTATGACATTCAGGTTCTCCGGCTTCAACGCTATCGTGTAGGACGGCTTGGTCACCGTGCGGGTCGTCTTGCCGCTCTGGGGGTTTTCAACCAGGCTTACCAAGTGCGGCTTCATATATGTCCCGTCGTTCGCCAGCACGGCCGTCGCCTGGGCCAGCTGCAACAGGGTAAAGGCGTTGTAGCCCTGTCCCACCGCCACCGACACCGTTTCACCCGCGTACCAGCGCTGCTGCGCCGGTTTTTTGTATGCCTGGCGCTTCCATTCGGTGGAGGGCAATACGCCGCGGCGCTCGCCTTCCAGGTCGATGCCCGTGATCTGCCCGAAGCCGAATTGCTTGCTGAAGTCGTGCAAGGCGTTCACGCCGATCTCCGGCCCGAGGGAGAAAAAATACGTATCCGAAGACACGACGATGGCGCGGTGCAGGTCGGTAGGCCCGTACGCGGCGCCGCCCGCGTTGCGAAAGCGCTGCCCGCCGAATTCGAAATAGCCGGGATCCGAAACGCGCTGGGTCGCCGTGCGCTTGCCCAGTTCGAGCGCCGCCAGGCCGACAAACGGCTTGTAGGTCGAACCTATCGGATAGGTGCCATACAGCGGCCGGTTGATCAGCGGATGGTCGGGCGATTCATTCAGCTTGCGCCAGCTTTCGACATCGATGCCGTCTATGAAAAGATTGGGGTCGAAGGAAGGCGCCGACACAAATGCCAGCACATCGCCGGTCTTGGGCTCTATGGCCACCAGCGCGCCGCGCTTGCCCGCGAATTGCCTTTCCGCCTCTTTCTGCAGGCCGATATCGATGGACAGCACCAGGTCGGACCCCGGCACCGGATCTATGCGGCTCAGGGTGCGCACCGGGCGCCCCGACGCCGTCACCTCGACCTCTTCCACGCCCGTGCGTCCATGCAAGGCCTCTTCCCAGGTCTTTTCTATGCCCTTCTTGCCTATGGTGTTGCTGCCGCGGTAATTGCCCAGCTTGCCTTCCTCTTCGAGCTTGGCGAGATCGCCCTCGGAAATCCTGCCCACATAGCCCAGCACATGGGCCGCCGATTCTCCCTGCGGATATTCCCGGACCCAGCGCGCGCTCAGTTCGACGCCGGGGAACTTGTAGGAATGCGCCGCAAACCAGGACGCTTCCGTATCGTTCAGATTATTGCGCAGCAGCACCGGCGTATAGCGGCCATTCTGGCTGATGTGCTGGAAGAACCGGCGGCGATCGCTGTGGCTCAGATAGACCAGTTGCCCCAGCGAGTCCAGCATCTCGTTCATGTCGGTCTCGACATTGGCCGGTATGACCGAAAGCGTGTAGTCGCGGTAGTTCCGGGCAAGCACCACGCCATTGCGATCGACGATTTCCCCGCGCCGCGGCGGAATGGGAACGACCGCTATCCGATTCTGGTCTGCGCGCGCGGCCAGGCCCTCGTAGCGCACCACCTGCAGGAACCAGAGGCGGCCGACCAGCGCGCCAAAGCACAGCAAGGCAAAGATGCCCGCCACCCAGACGCGGATGAAAATCCGCCGTTTCTGGTTATGTGTGGTTTTCTTGAACTCGAACATAAGTGATGAGCGCCGGCGCCGCGCGGGCTAGGCCGAGCCCGACTCGGTTTCGTCCAGGCGCCGCTGCGGCATGTGCAGCAGCACATCGGCGAGAGGCCACAGCGCCGCGGTGAACAACGCCGACCACAGCCACTGCCATCCCGTCCACTCGCCGGCCAGCCAGGCGTGGGCCAGGCGCGCCACCGCCTCGGCCAGCACGAAGACCGGGACCATGTGTATCGCCTGGATGATGGAGTTGAAGCGCTGCAGCCTGCGGCTGAGCAGCAGCGCGCCGTATGCGACCAGGGTGTAGGTGAGCGCCTGCTCGCCCATCAGGGCGCCATCGTGCACGTCCATGAAAAGGCCGAAGCAGAATGCCGCCAGCATATTGACGCGTTGCGGCTCGTGCAGGCACCAGAAGGCGATCACCAGCAGCAGCAAATCGGGCGCGGGCTGCCACAAGCGCCACGGCAGAAGAGAGATGAGCCAGACGAGCAGCAGCGTGATCCAGATGAAGACTGGACCGGACGGGCGCTTGAAAGGCGAACTGTCGATGGGCTGCAGCGAACTCAGCGATGAACGCCTGTGCCCCGCCATCGGGGCTCTATTGTCCGGCTTGCGAACCATTCGGGGAACTCTCTTGAGTGGGCTCCGGCGTCGACACATCGACGCGCAGGACCAGGAAATGACGGTGCCTTTCAGGATGAGACAAGGGCGTGGCGACGGCCAGGGCAAAGCCCGAGGCCGCATCGCGGTCGACCCGGTCGACCTTGGCAACGGACAGCCCGGCCGGAAACAGGCCGCCGATGCCGCTGGTAACCAGCGTATCGCCGGGTTCGAGGTCGACATTGGCGGTCAGATAGCGCACCTCGACCTTGCCCGAGACATTACCACCAAAAGCAATCAGGCGCAGCCCATTGCGCAGCACCTGGACCGGAATGGACACTTTGTCGTCCGTAAGCAAAGCGGCTTCGGAGGTGAAGGGCGTGACCCGCACCACCTGCCCCACGATGCCGCCCTCATCGATCACCGGCATGCCGGGACGAATGCCGCTGGATGAACCCTTGTTGAAAACCAGATGATGCGAAAAGGCATTGGGGGGCTCGTAGAACACCTCGACCGCCACCGACGGCTGGGTCACCGCGTCGGCGACTTTGAGCAGGCGCCGCAATTGCTCGTTTTCAGCCGCCAGCTGGGCCGCGTGGGTGGATATCTGGGCCAGTTCGATGCGCTGGCGCTGCAGGGCTTCCTTCTCGGTGCGCGCCAGCGCCGCCGCATCGGTCCAGTTGTTGATGTGTTCGATGGCGTCGCGCGGCGC
Source organism: Pollutimonas bauzanensis (assembly GCF_900129885.1). GTDB lineage: Bacteria > Pseudomonadota > Gammaproteobacteria > Burkholderiales > Burkholderiaceae_B > Pollutimonas > Pollutimonas bauzanensis. Next base: position 475,371 of record NZ_FQXE01000003.1, on the reverse strand, counting down.
GAGCATCAGGCGCTGGAAGGGATACAGCACGACCGAGATGGCCTGCCTGGCGGGGTCCAGGACGCGCCAGCGGGAATCGACGAGCAGCAGGCTGAGGGCCAGGACGACGAACACGAACAGGCGGAATTCAACGGTGGGACCGCGCTTGAATAGCCTTATCGTGCCATTTTCTTGCATGGGATAGTCGCAAAGCGCCTTGATCTTCCCGGCGCCCATGAATGGACGCCCGGCTTTCTTGCCGAACCGGATTTAATCGTAAATGAATACCGTGCCAAGGCGCTCCAGGTGTTCGAGCGCCTCGCCGCAGCCGCGCACCACGCAGGTGAGGGGATCGTCTGCAACCACCACGGGCAAGCCGGTTTCTTCCTGCAGCAGGCGGTCCAGGTCGTGCAGCAGCGCGCCCCCGCCGGTCAGCGCAATGCCCTTGTCGGTGATGTCGGCGCCGAGTTCGGGGGGAGTCTGCTCCAGGGCGGTCTTGACCGCCGATACGATCTGGTTGAGCGGGTCGGTGAGGGATTCCAGGATTTCGTTGGAAGAAACCGTGAAGCTGCGCGGCACCCCTTCAGACAGGTTGCGGCCCTTGACTTCGATCTCGCGGATTTCGGAACCCGGGAAGGCGGAGCCGATTTGCTTCTTGATGAGTTCGGCCGTGGGCTCGCCTATCAGCATGCCGTAGTTGCGGCGTATGTAATTGATGATGGATTCGTCGAATTTATCGCCGCCCACCCGCACCGAGCCCTTATAGACCATGCCGCCCAGGGAGATGATCGCCACTTCGGTGGTGCCGCCGCCGATATCCACCACCATGGAGCCGCTGGCGTCCGAGACGGCCAGCCCGGCCCCTATGGCCGCAGCCATGGGCTCTTCGATGAGATATACCTGGCTGGCCCCCGCGCCCAGCGCCGATTCGCGGATGGCGCGGCGCTCGACCTGGGTGGAGCCGCAGGGGACGCAGACGATGATGCGCGGGCTGGGGGCGAACATGCTGCGCGGATGCACCATGCGTATGAATTGCTTGAGCATCTGCTCGGTGACCGTGAAGTCGGCGATCACGCCGTCTTTCATGGGGCGGATGGCCTCGATGTTGCCCGGCACCCGGCCCAGCATCTGCTTGGCCTCGCGGCCGACCGCCTGGATTATCTTTTTGCCATTGGGGCCGCCTTCATGGCGGATGGCGACGACCGAAGGTTCGTCCAGCACAATGCCCTTGCCGCGAACATAAATCAGGGTATTGGCGGTACCGAGATCGATCGCCATATCGGTGGAGAAATAACTACGCAGGAATCCGAACATGGGCGCTCAGTGAAATCAGGATTGAAAAAAATAGTTAATTCGGAAATGTTTCCACCGCCTAAGCGGGAGCCAAAATTTGGCTAGCGAATTAAACCAACAATGATAACTTATAATTCCCATTTGATAAGGTCGAATAACAGCATATTATGTTCTGTAACCAACGAGTTCCCTGGACGTTGCAAGTTACTACATTCGATCTGGATTCCCTTCTATTTAAGACACCAATGGCAATTACCCAGCAAGATGTGGCCCGGATCGCCCGGCTCGCACGCATAGAACTTTCGCCCGGCGAAACCGCCCGCGCCCAGCACGACCTGGACGGCATGCTAGGCCTGATCGAGAAATTGCAGGCCGTTGACACCGCGGGCGTCGAACCCATGGCCCATCCCCTGTCGGCGCACCAGGAAATCCGCCTGCGCCTGCGGCCGGACGCCGCCGCCCCCACCAGCACGCTCGCCCAGCGCCAGGCCCTGATGGCAAACTCCCCCGCCGAGGACGATGGCCTGTTCCTGGTCCCCACGGTTATCGAGTAATCCATGTCAAGCACACCTCTGCACACCGAATTCGGCAGCATCGCATCCCTGCGCGGCGCCTTGCGGGAACGCAAGCTCAGCGCCCGCGAACTGGCGGCCAGCGCGCTCGACGCCGCCCAGGCCGACACCAGCCTGAATGCCTTCCTGCATATCGACCCCGAACTGACGCTGGCCCAGGCCGATGCGGCCGACAAGCTGCTCGCCGGCGGGCTGGCCGCGCCCCTGGCCGGCATACCCATCGCCCACAAGGATGTGTTCGTTACACAGGGCTGGCGCACCACCGCCGCCAGTAAAATCCTGGCCGGCTATGTCAGCCCCTTCGATGCCACCGTGGTGAGCCGCCTGCAACAGGCCGGCGCGGTGTCGATAGGCAAGCTCAACTGCGACGAATTCGCCATGGGTTCGGGCAATGAAAACTCGGCTTTCGGGCCGGTCAGGAACCCCTGGGACCACAGCGCCGTGCCGGGCGGCTCCTCGGGCGGCTCGGCGGCGGCGGTGGCCGCCGGCCTGGTCATGGCCGCCACGGGCACCGACACCGGCGGCTCCGTGCGCCAGCCCGCCGCCCTGTGCGGCGTCAGCGGCATCAAGCCCACCTACGGCACGGTTTCGCGTTTCGGCATGATCGCCTACGGTTCCAGCCTGGACCAGGCCGGCCCCATAGCCCGCCACGCCCGGGACCTGCTCGAACTGCTGGACCCCATGAGCGGCTTCGACGCGCGCGACTCGACCAGCCTCGAGACCTGCGACGGGGTGGACAACGCCCCGGGACGCATACGCGCCGACTTCGACGCCGCCGTCCAGGCGCAGGACGCCGCCGGCGCGCAAGCCCTGAAGGGCCTGCGCATAGGGGTGCCCGCGGAATTCTTCAATGGGGGGCTGGCCGCCGATGTGGCCGCGGCCGTCGAAGCCGCCTTGCTGACGTTCGAATCCCTGGGCGCGGTGCGCGTCGGCATTTCGCTGCCTCTCACCGAACTGTCGATTCCCACTTACTACGTCATCGCGCCGGCCGAAGCATCGAGCAACCTGTCGCGCTACGATGGCGTGCGCTACGGCCACCGCGCCGCCCAATACCGCGACCTGGCCGAGATGACCAGCCGCTCGCGCACCGAAGGCTTCGGCGCCGAGGTCATGCGGCGCATCATGGTGGGCACCTACGTGCTCTCACACGGCTACTACGACGCCTATTACCTGCAGGCGCAACGCGTGCGCCGCATGATCGCCAATGATTTCCGGCAGGCGTTCAGCCAGCATTGCGACGTCATCATGGGGCCGGTGACTCCCGGCGTGGCCAAGCATATCGGCGACAACCGCGAAGACCCCACCGCCGACTGGCTGGCCGATGTCTACACGCTGGGCGTCAGCCTGGCCGGCCTTCCCGCCATGTCCATACCTTGCGGCTTTGGCGGCCCCGCGCGCCCCCTGCCCGTCGGTCTGCAGATCATCGGCAATTATTTCAACGAGGGCCGCCTCCTGGCCATAGCGGACCGCTTTCAGCAGGTCACCGACTGGCACCAACGCAAACCGGGACAGCAATAATGGAATGGGAAATCGTCATCGGGCTGGAAACGCACACGCAGCTTTCCACCGAATCCAAGATTTTTTCTGACAGCAGCACCCGCTACGGCGCGGCCCCCAATACGCAGGCCAATGAAGTCGACATGGCGCTGCCGGGCAGCCTGCCGGTCCTGAACCAGGGCGCCGTCGAGCGCGCCATCCAGTTCGGGCTGGCGGTCGGCGCGCACATTGCGCCGCGCTCGATCTTTGCCCGCAAGAACTATTTTTATCCGGACTTGCCCAAAAACTACCAGATCAGCCAGTTCGAGATTCCGGTCGTGCAGGGCGGCACCATCAGCTTCTTCGTGGGCGACGAGGAAAAGACCGTCAACCTGACGCGCGCCCACCTCGAGGAAGATGCGGGCAAATCCCTGCACGAGAACTTCACCGGGCCGCATGGCGAATCGTCCACGGGCATAGACCTGAACCGCGCCGGCACGCCTTTGCTGGAAATCGTCTCCGAGCCCGAAATGCGCTCGGCCGCCGAAGCGGTGGCCTATGCGCGCGCCCTGCACGGGCTGGTCGTCTGGCTCGGCATCTGCGACGGCAATATGCAGGAAGGCTCGTTCCGCATCGATGCCAATGTCTCCGTGCGGCCCAAGGGCCAGCAGGAGCTGGGCACGCGCAGCGAGGTCAAGAACGTGAATTCCTTCCGCTTCCTGGAACGCGCGATTCTTTACGAGGTCCGCCGCCAGATCGAGCTTATCGAGGACGGCGGCAAGGTCGTGCAGGAAACCCGCCTGTATGATTCGGAGCGCGACGAAACACGCAGCATGCGCAGCAAGGAAGACTCGCACGATTACCGCTATTTCCCCGACCCCGACCTGCCGGCGCTGGTGATCGAGCCTGAATGGATAGCGCGGGTCATAGACGCGATGCCGGAGCTGCCCGCCCAAAAGCGCCTGCGCTTCGAGCGCGAGCTGGGTCTGAGCAGCTACGATGCCGCCCAGTTGACCATGGGCCGCGCCAGTTCGGACTATTTCGAGGAGGCCGCGGGCCGGTTGCCCCAGGGCCAGGCCAAGCTGGCCGCCAACTGGGTACTGGGGGAGCTGTCGGCGGCGCTGAACCGCGACGAGATCGACATCGGGCAAAGCCCGATCAAGCCCGCCGCCCTGGCTGCGCTGCTGGCGCGCATCATCGATGGCACGATTTCAAACAAAATGGCGCGCGATGTGTTCGCCGCCATGTGGACGGGCGAGAATGGCGGCGACGCCGACGCCATCATCGCGGCCCGCGGCCTGAAGCAGATCAGCGACAGCGGCGCGATCGGCGCGATGATAGACGAGGTGCTGGCGGCCAATCCCGCCATTGTCGAGGAGTTCCGGGCGGGCAAGCAGAAGGCCTTCAATTCGCTGGTCGGCCAGGTGATGAAGGCGGCCAAGGGCAAGGCCAATCCGCAGCAGGTCAATGATCTGCTCAAGGAGAAGCTGGGCTGAGGGTTTTGGGGTACGGGGATTCTTGGTTGGTGGTTCTTGCGGGAAGTCCATCGTTCTGAATACGCTCCTTTTCAGATGCGGGCTTGTCTTGGCGTGGCTGCGGGTTCTGCGGGTTCTTGGCACGGCTGCGGGTTCTTGACACGCCGCTGTCGCGGTGGTGGAAGGTAGCGGTCCGCGTTGCCTGGTCCGGCGCCCAGCGCGCCGGACCCCGCCTCGCCTAGTTCGTCCGCGCCTTCGCGCTCCCTTCACGATCGGCTCGCTCGGCCCCGGACGGACCGCTACCTTCCACCACCGCGCCAACGACTGCATCGCGGGTTTTGTACCTCTGCCGGGACGGACTGGATGCTTGGCATTCTTGCGCGATGGTTGCGAGTGGCGGAAGAGCTTGCACGCTCGCCTGGCGCGGGCCGCCAGCCGGCCCGCGCCAGGCATTGGGGCTGGTATGTCCTACGATGTTGTATTGCGCTTGAGATCAAAAACACCATGAACGGCATCTGGCGATTAATAACAACAGCCTGCCAACCGATCAACCCGAATGCCAAAAGGCGATCCGGCGGGGATCGACTTTTTGGCGGCCCCGCAAGATCTTCGGCCAGCCGCCGACACCACAGAAAAATGCCAAGCACCCTACCCGTCCCAGCGGCCTGGCAAGCGGATGATGCGCAGTGGGTCGGGTCCTGGGGACCTGGTGGCGCGACGGCACGCCAAAAGAAGCGCTACGAAGATACCCCGTACCTCGCCCGATACTCCGCGACCGCCGCCCGGTGCTCGGCCAGGCCGGCATCGTCCTCCAGCAGCGCCATGATATCCGCCAGCGATGCGATGCTGACCACGGGAATGCCGTAGGTATTGGCCACATCCTGCACCGCCGAATGCGCCGACAAAGCGTCATCCGGGCCCGCGCGCTCCATGCGGTCCAGCGCTATCAACACCGCCGCGGGCTCGGCGCCCGCCTGGCGGATGATCTCGACCGACTCGCGCACCGAAGTGCCGGCCGTGATCACATCGTCGATGATCACCACTTTGCCCCGCAAAGGCGCGCCGACCAGTATGCCGCCCTCGCCGTGGTCCTTGGCTTCCTTGCGGTTGAAAGCGAAGGGCACATCGCGCCCGCCCCGGCCTGGATGATTCGCCAGCGCCACCGCCGTCGCCGTCGACAGGGGAATGCCCTTGTAGGCCGGCCCGAACAACATGTCGAAGGCGATGCCCGAATCCACCAGGGCCTGGGCATAGAACTGGGCCAGGCGCCCCACTGAAAAACCCGAATTGAACAAGCCCGCATTGAAGAAATATGGGCTCATGCGTCCCGATTTGACCTTGAATTGGCCGAACTTCAAGACACCCTGGTCCAGGGAAAAGCGAACGAAATCGGTACGGTGCGAGGAGTCGGCCATGATCAGTCAAGGAAAGGAAAAGCGACATTATCGATCATAATCGGGGGCCGCCCAGCGATTGCGTCACAAAATCGATGAAAGTGCGTACTTTGGGCGTCAGATATTTGCGGCTGATATAAGTGGCATACAGTTCCTGCGGCGCCTGACGGTATTGCGGCAGCACCTGGACCAGGCTGCCCGAGGCCAGATCCTCGTCGACCAGCCAGCCGGGCAAAAAACCTATGCCTACGCCGGCCCGGACCGCATGGTAAGAATACGTGGAATCATCGGACTTCATCAACGGCGCCAGGCGTATCAGCACCTTGCCCTTCGGTCCCTCGAATTCGAAACCCTCGGTCTCCAGATAGCTGGGCAGAATGGCGCCATAGCCGGCCAGGTCCGCCAGGCTTTCCGGCGTGCCGGCGCTTTTGAAATAAGCCGGCGCCGCCACGAGATGGAACTGGATGGCGCAGATCCGGCGCACGATCAAATGGGGCGAGGGATCGCGCGTCACGCGCAAGGCCAGGTCGTAGCCCTCGGCCGCCAGGTCCACCTTGCGATTGGAAAACCGCAGGTCCAGCATGACGTCGGGATACTGCTTCTGATAGGCGGCCATGGTCTGGACGACGCGCGGATTGGCGAACCAGACGGGGGCCGTGACCTTCAACGCGCCGCGCGGGGCTTCGACGCTGCGGCCAATCGCGGCGGCCGCGAGCTCCAGGGTTTCGAGCGCGGCGCGGCACTGTTCGTGATACAGGTTCCCGGCTTCGGTCAGGCTGACGCGCCGGCTGGTGCGGTTTAGCAGCCGCACGCCGAGCTCGCGTTCCAGATGCGCCATGTGCTTGCTGACCATGGGCGCGGACAGCGACAGCCTATGGGCCGCGGCGACAAAACTGCCGGCGGCGGCGATTTCACAGAATACGCGCAAGCTGAGCAAGGTATCCATCGTTTCCTCTTTGGAAATGAATTAATAATAATACTGGCGTATATTTCTTATGGATTATTCATTAAACTTTCTTGCTACGGATCATTGACTTTTTCAACTCCATAATCTTCGGGATATCATCATGACGAACTACTGCACCATCTGGACTCCCCGCGTGCTCAGCATCCTGCGCATTGTCAGCGGCTATCTGCTTTTGGCGCACGGCACCACCAAGATATTGAGCATTCCCGCCACACAAATGTCCGGCGTGCCCATCGCGTCCTTGTCCGGTGTCGCGGGGCTCATCGAGCTGGTTTTCGGCGCCCTGCTGGTCATCGGCCTGTTCTCGCGGATTGCCGCATTCATCGCGTCCGGCTTTACCGCCGCGGCCTATTTCATCGGGCACGTCGCCGCCAAGGGCAGCCTCCTGCTGCCCCTGCTGAACGGCGGCGAGACCGCCGTGCTGTTCTGCTTCATTTTCCTGTACATAGTCTTCGCCGGCCCCGGCCCATGGAGCGTGGACGCCTTGCGCCGCAAGGCTTGAGGCTCGCCCTGCAATCCTGACCCCAGCCCCGGCCGGCCAGGCCGGGGCTACCCGGAACACATCATGAAGCTCCCCGTTTATTTTGTTTCGCACGGCGGCGGCCCGTGGCCCTATATTCCTGAGATGCAGGCCAGCAACGCCAGGCTGGCCGCATCCCTGGCCGACATCCCCAGGCAAATCGGCAGCAAGCCGAATGCCATCCTGATGGTCTCCGCCCATTGGGAAACCCGGGGGGCCTTCGCCGTCATGGGCAGCCCCAGCCCATCCATGCTCTATGACTATTACGGCTTTCCGGCGCATACCTACGAAATACAGTACCCCGCGCCGGGCTCGCCCGAACTGGCCGGCCGCGTGGCGCAGCTGCTGTCGGATGCCGGGCTGGCGGCCGACACCGATACAACCCGCGGGTTCGATCACGGGGCTTTCGTCCCGGCATTCGTCATGTACCCCGAGGCCGACGTTCCCATGGTCCAGCTGTCCATCGACGCCGGCTACGACCCGGCGCTGCACCTGTCCGCGGGCCGGGCGCTCGCGCCGCTGCGCAAGGAAGGCGTGCTCATCGTCGGCAGCGGCCTCAGCTACCATAATCTGCGCCAGATCTATGGCGGCGGCTCCGCGGCATCCGCGCAGTTCGACGCCTGGCTGCAGCAGGTATTGCTGGATGCGCCGCCGGAACAGCGCGCCGGGCTTCTCGAGCGCTGGACGAGCGCCCCCGCCGCCCGCCTGGCGCACCCCCGCGAAGACCACCTGATTCCCCTCATGGTGGCCGCCGGGGCCGCTGAAAGCGACGCGGCAGCCTGTGTATATCATGAAAGCCAGGCATTTGCGGGCATCACGGCATCGAGCTTCCGCTTCGGTTAAAGTCTACGCTTCATTCGATTCGAGAGTAAAACGATGCTACGCGTGATATCAGCCAACCTGAACGGCATACGTTCGGCCGTCAGCAAAGGTTTCCTGGACTGGATCGCATCGCAGGATGCCGACTTCATCTGCATGCAGGAACTCAAGGCCCAGGTCGACAACATGACGACCGACATGCTCAATCCTCCGGGCTATTACGGCTATTTCCACTATGCCGAAAAGAAAGGCTATAGCGGCGTCGGCATGTATGCCCGCCGCCAGCCGCTGCAGGTCATAGAAGGCCTGGGCGTGCCGGAAATCGACGCGGAGGGCCGCTACCTGGAGCTGGTGTACGAGAACCTGTCGATAATCTCGCTATACCTGCCGTCGGGCTCCAGCGGCGACCACCGCCAGGCCGCCAAGTATGTCTTCATGGAGCATTTCTTCGGCCACCTGGCCGAGCTTGCCAAATGCGGGCGCCAGGTCATCCTGTGCGGCGACTGGAACATCGCCCACAAGGAAATCGACCTGAAGAACTGGAAAGGCAATCTGAAGAACAGCGGCTTCCTGCCGGAAGAAAGGGCCTGGCTGACCAAGGTGTTCGACGAGCTGGGCTGGATGGACGTCTACCGCCAGCTGTTTCCCGAGGCGACCGGCGACGCCTACACATGGTGGAGCAACCGCGGGCAGGCCTGGGCCAAGAATGTGGGCTGGCGCATCGATTATCAAATCGCCACGAAGGACATAGCCGCCACGGCGAAAGCCGCGTCGATCTACAAAGAACAGCGCTTCAGCGACCATGCGCCGCTGACGATAGATTACGGCATCTCGCTATAAAAGCTGTTGCGGGCGGGCGGTCTTATCGCCTTGCCCGCCAGCTTGCCATAGCTGCTATTATCGTTCGCACGCGGCGCCTTCGGCCATTGTCGACTTAATCGGACATGCAGACTTCCCTGAAGGCTGACGATGACATCCAACCAGATCCATACCTTGCGACCGATCGATATTCCGGCCGGCGCGCCGGACGAACGGTTCGACGGCCTGACCCGTCTCGCCCGGCGCCACCTGGGCGTCGCCATCGCGCTCATCTTTTCGGCCGAAACGGACCGGCGGCGGCTCCGCTCATGCGACGGATGGGATTTCGGCGCAACCCCGCCCGATCTATCGGCTTTCGCCCAGGCGGCCCAGGGCGCAACGGCGCTGGCGGTTCCCGATACCCTGGCCGACCAGCGCTTGCGCGGCCATCCGCTGGTGCTCGGGCGGCCATTCATTCGCTTCAGCGCCGCATGCCCCTTGCTTGCTTCCAGCGGCGGCAGCCTCGGCGACTTCTTCCTGTTCGATAAGCAGCCCCGGCAACTCGATGACGAACAGCTCGAATTCCTGCGCGACCTTGCCCGGCTGGCAAGCGCGGCCATCGAACACGAGCTGGGCGCAGCCAGGCTGGAAAACGAAGAACACATTCTGCGTGAAAGTGAAAGAAGAATGGCGCTGGCCATTGCGCAGAGCGGCACCGGGATTTGGGACCGCAATGTTCAGACGAATGAAATTTATTATTCGGCGGGCTGGAAAGCGATACTCGGCTACGAGGATTCGGAACTCAGCAACCTGGTCGCCGACAGCTACACGCGCGTCCATCCCGACGACCTTGCTTATGTCCAGGCAACGATACAGGACCACTTCGAGCGCAAGACGGCGAGCTATGAAGTGGAGCACAGGCTGCGCTGCAAGGACGGCGGCTACAAGTGGGTGTCTAGCCGCGGCAAGGTGACCAGCCGCGACAGCGACGGAAAGCCCCTGCGCATGATAGGCACGACGACCGATATCACGGCCATGCGCGCGATGTCCGACAGGCTGCGCCAGACGGCCGACCTGATCACCAGCCTGACCAATGAAGTTCCCGGCCTGGTCTTTCAGTATCGGCGGCTGGCCGGCGGCGAATCCTTCTTCTCCTACGCCAGCGCGGGCATCCGGGACATGTACGAGCTCGAACCGGACCAGCTCGCGGCCAGCGCGGCGGCGCTGGAGCGGATCATTCACCCGGACGATCTTCCCGCCTATCACGCCTCGCTCGACACATCCGCCGCCTGCCTGGCGCCATGGCATCTCGAATACCGCGTCCAGCTGCCGCGGCAGGGCTTGCGCTGGCGCCAGGCGCACGCCCGGCCCCGCCGGCTGGAGGACGGCGGCACGCTGTGGCATGGCTTCATCACCGACGTGACAGAGCGCAAGCGCATAGAGGCCGAGCTGCAGGAGTTCGCGACCACCGATTTCCTGACGCAGTTGCCGAACCGCCGCTATTTCATGGCGCAGGCCGAAGCGGAGCTGGCGCGGATCCGCCGCGACAATGGCAAATCCGCGGCGGTGCTGATGTGCGACCTGGACCATTTCAAGTCGATCAACGATAAATGGGGGCATACGATAGGCGACCTGGCCCTCAGGCAATTCGCGGCCATTCTGGGCGGCCAATTGCGCAAGACCGACGTGGCGGGCCGCGTCGGCGGCGAAGAATTCGCCGTCATGCTGCGCGGCGCCGACTACGCCGAGGCGGCCGCCTTCGCCCGGCGCCTGCAGCAGCGGATTGCGGCAGCGCCGCTGCTCATGTCCGAGCAGCCTATCGTGATGACCGTGAGCGTCGGCATCGCCGCCATGAACGCCAGCGATGCGGACGCCGACCTGTCGCTTGCCCGCAGCGACATGGCGCTCTACCGCGCGAAAGAAGGCGGCCGCAACCGGATAGAATGCCATTGACGGAGCGCGCTCATTCGGCCGCCACGGCGGCGGGGTCGGGCGCCTCGCCATCGGGAGCCTTTTTTTTGCGCATCAGCCACAAAAAGGGAAGGGCCAGCACGGTGAGCCAGAACATGAGCCGGAAGTCGTCCAGGTACGCGATGAACGATGCCTGGTTGTACAGCATGGCATCCAGCCCGGCCAGGCCGGCCGTGGTGCTCAAGTCGAAGGCCCGCGACAGCGCGTCGGGGCGGGACACCAGCGTATCGGCGGTGACATACGCGGCCAGGGAGCTGTGCATGATCGCGGTATTGCGCGCCAGCAAGGTCTGCATGGCCGAAATCCCTATGCTGCTGCCTATATTGCGCGACAGGCTGTAGATGGCCGTGCCTTCGGGGCGCAAGTGCTTTTCCAGCGTGGAGAAAGTCATCGTGGTCAGCGGCACGGAAGTGAACCCCAGCCCCAGGCCCTGCACGAATCCCGGCCATGCGACATCCCATTCGGTGATCTGCGGCGTGTAGGCCGCCATTTGCCATAAAGACGCCGCGGTCAGGCCGAAACCCAGCGCGACGATCAGCCGGCTGTCGACGCGGCCCACCATGCGCCCCGCGAAAAGCATCGAAACCATGGTGCCCACGCCTGTGGGCGCGGTGACCAGCCCGGTCGTCATGACCGGATAGCCCAGCAGTGTCTGAAGCAAGGGCGGCAGCAGCGCGCGCGTGGCGTACAGCAGCAGGCCGAGCAGGAAATAGAAAGCCAGCCCCGTCACGAAATTGCGGTCCCGCAGCAGCTTCAGATTGAAAAAGGAATCGCTGCCGCTGGTGGCCGTATGCACGATGAAGAAGGTGAGCGCAATGACGCAGCACGCGGCTTCTACGCGTATTTCTATCGAGCCGAACCAATCGGCCTGCTCGCCGCGGTCCAGGAACAGCTGCAGCATGCCGATGGCAATGGCCAGCATCGAAAAGCCGAACCAGTCGAAGCGCGAGAGCAATTTCGACTTGGCTTCATGAACATAGTAATAGACGCCAAGAAAAGACAGAATCCCGACCGGAAGATTGATCAGGAAAACCCAGCGCCAGGTGAAATTGTCAGTCAGCCAGCCGCCCAGGGTCGGCCCCAGCACGGGCCCCAGCATCACCCCCATGCCCCAGACCGCCATCGCCCTGGCATGTCGTTCGGGCGGGTTGATGTCCAGCATCACGGCCTGCGACAGCGGCACCAGCGCCGCGCCGAACAGGCCCTGCAGCAGCCTCGCGGCGACGATTTCCAGCAAGTTCCCGGCGATGCCGCACAATAGCGAGCTCGCCGTGAAGCCGGCGATGGAAATCAGGAAAATGGTCTTGCGGCCATAGCGGCCGGACAGCCAGCCGGTGACAGGCGTGGCGATCGCCGCGGCGACGATATACGAAGTCAACACCCAGGTGATCTGGTCCTGCGACGCCGACAGGCCGCCCGCCATATGCGGCAGCGCGACGTTGGCTATCGTGCTGTCCAGCGTCTGCATGATGGTGGCCAGCATGATGGCCAACGTGATCATGAAACGTTTCGGTTCCGGAGAAAACGCGCGGGAGTCGGTCACTATAGCGCCTGAAGGTTGAACTAATAACGTCCGTTACTACATAAGTAAAAAAAATCCGGCCGATGGATCATTACCCAAGCTTGCGCAGGAGTTTGCGCAGCAGGCGCTCGAATTCGTCTATCTCGGCCGCATCGAATTCTTCCAGCGCCCGCCTGACGTAGGCGCGGCGCGAGGGCAGGACAGCCTCCACGAACGCCCTGCCGTGTTCCGTCAACTGCAGGAATAGCTGGCGCCGGTCGCTCGGATCGACCACCCGCTGCACGAAACCGTGGCGTTCCAGGTCCCTGGCCACCCGGGTGCTGTTGGTGCGCGATGAGTTCATGAATACACTCAGCTCCGAGGGCCTGAGCCGATGATCCCTGCTGGCATAGATCACCACCAGCGACGTCCACAAAGTGGTGTTCAGGCCGTGTTCCTTGAACGGCTCGTCCATGTAGTCATTGAGCCGCAGCGCCACATGCTGGAACAGGCGCGCAATGACAGATTCGCGCATGGCGGTGCGCGAAGACAGACGCAGGGAAAGATCCTGCATGGCCTGCTCGAATGCCTGGAAGGATGAAGTCTTGTCCATATAGTAACGTATGTTATTACATTTCCATGATTCCGTGGAATCCGATTGTTTATTCCAAAAACATCAATAGACTACGGCTATCATCCTATGAAATCCATATGATTATTCATAAAAATGGAAATATGTATCCACGGTACTAGGGTTTATCCTGACATGAATCGGTCACATACTGGCTCCATCGAAACACGGTTTGCATGGCACGCATTTCGCAACCAGCGCCGCGCCCTTTCGGTCCTTTTTAATTGATATTGGAGTCAGTATGAAAACCCTCGTCAGCGCCCTTATGATATCCGCTACTGTATTCGCCGCCGCAGCCCAGGCGGCCGACGAACCCGTCAAGACGCGCGCCCAGGTGGCCGCCGAACTGCAACAGGCCCAATCGGCCGGCCTGCTCAGCCATGGCGAACTGGATTATCCGCCCGCCCTCCCCGCCGCCAGCGGCGAAAGCCGCTCGCGGGTGCAGGCCGAACTGGCCGCCGCCATCAAGGCCGGACAGATCAGCACCGGCGAACTGGACTACCCGCCCGCGGCCACTGATGACCACAGCTCCAAGACGCGCGCCCAGGTCAAGGCCGAACTCTTCGATTATGCGTCTACCCACGCCGAGCCCCGGATCGAGGCCTAGCCATCGCAGCAATGCGGCGCCTTCATCGGCCGGCACGGCTCATGGAACCGCGAGCCCCGTGGCGTGCTACTCCGCCGTCGCTCCCGATGCCTCGACGGCGCCGCGCCAGGTGGCGATCTGCTCCTTGATGAAGGCGCCGAATTCGGCCGGCGCGTCGCCCTGGGCGCGTGCGCCTTCCTGATCCAGGCGCTTGCGGACTTCCTCGCTTTTGAGCGCGCTGGAAGACGCCTTGTACAGGGCGTCCACGATTTCAGGCGGCGTGCCTTGGGGCGCAACCAGGCCGTGCCATGACACCGCATTGAAACCCGGCACGGCCGTTTCGGCCACCGTGGGCACATCGGGCAAAGCGCTGGACCGGTCTATCGAGCTGACCGCCAGCGCGCGCAAGGTGCCGGCCCTCAGGTGGGCCATGGCGCCCGGTATGGTGGTGAACAGGAAATCGACCTGGCCCGCGATCAGGTCGGTGATGGCCGGCGCGCCGCCCTTGTAGGGAATATGTTCGAAGCTCAGCTTCTTGGCGGACTTGAGCATTTCGCCGGCCAGGTGGCCGGGGGTTCCCGCGCCTGCCGATGCCATGTTGGCCACGCCGGGATGCTCGGCCACATAAGCCACCAGCTCGTTGATCGTCTTGGCGGGATTCTTTTCGCTGACCACCAGCACATTGGGCACCGTGGCAAACAGGGTGACGGGCGTGAAGTCCTTGACCGCATCGTAGCTCAGCTTGCGGTACAAAGATGGATTGATGCCGTGCGTACTTGCGGTGGCCAGCAGCAGCGTATACCCGTCAGGCGCGGCGCCGGCGACGCTCTGGGCCGCGATGCTGCCGTTGGCGCCGCCCTTGTTTTCAACCACGATCTGCTGGCCGAGCTCCTTGGACATCTCCGCCGCCATGGTGCGGGCCAGGATGTCCGAGGTGCCGCCCGCCGGATGCGGCACGATCAGGCGAATGGCGTGTTGCGGATACGCGGATTGCGCCGGCGCCAGCGGCGGAGCAAGCGCGGCACAGGCAGCCAGGGCGAGAAAAGCTTTTTTGCTCATGATGCATATCTCCAGACTTTGAATTTACGGGTTTCCAGCGGGTAATGACTATGTGTGAAGAACTCCGGCCTGAAGGGCGAGGCTTGCGCTCAGGCTCGTGGTCAATCCGATCCCAGTTTAAGCTTGAGCGGCTGGCGCTTTTCAATTGCCCATTTCAGCAAGGCCGCCGTACGGTATATGCCATGGGCGAACTTGCCGTAAGGCATGGTCAGGAACAAGGCCATCACCACGCCCAGATGCAGCGCCAGCAACAGCCCCATATAGCGGGTATCGCGCAAAACCAGCAGAGCCAGCCCGCTGAGGCTGATCAAGAATAGCAGGGCGATGAAGCCGCGGTCCATAGGCTTTTGCGCCGCGTCGCCATGCTCGGGGTGGCGCACAAGATTCATCCACAGCAAGCCGGCGGGCCCGATCAACAGGCCGATTCCGCCCAGCGTCCCCAGCACCACCGGCAAACTGGACAGGGAATAAGGCGCATGCAGGTCCAGCAGGTAGTGGTAGAGCGTTGCCACGCTGGTTGCCGCAAAGCACAGCATGAAACCGTAGAAAGTGAAGTGATGGAAGCGCCTGCGCCACAGGGTGAAGGCATCGTCCTGGTTGTTGCAGCCCTTGCCATGGCCGCCATCCAGATAGCGCAAGCTGAGCACGTCCTGGGTCGTCTCCGCCAGGGCCGCGCCCGACGCTTTGCCGGGCGACACCTGCCGCCAGAAGCTGGCCACGCCCAGCCCGAGCGCCAATATGGCGAAGCCGAATACCGCGCCGAACATCAGCACCAGCATATTATGCGGAAAGATCGCATAGAAATCGCCGGCCAGCGGTTCGTGCAGCAGCGTGCCGGTCATGGCCACGGTCAGCGCCAGGAACAGCGCCAGCGCAGCCGCAATGGCCAGCGACAGGGCCAGGCCGTTGCGCTTGTACAAAGCGCCCAGGAATGGCGGCCAGGCATAGTCCGTATAGGTTTGCAGCCGCACTTTGGCCATGACTTTCGGCACGTTCACGTCGAATTCGTGCGGCGCGGCGTACTGACAGGCGTGCAGGCAGTCCCCGCAGTTATGGCATAAATTGGCCAGGTAATTGATATCGGCTTTGCCGAATTCCAGGCGGCGGGTCATGGCCGGAAATACGGCGCAGAACCCCTCGCAATAGCGGCAGGCATTGCATATCTGCAAAATGCGCGCCGCCTCGGCTTCATCGGCCGTCAGCAATGCCAGCGCGGGCGACGCCCCGCCACAGGCCGCGCCCGCGCCTGGCGAGAATTCCGCGGCGGCCTGCATTTCCCCCGAGGCCAGAGATTTGGCCTCGCTCATCAACTTGTCAAGCGGCATTGCGCTCGCCTCCTGTAAGCGTTGCTTGTTGTTTCGCGGCGGCCGCCGCGCGGTCGCCTGCGATACGGCCAAATGCGGTGCCTATCGACATGCCGACTCCCGCCGTATAGCCTTTGCCCAGCACGTTGCCGGCCATCATCTCGCCCGCCACGAACAGGTTGTCGCTGGGCATGCCATTGAAGTGGACGGCCGCGTGTTCGTCGACCTTGAGGCCCAGATATGTGAACGTGATGCCCGGGCGCAAGGCATAGCCGAAAAACGGCCCCGTATCGATAGGCCTGGCCCAATGGGTTTTACTCACCGCCAGGCCTTCGGTATGGCAGTCGTCGAGCACCGTATGGTCGAACGTGCCGATACGGCAAGCCGCGTTGTAGTCCTCCACCGTGCGGGTGAAGGCGGCGGGATCCAGCCCCAGCTTGCCGGCGAGCTCGGGCAGCGTATCGGCTTGCGTGCCCGGGAAGACGGGCGGCATGAAACGGCCGACCGACTTGGCATCGATGATGGAATAAGCGATCTGGCCCGGCTGCTGCGCCACCAGGCGCCCCCAGATGGCGTAGCGCTTGGGCCAGAAATCCTCGCCCTCGTCGTAGAACCGCTGCGCATCGCGGTTGACCACGACCCCCAGCGACACGCAGTCGATGCGCGTACAGATGCCGCCATCGTACAAGGGCGCGCGGGCGTCGATGGCCACGCAATGGGATTGGGACGGGTCGCCGATGGCATCGGCGCCCGCGTCCAGCATATAGCGCAACAGCACGCCCTGGTTGAAGCGCGTGCCGCGAATCAGGAAATTGTCGGCCGGCCATTCGCCGCGCTCGTTCTGGCCCCATGCCTCGCGCAGCCATTCGCGATTGGACTCGAAGCCGCCCGCCGCCAGGACACAGCTGCGGGCCTCGATGCGTTCTTTGCCGCTGCGCGCCGCAATGAAACGCCCGCCGTCCAGCTCGATGGCATCCACGGGCGAGTCATAGCGGATATGCACGCCCAGCCGCTCGGCGCTGCGGTAATACGCATTGACCAGGGCCTTGCCGCCGCCCATGAAAAATGCGTTGGTGCGCGCCACATGCAGTGTGCCCGACAGCGGATTCTGGAAATTGACGCCGTGCTTGCGCATCCAGTCCCGGCACGTCGCCGTGGAGCGTATCACCATGCGCGCCAGCTTTTCATTGGTGATGCCGCCGGTGACTTTCAGCAAATCCTGCCAGTATTCCTCTTCGGGATAGGCGTCCACCAGCACGTCCTGCGGCGCGTCGTGCATGCAGCGCAGGTTGCGCGTGTGCTGCGAGTTGCCGCCGCGCCATTCGCGCGGCGCCGATTCCAGCAACAAGACGCTCGCGCCCGCCTCGCGGGCCATCAGGGCGGCGCACAGCGCCGCATTCCCGCCGCCGATGACCAGCACGTCATATAGCGATGATCCACTCACCAGACTCTCTCCCTGGCCAGAAACCGACTGGCTCATTGATTGGATTTAATTGTATACATAAGTATACCGCTATTTTTTATCCTGAGCCGGCGGGCGGGCATACAACTGCGTGACATACGATTTGTTATGCGGCCCGCCATCCACGGTCAGCGCCACGCCATTCACGTAGGATGATCGTGAAGACGCCAGGAAGACAATCACGTCAGCCACCTCTTCCGGCCTGCCCCAGCCTTGTCCGGCGGGAACCGAAACCGCTTCCATTTCCTGGCGCACGGCGTCGGTCGCCTGCTTGTCCAAGTCGCCGCCTATGGCCTGCCGCTCCCACAGCTGGAACCGGTCGTCGGACTTGACCACGCCAGGCACCACGCAATTGACCCGTATCCCGTATCCGGCCAGTTCGGTCGCCAGGTCTATGGAAAACCGCAGCTCGGCCGCTTTGGCGGGCCCGGTGCAGCTGGAGCCCGGCGGGAAATTGCCGCGCAATGCCGTGCGCCCCGACACATTGATCACCACCGCCCGCCCCGCCTTCTGCAGCAAGGCCAGCGCGCGCTGCGTGGTCCTGAACTGCGCGAAGAAATTGATGGACATCCCTTCAAGCAGCTCATCGTCGGTGACTTGGGAAAATGGCTTGTATATCCCGGTGCCCGCGTTATTGACCAGGATATCCAGGCGCCCATATTGCCGCTCGATATGCTGGACGAGCGTGTCGATGTCGGCCGTGCTCGTCACATCGGTCTGGACCGCGTCGACCGTCACGCCGGTGGCCTCGCGTATACGGCCCACCGCCTCGTCGAGCCGGTCCTTGTTGCGCGCGCAGATGATCACGCGCGCGCGCTCGGCGGCAAAGCCGCAGGCCGTGGCCAGGCCGATTCCGCGGCTGCCGCCGGTGATGCATACTATTTTGTCCGTCAATCCCAAATCCATTGTTTTCTCCTAGTCATTAAAAGACATGGCGCTCAATCCGGCGCGAACATGGGAACGACAGCCCCCTCTTCGTCCACCGGCACAAACACCACTGAAACCCTGCCGCCTATGGACAACTTGTCGAAATCGCAATCGACAATATTGGTAAGCAAGGTCGGCCCTTCATCCAGGGTCACATACGCGGCGGCAAAAGGCTGCGCCGCCCGACGCATTACGCTGTATGTATAGATGACGGCTTTGCCGCTGGCTTCCTGCCAGGCGGTTGCGCCGCCGCAGAACGGGCAGATCGCGCGCGGATACCAATGCGCCTGCCGGCACGAGGCGCAGCGGCGTATCAAGAATTTCCCTTGCCTGGCCGCCGCCCAGAATGGCTCGGTTTCGGGGTTGGGCAAAGGCGCCGGAATTTTTCTCGCCGATGCCGTAGCCATTGACATTGCTCAGGCCGCAGGGATATTCCCACTGGAAATCCGGCTGCGCGGGGTTGCGCGGCTTGGCGTGCAGCCCGGTGGCCACCCCTTCGCTGCGCGGGCGTCCCGCCAAGGTGACAAGCGCGATATCGCATTTCCCCGCCGCGATCGCCTGCGCGGCATGGCTGGCCAGCGACAGGTACGACGCCCCGCCGATATCGGTGGAGTCGGCATGCCTGACGCTCAAATTCAGGTATTCGAGCATGGAAGCGGGGCCCATGCCCGGCGCATCGCCCGAACAAAAATACCCATCCACATCGCGGCGCTCCAGGCCCGCGTCCTGGAGCGCGCCCAATGCCACTTCGGCGTGCAATTGCGCGGTGGAAGCGTCGGGCGCATGGCGCGTCGGGTGTTCGTAAGCGCCCACGATGTAGGCCTTGCCGTTGATCGTCATAACCGGCCGTCCCGTCGTTCCAGACCATGCGGCGCGGCAGCCGCCTTGCCTTGCAGCACCGTCTTCCGGCCCACGCTGGCCTGCAGATCGAAACGCAGCGCGCCGTTTTCCTTGCCGACCAGGGTCACCGTGACCGTGACGCTGTCTCCCGCCATGACAGGAGCGAGGAAGCGCGCCGACAGCTCGGTGACCAGCGCGTCGGGGCCGATTGCCTGCGCCAGGCAGGAAGCCGCGAAGCCCATCGTCAGCATGCCGTGGGCGAGCACGCCTTCCAATCCGGCTTCGCGCGCAAAGGGGTAGTCGAAATGTATGCGATTGAAGTCTCCGGAGGCGCCGGCATACTTGACCAATTGCGTCGTGCTTACCGGCCCATGGGTCGTCTGGCGCTGCTGGCCGACGGACATATCGCGTAGATGTATGTCATTGCTCATTCTGTTTCCTTGAAGAAGCGCGGTCAGGCCGCCGGCAGGCGGCCTGCCGCCCGGTAGATCACCACGCGGCCATTGGCGACCACCAAGTCGCCATGCGCATCGGCGGCGCGCAATTCCTGCACCACCAGGAGCATGGCGCCGCTGCGCCCGGCCTTTTCGTCCACGCGGACGAAATGCAGCCGGCATGTCAGCACATCGCCCGACACGACAGGGCGCGCATACTTGAAATATTGTTCGCCCGCCAGTATCCGGCCCTCATCCAGGCCGAGCAGCCAGGGCTGGCGCTCCGGCGGGCGAAAGCTCGCCGGAAATGTCGGCGGCGCCACCAGCCCTCCATAGCCTTTGCTTCGGGCAAAATCCTCATCGCGCGCCAGGCGATTGTCGTCACCGATGGCGTCCGCGAAGGCGCGTATCGCGCCCTTTTCCACTTCGACCACGAAAGGCGCTGTCGCGCTGCCAACCAGAGACCGGTCCAGTTCCATTGCCACTCCTTATTCAGCCAGCTCAAGCTGCAAGCCAGGCGCGGCGGCGCCGGCCTGCTTCAATACAATCAGGGCATCGAGGGCCAGCAGGCCTTTGTTGCGCTTATCCAGGACCAGGGGATTGACGTCGATTTCCCGTATCAGGTCCGCGTTCACATGGGCGAACAGGCTGAGCCGCAGCAGCAGCCGCGCGAGTTCGCCGCGGTCCACCGCTGCTTGCCCCCGCACGCCCTGCAATAAGCGGCCGCCACGCAACCCGTCTATCATGCCCATGGCCTCGTCTTGATCGAAAGGCGCCACGCGCATCGAGACGTCCCGCAGGATTTCCACAAAGATCCCGCCAAGACCCAGCACCACGACAGGGCCGAACTCCGGGTCCGACGTAACGCCCAGGATCAGCTCGGTGCCGGAATCCGCCATTTCCTGCACCAGGACCTTGCCAGGCCCCGGCGCCGCCCGGCTCATGCCGGCCATCGCCTGGGCGAAGGCCTGGCTCACAGCGGCAGGCTCCTCGAGTCCCAGGAACACCAGTCCGAGCTCGGTCTTGTGCAGAATCTGCGGATGCTCGCCCTTGAGCGCCACCGGGTAGCCTATGGACCGGGCCGCGGCCACGGCCTGCTCCGCGCTTTCCGCGGAGAGCTCGCGCGTAACGGGAAAGCCCACCAGATGCAGAATATGCTTGCTCTCGCGTTCGGTAAGGGCGCTGCGCCCGGCGGCGGCGTACTCCTGCAACAGCAGCCTGGCCTGGGCCAGGCTTGCATCCGGGGCATGGGCGGCGGCTTGCGGCGAACCCCGGCCGCGGCCGCGGCAATAGCTGTCCAGCGCGCGGATCGCCGCCGCCGCGCGCGCTGGCGTGCGGAAAACCGGCACATTGCTTTGCATCAGCAAACGCCGTCCCTCGCCTTCGAAATCGCCGCCGGCCCATACCACCACCACGATCTTGCCCGACTTCTGCGCGATGTCGATGAAATCGCGGATCGCCGCCTCGTAGGTCCGCGCCACGGTGATGATGGGAACGACGACTTCAATGGCTGCGTCGTCCAGCAGCACGCTTGCGCAGCGCCCCCAGAATCCATCGTCGCCTATCGTGCGGGCGGTCGTATCCAGGGGATTCTGGAAATTTCCCTCGAATCCCAGCTCCCGTGCAATAGCGGCCTGGGTGCGCCCGGAGAATGCTGGAAAGGCAAGTCCGGCGAGCGATGCGTGGTCGGCGAAAAGACCGATATGCCCGCCTGAAATCGACAGCGCGGCGCAATGGGCGCCCGGGTTCGCAAACGTTCCGAGCTTGCCCGCGCGCCGCAATTTGGCGAGCATGGCGGCGATCTGGTAGAAATCGTCCACGTCGTTGGCGCAAATGGCGCCGTACTGCGCGCACACCGCCTCGAATACCGCCGCCGAGCCGGCCAGCGCGCCAGTGTGCGAGGCGGCCATCGTCTTGCCAAGCTCGGTGCGGCCGGATTTCAAGACGACCACGGGCTTGCCGGCCGCCTTCGCCTCTTGCAGCGCGCCGAAGAAAGCGGCCTTGTCCCGCACTGCCTCCACGGTCATGGCGACGACGTCGGTGGCTGCGTCGGCGATCAAATAGCGGGCGATGTCTATGGTGTCCAGGTCGGCTTCATTGCCGGTAGTCACGATATGGCTGAACGAAATGCCATCTTCCAGCGCGCTGTACAGGATGGTGGCCAGTCCCAGCCCGCCGCTCTGGGATACCAGGCCTATGCCGCCCTGAGGGATATCCGGCCAGCTCGCGGCCGCCGCCGACGACACGCACACCCGGCTCACCATATTGATGAAGCCGATGCAATTCGGCCCCAGCACCCGCACGCCCGCCGCGCGGGCCCGCGCCAGCATGCTTTCCTGCATGGCCACGCCCTGCGCGTCGCCGCGCTCGGCAAAGCCCGCGCTCGAAACCACCATGAGCCTGACGCGCTTGTCCCGGCATTGGTCCAGGACGGCTCCGATATGCTCCGCGGCCAGGGCATAGACGACACAATCCACGTCGCCCGGCACCGCGGCCAGATCGGGATAGCAGGCCAGGCCGCCGATGTTGCCGCGGCCCGGGTTCACCGGGTAAATGGCGCCGCCATAGCCTTGCCGCAGCAGGCTGGGAATAATCTTGCCGCTGAACCTTTCGGGATTGGCCGAAGCGCCCACGACGGCGATCGACTTCGGCTTGAAAAGCCCGGCCACGTCCGCGGGGGCCATGCGCGCGCGCGCCGGCATCAACTGATTGTTTAAATCCATTTTTCAACTTGCCTCGGGTTTAATCCTTGTTGCCGACCGACTGCAGTTCCGATGCGACAGAAGCGCGGAACATCTCGCGCATGTTCTCGACCGACCAGCCGCCGAAAATGAATGCCTCGGCCACTTCCTTGGGATGCGACCATAAAGACAGCTTGTCGCCGCCGATGCCTATCACCTGGCCGGTGATCCACTCGGCCTCGCCGCTGGCCAGATAGACGACCGCCGGCGCGATCTGCTCCGGAGTACCGCGGCGCACCACCGAGGTATCCGCCCATGACGCGTCCTTCTTTTTCCTGACATGCTCGGGAATGCTGTTGGTCATGTCGGTGACGGCGCGCGGGCTGATGGCATTGACCGTGATGCCGAATTTCGAGACCTCCTGGCAGAGCGTGCGGGTCAGGCCCAGCACGCCCGCCTTGGCGGCGGCATAATTCGCCTGGCCTATGCTGCCGCGCAGGCCCGAGCGCGATGCGATATTGATAATCCGGCCGCCCTCTCCAATACGGCGCATTTCCCTTATCGCCGCCCTGGCGCAGGCAAACGTGCCCTTGAGGCAGACGGCAATGACCTGGTCCCATTCACTCTCGGTCATGTTGTAGCTCATGCGGTCGCGCAGGATGCCGGCATTGTTGACGAGGATGTCGATCCGGCCATAGGCGTCGATAGCCGCCTGGACCGCCGCATCGGCGCCGCCGAAGGTGGAGATGTCCGAATGCTGCGCGACGGCGCGCCCGCCCGCGGCGGCGATGGCGTGCGCGACTTCGTCGGCCTTTCCGTGGTTGATATCGTTGACGATGACGCTGGCGCCCGCATCGGCCAGCGCCCGGGCGAGGGTCGCCCCTATGCCCTGGCCGGCGCCGGTGACAAGCGCGACTTTATTAGAAAGCAACATGATGGTTTTCCCTGGTTGTGTGGCCCGCGCTCAGCTCGGCTGAATATTCAAATCGCGGATGATTTTGCCGAAGCGCGTGATCTCGGAATTGATGAATGCCGCCAGCTCGGCGGGAGTCATGTTTATGGCTTCGGCGCCGAGGCTCGCCATGGTCTTCTTGACGTCCTCCTTGCCCTGGCTGGCCTTGATGGCCAGATTCAGCTTGTCGATGGTGGCGGCAGGCGCGCCGGCGCGGGTCACCAGCGCGTACCATTGCATGAATTCGAGATCTTTCAGCCCCGCTTCGGCCAGGGTGGGCACATCCGGCAGAGAGGCCAGCCGCTGCTTGTTGGCCACCGCGATGATCTTGATTCTTCCCGACTGCATTTGCGGCGCGGCCGAGGCAACACCCACGAATGCCATGGACACTTGTCCGCCCATGGCATCGGTCACGGCGGGCGCATCCCCCTTGTAGGGGATATGGACCATGTCCAGGCCCGTGGCGGCCTTGAATGCTTCGCCGGCCAAGTGCCCCGTCCCGCCCACGCCGCTGCTGCCGAAGGACAATTTCGACGCATGCGTTTTGCCGTAGGCGATGAGTTCCTGGACGGTATTGATGTTCAAAGCTTTGTTGACCGCCAGGACGATGGGCACTGCGCCGACCATGCCGACCGGGGCGAAATCCTTCAAGGCGTCGTAGCTGAGATTCGCGTAGAGCGTGGGGTTGGTGCCGTGGGTGGCGCTGTTGCCCATCAAAAGCGTGTACCCGTCCGGGGCGGACTTGGCCACGTAGCTGGCGCCCACAATGCCATTCGCGCCGGCGCGGTTTTCGGCGACCACATTGGCTTTGAGCTCTTCCCCGACGTTCTTGGCCATCAGGCGGGTCAGGCTGTCGTTGGCGCCGCCAGCGGCATACGGCGAGACTATCTGTATGGGTTTGTCCGGGTATTCCGCGTGCGCGGCGGCCGCTGCGAGCGCAAGGCCCATGGCCGCCGCAAATTGCAATGCTCCGCGTAGGTATGCAGTGTGCATGTCTTCCTCCTCAAGGATTTTGATGTATTGGATCTCGCCTCTACCAGGGGCGACAGGAGGAAGTATTGGCGATGAGCGCCGGTTTTACTTGTACGATCTTGCGCTTGCGGTTCCCGCTTGCCTCATGGCCTCAGTGCCTGGCGCAAGAAACGTAGCGCTTGGGCGGTACGCCGACAATGCGCCGGAAATGGCGGGTGAAGTGGCTTTGATCGAAGAAGCCGGTTTCCAGCGCCGCATCGGTGACCGACATGCCGCCCAGCAGCAGCGATTTGGCGCGCTCCACCCTGACTTGCGTCTGGAATGCGTGGGGAGGCATGCCCACTTCGCTCGCAAAGATGCGGTTCAGGTAGTAGGGGCTGACGCGAGCCACGTCCGACAGTTCCGCCAGGGTGATATTCTCGGCATACCGGTCCTGGACGTATTCGCGTATCGCCCGGGTCCTCGCCGCATTTCCCTGGACATTTTCCGGCCTGGCGCGGACGGACCCGAAACGCAGCACCAGCTGCGCCAGCGCCGACAGCAGCCCCGAGTCTTTTTCCAGCGCCGAGGCCGCGGCGCCGGCCATCTTGTGCATGGCAAGGAAGCGGGCAATGAACGCTTCGTCGGTAATGACCAGATCATCGAAATGCGGCTGCCCGCCGTCGTGCTCGGCGACCATGGCTGCAACCTCGCGCATTTTCCCGATGTCGACGAATATCAGCCTGGATATTGCCGAACAGGACCGCACACTGGCTCTGGGCGCGCTATGCACCTGCCCCGGGTGAAACAGCACTATCGAACCCGGCGGCGCGTACCATGCCTTGCCGTCGCACAGGTATTCGCCGGGGTCGCGCGTCGTCATCCCGATCTGGTAGGTATCGTGCGCGTGTTTCGGGATCGCGTGAGGCTGCCCGCGATGCAGTTCGAACGCGACGCCCCTGGCCTGCCATCCGTTGACCTGGCCGGCGCCAAGGCTGATTTCATTATTATGCATAGCCATGCTGGACTCGCCCCCTCCTCTACCGCAACGATCCAATCCGATGTATACAATAGAATACTGTAAAACTGTGGCAAGGACAGTTGCCCCGCCTGCGCGCCGACGGCGCCGATGTTAGGCGCTACACTGCAATGGCCTCCAACCGCATAAGATTCCCATGGCATCCGACTCTTCAGAAACACAACTGCGCCGCGGCGTATCGCGCAGCGACCAGGCTTATCAATTCATCGTCGAAGGCATTCAGTCGGGCCGGATCGTCCCGGGCACCCGGCTGCGTGAAATCGAATTGGCGGGAACCATAGGCCTGAGCCGCACGCCCGTGCGCGAGGCGCTGGGCCGCCTGCAAATGGAAGGCCTGGCCGTCAACGACCCCGCGCGCGGCCTGGTCGTCACCGAACTCGATCATTCGATGACCAGCGAGCTCTACATCATGCGCGAAGTGCTGGAAGGCACCGCCGCGCGGCTGGCGGCGCGCCACGCGTCGGATGTGGAGATCGATTTCCTGCGCGAGATCAACCAGCGCGACGCCCTGCTGACGGCGCCGGAGGACCTGGCCGCGAACAACCGGCTGTTCCACAGCACACTGTACCGCTGCGCCCATAACCGCTATTTAGTGAAAACCTTGAATTCGCTGCAGGAATCGATGATGCTGCTGGGGCCCACTACGCTGGCCGCGCCCGGGCGGGCGCAGAGCTCGCGGGCCGAGCATCTGGCTATCGTGGAGGCCTTGGCCAGGCGCGATCCGGAAGCCGCCGAGCTGGCCGCGCGGGCGCATATCATTTCCGCCTATCGCATCCGCCTGGACGGCCTTTTCCACACGCCCGGGCTGGCCGGACGCCCGGTATCGGCCGGCGAATGAGCGCCAGGGTCAGCGCCCGGCTTCCAGGCCGTCGATCTCGGCCCGGCGCAGGCGCAGCAAGACCAGGCCGGGAAGTGCGATCAGCACCGTAATCACAAAGAATCCGGGCCAGCCTATGGCCTCGACCAGAGGCGGCGTCAGCGGCCCCGCGAGATAGGTGCGCCCCACCGCCGACAAGGCCGACAACAGGGCAAACTGCGTGGCCGAGAATTCCTGCTTGCACAGCGCCATCAGCAGCGCCACGAAAGCGGCCGTGCCCAGGCCGCCGCACAGGTTTTCTATCCCCACCACCAGCGCCATGGAATAGATATGCGCGGGGGTGACCGCCAGGACCCAGTAACCGAAGTTGGAGACGGCCTGCAGCAGGCCGAACAGCATCAGGGAACGATACAGGCCCAGGCGCGTCATGAACGCGCCGCCCGCCAGGGCGCCCACTATGGTGGCCGCCAGGCCGAACACCTTGTTGACGGTGCCGACTTCGGTGCCGGTAAAACCGGCGCCGCGCAGCAGAAAGGTCGTCGACAAGGCGCCGGCAAAGGCATCGCCCAGCTTGTACAACACTATCAGCAGCAGGATGCCCAGGGCGCCGGGACGCTTGAAAAACTCGACCAGGGGCTCGACGACCGCGATCGCCAGCGACCTGGGCGGACGCGCAATGACTTCGGGCTCCGGCGCCAGCAAGGTGGCGACGGCGCATAAGGCCATGAACGCGCCCATCACGAAATAGGTATTGGCCCACCCCAGCCACCGGTCGGCCAGTACCAGCGCCAGGCCGCCCGATACGATCATGGCCAGGCGATAGCCCAATACCTTGACCGCGGCGCCAGCCGCGCGCTCTTCCTTGCGCAGCACGTCGGTGCTGTAGGCATCGAAGGCGATATCCTGCGTTGCCGACAGGAAGGCCACCATTACCGCCAGCAGGGCCAGCGTCATCAGGCTGCCGGCCGGCGAATAAAGCCCCATGGCGGCTATGGCCGCCCCGAGGAGAATCTGGGTGGAGAAAATCCAGCTGCGGCGGCGCCCCAGCACAGGCGGAGCATAGCGATCGACCAATGGCGCCCACAGGAACTTCAGCGTATAGGCCGATCCGATCAGGGTCAGGAAACCTATGTTCTGCAGCGATACATCGGACAGCGTCGCCCAGGCCTGCAGCGTCCCGCCCGTCAAGGCCAGCGGCAACCCGCTGGCGAAGCCCAGCACCAACAAGGGCATGACGCGCGGACTGGCATAGACATTGGTCAACGAAGCGATGATGCGTCCTCTTTACTTTTTAATTGGGGGTCTCGAAGCGGTATACCGCCAGGGTGCTGCGCCAGCTGGGCAAAAGTTTGACTTCTTTGTTGCCATTGAAGGTCGCCAGGTGGGTGATGCGCAGCCCCAGCGCCAGCGCCAGATCTTCGAAATCCTTGAGCGTGCACAAGTGGATATTGGGCGTGTCGAACCACTGGTAAGGCATTTCCCCCGTCACCGGCATGCGGCCCGACAGTATCGACCAGCCATGCGGCCAATAACCGAAGTTCGGAAACGACACGATGCCATAGCGCGCCACGCGCGCCATTTCGCGCAGGATATGCTCGGTGTGGCGCATGGACTGCAAGGTTTGCGACAGCACGACAGTGTCGAACTGCTGGTCGTCGAACAGGGCCAGGCCCTCTTCCAGGTTTTGCTGGATGACCTGCACGCCGCGGCGCACCGAGGCGATGACCAGTTCATCGCTCAGCTCGACGCCGGCGCCCGTCACATTCTTGTTGTTCTGCAGATAGGCCAGCAAGGTGCCATCGCCGCAGCCCAGGTCCAGGACCCGGCTTTCCGGCTCTATCCAGCTGGCGATACGTTGAAGGTCCGCCCGCACATGTTTGGGCGCCACGCTGGCTTGGCTCACGCTAACACTCCTCGCGTCTGGAAGCGCTCGGGCAGTCCCAGCCTGGCGGCGATACGGTCGTAATATCCCTGCACCACGGCATGATAGCGGGCGTCGTCCAGCAGGAACGCATCGTGCCCATGGGGGGCGTCGATTTCAGCATAGGTCACCGGGCGCCGGTTCTTGAGCAAGGCGCGCACGATTTCGCGCGAACGCGCCGGCGGAAAGCGCCAATCGGTGCTGAAGGAAACCAGCAGGAAATCCGCCGACGCGCCTTGCAGCGCGCGGGCCAGGTCGCCGCCATGATTGCGCGCGGGATCGAAATAATCCAGCGCCCGGGTAATCAGCAGATAGGTGTTGGCATCGAAGTAGGTGGAAAACTTTTCGCCCTGATAGCGCAGATAGGACTCGACCTCGAACTCCACGCCGTAGCCGTAGTGGAACTCGCCGTTATCGGCCGGCGCGCGCTGGGCGCGGCCGAATTTCTCAGCCATGTCGTCGTCCGACAAATAGGTGATATGGCCCACCATCCGCGCCACGGACAGGCCATGCCTGGGCACGGTATTGTGCGCGTAATAATCGCCGCCGTGAAAATCCGGATCGCTGATGATGGAACGGCGCGCGACCTCGTTAAAGCCTATGTTCTGCGCCGACAGGCGCGGCGTGCTGGCAATCACAATGCAGTGGCCGATGCGCTCGGGGCAGGTGATGGCCCAGCTCAGGGCCTGCATGCCGCCCAGCGAGCCGCCCATCACGGCGGCCAGCTTGGCTATGCCGAAATGGTCGGCCAGGCGCGCCTGCGCCCGCACCCAGTCTTCCACGGTCAGCATGGGGAACGCCGCCCCCCAGGGCCGGCCGGTTTCGGGATTGAGGCTGGCGGGGCCGGTCGAACCGAAGCACGAGCCGATATTGTTCACCCCGATGACGAAAAACCTGTCGGTATCGACGGCCTTGCCCGGGCCCACCATATTGTCCCACCAGCCTATGTCATCGGGATCGCTGGCCGATATGCCGGCCACGTGGTGCGAGGCATTCAGCGCATGGCAGATCAGCACGGCGTTATTGCGTTCGGCGTTCAGGGTGCCATAGGTTTCCACGGCCAGCTCGTAGCTCGGCAGCACCTGCCCGCTGGTCAGGCGCAGCGGCTCGGTGAATGGAATGAATTGGGGGGAAACGACAGCCGTGGACCCCGGGGGCGCGGCTGCATCGATTGTGCCGGAGGCGGCGCGGGCAATAGCGGTAGGAATATCAGTTGCGGAAATAGCGGCCATATGGACCTCTTTAGCTGGATTTATGAGGCGCCCGCAAGCAGATCAAGCAAATCGGCGCTCTGTCGAAACATGATTTTATCATTGTTGCGGCGGCCCGGCATGGGCGGGCCGGCCGCCAATGCCACGCCAGTTTGTCCACCTACATTTTACCGCGATGAAGATAATTGATACATTTACATAAAATAAGTATCAAAACCATGTCCCGCGAAAGGGGGCTGACACATGAAACCGCTAACCGATCGAGAATTGGCATGCCTGCGCTGGGCGGCAGTCGGCAAGACAAGCTGGGAGATGGGCGTCATCCTGGGCCTGACCGAGCGCACCATCAACTTCCATGTCCATAACGCCTGCCGCAAACTAGGCGTACATGGGCGCCAGGCCGCCATCACGGCCGCATTGCAATTGGGGCTGCTGCCCAGCCTTACCGAGCCACTTGCAACCCGCGCAGAAATTCATCTGCCTGCTGCTCAGGAAACGACGCCTGATCGGCCGTCACAATCCCCTCGATCAAGGCATGGTCCGTCAGCCAAACCCTAGCGCGCATGCGCACCGGACCTTGCTGCGACTTGCCTTCGATGACAAAGGGCGCGCCCATTGCCGGCGGCTGCGCCGGGGGCTCCGCGCCCAGGCTCCGGTAAAGCGAAGCCACTACCGAGGCGGCCAGCTCGCGCGGCTTTTCCGGCGCCGAACGCAGGCCCTCGGGCAAGGCGGCATAGCCCACCGCAAACACGGCGCCATCCACCGCCGCCGTGCTCAGGCTGAAACGCAGTTCATGGCCGGCGTAATTCAGCGGCCTTTCCTGGGTAATCGGCTTGTCGGGGAAGAGCGCCTGCACCGCGCCGTCCGCCAGCGCCACCTCGCGCCAGTTGTAGGTGGGCGTGCAAGCCAACAAGAAACCGGACAACAATGCCATCAATCCAATGCGTATCAACGCTAGCCCCCTCAGGTAAAATCGGCAACGATCAAGACCTCTATTCTATAAAGATACCCTGTAATGACCTCAACTAACCAACGCCTCGTGTCGCTCGGCCAAAACCAGCCCGCGCTAAAAGGCATTTTGCGCGGTATCGAAAAAGAAGGGCTGCGTGTCGACGAACAAGGCGTATTGGCTACAACGCCGCACCCCCCCGTCCTGGGTTCGGCGCTGGCCAATGCCCGCATCACCACCGATTATTCCGAGGCGCTGCTGGAGCTGATTACGGGCACGCATGATTCCATCGACGGCCTGCTCGACGAACTGGATAAAACGCACCGCTACGTCGCGCAGCAGATGCCGCAAGAACTGATATGGAACCAGTCCATGCCGGCGCTGCTGCCGGCCGAAGCCGACATACCCATCGCCTGGTACGGCACCTCCAATACCGGCATGCTCAAGCATGTATACCGGCGCGGCCTGGCCGTGCGCTACGGCAAGGCCATGCAGTGCATCGCCGGCGTGCATTACAATTTTTCCCTGCCCGACGAATTATGGGACGTCATCGGCATAGAAGGCATTTCCCCCCAGGACCGGCGGTCCAAGGGCTATCTGGCCCTGATCCGCAACTTCAGCCGGCATTCCTGGCTGCTGATGTACCTGTTCGGCGCCTCGCCCGCCGTGTCGAAAAGCTTTATGCGGGGCCTGGACCATCCCTTGCAGGAATTCGACGCCGACACCCTGTATCTGCCCCATGCCACCAGCCTGCGCATGAGCGACCTGGGCTATCAGAACAAGGCGCAATCCGACCTGCAGCTGTGCTACAACGACCTGGAAACCTTTTTGGAGCGCCTCTACGGCGCCGTGACGACCCCATGGCCCGATTACGTCAGGATAGGCACCCATCGCAATGGCGAATGGATACAGCTGAACACGAATATCCTGCAAATCGAAAACGAGTTCTACTCGAACATCCGCCCGAAACGCACGACCAGCCGCTGTGAACGGCCCGCCACCGCCTTGGCGGAACGCGGTGTGCAATACATCGAAGTGCGCTGCCTGGATATCGACCCAAGCTCGCCCATCGGCATTTCCGCCGTGACCAGCCGCTTCATGGACGCCTTCCTGCTGTTTTGCGCGGTCGAAGACAGTCCCCTGTTCCCCAACAATGGCTATTGCCGCGACAGCCACGACAACTTCGGCCTGGTGGTCAAGGAAGGGCGCAAGCCGGGCCTGGTCTTGATAAAGCAGAACAAGCCCATATCGCTTGCGGACTGGGGCCAGGAATTGCTCGAGCGCCTCATGCCCTATGCGGATCTGCTCGACGCCGCGCATGGCGGCGCCGAGCATGCCGAGGCCGTGGCGGCGCAGGCCTGCAAAATCCAGGACAGCCAGCAGACGCCTTCGGCGCAGCTGCTGCGGCACATGCGCGACACCGGCCTGAGCCTGCACGACTATTCGCTGGAGCAAAGCCTGCAACATCGCGACGCATTGCGGGCGCGGCCCTTGAGCGCCGCCGCCATGCAAGAGTACAAGCAGATCGCCAGCGACTCGATCGCCGAGCAGAAGCGCCTGGAAGACAGCGACACGGAAGACTTCGCCAGCTATGTGGCCCGCTATCACGCGGCGCTGAAGCGGCCCTGCTAGGCCGCCCCGCTCAGATGCTCGAACAGGATGAGCGCGCCTATCCCGATCAGGATGGCGCCGCCCGCGATTTCGGCGCGGCGGCCCACTATCGCCCCCAGGACCCTTCCCAGCATGACGCCGAGGGTGACCATGATCATCGTCGTCAAGCCGATGGCCGCAGCCGTCGAGACAATATCCACCTCGAGAAAGGCCAGGCCGACGCCGACGGCCATGGCGTCGATGCTGGTGGCGAAGCCGGTTGCGGCCAGCACCCAGAAGGAATGCTTGGCGGGCTTGGCCTGGAGCCCTTCGGGCAGCGTACAGCCGTTCCTGACCATCAGCAATCCGAGGCCACAGAGCAGGACGAAGGCGATCCAGTGATCCCAGGCCGCCACGTAGGGCGCCGCCGCCAGGCCCAGCCCCCATCCCACCACCGGCGTAATCGCCTCGATCACGCCAAAGATAAGGCCTGTTTTCAGCGCTTCGGAAAAGCGGGGCTTATGCAGCGCCGCGCCTTTTCCGACAGCTGCCGCGAAGGCGTCGGTGGACATGGCGAAAGCTAGCAATGCGGTGGATGCGAAATTCATGGGGGAGGTTCCTGGCCGGGCGACGATTCCATGACATGCCAGACGCGCCCGACCTCATTGCGCTGGTATGTCAATGGTCTCGTCAGGCCGAAAACGGCTGCCGGCGCCACGGCACAAGAAGGTGCCGAGAATGTTGACGCGGGCGCTTCCGGGGACGGAAGCAGACTACTCCCCAAATGACGGAGCGAGTGTAGCATTTATCCCGGGCGAGGCGGCTTTTCGGTGGCATCGTCCCTCTCCTGAAGAATTCCTTGCCTGGCTATCACGCAACTGCCGTGCCAGCTTCACCTGCCCACGGGAAAACGGCGCGCCGCCAATAGACAATGCCGGCAGGCGCGCCTGCCGCAAAGGCCGGCGCTGCGTCCGGCTTCCGGAAAGCGGCCGGCCAGGCGGCCGGAAACCGGGCGCTGCCTGGCCGCCGCGCGCAGGCTATATACTCTTGGTCCGAGCGCACGGCTCTTCAGTCTTATGGAGCATCGCCTATGCAAGTCGTAACAATGGTTCTGGTGTTCCTGCTGGCGGTTGTCGTCAGCGGCTTCATCGCGCGGCTGCTGCCGCTGAAGGTGCCCCTGCCCTTGCTGCAGATTGCGGTCGGCGCGGG
Organism: Pollutimonas bauzanensis; assembly: GCF_900129885.1. Taxonomy (GTDB): domain Bacteria; phylum Pseudomonadota; class Gammaproteobacteria; order Burkholderiales; family Burkholderiaceae_B; genus Pollutimonas; species Pollutimonas bauzanensis. Next base: position 442,043 of record NZ_FQXE01000003.1, on the reverse strand, counting down.
CCTGTCCTATGGAGTCGGATTCGATGTCACCCTGGACCCCGACCTTTTCTTCCTGCTGTTCATTCCGCCGCTGCTGTTCCTAGATGGATGGCGCATTCCGAAAGGCGTGTTCTTTCGCGAATGGAAGCCGATACTGACCCTGGCGATAGGCCTGGTCGTGTTCACCGTGGTCGGCATCGGTTTTCTGATCGACTGGATGATTCCGGCCGTGCCGCTGGCGGTCGCCTTCGCCCTGGCGGCGATTCTATCGCCCACGGATCCGGTCGCGGTATCCGCCATGACCGCCAATTCGCCCATTCCTTCGCGGCTGACCCACATCCTCGAGGGCGAGTCGCTGCTCAATGACGCCACCGGGCTGGTCTGCTTCAGCTTCGCGGTAGCCGCCGCCGTCACCGGCGCATTTTCGATCGCCAGCGCGTCCATGAGCTTTGTCGTGGTCGCCGGCGGCGGGCTGCTGATCGGGCTGGCCGTGACCTGGATCATCGGGACGCTCAACCGCCTGCTGATCAAGCGCGCGGGCGAGGAACCCGCGGGCCAGATATTGATAAGCCTGCTGATCCCGTTTGCCGCCTATCTCGCGGCCGAGCATATGGGAGTCTCGGGCATACTCGCGGCCGCCGTTGCCGGCATCGCCATGCACTATTCAGAGCTGGCGGGCCACCCGCTCGCTGCCACCCGCATGCAGCGCACCGCGGTATGGGACACCGTGCAGGCCGCGCTCAATGGCGTCATTTTCATCATACTGGGCGAGCAGCTGCCCCGCATCCTGCGCAGCCTGCCCGAGGTGGCCGCTTCCGCGCATGTCGCCAGCGAATGGCAATTGCTCGGCTACCTGGTGGCGATTACGCTCGCGCTCGGCGTGCTGCGCTTCGTCTGGGTGTGGATTTCGCTGCGCTTGACGGTGTTCAACGCCGCGCTGCGCGGCGAAACCATGGACATGCCGAAGACGCGGCTGCTGCTGGTGACCGCCACCGCCGGCGTGCGCGGCGCAATCACCCTGGCCGGCATTCTTACGCTGCCCTTGCTGATGCCCGACGGCACGGCGTTTCCGATGCGCGACATGGCGATTTTCCTGGCGATGGGCGTCATCCTGCTGTCGCTGTTGATCGCCAGCGTCGGGCTGCCGCTGCTTACCCGCGGGCTGGGCGGCGACCTGCCCAAGCCGGTGCGCGGCAGCCACGAAGACAGCGCCCGCATTGCCGCGGCGGAAGCCGCCATACGCCGCATCGAACAGATCACCGCCGAGCCCTTGGCGGACGCCGGCGCCACCCACATCCGCGCCGAGGCCGCCGCCCATCTGCTGGATGTCTACCAGCGGCGCCTGGACTATGGCGACTCGACCGGCGAGGATGCCGAAAGCATCAGGCAACTGGCTGAAGCGGAACGCCACCTGCGCATTCAGGCCCTGCGCGCCGAGCGCGACGAGCTGTACCGCTTGCGCCGCACCCACAGCATCGATGACAGCCTGCACCAGCAACTCATGCGCGAGATAGACCTGATGGAAGCCAGCCTGACGCGCAAGGCCGCATAGGCGGATGCGCCATGCCATATCGGCCCCGCCGCATTGCGTTGTTTTCCTTAGCGGGGCAGGCCGCCATTTCCGAGTATCCCGCTGGCGATGATGTCGCCGAACAGGCCCGTATAGCTGCGGTCGATGCGCACTATATAAGCCTGGTCGGTCTCGTCGAACTGGCGTTCCGGCGCGGTGACCCCCATTCTGCTCAGGCGCAGCAGGACGGTGTTGTAGGGGTGGGCGATGGGCCTGCCCTTGAAAGGGCCGGAGTCGTAGACGCCGCGGTACTGGGCGCTATCTTGAGCCGCTCGAAGCGGATGGGAGACTGGTGCTTTTGATGTTGCCATGTTTACTGCCCGTATCTGCATTTTTCCGGGGGGCCAGTATATACAAACTCAACGGGATTCGCAGCCTGCTGCGAACGCCTTTCCGTTCTTGCATTCCGCGCCGCCGCCTGGCCGCAAACAGCGGCCAGAGACACACCATGCTTGGTTAATATTCGCGGCGTTTTTGGCGGGGTCGAAGGTGATATCCATGAATACAATTCAAGGATCACAAGGAGGCAATGCAAAACTGGCGCGCCCGACAGGAATCGAACCTGTATCAAGAGCTTCGGAGACTCACATTCTATCCATTGAACTACGGGCGCAGGGTCGTCATTGTAGCGTGTTTGGCGAATACTTTTTTTTCGCGCGGGACAGGCCGTCGCTTTCCGCGCTCAATGCTGCCCAAATTTGAGCAGAATCAACTTTCATGCACTTAAACGACAGTCTCGTTATAATCCTTCATTCACGTGGCTTTGAGTCCTTCGCATAACCCATGCACGGGGACCGCCGCACATGGCACACCCATACAGAATTCAGGCCTTGGCGCCCTCTGATTAGGAACACGCAGGATTCGATTATGAACAACACAGAAGAACACGTTGAAGCGACCATCGAGGATCATGAAGGCCTCATCAAAACGCCCAAGCAGTTGATCGTAACTGTAATCCTGGCCTTCATTGTGCCCATTCTGATCATAGTCCTGCTGATCAATCTCGTAACCGCCACTTCGAAAATGGGTTCGGGCTCCGACGCGCAATCGCCCGAAGCGATTGCCTCGCGCATCAAGCCCGTCGCCGGTTTCAGCCTGGTCGACGCCAACGCCCCCAAAGTCATGAAGACCGGGCAGCAAGTATTCGATTCAACCTGTACGGCCTGCCATACCGCCGGCGTGGCGGGCGCGCCCAAGATCGGCGACACCGCGGCATGGGCGCCGTTCATCAAGGCGGGCTACGAAGACCTGATCAAGAACGCGATCCACGGCATCAAGGGCATGCCTCCCAAGGGCGGCAACCCCGCGCTCAGCGACTTCGAAGTCGAGCGCGCCGTGGTCTACATGGTCAACAAATCGGGCGCATCCTTCAAGGAACCCGCGGAACCCGCCGGCGACAAGGCCGAGGCCAAGCCGGCGGAAACCGCAGCCGCAACCGCGGCGCCCGCCGCGCCGCAAGCCGCGCCGGCGGCTCCTGCCGAAGCAGCGCCGGCTGCGGCCGCTCCCGCGGCGCCTGCCGAAACCGCAAGCCCCGCGCCCGCCGCGGATACCGCAGCCATCGATCCGGCCGGCGAAAAACTCTACAAGGCGGTCTGCTTTGCCTGCCACGCCACCGGCGTGGCGGGAGCCCCCAAGTTCGGCGACAAGGCCGCATGGTCCAAATTCATCGAGACCGGCGAGGATACGATGGTGCAGAATGCCATCCACGGCGTTGGCGCCATGCCTCCGCGCGGCGGCTCGCAAGCCAGCGATGCGGAAGTGAAGGCCGCGGTCCAATACATGGTACATGCCGTCAAGTAAAAACAATGGCTACACAAAAACCGCCAGGCGAGCCTGGCGGTTTTTTTTATCTGTACGCAGGGCCGCGGGACAATCGCCCGCGGCGCGCGATCCGGACGGGACCGCTACCTGGCCGCGCAAGCCGGTTCGGCGCGCAGCGACAGGCCCAGTTGTACGCGGCGCTGCAGCCATGGGCTGGGCCGATAGCGCATATCGCCGGTGACGCGATACATCGCCCGCAGGATTTCCAGCACATGCGCCGCGCCCAGGGCATCGCCCATGGACAAGGGCCCGCCCTTGGGATAGCCCAGCCCCAGCGATACGGCGAGATCGATGTCCGCAGGCGTGGCAATCGCCTGCTGGGCGATATCGCTGGCCACATTGACGATGGTGGCCACCACGCGCTGGCCGACGAAACCCGCCGAATCGTCGATGACCGAAACCGGCGTGCCATCGCCGGCAAACAGGGCATGGGCGGCGTCGCGCCATTTTGGCAGGGTGGCCGCCGAACACATCAGGACGCGGCGCTTGCCCTGTTCCAGGCCGAAAAACGTGTCCAGCGCAACGCTGCGTTCGCCATCCAGCTGATGCCCGCCCACCACGGACGCCGTGTCCTCGCCATAGGGCGTGACAACGATCAGCGCGTCGGCGGGCGGCGCTTCGGCGGCGATCACGTTCGCGCCCAGGTTCTTGAGCAGCGCGGCCGCGCGCTTATGGCCCACCGAATGATAGGGCGCCAGCCAGACCTTCAGGCCCGCGGGCAGCGCCGGGACGGCGGGTTCGGCGGGCACTTGCTTCTGGCCGTCGGGATAGGCGTAGAAGCCTTGCCCCGTCTTGCGGCCCAGCAGCTTGCCGGCGCTGCGCACCGCGGTGATGGGCGATGGACGGAAACGCGGTTCGTCATAGAACTGCTGATAGATGGATTCCATGACGGCGTGCGATACGTCCAGCCCGGTCAGGTCCAGCAGCTCGAATGGCCCCATGCGGAACCCGCCCTGCTCGCGCATGATGGCGTCTATCTGGTAGAACGGCGCCACGGCTTCCTGCGCCGCCTTCAGGCCCTCGATATTCATGCCGCGCCCGGCATGGTTGACGATAAAGCCGGGCATGTCCCTGGCCCGCACAGGGGTATGCCCCATTTCCCGGGCGAGCGCCATCAGCGCGTCGCCGGTCCGGGGATCGGAGCGCAAGCCGTCGATGATCTCGACCACCTTCATCAGCGGCACGGGATTGAAAAAATGGAAGCCCGCCACGCGTTCCGGATGCGCGCAGGCCTGGGCGATGGCGGTGATGGGCAGCGACGAGGTGTTGGACGCCAGGATGCAATCCGCCGCCACGACGCCTTCAAGCTGCCGGAAAAGATCGCACTTGACCTCCAGCCGCTCGACGACGGCTTCGATCACCAGGTCGGCCTTGCCCATCGCCTGCAGGTCCTGGCAGGGCAGCAGCCGCTCGAGGGACTGGGCCGCGGCTTCGGGCGTGATTTTCCCCTTGGCGGCCAGCTTGTCCCATGTTTGGCTCAGATTCGTCCGCGCGGCGGCGACCGCATCGGCGTTCAGGTCGAACAACAGCACGTCGAAACCCGCTTGCGCCGCGATCTGGGCGATTCCGCGCCCCATGGCGCCCGCGCCGACTATGCCTATGGTCTTGATATGCTTCATTGAGTCAACTCCTGGATTTCTTCGTCTGACAGGCCCAGGCGCTCGCGCAGGACCTGTTGTGTGTGTTCGCCCAGCAAGGGCGCGGCATGGCGATAGTTGACCGGGCTGGCGGAAAACCGCAAGGGACTGGCGCCCACCGGAGCCTGGCCGGCGGAACTGTGCGGCAAGGTCTGCTGCATGCCGCGCGCCTTGACCTGCGGGTTCTGGTACACCTGTTCGATGGTATTGATGGGGCCGGCCGGCACCCCGACGCGCTCCAGCGCCTCGAGCCAATAATCGCGCGCCTGGGCTTTCATGGCTTCGGTCAGCAGCGGTATCAGAATTTCGCGATGAATCACGCGGTTGGAATTGGTTTTGAAGCGCATATCGTCGGACAGGGCGGGCCGGCCGATGACATGGCAATAAGCCTTGAACTGCGTGTCGTTGCCCACCGCCACGATCAGGTGGCCGTCGGCCGCGGCAAACACCTGGTAAGGCACGAGATTCTGGTGCGCGTTGCCGGCGCGCCTGGGGGCGACGCCCGTGGTCAGATAATTGAGATTCTGGTTGGCCAGCATGGCCACCTGGCAATCCAGCAAGGCCATGTCTATATGCTGGCCCAGGCCGCTGCGGCCGCGCTCGTGCAGCGCCGCCAGTATGCCCACCGTGGAATACATGCCCGTCATCAGGTCGGCCACGGCCACGCCGGCCTTTTGCGGGCCGCCGCCGGGCAGGTCGTCGCGCTCGCCCGTGATGCTCATCAGCCCGCCCATGCCCTGGATCATGAAATCGTAGCCGGGGCGGCTGGCATAAGGCCCGGTCTGGCCGAAGCCGGTGATGGAACAGTAGATCAGGGCCGGGTTGATGGCCTTTATGCTTTCGTAGTCCAGCCCATACTTGCGCAAGCCGCCGACCTTGAAGTTTTCGACCAGGATATCGCATTGCCTGGACAACTCGCGCACCAGGCCGGCGCCGCGCTCGGTGGCGATATCGATGGCCACCGACTGCTTGTTGCGGTTGGCCGAGGCATAGTAGGCCGCCTCCGTCGTGTCCTTGCCGTGCGCATCCTTGAGATAGGGAGGCCCCCAGCCGCGGGTATCGTCGCCGGCGCCGGGCCTCTCGATTTTGATGACTTCGGCGCCGAGGTCGGCGAGGTTCTGGGTGCACCATGGCCCGGCCAGCACGCGGGTAAGGTCTAAAACACGAATTCCGGTAAGGGGGGCAGGACGTAAAGACATGAGTGAACCGCGCAGCAAGTAAAAGCGGTATTTTGCCTCATCTGGCGCATGAGCGCCCGCGCCACGCCGCGGCGTCTCATCAGGCGACCGATTTGGCCCTAGAATATGGCAGCGGCGCACCGCGAGTCGCGTCCCGACGCCACGCGGCGCTGCGCCACCCCATTCCAGGAGACCCGCCGAATGCCCCGCAGCACTGTCACACAGCTTTACCAGCAGCTTTCCTTGCCGGTCATATCGGCGCCGATGTTTATTGTGTCCGGCCCCGAGCTGGTGATCGCCCAATGCGCCAGCGGCATCATCGGGTCCATGCCGGCGCTCAATGCGCGGCCCCAAAGCAGGCTGGCGCAATGGCTGACCCAGATCGACACCGCCCTGGCGGACCTCAGGCGCCGCGAGCCCGGCCGCATCGTCGCGCCCTATGCCATCAATCACATCATCCACAAATCCAATGACCGCGTGCAGGAAGACCTGGCCGTATGCGCCGAGCACAAAGTGCCGCTCATCATCACCAGCCTGCGCGCGCCCAACGAGGTGGTCGACGCCGTGCATGGCTGGGGCGGCAAGGTCTTCCATGACGTGACCACCTTGCGCCATGCCCGCAAGGCGCTGGACGCCGGGGTGGACGGCCTGATCCTGGTGTGCTCGGGCGCCGGCGGCCACGCGGGCACCCTCAGCCCCTTTGCCCTGCTGGCCGAAGTGCGCAGGATCTTTGACGGCCCCATCGCCTTGTCGGGCGCCATCACCCGCGGCCAGGACGTGCTGGCGGCGCGCGCAATGGGAGCCGATTTCGCCTACATAGGCACACGCTTCATTGCCAGCCGCGAGGCGCAAGCCCAGGAAGCCTACAAGCAGATGCTGGTCCGGGCCCAGGCCAGCGATATCCTCTACACGCCCTTTTTCACCGGCATTCCCGGCAACTATCTCAAGCCCAGCATCGAGGCGGCCGGACTGGACCCGGACAATCTCTCCGCCGCCAACACCGATCTCATCGATTTCGGCAGCAGCAGGACCAAGGCGTGGCGCGACATCTGGGGCGCCGGCCAGGGGGTAGGCAGCATAGACAGCATCCTGCCGGTCGAGCATATCGTCGACAAGCTCAAGCAGGAATACGTGCAGGCCTGCCTGTCCCTCAAAGACTCGTTCGCGGGAGCCTGCGCATGATAGTCAGCAGCCTGGACGGGCGCTGCCTGACCCTCACCATCGATCGCCCCGAACGGCGCAATGCCCTGACCGGCACCATGTACCAGGCGCTGGATCAGGGCCTGCAAAAAGCCCAGGCCGATCCCGGCTGCCGCGCCGTGATCCTGACCGGCGCCGGCGATTGCTTCACGGCCGGCAATGATTTGAGCGAATTCCAGGCGGCCAGGCGCGGCATTGCCGACAGCCCCGCCCTGGCCTTTCTGCGCACCCTGGCCAATATCGACGTGCCGGTGATCGCGGCGGTCGAAGGCCACGCCATCGGCGTGGGGGCGACGCTGCTGCAGCACTGCGATTTCGTCTATGCCGGCGAGACGGCGCTGTTCAGCATGCCGTTCGTGTCATTGGGGCTATGCCCCGAAGGCGGCTCCAGCACGCTGCTGGGCCAGCTCGTCGGAGCGCGCCGCGCCGCTGAATGGCTGCTGCTGGGACAACCGTTCAGCGCCGCGCAGGCCTGGGACAGTGGTTTCATTACAGGCGTCGCCCCCGCCGGCCAGGCCTTGAGCCTTGCCCGGGCGACGGCCGCAGCGCTGGACAAGCAGCCGGCGCAGGCGCTCAGGATATCCAAGCGCATGCTGCGCGAACCCGGCCGCGCCGACCTGATGCGCAGTTTCGACAAGGAACGGGACCTTTTCAGCGAACGCTTGCAAAGCGATGAAGCCCAGGCTGCGTTTCGGCGCTTTTTCGAGCGCAAGGCTGACTGAAGGGCGAAGGCGCGCCGCTGGACGTCGCCCGCCATCAGCCATCAGCCAGCTTGGCTTGGCTTGGCTCGGCTTGGCTCGGCTTGGCTTGGCTTGGCTTGGCTTGGCTTGGCTTGGCAAGCATATCCTCAAGTTATTTTGTGGCGGATAAACACCACTTTCCCGGCATTTAAAAAAGATTAGGGTTTACCCTAGCTATATCCTAGGGTAAACCCTATAATTACTCATGTCAGCACACAGCTCTTTTAAAGGTGAGTAATTATGTCGAATCTTTCTTACAACCAGTACAGCCGCCTGAGCGATTCTCTCGAACGCGACATCATGCGCGACTCGTGGAGCAATGGTGAGGCAGTTTCGATCGTTACCCTGGGCAAACAGGCATTTGGCGGCCTGAAAGCAGGCTTCAAGGCTTTTGCCGGCTATATGATCGATGTGACGCGCGCCCTTGACGAAGCCCGCGCCAAAGACGCCCGCTACACGCGTACGGCCTGGTAAGCGGCGCCAAAGCAAATCCAGCGCTGCTTGTACTAAAAAGCCTGCCATATCGGCAGGCTTTTTTGCGTATATGCGGAAGACGTAAGCCTTGCGGCCGCCCCGGTACAAGCACCCATAGCGGAGAAAATCAACGTTGTATATAAGGGGCTATGGAACTAAGGCAAATGGAATACTTCCTCGCGATTGCCGATTTCAAATCGTTTTCGCGTGCGTCATTGCGCATTTCCGTCGCTCAGCCCGTTCTAAGCCGGCAGATCAAGGCCCTGGAGCAAGAGCTGGGCGTCGCCCTTTATCACCGCACCGGCCATGGCGTCGTGCTCAGTGAGGCGGGAAAGCGCTTTGAACAATATGCGCGAGGTATCCTGGACACCGCCGCGGCGGCCAAGAAAGAACTGGCCGCACTGGGCAGCGAACCCTCGGGGCGTGTACTGATAGGCATGCCGCCTTCGGTGCAGGCCGTGCTGGCTGCGCCGCTGGTGGAAAAATTCCAGAACGCGTTTCCCCATGTATCGCTGGGCATCATGGAAGGTTTCAGCGGACACGTTCAGGAATGGCTGATGACGGGCCGCCTGGACATCGCCATTCTTTATCACACCCGGTACAACGGCATGCTGGCCAGCGATCCGCTGCTCACCGACGAGCTGTTTTTGCTGGGCCCCATCAATGACCCGGCCAGGGCCGGGGAAGGGCCGATACGCGCGTCGAACTTGCGCAGCATCCCGCTGATTCTCCCGAACCGGCCGCATGGGCTGCGCATACTGATCGATGAATATCTCGACAAAGCCGGCGTCACGCCCAATATCCAGCTCGAGATGGACGCGATGTCGTCCACCCTGAGCCTGATCGAGCACGGCGTGGGCTACTACACCATTTTGTCGTACTCCAGCGCCCATGAACTGATTACCAGCCGCCGGATTCGCTATTGGAAGATCGTCGAGCCCACCATCACCCGCAGCCTCGTGGTGGCCTCCTCCACGCAGCGGCCATCGACCAAGGCCTCGCGCGACCTGATGATTTACGTAAGGCAGCTGGTGCAGCAGCTGGTCGAGCAAGGACGGTGGTCGCCTCCTGCCTGACCAGGCGGCGCCGGCCGGGCCCTTGCCGGGCCGGGGACTCCGCGTCGCTGGTCACTTTCCGGGCCAAATGGGCTTGGCCAGAGCGAGATCCTCCGGAAAGACCGTAACGGGAACCCCATCCTGCCACTGAATCACGGTCAGGCTGGCGCCGAGACGGTGGCCCGCCTGATCGAATTTCAGTTCGCCGCCCGGAAAGTAAGGAGACTTTCCTTCGTCCATTGTGCGCAGGGCCTGCGCCATCGCTTCCCGATCCGCCTTGCCGGCCTTTTCCAGCGCCGCCTTGATGATCCACATATCGCCATAGGTGGAAATGGCGTTTTGCGTCATCCAGGGCTCCTTGTATTCCGTCTTCATGCGCTGGATCAGGGCCTCCTGCCCCTTGGTCCCCCAGTTGGCCACCGCCGACATCACGCCGTTGAGCAGTTGCGGACTTACCGTATTGAGCACTTCGGGCTCGGCGATCGCGATGCCAAACGAAATCACCGGCACGCGCACATTCATCTCGTTCATTTTCTCGAGGATCAGCTTGGCATCGGAAATGACCGTGGGCAGGAAGAAAACCAGGTCCGGACGGCGCGACCTGACTTGCTGTATGAGCGACGACGCGTCCGCCAGCGGCGGCGTGAACGTTTCGTCGACGACCAGCGTCAGGCCGTTCTTTTCGAGCAGCCCTTCTTTCATGGCCTTGACGGACGACAATGACGCGGCCGTATTATCGGTAATGACGGCGACGGTTCTGGGGCGTTTGCCCGATGCCTTTTCAGCCAGACTCAAAATGGTCGGCAATGCGATTTCAGCCTGCTTGCCCGCCGTCGCCGAGGTCTGGAATATGTATTTGAACCCGCGGTTGGTAATTTGATCCGAATACGACAAGGTCAACATGGGAAGCTTCGCGCGTTCGGTGACCTCGGTCACCGCCAGCGTGAACGAACTGAGATACGCGCCGGTGCCCGCCACCAGATTGGGATAGTCCGCCACCATGCGCTGGGCGGCGCTCTTGGCTTTCTCGGTGGTATCGCCGGAATCGATGACCTCCAGTTTCAGTTTGGCGCCGCCCAGAGCGTTGATTCCGCCTTTATCGTTGATGTCTTTGATGGCCATTTCGGCGCCCATGCGCATCACTTGCCCGTAGCGCGCATAAAGGCCGGACATGGGCGCGATCAGGCCGACCGCAACGGGCGGCGCATCGGCCGCCCGGGCGGCCGATGCATAATTCGAGGCCAGCATGCCTATCGACAAGGCCATGGCGGCGCCAAGGCCTGCATTGGTAAATCTCTTCATCGTCGTCTCCTCTTGTTTCCCGCTGGCGCGGGTTCAACCCGGATTTACATCCCGAGATACGCCCGGCGGACACGATCATCCGCCTGTAATGTTTCATTGCTTCCTTCCAGCACCACCCTGCCCGTTTCGAGCACATAGCCATGGTCGGCGAACTGCAGCGCCTCCGCCACCCGCTGCTCCACGAGCAGGATGGTCAGCTTTGCCTCCTTGCGTATGTCCATCAGCCGATCGAAAATGAAGTCCGCGATTGCCGGGGATAAACCCATCGAGGGCTCGTCGAGCATCAAGAGCCGCGGCGAAGACGCCAGGCCCCGGCCGATGGCCACCATCTGTTGCTCGCCGCCCGACAATGTTCCGGCCAATTGCGCCGAGCGCTGTTTCAAGACAGGCAGCCATTCATAGATGCGTTCCAGATTGCGGCTCCAGTCGCGGCGGCCGGCATCCGTGTATGCGCCCATCTCCAGGTTTTCCAGCACCGTCATGGAGGCGAAAACCTGCCTTCCTTCGGGCACGTGCGCGATGCCCAGATGCGGCCGGCGCCACGGCTCCACGGCAAGGAGGTCGCGCCCATCGAATCGTATGGAGCCCGACATCGCCCGCACGGACCCGGAAATCGTCTTGAACAAGGTGCTCTTGCCCGCGCCATTGGGACCGACGATGGACACGAATTCGCCGTCGTTCACCGTCACGTCCACATGCTGGAGGACGGGTATGGCGGAGTAGCCCGCCACGAGCTGCCTGATTTCAAGCATTTCTCGCGCTCCATTTCTTGCCCAGATAGGCCTCGATTACCCGCTTGTCCCGCGTGATGGCCTGGGGCTGCCCGACGACCAGCACTTCACCGTGATCGAGCACGACGAACTCGTCCACGAGCCGGACCATGGCTTGCATGGTGTGTTCGATAATGACAATCGTAATGCCGGCCGCGGACAGCGAGCGTATTCCGGCGATCACGTCATCGATTTCGCTTTGCCCCAATCCCGCAAGCGTTTCGTCCAGCAGCAATAGCCGCGGTTGCCCCGCCAGCGCCCGGGCCAGTTCCATCAAGCGCAGCTCTTTGGTCGTCAGGGTCGAGGCCAGGCGCGCGGCGCAATCAGACAAGCCGAGCTGTGCAATCGCGCGCGCGGCAAACGATTCCGCTTCCGGTTCGGTGCGCGCCTTGACATAAGCGCCAACCTTCACGTTCTGGGCGACGGTCAGGCGCATGAACGGACGCATGACCTGGAATGTGCGTCCGACTCCGGCCGCGCATAATGCATGGGGCTTGCGCCCCGCCATGTCGACGCCATTGACGATGACTCGTCCGGCGTCGGGCCGCAGGAAGCCATTCAGCACATTGAACAGCGTCGTCTTGCCTGCGCCGTTGGGGCCGATAATGCCCAGGACCATGCCCTTGCGCACCTTGAAGCTGACGTCCTGCACCGCCTTCAGGCCGCCGAAGCTTCTGGAAAGCGACTGGACATCCAGAATGATTTCATCGGAAAGTTCGCGCCTGGCCAAGGGCGCCGGGCCGGCGCCCGCGAAACTGCCTGGGCCGGCCGTCCGCGGAATCGCCGGCCCGGCGGCAAGGCCCTTGCTTCTTTTGCGCCATGAGTCCCTGGCTTTCCAGAAGATGCCTTCCGGGGCGACCAGGATCACCACGACGATGGCCACGCCCAGGATGACCCCCTGTATGCCGGGAAATCGGGAGCCGAGCTCGGCGTGGAGAATCTCGCCCAGGGGGATCAGGATCGCGGCGCCTATGATGGGGCCCCATACCGTGCCCACTCCGCCGAACATGGCTACTGTCAGGGCCTGGGCGGAAACCAGCATGCCGAATACCGAGATAGGCGTAACGACCAGCAACACCACTGCGTAAAAGGCGCCGGTGGCGCCGGCGATCGCGCCGCTCAGGGCGATGGCCTTGAGTTTCAACCTTAGCGTATCGATGCCGGCGGCTTCGGCGGCGGCCTCGTTCTGCTTTATGGCGATCAGGCCCATGCCGAACCGCGTGCGCTCGACGTGCCGCGTAATCTGGATAAAGAGAAGCAGCATGGCAAGCGCGATAGCCGTGTAGATGCGCGGGTCGGAAAACTGCATGAACCACGCCGGATCCTCGCGCTTCATGGGAAAGGTGACTTCCTGCAGACCCAGCCACTCAAATATATACAGCAGCGCCAAGGGATACGCGAGCATCGAAAGCGCAAAATAGTGGCCCCGCAGGCGGAAGGTGGGAAGACCGATCAACAAGCCGGCCAGGGCGCCGATCACCCCCGACACGGGTATCATGACCCAGGGGCTGAGCCCGAAATGGATCTGCGCCAGCACAGTCGCGTAAGCGCCTAGTCCAAAGAATGATGCGTGGCCGAAGGAAACCAGGCCGGTATACCCGCTGAGCATGTTCCACGATAGCCCGAAGCTGGCCCAGATCAGCACCAGGGTCAGGATCAACTGGTGATAAGAATTCTCGACGGCCAGCGCAAGGCCCAGATAGGCAGCCGCGGCCAGAAGAAGGATCAGGCTGGTCCGGAAGGCTTTCATTCAGGTTCTCTCCGAAACACGGCCAAAGAGCCCTTGAGGCCTGAGCGTCACAATCAACAGGAAAAACACAAAGATGGCGGCATTCTGCAATTGCGTCGGCAGCACGAGGCTGGACAGCTGCTGCACCAGGCCTATCGCCATTCCTCCCCAGAACGCTCCCAGAATGCTGCCCATGCCGCCGAGCACCACGCCGGCGTACATGATGATTACGAACTCGAGGCCGACAAATGGGTGGAATGGATAATTCGTCGCCAACAGCCCGCCGGCCAAAGCGGTGATGCAGGTGCCCAGGGCGAAAGCGATGCGGTAGGCCCGGTTGACGTCTATCCCCATATAAGACGATGCCACGGGGTTGTCGGCCGCGGCCCGCAACGATTTGCCCAGGCGGGTGCGATGGACAAGCAAGGTAAACAGGACGATGACCAGCAGCGAGATGATTGCCGCGACCCCGCGGCCTTTATTGATGAAGATGCTGACAAAATCCCCCCACATGGGACCCACTTCCCACGCGCTGCTGGACAAGGGGGTGCGTATCGAAACCAGTTGCGAACCGAACAGCATCATGCCGCCATTCTGCAGAATGAGCGCCAGGCCCAGCGTGAGGACGAGCTGCGCGTAATGCCCCTCGCCCTCCAGGCTTGCAGTGCGGCTGCCCGTCACTTTCGATATCAGGAAGTAGTGGACCAGGTAACCCGCCATGAACATGATGGGGACCGTCAGCAGTATCGAGACATAAGGCCCCAGGACGCTTTGGGTGCCCAGAAGCATGAAGAAAAAGTAGGCGACATACATGCCAAGCATCATGAAATCGCCCTGGGCGAAATTGATCACCCGCATGATGCTGAATATCATGGCCAGCCCGAGGCACATCAGCCCATACAGGCCCCCGACCAACAGTCCGGCGGCCAGAGCCTGGAGCAGGGCCTCGGAAAAAATCTGCAATTCAGTCATTCGTGTCCCCGTCGCATGTTTTTATCGGACAGGCCTGTCATGCAGCGCACAGCATGGCCAGCACTCCGGCATCAGGCTCCGTGTCCAGGCGGTCGACGATGTCCTCGATTTCCATCGCCCGTTGCGCGCCGACCACCGCGCTCGCCGCCTGGCGGAAGCGGCGGCGTATCAATTCGCTGTCGGCCGCCACAACGTCATCCATCTCACTGACCACCGAAGTGCCGTCATCCAGCGAAAGCGTGACCCGGGCTCCTTGCCTGGCCGGGAAGGCGGCGGTATATTGGCCGTCGCTGGCCAGGGTCGTCCCCGACATCAGCCTGGCGATCTCCCCGTCGTCCAGATTGCTGTAATTGCCCTCTTCAATCGCGCCTCTGGCAAGCGTCGCCGCCACCCCGAACGGGATGCTCATTTTGGCCTGCAAGGCATAGCGGAACGGCCCTTTTGCGGCGCATCCCGGATAACGCACGGCCGCCAGGGTCGTATCTATGCGCACGGCGGCGATACGGCGGCTGTCCCCGCCGATTCGCCGCGCCGCCTCGAGCGCCGCCTGGCAGGGCGACTGGGCAAAATTGCAGGCCGGAACGGGCTTGTTGAAGACTGAAAGGATTTCGGCGTCGCCTTCCGGAAAGAGCACGATGGGCGATGCCATCGAGGTGCGCGCATAGGCCTGGAAGAACCCGCCCTCGCCTTCCAGTATCGAGGCCGAGGCAAGCGCCCCGTTGCCAGCCAGCTCGAGACAGGTCAATGCGTTCTTCACGACAAACCCGGGATGGAAATACATCTCGCTGCCCCCGGTGTGCGGCCATTCGTTCAGCCCGGAGCAACAATTGGCCGCCAGCGCAAAAGCGGACAGCGCCTGCTGCGTATCCAGCCCCGCAATACGAGCCCCCGCCAGGGCGGCGGCAAAGGGGCCCATCAGGCCCGTGGGCCGGAACAAGCGCGCCAGATCGCTGGACATCGCCGCGCGCCCTATGCGCGCGCCCACCTCATAGCCTACGATCGCCGCCGCCAAAGCCTGCCGCCCCGACACCCTGTGCTGCTCGGACAAGGCCAGCACGACAGGCCAGACCACCACCCCCAGATGGACGACGCTTGCGGGATGCATGTCTTCGCGCACCAGGCCATGGCCGGCCACGGCATTGGCAAATGCCGCAGCCCCGGGGGAGCAGATCATGCTCCGGCCTACCATATGGGCTCCTTCCGCGGTCGGGGTCGCCAGGGCAAATGCCTGACGGCTCCAGGGAAGGGTCAGCGCCTCGAATGCGCACGACAGGTAATCCAGCAGGCATGACTTCGCCTTCACCATCGCCACGTCGGAAAACGAGCCGGACGGCACTATCATTGCGGTCGTGACGACCTCAAGCGCCGCTGTCCGAATAGTTTCAGGCTCTTTGGTTTCCATCTACGACTCCGTAATAGACGACAGGCCTTCCCGGCCGCGCGCCGCGCGCCGCCATTATTACGGTCCACAGACCGTAATGGCTCCATCGATTTTCAGCGTGACGCCAGCGATGCTCGCGCCCTCGTCCGAAGCAAGGAAAACCGCTGCCGAGGCGATTTCCGAGGCGCTTGCAAGCCGTCCCAGCGGCGTGCGCAGGCGGCGGGATTCCCAGCCTTGCTCATCGATCACGGAGCTGGCCCCCGGCGTCGCGACGGGCCCTGGCGCCAGGGCGTTGACCCGGATATGATGCGGGCCCAGCTCGACGGCCTGTTGGCGGGTCAAGGCATCGAGCGCGCCTTTGATCGCCGTGTATACCCCCGCATTCCTGATGGAAAACGACACCGCGATCGACGACAGATTGATGACCGATCCGCCCCCGCGCGCAATCAAGTGCGGCGTAGCCGCCTGCAGGGACCATAGCGCGCCCTTGAGGCCGACCGCTATCATTTTGTCGACCACGTCTTCGTCCATATCGACCAATGGCGCGTAATGGAAATGCACGGCATTGTTGACCAGGATGTCGAGGCCGCCGGCATCGCGCGCGAAACTGTCGACCGCTTCCAGCACCGCGACGCGATCGGACACGTCGCATACATAGGCCCGCCCCCTGGCGCCCGGCGCGCCGGCCGCCGCCGCGCTCACCAGTTCCCCGTTGTTGTCCAGGAAAGCAAGCTGCGCGCCTTCCGCCGCAAAAGCATAGGCGATTTCTTTGCCAATGCCGCCGCCCGCCCCTGTCACCACGGCCGTTTTTCCGTCCAACCTGCCCATATCGTCTCCTATCGGTTCATTCAGAACATTTCATTGCGGCGATGGCCGCGCGGCGGCGTCAGGATTCGTCGCCGGCAGCGAAGACCTCCCGCGCAATGCGAAACGAATCCACCCCCGCGGGAATTCCGGCGTAGATCGCCACCTGCAGAAGAATTTCCCGGATTTCATCCTTTGTGACGCCATTGCGCAGGGCGCCCGCGACATGCATTTTCAGTTCCTGCGGACGGTTGAGCGCGCCGATCATGGCCAGGTTCAGCATGCTGCGGGTTTTTTTCGATAATCCATCGCGCCCCCACACGGCCCCCCAGCAATATTCGGTGGTCAGCCGCTGCATCGGCATATTGAAATCGTCCGCCGACGCAATCGACTTCTCCACGAACTCTTTGCCCAATACCGATTTACGGATTTCCAGGCCCCGCTCGAACAACTCATCATTCATGGCGCTACTCCCCATCAAAGTAAAAACAGCGATAAATACATCCCATGCGCAATCGAAGAGCCCGCGTCAGCCTCGAACCTCTACTCCAGCCCAGCTCTCCACCACTCGCACAATGGACGTGAAATCGGAATCCGCCCCATATATGGCGTTCGTGACAGCCAGCATCTCGCGCACCGCGGCGCCCACCACCATCGGCACGCCCAAGGACTCGCTCTCGTCCACGCACAGGCGCACATCCTTGTATGACAGGCCGGTAGCGAAGCCGAAATCGAAAGTGCCCGGCAGCACGGCGCGGGGGAATTTATCCTGGGTCGCGCTATTGCGTCCGGAGCCCGAATTGATCACATCGAGCATGACTTTGGGATCGATTCCCGCCTTGACCCCCATGACCACGGCTTCCGCCGAAACGGCCAGCGCGGCAGCGGCCAGCAAGTTGTTCGCGAGTTTCATTGTTTGCGCCTGGCCCGCGCCTTCACCCAAATGAAACACCTTCCCGAAACGTTTCAATATGGGCTCGATGAATGCGTAGGCCGCATTCGGGCATGACACCATCACAGCCAGCATTCCTTCTGTGGCTCCCTTTACTCCGCCGCTGACCGGCGCATCGATATAAGCCACCTGGCGCTGCTGAAACGCCGCGGCCAGGATTTTTGCCGCCCGCGGCCCTATCGTCGAGAAATCGACGATATGCCTGGCGCGCTTGCCCCCGGCGAGCCCTTCCGGGCCGAGCGCAACGGCCTGCACAATTTCCGGGTTGGGCAGACTGAGGAACACCACATCCGCCTGATCCGCCACCGCCTGGGGGGTCTCCGCCTTTCGGGCTCCGCCCGCGACCAGCGCTTCCACCGCGTCCGCCGCAAGGTCATGCACCACGACCTGGCGACCCGCGCTCAACAGCCGCCTGGTCATGGGCGCCCCCATGCGGCCCACCCCGACGAAGCCATACACCATGCTATCCATGCTATTTCCTTTCATTGATTGGCGACGCTGCCGGCGCAACGCCGAATGCAATGCGGTTACGATTGGGTGTGGAAAGGCTGGCCGCGAACGCGGCAGCGACTACGCAAATACGCAGCATGTCTCGTCTCCGATATCCGGCAAATTGTTTTGCTCTAGGGTATGTTTGTTCACTGTCTTCGAGCGGGGCGGGCTGGGCCGGAGCGCCAGTCGCAGTGTCTGCAATTATTCTAGGCCGATCGCCATGAACCGCGCCTTCAACAAACACATATCAGAATCTTCAATATCGTCATACTTCCCGACGCGCGTGGCGGCCGGATCACGCTTTATTCAGCAAGGCCTTGAGCATGCCCAGGCGGTCTTTGGGGCTGAGCGCGCGGGTGGCCGGGTCTTCTTCCTGCCTGACCTGCGCAAGGCCCATCTCTTCGATAAAGCGCGAACATTCGCGCACCACGTCTTCGCGCGCCCGGCGGCGCTTCTTGCACCAGGTGAGGTGCAGCGTGCGCTGGGCGCGGGTGATGCCGACATACATCAGGCGGCGCTCTTCCTGGATGCGCAGGGCCATGGCATCGGCCGCGGCCGCCGGATCGGCGTCGTCTTCGTCGCGCCCCAGGTGCGGCAGCAGGCCCTCTTCGACGCCCGCCAGGAACACATGGGGATATTCCAGCCCCTTGGAGGCGTGCAAGGTGGACAGCTTGACGGCGTCGGGGTCCTCGTCGTCGGAACGCTCCAGCATGGTCACCAGCGCCACATGCTGCACCAATTGCAACAGCGTCAAGCCGTCTTCCTCGGCCTTGCGCTTTAGCCAGCCCACCAGTTCCTGCACATTGTGCCAGCGCGTTTGGGCCGGGCGCTCTTCCAGCGTGTCATATAAAAAACGCTCGTACTGGATGGCATTGAGCAGATCGTCCAGTATGGCTCCCGCCGTATCGTCCCGCGCGCCGTCGGCCCCGACAGCGCCATGGGCGTCATCGGCGCCGAACAGGCTGCCGGTGCCCGGCATCACGCGCGCCGTCCCGTCCTTGCGGCCGGCGCGCGCCTGGATGCGCTGGATGAAGCTGCCAAAAACCTGCAGGGGCTCCAGTTGTTTGGCAGCCAGCCTTTCCGTGGCGCCGATCTCGAAGATGGCCTCGAACAGCGACAGCTGGCGCTCGGCGGCGAACTGGCCCAGCGTTTGCAGCGTGGCCTGGCCTATGCCGCGGCGCGGGGTGGTCACCGACCTGATGAATGCCGGGTCGTCGGCATCGTTGGCCACCAGGCGCAAATACCCCAGGATGTCGCGGATCTCGGGTTTCTCGAAAAAGCTTTGCCCGCCGGAAATGATGTAGGGAATCCTGAGGTTGCGCAACGCTTGTTCCAGGGCGCGCGCCTGGTGATTGCTGCGGTACAGCACCGCGAAATCGCGCCACTCGGCCTGCCGCTCGAAGCGCGCGGCCGACAGGCGCACGGCTATGGATTCGGCCTCGGCTTCCTCGCTGTCCATGGGCGTGACCTGTATGGGTTCGCCCACCCCCAGGTCGGACCACAGCTTCTTGCCGAACAGGTTCGGATTCTTGGCGATGACCTGGTTGGCCGCTGAAAGAATGCGCTGCACGGAGCGGTAATTCTGCTCGAGCTTGATCACTTTCAGGGCGGGATAATCGGTGGTGAGCTTGGCAAGGTTTTCCACTGTGGCGCCGCGCCATGCATAAATGGCCTGGTCGTCGTCGCCGACAGCGGTCAGCATCGCGCGCTGCCCGGTCAGCCACTGCACCAGCCGATACTGGCATACATTGGTGTCCTGGTACTCGTCGACCAGCAGGTAATGCACGCGCGCCTGCCAGCGCTGGCGCACCTCGGCGTTATGTTCCAGCAGCAAGGCGGGCAGCCGGATCAGGTCGTCGAAATCGACGGCCTGGTAAGCAACCAGCGTGGCGCTATAACTGCGATAGATCTTGGCAGCCTCCACTTCGCTGGGGCTTGCGGCGCTGCGGTCGGCCGCATCGGGGTCCATCAAGGCGTTTTTCCACAGGGAAATATTCTGCTGCACCGCGCGCAGGCGCGCCTTGTCCGTGGTGGCCAGCAACTCCTGGATGATCGCCAGCGCGTCGTTGGAGTCCAGGATGGAAAACTGCGGCTTCAGGCCGGCATGCGCGGCTTCCTCGCGCAGAAAGCGCAAGCCCAGCGAGTGAAACGTGCTGACCGTCAGGCCCTTGGCCAGCTTGGGGTCGACCAGCAGCTTGACCCGTTCGTTCATCTCGCGCGCCGCCTTGTTGGTGAAGGTAAGCGCCACGACCTGCCTTGCCGAATAGCCGCATTCGCGCAGCAGATAGGCGATTTTCTGCGTGATGACCCGCGTTTTCCCGCTGCCGGCCCCGGCCAGCACCAGACAGGGGCCATCCAGATACAGCACCGCCTGACGCTGCATGGCGTTCAGATCGGGCGCTACGGTATGACCTCGGGATGAATTCAATGCGGGCCTTTAGATTTCCAGGGGATCGACTTCAAGGTTATAGCGCACGCGAAAACGCCGGGCGATGTCTCCCAAAGCATAAGACCATGCGGTCAAGAACGCCTGCAGGGCCGGCCGGTTCGAGCTTTCGACCAGCAATTGCGCGCGCTCGATGTTGGCCACGCGCACCACGCGCAGCGGAACCGGGTCGTAGACGGTAATGCTGCAAGCCGTTGGAAAACTGTCGGGATATTCGCCCAGCAAGGCCCTGGCATGCGCCAGGAAATCCAGGGCGGTGGCCAGTTCGCGGGCCTCGGCGGTCAGCAGGGCCTGGTGGGCGTATGGCGGCAGCCCGACCGCCTCGCGCTCGGACAGGCCATACTGGGCGAAGCCGGGGTAATCGTGTTTCAGCAAAGCCTGATACACGGCTTGCTCGGGGTAATCGGTCTGGATGATGACTTCGCCGCCCTCCGCGTGGCGGCCCGCCCGCCCGGCTACCTGCATCAATTGCGCGAACAGCCGTTCCGGCGCGCGGAAGTCCTGCGCGAACAGCATGGCGTCGGCATTCAATACGCCGACCAGGCCCAGGTTCGCGAAGTCGTGCCCCTTGGCCACCATCTGCGTGCCGACCAGCAAATCCACTTCGCCGGCATGGACCTGGGCGAACAAGGCGGCCGCGCTGCCCTTCAGGCGCGTGCTGTCGGCGTCGATGCGCGCGATGCGGGCGGCGGGAAAGAGCTCGGCCAGGTGTTCTTCGACCCTTTGCGTGCCTCGCCCCATGGGCTTGAGATCCTGGTCGCCGCAATCGGGGCAGGCGCGCGGCACCCGCGCCTGATAGCCGCAATGGTGGCACTGCAGATGATTGCGCCTGGCGCCCGCCCGATGCAGCACGGTATAGGCCGTGCACCGCGGGCAGTTGCTGACCCAGCCGCAAGAAGCGCAATTGAGGACCGGCGCATAGCCGCGCCGATTGAGAAAGATGAGCGCCTGCTCGCCGCGCTCCAGGCGCTCGCCCAATGCCGTGACCAGTTGCGGCGAAAAGCCTTCCTGCATCGCCAGCCGCCGGGTGTCGACCAGGCGCACCTTGGGAAGCTCGACATCGCGGGCGCGGCGGGCCAGGGTATAGCGCTGGTAATGGCCGCGCTGCGCGTGGCTCCAGCTTTCCAGCGAGGGAGTCGCCGAGCCCAGCACGACCGGCACATTGCGATCGCGTGCGCGCCACACGGCGAGATCGCGCGCCGAGTAGCGCAGGCCGTCCTGCTGCTTGTAGGAGGTGTCGTGCTCTTCGTCGACGATGATCAGGCCCAGGTCCGGCATGGGCGCGAAGATCGCCAGCCGCGTCCCCAGCAGGATGCGCGCCTCGCCGCGCTGGACGCTCAGCCACGCCTGCAGGCGCTCGCCATCGGCCAGGCCGCTGTGCATGATCGCCAGGGTTTGCGGCCCGGCCAGCCCCGCGAGCCTGGCGCGCAAGGATTGCTCGAGCTGCGGGGTAAGGTTGATTTCCGGCACCAGGAACAGCACCTGCCGGCCGCGCGCCAAGGCGGCCTGGGCGGCATGCAGATACACCTCGGTCTTGCCGCTGCCGGTAACGCCATACAGCAGGATGGTCTTGTGGCCCTGCAACGCGGCAATGGCATCCGCCGCCGCGGTCTGCTCGGCGTTCAGCGCCGGTACGCAATCGGCCGGCATGATGGGCGCCGGGACGCGCGCGC
Organism: Pollutimonas bauzanensis; assembly: GCF_900129885.1. Taxonomy (GTDB): domain Bacteria; phylum Pseudomonadota; class Gammaproteobacteria; order Burkholderiales; family Burkholderiaceae_B; genus Pollutimonas; species Pollutimonas bauzanensis. The sequence goes on along the minus strand of NZ_FQXE01000003.1, from coordinate 419,868 downwards.
GGCGGTCCAGACGCTTGACGGGCCCTCCGGCCGAGCGCTTGCCCTGATAAGCGCTGACCTTGCGCAGGCTAGGCGGCAGGGCCGGCAGCATGACCTCGCCTATCGGCCGCTGATAATACTGCGCCGCAAAAGAGGCCATGCGCAGCCAGTCGGCAGGCATGGGAGGGGTATCGTCCAGCACCTGGTCGACGTCCTTGATCTGTTCGGGCGCGATGGCGGGCTCGGCGGGCGTCGCCACGACTATCCCCACCAGCCTGCGGCGGCCAAACGGCACGATGACCCTGGAACCGACGGGCACGGCGGCCGGGGAACGGTAGTCGAACACGTCGAGCAGTGGAACGTCCAGCGCTACCCGTATCCAGAAGACGGCCTGCGGCGCCGCGCCCGGGCAGGGATGGAAAGGCGGTTCGACGACGCTGATATCTGGCATTGATACTTCAAGTGAATTCTTGCTATGCATCCTAAATGCAGGCGGCAAGCGAGTTTTGATGCATGGGCCCCGCGCCTGTGGATAACTTTGGGGAAAAACTTGAGAACAACTTGGTAAAAGTCAACAAGGTGACAAGTAAATTTTCGAAAATATCTCTTAACAAACCGATTATTTACTTATAAAACAGTAGCTTATAAGAATAAGCTAAAGGGTAACTTATGAATGAAAACTCATTGTGCATAGCACACTAAATTGTGCACAACCTCGGTGCAGCGGCCTTGAATCAAGGGGTTTCCCCCTTGATTCATTTAGATCTGATGCTTGGAACGACTGTAGGTGTGGACCTCGTCCACCAGCGCGGTCACGGCTTCGGGGGGCGTGAAGCGCGATATGCCATGGCCCAGGTTGAAGACATGGCCGCCGTTCTTCACCGGGCCGAAATCGTCGATGACGCGCCTGGCCTGGGCCCGGATAGCCGCCTCGCCGCCGAACAATGCCATGGGATCCAGATTGCCTTGCAGCGCAACAGAGTCCCCGGTGCGCTGCCTTACCTGGGCGAGGTTGGCCGTCCAGTCCAGGCCCACTGCCGCGCAGCCGCAAGCGGCGATCTGTTCTATCCATTGAGCGCCGCCCTTGGTAAAGACTATGGCCGGCACGGTGCGCCCTTCGTGTTCGCGGATCAGGCCCTGCACCACCTTGCGCGTGTAGGCCAGGGAAAACTCCTGGAACTGGCCGTCGGCCAGGACGCCGCCCCAGCTGTCGAAAATCATGACGGCCTGGGCGCCCGCCTGGATCTGGGCATTGAGGTACTCAATGGTGGACTGGGTATTGATTTCCAGGATGCGATGCAGCAGGTCGGGGCGGCTGTACAGCATGGTCTTGATCAGGCGGTAGTCGCTGGACCCCTGCCCTTCGACCATATAACAGCCCACGGTCCAGGGGCTGCCGGCAAAGCCGATCAGGGGCACTTTGCCGTCGAGTTCCTTGCGGATCAGGGAAATGGCGTCGAATACGTACTGCAAGCGGGACAGGTCGGGAACGGCCAGTTTTTTTACGTCGTCCTCGCTGCGCACGGGATGGGCGAACCTGGGGCCTTCGCCTGGAAGGAAGTCCAGCCCCAGCCCCATGGCGTGAGGAATGGTCAGGATATCGGAAAACAGAATGGCCGCATCCAGGTCGAAACGCAGCAGCGGCTGCAAGGTTACCTCGCAGGCGTATTCCCGGTTTTGCGCCAGCGCCAGAAAAGACCCCGCCCGTGCGCGGGTTTCATTGTATTCGGGCAAATAGCGCCCCGCCTGGCGCATGAGCCAAAGCGGCGTATAGGGAACCGGCTCGCGCAACAGCGAACGCAGGAAGATATCGTTTTTCAAAATAGGTGCAGTCACGTCTATCCTTATTCTAAGATCCCCGATTTTACCCGTCTCTGGCGCGATTGGGGGCGGGAGCGCCACGAAACGGCGTGGCGTCGATTTCGTGTTTGCGCATGAGCGCCCAAAACGCGCGCCTGTGCTTTTGCGCGGCGCGGGCGGCCATCGCGATATTGCCGGAATGGCGCCCCAGCGCCGCGGTAATATAGGCGCGCTCGAAGCGTTCGATCACCTTGCTTTTGGCCGCCCGGAAAGATTCTTTGGAGGTGGCGCAGCGCGAGGCGGAAGCCGCGGCGTAGGCGTCCAGTTCCTGCCCGCTGCGATCGAGGATGTTGGCGCATATGGCTTCCTGGGTATCGGCGCCGGGCGCGCCTTGATACCGCGGCGCCGACTCGCCGACGCGGCCGCGGGCGGCCACCGCCACATGATAGCGCCTGTCGTCGAGCAGGTGTTCAATGCGCGCCCGCAGTTCATGCGGGCAGGCCGGGGCGCGGATGAAGTCGGCCAGCCCGAGCGCGTACAGGTCGTCGAGCGCCGCGGCCTTCAGTTGGTGCGCCAGCGCCAGCAGCGGCGTATGCAATACACCCCGGGAGGCCGACAAGGCCCTGCGGGCCCATGCCAGGTTTTGCTCGGCCACGGGCAGCAGGCAGGCATCGAAGCGCCTGAGCCGCATCGACGACGCGGCCAGCGCGGCCGCCGAAGCGGGATGGCTGGCGTCCACGGCGCCCAGGCTGTGCAAGCGCAGCCTGCCGTCCGTGTGGGCGGCGAGCCACGGGCTTACCCATGGCTCGCTGCAAGTCGTGCCGAAAATGGCGCAATCCAGATGTTCTCTCATGGGTCCTCCCGAGGTAAAGCCTGCCTGCCATCAAACCGCCCGACGCGGCATTGAATGGCAATGCGCATCGAAGGGGCGCGCTGGCGATACCCGCGTGCGGCAAAGAAACCAGCGCCCATGCCACAAGAGTAATGAGAAGGCCGGGGGGCGGCAATTCGGAAAACTCTTAACTCGGAAACTACTTATCCATCCGCTCTGCTTATCCGCCCGCTCGCGGCGGGGAGGACGACACGCAAGAAGGGCACCCCGCGGGGTGCCCTTCTTGCGTGCGCAGGCCGCCTGAACGGCCTGGCCTGCCTAGTGCCTGCGCCCCTGGCCGAGCCGGCGGGCCGCCGCAGCCTGCGCGGCGAGCATCGCGAGTTCAGCCTCGACCACGGCGATGTCGGCCTTGTCCTTGGTGTTGCGCAAAGCTTCTTCGGCGTGTTTGCGCGCTTCGATAGCCTTGGCTTCATCGAGGTCTTCGGCGCGGATGGCCGTGTCGGACAGCACCGTCACCGCGCCGGGCTGGATCTCGAGGATGCCGCCCGCCACGAAGATGTTTACTTCGGAACCGTCGGGCTGAACGACCTTGACCGTTCCCGGGCGAATGCGCGAAATGAGCGGCGTGTGGCCGGGCAGGATGCCCAGTTCGCCAGACTCGCCAGGCAGTGTCACGAATTTCGCCTCGCCGGAGAAAATCGATTCCTCTGCACTGACCACGTCAACATTCAAGTAGGCCATGTGTAGTCCTTATTGGAGTTTCTTGGCTTTTTCGAAGGCTTCGTCGATAGAACCAACCATGTAGAAAGCCTGTTCGGGCAAGGCATCGCACTCGCCATCGACTATCATTTTAAAGCCGCGCAGCGTTTCCGTCAGCGGAACGTATTTGCCGGGCGAGCCGGTAAAGACTTCGGCGACGTGGAAAGGCTGGGACAGGAAGCGCTGGATCTTGCGGGCGCGCGCCACTGCCTGCTTGTCTTCGGGGGAAAGTTCGTCCATCCCCAGAATGGCGATGATGTCGCGCAATTCCTTGTAGCGCTGCAGCGTTTGCTGCACGCCGCGGGCGACGGCATAGTGCTCTTCGCCGACCACCTGGGGATCGAGCTGGCGGCTGCTGGAATCGAGCGGATCGACGGCCGGGTAAATACCCAGCGCGGCGATATCGCGCGACAGCACGACGGTGGAGTCCAGATGCTGGAAGGTCGTGGCGGGCGACGGATCGGTCAAGTCATCGGCAGGAACGTATACGGCCTGGATCGATGTGATCGAGCCCTTCTTGGTCGATGTGATGCGTTCCTGCAGCTTGCCCATTTCCTCGGCCAGCGTAGGCTGGTAGCCCACGGCCGAGGGCATGCGGCCCAGCAGCGCCGAGACTTCGGTTCCGGCCAGCGTATAGCGGTAGATATTGTCCACGAAGAACAGGATATCGCGGCCTTCGTCGCGGAATTTCTCGGCCATGGTCAGGCCCGACAGCGCCACGCGCAGGCGGTTGCCGGGAGGCTCGTTCATCTGGCCGAACACCATCGCCACTTTCGATTCGGCAAGGTTGTCCAGCTTGATGACGCCGGCTTCAGCCATTTCGTGGTAGAAGTCGTTGCCTTCGCGGGTACGCTCGCCCACGCCGGCGAACACCGACAAGCCGCTATGCGCCTTGGCGATGTTGTTGATCAGTTCGAGCATGTTGACCGTCTTGCCCACGCCGGCGCCGCCGAACAGGCCGACCTTGCCGCCCTTGGCGAACGGGCAGACCAGATCGATGACCTTGATGCCGGTTTCGAGCAGTTCGACCGAGGGGGAAAGCTCGTCGAACTTGGGGGCGTCCTGGTGTATGGAGCGCAGTTCGTCGCTCTGGATCGGGCCGCGCTCGTCGATGGGGCGTCCCAGCACGTCCATGATGCGGCCCAGGGTGCCCAGGCCGACGGGAACCGAAATGGGCGCGCCGGAATTGGCCACGGCCATGCCGCGGCGCAAGCCGTCGCTGGAGCCCATGGCAATCGTACGCACCACGCCGTCGCCCAGCTGTTGCTGCACTTCGAATGTCAGACCGGCTTCGGCGAATGCCGAGCTGTCGTCGACAAGCTTGAGCGCGTCGTAGATTTTTGGAATGCTGTCGCGGGGGAACTGAATATCCACCACGGCGCCGATGCACTGAACGATGGTACCGTTGCTCATGTTTAGTCCTTGCTAAATATCTTTGACGGGATGCCTTTCTGTTTACGCTTAAACAGCGGCAGCGCCCCCCACGATTTCTGAAATTTCTTTGGTAATGGCAGCCTGGCGGGTTTTGTTGTAAACCAGCTCCAGCTCGCCAATGACTTTCTTGGCATTGTCGGATGCCGACTTCATGGCCACCATGCGAGCCGACTGCTCGGAAGCCATGTTTTCCGCGACAGCCTGATACACCAGGCCCTCCACGTAGCGCATCAACAAATCATCGATGACGGATTTGGAGTCTGGCTCGTAGATGTAATCCCAGCCGTATGTCGCCTTGACCACGCCTTCGTCGTTCTGGACGTCGTAGGCTTCCGACTGGAAGGGATCTTCCAGGCCGCTGGGCAAAGGCAGCAGGCGGATGAAGCTTGGGTCCTGCTTCATGGTGTTCACGAAGCGGTTCGTCGCCATGTAGATGGCGTCGATCTTGCCATTGACGAAATCGTCGATCTGCACCTTGATGGCGCCGATGAGCCGCGCCAGGTTGGGCATGTCGCCCAGATGCACCTCTTGCGAAACCAGATTCGCGCCGATGCGCGTCAAGACGCCGGCGCCCTTGTTGCCCAAGGCTGTCGCCTGCACCTTGATGCCCTGCTTCTCGAACTCTTTCAGACGCGCCAGCACCAGCCGCATGATGTTGGTGTTCAAGCCGCCGCACAAACCTTTGTCGGTGCTGATCACGACCATGCCCACCGCGCGCACGTTGCGTTCTTCCATGTAGGGATGGGAGTAATCGGGGTGCGCCTGCATCAAGTTGGCGGCAATATCCCTTACCTTGGTTGCATAGGGACGGCCCGCGCGCATCCGTTCCTGCGCCTTGCGCATTTTGGATGCCGCGACCATCTCCATGGCTTTGGTGATCTTGCGCGTGTTTTGCACGCTCTTGATCTTGGTTCGAATTTCCTTAATTCCGGCCATCGCTCTTTCCTGAAAGGGCGTTATAGCGGTGCCGCCTGAGCGGACCCCGCCGTGCGTATGGATACTGAAGCAAGTGCTTCATCACCCTCGCCAGTCAAACTTAAAAAGCACCGTGCTTTTTGAACTCTTGTATGGCTGCAACCAATTCGGCCTCGTCATCCTTGGACAGTTCTTTGGTGTCCTCGATGCGCTGGACCATGCCTTCATGCTTGGACTTGAGATAATCCTTGAGCGCCTTTTCGAAGGACAGGATCTGTCCGACTTCGAGATCGTCCAGGTAGCCGTTGTTGACCGCGAACAAGGTCACCGCCAGCTCCCATACCTGCAAAGGCTGGTACTGCGGCTGCTTGAGCAGTTCGACCACGCGCTTGCCGCGTTCCAGCTGGCGGCGCGTGGCATCGTCCAGGTCGGACGCGAACTGCGCGAAGGCGGCCAGCTCGCGATACTGGGCCAGGTCGGTGCGGATGCCGCCGGACATCTTCTTGACGACCTTGGTTTGCGCAGCGCCGCCGACACGGGAAACCGAAATGCCCGCGTTGATGGCGGGACGCACGCCGGCGTTGAACAAGTCGGTTTCCAGGAAGATCTGGCCGTCGGTGATCGAAATCACGTTGGTCGGAACGAAGGCGGAAACGTCGCCGGCCTGGGTTTCAATGATGGGCAGCGCCGTGAGCGAGCCGGTTTTGCCCTTGACCGCGCCGTTGGTGAACTTTTCCACGTACTCTTCGTTGACGCGCGCGGCGCGCTCGAGCAGGCGGGAGTGCAGGTAGAACACGTCGCCAGGGTAGGCTTCGCGGCCCGGCGGGCGGCGCAGCAGCAGCGAAACCTGGCGATAGGCCCAGGCCTGCTTGGTCAGGTCGTCATAGATGATCAGGGCGTCTTCACCGCGATCGCGGAAGTATTCGCCCATGGTGCAGCCCGAGTAGGCCGAAAGGTACTGCATGGCGGCCGATTCGGACGCCCCGGCGGCAACGATGATGGTGTATTCCAGCGCGCCGTGCTCTTCGAGCTTGCGCACGACGTTGTTGATGGTCGACGCCTTCTGGCCGATGGCGACGTACACGCAGGTGACGTTCTTGCCTTTCTGGCTGATGATGGTGTCGACGGCGACAGCCGTCTTGCCGGTCTGGCGGTCGCCAATGATCAGCTCGCGCTGGCCGCGGCCGATAGGCACCATGGAGTCGATTGCCTTGATGCCGGTCTGCAGAGGCTGCGACACCGATTTGCGGGCAATGACGCCGGGCGCGACTTTTTCGATGATGTCGGTGGCCTGGGCATTGACAGGGCCTTTGCCATCGATGGGCACGCCCAGCGCGTCGACCACGCGGCCGCGCAACTCGGGGCCGACGGGCACTTCCAGAATGCGGCCTGTGGTTTTGACCGGGTCGCCTTCCGACACCCCAGTGTAATCGCCCAGAATAACCGCGCCCACGGAATCGCGCTCGAGGTTGAGCGCGAGACCGAACACGTTATTCGGGAATTCAAGCATTTCGCCTTGCATCACGTCGGACAGACCGTGGATGCGGGTAATACCGTCGGTCACGGAAACGACCGTGCCTTGCGTACGTACGTCGGTCGACGCGCCCAAGCCTTCGATGCGGCTCTTGAGCAGTTCGCTGATCTCTGACGGATTAAGTTGCATGTTCAGACTCCTGGAATCCTGTTATCTGGCGCGCATCAGGCGGCCAGCGTATCGCGCATGCGGGCCAACTGGGCCTGCACAGAAGTATCAAGTACTTGGTCGCCAACGGTCACGCGCACACCGCCTATCAGGCTGGTATCGATGGTGACGGCCGGCTTGAGCTTGAGACCAAACTTTTTTTCAAGCCCGGACACGAGCTTCTGGACCTGCTCGTCGCTTAGCGCGTAGGCGCTGCTGATTTGAGCCAGCGCCGTGCCTTCGTGCCGGTTTTTCAGTATTTCGAATTGCTCGGCGATTTGCGGCAACACCAGTATACGGTTGTTGCTCACCAGCAATTCGATGAAGTTGCGCGCCGCAGCCGAAAGCGGAGTCTTGATCAGCCCCGCAAACAGCTCGATGCGCTGAGCGGCGTTGAGCCGCGGGTCTGTCAGTGCTTCGCGCACATCGCCGAGGCTAGCCACTTGAGCCAGCTCGGCCACCAGACTCGACCATGACGCCAGGCCAGCCTGGTCGTCGCGGGCCGTTGCGAACAACGCTTCGGCGTACGGTCTAGCGATAGTCGATAGTTCAGCCATGGCCTGCCCTGGTTTAGAGTTGAGCCTGAAGCTGATTCAACAGCTCGGCATGTGCCTGTGCATCGATTTCCCGCTTGAGAATCTGTTCTGCACCCTTGACGGCAAGAATGGCGACGTCGGCGCGCAAGCTTTCGCGTACACGCTGAGCCTCTTGGGCGGCGTCCTGCTGAGCCTGGGCGATGATGCGCGCCTTCTCGGCCTCGCCTTCACGCCGAGCCTGGTCGATGAGCACCGCGGCCTGTTTCTCGGCCTCGACCATGCGAGCATGGTTTTCCGTTTTCGCAGAAGCCTCGATTAGGCTGATACGCGCCTGGGCCTGGGCCAGATCGGCCTTGCCCTTGTCGGCGGCCGCGAGGCCATCGGCAATTTTCTGACGGCGATCATCCATTGCTTTCGTGAGAGGCGGCCATACGAATTTCATCGTAAACCAGCCCAGCACGAAAAACACGATCATCTGAAAAAAGAGAGTCGCGTTTAAATTCACGGTCGTTTCCCTTTAATACCCGTAGTGCCGGGCAGCCTGGCTGCACAACACCTGATGTCCATGCCGCAGACTGCCTAGACCCGGCGCCTGCGGCTGCTTAACCCGCCAGCGGCGGGCTGCAATGCTTACCCGACGAACGGGTTGGCGAAAGCAAACAACATGGCGATACCAACACCGATCAGGAACGCAGCATCGATGAGACCGGCCAACAAAAACATTTTGGTCTGCAAAGCGTTCATCAGTTCAGGCTGACGAGCAGAAGCTTCCAGATATTTGCCCCCCATCAAAGCGATACCAATGCAAGCACCGAAAGCGCCGAGACCAATAATAAGACCGCAAGCTAGAGCAACGAAAGCAACGTTGGTCATAACAACTCCTTGGTTAATAACCGTGTAATCAAAAAGTCAAAAAAACTGCTTTTGCAAGAACATCTTGCACCCCGGCCGGGCGAAACTGCCCGAACCGAAAACTATTAATGGCCTTCGTGAGCCTGACCCACGTATACGAGAGTCAGCATCATGAAAATAAACGCCTGCAGCAGCACGATAAGTATGTGGAAAACCGCCCACAACGATCCCGCCAACACATGGCCTATACCCAAGCCTATGCTTGCGCCATTAAATCCGGTCCATGCGCCGCCCAACAAGGCGATCAACATGAAAATAAGCTCGCCGGCAAACATGTTGCCGAACAACCGCATGCCCAGTGAAACCGACTTGGCGGCGTACTCGATGCAGTTCAACAGGAAGTTGAACGGCGCGAGCACCAGGGCGCCAATACCGTGGGCGTGGAAGGGAGCGGTGAACAATTCTTTGACGAAGCCGCCGGGGTGCTTGATCTTGATGCCGTAATAGAACATCAGCAGCAGCACGCCCAGGGCCATGCCCATGGGCACGTTCAGGTCGGCCGTCGGCAGGATGCGGTGATAATAGAGGACATCATGGTGTTCGGCGCCCAGGCCGGTCAGGCGGAACACCCAGGCGAGGAAGTCCACGGGGACCAGATCCAGCGCATTCATGAGGATGATCCACAAGAACACGGTCAGCGCCAGGGGCGAGACGAAACGGCGGGAGAGTTCGCTGGGGACTATGCTTTTGGCCTGCTCTTCGACCATGTCGACCAGCATCTCGATGGCGGCCTGGAAACGGCCGGGAACACCGGCGGTAACCATTTTTGCCGCGCGCCACAACATGAACACGACGACCAGCCCCATGAGGATGGACCAGAACAGCGAGTCGTAGTTGACGACACTGAAATCGGCGATGGCCGACTGTTTTTCACCCACACTATTCAGGTGCACCAGGTGGTGTTGAATGTACGCAGACTGGGGCGAAATATCTTGAGCGGCAGCCATCTGTAACCTTATCCTGTAAGCTTTTAACCGGAGCGCAAGGCCCGTGAATTAACTTGTACCGCTACGGCAGCTTGCGAAACACAAGCAGCAGCACGTAGCCTTTCAAAACGCACAACAACCCGAACAGCATCGCGGGCCACACCACCCAATCGCGGCCCAGCCAGGCCACAAGCACCAGCGCGCCGACCGCGGAACCAAGCTTCAACGCCTCACCCAGAAAAAAGGTGAACGGATTCGATTTCACAGGGCCGAAAATGCCCAGCAGCAAGCGCAGCGCAAAAAGCGCATTGGGAACAAAATAGGCGCAGGCGCCGACCAAAGCGGAAACAGCCGCCGCGGCCCCCGACACCCCCCATGACACCAGCACAGCCGCGCCGGCCATAATCGCCTGGGCCGCAAGGGTACGAAGAATACCATTGCCTGCCCTGCGTTTTATCGCTGCGCGTTCCTGCTCGGTAAGCACAAGGCGTGTTTCGATTTCCATACCGACACCATCCGGTTTGCTGCATGGCCCGCTGTGCAAAGCACAGCCGGCAAGGGTTTGTACCGAATGCGGCAAACTGCAAGAGTATAACTTTATTTCTGATATCCAGGCAACTGCCCGCACAACCGCCCCAAGGCCCCGCGGGCCTGGATACGCATTTCATACAACACTTTCCGCTCGCGGTGCGATCAGGATACCACCTGAATCGCCCCTGAACGCCGCAGCGCTTATTTGTGCTTGAATTCGGGCTTGCGCTTTTCGACGAACGCCGCCATGCCTTCCTTTTGATCTTCAGTGGCGAAAAGCGCATGGAAATTCCGGCGCTCGAACATCAGCGTGTCGCCGAGCGCGCCTTCGTACGCCATGTTGACGCATTCCTTGGCCATGATGACGGACGGCAGGGACATGGACGCGATGATGGTGGCGGCCTCGATGGCCTCGTCGAGCAGCCGCTCGGCGGGAACGACGCGCGAGACCAGGCCGGCGCGCTCGGCCTCGGCTGCATCCATCATGCGCGCGGTAAGCACGAGGTCCATGGCTTTGGCTTTGCTGATCGCGCGCGGCAGGCGCTGCGTGCCGCCAAAACCCGGAATCACGCCCAGCTTGATTTCGGGCTGGCCGAAGCGCGCGTTGTCGGCCGCGATGATGAAGTCGCAAAGCATGGCCAGTTCGCAGCCGCCGCCCAAGGCATAGCCGGCCACGGCCGCAATGATGGGCTTGCGTATGCGCTTGAGGGATTCCCAATTGCCGCCCAGGTAGTCCTGCTTGTACACATCCATGTACGACCAGCCCTGCATGGCGCCGATGTCCGCGCCCGCGGCAAAGGCCTTTTCGCTGCCTGTCAGCACCATGGCGCCGATGTTCTCGTCGGCATCGAAAGCCCGCAAAGCCTCGGCGAGCTCGTCAATGACCGCGTTGCTCAGCGCGTTCAGCGCCTTGGGCCTGTTCAGCGTAAGCAAGCCCACGCGGCCGCGAACCTCTATTTTTACCAATGGCGCTTCCATGCTGTCTCCTCGTTGCAAAGTAATATATAGGGATGAAAAAAGAATCCATACTTTATAGCGTAACGCCTTTTGATCCCGCCGGTCACCGACTCAAGGTGCGCTTGACCATCCAGGACCCGGCCCCGAACGGGCAGGAAGTGTCCCTGCCTGCGTGGATACCAGGCAGTTATCTTATCCGGGATTTCTCGCGGCAAGTGGAAACAATGGAGGCCTATAGCGGCGGCAAGCCCGTTGCGGTGGCCAAGAGCGGCAGCCACACGTGGCTGTGCGCGCCCTGCCCGGGCCCCCTCGTCCTCGAGTACGGTGTTTATGCATGGGACCTTTCCGTGCGCGGCGCGCATGTCGACGAGTCGCATGCTTTCTTCAACGGCACCAGCGTCTTTTTATGCGTCGCGGGGCAGGAGCGCGAACCCTGCCTGGTGGAAATCTGCCCCCCGCCGCACGCCGACGACTGGAAGGTCTACACCAGCCTGCCCGAGGCCGGGCATCATCCGCAGGCCGCGCAGCGGCATGGTTTCGGCATGTATGCCGCCGCCGATTACGATGCGCTCATCGACCATCCGGTGGAAATGGGCACGCCGCAGGTCGTGCGTTTCGAGGCGCACGGCGCCGTGCACGAAATGGTGTTTACCGGCGTCATTCCAAAACTGGACCTCGAACGCATCGCCTCGGACGCGCATGAAATCTGCGCCGCCCAGATCGAATTCTTTGAGCCGCAAAGCAGGCAGGCCCCCTTCCTGGATTCGTCGGACCGCTATGTGTTCATGACCATGGTCACCGGCGACGGCCACGGCGGCCTGGAGCACCGCGCCTCCACCGCCCTGATGGCCTCGCGCCATGACCTGCCGGTGCTGGGCCAGCCCGACGCCGGCGAAGGCTACCAGAGCTTTCTGGGGCTGGTAAGCCATGAATATTTCCACACATGGAACGTCAAGCGCATCAAGCCGGCGCGCTTCGCCCCCTATGACCTGAGCCGGGAAAGCCACACGCGGCTGCTGTGGGTCTTCGAGGGTTTTACCTCGTACTACGACGATCTGATGCTGTTGCGCGCCGGCGTCATCGAGGAAGCCGACTACCTGCGCCTGCTCGGCAAAACCATAAGCAACGTCCACCGCAGCGCGGGCCGCTACAAGCAGAGCGTCGCCGAAAGCTCATTCGACGCCTGGACACGCTATTACAAGCAGGACGAGAACTCGCCCAATGCCCTGGTCAGCTACTACACCAAGGGCTCGCTGGTCGCCCTGGGGCTGGACATCGTCATCCGCCAGGAATCCAAAGGCGCGCGCTCGCTGGATGACGTAATGCGGCTGCTGTGGCAGCGCTATGGCCGGGATTTTTACCGCGGCGCGGCAAGAGGCATGGCCGAAGACGCCATGCCCGCCCTCGTGCGGGAAGCCACCGGCGTCGACGTCTCCGGCTTCATTGCGCGCCACGCCTATGCGCGCGACGACGTGCCGGTGGAAGCATTGCTGGCGTCGCAAGGAGTTGCGCTGGCGTGGAAGCCGCCGCCCGGCAGCGCCTCGCTGGATGCGCGCCTGCGCAGCAGCCATGGCGAAACCCAGCTGGCGACGGTCTATGAAGGCGGCGCCGCCCATGCCGCGGGCCTGTCGGCGGGCGACGTGCTGGTCGCCGTCAACGGCTTGCGGGTCACCGACAACACCTCGCTCGAACGCCTGTTGCGTTCCTACCAGGCCGGGGATGTGGTGACGGTTTTCGTATTCCGCCGCGATGAGCTGCGCGGCTTCGATGTCATGCTCAATGCCCCCGCCGCAACCGAATGCGTGCTGGAACGCAAAGGGTGACGGAAAGGCCTGCTACTGCCCGGCCTCGATCTTCGCCTGGATGGCCTTGGCGGCGGTCACGCCGTCGGCCAGGGCGGTGACCACGCAGGGGTGCTGCCGCTGGGCGACCTCGCCTATGGCATAGACGCCCTGGCAACTGGTTTGCGCGGTCTGCATGTCGGTCGCGATGAAACCCTGGGCGCTGCGCTGCAGGCCCAGCGCATCGGCAAAACGCATACAGGGCTCCCAGCCGTAAAACACCAATAACAAATCGTAGGGTTCGCCATTCACACTGCGGCCGGCGGCATCGACGCGATAGCCGCCGGCTGAAACGCCAGCAGGCGGCACTTTGCGCACGAACTGCCGCTGCGCCCTGATAGTGCGCGCATAGATATGCACTTTGGCGGCGCCATGTTCCATGGCATAGAGCGCATTCTCGAAGGCGTTGTCGCCCCCGCCCAGAACGGCGACCCGTTTGCCGCGGAAGTCCTGGGCCACGATATGCGCGCCGGGGCCGACCAGAATGCCCGCGGGCGGCGCGGCGGCCGCGGGCGCTTCAGCGCCTGGCCCGCCAGCCGGATCGGCACCCGCATCCGCCAGCGGGCGCGCCCGCACGCCGGTGGCCAGGACGATATGCCGCGCCAGCAACTGGCCGGGCAGGCCCGCGCCCGTCACGGCGAAGCCTGAATCGGCGGGCGCGACGCGGCCCACCGCGCAGGAAAGCCACAGCGGAACCATCGCCTGCCGCAGGCTGAGGGCCAGGTTATCGGCGACCTGCGGCCCGCTCACGCCGGGCAGGGAGGCATTCCATTCGTCGATAAACGGATTGTCGCGGCACAGGCCGCCCACCTGCGCCCCGGCTTCGAGCAGAGCGGGCGAAAAACCCAGGCGCGCCAGCCAGACAGCGCAGGACACACCCGCCGGGCCGGCGCCGATAATCAGCGCATCGAACGCCTTGCCATGCGCGCTCATATCTTTTCCGACATATTCTTGTTCGCTCCATTCATCGACTGGTGTCCTGTTTGAATTAACCAAACAGGACACTAGGCACTACAATTCAAGCAATTCTACAAGGCCGACCTTATGCCCACCCGACGCATTTTCTTCAACCAGCTTGCGCTGGACGCACGCATTGGCATCCTCGAGCATGAGCTGCGCGCCACGCAGCCCTTGCATATCGATGCCGAATTCGACGTCGATATCGCCCAGGAGGTCCATGACCAGAACATCCAAACCGTACTGGATTATCGCCTGCTGCGCCATGCCATCGTCGACGAGTGCACTCACGCCCATGTCAACTTGCTGGAAACGCTGAGCGAGCGCGTCGTGGCCCGGATACTGCGTGAATTCCCGGATGTGCAGCAGGTTAAAATCCGCATCAGCAAGCCACTTGCCTTTTCCGACTGCGCCGCCGTCGGCATCGAACTGCAACGCAGCCGCTGAACCACTTCATTATTGCCATGCAAGCCGACACCCTACTTCCCGACACCAGCGAACCCGGCCCGGACGACGCGAGCCGCCGCGCCCAAAAGCAGCGCGTCAACGAAAACAAGCTGGCCAAGCGCCTGGTCCGCGAAGCCGGCCGCGCCATCAGCGACTTCAACATGATCGAGGACGGCGACAAGGTCATGGTGTGCCTGTCCGGCGGCAAGGATTCGTACAGCATGCTGGACATCCTGCTTACCCTGAAGGCGCGGGCGCCCATCGACTTCGATATTATCGCGGTCAACCTGGACCAGAAACAGCCCGGCTTCCCCGAGCATATCCTGCCCGAGTACCTGCGGTCCATCAACGTTCCCTTCCATATCGCGACCCAGGACACCTATTCGATCGTCACGCGCCTGATCCCCGAAGGCAAGACCATGTGCTCGCTGTGCTCGCGCCTGCGCCGCGGCATCCTGTACCGGGTGGCCAGCGAACTGGGCGCCACGAAAATCGCGCTGGGGCACCATCGCGACGACATCCTGGGCACATTCTTCCTGAACCTGTTCTACGGCGGGCGCATGAAGGCCATGCCGCCCAAGCTCATGTCCGACGACGGCCAGCATATCGTGATCCGGCCCCTGGCCTACGTGCCCGAAAAAGACCTGATTGCCTATTCCGAGCTGAAACAGTTCCCCATCATCCCCTGTAATCTGTGCGGCTCCCAGGAAAACCTCAAGCGCAAGGAGGTCGGGCGCATGATCGCCGAATGGGACAAGAAATTCCCCGGCCGGTCATGGAATGTTTTTGGCGCCCTGTCGCGCGTGGTGCCCACCCATCTGATGGATAAAGACCTGTTCGACTTCGCCGGCCTGCAGGCGACCGGGCAGGCCGACGAGAACGGCGACATCGCTTTCGATGCCGAAGACTACGACGCCCCGCCGATGCCGGCCATGGGCGGCGGCGAGCCCGGCGGCACAGAGGACGCTGACGCACCCGCGCGCAAGGTCGTCTTCATGACCGACCTGCGCACCCTGCCCTAGCCGGGCGCCCCTGGCCGGGCGCCCCTAGCCGGGCGCCTCTGGACGACTGGCGCCGGGACTGGAAAGCGACTGATTACTGAGTATGGGCCATGCCTTCCCAGTGGGGGCCGGGCACGTGGATGCCGAAGAGCTCCAGCACGCGGGCGACGGTATGGTCCACCATTTCCTCGAGCGTCTTGGGATGATGGTAGAAAGCCGGCAGCGGCGGGAAGATAATGCCGCCCATTTCCGTCACCGCCGTCATATTGCGCAGATGCGCCAAATTCAGCGGCGTCTCGCGCACCATCATGACCAGCCGCCGGCGTTCCTTGAGCGTCACGTCGGCGGCGCGCGTCACGAGGTTGTCGGACAGGCCATGGGCCACGGCCGCGAGCGTGCGCATCGAGCATGGCACGACCACCATGCCGGCCGTGTCGAAGCCGCCGCTGGACAAGGCCGCGCCCACATCGCGAAAATTGTAGACCTGGTCCGCCAGGCTGTGCACGTCCTGGCGGCTCAGGCCGAGCTCATACTTGATATTGAGCACGCCCGGCGGCGACACCACCAGGTGCGATTCGACATCGGCCACGCCGCGCAGCGCCTGAAGCATGCGCACCGCGTAGATGGCGCCGGTGGCGCCCGTGATCCCGACTACGAGCCGCCGCCTGGCTGTCACGCAAGCGCCCCGGCCTCTTTCAATGCCGTTGCGAGCTCGCCGCTTTCGTGCATTTCGGCAATGATGTCCGAGCCGCCGACGAATTCGCCGGCCACATACAGCTGCGGAATCGTGGGCCAGTTGGAGTATTCCTTGATGCCCTGGCGGACCAGGTCGTCGTCGAGCACATTCACCGTGACCAGCTTGGTCACGCCGGATGCCTTCAGAATTTGAATGGCGCGGCCGGAAAAGCCGCATTGCGGGAACTGCGCGGTACCCTTCATGAATAGCACAACGGGGTTGGCCGTGACGGTTTCACGAATAAAATCTTGAACTTCGCTCATGATGCTCTCGTTTCCAGGAAAAAGTTAATTATAAATACCGCCGGTGACCCGGTCGATACCGGCCAGGTCTGGCAGACTGGCAAGCTGTTTGAAACCGGCTTGCCGCAAAAGTTGGCGCACTGCCTGCGCCTGGTCCCATCCATGCTCCACAAGCAAGGCGCCCTGCGGCGCCAGCCATGGGCCCGCCCCGTGAATGATCGCCCGCAGCGCCGTCAGGCCGTCGGAACCATCCGTCAGGGCGGCGATGGGCTCAAAGCGCACATCGCCCTCTTGCAGATGAAAATCGCCAGCCGCAATATACGGCGGATTCGAGACGATCAGGTCAAAGCCCTTATGGCCGGACAGGGCATGGTACCAATTACCGCGCAAAAACTCGACCCGGGCGCCCAAACGCCGCGCGTTCGCCTGCGCCACGGCCAAGGCGTCGGGGTCCAGATCGGTGGCAAGCACGGTGGCCGCCGGGCACGCGAGCGCAATCGATACGGCAATGGCGCCGCTGCCCGTGCCCAGATCCAGCACGCGGGGCGCCGCCCGCCCTTTGAGGTAGTCTAACCCGGTCTCGACCAACAGTTCGGTTTCGGGGCGCGGGATCAGCACGGCGGGCGATACCTCGAAGTCATGCCCCATGAATTCGCGGCGCCCCAGCAGATAGGCCATGGGAGCGCCCGCCAGGCGCCGGGCCTGGAGGTCGCTGAACCTGGCCAGCGCCTCGGGCGCCAGCGGGTCAGTGTCGTGGGCGATCAGCCAGGCGCGCGGCACTTGCAATACATGCTGCCATAACATCTGCCATTCGAGTCGCGGCAGCTTGCTGTCGCGCGACAGGCTGCGCAGGCTGTCCATGGCGTCAGTCCTGCCCCAGGGAGGCAAGCTGCTCGGCCTGGTGCTCGGCCCGCAAGGCGCCGGTCAGCTCGTCGAGGTCGCCCTCCATGATCTGGTTCAGCTTGTAGAGCGTCAGGTTGATGCGATGGTCGGTCACCCGCCCCTGCGGATAATTGTAGGTGCGTATGCGCTCGGAACGGTCGCCCGTGCCCACCAGGCTCTTGCGCTGCGCCGCCTCCTTGCTGTGCTGCTCCTGCTGCTGCTTGTCTTTCAGGCGCGCCGCCAGCACCTGCATGGCCTTGTCCTTGTTGCGATGCTGGGAACGGTCGTCCTGGCATTCCACCACCAGGCCGGTGGGCAAGTGCGTGATCCGCACCGCGGAATCGGTCTTATTGATATGCTGCCCGCCCGCGCCGCTGGCGCGGTAGGTATCGATGCGCAAATCGGATGCATTGATGATGATATCGCTTTGCGCATCGGCCTCCGGCAGGACCGCCACCGTGCAGGCCGAGGTATGGATGCGGCCCTGCGTTTCCGTTTCGGGAACGCGCTGCACCCGGTGCGCGCCGGACTCGAACTTCAACTGGCCGTAAACCTCGTCGCCGTCGAGCCTGACGATGACCTCCTTGTAGCCGCCTATCTCGGCCGCGCTTTCGGATATCAGTTCGACTTTCCAGCCCTTGTTTTCAGCATAGCGGGTATACATCCGCAGCAAATCGCCGGCGAACAGGGCGCTTTCGTCGCCGCCGGTGCCGGCGCGGATTTCCAGGAAGACGCTGCGCCCGTCGTCGGGATCGCGCGGCAGCAGCAATACCCGCAGATCGGCGGCCAGCTGTTCCAGCCTGTCCTTGCCGAGCTTGTATTCCTCTTCGGCCATGTCGCGCATTTCCGGGTCGCTCATCATGTCCTGGGCGGCCTGGATGTCTTCCTCGGTGCCGGTATAGGCGGCGAACGCCGTCACCACGGGCTCCAGTTCGGAGCGCTCGCGCGACATCTTGCGGTAGCGGTTCATATCGCCGGCGATTTCAGGCTCGGCCAGCAAGGCATCGACTTCGACCAATCGGCGAGCAAGCTGCTCCAGCCGATTGCGTATGGAACTTTTCATAAATAGGAAAGGGGTAAACAGTTATAGAAAGCGCGCGCAAACACCAGGGAGAGAGCGCCGCTAACGATGACGTTCGGTGCGGGGCAGCAGGCGGGGCAGCAGCTTGAGCAACTGCTGGCGCTCGTCGCTTTCGCTGCGGTTCAGGGCGGCCATGGGGCCGTGCAGGTATTTTTGCGTAAGGCCGTGGGCCAGTTGCTCCATCACGAGCTCGGGACTGTCGCCGCGCGCCAGCATGCGGCGGGCGCGGTCGAGCTCGCTCTGGCGGACCTGGTCGGCCGCCTGCTGGAAATCGATGATGGCGGGCACGATTTCGCGATTTTGCAGCCAGTGCATGAAGTTCTGCACCCGCGTCTCGATAATGGCCTCCGCCTGGACCACCGCGGCGCGGCGCGCGTCGGTGCCGCTCTGGACCATGCGGCCCAGGTCATCGACCGTATACAGGTAGACGTCGGCCAGGCGGCCGACTTCGGTTTCGATATCGCGCGGAACGGCGAGGTCCACCATCACCATGGGGCGATGGCGGCGCGAGCGCGTAGCCCTTTCGACCATCCCCAACCCGAGGATGGGCAAGGAGCTTGCCGTACAGGAAACGATGACGTCGAAATCCGCGATCTTGTCGGGGATGTCGGACAGCTTCATGGTCCTGGCCGCGTACCGGGAAGCCAGCATATCGGCCCGTTCCAGAGTGCGGTTGGCCACCACCATGTGGCGCGGGCCGAGCGCGGCGAAGTGGGTGGCGCAAAGTTCTATCATTTCGCCGGCGCCTATGAACAGCACGCTGGCCTGCGACAGGTCGCCAAAGACGCGTTCGGCCAGGCGCACCGCCGCGGCGGCCATGGAAACCGAATGCGCCCCGATGGCCGTTTGCGAACGGACCTCCTTGGCTACCGAAAACGTGCGCTGGAACAGCTGGTGCAGCAAGGTTCCCAGGGAACCCGCCGCGCTGGCCGCCCGCACCGCGTCCTTCATCTGGCCGAGGATCTGGGGCTCGCCCAGCACCATGGAGTCCAGGCCGCTGGCCACGCGAAATGCATGGCGGACGGCGTCGTTCTGCTGGTACCGGTACAGATGCGGCTGCAGGCTGCCCGTTTCCAGGCTGTTGAAATCGGCCAGCCAGGACGGCAGGTGTTCAGACACCTGCGGATCGGCCGCACAGTAGATTTCGGTGCGATTACAGGTGGAAAGTATGGCGGCTTCTTTCACCGACTGGCCGAAGGTCGAGCGCAAGCCGTCGAGGGCGGGCTTTAGCAAGTCTATCGGAAACGACACGCGTTCCCGCACCGATACGGGAGCGGAAACGTGATTCAGACCGAAAGTTAAAACGTCGACAGACATGTAGAGGATGAGCACAGGCCAAGTACTTGAACAGGCTGATTATAATCTCCCCTGAACTTTTCCTGACATTTCGATTTGTTTCAGCGCAAACTTGATGCAGATAAAGGAATAAGCGTGGCGCAAAGCGCACATTCTGTTTTTAGTGTACTATTTCGCCTTCTTGATGATGGCCTGGTAGCTCAGTCGGTAGAGCAGAGGATTGAAAATCCTTGTGTCGGTGGTTCGATTCCGCCCCAGGCCACCAAAGCAGCTATTTGCAATACCTATAAAAACAGCACAGCCAACAAAAAATTAAGCCTCCTTGCGAGGCTTTTTTTTCGCCGGCGGGGGAAACCTGTGCAGCTCCTACAGTTCCCGCCTAACAAAACGAATCGCGCAACAAGGGGCGTCATCCCATCCGGGACAACGCCCCGGAACACTATAGCCCCAGATGCTGCCGCTCATCCGCGGATAAGACCGACATCTGGCCCGCCGACAGATCACCGCGACCAACAATCTGCACCATATGATTGGGCCGGTAGCCGACTTCCTGGGCATTGATGCCCGAGCCGCTGCCCGTTGCGCCAGCCGCCCCGCCGCCGCTCACGCTCTCGCCCCCAAAGCCCAGAATCTGCACGCTGAAAATCGACGGTTGATTCTGACGGGCTTCATTGCGGGCGCGCGACACGGTGTCTTGCGCCGCGCTGGCCGCCGAGGCCGAAGCCGCACTGGCCGAAGTCAAGGCGCCGACGTTGACCGCTGCCATGACCGGAATACCCGTGGACTCGCCCTGCACCTGGATATTGGCCGCGTTCACCACATGCAAGGCCGCGATGTTGACGTTGCCCGACACCCGGATGCCCGCTTCGCCCGCGTCAATGGTGCCCAAGGGCGCCACCAAGTCCACGTCGCCCGGTTCCACCTCGGCAATCGGGTTCAACGTGGCGATACCCGCACCGGTGCTGGGCGCCACAGGCGATAGCGTTACGTTGCCCCACTGGTCGTACACCCGGCGTGGCGGGGTGTAGACGACAGTGGTTTTGGAACCCCGGCCCGCGTTGATGTCACCCTGCGCCGACCAGGCCTGGATGTGGCCGCCAAAGGTGGTCATGATCCGGCTTTGGCCCAGCAGGATGCTGCCCAACGAATACATCTGGATGTCGCCCTGCCCTTGCGTGACCACGCCGGCCATCGAAGGCGGCGCCGCGCCTTCGATGCCATGCACCTGCTGGCCACCCGGCGTGAGCACCTGGATGCCGCCGCCAAAGTCGGTGCGCAGGCCCGAGGCGCCATACATCGTGAAGTCGCCCTCGTAGTGGATGGCCGCGCCATCGGCGTCCTGCTCGGGAAACAGCGCGGCGATGGCGCGCCGGCCCCGCAGGTAGCTGCCAAAGCGCGGGCCGTCGGCATCGTTGTATTCACGGCCGCCCTTGCGCAACTCCGCAAAATACAGCTGGCGGGCGTAGATGTCTCGCTGTGCGGGCGCCAGCGCGGCCAGCGCTTCGTGCGCGGTTGCCTCGTCGCCTTCATAGCCTTGGTGGGCCCGCAGCCAGTTCACCAGATGCAGCTCGCTTTCCTGGAGATAGTCCTGCTTCAAGTTACGGCGCGGCTGCGTGGGGTCGGCGTCGCGCAGCGCCTGCTGGCGCAGCAGTTCCTGGGCCGCGCCTTCTTCCGGACCCGTGTAGCCGAACTCCGCGTGCAACCACTCGGACAACGTCAGTTCGCCCTCATAGGTCTGCACCACCCGGTCGGGCTGAACGTCCAGGCCCAGGCCGTCCTCGATCCGGTTGGCCGCCGGGAGGTAGCGTGCCAGGAACCCGCTGTAGTCGGGTCCCGCCGCGCCCACGCCCGCCAAGACCGCGATGCTGGCGCCCGGCCGCGTGTCGCCGCGCAGCAGCCCGCCGATGCTGCGCACACTGGCCTGGTCTTCCTGGCGTATCTGGCGGCCGGCCTGCAGCACCACCGTGCCTGGACCGGCCACCGTGAAGTCGGCGTGGACGATGTCGCGCGTCGCCTGGATCAGCGACACATCATGGCTGTTATTGTGCAGCGCCACGCCCGTGAAACCCAGGATGTCCTGGCCGGCGCGCACCGACACCGGCACCGCCGCCTCGACCCAGCGGTCGATGGCGGGAATATAGTTGCCATTCGCTCGCGTGGACGTGATGCCGCCCGTCTGCAGGCCGACGATGTCGCCCTGGACCGCATAGAAGCGCGCCGGCGTATCGTCGCCGGCATGCAGCGCCGTTTCCAGCGGCGTGTTGGGACCAAAGGCAAACAGGGACTGGGCACCGCCCGAGGCGGTCATCACGGCTTCCCGCGAAACGTTGGTGATCGGGAAGTTGCCGCCAAACAGCGTACCCAGCGTGAAAGCCGGCCGCAAGGGACTGGCCACCGGCGTGTCGGCGCCCGACAGGGAGACGGCCGGTGCGCGCTGCGCCAGGATGGAGCCGCCGGCCAGCATTTCCAGCTCACCCGAACGGGAGGGCGCCAACAGCAAGGCTTGCATCGTCGATCCGCCCGTAGGCACGGCGGGCAGAATGATGTCGCCCTGTGCCGCCACCGCGCGCAGGATGGAAGGATAGACGAAGTATTGTTGGTGCTCCGTCCATACGTTCGTGCCCTGGTTCAGGCTGTTGTGGGCGGTGATCGGCGTCAGGTTCCCCCCGGCCGAAAACAGGTTGATCGCCGTATCGGGCGCCCACAGCGAGAACCAGCTCTCGCCGCCGCCCGTCTCCGGTTCCGCTGCACCGACCAGACGGTAAGGATTGCTGTTGAGCTGGCGTGTACGGCCAGGATCGCTGGCGCCGCCCAGTACGAGGTCGCCGCGCGTATCCAGCCACGCGGTCGCATCGCCCAGCATCAGCACCGGGCCGCCCATGGCCAGCCCCCCGCCCACGGCAAACGGGTCGATGGCGCGCAGGCCGGCGCCATCGCCATAGGTCAGGGCGATCCCGCCCACTTGGCCGGCCGACAAGGTCAGGTTGCCGCGCAGATTGGTCAGCACGCCGTTCAGATCCAGATGGTCTATGGAGCCGCCCGCCAGCCGATGCGCCCCGCCTTGGCCACCGGTGCCATTACTTTGCTGGGTTGCCCGCAAGGTCGGATTCAAGGCGCCGCCGACACGCAAGTCGAGGTCGCCGCCGCCGGTCAGCACCAGTTCGCCGTCAACGACCCGGCCAGTGCTGCCCACCGCCGCCACCAGGCCTTGTGTGCGGGGGCTGACGTCGTCCGTGGCTCTTACCGCGTCGCCGCGCGCGTCGCGCACGCCGGCATGGCGCTCGGCCGAGATGCTGAGATTGCCGCCGCCCAGCGTACCGAATCCTGTAAAACCGACCACGCGGGGCTGGCCGCTGGCGCGTGAGGAGTTGTTGACGTAAGTGCCGAAGTTGATCCACCAACTGGCAGCGATGTCTTCCACGCCCGGCGTGCTGTGATTGCCCTGGCGCCACAGCCAGTTGCCCACCGCGCTGCTGGCGTGACGCGACCACTCCCGGTCGGTGCTGGGATAACTGTAGCCGTTCTGCGCGTTGTCGCCCCAGACGTCGCCATACACGTCGCGCCCCGCCGATACCGTCAGGTTGCCGCCATGATCCGGATACCAGGCTTGGTAGGCGGCCAGCGCGGCGTCGTAGTCGCCGCCGCCCTGCACCTTGCCCAGCACGCCGCCTTCCTTGATGGTGCCGCGCGCCAGGTTGTACTGCGCGTCATCGGCGCCCAGCGAGGTGGGCGTGCCGGCCGTGTAGACGCCGTAGACCGACATCATGCCGACATCGCGCCCGGCCAGCAGCGACAGGTCTCCGGTGCCGGTGCGCAGCACGCTGAACAAGGGCGTGCCGAGGGCATAGTGGTATTCCGTGATCTCCGTGGGCGGGGTGCTGCCCCCGGCGACGCACCAGCCCGGCGAGCACACATCATCCAGGGTCACGCCCGGCCCCCAAAGACCCTCCCAATCGAGTCCCCAGTTGTCTACCAGCCACACGTTGATCTCCTCCTGCCCCATCCCTGCCAGCGAGGGATCGCCGAACATGTTGAGCGCGCCGTCCGGCGTCAGGAGCATCTCGCCCGGCAAGGCAACGCAGTACCCCGGCCCCCAGCCGCACAGCCCTTCCATGGTCAATCCAGGGAAAAAGAGATCCCAGCCGGCCCCCCAGTTGTCCAACAGCCATTGGTCGATTTCCTCCTGCGTCATCCCTGCCAACGCCGGATCGCCGATGGTGCCGAGTGCGCCTTCCGGCGTCAGGACCAGCGGTCCGCCGCCGCCCCCGCCTTCAAAACGCGTCGTGGTCGTGCCCAGCTTGCCGTAATGCGTGTCGGCCAGAACGATGTCGCCCGTCCCCAGCACATTGCGCGCTTGCACGTCGGCCGACCCCAGGTCGGCGCCGGCCACGGCCGTCAGACTCCAGGACGTCGCACCCTCGCCCAGCATGGGCGCCAGCGCCCAGTTGCGGCCATCCCCCGCCGCACGCAGACGAACCGGGGCGTCGCCCAGCAGTTCGACCCTGGTCTGCGCCGGGATGACCGAGCCGCGCGCCAGGACGATCGGGCCGCTGGCCACCAGCTCTGCCGGCAGCTTCACGCCCTTGGGCCAGGTAAAGGCCTGCACCGCGGCCGCGTCGCGCAGCCGGAAGCCCGCGCCCAGACGCGCGCCCGCCGTCAGCGCCAGCGTGTCCTTGAGCACGGTGCCGGCGGGCAGCACGCTGCCGGCGGCTGTGGTCACCTCGCCCGTCAACACCAGCCCGGACGGCAAGCTCAGTTCGCCACTGAGCGTGACCGCGACTGGCAGCAGCGTGCCCGCCGGCAAGGTCGCCGCATTGGCCGGCAAGTCGTAGTTCAGCGTGACACCGGGCATGAAGGCGGTGCCCGCTTCCAGCGTGACACCATCGTTGGGCACCACCAGATCGCCGCCGAAAGGCGTCTGCCCGATGGTGGCGCCGTAGCGGCCTTCAATCAGCCACCAGCCGTCCTCGTCGGGCGTGTCCGGCGGCGGCGCGAAACCGTCGTTGATGCTGCCGTGGATGTTCAGATTGCCGCCGGCGCGCAGCACCAGCACGCCCGGCTCGCCGAAGCCTCGCAGGGCGGGGTCCGAACGATTGGCGCCGGGGCCGTAGCGGTAGGCCGAAAGATCCAGGTCGCCATCGACGGTCAGGTCGCCATCCGGCGTGGCGCTGACGATTTCCACACCGGGGCGCAAGCGATAGTCGCCCAGGCCGGCCAGGCGATTGCGCAGGCCGGCATTGCCCAGCGCGGCGTTCATGAACGCGGTGCTCTCGCCGTCGATGCCATTCAAGTAGTCCTGGTTGATCAGTTGCGGCGTCTTGCCCGTGACATCGGGCTGCGCGGCCAGCGGCGCGTCGTCGTAGCTGCGAAAGGCGTTGACCGCGATGGCCTTGGCGCCCCGGATGAGCGGATTCCCCACAACAGTCACCGCCACGTCGTTGGCGCCGTCGCCCGAGCCCGCCAGCGCGCCGCGCTGGCTGCCGCCGCCCAGGCGGCGCGCGTTCAGGTCCAGCGTGCCCATGGCGCGCCCATCAAAGCCAGTCAGTTCGGTGCCCACGCGCACATCCACCGCTGCGCCCGGGCCCAGCGTAAGCGTGCCCGCGCGCGAGGTGAGATCCACGATGGCGCGATTGGCGCTCTCGACGATCTGCCGATAGCTGTCCACCCGCAGGCCGGTAGCGTGCGCGTCCAGCATGCCCTGCACCAGCAGGTCGCCTTGCGCGGCCAGGCGGATGCTGCCCGCCTGCAGGCCGCTGGCGTCGATGCGGCCGTTTACCGTCAGATTGCCGCCGTCCACCACGATCTCGACATGGCGGGCGCGCACTTCGTCGCCCACCGCCAGATCGCCCTGCTTGAGCTGGAAACGCCGCGCGCCAAAAACGCCGCCTTCGGTCAGGCGCGTATTGAGCCCCGCAAAGTCGGCCAGCGTCTGCGCGCGCAGCGTAACCTCGGCGCTGTCGTAGGGCACCAGTGTGCCGCCCGCGTTGTAGATGTCGCTGGCGCCGCCCAGGATGGTGCCCGCCAGATCCAGGCGGCCCGCGCCCTCGCCCAGCGCGATGGCCTGCAGGCGGCCGCCCCGGTTGTTGCGGGCGGACAGGTCGATGACCGAGCCCGCCGACTGCGTGATGTTGCCCTCGAAGCTCTGCATGACGAGGTCGCCGCCCAGGCTGTAGCGCTTGACGTCCAGCATCTCGACCTCGCGGCCGGACAGGTCGATGCGCGCGGCATCGCCCAGTACGATGTCGTCTTGCGCCTCCAGCGCCAGTCTGCCCGAGGGCAAGACCACCGCGCTGTCCAGCGCAAGGCGCCGCGCGGCCAGGCTCAGCGTGGCGCCCAGCGCACCGGTCGCACCGGGCTCAACTCCGGTCCCAGTCCCTTGCACGGTCAGCGCGCCGCCGGCCCGCACATCCAGCGAGGCGCCGGCCTCGCCCGTCAACATCGGCGTGCGCACGGTCAGGTCGCCGCCGCGATAGCGCCAGCTGCCGTCGGCCTGCTGGCCATCCAATTGGTGATGCACGGCCAGGCTGCCCTTGCCTCCCGCCGTCACCATGCGGTTCGCGTCCAGTGTCAGTGAAGAAAAACCCAGCACCAGGCGTTCTGCCGGCACCAGCGAACTTGCCGTGGCGTAGGGCGCCGCGTCAAAGCGGATGACCTCGGCCGTGATTGCCAGCGAGCCATCGCCCAAGTGGTCCACCAGCGCGCCGCCCGGCGCGGCCGGCGTCGCGTAGCCGGGAACGATGCTGGCGCGGTCGGCGGCCAGCGAACCGGCCCAGACGAACTCGTTGGCGATGATCGTGGCCGCGTCGCCCGCCGACCCATAGCCATAGATGGCCGGCGCCCCCAGCACCAAGCGCTGCAGCGACGGTGCGCCGCTTGCGCCGCGCGTGTCCAGCAGCACTTCGCCAAAAATGTTGACCGACTCGCCGGCCGTCAGGATCAGGCTTTCCAGCGCCGGCGTGCCCAGGGCGGTATTGCCGCGCAGCAGGTTGTCGAGCACCTCCTGGCGCAAGACCATGCCGGGCGGCAGATGGCCCGCGGCCTGCGCATCGGCCAAGGCCTGGGCTGAGCCCAGGTTCAGCGACGACACGCTCAGCGCCAGGTTGCGCGTGCCGTATTCCACCGCGTCACCCAGGGAGAAAACACCATTGGTGGCCACGCCGATCGTGCCTTCGGAAACGACGCGCGTCACACCTTCGCAACTCGCCAGGCAAGCGCCAAGATCGATCCGCGTGGCGTTGTCGAAAGTCGGAGGCACCAGGGTGAGCAAGCCATTGGATACGGCCAATACACCCGAGGATTGGGTATTCAGGTAATAGCCATTGCGGGCGTCGATCGATGCTGGTCCCATACCCAGCGTGCTCAACGTGGCGCCCTGCTCCACGATGATGCTGCCGTCGCTGCCACCGGCCAGCAGAATCTCGGGCGCCGCCAGCATGGCACCAGAGCGCACGAGCACGGACGACCCCGACACGTACTGCGCGCCCGAGCCGTATTCGCCACCTTGCACAGCACCCAGAACCAGGCGGGAGGGACGCAGACCGGTCAAGGCATCGGCCGACACGGCCGCCGCATCGGCGCCGGAGATCGGCGCCTGCCCGGGGGCCAGGACCTCCAGACCGCCAACGGGCCCGGACACGGACAGCGTGCCGCCAAAGCCCTGGCTGCCCGCAGCGGCCTGGAAACGCGCCTCGCCCTGGACACGCAAGGCGGGGGCATCGCCCATGCCCGCCCCGGGCCTAAGGTCGATATTCAACTGGCTGGCATCGACCGGCAGCATGGCGCGCGGGATGCCGCGGCGCGCGGCGTCGGCCAGCAGGAACTCGGCGTACGAGGTTTCGTTGTATTGGGCATGACGCCGCAGGACATCGGCCGGCATCACGAGCAGACGATTAGCCAAGGCATTGCGCTGGCCGGTGTTGGCTGTTCCCAGATAACCCGTGCTTGCCCAAGCCCCGGCGCGCGTGCGCACGGGCGCACCGCTCTGCGCATCGGACACCGCAGCGATTTCCACCCGGAACGCGCCCGGCAAGAGCGCATAGGTGGATGGCAAGAGTGTATAGGTGCCGGCAGGCAGGCCAGGCAAGCTGCGATCGA
Organism: Pollutimonas bauzanensis; assembly: GCF_900129885.1. Taxonomy (GTDB): domain Bacteria; phylum Pseudomonadota; class Gammaproteobacteria; order Burkholderiales; family Burkholderiaceae_B; genus Pollutimonas; species Pollutimonas bauzanensis. The sequence continues at coordinate 392,029 of NZ_FQXE01000003.1, read as the reverse complement.
TCGTGACCTGTTGACCGAAAGCCGGCGCGCCCGCCCCCGACTCGGCCACGATGGGCGCATACGCGCCGCTAAACGAAGGCACGATGGCGTAGACGCCATTGCCCGCCTGGCTAAACATCGCGGCGGGATTGCTGTCTCCCAGCGCATGCTTGAGGATGTCCACTGACCCGCCCCGGCCGCTGACGAATCCCGCGCCGCGCAGATCACCGCCCCCGTTCAGGTCCAGCACCGCGCCCGACTCGATCTCGATGCTGTCGCCATTAATGGCCAGCATCCGCCGGTAGCGGGGGTTGTTGTGGTTGCCGCCGGCCGGCGTCGGTTCAATATTGGCGCCGTCGTACAGGTAGTTGATGCCATCGGCGGTGCCGCCATAAGGCATGACCAGGCCTGCGCCGCTGACCGACGTCAGGCTGCCCGCAAGAAACTGGATAGAGGACGTCGAATCATACAGCTCTGTCGCGCCTATCTCGATAAAACCCAGCGGCGCGCGCAGGACGGTGCCCTGCTCGATGCTGGGCGCATGGACTCTCAAGTAGCCAAAGGCCGAGTAGGGCACGGGCGGCAGTTGGCCATCCGGGCTGCGCAGGACCAGCCTGGCATCCGGGTTATGCAGGGCGTCTTGCGCGGCGTAGTAGTAGCCGGCGGCGATGCGCGCCTGCGCGCCCGTGACGGGGTAGATCTGCGCAGCCGTCACGGTCATGTGATGGGGCGCGAGCAGTTGCGTGCCGCCGGTCGAGGTGTCGATGCTATTGAGCAGGCGCACATCGCCTCGGCTCGACAGGGATACGTCGTCGAAATTGCGGAAATCCCAGAGGCCGCGAACATCCAGCAGATCCGCTTGAACCGCAATGCGGTGATCGCGTTTCATCCAGTCCAACTGCGACGGGGTCGGCCTGTCGTAGAAGTCGCCTCCCGACAGTGGCTCGTAGACAGCCTGGTCGAGGCGCAGGTGCGGGGCGCGCAAGCGCACCGAACGGCCCTCGGGCGCGTCGTCATGCAAACCGATCGGGCCGGAGAAACGCAGGCTTTGCGACAAACCGAGATCCAGATCGCCCTCGATGCGCACGGTGGCGTCTATGGCCAGATTGCCAAAACCGCCGGCCTCGATGCGATCCACGCCCAGGCGCGCCGTGCCGTAGACCGGCCCGCCGTCCAGAACGCCTGGCTGCAAGTCCGCTGCCAACAGGCTGTCGCCCTGCGTCTGCGCCAGCGTCAGAATGCGCGGCGCCAGCACGGCGGCGTCGACGGTATTGCGGGTGTAATAGGCGCTGCCGTTCAGCGACAGGCCCAGCGTGCCGCCGGCCGCGCCCTCGCCGCCCGCTGCGGCGCGCAGCGCGCCATCCAGGTATAGACTGCTGGCCGACACCAGCACGATGCCGCCGCCATCCGAGGCCACCGTGGTCGCGCCGCGCCCTGGCAGGTCAAGCACGGCCTGCGTGCCCGAGGCATCCAGCAAGGCGCCCGGGCGGATGATGATGTGACGGTCCATGGAGCGGTCGGTCCGGTATTCGCCCGTTTCCCAATCGAGCGTGCCGCCGATGTCGATCTGCCCGCCCGCCAGCACCTGTCCGTAGCGAAGACCGTTGCGGTCCCGCGCCACGACACTGCGGCCCGATACGTCCAGCACAGCCTGTTCGCCGATCCAGACCGACTGCGCGCCGGCCTCGGAATTGAATGCTTGGGCATCCAGGCGCGTGTCGTTGATGAAGATGCGCCCGCCCGGCGCCTGCAGCCTGCCTTCGATGGTGATCTGCCCGCCGCCGATAAGGCTGATGGCCTGGCCCGGATCGACCTCCACTCGCGCCCCAAGGCCCACGCGTATCGTCTGGCCCACGCCATTGCGGTTCGAGGCCAGCGCGAGCGTCGCCCCCTGACGCTGGGTCAGCACGCCACGCAACAGATCGGTCTGGTAGAGGGGCGGCATCCATAGCGACAGTACTTCGGACGGCGCCGCGCCCAAGGCCTGCGCCTGACTGGCATCGCCCTCATAGCGGTAGACCGGCCGCTGCACAACGATATGCGCGCCGTCAGCCACTTCCACCCCGCCGTGGCCATTGATCTCGTACTGCGCAAAGCCTTGCTGAAACAAGGCCGGATCGAGCACCAGCGTCTCTGCGGCGGCGATGTCCACCCCGCCCAGCACAATCCTGCCGCCGCTGGTCACCGACAGCGTGCCTGCGCCCGACATCCCGTAACCATTGACAGCGCCTGCGAGGGCCAGGCTGCCGCCCGGCAGGCTCTTGTCACTCAGCACATTGGCCGCCAGCGTGACGTCGCCGCCCCGGCCTGCCTGCAGGCTGCGGTCGCGCATCAGCGCCGCCCCCGAGGATACATCGATCACGCTGCCCTCGATCACGTTCACGTCGCCTGTGCCGCGCAACGAAACGCTGCCGCCATGGCGATACGCGATGCCTTCCATGTCGTGCGGGCGATCGACTCCATTGACCCACAGGCCGCTCGCGTCCAGACGCGCGCCTTCGGAGACGTTCAGGTGGCTCGCCCCGGTCGCCGGCGCCAGCGCCACGTTCTCGTAACGGGCACCGTTGACCTGGTTCAGCACGTTGCCCGCCTGGATCCTGCCGCCACGGCTCACCAGGTCCGCGTTGATGTCCACCTGCGGGGCATACAGCGTGATCTCGCCGCCATGGCCGGCTACCAGGTCGTTCTGGACCGTGATGCTACCGGCGGCCGCCACCATGACGCCACCCAGGTTGAAAGCATTGAGCTGGTCGGTGTTCAGGTAGAGCGTGCCCTCACGGTCTTCGGGCAGCACCGTATCGAGCGCCAGGCCGGCGCCAATGTGCTCGGCCGTATTACTCAGGATGATGTGCTCGATTGCCTGATCGGTGGGCATCAACCGGTACTGCAAGGTCCCGCCGTCCTTGACGTAGTACGGCGTGTAGGTGCCTACGATCAGTTGGCCACCGCGTGCCGCGGCGTTTTGCGACTGGTAGTAGCCCTCCAGCCCGGCTTGTGCCGCTTCAGTTTGCCGTGCGCCCTGGTAGGTGTCGCCCACAATGTCGCCTTCGAGCACGGCGTTGCGTGTACTCACGATCAGGCGCCCGGCATCGCGTCCCACGGTGTAGCCTTGCTCGAAGCGCTGGCGCGGGGCGATCAGCGGGTTGTAGAACGCGCGGGTTACGTCCCAGCGCACGCTGTGGTCTTCATAGCCTTGGTACAGGCCGGTGTAGAGCAGGTCGCCCGGCGCGCGGGAAAGTTCGTACAAGCGCTTGTCCGCGCCACGCAGCCAGCTCTGGCGCATGAAGCCGTCTTGCACATCCAGGGTACCGCCCGAAAGGTTGATCTGCGAACCGGCCTGGGTGATGACGTCGTTGCCGGTAAAACTCACCGTGCCGCCTTGCGCCATCCATTCGCCCGCCCCGTGACCTGTCGTGCCGAGGTATCCCCCCACTTCCAGCAAGCCGCCGGCGGTATACCAGCGGTCTGACGCGTAGCCACCGCTGCCGGCCGGCACGAACACCAGTTCGCGCACGTCCACCCACACATCGCTATTGCTAAGATGGCTGTTGTTGCCCTCCGGGTTGCTGTCGCGATTGACCGGGGCATCGCGCATTTCGTTGCCCTGCACGTTGATCTTGATGGTGTTGGATTCCATTGCGACTTTCACGCCAAGGGCGCCAGACACATCGATGATGGATCCATCGCGCAGCAGAGCGCGCTCGGCGGCATCGACCGCCACCTGGCCACCTGTGGCTAGCGTAATGGAACCATTTTTGAAGTCCACGGTGCCGGCGCTTTTGATTTCCACCAGGGATTGGTCGCGGCGATACTTGTCGCCCGACACAATATTGCCTGCCCTGTCCAGCGTGGGAGCCAGCAGGCTATCGCGCTGGCTGTCCAGGGCGGTGGCGCTTTCGTCCAGCAGGATGGCAGTGGCGGCGCCTTCAGCCAGGATGACCTCGGCATTCTCGCCGCCGGCGTGCAAATGCAGAGTGCCCCGGTTGTTCACCGAAGTGCTTGCCAGCGCCACACCGGCTTGTTCTATGCGGTTGCCGATCAGCGTGATGTCGCCGGTGGCGGCGGTGATCAGGCCGGTATTGCTCACGGCGCCGGCCGTGCTGCCGACAGTAAACTGCGCGGTGATTTCATTGCCGCGCGTAGTCGACTGTTGGTTGCCTTCGGTACCTTGGCCACGCTTGATCACAAAGCTGTCCCCCGCCGCCAGCGCCGTCTGGCCATTAGGCGTGGTGATGGTGCCGGCGTTGTGCACTTGCTTGCCGGCCAGCAGCACGTAGCCGCCGCCTGTGGTGGAATTGGCTGACGTGGCAGTCGCGATCTGCGCGCCCTGCTCTACCAGCACTTGGCCGGCTGCGACCTTGAAGGTCGCCGTCGTCTCGTTGGCTCCGAACAGTCCGATGTTAAATTGCGCATCCGATATGTTGGCGGCCGCCGCCACCAGATTGCGTACATTCACCTGAGACGTGCCGCTGAACACCACGCCGTTGGCATTGGCGATCATGACTGTGCCATCGCCCTTGATCTGGCCCTGGATCTGGCTGGGGCGCATTTGCGGGTCGTTCACACGGTTAAGCACCGCCCAATCGGCTTGCTGCTTGAAGTCCACCGTGGTGTTGCGGCCGACGTTGAACGTTTCCCAGCTCAGGATGGCCTTGTCCTTGGATTGTTCAATCGCCACCGTGGTCCGGCCGGCGTTTTGAGTCTGCACCGGTGCTTTGGCATTGATCCATGCTTCGGTCAAGGGCCGGGTGGCGTCGATCTTCAAGCCGCCTTCAGTCAAACCATCAGGCACCGAGGGATCATGGGCCGCGGCCGCGCGCGCTGCGGCTTGCGCGGCCTGCTGAGCGGCGATGGCTGCCGCCGCAGAACCCAGGTTGATCACTGAGCGATTGAGCTTTTGCCGGGCCTGCTGCTGTTGCTGAGCCGCCGAACTGACACCGGCCAGCATCCCATTGGGCAGTTTTCCCGTTGCAGCAGCTTGCGCCTGGGCCGCGCCCTTGACGGCCATCCAGCCGCTGCTGAAGGGACGCGCCTGCGCGCGGACATCCGTCCCCGCCAGGCTACCCGCAAGAGCCAGCATCGCGATGGCGGAGGCCAACGGCGTCAGGCGCGGCAGTTCCCACCGCTGGCTGAAGCGACGCGCCATGGTGGACGAGGACGAGCGGGCAACGGGGATAGACATGTCAATCGAATCCTGAACTTAGGCAGTAGAACGAAAAAAGCGTCAACCCTGACGGGGCAACACTCACTACCTATTAGGCGTTTGAGCAGCAAATCGGGAAACCAAAAACGCATGAAGCTTTTGTGACATCACCCATAACGAACAAAGCGCCGCGCGTTTGCTTCGTTGCGTCGCCTTGCCTTATCCCGTCCCAAGCCGGGAACCCTCCCGCGTTCAACCGCGTCTAGCTCAGGAATACAAAATCCCCCACCCGGCGCACATTCACGTTGTGCACGACCCGCAGCAACTCGATCGCATCATTCAACGCATCGATCTTGAAATTGGCGCTGAAGCGGCGATTTGCCAGGGCGTCGTTCAGCAACACCACCCGGCCGGACCGGTAACGATTTATTTCCGCAATCGCATCGACCAGCCGCAAGTTGTCGAACACCACCACGCCCTGGCGCCAACCCGCATCATCCGGGGTGATTGCCCCGAGCTCGCCCAACTGACCCCGGCTATACGAAATTTGCTGCCGCGCCGCTAACGCCACCGTGCGCGAAGGATGATGCAACTGGGCCGCGCCTTCGGTACATCGCAGCCGCACCTGGCCCGTTGCCAAGCGGCGCACGTCAACAGCGCCGTGGGTCATTACGATGCGCGCGTCCTCCGCCAGCACCTCGCAGGGCGAATGTCGCGCCGACACCGCCGCCTCCCCAGCAATGAGCGCAATGCGCGGCGTTCCGCCAGTGTGCAGCAGCGAAATGCTGGTCTGCGTGTTCAAGGAGACCTGAACACGATGGGCCAGTTGAATATCGCGCTGCTCGCCAGTGGCCGTGCGATAGTCGGCCCCCAGTTCGGACCACGAAGGCCAGAGCCCCGCCGGCGGACGAATAACGCCCACTACCGCCAGCGTTCCGAACGCAGAGGCCGCGGCCCCAAGGAAAAACCGTCGAGTCGTCTGTTGGCGAGGCGGCCTGGCCATCCGTTGCGGATGACGCTCTTCGAAGACTTGAGCCATCGCGCCCAGAGTTTTCCAATCCTGGCTAGCCTGCGCCCAGGCCTGGGCATGCAGCGCGCTTTGAGCGCGCCAGCGCCGAAACGCCGCCACGTCCTCGGTGGTCGGTTGGCCTGTCTTGAGCTTGATCGCCCAGGCTCGCGCCTGCTTGCCGGCGGCGGCCTGGTCCGCCGCCGGCAATGGACTCGTTGAGGATTGCGGTGGGTTCATAGCTTGTTTTACGCCCTGCGTAGCCGTAGTGCTTTAGTTATAGACGTTTGAGTCCGTAAAAAAGAACCCCCCGCCGCGCAATGTGAGGTCATAGTCTTCAATTAGTGATCGCTTTCTTCGAGCTTGGCCATGGCTTCCAGGCAGACGCTGTGCGCCGCCTGAATCTCCCGGCGCACCATGACCCGCGAGATGCCCCAGCGTTTGGCCAGCTCGCTGGTCTCGGTGCCATGCACGCGATATTCGATCAGCAAGGCGCAGCGGCGCGGCGGCAGCGCCTCAAGCACCTTGAGCATCCGTTCCATTCGGGCATGCCCAGCTATCACGCGCTCCGGCCCGGGGCCGTCGCAAGGCAACTCAAACAGGCCATCAATTTCAGTATCGCTGACCAGGCGCGCATCACGGCGTATCTGATCGATGGCGCCATTGACCGCGGCATTGACCAGATAGGTTTGAGGATGCTGCACTTTATCGAAATCATCGCGTCCCAATAGGCGCACGTAAGCATCGTGCAGGGCATCGCCGGCCATGTCGGATGAGCTGCCCAGCCGCCTGGCCACTTGCGTCTTGAGTAAGTCATAACGCTCGGTCAACAACTCGCGCAGCTTCCCCGACCCCGAACCGCTCATGGCGGACAGGCGCCATAACGGCGCGCCGCCTCGGGCGAGACGATCATCACCACCGGCTGCGCCATCTCGGGCGGCGGCGCGCCGACCGGCAAATCAGCCAACGCCGCCCGCAACGCCGGCTCCAGATCCGGGCGCTCGGCGACCCGTACACGGATCTGATGCAGGCGCTGATCACCGCTGACCGAAAAGCGCAGCGCGATGCGGTAACGGCCGGCCGCGATCGCCGGGTTGGCGCAAAGCGCCTGCGTAATCTGACGTTGCAGGAGCCCGTCGTAACGCCTTTGCGCCACGGAGGGTAAGGAGGTATCGGCCGACGGCGAGGCAGGCGCCGGCCGCGCCATCAGCATAATGGAACGCCGATTGACGAAACGCGCACTCAAGGCGGTATCGCCAAGCAGTTGCTTGAGCGCCGCTTCGGCAGTGTGGTGGCCCCGGACAAGGGAAGATCGCTTGCCCGCAACCACGCTCGTTTCATAGAACACTGAATACCCGGTCAGCCCGCCGTAGCGCTTTAAGGCCTCAGCCAGCGGCAAGGACGGAATATCGAAGTCGAACGTACCCGAAGACGGCGCCAACGGCGCGCCAGCCGAACGATCCGGCGGGGCCTCCTGGGCGTGAACTGTCACCATCGCGCCTGCGATGCCGGTGCTGAGCACCACAATCAGTGCGGCAACCGCACGCACGCGGGCAACAGACAAAAAGACTCGAATAAAATACAGGCTGAATTCATGCGCGGCGAGCCAGAACAAACGACAACGAACCGGGTAGGCGACCAGGACAAGCCTGCATGATACGAATTGTTTGTGTAAATTACATGACAAGCTTATGACAACAACGCCCGCAGCCGGCACCAGCACGGCGGCTTCGGCTATCGGCTTATATCGACCTCATTTGTTTTGACCTGCGGCTGCCCGACGTTTTTTTCAAATGCTCGAAGAACGCCGCATTGGCGGCCATGAGATGCGCCGCCTCGCGCAGCAGTTCGGCCTCGTTGCGGGATTCGCGCGCCAGCCGGGCCGCGGCAAACTCCAGCGCCCGGACGACACGCCCGGGTTCCTGCTTGATGTTGCGCATCCGCTTAAGCAGCACTCGCAGACGGCGGGCCGTTCCCGGCGTTATGTCCGGCGCCTGCAGCAGTTCCTGCACGCGCAGCGCGACAATACCCAGGCTTTGCAGGGCCAGGCTGCCCCCCAGCGCCGAGATCCCCTGCTCGCCCGTCTTGTCCATCCAGTGCACCAGTTTGATGAGACGGTGATAAAGCCGCGCCCGCCGGATTTCCTGGCGCGCGACCGGAGCCTGGTCGGCGGCAATGTCCTGCACTTCCTGCAGCATCATGCCCATCAAGGTCTTCATGCGGCTTTGCGGGGTGGACGGGTAGATGAACCGGAACGCGACGAAGGCGGTCAGCGGAGCCAGTATCACGGCGAGGGTGTTGATCAGAGAGTCGCCGAACGTACCTGTCAGAGGGTAGACCGGTTGCAGCAGGATGAGCATGATCATGTTGAAATCATAGCTGCAAGCCATGCTGCGGCGGTACGCCGCCACCAATCCGCCGAACAGGATGAACGGCATCATCGACAAGACCAGCCCCACTTCGCTGGTGGCGAACGGCCAGACCAGCCAATGGCAAATCAGGGCGGCGATGGCCCCCAGCAGCTGTCCCCAGAAAATGACCCGGCCCATCACCCTGGCCGGGCTGTCGAACGCCGAAAAGATAGACATCATGACGGCCGTGCCTATCATCATGTAGGGGCCGCCCCGCCATCCGGTGGCCACCCAGATGAGCCCGACAAAAAAGATGGTGACGGCGGCGCGGATCATGGCTTGCCGGGCGCCCACCCAATCCAGATGGACGACGGCAGGCTGCGTATCCGGCGCCAGCCGGGTTCCCTTGTCCCGGGCTGCCGACAGCCCGGCCAGCGCGGCCTGCATCCGAAGCAGCGCCGCGTTCAATGAGGGCCGGGACGCCGAGAGATCAATGGCCTGCGCCATGATCTGGGTCGCCTGCCCTATGGGCCGGGACTCCTTCAAAGCCTGGGCCGCGCGCGTCAGCTGGAGCGCCAAGGCTTCGTCCGGAGGAAAGCTCTGGCCGCGCTGCAAGCAAAGCAGCGCCGAGACCTGGGCCGACAGCAGCGTGCGCAGGGGACGAATCGAACGATGCGACTGCAAGGAACCCGCCCCCAATGCATCGAGCCGTTCATCGATGTCGGCGATTTCCGACAGCAGCGCTTCGACGAGGTTCCCGGGATGGGCGGGTTGGCGGCGCAACTGCCGCGCCATATGGTCCAGGATACTGCCGGACAGGTGTTGCACCTGCCGGGTGACGGCTTCTTGTGTCTGCCGGCTGGCAAATAGCCAGCCCACGGCCAGGGCGGCGGCGACGCCCAGCATAGCCGTCAGCAGGCGATCGGCGCCCAGGCTGAGAATATGATCAGGATGCGGGCTGCCCAGCATGGCCACCATGACGGCCGAGTAACCCGCCAGCATCGTGCCATAGGATACGAAGCTGCGCTGCAGGTTGCCGATGCCGGCGCACAAGCCCAGCCACGCGGCCATTCCAATGACCAGCCATAAGGGCTGGCCATCCGCCATGAACACGAGCAGCACACCGGCGAGCGTGCCGGTCACGGTGCCCAGGACGCGGAACAAGCTTTTTTCCAGCATATGATCGCGTATCGGCAAGGACGCCGCCCACACCGTCATGCCTGCCCAATGCGGATGCTCCAATCCCAGCATCCATGCCGCCAGCACCGCCGCGCAACAGGCCAGCGCCGTGCGCAAGGTGAACTGCAGCCGCCCGGCATCGAACCCCAGGCGGGACAGCGATTCCGATGCGCTCATGCGCGCCGCTCCTTGTCATCCAGAATGGCTTGTATGCGTTCTCCGATACGGCCGAAGGCATGCAGCATGGACTCGATGTCCTGATCCTTCAGGCCAAGCAGAATATCCGTCTCCACCCGAGCCAGGACTTCGCGAATTTGCGCGACCGAGGCGCGCCCGGCATCGGTCACGAAGATCAGCTTGGCGCGACGGTCGGCCGCGTCGGCGCGCCGTTCGATCAGGCCGCTGTGTTCAAGTATATCCAGCAGCCGCACCAGGCTGGATTCCCCCAAGCCCACCCGCAAGGCCAGCTCTTTCTGTTGTACGCCATCGCCCAGTTCATGCAAGCGAAGCAAGGGCGCCCATGTGGCGTCGGTCAGACCGGTTTGCGCCAGGCTGTGGTCCAGCGCACGGCGCCAGCGGCGGGCAAGCTCGACGAACTGCACACCGAAGCGCTCGCGCGAGGAAAAGGAAGTCATAGGCAAATTTAGTTCAGATTGCGATAGTTTGAATGCTAATTATATAAGGGAAACCGGACTATTGTCCAAAAATGACGGCGCGGCCGGATCCGGGTCCGGCCATTTCCCGGCAGTTGGCATCGGCCGCCGGCGGGGGGGGCTCATATTGAGCAATCGGGAATATTGAGCAATCGGGAAGGAGGGGCCCTGTCGGCGGAACTGCGGCTGACCGGCCAGCCTATTGTGCGGCCCGCAGCGCGTAGTGGATGCTGAATTCGCTGGAATAGACCGTATCGCCGCATAGCACCGGCCTGTCCTGCAGATCGAAGATGATGTGTTCGCGCACCAGCAGGGCCGCGCCGCGCTCGACGGACAGGCGCTGCGACAATGACGCCGTCGCCAGGGTGGCGCGAACGACATTATCGATGCGCGCGATGCGCAACCCCAGGTACTCGCGGAACAGGTGCTGTACGGCATGCTGCGCCAGCCAGTCGGGCTGGATGTCCTGGCCGATGGCTTCGGGAACATAGCGGTCTTCGGCGGCGATGCGGCCGCCGACGCGGCGCAGGCGCTGTATGCGGTAGACGGCGGCCCCTGGCGCCACCTGCAGCATGTCGGCCACCCGCTGCCCGGCCTCGGTCCGGGCGTACTCCAGCAATTCGTAGGACACGGCCTGCCCCGCGGCGGTCGCGCGCTCTTCATAGCCGCCGACGACCCCGGTATCGACGTTGTCGCGCTGCCGCTCGCTGACGTAGGTTCCGCTGCCCACGCGGCGCGATACCAGGCCTTCGAAGCCCAGTTCCTGGAAGGCGCGCGCGACCGTCGCCCTTGTCGTGCCGAAACGCCGCGCCAGTTCGAATTCCGATGGCAGCCGGTCGCCCGGCATGAAGTGGCCCGCGGCAATGCCGCCGCGTATGAAGTCCTGGATCTGCCGGTAAATGGGAACTGAGGGGCTCATGGAAGCAAAGTATACAGCAGGTAAGTAAGGGTTTCCGTTATGTTGACTAGTTGACTAGTCATATTGTTCAATAGACAAATCATAACGCCGCAAATGCAGACAATGGACATCGTCGACACACATATACACGTATTCAACAGCCTCCTGCCCCTGGCGCCGGAGCGCCGCTACGCGCCTTCCTACGACGCGACCATGGCGGACTATTTCCGGCGCGGCAGGGCCGCGGGAATAACGCGCGCCGTGCTGGTCCAGCCCAGCTTCCTGGGATGCGACAACAGCTTCATGTGCGCCGAACTGCAAAAGCATCCCGGCGCGCTGCGCGGCATTGCCGCGATCCCGCCGGACATCGCCCCTGACACACTGGCCGACCTGCGCCGGACCGGAGTGGTGGGCATACGGCTGAATCTGGATGGCCTGCCCCTTCCCTGCTTCCATCAGCCGCAATGGAGGTCCCTGCTGGCACAGCTGGCGCGCCACGACATGCTGGTCGAGGTCCATCGCGACGCGCGCGACCTGCGTGAATTGATACCCCCGCTGCTGGATGCCGGGCTGCGCGTCGTGGTGGACCATTTCGGCAGGCCCGACGATGCGCTGGGCTGCGAAGACACCGGTTTCCGCTATTTGCTGTCGCAGGCCGCCAGCAGGCGCGTATGGGTCAAGCTGGCCGCGGGCTACCGCAATGGCTGGAGCGATCCCGCCGCCGCGGCGGCCGTGGAGGCGGGCGCATTGCTGCTGGAGCACTTCGGCGCCGACCGGCTGGTCTGGGGGTCCGACTGGCCCCACACGCGCCACGAGGAAAGCAATGATATCCCCGGCACCCTGGCCGCCCTGGGGGCCTGGGTGCCTTCGGCCGAACAGCGCCATACCATCCTGGGCGCCAGCGCGATGCAACTGTTCGGATTCGAATCATGAATACGACAGTGCCATCCACGCGCCGAATGCTGCATGCCGGAGGCAGGCCGCTGGGCTATTTCCACGATCTGGCCGTGCTGCAGGAACAAGGCTGGGGCAATATCGGACGGCTGCCGTTCAGCCTGCGCATTCTGCTCGAATCATTGCTGCGCCACGACGATGGCGGCCAGGAAATGGCCCAATCGATCCGGCAGTTGGCCGGCTGGCGGCCGCGGGAGACACAGCGGCCCGATATTCCCTTCACCGTGGCGCGCATTCTTGCGCCCGATGCGTCCGGCATTCCGCTGCTGGCCGACCTCGCCGCCATGCGCGACGCCGCCTGCGCGCAGGGCGCGGCGCCAGGCGCCATCGAACCGCTGCTGCCGGTGGACATGGTGGTCGACCACTCGCTGCAAGTGGAGCGAGCGGGGTCCAGCTACGCCCTGGCCTATAACACCCGCATGGAATTCGAGCGCAACGGCGAACGCTACAGCTTCCTGAAATGGGCCGCCGGCGCGTTCGACGGGATACGCGTCGTTGCGCCGGGCAACGGCATTATCCATCAGGTCAACATCGAATTCCTGGCGCACCATGTCTGCCAGGATGGCGGCTTGCTCTATCCCGACACGGTGATCGGCCCGGACAGCCATACCGCCATGATCAACGGCCTGGGAGTGCTGGGGTGGGGCGTGGGCGGCATCGAGGCGGAAGCCGCCATGCTGGGCCAGCCCCTGGCGCTGGCCATACCGGATGTCGTGGGCGTGGAGCTCTTGGGGCGACTGCAGCCCGGCGTCATGGCGACCGACCTGGCGCTGAGCGTTACCGAGTTGCTGCGCCGCTCGGGCGTCGTCGGCAAGTTCGTGGAGTTCTATGGAGAAGGCGCCGCTGGCCTGAGTCCAGCGGATCGCTGCACGGTCGCCAACATGGCGCCGGAATATGGCGCCACTGCCGCATTCTTCGCCGTCGATGCGCAGACCATGGACTTCCTGCGGGCAACGGGCCGGACGCAGGAGCAGCTGGAACGGATATGCGCCTATTGGCAGGCGCAGGGCATGTACGGCATGCCCAGGCGCGGCCAGATCGACTACAGCCAGGACATCCGCATCGATCTCGCCCAGATAGAGCCCAGCGCGAGCGGCCCGCGCCGGCCGCAGGACCGCGTCGGGCTGGCCGAACTGGATTCCCAGTTCACGCGGCTGCTGGCGCTGCCGGCCGATCAGGGCGGATTCGGGCGCGGCGCACCGGCCCGCGGCGATGCTCCAGCCGCGCGGGGCGACAATGCCGCCGCGCTGTCCGACGGCGACATCGTCATTGCCGCCATCACTTCCTGCGCAAATACGTCGAACCCCGCCCTGCTGCTTGCCGCGGGACTGCTGGCACGCAACGCCGCCGCGCATGGGCTGCGCTGCGCCGCGCACGTCAAGACATCGTTCACGCCCGGCTCGAAGGTGGTGCAGTCCTACCTGCGGCAGACCGGCTTGCTGCAAAGCCTCGAGCAGCTCGGCTTCCACATTGCCGGTTTCGGATGCGGCACATGCATGGGAAATTCCGGCCCCCTGCCGGCGGATGTGGAAGCCGCCATTGGCGCGCGGGACCTGGTCGTGGCCTCCGTGCTGTCGGGCAACCGCAACTTCGAGGCGCGCATCCACCCCAGCATACGCGCCAATTACCTGATGAGTCCGGCCATGGTGGTCGCTTTCGCCCTCGCGGGGCGCATCACCGACATCCAGCGGGCGCCGCTGGGCCTGGATGCCCGCGGCCAGCCCGTCTTCCTGCGCGACCTCTGGCCGTCGGCGGCCGATGTGCAGGCCTTGCTGCCCCAGGCGCGCGATACCGCGCATTTTCTGGACAGCTATTCCGAGGCCGCCATGGACAACCCGCTATGGAGCGCCCTGCCTGCCCCGCAAGGCAAGCGGTTCGCCTGGGACCCGGATTCCACCTACCTGCGCCGCCCGCCGTTCCTGGATGGCGTCCAGGCCGAGCCCGCGCCGCTGGCGCCTGTCGCCGGCGCGCGGGCCCTGGCCCTGCTGGGGGATTCGGTAACCACGGACCATATCAGTCCCGGCGGCAGCATCCATCCGGACTCGCCTGCCGGACAGTACCTGCTGCGCCATGGCGTGGCCGCGGCTGAATTCAATACCTATGTCGCCAGGCGCGCCAATCACGAGGTCATGGTGCGCGGCACATTCGCCAATGTGCGATTGCGCAATCGCATGGTCGCCGGAATCGAAGGCGGCGTGACGCGCATGCAGCCCGGGGGAAATATCCTGCCCATCCATGAGGCGGCCCGGGTCTATCAGGCCCAGGCTGTTCCCCTGCTGGTCTTTGCCGGCAAGGAGTACGGCACCGGTTCCAGCCGCGACTGGGCCGCCAAGGGAACCCGCTTGCTGGGCGTGCGCGCAGTGATAGCCCGCAGCTTCGAGCGCATCCACCGCAGCAACCTGGTCGGCATGGGCGTGCTGCCCTGCGAATTCCTGGATGGCCAGGATATCGACAGCCTGGGCCTCGACGGCACAGAGGCCTATTCCCTGCCGGGCATCGAAAATGGCGTGGAACCCAGGCAGATACTGCCATTGCGCATCCATCGCCAGGATGGCTCGATCACCGACGCCCGCGTGCTGCTGCGCGTGGACACCCGGCTGGAAGCCAGCTACATCCGCCATGGCGGAGTGCTGCCCTATGTACTGCGCAAACAGCTGGCCAAGCCGCCGGCGCAGGCGAGCCAGGCATGAGCAGCGTGACATTCCCGCAACCTTATCACCCAGTCAACAACACCACGAATTCCTTTCGGAGACTCTCGATGAAAACACCATTGCTATCCACCCTTATCGCCATTCCGCTGTTGGCGTTGGCATTGCCTGCCGCGGCGCAGCAAACCCGGCTGATCATTCCCGCCCCTCCCGGCGGCGGCACGGACGGATTCTTCCGCACCGTGGCCCAGGCCGCCAATGAAACGCTGGATTCCACCCTGGTCGTGATGAACGTGGGCGGCGCGGGCGGTTCCATCGGCATGAACCAGATGATCCGCTCCGTTCCGGACGGCACGACACTGGCGGCCGTATGGAGCAGCCCCGTGACGGCTATCCCCCACACATTGAAGAAAAGCTATGGCCCGGATGACTTCACTCCCATCATCCAGATCTCCAGCGCGCCATATGTCTTCTGCGTGAATGCCGATTTCCCGGCGCGCACCGGCAAGGGGATGATAGAAGAGCTGGCCAGGAACCCGGGCAAGTATTCCTATGGCAACGATGGCATCGGCGGCACGGGCCAGTTGGCCTCGGAACGCATCTTCCGCGCCAAAAATCTATCTGTCCTGGGCGTACCCTTCAAGGGCGCAGGCGACACGCTGAACAATTTCCTTGGCAAGCACGTGGATATCTATGTCGGCTCCATCCTGCCCATCAAGCCCCACCTGGCCGCCGGCAAGGTGTTCTGCCCGCTGGTCAGTTCGGCCGCGCGCGCGCCATCGCTGCCCGACGCTTCGAGCCTGACGGATATTGGCATTCCGGAAGAGGAAACGCTGCTATGGCGGGGCATCCTCGGACCCAAAGGCACTCCGCCCGCCATCATCGAAAAACTGCAGGCGGCATTCACGCATGCCGCGCGCAAGCCCGAAATCCGCAAGTTCGTGGAAGACTCGGGCGAGGAAGTGGTGATCCGCAGCGGCCCGGAACTGGAAAAAATGCTGAGGCAAGAGTATGAGGCGCTAGGCAAGGTCGCCGAGTCGCTGGGCGTGGCCAAGCAATAGCGGGATGGCCGTCGCCGGACGCGGCCCGCTGGATAAGCATTGGCAATATAAGCGTTGACAGAAAAGAATGATCGTTCTACCATTTGCGCTCCTATAAAGAACGATCATTCTCCCAGCGCCGCCATGACCATTCCCGATGAAGCATCCTCGACCCGGGCCAGGCTGCTGGACACTACCGAGCAATTGATCTATGCCGGCGGCATCTGCGCTACCGGCATGGATCTCATCGTCAAAACCTCGGGCGTGGCGCGCAAGACCATTTACCGCTATTACCCCACCAAAGAAGCGCTGGTGGCCGCCGCGCTGCAGCAGCGCGATGAGCGCTGGATGCGATGGTTCATCGGCGCGACTTCGGACGCGGATGCGCCCGCCGAGCGCCTGCTGTCTATGTTTCCCGCATTGCGCCGCTGGTTCGCTTCGGATGATTTCCGGGGCTGCGCCTTCATCAATGCCGCAGGCGAGATAGGCGGCGCCGCCAGCCCGATCCGGGCCGTCTGCCGTCTTCACAAGCAAGGTCTGCTCGACTATGTGCGCCAGTTGGCATTGGCCTGCCGCGTCGACGACCCCGAAGAAACCGCGAGGCAGCTTCTGGTATTGATCGACGGCGCGATCACGGTTGCGCTGGTGACCGGCGATGCCTCTATCGCCGACAGCGCCGAACGAATGGCGGGCAGGCTCATCCAGCCTCGCGCCGTCGCCGAAAATTTTCCACCCCGCCAATGAATGAGGCCATAGCCATGTCAACCAGCAGCGAAGTCCGTCCTCCCCTGCCCCCTTTCACACGGGAAACCGCAGTCCGGAAAGTCCGCCTGGCCGAAGACGGCTGGAACAGCCGCGATGCCGCCAAGGTCGCGCTGGCCTACAGCCTGGATACCCGCTGGCGCAACCGCGCGGAATTCGCCGGCAACCGCGACGAGGCGCGCGCGTTTCTGGCGCGCAAATGGGCCAAGGAGCTGGACTACCGGCTGATCAAGGAGCTCTGGGCTTTTACCGGAAACCGCATCGCGGTGCGCTATGCGTATGAATGGCACGACGATTCGGGCAACTGGTTCCGTTCGTATGGCAACGAGAACTGGGAGTTCGGCGAGGACGGCCTGATGCTCAACCGCTACGCCAGCATCAACGATATGCCGATCAAGGAATCGGAGCGCAAATTCCACTGGCCTCTCGGACGCCGTCCCGACGATCATCCGGGCCTGTCCGAATTGGGCCTTTGAGGCGCCGCGGCGCGATGCAGCCCGCCGCGCAGCGCCGCGGCGGCTAAGCGGATCCGTCGCGGTCCCAGCGACGGATCTCCCGCAGTACGGAAGGCGCCCAAAGCGCCAGGCCGAGCAGCGCCCACGCCATCATGGCCCGGCCCGCATCGGCCTGCTCGTCGACGAGGTAAACACTGCAAAGCTGCTGCGGCGCATCCCGGTACAGCAGGCCGATGACGAAAGTCATCCAGAACCAGTTCAACAAGAAAAAGGCCTGGATCGTGATGCCCGCAAGCTTCCATGACAGTCCCGCCATCGACCCCGCGAGGACTATGCTGGCCACCTTCAGGACCGCCACGGCCGGGTCGAGGACGGCGTAGTCCAGGGCCGCCGGCACCATCCAGAGCGACAGCGCCAGCATGGCGAAGAGCAGGGCCGGCACGCCTGCCATGTTCCAGGGCGCCGCCATCCGGCTCAGCCGCGCACCGCCAGCCCGGGCCGCCAGCCAGCCCAGGATGAATAGCAGGGGCAGCTCGATACCCATGTGCCGGGCCATCGATTGTTCCAGCCAGGGCTGGAACAGCGCCGACACGGCCAGCAGCAAGCCAGGCAGCCATGGGGGCGGCGGCCATCGCCTGGCGCGCCCGGACCGCGGCCGGTTCTTCATCCGCCCCGGCCTCCCGCGCCGCGCGCCAGGTAATCAGCCAAGGCAAGATCCGGCCTGTCGATATCGTAGGCCTTGGAAAGCCGGCCATGCGTATCCAGCAGGAATAGCGCGGCGTTATGCGAATAGCCGCCCATTCCATCAGGCAAAACGACGATGCCGAAGGTTTTCAGCAAAGCCGGCAGATCGGCCGGATCGCGCACGGTTGCGAAGCGCCACAGGTCCGGATCGGCATCCACGCGGCGCGCGTGGGCCGCCATCACCGCCGGCGTGTCGTTGAGCGGGTCGAAACTGAGCGTCAGCAAGCGCAGCCTATGCCGCAGCCCCCTGGACTCGATGGCATGCTGCAGCCACGACTGGCCGGAGATGCTGCCGCGGCAAATGGATTGGCACTGGACGTAAATCAGCGTCACGAAAGTGGCATAGGGCGATGCGGCGCCGTAGCGGCCCAGGGACAAATCCCGGCCGTGTTCGTCCACCAGCGCGAGGGCCGGCAGCGCGCGCGGCGCGCGTTCGAGCTGCGCGCGCCGCACGCCGTCGGCGGTGAGCGCGGCGAACCCGGCTGTCACGGCGGCGTAAGCCGCCAGGCCCATCGCCAGGACCACGGCCGTCGCCGCCAGGGAGCCCAGCGCGCTCGATCTCATGATGCCGGGCCGCCGCCGGCGGCGGGCGAGCCATGTTTCAGCAGGTCCTCGGCCCCTTTCCATGGCTCGGCCCGCCCGGCCGTCGCCTTGCGCGCCGCCTCGACCATGGCCGCATCCAGCGCGGGAGCGCGGTTGCCCCATTCCTGGCGGATGAACGTCAGCACGGCGGCAAGCTCCGCATCGCTGAACTGGCCGCCGAAAGCCGGCATTGCGCCGCTATACGTCACGCCCGCGACTTCGATGGGTCCATTCATTCCGTGCAGGACGATCTTGGCCAGCAAGTCCGGGGCGCCGGCCACCCACGCCGATCCCGCCAGCGGCGGAAACACCCCGGCCAGCCCCTGCCCCGCCGCCTGATGGCAAGCCTGGCAGGCGGCGGTGAAGATTTGCCTGCCATCCAGAACGCCCTGTTGCGGCGCCGCCCCCGCCGCCAGGGTGGCCGGCGCCCTACGGTCGCCCAGGGCGGCGGCGCCATTGGGGCTGGAAGCATAGATATAGCAAACGGCCCATACGACCAGAGCCGCTATCAGCCCGATAAGCACGCGGGGCACGGGGTTGTTCTGTTCGTGCGGCTCGGCGTTCTCCGCGCCGCGGGTTTGCCCGGGCCCGGTCATGGCCGGCTCCCCGCGGGCCCGGCCGGCCGCGCCGCGCCCGCCCGCCCGTCGCCGGCGGAAGCGGACTCGTCCGCCAAGGCACCGGCCTGCTCAAGCGTCAGGACGGGATAGCTGCGTTTCAGGCTCAGCAGATAGGCGACCAGGTCGACAGCCTCGGGGCTGGCCACCACCACTTTGCCTTCTTGCGCCGCGCCGGGAGGCAGATGCACTACGCGCTCATTCTTGGCCACGGAGCCCGGCTCTTTGACATCGAACAGGAAGCGATAGGAAGGCATGTTGCTGCCGGGAGTGTAGGCTCGCGGCTGGAACAGGTGCCCCAGCTGCCAGTCGGCGCTGGGCTGGCGCACGCCGATATTGAACAGGTCGGGGCCGGTGCGCATGGTGCCCAGCAGCGGGGGGTCGTCGTAATGATAGTCCCCGGCGACCGAGGCGCGGCCCCAGCCGCGGCTGGCGTCGGCGGCGCCGGCGCCCGTGGTGCTGGGCTGCTGCGTGTGGCAGGCGATGCAGGCATTGGCCTGGTAGACAAGGCGGCCGCGCAGTTCCTGGCTGGTATACGGCTTGAGCGCCGCCGGCGCCGGCTCATCCTTGAGCTGCAGGAACGGCACGACTATCATGGCCGAGGTGGCGAGCGACAGCGTCACCATGGCGCCGACAATGAGTTTGAGTTCGTTTTCCATAGTCCGGATTAGGCAGTGAGTTGCGCGGGGGCGCGCTCGGAGACCGCGAGCACGCCGGAACGCAGGGTGATCAGCAGCACATGCAGGGCGAAAACCAGGTGGCCCAGCGTCATCAGCGCGCCGCCGGCCGAACGGCCCTGCAGCCACGGCATCGTGACGGCCACCGAATCGATGAACGCCCTTGCCGGGTCCAGCAGCACCAGGCCTTGCAGAATGCCGCCTATGCTCAGCGTGACCATGTAGACGGCGAAGCCGGCGGCGACCAGCCAGAAATGCAGCGAAATCAGCCCGGGCCGCGGCCATGCCGTATCCAGGATGCGGGGCATGGCAAAGTAGACGCCGCCGAATATCACCATGGACACGAAGCCATACATGCCCAGGTGGGCGTGCGCGACCGTGAAGTGCGTGAAGTGGGTGACCGCGTTGACCGAGCGCAGCGCCTCGAACGTGCCTTGCAGTGAAGCGACGGTGTACATCATGGCGCCGAACACGATGAAGCGCAGTGTCGGCGAATGGCGCAGCGCGCCGGAATGCCCTTTCAGCGTCAAGTGCTGGTTCACCGAGAACGCCAGCACCGGAATGACCATCATCACGCTTTGCACAATGGACAAGGTGATCAGCCATTCGGGAATGGGGCCGCCGATAAGATGGTGGGCGCCGACCTGTCCATAGAAAAACGCGAGGGTCCAGAAGCCGAGCAGGGACAGGTTGTAGGAGCGGATGGGCCGGCCGATGACCTTGGGCAGGAAATAATAGACGGCCGCGATGGACAAGGGCGTGTAGAACAAGCCCAGCACGTTGTGCCCGAACCACCAATTCATAGTCGCCTGCTCCACGCCGAAATGCACGCCGGGAACCTTGGCCACGATATATAGCGTGGGAAACCAGAACAGGGCCGCGCCCATGTACCAGACGGAAACGTACAAATGCCTGGCCTTGCGGCGCGTCAGCATGAGCGCCATGGGCAGGCCGATCAGCATGCCGCCTATGGCGAACAGGACGCCAATCTGCCAGGGAATCTCCAGCCATTCCAGGCCGGCGTTCATGCCGGCCGCAATCGCCCCCACGCCCGCGATCAGCGCGGCGTTCCATAGCAATGCGCCGAAGACCACCAGGCGTCCGCCCAGCAGCCTGGTCTGCAGCAGGCGGGGCAGCATCCAGATCGCCAGGCCTAGCAGGCCCAGGGGCGCCCAGCCGTAGGCCACGCCATTGAGGTGTATGGTGCGCAGGCGCCCGAAGCTTAGCCAGGCGGCACCGGTGAGCAGATCGGGCCAATGCAGCTTGAGCGAGCTGAGCAGGCCGGCCAGCGAGGCCACGATCAGCCATACGACCGCGCAGCCCAGCAGCACGAAGGCCGGAAAAGCGCTGGAACGGTCGGCGGCTTCGCGCGCGGCCATTTCCGCGGCGCTGATCCGGGCGCCGCGATTGGCGGCGATATAGCCATCGGCCATGCGCGCCAGCGCGCGGCGCTGCGCCCCGCCGGCCGCGGGCTCTTCGGGCCGCCCGATTTCCCCGGTGGAGAAAATCGTCCGGGCGCCGCTGGATTCGGCATCGAACAGCCCTTTTCGCAGCGACCAGATGAAGGCGAAGAGGCCGGCGATGGACAAAATGAAAGTAGCCAGCAATAAGGCCGTCGGGTTCATGGCTATCCTTGGATGCGCGGGCGCCGCCATCGGCGCCCGCTGTCAATACACGAGAGCATGCTACCCTTTGGATATCAAAATATTAATAATCAGATATCCAATAAAAAAACATATCAGTTCTGCCTGATATCCTTGAATTCCCCGAATCTGATACTGCAAATACTGTCGATTCCCCGCTACCATCCAGATGGTAGGAAATTGTCCGGTTTCATGAATATCGATATCAGAAGAAAGCCTGCTGGCGCCAACCCCTGGAGAATTCCATGAAACTTTACGAGTCCCTGGCTGCGGAACTCGCCCATTCCATCCGCAGCGGGGTCCTCAGGGCCGGCGATCGCCTGCCCTCCATACGGCAGGTCACCGCGAACCGCAATGTCAGCGCCTCCACCGTTTTCCAGGCCTACTATGCCCTTGAAGCCCAGGGCCTGATCCGCGCGCGCCAACGTTCGGGCTATTTCGTGGCGCACGGCGTGCGGCGCCTGGCCCCCGAGCCGGATTCGTCCTCGCAACCCCAGGAAGAAGCGGTATCGGTGGATATCAGCGACCGGGTGTTCGACGTGCTCGAATCCACCATGGTGCGCAATGTCGTGCCGCTGGGCTCGGCGTTTCCCAGCCCCCTGCTCTTTCCCCTGGAAAGGCTGGGGCGGGCGCTGGCCAGCAGTATTCACCAGCTCGACCCATGGAGCACGGTGGACGACTTGACGCCCGGCAACGCCTGCCTGCGGCGCCAGATCGCCTTGCGCTACCTGGCCGAGGGCCTGCATATCCATACGGACGAAATCGTCATCACCAACGGCGCGCTCGAAGCGCTCAACCTGTGCCTGGCGGCCGTAACGCGCCCGGGCGACGCGGTGCTGGTCGAATCGCCCACCTTCTATGCCGCCCTGCAGTCGCTGGAAAGAATGCAGCTCGAAGCCATCGAAGTGCCGACCCATCCGCGCGAGGGCATCGAGCTGGCCGCGCTCGAGCGGGCCATAGAACGGCACCGGCCCAAGGCATGCTGGCTGATGACCAACTTCCAGAATCCGCTGGGCAGCCTGATGCCCGATGAAAAAAAGCGGGCGCTGGTCGAATTGCTCACACGCCACAACGTGCCGCTGATCGAAGACGACGTCTACGGCGAACTCTATTTCGGCAACAGGCGTCCGGCGCCGGCCAAAGCCTTCGACCGCGAGGGTATAGTCATGCACTGCTCCTCCTTCTCGAAATGCCTGGCCCCCGGCTACCGCGTGGGATGGGCGGCGCCCGGGCAGTACGCGCGCGCCGTCGCGCGGCAGAAGCTGACCAGCACGCTGACTTCGCCGGTCCCGATCCAGCTGGGACTGGCTCACTACCTCGAAAAGGGCGGCTATGACAAGCATTTGCGCAAACTGCGGCAATCGCTCGAAGCCCAGCAGACTGTCTTCGCGCAAGCCATCGGCCACTATTTCCCGCCCGGCACCCGGGCGACGCGCCCGGCCGGCGGCTATTTTCTATGGGTCGAAATGCCCGACGGCGTCGATGCCCTGGATATCCACAAACACGCCTTATCCCATGGCATCAGCGTCGCGCCGGGCCCGATTTTCTCGGCCAAGAGAGCTTTCGCCAACTGCCTGAGGCTGAATTACGGGCACCTCTGGGATGCGCGCAGCGAAGCAGCCGTCGCCACCCTGGGCAGACTGGTGGGCGCCTATGCCGGCCGGTCCGGCGCGGGCCCGCGATGAACAGGCGGCCGCGGTGGAAATATTGCCTATTCCCATAGCGCAAGCGCTCTAAATAACCAAAAGGAATAATCAAATACTTTTATATTTGTTTTGAATCAACTGCCCCATTGATAGACTGTTTGGGAATATAAACTTAGATCAAGAATCGAGACCATGAGCCGCATTACCATCCAGACTGTAGAGACCGCCCCCTCCGAAGCGAAAGAACGCTTGCTGGCGGCGCAGAAAAGCAATGGCTTCCTGCCCAACCTGATAGGCGTGCTGGCCAACGCCCCGACCGCCCTGGAAACCTACCAGGTCGTGAGCGCCATCAATGCGCGCACCGGCTTGTCGGGCGCCGAACGCGAAGTCGTCCAGATCACCGCCGCCACCCTCAATGGCTGTGGCTTTTGCGTGGCGGGCCATACCGCCATCGCCCGCAAAAAACTCGCCATGCCCGAAGAAGCCATCCAGGCCCTGCGCGCGACGCAGGCGCTAAGCGACCCCAAGCTCAACGCGCTGGCCCGGTTCACCGTCGCCGTCATGGAAAACAAAGGCCAGGTGTCGGACATCGAACTCCAGGATTTCCTGGCGGCTGGCTACACTCAGGCCAGCGCCCTGGAGGTCGTGCTCGGCGTCAGCCTGGCGACCTTGTGCAACTACGCCAACAACCTGGCCAAGACGCCGATCAACCAGGAATTGCAGGCATACGCCTGACCCCACCTCAACAAGCACCTAGCAAGGAACTACGCCGTGAGCCAACCTGATCCTGGCACAGCGCTGCTCGAAACCATCGCGGCACACGTCAAAACCGGCCTGGCCCCGCTGGCGGACGCCATCGACCGGGAGGGCCTGTACCCGGCCGACTATTTGCGCCATCTCGGCGCCCTGGGCGGTTTCGGCGCGAGCATCCCGCCCGAGCATGGCGGATCGGGGCTGGGCCTGGCCACGCAGATAAAAATCACCACCGAAGTGGGGCGCGAATGCGGTTCCACGGCCTTTCTTGTCTGGTGCCAGTCGAGCTGCGCCGGCTATCTGCTGCTCTCGCCGAATCAGGCCGTTCGCGATCGCTACCTGAAGCCGGTCGCGCAGGGCAGCCTGTTTTCCGGCACAGGAATGTCCAACGCCGTCAAGCATCTGGCGGGCATTGAAAAAATCCACCTGACTGCCCGGCGCGACGGCGACGGCTATGTCGTGAGCGGCTCCCTGCCCTGGGTTTCGAATGTCGGCGCCCAGCATCTGGCGATCGCGGCCGCCTCGGTCGAAGGAGAAGGCTATGTGATGTTCGCCGCGCACGGCAGCGCCGATGGCCTGAGCCTGCACCCCTGCCCGGAATTCTCGGCCCTGGAAGGCACGCAAACGCTGAATCTGCGTTTCAAGGACGCCAGGATTCCCGCCGGCGACGTGCTGGCCCATCCATCCCAGTTCGCGCAGTACATGGCGCGCATCAAGCCCGGCTTTATATTGGGCCAGACAGGCATAGGCTTCGGCGTGGTCGAAGGCTGCCTGAAGACCATACGCGAAAGCAATGCCAGCACGGCCCATGTGAATGCGTTCCTGGACGACCAGGGCCCGGACCTGGCCGCGGCTCTCGATGCGCTGAAAGCGCGGGCCGGCGCGCTGGCGCAACAAGCCGAGGCTGGCGAAGCCGCCGTCCTGGATGTGCTCAGGCTGCGCGCGCGGACCTCCGAGCTCACGCTTGCCGCGGCCAATTCCGCCGTCCTGCACGCCGGCGCCAAAGGCTATCTGATGCGCCACGCCGCCCAGCGCCGTCTGCGCGAAGCGGTGTTTGTCGCCATCGTCACTCCCGCGCTCAAGCACCTGCGCAAGGAAATCCACGACATCGAGCAAGCGCAGGCGGGCGGCCGGCCCGCCGATGCATTCAAGCCCGGACCAGCCGCTCACCAGACCGAGGCCGCCTGGTGAAGCAATGGATGTGCGGCCCCTGCGGCCTGGTTTATGACGAAGCATTGGGCATGCCCGAAGAAGGCATCCCGCCAGGCACGCCGTTCGAGAACATCCCCGAGGACTGGGCATGCCCGGATTGCGGCGTGAGCAAAGCGGATTTTTTTCTGATTCCCGATTAGGACTGCCTCATGAATACCTCGACGGCGCCGGACAGGCCGATTGTTTTGGACGCCCATGAGATCGCGCTCAGTTATCAGCGCCCCAATCAGCGTCCCAACACGGTCCTTCATGATTTCTCGCTGCACCTGGCCGCCGGCGAGGTCGTGGCCATCCTCGGCCCCAGCGGAGTCGGGAAGTCATCCCTGCTGCGCGTGCTGGCCGGCTTGCAGACGCCCGACCAGGGCACGGTGCATATCAATGGCGAACGGCTGCGCGGGCCGCATCCGCGCTTGAGTTTCGTCTTCCAGGACCCTAGCCTGCTGCCCTGGCTGACGCTCGAGGAGAATGTCGCCTTCGGCCTGGATTTCAAGCACCAGCCGGCCATCGGCAAGGCGGACAAGCACGCAAGAGTGCAGGCCGCCATCGCCGAGGTCGACCTGCAAGGCGCGGCGCAGCGCTACCCCGCCGAACTGTCCGGCGGCATGGCGCAACGCACGGCCCTGGCGCGCAGCCTGGCGCGCCAGCCGGAAATACTATTGCTGGATGAACCCTTCAGCGCGCTGGATGAAATCACCCGCGGCGAAATGCAGGCGCTTTTGCAGCAGATCACCGCGCGGCACCAGGCCTCGGCCATCCTGGTCACGCACGACATCGATGAAGCCCTCATCCTGGCCGACCGCATCCTGCTTATCGGCCAGTATCCCGGGCGCCTGATAGGCGAGTGGCGCATAAAGCTGCCCCATCCGCGCGACGCGGTGGCGCCGCAGCTGACCAGCGTACGCGTCGAAATCATGCAGTCGCTGCGCGAAGCGCGCGGCGCGGCGTCCCGCGCGGCCCGCCTCGATTCATAAAAAACCCGTTCGCAAACACCCTTGCCCGCCAGCCCTGACCAACAAAGAACTCCATGAAAAAACCCATGCATTACGGCCCTAGCCTGGAAGCCCGCCGCCAGTTCATCAAGCTTTCCACCCTGTTCACCGCCATGGGGGCCCTGCCTTTATTGCAAATGCACAAGGCCGCGAGAGCCGCCGAGCCCGACGCGCCGGTGAGAATCGGCTACCTGGCCATCACCGATGCGACTCCCCTGCTGGTGGCCCACCATAACCAGCTCTTCCAGAAACAAGGCCTGGACGTGGAAAAGCCCCGTTTATTCCGCAGCTGGGCGCAAATCGTCGAAGCCTTCCTGGCGGGACAGGTCAATGTGGTCCATCTGCTGGCGCCGATGACGGTGTGGGCCCGCTATGGCAGCCAGTCGCGCGCCAAAGTCGTCGCCTGGAACCACATGTCCGGCTCGGGCCTGACCGTGCAGCACGACATCAACCAGATCACGGACCTGGGCGGCAAGACCGTCGCCATTCCCTTCTGGTATTCGCTGCATAACGTCGTGCTGCAGCATCTGCTGAAAAGCAAGGGCCTGGAGCCTGTCAGCCAGGGCGAACCCGGCCCCGCGCAGGTAAAGCTGGTGGTGATGTCGCCATCCGACATGGTGCCCGCGCTGGCCAACAAGCAGATAGCCGGATACACCGTGGCGGAGCCTTTCAATGCCTCGGCCGAGGTATTGAAAGTCGGCAAGATCCTGCGCTTTACGGGCGATGTCTGGAAGGACCACGCCTGTTGCGTGGTGCTGATGCATGAGCAGGACCTGGAACAGCGCCCCGAATGGGCGCAGAAAGTCGTCAATGGCATCGTCCAGGCCCAGGCGTGGATACAGGACCATCGCGAGGAAACGGCCCGTATTCTGGCCAAGGACAATCCGCAGCGCTATACCCCGCATTCGTATGAAGCCCTGGCGCAAGTGCTGCTGCCCGAGCTGATGGACACCGCCCGGTACGAGGCGTCGGGCGCCATTGTGAATACCGGCTGGAAGGAAAAGCGCATCGACTTCCAGCCCTACCCCTTTCCCAGCTATACCGAGGAACTGATCAGGAAGCTCAAGACCACGCTGGTGTCCGGCAAGAATGACTTCCTGCAGCGGCTGGATCCGGCCTTCGTGGCGCGGGACCTGGTGGATGACCGTTATGTGAAGAAGGCCATCGCCGACAATGGCGGCATGGCCGCATTCGGCCTGCCCGAATCGTTCACGCGCCAAGAAACCATTACAACCTGAAACCAAGGACGCGGACCGGCCAGGTCCGCGGCGCCATCCGCCGAGCGCAATGATTAAAGCACTGAAACAGATTCATTTGAGCACAAGACTGGCCCTCAGCCTGGGCGGCCTGCTCGTGCTGATCGCGCTATGGGGACTGGGCACGCACTGGCTGCAGGCGAGCATTTCCCTGGCCGGCCTGCTGGGCCCCGGGGAAACCTTCAAAAGCCTTTATGAACTGCTGGTGCAGAATCAGCTGACCTTGCACGCGCTGACCAGCCTGAAACGGGTCCTGATCGGCCTTGGCCTGGCGCTGCTGCTGGGAGTCCCCATAGGCCTGGCGATCGGGACCTCGCGCGCCCTGGAGAACTGCACGGGCAGCGCCTTCCAGTTCCTGCGCATGATTTCACCGCTGTCATGGATGCCGATTGCCGTAATGGTATTCGGCATCGGCGACGCCCCCATCTATTTCCTGCTCACCTTCGCCGCGGTCTGGCCCATCATCCTGAATACCGCGGCCGGAGTGCGCCAGCTGAATCCGAAATGGCTGATGCTGGCCAAGAGCCTGAGCGCCACGCGCCGCGAAGTGCTGTTCAAGATCGTCATGCCAGGCATCCTGGGGCATATCCTGACCGGCGTGCGCCTGGCCATAGGCATCATCTGGATCGTGCTGGTGCCCTGCGAAATGCTGGGCGTCAGTTCCGGCCTGGGCTATTTCATTCTGGACACACGCGACCGCCTGGCCTATTCCGAGCTGATGGCGGTCATCGTGCTGATAGGCGCGCTGGGCTTCATGCTGGACGGCCTGGCCCAGAAACTCTATCAATACTGGACCCACAGCCCGAAGGCGCCGTAGCGCCAGGGACCGCCGAGCCCACTGCTTCGGCCGGGGGACCGGCGCCGCGCCCCCCCTTTCCGGCCAGGCTTATGGCGCAACGATATTCGCCGCCTTGACCACGGCATCCCAGCGCTCGAGTTCCTGCTTGGTGAATTCGCCCAGCTTGGCCGGCCCCATGTATAGCGCTTCGGCGCCCAGGGTCTGGGCTTTTTCGCGGAACGCCGGAGTCTTCATGATGGTTTCGATTTCCGCCGCCAGTTTGTCGACGATGGCGGACGGCGTGCCGGCGGGAGCATAAACGGCAAACCACGACGAAACGAGCAGGTCGGGGTAGCCGGCTTCGGCGGCCGTGGGAACATCGGGCAGGGTGGGCAGGCGGGTCGTGCCGGTCACCACCAGAGGCGTCAGCTTGCCCGCGGCGATATGCGGCAGCAGCGGCGGCGGCGTGGTCATGGTCAGGTCCACCGAACCGCCCAGCAGGTCATTCATTGCCGGGCCGGTGCCGTTATAGGGAATATGCACCAGGCGCGTGCCGGCCATCTGATTGAGCAATTCGGTAGACACCTGCTGCAGCGACCCGACGCCCGACGAGGCGTAGTTCAGCTTGCCGGGGGCTTTCTTGTCGGCATCGACGAGCTCCTTGAGCGTCTTGTAGGGCAAGGTGGAACGCACCACCAGCACCTGCGGCGCCGACAATATATTGGCCACGGGCGCGAAGTCCTTGACCGGATCCCAATTGAGATTAGGCGTGATCAGCGGCGTGATCACCTGGTAGCCCGAGTACTGCAGGAGCAAAGTGTAGCCGTCGGGCTTGGCGCGCGTGACCAGTTGCGCCGCAATGCTGCCGGCGCCTCCCGGGCGGTTTTCGACCACCACGCTCTGTTCCAGCGCGCGGGCCAGGGGTTCGGCTATCATGCGCGCGGTGATGTCGGTCGTGCCGCCCGGCGCGGCCGATACGATCAGCCTGATGGGGCGGTCGGGGTAGGCTTGCGCCTGCGCCGCCGCTGGGCTGGCGCTCATGGCCAGGCCCAGCGCGCAGGCCAGCGCGGCCATCGGGCGTTGGAATTTCATTGTAGATGTCAAAGCAGTCTCCTCGGGTGTACTGGAAAAATACGTCGCTCGGTCAGGCGCCGATAGCGCCATCGAGTATGCCACCAGCGGGGCTGGAACACCCATCCTTATTGCGGCAAGCCGGTTATCATGAAATACGAAAGCCCGATCCGGCGGCGTTGGGTGAAGGACACTGGCCTGAAGGGCGGGGTTGCGCTTAGGCTCGCGGTCAAGCGGCCGGCGGCTGGCGCTGCAGATGGGCGAGCAAAAGCCTGGCCGCCGCGGTCAATGCCTCGGAGTCGCGCACGCCTATCAGCAGCTTGCGGCGCGCCCAGCAATCGCTCAGCGGAATCAGCGACAGCCGCATGGAGCGGGAATGGGGCGATGCCGCCAGACGGGGCAGGATGCCGATGCACTGGGTCGCGACCGCCATGCGGCAGATGGAATCGAAGCCGCGCACCTGTATGCGCAATTTCAAGGTCCTGCCCAGGCGCTCGCTTTCCTCCTGCAGCCGCAGCGCGAGCGAAGTGTTTTGCGAAAGCCCGATGTAGTCATAGGAGAGCGTATCGGCGAAGCTGATCTGCTTGCAGTCCGCCAGCGGATGGTGCGGCGGCACTATCAGCACCAGATCATCGTAGCGGTAAAGGTAGGTATGCAGGCCCGCGCAGGACGTGCGGTCGGCGAAAATCCCCAGGTCCGCCAGATTGTCGACGACCGCCTTGACGATATTGGTGCTGTTCTCTTCCTTCAGGCTGATGCGGATCGCCGGATGGGCGCGCATGAACGCGGCCAAGTCATCCGCCAGGAACTGGGTGATCGCGGAGGTATTGGCCGCAAGGCGTATATGCCCTTTTACGCCAAAGGCATAGTCGGACAGAGCGCTGGTCATCTGCTCCATTTCGTGGGCCATGCGCAGGGAATGGTGCAGAAAGGCCTGGCCCGCGTCCGTCAGCTCGACGCCGCTGGCGTGGCGATAAAGCAGCTGGGTGCCCAGCGCCGCCTCCAGGTCCGAAATGCGCTTGCTGGCGGCGCCCACGGCCAGATGGGACTGCCGGGCGCCCGCCGATATGCTGCCTTGGCGCGCCACGGCGATGAACAATGAGAACGTGACGAGGTCGAAGCGGGCAAGGTTCATGAAAAAAATGTGTAAGGTCGCGCGAGAGTCCGATCGTAGAACGGAAACGGGCGGGGCTCAAGCGTGAAGAACTCCGGCCTGAAGGGCGACGCTTGCACTTAGGCTCGTGGTCACGGATGATCAGCCAGCACGCACGCATAAAGCAGCTTGTCGGCCGCATAGCAGCCGCAGGCCGCGGCTTCGAGTCCCGCGCGGTCCATAATCATGATGTCGCCGCGATGATAGGCTATGAGCCCGCGCTGCTTCAATGCGCTGGCGGCGCGGGTGACGCCGACCCGGCGAACGCCCAGCATGTAGGCCAGGAATTCCTGGGTGATGTGCAATGCATCCGAATAGGCCCTGTCGTGCATCATCAGGAGCCAGCGCGCGAGGCGGGCCTGGACCACATGAAAGCGGGTGCAGACCGCGGTCTGGGCGAATTGGGCCGCCATGACATACAGGTAGCGCTCAAGCAGGCGCACGAGCGCGGGACTGGACCCGATTTCCCGGCGGAAAGCCGCGGCGCCGATGCGCAGCGCCTTGCCGCTGCCCTGCACCACGGCGCGCAGCGGCGAGGCGCCCACCCCCAGGAACAAGGGCATCCCGAGCATGCCCTCGTCGCCCACCAGGCCCACTTGCAGCGCGGCATGGCCATCGATGGGCGCGATAAGCGAAATAAGGGCTCCGGTGGGAAAGTAGGCATGGTGGCTTATTTCGCCGGCCTCCGCCAGCACGCCCGCGTACTGCAGATCGACCCGCTCGCAAGCCACCATGAAGCGCTCGCGGTCCTTGCGCGGCAAGGCGGCGAGCAGGCGATTGGCGGCGGGCGCTGGCGGTTTGCTTGGCACTTCGGTTCTCCTGGACGGTCGGTTTCATCCGTGCGCGGCTAATGGCGCAAATGCATGGCGATACAAGATCGCCATGACAGTCTGTCGCGGAATCACAGGCGCGTCCGGGCGGTAGCGCACCTAGCCCGCCAGGCGGATAGCGCAGTGTCTTTCGAAGCGGGGGCAGGACGGCCTAGGGAAACCTGACCTCGGGCAACAGGCGGTCGTATTCCTTCCTGACGACCGCGTAGCATTCGCAGGTCCGGGCTTCCAGCCCGGCGCGATCGAGCACGGTGATATGGCCGCGGCGATACTTGATCAGGTCCGCTTTCTGCAGATTGCCGGCGGCCTCGGTGACGCCTTCGCGGCGGACGCCCAGCATGCTGGCAATCAGTTCCTGGGTAATGATCAGTTCGCTGGAGTGCCGCCGGTCGAGGCTGAGCAGCAGCCAGCGGCAGAGCTGCTGGTCCAGGGAGTGGTGGCGGTTGCACACCGCCGTCTGCGCCATTTGCGTCAACAGCGCCTGGGTATACCGCAGCAGCAGGTGCTGCATCGGGCCGGCGCGCAAGAATTCGTCTTTCAGCACTTGCCCCGGCAACTGGTACACATGCCCGGCGCTCTGCACCACGGCCCTGCTGGGCGTCGTTTCGCCGCCCATGAACAGGGACACGCCGACGATGCCATCATTGCCGACCACGGCGATCTCGGCCGATGCGCCATCCTCCATGACATAGAGCAGCGAAATGATCGCGTCGGTGGGGAAATGGACGTGCCGCATCTGGCTGCCCGATTCATAAAGCACATGGCCCAGCGGCAGCTGGACCAGCTCCAGATGCGGAAACAGGCGGGCCTTGTCTACAGCGGGAAGCGACGCAAGCAGGTGATTCGCTTCAGGTGCGAGTGATGTGGGCAGGGCAATCTCCGGGTCGTTGGCGCCCGTTTTATTGCCGCAACAGCCTGAACGGGACGCATGCTGGACGCATGCCCGCAAGTATAGAGCGCGATCGGAATGATGTGTGCGATATCGCACGAAGCTGATCGCGCTGCAGCCAGCGCTAAACCCGGCGCCAGCATCGCGGCGCCGGACTTAGTCATGCGCGGCTAGATCTTGCCCATCAGGAACAGGACCAGCAGTACGATCAGCACCAGCCCGAGGCCGCCGCTGGGGCCATAGCCCCATGATTTGCTGTGCGGCCAGCTGGGAATTGCGCCGATCAGCAATAGAACCAGAATGATCAACAGAATTGCGCCCAATGACATTTGAATGCCTCCAAGTTGTGAATAGTTGCGGAACCTGGCGAATGCCATGTCTTCATCCGCCATGTTACGCGGCCTGCGGCCCCTGTCTGTACGCTTTCGCACACAGCGGTTTCCCCTGGCCGCCATTGCCGCCGCCCGCCGGAATCGCCCCCTATGTTCGACAGCGCACAGACTGCGCCGGACTCGGCGATCATGCTTGTGCCAACCTAAAACCGGAGTTCACTCATGACACAATTCAGCAAATATCTTTCCGCACTGTTCCTGGCCGTAACCGTGGCCACCGCCGTCGGCTGCACGTCGACCCCCACCAGGGAAGGGACTGCCGAATACGTCGACGACAGCGTCATCACCACCAAGGTGAAGGCCGCGATCCTCAATGAGCCGACGCTCAAGGTCGCTGAAATCAATGTCGAGACCTTCAAGGGCGTGGTCCAGTTGAGCGGCTTCGTCGGCTCGCAAGCCGATATCAGGAAGGCGGTCGAAGTGGCCCGCAAAGTCGGCGGCGTGAAATCGGTCAAGAACGACATGCGCATCAAGTAATGCCCTGAGCAGGGCCGCCATGGCGCAGGCGCATGATTGATGGACTATGATGCAATGGAAGTGACCACCGCCAGCGTACGATACGCTGCGCGTCCATCGCAGCATGTGCAGTGAATTTTTATGCGTGACGCCATGACGCCCAGCCGCCGATTTTTCTTGTTCCGTCGCCTGCCGGGCTGCATTCTTGCAGCCTGCTTTGCCCTGCTCGCCACGCTTACGCTTTTCCGTGCAGGCGCGGCGGGCGTCATCCATACAGAGGCCTCTGAATTCTCTCCCATCGTCGTCTCTGAATATGGCGGCGAGCGCTGCATGAAATTTGACGGGCCGCTGCCCCTGGGCCGCCAAACCTGCATAGATCTGCAGGATCCCGACAAAATGGTGTTCGACTACACGCGCATGATGATGAGCGCCCTGTTCGTCAATCCCGATCCGCAAAAGGTGCTGATCGTGGGCCTGGGCGGCGGCACGCTCTCGCGCGCCCTGGGCAAAGCGCTGCCCGGGGCCGTGATCGACACGGTTGAAATAGACCCGGCGGTCGTGAAGGTGGCGCAGCGGTTTTTCGGCTACGAGCAAGGCCCCGCGCAGCGGGTTTTTCTCGAAGACGGGCGCGCCTTCATCGAACGCGCGCACCGCGACGGCCAACGCTATGATATGGTCATGCTGGACGCGTTCGACACGGATTACATTCCCGCGCATTTGCTTACGCGCGAATTTTTACGGCATGTCCGCGCCATCCTGACCCCCGACGGCGTCCTGGTGGCCAATACCTTCTCGGCCAGCACGGTATACGACAGCGAATCCACCACTTATGCCGATGTATTCGGCCGGTTTTTCAACTTGCGCGGCGGCAACCGGGTAATCATCGCCGTGCGCGGCACGCTGCCGGACCATGCCCGCCTGCGGCGCAACGCCGATGCCGTCGCCGGCAAACTCCGGCCTTTCGGAATCGATGTGAATCGCCAGCTACGGATGTTTTCCCTGGACCGCGACTGGGACGAGAAGGCCCCGGTATTGACCGATTGATATTGACCGATTGAAAGAGACTCATGCATATCCTGTGGAGATATCTGCGCCCGCATGGCCGGCTCGCCGCCCTTGCGCTATTGCTGGCCGCCGCCAGCCAGACGCTTGCGCTGGTCGACCCGATCATTTTCGGCATTATCATCGACGAATACGCCACCAACCGCGCCGGGAAGACCGACCATGAACTAGTATCGGGCGTGCTTACGCTGCTGGCGCTGGCGGTGCTGGTGGCCGTATTGTCCAGGCTGTTCAAAGCGCTGCAGGAATACGTGACGAGGCTGGTCGTTCAAAAGCTTGGCACGCAGATCTTCAACGACGGCCTGCGCCATGTGCTCAGGCTGGAATTCCAGGAATTCGAAGAGCTGCGCAGCGGCGAGATCCTGTCCCTGCTGCAGAAGGTTCGCGCGGACAGCGAACGCTTCATCAACGCCTTCATCAACACCGTGTTCGCCGCCGCCGTCGGGATCGCCTTTCTTACCTGGTATTCCATCACCAAGCACTGGATGCTGGTGCCGGTATTCCTGTTTGGCGTGGTACTGCTGGGCGGGCTGACCGGCCTGCTCAGCCGCGAGATCAAGAGCCAGCAGCGCTCTATCGTGAGGGAAACGAACCGGAACTCGGGCTTTATCACCGAATCTTTGCGCAATATAGAATTGATCAAGAGCCTGGGGCTGACCTTTTCGGAGATCCGGCGCCTGCAGGCGCAGACCCTCAAGATATTCGCGCTGGAAATGCGGAAGGTCAAACGCATACGCCTGCTGTCCTTCCTGCAGGGAACGACACTGAGCCTGCTCAAGCTGGCCATCCTTTTCGCCTTGCTGTGGCTGATCTTTCGCGATGTGCTGAGCACCGGGGAATTGATCGCCATGCAATTCATCGCGGTGGCGATCTTCGCGCCGCTGCAGGAGCTGGGCAACATCATTCTTGCCTACCGGGAAGCCGAGGCGTCGCTGCTCAACTTCGATGCGCTGATGAGCAAGCCGATAGAGCGGCGGTCGAAATCGGCGGTAGACATCGGGCCGGTCAGCCATATACGTTTCGAGCAAGTGAGATTCCGGCATAAGGGCGCCCCCGACAATGCCCTGGACGGGGTGTCCTTCTCCGCAGGGCTGGGCGACACCATCGCATTCGTGGGCCCCTCGGGGTCCGGCAAATCGACGCTCGTGAAACTTCTGGTCGGGCTGTATACGCCGGCGAGCGGCGAAGTGTTCTACAACGACATCTCGACCAGGGACCTGCGCTTCAATCCGGCGCGCCGCCAGATAGGCTTCGTGACGCAGGAAACGTATTTGTTCGCCGGGACAATTCGCGAAAACCTGCGGCTGGTCAAGCCCGATGTCAGCGACGCCGAAATCGTGGCGGCCATGGAACAGACTTCCTGCGCTTATCTGCTGGACAAATCGCCCGATGGGCTCGACACCCTCGTGGGCGAAATGGGCGCCAAGCTGTCGGGCGGCGAAAGGCAGCGGCTGTCCATCGCAAGGGCGCTGATACGCAAGCCGCGCCTGCTCATCTTCGACGAAGCCACTTCCGCGCTGGACTCCATCACCGAAGAGCAGATCACCGATACCGTGCGGCTGATTTCCGCGCGACGCGACCAGATCACGATCATGATCGCGCACCGCCTTTCCACGATCATGCATGCGGACACTATTTTCGTGCTGGAAAGGGGAAGCATAGTCGAAAGCGGCACCCATGCCGCGCTGCTCGACAGCAAAGGCCTGTACTACGCGATGTGGCGCCAGCAAATCGGGGAACGCTCATCCGCGTCGAAGACGGGCAAGCCGGATTCCGCCTGACGGCTTTCCGCCCCGCTAGAGGCGCCGCTGGCCGGCCAGCTGCCGCAGGACCGCGACCAGCCGGTCGATTTCCTCGCAAGTGTTGTAGAACGCCAGCGAGGGCCGCACGGTCGTCTCGACCCCGAATCGCCGCAGAATGGGCTGCGCGCAATGATGGCCCGTCCTGACCGCGATACCTTCCTTGTTGAGGGCCTGCCCGACTTCTTCGGTGTCATGGCCGGCCAGCACAAAAGACATGACGCTCGCCTTGTCCGATGCCGTGCCTATCAGCCGCACGCCTTTGACGGCGCCCAGGCGCTGCATGCCGTAGGCCAGCAGTTCATGCTCGTAGCGCGCGATGTTTTCCATGCCCACCCGGTTCACGTAGTCGATCGCCGCGCCCAGGCCGACCGCATCGGCAATGTTGCCGGTGCCGGCCTCGAACTTGTTAGGAATAGGCTGGAACAGGGTTTTTTCGAACGTGACATCGGCGATCATGTTGCCGCCCCCCTGCCACGGCGGCATGTCCTCGAACACATCGCGCCTGGCCCAGACCGCCCCGATACCGGTGGGCCCGAAAACTTTGTGGCCGGAAAACACAAAGAAATCGGCGCCAATTTCCTGCACGTCCACGCGCATGTGCGAAACCGATTGCGCGCCATCGACCAGCGCCAGGGCGCCCGCGCGGTGGGCCAGGTCGACGATCTCCTTGACTGGCACCACGGTGCCCAGCGCGTTGGAGACCTGCGTCACCGCCACGATCTTGGTGCGATCGCCGAGCAGCTTGCGGTATTCGTCCAGCAGCACCTGCCCTGAATCGTCAACCGGTATGACCCTGAGTTTCGCGCCCTTGGCGGCCGCCAGCTGCTGCCAGGGCACGATGTTGGCGTGATGCTCGAGATGGGACACGATGATCTCGTCGCCCTCGCCCACATGCTGCCCGCCCCAGCTCTTGGCCACCAGATTGATCCCTTCGGTGGTGCCGCGTACGAAAATGACCTCGTTGACGTCCGGCGCGTTGATGAATTGCCTGACGCGCTCGCGCGCGCCCTCGTAGGCATCCGTGGCGCGCGCGGCGAGTTCATGCGCGCCCCTATGGATGTTGGAGTTCTCGTGCGCGTAGAAGTATGAAATGCGGTCTATGACAGACTGCGGCTTTTGCGTGGTGGCCGCATTGTCCAGCCATACGAGCTGGCGGCCGTTGACGCGTTCCTGCAGCACAGGGAAGTCCCGCCGCAGGGCATGGACGTCGAAAGGAGGATGCCGCCCGCCGCCGGCCTGGGGCACAGCGTTATGGTGCGCCGGATTGGCGGGCGTCACATAGCCGCTGGGCAAGGTCACCGCATCGACGAAATAATAGCTCGCGCCCGCCGGCGCCGCGGGCGCGCCCAAAGCCCCGGGACGATCCAGGGAGTGCGGGACCGGCCGCGCAAATGGCAAGCCGGCCAGTTCGTCGCTGACAACCGTGCCTCCTAGCACGCTGTCGCGCCCGCCGGGCGAAGGCTGGCCATAGTTGTCGCCGGCAAAATAGAATGGCGACGCCCCGGAGGCAGGATCGCGCGCCTCCTGGGAAACGCCTGCCGCTCCGGCTTCCGGCACCCCGAGCGCGGCCCCGCCGAAGCGCGGCTCATAGGCGGGCACGGTGCTGACAACGGCGTCGGGCAGCCCATTGCCGCTGGCGGCATGCGGCAAAAGCGCAGGGGCGCGATGGGCGAGCGACAAGGGCTGGGTGGGCGACGCGGGGATCAGGTTTGCGCCAGGCGCCAGGCCCGGCGGTATGGGTGTGCCGGGCACGCTGGGACCGAAGCCCGCGGGGCTGGCCAGCGGCGAACCTGCAGGCGCGATATTGCCCGGAGCCTGCACGCCGGCGGGCCAAGGGGATGGCAGGGAAGGAAGCGCCGCGAAGAACGCATTGGCAAGGCTCGCGAGCGCGGCCGGATCAATGGGAGACTCCGGCGGCTGCGGCTCCCCCGATGGCAGGCCGGCCAACACGGGAATGGAATCGTGGATAGTCATCGCGCAGCCCGTTATTTATAGATGTCGGCGTAATCGTGATACTTGCCGACTTCGACATCCTCGAGCACCGCCAGGCCATCGTCGGCAAGCACCGCCAGCGAGCAGTACAGCGAAATCAGGTAGGAAGCGATGGCATGGTTGTTGATGCCCATGAAACGCACAGAAAGGCCGGGGCTTTGTTCGCCTGCGAGACCAGGCTGGTACAGTCCGACCACGCCCTGGCGCTTGTCGCCGATGCGCAGCAGCAGGACCTTGGTTTTACCGTCGGCCACGGGGACCTTGTCCGAAGGAATCAGCGGAATACCGCGCCAGGTGACGAATTGCGAGCCGAACAGGCTGACCGTGGGCGGCGGGGTGCCGCGGCGCGTCGCTTCGCGGCCGAACGCGGCGATCGCCAGAGGATGGGTCAGGAAAAACGCCGGCTCTTTCCAGACCTTGGTCAATAATTCATCGAGATCGTCGGGAGTCGGGGCGCCGGTCAGCGGAAAAACACGCTGCTCATCCACGACCTGCGACAGCAGGCCGTAATCGGCGTTGTTGATAAGCTGGCTTTCCTGGTTCTCCTTGATGGTTTCGATCGTCAGTCGCAGTTGTTCCTTGATCTGGTCGTGCGGGCTGCTGTAGAGATCTGAAATACGCGTATGCACGTCCAGAACGGTGCTGACGGCGTTCAGGAAGTATTCCCGCGGCCTTTCCTCGTATTCGACGTAGGTGCGCGGCAACTGGCTTTCGTCCTCGCGTTGCGTGCAGGCGACTTTGATGGCTTCAGGATTCTTGACCTTGTTCAAGCGGTAGATGCCGGCCTCCACCGGCACCCACTGGAGCAAATGGGTAAGCCAGCGCGGGCTGATGGTCGAAAGCTGGGGAACGGTCTTGGTTGCATTGGCCAGCTGGCGCGCTGCATTGTCGCCAAGGGCGACGGTCCCGCCCACGTTTGCGGTCATATCAGGCTCCTTTATAAGCAAATAAGAAAAAAGACTTTGAGCGCCAGTATCCCGCGCGGGCGTGTGCGTGCTCAACGGGCTATAGCCAGCATTCGTAGTCAGTTTGAGCGGCCCGGGCCGGACGGCGGTCCGCAATTGGTCAGCAAATCGGCCAGATCGATGTTCAGCGCCTGGGCAAGCTTCTGCACCGTGACTATCGAAGCAAT
Organism: Pollutimonas bauzanensis; assembly: GCF_900129885.1. Taxonomy (GTDB): domain Bacteria; phylum Pseudomonadota; class Gammaproteobacteria; order Burkholderiales; family Burkholderiaceae_B; genus Pollutimonas; species Pollutimonas bauzanensis. The sequence continues at coordinate 353,288 of NZ_FQXE01000003.1, read as the reverse complement.
GACGCGGCCGCGTTCGATTTCGCCTACATAGGAACGGTCCAGCCCGGAGTATTCCGCCAAGCGCTCCTGCGACCAGCCGCGCTTTTCGCGGCACTGGCGGACCCTGATACCGAACGATTCAATCAATTTCCTGTGCATCCAGCCTCCCGTCCCGGAAGAACGGTTTTCCCCCGGCGGCGGCGCGTTCCATGCCGAGCGGGCCGGACTGCGTCACGCTGGCGCGCGGCGGAACGGCCCGATGAAGACATTAATCCTGCGCCCAGGGAAGCCCGTGGAAACGCCAGCCGTCGCGGCGGCCGCGCTGTTGCGCCGAATCGATCTCGCCCTCGAAACCTTCGGTCACATTGAATGCGTAAGCGAAGCCGGCCTTGGCTGCGGCCTCCGCCGCGAGCGCGGAACGCTTGCCGCTGCGGCAAAGCAGCAGCAGAACCGCTTGCTTGCCCCCTTCGTTAGCGAGCTTGGCTTCGAGCTCCCGCACAAAACGGGGGTTGCGGGTAAGGCTCGTGCCGGTCGCCCAAGGCACATGCAGGCTGCCCGGAACGTGGCCCACGAATTTGCGCTCTTCGCCCGAGCGGACATCGACAAGAATGGCCTGCCCGTTCCGGACAAGTTCCCAGGCTATCGGCGGCGCAACTCCGCCTGCATAGGCCAGGCCCAGCCTGGCCGCGTCGGCCTGCGCTAGTTCAAGTTCTCCGGCCAGGACGGCCTCGTCGGCGACTGCGGATGACATGCATATTCTCCTGATGCGCGTTATAGCGGATTGATGGCGGCAGGCAGCAAATATAGAGCGTCGCGGCGAAACGGCAAAAGAACAAATAATCACTTTCTAAAAAGTATTTGATATAAGGAAAATCGTCTATATAACCAATTCTTCTGTATTCAAAAAAAATTCCGCATATCGAAATACAAAAAACATCGTTCAGATATGAAACATCGTCCCGTAGACTTTTCTGACTGGCCGGCGTCAAGTCTGGCATTGCGCCCTCAGTACCCCTCTTTCAGCAACGCCGTTTTTGCACCCGGAGACTCTTCATGAACGATCGCCTCACCCCCGCATTTGCATCCCGCTCCGTAGCCGTCAAGGCTGGCTTGAACCATCCCGTCATCGATACCGATGTACACGTGAACGACTACACCCCCGTGCTGGAAGACTATGTCCAGCAGTACGGAGGAGGCCAACTGGTCGACGCGCTGCGCAAGGTGCTGGGCTCGCGCTTCAATACGCGCAGCAATGGCAAGGACTGGTATGAGCAGACCCAGCAAGAACGGCGCCATCACCGCACATTGCGCTCGCCCTGGTGGGCGCGGGTCACGCGCAACACACTGGACCTGGCGACCTATACATTGCCCGAGCTGCTGAACGAGCGGCTGGCCGAGCAAGGCGCCGATTATTCGGTCCTGTTTCCCAACGATGTGCTGGCGCCTCTGGGAGCCGGGAAAGAATATCGCCAGGCGCTGCACCGCGCGATCAACCATTTCCATGCCGACCAGTACCGCAAGTACAGCGATCGCCTGACGCCAGTGGCCGGCATCCCGCTGCACACGCCGCAAGAGGGCATCGAGGAACTCGAGTTCGCCGTCAAGACACTGGGCCTGAAAGTGATCAACATCGCCGGCGGCGTGCGGCGGCCCATTCCCGCGATAGCCGAAAAATATCCCGCCGCCGAACATCCCGACGTGGCCAGGCATGCCAGCTATACCGACTTCTATGGCATTGACAGCGAATACGACTACGATCCGTTCTGGGCCAAAGTGGTGGAACTGGGCGTGCCCGTCACGACTCATTACGGCAGCCAGGGCTGGACGGGCCGCCACTCAATCAGCAATTACATGTACAACCACATCGGCCACTTTGCCGACGGTTCCCAGGCGTTCGCCAAAGCGCTGTTCTTCGGCGGTGTGACCAGGCGCTTTCCCAAGCTGCGCGTCGCGCTGCTCGAGGGCGGCGCCGACTGGGGCTCGCACGTTTTCACGCACCTGCTCGACAGATGGGAAAAGCGCAATCGCCACGCGGTGCAGAACTACAACCCCGCGCATGCCGACCTGGATTTGCTGGAGGACCTGTTCCACCGGTATGGGCAGGACCTCATCAAGGGCCGCAAGCTGGACAAGGCGACGCTGCTGCGCGACAGCCTGGGCAGATCCGCCCTGCCCCATAGCCGCGAACCGAACGAAGACGAGATCGACGATTTCGCGCTGGCCGGCATCGAGGCGCCCGAAGACATCAAGACGCGCTGGGTGGACAGCTTTTATTTCGGCTCGGAGGCGGACGACCGCAGCGTTGCCGCCGCTTTCAACGATAAGCTCAACCCACTGGGCGCGAAAGTCAACGCGATCTGGTCATCGGACATCGGCCATTGGGACGTTCCCGACCTGACGGAGCCCCTGGCCGAAAGCTGGGACCTCGTCGAGCAGGGCGTCATCGGGCCGGCCGACTTCAAGGCATGGGTGTTCGACAACCCGTACCGGCTCTACACCGAAGCCAATCCCGACTTCTTCGCGGGCACTGCGGTCCAGCGCAAGCTCGACTCCGGCAAGTGAATGACGGATCCATGAGCTACCAGGAACATCTATGAATCAATTCAAGCAAACCCGCAGGCGCGTCCTCGCGACGCTCGCGGCAACCATGGCCTGGGGCTATGCGTCCCGCCCCGTCCATGCCGCCGCGCCGGAAAGCATACGCATCGGCGTCGCGACCGCCGGCGGCGGCGACCCTATAACGTGGGGCGGCTCGCCCGGTTCCGTGGCGCGCCTGAACGGCTGGCTGGAAGAGGCCTTCAAAGGCAGCGGCATCAAGATCGAGTGGCTGTTCTTCAAAGGGGCCGGGCCCGCGGTCAACGAAGCCATCTCCAACAAGCAGATCGATTTTGCCTATCATGGCGATCTGCCCTCCGTCGTAGGCCGCGCCAACGGCTTGAAGACCCGGATCCTCCTGATCAGCGGCGCCCGCAATAATCTGTATGTCGTTACGCCGCCCGGTTCGGACATCAAGACCATAGAAGGCCTGAAAGGCAAGCGGGTGGCCATTTTCCGCGGCACCAACGGGCATCTGGTCGCCAACAACCTGCTGGCCGCGCATGGCCTGCAGGAGCGCGACATAAAAGGCATCAATCTGGACAGCGGCAGCGCCCAGGCGGCGCTGGCCTCCAAGGGCGTGGACGCGGCGTTCGGCGGCCAGGAATTCTTCAAGCTGCGCGATCAGGGGCTTGCCACGATTGCCTATTCCACCCAAGGGAAAGATCCGTCGTTCACCCGCCAGGCGCACTTGCATGTGCGCGATGAATTCGCCGCCGACCATCCCGGCCAAGTCCAGGGAGTGGTCGATGTTTTCTTGCGGGCGGCCGCCTGGGCGTCCGACGAAAAGAACCGCGAAGCCCTCTTCAAGCTGTGGGCGCGCAGCGGCACGCCTTACGCCTCCTATGTCGCCGAGTTCGAGAACCAGGAGCTGGCCACGCGCAATTCGCCGCTTGTGGACGAGTTCATCATCGGCCGCTACAAGGCCGTCGTGCGCGATGCGCTCGCGCTGAAGCTGATCCGCCGCGAAGTCTCGATCGAGGACTGGTTCGACACCAGCTTTCTGCAGCAGGCGCTCAAGAAACAAGATCTGGAGAACCGCTGGACTTACTTCGACGCGAATGGCAAGCCGAAAGCGCAGCCGGTCGCCGCCGCGCGCGCCGGCGGCTAGCCAGGAGAAAACCATGACACCAAGCACCACACTTGTCTCGCCGGCCGCGATGACCCCGGCAAGCGCCCGGGCGCCGCGAACGGCAGGCCGCTTGTTGCGGCGCCTCGGCGATGGCGCGCTGCCCTGGCTGTTGCCGGCCGCTTTGCTCGCGCTCTGGCAAACCGGCGCCGACCGCGGATGGATTTCGCCCCAGGTGCTGCCCCCGCCTCGATTCGTGCTTGAAACTTTGCTGGATCTCTTCGGCAGCGGCGAATTGTGGCTGAACGTGGAAGCCAGCTTGCGGCGCGTGCTGCTGGGCTTTGCCGCGGGCTCGCTCCTGGGCCTGCTGCTGGGCTGCGCCATGGGCTTGTCGCGCCGGATCGAATCCTACTTGCTGCCCACCTTCAACGCTTTGGTGCAGATTCCCGTGCTGGCGTGGCTGCCATTCGTGCTGCTGCTGGCAGGCATAGGCGAGCCGCTGAAATACATTCTTATCGCCAAGGCTGCCCTGGTGCCGGTCACTCTCAATACACTGCAGGGCTTTCGCCAGACTCCGGCGGCGTTCCGCGAGGTCGCGCAGGTATATGGCTATACCCGCCGCCAGGAAGTGCTGGAGATCATAGCGCCACTTGCCATACCCACGCTATTCACCGGCTTGCGGCTGGGCTTCACCAAGGCGTGGCTATCGCTGGTAGTCGTGGAACTTGTGGCCTCCAGCGAAGGGCTGGGCTACCTGATCGTCTATGGCCGCCAGTTGTTCCAGCTCGACCTCGTCATGGCGGCGGTGATTGTCGTAGGCGCGATCGGCTATCTCATCGACAAGCTGCTGAATCTGGCCGAGTCCAGGATCGTATGCGACCGTCCGGCCTCGACGATTGGAGTCAATGCATGAGCTCCCTGGCTTCTTCCACGAACCCGGCCGCCGCGGCCGGGATCCCGCCTCCCTTGCGCACGCGGGAGCCAGGCCGCTGGCGCGGCTTCGTGCTGCCCGTGGCCGCAATAGCCCTGTGGTGGGCCGCTTCCGCCCTGGACCTGGTCAATTCCGCCTTGCTGGTTTCTCCCGTGAAAGTATGGGACACGGCCGTCGACCAGCTCGCCACGGGCAAGATCTGGCTGGCGCTGGGAGCCAGCCTGGCGCGGGAGCTGACCGGTTTTGCCATCGGCACCACCGCCGGCCTGGCGCTGGGCGGGCTGCTGGGCTTCCTGCCGCTGTTCAACCGCATCGTGGGCCCCAGCTTCAATACCTTCAAGCAGATTTCCCTATTTGCCTGGATCCCGCTGATCTCGGTGTGGTTCGGCCTGGGCGATGTGGCCAAAGTGGTGTTTCTTTCGCTTGCCGCGCTGGTGCCGGTGGTGGTCAATACCTGCGACGGCATCCGCAATGCGCCCGAAAGCCTGCTGGAAGTCGCCCGCGTCTATGGTTTCACGCGCTGGCAGACCATCGCCCAGGTGGTACTGCCCGCCGCCCTGCCCGCCATTTTCACGGGCGTCTACCTGGCGCTGATCTACTCCTGGCTCGCCACCATAGGCGCCGAATATCTGCTGGTGGCCGGGCAGGGCATCGGCAACACGCTGATCGAAGGCAGCGAGCATTTCCGGATGGACCTGGTCATCTTCGGCATGTTCATCATTGGCCTGGTGGGCTGGCTGATGAATGCCTCGGCCCGCATCGTCGAGCGCCGCATCGCCCGCTGGCGCGGAAACTAATAATGCCAAACAAGGAACGCAACATGGCCCGGCCTCAAGCAGAAGCGCAGTCTCCAGCACCCTCCCCGGCGTTATCGGCGCCGTCCGGCTCCCCGCCGCGGTCCAATGAGCTCGACGTCATAGGCGTATGCAAGCGGTATGCGAGCGGGCAGGCCAGCGGCGGAGTGCTGCAGGTACTGGACAATATCGACCTGCACGTGCCGGCAGGCCAGTTCATCAGCATCGTCGGCGCAAGCGGCTGCGGCAAATCCACCCTGTTGCGTCTCATCCTGGGCCTGGACGGCGAGTTCGAAGGCCGCATCCTCCTGGATGGCAAGCCGATTTCCGGCACAGGCCCTGAACGCGGCATCGTCTTCCAGGACCATCGCCTGTTTCCCTGGCTGACAGTGGAACAGAATATCGGCATCGGTTTGCGCAACGCGCCATTCAACGCGGCAAAAAAGCGGGATCTCATTGCCGGACACGTCGCCCTGGTCAGTCTGGAGGGTTTCGAGAAATCGTATCCACACCAGATATCCGGCGGCATGGCGCAGCGGGTGGCGATCGCCCGCGGGCTTGTCAATCGGCCCCGCGTATTATTGCTGGACGAACCCTTCGGCGCGCTCGACGCCCTGACCCGGTCCCGCCTGCAGGCCGAACTGCAGCGCATATGGCAGAAAGAACGGATAACGATGCTGCTGGTGACTCACGACGTGGAAGAAGCCGTATTCCTGGGCGACCGGGTAGTAGTGATGCAGCCCCATCCCGGACGCATACGGCGCTCGGTGCAAGTGGACCTGCCCCGCCCGCGCAACCGCAGCGATCCCCGCTTCATACAGCTGCGCGACGATGTGCTCAGCGATTTCCTCGACATAGACCCCGATCGGACCGATCAGGCGATCCCGCGCGACGGCGGCGGCATCCGCCCGCTTTCTTTCGACGTTCTGGGCATGGCGTGGTAGCCGCTGCCCTTTCGGGCGCCCGCGTGCAAGCAAAGCTGGCAGGCAGGCGTTTCCCCCGGGCCGGTATTTGTATTATCCTGATAGCGCCTTGCGGCTCGCGGCCGGCGGACGAGGCGGCTTCAAGGGAAAAAGGCCGATCGATGTCTAGCTTTCGTCATACTAAGGAGCCGGTCCATGACTACCTCGCCAAATGTTCCTCTTCCAGGCAAGGAAGACCTTGCCGCAACGTTGAACATGCTCAGCGCCCGATGGGGCTGGTTTGTCGCGCTGGGCGCCGTACTTGTCGTTCTTGGCGCGCTCGCATCGATCTACGTATTGAGCGCCACCCTGGTCAGCGTGCTCTATGTCGGCATACTCATGCTGATCGCCGGCGCCGGCCAATTGGTCCATGCATGGCGCGTCAAGAACTGGAGCGGCTTCCTGTTCTGGAGCGCCAGCGGCCTGCTCTACGCCGGCGCCGGCGCGCTGGCCATCGCCAATCCGTCGGCCGGCGCGGCGCTGCTGACCTTGCTGCTGGGTGCCACGCTGATCGCCTCGGGCGCGCTGAGGCTATGGCTATGGTTCAACAACCGCTCCCAGAGCGGCTGGCAATGGATAGCCCTGTCGGGCCTGATCACCCTGGCCGCGGGCGTGCTGATTGCCGCCGGCTGGCCGGGCAACAGCCTCTGGGTATTGGGGCTGCTGCTGGCGATCGACCTTTTCTTCCAGGGCTGGACGCTGGTTTTCCTGGGCTTCGCATTGCGCCGGCGGCGCCAGTAGCAGCCTAAGGTTCAGTCGGCCCTGAGCCCCATCTCGCGGGTCAGCCGGCCGAACCGCGCCATGTCCCGCGCTATCATCGCCTGGAATGCCGGCGCGGTGCTGGCCGCGGTGTCGTATCCCATGGCACGCAGGTCGCGCGCCATTTCCGGGCGCCGCATGATGGCAGCGACCGCGCCGTTCAGGCGCTCGATGATGGCCGGCGGGGTGCCCGCCGGCGCCAGCAAGCCATGCCATTGATCCAGCTCGTAGCCGGCCAGGCCTTGTTCCGCCACGGTGGGCACTCCGGGCAGCAAGGGCGAGCGCTGCGGCGAGGTCACGGCCAGCGCCCGCAGCGCGCCGGCCTGCAGCAGGGGCAAGGCGCTCGAGGCCGTCACCATGCCCAGCGCCACATCGCCCCCCAGCACGCCCGCCAGGGCAGGCCCGCAGCCGCGATAAGGCACATGCAGCCAGGCCGCGCCGGTGCGCCGCAGCAGCATTTCCCCGGCCAGATGCTGCGGCGTGCCATTGCCGCATGAGGCGTAGGCCGGCGCCGCCGCGCCCGCCTCCGCGCCCCGGGCGTCCAAAGCCTGGCGCAGGGTTTTCCACTGCGTGCCGGCCGCCGTCACCAGCACCGACGGCACGAACGCCACGTTGATCACCCCCAGCAAGTCCGTTTGCGGAGAAAACCCCAGCTTGCCATACACCCCGGGATTGATCGCATAGCTGCTATTGACCACCAGCAAGGTGTAGCCGTCAGGCCTGGCCCGCGCCACCGCCTGGGCGCCGATATTGCCGCTGGCGCCCGCCCGGTTTTCGACCACCACAGCCTGGCCCAGGTCATGCTCCAGGCCTGCCGCCAGTCGCCGCGCCAGCGTATCAGTGCCTCCGCCGGGGGGAAATGTCACGACCAGGGTGATCGGCCGCGCCGGATAGGCGCCGGCGCCGGCATCGGCCGGCGCCGCGGCCGCGCCTGGCGCCAGGCCGGCCAGCGCGATGGCGCATAGCGCGGCGGCGCACCCGGACAGGACCGCGGCAGGCCTAGGCATGGTCCGCATCCAGGCCGATATCGAGCACCGGCGCGCTGTGCGTGAGCCAGCCGACCGCTATCAGATTGACGCCAGTCTGCGCCACGGCGGGAGCGCTTGCCGGCGTGATGCGGCCTGAGGCTTCGGTCACCGCCCGGCCTGCCACGATGCGCACCGCCTCGCGCAGCATATCGACCGGCATATTGTCCAGCAGGACGGCGTCTATCCCCAGGTCGAGGCCTTCTTCCAATTGCGCCAGGGTATCGACTTCCAGCTCGATGCGCACCAGATGGCCCACCCCGGCGCGCGCGCGCAATATGGCCGCGCCCACGCTGCCCGCCACGGCGATATGGTTGTCCTTGATCAGCACCGCATCGTCCAGGCCATAGCGGTGGTTGCTGCCGCCGCCCACCCTCACCGCATACTTCTGGATGGCGCGCAGCCCCGGCATGGTCTTGCGCGTGCAACTGACTCGGGTGCCATAGCCGCGTATGGCGTCGGCTATGGACGCGGTGGCGCTGGCCACGCCGCTGAGGTGGCACAGGAAATTCAAGGCGGTGCGCTCGGCGCTCAGGATGGCCCGCGCGGGGCCTTCCAGCACCGCGATCTCGTCGCCTGGCGCCAGCCGCGCGCCATCTTCGCGGCGGACCAGCATCTGAACGGCGGGGTCCATCAACTGGAAAGCCAGGCGCGCCAGATCCAGGCCGGCCAGCACGCCTTCCTGGCGCGCCACCAGGCGCATGCGCGTGCGCGCCGCCACGGGCACGATCGCATCGGTGGTCAGGTCGCCCGCCCGGCCCAGGTCTTCGCGCAGCGCGTCGCGCACCAAAGGCTCGATGATCACGGCGGGCAAAGGCGGAATGGCCGTTCCCGCGCCGGCGGCAATGTACTGCGCCGGGACTTCATTAATTATGCTCATTTTGAGTATTTAAAGGGAAAATAATAGTGATCGGAATCCTGCATTCCGCCCCGGCCGGCATCGCCATGCATCAAGACGCGACGCCGCCTCTTTTTATGCTAACTCTGAGCATAATGAAACGTCAAGCGGATGTTTTATTTCGCCAGAGGCAGCTTGCTGCCGGCAATGGCCCGTTCGCGCAGCACGTCTCCACGGAACTGGAACAATTTGGCCGGCCGCCCCGCCGTGCCCTGGGTCATCCTGCCGGTTTCTTCGACCAGCGCCTGCTGCTCGATGAAACGGCGGAAATTCTGCTTGTGCAGGCTGCGCCCGGCCACCGCCTCGAATGCCTGCTGCAATTGCAGGAGCGTGAATTCAGGCGGCATCAACTCGAACACCACCGGACGGTAGCGTATCTTGGCGCGCAGGCGCGCCATCGCCGTGGCCAGAATGCGGCGATGATCATGCAGCATGGGATCGCCAGGCAGGGTCGCGCCGGGCGGGGAACCGGAGCGCCCGGCCGCTTCCGGCACCAGGCCGGCCTCGAACAGCAGTTCATAGCGCTGCAGCACCATGTCCTCGCTCCAGCTGGCGGAGTCCAGCCCGAAGGTGTAGTCCACCCTGAGCCGGCGCTGGCGCTTGGCGGCCGCGCCGGGCGCGTCGCCGCACCAGCGGCGCAAGGCCGGCAGTATCCGCCGCGCCACCATATCGGGGCGCCCCGCGCGCCAGTCTTCCCATGGGAAATAGCGGTACCAATCCTGCCAGCCGACAGCATCGACGACGGGATTCTCGAGCTCGCGGGTCAGCCCCAGATAGCTGACTGAAATAATGCGCTGCCCCTGCTGATTGGCGCGGTCGCCATCGGCAAAAGTATAGAGCTGCTCTACATATCCCAGCGGGTGGTGGGTCTGGGCTTCGACCCAGGCGCGCAAGCCTGCCTGCAAGGAACGATGCGACGACTCGAATGGCCCGGCCGGCAAGGCATGGGCGCGATCGCGGGTCAGCACGCGCGGCTGACCCTGGGTTACCGCCACCAGCACCGCGACCAGTTCAGTCGCAACCGTGTGGGCGGGCAAGGCGGAAGGATGGGCTTGAGCAGATGACATGGCAGGCGCGAAAACCATCATTATAGGAATATTAGCGGGTCAAATTTTTCGAAACAGCCGTTAGCTGGGCAAAACATGAGACGGCAGCATAAATGTGATTGCCTTCCGTCCCGTTCCTGATATATAACAAAACAATTAGAAACATACTGCCCGTTATCAATCATGGATAGCGAGGCCCACCCGAGGCTCTTGCCATAGAGCATCATTTGAGGATGACAGCATGGGGACAGGCGAGGATAAGGCAGAAAGCGCGGCGGACGACGACAGGTTCGCTTTCGCCGCGGAGGACAGCCAGCCGGCAAGGCCCGCCGCCTCCCATACGTATTCGCCGCAGACGCCGGCCATCCTGATGGTGGATGACGACAAGGAGTTCCAGCAATCGCTGAAGCTGGCCCTGGACAACTTCGAATTCCAGGGCCATCCGATCCAGATCCTGTGCGTCGGGTCGGCGACGGAAGCCGCCAGGGTGCTGGCCGCCAATCCGAATATCGCCGTCATCATATTGGACATCGTCATGGAGACCGACGATGCGGGCTTGCGGCTGGTGCGCAGCGTGCGGGAGGTATTGGGCAATGCCGAGGTACGGATAGTCCTGGTCACGGGGCAGCCCGGCATGGCGCCCATGAAGAAATCCCTGGGCCAGCTCGACATCAGCGATTATTGGCTCAAGACCGATCTGACTTTCGAGCGCTTGCATGGCGTGGTGACAAGCAATCTCAGGACCTGGCAGCAGATCCGCGCCCTCAGCCAGGCGCGCCGGGGGCTGCAGACCATCGTCGAGGCCAGCAACTGCCTGACGCGCGCCCGCAGCCTGGCGGATTTCTCGCAGCGCATGATCCTCGAATTGTCCCGCCTGCTCGGGCTGGACCCCGAAGGCCTGGTATGCGTCCAGGAAGACGGAATCGCGCACGACCCGCTGGCGGCGCGCGTCGTGGCGGCGGCGGGCCAGCTTGCGCACGCGGTCGACCGGCCGCTGGGCGCCCTCGAAAACAGCCCGATCCGCGACTCGCTGCTGCAGGCCCTGACGCAGCGGGCCAATATCGAAACCGGAACGAGCCAGGTGCTGTTCTTCCACGGCAGCGACCAGGGGCCGCACGCGGCAACCTACATCGCCACGGAAAGGGCCCTGGACCCGACCGAGCGGGAACTGCTGCACGTCTTCGCTTCCAATATCAATTCCGGCCTCATCAATGTCTCGCTCACGAGCCGCCTGGACCGCATCGCCTACGAGGACAGCCTGCTGTCCATGCCCAATGCCAATGCGCTGCTGCGCGCCCTGGCGGCGATTCTCGAAGCCGAGGCGCCGCGCGGCCGTTCCCTGCTCTTTATCGAGCTGGACCAGTATTCCGCCAGCTGCCTGTCCCTGGGGATAGAACAGGGCGATCTCATGCTGCAGAAGATGGCGAAGCGGCTGCGCGCGGTGTTTCCCGCGCCGACGATGGTGGCGCGCCTGCATGGCGACACCTTCGCCATACTCGGCCAGAGCGCGCTGCTGCGGCAAGACCACATCAACGAACTGGAGTCGCTGGACGCCGAAGACCCGACACATCCGCCCTTCATCAGCGTGCGCGCGGCCAGCCTCGATCTCGACAGCTATGCCGGGTCCGCGCGCGGCGCCATGGAAATCGGCGCCTTGCTGCTGCGCCGCGCCCAGTCCCGGGGCGCCATTGAAATACTCGCCTATGAGCCGGAACTCGAAGCCGAGACCAGCCAGCGCTTCACCCGCTCCCGCGACCTCTATCGCGCCCTGCACGGCAACGAAATCAGCATCGAGCTGCAAGCCCAGGTGGACCTGCGCAGCGGCCGCATCATCGGCGCCGAGGCCCTGGCCCGATGGACGCGCCCCGACGGCACCCGCATCCCGCCCGGCGAATTCATCCCCATGGCCGAAGCCAATGGCCTCATCGTCCCGATAGGCAGGCAGGTACTGCATCTGGCCTGCCAGGCGCTGGAGCGGCTCAGGGCTGGCGGCTTCCCCGATATTTCCGTTGCCGTGAACGTTTCCCCCCTTCAACTGGGGCAGCGCAATTTCATGCAGGAGTTCATCGCGACCGCCCGGGACTATCGCATTTCCCCCGAGCTGCTGGAAGTCGAGATCACCGAGACAGCCGCCATGGGCGACTACGAAGCCAAGGGGCAATTGCTGCGGGGACTGCGCGATGCCGGCTTCCCGATTGCAATAGACGATTTCGGCACGGGCTATTCCTCGCTGGCCCATTTGCGGTCCATGCCCGCCACCACCCTCAAGATAGACCGCCACTTCGTCAGCGAGATCAGCGCCAATTCCGGCGAGCACATGATTGCCGACATGATTATCGGCCTGGGGCGCGGCCTCGACATGCAGGTGCTCGCCGAAGGCGTCGAATCCCAGGAACAGGCGCAGTGGCTGCTGGAGCATTCCTGCATGCAGGCGCAGGGCTATTTCTTCGCCCGGCCGGAGCCGCTCGACGCTTTCATACAGCGCCTTTCCATCGTGCATGCTTAGCCGGCCAGCGCAGACATTGCTGCAGCGCGGCCGGGCCTTCGCCGCCCTGCCGGCGCCCGTGCGGCGGCGCTTCCTCATCATGGCGGCTCCGTGGCTGCTGACCTTCCTGGTCGGCTTCCCGCTGCTGTGGATCGAGTTCAACGCCGTGGCTCAGGCGCCGTTGTGGCGGGCCCGCGATAGCCTGCTCAATGAATCGGCCGAGATCCTGCGCAGAACGCTGGACAGCCTGGAGCATGATGTAACGTTCCTGAGCGAGCTCTCCTCGCAATTGGACCGCGCGGACATTTCCGAAGAATCGGCATTGGCCAAACTCTTCCTCAACTTCGCCAAGAGCGCGGGCGCCTTCGACCAGGTCCGATGGCTGGACGGCAAGGGCAACGAGCGGCTGCGCGTCAACATGCAAGCCGGCGCGCCTGTGCTGGTCAAACACGCGGAACTGCAGAACCAGCGCAGCCAGCCTTTCTTCAGGGATACCGCCAGCCTGCCGCCCGGCGCGATCTACTTGTCGGAAATCAATCTCAACACGGAGCATGGCGCGCTCCAGCGGCCTATCACCCCGACCTTGCGTATTGCCACGCCGCTATACGAAGCCGGCCAGGCGCGCGGGGTCATCGCCATCAACTACCGCGCCTCCCGCCTGCTGAACAGGCTCGCCGGGCTAAGCGGGCGGCAGGGCATCGGCGTGTACCTCGTCAACGAACAGGGCTATTGGCTGCAAGGGCCGACGCCGCAGGAAAGCTGGGCATGGCAGCTGGATGCGCCGCAGTCTGCTTTCAAACGCAGCAATCCCGCCTTGTGGCGGGCCATGCAGCAAAGCGACGCCGGCCGCTACAGCGATGCGTCGGGGGACTGGGCCTTTCGCCGCTACACGCTGGCGGACGAAACGCTCGTCGACCAGAACACCGCGGTCCCGCGGGTCAGCAGGCTGGACCTCAGGATAGTGGTGCACAGCAGCCTGGAGCAGGCGACGCTGTCCAGCCCCCGCTGGCAGTTCCTGCTGGCCGCGCTGATGGCGGTGGTCATGTTCCTGGCCATCCGTTATGGCTGGCAGACATTGATCAGTCTCATAGAAGAAGACAGGCAGACGCGCGAACTGCACGCCGCCAACCGCGCCCTGCTGCAGGCCAATGACAATCTGCGCAGCGTGCAGGCCGATCTCGCTCGCGCCGAACGCCTTTCCTCGCTGGGGCTCATGGTCGCCGGGGTGGCCCATGAGCTGAACACACCTTTGGGCAGCGCCAATCTTTCGCTCAGCACCTTGCAGCAGGCCCTCGCCACCCTGCTGGCGCAATTGGACAGCGGTTTGCGCCGGTCGGATCTGGACCGATTCCTGTCCAGCGTCCAGCAGGCAGTCGAATTGACGCAAGCCGCGATCCAGCGCGCCGCCCGCCTGGTGCAGCGCTTCAAGCAGGTGGCGGTGGACCGCACAACGATGGAGCGGCGCCAGTTCGAGCTTGCCGAAATCATCCTGGACGCGGACCCGCGCCTGCGCAATTGGGATGCCGGTCTGACCATCGCGCTGCGGCTGGACCTGCAGGCCGGATTATGGATGAACAGCTATCCCGGCCCCCTGGAGCAGGTGATCGCCAATCTGCTGGGCAATGCGCTGGCCCATGCCTTCCAGGGACGCGACGGCGGCACCATCACCATCCGGGCCGCCGCCGACGGCCCGGACCATGCCATCGTCACCATCTCGGATAATGGCGTCGGCATCGACAGCGATAACCTGGGCCGCGTCTTCGATCCCTTCTTCACCACCAGCCGCCATGCCGGGGGTACGGGCCTGGGCCTGCACATCTCTTCCCAGTTGGTCGCCGAAGTGCTGGGCGGCACGATCAAAGTCCAGAATATCGCCGTCGACGGCGGCACGGGCGCGATGTTCACGCTGCGGCTGCCGCGGGACGCGCCCGCGCACCATCCCGCGCCGCAGCCCGCGCCCGCCGCCGCAAAAGCCGGGCCGCCGCCTTAAAACCGGTAGCTTGTGCTGGCCACGATGCTGCGCTTGGCGCCATACCAGCAATCGCCGCGGTCCAGGCAAGTGCTGACGTAGGTCTTGTCGAACAGGTTATTGGCGTTCAATGCATAGCGCCACGACGGCGTTTCGTAGGCGATCATGGCATCGACCAATGTCACGGAAGAGGTTTGCGGCGCGCCGCCGTCGCGGAATGAACTGAACCAGCGCGCTCCGGCCCCGACCGAAAAGCCGTGGGCCTGCCCGATGGAGAAACGATACTTGCCCCATACCGACGCCTGGTGCCGCGGAATGCCTTCGAGCTTTTCGTCCAGGTTGATATAGTTGTAGTTGGCGATCACATCGAACTGCCGCGCCAACTCCGCCTTGAGCTCCAGCTCGATGCCGGTGGTTTTGGTTTTCCCGACCTGGATCTGATTGCTCGGATTGGCGGGGTCGTTGACCTGCTGGTTCTCCTCGCGCAGGGAATACGTGGCCACATTGAAGTTGGTCTTGCCGTCCTGCGATTCATATTTGACGCCCGCCTCGACCTGCTTGCCGCGCAATGGCACGAAGCGCTGGTTGTAATCGTCCAGTCCCGGAATGGGGGTAAACGATTCGCTATAGCTGAGGTAGGGCGAAAAGCCGCTGTCGGCGGCATACATCAGCCCGAGCCGCTTGGTGGTGGCGGTGCTCACAGAATCGTCCTGGTCTTCCACGCCATTGACCGAACGATCGTAGCGCAGGCCTGCGACTACTATCCAGTTCTGGCCGAATTTCAATTGATCCTGGATATAGACGCCCGTATCGCGCTGGCGCGAAAGCGGGTCGTCGCTCATGGCGGGCGGCGTGAAGCGCCCATAGACGGGGTTGTAGACGTCGATCAGCGGCACGGTCCCGCCTTCCATATACACCGGCAAATCCAGGCCGGATTGCTTTTCCTCGCGCGCATAGGCCGCGTCGAACCCGAGCAATACCTGGTGCTTGACGGCGCCCGTCTGGAATTTCCCCTCCAGGTGCTGGTCGGCGGTCAGCATATTGACTTTGGTGATGGTGGCGTCGGCATAGCGCCCGAGCAGCCGCTTGTTGACCGGGTCGCCCGCCCAGCCGCCGGGCAAGGTGAAGGAATCGCCATACACGCTGCGATAGTCGACCTCGTTCTTCGCCCAGCGGAAATTCTGGCGCACCGTCCAGTTGTCGTTGAAGCTGTGTTCGAACAGCCAGCCGAAGGAGGACCGCTTGGAATTGTAGCGGTCCCAGTCGGGTTCGCCGATGAAGCGCGAGACCGGGATGTCGCCGTTGGGATTGTCCAGGGCCACGCCTTCCCAGGGGAAGAACTGCGCGGTCGATCCCGATTTATCGTCCTGCCACAAGCCTTGCAAGGTCAGGGAGGTGCTCGCGCTGGGGCGCCAGGTCAGCGACGGCGCCACCAGCAGGCGGTCGTCCGGCACATGGTCCACCTGGGTATCCGCCTTCCTGCCGACCGCCACCAGGCGGTACAGCCATGTCCCGTCCTCCGTCAAAGGCCCCGTCAGGTCCGTCTGTATCTGCTTGCGGTTGTTGCTGCCATATGAAATCCCGATTTCGCGCTGCGCCTCCGGCAGCGGCCGCTTGCTCACCATGTTCACCACCCCGGCGGTGCTGCCCTGGCCATACAGCATGGACGCCGGCCCGCGCAGGACTTCGACGCGTTCCAGCGTGTAGGGCTCCGTGCGCGTCGTGCTGGTGTACCAGTTATAGTTTTGCCGCAGGCCGTCCAGGTAAACGCTGGGCTCCGAGCCGCGGGTCCGGAAAGAGTCGCTGCGCGAATCCAGGCCGTATGCGTCGGAGCGCACGCCTGCCGCGTAGTTCAGGGCATCCTGCAGGCCTTGCGCGCCCTGGTCGGCCATTTCGTCGCGCGTGACTATCGTGACGGACTGGGGCGTTTCCAGCAGCGGCGTGTCGGTTTTGCTGGCCGTGACCGCATTCCTGGCGATATAGCCATCCACCGGGGTGGCTGCCGTTTCGCGCCCTGGCTGGGCGGTCACGGTAATGGTTTCCAGCGTGGACGGGCGGGCCGCGGCCCCTGGGCTGCCGCCCTGCGCAGGCGCCTGCGATTGCGCGGCGGCGGGCGGGCCGGACAGGGCCAGCATTGAAAAAACACCGGCAAGCGCCAGGATAGGCGGCTTGGCGCGGACGATCGCTATGATTTGCATGTAATCTCCCTTTTTTGAATTCATTGCGGCGGCGTGCCTGCCTACTGCCGGGGGGCGAGCCAATAGCGCAAGGACACCGCAATGGGAATGGCCAGGCTGAACCAGGCGGCCCAATGCCACCACCCGGTGCCGAGCAGGGCGGCGAGCAAGCCGAAAGCCGTCAGCAGGCCCAGAACGATAGGCGCGCCCCACAGCCGCATGAAAGCCGAACGCCCGCTCATATCGCCTCCCGCGCTTGCCGCAGGGCATCGTCCGACTGCCGCGCCAAGGCGGCGATGCGCGCATCGGCCGCCTTGCGCCGCGCCACCCACAAATACAGGCCGCTGGCCAACACCACGATGGTCAGCAGGTCCAGCAGCGCCCAGAGAATCTTCAAAGGCATCCCGCCGTAATCGCCAAAATGCAGCGGCCGCGACAGCTCCAGCGCCGTCAGGTACCAGGGGGGATGGGCGACCGTCGTGACCTGGCCCGTGCCGGCGTCGACCAGCACGGGCGTGAACAAGTGCGACGTCAAAGGCGTCGCGCCTTTGGTCCACACCATATAGTGATGCGGAGTCGCAAACCGGTTGCCGGGAAAATTCATGCTGATCACCGTGTTGCCGGGCAAGGCCTTGGCGGCCGCCTCGGTGGCGCCCTGGACGGAGGCGAGCCTCGCAGGGACGGCATCGTTCTTGTATGGCGCCATGATTTCGGCCACTTCGGTCGCCTGCCACAAGCCGAACAGCGGCGTGGCCAGCTCGTTGATCACGCCCGTCAGGCCCACCACACTGCCCCACACCAGTGTGACGACGCCCAGCAAATTGTGCAGGTCCAGCCACTTCAGGCGCCTCGACCGCGAGGCGCGCACGGCGCCAAAGGGCAGCTTCTTCATGAAGGGGCCGTACAACACCACGCCCGAGACAATGGCCACGACGAACAGCAGCCCCATGAAACCGATGAAAAGTTCGCCGGGCAGGCCGGCGAACCAGTCGACGTGCAAGGCCAGCATGATCCCCATGAAGGTCAGCTTTTCCTCCGAGGCGAGGCGCCCGTCCTTCAACAGCTCGCCCGTGTGCGCGTCGAACTTCACGAAGTGGCTGAGCCCCGGATCGGCACCGTAGGACGGCGCCATGCCCACCAGCACCTGCGGCTCGTCGTCGTCCATGAAAACGAAATCGATGACCTCGCGCGGGTACATGGCGCGCGCCTTTTCCACGATCAGATCGAGGCTGGCGGGCGGCGTGCCGTCGGGAACCGCCGCATACGGCTTGCCGTCATCGAGCCAATGCTCGATTTCCTCGTGGAATACCAGGGGCAAGCCGGTCAGACAGATGACCAGCAAAAACAGGGTGCAAACGAGGCTGGTCCATTTGTGGATCCAATACCAGCTCTTCAAGGTGGAAGCAACAGTCATAAACTCGCCCGGCCGGCCATTCCTGATAAAAAACGAAAACGAATGATAATGGTTATCATTAGAATCGGCAAAAATAAAGTGTATCCAGACGAGAACCGGGCGCGCCAGCCATCATAAAAAAAACATTCGTTTCTTGTTTTCCACTGTGGTAAATTCCAGCGAGATAGACGGCACCTCAAAACCGGGCCGCTGAAATTGATAATCAAAAATAAACCTTATGCGGCTATGTTTATCGTCGGTCGGACTTCGTACCCGCTTGCTGCTGCTGATTCTGGCGGCGTCGCTGCCGGCCATCGCCATGCTGGCTTTCCTCGAGTACCGCGGCGCCCGCGATTTCCTGGTGGTCGCCGCGGGGTCGCTATCGGCCCTCGCCGCGTTGTGGTCGCTGGGCAACTGGCTGGTATTGAGGCCGATAGGCGAGCTCAACAGCAAGGCGGCGCAATTGGGCCAGAGCGACCTGAGCGTCCGCACGGGCCTGGGCGGCAGCGGCGGCGAAGTGGGCGTCCTGGCGCGCCGGCTGGACAACATGGCCGAACAGCTGCAGCACCAGCGCGAAGCCCTGCTGCGGATAGGGCGTGTGCAGGCCGTGCGCAGCGCCACCAGCAGCGCCATGCTGCGCGCGTACACCGAAGAAGGCCTCTTGCAGGACATCTGCCGCGTGGTCCGGGAAATTGGCGGCTACGAGCTGGCATGGGTAGGCTACGCTCCCGGCGAACCATCCGGCGCCCTGCTCGCCCAGGCGGATTCCGGCGCCGGCGGCGAACTCCTGTCCAGCTTCGGCCCCGCGGACTGGGATAGCCCCCATCCCGACGCGGGGCCGGTCGCCAAGGCGATCCGCCTGGGCAGTCCGCAGGTTTTCCAGGACCTTGCGGCCGATAGCGGCCGGTCGCCGTGGCGCACAGAGGCCGCTGCGCGGGGCTGCGCTTCGGCCATCGGGCTGCCGCTACAGGTGGAGAACAGAATCATCGGGGCGCTGGGCATCTTTTCCACCGATCCGCAGGCATTCGGTTCCGCGGAAATCCGGCTATTGACCGAAATCGCCAATGACGTGTCATTTGCCATTGCGGCCCTGCGCACGACCAGCGAAGTGCGCCGCAGCCAGGAATTCCTGGAGCTGATCGTCAGCCACATGCCCAGCATGGTGTTCATCAAAGAAGCGCAGAGCCTGCGCTTTGCCAGCCTGAACCCGGCCGGCGAGGCGCTTACCGGCTTCAGGGAGGAAGACATCATAGGCAAGACCGATTATGACCTTTTCCCTCCCGAGCAGGCCGACCACTTCGTCGCCAAGGATCGCGAAGCCCTGCAGGGACTGGGCGCATTGGTGGCGCGGGACGAATCCATCGTCATCAAATCGGGCGAGGAAAGGATATTGCACACCAAAAAACTCGCCTTGCTGGACGCCGACGGACAGCCGAAATACCTGCTGGGGATATCCGAGGACATCACCGAGCAAAAGAAAATCGATGAGCGGCTGATCTATCTGGCGACGCGTGACGCGCTGACCGGCCTTCCCAACCGCGGTCTGTTGTTGGACAAGCTGGCGCAAGCCTTATTGCAGGCCAACGACAACGCGCGGTCCCTGGCGCTGCTCTACCTCGAGCTCGACGGGTTCAAGGAAATCAACGATACGCTGGGCCACCGGACCGGCGACGAAGCGCTCAGGACCGTGGCCCTGTTATTGAAAGACGCCATGCCGGATGTCGATATCATTGCCCGCGTGGGCGGCGACGAGTTCGTGCTGGTGCTGGAAAACATATCGGCCAGGTCAGAGATCACCGCCGCCGCGGACCGGCTGAAGGGCTGCTTCCAGGCGCCGGTCAA
Source organism: Pollutimonas bauzanensis (assembly GCF_900129885.1). GTDB lineage: Bacteria > Pseudomonadota > Gammaproteobacteria > Burkholderiales > Burkholderiaceae_B > Pollutimonas > Pollutimonas bauzanensis. The sequence goes on along the minus strand of NZ_FQXE01000003.1, from coordinate 333,364 downwards.
TGCGGCGGGCAGGGAAATCTTCCTTACGGCCAGCATAGGCATCAGCGTCTATCCCGACGACAGCGACGACGGCGAGACACTGTTGCGGATCGCCGACATCGCCATGTACCAGGCCAAGTCCGTAGGACGCAACACTTACGCGCACTACTCGCCGGCGCTGGAGGCGCGGGCCTCCGAGAGGCTGGAAATGCGCAATCAGCTGCACCACGCCATCGCCAGGAACGAACTGATACTGCACTACCAGCCCAAGGTATCGATGCGGACCGGGGAAATCATCGGCGCCGAGGCGCTGATCCGCTGGAACAGCGCCGAGCGCGGCATGATTTCGCCCGCGCAATTCATACCCCTGGCCGAAGAAAGCGGCCTGATCGTCCCGATAGGCGAATGGGTCTTGCGCAGCGCATGCGCCCAGGCGATGCGCTGGCAACGGCTGGGGTTGCCGCCGATGATCATGGCCGTCAATTTATCGCCGCGCCAGTTCCGCCAGGGCGACCTGCGCGAACGCCTGCGGCAAATCCTGGCCGACACCGGGCTGCGCCCGGAACACCTGGAACTGGAAGTCACGGAAAGCGCCATCATGGAAAACGCCGCCAGCGCGATCCGCCTGCTTGGCGACATACACGACATGGGCGTGCATCTGGCCATCGACGACTTCGGCACCGGCTACTCCAGCCTGGCCTATCTGAAGCAATTGCCGGTAAGCATATTGAAGGTCGACCAGTCGTTCGTGAAGGGGCTTACATCGGAAGCCGATGACGCCGCCATTGTGACCGCGATCATCGCCATGGCCAAGTCATTGCGTCTCGCCGTGACCGCCGAAGGCGTCGAAACCCTGGAACAGCTCGAGGCCCTGAAAAAACTGGGCTGCGACAACTACCAGGGCTATTTCTTCAGCAGGCCCGTGCCGGCAGGCGAGTTCACCGCCCTGCTGCGGCACACCGCCAGCCCTGCGGACCCGCCGTAGCGCTCAGTTCAAGGCGTCCAGCTTCTTTTGCAAGGCATCCAGCGGCAACGCGCCATTGACCCGGCTGCCGTCGGCGAAAATGATCGCGGGCGTTCCCTGCACCATCAGCTTCTTGCCCAGGGCCAGCACGGTTTCGACAGGCGTTTCGCAATCGGCGTCGGGCGGCGTCCTGCCGTCCAGCATCCAGCCGCGCCAGGCGGCCGCCTGGTCCTTGGCGCACCAGATATTGCGCGCCTTCACCTCCGAATCGGGCGACAGGATGGGGAACAGGAAGGTATAAATAGTGGTGTCGTCGATGCCTTTCAAGGTCTGGTGCAGGCGTTTGCAATAGCCGCAATTCGGATCCTCGAATATCGCCATTTTACGGGCGCCGCTGCCTTTTACCTGCTTGACGGCGAGCTGCAGCGGCAAGGCCGAGAAAGAAACCTGGGCCAGCTGTTCCAGGCGCTGCGCGGTCAAATCAGTGCGCGACCTGGCGTCCACCAGCGAGCCCTGCAGTATGTAGTCCACCTTGGCATCGGTATACAGCAGGTCCATGCCTATCTGCACTTCGAACAGGCCGGGGAACGGGGTGGGCTTCACATCGGTGATATCTATGCCCGGAAAGCGCTGCGCAAAGCCCTTGCGTATGCTTTCGGTGGACAGCACCTCGGCGGGCGGCGCCGCGTCGCTGCCGCGGGTCGACAGCACCCGGGCGTCGGCATGCGCAGGGCCGCCGACGAAGGGCAGGCTGGCAAGCAAGGCTGTGGCCAGCAGGCCGGTGAAACTCGAACGCATAAAAAAAACTCCTGATTAATTCGCCATTGATGCCGGACTGCGCGCCTGCGGCGCCAATCCGGCTGCTTCATTGCCCCGACGCGCCGCCGATGAGAAAGCGCTTGATGAACGGCAGGCGGTCGGCGCACTGCATGCCTGCGTTGCGGGCCCAGGCCACTGGCGCGGCTTGCGCCGCAAACAGGCGATGCAAACCATCGGTAGCGACACGCATGGCCAACAGGGGTTCGGCGCGCGCCCGCCGATAGCGGTGCAATACGCGCAGGTCGCCCGCTTTCCGGTACGCTTCTTTGGCGCCCAGGACGCGCAATAGTTCCTCCACGTCGGCCAGGCCGAGATTCAGGCCCTGCCCGGCCAGGGGATGGACGCGATGCGCGGCATCGCTGACCAGCGCCACGCCGGGCGCGACCATGCCGCTATGTTCCAGGAACAGCGGAAAGCCAAACAGCGGACTGCGCACCCGCAAGCGCCCCAGCCGCCCGCCGCTGGCCGCCGCCAGCCGGGTTTCCAGGACGCCGTCGCGCCGCGCTTCAGGCAGCGCCATCAATTCCTTGGCCATGGACTCGGGCATGGACCACACCATGGACACCTGATGCCCCTCGGCGGTATCCGGCAGCGGCAGCAGCGCCAGGATGGAGTCGCCGGTAAACCACTGCAGCGCCACGTTCTGATGCGGCAACTCGGCGTTCAGATGCACCACCAGCCCCATGTCGCCATACGGCCTGGACTCATGCGGGATGCCCGCGGCCGAGCGCACCGGGGACTGGGCGCCATCGGCCCCGACCAGCAGATCGGCTTTCAGCGCGCGGCCCGTATCGGTGAAGACCATGCCGGACTCCAGGCGCTGGAACTTTTCCGCATGCCAGGTAACGCCGAATACCTGCACCGCCTGCCGCAGCGCATATTCCATCGCGCTGGACTCGACTATCCATGCCAGGGCGGGCTGGGCGGCCTGCCAGGCGTGCAGGTTCAGCGCGCCGCCGCCATCGCCATGGATTTCCATAGCCTCCACGGCCGTCAGGCGGCGGGCGTCCATCATGTCCCATACGCCCAGCCTGGCCAGGAAGGCCTGGCTAGCGCAGGAAATGGCATATACCCTGGGACAATAGACATCGTCCGGCGCGGGCGCGGGCGCCGCCCGCGGACCGATCAGCGCCGTGTCGAAGCCCCCCCTGGCCAGCCCGAGCGCCGCGGCCAGGCCGGCGATCCCGCTGCCGCATACCAGTACAGATGCTTTACTCATCGCGCCGACGGGACCCCCGCCTGCTTGGGCCACAACAGCCACATTTCGCCGCGCTGCTTCATGCGCCCGGCCATTGCCCCGGCCTCGTCGCCGGAGCCCCAGTAAAAATCAGTGCGCGCCGCGCCCTTGATGGCCGCGCCGGTGTCCTGCGCGAATACAAGGCGTTCAAGCCGCTGGCTGGACGCCGGATAATCGGTGGCCAGATACACTGGCGTGCCCAGCGGCACGAAAGTCGTATCGACCGCCACGGCCCGCTGCCCGAGCAGGGGGATGCCGTAAGCGCCCTTGGGCCCGAGCTCGGGGTCGGTGATGGCCTCTTCGTTGAAGAACACCATGGCGGGGTTGGCGTTGAGCATCTGCTGGACGCGGTCCGGATTGCGCTTGGCCCAGGCCTTGATGTTCTGCATGGAGGTCTGGGCCAAAGGCAGCTCGCCCTGTTTGGCCAGCCACTGGCCTATGGACGCATAAGGCCGCCCATTGTGATCGGCATAGGCCAGCCGTATCGTTTCGCCGTTATCGAGCAAGGCGCGGCCCGAACCCTGGACCTGCAGGAAGAAGGCCTCGACAGGGTCGTCGACCCAGACGATGGCCGGCGGCTGGCGCTCGGCCGACGCGGCGATCTCGGCGCGGGTGTCATAGGGTATGACGCGCTTGCCCGCCAGTTTGCCGCGCACCCGCTTGCCGGCAAGCTCGGGGTAGACCGTTCCCAGGTCTATGGTAAGCAGATCGGCGGGAGCGGCATACAAAGGCCATTGATAGGCGCCCTGGCGCTTGCGCGAAGCGCACACCAGCGGTTCGTAGTAGCCCGTCACGGTATTCTGCGCGGGCTTGCCGCCCGCATCGAGCAGACGCCAGGGCTGCAGCTGGGCCTGCAGAAACTGGCGAACGGCGGGCCCTGTGGCGGTATCGGCGGCCAGCCCGGACTGGGCCGCGGCCGCGCACACCGGCTGCCACGCGCGCGGCGTAGCGCGCGCCTGCATGGCAAGAGACCCGGAGACCGGCCGCATGAGGCCCTTGCAATTATTGATGAACGCTTTCCAGACATGATCCAGGCCGTCATTCTGCCAGCCGGGCAAACCGGCCCAGGATGCCTGCTGGAACTTGCCCGCCAGCGCGCGGGGCGTGGTGTCGCGCATGGATTCCAGCGCCGGCACGCGCAGCGGCTGTTCGGCGATGTTTTCGGCGGGGGCGGCGGTTTCGGGCGAAGGCGCCCGCGGCGCGGTGCCGCAAGCCGCCAGAAGCGCGAGCAGCAATGAAGAAAGCAGGATTCTTTTCATAAAATGGCCAGGCTACGGATTAATGCAGAGTGCGCGGCATTGCAAGGACGAATTCCTGGATGGGCACCTCGAACGGAACGCCATTTTCGCCGACGCAGTGATAAGTGCCGCGCATGGTGCCCACCGGCGTGGGCAGGGGACAGCCGCTGGTGTATTCGAAGGTTTCCCCCGGGCCCAGCAAAGGCTGCTGCCCGACCACGCCCAGGCCGCGCACCTCCTGGGTATGCTGCTGGCCGTCGGTGATGATCCAGTGGCGGCTGATCACCTGCGCGGCATGCTCGCCCTTGTTGGTGATGCGCACGGTATAGGCGAACACGAACTGCTGCTCATTGGGTTCGGATTGCTCGGGCAGGTACTGCGGGGTGACGGTGACTGCAATGTCGTAAGGTTTCATGTCCAGGTTCCAGATGAGATGGCCGCCGCGATATCCGGGAACGGGCCGGACGAGCCCGCGCGGGGCGCATTCAGGCCACCCTTGAAAGGAAAGTCGGCGCTAACCTGCAATAATGGCATATTCGCTGCTTTGGTTCTTGTTTAACAACCGGTGTACTCCCATGCCATTGACTCAACCTACCCGTATCGCCCCCAGCCTGCTGGCGGCCGACTTCGCCCGATTGGGCGAAGAAGTAAAGAACGTCGTTGCCAGCGGCGCCGACTGGATCCATTTCGATGTAATGGACAACCACTACGTGCCGAATCTGACGATGGGCCCCATGGTCTGCTCCGCCTTGCGGCCCCATACCGAAGCGCCCATAGACGTGCATCTGATGATCGAGCCCGTTGACGCCATTATCCCGCAATTTGCCAAGGCAGGCGCCAATATTATTACTTTCCATCCGGAAGCGTCGCGCCACCCCGACCGGACCTTGTCGCTGATCAGGGACCACGGCTGCCAGGCGGGGCTGGTGTTCAACCCCGCCACGTCGCTGGACTGGATGGACTATGTCATGGACAAGCTGGATGTGGTGCTGATCATGTCGATCAACCCCGGCTTCGGCGGGCAGCAATTCATACCGGGCACGCTGCCCAAGCTTGCGCAGGCGCGCCGCAAGATCGACGCCTGGGTCAACGCCGGGGGGCAAAGCATCGCGCTGGAAGTGGACGGCGGGGTCAAGGTCGACAATATCGCCGCCATACGCGCGGCCGGCGCCGACACCTTTGTCGCCGGAACCGCCATCTTCGGCCATCCCGACTACAAAGCCGTCATCGATGCGCTGCGCGCCGGGATCGCCAAGGGCGAATCCCTTTCCGTTTAGGCGCGCCGGCCGGCCAGCCCGCTTGCTTCAGCCATCCTGCGCCGGCAGGGCTCCCAACAGCGAGCGCCGTTCGACAAACAGCGAATTGCCGGAAATCTTCTTGGCTTCGCTCTTGGCCAGGGCGGCGAACTCGGCGATGTGATGGCTGGAATACGGCAAGGCCATGTTGACTTCGACGACGCCCAGCGAAATGCTGATCAGCCCGTGAAAGACCTCGATGCCCTGCCGGTTTTCGGCGATGTAGCCGCCTTGCGCCAGATGGACGGGCTTGTACAGGTGCGACATGGCCGCGTAGTAGCAGTCCAGTATCCGCTGGCAGCGCTCGCGCCAGTTCCTGCTTTTGAACACCACGATGAAGTCGTCGCCGCCTATGTGGCCGACGAAGTCCGAATTGGGATCTATGTGCTCGCGCAACAGGTTGGCGGTTATCTGTATGGCCTCGTCGCCCTTGCGATAGCTGTACAAGTCGTTGAAGGCCTTGAAATGATCCAGGTCGCAATAACATACGGCGAAGGGCTCTTCGCGCGCCAGCAAGGCCTCGATATGTTCGTTGATGGGAACATTGCCCGGCAGCTGCGTCAAGGGGTTGGCATAGCGCGCGGCATGGATCTGCATCTGGGTGATTTCGCGTATCAGGTCAAAGCCCGTTCCCACGCCTATGAACCGCCCCTCCTCGGTAATGATGAAACCGTCTGACAGATGATGCGGGTTCGCCTCGGTGAACAGGTATCCCAGGTCCTGCAGGCTGGTCTGGTGGTCGACGATGAGCGGCTGATTCTCGATGAACTGATCGCAGGGCTTATTGCCATAGAGCTCGCGATGATAAGGGCGCGCCAGGCGATCGAGCATGCGCAGCCGGTGTATCAGGCCCACCGGCAGCCCCTCGCGCAAGACCGCCAGCACCTGCAGCTCGGGCTGCTTCTTGAAGATGTCGTAGACGTCATTGGTCAGGATCGTATCGGCGACGGCGGGCACCGGACGCAGGATCTTGCGCGCCGTCGCCACGCTTTTGTAGGCGTCATTCATCAGCGGCCGCTTGCTGGGAGCCGGCGCCAGCAGCCGCAGCGTTGCCTGCGGCAACACGGCCATGGGGGCCGCGGCGGGCCGGGCCAGCAAATAGCCCTGGCCATACTGGATGCCCAGGCTAAGCACCGCCGCGAGTTCCGCCTCGGTTTCTATGCCTTCGGCGATGACCTCGGACCTGGATTGCTGCGCCATCTCGAAAATCGACCGCACGAACTGCCGCTTGACCGCGTCGTTGTCGATGCCCTGCACGAAGTATTTGTCTATCTTGACGTATTCCGGGCGCAGCTCGGACCAGCGCCGCAAGCTGGAAAAACCCTCGCCCAGGTCGTCGATGGCGATTTGCAGGCCGAATCCGCGGTAATCCGAGGCGGCCTGGCGCAGCAGGGAGTAATTCGACGTCGCCTCGGACTCGGTCAGCTCGATGACGATATTCTCGGCGGGCATGCCCACTATCTGCGAATACATCAAGGATGCGCCGACGTCGCCGGCGGGCATCATCAAGGCGTCGGGACTCATGTTCAGGAACAGTTTGCCCGCCAGGCCCAGCGCCAGGAATTGGTCTATGTGTATCCGGCGGCACAGGCGTTCGAGCTCTATCGTCTTCCCATCCAGGCGGGCCACGCTGAAGAGCTTGGTGGGGGCATGCAAAGGGGAATCCGAAGGGCCCCGGATCAGTCCTTCATAGCCTATGATCTGGCCCGACTGCAGATTCACAATAGGTTGGTATAAGGGAGTCAAGGCCTTGTCCAGCAAAACCTTGCGAAAACTTGCCAGCATTTGCACGCTCTCATCGTGTTGTGTCTCGCTATGCGAACTTACCACCTTGCACCCTGTCAGTGTTGCCATCATTCATGCTCGAGTTCGGGTCAGCGCAAAATTTAACAGTCCGATATTACAAGAAGGTGTCGCCGTACGCTCTACAATTCCATGTTTTATTCAAGCAAGGGACGCCATATGCCGTTTGCCGCCGTACTCCTAGACCTCGATGGCACGCTGCTCGACACCATACCCGACCTGGCCAACGCCTCCAATGGCATGCGCCTGGAACTGGGCCTGCCGCCGCTATCGCGGGAAACCATCGCGAGCTATGTCGGCAAGGGCACGGAAAACCTGGTGCTGCGCACGCTTTCGAACAATCCCGACGGGTCGACGCCCGATGCCGGCGATGTCAGGCAGGGCCTGGAAATCTTCGGCCGCCACTATCACGCGGTAAACGGCGATCAGGCCGTCCTGTACCCTGGCGTCGTGGAAGGGCTGAATGCATTCAAGGCGGCGGGCCTGAGAATGGCCGTCGTCACCAACAAGCCCACCGAATTCACACTGCCTTTGCTGGCGCGCTCGGGCATTGCCGGCTTTTTCGAACACATTGTGTGCGGCGACACCTGCGAGCGGAAAAAACCCGATCCCATGCCCCTGCTGCATGCCTGCGAACTGCTGCGGGTGGATCCGGCGCAGGTCCTGGCCATAGGCGATTCGGTCAATGACGCGCTGGCGGCGCGCGCGGCCAACATGGCCGTGCTGGCCGTCCCTTACGGCTACAACGAAGGAATGGACGTGCGAACTCTGGAAGTAGATGATATAGTTATGTCCATTAAGGAAGCCGCCCGGTGGGCGCTACGCAACCACACGAACAACGAGCCATGATCGCTGCCGCCTATTACCGCATTACGCCCTGCGCCAACTGGCGCTGGTGGCGTTTGTGTTCTGGGTAGCGGTAATCCACTCCCGGCACCAAAGACCTCGTCTTTCACGTGTCGTCGGCATTACTAAAAAGCACAGCCCGGAACCGACTAATGGCCGGGCTTTTTTGATTCCTGTCCCGGCCTCTATGTAAACATCTCACAGAGACCACTATGACGGAAATCGAATTCAACGCCCTGGCGGCACAAGGCTACAACCGCATCCCCCTGATCGCGGAAACCTACGCCGACCTGGACACCCCCCTGGCGATCTACCTGAAGCTGGCGCACAACGGCCCCGAGGGCGGACGCAACAGCTGCCTGCTTGAATCCGTCGTCGGCGGGGAACGCTTCGGCCGCTATTCCTTCATCGGCCTGCCCGCCAAGACCGTCATCCGCTCCAGCGGCTCCACCACCGAAGTCGTGCATCTGGGCAAAGTGGTCGAAACGCACGAAGGCGACCCTTTAAGCTTCATCGAATCCTACCAGCGGCGCTTCAAGGTCGCCATACGGCCCGGCATGCCGCGCTTCGCGGGCGGCCTGGCCGGCTATTTCGGCTACGACACCGTGCGCAACATCGAGCCGCGCCTGGGGCCCGCCGTCAAGCCCTTTCCCGCCGGCCAGGACGAGGGCACGCCCGATATCATGCTGCTGCAGGTCGACGAACTGGTGATCGTCGACAACCTCGCCGGCCGCACCTATCTATTGGTGTACGCCGATCCCGCGCAGGCCGAAAGCTACGCCCTGGCCAAGCGCCGCCTGAAAATACTGCGCGAAAAACTGCGCACGCCGGTCGTGATTCCCTACGCCTATGCCAGCATGCAAACCGCCAGCCGCCGCGATTTCGCCAAGGAAGACTACATCGCCGCGGTGCTCAAGGCCAAGGAATACATCGCCGCGGGAGACCTGATGCAGGTGCAGATCGGCCAGGTCATTACCAAGCCATTCCGCGATTCGCCCCTGTCGCTCTACCGCTCCCTGCGCTCGCTGAACCCCTCCCCCTACATGTACTACTGGAATTTCGACAACTTCCAGGTGGTCGGCTCCTCACCCGAGATCCTGGTCCGCCAGGAAATCGTCACCGAAGCCCAGAAGCAGAAAACCATGGTCACGATCCGCCCGCTGGCTGGCACCCGCAAGCGCGGCGCCACCCCGGAAGAAGACGCGCAGCTGGCCGAGGAGCTGCTGGCCGATCCCAAGGAGCGCGCCGAGCATGTCATGCTTATCGACCTGGCCCGCAACGACGTGGGCCGCGTCGCCAAGACCGGGACGGTCAAGGTCACCGACACGATGACCATAGAACGCTATTCCCACGTCATGCACCTGGTGTCCAATGTCTGCGGCGAACTGCACGACGGCATGAGCAATATGGACGTGCTGCGCGCCGCCTTCCCGGCCGGCACCCTGACCGGCGCCCCGAAGGTGCGCGCCATGGAAATCATCGACGAACTGGAACCCGTGCGCCGCGGCATCTACGGCGGCGCGGCCGGCTACCTCAGCTATGGGGGCGAAATGGATGTCGCCATTGCGATACGCACCGGCATCATCAAGGACGGCATGCTCTACGTGCAGGCCGCGGCCGGCATCGTGGCCGACTCCGACCCTGAAAAAGAATGGCAGGAAACCGAAGCCAAGGCGCGCGCGGTGTTGCGCGCCGCCGAGCAGGTACAGTTCGGCCTGGACGAACCCATCTGACGCATAGCATCAACCCAAGGAGAAAGGCATGTTATTGATGCTAGACAATTACGACTCGTTTACCTACAACCTGGTCCAGTACTTCGGCGAGCTGGGGCAGGAGGTCGAAGTCCGCCGCAACGACCAGGTCAGCGTGGCCGATATCGCGGCAATGAAGCCGGAGCGCATATGCGTGTCGCCCGGGCCCTGCTCGCCCGCCGAGGCGGGCATATCGGTCGAGCTGATCCGGCACTTCGCCGGCAAAGTGCCCATACTGGGCGTATGCCTGGGCCACCAGGCCATAGGCGCCGCCTACGGCGGCGACATCGTCCGCGCCCGGCAAATCATGCATGGCAAGGTGTCCGACGTGACCCACAGCGGCAGCGACGTCTTCAGCGGCCTGCCCTCGCCCTTCGTGGTCACGCGCTATCATTCGCTCGCCGTCAGGCGCGACACGCTGCCCGATTGCCTGGAAATCACCGCCGAGACCGCGGACGGCGAGATCATGGGATTGCGCCACAAAACCCTGCCCGTATACGGCGTGCAGTTCCATCCCGAATCGGTATTGAGCGAGCACGGCCACGCTTTATTGAAAAATTTCCTGAATATATAAAAAGCAGAGGAACAATAATGACCATCACACCGACCGAAGCGCTGTCGCGCTGCATCGAGCACCGCGAGATATTCCACGACGAGATGCTGCACCTGATGCGCATGCTGATGCGCGGCGAAGTGTCGCCGCAGATCGCCAGCGCGCTGATCATGGGCTTGCGGGTCAAAAAGGAAACCGTCGGCGAAATCACCGCGGCAGCCCAGGTCATGCGCGAATTCGCCCTGCCGGTGCACACATCCGGCAGCGATGATTTGCTCGATATGTGCGGCACCGGCGGCGATGGCTCCAACACCTTCAACATTTCAACCGCGTCCATGTTCGTGGCCGCCGCGGCGGGCGTGAAAATCGCCAAGCACGGCAATCGCAGCGCATCGTCTTCATCCGGCAGCGCCGACGTGCTCGAAGCGCTGGGGGCCAATGTCATGCTCAACCCTGAACAGGTCGCCGAAAGCATAGACCGCATCGGCATAGGCTTCATGTTCGCCCCTTCGCACCATGGGGCCATGAAAAACGTCGCCGCCGTGCGCAAGGAACTGGCCGTGCGGACCATATTCAATATTCTCGGCCCGCTCACCAACCCGGCCAATGCCGCCAACCAGCTGATGGGCGTATTCCACCCCGATCTGGTCGGCATACAGGTGCGGGTGCTGCAGCGCCTGGGCTCGAAGCATGTGCTGATCGTGCACGGCAAGGACGGCATGGACGAGGCATCGCTGGGCGCGGCCACCCTGGTGGGCGAATTGAAAGACGGCCAGGTGCGCGAATACGAAATCCACCCCGAGGACTATGGCATGGCCATGGTGTCCAACCGCTCCATCAAGGTCGGCAACCGCGAGGAATCGGCCAGGATGGTGCTGGCCGCGCTCGATGATGCCGACGGCCCCGCCCGCGATATCGTCGGCTTCAACGCGGGCCTGGCCATCTATGCGGGCAACAAGGCCGGCTCTATCGAAGATGGCCTGAAGCTGGCTTTCGAATCCCTGGCCAGCGGCGCCGCGCGGGCCAAGCTCGATGAATTCTGCGCCTACACCCGGACGCTTTCCGCATGAGCGGCGTCCCCCCGCAAGGGGTGTCGCGCCATACCGGCCTGCAGTAATATGGCAGCTTCGATGAATTCGCCCGGCGATCCCCGCCTCGTATGTTCATGTCCACCAACGACTCCGATCATCACTATCCCGCGATACAGAACGCCTTCCAGGGCGGCCTGGGCGCCCACCTGCAGGCCCTGCCGCAAGCCTGGCAAGACGCGCTGGCCGACGAGCCCACGCGGCGGGTCCTCCAGGAAATGGACGCTTTCCTCGACGAACGTCTGGCCCAGGGCCTGCGGATATTCCCCCTGCGTCCTTTTCGCGCCTTGCTGGAAGTCGCCCCCCAGGATGTGCAGGTCGTGATCCTGGGGCAGGATCCCTACCACGGTCCCAACCAGGCGCAGGGCCTGGCGTTCTCGGTGCCGGATCGCTGCCCCGCTCCGCCCAGCCTGCTCAATATGTTCGCCGAACTTTCCCGCGAGTACCCGGACACGTTCACCCGCCAGCGCAACAGCCTGATCCGCTGGGCGCGGCGGGGAGCGCTGCTGCTGAACACGTCGCTGACGGTCGAGGCCCACAAGCCGGCATCCCATGCCAAGCGCGGCTGGGAAGCCGTAACCGACGCCATTCTGGCGCGGGTGCTGCGCGAACCGCGCCCCAAGGCATTCCTGCTGTGGGGCTCGCATGCGCAATCGAAGCAGGCCCTGCTGGACAGCCATCCGCCCCAAGGGCCTTTGCTGGTGCTCAAAGCCAATCATCCCTCGCCGCTGTCGGCGCTGCGCCCGCCAAGGCCCTTCATAGGCTGCGGCCATTTCCTGAAGGCCAACGAATGGCTGCGGGAACACGGGGAAACAGGCATAGACTGGCTGGAAAACCGCGTGCCGCCCGAGCCGCCTCCCGTCAGCCAGGATTGCCCGCCCGCTCCCGCTCCCGCCCCGGCCCCGGCCCCGGCCCCGGCCGCTCCGGACCAGCCGGCCGCGCGGGCGGAACAGGCTGGCCCCTTGCCCGAGCCCAGGCAGGGTGCCCTTTGGTGAAATGGTGTCTAATCGCCCTATCAAGGTCAACAACCGCGAAAAGCCCCGGATGCCGCGACGCCCCGGCAATGCCAACAGCCTTCCTCATGAGATCTTGGGGCACGGCGCGGGCTGGCCGCCTGGCTTGACTAACTCTGCACCCTATACCCGGACACTTTCCGCATGAACGACATTCTGGCAAAAATACTGGATATCAAGAAAATCGAGATCGCCACGGCGCGGCAGATGCGCAGTGAATCCGATATGCTGCGCGAGGCCAAAAGCCGCAAGGACCTGCGCGGCTTCGCCCGCGCCATAGAAGAAAAAATCGCCCAGGGCAAGCCCGGCGTCATTGCCGAGATCAAGAAGGCATCCCCTTCCAAGGGCGTCATCCGCGAAAATTTCAACGCGGTTGAAATCGCCACTTCCTATGCCGCGCATGGCGCGGCCTGCCTTTCCGTCCTGACCGACGTGCAGTTTTTCCAGGGCTCGTACGACTATCTGCGCCAGGCGCGCGCCGCCTGCACCTTGCCGGTATTGCGCAAGGACTTCATGATCGACCCCTACCAGATCGTCCATGCCCGCGCCATCGGCGCCGATTGCATCCTGCTGATCGTGGCCGCTCTCGCGCCCCAGCAACTGCGCGAATTCGAAGGCATCGCCGCCGAACTGGGCATGGACGTCCTGGTCGAAGTGCACGACCGCGCCGAACTGGATATCGCGCTCGAGCTGAACACCTCGCTGGTGGGCATCAACAACCGCAATCTGCGCAGCTTCGAAACCTCTTTGCAGACCACCCTGGACCTGCTGGCCGCCGTTCCCGAGGGCAAGCGCGTCATCACCGAAAGCGGCATCCTGACCCAGGACGACGTCAAGCTGATGCGCGACAACAATGTCGATGCCTTCCTGGTGGGCGAAGCCTTTATGCGGGCGCCCGAGCCCGGCGCAGCGCTGCAAAAGCTGTTCTTTGGCGCCTGATGCGGGCCGCGGCGCCCGGCTTTCCCCGTAAACCCGCTGGAAAATCTTGCGACAAGGCCTATGTTCGACACTGCTGAATCCGACCCCCGGCTCACTAAAGAGCAAGCCAGGCCGCTGGAGGCCAAGCTGCGCGCGGCCCTGCTCAAAGCGCAATATGCGCGGCTGAAAAAGGCGCAGCGGTCCTTGCTGATCGTCGTCGCCGGCATTGACGGCGCCGGCAAGGGCGCCTCCGTCAGCCTGCTGAACGAATGGATGGACGCGCGCCATATCCGGACCATGGCCTTCGGCGCGCCCACGGCCGAGGAAAAGGATCACCCTTTCCTCTGGCGCTACTGGCGGCAACTGCCGGCCGGCGGCAAGATAGGCATAGTCTTCGGCTCCTGGTACCAGCCCCTGTTCCAGGAAGCCGCCAGGAAAAGGCCCGACCAGGCGGCCATCCAGGCCCACGCCCAGGATATCCGCCACTTCGAAAACCTGCTGTCGAACGACGGCGTCCAGATCATCAAGCTCTGGTATCACCTGTCGCAGGATGCCCAGCGGGCGCGCATAGACCAGTTGCTGTCCGACCCCAGGACCGCATGGCAGGTGCGCCCCGAGGAAATCAAGGCAAGGAAAAAATTCTCCCGCTTGCGCGACGCCGGGGCGCTGGGCATTTCCCTGACTCATAGCGATCATGCGCCATGGCAGGTCATACCCAGCGCCGACGAGCAGATGCGCTCCATCGCCACCGGCCAGGCGGTGCTTGCCGCCTTGCGGCGCGCGGCGCACAAGCCTGTCGCCGATTTGCCCGACAGCGGCGCCATGGAGGCCAGCGGCCAGGCATTGAGAGCCGCCGAAATAAAAGCCGCCTTGCGCGGCGCGGCGCAGCGCAAGGCGGTCAGGCTGGAAGACCTGGACTATCGCGCCACCCTGAGCGACAAGGAATACGAAGAGCAGCTCGCCATGTGGCAAGGCCGCCTGGCCGAACTGGCCCGTAGCAAGAAGTTCAGCAGGCTGCCGCTGATCCTGGTTTTCGAAGGCAATGACGCCGCCGGAAAAGGCGGGGCGATACGGCGCATCACCCATGCGCTGGACGCCAGGCAATTCCACGCCATCCCGATTTCCGCTCCCAGTCCTGAAGAATCGGCGCACCCTTATTTATGGCGCTTCTGGCGCGACCTGCCGCGCCCGGGAAACGTGGCCATCTATGATCGCTCCTGGTACGGGCGGGTCCTGGTCGAGCGCGTGGAAAACTATGCCAAGGCGGCGGAATGGCAGCGCGCCTATGCCGAGATCAACCAGTTCGAAGCCCAGTTGCGCGGCAGCGGCGCCCTGGTCGTCAAGTTCTGGCTGGCCATCACCAAGGAAGAGCAGCTCAAGCGCTTCCGCGAACGCGAAGCGTCGCCGTTCAAATCGTTCAAAATCACCGCCGACGACTGGCGCAACCGCAAGAAATGGGACGCCTACCAACTGGCGGCCAACGACATGTTCGCCCGCAGCGACACGGCCGATTGCCCGTGGCTCGTGCTGCCGGCCAACGACAAGCAGCACGCCCGCGTCGCCGTACTGGAACACATCGTGCAGGCGGTGGAAAAAGCGCTATGACATCATCCGGCAATTGCCCCTTGTGCGCCAACCCGGGCGGCGACGTGCTTTGGCGCAACAGCCGGCTGCGGGTCGTCAAGGTGGACGACGCCTCGCATCCCGGCTTCACCCGCGTCATCTGGCAGGACCACGTCGGCGAAATGAGCGAGCTGCGGGCCGCTGAACGCGATGAAATCATGTCCGTCGTCTGGCAGGTCGAGCAGGCGCAGCGCCAGGTCCTGCGGCCCGGCAAAATCAATCTCGCGCAACTGGGCAATATGGTGCCCCACCTGCACTGGCATGTCATCCCGCGCTGGGCCGACGACAGCCATTTCCCGCAAGCCATCTGGGCGCCCGCGCCCCCGCGTCCGCCCGCGGCCGAGCAGGCCTGGCAGGCGCACAAGGCGCGGATCCTGGCGCTGCTGCCGGACTTCCACACTGAACTGGCCGCGGCGCTATCGCGGCGCTGACCCTGGACCACCAACATGCCAACCAAGCCCATCGCGCAAGACAGCCTGTTTTCCGCGGCCGACAACACCCTGCTCGAACCGCCCCAGGCGCAACTGGCGCGCCTGTCGCCCGCCTGGCGGCAAACGCTGCAGGAAACCGGCACGCAGGAGACCTTGAAAAGCCTGTCGGCCTTCCTGGCCGGCAGGCTGGCAAGCGGTGCCGTCATCTACCCGCGCCTGGTCTTTCGCGCGCTGGAGTACGTGGAACCCGATAGCGTGCGCGTCGTCATCCTGGGCCAGGATCCCTACCACGGCCCCAACCAGGCGCAGGGTCTGGCTTTTTCCGTGCCCGACGCCTGCCCCTGCCCGCCCAGCCTGCGCAATATCTTCAAAGAACTGGCGCTGGAATATCCCGGCGCGCCGCGCCGCAAAGCCCACTACCTGGGCGACTGGGCCAGGCAGGGCGTGCTGCTCTTGAACACCTCGCTGACTGTCGAGGCCGGCAGCCCCGGATCGCATGCCAAGAGGGGCTGGGAAGAAATCACCGACGCCATCATCCGGCGCGTGGCGCAATCGCCGCAGGCCAAAGTCTTCATGCTGTGGGGCGCGCATGCGCAGAGCAAGCAAGCCTTGCTGGCTGATACCCGCGGCGGCCCCCTGAAGGTATTGACCGCGAATCACCCATCGCCGCTGTCGGCGCAGCGGCCGCCCAAGCCTTTCATAGGCTGCGGGCACTTCGCCCAGGCCAACGCCTGGCTGGAGCAGCAGCGGGAGGCAGCCATAGACTGGATAGGCGGCGCAAGCGCGCCATGAAAGCGTCATGGCGCGTGAACGGCATAAATATTCGGCGCCCGTTGCAATGCAACAACGATAGGGGTTTCCCCGGATGCGGAAATAAGGTTATACTCCTGGCACTGCATTAATCAATGCGTCGACATTTTCATACAGCGCATGCTGTATACAGCAGTTGACTGACTTCTCAGCACCCATGTCGAACGCCATCGCTCCCTGACCCCCGAGCCTTACGCTGCGTCTTCCAAGACACTACGCTGCACTTTAGGTTGATTCGGTCGGCACGATGCTCCAATCAACCAGCGCCTCGGGCTCACATATCTGCCCTCGCTAGTGTATGCCGTTAGCACGGCAAAGGATCACGCATGTCTTTTGATACTTTAGGTCTCACCCCCTCCCTGTTGTCCGCCGTCCTGAAAGCCGGCTTTACCGAGCCGACTCCCGTCCAGGCAGCCGCCATTCCCAAGGCGCTGGCGGGTAGCGACCTGATGGTTTCCGCACAAACCGGCAGCGGCAAGACCGCCGCCTTCATGCTTCCCGCCCTGAACCGCATTTCAAGCATGCCGGCCAACAAGGGTACGGGCGTGCAAGTGCTGGTATTGACCCCCACCCGCGAACTCGCGATGCAAGTTGCCGAAGCCACCAAGCTCTATGGCGCGCATCTCAAGGACTTGCGCATTGCCGTCGTGGTTGGCGGCATGCCTTACGGCGCCCAGCTCAAGGCCCTGTCACGCCGCGTAGACGTGCTGGTCGCCACGCCCGGCCGCCTGATTGACCACCTGCAAGCCAAGCGCGTCAACCTGTCGACGGTTCACACCCTCGTCCTGGACGAAGCCGACCGCATGCTGGACATGGGCTTCATCGAAGACATCGAAACGATAGTCGGCAGCACGCCCAAAGAACGCCAGACACTGCTGTTCTCGGCCACCCTGGACGGCACCATCGCCCGCCTCGCCTCCAAGATGATGCGCAATCCCGAGCAGATCCAGCTGTCCAGCCAGAAAGAAAAGCACTCCAACATTACGCAGAGCCTGCTGTACGCCGATGACAACGGCCACAAAATGCGCTTGCTCGACCACGTGTTGCGCGATGCCAATCTGGACCAGGCCATTGTATTCACCTCGACCAAGCGCGGCGCCGACGATCTGGCCGACCGCCTGAACGATCAAGGCTTCGCAGCCGCCGCCTTGCATGGCGACATGAATCAGCGCCAGCGCACCCGCACGCTGGGCATGCTGCAGAAAGGCCAGTTGCGCATCCTGGTGGCCACCGACGTGGCCTCCCGCGGCATCGACGTGCAGGGCATCAGCCACGCCGTCAACTACGACCTGCCCATGCAGGCCGAAGACTACGTTCACCGTATCGGCCGCACCGGCCGCGCCGGACGCAACGGCCAGGCCTTCACGCTGGCTACGCATTCGGAACGCCATAAAGTGCGCCGCATCGAACATTTCATCGGCCAGCCTATTCCGTCGCAGGAAATCGAAGGCCTGGAGCCCAAGAAAACGGCGCGTCCCACTTATACGGACCGCAAGGGCAGCGGCAAGAGTTTTGCGCCTCGCGCCGGCTTCGGCGGCGGCAAGCCCAGCTATGCACGCAAGCCAGGCGCCGATCGCGGCGGTTTCGGCGACAAGCCCGCCTACGAAGGCAAGCCGCGCTTCGGCGACAAGCCTGCCTTCGGCGACAAGCCGCGCTTTGGCGACAAGCCTGCCTACGAAGGCCGTCCTGCGCGCAGCAGCGATCGCCCAGCCTACGAAGGCCGCCCGTCATATGACCGCGCCGCCGACAGCCGCAAGAGCTTTGGCGGTGAAGAGCGCAGCGGCGGCTATAAAGGCCGCAGCGAGCACGCAGGCGCCGATACCCGTCCAGTGCGCAGCGAACGCCCCCAGTCCGACCGGCCCGCGTTCAGCGACCGTCCGGCATTCGGCGACCGCCCGGTCCGCGCCGCCCGCCCCGACTTCGCCCACAAGGGTCCGGGCGCCAAGCCCGGCGCGCGCCCCGGCTTTGCCGGCAAGCCGACTTCGACCCGCGGCAAAAGCGCGGCACGCCGCGACTTCGCATCGTAAGCAGCCCACGCAGCATGTGGCCGGGCCGGCTTTGCCGGCCTGACCAGCGAACCCCGCCTTGCGCGGGATTTTTTTTGCACTTCCCGACCAAGGTGGACATGATGCTCACTGCGCATAAGACCGCAGCGATATTCCTGCGTTATGTTCTTACCGAGGATGCCTCGGGGCGCCAGGTGGCTGAAGCAATGGCGAACCGCCGCAAGGCAATCTCTGGAACAGAGCGCAGCCAAGAGACCACGGCATGAACAAGCGCGCTGCCGTCTGCGCAATTAACCTACTTGCCTAATTTAACCTATTGGGTTAGCATTTACATGGAAAAAAGCACGCCCCCATTGCAGACTATGGGTGCTCAAAGCGCTGATCGAGGCTGGCCAAGTCAGAGCCACTTTCTCGGCGCTGTCCGGCGGTGCTGCCCTGGGGCTGGATTTCAGCGGAATGATTGAAGTCATCATGGCGCTGACGCCTCGAGACTTCTACAAAAGCATGGCCACGCACGCCGACCACCGTATTTGGCAAGACGTATACCGAACCAGGACGGTCGCGGGCACGATCTACCTGAAACTGACGGTCATCGATGACGTACTCATCGTGTCCTTCAAGGAGCTGTGAACATGAAATGCCCCATTTGCGCCGCAGCCGAGCTGGTGCATGACACACGCGACCTGCCATATATCTACAAGGGCCAGACAAGCACCATACAGGCTGTGGCCGGCAACTACTGCCCGGCCTGCGGTGAAAGCGTCCTGGATGCCGCTGAGTCCGCACGCGCCACTGCCGCGATGCTGGAATTCAATAAACAGGTGAATGCCTCTATCATCGATCCCGGCTTCATCGCCGCCGTACGCAAGAAGCTGGCGCTGGATCAGCGCGAGGCAGCGGAGATTTTCGGTGGCGGAGTCAATGCATTCTCGCGCTACGAGAACGGCAAGACCAAGCCACCATTGGCGCTGATCAAGCTGCTCAAGGTGCTGGATCGTCATCCGGAATTGCTGATCGAAGTCAGGGCAGCCTAAAGGTCCTTTCTGCAAAGATCTTCAGGCCTTGCACCCGGCGCACTGCCTTGCGCCATACAGCATTTTTCCGCTTGGCCAGAATGGCTACAATGAGGCCTTGCCCTTATCCCGCGCGCCCGCCAGGCGATGCCTGACACCATGAAACAGCTTCTGCGCAAGCCACTTGCGTTCGCCTTGCTACTCTCGCTGCCTCTATGGGTAGTCTTCAACAACTATCTTGTCGCAATCATGGTTGCGCTGCTGGTCGCCTTCCTGCTGTCCATGTGCTACGCCCTTTATATACTGAAAAAACGCAAGCCGGACTGAGGCCTGCCCGCCGCGGGGCGCCCCGCCTTGAAACCGCTGATCCAGGCCATCGGCACCCGCTTTCGTAATATACAATCAAATATAACGTGTTCTCCCGGATCATGGTCCATGACGATAGCCAAGATAGATTTTGCCGAGCTTTACCGCCAGCATATGCGCCGCGGCAATCGGGCGCCCAAGCCCGCCAGCGCCTGGGATGCGCGCGCCAAGGACATGAGCCGCAAGGTCCTGCACAGCAACTATGTGGATGACTTCATCAAGCGCATGGATCTGCGCGGGGCCAGCACGCTGCTGGACGTCGGCTGCGGGCCCGGCACGGTCTGCCTGCCCCTTGCCGCCGGAATGCAGCGCGTCTATGGGCTGGACTACAGCAAGAAGATGCTGGACTGCCTGATGGCGAACGCCAAGGCCCGCCATCTGGATAATGTGGTGCCGCTGCGCTGCGCCTGGGAGGACGATTGGTCGCAGGTCCCCGTGTGCGACATTGCCATTGCCTCGCGCTCCACGGCGGTGGACGATATCGAGCAAGCCATAATCAAGCTCAATTCGCATGCCCGCAAGCGCGTCTACATGACCCATCTGGTAGGCGGATACTTCGTGGACAAGCAGATCGCAACCTTGCTGGGCAGGCACCACCAGACTGTTCCCGATTACATCTATGTCGTCAACATCCTGCACGCGCTGGGCATCCATCCGCGACTGGACTACATCGAAACCCCCAGCCGCCTGGCCGGCGCCAAGGATTTCGCCACCTTCGCCGAAAAAGTGGCCTGGTCCTTCGGCACCCTGAAAACATCCGAACTCGACGCCCTGCGCACATGGTACGAGGACGACCCGCAGCGCGCATGCGAAGGCGGCGGCCCCATGCGCTGGGCCTTCATGTCATGGGAACCAAGGCCATGAAGCGGGCGGCGCCGTGCCCGCCCACGAGGACGGATTCATAGGCCCGCCCGCGGCAGGAGCCGCCGCGGCTCCGGACGCGTTATGCTATCGGCTGGCACTGATCAGCGATCAGGCCGATGGCACTATGAACGATATCCTTTCCATCCGGAGGTGGAATATGAAAACCAGCGCGCGCAATCAATTCTTTGGCAAAATAAGCGCCATGAAAAAAGGGGCGGTCAACGACGAAATCCAGCTGGAAACCGCCGAGGGCCATCGCCTGACCGCCATCATTACCCGCGAGAGCTCCGAAGACCTCGGCCTGCAGGTGGGCGGCTCGGCCTTCGCCCTGATCAAGGCGTCCTGGATCATTATCGTATCCGAGGATGATAACGTGCGCTTCTCGGCGCGCAACCGGATGAGGGGGCAAATTTCCCGCCTGCAGCCGGGCGCGGTCAACACAGAGGTCGTGGTGGACCTCGAAGGCGGCGGCAGCATCGCGGCCATCGTCACGAATGAAAGCGCCAGGACGCTGGAACTGGCCGAAGGCGGCCGCGTCGGCGCAATCTTCAAGGCATCCAGCGTGATTATCGGCGCGCCCGCCTGAGGCCCGCGGCGCAACATGTCTTCCCCGATTCAAACTCTTGCCCCTTCCGGCCTGCCCGGCCTGGACCGCGATTCCGCCGCCCACAAGCAGGCGATGGAATCTTTCCTGGTCCGGCAGATCGTCGGCATGGAGCAGGGCTTCATGCCTTTCGAGCAATGGATGAACCTGACGCTTTATGCGCCAGGCCTGGGCTATTACGCCGCGGGCAACACCAAATTCGGCGCGGCCCTGCCTACCGGCGACTTCACCACGGCGCCCGAAATGACGCCGCTGTTCGGCCAGACCCTGGCGCGGCAGGTCGCGCAGGTGCTCGAGGCCAGCAATGACACCCATGTGCTGGAGTTCGGCGCCGGATCGGGCGCGCTGGCGGAGGCCATGATTCCAGCCCTGCGCGGGCTGGGCATCGAGCCCGTCTACCAAATACTCGAAGTATCGGCCGATTTGCGGGCGCGGCAGCGGCAGCGGCTTGCCGGCTTCGGCGCAAGCGTAAGCTGGCTCGACGCCCTGCCGGAAGCCTTTTGCGGCTGTGTACTGGCCAACGAAGTCCTGGACGCCATGCCGGCCACCCTGTTTCGCTGGAGCGATGACGGCCGGGTCATGGAGATCGGCGTTCGCGCCGGGCCAGGCCTGCCTGCAAGAGGCCTCGCCGGATACGGCGCGGGCTCCGGGAGCGAGGGATCCCCCTTTGAACTGGCGCAGCGCCTGGCCAGCCAGCCGCTGCAGGACGCCATCGCCGGCCGCATGCCGCCGCTGCCCGGCTATCAGTCGGAAATCAACCGCCAGGCCGAAACCTGGGTGGCGCAGATGGGCTCCTGGCTGAAGCGGGGGGCGGCCTTGCTGATCGATTACGGCTTTCCGCAACGCGAGTATTATCACCCTCAACGCAACGAGGGCACGCTGATGTGCCATTTTCGCCACCACGCCCATAGCCAGCCCCTGGTTTACGCGGGCCTGCAGGACATCACCACCCATGTCGACTTCACCGCGATGGCCGATGCCGCCCTGGAAGGCGGCCTGGATGTGCTGGGCTATACCTCGCAGGCGCGCTTCCTGATGAACGCCGGCATGCCCGAGCTGCTGGCGCAAGCCGATACGGCGGCCCAGGCGCGGACCTTGTCCGCGGCGCAGAAATTGCTGTCCGAAGCCGAGATGGGCGAATTGTTCAAGGTGCTGGCCATAGGCCGCGGCATCGACGGGCCGCTGGTCGGCTTTGTCCGCGGCGACAGGCGCGACCGCCTGTAGGACCGGTGTCCCGCAGGCTTACGGCGCGGCCCCGGATAAGGATTCCAGCGCGCGCAAACGGGCGCCGTGCAATGCTTCCTTGATGCGCAGCGGCTCGCCCTGCATGCGCCTGGCAATGGCGCCGGCGTCTATGGACCGGATGGCGGCTACCCGCGCGCGCCATGCCCCCTGGTCAGCCTCGCGCGCGCAGGCGGCGGCCGCGATCAGGTCGAGAAAGCGCTCGGGCTTGCGCAAGGCGTCGCAGCGCTCCATCAGGTCCAGGCAGGCTTGCGCGCAGTGCCGGGCATCCCGCGCCGCGCCGCGGCGCTGCGCTTCGATACCGGCCAGCACCATGGGCAAAAGCCGGGCGTAGTCCTGGCAGTCGCCGGGAGCGCGCACGTGCCTGCCTATGCTCTCTGGCGCGTCCGACAAGCGGCACAGCAATGCAAAGCGCGCGGGCAGGCCCAGCCCGGCCCGCGCCGCAATCGCCAGTTCGTCGGCTATCGGCGCCTCGAACCGCAGGCCCGGCAGGACGCGCGGCAGCGCGCCGGTGGCCGCCAGCACATCGAACATGCGGCCGGGCCTGTCGGCCATCAGGCCTTTGGCCATTTCGCGCCAGACACGCTCGGGAACCAGCGCATCGACCTCGCCCTGGTCCACCAGCCGGCACGCCAGTTCCAGCGTTTCGGGCGCAATGGAAAAATCGTGGAAGCGCGCGGCGAAGCGGGCCAGGCGCAGCAAGCGCACCGGGTCCTCGGCAAAGGCCTGCCCGACATGCCTGAGCACCTTGTGCCTGATATCGGCCTGGCCATCCAGCGGGTCGACCAGGCGCCCGTCGGGCGCCTGGGCAATCGCGTTGATCGTCAGGTCCCGCCGCTGCAGGTCGGCTTCCAGGCTGACATCAGGGCCGGTATAGAAGGTGAAGCCCTTGTAGCCCCGCCCCGATTTGCGCTCGGTGCGCGCCAGCGCGTATTCCTCCTTGTTGCCGGGATGCAGGAAGACTGGAAAATCGCCGCCCACCGGAATGAAGCCGCGCCTGGCCATTTGCTCGGGAGTCGCGCCCACGACCACCCAGTCGCGGTCCCCGGCGGGCAGGCCAAGCAGCGCGTCCCGGACCGCTCCGCCCACGATATATACATCCAGCCCCTGGATGGCGGGGTCGCTCATGGCAGATCGATACGCTTCTGCGGCAGGGGCGACACCGTGCCCAGGCGCTCTTTCAGCGAATGCGGCTTGCCTGTGAACAGCATGGCGTAATACGTGGCGTTGGACATGACGTTCTTGACGTACAAGCGCGTTTCGGTAAACGGTATGGTCTCGGCGAAGATCGCGCCTTCCACCGGCGCGGCAAGCTTGGAGCGCCACTGCACCGGGCGCCCGGGGCCCGCGTTATAACCCGCCGTGGCCAGTACCTGGGAACCGTTGAGGTTGCTGAGCACCATGCTGAGATAATTGGTGCCCAGCACGGTGTTGGTGTCGAAGTCGTTGACCGAGGACGGTGAGAAGTCCTTCATGCCTATCTTCTTGGCGACCCAGCGCGCGGTGGCCGGCATCAACTGCATCAGGCCCGATGCGCCGACGCGCGAGCGCGCATCGGTAATGAAGCGCGACTCCTGGCGGATCAGGCCGTACACCCACGCGGGATCCAGGTTGATCAGGCGCGCTTTCTCGGCGACCCGGCCTTCGAACGGCGCGATGAAGCGCTGCGTGAAGTCGATTTCCTTCTCGGTGCGCAGCGACGTGTTGACCACGCGGTCGTAGATGTGTTCCTGGCGCGCAAGCTCGGCGGCGGCAAGCAGCTGGCGGTCGCTCATATCCTTGATGGCGAAATTCCATTCGGGCACGGCCTCGGGGCGCCAGCCCAGGTCGAACAATTGAATGGCGCGCTGCAGGCCAGGATTGGACTTGGCCGCCTGCAATTCAGCGGCGCTGACCACCGCGGGCGCTGGCGGCAAGACCGGGGTTTTGCCGAGCTCCTCGCTGGCCAGCTGGCCATAAAAGCTGAGTTCGCCGGCGATCGATTCATAGTGCTGGGCGGCCGCCTTTTGATTGCCTTGCGCCGCCAGGGCGCGGGCGTACCAATAGACCCACACCGGCTCCGCGGCCTGGCCGGCCGACATCCTGCGTATCGACTTGGCCACCCAGTCCCAGTCTATGCGCGGCTGGCGCAGTTCCGCGCGGACCTGCCAGGCGTGGTTGTAATCGGTCAGCCGGGCATTGCCGGAGCGACGGTACCAGGCCGCGGCGTCCTGCTCGACATTCAGGGCGGCAACCAGGCCGAACTGGCTCCATACCCATTCGATATTCGGCTTCGGGATGGACTTGGACCACGCGCTTTCCACATAGGCCGCGTTCTCGCTGCGCTCTTTGCCGTAGGCCAGCCGCGACAGGGCAATGGTGACCAGCTCGATATCGGCGCGCGACCGGGGAGGCTTGCGGCCGGCCAGCCACTTCTTGGGGTTCTTCATCAGGGCGGCGTAGGCCACCATGTCTGTCGTGTCGAACATGACGGCGGCCAGGCGCTGGGCGTCGCCCGTCTTGTTGGTCTCCAGCGTGGCGCGCAGCAGCGGCTCCAGTTCTTTCCAGCCCACCACCTTGCTGCTTTCCATCTGGTCCAGCATGCTCCAGCAGGCGCGGTTGGGCTGGAACGCCGCCATGACCTGGACCGATTTCACGCGCTCCCCGGCCATGTGCTGGGACAGCAGGCGCGAACACTCCACATGGGCATTGCTGTTGACCACAGGCCCCAATCGATTGACCAGCGCATAGTTGCCGGAGCGCGCCGCGGCCACGATCCAGTCGGCCTTGAGCTTGTCGGCCAGATAGGCGTCCTGATTGACCGCCATGAACCGCTGCAGCCGGGCGTCCGGCACCGGCTGGCTGCTGTCTTGCAGCTGCTGGCGCAACAGCCAGTACTCGGCGTATGCGCCCAGCACCGGGTCGGCCTGGGCGAGCGGCGCCAGGCCTTCCAGGCGGGACCATTGTTTCTTTTGCATGGCCTCGCGCGCATCGAGCACGGCCTGGCGCGCCACGGGTGGCGTAATCAAGGTGACGGTGGCTGGGGCCGCGCCACCCTCGGCAGCCGGCAGGCCGGCCTGTTGCGGCGGGCCAGGGGCAAGCAGAGACTGCCGCAGCTCGGCATTGGCCAGGCCTGGCGCGGCCGTTGCGCTTGAGGCGTCGGCCGCCGTGGCCGAATGGACCGGCCGCTCGGCGCCGGCACAGCCCACCAGGCCGACCGAAAGCGCCAGCCAAAGGGCGGCCCGCGAACAATGGGCGGGAGCCATAGCAGAAAAGTTCCTGGTTTTCTGATACCGTTGCCTATTGTCTACCATCTTGTCTTGACCCCACATAACACCGCCATGAATAACAGCACAGAGAATAACGCAGTCCCGCTACGCGTGCGACTAAAACAGCTGCGGGCAGCCCAGAGCCCCATAGACCGCAACCGCGGCGGGCTGCTGATACGGGGCCGGTTGTTTACCTGGCTGGCGACCAACCGCAGCAAATTGCTGGAAGCCGGCAAGCCCCTGCCGCGCCACATCGCGGCATTCTGGTCGACAGAGGATGAACCCCAGTTGCAGCCGCTGCTGCGGCAATGGGTGGAAGAAGAAGGATACCGCGTATCGCTGCCCGTCGTGGCAAGCCCGAACGCCCCTCTCGAATTCAGGCTGTGGCAACCGGACGCCCCCATGCAGGAAGGCGCCTACGGCATACGCGAACCGATAGGCGAACCCGCGCCGCTGCCCGACATCATCCTGGTGCCCACGCTGGGCTACACCCGCCAGGGCGACCGCGTCGGCTACGGCAAAGGATACTATGACCGCACCCTGGCGGCCATGAAGGAACAGAACCATTCCTATATCAGCATAGGCATAGCCTGGGCCACCGGGGACTTGTCCGGCGAACCGCATACGCCCGCCCCCCACGACGTAAAGCTCGACGGCATCCTGACCGACAAGGGCTGGGCTGTGCCCGCGCCGGTGTTGGCGTAATGGCGGCGCCGGCGGGCCAGGCCCCCGGCGCGGGCCGGACCGGCGCGCGTCAATCCAGGCGCAGTTGCCGCCATATCGCCATGGTCACTTCGGCGTTGTTGAGCGTATAGAAATGCAGCCCCGGCGCGCCGTTGTCGAGCAGGTCCTGCGACAGGCGCGAAATGACTTCCACGCCAAACGCCTTGATCGAAGCCTTGTCGTCGCCGAAATCGGCCAGCCGCAAGCGTATCCAGCGCGGGATCTCCGCGCCGCACATATTCGAAAAGCGCGCCAGCTGCGCATAGTTGGTGATGGGCATGATGCCCGGCACGATAGGAATATCGACGCCCTTGGCGCGGCTGCGGTCGACAAAGTCGAAATACGCGTCGGCGTTGAAGAAGTACTGGGTGATCGCGCTATTGGCGCCCGCCCGGACCTTGTTCACGAAGTGGTCGAGATCCGCGGCGGCGCCCGGCGCCTGCGGGTGCATCTCGGGATAGCCGGCCACTTCGATGTGGAACCAGTCGCCGCTGTGCTGGCGGATGAACGCCACCAGTTCGCTCGCGTAGTGCAATTCGCCCTGGTCGCCGCCCATGCCCGAAGGCAAATCGCCGCGCAGCGCCACTATGCGCCTGATGCCCTGCTCGCGATAGCTATCCAGTATATCGGCCAGCACCGCGCGGGTCGCCCCTATGCACGACAAATGCGGCGCGGCGTCGCAGCCCAGGTTCTGCAGCAGGCGCACCGTATCGGCAGTGCCGGTGCGGGTCGAGCCGCCGGCGCCGAAGGTTACGCTGACGTAGGCCGGATGCAGGGCCAGCAACTGCTTGGCCGATCGCACCAGCTTTTCCTGGGCCGCAATGTCGCGGGGCGGGAAAAACTCCAGACTGATCGCCTTCGTGGAGCTCATTGGACCAACAGCCTCGACAAAAGCCCGGACACCACGCTATAGACAAAAGCGCCCAGCAAGGCCCACCAGAATCCGCTGACCTGGAAGCCCTTGAGCACCGAGCCGGCGAACCAGAACACCAGCGCATTGAGCACCAGCAGGAACAGGCCCAGCGTAACGATGGTGATAGGCAGGGTCAGCAAGATGAGCAGCGGCTTGACCAGGGTGTTGAGCAAGCCGAGCACCAGGGCCGCGATCAGCGCCGACCCGAACGATGCCACCGTGATGCCGGGCAATATATAAGCCACGACCAGCAAGGCCACGGCATTCAAAATCCAGACAAGTATCAGTTCCATAGCGTAATGCTCCTTTGGTAAGCCCTGCAGGCTGGATTAATAACGGTAGTGTTCGGGTTTGTAGGGTCCGGCCACCGGCACGTTGATGTAGTCGGCCTGGTCCTGGCGCAGCTCGGTCAAGCGCACGCCCAGCTTCTTCAGGTGCAGGCGCGCCACTTTTTCGTCCAGATGCTTGGGCAGCACATAGACCTGGCCTTTCTCGTAGGCTTCGCCGCGCGTGTAGAGCTCGATTTGCGCAATGGTCTGGTTGGTGAACGATGCCGACATGACGAATGAAGGATGGCCGGTGGCGCAGCCCAGGTTCACCAGGCGGCCCTTGGCCAGCAGGATGATGCGCTTGCCGTCGGGGAAAATCACATGGTCGACCTGGGGCTTGACTTCTTCCCATTGCAGGCCCTCGATGGAGGCGACGTCGATTTCATTGTCGAAGTGGCCGATATTGCAAACGATGGCCTGGTCTTTCATCAGGTCCATGTGTTCGCGCGTGATCACATGGTAGTTGCCGGTGGCGGTGACGAAGATATCCGCCTTGTCGGCGGCTTCCTCGATGGTGACGACTTTATAGCCTTCCATGGAGGCCTGCAGGGCGCAAATGGGGTCGACTTCCGTGACCCAGACCTGGGCGCGCAAGGCCGACAGCGCCTGGGCGCAACCCTTGCCGACATCGCCAAAACCGCAAACCACGGCAACCTTGCCGGCGACCATGACGTCGGTCGCGCGCTTGATGCCGTCGACCAGGGATTCGCGGCAGCCATACAGGTTGTCGAATTTGGATTTGGTCACCGAATCGTTGACGTTGATGCCGGGGAAGGCCAGCTCGCCCTTCTTGGACATTTGATACAGGCGATGCACGCCGGTGGTGGTTTCCTCGGTAACGCCCTTGACCTGCGCCAGGCGAGTGGAATACCACTTGGGATCGCGCGCCAGCTGCGCCTTGATGGCGGCGAACAGCACGCGCTCTTCTTCGCTCGTGGGCTTGTCCAGCACCGATATGTCGCCTTCGGCCTTGGCGCCCAGGTGCAGCAGCACCGTGGCGTCGCCGCCGTCGTCGAGGATCATGTTGGCATGCTGGCCATTGGGCCACTGGAAAATCTGGTGAGTGTATTTCCAGTAGTCCTCGAGCGTTTCGCCCTTGATGGCGAACACCGGAGTCCCGGTGGCGGCGATGGCCGCCGCGGCATGGTCCTGGGTGGAAAAAATATTGCACGATGCCCAGCGCACCTCGGCGCCCAGCGCTTGCAGGGTTTCGATCAGCACGGCCGTCTGGATCGTCATGTGCAGGCTGCCCGCAATGCGCGCGCCTTTCAAGGGTTGAGATGCGGCGTATTCTTCGCGCGTGGACATCAGGCCGGGCATTTCGGTTTCGGCGATCGCGATTTCGCGACGACCCCAGCCGGCCAGGCCGATATCGGCAATCTTGTAATCGGTAAATGCAGCGTCAGCGACAGTGTTCATGGTTTTATCCCAATAAACCTGCACCAGCGCAAGCCTCGCAACAACAACAGCTCATCTTCGCCCGTACAGGAAATGATGAGCGCCGTTGAAACAAAAGATGATCCTGAGCCTAGCGGGTGTTACTGAAAAGCCTGTCGGCCCAATCCCAGCCCCGTCGCAGCGCCCCTCAGGAAGGAGCAATTGTAGCGCAATTATGCGCCCGCCCGCCGAGAACGGCCCCGGCCGGCGCCGCTAGCCTTTGCGGCGCGGATAGCCCTGCGCGGTGATGCGCTGCCATATCTGTCTTTTTTGCTCGTCGTCGAAAAAGACCCAATTGGCCACTTCCATGGCGGTGCGCCCGCAGCCCCGGCAGATATCGTCGTACAGCGTAGAGCAAACCGCCACGCAAGGGGAGTCGGTGACCCGCAAGGCGTGGCTGTCGTCGCGTTCGGAAACTGGATTATCCATAGGCGTGCATGGTAGCACTGCGCGGCGCGGGCATGGGAATAGCCCCTATCGCAAGCAGGCTCTTGCGCATGCCCGCGCCGCGCCCGCAGTATGTATTGATCGCCATCAAGGCCATATGGTCATATATTATCTAATATATGAAACCGGCTTGCTCATCGCTGCAGCCCAGTTTCGCCCCCCTCCGCGGCAAAATCCCGGCCAGGCCCTGCGCCGTACCGGGGAATACAGACAAAAGCGGCCTTTCGGAAGCAAGCCACCATGACCATCCCCAGCGACACGCCATCCCTCCTCGCCGACCTGCATCAGCACATATGCGCAAGGCTGGGCCCCGCAATAGAAGACCTGTTCCTCGAAAGAGTCGTGGTCGGCATTTTCTTTACCGGCGTCAAGCTCAACAATGGCCATGGCGGAATGAGCGCCACGCCGATCAAGAGCGTGCCGTATGCGGTTTGCTGCCCCAGCTCGGCCATGGCATTGCCCTCGTCGGGCAAACTGCGCGGCAAGCCCGTCACCCAGGCGCTCGAAGACCTGTATCGGCCCCAGGACATGCGCCGCGCGCTGGCCATCGCCACGCTCAACGCCCTGGCCGAAACCCTCTGGCTGCGCGATGGGCCGCCGCAGGATGCGGTGCTCAGCCATGGCGACGCCTTCCAGCAAATTCCCATGCATCCCGGCGACCGGGTCGTCCTGGTCGGCGCATTCCCTCCCTTCATGCGCGAACTGCGCAAGCGCGGCGTGGAGTTCAAAGTGCTGGAGCTCGACCCCGCCACGCTCAAGCCCGATGAAATGCCCTACTACGCCCCCGCCGATAGCGCCGCGGCTGTCATTCCCTGGGCCAATATACTGATCTCGACCGGCACCACCCTGATCAACGGCAGCGTGGACGACCTGCTGGCGCTCGTCGCCCCCGGCGCGCAAGTGGCCCTGATAGGCCCCACCGCGACGCTGGCGGCGCAGCCTTATGCAAGGCACGGCGTCACGCTGATCGGGGGCACGCGGGTCAGGCAGCCCGACCCTTTGCTGGACCTCCTGGCCGAAGGCGGCTCGGGCTATCATTTTTTTGAAAAGACCGTCGAACGCGTAACATTGCATCTGCCGCAGGCCCCGCTCGAAGCCTCGCAGTTCCAATCCGGAATCCGCCTACATGAACGATGAATACACCGGCATTCCCGCCGCCGCCATCCTCCACGACAGCCAGGACCACAGCGATGAACTGCTGCTGCGCTTCGCAATGCAGCTCAAGCGCCAGGGCTTGAGGGTCCATGGCGTCGTACAGGCGCCGCAGACCCTCAGCGCCACCGGCGCGCGGCAAATGGGCATCATAGACCTGGCCGACGGCTCGCGCCTGTCCATCTCCCAGGACCGCGGCGCCGGCGCGCGGGGCTGCTGCGTCGATCCGGGCGCGCTGGCAGAAGCCAGCATCATATTGCGCCGGGCGTGCGAGCAGGGCGCGGACCTGGTGGTGGTCAACCGTTTTGGCACGCTGGAAACCGAGGGCGGCGGCTTTGCAAGCGACCTGCTGGCCCTCATGAGCGCCGATATCCCCGTGCTGACTGTGGTCGAACGGAAATACCTGGCCGGCTGGCGCCGCTTTACCGGCGGCATGGCGGCGGAATTGCCGCCCAGCGCGGAATCACTGCGGGAATGGTATGCCAGCCTGCCCCGCGAATGCGAGGCAGGCCTGGAACAGGCCGGCGAACCGTCGATCAGGCCGCTTTCTTGAGGACCTGCACCTTGTCGGTGGCTTCCCAGCTGAACTCGGGTTCGCTGCGGCCGAAATGCCCGTAAGCGGCGGTTTTGGCGTAGATGGGACGCAGCAGGTCCAGCATGTTGATGATGCCCTTGGGACGCAGGTCGAAATGCTCGCGCACCAGGCGGGCGATCTGGTCATCCGGGATGACGCCCGTGCCTTCCGTGTACACCGTGATATTGATCGGGTCGGCTACGCCGATGGCATAGCTGACCTGCAGCTGGCATTGGCGCGCCAGCCCGGAGGCCACGATGTTCTTGGCCACGTAGCGCGCGGCATAGGCGGCCGAGCGGTCCACTTTGGAAGGATCCTTGCCCGAAAAAGCCCCGCCGCCATGGGGGCAGGCGCCGCCGTAGGTATCGACAATGATCTTGCGGCCGGTAAGCCCGCAATCGCCCTGCGGGCCGCCGATGACGAACACCCCCGTGGGGTTGACCATGAATTTGGTCTGGGGCGTGAGCAGGCCGTCGGGGAAGCTGGGCCTGATGATGTGCTCGATCACCGCTTCCCTGATGTCGCTCTGGGAAATTTCCGGGGCATGCTGGGTCGACAGCACGACGGTGTCGACTTCCACGGGCTTGCCGTTGACATAGCGGAAGGTGACCTGCGACTTGGCGTCGGGACGCAGCCATGGCAGGCGGCCGTCTTTGCGCAGTTCGCTTTGGCGCTGCACCAGGCGGTGCGCATACCAGATCGGGGCGGGCATGAGGTCCGGGGTTTCGTCGCACGCGTAGCCGAACATCAGGCCCTGGTCGCCGGCGCCCTGGTTGAGGATTTCCTCTTGGCTGCGGTCCACGCCCTGCGCAATATCGGGCGACTGCTTGTCGTAGGCCACCAGTACGGCGCAGCCTTTGTAATCAATGCCGTATTCGGTGTTGTCGTAGCCTATGCGCTTGATCGTGTCGCGCGCGACCTGGATGTAATCGACATTGGCTGTCGTGGTGATTTCACCCGCCAGGACGACCAGGCCGGTGTTGCACAGCGTTTCGGCGGCGACACGGGCGTTGGGGTCCTGGGTGAAAATGGCATCCAGAATGGAATCGGAGATCTGGTCGGCGACTTTGTCGGGATGACCTTCGGATACGGATTCGGATGTGAACAGAAAATCGTTATTTGCCACGGCGATACGTCCTGTAAAAGCACTGGTTGCCCAGCATGGAGGTTGAACGAAACGCGTTGCACCTCGGATGCCTGCAGAGCAGTGTTGATCAGGGCGCGACGCTTTAGCGGGTTTTGTACACCCCGTTCCTGGAAACGGCGTGCGATCGCTCCGCAAGTTGTCGGTTAACTCAGCGATGAACAGTATTTTAAGCGAAAATACGCCAGCGCATCTTTTTACACTTCTTGCATAAGGGTTATGACCGCCTCATGTTCCTGGTTTTCTTCCGTTTTCTGGCATGGCTGCCGCTGCCGATACTGCATGGCGTGGGCAATCTCGCGGGGCGCGCCGTCTACGCCTGGCCAGGCAAGTATCGCCAGCGCCTGCGCGCCAATGCCAGCCAGGCCGGCTACGCCGGCGCGGCCTTCGCGCGCAAATCGGCCGGCCAGGCCGGCAAGATGATCCTCGAAATGCCCAAGGTCTGGCTGCGGAACGAACAATGCCTGCAAAAGGTGCAAAGCGACGACAATGCCGTCGTGCACGAGGCGCTGGCCGAAGGCCGCGGCATTCTCTACCTCACGCCCCACCTGGGCTGCTTTGAAATCACCGCGCGCTACCTGATCCAGCACGGCCCCATCACGGTGATGTACCGGCCGCCGCGCCAGGCTTTCCTGGAGCCCGTCATGGAACAGGCGCGCAATACTTCGGGGCTCAAGGCCGTGCCCGCCAATATGCAGGGGGTGCGCGAATTCGTGCGTGCCTTGAAACGCGGCGAAGCCGTGGGCATGCTGCCCGACCAAGTCCCCGGCAGCGGCGATGGCGTCTGGGCGCCTTTCTTCGGCAGGCAGGCCTACACCATGACCCTGGCGGGCAAGCTGGCCGCGCAGACCGGCGTCGCGGTGATCCTGACGGCGGGCGAGCGCCTGCCCGCCGGCAAGGGCTGGCGCATCCACTATGTCAGGCTGCCCGAACCGCTGCCCGCCGAGCCGCAGGCCCAGGCCAGCGCCATCAACAGCGCCATGGAAACGCTGATCCGGCGCTTTCCCCAGCAGTATCTATGGAGCTACAACCGCTACAAAACCCCACCAGGAGCGCCGCCTCGTCCCGCGGATACGCTGTAATGACGTCCAATAAAAAATTATCCCTGCTTCGTTCCCTTTTTTCCTACTTCGGCCGCAGTTCCCTGCCCACCCGGCAGCGCTGGGCGCGCGCCCTGGGCTGGCTGGCGGCCAGGCTGATGCGATCACGCGCCCATATCGTGCGCACCAACCTGGCGCTGTGCTTTCCCGAACGCTCGCCCCAGGAGCGCGAAGCCTGGCTCCGGCGGCATTTTGACTTGCTGGCGCTGTCCATCGTCGACCGCGGGCTGTTCTGGTTCGGCGCGCCCTCGGCCATACTCGCCGCCACGCCCATCACGGGGCTGGAGCACCTGGACGGGCTGCTCAAGGCCAGGCGCAGAATCATCCTGCTGGCGCCGCATTTCATCGGACTGGATGCCGCCGCCACCCGGCTGACCATGTTCCTGCACGAGTCGGCCACCATGTACACGCGCCAGAGCAGTCCCGCCATCGACCAGTTGGTGAGGGAAGGACGCGGCCGCTTCAACCGGGTCAACCTGGTGAGCCGCCACGACGGCGTCCGCGGGCTGATCCGGCATCTGCGCAACGGCATACCCGTGTACTACCTGCCCGACATGGATTTCGGCGTCGCCGGCGCCGCCTTCATACCGTTTTTCAATGTGCCGGCGGCCACCCTGCTGGCCACCGCCCAGATCGCCAAAGCCTGGGATGCCGCCGTCGTGCCCATCATCAGCCAGCTCGATGCCGCCACCGGCCAGTACCACGTGAGCGTATTGCCGCCTCTGGATGACTTCCCGGGAGAACAGACGCCGGAGCAGGCCACCTTGCGCCTGAATCGGCTGATAGAAGACTGGGTGCGCAGCGATCCGCCCCAATACTACTGGGTGCACCGCCGCTTCAAGTCGCGGCCCGAAGGCGAGGCCCGGCTTTATTAGCGGCCCGCCGCAACAAAGTGTGCGGACAAATTCCCCGTTATCCGGGATAATTGGCACCATGATCTGGAACTTCGCAAAAATGCATGGCGCCGGCAACGATTTCGTTGTGCTGGACGGCGTGCGGCAATCGATAGAAATGACGCCCGAGCGGGCGCGCGCGCTGGCGGACCGCCACTTCGGCATAGGCGCCGACCAGTTGCTGCTGGTCGAAACGCCGCTGCATCCGGAAGCCGATTTCCGCTATCGTATTTTCAACGCCGATGGCGGCGAAGTCGAACACTGCGGCAACGGCGCCCGCTGCTTCATGCAGTTTGTGCAGGAACAGGGCCTGTCCGGGCGCAATCCCCTGCGTGCCGAAATATGCAGCGGCCTGATCACCCTGACCCGCTCCGACACCGGAGAAGTCTCGGTCGAAATGGGCCAGACCCGCTACGAACCCGAGGCGCTGGCCTTCGACACCCGCGGCCTGCAGTCGGCCCCCTGCGGCGCCGACACCCTCTGGACGCTGCCCCTGCCGGGCCACGCCGACGCGCAGCTTTCGCTGGTGGCCATTTCCAACCCCCATGCCGTGCAAGTGCTTGCCGATGTCGACGGCGCGGCCGTCGCCGAAACCGGCCCCCTGATCGAATCGCATCCGCGTTTCGCGCAACGCGTCAACGCCGGGTTCATGCAAGTCGTCGACCGGCACACCATCAAGCTGCGCGTCTACGAGCGCGGGGCGGGCGAAACCCTGGCCTGCGGCACGGGAGCCTGCGCCGCGGTCGTCGCCGGCATACGGCGCGGCCTGCTCGACAGCCCCGTGCGCGTGCATACCCGCGGCGGCCTGCTTACGGTGGCATGGGACGACAATATCCTGCGCATGAGCGGCCCGGCTGTCACGGTATACACCGGCCAGGTCGACATCGACGCGCTTACCCGCCAGTTCAACTCCAAGGATTCACCACACCCATGACCGCAAGCAGCCTTTCCGCCGACGATATCGCGCATTTCCTGAAAGACCACCCCGCGTTTTTCCAGGAGCATGCCGAGTTGTTTGCCAATCTGCGTGTGCCTCATCCCAACGAAACACGCGCCATTTCGCTGGGCGAGCGGCAGATCATGACCTTGCGCGCACGCGCCAAAGACCTGGAATGGAAGCTTTCCGGCCTGGTTCACAACGCCAGCGGCAATGAAAAAATCAGCACCGCCCTTACCAAATGGTGCTGCCGCATGCTGGCCGAGGACGATGCCTTGCAGATCCCGGCGCATATCGTGCGCAGCCTGGGCGACCTGTTCGACCTCCCCACGATAGCCTTGCGCGTCTGGGACTTGTCCCGGCTGGGAGACAGCGAATTCGCCCAGGACGTCACCGACTCCATCCGCAGCTATGCCCGCGACCTGGTCAAACCGTACTGCGGTCCGCTGAAAGACCAGGAAGCCGCATCCTGGCTGGGCACGCCGCCCGCCACGCTGGCCATCATCGCGCTGCGCCCCGCCGGCCGCGTCGAGCCCATAGGCCTGCTGGTGCTGGGCTCGGACGACGCCGAGCGCTTCACCTCGGACATGGGCACCGCCTTTCTCGACACGATCAACGAACTGGCCAGCGCCAGCCTGCTGCGCCTGCAAGGGCCGGCCGCTCAAGAATACGCTTAGGCCCCGCCATGCACGCCTTGCCCGAGCCCATGGAGCAATGGCTGGCCCACCTGCGGGCCAATCGCCGCTATTCGCCGCACACGCTGGCGGGCTACCGCCAGGATCTGCGGCACTTGCTCGAATGCCATCCCGGGACGGCGCTGGACAGCCTGGCTGAAAGCCACATACGCCATGCCATCGCCCGCATGCACGGCCAGGGGCTCAAGCCGCGCAGCCTGGCGCGGGCCCTGGCGGCCTGGCGCGGGTTTTTCCAGTGGTGGGCGCCGGCCGCGGGCCTGGCCGCCAATCCCGCCGCCGGCGTGCGCGCGCCCAAGGCGCCGCGCGGCCTGCCCAAGGCCCTGTCGGTCGAGCAGGCGCAAGTCCTGCTGGACCGCCCCGGCCTGCCCGAGCCGCGCGGCGCCATCGATTGCCGCGACCAGGCCATGTTCGAGGTCCTGTATTCCAGCGGCCTGCGGCTGGCCGAACTGGTCAGCCTGGACTGGCGCTACAGCCGTCAAGGCGGGTACGAATCGCAAAGCTGGATACAACTGCCCGAACAGGAAGCCATCGTCAAAGGCAAGGGCAATAAAACCCGCAGCGTGCCGCTGGGCGGCAAGGCGATAGCCGCCATAGAGCGCTGGCTGGCGCTAAGGCACCAACTGCTGTCGGGCGGCCAGGCCCAGGACGCGGATACGGCCGCGGCGCTGTTCCTGGGCGCGCGCGGCAAGCGCATCAGCCCGCGCGTCGTGCAGTTGCAGTTGAACAGGCTGGCCGCCCTGGTGGGGCTGCCGGTCCATGTGCACCCGCACAGCCTGCGCCACAGCTTCGCCAGCCATATGCTGCAATCGGCCCAGGACCTGCGGGCCGTGCAGGAACTGCTGGGCCACGCCAATATTTCCACCACGCAAATCTATACCCGGCTCGACTTCCAGCACCTGGCCCAGGCCTATGACCAGGCCCATCCACGCGCCACCCGCAAACGCTGAGGAGGCGCCGCCCGGCCCGCCGGCGCATGCGCCGGCGCGGCCTCAGCGGCCTGGCTCGAGCACATAGATCAATTGCCCGGCGTTCCAGCTGAACATGCCCAGGTAGGTCGCCGCAGGCTGGTCCGGCGGCGCGAGCGCGTCGGAATACAAGGTTCCGCCCACCCTGGCCTTGGTTTCCCGGGCGATCTGCTGGATCACTTTCGAATTCGTCGTGTTCTCGATGAACACTCCGGAAATATGCTCCTTTCTGGCCCGGTCTATGATCGCCGCCACTTCCCTGGCCGAGGGCTCGGCCTCGTTGGAAAAGCCGGCCACCGACAGGAACTGTATGCCGTAGGCCTGCGCGAAGTAGCCGAAAGCGTCGTGCGAAGTGATCACTTTGCGCCTGCTCTCGGGAATGTCCGCGAAGGCCTGCTTGATCTCGCTGTCCAGCTTTTTCATCTGGGCGATATAGCCCTGCGCACGCTCCTGATAATAGGCCCGGCGCTTGGGGTCGGCCAGCGACAGGCCGTCGGCGATATTCTTCGCATAGATCATGCCATTGCTCAGGCTTTGCCACGCATGCGGATCGACATCGCCGTGATCATGCCCGGCATGCGCCGCGCCCTGGTCCTGCGCGCCATGCCCGGCGCCCGGCCCGGGTTCATGCCCATGCCCGCCCAGCACTTCGCCGGCCCGTTCGGCGTCGCTCAGATGGCGCAGCGCGACGCCCCGCGAAGCAAGCACTTGCGCGCCGCTGAAGCCCGAGGCCTGTATGAGGCGCGGCAGCCATCCTTCGAAGTCCAGGCCGTTTATCACCAGCACCTGAGCCTGCTCCAGGGCTTTTGCATCCTTGGGAGCCGGCTCGAACGAGTGCGCATCCCCGTTGGGGCCCACTATCGTCGTCAAGGACACGTGCTCTCCGCCGATTTCCCTGACCATGTCGCCCAGGATAGAGAAACTGGCCACCACCCGCAAAGGCGGCGCGGCCGCCGCAAACCCTGAAGGCGCCGCCATGACCAGTACGCCGCCGGCAAGCAAGGCAAGCAGATTGCGGCGGGAAAATCGAAAAGCATGCTCAACGCTACGGGCTTTCAACATTAAAGTCGCTCCGAAATTTGAGATAAACGCTGATGGCGGGCATGCGCCTGTCTTGCGGCCTGCAACAGCCCGCCCAGCGGACCAAAGAACACCGATAGAAAATACACTGCTCCCGCTGACAAGATGATGGAAGGCGAAGCCGGCACGTTCGCATAATACGAGAACAGCAGCCCCACATATGAAGAGAAACTGCCGATGGCGGCGGCCAGCACCATCTGGCGCCCCACGGACCGGACCCAGAAGCGCGCCGCCGTGGCGGGCAGCATCATGATGCCCACCACCATGAGCGTGCCCAGCACCTGGAAGCCCGCCACCAGGGTCATGACCAGCAGCACCAGGAAGACCATGTGGATGACGGAGCCCGCCTTGCCCTCGCCCCGCAGGAACAAGGGGTCCAGGCATTCCAGCACCAGCGGCCGGAAGATCAGGGCCAGCGCCAGCAAGGTGACGGTGGAAGTCGCGCTGACCAGCAGCAGCGAGCCATCGTCCAGCCCCAGGACGGTGCCGAACAGGACGTGGATCAAGTCCATGTTCGAGCCGCGCAAGGACACCAGCAGCACGCCCAGCCCCAGCGAAACCAGGTAGAACGCCGCGAAGCTCGCGTCTTCGCGCTGCGGCGTCAGGCGCGCGACCGCGCCCGCCAGCATGGCCACGACCAGCCCGGTGACCATGCCGCCTATCGTCATGGCGCTCAAGGACAGCCCGGCCGTCAGGAAACCCACGGCCACGCCCGGCAGAATTGCATGGGCCATGGCGTCGCCCATCAGGCTCATGCGGCGCAGCACCAGGAATACGCCCAGGGGGCCCGCCGCGAATGCCAGGGCCAGAGCGCCGGCCAGCGCGCGGCGCATGAAGCCGTAGTCGATGAAGGGCGCGAACAGCCAGTCGAAAAGCCAGGTCACAGGTAGTCTCCTGCGCACAGGTGGCGCGCCAGATGCAGATTCTCGGGCGTCAGGACTTCGGCGGTGGGCCCCCACGCAACGGCTTGCCCGGCCAGCAGCAAGGCCTGCGGAAAATAGGCGCGCACCATTTCCAGATCGTGCAGCACGGCAATCACCGTGCGCCCCTCGCGGTGCCAATCCCGCAGCAGCGCCATCAAGTCCTCGGTCGTGTGCCGGTCCACCGCCGCAAAGGGCTCGTCCAGCAGGAGGGTGTGCGCGTCATGCAGCAGCAGCCGCGCGAAAAGCGCGCGCTGCATCTGGCCGCCGGACAGCGTGCCTATGATGCGCGGCCCGAAATCGGCCAGCCCCACCATGGCCAGGGCCGCCTGCACCCGTTCGTGTTCGGACTGGTCGAAACGCCTCCAGGCGCCGACCCGCCGCCACGCCCCCATGGCGACCAGGTCATAGGTGCTGATCGGGAAGCTGCGATCGAGCTCGCCGAGCTGGGGCAGGCAGGCCATCTGGCGGCGCGAATCGCCCGCCAGCCGGATTTGCCCGCGCAAGGGGCTGACCAGGCCCATGATGCCCTTGACCAGAGTCGATTTTCCGGCGCCGTTGGGGCCCACTATGGCCGTCAGCGAACCCCGCGCAAAAGCGCCGGTGACATCGCGCACCGCGATGCGATCGCGCCAGCCCAGCGAAAGCTGGTCCAGTTCTATGACGGCGCTCGTCATGCCGCGGGCCCTACCACCATCCCATGGCCCATCCGGTAAGCGCCCACAGAAAGGCCACGGCGAACAATACGTGAGCCAGCCGCCTGGCGCAGGACGCAAGCAGGGCGGAACCGCGATAGGGCCGTGGCCCGCGGGAAGAGGCGAAAAAGACTGGGCGCATGAGTCCGGGAAGGGGGCAGGAATGTGAAAACGGGGCTGGTATGTTATAACATACAGAAGGTGTCTGCACAGCCTAGCCTGCAAGATAGACACAATCGTGTACCCATAGCCAGGACCGCCCCGCGCCATGCCAGCCAAACATTCGTCCTCGCCGCCGGCCATCGCGGCAACGCTACGCACCGCCGAATCGCTGTGCTCGCAGCGCGGCAAGCGCCTTACGCCCATACGGCGCAAGGTGCTGGAAATCCTGCTTGCGCAGCGGCGCAGCCTGAAAGCCTATGAATTGCTCGATCTGATACGCGACGACCAGCAGGGCGCGGCGCCGCCGACCGTCTACCGCGCGCTGGACTTCCTCGTCGACGAAGGCCTGGTGCACAGGCTGGATGCGATCAACGCCTGGACAGCATGCCTGGACGCGGCGGGCGAGCCCCACGACCTGCTGGTGGTTTGCACGCAATGCGGCGCCGTCGCCGAATTGAGCGATCCCGCCCTGAGCCGCCAACTGGCCAGCAAGGTGGCCGCCGCCGGGTTCGTGCTCTCCGGCCACGAAACCGAGCTCCGGGCGCTTTGCGGCAAATGCCGCCTGTCCGCCGCGCCCCAAGCCCATAGCCATTCCCACGCCCACAGCGCCTGAGCGCCCAGGCGATATATTCGCCCGTCTGCGCCTATTCCCCCCCGCGAAGACAAGTTTTTCACTTCATGTTTGCTCTAAAGCGTATGCTGTGATGTAATCGCACGTTATGTTTTTCTGCGCGGTATGAACTATGGTATGGCCGCCATCCTTGCGGCGGCCTGCATATTTGACCCGCGCCATGCGAGGCCTACGATGAAACCCGCTATTAGCCCAGACAAAATGGTGCCGGTGACAATACTTACCGGATTCCTCGGGGCAGGCAAGACCACCCTGCTCAAACGCATTCTTTCCGAATACCACGGACGCCGGATTGCAGTCATCGAAAATGAATTCGGGCCGGAAAGCATAGACAACGAATTGCTGGTCCAGGACAGCGAAGAAGAAATCGTCGAACTGAGCAATGGCTGCGTCTGCTGCACGATACGCGGCGACCTGATGCGCACGCTGAACGATCTGCGCGTCAAGCGCCAGGCTGGCCAATTGAACTTCGAGCGCATCATCATCGAGACCACCGGCATGGCCAACCCGGGGCCCGTCTGCCAGACCTTCTTCATGGACGACGAAATCGCCGACTACTACCGGCTCGACGCCGTCATCACCGTGGTCGACGCCAAGCACGGCATGGAAACCCTGGACAAGCAGGAAGAAGCGCAAAAGCAGGTGGGTTTCGCCGACCGCATCCTGATATCCAAGAAAGACCTCGTCAACGATGTCGACTATCAGGGCCTGCGCGCCCGCCTCGTGCGCATCAATCCGCGCGCGTCGATCACGCCGGTCGACTTCGGTGAAACCGACCTGAAAGTGCTGCTGGATATCAGCGGCTTCAACCTGAATACCATCCTGGACATCGACCCGGATTTCCTGGATGAGGAACACCCGGACGCCGCGCATGGCCACGATCACGGCCATGATCACGGCCACGATCATGATCATGATCATGAGCACGAAGGCGCGTGCGATGACCATTGCGGCCACCATCACCACGATCATCATCACGCGCATCACGATGACGAAATCGGCGCTTTCGTATTCCGCTCCAAAAAGGCCTTCGACCCCGAAAGGCTGGAAGAATTCCTGGGCGGGATAGTGCAGGTGTACGGGCCCGACCTGCTGCGCTATAAGGGGATTTTGTATCTGAAAGGAGTCAACCGCCGAATGCTTTTCCAGGGCGTGCACATGATGATGGGCGCTGAACCCGGAAAACCTTGGCTATCCGGTGAAAAGCCTAATACCAAAATGGTGTTCATTGGCCGTAAACTCCCCCAGGAAATTTTCACCCGGGGCCTGGAACAATGCTTGGTCTGATAGCGAACCCAGTCGCGTAAAGAACGCCACTTCGGTTCCAAGCACCAACACGACAATAAAAGGACATATCATGGCAAGCAAATCAGCAGCCGCAAAGAGTCAGACCCATTTGCCGACAGAAAAAGAACTGTTGGCGATGCCGGAATCCGACTACATGAACGACATCCAGCTGGCCTTCTTCAGGAATCGCCTGAAGGAGCTCGAGCAGGAAATCCTGACCAACGCCGGCACCACGACCGAGAATCTGCGCGAGACCCAGTTCGTGCCCGATCCGGCCGATCGCGCCACCATCGAAGAAGAGCATGCGCTGGAACTGCGCACGCGCGACCGCGAGCGCAAGCTGCTCAAGAAAGTGCAGCAGTCCATCACGCGCATCGATTCGGGCGATTACGGCTGGTGCGAAGAAACCGGCGAGCCCATCGGGATTCCGCGGCTTCTGGCGCGTCCGACGGCGACCTTGTCGCTGGAGGCGCAGGAACGCCGCGAAATGCGCCAGAAACTGTACGGGGACTAGGGCGGCCCCGCTCCATGGGCTTCCTCTTGAACTTTCTGGCATTGCCCCCAGCTACTGAGTTCAAAGGAAGAATCCATGGAACAATTTCACGCCACTACCATTATCTGCGTCCGCCGCGGCGACCAGGTCGCCCTGGGCGGCGACGGCCAGGTCACCCTGGGCAACATCGTCATCAAGGCCACCGCGCGTAAAATCCGGCGCCTCTACAACGACAGGATCCTCGCCGGCTTTGCCGGCGCCACGGCCGATGCCTTCACGCTGCAGGAACGCTTCGAGGCGAAGCTGGAAAAGTACCAGGGCAACCTGATGCGCTCGGCGGTCGAGCTGACCAAGGAC
This sequence comes from Pollutimonas bauzanensis, assembly GCF_900129885.1. Taxonomy (GTDB): domain Bacteria; phylum Pseudomonadota; class Gammaproteobacteria; order Burkholderiales; family Burkholderiaceae_B; genus Pollutimonas; species Pollutimonas bauzanensis. The sequence goes on along the minus strand of NZ_FQXE01000003.1, from coordinate 290,719 downwards.
TGGCGCACCGATCGCATTCTGCGCCGCCTGGAAGCCATGCTGATCGTGGCCGATCGCGAACATACCCTGGTCCTTACCGGCAACGGCGATGTGCTCGAGCCCGAGCACGGCCTGGCCGCCATCGGTTCCGGCGGCGCGTATGCGCAGTCCGCCGCGCTGGCGCTATTGCAGAACACCGATATGGCGCCGGACGACATCGTCAAGAAGTCGCTGGAAATCGCCGGCGGCCTGTGCATTTACACCAACCAGAATCACATCGTCGAAACGCTGTAGGCACAGCGCGCGCCCATTCCCGCACCCAATACATAGACCATCATGTCCGCTACCAATATGACTCCCGGGGAAATTGTTTCCGAGCTCGACAAGAACATCGTCGGGCAGAATCGCGCCAAGCGCTCCGTGGCCGTGGCCCTGCGCAATCGCTGGCGCCGCCAGCAAGTGCCCGAGCCTTTGCGCACCGAAATCGTGCCCAAGAACATTCTGATGATAGGCCCCACCGGCGTGGGAAAAACCGAGATCGCGCGCCGCCTGGCCAAGCTGGCCCATGCGCCGTTCATCAAGATCGAGGCCACCAAGTTCACGGAAGTCGGCTATGTGGGCCGCGATGTCGACACCATTATCCGCGACCTGGTCGAAATCTCGGTCAAGCAGACGCGCGACGTGGAAATGCGGCGCGTCAGGACACAGGCCGAAGACGCCGCCGAAGACCGCATACTGGATGTCCTGGTATCGCCCGCGCGCAACGCCCAGGGCGAGCCCGCCCGCGAAGAGAACAGCGCGCGCCAGACCTTCCGCAAGCGGCTGCGCGAGGGCAAGATCGACGACCTGCAGATCGAGGTCGAGGTCGCCCAGGCGGCGCCCCAGATGGAAATCATGGCGCCCCCTGGCATGGAAGAAATGACCGAGCAGCTCAAAGGCATGTTCGCCGGGCTGGGGCGCGACAAGAAAAAGACGCGCAAAATGTCGGTCAAGGAAGCCTTCAAGCTGCTGACCGAAGAAGAAGCCGGCCGCCGCATCAACGAGGAAGACCTGCGCACGGCCGCGGTATTCAACGCCGAGCAGAACGGCATCGTTTTCCTGGACGAGATCGACAAGATAGCCACCCGCCAGGAACACCAGGGCGGCGATGTATCGCGCCAGGGGGTCCAGCGCGACCTGCTGCCCCTGGTGGAAGGCACCACCGTCAATACCAAGTACGGCGTCGTGCGCACCGACCATATCCTGTTCATCGCCTCGGGCGCTTTCCACCTGTCGCGGCCATCGGACCTGATTCCCGAACTGCAAGGGCGCTTCCCGATACGCGTCGAGCTGGATTCGCTGACCGCCGAAGATTTCGTGCGCATCCTGTGCGACACGGATTCGTCGCTGACCAAGCAGTACCGGGCCTTGCTGGCCACCGAAGACGTCACGCTCGACTTCACCGAAGAAGGCATACAGCGCATGGCCGAGCTGGCCTTCGAAGTCAACGAGCGCACTGAAAACATCGGCGCGCGCCGTCTTTACACAGTAATGGAAAAACTGCTGGAAGACCTGTCGTTCGATGCATCGGCCAGCAGCGGGCAGACCATCATCATCGACGCGGCATATGTCAATGCCAAGCTCGAGGAAGCCGCGGGCAACCAGGACCTTTCCCGCTACGTCCTCTAGGCGGCCCGGGCGCCGGCGCGGCATGCGCCGGCGGGTGCCGCGCTACTTCGAGATCGCGGTCACGACATATTGGCCGGCTTCCCGCCTGGCGGTGAACCTCACCTGATCCCCGGGCTTGACGTCCTTGAGCAGCGCGGGATCTATCCGGTACACCAGCGTCATGGCCGGCAGTTGCAGGTCGGAAATGGCGCCGTGCTTGATGGTTATCTTGCCGGCCGCCGCATCCACGCGGCGCACCTCGCCGGAAGCGCTCGCTTCCTGCGCAATGGCGCCCGCGGAATAGCAGGCGGTCAAGGCCAGCATGGCCGCAAGGGCCGGCAATGATCGCTGGTTGGCACTGGCCATAAGCTAAACTCCCTATATCGGATTCACCTTCCCAGCATAACGCCAAACCAGGGAACAAGCTTGAGCGACGCCAGAAAACCTTACCACTTGCGCCCGGCAAGCGCGCAGGATATTCCGCAAATACTCGGCCTGATGCGCGAAATGGCCGAGTTCGAAAAGCTGACGGACATCTTCCAGGCCACCGAAGCCAGCCTGCGCGAGAGCTTTTTCGGCGCCCGGCCGGCGGCCAATTGCCTGGTGGCGCATACCGAAGACCAGCCACAATTGCCCGTGGCCTATATCATGTGGTTCCACAACTACTCCAGCTTCCTGGACAAGCGCGGGCTGTACCTCGAGGATATCTACGTCCAGCCCGGGCATCGCGGCAAGGGCCTGGGCAAAATGGCGCTCAAGCACCTGGCCAGGCTGGCCGTCGAACTGGATTGCGGCCGCTTCGAATGGACGGTGCTGGACTGGAACCAGAGCGCCATCGACTTCTATGAACACCACGGCGCGGAAGTCCTGCCGCAATGGCGTATCGTGCGCCTTACCGGCGACGCGCTGCAGCGGCTCGCTTCGTCCATGCCCCCGTCGTCCTGCACCTGAATCGCTTGTCGGACCCGTGTTTCCTGCGGGGCCTCCATCCTCGCGCTCAGGCGGGCAATACCTGGCTTACCGTGGCGGCAAAGCGCGCGACGATTTCGCTGATGTCGGCATCGGTGCAAATGAAGGGCGGCGCCAGCAGGACATGATCGCCGCGCACGCCGTCGATAGTGCCGCCCATGGGGTACATCAGCAGGCCGTTATGCATGGCCTGCGTCTTGAGCCTGGCGTGGGTTTTTTGCGCGGGGTCCAGCGCGGCCTTGCCCGCCCTGTCCTGCACGAACTCGACGCCCACGAACAAGCCCCGCCCGCGTATGTCGCCGACATTGCGATGCTGGCCCAGCGCGCTGCGCAATTCGCCGCGCAATTGTTCGCCGCGTGCCAGCACGTTGGCCAGCAGATGGTCCCGCTCGATGACTTCTTGCACCGCCAGGGCGGCGGCGCACGCCGTGGCATGCCCCATATAGGTATGGCCGTGCTGGAAGAAGCCGCTGCCGGCCACTATGGCGTCGTAGATCCTGCCGCTGGCCAGCATCGCGCCTATGGGCTGATAACCGGCTCCCAGCCCCTTGGCGATGGCGATGATATCGGGAACGACATCGTCTTCGGCGCAGGCGAACAGATGCCCGCTGCGGCCCATGCCCGACATGACTTCGTCCAGTATCAAAAGCACGCCATGGCGGTCGCATACCTCGCGCATGCGCCGCCAATAGGTTTTTACGGGGGCCAGCGCCCCCGCCGTTGCCCCGACCACGGTTTCCGCCACGAAGGCGGCGACATTGCCGGCGCCCAGTTCCAGGATTTTCTGCTCGAGCTCCTGCGCCAGGCGCTCGGCGTACTGTTCCTCGCTTTCACCGGGCAATTGATCGCGGTACGCGTAGCAAGGCGCGACATGATGGGCCGGCACCAGCAGGGGCAGGAAGGGTTCGCGCCGCCAGGCATTGCCGCCTATCGCGAGGGCGCCCAGGGTATTGCCATGGTAGCTCTGGCGGCGCGCTATGAAGTGCCGGCGCGCGGGCTGGCCGGTCTCCACGAAGTATTGGCGCGCCAGCTTCAGGGCGGCCTCCACCGCTTCGGAGCCGCCCGACAGGAAATATACGTGATCCAGATCGCCCGGCGCGCGTTCGGCCAGGAAATCGGCGAGGTCCTCGGCGGCTTGCGTGGTAAAAAACGAGGAATGGGCGTATGCGATCCGGTCGAGCTGATCTTTGATGGCCTGGATGACGACGGGGTGGCCATGCCCGAGGCACGACACCGCCGCCCCGCCCGATGCATCGATATAGCCCTTGCCGTTCTGGTCGAACAGTTCGATTCCCTGGCCGCGCATGGCAAAATCGAGATGCTGGCGGGGATTGCGGTGGAATACGTGTGTCATGGCGCTCTTGTATCGCAAGTTTCAACAAATGGTTCCTGTATCATATACCATGCAACAAATAAATCAATGCGCCGCCCGGGCCGTGGTCCCCGCGCCCGTGTATGCGCCCACGGTGGATCGCAGCGGACGGGCGCCTGTTTATATAGCCGATAGGATGGGTCATGTTGTCATTGATTGAATTGTCCGGCTCGCCATTTGAAATGGGACGGGCCCTGGGCAGGTTTGGCGCGCAAGCCGCGCATTCCCACCTGCTGTCTTCATCGTCCTGGAATAGCGTCATGGCGTGGCGCGGCAGCGACGCCGCCAGCGCCATGCAGATGCTGGTCGAACGGCATTTTCCGCTGATCCACCAGGAATTGCTGGGCCTGGCCGCCGGGCTCGAGCTTCCCGCCCAGGAGGTGTTTCTGTGGAACTGCCGGGGCGATGTCTGGTCCATGGCGCCTGATGGATGCACCACGGTGCAGCTGCCGCTGGCCGCCGGCCCGCGCATCGCGCACAATGAAGACGGCGACCCCGGCTTTGCGGGCTATTGCGGCATCGGCCAGTTCGCCCCCGACGACGGTCCGCGCTTTGCGTCCTTTGTATATCCGGCTTCCATCCCGGGCCATACCTTCGCCGTCAATGAGCATGGTCTCGCCATGACGGTCAATAACCTGCGCGCACGCCAGGCCGCCGCGGGCGTGCCGCGCATGGTGCTGGCGCGCGCGCTGCTGAACCAGTCCGGGCTGCCGCAGGCGGTGGAACTGCTGCGCAGCATGCCGCGGGCCGGAGGCTTTCACCTGAGCCTGGCCCAGCGCGGCCACCCGGAGCTGTTGAGCGTGGAATTCACCGCGATGGGGGTGTCGGCCCAGGCCGTACGGGCGCCGGCCCTGCATGCGAACCATGCCGTGCATGACTCCATGCTCGGCTTCCCTCAGGTGATCACCGATTCCTCGCTGCACCGCCAGCGCCGCGGCAATGACTTGCTGCGCGCCCGGACGGCCGGCGGCGCAGACCCCGCCGATATCGATCCCTTTTCCATCCTGGCCGACCAGGGCGACAAGCCATATCCGATATACCGCGACGCGCCCGACGACAGCGATGCCGAGAACACCATGGCCACGGCCGACATCCATGTGGGCGCCCGCCGCGTGGCCTGGGATGTCTATGAACGCCCCATCCAATCAGCGCGCTACCGTCTGATCGACGCGCGCCTGGTCTGAGGCGCCACGGGTCAGATCAGCGACTTCACGAAGTCGGCCACCCTGGCGCTCAACTGCGCCAGGTCCTTCTGCAGCGATGCGAAATTGGCCGACTTCTCGTAGCTTTCCTCGTCCATGTACAGCGCCCGGTTGACTTCGATCTGCAGGCTATGGCGATTTTCCTCGGGGCGGCCGATGCGGGCGATCAAGGCGACTCCCTTGAACGGATCATTGCGCGCCACCGTGTACCCGCACTCGAGCAGGAAATCCTCGATGATGCCCGTCAATGTCGGATCGCAGGTCGTGCCATCGCGGTCTCCGAGCACGAAATCCGCCAGCGGCTTGTCCGTCTCGATTTCCAGCGCCTCGTAGGAGTCCGACGGCATCGAATGCAGGTTCAGGTGCCACACGCCGCCGAAGCGCTCATAGGCCGCCTCGATCTGCCGGTTCAACGCGGCGTGGTAAGGCTGATGATACGTGCCTATGCGGTTCTCCACCTCCGCCACCCACAGCTTGCGGTCATAGACCGCCTGCTTGCGCGCGCGGCTCCATATCAGGCCATGGCCCAGCCGCGACTTCTCGGTGGGATGCAGTTCCGTCGTCCAGGGTTCGGCCAGTATGTTCGGATCGATATCGTCCACCTCGCGGTTGGGATCGATGTAGGTGCGCGGAAAATTGGCCGCCAGCAAGACCGCGCCCACCGCGGGAAGCGCCTGCCAAAGCTCTTCGACATAGGTGTCTTCACCCGAACGCAATACCGATGCCGGCAGGCAGCTGAGGAAGTCGGCCGGATAGATCACCCCGCTATGCGGTGAATCGCACACCAGCGGAATGGCGGTGGCTGTGGGCATGGACAATGCATAGGGTTCGAAGTCTTCGTCGGCGAATTTCATCTTGTCTCCATAGGGCTGAGGTCGTTCAAATGACAGGCGCTCTGATGCGGGCCATTGCCCGCGTCCAGCAAACCATATTCCTGTTGCCGCCGCGGAACGGGCTTGAGCAGCGGGCGCTCCGCTACGCAGCGGTCCATGGCATGCGGGCAACGGGGGTGAAAGGGGCAGCCCGAAGGCGGATCGATGGGCGAGGGCAACTCGCCCTTGATGGGATCGAACTGCCGCCTGTCGGTGCGCAGCGCCGGCAACTCCTTGATGAGCGCCTGCGTGTAGGGGTGGTTCGCGCGGCTGAAAATGGCCTCGGTGCCGGCGATCTCGACGATGCGCCCCAAATACATGATGGCGACGCGGTCGGCGATATGGCTGACCACGCCCAGGTTGTGGCTGATGAAGAAATACGTCAGGCCCAATTCGCGGCGCAGCTGTATGAACAGATTGAGCACCTGCGCCTGGATGGACACATCGAGCGCCGCCACCGCCTCGTCGCACACAATCAGCGCGGGCCGCAGCGCCAGGGCGCGCGCGACCCCTATGCGCTGGCGCTGCCCGCCGGAAAACTGATGCGGATAGCGGAATCGGTATGCCGGGTCCAGCCCCACCTTCCGCATGAGTTCGGCCACATAGGCTTCCTTCGCGCCGCGCCTGACCATGCCGTGCACGACCGGCGCCTCGCCGATGATATCGATCACGCGCATGCGCGGGTTGAGCGATGAAAAGGGATCCTGGAAGATCATTTGCACGCCCAGTTCGTAATCGCGCCTGGCGGCCCCGGCCATCTGGCCGACGGCCCGCCCCTTGTAGACGACCTCGCCCGAGGTGGGCGGCAGAATGCCGGTGATCATGCGGCCCAGGGTGGACTTGCCGCAGCCCGATTCGCCCACGATGCCTATCACCTCGCCGGCCATCACATCCAGGTCCACGCCGGCCACGGCCTGCACCGAATGGGGCTTGCCGCGCCCTTTCAGCAGCGAGCCCAGCCGTTCGAGCAAATCCACAGGCTGGGTGTAATGCCGCTGCAGGCCGCGCAGGCTCAGGATGGGCTCTTCGCCCTGCGCGGCCGCGCCGCTGGCGCCGTGGTCCGCCGGCAAGACCGCGCCGCCGGATGGCGCGCTCATGCCTGCACCCCTTTATGCCAGCAGCTTACCCAGTGCCCCGGCGCTGTTTCCTCCAGCAAGGGGTCGTTCTGGCACTGCGCGGTGGCGCGATAACAGCGTGTACGGAATGGGCAGCCGCCGGGAAGGTTCAGCAGCGACGGCGTGGAGCCCGGAATCTGGAACAGTTCGCGGCCGCGGGTCTGGATCGACGGAATCGAAGAGATCAGCCCGTGCGTGTAGGGGTGTTGCGCCGCGCCTATGATCCGGCTGGCGGGAGCCGTTTCGACGATGCGGCCGGCATACATCACCGCCAGCCTGTCGGCCAGCCCGGACACGATGGCCAGGTCATGCGTGATCCAGATCAGCGCGGTTCCCGTCTCGCGGCAAAGCTTCTGCACCTCGTACAGGATCTGGCCCTGTATCGTCACATCCAGCGCCGTCGTGGGCTCGTCGGCGATGATCAGCCTGGGCGAATTCAGCAAGGCAATGGCGATGGCGATGCGCTGGCGCATGCCGCCCGACAAGTGTTGCGGATAGACCCGCAGGCGCTCTTCGGGCGCGGGGATGCCCACTTTCCTCAGCACCTCGAGCGCCCGCGCGCGGGCGGCCTGGCGCGAGACCCGGTTGTGCGCCTGCACCGCTTCTATCATTTGCGTATCGATGCGCAAGACGGGATTGAGCGTCGTGGATGGGTCCTGGAAAATCAGCGCCATGTCGCGCCCCCGCAAATGGCGGTATTCTTCCTCCGACAATCGCTGCAGGTCGCGGCCATTGAAAAACAGCCGGTCGGCCTGCATGCGGCCCGGCTCGTCCACCAGCCGCAGCAGCGAAAACCCGGTAATGCTCTTGCCTGACCCCGACTCGCCCACCAGCCCCAGGATCTCTCCCTGCCACAGCTGCAGGGCCACGCCGTCCACCGCCTTGACCACGCCCTCGCGCGTATGGAACCAGGTCCGCAGGCCTTGCACATCCAGCAGCGGTTCGCCGGAATGGGACGGCGGCGCATGGGTCGCGTTCACAGGCTGACCCCCTGGATATCGTTGCGCGGGTTCAGGATGTCGCGCAAATGGTCCCCCACCAGGTTGATGGCGACGACCACCAGCGCCAGCGCTATGCCGGGGAAAAAGGAAATCCAGTAGCTGCCCGACAGCAGGAACTCGAAGCCATTGGAAATCAGCATGCCCAGCGACGGCTCGGTGACCGGCACCCCCACGCCCAGGAAGGAAAGCGTGGCTTCCAGCGCAATGGCGTGCGCCAGATCGATGGTGGCGATCACCATGAGCGGCGGTATGCAATTGGGAAATACATGGCGCCACAGGATTCTGTGCCAGGACAGGGACATGCAGCGGGCCGCCTCGACATATTCCTTGTTGCGCTCGACGATGGCAGCCGCGCGCGCCGCGCGGGCGAAATAGGCCCACTGCACGGCGATCAGCGCATAAATCACTTTATCCACGCCTTTGCCCAGCACCGCCAGCAGGATCAAGGCCACCAGGATGGCCGGGAAAGACAGCTGGATATCCACCGTGCGCATCAACAAGGCATCGATGCGCCCGCCGAAGTAGGCCGACACCAGGCCCGCCGCCGAACCGATAAGAAAGGCCGCCGACACCGACACCAGGCCCACGAACAGGCTGATGCGCATGCCGTACAGAATGGCGGAAAAGATGTCGCGCGCCTGGCCGTCGGTGCCCAGCCAATAGGTCATGCCGCTGTCGATGCCGACGCTGCCCGGCGGCATCTTGGAATCCATGATGTCCAGGGTGCCGATGTCGAAGGGGTTTTGCGGGGCTATCCACGGCGCGAAAATGGCCAGGGCCAGGAACAGCAGCAGCATGGCCAAACCCATGACGGCAAGCTTGCTGGACAGGAATTGCGCCATGAAGACCCGCCACAGGCTTTCGTGCTCCGGCAGCACCGCCGCGCTGGCCAAGTGCGCCGTCATGCCGCGGCCCCTATGCGCACGCGCGGGTCCAGTATGGTGTAGGCAATGTCCACCGCCAGGTTGAGCAAGGCGAGGAACACCACGGTGAGCATCAGATACGCCACCACCACGGGCCGGTCCAGGGTGATGATGGAATCGATCAGCAGCTTGCCCATGCCAGGCCAGGAAAACACCGTTTCGGTCACCACCGCGAACGCGATCACCTGCCCGTATTCCAGGCCTCCTATGGTCACGATGGGTATCAGTATGTTCTTGAGCAGATGCACGCCCAGCACGCGCCGGCGGGTCAGGCCTTTGGCGCGCGCGTATTTGATGTAGTCCTGCGGCAGGCATTCGCGCGTGGCGGCCCGCGTCACGCGTATGATCAGCGCGCCCTTGGCCGTGGCTATGGTCGCCACGGGCAGGACCAGGCTTTGCAGGCCCTGCCAGTTGAAGACGCTCAGTTGGAACGGCCCCACCCATTGCACAGGCCCGCGCCCGCCCGCGGGAAACCAGCCCAGCATTACCGCGAAAAGCATGATAAGCATCAGCCCCACCCAGAAATTGGGCAAAGAAAAGCCCAGCACCGATCCGGCCATGATGGAGCGCGCGCCTGCGCCTTGCGGCTTGAGCCCGGCATAGACGCCCAGCGGCACGCCAACCAGCATGGAGCACAGCATGGCCAGCGTGGCCAGTTCGAGCGTGGCCGGCATGCGCTCGAGTATCAGTTGCATGGCCGGCTCGCCGGTCAGGAAGCTGTTGCCGAAATCCAGCTGCGCCGCCTTGCCCAGAAAGATGAAGTATTGCTGCCACAATGGCAGGTCCAGGCCCAGGCTCTGGCGTATGAGTTCCCGCTCGGCGTCGGTGGCTTCCGGGCTGGCCAGCATGGACACCGGGTCGCCGACCAGATAAAGGCCGGCAAACACCAGCGCCGACATGACCAGCACGACCAGCGCCGTCTGCAATAGACGGCGGATGATGGTTGGCAGCACAGGCTTGCCGCGGCCTATTCGGCCGGCGTCATGTACTGCGCCAGGGTCATCTGGTCGCTGCGGCCGCTATAGTGTATGTCCTTCTTCATGGCCCATACCGAGAGCTCGAACTGCAAGGGCAGGACACCGTAGTCCGCCATCACCATGGCGCCGGCCTCCTGCAGCATTTCGGAACGCTTGCCGTCGTCCAGCGTGCGGGAGGCCTCGAGGACCAGCTTGTCGAGCTCGGGGTTGGAATATTTGCTCCAGTTGGTCGTGCCCAGGCCCTTGGCCGGGTCCTTGGTCAGGACCAGCGCCATCAGCGGGTTGAGCATTTCGCCCGAGCTTGCCGCCCAGCCGGCCAGATAGGTGCTGAAGGCATAGCTGTCGCGCTTCTTGAAGAACACCGGGGGCGCCATGGTTTCGACATTGGCCTTGACGCCTATGCGCGCCCACATGGAAGCCACCACTTGGGCGATGCGCTGGTCATTGGTGTAGCGTCCGGCGGGCGACCCCAGCGACACGGTAAAGCCCTCGGGGTAGCCGGCGGCGGCCAGCAATTCCTTGGCCTTGGCGGGATCGGCGGGCGGCACTTTGGAAAGCGCCTCGGACGTGCCGAAGCCCGGATACGCCAGCAAGTTGGCGGCGGTTTGCGCCGCGCCGCCCATGACCCGCTCGACGATGGCCTTGCGGTCGATGGCCAGCGACAGCGCCTCGCGCACGCGCTTGTCGGCCAGGGGGTTCTTGCCCGACGTGCCCGACATGCCGGGGGGGACTTCCGCGCCCTGGTTCAGGGCGATATAAATGACGCGCACCGAAGGCGTTTCCTGGACGCGCAGGTTCTTGTCATTCTTCAATTTGGGCAGGTCGTCGGTGGGCGGGTCCTCGATGAGGTCGACATCGCCGGCCAGCAGCGCGGCGACGCGCGCGGCGGAATTGGAAATCGGCCGGTAGATGACTTTGTCCCAGGCCGGCTTCTCACCCCAGTAATGTTCATTGCGCTCGAAGACGATTTCCGCGCCGCGCTTCCAGGAAACGAATTTATAGGGGCCCGTGCCCACCAGGCCGTCGCCGCGGTTGAGCTCGACGGTGGTCTTGCCCTCCGGCGCCGGGCCCGACGCGGCTTTCTTGGACATGATGGGCACCATGGACAAATTCGGCAGCAGAACCGGCGAAGGGCCCTTGGTGGTGATCCTGACCGTCAGCGGATCCGGCGCTTCGACCTTTTCCACGGAGCTCAGGTACAGGGAATACGACGAGGGACTGTTGGGCACCTTGGGCACCCGGGCATAGGTGAACAGCACGTCTTCGGAGGTGAATGGCGAGCCATCGGCGAACTTGACATCGGGGCGCAGCTTGAAAGTCCAGACATCGCCGTCGACCTGCCAGGATTCGGCCAGCGAAGGAACGGGCTTGGCGTTGGCGTCGGTGCGCACGAGGGGATCGAAAAGGGTTTCGGACAGCTGGGTATTGGGCGTGAGCGAATGGAATTGCGGATCCATCGAACTGGGCTCGGAGCGCAAGGCGATGGTCAGGTCGCGCGCCTGCGCCGCGCCCGCGATACAGAAAAAGCTGGCAGCTAGCGCCGACAAGATCAGGTTTTTTCGTATTGACTTCATGTTTATGCTGCCCTTTTTACGTGTACGTTGGACGGGTAGGCTACTAAAACAACGAATGAAAAATGGCCCCCACGCACGTCCACTGCGTGGCCGCGCGGCCCGGCGATAAAAAAAAGACCCCATGCCTATGACATGGAGCCAGTGTATCCAGCTGATCGGGTTTAAATATCGGTATTTTCCCGAGGAACTGTGACAGCTTGCTTAGCGCCGCGGCAGCGGGCGGGCGCCAATTTCGCCGACCGCAGCGGGCTTATTGGGAGGACTGCACCATATATTCAATGGCGGCGCGCAGCGTGGCGTCGTCGGCCGAGGAAGCCCCGCGCGGAGGCATGGCGCCCTTGCCCTGGATCGCCACTTGCATCATGGCATCCATGCCTTGCGCAATCAGCGGGGCCCAAGCTTCTTTGTTGCCCAGCTTGGGGGCATTGGCCACGCCGGTGCTGTGGCAAGCGATACAGGCCGATTTGTAGAGTTTCTCGCCGGCGGGATTGACCGTGGCGGCAGCCTCGCCCGCTGCGGCAGCCACGGCCGGCGCCAGGCCGGCTCCCATGGCGATGGCCAAGGCAACGTAGGCAAGCTTCAACATAAGTATCTCCAATATTTTGTCTGGCGATGCGCCACGCGGCGCATCGTTTGCATCACTGCTTTTCCTGAAGCTGCCCGATACACCGGGCAGCTTTTTGCTACATGCGGATACCTTCGGCGGTATCCCGGCCCCGCCTTACGCGGTGATGGGGCCCGCAGGCTTGATCTGTTTCATCAGGTCGTCGTTCCATTTGCCTTCGACCACCACATGGCCAGCGGCCCCCAGCTCGAAGGCTTCGATCAGGTTGTGGTTCAGGTAGGCATAGACGCCGGGCTGCTTGAAGGTGTAGAGCGCCGCTGCCGCCGAACCGCCGCGGACGAACCAGGTTTCAAGGTCGCGTTCCGGCGGATTGTCGAACTTGCCCGTTTCCCAGACCCAGTCGCCATGCCCGCCGATGAGGTGCGGACGCGTGTCGCGGTTGGCCTGCGAGTGGATCAGCAGGATGGTTTCGCCGACCTTCGCCTTCAGGGCGCCGTCGCCCGTCAAGGCCCCCACCTTGCCGTTGAACACGACGTGGGTGGGTATCAGCTTGCGCATCACTTCCACCGTATCGCCATAGCTTTCGGCCAGGGTCTGGTATTCCTTGTACTTGCCGTTTTCATCCTTGGGGATGTACAGGTCGAATTCGCCTATGGTGTAGGCCCGGTCGTAGCGCAATGGATTGCCGGCGGGGTCCTTGAGGCCGCCGCGCGGCAGCACCATCAGGGTGCCGCTCATCCCCGATACGACGTGCCATGGCACCATTCCCGGAGGCGCGCAGTGATAAACAAAAGTGCCTGCGCGGTCCGCCTTGAAGCGCAGCGTGACTTGCTGGCCCGGGTTGACATCGGTCAGCTTGGCGCCGCCCAGGGCGCCGGTGGCGCCGTGGAAATCCACGTTGTGCGGCATGGCGTTGGTGGCCGGATTCACCAGGGTGAGTTCGACATAGTCGCCGGCATTGACCACCAGGGTGGGGCCGGGCATGGAGCCGTTGAACGTCATGGCCTGCAGGGTCGTGCCCTTGCTGTCGATGACCATTTTCTTTTCTTCGATGACCATGCGGAATTCGACGATGCGGGGCGTCGCGTCGACCACCTGGTCGTGCTTGTGCACGAACGGCGGAGCGACCAGGTCTACCTTGATGCGTTTGAGCTTGGCAATCTCGGGTTCCGACATGGGTTTGCCGGCGGTTGCTGGCGCGCCCTTTGCCAACGCCGGAGCTGCCATTGCGGCCGAACCTGCCATGGCGCCCAGGCCTGCTGTTTTAAGAAATGAACGACGTTCCATGATGAAGCTCCGTTTACAGAAAATGTTCGACTGATATCGAACGACGACAAAGGCCGGCTGAAATCCCGGAAAGCATGTCGCGTTTTTTTCGCTTTCCGGACCCGGTGCTATTGATCCATGTGTCCATTTGATACCAGCGCCCCTCCCTCTTCTTTGTTGCAGCGCAAACTCGGAAGCACATTTATACGGGTTTCCACCAATAAGACCCTCCCTGTGGTTTATCCGCACGCACGGAAGGGCGCCAAGACGCGCCAATGCGCGGCATACGGGGCACTTCCCCCGCCCGCCGATGGTAGAATCAAATTCCTGGTTACCAGCATGGATTTGCGATGACTTCACATCTGAATCGGTCCCTCATCAAAAACCTTGATCTGTTCAAGTCATTGCCGGACGCCGATCTGGATGCCGTTCTGCAGACTGCGCAGGTGTGCCGCCTGGCCGCCGGCGATGCCGCTTTCCGCCAGGGCGAAATCGCCGACCGTTTTTTCGTGCTGCTGCACGGCCACCTGAAAGTGGTGCAGGTAACCGCCGAAGGCGAACAAGTCGTGGTGCGATATGTCAACCCCGGCGATGTATTCGGCATCGCGCGCGCCATGCGCCGGCCCGACTACCCCGCCTCCACCATCGCCGTCCACGAAAGCCTCGCCCTGGCCTGGCCGTCGTCGGAATGGGACCAGTTCACCGCCACCAACCCGCACTTCGCCTCCAATGCCCTGCAAACCGTGGGGCAGCGCCTGCAGGACGCCCACACGCGCATACAGGAACTGTCCACGGAAGAAGTCGAGCAGCGCGTGGCGCGCGCCATTCTGCGGCTGGTCGACCAGTCCGGCCAGCAGACGCCCGAAGGCATCCTGATCGATTTCCCCATCACGCGCCAGGATATCGCCGAAATGACGGGCACGACCCTGCATACCGTCAGCCGCCTGATGAGCGCCTGGAAAGACCGCGGCCTGGTCACCAGCGGGCGCAAGCGCATCGTGGTTTGCGCCATAGACGATCTGATCCGCCTGGCCGAAGGGCCGCACACGCCAGCGACGCGCAGCGCGGGCATCAACGCCGAGTCGACCTGACTGGCGCGGGGCGCAGGGCGCTGGCCCGCGCCGCCAGCTACGATATGCCCAGCCGCGAGCGCGGGCTCTGGATGGCATTGCCGCCCTTGCCGTCCGCATCGCGCACCAGGCGCAGGCCCAGGTTGCTGGGCGGCACGCCGACCGAACACGCGCCGCCCTTGGGGTTGCGGATGAAGTCTGAAATATAGCTGCGGTGCTTGCCGGCCACCACGCGTATCCCGCAGTTCTCGCCCAGCGGCATGACGACGTTGCCGGCCTGGTCGACCTCCTGGCGAGTATGGCAGGTGTCGGTCCAGTCCCATACGTTGCCGGCCATGTCGGACAGGCCCGCCGGGTTGACCCCGAAGCTGCCAAAGGGCTGGGGGTCCTCGTCAGCCGTCGCCTGGCGCTGGGTTTCGATCTTGTACTCGAGCAGCCAGCGCTGGGCGGGGTCGCCGGGATCCGAGACATCGACAACGGCTTCTTCCTGGTAAGCCGAACCCGCCGCGTAGACCCACTCCGCGTAGCTGGGCAGGCGATAGTGATGGCCGGTGCGCGCCGACAGCCAGGCCGCATAGGCCGAGGCATCGCGCCAGCTGACGCCGACCACGGGCAGATCGGGCGCCACCGCGGCGCGCTGCGCCTTGTCCAGCGCCTTGCAGGCCCCGTCGCTTACGCAGGCGGCATACTCGGCCTGGCTGACCTGGCGCTTCATCATCTGGAAGCCGTGCTCGAAACGCATATTGCGCACCGCGGGGCTGACGGGGTTGCCATTGCGCAGATAGTCGCCCGCCGGGTAATAGCTGAATTCGCCCGCCTCGATGCTTGCCAGCTCGGTGGCATCCTGCGTCGCGGAGGCGCCGTCCAGCGAAAAATAAACCGCCGTGGCCGCCAGGGCCAGCCCGGCTATCGCCGTAATCTTGATCAGGGTGCCGCGCATGTTGCTACCTTCTGTGCTTGCCATGCAGGCCGGCAATCCGGTTCTGCACCCCCATTGAACGCGTTCGCGCCTCCGCCGTCTTTGTTGCAGCGCAAACTACATAAAAGAGAATAAAAAAACGCCCCTTGGAGGGGCGCTTTTTTGGGCGGCGGATGAGGGTCAGGCCACGCCCGCCGCGTGCGCCTGCTCGTCCGCATGGTAGGAAGAGCGCACCATGGCGCCCACGGCGGCGTGGCTGAAGCCCATGGCGTAGGCTTCGCGTTCCAGCATGGCGAAGACATCCGGATGCGCATAACGCAGCACCGGCAGATGGTGCTCGGAGGGCTGGAGGTACTGGCCTATCGTCAGCATATCGACGTTGTGCGCCCGCAGGTCGCGCATGACATCGAGGATTTCCTCGTCGGTTTCACCCAGGCCCAGCATCAGTCCGGACTTGGTGGGAACGTCGGGATGCAGGGCCTTGAAGTCCGACAGCAGCTTGAGCGAATGATGGTAGTCGGAGCCGGGGCGCGCCTGCTTGTACAAGCGGGGCACCGTTTCGAGGTTGTGGTTCATGACATCGGGCGGGCCTTCATTGAGGATGGCCAGCGCGCGGTCCAGGCGGCCGCGGAAATCGGGAACCAGGACCTCGATGCGCGTGGCGGGCGACAATTCGCGCACCTTGCTGATGCAGGAGACGAAATGGGCCGCGCCGCCGTCGCGCAGGTCGTCGCGGTCGACCGAAGTGATCACCACATATGACAGCTTCATGGCGGCGATGCTGCGCGCCAGATTGATGGGCTCGTCGGCATCCAGCGGGTCGGGGCGGCCATGGCCCACATCACAGAACGGGCAGCGGCGCGTGCATTTGTCGCCCATGATCATGAAGGTCGCCGTGCCTTTGCCGAAACATTCGCCGATATTGGGGCAGGAGGCTTCTTCGCAGACCGTGTGCAGATTATGCTCGCGCAGTATGCGTTTGATGTCGTAGAAGCGCGAGCCCGGCGCGGCGGCCTTGACGCGTATCCATTCGGGCTTCTTCAGGCGCTCGGCCGGCACCACCTTGATGGGTATGCGCGATGTCTTGTCGCCCGACTTCTGCTTTTGCGTGGGGTCGTAGGGGGCGGGACGTACAGTGGGTTTGCGCTCTGCAGACTGGTCTAGAGGAGTAGTCATACGGTTTCCTGCAACAAAGCATACGCTTCGTGCTCAAAGGCGGCGGCGTGCTTCACACCGCGCGCCATCTGGTGAAAATAAAAAACGGCGGGAACGCGCCATTTTAACGCGCGCGGCTCCAGCCTGCCTAATTCCCCCGAGGCCTCAGCGGCCTTTCCAGACCGGGTGGCGTTTTTGCATGAAGGCATCGATGCCTTCGCAGACGTCCTCGGCCATCATGTTCTGCGCCATGACCTGGCCGGCATAATCGTAGGCGTCGCTCAGGTTCATGCCGCGCTGGCGGTGATACATGGCCTTGCCGGTGCGCACCGCCAGCGGGCTCTTGGAACAAATGGTCTGCACCAGGGCGTCCAGCGCCGCATCGAGCTGGTCCGGAGCGACCGCATGGTTGACCAGGCCATTGTCCACCGCCTCGGCGGCGCTGATGAACTGGCCGGTGATCAGCATCTCGAATGCTTTCTTGGCCGGGACGTTGCGGGTCAAGGCCACCGCCGGCGTCGAGCAGAACAAGCCCACATTGATGCCGGACACCGCGAACTTGGCGCTTTCAGAGGCCACTGCCAGGTCGCAGCTGGCCACCAGCTGGCAGCCCGCGGCGGTGGCCGTGCCCTGCACTTTGGCAATGACCGGCACCGGCAGATTGACTATGCTTTGCATGACCCGGCCGCATTGCGCAAACAATTGCCGGTAATAGCGCTCGTCCGGATTGGCGCGCATTTGCTTCAAGTCGTGGCCGGCGCAAAACGCCCGGCCGGCGGCGGCCAGCACAACGCAGCGCAGCGCGTCGTCGCGGGCGGCGGCATCCAGCCGGCTTTGCAGTTCGCCCAGCAGCTCTTCCGACAAGGCATTGAACTGATCCGGCCGGTTGAGGGTCAGCGTCAGCACGCCGTCAACCTCGTCCGCCAATAGCAAAGCGCCTTCTGTAGTCATGGCTTGTCTCCTGTGTGATGGTAAGCGGCGAAAGCCTGCGCCAACCGCGCGGCGAGCAGCTCGCCCGCCTGTGCAACGTTAGCCTCTATCCCGCAGCATCGCAAATCGATGGTGCGCAGCCCCTCGTAGCCGCAAGGATTGATGCCGAGAAACGGCGCCAGGTCCATGTCGACGTTCAATGCCAGGCCATGATAGGCGCAGCCCTTGCGCACCTTGATTCCCAATGCGGCGATCTTGGCCAGGCCGTCCCCGGCCGCGCGGCTTTCAGCCTGCGCGGCCATGGGCACATAGACGCCCGGGGCGCCGGGCCTGAGGCAGGCGCCGGCGACGCCCAGCTCGGCCAGCGTCTGAATGGCGACGCCTTCAAGCAGCGCCACGTACTCCTTGACGAAGATTTTCATCCGGCGCAAATCGACCAGGCAGTAGGCCACGACCTGGCCGGGGCCGTGGTAGGTGACCTGCCCGCCCCGGTCTGACCGGACCACCGCGATGCCGCCGCTGGCGAGGATATGCTCGGGCCTGCCGGCCTGGCCCAGGGTGTAGACCGGCGGATGCTCGACCAGCCAGATCTCGTCGGCCGTTTGCGCGTCGCGCGCCTCGGTGAACTGGCGCATGGCCTGCCATACATCCAGATACGGCGCGGGCCGGGGCCACCATTTATGTTCGATCATCGCCGCGGCGCGCGCCTATAAAACAACGGAGACCATGTGGTGGCCATGCAAGGCGCGGTACAAGTCATCCAGCTGCTGGCGCGAGGTGGCGCGCACGGTGAAGGTCAGGCTCAGATAGTTGCCGCCCTTGCTGGGCCGCATTTCTATCGTGGCCGGATCGAACTGCGGGTCGAACTGCAGGACGATATCGGTCAGCGTCTGCGCGAAATCGGGACGCGTCCTGCCCATGACCTTGATGGGGAAGTCGCTCGGATATTCGATCAGGGAGTCTTCGGGCGGAATGTCGCGCATCTGCGGCCTGGGCGTCAAAGCGCTGCGATGGCCTGGTCGTAGCCAGCCCGCAGCAGGCCATAGACCTTGCCCGGCTTGCCGGCGCCGACAGGCTTGCCGTTATAGGTGGTGATGGGCAGGATTTCCTTGGTGGCCGAGGACAGCAGCAATTCGTCGGCGTTCTCGACTTCCCGCTCGGCGATCGGGCGGGCATTGAAGGGTATCCCGGCGCTGGCGGCCAATTCTTCCAGCAAACCGTAGCGTATGCCTTCCAGGATCAGGTTGCTGCGCGGCGGCGCCATCAGGACGCCGTCCTTGACCACCCAGATATTGCATGAAGCGCCTTCCGACAAATACCCGTCGCGAAACTGCACGACCTCGTCCACGCCGGCATCGACCGCGTGCTGCTTGGCCAGCACATTGCCCAGCAGCGAGACCGACTTGATTTCGCAGCGCAGCCAGCGGATGTCGGGCATGCCGACAACGCTGAGGCCCTGTTCGCGGGCGGCGGAGCCGGGGCGCGAGAATGGCGAGACCATGCAGAAAATGGTGGGCGTGGCGTTCTTGGGAAAGGCATGGTCGCGCTTGGCGACGCCGCGCGTCACCTGCACATACACCATGCAATCGCCCAGGCCGGAGCGCTTGATCAGGTCCAGCGCCAGTTGTTCCCAGTCGCGGCGCTTGAGGCCTACCTTGATATCGATGGCGGCCAGGCTGCGTTCCAGGCGGGCCAGGTGCCCGTCCATGCGAAACGGCTTGCCGCCATAGGCGGGCACCACGTCGTAAATGCCATCGCCAAAAATGAAGCCGCGATCCAGCACGGAAATCTTGGCATCCCCCAGACGCACGTAATCGCCGTCAAGGTAAACAATACTGTCGCAATCGACATCGGGAATCATCATTCCAGCCTTCTATTCAACTATTCAAACAACAAACGAATCTTGTCGTAGACGCGGCCAAAGAAGCCCGCTTCCTGCACGTCGCTGAGCACGTACAGGGGTTCCTGGCGCAGCACTTTGCCATCCAGCGACAGCGATACCTGGCCCACCTTGGCGCCTTTCTTCAAGGGCGCGATCAGGGGCTGGGTGTACTGCGCAACCGGCTTGACCTGCGGACCCTTGCCGCGCGGCACCGTGATCCATATGGGCTCGAGGCCGCCCAGGCCCACCGTCTCGGCCTGGCCTTCCCAGACCCGCGCGTTGACGGCGGGCTGGGTGTTGTCGAACAGCTTGATGGTGTCGAAATTCTGGAAGCTCCAGTTCAGGAGCTTCAGGCTGTTTTCGGTGCGCGCCGAATCGCTGCTGGCGCCGACGATGACCGACACCACGCGGCGCCCGTCGCGCAAGGCGGTGGCGACCAGGCAATACCCCGCCGACTGGGTATGGCCGGTTTTCAGGCCATCGATCGTGGGATCCGACCATAACAGCCGGTTGCGGTTGTGCTGCTTGATCTTGTTGTAGGTGAATTCTTTCTGGCTGTAATAGTGCATGTAGTGGGGATGCTTGGACACCAGATTCCTGGCCATGACGGCCAGATCGCGCACCGTGGTGAGATGGGTGGGATCGGGCAAGCCGGTGGAATTCACGAAATGCGTATCGCGCAAGCCTTCCTTGGCCGCTTCCTCGTTCATGAGGGCGGCAAAAGCCGATTCGCTGCCCGCCACCGCCTCGGCCAGCGCCACCGTGGCGTCGTTGCCCGATTGCACGACCAGGCCCTGCAGAAGTTCGTCGACCGACACCTGGGTGTTCGGCTTGACGAACATGCGCGAGCCTTCGGTCTTCCAGGCCTTTTCCGAAATATTGACCATTTGGTCCAGGGCCAGGCGTTTGTTGTCTATGGCTTCGAAAACCAGATAGGCCGACATCAGCTTGGTGAGCGAGGCGGGTTCGATTTTCTCGTCCGGATTCTGCGCGGCGATGATCTGGCCGCTGTTGACGTCCAGCGTCAGCCAGGCGCGCGCCGTGAGGTTGGGCGCGGGCACGGTGGCCAGTTCGCCGACGGTGGCGGTATTGTCCGAAGCGGGGCTGGCAACGGCTGCCGGCGCGCTGGCCGCCGGAGCCGGCGGGGCGGCTTGCGCAAAGGCGAAAACTGGCGAAACAAGGAATGCGAGCCCGGCCAGAAAACGGGGAAACCGGGGGGATTGAAAACTGGGTTTTTTGGGTATCATCGCCATATCGTAAAGAATATCCGCCGGGAAAACAAACAGCACAGAGCGCTTATTATAGGCAGAGCCGCCGCGCCGTTACCGCCGCGCACGTCCTGTTTCACTATTAAACCGCAAGCGAATGAAACCAGGCCTGATAAAACGTGACAAACCGGCGTATCGGGCTATCAAACCGAGGCCAGGCGCTGCTCCAGCAAGCGCCTGAGCACGATCAGCTTGCCATGGAAAAAATGCCCGGCGTCGGGCACGACCACCATGGGCAATTCGCGCTGCCGGGCGAAATCCATGGCTTCGGCCAGCGGCACGACCTCGTCGGCTTCGCCATGCACCAGAAAGGTATCGTCCGGCACCGTGATGTCGCGGAACTTGAAGCGGTCTACCGCCGAACCGGCAAGCAGCAAGGCGTCGGGCAGCTTGCCATGCTTTTCGGCCAGTTCGGAATACAGCTGCGCCGCCACCGATGTGCCGAAGGAAAAACCCGCCAGCACCCACTTGCCTGCCGCCGCCTCGGGATAAGCGTCGCCGAACTGTCGCACCAGTTCCAGCATATCGGCCGTTTCGCCGACGGCGCGGTCGAATTCGCCGGCCGATGCCCCCACGCCCCGGAAATTGGGCCGCAGGGCGATCAATCCATGCTGCACGCAGGCGCGCGCTATGGTGGTGACGATTTTGTTTTCCCGCGCGCCGCCATGCAGGGGGTGTGGATGCAGCACCAGCGCCCAGCCGCGCGCAGCGTCCATGGGCAGGTCCAGAACGCAATCGATGGCCCCGGCCACGCCCTGGAATGAAATTTTCTCGGTACGAGCAAGCATAATAGGCAGTTTGAGTTATAACGTAAGCCCTATCATTTTACGCTACGCCTCGTCGCCGAATTAATGCCTACTTCGTCTGCTCCGCTCCTGCCATCGCCCGGGCAATTGACGGCCG
Organism: Pollutimonas bauzanensis; assembly: GCF_900129885.1. GTDB lineage: Bacteria > Pseudomonadota > Gammaproteobacteria > Burkholderiales > Burkholderiaceae_B > Pollutimonas > Pollutimonas bauzanensis. Next base: position 269,130 of record NZ_FQXE01000003.1, on the reverse strand, counting down.
CCCTGTCGGCCGCCCTGCCCCACTTCAATCAGGTCGACTGGGTGGAACGCACCGTGTCCACCAATGCCGAACTGATGGCCAAGGCGCGCGCAAGCAGCGGGCAACTGGCGCGGCCCTGGCTGCTGGGGGCGCATTTGCAGGAACGCGGCCGGGGCCGCGCCGGCCGCACTTGGCAGAATCGCGCCGGCGCCAATTTGATGTTTTCCTGCGCATTCGACGTCTTCCTGCCATCGACGCAGTTGCCCACCCTGTCGCCGCTGGCCGGCCTGGCGGCGTGCGAAGCGCTGCGCCAGCTGATCAGCCCGGCCCTGCGCGGCCACCTGTGCATGAAATGGCCCAATGACGTGCAATGGCAATTTGCCAAGCTGGCGGGAATACTCGTGGAAGTCACGCGCGCCGGAACATCGCGGCTGTCATCCGACCATTACGTCGCGATCATAGGGATGGGCGTCAACCTGAGCGACGCGCGCGCGCTGAGCCAGTCCCTCAATCGCCAGGTGGCGGACTGGTCGGAAATCGCCCGCCAGGACGAAAACGCGGCGGCCGCCAGCGCGGCGGATATCGTGGCGCGCATCGCCCAGGCCTGGTATGCCAGCCTGAACGAGGCCACCGCGCACGGCTTTGGCGACCTGCCAGCCCGCTATGGCAAGGTCGACTTCCTGGCGGGGCAGCACATCAATGTGCTCGACAATGGCCGTATCGCGCAGGCGGGCATCGCCTGCGGCATCAATACCCTGGGCCAGCTGATGCTGCGCACGCACGATGGCGTCACCCCCATTTCCATCGGCGAGATTTCGATACGCCCCCAACAGGATTCAAGGCCATGATCGTGCTGATAGACGCCGGCAACACCCGCATCAAGGCGGGCTGGGTCGACGCCGCCACCGGCGAGCGCGAAGCCAGCGCCCTCGCCCTGCGCCATGCCGACATCGACCTGCTGCCCTCCTGGCTCGGGCGGCTCGCCGGCGCGCCCATTGCCGCGATCGGCGTGAACGTCGCCGGGCCGGCCGTCGCGCGCAGCCTCGATGCGGTCTTCCAGCGCCGCCATTCCTTCGGCGTGCGATGGGTCGGCAGCCAGGCGCATGCCGCCGGCGTGCGCAACGCCTATGACGTCGCCGCGCAATTGGGCGCCGACCGCTGGGTCTCCATGATAGGGCTGGCGCAGCATGCCGACAGCGATAGCGCGGCGATATTGGCCAGCTTCGGCACCGCGACGACCATCGATACGCTGGGACCGGAGGCGGCGGGAGGCCAGGCCCGGCCGGCCGGCCGGCTTTTCCATGGCGGCCTGATCTTCCCGGGCCCCGCGCTGATGCGCTCTTCGCTGGCCGCGGGCACCGCGAACCTGCCCGAAGCCGACGGCCCCGCGGCGGCCTATCCCACCCACACCCACCAGGCTATTGCCAGCGGCATCGCCGCCGCGCAGGCCGGCGCATTGCTGCGGCAATGGCGCGAAGGGCTGGATGAATTCGGCCGGCCGCCGCTGGTTTTCAGCACCGGCGGAGGCTGGAGCGCAATAGAAGACGAGGCGCGGCGGCTGCTTGCCAGGGCCCAGGCCGACCTGGGCCTGCCGCAACAGCCCATCCAGTGGCTGTCCGCCCCGGTGCTGGACGGCCTGGCGCGCCTGGCGCTCGCGCCCCTTTAGCGCGCCCTTTTAGCGCAACTGCCCGGCGGCCAGGGGCGCGCCCAAGGTGATGGTGTGCTGGTTTCTTTCCGAGAGCTGGCGCGGCTCGCGCCCCCGTTCACTGGGAGGAGTCCCGAAAAAACCCTGGCCGTAGGCCAGCAGGGCCACATTCAGCATCAAAACAATCAAGAAAAGAAAACGCATAAAGGCAGGGGCTCCGGCCACGGATCAAAGCGGCCACATGACCGACGTATTCTAATCAGCCGGCGGCAATATATCAAAGCGTCGTCCCGACGGCGGATACCTGTCTGCCGGCATTTATGGCATATTGCCGTCTATCCGGAGCTGACAGGCATGCCGATTGCTTGAGAAAGGCATCGCTACTCCCGCGATAGCGTATGATTTTGCAGTTCCTTGCATAAACCTCCAAGAAAAAGTCAGCGACCATGAAACCAATTCGCAAAGCCGTTTTCCCCGTTGCAGGCATGGGCACCCGTTTTCTGCCCGCCACCAAAGCCATGCCCAAGGAAATGTTGCCCATCGTCGACAAGCCGCTTATCCAGTATGCGGTCGAGGAAGCCATCGCCGCGGGCATCACCGACCTGATTTTCATCACCGGGCGCAACAAGCGCGCCATCGAGGATCATTTCGACAGCGTTCCGGAACTCGAAGCCAATCTCGAGGCCAAGAACAAGATGGAACTGCTCGAAGCCGTGCGCAACGTCATTCCGTCGTATGTGAATTGCATTTATACGCGCCAGGCCGCGCCGCTGGGCCTGGGGCACGCCGTGCTGTGCGCCGCCCCCATCGTCGGCAGCGAACCCTTTGTGGTGCTGCTGGCCGATGACCTGATCGACGCCAAGACCTCGGTCACACAGCAGCTGGTCGAAGCGGCGCACCAGCAGAACGGCAGCGTGCTGGCCATTCAGGACATCGAGCGCGCGCACACCAACCGCTACGGCATCATTTCGGGCGAAGCCGTGAATGACAAAACCATGCGCCTGCGCGGCATCATCGAGAAGCCCGATCCATCGGTCGCGCCATCGACGCTGGCCGTGGTGGGCCGCTATGTGCTGGAGCCGGAAATTTTCGAGCACTTGCGCCAGACCCAGGCGGGCGTGGGCGGCGAAATCCAGCTTACCGACGGCATAGCCAGCCTGCTCAAGGCCCGCGCCGTATTTGGCCTGCAGTACGAAGGCATACGCTACGACTGCGGCAGCAAGGAAGGGTTTTTCCAGGCGACGCTGGAACTGGGCCGGAAATACCACGGCCTGTGAGGCGGCGCGCGCCCTTCAGTTTTTTATTTCGTTCAGGCCCGCCAATACGCGCAGGACAGCGCCGGTATGCTTTTGCACCCAGTGCGCCCCGGCCTCGCCCATGCGGGCCAGGCGCTGCGGGTCATTGAGCAGTTGCAAGGCCGTCTGCAGGGCGGCATCCGCGTCGGGCACGCGCATGGCGGCGCCTTCGTCCATGGCGTCGACCACGGCCTGCTCGAAGTTGCGCGTGTGCGGCCCCACCAGCACAGGCACGCCTATGGCGCAGGCCTCGATGAGATTCTGCCCGCCCAGGGGCGCGAAACTGCCGGCCACGATGGCAAGCTGGGCGCTGGCGTAATAGCGCGGCATCTCGCCCAGGCTGTCGCCCAGCAGCACCGCCGCCTGGCTGCAGGCGCGCAAGGCGGTAGCCGTGCAATCGCCCATCTCGATGAACTGCGAGCGCCTGACAAAGGCCAGCCCGGCCTTGTGCAGCAAATCCGCCGCCAGGTCGAAACGCTCGGGATGGCGCGGAATCAGGCAATACAGCACCTGCTCGTCGATATCCACGCCTTGCGCCAGGGCGCGCTTGACCTGGCGCGCGATGGCCTGGACGAACATTTCGTCTTCGCCCTCGCGCGTGCTGGCAATGACGATGATCTTGCGCGACAGGCCGGCCGAAAACTGGCGGCCCCGCAGTATCTTGTCCTGCGGCAAGGAAATGTCGAACTTGAAATTGCCCGAAACCCTGACCGCCGACGCCCCGGCCTGCTCCAGGCGCTGGGCGTCATGCAGTGTCTGCGCATACACCGCCTCGAAGCTGGAGTAGGCGTTGCGCATCACGCTGCCGGCCCGCAGGCTTTGGCGCAGGGAGTTATCGGAAAACCGCGCGCTGGCCAGCAGCATGGGCACCTGCGCGCGCCGCGCCGCGGCAAGCAGGTTGGGCCACACCTCGCGTTCGATCAGCACGCCTGCGCGCGGGCGATAATGCGCCATGAAGCGGCGCGTGCTGCCGGGAAAATCGTAGGGCAGCCACTGCTGCGCCAGCCGTCCCTGCGCGATTGCCTGCGCAAAGGCGCGCTTGCCTTCGGCCCGCCCGGTGACCGTCATGTGGGTGAGCAATACACTTTCCCCCTGATCCAGCAAGGCCTGGATGAAAGGCTCGGCGGCCCTGGTTTCGCCCAGGCTCACCGCATGCACCCATACGGGGCGCCGCAAGGCGCTGGGCTGCGCGTAGCGCCCGAAGCGCGCGCCCGAAGCCACGCCCCAGTCGCCGCCGGAGCGCCGCGCGCGCAGGGCCATCCAGCCCAGCAGAGCCGGCGACAACAGCCTGACAATCGCGGTGTAGAAGTAACGGTTCAAAAAAATACGCCAATGGCTGTAGCACGAACTGCCAGTTTCAAAAGTCTAGCCCAAGTAGAAGCCGCAAGTCATTCGGTCGAAAGACGGGGGATGGCGCTTTATGCCGGTGCGGCGCCGCCGGGGAAGTCGGCGTGAGCCGAGACGTCGAAGGCCAGCGCCTGGTCCACGGCGCTCAATACGGTCTCGGCCGACGGAGCATTGCCGCGCTCGCCCAGGCTGGCCGTGTACGCCGGCCCTTCCAGCGGCGTGCGCACGGGCGTGGACGCCTTGTAAATGCCGATAGTGGGGCGGCCCAGGCCGGCCGACAAATGTGTCAGCCCGCTGTCGAGCCCGACCATGATCTGTGCGCCGGCAAGCACCTTGGCGACAGCGGTCAGGCCCATGCGCGGCAGGACTTCCGCCCGAGGGTTGCCGGCGACGAGCTGCCTTGCCCTGTCGGTCTCGGCCGGACTGCCCGACAAGAGCTTGAGGTCGAGGCCATGTTCGTGCAGGCGGCCGAACACCTTTTGCCAGTCGGCCTCCGGCCATAGTTTGTCGTCGCGGCTGGCCGACGGCATGATGACGGCATAGGGCTGTATTTCAACACCGTCGGTAATGCTATTCAGACCGAAGTCCGGTTCGCCGTCGTAAGCATATCCCAAAGCCGCCGCGGCCAGCTCGCGCTGGCGCGTGACCGCCGGCTGCCAGAAATTGACGGTATGCTTTACATCATAAAAAAACGAGGCCAGGGGCTCGCGCGCCGATTGGCGGTCCAGCCCATGGCGCACCCCGTGAGTCTGCCGCAGCACCCATACCGACTTCATCAAGCCCTGCATATCGAGCACGATGTCGTAGCGGCGCGCATCCAGGTCGGCGCGCAGGGCGGCGCGCGCCGCGCGCGTTTCGGAAGCCCACCAGTGCTTGCGCCAGCGCCTGTGCGCCACCGGTATGACTTCATGCACGGCCGGATGCCAGGTCGGGATCTCGGCAAAGCTTTCTTCGACTATCCAATCGATTTGCGCATCCGTCACGTGCCGGGCGATATCGGAGATGGCCGGAAGCATATGCACCAGGTCCCCCAGCGAAGAGGTGCGGACAATGAGGATTTTTTTCGTCATGCGGGGATTATAAAGCGCCCGGCCCTATTGCCGCTTGCGGCCATGCCATTCCCAGACGCCCAGCGATACCCCGCTGGCGCTGATGATAACAATGCCCAGCCAGGTGAGCGCATCCGGAAACTGGCCCCAGATCAGCCATCCCAAGGTGGCGGCGCTGATGATCTGCAGGTAGATGAAAGGGGCCAGCATGGATGCCGGCGCGCGGTGGTAGGCCTGGATTTGCAGCAGATGCCCGGCCGCCCCCCAGAAGCCCGTGGAAACCAGCACCAGCCAATGCCAGGGGTCGAGGACGGCCATCAATGGCCAGGCAGTCGGCAGGATGAAGGGCAAGGCCGCGGTCAGGCACAAGCTGCCGATCGCGCCGCTCCAGATCAGCGTCGTCAAGGGGTCGTCGACCGCCACGCGCCGCGTGGCAATGTACTGGCCCGCGAACAGGATGGCGGTAATCAGGCCCGACACCGTGCCGACCGGGTCCAGGCCGCCGCCGGGCCGGATGATGATCAGCACGCCAAGAAAGCCGACGCCCGCCGCCACCCAGCGCGCAACCCGCGCCGGCTCTTTGAGCAGCCATGGGGCCAGCGACAGCATGATCAGGGGCGCCAGGAAGTTGATGGCCGTGGCCTCCGCCTGGGGCAGGAGGCGCAAAGTATTGAAGAAGGAAAAGGTTGCCAGCAGCATGATGCCGCCGCGCAAAAGCTGGGCGCGCGGGCGCACGCTGCGCAGCACCTTGGCGCCGCGCGCCGGCAGCACCAGGCCCAGGACCAGCAGCAAATGCACGACATAGCGCACCCAGCACAGCATCAGCAAGGAAACGCCGGCGCCCATCACCCATTTGCCGCTGGCGTCCAGCCCCGACAGCGCCCATGCCGAGAGCACGAGCAGCACAATGCCCGCCAGCGGCCGCGTGGCGCCATAAGCGGGCGCGATCCGCGCCGCGGCCTGGCCGGCCGGGGCGCTAAAGGAAGCGCGGTCCGGCCCGGCGTCGGGCCGCGGCATCAGCCGGGCCCCTGGGCTGCGAACATATTGGATCAGCCTCGCGGCTGCACATCGGGGTTGGCCAGGTTGGCCGGCTTGCCGGCCGCGAACGCCAATAGGTTATCGAAGGCCGTGCCCAGATAAAGCTCGTAATTTTCGCGTTCCACATAACCTATATGGGGCGTGCACAAGGCGTTGGGGCGGTTGAGAAGAGGATGGCGGGCGCCCAGCACCGGCTCTTCTTCGTACACATCGACCGCCGCGTAGCCGGGCCGGCCGGCGTCCAGGGCCGAGGCCAGGGCGCCCGCGGCGACCAGTTCGGCGCGGCTGGTATTGACCAGCAGCGCCGTCTTTTTCATGAGGGCCAGGTCGGCCGGCGTCACCATGCCCGCGGTATCCGCGTTCAGGCGCACATGTAGCGTAAGCACATCGCTGTCGGCAAAAAACCGTTCGCGCGACGGCGCGGCCTCGAAGCCATCGGCCTGCGCCCGGGCGACGGACCCGCTGCGGCCCCAGACCCAGACCTTCATGCCGAACGCCCTGCCGTAGTGCGCCACCAGCTTGCCGATGCGGCCATAGCTCCACACGCCCAGCGTTTGCCCGTGCAACTGCTGCCCCAGGTGCCCTTGCCATTGCCCGCCATTCAGGCGGTTGACCTCGTCCACCAGATACCGGCGGCTGGCCATGATCAGGGCCCAGGTAAGCTCGGCCGTGGCCGTGGGACTGCCGGCGCCTTCCGCGACCGCGATGCCGCGCGCGGTGCACGCCGCGATATCGATATTGCCGGATACCTTGCCCGTCTGGCTGATCAGGCGCAGATCGGGCAGCCTGTCCAGCAGTTCGGCCGTGATGCGCGTGCGCTCGCGTATCAGCACCAGCGCCTGCGCGCCGGCAAAGCGCCCCGCCAGTTCGTCGACGCCGGCGACGCTGTCATTGAACACCTTGACATCGTGCTCCGCCAGCTTGGCGTAGCAGTCCAGGCGGCGGACGCAATCCTGATAATCATCGGGTATAACGATAAGCATAACAATCCTTTGACAATGATCCTTTACTATTAGGCCATGACTACCTGGTATATATTGCCCAACGGCAACATCAAGCACGCAAACGGGCTGGAGCTGCAGCCCGAGCAAGACTGGTTTCCCACTACCGAAAGCATGGAACGCTTTACCGAGCGGGGACGCGGCCAGGGACTATCAGATGTGCAAATCATCAAGCACATGATGGATCTGGCCCGCGACTGCGAAAAATGGGTGCAAGACAACCTGCGCTAAAGGCCGCAAGCGCTATAGCGCGACGAGATCGGTCTTGTAGCGCGCGGCGCGCTCGGCGTAGCCCCTGGCGTTCGTCTGCAGATTGGCGATGTCTTCATCGCTCAAGGTGCGCACCACCCTGGCGGGAGCGCCCAGGATGAGCGAACGTTCCGGAAAGACCTTGCCTTCGGTTACCACGGCGCCGGCGCCCACCAGGCTATTCTTGCCTATGACGGCCTTGTTCAGCACGATCGCCTGGATGCCCACCAGCGCGCCATCTTCGATGGTACAGCCATGCAGCATGGCCTGGTGGCCGACGGTCACGTTCTCGCCTATGGTCAGCGGGCAGCCCGGATCGGTATGCAGGACCGCGCCTTCCTGTATATTGGAGCCCCTGCCTACCACGATAGGCTCGTTGTCGCCGCGGATGACCGCGCCGGGCCATACGCTGCTATTGGCGGCCAGCGTGACCAGCCCGATAACGGTGGCTTCTACGGCGACAAAAGCGGAATCGTGCACGGCGGGGGTCAGGTCGCCTAATTTGTAGCAGGTCATATCATGGGGTTCCGGGTGGTTGAGGGCCTCGGGGGATCGTAGCACAAGGCGCCGGCCCGGGCGATGGCCTGGCATTGACCTTACACCCGAAAAAAAGTTACACTAAGTTTCGAATGAAACGGGGACGAAACAGCAGATCAACGCCCTTCCCCCAGCGCCTCCCACGAGCATTCATGCCTACCAGACCCGTCCCGCCAAAACCCGCAGTCCATGTAGTAAGCCTGGAAACCGCCCAAGACCGCAGGGCCTTCATGCGTGCGCAAATGGACAGGATGGGCATTCCCTTTGAATTCTTCGATGCCATCCATGGCGCCCGGAATCCGGATCACTACCTGTTCAAAAAATATAACGACAAGAAGCGGCTGTCGCTGCGGGGAGCCGGCGCTTCGCTGCGGCTGCCCCAGCTGGGCTGCTTCGCCAGCCATTACCTGCTGTGGGAAAAATGCGCGCAGGCGGACGCCCCCATCATCGTGCTGGAGGACGACGCCATACTGCTGCCGCCGTTTTTGTCGTTTTATGAACACGCCGCGGGCTTCGCCGAAGAACACGGCCTGGTCTGGCTGCAGCCCAGCAGGAAGGTCGCCAATCAGGCGGGCCGCAGCATAGGAAAGGTCGGCTCCCTGACGGTCAAGAAGTTCGCGAAGGGCTTCGCCGGCACGACCGGCTACATGATTGCCCCGCGCACCGCCCGGATCTTGCTGGAATACTGCTCGGAATGGATCTACCCGGTCGACAACACCATGGACCGCTTTTACGACCACAAGATCGAGGCAATAGGGCTGGACCCGGTCTGCGTGGCTCAGGATGACGATTTCGAATCATCCATCAATATCGCCCCGGCCGGCCGCAAGCGCTCCGTGTCCGATTCGCTGCGGCGCGAATGGGTCAGCCTGAAAGACACGGTCAACCGGACGGCGCACAATCTGGCCTTCCACATCAAATTCACATTGCGCTAGGGCTGGCCTGACCACGGCTTGCGCCACACGCTGGCCAGCCAGGACTGCTGCTCGCGCGGCAGGCCCGCGGGGCGATAGTAGTGTTCCAGTTCGGTGAAGCCGGCGGCGGCCAGCAAGGCCTGCCAGGCTGTGAAATCGTGATACGCCCCATAGCGCCCGCCATTCCAGCCTTCCTGGTTCTGCCCGCGCGGATTGGAACTGAACAATACGCCGCCGGGCTTGAGGCTGGCATACAGCTGCCCCAATACGCGCGGCAAGTCTAGCGTGGGCACATGAAACAGGGAGGCGTTCGCGAAAATGCCGTCGAAAGCGCCCGCCGGCAAATCCAGAGCCAGGAAATCCTGCTGCCACACCTCGCAGCCCGACTCGGCCCGCGCCATCGCCACAAAGGACGCGCTGCCGTCCAGGCCGATGGCGCTATGGCCCATACGGGCGAATGCCCGCAAGTCGCGGCCCGGCCCGCAGCCGAAATCCAGGATGCGATAAGGCGGCTCCCCGCGCATGTGCCGCAGCAAGGCGGCAATGTTCTGGCTGACGTCGTGGTCCTGGGTGCCGGCCTTGAAGCCGGCGGCGTTCCGATTGTAATAATCCAGGGTCAGCGCCGAAATGCCGGCCGGGCCTGAAACCTTGTCCACCATTGCGGGCCCCCGCCTAACGGCTTTGCCAGCCCTGGACAAAGGCGGCGACGTGCTGGCGTTTGCCGCCGGCTTTTTGCAGCTCCAGCAGGCGCAACACGCCGTCGGCGGTGGCGATATCGATGCCCGACGCGCCGGCGTGCAGCACCTGGCCTGGCGCGGGCGCCCCGCCCCCCGCGGCCGACGCCGTTTGCGGCGCGTCGATCGCCTGCGCCTTCCAGACCTTGACCGGTGCGGACAGGCCGGGCAGCATCAGGCTTGCGCCCGGCGCCGGATCGAAGGCCCGGATGCGCCGCTCCAGCAGGGCCGCGGGCTGGGTGAAATCGAGCGGCGCTTCGGCCTTGTCCAGCTTGGCGGCGTAGGTGACGCCCTCCCCGGGCTGGGGCTGCGAGACCAGGGTGCCGAGCTGCAATTCTTCAATGGCCTGGACTATGGCGCGGGCGCCCAGCGCGGCGAGTTCGTCATGCAGGCTGGCGGCGTTGTGCTCCGGGGTGATCGGCAGGGCGCGGGTGAACAGCATGGCGCCGGTATCCAGCCCCGCATCCATCAGCATGATGGTGACGCCGGTTTGCGCATCGCCGGCCTCGATGGCCCGCTGTATCGGGGCCGCCCCGCGCCAGCGCGGCAAGAGGCTGGCATGGATGTTGAAGCAGCCATAGCTCGGCAAGGACAGCAGCCACTGCGGCAGGATCAGGCCATAGGCGGCCACGACCAGCAGTTCGGGTTCGGCGGCAAGCAGCGCCTGGCGCGCCGCTTGCGCCTCCTGTGGGTATTTGCCGTCAAGCCGCAGGCTGCGCGGCTGGCATACGGGGATATTGGCCGCCAGCGCCGCCTGCTTGACCGCGCTGGGAGTCAGCTTGAGGCCGCGCCCGGAGGGCCGGTCCGGCTGGGTCAGCACCAGAGGGACCTGGTGCCCCGCGGCAATGATGGCGTCCAGCGCCAAACGTGCGAACTCAGGGGTGCCAGCAAATACAATACGCATAGAAAAGCCAATTCAGAGGTGGAATCGGCATGATACCAAGTGATGGCGCCGGGGGTCAGGCCTTCATGGCTTCGCGCTCTTGCTTGCGCAGGCGCGTGCGGATGCGATTCTGTTTCAGAACGGACAGATATTCGACGAATACCTTGCCCATGAGGTGGTCGAGTTCGTGCTGCACGCACACGGCCAGCAGGCCTTCGGCGTCGAATTCGATGCTTACGCCTTGTTCATTCAAGGTACGCACGCGGATGCGGGCCGCGCGCTGCACCTCGTCGTAGACGCCCGGCACCGACAGGCAGCCCTCTTCATAAACCTGGGTTTCTTCGCTTTTCCAGATGATTTCGGGATTGATCAATACGCGCAGATCATTGCCGTCCTCGGACACATCGATGACCACCACCCGCTCGTGCACGTCCACCTGGGTGGCGGCCAGGCCCACGCCCGGCGCGTCGTACATGGTTTCGGCCATGTCGCGAACCAGGCTGCGGATGCGGTCGTCGACGGCCTGAACCGGCTTGGCAACCTTGTGCAAGCGCGGATCGGGATATCGAAGAATAGGAAGCAAAGCCATGAAAACTGATCCAAAATTCGTGTAAGTCTCTATGATAAAACAAATTTTGGCGCAAGGACGATTTGATCCATGACTTTTCGCCACACGGCCTTCCCGAAAGCTGTCGCGCCATGCCACACTAACGCATGCACCCGACCTTATCCACCGAAGAGCTCAGCGCCTGGATACGCCTGTCGCTGGAACCCGGCCTGGGCCCGGCCAGCGCCCGCAACCTGCTGGCCGCCATCGGGCTGCCGCAAGACATCTACGCCCTGTCCACCTCCGCGCTGCGGCAGTTCCTGCCTGACGAACTGGCGCGCCAGCTCAGGCAAGCCCCCGGCGATGATGTCCTGGCGGCGGTGCAAAATACGCTGAAGTGGCTGGAGCATCCCGGCCACCATCTGCTTACCCTGGCCGACCCGGCCTACCCCCTTACGCTGCTCGATATCCACGATCCGCCCCTCCTGCTTTACGCCAACGGCGATCCGGCCCGCCTGGACCAGCCCGTCATTTCCATCGTGGGCGCGCGCAGCGCCAGCGCGGGCGGCGCCGACAACGCCCGGGCATTCGCCCGGCACTTGGCCGAGCAAGGCTGGTGCATTGCCAGCGGCCTTGCCTTGGGCATAGACACCGCGGCCCACGAGGGCGCCTTGCTGGCCGGCCCCGCCGGCGCGGGAACGATAGCCGTTCTTGGCACGGGCATAGACATCGTCTATCCCGCCCGCAACCGCGAACTGGCCCGACGCATTGCGCAGGAAGGCGTCCTGATCTCCGAATTCCCCATGGGCAGGGGCCCGCTGCCCCGCCAGTTTCCGCAGCGCAACCGCCTGGTCGCCGGCCTGGCCCGCGGCGTGCTGGTGGTCGAAGCCGCCAGGCATAGCGGATCGCTGATCACCGCCAGGCTGGCCTCGGAAATGGGGCGCGAGGTCTTCGCGATCCCCGGTTCCATCCATTCGCCCCTGTCGCGCGGCTGCCATGCCCTGATCCGGCAAGGCGCCAAGCTGGTGGAGTCCGCCCAGGACATACGCGAGGAGCTGGGGTCATCCGGCGTCGCGGCGGCGCCCCCGGCGCAAGGCCAGCCGCGGCGCAAGGGGCCGGCCGCCGGCCCCGCGGCCCAGGCGGTTCTGGAAGCGCTGGGTTATGATCCCGTACATCTAGATACCTTGCACGAACGCAGCCAGCTCGATCTGGCGACCTTGACCACCCGCCTGCTGGAGCTGGAGCTGCAGGAAATTGTCGTACGCCTGGACGACGGCCGCTACCAGCGCCGTTGACAAGAGTGGTGCCACGCCGCGGCACGCTTTATGATATCCGCCATTGCCTGCAACCATACCAAGGAATATTTCCATGTCTTTGCCGAGTAAAGTCAAAATCGTCGAGGTCTCTCCGCGCGATGGGCTGCAAAATGAAAAAGAATTCATCGCCACGCCGGTGAAAATCGAACTCATCGACCGCTTGTCGCAGGCCGGTTTTCCCAATATCGAGGCCGTGTCTTTCGTTTCGCCCAAATGGGTGCCGCAAATGGCTGACGGCGCCGAGGTCATGGCGGGCATCCAGCGCCGGCCCGGCACCATTTATTCCGCCCTCACGCCCAATCTGCGCGGTTTCGAAGGCGCCCTGGCCGCCGGCATCGATGAAGTGGTGATTTTCGGCGCCGCCAGCGAAGCCTTTTCGCAGAAGAATATCAATTGCTCGATCGCCGAGTCGATCACCCGCTTCGAGCCCGTGGCCCAGGCGGCCAAGGCCGCCGGGCTGCGCCTGCGCGGCAGCATCAGCTGCGCCCTGGGCTGCCCTTACCAGGGCGAAACTCCCATAGCGTCGGTGGTCGACGTCGCCAGGCGCATGCTGGCCTTGGGCTGCGATGAAATCGATGTCGCCGACACCATAGGGGTCGGCACCGCGCTGCGCGTCGGGCAGGTCATGCGCGCCGTCACCGAAATCGTCGATCCGGCCCGCATATCGGGCCATTTCCACGATACCTACGGCCAGTCGCTGGCCAATATCCTGGCGGCGATGGAAGCCGGAATCTCGATTTTCCATTCCTCGGTCGGCGGCCTGGGCGGCTGTCCCTACGCCAAGGGCGCGACCGGCAATGTCGCCACCGAAGACGTGCTCTATATGCTGCGCGGGCTGGATATCGATACCGGCATAGATCTCGATGCCGTCGTCGATACCGGGCAATGGATCTCCGGCCATATCGGGCACAAGTCTTCGAGCCGCGCGGGCAATGCCCTGGCCGCGCGCAAGGCTGCCTAGTGATATTTTCGACGCAACATACGCCCAGCGAGGAAGAGCGCTCGCAGCTTCTTGAGGCCATCGGCCCCCTGCCCCTGCGGGGCGTCGCATGGCCCGCATGGATCAAGATCCTGGCCTGGCTGGTTCTTGGCTTCATCGGCCTGATGATCGCCCACACCGCGGCCGGCCCGGCCGGAAAAACGGTGAGCCCCATGGTCGCGGGCAGCATTCTGCTGTGTTTCGTGGCATTGGTCGTGCTGGCGCGCTATATGCTGGTTTCCGAAACGCGCATTACGCACCGCGGCATAGAGCAGACATGGATTTCGCGGCGCGAAGTCGCCTGGGAAGACATCCAGTTCGCCAAGTTCATTCCGCTGGTGGCGTCCAAGCGCCTGGTGTGCTTCACCAGCAAGGGGCGGCCGGTCGTATTCCAGGCTGGCACGCGGGAACTGCAGGTGGCCTTCGCACGCATCGCGCTGGTATACCGGCGCCAGAAGTAGACGCCCGCCCCGGTCTCATTTACACTTGCCGGATAATTCCGTCAAGCACGGGATTACCCTAGGCGGCGTTCGCGCCGCCCTTGTTATTTTTTCCACTAGCTTTCAAGAGAAACAAATGTCTTTTTTCAAGAAAATGGGCGCAACCGCCCTGCTCGGCACGCTGTGCGCTGCCTTGGCGCCCGGCCTGTCCCATGCCGATGAAGCATGGCCGTCCAAGCCCATTACCTTCGTCGTGCCCTATGCCGCGGGCGGTTTCGCGGATACGCGCATGCGTTTGCTCGCGCGCGAACTGGCCGATGAGCTCAAGACCAGCGTGGTTGTCGAAAACAAGGCCGGCGCCGGCGGCGTCATCGGCACAGCCTATGTTGCCAAGTCCAAGCCTGATGGCTACACCATAGGCAGCGGCAATCTCGCGCCCCTGTCGGTGAATCCGACCCTAATGCCGAAAAACGTGCCTTACAACGTCCAGAAAGACCTCGTTCCGGTCATTCTGGTGGAAGAAAGCCCTTTGATCCTGAGCGTCAACAACGAGGTTCCGGTGAAGTCCGTGCAGGATCTGGTGGAACTGGCCAAGAAGGATCCGGGCCGCCTTACGTTCGGGTCGTCGGGCGTGGGCGGGGCTCACCATTTGTCGGGCGAGCTGTTCGCCTCGGAAGCGGGCATCCAGCTATCGCATGTGCCCTATAAGGGCGGCGCCCCGGCATCGACGGACCTGATGGCCGGCCATATCGATATGATGTTTGAAATGGGCTATGCCGCCATGCCGGCGATTGACGCCAAGAAGGTTCACCCGCTGGCGGTGACGAGCGCCAAGCGCCTGGCCTTGCTGCCCAATGTGCCGACGATGGCGGAATCCGGGCTCGCCGGCTTCGAGTCGTACAACTGGCAAGGCGTGATCGCCCCCGCCGGCACGCCGGACGCCATTGTCCAGAAGCTCAATGTCGCGTTCAACAATATCCTCAAGAAGCCCGAGGTGTTGAAGGCGTTCGAGATGACGGGCGGCCAGGCAGCGGGCGGCACGTCCGAAGACTTCGCCAAGTTCATCCAGAGCGAAACCGAAAAATGGGCCAAGGTGATTACTTCGGCCAAGGTATCGGTGGATTGATTCGAGGTTCTTGAGATGTGTTCTTGAATCGGGGCTCTTGGATTGGTGCGAGTTGCTTTTCTCCAACCCGGCGCCGTGGGTTAGTGGATTTTTTGACCCGGCGCCGTGGGGTTGTATGGGTGGTCTAGTTCTTAACCCGTCGCCGTGGGCGGGTGTGGGTTGGGCTCAATATCGCTGCGGTCCCGGGCTTCGCCCGTGACTGCCCGCGCAGTCAACCTGTTTCGGGGCGCCCGCGAACTCGCGGAACGGACAGCCCCCGGCTGTCCGTAAGCGTCCCGCTCACACAAGCGCGGGCTTGCCTCCCCGAAACAGGCCGCCTGCGCGGCTTGCTCAAACTTTCGCCCAACCCACACCCGCCCACGGCGCCTGGACAATTGGTTGACTGGACGGACGCTGGTATCGGGCTTGGCAATCGGGTTTGTCGGACAGCGGCTCGTATCGGGCCTGGTATCGGTTGTGTCGGATGGCGGCTGATATCGGGCCTGGCAATCGGCTTATTGGACGAGCGCTGGTATCTTACGGCCGGCACGTTTACATTTTTTTTGGGTCAGTGTTCACTGGCGGTGCTTGGCGGTTGCCGCCATCTGGCTGCGTGAACGCAGCCATTCAAGTGTCAGCAGCAGGCCGGTCGAGAAGACGATCAATATCGTTGCAACGGCGGCGATTATCGGGCTGATGTTCTCGCGTATGCCGGTGAACATCTGGCGCGGCAGAGTGACCTGTTCAGGCCCCGCGAGAAAGAGCGTTACCACGACTTCATCGAACGAGGTGGCGAATGCGAAGAGCGCGCCGGCAATCACGCCCGGCGCGATCATCGGCAGGGTCACCGTGAAGAATGCCTTGATCGGGTTCGCGCCCAGGCTATAGGCGGCGCGCAGCAGATTGTCGTCGAAGACCTGCAGTGTGGCCAGCACGGTCGTGAGAACGAAAGGGGCCCCCAGCGCGGCATGGGCTAGGATCAGGCCGGTGTAGGAGCTCGCGATGCCATACGGAGCGTAGAACAGGTATATACCGAGTCCGACTACGACTAGCGGCACAATCATCGGGGAAATCAATATAGCCATCAGCAGGCTTTTTCCCATGAATTGCACTTTATGCAGGCCGACCGCTGCCAGTGTACCGAGCACTGTCGCGATGATGGTCGCGCTGGGCGCCACAATAAAGCTGTTTTTTGCCGCCCGCATCCAGGAATCCGATTCGAACAGGGCGTGATACCACTTGAGCGAGAACGCGGGTATCGGATAGAGCAGCAAGGTGCTGTCGCTGAACGACAGTGGGATGATGACGAGGATGGGCAGCAACAGGAACACCAGCACCAGCGCGCAAAAGGCGCGATGAAGGTAGTACCACAGGCGCTCGGCCGGAGAGGTGTGTGGCGGAAACAGCGGTGTGCGCATATTCATGGCTCAGCCCAGCCCCAGTTCACGACCTGAAAGCCGCCGGTAGAGGAAATACAGCAGCAATGTGCCCACCAGCAGCAGAAAGCCGAGCGCGCTGGCCATACCCCAATTGATGGTCTGGTTGGTGAAATAAGCGACGTAATAGCTGATCATCTGGTCGTCCGCGCCGCCCAGCAGCGCCGGCGTGATGTAGTACCCCACGGCAATGATGAAAACCAGCAGCGTGCCCGCGCCGATTCCGGGATAGGTTTGTGGCACATAGACCCGCCAGAACGCCGAGAAGGGATGGCTGCCCAGCGACACGGCGGCGCGCTGATAAGTGGAAGGCACGGATTGCATCACGCTGTACAGAGGCAGGATCATGAAGGGCAGCAGGATATGCGTCATGGCAATGTAGACGCCCGTGCGGTTGAACAGCAGTTCCACCGGGGTATCGGTGGCGCCCAGCCCCATCAAGGTCTTGTTCACCAGCCCCTGGCGCTGGAGCAAAACGATCCAGGCCGCGATGCGAACCAGTATCGATGTCCAGAATGGAATGAGGATAAAGATCATGACCAGATTGGCCTTGCGCTTGGGCAGGGAGGCGATCCAATAGGCCAGCGGAAAGCCCAGGGCCAGTGTCAGCAGGGTTACGATGGCGCTGATCGCGAAAGTGCGCCGGAATATTTCAAGGAATGCAGACGTTGCGGGCGGTACCCTGGCGATTGAACCATCCGGTTCTTTTTTCAGGTCCAGCGACGCCAACAGATAATAGCTGGAGTAGGACGATTTGTTATTCGCGATCGCCTGCCAGTATTCCGGTTCACCCCAGCGTTTGTCGATATCGAGCATCCTGCCCTTTATTTCATTGCTGCCGAGAGCGTGATCTGTGTCGAAGGGCAGGTGCCGTATGGTTTTGAAGATAAGGCTGCGATAGCCGGCGATCTCGTAATTCAGCCTGCGCGCAAGGCTGCCTGTGCCTGACCGGTCCTTTGCCTGCAGGAGGTCTTCCATCAGCGCCGCATAGCAGTCCGCGCCGGGCGTGCTTTCACCACGCCAGTTTTCGAGCGCGGTCAATGTGCGCGGGAGCTGCTGAATGACTTCGGGATTGTCCACCGCACGGTGCAATAGCATGGAAATGGGAATAATGAAGATCGCCAGCAGAAAAATCGCCAGCGGCGAGATCAGCGCGAAGGCTTTCCATTTCCGTCTTCTGTCCGTTGCCGCCATGGCTCTTTTAGTTGCCAGCACGGCGCTGCTTGTCATTGTTGCGGTCATGATAGTCCCTGGTTGGCTGTCCTTGCTCATGGCAAGGACAGGCCCCGGCCCGGAGATGCGCTGGCCTGTCAACGGGTAGACCAGGCCGAGAAGCGCTGATCCAGCTCTTCGCCGTGATCGGCCCAGAAGTCATAGCTCGAGAGCAGAGCGCTCTTCATGTTTTCCGGCGCGGTAGGCATATCGGCCAGGAGCTTGGGGTCGACCTTCTCGATGGCATGTTTGTTTATGGGGCCATAGGCAATGTGCTGGGCGTAGACGGCCTGCGCAGGCGCCGAAGAGGCGTATTGAATGAATTGCTCCGCCAGCGCTTTATTGGGACTGCCCTTTGGGATGACCCAGTAGTCCAGGTCATAGATACTCTCATTCCAGACGACTTTCATGGCCTGGCCTTCGCGGTTGGCCGCGTCAATTCGTCCGTTGTAGGCCGTGGACATAACGACATCTCCCGCCGCGAGCATCTGCACAGGCTGCGCGCCCGCCTCCCACCACTGGATGCTGGGCTTGAGCTCGTCCAGTTTCTTGAACGCGCGATCCACGCCTTCGGGTGTTGAAAGCACGGTATAGACATCGTTGGGCGCGACGCCGTCCGCCATGAGGGCGAATTCAAGGTTGTAGCGCGCTCCCTTGCGCATGCCGCGCTTGCCCGGAAACTTCTTCACATCCCAGAAATCCGCCCAGCTATTGGGGTTAGCCTTGAGCGCCTTGGTGTTGTAGGCCAGCGCGGTCGACCAGACAAATGCGCCCACGCCACAGTCGTGAATGGCTTCAGGAATGAAGTCGTCCTTGTTGCCGATTTTCGACCAATCCAGCCGTTCATACAGGCCCTCGTCGCAACCGCGCCCGAGGTCGGCCGTTTCCACTTCAACGGCGTCCCAGACGACGTTGTTGGTTTCGACCATGGCTTTGACCTTGGCCTGTTCGCCGTTATAGGCAACGGAGATTATATTGATGCCCAATTCTTTTTGCACCGGTTCGACGAATGCGATTTTCTGCGCATCGCCATTGGCGCCGCCAAAGTTGACGACGGTCAAATCGCGCGCGGCGGCGATATTGCAGCCGGCGATCATCAGCACGGCGGCGAGGCCGCCGCGATAGAGGTTTGCTCGTGTTGTCATGTTTGTCTCCGTGAGTTGCTATTATTGACAAGAACGTCCCTGGAAAGGACTTTAAGGGCGAGGCTGGCGCTCTGGCCCGTGGTCAAGGGCTGAACACCCTGATATGCTGCGGCGCCGCCTGCAGGAATACAGGCGCGCCTCGATCGAGCGAGGAATTGTCTGCGTGGTCGTCGAGCGCCAGCTTGACGAATACCGAGGGCTCGCCGCCCGCCTGGCAGCGCAGGCGGATATGATCGCCAAAATAGACCTTGTCCAGCGTCTTCGCCGGCAATGTGTTGGGCTGCGGCTGCGCCACGATGCGCAGGCGTTCGGGGCGTATTGCCACCACACAGGAAGCCCCTGCCGACAAGCCGTTGATGTTCATCGCGGTAAGTATGACTTGGTCGGCCAGCCGCACGGCGCACTGCCCGGCCTGCACCGATACGACGACGCCGCTGAATTTATTGCAGTCGCCGACGAAGCTCGAAACAAAAGCATTGCATGGCGACTCGTACAGCGTATCCACGCTGGAAACCTGCTGGATGATGCCCTGGTCAAACACGGCGACGCGGTCGGACATGGTCAAGGCTTCGCTTTGATCATGGGTCACATAGACAAAAGTGATGCCCAGCGCGCGGTGCAGGGCTTTCAGTTCAAGCTGCATGTGCTCGCGCAACTGCTTGTCCAGCGCGCCAAGCGGCTCGTCCATGAGCACCAGTTTCGGGTTGAACACCAGTGCCCGCGCCAGGGCGATGCGTTGCTGCTGCCCTCCGGATAGCTGCCTGGGATAGCGCCTGGAAAACGAACCCATTTGCACCATCTCCAGCGCTTTTGCAATGCGTTCCCCGCGCTCCTTGGCAGGCATTTTGCGAACGGACAGGGGATACTCGAGATTCTTCTCTACCGTCAGGTGCGGAAAGAGGGCATAGTTCTGGAAAACCATGCCGATATTGCGCTTGTGCGGAGGCACGCGATTCAGGCTCTGGCCGTCGAGCATGATTTCGCCGCTGGTCGGGAACTCGAAGCCGGCCAGCATCATGAGACAGGTCGTTTTTCCTGAGCCGGAGGGCCCCAGCAAAGACAGAAACTCGCCGTGGCGGATATCCAGATTCAGATCCTTGACGACCAGCGTTTCGCCATCGTAGGACTTTTGCACGTTGCGAAAGCTGACGAGCGGCGTGCTGTCGTCTGCTTCAGAAGGGCTGCTTTGATGCTCCATCTTGGGATGTCCCCCGATATCATTTTCTACACACGTATGGCCGTGGACAGGATATGCAAGCCTTCTGTCAACAAGTCTTCTTCTATTGTGAGCGGGAACAGGAAGCGCACGACATTGGCATGCGTGCCGCAGGTCAGCAGGATCAGCCCCTGTTCCAGTGCTTTCTCCTGGACCTTGCGCGCAAATGCGGGGTTTGGTTCGCCGCTTCCGGCATCCTGGAATTCTACCGCTATCATGGCGCCCAGTCCGCGTATTTCGGCGATCTCCGGGGTGACCTCTTTGAGCGATGCCAGTGTTTCGCGCAGTCGTTCACCGAGCTGCTTGGCCCGCTCGGCCAGGTGCTCGGTTTCGATGATCTCCAGCACAGCCTGCGCGGCCGCCAAAGCCAGAGGGTTGCCGGCATAGGTGCCGCCCAATGCTCCGGGCGGCGGAGCGTCCATGATCCCGGCGCGGCCGCAAACTGCCGATAGCGGCATGCCGCCCGCCAGACTCTTGGCCATGATAATGAGGTCGGGCACGACGCCGGCGTGTTCGATGGCAAACATCTTTCCCGTGCGCGCAAAGCCCGTCTGCACTTCATCGGCGATGAACAAAATGCCGTGGCGATCGCATAATTCCCGCAGCGCATGCAGCAACTCGGGCGGCGCCACATTGAAGCCGCCTTCGCCCTGGACCGGTTCGATGATGATGGCCGCCACACGCTGCGGATCCAGATCGGCCTTGAAGAGATTCTCGATGGCGCGCAGGGAGTCTTGCGTCGAAATGCCATGCAGCGCGGATGGGAAAGGCACATGGTAGACCTCGGCCGGCATGGGGCCGAAGCCCGCCTTGTAGGGCTGAACCTTGCCGGTCAGCGCCATGGCCATGAATGTGCGGCCGTGGAAGGCGCCCGAGAATGCGATAACGCCGCTGCGGCCAGTCGCACAGCGCGCAATCTTGATCGCGTTTTCAACCGCTTCGGCGCCAGTGGTGAAAAAGGCGGTCTTCTTTGCATGGCCGCCTGGCGTGAGCTGATTTATTTTCTCGGCCAGATCGATATACGAGCTATAGGGCGCAACCTGGAAGGCGGTATGCGTGAATTTTTCGAGTTGACGGGAGATGGCGGCGACGACCCGCGGGTGCCTGTGTCCGGTGTTGGTGACCGCAATACCCGCTGCGAAATCGATATAGCGGCGCCCTTCCTGATCCCAAAGCAGCGCGTTCTCCGCGCGATCGGTAAAAAAATCGCACATGATGCTGATGCCCCTGGGTATCGCTTGCGCCTTGCGCTGCTGCCATGTTTGCCTGGCCATTGTCATCCTCTCGTTATCGGTGTGCATGGGATAGCGACCAATATAACCAGGAGTTGGTTTACTATGTAGGCCCATTTCTGAATTTTTAATGGAGCCATTTTGAAACCTATCGCGCTCGCTGACTGGTTGCAACAGTGGCTGAATACAGGCAGTGGCGAACCCGCCTATCGCCAGCTTTATCGTTTGTTGCGGCAGGCCATCCTTGACGGCCGCCTCCCATCGGGCGTGCGGCTGCCATCGTCCCGCGAGCTGGCCCGGGACCTGTCCATAGCGCGCAATACGGTGATTCAGGTCTACGAGCAGCTTGCCATCGAGGGCTATGTCCATGCCGCATCGGGCAAAGGCACTTTTGTCGAGGATACCAGCCAGGATACCGTCGATAGCGCGAGCTCCGCCGCATGGGGCGATCATGCACAGGCAACAGGAGAGTCCAACCGTGGTTTGTCCATGCGCGGCCGCCGTCTGATGGACAGGCTCGGGTTTTCCAGAAGGCAATACGGCGCGTTCATGGCGGGACTGCCCGATGTCGCCGAGTTTCCCGCCAAAGCCTGGCTGCGCATCCAGAACAAACATTGGCGCAGCTCACCCGGCCGCCTGTTATCTTATGCCGCGGCGGGAGGATACCCGCCCTTGCGCCAGGCTATCTCGGCCTATCTGAACAGTTCCCGCTCGGTCAACAGCAAGGCGGAGCAGGTCGTAGTGACCACGGGCATACACCAGGCCCTGGATGTCGCCACGCGGCTGCTCTGCGAAATCGGGGACACTGTGTGGATAGAAGATCCTTCGTATTGGGGCCTGCGCAATCTGTTGATTTCATCGGGCCTCAATGTAGAGCCCATTCCGGTCGACGGCGAGGGGATACGTCCATCGCAGCGCGACCTCAGGCGGCCTCCCCGGCTAATCGTTGTAACGCCATCGCACCAGTACCCCCTCGGCATGGTCATGAGCCTGGCGCGGCGGCGCATGCTGCTGGACTATGCGCGCAAGCATGGCTGCTGGATAGTAGAAGACGACTACGACAGCGATTTTCGCTATGAAAGCCGGCCTTTGCCCAGCCTGCAGGGCCTGGATAGCGCGGGCCAGGTTTTATACGTGGGCAGTTTCAGCAAAACCATGTATCCAGGCCTGCGTATCGGCTATATGGTCGTGCCCGAGCGCATAGCCCCGGCATTTGCATCGGCGGTTGCCGAACTCTATCGCGAAGGGCAGATGATGACGCAGTCCGTCACGGCCGAATTTGTGCGCGAAGGGTATCTCAGCTCCCATGTGCGGCGCGTTCGCAATCTTTATGCCCAAAGGCGCGCGCTGCTGATCGATGCCATTCGCAGCCATTATCAAGACAGCCTGGACATCATTGGCGATGAAGCCGGCTTGCACCTTGTGCTGGCGCTTCCCGATCATGTCGACGATGTCGAAATCTGCCGCCAGGCGTTCGATCGCGGCATCATGGTGCGGCCGCTGAGCGACTATTACCTGATCAAGCCGCGAATGCGCCGCGGCCTGCTTCTGGGATATGCCCAGGTACAGCAGGAACAGATTGGACCCGCATTCAGGATACTGGCCAGCGTGCTCGATGCCCACATCGCTGAAGGCCAGCATCCCGCGCCAGGCGTCAGCGCACCGGCAGGGCGTACATGAGGCCGCCATCCGTCCATTGCGCATTCAGGCCGCGCTGGATTTTCAGCGGGCTGCCCTGCCCCACATTGCGTTCAAAGCTTTCGCCGTAGTTGCCGACCTGCTTGACGATGTTATAAGCCCACTTCTCGTCCACGCCCATGTTCTTGCCCGCGCCGGCGGTCACGCCCAGCAGGCGCAGGATATTGGGATTGGCGCTTTTCAGTTCCTCGTCGACATTCTTCGAAGTGACCCCGAGTTCCTCGGCGCCTATCATGGCGTGCAAAGACCACTTGACGATATTCAGCCACCGGTCGTCGCCCTGGCGCACGAAAGGCCCCAGCGGTTCCTTGGAAATGATCTCGGGCAGCACCACGTAGTCGTCGGGTTTTTCGAGCTTGGAGATGCGGATCGACGCCAGGCCCGAGGCGTCGGTGCTGAAGACATCGCAACGGCCGGAGGCGAAGGCGTTGACCACTTCATTGAACTGCTCGATGACGACAGGCTTGTATTTGACTTTATTGGCGCGCGCCCAGTCGGCCATGGTGTTCTCGTTGGACGTGCCGGTCTGCATGCAGACCGTGGCGCCGTCGAGTTCCTTGGCGCTTTTCACGCCCAGCGACTTCGGCACCAGGAAACCCTGGCCATCATAGAAATTGATGCCGGCGTGCACCGCGCCCAGCGCGGTATCGCGCTGCTGGGTGACCGTGGTGTTGCGCGCCAGCAGATCGATTTCGCCTGATTGCAGGGCCGTAAAGCGCTGCTGCGAATTCAGGGGCACCGCCTTGAACTTGGAGGCATCGCCCAGCACGGCGGCGGCCACGGCGCGGCACATGTCGACATCCAGGCCTTGCCATGCGCCCTTGGAGTCGGGCGCCGAGAAACCGGCAAAGCCCGTCGTGACGCCGCACTGCACGAAGCCGCGCTTCTTGACGATATCGAGCGTATCGGCGTGTACGAGCTGCATGCCGGCCAGCATGGCGAAGGCGCCGACGGCGTACTTGAATTTGCGCATAACATTCCTCTTGCGGTAATTATTCGTGGTCACTTTTTTGGCATGTTACTGCAATCGGTGAGCGCAAAAAACAAATAAGCTTATTCGTAGCTGCGAATATCGTCGATCACCTTCCCATCATTGGGCAGGCTGCCCGGCTCGACTGCCTCGATGTCGGCGCGCAGCTTGGTCAATTCGCGCACCGAGGCGGCGATACCGAGCAGCAGGTCCGCCGCCGGGTCGGCCACTTCGGCCTTGAGCACCATGACGTCGCTGCCCACCTTGCCGCTGACCACCAGCCTGGCCTTGCCCACTTCGGGATGCCGTTTTACTACCTGGGCGATCTGGCCGGGATGCACGAACATGCCGCGCACCTTGGTGGTCTGGTCCGCGCGCCCCATCCAGCCCCTGATGCGCAAATTGGTGCGGCCGCAAGGCGACACGCCCGGCAAAATGGCCGACAGGTCGCCCGTGCCGAAGCGCAGCAGCGGGTAGTCGGGATTGAGCGTCGTCACCACGACTTCGCCCACCTCGCCTTGCGGCAGCGCCTGGCTGCCGCCCGGCCGCACGATCTCCAGAATGATGTCCTCGTTGAGCACCAGGCCCTCGCGGGCCGGTGTCTCGTAGGCGATCATGCCCAGGTCGGCGCTGCCATAGGCCTGGTAGCCGGCGATGCCGCGCCCGGCAAACCACTTGCACAATGACGGCGGGAAGGCCTCCCCGGAAAACAGCGCGCGCGTGAGCGAGGGCAGCTTCACGCCCATTTCGTCGGCCTTTTCCAGGATGATCTTCAGGAAGCTGGGCGTGCCGGTGTAGCCGGCCGGCGCCAGGTCGGCGATGGCCTGCACCTGCTGCTCGGTCTGGCCCACGCCGCCTGGAAACACGGTGCAGCCCAGAGCGTGCGCCGCCGTTTCCATCATCGAGCCGGCCGGCGTGAAGTGGTAGGAGAAACAGTTGTAGACCAGTTCGCCGGAACGAAAGCCCGCGGCGTAGAGCGCGCGCGCGAAGCCCCAATAATCGGGGCGCTTGCTTTCCGGCTCGTAGATGGGCCCGGGCGAAGCGAAGACCCGCGCCGCCTCGCCCCAGCCTATGGCGGAGTAGCCGCCGAATATCCGGCTGACCGCCGGCAGATCCTGGCCGGTCCGGCCCTGCCGCATGGCAAGCTGGGCCTGCAGCAGTTCGCTTTTCCTGACGACCGGAATGCGCTCCAGATCGGATCGCCCGCGGATGCCGTCCGGATCCAGCCCCTGCAACTGCGCGGCGATGGCCGGCGCGCGTTCGCGCGCGCTTTTCAGGGCCGCCGGCAGCCTTCCCAGCAAAGCTTGCTCTCGCTCGGGCGCGGACGCCCGCTCGCGTTCCTCGAAATATGTGGTCATGGTGGGTTTTGCCTCTAGGCCAGCCAGCGTTTGCGCCGCCGGTAGAATTTGTTGTCGCGGAAGCTCTTTCTTTCGCCGCTCGATACGCCCAGATAAAATTCCTTGACGTCCTCGTTCTCGGCCAGGGCCTGCGCCGCGCCGTCCATCATGACGCGCCCGTTTTCCAGGATATAGCCGTAATCGGCATAGCGCAGGGCGATATTGGTATTCTGTTCGGCCAGCAGGAAGCTGACGCCTTCGCGCTGGTTCAGGTCGCGCACGATCTCGAAGATTTCCTCCACGATTTGCGGCGCCAGGCCCATGGAAGGCTCATCGAGCAAAATCATATTGGGGTTGGCCATCAAGGCCCGGCCGATGGCCGTCATCTGCTGCTCGCCGCCCGAGGTGTATCCCGCCTGGCTGCCGCGGCGCTGCTTGAGCCGCGGAAAGTACTGATACACCTTGTCGAGCGACGCGTTCAATTCGCCGCGCTTGATATTGCGGGTATAGGCGCCCGTCATCAGGTTTTCTTCTATCGTCAGGTGGGCGAAGCAATGGCGCCCTTCCATGACCTGCACCACGCCCCGCTTGACCAGGTCCGCGGGGGTAAGCCGCTCGATGCGTTCGCCGCGATAGTCGATATGGCCTTTGGTGACATCGCCGCGCTCCGCTTTGAGCAGGTTGGAGACGGCGCGCAAGGTGGTCGTCTTGCCGGCTCCGTTGGCGCCCAGCAGCGCCACGATCTTGCCTTCGGGCACGCACAGCGACACGCCCTTGAGCACCAGGATAACGTGGTTGTATATGACCTCGATCCCGTTCACATTCAGAAGAATCTTGGGGGCTTGGGCCTCGGCACTGGCATTCATAAATTTTCCCTGCAATCGGTTGGCTCCGGCCGCTGTCCCGCGACAGCGGCCGCAAGCGCTACCCTGTTACGAACCTTCGCAGGTACGAGGGGTGATTTTCTTCTCGCTGGCGTATTTGGCCGCCAGGTCCTTGACCAGAGGGTCCACATACTTCTTGTCGGACTGATACCAATCGGAAACGATATCGAATTTGGCGCCGTTCCACTGGATGATGCGCGCCCAGTCGTCGCCCATGTGGTTGCTGCACGACGTCTTGACGGGGCGCATCAGCTCGGCGAAGCCCAGTTCTTCCAGGCGCTCCTTGGTGAGGTTGAGGTTCTCGAAGCCCCACTGGACTTGCTCGCGCGTCATGTGCTTGCCCTTGCCATATTTTTCCTGGGCCGCGCGTATGGCCTCGACCTGCAGCATGGAAATCATCATGCCGCGCGTATGGGCGATGGTGCCTACGTATTTGCCATTGGTGTCGGTGCCCTGGCCCTTGTCGTAGACGTATTTCTTGAGCTCGTCGTGCACTTTGCCATGGTCGGCGCTATTGTGGATGGTGATGCCGTTATAGCCCTTGGCCACCTGGCCCAGGTCCTGGACGTCATTCTCGGAGCTCGCCCACCATATGCCATACATCTTGTCGCGCGGATAGCCGACCGCCTGGGCTTCGCGGATGGCGGTCGGCGTCATGATGCCGGCGCTCCACAGCAGCAGGAAGTCGGGCTTGTTCTGGCGAATCTGCAGCCAGGTCGATTTTTGCTGGACGCCAGGGGCGGTGACGGGATACAGCAGCAGTTCGAAGCCATTGGCCTTGGCGCGCTCCTGCAGCAGGGCGATGGGCTCTTTTCCGTAAGGCGAGTCATGATAGACTAGGGCAATCTTCTTGCCCTTGAGCTTGTCTTCGCCGCCCAGCTTCTTGGCGATGTCCTGGATCATGACATCGGCCGCCGTCCAGTAGGTTCCCAGCAGCGGAAAATTCCATTTGAACACCGCGCCATTGGCGGCTTGAGACAAGCCATAGCCCACGGTTTCAATCGACACGCCGTCGACGATCGCCTTGTCGGTCACGGCGAAAGTAATGCCGGTGGACTGCGTGTCGAAGCCCGATGCGCCGCCGCTCTTGTCCTTCAGGCGCTCGTAGCACTCCACGCCGCGGTCCGTGGCGTAGGCGGTTTCGCACTCTTCATAGACTATCTTCACGCCGTTGATGCCGCCATCGCGTTCATTGACCAGCTTGAGGTAATCCATCTTGCCGTCGGCCCATGGAATGCCCAGCGGCGCGAACGAACCGGTGCGATACGCCAGCAACGGTATGAATTGCTCTTCGGCCGCGGCGGCCGGCAAGGATGCCGCGGCCAGAGTGCCGGCCACGGCAATCATGGCTGCGGCCAATTTAAAGGAACGTTTCATCTCCAAGTCCTCCTGATGGTGTCTGTCTGCACCGTTTGTGATTCGGCATGGCCCGAATAGGCCAGCCGAGCTTACTGATTTGTCCGATAAAAACTTTGTTCGGTAAAACTTTGTCCGATAAGACCGGGCTAATGCGGGAATGGCCAGATGCGCAGCTTTTCCTTGCCTATGCTCCACAGGCGCGCCAGGCCGTGCGGCTCGACGATCAGGAAAAACACGATGAGCGCGCCAAACACCATGTGTTCGATATGCGACGCCGTATCGACCGCCAGCGGCAGGCCGAGCATGTGCGGAACATTGGTGAGCAGCACCGGCACCAGCACCATGAAGGCTGCGCCGAAGAAGCTGCCGACGATCGAGCCCAGGCCGCCGATAATGACAATGAAGAGCAACTGCAGCGAGCGTGTCAGGTCGAACGCCAGCGGCTCCCAGGAACCCAGGTGGACGTAGGCCCACAAGGCGCCGGCCACGCCGATAATGAATGAGCTGACGGCGAAGGCGGTCAGCTTGGCATAGACCGGCCGGATGCCGATCACCGACGCGGCCACGTCCATGTCGCGTATCGCCATCCATTGCCGCCCGATGGCGCCGCGCACCAGGTTCTTGGCCAGCAGGGCGAACACCGCGACGAAAATCAATACGAACAGGTAGCGCTGGACCGGCGTCTGCACCGGCAGCCCGAAGGCTTCGAGGGCCGGCACCGACACATTGCCCGACGATGAATAATTGGTGAAATAGGGGATGCGCAGGAAGGCCCAGTCGACGAAGAACTGCGCCGCCAGCGTGGTGACCGCCAGGTACAGGCCGCGGATGCGCAGGCTGGGAACGCCGAACACGACCCCGACCAGCGTGGCGAAGACGCCCCCCAGAAGAATCTGCACAACCAGGGGGGTGGCCGGCATGCGCACGCCGAAATTCCAGGCGGCGTAAGCGCCCACCGCCATGAAGGCGCCCGAGCCTATGGAAATCTGGCCGCAGTAGCCCACCAATATATTCAGGCCTATGGCGGCCAGAGACAGGATCAGGAAGGGTATGAGGATGGCCTGCAGGAAATAATTCGACGCGAGCAGCGGGGTCAGCACGAAGGCGACAAGCAGCACGCCCAGGATGAAGATGCGGTCCTGGCGTATCGGGAAGATCTGCTGATCCGCCCGGTAAGTGCTTTTGAACTGGCCGTTTTCACGATAAAACATAGTGGATACCCGATCTTCTTTTCGTTAACGCTCAAACGCGGTCGATGATTTTTTCACCGAACAAACCTTGCGGACGGAACAGCAGGAACACCAGCGCCAGCACGTAGGCAAACCAGATTTCTATCCCGCCGCCGACAAACGGCCCCAGATAGACCTCCGAGATTTTCTCGCCCACGCCTATGATCAGGCCGCCTATGATCGCCCCGGGCACCGAGGTCAGGCCGCCCAGGATGACCACAGGCAGGGCGCGCAGGGCCGCGGTGGACAGCGTGAACTGGACGCCGAACTTGGACCCCCAGATGACGCCGGCGACCAGCGCCACCACGCCCGCCACCGTCCACACCACCACCCAGATGCGGTTCAGCGGAATGCCTATGGACTGCGCCGCCTGGTGGTCGTCGGCCACGGCCCGCAAGGCGCGCCCCACCGAGGTGTACTGGAAGAAGACGGCCAGCACGGCGACCAGCAATGCCGACACGCCGGCCGCGGTGAGGTCCTCGAGGCTGATCAGCACGCCGCCTTCGAATATCGTGTCGAGAATGAAGACCGGGTCTTTGGGCATGCCGACATCTATCGAATAAACGTTGCTGCCGAAGATGATCTGGCCCATGCCGTCGAGGAAGTAGCTAATGCCTATGGTGGCCATGAGCAGCGTGGTGCCTTCCTGGTTGACCAGGTAGCGCAGCACCCAGCGCTCGATGACGATGGCGATCAGCCACATGAACAGGCCGCTGATGATGAAGGCCAGTATATTGGCGAGAATCAGGCTGTCCATCCCCAGCCATTGGGGTATCCATTCGGAGAAGCGGGCCATCGACAAGGCGGCGATCAGCACCATGGCGCCCTGGGCGAAGTTGAATACGCCCGAGGCTTTGAAAATCAGGACGAAACCCAGCGCCACCAGCGAATACAGCATGCCCGTCATCAGGCCGCCGAACAGGGTTTCCAGGAAAAATGCCATTTCTGTCTTCCTTGTTTAATGGCTGGCGCCAAGATAGGCGCGTATCACTTCAGGGTTCTGGCGGACTTCATCGGGCATGCCGTCGCCGATTTTCTTGCCGTAATCCAGCACCACAACCCGGTCGGAAATATCCATCACGACGCCCATATCGTGCTCGATCAGCACGATGGTGGTGCCGTATTCCTCGTTGACATCCAGGATGAAGCGGCTCATGTCCTGCTTCTCCTCGATGTTCATGCCCGCCATGGGTTCGTCCAGCAGCAGAATGCGCGGTTCCATGGCCAGGGCGCGGCCCAGGTCCACGCGCTTTTGCAGGCCGTAGGGCAGGCGCCCCACCGGCGTCTTGCGGTAGGCCTGGATTTCCAGGAAATCGATCAGGTTTTCCACGAATTCGCGATTGGCGATTTCCTCGCGTTCCGCCGAGCCCAGACGAAAGGCCTGGGCGAGGATGCCGCTGGTCATGCGCAGATTGCGGCCTGTCATGATGTTGTCCAGCACGCTCATGCCCTTGAACAGGGCCAGGTTCTGGAAAGTGCGCGCTATCCCCATTTCGGCGGCGCGCCGGGAGTTCATTCTGGAAAACTTGACGCCGGCCAGGGTGATCTCTCCCTGTTGCGGTGTATAGACGCCGTTGATCACATTGAGCATGGAGCTTTTGCCGGCGCCGTTCGGCCCGATGATGGCCCGGATCTCGTGCTCCCGCACATCGAAAGAGATATCGGTCAAGGCCTTTACGCCGCCAAAGGCGAGCGAAATATTTTGCAAATCAAGAATCGTTGCGCCGATTCGTTGCTCGCGAGCAGCTTGAGTCATTACGCAGCCTTCTTCGTGTTGCCGGGGAATACTTTTGCATCGGCAAGCTTCAGGTCCGCCGAGATCGTGCCCTTGCGGCCGTCCTCGAACTTCACCTCGGTTTCGATGAATTGCCTGGCTTTGCCTTGGAACAGCGCCTCGACCAGGATGTCGTACTTCTGGGCGATGAAAGCCCGCCGGACTTTGCGCGTGCGGGTCAGTTCGTCGTCGTCGGGGTCGAGTTCCTTGTGCAGGACCAGGAAGCGCGACACTTGCGAACCGCACAGTTTGGGGTCGCTGGCCAGATCGGCATTCACTTCTTCGACGCACTTGCGGATCAGCTCGTAGACCTCGGGCTTCTGCGCCAGGTCGGTATATCCGGCATAGGGCAGGCCCTGGCGCTCCGCCCAGTTGCCCACGGCTTCCAGGTCGATATTGATGAATGCGCAAACCTGGGTCTTGCCGGCGCCGAAGGCCACCACTTCCTTGATGTACTGAAAGAACTTGAGCTTGTTTTCAATGTATTTGGGCGCGAACAGGCTGCCATCGGCAAGCTTGCCGACATCCTTGGCGCGGTCGATGATCTTCAGCTGGCCATCGGCATCCAGGTAGCCGGCGTCGCCCGTGTGATACCAGCCGTCGGCGGTATAGGATTCGGCGGTGGCTTCGGGGTTGCGATAGTATTCCTTGAAGAGGCCCGGGCTCTTGACCTGGATTTCGCCGTTTTCGGCGACCCGGATCTCGACCCCTTTTACCGGGGGGCCGACCGTGTCGGCGCGCACATGCCCGTCGGCCTGTACGCATACGAATACCGAAGTTTCGGTGGAGCCATAGAGCTGCTTCAGATTGATGCCGATGGATCGGTAGAACACGAACAGGTCGGGCCCTATGGCCTCCCCGGCGGTATAGGCCACCCGGACGCGGCTCATGCCCAGGGCATTGCGCAGGGGTCCATACATGACCATATTGCCGATGCCGTACTTGAAGCGGTCCCAGGCGCCGACGGCGGGGTCTTTGTCGAGTATGCGCACGCCCACGCGGCGCGCCAGGCCCATGAAGGAATGAAACAGCTTGCGCTTGAGGGCGCTGGCGTCTTCCATGCGTATCATCACATGGGTCAGCAGGCCTTCGAGCACGCGCGGCGGCGCGAAATAATAGGTCGGGCCGATATCGTGCATGTCTATGGACACGGTGCTGGGCGACTCGGGGTGGTTGACGGTGAAGCCCGTGACCAGGAACTGGGTATACGAAAACATGTTCTGCCCTATCCAGGCCGGCGGCAGGTATGCCAGCACTTCTTCCCGGTCGGTCAGGTTTTCGAGTTCCTGGATGGCCAGGCCGCGGTCGATCAGGGCGTGGTGCGTGAGCACCACGCCCTTGGGCTTGCCCGTGGTGCCCGAGGTATAGAACATGGCGGCGGTGTCGCCGGGCTTGACGGCCGCAATGGCGTCGTCGACATAGGCGGGATGGCGCGCGGCATGCTCGCGGCCGCGCTCCAGCAGGCGATCGAATGCCAGCAGGTTTTCCTTGGTGTAATTGCGCAAGCCGCGCGGATCGTCGTAGACCAGATAGCGCAATGCCGGGCAGTCCTCGGCGATTTCCAGCATTTTGTCGACCTGTTCCTGGTCTTCGACTATCGCCACGCGGATCTCCGCATCCTGGAATACATAGAGCATTTCGGCCGCGATGGCGTCCTGGTACAGGGGCACCGGTATGGCTCCGATGCACTGCGCCGCCATCATGGACAGGTACAGGCGCGGCCGATTCTCGCCTACAATTGCGATGTGCTGGCCTGCCTGCACGCCCAATGCGGCCAGCCCGCTGGCCAGCTCGTGCATTTGGCGGGCAAGCTGGCTCCAGGTGCTGGTTTGCCAGATGCCCAGATCTTTCTCGCGCATTGCCGGGCGCTCGCCGCGCACTCGCGCATGGTGCAGCACCAGAGCGGGAAACGTGTCCGGTTCCGCGGGTATCCTTTGCGTAGGCAGATTTTGCGCCACGGTGTCTCCTTCAGCCAGTATCATGTCCCCTTTCGCAGGGGGGCTTATGGTTATATTTGTATCTAGCGGTTATTCAGCCAGGTGTAAAGGTATAGGGTCGCACTCCATTGAACTGTCACGGATATGACATTCCTGCTTTTCCTAGGGTAAATCCTCATGAAAGTGAAAGACTCACTGCAAGAAGCCGCCGCGTGGTTCGCGCTGCTGTCGGCTGACCAGCAGGAGCGAGTACAGCGAGACGTTTCGTTCACCCAGTATCCCGCTGGAGCCATGATAGAGCGCAAAGGCGAAAAAGCCTACGCCTGGCTGGGTGTATTGAGCGGCCTGGTCAAGGTCTCGGTGGGTACTTCCGATGGCAAGCTTGCCTCCCTGACCGGCGTGCCCGCCGGCGGGTGGATAGGCGAAGGCTCTTTGCTCAAGAGCGAACGGCGCAAGTACGATGTGGTGGCCTTGCGCGAATCCACGATTATCCGGCTGCCGGTCGCCACCTTCGACTGGCTGCTGGACATCAGCATTCCCTTCAACCGCTATCTGCTGCACCAACTGAACGAGCGCGTGGCCCAGTTCATCGGCAAGGCGGAATACGATCGCCTGCTGGCGCCCGACGCGCGGGTGGCGCGCTGCCTGGCCGAACTGTTCAACCCTTTGCTATACCCGTGCAAGACCATGCGCCTGGACATTACCCAGGAAGAGATCGGCTATCTTGCCCGCATATCGCGGCAGCGCACCAACCAGGCCTTGCGCACGCTGGAGGCGGCGCAATTGCTGAAGGTCGAGTACGGGGCCGTGCAGGTCCTGAACCTGGACGGCCTCAAGCACTATGGCCTGTAGCTCAGATCAGTCCAGCTTTATGCCGGCGGCCTTGATCACGCCGCCCCATTCCTCGCGCTGCTTGTCGGCATAGGCTTTGAACGCGGAGGCCGACATGGGCATGGGCTCGACTCCCATGCCTGTTATCCTGGCCTGGACATCCTCCGACTTGAGCGCGGCCTGCAGGTCGGCGTTCAGCCTGTCCACGGCGTCCTCGGGCATGCCGGCCGGCCCGACCAGGCCCTGCCAGGCATAGGCGTTGAAATCCTTGACGCCGGCTTCGGCCATAGTGGGAACATCGGGCAGCAAGGCCAGGCGCTCGGGGGTGGCGACCGCCAGCACGCGCAGTTTGCCGGCCTTGATATTGGACAGCGCGGCGGCGGAGTCGACGAAGCCGGCGCTGACTTGCCCGCCGATCAGGTCCTGGATGGCTGGCGCCGCGCCTTTGTAGGGTACGTGCGCGATGTCGGCGCCGGCGCGCTGCTTGAACATTTCGAGGGCGAGGTGGTGCGGGGAACCGGCGCCGGCTGACGATGCGGTCAGTTTGCCGGGGTCTTTGCGCGCCGCGGCGATCAGGTCTTGCACTGTCTTGTAAGGGGAGTCCTGGTTGACCGCGAGCATGAGGGGGAAGCGCGCCAGGCCGCCGATGTAGGTGAATTTCAGAGGGTCGTACTGGAGGGTGGAATAGAGCCAGGGGTTGAAGGCCAGGGTGCCGGAGTCGGCTGTGCCGAAGACATAGCCGTCCGGCTTGGCGTTCTGTATGTAGCTGGCGCCGATGATGGTTCCGGCGCCGGGCTTGTTTTCGACGACTACGGTCTGGCCCAGGGCCTTTTCCAGGCTGGTGGCGACAAGGCGGGCGATCACGTCCGATCCGCCGCCGGCGGGATAAGGAACCACCCATTGAACGGAGCGTTCGGGCCAGGCGGCGTGGGCAAGGCCGGCGACGCCGGTTGCGGACAGGATCAGCATTGCCCTTAATAGTTTAAGCATAAATGTTATCTCCGTAGAATATCGAGGCATATATTTATTGCCTGATTATGCTACGGGTGGAGCGTTTTTGAAATAAGGATAATGGCGATCTGAGGCCGAATTGTTCTTAACACGCCGCTATCGCGCCTCGGCGGATTGTTTTATTTATTAACATGCCGCTGTCGTGCATTGGCGAGTGTTTTTGTGTTTGACACGCTACTGTCGTGCCTCGACAGATTGTTTTACCTCGGCAGATTGTTTTACCTCGGCAGATTGTTTTACCTCGGCAGATTGTTTTACCTCGGCAGATTGTTTTACCTCGGCAGATTGTTTTATTAACACGCCGCTGCCGCGGTGGGGGAAGGTAGCGGTCCGCGTGGCCTGGTCCGGCGCCCAGCGCGCCGGACCCCGCATCGCCTCGCTCGTTCGCCCCCTCCGGGGCTGCCTTCGCGGCCGGCTCGCTCGGCCCCGGACGGACCGCTACCTTCCCCCACCGCGCCAACGGCTGCGCCTTGGTTTTTGCACCTCTGCCGGGACGAGTTGCGTGCTTGGCATTCTTGCTGTGTTTGGGGTTACCAAGAAAGAGGTCTTGCGCTCGCCCTGCCCGGGCCGCCAGCCGGCCCGCTTGGGCATCGGGGGTGGTATGACCCGATACCAGCAGCCGTCCCATCAACCCGATGTCCAGGCGCCGTGGGCGGGTGTGGGTTGGGCGAAAGTTTGAGCAAGCCGCGCAGGCGGCCTGTTTCCGGGAGGCAAGCCCGCGCTTGTCTGAGCGCCCATCCAATAAACCGATTGCCAGGCCCGATACGAGCCGCCGTCCGCCAAACCCGATCGCCAAGCCCGATACCAGCGCCCGTCCAATAACCGATTGCCAGATCCAATACCAGCGCCCGTCCCATCAACCCGATGTTCAGGCGCCGTGGGCGGGTGTGGGTTGGGCGAAATGTTGAGCAAGCCGCGCAGGCGGCCTGTTTCCGGGAGGCAAGCCCGCGCTTGTCTGAGCGGGACGCTTACGGACAGCCGGGGGCTGTCCGTTCCGCGAGTTCGCGGGCGCCCGGAAACAGGTTGACTGCGCGGGCAGTCACGGGCGAAGCCCGGGACCGCAGCGATATTGAGCCCAGCCCACACCCGCCCACGGCGACGGGTTAAGAACAATATGATCCACACACCCCATGGCGCCGGGTTAAGAACAACATGATCCACACCCCGCCCACGGCAACGGTTTAAAACACGATCCCACTGCGCCGGGTTAAGAACATGACCACGGCGCCGGGTTAAGAACACGACCACGGCGCCGGGCTTAAAACACAACCACGGCGCCAGGTTTATAACCCCCCAGGGCTTCTAAAGAAAAGAATTACCGCACCATACCCGCGGCGGCGGTCTGGTGGGTGGCGGCGTCGATCAGAATGAACGCCCCGGTTGCGGCCTGCTCCGCATAAGGATCCAGCGCCAGAAAATCCCTGGAAACCAGCGTCACCCGGCCGATATCATTCATGCCCAGCCCGCCGCCGGCCTCCACATGCTGCAACTCGTGCATATCGCGGCGCGTATGCACCGCCTTGACCTTCGCCTGCGTCAGCCGCGTACCCTGCTTCAGCCAATACTGGCGCAGCGGATTGAGCGGCTGCTGGTCCAGCCAGCACAGTTCCGCCTCGAATTCCTTGGCCACCCGGACCTCGGCATCCGACTGCACGATCAGATCGCCGCGCGACACATCGATATCGCGGTCCAGCACCAGCGTCGCCGTGTCGCCGGCAAGCACCGACTCCACATCGCGGTCGAACTGCACCAGGCGCGCCACCTTGGCGACCTGGCCGCCCGGCAGCACCTTGATCTCGTCGCCCACGCTCAGCCTGCCGCCCGCCAGCTGGCCCGCATAGCCGCGGAAATCGTTCACATCGTGGCCGCCATGGCGTATCACCCACTGCACAAAGAAACGCGAAGAAGAGCCCTCATCGACAGCCGTCGCGACAGGCAGGCCTTCCAGCAGCGCCAGCAGCGGCGGGCCGCTATACCAGGGCGTGTGCTCCGAGCGCTCCACCACATTGTCGCCCTTGAGGGCCGAAATGGGCAGGATATGGAATTCGGCTATCCCCAACTGTTGCGCCAGCTTCGCATACGCCTCGCGTATGCCTTCGAAAAGCGCCGGGTCCCAGCCCACCAGATCCATTTTATTGACCGCTACAACGATGTGCTTCAGGCCGAGCAGCTGCGCCAGCGCGCTATGGCGCTTGGTTTGCGCCAGCAACTGGCCATCCTGCACCCGGCTGGCGTCGATCAGGATGATGGCCACCTCGGCGGTCGAGGCGCCCGTGACCATATTGCGTGTGTACTGCTCGTGCCCGGGGGCGTCGGCCACGATGAACTTGCGCAGCGGCGTGGCGAAATAGCGGTAGGCCACATCTATGGTGATGCCTTGCTCGCGCTCGGCTTCCAGGCCGTCGGTCAATAGCGACAGATCGATTTCGCTGGCGGCTACGCGCTTGTACTTGGAGCGCGTGATGGACGCCAGCTGATCGGCGAACACGCCCTTGCTGTCGTACAGCAAGCGGCCTATCAGGGTGGACTTGCCGTCATCGACGGAGCCGGCGGTGATCAGGCGCAACACGCCGGTGTCGACCGCCGAAATCCAGGACTCATTGACTGCGTTCATCAGAAATACCCCAGTTTTTTCCGGCGTTCCATGGAAGCTTCGGAAGTTTGATCATCCATGCGGGTGGCGCCGCGCTCGGTAATCGTGGTGATGGCCGTCTCGGCGATGATCGCCTCGGGACTGTCGGCGCCGGACTCCACCGGGCAAGTGCAGGAAATATCGCCCACGGTGCGAAAGCGCACGGTCGCGGTTTCCGGCGACTCCCCCGCCTTGGGCGGGGTGAGCGGCGTCACCGGCACCAGCAGGCCGCTGCGCCTGATGACCTGGCGTTCATGCGCGTAGTAGATGGACGGCAGGTCCAGCTTTTCACGGGCGATGTATTGCCAGACGTCCAGTTCCGTCCAGTTGGAGATGGGGAAGACGCGCATGTTCTCGCCGGGGTGGACTTTGGTATTGAACAGGTTCCAGAGCTCGGGGCGCTGGGCCTTGGGATCCCATTGCCCGAACTCGTTGCGGAAGGAAAACACGCGCTCCTTGGCCCTGGCCTTTTCTTCGTCGCGCCGGGCCCCGCCTATGCAGGCATCGAAGCCGAACTCTTCTATGGCCTCGAGCAGCGTCGTGGCTTGCGCCGCGTTGCGCGAGTCGGTTTCGCGTCGCAGCACCACGGTGCCCCGCGCGATGGAGTCCTCGACGCGGCGCACGATCAGTTCTTCGCCCAGCTTGGCGACATGGCGGTCGCGAAACTCGATGACTTCGTTGAAATTGTGGCCGGTGTCGATGTGCATCAGGGGAAAAGGAAAGCCGGCCGGACGAAACGCCTTTTCGGCGAGGCGCAGCAGCACGACGGAATCCTTGCCGCCCGAAAACAGCAGCACGGGCCGCTCGCATTCCGCCGCCACCTCGCGCATGATGTAGATGGCCTCGGACTCCAGCCAGTCCAGGTGCGTGCGTGCGGAAATTTGACCCATAGTCCTATCCTTTTGAATCCTGTAGATTGCCGGCGTGCAGGCCGCATTCTTTCGATAATTTCTGTTCCCACCACCAGCGGCCGGCGCGCAAATCCTCGCCAGGCCGGATCGCCCGGGTACAGGGATCGCAACCGATGGAGGGATAACCCTGGTCGTGCAAAGGGTTGTAGGGAATGTCCAGCGCCCGGATGACCTCCCACACCTGCTTGTCGGACCAGGCCGCCAGGGGGTTGTATTTCTGCAGGCCGAACACCGGGTCGTATTCGGCCTCGGGCAATTCTGTGCGGGTAAGCGATTGCTCGCGCCGCTGGCCGGTCAGCCAGGCCGAATGCCCCCGCAATGCGGCGCGCAGGGGTTCCACCTTGCGCAGCGCGCAGCAGGCCTTGCGCAGATCCACGCTTTCGTAAAAGCCGAATTCGCCATGTTCGGCGACATGGGCGCGCACCGCGGCGGCGTCCGGACTGACCACCCGGACCGCGACGCCATAGCGCTGCTCGACCACGGTTATCATGCCCAAGGTCTCGGCGGGCAGGCGTCCGGTATCCAGCGTGAACACCTGGATGGGCAGGCCGCCGCTGAAGATGGCGTGCGACAGCAGCATGTCTTCGGCGCCGAACGACGAGGCGAAGACGGCATCGGGATGCTGCGCGCCGATACGCGCCAGCGCTTGCCGCAGCGAGGCCCATAGCTGCTCGGTGGAGGAATCGAGGGAAGAAAGAATTGCGGTCACGAGGCGTTGGCGACAGAGGCTAAAGACGTAGTCTGACGGCGAAAGGGCGACGAGGGAACGAATAAATAGTAGAGTGTTTATGTTAATTAGCTATTTGCAAATCGTTCATGGCAAGGTAAAAGCGCACAGCGCATGCTCCATCGATACGTCCCCATTTAATTTTGTGGGATAACAATTGGGGACGTAGTAAGCTTGCCGCAGCAAAACATCCATCCCTGCCCGCGCCGCAGGCCCGCACATTGCTTCATTCAATTAACGCTTGAGGTCGTAATTATGTCCGAACACCCTACTCATCAACTCCCCTCGTACCTGAATTCGCATGAACTGGGACCGTGGGGCGTGTACCTGGAACAGGTCGAGCGCGTGACGCCCTACCTGGGCAAGCTGAGCAAATGGGTGGAAACCCTCAAGCGCCCGAAGCGGTCCCTGATCGTCGACGTGCCTATCGAGCTGGACAACGGCACTATCGCCCATTTCGAGGGCTACCGGGTGCAGCACAACACCACGCGCGGGCCGGGCAAGGGCGGCGTGCGCTTCCACCAGGACGTCACCCTGTCCGAAGTCATGGCGCTGGCCGCCTGGATGTCGGTCAAGACGGCCGCGGTCAACCTGCCCTTCGGCGGCGCCAAAGGCGGCATCAGAATCGATCCGCGCAACTACTCCAGGGGCGAACTGGAACGCATCACGCGCCGCTATACCAGCGAGATAGGGGTCATCATCGGGCCCAACAAAGACATTCCCGCGCCCGATGTCAACACCAACGCGCAAACCATGGCGTGGATGATGGACACCTATTCCATGAATGAAGGCGCCACCACCACCGGCGTGGTCACCGGCAAGCCGGTCTCGCTGGGCGGCAGCCTGGGCCGCGTCGAGGCCACCGGCCGGGGCGTATACGTGGTCGGCTGCGAGGCGGCCCGCGATAAAGGCATACCGATAGAAGGCGCCAGAGTGGTCATCCAGGGCTTCGGCAATGTGGGCGGCACGGCGGCGCGGCTGTTCTACGAAGCCGGCGCCAAAGTCATCGCCGTGCAGGACCACACCGGATGCGTGCACAATGCCAACGGCCTCGAAGTCCTGGCGCTGCTCAAGCATGTCGAAGAGCACGGCGGCGTGGCGGGCTGCCCTGACGCCGAAAGCCTCGGCGCCGCGGATTTCTGGGCGCTGGAAACCGAGCTGCTGATCCCGGCGGCCCTGGAAAGCCAGATCAATGAGGACAATGCCAACTCGGTGCGCGCCAGGATCGTCATCGAAGGCGCCAACGGGCCCACCACGCCCGAAGCGGACGATATCCTCACATCCAAGGGCACGCTCATCGTTCCCGACGTGCTGGCCAATGCCGGCGGGGTGACGGTCAGCTATTTCGAATGGGTGCAGGATTTCTCCAGCTTCTATTGGACCGAGCCCGAAATCAACCATCGCCTGGAAGCCATGATGCGCGCCGCCTACACATCGGTGGCGGCGGTGGCCGACAAACATCAGGTCACGCAGCGCACGGCGGCATTCATCACCGCGTGCACGCGCATACTCGAGTCGCGCGAAGTGCGCGGCCTCTACCCTTAATCCGCCAGCAGCAAGGCCAGCGGCAGGTCGGCGAACACGTCGGCCAGCCGCAAGACGCCGTCCGCTGCGCACTGGCGGCGGCTGCCTCCCAATACGTCGTACAGGCTCGCGCCGATATACCGGCGCGGCAGCACCACCCCCGTGTCGCCCCAGAATCCCGGATCTATCATGGGCAAGCCATTGCCATCGCCCACCGCTTTCGAACACAAGCGCGGCACCAGGACGAACACATGGCGGTCCTGCCAGGTGCGCAAGAATGCCAGGACATGGCCGCTATGCGCGCCCAGGACGGGCAGGCAGAAATAGTCCCCGAAAGCGAAGACATTCGGAAGATCGCGGCGCAGCGCCAGCGACCTGGCCAGCACCGCCTGCTTGAGGCGCCCGTCCTTCCAGCTGCCCACCAGGGCCGGCATGCCCGCCTGCGCATCCAGCGCATCCAGCGCGTCGAGCGCCGCCTGGCGCGTTGCGTAATCCACCGCGCGCCGATTGTCGGGATCGACCAGGCTGAAGTCCCAGAATTCGGTGCCCTGATACAGGTCCGGCACACCGGGGCTGCAGACCCGCAGCAGCGTCTGCGCCAGGCTGTTGACGGCGCCGGCCGGCGCTATCCCGCGCGCGAACTGCTCGATATCGCGCAGCAGGCCGTGGCCGCGTCCGCCCGGCATCAAGTCGTATACGAACTGCGCGCTGTCCTGCTCATATTCCAGATCCGGCTCGAACCAGCCGGAACTGATCTTGGCTTCGCGCAGCGCCTTCGTTTGCCACTGCACCACGCGTTCGGCATAGCGCTGCAAGCCCGCGCCGTCATCCACGGCCAGTTCGAGCGGCCACGCTCCCACCAGCGTCTGGAACAGCATATAGCGCTCGCCGGCCTGCGCGGCGCCGGCGGGCGGCGCGCCGCTGTCGGGCCACTGCAGCCAGCGCTGGCTGGCCTGCGCCCATGCCTGCGGCATTTCGCTCAGCACCGCCAGCCGCGCCCGCAGGTCTTCGCCGCGCTTGTGGTCATGGGTGGCGGTAGCCAGCAGGGAGCGGGGCGCGCAGGACGCGCGCCACAGATTGCGCTGGTGGAAGGCCTCGGACGAAATCGCCAGCACCGCCGGATCGGAGCCGACCTCGTTGCGTGAAAGCAGGCGTCCGTAGCGATAGAAAACCGTATCCTCCAGGGACTTGGCCGCCAGCGGCGGAGTCAGCTGCTGGAAGCGGCGTATCGCCTCGGCCTGCAAGCCAGGGACGACCGCGTCGCCGTCCTCCGCGGATGCCGCGGGGCCGCCGCCCAGCCAGAGATCCAGCAGGTCGAGCAGCGCCTGTTCGCGGCGGCTGTCGCGGCCCAGCCGACTGCGCACCTGGTCCATGACTTTGGCAAAACAGGCGGCGTCCACCTCATCGCGGCCGAACGGCTGCGCATAGCTCCGGTATACGGGAAACACGATCAGCAATTCGTCCAGCACCCGGGCGATCGCCTCCGGCGTCCAGTCGCGCGTATACGCGCTGGCCCTGGCCAGGCGCGACAAGGCGCGCAGCAAGCCTTTGCGCTCCGCGCCGAAATGGCGCCGCAGCATCAGGGCGCGGGCCTCATGCACCAGTTCCCGGACGGGGCGCGCATCCTGCGCCAGGGCCTCCCAATGGGCGCTCAGTGCAGCCTCCCCCGCCGGGTCGTGCAGCACCGCCGCCGCCTGGTCCATGAAATCGTAGCCGCTGGTGCCGTCTACTTCCCAGCGCTCGCCCAGCGTTTCGCCATTGGCCAGGATTTTCTCGACCACCAGCCAGGGCGCATCGCCGCTGAGCGCCCCCGGGCGCTGCGCAACGCGCTGCCTGAGTTCCCGGTACAACTGCCGGCAATAGGCGAGGGGCTCGGCCAGCCCATCCACATGATCGACGCGCAAGCCGTCCACCAGGCCTTCGGCGAACAGGCGCAGCGGCAGCTCATGCACCGCGTCGAATACCGCCTGCTGCTCTACCCTCACGCCGATCAGCTCGCTGACCTCGAAGAAGCGGCGCCAATTGATGGCGTCGGCGGCGCAGCGCCACCAGGCCAGGCGGTAGTGCTGGCGCTCCAGCAATTCATGCAGGCGCCGCCGCCCTTCGGACTGGCTGCTGTCGTACAGCGCCAGCACCTCGCGGGCCTCCCGGCCGTCCGCCGGCAGGGACCCCGGCGCCAAAGGATAGCGCGCGCCGCAGGCCTCGATCTGGAACGATCCGGCGGCATCGTCGAAGACCAGCTGGATGGCCCCGCCCGCCAAGGTCTGGCCATAGGGATCGGCCAGGAAGGGCGCCATCACCTTGCCCGCCAGGTCGGGGTCGGGCGGGCGCCAGTCGATATCCAGCCACGCCGCATAGGCGCTTGCCGCCCCATGCTGCAGCACATCCCACCACCAGGCGTTGCCGGCGTGGGTGGCCATATGATTGGGCACGATGTCCAGGACCAGCCCCATGCCGTGCGCCCGCAGGCGCTCGACCAGCGCCGTCAGGGCCGCCATTCCGCCGAGCTCCGGGCTCACCACGGAATGATCGATGACGTCGTAGCCATGCGTCGATCCCGGCCGGGCGCGCGAAATCGGCGAGGCGTAGAAATGGCTGACGCCCAGCCTGGCGTAGTACGGCACCTGCTCGCAGGCGTCCCGCAGGGTAAAGCCCGCGTGCAACTGCAGGCGGGCGGTCGCGCGCAGCATCATGCCCTTCTCCTGGCCTGCTTGATGGCGGCGATGCCGCGAACCACATCGGCGTCGGCGAAAATTTCGTCCACCGCCACAGGCAGGCGCTGGATCCAGTTGGGATGGGCCGGCTCGCCCTCGCCGCCGCTGCCGGGCAGATTGGGCTGTTCGGCAAGCCCGAGCAGGTCCTCCAGCGGGAAGACCGCCAGCGGGGACGGCGTCCTCGCCACGAAGGCCAGCACGGCGTCGCGCGGCGCGGCACAGGGCGGCTGCGCGCCCGGCCCGCCCGCGCAGCCCGCATCCAGCAATGCCCGCCACAGCGCGGTCTTGTCATGCTGCCGCGCATCGGCTTGCCGCGCGCGCTGCTCGCCGGGCCATTGCTCCAGCCGTCCGCGCCACTCCAGGTCGCGCCCCGCCCACCACCCGGTAATCGTGGGCAGGTCATGGGTGGTCGGCGTTGCCATGGCGTATGGCGACCAGCGCGATGGCGGCACGAAGGCCCCGGCCTCCACGGATTCAGCCTCCACGGATTCGGCCTCTTTCGGTTCCGGCTCGCGCGCGCGGCCGGATTCGCTGTCGGGTTCGCGTATGGTTTCAGGACTGCGTTCGAACCACAGCACACTGGTGCCCAATATGCCTTTGCGCCGCAGCGCCTCGTTGAAGCCGTCAGGCACCGTTCCCAGATTTTCCCCGACCACCACGGCCCTGTGGCGCCATGCTTCCAGGGCGAGCAGGCGCAGCATGTCATCCATGGGGTAGCGCAGGTAGACTCCATCGGCGGGACTGGCGGCTTGCGGAATCAGCCACATGCGCGCCAGGCCCAGGATATGATCGATACGCACGCCGCCCGCATGCGCCAGCGCCGCGCGCAAGGTTTCAATAAAAGCGGCATACGCGGTCTGGCGCAAGGCGCGCGGCGAAAATGCGGTAAGCCCCCAGCTTTGCCCGCGCGGCTGGAACAGGTCGGGCGGCGCGCCGACCGACACTCCCGCCAGCATCTCGCCCTGCTTGCTCCAGGCATGGCTGCCGCGCGGATCGGTGCCTATGGCCAGGTCGGCGATCAGCCCTATGGGCATGCCCGCGTCGCGCGCGTGCCGCTGCGCCAGCTGCATCCCGCTGTCGGCCAGCCATTGCAAAAAGACGTGAAAGCCGATTTCCGCCGCATGCGCCGCGGCGTAGGCCCCGACACTCGGGCCGCGCGGATCATGCAGTTCGGACGGCCAGTCCTGCCATCCGCTTGCCGGCCCCAAGGCCGCCAGGTGATGGGCGTGCAGGGCTTCATAGCAGGCATGGCTTTCCAGGGCCTCGCCGCCCCTCTGCCGGAACGCCGCGAATTTTTGCCTGAGGTCGGCTGGGCCGTGCTGGAGGAAATTGTCGAACAGCCGCCGCAGCAGCTTCAAGCGTCGCGGCAAAACATGGTGCCAGTCGACCCGCCCGGTATCCTGCGCCGCGGCGCAGGACCAGGCCGGGTCCATCTGGCCCACGGCCTGGCTCACCGCCTGCGCGCCCATGACGATGGACGGCTCGATATACGCCGCATTCAGGAACAGGCGGCTGGACGGCGCGTAAGGGCTGTAACGTTGCGGATCGGCGCTGAACATGGCATGCACGGGGCTGATCGCCAGCGCGCTGGCCCCGGATTGCCCGGCATGCCGGGCCAGGACCGCCAGGGCCGCAAAATCGCCGCCGCTCTCCCAGCCCGGCCAAACGGGCGCGGAAGAGCCCGTGCCGGCCGGCGCGCGGCGCAGGCTGTAGACCTGCGCGGCCACCCCCCAGGGGCGCACGGGACGGCGCCCGGTCAAGTCGCCCACGGAGGGGCAGCGCGCAGGCGCCACCGCGAGGGTGATCTGCAGCTCCCCTATGGCCAGGCTGTGGTATCCCGCCTGTCCGATGGCCGGAATGCTGACCCTGCCCGGCCCTGCGGGACTGGCCCTGCCTATATATTGTTTGCCGTCTTCCAGCGTCAAGGTATAAAGGGGCGAGCCCGCGTACCGGAAAGCCGGCGCCTCATTGACCGTGGCGATCAGCATGGCCCCCGCGCCGGCCTGCGCCTCGCTGCCAAGCTGGCCCATGCTTGCGGCAATCTGGCCCGGACTGGCGCAAGGCAGGCCCAGGGTGGCGAGCATGCTGCGCAATACCGGCTCTTTTACCTCGTGCCTCCGG
Source organism: Pollutimonas bauzanensis (assembly GCF_900129885.1). Classification (GTDB taxonomy): domain Bacteria; phylum Pseudomonadota; class Gammaproteobacteria; order Burkholderiales; family Burkholderiaceae_B; genus Pollutimonas; species Pollutimonas bauzanensis. The sequence goes on along the minus strand of NZ_FQXE01000003.1, from coordinate 224,172 downwards.
CCGTACACATCCTGCCATAGCGGCGCCAGCCCCGCCGCCTCGGCCAGGCGCAGCAAGGCGGGATCGGCCTGGCCCGCGCCGCTGCTCACGCCTGTTCCTTTGTGTCCGCGGCGCCGGGCTGGCATGGCGCAAGCGTTGCGGACGCGCTGGCGGCAAGCACCCGGCCGGCGTCCAGGCCGCGGCCCGGGCGCGGCCTGCTCTCGAAGATAATGGCGGCCTGCATGGCCGAGGCGTCTTCAGGCAGTTCGACGTCCCGCGATGAAAAATTGCAGTAGAGGCTCAACAGGCGGCCATTGCCCAGGCGCCAGCGGGCCACCAGGCATAGCGGCGCCAGGATGCGCACCGAATCGCTGCGCGCTCCCTCCAGATGGGGGGCGATCAACTCGCGCCGCAGGGCCAGCAGGCGGCCGTAGAATTTGCGCCACAGCATGGCCCGCCGGTCTTGCGGGTCGCGGCGTATTTTGCAGCGCTCCCAGGTTCGCTCGTCATTCGGATCGGGAATGCGCTGCCGGGCCCGCGGGTCGGAAAATTCGCGAAAACCGGCGAACTCGCGGCGCCTGCCATCGCGCACGGCCTGCGCCAGCTGCGGGTCCGCGAAGCTGGTGAAATACTGAAAGGGCTCCCTGGCGCCATGCTCTTCGCCCATGAACAGCATGGGTATATGCGGCGCCAGCATCTGCACGGCGGCCGCGGCGCGCAGGGCGTCGGGGCGGCAAAGCGAAATCAGGCGCTCGCCCATGGCCCGATTGCCGGTTTGATCGTGATTCTGCAGGAAAAAGACAAAGGAGGAAGGCGCAAGGCCGGCGCTGGGCTCGCCGCGCGGCTGGCCATTGCGCCAGGGGCTGGGCTGGCCCTGGTAAACAAAGCCCTCGGCCAGGCAACGCGCCAGCTGGCCGGTGGGGTCGTCCCGATAAGCTATGTAATAGCCCTGGGTCTCGCCTGTCAGTATCCGGTGCAGCACATGATGAGCGTCGTCGTTCCATTGCGCATCGAAGCCCTGCGCCATCAGCCCGGCCAGGTTGTCGTCGTTTTCCAGCACCAGATGCACCTGCCTGCCGGGTTCCAGGCGCTGGCGTACAAAGCGCGCCATTTCGGGCAGCCAGTCCGGCCCTGAAATGGCGTGGACCGCATCCAGGCGCAGGCCGTCGAAACGATATTCGCGCAGCCAGTACAAGGCATTCTCGGCGAAAAAGGCCCGCACTTGCGGTTTCCTGAAATCGATCGCGGGCCCCCACGGGGTGCTGATATCGTCGCGGAAGAAATCGGGCGCGTAGGACGACAGATAATTCCCGTCGGGCCCGAAATGGTTATAGACCACATCCAGGAATACCATCATGCCCATGCCGTGGGCGGCGTCCACCAAGGCCCTGAGTTCATCCGGAGAGCCATAGGCGCAGTCCGGGGCGTAAGGCAGAACGCCATCGTAGCCCCAGTTGCGCGGCCCGGGAAAATCGGCGACGGGCATCAGTTCGATGGCCGTAATGCCGAGCGCGGCCAGGTCCGCCAGCATCGCCTGCACCCCGCGGAAGCCGCCGGCCAGGCCCGCATGCACTTCGTAGAGCACCGCATCGGTCCAGGGGCGGCCGCGCCAGTCCTCATTGAGCCAGCCATAGGCCTGCGTGTCGACCACTATGCTGGCGTCGTGGACATCGCCATCCTGCAGGCGCGAGGCCGGGTCGGGAACCGAAAGCCCGGGCCCGACCCGGTAGCGGTAGCGCGATCCCGGCGCGCAGGGCCGGCGCAGTTCGTGGAAGCCGTCGCCGACCGCCGCCATGGCCAGAGGCGGCCCGCCTTCCAGTTCCAGATGCACCTGCGCCGCCGCGGGCGCCCACAGGCGGAAATTGACCGAGCCATCGCCGCAGGGCGTGGCCCCGAACGTATAGCCCGGCCCGTCCTGCCGCGCAATGCCGGCGCCAGCGCCCGCAAGACTGCTCTGGTGGTTCTGCACCTCGCCTCCCTTTTCCATCACGCCGCCACGCTGCCCATCAGCAAGACCACGCCGTGAGCCGACACTTTTACGCTTGTATCCCGCAAGGGACTGGACACGACATGCAGGTCGGCCGAATCCAGCACTCTTGTCCACGGGCATGGCGACTCGGGTATCTGGAAGTGGACATCGTCCGGGCCGCCGTTGACCAGCAGGCAGGAAAGCTCGGTCGCGCCGTCCGGCAGGCGGCAGGCGCGCCTGAAGCCCAGGACCCGCCCTTCGGCAAAGTCCCAGGCCTGCTCGCTCATGAGCGCGCCATCCATGTCGTACCACGCCACCCGCGTGACTTGCGGCAATACCTGGTAATTGCCGTCCTCGAAGCGCGGCATGCGCAAGGAGGGATGCGCGCGCCGCAGCCGCGCCAGGCGCCCCACGAAGGCCGTGAGGTCGCGCCCCGCATGGCTGCCGGCCTGGGCCCAGTCCAGCCATGAGACATCATTGTCCTGGCAATAGGCATTATTGTTGCCCTGCTGGCTATTGCCGAATTCATCGCCCGCCAGCAGCATGGGCGTGCCGTCCGAAAGGAACACAGTGGCCAGCATGGAGCGCAGGACGCGTTCCCGCAATGCAATCACGGCGCGGTCGGTGGCCGGCCCTTCCACGCCCCAGTTGTTGCTGAAGTTCTCGCTGTGCCCGTCGGCATTGTCGTCGCCATTGGCTTCATTGTGCTTGTCGTTGTAGCTGACGACATCCTGCGCGGTGAAGCCATCGTGCGAAGCCAGGAAATTGACGGATGCCCACGGCCGCCGATGGCGCCTGTCGAAGATGGCGGGCGATCCCATCAGCCAGCCGGCCAGGTCGCCGCGCAAACCGGCCTCCCCGGCCCAGAAGCGCCGGATTCCGTCGCGGAATTTGTCGTTCCATTCGCCGAAGCTGGGCGGGTGGTTGCCCAGCTGATAGCCGTCGGGGCCGGTATCCCAGGGTTCCGAAATCAGCTTCAGGCGCGACAGCACCGGGTCCTGCAGGATCGCGTCGAAGAATCCCGAGCCTGGGTCGAAGCCCGTGCCCTCGCGGCCCAGCGTCACGCCCAGGTCGAAGCGGAAACCATCGATATGGTAGCTCTCGGCCCAATAGCGCAAGGAATCCATCACCATCTGCAATACGCGCGGGTGGGAAAGGTTGACTGTGTTCCCGCAGCCCGTGTCGTTGATGTAATAGCGTTCGTCGCCGGGAATCAGGCGATAGTAGCTGGCGTTGTCCAGCCCGCGCCACGACAGCGTGGGGCCCAGTTCATTGCCTTCGCCGGTGTGGTTGTAGACCACGTCCAGTATCACTTCTATGCCGGCGGCGTGCAGGCGCCGGATGGCCATGCGCAAATCGTCGGTCTTGCCGTTTGCCAGGTAGGAAGGTTCGGGCGCGAAGAACGCCAGCGTGTTGTAGCCCCAGTAATTGCGCAGGCCGCGCTCCACCAGGAAATGGTCCTGCAAAAAGGCATGCACCGGCAGCAGCTCTATGGCGGTGACGCCCAATTTATGCAAATGGTCGATGAAGCGCGGGCTGCCGAGCGCCTCGCTGGTGCCGCGCACCTCCGTGCGCAAGTCTTCCCTTTTCATGGAGACGCCGCGCAGGTGCGCCTCGTAGATCATGGTTTCGGCCCAGGGCGTGCAGGGCCGCTCTTTTGAGCCCCATTGGAAGCCGTCGCCGGTCACGATGCACTTGGACACCAGCGCGGCCGAATCGCGGCGGTCCAGGCTCAGATCGGCCTTGGGATGCTGCACGCGATAGCCAAACAAGGCATCCGACCAGCGCACCGGGCCGAACAATTTGCGGGCGTAGGGGTCTATGAGCAGCTTTTGCGGGTTGAAGCGGTGGCCGTTCCTGGGATCATAGGGTCCATAGGCGCGGTAGCCGTACAGCAGCCCGGGCCCGACATTGGGCAGGTAGCCATGCCAGACTTCGTCGGTGCATTCGGGCAAGGCGAAGCGCTTCAGTTCCCGGCGCCCGCCCTGGTCGAAAATACATAGCTCGATCTTGCTGGCATTGGCCGAGAACACCGCGAAGTTGACGCCCAGGCCGTCACTATGGGCCCCCAGCGGGTAAGGCAAACCGGCGTCCAGCCGGTCGGGCAGCGATAGACTCATGATGGATATCCTTCGGGAGCAAGTATCAGGGTAGACAATGGCGGCAGCATCAGCCTGAGCGATTGCTCCTGGCCGTGGGCGGCCTGGGCGGTGGTGGCCGCGCCTCCGCCATTGCCCATATTGGCGCCGCCATAGACCTGCGCATCGGTATTGAGCAGCTCCACCCAGCGGCCCGCGACGGGCACGCCTATGCGGTAATCGGCGCGCGGCACCGGCGTCATATTGCTGACCACCAGCGCGCACTGGCCGCCATGCCGGCGCAGGAAGGCGAATACGCTATTGTTCTGGTCGTCGCCTATGACCCACGAGAATCCTTGCGGATCGGCATCGCTGCCATGCAAGGCCGGCGTGGCCCGGTACACCGCATTCAGGTCGCGCAGCAGCTTTTGCACGCCGGCGTGGCGCGTGTCGCCCAGCGCCGGCCAGTCCAGCTGGGCATCGTGGTTCCATTCGCGCTCCTGCGCCAGTTCGCCGCCCATGAAAAGCAGCTTCTTGCCCGGATGCCCCCACATGAATCCGTAGTAGGCGCGCAGGTTCGCAAAGCGCTGCCAGCTATCGCCAGGCATCTTGCCCAGCAGGGAGTGCTTGCCGTGCACCACCTCGTCGTGCGAAAGAGGCAGGATGAAGCGTTCCGAGTAGGCGTACACCATGCCGAAGGTCATATCGTGATGATGGAAACGCCGATGCACCGGCTCGTACTCCATGTAGTGCAGCGTGTCGTGCATCCAGCCCATGTTCCATTTGTACTGGAAGCCCAGCCCGCCGGTCGCCTGCGGCGCGGTGACGCCGGGCCAGGCCGTGGATTCCTCGGCGATCATGATAGCCCCCGGACTATGCTGCGGCACCACTGAATTCAGCTGCTGCAGGAAATCGACCGCTTCCAGGTTCTCGCGGCCGCCGTGGCGATTGGGCGTCCATTGCCCCGCCTCGCGGCTGTAGTCCAGATACAGCATGGAAGCCACGGCGTCGACGCGCAAGCCGTCCACATGGTAGCGCTCGACCCACTCCAGCGCGCTGCACAGCAGGAAATTCCTTACCTCGTTGCGCCCCATGTTGTAGATCAGCGTATTCCAGTCCGGATGCAGGCCCTGCCTGGGATCGGCATGCTCGTAGAGCGATGTGCCGTCGAAATTCGCCAGCCCGTGCAGGTCCGAAGGAAAATGGGCGGGCACCCAATCCAGGATCAGGGCCAGGCCGGCCCGGTGGCACTCATCGACAAATTTCGCGAATTCGGCGGGAGACCCGTAACGGGCCGAAGGCGCGAACATGCCCAGCGGCTGATATCCCCATGAGCCGCCAAACGGATGCTCGGTAATGGGCAGCAGTTCCAGGTGGGTGAAACCCATGGCGACAACGTATTCAATCAGGCGCCGGCCGGCCGCGGCCCAGGTGCTGCCTTCGCCTTCGCTCTGGCCGGACATCCAGGACCCGAAGTGCGCCTCGTAGATGGAAATAGGCGCATCCGGCTGCTGGCGGCTGCCGCGCGTCGCCATCCACTCCGCGTCGGTCCATTCGAACCCGGCCGGTTCCGCCACGACCGACGCGGTGGCCGGCGGCATCTCGGTCTGCCGGGCCAGCGGGTCGGCCTTCAAGGGCAGCAGGCTGCCGTCGCGCGCGATCAGTTCGAATTTGTAGCGGGCCCCCGGCGCGACGCCCGGTATGAACAGCTCCCATACGCCGCATTCCCGCCTCAGGCGCATGGGGTCGCGCCGCCCATCCCATGAATTGAAGTCGCCCACTACCGCGACGCGGCGCGCATTGGGCGCCCAGACCGCGAAACGCGCGCCCGGCACGCCATCGACGGTCATCACATGCGCGCCCAGGCAATCGGCCAGGCGCCAATGCCGCCCCTCGGCGATCAAATGCAGGTCCAGTTCGCCCAGCAAGAGGCCGGATGCGGCCGCCTCGCCGGCCCGCGGATCGACGCCAGCTTTCTCAGTCATGTGGCACTCCCATCGTCGGCTGCGGCGAGCAGGCGCCGGGCGACACGAAGCAGGCCCGCCAGCGGAATGGGCAGCCATTCCGGACGATGCGCCGCTTCGTAGCAGATTTCATAGGCGGCTTTCTCGAACAAGGCCAGGTCGAGCAATTGATGCTGCCTTGCCTCGGCGCCGGCGGGCTCGGCCGCGGCCGCCGCCTCCTGACCGGCATCATCGGCCGCGGCCCTTGCGGCCTCGTCCAGAGCCGCGCGGTAGGCTTCCAGGAAGGCCGCGGTGGCCGTCACGCAAAATTGTTCCAGCAGCGCCTGCCTGTGCTGCTGCAAAGTGGCGGCGGCAGGTATGGCCAGCGCCTCGGGGTCCGCGGCGTCTTCGGGGGCTGGCGCGTCCGGGCGCGCCGGCGCGTCCGAGACCGTATGCTCGGCTGCCCGGAAAGCCGCCGTCGCATAGTCGAAAGAGCGCACCAAGCCGGCCACGTCGCGCCAGGGACTGGTCTTGGCGCGGCGCTCGTTCAGGGAACGCACCGGCTCGCCTTCGAAGTCGATCAGATACACATCACTCTGCGCGATGAGCACCTGGCCCAGGTGAAAATCGCCATGTATGCGGGTGCGCAAGGTCTTGACCGACAGCTGGGCGCGCCGGTCTATTTCAGCCAGCAAGGCATCGCGGCTGGCCTGCAGCTCTTCGAGATTGGCCCCGGCCTGCTCCGGCAGGGCGGCCTTGGCCGCCACGCTGGCTTTCAGGGCCTTGTCGAACATATTGCGCACATCCTTGGCCCATGCTTTGGCGTCGGCCGCGCCGGCGACTTCGGGCGCGAAGGCCGGATCGTCGCTGGGCCGCGCCAATACGCCGTGCAGCTGGGCCAGGCGGCGGCCTATGGCGGCGGCGACGGTGGCATAGCCGCGCAGTTCCTCCTCGTAATCGGCCTGGCTCTCGCCGGTCAGCGCGGCGTTTTCGAGCGTGCGCTTCAAATAGTCCTGCGTCCAGGCCCAGGCGTCGCCCTGGTTGGCGACGCGCGCATGCAGCAGGGCCAGGGTATGAGGCGTGCCGTCGGCATCCACGCGGACCAGCTCGCCCAATAGCGCGGCGGAATTGGCGTAGCCCGCCAGCGTAAGGTAGCGCGTCATTTCTGCTTCGGGATGCACGCCCGGCACCACATGCCGAACCAGTTTCAGGATGGCTTGTTCGCCCAGCGTCAGGGAACTGTTGGATTGCTCGCCATGAAACCACTCTATGCCCATGTCGGCGGGCCAGTCGATGTCCTTGAGGCCGGGCTCGCCCTGGAAATGCAGCATGAAGCGTCCCTTGGACGTTTCAAAGGGAATCTCGCGGTGGCCCTGCATGTTTTCCAGCAGCGCCAGCGCGAATCCCGCCACGGAAAAAGCATCGGTCACCAGGCCCAGCTCCGAGCCGCGGCGCACCCGCGCCAGCGCGTACTGCTGCGGCATGGTCGCGACAGGCTCGGTCCACAGCAAGGCCAGGGGCAGGAAATAATCGGCGGGCCCGGAGGCCAGCTCCACTTCGAATTCCGCCAGGAACAAGTCGGTCTGGCCCGGCAGCGGCAGGATATAGGCGATGCCGGTCGACTTGATGCGCTGGTCGCTGGCAAACCAGCGCTGCCTGGCGAGATACAGCGGCAGGACCTCATTGCACAGCACGCGGCGGGAACCTTCCATCAATTGATATCCGGCGCGCCGGCGCACCACCAGCGTGGCATATTCGGGCATTTGCTCGGGCATCGAGACATGCCAGGCCGGCGGCGCGGCGCTGGCGCTCAGCTCGAACCAGTAAAAGCCATAAGGAGGCAGCGTCAACAGATAAGGCAGCTCGCCTATGGTCGGAAATGGCGTGCCGCCGAGCAATTCGATAGGCACCCGCCCGGCCATGAAGGACAGGTCCAGTTCCACCGGCTGCGAAGCGTTGGACAGGTTGGCCACGCACAGCAGCACCACGCCCTCGTATTCGCGCAGGTAGGCCAGTATCTTGCGATTGCCAGGAAAGAGGAAGCGCAGGCTGCCGCGGCCGAAGGCGTGGGTTTGCTGGCGCTTGGCCAGCATGCGCCGGGTCCAGTTCAACAGGGAATGCGGGTCGCGCTGCTGCGCCTCGACATTGACCGCCTCGTAGCCGTACAGCGGCCCCATCAGCACAGGCAGCGTCAGGCGTTCCGGATCGGCGCGCGAAAAACCGCCATTGCGGTCGGGCGTCCACTGCATGGGGGTGCGCACCCCGTCGCGATCGCCCAGATGAATATTGTCGCCCATGCCCAGCTCATCGCCGTAATACAGCACGGGCGTGCCCGGCATAGACAGCAGCAGGCTGTTCATCAATTCGATGCGGCGCCGGTCCCGCTCCAGCAAAGGCGCGAGGCGCCGCCGTATGCCCAGGTTGATGCGGGCCAGGCGGTCGGCGGCATAGACTTCCCACAGGTAATCGCGCTCGCTGCTGGTCACCATTTCCAGCGTCAGCTCGTCGTGGTTGCGCAGGAAAATGGCCCATTGGCAGTTTTCCGGGATCTCCGGCGTCTGCTGCATGATGTCGGTGATGGGAAAGCGGTCGGCCCGCGCAATGGCCATATACATCCGCGGCATCAGCGGAAAATGGAAGGACATGTGGCATTCGTCGCCTTTTCCGAAATATTCCTGGGCGTCCTCGGGCCATTGATTGGCCTCGGCGAGCAGCAGGCGGTCCGGATAGTCGCTATCCATGACGGCGCGTATCTGGCGCAATACGGCATGGGTTTCCGGAAGGTTCTCGTTGTTGGTTCCTTCCCTTTCCACCAGGTAGGGCACGGCGTCCAGGCGCAGGCCGTCCACCCCCATGTCCAGCCAGAAGCGCATCACATTGATGACCTCCTTGAGCACCCGCGGGTTGTCGTAGTTCAGGTCGGGCTGGTGCGAGTAGAAGCGATGCCAGAAATAGGCCCCGGCCAGCGGGTCCCAGGTCCAGTTGGATTTTTCGGTATCGCAAAAGATGATGCGCGTGCCGGCATAGGCCTGGTCGTTGTCGGACCAGACATAGAAATCGCGGGCCGCCGAGCCGGGCCTGGCGCGGCGCGCCCGCTGGAACCAAGCATGCTGGTCCGAGGTATGGTTGACCACCAGTTCGGTGATGACGCGCAGACCGCGCGCATGCGCCGCCCGGATGAATTTCCTGACGTCGGCCAGCGTCCCGTAGTCGTCGTGGACGCCGCGGTATTCGGCGATATCGTAGCCGTCGTCCAGGCGCGGGGATGGGTAGAAAGGCAAGAGCCAAACCGTGTTGACGCCAAGCTCGGCAATGTAGTCCAGCTTGGAAATCAGGCCTGGAAAATCGCCCTTGCCATCATCGTTCGCATCAAAAAAAGACTTCACATGCAATTGATAGATGACCGCGTCTTTGTACCAGAGCGGTTCGTTTTGCTGCGCAGTCCGTGTTTTTCTTGGTTGGCCCATAAATTTCTCTTTCTGATCTGTCCATCGAATGCCTTCAGGCGCCAAAAAAAGCCCCCACGCTGCGCCTTTGGTCAAGCATGGCGGACCAGGCGCCACAATAGGAAAGGGCGTTCCTGCGTCAGTTCGACACGGTGATATTTCCCCTGCAGGTTGAAATGGCTGTCATCGAAAAGGTCCTGGATGGGCACGCTTGCCTGGTCGGGCAGGTCCCATTGCCACAGGGGCAGCTCCAGCGTGCCCGCCTGCCGGCCATGCGGATCCAGGCTTATGGCCACCAGCACCACGTTGTCGCGCTCGGGCGTCGTCTTGGAAAAGAACAGTATCTGGTCGTTGTCCACCCCATGGAAACGTATGCCCAGGTGCGATTGCAGCGCCGGGTTCATGCGCCGGATCTGGTTCAGGCGCCTTATCTCGGCCACGATATTGCCGGGACGGTCCCAGTCCCAGGAGCGGATCTCGTATTTCTCGGAATCCTGATATTCCTCTTTGCCTGGAATGGCCCTGGCCTCGCAGAGCTCGAAGCCGTTGTACATGCCCCATAAGCCGGAAGTCGTGGCGGCCAGCGCGGCGCGGATCAGGAAACCGGGCCGCCCGGAGCTTTGCAGGAAATATGGGTTGATGTCGGGCGTATTGACGAAAAAATGCGGGCGGAAAAAGTCCGCCACCGGCGCCGTATTCAGCTCCGTCAGGTAATCGATGAGTTCCTGCTTGCCATGGCGCCAGGTAAAGTAGGTGTACGACTGGGAAAAACCGACTTTGGCCAGGCGGTACATCATCTTGGGCCGGGTAAAGGCTTCCGACAGGAACAGGGTGTGCGGGTGCATGCCCTGCACCTCGGCGATCAGCCACTGCCAGAACGGCAAGGGTTTGGTGTGCGGATTGTCCACACGGAAGGTCTGCACGCCCTGGTCCACCCAGAACAACACCACGTCGCGCAAGGCCCGCCACAGCGCCGCCTGCTGCGGAGCGCTGGCCAGGGGGCTGTAGAAATCCGGGTTCACGATATCTTCGTAGCGCTTGGGCGGGTTTTCGGCATAGCGCAAAGAACCGTCCGCGCGCCAGTCGAACCACTCGGGGCGTTCGGCCAGCCAGGGGTGGTCCGGCGAGCATTGAATCGCGAAATCCAGCGCGATTTCCATATCATGCTCGCGGGCGGCGCGCATCAATTCGCGGAAATCGTCCAGGGACCCCAGTTCCGGGTGCACGGCGTCGTGGCCCCCTTGCGCGGAGCCGATCGCATAAGGGCTGCCGGGGTCGTCCGGCCCGGCTTGAAGGGCATTGTTCCTGCCTTTGCGATTGCGCAGGCCTATGGGGTGGATGGGCGGAAAATACAGGACATCGAAGCCCATGTCCCGTATGGCCGGCAGCCGTTCAATCACGTCCAGGAAAGTCCCATGCGCTCCGGGCATGGGACTTTGCGAACGGGGAAATAGCTCGTACCAGCTGGCAAAGCGCGCCTCGCGCCGCTCGACGACCAGCGGGTAGACGGCGTCGCTGGTGGCCTCGAAGGGATGGCTGTCGGCGGCCTGCATGGCCTGCGCCAGGGCGTCCGACAGCAAGGCCTCGACTTGCGCCGGTTCGCTGCGCGGCAGCGCCGCGCTGGCGGCCGGCTCGCCGCCGGGCGGCGCCGGGGAGCGGCCGCGCCGCGGCCGGGGCCGCGATGCCGGGCTCTGCGGCCTGCCTATGGCATCCAGCGCCGAAACCAGCGCATTCGCCGTGAAAGGCATGTCGTCCCGCGCCCGCTCCAGCGCCGCGCTGACCAAAAGGCGCCCCTCTTCCACTTCCAGCGACACATCCAGGCCAGCCGCGACTTTTTTCCGCAACTGCTCGCGGTACGAGCGCCAGACATCCAGCCAGGCCTGCACGCCATAGCTATGGCGGCCCATGCGGTCCGGCGAAAATTGCGCCTGCCAGCGGTCGTTTCCCAGATGCCGCATGGGCACCGCGCGCCATTTCGCCTCGTCGACGGCGCGCCACAGCAGGTTTGCCGCCACATGGTCATGGCCGTCCATCAGCACGTCGGCCTGGACTACGATGGCGTCGCCCAGCGCGCGCTTTATCGGAAAACGGCCGTGATCCACCGATGGCGTGATGTTTTCTATCGCAATGCGCGGCGCCCGCAAGGCAGCGGTGATGGTCTTGCGCTGATCGCCCGCGGAATTGGCCGCCCCTTTCACCGTGGCCGCCGGCACGGCGGGCACCAGGCTGCAGTCGGCTGGCGGCAGGACGCCGGGCAGCGCCGCTCCGGCCGCATCGCTTACCGTATAGCTGTGGGGCAGGCGCGAGCGCAGGGCCTGCCAGTCCACGGTGGCGGCTGCGCCGCTGTCCGGGTTGACAAGAAAAAGCCTGGGCGCGGAGCCGCCCCGGAAAAGCGCCGTGACATCGGCCAGCGGGCCCGACAGCAATTGCAGCCTCTGCGCGCGGCCCTGTCTCTGGGCTATCCAGCGATTGGTTTCCGCCACGGCCTGCTCGCCCACAATGTCTTCGAAACCCATGGGCATCAGCAGGCCATCGCCCACGAAAGCCGCCGTCCACAGCTTGCGCCTGGCCTGCTCGCGATCCTGCTCCTGCCATGCGGCGCGCTGCGCCAGGCCGGCGCCCGGATCCTCGAGCGGCGCGATCAGCGGCGCCAGCCGCCGCAGGCGGTTATGTTCCTCGACCAGCCAGGCCGACCGGTAATCCCACCAGGGCAGGGACAGGAAGGCGGCCTCGAAGCCCGCGGCCTCCAGGGGGCCCGCCTGTTCCGGAGTCAGGCCCGGCGTCCAGGCCATGAAGCAGCATTCCGGCTGCTGCGCATGAACCAGGGCCACCAGGGCTTTCCAGTTGTCCGGCGGCAAGCCGGCGGGAGCAAGGCAGCGAAAGCCCGCAACGCCGGCATTGGACCACTGCCGCAGCCGCTCGCCCCACCACTCCAGCAGGCCGGCATCGGCCTGGCCGTCGCGCAAGCGGGCGCGCAGCAAGCCGGTCTGCAAGTCGCGGCGCGGGTCGAGCACAGGGCCGCCCGCCTCTTCGTACCAATCCTTGTTGGCCGTGGCCAAAGCGCCGGCCGAGACGACCCTGTCGAGCACCAGGTCCATCATGAAAAACAGTTTGTGGCGCTTGCATATCGCCGCCGCGGCCGCCAAGACCGCGCTCATCGAGTCCGCGCCGAACCATGCGGCCGCGGGCCGATCGGGGTCGTCCGGCGCGCCGGCGCTCTCCGCCGCGCCGGACGACCACAAGGGCGGGACCAGGATGCTTTGGAAGCCCAGCGCGGCGGCGCGCTCGCACAGGCCCTCCCACCATTCCTGCGCGCCCGCCCCGCCGGCGGCGCCCGGCTGCGGCGGCTGCGGATACGCATAGTAAATGCGGGACATGGTATTCACGCGGCGGTAGCGCGGCGCGGCGCCACGGGATCCAGGGCCACGCCTTCACGCAGGCGCTGCAGCTTGCCCGCGCCGCCGGCAGCCAGGCCGGACCGCGCCGCCGCCAAAGCGGGATTCGCGCGCGGCATCTGGCCGATACGCACCGGGGCCAGACTGCGGCGCCGTTCGGGGATCCGATCGAGCGCGATATTCGGGCACAATGCCTGATAGGCGCTCAGATATGCCGGCGCGGCTTTGGCCCAGCTGAAGTCCGACCTCATGCCATTGACCTGCATCGCATGCCAGATCTCGGGATGGGCGCGCAAGCCCATGGCCCGGTCCAGCGCGAGGGCCATATCCCGGGGCTGCTCGCCTTCGAACAGAATGCCGGTGGCCGCCTGCATCGCGCCTATCGGCCGGTCGAGCCCGGGATCGATGATGGTGTCGGCCATGCCGCCCACTTTGGATGCGACGGGAATAGTGCCGTAGCGCATCGAATACAGCGGCGTCAGGCCAAAGGGCTCGAACCGGCTGCCGTGCAAAAGAATATCGGCGCCGGCATGCAGCAAATGGGCCTGCCCTTCGTCGAAACCGATGTGCACCCCGCAACGGCCGGGATAGCGCTGTGCCACGTCGCGCAGGGCCGCCTCCAGGCCATGGTCTCCCTGGCCGATTATGCAGGCCTGAAGGCCGGAATGCGCATCCAGCGCGGCTGGAATCGCCACGGCGGCCAGGTCGGCCATTTTTTGCGTCGTAAGCCGGCTGCCCATCGCCATCAATGTGGCATGGGGGTCCTCCTGCAAGCCAAAAGCCCGCTGCAGTTCACCTTTGCACAAGGCCTTGTTGCCAAGGTGCTCGGCAGTGAAACCGCGCCCGCGCAAATACGCGTCGGCTTGAGGATTCCACAGCGTGGTATCTATGCCGTTCGGTATGGATATCAAGTCGCCGCCGCGCGCGGCAAGCACTCCTTCCAGCCCGCAGCCGAATTTGGGCGTGAGTATCTCGCGCGCATAATTGTGGCTGACGACGGTAATCAGGTCGGCGTAGCGGATGCCCGCCTTCAGGAAATTGAGCTGCCCCCAGAACTCCAGCCCTTCGCCCGTGCAATAGCGCGGGGCTATGCCCAGCGCATCGGCCAGGCCCATGGGAAAGACACCCTGGAAGGCGATATTGTGCAAGGTGAGCACCGACTTGACGTCCTTGATCTGCATCTGGTGCATCAGCAAAGGCGTCAATGCGGCGTGCCAGTCGTGGGCATGCACGATGTGCGGGCGCGGCTGTCCTTCGATGCCTTGCGCGATGCGCGCCGCCGCGTGGGCCAGGGCGGCAAAGCGTATCCCGTTGTCCGGATATTCCGCCCCGTCGGGCGCCACATAATAGCCTTCCCGGTCATACAAGGCATCGTTCTTCAATAGCAGTGCCTGCACGCCCAGTTCAGGGCAGTAGGCCCCCAGCAGGACGGCATCCCCGCCAGGCAGGCCGGACAAGGCCGCCACTTCCGTTACATGGCTGACGTGGGCCATCGCCGACGGATAAGCGGGCAGCAGCAAGGTGACCTGCGCTCCGCTTTCGTTGACGGACAAGGCAAGCCCGCTGACCGCATCGCCCAGTCCGCCCGTTTTCGCAAGAGGGAAAGCTTCAGAAGTAACTGCTAGGATTCGTAGCGCCACAGTGATCTCCAATAGTCGGCCCGCAGGGCCCTTATGTTGCACCGGGGGTAGGACGTTTCTGCAGCAGCGGTAAAAAATACCCAAAAACGTAAAACCTGGTAAAGCCTCGGCATAGTCGCCCCGGACACGATTGCTCGTATCGTGGATCAAGCAAACCCCGTGCCTATCTTGCCAATGCAGCGCCTTTTATTTTCACGCCGCGTGGCGGTCCGGGCCTGGCGGCGCGGGGCTGACCGCCGCCAGGTCGAGCATGGCGCGCATGCTTTCGACCGCCGGCGAGATGACCCTGCGATACCGCAAGGCGCGCGGCAGACCCAATATCATTTGCAACATCGTCGGCCACGCAATGCCCCGCGCCCGCGCCGCGCGCCACTGCACGCTGGTTTCATGCCAGGCGGCGCGCAAGGGCCGGCGCATCCATGCCACCCAGATGGCGTTGCGTATCAGCAGGCGCTCGCGCAGCCGCGAATCCCGCAACACGGAAGGGAAATGACGGGTTATCACATCATTCGCATAGACGATGCGCCAGCCTTTTTCGACCAGATCCAGCGCCATGAGCGCTTCTTCTCCGCCTATGAAAAACGGCGGCCAGTAGCCTCCCACTTCGTAGAATGCGCGGGTGCGCATGACGCAGGCGCCCGCCATGAAGCCCAATAGCTGGGGACCGGGCAGATGCTCGCGCGCCAAGGGGCTGCGCGCCATCGACAGGCATGCGGGGTCGGGCCGGCGCATGGCGCCGACCTGGACGCAGGCGCTCACGACCGCGACGGTCGGCGTGTCGTCCAACAGGTCCACCGCGCGCTCCAGCGCGCCGGGCTCCCATTGGGTATCGTCGTCGCAAAAAGCCACATAAGGAGTGCGCGCGTAGGCGACCCCGATATTGCGCGCCGCCGCCCCCAGATTGCGCTTGGCGCGGATCAGCATCACGAAGGGAAAACGCGACGCTATCGCGGCCGCGCTGCCGTCGCTCGAGCCGTTGTCCACCACCACGACAGGCCATCGCCCGGGCAGGCGAACGAGATACTCCAGCGTGCTCAGCACCTGCACACGCCTGTTATGTGTAAGCACGACGATGGTCGCGCGCCCTGCCGCTGTAGTTTCCATTTCGTCCGTAGCCCCGGTTGACACGGTTACATCCAGCATATGGCGTGCCAGCTCGGGCGCCGGCCGCGCGGGGCGCGGGCGTGCTTCTACCGGAAAGACGAGGACTCGTCGACTTCGCCCGCGGCGCCGTACTCTTCGAGCCGGTTGTACAGCGTCTTGAGGCTGATGCCGAGCATTTCGGCGGCGGCCTTCTTGACCCCGCCGCACTGCTTGAGGGTGGCCAGGATCAGTTGCTTATTGGCGTCGGCCAGCGGCACGCCTACGGGCACCAGTATTTCGGAGCCCCAGCCGGCGGAATGCGATTCGAGTTCGAAAGAATTGAAATCACCCTTGATGACGGTGTCGGCCAGGATATAGCTGCGGTATACGTAGTTGCGCAGTTCGCGGATATTGCCCGGCCAGGCGTATTCGCTCATGGCCTTGAGCGCCTCCGGCGCGAAGGTTTTTTGCGTGTGCGCCTCCTCGTTGAGCTTCTGCAGGAAATAATCGGCCAGCAGGAGAATATCGTCCTCGCGGTCGCGCAGGGGCGGCAGTTCCAGGGGGAACACGCTCAAGCGGTGGTATAAATCCTCGCGCAGCGTTCCGTTGGCGACCGCTTGCTCGGGGTTACGATTCGTTGCCGCAATGACCCGCACATCCGCGGCGATTTCCTCATGGGTGCCCACCCGCATGAAACGGCCGGTTTCCAGGACGCGCAGCAGGCGGACCTGCAGCTCCATCGACATCTCGGTGATTTCATCCAGGAACAGGGTGCCGCCGCTGGCGCGCTCGAAGTAGCCTTTGTGCTGGCGGTCGGCGCCGGTAAAGCTGCCCTTTTCGTGGCCGAACAGTTCGCTTTCAATGAGATTGGGCGAAATGGCGCCGCAATTGACCGGCATGAAAGGCTTTTCGTGGCGCGGGCTGGCCAGATGTATGGCTTCGGCCGCAAGTTCCTTGCCGGTGCCGCTTTCGCCGACCAGCAATACCGTGGCCTGGGTGGGCGCCACTTTTTCTATGTGCGCGCACAGCAATTGCATGGCCCGCGAGTGGCCTATCATCTTGGCAAAGCAATCGCTGGCCCCGGGCAAGGGGTGCTTCTGCAGCAGGGACTTCAATTCGCTCAGAACGCCGCGCAAACGCCGCAGGCTGACCGGCTTGAGCAGATAATCGACCGCCCCGCAGCGCAAAGCCTGGATGGCGCTGTCCACGCTGGAGTAGCCGGTAATGAAAACCACCTGGGTGCCGGTCAAGCCCAGGTCCGTCCAGAACTCCATGCCGTCGCCGTCGGGCAGTTGCATGTCAAGCAGGATGACATCCGGCTTTTGCCTTTCAATCTGGATGCGCGCCTGGCGTATATCGCCGGCCTGCGCTACGGTATAACCCTCTTCGCCGGCAATTTCTGCAATCAGGTCTCGGATGGCCGTGTCGTCATCGGTGATCAGGAGATGCGGCATAGTAGCTTCTTAAGTTAAATTTACTGGGGCGCTCGCATTCGCATGTACCGAATCAGGCACTGCAAGTACGAACCCGCGTCTTGGAATGGGTGCCTTTTTTATGGATTTTATTGAAAACATCGTACGCGGTTTCGGTGAAACGAAGCGTAAATTTGCATCTCAGTTGTAACAGTATGAGAATAATTCCCGATCGGGAATTTTTACGATTAGACTTTTTACATGATTCCATCGTCCAAAATCCTGGGTCGATCGCCCGCCGCGTTTGAGCTCGCCAGGTCTATTGTGAAGGCGGCGCCCACTGAGGCGAGCGTCCTGATTGTAGGGGAAAGCGGTACAGGCAAGGAAATCGTGGCGCGAGCCGTCCACGCCCGCAGTTCGCGGCGCGATGCTCCTTTTGTAGCCATCAATTGCGGCGCCATCACGCCTTCTCTGGCCGAGAGTGAATTGTTCGGACACGAAAAGGGCAGCTTTACCGGCGCCTCGGCGACCACCATGGGCTGCTTCGAACGCGCCCACCCCGGCACCCTGTTCCTGGATGAAATCACCGAAATGCCGCTGAGCATGCAGGTGCAACTGCTGCGTGTGCTTGAATCGGGACAGTATCACCGGGTGGGCGGCTCCGAGCAGTTGAGCGTGAACCTGCGCATCATCGCCGCCACCAACCGCGATCCCAAGGAATCGGTCCTGGCGGGAAATTTCCGCTCCGACCTGTTATACCGCCTGGCCGTCTTCCCCATACGGGTGCCGCCCTTGCGCGAACGCAAATCCGATATCGCCTACTTGTCGCAGCGTTTCCTCAACGAACTGAACGAACAGGAAAAAACCAAGAAGGTATTTTCAGCCAAGACGCTCGAAAAGCTCGAGGACTACAACTGGCCCGGCAATATACGGGAACTGAAGAACAGCATCACGCGCGCCTATATCCTTGCCGAAGATGTCATCGAGGTGGCGCCCATGAACTCGGTATTCCGCGCCCCCGCTCCCATGGTCAAGCATGGCTACCTGAAAATCCCGATAGGCACCTCGCTCACCTGTGCGCAACGGGCCATCATCATGGCCACGCTCGAGCACTATTCGGGCGACAAGCGCCGCACCGCGCTGGCCTTGGGCATCAGTCCGAAAACACTTTACAACCGCCTGGAAAGCTTTCGATGATTTTCGGGCTTGCCGGCGCGGCCGCGACGGTCTGCGCGAAATAGGCGATGGTTTTCTGCAAGCCGGCGTCCAGCCCGACCCGCGGCCACCAGTCCAGATGGCGGCGCGCGAGCAATATGTCGGGGCAGCGCTGGATCGGGTCGTCGGACGGCAGCGGCCGGAATTCGACTGGCACGTCGGCCCCCACCAATCGCCGTATCCGGCGCGCAATATCGAGCACCGTGCTTTCATGGGGGCAGCCCAGGTTCACCGGGCCGCGAAACGACTCGTCGCTTTCCATCATGCGCGTCAGCCCGTCTATCATGTCGTCCACATAGCACAGCGAGCGCGTCTGGCTGCCATCCCCATAGACCGTCAGGCTGCGGCCGCTCAGCGCCTGGACGATGAAATTCGACACCACCCTGCCGTCGCTCTGCGACATGAGCGGCCCATAAGTATTGAAGATGCGCGCAATCTTGACCCGCACATGCTTGCGCCTGCCATAGTCGGAGAACAGCGTTTCGGCGCAGCGCTTGCCCTCGTCGTAGCATGAGCGCAGGCCCAGGATGTTGACATTGCCGCGGTAGGCCTCGGGCTGCGGATGCACGTGCGGGTCGCCATAGACCTCGCTGGTGGAAGCCTGCAATATGCGGGCGCCGGCTGCGCGGGCGACCTCCAGCAGATTGAAGGCGCCTTCGACGCAAGTCCGCAGCGTATGGACCGGGTCGGCCTGGTAATGCTGAGGCGATGCCGGGCAGGCCAGGTTGTAGATGCGCGTCGGGCGGATATCCAGGCGTATGGGATTGATGACGTCATGGCGCAAGACCGAAAAGTCCGGGTGGTCCAGCAGGGGCGCGATATTCCGCCGCTTTCCCGTCAGGAAACTGTCCAGGCAGATCACCTGGTGCCCCTCATCCAGCAGCCGGCGGCAAAGATGCGAGCCGAGAAAGCCCGCGCCGCCCGCAACCAGCACGCGCTCGGGAGCCATTTGCGTATCATTCATGAGGTACTCCGGTCAATAAAGAAAATATCTCCATCCAGTCGCGCACATAGCGGTCTATACCGAAACGGTTCAAAGCGGTGCGCCGCGCCGCCTCGCCCCATTGCCGGGCCAGTTCGGGATCATGCAGCAATTGCCGCATGCGATCCAGCACGCGGTCCCGGCGCGTGTCGACATAACCATTGACATCATTGCTTACCACATTGCTCAGTTCGGTCGTCGCCAGACCCACTACCGGTATTCCAGCCATCATCGCCTCGACCAGGGACAGGCCCAGGCTGGCATAGCGGATGGGCGAGAAAAAGAATCGATAGCGCGCCATGAAGGCCGGAACCTCCATGTTCGGAACCTCGCCCAGGCCGCCCATGGCTTCAGACTGCATGCCTATCAAGTCCAGCGCGACCTGCGCGCGGGCCCATTCGTAGACATCCGCGCCGACCCGGCGGCCGCGCCGCTGCAGATGGTTGATGACCGTAATGCCGCGCGCCAGTTCGCCGGTATAAACGACGCCGGGCATGGGCGCGACGCCGTGCTCGACCACCCGCGTGCGGGTGTCGCCGGAGTCCCACATCAAGGCGTTATAGGCGGTGACGTGCACCAGCAGGCCTTTTTCATGGCGGAAGAAATGCGCCGTATTGGTAGGATGCGGTTCGGGCGGGTTGTGTTCGATATAGGCGCAGGGCAAGGCGCGCTGGGCGGGCGACAGCAAATCGAACTGGTCCCGCTCGAAGGCGCCGCGCGACTGGTACAGCACGCAGTCCAGTTGTTCGTGGCGCAATTGCCCGGCCGGCACTTCGCGCACATTGCCGCCCCAGGGTATCTTGAAGCCCAGCGGACTGTAACCGGGGCGCGCGTCGCTCATTACCGGAATGATGAAATCATGGGGCACCCGCGTCAAGGAATACAGGTAGTTGCCATGGACATGCCAGGTCAGTATGCGCAAGCGCCGGGCCGGCCGCGGCGCGCTGCCGGGCGATGAAGCTGGGTTCAAGGCATTGCTCCTGTGGGAAGTTGCAGTTGCACCTGCGCCAAGACCTCCGCGACCCCGACGCCCCGCGCGCAAGGATGCCCTATCGGGCATTCCTCGTAAGAACAGGGCCGGCACGGCATCGGCGCATAAAGCACGCGATGCCTGGCGGTGTCCAAAGGGGCCCAGCGCGATACATCGCTACCCGAGGCGATCACCACGCTGGGCAGCATGACGGCGGCGGCGAGATGGGAAATGCCGGTGTCGTTGCATACCAGCAAGCGGGCGCGCCGCAGCAGGCTGACCAGCGCGCCCAAAGAAGTCCTTCCGCACAGATTGACGACCGGCAGTTGCACCTGCCTGACCAGGCTCGCGGCCAGCTCGGCTTCGGCGCTGCTGCCCGTGACGGCGATCTGCCAGCCGCGCGCCGCAAGATAAAGCGCCACGCGCGCAAACCGGTCCAGGGGCCAGCGGCGCGACGCCAGCCGCGCTCCGGGATGGATGAAAATCGTCCGGCCCAGGTCTATGCCGGTCTCGGCCGCCACCCTGTCGGCCTCGTCGTCGTCGCCGGCGCTCAAAGGAAATTCTAGGGCCGCATCCCGCGCGGGCAAACCCAGATAGGACAGCAAAGCCAGGTACCTGCGCACTTCCGGCAAGTGATCCGGCCAGGCCATCAGCCGCCCCGCTTCCTGCTGCCGCGTTTCGGGCACAAAACCGGCCCAGCGCCGCGCGCCCATGGCTTGCACCAGGGCGTTGGACCGCGCGCCGCTGCCATGCATCTGCAGTATCAGGTCAAAATGGCGCGCCCTGAGCCCGCGGTAGAAATCCGGCAATTCCGCCGCGCGCGGGGCCTGCTCCGGGAACGCCGGATCGCCGGGAAACAGCACCAGCTCGTCCACATAGGCCTTGAATCGCGCCACCACCGGCACCGCGCTTTCCAGCCCGATCAGGGTGATGCGGGCATCCGGCAGGGCCTGGCGCAGGGCCCGGAAAGCCGGCATGGAACACAGCAGGTCGCCCAGGTTCAGCGCGCGGAATATCGCCACCCGGCGCGGCGCGGGCCGCCAGATCTGCGCCGTTCCCATCATGGCAGTCCCCCGCCGAATCGCGCCGCCCCCACCGCCCGCCAAAACACGGAAAGCGGCGGAATCAGCACCGATGTGAGCAGCAGCTCCGCGACATTGCGCAAAGTAAAGGCGCTGAGGCGAAGACGGCGCAGGAAGAAAAACAGGCTAAGCAGGCCCCAAAGCAGCAAGGCGGCCATGGCGAGCCGTTGCCAGCCGCCCAGAAGCGCGGCGAGCGCCAGCAGCAGGGCGGCGCACACCGACAGATAAAACCACGGCGGCCCGCTGCGTATGCGCTGCCGATAAAGCCGCGGGAATTTCCGGTAGAGCAGCACGTCGAACATCACTTTCTTCTGCATGCCGATGCCGGCCGCGAAACGGGCCGCGCGCAAGGGATGCACCACGGTGGCGGCCGGCGCCGGCGCAACGCGGCAGCCGCGCTCGATCAGCGCGAAATGCAGATCGGAATCTTCGCGCCAGGCCAATGTGTAGCGTTCGTCGAAGCCGCCCACCGCCTCGAGGATGTCGCGCCGGACAAAGCAGTTCGCCGTGGCGAATTCCGCCTGCTCGAGCCGCGCCGCATCGCGATCCAGATCGCTGGGCCGCGGCGGCAAAGGCATGACTATCGTTCCCACGGCGGCCTCGGCGCCCGAAGCCATGGCCTCCAGCCCCTCCTGCAGCCAGCCCGGCTCGGGCAGCGTATCGTCGTCGGTAAAGGCAATGACGGGCGCGCCGGCGGCGCGCCAGCCCACATTGCGCGCGCCGGCCGGGCCCTGCGTACGGCTCACCGGCAGATAGCGGATGGCCGGGCGTCCGCCCGCCCGCGCGCTCATGGCTTGCGCCACCGCCCTGGCTTGCGGGCTGGGCCCGTCGTCGCACACCAGTATCTCCCAATCGTCCGGGGCGAGCGTCTGCCGCAACAAGGCCGCCAGGCAGCGCTCGAGCAAGTCCGGCCGCTCGTAGGTCGGCACCACCACCGATATCAAGGGCGCGCGGGCATTCATCTGGGCTTCTCCACGAGAAAGCTGCCTATCACCAGCGCATCCAGCGGCGAGGTCCAGAAGCACTCCAGGGCATCGCGCGGCGAGCAGACCACCGGTTCGCCGCGCGTATTGAAAGAGGTATTGACCAGCACCGGGACCCCCGTCCTTTCTTCGAACGCGCGCAGCAGGTCATACAGCAAGCCATGCTGGCTGCTGCGCACCGTCTGCACCCGCGCCGTGCCGTCGATATGGCAGACGGCGGGGATGAGGGCCGCCTTGTCCGGCAGCACATCATAGACAAACAGCATGAAGGGCGCGTCTATGGCGGCTTTCCTGCCCGAATCGAACCATTCATGGGCCTGTTCCTCGATGACCAGCGGGGCCACCGGCCGGAAGTCCTCGCGGTCCTTGAGTTCGTTGAGGCGGGCCTGCATCCTGGCGTCGCGCGGCGAGGCCAGGATGGAACGGGCGCCCAGCGCGCGCGGGCCGAACTCCATGCGCCCCTGGAACCAGCCGAGTATCTTTTCCTGGGCCAGCAAGTCGGCGGCGGCCTCCGCCACGTTCTTGAGCCGGCGATACGCCACATGCGAACGCTGCAGGAAGGCCTCTATCTCGCGGTCGTGGTAGCCGGGCCCCAGGAAGGCATGTTCCATCGCCCAGTTGCGGCCGCCCTTTTCGCGCTTGTTGAAGTCCAGCCACAGCGCCGCCCCCAGGGCGGTCCCGGCGTCGCCGGCGGCCGGCTGCACCCAGACGTTCTGAAACGGCCCGTCGTTGGCCAGGCGCGCATTCATCACGCAATTGAGCGCCACTCCCCCGGCCATGCAAAGATTGGGGGAATGCGTGCCGCGATGCAGCCATTGCGCCATTTCCAATACAGTTTCTTCCAGTACCTGCTGCAAGGACCGGGCAATATCCATATGCCGCTCCTCGAACTCCTGGCCCCTGCCGCGCGCCGGGCCGAACCGCTCCTCCAGGCGTGACGGATGCAAGGCATAGCCGCCGGCGCCATCGCTGCTCAGGATTTCGCGGAATTCTTTCAGATAGGCGGGCTTGCCATATGACGCGAGGGCCATCACCTTGTACTCGTCGGAGGAATGGAGAAAGCCCAGATACCGCGTCACGTCTTCGTACAGCAGGCCCAATGAATGCGGCAAATCGATCTGCCTGATGCGCTTGTACTTGCCGCCGGCGTAGTGGCCATAACTGGTCGAGGCGCGCTCGCCGCGCCCGTCCATGGTCAGCACGGCGGTCTCGTCGTAAGGGCTGGCCAGAAAAGCGCTGGCCTCGTGCGCCAGGTGATGCTCGGTGAATTGCCAGCGCTGCATGATGCGCTCGAGCCCGGCGCCCGAAAAGCGGCTCTGCAAATGATGGGGAGCGCCGTCGGCGAGCTGGCGCGGCGCATTGACGATATACGACAGAAACAGCGGGTCCCACGGCGAGCCGCCGTCCTTGGCCGCGCCCGCCGCGGACGGCTCCAGCGGCAGCGCAATGCTTGAGCCGGCCTCCATGCCGGCCTGCAACAGCTGCGGCGCAAACGAATAGGCGATATGGTCCACGTCGCGCAAATGGATGCCGGCCTCGCCCAGGCAATAATCAATGGCGTTATAGGGCAGTTGCCAGGTCGAAAACGGCACGGGCCGCTTGCCGTGCTTGACGCGCGTGAACCGCTCTTCCTCCGCCGCCGCCACCACCTTGCCGTCGCATATAAGCGCCGCCGCGCAATCATGAAAAGCGGCATTGATTCCTAGAGTATGCATATTCCTTCCCCTTTCTTGACGCCGCGGCTCGCGCCCGGCGCCTGGATCGCGCCATGTCCCGCCTCCAGCAGCTCACAGGCCGCCTGCGCCACGGCCTGCGGCGCAATGCCATTGAGGCAGGCATTGTGGCCATGGGGGCAGACGCTGCGATAACAGTATTTGCATGGCACATCGCAAGACAACAGCCGGTGCTCCACCTGCCAGGGCGTATGCTGAGGATTGGTCAGCGCATACAAGTCCACCACCGGTGTCTGCACGGCGGCGGCGATGTGTACCGGCCCCGTGTTGTTCGAAATCAGCACGGCGGCATCCTCGATCAGGCAGCCCAGCTCGCCGAGTTCGAGGCGGCCCGCCAGGTTGACCAGCCCGCTTGCCCCGCATCCGCCGATGATTTGATCGACCAGCTTGCGCTCGCTTGCGCTGCCGGTAAGCAGGATGCGCCGCCCGCCGGCATCCAGCAAGGAAAGCACCTGCGCAAATCCGGCCGCCCCGTAACGGCGCGATTCGGCGCTGGCGCCGCAATGCACCACAATCCAGCCGCCGGCCTCGGATATACCGTGGGCGCGCAATGTGGCCTGCAGGGTTCGCCGATCGGCGTCCAGCGTCGCGAACGACAAGCGGGTATCGCTGCAGCGGGCGCCTATCTCGGCCACCAGATCCAGTTGGCGCTGCACCTCATGGCGTATGCCCGAGCCGGGTTCGGTATCGCGCACCCAGTGGCTCAACAAGCGGTAGGGATTTTCCCGGGAATGGGCCAGGATCAGGGGAATGCCCGCCAGATGGCACATCAGCGCGGCCGGCAGGGCGCTCTGGCTGTATACGGTAAAGATCACGGCCGCGTCGAAGCTGCCGCGCCGCAGCGCGTCGATCGCGGCGCAATCCTGCCGGCAGCCGCTGGAGCCGTTCTTGACCCACGCCGCGTCGTACACGATGGTGTCGTCCACATCCGGCAGATAGGCGGCCAGGCGGGCGCCGGACTGCGACGCCATCAGGCTGATATGCCGGCCGCTGCGCGCGTTTTTCAAGGCGCGCATGGCTGGCGTGCTCATCAGCACGTCGCCCATATTATCCAGGCGCACGCATAGTATGCGTCGCGCAGCCGACCAATCGCTATGGATATTCATGCTGTCTCCCTTTTGCCGCCTCGGCTGTAGCGGATACTCGCCGGACGGCCAGCCAGCGGGCCACCCAGCGGCCGGCATCGCCCAGATTGCGTTCGATCCGGTCGGGTACGCGCCACTCATTGATGCGCCATTCGGTCTCGTTGCCGTTGTCTATCAACAAGGTGTTGCAGCCGGCCCTCCGGCCCGCCTCGACGTCGTCCAGAATGTCGCCGATGAACCAGGAAGCGCCCAGGTCTATTGCGTGTTCCTGGGCGGCGCGGCGCAATAGCCCCGGCGCCGGCTTGCGGCAAGCGCATTCGCGCGCATACGCCGGGACCGTGCCCTGCGGATGGTGGGGGCAGTAGTAAAAACCGCGGAGCGCCGCCCCGGCCAGCAGGAACATGCGCTCCATTTGCCTGACCATTGGCGCCATGTCATGCGCCGTAAACTTGCCCAGTGCGATTCCGGCCTGGTTGCTGATGACGATCAAGGGCAAGCCCGACCTGCCCAGGCAGGCCAGCCCCGCCAGCGCCCCCGGCGCGAAATGCATCCGGCCCGGGTCCACGTTATAGGGAACATCCGCCAGCAGGGTGCCATCCTTGTCCAGGAAAATCGCGGCTGTCATGGCCACGAGGTCTCTTTCATGGGCAGCACCATGACCTCGGGAATCACGGTTTCAGGAGGCTGCGTCAGGACGAATTTCACCGCGCGCGCGACATTCAGCGGGTCTTGCAGCAAATCCTGGTCTATATCGGGGAAGCGATCGAGCAGGAAGGGCGTGCGCATGCCGCCCGCGATAATGGCCGACACCTTGACGCCCATCGAGCGCAGCTCGGCGTGCAAAGCGTGCGTCAGGCCCATCAGCCCCCACTTGCTGGCGTGGTAGACGCTGGCGTTGGGCCACGCGCGCCGGGCGGCGGTCGACGCGATGTTGACGATGTGCCCGCCCGGCGCAAGATGGTCCAGCCCATGCTTGGCCAGCAGGAACGGGCCCGTCAGGTTGGTGCGTATCACGCGGTCCCAGTCCGAGCTGGCGAGCTCGCGTATGCTTAGCGTGACGTCTATCCCGGCATTGTTGATGATGGCGTCGAGCCGCCCGAGCAAGGTGACCGCGCCGTCGAGCACGCGGCGCACCTGCTCTTCGTCGCCGACGTCCAGCTGAAAGGCGCAGGCCCTGCCGGACGCGGCATTGATGCGCTCGGCGACCGCCTTGGCCGACGACTCGTCCACATCCGTGGCAACGATATGCGCCCCTTCGCCCGCCAGCGTTTCGCAGATCGCGGCGCCCAGCCCGCGGCCTGCCCCCGTCACCAAAACCACCCGGCCTGCAACCGTCTGGAAATCATAGGCATCCATTGTCATTCCTTTTTATTGAATCCAGCCGCGCCCGTCCGGGCGCGCAGCGCTCACGCCATGAGGCGGGCCTCGGCGTCGGCATCCCAGCCAGGCGCCGATACCGGCGCGGCATTGCCTTGGCGCAATCCGTCGAATACGCGGGCGAGTTCGGCCGCGACCCGTTCCCAGGTGAACAATCGGTCGGCGCGGCGCGCGCCCGCCAGCCCCATGTTTGCCGACAGTCTCTGATCGCGGGCCAGGCGCGCCAGCCGCGCCGCCAGCGCGTCCGGATCCTTGGGCGGGACGAGGAAGCCGGTTTCGCCATCGACCACGGTATAGCGGATGCCGCCCGTATCCGAGCCGACCACCGGCCGTCCACAGGCCATCGCCTCCACGGGCGTGATGCCGAACGGCTCGTACCATGGCGTCGTCACGAATACATCGCTGGCGCAGTAGTAGCGCCGCAACTGGCCGCGGCCGCGGCGCCCGGTGAATTCCACGAAATCCAGCACGCCTTCCTGCCGGGCGACCGCCTTCAGCCGGGCAAGCTCGGGTGTGGCGGCGTCCAGCGGCTGGGCGGTGTTTCCCCCCACGACGCAGAGGCGGGCATCGACGCCGTATTTCTTGCGCAAGCGCGCCATGCCCCGGATCACGTTATCGACCCCCTTGCGCGGAACCATGCGCCCGAGTTGCAGAATATAGAAGGCATCCTTGTCCCAGCCGAGAGAAGCGCGCGCCGGGCTGCGTTCCATCGGCCACATTTCCTGCGGGTCGAAGCCGCAAGGAACCATGCGGATGCGTCGCGGGTCGGCGCCGTACAGGTCTATCAGGTCGCGCCTGTCCTGCGGGCACTCGGCGATAATGCAATCGGCTTCCTGGACGATTTCGTCTTCGATGTCGAAGCGGCAATCGGGAAATCGGTCCGCCTCGGCCTGATGCAGGCGGCGCACACGGCCCAAGGCATGGAAGGTCACGGCCAGGGGAATGCCGAATCGCCTGGCGACAGGCAGCGCGGCCATGGCCGACATGAAGAAGTTGGCATGCACGAGCTCATAAGACTCGCTGTGTGTTCCAAAGTAGCGCTGCATGAAAGCGCCGAATTCGCCCATGTAAGGCAATAAATCTTCTTTAGGCAGATAGCGCGCCGGCCCGGCGGGCACGTGCACGATGCGCACCCCCTCGCCCCAGTCCATTTCCAGGGGCAGATGGGGGCTGTCGAGCCTTGTGAAGACGTCCACTTTATCGCCCTGCGCGGCCAATTGGCGCGCCACCTGGGCCACATAGACGTTCTGTCCTCCGCTGTCGACGCTACCCGCCAGGGCGATCGGCGACGCATGTTCACTGACAATGGCAACTCTTCGCATGATGCTCTCCATTCTTGTTATGTCAAAGCGCCATGGCGCCCGCGTCCGGGTCGCCCCGTTGCACAGTGATGCGGTTATCAACGTCCTTGACGCCTATGCAATCGTCGGCGTAGTCCTCGATGGCGTGCTTGACGCGGCGATCCTTCACCGTGCCCTCGAGCGTCACCTTGCCTTCCGCGACGCTCACCGATACATCGGACACATCCAGGCCGCTATGGCTCAACTGCTCGCAGATGTCCTCGCGCACCCGTTCGTCCGAACGCGTATAACCCTTGGGTTGTATGCGCCTCGGCCCGTATGCGCCTTGCTGGCGCTGAAAGCGCGGATCCTCGTTCGAAAAGCCGCCATAACTGCTTTGGCCGGGATCGGCGCTGCGGCTGCGCAATACTTCGCCGCGGCCCGTGGCCCGCGCCCCCGGGTAGGCGCGTCCGCTATGGCCTTCGTCGCGGATGCGCTCGTCGCCGCGGCCGTAGTCGTCGCTGCGGTCATAGTCGCCGGAAAAGCCCTGGCGCGGGCCCTGGCTGTATTCGTGCCCGCGGCCATACTCGCCGGCGCGGCCGAATTGATTACCCCGCCCATACGAGCGCCGATCGAAGTCGACACGCTCGCCGCCCGTTCCACCGGCATCGCGCGGACCGCCCGTTGCGCCCTGTCCGGCGGTGCCGCGGCCTTGCCAATGGCGCGGCTGGTTGCCGCGGCCGCCCGGCGGATTACGCTGGTCCTGGAACGAGTCGTCGAAGTCCCGGTCGGGCTCGTAATTTGCGGGAGATCCATGGCGTCGCCGATCATCATTCTTCATTTCAGCCTCCTTAAAGCAAGAAATTTCCTGATGCCGCCTGGCGCTTTTACACAAGCGGCCGAGGCATCGAGAACAGCAAACGGTATGCCGCCGCCCTTTTCATGGCCGGGATGTCGCCCGATTTGCCCCGGATTGCTCTCGATTCGGCCCCCGCACGCGCCTAGGGCACTTCTTACCTGCGTCGGTAATTTATGACGGGCATCCCGCGCCATGCGCCCCCGGCTGGAAGCGCCGGCAGCCCTGCGCAGCCGGCTTTTTCACAGGCTGGACAAGCGCTTCGAAGGGCCGGAAACGATCAGATACGTCTGACGGTTTTTGTTTACGTGGCCTGGCACAGACTTTGCGTGTTTATCCAACGTGCTTCTGTAAGCCTCGCAAATAAACCAGTTGGGAGATAAGAATTGACTCAAATTACCTATGAGATGCAGGCGCGCCAGCAAACCAGCCTGACACCCCGCCTGCAGCAATCCGTCAAGCTATTGCAGATGTCTACACTGGACTTCAGCCGCGAAGTGGCTCAAGCCATCGCCACCAATCCTTTTCTGGAAGAACCCGACGAGCAGGCGCCATCCGAAGACGCGGCGGCCGTCCACGATACCGATGGCGACATGCTGGCCATGCCTGCCGGCGGGGATGGGCCGGAAAGCTATGCTGATGCCGGCGAGCCTGCGGAGCACGCGGCGCCGGAACCCGAATACATCGCCGCCAGCCAGGCCGATGCGCCCGCCTATTCAGGCGACTACCCCACCCAGCGCAACGCCGACCAGCCCGACAGCGACGTCGGCCAGTGGGCGCGCAGCACCGGCAATCTGCAGCAGGCCTTGCGGGCCGATCTTTGCAGCTATCAATTGAGCGAAAGAGAGCGCTATCTGACCGAGTACATTATTGAAGCGCTGGACGACGACGGCTATTTGCGGGTTCCGTTTGCCGAGCTGGCCAATGTAAAGGAATTCTCGCCGCCCGTCGGCGATGACGAGTGGGAAATCGCGCTGCGGCTGGTGCAGCAATTGAGCACTCCGGGCCTGGCGGCGCGCAACCTGACGGAGTGCCTGACGCTGCAACTGGCGGCCTTGCCGGACGATACGCCGGGCAGGGCGATGGCCACGCGCATTATTGGCGAGGCGCTAGAGCGGCTGGGGCGCTGCGACTATGCGGGGCTGGCGAAGGCGATGGGCTGCCCGGAGGAGGAGATCCAGGAAGCCTGCCTGCTGATACGTACGCTTGCGCCGCGGCCCGGCGGGCGGTACACCTCGGTGGACCCGTCGTGCTATGTGATACCGGACGCGTTTGTGCGCAAGATTGGGCGGCTTTGGGTGGCGACGACCAATGAAGAGGCTACGCCGCAGGCGCGCTTGAACAGCACTTATGCGCAGCTGTTTCGCCAGAGCCGCTATGGTGAGCGCTCGCTGATGGCGCAGGCTTTGCAAGAGGCGCGCTGGCTGATGCGCAGCCTGGAGCAGCGCAAGAGCACGATACAGCGGGTGGCGCAGGCGATTGTGGCGCGCCAGCAGACTTTCTTCGATTATGGCGAGATTGCGCTGCGGCCCATGATGTTGAGCGAAATCGCGGATGAGCTGGGCATGCACGAGTCGACGATTTCCCGGGCGACGAGCAACAAGTATCTGGCGTCGCCGCGCGGGATATATGAGTTCAAATCGTTTTTCTCGCGCGAGCTGGCAACCCAGTCGGGAGGCACTTGCTCGGCGGTAGCGGTGCGGGCGCTGATCCAGGAGATGATAGACGGCGAGAATCCCAAGGAGCCCTTGTCGGACGTGGTGCTGGCGCGCAAGCTCGCGCGGGAAGGCGTGGTGGTGGCGCGGCGCACGGTGTCCAAGTACCGGTCCCAGATCAAGTGCCCCCCCGCGGAGCTGCGGCGCCGGCCGGCGTATCCGTAGACTGACAGGGCCCGTCCAATAAACGCAATCGCCAGGCCTGATACCAGCGCCCGTCCAATCAAGCAATTGTCCAGGCGCCGCGGGCGGGTGTGGGTTGGGCGAAAGTTTGAGCAAGCCGCGCAGGCGGCCTGTTTCCGGGAGGCAAGCCCGCGCTTGTTTGAGCGAGTGCTTACGGGCAGCCGGGGGCTGCCCGTTCCGCGAGTTCGCGGGCGCCCGGAAACAGGTTGACTGCGCGGGCAGTCACGGGCGAAGCCCGGGACCGCAGCGATATTGAGCCCAACCCACACCCGCCCGCGGCGACGGGTTAAGAACAACGCAAACCACAGCGATCCGAGCATTGCCTTCAGATGCACCGTGCGTGATAATCAAGCCCGCCTCTACCCGCCGGCCGCGCCTATCTCTGGAACCTTGAACAACAATGCACAACCCGGACCTGCCCAATATCGTCCTGCTCGGAACCGGCGGCACCATCGCCGCCACGGCGGACAGCGCCACCATACTTGCCGACTACTCCGTCACCCAGGGCGTGGACTCCCTCCTGACCGCGGTGCCTGAAATCGCCAGCCTGGCCAATATCCGCTGCCGGCAGGTCTTCAACGTCGAAAGCCACGCCATTACCAACAGCATGCTGCTCAAACTCGCTGCCCGCGTCAATAAAGAACTGGCCGACTCCGCCGTCGACGGCGTGGTCGTCACCCACGGAACCGATACCCTCGAAGAAACCGCTTATTTTCTCAACCTTACCGTAAAAAGTTCCAAGCCCGTGGTCATCGTCGGGGCCATGCGGCCGGGCTCCGCCTTGAGCGCCGACGGGCCGCTGAATTTATACAATGCCGTGTTGCTCGCCGGCAGGCCGCAAGCGGCCGGCCATGGGGTATTGGTCATGTTGAATGACAAAGTGGGCGCGGCGCGCTTCATCAGCAAAGCCAGCACAAGCCAGGTCGATGCGTTCCGGTCTTACGACCAGGGCCATATCGGCCAGGTCCATAACGGCCGGGTCCATATTTTCCAGACCCCCGCGCCCCTGCATACCACCGGCACCGACTTCAACGTGGCGGGCGTCAAATCGCTGCCCTGGGTCGATATCATCTACGACCACCAGAACGCCGGCGCGCATCTGTATGAAGCATCCATCCATGCCGGCGCGCGGGGCATCGTGATCGCCGCCACCGGCAACGGCAGCCTGTCTCCGCAAGTGCGCAAAGGCATAAAGATGGCGGCCCGCGGCAAAGTGCTATGCGTACGGTCCAGCCGGGTGGGCTCGGGCGTGGTTTCGTCCAGCGCCAGCGATAGCAAACTGGGGCTTATTTCCAGCAACTCCCTGAACCCGCAGAAAGCGCGGATATTGCTGATGCTGGCCCTGGGCAACACCAGCGACCGGGAAAAAATCCAGTCGTACTTCGATCGCTGCTAAACAGCGCCGCCGGCGCAAAGACGGCGCCGGCTTTCGAAGCGCCGCGGCCGGCCGCTGTAAGGGTCGGTGAATTCGATTGCGCGGGCGAGCAGTTGCAAAGGCCTGCTGAAGTCGTCGGAGCCGGCGTAGGGCTGGAGCTCGGGATAGAAGCTATCGTTGCGGATGGGCAGCCCCAAGGCGCTCATGTGGACGCGCAACTGGTGCTTGCGGCCCGTATGCGGGCGCAAGCGATAGCGCCCGAGGCCGCCCTCGGGCGCCGCGTCGCAGGCCTGCTTCGCATCGCCGCAAGCATCGTCCCGCGGCCCGGGCGCCGCCGCGGCAATTACCTCAATCAATTCGATGAACGTTTCGCTATTCGCTACGCCCGGCGTCTCCTGCATGGTGAAGTGGCCCGCCCTGGCCTGCATGCGGCTGCGATACACCAGGGGCAGGCCGAGATCGGCGCGCAAGGGCGCTATGGCCTCGTATTCTTTCCTCACGGCGCGGCTCTGGAACAGGGTCTGATAGGCGCCGCGGCTTTCAGGGTCGGCGCAAAAAAGCAGAACCCCTGCCGTATCCCTGTCCAGCCTGTGTATCGGGCTCAGCAATGGCAGGTCCAGCGCCGCGCGCAAGCGCGTCAACGCCGTTTCCCGCAGATAGCGGCCGCCGGGGATGCTGGCCAGGAAATGCGGTTTATCGACCACCACCAGGCGATCATCGCGGAACAGCACCGGCAAGTCGAACGGCACGGGCGCTTCGGCGGGCACTTCGCGGTAATACCAGAGCCAGCGCAAGGGCTGGTACGGGCTGTCCAGCGTTTGCGGCAGGCCGGCGTCATCGACGATATCGCCACGCGCCAACCGGGCCCGCAAGATGTCGGGCGGAACATGCTCGAAGCGCTCGAGCAGGAAATCGAGCAGCCGGACCCAGGGCCCCGGCGGCAAATGCACGCGGCTGGGCGCGACACCGTTGCGCAGCGGCAAAGGGGCAGGGCCAGCCGATGCGCTGCGGCGTTTATTCAAGCCTGGGCCGTCCAGTCCAGGATCACCTTGCCGCTCCGGCCCGACAGCATGGCATCGAATCCGGCGCGGTAATCGTCGACCGGGTAGCGATGCGTGATGATAGGGCCGAGGTCCAGGCCGCTTTGCAGCATGGCCACCATCTTGTACCAGGTCTCGAACATTTCGCGGCCGTATATGCCCTTGATTTCCAGGCCTTTGAAAATGACCTGGTTCCAGTCTATGCCGAAGCCCGCCGGAAGAAGGCCCAGCATGGCGATCTTGCCGCCATGGTTCATCTGCTCGAGCATGGACGTGAAGGCGCTGGGCACGCCCGACATTTCCAGCCCCACGTCGAAACCTTCGGCCATGGCCAGCTCTTTCATGACGTCGGGCAGCGCTTCGCGCGCCACATTCACTGTGCGGGTCGCGCCCATTTCCTTGGCCAGGGCCAGGCGATAATCGTTCACGTCGGTAATCACGACATTGCGGGCGCCTACGTGCCGGGCGATCGCCGCCGCCATGGCGCCTATCGGTCCGGCGCCGGTGATCAGCACATCTTCGCCGACCAGGTCGAAGGCCAGCGCGGTATGGGTGGCATTGCCGAAGGGGTCGAAGATGGCGGCCAGTTCGTCGGACACATCATCGGGAATCTTGAAGGCGTTGAACGCCGGGATCGCCAGGTAATCGGCGAACGCCCCCGGCCGGTTCACGCCGACGCCGGAGGTATTGCGGCAAAGATGGCGCCGGCCCGCGCGGCAATTGCGGCAGAAGCCGCAGGTGATGTGGCCCTCGCCGGACACCCGGTCGCCTATTTTGAAGCCGCTGACTTCCTGCCCGATCTCGACGATCTCTCCCATGTACTCATGGCCGACATGCATAGGCACGGGTATCGTCCTGCTGGCCCAATCGTCCCACTTCCAGATATGTATGTCCGTGCCGCAGATGGCGGTTTTCTTTATCCTTATCAGCACATCATTGTGGCCGACCGTGGGCCGCGGGACATCGGCGAGCGTCAAGCCGGCAGCCGGTTCAAGTTTTGCGAGGGCCCGCATGTTGTGCTCCAGAAAGGCTTGAGATTCGGTCGGAAAACTATGCGATGACGCCCAGGCGGCGGCCGACCTTGGCGAAGGCGTCGACCGCCTTCGCGATGTGCTCGGGCGTATGAGAGGCGCTCATTTGGCTGCGGATGCGCGCCCGGCCTTTGGCCACGACAGGGTAAGAAAAACCGATGACGTACACGCCTTCGCGCAACAGCTCGTCGGCCATGCGTCCCGCCAATTGCGCGTCGCCCAGCATGACGGGAATGATCGGATGTTCACCGGGCACCAGATCGAAACCCAGTTCCGCCATGGCTAGCCGGAACTGCCGGCCGTTGGCGTGCACGCGCTGGCGCAATGCCTCCCCCTCGCCGCTTTGCAGCAAGTCCAGCACGCGCAGCGACGCCGCGACTATCGCCGGCGCCAGCGTATTGGAAAACAAATAGGGGCGCGAACGCTGCCGCAGCAGCTCGACTATGGATTCGTGCGCCGCCACATACCCGCCCGAAGCGCCGCCCAAGGCCTTGCCCAGCGTACCGGTGACGATATCGACCCGCCCTTCAACCCCGCAGTATTCCGGGGTGCCGCGGCCATGGGCGCCAATAAAGCCCACGGCATGCGAGTCGTCCACCATCACCATGGCATTGAATTCATCGGCCAGGCCGCATATCGATTGCAGGTCGGCAATAATGCCGTCCATGGAAAACACGCCGTCAGTGGCGATCAGCTTGTAGCGCGCGCCGGCCGCGTCGGCCGCCTGCAATTGCGCCCGCAGGTCGGCCATGTCGTTGTTGTGATAGCGATAGCGCCTGGCCCGGCACAGCCGCACGCCGTCTATGATGCTGGCGTGGTTCAGGGCATCGCTGATGATGGCGTCGTTTTCGTCCAGCAGCACTTCGAACAGGCCGCCGTTGGCGTCGAAGCAGCTGGAATACAGGATGGCATCGCCCATCCCCAGGAATTTGGCCAGCGACTGTTCCAGCTGCTTGTGGCCGATTTGCGTGCCGCAGATGAAACGCACGGAAGCCAGGCCGAAGCCGGCTTCGTCCAACCCCTGCTTGGCCGCCGCGATCAAGCGCTGGTCATTGGCCAGGCCCAGATAGTTATTGGCGCAGAAATTCAGTACGCGGGATCCATCGGCCAGTTCCACCTGGGCCGACTGCTGCCCGGCCATGACGCGCTCGGCTTTGTAGAAGCCGTCGGCGCGCAATTGCTGGACCTGCCGCTGCACATGATCAAGGAAACTTTGCATAAAAGCCCGGGTAGCCAATGGAGGTAGGACATGGTTGCCAATATACCCCAAATGAAATCCCTAACTTGACGCGAGGGCCGGCCGAATCTACGATGCAACAATTGTTAACAAATCTATGTGAAGCCAAGCACTACCAAACGAGCATACCTATGCGGCACAGCAAGCGGCGGGCATTTATTCGATGGGCGGTCTTACTGCTCGGCGCATGTCTAAGTGCATCGGCTTTGGCGCAAGAACGGGTTGTTCGGGTGGGCGTATACGACAATGCCCCGAAAATACTCCTGGGCAAGGGCGGCCAGCCCGGCGGCATCCTGGGCGAATTGCTTGGCGCCATCGCCCAGGAAGAAGGCTGGACCCTGAAAACCGTGGCCTGCGTCTGGCAGGATTGCCTCGATGCGCTGCAGAGCGCGAATATAGACCTGCTGCCGGACGTGGCGTTCTCCGAATCGCGCGAGCACCTCTATGATTTCCACCAGACACCCGCGCTGCACAGCTGGTCGCAGGTCTATGAGCGCCGCGGCGGATCCATCAAGTCGATGCAGGATCTCGCCGGCAAGCGCATCGCCGCCCTGGCCGGATCGGCGCAGCATGACTACCTCGCCATGCTGACGGCCGATTTCGGCGTCCATCCCGCGCTGCTCGCCGCGGATACGCTGGAAGAGGGCTTCGATATGGCCGCCAACGGCGTGGCCGACGCGGCGATTGCCAACTATTTCTTTGGCGAATGGCATGCGGCCAAGTACGGGCTGATCGCCGCGCCCGTCATGTTCCAGCCCACCCGGCTGTTCTATGCGGCCAGCAAAGGCCGCAATGGCGATCTGCTGATGGCCATAGACCAGCGCCTGGAACAGTGGCAGAAAACGCCGGGCTCGCCCTATTACCGCGTCCTCCAGCGCTGGGGCGCGTCCCAGTCCCCCGCCATGGCGCCGCCGCCGTTCTGGTGGGCGCTGGCCGCGCTCGCCTGCCTGCTGATGCTGGCGATGGGCATAGCCGTCCTGCTCAAGGCCCAGGTTGCGCGCCAGACGCGCCATCTGCAGGCGAGCGAGGCCAAGCTCAACACCATACTCGACAGCGTCGACGCCCTTATCTACATCAAGGACTGCAATCTGCGCTATCTGTATGGCAATCGCAGGGTGTGCGAACTTTTCGGCAAATCGCCGGGCGAACTGATAGGCTGCACGGACGACGACTTCTTCGACAAGGGCACGCGCGCCCGAGTGCGCAAGGATGACCTGCGCGTCATAGAAAACGGCGAAAGAGTTGTATGCGAAGAACACAACATCACGGTCAACGGCAAGACCACCGACACCATCCTGTCCATCAAGATTCCTCTTCGAAACCCGCAGGGCAAGGTGGAGGCCTTGTGCGGCATTTCCACCGACATCACCGAACACCGGGCCGCCCAGCAGACGGCCCACCGGCTGGCCTTTTACGATCCGCTGACGGAGCTGCCCAACCGGCGGCTGCTTCTGGAGCGCATCAACCACGTCCTCGACAGCGCGGACCACGCGTCCAATCTCGGCGCCCTGCTGTTCATAGACCTGGATCACTTCAAGCGGATCAACGATGCGCGCGGCCACGATGTCGGCGACGCCGTGCTGTGCAGCGTCGCGCAGCGCCTGCAGGACATCACCCACAGCGAGGACACGGTGGCCCGCATAGGCGGGGATGAGTTCGTCATTCTGCTTGACGACGTCGGCCGGACCGAAGAAGAAGGCGCCCGCCAGGCCATGCTGACCGCCGAGAAAGTGCGCGCCGCCCTCGAGCAGCCCATAGTCATCAAGCGGCAGGATTACCTGGCCGGCGGCAGCATAGGGGTGACCCTGCTGACCCCGGGCAGCAAGTCGACGGCCGACGTGTTGCGCGAAGCCGATACGGCCATGTACCGCTCCAAGGAATCGGGCCGCAACCGCGTGGCCTTTTATGAAGCCAGCATGCACACCGAAGTCGACGACAGGCTGGCGCTGGAACACGATTTGACCCAGGCTATCGGCACGCCGCAGCTGGAGATGCAGATACAAGCGCAGTGGAACAGCGCCAGGCGGGTGGTGGGCGCCGAATTGCTGATCCGCTGGAACCATCCCGAACGCGGCGCCATTTCCCCGGAGGCCTTCATTCCGATAGCCGAAGAAACCGGCGTCATCCTGCGCCTGGGCGACTGGGCGCTGCAGCAAGCCTGCAAAGTGCTGGCACAGCTGAAACTGGCGGGGCAGCCCTACCCCCTGTCCATCAATGTCAGCCCGCGCCAGTTCAGGCAGGCCGATTTCGTCAAGCGGGTGCGGGAAATCCTCCAGGAGTCGGGCGCCCCGGCCGGGCAGCTGATTTTCGAAGTGACCGAAGGCGTCCTGATCGACGACCTGCAAGGCTCCATCAACCGGATGACGGAACTCAGCACACTGGGCGTGCGGTTCTCGATCGATGATTTCGGGACCGGCTATTGCAGCCTTGCCTACCTGAAACGCCTGCCCTTGTATGAACTGAAGATAGACGAATGCTTCATACGCGACACGCCTGGAAGCACCGACGACGTGGCCATCGTCAAGCTCATCCTGGCCATGGCCAGGCAATTGAACTTGAAAGTCGTGGCCGAAGGGGTGGAAACCCAGGAGCAGGCCGACTTCCTGATAGAAAACGGCTGCGATGCCATACAGGGCTACTTGTTCGCCCGCCCCATGACGGTCGCGGAATGGCTGGGCCGGGCAGCGGCCGCCTAGCCTATGAAGAGCGCAGGTACTTGAAAGTGCCCACCGCCGTCGCCAACAGTTCGGCGTCATCCAGCCACACCTCGGCCCGCGAAAAGTACACGCTGCGGCCCCTGCGCACCATATAGCCCTTGGCCACCAGGGCGGCGCCATCGCCGCTGCTGATGAAGTTGCTGGTCAGCGACAGCGTCAGGCTGCGCAGGGCCGGCTCGCCGGGGGCCGCATACAGCCCGCAATAACCACAGACCGAATCCAGCAGCGTGCAGATCACCCCGCCATGAATGCGGCCCGTGCGATTTCCCAGTTCCGGCGAAATATCCAGCCGCATCTCGGCATAGCCCGGCGACCAGTCCGTCAAGACGACGCCCAGCTGCTCGAGAAAAGGGTTGTCAATGGGAATCGATAGGGTGCTGGCGTCGGTCATGGGAAAAAGTGGTTGAAAGGCCAAAGACTAAAGCATAAACGACTTTGGCCTTGGCCGGTTTTACCTGTCCCAAGGCCCGGCTTGCGCCGGGCCGCCGGCAGCATGATTACCGCAATGCTTACTGCGGCACCCACTTTTCGGCCAGCCTGGCGTATTCGCCGCTGGCTTTGCTCAGGTGCAGCCACTGGTCCACAAACAGCTTGAACCGCATGTCGCCGTCGGGCACCAGATAGCCCATCTCGGCATACTGCAGAGGCTTGTCGGGGTTGACGGCGCACAGCCGAGGATCGCGCTTGCTCTGGACCTTGGCTTCCGCGGCTTCCGTCACGAACACATCGGCGCGGCCTTCGGCGACTTCATTGAAGATACCGATATTGTTGTCGTGCACGGCAAGCTTGGCCTGGTTCAGATGCGTTTTCGCGAAAGTCTCGTTGCTGCCGCCCGGGTTGTGGATCACGCGCACTTCCGGCTTATTGATGTCGGCGATGGTCTGGAACTTCTTCACGTTGCTGCACAAGGTAATGGGCGTCTTGCCATTGACCATGTATGGCTCGCTGAAGAAGGCCTTTTTTTGCCGCTCCAGCGACACGGAAATACCGCCGGCGCCGATATCGCACTTGCCCGAGGTAAAGTCGGCCATGAGATTGGACCAGCTGGTCTTGACGAATTCGACCTTGGCGCCCAGCGACTTGGCCAGGGAGCCCATCAGGTCCACATCCAGGCCCTCGAAACTGCCGTCCGGGTTATGGAAGCTGAAAGGCCGGTAATCGCCCGGCGTGCAGACGCGCAAAGTCTTGCCCGCCATCACGGTGTCCAGCGCGCTTTGGGCAGCCCCGGGGGTTTGGGCGCCGGCCAGGGCCGGCAGGCACAACAACGCTGAAGCGAGAAGGTGTTTCATTGGTTTGCTTTCAAGTAAGAGTTCGACAAAGTGCCTGTTCACCGGATTGTGCGCAGGCCGGGCCGGCTTGGCAATCCATGTTTCCACCTAGGGTCAGGCTGCGGCGGCTCTTTGCCGTCCGGCTTCGGAAACGTCTGGAATCGCTTGCCCGACTTGACCAAGCGCGGTCCCGCAGCGCCAGCGGACAAGTTCATCGATCGCCAAAATCGACAGATCATGGTGCATGGCGAAGCAATCAATATCCGCGGCGCTCCAGCACACCGCCCGGCGCGGCTCAATCCAGTTGGCCGGATCCTGTGCCGGGCTCTGCCCTTGCCCCCTCCGCTTCCGGATCCGTCCCGACGATCAATTCCAGCCTCTCGCTTTCGAAATCGGCGTGCAGGGGTTCCAGCGCGGGCATGGTCTTGTTCGCCTTGGATGAAAGCTCGTTGAAGCGGGAGGCCTTGCCGTACAGCCCCTGCTGCCCCGCGACGGCCTTGACGGTTTCGTTGTACTGCCTGCTGACGGTGTCCAGGTTGGCGCCGAGCTTCTTGAGGCGTTCGGCCACGACCACGACCTGGTTATAGATTTCGCCGGCGCGGGCGCTCAATTCGTGCGCTTGCTGGTTGCTGCGGGCGACCATCCACAGATTGGCCACGGTCTTGAGTATGGGCATCAGCGTGGTGTGCGAGACCATGATCACGTTGCGCTGGTAGCCGTAGTCGAACAGGTCCTTGTTGTGTTTCATCGCCTCGATGTAGGCTGGCTCTATCGGCATGAACATCAGCACAAAGCTGGGGCTGCGCATGCCGACCAGGTTGCTGTAGTCCTTCTTGCTCAGGTCATCGATGTGATTGCGCACGGCCCGGACGTGGGCGTCCAGGGCCGCATGCATCTCGGCTTCGCTTGCCGCGGCGATGGCGCGGTCGTAATCGACCAGCGATACCTTGCTGTCTATCACCATGTGCTTGAGGTCGGGCAGCTTGATGACGAAATCGGGGTGGCGATTGTTGCCCTGCTCGTCCTTGAAGCGCGCCTGCGATTCGTAGTGGTCCCCCGCGGCCAGCCCGGCCAGCTGCAGGGTGCGCTCCAGCTGTACCTCGCCCCAGTTGCCGGTGGTTTTCTTGTCGCCTTTCAGGGCGGTGGCCAGGGTATTGGCTTCGGCGCTCATTTTCAGGCCCACCTCCAGCATGCGCTTGATTTCCGAGCCCAGCGATACATTGCCGCGCAGGGTTTCGTCATGCACCTGGTTGACGCGCTTCTGGAAGCCGTCTATCTGTTCACGGAAAGGCTTGAGCAGGGCGTCCAGGGAGCTCTGGCTGTTTTGCGCAAAGGTTCTGCCCTTTTCCTCCAGTATCTGGTTGGCCAGGTTCTGGAATTCGGCCTTGAGCTGGACTTTGGATTCCTCGAACGAGGCCTTCATTTCCTGGAAGCCGGCGATTTTCTCGCCATATATGGCTTGCAGCTCGGTCAGCTCATTATCCAGCTGCGCCGCGCGCAGGCCCAGCCGCTGGGCATCGGCATCCTTGATGGCGAGTTCCGCCTTGGCCTCGTCCAGGCGTTCGCGCAGGCTCTGCGCGGTCGACTCGCTGCGGGCCAGCTGGCGGTCGATATGGCCTTTTTCAGCGCCCACGATGCTGAGCTGGTTTTTGGCCTGTTCCAGCTGCGCCCGCAAATCGGCGAGCTGCTCGCCCCGCTGCCTGGCAAGATTCTGGACCGAGGCCAGCTCCTCGCGCACTATGCTCAAGCCGCGCCGCGACAATATAAAGGCAATAGCCGCCCCCAGCAGGGCTCCGACTATGGCGAGCAAAGCGCCCGTCATTTCGGGGGTAATGTCATTCACGATCTCATCCTTTTAATAATCTGGCGCCTTCTGCCGCGAACCGCGGGGCCGCCGGCAACTTCCACCGGCGCAGGCAGCGACAAGGATAGCAGTCCGCGGATGGAAAGCGGGCCTTGGCGCCGCCCATTCGGCCCACATCGCCGGAAGGCATATACAAATTTCCTATACATATGGACCGCTGGATTTATATAGCCGGCGAGCATGATAAATTAACAACTACTACATTAAAGTAATCTGAATTGCTTTAAGATTTATCAAAATCCGACAAGCAGGCACAAGCAACTCTTTGGACTGAAGCATCATGCGTAAACTTCTTACAGGATTGGCCGGCGCAGTTGCGTTGGTTGCTTCTTTCACGGCTCCCGCAGCCGAATCCTGGCCGCCCGCCAACAAGGCGATACAAGTCATCGTTCCGGGCCCGGGCGGCGGCGGCACGGGCGATACCATCGCGCGCCTGATCGCGGAACAGCTCAGCCAGAAACTGAAGGGCAATTTCATTGTGGAAAATCACGCCGGCGCCAATGGCAACATCGGCGCCGGCATTGCGGCGGAAGCGCCCAATGACGGCTCCAAATTGTTGTTCTCATGGGCGGGAACGCTGGCGGTAAGTCCCAGCCTGTACAAGAAGCTGCCGTTCGACCCGCAAAAAAGCTTCGATGCGATCGGGCTGATTGCCGAGGTGCCCAATATCCTGGTCGTGAACAACGACTTGCCTGTCCATAATATGGCGGAGTTCACCGACTACGTCAAAAAGCACCCCGGCGTGGTCAATTTCGGCTCCACCGGCAACGGCAGTTCCATGCACCTTGCGGGCGAGCTCTATATGGGCGAAACCTCCACGAACATGGTGCATGTGCCTTATAGCGCCCCCAGCCAGGCCACCACGAACCTGATTTCGGGTGAAATCCAGTCCATGTTCCAGTTGATCCCGGGTATTGTGGGGCAGGTCAAGGCCGACAAGGTCAGGGCTCTGGGCGTGATGGCCCGCGAACGGTCGAGCGCCCTGCCCGATGTGCCGACCATGGCCGAACAAGGTTATCCGCAATTGTTGTCGTCGACCTGGTTTGCGCTTCTGGCGCCCAAGGGCACGCCTGCCGATGTCATCGAGCGCGGCAACAAGGCGCTCAACGACATCCTGCAAGATCCCGAAGTCAAGCAGAAACTGGCGGGCATGGGCGCGAGCACCCTGGGCGGCACGCCGCAGGATCTGGACGACCTGCTGGCGTCCGAACTGAAGAAATGGAACAAGGTTGTCACCGACGCCAATATCCAGGTGCAGTAAAGAATCCGGCGACCTACAATAGCCTCACCACGGGCCAAAGCGCAAGCCTCGTCGTTTACGGCGAGGTCAAGCGAGGCAGTTTCATCTGGAGCCGAAGGCTGCCCCGAATCGTGGCGCGGAAGCTCCGGCTCTTGGGCCGGAGTTCTGCACAATAAAAATAACCCGACAGCATACTTTCTAGAGAGCTGCCATGACTGAGACTATTGGATGGGTAGGGCTGGGAAAAATGGGGCTGCCCATGGCCCAGCGCCTTTTGCAGGCCGGCTATCCGCTGCATGTCTGGGCGCGCAATCCCGAACAGACACTCACCCTGCGCAAGCAGGGAGCCAGGGTAGCCACCGACCTGCTGGAGCTGGCGCAGCGCTGCCAGACCGTATGCACCATTCTGGGCGACACGCGCGATGTGGAAAGCGTCTACGAGAAGCTGCTGCCAGGCATGCAGCCCGACAGCATTTTTATCGATATGACCACCGCCGCGCCGCGAATGGCCGCGGCCCTTGTGAAACTGACGGCCACGCGCGGCGCGCAGTTTCTTGACGCGCCGGTGACCGGAGGCGTCGCGGGGGCCGCCAACGGCACGCTGACCCACTTTGTCGGCGGCGATGCGGCTGTTCTGCAACGCAGCGCCGCCCTGCTGGCCCAACTGGGCCAGCGCGCCGTCCATTGCGGCGCGGCGGGCTCGGGCTACCGCATGAAACTGGTCAACCAGACGATGATTGCAGGCGTATTCCTGGGCCTGGCGGAAGGCCTTGCGCTGGCGCGTTCCAGCCATTTCGACATCAGGCTGTTGAATACCGCCTTGAGCAAGGGCACCGCCTCGGGGATGCTGTTTGATTCTTATGCGCAGCGCATGATGCACGGCAGCGGCGACGTCACGTTTACCTTGGGCTTGCTGCGCAAGGACTTGCGCCTGGCCCAGGCCGAGGCCGAATTCCAGCAGCACCCATCGCCGTTCCTGAAGTTCGCGGTCCAGTACCTGAACACGGCATGCGAGCGTTTCGGCGCGCATGCCGGGGTTCAGATGCTAAGCCAGCTGGAGCAGTAGCGGCGCGGGGCCGCGCCGGCGGCCGCAATGGCGGCCGGCCGGCTTCCTATGCCGCGGAAAATACCGGCTCGCCCAGGTTCAGCATCAGGCGATTGGCCCAGGCAAAAATCGACGCGGCATGCAGCAAGTCAAGTATTTCGGCGTCATTCATGCCGACGTTTTTCAATGCCTGGATGTCGCCCGGCCCGATGCGGTCCGGCGCTTCGGTCAGGCGGATTGAAAATTGCGCAATGGCTTGCTCGCGCTCGGTGGCGCCCGCCGTGCGCGGGTCGTCGAATACCTGCGCCACGGTGGCGTTCTGCTTGGCCAGCTGCTCATAGCGCTGCGCATGCACCGATGCGCAATACACGCAGCCATTGATGCGCGAAACCGTCAGCGCGCCGAGTTCGCGATCGGCGCGAGCCAATCCGCCCGGCGCGTACATGATGGCGTTATAGGCTTCGGAGCGCTGCTTGAGTATGGCCGGCTGATGCGCCAGCAGCAGGTAGTAATCGGATTCCTTGGCCTTGGGATGGCTCAGTTCCAGCACGGCTATCTGCTCCGGCGTTGCCGTGCCGGCATCGACCACGTCCAGCCATGCCTTCCAGTCCAGCGTTTCATTCGTGAAACCGTGGCTTTTGATGACGGCGCTCATGGCTGCGACTCCAGTGCTTTCATGGCTTGCAGGCCGGCCGCAAGGCGGATCTGATACGACAGGAAGGCGATCAATTGCGCCAGCGCGACGATGTCCGGCGTGGACACGCCCGCGGCCTGCAAGGCATGGACGGCGGCCTGGTCGCCTTCCACCGGTTTCTCGATCAGCTTGCGCGTAAACGCCAGCAGCGCCTTCAGGCGGGCCGACGGCATCCGTTCAGGCTGATTTCGTTCCACGCAGCCCACCAGCCCGGCATCGGCATTGTTTTGCGCCAGGGCATCGCGGTAGTGCCTGGCGAGTCCCGGCGCCTGGGAAAGCACGCAAGCGTAATACGCCACCAGCAGCCGTTCCTCGATGGCCGGCTGGCCCGCGGCCGCATCGAAAAAAAGCTCGTAGCTGCGCTGCGTGGCCTTCGCCACTTTTTCCCGCCCATGGCGGGTGGCGTACAAGGCCGTGCCGGGCGTCAGGCCAACCACGCTATCAATCAGATCGGCACCGGGCGGGGCATTCACGCTGTCCATAACATTCCCTCATGCTGCAAAAATAAAAAGCGGTCGCGGCCTACCCGGCGGGCGTCCATTCATCGCCGAACACTTCGGGCTCGTCGAAGGCCAGCAGCTCGGCATAATGTTCGCGGATGTTCTCGCCATACAGCAGGCTGGCTATGCCTCTGGACAGGCGCGCGGCGCCGTCGCTGATGGCCGGAATATCGCCGGACACCGTGCCGTGGCTGAGCGTCGCAGGATAGCAAAAACAATGCACGCGCGACAGGCCGGGCAGCGCGCCGGGTATTTTTTCTTGGAACTCGAAGCTGGGGCCCAGGTCGGGCGAGCCCCGCAATTCGGGGTCGTCCCCGCCTTCCGCCGGCCGATAGCGGTCGCCCCAGACGCGCAGCCGCGGCGCAATCGTGGCGTATTCCGGACGGCTATGGCTGTCGATCGCGAAGCCGGTGGCCAGGACCAGGAAATCCAGCTGGAAGATGCCATGGGGGGTCTCGACCCGCAATTGCCGGCCCTCTTCCTGCACCCGAAGGACCGGCGCGCC
Organism: Pollutimonas bauzanensis; assembly: GCF_900129885.1. Classification (GTDB taxonomy): domain Bacteria; phylum Pseudomonadota; class Gammaproteobacteria; order Burkholderiales; family Burkholderiaceae_B; genus Pollutimonas; species Pollutimonas bauzanensis. Next base: position 179,250 of record NZ_FQXE01000003.1, on the reverse strand, counting down.
CAGGTGGAAACGGGCGTTGGCGTGCTGCGACACCCGCAGCAGGCTGGCGCGCGGCGGAGGCACCTGCTGCATATTGATGTAATGGCGTATGCGCCACTTCCATTCATCGGGCAGGTCGACATAGCCCTGGACAAAGCCCGGATTGCCGGCCCCCTTGCCTTTGTTGACGCGGGGAATATCCCCGCGGCGTATCAGCAGGTCGACGCTGGCCGCGCCGTTTTCCAGAGCGGTGCCGGCGCTGTCCATGGCCGAGGCGCCGGCGCCGACCACGCCGACCCGCAAGCCGCGCAGCGTGGAATAGTCCATGGCGTCGGATGAGTGCGCCCAGCGCTCGCGCGGGATGCCCTGGATGAAGCCGGGCACGCTGGCGCCGCCCAGGCCGGCCCGGCCGGTGGCCAGGACCACCCGGCGCGCGTACACCGGGAGCGCGCCAGAGGAAGCCTGCATTTTCAGCTCCACGTGATCGGGATGGGGAATGATGTCTTTGACGCAATGTTCGTTGCGGACATCGATTTTCAGGACGGCGCGGTACCAACGCAGGTACTCCATCCATTGCAGGCGCGGAATCTTGTCCAGTTCATTCCAGGCCGTCATGCCGAACTGCGCTTCGAACCAGGCGCGGAATGTCAGCGCCGGGAAGCCCAGCGCCGGCCCGGTGAGCTGCTTGGGCGAGCGCAGGGTGTCCATGCGCGCCGTGGTGGCCCACGGCCCCTCGAACCCTTCGGCGGCGCGGTCGTAGATACGCGCGCGCACGCCCAGGTTGGCCAGCGCGGCGGCGGCGGCCAGGCCCGCCATGCCGCCGCCGATAATGGCGACATCCAGCAATTCCTCGCCATTGACAGTGCCCGGCGGCACCCACCTCCGGGCGGGCAGGTCCAGCCAGGCAAGATCCTGGGCCAGGCGTTGCTCCAATGCGGCCAGGCCCGATGGGCTCGAAGGCGATGTGCTCATCATCGAGGCCTAGACCGCCTGGCCGTCCGCCGGCGCCGCGGGCTCGGAGGGATCATGGAAAGTGGGCAGGCCGCTGGGGTCGCCGCGCACAAAGCGCGGAATGCGCTCGACAGCGTAGTCCCACATCGCCTGGACGAAGCGCTGGCCTTCGCCGGACAGCGTGCGGTCGCGGTGCGTCAGCACCCCCATCATATAGGGCACGTGGATATCGATAGGCTTGAATACCACATTGTCCGGCGCGACAGTGGCGATCGTGAAAGGGTCTGCGAGCGCCACCCCGACTCCGGCCCGCACCAGCATCAGGGCGTTCACATATGACGTAGTTTCTATGTGGCGGCGCGGCTTGTCGGCCGGGGAGTCCTGCAGCAGCGCCGTCGACAGGCGATGCCGCAGGCCCGACCGGTTCGACATGGTGATTACCGTGGCGTCGCCGAGATCGGACAGCCGCACGACATCGCGGCTCGCCAGCGGATGGCCCACAGGCAGCGCCATCATGCAAGGCGCCTGCCCCGACCAGTGCAATTGGCAGCGGCCCAGGTCCATGGGCAGGCTGGTGATGCCGATATCGGCCTGCCCATCCGCCACCGCCTGCACCACGTCCGAAGGCAGCATGGTGTCGATATTCATCTTGTCTTCGAAGACGGGCGCGGTCCGCTCCAGCCTGCCCACCACCGCGGGCACCAGGGTCGCGCCCAGCGAGAAAGTCGCGGCGACCCGGAGAGGACGAGGCTGGCCGCGGGCGATCTCGCGGGTACGGGTATCCAGTTGCTGGAGCCCGGCCAGCACATTGTGCACTTCTTCGTAGAATTGCCGGCCCTGGTCGGTGAGCGTCACCTGCGGGCGGGTGCGCGTGAACAAGGTAAAGCCCAGCTCGTGTTCCAGATCCTGGATCTGGCGGCTCACCACGGGCTGCGATCGGTCGAGCAGCCGCGCCGCGGCCGTTACGCTGCCGGCGGAAAACACAGCGGCAAATGCCTCGAGTTGGCGGATTTCCATGATAGGCGCGCTATGCCTGTAAAAAAGTTATGGGAACAATACACTGTATGCGCATTATACATTTAGCAATGGCAATTATGCTTTGGCCGCATAATAACCATGCCAATAAAGTGGTTATTCCGCGGGCTTTTTTACTCCGAAGCAGTTTTCCAGGCCCGGGAAGACGCCCTGACGGACATCGCTGGCGTATTGCTCGACGGCGGAACGTATCACGGCGCCTACATCGGAATACTGCCTGGCGAACTTGGGAATGCGCGGGCCGCTCAAGCCCAGGATATCCTCGGTGACGAGTATCTGGCCGTCGCATGCCGGCGATGCGCCGATTCCTATGGTGGGAATGGCCAGCCTTTCCGTAATGCGCCGCCCCAGGGCTTCGGCCACCCCTTCCAGCACCACGCCGAAAGCGCCAGCCTGTTCATGCGCCACGGCGTCCAGCAATATGCGTTCGGCGGATTCGTCGGTCATGCCCTGGGCCTTGAAGCCCCCCATGGTGTTTACGTATTGGGGCATGAGGCCCACATGGGCCAATACGGGAATGCCGCGCTCGACCAGGAAACGAGTCGTATCGGCCAGCGCCGCGCCGCCTTCCATCTTGACGCCGTCCGCGCCGCTGGCGGCCAGCATTTTCGCCGCGTTGGCAAACGCCTGCTGCGGCGATTGCTGATAGCTGCCGAAAGGCATGTCGACGATCACACAGGCATGGCTGGTGGATCGCACCACGGCGCCGGCATGAGCGGCCAATTGGTCGACGGTGATCGACAGCGTATTGGGCAGGGCGTAGCCGACCATGGCCGTCGAATCGCCTATCAGTATCATGTCCAGGGCGTCGTCCAGCAAGCGCGCGAATGGCGCGATGTAGGCGGTAAGCGCCGCTATCTTCTGCTGGCCCTTGTAGGCCATCAGCTGGGGCACGCTGATACGCTTGGCCTGGCTATGCACACTCATCTTTGTCTCCTGAAATACCAAAACATCAAACGGGAAGAAACCAAATGAAGCTTTCCCGCAACTCAACAACCGTATAATCAGCCAGATTAAGCAAAAGAACAAATCGCTGTCCTCGGTCAATTACAAAACCACCAGCCCGGGCTACTTTCGTACTATGCCACCCAGCGTCATCCCGGGCGGCGGGACCATCCCATGGGAAAAATAGCGGCGCTGCACGCTGATCAGGCAACGCCCGCCTTTACTTGCATTATGGAGAGTAAACATGCCTACCACTCAGAACACCGTATCGTTCCACGACGGCCGCAGCGCCCCCCAGCTGGGCATGGGCGTATGGCAGGTCGAGAACGATATTGCCTCCTCCGTCGTGAAAACGGCGATCGACATTGGCTACCGGTCCATCGACACGGCAGCCATCTATGGCAATGAAACGGGGGTCGGCCGCGGCATTGCCGAGTCTGGCGTGAAGCGCGAGGAACTGTTCATTGCCACCAAGCTCTGGAATGATCGCCATGGCCACGACAGCACCAAGGCGGCCTTTGCCGAGAGCCTGGAAAAGCTGGGCCTGAATTACGTGGACTTGTACCTGATCCATTGGCCGGTGCCCAAGGTCGATCTGTTTGTCCAGGCATGGGAGAGCATGATCCAGCTGCGCGACGAAGGGAGCGCCAAGTCCATAGGCGTGTGCAACTTCAATATCAATCACCTGCAAAAGCTGCTGGATGAAACCGGCGTGCTGCCGGTGGTCAACCAGATCGAGCTGCACCCGCGCTTTCAACAGGCCGAACTGCGCGAATTCCATGCCGAGCACGACATCATTACCGAAGCCTGGAGCCCCCTGGGCCGGGGCCGCCTGTGGGACGAACCGTCCTTGAACGCCATTGCCCGCAAGCATCAGCGCTCGGTGGCGCAGGTGATCATCCGCTGGCATACGCAACTGGGCAATATGGTGATCCCCAAATCGGTCACTCCCAGCCGGCTGAAGGAAAATTTCCATGTTTTCGATTTCACGCTCGAGGCGCAAGACATGGCGGACATCGCCGCGCTGGACACGCCCGACGGGCGCGACGGCCCGGACCCGGAACTGTTCCGCCTGCCCGCGGCGTAAGCAGCCGCCCTCCTAGGCGCTGGGCGCCCGGCGCGCGCCGCCGCTAAGGAAGACCGCCAGGCCGGGCGCGCAGGCGAAAACGATGAACAAGGCGAGCGCCGCCTGGCGCGCGCCCTGGATGCCGCCGGGTTGTATGAAGCCCGCGGCATTGGCCACCATGCCGGCCAGGCTCGCGCCCATGGCCATGGCATACAACTGCAATGTGGTGATGGCCGCCGAGGCGATATTTTCCTGTCCCGCGGGGGCGGCCTTGAACACGCGCGTAAGCAGGTTGGGCCAGCATAAACCCACGCCCAGGCCTACGCACAGCAATGGCAGTATCAGCCAATTGGAATCGGCGCCGCCCTGGCCCAGCGGCATCATCGCGCCCAGCGTCAGCAGCGATGCCGCCGACACCATAGGCCCGGCCTGGATAAGCCGGTTGGAGGTGGCGGGCGAGCGGCTCGAACTGATAAAGGAACCGAAGGTCCAGCCGGCCGACATCAGCGCAGTCCAGTAGCCGGCGATCAGCGGCGTCTTGCCATGGATCAGCTGCAGGAAATAGGGTATGTAGATCTCGGTGGTGACGCCTATGCTGAGCAGGCAGATGCAAGCGTACAGGCTGCCGAGCGCCGTATGCGCGGAATATGAGCCGGTGGGGAACAGTCTGGTCCGGGCGCGGCTGTCGGCCCTGGCGACCATGATGGTCATCAGGACGCCGCCGGCGATGCCGGCGAAATTCCATGCCCAGAGCGGCGACAGGCTGGCGACGGACACCACCAGCACCGACAAGACCAGGACTGAAATCCTGCCCAATGGCGCCTTGACCCGGGAATTGCCGGCCGGCGCTTTCCGCGCCACCTGGGTGTAGACCAGCCATCCCAGGCAGGCGGCAATCGGCAGCACGACCCAGAACGCCAGGCGCCAATGGCCGGCCTGCGCAAAAATTCCGCCTATCGCCGGCCCCGCCAGCGTGGCGACGCCCCACATGCTCGATACCAGCACCATGGCCCGCGGCCACAAGCGCTCTTCAAACACCAGGCGCACCGAGGAATAGCTCAGGCCCAGCAGCAGGCCGCCTCCCAGGCCTTGGGCGCTGCGCCCAAGCAGCATCCAGGGCATGGACGGGGCCAGCGCGCAAGCCGCGGTGCCCAGCGCGAAAATTAAAATGGCCAACAGAAAGGCATGCCGCGGCCCGAAAGCGTCCATGGCCTTGGGGGACAAGGCCGATCCCAGGATCGACGCCGCCACGAACAAGGTGGTATTCCACGCGTAGTACTCCAGCCCGCCGATATCCTTTACAACGGATGGCAGTATCGTCGTGACAATGTAGACATTGACCGCGTGCAAGGCCACGCCGCCCGCCAGCGCCAGCGACCGCAGACCGTTACGGCCCCATAAAAGCTCAGACCAGGATCCTGCCTGTTTTGTATGCATAAAGCGAAGCGACTCTCGAAATGCCCGGCCTCTACTCAGGCATGTTCCGCAACGAAATGGCGAGGCCGGACCGCAGTCCACACCGGACATATGGCTGTGGGCCACTAGTGTAAGCGACTCGATCCGCCGCAGCGCGGCGGCGCGGCCGCAATGCGTCAGTAGTGCGGCGGTTTTTCCTGGGTATAGGAGTCGGCGCCGCCATCGTCGCTGCCGGTATCCCCCAGCTTTTTCACCAGGGCGGTGCAAAGCGCCCGCAGCTCGTCGATCTGCTTTTGCTGCTGGTAGACCAGGTGGCTGAGCTGCTGGGTCAGGTCGTCCTGGCTGGTGACCTTGATTTCGATCTCTATGAGGCGTTCTTCAATGTTCACGTGGCCCTCTACTGCTTGGAAACGGGCATTTTAGCCGGCGGCGCGGGGTATTGCCGCTTTCCCGGGCGGGCGGCAACCGCGGCATCGGCCTTGTCGTTTAAGATGGTCCGGGCGGCAGCCAGACAGGGCGCCGCCCGGAGGGTCAACATGAAGAATGACACGGCAATTGTGGCGCAATTGCATATGCTGGCGGCGTATCACGGCTGGGCCAATGGCTTGCTCGCCGAACACGTGGCGGCCGTCGCGGATGAGCACTACTTCGCGCCGGCGGGGCTTTATTTCGGGTCGATCCACGGCACGCTCAATCATTTGTTATTGGCCGACAGGTCCTGGCATGGCAGGTTTGCGGGGACGCCGGAGGCCTTTGCGAGCCTGGCGCAGGAGGTGCAGGCGGATCGACATGCGCTGCTGAAGGAACTGGCGGGCAGGCACGAGCTATGGCACAGGCTGATCGATGAGGCGCGGGACGATGTGATGGCTGGCAGCCTGCGGTACATGACGACGGCCGGCGAACGGGCGGCGACGCCATGGATAGGCACGCTTACTCATGTGTTCAATCATGCCACTCATCATCGGGGCCAGATCAGCGCAGCGCTGACCCGCCACGGTTATCCATGCCCGGAGCTGGACCTGATTTATTTTCTGCGCAGCGGGGAGAAGTAGCGGGAAAGCGGGGTTCGGCTTAAAGCCGTGGTTCGGCTCAAAGTCGACGTAGGTCGATGCCGGATCAGTACGGGCGCCATGCATGATCCGGCATAGTCTTCAGCCCTTGCCCAGCAAACTGCGCAATACATATTGCATGATGCCGCCATGGCGATAATAGGACGCCTCGCTGGGCGTATCGATGCGCAGCAGGGCGTCGAACTCGACGCCGCCCGCCCTGACCTTCACCGTCGCCGGTGTGCGGCCTTCATTCAGCGCCGTGACGCCCAGGATATCGTAGGCCTCTTCACCCGTCAGGCCCAGCGTTTGGGCGTTCTGGCCTTCGGGATACTGCAAGGGCAGGACGCCCATGCCCAGCAAATTGCTGCGGTGGATACGCTCGTAGGATTCCGCAATCACAGCGCGCACTCCCAGCAATACCGTCCCTTTGGCGGCCCAGTCGCGCGACGAGCCCGAACCGTATTCCTTGCCGGCGAGGATCACCAGCGGCGTGCCGGCGGCCTGGTAGCTGCGCGATGCTTCGAAAATAGTGACGACGGGAGCGCCCGCCTGGGTGAAATCGCGCGTATAACCTCCCTCGGTGCCCTGGGCCAGCTGGTTGCGCAGCCTGACATTGGCGAACGTGCCGCGGATCATGACCTCATGGTTGCCGCGGCGCGAACCGTAGGAATTGAAGTCCGCCGGCGCCACGCCATGCTCGGCCAGGTAGGCGGCGGCCGGCGAATTCCTGGCGATGGAGCCCGCCGGGCTGATGTGGTCGGTGGTGACCGAATCGCCCAGCATGGCCAATACGCGCGCCCCGGCGATGTCGGCGACGGGAGCCGGCTCGCGCGGCATATCGAGAAAATACGGGGGCTTGCGCACATAGGTCGAGGCCGGGTCCCACTCGAAGACATCGCCCTGAGGCGTGGGCAATTGCTGCCAGCGCTGGTCGCCGGCGAACACATCCGCGTAGCCGCTTTTGTACATGTCCGAGACGATAGACGCGTCGACCACCGCCGCCACCTCGGCGGCGCTGGGCCAGATATCCTTCAGGTAGACATCCTGGCCGTCCTTGCCGGCGCCCAGGGGGTCGTTGAAAAGATCGATATCCATGGTGCCCGCCAGCGCATAGGCCACGACCAGCGGCGGCGACATCAGGTAATTCATTTTGACTTCGGCGTGGATGCGGCCCTCGAAGTTCCGGTTGCCTGAAAGCACGGACGCCACCGACAGATCGTGCGCGGCCACCGCCTTGCTGACTTCGGGAATCAGGGGGCCGGAATTGCCGATACAGGTGGTACAGCCATAACCCACCAGGTTGAAGCCCAGCGCTTCAAGATAAGGCGTTAGCCCGGCGCGGTCATAGTAGTCGGTGACCACGCGGGACCCCGGCGCCAGGCTGGTCTTGACCCATGGCTTGCGGCTCAGCCCCTTGTCGACGGCATTCTTGGCCAGCAGGGCGGCCGCCATCATGACGGTGGGATTGGACGTATTGGTGCACGAGGTAATCGCCGCGATGACCACCGAGCCGTGGTCGATCTGGCCCTGCGCGCCGTCGCTGAAAGCCACGGCTACCGGCTCGCGGCGCCGCTGGCCGCTGGCCGGGGCCTCCGCGACATGGTCGGTGGGCTGCGCGGAACGGCGCTCGGAGTCGCTATAGGCGGGAGGATCGGATGCCGGAAACGACTCGGCCACGGCCTTGTCGTAGCCATGGGGCGTTTGCCTGGGTTCATCCACGTAGGCCGCCAGCGCCCCGCGGAAGGCCAGCTTGGCTTCCGACAGGGAAATCCGGTCCTGCGGCCGCTTGGGCCCCGCGATGGAAGGCACCACCGTGGCGAGATCCAGTTCCAGCCGCTCGGAGTAGCGCAGTTCCATCTGCGGATCGTGCCAGAGCCCTTGTTCTTTGGCATAGGCCTCGACCAGCGCGACCTGCTCCGGCGAGCGCCCGGTCAGCTCCATATAGCGCAGCGTTACGTCGTCTATCGGGAAAATGGCGATGGTCGAGCCGTATTCCGGGCTCATATTGCCTATCGTGGCGCGGTTGGCCAGGGGCACGGCGGCGACGCCCGGGCCGTAGAATTCGACGAACTTGCCTACGACCCGGTGCTGGCGCAGGCGCTCGGTAATGGTCAGTACCAGGTCGGTGGCCGTGGAACCCTCGGGCAGGGAGCCGGTCAGCTTGAACCCGACGACCCGGGGAATCAGCATGGAAATGGGCTGGCCCAGCATGGCGGCCTCCGCCTCGATGCCGCCCACGCCCCAGGCGACCACCCCCAGCCCGTTGACCATGGGGGTATGGGAATCGGTTCCCACGCAGGTATCCGGGTAGGCGGCGGTAAGGCCCTCATCGTCCTGCGTGAAGACGACGCGCGAAAGATGTTCCAGGTTGACCTGGTGGACGATCCCGGTGCCCGGCGGCACAACCTTGAAATCGTCGAAGGCGCTCTGCCCCCAGCGCAGGAACTGGTAGCGTTCGAGATTGCGTTCGTATTCGATGTCGACATTGCGCTCGAAGGCCTGGGCGGAACCGAAGACATCCACGATCACCGAGTGATCGATGACGAGCTCGACCGGCGCCAGGGGATTGATGCGGCTCGCGTCGCCGCCCAGCGCGTGCATCGCTTCGCGCATCGCGGCAAGGTCGACCACGGCGGGCACGCCGGTGAAATCCTGCAGGACGACGCGCGCCGGCGTGAAGGCGATTTCCCGGCTGGGCTCGGCATTGGCGTCCCAGGCCGCAAGCGCGCGGATATCGTCGGCCGTGATATCGGCCCCGTTCTCGGTGCGCAACAGGTTTTCCAGCAGGATCTTGAGGCTGTACGGCAGGCTGGCCACATCCAGGCCGGCGGCGGCGACGGCGTCGAGCCGGAAGATTTCGTAGGGTTTGCCGTTCACGTCCAACACTCCCCGGGATCCGAAACTATTCACACTGGCCATGGCGCAATCTCCTGTCTGTAAAGCTCTACCCGACGCGGGCTGATTCAGCGTCCACCATATCATGACGGGCGCCATACACCAACAATACACCCGCCTGGCCGGCATACCGGGGCCGCCCGCGCCCATCCGGCCATTGCCCACACTGCGCATCGGGACTATCGCCCCCGCGCGGCGCTGCGGAGCTATAGTCGCACTAAGACCGCAGCGACACGCTGACTTACGCTTCCCACGACCCGGAGTTCCCCATGAGCCATCCTTCCTTTTTCGATACCGCCGCCAGAATCACGATGTACGACCCCCTCGCAGAACTGCTGGGCGCGGCCGATAAAGGGCTCATCGAATATTCATACACCGAGGTCGTGAAACTGGCCGGCCATTCATGCCCGACGGTGGCGGGCGCTTATCTGATGACTCTCAGGGCCCTGAAGCATCTGTATGGCGATGGCATCGCGCAGCGCGGCGATATCAAGGTCGAATTCCGCGACGACCAGCTGGATGGCGTCACGGGCGTCATCGCCAACGTGGTCGGGCTGATCACGGGGGCCACGGTCGACAATGGCTTCAAGGGGCTGGCCGGCAAGTACGACAGGCGCAATTTGATGTCGTTCAATGCGCCTATCGAGGGCGAAATCCGCTACCAGCGCCTGGATACCGGCGCCCAGGCCACCGTCAGCTTCAATGCCAGCGTCGTGCCGGGCTCGCCCGGCCTGATGCCGGCGCTGCACCGGGTCCTTGCCGGGGCCGCCACCGAAGAAGAGCGCGGCGGCTTTGCCCGGGACTGGCAGGAACGCGTCGGCAGCATCCTCGAGAACGCCGACCATCCGGAACTGGTGACCTGCGCCTAGGATGAACCGCTGTCCCCTCCCGGTCCCGAAATTGATTGCGCTTGCCCGAACGCAAAAGCGCGCGGAAAAGCCTGCGCTAGAATTGGGTCTGCACGCCAGAAGCCCGATTTCCAGCTGAAAATTTCTTGACGAGGGATCCCGAATGGACAAGTTCCGCAACAGGGCCGCCACCGCAGCCGCCGCAGCCATTTCCATCCTGGGCGCAAGCATCGCCCAGGCCGAACCGGTGCGCTATGAAGTCGAACCGCACCATACCTTTGTGAACTTTGAAGTCAAGCACTTCAATACGTCCACCGTGCGCGCGCGCTTCGATACGGTGGCGGGCTACGTCGTGCTCGACCGCAAGTCGGGCACCGGCCAGGCCGACATCAGCATAGACGCCGGCTCCATCAGTTCCGGCATACCAGACTTCGACAAGCACCTGAAAAGCGCCGACTTCCTGAACGTGGCGCAGTGGCCCAAGGCCAGATTCGTCGGCCGGGAATTCCGCTACGATGGCGACAAGCTCAAGTCCATGGCCGGCGACCTGAGCCTGCTGGGCAAGACCGCTCCCGTGACGCTGACGGCCAGCAATTTCAATTGCTATGACAGTCCGGTGCTGAAGGCGCATGTCTGCGGAGGCGATTTCGAAACCACCATCCAGCGCAGCCTGTGGGGAATGAACTGGGGCATAGACATCGGCGTGCCCGATGCCGTGCGCCTGCTGGTCCAGATCGAAGCCATACAGAAATAGCCGCCGCGCGCAGCATAGCCCCAGCCTATCGGCTTGATACACACAATTATCTTTTTCTTTCAAATGATAGTCATTATCATTGAGGCTGAACTGATCGTGTGGAGAAAGTCATGCTGTTACTCGCCCAAAAAACCAGCCAGGTCATGTTGCACATGTCGGTCGCCTTCGGCGTCACCTATGCGTGCACGGGCTCCCTGGCCACGGGCGGCCTGGCGGCGATACTGGAGCCCATCTGCAATGTGGTGCTATTGCCTCTGCACGACCGCCTGTGGGACAGAGCCGGCGCCCGGCGGGCAAGCCGCCCCGCGCCGCAGCAGCCGGCTCACCAGTTGGCTTGAATCCCGGCGAATACCGCAAGGTTCTGGCCGGGATAGAATACCGCCGCATCGCCCCGCCCCCCGGCATCGACCATATAGTCGGTCGTGGCGGCGTAATGCTTGCCGGCCAGGTTGCGGGCATCCAGGAAAACACGATAACGCTCTCCCGGCGCCCGGTAGCCCATGATGAAGTTGACGATGCCATAGCCCGGCGCCATCAGGGTATCGGCCTGGTCCACGTCCCAGCCGGAAGCCAATTCGAAACCGGGGCCGGCATAAAAACCGGAAGGATGGCGGTAGACCAGGTCGATCCGCGCCGCGTGCGGCGGAATGCCGGGCAGGGCATTGCCACCGTACAGGGCGTCGCCGGCCAGGCGGAAGCGGCTCCAGGTATAGGCCAGGTTCCAGTCCAGGCTGCCCGGCAGGAAAGCCAGCGGCAACATGCCGCGCAGCCCCAGTTCAATGCCCGTATGCCGGCTGGCATCGGCGTTGTAGGCCAGCGGCGGCAGGCCCGGGTTTCCCGGCACCGGCGCCTGGAGCAGCTCGTTCCTGACCCGGCTGTGATAGACAGCCGCATCCCAACCCAGTGCCGCGGCGCCGCCGCGCGTGCCGAGCTCGAGCGTCGTCGCCCGCTGCGCCCGCAGATTGCCGGCCTGGGTATGGAATGCCAGGCTATTGGGCGGTTCGAAGCTGCGGCTGAGGTTGGCGAACACCTGCGCTTGGGGAGCGACATCCCACAGCGCTCCCAGCTTGGGGCTGAAGCCGAAATAGCTGGCCGACGCGCCTCCATCGGCAAAAAAAGCCGAAAGCAAAGGCAGGACCGTGTTATCCGTGAGCCGCCTGGCCCAGGTCGCCTGAGCTCCCGCGACCAAGGCGACGGCGGGCGAGAGGTTGTAGCTGTTCTCGGCAAAAAGCTCGAGCGCCGAGCGTCTCGACGCTATGGCCGCCAGTTGCGCCCCGGGCGCGGGCAGGAAGGGGGACGCCGGCCGGTAGTCCGGCCAATAGGCCTGATTATCGCTGGAACCGCGGCTGTAGTTGGCGCCCCAGACAAAACGATTGCGATGGCCGCCCGGCTCGCGATTGACCTCGTGGCGCAGAGCCGCGCCGTAATCGGTTGCATCGTAGCGGGCGCGGATATCGGCGCCCGGGGAATCGAATTTCGTGCCCGTATGGAAAACGCCCAGCGACAATTGGTCGGCCGCGCCGATTTGCCAGTCGTGCCGGTACGCGGCGTGCCAGCGCGGCGTGGTCCTGATCCGCGTGCCGGCCTGCAGCGCGCCCTCATTGGCCGCTGAAGGATCGTCCTGCATCTGCTCCAGGGTCAGGGCGCCCGGCATCCGCACCCGGTAATGTTCGCTGGTGATGTGCAGGCGGCCTTGCGAGCGGGGGCTGAATTTGTAGCCGATATTGCCATAAAAGCGCGACACGCTCTGTTCCGAATTTTGCCTGAACCCGTCGGAGTGAAAGCTGCTGATGGATGCAAAAGCGTCCAGATCGTCGCTGAACTCTTGCCCGGCGCGCAACTGCCCTTTCAGGTAGCCATGCGAGCCGCCCTCCATGCGCCATTCGGCGCCGGGATGGCTATGGCCGGTGGGCGAAACCAGGTTGATGGCTCCGCCCAGCGTGGCCGCGCCGTACTCCAGCGAATTGGCGCCCCGATACACCTCTATGCGCTCGGCGCCGAAAGGATCGGCATAAATGGTATCGCCCAGGTCGTCCGAGCGGCCCAGCGGCAGGCCGTCGCGCAGCAGGCGTATGCCGCGCAAGCCGCTGGACGCCGAAATGCCCGAGCCGCGCATGGAAACCTTGGCGCTTTCCTGCCCTGATGGATTCTGCACATAAACGCCGGCCGTGCGCGACAGCGCATCGCGCAGCCCCATCACCGCGCCTTCGCGGTAGCGCTGCGCGGAGATGACGGCGACGTTGCCCGGTATGGCGCGCAGCGCCTTGCGGCTGTCGTCATCGAGATCCGGCCCCGCGGCTTTACCCTTTACCCGGACGGGGGCCAGCACCGGCGCGTCATCACCCGGATCCGCACAGGCCGGCGGCGCCGTCAGGCACCAGGCAAGCGCGATGGCGCAAGGCAAGGCCTGGAACAGGGGCTGCGCGCCCGCAGCGGATCTGACCGGCGGCGCTGGCTTCGGCATGGGCGCTAAGCCCCGGGCGCCGCGCCACCTGCTGCCGCATCCATGTTGCGCGCCACAGGGTCGGCGCGCAACATATCCGCCAGCTCGTCGGGCAGCACGGGGCGGCTGAAGTAATAGCCTTGCATTTCGTCGCAGCCATTGGCTTGCAGGAACAAGGCCTGCTCCAGCGTTTCCACGCCCTCGGCGACCACGGCCAGGTCCAGGCCATGGGCAAGGGCGATGATGGCGCGGGTGATCGCCGCATCGTTGGTGTCGTGGGTCACATCGCTGACAAAAGAACGGTCGATTTTCAGCACATCGATGGGAAAGCGTTTCAGGCAGCTCAGCGACGAATATCCGGTGCCGAAATCGTCGACCGACAGCACCACACCCAGGCGCTTCAACGATTGAAGCGCGGTGATGGCCGCTTCCGTATCCTGCATCACCGTGCTTTCGGTGATTTCCAGCTCCAGGCAGGACGGCACCAGGCCGGTATCGCGCAGCACTTGCCCCACTTGCTCGGCCAGCCTGGGCTGCTGGAACTGCCGCGCCGACAAATTGACCGATACGCACAGCAGCGGCAGGCTCAGCTCCTGCCATTTGCGCGCTTGCGCGCAGGCCTGCTCCAGGACCCACATGCCAATGGCGTCGATACAGCCGTTTTCTTCCGCAATGGGAATGAAACTGGCCGGCGGCACTTGGCCCAGCACCGGGTGGTTCCACCGCACCAAGGCCTCCACGCCCGCCACGGCGCCGGTGCTGAAATTCACTTTGGGCTGATAGTGGATCATGAGCTCGCCATTGTCGAGCGCATGGTGCAAAGAACTTTCCATCATCAGTTGTTCGCGCAGGCCGCGTTCCATATCCGAGGTATGGAAGCGGTAGGTATTGCGCGCGTCCTTCTTGACACTGCTCATGGCCATATGCGCCTTGTGCAGCAGGCCGTTCTCGGTGGTTTCGTCGTCGGGGAACAAGGTTATGCCAACACTGGCGCTCAAGAATATTTCATGCCCCTGGATATGGAAGGGCTCGCGCATGCGGCGCAACAGGTTTTCCGCCAGCAGCGCCGCCTGGTGGCCGTCGGTGATGTTCTCCTGCAGGATGATGAATTCGTCGCCGGCCTGGCGGGCCAGCGTGTTGTCGCTGGTCAGGGCCGGCGCCAGCCGCCCGGCGCAGGCCCGTATGATTTCGTCGCCCACGCCATGGCCGAATGTCGCATTGACCTTCTTGAAGAAATCCACATCCAGGAAGAAAACGGCCAGCATGGTGTTGCGCAAGCGTGCGTGGACAATCGCCTGGCGCAATTTCTGGGCGATCAGGGCGCGGTTCGGCAAACCGGTCAAGGTATCGTGCGTAAGCTGCCTGAGGCGCGACTGCTCCGAGCGGCGCAATTGCTGATAGGGTTCCCGCAGCGCGTCCAGGAAAATGGCCCAGTACAGATAGCCGCCGGCGATGACCTTGTAGAAATGGCCCAGCATGCCAGGCAGTTCACCCGGCTGCGCATGCCAAGTAAAGCATACTTCGCTCATGGCCATGATCGCGGCGGCCACCGCCAGATAGCCGGCATTGCGGTCGCGCCGGCGCCATGCGCGCCACAGGAACAGCAAGGCGGCGGCGGTATACAGCGCAAACAGCGCATATTCCACACGGACCTTCAGGAGAGTGACCCCCTGGCCCTGCACAAAGGTGGCGGGCAGGGCATCGAACCGGTACAACACCACCCAGGCGGCCAGCGCGACGCTTGCCATGGAAACGGCCAGGGCGATGCAGCGAATGCGCCGGCCCGCGTATAAGCTCCACGGCAGCAAGGCAACGACCAGCAGCGCGGCGGCCGTGACGATGCGCGACGCCAGCGCGAATGCAATCGCCTTGGGCACCGAGCCTGGCGTGACGAAGTCCGGCATACCCTCCAGCGACAACAGGTGGCACAGGTCAAGCAGCGCTACCGCAAGAAAAGCCGCCGACAGGATGATCACGTTGCACGGGATCTTGTCACTGATATTGTGCCAGCCCAGCGCGAAGATCATGGACGCGATGACGATGGAGAATATCTCCATGGCGATGTGCAGCGGCAGGTAAACCGTTCCCAGATCCGGCATGCGTTGCGGCTCGGCCAGCGCCAGCCACAAGACCGGGCCGCCCAGCGCCGCAATCGCCAGGGCGATGCGCCAGAAGTGGGCGGCCGCGCCTTGATGGCGGTCCGGCAGGTCATCATCGCCCGCGAGCAATGGGTCAGTCATGATGGAAACACATCCGGGCCGCCCACAACGTGTACGCCGAAATGGGCGAAACGCGGAAGTCGGGTTCGCTTGGACTCATGGAAAACGGAGTGTTGAATGACAATTAAAGAGAGTTATCTCAGGAACTATGCAAAAGTAACATTAAGTAGTCGTCATATGTACGGTCTCCCGGCTTTTTTTTGCCGCCGGGCCGTCCCAACGCAAAAGCCGCCCCCTTGGTGGATGAGCCCGGACACAGAACAGTCCCCTGCGGACTGTTCTGTGCCTGGCGAATCCGAGCGGCATGCAGGCCGCGAGGTGGATGAGCCCGGACACGGAACAGTCCCCTGCGGACTGTTCTGTGCCTGGCGAATCCGAGCGGCATGCAGGCCGCGAGGTGGATGAGCCCGGACACAGAACAGTCCCCTGCGGACTGTTCTGTGCCTGGCGAATCCGAGCGGCATGCAGGCCGCGAGGTGGATAAGCCCGGACACAGAACAGTCCCCTGCGGACTGTTCCGTGCCTGGCGAATCCGAGCGGCATGCAGGCCGGCTGCGACATCGTCGCCGAAGGCTCGATCAAGGCGTGCGCAGGGCGGCGCGGCGCCATGCATCAGGCGTCAGGCCGGGCATAGCGGCGATTCCGAGCCGCACCAGAACCCGCTGACCAGCTGATCCGGCCTCGTCCGGGCGACCACCCGGGCGGCCACGGCCCACGCATCCAGCCTTACGCGCAATCCAGCATACACGCCATGCCCGGCGCCGGGTTCGATCTTGCCCGCCGCAGCCAGGCCTTCGCCCGCCTTGATCGAGCCTTCGGCGACGATGTCGCAGCCGGCCAGCATGCCCCAGCCGGTCTCTATATGATTGCCCGCGACGATGGACTCGCCCGCCTGGATGCCGCATTCCACCACGATATCGTGTTGCGCCTTCACTTGGCCGCCGGCCTTGATGCCCTGATCGCACTTGATCGAGCCGCCGGCCGACAGGCTTTGCCCGATGCGGATGTTGCCCGACACGGAGATCCCCTGTCCGGCGGCCGCATCCCATTTGGCGTGCAGCCTGCCGCCGCACTCCAGCCTGGATTCCGCCTGTATGCCCCAGCCGGCGATGATGTCGCCTTCGGCGCGGATATGCCCGCCGCTGATGATGCTGCCCTCGGCCTGGATATTCTCGCCGGCCACGATATCGGTGCCGGCCTTGATGCCGCCGCCGCTCTGTATGCAGCGGCCGGCTCGCACCACGGTATCGGCGTGGATGCCCAGGCGCACGACCAGTGTGCCCGCGAAGACGATGGCGTTCACATCGACCGAATCGAGCGTCAGCACCTCGTCGGTGGGACCGAACTGGTCAAGCAGCCAGCAGGCGTCATCGATGCGATTGTCGGCGACGAGCGCGTCCAGTACTTCCTGGTAGTCCCCCTGGCCGTTCTGGTCGCGAAGGAACCAGCGATAGCCCGAGGTGCATGGATTCTTGGCCTTGACGAATTTCTTGGTAAGTTGCATAGCGCTTGATGTTGGCCGCCCCGCCGCGGGGCAGCTTGAATTACGTGTGGAAACGCCCGATGCGAAGCCGGACGCGCTTGGAGGGACGGAAAGCGGCGGAAAAAAAACCGCATTCCGCGCTCGGACATGCCTGCGCGGTCTTAGCCGGGCTTGGCGCGCGCGTATGCCGAGCGCACGGCCACTTCCTGGGAACCCAGGAAAGTGATCCTTAGCGCGCGGGAGCATGCCGACCGAAAGGCGTGTTCGGCCGGCAGCGATAGTTTCACCATGTAATTCAATCTTGATTGCCGCGCGAGGCGCGGCGCGTCTTGCAAGGCAGGTATTATAGGACGGCCGCGCCGTTTGCGCTCATTTCTCCACTTTCTGCTGCAAAGCCCGGGCCATTTCGAGGTGATGCTCCAGGGCGGGGGCGTTCTTGGCGGCGAAAGCCTTGATGTCCGGGTCCTCGGCCTTGCCGGCCGTTTCCTGGAACAGCTTTACAGCGTCTTCGTGGGCCGAGACGCCGATCTGGCTGGCATACATCTTGTCGAAGTGCGTGCCGCTCAGGACGCCCAGGGTCTTGATCTTGGCCGTCTGCACGATGGATGGCCCGGTGGGCGGGGTGTAGCCTTTCCTGGCGGCCAGGGCATCCAGTTCCGCCCCCACCTCGGTGTGATCCTTGATCATCTGGGCGGCGAAGGCCTTGACATCGGGATTCGCCGATTTGGTCTCGGCAAGCTTGCTGCCCTCTATTTCGGCATGGCCGGCCTGCGCGGCATTTTCAAGAAAGTCCTTGTCGCCGCCCGCCAGCTTCTGGGTGGCGGCCCCCTGCATGGGGGTGGGCGCGGGAGCCGACGCCTGCGCCATGGCGCCTGCGCACAGGGTCAGCGAGCCGGCGGCGAGGACGGCGGAAGTCAGGATACGCAAAGTCATGGAAGTCTCCGTAAGTGAACGCGCCATGGCGCGAGACCGTCCCTGCGGCAACTGGCGTGCCCGCCGGCATCGAGCCGCCTTTTTAATACAGATGATAATCATTCCCATTATTTAATGTAGAATTCACGGCTGGTCTCTCTTATCCTGTTACTTGGTCCGCGGACATGTCTTCAATCCCGTCTTCCCGCCGCCGCTCGTATTGGCTCAAAACCCTGCATCAATGGCACTGGATGAGCGCGGCGCTGAGCCTGACCGGCCTGATCCTGTTCGCGGCGACCGGGCTCACGCTGAACAATGCGGCATGGATAGAAGCCAGCCCGAAGACGCTTTCCAGGACACTGGCCTTGCCGGAAGAGCTTGCCGCCACATTGGCGCCGGACGCCTCCGCGCAGAAAAAGCGGCCCTTGCCCGGACCTGTGCGGGCTTGGCTGGACCAGCAACTGGGCATCCATATCGGCGATCGCAGCGCCGAATTCTCGCCGAACGAAATCTATCTTTCGCTGCCAGAACCGGGGGCAGACGCCTGGCTTTCAATAGACGTCGCCAGCGGCGCCGTCGAATACGAATACAGCAGCCGCGGCTGGGTCGCTTACTTCAACGACTTGCACAAGGGGCGCCATGCGGGCGCCATATGGAGCTGGTTCATCGATGTCTTCGCCGTCGCCTGTCTGGTTTTTGCGTTCACCGGCCTGTTCCTGGTAAAGCTGCATGCCGCCAACCGCCCCGCCACGTGGCCGCTGCTCAGCCTTGGCCTCGTCCTTCCCATCGTCCTCATGCTCTTATTCATCCACTAGACCATTATGAAATATCTGCTCAAACCCGCCGTCGCCCTGGTGCTGGCAAGCCTGCTGGGCAGCCGCGCCTCGGCGGCCGACATGACCATCAAGGTCGACATTCCGCGGCTGGATACGGCTGAATACCACCGCCCTTACGTCGCCATCTGGCTGGAAGATGCCGGCAAGAAGGATATCCGCGATATCGCCGTCTGGTACGAACACGAAAAGCCCCAGGAAGAAGGCAAGAAATGGCTGAAAGACCTGCGCCAATGGTGGCGCCTGAGCGGCCGCAACCAGGAAAAGCCCGCTGACGGGGTCAGCGGCGCCACCCGCGCCGTAGGCGTGCAGACTGTCAACCTGTCGGGCCAAAGCCCGGCGCTGTCCGGCCTGGAGCCAGGCGATTATCAAGTCGTGGTCGAAGCGGCCCGCGAAAAAGGCGGACGCGAATTGCTGCGGCTGCCGCTGGCCTGGCCGCCGGCCCAGAGCCTAACCATCAACGCCCAGGGCCAGCAGGAACTGGGTCCCGTCTCTCTGACTCTCACTCCCTGAAATCAACCATGAAAAGACTCGCTCCCTCTCTATTGGCATTGGCCCTGCTGGTCCCCGGCCTGGCCCACTCACACGATACGTGGATACTGCCTTCGGCTACCGTGCTCTCGGGCGAAGAAGGCTGGATCACCGTCGATGCCGCCGTCGGCAACGATAAATTCTTCTTCAATCACCATCCGCTGTCGCTCAAAGGGCTGGAAATCACCAGCCCCAGCGGCAAAGAAGTGGCGGGCGAGAATCCCTTCACCGGCAAGCTGCGCAGCGGCTTCGATGTGCACCTGACCGAAACGGGCACCTACCGCATCGCGCTGGTCATGAACGGCGTTTCCGCCCGCTGGAAGGAAGACGGCAAGATGAAGCGCTGGTTCGGTTCCGCCGGTGACTATGCCAAGCATGTTCCCGCCACGGCAGACGCGCTGGAAGTGCAGCAGCGGGCAAACCGCATCGAAACTTTTGTCACCCAAGGCAAGCCCAGCCCGATTGCCGCGGTAAAAGAAGGCATCAGCCTGACCGCGGCGTCCCATCCGAATGACCTCTTTGCCGGCGAGAAGGCCAAATTCGTCGTCACCATCGACGGCCAGCCCGCCAAACAGGCCGAAGTGGAGATCGTGCTGGAAGGCAACCGCTACCGCGATGCGCTCGATGGCATATCGCTCAAAACCAATGACGCCGGCGAATTCGAAGTCACTTGGCCGCAAGCGGGCCGCTACTGGGTGCATACCGAAAGCAGCGACCAGAAAACCACCGTGCCCCAGGCCAAAGGCCGCGTCCTGTCCTATGCGGCGACGCTGGAAGTCCTGCCCCAGTAATGACGCGTGACTGACAGGCCAGCGCCCCCGCCCGTGGCGTCCCAGGAAAATACCGCGGCGCCGCCTTGCCATGAGCTGCGCGGGCGCAGCATGGGCACCACCTGGACCGTCAAGATCGCCGCGCCGGTCGGCGCGGCGCGTGCGGATGCGCTCGATGCGGCGATACAGCAGGCGCTCGAACGGATTACCCGGCAAATGAGCACCTGGGAAGCGGACAGCGTCATTACGGTCCTGAGCCAGTCCGAGCCTGGCTGGTATCAAGTGCCCGAAGAACTGTTCCATGTCCTGGGCCACGCTCTCGATGTGGCCAGGCAAACCGGCGGCGCTTATGATCCCACCGTAGGCGGACTGGTGGATTTATGGGGCTTCGGGCCGCGGGGCGCCATCGCCGTCCCTCCCGCCGACAGCGCGATCGCAGCGGCGCTGGCGCAAGCCGGCTGGCACCGGACCGCGCTCAACGCCGAACATCGCGGTGTGTGGCAGCCCGGCCGGCTGCAATTCGACCTGTCGTCCATCGCCAAAGGCTATGGCGCGGACCAGATCGCCGCGGTGCTGGACCAGCATGCCATCGAACACTACCTGGTCGAACTGGGCGGCGAACTGAAAGCCCGGGGCCTGAATCCGCGGCAATCCCGCTGGGCGCTGGGCATCGACATTCCGGGCGACCCGGCAACTTTTCCCATTTCGCTCAGCGATTGCGCCATCGCCACGTCGGGCGATTACCGCCGCCATTTCGAGCATGGGGGGCGCCGCTACGGCCATACCCTGGACCCGCGCACAGGCCGTCCGCTATTGCATAGCCTGGCATCGGTAAGCGTGCTGCATCACGATTGCATGCTGGCCGACGCTCTGGCCACCGCCCTGCTGTGCCTGGGCCCCGGACAAGGCCCGGCTTATGCGCGCGCGAATGGCATCGCGGCCCTTTTCATGCACAGGCACCCCCACGATATCGCTATCGAATCGACGGCGGAATTCCGGGCGCTGGCTCGATGCTGATGCGGCAGTAAACCACTCATGATTATTCAGCGCCAATGACTATCCAGCTTGCCGCGGCAATAACGCTACTGTGCGCCTGGCTGGCGCTGGTCTGGCGCACGCTGCGCAAGGTACGCGCCGCGCGCGCGCGCGGCGCCGGCGACAAGACCGATATTGCGGTGATCTACGCCAGCCAGACCGGCACCGCCAAAGACATGGCGCAGCGCAGCGCCGAGGCCCTGGGCCCGCGGCGCGCCACGCTGCTGGCGATGGATCGGATCGGCCCCGGTCAATTGCTCGATTACAAGGCGGCCCTGTTCATCGTCAGCACTTATGGCGAGGGCGATCCGCCAGACATGGCGCAAGCCTTCCACGCCGGGACGCTCGACGCCGCAAGCGCCGCGCGCCTGGAGTCGCTGGACGTGGCCTTGCTGGCCCTGGGCGACAGCAGCTATCGCCATTACTGCGGCTTTGGCCGGTCGCTCGGGCAATGGCTCGAGCGGCAAGGCGCCAATTTCCTGTTTGCCCCGGTCCTGGTCGACCGGGGCGCGCCCGAAGCGCTGCTGGCCTGGCAGCGCCATATGGACAAGCATTTCCAGGCGCGCGTCGATACCGCGGAGCACTATGCCGACTGGCGCCTGCTGCGGCGGCGCCATATGAACCCGGGAAGCGCGGGGGGAGCCTGCCATGAACTGGCGCTCGAGCCCGCCGGGCCGGGGCCGGCCAGCTGGAGCGCGGGCGACATCGCCGAAGTCCGGATTCCCGGCGATGGCAGGCGCAGGGAATATTCGATTGCCTCCACCCCCGGCGAAGGCGCGCTGCATCTGCTTGTGCGGCAGCACACCGATGCCGGCGGCAGGCCCGGAGCCGGCAGCCACTGGCTGACCCGGGAACTCCGGACGGGCGGGACATTGCGGCTGCGCATACGCGAGAACGCCCTTTTCCATGTTCCGGCCCAGCCGTGCCCCGCCATCTTCATCGGCAACGGCACGGGTATCGCCGGCTTGCGCAGCCTGCTGCAGGCCCGCATGGAGCAAGGACACTACGAGAACTGGCTGGTCTTCGGCGAACGGCAGCAAGCCCACGATTTCCACTATGGCGACCTATTGCGCGACTGGCATGCGCGGCGCAGGATCCAAAGGCTGGACCTGGCCTTCTCGCGCGATCAGGCGCAGAAGCACTATGTGCACCACCTGCTGCGCAATGCCGCCGCAGAACTGCGCGCCTGGATCGCGCGCGGCGCCATCGTCTATGTGTGCGGCAGCAAGGACACCATGGCCCGCGACGTGGACCATGCCATCCGCGACATCCTCGGCGCCGAGGGCTATGCCGCCCTGCTCGAACGCGGTGGCTATAAGCGCGACGTATACTGAGACGGGTACTGATTAAGTAAGCAAGCGTTAAGCCGCATGCCGGGCCGGAAACCGCCTGTTTCCATAAGATGGCCGGCCGGCGGCCTGGCGTTGCTAGAATCTGACCAAGCGCCCGCAAAGCGAGGTTTCCATGTCCGCCCTGTTCAAAGACCGAAAAGATGCTGGCCGCCGCCTGGGCGCCCTGCTTGCCAAGCGCTATGGCGGACGGCAGGACGTGCTGGTCCTGGGCCTGCCGCGCGGCGGCGTGCCCGTCGCCTACGAGGTGGCGCGCGCCCTTGGCGCCGCGCTGGACGTACTTATCGTGCGCAAGCTGGGCCTGCCGCAGCATAAAGAATACGCTATGGGCGCCATCGCCAGCGGCGGCGTCACGGTGCTGGACCAGGACATCGTGCGCGGCATGGGAGTCAGCCAGGAGGCCCTCGATGCGGTGGTGGCGGCGGAACAGGCCGAACTGCTGCGGCGCGAAGCCGCCTACCGCGGCGACGCCCCCGCCAGCCCGCTTGGCGGCCGCACCGTCATCCTGGTCGACGATGGGCTGGCCACCGGCAGCACCATGCGCGCCGCCATTGCGGCGGCCAGGCATGGCGAGCCCCTTTGCATCGTCGTGGCGGCGCCGGTCGGCGCGCCCGAGACCTGCGAGGCCATCCGGCCGCAGGTCGATGACCTCGTCTGCCTGGCGCAACCCGAGCTATTCCGGGCGGTCGGCTTGTGGTACCAGGATTTTCCGCAAACCAGCGACCGCGAAGTACAGGAATTGCTGGCGAAGAGGCGGCCTGATTCCCTAGGGAAATTGGCCTAGGAAGCCGGATCTTCCCAGGGGCCGCCTGGGCAAACCAGGCCATTTGGACCAGATGGTGTTGTAAAGGCTACGATTCCGTAACGAAAAGTAGCTATTCCGTCTGGACTTTATGCTCTGATAGGATTACATTCCTGCTTAGGTTTTCAAGTTCGTTGAAGTTAGCACAAACCAGTACCAGAAAAAACTGTACTTTTTTGCTCAAATCTCCACGCCTTGACAGTCTTTTGCAGAGCATGTCGCTCGTCTTTTTAGGGATCGCAAAGAAATGGCAACAGAAACTGGTATTGTTAAATGGTTCAACAACGAAAAGGGCTTCGGTTTTATTACTCCTGAAGCCGGTGGCAAAGATTTGTTTGCACACCACACCGACATCGTCGGCACAGGTTACAAGTCGCTCGAAGAAAACCAACGTGTTTCTTACGAAGCAGCTGAAGGCCAAAAAGGCCCACAAGCCAAGAACATCCAAGTTATCTAAGCATAACTGGTTGTTGGAAAGCCCGCTTTCGAGCGGGCTTTTTTTTGTCTCGGGCCGTCCAGGCGGCAAGCCGAAAGCCGCCATCCGTTCTGGACGCGGAGCACACCGTAGCGCAAGGCGCCCGCGGGTCAAGGAATACGCGCGAAACTCATGGCGGGCGCCTGGCTGGCTTCTCAGCGGGGAATGGTGTATTCTTACCAAATATCGATCGATATATCAAGGGTAAGATATGACCGCCACCGCCACGCTGTCCAGCAAGTTCCAGATATCCCTTCCCAAGGCCGTCCGCGAAGAGCAGCACTGGGAGGCCGGGCAGGAATTCGTGTTCATCCCCAAGGGCAAAGGCGTGCTGTTGATGCCGGTGCCCGAGTTGGACCAGCTGGCCGGCATAGCCAAGGGCGCGCGCAAGGATGGCTACCGCGACCGCAGGGATCGCTACTGATGACCGCGCCGCTATGCGTGGTCGATACCTCGGCCTGGATCGAGTGGCTTATCGGCAGCGCGCTCGGCAAGAAGCTGGGCAAGCGGTTCCCGGACAAGCCCAAATGTATCGTGCCAACCATCGTGCAACTCGAGCTGTCGAAGTGGCTGGTGCGCGAAGTCGGCGAAGAAGAGGCCGACCAGGCGCTCGCGTACACGCAGAAGTGTGTCGTCGCGCCCCTCGATGCTGCCATCGCGCTGCTCGCGGCCGACCTGCACCGCGAACACAAGCTGGCTACCGCCGATGCCATCGTCTACGCGACGGCGCGGCGCCTGGGCGCAGAGCTGCTGACCTGCGATGCGCACTTCGACGGGCTGCCGGATGTGGCGCTGTTTGCCAAGGCCGCTTGAACTTGCGAAGGAATGGCCTGCGCGCGTTCCTCTACTACCATTATGTGAATAACACCGGCCTGATCCCATGGTTCCATTGCCCAGATGACTCGCTCCCCCCGGCGCCCTCCCGCCACTGACAAGCCGCCGGCGGCCCGCCGCCCTGCCGCCCTTGCGCCGTCCGCGCCAGCGGGCAGCGAACCCGCGCCCGGCGCAAGCGCCGCCTTGCTGCATCCGCGCAATCGCCACCAGGGCCGCTATGACTTCGCGCTGCTGACCCGGGACAGCCCGGCGCTGGCCGCTTTTGTGGTTTCCAACCCCTATGGCGAGCCCAGCATAGACTTCGCCAGGCCGGCTGCGGTCAGGGCGCTGAACCGCGCCTTGCTGAAAACCTTCTATGGCATCGAGCACTGGGACATTCCCGAGGGCTATTTGTGCCCGCCTATTCCCGGCCGCGTGGATTACCTGCACTATCTGGCCGATTTGCTGGCGCAAAGCAACGGCGGCGCCATCCCGCGGGGGCCGGCGGTGCGCGTGCTGGATATCGGCGTGGGCGCCAATGCGATCTATCCCCTGCTCGGCCATGCCGAATACGGCTGGCGCTTCCTGGGCTCGGATACCGACGGCGCCGCCCTGTCCTGCGCTCAGGCCAACATTCAATCCAACGGCGGCCTGGACCAGGCGATTGAACTGCGCCGGCAAAAATCGCCCGACCGCATTTTCCAAGGCCTGCTCGCCGCGGGCGAGCGTTTCGACCTGAGCCTGTGCAATCCGCCCTTCCATGCGTCCGCGCACGAGGCGCAGAGCGCCTCGCAGCGCAAATGGCGCGGCTTGGGAAAAGCCCAGCCCAGGCACAAGGCGCCGCTATTGAATTTTGGCGGCCAGGGCGCCGAACTATGGTGCGAAGGCGGCGAAGCCTTTTTCCTGCGGCGCATGGTGGAAGAAAGCGTCACTGTGCAGGACCAGGTTTTCTGGTTCAGCTCCCTGGTTTCCAAAGAGTCCAGCCTGCCCGAGGTATTCCGCAGCTTGAGAAAAGCCCGCGCTCTCGATGTGCGCACGGTGGAAATGGCCCAGGGCCAGAAGAAAAGCCGCTTTGTCGCCTGGACCTTCCTGGACGCGGCGGCGCAGCGGGCCTGGCGCGGGCGCTAGCCGGTGGCCTGCCCGTCCTGACGTGCCCGCGGGCTCACCTTCGGCGCCGCATTGGTCTTGCCTCGCTTGACCTCGCCCTGAAGGGCGAGGCTTGCGCTTGGGTTCGTGGTCAATTAGCCGCGCTTTCCCGGCGCGCGCCACGCTGCGGGCCCGGGAACAGGCCCTCGCGCCGCAAGGCCATGGGTGGCATAAAGCATAAAAAAAACTACAATGGCTGGCCATTTCCCAAAATGGCTGGCCATCTTTCAAAAGAGAATGAACGTGAGAAAAGTTGTACGCGGCAAATTGCACGGCATACGCGTCACCGGCGCCGATCTGGACTACCATGGTTCCATCACCCTGGACCCCGACCATTGCGAAGCGGCCGGCATCCTGCCCATGGAATTCGTGGACATCTGGAACAAGAACTCGGGCGCCCGCATCAGCACCTACGTCATCTACGGCGAGCGCGGATCCCGCTGCTGCATTTTGAACGGAGCCGCGGCCCGCACCTGCCAGCGCGGCGACGAAGTCATCATCTGCAATTCGGTTTACGTCACTGAAAAAGAAATCGAAGAAATCAAGCCGTCCATCCTGACCTTCAACGCCGACAACTCGATCAACGAGCGCCTGGCTTACAGCGTTTCGCGCGATGAGCAAGACCGCCTGACGTTCGAAATACTGAAATTCGACTAAGCGCGCGGCCCGGCCATGGTGGATTTCAAACAGATAGCCGCGTTCGTCTGGGTCGCCGAACTGGGCAGTTTCCGGGCCGCCGCTGAAAAGCTCAACACCACCCAGCCGGCGATTTCCCAGCGCATAGCGGCCATGGAAGCGACCATGACCGTGCGCCTGTTCGAGCGCGGGGCCCGTGGCATAAAGCTGACCGAAAAAGGCCAGGAACTGCTGTCGCATGCGCAGCGCATGCTTGCCCTGCGCAATGAGATGCTGCGCGTGGCGAAAGCCCAGAATGCCGTGCGCGGCACGCTGCGCCTGGGCTCTTGCGAAACATTGGTGCAGACCTGGCTGCACCACCTCATCGATGAGCTGCACCAGAAGTACCCGGCGCTGGTGGTCGAGATCCATGTCGACACCACCCACGTATTAAGGGCGCAGCTGGCCTCCCACCAGATCGACCTGGCCTTGCTGGTCGGCTCGTCGCAAGAACCGAAAGAAAACTGCCTGCACTTGTGCGACTATGACCTGGCCTGGGTGGCCAGCCCCGGCCTCAAGCTGCATGGCAGGCGCGTGACCGTCGCCGAGCTGGGCAAATACCCGGTCATCACCTACCCTTCGGTCAGCCTGCCCTATCATGCGGTAAAGACCTTGCTGACGGAATCCGGCGTCAAGGCGCCGCGCATATACGGCAGCGCGTCATTGAGCACCATAGTCCAGATGACGCGCCGCGGCATAGGCCCCAGCGTCATCGCGCCCATTGTCATCGCCGAGGAAATCGCCGAAGGCAAGCTGTGCATCCTCGACGTGGACAAGGTGCCCGCGGCGCTCGGCTTTTACGCCTGCTGGATAGACACGCCGGACAGCCACACCGTGCGCACCGTCGCTCGCCTGGCGCAGCGCACCGCAAGAAACACCAGCCCCGGCGAGCAGACATAAGAAAAATTTATCGCCCCGCATGCGAACTTTCTATTGGACACGGCGACCAAGATAGGATGCAATCCGAAGCTGGATAACCGTTCTGGTGAGGCTTCAATGAATGATTCCAGGGACGCGCATCAGGCCCTCGCGGCGCAAGCTGCCCGCTGCCGGGCCATGATCCGCCGGAGCGAACACACGGGGCCCACCGCCGGGCTGGCGCCCGGCTGTGTGCAAGCCAATCTGATGATCCTGCCGCAGTCGCTCGCCGCCGACTTCCTGCTGTTCTGCCAGCGCAATCCCAAACCTTGTCCGCTGCTGGCCGTCGCGCCGGCGGGACAGTACACCGTTCCCGCGCTGGGCGAGGACATCGACATCCGCCGCGACGTGCCCAAGTACCGTGTCTGGCGCGACGGCGAACTGGTATCCGAACCGGCGGACCTGATGGACGTCTGGCGGGACGATCTGGTGTCCTTTCTTATCGGCTGCTCGTTCTCGTTCGAAGAAGCGCTGCTGGCCGATGGCATCGATGTGCGCCACATCAGCCAGGGCAGCAACGTTCCCATGTACCGTACCAATATCCCGACCCAGGGCACGCCGCGGCTCAATGGCCCGCTGGTGGTCTCGATGCGCCCCATGACCGCCGCCGACGCCATTCGCGCCGTCCAGATCACCTCGCGCTTTCCTTCGGTGCATGGCGCGCCGGTGCACCTGGGCGACCCCGCCCTGATCGGCATCCGCGACATCGACCGGCCCGATTACGGCGACCCCGTCGCCATCCATGACGGCGAATTGCCGGTTTTCTGGGCTTGCGGCGTCACGCCGCAAGCCATCATCCATACCGTCAAACCCGAATTCAGCATTACGCACGCTCCGGGCCACATGCTGATCACTGATGTCAGCAACTCCCGCCTGGCCTCTTTCTAGCTTCTTGACCAAGGCCCGGCTCGATGCCGGGTTCGTTGTACACAGTGCCGTTTTCCTTCCTGCCGCGCTTGCCGGCGGGCGGAACCCGGTCCTTACTATTTGGATGACTCTCAGGAGATTCTCATGAAGCGCATACTACTTTCGACACTGGCTGCCGGCACTTTGCTGTTGGGCGCCGGCGCCACCGCCCAGGAAAAGGCCGATGACCTGCCAAAAACCCAGTTGCAGGTGGTGGGCGGCCTAAGCAACCTGACGGCATACCAGAACTTCGAACAACCCTTCTGGACCAAGACCATACCCGAGCTTTCCGGCGGCCAGGTCACGGCGACCATCAAGGGATTCAACGAAATGGGCCTGAAAGGCCCTGAAATACTGCGCCTGATCGGCCAGGGCGTGATACCCATCGGCACCGCCACCCTCGCCTATTTCGCCAGCGACAACCCCATCAACGAAGCCATAGACCTGGCCGGCCTCGCGCCCGATGTCAAGACGGCCCGGGAAATCACCGACGCCTTCGCGCCCGTTTACCAGAAGTTCTATGCCAAGAACAATATCAAGGTGCTGGGCTTTTCGACCTATCCCGCGCAAGTGCTGTTTTGCAATGCCAGCATCACCGGCCTGGCGGACATCAAGGGCAAGAAAGTGCGCACCAGCAGCCGCACCACGGCCGAGTTCGTGCAGGCCCTGGGCGGCACCAGCGTGACGATCGCGTTCGGCGAAGTGGTGCCGGCGCTGCAGAACGGCGTGGTGGACTGCGCCATCACGGGGTCCATGTCGGGCTATTCGGCCAAATGGTATGAAGTCAGCACGCATTTGTACGTCCTGCCCATCAACTGGAACCAGCAGATTCACGCCGCCAATCTGGACTACTGGAACAAGCTCGATCCCAAGGTCCAGGAATTCCTGCAGAAGAACATCAGCGTCATGACCGACAGGATCTGGGATGCCGCCGCCAAGGAAACCCAGGAAGGCTACGACTGCAACACCGGCGCCGCCGCCTGCACGCAGCCGGTCAAAGGCAAGATGAAGCTGGTGGAGCCCACCGCGGAGGACCGCGAACTGCTCAAGAAGATCACCGCGCAAACCGTAGTGCCCAAATGGGCGGCCCGCTGCTCCGCCGAATGCGTCAAGGACTTCAACGAGACCATAGGCAAGAAGCTTGGCGTCACCGCCGCCAAGCAATCATAGTGTTTCGTGGCTGCCGCCCGCTCCGGGCGACAGCCATCGGCTCTTTACCCGGTGACCACCATGACCACAACAGAACGCTATCTCGTGCTTAACCGCCTGCTCAATGCAGCAACTTCCCTGTCGCGCCTGGCCATCTGGATCGCCGGAGGCCTGACGCTGGTCAGCGCGCTTTACATTACCGCCGACGTCATAACGCGCAAATTCTTCAGTTTCGCCCTGGGCGGCTCCGATGAGCTTTCCGGCTATGCCTTCGCAATCAGTATTTCCTGGGCGCTGGCGTTTGCCACGCTGCAGCGCGCCAACATACGCATCGACGCCCTGTACCAGCTCCTGCCGCCGCGCGTGTGCGCATTGCTGGACTGGATAGCCCTGGTGGGCCTGGCGGTATTCATCGTCTACCTGACCCGCTATGCAGCCGATGTCGCCACCCTTTCCTGGGACCGCGACGCCACAGCCAATACGGTGATGGCGACGCCTCTGTGGATTCCGCAGTTCCTGTGGGTGGCCGGCCTGGTCTGGCTATGCGTGGTTCTGGCGCTGATGCTCATACGCTCTTCCATCGCCCTGGTCACGGGCGACATTCAAACCGTGAGAGCCATTTGCGGAATACGCAGCACACGGGAAGAAGCCGAAGAAGAGGCCGAGGCCGGTGAACGCATGGTCCGTGGAGAAGCGCAATGATTACCACATCCCTGACTCTGCTGCTGGTCCTCATCGGCATCAGCATCCCCGTTGGCGCGGCCCTGGGCGTTCTCGGGCTGATCCTGGACCCCTTGTACTCCATGCTGCCGCTTACGCGCGCCCTGGGCGAGGTGTCCTGGAGCACCAGCAATGAATTCCTGCTGGTGGCCATCCCCCTGTTCGTCATGCTGGGTGAGATCCTGCTGCGATCCGGCCTGGCGGAAAGAATGTATCACTCGATGAGCTTGTGGCTGTCATGGCTGCCGGGCGGCCTGATGCATGCCAACATAGGCGCCAGCGCCCTGTTCGCCGCCACATCGGGCTCCAGCGTGGCCACCGCCGCCACGGTGGGCACGGTCGCCATTCCCCAGATCCAGAAAAAGGGCTATAACGAATCCCTGTTCCTGGGCAGCCTCGCCGCCGGCGGGACGCTGGGCATCCTGATACCGCCCTCCATCAATCTGATCATCTACGGCGTGCTGACCAACACGTCCGTGCCCCGCCTGTACCTGGCCGGCATTATCCCGGGCCTGGCCATGGCGGCGCTGTTCATGCTTGCCATCGGCCTGGCCTGCGTCGTCAAACCCAAATGGGGCGGCCAGAAAATATCGGCCACCTGGGCGGAGCGCCTTGCCAGCCTGATACACCTGATCCCCCCTTTGGGGATATTCGTGCTGGTGGTCGGATCCATCTATGCCGGCCTGGCCACGCCGACCGAGGCCGCCGCGCTGGGCGTCGTCGGCGCGCTGATCCTGGCGGCCTGCATGCGCAGGCTCACGCTGGCGATGATGCGCGATGTGCTGGAAGGCACCATGAAATCCACCGCCATGATCATGCTTATCGTCGTCGGCGCGGCCTTCCTGAACTTCATCATGGCGGCAACCGGCCTGACCAATGCGCTGACCAGCACCATTACCGGCCTGAATGTTTCCCCCACCACGATGCTGCTGATCCTGGTGGTCTTCTACCTGGTGCTGGGCTGCTTCATGGAAACCCTGTCGATGATGATCACCACCATCCCCATCATCGCTCCCATCATGATAGCCATGGGCTTTGATCCGGTATGGCTGGGCATAGTCATCATCATCCTGGTCGAAGTCGCGCTGATCACTCCGCCCGTCGGCCTGAACCTGTTCGTGGTTCAAAGCCTGCGCAAGAGCGGCAGCATGAACGACATCATGCTGGGCAGCCTGCCCTTTGTAATCATGCTGCTCGCGATGGTGGCCATACTGGCCTGGATTCCCGACCTGGCGCTGTGGCTGCCGCGGGTATTCAGCTAGCCATTTTTTTGCAGGACTCTCATGAAACTTTCTTTCAAGCTCGCGCACGCCGACCGGACGGAAACCGCCGACGTCGACATCACCACCTGCATCGTGGCCGGCTGGGCCGGCCGCGACCTGGATGCCATCGAACACCACATCCAGGAACTGGCCGAGCTGGGCGTGCCCCGTCCCAGCGCCGTGCCCTTGTACTATCGGATCGCCTCCAACCAGCTTACGCAAGACGCGCAGGTCGAGGTCGTCGGCGACGGGTCATCGGGAGAAGCCGAAGTATTCATCTTCTCGCGCCAGGGCGAGACCCTGGTAAGCCTGGCTTCCGACCACACCGACCGCAAGCTGGAAGCCCACAGCGTCGCGCTTTCGAAGCAGTTGTGCGTCAAGCCGGTGGCGCGCGAGGCCTGGGCCTACGGCGAGGTGGCGGACTATTGGGACGAGCTGGTGCTGCGCTCATGGATAGAAGAAGACGGCAAGACCGTGCTGTACCAGGAAGGCGAACTGGCCTTGCTGCGCCCCCCACTGGAACTCGTGCAAGGGCATTTCGGGCGGGAAGCCATCCCCGAGCACTGCGGCATGACCTGCGGCACCGTGGCGGCCATCGGCGGCATCCGCAGCGCGCCATCGTTTACCATGGAGCTCTTCGACCCCCGCCGCAAGCGCAGCATCAAGCACGGCTATACCTTGAAAATCCTGCCTGAAATCGCCTGACGGCTCCATCACAAAGAAACCTATGCCCGCCACCATTACCGAATTGCAAAAAGCCCTGCAGCGTGGGGAAACAAGCTCGCTGGAATTGACCGAGGCCGCGCTCGCGCGCATTGCTTCGCCGCGGGGCGAAGGCTCCCGCGCCTACACCAGGACCTATCCGGAACGGGCGCTGGCCGCCGCGCAGGCATCGGACATCCTGCGCGCGAGCGGGCTCGCCCGTTCGCCCATCGACGGCCTGCCCATTTCCGTCAAGGATTTGTTCGACATCCGCGGCGAAGCCACGCTGGCCGGTTCCGTCGTGCTCAACGACGCGCCCCCCGCCGAAGACAATGCGCTGATCGTCCAGCGCCTGATCGACGCCGGGGCCGTCATCGTCGGCAAGACCAATATGACTGAATTCGCCTTCTCCGGCCTGGGGCTGAACCCCCACTACGGCACGCCCAGCAGTCCCTGGGATCGCGCCACCGGCCGCATCCCGGGCGGGTCCTCGTCCGGCGCGGGGGTATCGGTCGCCGACGGCATGGCGGTGGCCGCCATCGGCACGGATACGGGCGGCTCGGTGCGCATCCCGGCGGCTTTCTGCGGACTGGCCGGCTTCAAGCCCACCGCCCGCCGCGTGCCGATGGACGGAACGCTGCCCCTGGCGTTCAGCCTGGATTCCGTCGGGCCCCTGGCCGCCACGGTGAACTGCTGCGCCATTCTGGACTCCATACTGTCCGGCCAGGTCCATGCCGCTCCGGTCGCGCCCAGGCTCGCGCAACTGCGCCTGGCCGTGCCGTCGTCCCTCGTTCTGGACGGCGCCGACGACCATGTGCGCGGCGTATTCGAGAACACTTTGCGGGCCATACGCGAGCATGGCGCGCAGGTCGACCTCATCGACCTGCCCGAATTCCAGCAACTGGCCCATATCAACCGCCTGGGCGGCTTCGTGTGCGCCGAGGCCTGGGCATGGCATCAAACCCTGCTTGGCGAACGCGCCGGCCAGTACGACCGCCGCGTCGCCTCGCGCATGATGCGCGGCAAGGACATGTCGGCCGCCGACTATATCGAACTGCTGCAGCTGCGCCCGAAGTGGATAGCGTCAGTGCGGGACCGCCTGCGCCACTACGACGCCTTGCTGATGCCGACCGTTCCCATCGTGGCGCCGGCCATCGTGGACCTGCTGGCATCCGACGACGCCTACTTCGCCGCCAACGGGCTCATTCTGCGCAACCCCACGCTGATCAATTTCCTCGACGGCTGCGCCCTGTCCATCCCCTGCCACCCGGCCGGCGCGGCGCCGGTCGGCCTGATGATAGCGGGTCCGGCCATGCATGACCGGCGCATCCTGGATGTCGGCGCCGCCCTGGAAGGCGTCATGCCGCAGCAACGGGCGTAAGGCGTTTTCGCCGAATTTCACCGCGAGGCCTTCGATGCTGCCTGAGCTATTCGAATCCACGCTCGCCGGCACGCGCGACAGCCTGGGCGAACAGGCCTGTGTGCTGCGGGGCTACGCCCTGCCTTATCTCGCGCAACTGCTGCCCGCGCTGGACGCCATCCAGGAAGCGGCGCCATTTCGCAACATGACGACCCCGGGCGGATACGTCATGTCGGTGGCCTTGACCAATTGCGGCGCGCTGGGATGGACCACGGACCGGCACGGCTACCGGTACACCGGGCGGGATCCGCAGTCCGGGCGCCCCTGGCCGGCGATGCCCGAAGTTTTGTCGCGGCTGGCGTCCGAGGCCGCGGCGGAGGCGGGCTTCAGCCGCTTCGAGCCGGACGCCTGCCTGATCAACCGCTACCTTCCCGGCTCGCGCCTGTCGCTGCACCAGGACAAAAACGAAAAAGATGCCGCCGCCCCCATAGTCTCGGTGTCGCTGGGCATTCCGGCCGTGTTTCTTTTCGGCGGCCATGAGCGCGCCGACAGGCCCAGGCGCGTGCCGCTCTTCCATGGCGACGTGGCCGTGTGGGGCGGCGTCGACCGCATGCGCTACCACGGCATCATGCCGCTGAAAGAAGAGCGGCATCCGGTATTGGGCGCGCAGCGCATCAATATCACCTTGCGCAAGGCCGGCTGATCCGGCCCTATGAGCGCGCTATAACCAAATAGCCCGGCGCGTAATAACCATCCAACTATCATTTCGTAGCCACCGCGCCGCGCCATCCCTAGAATCGCTGGTCTGCATCCACTCATACAAAGAGGCGATTTCCCATGACCACGCATTTCTCTCAACGCATTTTGGGCGCCGTCCTGGCGGCCTGCGCGCTGCTGCACGCCCCCGCCTTTTCCGCGGACCAGCAGCCTCTGAAAGTGGGGGTCCGCGGCGGCGTGGATGAACAGATCTGGGAGGTCGTCGCGCAAGTCGCCAGGAAAAACGGCCTGGCCGTCGAGCCCATAGTCATCACCGGCACGGCCAGCCCCAATGAAGCCTTGAACAACGGCGATCTGCAGGCGAATTCCTTCCAGCACATTCCGTTTCTGCGCGATCAGGTGAAGCAGCGCGGCTACAAGATCGTGGCGGCGGCCAACACGCTGATCTCGCCGATCGCGTTCTACTCCACGAAGTACAAATCGCTCAAGGACTTGCCCGACGGCGCCAAAGTAGGCATTCCCAATGACCCCAGCAACCAGACGCGGGCGCTGGTGGTGTTGCGCGACCATGGGCTGATCACGCTGCGCGACGGTTTCGATCCTTTCACCGGGACGGCCGCGCTGGCCGACGTGACATCCAATCCCAGGAAGCTGGAGTTCGTGGAAAGCACCTCGGTCGTGCTGGCGCGCTCGCTGCAGGATGTGGACATCGCGGCGATCGTGAACAGCTTCGCCTATCAGGTCGGGCTGATAGCCACGCGCGACGGCATAGCGGTCGAGAAAAAGGAAAACAATCCCTACGTGAACATCATCGCGGTGCGCGAACAGGACAAGGATGCGCCATGGGTGCAGCCCCTGGTGCAGGCCTACCACTCCGAAGAAGTGCGCCAGTTCATCCTGAAAAAATTCGAGGGCTCGGTGATCCCGGTTTTCTGAGCATGATTCCCTACGAACTTCCCTTTGCCGAAAATGCCGCGGCGGCGGCGCCGGCGCATATCGTCTTCGAAGGGCTGCGCAAGCAATATCCCGGCCTGCAAGGGCCGGTCACGGCATTGCACGATGTGTCGTTCAGCGTAGCGCGCGGCGCGATCTTCGGCATTATCGGGCGCAGCGGCGCGGGCAAGTCGACGCTGCTGCGATCGATCAATATGCTGGAGCGGCCCAGCGCCGGCCGCGTCAGCGTCGACGGCGTGGAAGTCGGCGCGCTCGACGAGGACGGCCTGGTGAGCCTGCGCCGGGGCATAGGGATGATTTTCCAGCATTTCAATCTGCTGTCGGCCAAGACGGTGGCCGACAACGTCGGCCTGCCGCTGCGGGTGGCGGGGGTGAAGCCGGCGGCGATACGCAGCCGGGTCGCCGCATTGCTGGACCTTGTCGGGCTGAGCGACAAAGCCGGCGAATATCCCGCCCGCTTGTCGGGCGGCCAGAAGCAAAGGGTGGGAATAGCCCGCGCGCTGGTGCATGAGCCGAAAATCCTGCTGTGCGACGAAGCCACATCGGCCCTGGACCCGGAAACCACGCAATCCATCCTGGACCTGCTGCGCGACATCAATGGCAAGCTGGGCCTGACAGTGGTGCTGATCACGCACGATATGGCCGTGATACGCGAGATCTGCGATCAGGTGCTGGTCCTGGACCGCGGCCACATGGTCGAACAGGGCGAAGTCTGGCAAGTATTCGGCAATCCCCAGGCCGAAGCCACCAAGGCGCTGCTGCGGCCGCTGCAGCATGGCACGCCGGCCGACCTCGCCGCCCTCCTGGTGCCCGACCTGCAGGGCCGCGAGGGGCATGCCGTGCTGAGCCTGCGGTTTTCCGGCCGGGCGCGCCCCGCTGGCGTATCGCTGGCGGCGCTGGCCGTGCTGGGTCCGGGCGCAACACTGCTGCATGGGGGGCTGGACCGCATCCGCGGCCACGCCCAAGGCAGCCTGCTGGTGTCGGTGCCGGCCGGCGTACTGCAGGAAGAGGCCGCGCGCGCCGCGCTGGTGGCCGACCACATCAAGGTGCTAGGCTATGTCCCTGCCGTTGCTCGATAAATATATACAGGCTTTCCTGCAGACCCTGCTGATGGTCGGCATATCGGCGGCAATCGCCATCGCAAGCGGGCTGGCGCTGGCCATCGTCCTGACGGTGACGGCGCCCGGCAGCCTCTACCCCAGGCCGCGCCTGAACAAAGCCCTGTCCATCGCGACCAACACCTTCCGGGCCATTCCCTTCATCATCCTGCTGGTGGCCATGCTGCCCATGACGCGCTTCATCGTGGGCACGACCCTGGGCACATGGGCGGCCATCGTGCCCCTGTCGGCGAACCTGATTCCCTTCTTCGCGCGCATTGCGCAGGTCAGCCTGAACGACGTGGACCACGGCCTGATAGAGGCCGCCAGGGCAATGGGCTGCCGCAGGTGGCACATCGTCCGGCATGTGCTTTTGCCCGAGGCCCTGCCCGGGATCATCGGCGGCATGACGGTCAGCGTGATCGCCATGATCAATGCGTCCGCGATGGCGGGCGCGGTCGGCGCCGGAGGGCTGGGAGACCTGGCCATCCGCTATGGATATGAGCGCTATGAAACGCGGGTAATGTTCGAAGTCATTGTGATCCTGATCGCTCTGGTGTCGATAGTGCAGTTCACAGGGGAATGGCTGGCGCGCCGTTCCGACCATAAACGTTGAATGAGTCCCTATGTCCGATTTGAAATCACAAGGCTTCGCCACCCGGGCGATACACCTGGGCTACGATCCGCTGCAAGAACAGGGCGCGCTCTCGCCGCCCTTGTACCTGACATCCACCTACACCCAGGAAAGCTTCGAGGCGTTTGAAGAAATCCGCAGCGGCGAGCGCCAGGGCTATGTCTATGGCCGCACGCGCAACCCCACTCAGGCGCTGCTGGAAGAGCGCCTGGCATCGCTGGAAGGCGGCCAGGCCGCGGTGGCCACGGCCTCCGGCATGGCCGCGATTTCAGCCACGCTGTTCACCATTCTGCAAAGCGGCGACGAAATCGTGGTGGACCAGATCGTGTACGGCACCGCCTTCATCCTGTTCACGCAAGGGCTGGCCCGCTTCGGCGTGCGCGCCGTGTTCGCGAACTTCACCCGCTCCGAAACCGTGGCGGCGGCCATCGGCCCGGATACGCGCGCGCTGTATTTCGAAACCCCGGCCAACCCCAATCTGCGGCTGGTGGACATCGCGGCCATCTCGGCGCTGGCGCGCGGGCGCGGCCTGCTGACTATCGTGGACAATACCTTCGCCACCCCGGTGCTGCAGCGGCCGCTGCAGCAAGGCGCGGACATCGTGCTGCACTCGGCCACCAAATACCTGGGCGGCCACGGCGATTTGCTGGCTGGCGCGGTGGTGGGCGGCAAGGCGCAGATAGAAGCCATCCGCCAGCAAGGCTTGCGCTACTACACCGGCGCGACCCTGTCGCCGTTCACAGCCTTCCTGGTGTTGCGCGGCCTCAAGACGCTGGAGCTGCGCGTAGCCAGGCATAGCGAATCGGCGCTGGCGGTGGCAAGGCTGCTGCGCCGGCATCCGGCGGTCGCCGATGTTTTCTATCCCGGGCTGCCGGAAACCGCGGGATATGAAATCGCCGAACGCCAGATGTCGGCGGGCGGCGGCCTCGTGGCCTTCGAGCTCCATGGCGGCCTGGCCGCGGGCAGGCGCCTGCTCAATGCGCTCAAGCTGGCGCGCATCGCCGTCAGCCTGGGCGACCCGGAAACCCTGATCCAGCACCCGGCGTCCATGACCCATGCCGGGTATACCGAGCAGGACCGCCAGAAATACGGCCTATCGGAAGGGCTGCTGCGCCTCTCGGTGGGGCTGGAGTCGCTGGAAGATATCCTGGACGACTTGCGGACGGGGCTGGACCTGTCCATATAAGAAGAACGAAGCAGAGCAATGGATTTTCAACTGAGCACGGAACAGCAAGCCTTCGCGGACCTGGCCGACCGCCTTGGAAGGGAAGTATTCGCCCCCCTCGCGGCCCGCTGGGATCGCGACCACGAGTATCCCTACGGCAACGTGGAGCTGCTGCGCCAGAACGGCTTGCTGGGCATGACGATTCCCAAGCGCTTCGGCGGCCTCGGACGTCCCCTCATCGATGTGGTGCTGGTCATCGAGCAGGTCGCCAAATATTGCGGCGTTACCGCCCGCATCGTGGTGGAAGCCAATATGGGCGCTTTAGGATGCATCATGGCCTACGGTACGGAAAAGCAGCAGCGTGTGACGGCTCGCCGTATCCTCGAGGACGGGGACAAGCCGGCCATCGGCATGACGGAGCCCAATGCGGGTACGGACCTCACCGCGCTGAGCACGACAGCGCGGGAGAAGGACGGCCACTACCAGATCAACGGCACCAAGCACTGGATCACCGGCGGCGGCATTTCCCATACCAATTTCATCTTTGCCCGCATCCTGGATAAAGCGGGCCGTGATCAGGGCATAGGCGGCATTCTGGTTGACAAGGGAACACCCGGGTTTCGCTTCGGCCGTGTGGAAGACGCCATGGGGCTGCGGGGAATCCCGGAAACCGAACTGATCTTCGAGGACTGCCGGGTTCCCCTGGAAAACCTGGTCCTGGCCGACCCCGGAAACCGCTTCAAGAAGTTGATGAATGGTTATAACGCCCAGCGCATTGGCGCTTCCAGCGTAGCCTTGGGCATCGCCCAGGGAGCCCACGACCTGGCCGTGGATTACATGGGGCGGCGCACTTCGGCGGGCCGGAAGCTGGCGGAATACCAAGGCCTGCGCTGGCTCATGGCCAAGGGCGAGAGCAATCTCCACGCTGCGCGGCTGTTGATACATCGGGCCGCCTGCAACGCCCGGCATTTGCCCAATAACGTCATGCTGCCGGATATGAAAGAGGCTTCCATCGCCAAGATATTCACCGCGCATCACGCCTTTGACGTGGTTAGCGATTCCCTGCAGATGTTCGGCGCCGCCGGCTATTCCCGGGACCTGCCTCTGGAGCGCATGCTGCGCGATGTCCGCATGTTCCAGATCGGCGGGGGAACATCCCAGGCCCAGTCGAACATGATTGCCCGCAGCCTTTTCCCGGCGGCTCCGCCCAACAATTGATGGTCTGCATTCGGGCCGGCCATATGCCAGCTTATATTTTTTTCCGCTGAATCCGAAAATTATCGTCGCGAATATGCGGGCAATCCTTATACGGAAATCGCCGTTTTCAAATAGGAATAAGTTCGTTCGGATTCATTAATACTCTCTATAGAATAAAAAATCACCGGGATTGATTGTTTCGAAATAAGCAGGCGGCCGGCCCGCTCATATGGCCGGAATCAATCAACGATCCATAAATCAATTTTCGTTCAGAAAGATATTCAAATCATGAAAAAACACATCCGCAAGGCCGGCGCATTAATCATTGTCCTGAGCTTGTCCGCCGCCAGTTTTGCCGCCCGCGCCGAAGGGAAAATCCGCCTCGCCCAGCAATTCGGCATCGCCTATCTGATCCTGGACGTAATACGGGATCAACAATTGATTGAAAAATACGGCAAGCAGTCGGGGCTGGATATCGAAGTCGAATGGGCCCAGATTTCCGGCGCCACGGCCATGAACGAGGCTTTGCTATCCAACAATCTGGACGTGGTTTCGGCAGGCGTGCCGCCAGCGCTGGTGCTGTGGGACCGGACCAAAGGCAAACAGAACGTCAAGGCAGTCGCCGCCCTGGGCTCTTTGCCCAACTATCTGATCACCAATAACCCGGCCATCAAGACCCTGAAGGATTTCACCGACAAGGACCGCATCGCGGTTCCCGCCGCAGGCGTGGGCTTCCAGTCGCGCACCTTGCAGATTGAAACCGCCCGGCTCTATGGCAAGGAAAACTTCAATCGCTACGACAAGATTTCTGTCAGTATTCCGCATCCCGATGCCACCGCCGCGCTGATTTCAGGCGGCCTGGATATCAACTCGCACTTCTCCAGCGCCCCCTTCTACTATCGGGCCCTGGAAGGCAACAAGAATGTGCACAAGGTGCTGAGTTCCTATGACATTCTAGGCGGCCCGGCCACCTTCAATGTGCTGTACAGCACACAGAAATTCCACGACGAAAACCCCAATACCTATAAAGCGCTTTATGCCGCGGTGGAAGATGCCGCCCAATGGATACACAATAACAAGGCCCAGGCCGCCGAAACATTCATACGCCAGCAACAATCCAAGCTTTCGCCCGAATTCGTGCGCAAAATCATCGACGACCCGGAAAACGACTTCACCATCGTGCCCCAGCGGACCTTTGTCTACGCCACTGAGCTTTACGACCTCGGCGTCCTGAAAAACAAGGCCGCATCCTGGAAGGATTATTTCTTCGAGGAAGCTCATGGCTTGCCGGGGGACTGAAACGTGGGAACCCGCCTTGCCATTTCCCCTCAGCCCATCGCATTGTCAGATTGGCAGGCTGAATCCCGCCGCCAAGCTCTGGAGGATGCCGCGGCCGAGGGGGCGGCGGCAAATCCCTTGCTCGCCATTCGTGGCGTCAGCCTCGAATACCGCAGCCCCGAGCGGGTGGTGCGCGCCACGCACAGGATAGACATCGACGTTCACCAGGGGGATCGCTTCGTCCTCCTGGGTCCTTCCGGTTGCGGCAAATCCACTCTGATAAAATCTGTGGCTGGTTTCATCCAGCCGACCGAGGGCAGCATCACGCTGGATGGGGTAAAGGTACAGGGCCCGGGCCCGGACCGCATCGTGGTCTTCCAGGAATTCGATCAGCTGCTGCCCTGGAAAACTGTCCGGCAAAACGTCGCCTTCCCTCTCCTGGCTTCCCGAACCCTGGGACGCAAGGAGGCCGAAGAAAGAGCCCGTTATTACCTGGACAAGGTAGGCCTGTCTCCCTTTGCCGACGTCCATCCGCATCAACTTTCCGGAGGCATGAAGCAGCGCGTCGCCATCGCCCGCGCGCTGGCCATGCAGCCCCGCATCCTGTTGATGGACGAACCGTTCGCCGCCCTGGACGCCCTGACCCGGCGCAAGATGCAGGAAGAACTGCTGGTTCTCTGGGAGGACGTGGGTTTTACCCTCTTGTTCGTTACCCATTCCATCGAGGAGGCCTTGGTGGTCGGCAGCCGGATCGCCCTTCTCTCTCCGCACCCGGGCCGCGTGCGGGCCGAAATCAACAGCCATGCCTGGGACATCGACAGCCTGGGCGGGGTGTCCTTCCAGGCCGCGGCGCAACGCATCCATCATCTGCTGTTCGATCAGGCGCATTGAGGCATGAGCATAAACTCTTACAACCCTCCCATCAGGCCCGAGTATGAACGGACCCTCCCCCGCTTCGACGTAGTGCCCATAGAGCGCAAGCCGCCCTGGGCGCAGCGGCTCTGGCAGCATGGGTGGCTGCGCAAAAGCCTGATCCTGGTGGTCCTGGCCATTCTATGGGAGGGCATAGCCAGCTGGCAGGACAACACCCTGCTGCTGCCTACTTTCACAGCCACCGCGCACGCCTTGTTCAAGGGCCTGTCCAGTGGCGAGCTCATCGAGAAGGCCGGAATTTCCCTGTCGGTGCTGATACAGGGCTACCTCGGGGGGATACTCTGCGCTTTCCTGCTGACGACCGCGGCGGTATCGACCCAATTGGGGCGGGACCTGCTATCCACCCTGACCGCCATGTTCAATCCCTTGCCGGCGATCGCGCTGCTGCCTCTGGCCCTGCTATGGTTCGGCCTGGGTCGAGGAAGCCTGGTCTTCGTCCTGGTGCATTCGGTCCTCTGGCCTTTAGCCCTGAACACTTATGCTGGCTTCCAGGGAGTGCCTGAAACCTTGCGCATGGCGGGCCGCAATTACGGGCTCAGAGGCTTGCGCTATGTGCTGCAAATCCTCATCCCGGCGGCCTTGCCTTCCATCTTGTCCGGCCTCAAGATCGGCTGGGCTTTTGCGTGGCGCACCCTGATTGCCGCTGAACTGGTCTTCGGCGCGTCCTCGGGCCGGGGCGGCCTGGGCTGGTACATCTTCCAGAACCGCAACGAACTCTATACCGACAATGTCTTTGCCGGCCTGGCCCTGGTGATCATCATCGGTCTGCTGGTGGAGAACGTGATATTCCATGCCTTCGAGCGCGTCACAGTGCGGCGCTGGGGCGTCCAGCGTTGAATCCGCGGGAAGCTGAGGGGACCCCGCCGCGCCCCGAAGCGGCGCGCCTCAATCGAACAGATGGCAAGCCACGCGCTGCGTCGGGCTCAATTGACGGACTGGCGGCGCCTCCCGGGCGCAGCGCGGCATGGCATGCGGGCAGCGCGTGCGGAACACACAGCCCGACGGCGGGTTCATGGGCGACGGTATGTCGCCGGCGAGTATCGGGCGCGGGGTCTTCAGGCGCGGATGCGCCGGCGGGATGGAAGCCAGCAGCGACTGCGTATAGGGATGGCGCGGTTCGCTGAACAAGGTGTCGGTATCGGCCTCCTCCACGATATGGCCCAGGTACATCACCCCGATGCGATCGGCCACGTGCCGCACGACGCCCAGGTCATGCGCGATGAACAGGTAGGCCAGGCCGTGTTCGCTCTGCAAATCCATCAACAGATTCAGGATCTGCGATTGGATCGATACGTCCAGGGCGGAGACCGGCTCGTCGCAGATGATCAGCCGCGGCTGCAGCGCAAGAGCCTTGGCGATGCCGATGCGCTGGCGCTGGCCGCCGGAAAACTCGTGGGGAAAGCGCGACAGGTGCTCGCGGCTCAGGCCCACGCGCTCCAGCAGTTCGGCCACCCGCTTGCGGCGTTGCGCGGCATCGCCTACCTTGTGAATGATCAACGGTTCTTCCACGCTATAGGCAATGCGCCGCTTCGGGTCCAGCGACGACAAGGGGTCCTGGAAGACCATCTGCGCATCGCGGCGCCATTCGCGCAACTGGCCTCCCGACAGCTTGAAAATATCGCGCCCGTCGAACATTGCCGCGCCCGCCGTCGGCTCGGTCAAGCGCAGCAAGGCGCGGCCGGTGGTGCTTTTGCCGCAGCCGGATTCGCCCACCAGGGCGTAGGTTTCGCCTTGGCGGATATGGAAGTTCAGGCCGTCCACCGCTTTTACCGTGGCGTGGCCGAACAAGCCGGCCTTGACGCGAAAGTGCTTGGCCAGGCCGCTGACCTGCAGCAGCGGCGCGGCGGCGGAATCGTGATCCTGCATCATAGGCTTGCCCGCCCGGCCGCGCGGGCCGCGATTTTTTCATAATGCCAGCAGCGCACATAGTGCCCGCCCACCGGCGGGCCGCCCTCGGGGGCCGCCACCTTGCGCAGTTGGGGCGCCTGGCGGCACTGGTCGTCGGCATAGGCGCAGCGCGGCGCGAACCGGCAGCCCGCGGGTATGCGCTCGAGCGCCGGAACATTGCCGGGGATTTCGTGCAGGCGCGTACGCCGCGGCCGGTCCAGGCTGGGCGCGGAAGCCATCAGGCCCTGCGTGTAAGGGTGGGCGGGCCTATCGAACAGGGTCTCGACATCGGCCTGCTCGATGATCTGGCCCAGATACATCACCACGACCCTATGGCACATCTGCGCCACCACCGACAAATCGTGGGTAATCAGCACTATGCCCATGGAATAGCTGTCGCGCAGGGATTCCAGCAACTCCAGGATTTGCGCCTGTATCGTCACATCCAGCGCCGTGGTGGGCTCGTCGGCGATCAGCAGCCGCGGCTGGCAGGCCAGGGCCATGGCTATCATGACGCGCTGGCGCATGCCGCCGGAGAGTTCATGAGGATAGGCGTCCATCCTGCGCAGCGGGTCGGGAATGCCGGTCTGCTCCAGCAGCCCTATTGCGCGCTGGCGGGCCTGGCGCTTGTCCAGCTGCAAATGGGTATGCATGGGCTCCATTAACTGGTCGCCGATGCGGAATACGGGGTTCAAGGCCGACAAAGGGTCCTGGAACACCATGCCCAGCTGATTGCCGCGTACCCTGGCCATTTCCGTTGGCGACAGCGGCAGCAGATCGCGGCCTTGGAACAGCACCTGGCCATCGCTGCGGCTGGTGGACGGGTCCAGCAAACGCATGATGGATTCGGCGGTGACGCTTTTGCCGCAGCCGGACTCGCCCACCAGGCCCAATACTTCATTGGCCCGGACCTGGAAAGAAACGCCGTCCACCGCCCTGACCGTGCCGTTCTCGGTGGCGAACGTGGTCGCGAGTTCGCGCACGTCCAGCAGAGTATCGCCGCTCATGCCCCGGCCTCGCTGTCCGCCGCGGCGCCGCGCCGCAACAGGCGCCGCGAGCGACCCGGTATGGTCTTGATATGCGGGTCCAGGAAGTCGCGCAGCCCATCGCCAAGAATATTCAAAGCCAGTATCATCAGTATCACCGTCACGCCGGGAAACACCGTCATCCACCATGCCTTGAAGATGACATTCTTGCCGTCCAGCAGCAGATTGCCCAGGCTGGGCGTGGGCGCCGGTATGCCCGCTCCCAGAAAGCTCAGGGCCGCCTCGGTAAGAATCGACACCGCAAAAA
The DNA here is from genome assembly GCF_900129885.1 of Pollutimonas bauzanensis. Taxonomy (GTDB): domain Bacteria; phylum Pseudomonadota; class Gammaproteobacteria; order Burkholderiales; family Burkholderiaceae_B; genus Pollutimonas; species Pollutimonas bauzanensis. The sequence continues at coordinate 134,651 of NZ_FQXE01000003.1, read as the reverse complement.
TAAAGGTGGTCTGCACGATCAAGGGAGACGTCACGTTGGGCAGCATATGCAGCCAGATGATGCGCGCCGCGCCGGCGCCTTGCGCGCGCAGGCCCTCGATATAGGTTTTCTCTTTCACCACCAGGGCCGCGGCGCGCGCAATGCGCGCCACCGACGGGATATAAACCAGCGACAGGGCCGCAATGACATTGCCGGTGGCCGGCCCCAGCGCCGCCACGATGGCGATGGCCAGCAGCAGGGAAGGAAAGGCGTACAGGCCATCGCAAACGCGCATGGCGATGTGGTCGACCACCTTGTAATAGGCGCTGGTCAGGCCCACTACCACGCCTATCGCCCCCGAACAGAACGCCACGGCGGCGCCCACCGACAGCGAAATGCGTATGCCGTACATCACCCGCGCGAACACATCGCGCCCGAATCCGTCGGTGCCGAACCAGTGCTCGGCGCTGGGCGGCTTCAGGCGAACGATGGGATCGAGATCGTAGGGATCGTAGGCGGCCACCCAGGGCGCCAGCGCCGACATCAGCGCCAGCGCCAGCAGCACGACCGCCCCCGTCACCAGCATGCGGTTGTGCAAGGCGCGGCGCAGCAATAAGGTATTGATCATGAGCGCCCCAGTTTGACTCGCGGGTCGACCAGGCCGTAAAGCATATCGATGAAAAGGTTGAGCAGCACGTAGGTCACGGTAATCAGCAAAATGGCGCCCTGGATCACGGGAAAATCGCGCCGGGCAATGGAGTTCACAATAAGCTGGCCGACGCCGGGTATGTTGAATACGGTCTCGACCACCGCGGCCCCGGTGATCAGCGCGCCGAAGGTCTCGCCGAACACCGTCAGGATGGGAATCAGCGCATTGCGCAAGGCGTGCCTGTAGATCACCAGGCGCTCGGCCAGCCCCTTGGCGCGGGCCGTTTTGATATAGCTGTCGTTCAGTATGTCGAGCATGGCCGAGCGCGTCATGCGCGCCAGCAAGGCGGCCTGTATGGCGCCCAGCGCCACCGCGGGCAGGACCAGATAACGCAGGTGGGTCCACAGCCCTTCGCTCAAGGGGCGGTAACCCGCGACGGGCAGCCAGCGCAGCCATACCGAGAACGTCAGGATCAGGAACAGACCCAGCAGGAAGCTGGGCACGGAAATGCCCAGCATGGAAAAGCCCATTACCGATTGGTCCACCAGGCTGCCGCGCCGGCGCGCCGCCACGATGCCCAGCCAGACCCCGGGCACCGCCGCCAGCAACTGCGCAAAAACGGCCAGGGAGACCGTGGGCCCCAGATGGTCCAGGAATACATTCAGGACATCGTCGCGCATGAAAATGGATACGCCCAGGTTGCCGCGCGCGACATTGGCGAACCAGGTGAAAAACTGCTCCGCCAGCGGCTTGTCCAGCCCCAGTTGCGCAATCAGCGCGAGCCGCTGCTGCGGGGTCGCCTCGTCGCCCAGGATGACGGTGGCCGGATCGCCCGGGGTCAGGTGCACGATAAGAAACACCACCACCGCCACTACGCCCAGCACCGGAATCAGCGCCAGCAGCCGGTGCAAAAGATAACGCGCCATTCACAACCTTGAAATGAAAATGCGCATCCTGTCGCAGGATGCGCGGCGCCGCATGCGGCCAGAGCCGCCGGCTGCTATTTTTTGGCCAAATAGACATTCCACAGGACCGGACCGATCAGGTCGTCCAGGCCCCGGACATTGTCGCGCACGGCATATAGCTGCTGGATATTGCCGACCTTGACGACCGGCAGGTATTCCCATACCTCTTTCTCGAGCCGCTCGATCAAGGGGCGGGCGGCGGCCAGCGACGGCGCAGCGGTGATTTCCGCCAGGCTGCGGTCGATTTCCGGGCTGTTGCTCAAGCCGGCATACTTGGCCGACGAGGCCAGGTAGGGGTTCTGGTTTATGGTGGGACGCACCGCGAATGTCATGGCGAAGACGTCGAAATTCTTGGGGTCGCGGCGGCGTTCCTGCAGGGTGGCCCAGTCGTAGACATCGAGACGCGACTTCACGCCTATGGATTTCAGCGTCTGTTGCGCCACCACGGCGAAACTGAAATGCTCGGGGTAATCGCGGGTCGTCAGAATGACGACTTCCTCGCCCTTGTAGCCCGATTCCTTGACCAGCTTGCGCGCCGCGTCCAGGTCGTGCCTGTTGTAGTAAGGCTTGCCCGCCGTGGTATGCCATTGCGCTTGCGTAGGCAGGGACAGCGACGGGTCCAGCTCGAAGAAGCGCGGATCGCTATAGGTGGCCACCAAGGCCGCGTTGTAGTCCAGCGCCTCATTGAAGGCCTGGCGCAGCTTCAGATCGGCGAAGGGGCCCTGCGCCTTGTTGAACACATAGGTAATGGTGCCGCCGGATGCGAAATAGTTGCTTACGCCGTCGGTGGCATCGATTTGCGCGGCGTTGTCCAGGGGCAGGCCCAGCGCCAGGTCGTATTCGCCGGTGATGATGCCCGCCAGGCGCGTCGATTCATCAGTGACATAGCGGAAATAAATATTGTCCAGCCAGGCGTGCTTGGCGCCTGCCAGCCCGCTGGAGGGCTCCGTGCGCGAGACATAGCCGTCGTAACGGGTCAGCAACACGTATTGGTCGGGGCGCCACTCCTTGAGCTTGTAGGGGCCGGTGCCGATGTACTCGGCAATGCCCTTGCCGCCCGCCGCATCGATCACGCTTTTAGGCATGATGCCGGGGAAAGGCGCCGTGTCGGCCAGGATATTGGGCCCCAGCAGCGATGGCTTTTCCAGCGTCATCCGGACTGTGGCGTCGTCCACTTTGGCGAACCTGGCGCCTTGCAGATTGGCCTTGCCCTGGGTGGATGTCTTCAGCCATTTGTCCATCGACGCCACCACGTCGTCCGCGGTCAGCGGCTGGCCGTTGTGGAAGCTGATTCCTTTGCGCAGGACAAAGGTGTAGGCCAAGCCGTCGTCGCTGATCCTGAACGATTCAGCCAATTCGGGAACCACCTGGTACTTGTCGTCCAGGGTCAGCAATTGCTCGAATATATTCCGGGCCACGTCGCGCGTGGCCTGGTTGGTGGTCAGGTGCGGGTCCAGCGTCGCCGGATTGGCGGGATAGGCGATATTCAGGGTGCCGCCGCGCTCGGGCTGCGCCGCGGCCTGTGCGGCCGCCAGCGCGCCGGCGGGCACAGCCGCGCCCAGGGACAAGGAAAATGCGATGCGCAACGCGGCACGCCATAAATTGTATTTCATGAGTTTCACCAGACAACAAACAAGCGCGAGGCAGGCCCGGAAAAGAACCCGCTACTCACAGAAGAACGGCCAACGCAGCGAGCGATGGAATCGACAGGAATTTTTCAGGCGGCCGCCGCCACGGACTGGGCCGCGGCTTGCGCGGCGCGCTGCTCGCCCAGCTCGCGGCCCAGATACCGGGCGATGGCCTGCATGCCATACAGCCCCGCCGCGGCTTCGGCGTCGCTGTTGTAGTTGGTATTGGTATTGACATCGTAGGTGTAGAGTTCGCCGTTTTCATCGGCAATGAATTCTATTCCCGCAATACCTATGCCATTGTCGGCGATGAAGCGCTGGTAGCGTTCGATGATGGGATGGTCGAAGTCCTGGACGATCTCGAAACGCGGCGCCGCCGCGGCCGGGGCCGTTGCGCCGACCGGACAGAACGCATCGCCGACCTGGCAGGCATCGGCAGGGCAGAGTTCGAAGCCCAGCGAGGTGTCCACCCGCACGGCATACAGGAATTTCCCGCCCACGAATTCGACCCGGGTAATGTAGGGTTCGGGCGCGCGGATGTATTCCTGGATCAGCGTGATGCCATCGATCGAAGGCTCGAAGGCATCGCCATTGACATAGCCTTCCAGCGCCTCGAGGCTGTGGAACAGCTGCACGCCCAGGCCTTTGCCGGCGCGGTTGTGCTTGGTGATGAAGGACCCCGGCATCTTGCCGGCGGCCTTGACGATGTGCTGCCTGCCGACGGCGGCGATGGTGCGCGGCGTGCGTATGCCATAGTCGGCCAGCGCGGCGTACTGCGCGACTTTGCTGACTTCCAGCTGCAGGGCCCGGCCATTGTTGACGACGCGGCGGCCATGCGATTGCAGCCATGCCAGCACGGCGCCCGTGTATTCGGGGGCATAGCGATGATCGCGCGTATGCGACGAAGCGCTCATCCGGTTGTAGAACACCCCTTGCGGAGGCGCCACGGACAGGTCCAGCGTGCCCTCGTCCAGGAACCATTCTTCGTAGGGCAGGCCCTGCTGCGAAAATGCGGCTCTCAAGGGTTCGACCCAGGCGGAATTTTCATGGATCACGTAGATTTTGGACATAAGGACCTTCGGTTACCGGTATTTCAAAGGAAACAGCCCGGGTCGTGCCGGGCTGCCTACTAGGATAACCAAAGGAAATTCAAATCAGAACGACTGAATAATTATGTTTCTATGACTTATCGGTATAAGGGCGGGCCAGCCAGCCTTGCGCCAGGTTCACCCAGTAACTGGCCCCCAGAGGGATCAGTTCATCATTGAAGTCGTAGCTGGCATTGTGGAGCATGCATGGGCCCATGCCATGGCCCGGCGTGCGATGGTCGCCATGGCCATTGCCTATCCAGATATAGCAGCCTGGCCGCTCCTTGAGCATCAGGGCGAAATCTTCGCCGCCCATCGATGGCTGCACCGCGGCGTCGACGTTTTCGGCGCCGACCAGGTCTTTGAGCACCTGCACGCTGAAAGCGGTTTCGTCCGGATGATTGAAGGTGGGCGGATATTTGCGGTCGAATGCGAGTTCGGCCTGGCAGTCGAAGCCGGCGCTGACCTTTTGCGCCATTTCGCCTATGCGCTTTTCAATGAGATCCAGCGTGTCGCCGCTGAAGGTGCGCACGGTGCCCCGCAGTTCGGCCGTGTCCGGAATGACATTGTCGGCGGACCCGGCATGGATTTGCGTGATGCTGAGCACGGCCGGATCATAAGGATTGCGGTTGCGCGTAATGATGGTCTGCAGCGCCTGGGCCAGGTGGGTCGCGGCCATGATGGGGTCGCAGCTCAAGTGCGGCATGGCCGCATGCGCGCCTTTGCCGGTGATCGTGAGCTTGAAGTAATTGCTCGATGCCATGATGGGACCCACGCAGACGCCGAACTTGCCGGCATCCATGCCAGGCCAGTTATGCATGCCGAACACGGCCTCCATGGGAAAGCGGACGAACAAGCCGTCGTCTATCATTTTCTTGGCGCCGATATGGCCTTCTTCGGCCGGCTGGAATATGACATAGACGGTGCCGTCGAAGCCGCGATGCCGCGCCAGGTATTTTGCCGCGGCAAGCAGCATGGCGGTGTGGCCGTCGTGGCCGCAGGCATGCATCTTCCCGGGATGCCGGCTGGCATGCTGGAAGGTGTTGAGCTCTTGCATGGGCAAGGCGTCCATGTCGGCGCGCAGCCCTATGGCCCGCTGGCTGGCGGCCTTGCCATGGATGACGCCCACCACGCCGGTTATGCCCAGGCCGCGGTGCACCTCTATGCCCCACGACTCCAGCCGCTGGGCCACCAGGCCGGAAGTGCGGTTCTCCTGGTAGGCCAGTTCGGGGTGTGCGTGTATGTCGCGTCGGATGGCGCTGATTTCGTCTTGCCATCCAAGGATAGGTTCAACTAGTTTCATAGTGGCATGATCCTGTTACGGCCGCCCGCGGCGCCATCAACGGCTGGCCCCGGGAGCGATCAGTACTGGTAGGTGTAAGTCAGTTGCAGGACGTTCAGGCCCGGATTGGGACGCTTGATGCTGGCATTCGAAAAGTGCGAATAGCGCAGGCCCAGGCGGCTGGAGTCAGACAGGTAGGCCCCGACGCCGATGTGGTCGCCAAACTGGAAGGCGGTGCTGATGTCCTTGTTGGCGAAACGGGTGCGGGTGAATGCCGTGGGTCCGACGCCCGCCTCGACATAATAGCGGTCGTTGATGCTCCAGCGCAGAAAGGGTATGGCGCTGAACTGCCATGCGTTGGATGGCGAGCGCGAACCTTCGGCCTTCCAGTACGCGACGCCCAGTTCTCCGACCACATCCAGGCGCCCGTCGTGGCCCGTGAATTGGTAGTGCCACAGCGAAGGCGATTCCCAGGCGAGCTCGAGCCGCTCGTAGTGCTCGCCCACGCCGGCGCGCACGCTGATGCCGCCGTCATAAGGCCCTGCGGCCAGCGCCGTGGACGCCATGAAAGGCGCCACGGCGCTGGCGATGAGAACCGGCGCAGTCCTGGACAATAAGCGCGAAAAGCTATTCATTCAATACTCCTGAGCACATGGCTGATTGATTTTTTTAGCGCCGGAAGAAAAGCCCGGCGCATCCAACGAATTGAAAACATTATATGCTCGCGACCCGCGGCAAACAGATGGCGACCGTTGTGCCGCTGTCCGGCTCGCTTTCCACCGTTACGAACCCGCCGGATTGGCTGGCCAGCGCATAGACTTGGCTCAGGCCGCAGCCCGCGCCTTTTTTATTCATTTTGGTTGTGAAAAACGGCTCGAAAACCCGTCCGAGGAGGTCCGGCGCAATGCCGGCGCCGGTGTCCGCGACGGCTATCGCCACATAGTCTCCGGGCCCCGCCCCGGCCGCCGCGGCGGCCTCTTCATCCAGCGTGCGAACGCCGGTCGAGAGCGTCAGGCTGCCGCCCCGCGGCATGGCCTCGCGCGCATTGTCCACGAGATTGAGAACCGCGGTCGTCAACAGCCGCGGATCGGCGCTGCAAAGCAGCGCCTGCGGCGCCACAGCCAGCTTGATGGACACGGCCTCCCCCGCCGCCCGGCCGAGAAGATCCCTGGAAGAGCTTATCAGCTCGTTGATGCATACCTCTTCGAGGTGCAGATCCTGGGGCCGCGCAAAAGCCATGAGGCTGTGGGTCAAGGTGGTGCCGCGCTCCACGCCGTGATTCAGCGCCGCAAGCAGGCGATCGGTCTTTTCACTGGCGGCGATGCGTTCGCTCAGCATTTCGAGGTTGCCGCCTATGACCATCAAAAGGTTGTTGAGGCCATGCGCCACTTCCCTGGCCAGTTGCCCGGCCGCTTCCATTTGCTGCGATTGGCGCAGCTTCCCGGCGGATAAATGGCCGCTGGTCACGTCGCTGACGACCCCGGCGATGCCCGCGGCCTCGCCATCGCGGCTGTAAGCGCGCCCTTTCAGGTGCACCCATCGGATCGCGCCATCGCTGGCGCGCCGTATGCGCTTCTCGAATTCGATCGATTCCCGGCGCGGGGCCTGGGCGAATGCCTCGATGACGGCCTCGCGGTCCTCGGCAAGGAATGCGGCGAACGCCTCTTGCAGCCGCCATCCGGACGGCGGCTTCGCATCGCCGAAGATCTCGTCGTAGCCGGCGGAGCGCCGCAGCAGGCCGCTTGCCAGGTCGAGGTCCCAGCAAGCGACCCCCGCGGCCCGCAGGGCATGCCGGACGGTGTCGTCGGCCTGGTGCCGGGCATTCGTCTTCATGGGCGCGACACGCCACGCCTGCTCGCGGCGATGGCGCGCAGCTTGGCGAGCAATTCGTCCATCGGAACCGGCTTGCACAGCTGGTCCGTGAAGCCCACGGCGCGCGCCTTGTCGCTATAGCCGTAGCCGGTAAGCGCTATGGCCGGCACGCCGGCGTTGCGCGAGCTTTTGCGCAAGGCGGCCAGCAAGGTATAGCCGTCCATATTGGGCATGCCGAGGTCCGAGACCAGGACATCGAAATCATCGCGGCCCAGGTGGCCGAGCGCGATCGCGCCGTCGCTGGCCGTCGTCACGATGGCTCCTTTCATTTCGCACAACGCGCTCAGCACGTCGAGCACGTCTTCGGAGTCGTCGACCAGGAGGATGCGCACGCCTTCCAGCTGTCCCTCCTCGACCTCCATGGGCCCTTCCAGCGGCGCGACAGCCCCGGTGACCAAAGGCAGCCAGAGGCTGAACGTCGAGCCCAGGCCCTCGCCCGGCGAACTTACGGCAACGCGGCCGCCATGCGCCTGGGCCAGTTGCGCGACCAGCGCCAGGCCTATGCCCAGACCGGTCCGGTTCCGTTCGTTGTGTTGGCGGTCCACCTGGCCGAACATGTCGAAGACCTTGTCCAGCGATTCGGCGGCGATGCCTATGCCGGTATCCCGCACATCGAGCCGCGCCTGGTCATTCTCGCGCACCAGCGTGACGGTGACTGCGCCCCCGGGCGGCGTGAACTTGATGGCATTGTTCAACAGGTTCCATATTATCTGTTCGATGCGCGTGACGTCGCCGTACAAGACCAGCGCGTCCTGGTCACTATGTTCCAGGCCCTGGGCCCGCAGGGCGATCTGGCCCGCCCGCGCCTGCGGGCCCACCGCCTCGACAATGGCGGCCGCGACCTCATGGAGCTTCAGCGGCGCCCGGTTCAGCCTGAGCTTGCCCGTTCTTACGCGCGAGAGGTCCAGCAGATCCGCGATGATCTGCGCCTGGCTGCGCACCGAGCGCCGGATCGCCTGAACGGCCTTGGCCGCGCGCGGCGATGCGGCCACCCCGGGCATGCGGGCAAGCAGGTCGGCGTTCAGCTGTATGAGGTTCAAGGGATGCCGCAGTTCGTGCGACATGATCGCGTTGAATTCGTCCTTCAGCACGTTGGACGCCTGGGTGCGCTGCAGATGCGATTGCTGCTCGTCCTCTTGCATGCGCTTGTCCGTCAGGTCGCGCGCGATCTTGGCGTAGCCAAGGAGGTCCCCGTCGACCATGGGATGAACCACGCCGCTGCAAAAGAAACGCGACCCGTCTTTGCGCACGTGCCAGCGGTCATCGTCCGCATGGCCCTCTTCGAGGGCCTTTCTGAGTTCCTGGGCGGGAACGCCGGCGGCGCGGTCCTCCGGCGTAAAGATGATATCGGCCAGTTGCCCCTCCACCTGCGAGGCCTCGTAGCCGAACATGAATTCCGCCGCGCGGTTCCAGCCGGTTATCCGCCCGGATTTGTCCATCGTGATGATGGCGAAATCAGTGGTGCTCTCCGCGACCAGCCGCAAGCGCTCCAGCCCTTCGCGCAGACGCTCTTCCGCCAGGCGCCGGCCGGTGATGTCCACGAAGTTCAGGACCGCGCCGTCTATGCGGTCCTCGGCGCTGCGGTAGGGCAGTATTCTCGCCAGGTAACAGCGGTTATCAGTGCTGCGCACCTCGCGCTCGACAAGCCGCAGGGACTCGAACGCTTCGGCGGTGTCGGCCATCATGCCGGCATACTCCAGCCTGTGGGTGATGTCCATGAGCGAACGGCCGTTATCCGCCGCGATCAGGTTGAACAGCGTGGCCGCCTTGGGCGTATACCATTTGACCCGCATGCAGCGGTCGACGAAGATGGTCGCGATATCGCTGGACGAAATGAGATTCTGCAGGTCGTCGTTTATCTTGACGGTCTCGTCCACTTTCGTCTTCAGTTCGCAATTCACGGTGATGAGCTCTTCATTCATCGACTGCAGCTCTTCCTTGCTGGTTTCAAGCTCCTCCGTGGCCGAGCGCAGCTCTTCGTTGATGGCCTGCAGCTCTTCATTGGACGCCTTCAATTCTTCCGTCGACGTATCGGAATGCTCTATCGTCTGCTGCAATTGGTCCGTGAGCGACTGGACTTCGTTTTCCAGGGTCTCCAGCGTCCTGTCCTGCGATTCGTCGAGCGGCCCGCTCTCGACCGATACCACCGGCCGCTCGGCCTCTTCGAAGATCAGCAGCACCAGCTTCTTGTCCCATTCCTGGTCCTTGAACGGCCGCGCGGCTATTCTTACATGAGCCTCGCGGCCCTCATGCCGAAGCGGCGCCAAGCGGCTGTCTATGGCGCCATCGGTCTTGATGGCCTGCAGCACCGCAGCGCGAAGCTCCACGCGCAAGGACGGATGCACCAGCGCCAGCAGGTTGTGGGAAGGCTCGCCGCCGACATGGCGCAAGTAGCGTCCGGCGCCATGGGACATGTGCAGGATCCGGAACGCCTGATCGATAAGGATGGTGGGCGGCCCATGCTGCTCGAGCGCTCGCTGATGGGCGCCGGAATATGAAAGGCGCTTGTCGCGTGGGCGTTCGACCTGGATAGGCGGGCGCACGGCCGACGCGATGGGCCCTTCTTTGGAAAACGCCGATGGGCGCATCGTGCCCGCCACCGTCGAGGCGCGGAAGATGCGGTTTTTCTTGTCTATCGCCGTGAACAGCTCGTCGGCGGCGTCCGCGGTTTCGGAGGTTCCCAGGAACAGATAGCCGCCCGGGCGCAAAGCCGCATGGAAAATCTTCAAGGCCTCGCGCTGCGCGCGGCGGTCCAGATAGATCAGGAGATTGCGGCAGGAAATCAAGTGCAGGCGCGAAAACGGCGGGTCGCGCAGGACATTATGCTGGGCGAAGAGGACGGTATCGCGGATTTTCTTGGCGATGGCGTAGCGCGCGCCCTCTTTGCTGAAGAACTGGCGCAGATACATCGGCGGGACGTCGGTGACGATGGATTCCGGGTATAGCGCCCGCCGCGCAATGGCGATCGCGCGCTCATCGACATCCGTGGCAAACACCTGGATATTCGGCGTCGTGTCCTGCACCGCGGCCTCGGCGGAAAGCACGATCGCAAGCGAGTAGGCTTCTTCGCCTGTGGAGCAGGCCGGCGCCCATACCCGTATGCCATCCTGCTCGCCGTCCCGGGCTTGCTCGATGATGTGCGGAATGACTTCGCGCTCCAAGGTCTCGAATGCTTCCCGGTCGCGGAAAAAATTGGTGACGCCGATGAGCATGTCGCCCAGCAGCGCTCCGGTTTCTTCATGGTGCTGTTCGAGATACGCCAGATACTGCGGCATGTCGCTTGCGCCGGTGACCTGCATGCGGCGCTCGATGCGCCTGAGCACCGTCGGGCGCTTATAGTGCTTGAAATCGTGGCCGGTGCGACAAGACAGCAGCCTGAGCGCCCCGACCAGGGCCGCTTCGGCCGCCTGGGCCCTGTCAGGGACGGAGCGCGAATGAGGCGCGCCATCGGCGTCATCGGAGCAGGGCAGCTCGATCCGCCGCGCATTGCCCCAAAGTTCCAGCAGCTTTTGCGGCATGTCCGCCGCCGGCAGGATGATGTCGACGACATTGCGTTCGATTGCGCTGCCCGGCATGCCATCGAATTCGGCGTCCTCGGGAAGCTGCGCCAGGGTCAGGCCACCCTGTTCCTTGATGCGGGCCATGCCGGCCGAACCGTCAGTGCCGCTGCCGGACAACACAATGGCGAAAGCGCGGGCCTTGTGGGCATCAGCCAGGGTCCGGAAGAACAGATCGATCGCAACCTGGCGCTCGCGCGGCCGCTGCGCCGCGCTTACCTGCAAATGGCCATCCCTCATTTCCAGGTTCATGGCCGGCGAGATCACATATACATGGTCCTTCTGGATCGCAACCTTGGCCTCCACCTGCAGGACAGGCATGCGCGTGACGCGCTGAATGATCTGGTCGACGTTGCTTTCGTGCTCGGGCGACAGATGCAGTATCACTACGAAGGCCATGCCGAAGTCGCGCGGCATATGCTCGAAAAACTGCAAAAGGGCCTCGATTCCTCCCGCCGAGGCTCCCAACCCTACGACGGGAAAAGTCAGCTCATTGGAAATGAGCTGCTCCGTGTCGGCAGGCGCGGCTTCCTTTTCTGGATGTTTCATGCCCGGCCTTGCCTTCAGTCGACGGCAAGCATGACCTTGCCTATGGCCGAGCCTGACTCGAGCATTTCATGGGCCTGGACGATCTGGTCCAGCCTGTAGCGCATGGCAATGTTGTGCTTGAGCGTGCCGGCCAGCAAGGCCTGGGTCACGGCGGCTATGGCCTGGTCATGGGCCTTGCGGCTCATGGCGTACACCAGCACACAGCGCAGCGTGGCATTGAGCCCCACCAGCGGCCAGAACGGCAGGGCCGGCACCGGCACCTGGTCGGAGGCATACGAGGCGATGACGCCATTGGGTTTCAGCACCTTCAGGCTGGTTTCCAGGTTGGCGCCAAAGGCCACGTCGACGATGCGGTCCACAGCGCGGCCGTCCGGAACGCCGGTAATTTCGGCGATGCGGGCCACGATATCGTCATCGAGGCGATAAAGGATATGATCGGCGCCGGCCTGCCGCGCGACATCGGCCTGTTCCCGGGTGCGCACGGTGGTGATGACCGTGGCCCCCGCCAGCCTGGCGAACTGAATGGCATAAAAACTCACGGCGCCCGAGCCGCCCGTAACCAGCACGACCTGCCCGGCCACCGGGCCATCGGCCATCACGCTGTAATGGGCGGTCAATGCCGGCACGCCCAGGCAGGCGCCTTCTTCGTAGGAAACCGCGTCGGGCAGGCTGACCGCGTTGATGGAGGGCACCGCCGTATATTCGGCCGCGCAGCCGAAAGGGCGGCCCAGTTGCGCCTCGTATACCCAGACCCGCTCGCCCACGCGGCCCGCATCCACGCCGGGCCCGACGGCCTCGATGATGCCGGCCCCGTCTTGATGGGGCACCACCCGCGGAAACGGATTGCTGCGCGTTCCGCCGCCCTGGCGCGACTTGGTATCGGACGGATTGACGCCAGTGGCATGGACGCGCACCAGCACCTCGCCGGCCCGGGCCTCGGGCTTGGGCAGATCGCCGATTTCCAGGACCTCGCGCGCGGGCCCGCGCCTGTCATACCAGGCTGCTTTCATCAGATCTCCTGTGCGCCGGCATCGCCGGCCGGCAAAGTCTCGACAGGCCCTAGAGTAATGCCCAGGCCGCCGCCAGCGCAAGCGCAGCGCCAACGAGCCGCCCGGACACCTCGCGCCCACCCCGGTTTGGCGATAAGCCAGGCATCCATAGCCAGCCGGGCATACGCGAATTCGACAGCAAGAGACGGAGTGCCGCGCGGCCAGGATCCGCGTAGACTGTCTTGCATCCGAACGGATTTCGATGGAGGCCTGAGCTACCATGCATGGCACTAGCGCCGGCAAGCCCGCTGACAGCGGGACGCCGCATTTTGACGAGCCGGGCCGCGCGACTAGCGGGGAAATCGGCCGGCGCGCGGCCGAAGGAATTGCAATGATACGCGCGGACCTCTCCGAGGCCGCCTACCGCCGCGCCGAAGGCTACCTGGCCGGCCTCGATGCGGACTGGGCCAGGCATATCGCCGCCATCGGGCCATGCCGGCTCGCCGCCAAGCCGGCGCGCGAACCCTACGAGGCGCTGCTGCGGGCGGTGGCCTACCAGCAGTTGCATGCCAGGGCCGGCGACGCCATTGTTGGACGCCTGCTGGCTTTGTATGCCGACGCGAGCTTCCCGTCGCCGCGGCAGATACTGGACACCGACCCTGAATTGCAGCGCCAATGCGGGTTTTCGGCGGCCAAGCTGGCCACGATACGCGGTATTGCGCAGGCGGCGCTGGAAGGCGTGGTGCCCGCGCGCGCGCAGGCCATGGCGATGGCCGACGAAGCGCTCATCGAGCGCCTCGTGCCGCTGCGCGGCGTGGGCCGCTGGACAGTCGAAATGCTCCTGATCTATACCCTGGAGCGCTCCGACATCCTGCCCGCCGACGACTGGGGCGTGCGCGAAGGCTATCGGCGCCTGAAGGGCCTGCAGGCCGCGCCGGCCCGCAGGAAAATGGCTGAAATCGGCCAGGCATGGAGCCCGTACCGGACCATTGCCGCCTGGTACTTGTGGCGCGTCCCCGCGACCTGATCCTCGAATTTGACCGCAAGGGCCGGAGTGTTCTTCAATGGGAAACCGCCTACATTGCCTCATTGGATGAAAAAACGGACAAGGCCATGAAACATCAATCCCGCGCCGCCCCGGCCGCAGCCGGCGCAACGCAACGCGATCCCCGCTGGGCGGCCGTCCTGGCGCGCGATCCGGCGGCCGACGGGAACTTCGTCTACGCCGTGAAGACTACCGGCGTCTATTGCCGGCCCAGCAGCCCCTCGCGGCTGCCGAAGGCCGAGAATGTGGAATTCTTCGACAGCCCCGCGGCCGCCGAGGCGGCCGGCTACCGGCCCAGCCGGCGGGCGGCGGCGGACCGCAGCCTGGTGGCCGCCCGGCATAACGCCCTGATTGCCCAAGCCTGCCGGTATATCGAAACCGCCGAGGCTCCGCCCATGCTCGATGAACTGGCCGAGCGCGCGCAGATGAGCAGTTACCATTTTCACCGCGTATTCAAGTCCATCACAGGCTTGACGCCAAAGGCCTATGCGGCCGCGCATCGCGCGCGCAAGATGCGCAGCGGGCTGGGCGGCAAGGAATCCATCACGGACGCCATCTATGATGCCGGCTTCAATTCGAACAGCCGCTTCTATGAAGGGGCGAACCAGAGGCTGGGCATGCGTCCGAAAGACTACCGGGCCGGCGGCGCCAATACGGATATCCGTTTCGCGGTGGGCGAATGCTCGCTGGGCTCCATCCTGGTTGCCCAGAGCGAACGCGGCGTTTGCGCCATTCTGATGGGCGAAGATCCCGACAGGCTGCTGCGCGACCTCCAGGATCAATTCCCCAATGCCAATCTTGTCGGAGCGGACGCCGGTTTTGAAGAAGTGGTCGCCAAGGTGGTGGGCCTGGTCGAAGCGCCGGCCCTGGGCTTGAATTTGCCGCTGGACGTGCGGGGCACCGCCTTCCAGGAACGAGTCTGGCAGGCGCTGCGCGAAATCCCGGTCGGCGCCACCGCTTCCTATGCCGAGATCGCGCAGCGCATAGGCATGCCCAAAGCCGTGCGGGCGGTCGCCCAGGCTTGCGGCGCCAATCACCTGGCCGTCGCCATCCCCTGCCACCGCGTGGTGCGCAGCGACGGCAATATTTCCGGCTATCGCTGGGGGGTGGAACGCAAGAGCAAGCTCCTGGATAGGGAAACATCGCGATGACGCCGCGAAACACGGGGCGGCCGGGCCGGCGCCATGCGCTGGATATGTGGTGTCACGCCTGAAGCATCAGGCGATCGCCAGGGCGAACCGGAACACCGCCCCCGGTTCGCCGTCGGCCATCCTGATTTCGCTGCCATGCAATTGCAGCATGCGCTGCACGATGATCAGGCCCAGCCCGCCGCTTTCGTGGGCGGTGCGCAGCGGCGCCGGCGACCGGGCAAACAGACCCGCGCGCAGCGACGCGGGAATGCCGGTGCCGGTATCGCTGACTTCGACCTGCACGGCTCCCGGCGCCGCCAGCAGGCGCACGGTGATTTGCGTGCCCGGCGGGTTGTGGCGTATGGCATTGTCCAGCAGATTGGTCAATACGCGCTCTATCATGCCCAGGTCGGCGCGCACCGCCGGGACAGCCTGCGGGATCTCGACCGCCAGCCGCTGGCGGCGCGCCTCGGCCGCCAGCTCGAACTTCTGCAGCACGTCCTGCACCAGGTCGGGCAGAGCGAATGCTTCGAGCTCGGGCTGCACCAGGCCTGATTCCAGGCGCGCCAGCTCGAAAAGCTCCTGCGCCAGGCGGCCCACTTTGCTGCTTTGGCCCAGCGCAATATCCAGGTAGCGGCGGCGGTCCGCCGGGCTGAGGCTTTCATCCTTGACGCGCAAAGTCTCCAGGTAGCCGTGCAGGGACGTCAAGGGCGTGCGCAAGTCGTGGGAAATGTTCGCAACCAGGTCGCGGCGCTGCTGATCCTGCCGCGTCAGTTCGCGCCACTGCTCGGCAATGCGCTGCCCCATCTGCGCAAAGGCAACGCGCAGGACGGTGATTTCATCGCCGCGGGCATCCCGCGCCGTATCAGCCATCAGCGACGCCGCCAGTTCGCCGTCGCCGTCGAAATTCCGCACCGTCTGCGTGAGCGCGCGCAAGGGGCGCGTGATCAGCCGGAACGCGATCAAGCCCATGGCCAGGCACAGCAAGGCTGCGATGCCCATGGTCAACAAGGCCACGCGCAGGGCCGAGTTGGCGGACAGATCCGCGACCAGCGCGTCGTGGGCTTCACCCTGCAGGACCACATACACGTAGCCCGCGTCTTTGCCGTCGACCCGCAGCGCCGCGGCGCTGAAAACCTTGCGCACCGCGGCATTGCGCGGATCGTCGCCCAGCACCGGCAAAGGCGCGCCGGACAAATAGCGGCGCACCGGCGCCAGGTCCACGCGGTCGCGTTTCACGTGGCCTTCGGGCGCGGCATTGCCGACGATGCGGCCATCGTTGGACAGCAGATACAGCTCGACCGACGGGTTCACCGCCATCAGCTTGTCGAAGAGCGCGCGCACCGCGCCAGGCCGCCAGCCGCTTACATCCATGAGCTCGGCCGTGCCGGCGATATGCTCGGCCAGGCCGCTGGACAGGCGCTGCACGATTTCTTGCTCGTGGCGAGTGCTGGCATTGACCTGCAGCCACACTGACACGCCGCTGCAGGCCAGCAGCAGGACCGCGAACACCGCGGATAAACGCTGTGTAAGCGTCAGGTGCCTCACGCCGGGTTCTCCGCGCCGGACTCGCCGGCGAACTTATAGCCGCGCCCCCATACCGTGAGTATGCGGCGGGGCTCGGCCGGGTCCTCCTCGATCTTGTTGCGCAAGCGGTTGATATGCGTGTTCACGGTGTGCTCGTAGCCATCGTGCTGGTAGCCCCAGACCTCATTGAGCAAGCCCAGCCGCGAGAAGACCTGATCGGGATTGCGCACAAAGAAATACAGCAGGTCGAATTCCCGCGGCGTCAAGTCCAGCATCCTGCCATCGAGGGTGGCCGCGCGGGCCAGCGGGTCGATGGATATCCCGTGGCGCACCAGCAAGCCCGCGTCCATGCGCGCATTACGGGCCAAGGCGTCAGCGCGCCGCAGCAAGGCCCTGACGCGGGCGACCAGTTCCAGCATGGAAAAGGGCTTGGCCAGGTAATCGTCGGCGCCGAGCTCCAGGCCCAGGATGCGGTGCACCTCGCTGGAGCGCGCACTGGTGATGATGATGGGCGTATAGCGCGCCATTGCCCGCGCCCGTTTGCAGATTTCCAGGCCATCCACGCCGGGCAGCATCAAGTCCAGCACCAGCGCGTCCCAATTGCCCGCGTCGAGCATGCGCATGCCGGCCGTGCCATCGGCCGCATGCTCCACGACATAGCCCTCGTCGCACAGGTGCATGCGCAACAGCTCGGCGATGTGGGCGTCGTCCTCGACGATCAGGACGCGTTTGGCTGGCTGCACGGATGAACTCCCCAATGGATGCATGGAGCTATTATCGTTCATTGCGAAGACTGCATTTATCACATTTATTTTAAGTTTGCGTGAGGACTTCGACATTGCGCATGGGGAACAATAGGCGCCAATGAACTGGATCGCCCGGGAGCACACCATGAGATACACACGCAGGCTATTTCTGAGCGCTGGCGGCGCCCTGGCGGCTGGGCTGCTGGGCGGCTTGGCCGCCAGGCACGGCGGGGCCAGCGCCCAGGCGGCGCAGGCCGTCTTTCCCGTCAGCCACACAGACGCGGAATGGCGCCAGTTGCTGTCCCCCGCGCAATACCAGGTGCTGCGTCGGGAAGGAACGGAACGCCCCTATTCCAGCCCGCTCAACGACGAGCACCGCAAGGGCGTGTTCGCCTGCGCGGGCTGCGGGCAACAACTGTATTCATCGGATACCAAGTTCGAGAGCGGCACCGGCTGGCCCAGCTTCTATCAGCCGCTGGAACATGCCGTCGGCGAAACGCGCGACAGCAGCCTGGGCATGCTGCGCACGGCCGTGCATTGCAGCCGCTGCGGCGGGCACCTGGGCCATGTCTTCGACGATGGCCCCAAGCCGACCGGACTGCGCTATTGTATGAATGGCGTCGCCATGGTTTTCCACCCGGCCGCGGCGTGACGGCGCCCGGCGGGCCGCCTTGCCGGGCACGCCCATAACTCGACCACCAGGAGCCGCATCATGACCAGGCATACCTGCACCAACCCAAGCCGCGCGGCGGCCACGCGCCTTGGCGCCGCCGCCCTGCTCGCCATCGCGGCGCTGGCCTGCGGCATCGGCCGGACTCATGCGGCCGAACGGGCATTTGTCATAGCGCCGCCGGCCATGGACGAGCCGGCATCGCCATCCCATAAAGAAAAAACCGCGGTGTTTGCCGGCGGCTGCTTCTGGGGCGTCCAGGCCGTATTCCAGCATGTGAAAGGCGTCAATCAGGCCTTGTCGGGCTATGCCGGCGGCAAGGCGGACAGCGCGCATTACGACGACGTCAGCACGGGCCGCAGCGGCCATGCCGAATCGGTGCAGGTCACCTACGACCCCGCGCAGATCAGCTACGGCCAGTTGCTGCAAATCTTTTTTTCGGTTGCGCATGACCCCACGCAACTCAACCGGCAAGGCCCCGACACCGGCACCCAGTACCGCTCCACGATCTTTGCCGCCAATAGCCAGCAACACGAAATCGCGCAAGCCTATATCCAGCAGCTGGACAAGTCGGGCGTATACCCCAGGCCGCTGGCCACCACGATCGAAGACCACAAGGACTTCTACCCGGCCGAAACCTATCACCAGGATTATCTGGCGCACAACAAGCACAGCATGTATATCATCATCAACGATCTACCCAAGGTCGCCAACCTGGCCAAGGTGTTCAGCGACCGCTATCGGGACGCGCCGGTGCTGGTGAACAGGTAGGCGGCAGACAGCATACGCGGGCGGGCGCGCCTGTTTTTTTCCATGGACCAGCCGGAACACAAGGAGCAAAGGCATGACTGCCTCCACCACATACGCAATCCCCGCCGGCGCCACGCGACCACGGCCGCCATGCCCTTGAAAGACCGCCTGTCCTGCGCGGAAGTCCTGGCGCGGCACCTGCAGTCCTTGCTGCGCCTCGATCCCCGCCTGTCGGAAGTCCATGCCATCGCCGGGCCTTTTGCGCCACGCATCCGCGAACCGGGCTTTGCCGGGCTTGCCCGCATCGTTTGCGGCCAGCAAGTGTCGGTGGCAAGCGCCAATGCCATCTGGAACCGCCTGGAAGCGCAATTGGGCGCCGTCACGCCAGAGCGGTTCCTGGACCTGGATGAAGAAGGATCGCGCAGCGTCGGCCTTTCGCGCAGCAAGTACCGCAGCCTGACTGATCTGGCCGAAGTGGTGGCCGCGGGCGGCCTGGATTTTGCCGCCGTCGCAGAGCTTCCCGCCGAGGCGGCGATCGCCGAGCTCACAAGACATAAGGGCATAGGGCCGTGGACGGCGGAAATTTACCTTATGTTCTGCGCGGGCCATCCCGATATCTTCCCCGCCGGGGACCTGGCCTTGCAGAAGGCCGTGGGCGACGCATTCGGCATGGAGCCCCATCCCGACCGGCGCGCGCTCATGGCGCTCGCCGCCAGGTGGGCGCCATATCGCGCCACCGCCGCCCTCCTGTTCTGGCGATTCTATGCCGCGAGGCGCAAGCGCGAAGGCCTGGCGCTGTGATGGCCGGCCATCTTCTTTCCATGTAAAAACGAGGCTCCAATGACCCGCACTGTCGCCGAAAAACGCGCCCTTTTCCGCGCACTTCACGAACAAGGCTGCTTCGTGCTGCCCAACCCCTGGGACGCGGGCAGCGCCCGCTACCTGCAGGGCCTGGGCTTCAAGGCCCTGGCCACGACAAGCTCCGGCCTCGCCTGGTCGCTCGGCCATGCCGATGGCGCCCTCCCAAGAGACGTGATCCTCGCCCATTTGCGGGAAATGGTTGCGGCGGCGGACCTGCCCGTGAACGCCGATTTCGAAAGCGGCTTCGCGCCCGACGCGCAAGGCGTTGCGGAAAGCGTGCGGCTGGCTGTCGAGACCGGCGTGGCGGGCCTGTCCATCGAGGATTCGACTGGCCTTGCGGCAAACCCGCTTTATGAGATCGACGTCGCAGTGGCCAGGCTGCGCGCCGCGCGCGCCGCCATCGACAAGGCGGGGGGCGACACCCTTCTGGTCGGACGCGCGGAGAATTTCTTCGTGGGGCGGCCGGACCTCGAAGATACCATCGCCAGGCTCAAGGCCTATGCCCAGGCCGGCGCCGATTGCCTGTACGCGCCGGGCATCCGCACGCGCGGACAGATCGCGGCCGTGGTCGCCGCTGTTGCGCCCAAGCCGGTCAATCTGCTCGTCGGGGCGGCCAGCGAACTCACCCTGCAGGATATCGCCGACCTCGGCGTCAGACGCGTCAGCGTCGGCGGCGCGCTGGCGCGATCGGCCTGGGGCGGATTCATGCGCGCCGCCCGTTCCATCGCCGAGCAGGGCCGTTTCGACGGGTTTGCCGGCGCAGCGGCGGGCGACGAGCTCAATGCCTTCTTCCGCATGCCCGGGGAGTAGCGGCTCATGGGCGGCGGCCGCCTTCCAATGCGAGCAGCAGCTTTTTGACGCTTAGCCCGCCGGCGAACCCGGTGAGGTCCCCGGAGGTGCCTATCACGCGATGGCAGGGAGCGATAATCGAGATCGGATTCCTCCCATTTGCCGCGCCAACCGCCCGCTGCGCCTTTGCGCTGCCTATCTGCGCCGCAATGTCACTGTAACTACGGGTTTCCCCATAGGGAATGGTCAACAGCGCCTGCCAGACCTTTCTTTGAAATTCGGTTCCGGCAAAGCCCAGATCGAGCTCGAAATGCGCTCTTTTTCCCGCGAAATATTCATTCAGCTGCCTCTCGGTCTCGATCAGAACCGGATGGTTCCGCTCCTCGCGCATAGTGCCCAGCCGCACCCGGTCCGGCCTATCGTTTTCCCACAAAATTGCGGCCAGCTTGGACCCGTTCGCGACGAGCTTCAATTTGCCGGCGGGCGTATCCACCATCTTGTATGCGTAGGACATTTTCGACTCCTTGCGATTCCTTGAGTTCGGCTTGTATCGAGTATGGCGCCAGTGTAGAAGGCGGCCCCCGCCTTGGAACTCCGTTCCTTGCGCTTGAATCCGGCCCTGGCTCGCCGCCTTGGCCGGCAAGCCCAGGGCCGGATTCTGCTGGATTTATGACAAAATGGGGGATCCAGGAAATTACCGTAAATTTCAAGAAGCCACATGACCATTCAAGAAAATAACATTCCTCAACGACAATCGGGCGATCTTCTCGTCAACGCCGAGGCGCTGCGCGATTTCGTACGCCGCTTGTGGACGGCGGCTGGCAGCAGCGCGACCGAAGCCGGCCTGGTGGCCGACCATCTTGTGATGGCCAATCTTACCGGCCATGACTCCCACGGCGTGGGCATGATCCCGCGCTACGTCCGCTCGCTGCACGATGGCGTGCTGAAACTGAACCAGCATGCCGTGGTCGTGCGCGACGCCGGCGCCGTCCTGACGATAGATGGCGCCTGCGGCCTGGGGCAGGTGGTGGCGTACGAGGCCATCGATCACGGCATAGAGCGCGCAAAAAAGATAGGCATTTGCGCCGTGGGCCTGCGCAACGCGCATCATATCGGCCGCATAGGCCACTGGGCCGAGCAATGCGCAAGGCAAGGATTGGTTTCCTTCCACTTCGTGAACGTCGCCGGCAGCGCTCATGTCGCGCCGTGGGGCGGCAGCGACGGGCGTTTCGGCACCAATCCATTCTGCGCCGCTTTCCCACGCCAAGGCAAAGAGCCGCTGGTGCTCGATTTCGCCACCAGCGGTATCGCCCAGGGAAAGGCTCGCGTCGCTTACAACAAAGGCAGCCATGTGCCGGCGGGCTGCCTCATCGACCATCAAGGCGAGCCCACGACCGACCCCAGGGTGATGTTCGAAGAACCCCACGGCGCATTGCGCACCTTCGGACAGCACAAGGGCCACGGGCTGGCCATGATGTGCGAACTATTCTCCGGGGCGCTCACGGGGGGATACACGACCCACGCCGAAACCAGGATAACAAACAACGGGGTCATCAACTGCATGCTGTCGGTCATCATCGATCCGAAGGCATTCGACGCCGAGGATACCGAGGCCGAGGCCGAAGCTTTCATCGCATGGGTCAAGGCCTCGCCCAAATCGGCCGGCTGCGATGAAATCTACGCCCCGGGCGAACCGGAACGCCTGCGGCATGCCCAGCGGCGCCACAGCGGCATACCCATCGATACCGCCACCTGGGATGAAATCGAACGCGCCGCCACGGCGCTGGGCATGCCGGCGACGGAAATCGCCTCCGCCCTGGCGGCCTGATTCGACGGCGGCAGGCTTGATGCGGCGGGCTTGCGGCGGCCTGCCCCCTGCGCGGCCGGCCAGCGCTCAGTTATAAGCGGCCAAAGGCGGCGCCGTCAAAGTGAATTCCCTGGACGGCAGGAAGAGCACGATCACGGCCGCGGCCAACAAAAGGACGCCCGCGCTGCCAAAGGCCAGCCAGTGGGTGCCAAAGGTTTCGTAGCCCCAGCCGCCGAGCCAGGAACTGGCCATTGCGCCGACTTGATGGCCCAGGTAGGCACAGCCGTACAGCACGCCTACCAGCCGCACGCCATAGATATCGGCCAGGATGGCCGACGACATGGCGATGCTGCCGGCCCATACAATGCCGCCTATGGCGGCCGTGACATAGAGCTCCCAATGGGCGCCGGCCACCAGCAAGGCAAAGAAGCCGAGACCGCGGACGAAATAGATGGCGGCAAGGAGCTTCTTGCGCGGCAGGCTGTCCGAGATGCGGCCCAGCGCCAGGGTGCTGAAAATGGCCACCAGGCCGATGAGCCCTACGCCCAGCGAGCTGGTCGTGGCGTCGAAGCCGTGGTCCATCAGCATCGGGACACCGTGCGTGCCCAGCAGATTCATGCTGAATCCGCAAGCGAACAAGCCGAGCGTGATCTTCCAGAACGGCGCGGTGCGCAGCGCGTCGCGCAGCTTGAGGCTTTCCGGCCGGGAACCCATGCCTGCCGGCTGGGCGGCGACCTGTTCGGCGGTCTGGTCGGCATGCGGGGGCGCATCGTCGCGGATCACGAATAGCGCCATGGGAACGGTGAACACGGTATAGACCGCCGCGAACCCCAGAATGGTCGCCTGCCAGCCGGCGGCCTGGATCGCGCTGGTCAGCAGCGGCGTCATGATGGCTATCCCCGCCATCGAGCCGGTCGACAGAAAGAACAGGGCCATCCCCCGGCGGCGGATGAACCACCTGGCCAGCACCGGGGTAAGCGTGATCGGGCTGGCCAGGGCCAGGCCCAGCGACAGCAATATGCCAAAGGCGAGCAGGAAACTGACGGGATCGCGGGCATTGACCGTCCAGATCGACGCCGCCACGACAACGGCGTTGCCCAGCAACAGCACCGGGCGCGTGCCATGCCTGCCCACCAGATACCCCGCCAATGGCATGCCCAGGCCATAGCACAGCATGCCTATGGCGATAATGCCGGAGAGCAGGCTGCGGCTGAACCCCAGATCCTGGACCATGGGCAGGAAGAAAGGCCCGATGCCCATGCGCATGCCAACGGTCAGCAAGGTCAGCACAGTCGCCGCCGCGACGATATTCCACCCAAAATACCAACTGCCCATACGGTTTACAGCCACTGTTGTCTCCATGTTTCTTTTTTCCCCGCGCCAGCTGTCATTCCGGCGCCGTCGGGCCCATCGCCATGGGCGCGCCGCGGTTTCCCGCGAGGCGCGCGCCATATGGCAACTATACCTGACTGGCAATGCTGGAAAGGTCCAATGGGGCCGGCCTTATTGGCCGCTGCTGTTCCTGAACACGATTTCGTTCGGCAGGAGTATGTTCCGCGCGGGAATCGAATTCGACTCCAGGCGTTCGCACAAGCGGCCTACGGCGGCATCCACCATGGCCTCGATAGGCACGCGGACCGTCGTCAGGCCTATGCTGCGCCAGGCGCACATTGGAATGTCGTCGTAGCCAACCACCCATAGGTCACCGGGGATCGCGGCGTCGAGCGCCCGCGCGCCGTCCAGCGCGCCAATGGCGATGATATCGTTGACGCAGAAGATGCTATCCGGATTGTTGCGCTCCAGGAGGGTTTGCGCCGCCTCGAAGCCGGTCTGGTACGAGAAGTGCGCAACGCGCACGATTGCATCCTCGTCCATCCTGATGCCCCGCCTCAGCAATTCAGCCGTGTAGCCCGCCTCCCGATCGCGGATCGGACTCGGGCACGGCTGGCTCGCCGTGGTGATCAATCCCACGCGGCGCCGGCTGTGCTCATCGAAATAGCGCGCCACCAGCGCCCCGCCGGCGACATTGTCGCTGGATATCTGGTCGAACAGATCGGAGACCACGGTGCGATTCACGAGTATCAGGGGCTTGCGTTCCGCGATGCGCATGAGAAAAGGCAGCGCCGAATCCATGGCGGTGGCGACAATGACACCGTCCACGGGCGTCTCGGACAGGGCATGCATCGTCTCTTCGTCGAAATTCTCGGCTTCCCACACCGATGCGTACAGTCCTTTCCTGCGCAGCGCGCTGGACAGCAGTTGCAGCATGACGGGATATAGGGGATTGAGGGCCAGATTGGCGACGACCAGCGCTACCGTGTTTGTCCGGCGGGTACGCATCGACCGGGCCGCCGGACTCGGAAGATAGCCCAGCCTGGCTATGACGTCCAGCACCTCCTGCCGGGTTTTGGGAAGCACCAGGTCCGAGCCCTGCAGCACCCGCGACACCGTCGTTTGAGACACACCGGCCAGCTTGGCGATATCGCGGCTGGTCAAGGCCCTTTTAGACATGCTCAAGAATTGCTCTCCGGCAGATCTATGCCGGGGAAGATCTTGATGACCGCGCTGTCATCCTGCGCGCCATAACCCGACGTGGAAGCCTGCATGAACATCTGATGGGCCGTGGCCGATAGCGGCAGCGGAAACTTGCTGGCGCGGGCGAGATCCAGGACGAGGCCCAAATCCTTGACAAATATATCCACGGCGGATAATGGCGTATAGTCGGCCGCCAGCACATGGGCCATGCGGTTCTCGAACATCCAGCTATTGCCGGCGCTGTGCGTGATGACTTCGTACAGCGCCGCTGGGTCGACGCCTTCGCGCAGTCCCAGCGCCATCGCCTCGGCCGCCGCGGCGATATGCACCCCGGCAAGCAATTGGTTGATGACCTTGACCTTGCTGCCGGCGCCCGCGGAATCGCCCAGCTTGTACACCTTGGCCGCCATGGCGTGCAGGATTATTTCGCATCGCTCGTATGCCTCGGGCCGCGCCGAGGTCATCATGGTCATCTCACCGCTGGCCGCCCTGGCGGCTCCGCCGGAAATGGGCGCGTCCACGTACAGCAGGCCCTTTTCGAGCAGGCGCGCTTCCATCGCGGCGGACCAGTGGGGGTCCACAGTGGAGCACATCACGAATACGCTGCCCGGCTTCATCGCCGCGGCGCAGCCATCGCGCCCAAAAAGAACCGCTTCGGTCTGCGCTGCATTGACCACCACCGAGACGATCACCTCGCAATGGGCGGCCAGCGCGGCGGGCGTATCGTGCGCCTGGCCGCCATCCCTGGCAAACGCAGCGGCCGCGTCGGCGCGCACATCGGATACATGCACGCTGTAGCCTGCGCGCCGCAGCGATCCGGCCATGCCGCCGCCCATGGCACCCAATCCAATTACCCCGACGGAGTGCTTGTCCATTTCCTTGCTCCCTTTTTATTGACTTGTGGATGCCGCGCTGGGCGGGGCCGGCGGACTATCCGCGCCGCGGCCCCTGTCCTTGCATATTATACGTAGCAGGGGCCGTCCATCAGGGGGTGGGCCTTGAGGAACGCTACATCGATGGCCAGCCCCGTGCTTATGTCGTCATAGGCATGCACGAAGCCGCCGCTATCCAGTTCGTAGGGCGCGCGTCCGCCCAGCGCATCGCGAAACGGGTTGAGCGCGGTTACGTCGGCCTCGAAATAGCCCGGATTCTCGATGGCGCACATGTAGTGGATGGTCGCCGCCATGTTGGGCGCCGTCGTCGAGGTGTGCGGGTTGACCGACAGCTTTTGCGCACTCGCCATTGCCGCTATGCGCAGCCCTTCCGTAATTCCGCCCGTCTTCGACATGTCGGGCTGCAGGTAGCGGACATTGCCGTCCTCGATCAGCGTATTGAAATCGAAACGGGTGAAATGGTTTTCGCCGGCGGCGAAAGGCACCTTGCCCAACGCCGCGCCTTGCGCATACGAGCGCCGGTCGTGGGGCGGGAACGGCTCTTCGAGCCATCCCGCCTGCATTTCCTCGAACGCGGGCATAACCTTGCGGACGTCTTCCACCGTGTAGCCTGTGTTGGCGTCCAGCAGAATGTCGATGTCGGGACCGACGGCCAGGCGCACGGCGCGCACCCGCATGATGTCGCGATCCGGCCTGTCCCCCATCCGCAGCTTCATCGCTCGATAACCCTGCGCCACCAGCGCTTGCGCCTCTTCGGCCAGGAGTTCAGGCGCTTGCCAGCCCAGGGAAATGCCGCCCGCGTAGGCCTTGATCGGCTTGCTGGCGCCGCCCAGCAGGCGGTAAAGAGGCCATTGAACGGCTTGCGCCCGGATATCCCACAAGGCGCAATCCAGGCCGCTTAGCGCCATCGAGGCCGCCGCTCCGACCCCGTGGCTGGCCAATTGCTTCTTGTACACATGCTCCCACACGCCGACCACGTCCAGCGCGTCCCTGCCCAGCACCAGGTCGCGCAAGGTAGTGTCGACGACGCGGCTTACCGCTCCGGGGCAGCGGCCGTGATGGGCCTCGCCCCATCCGACCAGCCCTTCGTCCGTTTCGACACGCACGAGCACGGCATCGCGCTTGACGGTCCGGCCTATGCTCAAGGTGACCGAGTGTTCGGCGGGAACGGGAAAGGAAATGGGATAGGACTGGATATCTGCGATTTTCATTGAAGTAGGCCTCATTTTGCTTTGAAGATTTTTGTGCTTATCGTATTGAACGATGTCTGCATGCCGTCGATTTTCCGGCCCAGCGCGGCGCCGGTGACATCCTCGACGAAGAAACCGTTCTGTTCCGCGAATGCCTTGTAGCGGTCGCTTTGAATCGCCTTGCGGAACACCGCAATGAGCTTTTCCTTGATGGGCTCCGGCAGGCCGGGGGGCGCAACGACATAAGTCATCTGGACCACCGGGCCGTAAGGAAAGACGTCATAGCCTTTTTCCTTGAACGTGGGAACATCGGGAAAGAAAGACAGGCGTTGGTCGGAGAACACCCCGATCGGCGTGACCAGCCCTGCTTCGATCTGGCCGCGGCTTTCCGATGGCTTGAGGGCTCCGGCATCGATCTGCTTGCCCGCCAGATCCACGATGACCCGGCTGCCGCCGGTATAAGGGACATGGATGAAATCGACGCCGGCCGCCTTGCTTGTCATCGCGGCGAAGATATGGCCAATATTGTTGCTGCCAGGCGTGCCTATGGACACCTTGCCGGGGTTCGCCTTCATGCGTTCGAGAAAGCTTTCCAGGGTTGGAGTATTGCCGTCCTTGGGAACCAGCAGCATGATGGGGTCGATAGACGCCGTTGCGATGGTCGTGAATTGGTCCGTGCGCAGATCCGTCAGGCCCTGCGCCGCCAGCGACAAGGTGGAAGTCGTGCCCATGCCGATGACGTAGCCGTCCGGCGCGGCCTTCGCCACCCTGGCCAGGCCTATGGTTCCTGTGCCGCCGGCGATGTTCTCCACAATCAGCTTGACGCCGTCCTCGGCGATCAGGCCCTGCAGCGCGCGCGCCGCTATGTCAGTGGAGCCTCCTGGGGCCCAAGGCACGATGAACCGTATTTCCCGATCCGGGTATTCGGCTCGCGCCGCTCCCGCATGGCCGGCAAGGGCGGCCAGGGACATTGCTAAAAGAACCTTGTGTAGTTTTGTCATTGCTTGTCTCCGGATAGTTGTTTTCAAGGTGCCATGCGTATTCCAGGGCGCCGCGCCATCCCGGCGCCAGTCGATGAATACGTATTCATATCAGGTTAAAAAAAACATCGGGTTGGATGCAATACCTGCTTCCAACGCAAATGGTTTCGTATTCATCATATAGGCATGGATGCGAAAAGTAAACTTCTGCGGCCCGGTCCCGGGCGATAATCACTTCTGCCTTTAACGGATTGCATCCATGATGACAGCTGCCTTCGCGCCATTCCAAGATCTGGCCCAAACCCTGCTGGCTGATTCCTACTATGCCAACGGCGACGGCTCCCATGACATTTCCCACTTGCAGCGTGTCTGGAAGAACGCGGCGGCCATACATGCCGAGGAAGGCGGAGACGCCGAAGTGCTGTTCGCGGCGACGATACTGCACGACTGCGTGCCGATAGAGAAAAATTCTCCGCTGCGTCCGCATGCGTCCCGGCTCTCGGCCGAAAAGGCGGCTGAAGTCCTGGCATCGCTGGAATGGCCGGCGGCGAAAATCCAGGCCGTGGCGCATGCGGTCGAGGCTCATAGTTTTTCAGCCGGCCTGGCGCCCACCACACTGGAGGCAAAAACGCTGCAGGACGCCGATCGGCTCGATGCAATCGGCATGGTGGGCGTCGCGCGCTGCTTTTATGTCGCCGGCCGCATGGGCACTGCCCTTTACGACCCCACCGATCCGCAGGCATCGTCACGGCCGCTCGATGACACGCGATATGCGCTCGACCACTTCCGCAGCAAGCTTCTGCGGCTGGCGACGGGCTTCCAGACGGCGGCGGGAGCCCGTCTGGCCAGGCTGCGGCACGACAGGCTGCAGCGATTCCTCGATGAGTTCACAGACGAAATTTAATCGGCCGGGGCGTCCTGGCCGGCGATGCGCCAGGGTTCAATGCGCCGGGCTGCCGCCTGGTTCGAGCCGCGCCAGTTTCCTGATCGACTTGCCGCGGACCATGTTTTTCACCAAATCATCGAAGGCCTTGAAATGCGGCATGGACAAATGCGCGTCGAAGGCCTCCTCGCTTTCATATACTTCATAAAGAACGACCGTGTTTTCCTGGGCGAGGTCGGCGCATACATCAAACTGGTGGCAGCCCGGCTCCAGCTTCAATGAAGTCCGGGCGTTTTCCCGCAGCAACAACAAGAATTTCCCGAAGTCGGCGGAATGGATTTCGAAAGTGACGATGACGATGTACATACTGGGCGGCAGGGCGGTCGATGGTCGGACGGTCATAGCGTTATTTCGTTGCGCAGCGGCAAGCCCTGGTAGAACCGTTGGACGTTGGCGAACAGCGCCCGCATCTTGGCCGCAAGCGCGTCGCGCGTACCCGCGGCAATATGGGGCGTCAGTATGACGTTCGGCAGCCCGGCGAGCGGGCTCGAGACCGGCAGCGGCTCTTGTTCGAATACATCGAGCCCCGCCGCCGCAAGATGCCGGCTCGCCAGCGCCGCCGCCAAGGCGTCATTGTCGACCAGAGGCCCGCGCGCCGTATTGATCAGGATGGCGCCCTTTTTCATCTTGGCCAGGCTTGCGGCATTGACTATATGCCTGCTCTGGGGCGTGAGGGGAAGATGCAGGGTGACAACATCGGCCACTTCCAGCAAGCCCTCGAGGGTGTCCGTTCGCCGCACGCCCAGCGCCAGTTCCTGGCCGGAATCGAGCCCGGCGTATTGGTCATAATAAACGCCCGTTGTCCCGAACGGCTGCAGCCTTGCCGCGACGGCCTGGGCAATGCGGCCCATGCCTACATAGCCTATGGTCATGCCCGAAACTTCGCGCGATACCGGCCTGAGCGCATTGATATGGAAGCGCCCCTGCCGCAGCTCGGAATCGGCGAAGGCCAGCTGTTTGCAGGCCGCGAGTATCAGCAATACAGTGTGCTCGGCCACACCTGTCGTGGTGCCCTCCGGGGTCAAGGCAAGCGCGATCTTGCGCGCGCGCAGCGCCGCGACATCCACGGTGTCGTGATACCCCACGCCTTGGTGGTGAACCAGCCTGAGCCTGGGGGCGGCATGGATGACTTCGCCAGACAAGGGATAGGCCGCGCAAATGGCGACTTCGCATTCCCGCGCCAGACGCACTCTTTCGGCATCGGAGTCCTCGCTCAATGCAAGCAGCCTGAAGCCGTCAGGCATGGCGCCGCGGATGATATCGTAGACCTGCTCCGTGGCAAAACTGTTATAGAAGACAGGAATCATGGCGTTTCCGCGTCGATGTAGCGCACGCCTTTGGCGACGAGCGCTTGCGGCAGCCAGGATGGCGTTTTATCGCCTCTTTTGACGCCCGCCTCCATCATGGATTCCTTGGCCTTGACCTCCTCGAGTTCACGGATGACCTGATCGATATTGGCATAGGGAACGACCACGACGCCGTCTTCGTCGCCCAGGACGATATCGCCCGAAGCGACATGGACGCCGCCCAGCGTAATGGCCGTGCCGATTTCGCCGGGGCCGTCCTTGTATGGAGAATTGGGCGACAGGCCGCGGGCGAAAACCGGGATGCCCGCTGCGTTGATGCCCCGGATGTCGCGCACCATGCCGTCGGTGACGCAGGCAACCACGCCATTGTTCTTTGCCATCGCCACGTAAACGTCGCCGACCACGGATGCTTCTTCATATTCGTCAACGGCGATAAGCACGACGTCGCCAGGCCGGCATGCGTCGAGCGCCGCCCAGCAAGCCAGGTTGTCGCGGGCGCGGCTTTGCACGGTAAGGGCGACCCCGCAAAAACGAATTGCCGTTGAAAGCGGCCTGATGCGATGGCTGAGCGCGCCACGCCGGCCCTGAGCGTCGACGATGAAGCCAGTCTGGAGCCCATTGAACGCGGCCAGCTGTTCTGCTGTAGGCCGGCGGAAATTCTTTCGAATGACAAGAGCCGGGGGCGTCGATGCCATGGATTTTCTCCTGATTTGCGGGTTACAAAGGTATAGAGTGGCTACAGAACTGCAAGGGCGCCATCGGCTTCAGTCGGTCTTGATGCCGGCGGCCTTTATGACGCGCCCCCATTTTTCAATCTCTTTCTGGATGTAAACGGCTAGCTGCCCAGGGGTGCTGCCTATGGTGGTCAACCCCTGGACGCTGAGCTTTTCCTTGACGTCGGCATTGGCGAGCGCCTTCACCATTTCGGTGTTCAAGCGGGAGACGATCTCCGCAGGGGTGCCGGCGGGGGCGAGAAAAGCGAACCAGGTGCTGACTTCGAACTCCGGCAGGCCGGCTTCGGCGACCGTTGGCAGCTCCGGCATCAGGGCCGAGCGGCGGGCGCTGGATATGGCAAGCGCGCGCAGCTTGTCGGCCTTGATGTGGGGCATCGCCGTGTTGATGTTGTCGAACATCACGTTGACCTGCCCGCTCACCAGGTCCATCATGCCCGGCGCGCTTCCTTTGTAGGGCACATGCAGCCAGTCCACATGCGCAAGCGATTTGAAAAGCTCGGCGGCAAGATGCTGCGACGTGCCGTTGCCGCCCGAAGCATAGCTGATCGATGAACCCGCCTCCGACTTGGAGTACTTGATCAGCTCTTCCACATTCTTGACAGGCACCGTGGAATTGGCCACCAATACCAGCGGTACGTCGGCCGCAAGCGTGATGGGCGCAAAACTCGTCAGCGGGTCGTAGGGAAGCTTGGAAAAGATATTGGGATTGACCGCCAGCGTGCTGATCGTGCCAAACAGCAAGGTATAGCCATCGGGCTGCGACCTGGCGACGGCCTCGGTGCCGATAATGCCCGATCCGCCGGGGCGGTTTTCGACCACCACGGATTGCCCCATGCTTTCGGTCATTTTCTGCGCCACGACCCGCGCCAGGATGTCCGATGCGCCACCCGGCGAAAAGGGAACCACCATCTTGATCGGCCGCGAAGGATAAGCCTGCGCATTGACGGCCTGCGGCAGCATCAATGCCAGCGCGGTCACGGCAAGCGCACTTCTGAATAGGCCAGAAAACATAGGTATATCTCCTCAATTGACCCGCCATTGACTGGCGGGAACGGCGATTGTTCTGGTTGATTAGTCTTTCTTTTTTTCATGAATCGACAAGCCGTTGACAGCAGTCTAGAGACCTCTCCGAATATTGTCAACAATCCAATTGACAATATTATTGGGAATTTGTCATATCATTACGTCTTGCCGGGGCCGCGGATGCCGCCAGTCCTATGCCGGCGCCGCCTATCGTAGAATGCGGAAACGCAATCGCTCTTGCCGCCTTCCATCGTTAATCAGAATCGCCCATGAACTTGCCAGCAACAGACATCTCGCTCACCCGGGGGCACGACACGGTGCCGGACGAGGTGCGGCACGTTGTCAGCGCATTGGAAATTGAGATCGTGCTCGGGCAATTATTGCCGCGCGAGCGTCTGGTCGAGGAAGAACTGGCTGCGCGTTTCGATGCCAAGCGCCATGTCATTCGGCAGGCGCTCATCGAACTGGAGCGCATCGGGATGATAGACCGCAAGCGCAATCGCGGCGCGGCGGTACGTGATTTCCGGCCCGACGATGTCAATGATTTGTACTCGGTGCGGGAAGTCCTTGAAACATCGGCTGTCGCCAGAATACCCATGCCGCTGGATCAACAGCGGCTGGACGAGCTGATCGACCTGCAGCGCCAGCATGACGCGGCCATCAGCCAGGGAGATCCGATCGGCATATTCCATGCCAACAACGCGTTCCACCGCCGGCTGTTCGCGCTGTGCGACAACGAATATCTCGCGGCAGTGATTGAAGATTTCGCGCAAAAGGCGCATGTCATACGATCCTATTCGGTCCTGAAGCCCGAATATGCGCTGAAGGCGCGCGAAGAGCATTGGTCGATGATAGACGCGCTCAAGTCCGGCGACCGGAAGCGGCTGGCAGCCCTGTGCGGCCAGCATCTGAATATATCGAGAGCGCCGTATATCGATGCCTGGCGAGCCCGTTTCCCGAAGGACGCAAGTCAAAAAAGGGCAGTCCCGGCGCCGCGCGCGCATCGCGGCGCGCAATGATCAAACAGCCTTCAATTGGTCTGGACGTTCGCGGCCTTGGCGACTTTACCCCAGCGCGCTGTCTCGCTTTTCATGAATTCCGCGGACACCGCCGGCGAAGCCTGGGTAAAAGGCTCAATGCCCAGCTTGGCCAGTTGTTCGACCACCCCGGGATCGTTCGCAGCCTTTACCAATGCCGCATACAGCGTATCGACGATGTTGTCGGGCGTTTTTGCGGGGGCCATCACCGCAAACCAATTGAACGCCAGTACTTTGGGAAGGCCGGCCTCCACCGAAGTGGGCACATCCGGCAACACTGAAGAGCGTTTATCGTGGGTGACCGCGATGGGACGCAGCTTCCCCGCCGCAACCTGCGCGTAAAGCGCCGGCACATCGACAATGATGCCATCGACATGGCCGCCAACGGCGTCTGCGGTCGCGGGGGACGCGCCCTTGTATGGCACATGGACAATCCGGCCTCCCGATTCGAGCTTCAGCAGTTCGATCGCAAGATGAGGCAGGCCGCCCGCGCCGGCCGAGGCCAAGGTGATATCTCTGGACTTGGACAGCTTGACCAGCTCGGCAAGCGTTTGGGCGGGCACAGACGGATTCAGCGCAATCAGTTCAGGCGTCTGCGCCACCGTGGTGATTGCGCGCAGGTCGGTCAAGGGATCATAAGGGAGCTTTTTGTAAGTGTGGGGGCTGATTGCCAACGGGCTGGCGCTGCCCAATGTAATGGTATAGCCATCGGGCTTGGCGCGAACCGTGTATTCGGTGCCGATTGTCGCGTTGGCGCCGGCCTTGTTCTCGACGATGACCGGCACGCCCAAAGCCTGCGAGAACTTGGGCGCGATAAGGCGGGCGACAATGTCGTTCGAGCCTCCTGGAGGAAATCCGACGACTAGCGTCACCGGTTGAGAAGGGTACTTCGGCTGCGCCACGCTGGTTGCGGCCAGCAGGGCGAGGCCGGCGGCAAGCCCTAGCTTTCTGAACGCCCCGGGCAGACAGGCGTACCGGCTGATGGAAATTTTGCTGCGCTGCATTGTTGTCTCCTTGAATATATTGGATGAATCCGATTTTTCTTTGACAAGGGGTGGAGCTCATGTCACGGGCGGCTTATGCAGGCTGACCGCTATGCCCTCCAGGTCATCGGAAACCGGCGGGTACCGTTCCATTACCATAGGGTCGTGGCCCGGCACGATATGAGCGGGGGAGTCCGCAAGCCTATGCAGGCGCCGGTATCCTTCGAGCGCATCGCCCAAGTGGAACATCAGGGGAAAACACCGCCCGCGCTCGAAGTGTTCGTAATAATGGCTGGCGTCCGATGCCAGCACAACCCAGCCACGCGCCGTATGCACCCGCAAGACCTGCAGGCCCGCCGTGTGCCCGCCGATATGATGAACGCTGATGCCGGGCGCGATCTCCGCATCCCCGCGGTGGAATGCCACCCTGTCCTGGTAGACCAGGCGCACCATCCCGGTTACGTGGTCCGGCTCGTACGCCCTGCTGAAGGCTTCGGAGCGCATATAGCGGCCCGTTGCGAACTCCATTTCCTCATCCTGCAAATGAAACGTCGCGTTCTCATATTCATGAAATGTGCCGACGTGATCATTGTGCAGGTGGGTAATCACGATGTCCCGGACGGATACGGACGCCACTCCCATCAGGGACAGCGCCTCGGCCGGAGAGCGCAGCAGGGTTCTGCCCCGCTTGTCGGCCATGTCCTGGTCAAAGCCGACATCGACCAGCACGACGCGATCTTCATTGCGGATGAGCCAGATGTAGTAATCCATAGGCATGGGCGCGTCGTGCGGATCGCCCCCGATGAAATGATTTGGGCGGCGGCCATCACGGGTCGCATACTTGAGCGCGGTAACCTCATAGTGAGGCGGACGTTCATGCATCAATTTTCTCGCCTCCCCTTGCCGCACCGGCGCCTTGTCCGCGCTGAAGCAGCGACATGAGTTCCCGCACGTTTCCGCAGTGTTCGATGGTCGCGACCCTGTCGGCAATGGCCGCCGCCCGTTCAACACCCAGAACGGGAATGACGAGGCTGTCGAATTTGGCGCGCAGCTCTTCGTCCGTCATGGGGTTCTGTATGGATCCCTTGGGGTAATCGATTTGCGCCGAATATTCGGCGCCGCCGCGCATCTTGACGGTCATCAGGCACGAGACACCGCGCGGCAGCGATTCATCAACGGAGAAGCTGACCAGGCTGGCCAGTTTTTTGAGCAGCGGCTCCTTGAGCCGCGCGTTGTTGTACTGGGCGAACAGCGCCTGCCCGTCGGCCAGGGCCACGGCCACCGAATATGGCAGGCTGACCTGCGCTTCATGGTAGGTCGCCGGGTCCGCATTCTGATGATAATGCGCCCAGTCGGGATGCCTGGCCATGCCGATGTGCTCGATCTGGTCGAGATCGGGGCTGTGCTTGCCACGGATTTCCAGCGCGCAATCGATGGCGTTGTGTATCGGACGGGCGCAGGAATATGGCTTGAACTCGATGTCCAGCCGATAGGGCTGGGCCAGATCCCGCGTCAGCTGCTCGGGAAAGCTTTGGTCGGTAAAGGCCGCCAGGAATCCGCGCTCGCCTTCGAAGATCGTGGCCGCGCCGGTAAAGCCAAGTTGCGCAATGCTTGCCGCGGTAACGCCATTGCGGGAGGCGGGGCCGGGATTGAAGCGCTTTTGCATGGATGGCCCATACATTTCCATGAGGCCGCAGGATTGGGCCCCGGCGAGTCCCAACGCCGATACGATTTGCTCTGCGGAGAGGCCAAGCATCTTCGCCGCGGCAATCGTCGCGCCGAACGTGCCGCAGGTGGGCGTGGTGTGGTAGCCGCGATCCCGCAAGGACGGGTTGGCGGCCTTGCTGAGCCGCTCCATCATCTCGCAGCCCGCCGCCAGCGATACCAGCAGTTCTTTGCCGCTGGCCGACTTTTGCTCTGCCGTACTCAGGGCGGCGGAATAGACGGGGGGGCTGAAATGAAACAGCGCAAGCACGTCGATATCATCGAGCTCGACGCTGTGCGAGGAAATGGCGTTCGCGAATGCGGCCAGCATGGCAGGCACGCGTTCCGTTCCTCCAATCAGCGTTGACTCCGCCCGACCCCCGGTGCTCGCTGCGAACATCCCGGCCACCTTGCCGGATTCCGTCTGGCTGCCCGAGACAGCGACCCCCAGGTAATCGAGCAAAAGGCGCTTAATGGCCGTTCGGGAAGCGTCGCTCAGCGTATCGTAGGCCAAGGCCTTGAAATGATCAGCCAGTTTTTCGGCGATAGTTTGGGAATTCTGCGACGTGTTGTTCATCAAGATCTCTCGAAACAGTGGTGGTTGAATGAAGGTTGTCAGGCACGGGGGGCGGAAAGCAGGTCCAGAAGCGGCTGGATGTCATCGAGCCGGTCCAGCCGGCTGGAGAGCTCGATCGTCTTTTCGATATCGCCCTTGGAAAGGCAGGAATGCACCACATTGCGGAACTTGTACTCGACATCCGAGGGATCCAGCGGATTCTCCGGGCTCCCGCGCCGGTGCAGAATCTCCTGAGCAAGCATGCGTCCATCGCGGGTGGTCACGGCGACACGGGCGGCATGGCGAAAGGCTGGGCCCATGCTGTCGATTTGGGGATCCGCATAGGCGTTGACACGTGAAATAAAGTCGAATATTTTTGGGTCGTTCAGACGCTCCTGCCTGTACTGGTCCACAAAAGCCACACCGTCATGGGCCATCACCGCCAGGCCGTAGTACAGGTTCATCTGCGCCGCCGTTACGCCCTGAGCCTTGTAGTCCCAGGCGCAATGGACATGCGTCATGTGGCTGACGCCCACGTCCAATTTCGCGATATCGTCCGGCTTGAGCCGGTTGTCCTTCATGATCCGGGCCAGGGCGTCCAGCGCCGCGTGGATGCTGGTCACGCTGGCATGCGGCTTGTAGCCTATCGTTGCCGTTTCCCAGGTTGCGCCCAGCCCATCGGTCAGCCTTTGCGCGTTGGGCTTATCCGAATATGAGCTCAGGTAGCCACCATAAGGAGCTTCGAGCACGTCGGTAATGCCGGTGAATTCCTTTGCGGCGAGCAAGGCGGAGTAGATGCCGCTCTGCGCGGCGCGGCCCGAATGAAAGCGCTTGACCATGGCGCCCTCTTGCGCCGCCATGAGGCCGCCCGCCTGAGACCCCGCGATACCCAGCGCATGCTGCATCTTCTGCGCATCGAGGCCGAGCATCCGTCCGGCGGCCGCCGCGGCGACGAATACGCCTGAAGCGCCTTGAGGGTGAAACCCCCGGAAGAACAGGCTCATCGTTGCGGCATTGCCGACTCGGGTACCCACCTCGTACCCGGCCACCAGCGCGGTGATGATGTCCCGCCCTCGACGCGTTCCGGCCTGTTCGGCCAACGCGACGGCGACCGGCAGCGCGATCGAGCCGGGATGAACGATGGACTCCTTGTGGATATCATCCAGCTCGAAGGCGTGGCCCGCGGTGGCGTTCACCAGCGCGGCGCCTGCGGCAGAGGTCCTCTTTCCGGTCCCGAAAATCGACGCTACTGGCCGGCAGCCCTCTTCTTCGACCATGGCCTGCACTTTCTGCGTCCATGGCAAAGTCGCGCCGAACAGGCAGCATCCGATACTGTCCAATACACTGGTCTTGATGCGCTGTACGACTTCCTCCGGTATTTGCTCGAACTCCAGGTTCGCCGCAAAGGCCGCGAGATCCCGCGTGGCGTCCTTGAGCAGAGGGGCTTTCGAATTGCTCATGTGCTGCACTCCATTGTTGATTAATCCAGTTTCGTGCCAGAGGCCTCGATGGCCTTGGCCCAGCTTTCGCTTTGCTGCTTCAGGAATTCCGCCGTTTCTTGCGGGTCGGCGTTGATGACGTCCACGCCCCGGGCTTCCAGGCTTTTCTTCAGATCCTCTGAGCCGACCACCTGGCTGAAGGCTTCATACAGCGCATTGACAATGGGCTCCGGCAGATTCTTTGGTCCCAGCAGCATGTACCAAGTGGTCACCGAGTACCCGTCGACACCGGCTTGCGCAA
The DNA here is from genome assembly GCF_900129885.1 of Pollutimonas bauzanensis. Taxonomy (GTDB): domain Bacteria; phylum Pseudomonadota; class Gammaproteobacteria; order Burkholderiales; family Burkholderiaceae_B; genus Pollutimonas; species Pollutimonas bauzanensis. Next base: position 97,143 of record NZ_FQXE01000003.1, on the reverse strand, counting down.
TCGTTGGCACATCGGGGGCGATCGCCGAACGCCGCGAGCCTGTCTGACCCAAGGCAAGCAGCTTCTTGTCGTTGACATAAGGCATGCTTTCGGCGATGGGGAGCACGGTCATGTCCACCCTGTCTCCAATCAAGTCGGTCATGGCGGCGCCGCCGCCGCGATAGGGAACGTGCAAATATTGCATGCCGCTCATGCTGCGCAAGACCTCGGCGGCCAGGTGCGACGAGCTGCCGCTGCCCGAACTGGCGAAGCGTATGGCTTCGGGGTCCTTCCGGCTTTCTTTGATCAGCCCGGCCAGCGTTTTTATGCCCAGCGAGGGGCGAACCATGAGCATGAGCGGCGCCTCGCCCACCAGCGTAATAGGGGTGAAGTCGCTTTGTGTGAAGCTGACTTTGCGATAAAGGCTAGGGTTGATCGCAACGCCGGGCGTACTGAACAGCAGCGTATAACCATCGGGCGCCGCGTTCGCGGCGCCGTCAAAAGCGATGTTGCCACCCGCGCCGCTGCGGTTCTCCACAACGAATTCGAACTTGGATGTTTTGGCGACCGCGCCTGTCACCATGCGGGCGACAATGTCGGCGCTGCCGCCCGCCGGAAAGCCGACCAGCACACGTACCGGTTTGTCAGGGTACTGGCTTGCCATGGCGGGCGGCACGATCAGCGGCAGCAAGAACAATGAGGCAATCCAAAAACTGCGGGCATGACGCATGACGGTCTCCTGAATTATGTATTGGAATGACGCTGCTTACTCTTTCGGATCCACATCGAGCCGCGCCACGATTCCATCCAGCTGCGCGCAGGCCGCCGGATAACGCCGCATGACGAGCGGATCGTGCCCGGGGATAATGTGCCGGGGCGACTGCGCCAATGCGCGCAGCTTGCGGTACCCATCAATGGCCTCGCCGACGTTGAACATCGTGGTGAAAGCCCGTTCCTTCTCGAAATGCTCATAGAAATGGCTGCAATCCGAAGCGAGGACTACCCAGCCGCGCCTGGTCCGCACGCGAACGCATTGCAAGCCATGCGTGTGGCCGCCGATTCTGTGGATGCTGACGCCCGGAGCGAGCTGCGCGTCCCCCCGGTGGAAAACGACGCGATCTTTGAACACCAGGCGCACCATCCCGACGACATCATCGATCTCATAGCCATGGTTGAATTGCCGGTGGCGCATATACCTGCCGGTGGCGTATGCCATTTCATCATCCTGCAGGTGGAACTGGGCGGCGCCGAAGTCGTGAAAAGTGCCGACGTGGTCGTAATGCATGTGGGTGATGATCACGTCCTTTACGTCAGGCGCATGCACATCCAGCAGGGCCAGGCCTTCCGCTGGCGTACGCAGCAACTGCCGTCCGCGCTTTTCCGCCACCTCGGCGCCGAAGCCGGTATCCACGACGAAAGTCCTATCCGCATTCCGGATAAGCCATACGAAATAGTCCATCGGCATCGGCGCGTCGTGCGCATCGCCACCGATGAAATGATTGCTGCGATAGCCCTCGCGGCTTGCATACCGGATTGCGTAAACCTCGTACTCGGGGAGCGTTGCGTCCATCTCTGTTCCATCCCTATGGGAATATTTATCGAGAAAATTGCTATGCCGCTGTCTGCATGGCGCTCCGCCCGGACACCTTGCGCGCCGCGTAGGCGTCCAGGCTCAGTGCCGTCATGGAGGCGTCGCGCAGGGCGCTCAGGAAGTCGCCCGGCATGTTGCAGTCCCCAATCCGCGCGTAGGGAATATTTGTCGACTGCACCATCTGCAAGGCCTCCAGGTTCGGACGCGGGCCGGTGGCAAAGATCAGCATCCGGCCTATGGCCAGGCGCGACGGACCCTGTCCTTCCTGCTCTATATCGAGCTGGGCGCCGTGGATACCTTTGATTTTGCAATTCGTCAGTATCCGGACGCCGTGGGCAATGAGCCGCTCGATAAGCTCAAAGCGGTTGTTTCTGGCCATGCCCAGCGCAATTTCCGGACGCAGCTCGACAAGATTGATGGACGCGCCTTTCAGGCGCAGGGCATCGGCCACTTCCGCACCCACCATGCCTCCGCCGATAATCGTGGCGCTGATGCCTGCCGGGATGTCCTCGAGCGATGCCAGCGCTTCCCAGGCATGGGTCACACGGATAGCGGGCGATAAACGACTGATGTCCATGGGAACCGGCCCGGGCCTTGCGCCTGTGGCAAGCAAAATGAAATCCGGCGCGAAGGCTTCGATGGAATCCCGCGCGGCTTCCGTTTCAAGGCGTACGGGGACGGCCTCGCGGCTTGCCGATAGCCAGCGGTATGTCCAGGCGGGAAAAACCTCTTTCTTGTCTGGCGCCGCGATGGCCAGGTGGACCTGCCCGCCAGGGCTTGCGGCCTTGTCCCATACTTCGACCACATGGCCCCTGCCCGCCAGGACGCGGGCCGCTTCCATGCCGGCGATTCCCGCGCCAAGAACCAGAACCCGCTTGCCCGTCGCGGACGTTTGCCGGAAAAGCTGAGGCTCGGCGTGTTCCAGAGACTCGAATTCGGTGCCGATCAAGGGGTTGGTGACACAGGCAACATCTTTTTCCAATGTGAGCCGCTCGAAACAGACGTTGCAGGCTATGCATTGGCGTATGGGGGCCTGGATTTTGCCGAATGCCTTCAGGCACCAATGAGGATCCGCGTATAGCGCGCGGCCCAGGGAAACGAAGTCCGCGCTGCCCGTCGAGAGCATGTGCTCCGCGTCGGCGGGCTCGACCAGGCGGCCGGCGGCAAGCACAGGAATGCCGACGGCCTGCTTGATCGGCCGGGCGAAGTCCGCCAGATAGGCGCGCGGAAAGGATGGCGGCTGAATGCAATGCTTGGAGAGCTGCGGACTTTCATTGCTGCCGCCCGACAAGTCGAGCGCGTGAACGCCTGCCTGCTCCAGGGCCAGCGCCAGCTGGATGATTTCCGACTCCGAATACCCGCCCTGGGCAAATTCGCTGACGCTCAGGCGTACGATGAGATGCAGGTCTGGCAGGGCATCGCGCATGCGGTCTATGGTTTCGAGCAGAAACCGCATGCGGTTTTCTATCGAGCCGCCGTACTCGTCTGTGCGGTGGTTCACCCGCGGACTGAAAAACTGCTGGAACAGGTAGCCATTGGCGGCGTGGATTTCCACGCCGTCATAGCCCGCTACCCATAGTCTGCGCGCAGCGTCAACGAACAGCGCCTGGATATCCTTGATTTCACGCGGCTCGAGCGCGCGGACTTGATCGCCCGTATTCGGGTTCACCCACGGGGAAGGGCCTACCGGCTCCATATTCAGCACCGAGCGCCGCAGCAAGGCGCCACGGTGGTTCAACTGGCCGAATACCTTGCAGTCATGTGCCTTGATGGCCTCGACCAGACTTGCAAGACCGGGGATGTAACGATCGTGATAACAGCACAAAGAATTGTGATGCGGTCTTGCATGCTCTGTCACGACCATGGCTTCGGTCATGATCATCGCCACACCGCCGCGGGCCCGCTCAGCGTAGTACTGCTTGTCGCGCTCGGTAGACAGGCCATCCGTAGTGCTGTAATTGGTGCCCATGGGCGCCATGACGACTCTGTTCTTCAGGCGCAGGGCGCCGAGGCGGCCCGGTTGTTCCAGAAGCATGGTTTGTCTCTCTTCAAAATGCGTACGGCTGCGGCCAGCCAAGCGCTTTTCTTTTCAGCGCGTTTCTCTTTTCAGCGGGCTGTTTGCAGTCTAATATCGGCACCTGAAGCGATCAATTAGTTGAAATTCAGAATACTAATGAACAAAAATCACTAATTAGAAAATCCGGAGACCGCCGCAATATGGAAAACCTGAACTCACTTCGCGTATTTGTATGCGTTGCGGAAGCGCGCAGCTTCACTGAAGCAGCGAAAAGGCTGGGCCTGACAGGCTCGGCCATCAGCAAGGCAGTAACCCGCCTCGAAAAAGAACTGGGTGTGCGCCTCTTGCAGCGGACCACCCGCTCTGTCGGCCTGACCGATGATGGCAAGAGTTTCTTCGAGCACTGCCAGCAGATTCTGATGGACGTCGAACATGCCGAGAACATGCTCAGCAAGTCCACCTCGACCGCCTACGGACGCTTGCGCCTGCATATGCCGGTAGGCTTCGGCCGGCGCGTGATCATGCCCGCTCTTCCGGTACTGCTGGATCGGCATCCCAACCTGATTCTCAACGTGGAGCTCAGCGACCGGAATGTGGATATGGCCTATGAAGGCATAGACGCCGCCGTGTATATCGGCGAACCGGCGGACGCCCGCCTTATCGCCCGCAAGCTTTGCAATCTGCGCTTTGTCACATGCGCCTCGCCGGAATATCTGGCCCGCAATGGCGAGCCCGGCACGCCCGACGACCTGGATCACCACCACTGCCTGGCATATGTGCTGCTGCATTCGGGCCGGTACCGCGAATGGCAGTTCCAGAAAGACGGCAAGGTATTCAGCAAAACGGTATCCGGGCGCTTGAATGTGAACAACGCGGAGACGCTGCTCGAAGCCGCCATGGCGGGGCTGGGTATTGCAATGATCAGCAATTTCATCGCGGCCGATGCCATCCGCTCTGGCAAGCTGCGTCGGATCCTAACGGATTACACCCCCATAGGGCCCCAGGTGTCCGTCATCTATCTGCCCAACCGCAACCTTTCTCCGAAGGTCCGGGCTTTTGTCGATTTTCTGCAGGGCCTGCTGCCGTCCAATCCGGACTGGGACAAGATCACCCTGCCGTAAGGACCATGGGCTGATCCGTGCCCATTGCTTCTCTCCTGGGCGGCACCCTCGCCATTTTCAATACGATCGATTTTCTATATTCCCAGATACGCCTTTTTCACAAAGGGATCTTCCAGGAGCGCGCCCGCGGCCCGGCCACGTTGACGATTTCTTCTGTAGCGGGCCCTCCGCTTCTTATGAACAGGCCCTTGAAGCCCATTTCGCGAGCCTGTTTGGCCATCAACCTCGCGATCAACGGCACCATGTCGACACGATCGCGCTCGAAAAACTCACTGGCGGCCAGCGGGATGCCGCCCGCGTCATTTACATCCTGCGCGGCCAGCTCCGCGGCGTAGGGCATGGCCCGGGAGAGTTCTCAGGTCCTTGGTTGAAAGGCAGCCGATGTGCCACCATCCACAGGCAAAATCGCCCCGTTCACATAACGGGCATCTGAACTCAAGAGAAAGCGGATCACCGACGTGATGTCGGCCGGCTGTGCCACCCGGCCTATCGGCGACATGCCCGAGACCTTGTATCCATTGTGGGCGGCATCCGCGGCAAGCTTTTGCGTCATGGGCGTATCGACCGTGGACGGCGCCACGGCATTGACCAGGATGCCCTGCCCGGCAAGCTCGACGGCCATGACTCGAACCAGTTGAGTCAGCGCTGCTTTCGATGCCGCATAGGCGCCCCCGCCCACTTTAGGGCGTAACGCGGCAATGGACGCCACGAAAACCATATGTGCCGGCTCGCCGCCCGGCGCAGCCCGCTTCAACAGCGGAAACGCCTCCCTCGCCGCCAGCCACGCGCCTTTGGTGTTGATCTCGAACAGCGCATCAAAGTTTTCCTCGGTCATCTCGAGCAAGGGGCCCGTGCGGAAAATGCCGGCCGAACAAATGAGCGCGTCGAGACTGGACGTCATCCTGCCGATTTGGGCAAAGGCATGGGCCATGGCGGCACTGTCGGACACGTCGCATTGCAAAGGAAAGAATTTTCCACTTGTGCTCTCTTGATATCGGTCGAGCTCAATCAACCCTTCTTCCGAGCGGTCCAGGCCATAGACCTTCCAGCCCTGCTCGAGCAGTGCGCGGCAGCAATCGGCGCCTATGCCCGAAGCCGCGCCCGTAACGGCTGCATGTTTGATCATTGCTCCTCCTGGAAATTAGCGGCCGCAGGTCGATTCACTTGCAGCCGCCGCCATTTTGTCCGGCTTGTCCGCCCAACGACGATACATGGCGAGCAGCGCCACGGCGTCCTGCCCCTGGAACCCCTCGCCCATTGCCCGCCTGAAGAGTTCATGCACAACGGCCGCGGCGGGCACCTGGGCTCCATGGCTGGCCGCCATCGAGAGCCCCAGCGCGAGATCCTTCTCCGCCAATTCCAGCTTGAAGCGTGGCGCAAAGTCGCCACGCAAAGCAAATGGAAATCGCTTCGTGAATGTTTTGGAAGTGCCGCCGCACTCCGCCAATACCGAAAACAGGCAGCCTGGCTCTACACCCGCGGTCATGCCCAGCGAGAAAGCCTCGCAGGCTATCAGCAGATTCCCCATGGCCATCATGTTGTTTATGATCTTTACCACCTTGGCGGTTCCTATGCCGCCAGTGTGATGCAGCGCGCCGCCGAGACAGCCCAGGACAGGCTGGGCGCGCTCGATCACATCGGCCGCCCCGCCCGCCATGACAACCAGCGTCCCACTGCGGGCTTCGACGGGCCCGCCGCTGACGGGGCAATCCAGCATATCAATATTCCGGGGCAGCGCCGCCCGCGCCGCCTGCCTGATCGTTTCAGGTTCAATCGTACTGAGGTCGATGCATATCGAATCCGGATCCGCCAGAGCGATGAGGCCGTCGGGACTCAGCCAGACGCTGCGAACGGCCGCCGAGTCTGGCAGACTGGTCAATATGAAATCCCGCTTTGACAGCGCGTCGGAGAGCGACGCAGCCACCGGAATATCGTCCAATGCGACCCTCGCCCGCACGCAGGCATCTACGTCCCATCCCAGCACGTCCAGACCGCATTCACGCAAGCGCAAGGCCATTGCCGAGCCCATTTTCCCCAGGCCGACAACGGCGACCGCGGGCTTCATTGAATCTTCTCCGCGCGCATGTCGCGCCGTTCGCACCACCGGACCAACCGGGAGAGCCCCTCTTCGAGCGAGACCTGCGGCTCCCAGCCCAAGGTACGGCGTATCTTTTCCCGGCTGAAGGCCAATTGGGTGCCGGTCGAAGCACGCACAAGACCGTCGAACTTCCGGTATTCGGGCTCGAGACTGGAGCCCATGGCTTTCAACAAGGCTCCCACCACCTCGTTCAGCGTAGAGGCCCTTCCCGTGGCAACGTTCAGGCTCGCTCCCGTCGCATCGCTCGCCATTGCCATCACATTTGCGCGGGCGACATCGGAAACATGAATATAGTCGTGCACTTCGTTGCCATCGTCCGGGATCACCGGCCGCTCGCCACGCCTGATGCGATCGTAGTTCTCCATGATGTAGAGAGCGTTCACGCCCCGGTAATGCTGGCGCTCTCCATATACCGTGGCATATCTCAGCGATAAAGATGAAATTCCGTGCTTCTGGTCATAGAGCCGGCACAGATGCTCGCCAATGAGCTTGGAGGCCGAATACAGCGCCGCGGCGGGTTGAAAGGCGGCCAGGTTGGCGGCTGTCGTTTCATCCATGACGCCCGGAACCGGCTCGCCATACACCGCGGTCGAGGAAGAGAAGATTATTCGCTTGACGCCGCGATAGCGGCAAACCTCCAGCACATTGTTCTGCCCCTGCACATTCACGGCAAGGCCCAAACCGGGGTTTTGCGCCAAGGGCAGCGTCAAAAACGCAGCCACGGAAAAGAGGCCATCGACCCCGTCCGCCGCATCGTAGAGTTCATGGAGCCTGAGGATGTCCCCCCGCACCAGACTGATACGAGGGTCGTCCACCAGGCTCGCCGCGGCTTCGGGCGAACTGAGAGAGTAGTTGTCGAATAGAACTATCTCTCTCGCTCCCTGGGCCAACAGAAGTTCAGCGATATGCGAGCCGATAAGACTCACGCCTCCCGTAATCAGAAACTTGCTGCCCTCTATTTTCATAGTTGCGACCTCGCGGTTACAGGTGATTGATTCGTCCTATCCTTGATGCAGCGACCTTGATGAAGCGATGCCGGCTATTGCGGAGGAATTCCCGCCTGCCTGATCCAGTCGCCCCACTTCGAAATTTCCTGCCCGAGGAACACCCCGAACTGTCGAGGATCCGAATACTTTGCCTCCAGGCCCAGCCCATGGAATTTTTCTCCAAGGGCCGGGCTTTGCAGGGCCTTTTCCAAAGCCTGGGAAATGCGCGCGGTAATCGCATCCGGCATGCCGGCGGGGCCCGCCAATGCGAACCAGACCGACAGTTCGTAACCTGGCGCCCCCGACTCGTTGATACTTTGGATATCCGGCGCCACAGAGAAACGCTCTTTCGTCGTTACCCCCAGCGCCTTCAACTTGCCCGCCTTGATTTGCGGGAGCGCGAGCGAGAGATCCACAAACATGAAATCGACTTCGCCAGACATGACATCCGTCAATGCCTGAGGGGAGCCGCGGTAGGGCACCGCCACCGCCTTTATATCCCCCATGCTTACGAGCTTGGCCGCCGCGACCTGCGCGCTGCCCGAGCCATACGCATAGGTGAGCTTTCCGGGATTCTTCCGGCCCAATGCATACAACTCCCCGGCGGAATTGGGCGCAAAGCGCGGGCCGGCGACCAGCACGATCGGAGAATCGGCGATCATCCCGATAGGTGTCAGATCCTTTATGGGGTCATAAGGCAGCTTCTTGAATAAGGTGACGTTGCTTGCGCCTGTCGTCACACCGAGGATTACCAGCGTATAGCCGTCAGGCGCGGCGCTCGTCGCGGCATTGACGCCGATGATTCCCTGAGCGCCGGGCTTATTGTCGATCACGATGGGCTGGCCCAAGTCCTTGGACATCCCGTCGGCAAGAATGCGAGCCACTGTATCGGTCCCGCTGCCCGCCGGAAATGGCGCAATGAGCTTGATCGCCCGATCAGGATAGGATTGAGCCGCGGCCGGCAGCGTTAACGCGCAGAACAGCGCAATGATGAATGCCCGCATTGCATGTCTCCTCTTTGATTTTCATTCAATCTTTTTTTCTGCTACGACAGCGTGTCCGCGACTTCCTCTGCATGCACCGAGACTCGCGCTAGCCGGGTGTTGATTTCCTTGGCCGAACCGCCCGAAAACAGGCTCCCGGCGAGCTCGAGAATTTCCGTGGCGGACTCGATTCCCGCCCCCGCGGCCGCAAGCGACATATATTTCCGCTTGATGTCTTCGACGGACATGGGGTTCTCCGGCATTCCTTTTGAATAATCCACGCGACGGGTAAAGATCTTGCCCGAGCGCACCGCAATGCTTACCCTTCCTCCATATATCTCCGGATACCGGCGATCGAGCTCGGGATCCACTTCTATTTCTATTCTTTGCGCAAGCTCAAATACTCGCGGTTCGCTGATCCGGCTCAACGAAAACTGCTCCAGATAGGCCTGCTTGTCCAGAATGGCTACGGCGATGTTGTATCTCAGGCTCATCTGCGCATTCAGGACGGAGTCCGCGCGATAATCAAAGCCGGTCTGCGTCTGAACCACAGAGGGCACGCCGGCGGTCACGCTCACGATGTCGTTCAGATCAATGGCGTTTTCGATTGCCAGCTCTATTGCCGCATCGACACATGCGTGATTGCTTCCACAACAGGCATAGGGCTTGAAGCAGGTTTCCTCTGTATGCCAGCGCGAACCCAGCCTTTCAGTTATCTGTTCGGGCCGCGGGGAATCAGACATGGCGAACAGGAACCCGCCATCCTCGGCCTCGAGTATGTAGCGAGGGCCCTGGAAACCCCTCTGCGCCAGGAGCGCGGCCGTGATTCCCGCCTGCGCGGCGCGCCCCGGGTGCAGGCGTTTACTCATCCCGCCATCGGCGGTGAAGGCCCACAAGCCGGCGGATTGGGTGCCCGCCAGGCCCAGGGCGCTCGCAGTCGTCGGGCCATCGAGGCCCAGCAGCACACTGGCCGTGGCTGCCGCCGCAAATGTGCCTGTGGTGCCTGTGAGGTGCCAGCCCCGCATCCTGGCCCTGCTGGGGTTTGCCGCCTGGCTCACGCGGTTCATCGTTTCATAGCCCGCGGCCATCGCCGCGATGACTCTCCCGGCGTCGGCATTTTCACGTTCGGCGAGCGCCAGGGCCACCGGCACCACGATGGCTCCAGGATGAATTTTTGCGCGGCTATGATCGTCGAAATCGAAACTGTGGACAGCCGTGGCGGCCAGCAATACGGCGTTGCCGGCGCTCACCTGTTTGCCGCGGCCCCATAGTCCAGCCTCCGGGACGCCGCCTTGCTCGCTCACGAAATCGCCCAGGATGCGGCCCCACGGAGTGGTCAGGCCATACAGCCCGCAGCCCAGCGCATCGATCAGCGCCATGTGAAGCGTATTTCGGGTGGCGGCAGGTATTGCCTCCGGCTTGATCCCGGCGATAAAATCGGCAAGTTGGCCGGTTATGCCCCTGTGCTTCCTTGCCTGCCTCTTCCAGGCGTCCAAGTCATCCATCTCACCTCATCCTGGTATTTTGTCGGTCCAACCAGAATAATTATGCGCAAGGATTCAATCAATCCTTTCGGGTTCATAATTCTAATGAATGCAATTCATTAAACCTGCGCATAGCGCTGTACGGCGCCGCCATGAAATCAACCTCCGCGAATTTAGTGATTCATTTTCAGCATTCTTGTGAATCCATTCTGATAGATCGCGTTGATGAATCGAAATAGACTCAATAGCCCTACTGGAAATGAATTTGGTGGATGTCTATGAAAAGAATTGCGATGGCCGCATGCCTCGTCTTAGGGCTTGCCGCCGGCATGCCCTCGAGCGCGGAGGACTTTCCGAACAGGCCGATAAGATTGATCGTTCCATTTCCGCCCGGAGGAGGCACCGATATTCTTGCCCGCCCCCTGGCCCAGGAGCTTTCAAAAAGGCTGGGCCAGCCGGTAGTTGTGGAAAACAAAGCGGGCGCCGGAGGAAGCATAGGCACCGAAGCGGCGGCAAGGGCAGCGCCCGACGGCTACACCCTTGTACTGGGGACTGTCGGGACACATGCGATCAATCAGAGCCTGTACAGCAAATTGTCTTACGATGCCGTACGCGACTTCGACGCGATAACGCTGGTTGCAAACACGCCTAATATCCTGGTGGTGCATCCCAAGGTCTCTTCGAGATCTGTGCAAGAGCTGGTGGCGATCGCGAAAGCCCGTCCGGGCGATCTGAACTATGCATCCCCCGGAAATGGCACTCCGCCGCATCTCGCAGCCGAAATGTTCAAAAAGATGGCCGGCATATCCATTACGCACATTCCCTACAAAGGGACAGGCCCGGCCCTTACTGATTTATTGGCAGGAACCGTGCAAATGATGATCGCGAACGCGCCAGCCGTGCTTCCCTACGTCGGGTCAGGAAAACTCATAGCCCTGGCCTCTACCAGTGAAACCAGGCCCGCAATCCTGCCCGATCTCCCGACATTGAATGAAAGCGGGCTTGCCGGTTATGAAGCCGATACCTGGTATGGCCTGTTCACCGCCAAGGGCACGCCCAAAGACATCATCGATAAACTCAATACCGATATTGTCGCCGTGCTGAAATCCGACAGGATCCGGGATTTTTTCGCTAAACAGGGCGCGGAAGTCATTGCCAACAGCCCGGAAGACGCTGCAAAGAAGGTGCGCTCCGATGTGCAGAAATGGCATGCCATGATCCAAGACTTGAACATAAGGCTGGATTGATGGCATGAGCGCCCATTCCCGCAGCTTGTCCGACCACCTGGGACGCTTTGTCGCTGAAACGGCCTTCGAAGGGCTGCCCCCGCCGGTGGTGGAGAAGGTCAAGCTTCGCATCCTTGATCTGCTCGCCGCCTCCTGCTCGGGGGTCCGGGCGAACAACCATATTCCCCTGCTGAGGCTGCTGCCCGGCGATGGAGATCTCGTGATCTGGGGCACGAACGAGCGCCGCTCTTTACGGGACGCCACGCTCATCAATAGCGCTGTGGCGCATTCCACTTACGTTGAAGACGGGTCCCGGTACACAGGAGGGCATCCATCTTCAGCCCTGATTCCCGCCGCCTTGAACGTCGCCATATCCCGGCGCGCCGACGGCAGGGCATTGATTGCGGCAATAGCGGCTGGATACGAAGTCTTTCTGCGCCTGGGCCGCGCGATTTATCCATCGACGGTAGTGCGTGGATTCCAGAGCACCGCGATTCTGGCGGCCCCCGCCAGCGCGGCCGCTGCCAGCTCGCTATTGCAGCTGTCGGAAACCGGGGCCGCTCACGCTATTTCGATTGCCTGCAGCCAGGGCGCCGGCTTGAAAGAAGCGCTGAAAAGCGCCAACAGCCAGCCTTTGCAGGTGGGCCGCAGCAGTGAAGGCGGATTGCTCGCCGCAATGTATGCGGCACAAGGAGCGCAAGGCTCCCCAAGAGCCCTGGAGAACGGTTTTCTCAAGGCTTACGCTGAAAACGCGGACCATGGCGCCATCGCGCCAGGCCTGGGCAGCCGATGGAGCATAGACGAGACTTATATAAAGCAATATGGCGGGTGCCGCGGAAACCATGCCGCCGTCGATGCCGTGGCGGAAATATTGAGCCGGCATGCCATAGATTATCCCGCAATCGAACATATCGACATACGCGTCGATACCGTTACATTGGCGGCGGCAATCGAGCCGCCACTGAATGCGGAGCAAGCCCAATTCTCTATCGCCTTTTCCGTCGCAGTCAAGATTATAAAAGGCGATGTTCTTCCCAATCGCTTCAGCAGTGCAGCCTTGGCGGATCCGTCCATCAAGGCGCTGATGCGCCGCATCCGCGTGGCCGCCGATCCAGCCTTGGATGCGGACTATCCACGCCACCGGCCGGCAATAGCGACCCTCTTTTTGAAAGACGGCCGCAGAATCACGCACAGGCTGGACATTGCAAAAGGCGAGCCCGAGAGCCCCTTGACACCCGACGAGATCGCGCGGAAGTTCGAAATATTGGCGGCGCCCATATTCGGCGCATCAGCTTCGTCAATCTCCGAATTCGTGCTGTCACTTGAATCGGCCAAGTCCATGGAACCGTTGAACCGCCTACTGGCGGGAACAAATGTCGTTTGACGCGGATCCAGGCAAGCGTTGCAATCCGATCGATCGTCTCCCGCCGCGCAACCGGTCCTGAAAAGTCACAATATCCGGTATCCGCCACAAAATCATTCAAGCGCGATGTATCCTTGTCGGCGCCGAGATTTTTTTGAGATATTGATATGACAGATTTTCCCTTTGATGCCGTTCTCTTCGATTGCGATGGCGTGCTGGTCGATTCCGAGCCCATCACCAATCGCGTGCTGGCCCGGATGCTGGGCGAGCTAGGCTGGCCTGTCACCGCTGAGGAGTGCATGCGGATTTTCACCGGCAAAGCCGTCAGGGACGAAATTGCTTTGATTGAGACGCGCACCGGGGCGCGTGTCGGCGAGGACTGGATGAAGCGGTTCCGCCAGCGCCGCAACGAAGCGCTGGACCGCGAACTGGTCGAGATCGCCGGCGCATCCGGGGCAGTGCGCGCCCTGCACGACGTGCTGGACGGGCGCGTCGCCGTCGCCTCCGGCGCGGATAAACGGAAAGTCGAACTGCAGTTGGCCAAGGTGGGCCTGACCGATTGCTTCGCCGGCCGGATCTTCAGCGGACAGGACCTGCCCCACAGCAAGCCATTTCCCGACGTGTACCTGGCGGCCGCGCTGGCGCTGGGCGTGGCGCCATCCCGCTGCGCCGTCGTGGAAGACACCATCACCGGCGCAACCGCCGGCGTAGCGGCCGGCGCGACCGTATTCGGTTACAGCCCCAGCGATACCGGCCACAGCAGCGCGGATGCGCTACGCGCCGTAGGCGTGGCGCACATCTTCACCAACATGGCCGACCTGCCCAAGCTGCTGGCGGAATGGCGTTCAACAGTCGCCTGACTGCGGTCATGCCAGCTAGCCCAGCGTGGCTGGCATTCAGCGCGGCCGGGCCAAAGCCTTCGCCAGCTCATGTTCCGGCTGCTCCCACCCTGAAGCCGGAATGACCTGATCGGCCTGCGCCTGGACCTGGGCCATCCGCTTGCACAGCGCCTCCGCGGGATCGTCGGAGTCGCCGACATGGATCCCGCGCGTCATCGTGATGTGGGCGCATTCAAAGCTTCCGCCGCCGGCCAGAAGTATCATGCGCGTGGGCGCGTCTTCGCCGACCAGCGCGATCAAGCCTGGACTGACTCGCTCGGGGGTCAGGACCGCCGCCGCTGCTTGCGGCAGCAAGCCTTCGGTCATCGCGGTCATGGCGCTCGGCGCCAGGCAATTCACATGGATGTTGTGCCTGGCGCCTTCCAGCGACAGGGTCTGCATCAGCCCGACCAATGCCATCTTCGCGGCGCCGTAGTTCGACTGCCCGAAGTTGCCATACAAGCCCGATGATGAGGTCGTCATCACGATGCGTCCATAGTTTTGCGATTGCATCCGGGTCCAGGCCGCCTTGGTGGCGTTCACGGATCCCATGACATGCACGTCCAGCACCAGGCGGAACTCGTCCAGCGGCATTTTGGCGAACGTCCGGTCGCGCAGGATGCCCGCGTTGTTCACCAGAATGTCGATGCGCCCGAATTTCGAAATGGCCTGGGCGGCCATGGCCTCCATCTCGTCATACCGCGTCACGTCGCCGGCATAGGCAATGGCTTCGCCGCCCGCCTCGCATATCTCGTCGGCCACGGCCTGCGCCGAGCCGCTCAAGTCATTGACCACCACCCGCGCGCCGTGGCGCGCGAGCTCCAATGCGTGGGTGCGTCCGAGCCCGCCGCCGGCGCCGGTCACGATGGCCACCCTGTCCTTCAATCGCTTTGGCATAATTTCCTTTCCGCTTCCCGGGGTTGACGACTGGCAGCTTTCATCGCGCGCTCCTGCGGCTCAGCCCACCCGCCGCAGCGGGGGATAGTTGAAAGTGCCTTCGAGGTGCGCGCGTTGAGGCTGGTAAAGCCGCAAGGTCAGGTAGAAGCCTTCTCCATCCGGCGCGGGAAGCCAGTTCTTCCCTGGCCCGGGATCCTCGGCCTGGATCGAGATGCTGAGGCCGCCATCCGCGTCCTGCTGCAAACCGCGGGTCCTGTCGCCGATGGAGTGCCGGCCTATGGGGTTGGCCACGAGCAGGCAGTCGCTGCGGCGGTAAAGGGTGATAGACCAGAACGCCCCCACTTGCGGCCCGGCGCCCGGCGCAAAGCGCAGGATGTAGCGCCGGGCGCCGGTGAGCGCTTCGCCGCCGGCGTCCACCTCGGCCATGATGTACATCGCCTCGTCGATGCCGAGCGTGCCGATCCAGTTGCGCGCCACGCGCGCCCGCGTCAGGATATCGCTGCCGAAACTGGTGCGCACCGTGACGGCGGTCGTCCAGCCGCCGCCCAGATCCGAAGGGTGCGCGAGCTCCCGCAGTTCCGTGTAGACATCGGCCAAGGCTTTTTGGAGCTCTTCCACCGCGGGAGGCCATTCCGGCAGCGGCAGGGACGGCGGATTGCGGGCCAGCATCGATTCCAGCACGCGCAGGTATTCACGGCCGTCCGGCACGCCGGCGCCGCGGTCGTCGAGCAAAGTATCGACGCGCGACAGCGCCGGCGCGCCATCCGGCCGGCGGATGGCGTAGCGGTCCTGCAGCGCATGGACTTGTGCGAGGTCCGCCGGGTTTGCGTCCACCAGGATGCGGCCGATGACCCACACGTCGTCGCTCGGAGCGCTTATGCGGTGCATGCCGGCCGGCACGTCGCCCGTCCAGCCGGGCCCATGGACAAACAGGCGTTGCGCGTCGCCTCCGGTGGTGCGCCGCCCGGCATAGGCCCATGGATTCGTCCATGCATCGAGGAAGCCGAGCACCCAGTACCTCCGGCCCATCTCCGGCACATCGATGACCAGCGGACCGGCCGAGAGGTCCAGCCAGGCGTTCGTGAATAGCGTGTCATTGTTCGGCGTGACGACTTCCTTGTCGTCCGGGCTGCGCAATCGCCGCGTGTGCGTGAACTGGTTCACCCAGCGCATCCTCGATGCGGGACTGTCGCCGGCAAAGCCTAGCATGGGGTGTTTGCGCGCGGTGTTCGCGGCGCGCATGCGCGCCATCTCGAAAAGCGGCAGCGTGGCGATCACCGCCTGGCGGACGGATGGCGGCGCGGAGGGCGCGGCGCTGGTCAGCAGAACCGCATCCAGCGCAAGCGCGCCCTGGCCCTCGGGCAGCACGACAAAGGGGTTCAGCTCCACCGAGTCCAGCGTGCCGCCTGCCGAGAGCGCGAAGCGCGAGATCCGCACGATGGCCTCGGCCAAAGCCTCCACATCCGCTGGCGGCGCTCCGCGAAAGCCGCGAAGCAGCGGGGCCGTCTTCAGCTCCCCTATCATCTCGCGCGCCTGCTGGTGGTCCACCGGCGCGAGGCGGAAGGTCACGTCGCCGAGCAGCTCGACATTCACGCCGCCCGAGCCGAACATCACGACTGGGCCCAGCGCCGGGTCCCGGCGCACGCCGAGAATGCACTCTACGCCGCCGCGCACCATGGGCGCGACCAGCACGCCGTCCACCTGCGCGGCGGGCGCCGCAGCGCCCACCGCGGCCATGATGCGGTCGTGGGCGGCGCCGGCCTCGTCCGCATCGCGAATGTTCAGGACAACGCCGCCCATATCGCTCTTGTGCGTGATATCGGCCGAGAGCACCTTCATCGCCACAGGAAAGCCGAGCGCGCGCGCATGGGCGATCGCGTCGGCCCGCGACTGCGCCTGGCGAGTCGGCACGACGGGTATTCCGGAGTCCCGCAACAATTCCATCGCCTCGGCCTCGTTGTACGGACCGGGCCGCAGGGCAATGGCCGACGGGACCGGGCTTGGCGCCGGCGCCGGCCGCTGAAGCTGCGCGTGGAAGAAGCCCATGGCGGCCAGGACGCGGATGGCCCGGGCCGGATCGGGAAAGCACAAACATCCCAAGGCCTCGAGCGCCCGCTGCTGGGCGGCGTCGGCCAGCGTGCTGAACATCACCAGGCGGCCCGGGAAATCGCGCCGCAAGTCCCGCGCCAGCTTTTGCTGAACGTCCCGCATGGCGGGCGTGCCGCCGAAGGCCGCAAGAAAGATGAGCAGGCTGCCATGGCCGGCTTCGCCCAGCATCACACGGGCAGCCGCTTCAAGCAGGCCGGGCTCGGCCGTCACCTGGCCGGTTATGTCGACAGGGTTGCTGGTGGCGGCGAATGGCACGCGGGCCCGGATGAGGTCTTGCGCGGCGGGCGGCAACTCGGCGACATCGAGGCCGGCCTCGGTCGCATCGTCGGCCATCATGACGCCGACGCCGCCGGAGACGGTCAGCAGCCCGACCCGCGTATTGGCCGGCAGGCCGGAAACAGCCAGGCAATGGGCGATATCGAAAAACTCCTCGATAGTGCGCGCCCGCCATGCTCCATGCTGGCGAAAGAGCGCCTCGTAAGCCGCGTCGTCGCCCGCCAGTGCCGCGGTATGCGAGGCGGCCGTCATGGCGCCGAGCGCGGTCCGGCCCACCTTCACGACCACCACGGGTTTGCCCGCGGCGCGGGCCAGATCCAGCGCCTGCCTGAGTTTCCCGCCGTCCCGGCATCCCTCCAGGTAAGCCATGATGACCTGCGTCGCCGGATCGCGCGCCATCCAGGCGATGCAATCGGCCACCCCGATGTCCGACTCGTTGCCGGTAGTCACCCACATCGAGAGACCTACATCGCGCTGGCGCGCCATGGCGTATGCATAGGCGCCAAACGCGCCGCTCTGGCTGACAATGCCGACCTTGCCGGACTTCGCCAGGCCGGTCGATACCACGGGAGAGAATGTCGCATATACCGACAGGGCGACGTTCATGAAACCCAGGCAGTTGGGCCCCAGCACCCGGATGCCGGCTGCGCGCGCCTTGTCCGCGAACTTGCGCTGCGCCTTCTCGCCCTCCCGCCCCATTTCGGCGAATCCGGCGGAGAACATGACGATGTTCTTCACCCCCGCCTCGATCGCATCGTCGAGCGCCGCCTCCGCGCTGGAGGCGGGGATGGCGAAGATCGCCAGGTCTATCGGCCGGCATACTGCCCGCAGTGAAGCAAAGGCGGGGCGGCCCTCGATCTCTTCGGCCCGGGAGTTGATCGGATATATTTCGCCGGCGTAGCCCTGTTCAACGAGATACCGCACGGGCACGGCGCCGATCTTGCTGGGAATGGACGAAGCGCCGACGACGGCGATGGAACGAGGCGACAGAAAGGAGTCGAGGTCTGGCAAGGTCATGGGCTGCTTGGCTAGGGTTCGGGATGCCTAAGATACCCGGCCGCCTTTTATCAGGCAAGACGAGATTTCCGATGTTTTTATAAGCTCATCTTATTTATCACCGATACCCCTTCGCGGCTGCATGCTGTCCGGCTAGCCGGATCTGAGCGGGCGGCCGCCATCCCAGCTTGTCGCGGCTTCGAGTGTGAAGTCGAGGAAACTCTCCACCGCGGGAGAAAGGGATGATCGGCTCCGGGCGAAGATTGCAATGCGCCAAGTGACCGTCGGCTGGCGCAACGGCCGGAAGGCAAGGCCAAAGCCCTCCACGAGCGATCGCGCCATCGAGGGGCAGATCACGCAGCCCTGCCTGACCCGCAGCAAGGAAAGGGCCGTGTTGACGCGGTGCACCGGCACTATCTCCTTGGGGTGGTGCCGATGCGGCACATTGCTCAGGACATTGAGCGCGAGGTTGGGCATGTAGTTGATCAGCGGCCGCTCGCGCAAATCCTTCCAGCTCACCGATGCGCCGGCCGCGAGCGGATCGTCCGGGCGCAGCGCGATCCAGAGAGGATCGACCCGTATCATGTGGACCTCCACCGCATCATCCGCCAGCACGCCCGCGGGGCCGAAGCCAATGTCCGCGCTGCCGCTGTGCAGACCCGCGAGCACCTGCTCGATCGGCACATCCTCGAACCGGATATCGACGCCCGGATGGCGCTTTTCGTAATCGGCGATCAGCTCGGGCAGCAGTGTGCAGGACAGTGTTTCGGGCGCGGCCACGCGCACCAGCCCGCGGCGCAGCTCCTTGAGGTTGGTCACGCTTTCCAGCGCTTCGTCGAGGCTGGCGAGCACGCGGCGCACCATGGGCTCGAATGCGGCGCCGACCACGGAGGCGCTCACGCTGCGCGTGTTGCGGTCCAGCAGGCGCACGCCCAGCCGGCTTTCCAATTCCTTGACCAGGCCGCTAAGCGCCGCCTGCGACAGATGCATGGTGTCGGCTGCTTCCGAAAAGCTTCCGCGCTCGAGCACGGCCACGAACGCGCGCAATTGCCTCAGCGTTACCTCGAGTGCCATGGAGTGTCCTTTGCATGTCTGCCATTGAAAATCCATTTATAACCTAAGCCTCTAAGTTATCAAGAAATTCAAGCTTGTCCGAACAGGGTGCCCAATCTATTATCGCATCTCGAAGTGTGCCTCGGCTCTTCCAGCCTGGATGCCGTGCGGACTTTTCATTCTTATTCGAACGATCAGGAGATATCCATGAAAATGAAGCGACGGACATTGCTGGGCGCGGCCGCTGCGAGCCTCTGCGCCGGCGCCGTGCCACGCGCTTTTGCGCAGGACGACTGGCCCTCGCGCCCCGTGAAAATCGTTTCTCCGTACGGAGCGGGAGGGCCCAACGACATCTCGGCGCGGCTGATCGGGGAATATCTGGCGCACCGGCTGGGACAGGCGTTCATTGTCGAGAACAAGACCGGCGCAGGCACGCGCCTGGGCAACAGCGTCGTGGCGCACGCCCCCGGTGACGGCTACACCCTGCTGTACGCCGCGGCGCCTTATTCAACGCTGGAAGCGCTGTACGGCAAGCTCAACTATGACGCCAGGAAAGACCTTAGACCCGTGGCCATGGCGGCCACTGTTCCGCTTTTCCTCGTCGTCAATGCGCAAGCGCCGTTCAAGACGGCGCAGGAACTGATCGCCTACGGCAAGTCGCAGGCCAATGGCCTGACCTTTGGCTCTCCCGGCTATGGCTCGCTGCCCCACCTGGCGGCGGAACTGCTGTACCGGGACGCGGGTGTGAAAGGCCTGACGGTACAGTATCGCGGCGACGTCGCCGCGTATACCGACCTTCTGGCCGGCGGCCGCCTCGATGCCACGCTCACGGCCATCACGGCGGCGCTTCCGCATATTCAGAGCGGCAAGCTCCGGGTGCTGGGCGTCGCATCGAGCTCCCGCAGCGAGATCTACCCGCAGGCCCCCACATTGCGCGAGCAAGGCCTTCCCAATGTGGTCGCATCCGGCTGGTATGGATTCATGGCGCCGGCCGCCGTGTCCGACGCCATCGTCGGCCGCCTGGACTCGGAGATCAACCGCGCGCTGAAGGATCCGGAGCTGAGGCAGAAGCTGCTGGCGCAAGGAATGGAACCCATTCCCGGCAGCGCCGCCGAATTCGGCAAGTTCATCTCCGCCGAAATGGACAAATGGAGCGAGGTGATTCGAAAGGCCGGCATCAAGGGCGAGTGATACGCCGGGCCGCAACTCATGGAGCGCGGTATTCGCTGGTGGTTTTCCCCGTCCACCTTTTGAAGGCGCGCCGGAAATTGGTTGGCTCGGAAAAGCCCAAGAGCAGAGCGATGTCGTCGGTATTCATTTTTGTCGTTCTGAGGTATTCAATGGCGAGCGAGCTGCGCACATCATCAAGGATGTCCGCAAAGGAGCCGTTTTCCGCCTGCAGGCGGCGCCTGAGATTGCGGGGCGTCATTCCGAGCTGCTCGGCAATGAGCTGCATGCTCGGAAATTCGCCAGGCCTTCTCAGCAGGCGCTGATATACCTCTCCTGAAATGCCCGAGGACGCCTTCGCTTGCCCGATGAGCCGCTCGCATGTCTGCTGCAGGACCGCCGCCGTGAGCCGGTGGGCCAGGTGAGGCTTTTGATCGAGGATGGCCCCGTCATAGTGCAACTCGCACTGCTCATGATCGAAGATGCAAGGGCAGCCCAGATACTTGGAGTAGAGCTGCGCATGCGCAGGCGCAGAATAGGAGAAGCATGCCTTGATGGGAGGACAAGACCTGCCGAAAACGTCCTGGAGGTGGGTCACATGCTGGATGAACTGTTGTTCGATCAAAAAACGCCTGATCTCCCTCGACTCGTTGAACAGAAGCGCATCGGGAAAAGTCCATACCGCCTTCCCGTCATGCTCCGACCATTCGATGGTCAAAGTCGGGGTAGCCAGTGCATGGTATTTCACGCCCAGCCGGAAGTAGTCCCGCATTGAAAGGCAGGACATCAACGCATAGCCGTACATGCCATATGCCGACAGGTGCAGCCGGGCGCCGGTCTCAAAAGGAGTCGCGGGGCTGGCGCGCAGGGCTATTGCATTGCTGCAGACCGCAACGTATTGCCCGACCGAAGTAAGCGCCGTGGCGTCATAGATGCGGTCCTCGTCGACACCGCTGCCCTTCAGGCTTTGCGAGGGGGCGATCCCCTGTTCGCACAAAACCTCGACCAGCGCGGCAATTTTGTATGGGGCATAAATGCGTTCGTTGAATAGTGGTGCCCTGTTTCGCATGTCAGTCCTGAAATCGCCGCTAAAGATACTCTCATGTCCGATAATGATCTTATCACCAATTTGAAACTTCGTTAAGCTCACGCTTTAGCAAGCGGCGTCATTGCGCGCGGCATCTGGCGGACCCATTAATCGTTGCCATTTGAAAGTGATAGTCCTATGAAACTGAAAGGAAAAGTCGCCATTGTTACCGGCGCAGGCCAAGGCATCGGCGCAGCGACGGCGCTGAAGTTTGCCAAGGAGGGGGCCGCAGTGGTGGTATGCGATCGTCATGAAGATACGGTGAGCCGGACGGTGGCTGCATGCGAGCATGCCGGCGCCCGCGCTATTGGATTTTCACTGGACGTCATAGACCGGCCTGCCGTGGATCTCATGATCGAAGAAACATTGAATCGCTTTGGTCAGATAGACATCCTGGTGAACAATGCCGGCATTACGCGCGACGCGCGCCTGGAAACGATGAGCGCCGAGCAATTCGACTCGGTAATCGACGTGAATCTCAAGGGCGTCTTCAACGTCGCGCAAGCGGTCGTGAGTACAATGATCACCCAGCGCAGCGGAGTGATCCTGAATACAAGCTCTGTGGTCGGCGTCTACGGAAACTACGGGCAGACGAACTACGCCGCGGCCAAATTCGGCGTTGTAGGGTTTACGAAGACCTGGTGCCGCGAGCTCGGCCCGAAGGGCATCCGGGTCAACGCCGTCGCCCCGGGCTTTATCGAAACGGCGATGCTCTCCAGCGTGCCCGACGCCGTACTGACGAAGATGTGCGAGCAGGTGCCATCGAGAAGGCTGGGCAGGCCCGAGGAAATCGCCAATATCTACGCCTTTCTTGCCAGCGATGAGGCCAGCTATATCAATGGCGCGGTGATCGAGGCCAGCGGCGGCTTGACGCTTTAGCATCCGACCAACCCGCTGCGACCCAGCGCCCTTTTTGAGCAGAGATGAAGATGAGCATTGCCGATCGATTGAAAGTCCCGGCTGGACTGAAAGTTTTGATAACCGGGGGCGCGGCGGGAATAGGCGGCATGATAGCCGACGGTTTTCATGCCGCGGGCGCCCATGTCTATATTTGCGATATCGATGCGGCCGCCGTCGACGCGATGAAGCGGAAATATCCCGGCATGCAAGGCGCCGCCGTGGATGTCGGCATCCAGGAAGACGTGGATCGCATCATGGACGAGGCTGTCACGGTTCTGGAGGGCCTGGACGTCCTGGTCAATAACGCGGGCATTGCAGGACCTACGGGCAACGTCGAAAGCCTCGATGCAGCCGCCTGGGAACAGACCATTGCCACAAACCTCAACAGTCAATTCTATTTCCTGCGCAAAGCAGTCCCCTATTTGAAGGCATCCGACCGTAATCCCAATATCGTCAGCGTGTCGTCCGTGGCCGGGCGCCTGGGATACCCTTTCCGCACGCCCTATGCCGCGACCAAATGGGCGATAGTCGGCCTCATGAAGTCCCTGGCCAGCGAGCTGGGGCCCGATAATGTGCGGGTGAACGCGATTCTGCCCGGTGTGGTGGCCGGCGATCGCATGAGCCGCGTGATATCCGAGAGGGCCAAGGTGCTCGGCATCAGCGATGAGGCCATGCGCCAGCAGTACCTGGACAAGATATCACTGCGCCGGATGGTGACACTGGAAGACGTGGCCGCGATGGCATTGTTCCTGTCCACGCCCGCGGCGATGAACATCACAGGGCAGGCCATCAGCGTCGATGGCAACGTCGAGTACCTTTGACACTTAAAAGCCTACGGCATCGCCGCCCTTCAATCCCAGCATCGCCCGGGCCTCGTCCGGTGTCGCTATTTCCAGGGAAAGCTCTTCCAATATCCGCCGGATCTTCAGGACCTGGTCGGCGCTGGACGCGGCGAGCTCGCCTTTGGCAAGGAACAGGCTGTCCTCCAGCCCCACGCGGATGTTCCCGCCCATCAGCGCCGACATGGTCGAAAGCGGTATCTGGTGCCGGCCGGCTCCCAGGACTGAAAAGCGATAGTTTTCCCTGCCGAACAAGCGATCGGCGGTGCTGCGCATGTGTATCAGGTTTTCGGGATCCGGCCCCATGCCCCCCAATACCCCGAATACGCACTGGATGAACAAGGGCGCCTTGATCAAGCCTTCGTTCACGAAGTGGGCGAGGTTATACAGGTGGCCCAGGTCATAGCATTCAAACTCGAAGCGGGTTCCGTGCCTGTCGCCCAATACGTGGAGGATATGTTTGATGTCCTTGAAAGAATTGCGGAAGATCATATCTTCCATGCCCTCGATATACGGTTTTTCCCACTCATGCTTCCAGTGCTCGATCTTGCGCGCCGCCGGATGGATGGAAAAGTTCATCGACCCCATGTTCAGGGAGCACATCTCCGGCCCGGCGATAAGCGGATAGGCAAGGCGTTCTTCCAGGCTCATCCGGGTGCTGCCGCCCGTAGTGATATTGATCACCGCATTCGTGGAAGCCTTGATCCGCGGGACGAATTGCTCGAAGACCCTCGGATCCGGCGTGGGCCGGCCGTCGGCGGCGTCCCTGGCATGCAAGTGGAGTATGGCTGCGCCGGCCTTGCTCGCGGCGATCGCGTCGGCTGCGATCTGTTCCGGCGTGAGCGGAAGGTAGGGCGACATGGACGGGGTATGCACACCGCCCGTCACTGCGCAGGTAATGATGACTTTATCTTTCGTTTGACTCATTTCAGTTTACTCTTGGCGTCCGTATAGGGATAAATAGGGCGCGGGCTTACACCGCAAGCCAGTCCGCAAGAAGCTGGTCATTGTCCGCCACGTCCCGCGGCGTCCCCTCGTACACGATGCGGCCCTGCCCCATGACGAGTACGCGCGTCGAGACCTTCAATGCAATGGCAAGTTTTTGCTCGACCAGAATCACGGACACGCCTTTTTGATGTATGTCCCGGATACAGTCCGCGACCGCGGCCACGATCTTCGGGGCCAGGCCTTCAGTCGGCTCGTCGATCAACATGATTTTGGGGTTGCCCAACAGCGATCTGCAGATTGTGAGCATTTGCTGTTCGCCGCCAGAGAGGCTACCGGCCAGCGTGTTGCGCCTTTCCTTCAGCCTTGGGAAGTAAGCGAACATCTGATCGAAGGTCCAGGCATAGGATTGCCCGGTGCCGGGCTGCTCGCCCATTCTCAGGTTTTCATCGACGGTCAGATTGGCGAAGACATCGCGCTCCTCCGGGACATAGGCGATTCCGGCCCTGCTGATTTCATATGGCCGCGAACCGGCGACGGATTTTCCTTGCAGTTCGACGGCGCCGGACGAAGGCGGCAGCAGTCCCATGATCGCCTTGAGCGTCGTGGACCGGCCCGAGCCATTGCGTCCGATCAGGGCGACCACCTCCTTGGCCCGCAGGTCCAACGACACCCCGCGCAGAACGTGGCTTTTTCCATAATGCGCGTGCAGTTCCCGGACGCGCAATAAAGGCTCATCGGGCTTCATACCGACACCTCCTCGCCAAGATAGGCCTCTTTCACATCCGCATTGAGCCGAATTTCATCGGGCGTTCCGGTGGCGATCACCTCGCCATAGACCAGCACGCTGATCCTGTCGCCAAGGGAAAAGACCACTTCCATATCGTGCTCGACGATCAGAAGGGCCCTGCCCGCGGTGACTTCCTTGATCAGCGCGCTCGTGTAGCCGGTCTCTTCTTTTGACATGCCCGCCATGGGCTCGTCCAGCAAAATGACCTTAGGGTCCGACGCCAGCGTCATGGCGATCTCGAGAGAGCGTTGTTCCGAGTAGGACATCTCTCCGGCTATCGTGGAGGCGCGGGGACATAGCCGCACGAGCTCCAGCAACTGCTCGCTTTGCTGCCTAACCTTCTTGTTGGCATTGACGAACCGCCAAAAGCAATACTGCAGGCCGTGCGCCCGCATGACGGCCATTCTTATGTTTTCGTACACGGTAAGCCGCGGGAAAATATTGGTGATCTGGAAAGACCTGGCCAGCCCCAGGCGATTGATGGATTGCGGGCTTTTCCCCGTGATGGGCTGCCCATCCAACGATATCTCGCCGGAATTCGCGCTCAGATTGCCCGAAATCAAATGAAAAAGCGTCGATTTTCCCGCCCCGTTGGGGCCTATTATCGCGTGGCGCTCATCGGATAAAACCGACAGGCTGACGCCGCGGATAATCTCGGTGGCGCCAAAGGACTTGCGCAGATCGCGTAGCGTCAAAACCGGATGCGTCATACGGATTCCTGCTCCGGGGTGGGTTCGATGGCGCCGCCGTCCGCGCCTGGACTGGCTTGCGCCAGGCCGCCTATGCTGGCATTCGCGAATTTCCAGCATGCGATTCCCAGCAGCGCCAGGGCGATAGGCACCGCCCAAGTGACTATGCCCGAGGGCGGCCAATTCCATCCAAAGAGCGTTATTGCCGGTAGACCGCTGGCGCCGGCCGCTTTGGCGATAGCCATATAGTCCTGCGCGAAAATCCGCCGTATCAATTCCGTCAGGAAGATACAAGCCGCGGCGAAGCTGGAGAAGGCAGTCAAATATAGAAAGGCGGCGGGCGCGACCGCCCTGATTCCATAGCGCTTCGCAAAACGGGCCGCCAGCGCGCCCAGCCCGCTCAAGCCCGCGGGCATGAACATCATGACCAGGACAAAAAGCAGGCCCTGGTACAGCATCCAGGATTGCGTCATGTCCGAAACCGCATAGCCAAAAAACGTCATCAGCGCGGCGCCCAGGGCCGGCCCCAGGAACACGTTGATTCCCCCGATATACGTATTGAGGACGACCGCCGCCGACAGCGAGGGATCGAAGATCACGTAGTTCGCGGCTTCGTTGCTGATGACTTGCAGGCCGCCCGCAACGCCCGAGAACATGCCCGAAATGGCGAAGATCAGCACGTTGATGCGATGAACGTCATAGCCGAGAAAGTTCAGCCGGTGGCTGTTCTCGCGCACGCCAAGCGCAAGGCGCCCGAGCGGGGTAAACGTCAATAAATACAGCAGCATCAAGGACAGCGCAACCCATATGAGCGTCAGATAGTAGACCTCGTTCGTTGTCCCGAATGTGAAGCCCCAGGCCGGCATGCGCATTGCGGACAAGCCCGCCTCGCCGCCGAAGACGTCTTTCAGATGCGGCGCCATGGCGTGAAGGAGTTCGGCAATGGCCAGGGTGATCATGGCGAAGTAGGCCCCTGTGCGCTGCGTGGCGAACCAGCCCGCTATCGCGCCGAAAACCAGGCCGCCCGCGGCCCCGGCAAGCGGCATCAATGGCGTAGGCAATAAACCCGCGCCGCCGAGCGCGTTCATCGCATGGATGGTCGCAAACGCCCCTACGCCAAAATAGGCCGCATGTCCAAACGACAGCATGCCCGCCTGCCCGCACAGCAAATTGTAGGCACATGCAAACAGCGCGGCGATCAACATGGGAATCGCCGCATTCACCAGCCCCTGCGATAGCGCGAAGGGAACCAGCGCCAGCAAGCCCAGGCCCGCGCCGGCAATTAGAATCCTAGTCTTCATGGCTTTACCCTTTGCCGCCCATCAGTCCGTTCGGACGCACGAGCAGTACAAGAAGCATCAGTGCAAACGGTATGGTCGCAGCCAGACTGGACACTTTCAGCGCGAAAATTCCTCCCATCTGTTCCGCCCATGCGCGCGCGCCAAATAGCGCGAACAGGTCTGTCAGCGTCGCGTCGATCCCGACGGCGATGGCGGTCACCACTCCTATCAATAGCGATGCCGCCATTGCGCCGCCCAGCGACCCCAAGCCGCCGACGACCACCACGACGAAGACCAGCACGCCCAGCTCGAGCGCCATGTTCGGATTAGTCGTATAGAACGCGCCGGCCACGGCGCCAGCCAGACCTGCCAGCGCGGCGCCTACGCCAAAAACACCCATGAAGACCAATGGAACGTTGTGCCCCAGCGCCTCTGCCATCTTTGGGCGATAGAGGGCCGACCTGACCACTATTCCCACACGCGTGCGCGTCAGCAGCTGGTAGATGGCAATGAACATCAATATTGCAACCACGCCCATGAAGACGCGATAGGCGGGATAATTCAAGCTGCCCAGCGTGAAAGCCGAAAAATCCAGATCGCCCGGGATCCGGTAATTGACCGGATAATTGCCGAAAAACAGTTTTATCAGTTCGGCAATAATGAAAGACAGGCCGAACGTGATCAGCAGCTCATGCGCATGTCCGTAATGATGGACCCGGCGCAGAATATAGCGCTCGACCACGATGCCTATCAGCCCTACGAGCAAGGGCGAGACGACGAGCGCTCCCCAGAACCCCAGGGCGTCCTGCAAAGCATAGGCGAAATAGGCCCCCAGCATGTAGAAGGAGGCGTGGGCGAAATTGAGTATGCCCATCATTCCGAATATCAGGGTCAGGCCCGCCGACACCATGAACAGCAGCAGGCCATAGATGACGCCATTCAAGAGCGAAATATAAAGATGTTCCATAGGAATCCCACCCGCCCTTCGCTCAGCCGGGTCGTTGCATTTTGCATGTCGACTGCGCTGGCGTGGCAGCTTCATCGGCGCTGAACGTCTTGACGGGCTTGAAGCCGAGGTCCGTGCCGTCCACTTTGTAGCTAGCGTCTTTCGAGGCCATGGAGACCACCATGGGCATTAAAGCCTGATGGTCCTCGGGACGCATGCTGACTTTTCCCATCGGGGTTTCGATCGATGTCTTTTCTAGCTCGCGGGCAAGCGCCTGTACATTGAGCTTGCCGTCCTGGGGCTTGACCCGGCCCATTGCCTCGGCGACCATCATCAGGCCGAATACCGTTTGAGGCTCGATGAAAGACGGGGCATGGCCCGCCTTGGCTTTATAGTCGTCGACAAAGGCTGCGCCCGCGGCGCCGGCCGCTTCAGCGTTGAAGGCCTGCACGACAAAATGGCCAAGGGCCAGGTCGCCGGCGTTGGCAATATTGCCCGGCTGGTCCAGGTATACCGTGCCGAACCGCGCCTTCAGGCCCGCGGCCTTGGTCGCCTTCATCAACAGCAGCAGGTCATTGGACCAGTTCCCCGTCATGACCGTATCGGCATTGGTCGCGGCAATCTTGTTGACGTATGGCGCGAAGTCCTGCACCTTGTTGACGTCATGGAGCGTCTTTTCCACGACCTGGTAGCCGCCCGCCGCCGCATTGTCGACGATCGCCTGCTCCATGTCCTGCCCCCATGAGTAATTCTGGTTGATGGAGTAAACGCGCGCGCCCAATGCATCCGCCTGTTTCATGCCGGCAATCAGCGCCTTGACGCGCACCTGCGCATTGCCGGCAACGCGAAAGTGATAGAACTGGCACTTCTGCCCGGTCAGCTCCAATGCCTCGGCGCCGACATTCAGGTAGATAAGCTCTTTTCCGGGGTTGCGCAGATTGTGCTTGCGTATGTCCTCCGTGATCTGCCCGCCGATCGCCGAGGACGCGCCCTGCACGATGATCTGCACGCCATCGGCAATCGCAGCCCTCAATTTGTCGGCCGCTCCCGCTGGACCGCCCTGGTTGTCATATTCGACGAGTTGGACCTTTTCGCCGTTCCATCCCCCGTCCGCGTTCATCTTGTCCACCGCGTAGCGCGCGGCGGTGCGATATGTCAAGCCGGTGGAGGCCTGGGGGCCCGACAGCGTCTCCAGGACGGCGATCTTGACCGGCGCGGCCACAGCCAGCGTGGATGCCAGCAATAGGCTCGAGGACAGAGTGCAAGTAAGGGTGTGATGCAATTTCATCGCGTGTCTCCTGGTGTGCTTGTGATTGCCGCATACCCTTTCCCGCTGCGCGCCAGCAGAGCCGCAACGGGCTTCGCGGCAGGCGCTGGAGGATACGAGTATTGAATCGGCTAGTCAGCCAGATGTTAAAGACACCGGTGTCTTTGCAATAGATCAAAAGAGGACGGCTCGGTGTCTATTGAGGACATCGAGAATCAGTAGTTACCCTGATGGGTCCGCAGGGTTTTGCGGCGCACCGCAGCACAGCCAAGGCCTGGCGGCCTTCTGTCCGCCTGGGCCCCTGCCTCTATCTCATGATGAATGGGTTGGCCGGCGCGCCCTGCCCATAGGAAATCCAGGTGCTCTTCGTTTCAAGAAACTCGCGGATCGCATCGATGCCGCTTTCCCTTCCAATTCCCGACTGCTTCATGCCGCCAAATGGCATCATGTAACTGATCGCCCGATACGTATTCACCCAGACGGTTCCTGCTTTGAGCGCTTTCGACATCCGGATCGCCCGACCGATATTTTCAGTCCACACGCCAGCCGCAAGACCGTATATGGTGTCATTTGCGAACTCGATGGCTTGAGCCTCGTCTTCAAATCCTATGATCGAGAGGACGGGGCCAAAGACTTCTTCCCGGGCAATACGCATTTGAGGCGTGACATCTGAAAAAATCGTCGGCTCGACAAACTGACCGCCAGTCAATTCCGGCGAGGTAGCCGGCCCGCCGCCCAGGATACAACGCGCGCCTTCTCCTTTGGCGATCTCGATATAGCTGAGTATCTTCTGGTACTGTGCCGGGGTGGTGACCGGGCCAATATTCGTCTCCGCCAGCATCGGATTCCCTTTACGAGCCGATGCCCCGAGCGCCGCGACCCGCTTGGTGAATTCTTCCTTGATTGAATTTTGGACAAGAAGCCGTGAACCCGCGATACATGTCTGCCCCGTTGCCGCGAAAATTCCCGAAACAACGCCAGCGGCCGCCTTATCCAGGTCGCAGTCTTCAAATACGATGTTGGGCGACTTGCCGCCCAGCTCCAATGACACCCGTTTCATTGTCTTGGCGGCCTGCGCATAAATACGCGCACCCGTGGCGTCCGATCCGGTGAAGGTGATTTTGGCGATATCAGGATGATCAACCAAAGCAGAGCCCGCTTCCTGCCCATAGCCGGTGACAACGTTGAATACACCATCGGGAAAGCCAGCCTCGCGAGTCAGCGCCGCATATTCCAACGTGGAAACCGAGGCAAACTCCGAGGGCTTCAATACGACGGCACATCCGGCAGCGATGGCCGGAGCGCACTTCCAGGCGACAAACAGCAATGGGGAGTTCCAGGCGGTCAGGGCGCCCACGACACCTACAGGCTCGTGCCCCGTGAATGCCATCATGTCAGGTTTGTCGATCGGCATGACGGCGCCTTCGATTTTATCGGCCAGCCCGCCGTAATATCGCCACCATTCGGAATGGTAATTCAGTTGGCCGCGCATTTCAGCCATCAACTTGCCATTGTCGCGAACCTCGATCTCGGCCAGCCGTTCGGCGTTGTCAGTCACGAGTTCGGCCAAGCGCAGCATGAGTTTGCCCCGATCCGTCGCCGTCATCGCGGCCCAGGGACCCTCGCGCATGGCTTTTGAAGCCGCCGCGACAGCCGCATCCACGTCTTGCGCGCATCCCTGCGGGATCCGGGCCCAGGGCTTTCCTGTATATGGATCAACACTGTCTATCCACTTCTTCCCGATAGGCTCGACATACTGGCCATTGATAAAGTGATTGTAGGTCTTCATATCCGTCTTCCTTGTCGTCAAGTTCCATTTATTTGAAACGTGTGATCAGTGTCAATTTATACCTAATTCTCGGACAAGAGGCCGCCGCGCCACCGGGACAAACAGGTCAATCGACACGGGCACCGGATTTCTCAACGGCTACGGCCCACTTCTTGATATCGTCGCGCAGCATCTCCCCCAACTGCTCGGGAGTTCTCTTCAGTGGCTCGGCGGCTTGCCGGGAAAGGCTGTCCTTGACCGCTGCGCTATCCAGCAAGACGATAACATCATGGTTGATCTTATCGACAATCTGCTTTGGCACCCCGGCAGGTCCAAATATTCCGAACCAGGGCGCTACGTTGAAACCCGGATATCCCGACTCTGCAATGGTAGGAAGATCGGGAAACCTCGAGGACCTGGTCGCGCTGGTGATTGCAACAGCCCTTTGATGGGATCTCCTTTTTTAAGTTACTCTGTCAGATCCGTTTTCTAGGAGTATTACTCATGGCACAAGCCGCAGCCCGTCATATCCTCGTATCCACTGAAGAAAAGTGCAACGAGCTCAAAGCCGCTATTGAAGGCGGCGCAGATTTCGCGCAAGTCGCCAAGGAAAATTCAAGCTGCCCCTCCAGCCGTGAAGGCGGCGAGCTGGGCACCTTCGGCCCAGGCCAAATGGTCAAGGAATTCGATGAAGTGGTGTTCAGCGCACCCGTCAACGTGGTGCAGGGACCGGTGAAAACCCAGTTCGGGTATCACCTCGTTGAAGTGACCAGCCGCCAGGACTGATTCCTGCCAGACCGGTCCGCGGTTCATCCGCGGCCCGCGCGGCACCCTGGGCGCGAGCGCTCGAAGAGAACTCGCGCATAGAAGCCGATGACCGCCACAGGCAGCAACAGGCAAAGCCACGCAGCCACGCAGCCACACGCCAGGCGGCGCCGCCGCACCGCCTCTTTGCCGCGATGGAGGCCGCCCGCAGCGCCTGCAGATGCGCCCGCATGGCGCCGCGCCGCGCGCCAACGACAAGCAGCCAGCAGGTAATGGCGATGCCCAGGAGATTGTGCAGATCCAGCCATTTGACCCGCCGGGCCCGGGTTTGCGCAGACGAGCGATCAGGCCGGCCGAAACCGCGACTGCACGCTTGCAACCACGCTCTGGGTCAGGACGGAGGGTTCGCCAGCTCGCCACACCACGCACATTTCGACGTATTCGGGCGCCCCGGATAGCCGGCAGAACGTGGCATCGCCGCGGTAGATCTGCTGCAATGAGCCCGGAACGACAGTCACCCCCAGCCCCATGGTGACCATCCTGAGTATGGTGGCCTGATGGCGCGCCGTATGGTGAATTTGCGGGCTGAATCCAGCCTTCATGCACAGGGACACCATTTTGTCGAACAGCCCCGAAGCAAGCGTCCGCGGGAAAAATACGAACTCATCGTTCGCCAGACTTTCCAGAGGAATCGTATCGTGGGAGGCAAGACGGTGCCCTGGCGGAAGAACGGCGCAGAACTCCTCGCGAAATACTTGATGAGTCAGCAGCCCTGTAGTGTCGATTGGCGTGTGGACCAATCCGATATCCAGGTCATCACGCAGCACAGCCTGTGTTTGCTCACGCGAGCTCATCTCTACAAACTCGATCTTGATGTCGGGCATGTTGTCCGAAAGATGGCGCAATATTTGCGGCAATATATAAATTAGGGCGGAGCTCACCGTACCCATCCGTATTGTGCCCTTCATCCCGGCGGCAGCTTGCGAGGTTTCCTGGGCCGCCATACGTACCTGCGCCAGAATTGTCCGGCATGACTTGAGCAGCACCTCCCCCGCGGCGGTTAGCGTGACGCCACGCGGCAAGCGGCGAAAAAGCTGGACATTCAACTCATCTTCCAGACTCTTGATCTGCTGTGACAGCGGCGGCTGAGAAATATGCAGTCGCTCTGCGGCGCGGCTGAAGCTCTGCTCCTCCGCCACCGCAACAAAGTATCGAATCTGTCGCAACTCCATACCCTCTCCCATTTTTTTTTCATATAGACCGAATTCGTTTTTAGTATTAGACGCTATATCAAGCGCCTACGTACACTTCGCTTAATCAAAGCATTGCCGCGGATTTCCGGAGGCAAGAATAGGGAGACACCATGAACCGAAGAGAAGCACTCCAGTCCCTGGGACTGCTGGCGACGATAGCCTTGCCTACCATTTCTGGCGCGCAGACCACTTATCCAACACGCCCCGTCACTCTGATTGTTCCTTACTCCCCCGGCGGGGCGACCGACAATGTTGCGCGAGTGATCGCACAGCATTTGCAGAGCGCCCTCGGGCAGCCGGTGATCATCGATAACCGGGCTGGAGCCAACGGCCGCATTGGGACAAATGCCGTGGCGCAGGCCAAGCCTAACGGGTACGTCTTGCTGTTGGGCGGTATCGGACCCATCACGATCGCGCCCCATTTGGAGTCGGTGCCATATGACCCATTCAACGATTTCCAGCCCATTAGCCTTCTGGTCAAGAACGACGTCGTGCTGCTGGTCAACCCGTCTGTACCAGCGGATGACGTGGCGGCATTGATCAAGTACCTGAAAGCGAATCCTGGCAAGTTGAATTATGCGTCCTCTGGCACGGGCGGCCCATTCCACCTTTCGGGAGAATTATTCAAAAGCATGGCCGAGGTCGACCTGATCCATGTCCCATACAAGGGCGACGCCCCCGCGTTGGCCGACTTGATCGCGGGGAATACTCAAGTCATGTTCACGACGATCTCCGCCTGCAGGCAGTATATCGAATCCAAAAGAGTGAAGGCCATCGCCAGCGCCGGCACCGAGCGGTCGAGCCGCCTGCCCGATTTGCCGACCATAAGCGAATCGGGGCTGCCAGGCTTCTCCTCCGAGACATGGCAGGCCCTGTTCGCACCGGCCGGAACCCCGCCCGATATCATCAATGCGCTGGAAGCAAGCCTGATTAAAACGATGAAGGTTCCCGCGCTGCGCACGGCCTTGCAAGACCAGGGCAATAGCGTCGTAGGCGGCGGCCAGGCCGAGTGCCGGCAGTTCATCAAGGCGGAGTATGACAAGTGGGGCGATGTGGTCGCCAAGGCCAGAATTTCCGCCAGTTGAACAAAGGAAGCCCCGTGACAGTTGAAAACCATACGCTGCCGCTCGCCGGCATCAAGATCCTGGACATGTCTCGCGTCCTGGCCGGCCCCTGGTGCGCGCAAATGCTGGCCGACTTCGGCGCCGAGGTCATCAAGATCGAACGTCCAGGCAGCGGAGACGACAGCCGCGCCTGGGGTCCGCCATTCTATGTATCGCCCGACGGCAAGCAACGCGTTTCCGCTTATTACTGTTGTGCGAACCGGGGCAAAAAATCGGTCTGCCTGGACCTGGACAACCCGGAGGACTTGAACGCCATCCGCGCTCTGATACTGGAAAGCGATGTCCTTATCGAGAATTTCAAAGTGGGCGCCTTGCGGCGGTTCGGACTTGACTACGCCAGCCTCTCGGCTATCCATCCAGCGCTGATCTACTGCTCCATCACCGGTTTCGGCCAAACGGGACCCTATGCGTCGCGTCCCGGCTATGACTCGATCGTCCAGGGAATGGGCGGGATGATGAGCGTGACGGGCGAGCCCGACGGCAAACCCGGCGGCGGTCCTCAAAAGACCGGCATTCCCATCATCGATTTGATGACGGGCGTATACGCATGCAACGGAATCCTGATGGCCTTGCGGGAACGCGACCGCAGTTCCCAAGGGCAGCATCTGGACATATCCCTGCTGGATGTCCAGGTATCGACGCTCTCGACTCTTGCGGCGAATTACCTCGAGTCTGGCGAGCTGCCGGGGCGCCACGGCAACGAGCATCCCACGGTGGTGCCCGGCGACGCGGTCCAATGCGCGGACGGCCCGCTGATGTTGATGGTAGGAAATGATAGGCAGTTCATCCGCCTTTGCAAGCACCTCGGCCTGCCGGAGATCGCGACAGACCCGCGCTTTGGCACCAATGAGCACCGTGTTCGATACAAGGACGACCTGATGCCGCTCATTCGCCGGGGATTCGAAACCGCCTCGCGCCAGCATTGGCTTGATCTCCTGCTGCCTGAAGGCATTCCCTGCGGCCCCATCAACACGATCGCAGAGGTGTTCGCGGATGAGCAGGTGCAAGCCAGGAAATGCGTTGTCTCCACGCAGCACGATATTTTTGGGAATATTCGCAGCGTTGGCACGCCGATCCATATGTCCCGCACTCCCGCCCGCGCCACTGCTCCGCCGGCGGTGCTGGGTGAACATACCGATGCAGTGCTGGCATCCCTTGATTCCGCCCATAACCAGATACCGGATTAGTCATGTTTGAATCAACCGCAGTGAAATTCGATATCGACGGCCAGATCGCCGTCATTACGATGAATCGTCCCGAGAAACGCAATGCCATCAATCTGGCCATGCGCGAAGGCTTGTTGGCCGCTTGGTCCCGCTTTGAAACGGACCCGGCATTGCGCGTCGCGATACTGACCGGGGCCGGGGACCGCAGCTTTAGCGCGGGACGCGACCTTTCTGAGGACACTGAAATCAGCCAGAAAACGTTTCTGCCAATATTGGGCGATAACGTGACTGTCGCCAAGCCGGTCATCGCAGCTGTAAACGGATCCGCACTCGGCGGCGGGTGGTTTTTTGCGCAGATGTGCGATCTGGTCGTCGCCGCCGACCACGCCGTTTTCGGAATGCCTGAGTCGAAAGTCGGACGCGGACCGGCCTGGGCAGCCTGGCTGGCCGGCGTCATCCCACAAAAGATGACGCTCGAGCTTTTGCTTACGGGCGACCCCATCGCGGCCCATCGCGCCGCCGAGATCGGATTCGTCAATCATGTGGTCCCGACCGCGCAACTCATGGCAAAGGCGATGGAGCTCGCGCGAGCGATCGTCGCGACAGCGCCTCTTAGCGCCGCCGCCTGCAAAGAAATGGTCTATGCGTCCGCAGAAATGGGACGCGCGGCCGCGCTAAGGACCGCATTCCATATCATGGAACCAGTCTACCAATCGGAAGACGCGGACGAAGGCGTATTGGCCTTCCGCGAAAAGCGCGCGCCTCGTTGGACCGGGCGCTAATCACCAATGTTTTGAGAGAGTATTAAATGACAAAATTTCTGGACACCGAGCGCATCGCTAATGTTTGCATCATCCGGATGAACCGGCCGGAAGAGCGCAACGCACTGACGGATGCGGACCAATTCCAGGAGTTCGAAGACCTGGTCAATGACCTGAATGCCGACCTGTCCGTTCGCGCGGCCATCCTCACCGGCAATGGGCCTTCGTTTTGCGCTGGTGGAAATATCAAGAAGATGCTGGCCGATTACGGTCCCGGCAGCGGCGCCGCGGCTGGAATCCCCGGCAAGTATGTGACCGGAATACAGCGCATTCCGCTCGCCTTGGCGCGCCTCGATGTGCCCTTGATCGCGGCGGTCAATGGCGCGGCAATTGGCGCCGGCTGCGATTTGGCGTGCATGTGCGATATCCGCATTGCGGCGGATAACGCGCGCTTCGCGGAAAGCTTCGTCAAGCTGGGCATCATTCCTGGCGACGGCGGTTCATGGTTTCTGCCGAGGATAGTGGGCCTTGCGCGCACCTATGAGATGGCATTTACCGGTGAGCCTTTGGACGCGCAAACCGCGCTGCAATGGAACTTGGTATCTCGCGTCGTGCCGGCGGATACGCTGCTCGAGGCCGCCCTCGAAATGGCCAATCGGATCGCAGTGAACCCGCCGTATCAATTGCGGTTCACCAAGCGGCTTATTCGCGAGGGCTTGCACCAGCGCCTGGAAGGCCTGCTTGAGCTCTCACGTCTATACCAGACGCTATCGCACCATACCGAGGACCACGCGGAAGGAATTGCCGCGCTATTAGAGAAGCGTCCGGCCAACTTTGCCGGCCGTTAACGCCAATATACCGATCAGATATAAAAAAGGAGAGAAGACATGAATGTATTGCGTCGATTTTTTATTGCCTCTGTGGGCGCCATTGTACTGGCGGGTCCGGCCCTCAGCCTCGCGGCGGATGATTTCCCGAACAAGCCTATCCGCCTGATCGTTCCATTCTCTCCCGGTAGCGGCACCGACAACACGGCGCGCTACCTCGCCCGTGAAATGGAAGCCGCGCTGAAGTCGCCGGTCATCGTCGAGAATCGACCCGGAGGCAACAGCTTTATCGCGGCGAACATGGTTGCCGCGTCAGCGCCCGATGGCTACACCTTATTGATTTCAGGGTCGTCGGCAATGACCGTCAACGCCGCAGTATTCAAAAAACTGCCATACGACCCGCTGAACGACTTCGCGCCGGTGGCCCGTTTAGCCCGCGGCGCCATGGGCCTCGCCGTCCCGGCAAGCGCGCCATATCGGTCGGTCGGCGATCTTGTCGAAGCGTTGAAGCAAAAGCCGGGCACCTTGAATTACGCTTCCGGAAGCGCCGCGTATCAGATCACCACGGAGCTATTTCTATCCATGGCCGGAGCCAAGGCTATTCATATTCCCTACAAAGGGGCCGCCCAAGCCTTGACGGACCTGGCGGGCAATCAAGTCAATTTCGCTTTCGGCGACTACGCCGCGCTGGTTCCATTCATACAGTCCGGAAAATTGCGTCTGCTTGCCGTGACAAGCGCCGATCGCCTGGTGAGTGCGCCCGACACGCCGACGCTGGGCGAAAGCGGGTTCACCGGTTTCGACATGATCAATTGGACTTCCGCATTCGCGCCTAAAGGTACGCCCGCATCAGTGATCAAGAGGCTCAGCGACACAATGGTGTCCATCTACGAAAACGCCAGGACTCGGGAATTCCTTGCGTCGACCAACTGGGAGTCTTTCCCTACGGGGCCGGAAGCGCTGCACAAATACCAGATCGCGGAAATCGCCAAATGGTCGGAAGCCGCCGAGGTGGCCGGCATCGAAAAACCATAACGGAAATATAATGAGCATACGACTCGCGCTGCGCGAAAGCATTGGCATCCTGAGCGCGGACAGCCCCCCGGTCAATGCATTGAGCCGCGCACTACGGCAACAGCTGTCACAAGCGCTGGGACAGGTAATGGCGGCGCCCGGCTTGCGCGCGGTCCTGCTGACGAGTGCGCTGCCCAAGGTGTTTTCGGCGGGAGCCGATATCAAGGAATTTTCCGAGACCGGCCCCGCCGCATCCCCGTCCTTGCTTGATCTCGTCGCGCAAATCGAAGCCTCGCCGATACCTTTCGTAGCGGTCCTGCAAGGGGCGGCGCTCGGCGGCGGCCTTGAATTGGCGTTGGCTTGCCATTTCCGTCTCGCCACAGCGGACGCCTCGCTGGGATTGCCGGAAATCACATTAGGCCTGATCCCCGGCGCAGGCGGCACACAGCGCCTCCCCCGCCTGGTGGGAAGCGCGCATGCGCAGCATATGATTCTTTCCGGGGCTCCGGTGAAGGCCCGGCAAGCGCATTCCTGGGGCCTGGTCGATACGGTGCTCGGTGAGAATGCCATGGACGACGCGCTCGCCTGGACGCAGCGCATGCTCGATTCAGGTGTTCAACCGCGACGCGTGTCCGCCCTGGCGCCTGCCGCAAGCGGCGAAGCCAATGACCCCCCTCTGTCGCGCCCCCCGGGCAGCCCTCTTGCCCGGCAAGCCGCTGCGGAGTGCGTTGGCGCAGCCGGGCTGCCTTTCCAGCAAGGCTTGGCAATAGAGCAGCAATGGTTCAAGCGCCTACTGAATGACCCGGCATCGCAAGCGCTGCGATATGCCTTTTTCGCTGAACGCCCGCCCCTTTCGCACCCGGCCAGCGCCGCCCGCCCCGTCCTGCACGCGGCCGTCGTGGGCGCGGGGACCATGGGGCGCGGCATTATGCTGTGCCTGATTGAGTCTGGCGTGCCGGCGCTCTGGTACGACGCCCATCCCAATGCGCTATGCGCCGGCATCGATGCAATCAACAGTCATTACAAGACGCTGATTGCCAAGGGTCGCATAGCCGATGATGCCGCTCAAGCCCGTATCGCCTTGATCCGGCCTGTTGCCGAGATTTCAGATCTGCGTGAAACCGACATAGTGATCGAGGCTGTGTTCGAGGACATGCCCATCAAGCAATCGATATTTCAAGCCCTGGATGCGTGCATGCATCCCGGCGCCGTGCTTGCCACCAACACATCCACGCTGGACGTCGACCAGATCGCCTCAGCGACAGGCCGCCCCGAGTCGGTCGTGGGACTCCATTTTTTCAGCCCGGCAAACGTGATGCGGCTCCTGGAAGTCGTACGCGGCTCAAGGACATCGCCGGACGTCATGGCCACCGCCCTTTCCCTGGCGCGACGCTTGCGGAAGACGGCGATCATCTCGGGCGTATGTGATGGCTTTATCGGCAACCGGATGTGGCATCAGTATCTGCGGCAGGCCGCCCTGATGGTAGAGCGCGGCGCCTTGCCCTATCAGGTGGACGAAGCCATGCGGAACTGGGGGTTTGCCATGGGACCCTTTCAGGTTGCCGACTTGGCGGGCCTGGACGTGGGTTATAGCATCCGGCAGCGCCAATATATTGATGCTCCGCAACGGCCCTGGCCCGCCTGGCTCGATCGCGTAAGCGAAGCCGGCCGACTCGGCCTGAAAGCGGCGGCGGGGATTTACTCTTACCACGAAGGAAGCCGGGAACCGCAGCGCGATGCGAGTATTGAAGCCCTGATAGCCGCCACGTCCGTCGATTCCGGCGTCGTCCGGCAGCATGTCGGCGCCGACGAAATTGCCACCCGCTGCGTCCACGCATTGATTGTCGAGGCGGCCCGCATCCTGGAAGAAAAGATAGCGCTGCGCGCATCCGATATCGATGCGGTTTTCCTGTCGGGCTATGGCTTTCCCCGACTTCGCGGCGGCCCTTGCTATGCGGCGGATGCCTTAGGACTCAGCAACGTCGTCGCGACCCTGCAGCGCTATGCGGCGGAAGCCGAACCGGATTTCTGGCGCCCTCCGGCGCTGTTGGAACAACTCGCATTGCGCGGCGAGCCGCTGCATCGCTACAGCAAGCAACAGGAGCCGCTATGAAGGACGTGGCCATTGTCTCGACCGCTCGCACGCCCATAGGCAAGGCCTACCGCGGCGCGCTGAATCAGACTTACGGTGCAACGCTGGGTGCGCACGCGGTCGAGCATGCGGTGTCCCGAGCGGGCCTCGACATGAACTCAATTGATGACGTGGTCATGGGCTGCGGGCGGCCGGAAGGCACCGCCGGAGAGAACATCGCTCGCCAGATCGCCCTGCGGGCGGGCTTGGCCATTGACACGCCCGGCTTCACTGTCAACCGGCTCTGCGCATCTGGAATGCAAGCCATCGCAATTGGCGCAAGCGCCATCCAGACTGGGGTAGCGGACATTCTGGTTGCGGGCGGCCTGGACAGCATCTCCTGCGTGCAAAACGAATATATGAACGGCCACATGACGCGGGATCCGTGGCTGGAGGCAAACAGACCTGGAATTTTTCTCTCGATGATAGACACTGCCGAGATAGTGGCGCGACGTTATGGCATTTCCCGGCAGGCCCAGGATGAATATGGAGCGCGCAGCCAGCAGCGCGCCGCAGAGGCTCAACAAGCGGGACGCACCGCATACGAAATCGCGCCAATTCGTGTACGGCAGCGTCTGATCGACAAGGCTTCAGGGGAATACTCGGAGCAGGAAGTCCTGCTTGCGGAAGATGAAGGAATACGGCCCGGCACGACGGTAGACGCGCTATCGCATCTAAAGGCCATAGTCGAAGGGGGATGCACTACCGCCGGCAATGCAAGCCAGCTCTCTGATGGCGCCAGCGCCTGCGTGCTCATGGATGCGAAGAGCGCGGAACGGCGCAATATAGAGCCATTGGGCCTGTTCCGCGGGTTTGCAGTTGCAGGCTGCGAGCCGGATGAAATGGGTATTGGCCCGGTTTTTGCCGTCCCGCGCCTGCTCAAGCGCGCCGGCCTGCGCAAGAGTGATATCGGCCTATGGGAGTTGAACGAGGCCTTTGCCGTCCAAGTCCTGTACTGCCGCGATCAGCTTGGCATCCCGGACGAATTGCTGAATGTGAACGGCGGGGCTATCGCGCTGGGCCATCCATATGGCATGTCAGGCGCCCGTTTGGTGGGCCACGCCCTGCTGGAGGGGAAACGGCGAGGCATACGCTACGTCGTCGTCACCATGTGTGTGGGCGGTGGAATGGGCGCCGCCGGACTATTCGAGGTGCTTTGATAATGTTCGAGTTTCGTACTCATGCGAGGACGATCGCCGGGGCTGGTTCCTCCGATCGCCTCGCCGCTGTGATTACCACCCAGTGGGGAGCATCCCGCATCCTGGTGCTCACGGACCGGCCGCTCCGCGCGCTCGGGCTCCCCGGGAAGTTCGCCACCACACTGCGCGAAGGCGGACATGATGTGGAGATCTTTTCTGATGTCATCGCCGACCCGCCCGAGGCGACTATCGACCTGGCTTTGCAAGCCGCGCGTAGCCATTGCGCCCAGCTGATCGTGGGTTTCGGTGGAGGTTCGTCGATGGACGTTGCGAAGCTGGTGGCCGCGCTCGCTGAAGGGTCGACGGATATTCGCGATGTATACGGAATGGACAAGATAAGC
The DNA here is from genome assembly GCF_900129885.1 of Pollutimonas bauzanensis. Lineage (GTDB taxonomy): Bacteria > Pseudomonadota > Gammaproteobacteria > Burkholderiales > Burkholderiaceae_B > Pollutimonas > Pollutimonas bauzanensis. Next base: position 55,827 of record NZ_FQXE01000003.1, on the reverse strand, counting down.
TGGCCCCGTCTGCCTCTTATCCAGGTTCCGACCACTGCGGGAACCGGCTCCGAAGCCACACCGATCGCAATCGTCACTCGATCCGCAACGGTCAAGGCCGGTATTGTGTCCCCAGCCCTATATGCTGACATCGCGGTGCTGGACCCTCTCTTGACCCTTGGCCTTCCATCCAAAGTCACCGCCGCGACTGGGGTGGACGCCATGGTGCACGCGATTGAAGCGTACACCAGCCGTATTCACAAGAATCCCGTCTCAGACAGCTTGGCGCGTGAGGCATTGCGTCTGCTCTATCATTCGCTGGAGCGCGTATGCCGTGAAGGTCAGGATATCAGTGCCCGCCAGAACATGCTGATCGGCGCCATGATGGCGGGCCAAGCCTTCGCCAACGCGCCAGTCGGAGGCATACACGCATTGGCTTATCCATTGGGTGGCATTTTCCACGTGCCCCATGGACTGTCCAACGCTCTGATGCTGAAACCGGTATTGCGGTTCAACCTAAGCCATGCGGCGACGCAGTATGCCGAGCTGGCGGAAGTTATCTTGCCCAGCATTTCAGACTCACCGCTCGAGCGCGCACATGCCTTCGTTGATACTATCAGCAGGCTCGCAGAAGCCGTCGGGCTTGAAACCCGTTTAGCCCAAGTTGGCGTTACGACTGATGACTTGGCCACGCTGGCGGAGCAGGCCATGCTGCAGCAACGCCTGCTGGTAAACAATCCGCGCGGCATCTCTTACAAAGATGCTTATAGCCTGTATGAAGAAGCGTTGTGACCGGATCGAGCCCGCCAAATACGCAACGCCCTTCGCTGCCGTTGCGCTCCGACTTCCGCCATTTCGAGGCTCTGGCCACCCGTTGGATGGATTGCGACAGGTATGGCCATGTAAATAACGTTGTCTACTATTCGTACTTCGACACCGCGGTCAATCGCTGCCTTATTCATGCCGGAGCGCTGGATCCCGACAAAGGTACGGTGATAGGGCTGGTCGTCGAAACCGGCTGCAGCTATTTCTCGTCTATTCTGTTTCCGCAAGATATTGAAGTGGGTATCCGGGTAGCCTGCATCGGCAGCAGCAGCGTGCGCTACGAATTAGGCATCTTTGCCGCTGGCGCGGCGACCTGCTGCGCCAGCGGCCATTTTGTGCACGTCTACGTCGATCATGAGACCCGGCGACCCGCCGAGCTACCGAAAATATTACGGCAATTTCTGGAACAACTGCGGGATTGACCAGCCCAAATCATCACATGCAATCAAACCAGAGCTTCGAGCGCGTTTCTCAGCTCGGCGGGCAAAGGCACCGAGCGGCGGTTCTGCTTGTCGACGTAGACATGCACAAAATGGCCATGCGCGGCGCTCAGCGATTCGCCTCTCTTGAAGATTCCTATTTCATAGCGCACGCTGCTGTTGCCCAGCTTGGCGACTTTGAAACCGGCCTCAATGGCATCGGGAAAAGCGATCGACGAAAAAAACTGGCAGCCGGTTTCGACGACCAGGCCGATGATGCCTCCGCCATGTATATCGAGCATCCCCTGCTCCAACAGGTAGCCGTTGACGGCGGTGTCGAAGTACGAGTAATACGTGACATTGTTCACGTGTCCGTATACGTCGTTATCCATCCACCTTGTGGTGATCGGTGAAAAAACCTTGAATTCAGCGCGTTGGCGGGCTTGTGGTCTGCTCATTTTATTCATCGACTAGCGGTTGATAGAGGCTGCGTCAGTTGGCGCGGCATACCATTGTAGCGATTGACTCCGAGCCACGAACGGCTCGGTCGAAGCCAACGGCCCTCCCCGGCCTGGACATGCTCCACTGCAACGCGGGCTTATGAATGGCGTCGGGGCAAAAGGCTCCGGCGCCCGTCAATCTGATAATTGGGGCGCCGGAGCAGTTTGCCGAATCTAGACGGCAGCAAGTGCTGGATGCTCATCCTTGAAGATCCATGCGTCCATGGTCTTCAGCCTGGCGCTGATCTTGGGTTGAAACGCCATTTGATCCAGCACATCCTTTTGCAGATCGATGCCTGGCGCGATCTCGATCAGCTCGAGGCCGTCGCCATGAATCTGGAATACCGCTCTTTCCGTGATCAGCAGGGCCTCCTGGCCTCTTTCTGCGACGCCTGCGCTGACCGCATAGGTAATGTGCTGTGCTTTGGGCACCAGCTTCTTGTTCTTGCCCTCCTGATCGATGCGCAGCACTCCGTCAACCGCCGAAACCTTTAGTCCGCCAGCGGTGAATGTGCCGGTGAAGATAAGCTTTTTGGCATTATGGGCAATATCGGTAAAGCCGCCCGCCCCCGGATTGGCGGCGCCGAATTTACTGACGTTGACGCTCCCTTGGGCATCGAACTCCGCGAAAGACAGCGCCGTGCATTCACACAGTCCACCATCGATGGCGTCGAACTGAGTCACGCCATCGACCAGGGCTTCCGGCCACATATTCGTGGAAAACTGCCAGCCTGTCATCACGACGCCGCCATAGGAGCCGTGCTCGGTCGTGAAGCGGTAGTCATCGATATTTCCAGCATTCAAGGCGCCATCTTCTGCCATCACCAACGGCATATCGGACGATGCGCCAAATCCCAGGATCGTAAGCGTGCGCTTGGGCACCTCCAGGTAAGCGCGGCGACCAATGATTTTGTCCGGGCCGAAGGGTATTTTGGGCAGCGTCTCCAGCTGCATATTCTTGGGCGAGAGATAACGAGTGTCGAAGGGTGTGTCGGTAACCATCATCTGGTCCGGAACGATGACGACGTTGTCGACAAAGTCGCCGGGAATACGAACAGTGCCGGCATCCCGGGTAAATCGCTCGACCTGCCGGGTGACCTGCGCGGTTACCGTTCCACCGCAGGCTTTCGTGGCCAGCGCCAGCGCCAGCGCGGCCGAGAGCAGTCCCTCATTCTCGAACGAGAGGTTGCCGAACTCGTCTGCCGAGGTGGCACGGATAAAGCAGTGGTGTAGTGGCCAGGTAGGGTAGAAGAGATAGTCTTCGCCCTTGAAAGAGACTTTTTCCACCAGATCGTCGGTCGCCAGCGCGGTGAATTTTCCACCATCCTGGTCGGGATCAATATATGCGCCCAGGCCTATTTTGGTCAGATAGCCGGGACTTTTGCGCGCGACTTCACGCAGCCAGTGCATGGATGCGCCAATAGGCCAGCTATAGGCTTCGATGGCATTTTCCCGGATCAGCTGCATCAGCTTCGGGCGTTCGCCCGTTTGCGGGTGTACGGGGTTGATATAAGAACCCGCCACGATCCGCTTCATCAGTCCTTTCCTGGCAACGCGGTCCATGCCGCCGATGTCCATCGCGTCACCCGTACCGCAAGGAAAATAGAAGGTCAGGTCGCGCGGATGCTGTTCCTTTTCATAGCGGTCGCCCAGGCCTTTAAGCAGCGCATCGGGCGTGATCCAGCCTATGACGCCGACGCTTGCCACGGTCTGTCCGCTTTGAATGCCAGATACCGCCTCTTCCAAAGAGCAGAACTTGCTCATGTGCGTACTCCGAATTTCTGCAGTGTTGCAATAGCGGCGGGATGCTTGCAGTTCTCTTCGAACATCCGGTTGGCAATCACGTCGCCGGTTTCGCCATTGGCGCCAACGTGAGGCGCGAAATATTTTTTGACGGCCGTTACGGCGACATCGGGCAGTGCGACCAGCCGCTGCGCAAGCTCCAGCGCCGTCTTCAGCGCGGCGCCGTCGTCGCTCAGGAAATCGGCCAGGCCGATCCGATGCGCTTCGACGCCGTCCAGCGGCTCGCTGCCCCAGGTCAGTCGTCTGGCCGCTACGGGGCCGAGACGCGCCACCAGCGTCTCGAGGCCCCAGGGGGGTATCCAGCCAATCTGGACTTCCGGCAGATGCCAGCGGCAGCTTCGGCTGCTTATGACAATATCGCAGGAAGCGGCAAAGACAAAGCCTCCGCCTAAGGCAAACCCTTCTACCGCGGCAATCACGGGCTTGCTCAGTTGGCTGATCGACCGGCAAAAATGCGCGGTGTCGGCCTCGTGCCGGCACATGCCGCGCAGGTCCATCGTGGCCAGCTCTTTAAGGTCGCTGCCGGCGCAAAATCCCGGCGCGCTGCCAGTGATGATCGTGACCCGGATGCCTGGATCGGACTCGATCTCGTCCAGATGCCTCTTAATCTCCAGGACGGTCTCTTCGCTCAGGGCATTGCGCCGGTTCGGACGATTGACGGTCAGTACGGCGACCGCCCCTTGTAAACTTCGGTCTATCATCGCTTTATGCTCCTAGTTGTGCACCGTCGCGATTCAGCAAGAGGCGTATATCCTCACCCTTGATATCGCGCACGGCTATGGATTCGTTAATCGCCAATGCAGCGGCATATCCGATGGCGTGCCCATAGCTGAAGCATTGGGCTGTGACCCTGGCGGACGCCATGGCTTCGTGTTCCGCAGAAAGACAGCGGCCCGCAAACAACAGCGATTCGCCCTGCCGAGGCACAAAGCACTCATAGGGAATCTCGTAATAGTCTTCGAACAGCCACGAAAGGCGCGGCTTCTGGCCACTGTGCAGCTCGATGGGCCAGGGAGAACGCGCAATGCCGTCGCGGCGTTTGTTGCCCTGGACAACGTCATCGTTCGTTAGCGTCTGTACGCCCACTATCTGGCGCGTCTGGCGCGTCCCTACCTGGACGCCGGTGTCGTTCAGGTAGGCGGCTTCGCATCCCACCAGATAGTCTTTGAAAAATCGTTCATACTCGCGCACTTGCTTGCGGCCTTCGTACTCGGCTTCGCTGAGGTCGCGGGCGATCAATGGGTTCAGTTCGCGGCCATCGGCCCCGACCACGCGGGTGCAATTGCAGATCAATTCATTGGGCCGCGGCGTGGGAAACAGGAAAACCTTGGCGCGCGGCAGTTTGTAGACGCCATCGGCGTTCAGGCCTGTTATCAGCTTGGTAATACGGTCGGGCAGGATGGAGTCCTCGCCGTACTCCTGCAGAAAGCGCTCCACGTCGACGCCCGCGAGGCGAAAGATCATGGTGGGGTTCTGCACCCTGCCCTCGATACCGACCGTGGTGGCCATCCCCGCCATGGCGGCCAGATCGGCATCCCCGCTTGCGTCGATCGTGATCTTTGCGCGGACCTCCAGCTTGCCCTGCTTGGTGTAAGCCACGACGCCCGCGACGCGCTCGTTGCCGTCCAGCAGCACGTCCGTGACGATGGCGTGATACAGCACCGCGACATTCTGTTCGGCCAGGAGGCCTTCCGCGCTTTCGCGCCAGGCCTGCGGTTCATGAACCCGGGTAAACGTTTGGCCATAGCGTACCGGTGGCGTCAGGCCATTGCGCTTATCCATCGCATCGATGAACTGATCGACGAAGCCGTGCACCAGACGTTCGGGCGCATGTGTTTTGTCTTCGTGCGCCAGGTACAGGCCGCAGATGGTGCCGGACATGCCGGCGACGGCGCCACCTCCGCAGAAGCCATAGCGTTCCAGGATGAGAACCTTCAGGCCCTGGCGCGCCGCGGTATGGGCCGCCGCGACGCCTGCGGCGCCGCCGCCGACGACCAGCACGTCGGTTTCCAGGACGGAGCGCGGGCGGTCATCGCGGACAGCAGCCTCCGCCGAGATGCTGTGAGAGTAAGACATATCATTACCTCGCTAACATGGTTTGTGGCAGCCACAAGGCGATGGCGGGGAAGGCCATCACCAGCCCAAGCGCTACAAGCTGCAGGCCCAGGAACGGCCAGACGGATTTGAAGATATCGCCTATCGAAATGTTGTCGGGCGCCGCGCCCTTGAGGTAGAACGCCGCGGGGCCGAAGGGTGGGGATATATAGCTGATTTGCATGTTCATGCAGAACAGCACGCCAAGCCAGATGGGATCGAAGCCCAATGCAATCGCTACGGGTACGAACACCGGAGCGGTCAGAAGCAGGATGCCGATCCAGTCGATGACGCAGCCGAGCACGATCCAGATGAGATTCATGGTGATCAGCACGCCCCACCGTCCACCAGGCAGATCCAGCAGCAGTTCCTTCAGGTATGCCGTCCCGCCGGCCATGGTGTAGACGCCCACCAGCACCGATGCCCCGAAGAACAGCCAATACAGCATGCACGTGACCTTGGTGGTGTCGATCACCGCCAGATACAGGCCGCGCCAGGTGAATCGCCGGTTTATGATGGCTGCGATCAGCGCGCCCACGACGCCTATGCCGGCCGCTTCGGTAGGTGTTGCCCACCCCAGGTAGAGCGAACCCAGCACGGAGAACGCGACGAGGCCGGGAAGAACCAGGTTCTTCAGGTAAGCCAGTTTCTCGACGAAAGATATATTCAATTCTTCGGGCGGTGCGCTGGGCGCGATCTCTGGCTTCAGGTAGCTGATCAGGATGATGTAGCCAATATACAGGCTGGCCAGCAACAGTCCGGGGAAGACACCGGCCATGTACAACTGGCCGATCGATGTACCGGCCGTCAAGGCATACATAATGAACACGACGCTGGGCGGGATCAAGGTCGAGAGTCCACCGCCTGCGCATATGGAGCCGAGCGTCAGCGATTTGCCGTATCCGCGTTTAAGCATGGCGGGCAAGGCAACGACGCCCATCGTGACGATTTCCGCGCCAATGACACCGACCATCGTCGCCATGAGCGCGCAGGAGATGACGACCGCAACGGCCAGGCCGCCGCGGATTTTTCCCGACCAGATATAAGCCGCCTTGAAAATATCTTCGGCAATCCCGGCTTTCTCCAGGATGCTGGCCATAAGGATGAAGAGAGGGACCGCCAACAGGATGTTGTTGCCCATCAGGGTAAAAACGCGGCTGACAATAATGTTGAGCGTGTTGAGGTCGAAGAGCCATACCGCCATGACGACGGCAATGGCGCCGGTCGAGAAGGCAATCGGCAGGCCGACGATCAGGGCGCTGATCAGCGCTCCGAATACGAGAAGCGTGAGGTAACCTAAGGACATGAGGAGCCTTGCTTGTTATGTAGGGTAGATAGCGGCGATTACGGCCTGGACGAGAAATCCTGGACAAGATTCGCTATGCCTTGCAGAAGCAGCAGGAGGCCGCCCAGAGGTATCGCGAATTTGACCGGCCAAATAAGGGGATTCCACAGCGTGCCCGATGTTTCGCCTTGCCCCAGCGAGGTCATCGCCATGTCCCACCCGAACCAGATCAGCGTCAGGCAATAAGCCGTGAACAGAACGAAGGCGAGCACGTCGCAAACACGGCGGCCACGCCATCCTAGAAGTCCATAGACGATGTCGACGGTGACATGGCGCCGGTGCAGCAGGGCGTATCCGCCACCCAGTACATAAACGAATCCCGCGATATAGGTCATGGATTCATCGGCCCATAGGGAAGGCGAGTGGAACACGCTGCGTGCGATGACTTCGCGCGCAATGATGAAGACCACGAGCAGGATGAGCAGGCCGGCCGCCCGCCCTACCCACTCGTTCACACGACCAATGATGTGTACGAATGAATGCATGATGATCAGGCCAGTAGTTTCAGTTCACGCAGATAAGCCTGCTGCGACTCGACCGCTTGCTTGGCAAGAGGGCTCTTCTTTGCCCAGTCGCTCCATACCTCATGAGCCATCCCGCGGGCCCGGCCGCGGTCTTCGTCGCTCCACGCGATAAGTTCCACGCCTTTCTTCTGGACTTCCTCTGCGACGACCACGTCGTTTTCCGCAATGGTCTTGACCTGATATTGTGAAAAATCGGCCCACGTTTTCTCGACGATGGCCTTGACGTCGTCCGGCAGCGCATTCCAGGCCGTTTTATTGACGGTGAAGTCCTGGATGGGCATGGAGTGGAAGCCGGGATAGGTGGCGAACTTGGCAATTTCGAAGAAGCCGATCTTGTTGTTGACCGACAAGGTCGACCAGTCGACGGTGTCGACAACACCCTTTTCGAGCGCGGAATAGGCCTCTCCGCCAGGAATCACGACAATTGACGCGCCCATTCTTGCGATCGTTTCGGCAGCCAGTCCCTGGGCTCCGCGATGCTTCAGCCCCTTGAAATCTTCAGGCCGGCGGACCGGTACTTTGCATACCAGCGATTCCACGCCCCACCATGTGCAGCCTACGGTATACGCATTGAACTTGTCGTAGGCCGTACGCATCATTTCCATGCCGCCTTTCTCGTTCAACCAGGCATTCTGCTGCATGGGTTCCTGGTAGCCGAAGGCAAAATCACCGATCACCGCCAGCGCGGGTTCTTTGCCGGCGAAATAGCCGGGATAGGTCGAGTGCCCTTGCAGCACATTTTGCCCAACGGCATCCAGCGTTTCAAACGTGCCTACGATGGCGCCCGCCGAGAACGGGGTAATTTCAAGGCGGCCGCCAGTGTTCTTCTTGATGTTGTCGCAGAAAGTCTGGAACATTTTGTAGGTGTCTTCGCCGGCTCCCCACAAGACCTGGACTTTCCATTTGTGGTTTTTCTCGGCCAAGGCCAGCGCGGGTACACCGATGACGGATGTGGCAGCGACTGCGGACGCAGCCTTTAAGAGTGCGCGACGGGTAATAGTCATGTTTGTCTCCAGAGTTATGGAATGCGCTCTTCAGGCGCATCTTGTCTTTGATACGTCTAAATTATATCTGTGATATATCTAAAGTCAAGAGTTGAGCCCCCTAAAAAATCGAAGTGAAGGGGAAGCGAGCGTCAGGTGGTGCCGCGCACTACCAGTTGCGATGCAAAAGGAGTATCTGCATCCAACGTTTCAGAGCCGGCGCACATGGGGCTCTTGGCGTCTGCCAGGATCTGGTTCAACAGGCGCATCGCTGCGGCCGCCGCCATTTGCTCGATGGGAAGCCGCAGGCATGTGATCCCGGCGCCCCACAGCTTGAACCAGGCCGGGTCATGGTAGGCAATCAAGGCCAGGTCGGCGGGTACGCTGATCTTGCGTTCCTGGATGGCCTCGATGCCGCCCAAAGTGAGTTCCGAGCTTGCCATGACCACAGCCGAGGGGGGCGCCTTCATCGACAGCATGTCGGACATGGCCTGGTAGCCGAAATGCGGGCGTGGCGGTCCTTGGCGCAACAAAGCGCGCATGAGGGGGATGCCGTGGCCTTGCAGGGCATCGATATAACCGGCCGCGCGATCGACGCCAGTGCTGAGAGTGCCCGAGCCTCCGATAAATCCGATCCGGGAATGGCCTTTCTCAATAAGATGCTCCATCGCCGTGGCGATGCCGCTACGCTCGTCCAGTTTGATAATGGAGCACTCCAATAGGGGATGACTCCGCAATAGCTGCACGGTGGGGATGGACCGCAGGAGTTCGACCGACTCGTTCTTGAGATTCGCCGTGGGAGCGATGATCACTCCTGCGACACGAGCCTCGCGCAGACTCTGTATATGCTTGAATTCGGTTTCGGCGCTGTCTTCCGATGTCGCCAATACCAACTTGAATCCGCGCTCCAGAAACATTGAAGCCAGCGTCGACATGGTGCGGCTATAGAAATCGTTTTGCACGTCGGGAAAAATCACACCGATCAGTTCACTGCGTGTCCGGCTCAGCGTCCGGGCACCGGAATTGGCGATATAGCCTAGCTGCCTGGCGGCTTCTTTGACCGCCAGCCTGGTCTCGGCTCGTATGGACGGATGATCGCGCAAAGCACGCGACACGGTCGGATGCGAAATGCCGAGATGCTGGGCAATGTCCTTTATCGTGACGTCTTTTACGTGCTCATTGCGCATGCCAGTGCCTCGCGCCAAGCAGCCGCGACCTGTGCCAGCCTGGTCGGCGCTGACTTTATCAAAGGCCTTGCGGCCTGGCGAACCCGCTGCCTGTCTGCTTCGTCGCTTACATACTCCACGGGCGACTTGCCGTCGATACGCGCAAGAAACAAGGCGGGCAACAGCCTGGCGGCACGCGCTTCAAGCTCCGCAGGCGCTTCCCAGTCAACCTGGGCCAGATAGGCCTCGGTAAAGATGCTGAAGCACTCGAGCAGACGATGCGTGTGCGCGCGTTGCGGTATGCACTTGAGCAGGAAGTGGTTCAGGCAAAATGCCAGATCGAAAGCAGGGTCCCCGAACCAGGCGCACTCGGCATCCAGAAAGACGGGCGCCCGCGGCCCGATGAGGATATTCTTGGGGCTGACGTCGCCGTGGACGAGCGCAATATGGGTCGCGAGTGTTTCGTCGGCGATCTGGTTGAGCCTGGATTTCAGGTCGGAATGCAGTTCGCCCGTTGCGACCAGGTAGGGCTCCAGCCGTATTGGATAAAAAATGTCATCAGAGTCGAACCGGGACGGCAGCTCGGCGAGCCGTGTGGAGGCGCTGTGCAAATGGCCCAGAATCCTTGCGACACGGCGAGCGCTATCAATATGGACCTGTCCGGCCAGGAGCTGGTCCTTCCACACCGGGTGGGTGTCGGGTGGAATGAATTCCATCGCGAACGCGCCCAACTCGCGGTCGTGGGCCAGGGGTTGCGGGGTACAGCCCGGAGCGTGGGCCGATGCAAACTGGATCCAGGCCCATTCGTAAGTGTTGCGAGCCGTGGGCGCATGCCAGTCGCGCGCCACTTTCAACTTGGGCAGTGCGCACTTGACACAAAGCCTGCGGTCGGGAAGATCGACGCGCCATATGTCGGACGACACGCCGCCGGTCAGAGGCGTCCATGTGGCGTCACTGCCGGCCGGACACAGGCCACTGGCGCGAAGAAAATCCACCAGCCGCGGATCGGGTGCGTAGGGCGTAGCCATCAGGCGCCTTTCCCGTTGAGTGCGCCGATGCCGCTATAAGGAAAGCCGGTGGCCGCTTCGATGCGCAACAGCTGGTTGTACTTGCAGACCGTGCTTGACGTGCGCAGCGATCCGATTTTGATTTGCCCTGCCGATGTGCCAACCGCCAGATCGGCGATGAACGGATCTTCGGTTTCGCCCGAACGCGCCGAAATGATGGCGGTGTAGCCCTTGGATCTGGCATGGGCAAGGGTGTCCAGCGTGCCCGTCAGCGTGCCGTTTTGGTTGACCTTGACCAGAATGCCGTTGCCCGCGTGGCGGTCTATCCCCTTGCGCAAGCGTTGCATATTGGTGGTGAACAGATCGTCGCCCACCAGTTGCACACGCTGCCCAAGCCGCGTGGTCAACGCTGCCCAGCCATCCCAATCCTCTTCGCCCAGGCCGTCTTCGATCGAGACGACCGGGTAATCATGCACCCATCTTTCCATCATCGCGATCATGTCATCGGCATCCAGCGTCTTGCCTTCGCGCGCGAGGCGATACGTGCTGTCTGCTTGTTGCAGGGAAGCCGCGGCGACATCAATGGCGATCACTACATCGAGGCCCGGCCTCAGGCCCGCCGCCTCTATGGCTCGGATCATGAGGCGCAAGGCGTGATCGCCATCCTGGCAGCCGGGGCTGAGGCCACCCTCGTCGGCCAGCAGTGTTGGAATACCTTCCTGCGCGCACACCTGTGCCGCAGCATTGCGAACCTTCGATGCGATGTGTATGGCGTCTTCGACCGACGACGCCGATGCCGGAATCGCCAGAAAGTCCTGTACATCCATGCCGCGGCCCGCGTGCAGGCCTCCGCTAAGGATGTTGACCATGGGCAGCGGCATCTGTGGCGCGGGATTGCCGGCCAGTTCGGCGATGCGCGCATATAACGGTTGCTTCAGGGATGTTGCAGCAGCCCGGCAGGCAGCGATGGATACGCCCAGAATGCCGTTCGCGCCCAGGCGCTTCAGCTGCGGCGTGCCGTCGACTTCCCGCAGGGTGTCATCGAGCCGCCGTTGATCAAGCGTATCCATCCCCTTGAGGGCGTGAAATATCTCGGTATTGACGTTCGCCGCGGCCTTCAGCACGCCAAGGCCTGCGTATCGCGCAGGATCGCCATCGCGTAGTTCATGCGCCTCCGCCGTCCCGGTCGACGCGCCAGAGGGCACGGCCGCGCGCCCATGGCTGCCGTCGGCCAATACAACGTCGACTTCTATCGTAGGGCGTCCGCGAGAGTCCAGGATTTGACGGGCTTCGAGGCTTGCGAGAGCTGTTGGATTCATAGTTTCCTTCAGTGCCGGGGCCTAGCGAAGAGAAGGCGCCGAGGTATATTGACCCGAGTAGGTGGCCGGATCGTAGCACGCAATGCACACGTGTGCAATATGCTGCGGCTCCAGATGCGGCACATCTGCATGCTAATATCCGCAGATGTCCGGAACTATACAAATGCCCATAACAAGTGACCGCACATTCCTTCAGTCCGCCAAAGCAAGAGAGATAAAAAAAGAGTCTTTAGTCGAGATTGCGCATCGCGAACTCGAGAAGCGCTTTGTAACTTTGGAGCTGGCCCCAGGCTCCATCTGGAAGGAAAGTGACCTGGCGGATCTGGTAGGAATAGGCCGCACTCCGGTGCGCGAAGCCTTGCAACGCATGGCGTCCGACCAATTGATCACAGTGTTGCAGCGCGCCGGCATCATGATCTCCACCACATCCATCCAGGACCAGTTGCTGGTGCTTGAAACGCGTCGCGCACTGGAGGCCCTGGTATCGATGCGGGCCGCGAGGTCGGCACTTGAAGACGAGCGCCGCTACCTTATAGAAGTAGCCGATTCCATCGAAGCCGCAGGCCACAGGGGCGATGTGTTCGCGTATTTGCAATTCCATTTCGAAACCAAGCGCTATGTCGCGCAGTTTGCGCGCAACCCATACGCAGCGCGGTCCCTGGCGCCTCTGCATACTTTTTCCCAGCGCTTTTATTTCATGCATTACCGCCGCTTCAATAATCTGGAAGAGGTTGGAAGTTCGCATGCCGATCTGTCGCGAGCCATCGCTTCGGGCGACGTGAAACTGACGGAAGAATGCAGTCATCGAGTCAGCGACGTTGCCGAGGCATTTACGCGCGATCTATTGCTGAAGGGCCAGTGAAACTTGCGGCTGCCATCGATCGGCGGTTCAGCGCCCGGGCTTTCCGGAACATCATGGCGCCGTTTCAGGCGGTCGAATGGGCTGCCTCGGCCTGCGCATTCGAACGGAACGATTTCCGGTACGCCATGGGCGACGTTTGAAAAGCCGTCCGAAAATGCTGCCTGAGCGAGAGCGCCGACCCGAAGCCCGCCTTTTGCGCCACGACCTCGACAGACGCATCACTGGTTTCCAGCATGCGTTGTGCGTGTGACAGCCGCTCGTTCAGAAGCCACTGCTTGAAAGACGTCCCTGTCGCCTGACGAAAATGGCGCGTAAAGTTGCGCCGGCTCATCGCGGCGCGCTGGGCGAGCGAATCGATGCTGTGCGCCTGCTCCAGGCGATGCGCCACCCACCGGAGCGCCTCGGAAAACCGATGGTCGCTGCCGGATACTGGCAACGGCCGCTCGATGAACTGCGCCTGCCCGCCCTGGCGCTGCGGCGCGATCACCAGCCGGCGGGCAATTTGATTGGCAATTTCGGCGCCGCACAACTGCCGCAACAGATGCAGGCAGCAGTCCAGGCCCGCCGCAACACCGGCGGATGTGAGCACATCCCCCTCATCAACATAAAGCGCATCACGATCGACCCGCACCTTGGGGTACCGCTCTGACAAGGTTGCGGCATAGGCCCAGTGGGTCGATGCGGACTTGCCATCCAGCAAGCCGGCTTGCGCCAAAGGAAATGCGCCAAGACATAAGCCCATTATCCGGGCGCCGCGCGCGTGGGCGCCGCGCAGCGCCTCAAGAAGGGCATGCGGCGCCTCGCGGCAATCGTCGTGCCAGGTGGGCATGATCACAATATCGGCCGCATCCACCGCGGAAAGATCATGCTTGACGACTATGTCGAAACCCGCCGACGTGCTTAATGGCACGTCGGCGCCAGCGCAGACACGTACGTCGAAAACCGGCGCCCCGGGACCTGTGCATAGTGATCCGAAGACCAGGCATGGCACCGACAGGTGAAACGGCGTGATGCCGTCAAAGGCGATGACAGCGACTTTATACCGGTCTTGGCGGGCGAATGTTCTCATGGCCCGATTTTATCGAATATATGCCTTCAGGCCAATGTCTGGCAATCCATAACGAATGGACAATTTCGACTACCGGGCAATAAGTCCGGTTCCCGAATCATCCACCTATGTCAGGAGAACAAAATGTCTGTTTCCCCCCGCCGCGCCCTGGTCGTCATCGACGTGCAAAACGAATATGTCACCGGCAAGCTGCTCATTGAGCATCCACCCGTGCAGACCTCCCTGTTCAATATCGGGCTCGCAATGGATGCGGCCCGCGCAGCAAGTATTCCCGTTATCGTCGTTCAGCACGATGCGCCCAAGGATGCACCCTTGTTCGCCAAGGGATCCGCCGGCTGGGAACTCCACCCTCTCGTCGCGGAACGCCGCGCGGACCACCGGGTGAACAAAAGCATGGCAAGCGCCTTCACCGGAACTGGCCTGGCTCAATGGCTTGCGGAAAAGGCCATCGACACCCTCGCGGTTGTCGGATACATGACGCACAATTGCTGCGCAGCCACGATCTATCATGCTTCGCATGACGGGTTGAATGTCGAGTTCCTGGCCGATGCGGCCGGCGCGCCATCCTACGAGAATGCCGCGGGCAGCGCCAGCGCCGAGGAAATACATCGAGTATTCAGCACGGTATTTCACTCGAGTTTTGCCGCTGTCACCACCACGGAAAACTGGATCGCGGCAGTGAACGGCGGCCGCGCAATTGAGCGCGACAATATCTACCTGTCGAACCAGCGAACGAAAAGGGCGACGCCGGGTGGCCTATCGGCGCGCCATGCCGTCCATATCTAAGCAATGGTTATTGATCCGTCGAGATTTTTGCGTCCCTGATCAACTGCCCAAAGCGCTTGTAGTCCTTTTCGATCCGGCGCGCCATGTCCGAGGCTGTACCCATGACCGGCACATACCCCATGGCGGTCAGCTTGTTATTGATCTGCGGAGACTCGAGAATCTGGTTGATCTCCCCGTTGATACGCTCTATCGCTTTTTCCGGCGTCCCCGCGGGCGCGGAAAAACCCACCCAGACGGCAATGTCAAAACCTGGAACTCCCGATTCGTCAACGGTAGGCACGTCCGGCAGGCCGATAAAACGTTTTGAAGTGGAGACCGCCAGCATCTTGAGATTTCCGGCCTCGACGTGTTGCCGAACGGGGCCAAGCGAGCTGAATGTTGCATCGACCCTGCCTGCAAGCACATCCGACACGGCCGCAACTTGACCTTTGTATGGAACATGCAGCATGTTCACATGAGCCTTCATCTTGAACAACTCGGCGGCCAAATGTCCCGAAGATCCGTTGCCGGAAGAGCCTATCGTCAATACACCTGGCTTCTTGTCGGCCAGAGCCATGAGTTCCCGCACGTCATTGACAGCCAAGTCTTTCCTTACGACCAGGAATAAAGGTACGTCGGCGACCAGCGCCACATGGCTAAAGGCCTTCAATGGATCGTAAGGCACTTCCTGAAGATGCGGAATAATCGTGAACGGGGGATCCGAGCCGCCTATCAGCGTATAGCCATCGGGCGGCGACGCCGCGCCGGCCCGCGTTCCTATTACCCCCGCCGCCCCGCCGCGGTTCTCCACGACGACCGCCTGGTTCAATGCTGCAGCGAGTTGCTCGCTAACGATGCGAATGGTCGTATCGGCGGCCGCGCCGGGCGAAAATGGCACGATGACGTGCAACTGGCGTGAAGGTTTCCAGGAAGGTTCCCCGATGGCCTGAGTCGCGCCGAACAATAGCAGGGCGTGCAGCAATCCAATCATGAATTTCATAGCTTGTCTCCGTTCTTTCTAGTTGTGATAATGCTTAAAGTCAGATGGCCAAGAGGCCATTGTCCCGGCCGAGCGACGGCGCTTCTTCGAGGCTGCCCGGCCGGTGGCCGTCAATTGTGAATGGCAGGCAAACCGTTGCGCGATGGGTCTTGCAAGAGTGCTTTATGATGCCTTGCTGTTGCACCTGGGGCGAAGCGATCGCCTCCGGAATAGAGTTGTAACTCGAGCAAGGCACACCAGCCTGTTGAAGCAACTGCACCCAATGCTCGCGCGTCCCGGTTTTCAAGATGAGGGATATTTCTGCGATCAGCGTCTCCTTGTTTGTCAAGCGGGCGGCATTAGTGGAGTATTGAGGCATCGCCGCCCATTCGGAGCGGCCCAATATATTGGCCAGGCGAGCAAATTGCGCATCGTTTCCGGCTGCAATCACAAGCGGGCCATCCTGGGTCTCGAAGGCATCGTAGGGGACCAGCAGAGGGTGCCCATTTGCCCGGCGCTGCGGCGTACGCCCCTCGTTCAGATAGCCACTGATGTCCATAGAGATCCATGCCAGAGCTGTGTCGAGCAAAGACAGATTTATTATGGCGCCCTTGCCGCTGCGCGCGCGTTGCTGCAGCGCAGCCATCGCGGAAATGGCGATCCACATCCCCGAGCCCATGTCCACTATGGACGTGCCGGTCCTCAATGGGGGGCCCTCCGGCGTTCCATTGATGCTGGCCAGTCCACTGTATGCCTGGGCCAGAGGTTCGAAACCCGGCAATGGGGAAAGCGGGCCAGAATGCCCAAATGCGGACAGATCACAATAAATCAGGCCCGCGTTCAACGCCGTTAATGTGGGTCCATCGATTTTGTATTGCGCGACAATGCCTGGCCTGAGATTGCTGATGACAATATCGGCGGTCGCGACCAGCTCAAGCAGCGCCGCGCGTCCCGACTCGGACTTGAAGTCCAGCGTCACCGAGCACTTCCCCCGGTTCAGATCGCGAAACAGCAAGGCATCCCCTCCGCCATAAGGCATGCCCATGCGGCGCGCTCCATCGCCGCTGCCTGGCTCTTCGATCTTGATTACCTGCGCCCCCAAGTCCGCGAGTATCATGCCTCCGTAAGGCGCTGAAAGGAATTGCCCCAGCTCGATGACCCGGATGCCTTTCAACCATTCAGCGGTCTGAACCTGCTCATTCATACAATGTCCACCGTCGCTCACAATTTTTTCTCAATGAATATGAAGGGCCATCACAGTCCGGCAGCGGCATATGGCTCATACGCCCTTGAAGACCGGATTACGCTTCTCGGCAAAAGCGCGCCGCCCTTCTTTGACGTCCTCGGTTGTAAGCAAGTGGCGTATCATGGCCTGCTCCATCCTGAGGCCGGTGGCCATATCCACATCGAGGCTTCTTATTGCAAGCTCTTTTGTGGCTTGCACCGCCAGAGGACCGTTGCGGATAATCCGGTATGCATAGTCGCGCGCCTTTTGCATCAACTGCTCCCTCGGCACCACGGCATTTACCAGGCCCCACCGATAAGCCTCCGCGGCCGATATAGCGTCGCCGGTCAATAGCATTTCCATGGCGATGGCATATGGCAATTGGCGTAGCGGCCGCTGCGTGCCGCCGTTAGCAGCCAGCAAGCCCCGTTTGACCTCGGTAATGGCGAACGTTGCCGTATCCACCGATACGCGGATATCGGTTGCAAACATGAGTGTTATGCCCCCGGCAAAGCAGTTGCCGTTGACCGCAGCGATGACCGGTTTCCAGACTTCCAGGCCCCGATTCAGAAGCTGATCCTTTTGAGTGAGAAACATATCCGAAGTGCCACTGAACACAGACTCGAGGTTCTTTAAATCGGCACCGGCAGAAAAGGTCTTTTCGCCCGCGCCCGTGATAATGGCGGCGAGTATCTCAGGATCATCCCGGACACGCATCCAGGCCTGTGACAACAGAGAGTAGTGTTCTCCGTCCATCGCGTTATGCTTTTCTGGACGATTGATCGTGATGGTGCAGATCCCGTCTTCAACTTCCACATCCACAGTCATGTTCTTCCTCGCTGCGCATAATCATTGGAACGCATGAGTATCGTCTGCGCCTGGCGCAAATGAGGCATGTCAAGCATTTGCCCGTCCAATCCGACGACGCCCACTCCCCCCTCTTCGAAGCTTTTTACGACGCGTCGCGCGTGCTCGATTTCTTCGGCGGAGGGGCTAAACAACTCGTTGATGAGGTCCACTTGATCCGGGTGTATGGCCAGCTTGCCGGTGAATCCCGCCTGGCGGGCAAAGACACATTCCTCGCGCAATATGCCGAGATTGCGAAAGTCGGCGCAGATGGTGTCGATGGGACTCACCTCGGCTGCGCTCGAAGTCAGAAGGCAGACGCCGCGCGCATAAGCATACAAGCTCTCAAAAGAGCCATCGGCGCAGCGATTGGTGCTTGCCCCCAGCGCAGCCATCAGGTCGATCGGCCCCCAGGAAAAGCCCGCCAGCCTTGAAGTGACTCCTATGAACGTATGGGCCTCCAGGATCGAGCGCGCGGTCTCGGTCAGCGTGGGAAGAACGCGGATAGTCCCGCAGGCGATACCCGCCTGTGCCTCTAAAGCCGATAGATAGTGGTCGAGCGCCAGCAGATCACTACCTGAACGGACTTTCGGCACCAGGATGCCGTCGGGATTGCCGGCGACAATCGCAGCGAGGTCGGCAAGCGCGCCAGCATCATGGACAGGATTGCAACGCACCCATACTTGCTTGGTCCGGGCCCCAGGCTGACGGGAGTCCAGATACTCTCTGACCATGCGGCGCGCAAGCGGTGCATTGGACGCCGAAACAGAATCTTCCAGATCAAGAATCAGTGCGTCCGCCGAGGTGTCGTCCGCCTTGGCAAGCTTGCGCTGGCTATCGCCAGGAACGAACAAGAATGAACGAATGGGAATTGTCATATTGGAGGCTCGCATGCGCCGTGTTAGCAATACAATTGGTTGATAGCTGAAACCATCCAGGCCTGTTTTTCGCCTTGCGTACAGATGGCCAAGGACTTCATGCTAAGCAAGTATCTAAAAGTTTTTCTTATACATGCGATAGGCGGGGGTTATGGCTTTTACACTCGTTCAGCTCCAACACTTCAGCGCAGTGGCACGTTACGGATCCTTTTCAGCAGCGGCCAGGGCGCTGGGCGTGGCTCAACCGGCGATCAGCCAGTCAGTCGCCGCCTTGGAAGAAGATCTGGGCTTGCGGCTGTTTGACCGCAATTCCCGCAAGTGCACCCCGACCGCCGCCGGCTTGGTCTTTTCCGCGGAAGCGGCTCAGATTGCCGCGACCATTGCGGAAAGCCGAGAAAAGATACGGCGGTTCCAGACCAACAAGCCTGGGCGTATCGTCTTGGGGCTCACGCCGGGGATAAGCAACCTGATCGGTGAACATTTGCTGCGCCATATGCGCCAAACCGCCCCGAATCTGGACGTCATCATTATCGAAGCCTTCATGAGCCGTCTGCGCGGCCTATTGCTCGAAGAGCGCATAGACTGTGCCGTCACCTACGGCATCGATGACGATGACCGAGCGATGCGCACTTGGCTGCTAGGACATGAACCGTTTTGCCTGGTTGGCCTGCCCGGATTGTTTGGGCGCCTCCGGCATGCCGAACCTGTGAGCATCCTGGAAGTCGCAAAATTCCCCCTGTTCTTGAGCACGCTTTCCGACGAAGAAGGCGTCGGCCGTCTGCTTACCGAAACGGCCAAACGGCATGGGGTGGCATTGGATGTACGGCACCAAGTCCAATCCCTCTCCCTGATCAGGCGCCTTTTGCTTCGAAAGTCCCTGGCGACCGTAGTGCCCATAGGGGCGATCATCGACGAAGTGTGCGACGGACAACTACATGTCCGGCATCTGGTCGACACGTCTTTCGTATACAGGGTCCAGTTCGCCCTCGCCATTCATCGCAACCTGGGAGCAATGGAGAAGAGCGTCATGGACGGGATTGTCGCAGTCACCCGAAGCCTGCTGTTTGACTCGGGTATTTGGCGAGATCGTAAGGACGCGGATGTCCATCTCAATGTCGAACGATACTTGGAGAGCGCCATGCGTGATGCGCGAATGGGCAGCCGCGTTTGTGGTGGCTTACCGTAGGCCCAATGCGGCGTCGAGCGAACCGGGCAAAGGCTGCCTTCGGCTGCAGATAAGCGGCAGGAAGATAAGGCTGGCGAGCGCCCACATCACGGCCGCCGAAGCCAGCGTCTGGCTGAGGAAATGCATGCCTTGCAGCATGCGCACGGCGGAAAACAGCCCGCCGGCCAGCAGCCCCACGGCCAGGCCGCTCCAGCGCAATGCGGGAATGCCGCGCGCCCAGCCCGCGAAATAAAGCACCAACAGCGAATAGCCGGCGCCGGCATGGCCGCTGGGCATGGCGCCCCCCGCGAGCGCGAGCGATGAGGCCCAGAACCCCTCCGGCAAGAGGCGTTCCCCGCCATAGCGCAGCAATTCGTGGGGACGGGGAAGAGCGGTAAGCTCCTGCATTTGCGCGATGGTGACCTGGCCCACAAGGCAAGTCAGCAGCATCGCGCACAGAGCGCCGCGCCAGGGCCTGAGCCGGTCCACGCGATAGCTCGCCAGGACGGCCGCCAGCGCCGCCACGGCCATGCCGATGGGCAAGGCCAGCACCGCCTTGTGCCCCAGCACCTCCAGCCAATAGTGGCCGCGCCACGGAAAATGGCGAGTGGCCGGATCATATACCGCCGCGGCGATCTGGAAATCGAGGGCCGACCGGTGCGCCAGCCAGGCCAACAAGGCGAAGACAGCGACCGGCGCGATGACGTGCAGCAGCAAGTAGCGATTGCGATTCATCTTGCGGTTTTCATGGCGGAGGAAGGGGACGACTATGGTCAGGCATCGTCCGCAGGATAACCAGGCGCCCGTGAAATCCGCGTTAAATTTCCCGTCCTGGTGTCGGCTTAGCTTCGATCGAACCCAAGGAGAGGATGAACTCCGCGCCCCGATCCGGCCCCCGCCGGTCCGATTCCACGGCCAGCCCCCAGCCATGGTGATCGCAGATCTGTTTGGCGATGGCCAGGCCCAGGCCGCGCCGGCGATCCTCCTGGCGGGCGTCGGGCGCGTCGCTTCCCGTGTCCCGCCGGCCTGCGCTGTAGTAGCGCTGAAAAATCAGCGGCAATACCTCCGCTGGAATGCCCGGGCCGTTGTCCCGGAACGAGATGGCGTTTGCGCCGCGCAGCGCGACGGTCAAGGTGGCCGGCGCGGCATGTTCGATTGCATTGCGAATCAAGTTTCGCGCCACCATCAGCAAAGCGTAGGGGTCCAATACGGCGACCACTTCGCCGGGAACGTTATTGACCAAAGACAAGCCGCGGCGTTGCGCCTCCATTTCGACGCCCATCCAGGCCTCGTCCAGGCACTGGCGCAGCCCGACCTCCTTTACGCTCATCTCCGAACGATGGGCCAGGTTTTCCGCGGCGGCAATGCTGGTCTGGATGGCATCGACGTGGAGCTGCATGCGATCCACCCGCCTTTTTGCACCGTCCGGCAACTGCGCCTGAAGCGATAGCATCTCGGCATCGGTGCGCAAGGCGGCAAGCGCCGTCCGGATTTCGTGCGACAGGTTAGAGGCGAACTCCCTTTCGAAGGCCATGGATTCCTCGACCTTCGCCTGTACGCGATTGAAGGCCTCGATGAGGCGGCCGGCCTCATCGTCGCGCCGGACCTGGAGGTCGGGCGCGCCGGGCGCCCAACTGGACAGGCGATCGGCTAGGTCCACCATGGGGCCCACCGCAAGTTTCGCCAGCCACCGGGCGAGAGCATACGCAGCGGCCACGCTCAGCATTCCCAGCGCCAGGACGATCAAGCCAAACGCCACCACGCGCCGTTCGTTTCCCGTCGCGTCATACAGGATATAAAGAGGGCCGCGGACGGATTCCGCCACCAGGACATGCCATGTCATCCCGTCCGGCTCCAGCAAATGCATGCCCCGCGGCAGTGTCTGCAGCGCGGCCGGCAGACTGCGGCGTTCCTGGTCGTTCGTTATGAGCCAGGATTGCATCAGAGGGCCTAAATCAGTCTCATGGTTGGTCCCGACAAAGTCCCGTCCCTCTTCGATGCCGGCCAGCAAGTCCGTCGCCTCGGTGGCGAGTATCGAATTGACCAATTCGTCTTCCATATGATCGAAGGTCAGGTAGGCCACCGTGCAAAGCAATATGGCGAAAACGGCGACCAATCCGGTCAGCGCCCAGGTGACGCGCTCCGTCAGCGATCGCCTGCCGCGCACGGAAGGTCCCGGTGGAATATGGCCGGACTGGTTCATGGCTGCCGCGCGGAAGCGACCAGTTTCCAGCCCAGGCCGGGCACAGTCTGGATGCCATCGAAGTTTCTTTGCAGCAGCGCTTTTCTGAGCAAATGGATCTGGCTGCGCAAGGCCTCGGGAGAAGGAGAGCCATCCGCCCACAGGGCCAGCTCCAGCGTGCGCCGGGATACCAGCTCCGCCGGATGCCGCATGAACACCTCCAGAATGGCGCGCGATTTGTGCGTCAAATGCAGCGGCTGTCCGTACAGCGTGACGCTTGCCGAGCCGATGTCGTACTCGATTCCCGCGAATTCCAAGGTCTCATCCTTCGACGCGCCGCGCGCGCGGCCCAGCAGCACGCGCAGACGCGCCTCGAGTTCCTCCAGCGCAAAAGGCTTGACCAGATAATCCTGCGCGCCCAGGGAAAACGCGGCGAGTTTATCCTCCAATTGGCTGCGGGCAGTGAGCATGAGTACGGGTATCGTCTGCTTGCGGCGCTGCAGCGCCTGCAGGACGGCGTAGCCGTCCATGCCGGGAAGCCCGATGTCGAGAACCATGGCATCGAAGTGCTGATCGCCGAGCAAGGCTACGGCGGCATGGCCGCCGTATGCCGCGTCGGGCAGAAAGCCCTTCAGCTCCAAAAAGGCGTACAGATTCTCGGCGATCGTAAGGTCATTTTCGACAATCAGAATTCTGGCTGGCGCGGCGGCCATGCAGGACGGCTCCTTCATATTCGTAAGGCGGCATAGCGCCAGGCCATCATACGACAAGCGCCGGTCGGCGGCCTGTTTGAATATCATTGCATGGAATGCCAATCTCATCAAAAGCATAACCCAGATTGCGGGGGCGACATAGCTCTCAAGCCGCCGCATCCTCCAGTATCATGTCCGCCCCCTTTTCCGCCACCATCATCACCGCCCCCTGGGTATTGCCGGAAACCATCCTGGGCATTACCGAGGCGTCCACGATGCGCAGCCCGTCGATGCCCTGGACCCGCAGGCGCAGGTCCGTCACCGCGTCCTCATCGGCGCCCATGCGGCAGGTGCCTATGGGGTGATAAATGGTCTGGCCGTTCCTGCGGGCGAAGTCCAGCCATTCATCAAAAGAGCCGGTATCCTCGCCGGGGCTCATCTCGTAGTCCACGTAGCGCTGCATGCTGGGCTGGCCGACAATGCGGCGGGCGATCTGCATGCCCCTGACCAGACACTCCTGGTCGACCCGCGCCCGCAGAAAGTGGGGGCATATGGCCGGCCCCGCATAGGGGTCGCCGGATTTGATATGTATGGTTCCGGTCGATTCCGGGCGCAGCTGCGCCACGCCTATCGTCATGCCGGGCTGCTTGTCCAGGATGCGCTCGGCGGCATTCGCATAGCTGGCATGGACGAAGAAATACTGCACGTCCGGGGCCGGCAGGCTGGGCGAAGTCTTGACAAAGCCATGCACCAGGCCCGTGCCCAGGGTCAGAATGCCTTTGTGCGCCGCATAGTAGCTGGCCACCTGCCTGGCCAGGCGCCAGCCGCGCGACATCTCGTTGAGCGTGACGGCATTCTTGACCCGCCAGTTCATGCGCGTGGCGAAATGATCGATATAGTTTTCCCCGACATTGGCGCGAGCGTGCAGGACTGGAATGCCTAGCGGCCGCAGAACCTCCGGCCTGCCGACGCCGGACAGCTCCAGGACTTGCGGCGACTGGATGGCGCCCATGCACAGAATGGTTTCCCTGCCCGCCCTGACGGTGAACTCCCGGCCGTTCTTGCGATAAACCAGCCCGGCGCAGCGCTTGCCTTCGAAAAGCAGTCTTGTAATATGGGCGCGCGTTTCGACCGTCAAGTTGGAGCGGCGCCGCGCCGGCGCAAGGTAGCCGTCCACGACGCTCCAGCGCCTGCCGCCTTTCTGCAGGACCTGGTAGTAGCCGAAGCCTTCCTGCTCTTTGCCGTTGTAGTCCGGGTTCAAGGGCTGGCCGTCCTCGGCCGCCGCGGCCATGAATGCGTCGGACACCGGAAAACGCTCGCCCACCTGCTCCAGGTACATGGGGCCGTTTTTTCCGCGGCTGGCATCGCCCAGGGCGTAGTTCTCTATTTTGCGGAAGTATTTCTCGATATCCCTGAACCCCCAGCCTTGCGCGCCGCCGGCTTCCCAAGCGTCGTAATCCTGCGGCTGGCCGCGCACATAAATCATGCCATTGATCAAGGACGAGCCGCCCACGCCCTTGCCGCGCGGCACGGATATGGTGCGCCCATAAAGGTTGTCATCCGCTTCGGTCTGGAAGCGCCAGTTGAACCGGGGATTGGTCAGCAGCTTGCTGAAGCCGGCGGGAATCGAAATCCACATGTTCTGGCGCTCGTCGCCCGCCTCTATCATCAGGACCCGGTATTTGCCATTTTCGGTCAACCTGTTGGCCAGTATGCAACCGGCCGTGCCGCCGCCGGCGATAATGAAGTCATAGTTTGTCATCGCACCATCCGGAATCTCTGTGTGCCTTGCCGCCGGCGGCGGCTATTTCGCGCCAACGCCCAGGAATTCGGCCATCAATTCAATCTGGCAGGCCAGCATGGGCGCGCCATACTGCACCTTGCAGCCGCGCTGCCGTGCCGCCTGCAGCAATGCCGTATTCTCGGGCTGCATGATCACTTCGCACACCAGTTGCGTCGCCTCCAGCCTGGATACATCCATGGGCAAAGGGTCCCCTTCTTTCATGCCCAGCGAAGTGGCATTGACGACCACCTCGTGCCCGGAAGGGTCCGGCGTGCCGATATGAATCCGCGCCTGCGGGAACAAGTCGAGTATCCGCGCCTTGAGGTCTTCGGCCTTGGCCGCCGTCCGGTTGGCGATCGTCAGGCTGGCCACGCCGGCCTGCACCAGCGCAAAGCCGATCGCGTTGGCCGCCCCGCCAGCGCCCGCCAGATACGCCGTCTTGCCCGCCAGTTCATTGCCGGTGGAGCGCAGCCCGCGCACGAAGCCCTCGCCATCGAGCATGTGCGCCGTCAGCCTGCCGTCGGGCTCGCGGCGCAGCACGTTGGCCGCGCCTATCTTGCGCGCCACATCGGACGCCTCGTCGCACAGGTCCATGACCGCCGTCTTGTGCGGCACCGTAACGATCAGCCCGCCCAGGTTCCGCAGATTGCGCAGGCCCGCCAGCGTCGAGGCAAGTTCATCGGCGCGCACATGCAGGGGCACCAATACGCCGTCGTAGCCTATCCTGGCGAAATGCTCGTTCATCCGCTGCGGGGTCTTCACATGATGGATGGGGTCGGCCAGTATCCCGAACAGCTTTGTGGCACCCGTGATTTCTTTCATTTCCTACGCTTCCCTTTATGATTTATCGCTTCATCTGTTCCAGCGCCACCTGCCTGATGCCGGCCGCGTCCAGGCGGTAATGCGCATACAGCGCGGTCGGCGGAGCGATCAGGCTGTATTCATCGTAGATGCCGTGGCGGTACAAGCGGGTTGCGGCGCCCGCGTCGGCCAGCACTTCCGCCACCGCCGAACCCAGGCCGCCCATGACATTATGTTCTTCGGCCGTCATGACGAGCGTCGACCTGGCGGCCTCCAGCACCGCGGCGCGATCCAGGGGCTTGATGGTGGGCATGTCGATGACGCCGACGGAATACCCTTCTTCGAGCAGTTGCCGCGCCGCGTTCAGCGCCGGCTCGACCGTCATGCCGCAGCAGATGATCGTCAGGTCGCTGCCTTTGGAATGCACGATGGCTTTGCCGAACTCGAAGCGATGGCCTTTTTCGTAGACATCCGGATCGCGCCCGCGGCCAATGCGGAAATAAATCGGCTCCGGCCAGTCCACCGAAGCCTTGATGGCGCTGGCCAGCTGGTGGCCGTCGGCCGGCGAGACGACGGTCAGGCCGGCAATCGCACGCGTGGTCGAGATGTCCTCCGTCGCATGATGCGATGTGCCGTAAAAGCCCAGGCTGATGCCCGTATGATGGCCTATCAGCCGCACCGGCAGCCTGGTATAGGCGATATCCATGCGGATCTGCTCGCAGCACAGCAGGCCCAGGAAAGAAGCGAAGGTCGCCACGAAAGGCATGCAGCCGGTGGTGGCCAGGCCGGCCGCCGCCGATACCATGTTCTGCTCGGAAATGCCGAACTGGATATAGCGGTCGGGATAGGCCGCCGCGTAGCGGTTCAGCCCGTTGGAGTATTGCAAATCCGCCGAACCGGCAACCACGGGGTGCCCCGCCTGCGTCAGCTCTATCAGCGCGTCCGACAGGAAATCCAGACCCGGGTTGACGCTGTTCAAAGCGCGATACTGCCAGGAATCAGGGGAAAAGGCTTGTGTCATTGTTCAGATCTCCCGCGACATGATTTCTTCGATGGCGACCCTGGCGTCGCTGGGCGCCAGGTAGCCCAGATGCCAGCCCGGCTCGGTTTCCATGAAAGACACGCCCTTGCCCTTGACCGTCTTGGCAATGACGCAGGCCGGCTTGCTTCGGGCCGCGTCAGCCTTGAGGCGGCGCAGCAGCCAGGTCAAGTCATGCAGATTGTGGCCGTCGACCTCATGGACCTCCCAGCCGAAGGCGGCCCATTTATCCCGCAGGGACTCGACCCCCATCACATCATCGACCTTGCCATCCAATTGGTAGCCGTTGCGGTCTATGATCGCCACCACCCTGGATAATTTATTGTGGGCGGCAAACAGCGCCGCTTCCCATACCTGGCCTTCCTGCATCTCGCCGTCGCCCAGCATGACGAACACGTTGAACGCCAGCTTTTGCATCCTGCCGCCCAGGGCCATGCCGATGCCGTTGGACAAGGCATGGCCTATCGATCCGGAACTGAAGTCGACGCCGGGCACTTTGGTCATATCGGGATGGTCGCCCAGCGGACTGCCCAGGCGGGTATAGCCGTCCAGCAGTTCCCTGGGGATGAAGCCGCGATCCGCCAGGATGGGAAACAGGCCCACCGCCGCATGGCCCTTGCCCATCAGAAACCGGTCGCGGCCGGCCCAGGAAGCTTGGCCCTGGCGCAGGTTCATGACGTCGTAGTACAGGGAGGCGAAGATTTCGGCGCAGGAAAACACCGAGCTGTAGTGGCCGACTTTGGCGATCTCTATCAGGCGTATGGTTTCCAAACGTATGAAACGCGCTTTTTCCCGCAACATCTGGATTTGCCCCGCGGTGGGGGCGGATGGCTCATGCAGCATGGTTTTCTTCCTTATCTGGCCATTATATATGATATATAATAGCGCATAATCTCTGGCAAATTACCTGACTCAAGCTAGAATCTGGTCACTTTCACTTCCTGCGCCGCGGCTCCAACATGTCCAGCCTGAAACCGATAAAAAAAGAAAATCTGTCCATCAGGGTTTATCACGAGATCCGCGATGCGCTGATCAATGGCCAATACGAACCCGGCGAGCGTCTGATCATCGGCGAGCTGGCCAGGGAAATGGGGGTTTCCATCACGCCGGTGCGCGAGGCCATTTTCCGCCTGGTCAGCGAGCAAGGGCTGGAAATCCAGGCGGCCACGGCCGTCTATGTGCCTTACGTCAATTCGGAAAAATACTGGGAAATCCAGCAGATCCGCTTCCATCTCGAAGGCATGGGCGCCGCCGAGGCCGCCAAGAAGATCACCAAAAAAGAACTCGAAAGCCTGACGGAACTGCAAAAGGAATTCGTGGCCCACACGGCCACCGATCCCAAGCGCGCCAGCTACCTGAACCGGAAATTCCATTTCGCCATTCTTGAAGCCAGCCGCATGCCCGTGCTGATCAACACCGTGCAGGCGCTTTGGATCATCACGGGCCCCATTCTGAAGACCTTCCACGTCAAGACCGCCGGCCTGGACTACTCGGACGGCCAGCACCGGCACGAAGCCGTACTGGCCGCCCTGCGCCAGCATGACTCCGAAGCCGCCACCCGGGCGATCCAGGACGACCTGCAATGGGGCGGGAAAATCATGTTCGACTGGCTGGTCGAACGCGAGCAAGAGCAGGCAGCGCCTGCGGCGCATTATCAATAAGGAAACGCCATGCTGAAGATTTTCGGCGCCCCCAACCGCTATATCCAGGGCCCAGGCGCGATCGACACCCTGGGCGCGTCGGCCGCCCTGTTCGGCAGCCATGCCGTACTGGTCGTGGACGGCTATGTCCATCAAATGCTGGGAAAAAGGCTGGCCGCCATTTGCGCGGCGCAGCAAGTGCGGCTGCATAGCCTGATACTGGAGGGCGACCTGACGCCGGCGGCCATTGCGCGCTTGCGCGCGCAAGCCGGCAAGCTTGCGCCGCCGCTGGTCATCGCCGTGGGCGGCGGCAAGGCGATCGATGCGGGCAAAGCCGTATCCAAAGCCTCGCACTGCCACTTGATCACCGTCCCCACCGTGGCCTCGAACGACGCGCCCACCAGCAAAAACTATGTGCTTTACGATGAAAACCACAATCTGCTGGCCGTCGAGCACATGCTGTTCAACCCGACGATGGTGATCGTCGATACCGCCTTGATCGCCACGGCGCCGGCCCATTTCTTCCGGGCCGGGCTGGGCGATGCGATTTCAAAAAAATTCGAAGCCGAACAATGTTTCCGCAATCAGGGCAGGAATATGTTCGACGCCTCGTCGACCCTGACCGCGCAACTGATTGCCGACGGTTGCTTCCAGACCCTACTGCGCGAAGGCGAAGAGGCGCTGGCGGCCGCCGGCAGCGGGGCGCCCACGCCGGCCTTCGAACGCGTCGTCGAAGCCATGATCCTGATGAGCGGCCTGGGCTTCGAAAGCGGCGGCCTGTCCATCGCCCACGCCTTGACGCGCGGCCTGCCCTGCATTGCCGGCGCGGGGCCTTCCTTGCATGGCCTGCAGGTGGCCTTGGGCCTGCTCGTTCAACTGGACCTGGAAAACCGCCAGGACGACATGCATGCCAGGCTCAAGCTATGGTACAAAAAAATCGGCTTGCCCGCCAGCCTGCGCGAGCTGGGCGCCAGCGCCATCAACGAAGAAGAAATCCAGCGCGCGGCAACGCTCACCTTGAACGCGCGCCATGCCGGCAATTTCGATTACACGCTGACCGTGGACGCATTGAGCGCGGCACTGCTGCGGCACGCGCAATAAAGCCGCTGGCGCCGCCCCGCCATTCCCTTCATCCGCGGCATCGCCTTGGATTCGGGCGGCCCGGCGCCGGAAAGCAGCTTCTTTTCGTCCTCTAGGGAAAACCCCTGATTCACAATCGAACCCGGGCAATTAGAATAAAAAGCAGGTCAACTTGGTTTTTTTTAAAATATATCATATATGACTCACCGCTCATAAGGCGGCATTCCGCCTTTATCAGCACACACTAAAACAACAGGAGCGCATACATGTTCAAACTCAGGAAAGTAGTTTTGGCCGTCGCGGCTTGCGGCGTACTGGCGACCGGCGCCGCCTCTGCCGCAGTAAAGGTCGGGGCGCTATTTCCATTCAGCGGCGCCCTGGCGCTGCTGGGCCAGGAAAGCTATCGCGGGATGGAAGTCGCCATCAACGAAATCAATGCCGCGGGCGGCCTCAATGGCGAGCAGATCCAGATCCTCAAAGCCGACGCCGTCGATCCGGCCCAGGCCGTATCCGAAACAAAACGCCTGCTCTCCGATGGCGTGATCGGCGTATTCGGCAGCTATGCCTCGGGCATATCCTATGCGGCCTCGCCTGTCGCGGAGCTGGCCGGCGTGCCCTATTTCGAGATGGGCGCAACCGCGCACAAAATAACGACCCGGGGCTATAAATACCTGTTCCGCAGCAATCCCAATACCGCCCTCTACGGCGTCGCGGTGGTCAACGCGCTGCACGATACCGTCGCCCCCGGCATGGGGCTGGATCCGAAAAACATCAAGATCGGCATCATCCACGAAGACGGGCCTTACGGCACCGATGTGGCGGCCACAGAGAAAAAGCGCGCCCAGGAGCTGGGCTACACGGTCGCCGAGGTTCTGCCCTATTCCGCAAAAGCGGTCGATCTGTCGTCCCTGATACTGCGGCTCAAGGGGGCCGGCGTCAACGTCGTGCTGCAGACCGCCTATCAGAACGACGCCATCCTGTTCTTCAGGCAAGCCAAATCCGCGGGCTTCAAACCTGAAGTCATCATCGGCGCGGGCGGCGGCTATTCCCTGGCCGATACCGCCAAGGCGGTCGGCGCGGACATGAATGGCGTGTTCGACCTGGACTTCCCGCAAGCCTCCATCAACCCCGCCGGAGCGCCTGGCCTGGACAAATTCCTGCAGGATTACAAGGCCGCCTATAAAAGCGACCCGCAATCCGGGCACAGCCTGACCAACTATGTCGGCACCAAGGCCTTCTTCGAAATCCTGGCCAACGCCAAATCCACCGACAAGGACAAAATCCGCGAGGCGGTGCTGGCCTATAAAAAGCCCGCCGGCCAGACGGCCAATGGCTGGGGCTTCCAGTTCGGCGAAGACGGCCAGAACGACGCCGCGACGTTCTACGTCATGCAATGGCAGGACGGCAAGCTGGTCACGATCGGCCCCAAAGACCTGGCGCTGGGCCAGCCCATCTTCAAGAAATAAACACAAGGCCGGGCAGAAAGTCCGGGCATCCCCGCCGATGCCCGGACTTTCTTTATATTAAAAGGGTTGTTAAATGGAAATTTTCATTCAGTTGCTCATTAACGGCCTATTGCTGGGCGGAGCCTACACAATCATCAGTCTTGGACTGACCCTGATTTTCGGGGTGGTGCGGGTGGTGAATTTCGCCCACGGCGAATTCCTGATGATAGCCATGTACCTGATTTACCTGATCGCAGACCGTTTCGGCATACACCCTTATCTTGGCCTCATTCCGATCACGATCATCCTGTTCGCGCTAGGCGCCCTGACACAGAAAATCATCATCCAGCCCTTGTTGAAAGCGGAAGAGCATATCCAGATTTTCGCGACTGTCGGCATTTCCATCATCCTGATGAATCTGGCGCTGGTCGTTTTCGGCGCCAACGTCTTGCGCGCGCCCGTCGAGCTGGGCACCAACGCGGTGAACATCGGCTCCTATTCGATAGTCACCGGGCAGCTATACACTTTTCTGATCGCGATCGCCCTGGCCATCCTGCTGCACCTGTTCATGCACCGCAGCTACCTGGGCCGCGCCCTGCGCGCCGTCGCCCAGCACCGCTACGCGGCCATGCTGATGGGCGTGAACGTCAACGCAGTCTATGTCATTGCTTTCGGCCTGGGCACGGCCTTCGTCGGCATCGCCGCCGGCCTGCTTGCGCCCCAGTATCCTGTTTTCCCGACGGTGGGAACCTATTTCGTGCTGACCGCCTTCGTCATCGTGGTGCTGGGCGGCATGGGCAGCCTGTATGGCGCCGTCGCCGGCTCCATGATCATCGGCGTCGTCGATACCCTGGCTGGCTACTACATTGCTCCGGATTTGAAGGAAGTCGTCTACTTCGGCATTTTCCTGCTGATTCTGGTACTGCGCCCAACGGGCTTGTTTGGCATTGGCACAGAATAACAAGGAGTAATACGTGTTTCCTGATTTCCGTAGCCCCAAGGCATACGTCAGCCTGATTCTGCTGGCCGTCGTGTTCATCATCCCCTTGTACTTGCACAGCGCTTTCTGGACCAACCTGTTCGTGCTGCTGTTTGTATTCTCCGCGCTGTCCGTCGCCTGGAACATCGTAGGCGGCTATGCCGGCCAGCTTTCGCTGGGCCATGCCGTGTTCTATGGCATCGGCGGCTATACCGCCACGCTGCTGACGCAGAGTTTCGGCATCACGCCATGGATAGGCATGATAGCCGGCGCGCTGATTTCCGGCGCTGTCGCGATTGTCATCAGCTACCCGACGCTGAGGCTCAAGGGCCCCTTCTTCGCGCTGGCGA
Organism: Pollutimonas bauzanensis; assembly: GCF_900129885.1. Classification (GTDB taxonomy): domain Bacteria; phylum Pseudomonadota; class Gammaproteobacteria; order Burkholderiales; family Burkholderiaceae_B; genus Pollutimonas; species Pollutimonas bauzanensis. The sequence continues at coordinate 24,083 of NZ_FQXE01000003.1, read as the reverse complement.
CGATCGCCATCCTGGAGGTCGTGCGCCTGCTGGTGATCCATGAAGAAAGCTGGACCGGCGGCTCCAGCGGCATCAGCCTGCCGCTGAACATCGGCTGGACCTGGATCGTCTTCCGCGAAAAGGTCAACTATGTGATCATCGCGTTCTGCCTGTTCCTGCTGGTGCTGTGGGTGTCCTGGTATATCCGCAAATCCCGCATGGGCTATTACCTGATCGCCATCCGCGAACGCGAGGATGCCGCCCGCGCGGTGGGCATACATACCGTCAACATGAAAATCCGCGCCGCCGTGATTTCCGCCATGCTGACCAGCGTCATCGGCACTTTCCACATCACCTACCTGACCTTCGTCGACCCGGCCTCGGCGTTTTCACTGGACTTGTCCATCCAGATCGCCATGTTTGCGCTGATCGGCGGGCTGGGCACCGTCGCCGGCCCCATCGCCGGCACCTTCCTGGTCCTGCCCATCGCGGAACTGGCGCGCGGCTGGCTCAGCGGCGTCGGCAACGGCATGCATGGCCTGATCTACGGCCTGATCCTCGTCATTGTGGTCCTGACCATTCCACGCGGCCTGGCGGGAGCGTTTGGCCCGATGGTGGAAAGGCTCATGGCCAGGCTGCCCTATCTGGGCAAGCCGCGGGCCAAGCGCGAATTCAAGCAGCGGCGGTCATCAGGCCATGGCCTGACGGCCAACCAGCCCGTGCTCAAGGCGGAAAACCTGTTCAAGAATTTCGGCGGCCTGCGCGCCACCGACAACGTCTCCCTGACGCTGAACGAACATGAGATCCTGGGCATGATAGGGCCCAACGGCGCCGGCAAGACCACGGTCTTCAACCAGCTGTCGGGTTTCCTCGCGCCCGACAAGGGCAATATCACCATGCTCGATAAAAAGGGCCACTGGATCACTTGCAACACACCCGACAAATTCGCGCACAGCGGCCTGGGCCGCACATTCCAGACCGCCCAGCCGTTCACCGGCCTGACGGTGCTGGAAAACATCATGCTGGGCGCGTTCATTGGCACTTCCGATCGCGACGAAGCCGAGCAGATCGCGCTGGACGTGGCCGAACAGACCGACCTGCTGCGCTACCTGAATACCGAGGCGCGCAATCTGACGGTGGGCGGCATGAAGCGCCTGGAGGTGGCCCGCGCGCTGGCGACCCGGCCGAAGATACTGCTGCTCGACGAAGTCATGGCCGGCCTGAACCCGACCGACATCGAAAAAGCCGTCCAGATGATACGCCGCATCCGCGCTTCGGGAGTATCGATCCTGCTGATCGAACACATGATGCAGGCCACCATGGCGCTGTCGGACCGCATCATCGTCATCAACGAAGGCAAAGTCCTGACCAGCGGCGCGCCCCGGGACGTGGTCGAAAACCCAGCGGTCATCGAAGCATACCTGGGCAAGGAGTACAGCGATGCTTAAAGTGTCAAATCTATGTTCCGGATACGGAAAGACCCAGATCCTCAACGGCCTGGACTTTGAAGTCAAGCAAGGCGAAATCGTCACCCTGATCGGCGCCAACGGCGCCGGCAAGACCACGACGCTCAAGACGCTGTGCGGCGTGATCCCGACCATGGCGGGCCATGTCAGCTTCGATGGCGAGGACCTGACCAACAAGACTCCGTTCGCCATCGTGGACGCCGGCATCACCATGGTTCCGGAAGGACGGCAGCTGTTCCCGAACTTCACGGTGAAAGACAACCTGATCATGGGCTCCTACAAGCGGGCCGCGCGGCCTATCGTCCAGCGCAAAATGGAAGAAGTGCTGGAGATCTTCCCGCGCGTCAAAGAGCGCCTGAACCAGCTGGCCGGCTCGCTGTCCGGGGGCGAGCAGCAGATGGTCGCCATCGCGCGCGGCATGATGTCGGACCCCAGGCTGCTGATCTTCGACGAGCCTTCGCTGGGCCTGTCGCCCATCCTGGTGCAGCAAATGTTTGGCGTCATCCGCAACGTCATCGAGCACGGCGTCACGGTCCTGCTGGTGGAACAGAACGTTTTCCAAACCTTGCGCCTGGCCGACCGCGGCTATGTCCTGGAAAACGGCGCCATCATCCTGAGCGGAACCGGCCAGGAGCTGCTGAGCGATCCGCACATCAGAAAGGCCTATCTCGGGCACTGATTTCTTATAGGTACTGCACTATGTCCCCAAGCTTCAGATTCATCGACCACGGCCAGGGCGGTTCGCCCGGCTGCATGAAGATCGCCCTACGCGGGCAAACCCCGCCGACAGGCAGGCAAGTCCTCATCGAGGTGGAATACGCCGGCGTCAATCGCCCGGATGTCCTGCAACGGTCCGGGTCCTACCCGCCGCCGCCAGGCGCGTCGCCCTATCTGGGGCTGGAGGTCTCGGGCAGGATAGTCGCGCTCGGGCCCGACGCCAAGGAGCGGCAGGTCGGCGAGCTGGTATGCGCCCTGACCCCGGGAGGCGGCTACGCCGAATACTGCCTGGCCGATGAACGCCACTGCCTGCCCGTGCCCGCAGGCATGGACCTGCGCGCCGCCGCCTGCATACCGGAAAACTATTTCACCGTCTGGACCAATCTCTTCGAACGCGCCAAGCTGCAAGCCGGCGAGAAGTTCCTGGTCCACGGCGGATCCAGCGGCATCGGCCTGACCGCCATCCAGCTGGCCCATGCGTTCGGCGCCGAGGTCTGGACCACCGTCGGCAGCCAGGAAAAGGCCGACGCCTGCATCAAGGCCGGCGCCGCGCATGCCATCTTGTACAAAGAACAGGATTTCCAGTCCGTCGCCATGCGGACTACCGGCAATTACGGCATGGACGTCATCCTCGATATGGTCGGCGGCAAATATATCAACAAGAACATCCATACCCTGGCGCTAAACGGGCGCCTGGTGCAGATCGCTTTCCTGGAAGGCAGCAAGGACAGCATCGATGCCATGCCCATCATGATCAAGCGCCTGGTGTTCACGGGCTCCACCCTGCGCCCGCGCTCGGACGAAGACAAAGGCCAGATCGCCCTGTCGCTGGTCGAACACGTATTTCCGCTGATGGCGCAAGGCAAGTGCCTGCCCATCATCCATTCCACCTTTGCGCTGGCCGAGGCCGGCAAGGCCCACGAGCTGATGGAAAGCAGCAGGCACATCGGCAAGATAGTCCTGAAAGTCAAGGAGCGATAATGAGATTCGCCAATCAGGTGGCCATCGTCACCGGGGCCCTGGGCGGCATCGGCTCGGCGATCGTGCAGGCGCTGGCGGCCGAAGGCGCCAGCGTCGGTCTGATAGACCTGGATGCCAGGTCGGGCGCCGAGCGCGAGGCTGCGCTCCAGGCGGCGGGCCATCGGGCCAAGTACGCCAACGCCAACGTATCCAGCTTCGATGAATGCAAAGCCGCCTACGACACCATCTCGGCGGCGCTGGGCGGGGCCGACATCCTGGTCAATAACGTCGGCATTTCGCCCAAGACCCAGGGCAAGGCCCTGAGGGTCTGGGAGATGCCGCCCAAGGAATGGGAAACCGTGGTATCGGTCAATCTGAACAGCGTGTTCTACATGACCCACCTGGCGGCGCCTCACATGATGGACAAAAGGCAGGGCCGGGTCATCAATATGTCCTCCGTCGCCGGCAAGGCCTATTGCGACATCGTCGCGGCGCATTACGCCGCGACCAAGGCCGGGCTGATCGGCCTGACGCGCCACTGGGCGGCGGAATTGGGCGAATACGACATCACGGTCAACGCCCTGGCGCCCGGGCGCATCAGCACCCCTTTGCTGAAGACCGTCCCCCAGGAAATCAATGATGCCGTGACGCGGGTCACGGCGCTGGGCCGGCTGGGCACCCCGCAAGAGGTCGCCGACGCCTGCCTGTTTCTGGCATCCGCGCAGGCGGCCTTTGTCACCGGCCAGGTTCTGGATGTGGCCGGCGGCTGGCTGATGACCTAGGAGGCTGTCGGCGGACTTGGCGATCGCCTGCCAGGAAAGGACGACGACCTTGCGCAACCTGCCGTGCCAGTCAAGATTGCGCAGGGCGGTTTCACTGTGTTCGCCGCCTATGGAATCCAGGACCACGTTGGCTCCCCTGTTTCCCGTCAATACCCGACTCCCGGCACAGCGCGGTCTTTTCGTTGGTAGAGGCGCCGCGCTCTCCCGTGCCCTTGAGCTGCGCGGCGCAAGCTGAAAGCGGCGGCACCGCCAGGAGCTCGATCGCAACGTCGGCCGCAAGGGTAAAGCCGTGCAAAGATAGGTAGAATGACGGTCTTGCCTGGTCTCAGGCTCACCGCGCTTCAGCCCTGTCCCATGTTCGAACTCGACGCCCTCAGCTTCACCGTTTCCGGACGCCCGCTGTTGAAACCGCTTTCATTGGATATCCCTGCCGGCAAGGTGGTCGGATTGATCGGCCACAACGGTTCCGGCAAGTCCACGCTGATCAAGATCCTGGCACGCCAGCAAGCCGCCACCGGCGGCCAGGCGAGCCTGGACGGCAAAGCCCTGGCGTCCTGGAGCGATCGCGACTTTGCCAGGCGGGTGGCCTACCTGCCGCAACAACTCCCCCCTGTGGAAGGGCTGACGGTCCGTGAGCTCGTCGGCTATGGGCGCTACCCTTGGCATGGCGCCTTGGGCAGATTCGGCGACGAGGATCATGCCGCAATCGCTCGGGCCATGAAACGGGCCGATGTCGACCAATACGCGGACCGCTGGGTAGACAGTCTTTCGGGCGGCGAACGCCAACGAGTCTGGCTGGCCATGCTGCTCGCCCAGGACAGCCGCTATCTGCTGCTCGATGAGCCCACTTCCGCCCTCGATATCGCCCATCAGGTGGACGTGCTCGCCCTGGTCCGGACACTGAGCCGCGACCTGGGCCTGGGTGTGCTGGTCGTACTGCACGACATCAATATGGCGGCGCGCTACTGCGACCATCTGGTGGCCCTGCACAGCGGCGAGCTACTGGCCCAGGGCAGCCCTGCGGAGCTGCTGCGCAGCGACACGCTCGAATCGATTTATGGCATTCCTATGGGTGTGATCGCGCATCCGCAAGACGGCTCGGCGCTCTCCTACGTCAGGTGAGCGCAAGTCCTGCCTGCGCAATTTGCTACGCCCGCGGCACGATTCCGGGCGCGGGCGCGTGTTTGCATAAAGGACAATTCGCACAGAGCGCCATCCCGGGCAACAGGTAACGCACACAGCACACCCGCCGCTGACGCCATGGCGTGTTCACGTCCTGATCGATATAACGCAACGGCCGGAACAGGCGATTGGGCCGACCGTCGGGACGATGCGGCGAAGCCAGAATGGCACGTGCGGGGGCGACCTGATCCGCGCTCGCCCGGGCCGTCAACGCATTGACCAGCCATTCGAAATAATTGCCTGCATTGCTCCAGAACACCCGGGGCGACAACTTCGAGTGCCGGGCCCATGCGTTGATCATGGGTTCCAGGTGATGATCGAGCAGCGGCACGAATGCGGCGAACGGATCGCCGAGGGTTGGCACACAAACGTCTCCCGCATCCGGCAGTTTGAATGCGAGCGGCTCCGCACGCGCTCCCAGCACGATCTCGATCCTGTCGACGTCCAGCGAAAGCCGGCGATCCAGCATGATGGCCGCTGCCAGCACCGGCGGCAGCAGACGAATAAAGTACAGCTTGGACCACTCGGAAGCCAGCGCACGGCGGTCGCCATCGGGATAGTCGACGCCGTATTCGCGCAGCACGCGCTCGAACCCTTCATGCTTCTGCAGATCGCGTAGCGGTATCGAAGGGCGTGCGTCGTCGCGCAATACAAGCGCATCGCGATAATGTGTGAAGTCGCCGACGAACAAGGGGGCCAGCGCGGCGATCATGGCCGGCCACCTGGCCGCTGCTCTCGCTTGACCTCGCCGCTTGCGCCTAGGCTCATGGCCGAAAGCCCTGAACGGTTGCGCCATTTCATCGCGGCACGCCAGGCATGGACAATACCGCGTCGGCAATCTGGTCGGCCAGGTGCACCACGGACAAGGGGCCGCCGAAAGTCCAATATGGCGTCGGCAGAAAAGCCACGCGACCGCTGCGGGCAACAGGCAAGGCCTTCCATATCGGCGTGGCGAACATCGGCGTGCCCTCCTGACCACCGATGAACAGCACCGTCAGGTCGGCCTGGGCCGCGAGATCGCGCAAACCGATGCGCCGGTGCAGGCTGTAGGCGGAGTCCAGGCGCCAGGGCTCCATGATTCCCAGCCGGTTGAGCACGCTGACGATCAGGGCCTGCCGGTTCGACACAATGAACGACCCCTCGCGCGACAGCGGGTACAACGCCGCCATCGGCCGGCCCGCCAGGCCTCGGTCGCGTATCGCCGAGCGTGCACGCGCCATCGCCGCGCGCGACTTCTCAATGGCCTGCATGGCCTGCGCCCGACGTCCGGTCAGTTCGCCCAGGCGCGTCAGCATGGATTCTCCCAATGCCACGCCACCCCAAGACGCCGGGGCGAGCGATACATTGAAAATCAATGTGGGCGCCAACGCGTCGAGACGTTTGAACAACTGCAGATGCAAGTAGGACACGCCGACAACAAGATCGGGCTTGAGCCGCGCAATCGCCTCGAGGTTGGGCTGCTGCGGACTCCCGAGCGACACGCTGTCCGCGAGACGCTCACTGCCGATCCGGACATAACGGCGATAACCGTCGAGATTGGCCACCGCGACTGGCGCGATACCGAGAGACAACAACAACTCCGAGCTGAGATCGTCCAGGCTGATCACACGCAGCACCTGCTGCGGAATCTGCGCGGACTGGCGCGCGACCAGCGTTTCGGCCCATGCCGTCGCCGGTTCCAGAACCAGGCACAGCATCGCGATGACCCGCAGCCAGAATCGTGGATGGCAGATCATATCGCCGCTCCCCGCCCGCGATGGACGTAGGTCCGCGCGAGCAGCAACAGAAAACACGGTGCGCCGATGGCTGCCGTCGCAATGCCCAGCGGAATGTCGAGCGGCGCCAACAGCCATTGTCCCAACAGGTCCGCCAAGACCAGCAACGCGGCCCCTAGCCACGGCGCCGCCCAGAGGCGCTCCCTCATGCGGTAATAACCGAGTAGACGCACCCCATGGGGCACCAGCAATCCGACAAAGGCTACCGGGCCGACCACCGCGACTGGCGCAGCGACCAGCAGGCTGGCCACCGCCACCAACATCGCCCGGCGCTGCGCGACCGCTAGCCCCAGGCTCGCAGCGATGCCATCGCCCAATTGCAGCAAATCCATCCAGCGTGCCGCCGCCGCGCACAGGCCTATACCCAGCACCATCCACGGCAGCATGCCAAGGACATCGGCCCAGGTCCGTCCATAGCTGCTGCCCACCATCCAGATCAGCGCCTGCGCAATGTTCGTGCTGAACTGCGCGATCAAGAGACCGATCAGCGCCAGCGCGGCGCCGCCGAGTGCGAAGCCAGTCAGGGTCAAGCGCAACGGTTCCAGTCCATGACGAAGATTCAGTCCAACAACCAGCAAGAGTGCGGCGATCGCCCCCGCCCAGGCAATCAGGAAGCGCCAGGCGCCGACCAACTCCGGCATGAGAACCAACGCCAGCAGCACAGCCAACGCGGAGGTCTGGCTCACCCCAAGAATCTCGGGACCCGCCAGTGGATTGCGAGTGACCGTCTGCAGCACGACGCCACTCAGTGCAAAACACGCTCCAGCCATCATGTCCACCAGCAAACGCGGCAGGCGCAGGTCCAGCAAAACACGGGCCAGCGCCTCTCCGGCCCACCATGCCTGGACGAATTCGATCGCGCTCGCGCCACCGCCATGGACGACGCCCGCCATGCCCAACACCGCGCACAGCAGCACCATCAGACCCACGAACATCGGCAGCGGCAGACGGCGCGCAACAGTGTGGCCCTCGACCCGCGCGATCGCCGCCGAGGGTGCGCGCGGAGTGATCCGCAGCAACACCAGGATCGCGACCGACCCGAGCAGCGCCGACAACACGCCGAACGGCACCGTGACCCAGCGGCCGATTGCGGTGCCCAGGTTGTCCGCGAACAGGGTCAGCGCCGCCCCCCATAACGCGCACAGCGGCACCAATGAGGAAGGCCGAGCCACGCCGAATGCGAGACGCAACAGATTGGGTGTGACGAGGCCTATGAATCCGAGCGGACCGGCCAGCTGGAAAGCCAAGGCAGTCAGCAGACTGCTGAGGATGATGGTGACGGCTTTGAATCGCGCAGGCGTCAAGCCCAGCGAGCGCATCTGCGCATCGCCGAGCATCGCCAGGTTCAAGGGCCGGGCCAGCACGGCAAGCAATGCGGCAGCCAGCGGCGCCAGCCACATTGCCGGCGTCAGCGCGGACCAGCCGAACTGTTGCAAGGTGCCGGTATTCCACAGCGACACCACCATCGCCGCGTGATCGTTGAGACTGAGAAACAAGGCAATGAACGCGCTCAAACATTGCGCGATGCCAACACCGGCCAGCGTCAAACGCAGCGGCGAGGTGCTCCAGCCGCCAGCCGCCAGGAAGGTCAGAAGCGCCGCGCCCGCTCCTCCCACGAAAATCAGTGGAAGGCCGAGGGCGGTCGGCAGCATCAGACCGAGGATCACGCCCAGTTGCGCACCCGCGGTGATGCCCAGGAGATCCGGCGATACCAACGGGTTGCGGGTGATGATTTGCATCAAGGCGCCCGCCGCGCCCAGGCAGGCGCCGACCATCATGCCCGCGGCAAGACGGGGCCAGAAGACCCAGGCTTGCAGCAGTGCCTCGACGGACGCATCGACCACAAGGCTGTCCGGCCCGCCCGGGCCAAGGCGGACGAATGCTTGCCAGGCCACCATTGCCATCAGCAGCGACGACCCCGCATACCAAGCGCGCGACTTCCTGGACAAGCTCAAAACTGGATGCTCCTAGGTTGGGTGCTGCGTACCATCGATTTCGCCCAGCGCATCGCGGCCTGCCCGGGCGCGTTGGCTGTCGACGAGATCGGTCAACTGCCCGCCCTCCATCTTCAACAGCCTGTCGGCCATATCGAAATAGCGGTCATCGTGGCTGATGACAACGACCGTGATGCCCGATTCTTTCAGCGCGGGCAGCAATTCGCGATAGAACACGCGGCGATACAGCGGATCCTGATCGGCCGCCCATTCGTCGAGCAAGAGGATATCGCGCTCTTCGAGCAGGCTCAGCAACAGTGCAAGGCGTTTTCGCTGGCCTTGCGACACTTTGGTGTTCAGCAAACGACCATCGGCAATACGCGCTTTCTCCCGCATCTGCAGCGCATCCAGCCAGCGGTGTAGCGGCGCTGCGGCAGCCTCGCGGCCATCCGGCCCGATCAGTTGCGAGAACAGATGGAAGTCGGTGAACACCGCGGAGAACAGCCGGCGATACCCGGGGCGATCCGCTGCAGTCAGGCCTCGCCCATCCAGGAAGATGCCACCCGACTGCGACGTATAGATTCCCGACAGCAAACGCGCCAGGCTGGATTTGCCGCTGCCATTTCCGCCGATGACGAATACGGTTTCGCCACGCCGAAGCGTGACATTGAGCGGCCCCACGTCGAACCCGGGATCGTCGTCCTCCGCGGGATACCGGTAGCTGACGTCACGCAGTTCCAGCGTTCGCCAAGAGGCCACGCCTGATCGGCCCGGCATGTCGAAACCCGGCCGCGCTTGGGCCAGCCCCAAGGACTCCACCTTGCTCAATGCGACGTTGCCCGCCAACTGCGCCGGAACCGCCGCCACGGCCGAGACCAGCGGCGTACGCATGAACAGAATGGTCATTGCATAAGTCGCAGCCACGGCCGGGTCCGCCCATCCCAGCCCTTTGGCAAGATAGAACGCGAGGCCGATCGTGCCGAGGACCATGATGTTGGCCCAGTTGCTCGCCAGGCCGTGATACCGATCGGCCAAGGTGATGTGATCGCGATACGACCGGGCGCTCGCATCGAAATCGCCGTCGTAAATGTGCCTGGCGCGATCCCGGTTGAGCGCCAGTTCCTTGGTGCCGTCGAGGATTTCCTGGTATTGCCGATAGAGGCCGTCTTCGGCCTCGCGCAGCAGCGCCAGATGCCGGCGCAAGCGCAGCAGCAACCGCCACCCTAGCGCCAGCGTAAAGACCATCCATACCGCCGTCGCCACGAACATGGCGGACGACAGCCACGCCAGGTAAGCAAACGAGGCCAGCGTCAGCACACCGCCGTAAATCAGCTCGGGCAAGTGCACGAATGCGAGGGTGACATTGCGAATGTCGCTCGACAGACTCGCGAACAGCCTGCCATGCCCAAGGCGCTCCACCGTCTGAACATCGGTGTCCAGCAGACGCTTCACCATTTCCCGCCGCAACCCATAGACGAAACGATGCCCGAGGGTAGTGAGACAGATTTGCGCGCCAGATGCGAATGCCAGCATCAGCGCCAGCAGCACACAGAACTGCCAGATCGCGCCGCCCGCCATGTCCGCGCTGTTGATCATGCGCTCGTTCACAAAAGCGATGACACCCACGCTCAGCAAGCCGCTGGAGATGCTGAGCAACACCACCAGCGCGAGCGGCCAGCGGTAAAGGCGGAAGACACGTTGAATCAATAACATGCAAAGGTCCGATCGCTCGGATCAGCGAAAAGAAAAATGAAAAAACCACCGCAGGCTTACGCCTGCGATAGCGCAGTGGACGATGTTCAGCGCTTACCAGCGGTAACGCAGGTTGGCGTAGGCCGCGCGCTCGGTGCCCCAGTAGCAGGCGTTGACGCTCAGGCAACTGGCGACATACTTCTTGTCGAAAAGGTTGTCGATGTTCAGGCTCACGTCCGCTCCCTTCATGCCAATACGGCCGAGGTCGTAGCGGAGCGACGCATCGACCACGGTAAATCCGCTAGTCCGGGTATCCGGACTGTTGCTGAGAGCCCCGTAGACATCGCCGCTATGACGAATGCCGGCGCCGATGCCCAGACCGCCCAGCGGACCGCCTTGCACCGTGTAATCCGCCCAGGCCGAAGCCTGGTGGCGCGGCACGAAGTTCAGGCGATTGCCGACCGCGCCCGATGACGCGGCTGCATTTGCCTTGGTGATTTCCGTGTCCATGTAGGCATAGGAAACCGTCAGGTTCAGCGCCCTGCTCACGCTCGCCTTGCCTTCGAGTTCCAGGCCCTGAGACTTCACCTGCCCCGCCTGCTCCGTATAACGCGGGTCTGCAGTGGCAGCCGTCACGTTGTCCTGCTTGATCTGGAACAGCGATGCAGTCAGCAAGGCATTGCGATTGGCGGGCTGGTATTTGACGCCGACTTCGATCTGCTTGCCGGTCGTCGGCTTCAGATTCGCGCCGCTGGCCGTCTGGCCCGCCACCGGCTGGAACGAGGTGGAGTAGCTGAAATAAGGGGCGACGCCATTGTCGAAGATGTAGCTCACCGCGGCTCGTCCGGTAAAGCGATGATGATCGACGTCGCTATTCACGGAAGTGTTGGCCGCAACGTTAGTGGTGCTGCGGTCGAGATTCGCCCAGTCCTGGCGGCCCGCCAGGGTGAGGCGCCACTTGTCCAGACTGATCTGGTCCTGCAGATAGAGGCCTAGCTGCTCGCGCGTCTGATGGATGTTCGTTCCCGCCGGAGGAACGGCAATGTTATTGTTGCCGTAGACCGGATTGTAGAGATCGAACAGGTCGAACGAGCTAGTGCCCGGTACGTACAGAATGCCCAGTTGGCTCTCAGTGTAATCGGCCCGATCACGCAGGTAGTCTACGCCTGCCGTGATGCGGTGCTTAGTCACGCCCCAATCGACATCGGCATTGAGCTGGTTGTCGATCTGCATCGTAGTGGCTTTCTCGGGAAAAGCCCACGCATAGCGAACCGCCTTGGTATCGCCAACGACGGCGCCAACCTGCGTACGGCGGGAATTGGTGTCCACCTGCGAAATACGCGCCGTCTGCTTGAACCCGGTACGATCGTTGAACTGATGTTCCAGCGTATAGCCCAGCAACTTCTGCTCGTTGGTGAATCGATCGTAGTCTGGATCGCCCACGTAGCGGTCGCGCGAAATATAGCCCTTGGCACTCGGAGTCACCGTACCCACCCGCGGCAGGACCGGAGCGCCTCCACCGCCATCGGAATCGATCTTCTGATATTGGCCCGACACGGTCAGCCGAGTCGCATCCGAGATATTGAAGGTCAGCCCGCCTTGCAGGAATCGCTTGTTATCTTTGATGTAGTCGAATTGGGTGCCGCTGTCCTTGACCAGGCCCGTCAACCGATACAGCACAGTATTGTTTTCGTCCACAGGACCGCCCAGATCGAACGAGGCCTCCTTGCGATCGAAGCTGCCGAACTGCACGCCCACTTCTCGCAAGCGGTCTTCGGTCGGCTTCTTGGTGACCATATTCAGCAGCCCGCCTGGCGCTGTCTGACCGAACAAGCCTGACGACGGGCCCTTCAGAACTTCAATGCGCTCCAGGCCATAGGGCTCGATGCGAGGCTGCGCGTAGCCCAGGGCGCCAAATGGCAGGACCAGGCCGTCCAGATATCGCGCCGGCGTAAAACCCCGCAGCGTCAACCAGTCGTAACGCGCGTCGTTATCACCGTAATGGGCGACAATGCCCGGCGTGTAGCGCACGGCCTTCGCCACCGACGTCGCGCCCTGCTGCTCCATCTCGGTACGGGTGATCACGTTCACGGCCTGCGAGGTTTCCAGCAACGACGTATTGGACTTCATTGCCGAACGCGCACGAGTGGCGACATAACCCTTGTCGACGGGATCCGCCAAAGACTGGCTGGCGCCCTTGACCAGAACAGCCGGCAGGCTGACCGGAGGTGGATCGCCGGCGGCTTGCTGAGCGTGGCCGATCAGTGGAAAGGCGAGCGCCAGTGCGACGGCGATGACGGTGAAACTGTGGTGATTCATGCGTACCCTCTAAGGACCAATACGTGTAAACTATAACGAGAATGATTATCACTTGTAATGCAGAGCGAGTATCGCGGCATTTTATTTTCCGGGCTGACGAATTTCCGGCCATCATTGACGAATTCGCGGCTACGCAACACTCTCGTTCAAGAAAACGCCATGTCCGACCTTGCACGCCGTGCCTACATGTACGACACGCCCCGCCAACCGCACGAGTGGTGGCGCAGCACCCTGCCGACCGTGCCGGCCACGCCCGACTGGGAAAAAACCATCTCGATATTGGAACGCGTCGACGAAGGCGTCAGCCTGGTCGTGTTGCGCGGCCGCCCCGAGGCCGAGCTGACCCTGCCCTCACCGGGCACGAGGGTCTTCGGCATCCAAGTGTTGCTGGCGGGTAGCACGCAGATCGCCCTCGACAGCGGCCCGGTGTGCCAGCCGCGCGCGGGCGCCCTGGTGCTATCCCAGTACTCGGATCAATTGGGTAGCGAGGTCCGGTTGCCCGCCAGGAGCGACATGCATGTCGTCGACCTGCGCCTGTCGGCCGAGGCCCTGCTCCGCGCGACCTCTTTCCCGATCGCGGAGCGCCTGCGGCGCCGCTTTGCGGGCGGTTACGGATCGCCCGGCCATGAGGGTCTGGTCGTGTCATGCAGCGCCAGCCACGAAATGCTGAAGCTCGCCCAGTCGCTGTCCTCGACACCGCTTACCGACCCCGCCGCGCTGCGGCTATGGCGGCGGGCGCGAACCCAGGAACTGCTGGCCCACGTGATCGAACTCCTGGCGGCGCCCGCATTGAATTCGCCGCTGACATCCACCGAACACGAACAAGTGCTGCGCGCGCGCAGGCTGCTCGGGAGCCGCTATGCCGAAGACTGGCCGGCGGCGCGCCTTGCGCAGGCAGTCGGCCTATCGGAAAAAAAACTGCGCGCGGGCTTATGGGCCGCATGCGGCAAGTCGGTCCACGCGCACCTGCGCGAGATCCGCCTAGAACACGCTGCCGATAGCTTGGCGGGCGGCATGAGCGTCACGCAAGTGGCCCTTGCCGTCGGCTACGAAAACCTCAGCCATTTCGGCAAGGCCTTCCGCGCCCAATTCGGCGTACTGCCCAGCGAGTGGAAATCGACGATGACCGCGCGGGCTGCGGCGCTGGAGTCAGCGTGATCGAATAGGGTGCCCGCTCGCGGATGGCTTCACCGTCCCTTGCGGATCCTTTAACTCCCTAATATTGCGGATATTTATTGCAATTAATATGGAGTTTTGCCATTATGTGCCATGGAATGGGATACAGACGTCTCTCTTTACATGCCGCACTTTCGGAATAGGCTCCGCCGTGGTCAAGGGCTGGGAGTACATGCCGCGTACAAGCCATGGCTTAGAGTCCGGGATGTCCCCTCTCGTGGGACCTCCAGCATAGTTAGAGGAATTCGAACGTCCCGATCTGTCCATTTACTTTCAAAGATCGAAACCACCTACTTCTTTCTGCTAGAACGTAGACGCACTACCCAGGACTGTCGCGAGCAATTCCCAATCCTCGAGATAACGCGCACGCTCGAGTTATGTGAAGAATTAGGTGTCCGCCATCCTCATAAGGGCTTTTATCCCGAGCCGTTCACCATCGATTTCATGGTTACCGAACTTATAGACGGAAAACCTTATTTTCGTGCCGCAAGCATCAAAACCCCAAATGATGCAACCAATCCTTCTGTACTGAACCGCTTGGCCGTCGAGCATCGTTGGTGTGCCGAACACAATATTCCTTGGACGCTCGTAGACACATCCGCATTCGACGATACATTGCTTAAAAACCTCAGGTTCATGCGGGCCTGGTTTCTACATCGACATATACCCGACTATCCTCAAGCGATACGGTTTGCGGCATGCTTCCTCGATATCTACCGACGGAACACCCTACTAGATGAAATCGTCCACGATGTATGCCAACGATTACACCTACCAATTAATTCGGGACACGACACTTTCCGTTTCTGTGCATGGAGCGGACTCATACCCATTTCCTTAAGCCATGGGTTGGCTCTTAATTTGCCATTGGTGCTTCGCAATGTCCAAAATACCCATTGAGTTCGAAAAGGTAGGAAACATAACGCCCACAGAAGGCCTGGTACTGCGCGTGGGGAATCAGCAACCCAAATATTTAAGAGTCACGCATGTGTTTACCAGCTGCATATATGGAATATGGGTGACTACACCCCAACAAGCGCGGAGCGCTCGTCGGCCAAAACGAATCTCTTCAAACGAAGTTACCCATCTTATTGAAAATAACGGTGGCCAATGGGGGAAACTACGCCTGCCGTACCAATTCATAGGAATTGGCAAATTTCGTAAAAATGACCACACCGAAGCGATCGAAGCGGCCTGGAATCTCATCGAACCGTTGGTCTATGCGTTTAAAAATGAAGAAAATCTTTCGTCGGCTCATTTCACTTCGCTTATACGCAATCGCTCCGAAACGTTGGGAGTCAATTTCTTAACCCTTTATCGACTTGTGCTGCGCTATTACTATTTCGGCGGAACAAGACTTGCCTTAATTTCATTGCCGCCTGGGGCTAAGCCTGCAGCACGCGCCTACTCACTAGGCGAGAAAAACGAATCCCCGTCAACTCAGCCAAGTATGCGTCGAGGGCGGCAACCGGCACTGGCATCAGAACTCGGACGCAACAATTTCATTATTGATGACGACGATATATCTGACATGCTCGCCTGCCTTAAAGGAAGCCTACGGAAGGGGCCGGCGTTTTTCACGGAGGTTCATCAAGAATATCTTTCTACTTATTTTCGACGTAGGCATCCGGACACTTTCAGTCAGTATATTGATAACAGATACCCGGAACCCATAACGCTGCGTCAGTTTCGATACTACGTAAATGAAAATCTGCAGCTCACTGACGATCTGGCACGAAACCTTCGAAAGTATGAACGTAATCCCGGACGAACGGGTTCTGTTAGGGCTGCCGGCCCAGGTGAGGTTTATGAAATCGATGCAACGGGCGGGCGGATATTCTTAGTAACCGATGAAGAAAATCCCGTCACTGTCGGTAAGCCAATTATTTACCTGATCATTGATCGCTGGAGCCGTTTCGTTGTGTCCGTGTATTTGTCCCTGCGTCCACCATCATGGAGTGAAGTTCAGTACGCCTTACTTATCGCGTTTACATCACGCACAAAGCGCTTTGCCTCAATGGGAGTGGATATCGACGACGAGCGCTGGCCTATCGGGAGATTCCCTTCCACACTTTGCCCTGATCGTGGATCGGACTTCATGAGTCGATCCATGGAAAAAGTTGTCACCGACGATTTACGGATTGAGCTTACGCCACTGCCTCCGCTATGCCCAGATGGGAAAGCGATTGTCGAACGCACGATTCGGGAAATAAAGCGCCGTATGTTTATGTCGAAGCTAAAAGGCACATACGCCGATAGGCCGCTCGACCCACCTACCAAAAGAGAAGCCAAAAAAGCACAAGCTACCGCTGTCAATTCCCTTGCCGATGCATATAGAGCTGTTATCGAAATTATTGACGACCACAATAACCGTCCACATTCGGCGCTACGCAGAAGGCGCACTCTAGCTCGGGCAGGCGTGCCACCAACCCCAAAAGAAGCGTACCTATGGGGACTCAAAAATATTACGGGATTACGCACTCCGCCTTTAGCAGACGGTGACTATCGGCGATTACTGCTCGGAATAGATGATGCGAGCATCGCTAAAGGCGTTATTCGCTATTGTAGTCGGCTCTATTATCCTGTTAATGAGCCTGCCCAAGAGCTGGCGTTTAGATCAGCCGCTCGTCCAAAGCGTGTAGAAGTGCGAATCGACCGGACAGACCCCTCTGAACTGTTCATCGAAACCTCGGCGCCAGAATGGGCTCATTTCTCGCTAGGCGTTGGCGGGGCAGGAGAATTGATGTCGCTCACTCTAGATGAAGAAGCTGCCTTAGCCGACCAAACAGCGCTTGCCTTTGCAAGAGCTGACCACGAAAGCAAAATACAGCGTATTCGGAAAAAGGTCGCCGACGTGGCAAAGACTCCCAAAAAGAACCTCAACGCAATGCCCACGGTAAATCGCGATAAGCTCAGCCAAATTGATCTTTCCCTGGCGAGACAACACGAAACAACCAAAATGAAAGAGGCTCTGTCCGGTAAATCAGCGGCAAGAGATCATGTACCAGCAACATCTGAACCAACGTGGGAAGCGCTTGAAGAACAGGAGCGACTGCAAAACTTGGAAATTATCCGCAAAAACAGGGGTAGAGAGTGACCGATATCATGGCGGCACATTATCAAGAGACAGGCGTTCGTTCTTTTAAAGGCAATCCCTTCATCGAAGCACTGCCTGTGCTCGAAGAACGAAAAGAACAATTCTTAACAGAGCTAAGTCATTATCCTCCCAGGCCGACCGCTAAAGACAGGCAAGCCGGTGACGTGAGCCGCATCATGGAACTATCCATTTTGAACGACATCGTCCATCCCTTCCCTGAGTTCCAAAAGGCCGGGTTAGCGTTGGCGACTATTATTCGCCAGAGCTATATTGGCCGTAACCCGCTTACTGTTATCGATCGACAACGACGCCATGCCATGGCATCCCATCAAGGCGGTACGGGCAGTGGCGTGCCATTCCCTAGAGACTGGAATTCATCCGCAAGGGGCCATCTCATCATGGGCATTAGCGGCATGGGAAAAACGACCTTTGCAACGACTTTTCTAATGCGCTATCCGCAGGTCATTGCACATACCTGCTATCAAGGCACAAGCCTTGTATGCCACCAAGTCGTCTTCGTTGTTCTTCGCGTTCCTCACGATGCCACTCTGCGAAGCTTATGTGTGCAGTTTTTCGAAGAAATCGATAAGGCCCTCGGCACGAACTACGTTAGGCAAGCCAGATCTGTGCATCAAATAGCCCCCATGGTGGCGCTGATGAATCACGTAGCGACAGCTGTCTCGCTAGGATTTCTCGTGATCGATGAGGTACAGAATCTGCGCTATGCCCGAGGGAGCAATGCAGAATTTATGCTGAATCTATTCAGTGAAGTCATTGAGCGATTAGGAATCAGCCTACTTTTGCTAGCCACGCCAGCAGTACAACCGGTTCTTGAGGGTAGCGTGCGCAATTTACGTAAACTGTCGTCTAGTGGAGAAACGATCTTCAAACCCATGTCGCAAAATGATCCTCAATGGGACGAGTTTTGCGAAGTCTACTGGGACTACAGCTTAACAAGAAACAAATGCAGGCTATCAGACAGCATCAAGAAAGCCTGGCATACATCTTCGGCCGGCAACACCGCGTTTGCATCACTGGCGTTTATGCTCGCGCAAAGAAATGAGATCGGAGGACGCGAGATTATTGACGAACAATCTTTTGAACGAGTATCAGCGACTGATATGGCATTTCTGCAACCGGCCATCCGAGCGCTAGCCAGTCGCGACCCTAAAAGATTACGCGTTTTTGATGATCTGCTTTTTAGTGCCAAGTATCGTGATCTAAGAAAACAACTTGGTGCGAACGAACATACAGCCAACAATCCAGTTAATCGAATCGACGAATTTGAAGATTGCCATGCCGAAACCATCCGTCCCGAACGAAAAAGCACGTCAAGTAAAGCCAGGACACCAAAAAATAAGATTCATTCAAAACATGCCCCGGATATCAAATTGCCCATGGAAGATCCACTGGCATTAGACTAAGGCGCTCTCCATGCGAACGGCCCATGTCTTGACAACGAGATCGGACGCCCCGCTGTGCTTCATCCCTGAATTGCTTCCAGATGAATGCCTGTATTCTTTCTTACAGCGTATTTGGTCATTAAACGCGTTTACGTTACCCCGCCAATTTATGCTTCTCCTATTTGGGTGCGACAGCCACATACCTGTGCTTGATTTACCAACAGGACTGGATGCATTACAACGCACTCTGGGAGAGCGATCCCCATTTAAATCAGCCGACGATCTCATTGATCGTGCAACGTTATATCCCTATCACAGGCCATTTCTTTCGGTTTCCCGAGACACGCGACTAGTTCATCTATTTCGTGGCACAGGTGGACAGGGAGTAAAGACACTGCTGGGGCGCGTAGCCAATGGCTTCGGTGCGCAAGTCATAGCCCGCTACTGCGTGCTTTGCAACACGAGCACGGCCAAACAGTATGGATGCACGTATTGGCAACGAAGTCATCAACTCCCTGGCGTTGTGTACTGTACGGTACATGGCATTCAACTCGAAGTGTTCTCTGGGCTTAGCTGTTTGTCACATCGCCAGCAACTGCAACAGTCCCCATGGTCCTCCACTTTTGAACCGACCTACATAGCCCGCGAATCACACAACTACCAACTAGCCTTAATGTCAGTGGCATTGCTTAAAGCAAACCTCTATATCAGCGACGTAAGCGCCCTCAACCTCGTCTACATTTCTAAAATTCTAAGTCTAGGCTTTAAGAAGGCTCACGGAAAAATTGATTTTCCTGCACTGACTGACGCACTCCGAGAATATTACAACCAGTTTCAAGGGTTCGAGCATCGCGAAAGACTGCTTTCCAGCTCGAACCACCCCCTGTTTTGGCTCTATTCAACGTTAAGACGGCCCGAGCGATCATCCCATCCCATCTGCCATCTCCTTCTGATTCGGTTTTTGTTCGGTTCTATTGAAAAATTCCTTGGTACCTTCAATCCGTCGAAGAACAACATGGCCGACAGGTGGCGAACCCAAGAAAACGATACCTTGCCGCGGCGAACTATCGTTGTCCCGCGCCATCCTCGTCGCGATACCACATTCTCGAATCAAACGGAATTTGGCCAAGCCACATCCGAACGATTGGAGTCCACTAGCTCAGCGGTGGCGGCAAGCCGACAAACCATCGAAATGACCAACCCGGGCCACTGCCATAGGGTTCCCGAAGTGATCCGCTTGGCCATCGTTACAGACTTGTGCGCCGGATTAGCAATAGCGGAAATCTCGAAAAAGCACAGTGTATCTATAAGCGTAGCCTATCGTATTCGCGCTCACACGCCAGGCCTCAAGCAGCTACACGCGGACCACAAAATCGAATCAGAAAGGATAACGCATCGACAGCACTGGTTAGCCTTGTGCAAAAAACTTCCCGCAAAAGGAGTAACTATGATTCGCGCCACAGCGCCAGGCGCATATGCATGGCTTCGGCGCAATGACCAGCAATGGCTTAAAGATGTTTGCTCTACATTACCCCGTGCCCTCACTAGTCCCAGAAACAGCAAAGTGGATTGGGCTAAACGTGATCAAAGCCTTGCCGAACAGGCTCAACAATTTGTGAGGAACGAAAGAACTCGAATCAATCGCTCTCGGATCAGTGCAACGCTCATTCTGCGGCATCTGAACCGTGAAGCAATGGTAAGAGCAAACCGTGAACGACTTCCCACACTTAACAATACTCTTATCGAATTGTCGGAATCAATTGAACAGTTTCAAAAGTTTCGCATTGATCTCGCGATTGATAAGTTGAGGCGCCTTGGTCTCCTGCGATCACGTTGGCGGATCCAACGACTGGCTGGACTAAAGAATTGGACGCCTAGTCTTAGCGCTTACGCAATATCGCGCGGAATAGATATGTCATAACCCTAATCACTTTTGCCATGCCACTACTTCCCTTTCGCCTGCAACCTTATCCCGATGAGCTTCTGTGTTCGTGGCTTGCCCGACTTGCCCACCATAATGGTAGTGGAGCATGGCGTCCTTTCTTAGAAGCAACTATCCACAATCGCCGCATGCAACATCCCATGCTAGGCATGGTCAGCTATAGCGATGAACTCGAAAACCTGCTGAACGCACTTGGTACGAATTACTTTACGGCCATGATGGAGTTGACAACGCTTCCATACTGGCTTGCGTTCGACTCACCTGAAAATCTGGACAATAAGTCCATGGCTAGCAATCCTACACGCCAGATAAGAATCCAACGGAAGAAACCTACAACACACGGCATCCATCAAACTGGATCCAAACATACGGCAGGCCTTGCAGATACGGCGCGTCTATGCCCTGCATGTTTGGACGATGACTGCCGCCGGTATGGTGAACCCTACTGGCACAGGATCCACCAACTTCCCAATGTATTCGTTTGCGCCTCTCATGGATGCATTCTGCTAAGTGCATGTCCCGAATGTAATCAGACAATCGTGCCTTTATCCTCCCGATTGCTAGACCTTCCTAAACTGCAGTGTTCTTGCGGCTACTCTTTAGGCCGATCACAGATCCAACCGCCGACCATACCCGCTATGTATAAGCAGCTCGTAGACGTTAGCGTCGCTGCTTTAAACAATGAATGTCGGAAATGGTCGTATGCCGATATTCGTCATTATTTCGAACTGAAAATGAACGAGAGAAATGGGCTCAACAGCTACAAAAAGATTCTCTGCAGTGCCTTTGAATTAGAGCAACCTCCACTGGGCCAACCGTTACGATTATATATAAATGACCGCTCGGTCGTTACTTTTCGACCTTATTTTTCCGTAGCACGGTCCTCTGATTTTTGCGCCCTCATGGTTGCGCTTAATCTGGACTTCAAGCAAATATCAAGGGAATTAGCCGATCGGACCTTCCCCGGTCCGGAGCACAGCACACCACGCCCCAAGATGGTAAGGCAGACGTTAACCCGCGAGGTCGCCAGACAAAGAATGCGCCAATTCATGAGTGAACACCGAGGCTGTTCACCGTCTAACAGCAAAGTGCTTTATTGGTTCCTAAAACTATTCGATGAACAGTGGCTAAGTAAAAACTTTGTAGTGACTACAACCATCAATCCTACCGTCGGCCAAGACAGAAAAAACTTGATAGAAGTATTCATGCAACAGCAGTTTTCTCGAGATAAAATCAGAGAAAGACTAATGAATTCGCCGGCGGGCGTGCGAGCTTCATTGCGTGATGAGGTGTGGCTAAAAAATAAGCTGCACGAGCTGGATGTGCGGAAGAAAGAACATAGAACCGCACGACGCATTCAAAACGTCGCCTCACGTGTCATAGTGCTTCATGCGGTGCTGCAGCAAATTCTTGCTGCGCAAGACTGGCCCGTGCGAATCAATGGTGCAGTTTTGGGCCAGAAGGCCGGGCTAAGCAGTAGCCAAGCACAGGGTGCCATTAGACGTGACCCTGGGCTTCGGCGTGCAGTTGAAGCGGCTAACGAAAGCAAAACTGAACGCCAAATAATTTGGGCGGCACGGCAGTTTCAAGGCGAAGGGCACTCGATAAGCCTCAAGCAAATTCTTCGCCGAGCTCGACTGCCTACTCTGCTCCAAAATTTTGATATGGCACGAAAGGCTAGGGATGGCCTGTCAATGACACAGCATCGGGATCTGGCTCCGCCGCGCCCAGAATACTGCTCTCTGACCGGGAATACCGATGCGGCGAAGTGCGCCATGCATCCAATCGAACTTCGCTAGCTACCTTTTCCCTTTCGCTATGATGCAGGAATAATTGCCATAGAGGTTGGCGTGCAAATGGACATTAATTGCCAAATTTTACAATTCATCGCTAAACGTATACATTGGTCCCGGTTCAATATCGTAATTACCCGGGAGGATGAATAATGGCAAGCGTTACCGTGCTCGTAAGCAAGCTCGATTTTGACTTGGAAAATCCTCGGTATATTGCGCAAAAAAGTCAGCGGGAAGCGTTTGAGCGGATATTGCTTGATAATCCGACAAAAACCATAGCATTAGCCGAACATATAGTAAATAACGGCCAAAATCCTATAGATCTTATTGCCGTCATCGCAACCGAAAATAACCGGTACATCGTTCTCGAGGGAAATCGTCGAGCGGCGGTATTGAAAGCGTTAAACAAACCTGTATTGCTCGACGCAATACCTCTGGGTACAGGGGTCCCTGCCTTCTGCAAGAAGATGAAGCTATTAGCGAAACGCGCAGATAAATCGACGATCAATAAAGTGGGGGCTGTCCAGTTTGATTCGCGCGAAGATGCAGACATTTGGATACCACTAAAGCATACTGGCGAGAACGAAGGCGCCGGCACGGTACCGTGGGACGGTACGCAACGGGCGAGGTTCCGTAAGGGTGACGCAGGCCTGAACTTGCTCGACTTCGGAAAAGCCAACGACTGGTTTACAGAAGAGGATTTGACCGACCGTGCGGCATTTCCTATCTCCACGCTTAATCGTCTTCTTGGCGATCCTGCAATCAGGAAGGCGCTCGGCCTAGAACTTTCAGCGGGCAAGCTACAGTCTACAGTGGCGATTAGCGACTTGGAAAAGGGGATCAAACAAGTAGTCTCTGACCTTGCCACAGGAACA
This sequence comes from Pollutimonas bauzanensis, assembly GCF_900129885.1. GTDB lineage: Bacteria > Pseudomonadota > Gammaproteobacteria > Burkholderiales > Burkholderiaceae_B > Pollutimonas > Pollutimonas bauzanensis. The sequence goes on along the minus strand of NZ_FQXE01000003.1, from coordinate 991 downwards.
TGGAATGTTTCTATGCTTAAGTCGAAACAGGACAGAAAAAAATACCTTGATCAGTTCCCTGCCGCCTCACTTCCGAGTTTGCCTGACGAGGAGACCCTTTGGCCCCTAGACCCCGATCTGGCGCCCGCGCCAGAATCCAAACCGGCTGCGACAGAACCCAAAGTGCGATCCAGGAACGACAAGCGATCCACACTCATTCCTAAGAGCTTCGTAGTTACTACGAGCTCGGAAAGTCCGCGGTTGAACAAAATCTATCGTGAGCTAAAGCGACTTTCCGTCGAGGACTATGAAAACGCAGTTGCAGTGCTCCTGCGCACTTTCATCGAACTTAGCCTAGATGATTTCATCGCACGTGACAACGTCACCATTGTCAAGGCAAGGCACCAAGCGACGCTCGCAGAAAAGGTACGAAGTACCGCCAAACACCTTAAAGATCAGGGAAAATTCGATAAAAATCAAGAGGGCATCGTTAACAAGTTAGCGAGCACGGAGCCCGACGACCAGGCACAGCCGACGAGCATTACTACTTTGCATTCGTTCGTTCACAGTCGGTACGCCTCTCCCCTTGGCTCTGAACTGAAGACAATCTGGGACAACATTTCACCATTTATGTTGCACATTGCCCACGTCTAAATTAGATGGCCCAACCAGCTGGCCAAACTCGTTCGAAATTGCTAAAGTGGGTCGAACTTAATGCGGAGGCCCGTTGTCTAGCTATCACTCACCCTTGCGCTATCCCGGGGGGAAAACCAAACTCACCGAGTATGTAAAGGCATTATTTCGCCATAATGACCTTATGGACGGACATTACGTTGAACCGTATGCTGGCGGTGCATCGATTGCCTTGGAACTGGTCATTCAAGAGTTTGCTTCCCATGTTCATATTAACGATATAGATCCCTCAGTGTGGGCGTTTTGGCACTCAGTCCTGAATGACTCTGAGAATCTGTGCAGGCTCATCTCCAAAGTAACTGTTGATATGCAGACATGG
>NZ_FQXE01000022.1 GCF_900129885.1 Pollutimonas bauzanensis | reverse complement strand
TGCACACGTCGCTGAACCTGTATGCCGAGCACGAATTCAACGCCTCGACCTTTACCTGCCGGGTGATTGCCGGCACGGGCTCGGACATGTACTCGGCCATCGCGGGGGGCATAGGCGCGCTGCGCGGGCCCAAGCATGGCGGGGCCAACGAGGTGGCCTTCGAGGTGCAAAAGCGCTACGACACGCCGGCCGAGGCCGAGGCCGACATCCGGCGCCGGGTCGAGGCCAAGGAGGTGGTCATCGGCTTTGGCCACCCGGTCTATACCGTGTCGGACCCGCGCAACCAGGTGATCAAGGAAGTCGCGCGCAAGCTGTCCAAGAAGCAGGGCAACACCAAGATGTTCGACATTGCCGAGCGGCTGGAGTCGGCCATGTGGGACGCCAAGAAGATGTTCCCCAATCTGGACTGGTTTTCGGCGGTGTCCTACCATATGATGGGAGTGCCCACGGCGATGTTCACGCCGCTGTTCGTGATTGCGCGCACCGCGGGCTGGGCCGCGCACATCCTGGAGCAGCGCGCCGACAACAAGATCATCCGGCCCACGGCCAACTATATCGGGCCCGAAGACCGCAAGTTCGTGCCGCTGGACAAGCGCAAGTAAGCCCTTGGGCCCTTGGGCCTGGGCCTCCAGGCTCCCAGGTCTTTTTATACGTTCTCGGCTTTTACACTGTCTCTCAGCGTTTACGCCATTTCAGGAAACTATTTATGTCCGCGCCTATTTCCAATGTTCGTCCGACGCCCGATGCGGTGCTTGTCGATATCGTTGACTATGTGCTTGATTACGAAATACAGAGCGAGCTGGCCTACGAGACAGCGCGCAACTGCCTGATCGACACGCTCGGTTGCGGCCTGGAGGCCCTTGAATACCCGGCCTGCGCCAAGCTGCTCGGGCCCATCGTGCCGGGCACCATCGTGCCCCATGGCGCCAAGGTGCCGGGCACCCAGTTCCAGCTGGACCCGGTGCAGGCGGCCTTCAACATCGGCGCCATGATACGCTGGCTGGATTTCAACGACACGTGGCTGGCCGCCGAGTGGGGCCATCCGTCGGATAACCTGGGCGGGATTCTGGCCACGGCCGACTGGCTGTCGCGCAACGCGGTGGCCGCGGGCAAGGCGCCGCTGACCATGCGCGCGGTGCTAACCGCCATGATCAAGGCCCACGAGATCCAGGGCTGCATTGCGCTGGAGAATTCGTTCAACAAGGTGGGGCTGGACCACGTGGTGCTGGTCAAGGTGGCCTCGACGGCGGTGGTGTCCCAGTTGCTGGGCCTGAGCCGCGAGGAGATCATCAACGCGGTGTCGCTGGCCTGGGTCGATGGCCAGAGCCTGCGCACCTATCGGCACGCGCCGAATACGGGCAGCCGCAAGAGCTGGGCGGCGGGCGATGCGACCAGCCGCGCGGTGCGCCTGGCCCTTATCGCCAGGACGGGCGAAATGGGCTACCCCTCGGTGCTTTCGGCCAAGACCTGGGGCTTTTACGATGTGCTCTTCAAGGGCCAGCCGTTCAAGTTCCAGCGCCCTTACGGCAGCTATGTGATGGAAAATGTGCTGTTCAAGATTTCGTATCCGGCCGAGTTCCATTCGCAGACGGCAGTCGAGTGCGCGATGGACATTCATCGCAAGCTCAAGGCGGCGGGCAGGTCCGAGGCCGATATCAAGAAGATCACGATCCGCACGCACGAGGCGTGCATCCGGATCATCGACAAGAAGGGGCCGCTGGACAATCCGGCCGACCGCGATCATTGCATTCAGTACATGGTGGCGGTGCCGGTGATTCTGGGCCGCCTGACGGCGGGCGATTATGAGGATGCTGTGGCGGCCGATCCTCGTATCGATGCGCTGCGCGAGAAGATTGTGTGCGTGGAGGATGCTGCGTTTACGGCGGACTATCACAATCCGGAAAAGCGTTCGATCGCCAATGCGCTGACGGTGGAGTTCAATGACGGCGGCAGGCTCGATGAGATTGTTTGCGAGTACCCGATAGGCCACAAGCGTCGCCGCGGCGATGGTATTCCTTTGCTGGAGGACAAATTCCGCAGGAACCTGGCGCGCCAGTTCCCGGCCAGGCAGCAGCAACAGATCCTGGCGGTGTCGCTGGACCAGCAGGCGCTGGAAGCGATGCCGGTGCATGAGTATGTGGATCTGTATGTGATCTAAGGGGATAGCGGCGTGGCTTGTTCTGAACACGCCGTCTCTCGGGTGCATTGGCGATTGTTATTGAACATGCCGCCGTCGTGCATCGATGATTGTGTTTAACACGCCGCTGTCGTGTATCGATGGTTTGTCTTTAACACGCCGCTGGCGCGGTGGTGGAAGGTAGCGGTCCGCGTTGCCTGGTCCGGCGCCCAGCGCGCTGCCTTCGCGGCCGGCTTGCTCGGCCCCGGACGGACCGCTACCTTCCACCACCGCGCCAACGACTGCATCCCAGGTTTTGTATCTCTGCCGGGACGGGTCGGGTGCTTGGCATTTTTCTGTGATGGTTGCGGCTGGCAGAAGAGCTTGCGCGCTCGCCCGGCGCGGGCCGCCAGCCGGCCCGCTTGGGCATAGGGGCTGATACGGCCTACGGTGCTGGCCAGGCTACGGTGTTGTATTCGGTGTTGTATTGCGCCGAGATCAAACCTGGTAACAACTTACCAGGGACGGTCAGTATCTTTGTGTTTAAGGCAATGAAACCTGAGACTCTACCGATGCCAACACTCAGGCAGCGATCCAATTAACGACCCAACAATCAAATAAATATAAGCGACCCTCAAACCCAGTATAGGCAAGCCTCAAATCCAGCAGCCTCTCAAACTACCAGCCCGTATGCCAAAAAGGCGATCCGGCGGGGATCGACTTTTTGGCGGCCCTGCAAAGTCTTCGGCCAGCAACCGCCACCACAGAAAAATGCCAAGCACCCTACCTGTCCCAGCGGCCTGACAAACCAACGCTACGCAGTGGGTCGGGTCCTGGGGGCCTTGTGGCGCGACGTCCGGGGCCGAGCCAGCCGATCGCGAAGGTAGCCCCGAACGGGGCGGACGAGCTAGGCGGGGCGGTGTCCAGCGCGCAGGCGCTGGACCGGCAACGCGTCGCAGAACAAGGTCACCAGGAACCGGCACACGTCTTAAGAAACCACGAAGCAAAATACCGGGCACACATCCAAAGAAATCAAGAAGCAAATACCTGGCGCACATCCAAAGAAACCATGAAGCACCAATACCTGGCGCACGTCTAAAGAACCACAACAAACCCGATGCCCGGCCTTCCTCGTCGATATGATTTAATGGTTCATACGACCAGAACCACAGGTGCTCCGCCATGACGCTTTCGGTATTTGATATCTTCAAAATAGGCATCGGGCCATCCAGCTCCCATACCGTCGGCCCCATGCGGGCGGCGCGCAACTTTGCGCGCAACCTTCAGGCTCGCAACCTACTGGACAAGGTCGCCTCCCTCACCATCGACCTATACGGCTCCCTGGCCGAAACCGGCCGCGGCCATGGCACCGATGTGGGCATCATGCTCGGCCTTTCGGGAGAATCTCCCGACACTGTCGTGCCGTCCAGCATTGCCGGCCTGATCGACCATATCAAGGCCTCGCAAGAACTCAGGTTGTGGGGCGCGCACGCCATACGCTTCAATCCCGACAATGCCTTCAGCTACCGCATACGGCCCATGGTCGAACACCCGAACGGCATGCGCTTCACCGCCTTCGGCGGGAATAAGGAAACGCTTATCGCCGAGCGCTACGTCTCCATAGGCGGCGGCTTCATTCGCGCGCTGGACACCATAGCCATCGACGAAACCGTCCCCCAGCACGACCCCATGCCATACCCATTCTCGACCGGCCGCCAGTTGCTGGACCTTTGCCTGTCCTCCGGCCTTTCCATGGCGCAAATCATGCTCGCCAACGAAGCCACGCTATTGCCCGTGGAACAAGTCAGGCAGGGCGTCCTGCACATTGCCGGCGTCATGAACGCCTGTATCGACCGCGGCTGCGGCATCGGCAATGAGCAGGCCCATGATCTGCTGCCCGGCGGCCTGAAGGTGCGCCGGCGCGCGCCGGCCTTGTACCTCGAATTGCAGCGCGATACTGCCAGGAAAGATGTCATGTATGCGATGGACTGGGTCAATCTGTTCGCCATGGCCGTCAACGAAGAAAATGCCGCCAGCGGGCGCGTCGTAACGGCGCCGACCAACGGCGCCGCCGGGCTGCTGCCTTCCGTCCTGCGCTATTACCAGACCTTTATTCCCGGCGCCAGCGCGGACGGCGTCGTGGACTTCCTGCTCACCGCCGCGGCCGTGGGATTCCTGTACAAGACCAATGCATCCATATCCGGCGCGGAAGTGGGCTGCCAGGGGGAGGTGGGCGTAGCCTGTTCCATGGCCGCGGCAGGGCTGACCGCGGTATTGGGCGGCACGCCGCAGCAGGTGGAGAACGCCGCCGAGATCGGCATGGAACATAACCTGGGCCTGACCTGCGACCCCATTGGCGGCCTCGTGCAGATTCCCTGTATCGAGCGCAATGCCATGGGCGCCGTCAAAGCCATCAATGCGTCCCGGTTGGCATTGCAGGGCGATGGCCAGCATCATGTTTCACTGGATGCCGTGATAGAAACCATGCGCCAAACCGGCGCGGACATGCGCAGCAAATACAAAGAAACGTCGCGCGGCGGCCTGGCGGTAAATGTGGTGCTTTGCTAGGCGCTTGCGCCTGCCGCCAGCCTCACTGGCTTGCCGCCGGCGGGCTGGCCAGTGGTGGATTGGCCGCGGGCTGATTCGGCCCTGTCGCTGGACCTGGTCCTGTCCCTGGGCCGCCGCCGGGCGCCGCCAGCGCAGGCCTGCCGAAAGTCACAATGCGGCCGATGAACAGGATGGGGCCGGTGGGGCTGGCGCTAGGCGCGCCGCCAGCGGGTTCCTGGGTCATTTCGAAGATCTGGTCGGGGCTGATCTCGCCCATCAGATTTGCCGGAACCGTTACCGGCTGATTGGGATCGATCAAACCCAGCGAACGGGGCTGCGGCATATTCTTGTTGTGCGTCCAGAGCTGCACCGAGGCATCGGCAGGTATGTCGCTTCGCACTTGCGGATTCATCAGGACATTGCCCTGCGGGTCTACCGTTACCACCCAGCCGGGGGTCGAGCTCTGCCCGGGCGCCTGCATGATTGCCGCCCGGGTCGGCGCGAGCTCGACGACCGTGACAGGAGGCGCCACTGGCTTGGCCGGCATCAGTGACAGCGTAAGCGCGATCAACGCGAACACCAGGCTGGCGATACGCCACAGCCAGATATTGCCCGCCTTGGCAGCGGCGGGCGCATGATTGCGCGGCTGCGCCGCAGCCCCGGCATCGGCCGCCTTGACCCTGGGAGGGCGGGCGGAGGCGGCCGCCGGAACAGCCTGTGCCGGAGCCTGATGGTTTTCAATGGGCTTTTCCCGTGTGCGCAAGGCCGCGGCGACAGTGAGTGTTTCGTATTCGGGCTTTGCCGGATCGGGCGCCCGGGCCGCGGGCGGACTCGGACTCGGACTCGGACTCAAACTTGGTTCGATCTTCGCGCCGCCGCCATGGAGCGGCGCGAAACGCTGCGCGCCGGTCCGCGTGCTTGCTGCGGGGGCAGGAGCGGGAGCGGGGACGGGCGCATGCCCCAGCGTGGCTTGTAATTGCCGCAAGGACTGCGGCCCGGGATCGACAGGCGGCAGAAGATCGACCAGATCCAGAAAGCTGTTCTCCCATTGCAAGGCGGCTATGGCGGCCTGGCCGTCCTCGCCCAGCAAGGCCTGCGCCTGGGACGTTTCCTGCAAGTTCAAAAGCCCGAGCGTGTATTCCGCAATCAGGATGCCGCGGTCGGAAGTCTGTGTGCCGCTCATGCTGCCTGCTGCTCCCGGATCCGCTGCAAACCTGTCCGGACCTGTATTTTGACCTGGGCGGCCGGCTTCTTGAGGCGGGCGGCGATTTGATCGTAGGTATAGCCGTTGTAGAACGCCATGAGTATGGGTTGCCGCTGCGCTTCATCGAGGCCGGAAATGGCCCGCAGCAGGCTGGACGCCGGCTTGTGGGCGGGCCCTACGCCGGGCAAGGTGTCATTCCATGGCGTGTCGGCTGATCGCAGCCGGCCCGGTTGGCGCAGCCGGTTCAGGGCCCGGTAGCGCATGATGCTGTACATCCAGGCGCGGGCGGCCCCCAGGCTGGGATCGTAGCTTTGCGCGTTTTTCCAGATCGATACAAAGGTGTCGCGCATCAAATCCTCGGCACTGGAGCGCTGCGCGAGCATTTTCAGGCACAAGGCCAGCATCTGCGGCGATTCGTGCTGATACAGGCTTTGAAAAGCATTTTGATCGCCGCTTGCGCATGCAAGGAGCGCCGCTTCGTAATCGAAGGGTGAAACAGCCATACAGTCTCCGGTTTATCCTGGGGCAACGTTATTGTATTAGGAGTTTCGGCAAGGGCGAGCCGCCCCTTGCCGAAACTGGGGTAACAATAGATTGCCAAGCATACAGCCGCCTGAAAATCGCAGCATCAGATGGCGGTACGCCGGCCTCGACGTTTCGAGATCCTCAGGTTGGCCCGGACCGGGGGGCTTCGAATGTCTTGCTTTTTTCCAGCACCAGATCGTACAGGGTCTGCGCGGGCAGTGACAGGACGCGGTTCTTGCGTTGCAAAATGAAGATCTCGCGGGTGAGCGCAGGATCGGCGATCGGCCGGATGACCAGCCCCGGCCGTTCGAACTGGTACAGCGTAAGCGAAGGCGCGATGCTGATGCCGATGCCGCGCTCGACCATTGCGCTGATCGTTGCCAGATGCTCGACTTCCAGCACGGTATTGATCTGGCGCGAGCCGAATGCCGCATCCAGGCTTTGGCGCACGCTGCTGTAGCGCACGTAATTGATGAAAGGGAAGTCGGCGATGTCGTCGAGCGTGGCGGCCGCCTTGCGTTTTGCCAGGGGATGGTTTTTGGGGCACACCAGATAGAAGCGGTCGGTCCATAATAAGCGGCGTTCCAGTTCAGGCGCATAGTGATTGGTGGTCGCCAGTACAAAATCCATTTCGCCGTTGGCCAGCAGCGCCACGCACTCTTGCGACATGCCATCTTTCAGGCTGATGCTGATGCCGGGAAAGCGGCCTGTGAATTTCTCGAAGATCGATGGCAGCCAGTTGGCGGCGATCGACGGCAGCGCCGCCACGCTGACCTTGCCGACGCGTCCCGCCACATAGTCTTGCAGATCCTTCAAGGCCGTGTCCGTTTCGAACAGCGACCGATTGGCGAAGGCGCCGAACAGCTTGCCGAATGCAGTCAATTCCACATTGCGCGTGTTGCGTACGAATAGCTGCGCGCCCAATTCGGTTTCCAGCGATTTGATCAATGCGCTGAAAGCAGGCTGCGACAAGAAACTTTCTTCCGCGGCTTTGGTGAAATGCCGGTGCGTCGCCAGAGCGACGAAGGCGCGCAATTGCCGGGTCGACAGATTCATTTGAATTTTGGATAAGTGGTTCTGAATTTTCGATTTTACATCTGATTCGCACCTGCCTACACTCGCTTCAAAGTTACACAAACAGGCGCCGCAGGCATCGTCGCGCGGCGCAATATGAGACAAGCAAGTATGAGCAAGCCAACACTTTGGGTCGGATGCGGCGCCGGTTTTTCTGGTGATCGCCTGGATGCGCCGCTGCCGGTGGTCAGGACCCTCTGCGGCCGCAGCGGCCGCCGTGTGCTGATTCTGGAAACACTGGCGGAGCGCACCTTGGCACTGGCGCAGTTGGCGCGCCGCGAACAACCGTCGCTCGGCTATGAACCATTGCTGGAATGCTTGCTGCGACCGGTTCTTGAAGCATGCCTGGCGAACGCGGTCTGCATCGTCAGTAATTTCGGCGCAGCCAATCCAATGGGCGCGGCACAAAAAATCCATGCATTGGCGGCCGAGCTGGGCTTGCGCAAGCCGCGCGTGGCGGTGCTGCGTGGTGACGACCTGATGGCGCATCCGGATGCCGCCGCCTTGTTCGAGAGCATGGGGCTCGCGGCAGGCAAATCGCTGGTCAGCGCCAATGCCTATCTCGGCGCAGAGGCGATTGCGGACGCTTTGCGCGATGGCGCCGACATCGTTGTCACCGGGCGCGTTGCCGATCCGTCCTTGACGGTGGGTCCGGCGATGGCGCACTACGGCTGGTCGGCCGACGACTGGGCGCGGCTTGGCGCAGCCACCATGGCCGGTCATCTGCTGGAATGCGGCTCGCAGGTGACCGGGGGTTATTTTGCCGATCCCGGATACAAGGATGTGCCCGACCTGGCGCATGTCGGCTTTCCGATAGCGCAGATCGATGCGGATGGCGGTTGCGTCGTCGGCAAGGCGGCCGGCACCGGCGGCCTGGTCAGCGCGCGCACGGTGAAAGAACAACTGCTCTACGAATTGCACGATCCAGCTGCCTATGTCACTCCCGACGTGGTGGCCGATATTGGCGAGGCGACGGTGGTCGAATGCGGGGCCGATCTCGTGGCATTGCGCGGTGTGCGCGGCCACCCCCGTCCAGACACATTGAAGGTCAGCGCGTTTTATGAAGGCGGCTGGCTGGCCGAAGGCGAGATTTCCTATGGCGGGCCGCGTGCGGAAGGCCGTGCGCGGCTGGCGGCGGAGCTGATCCGCACGCGCATCGGCGCTGGCGGCGGGCTGCGATTCGATTTGATCGGCGTGCTCAGCACCTTTGGCGATGATGCCGGCCGCCTGCTGGCCGCCACGCCCGACCGCGGCGCCACCGATGTGCGCTTGCGTGTCGCAGGGAAATTCGGTGAACGCGAACAGGCCGAAGAAGTGATGCGTGAAGTGACGTCGCTGTATACCTGCGGCCCGGCTGGCGGCGGCGGTGTCCGTACCGCGTTGCGGCGCCGCCTGGAAACGCATTCCTGCTATGTCGATCGCAACCGGATCGACGCCCGCTACGATATTTTCCAATAACCATGATTGCATGACGATGGCATTAAACCCAAACCAGCAGATGAGCAGCGTGCGGCTGTATCGCATCGCGCACGGGCGCACCGGCGACAAAGGCGACCGTTCGAACATCAGTGTCATTGCCGACAGGCCTGAATTCTACGAAGCGATCCTGGCCCAAGTCACCGTGGATTGCGTGCGGCGGGTATTCCAGCATCGCAAGCCGGGCAAGATAAGCCGCTACGAATTGCCGCGCATCCATGCGCTCAACTTTGTGCTGGACGATGTCCTCGACGGCGGCGTCAATGACGCGCTCAATCTCGATTCGCACGGCAAAGGCCTGGCTGGCTTCCTGCTGGACGTGGAGATCATGGTGCCGGCGGCGCTGCTGGTCGCAGAGCTGGCTTAAAAGAGGTGGCTTAAAAAAGAGGTGATGAACCAGATTGCAGGAAGCGCATTTAAACACAACAGCCGCGGTAATTGAAACTGCCGGCATATCAGGAGACTAGCATGCATATCGTAAAAAAAATCGCGGCAACCGTCGCAACCACCGCCAGCGCCGCCGCATTGGCATTGGCGTTCGCTCCCGTCTCGGCGGCGCAGGCGCAGGCAGTGAAGATTGCGTACAACGGCGACATCTCCGGCTCGCCATCGGCGGAGTCCGGGCAGATAGGCGTCATGGGCATTGCCGCGGCGGTGGACGACATCAATAAACGCGGCGGCGTGCTGGGCAAACAACTGACTTTCCTGGTGCGCGATGATCTGGGCCAGCCGCCCAAGTCGATCCAGAACATGAGTGATCTGATCGACCGCGAAAACGTCGCAGTGGTGTTCGGCCCCACCAACTCCGGTAACGCGCTGGCCTGGAAGCATATCGCCAATCAAAAGAAGATGCCGGTGCTGGTGTCCAGCGCTTCGGCCACGGCGATCACCGAACCGGCCGGCGGCGCCAATTACCTATTCCGTATCTCGATGGTGGACCGCGAGCAAGTGGCGGCGCTGATGGCGTATGCCAGCAAGAGTCCGGCCGCAAAAAAGATCGGCTTTTTTGTCGAAACCACCGGTTATGGACAGGCCGGCCTGAAGGACCTGGAGCAGATTGCCGCCATGCACGGGATCCGTGCGGCCGCCAGCGAGAAATTCGATGCGCGCGATACCGATATGACATCGCAACTGAGCAAGGCCAAGGCGGCCGGCGTCGATACGCTGATCGTCTGGGCACAGGCGGCGCCGCTCGGCCACCTGATGCGCAGCATGGAAAAAATCGATTACTTCCCGAAAGTGCTGACCACCTGGGCTGCGTCGTTCAGCGGCTTCCCTCAAGTGGCGGGCAACAAGTTGATGGAATTGCCTGTTTTCCTGACCACGTCGAGCGTGCCGAAAGACGGCGCCGCCAAAGCGCTGTTCGATCGCGTCGGTCCCAAGCTGGCCAACCCATCGATGTTCTGGGCCGCGTCGCAAGCCTACGACACGGTATTGATCTGGGCTGCCGCGGTGGAACAGGCCAACAGTTTCAAGGGAGAGGATGTGCAGAAAGCGCTGGAATCCCTGCAAAAACCGATGCAAGGCCTGATCAAGACCTACAGCAAGCCGTTCTCCGCGAAAGTGCATGAAGGCCTGACCGCGCAGGACTATCACTGGTCGCACTGGAAAGACGGCAAGGTGGTGGAGTATTCCGATGCCGTGGTGGCCGGTCTGACGGCGGATGATTTCAAGAAATAAACCACCGGCGGTCCGCATTTGCAAAACGGCTTACGGACCGCCCGCGGGAAAGGCCTGCGGTGAATTCGGTGTGGTGAATGCAGCTGGGCAAAAGCGGAGACATGGATGTTGATTTCAATTTTTCAGGCGATCATAGGCGGGCTGACGATGGGGGGCATCTATGCCCTGATCGCCCTAGGTTTCAGCCTGACCTATACCACTACCCGCACCCTTAATTTTGCGCAGGGCGACTTTGTTTCGGTGGGGGCATTTGTCGGGCTCGGCATTGCCGGGCTGGTGACAGGGGCACTGGCGCTGGACGCCGCGACTCCATGGGTTTATGCGCTGGGCGCGACAGCCTCGCTGCTGGTGATGGGGCTGATGGGCTTGCCGCTGTACTGGGTGGCGATCCGGCCGTTCGCCGGCAAGGCCGGCATGGCATGGGTCATGAGCACCATCGGTTTCGGTATTGTCATGCAGAGCGCGGCGCTGACCATCTGGGGCCCGGGCGCCCGCATGCTGGCGGCGCCTTTCGGCGACGACGTGATCCGTATTTTCGGCATCGGCTTGCGTTCGCAGGAATTGGTGGTGCTGGTGCTGGCGTTCGCCATCCTGGGCGGCATCGACTACGCCATGCGGCGCACCTCGCTTGGGCGCTGCATGCGCGCGGTGGCGCTGAACCGCGACGCTGCGTCGCTGATGGGCATCGACGTAGCGCGGGTGATGGCGATGGCGTTTCTCGCCAGCTCCGCGCTGGCTGGTTTGAGCGGCGTGCTGATCGCGCCTATCGTATCGGCTTCATTGTTCATGGGCATAGTGATTGCGCTCAAGGGATTCTCCGCGGCGATTGTCGGTGGGCTGACCAATCTGCGCGGCTGCATGTTCGGCGGCCTCATGATAGGCGTGGCGGAGTCGCTGACCGGCTTGTGGAGCGCGCAATGGCGTGAAATCGCCGTGTTCGTCCTGGTGATCATAGTGCTGACAATTGCGCCCAACGGCATGTTCGGCAAGAAACTGGTGGAAAAAGTATGAGCGCCGACACCTTGAAAATGCCGGCGAAGACGCTGACGCGCATGCGGGCCAGCCTGGGGCGCGTCGCGCCGGCGCTGCTGGTCGGCGTAGCGCTGACGGCGCTGGCCATGATGCTGAGCAACGATTTTTACCTTCGCATTCTGTTCATGGGCGGAGTCTATTATTTGTGCGCAGCGGGCATGAATGTGCTGGCCGGCTACGCGGGCCAGAAGTCGCTCGGCCAGGCGGGGCTGTTCGCGGCCGGCGCTTACACCGTTGCTCTGTTGACCACGCGGCTTGAGGTGCCGCCGGTGCTGGCGCTGATCGCCGCGCCGCTGGTGGCGGGAGCCGTGGGCGTGCTGATTGCCCTGCCTTCCCTGCGCGTGAAAGGCCCCAGCCTGGCGCTGGTGACCCTGGCGTTCGGCATCGTGGCGGAAAAGCTGGTGACCGAATGGACCGAACTGTTCGGCGGCGCCCAAGGCGTCTACGGTATTGCGCCCTTGCAGTGGAGGGGAGTGCCGTTTTCGCTGCAACAATGGGTATTGCTGGTGATTGCGCTGGCGGTCGCGACCCATATTGTGCTGCGCTATTTTCTGGAAGGCCGCTACGGCCGCGCGCTGCTGTCGCTGCAGCTCGACGAAATCGCCGCGGAGTGCTCCGGCATTGCGGTGTACCGCTACAAGACCACGGCCTTTGTGGTGGCGGCCGCATTGTGCGGACTGGCCGGCGCCTTGGTGGCGCAGCAGAACCAGTACTTCAATTCCGATTTTGTGACATTCCATCTGTCTATCTTCATCCTGCTGCTGGTACTGCTGGGGGGCGCCGGCAATATCTATGGGCCAATTGCCGGCGCGCTGGTGCTGACACTGACCGAAACCTTCCTGGCGCAATGGCCCTACATCCAGAACTTCGTTTACGGCGCGATGCTGCTCTTCGCGCTGTACCTGATGCCCAACGGCATTGTCGGGGTATTGTTGCGCTATCGCGGCAAGCGCAAGCGGGAGGCGATGACGCTGGCAGACGGGCTTGCCATGGAGCAGGCGGCGATGCCCTTGCGTCCGGCAGCCGGGCAGGAGGTCGCCGGCGCGCCGCTGCTGGAACTGCGCGGGGTGAACAAAGCCTTTGGCGGCGTGGTCACGGCGCGCGGCATCAGCCAGAAGATGGAAGCACATCGCATCCATGCGCTGATCGGCCCCAATGGCGCCGGCAAGAGCACCTTGCTGAATATTCTGACCGGCGTAATACCGGCTGATTCCGGCAGCATCCTGCTATCGGGACGCGACGTGACCGGCCTGAGTGCGCACGCACTGGCGGCGAGCGGCATTGCCCGTACCTTCCAGAACCTGCGCCTGTTTGGCGCCTTGTCGGTACTGGAAAACGTGCTCGTCGGCGCCCACGCCCGCATCGGCATGATCGGCGGTGAAGCCGCCGCGGTTGACAATGCCATGGCGGTGCTGGCTTTTGCCGGCCTGCTGGAACATGCGCATACTGCAGCCGGCAGCCTGCCCTATGGCGTGCAGCGGCGAGTGGAGCTGGCGCGGGCGCTGTCGAGCCAGCCGGCGTTGTTGCTGCTGGATGAACCGGCGGCCGGCCTCAATCCGCAGGAAACCGCCGAACTGGGGCGGCTGGTGCGCAAGATAGGCCAGCGCGGCATCGCAGTGCTGATGGTGGAGCACGACATGGGCTTGGTCATGGGGATATCGGATCATATCGTGGTGCTGGATCGCGGCGTCGTGATCGCGCAGGGCACGCCGGCGCAGATCCAGGCCGACCCGCAAGTGATCGCCGCCTATCTGGGCAGCGACGATGCATTTGAAGAATTGAGCGGAGAGCTGCCATGCTGACAGTCGCCGACATGAGTGTGTCCTACGGCCCCATCTGCGCCTTGCGGCAGGTATCCATCCACATCAAGGAGGGTGAAATCGTGGCGCTGCTGGGCGCCAACGGCGCTGGCAAAAGCACCTTGTTGCGCGGCATTACCGGCCTGGCGCCAGCCAGTGGGCGCGTGCAGTTCAAGGGGCGCGATATCGGCGTGATGAACGCGCCACAGCGGGTCGCCGCCGGCATGGCGATGGCGCCGGAAGGACGGCAGGTTTTCACTGACCAGACCGTGCACGAAAACCTGATGCTCGGCGCCTACCTGATGCGCAAGGAACCGCAGCGCGTGGCTCGCAATATCGAAAAATACTTTGAGTTGTTTCCCAAGTTGCGCGAGCGCAGCGGCCAGGTGGCCGGCACACTGAGCGGCGGCGAACAGCAAATGCTGGCGATTGCGCGCGCCCTGATGTCGGAGCCGGCGCTGCTGATTCTCGATGAGCCATCGCTGGGCCTTGCGCCGCTGATCACGGTCGACATTTTCAGAGCGCTGATCCGCCTGCGGCGCGAAGGCACTACCATCCTGCTGGTGGAGCAGATGGCGCGCCAGGCGCTGGCGATAGCCGACCGTGCCTACGTGCTGGAAGGCGGCAGGGTGGTGATCGAAGGCAATGCCGCGCAATTGCGCGACGACCCGCGCATCAGGCAAGCCTACCTCGGCGGTGACGCCGCCGTTGCGCATGCCGCCGTCTGAGCCGCCCGGCATATCTGAAAATATACATCCTCATATTCACACGCTATCCATACGGCATCCAGGAGACCCCATGCAAAACCGCAGTTACGATTGTTTCATCAATGGCCAATGGCTGCCCGCCCATTCATGCGAAACACTGGAAGTGACCGATCCTGCCAATGGCGATGTGCTGGCGCACATTGCCCGCGCCGCCGCGCGCGACGTGGACGATGCCGTGCAGGCTGCGCGCGCAGCCTGCAATACGTGGGCCGGCTGCCCGCCAGTGCAGCGCGCCCGCATTCTGTACGCCATTGCGCAGCGCATCGCGCAAGAAAAGGAACACCTGGCCGAGCTGGAAAGCCGGGATACGGGCAAACCGCTGAAACAGGCCATGGCAGATGCCGTGGCGGCGGCGCGCTTCTTCGAGTATTACGCCGGCGTGGCCGACAAGGTGCTGGGCACCTCGATTCCCTTGGGCAACGAATATTTCGACTTTACCGTGCGCGAAGCGCTGGGCGTCACGGCGCAAATCGTGCCGTGGAATTATCCGCTGCAGATCGCATCGCGCGGACTCGCGCCGGCCCTGGCAACCGGCAACACAGTGGTGCTGAAACCGGCCGAGCTGGCGTGCCTGAGCGTGCTGGAACTGACCCGCATCTGCCATGAAGCCGGGCTGCCTGCCGGAGTGCTGAACGTGGTGCCCGGCTACGGGTACGAAGCGGGCGCCGCGCTGGCGGCGCATCCGGACGTCAACCTGATCGTCTTCACCGGATCCGTAGCGACCGGCGTCGCCGTCATGCAGGCCGCCGCGCAAAACATTGTGCCGGTGTTGCTGGAGCTGGGAGGCAAGTCGCCGAATATCGTGCTGGCGGACGCCGATCTGGATGAAGCCTTGCCGGTGATCCTGCGCGCCGCATATCCGAATTCGGGGCAAACCTGCTCGGCCGGCTCGCGGGTGCTGGTGCAGCGCAGCGTCCACCGCGAACTGGCCGGTAAACTGGATGGGCTGAACCGCAACCTGCGGGTCGGCCCCGGCCTGCAGGATCCCGATATTGGGCCATTGATCAGCGGCGCACAGCAGCGCAAGGTGCTCGACTATATCGAGATCGGCCGCAGCGAAGGCGCGGAAGTCCTGGACGGCGGCAATTTGCTGGCAGGCCTCGACGGCAGCCGCGGAAACTATGTCATGCCTACCATCCTCGATAGCGCGGCGGCCGGCATGCGCGTGCATCGCGAAGAAATTTTCGGGCCGGTGCTGACCATCGTGCCTTTCGACGATATCGAAGAGGCGGCGGCGCTGGCCAATTCCACAGATTACGGCCTGGTCGCGGGCATCTGGGGCAAGGATGGCGGCGCCATCAACTGGCTGGCGCAGCACGTCAAGGCCGGCCAGGTATTCGTCAATTGTTATGGCGCCGGCGGCGGCGTCGAACTGCCGTTCGGCGGCTACAAGAAATCGGGTTTCGGACGCGAAAAAGGCATGGATGCGCTGCTGTCATACACGCAGGTAAAAAATATCTGCTTCCGTATTCCATCGCCGCGTGCCTGAGCGGATGGAGAGCCCCGTCCCGCATGGCGCGGCCATGCAAGCCATTATTTTTTAAGGATTGACCATGGCAGCAGACAGCATTTCAACATTTTCCTGCCCGACACAGCTGATGTTCGGCGTCGACGCCCACCGGCGGCTGCCCCGGATTCTTGCGGAATGGGGCTTTTCGCGCATCTTTGTCATGCTCGATCCGGCGCTCGGGCAGAGCGAGATATTCGGCAGCATCGAAGCACTGCTGGCGGACGCGGCGATCGAGACCTCGGTATTCACCGAGATCGAACCCGAGCCCAGCGACACCACCGTGTATGCCGCGCTTGCACGGTGCCGGGCACAGGGCGGACAAGCCATTCTGGCGATCGGCGGCGGCAGCACTATCGATGTCGCCAAGGCAGTTGGCATTCTGATGACCAATGGCGGCGAGATTGCCGACTATGAAGGGACCGAAAAGTTTGCAAAGCGGCCCTTGCCGCTGATCGCACTGCCGACGACCGCGGGAACCGGCTCGGAGGTCTCCGGCGCATGCGTCATTACCGATAGCGCACGTGGCGTCAAGATGGCCATCCGGCATGCGGCGTTCAGCCCCGCGCAGGTGGCGATTCTCGATCCGCTCGCGGTCAGTTCCATGCCGGCCCACGTGGCGGCCCATTCGGGCATCGATGCTTTTGTGCATGCGTTCGAATCCTATGTCTCGAAACACGCCAATCCATTCTCCGACGCCGTCAATCTGCATGCCATGATGCTGATTGCCGGCAGCATCCGGCAGTTCGTCGCCAATCGCAAGAATGTGTCGGCGGCGCTGGACATGCTGAGCGGTTCCTCGATGGCGGCGATGTCGTTCGGCGTGACCGGGCTGGGCAATGTGCATTGCATGGCGATGGCGGTGGGCGCAATGTTCCCGGTGCCGCACGGCCTTGCCAACGCGGTGTGCCTGCCGTATGCAGCGGAGTTCAATTTCATCGCCAATCCGGCGCGGTATGCGCGCGTCGCCGCCATCCTCGGCGCCAACGTCACGGGCATGTCGGATGTCGCCGCCGGGCGGCTGGCGATCGAAGCCATTCGGAATCTATGCTCGGATCTCGGCATTCCGGCGCGGCTGCGCGACGTGGGCGTCACGCAAGACCAGATCGGCGAATTGGCGCGGCGCAGCTTTGCCGCCGATTACAACCGGTGGAACCCGCGCCATACCAGTGAGAAGGAGTTCGTCGCGCTATTTCAGGGAGCATTCTGAGCAGTCTCGGCCCGTGGAGGCGAAACCGGGCGATTATCAATTGATACACGCCAGGCAAACTTTGCTTGCTACACTTTGCCTCCTTCTTTGCGCAACATAACGGGATTCATGTCTGGCGGTGCTCCCTCTGCCGTGGTATCGGCTTATTTTTCCAAGACCTATCGCCCCGAAGTCGACGGCCTGCGTTCCATAGCCGTCATCAGCGTGCTGCTGTTCCATGCCGGTTTTGCGCCTTTCGGCGGCGGCTTTATCGGCGTCGATGTGTTTTTCGTGATTTCGGGCTATTTGATCACGCAGATCATCTACGCCGATTGCGAGCGCGGGAAATTCCGTTTCCTGCCTTTCATGGCGCGCCGCGTCGCGCGCCTGTATCCGGCGCTGATGGCCACTTTGCTGCTGGTCATGGCGGCGGGCTTCGCGCTGTTCGATCCCGCCCAGTACAAGACCCTGGCGGCCTCGACGGCCGGCGCTTTTTTTTCGGCATCGAATTTCCTGTTCTGGCAGGTGGCCGGCTACTTCGATACGTCCTCGGAGCTCAATCCGCTGCTGCATACCTGGTCGCTCGGGGTCGAGCAGCAGTTTTACCTCATCTGGCCCCTGATCATTTATGCGGCCTGGCGCTGGCGGCATGGCCATCTGCCGCAGATCCTGCTGCTGGCTGGGGCCTTGTCGCTCGCCGCGTCGCAGTGGTTCACGGCGCTCGACCCGTCGGCGAATTATTACCTGATGCCGTTCCGGATGTTCGAGTTCGCGGCGGGCGGCGTGCTGCCCTGGCTGGAGCGGCGGCGCATGCCGCGCAATGCCGGGCAGGAATGCCTGCTGGCTGCGGGCCTGGCCTTGCTGCTGTACAGCGTATTGGCGTTCGACAGGAATACCATCTTCCCGGGCGTGAACGCCTTGCTGCCGGTGGCGGGGGCCGCATTGTGCATTTATGCCGGACGGGCACGCTATCTGGGCGCGGTGCTGCGCAATCGCGCGGCGGTATCGATAGGGCTGATTTCCTATTCTTTGTATCTGGTGCACTGGCCGCTTATCGTTTTTTACAAATACCATGTCTACCGGCCGCTGGGCTTCCAGGATAAAGCGCTGCTCTTCGCCTTGCCGTTCCTGCTGGCCTATCCTTTGTACCGCTGGGTCGAATGCCGCTACCGGAAAATCGATCTGCTCCGCTGGCCCGCGCCCAAGGCGGCTTTCCGCGCGGCGGCCCTGGCTCTGACGCTGGCGCCTGCGGCTTGGGTCTATTACGGCCAGGGCCTGCCTTTCAGGGTGAACGAGCAGTATCGCGCGCGGGCGCTGGATCCGGCGGCGCAAGAAGAAGGGCGCTTCGGCGGCGAGGCCTATGCCCTGGATGCGGTGCTGGGCGACAAGACCGCTGGCCAGCCCGCCGCGGTCTTTGCGGGCGACAGTTTCGCCTTGCAATACGCCGCCGGCTTCGATTACTGGCTCAAGGCAAAGAACATCAAGATGCAGGGGGTATTCCAGCACGGCTGTATTCTGGGGCGGGATGTCACCCGCCTGCTGAATGGCCAGCCGCGCGAGGATTGCCTGGCCAGGACCGCGCAGCTGCAGGCATTGCTCAAGGGCAATGACCTGGCCCTGGTCTATGCCATGAGCTGGACGGGATACCGGGACCTGCTGGCGCGCCCCGACGGCAGGCGCCTGGAATTCGCCAGCCAGGCCGAGTACGGGCGCTTTCTGGCCGCCAACGTGCTGGATCTGATCGCGGACAATCCCGCCAGAAAGCTCATCGTCATCGGCACCCAGCCCGGCATCCGGGCCAACGGCGGCGTGGCCGCCTGCCTGGAGCGGCCCGATTATTTGCCGATGCGCTGCCTGGACGCCTTGTCGCTGCCCCGGGAGTTAGGCCTGGGCTACGACCTCAACCGGCAAATGGCTCGGGCTTTTGCGGCGCATCCCCGGGTGCTTTTCCTGGACCCTTACGACGTGCTGTGCGAGCAGGGCGTTTGCCTGGCCATGGGCCAGGGCCGCTTGCGTTATTCCGATACGTCGCACCTGTCGCTGGCCGGCTCGCTGGAGGTGTCGCGGGCATGGGTGGATAAAATCATCAAGTTCCTGGGGAAACCTGCCACATGAAATTCAGCCACCGCGGCGCGGCGCCCGCCCGCCGCAATGATATACAGACCATCAAGTCGCTATTGCCCTATGTGTGGCAGTTCAAATGGCGCGTGAGCGCGGCGCTGGCCTGTCTGGTGGCCGCCAAGGCGGCCGGCGTGATCTTGCCGCTGTTCCTGAAAGACATCGTCGACAAGCTCAGCGTGCCGGCGACACTGCTGGCCCTGCCGCTGGCCGCGCTGGCGGGCTATGGCTTCGCGCGCCTGGCCGCCAGCGTGTTCGGAGAGCTGCGCGACGCCCTGTTCGCGCGCGTCACGCAAGGCTCCATACGGCGCATCGCGGCGCAATTGTTCAAGCATCTGTTCGCCTTGTCCCTGCGCTTTCACATGCAGCGCCAGACCGGCGGGCTGAGCCGCGACATCGAGCGCGGCACCAAGGGCATAGGTTTCCTGCTCAACTTCATGGTGTTCAATATTCTGCCCACCTTGCTGGAAATCGGCATGGTGGCGGCCATCCTGCTGTGGCGCTACGACTGGAGCTTCGCGGTGGTGACGCTGGGCACGATCGCATCCTATGTGGCGTTCACCCTGCTGGTGACCGAAAAGCGCATGGTCTACCGGCGCAGCATGAATGACCTGGACAGCAAGGCCAACAGCAAGGCCATCGATGCCATGATCAATTACGAAACCGTCAAGTACTTCGGCAACGAGGCCTACGAACTGGATCGCTACGACACGAACCTGGGAAAGTGGGTCGATTCCGCCGTCAAGAACCAGATATCGCTGAGCTTCCTGAACATGGGGCAGGGCTTGATCATTACCGTCGGGGTCACGCTGCTGTTATGGCTGTCGGCCCAGGGCGTGGTCGACAAAAAGATGTCGGTGGGCGACGTGGTGCTGGTGTCGGCCTATCTGACCCAGTTGTATGCGCCGCTGAACTTCCTCGGCTTCGTCTACCGCGAAATCAAGCATGCGCTGGCCGATATGGAGCGCATGTTCGGCCTGATGGAGCAGGGGCTGGAAGTCGCCGACAGGCCGGGAGCCCGGCCTCTGCGCACCGGGCAGGCCACGCTGCGCTTCGAGCATGTGGATTTCGGCTATGAGCCGAATCGGCAGATACTGTTCGATGTCAGCTTCACGATACCGGCGGGCGGGACGCTGGCCGTGGTGGGGTCGTCGGGCGCCGGCAAATCGACCTTGTCGCGCTTGCTGTTCCGCTTCTATGATGTCGGCGCGGGGTCCATCATGGTCAATGGCGTGGATGTTCGCGACCTGACCCAGGCCAGCTTGCGGCGCCATATCGGCATCGTCCCGCAAGATACGGTGCTGTTCAACGACAGCATCTTGTACAACATCGCCTATGGCAATCCGGACGCCACGCAAGAAGAAATCTTCGAGGCCGCCAGGGCCGCGAGCATCCATGATTTCGTCATGAGCCTGCCGGAGGGCTATCAGACCCAGGTCGGCGAGCGCGGGCTGAAATTGTCGGGCGGCGAAAAGCAGCGCGTGGCCATTGCCCGCACGCTGCTGAAGAATCCTCCCATTCTGGTCCTGGACGAAGCAACCAGCGCGCTGGATACGCGCACCGAACGCGCCATCCAGGAGGAATTGCGGCAGATCGCCAGAAACCGCACGACGCTGATCATCGCCCATAGGCTCTCCACCATAGCCGATGCCGACGAAATCATCGTGCTGGACCATGGCAGGGTGCTGGAGCGGGGCTCGCATCGCGAACTGCTGGCCAGGGACGGCCGCTATGCCCAGATGTGGGCCTTGCAGCAGGCCGGACAGGATGACGAAGCACTGGTTTGACAAATATAGTACCGGATTGGTACTATTTGGTTTGACGGGTTGAACCAGGAGAAAGCGTAGATGCTGCGCATCAGCAAAATCATTGATTACGGCACTTTGGTGCTTACCTACATGGCCGGGTCCCCGGACCGTGTATTCAGTGCCGCCGATCTTGCCGCTACGCTAGGCCTGGGCCAGCCCACCGTCAGCAAGGTGCTCAAGCTGCTGGGCCAGCGCGAACTGGTCAAAAGCAGCCGTGGCGCGCGGGGCGGCTATGTGCTGGGGCGGCCCGCCCACGACATCAGCATCGCGCACATTATAGACGCTCTGGAAGAACAGCCTTTCGGCCTCACCGAATGCACCTCGGTGCCGGGGGCATGCAGCGTCGAGGCGGGTTGCCATATACGCAGCAATTGGCAGCGCATCAATTCCGTCATCCGCCATACGCTGGAAGACGTCAGCGTGGCCGACATGCTCAGCCCGACACCCATTGAATTTCCACTGATTGCCCGGCCTTTGCCCGAGTCGAAAGTCAGAACCCGGGCGGCCCAGGCCCAGCCCACGACATGGAGTTTTCCTGAATGAATACCGTAACCGACAGCATCGACTCTTTTCTGGACCGCGAATATTCGGCAGGATTTGTCACCGCGATAGAATCGGACACCATCCCCAAAGGCCTGTCGGAAGACACCATACGCTTGTTGTCGGCCAAGAAGGGCGAGCCCGAATTCATGCTGGAATGGCGTCTTGCGGCATATCGCCACTGGCTGACCATGACGCTGCCCGAATGGGCCCAGGTCAGTTTCCCGCGCATCGATTTCCAGGATATCAGCTACTACTCGGCGCCCAAGAAGAAAGACGGCCCCAAGAGCCTGGACGAAGTCGACCCCGAATTGCTGCGCACCTACGAAAAACTGGGCGTTCCGCTGCACGAGCGCGCCCGGCTCGCCGGCGTCGCGGTGGACGCGGTTTTCGACTCGGTATCGGTCGCCACGACCTTCCGCAAGCAGTTGGCCGAAGTCGGGGTGATCTTCTGTTCATTCTCGGAAGCCGTCAAGGATCACCCCGATCTGGTGCGCAAATACCTGGGCACGGTGGTGCCCACCAGCGACAATTATTACGCGGCGCTGAATTCGGCCGTGTTTTCGGATGGCTCCTTTGTCTACATACCCAAAGGCGTGCGCTGCCCCATGGAGTTGTCGACCTATTTCCGGATAAACGCGCAAGATACCGGCCAATTCGAGCGCACCCTGATCATCGCCGATGAAGGGGCTTCGGTCAGCTATCTTGAAGGCTGTACGGCGCCCATGCGCGACGAAAACCAGTTGCACGCCGCAGTGGTGGAACTGGTCGCGCTGGACGACGCCCGCATCAAGTACTCGACGGTGCAAAACTGGTACCCGGGCGACAAGGACGGCAAAGGCGGCATTTATAACTTCGTCACCAAGCGCGGCGACTGCCGCGGCGCGCGCTCGCGTATTTCCTGGACCCAGGTGGAAACCGGGTCGGCCATCACCTGGAAGTATCCCAGCGTCATCCTGCGCGGCGATGACTCCACCGGCGAATTTTATTCCGTGGCGCTGAGCAACCACAGGCAGCAGGCCGATACCGGCTCGAAAATGATACATATGGGCCGCAATACGCGCAGCACCATCATTTCCAAGGGCATTTCGGCCGGCCACGGCAGCAACACCTTCCGCGGCCTGGTGCGCATGACCCCCAAGGCGGAAAACGCGCGCAACTACACGCAGTGCGATTCGCTGCTGATCGGCAAGCGCTGCGCGGCTCATACCTTCCCCACTATCGAAGTGCAGAATCCCTCGGCCAGCGTCGAGCACGAGGCGACGGCCTCCCGCATAGGCGAGGATCAGCTGTTTTACGCCATGCAGCGCGGCCTCTCGGCCGAGGATGCGGTATCCATGATAGTGAACGGGTTTTGCAAGGAAGTTTTCAAGGAATTGCCAATGGAATTTGCAGTCGAGGCTCAGAACCTGCTCGGCGTAAGTCTGGAAGGCAGCGTAGGCTAAGGAGAAGTTGTAATGCTGAACATCAAGGATTTGCACGTTTCGGTCGAGAACAAATCGATATTGCGCGGGCTGAATTTGACGGTCAATGCGGGTGAAGTGCACGCCATCATGGGGCCCAACGGCTCCGGCAAAAGCACTTTGTCGCAGGTGCTGGCGGGACGCGAGAGCTACAAGGTGGAAAGCGGCTCGGTGGACTGGATGGGCCAGGACCTGCTGGCCATGCCTATCGAAGAGCGCGCGCGCTCGGGCCTGTTCATGGCCTTCCAGTACCCCATAGAAATTCCCGGGGTCTCGAACGCCTATTTCCTCAAGGCCGCGGTAAACGCCGTGCGCCGCCATCAAGGCCTGCCCGAGCTCGATGCGATGGATTTTCTCAAGCGCGTCAAAAGCGAAATGAAAGCGGTGGGCATGAAGGAAGAATTCCTGTACCGCTCGGTCAACGAAGGCTTTTCGGGCGGCGAGAAAAAGCGCAATGAAATTCTGCAGATGACCTTGCTGGAGCCCAAGCTGGCGATACTCGACGAAACCGATTCGGGCCTGGACATCGACGCCCTGAAAGTGGTGGCCGACGGCGTCAACCGCCTGCGTTCGCCAGAGCGCGCGCTGGTCGTCATTACCCATTACCAGCGCTTGCTCGACTACATCGTGCCCGATTACGTGCATGTGCTGGCCGGCGGCAAGATCGTCCGCTCGGGCGGCCGCGAACTGGCGCTCGAGCTTGAAGAGCGCGGCTACGGCTGGATCGGCGAATCCGCGCCGGCCCCGAAGGGGCAAGCGGGAGCCGCGGCATGAGCACTGCACAAACCTGGGAGGCCGATTTCTCGGCCCGCGAGCAGGGTTTGGCGGGCGCCGGGCTGCCTTGGCTGGCCGCCATGCGCAAGCGCGCCATTGCGCGATTCGCCGACGAGGGCTGGCCCACGACCAAACAGGAAAGCTGGCGCCACACTTCGCTGGCCACGCTGGAGCAGCAGTCCTTCCTGCCGGCCGGCAAGGCTGCGCCCGCCGAGCTCGCGCAGGCGCTGCGCCAGGGCGAAACAGGCCATTGGATGGTATTCGTCGATGGCCGATTCGCCGCTGAGCTCTCGGATATCGGCTCCCTGCCGGCGGGCGCCCAGCTGACCCCGCTGTCGCAGGCGCTGGTGGATGCGCCCGACCAGGTGCAGGATGCCTTCGGCGATGAATCGCGGGGGTCGAGCAGCGCCGCATTGAATCTCGCGCTGGCGGCTGACGGCGCCTTCATCCGGCTGGGCCGCGGCGTAGCGCTCGAAGATCCGGTACACCTGGTGTTTATCGCCGCCAGCGGGCGGGCGGCCAGTTTTCCGCGCAACCTGATAACCGCCGAAGCGGGCTCCCAGGCGACCATCATCGAGCACTATGTGGGGCAGGGCGACAGCGCAACGCTGACCAATACCGTCACGCGCGCCAAGCTGGCGTCCGATGCGCGCATCACGCACGTCAAGCTGCAGCAGGAAAGCGCGCAGGCCTTCCACCTTGGCGCCCTGGACGCCGAGCAGGACAAGGGGTCGGTTTTCAACTCGCATTCCATGTCCTTCGGCGCCCGCCTGGCGCGCCACGACATCGCCACCACGTTCACCGGGCAGCGTTGCGAGACTCTGCTCAACGGCCTGTATTATGTCGACGGCCGGCGCCATGTCGACCACCACACGCTGATCGGACACGCGCAGCCGCACGGGGTCAGCCGCGAGTATTATCGCGGCATACTCACCGATACGGCGCGGGGTGTCTTTGGCGGGCGTATTCTGGTTTCGCCGGGCGCCGACGGCACGGACGCCGTGCAGCGTTCCGACAGCCTGTTGCTGTCGCGCCTGGCCAAGGCCGATGCGCGTCCTGAACTGGAGATCTACGCCGACGATGTCAAGTGCGCGCATGGCGCCACGGTCGGCCAGATCGACGAAGAAAGCATGTTCTACCTGCGCGCGCGCGGCCTGGACGAAGTCCATGCGCGCAGCCTGCTGACTTATGCCTTTGCCGCGCAGTCGCTCGAGCGCATCGAGCTCGAATCCGTGCGCCGGCGCGTGGCCGGCGCGATACGCACGCTCCTGCCCGGCGGCGCCAGCCTGGGAGGCCTGCTATGAACGCCCCTGCGCTGGCCGCGAGCCGCGCGCCGCTGCTGGACCGCGGCGCCGACTTTCCCATATTGTCCCGCCAGGTGCAGGGCCGCCGCCTGGTGTATCTGGATAATGGCGCCACCACCCAGAAGCCGGCGGCGGTGATCGACGCCGAACGCCAGTTCTACGAGCAGTCCAATGCCAATATTCATCGGGGCGTGCACTGGCTGTCGCAGCATGCCACCGATCTGTATGAGCAGGGGCGCGAACAGGTGCGCCAGTTGCTCAATGCCGCCCGCCACGAGGAAATCGTCTTCACGCGCGGCACGACCGAAGCGATCAACCTGGTGGCCTGCAGCTGGGGGCAATCGGCATTGAAGCAGGGCGACGAAATCGTGCTCACGGGCATGGAGCATCATTCCAACATCGTGCCGTGGCAGTTGCTGTGCGAACGCAGCGGCGCCGTGCTGCGGGTGGTGCCGGTGACCGACAGCGGCGAGCTCGATCTGGACGAATACCGCGCCCTGCTCGGGCCGCGCACCCGGCTGGTCTGCGTGGCGCATATCTCCAATGCCCTGGGCACGATCAATCCGATTGCTGAAATAGTGCGCCTGGCGCACGAAGCCGGCGCCAAGGTGCTGGTCGATGGCGCGCAGGCGGTCGCTCACCAAGCCGTCGACGTGCAGGCGCTGGGCTGCGATTTTTATGTCTTTTCCGGCCACAAGCTGTATGGCCCGACCGGGATCGGGGCTTTGTACGCGCGCTACGACGTCTTGAACGGCATGCCTCCCTGGCAGGGCGGCGGCGACATGATACATACTGTCAGCTTCGAGCGCAGCACCTATGCCGATGTGCCCCAGCGCTTCGAGGCCGGCACGCCGAACATCGCCGGCGTCATCGGCCTCGACGCCGCCATACGCTACGTTCGGGAAGTCGGCCTGGAGGCCATCGCCGCCCACGAGCAGTCGCTGCTCGCCATGGCGACCGCCGAACTGCAGGCGCTGCCTGGCGTTCGCCTGATAGGCACAGCGGCGCACAAGGCCGGCATATTGTCCTTCGTGGTCGACGGAATCCACCCGCACGACCTGGGCACCATCCTGGACATGGAAGGAGTCGCCATACGGGCCGGCCATCATTGCGCAATGCCGCTGATGACGCGCTTCGGCATCCCGGGCACCGCCCGGGCATCCCTGGCGCTCTACAACACGCAAGAAGATGTCGACGCCCTGATGGCGGGGCTGCGCAAGGCGCAAAAATTGTTTGGAACAGGACGCAAGGATGACTGAACCGTACGGCGATCTACGAGAGCTCTACCAGGAAGTGATCTTCGACCACAACCGCCATCCGCGCAATTTCCACGCGATGGACGACGCCAGCCACACCGCGGTGGGGCACAACCCCCTGTGCGGCGACCAGCTGACTATTTATGCGCGGGTCAAGGACGGCATCGTCCAGGAGGCCAGTTTCGTGGGTCATGGCTGCGCCATTTCGACCGCTTCGGCGTCGCTGATGACCGAGGCCGTCAAGGGCAAGCCCATTGCCGAAGTCGAAATGCTGTTTCGCGATATGCATGCCATGCTCACAGCGGCCCATCCCGAGGGCCGGGACTTCGGCAAGCTTGAAGTCCTTTCAGGGGTGCGCGAATTTCCGGCCCGAGTCAAGTGCGCCACGCTGGCCTGGCACACTTTGCACAATGCCATTACCCAGGCCAAGGATACGGCTCGCACCGAATAAGAGGCGCATTATGAGTTATGCACGTCAAGAAGTGATCGTGAACCGGGATTGCCCGGCGGTGACCATTCCTTATGGCTCTCCCGTGACCATTGAAGAAGGGTGTTCGGCGACGATCACCCAGCAATTGGGCGGAAGCTACACGGTGATGGTGGAAGGCAACCTGTACCGGATCGAAGGCGCGGATGGCGATGCGCTGGGCTTCGAGCCCGACGAGGCGCAAGTGCATGTGCCGGAAGGTCCGGTCACGGCGCAGTCGGTCGAGGATGCCGCCTGGAGCCTGCTGGCGACCTGCTATGACCCCGAGATTCCCATCGATATCGTCAACCTCGGGCTGGTTTATAGCTGCATAGTGTCGCCGGCCGGCGATGATCAGTTCCGCATCGAAGTCCAGATGACGCTTACGGCGCCGGGCTGCGGCATGGGAACGATGATAGCCGACGAGGCGCGCAGCAAGTTGTTGTCTATACATGGTGTCGACGAGGTCAAGGTGGACCTGGTCTGGGACCCGCCATGGAGCCGGGAAATGATCAGCGAGCCGGCGCGTTTGCAAATGGGTCTGTTGTAAAGCCTGGACCGGGGCCGGCCCGCAATTGCGGCCCCTTGAATACACCCTACATTCTTACACTCAAGGAGCAGTCATGATCAAGAAAGCATCGGCAGTCTGGAAGGGCGGCATCAAGGACGGCGGCGGCACCATTTCGACCGAGACGGGCGTGCTGGACCATGCCCCTTACGGCTTCAAGGCGCGCTTCGAGGACGGCCCGGGAACCAATCCCGAAGAGCTCATCGCCGCGGCGCACGCCGGGTGCTTTTCAATGGCTTTGTCGCTCATGCTGGGCGAGGCCGGCCTGACCGCTGAAAAAATAGAAACCCAGGCGGCCGTAACGCTGGAGAAGGTCGGCGACGGCTTTGCCATCACTTCCAGCCATTTGACGCTGGTGGCCACGATACCCGGCGCCGACCAGGCCAAGTTCGACGAGATCGCCAATCAGGCCAAGGCCGGTTGTCCGGTATCCAAACTGCTTAACGCCAAAATCACCATGGACGCCACGCTGCAAGCCTGAGCGTTTCCTTGCTTCTTCCCGCAGCAGCCCGCATGGCGCGCCGTATCGGCCGACCCGGTCAGCGGTTCAGGACCTGACTCCGACGCTATGCCTGGCTTGCGGGCTGGACCTGACATCGATGGCGGACTGGCCGTCGATGCCAGGCTTGGGCGGATCCGCGCAGGCCTGCTGGGCTCCGCTGATCGACGCCCACCCCAGCGTGGCACCGCGCGACACCGCCGCATACACGGCGGCGTTGCGGTTGTGGACATCGAGGCGCTGATACAGCGTTTCGGTGTGGGCTTTGGCGGTGGCGACCGAAATGTTCAGATAGCGGCCTACGGTTTTCATCGGATAGCCGCGGGCCAGCAGAACCAGCACTTCGTATTGGCGCGGCGTCAGGCCCAGCATCTGGCATTCGGAGTTGGCTTCGGGAACGATCTTGCTCTTGACTTCCGCGGGCGGCGGCCACTTCACGGGTTCGTACAGCGGCATCAGCGATTGCGTCGCCTTGTTTATATTGGGTCGCAGCGGAAAGCAGGTGCCTCCGGCGAGGACCAGCCGCACCGAGGCTTGCAGCACTTCGGGCGGTACGTTTTTCAGCACGTATCCGGCTACGGAAGGCGGCAGGCCTTTTACCGATTGCGGCATCTCGCTGCTTTCCGACAGCAGCAGCATGGCTTTCGGCGAATAGGCGCGATCGGCGGCGGTGGTCAGATCGTGGATATCCTCCAGCGATGACACTGACAACAAAAGCAGGTCGCAATGGCGGGATGTTGCAGCTTCATGTGTAGGGGCGGCATAGTCGGCGCCTTCGAGCTTTACGCCGGATACGACATCTGACAAGAGCTGCAAGATACCGAGCCGTAGCAAAGGATGAGGCTCGACGACAATAATGATCGGCATTCTTTCTTCTTCCTAAGTTCCACGTCGCTTGTTGCGTCGATCGGGAGGCTGAAGCATCCGAGGAGTTGCAGAGCTGACTGCCCTTCACACGACATCCGGGCAATGCATGTCAGCGGCTCTTTCGCATCATATTCAGCCATCTGTCAGGTTTCGCGCTGGGCGAAACAAATGATCCAATTGGATTATTACGTTTTGTATGGTATTGGCACACGGCTTAATACGCAAGTATTTACTTACTTTAGTAAACGGCCGTAAGTTATTACTATAATTAACAAATTTCTCCGCCTAAATATTATTTTGGGCAATCGAAATGATAGCGCCTTTCACCGGCCCCGCTTTCGGTCAGTATCAGGTCTATCTGGCAGTCGTCGGCGGGGGAGCGGTTCAATGACATGCGTGACAATGCGGCCGGCACGTTCGCCACTATGGTGACTACGCCCCCTTGTCCCAGTACCGACTTGCCCCCGCTGCCTTGCCTTACCGCGCGGACCTTATATCGCAGCGTCATATTCTCAGTGCTCTTTACGTATGGAACGATGACAGCGGGTTGAGTTTTCGCAAAGGTTTCGAGCCAGACCTGTATATCGCTATCTGCAGCCATGTTTTTCCCCTTTGTTGTATTCTGATTTGTATCAAATTTACAACGCCGCCGGCAGCGAGAATCATTCCAATTCTTGTTGGGCGGGTCACGAGCAAGCAGCGTGCCTGCCCGTGACCGATTCCGCGATAGCGCCGTTATCCGACGCTATCGTTACCGCTGATTGATATACGCGGTGTTGTAGGCGCCGCTGGATTGCGAGACCGTCGCGGTCTTGTTGGCTCCCGTTTGAAGAATGGTCGCTTCCTGGCCTACGCCGACCTGGCTGATGGAGGCGACCAGGTTTTTGCCGGCCTGGGTAATATAGGCGTCGTTGTATTTACCGACTTGGCTGATGTTGGCCTGGTCGGTCTGGGTGCCCGTGCCATTCTGGACAATGCCGGCGGTATTGCGTACGCCGGCTTGATAGATGGAGGCTTCGACGTTGCTGCCGGTCTGGGTTGCCCATGCATCGTTGTTCGAGCCGCTGGCCTGATTGATGCTGGCGGTCTGATTCAGACCGTTGGTCCAGCTGCCGTCGACCCAGACTTGGCTGTGCCGGCCGTTCTTGACCCAATGGCCCGTTCCCCATGCGCCGCCTTGATCAATGGTTGCCGATCCGGCGCTGGCGGTCTGGATGATGGTGGCCAGGCCGCCGTCGACCTGCTCCTGCAGGACGACGGCGTCATTGCGGAATCCATCCTGGGAAATGGTGGCGACGGCTCCGTTGTTGTCATACTGTTCAATGGAGGCGTCGTTATACCAACCCTTTTGATAGACCGTGGCATTATCGGCTGCCATTGCCGCGGTGGCGCCGTAAGCCAGGGTGATGCCCAGGGCGAGTGCAGACAATTTGATACTCATATATTTCTCCTGAAAATAAAGACCAGGTACTGCAGGTTAATCCGGCGGTCTTTAATACCGGACTACTGGACGACGCTACGGCTGCTATGCTTGCGCCTAGTTGCCAGGGGCCACTAGCGCAGCAGAAGTCTTGTTCACGTCCGCGGCTAAGTCGATCGGGGTAGCGGCGTAGTTGGTTTCTTCCCGCAGGTAGTTCTGGATGATCGGCAGGTTCCAGTCGCTTTCATTCTTGAGCACCCAGTTCCTGTCCTTGAGGCCTTGCACGGTCAGGTGCAGCACCGCCGCTTCTATCGCTTCCTTGACGCACAGCTGGGCGGGCTCATTGCTCGTGACGCCGCCCTCGATTTCCAGCAAGTCCTTGAAGTTCACGAACTTGTAGACGCTGGGGCGCACCTCGTACGAGAAAATGGTCTTGGTGGTGGATACGGTCTGCAACACCTGGCCGGTGCGGATGTCGACGCTGCGCAAGCCTATCGTCACCTGATCCATGCGGTACTGGGTGGACAGCCCGACTCCCAGGAATTTGGCTCCCAGCCCGCCAGTCCTGACATTGCTTTCATAGGAAATGATTCCGCCATCTATCAGGATGGAGGCCGGCACCAGCGCCGGGATATAGATTTCGGGCGCATCCTTGGCCTGCGAACCGTCCAGCGCCCGGACTATCCGGCGCTCGGTCAGCAATTCCTGCAGGCTTTCCCGCTCGACGGGGGTGAACCAGCCGGATTCCTTCAGGGCCTTGACCAGCATCGAGGCGGCCCCTTGCGTGACGGAAGTCGAAAATGAGCTGTCCGGCGAGGGCTTGTACTGCCCGGTCTGGTCGCGGAATCCATACACGGCCACTACGACTTTCCCCTTGGGCGGCGGCAGCTTGCGCAAATCGTGCGATGACGGCGTGGGCGGCGTCAGCTGCGCGGCGGTCGTGACTTTGACGGGGGTGCTGGGCACCGCGCAGGCACCGAGCGCGCCGCACATCATCGCGGCCATGCCGGCGCTTGCCAGGCGCCGATAGGCGGCGCTGTTTTTCTTGTCGGTATTCATCCTGGATTGCTCACATTGAAAACGGTCGTAGCGCCTGTCAGCTTGTCTATCGTGGTGATGGTCAGGTTGTTCGGGTTGGTCGCGGAGACCGCGACGGTGATGGTGAAGTTGCTGGTTTCGAGGCTGCCCGGTATGAAATTGCCGTTCGCGTCCATGATCTGGGCGCTGGCGGCGTTGGACATGCGGTTGACGACGTTGCGCTCTATCGCCTCATTGAGCAGCTGGGCGGGCGTCTTGTCCTCTATGCCGTACCTGTCCGAATCGATATCGGGGTCCTTGTGCTTGTTCGTCGCCAGCGCCGAGTTCAGCAGCACCGACCCGTTCAGCGGATTGCCGCCAAAGGAGGGATTGAACGGGTAATACACCAGCTCGGTGGCGGCGGCCTGGCCGGCCAGGGCCCAGGATGCAAGCATCAAGGCGTTGCGCAGGCGATAGGGTTTTCTCTTCGACACGGTAGCTTCTTTCATTTACATCTCCTCTGGCCCCAGGTCAGGGCTTTTAACCATGATGCGTTCGACTTCACTGTCGGTGATGTTCTGGTAGACGATCTCTACCGCGGCCGCGCTTATCTTCTTGGTCGCGGCCCGCGCGGGCGGCAAAAAGGCGTGAAACATTTTTTTTTGCCGGAATTGCACCCATATCTCGCTGCCGAAGCGCGCCGATGGGCGCTCGTATATCGAAATCGAGAACTGGCCGCCGGTGTCTTTCTGACGCCACAGTGAGGTGAAATACTGGTAGAAATCCTGGCCCAGCACCGTCACGGTGCGATTGACCACGACACCGGCCAAAGGATCGTCAAATACGCTTTTCCGGGGTCCGTTCGCACCATTCATGCCATTCGCGCCATTCGCGCCATTCGCGCCATTGAGGCCGGGCTTGGGCAGCTTGTCCTTGGCGACGGCGGCCTTGCTTTCGGCCGCCTCTGTCGCCTGCGTGGCGTCCTTGATTACCGTCATGGCGGCGGCATGGGCGGCCTGGCCGCACAAAGCGAGGGCCAGCGGAGCCAATACGGTGGCGAATGTGCGCATCTAATCCTCTCCCTGCCGCGGTTTCGCGTTATTGTTGCGGTTAAGCGATACGACAAAGGTCAGTGCGTGCTGCATCGTTGACCTCTTCCCCTTGCTGCTTATGGTTACATTCCTGAGTCTTTTCTTAACTTGAAGAAACCAAATGCTTTGATGTATCTTAAGGTCCTACGCTGCGAGATACATGCGTCAGAAGGCGTAGGCCGCACTCCGCTGTATGTCTTAGTTCATGCTCCGCCAAATGACCGAGGCCAAAAGCGTTCTTTCGCCAGGCGTCGTTACGCCACTTTGACCGCTACATAGGCCTTGTCGTCGTCGGCGCGCTGCATGCGCAATTGGTCGGTTTCCAGGTGCGCAATGGCGCCATCCGGGGCGTGGTAGATCACCGTCACCCGGCTGTCCTGGATTTCACGCAATTGGTTGCAGGACAATCGAAAGTGCTGGGCCACGCTGGCGTCGTCTATGGGGGCCGGCGCGCGCACGCGGCGCAGGTCTTTGAAGAAAAGCTTGCGGTAGCGGGCCCACAGGACGAGCAGCAAGGCGTTGAAGGCGGCCACCAGCAGGTAGGCCGCCAGCGTCGTCGCCGTGGGCAGGAAGGGGTCGAGGATGGCGATTCTCGGGCTGTCGTAGGTGCCGTCGATGATGCTGGCCACGCCTTTGGTGAACAGATAGAAAAAGCCTATCCAGCCTAGGGCGGTCAGCGTCGCGTCTATGGCCTGCGCGATGGACGAGCGTTGGGTGGTGATGATCATGACAACTCCTTGATGCCGCGATCCGGGCTCGACCAGCGGGCGCGCTGGCGCCGGATGCGAAGCATGACTTTGGGGAAACTGCACAGGGTGGTGAACAGGTTGATGATCCAGTAGGCGAACGGATACCAGATGATCCAGTACAGCGAACGCGCCAGGGTAGGCTCGTAGCGCCGGTCTATCAGTATGCTGACGGCGAACTGCATCAGGCAGACCATGGCCAGCACCATGCCGGTGAATGAGGGAGGCATGAGTATCGACACTTGTATGTTGGGCGGCAGCGCCACGGCGTGGCCCAGCAGCCACAGCACAATGGAAAGGGCGAATGCGAAAGCCCAGGCAATCGACAGGCAGTATTCGAGCAGCAAGGGCCATAGGCGGCGATGCCGCCAGCTCCAGATGGTGAGCAGGTTCTTCAGAAAGACTTCGGCGCCACCCTGCGCCCAGCGCAGGCGCTGTTTCCACAGCCCATGCAGGGTTTCGGGCATCAGGATCCAGCACAGGGCGCGCGGCTCATAAAAGACCGCCCAGTTTTCGCGCTGCAGTTTCCAGGTGATGTCGATGTCCTCGGTGATCATGTCCAGGCTCCAGTAGTCCACCTGGGCCAGCGCCTGGCGCCGGAACGCCGTAACCACGCCGGAAACCGTGAACAATTGCCCATAGACGCGCTGGGTGCGCTTGATGAGTCCGATGATCGAGGAAAATTCGCCCACTTGTATGCGCCCGATGAGCGTGGACCGCGTGCGGATGCGCGGATTGCCGGTGACGGCGCCCACGCCTGGATTGTGTATCAGGGGGGCCGCCAGGTAGCTGACCGCATCCCTGTCGAGCAGGGCATCGCCGTCGATGCAGACCAGGTAATCGCTGCAGGCCGCCATCGCGCCCATGCGCAGCGCCATGGCCTTGCCCTGGTTGTGCGCCAGATGGATGACGCGCAGCCTCGGATGCTCGGCGGTAAGCTTGTCGAAAAGCGCCGCGGTGCCGTCGGTGGAGCCGTCGTTGATGGCGATGACTTCGATATTGGGATAGTCCTGCCCGAGCGCGGCCAGTATGGTTTCTTCGCCGTGGTCCGCTTCGTTGTAGCAGGGGATGATCACGGTGATCAATGGCTGGCCGGGAAACTGGGGCGGCCGGTGGGGCCGCCAGGCCCAGTGCCGTTCCCAGTGATACCAGAAGTACAGCCCTCCCGCCATCCAGATGCCTGACATGAACAGGGGATAGAAGAACACGAAGTTGAGCAGTACGCTGCTGGTCAGGACCAGGGTGAGCCCGAACGGGGCGCCCAGCGCGATGCACAATACCAGGAAGGCTATGAGTCTATCGATCATTGGAAGGGATACCAGGCGTTGGAAATGGCGGGCCGGATGATGTCCAGCCGGGGCTGATTCTGGGTGAAATCGTCGGGGTAGTAGCCGAAGCTGCGCGCTCCGCTCAGTTGCAGGCGCCTGAGCCAATGGGCCATCAGCGCAGAGTCCACATGCCCCGAATCCTCTTGTCCGGCGGATGGCCGCCAGTCGCGGCCCTGCACCTCGAAGACGGTCTTGTTCAAGGCGCCAGGCCGCGATCCGACCGCCTTGACGAGCTTGTCCAGCCACGCATCGGCATGGTCTGCATGAATGTTTTCCATCCACGGCATGGCCATGGGCGCGGTCCAGTCGTAGGCCGCCAGGAAGTCGTCCAGGTTCTGCGCGAACCAGGCTTCGCTCTCAGGATGAAGAATGGGCTCGGCAAAGATATTGCGCGCCGTCTTGATCTGCGGCCCGCGGATGGCGCGCACATGCTCGGCCAGCGTCTTGGTGAAATCGATCAGGTACTGGCTTTTGTAGCGGGTCCAGCGCTGCAGGGTGGCAGGATCGGCGCGCAATTCCCGGAGCGTGCCGGGCAGGCCGGCCGCGCGGTAGGCCGCGAGCGCCTGCGGGCCGGCGTCCTCGAAGTCCGACAGGATCGCGTCGTCGTGGAAAAGGATGCCATTGAAAAGCGCGTGCCGGGAAAGGTCTTCATACAGATCGATGATCTGTTGCCGGGCGCGGGGATCGAAGGGCGACAGGCGCTGATATTGTTGCGGGTTTACGGCGGTGGCGCCGGTCGACGGATCCCAGCTGGCCACGCGCGCGATCGAAGGCGCCAAGTCATAGCTCAGCACCGGCAGCCAGGCATAGACATCCACGGCGGCGCGGCTCTTCAGTTGCCAGGCGGCGCGATTGAACAAGTCCGCCCGCATGGGCAGATGGCGGTTGGGAAAATACACCGACTTGACCAGCCCGTCGCCCGCGGGGTCGGCAAAGGCCTGCAGGAAAACCGTGGTGATCCTCATGTCGGCGATGCGCTGCACCAGGTCGCCCAGGTTGCGGTCCATTTGCGCCGGATCGGGGTCGTACACATAGTCCAGGTCGACATGCGCCACCCGCATCACCAGGTTGTTCTCCATGACCATGCTGGCATTGGCGAAATTGCGCAGTTGCGGATCGTTCGACACCAGCACGCGCGGCGTGTCGGCCAATTTGCCGGCGTCCCCCAGGCCCTCGTCCAGCGTCAGCACGAGGGGATAGCCGTTGGCCTGGATGATCCTGGAGGCTTGCCCGCTGGCGGCGCCATAAGGCCATACCCAGACGCGCGGCGCCTTGCCCGTCACCCGGCGGATTTTCCCGGTGATCCGTTTTACATCATTGGCGATGCGCGCCTCGTACGCGGCATCGGTTTCGTATTGTCCCGTGCCGGCATCGTAGGCATGGGCCGCCGCGGCGGGCTGCTGGTTGCCTTGCGGATTCGCCGGGACGCCATAGTGCAAGGCATCGGTATGGGCGCCGATTTCCACCAGCCCGGAACGCGCGACTTCCCTTATCTGGTCCCAGGTAAGAAAGCGCTCGCGTTCCGTCGGGCGGCCTCCGAAATCGACGTCCTGGTCCTCGGGCGTGTCCACCCATACGCCCACGGGCGCCAGGATGGCCGGCCACCCATAAGCCTTCAACAGCGGGAACACGCGCGTATAGAAGCTGCGGTAGCCATCATCGAAAGTCAGCAGCACGGCTTTTTCCGGCAGCGGGGCGCCGCCCTTGCTGGCCGCCAGGATTTGATCCACCGTAATGGGCCGGTAGCCGTTCTCGCGCAGCCAGGCGAATTGCTCCGCCAGGTGTTCTGTCTTGACGCTGACGAAGGCCTGGTCCGGATCGCTGTCCTCGATATCGTGATAGGCCAGCGCCAGGTATTTATTCTTGGGCCAGGGCTCGTTGAAATTATGGCTGGGGCGCTGCTCCGGCGGAACGAAGGCGGGAATATCCTTGGCGCATCCGTTCAAAAGGAAAAGCGAGCACAGCAGGCCGGCCAGTGAGCGTATGCGGGGTAGGTGGGCAAACATGGCGGCTCTCTAGAAACGGAAGTTCATTTCGAACAGGATGCGCAGCTCGCGTTCGCGGACGCCGTCGTACGGCCGGCTGATGCCTGTCAGCGTGGCGCCGATGTCGGCCGCGTCATTGAAGTGATAGCGCATGCCATAGCCCAGGGCGGCGATGGCGCCGGGGCTGTAGCCGCGTTGCGCATAGACCCCGCCCCCCAGCAGGAAGCTTTGCTCCCATACGGTTTCGTAGCGGCGATAGAGAATATGGGTAAGGTTGACCGTCGGCACGGCTTCCAGGTCCGCCCGCGGGTTGAAATAAGGGACGTTTTCCATGGAATTGCGCGACGCCGCGATACTCATTTGCAGATCGGCCTTGAGCCTGGGCGATGTGTATAGCCTTTCGCGCCCCGAAATGACCGCGGTCAGGCGGTCGTTGCCGTCGCTGAAACGCGCGGGAGACAGGGAAAAAGTCCATTCGCGGCGTTCGTTGGCGCGCCAGCGCACAAAGGCGCCCAGGGTGTTCGATGAAATGTCGCTGCGCAAGGCGCGCAAGGGGGTGTCGCGCGAGCGCAGTTCCGCCGAAGCGCCCACTTGCCAATGGTCGTCGAATTCATAGGCGCCTGTGGCCCGGGCGCCCGGCTTGGTGCCATAGCCATAGTTGTGGGTGGAGACTTCCAGCTCGGCCGTCAAATCGCGCCCGCGCCATTCCAGTCCGGTGCGCAGCCAGCGGTAGTTGCCGCGGCCTTCTTCGAAATCGCCGGTGGCGTAGCCGCCGCCGCCGAAAACACGCCAGTTGTAGTCCAGCGGCGCGGAATAAAGCACGGTATCGATGCCGAAGTCGCCGCTGCCGCTTACCGGACTGTCGGAGGCTATGCCGCCATTGCCCGTCACCCTGAGTTCGGCTTTGTTGTGGACATCCCATCGGCGCGCCAGGGTGTCGGTGGATTTTTCCTCGGGAAAGCGGGCCGCCAGGTCCAGGGCCAGGGATCTCGCCTGGCGCCATTCCTGCAAGTCCAGGGCCGTCAAGCCTTGTCCGGCTTCGAGCTCCACCGACCGCGGCTCCAGGGCCTCGGCCATTTTCAGCTGCGCTTCCGAGCTTCGGGGCCGGTCGCGCCCCCGATATACGTTGGCCAAGGCGGCGCGCAAGCCCACATTGCGCGGCGCCTGGCCCACCAGTTCCTCCAGGCGGCTTTGCGCGGCCACGGTATCGTCGACATAAAACAGGCCCAGAGCGGCGGTCTGCTCCGAATACAAATGCAGATCATTGGGGATCTTCTGGGCAACGCCCTTGATGTGCCGCCAGGTCGGCTGTCGCGCCCGGGCGGCCTCTATCACCCGGGTCGCCTCATCGAACTGTTCGCTTTCTATCAGGGAATAGAACAGCCCTGTTTCGTTGCTCAAGCGATCGCCCGGGCTGTCCAGTCTGCTGGCGCTGTCGTTGATCACCTGCCGGTAGAGATGGGCGGCGGTTTCCGGCTGGCGCAGATAGAGATAGGCGCCCGCCACGTCATCCAGCGCATAGCGCGGAATTTCGATGCCTTCGGCCTGCAAGGCTTCATAGCCGGCCACGACATCCTGCATGCGCATGCGGGTGTACAGAGCCTGCAGCCTATCCACCCGGATACGCAAGAGGTCATTGCGCGCCTCGGGCCCCAGCGCTTCCCACGCGGGAATCAGGCGCTCATATTCGGCCAGCGCGCGGTCGGC
This sequence comes from Pollutimonas bauzanensis, assembly GCF_900129885.1. GTDB lineage: Bacteria > Pseudomonadota > Gammaproteobacteria > Burkholderiales > Burkholderiaceae_B > Pollutimonas > Pollutimonas bauzanensis. The sequence goes on along the minus strand of NZ_FQXE01000022.1, from coordinate 39,167 downwards.
GATCACAAAGCGTTCCGATTCCTGGCGAGCGGGCATGTCGGCCAGCCGCGACAGTTCGGCGGCATGGTCGGCCTCCAGGTTGCGCAACTGCGTGTCGCTCATCAGCCCGGCGTGCTGCCTGGCTATGGCGAGCGCCGCCACAGGCAGCCCGGCGTGCTCAAGGGCTGCGACGTACTCGCGGATGACATAGGGTTTTGTGGGCGCCAGTGTCCTAGCCTGGTCGGCCTCCTGCAAAACGGCGTAGGGCGAATGCGCGCCCCTGTAGGCATAGCCCAGCGCCAGGCGGACATCGGGGTCGCCGGGATGCTCCGCCACTTGTTCTTCGCCCAGGCGGACGGCCTCGTCCGTTCGTCCCGCATCCGTCAATACCATGATCTCCCCGACGACGAAGGATGTCTGGCGCGGGTAGCGCGACCTGCCTTGCCGATAGCGGGTCAGCGCATCGTCCCAGCGCTGCCTGTCGCGGTAGGCTTGCGCCATGGTCTTGAGCACATCGGCGGGGGGGCGGTTGGGCGCGGGCTGCAGCGCCTCATAGGTGGCGATGGCTTCATCCGGCCTCGCCGCCCATCCGGCAATCAGGATGTGGTCGTAGGCGGCGCGCAGGTCCCCGGGGTGCTGCGCCCCGTGCTCGCGCAACATGGCAAGGGCGGGCTCATAGTTGCCGCTGCGCGCCCCGCGTATCAGCGCGTCGTAATCGGCGCGCGATACCCGGGCCGACGCCGTGTTCGCGGCCAGCAGCATTGTCACCAGGATCAGGCATTGAAAGGCTGGCTTCATGATCGCCCGCTTAACTGGAAACTGGCGGAATCGATCGTTTTCCGGACTGGCACATGGTGTCCTTCCCTTGCGGTTTTCATTCGTTTTATTGGTGGAGGGCAGCGGGAATCCAGGATGTATGGCCTTATGCCAACACGCGCCCCCTCCATGCCTGCCAGAATTTTTAATATCTGGATACAGACTTGGTTAAATGCATCATAGAGACGAATACCCGCCGGCAAAATGCGGTATATGGCTTACGCTGCGCCTGAGGCGAACGCCTTACGCCGATATGTGGAATATGCCGCCGGAGCGCCAGCCCGCGGGCGGCGCGATGCGAACGGCCCGCCGCGCCGTCGACGGGAGTCGCAGGCAGGGGCGGTTCGGCGGGAGAGCGTTGCGGCGCTTGCGCCGCGGCGTCCCCGGCCGCCGGGGCCGGGGTTGTCCGGGTGATGCCGGATTAATTGATGCCTGGCTGATTGATGCTGAGCTGATTGATGCTGAGCTGATCGATGCCTAGCTGATCGATGCCTAGCTGATCGATGCCTAACTGATCGATGCCGAGCCGATTGATGGCGGCCTAATTGACCTTGATATTGGCCTGCTTGGCCAACTCCCGCCACATAGGCAGTTCGGCCTGCACGACTTCGTCCAGCTCGGCGGCGGTCCCGCCTACCGCCACCGCTCCCTGGGCCAGGAAGTCATCCTGTATCTTCTTGTCCCGGGCCGCGCCGGCAACGGCGCGCTGGATTTTTCCGATGATGGCGTCCGGCGTATGGGCGGGCGCGAAGATGGCGTACCACGAGTCGACATTGAAGCCGGCTATGGTTTCGGAAACCGAGGGCACGTCGGGGAATACCGGGGTGCGTTCCTTGGTCGACACCGCGAGCGCCTTCAGCTTGCCGCTTTTCACGAATTGCGTAACCGAGGGCAGCGACACCCACAGCAGAGGTATGGTTCCGCCCAGCACGTCTATCGTGGCCGGGCCGCCGCCGCGGTATGGGATATGGGTCAGTTTGAGCCCGGTTTTCAATTTGAGCAGTTCGCCGGCGATATGGCTGGGCGAGCCGGTTCCCGCCGAGCCGTACGGAATATCGTTTTCGGAGTGCTTGGCGTAGTCGATCAGCTCGGCCAGGGATGAAGGCGGGAAGGCCGGGTTGGCCACCAGGATTTGCGGCGCGGACGCCACCATGGAAATAGGGGAAAAATCGGTCCCGGTGTCGAACGACAGCTTGTCATAGATGGCGGGGTTGATGGTATGGGACGACAGCGTAATCAACAAGGTATAGCCATCGGGCTGGCTCTTGGCGACGTAGGACGTGCCTATGGTTCCCCCGGCCCCGCCCTTGTTCTCGATGACCACCGGCTGGCCCAGCGCCTTGCTCAGCGGTTCCTGCAGAATGCGGGCGGCTACGTCCACGCTGCCGCCCGCGGGATAGGACACGATCAGGCTTATCGGCTTCGCGGGGTAGGCGTCCGCGCCGGCGGCCTGCGCCGGCGCGGACGCCATGAGCACGGCCGCCGCAGCCGCCGCCACGGCCGTGCCGGCCGTTAGAAGGCCTGGCGCCTTGCCCGAATGAAAACCGCGTTTATTCCGCTGCATGCTGTGGCCCCTTTCAAGCCGCAGCCCCTGCTGCGACCGGCTTTCTGTTTAAGAGTATGGTTGCTCTACGACCGAAAATTCTATGGGTGTTTCTTGCCGTCCACAACGACGATTCTTGTATATAGTAATTATGAATCGCGCCTTGCGCCGCTTTATTTATTATGATCCTGTGCCGAGAACGACATTAGGCGCCATTTACTGGCGAGTCGGCATGGCTCATGTGGCGGTCTCCTGACGGTAAAGGTGCTGGCCGGCCCACGCAAGGACCGGTTTACTGAAAGCGGGAAATGGAAAAAGGTTCGATCGGCAGGTCGGTCGCGCCCCGCGCGATGAGATCGGCGATGATTTTCCCGACAATGGGACCCAGCTGGAAGCCGTGCGCCGAGAATCCAAAGGCATGGAACAGGCCTTCTTCCGTCGAGCTCGGGCCGATCACAGGAATGGTATCGGGCATGCTCGCTTCGATGCCGGCCCAGCCGCGGTTGACGATGGCGTCCTTCATGTGGGGGAAGAGGTCGCACACCGTTCGCGCTCCCATGGCCAAAGAGTGAAAGTCCAGTTCGGTGCTGTTCCGATCGCGATCCACCCAGGCCAAACGGCCGCCGCCGATCAGGACCGTGCCATTGCTGCGTTGTTTGAACGACAGTGGCCGGCCGGTGCCCAGTACGACGGGACGCAAGAACTGAGGCATGCGAGTGGTGACGAGCATCATCGGTCCGATGGCTTCCAGAGGAACCGGTTCGCCGGCCTGAGCGCTTATCTGGTCGGCCCAGGCACCGGCGCAGTTCACCACGACTTCCGTCTGGTATGTGTCGTGATCGGTCTTTATGTGCCAGGCGCCGTGCTGGCGCGTCAGCGTGCGCACTCGGGCGCCTTCGACGAATCGACTTCCCAAACTTTGCGCTTTCAATCGAAACGCCCGCGTGGTCTGGTAGGGATCGGCCGAGCCATCGTCGCGCACGATCAAGCCACCCCTGATTTGCGGCGCGATGGCCGGAATCATTGCGCGGATTTCATCCGCTTCGATCCATTCTTCGTGGGTATAACCGTGCTTATGCATGATGCTGAGCCGGGTCCTCAGGGTTGCGACGTCTTCTTCATTTTCGGCCACGCGCATTTGGCCGTTCTTGTCGAAGCCGCAATCGTCGTCGACCAGTTCGAAAATGTTGAGCCACATCTGACGCGAGGCGAGTGACAAGGGGATTTCGGCCAAGTGCCGTGACAAGCTTCGCACGCCTCCCGCGTTGACGCCGGAGGCGTGGCGCCCGATGTAGTCTTTTTCCAGCACCAGGGCCTTGATGCCGGCTCTTGCCAAATGCAGGGCTGTCGCGCAGCCATGTAGACCGCCGCCTATGACAATGACTGGCGCGGAGTGTCTCGAGCGGCTCATTCAGGGCGCCTTTGCCACACGTATCACAGCCTGTCGGGAATCGTCGGTTTGTGGCAGCGATGCCAGTTCGCCCAGAGTGAGCGGCTTGGTTGGAAATCGCAGACGATAATGTCCAACCTCGGCCGGACTCACGCCGCGTTCCTGAGCGATCAGTTCGGTGACGGTTACATTGCAGAATCGTCCCTGACAGGGACCCATGCCACAGCGCAAGAACGATTTCATCTGATTCGGTCCCGGGCAACCCAGCTTGACCGTCTCGCGCACTTGCTGCGCGGTGACTTCTTCGCAACGACACACAATCGTGTCGCCCTTGGGCAGGCGGAAGACATCGGCCGGCTGATACAGGATGTCGAGGAAATCGCGGCCACGTATGGCTTTGGCCAGCGCCTCGCGATGCGGGGCGCTTCTGCTGTCGCGCGATGGCAAGTCGATTTTGCCAAGTTGCCTGGCAGCATCGAGGCCGGCAAGCCGACCGCGGTGTTCCGCGGCTTGAGCACCGGCAATTCCGGCGCTGTCGCCGGCGAGGCTGACATTTTGAACCGTGCTGTTGCCCCAATCATCAACCTTGGGTTCCCAGCATTTCTGCGCATTGTTCCATCGCAGTTCGGCGCCCATCGCCTGGGCCAGGTTTATATTGGGCATGACGCCCTGGTGCAGCAGCAGCAGGTCAGCTGCCAGCGTCTGGAGGCTGGCGTTGCCAGTGGCGTAGCGAATCTCTGTGAGCTCGGATTCTCCTGACGCTTCGAGCGAAGTGACATGCTTGATAATCCGCGTGTTGGCTTTCACTTCACGAATCAGCTTCAGGCCCTTGGCCAGATAAGGAGAGCGCAGGAAATCCCAGGCCTGCGGCAATGCCTTCCCGAGTCTGCCCGCGGGCGTGGTATCGAGCAGCGCGTCGACCTTGACGCCGGCATTCAGGTATTGCCACGCCAGCAGATACAGAAGTGGTCCGCAGCCGGCGAGCATCGTACGCTGGCCGGGCACCATGCCCGCGGACTTGAGCATGATTTGGGCCGCGCCCGCCATTAACACACCCGGAAGCGTCCAGCCAGGTATTGGAAACGGACGCTCCTGAGCGCCGGTGGCGAGCAACACATGCTTTGCCGTCAACATGCGGGCTTGACCGTCGACGGAATAGGCGATCTCGAATCCGTTCGGAGGTTCGGGCGTCGTCATGCGGGAGACGGCCCAGACTGTGGCCCCCGGTTCATATTGCGCTCCCGAGTTCCTGAACGGTTCGATCAAAGATTCGCCATGCCAATAGTCGTTGCCGAGGATGGCGCGATTGTTCAGCGGGCTGCGGGTGATGGCGCGGTAAATTTGCCCGCCTACGGCGGACTGCTCGTCCAGCAGCACTGTGCGCACGCCAAGCTGGGCAGCGGTAGTGGCGGCCGCCAGGCCGGCCGGACCAGCACCGATGATCAATAGTTCACAGTCATTTGCGGGTATCATACGTCGACCTTGCGTGCGCCATGCTGGCGCTCTATGTTCATGCCAGTCCTTGCCGGCGTCATGCAGCCTTGCTGATTGGGTTGTCCGTCAATGGAAACGAGGCAGTCGTAGCACACGCCCATCATGCAGAACGGTCCTCGTGGCGTGGCGTTCACCGGTGTATCGCGACAGCTGTTGAAGCCGGCCGCGAACAGGGCTGCAGCGACGCTGTCGCCTTCGCGGCACTGTACGGGCCGGCCGTCGATCGTGATGGTGACAGGTTGTTGGGAGAGGGCATGCTGAGCCTCATGCAGCCTTTTGAACATGGAACCTCCTGGTCGAAAAATCTTTCATTTCGTCGTGCAGCCGGCCCTCGACGATCATGGGAGCGAGCCGCAGCGCATGCGCTGCGGCCAGTGTTACGCCGCTATGGCAGGTGGCGACAAAGGCGCCGGGGTGGATGGAGGATTGCTCATAAATCGGGAAGCCATCTTGGGACATCACCCGCAGCGCGGCCCAGCTCCGTACGACTCGAACGTCTCTAAGCGCAGGCAGCGTACGCACAGCACGGTCGGCGAGGGTTGCAAGGACAGGCAATCCCACCTGGCCATCGGCATAGCCGGCCTCTTCCTGAGAGTCCCCGATGAGCCAAGTGCCTTCATCCATCTGGCGCAGCGTGCTGAAGGGCAAGTCGAGCAGGCGCTTCGTGCGCTCCATGACGATGATTTGCCCCCGCTGTGGACGCACGGGTACAGTGAGCCCCAATTTCTCGCCCAGGACCGCGTTACCGAGACCGCAGGCCAGGACGATTTTGCGCGCTTTGACGGCCCCTTGTGGTGTGGCCAGTTCGAAGACATCCTGGTCTTGCATGATGTCGCTCACCGGATGCAGCGGCAGATAATCGATGTGCTGGCGATCGAAGGCCGTATGCAAGGCGCGCAGCAATTTCAGGGGATTGGCAATTCCGTCCACCTTTGTCCAGCTGGCGCCGCGCACCTCGGGGCCAATGCCGGGTATGAGACTCGCCAACTCTTTGCGGTCGAGCATTTTCCATTCGTATTGCACCATGCCGGGCTGCGACAGCAGCCTGGTCATGAATTCCATGCGAGCTTCATATTCCTGATCGCTCAGTACGGCATGCAGGCCGCCGCGCTGTTCCAATGCGACGTCCACGCCGGTGATATCGGCAAGGCGCGCGGCCAATTCCGCCCACCCCCTCTGCGACGACATCGTCCAGCGGCCATAGGCTGGCAGCCCCATGCCCTTGCTTTGTACCCAGACCAGGCCGAAGTTGCCGCGCGATGCCCGATATGCCACATCGCCCTCATCCAGAACCGCTACGTGATCCAGGTGCTGGCGCAGGCCGAAGGCAATTGCAGAGCCGACGAGTCCACCCCCGATGACCGCGGCGTCGTATATGCCTTTGTGACGTCTCGGCCGCGGTGTGGGAACAGGCTGGTTTTCCGTGGCGTGGCTCATGTATTTCCTTTACCTACGAAAAGCTTTTCAAGCCCGACTGTCCGGTCGAGAATGAAGATGGCGATGATGGTCAGATAAATTAATGCCGCTGAGACGGCCGTGACCAGCGGGTCGATCGTGTCTTCGATCTGTAGAAAGATACGTACCGGCAAGGTGGTGGTCGATGGCGAGGCGATGAAGATCGACATGGTGAGTTCGTCGAAGCTGGTAATAAAGGCAATCACCCAGCCGCTCACGACCCCTGGCATGATCAGCGGCAGCACGATGCGCCTGAAGGTGGTCCAGGGCGACGCGCCCAAAGACAACGCGGCTCGCTCGAGCGACGGATCAAGCCCCGTGGCAGAGGCCAGAACCAGACGCAGCGCATAAGGCATGACCACAATGATGTGAGCGACGACGAGTCCGAAGTAAGTTCCCGCCACACCAATCGATGTGAAAAACCGCAGGAAAGCCAGGCCGAGCACGACGTGCGGAATCATGAGCGGCGACAGAAAGAAAGCCATAAGGGCATCACGGCCGGGAAAGCGAAACCGGGCAATCGCAAGCGAAGATGGAATGGCGAACAGCATCGCCAGCGTGGCCGAAATCAGTCCGAGACCAAGACTGAACATGAAAGCGTGGATGAAGCGGGGATTGTCCAGAATCGCCTGGAACCAGCGCAGTGACAGCCCATTTGTGGGAAGCGAGATGAATCCCTCGCTGGTGAAGGCCACGGCGCATACCATAATGAGAGGGGCCAGGATGAACGCGACGAACAGCGCGTGGAAAGCCAGACCTATGGGGCCATTGCGCACAAACATGGTGTCCTCCTTAAGTTTCGCCGAACACGGCGCCGTAGCGCCGTTCGATCAGACGGTTGGCCGATAGCAGTACGATAACCGTGGCAATCAGCAGCAAGACTCCCAGGGCCGAGCCCAGTGGCCAATCGAGTGTGTTGAGGAATTCATCATAAGCGGCCATGGCGACGTTTTTCAGGCGGCGTCCGCCAACGATGGCTGGCGTCGCGAAGGCGCTGGCCGATAGGGCGAAAACCATGATCGAACCCGACAGAATGCCTGGCATGACCTGCGGCACAATAACGCAGCGAATCACGGTGAATTGGCTGGCCCCCAGGGAGAGAGCGGCTGCCTCGGTGGAGGGGTTGATTCGCTGCAGCGACGCCCAGACGGCAATCACCATGAATGGCACCATGACATGGGTCAGGGCAATGATGACACCCAGGTCGGTGTACATCAGGTTGACTGGCCCTGAAGCCAGGCCGGCGGCCTGCAGCGCCTGGCTGATCAGCCCGGTGGAACCGAAAAGCAAAGCCCAGCCCAGGGTCCGGACCACGACAGAAATAAGTAGCGGTCCCAGGACGACCATGAGGAATACTCCCTTCCAGGGATTGCGCATGCGGGACAGGACATACGCTTCAGCCGTTCCCATGACGATGCAGGCTAGCGTCACGGCCAGGGCCGTGCCAAAGGTGCGTCCATAGATCTCGTAGAAATATCCCTCCGTGAGGATTTCAATGTAGTTCTTCAAGGTGAAGCTCGCCCGTATGCCGCCGTAGAATTCGAAACTGTAGAGACTAATGAGAAAGACGCTCGCGATCGGGGCAATGACGAAGGCGGCGTAGAGGACGAGCGCCGGGGCGCTGAGTAGCCAGGGAGCCTGGATCCGCTTCATATCAGGCCGTCCTTCGAGATGCTGCGACCACACGCATGTCTTGGGCGCGCCATGTCAGGTGCACGGCCGATCCCTCTGCCGGCACAGTGTCGCCGTCGTTTTGCCGAATGACCAGTACATCGCCCGCGGATGTCTGGACCTGGCACAGCCAGTGGTTTCCCTGGAAGACGCGAGTCTTCACTATTCCTGGAAGCGTGGCCGGACTCTGCTCGGCGAACAGGACTTTTTCGGGGCGGACCAGGATGCTGCCCATGGGCATGGGCGTACCACAAAGTTCGATAGTCGCTTCGGCAACGCGGATGGCGGGCTTTGCAGAGTCCGGGCACGGTTCGACCTTGAAGATGTTGGCTTTGCCAAGAAAGCCGCCTACGAATTCCGAGGCAGGTCCTTCATAAGCTGCGTAGGGTGCGGCAATCTGTTCCACGTGGCCCTGATTCATGACAACGATGCGGTCGGACAGCGCAAGCGCTTCGGACTGATCGTGAGTGACCAGGATTGTGGTGGTGCCGACTGTCCGTTGAATGCTGCGAAGTTCCAGTTGCATCTCTTCGCGCAGCTTTGCGTCGAGGTTGGACAAGGGTTCGTCCAGGAGGAGGACGCTGGGTTTGATGACAAGCGCCCGAGCCAGGGCCACACGCTGCTGCTGCCCGCCCGACATGCGGGCGGGGTAGCGGTCGGCCAAGTGTGAAAGGCCGACCAGCTTCAGCGTGTCGCTGACGCGGTCTGCGCATTCGTCTTTTTTGATGCCTTGCATCTCCAGGCCGAACGCGATATTTTGCGCCGCGGTCATATGGGGAAACAAGGCATAATTCTGAAAGACAATTCCCAGGCCGCGTTTGTTCGCCGGTGTTTTGCGCAGGTCTTTACCATTAAGAACAATACTGCCTTCCGTAGGTTCGAGGAAGCCGGCCACCATTTGAAGCGTGGTGGTTTTTCCGCAACCGGATGGACCGAGCAGAGATATGAATTCGCCCTGATCGATGGACAGATTGAGGTTCTCGACAGCGGTCACGGAGCCATATCGCTTGGTGAGATTAATAAGCGCAAGGTAGCTCATTACTACTCCGACTTTATATTGGCGGTCTGGGAGAGTGGTGCTTCATTGGTGCTTCATTTAACGCTCGATCTGGCGCGTCCAGCGTTTATTCCAGTCCTCCCGATGGGCGTTGATAGTGTCCCAGTCGGCAATGACCAAATCGGCCGCCCGCTTGCCTATCGGGAGGGGTACGTTGGGGTCGTCCTTGGCATCGGCTTTCTTGTTGACAGGGCCGTAGCCATAGAACGTACCGAGCTTGGTCTGGATTGGGGGGGTAAGCAGGTAGTTGACGAAAGCTTGCGCTAGCGGTGACGACTTGGGTTTCGCGATGGGGCACATTGAAGCCAGCAGCGCGTATGCGCCTTCTTGCGGATAGACGAATCCAACCGGGAACCCTGTATCGGCAAACGACTTGACCCGGCCTGAACCCCATACGCCCAGGACCGCCTGCCCGCTCTGGAATAACTCTGTCATCTTGCCGGGCGACGGCTCATAGACCAGAACATTGGGCCCGACACGTTTTTCAAACGCGTCAAAGCCTGGATCAATGTTTTTTTCGCCTCCGCCGTTCAGCTTGGCAAATTCGACCACGGCATGAAGGCCATACGAATTGTTCATGGGGGGGATGACGACCAGTTTTTTATATTTCGGGTCTTCGAGATCTTTCCATGAGGTAGGGGCTGCCCAGCCTTTTTCTTCAAAATACTTCTTGTTGTACATGAGGCCGGTGGCCACGATGCCCAGGCCGACGGCTTTGTCGTCTTTGTAGCGTGCAGTCTTGTAGATATCATCGACCGGCATGCCTTCGATCGCTGCGCAAAAGCCCAGCGCGATCGCTTGATACATGGGGCCGTCGTCGATGATTGCGACATCGATTTCCTGGCTGCCGCGCTGTGCCTGCAAACGCGCCACTGTATTGGTCGAATTGCCGGCGACGTAATCGATTTTGATGCCATGTTGTTTTTCGAAGTCGGGAAATATTTCTTTGCGCATGATGTCTTCGAAGGAGCCGCCATATCCGGCGACCACCAGTCTGTCTTGGGCCGAGGCGCCGTTGTTCATGCTGATCGCGATCGCCGCTACGGCGAATACTGCTACAAGCTTGCTCATTGATTTCTCCAATCAAGAATAATTTGTCAGCGCTGTTTGTCTGGACATATAATGTCTGGACAAAGCACTTTACTACTTGAAGAGAATTTGCCAATAGTGGTTTCCCCCAATGAGCCCTGTTGCCAGCATTCCGCGCCCGTGAGAGGATAGACATATGAAAAGCTACAAAAAAGAGCCCGCTTTCGAGGGGCTTATGACGCAGGAAGAGGCGCCATTCAACGAAAGGCTGGTCGATGCGGTTTCTGTGGCGCCGCCCTCCGAAGGAGGCTTGCCTCGTTACAGAACGATTTACGAAGAGTTGCTGGCGAGGATACGCAGTGGAGCCTACCCAGTGGGAAGTCTGCTGCCGCCCGAGCTGCAGCTTTGCCGTCATTACAACGCCAGCCGTTATACCGTTCGAGAGGCCGTGCGCTTGTTGTCTGAAAGCGGTATGGTGTCGCGCCGGCCCGGCGTGGGAACGCGAGTCGAAACAACAAGGGCCACGACTCGTTACACCCAGCAGATATCGAAACTCGAGGATTTGTTCCAGTACATCAGCCACGCTACGCTGCAGGTCTTGAGCGTGAGCTTGATGCGCATAGGTGTTCGACGCGCACAGCTGCTGCAGAGCGATGCCAACAGCAAGTGGCTGCACATTATCGCGGTCAAGTTGCTGGAGGGTGAGTCGGCGCCGGTGGCGCACTCGGAAGTGTATGTCCATCCGGAGTATTCGGCGGTAGGCAGCGACGTGGGAAAGGTCAAACTACCCCTTTCACTTCTGATCGAACGGCGCTTCAGCAAACGCATCATCGAGGTCCGACAAGAGTTTTCCGCCACGCCTATCAGCGGTGAAACCGCCAAAAAGTTGAAACTTCGCAGCGGGACCCCGGGCTTGGTGATTACGCGCAGATACTATGGCGAGAAAGACGCTCTCATGCTCCTTACCATCACAACGTTTCCCTATAAAAAAATGAAATATTCGATGTCTCTTACCTTCGATGCTCCCGCCCGCTGATCGTTGGCAGGATGGCGTCAATATTCCGTCATAGGTCTGATTTTCACGCGCAAGGATTTCGCAGCGTCAGGCTCTCTTCAATGATCAGGCCGTGGCGTTCAGCGAATCGCCGGGCCAGGTCGTGAATTTCAACCGTCAGCGGCACGACCTTGCACAGGCTTTTCACCACGCCCAGAAACTGATCGACCTCGCTCCAGGCTATATGGAAATCGCCTGCGTCCAGCGCGCTGCCACCGTACGGTTGCAGCTGTTGCAAGAGCGGGCGAGAAAGCAAGTCAACATACCACGAGCTGATTCGTACGATGACGCTTCCGGCGACGGATGAAAAACAGAAACAAAATCTGTGCTAGAATTCCGTCTTTCGCTGATCGGCACTTAGCCGTCAACGGATGACTAAGGGTAGCAAAACCCATAGTTTCGGGGCGTAGCGCAGCCTGGTAGCGCACTTGCATGGGGTGCAAGGGGTCGTGAGTTCGAATCCCACCGTCCCGACCAACAAAATCAAGGGGTTACGAACGTCAAGTTCGTAACCCCTTGTTCTATGGGCGGCTCATCCCACTTGGAATTCCGTCTCCGGATAGCGCACCCGGCTGCGTTTTTGGGTCGCCAGGCTATACACCAAAGTCAGCGGCCCCAGTCTGCCCGCAAACATCAGCAGCGTCAGCAGCGCCTGGCTGGCGGTCGATAGATGCGGCGTCAGATCGCGGCTCAGGCCGGTCGTGCTCAGGGCCGACACCACTTCGAACAGGATGCTGATAAAAGGCGCTTTCTCGAAGGTGGTCATCAGCAGCACGCCGACGAAGGCCAGGGCGCTGGTGACCAGCAGCAGGGCCAGCGACTTCTGCACGGTGCCGGGTGAAATCGACCGCTTCAGCAATACGACTTCCTTTTTGTGGAAAATATACGAATAGACGGCGGCCAGCAGCACGATGAAAGTGCCTATCTTGATGCCGCTGGCGGTGCTCAAGGAGCCTCCGCCTATGAACATCAGCAGAATGATGATGAGGGTGGAGCTGTCGTGCAGCTGGGTGATGTCTATGCTGGTGAATCCCGCCGTGCGCGCGGTCACGCTTTGCATCCAGGCGGCGAGGGCCTGGCCATGCACGGGCAGGCCGCCCAGCGTGCCGGAATTGCCGGCTTCCAGCAGCCATATCGATGCGAAGCCCGCAAGGTTCAGCGCCAGGGTGCCCAGCAATATGACTTTGGTATAAGGCAGCAGTTTGGCCCAGCCTTTCTTGTGGCCCACATCGCCCAGCACTGAAAACCCGATCCCGCCGAGGATGATCAGGAACGTGATCACCAGAATGGTGACGGGGTCATTGACGAACCTGGCCAGGCTCGAGGGGAAGAGGGAAAAGCCGGCATTGTTGAAGGCGGCGATGGCGTGGAACACCGCAAGGTACAGCGCCGTGGCAAGAGGGTGGTCGCGCCACCACCACAGGGCCAGGATCAGGGCGGCGACGGCCTCTATGCCTATCGAGGTCTTGAATACCAGGAAGGCGGTGCGCCGGATCTTCGAGACGCTGGTCTGGTTGAAGGCCTCGAGCGCCAGGGCCTGCTGCTTGAGGCTCATTTTATTGCCCAGGGTGATCGCGGCGACCACGGCGAAGGTGACGAAGCCCAGTCCGCCCAGCTGGACGAGGGTGATCAGGACCACCTGGCCAAAATGACTGAGCGCCACGGCGGGATCGATGACCGCCAGTCCCGTGACGGTCACCGCCGAGGTGGCCATGAAGAAGGCGGTGAATACGCTGATGGGATGCTGGCTGGCGGCCGGCAGCGACAGCAGCAGGGTACCCATGAGGATCAGGGCCAGAAAGCCGGCGGCCAGCACCACGGGCGGACTGGCGCGCAGCAGGCCGGTGCGCTTGATCCGTTTGTACGTTTGGTAGCTATATAGCGGTTGCCAGTTGCGCATGGCTCAGGCGAGCTTGGGGGCGATGGTTTTCAGGGTGTCGAGCTGGCCCAGCAATACCAGGATATCCTTGGCCCGAAGGATGAAGTCGGCGGGCGGATGCACGGTAATCTGGGTTTTGCGCTTGACCAGCAGCACATGGATGGTTTCGGGCTGGTCCTGCAATACCTGGCTCAGCGGGACGCCTTCGAGGTGTTCGCTGATATCGATTTCCACCACGAATTCACCGTTTCCTATGGAAATGTAGTCATTGACCATGGGGTAGCTCAGGGCCTGCGCCACGCGTATGCCCATTTCTTCTTCAGGATGCACGATGCGCGTCACCCCCAGTTTGCTCAGGATCAGGTGCTGGGCATGCGAAGAGGCCTTGACCCAGAGCGTCTGGATGCCCATCGACTTGAGATGGACCACGCACAGCAGGCTGGCCTGAATGTCTTCCCCTATGGCCACCAGCACGACATCGTAGTTGTCCAGCCCGAGTTCATCCAGGGCGGCGGGGTCGGTCACGTCGGCGATTACCGCATGGGTCAGTTGGTCGGCATACTTGTCCACCAGTTTGCCGTTGGTGTCCACGCCCAGCACCGAATGGCCCATTCTCATGAGTTCCAGCGAGGCGGCGGAGCCGAAACGGCCCAGACCAATGATGGCGAATTGTCCCATGTGGCTTCCTTTTTTTTGCCTGCCGCGGCCGGGGTGATACCCCGGCCGAATGGTAGCTTAACGCAAATTCTGGTAAAAACCCTTATGGACTTGCGTCTATGTCTGCAGAGTTTGCCGTTTTCGTGCAGACTAGGGGACTAGGGTTAACCTTGATTTGAATAGTGGTATTAAAATATGGCTAGTTTGTTTGACCCCATTCAATTGGGTGCAGTGGCATTAAGCAATCGGATTGTAATGGCTCCATTGACGCGTACGCGCGCCTCAATGGGGCGGGTTCCCAACGATTTGATGCGTACTTATTATTGTCAGCGGGCGTCGGCCGGTCTGATCCTTTCCGAAGCCACCGTGGTTTCACCCCAGGGCGTCGGCTACCCCAACACTCCCGGAATCTGGAGCAGCGCGCAGGTCGAGGGCTGGAAAAAAATCACCCAGGCTGTGCATGCCAAAGGCGGCAAGATTTTCTTGCAGCTTTGGCATGTGGGCCGGGTTTCCGACCCCGAATACCTCAATGGCGAAATACCGGTGGCGCCCAGCGCCATTGCCTGCGAGGGGCAGGTCAGCCTGTTGCGCCCCGAGCGCGATTATGTGGTGCCGCGCGCCCTGCACACGGAAGAAATCCCCGGCATTGTGGCCGATTTCGCCGAGGCGGCGCGCAACGCCCGGGAAGCCGATTTCGATGGTGTCGAGGTCCACGCGGCCAACGGCTATCTGATCGACCAGTTCTTGCAGGACGGCACCAATAAAAGGCAGGATCAATACGGCGGCTCGGTTGAAAACCGGGCCCGTTTCCTGTTGGAAATCGTGGATGAATGCACGGGCATCTGGGGCGCTGGCCGGGTGGGGGTGCATTTGTCGCCGCGCGGCGACGCTCATTCCATGTCGGATTCCGATCCCCGGTCCATATTCGACCATGTCGCCCAGGAACTGGGGCGGCGGGGCATTGCCTTCGTCTTCGTCAGGGAAGCGGTGGGCGACCACAGCCAGACGGCGGCGATCAAGCGTTTGTTCGGCGGTCCCGTCATCGTCAACGAGCAGTACGACTTGGCCATGGCGCAAGACGCCCTGGCCAGCGGGCAGGCTGATGCCGTGGCGTTCGGCAAGGCGTTCATCGCCAACCCCGACCTGGTGGCGCGCCTTAGAGCCGGCGCCCAGCTTACCGAATGGGACGCCAGCACTTTTTACTCCGACGGCCCCAAGGGATATATCGATTATCCGGCCCGCAGCGCCGCCAGCATAGCCCTGAACGAAACGTGTTCTTGACGCGGCTTGCCCGCGGCGATAAAAAGTTTTCAAAGATGGCCGGCGGCGTGCTACCTTTGCGGGTGTAGCATGGTGTTGCACTTGGCGGTCGGGTGCTCATGCTCAATCAACGGCTGGAGATGGCCAGGGAGGCAGGGTGAAAGCTCTCGTTATCAGTATCGGCGCCGCGGGGCTGTTGTCGGGGTGCGCTTTGGGCATACAGCCGGGCGGCGATTCCCCCAGTGTTTCCTATACGGTTCCGCGCAGCTACCAGACGGTGTATCTGCGCGCTCAGAACCAGGCCGACGAATGCCTGCGCGGCAAGAAACAGTACGATGTCTACGCGCAGGTCGATCCGGCGCTGCAGACCGGCCTGGTATCGGTGCGCGGCCCCATGGGGAGCATAGAAGTGGCGCGCACGGAAATCAAGGCCATCGACGCCAGGCATACCGAGGTCAAGCATACCGTGTGGGGGCACAGCCCCTGGGACAGGAACGCCCTGGAGGCCATGCGCGAATCCATACGCATGGATACCTCGATTTGCATTGTGTACAAATAGGGCTGAGCCAGCGCCTTACATCAGTCTCGCCTTGACCTGGGCGGAAACGGCCGACATGTCGGCGCGCCCGGCCAGTTCGGCTTTTACCAGGGCCATGACTTTCCCCATGGCCGGCGCGCCGGTAATGCCCTGGCCGTTCACTTGCGCAATGGCCGAGGCGATGGCGGCTTCCACTTCTTCCGCGGCAGCGGCTTGCGGCAAGAACTCCTGCAGAACCGTCAGTTCGGCTTTTTCCTGTTCGGCGGTTTCGGCGCGTCCGGCCTGTTCGAAGGCGGCGATGGATTCCCGGCGCTGTTTGACCTGTTTTTCGATGATGGCGATGACTTCGGCATCGTCCAGTTCGCGGCGTTCATCGACTTCTTTCTGCTTGATGGCGGCCTGCAGGAAACGCAGGGTGCCCAGGCGCGGGGCGTCTTTGGCGCGCATGGCGGTTTTGACGGCGTCGGCAAGTTGAGGCTTGAGCGTGTTGCTCATAATGGAATCCCGGTCAAAGAATTTCATTTTAGCGCAGCGCGCGCGGCGCATGTCCCGGTTCGGCATCTGGCGTACAATTTTCCAGACTGCCCTTGGGCAAGCCCGGAATATTTTATCGTTATGGCTATGAACCCCGATTTTCCCCGACCTTTTGTTTTTGTTCCCAAGCAGGGCGATCCCCGCCTGCTTTTCGTCCTGCTGCATGGAGAATCGGCCGGTCCCGAGCAATTATTTCCCCTGGCCGAGGCGATCAAGCAGGCGTTTCCCCTGGCTCTGGTGGTTCTGCCCCATGCTTTCGTGCATGTCGCCGGCGGCGGGGCCGGCGCCGCCGGCGGTCCGCGCGGCTATCATTGGATCGACCCGGCGGGCCTGGAAGCACATAATTATGCAAGCCGGGTGGCGCAAGCCCTTCCGGGGCTCATCAAGCAAATCCAGCAGATCCAGGCCCGGTATGGCCTGTCCGGCGAGCAGACCGCCTTGGGCGGATTTTCCCAAGGGGCCTGCATGGCGCTGGAAGCCGGCCTGGCCCAGCCCGATCTGGCCGGGCGCATCCTGGCATTTTCAGGCCTGTATGCCAGCCAGCCGGCCAAGGCGCCGCCGCTGACCATGCTGCACTTTTTCCACGGCGCCGAAGACCGGCAGCTTCCCGCCGGCGAGGTTCAGGCGGCGCTGGCCCACCTGGGCGAATTGCAGGGCGACGTCACGCTGGATGTGGCCTCGGCGATCGGGCATGAGCTGCATCCCGCCTTGATACGCCAGGCTATCGTGCGCTTGCAGACTTGCGTCCCCTTGCGCAATTGGGAAGCGGCCTTGAGCGCGTTGCAGGAGCAGGCCGCCGTAGCGGCCGCGGCCGACACCGGCAAACCGGCGCCTGCATCAGGCAGGACGCTGCATTAATCCGGACCGGACGCGGGCCTGTTCCATTGGAAGGTGAGGCGCGCGCCGCCGCGGGGGCCTATGCTTACCTTGCGCGATTGGGTCTGGTTTTCATAAGTGGCGAATACCCGGTAATTGCCGGGCGCCAGCTTGACCAGGAGAAAAGGGCCATCGGAGGCAACGTTCAGCACATTGGCATCGTTGTCGTCGCGTATGACCACCTGGACGTCGGCCGCGTAGGCCGCTTTGCCGTCGACCTGGCTGGCAAAAGTCAAAGCCAGCGGAAATTGCGCCATGGCCTGTTTGAAAGCGGTCGATTCGTCCAGCCCGAAGCCGCCGCTGACGTATTCGGTGCCGCCCTGCGTCTGCATGGGGGGCAACTGGGCATATGCCGGGGCGCCGGGGCCGGCGGCTGCAAGGAGGATTGCCGCCGCGGCGATCTTCAGGCAGATTCCAGAAAACGGTGCATGAGCAGGTGTCGTGTGCATATGGATGACCTTTTCCCAGAGAGAACGTTGGCCTTCATTTTACTGCGCTTATTGTTTCCGGGCTCGAGGCGTCGATCTGGAAAGGCCAGTCGTGCCGCTCCGTGAGGTCGCCCGATGCGTCATAGCTGATTTCGCTGAACAGGGCGCGGCCGCTGGCATGCACGGCAATGATGGTCGAGCAGCGCGTGCCGTAGTCGGGGCTGATGATGAAGGGGCTGCTGAGCAGGCGCTCGCGCTCGCGCGTCAATCCCGTGCGGGGCAGCTTGTCCTCATCCGCGCGAGTGCCGTCCTTGAGCATGTGGAAAATGGGCGTCAGCGATTGTTCCAGCGCGTCCAGCGGATACAGGTCCAGCGCCAGGCGCAGCCTTTCGGCCTTGGGCCAAGGCGTGTCGAGCAGATGATTCGAAATAATATAGCGGCCCGGCCCCAGCGCCTGGGGGGCGCTTTGCATCGCCCGGTTCGCGACATAGCTGGCCGCCGCCAGCTCGCCCACGATCAGGTTGAATCCATTATAGGCAGCGGCATTTGCGTGCACCGCGCTGGCGTATGAATCGTGGGATTGCGCGCCGGCCAGGTAGCGGCTTACCAGTTCGCCGCGCGAGGGCGCGCCGCTCATGATCGATGCCGGATCGCGATAATTGGTCAGCAAGGCGAACCGGCCTTGCCGGGTAATGCCCAGCCAGGTGCCGCGGGCCTGGCAGTCTATGCCGGCGATCACGTCGGGATGGTCGGCCCAGGGGGCGGCGGCCAGGCAGGGCCGCCGATGGAATTCATCGCGATTGGCGGCGATGAACAGCGGCCAATCAGGGTGGGCGCCGAGAGCCAGATAGGCTATGCACATACCGGCACGGCCCGGCTACAGCATCGCCACATTGCTTGCGTTTTCGACCAGTGTGCGGATGCGCACGGCATCGCCAATGCGTGAATAGCGGCCGGAAGAATTGAGCAGGACTATGGCCACATCGCGATTGTCGATGCGGGTAAGCATGACCAGGCATTCGCCGGCTTCATTGATGAAGCCGGTCTTGGAAACCTTGATGTCCCAATCCGATTTACCCACCAGGCGGTTGGTATTGTTGTAGACCAGTTGCCGGCCGCGGGCGATTTCGACCTGGTATTTGTCGTCGGTCGTGTAGCGGTGGATGAGCGGCTGCTTGCTGGCGGCCCGCAGCAGCTTGACGAGGTCGCGGGGCGTGGAAACGTTTTCGCTGGACAGGCCGGTAGGTTCGATAAAGCGGGTTTTGCGCATGCCCAGCGCGCGCGCCTTGTCGTTCATGGCGCGCACAAAGGCCGGCATGCCGCCCGGATAGTAGCGGCCCAGGGCATGGGCGGCGCGGTTTTCCGAAGACATCAGCGCCAGGTGCAGCATGTCGGCGCGGCTCAGTTCGGTGCCCACCGACAGGCGCGAACGCGAATAGCGCAGGCGGTCGACGTCGGCGTCGGTGATTTGCATGACCTGATTCAGGGGCTGGCCGGACTCGGCAATGACCAGGGCCGTCATGAGCTTGGAAATCGACGCGATGGGCCGGACTTCGTCGCTGTTCTTGTCGTACAGGACGTCCGAGCTTTCCAGGTCCTGCACGAAGGCGACCTCGGAGCGCAGCATGGCATGGCTGGTAAGGGGTTCGATATGCGGCGCGGCGCGAGGGGCCTCTATGCCGCTGTCCTCGCTATCGCGCAGGCCGACCCGCAGCCTGGAGGCCGCGGCGCCTTGCTCCGGCTGGTCGACATAGGCGACGGGATGAAGGTTGCGGCGCACCGCAATATGCGTCTTGCGCGCGCTGGTTTTGACGGCCTTGGTTTTCTTTGCGGCGGTCTTCTTCTTGACGGTGGTTTTTTTGGCGCTGGAGGCGGTCTTCTGGGCCTGCTGCGCCTCGCCGCGGGTGCCGGCCCGGGCGTCCACGCTGGCGCCCAGCGCAAGCAGCAGGAGCATGGGCAGAAAAACCGACAGGGAAAGGTAACGCGGCGTGGAATTCCAGGTAGGTGGCATAGCTGGCGCTTGAAAATTGTTTTTGATTGAAGCGATAGTATCAGAAAAAACGTCAATATATTAGTACGTTACAAGATTCTTTTAAGTGTTTTTTTAACTTCCGGGTAAAACTGCCTGATAAATAGGGATAATGCTGTATGCGTATACAGTATGCCGACGGCGGCATCCAACGCTTGCGCTAATTGACGTAATCCTATGCACGCAGCGGGCCGCTGAAAACGCCAAGGCCGCGGCGCGCCCGGTACAGCAGGAAGCCGATGATGCTCAAGTTGAGCACGTTCCAGCCTATGCCGTTGAGGAAGGCGGCATGGTAAGAGCCGGTGAGGTCGTAAATGGCGCCCGACATCCAGCCGCCCAGGGCCATGCCGAACAGCGTGGCCATCAGGACGGTGCCCACGCGCGCGCCGGCTTCGTCGGGGCTGAAGTATTCCCGCACGATGAGGGCGTAGGCGGGGACTATCCCGCCCTGGAACAGGCCGAAAAGGGCAGATATCAGATACAGCGACACCAGGCCCTTGCTGTTCAGGAACAACAGCAAGGCCAGGCCTTGCAGCAGCGAGCCCACCAGCAAGGTGCGCAGCCCGCCGATATGGTCGGACATCCAGCCGGAAACCAGGCGGCTGACTATGCCCAGGCCGAGCATCAGCGCCAGCATTTCGGCGCCGCGCGCGGCGCCGAAGCCCAGGTCGCCGCAATAAGCCACGATATGCACCTGCGGCATGGCCATCGCCACGCAGCATGCCACGCCGGCGAAACACAGCAGGCCTTGCAGGGCGGACGGCGTGAGCCCCAGAGGGCGGCGCGGGTCCGATCTGGCGGCTTCGCGGGCGAATCGCGCATCGCGCCTGGGTCCCAGGCCGACCACGGCCGCGACCGAGGGTGGGCGGCGGCGGTACACCAAAGCCAGCGGCAGCATGGAAAGCAGGCAGAACACGCCTATGCCGACATAGGTCATGCGCCACCCGGCGGTATCGATGAAGTGCTGCATGACCGGGGGCCAGACGGCGCCCGCCAGATAATTGCCGCTCATGCATATGGCCACGGCGATGCCGCGGCGCCGCGTGAACCATTGGGACGTATCGGCGACGAGCGGCGCAAAAGTGGCCGCGGTGCCCAGCAGGCCTATCATCAGGCCCTGAACCAGGACGAACTGCCACAAGCTGCTGGCATTGCCCGCCAGGATGAAGCCGCTGCTCAGCCCCACGGTGCCCACGATAATGGGCAAGACCACGCCGTAGCGGTCCGAGAGCCGGCCCATGAGAATGCCGCCGAGGCCGAAACCCACCATGGTCAGCGTATAAGGCAGCGATGCATCGGAACGGCTCACACCGAATTCGGCCTGGATTTGCGGCAGCACCACGGTGACCGAATACATGCCCGAACCGCCTATCGTCATGAGCAGCAGCGATACGATCAGCCGCGTCCAGGCATAGGGCGATTCAATGTTGTCATGGGGGGCGGCGGGGGTGGCGGAACGGGTCATGATGGCTATTGAACACGATAAGAATGGATTTGTCTTGAGTTCCTGCGGTAAATATTGCCCGGCCCGGCAATATTTGCCCCGCGGACGCGCGGCTGGCGGGCCGGCCATGGGCTTATCCGGCCCGACCGGCGGGGCACGCGGTTTGCTGTTTCATGGCCAAGAGGCTTACGAATGCTGGGGACCAGGATGAAGAATACGCAGGAGCGGCGCGCCGAAGGCAGTTATTTCGCGGACGAAAGCGCCGCGCGGCAGGCTATGCCGCTTTTGCCGCTACCGTCGCGCACTGCCTGAAAGCGGTGTCCAAGGGACGGGCGCTGGCGCGGGCGGAATCGCCCATGTTGGGTCTTTGAAAAGGATGGCGCCATGCGGGTGAAGGAATTTTTCCATTTGGCCAGGGAGTCCGTGGCGGCATGGCAGGACGACCGCGCGTCGAGCATGGGCGCCGCCATTGCCTTCTATACGGTTTTCTCCATTGCGCCGCTGCTGATCATCGTGATTGCGGTGGCGGGATTCGTCTGGGGCGAGGACGCGGTGCGCGGCGAGATCATCCGGCAGTTGGGCGGGCTGGTGGGCGCCGACAGCGCGTCGGGCGTGCAGAATCTGATAAAAAGCGCCGACCAGCCCGCCCAAGGCATCACCGCCAGCGTTGCCAGCGTGATTGTCCTGATCATCGGTTCGACCACGGTGTTTGCCGAACTGCAAAGCGCGCTGGACCGGATCTGGAGGGTTTCGGCGGCGGCGCAAGACGGAATGTGGAAAACCGTGCGCGCGCGCCTGCTGTCCTTCGGACTCGTGCTGGGCCTGGCGTTCCTTCTATTGGTCTCCTTGATTTTGAGCACGGCCCTGGCGGCGCTGAGTCAGTGGAGCAGCGGCCTGTTCGCCGGCTGGGAGTTTCTGCTGCAGATCGTCAACGCACTCGTGTCGCTGTCGATAACAACGGTTCTGTTCGCCATGATCTACAAATTCATGCCGCAGGCAAAGATAGCCTGGCGCGATGTATGGGTGGGCGCCATCGTGACGGCGGTGCTTTTCGAGGTCGGCAAATTCCTGATCGCGCTGTATGTGGGCAGAAGCGCTACGATTTCCTCCCTGACCGCCGCAGGCTCCCTGGTCGTGGTCCTGATCTGGGTGTATTACGCCGCCCAGGTGTTTCTCCTGGGCGCCGAATTTACCTGGATCTACGCCAAGCATTACGGTTCGCGCGCGGCCGGGGACGGCGCCGGCGTGCCTGCAGGCAATCGGGACGCCCATGGAGAGGACGACATGGCCCCGCCCTGAAGCTTTCCTCGGTGAACCCGCTGCTCCCGCCCGGCGCTGGCGAGCCGGCGCGGGCACGTCGCTTGCCGCGCAAGGGGCTGTTGTTCTACAGGCAGCCGGGGGGAATGCATGGAAGGCGTAGCAGGCGAGGGACATCGCGCGCGCGAGGGCCGCAACGGGGCCGCCGCTTCGGCGTTTGCGCGCCGCGAGATTTTCAGGACGGTGGGCCAGGTCTTGTGGCGCTTCCGGCGCCGGGCCGGTGCGGCGCTGGTCCTGCTGGTGAGCGCCAAATTGTTTGCGGTGCTGGTGCCTGTCCTGCTCAAGCGCATCGTCGACAGCCTGGAGTCGACCGGCTCGCCCCTGGTCCTGCCGGTGTTCCTGCTGCTGGGCTATGCCATGCTGCGTTTTTGCGCGGGCCTGTTCACCGAACTGCGCGATGTCGTCTTTGCGCGCGTCACGCAGACCGCCGTTGCGGACTTTACCGTGCGCATGTTCGAGCACTTGCACAGCCTGGACGTGAAATTCCTCGGCAGCAGGCAGACGGGTGGCTTGTCGCGCGATGTGGAAAGGGGGACCGCCGGTGTCGGCTTCCTGATGGGAACCGCGCTCTTCACCGTACTGCCGACCATCGTGGAAATCGTGTCGGTAATCGCAATCATGATCATGGCATACCGGCTGGGTTTTTCCGGCATCGTGCTGCTGACTTTTATTGTCTACGCGGTGTTCACCGTCGTTTTCACCGAAAGGCGCACGTTCTATCAGCGCCAGCTGAATGAGCTCGATTCGGCGGCGAACGGCCATCTGGTCGACAGCCTGCTCAATTACGAAACCGTCAAATTCTATGCCAGCGATAAATTCGAATCCCAGCGCCTGCGCGACATCATGAGGCGATGGATAGGCATAGGCGTCGACAACCAGCGTGCCCTGTCGGTGCTGCATGTGGGGCAAAGCGGGATCATCGCTTTCGGCGTGGCGGCCGTCATGCTGCTGGCGGGACAGGAGGTGGTCAACGGCAAGATGGCGATAGGCGACCTGATTCTGATCAACGCCTACATGATACAAGTGTGCCTGCCGCTGAACACGCTGGGACTGAGCTTTCGGCAGGCCCGCGAGGCCCTGGTCAATGCCGAGCGCATGTCGGAACTCTTGCGCTATCCGCCCGAAGCGGACCCGGCGGACGCGTCGCCGGCGCTGCGATTGAGCGGCGGGGCCGTGGCGTTCTCGGCAGTCGATTTCTCGTACGAGCCCGGGCGGCAGATTCTGCACGAGGTGGATTTTCGCATCGAGCCGGGCGCCACGGTGGCGGTGGTGGGCGGCAGCGGTTCGGGGAAATCGACGCTGGCCCGGCTGCTGCTGCGCTTTTACGATGTGGACAACGGCAGCATCGCCGTCGACGGCCAGGATGTCAGGTCGGTAAGCCAGAAAAGCCTGCGCTCGGCGATAGGCGTCGTGCCGCAGGACTCCCTGCTGTTCAATAACACGATAGCCTACAACATCGCCTACGGCCGCGTGGGCGCCTCGCTGGCCGAGGTCATCGAGGCGGCCAAGGCGGCCCGCATACACGAACTGATACAAAGCCTGCCAGCGCAATACGAGACGCTGGTCGGCGAACGGGGCGTCAAGCTGTCGGGCGGAGAACGGCAACGTATTGCCATTGCCCGCGCGGTGCTCAAGAACCCGCCCCTATTGGTGTTCGACGAGGCCACTTCCGCGTTGGACACCCGCACCGAGCGCGCCATCCAGGTGGAGCTGGACCGCCTGGCGCAAGGCCGGAGCACGCTGATCATCGCCCATAGGCTGTCGACCATCGTGGATGCGGACATCATACTGGTCATGGATCACGGCCGCATCGTCGAACGGGGTTCGCATGCGGAGCTGCTGCGGGCCAAGGGCCTGTACGCCCAAATGTGGAATCTGCAGCGCCAGCAAAACGAACTGGACGAATCCGGCTCGCGATTGAGCGCCCAGCCGGTCAATCTTGTCACCCTGGTGGCCGGCGTGCTCGACGCGATGCGCCCGGCCATCGAGGCCAAGGGCATCGTCCTGTACACCTTGATCAGCCCGGATACCACGCGCGTCACGGGCGACCCCAGCGCCCTGCAGCAACTGGTCTGCGACTTGTGCGACAACGCCATCGCCTTTACTCCCGCGGGCGGCCGCATGGAGCTGCGCCTGGAGCGCGACGGCGACGCGGCATTGATTTCGGTGACCGACGGCCGTTTGTCGCCGGCCGATGCGACAAGCCAGCCCGTCGAGGACGCGGCGCCGCTGCATGCGGTGCAATTGCTCGACCCGCTGCAGGCGGCGGCGGTGCTGGAGCAAATGCAGGGAGCCTTCGACGCCAGTCCGGCCGGGGACGGTTCGGGCATGACTTTTTCGATACGCCTGCCTTTGCGCGCGGTGGCCACGCTGGCGCCGCCTTCGCCGCTGTCCGAAGGCCAGG
Organism: Pollutimonas bauzanensis; assembly: GCF_900129885.1. Classification (GTDB taxonomy): domain Bacteria; phylum Pseudomonadota; class Gammaproteobacteria; order Burkholderiales; family Burkholderiaceae_B; genus Pollutimonas; species Pollutimonas bauzanensis. The sequence goes on along the minus strand of NZ_FQXE01000022.1, from coordinate 14,313 downwards.
CCAATATTCTGGACGGACTGAGGATCTTCATCGCCGACGATCAGCAGGAAGCCCGGGAACTGCTTGCCGCCGTGCTGCAGGATTTTGGCGCGCGCACGGAACTGTTCGATTCCGGCGGCGCGCTCTTGTCGGCCCTGCATGAAAGCCAGCGCGCCGGATGGCCGGATGTGCTGGTGTGCGACATTTCCCTGGGCGAGCCCGACGGCTACCAGGTCATCGCCGATATACGCCGCCTGGAAGCGCAGCGCGGCTCGTCCCTGGCGCAGCGCCTGCCCGCGATTGCCCTGTCAGGCTACAGCCAGCGGGAAGACCGTTTGCGCGCCTTGCTGGCCGGCTTTCAGGTCCATGTGGCCAAGCCGGTGGACCCGCGCGAATTGATAGCGACTGTCCTGGCCGTGACGCGCCCTAAGGTTTCTTAGCGTAGCGCAGCACACTGACATCGCCGGCTTCTTCTATGTACGCGCGCCGGACCTGCGCAATGTCGTCTATGCCCTGCAGACGCAGTTCGGCCATCAGCTCGTCCTCCGTCACGTACTCCTTGCGCATGCCGCGCCGCTGCATCACGCCGTCTTTGATCAGGCATATGCGCTGCGGCGCGAGCAAGGGCCGCGTGGCGGGCACGTAGTAGCTGACCCGGTCCACGGCCACGCTCCAGAACACCAGCGTGGCGATGAGTATCATGCCTTCGCCCACGGATTTATAGTCGGCCGCCATGGCGTTCTGCGCGGCGTCGGCGATCAGCACCAGGAGCAGGATGCCGGATATGCCTATGGAGCCCAGGTCGCGCCGCCCGGCCATGCGCAGCAATAAAAAGATGAACCAGTAGACCAATGTGCCGCGCACCACGATTTCCAGCGGCGGCATGGTCAATTCAAAAAGCGAACTCCATTCGACATCCATTCCGGGCCTCCTCTGCTAGGCATTCTTGCCGTCTCGCGGACAACGCCTGGCGCCTTATTCGGCCGCCGTCAGGCGCGGCGTGTCCGGCGCCGCCGCGGCATTGTTTCTTGGAGCCGGCGGCTGCTTCCAGGATCGGCCATGGTCGATGGCCGCAAGGCGCTTTTGTCCCGGCCGGTAATGGCGCAGGCCAAACGAGTGCAGCTCGCGGGACTGGTACAAGTCCCGCGCGTCGAACACCGCTGGGGTTCCGAGCGTGGCGGCAAGCCAGCCGAAATCCGGCGCTCTGAATTCTTCCCATTCCGTCATGACCACCAGCGCGTCGGCGTTCTCGCAGGCCTGCCGCGCGCTGTCGACGAGGGCAAGGTTGGCGTGCGGGATCAAAGACCCGACCGCGGATTCGGCCAGCGGGTCGTAGGCGCGCACCCGCGCGCCGGCTTCCAGCAGGCTCTGGATCAGCGCCACGCTGGGCGCTTCCCGGATGTCGTCGGTGCCGGGCTTGAAGGCGAGCCCCCAGACGGCTATGCGGCGGCCTTTCAAGCGTCCCCAGAAGTGCCGGGCGATGGCGTCGTACAGCAGTTCGATCTGGCGCTGATTGACCTGCTCGACGCTGCGCAGGATGGCCGCGGGCTCGTCCTCGTCCTGCGCCATGCGGATGAGTGCCCGCAAATCCTTGGGCAGGCAGGACCCGCCGTAGCCCGCGCCGGGCTGGAGATATTGGGAACCGATGCGCGGATCGGATCTCAAGACCCGGCAGATGGGGGCGATGTCGGCGCCGATCCGCCCCGCTATGTTGGCCAGTTCATTGATCAGCGAAATGCGCGCCGCCAGCATGGCATTGCATGCGTACTTGGCGAATTCCGCGCTGCGCACATCCATTTCCATCACCAGCTTGCCGCCGGGGTCGAAAGGAGCGTAAAGCTGCCGCAGCGTGCCCGCGGCATGGTCGTTGGCGGCGCCCACCACTATGCGGGCCGGGTTGCGAAAGTCGGCCACGGCGCTGCCCTCGGACAGGAATTCGGGATTGGAAGCGACGCTTACCCGGTAGGCCGCGTTGCCTTGCGCGAGCTGCATATCGAAGAGCGCCTGGATGGTGGCGCAGGTGCCGGGGGGCACGGTCGATTTGACCACCACCAGGCATTTGTGGCGCAGGGTGGCGGCCAGGTCCTGGGCGCACTGCAGCAGGGGGGCGACCTGCGCATAGCCGTCGGCGCCGGACGGCGTGCCCAAAGCCAGAAATATGATGTCCGCGGCGCGGGTGCCCTGTTCCAGCTGGTCCGTGAACCACAGCTTGCCGCGCTGGCGCGCCGCCGCGACCAGGTCGTCCAGCAGGGGCTCGTGGAAAGGCAGTTGGCCTTCGCGCAGGCTGGCCACCTTGGCCGCATCGTTATCGATGCAGACGACGCTGTTTCCGGATTCAGCGAGGCAGGCGCCGGTGACCAGGCCTACGTAACCCGTGCCGATAATCGCTACATTCATGGGCGCTCCTTGTTCAACTCAGATGCCGATCCGGCTGAACCAGAGCAAATGCTGTGCCCGTCTTCAGAAAGTGCTTTCCGCCACCTCTTGCTCCAGGACTTTGCGCATGGTGTGCGGCTTGGCGCCCGCAAACACGCATTCCGGGTCGATGGCCATGTTTTCCTTGCATCCGCCAAGCAGCGAGCAGCGCTGGAACAATTCGCTTATCCAGTCCACGAACACCCTGACCTTCGGCGACAAATGCCTGTTGTGCATGTAGACGACGGAAATAGGCATGGATGGCGGCTTCCATGCCGGCAGGATTTCGCGCAGGGCGCCGGATTCGAGGTGGTCCGCCACCATGTAGCGCGCGGGCTGGATCAGCCCGAAGCCTTTTACGCCGCAGGTGACATAGGCTTCGGCGTCATTGACCGATACGGCGCCTTTGACGGCCACATCGGTGACGCGGCCGTCCACCGTGAAGCTCCAGTCGATGTTGCGGCCCGTGCGGCCGGAAAAATAATGGACGGCGCGGTGGTTGCGCAACTGGTCGATGGTCTCGGGTTCGCCATAGCGCGCCAGGTATGACGGGGCCGCGCAGGTAACGCTTTCGAAGGTGCCGATGCGCTTTGCCACCATGGTCGAGTCTTCAAGCTCGCCGACCCTTATCACGCAATCGATTGCTTCCTGCACCATGTCGACCGGCCGGTCGCTCATGCCTATGGCCAGTTCGATATCGGGATAGCGGTCGTGGAACTCGCACAGGGCGGGAATCAGGATCAGGCGCCCTATGGACGGCGGGGCGTCGATCCGCAGCCGCCCTCGAGGGCCGCGCGTGACGTCGTGGAAGGAGGCCTCGGCTTCCTCGATGTCGGCAAGTATGCGCACGCAGCGCTCGTAATATGCGGCGCCATCCGGCGTCAGGCTCAGGCGGCGCGTGGTGCGGTTGAGCAGGCGCACCCGCAACAAGCGCTCGAGGCCCTGGATAGTGGTGGTCACGGTGGCGCGGGGCAGCCCGAGGCTGTCGGCGGCGAGTGTGAAGCTATTGGCGTCGACCACCCGCGTAAATACTTGCATAGCCTGGAAACGATCCATGAGGTCCTCCGGAAAAGGAATATCCGTACCGCGCGCCGCAACGGACAAATGCTGGCGCCTGATTGTTCGTCGATGGCGAATAGTGTTAGCAAAAAATAGATATTTATCTGTTTTGGCGAAAAGTAAATAATACTCGCTCTTTTCCAGAATTCATACGGGTCCATCATGTTTTTACTGCGCAACCGATATGTCATGGTGGCAATTGCCGCGGCCGCTCTATTCGGCGGCATTGCTGTTCTTCGCGTCAACGCCGGCGCCGCCCAGGAGGCCGCGTCCGCCAGCCCGGCGCCGGCCGTGGCGGTGGAGGTCGCGACGGTGGCGAACCAAACCATTACCGACTGGCACGACTATTCCGGCCGGCTCGAGGCCGTGGACCAGGTGGAGATCCGCCCCTTGGTGTCGGGCACTTTGACCGCCGTGCATTTCACCGATGGCAGCCTGGTCAAAAAGGGCGACGAGCTGTTCACGATAGATCCGCGCCCCTACCAGGCCGCGGTGGACCATGCCAAGGCGCTGGTGGCGGCCGCGCAGGCCCGCGTCGCCTATACGGCGTCGGACCTGGCCCGCGGAGGGCGCCTGCTGGCGAGCAACGCCATCGCGAAACGCGACTATGAGGAAAAGCGCAACGCTTCGCGCGGGGCGGCCGCCGATTTGCAGGCGGCCAAGGCGACGCTCGAAGCCAGCCTGCTGGACCTCGAACATACCCGCATTCTGGCGCCCATTGCCGGACGGGTGTCGCGCGCGGAAGTGACCGCGGGCAACGTCGTGGCGGCGGGGGCCGGCTCGACGCCTCTGACTTCCCTGGTATCGGTGTCGCGCATCTATGCGTCGTTCGATGTCGACGAGCAAAGCTTCTTGAAGTTCGTGAATCCGGCCCGGACCTCCGGCAGCGCCGGCGCGCCGATATTCCTGGGCCTGGCCAACGAAGACGACTACCCGCGTCCCGGCAAGCTGGCTTCCGTCGACAACCAGTTGGATACCTCTTCCGGAACCATACGGGTGCGCGCGGTATTCGATAACGCCGACGGCACGCTGGTGCCGGGGCTCTACGCCCGCATCCGCCTGGGCGGCGGGGCGCCCCACCATGCCGTGCTGGTCGACGAGAAAGCGATAGGCACGGATCAGAACAAGCGCTTTGTCGTCGTTGTGGACGACAACAACAAGACGGCCTACCGCGAAGTGCGCCTGGGCGCCAGCCAGAAAGGCTGGGCTGTCGTCGAAACCGGCCTGAAAGCCGGCGAGCGCATCGTCGTCAACGGCCTGCAGCGCATCCGGCCCGGCGATATGGTCACGCCCAAGCCGGCGCTCGCGGCGACAGATCCCAGGCTTGCCGTATGGGATGGCGCCGCGCAGGCATCCGCTCCTGGCGATAACTCCTAAGAGCCTCTTTGGATTTTCATGAATATTTCTAAGTTTTTTATCGACCGCCCGATTTTCGCGGGCGTGCTGTCGGTTCTCATCCTGCTGGCGGGCAGCCTCGCGGTGTTCCAGCTGCCTATCTCCGAATATCCGGAGGTGGTGCCGCCGTCGGTGGTGGTGCGCGCCCAATACCCGGGCGCCAATCCCAAGGTCATCGCGGAAACCGTGGCCGCGCCATTGGAAGAATCCATCAATGGCGTGGAAGGCATGCTGTACATGCAGTCTCAGGCAAACAGCGATGGCAACCTCGCCGTGACGGTGAACTTCAATCTCGGCGTGGACCCCGACAAGGCCCAGCAATTGGTGCAGAACCGCGTCTCGCAGGCGCTGCCGCGCTTGCCCGAGGACGTGCAAAGGCTGGGTGTGACGACAGTAAAAAGCTCGCCTACCCTGACCATGGTGGTGCATCTGATTTCGCCGGATGACCGCTACGATATGACCTACCTGCGCAATTACGCGGTGCTCAATGTCAAGGACAGGCTGGCCCGCATTCCCGGGGTGGGCGAGGTCCAACTCTGGGGCTCGGGCAATTATTCCATGCGCGTGTGGCTGAACCCGCAGAAAATCGCCCAGCGCGGCCTGACGGCGACGGACGTGGTGGCGTCGATCCGCGAACAGAACGTGCAGGTGGCCGCGGGCGTGATCGGCGCTTCGCCGAGCCTGCCCGATGTGCCCCTGCAATTGTCGGTCAACGCGCAGGGCCGGCTGCACACCGAAACCGAATTTTCCGACATCGTGCTCAAGACCTCGGCGGATGGCGGCGTGACCCGGCTCGGGGACGTGGCCCGGATCGAGCTTGCCTCGTCGGAGTATGGCTTGCGCTCCCTGCTGGACAACAAGCCGGCGGTGGCGCTGGGGATCATGCAGTCGCCCGGGTCCAACGCCCTGGCGGTGTCGGATCAGGTGCGCGCAGCCATGAAAGAGCTGTCGGCTGATTTCCCCCCTTCGGTGGAAAGCCGCATCGTGTACGACCCCACCCAATTCGTGCGTTCCAGCATCAAAGCGGTGGTGGTGACGCTGCTGGAGGCCATTGCGCTGGTGGTGCTGGTTGTGATCGTGTTCCTGCAAACTTGGCGGGCGTCCATCATTCCGCTGCTGGCGGTGCCGGTTTCCATCGTCGGGACTTTCGCATTGATGCTGGCCTTCGGCTACACCATCAACGCGCTGTCGCTCTTCGGCCTGGTGCTGGCCATAGGCATCGTGGTGGACGACGCCATCGTGGTGGTGGAAAATGTCGAACGCAATATCGCCGACGGCTTGTCGCCGCGCGACGCGACCTATCGCGCCATGCGGGAAGTCAGCGGCCCCATAGTCGCCATCGCGCTGACGCTGGTCGCGGTATTCGTGCCGCTTGCCTTCATGACGGGCCTGACCGGGCAGTTCTTCAAGCAGTTCGCCATGACCATAGCCATTTCCACGGTCATCTCGGCCTTCAATTCCTTGACGCTGTCGCCAGCATTGGCGGCCCTCTTGCTCAAGGGCCATGCCGAGAAGCCGGACTGGCTGACGCGCGCGATGAATCGGGTATTGGGCGGATTTTTCGCCGGTTTCAACCGTTTCTTCGGCCGCTCGTCCGATCGCTACGCCAAGGGAGTCTCCGGCGTGATTTCGCGCAAGGCCTCGTCGATGGGCGTGTACCTGGTTCTGCTGGCCCTGACGGCAGCGGTCTCATACATCGTGCCGGGCGGGTTCGTGCCGGCGCAAGACAAGCAATACCTGATCAGCTTCGCCCAGCTCCCGAGCGGGGCATCCCTGGACCGCACCGAGGCCGTGATACGCCGCATGACCGATATCGCCCTGAAGCAGCCGGGCGTGGAGAACGCCGTGGCCTTTCCGGGCTTGTCCATCAATGGCTTTACCAACAGTTCCAGCGCCGGGATCGTGTTCGTCACGCTCGCGCCTTTTGACAAGCGCCATGGCGAGGCGCTGTCGGCCAACGGCATAGCGGCCGCGCTCAATCAGCAGTTTTCCGGCATCCAGGACTCCTTCATCGCCGTTTTTCCGCCGCCGCCCGTCATGGGCCTGGGGACGGTGGGCGGCTTCAAGCTGCAGATCGAGGACCGCGCGGCCGTGGGCTATGCACAGCTCGACGCCGCGGCCCAGGCCTTTCTGGCCGAGGCGCGCAATGCCCCGGAGCTCGGCCCGGCCTTTTCCAGCTACCAGATCAATGTGCCGCAGCTGGATGTCGACCTGGATCGCGTCAAAGCCAAGCAGCTGGGCGTGCCCGTGACCGATGTCTTCGACACCATGCAGATTTACCTGGGTTCGCTGTATGTCAACGATTTCAACCGCTTCGGCCGCGTGTATCAGGTAAGGGCGCAGGCCGACGCGCCATACCGTTCGCGGCCGCAAGACATCCTGCAGCTCAAGACCCGCAACAGTTCAGGCGACATGGTGCCGCTGTCCTCGCTGGTCAAGGTAACGCCGACCTATGGTCCGGAGATGGTGGTGCGCTACAACGGCTATACCGCCGCCGATATCAACAGCGGGCCCGCGCCGGGGTATTCCTCGGATCAGGCCCAGGCCGCGGCCGAGCGGATTGCCGCCAAAACGCTGCCGCGCGGCGTCAAGTTCGAATGGACCGACCTCACCTATCAGCAGATACTGGCGGGCAACGCCGGCATCTGGGTATTTCCGATAAGCGTGCTGCTGGTGTTCCTGGTGCTGGCGGCCCTGTACGAAAGCCTGACTTTGCCATTGGCGGTCATCCTGATTGTCCCGATGAGCATCCTGGCGGCGCTGACGGGGGTTTGGCTGACCGGCGGCGACAACAACATCTTCACGCAGATCGGCTTGATGGTGCTGGTCGGGCTGGCATGCAAGAACGCCATCCTGATCGTGGAATTCGCCCGAGAACTGGAATTGCAGGGAGCGACGCCGAGGACGGCCGCCATAGAGGCGAGCCGGCTGCGGCTCAGGCCCATACTGATGACGTCGATCGCTTTCATCATGGGCGTGGTGCCTCTGGTTACTTCGACGGGGGCGGGCTCGGAAATGCGCCATGCGATGGGGATAGCCGTGTTCTTCGGCATGCTGGGCGTCACCTTGTTCGGCCTGTTCCTGACGCCGGTGTTTTATGTGTTGCTGCGTTCGATGGGCGGCCGCGCATTGCATTCGGCGGCGGTACACGAGGCGCCCATGCTGGCATCGAACATCGAACACTAAAGAAATAGCGGAATATAGCAATGATCAAGTCCTTACGAATCAGCCTCGCCCTGGGCGCCGCGTTGCTGGCGCTGGCCGGATGCGCGGTCGGGCCGCAATATCAGCGGCCGCCGGTCGATACGCCGGCCGCTTTCAAAGAGGCCTCTTTGTCGCCCGAGGAGGCGCGGCACTGGAAGGACGCGCAGCCGTCCGACAGCATGGAGCGCGGCCGGTGGTGGGCGGTATTCGACGACGCTCCCCTGAACGCGCTGGAAGAACAGGCCATGGCCGCCAATCAGGATCTGAAGGCCGCGGCGGCCCGCGTCGGGCAGGCGCGCGCTTTGCAGCAGGGCGCGCGCTCGGATCTCTACCCGAAGATCGATGCGGGTTTCGGGCCGACCCGGCAGCGCGCCTCCAACGCATCGCTGGGGCTGCCCGACGACGCCGCGAATGCGCCCTCGACATTGTGGCGGGCGCAGGCGGGGGCATCATATGAAGCCGATCTGTTTGGCCGGGTGGCCGCCGATGTCGATGCGGCGACGGCCGACACGCAGCAAAGCGAGGCCTTGTTCCGCTCCGTGCAACTGGCCCTGCAGGCGGACGTGGCGCAAGCCTATTTCTTGATCCGCCGGCTCGATGCCGAGCAAGAGCTGTATCGCGGCACAGTCAGCCTGCGCAGCCAGACGCTCGGCCTGGTCGAGCGGCGCTACGCGGAAGGCGACATCAGCGAACTGGATGTCGCGCGCGCCAAGTCGGAACTGGCATCGGCGCAATCGGAATCCTTGGGCGTCGAGCGCCAGCGCGCCATCGCGGAACATGCTTTGGCGATATTGCTGGGCAAGGCGCCGGCCGACTTCTCGGTGGCGCAACGGCCCTTGCAGGGGATTGCCATCGGCATTCCCGCCGGCCTGCCTTCGTCATTGCTGGAGCGCCGCCCGGATATCGCCGCGGCCGAGCGCGCCATGGCCGCGGCAAATGCCCGCATAGGAGCCGCCCAGGCGGCATTCTTTCCGCGCCTGACGATAACCGGGGCGCTGGGTTACGAGTCGTCGCAACTGGGAGATCTGTTCCAGTGGTCGAGCCGCAGCTTTTTGCTGGGCCCTCTGGTCGGGACGATGCTGTCCCTGCCCATCTTCGACGGCGGCCAGCGCCAGGCCGGCCTGGATCGCGCCCGCGCCAAGTACGAGGAAGACGTGGCCATTTATCGCCAGACCGTCTTGAGCGCATTCAGGGAAGTCGAAGACAACCTGTCGAGCTTGCGCATCCTGGGCACCCAGACCGATGTCCAGGACAGCGCGGTGCAATCGGCCGCCCGGGCGGCCGAGCTTTCGCACACGCAATACCGCGAAGGCTCGGTCAGCTATCTTGATGTCATCGACGCCGACCGCGCGGTGCTTCAGCAAAAACGCGCGGCCGTGCAATTGAACGGCGACCGCGCGCAAGCCGCGGTCAACCTGATACGCGCCATCGGCGGCGGGTGGGACCGTGCGGGCGCCGCTACCGCCAGCCTGTAAGGCTGGCGGTAGCGCTGGCCGGGAAGCATGCCTGGCCCGCCCCGCTAGAGCATGAACCTCGCTGTCAGCCGCGCCAGCGGGCCCTGCAGCAGGCGCGTGACCGCGTCGGGCAGGCTAAGCGGCCTCAGCAGCATCTTGACGGCCATATCCAGCGGATAGTGGCGCCGCACCTGCTTGCCCAAGCGGCTGCGCAAGGCGCGGAAAGCCGCCTTGTCGGCGTGGGCCTCAGGCTGGCGGACAAGGTAGGCGTGCCAGAGGGCGCACTCGGCGTCGTCGTTGCGGGCTTCCAGCAGCCGCCTCTTGATGGCTCCCAGGATGCGCAGGCGTCCTGGCGCTTCCTTGCCGTTGTACAGCCGGAAGTAGCGGTAGAAATATTTGTAGTGGCCGATTTCATCGGCCCTGATGCGGGCGGCAATGCCTGCCAGCACGGGTTCCGTGGTCTGCTGCGTCAAGGCCTGGTAGAACGTCGCCGTGCCGGTTTCGACTATGCAGCGCGCCACCATTTCCAGGCTGCGGCTCGCCTCGAAATTGTCGGGCGTGCACAGCGGGGAGTATTCAGCGTAGAAGGCGGAATACGCCTGCTGCCAGTCGAATTCCGGCCAGACATGATTGACATAGGCCCGCAGGACATGGCCGTGGCGCACTTCTTCGGGCCGCCAGCGGCTTTCCAGCCACGCGATGACTTCCTCGTCGCCTTTGAAATAATGTATCAGGTTGTCGGTATAGAGATCGGAGGCGATCTCGACAAAAGAAGCCGCGGCGACCAGATAGAACAAATTTTCCTGGTCTTTGATTTGCGAAAGATCGATTGCTTGAAAGGGAACCTCACCGAGAGTCCAGTCGGTCGCTGTCCTGGTGAATTCGTGCATTGCCCGAACCTCCTGTGGCGTCTTGCCTAGCTGATTACTATATACCCGGTAGGGCCGGGTGCATATAGCATGCCCGAAATCAGGGCCGGCATAGCGCCGTTCGCTTTGCCCAGCCATCGCGCCGCGGAGTTCCCGGGCGACGGCGGCAATGCGATCTGACCTTGAACGCACGCGCCGCCTACACCAGACCCTGCTATGCCCATGCCATCGCCGCCCTGGCGAGGCGGCAAGGCATGGGCGGCAGCTAGCGGCGCCGGTCTATCAGCAAGCCGTCATTCGAGGCGTTTTTTCCACCTGCAGGCCGAACCACGGGCGCAGATGCACCCCGAGCGCGCTGCCGGCGAAGGCGGCGGGCAACCATAGCCAGGCATGCAGACTGCCCGACAGAATGCCACTGAAGTAGGCGCCGATATTGCAGCCAAAGGCCAGGCGGGCGCCATAGCCCAGGAAAATCCCCCCGATCGCGGCCGCCAGTAAAGAGCGCGCGGGGATTTTCCATATCGGGGCGAACTTGCCGGCGGCCGCCGCCGCGGCCAGGGCGCCCAGTATGAGACCCACGTCCATGACGGAGGTGATGTCCTGGCTTACAGGAGCCGTCAAGGCCGCCGGGTTCTTCGCCCAGAAGGCCCATTGAGCGGGGTCGGCGCCCAAGGCGAGCAGGCCCTTGGAACCCCACAGGGCGAAGGCGGACGTGATGCCCCATGGGCGGCCGGCCAGGGCGAGCGTAGCAAAATTAAGCAGCACCAGGGCGACGGCGCCCCATACCAGCGGCCATGGTCCGCGCAGCAGAGTCGCGGGGCGGGATGTTCCGGTCGCATGCGAAACCAGCTGGCCATGGCGGCGTTTTTCCAGCACCACCGTCAATCCGGCGATGAGCGCGAATACGAGCAGGTTGGCCAGCAAGGCCGGCCACAAGCCCCAGGCCTTGACCAAAGAAACCGGCGCCAGAGCGGGCAGGGTGCTCCACCAGGTAAAGTTCAGCGCCGCCAGTATCGAACCCACGATGAAAAAGAACAATGTCACCAACATGCGCGTGCTGCCGCCGCCCACGGCGAACAGCGTGCCGGACGCGCATCCGCCGCCGAGCTGCATGCCCAGGCCGAAGATGAAAGCGCCCAATAGGACCGAGACGCCGGGAGGCGAAACAAAGCCGCTCACAGCCTGGCCCGCCAAGCTCCCTTGCGCGAGAAAAGGGAAAAACAGTATGACGCCGAAGGCCAGCATCAGCATTTGCGCGCGCAGCCCGGCCCCGCGGCGGTCGGATACGAAGACCCGCCAGGCCTGGGTGAAGCCGAAGGACGAATGGTAAAGCGTGACCCCAAGCAGGGCGCCGACCACCCAAAGCGCGCTTTGCCGGACACTGACGGTGTCGCCCAGGTAAATCGCCCCTGCAACGATGAGCAGCAAGGCGATGAGCAAAGGCTTGAGATTCAGCCCGAGCGAGGGCAGGGGGCCGGGCAGCGTGGCGGTGGTGGTAGTCATGGCTAGGAGGGTAGGAGAGAAATAATGTAACTGTACAACGTTAATGTAATTTCCATAAATAATGATTTCTAATTTTGCTATACATACAAGTAATTAATAGCGAGCCGTAATAGTGAACCGCGTGTAATAGTGAGCCGCGTGTAATAGTGAACCGCGTGTAATAGTGAACCGCGTGTAATAGTGAACCGCGTGTAATAGCGTGCCGATATGAAGGCGGAGCTTATAGCGCAGTCATGGCGCGGCAAATTCCTGCTACGCTCTTGCGGTGATAAAAGGAGGAAGCAAGAATGACAGAGAAAACGAAGCAGGCGGAGGATGGCGCGACAATGGAAAGCCGGGTGCGCGATAGCTTCGAGCGGCAAGGCCTGATGCGCCATCTAGGGGCCGTGATCGCCAGCGTGGCGCCGGGCATGGTCCATATCCGCATGCCATACCGGCAGGAACTTACGCAGCAGCATGGTTTTTTCCACGCCGGCGCCACGAGCGCTATTGCGGATTCGGCCGGCGGGTATGCGGGCTTTACTTTGTTCCCCCCGGGGAGTTCGGTGCTTACGGTGGAGTTCAAGATCAATCTGATGGCGCCGGCGCGCGGCGAGTATCTGGAGGCGGTAGGCAAGGTGATCCGGTCTGGCCGTACCCTCACGATTTGCCAGCTCGAGGTGTTCGGAGTGACGGGCGAGGAAAGAACGCTGGTCGCGATGGGGCAGCAGACGCTGATCTGCATGCATGGCAAACCCGATTCGTTGAGCGCCCAGGCTTGATCGCGGCAAGGGGATTGCGCTTTTATTGTCCGCTGCTAGTCCGCGTTGCCGGTCCAGCGCCTTTGCGCTCACTTTATTTGTCGGCTTCCTCGACGCTTTGGCCGGCAGCTAGGTGAATAAAGAAATGTCGCGTATCCAAACGGTTTCAGCGTTCTTTCTAAATCTGGCGCCGTGGGTTTCCAAACCAGCGTAGTGGGTTTCTTAACCTGGCACCGTGGGCGGGTGTGGATCATGTAGTTCTAAACCCGTCGCCGGGGGCGGGTGTGGGTCATATTGTTCTTAATCCGTCGCCGAGGGCGGGTGTGGGTCATGTTGTTCTTAACCCGTCGCCGGGGGCGGGTGTGGGTCATGTTGTTCTTAATCCGTCGCCGAGGGCGGGTGTGGGTCATATTGTTCTTAATCCGTCGCCGAGGGCGGGTGTGGGTCATGTTGTTCTTAACCCGTCGCCGGGGGCGGGTGTGGGTCATGTTGTTCTTAATCCGTCGCCGAGGGCGGGTGTGGGTCATGTTGTTCTTAATCCGTCGCCGAGGGCGGGTGTGGGTCATATTGTTCTTAATCCGTCGCCGAGGGCGAGTGTGGGTCATGTTGTTCTTAACCCGTCGCCGTGGGCGGGTATGGGTTGGGCTCAATATCGCTGCGGTCCCGGGCTTCGCCCGTGACTGCCCGCGCAGTCGACCTGTTTCCGGGCGCCCGCGAACTCGCGGAACGGACAGCCCCCGGCTGTCCGTAAGCGTCTCGCTCAGACAAGCGCGGGCTTGCCTCCCGGAAACAGGCCGCCTGCGCGGCTTGCTCAACATTTCGCCCAACCCATACCCGCCCACGGCGCCTGGATATTGGGTTTATTGGACTGGCGCTGGTATCGGGCTTGGCGATCGGGTGTGTCGGACGGCGGCTCGTATCGGGCCTGGTATCGGGTGTGTCGGATGACGGCTGATATCGGGCCTGGCAATCGGCTTATTGGACAGCCGCCGGTATCGAGCTCGGCATTCGGGCTGGCAGGTCGGGCGGCTGTTGTCGATTGCCGGATTGATGGGTTTGATTTCGGCGCAGACGACACCTAGGCAAGACAGCGCCCTAGGCCATACCACCCCCGATGCCCAAGCGGGCCGGCTGGCGGCCCGCGCCGGGCGAGCGCAAGACCTCTTTCTTGGTAGCACCAAACACAGCAAGAATGCCAAGCGCGCAACTCGTCCCGGCAGAGGTGCAAAAACCAAGACGCAGCCGTTGGCGCGGTGGGGGAAGGTAGCGGTCCGTCCGGGGCCGAGCGAGCCGGCCGCGAAGGCAGCCCCGGAGGGGGCGAACGAGCGAGGCGAGGCGGGGTCCGGCGCGCTGGGCGGCGGACCAGGCCACGCGGACCGCTACCTTCCCCCACCGCGCCAACGGCGTGTAGAGACGCTCGCCACTCCCACTGGGGCCAAGCCGCCATGCCCGTCCCGGCGGCCGACCCAGGCAATCTCTCTATATAAGAGTAGCCAGTCCCCCCCAGCATTTATGTACCTGGAAGGGATAGCTGGAAGGGATAGCTGGAAGGGATAGCTAGAGAGGGAGCCGCCAAGAGATGCTTATCTCTACGCTATATAGATAGAGCGTGCTGCCCAGAGGCATACGGGAGCAGGAAGGTCAAAGGAACAGAGAAGGTCAAAGGAACAGAGAAGGTCAAAGGAACAGAGAAGG
>NZ_FQXE01000008.1:83140-221131 GCF_900129885.1 Pollutimonas bauzanensis | reverse complement strand
CAGGCCGATGGCACCTACAGCTTCAATCCAGGCAGCGCCTTCCAGAGCCTGGCGCAAGGCGCCACGGCGACCAGCAGCATCACTTATACGGTGACCGATGCTGACGGTGCGACGAGCGATGCGACGCTGACGGTAACGGTGACGGGCACCAACGACGTGCCGACGGTGACCGACGACGCGCAAAGTGTGACTGAGGATGTAGACGTTGACGCGGGTGTTCTGAGCGTTGGCGGCTATGTCACGATCACCGACTTGGACGCGGGCCAAAGCAGCTTCAATCCGTCCACCCTGGCGTTCGGTTCGAGCACGGCAGCCGGCGGCACTCAGTTGGGCAGCATCGAGATCAACGCCGACGGCACCTACACCTACAGCGTTTCCAACGCCGCGGTGCAGTACCTGAAGGCGGGCGAGTCGATCGTTGAAACTTACACGGTCAAGTCCGCTGACGGCACGGCCACCAGCACGATCACCATCACCATCAACGGCACCAACGATGAACCGACAGCCGAGTCGTCCTCGATAACAGGCACCGAAGACACGCCGATAATCCTTGCATGGGACGACTTCCATGTCTCGGATCCCGGCACAGATCCTGGTGTGAAAATCACCGCTCTGCCTGCGGACGGCGTGCTGCAATACTGGAACGGCAGCGCCTGGACCAATGTGGCCGCCAACCAGATCATTTCCAAGGAAGATATCGACGCCCACCACCTGCGGTTCGTGCCGGAGGCCAACCAATCCGGCGTAGACGGGTATAACCAGGATGGCGCGGGCGATCAGCTCAACGATTATGCGCAGCTCACGTTCCAGCCGGTCAATAGCCAGGGAACCGGAGCCGACGCGACGCTGACCATCGATATCACGCCTGTGGCCGACGCTCCCGACTTGAACTTCACCCTGGAAGTGCCGGTCACGACCATCGAGCACACCAGCTTTAACGCGACGTTCGGCGGCGCATCCTTCACGGTGACGGACGGCAAAGTAGTCAATTCCAGTGTCAGCGGCGCAACATTGCGTACGGGCTCGTCAGGCGGTAGCGGCAGCAGCAAGGATATTTTTGTTGTGGGCACGATAAGCTCAAACAACAGTATTGATGGCAAGAACGGTACCGATATCGTCTACTTCAGCAAGGATTCATCGCACTATACCTATACCCAAACCGGTAGTAGCGGCAGCAATTGGAAAGTCACAGACACGGATACCGGCAAGACCGTCACGCTTACGAGTATCGAAGGCTTCGTATTCAGCGATGGCGAGCATGTTGGCTCGGTGGATGTATCCGCGCCGGTCTCGACGGGCTTTGATACCTACGGCGTCAACCTGGAGTCGGCCCTGGTCGATGCCGATGGCAGCGAGAGCCTGTCCGCCATCACGGTCAGCGGCCTGCCGGCCGGCGCGTCCTTCAACATGGGCGCGGCTGGCGCCGAGGCCGGCACATGGACATTCCCGTCGGGAACGGACCTGGGCCATCTGCAGCTGACCGTGCCTCTCGGAACGGGCCAGTTGACGCTGACCGCAAGCGTGACCTCGACGGAACAGTTGGGCGGCAGCGAGACCACCACGGTGGATGCGACCATCCAGCAGTACAGCGTCACAACGGGAACGACGGGCTCGGACACCCTGCCGGGCGATGCGGCCAACAACGTCCTGGTCGGCGATCCCGGCGGCGTGAAGTCCAATATCGAGCCGGGCACGAATTACAACATCGCGCTGCTCGTGGACGTGTCCAAGAGCATGGATGACAACTCGGGCGAGAAGATCAATGGCAAGAACATCTCGCGCCTGGCCCTGGCCAAGGCGGCATTGGACAATCTGGCGGAGCAATTGGCCGGCCATGATGGCAATGTGAACGTCGCCCTGATCAGCTTCAGCACCGGGTCCAAGGAAATCATTACAGTACAGTTCAATGCCAATGATCCGGATGCGGTCAATCTTGCGAAGCTGCAGAATGCGATCGACGGCCTGAGTTCGGACATGTATACCAACTACGAAGCGGCCTTCGCCAAGGCAAATGAGTGGTTCGCGTCCGACAAGGCTACCGAGGGCTATACCAACCTGACCTTCTTCCTGACGGATGGAAACCCCACGACGTATAACGGCGAGTCGCGCCCCAACGCGGATACAAACTATAACGACATGTACAAGGCGCTGGACGACTACAACGCCTTGGCGGGGATCAGCAAGGTCCAGGCCATTGGCATCGGCAGCGGCGTCACCGAGAGCTATCTGAAGTTCTTCGACAATACCGACGTGACGGCGCAAAGCATAGTCCCCTTCGGCCCGAACGGCGACAACACTACCGTGGCGAACTTTAATAGTTCCGGCGCGTGGAAGACGGCCGGCAACTGGAGCCAGGATGGCGGGGGAACGATTAATTTTGATAGTAATCGTCTGAACATCACAGACTCGAACAAGAACAATACGGCGTTCACGGTGGGCAGCCCGACGTTCAGCATCGATAATGGGGACTATGCCAAGATAAGCTTTGCTTATTCAAGCAGCAACTTCAGTTCGGGCGACAAATTCTCGTGGACGCTGATGAAGCTGGTGGACGGCATATGGACTCTGGAGGAGTCTGGCGATCGGACCAGTTCAAGCAGCACAACGATTACGACGGCTAAAACCTATGACGCCGGACAGTATCAGCTTGTGTTCACGGTGAACGATGGCAGCAGCAACACCAGCAGCAGCGGACAAGCGCAGGTGCGCATCGATGATATCCAGCTGGTGGGCCAGGATGTGCTGGCGGGCGCGGTTGGCGACGTCCAGATCGTCAACGATGCGGCCGGCCTGCAGGCGGCGCTCGAGCATGGCTCCAATACGACCGAACCGGCGGCTGTCGGCAACGATACCTTGAACGGCGGCGACGGCAACGACATCCTCTTTGGCGACGTGATCAATACCGCGGGCCTGCCGTGGGGCACGCCGGGCCATCCCGCCCAGCCTGCCGATCTGGCCGACATGAAGGGAATCGATGCATTGAAGCTGTTCCTGGCCAACGGCGGCGACAATCCGACCGACGCCCAGGTATTCCAGTACATCAAGGACAACCATGCGCAGTTCGATGTGGCGGGCGATACGCACGGCGGCGGGGATACCCTGAATGGCGGCGCTGGCCATGACATTCTCTTTGGCCAGGGCGGCAACGATGTACTGCATGGCGACGAAGGCAACGATATCCTTTACGGCGGCACGGGCAACGACACCCTCGTAGGAGGCAAAGGCGACGACACCCTCATCGGCGGCGCCGGCGACGATATCTTCAAGTGGGAATTAAACGACGAAGGCACGATTGCGGCCCCGGCCATCGATACCATCAAGGACTTCGGCCTGGGCCATGGGGACGCCAGCGGCGCGGACAAGCTGGATCTGTCCGAACTGCTGGTCGGCGAAGACGCCGCCGGCGCCGATCTGAGCAAATTCCTGCACCTGTCCGGGTCGGAGGACGGCAAGGATACCGTGATCAACGTCAGCTCCCACGGCGGTCTGGCCGCCAACGGCACCGGCTTCGATCAGCAGATCGTGCTGAAAGACGTGCACCTGGATGACTTGGTGGGGGTCGGCCACGGCAACCAGAACGAGATGATCAAGAACCTGATCGACTCCGGAAAACTGAACGTAGATCAGGGCTGAAGCCTGTCATCCGCCTAACCTGGCATGCAGCGCATCGCATGCCAGGCTTCATCCCGGTCACATTCCGCGATCCCGTCAAAGCGCGGAATGTGATTCGGGACTGTTTTTATTTTGCCTTTCCGAAGTGGTATTGGGATATTGTTTGCCTTTCGTGTTTAGTTTGGTTACAACACTGGCCATGCGCGCCGCATCTGTTTTCCACCAAACCCGTTTGTATTTCATGCTGTCGGCCATCGGCATGGTATTGGCGACGGCGGTATATGCACCGGCCACGGCGCTGCAGTTCGATGATTCCCATATTCAGCAGGTGGCGCGTGCGCGCTATGGCCAAGGCGGCGCCACGGCGGTGTCGCGGTGGCTGGCGATGATGGCGCAGCAGCGTTCCGCGCCCGAGTCCCAGCAATTGCGGGCAGTGAACGACTTCTGGAATTCCACCGTGCGCGGCAGCGAGGACCGCTATGTATGGAACCAGGCCGACTATTGGGCGACGCCGCTCGAAACGCTGGGCAAGCAGGCGGGCGACTGCGAAGATTTCGTCATAGGCAAGTATTTCTCGCTGATTCATATGGGCGTGCCGGCGGAAAAGCTGCGCCTGGTCTACGTCAAGGCGCGCATCGGCGGCATGGGCAGTTCGACGACGATTGCGCACATGGTCCTGGGCTATTACGCGACCCCTGACGCCGATCCGCTGGTGCTGGACAGCCTGCTGGGCTCCATCGCGCCGGCCAGCCAGAGGCGCGACCTGACTCCTGTGTTCAGTTTCAACGCGCAGGGTATTTATGTTGCCGGGGCGGCCCCCACGTCGCCGGATCGCATTGGGCATTGGCGCAATTTGCTGTCCAAAATGCAGAAGGAAGGTTTCCAGCCTTAATTCATACAGATAGTTTCGTTAATAGGCGTCGAACAATATGTCTTTACTCAAACAGCTTTTGCTTAGTGTTACGGTGGCAATTGCTTTCATTCTGGCGGGCACGCTGGTGTTCAGCATAGGCGGCGCGCGCCAATATCTGAATACGCAATTGCAGGCGCAGAGCGAAAATGCGGCCTCGTCCCTGGCCTTGTCCTTGTCGCAGCCCGCGAGCCAGGACAAGGTCACGCGCGAATTGTTGATTGCGGCCTTGTACGACAGCGGCCAGTTCCGCGGAATCAGCCTGAAGGGGACGGACGGCCGGGTCATGGTCGAGCGCAGCTCGCCGCCGGCAAAGGGCGCGGGCATGGCGCCCGCCTGGTTCAGCGGCCTGCTGCCGCTGGCCACGCCCACCGCCACGCGCCAGGTGTCCGACGGCTGGCGGCAGGTAGGCGAGCTCTCGGTGACTTCGGACGACCTGTCGGCAAGGGATGCGCTGTGGCGCAGCAGCACCCGGGTGCTCGCTTTGGTGGTCGTCGCCGGCCTGTTGTGGGCATTGTTCGCCATACTGTTGATACGCTGGCTCAAGCGGGCGCTGAAAGATGAAATCACGGAGCAGGTCAGGGCCATTGCCGAGGGCGGCCAGCCGGCGCCCGCCTCGACCCGTCCGCGGATCGCCGAGCTTGCGCACGCCTCGCGCATGATCCGCGACGTGCGCGAGCGGGTGCGCGCCACGGCCCAGGAGCAGAGCGCGCATATCGAATCGCTGCGCCTGGAGGTCAACCAGGATCCGGTAACAGGCCTGACCAACCGCAAGTATTTCGTCAATGAATTGCGGCGCGTGCTGAAAGGCGGCGCCGATTCGCCGCCGGCCGGCGGCCATGTGCTGATCTTTCGCCAGCGCGACCTCGCCGGGCTGAATGCGACGATGGCGCGCAACGAGGCCGATCAATGGCTGCGCGCAGTGGGGCAGGGCGTGACGCGGGTCATGGAGGCGTTTCCCGAGATGCATGCGCAGGCGGCTCGCCTCAACGGTTCGGACTTCGTGGTGTTGATGCCGCAGTCCATCGGCGTGGATGCGACCCGGCTGGTGCAGCAGGTCCGCCAGGTCCTGGATGCCTTGCGGGTGCGCCTGAATGACGGCCGCTTGTGCCGCTGGAGCCTGGCCCTCACCGACTACACGCCGGACTGCGATGTCAGCACGGTGCTGGCGAGGCTGGATCACGGGCTGATGTATGCTGAAAGCGCGGGCCATGACGATGTCGAATATGTATCCTATGCCAATGACAGGCACGGCAAGGCGCCGGGGGGAACCGGCGAGGCCGCGTGGCGCGCCCTGCTGACCGATGCCTTGTCGCAGGGCAAGCTGGAACTGTCGCTGCGGCGTGCCATCTATGAAAATCACGGGTCGAGCGACCGGCACGAGGCGTCGCTGGAATTGCGGGACGGCGAAAACGGCGAAAATCTGCTGTCGGGCTATTTGTTCATGCCGGCGGCGGTGCGGCTGGGCTTGTCCGCCGACTGCGATCTGCGCGCCATCGAACTCGGGCTGGCGTGGCTGGACCAGCATGGCGGCGAACTGGCCATCAAGGTGTCGCTGCCATCATTGCTGCAGCCCCATTTCCTTCCGGAAATGAAACGGCGGCTGCGAGGCCTGCATGCGCAGCCGGACCAGATAGGGCGCCTGCTGCTCGAAATCGATGCGCATGGCCTGATAGCCTATGGCCAGGAAGTCCAGGAATTCTGCCGCCAGGTGGCGGCGGCCGGCGCGCGCACGGCCCTGCGCCGCCTGGCGCAACAGCCGGCTGCGCTCATGCATTTGCACGAAGCCTCGTTCAGCTACGTGAAACTGGGAGGCGACATGGTGACTTGCCTGCTTGCCAGCCCCGGCGCCCGCCAGTTGGCGGTTGCGGTGGCGCAGACCGCCGCGGGTCTGGGCATAAAAGTGTATGCTGACGATGTGCCCGATGCCGAAACCCGGCTCATGTTGCAAAAAAACGGCATTTTCGCCTTGTTAAGCACGGCGCCTTCGGCGGATGCCGCCGGCTAGACGCCTCCTGGTGCTGCTTGCATGCGGCTTTTATAAAGTGCGCTTGCAATTGCATCGAGAAAAAGCTATTATCTGAAACTTGCCTACAGCGGACGACAAAGCAGCTTTGCGTAGGCAATACGAGTTTTTTTAGCAGATTTCAACCCAGGGCTGGTGTAATTTCAGCCTGACGGGACCAAAACTGGTTGTGTGGCGCTACTGATCCAGTAGCGCGGTGCGGCTAAGTTGGAACAGGAAAAATCATGATCCAAATGCAGACCACGCTGGACGTGGCCGATAACACTGGCGCACGCAGAATCATGTGCATCAAGGTGTTAGGCGGCTCGAAGCGCCGTTATGCCGCTATCGGTGACATTATCAAAGTCAGTGTCAAAGATGCGGCCCCACGCGGGCGCGTCAAAAAAGGCGAGATTTACAACGCTGTAGTGGTTCGCACCGCTAAGGGCGTTCGTCGTAAAGACGGCTCGCTGATCAAGTTCGGTGGCAACGCTGCCGTGTTGCTCAACGCTAAACTGGAACCCATCGGCACCCGTATCTTCGGACCTGTCACGCGTGAATTGCGTACGGAAAAGTTCATGAAGATCGTGTCGCTGGCTCCAGAAGTGCTGTAAGGAGCGAACCATGGAAAAAATCCGCAAAGGCGACGAAGTCATAGTGTTGACTGGTCGCGACAAAAAACGCCGTGGCACCGTGCTCCAGCGTGTTGACGCCGACCACGTGCTGGTCGAAGGCATCAATGTCGTCAAGAAACACGTGAAGGCCAATCCCATGGCCGGTACGCAAGGTGGCATTATCGACAAGACCATGCCCATCCACATTTCCAATGTGGCGCTTTTCAATCCCGAGTCCGGCAAGGCCGATCGCGTCGGGATCAAGGAAGTCGATGGCAGCAAGGTCCGTGTATTCCGTTCCAGCGGCGCCGTCGTTGGCGCCAAGGCTTAAGGGGCGAAGAACATGGCTCGTTTACAAGAGTTTTACCGCAGCAAGGTCGCGGCCGACCTGCAAGCCAAATTTGGCTACAAAAGCGTCATGGAAGTGCCGCGCATCACCAAGATCACCCTGAACATGGGTGTTTCGGAAGCGGTTGCCGACAAGAAGGTCATTGAGCACGCTGTCTCTGACTTGACCAAGATCGCCGGGCAGAAGCCCGTCGTCACCAAGACGAAAAAGGCTATCGCGGGTTTCAAGATCCGTGAAGACTATCCCATTGGATGCATGGTCACTTTGCGTGGCCGCCGCATGTACGAATTCCTGGACCGCCTGGTCGCCGTGGCTCTGCCGCGCGTTCGCGACTTCCGCGGTATATCGGGTCGTGCGTTCGACGGGCGTGGCAACTACAACATCGGGGTAAAAGAGCAGCTGATTTTCCCTGAAATCGAATACGACAAAATCGACGCCGTACGTGGGATGAACATCAGCATCACTACTACAGCCAAGACCGACGACGAAGCCAAGGCATTGCTTACCGCCTTCAGCTTCCCGTTTCGCAATTAAGGGGCGATGACGTGGCAAAACTTTCACTCATCAATCGCGATATCAAACGCGCCAAGCTGGCAGAAAAATTCGCACCCAAACGTGCAGCACTGAAGGCGGTCATCGACGATCAGTCCAAGACTGACGAAGAACGCTACCAGGCCCGTTTGCAACTGCAACAACTGCCGCGCAATTCCAACCCAACTCGCCAGCGCAATCGTTGCGTTGTCACGGGTCGTGCGCGTGGCGTTTACAGCAAGTTCGGTCTAACTCGTCACAAGCTGCGCGAAATGGCGCTGCGTGGCGAAGTGCCGGGCATGACCAAAGCCAGCTGGTAGGAGAAATACACATGAGCATGAGCGATCCCATCGCCGACATGTTGACCCGCGTGCGTAATGCACAGCAAGTCCACAAGACGTCGGTCAGCATGCCCTCCTCGAAGCTGAAGGTAGCTATTGCTGCCGTGCTGAAAGACGAAGGCTATATCGACAGTTTCCAGATCGGCGGCGAAAAGGCCAAGCCGGTCCTGGAAATCACACTTAAATACTACGCTGGCCGTCCGGTCATCGAGCGTATCGACCGCGTGTCGCGTCCTGGGCTGCGTATCTACAAAAGCAGCAAATCCATTCCTCAGGTCATGAATGGTTTGGGCGTGGCTATCGTGTCGACCCCGCGCGGTGTGATGACCGATCGCAAAGCTCGCGCCAATGGCGTGGGCGGCGAAGTACTTTGCTACGTGGCATAAGGAGAATCATATGTCACGCATTGCAAAATACCCGGTCCCCGTACCCCAAGGCGTAGAAGCCACGATCAGCGAGAGCCAGATTGTCGTCAAGGGCCCTCTGGGTTCATTGACGCAAGCCCTGAAGGGCGATGTAGTCGTCGCCCAGGAAGACGGCCAGCTGACATTTGTTGTCGCCAACGATTCCCGCGAGGCCAAGGCCATGTCGGGTACGTTGCGCGCACTGGTTGCCAATATGGTCACCGGTGTCAGCAAAGGCTTCGAGCGTAAACTCAACCTGGTTGGCGTGGGCTTTCGTGCCCAGGTCCAGGGTGACGCGCTGAAGTTGCAGCTTGGTTTTTCCCACGACATCGTGCACAGCATGCCCGAAGGCATCAAGGTCGAGTGCCCCACTCAGACCGAGATCGTCATCAAGGGTTCTGACAAACAGGTCGTTGGTCAGGTGGCAGCCGAAATCCGCGCTTATCGCGAACCCGAACCCTACAAGGGCAAGGGCGTGCGTTACGCTGATGAACGCGTCATCATCAAAGAAACCAAGAAGAAATAAGCGCGCAGGCAAGGACGAATTATGGACAAGAAAATCTCCCGTTTGCGTCGTGCGGTATCGACCCGTCGGAAAATCAGCGAGCTGCGAGTGCATCGCCTCTCGATTTTCCGCTCGAACCTGCACATATACGCGAACATCATTTCGCCGGAAGGCGATCGTGTGCTCGTCAGCGCTTCCACGCTGGAGCCGGAAGTGCGCAAAGAACTGGCTGGTCAAAGCGCCAATGGCGGCAACGTAGCCGCTGCTGGCCTGGTCGGCAAGCGCGTAGCCGAAAAAGCAAAAGCCGCTGGCATAGAGCTGGTCGCCTTTGATCGTTCGGGCTTTCGTTATCATGGCCGCGTGAAAGCGTTGGCCGACGCCGCGCGTGAAGCCGGCTTGAAATTCTAAGCAAGGAATTGTCAAATGGCTAAAGCACAAGGCAAGCACGCCGCCGAGAAAGAAAGCGACGACGGCTTGCGTGAAAAAATGATCGCGGTCAATCGCGTCAGCAAAGTGGTCAAGGGTGGTCGCACCATGAGCTTTGCCGCATTGACCGTGGTAGGTGATGGCGACGGCCGCATCGGAATGGGCAAAGGCAAGGCCCGCGAAGTGCCCGTCGCTGTTCAAAAAGCAATGGAACAGGCCCGCCGCGGACTGCTGAAGGTTGCCCTGAAGAACGGCACCCTGCACCATACGGTATTCGGCAAGCATGGCGCTGCCACAGTCATGATTTCGCCGGCGCCGGAAGGTACTGGCGTCATCGCTGGCGGCCCCATGCGCGCCGTTTTCGACGTCATGGGCGTGCGTAACGTGGTTGCCAAGAGCCTGGGCTCCAGCAACCCCTACAACATGGTCCGCGCAACCCTGAATGGCTTGCGTGCCTGCTCGACTCCTTCCGAAATTGCCGCCAAGCGCGGCAAGTCGGTAGAAGATATTCTGGGGTAAGTCATGGCACAGAAGCAAATCAAAGTTACTCTCGTGCGCTCTGTTATCGGCACCCACAAATCCCACCGCGCGACCGTTCGCGGCCTGGGGCTGGGGCGCGTCAACAGCAGCCGCGTATTGATCGATACGCCCGAGGTGCGTGGGATGATCCGTAAAGTGGATTACCTCGTTACCGTCTCGGAAGCCTGAAAGGAATCGGGATGTCAGAAACTCAACTTAATACGCTGAAACCAGCCGAAGGCAGCAAGCAGGCTCGCCGCCGCGTCGGCCGCGGCATAGGCTCGGGCTTTGGTAAAACTTGCGGCCGCGGCCACAAGGGTCAGAAATCGCGTACCGGCGGTTTTCATAAAGTCGGCTTCGAAGGCGGTCAAATGCCTTTGCAACGCCGTCTGCCGAAACGCGGCTTTACCGCCATGAACCAGCATTTGTCCGCCGAAGTGCGCCTGTCCGACCTTGAACGCCTGCCCGTCGACGAAGTCGATGTGCAAGTTCTCAAGCAAGCCGGCGTCATAGGGCAGGCTGTGCGCTATGTCAAGGTCATCAAATCCGGCGAACTGTCGCGCAAGGTTGCCCTCAACGGGATCACCGCGACGGCCGGCGCCCGCAGCGCGATCGAAGCTGCTGGCGGTTCGCTGGCTTAAGGGGTAACGGTGGCTAAAGCTCAGGCACAGAGTAAACCAAGTTCACGATACAGCGATCTGAAGCGCCGTATCGTCTTCCTGGTACTCGCCCTGGTGGTCTATCGGTTGGGAACGCACATACCCGTGCCGGGCATCAACCCCGACGCGCTGTCCGATCTGTTCCGGCAAAACCAGGATGGTATCCTGGGCTTGTTCAACATGTTCTCGGGCGGAGCGCTGTCGCGGTTTTCCGTGTTCGCGCTGGGTATCATGCCCTACATTTCCGCGTCCATCATCATGCAACTGATGGCGGTCGTGGTGCCTACCCTTGAAGCGATCAAGAAAGAAGGCGAATCGGGCCGGCGCAAGATCACCCAGTACACGCGCTACGGCACGGTGTTTCTGGCCCTGATCCAGGCCGTCGGCATCTCGGTCGCCCTCGAATCGCAGCCCGGGCTGGTCATCGATGCAGGCATGATGTTCCGCTTTACAACGGTGGTCACGCTGGTTACCGGCACGATGTTCGTCATGTGGCTGGGCGAGCAAATCACCGAGCGCGGCATGGGCAACGGTATTTCGATACTGATTTTTGCCGGTATCGTGGCGGGTTTGCCTAGCGCCCTGGCCGGGATGCTGGATCTGGTGCGTACTGACTCGATGTCGGTGCTGTCGGCTCTGTTCATCCTGGTGCTGGTCGTGGCCGTGACCTACTTCGTGGTGTTCGTCGAACGCGGCCAGCGCCGCATCACGGTGAACTACGCCAAGCGCCAGGTAGGCAACAAGATCTATGGCGGCCAAAGCTCGCATTTGCCGCTGAAGCTGAATATGTCGGGGGTGATTCCTCCCATTTTCGCCTCGTCCATCATCTTGCTGCCCGCGACGGTGACCAGCTGGTTTTCCAGTAACCCCAACATGCGCTGGCTGGGCGACCTGGCGGCGGTATTATCGCCGGGCCAGCCGCTCTACATTACGCTGTATTCCGCTGCAATCATTTTCTTCTGCTTCTTTTATACGGCATTGGTGTTCAATAGTCGTGAAACCGCAGATAACCTGAAGAAAAGCGGTGCCTTCGTTCCAGGCATACGTCCAGGAGAGCAAACGTCGCGCTATATCGACAAGATATTGATGCGGCTGACCCTGACGGGCGCCATCTACATAACTTTGGTGTGTTTATTGCCAGAACTTATGCAGGCGCGCTGGAATGTACCGTTTTATTTTGGTGGCACTTCTTTGTTGATTATCGTGGTGGTGACCATGGATTTCATGGCACAGGCTCAGGCCTACATGATGTCCCATCAATACGACTCGCTGCTCAAGAAGGCCAACTTCAAGGGTGCGGGACTGCCAATGCGGTAAAAAAGAAATGGCAAAAGACGACGTCATTCAAATGCAAGGAGAGGTTCTCGAGAATCTTCCCAACGCAACTTTTCGCGTCAAGCTGGAAAATGGCCATATAGTTTTGGGCCACATATCGGGCAAGATGCGTATGCATTACATCCGGATTCTGCCGGGTGACAAGGTCACAGTGGAGCTCACGCCCTATGACCTGTCTCGCGCCAGAATTGTCTTCCGCTCTAAATAAGCGGCCGGTTACAGGAAACTAGGAGTCAACCATGAAAGTAATGGCATCGGTAAAGCGGATCTGCCGCAACTGCAAGATCATTAAACGTCACGGCGTGGTGCGTGTAATTTGCACCGAACCACGTCATAAGCAGCGTCAAGGCTAATGGCCGACACGCAACGGATTTAACAAGGAACAGTCATGGCCCGTATTGCTGGCATCAACATTCCGCCGCATCAACACGCCGAAATCGGACTTACCGCGATTTTTGGTATTGGTCGTACCCGTGCCCGCAAAATTTGCGAAGCATCGGGTATCGAGCTTTCCAAGAAAGTGAAAGATCTGACTGACGCCGAACTCGAACGTATCCGCGAACACGTTGGCGTGTTCACGGTTGAAGGTGATTTGCGTCGCGAAGTACAATTGTCGATCAAACGTCTGATCGATCTGGGAACTTACCGGGGCATGCGCCACAAGCGTGGCTTGCCTGTACGCGGTCAACGCACCCGTACCAACGCCCGCACCCGTAAAGGGCCGCGTCGCGCTGCTGCTTCTCTGAAGAAATAATCGAGGAATAGAAGATGGCGAAAGCTTCCAACAGCGGCGCATCGCGCGTACGCAAGAAAATCAAGAAGAGCGTATCGGACGGCATTGCGCACGTTCATGCGTCCTTCAACAACACGATCATCACCATTACCGACCGCCAGGGCAATGCCTTGTCCTGGGCGACATCCGGTGGTGCGGGCTTCAAAGGCTCGCGCAAATCCACACCATTCGCTGCGCAGGTTGCGGCTGAATCGGCTGGGCGCGTCGCGTTGGAATATGGTATCAAAACACTTGAAGTTCGCATCAAGGGCCCCGGTCCTGGCCGTGAATCATCGGTGCGTGCCTTGAATGCGCTGGGTATCAAAATCTCCAGCATTTCAGACATCACGCCGGTGCCGCATAACGGCTGCCGTCCGCCCAAGCGCCGTCGCATCTAAGGGGAAGCATCTTGGCACGTTATATTGGACCTAAATGCAAACTCTCGCGTCGCGAGGGTACTGATTTATTCTTGAAGAGCTCGCGCCGCTCGCTGGACTCGAAGTGCAAACTCGAGTCCAAGCCTGGTCAGCATGGCCGTACCTCGGGCGCTCGCACGTCCGATTACGGTTTGCAGCTGCGCGAAAAGCAAAAGCTCAAGCGCATGTACGGTGTACTGGAAAAGCAATTCCGCAAGTATTTTGTTGAAGCTGAGCGTCGTCGTGGCAACACTGGCGAGACCCTGATTCAATTGCTGGAATCGCGCCTGGACAACGTCGTATACCGCATGGGCTTTGGCTCGACACGCGCCGAAGCGCGTCAGCTGGTCAACCACCGCTCCGTCGAGATCAACGGCCACACGGCTGACATCGCTTCGATGCTGGTCAAGGCCGGAGACGTCGTCTCGATCCGTGAAAAGGCGAAAGCCCAATTGCGTATCCGCGAGTCGCTCGACCTTGCCACGGGCCAAGGCCTGCCGCAGTGGGTCGATGTCGACACCAACAAGCTGACCGGCACCTTCAAACAGGTTCCTGACCGCGCTGATGTCGCACGCGATGTCAACGAATCGATGGTCGTCGAGTTGTACTCGCGCTAATTGACGCAAGCAGCAAAGCCGTAACATCGCATCAGCCCACTTTTCCAGTTTACTGGCAAGTGGGCTTTGCGATGACTATCGCCGGGAATTTCCGGCGTATCCATCAGCCTTATCGGTGTAACGAGCCGAGGGTATTGAAAAGGAACACTCATGTCGTCACAAGGTTTTCTGAAACCCCGTTCTATTGAAGTCGTGCCTGTCGGCAAGAATCACGCCAAAGTCGTGATGGAGCCCTTCGAGCGCGGCTATGGCCACACGCTGGGCAATGCCCTGCGCCGCATTCTGCTGTCTTCCATGGCGGGCTATGCGCCCACCGAAGTCCAGATGACCGGCGTGGTCCATGAATACTCCACCATTGCCGGCGTGCGCGAAGACGTCGTCGACATCTTGCTGAACCTGAAGGGCGTGGTGTTCAAGCTGCACAATCGCGAAGAAGTCACGCTGGTGCTGCGCAAGCAGGGCCAGGGCGTAGTGCTGGCAAGCGACATCGAGCTGCCGCACGATGTCGAAATCATCAATCCCGATCATGTCATCGCCACGCTTACCGAAGCCGGCAAGCTGGAAATGCAGATCAAGGTCGAGCAAGGCCGCGGCTATGTGCCCGGCAATGTGCGCGCCCTGATCGATGACCGCACCCACACTATCGGCCGCATCGTGCTCGATGCATCGTACAGCCCGGTGCGCCGCGTCAGCTATTCGGTTGAAAGCGCCCGTGTCGAACAGCGCACCGACCTGGACAAGCTGATTCTCGACATCCAGACCAACGGCGTGGTGTCGCCTGAAGAAGCCGTGCGCCAATCGGCCCGCATCCTGATGGACCAGATCTCCGTGTTCGCGGCCCTGGAAGGCGCCGGCGACTACGTCGACAATCCGCAGGCCCGCGGCAATGCTCCGCAGATCGATCCCGTGCTGCTGCGCCCGGTCGATGACCTGGAGCTCACGGTTCGTTCGGCCAACTGCCTGAAAGCCGAAAACATCTACTACATCGGCGATCTGATCCAGCGCACCGAAAACGAATTGCTCAAGACGCCCAACCTGGGCCGCAAGTCCTTGAATGAAATCAAGGAAGTCCTTGCCGCACGCGGTTTGACCTTGGGCATGAAGCTGGAAAACTGGCCGCCCGTCGGCCTGGAACGCCCGTAATCCAAGGGGCAACGGCACATTTGTGTTAAAGTCCCGCCCGCAACCGGCCCGCAGCATTGCTGATAGAAGAGCCGGTCAACCAACGGAATCGTCCGTTAACTAGATTCAAAGGAAATCATCATGCGTCACCGTAGTGGTTTGCGTAAATTAAATCGCACCAGCAGTCACCGTTTGGCTATGTTCCGCAACATGGCCGTTTCGTTGCTCACGCACGAAGCCATCAAGACCACCTTGCCGAAAGCCAAGGAATTGCGCCGCGTCGTCGAGCCTCTCATCACGCTGGGCAAAGAGCCCACGCTGGCCAACAAGCGCCTGGCGTTTGCCCGCCTGCGCGACCGCGATGCCGTGGTCAAGCTGTTTGCCGAAATCGGCCCCCGTTATGCCGCGCGCAACGGCGGCTACACCCGCGTCCTGAAAATGGGTTTCCGCCAGGGCGATAACGCGCCTATGGCATTCATGGAATTGGTCGACCGCCCTGAAGTCGAGGAAACCGCCGCCGAATAAGCGCCGCGTATCCGCAGCAGATGGAAAACGGGCTTTCGGGCCCGTTTTTTATGGGTAGAATAGGCCGTTGTCAACGACCTCCAGGATCTGCTCCGTGAGCGCCGCCACTCCTTCCGATACGCCCGGCAATACCCCGCCCGCGCCCGACGCGGGCCATGGCGGCGGCGCCCTCGCGCCGGCCGACGACATCGTCGTCCTGCTCAGCAATGCCCCCGATTTGCTATTGGCCAAGCGCATTGCGCATGTGCTGGTCGAAGAACATCTTGCCGCTTGCGTGAACCTTGGGCCGGCGGGGCTGTCCATGTATATGTGGCAAGGAGCGCTCGAAGGCGTGGAAGAAATTCCGCTGACCATGAAAACGACGCTTGCGAGGGCGCCAGCGCTCATTGCGCGTTTGGGCGAGCTGCACCCTTACGAGGTCCCCGAAGTCCTCGTCCTGCCGGTTTCCGGGGGTTCTGCAAGCTATCTGGCGTGGGTGCGCGAGCAGACCCGGCCGGGCGAGGCATGAAATGATCATCACAGGCGCGTTGCGCCCAAGTAAAGGGTAAAGGAAGTTCTGATGTTTCAAAGTCGGCGCGGGGCCCGCAAGTTAATCCTGGCCTGTTACGCCATCCTGATGCTGGCGATGGCGCTGCTGCATGCCGGGGCGGCCCGCGCGGAAGAGGAATTCCTGGATCCGGAAAAAGCCTTCGTGTTTTCCGCGGCCATGGCCACGCCCACCGAGCTGGACGTGCATTTCAGGATAGCCCCGCAGTACTACATGTATCGCGAGCGCTTCGAGTTTTCCGTCGCGCCCGATTCCAGTCCCAGCCTGCTGGGCGAGGCCATATTCCCGGACGGGCTGGTCAAGTACGATCCGACCTTCGAGAAAGACGTCGAGGTCTATCACGACCAGGTAACGCTGCGGCTGCCGTTGACCGCGGGCGCCGGCCAGGCTCTGCGCCTGGCGGTCACCAGCCAGGGCTGCGCCGATGCGGGCCTGTGCTATCCGCCCATGACGACGGAACTCACCCTTGCGCCCACCGCCGCCGGCTATCAGGCTGCCGGACCCGGCGTCGTGGCCAGCGTGCCCGGCCCCCAGCCGCAAGCGGCGCAGGCCGGGCCGGCGGCCCAGGCGGCTGGCCCCTCAGCGGCGTCCAACCCGTCAGCGCCGGCCAGGGCGGCTGCCGCCCCGGCTGGCCTGGGCGGCGCGCTGGACCTCGGCGACACAGGCTTTGCCGCCTATCTGGCCGCCGCGGGATGGCTCAAGGTCATAGCCTTGTGCCTGCTCTTGGGCCTGCTTCTGTCGTTCACTCCCTGCGTGCTGCCCATGGTGCCGATATTGCTGGCGATCGTGGCGGGCGATGCCGGCAAAGCCGCCAAGGTTACGCGTTGGCGCGGCTTGTCGCTGGCCGCCGTCTTTGTGCTGGGCATGTCGGTGGTCTACACGGTGCTGGGAATCGCGGCGGGCCTGGTCGGAGCCAGCCTTGCGGTGTGGCTGCAAACTCCCTGGGTATTGACGATTTTCGCGGTGTTGCTGGGTGTGCTGGCCTTGGCGATGTTCGATGTATTCACCTTGCAGGCGCCGACAGGGATGCAGACCGCGCTGAACCAGCGCTTGTCCAGGATACCCGGCGGGCGCTATGGCGGCGTGTTCGTCATGGGCATGCTGTCGGCGCTGATCGTCGGGCCTTGCGTGGCGGCGCCGCTGGCGGGGGTGCTGCTGTTCATCTCGCAGACGGGCGATCTCGTGCTCGGCGGAACGGCGCTGTTCGCCATGGCCTGGGGCGAGGGCCTGCTGCTGCTGGCCGTGGGCGCATCGTCGGGAGCCCTGCTGCCCAGGGCCGGCCCATGGATGAACGGCATCAAGCGCCTGTTCGGCGTGCTCTTGTTTGCCACGGCGTGGTGGATGGTCAATTCGATACTGCCGGCGTGGGTGATGATGCTGGGCTGGGCTTTTCTGGCGCTCTGGAGCGCCGTGATGCTGGGCGCGTTCGATGCCATGCCGTCGGGCGCTGGCGTGGGGCCGCTGGTCAACCGGACGATAGGCCTGTTGCTGGCGCTTTGGGCGGTGATCCTCGTGGTGGGAGTATCGGCGGGCGGCCGCGATATTTTCAGGCCGCTGGCGCCGCTGACGAATTCCGCGGTGGTGGCTGCCGCGGGCCCGGCGTCGGGCGGCGGCGGTGCCGCGGCGGGAAAGGCGCTGGACCGGGCGGCGGTCAAGGAGCGGTTCACGAGGGTGTATTCGGTGGCCGAGCTGGATAATTTGCTGGCCAATACGAATCGTCCGGTGATGCTGGATTTTTATGCGGATTGGTGCGTATCCTGCCTGGAAATGGAAAAATTCACGTTCAGCGACCCGGCGGTGGCGGCGCAGATGTCCAGGCTGCTGCTGGTGCAGGCGGATGTGACGAAGAATACGCCGGATGACCGGGCGCTGCTGAAACGGTTCAAGCTGTTCGGGCCGCCGGGGATTATTTTCTTCGATGCCAACGGGAAGCAGCTGGATGACGCGAGGGTAGTGGGATTCAAGAACGCCGGGGACTTCGGCGCGGTGCTGGAGCGGGTGCTGGCGGGGCCTTGATGGCGGCTTCGGCGGGCTGCGTTTCAGATCGTTTTTTCTGCTCTGGCAGCGATCCATTAGGCTTGCGCCAGTGTCGATTGACTTGCGCATGTTTTTTTAAGTTTGCTGTATCGCCACCGTAGGCCATACCAGCCCCAATGCCCAAGCGGGCCGGCTGGCGGCCCGCGCAGGGCGAGCGCGCAAGCTCTTCCGCCAGCCGCAACCATTACGCAAGAATGCCAAGCACCCGACCCGCCCCAGCAGAGCGACAAAACCTGCGATGCAGTCGTTGGCGCGGTGGTGGAAGGTAGCGGTCCGTCCGGGGCCGAGCAAGCCGGCCGCGAAGGGAGCGCGCAGGCGCGGACGAGCGAGGCGAGGCGGGGTCCGCCGCGCTGGGCGGCGGACCAGGCAACGCGGACCGCTACCTTCCACCACCGCGGCAGCGGCGTGTAAAAAACGCTTCCGCCACCGCGGCGTGTTAAAGCACACGCGACCGCATCGAACTCCACGCCTGCCGCGCCAGCGTGCATCTTATATCAGCGCTTACCCCTGTTCCTTCAAAATCTTCGCCGCGGCAATCGCGAAATACGTCAAGACGCCGTCGCCTCCCGCCCGCTTGAACGCCAGCAGCGACTCCATCATCACCTTGTCGTGATCCAGCCAGCCATTGGCCGCCGCCGCCTTGATCATCGCGTATTCGCCGCTGACCTGGTAAGCATACGTCGGCATCCCGAACGCATTCTTCACGTCCCGCAGGACATCCAGATAAGGCATCCCCGGCTTCACCATCACCATATCCGCGCCTTCGCGGATATCGGCCGCCACCTCGCGCAGCGCCTCATTGCGATTGGCCGGATCCATCTGATACGTGAACTTGTTCGACTTGCCCAGATTCGCCGCCGAGCCCACCGCGTCCCGGAACGGCCCGTAAAAGGCGCTGGCGTACTTCGCCGAATACGCCATGATGCGCGTATAGATATGCTGCTGCGCCTCCAGAGCCTCGCGGATCGCGCCGATGCGGCCGTCCATCATGTCGCTCGGCGCCACAATGTCTACGCCAGCCTGCGCCTGCGTCAATGCCTGCCGCTTCAGGATCTCCACCGTGGGCTCGTTAAGCACATAGCCGTTTTCATCCAGGACCCCGTCCTGCCCGTGGCTGGTGTAGGGATCCAGCGCCACGTCAGTCAGTACGCCCAATTCAGGGAAACGCGCCTTGAGCTGCGCCACCACGCGCGGGATCAGGCCGTCGGGGTTCGCCGCTTCAATGCCGTCGGGCGTTTTCAGGCCGGCGTCGATGACCGGAAACAGCGCAATCACAGGAATTTGCAGGGCCACGCATTCCTCGGCCACCTTCATCAGCGTGTCGGGCGAATAACGAACCACACCGGGCATGGATGGCACCGGTTCCTGCACCCCCTTGCCCTCCATGACGAATACCGGATAGATCAAGTCATGCGCCGTCAGGATATTTTCACGCACCAGGCGGCGCGAAAACTCGTCGCGGCGGTTGCGGCGCGGGCGGGCGGCGGGAAAATCGGCGGAAAGAATAAACGACGTCATGGGACAACCTTCGGAGAAATCCAGTTTTCGATTTGCGCGGTGGCCGTATCGAGGCCTATGCGCTTGGTGGCGGAGAACGGCATGGCGTTCAGGGCGCCGATATCGGCCAGTTCCTTCTTGACCGCCGCCACTGCCTTGATGCGCTGGCCATAAGGGAATTTATCCGCCTTGGTCAGCAGGGCAAGCACGGGAATGCGGGTAGGGGCGATCCAGTTGGCCAGGCGGCGATCCAGTTCGGTCACGCCGCGCCGGATGTCGATGAGCAGCACAATGCCGGCCAGCGAAGGGCGGTCGCGCAGATAGCCGCCCAGCACATCGGCCCATTCTTCGCGCGCTTCACGGGCCACCGAGGCGTAGCCGTAGCCCGGCAGATCGACCAGGAAGCCCAGGTGGGCGCCCGGTTCGACCGGATCGGGGATGCCGAACAGGTTGATCAGGCGCGTGCGGCCGGGCGTCTTGCTGGAAAAAGCCAGGCGGCGCTGGTTGGTCAGCACATTGATGGCCGAGGATTTGCCACAATTGGAGCGGCCCACAAAACAAACTTCGGCCGTTGTGGGAGGCGGCAATTGATCGAGGCGGGCCGCGGAAACGGTGAAAGAAGCGCGATGCAGAATGGACACGTAGGGTACCTAGAACAGTTTAATTTAAACGCTATTGTATAATCGCACGTTTGAAACAGTTGCGTCATTTTCCTTAGGGCATGCTTTAAGCGGAAGTGGCATTGTCATCGTGGTGTTTACGACACCCGGATCGAATAGCGATCGAGGTCTTCATGAAGCGTATGCTTTCCAGAATGGTAGTTGCCAGCGGCTTGCTGCTGGGGTCTTCCGCAGTTTCCATTGCTTATGCCGCCGATATAGCGGTTGCCAAGCCCGATGCCGCCAAAGGCGAACAGCTCTATGCCAACGGCGACGCCGCGCGAGGCATACTTGCCTGTGCGAGCTGCCACGGGGCGGCTGGCAATAGCACCATCCCGGTCAATCCCAATCTTGCGGCCCAGCCGCACGAATACCTGGCCAAGCAACTGCACGACTTCAAGTCCAAGGACGGCAAGGCTCCGGCAGCGCGCCGCGGCCCGGGCGGGGCCGATACAGTCATGACCACTTTCGCCGCGCCCCTGACGCCCGAGGATGTGCAGAATATCGCCTACTACCTGACGCAGCAGCCGCTGGACCCCAAAACCGCTGCGACGGCAAGCAGCGAAGCCACGATGGAGCGCGGCCAGCATATCTGGCGCGGCGGCCTGCCCGATCGCAAGGTGCCGGCCTGTGCAGGCTGCCACTCGCCTAACGGCGCGGGCGTCCCGGGAGCCTACCCTCGCCTGTCTGGCCAGCATCCGGCCTACATCGCCGAACAGCTCAAGCTTTTCCGCAGCGGCGATCGCGCCAACAGCCAGCCGATGCACGATATCGGCGACCGCATGTCCGATAGCGACATCGCCGCGGTAGCCGATTACGCGGCCGGGCTGCGTTAATTTGACATGGCCGCGCGGAACAAATTCCGCGCAGCCGGTCTAAAATAGGGGAGGCTATCTTTGGCGTCCCCTTTTTTTTGAAGTCTGCCTTGTGAAACCTTCCACTTCCACGCGTCGCACCGGCTCGGACGTCCTCGAGCTGCTGGGCTCGATGCGTTTTGCCGTCAGCCTGCTGATGTTCATCTGCGTGGCAAGCCTGATAGGCACGGTGCTGCAGCAGAATCAGGCGGCCAGCAACTATATCGACAAATTCGGGCCTTTCTGGTTCGCCATCTTCGATAAATTCTCCATCTGGCATATCTACAATAGCTGGTGGTTCTTGCTGATCATGGCATTTCTCGTGGTTTCCACCACGATATGCCTGGTGCGCAATTCGCCGAAAATGGTGCATGACGCGCGCTCGTTCCGGGAATATGTCCGTGGCAGCAGCCTGCGTTCCTTCCATCACCGCGTCGAAGCCACGGCCCAGGCCAGCCCCGCGGAAAGCCTGGCGCGCATTCAGCAGTGGCTGGGCTCGCAGGGCTACAAGTTCAAAGTGCGCCAGGACGGCGCAAGCATGCTGCTGGCCGCCAAGAAAGGCGGCGCCAACCGGCTGGGCTATATTTTCGCGCATGCCGCCATCGTGGTGATCTGCGTCGGCGGCCTGCTCGACAGCGAGCTGCCGGTGCGGCTGCAGGTATGGCTGGGCGGCAAAGTGCCCATTACCGAGAACATGCTCATCTCCCAGGTGCCCGATTCCGGCCGGCTTTCGGCGCGCAACCCCAGTTTCCGCGCCAACATGATGGTGCCCGAGGGCGCCCAGAGCAGCAGCGGCGTCGTCAGCGTCGACAACGGCGTGCTGGTCCAGCCCTTGCCCTTTTCCCTGAAGCTCAACAAATTCCTGGTGGACTACTATTCCACGGGCATGCCCAGCAGCTTCAAAAGCGAGGTCGAAGTCACCGACCCGCAAACCGGCAAATCGTTCAGCCAGACCATCGAAGTCAACGAGCCTTTGCGCTACAAAGGCGTGACGGTATATCAGTCCAGCTTCGATGACGGCGGCAGCAAGCTGCAACTGGTGGGCTATCCGCTGGTCGGGGCGCGCAACCAGCCCTTCGATATCAATGGCGCCGTCGGCAAGGCCACGGAAATCACCGTCAATAACGGCGTCCAGCAGGCTCCCCTGGCGATCGATTTTTCCGGCCTGCGCGTCATCAACGTGGAAAACCTGGCCGGCGATGTCGCCCCCCAGCCTAAAGCCGTCATGGAACACGTGGCCTCGGTAACCGGCAGCGCCGCCGGCGCCAAGAACGAAAACCTGAGGAACGTCGGCCCCAGCGTGCAGTACCGCATCGTCGGCAGCGACGGGCAGGCGCACGAATACACGAACTACATGCTGCCCATGATGCTGGACGGCAGCCTGGTGTTCCTGGCCGGCGTGCGGGACACGGCGTCGCAGCCTTACCGATACATCAGGATACCCGCCGATGCCGACAGTTCGGTGGCCGAATTCATGGACCTGCGCGCGGCGCTCGCCAATCCGGCCCTGGTCCACGAGGCGGCCGCGCGGTTCGCGGCAAAAAACGCCAATAGCGGGATGCAGCAGCCGCTGCTGCAAAAGGCCGCCGCGGGCGCCCTGGAAACCTTTTCCAGGGCCGGCTTCAATGGCATCATTGAAAAAGTGCCCGAACAAGACCGCGAAAAGGTGCTGGGCTTCGCGGTTCCCATGATCCAGCTGTCGCTGATGGAGTTGCGCGACCTGATGCGCGGGCAGGCCGGCAAGCCGGCGCTCGATCACGACGGCGCTCCCGGCCAGGACGCCGAAAAATGGATGCAAATGGCGCTGCTGGCCCTGGCCAATCTGCCGGACTACCCCGCGCCCATATTCATGACGCTCAAAGGCTACGAGCAGCTCGAGGCCAGCGTGTTCCAGGTGGCGCGCAGCCCCGGCAAGAATACCGTCTATCTGGGCTGTCTGCTATTGGTCATAGGCGTGTTTTCCATGTTCTATATCCGCGACCGCCGTATCTGGGTATGGATCAAGCCGCAAGGCCGGGGCAGCGAGCTGCTGGCGGCAATGACATCACAGCGGCGCACTCTGGATTTCAATCACGAGTTCGACCGCTTTAAAGAGGCCTTCAAACGCCTCTCTACGTAACGAGGTTTTCTATGTCCGAGTCCACCATCAAGTCGAATATGCCGATTTGGCAAGAGTCCATGACCGCCAGCGGCGATTCGCGCGGCAGCCGGGGCAGGCCCGATTGGACCGATATCGGGTTTTTCCTGCTGTTGGCGGCGGGCGCCGCCTATGTCCTGACCGCCTACAGCTCCAGCATGGACTACTACGAAAAGCTGATACTTTGCGGCGCGGTGGCCGGATTCAGCTGGATGGCCTGGCTGTGGCGCCCCTTGCGCGCGATCATGATCGCCAGCGGCCTGACCGCCTTGTTCGCCATCTGGCTATACAGCGATGGCGGCGGCCTGGGCCAGGGCGACCTCAGCCGCGCTGAAAGCGTCTTTTTCCTGAAGTACCTGTTTTCTTCCCAATCGGCCATTCTATGGATGTGCTCGCTCTTCGTGCTGGCCATGATTTGCTACTGGATAGGCATCTTCAGCGCGACGGCCGCATGGGTCGGCACGGTCCTCACCTGGGGCGCGGTGTATGCCGGCGTGACCGGGCTGCTGGTGCGTTGGCGCGAAGGCCATCTGCTGGGTCCCGACATCGGGCATGTGCCCGTCAGCAACCTTTATGAAGTCTTCGTGCTGTTCGCCCTGATCACGGCCCTGTTCTATTTGTACTACGAGCGCCGCTACGCGACGCGGGCCCTGGGCGGTTTCGTGCTGCTGGTGATCAGCTCGGCGGTGGTTTTCCTGCTCTGGTATTCGTTCACCCGGGACGCCTTCCAGATCCAGCCTTTGGTGCCGGCCTTGAAAAGCTGGTGGATGAAGCTGCACGTGCCGGCCAATTTCATAGGCTATGGCACGTTTTCGCTGGCCGCCATGGTGGGCTTCGCCTATTTGATCAAGGAACACGGCCAGACCCGCTCCTGGGGCAAGCTGGTGCCGGTATTCGTGCTCGGAGCGATCCTCTGTGCCGAACCCATGGTGTTCAGTTCCGGCGGGCTGTCGGCCACATGGATGCTGTACTTCGGCATCGGGGCGCTTATTGTCGGCGGCATCCTGGCCTTGCGCGGCCCTATTTCCAGCAAGCTGCCTTCCCTGGAGATACTCGATGACATCATGTACCGGGCGATTTCGGTCGGTTTCGCGTTTTTTACCGTCGCCACCATCCTGGGCGCCTTGTGGGCGGCGGACGCCTGGGGCACATATTGGCAATGGGATCCCAAGGAAACCTGGGCATTGATAGTATGGCTCAACTATGCGGCCTGGCTGCATATGCGCCTGATGAAGGGCCTGCGCGGCTCGATGGCCGCCTATTGGGCCCTGGGCGGCTTGCTCATCACCAGCTTCGCTTTCCTGGGCGTGAATATGTTCCTCTCCGGCCTGCATTCATACGGCGAACTATAGCCATTGCGGAAATCCGGGCTTCGGCCCGTCTCTTCCACCTGTCTGATGCGGCACGGCCGGCTTTCGGTCCGGACATGCCGCCATTTTTTTATTTGTAAGAAAATAATAGTGGCATATAAATGTAATTACTATAAAATCGGTATCCAGACATTACTGTGATTGCCCACTGGCAGCAGTCAGCCTCCAGCCATCTGACGTTCCATGCATTACGGCGGCAGCGTATCCAAATAATTATGCCCATCATAAAAGAAGGCTCGGGAATAGAGGCTCGGGCGAATCTCCTGGCCAACAAGGCGCTTACCGCTCAACTCAGGGTGTTGCAAGCGTTCCTGCCTCTCGAGGGCTGGCTGGTCGGCCGCTGGGGCGCCGCATCTTGTTCCCCGGTCGCGGCCAATGGGCTGTTCGAGGCCCTGCCGCCACGCGACCTCAGCCCCTTGTTCGACGGCGACTGGGCGCGCGACCCGCTCAATGACGGTTTCTACTATCGGCGCGTCAATGAATGCGAGCAGGAGATGCTGTCTTTGGAACCGGAGACCGGCCGCAACCGGATGTATCTGGTCAAGGCCGACCTCCACGCGCCCGACACCACAGGCGGCGGCTGCGCCATAGGCGTGGCTTTCGAATGGCCATTCAGCCTGTTCCGGCGCGCCAATGAAGTCCGCTCATGCCTGACCTCGCTGGCGCTGACCCTGGCCCTGCACGCCGAGCTCAACGTGGCTGAACGGCTGATGATGGAGCTGCAGCGCGATGCCTTCCTCGATCCCCTTACCGGCACGCTCAACCGCGCCGGATGGATCAACCGGCTGGCGCATATCGATGCCATGTCGGGCGACGACGGCAACGATGCGGCCATCGTGATGCTCGACCTCGATTTCCTGAAGACGGTCAACGATACTCAGGGCCACTCGGCGGGCGACGACCTTATCCGCCTGACCGCGCAAACCATTTCCGCGGTATTGCGCAGCAATGATTCGGTGGGGCGCCTGGGCGGCGACGAATTCGGCGTGGTCGCGCAAGATGCGACTCCCGCCGGCGCCGCCGCTTTGGTGGGCCGCCTGAAGTACGCTCTGGACGCGGTCGACATCAAGATCTCCATGGGCATGGCGCTGAAATCCGAAGCCGGAAGCTTGAAGAAAACCATGCAGCTGGCCGATGAGCGCATGTACGAAGAAAAACGCACCAAGCCCATGCCGCGCAGAATGCCCCTGGTGAGCCAGGCGGCCGGGCTGATCAGCGGGTTCAGCGCCGGTTAGCCGCCACCCTGGCCGCACCACAGGCCCAGCCCCGAATCAAAACCAGTTTGCCGGCGTTTGCCGCCGCGGCTGATGGCTATCGTGCTCATCGCGGCTTTCCGTCGCGATGTCGCGGATGAACTGCAGAACTTCCTCGTCGTCGATCAGATCCGCCAGCGTATTGGCGTTCAGTATTTCGGCCGGCGATTTGGCCCTGGATACGACGAAGCCCTGTACGTAATCCACCCCCATCTCCTGCAAGGCGCGCAGCGTGGCGCAGTCTTCGGCCCATTCCGCGATGCTCTTCATGCCCAGGTTGCGCGCCAGCTCGACGATGGTGCGGATGATGGCCGTATTGGTTTCGTTGGCCATCATGTCTTTGATCAGGGCGCCATCGATCTTGATGGCGTCGGCGGGCAGTTCCTTGAGATAGGAGAATGAGGTATAGCCCGCGCCGAAATCGTCCAGGGCGATGAACGCGCCCATTTTTTGCAGGCGCTTCATGAACGCCCGGGTCCGGTTCAGGTCCTGCAAGGCCACGCCTTCGGTGATTTCGACGCACAGCCGGTTGGCCAGGTGTTCGTAGCGCGCCAGTATGGTGAAGAAAGCGTCTATGAATTTGTCGTCATTGAGCGAGACGCCGCTGAGGTTGACGCTGACCAGCTCGGTCCGGGCGAGGCGGTGCTCATGCTTGGCCAGCCATTCCAGGGTGGCCGAGAACACCCATTTGTCGATGATGGTAATGGTGCCGCTTTCTTCGGCGGCCGCGATGATCTTGCCTGTCGGGACCAGGTCCCCCGTGGAATTGCGCACGCGCAGCAGGATTTCGAAATCCAGCGTCTGCAGCGGGTTCTTCAGCGACATGATGGGCTGCATTTCCAGGTAGAGCCCGCGCGGCGAATCGCCGCCTTCCAGCTCGTCGAAAAGCCTGAGCTCTTCGGTGTGTTCCCGCAGCTCGTGCGAATCTTGTTCGTATACGACGATGTCCTGGTGCTGCTTGCGGGCGTCCCGGCAGGCGCGGCTGGCCGCGGAAATCATGTCCTTGGGGTCCATGTCGCTGGTGACTTCGATGACCCCCATGGCGCTGTTTATCTGGAAGGCCCGTCCGCCCACATACAAAGCCGTCGAGTTCAGCTGCTCGATGACTTTGGTGGCGGCTTCCCGGGCCTCGCTTATGGTGGAATTGGGAAACAGGATGACGAATTCGTCGCCGCCGATGCGGCCTACGTGCTGCTGCTCGGTCAGGGCGGATTTGATGCGCTGGCATACCTGCTGCAGCACCTCATCGCCCGACATGTGGCCGAACAGGCTGTTGATGCGCTTGTAGTGGTCCAGGTTGACATAGGCCAGGGCGCAGGGCTCCCCTTCGGTCAGGCACTGCAGGGACGCATCCAGGGCCTTTTCGATGCCGCGCCGGTTCAGCACATCGGTCAGCGGATCGTTGTCGGCCATGCGGCGCAATTGATTGATCGTTTCCGTGCGCGCGGTGATGTCCTGCAGCGAGCCTTCTATATGGCTGTCGGCCAGGGCGACCCTGACCACGAAATGCTGCGGCAGCCCGGGGCGCATGGCGCTGGCCAGGGCCTGGATTTCGACTTCCTCGGCGTTCTTGGTTTTCTCGGCGAGCGCAGCCCAGTCCTGCGGTTCGAAGTAGTCGGTCCAGCGCACCACCGCCTTGCTGCCGAGCGAAAAACCCAGCATCTGTTCCAGCACCGGGTTGGCGCGCTCGAAGACCCCTTCGGCATTGAGCGTGAACATGCCTATGGGAGTCACGGCGTAGTTGCTGACGAGTTCGGTCTGCGCCCGCACCCGCTCCTTGCGGTCTTCGCGCATGCGTTCGGCGACGGCCAGGGCGACCATGATGTTGGACAGCAGCAGGGCAATCACGCTATTGAAGGTATCGATGAATTCGGTGCGCCCGAAAATCACCAGCAGAATGCCCGAAAGGATGAGGCATAGCGACATGCTGAGCGTTGCGATATGCCACAGCCAGATGCGCGATCGCGCCCGGTAGACGGAACGCGAAAGCAGCAATATGGCCACCAGCACGCCGAACCCGCAAGTCAGCCACATCAGCGGCTGGAATGACGGATAAGGCAGCAGGAAGGCCCCGGCCAGCAGGACCAGGCCGGCCCACTCGGCGGCGCGCGTCAGGCGCGGAAAATAGCTGTGGCGGTTGCTGCGGAAAAGCTGGGTAAGCAGCGTGTAGGTGAGCAGATAGTAGGCCGCCACCGTCACCTGGCGGATGAATGGCATCCATTCCAGGGGGATGTCCTGGCCCAGCCATTGGCTGTCCCAGCCCAGGGCGAACGCGCCCAGGCGCAGGTTGCCCACCAGCCATGTGGCCAGCAGCAGGTATATCCATTCGCGGTTGGTGATGGCGATGACAAGAATGAACAGCGCAATGGTCAGCAGCCCGCCTTCGAGTATGCCTATGCCGCGCTCGAAGCGGTTGGCGGCGTTGCGCAGGTCGGTCATGCTCCAGAGCTCGGCCGACAGCATGCCGGTTTCGACAAAGGTCGCGTAGCACAGGATGGATGCAGGGCCCGGCGCATTGCCCAGCACGATTGCGAACCCCATCCTGTTGGAGCGCAGCGAGCCGGTGGTTTGGCTGCGGTCGGCGCTGCCCAGCGAGCCCAGGGTGCCGGCATTCCAGCAGTGCAGGGTCTGCGTAAGGCGCGAGGGGATGTCCAGGGCCGCGTTCTCGATGTGGGGCGCGGCAGGCAGGTCGATCAAGAACCAGCTGGG
Source organism: Pollutimonas bauzanensis (assembly GCF_900129885.1). GTDB lineage: Bacteria > Pseudomonadota > Gammaproteobacteria > Burkholderiales > Burkholderiaceae_B > Pollutimonas > Pollutimonas bauzanensis. The sequence continues at coordinate 192,406 of NZ_FQXE01000008.1, read as the reverse complement.
CGACGAGGCCCGGGCCGACAGCGACGAGGCCTGGGTCCTGAGGGCGGCGATCGCCATGGGCAGGCTGTACTTGTCCTGGCCCTCGGGCAGCAGGCGGATCGACACGCGCTGGCCTTCGGCGGCCGGGTAATGGCTGTTCAGGGCATATACCGCCAGCGCGGAGAAAACCACTATGGCGGCGGGAACGATATACAGCGAAAAACAATAAACCAGCCGCCCGGCGGCTGTGGATAGCTTCTTGAAGAGGGTAGGGCGAAGCGCGTTTGAAGCCGTCATGTTCTATTTCTACAGGCCTGTTCCCCGTGAGCTACGATCAGCATAACAAGTTGAGCATGATACTGAACTTTCACGGTAATCCGGTGGTCTCGTGATAAAAAAGCACATCTCGACAAGGAGATCTACCGTTGGCTTTGGGTAGAAACGGTTGGTCTTATGGTTTACGGTTGTACTGCGTTTTTCTTTAGCGAAGGGCCAAGCCCCCATTGCTCAGTCCAATATTTTTTCGGTGGCGAACAGGCTTTCCACGGTTTCTCGCGGGCGGACCACGTATGCCTGTGAACCATCGACCATGATCTCCGCGGCGCGGGGACGTGTGTTGTACTGGCTAGCCATGGTGTATGCATAGGCGCCCGCCGACATGATGGCCAGCAGGTCCCCCTGCCGTATATCAAGCTTGCGGTCGCGCGCCAGCCAGTCGCCGCTTTCGCAAATGGGCCCGACAATATCGTAAACCAGGGCCGTGTCGCCATTGTGGCGCGGCGCAACGGTTTCCACACTATGCCAAGCGTCGTACAACGTTGGACGTATGAGATCGTTCATGGCCGCATCGACAATGGCGAAATTCTTGGCGTCGCCGTGCTTGAGGTATTCGACCGTGGTCAGCAGCACGCCGGAGTTGCCCACCAGCGAGCGGCCGGGCTCCAGGACCAGCTGCAGGTGCGCAAGGCCGTGCGCATCCAGCGCCTGGAAGACTTTGTCCAGCAGCACGCTGGGCGCGAGCAGTGTTTCGTCGGTGTAGCGTATGCCTATGCCGCCGCCCAGGTCCAGATGCTTGAGGTCGATGCCCAGCCTGGCCAGCGCCTTGACAAGAACGATCAGCTTTTCCAGGGCGTCCAGATAAGGGCTGACCTCGGTGATCTGCGATCCGATATGGCAATCCACGCCTACGATCTCCAGGCTGGGCAAGGCGGCGGCGCGCTGGTATACCGCCACGGCGCTGTCGATGGCGATGCCGAACTTGTTCTCTTTCAGGCCGGTGGAAATATAGGGATGAGTCTGGGCGTCCACGTCGGGATTCACGCGCAGCGAAACCGGCGCGACCATGCCCAGCTGTTCGGCTACTTCGGCCAGGCGCAGGAGTTCGGGTTCCGATTCCACATTGAAGCATTTGACGCCCGCTTCCAGGGCGGCGCGCATTTCCCAGACCTGCTTGCCTACCCCGGAAAAGACCACGCGCGACGCATCGCCGCCCACCGCCAGCACGCGCGCCAGTTCACCGCCGGAGACGATGTCGAAGCCCGCGCCCAGCTTCTTGAATTCGTTCAGGACTGCCAGGTTGGAGTTGGCCTTCATGCCGAAGCAGACCAGCACATTGCGCCCCTGCGATGCGACGCGGTAGGCATCCCAGGCGTCATGCAGCGCCTGGCGCGAATACACATAGAGCGGCGTGCCGAACTGCCTGGCCAGGTCTGCCAGTGGAACATCTTCGGCGTGCAAGACGCCATTGCGGAATTGAAAGTGAGGGGCAACAGTCATGTCTGATGGCGCTGTGGTCGGGTATGGTTGATGGGCGGGGCGGCTTGCCTACTTGGTCTGCACGGGGCTGGGCGTGGCCGCTTCGCCGGCGCTGCCCGGCGCTTGCTGGGCGGGCGGGCCGGAGGGGGTCGGCGGGTTGGTCAGCGATGCGTCGGGAGGCGGCGGAGGGGGCATGTACAAGGGCCCTTTGTAGCCGCAGGCGAGCAGCGTTGAAAGCAGCGCGAAGCTGGCTACAATGCGACAGACGGTATGGGCAGGTGTCGTGATGCGGGGCGCTTGCATGATAAAACTCCAAATGCGGACAAGTTGGGATTATGAACGAAACAGAATTTCTTGCGCGTAGCCAGTCCATACTGGACAGCCTGGAGAGCCAGTCGGATGACTGGGTTTCCCTGTATGACCTTGATATTGAAGCCAGCCGCAGCGGCAACGTGCTGACGCTGATCTTTAACGATGCGATCCATGTCGTCATCAACAGCCAGGCCCCTTTGCAGGAGATGTGGGTGGCAGCTCCCAGCGGGGGGTTCCATTATCGTTTTGATGGCCGACACTGGAATGATACGCGAGGCGGCCCCGAATTATCGGAGGCCTTGTCGCAAATCTTTTCAGAGGCGACAGGCCAGCCGATCCGGGTCATGGTCTAGAAGGGCACGTTGGGCGGCTGTTCCCTGCGCTGCTCAGTGCTGCCTGTCAGTTCATTCAGCAAATTGCCGATGCCGTCCATGCCGCCGCCGGTCAGGGTGTCGGACGGGGAAGGCAAGCCTACCCTGGCTACGGCCTGGCCCGGGGGAAATTCTGAAAAATAATAATCGCCGTCGACCTTGGCGAGCCCTGCGGGCATGGGGCCCGGCGGGATCTCGGGCTTGCCCTTGAGCGCATAGCGCATGTATTCCAGCCAGATGGGCAGCGATGCGCCGCCGCCGGTTTCGCTGGAGCCCAGCGAACGGGGCTGGTCGTAGCCCATCCAGACGACGCCCACCAGATTGGGAGTGAAGCCGGCGAACCACGCATCGTGGGATTCGTTGGTCGTGCCGGTTTTGCCGCCTATGTCGTCGCGTTTGAGTTCGCGGTGAACCCGGGCGCCCGTGCCTGACGTGGCCACGCCGCGCAACATATCGGTCATGACATATACCGTGCGGGGATCTACCGCGCGGGCGGCCGCATCGCCCGCCACGGTCGGCTTGGCCTGCATGATGACCTTGCCGCTGCTGTCGGTGACGTGGTCGATGATATAGGGCGGTACGCGGTAGCCGCCGTTGGCGAACACCGAATAGGCGCCCGCCAGCTGCAGTGGGGTTACGCTGCCGGCGCCCAGCGCCAGCGGCAGCACGGCGGGCTGGCGCTCGCGATCGAAGCCGAAGCGGGTCAGGTAGTCCTGCACATACTTGGGCCCTACCGCCTGCATGATGCGTATGGAGACCATGTTCTTGGACTTGTACAGGCCCTGGCGCATGGTCAGCATGGGTTCGTAGGTGCGCCCGTAGTTCTTGGGCGCCCAGGCCTTGGAGCCGGTTTGCGCCGCGGTCAGGGTGAAGGGTTCGTCGGAAATCTGGGTGGCGGGGGTCAGGCCGCGTTCCAGCGCCGACGCGTAAATAAAGGGCTTGAAGGAGGAGCCCGGCTGGCGCCAGGCCTGGGTCACCCGGTTGAACTTGCCTTCTTCAAAGTCGAAGCCGCCGACCATGGACTGTATGGCGCCGTCCTGCGGGCGCAGGGCTACGAAGGCGGCCTGCACCGCCGGCATATTGATGACTTCCCAGTAGTCGCCGTTCTTGTGCAGGTACACCACCGAACCGCGCTCGATGCGGACGTTGTCTTTGGCGTTTTTCACCAGGCCGCGGGCCACCACGCGCAATGCGCGCTTGTCGGTGACTTCGATGATTTCCTTGGATGTGCGCGCCACCGTTATCTTGGCGGGGCTGGCGTCGAGCACGACGCCGGTCAGGACGTCGCCGTTGTCCGAGTATTTGTCCTGCAGTTCGTCGAGTATCGCATCGAGCCTGGCTGGATCGTTTTCAACGCCCGCGGGCAGGTCCAGCGTGGTTTCCGGGCCGGGGTAGACCGAACGGCGGGTGTAGTCGAGGATGCCGTCGCGCACCGCCTTGTAGGCCTGTTCCTGGTCCTCGGAATTGACCGTGGTGTAGACGTTGAAGCCGCGCGAATAGATATTGTCCTGATAAACGCCATATAAGAGCTGGCGCGCCAGCTCGGCAACGTATTCGCCGTGAATGGCGTAGCCGCCGGCGGGGGTGCCGGCCGCCGATTTGATGACGATTTCCTCGTGCGTGGCGCGCTGGTATTCGTCTTCCGTCAGGTAGCCGAGGTTTTTCATGCGGCCCAGCACATAGCCCTGGCGGGACTTGGCGCGGTCGAAGTTGGCGATCGGGTTGAAGCGCGAAGGGGCCTTGGGTATGCCGGCCAGCATGGCGGCTTCGGCGGGCGTGATTTCGCCCAGCGGCTTGCCGAAGTAAGTGCGCGAGGCGGCGGCAAAGCCATAGGCCCGATGGCCCAGGTAGATCTGGTTCATGTAGAGATCGAGGATCTGGTCTTTGGTGAGCGTGGCCTCGATCTTGAAGGTGAGCAGCAATTCGTAGAATTTGCGGGTATAGGTTTTTTCCGACGACAGATAGAAATTGCGCGCCACCTGCATGGTAATCGTGCTGGCGCCCTGGGTTTTCGACATATGCGTGAGGTTGGCCAGGCTGGCGCGCGCCACGCCGGTCCAGTCTATGCCGCCGTGCTGATAGAAGCGATCGTCTTCGGCTGATAAAATCGCCGATTTCATCACGTCCGGAATTTCGTTGAAGCGCAGCACGTTGCGCCGTTCTTCACCAAATTCGCCAATAAGAACCTTGTCGGCCGTATAGATGCGCAGCGGTACCCTGGGACGATAATCGATCATCGCGCCGAGATCGGGTAAATTGGGCCAGGCCAGCGCCAGCGCAAGCGCACCGAGCAACACGCCGCATAGCCCGAGCCCAGCAATGAAAATGGCTGTTTTCAGGAAAAAGCGGCCAACCCAGGAATGGGACGCGCCGGCATTGTTTTTTGGGGAATTGGTAGAAGAACTCATTACGGGCGATTTTAAGTCTAACCGCGGTCAGACTATGATTTACGCATCAGGTTTATGTAACCGAAGAATGCAGTGTAGCGGCGTGTGGTCGGATTGCAAGTGGGATAATACACAAATGAATGATTCTTTACCTATGGACTGCTCGGGGCCTGAGCTTAACGATGCAGGGGGGCCGGAAGACCCTGCCGTGACGCCATTGCCCTATGACCAACCTTTATTCCTGGTGGGAATGATGGGGGCGGGAAAAACTACGATAGGCCGCAGCCTGGCGCGCATTCTGAACCGCGAGTTTGTCGATCTGGACCACGAACTGGAAGCGCGCTGCGGAGTCAGGGTGTCGTTAATTTTCGACATTGAGGGCGAAGAGGGTTTCCGAAAACGTGAGACTACTTTACTCGATGAATGTTCCCGTCGACGCGGTATTGTACTGGCCACGGGCGGCGGGGCCATACTCGCGCCCGAAAACCGCCGTTATTTGAAGGAGCGCGGGGTTGTAGTGTACCTGCGCGCCAGCGCCGACGAACTGTTTCGCCGGGTGGCGCGCGACCGCAACCGCCCGCTGCTGCAAACCGCGGACCCGAAATCGCGCATCCACGCTTTGCTTGCAGAGCGGGAACCGCTGTACAAGGAAGTCGCCAGCCTGACATTCGACACCGGTTCCATGGCGGTCGCGCAGGTGGTGCGCTGCCTGATTCCCTTGCTTCAACGACACGAGGTCAACTCATGAGTACGGTGCAGGTCGACACGCCCGGCGGTTCCTATCCCATCCACATAGCCGCAGGCCGGCTGGACTCGCTGGCGCAGAGCATCCCCGCCGATGCCACGGCGATTGCGCTGGTCACCAATCCTACGGTTTACGGCCACTACGGCGAGCGCGCCACAAAAGCCCTGGCGCAGACCGGCAAGCGCGTGCTGCGGATTGAATTGCCCGATGGCGAAGCCCACAAGGACTGGCCGACGCTGAACCTGGTCTTCGACGCTTTGTTACAAAATCGTCTCGACCGGAAGGCGGTAATCGTCGCCCTGGGCGGCGGGGTGGTCGGCGACATGGGCGGTTTCGCGGCCGCCTGCTACATGCGTGGCATCCGGTTCGTGCAGGTTCCCACGACGCTGCTGGCGCAGGTCGACTCATCGGTGGGCGGCAAGACGGGCATCAATCATCCGCTGGGCAAGAACATGATAGGCGCGTTCTACCAGCCGATTTCCGTGGAAATCGATACCGATGTGCTGGCCACGCTGCCGGCGCGCGAGATCGCCGCCGGGCTGGCCGAGGTGATCAAGTACGGCCTGATCATCGACGCGGAATTCTTCGCCTGGTGCGAGCAGCATGTCGAGGCCTTGCGGGCGCTGGATCCGCAGGCCATCACTTATGCGATCCAGCGTTCCTGCGAACTGAAAGCCTATGTGGTATCGCAGGACGAGCGCGAGTCGGGTTTGCGCGCCATTCTCAATTTCGGCCATACCTTCGGGCATGCGATCGAGGCGGGCCTGGGCTATGGGCAGTGGCTGCACGGCGAAGCCGTGGGCTGCGGCATGGTGCAGGCGGCCGAGCTGTCGGCGCTGACCCTGGGTTTGCCGCCGGCCAGCGTGGCGCGTGTCAGGGCCCTGACCGCGGCGATAGGCTGCCCCATCCAGCCGCCCGACCTGGGCACGCCGCGCTGGATCGAGCTGATGCAGGTTGACAAGAAAACCGAGGGCGGTCAGCTGCGTTTCGTGCTTCTGCCTGAAATCGGCCAGGCGCGCTTCGAGGCCGCCCCGCTCGAAGCGCTGCGGCGCGTGCTGGACCAAGCTGCCGTGGCGCAGGTCTAGGTGGCGGCCATGACGATGCTCGCTCCGTACGCCTGCCACCCGGAACACACGCGCGGCCGCCGCCATGCCGAGGCCCCGCCGACGGGCCGCAGCCAGTTCCAGCGCGACCGGGACCGTATCATCCATTGCAACGCTTTTCGCCTGCTTGAATACAAGACGCAGGTATTCATCAACCACGAGGGCGATCTTTTCCGCACGCGGCTGACGCACAGCATCGAAGTGGCGCAGATTGCCCGCACGCTGGCGCGCAACCTGGGCCTGCACGAGGACCTGACGGAAGCGATTTCGCTGGCGCACGACCTGGGGCACACGCCTTTCGGGCATGCCGGGCAGGACGAATTGAATGCCTGCATGCGCGAGCTGGCCCCGGAGGCGGGAGGGTTCGAGCACAATTTGCAAAGCTTGCGGGTGGTCGACGAGCTGGAAGAGCGCTATGCCGCATTCAATGGCTTGAACCTGTGTTTTGAAACCCGCGAAGGCATACTCAAGCATTGTTCGGTCCGGCATGCGCGTTTGCTGGGCGATGTGGGCGAGCGTTTCCTGGCGCGCACGCAGCCCTCGCTGGAGGCGCAGATCGCCAACCTGGCCGATGAAATTGCCTACAACAATCACGACATCGATGACGGGCTGAGATCGGGCCTGATTTCGATCGAGCAGTTGCTGGCGCTGGAAATTTTCGCCACGCACCATGCGCGGGTCAAGAGCAGGTGTCCCGATATCGAGAAGCGCCGCCTGGTGGCGGAGATCATCCGGGCGATGATCAATACCTTGGTTGTCGATTTGACGGAAACGACTATGGCGAATATCGATGCGCATCGGCCGGACAGTGCGGATGCGGTGCGCGGCGGCCCCGCCCTGGCGGCTTTTTCGGTGTCGATGCGGCGCCAGGCGGATGCGCTGAAAAGTTTCCTGATGGAAAATTTATACCGGCATTATCGGGTGATGCGGATGACGACGAAAGCGCGCACTATCGTGCGCGAGCTGTTCGTGGCTTTCATGAACGAGCCGCGCTTGTTGACGAGCGAGTACCGGCGCGAAGAGCCGCTGGAGCAGGCGCGGGCGATCGCGGATTATATTGCGGGGATGACGGATCGCTATGCGATTCGGGAGCATAGGCAGTTGTTCTCGATGGATGCGGGGTAGATGCCGTTGGCAATTAACCGACCTAAAGTGCGAGAACACCGGGCCCAACTTCATTCCGCCGCCACCGTCTTCAGCAACGGCTTCAGGTAGCTGCCCGTGTGGCTGGCCGGATTCGCGGCGATGTCCTCGGGAGTGCCTTGGCCGACTATCTGCCCGCCGCCATTTCCCCCTTCCGGCCCCATATCGATCACCCAGTCCGCCGTCTTGATCACATCCAGATTGTGCTCAATGATCACTACGGTATTGCCGCCGTCCACCAGCTTGCGCAATACGTCCAGCAGCAGGGCAATGTCCTGGAAATGCAGGCCGGTGGTGGGCTCATCGAGAATATATAGCGTGCGTCCCGTGCTGCGCTTGGACAATTCCAGCGACAGCTTCACCCGCTGGGCCTCGCCGCCCGACAGCGTCGTCGCGCTTTGCCCCAGGCGCAGATACGACAGCCCGACATCCATCAATGTGTGCAGTTTGCGCGATACCGACGGCACCGCCTCGAAATAGCCCAGGGCCTGCTCGACCGTCAAGTCCAGCACTTCGCTGATACTGCGGCCGCGATAGCGGATTTCCAGCGTCTCGCGGTTATAGCGCTTGCCCATGCAGACATCGCAAGGCACATACATATCCGGCAGGAAATGCATTTCCACCTTGACCACGCCGTCGCCCTGGCAGGCCTCGCAGCGGCCGCCCTTTACGTTGAATGAAAAGCGGCCGGGATCGTAGCCGCGCGTGCGGGATTCCGGAACGCTGGCAAAGAGCTCGCGTATGGGCGTGAACATCCCGGTATAGGTCGCCGGATTGCTGCGCGGCGTGCGGCCTATGGGACTCTGGTCGACATTGATGATCTTGTCGAAATGCGACAGGCCTTCCAGCGTATCGTAGGGCGCCGGCTCGGTTTGCGCCCGGTGCAGCTGTTGCGCAACCGCGGTGGCGAGCGTGTCGTTGATCAGCGTGGATTTGCCCGAACCGGATACGCCGCTGATGCATACCAGCCGCCCCGCGGGGATGGCCAGGTCGACCGACTTCAAATTGTTGCCGCGGCAGCCCTTGAGTTCCAGCCAGGCCTGGTCTGGCGCTATCGGGCGCCGCTGCGGGATGGCGATGCTGCGCCTGCCGCTCAGGTACTGGCCCGTCAGGGAATGCTCGTTGGCGGCCAGTTCCCGCGGCGTTCCCTGGGCGACGATTTGCCCGCCGTGTTCGCCCGCGCCGGGGCCCATGTCCAGCACGAAGTCCGCCGACCGGATCATGTCCTCGTCGTGTTCGACCACGATGACGCTGTTGCCCAGGTCGCGCAGATGCTTCAGAGTCAGTATCAGGCGGTCATTGTCGCGCTGGTGCAGGCCTATGGAGGGTTCGTCCAGCACATACATGACGCCGGTAAGCCCCGACCCTATCTGGCTGGCCAGGCGGATGCGCTGGGCCTCGCCGCCCGATATGGTGTCGGCGCTGCGGTCCAGCGATAGGTAGTTGAGCCCCACGTTGTTCAGGAACTGCAGGCGGGCCTCGATCTCGCGCACGATGCGGTCGGCGATTTCCTTCTTCGCCCCGCTCAGTTCCAGGTCCTGGAACCAGGCCAGACAGGCCGAAAGCGACAAGGCTTCGACTTCGAAGATGGCGCGTCCGCGGCGCTCCCCGGCGCCGGGTTCGTTGCCGATCAGCACATGCCGGGCTTCGGGGCGCAGGCGCGAGCCTTCGCATGCCGGACAGACCTTGGTGTGGCGATACTTGCCCAGCTCTTCGCGCACGGCGCTGGAATCGGTTTCGCGCCAGCGCCGTTCCAGATTGGGGATGATGCCTTCGAAAGGATGCTTCTTGACTGTGGTGCGCCCTTTCTCGTTCAAATAAAGGAAGGAAATCTCTTCGTCGCCCGAGCCAAACAGCACCCGCTGGCGGATTTCCGCCGGCAATTCCTCGAAAGGGGTTTCGATGTCGAACTCGTAATGGGCCGCCAGGCTGGTCAGCAGCGTGTGGGTGAACGCATTGCGGCGATCCCAGCCGCTGATGGCGCCGCTGGCCAGGCTGAGCTCGGGAAAGGCCACGATGCGCTTGGGATCGAAGAAATCCACGTTGCCCAGGCCGTCGCAGGACGGGCATGCGCCGACCGGATTGTTGAAGCTGAATAGTCTCGGCTCGAGCTCGGTCAGGCTGTGGTGGCAGACCGGGCAGGCATAGCGGCTGGAAAAGGCGTGCTCTTCGCCGGTGTCCATGTTCAAGGCGATGGCGCGGCCTTCGGCCAGGTTCAGCGCGGTCTCGAAGCTTTCGGCCAGGCGCTGCTGGCTTTCGGGCTTGACGCGCAGGCGGTCGAGCACGACGTCGAAGTCATGCTTTTCGGTTTTCTTGAGCGGCGCGAGCTGGTCGATGCTGACCATTTCGCCGTTGACGCGCAGCCGCACGAAGCCTTGCGCCTGCAGGCTGGCGCATTCATCCTCGAAGCTGCCCTTGCGGGAACGGGCCAGGGGCGCCAGTATCGCCAGGCGCGTATCGGGAGCCCAGCTCAGCACCTTGTCCACCATCTGGCTGACATTCTGCGCTTCCAGCGGCAAGCCGTGTTCGGGACAGTAGGGCGTGCCTACCCGCGCGTACAATAGCCGCAGGTAGTCGTGGATCTCGGTGATCGTGCCGACGGTGGAACGCGGATTGTGCCCCGCCGACTTTTGTTCTATCGATATGGCTGGCGACAGCCCTTCGATGAGGTCGACATCGGGCTTGTCCATGAGCTGCAGGAATTGCCGCGCATAGGCCGAAAGGCTTTCCACATAGCGGCGCTGCCCCTCTGCGTACAAGGTGTCGAATGCCAGCGAAGATTTCCCGGACCCGGACAGGCCAGTCACCACCACCAGCTTGTGGCGTGGCAAGTCCACAGAAATGTTTTTAAGATTATGCGTACGGGCGCCCCGGATGCGGATCGCTTCCATCAAGTTCACTAAGGTCTTTCAAAGGCTAACTTGCTACTATAGCGCGCAGCGACATTCCGTGCGCTGGGCCTCTTGTCTGATTTGTTTTGATACAGCACGCGCCATGGTTATTAATTTGCCGAGTTTTTCATGAGTACCTCCAGCACCCATACAGCCAATTCCCCGCGCGGCAAGCTCAAGCTGACCCCCGTCGAGCGCCGCGCCAGCATCACGCTGGCCCTGCTTTTCGCATCGCGCATGCTCGGCCTGTTTCTGCTTACGCCCATATTCGCCGTGGCCGCGCATGCCATACCCGGCGGCAATGACGCGGCAAAAGTAGGGCTGGCATTGGGCGCCTACGGGCTGACGCAGGCCATCATGCAGATTCCCCTGGGCATGGCTTCGGATCGCTTCGGGCGGCGGCCGGTCATCATTCTCGGCATGCTGCTGTTCATCGCCGGGGGCGTCATCTGCGCCCTGGCCAAGAATGTGGACTGGATCATCGTGGGCCGCGTCATCCAGGGGCTGGGAGCGATCTCGGCGGCCATCACGGCCTGGGTGGCCGACGCCACGCGTCCGGAAGTGCGCACCCGCGCCATGGCGATGGTGGGCGGTTCCATCGGCATTTCCTTTGCCGTATCGCTGGTGCTGTCGCCCATGCTGGTCGGCGAATTCGGCCTTTCCGGCCTGTTCTGGGCCATCAGCCTGCTCGGCTTTGTGTGCCTGCTGATCACCGCCTTCGTTGTGCCGGCGGTGCCCCTGGCCAAATCGCCGATAGTCCAGGCCAGGCCGCGCGACGTGCTGGGGCATGCCGACTTGCTGCGATTGAATTTCGGCGTTTTCTGCCTGCACTTCATCCTGATGGCCATATTCATCGTGGCCCCCGGGCTGCTCGCCGCCCTGGGCGGCTACGATTCGGCCCACTTGTGGGAAGTCTATTTGCCGGTCATCCTGCTGTCGTTCGTATTGATGGTGCCGGCGGTTTTCTATACCGAAACCCGGCACGCGCACAAGGTGGCCATGGAAGTGGCGGTGGCCGGCCTGGTGGTGGTGCTGGCGCTGATGCCGCTGGCCAGCCATAGTTTCTTTGCGATAGTTGTAACCCTGATTGGCTTTTTCATCGCCTTCAATATACTGGAAGCGCTGCAACCCTCGCTGGTTTCCCGGGTGGCGCCGCCCGAGTTCAAGGGCCTGGCCCTGGGCTTCTACAATACCGCCCAGTCGCTGGGCATATTCGCGGGCGGCGTGGCCGGCGGCCTGCTGGCCGCCCATGGCCGCTCATCGGCCGTCTTCCTGGTGTCTTCCGGCCTGGCCTTTGCCTGGTTCCTGACCGCCCGAGGGTTCAAGTCCGAATCCTGATGCGGCTAATTCGAGCCTGCGGGCTAGTACGCAGGAATCTGGCAAAGCGGCTCCAGATCGTCGATAATGACGTTAATGTGAAATTTTAAGTTAAGGGTATTGTCATGGCCTCAGTCAACAAAGTCATTCTCGTCGGCAACCTCGGACGAGACCCCGAAGTACGCTACAGCCCCGACGGCGCAGCCATTTGCAACGTATCCATCGCCACCACCTCGCAATGGAAAGACAAGGCCACGGGCGAAAAGCGCGAAGAAACCGAATGGCACCGCGTGGTGTTCTACAACCGCCTGGCCGAAATCGCCGGCGAATATCTCAAAAAAGGCCGCGCGGTATACGTGGAAGGCCGCCTCAAAACGCGCAAGTGGCAAGACAAGGACACCGGCGCCGATCGTTTCAGCACCGACATCGTGGCCGACCAGATGCAAATGCTGGGCGGCCGCGAAGGCGACGCCAGCATGGGCGGCGGTGGCGGCGGCGAATACAACCAGGCGCCCGCCCAGCCGCGCGCGCCCCGTCCCGCGCAGCAGCCCCGGCCAGCCGCTCCGCAAGCCTCGCCCGCGGCAAACCTGGCCGATATGGATGACGATATTCCGTTCTAAGCGGACATCCGGGCAGCCCGCTCTGCATCTGACAAGCCTTGACAATAAATAGCCAAGCCGTCTGGATTGACACACATCTCTTGATGCCTCGGGGGCGGGCGCCGCTTTTCGATTTCCGTCTGCGCCCGCCTATTCAGGCGGCCAGAGGCGGGCCTGTCTTCACCGACAAGTCCGGCGTCCAGGGTCGCTATCTTCCCTGTGAAAGTGGCGGCCTGAGCTTTCCCCGCGTATTTGAAACCGCTGAGCCGCTCGTGACAACGCCAGGCAGGCATGCAATCTCGATTTGATCGCCTGGAAGTAGAATAAGCAATACGTCAGATTGCCGATTCAAGGGCACAAATGCCACAAAGCAAAATTAATACGCGCCAACGCACAACACTACGCTCGCTGGCACAACATCTAGAAATACATGTGTCAACCGTCTCGCGTGTTCTGAATGGAACCGAAGCAGAGGCGCGCAGCGCCGCTTCGCCAGAGATGATTGCGCGCATAAAACAGTTGGCCAAACAGCTGAATTACCGTCCTAATCGGCAAGCCATCGGGCTCAAAACCAGCAAGACCCGACTGATAGGCGTGATTCTGCCTCGATTGACTGATTTGGTTGTCGCGACGATTTACGAAGGGATAGACGCCGGGGCAACAGACAACCAGTACCTTACGTTTGTGGGCATCACACTTGATCTTCCCGAGCGTCAAATACAGCTTTGTGAAACCGCGCTGGATCAGAATGTGGAGGGGCTGCTGATCGCGGATGCGCGAATCGACAATGCCGCGTTCCTGGAAGAAATTGCCAGACGAAATATCCCGGCGGTGCTGGTCAGTCGTCATGCTCCGACACATTGCTCGGTTACCTGTGATGACTTTAAAGGGGGGCAAATGGCCGCCGACCATCTTGTCCAACTGGGCCACAGGAAAATTTGTGTATTCGCGGGCGAGGCCTACGCAACAACGGGATACGACAGGACAAACGGATTTATCCAGCGCTGCGCCGAATTGGGCGTTGATATACCGCGGCACTGGATCATCCATAGCGGATTTGATACCAAAAGCGGCAGGGCGCTCGGAGAGCGTCTATTCTCCGGCGATCAAGAAAAACCCACTGCTATTTTTGCCGTCAATGATTTCCTGGCTATAGGGCTGTTGGGGGCGCTGCGAGACAGCGGAATCCAGGTGGGCCGGGATGTGGCTGTCGTGGGGTTCAACGACACGCCGATAGCAGGGGAGCTGCCCATAGGCCTCTCGACTATTCGTTCCCCTATGTATCAAATGGGATACCGCAGCGTAGAGCTCCTGCTTGAAACCATCAAGGGCGGCCGCCCCGAATCGGAGCTTCTCGAGCCGACGCTTTGCGTGCGGGAAAGCTCCAACCCAAACGTTCGGGTTTATCCTAGGTTGAGCTGAAACAGCGCATGCCCATAAAATACCCTAACGTTTGGGTAAACAAGGGGCAAACACATAAGAGGCCATGAGGAGGCAGCTGTCTGAGCGCGTCGGACTATCTTACCCAGGATAAACAGGACGCATCCGCTTCACGACCACAAGTCTTGCTCACGACATTGAACGCTGGACGATCCTGCCTCGTCAGCCTTTATGCAAACACACAAAAGAAGAGAAATTAATCAACAGCCTGGCGGCCATTGATTACCGCTTTCTGTTGTCCGATGCCTAGGCATACCCCGCATGTTTGATAGCCAAAGGCAGTTTTGGAGCCGCAACGGCAATGTATTGGAGTGGGCTTGATGGAAAACGTTATTCAACAGCTTATTTTTGGTTTATCGGTAGGCAGCACCTATGCCTTGATTGCCTTGGCAATCACGCTGGTTTTCCGGGGTATGGATGTCATCAACTTTGCCCAGGGCGAGTTTTTTATGGCCGGGGCCTTCATGGGCTTTGTATTCCATGTGGACCTTGGCCTGTCAATGTGGCTTGCCCTGCCGCTCAGCATGGCGTCGGCGTTCATTCTGGGGTCGCTGCTGGAACGGATTTTCTTGCGCAAGCTCGAGGAAAATGCGAATGGCCTGTCTCTGCTCGTCATGACTATCGCGCTGTTCATCATGCTCAGAAGCGTCGCGCAACTCATCTTCGGGTCCTCCGCCTACAGATTCCCGGCCATGACCGATGGCGTCTTGAGGTTTGGCGGCATTCAGATCAGCGCCCAATATGCCATTGTGATTGCGGCCACGTTCATCATCATGGCCTTGCTGTATGTGCTGTTCACGAAAACGGCGCTTGGCCTGTCGCTTCGGGCCGTTGCGCAAGACAAAACAACCGCGAGAATGATGGGCATCAACGTCTCCCGCGTGAACAACATTACTTTCGGATTGTGCTCGGTGCTGGGGGCGGTTGCCGGCATCGTCTATGCGCCGATTGCTGTGCTGACTTTCGATATGGGCCAATTAATCATCCTGAAAGGGTTCACCGCAGCGTTGCTTGGCGGCCTGGGGCTGGTGTCCGGCGCCGTGCTGGGTGGATTCACGCTAGGTGTCATTGAGCAATACGGAACGCTGTTATTGGCTTCAGCTTACAAAGACCTTGTTTCGTTCTCGATTCTATTGTTGATCATCCTTGTCAAACCAAACGGCTTGCTGGGCAAGAAGCAAATTCAAAAGGTCTAGGGGTATCTGCATGTTGCTGAAAAAGTATGGAAATATTATTGCCATCGCGGCATTGGTGTTGATTCCGCTGGTCTTGAACGATCCGTTCCTGACCCATATGGGTATTCGCGCAACCACCGCGGCAATCGTGGTGATGGGGTTGACGCTGTTTATCGGCTATACCGGGCAGATCTCCCTCGGGCATGCGGCATTCTTTGGGCTGGCCGCATATATCTCGGGCATTCTCATGAAGTCGGGTTTCCCCTTCCTGGGGTCCGTCGCGGTGGCCACAATCAGCGTGGGAATTCTTGGCTGCATCGTTGGGCTGATCGTTCTGCGGACCAGCGGTCATTACCTGGCGCTGGCCAGTATTGCCGTGGGCGTCATTCTGCAAACTTTGGTGAAGAACAGCTCCATCACGGGGGGGCCGTCCGGCCTGACAGCCGTGCCCAGCCCCAGTCTGTTTGGCTGGACCATGAACAGCGATCTTGCGTATTACTACATGGTGCTGCTTTGCATGATTGTGGGGTTTGTCGTGCTGCGCAGAATCACCGACTCCCGGACGGGCGATGCGCTGCGCTCTATTGCCAACAATGAGCTTGCCGCGCAGTCGCTGGGCATTCCGGTATTTAAATACAAGGTGCTGTCCTTCACGGTCAGTACCATGTTTGCCGCATTTGCCGGAACATTGTTTGTTCATTACGACGGCTTCATCGATCCTGACAGAATGGGGCTGCCGATTTCGATTTTCTTCTTCGTCATGGCATTCATAGGCGGTATTGGCAATCTATACGGATCGATCATCGGCGCTTTCGCCATCACGATACTTGAGGAATACGCGCAAGGATTCGGCAACTACAACGTGCTGGTCTATGGGCTTTTGCTGGCAATAGTCATTCTTTTTCTGCCTAAAGGATTATCCGACCTGCCAAATGTGATTCAACGCTGGAGGACACGATAATGACTTTGTCGGTAAAAGATATTTCGCTCCGGTTCGGTGGGGTCAGCGCGCTGACCAACGTGTCATTCGATGTTCAAGAGGGGCAGGTAACCGGCCTTATTGGTCCCAATGGCGCCGGTAAAACCTCGTTGTTCAACGTCGTCAGCGGCATTTATACGCCAACGTCCGGCCAGGTGTTCTACAACGATCACGAAATCAGCAAGCTGCGGCTTGATCAGATCAACCGCCTTGGCGTGGCCAGAACATTCCAGAACATCATGGTGTTCCCGGAGCTGAGCCTGGTCGAGAACGTCATGATTGGACGCCAAAGCCGAACCAAAGCGGGCGCGCTGTCTTCCATTTTTCGCACAAGGAAAGAGCGTAATGAGCGCTCGGAGGCGGAGCGGCGCTCGATCGAGCTGCTGTCGTACGTGGGGCTGGACAAGAAGAAGGACGAACTGGCAAAAAACTTGCCTTACGGCGAGCAGCGCCAGCTGGATATTGCGCGGGCACTGGCGACAGATCCCAAAATACTGCTATTGGATGAGCCGGCTGCGGGTCTGAACCTGCAAGAGCGCGTGTCACTTAAAGCTTTGATCAAGAAATTGAATGCGATGGACTACACCATCGTGTTGATTGAGCACGATGTAAAGCTGGTCATGGATCTGTGCAGCCGTATCGTCGTCCTCGAGTATGGCAACAAAATATCTGAAGGAGACCCGCAACAAGTGCAAAGCGATCCTAAAGTAATCGCCGCCTACCTGGGTAGCGGAGGTGAATGAAATGTTAAGAATAAAAGATATCGACACCTACTACGGTCACGTTCATGCCATCAAGAAAATCAGTGTGAATGTCGATGCCGGGGAATTTGTCACGCTGATCGGCGCGAATGGCGCAGGCAAAAGCACACTCTTGAAATCCATCATTGGATTGCAGCCTGTCAAGAACGGCAGCATAGAGTTTCTGGGCGAGCGTATCGAGTCCGATAGGTCCGATGCAATCATCCGACGCGGCATCAGTATTGTTCCAGAAGGCCGGCGGGTGTTTCCCGATTTCACCGTCGCCGAGAATCTGGCCATAGGCGCGCGCGCAAGGAAATCGACCAGCGCTGAAATGCAAGAGGATATCGACAAGATCCTCGATCAGTTCCCGCGGCTTAAAGAAAGATGGAAGCAAAAGGCCGGGACGATGAGCGGCGGGGAGCAGCAAATGGTTGCGATTGGCCGCGCCTTGATGGGCCGTCCGAAACTGCTCTTGTTGGATGAACCTTCCCTTGGGCTGGCCCCATTGGTTGTGGCCGAACTGATGACCAAGCTCAAAGAGATTCATGCCGCAGGCGCCACGATCCTGCTCGTCGAGCAGAATGTCACGCTTGCCCTGAGGGTCGCGCAAAGAGGCTATCTGATGGAGTCGGGTGAAATTATTGCCTCGGACGATGCGAAAGCGCTGCTGGAAAGCGATGCAATCAGAAAGGCCTATCTTGGTATTGAACACTAGATCAGCAAGCGTAATTGACGTTTTTAAGAACCATAAGCCCACCACTAGGAGATGGAGTATGTTTGATAAATCAAAGCTGTTTTGTGCTGTCTTTGGATTTGCGGTTGCAACAGGCGCGGCAAGTGCCGCAGACACGCTCAAGATCGGCATCATAGAATCTATTTCAGGGGCCGCCGCCGCGTATGGCGACAACCACCGCAAAGGCACGCGTTTGGCTATCGAGGAAATCAATAACGCAGGCGGATTCAATGGCCAGCCTATTGAGTTTCATGCTGAAGATGACCGCAGCGACCCCGCGGCGGGCATCAATGCCGCGAAGAAGCTGATCGCACAGCAAAAAGTCGATGCGATCGTCGGTTCGTCCGCGAGCCTGGTCACCATCGCATTCACCAAAGAGAATGAACGGTATAAAGTGCCGGCGGTGAATGGGCAGGCGGGCTCGCCAACCGTTACCGAGCAAGGCTACAAATACACGTGGCGCGTCAACATGACAGACGGCCAGTTGGACAGCAAGGCAGTTGAATATTTTGCGAGCCAGAAAGGCGCGAAGCGATTTGCGTTCTTGGTGGAAAATTCCGATTACGGCAAGCCGCCGACCCAGGCCGCGGCAGACCGTGCAAAGAAGGTGGGCGCCACGGTCACGGCCTACGAGCAATATAACCGTGGTGAAACAGATTTCAAGGCGCAGCTTTCCAAAATCAAGGAAACTTCCCCCGAAGTCATCTTCGTTCATGGCTACTACACCGAAGGTTCCATTATTGCCCGTCAGATCAAAGAGCTGGGCATCAACGCGACATTGATTGTGAATATGGGGCAGGGTGTGCCGAAATTTGTCGAGCTGGCGGGTGCTGCCGCAAATGGGGCGGTCTTCCCAACCACCTGGCTGCCAGGCCTCGATAATGAAAAGTCGAAAAAATTCGAAGAAGCCTTCAAGGCCAAGTACAACCATGAGCCCGGTGCTTTTGAAGCGGGTACCTATGACTCCATTTACACGGTGGTTGAAGCGGCGAAGCGTGGCGGTGGCAGCGATCCCAAGCAGATACAGGCTGGGCTGGCAAAGCTCGAAGGCTTTGAAATCTTGCTGGGAAAGATCAGCTTCGACGAGAAGAACCAGAACAGCGGAGAGGTTCGCCTGGCGACTTTTTCCAACGGGAAAATTGTTTCGTTTAAATAAGTGGCGTGTCTGGCCTGCCCGTTTCGGGCAGGCCGTGTTTTTTGGAATTCAAGTAATGAAAAGCATAGCGGATCTTGCGAGGGCCTATCGCAAGGGGGAGTGCTCGCCCGTTGATATCGTGGACAAGCTGCTGGCGGATATCGAATCGTCATCGATCAATGCCTATATAACCGTCATGGCGGATCAGGCGCGGGCCGAGGCTAAGGCAGCTCAGGCGCAGCTCGCTTCCGGCAAGGAAGCAGGGGCGCTGGCGGGGGTGCCGATCGCGATCAAAGACCTTATTGACGTGGCCGGCTACCGCACGACCATGGGCGCGGAACAATACGCCGAGCATGTCTCCAAGGATGATGCAGAGGTCGTGCGCCTGCTAAGGAAGGCGGGGGCGATTATTATCGGCAAGGCGAATACTCATCAGTTCGCGTACGGATCGACCGGCGATCGGTCTTTCTTTGGAGCGGTACGGAACCCACGGAATCCCTCGCGTGTTCCTGGTGGCTCAAGCAGCGGCTCCGCAGCATCGGTTGCGGCTGGTTTGGCGTACGGATCGGTAGGAACGGATACGAGCGCTTCCATACGGCTGCCCGCAGCACTGTGTGGCGTGGTGGGGATGAAAGCCACGTTGGGGCTCATCTCCAGGCAGGGGGTGTTCCCCCTTTCGGAAACACTTGATCATGTGGGGCCGATCAGCACATGCGTGCAAGACAATGCGCTCCTGCTGGAAGTCATGTCGGATAGCCCACTAGGCGCCTTTTCCTCCAAGATTGGCCAGAGTATTCGCGGCCTGGTCATTGGTGTGCCCGGCACGTTTTATTCCGAATATATATCGCCTGCGGTGAGTCGCAGCATGTTGGCCGCGCGTCAAGCGCTCGAGGCCGCGGGCGCCGTGGTGAAATCAGTAGAGATCGACAATATTTACGAAATCTACAACGCACAACAATTAGTCCTGAAGACAGAGGCTTATGCACAGCACGAAGATGCACTGAATGCTCAAGCGCCTTTTATCAAGGAAGTGCAAGACAGGCTGTTGACTGGCAAAGGTGTGCTGGCGTCAGAGTATCTTCGTAGTCTCAAGTATCAAAGCACCGCGCAAGCCTGTTTTGACAAGGTATTGGAAAACGTGGATGTATTGCTGACACCGACATGCGGCGTTACGGCGCCTTTGATCGATGAGCGCACTACTCGCATTAACGACGAAGATTATTCGACTCCGTGGTTATTGACCAGATCGACGGCGCCAACGAACTTCTCGGGGCATCCAAGCTTGTCGGTGCCTTTCATGCAGGATGAAGAAGGCATGCCTGTAGGTCTGCAGCTCATTGGAAAATGGCATGACGAGGCGACACTGTACCAAGTGGCCAGCCGGCTTGAGGCACATTAGCACCAGGCACTTTTAATCGGAGACATTATGAATGTGACGGCGTATCAGGATCTTGATGCGATTGGATTGGCGGATCTGATAAAGCGCGGGGAAGCGTCGGCCGAAGAGGCGATGTCCATTGCCATCGGACTGGCGCAAAGCGCGCACAAGCGACTGAATTTCTTGAAGTTCCCGAAGTTCGAGGAGTCCTTGGCGCTTGCGCGGCGACATGATGCGAAGCTCGATCGGTCCGTCTTTTCAGGTGTTCCATTTCTTTATAAGGATTCCGGCCTGGCCTCCACGCGATTTGAATCGTCCATTGGTTCAAATTTTCTCGGACCCATGACATACGGACAAAATTCGACTTTCGCAGATCGCGTTGAGGCGGCGGGCTTTATTCCGTTTGCGCGAACAGCCGTGCCAGAACTATGTATGGGGCCGACCACCGAGGCGGTCGCAAATGGCGGCAATACCCTCAATCCGTGGAAGCTCGAACTGTCTTGCGGCGGATCCAGCGGCGGTGCGGCCGCCGCGGTTGCGGCTGGCATCGTGCCGGTTGCTCATGGCTCGGATGGCGGCGGATCGATACGGATTCCCGCTGCGAACTGCGGATTGGTTGGGCTTAAGACATCACGCGGGCGTTTTCCCATGGGGCCAAATGATGGCGACGCATGGGGAGACCTGATCTGTGATGGTTTCCTGAGCCGGTCTGTGCGCGATACGGCTGCCGCGCTTGACGCGGTCGGCGGTCCGGACGCGGGCGCGCCCTTTGCCGCGCCCACACCGACCGGCAGTTACCTCGAACGGCTTGAGCTGAAGTTCGACCGCCCCCTTAAAATTGCGCTCTGGACCGATGGATGGGACGGTTGCGATCCGATTGATTCGCACACGATGAAAGCCTTGCACTACGCCGCTGAGCAGTGCCGCAAGCTTGGCCATGAAGTCGTTGAGCAAGCGCCTGCCGACCTGGACTACGCCGCATACGCGGCAGCGCATGCGCGCGTTCTGGCTCTTTCCATCCATAGCACGGTGCTTGCGGTGACCGGGAAGCGGGGCTACCCCTTGAAGGAGGGCGAGCTCGAATTCGCCATTGAAGACGGACTGAAGTATTCGCGTACGCTGGGCGCGCACGATTATATTTCCGCGCTGGGCGTGTTCCGTAAAATCGGCCGTCAGCTGGGTCAATACATGGAGCGCTATGACCTCGTACTGCTTCCTACGGTTCCTGTCGCCTCCGCGCGGCATGGGCTCCTTCCCCGCGACGCCGAGTTTCTTGAATTCCGCCGCCGCTCATGCGCTTACAACCCTTTTGTGGCCATTTCCAACGCATCCGGGCAGCCAGCGATCTCAGTGCCTATTTACTTTACCGAGGACCAAGGCCTGCCCGTTGGCGTACAGTTCTTGGGCGCTTATGGCGACGAGGATACGTTGCTGAGACTGGCGAAAGGGCTGGAGGACGTGGCGCCGTGGGCGCATCGATATCCTTTCGAGCGAGGCTGATGTATTTGGGGTCGAACCATGCGATCGAGTTTCGGTTTGACGCAAGAGTAAAGACGCTCATGCAACTTCGATTGCCAAACGGCTGTCGGCCCAGGCCAAGGTCCGTGATCAGGCAGCAGTCCCGAGCCGCAGGCCGGTAAAGACCGGCACCAGGGTTTCCATGGCTCGCCCCTCGAACTCGAAACTGACCTGGCGCAAGGGCATGCCGTAGAGCCGGCGCAGGTTCGCCTCGGTCAACACCGCGTCGATGGCGCCGCAGACATAGTCTTCCGCGCCGAACATCAGCAGGGCCTGGTCGGCCACGGCATGGGCGTGGTGGGGATGGTGGGTCGTGAAGATCACCGTCAGGCCTTCCTTACGCAGACGGGCTATCCATTCGAGGACGGTGCCCTGATTCTTGAGGTCGAGCGCCGAGGTCGGCTCGTCGAGTACCAGGATGTCGGCGCCGCTGGCCAGTGCCCGTGCGAAGATGACCAGTTGCCGTTGTCCGCCGGATAGTTCGTCGAAACTGCGCTCGGCCAGTTCGGCCAGGCCCAGCCGGTCAAGCGCTTCCAGTGCCGCCGCTTCGTCCTGCCGTGACGGCAGGGAAAACAACCCGATCTGACGTGCCCGGCCCATCAACACCATGTCCAGTACCCGGTAGGGAAAGCTGACCTGGAACAGCTGCGGCACGAAGGCGATCTGCCCATTGATGGTGATGCTTCCGTGTTGCGGCTTCAATGCTCCCAGCAAGAGCTTGAGCAAGGTCGTCTTACCCCGGCCATTGGGGCCGAGCACGGCGAAAACGCTGCCTTGCTTCACCTCGGCCGAGTAGTCGCGCAATACGGCCGGTATTTTGGGATCGTAGGTGTAGCCGACAGTGGCCAACCGGATTGCCAGTCCGCCGTTCATCGTTGCGAAACCCTTGGGACGATTACTCACGATTCCACCCCTTGCCGTGCATCTTCCAGAACAGGAAGCCAAACACTGGAGTACCCACCAGGGCGGTGAGCAGGCCGATAGGAATTTCCTGTGCCGTGATGCTACGGGCAATGTCATCCATCGCCAGCAGGTAGATGCCACCCAGCAGTGCCGAAGCAGGTAGCAGCCGCGTATGCTCGGGCCCGACCAGCATGCGGGCGATGTGCGGAATGATCAGTCCTACCCAGTTGACGCCGCCCGATACTGACACCTGGGCCGCTACCAGCAGTGCCACCAGTGCGACAATGCACCAGCGCAGGGTTTCGACCTTGACTCCAAGTGCCTCTGCATCCACTTCGCCCAGCGACAGCAGATTGATCCGCCAGCGCAACATCAGTAGCAGGGTGCCTGCAAACAGCGTGACGCCGGCCACGATGGCTACCTTTTCATAAGTCAGCCCAACAAAGCTGCCAAGCAGCCAGTAGACGATGGACGGCAGTTTGGCTTGTGGATCGGCTACGTACTGGGCCATGCCGGTCAGCGCGCCGAAAAAGCCGCCGACGATTACGCCGGCCAGCACCAGCCCCAGTATGCTGCTCTTGCCGGCCAGCTTGGACAGGCCAAAGGCTACGGCCAGCGCTCCCATGCCGAAGCCAAAAGCCAGGCCGACTACCCCGGCCATCGGCAAGGAAAACATGATTGCCAACACCCCGCCAAATGCCGCGCCCGAGGAGACGCCGGCCACCTCCGGTCCGACCAGCGGGTTGCGGAACACGCCCTGCATCGCCGCCCCCGCCATCGCCAGGCCCATGCCGCACAGCGTTACGCCGAGGATGCGCGGCATGCGTACGATCTCGATCACCACCCAGGCCTTGTCGGTATAGGGGCGAGTTTCGTTGAAGCCTGTGGTCGCCACAATCTTGATGATCTCTGGAATCGGCACCGGATAGCGGCCAAGGACCAGCGAAAAGACCATCAGCGCCAACAGAGCAACGAAGAGCAGCAAGATCAACAGATCGGCAAGGATGAAGGGCGAGCGACGACCGTCGCGGGCTTTTGCGCTTCCTATCGGATTGGCACACAAGGGTTGGGTAGATATGGTCATGGACGTATCGTGAATGTCTTATTCTGTTCACCTAGAAGTCGACGTTCTACCGACCTCCGCATGCAAAACTTTTAAGAGTGCTTAGGCAAAGAGAGTGGACACCCTGTCGGCATTCGCGGGATGCATTTGCAGATGGCGCTCCATCCATAGACGCTCCATCTGTCTGAGGTTGAAATAGACGCGTTCGTTGTTCTTGTCGCCGTAACGCTCGGCAAGAGCCCGCGTTGACGGCAGACGGCTGGCACTTTCCCGGTATCGCGCTTCTAGGCTGGCCAGGATTTCCTCGCAACTATGGCGCTCTGCCCATTCCAGGCTGGCTTCCGTCACGGCAAAGAATAGGGAGGTGCGTTGGGCTTCGTCGGCACCGCTGCAAACCTGATCCATCCATTGCCGCTCGGATTGCCAGTTCGGCCAGTCCTCACGCAAACAGGCCCGTAGGCGCGAGGAAAGCCCGACAAAGTCGTCCACTGTCAGTCGTTCGCTCTCCAAGTGTCTAGCGCGGCCGCTGTAGAACATTGGGATTGCCCAGCGGGTAAATCGCCGGCTGTCGATTTCATCGAGGTCGTTCAACACTGATTCGAGCCCTGACAAATCATTGCGCATCAGCAGAATGCGTTGCTGCAGTTCCATGCCCATTTCCGCCGCTAGATGTAGGCTGTCGATTTGAAAACGGTAGTTGTCAGCCTTATTATTCCAGTGGTCATGACGCTCGCCATGGCCGCTGAAGGTAGCGACTAGCGTATCGATGCCCAATTCGCAGCGCGCTTCGAGAAATTCGTGCATTTCGGATCGAGTGCGATGCCGCAGTCCACCGAGCAGAAGCACTTTATGCTCGCGCCCCAGGCGCTGATCCAGACGCAATATGCCGGCCAACGTCGGCAGATCGTGTTCATAGCTGTTGCCATACCACGGCCACACTTCGAACGGTTCCACCGCGTTCGCTGCCTGCCAGTCGATAAAGCGTTCGACTAGCGCGGCATGGCGGGTAAAACTAACCGACTTGGGCTTCGATGTTGCTAATTGGCAGTAACGGCAATGGTAAGCGCAAGATGTGTTATTGGCATGGATAGCGATGCCGGTGATGCTGAGCGTTCTCGACATATTTATTCTCCGAACGGAAAAAACGTTGGTAGTTCTGCGATGCCTGATTGGCTTGCAGATTGAGCAGCGTATCGATGTCATTTTCACTCATGCGGTAGTCGTAAGCTGCCAAAATTGTCGCCACAACCTCCTGCCGTATGGTTGCCGGCATGACTTGTGGATAAAGTATTTCCGCCAACCACTGCAGACGGATGGGATCTTCGACCGGAATGCTGAAATGCGGCAGATCTGGCATCCGGTAGACACGCTTGCCGCGCACGGCGCGCACGGCCTGCCATTCGGGCTGGACGTAAAGCTGGGCCGGAACGAGTTGATCGCCGATTGCCGACGTATCGAGAAAGATCACGTCTGGATCGAGCATCAACACATTTTCCAGCGTAGCTTTGCCGCCAAATAATCCCTTGTGCAGCGGCTTGGCATTGAGCTGGATGAAGCGTTCATCGTAGTGATGATTAGTCGGCAGCCAGAAGCCCGCATCGTATCCGCCAACGATGAGGAGTACTGACGGATGGTGCGCCTGGACAATTTCGTGTTTAAGTGCCGCTAGCTGCCTCGTGTATCGCTGCGAAAGTTGCCTTGCCTTATCCTGTTTGCCAAGCATGCGCCCGAACAATGCCCACCATTTGAGATGACTCTCGACCTGCTTGCCTCGAGAGCTCTCCAACTCGACCAGTTGCGGGAAACCCATTGCCAGTAGTGCACTATCACGCCCCTTCCAAGAAAAAATGACATCTGGCTGGCGTAGCATGACGATCTCCGGATCCAGTTGCGCTCCCCATCCGCTGGTTTCGATCTTTGTCAACGACGGATAAACCTTCCGCAACAACCAACCACCTATCTCGCCCTGCAGGTTGTATTGCTGGACCGAATCGACGTGCTCCGTACTGTCGTCCAATGTAACGAAGGCATCCGGTGGCATAGCACCGCCGAACATCGCATGGCGAATCGGCAGCACGATATGTGCGCCTTTCTCCTGCTCTTGCGACGCACGGATAACCGAAGGCAAGAACGCCCTGCTTCCGATGCCTAGAACGAGAAGCGCGAACATCGCGACATGCAAGTAGCACTGATAGCGGGTAGCCATGGTTGCAAACTGGGGGCGTCCTCAGAACGCGATTGAGGCTGAGACAGAAACAGCCCTCGGTGCCCCCATCATGGTGCCAATGGTGTAATTGCTCATCCAGTAGCGTTTATCCGTCAGGTTGGTTACTAATGCCCGAATGGTGGTTTGACGCCCCATTACGCGCGTAGAGTACCGTAAACCAAGGTCAATTGTGAGATAGGAAGGCGCCTCCAATTTATTTGCGGCATCAATATACGACTTGCCGGTGTAGTAAAGGCCGCCGGTTGCGGTCAACTCACGTAGTGAAGGAAAGTTATATTCACCGTATACCTTGGCTATGACTTGCGCGACGCCCTGCGGCACCTTTCCGACGCCGACGTTGTTAGTGCTTTTCTGTACTTCAGCATCTAATAGGGTCAATCCCCCGAGCAGGGTTAGGTCGTGAGTTGCCTTGCCGGAGGCGGCAAATTCCACCCCCTGATGTCGCTGCCTGCCATTCTGGAACATGGTGAATGTCCCATTGCCGTTATCCTGGTTATAGGCATTGGCCTTCTCGATCTGGAACAGCGACATGGTCAGCAAACTACCGCCCAATTCTGCCTTGACTCCTGCCTCATACTGCTTGCTCACGGAAGGTGGCATGATTTCGCCATCGTTTGTAAAACTCGCACCGGAAACGATCTGCCCCTGCTGTAACGCCTCGATATACGTCACATATGTTGTCAGGTAGGGAAGCGGCTTGAACAACAAGGATGCTGTCGGTGTTGTTTTCGATTTATCGTATTTGATTGTTACGGCGCCAGTCGGTGCGTCATGGTTCTCAACCAAGTAGCTTGCATGGTTGAGACCGAGCAGCATGGACCACTTGTCGTTGAAGATCGTTTCGTTGCCGACAATGATATTTTTGCTCCTCGTTCGATCCGTCTTTAACATGTGCAATGACCCAAAGTCGAAATCAGGCAAGGCAACGTTAGCGGAATCGGGATTCGACAAATCGAGATTAGTGTGGGCATTGCCGATCTGTGCAGGTAACGTGCCTCCAGCGGTATAACCACCATAGCCCTCCACGACGTAACCATTAGCCCCAACAGTCAGTTTGTTGGCGATGTCGAACAGCTTGAACTTCGTCTCGAGATAAGCGTAGGCGCTTTCGGTATCGGTTCGGTAGGACCTCACAAAGGATTTCGCCAGCGAGTAAGTCGCATCACCAGTCACGGTCAAGGTCGAATAAATGGTATTCCGCTCGTCTTTCTGGAAACCATATCCGGCTCGGAATGCGAATATGTCGTTGATATCCCACTGAACCCTGGCGCCATAGCGCTCGGTGTCAACATTGTTCATGTTGTCCGGAGACGCCCACAGCCGTTTGGTATCGGGAACCGATGGCAAGGCAGTAAGGGAATTTGCAAAGCCCCATTGCCCCGGCCTTCCCTTTAGTTTGTAACTTCCGTCCAGAACGTCGATGCCAAGCAACAAGCGATCTGTCACATGCCAATCCAGAGCGCCGCTAACCATGGAGCGTTTTAGCGACTGATCCTTAATCACCGTATCGCCATCCTGGGTCAGCGCATTAAATCGGTAAGCGAATTTTCCGTCAGCATCGATCGGTCCGCCTAGATCGGCATGGGCGAAATACTGGTCACCGCCGTAATTACCAACGGTGACATCCCTTTTCGCCGATTCGGTAGGGCGTTTGGTCATGTAGTTGAGCGTCCCGCCAACATTGCCAATGCCATACATGAAGCCTGAGAGGCCCGTCATCGCCTCCATCCGCTCCACGTTTTCGATGAAAAGTCCCTGCCCGGACGTATTGCCTTGCATGCCATCCACCATGGCCGATTGAATAAGAAAACCGCGCATCATCACGCGTGTCAGGCCATTCATGTCGAAGGGCTGGAGCAACTGAATTCTCGGGTTCATGCGGAAGAGCTGGTCTGTACTATCGGTTACCGAATTTTGGATCAAGTCTTCGCTCACAACCATCATCGAATACGGTGTATCGAGCAGCCTCCGCCTACCCCACGGACCGACAGATTGCGCTGTCTCGATCTTGTAGCCAACGTCCGCCGTCCCCTCCTTTGGCGCATGCCCGACCACCCTCACTTCCTTCAGTACGTCCGCCGCCTTGGTGATCACCGTATTGCCATCCGCCGCCGTCGCCGCTTCCAACCCGCTGCCCGCCAACAACTTGTTCAGCGCCGTCAGCGGTTCCATCGCTCCCTTCACGGCTGGCGCCTGCCTGCCCTCGACCAGGGCGCTGTCCACGGCAATGCCTCGTCCCGACAGCCTGGCCAATTGCAGGATCGATTCGGAAAGCGCCTGGGCCGGCAGATCCACGGTCACCGGCGCGGCATACGCGGTGGCGAAAACGGACGAGACAAGGGCGGCAGTGGGGCGCCCCAGGAATGGAGGAATTGCGTGGTACATGGAAATGCCTTAGAAAGAAAATACTGTTCTTTCAGGTACACGGTCCAGGAACCGGAATTCACCCCCCTCATCGATAAGAAACTCATCGCGCTTCGGTCAAATCGTTCTGGGCGGCGCAATGCCGACAATCTAGCGGGCGCCGAGCTCGACTTCGTCGCCCCTGCGCCGCACGCTGACCGAGGCGATCTGGGGCAGCAGATCGATGAAGCTTTCGATTTGGGCGGCGGGGACGCCGGCGGTGATCCGGGGGCCGGCGCCCGTCCCTCGGGCGGCAACGCGAACCGGCGTTTTCCGGTATCGGGAAAGCGTCTCGGCAACCTCGCCCAGATCGGCCCGATCGAACATCAGAATGCCGTGCTCGAAGCTGAAGGCGGCATCTGCCTTGCGGTCGACTTTTTTCAAAGCGATATTTTCGCTCGTCGCCAGACGCAGTTCGGCCACCTGGCCGGCCTCAAGCTGCAGGTACTGCCGGCGCCAGAAAGGGCCGGCAGCGATCTGGACCAGGCCGTGATCGACGCTGACCCGGATCGTTTCGCGCAATCGGGTGACCGCGAAACGAGTGCCGAGCACGGTGATCTGTGCCGGACCGCTGTCGACGACGAAAGGGCGTTCCGGGTCTTTCGCGACGTCAAAAATGACTTCACCGGTCAATAGCTTGACCCTGCGCTCGCTGCGGCTTAGAACCACCAGGACCTCGCTGTCGGCATCGAGCACGAGAATGCTGCCGTCCTGCAGGAACTCGCGGCCCAGCGTGCCGGTATCGGTCCGCCGGGCGGACTCCCACAGCGTTTCGTTCTGCAAGCGGTAATAGGCGGCTTCGCCGCCCAGCCCGCCCAATACGATACCGAGGATGCCGCGACGCAGGAGTGTGCGGCGGCTTTGCCGATGGCGTTCCTGGCGCGCCTGCATGGCCTGGGCCAAGGCATTGCATTGGGTGCCGGACTCGAGGTCGCTCCAGGTATCTGCGATAGCGGCATAAGCGGCGGCATGGGCCGGGCTGGCAGCGAGCCAGGCTTCGAAGCGGCCGCGCTCGGGGTCATCGGGCTCGGCGCCGGACATGCGCACGAACCAGCGCGCCGCTTCCTCCTGCAGCCGGCTCATGCCATCAGTTCGATGCGTACGGCGTGGATATCCAGCAAGGCGCGGGCAATCTGGCGTTCGACAGTGCGCAGCGTCAGGCCCAGGCTGGCGGCGATCTCCCGATAGGTATAGCCTTCGATGCGAAACAACCAGAAGACCTCGCGGCAGCGCGGCGGCAGACAGTCCAGGATCTGCTGCATGGCCTGCAGGCGTTGCTTCAGGTCGGCCAGGCGCTCGGCCGAGGGGGCGAAGCCGGAGGCATCGTCGAAAGCGGAGGATACCGGGCCTTCTTCGTCCGGCAATTCCACCCAGCGGGAGGCCTCGCGAAACTGGTCTACCAGCGCGTGCCGGACGATGGCGCGCAAATAGGCCTGCGGTTCCCTGAGCGGCGCCCGTTCATTGACCAATGCGAGCCGGATCAGGGCATCGTGCAGGACATCGTAGGCGCGGTGCCGACAGCCGGTCTGACGGCGTATACCGCTCAGCAGATCGGCATAGGCCCAGTTCAGATCGATACCGTGCCAGGTCATCGGCAGGGTCATTCCGTGAACGCCTCCCAAACCGGTGGGACCCCGGGTGCCGGTCCGGCAGCACAGGCCGCCTGTATGGGAAGCCTTCCAAGGCGGCAAATGTTCCTCATCCTCCATCCCCCAATCAATATCGTTATATTATTGTGTATATATCGAAGAGCGGGCTTTGATGCTGCGCAAACCGGTCTCTGTAATACTCCCTCACGGCAAGCCCCGATTTTTGAATACAATAAGTTTCATTTATCGACAGTCACCGGCTTTCGGAATACTGCGGGGTTAAAAATTGGACTCCAGATCTGCGCTCATCGTCGCTCTGATGATGATGCTTGCGAATGGCGGGGTATTTGGTCTCATGCATCGCGACTTGCCGGTGGTCTTGCGGCCGGCCGCGGTAAGCTGGCAGGTCGGCACCCTGCTCGTCGCCGCCGGCTGTTTGATATTCGTTTTGCAGCGTTATCTGCCCCTGGCGCTCATGGTCACGCTTGCCAACGGCCTGGTGATGCTGGGGCTTACCGCATATTGGCATTCGCTGCGCCAGTTTTATGGCTATCCTTCCAGCGTTTTGCTGTTGCTCCCCATGTTCGCCGGGACGCTGGGAGTATTCTGGTTCGCCGCCTTCCAGCCGGACACCGGGGTGCGCATCATGATTGCGTCGGCCGTCTGGCTGTCGCTGATGTGGGGCAGCGCGACAGTCCTCAAGGCCCAGGCGCACCGCGACTCGGCGCTGAGCCGGCGGGTATTGCTGGCCATTTTCGCCGGGGTGATGCTGTTCACCGCCATACGCGCCGGGTACTACCTCCTTCTGGGTGTGACGCCGGACTTCAGCGTGCTCGACTATTCAAGCTGGATGAATCTGGCCACGCCGGTGGTGGGCGCGGTGTTGCCGGTCGTTGGGACGACGGCGTTCGTGCTGATGTGTTCGGAACGCATACGCCGGCAATGGGAGCGGGCGGCTGGCACCGATTACCTTACGGGCCTGGCCAACCGGCGTACGCTGACCGAAATCGGCGCCCTGCGCTTCGCCACGGCGCGCGGCCGGGACGGCGGCCTTGTGCTGGCGTTGATCGACATCGACCATTTTAAGGGGATCAACGACAAACATGGCCACGCGGTCGGGGATATCGCGCTCAGGCATGTGGCCGCCCGGATCGAATCGAGCGCGCGGGGCGGGGAAATGCCGGCGCGCCTGGGCGGAGAGGAGTTCGTGGTGCTGCTCGACCACGTTGATCATGGCCAGGCGCGGGCCGCGGGAGAGCGCCTGCGGCTGGCGGTGCAGAATCATCCTTTCACGGCCGGCGAGCTGCAGCTGCCGATCACGGTGTCGATAGGGATGGCGATTTGCCGAGCCGATGATGACAACTTCGATTGCCTGATGCAGCGCGCCGACCAGGCCTTGTACATGGCGAAGGCGGCCGGCCGCAATCGCGTCGAGCTGGTGTTCTGAACTGTCGCCAGGGGAGCGCTGGCGCCTCGCGCGCGATCAGGGCAAGTCCGGGGCGCAAGATTCAGGGCGCAAGCTCCGGCATGGCTCTTGCGCGCAGGTGGTCGACGAAAGCCTGCGCCGAAGCGGGCAGGAGCGCGTAGTCGCGGATCATGATGCAGATCTCGAGACGGGACCATTCGTCGGCCAGAGGTATGAACACCAGCCGGCGCCTGGCGATTTGCGCGTCCTGCAGAAACATCGGGACTATGCCTATGCCCATTCCGGACGCGATCATCATGCAGACGGAATCGAAGCCGCGCACGCGGATGCGGGTCTTTTTCTCGCGCGCGGCCTGTTTGGCGGAATACTCCAGCAATTGGGCCAAGGCGCTTGAACGCGTCAGTTCGACCTGGTCGTATTCCAGCACCTCGCTGTAAGGGACGGATTCCCGCGGCGTGAACGGGTGCCCTTCGGGCACCACGACGGCCAGCTCGTAGCGCCGGTAGGGAAGGAACTGCAGTTGCTCGTTGGGGAAAATCCGCGGGCCGATGCCCACGTCGGCCCGCCCCTCGACGATGTGCCGCACGATCATGGGCGTGTCGTCCTCTTCCAGTTCCAGGCGGACCCGGTCGTGAATCCGGCTGAAGGATTCGATATCCAGCGACAGGCCGGAAAAGAGGGAGGACGAGCTCGTGCGCACGCGCACATAGCCGAGCACGCCATCGATGTATTGGGCCATTTCGGCCTGCAGCCGCTCGACCGCCTGCAAGACCATGCGGGCGTGGTGCGCGAACGCTTCGCCGGCGGGGGTGGGTTCGACTCCGCGGCGGCCGCGCTGGACCAGCGGAACTCGAAACTGGCTCTCCAGGTCGGCCAGGCGCTTGCTGATCGCCGATGAGACGATATTCTCGCGCAGCGCCGCCTTGGCGATGCTGCCCTCTTCAATGATCGCGACAAACATTCGAGCCGAGGTGATGTCCAGCCTGGCCGGGGGTTTGGCATCTCGTTTCACGATGGTGGGGGTCTCCAATGATCGATTCCGCGGCGGCTTTTACCGCCTACCATTGTAAGCAACAGAAAGGCGCATTCCGCTGCGTTTGAATCGGCTCCGCGCCGGCAGCGCAAGCAATATCACGGGAAACCACATGAGCATCCAACCATTGACCGGCATCCGCGTCGTCGATCTTACCCGCATTCTTTCCGGTCCGTTCTGCACGATGATGCTTGGCGACATGGGGGCGGACGTGGTCAAGGTCGAGGATCCGCCGGGCGGAGATCCGATCCGCCATATCGGGGCCGGCCATAACGAGCTGAGCTGGTATTTCGCGTCGTTCAACCGCAACAAGCGCTCGATATGCCTGGACCTGCGTTCGACGCAGGGCCTGGAGGCCCTGAAAAAGCTGCTCGGCACGGCGGATGTCCTGGTCGAGAATTTCCGGCCCGGCGTCCTCGAGAAACTGGGGCTGAGCCGCGGCCAGATTGCGCAGATCAATCCGCGGCTGATTGTCGCCAGCATCAACGGCTTCGGTTCGACGGGGCCCTACGCGGGCCGTCCGGCGTTCGATTTCGTGGTGCAGGCGATGAGCGGCTTCATGAGCGTCACCGGCGAGCGCGATGGCGCTCCGTTGCGCACGGGCCTGCCCATAACGGATCTGATTGCCGGCCTGTACGCCGCGTTCGGCGTCGTGAATGCGCTGCGCGCCCGTGATCTCACGGGGCAGGGACAGCGGGTGGAGGCGTCGATGATGAACGGCATCCTCAGCATGCTCGCCTATCTGGCATCCGATTTCCTCGCGACGGGCGCGGTGCCCGCCAAGCAAGGCAATGATCATCCCATCACCGCGCCCTATGGCCTGTTCATGACCGCCGACGGTCCTATAGCGGTGGCGCCCAGCACCGATGCGATCCTGCGCAGGTTCCTGGACGAACTGGGCCTGGCCGCGCTGCTTGAAAGCGACGATTTCAAGACCAACACCCAGCGGGTCGCCAACAGGAAAGCGCTGGACGGGCATATTTGCGCGAAACTCGCCGGCGATACCCAGGATAACTGGGTGCGCCGGCTCAATGCCCGCGGCGTGCCCTGCGGCCTCGTCCAGGACATCGGCGAGGCATTGCGCGACCCCCAGGTCCTCCATCAGGAAATGGTCATCTCGGTCGATCACCCCGGCCGGGGGCCTGTCGAGATGCTGGGTTTCCCTGTCAAGTTTTCGGATACGCCATGCCGCATAAGGCACCCGGCGCCCGATCTGGGCGCGCATGCGGCCGAAGTCTTCGAAGACTGGGGCATTCCCTATTCCTTAGCCGAACTGGAGGCCGCTTCCTGTCCGGGAGGCTGAGGCGTCCGACCTGAAGTACCGGGGCCTGCAAGCCCCGCTTATAAAAAAACCATTGGAGACAATATGAAAACCTTGCGTTCCTGCCTCACCCTCTTGCTGTGCGCCACGGCCCTGGCCGCCCAGGCCCAGACCTACCCGTCCAGCCCCATAAAGATGATTTCGCCCTTTCCGCCCGGCGGCGGAACGGACCTGATAACCCGCGTCCTAGCCAACAAACTGAGCGAGGCGAACAAATGGAATATCGTCGTCGAAAACAAACCCGGCGCCAACGGCGTGATCGGGCTCAACGACACCATCAAAGAGAAGGCCGATGGCTACACCCTGGTCGTCGGCCAGAAGGACAATATGATAGTCGCGCCCTGGCTGACCAAGGTCCACTTCGATACCCTGCAGGACTTTTCTCCCATTGCCTTGCTTGGCACGACTTCTCTCGTCATATTGACCGGGGCCGATTCGCGTTTCAAGAACTTCGGCGACGTGGCGCGGGCGGCCAAGGCCAAGCCCGACGAGATTTCCTTCGGCACCTCCGGGGCGGGCAGCCTTTCCCACCTGACCAGCGAGCTGCTGCGCAGCCGCGCCGGCATCGCCTTGCGGCATGTGCCGTACCGGGGCACGAGCCCGGCGATGACCGACCTGATGGGCGGCCATCTCGACCTGGCAGGCGGATCGATCGCGTCCGCCTTGCCGCTGATCAATTCCGGAAAGCTCCGCCCCTTGGCCGTCACCGGCCTGCAACGCAGTTCCAACCTGCCGGACGTGCCCACCTTGCTCGAACTGGGCATGAAGAACACCGACGTCACGGGATGGTGGGGGCTGCTGGGGCCGGCCGGCATGCCGGCATCCGCCGTGGCCAGGCTGCACGACGCGGTGAACCAGGTGCTCGAGCAGCCGGATGTGAAGCAGAAGCTGCTGGACCAGGGTGTGGAAGTCGCCTCGGACTCGACTGAAGGATTCGCCGCCTTGATAAAGAAGGACTATGCGGATTGGAAAGCCATCATTGCCGAAACCGGCGTAAGGCTGAATTGACCACGAACCTAAGCGCAAGCCTCGCCCTTCAGGGCGGAGCCCTTCATTACGGAGCATCAATATGAATCAAGTACTCGCCGCTGAATCCGTCGCGCCCGCCGCGAACGGCAGGATCCAGGTCACCGAAGTGGGCATGCGGGATGGCCTGCAGATCGAATCCAGGCTGATCCCGGCCGAACAGAAGATAGACCTGCTCAACGACATGATAGCCAGCGGCATCTCGCATATCGAAGTGACCTCCTTCGTGTCGCCGAAGGCCGTGCCGCAGCTGGCCGACGCGGAGCAGGTAATCGGCGGCATACGCCGCCGCGAGGATACCTACCTGATGGCGCTGGTGCCGAACCTGCGCGCCGCCGAAAGGGCCGCAAATACTTCCGTCGATGGCGGCGTTCTGCTGTGTTCGGCTTCGGAAACCCACAACCGCAAGAACTTGAACCGCGGCATCGATGAATCGATAGCGGCCTTCGGCGAGGTCGCGGCATGCCTGCGCGCGGCTGGAATCGAGCCGCTGGGCGGGCTTGCCGTCGTATTCGGCTGTCCATTCGAAGGCGACGTACCGGTGCGGGACGTCCTGAGGCTGGCGCAAAGCTATGCCGACCTGGGCATTCATCATGTCACCCTGGGCGATACCACCGGCATGGCCACGCCCGTCAATGTGCGCAACGTTATCCGGACGCTGCGCGGCGAACTTCCGGACATCGACATCACGCTGCATCTGCACAACACGCGCGGCGTGGGCCTGGCCAATGTGCTGGTGGGCCTGGAAGAGGGCGTGCGCCGCTTCGATGCTTCGGTGGGAGGGCTGGGCGGCTGCCCCTTTGCGGCTGGCGCCACGGGCAATATCTGCACCGAGGACCTGGTTTATCTGCTGCAGGAGAGCGGCTACGAAACCGGCATAGATCTCGACAAGGCCATAGCCGTGGCCCACAAGATGGAGCGGCTGCTGGAAAAGCCGCTGGCCGGGCAAGTCATGCGCGCCGGCCCCCGGCTGGCCCTGCACGCCGCGGATGCCGTGCGCACCGCGGCGGGCTGAGGACGGCCCTCAGGGCAGGTCCGGATGCGCTTTCAGGGGCGTGTCGTCGCGTATCGGCACGGTCTGGCGTTCTATCATGCGGTGGACGCGCGGCGGCTGCGCGCCGCGGTGCAGCGCCAGTATCCTGTCGAAAACCTCGGCATCGGCATGGGTGCGCCGCTGATGGTGGCGGACGTATTCCACCCAGGTCGGCACATGGTAGCTTTCCGTCCAGATGCGCGGGTTTTCGAGGTCGCGCAGCAGCGACCATTGGCGCGCCCCGTCCCGGATGCGGATGCGGCGGCGGCGAGCCATCAAGGTCAGGAAGGCGGGAATGTCTTCCTGCGCGATTTCATAGTCCAGCATGATCATGATAGGGCCGCTGCGCGGCTTCAGGTCCAGTTGCAGCTGCGGCTCGTTGAAGCGGTCCAGCGGGTCCAGGTTCAGCGTGCCGAATTCCGGCAAGGCGAAGCGCAGCCCGACCATGGCTCCCAGGACGAGCACGACACCCGACGCCATGAGCGCCCGGTCCACGCCGTAGGAATCGGCGATGACGCCCCAGAGCCAGCTGCCCGCGGCCATCCCGCCAAAGGTGGCGGTCTGATAGAGCGCAAGAGCCCGTCCGACGACCCAGCGCGGCGTGGAGAGCTGCACCGTCACGTTGAAGAGCGACAGCGTCAGCACCCAGCAGGCGCCGGCGGGCAACAGGGCCAGACAGCTCAGCCATACATCGCGGCTGAGCGCGAGCATGACCGCGCTCAGCGCGAACGCCAGGAATGTCGCGCGCACGATAGCCTCATTGCGCCAGCTCTCGCGGATGCGCGCATTGAGCAATGCTCCGCCTATGGCGCCGAATCCGAAACAGCCGAGCATGATGCCGTAGGTCAGGGCGCCGCCCTCTATGAGGTCGCGCGCGGCCAGCGGCAACAGCGCGAGGACCGAGATCGCGGCAAGCCCGAAAAGAAAGCCCCGGAACAGCACTTTCAGGAGGTTGGGAGACATGGCGATATAGCGCAGGCCCGCCGAAATGGCGCTGCCGAACGCTTCGCGCGGCAAGCTGCGCGGCGTCCGCTGCGGCTTCCATTGTGCGAGCGCCCGGATCAGGGCGATGTAGCTGAATGCATTGAGGGCGAATGCAAACGCCGCGCCGGCCACCGCGACGATCAGGCCGCCGACGGCGGGTCCCACGCTGCGCATGAGGTTGTAGCTCATGCTGTTGAGCGTTACCGCGCCCGGCAGATCCTCGCGCGGAACGATGTCGCCCATCGAGGCCTGCCATGAGGGATTGTGCAGCGCCGTGCCGCAGCCGATAAAAAAGGTGAAGGCCAGCAGCAGCCAGGGCGTGAGCATGCCGGCCACGGCGAAGATCGCCAGCCCGGCCGACACCAGCATCATCAGGATCTGTGCCGCCAACATGATGTTGCGGCGGTCGAAACTGTCGGCGAGCGCTCCGGCGGCGAGCGAGAAAATCATGACCGGCAGCGTGGTCGCCGCCTGCACCAGGGCCACCATGTCGTCCGAGTTGGAGATCGTCGTCATCAGCCAGCCTGCCGCTACTGCCTGGATCAGGCCGCCAAGATTGGATGCAAGCGTGGCAGTCCATAGCGCACGGAAGGTGGCGTGTCGAAACGGAGCCAGGGGCGATGCTCTTTGGGGTATTTCGAAATCTCCTGTGCGCATGCCGGCGGCGCGCATACGGGCCTCTCGGGAGCGTGGGCCAACTTTTCACGCCGGATTTATTGTAGCAGCGGAACTGCGCTCGCAGATTGGCGCTATGAAGCCCAGCCGCGCGGCGCATTTTTCGCAGGCATGCCTGGTATGGCGTTTAAGCTACGATATTGATGATTTAGAAATATTTTTATGCCTCTTCGCCCCAAACAGCATGTAAAACAATTGCCAATTACGCTTATGTCTTCCGCCAAGATTCAAACCGACTCGCCCGTCCCGCTCTACGCGCAACTCAAGGAAATCCTGCGGGCCGAGATTCTCAATGGCGGCTATCTGCCGCATAGCCGCCTGCCGTCAGAACATGAACTTGGCTCGATATTCAGCGTAAGCCGCATCACGATTCGGCAAGCATTGGGAGATCTGCAGAAAGAGGGCCTGATCTTCAAAATTCACGGCAAAGGCACATTTGTTTCACAGCCCAAGGCCTTCCAGAACATTACCTCGCTGCAGGGCTTTGCCGAAGCCATGTCGCAGCAGGGCCATCAGATCCTCAATCGGGTCACTGGATTCAAGCATATGGCGGCGCCGGATTACGTCGCGCAGCGCTTGAATATTCCCATCGGCGCGCCCCTTACTGAAATCCGCCGCATCCGCATGCTTGACCGGGTTCCTGTTTCCATGGAGATCACCTATCTGCCGGAGGCGGTGGGCAAGCGCCTGTCGAATGCCGATCTGGCTTCTCGCGATATCTTCCTCATCCTGGAGAATGACTGCGGCATCCCCTTGGGAAAAGCCGATCTGAGCATCGATGCCACATTGGCCGACGCGCATCTTGCCACCGCATTGAATGTGGATGCAGGCGCAGCCATCTTGCGCATCGAGCGCCTGACGCACGATGCCCAGGACAACCCGATTGATTTTGAGTATCTCTATTTCAGGGCGGATGTCTTTCAATACCGCCTCCAGCTCGACCGGCACCACGCGCCCCGGATGGATCCGGAGACATAACAACTTCTTACATATATACATGTAAAAACAATAGTTTGGTATTGCCGCCTCTCTTCATAAAATCTTGTCATTGCTTGATATGACAAGTTGGGGCGGGTTATCCGCCAGAACACATGTGAGGGGTTGTCGTGAAATTTATCTATGCTTTTATCGCGGTGGGCTTTTCCTTGCTCGCGCCTGCGGCCGCGGCGGAAACCATCCGCGTCGCCATCGGCACCCAGGACACCACCATCAACTGCGCCGCCGGCGGTCTGCTCATCCGCGAGCTGGGCCTGCTGCAGAAGTACCTGCCCAAGGATGGCAAGTACAAGGATGCGAAATATGAGATCGAGTGGAAGAACTTCACCAGCGGCGCGCCCTTGACCAATGAGATGGTCGCCGGCAAGCTGGACTTTGGCGCCATGGCCGATTTTCCCGGCTCGTTCAATGGCGTCGCCTTTCAGGAAGCCGGCAAGCAAAGCCTGTTCATCAGCGTGCTATCCGGCAGCATCAAAGGCAGCGGCAATGGCATCGTAGTCCCGGCTGCTTCGTCAGTACAGTCGCTGGAGCAGCTCAAGGGCAAGACGATTTCCGTGCCGTTCGCCTCCACGGCCCACGGCATGCTGCTGCGCGCCATACAGAATCTCGACTGGGACCCGCAGAAGGACGTGCGCATCATCTCTCAGGCGCCGGAGATAGCCGGCTCGGCGTTGCGCAGCAATCGCATAGACGCCCATGCCGACTTTGTGCCATTCGCAGACCTGTTCCCCAATCGCGGTTTCGCCCGCAAGATCTTCGACGGTTCGCAGACCGGCGCGCCGACCTTTCATGGAGCGCTGGTCGATGCCGGCTACGCCGCCAAGTATCCGGAGATTGTCGTCGCCTACCTGCGCGCCGCAATCGAGGCCGACCAGCTGCTGGCCGCCGAACCCGAGAAGTACAGCGAACTGATCGAGAAGGTCACCGGCATCGAGGCCGAAGTCAATTATCTGTTCCATGGCCCGCTGGGCCTGCAGACGCGCGATATGAGCTGGAAGCCCGAATACCGCCAGGCGGTGGCCACCTCGATCGACACGCTCAAGCTGCTCAAGCGCACCAGCCGCGACCTGGACACCGCAAGCTTTATCGATGACCAGTACATCCGCGCCGCCTTCGAACAGGCCGGGCTGGATTACGGCAAGCAGTTGTCCAACTATGCGCAATTGCCGCTAGCCGGCACGGACGCATTGACCGGCAGGCCGATCATCGAGTTCAAGCGCCTGGCGCAGATATGGGTGCGCGGCGAGGACAAGGTGCGCCACTATGCTTCTCCCGAGTCGGCGCTGGGCGCCCTGGCCAAGTTGGAGGGAGAAGGCAAGGATATTCGCGCCTTTTACACGCAGGCCGCGGACAGCGGGATCAAGCTGCTCGCCAGCCAAGCCTGGTTCGTGCGCAATACTCGGGGCGAGCTCAATGCCTTCCTGCTCAAGGACCAGGCCGAACAGTATGCCCGGCAACATGGCGGCATAACCCTGGATTTCGTCAGCGCCGCCAGCCAGCAACGAGCGGCCAGCCGCTAACGGGCCTCGTTCAGGCTGCGGAGTTCTCTATGAGAGTTTTATCTGATGCATTCGCCCGCTGGGCCCTGCGCTCCAGTTCGCTGCTGGCTTGCCTGCTGTTCTGGCATGTCGCCTCGAGCCAGCGTCTCGACATGGGCTTGGTGACTTTCACCTATGTTCCGACTCCGTCCGCCGTGTTCGATGCGGCATGGGCGCTGATCGAATCCAACGAACTGTTGCCGCATCTGACCAGCAGCCTGAGCAGGGTGTTCCTCGGCTACTTGTCGGCGGCTGTCGTTGGCGTAACGCTGGGCCTGGCCATCGGCCGCTCCAGGTGGGTGGAGGACACGCTGCTGCCGCCCCTGGAGGTGCTGCGGCCGATACCGGCGGTGGCCTGGATTCCGCTGGCTATTCTGATGTTTCCTTCGTCGGAGCTGTCGATGGTGTTCATTACATTCACGGGCGCTCTGTTCCCCATCCTGCTCAACACTATCCATGGTGTGGAAGGCGTCGACCCGCGCTTGATCGCTTCGGCGCGCAGCCTGGGAGCCAAGCGCCCGGCGATCTTGCGCGAGGTGATACTGCCAGGCGCTTCGCCCAGCATCGTCACCGGCCTGGCCATTGGCATGGGGACATCCTGGTTCTGTCTGGTCACTGCCGAGATGATCTCCGGCCAGTTCGGCATCGGCTACTACACATGGGAGTCCTACACGATCCAGAATTACGCCAACATTGTCGTGGGCATGCTGCTGATCGGCCTGCTCGGCATGGGCAGCAGCGTGCTGGTCAAGCGCCTGGGTGCTCTAGCCACTCCCTGGTACATCCTCCGGGAGAAAGCCTGATGAGCTCCCATGCGCGAGCCCTCGAGCCGGGGCGTATTGATATCGAGCGCTTGTCCATTCTCCTGGGCCAGGGCAATCAGGCCTTCGAAGCGGTGCAAGGGCTGACCTTGAGCGTTGAGCCTGGCGAGTTCGTCTGCATTCTCGGCCCGTCCGGCTGCGGCAAGTCCACTCTGCTGGGAGCCTTGGCCGGCCATTTGAAGCCCAGCGGCGGTTCGCTGCGGGTCGATGGAGAGGCGGTGGCCGGGCCCTCGCCGGAGCGTGGCATGGTATTCCAGCACCACACCCTGCTGCCCTGGCGCAACGTGCTGGACAACGTCGCCTTTGGCTTGAAAATGCAGGGACGGGGCAAGGCCGAGCGCAGGCGCCAGGCGAATGAGTTTCTCGGCCTGGTGGGCCTGCAGGATTTCATTGGGCGCTGGCCCAACCAGCTTTCTGGCGGTATGCAGCAGCGCGCCGAAATCGCCCGGGTGCTGATCAACCGTCCACGCCTGCTGTTGATGGACGAACCTTTCGGCGCCCTGGATGCGCAGAGCCGCTTGCATATGCAGGAACTGTTGCTGGATATCTGGACGCGTATCCGCACCACAGTAGTGTTTGTCACTCATGACATAGACGAGGCGCTTTTCCTTGCCGACCGCGTTCTGGTAATGAGCTCGCGCCCCGGGCGCTTTATCGAGGATCTGCGGCTGGAGTTTTCCCGGCCGCGCCGGACCGAACTGGTCACCAGCCTGAAATTCGTCCGCTTGAAACGTCATTGCCTGGAACTGCTGCGCCACAAGGACGGCAGCCAATTGCCGCGCCTGACCCCGCTGGGATTACCCCTGGACAACAAGCAAGCCCGATTCGCCGTTTGAATCGGGGCCAGAAGGCCTGCAAAAAAGCTGCATGCCTGGCTGGAAACTGGAGCAACTTTTCGATGGAAACACGTAATATCGACGTCGATATCCTCATCATTGGCGGTGGGACGGCCGGGCCCTTGGCCGCCATCAAGGCGAAGAAGAAAGCACCGCAGCTGCGCGTGTTGCTGCTTGACAAGGCCAACGTCAAGCGCGCCGGCGCCATTGCCGAAGGCATGGACAGCGTCAACAACGCCGTCATTCCCGGCTTTGCCACGCCGGAGCAGTATGTCAAGGAAATCACCATCGCCAACGACGGTATCGTGAACCAGCATGCGATCAACGCCTACGCGGTGCGCAGCTTCGACATGATCCGCGAACTGGATGACTGGGGAGTGAAATTCGAGAAGGATGAAACCGGGGAGTATGCGGTAAAGAAAGTGCATCATCTGGGGGCTTATGTGCTGCCGATGCCGGAAGGCTACAACATCAAGAAGGTCATCTTTCGCCAGCTGCGCAAGCACGGCGTGCAGATATCCAACCGTCTCGTCACTACGCGCCTGCTGGTTGGCGACGATGGCCGCATTGCCGGGGCCATGGCGCTGGACTCGCGCAGCGGCGAATTCGTTGTCATCCGGGCCAAGGCCGTCGTATTGTGCACCGGCGCGGCGGGACGGCTGGGCTTGCCCAGTTCCGGCTATCTGTTTGGCACTTACGAGAACCCCACCAATGCCGGCGACGGCTACAGCATGGCCTACCACGCCGGCGCCGAGCTGTCCGGGCTGGAGTGCTTCCAGATCAATCCGCTTATCAAGGATTACAACGGCCCGGCCTGCGCTTACGTGACCGGACCGTTCGGCGGCTATACAGTCAATGCAAAGGGCGAGCGATTCATCAAGAGCGACTACTGGAGCGGCCAGATGATGCTGGAGTTCTGGCGCGAGCTCGAAGGCGGCAACGGGCCGGTGTTCCTCAAGCTCGACCACCTCGCGGACGAAACGATAACGCGCATCGAGAATGTGCTGCACATCACCGAGCGGCCGACGCGCGGCATATTCCACGAAGGGCGGGGCGTCGATTACCGCTCCGACCTGGTC
Source organism: Pollutimonas bauzanensis (assembly GCF_900129885.1). Taxonomy (GTDB): domain Bacteria; phylum Pseudomonadota; class Gammaproteobacteria; order Burkholderiales; family Burkholderiaceae_B; genus Pollutimonas; species Pollutimonas bauzanensis. The sequence continues at coordinate 149,750 of NZ_FQXE01000008.1, read as the reverse complement.
GAGATGAGCATTTCGGAAATCGGGCTGTGCGGAGGGCACAGCGCGTCCGGTGTCTGGGTGGACGAACATGCCCGCAGCACAGTGCCTGGGCTCTATGCGGCCGGCGATCTGTGCAATGTCGCGCACAACTATATGCTCGGCGCGATGGTGTTCGGCCAGATCGCGGGGGAGGACGCGGTGGACTTTGTCGACGGCAAGGACTGGGCCGGCTTTGCGGCGGACCAGATCGAGCGCGAACGGGAGCGCGTGTTCGCGCCGCTGCTGCGCGAAACGGGGCTGGCGCCGGCAAAAGTGGAGTACAAGCTGCGGCGCATGGTCAACGATTACCTGCAGCCGCCCAAAGTGACGCGCAAGATGGAAATCGGCTTGCAGCGCTTCGCCGAGATCAGAACGGATCTGGCTTCGCTGAAGGCCGGCAATCCGCATGAACTGATGCGCGCGGTGGAGCTGTCCGCGATTCTCGATTGCGCCGAACTTGCCGCCCATGCCTCGCTGTACCGCACTGAAAGCCGCTGGGGCCTGTATCACTATCGCATCGATCATCCCGAGCGCAACGACCGCGACTGGTCGGTATTCGTCGAAGTCAAGAAAGGCGCCGACGGCCGTCCGCACTGCTTCACGCGGCCGATCCCGCCATACCTGTATCCCATCGATGCTTCGGAACGCGACGCCTACGGCCATCTGCGTGTCGATGCGCCGGAAACCGTCTGAGAGGCCTGCCCATGTCTACCGCCCTTACTTCCGATACTGTTGTCGCTGGCCCCGCCGCCGCGCCCGCCGGATCCTTCGATACTATCAATGGCAGCGTCGTCTCCGTCATCGTCAACCATGACAAGTGCATCGCCGGCAAGGGCTGCCGTGTGTGCATCGATGTCTGCCCGACGGACATACTGGCATTCGATATAGCCGATGGCAAGGTCAAGATGGTCTACGACGAATGCTGGTATTGCCTGCCCTGTGTGCATGACTGTCCGACCCAGGCCATTACCGTCGAAATTCCTTATCTGCTGCGCTGAGGCCTATATGCCTGAACATGCGATTGCCGGCATTGTCGCCGCCACCCCCGAACTTGCGCCGTTGCTGGCGCTGCTTGTACACCCCGATGCCGAAGTCCGGCAGCTTGCGCTGCGCGAGGCCATCGATCTGGTGGACGAGGACAACGTGGCTGTGTTCGTGTGGGCCAGCCATGACCCTGCGGCCCAGGTCCGCCTCGAAGCGCTGCGGGCGCTTGAGGGAACGGTCCAGCCGGAAGGTATCGAGGCCATGCTCGCCGCGCTTGCGGATGGCGACGCCGCGGTGCGTGGCGCGGCTGCGGAATCCCTGGCGGAAATCCGCGACCCGGCCGCCGGGGCTGCGCTGATCGCGGGCTTCGAGCGTGCCGCCGCACCGGCGCGCGCGGCGATACTGTCCGCCCTGCGCAAGCTGCGCCTGCCACAGGGACTGGCCTTGGCGCTGCGGGCATTGGAAGATCCCGCGCCCGAAACCCGCCGACAGGCCGTCGGCGTGCTGGCATACCTGCGCGATGCGCGCGCCCTGCCGCAGTTGGCCGCAGCGGCGGGCGACGGGGAAGCGCCGGTGCGCCGCGCTGCGGTTGGCGCATTGGCCTACGCCAGCGGCGAAGAAGCCGCCACGGTCCTGCCGGCCTTGCTCGCCGCGCTGCGTGATGAGGATTGGCAAGTGCGCGAAGAGGCCGCCGTGACCTTGCGCAAGCTGCAATTGCCCGACGCCGCCGATGGGCTCATGGCTGCGCTGGAAAGCGACCCTTTCTGGCAGGTGCGCCTGAAGGCGGCGATATGTCTCGGCGTCCTGCGGGAGCGCAGGGCCTTGCCCGCCTTGCAGGCGGCCCTGCGCCATGAAATCGGCAATCTGCGCAAGGAAGCCGCGGCTGCATTGGGAGAGATAGGCGACGCCGCTGCCTTGCCCGCCCTGCGCGCCGCGCTCGCCGATACCGATGTAGAGGTATGCAAGGCGGCCGCCAGCGCCTTGCAGCGCTTGAGCGAACCGGCTGCTCAGGAGGCTTGAATGGCGCGTTCCACATTGGCTTCCATGGCGCGGGCCGGCAAGCCGGGCGCAGCCGGCGGCTGGGACGCCAGGCTGCGCCGTGTCGGCGACACGCTGCAGCGCGGCCAAACCGCCATCCGCATTGCGCAGTGGCTGTTTGTGGCGATCTACCTGACCCTGCTGCTGGCGCCGGCGCTGGCTCCATTATGGCCCGCGCATGAACAGATGCTGGCGCGCGTGGCGCTGATGGCCGAGATCCTGTTTTGGGGCGTATGGTGGCCGTTGGTAATACTTTCCATGATGCTGGTCGGCCAGTTCTGGTGCGGCCTGCTCTGCCCGGACGGAACGCTGACCGAATTTGCCAGCCGGCGCGGGCTGGCGCGCAAGATTCCGGCCTGGATGCGGCGCGGCGCGCTGCCTATCGTCCTGTTCGCGATGATCGTCTCATACGAACATATTGCCGGCTCGCGCCATAGTCATGGCGGGACCCTGCTGGTGCTCGGCTCGATGTCGCTGGCCGCGCTGGCGACGGGCTTGCTCTATGGGCGCGGCAAGCGGGTCTGGTGCCGCTATGTGTGTCCGACCGGCGGTGTGTTTTCCTTGCTGGCGCGCTGTGCGGCCCTGCACTTCAAGGTAGACCGCGAAGCTTGGGACAGCGCATTGCGCCCGGTGCCGCGCGCGGTGGATTGTCCTCCGCTGCTCGATGTGCGCCGCTTGATCTCCAACGAAAAATGCAATATGTGTGGCCGTTGCAGCGGCCATCGCGATGCCGTGGCGCTGTCGCGACGGCCGCCAGGCCATGAAATCGCCACCTTGCGCCGCGAAGAGGTCCGCTTGTGGGAAGCCGCCGGCATCCTGTTCGTGTTGATAGGCCTGTTCTACGCTGGCGTGCACTGGCCGGCCAGTGTGTGGTTCGGCCGCCTGAACGCATCCGCTGCCGGGGCGCTGGCGCGGCTCGGCGCGGCCGATACCGTACCGCCGTGGTGGTTATTCGAGGCCCGCCCTGGCATCGCGGCGTCGTGGAGCGCGCTGTTTTCCGCCTGTGCCAGTGTATTGGCGATGGCCCTGGCGCTGGGCGCCGCCGTCGCCTTGCCATTGTTTGCCGCCGCGCGCGGGCAGTTGATCGAAGCCGGCCGCCTTGTCTACGGCCTGCTTCCGCTGGCGGGACTGGGCCTGTTTCTTGGCGCGCTGGAGCACTCTTTCGTCCTGCTGAGGGGCGCCGGCATCACGCTGGAGGCCATGCATGTGTACGGAGTGCGCGCCGTCGTATTGACGGCGGGGGTCGGGTGGAGCTCGTGGCTGGGCATCCGCCTGCTATCGCACGACGGCACGCGCCGCGGCAGGTGGATGCGGGGCGTTTCCTTTGCTTGCTACGGCATGGCCATCCTGCTGCTGGCCTCGGCCTACCAGTGGGCGCCGATCACCCCAATGGCATAGCCTGTCTTATCCAATGGAGCTTGAATATGGCGCTGCTGATTACCGATGAATGCATTAACTGCGATGTGTGTGAGCCGGAGTGCCCGAACAGCGCAATTTCGGAAGGCCCGGAGATCTTCGAGATCAACACCGACCGCTGCACCGAATGCGTCGGCCATTACGAAACGCCGCAATGCGTCGCGGTCTGTCCCGTGGATTGCATCATTATCCACCCCGAGCATGTCGAAAGCCGCGAAATGCTGCTGCGCAAATACCACAGGCTCGTTGCCGGAGAAGGGCGGGAATAGCGCCTGGCCGTCCGATTCATTCATCGGAGCCGCCATTCAGGATCCACATCCAGTCCCGGCCCGAGTTCATCATCTTGGGCTATATGCGCCTGCGTGCGGCAGGGCGTATTCGGTCTCTTGCCGCCCCATGGCGGAGCTGCTCGGCGCGAATGCCTTTCATTTAAGTGTATACATAATAAAACCCTAGGCAATCGGATCGCCTTGCTATTAGTGTCGACTCTTTCTGCCCTCTGCGCCATATGGATTCTGAGCGCAGAAAAGGGAAATCTCACGTTATCTCAGCTGTTTGGCGGTATGAAGATGCTTTTTTTAGCTCGGCAATCGACAGCCTTCTTACGCCAGCGTCCAATAAAATGTATACATTTACTATAAATATCTATGGACAGCAGCGAAATATCTCGATAGTATTCAGGCCTAGTGAATACACTTAAGCGGATAATGGTATGGCAGGCTGAAGAAAAAAGCTTTGCCCCTTCGAGATTATGAATAGCAACGACACGATATGGCAATGAAACCGCAACGCCCGGACGTGGGCGCGGAGGGGGATCTCCTGCCGCCGCTAGCGGGGATCCGTGTACTGGCCCTGGAGCATGCTGTCGCCGGCCCTGTATGCACCAGGCATCTGGCGGACCTGGGCGCGGAAGTGATCAAGATCGAGCGTCCGGACTGCGGCGATTTTGCCCGTCACTACGATGATTTCGTTTTCGGCAATTCGAGCTTCTTCGTCTGGCTGAATCGGGCAAAAAAAAGCCTTGCGCTGGATGTCAAGGGAGAGGGCGCGTCCGCGGTATTGGAACGGCTGGTCGCCAGTGTCGATGTGGTGGTGCAGAATCTCGCGCCCGGCGCGGCAGCCCGGCTGGGTCTGGGCTATGACGCTATTGCCAGCCTCAATCCGGCTTGCGTTCTGGTCGATATTTCCGGATATGGAGAGAGCGGTCCCTATGCCCGGAAGAAGGCCTATGACATGCTGGTGCAGGCCGAAGGAGGCTTCATGAGCGTGACGGGAACCGAGGACACTCCCGCGCGCGCCGGCATATCCATAGTGGATCTGGCTACCGGTATGTATGCACAGTCCGCCGTCCTCGCCGCCTTGCTGCGCCGCGCCCGCAGCGGTCGCGGGGCAAACGTGAAGGTGGCGATGCTCGACGCCCTGGCGGAGTGGATGATGCATCCGCTTTATCGCCATGCCTACAACCAGTCCATGGTGCCGCGGTTTCCCGACAATCATCCCGCCATCGCGCCATATGGCCTGCATGCGACGCAAGATGGCTCGGTGCTTTTCAGCGTACAGAATGAACGCGAATGGCTGCTGTTCTGCCGCATTGTATTGGGCCGGCCGGAGCTGGCGGCCTGCGCAGACTATGCCACCAACAATGCGCGGCGCACGCACAGCGCGGCGCTGACGGCGCTCATCGAGCGGGATTTCTCGAATAAGTCCACCTCCGCCGTGACGGCGCTGCTCGATGAAGCAGGCATCGCGAACGGCAGGTTCAACGATGCCAAGGCATTGTGGAACCACGAACAATTGGCGGCGCGCGATCGTTGGCGCGAAATCGGGGTGCCGGGTGGGCACACCATAAGGGCGCTCCTGCCGCCTGTCACCTTCACCGATGTCGAGGCGGTCATGGGCGATGTGCCGGAACTGGGAGCCCATTCGGCTGAAGTGCTCCGGGAATTGCGCTTCACGCCGGCGGAGATTGACCGGCTATATGCAGACGGCACAGTCGCATAGCGCCGCGCCGCGGTCCGGGACACTGGAATGCGAAACATCAACACTGAGGAGAAGGAAATTGCGCTTTGACTATAAAACACTGGAGATTACCCGAGAGGGGCATTTGCTGGTGGTTGTACTGAACCGGCCCGAGTCCGGCAATGCTTTGAATACCGCGATGCTGGAGGAGGTCGTCGACTTGTTCGGTTCGCTGTATGTGGACCCGGGCGACGTGCGCTGCCTGCTGCTGACGGGGGCGGGCGACCGGATCTTTTGCGCGGGTGGCGATCTGAAGGAGCGCAACAATATGACGGACGAAGAGTGGCGCCAGCAGCATGCGCTTACTGAACAGATGATCCGTCACATGCGCGAGTGTCCCGTGCCCATCATAGCCGCGATCAATGGCGCGGCGTTTGGCGGCGGCTGCGAACTGGCGGTCGCGGTGGATTTCGCCTACGCCTCGGATAACGCGAAATTCGCATTGCCGGAAGTGACTTTGGGCATCATGCCTGGCGCCGGCGGTACGCAGAACCTGCCGCGTGCTTGCGGACTGCGCCGCGCCAAGGAGATTACGTTGACCGGATCCTCTTTCACGGCGCAGGAAGCGCTCGACTGGGGCATTGTCAACAAAGTCGTTCCGCAAGCGGAGCTGATGGGCGTGGCCCGTGCCACGGCCACCAAGATCTGCGGCAATGCGCCCGTTTCGGTGCGGCAGGCGAAAAAATCGCTGAATGCGGCAAGCGATCTGGATTTTTCATCGGGCTACCGCTACGAACTGGAAGCGTACTACCGCATGATCCCCATGAAGGATCGCATCGAAGGCGTACGGGCCTACAACGAGAAGCGCAAGCCGCAGTTCACCGGCGAGTGAAATCGCTCACATAGACATATGCAGCCAGGAAGAAGAGGAATATATGAGTACAAAGAAAGGTTGGAGCGGCCGGTATTTCGAGGATTTCGAGGTGGGCGACACGTATTTCCACCCCATGGGCAGGACTGTTCTGTCGGCCGATAATTCGTGGTTCACGCTGTTGACTCAAGCCCAGTCGCCGGTGCATTTCGATCATTACTATGCGTCGCAGACGGAATTCAAGAGGCCCCTGGTCAACTCGACGTTCATCGTAGCCCTAGTCACAGGCCAGAGCGTCACCGATTTATCCCAGAATGTCTTTGCGAATCTGGGATGGGACGAGGTCAGGCTGCCCGCGCCGGTTTTCGAGGGCGACACCATTTATTCGAAATCCGACGTGCTGGAGTTGAAATCATCGCAGTCGCGGCCGAACGTCGGCATCGTCAAAGTGCTTACCCAGGGCTATAACCAGGATGGCAAGGTGGTGCTGACATTCAAGCGTTCAATGATGGTGTACCGCAAGGGGCAGGGCCCCAGCATTCCCCGCCCGGAAATACAGGCATAAGCCCAAAATCTATTCAACGGAGACAGTAAATGATATCAAAGACTTCCCTGGTCGCCCTCGCCCTGGCGCTATGCGTCCCGGCAGCGGCCGGCGCGCAGCAATCCTATCCAAATCGGCCGATCCGCATGATCGTCCCTTATGCGGTGGGCGGTGGAACCGACTCGGTGGCGAGGCTCCTGGCCAGCAAGATCGGAATGGGGCTGGGACAATCGGTGGTCGTGGAGAACAAGCCCGGCGCCGGCGGCATCATTGGCGCGGGTCTGGTCGCGGCGGCGCCCGCCGATGGGTATACGGTCTTGTTTGACGCCGCGCCGTTTGTCGTCAACCCCGCGCTGCGCAAAATGACTTTCGACGCGAAAACGGACTTGACCCCGATCGCGCAGGTGATGACGGCGCCCGACGTGCTGGTGGTGGCCGCCGATGCTCCTTATAAGGACTATGCCGAGTTCCTGAGTTATGCCAAGAGCCATCCCGGCAGGCTGACATACGCCTCTGCCGGCGTGGGCACAGGCCAGCACCTGGCGGGAGCGCTCTTCAACACGCAGGCGCAGGTGGAAATGCTGCATATTCCTTATAGCGGCGGCGGCCCGGCTTTGACCGCGCTGCTGAGCGGCCAGGTATCGTGCTATTTCGCCAATGCGGCGTCGGCGACGAAATTCATCGAAGCGGGCAAGCTCAGGGCGCTTGCGGTGACTTCCGCCGCGCGGTCGCCTAGCCTGCCCAATGTGCCGACGCTCAAGGAAATGGGCTTGCCCGATTTCGACGTGACCGAATGGGCGGGTGCCTTCGTTCCCGCGGGAACGCCAAAGGCTATCGTCGACCGGTTGGCCAAGGAGATCAGCGTGGCCACCGCCGATCCGGCATTCAGGTCCAGCCTCGCCTCCATGGGTGTGACGCCCGTAGGCAACACATCAACGGAGTTCACCGCTTTCATCGGCACCGAACTCGTGCGCTGGGCCGAGGTGATCCGCCTCAATAAAATCACATTGGAGTAGCGCATGAGCAAGCCCGCCAACGTCTTCATCATGGAAGTCGGCCCCCGCGACGGCTTGCAGATGCAAACCGCCGTGCTATCGGTCCAGGACAAGATAGGCCTGATCGAGCGCCTGGCGGCGGCCGGATTGCCCGCCATAGAGGTCGGGTCGTTCGTCAATCCGAAAAGCGTCCCCCAGATGGCCAATAGCGGGGAAGTCTTTCACGGCCTGCCTAGCGGCGGAGCCGTGCAGTATCACGGCCTCTGGCTGAATGCGAGAGGGCTGGCGCAGGCGCTGGAAAATGGCCGGGTAATGGTGACGGGCAAGCTCATGCTTACCGCCACGGAAACTTTCTCAATGAGGAACACCAACAAGTCGATTGCCCAGACGCTCGAAGGCTTTCCGGCCTGGATCGACCAATACCGCGCGGCGGGAATCGAAACCGATGATCTGCATATCCTGGCGGCATTCGGATGCAATTTCGACGGCGCCGTCAGTGCCGGCCGGGTCGTGGACCTCATTGCGCGCGGCGAAGTGGTCATGCGCCAGCATGGCGCCAGGTTGAAGCGGATATGCCTGGCCGATACGATGGGCTGGGGCAATCCGCGGCAAACCCGGGCGCTGATCGGGGCTGTGCGCGAGCGCTGGCCCGATCTCATCATCAAGCTTCATTTGCACGACACGCGCGGGATGGCGATAGCCAATGCGGCGGCGGCAATAGAGATGGGGGTGATGGAGTTCGACGCATCGATTGGCGGGCTGGGCGGTTGTCCCTTCGCCGGCAACCGCGGAGCTGCCGGCAACATCTGCACGGAAGATCTGGCCTTTCTGTGCGCTGAAATGGGCCTGGAGACCGGCATTGATCTCGATTTGCTCGTCGAAGCCGCATGCTATGCCGAAGCGCTTCTCGGGAGCACACTGCCGGGCAAGGTCATGAAAAGCGGCAGTCTGGCGCGTTACCGCAGCCGGACGGCATAAGGAACCGGGCGCTTTCGCGCTGGATCATTGGCCGCGGGGCCTATCCGCCGTTTTCAGGCATGGGCACGTCGACCGCGCTATCTTCGCTGTCTTCGCCGAGCAACTCCTCCAGCTTCTTGCGCGCGCATAGCACATTCGACCTGGCCAGCGCGGAAGCCAGCTCGGCGTTGCGGTCGTACAGCGCCTGGGCAAGAAAGATGTGGTCTTTGGCCGATCGCGCCACTCTGGCCCTGTCCGATAACACCAGCCTTTTAAGCAGCAGGCTGCGCAGCACCAGCGTATCCAGTATCCGCTGGAGCGTGGTGTTGTGGGCCAGTTGCGTCATTCTTTCATGGAAATGCACATTGGCCCAGTAAAAATGTTCGCTGTCGCTATCCGAGGCCGCCCTTTCGATTTCGGGAATGAAGTCCAGCAGATCCTGGAGTTCTTCATCCGTGGCATGTATCGAAGCCTCCGCGGCGACGATGCCCGCGATCGCGGCCCGCACGCCATATAGCTCCTTGATATCGGAAAGCGTCATGATCGCTACGCGAGGACGGCGCCGCGGAGGCACTTCCACCAGCCCTTCTTTTTCAAGAAGCAGGATCGCCTCCCGCGCGGGAGTGCGGCTGCTGTTGAAATGGCGGGCCACTTCCACCGAGTTCAGATCGCTGCCACGCTTGCGTATACCGTAAAGTATCTCGGCGCCGACCATGGACGCGATTTCTATGACGAGTGACGGCTGATCGTTGTTCTTGGCGATAACCCGTTGAACGATCGTCCGCAGACGCTTGAGGGGCTCGGGAGCCGTGGAATAAAATTCAGGGTCGAGTGCGGTAGGCTTTTTTTCCATTTGTCTGTCGGAAACTCCTGGTGTTCAAACTGACCCGTATCGTACTGTGGTCCGCGCCGCGTTGCACGAATAGAAGAATTACCGGCGGCGGCTGCCATGATACCGCGTCCCGACTCCCTGAACTGGCCATGAACGCCAATATCGGTTTACTGCCTTCAGCCAAGCCATTGCACCGTGGAAGGAAAGATCCGCTGGAAGGCCTCGGCATATTCAGGGCAACCTTTGGCGGTAGCTCCTCTTATCAACGGACGAGCGCGTCCAGGAGGCCGATCTGCTCCGCCAGCGGAAGGCTGGCGTCCATGATGGGAACGCGGCCGTCCTGGACTGCCGCGGGTCGTTGCAGGGCGCCGGTGTAAGCGTCCCAATGGTCGAGTTTCCATTGGTCGCGCGGGTCGGCCCGGCTGGCAATGCGTTCTCTGCGAACCGCCAGAGGCAATTCCAGCCACACATGGCGCAGGCGCGCTTGCGCGGGGAGCCCTAGCGCTTCTGTGGAAAACAGGGCGGATGATGCCAATTCCCGGCTCCACGGCCCGGGAAAGACCACATTCAAGCCGAGTTCGAGCTGGTCCTGGGCAATGCGCAGCGTGCTCAGATATTCGAGATCGCGCACCTTTTCCTTGAACAGCGGGCTGTCCCGGTCGTTGGCGTCCTGCCCCAGCGCTTTCAGGAAAGGCCCCGACCAGCGTTCACTGACCACATCTTTGTCCAGGACGCACCAGGCAATGCCCCTGTCGCGCTGCTGCTCAATGAAATGGCGAGTCAGGAATGATTTGCCGGTTCCGGCGTGGCCCAGGATGAAAAGGGCGGTCGTATTGATCATGGATAGGCCTGAAGTTCAAGGAGAGCATGACAGTGATCATAATCCCCAACGAGGTTTGGCCATTCACTATGCGCAGCCCGCATGGCTGCGCATCTGCGTCACGAAATGCGCGGCGGCAGGGGAAAGGCCTTGATTCTGGCGGGTGATGAGATGTATGGGCTGCAAGCGTATGGACAAATCCACCGGCAGTACCCGCAGGACGCCCAGGCGCCCGTAGTGGTCGGCCAGGGAAGCGGGCATCACGGCCACCATGTCTGAAATTTCCAGCAGCGCGGTGGTGACGATGGTCGAAGCCGTTTCGGTGATGTTCAGCTGCGTGGTCACGCCGGCTTCCTGCAGCGCGGCTTCGAAACGGATGCGCTGGGGCGCGCCGGGCGGCTGAAGTATCCACTCCATGGCCATCAGGTCGCCAAAGGAAACGCTGGCCCGCGCGGCGAGCGGGTGCGAGGCGCGCGTCACCACGACCAGCGCCTCCTCCAGCAGCGGGGCGCTGACATAATCGCCTTCGCTGTGCCCCTGTCCCTGGGTCAGGCGGCCCAGCACCAGATCGACCTCGCCGCGCGCGAGTTGGCGGATCATGACGTTGCTGGTATCCACAGTGACCGAAACCGCCACGCGCGGATGGCGGCGCTTGTATTCGCCCAGCATGGGCGCCAGCAGCTGGGGTATGGCGCCCGGCACGCTGCCTATCCGCAGCGTCCCTTGCAGGCCGGAGTGCAGGGCCACCATTTCCTCGTGCATGAAGCCGAAATCGATCAACATGCGCCTTGCATAGCGGACCAGGACTTCCCCGTAGGGTGTGGGCGCCATGCCGCGCGCCTGGCGTTCGAACAGCGGCACGCCGAAGGTGTCTTCCGCCTGTTGCAGCAGCTTGCTGGCGGCGGGCTGGCTGATGTTCAAGGCGGCCGCCGCGCGGCCCAGATTGCGTTCGGCATCGAGCATGCTGAGCAGCGCCAGTTGGCGGGTGCGCAGGCGCAGCAGCAGGGAGGGCGGAGGAGAGGCGTCGGACATACCGCATTATATATAAATGTATATGGATAGTTCGTGAAATTCTATTGGAATGGAATGTCTGATTCCTTTAAGCTTTCCCCAGCCCCCGGATACACAGGAGGATCAATAGAAAAGGAGACCCTTCATGACATACCGTTCCCTGCTGCACGCTGTCCTGCCCTGTGCGCTGGCTCTGGCCGCGCTGGCCGGCCCGTCCATCGGCGCCGCGCAAGAATTCCCCAGCAAGCCCATGCGCATCCTGGTCGGCGCCTCCCCGGGCGGCGGCACGGATATTCTGGCGCGCGTCCTGGCCGAAAAATTCTCCGCGGGCCTGAAGCAGGCCGTCGTGGTGGAAAACCGCCCGGGCGCCTCGAACACGATCGCCGCGGGCCTGACCGCGCGCGACGAACCCAATGGCCTGACTCTGCTGGTCGCCACCAATACCGGCCAGGCGATTGCGCCGCACCTGATCAAGCTGTCCTATGATCCCCTCAAGAACCTGCAGCCGGTAGGGTTGGTGGCGATCATGCCCAATGTGCTGGTGGTGTCCAGCAGCTCCCCCTATAAAAGCGTGCAGGATGTCCTGGCCGCCATGAAAGCCAAGCCGGGGGAATTGAAGTTCGCCTCCTCCGGCGTCGGCAGTACGCAGCATGTCGGCGCCGAGGCCTTCAATCTGGCCACGGGCGCAAAATCCATCCATATTCCCTACAAAGGCAGCTCGCAGGCGCACATGGACGTCATTTCAGGCCAGGTCGACATGATGTTCGACTCCACGTCGTCGGCCATGTCGCAAATCGTCGGCGGCAAATTGCGCGCCCTGGCGGTCACTTCGCCCAAGCGTTCGGCCGCCCTGCCCGATGTTCCCACGCTGGCGGAACAGGGAATAACCGGCGCGGACGTCAATACCTGGTACGGCCTTTTCGCGACCGGCGGCACACCGCCCGCCATCATCGCCAGGCTGCATGACGAACTGACCAAGAGTCTTGAAACCCCGGAGGTGCAGGCCCGCATCAAAGCGCTGGGGGGTGAGATCGAACTCATGAGCGTCGAACAGTTTGCCGCGATGAACCAGAAAGAATACGACCGCTACGGTCAATTGCTTGTCGATTCCGGCATCAAGAAAGAGTAAAGGAAAAACCATGAGTATCAAACGCCCCCGCCTTGCCGTCCTGTTGGGCGACCCCGCCGGCGTCGGCCCGGAAATGGCCGTCAAGCTGCTGGCGCGCCAGCACAACCGGGATGCGGCCGACCTGCTGCTGATTACCGATCCGGCAATGCTGGCGGATGCGCAAGCCGTTGCCGGCATGGAGATCGACACGCTGGTCGTCAAAGACCTGGAGAGCGTGCGCTATGAGCCCGGCCGGGTGACGGTGCTGGAACACGACTGGCTGCGGGGCAAGCTGCCGGCGCGCGGCGAGTGCACCGTCGATGCGGGCCGGGCTTCTTTCCTGGCGCTGGAGGCGGCGCTGGACGCCGTCAAGCGAGGCGAATGCGAAGGCATAGTCTTCGCGCCCTTGAACAAGCATTCCCTGCGGCTGGGCGGCCTGACCGAGGAAGACGAGCTGCGCCACATACAGCAAAGCCTGCAGGTGCCGGGCTTCGTCTCCGAATTCAACATCACCGGCGACTTGTGGACGTCGCGCGTCACTTCGCATGTGCCGATACGCGAGGTGGCCGACCTGATCACCCGCGAAGGCATCTGCGAGGCCGTGAAAATCGTCGACGCCGCGCTGCGCCAGGCGGGCGTGGCCAAGCCGCGCATCGCCGTATCGGGGCTCAATCCCCATGCCGGCGACGGTGGTTCGATCGGGATGGAAGAAATCGAGGTCATCGCGCCCGCGGTCAAGCAGGCGCAAGCGCTGGGCCTGGACGCGCGCGGCCCTTATTCGCCCGACACGGTCTTCATCGCGGCCCGCCGCGGCGACTTCGATGCCGTCGTGTCGATGTTCCACGACCAGGGCCAGATCGCCATGAAGCTCATCGGTTTCGACCAGGGTGTCACGCTGCATGGCGGCCTGCCGGTGCCGGTGGTGACTTCGGCCAGCGGCAGCGCGTTCGATATCGCGGGCAAGGGCATCGCCAATATCGAGGGGCTGCAGCAAGCCTTCGATCTATGCGTACGCATGGCGGCCAATCAGCAGGCGCAGCCGGCCGGGCGATAAGGCGCGGAGCCGGGCCGGCCCAGCGCCGCGCCTGGCGCGCGCCGGCGCAAGCGGGCATGCCACCGACGGGGCATATCCGCCGGCCCGCCGGCTACTTTTTCCAGCCGCCGCCCAGCGCCTTGTAAAGCCCGATCCGGTTCTGCAATTCCGCAAGGCCGACGGCAATCGCCTGCTGCTGGACCGCGAACAGTTCGCGCTGCGCATCCAGGAATTCCAGATAGCTGGAGTAGCCGGCTTCATAGCGCTGCCTGGATAGATCGAAACGCACCTGTTCGGCTGCCTCTTGGGCCCGGACAGCATCCCGCTGCGCGCTCAACGTGGCGCGGCCCGCCAGCGCGTCGGCGACCTCGCGGAATGCTTCCTGGATGGCCTTCTCATACTGGGCAATGGCGATCCCGCGATCGGCCTTGGCGACGCCGAGACCGGCGCGGTTGCGGCCCCCGTCGAAAATCGGCAGCACGAGCCGGGGCATGAAGCTCCAGGCGCCGGATCCCGGGTCGAAAAGGCCGGATAGTTCGCTGCTGGCCGTACCCAGGCTGCCCGTGAGCGCTATGCGCGGGAAGAAGGCGGCGCGCGCGGCGCCGATGTTTGCGTTCTCGGCGCGAAGCAATGCTTCGCGCTGCCGTATGTCGGGCCGGGCCGCGAGCAGGTCGGAAGGCAGGCCGACGGGAATGTCGGCCAGCGCATTTCGCCCGCCGCGAGCGTCGTCGCCGGGCAGGAGCGCTTGGTCCAGGTTTGCGCCCACCAATAGAGCCAACGCGTTTTCATCCAGCGATTTCTGCCGGGATTGCTGCGCCAGGGTCGCGCGCGCGGCTTCCAGCAATGACTCGGATTGGCGCAGATCATATTCCGAACTCGCCCCCTGACGGCGCAGATCGCGCTGCCGCAAGTAAGAGTCGCCGCGGCTTTCGATGGTCCGGCGGCTCAGCGCAAGCAGCTGCTTGTCGGCGATCAGCGCTTCGTATGTCCTTGCCACTTCGGCGATCAATGCGATATGCGCGCTGCGGCGCGCTTCCTCCGTCGCCAGATAGCGTTCCAGCGCCGCCGCGTTCAGATTGCGCACCCTGCCAAAAAAATCCAGTTCAAAAGATGTGACGCCGACGCCAACGGCATCGCTGCGTGATATCACGGGGCTGCCGCCGGGCGCCAGGTCGCCGGGAATGCGCTGGCGGCTGCCGTCGACGGCAGCACTCACGCCAGGAAGCCGATCCGCCGCTTGCACGCGGTAAAGCGCCCTCGCTCTGTCGATGTTGAGCGCGGCGACCCTCAGGTCGCGGTTGTTGTCCAGGGCAAGGCGGATCAGCTGTTTAAGCCGGTCGTCCTGAAAAAAATCCTCCCAGGCGATTTCATCCGCGGACGCCGCGGGCGACGGCACGCCGCTGGCCGCAAGCCCGGCGGGCCACGCATCGGGCACGGGCAGCGGGGGGCGCTCATGGGCCGGCGCCAGCGAGCACCCCGGCAGGATCAATGCCGCGGCGATCAGCAACGCCGCTCCTTGCGTGTTCTGCGATTTCATTGAGGATATTCCGTGGCGGGTTGAGTGCCGCTTGCCTGCCCGGATCGCGCCGGATCGCCGCGGCGCACTCGGAACCAAAGCGAATACAGGGCCGGCAGGAACAAAAGCGTCAGGGCGGTGCCGACGCCGACGCCGCCTATCAGCACATAGGCCAGGGGGCCCCAGAAGGCGGAATGGGTCAGTGGAATGAACGCGAGCATCGCCGCCGCTGCGGTCAGGATCACCGGCCGGGCGCGCCGGACGGTCGACTCGATGACCGCGTCGTAAGGGGACAGGCCGGCATGCAGGTCGTGGCGGATCTGGTCGACGAGGATCAGCGTGTTGCGCATCAGGATGCCCGCCAGCCCGATCAAGCCCAGGATCGCATTGAAGCCGAAGGGCTGATGGAACAGCAGCAGCGCGGGGACCGCGCCGACCAGCCCCAGCGGAGCCGTTGCAAACACCATCCACATGGTCGCGAACGACCGCACCTGGATCATGATCACTGTCAGCATGAGAATGATCATCAGCGGAAACAGGGCGCCCAAAGCCGCGTCAGCCTTGGCGCTTTCCTCGACGGAACCGCCGGTGTCGATACGGTAGCCCTCGGGCAGCTGGGCCTTCAAGGCGGCGAGCGCGGGCAGAATCGCCCTGGTCACGTCGGGCGGCTGCGCGCCGTCGCGAATGTCGCCCTGCACGGCGATATAGGTCTCGCGGTTATAGCGCTTGAGTACCGCGTCTTCCATGCGGGTTTCGAACTTCGCCACCTGGGACAGCGGCACCGCGCGGCCGTCTTGCGTCGTCAATGTCATGTCGCCGATATCCTTGAGGCCGCGGCGTTCTTTCAGGGGGCTGCGGACCACCACTTCGACGGAGCGCAGGCCTTCCCGGACCTGGGTCGATGGCGAGCCATTGAGCAGCGCCTGCAGCTGCATGGCCGATTCCCGGGGCGTCAGGCCCAGCAGGCGCAGGCGTTCCTGGTCCAGCACCAGCCGCAGCGTGGGCGCGCGATCGCCCCAATCGAGGTGGACGCCGCGCATGTCGGGATTCTGTTCAACGATGGCGCGCACTTGCTTTGCGACGGCGCGCAGATTGTCCAGGTCCGGCCCGACCACGCGGAACAGGACCGGGAAGGGCACCGGCGGGCCAAAGAGGAACTGGCTGACCCGCACGCGCGCCTCGGCGAATTTTCCCGCCGCGATCATATTGCGTATCCTGGCTTTCAGAAGGTCGCGCGCCGCGGAATCTTCCGTCAGCACGATGATCTGGCCGAAAGCCGGGTTCGGCAATTCGGGATTCACTGAAAGAAAGAAGCGCGGCGCGCCCTGGCCGATATAGCTGCTGATGATTCCGGCTTGCGGTTCGGCCTGCAACGCCGCTTCGATCTTGCGTATCGCGGCGTCCGTCGCGCCGAACGCGCTGCCCGGCGGAAGATTGACTTCTATCGTCAGTTCGGGCCGCTCCGAAT
Source organism: Pollutimonas bauzanensis (assembly GCF_900129885.1). Lineage (GTDB taxonomy): Bacteria > Pseudomonadota > Gammaproteobacteria > Burkholderiales > Burkholderiaceae_B > Pollutimonas > Pollutimonas bauzanensis. The sequence continues at coordinate 133,180 of NZ_FQXE01000008.1, read as the reverse complement.
TCGGGAAGAACTGCTTCTGGACCGACCCCACCCCTGCCACCGAAAGACCGAACAGGCCGACCGTGATACCGGCGGTCAGCCATTTGTGATCGACGCAGTAGCGCACCAGCGAGCGCAGGCGCCGGTAGTTCCTGGTCTCGTAGATGCCCGCATGCCCGCCCGCTTTGGGCTTGATGGCCGGCAGCAGTTTTACGCCCAGATAGGGAATGAACAGCACCGCCACCACCCATGATGCGACCAGGGAAAAGGCCACCACCCAGAATATATTTCCGGCGTATTCGCCCGCGGTGGAGCGGGCGAAGCCAACCGGAAGAAAGCCGATGATGGTCACCAGGGTGCCCGAGGCCATTGGCGCCGCGGTCGCGCCCCATGCGAATGTGGCGGCGGCGACGCGGTCCATGCCTTCTTCCATTTTCACCACCATCATTTCAATGGCGATGATGGCGTCGTCGACCAGAAGGCCCAGCGAAAGAATCAAGGCGCCCAATGTGATGCGGTCGAAATCCCGGCCGGTGGCCAGCATGATGAGAAATACCGCCGCCAGCGTAAGCGGAACCGCGGCCGCCACGACAATGCCGACCCGGAAACCCAGCGTCGCCAGGCTGACCACGATGACGACGGCCAGGGCCATGAAGAATTTGATCATGAACTCATCGACCGCGGCGCTTATCGCCCGCGCCTGGTCCGACACCTTGAAGAAGGTTATTCCCAGAGGCAGCGTCTTTTCGATGGCCGCCGCTTCCTGCTCCAGCGATTTGCCCAGCTTCAAGCCATTGAAGCCCTTCTTCATCACCACCGCCAGCATCAGCGCCGGTTCGCCCTGCGTGCGTATGGCGAAAGTTTGCGGGTCTTCGTAGCCGCGCCGCACGTCGGCGATGTCGCCTATCTTCAGTATCCGTCCGCCGGCCACGAGCGGGATGGCCTTTACCGTCTCGACGCTGTCGATGGCGCCGTCGAGGCGCAGGTATACGCGCGGGCCGGCGGTCTCGACAAAGCCCGCGGCGGCAAGATTATTTTGTTGGTTCAGGGCGTCGAAAAGGGCTTGCGCCTTGATGCCCAGCGTGGCCAGCCGCTGGTGCGAGATCTCGACATAGATCTTCTGTTGCTGCTCTCCCAGGATATTGACCTTCTGCACGCCGCCCACCCGCAGCAGGCGCTGGCGCAACACTTCCGCCTGCGCCACCAGTCGCCGGTGGGAAAGGTTTTTCGCCTCCAGGGAAAACAGCGAAAAATAGACATCCGAATATTCGTCATTGATTACCGGCCCGATGACGCCGCGCGGCAGGCTGATGACTTCGTCGCCCAGTTTTTTTCGCACCTGGTAGAACTGTTCCGGGACCGCATCCGGCGGAGTCGAGTCTTTGAGATAGAGCTTCATGGTGATGAGCCCGGGCCGCGCGGCGGTTTCCACCCGATCGTAATAATCGAGCTCCTGCAGGCGCTTTTCCAGGCGGTCGCCCACCTGCTGCTGCATTTCCCCGGCGGTCGCTCCCGGCCAGATCGCCGAGATCGTCATGATCTTCACCGTGAAGCTGGGGTCTTCGGCGCGACCCAGCTTAATGAATGCGAACGCGCCGGCCACGGCAATGGCAAGGATCAGGAATAAGGTGATGGCGCGCTCGCGCACGCCGAATGCGGACAGATTCAAGCCGCTCATGATCCGCCGTCCACATTGATGGACGACAGCAGTTCGACCTTCTGGCCCGCCTCGAGCAGATGGGAGCCAAAGGCCACCACGCGTTCGCCTACCGCGATGCCGGATGAAATGCCGACGGTTTCTTCGCCCAGCTTTGCAAGCTTGACGGGGCGCAGTTGCACCGTCGAACTCTTGTCATCGATCACCCAGACGCTGGGACCCTGGCCTTTGTCGATCAGCGCGCTGACCGGCGCACTGATGGCCATGGAGCCGGCGGCGGAATTTCCGGCCAGATGTATCGTCACGGTGGCGCCCAGCGGCGCCTGTTCGCCGGCGCCGGCCAATGTATAGCGGGCCTGATAGCTGCGGGTCAGGGGGTCGGCCACCGCCGACAGCTCGCGCAGCGCCGCGCCGAACGATACCGCCGGCTGGGCGTACAGGGTCGCCGTCGCCGGGCGCCGGGTCAGGGCCAGCGCCTGTTCGGGTATGCTGACCTGTGCTTCCCTGGCGCCCTGGCGGGCCACTTTGGCCACCGTCTGGCCGGCGCTTACCACTTGGCCGGGTTCGACAGGCACTTCCATGATGACGCCGTCCTTGTCCGCGCGCAGCACGGCGTAGTCAGCCTGGTGCTGGATCTGCCGCGCCTGCGCGCGCTCCGCGTCGAGTTGCGCCGAGGCGGTGTCCGCGGCGGCCCTGGCCTGTTCGTATGCCTGTGCCGATACGGCCCCGGACGCCAGCAGTTTGCGCAGGCGCGCTTCATCGGCCGAGGCCTGTATATGGCGTGCGAGCGCCGCTTGTATCGATGCCCTGGAAGCGGCGAGCGCCAGGCCGTAATCCGTTGCGTCGAGCTTCATCAGGGCCTGGCCGGCTTTTACCGTGTCGCCGGGATCGACCAGGCGCTCGAGGATTTTGCCCGGCACGCGAAAACCCAGGCTGCTTTCCGTCCGGGCGCGGACCACGCCGGTGTAGCTGGCTCCGTCCCCGGCCGCGGGCGCGGCGGAGAAATACGCCACCCTCGCCAATGTTTCCGGAGCGGCCGCGGGCTTTTGGCAGCCGGCCAAACCGACGGTTGCCGATACGGTGATCGCGCCGAACAGACCGATCCGGCTTGTGGTGCTCAACATGGGTTTCCTTTTCCTGAGTCAATTGTGCATATGCACATTCATGCGCTGAAAAAATGCCCCGCCGGGCTTCGGATCGCAGCTTGGGGTTTATTCACATGCGCGTGACGGCTATCAGCTCTTCCCGCAGCGCCTTGGCGCGCTCGCTGCCGACCATGAGCTCCCATTCCCGCTGGGCCGCTTGCCAGTGCGGGCCAGCTTCCCGGAATTTTTCCAGCCCGCTGGAAGATAGCGACAAGGCCATCTTGCGCCCGGCGTTCGGGCCGGGCGCAGCTGTAACGTAGCCGTTACTCAGCAGCGGCTTCAGGGCGCGCACCAGGCTGGTGCGGTCCATTACGAGTTCGTGGGCCAGTTCCGCCATGGCGATGCCGGGACGCGACTGGATGACGGCGAGTATCGTGTATTGCGACCCTGTGATGCCGGCTTTGCTCAAATGGCGTTCGTAAAGCTGCGTAATGAATCGCGCCGCCTGGCGGGCGGCGAAGCAGTTGCAGACTTGGGCGATGGGAATAGTCATCAGGAAAGTATATTGTGTGCATATGCACATTGTCAAGCGGCGCGGCGTGTGGGTGGCGCAGGCTCGCCATAACGCAAGCTCGTTATAAAATCGTACGGCCGCCATCGGGAACCGCCGCCGGCTACTGGTATCATGCTCGGCTCGCAAGCGTCTTTCGGGCATTGCGCTGGGGCCGGCGCTTGTGTATTCAAAATATTGGGACGGATGAAAATGCCGAAAAAAGCCATTTCTCTTTCCGTGGCGGACACGAATCCCGCGCCGGGCGGCGTTGCCGCCGTCGATCGGGCGATTTCCCTGCTCGCGGCGTTCAAATCGGGCGATTCCGAACTTACCTTGCTGGAGCTTTCCGAGCGCTCGCGCTTGTACAAGAGCACGATACTGCGCTTGCTGGCCTCGCTGGAGCACGGCGGGCTGGTACAAAAAACCGCGGACGGCCGCTATGCGCTGGGCTATGAGGTGGGCCGTTTGAACAGCGTGTATGCCGCGGCGTTTTCCCTGGGGGGCGTGGTCATGCCCGTGCTGCGCGAACTGGTGGCGCAAACCCGCGAAAGCGCCGCCTTCCATATCGTCCGGGGCGGACACCGGGTTTGCGTGCACCGGGTGGATTCGCCGCAGGCCATCCGCTACCACACCAGCGAGGGCGATGTGCTGCCCCTGGAGCGCGGTTCGGGCGGGCGCGTGCTGAGCGCCTTTCTTGGCGCCAAAGGCGAGCTTTACGATCAGATCCGGCGCGATGGCTTCATCGTATTGAAGGGCGACCGCCTGCCGGAGCTGTCCGGGGTCTCGGCGGTGGTGTGCAATGGCCGCAAGGAACTGGTCGGCGCCGTCACCCTGACGATGCCGACCTCGCGCCTCAAGTCCGAGTTCGCCGACGCCGTCAAGGCGGCGGCGGATACCATCAGCATCCAGCTGGGCGGCGCGGGCCGGTTCGGCGCGGCGCTCTAGCCGGCCGGCAGCCCTATTGTTCCGTGGTCTTGCCGTCCTGGTTTGCCGCCTGAAGGCTGCGCCGGCTCATTTCAGGCGCTAGCCGCCTGGCGGAAATTCTTGGGCAGGCCCGCCGCGGCGGTATGGCCATATAGCGCCTCGCCGGGCAGGGCGTTGGCCAGGATCTGGCGGGCGGCCAGCAGCTTGTCCAGGTCTATGCCTGTGTCGTAGCCCATGGCTTCGAGCATGAAGACGAGATCCTCGGTGACGATATTGCCGCTGGCGCCCGGCGCATACGGGCAGCCGCCTATGCCGCCCTGGCTGGAATCGAATGTGGTGACGCCGACGTCCAGCGCCGCCACCACGTTGGCCAGTCCAAGGCCCATGGTGTTGTGCAGATGCGCGCCGCCGGCCTTGCCGCCGAATTCCTGCTGAAGGCGGCGGAACAGGCGGCGGATCTGGGCGGGATTGGCGTATCCCGAAGTATCCGACAGGCCGATTTCATCGACGCCGCATTCGGCCACGGCATGCGCCAGGCGCATCACCTGGTCGTCCCCGATGGCGCCCGAGATCGTGCAGCCGAAAGCCGTGGACATGCCTGCCTCGATGGCCACCGCCGGGTAGCGGGCATTGCGCAGGGCAACCACCTGGCGGACTTCCTCGATGGCCTGGGCGTGCGTCTTGCGGACATTCGCGAGCGAATGGGCCTCGCTGACCGAGACAGGCAAGGTCAGCTTGTGCACTCCCGCCTCGAATGCCGCCTGCGCTCCCTTGATATTGGGCGCCAGCGCGGCCACCTGCAGTCCGGCGATGCCGCGCGCAAACTGCACCACCTCGCGGGCATCGGCCATCTGCGGCAGCAGCCTGGCGGGCACGAACGAGGCGACTTCTATCTCCTTCAAGCCGGCTTCGGCCAGGGCCTGTATCCAGCGGCATTTGTCGGCGGTCGGCATGACGCTGGCGATGCTTTGGAGGCCGTCCCGCGGGGCGACTTCGCTAATCAGTAATTGGGACATAGGCAGTATTCCGGTGTGGCGGCATCTAGAATGCCGCCAGCAAAATGGCGTCGTAATCGCGGCCTTGCAAGGGCCGCGGATTCGTCTTATGGGCATTGTCCTGCAGCGCGGACCCGGCAATGGGACCGAGATCCGCGCGGGTCAGCCCGAGGTCGCGCAGGCGGGGCGGGATATGAATAGCGGCGGTCAGCCGCGCTACCGCCTCGGGCAACTGGCGCCCCGACGCCAGGCCCGCCTGCTGCGCCATCCTGTCGGCCTTGCCGCCGAGCGCATCCAGGTTGCAGGCCAGGACGTGCGGCAGCAGCACCGCATTGAGCGTGCCGTGGTGATAGCCCAGGGCGCCCAGCGGATGCGACAAAGCATGCACGGCGCCCATTCCCTTCTGAAAACACATGGCGCCTTCCACCGAGCCCATCATCATGTTCCAGCGCGCCGCCGCGTCGCGGCCATCGCTGACCGCGCGTTCGATGTGATCGAAGATGCGTTTCATGCCGTCGAGCGCGATCGCGTCGGCCGGAGGATTGATGGCCGGCGAACAGAAGGTCTCAATGCAGTGCGCCAGCGCATCCATGCCTGTCGTGGCGCTTATCGAGGGCGGCAGCGCGAAGGTCAGGTCTGGATCGCAGATCGCCATGGTGACGATCTCCGGGCAGCGCACGCCGGCCTTGATCCCATTGTCGAAGACAATCACCGCCGAGCGCCCGACTTCGCTGCCGGTCCCGGCGGTGGTGGGCATCAGGATCAGCGGCGGGCAATTGCGTATGTCCTTGGCGGCTGCGTGCCGATTGCAATAGTCCCATAGCGGCGGCGCATTGACGGCGAGAATGGCGACGGCCTTGGCCAGATCCAGCGCCGCGCCGCCGCCTATGCCGATCACGCCGTCGCAATGCTGTTCCCGATACATTGCCGCCCCCGCCAGCGCCGCGGCTTCGGTGGGGTTGACGGGGACTTCGCTGAAGACCGGAAAACCGGCGGCATCGGGCAGGGCCTCTATGGCCTGGCCGAACACGCCCGCGGCCATCACTCCCTTGTCCGTCACGAACAGCGGACGCTTGACGCCGGCGCGGGCCAGCTCGGCCGGCAGCGCGCGGCGCGCGCCGTGATCGAAGAGGACGGGCGTTCCAAATAAAAGCGTAGTCATGATCAAGGGGCTCAGGCAGGTTGAAGATCGGCGCCGGCGACGCGCTGGGTCACAGTTTTGCTCGTGAGGTAGGCATCCAGGCCTTCGATGCCGCCTTCCGAACCGTAGCCGCTTTCCTTGACGCCGCCAAAGGGCGATGCAGGCGTCGACACGGTGTAGTGGTTGACGGCCACCATCCCCGCCTCCAGCGCATCGCTCATTGCCGAGGCGCGCGCCAGCGAGCGGGTCATTACGTAGGCGGCCAGCCCGAAAGGCAGCGCGTTCACACGGCCAAGGACTTCTTCGAAGGTGTCGAAGGGAGCAAGCGGCACGACCGGGCCGAAGGGCTCTTCGTACATGATACGCGCGGATTCGGGCACGCCGGACAAGACGGTGGGCGCAAAGAAATGCCCCGCGCCTTCATGGCGCGAACCGCCGCATTCCAGGCGCGCGCCGTGCTTGACGGCATCGGCCACCAGCAGTTCCATGGCATCGACGCGCCGGCCATTGGCCAGCGGCCCCATCTGGCTGGCCGGGTCCATGCCGTCGCCTACCTGTATGGCGCGCGCCGCAGCGACGAAGGCCTCGAGGAATTGCGGATAGATTCCGGCCTGCACATAGAAGCGGGTGGGGCTGGTGCAAACCTGGCCGGCGTTGCGGAATTTGGCGATCACGGCCTGCCGGGCCGCGGCGACGGGATCGACGTCGTCGAACACCACGACCGGCGCATGGCCCCCGAGCTCCATGGTGGCGCGCTTGACGCCTTGCGCCGCGAGCGCGAGCAGTTCCTTGCCTACGGCCGTGGAACCGGTGAATGAAATCTTGCGTATGACGGGCGAGGCGATCAGATGGGCGGAAACCTGCCTGGACTTGCCATAGACCAGATTCAGCACGCCCGCCGGAACGCCCGCGTCGATGAATGCGCGGACGATATGCGCCGCCGTGAATGGGGTTTCTTCCGACGGCTTCAGGATCAGCGAGCAGCCGGCGGCCAAAGCCCCGGCGATTTTGCGCGCTGGAGTCAGGGCGGGAAAATTCCACGGGCAGAAGCTGGCCACGGGGCCTATGGGTTCGCGCTGCACCGCCTGCGTGATGCCGGCCGTGCGCGGCACCAGCAGCCGCCCATAGGCGCGTGTCGCCTCCTGCGCCATCCATTCGATATTGTCGGCCGAGGTCGCGACTTCACCGATGGCCTCGGCCAAAGGCTTGCCTTGTTCCAGCGTCATCAGCCGCCCGATGGCTTCCTTGCGCTCGCGGATGAGGCTTGCCGCGGCTTGAAGTATGCGCCCGCGCTCATAGGCCGAAGTGCGCCTCCACGATTCGAATCCGCTGGAGGCGGCCAGCAGCGCCGCGTCGAGGCCGGCGGCATGGATGATATCGACCTGGCCGATCTGCGCGCCTGTCGCCGGGTTGAAGACGGGCGAGAGCGGCATGCCGGCCGCGGTGTAATACTGGCCAGCAATGAACGAGCGGGCATGTTCCATCGAGTGTGATCCGTGAGTGGTCGGGTTGAAAATGGTCAGGCGCCGGCGCGCAGGCGCACCAGTTGCTTGCCTACGTTGGAGCCGTGCAGCATGTCTATGAACGCGCGCGGCGCGTTCTCGAGGCCATCGGTGATGGACTCGCGGTACTTCAGCTGCCCCGCGGCATAGGCCTGGGCCAGGCTTTTGCTGGCCAGCGGCCACAGGTCTTTATGGTCCGAGAGCACAAAGCCGCGCAAGGTGACGCGGTGATTGAAGAGTTCGCGGAAATTCTTGATCCCGTAGGGTTCGGTGGCGTTGTACTGGGACACCAGGCCGCAAAGGGGAATGCGCGCGAAATTATTGAGCAGCGGCAATACCGCATCGAGGATGGGCCCGCCGACATTGTCGAAGTATACGTCGACGCCTTGCGGCACCGCCCGCGCGAGGTCCGCGGCAAAGGTGTCCGCTTTGTAGTCCACGCAGTCGTCGAAATTGAATTCCTCGCGCACCACGGCGCATTTTGCCGGCCCGCCGGCGATGCCCACCACGCGGCAGCCTTGCTGCCTGGCCAACTGGCCGACCACGCTGCCCACCGCGCCGGATGCGGCGGAAACCAGGACGGTTTCGCCGGGCTTGGGTTTGCCGAATTCCATCAAGCCCACCCAGGCGGTGATGCCGGTCGAGCCGAGCGACCCCAGATAGGCGGTGGCGGGCGCCGCATCGATGTCGATTTTCTGCAAGTCCGCCGCCTCCGCCACGCTGTAATCCTGCCAGCCCAGCCGTCCCACCACCCAGTCGCCCGCCTCGAAGCCCGCGATCTGGCTCGCAACGATTTGCCCCACGGTGCGCCCGACGAGGGTTTCGCCCACTTTCATGACCGACGTGTAGGAGTCCTTCTCTTCCATGCGCATGCGGATGTAGGGATCGACGGATAAATAGTCATTGCGCACCAGCGCCTGGCCCGGGCCCGGCTGCGGCATGGGAACCGTCACCAGTTGGAAACAGTCCACGGTGGGCATGCCGGTGGGCCGCTTGGCATAGATGATTCTGCGGTTGGAATTGGCGGTCGTTGTCATCGTTAACCTATGGAAATATTGGCGTCTTGGATAAGCTTGGCAAGTAGCTTGCGCTGCTGTGCCAGCCAGGCGGTGAATTCCTGCGGCGTGTTGGCCACCAGCACGGCGGCTGTCGGGGCGATCGCGGCGATCAGCGCCGGGTCGCGCGCGGCCTCGGCCACGGCGGCCTGGGCGCGCGTCACGACCGCGTCCGGCGTGCCGGCGGCGGCGAACAGGCCGAACCAGTCGTCCATGTCATAGCCGGGGTAGCCTTGCTCCGCGATGGTGGGAATATTCGGAAATGCGGGGCTGCGCTCCAGGCTGGTCAGGCCGAGTATGCGGATTTTCCCCATTTCCAGCGCGCCGCGCGCTGTTGAAAGCGTGATGAGGGCGGAATCGATCTGGCCGCCCATCAGGTCGCGGCCGGCATCCGCGCCGCCGCGGTATGGCGTATGGATCATCTGCATGCCGCTGAGCTTCTGGAAATGCACCAGCGCCAGATGGGCCATGGCGCCGGATGGCGGCGTGCCGCAGGATACCGCATTGGGATGGGCTTTTACATAGTCCACGAATTCTTTGAGCGTCTGGGCGGGAAAGTCCTGGCGCACCGCCAGCACTTGAGGCACGCGCACCGCCATGGTGATAGGCTGGAAAGCGGTCTCGTAGTCGAACTTGAGGTTCTTGACCAGCAAAGGGTTGGTGAGCTGATTGGCCGCATCCCAGATCAGGGTATAGCCGTCCTTGGGGGCCTGCAAGACGGTGAGCGCCGCCACCACGGCGTTGCCGCCGGTGCGGTTCTCGATGATAATGGACTGGCCCAGGATTTCCCCGACTTTCTGCCCTACCGTGCGCGCCGAAGTGTCCGCCGCGCCGCCCGGAGAAAAGGGCACCACGAATCGCACCGCGCGGTTCGGCCAGGCTTCCTGCTGGGCATAGGCGGCGGAACTTGCCCCCATGAAGGGGATCGCAAGTGTCGCCATTCCCGCTTTCAGGACGCTGCGGCGGCTGAGCACAGGAGCGTAGCGGTTCGTTTTTTGAAATTGCTTGTTGCTGGCCATGACTTGTCTCCAGGGACGTATTGATTCTTTAAGATAGAACGCTGTTCTATTATTTTACGGGCCAGGCGATTTGTCTGTCAAATCAAATCGCGGCGCGGCGGCAAGCGCCGCTGTGCGGGGCGGGCAGGCGAACGCCGCCGCGCCGCCGGCGGTCATACTGCGCGGCCGCAAGGCGGGACATAGCGAGGGGAGCTGCATCCGCCGCCGCTTTCGCGGAGCGGCGGAAGCGGGGCAGGCGCGGGAGGCGGGTCAGGCCTTGTTTATCAGGCCCGCTTATATTGCATGGCGCACCAGCAATAGCGCGATGCCGGGGAAGAACCAAAGGACGACAAGCCCTATCAGCAGGATGATCAGCGAAGGCACGGCCGCGCGCGTGATCGCGCCCAGGGTTTCATTGGGCAGTATCGACTTGATCGCGAACAGGTTCATACCCACTGGCGGCGTGATCACCGACATTTCCATGTTGATCACCATGAAGATGCCGAACCAGATGGGGTCTATGCCCACGGCCTGCGCAATGGGGAAAAACACCGGCACGGTGATCAGGATGATGGAAATGACCTCCAGAAAGCATCCCATCACCAGCCAGATCAGGGCGAACATCAGCATCACCGCCCATTGCGGCATGGCGGCCGCCTGGGTGGCTTCGGCCAGCATCTGGGGCAGCCCGATCAGCGTCAGGGCCGAGCCGAACACCAGCGCTCCCAGGACTATGGTCAGCAGCATGGCGTTGCTTTTGAGGGTATCGGTCAACACGGCGGGCAGATCGCGCAACGATATCGTGCGGCGCACGGCCATGGTCAATATCAGGGCATAGATGACGCCGATGGCGGCGGCTTCGGTGGGGGTATAGATGCCCGCGTAAATTCCGCCCAGGATGACTATGGGCAGCAGCAGGTCGGGCACCGAGTGCAGGGTGGCGCGGCAGGCCTTCCTGAAGTTGAAGGCGGGGGCTTTGCTGGTCCGGGGCGCTTTCCAGAAGACCCATGCCGCCAGCAAGCCCGCAATAAAAAAGCCAGGCAGGAACCCGGCGATGAAAACTTGGCCCGGCGAAACGTCGGTAAGCGATGCGTAGATGATCAAGGGGATGCTGGGGGGGATGAGTATGCCCAGCGAACCGCCCACTGCGGTGAGGCCGTAGGTAAGCCGCTTGCTGTAGCCCTGCTGCTCCATTTCAGGGATGGCAATCTTGCCTATGGTCAGGACCGAAGCCATGCTCGAGCCCACGATGGCGGCGAAGAAGGTGAAGGCGAATACCGCCGACATTCCGGTGCCGCCGCGCAGCCGGCCCAGCCAGACGTTGGCGGTATCGAACAATTGCTGGCCCACTTTGCCGCGATACAGGATCTCGCCCATCAGGATGAATAAGGGGATGGCGATCAGCACGACATCCGAAAATGACTTGGTGATCGTCAGCGGGATTTGTATCAGGAAAGACGGCCCGATGGTAAGGATGGCGGCGACGCCCGCCAGCCCCAGCGCGAACCCGACCGGCACGCCCAGCAGGAGAAACAGCAAAAGCGTGGCCAGCAATACGCCGATGGTAAGAAAGTCCATATTCGCAATCCTTCGGCGAGAGATTATTTGAATTCGGCGGGCGGGCTTATCAGGCCACCGAGCGCGTTGATGAGCAGAAGCAATCCGCCCAAAGGAATCAGCGCATTGGGCAGCCACAAGGGTATGGCGAGCAGGGTGGCCGACACTTGCGACTGATGCCACGAGTGGGCTGTCAGCTTCCAACCCAGCCAGGTGATGCAGCCGGCCAGCAAGGCGACCATTGCCAGCGAAAGCAGATGCAGGGCGCGTTGGGCGCGAGGCGAGAGCTTGTCGGTCAGCAGCGTCGACCTGATGTGCGAGTTTTCTCCCAGCAACAGGCCCATGGGCAGGAATACCAGCAGCTGCAGCAGGTAGATGGAGATTTCCGTGGCCCAGATCGTGGGCGCGTTGAACACGTAGCGCGCCGTCACGTCATAGAAAACGATCAGCGGCAGCACACCCAGCGCCGCGATGCCCAGCCCTGTCACTCCCTTGTTGGCGAGCCCTATTATCTTGGCCACTATGCCCATGTCTGTCTCCTTTTGCTAGGCCCGGTTTTACTTGGCGGCCTGCTGCCTGTCGGCGGCCTCGACGATTTTCAGCAGCTCGGCGCCTTCCGTTCCCGCTTTTTCTCGGTAAGCGTCATAAAGCCCCTTGGAGGCGTCCACCCATTGCTGGCGCTGCTCGGGACTGAGTTCCGACACGCTGACTCCCAGCTCCTTCAAGTGCTGCTTGGCTATCCTGTCATCTTCCTTGGCGCGCTCGCGGGCGGTGGTCTGGGCGATGTCCGAGGCCGCGGCGACGGCCTTGCGGGTGTCGTCAGGCAGTTTGTTCCACCATTCGAGATTGGCGGTGGCCATGAAGGAAAGGTAATTGATGCCAATGTCGGTGCCGTGTTTGGTGACTTCATAAAGCTTGCGCGAATACACCGAGGTCGGGCCGGTAATGAAGCCATCTATCGTGCCGCGTTGCACGGCTTGATACATTTCCTGCGAACTCAGGCTGACCGGCGAGCCGCCCAGGTCCCGGATCAGCATGCTGGTGTCGACGCCGAAGGCGCGCATCCGCAGGCCTTTCAGGTCGGCAGGCAGGGCGATGGGCTTGCTTGCATAGAATTCGACGAGTCCATATTGCACCCAGCCCAGCATATGCATGCCGAACTTGCCGAACTGCCTGTCGAACGCGCCTTTGAAGGCGGGGTTGTCTTCGGTCGCCCAAAGGGCTTCCCAGGAGTTGTAAAGAAAGGGCAGGCCCCAGATGCGCAGCGATTCCGTGCCCGGGCCGTTCATGAAGCCGATGTTCATCTGGCCGATTTCGACAGCGCCGGTGCTCACGGCATCGGGCAGTTGCGTATCGTTATAGAGCTGCCCGTTGGGAAAAGTGCGCACTTTCAGCTTGAGCGCGGTGCTTGCGGTGAGCTCCTCGATCTTCTTGGCCAGGGTTTCAAAATACAGGCCGGTCGCGTGATCCTTGGGCAGGTTGTAGGCCACCCGTATGGTGGCGCTGTCGGCGGCGCTTGCCGCCAGCGGGAACGATGCCGACAGGCCGGCCGCGAGGCCCGCGATGATCAGCTTGCGGCGTATAGAGGTTTTCATGGTTGGTCTCCGTGGGTTTTTTTATATGGACTTCAGTTATCGTGGCGCAATCCGCCCAGCCACTCGCGGGCGGATGGGCGGGCGTCCAGCCGCAGGCCCGCCTCGAACCATGCCCGGGCGGTGTCGGCGGACGTATCGGGCAAGCCGCGCGCCAGGCAATCGCGCGCTTTTTCGAGCAGGTCGGCATCGCTTAGCGGATCCTGGACCGATCCCGGCGACAGCGTGACGGTATGCGCATAGCGGCGCCCATCGCCATACGCCAGGCTTACCGTGACCGGCGCATTGCCCAGGTCGCTGCCCTGGGCGGGGGCGATATCGCCTTCCACCAGGCTGGTGGCGGCCATCGCGGACTGGATGGCGGGACGCAGCACGGCATCGTCCTCGAAGCTTTTCAGGTCGACCCGGCCGTCGGCCAGCGCGCCCGCGACAGCGTATGGGCCGCTGAACTTGGCGTTCAGGCCGTTGCGCGGCAAGGGGTGGATCAAGGGCGTCGCGCCGCCGCGGCACATATCGATGCGGGCGCTTTCCAGGCCATCCAGCGACAAGCCATGCTGGCGCCGCAGGGCCAGCGTCGCCTGGATGATCTTGTGCATCAGGTAGCAGCAGGGATAGCGTTTCTGCTCGAAGCCGGGATCGTCGATGGCAAAAGGCTGGCCCAGCTTCAGATCCGCCGGCCAATGGTCGGTCATGCCGCCCGAAAACGCCTTGAGCCAGCCGCCATCCTCCAGGGCTTCGGCGGCGCCCTGTATGCCGGCATTGGCCAGGCGCGCGGCCTGCAGGCCATGCGCGGCGGCCTGGCCGACATGCAATGACTTGACCATGCTGCCGAAATTCTTGCGTATGCCCGCCGACAGGCTGGCCGCGATGGCCAGGGCGTGGCAGGTCTGGGCGAGGCTCAGGCCCAGGAGGCGGGCGCAGGCCGCCGCAGCGCCCAGCGAACCCAGCGTGGCCGTGGCGTGAAAGCCCAGGTCGTAATGGCGAAAGCCCATGGCCTGGCCGCAACGGATCGACACCTCGGTGCCGACGATATAGGCGTCGATGAATTGCGCGCCGCTGGCGGGAACGCTGGGAGCCAGGACGCACAGCGCCGATACGACGGGCGCGCTGGGATGGCATACGGCCAGCATGCTGACGTCGTCGTAATCCAGGATATGCGCCGCCATGCCGTACAGCAGGCAGGCGTCCGCTGCGCGGTAGCGATAGGCGTTCCATGGAACGCCTATCGCGCCGGCGTCGCCCGAGGGCTGTATGGCTTTTTCCAGCGCGCGCGGCCCCGCTTCTGCGGAGCCGGCAATGGTCACGGCCAGGGTATCGGCGATATAGCGCGCCGCGCGGGCTCGCACGGCTGCGGGCGCCAGCCGCCCGGATGGCGCAAGGACAAATTCGGCAAGCTGCTGGGTGATGGCCATGATGGCTGCCCTTTAGTGATTGGACCAGCGCGGCGGGCGCTTTTCGTTGAAGGCCTGTACGCCTTCAAGGCGGTCGGCGGAAGACACGAGCACGTTGTAGGCGGCGATGTCCATGGCATAGCCGGTGTGGAAGTCGACCTCGCCGCCGCGCGAGGCGGCGAGCTTCACATACCGGACCGACATGGGCGCCGCCTGCAGGATGCGCCGCGCAATGGCCAACGCGCCTTCGACGGCCTGCCCCGCGGCGGTGATTTCATTGACGACGCCCCATTCATGGGCCTGCGCGGCATCGAAGCGGTCGCCGGTAAACAGGTATTGCTTGGCGCGCCTCATGCCCGCGGCGCGCACCAGGTTCTGTATGCCTCCGCCGCCCGGCATGATGCCGCGCCTGACCTCGGCCAGGGAAAATTGGGCCGACTCCGCCGCCACGATGAAATCGCACATCAATGCCAGCTCCAGCCCGCCGCCATGAGCGTGGCCTTCCACTGCCGCGATGATGGGCAGGGGGAAGTCCTTGACGGCCAGGAACGCTTCCTCGATCAATTCGTGCTGGCGGCGCCAGGTATCGTCGCTCATGCCATTGCGCTCCTTCAGGTCGCCGCCCGCCGAAAATGCCTTCAGGCCGCTGCCGGCAAGGATCACGCAGCGCAGGTCCGCCCGTTCGCGCAGCTCCCGCAGGGCTGCGCGCATATCGAGGAACATCCGGGTGTTCATGGCATTCATCGCTTGCGGGCGGTTCAGGCGCAGCACGGCGATTTCGCCGGCCGAGTCGGCGTTTTCTATGAGCAGGGTTTCATAAGCCATGGGAATCCGGCCTCAGTACGACCTGGGCATGCCGAGAATATGTTGGGCGACCTGCGCCAGGACCAGATTGTTGGAAATGGGAGCGGTGCGAAACAGCCGGCTCTCCTTCCACTTGCGCTCGATGTGATATTCGGCGGCGACGCCATAGCCGCCGAAGGTGGTCATGGCCGCCTCGGCGGCTTCCCATCCCGCTTCCGAGGCCAGGTATTTGCACATGGTGGCTTCCGGCCCGCAGGGCTCGCCATTATCGAACAGGGTCGCGGCGCGGTTGCGCATCAGTTCGGCCGCCTCGATGTTCATATGGGCCCGGGCGATGGGAAACTGCACGCCCTGGTTGGCGCCTATGGGCCGGTCGAACACCACGCGCTCGGAGGCATAGCGCGAGGCCTTGCTCACGAACCACTTGCCGTCGCCTATCGATTCGCTGGCGACCAGGAGCCGCTCCGCATTCAGCGAATCGAGCAGGTAATGAAAGCCTTTGCCTTCTTCGCCGATGCGGTCCTCGTCGCTGACCTCGAGGTTGTCGATGAACACCTGGTTGGTGTGATGGTTGAGCATGGTCTTGATGGGCGTGGACCTCAGAGCGCTCCCGGCGCGTTCGATGTCCACCAGAAACAGGCTCAGGCCGTCGGTCTTTTTCTTGACCTCTTCGTAGGGCGTGCTGCGGGCGATCAGCAGATAGAGATCCGACTGGAGGTAGCGCGAGGTCCAGATTTTCTGGCCATTGATCACGTATCCGCCGTTCACCCGCCGCGCAAAGGTCTTGATGCGCAAGGTGTCGGACCCCGCGTCCGGCTCGGTGACGCCAAAGGCCTGCAGGCTCAGGCTGCCATCGGCAATGCGGGGCAGGATGCGGTTCTTCTGCGCTTCGCTACCGTGGCGCAAGACTGAGCCCATGGTGTACATCTGCGCATGGCAGGCGGCGCCATTGCCGCCTGATCGATTGATTTCTTCAAGAATGAGGCAGGCGTCCAGCAGCGCCAGGCCCGAGCCGCCATAGGCCTCGGGAATCAAGGCGGCCAGCCATCCGGCCTCGG
Source organism: Pollutimonas bauzanensis (assembly GCF_900129885.1). Classification (GTDB taxonomy): domain Bacteria; phylum Pseudomonadota; class Gammaproteobacteria; order Burkholderiales; family Burkholderiaceae_B; genus Pollutimonas; species Pollutimonas bauzanensis. The sequence continues at coordinate 116,889 of NZ_FQXE01000008.1, read as the reverse complement.
TCATCGCTCGCACAAAGGTATCCGGGTAGGCGCCGCTCTCTTCGCACTGGCGCCAGTAGTCTTCGCCGAACCTGGCGCAAAGGGCGGCGACCGCGCTGCGGATTTCCTGCTGGGTGTCCGAGTAATTGAAGTTCATGGTCTCTTGTCTGAAAGCATCGCTTGGCGCGATGGGTTTGCATAAGGGGTCAGGCGATGACGCCTTCGCGCCGCAGGCGGGCCACTTCGTCTGCGCTGATTCCCAATTCCTGAAGAACGGCATCGGTATCCGCGCCCAGCCCGGGCGGCGCCGACATGCTGCCCACGCGCTCGCCGTCCACCCGCAGGGGCAGGGCCACGACCTTGAGGCCGGGGACGGCGGGGGTGGGCAGGTCCGCGATCATCCCGAGCGTCCGTACTTGCTCGTGGTCCATGGCCTGCGCGACGGTGTTCAATTCGCTGCACGGGGCGCCCGCGGCGCGCAGGGCGGACACGGCATCGGCGGCGCTCATGCGCGTGGTATGCGCTTCGAGGTCGGCGCGCAAGGCCTCGCGGTTGACGACCCGGTCGGAATTGACGATGTAGCGGGGGTCGCTGGCCAGTCCGGGGCAGCCCAGCGCCTCGCACACCTTGCCGAACAGCCTGTCGTTGCCGGCGGCGATGAAGACATGGCCGTCCCGAGTACGGAACAGTTCATAGGGCGCGGCCATGCTCATTGCCGAACCCAGCTTGCGCGGCAGCGCGCCCGAGGCCAGGTAGCCGGCGACAAACACCGTCATCCAGGACATGCCGGTTTCGAGCAGGCTGGCGTTGACCTGCGCGCCCCGGCCGGTCTGCTGGCGCGACATGATGGCCGCGAAGATGCCCAGCGCCGCCCACAGGCCCGTGCCCATGTCCACCAGGGAGACGCTCACGCGCACCGGATCGTCGCCTTCGTTGCCGGTCACGCTCATGATCCCCGTGAAGGCCTGCATCAGGGGATCGTAGCCGGGCAGATGGGCCAATGGCCCGCTTTCGCCAAAGGCGCTGATGGCGCAGTAGATCAGGCGCGGATTGGCCGCGCATAGCGGTTGCGGCCCCAGGCCCAGGGCCTCGGCGCTGCCAGGCTTCATGGAGTGCACGATGATGTCGGCGTCAAGCGCCAGCTTCCTGACGATTTGGGCGCCGGATTCGGTGCCCAGGTCCACGCATATGCTGCGCTTGCTGCGGTTGAGCGCCATGAAGGTGGACGACTGGCCGGCTATTTCGGGCGGACGCCAATTGCGCGTGTCGTCGCCGCCAGCCGGGCGTTCGATCTTGATGACTTGCGCGCCGAAATCGCCCAGGATTTGCGTGCAGAATGGGCCGGCGACATTTTGCGTGAGGTCCAGGACGCGCAGTCCCGCCAGAAGCTGATTAAACATGAGGTGTCGGCGGCGTGGGCGCCGCGGCTGTGTGAGGGGCGGGGGCGTCGCGCTCGGGCAGCGCCAGGCGCACGCGCATCGAATAATTGAATGTATCGGCGGGATGGATGGAGTGCGACACTTCGAAAAGTTCGCCATTGCGGCCGAAATAGCGCCGCTCGATGGACAGACCGGGACATCCGGGCGGCACGCCCAGCAGCGCGGCATCGGCGGCGCTCACACTGGTGGCCGATATGTCCTGCCAGATTTCAGTGATGGTCTCACCCATCTGCTGCTGTATCAGCGCGAAGATGGGTTCGCGGCTGCGGCTCAGATCCTGCAGCACCGAGCCGTAGGCATAGGGCACGAGGATGCGGGAGCTGGCGATGGGCGCATGGTCCTGCAGGGGTTTCCTGACCGTCTGCACCTGCCACCAGCGCTCGCCTGGCCGTCTTTTCAAACTGAGCGCCTGTGCTTCGCTGAGCACGATTTCTTCACATGACAGCACGTCCACACTGGTGCTGACGGCGTATTGCAGCAAATCCACCGCCGAGTCGAACGAATAGGCATAACGGGCGGTGGGCTGCGCCGCGCGCACGAAGCTGCCTATGCCTTGCTGGCCTTCGATCAGGCCCAGCTCGCGCAGGGTTCTCAGCGCGGCCCGTATGGTCTGCCGGCTGACGCCGAACGATGTCGCCAGCGCCGGCTCGGAAGGCAACAGGCTGCCCAGGGCATATTTGCCGCGGGCGATGTCGTCCAGCAATGCGCGGGACACCTGCGCATGTTTGGCCATTCCGGAAATCTTTGCATGGCTGGACATGCGCCTTGTCTCCTGTTTCATTTTGCGCGCCCGCCTCGGGGCGCGCGTTCTTGCGGCTTGGATTGGTTTTTACCTTACTTATCCGCTTGTGCGTACAAGTGTGTTATGAAACAAAATAAAAGTCAAGAAACATGGAGAAAATAGATTTCCGCCGATCAAGCGTCGACAGTATCGACGCTAATTCTTGACATATAAGCTAATAAAAAAATGATAGTTTTACCTAAGCTTATCGATGACTAAACTTATAAGCATCCCCGTCGGAATATCTGCCGGTTATTAAGTTACTCACCTATTGGCCCGTCATGTCCGCCTTATTTGATCTACCGACAGCAGCTGTGCCCGATGCGGCGGCGCTTGCGGCAGACACCGCGATACGCGTTTCCTCGGTCGGGAAAACCTTTGCCCGCGCAGATGCGCCGGCCCTGCGGGTGCTGGACGACATCAATTTCACCGTGCCGCGCGGCCGGGTGACCGCCATATTGGGCGCCTCGGGCTGCGGCAAGAGCACCTTGCTGAACATGATCGCCGGCTTGCTGGCCGCGGATCAGGGCGACATCTATCTGGACGGCATACGCGCCCGCGATTTCACTGACTGGAAGCGGGTGGGCTATCTATTCCAGGATGACCGCCTGCTGCCGTGGCGCACGGCGCTCGAAAACGTCGAGTTCGGCCTCGAGGCCGAGCGGGTCGGACGGGCCGAACGCCGGCAACGCGCCGAGCAGGCTTTGGCGGCCGTCGGGCTTGTCGGCTTTTACGATGCTTATCCCAATGCCCTCTCGGGCGGCATGCGCAGCCGCGTCGCATTGGCGCGCAGCCTGGTCAAAGAGCCGCGCATCCTGTTGCTGGACGAACCGTTTTCCAAGCTCGACCCGGGAATGCGCGCGCAAATGCACGCCGAATTGCTTCAGGCGCAGCAAGAGCGCGGCATAACAATAGTCTTCGTGACGCACGACATCGAGGAAGCCGTGGTGCTGGCCGATGAAGTCGTCGTCCTGCATCCCAGGCCCGGCCGCGTGCGCGCCATCGTGCCTATAGACCTGCCGCAGCCGCGCCGGCCCGCCGACCGCGCGGTCGGCGAGCAGTTGCGGGCCTTGCGCGCCTTGGTATAGCGCAATAGCGAATTCCATGACGATACAGGCGCCTGTCGCCGAATGGCGCAAGGTTTCGGCCACCGTATTGAAACGGCTGGCCCTGGTGGCCTTGCTGCTGGGCATATGGTCGCTGGCCGCGCGCGGCATGCCCGCCTATGTCCTGCCCGGTCCCATGAGGGTGGGGCAGGCATGGCTGTCCCTGCTGCACACGGACTCATTCTGGCTCGATCTGGGCATCACGTTCTGGCGCGTGCTTGCCGGCTTCGCGCTGGCCGCGGTATTCGGCTCGGTGCTGGGTCTGGTGCTGGGCAGCAACCGCGCATTGGGGGATTTCTTCGAGCCGGTGCTGGCTGTCACCAATACGATTTCTTCGGCGATATGGGCGATTTTCGCGCTCATCTGGTTCGGCATCTCCAACAGCACGACGATTTTCGTGGTCTTCATGACCGCCATGCCCCTGATCCTGACCAATGTCTGGCGCGGCACGCAGACCGTCAGCGCGGATCTGGTCGAACTCGCGCACAGTTTCCGCATGAGCCGCGCGCAAGTCATCGGCAAGATTTATCTGCCGACCATCCTGCCCGATTTCTTCTCGGGAGCGCGGCTGGCCTTCGGCTTCGGATGGCGGGTTTCGCTGGTGGCCGAGACGATAGGCTCGTCCAATGGGGTGGGGTACCGCCTGCGCCAGGCCGCCGACCTGGTGCAAACCGACCAGGTATTCGCCTGGACGATCACCCTGGTGGCGCTCATGGTGATCCTGGAGTTCTCGGTCCTCAAGCCCATCGAGGCGCGGCTGTTCCGCTGGCGGCGTCAAACCCAGGCCTAGCCCGGTTCTATTTTCACATTTCAACAATCAAAGGATTTTTCCATGCCTCGAACTATGAAGGCGCTGGTGCTCAATGCGCACGGCGATTTTGACCAACTATCGCTGGTTGCCGACAAGCCGGTACCCGAAGTCACGGCTGGCCATGTGCTGATACGCGTGCGCGCTTCCTCCTTCAACTATCACGACGTTTTCACAGTCAAGGGCATGCCCGGCATCAAAGTGCCTTTGCCCGTGGTGATAGGGCTGGACCTGGCCGGCGAGATCGCCGAGATCGGCGCCGGCGTCGCCGGCTGGAAGGTCGGCGACCGCGTGCTGGTGAATCCGCTGAACAAGCAAAAAGGCCTGATGGGCGAAATGCTGGACGGCGGCATGGCCGAGTACTGCCTGGTGACCGCCGAGCAGCTTATCGCCATGCCTGAAAAAGTGACGTTCGAGCAGGCCGCCGCGCTGCCGGTGGCCTATGGCACGGCGCACCGCATGCTGATCACGCACAAAACCGTCAAGGCCGGCGACAAGGTCCTGATCCTGGGCGCCAGCGGCGGGGTGGGCACGGCGGCGGTGGTCCTGGCCAAGCTGCTGGGCGCCGAGGTGATCGCCTGCGCCAGCGGGGCGGAGAAAACCGCCCGCCTCAAGCAGGCCGGCGCCGATCATGTGGTCGACTATAAAGAAACCGATTTTTCCAAGTGGGCCATTCAGACTTACGGCAAGCCGCAGCGACGCAACTACGAGGGCGGCGTCGACGTGGTCGTGAATTTCACCGGCGGCGATACCTGGGTGCCTTCGCTCAAGTGCATCAAGCGCGGCGGAACCCTGCTGGTCTGCGGCGCGACCGCCGGCCACGATCCCAAGGAAGACCTGCGCTACGTATGGAGCTTTGAAATCAATATCAAGGGTTCCAACAGCTTTTACGACGAAGACCTGAAAGCCTTGCTGGCCTTGATCGACGAAGGCCGCATCGCGCCCATCATCGACAAGGTGCTGCCGCTGGAGCAGGCCGCGCAAGGCTTGCGGTCCCTGGCCGACCGCACGGTCCTGGGCAAGGTCGTGGTCGCCCCCTGACATCAATTCTGGAATAAAGGTTCGATATGTCTGAAGCAAAAGTAGCGCTCACCGCGAGCGAAGTGCAAGCCAAGCTGCTGCGCGGCCCTTACCACCAGTGGCTGGGGCTGAAGGTGCTGTCGGTGGGCGAGGGCGAAATCACCTTGACCGCCGCATGGCGCGAAGAATGGGTGGTCAACCCCGATATCGGCTATACCCATGGCGGCATCCTGGCGGCGCTGGTGGACTTGACCGCCGACTGGGCGCTGGTGTCGTCGACGGGGCGCGGGGTTCCCACCGTCGACTTGCGGGTGGATTACCACCGTCCCGCGGGCCGCGGCGATCTCACCGCGCACGGCAAGGTGATCAAGTTCGGCGGGCAATTCTCGGTCGCCGAAGCGCGGGTCCTGGATAGCGCCGGCAAACTCGTGGCCAGCGGGCGCGGCGTTTACGCGACGACTCCCCCCAAGCAGGCTTGACCATGGCGACCCCGCAGGCCATGCCCCTGGACCACCTGGTGATCAATACCAGGTTCGCGACGGATCGCGCGGCGCAGCTGTTCGCCGCGCTGGGCTTCACGCTTACGCCGCGTGGCAGGCATGCCATGGGGTCGGTCAACCATTTGATGGTGTTCCAGGACGACTATCTGGAGCTTATCGGTTTGCCGACTGACGGCGGCAAGCTGCGCGAAGAGGTGTTGAACAATCCCGCCGGCATAGACGGCCTGGTTTTCAGCACCGGCGATGCCGATGCGGTGCACCGGGATTTGACGGCCAGGGGGGAGGCTCTGCAGCCCCTGCATGCCTTTTCCCGCCCGGTCGAGATCGATGGCGCAAGCTTCGAGGCGGGCTTTCGCACGGTGCGCTTCCAGGCCGATCAATTCGCGGCGGGACGCGTGTATTTTTGCCAGCATCTGACGCCGCAACTGATCTGGCGCGAGCCGTGGCAGACGCACGCCAACACGGTCACCGGCCTGGCCGGCCTGCTGGTCGTCAGCGAGCGGCCGCAAGATGACGCCCTGCGCTATGCGCAGGTGGCGGGCGGCGCGGTCGGCGCGCCGGGGGAACATGGAGAGCTGCGCATCAGCGGCGCGCGCTACGCCATCGTCGTGACCAGCCCTGAAGATTACGCGCGCCGCTACGGCGACCTGGCCTGCGACGCCTTGGGCCGATCCAGCTTTTTTGGCGCCATCGGCTTGCGGCTGCGGGACCCGCGGGCCATCGCCCGCGCCCTGGCCTCGGCGGGCGATGGCGTGCGCCACCGCGAGGTGGAAGGGCGCAGCGCCGTCCACCTGACGGGGTTCAACTCTCTACTGGATTTCATTGATGGCAACGACTCTTTTTGAGGCGGTCAATCTGGGCGATCTCGCGCCGCGCTCGGTTTCGCCCGACCGCCTGGCGCTGATTGCGCTGGATGAGGCGCAGCGCGAAACGCGCTACACCTATGGGCAGCTCGATGCGCTTGCGCGGGCCGCGGCGCGGGGCCTGCGCAAGCGCGGACTGGCGCCGGGCGACAGGATAGCCGTGCTGTCGGCCAACAGCGGCGAATTCCTGGCGCTGCTGATGGGCGCCCTGCGCGCCGGCATTACGGTCGTGCCCGTGAATTACAAATTTCCGCGCGCATTGTCCGACTTCGTGATTGCCGACAGCGGCGCGAAGCTGGTGTTTTGCGACAGCGAGCGGCGCGCCAATGCGCCGGCCGGCCTGCCGGTGGTCGAGTTCGGCGGCGATGGCGCGGATGGCTTCGACGCCATGCTGGACCATGGCGATTTCGCGACGGTGACGCCGGGCCCGCGGGACGTGGCGCTGTTCCTGTATACCTCCGGCTCGACGGGCAAGCCCAAGGGTGTGAAGCTGTCGCACCGTAGCCATTTATGGGTGGTCAAGACAAGACTGGGCGGCCAGGATCTGGCGGACCAGCGCTATCTGGTGGCCGCGCCGATGTACCACATGAACGCCCTGGCCCTGTGCCAGCTGGCGCTGGCCGGAGGCAGCACGATAGTGCTGCTGCCGCAGTTCAACGCGCGCGCCTACATTCATGCCACCAGCCGCTATCGGGCCACCTGGCTGACTTCGGTGCCGCCGATGATGGCGATGATGCTGCGCGAGCAAGAGGCATTGGCAAGCGCCGATCTGTCTTCGGTGCAGGTGGTCCGCATGGGATCGGCGCCGGCGAGCGCGGCCCTGCTCGAAGCCATACGGGCCGTCATGCCGCATGCCAGGATCATCAATTCCTATGGCACCACCGAGGGCGGTCCCGTGACCTTCGGGCCTCATCCCGAGGGCAAGGCGCAGCCCTTCCTGTCCATAGGCTACAAGCATCCGCAAGTCGACATCCGCCTGGTCGACGAACAAGGACGGGAGGCGGACCAGGGCGTGCTGCAGCTAAGGAGCCCCGGCATCATGCTGGGCTATCACAACAGGCCCGACATCGTCGGCGCCATCACCGATGACGGCTACTACGTCACCGGAGACGTGCTGCGCCGCGATGAGGACGGCTTCTTCTATTTCGTCGGCCGCAACGACGATATGTTTGTCTGCGGCGGGGAAAACATCTTTCCCGGCGAAGTCGAGAAAGTCCTGGAAACGCAGCCCGGCGTCCAGCAGGCCTGCGTCGTCGCCGTGCCGGACGATATCAAAGGGCACAAGCCGGTTGCCTTCGTGGTGCTCGCCCCGGGGGCGGCGCTGGATGAGGCCGCCGTCAAGGCGCATGCGCTGGCCAACGCGCCGGCCTACCAGCATCCCCGGCGAGTATGGATAGTGCCGGCCCTGCCCTTGGCCTCGACTGGCAAGGTCGACAGAAAGCTGCTCGAGGCGCGCGCGCTCGAGGCGCTGGAACGCGACGGGTTGGCCGCATGAAAGCGGGCCGGAATGCCGCGCCCGCCCTGGCGGCGCAACCCGATGCCGGCATGATGGGCGTGCAGGACCTGTCGGTGGTATACCGCACGCGCCGCGGCACCATCGAAGCCTTGCGCGATGTGAACGCCAGCATAGGGTCGGGCGAGTTCGTCACCATACTGGGCCCGTCGGGCTGCGGCAAATCGACTTTGCTGAAAGTCGCCGCCGGGCTGCTGACGCCCAGCTCGGGCAGCGTCAGCGTGGCGGGCCGCCGGGTGGAGGGCCCCAGCCAGGATATCGGCGTGGCATTCCAGAAGCCGACCTTGCTGCCCTGGAAAACGGTGCTGGGCAATGTGCTGCTGCCGGCGCATACCCTGGGGTGGGATCTGCGCAAGGCGGAATCGCGCGCGCTGGAATTGCTGGATCTGGTGGGCTTGAGGGATTTCGCCGACAACTATCCCACGGAGCTTTCCGGCGGCATGCAGCAGCGCGCCGGCCTGGCCCGCATGCTGTTGCGCGACCCCAAGCTTTTATTGATGGACGAGCCCTTCGCCGCCCTCGACGCCATGACGCGCGAAGCATTGACGCTGGAATTGCAGCGCATCTGGATGCGGGACAAGAAATCGGTGCTGTTCATTACCCACAGCATTCCGGAGGCCGTCTTTCTTTCCGACCGGGTGCTGGTCATGTCGGCGCGACCGGGGCGGATCGTGGAGAACTTTGCCGTCGATCTGCCGCGGCCGCGCTCGCTGGACACCATGTCCGAGCCGGCGTTTACCGCGGCATGCCGCCATTTGCGCCAACATTTTGTGGGATAGATCGCCATGCACCGCCTGACCTCCATCGTCTACCCCGCCATCACCTTGTTCGTGGTGCTGGCCCTCTGGCATTTTTCCGTAAAGATCTTCCAGATGCCGGACTATATCCTGCCCACCCCACTGGCGGTGGCCCGGACGCTGTACGAGCTGTTTGCCGAAGGCCTCATATGGCGCCATATCGGCTACACGCTGGCGGCCACGCTGATAGGCTATGCGATAGGCAGCGCGCTGGCGCTGCTGTTCGGCGCCTTGCTGGCGGAATCGCGCACTTTTGAAAAATTCGTGTATCCCCTGCTGGTGGCCGTGCAGGCCACGCCCAAGGTGGCTCTCGCGCCGCTGATCCTGGTCTGGTTCGGTTTCGGCATAGCCTCCAAGGTCGTGCTGGTGGTGCTGATCTGCTTTTTCCCCCTGTTCGTCAACACCATCGTGGGCATCCGGCGCGTCGATCCCGATTTGATCGACGCATGCAAGGCTTTTTCCGCCACGCGCTGGTACCTCTTCCGCTATGTCAAGCTGCCCGCCGCCGCCGGGGATATTTTCGCGGGGCTGCAGATAGGCATCGCCCTGGCGCTGATAGGCACCGTGGTGGGCGAGCTGGTTTCATCCGAAGCCGGCCTGGGCTACCTGATAGGCGCGGCGGCGGTGAATATGAATGTCAGCACGATGTTCGCGGGGGTGTTCCTGTTGGCGCTGATGGGCGTGATAGGGGCGCAGTTCATCCGCTGGATGCACGGCAAGGTGGTTTTTTGGGAAACCGCGCGCAGTCTGGAAACGCGCACGGTCAGCTGAGTTGCTTATTTGTCCATACCTGCCTGAAAAGGGGAAGTGATGTTTATACATAAAGTGGCGACGGGCGCGCGCTTGCGCCTTGTGGGGATGTTGATCGCTGGCGCCTTCGCCAGCCTTGCCGCGCAGGCGGCGGATACGGTGACGGTGGGGCTGGCCATCCCCTTGACGGTGGACAGCGGCGGCGTATACGGCCTGGGCAATGAGCTGGGCTTCTTCAAGGAAGAGGGCATAGAGGTCAAGACCGTGGTGTTCCAGGGCGCCGGGGCCATGCTGCCGCAGGTGGCGGCGCGCAAGGTAACGATAGGCCTGCCTTTGCCCGAGCCCGTGCTGGCCAGTTATGAAACCGGCAAGACGCCCCTGCCAGTGCGCTATTTCTACAATGCGATTCCGCTCAACGAAATAGAGCTGGCAGTGCTGGCCGACAGCCCGATCCACAGCATTGCCGACCTCAAAGGCAAGAAGATAGGTGTGGGCGCCTTGACCTGGGGCACCATACCGGCGACGCGCGCGCTGCTGCGCCAGCAGGGCCTGACGGCGGGCAAGGATGTCGACATCGTGGGCGTGGGCGTGCTGGGGTCGGGCTTCCTGGCCTTGAAGGAAAAGCGCGTCGATGCGCTCAATTTCAATAGCAGCTGGCACGCCATGCTCGAGCTGAGCGGAACGCCCCTGCGGCGCCTGCCGTATCCGGACACGTTTCGCGACATGAATAGCAATGGCTTTGTCGCGCATCAGGACACCTTGCGCGAACAGCCGCAATTGCTGGCGCGATTCGGCCGCGCCTATACCAAGGCGCTGATCGCCTGCGAAGCCAATCCCAAGCTGTGCGTCGAGTCTTTCTGGCGCCTGCAGCCCGAATCCCGCCCCAAGACGGGCGACGCCGCCAAGCAGCTGGATGAGGCGGTTTTCCTGGTCAAGCGCCGCATGAACAGGACCTTGCGCAATGCCGATGGCAGCCTGCGCGAATTCGGCAAGTTCAACTTGCCCGTTATCCGGGATTTTGTCGAGGCGATGTACAAGTCCGGCGAATTCAATACCGCGAATATTCCCGTGGACCAGATCTTCGACAACAGCCTGGTTCCCGAGTTTGCCAAATTCGATGTGGCGCAAGTGCAGGCCCGCGCCAAGGCGGCTCAATGAGCCCGCGTGAATTTCCCCCCCATTTTTTCCTTGGAGTATCGCTATGACTATATCCGGATTTTTCAAGCCCTTCGCCGTAGCGGCCCTGTTGTTCGGAGCGGTGCAGGCCACGGCGGCGCATGCCGAGAAGATCCGCGTGGGCTATTGGCCCAGCGGCCTGACCCTGGGCTACGGGTCGGTGGTCGAAGCCGGCAGCTTTTTCAAGGACCAGGGCCTGGATGTGGAATATGTCCATTTCTCGGACGTCAACGGCACCACGCGGGCCATTGCCGCCAACGCCATAGACCTGGCCTTCGGTTCGCCCGCGGCGGGTTCGTTCAGCCTGGCCTCCGATGGCGTTCCCGTGAAGATCATTCTTGCGACCCAGCCGGCCAACGTCGAGTTCGTGGTGCCGGAGGATTCGCCCATCAAGTCCTTGAGCGAATTGCGCGGCAAGAAGATCGCCATGTCGCCGGCGGGCAGCTCCACGGCGGCCATAGCCGGCGCAATATTGAACCTGAACTACGGCATCGGCAGCGGCGATTTTTCGCTGGTGCCCGGCAACGAACCCCGGCTGGTGCAGTTCCTGGCGCAAAAGGAAGTCGATGCGGCGGCATTGCGCAATGTGACCATCGCCCAGCTCAAGGATTTGAAGGTCAGGTCGCTGGGAACTTTTGCCGATGAATGGCGCAAGCTGACGAAAAGCGATAGTGTCCCGTACAACGCTATCGGCGTCGTGCGCACTGACTGGCTGGACAAGAACCCCGAGCTCGCCGCCAAGGCCATCGTCGCCTTGCGCAAAGCGCTGGAGTATGGCCGGGCGAATCCGCAAGGCGTCGTTGCCGCCGTGAAGAAGGCGGCGAACCTTCCCGATGACGCGGCGAAAGTCTACGCTGACTTGTGGGATGAGAACTATCGTGTTTCGTTCACCGAGGCCGACCGGGAAACCCTCAAGCGCATGTTCGCGCTTTTCAAGGAAAGCGGCGTCCTCAAGGGCGACTTGCCGGACAGCGCGCTCGACAGCAAGCCTTACGAACAGTCGCTCAAGATCAAGTAGTCAGGCTGGCTTTTGCGGCATGGTCAAGAAAGCGCAGGACGTTTTTCCAGGAGTCGGCATTGGCCAGCGCATTGGCGGCCGGCGTTCCCCCTGCGGTGAGCACCACGCCTGACACGGGGTGGGCCTTGGCGATGAATGTCGTGGGGACGTGCGGCGGCTGGATGGAATGGCCCGCCTGGGGGTAATCCAGGTGCTCGACAGGATGGGGGTGGCCGTTTTCCCGCAATTGTTCCGCTATCTGGCGCGCATAGTCCGAGGACGGCCAGAACCCATCGTCGCCGCCGGAGATCAGCAGCACCGGGCCGCGTATGTTTTCCACCGGAATGCGGGCGCGCGCCACGGCGGCCGGGTTGTTCTGCGCATCGACGAAAGCTTGCGCCTGCCGGCGCGGCTCCGGCGAACCGTCTATGGCGGCCCAGCTCGCCAGGGCGGGATTGTCCTCCCATACGGTGGCAAGGGGCTCGCCCGCGAGCGTCCAGGCAGGCGCATAGCGGCCTTCTTCGGGCCTGCCGGCGGCCAGGACGCCATGCACGACCGAACTGGGCACGTAGGCGATGACGGCGGACACCAGATCGGGAAAAGTCGCGCCCAGCAGCAGGGACAGTTCGCCGCCGCGCGATTGGCCGCTGACGGCGACGAAGCCGCCCGCGGGCTGTACTTGGGCGCGCAGCCATCGCAAGGCCTTGCCGAAATATTCCAGCGGCGTGCCGGAAATATGGCTGGGCAGGCCGGGGGCGCCGAAATACCCGAGGGCGAGCGCCGCATAGCCATGCGATGCCAGCAAGGCGGCATTGGCCTCATTGATGCCTCCGCCGGAGCCGTTCAGGTAGACAATGGCGGGATGAGGGCCTGGCCCGGGAGGTGTGAAAAGCGTGCCGACCATTCCGTCCTGTTCGAGCTCCAGGCGCCGCACGCCTTCGGCGGCATAGCGCTGTTCCAGCGTGGCCCTTGCGCTTTCCCCAGGCTCGCCGCGAGCCTCCACGGCGATCGAAATGGGCGCCACGAGGTCCTGGCCGGGGGCGCCGGCCGGCGCGGGGGGCGTAAGCAATTTTTGCGACCAGATCAAGCCTTGCGAGGCCGCGCCTTCGTAGTCGCCTTGCAGCGGCGCATCGCGGTCCAGGTCTATGGTGCCGTCGGGATGCGCCTGGAATACGGCCCGGCTGCCCCAGGTGGCCTGGTCATTCGTGCGGCTGCGGGCGCTGATCTCGACGAGCGAGCCGGGCGTGAATCCCGACAGAATGATGCGGCGGGGCGCATCGATGAGATCCGATGCGGGGCTTATGCTGAGCGTGGCGGACATGCTGGCGACTCTTGAATGCGTTATAAAGCTTTCCAACTTAAAGCGATAGCCGGGCGCTGTCCAAGATTTTTCACTTATAAGCGTATGCCGCCAGGCAGGAAGCCGGAGCGCATGGCGCGCAGGGCGCCGCCCGGAAATTGCGGCCGCAAGGCAAGAACTCCGGCGCAAAATGCATAAGTTTCGGGGTAATATTGCGCTACCCTGTCGACCGATACCCGCAGCTTCCAGAGAAGAGTTCACCGATGAACGTGGTAAATCACCCCGCCGAACTGCGCCTTTGCGGCATCCAGCTTTCCGATGAAACACAACACGACGGCGGGGCCGGGCAGGATCGCTTTCAGGAGCGCCTGGAATACCTTGGCCTGGACCGCCATGCGCAAAGCAGCGAGGGTGGCGGCGACGGCGGGAGGTTTACCTGCTTCACCGCCACCGACGCCTTCGCGCGCGACTTGACGCCCGGTTTCGACACGACGCAGCTGTGCCGGAAGCTGGAGCTGGACACGCATGGCCTGCCCGACGATCTCGAGCGCGAAATATTGCTGGCCATGCTGGCCAGCCCGGTCCCTTTCGTATTTCCTTCCTGCGACGAGCTGATGTCGGCCGTCAGCGTGCGCAAGAATATTGTCCGGAACGCGCGCAGGACGGCGCTGGCTTTCGACACCGAACATGCCGAGCGGCCCGAGGATTACTGGGTTTACGATCTTGCCCGCGGCTTTACGCTCAAGCCCGGCAAGCCGCTGATCGAGGCTTTGCAGAAAACCACCCAGCCCGAACGTTCCGGCAAGCTGTATTCGTTTTCCTGCTATAGGGCGACCGAATACGTGATCCTGCTGAGCATCGCCCAGGAACTGGCCCGCTGCAACCCGCGCGTCCTGGCCGAGCTGCAGCGGCAATGGGAAACCCGCGCCATCATGTCGGGGCAGTTCCACGATGTGTTCCTGTACGAGTACGGGTCCATGAGCGAGCCCTTGCCGCCCAAATACTACGTGCCGGGCGACCGGCTCTGGTTCCGCAATCCCGACGAGCATTCGTCCAACGTCGAAGGCTACGAGGGCTCCTGGGTGTTCTACCTGGGCGATGGGCTTTTCACCAATTTCTGGAAGCGCGACCAGCCCTTCACCCTGATCTCGAAATGCGTGGAACTGTTCCATTGGCGCAATGCGACGTATCGCAACGGCGACGGCAAGCTGCAGGTGGATGACGACGTCGTGGACGAGCGCGTGGCGCAGTCGCTGCGGGATCCGGCCGAAGTCGAACGCATCGTCGGCCGCATGCTGCGGCTGCGCGACCCCGGCGGCGTCTATCGCGACGGCGGCTGCGTGGACACCACACGCGAGTGCGCGCGGCGCGTGCGCCCCGGCACCTGCGAACTGGTCTTTCCCGGCTGAGCCTATAAAAAGTGGTCCAGCATGCGGCGGCTGGCTTTGTCCAGCGCCGCTACGTCGCGCACCAGGTATTGCACGCCATGGGCATCGGCGATAAGCAGCGTCGACCCCGAAAGCCGGCGGATGTCTTCTTCGGCCTTCAGCAGCAGCACGGCCTCGCCGCGGTCGGTTTCCACTTGCCAGCGGCTGGGGGTGGCGAAACTGGAAGCATGCCGGATGCGGCGTATTTCAGGCATGAATTCGCGGCTGGCCAGTTCATCTTCCACGAGGCGGCGGATGTCCTCGGGCAGATCCGCCAGGCTGTCTATCCACACCAGCTCCGAGCCGTCGGCGCCCACCAGCGCAATCCCCTCATCCGGAGCCGAAATGGGAAAGCTGCGCACCGGCACGATGGTATCGTAGACGCGCCCGGCTATTCCCAGCACCAGGCGGCCGTAAGGGTCGCGGCTGAGGCGGAAGTCCTGCGGGTGCATGGTTGTTTGGGCCGCCTGCTTCATGCTATGCCTCGTTCTGTGTCGTCGTCGCCCCAGCCCTCGTTGCCGGGGCCGGCTTCCGCCTGGGCCACCTGGGCCTGGTGCAGGCGGAAGTAGGGTCCGTTGCGGGCCATCAGTTCGTCGTGTTTGCCCACTTCGACGATTTCCCCCCTGTCGAGCACCACCAGCCGGTCGGCCTGGCGCAGAGTGCTCAAGCGGTGGGCGATGGAAATCGTCGTGCGGCCGCGCACCAGATTGTCCAGCGCTTTCTGGATCTCTTTCTCGGTGGCGGTATCGACCGACGAAGTGGCCTCGTCGAGTATCAGTATGGGCGGGTCGATCAGCAGCGCGCGGGCGATCGAGATGCGCTGGCGTTCGCCGCCGGACAAAGCCTGGCCGCGCTCGCCGACCAGGGAGTCATAGCCATGGGGCAGGCGCAGGATGAATTCATGGGCGTTGGCGGCCCGCGCGGCGGCGATGATTTCCTGCCGCGTGGCCTGCGGCTTGCCGTAGGCGATGTTTTCGGCGATGGTGCCGAAGAACAGGAAAGGCTCTTGCAGCACCAGGCCGATATTGCGCCGATATTCCGAGATCGACAGCGAACGGATGTCGACGCCGTCCAGGCGTATCGCCCCCTGAGATACATCGTAGAAACGGCATATCAGGTTGACCAGGGTGCTTTTGCCCGAGCCGCTGTGCCCGACCAAACCTATCATCTCGCCGGGCGCGATGTCCAGGTCGATGCCGCGCATGACGGCGCGGTTGCCGTAGCGGAAACCGACGTTGCGCAGTTCGATGCGCCCCTGCACATGCTCGATGTGCACCGGCCTGGCGGGCTCGGGCACGCTGGACACATGGTCAAGGATGTCGAAGATGCGCTTGGCGCCCGCCGCGGCTTTCTGCGTGAACGAAACGATGCGGCTCATGGAATCGAGCCGCAGGTAGAAGCGGCTGATATAGGTCAGGAAGGCGGTCAGCACCCCGACGGTGATCTCGTTGTACGACACCAGCCAGATGCCGAAGGCCCACACTATCAGCAGTCCGATTTCGGTCAGCAGGGTCACCGTGGGGGAAAACAGCGACCATATCCGGTTGACCCGGTCATTGACCGCCAGATTGCGATTATTGGCTTCGCGGAACCGCGCCACTTCGCGCCGTTCCTGGGCGAAGGCCTTGACGACGCGGATGCCGGGAATGGTGTCGGCCAGCACATTGGTGATTTCCGACCAGATGCGGTCCACCTTTTCGAAGCCGCGCCGCAAGCGGTCGCGCACCAGGTGGATCAGCCAGGCGATGAAGGGCAGGGGTATCAGGGTCACCACCGCCAGCCATGGGTTGATGGAGATCAGGATAGCGGCCGTCATCACGATCATCAGCACATCGGTGGCGAAATCGAGCAGGTGCAGCGACAGGAAGACGCAGATGCGGTCGGATTCCGAGCCGATGCGCGCGATCAGGTCGCCGGTGCGCTTGCCGCCGTAATATTGCAGGGACAGCTTCTGCAGGTGTTCATAGGTGCTGGTGCGCAGATCGGCGCCTATCCGTTCGCTGACCCAGGCAAGAATATAGGTGCGTCCCCAGCCCAGCAGCCAGGCCAGCAGCGAGGACCCGAGCAGGGCGCCCAGGTAGATCTGGACCAGCCGCCAATCGATGGGCACGCCGTTCTGGAAGGGGATCAGCACCTTGTCCATCAAGGGCATGGTCAGGTAGGGCGCGACCAGGGCCGCCGCGGTGGAGGCCAGCGTCAGCAGAAAACCGGTCAACAGTAGCAGGCGGTAGGGTTTGGCGAAGCGCCACAGGCGCAGCAGCGCCCAGGTGGAAGGGGGCGACTGCACTTGCGCGGCGCCCTCCGGATGCGGCTCGGGCTCGCGCGCGGGCGGGGGGGCCAGGCCGAGCTTCAGGTCGCGCTGGCGTTCGAAGCAGGCGATCCAGTGCAAGGCAGCCGCATGGTGGCCCAGGGTATAGCGCCAGACGGCCAGCCGCGCATGGCTGTCGCGCAGCTCCAGCGTGCCGACGCCGGCGTGATCGTGGTGGCGCAAGGCCAGCCCTGGCCGAAACGACCATGCCTGCCATTCGGCATCCCCCGCGCCCTTGGCCAGCAATTGGCGGTCGGTGACCACGAGCAGGCCGCTGGCATAACGCAAATGGGCGTCCAGGTCTATCATCAGCCAGGAAATCACGATTTCCCGCTCGGAAAGCCGGTCGGCCAGGGACGCGCGCCAAGAGTCCGGCAAGTCGTCAGCGACGTAGCCAGTATCAATTGTTTCTGTTTTCATTGGTTCCGCGTGACGTGTCGCCAAGTAGGGTGACTTATAAAGGGATGGGGCGCTATTGTCACGTTGAAGAGTCTTGCTGTGTAAGGAGGACGGATTTTAGTGTGGTTTTTTTGCGTCTGGCATTGCAATTTTCTTCTCTTTAAGCAGGCTTGGCAAACACTTGGCTCAATAATTGCCGTTAAATACGCTTCATCCCCCTTTCTTCGTTCCCGCGCGGCACATCCTTCGACATTCCAGATGCAAAAGAAATACATAGAATTCATCAGCATGATGTCTCTGCGTGGGCCGAATATCTGGGCCTATCGGCCAGTCATCGAGGCATGGGTCGATATCGGCGAGCTGGAAAACTATCCATCCAACACCATACCGGGGTTCTACGAGCGCCTCAGCGGCTGGCTGCCGTCCCTGGTCGAGCACCGCTGCAGCGTGGGCGAGCGCGGCGGTTTCTTGCAGCGCCTGCGGCAAGGGACTTGGCCGGCCCACATCCTGGAACACGTCACCCTTGAATTGCAGAACCTGGCGGGCATGCCCGGCGGATTGGGCCGCGCGCGCGAGACCCCGGTGCGCGGCGTGTACAAGGTGATAGTGCGCGCCTGGCATGAACCGGTGACCAAGGCGGCGCTCTACGCGGCGCGCGATCTGGTCATGGCGGCGATCGAAGACCGGCCGTTCGACGTGGCGGGCGCCATCGAGCAATTGCGCGAGCTTACCGACGATTTGCGCCTGGGGCCCAGCACCGCGTGCATCGTGGATGCCGCCGATGACCGCGACATTCCGACCATACGCCTGAGCGAAGCCAACCTGGTGCAGCTGGGCTATGGCGCGCGCCAGCGCCGCATCTGGACGGCGGAAACCGACCGCACCAGCGCAATCGCCGAAAGCATCTCCCGCGACAAGGACCTGACCAAAAGCCTGCTGCAGGCTTGCGGCGTGCCGGTGCCCGAGGGGCGCCTGGTGGAAACCGTGGATGAAGCCTGGGAGGCGGCCGAGGCCATCGGGCTGCCGGTGGTGGTCAAGCCCTGCGATGGCAACCATGGGCGCGGCGTCTTCACCAACCTGATGACCCGGGCCGAAATCGAAACGGCCTACGCCATCGCCGTCGACGAAGGCAGCGGCGTAGTGGTCGAGCGCTTTATCCGCGGCGACGAGCATCGCCTGCTGGTGGTGGGCGACCGCATGGTGGCGGCGGCGCGCGGCGATGCCGCCACAGTGGTGGGCGACGGCGCCAGCACGGTGCAGGCCCTGATAGAAAGCCAGTTGAATTCCGACCCGCGGCGCGGGCGCGACGAAGACCACCCGCTGAACTTCATACGCCTGGATTCGGCTGCCATGCTGGAGCTCAGGCGCCAGAACCTGCTGCCCGATTCGATTCCCGCCGCGGGCAGGCGGGTCCTGATCCAGCGCAATGGCAATGTCTCGATCGATGTGACCGATATGGTGCACCCGAGCGTGGCGGCGACCGTGGCGCTGGCCGCCAGAGTGGTGGGCCTGGACATTGCTGGCGTCGATCTGGTCGCCGAGGACATTGCGCAGCCCCTGGCGGGCCAGCGCGGCGCGATCGTCGAAGTCAATGCCGGGCCGGGCCTGCTGATGCACTTGAAGCCGGCCGCCGGCGAGCCGCGCCCTGTGGGCCGGGCCATCGTCGACCATCTGTTTCCCGATGGCGACACCGGGCATATCCCCATCGTCGGGATCAGCGGCAGCAAAGGCAAGACCACGGTCGCCTGCCTGGTCGCGAACCTGCTGCAGCTGAGCGGCCTGTACACCGGCCTGGCCTGCGGCGCCGGGCTCTTTTTCGCGCGCCGGCACGTGCAGAAGACCGATGGCGCCAACTGGGCCGCGGGGCGCCGCGTGCTGCTCAACCGCGCCGTGCATGCGGCGGTCATTGAAAACGGCTGCCGCAGCATCCTGAGCGAAGGCCTGGCCTACGACCGCTGCCAGGTGGGCGTGGTCACCAACCTGGACCCGGCGCAGGCTTTCCCGGAATACTACGTTCAAGACGCCGAACACGTCGCCAAGGTCTTGCGCACCCAGGTCGACGTGGTGCTGCCGGGCGGCGTGGCGGTTCTCAATGCGGACGACCAGGCGGTCGCCGACATGGCGCCTCTGTGCGACGGCGAAGTCATTTTCTTCGGAATGGATGCGGCCTCGGCCGTTATTGGCCAGCACCGGGACCAGGGCGGCCGCGCTGTCTTCGTGCGCCAGGAACACATCGTCCTCGCCCACGGGCCGGATGAAATTCTGCTCTCCAAGACCTCCTCCGTGCCCCTGACCAATGCCGGGCTGCTGGCCTTCCAGATCCAGAATGTGCTGGCCGCAGTGGCCGCGGCCTGGGCGCTGGGCATAGGCGCCGAGCTGATCCGCGCCGGCATAGAAGCCTTTGAGGCCGAGTCCGTCGGCTTTCTCCCGGAAAGTGCGCCGACGGCATTGGAAGCGCCGGCCTGACGCCTGCGCCGCCGACAAGATCAAAACCCGGCCCTAGCGGCATTTGTGGCAATAAGGAAGTCTGGCTGATGGAAGTTTCACGTGTAAGAGCCCTGCGCGGCCCCAATCTCTGGTGCCGCCAAACCGTCATTGAAGCCATCGTGGCTTGCACCGAGGCGGAGTGCGTCATCGGCGACATGGACGCCTTTGAAACCCGCATGCGCGCCCGCTTTCCCGATATCGATATCCTCAAGCCGCCCGGCCAGGAACAGCCCAATTCGATTGCGCATGCCCTGGCGTCCGCCGCCTTGTGCCTGCAGACCAGGGTGGGCTGCCTGCTGACCTACAGCCGCACTTCGCTGACGATAGATCCGGGCGTTTATCAAGTCGTCATCGAATACAGCGAGGAAGCCGTGGGCCGGCTGGCCTTCGAACTGGCCGAGGCGCTATGCCTGGCCGCCATGCAGGACCTGCCTTTCGATGTGGCCGGCGCGCTGGCGCGGCTGCGCGCGCTCAACGAGGACGAGCGCCTGGGCCCCAGCACGGGAGCCATCGTGCAGGCGGCGCTCAAGCGCGATATTCCCTACCGGCGGCTGACGCGGGGCAGCCTGGTGCAATTCGGCTGGGGCAGCAAGCAGCGCCGCATCCAAGCCGCCGAGACCGACCGCAGCGGCGCGATCGCCGAGGCGATCGCGCAGGACAAGGAATTGACCAAGACCCTGCTCGCGGCGGCCGGCGTGCCGGTGCCCGACGGGCGCTGCGTGAGCAGCGCCGAGGATGCCTGGGCCGCCGCTTGCGAGATCGGCGGTCCCGTGGTGATCAAGCCGCGCGACGGCAACCAGGGCAAGGGCGTGGCGGTCAACGTGCAGGGCCGCGAGCAGGTGTTGGCCGCCTATGCGGGAGCTGAAGCCCGCGGTTCGGACGTCATCGTGGAGCGCTACTTCCCGGGCCACGACTTTCGCCTGCTGGTGGTGGGCGACAAGCTGGTCGCCGCGGCGCGGCGCGACCCGCCTCAAGTCACGGGCGACGGGGAGCGCAGCATTGCGCAACTGGTCGAATTGATCAATGCCGATCCGCAGCGCGGCGAAGGCCATGGCACTTTGCTGACCAGGATAAAGCTGGACGATATCGCGCTGGCCACCATGGCCACGCAGGGATATGCCGCCGGCTCCATCCCCGAGAAAGGCGCTCTGGTGACCCTGCGCAATAACGCCAACCTGAGCACCGGCGGCACGGCAACCGACGTTACCGATCACGTGCACCCGGAACTGGCGGCTGGCGCGGTCGCCGCCGCCCAGATGGTCGGTCTGGACGTCTGCGGCCTGGACCTGGTCAGCGACAATGTCTACGAGCCGCTGGACAAGCAAGGCGGCTGCGTCGTCGAGATCAACGCCGCGCCCGGGCTGCGCATGCATTTGAGCCCGTCTTTCGGCAAGGGCCGCGATGTCGGCGAAGCGATCGTCAACGACATGTTCGCCGAAGGCGAGAACGGCCGCATCCCGCTGGTGGCGGTAGCCGGCACCAATGGCAAGACCACCACCGTGCGCCTGATCGCCCACCTGATCGCCGGCAGCGGCCGGCGCGTGGGCATGACCAATTCCGATGGCGTCTATATCGGCAGCCAGCGCATCGATACCGGCGACTGCAGCGGCCCGCGCAGCGCGCGCAACGTGCTGCTGCACCCGGATGTGGACGCTGCGGTGTTCGAAACCGCCCGGGGCGGCATATTGCGCGAAGGACTGGGCTTCGACCGCTGCAACGTCGCCGTCGTGACCAATGTGGGCATGGGCGATCATCTGGGCCTGAGCTATATCAGCACCGTCGAGGACCTGGCCATCGTCAAGCGCGTGATTGTGGAGAACGTGGCCGCCGACGGGGTCGCCGTGCTGAACGCGGCCGATCCCATCGTTGCCGCCATGGCCGAGAACTGTCCCGGCGCCGTCACCTTCTTTTCCAGCGACCGCAATCATCCGGTGCTGGCGACGCATCGCGCCCAGGGCCGCCCCGTGGTGTGCGTCGAGGATGGCGCCATTGTCCTGGCGCAAGGCGGCTTCGAGCGGCGTTTCGCCCTGGACGCCATTCCCCTGACCCGCAATGGCGCCATCGGCTTCCAGGTCGAAAACACCATGGCGGCCCTGGGCGCCGCATGGGCGCTGGGACTGGACTGGGACTGCGTGCAGGCCGGCCTGGCTTCCTTTGTGAGCGATGCCGAAACGGCGCCTGGCCGCTTCAACGTATTTTCCTACCGCGGCGCGACCCTGATCGCGGACTACGGCCATAACCCCGACGCCATCCTGGCCCTGGTGCAGGCGATAGACACCATGCCCGCCGCCAGGCGTTCGGTGGTCATCAGCGGGGCCGGCGACAGGCGCGACGTGGATATACGCCGCCAGACCGAGATCCTGGGCGACGCCTTCGACGATGTGATCCTGTACCAGGACATGTGCCAGCGCGGCCGCGGCGACGGCGAAGTGGTGGCCCTGCTGCGCGAGGGCCTGGCCCATGCGCAGCGGACCACGCGGATACAGGATGTGCGCGGCGAGTTCCTGGCGATAGACACGGCTCTCGGGCAATTGGAGGAGGGCGACCTGTGCCTGATTCTTGTCGACCGGGTCGAGGAAGCGCTCGCGCACATCGCCTTGCGCATCGCGCAGGAACAGGGCGTCCGGGAGGCGCTGAAAGCCTAGCGCGGCCGCCGTGCGCGCACAAGTTTTCCGGCCTGGCCGGGCATGGCATATGCTTACGTGTTATTTTCTCTGTCTGGCGGGTTGAAATGCCGGCCATGCACAGGAATAATGAGACCGTAGACATTCCAGGATCCAATGCCAGGAGGTTCATCATGCCAGCAAAATCCCAGGCCCAGCAAAAAGCGGCGGGCGCCGCCCTGTCGGCCAAGCGCGGAGAAACGAAGGTGGGCGAGCTCAAGGGCCCATCGAAGTCCATGTACAAATCCATGAGCGAAAAAGAACTCGACGATCTGGCTTCCACCAAGCGCAAAGGCAAGCCCGAACACAAATCCGAGTCCTAGCCATATGCCGGCCCCGCCCCTGCGCGTGTGCCGGCTTTCTTTTTGAAGGGGATCCCCATGAGCCGTTCGCCCGATACCGATTTTGACAGCCTGTTGCCGCCGCTAGCCCTGAGCAGGCGGGACTTCATCGTGACCTCCCTGGCCGGCGGCTTTGCCCTGGCCGCGGGCCCGGTCGCCGCGCAAACCGCCATCAAGACCGATGCGAAGGGCCTGGTAGTGGGTGAAATCAAGGTGCCGGTGGCCGATGGCAGCGTTCCGGCATACCGGGCGGCGCCCGATGGCAAGACCGGGCTGCCGGTCGTCCTGGTCATCCAGGAAATCTTCGGCGTGCATGAATACATCAGGGATGTCTGCCGCCGCCTGGCCAAGGAAGGCTATATGGCGATTGCGCCCGAACTCTATTCGCGGCAGGGGGACCCCTCCCGGTATACCGAGGTTTCGCGGCTGATAAGCGAAGTGGTGAACAAGGTGCCCGATGCGCAGGTGCTGGGCGACCTGGACGCAACGGTGGCCTGGGCGGCCCAGAATGGCGGCAATGCCGAGCGCCTGGGCATCACCGGCTTTTGCTGGGGCGGCCGGATAGTCTGGCTGTACACCGCGCACAACCCCAAGGTCAAGGCCGGGGTGGCCTGGTACGGCCGGCTGGTGGGCAATGCCGACCCCTTGCATCCGACCCAGCCCATCGATATCGCCACCAAGCTGAACGGCCCCGTGCTGGGGCTGTACGGCGGACAGGACGCGGGCATCACGCAAGATTCCATCGATGCCATGAAGCAGGCCCTGGCCAAGGGCGATGACGCGTCGCAGGATTCCACCTTTGTGGTCTATCCGGACGCCGGGCATGCCTTTCACGCCGATTACCGCCCCAGCTACCGGGCCGACGCGGCCAAGGACGGCTGGTCGCGCGCCTTGCAATGGCTGGACAAGTCCCTGAAATCATAAGGCCGCCCGTCCGGGCCGGCGCTGCATAAGCTTCCAATAATGTAATGGTAGGCAAAGGGCGCGGCCGCCGGTACGATAACGGAATTTTCCCCAAGCTTGGAGTCGAACCATCACTATGCATCTTGCCGCCTTTCCCCGCATCCGCCTGGGCCATTTCCCGACGCCGCTCGAATTCATGCCCAATCTCACCAGGCATCTGGACGGCCCGAATCTCTACATCAAGCGCGATGACTGCACCGGGCTGGCCTCGGGCGGCAACAAGACCCGCAAGCTCGAATTCCTGGCGGCGCAGGCGCTGGAGCAGGGGGCCGACACCTTGATCACCCAGGGCGCGGTCCAGTCGAACCACGCTCGCCAGACGGTGGCCGCGGCGGCGCGCCTGGGCCTGAAATGCAAAATCCTGCTCGAGCAGCGGGTCGCCGGCGCCAACGAAGAATACGAAGAATCCGGCAACGTGCTGCTGGATCGCCTGATGGGCGGCGAGATCGTGGCGCGCCTGCCGGCGGGCAGCAATATGCAGCAGGCAATGGAAGACCTGGCCGCCGAACTGCGCGGCGCCGGCCACAAGCCTTATGTCATTCCCGGCGGAGGCTCCAATCCCGTCGGCGCGCTGGGCTATGTCGGCTGCGCGCAGGAATTGTTGAACCAGTCTTTCGAAACGGGCGTGCGCATAGACCATGTGGTGCACGCCACCGGCAGCACCGGCACCCAGGCGGGGCTGGTGGTGGGCCTGCGCGCCAGCAATAGCGGCATACCCGTTTACGGCGTCAGCGTGCGCGCCGCCAGGCAGCAGCAGGAAGAAAACGTCTGGAAGCTGGTGCAGGCCACCGTCGACTACATGGGCCTGCCCGCCGCATCGGTGGAGCGCGCGGACGTCGTGGCCAATTCGGATTACGTCGGGGCCGGCTACGGCGTGCCCACTGACTCCATGCTGGAAGCCCTGCGCCTTACCGCCGGCCTGGAGGCGATACTGCTCGACCCGGTATATTCCGGCAAGGGCATGGCCGGGCTCATCGACCTGATCCGTTCGGGCCATTTCAAGAAGGGCGAGAACGTCGTGTTCATCCATACCGGCGGGTCGGTGGGCCTGTTCGGCTATCGGCAGGCGCTTTCAGGTCAGGCTTGATTCCAGCCCCGTCTTCCGGCCTTATCAGGGAAAACGAGAAAATGCGTTGGTTTCTTTCTGGAAGAAACGCTTTATCATCTGTCATGACACGGTAGACTCGTTTCCCTAGTGTCCTGTTTGGTTAGTTCGTGCACTCGAATTAGCCAAACAGGACACTAACCCACCAAGGAGTTCAGCTATGAAGAAATCCGTAATTTTCTGTTGCGCGGCATTGGCGCTGGCCGTCATCGCCCCTGTGCATGCCGACGGCAGGCTGGACAAAATCAAGTCCAGCGGCGAAATCGCGCTGGGCCACCGGGATACCTCCATTCCGTTTTCCTACCTGGACGACAGCCAGAAGCCCATCGGCTACTCCATGGACATCTGCTACCGCGTCATCGAGGCGGTGAAAGCCAAGCTGGGCATGGACAAAATCAATGTCAAGCTGGTGCCGGTGACTTCATCCACCCGCATTCCCCTATTGGCCAATGGCACGGTGGACTTGAACTGCGGCTCGTCGACCAACAATCAGGAGCGCCAGGCCCAGGTGACCTTCGCGCCGACGACTTTCGTCACGGCGACCCGTTTCGTATCGAAGAAATCGGCGGGCTACAACGATCTCGCCGACCTGAAAGGCAAGACCGTCGTCTCCACCGCCGGGACCAGCAATATCAGGTGGCTTACCGACGCCAACGATGAACAGAAGCTGGGCATGAAAATCATCCCCACCAAAGACCATGCCGAGGCCTTCCTGACCGTCAACAACGGCCGCGCCGCGGCCTTCTTCATGGACGACATCCTGCTGGCGGGCCTGGTGGCCACCTCGCGCAACCCCGCCGATTGGGCGATCAGCAAGAAGGCCTACACCGTCGAGCCCTATGCGATCATGGAACCCAAGGACGACCCCGAGTTCAAGAAGGTCGTGGACGATGCGATCATCGCCATGATGAAGGACGGCACGCTCGCCACGATGTACAAGAAATGGTTCGAGTCGCCCGTGCCGCCCAAGAACGTCAATCTCAACTGGCCCATGAGCGACCAGCTCAAGCGCGTGGTTGCCCACCCCACCGATTCGCCTGATCCAAACGACTATAAGTAAGTAGTCATACGCATGAATTACAACTGGAACTGGCTCGTCTTTTTCAATCAGGCGCCGGGCGGCGGCACCTATCTGGACACCTTGCTCTACGGCCTGGCCTGGACTGTTGGAACCGCCGCCTTGTCATGGGCGCTGGCTTTGTCTTTCGGCACAGCCGTCGGGGTCGCCAGAACCACCAATCTTCCTTGGGCCAGGCGGCTGGGCACCGCCTATGTCGAGCTGTTCCGCAATGTGCCGCTGCTGGTGCAGATGTTCTTGTGGTATTTCGTCATCCCCGAACTCGTGCCCAGCGCGATCGGGGACGCCATCAAGGATGTCGCCCCGCCCTGGGGGATTTTCATTCCCGCCGTGCTGTGCCTGGGGTTCTACACCTCTTCGCGGGTGGCCGAACAGGTGCGGGCCGGCATCGAGTCCCTGCCGGTCGGGCAGCAGATGGCGGCCACCGCGCTGGGCCTCAAGCCGCATCAGGTATACCGCTATGTGCTGCTGCCTACCTCGTTCCGCATCATCCTGCCGCCCTTGACCTCGGAGCTTTTGAACCTCATCAAGAATACGTCCGTCGCCTTCACCATAGGCTTGTTCGAGCTGGTCGGCGCCGCGCGCTCCATGCAGGAATTCAGCTTCCAGGTCTTCGAAACCTTTGCCATGGCGACCCTGTTCTACCTGATCCTCAACCTGGTGGTCGTCTACGGCATGGGCATGCTGGAACGGCGGCTGGCCGTGCCCGGCTTCATCGCCGCGGCGTCCGCCGCCCCCGAGATCACGCTATGAACGGCTTCGACTTCAATGTCATCGAACGGTCCTGGGTCTACCTGTTCCGCGACGGGATGGTGTTCACCCTGCAGCTGACGGCCATGTCGGCGACAGGCGGCCTGATACTGGGCACCCTGCTGGCGATGTGCCGGCTGTCGGGCATACGGCCGCTGGCCGCGGTGGCCGGGCTCTACGTGAACCTGCTGCGCGCCCTGCCGCTGATCCTGGTCATTTTCTGGTTCTATTTCCTGGTGCCCTACATAGGCGCATGGATTACCGGCGCCAGCCGGCCGGTATCGGTGGGCGGCTTCACCTCGGCCCTGATCACGTTCACCCTGTTCGAGGCGGCGTATTTCTGCGAGATCATGCGGGCGGGCATACAGTCGGTGCCGCGCGGCCAGGTGGCGGCCGGCTCGGCGCTGGGCCTGACTTATTGGCAGGTAATGGGCAATGTGGTCCTGCCGCAGGCCTTCCGCAACATGACCCCCATCCTGCTGACGCAGACCATCGTGCTGTTCCAGGACACTTCGCTGGTCTATGTGCTCTCGCTCACCGATTTCCTGGGCGCCGCCACCAAAGTGGCCCAGCGCGATGGACGCCTGATTGAAATGTATTTATTCGTTGCCGTGGTGTATTTCATCATCAGCTATGGCGCATCGCTTTTTGTGCGCTACCTGCAGCAGCGCACGCGCATAGCGCGCTAACGGCCGGACCGGTGGTTTGAATTGAAATGTTGGAATTGAAATGATAGAAATCAAGCACGTCAGCAAATGGTACGGGGCTACGCAAGTGCTGGATGACTGCAGCACCCGGATCGCCCATGGCGAAGTGGTGGTGGTTTGCGGGCCGTCCGGCTCGGGCAAGTCCACCCTGATCAAGACCGTCAATGGCCTGGAGCCCTTCCAGAAAGGGGAAATCATCGTGGACGGCATTTCGGTGGGCGCGCGCGATACGGATCTGCCCAAGCTGCGCGCCCGCATAGGCATGGTCTTCCAGAGCTTCGAGCTGTTCCCGCACTTGTCCGTAACCCAGAACCTGGTGCTGGCCCAGGTGAAGGTGCTGGGGCGCAGCCAGGGCGAAGCCGCGGCCCGGGCCGCGAGCCTTCTGGACCGCGTCGGCCTGCGCGCGCACCAGGACAAATTCCCCGGGCAGTTGTCCGGCGGCCAGCAGCAGCGCGTGGCCATCGCCCGGGCGCTCGCCATGGACCCCATCGCCATGCTGTTCGACGAGCCCACCTCGGCGCTGGACCCGGAAATGGTCAATGAAGTGCTCGACGTCATGGTGGACCTGGCCAGCGAGGGCATGACCATGATGGTCGTCACGCATGAAATGGGCTTCGCGCGCAAGGTGGCCGACCGGGTCATCTTCATGGACGTCGGCAGGATAGTCGAAGACTGCACGAATGAAGAATTCTTCGGCAACCTGGAAGCCCGTTCCGAACGCGCCCAGTTGTTCCTGTCCAAGATTCTCCACCACTGAGCGCAGCCATGAAGCAGGGCGAATTCGACGGCCGTTTCCTGGGCGTGCTGGGCGGCATGGGCCCGATGGCGGGAGCCGCCTTCATGGCTCGCCTGACGGCCCTGACGCCGGCCGGGACCGAGCAGCAGCATATTCCCGCCATTCTATGGAGCGACCCGCGCGTGCCGGACCGGCCGGCGGGCTACATGAAACAGGGCGCGGATCCCTTCCCCTGGATGGCGCATGGCCTGGGCCAGCTGGAGCGCCTCGGGGCCAAGGCCATTGCCATTCCCTGCAACACGGCGCATCTCTGGTATGAAGAGCTGGCCGCCGCGGCCGGAGTGAGGCTGCTGCATATCGTGCAGGCGGTGATAGCCGATTTGCGCCGCCATGGCATAGACCGCGGCCGTATCGGCCTGATGGGCACGGCGGTCACCTTGAAGCTGGGGCTGTACCAGCAGGCCCTGCGCGAGCAGGGCTATGACTGCATAACGCCGGCCGACGACGAACTCGAGCGTTTCTGCACTCCTTCCATCCTGCATGTCAAGGCCAACCGCATCGACCAGGCCTACGCGCCCGCCGTGGATTGCGCAAGGCTGCTGCAGGACCGTGGCGCCGACGCCATTGTTTTCGGCTGCACCGAACTCCCCCTGGCCGTGCCGCATGCCTTGCGCGCGCAACTGGGCGTGACGATCAGCGACTCCATCGACGCCCTGGCGCTGGCCGCCATTGACTGGCATCAGTCCGGGAAGCCATAGCGCATAGCGCAACCTCGCCTTTCCACGGCGCGGCCGGCCTCAGGGCCGGTCATTGCGGAACCAGCCCGTCAGGCTCCACCTGGCTTGCCCGCAAGGCAGCACTTCATGCGGTATCAGGTCGCTGCGAAACAGCACCAGCCGTCCGGGCTGCGGCAGGATGCGCTGGATTTCCCGGCCGCTGTCGTCGGGCGAGTACAGGCAGAGTTCGCCGCCGTCCGCGCTCGCCCATTGCCGGTTCAGATACAGCACCAGCGAGATGCGCCGCTGTGGATTGTTCTGGTGCTGGTCCAGGTGTTTCTTGTAGCCGCGGCCTTCGGAATACCGGGCGAAGTGAAATTCCGCGCTATTGAGGCCGGCATAGAACTGGCGGTTCAGGTCCAGCCGCAGCGCGTCGGCCCAGAGCAGGAAATTGTCAGCCGCCGGGCTGGCCTGGCCGGGCGAGAGCCAGCAGATGGAATCGCCGCGGATGGCGGGAGCAAGCGATGAACTGTGCTGGCGCCCGATGCGCGCTTCGTGGAAATGGCTGGCGTCCCATTCCTGCCGGCATGCCCGGTACAGGCTTTCCTGCAGGGCCGGAGCGATCATGTCGTCGGCTGCGGCCCAGTATTGGCTGGCGAGCGCATCGAAAAACGCTTCATGCGGGTCCATGAGGCACCGTCGTCATAGTATGGTGCATATCGTTCACGGTAAAGGTTTCTATTATATAGACAAGCGCCCCGCCGCCGCGCTTGCGGCGCCGATGCGGCAATCAAGCAAAATCGCGCCTTCCTGTAGCGGTTCTATGCCCAGGCCGAGCGTGGCGGCCTCGGGCAGCGTGAGCCGCAAGCTGTCGCCTTCTTCCAGCACATAGGCGATGCCGGCGTCCGGGGCCGCGATGCGGTACGCGCCTTCTGCGCAATGCAGCACGGCGCTGCCCTGGTCCAGGCTCAGCCGCTGGCCGCTCCTGCGGACATCCAGTCGGCCGGCGGCGCGCCCGCGCCGCCACATAAGGTTGAAGTCCTGGATGGGTCCGTCGGGAAGCTCGGCCTCGATCGATGCTTCCCCGGGGAAGCGCAGCGGCTCGCCCGGGCGCAGGATGTGCCTTGCCCCGGTGGCGGTATTGTTCATCACCATGGCGCCGCCCCGCCTGACGACAATGATGCGGTCGATTCCCTCAAACACCGAGAAGGGGCCCGCCTGGGCGACATCCGCCATGCTGACGCGCCACGAGAACGCGTCGAACGCGGCCCCCGGAGGCTGCGCCGCGATCTCGCGTGTAATGCCCGAGCCATTTTTCCATGGCACGGGCTTGAGATCCGCGGCGCGGATCAGTTGCACGTCTATTGTCGAAAGCGCGGGTCTGGGCATGTGGGTCATCCAATTTTCTTAGCTGCCTGCACGGCAGTGAACCCTAGGCCATTATATCGGGGCATTTCCACTTCTTTCTTAACTGCCTGCACGGCAGTGAACTGTTCACTGTAGTAGTTCGGCTGACGCCATCCTTTCTTAACTACCTGCACGGCAGTGAACAGACGATTGCGTCGCAGGCACGGGCCTGGTGTTTTCTTAACTGCCTGCACGGCAGTGAACAAGGACAACGAGGCGTCCTGCACCCAGGACATTTTCTTAACTGCCTGCACGGCAGTGAACACCGGATCCGGCCCAAAGTGCGGGTGCGTGATTTTCTTAACTGCCTGCACGGCAGTGAACCCCTGCGGCATGGCTTCGCTGATGGCCTTTGATTTCTTAACTGCCTGCACGGCAGTGAACGCAATGAATATGACCGCACGCTGCGCCTGGACTTTCTTAACTGCCTGCACGGCAGTGAACATAAAACCCTGCGACATCGCGAGTCGAGCCGGCTTTCTTAACTGCCTGCACGGCAGTGAACCGTGACCCTCTGGTTTGTAATGCAGTCGGCGATTTCTTAACTGCCTGCACGGCAGTGAACTACAACATGCTGCGGCTGACGCCCAGCATAGCTTTCTTAACTGCCTGCACGGCAGTGAACATATCTAGTCAAGATTGGAGGCGGCTGGATCTTTTCTTAACTGCCTGCACGGCAGTGAACGTGCTGCTGGTTGGTTCCATTTCGTTTCCTTGTTTCTTAACTGCCTGCACGGCAGTGAACTTCCTCCCGTCTCAACGGGAAATATTGCAGTTTTTCTTAACTGCCTGCACGGCAGTGAACCAATCAACTGCGGCTTGCAGTGCGCTGCGCAATTTCTTAACTGCCTGCACGGCAGTGAACTTGATGAGCAAGGAATCCCGTATAAGGCCATATTTCTTAACTGCCTGCACGGCAGTGAACACTATACGTCGGATGGGGCGACCCTCCACCCATTTCTTAACTGCCTGCACGGCAGTGAACCGACGGCGAGCCTGGACAATGCGACCTCGATTTTTCTTAACTGCCTGCACGGCAGTGAACCGAACTGATCGCGCCCAGCTGCGCCGCTAGCGTTTCTTAACTGCCTGCACGGCAGTGAACGTTTCGCAATCGCTGCACCATACGCGCCGCTCTTTCTTAACTGCCTGCACGGCAGTGAACTAGCGAAGGGTTCCAGCGATTATTTGAATCTATTTCTTAACTGCCTGCACGGCAGTGAACGCAATATGGTGAACGGCGTCTACACCCCTGATTTTCTTAACTGCCTGCACGGCAGTGAACTTCGAGGCCGCCGAGCGGTCGCCGGTGTTCGATTTCTTAACTGCCTGCACGGCAGTGAACAAAAGGAATAACCCCAGCTTACCCCCCACCAATTTCTTAACTGCCTGCACGGCAGTGAACTTCGAGGCCGCCGATTGGTCGCCGGTGTTCGATTTCTTAACTGCCTGCACGGCAGTGAACAGCATCGGGCGCATTCGGCCGGCCAGCAGGGATTTCTTAACTGCCTGCACGGCAGTGAACTCCTCGTGATCGCTCCAAAGCACATACCGAATTTTCTTAACTGCCTGCACGGCAGTGAACTCTTGGCTCGTCTTTTCTTGGCCGCGAGATATTTTCTTAACTGCCTGCACGGCAGTGAACGGCCAGAAGACGATGATTGGAAATCTCAAGATTTTCTTAACTGCCTGCACGGCAGTGAACAACAATTCCGCTTTGGTGCGCGCGCTGAATCATTTCTTAACTGCCTGCACGGCAGTGAACTTGGCCGACTCCATCACGCGCGGTTCGCTGTCTTTCTTAACTGCCTGCACGGCAGTGAACAGTTTGTGAGCGCCGCCCTGGGCATCACGGAATTTCTTAACTGCCTGCACGGCAGTGAACACGTCACCACGTCAGCAACACGAACGCCCCGTTTTCTTAACTGCCTGCACGGCAGTGAACTTCCCTGGTCGCCCTTGTCCCCCTTGCCGAAATTTCTTAACTGCCTGCACGGCAGTGAACATAGCGATTCGGGCCGCGTCCTTGAATGACATTTTCTTAACTGCCTGCACGGCAGTGAACGATGAAACTAGCACTTGTGCAAGCAACGATCCTTTCTTAACTGCCTGCACGGCAGTGAACTCCACCAATCGCGCCAACTCGCACGCCGTTCTTTTCTTAACTGCCTGCACGGCAGTGAACTTGATTCGTGTCCATGTTTAGCTCCTTGTACTTTTCTTAACTGCCTGCACGGCAGTGAACAAGTAAGCCGAGCTGACCACCGAATTGCTTGTTTTCTTAACTGCCTGCACGGCAGTGAACAAAGCGCATGCTCTGCGATCCGGTCGACAAACTTTCTTAACTGCCTGCACGGCAGTGAACAAACGCTGGCCGGCTACGGCGACAAGATGAACTTTCTTAACTGCCTGCACGGCAGTGAACTGCTGGCGCTGCCAGGGCGAACAGTTTGGGATTTTCTTAACTGCCTGCACGGCAGTGAACACGATGTTTGCGCAGATAAAGCTCTTCCACGATTTCTTAACTGCCTGCACGGCAGTGAACATTCTTTCGTGTGCCGCCTTATACTCTTCATATTTCTTAACTGCCTGCACGGCAGTGAACAAAATATAAAACAACAATAGCCCCGTTTGGGGTTTCTTAACTGCCTGCACGGCAGTGAACTCGGAATACCTTAGGGGTATATGCGAATTTATTTTCTTAACTGCCTGCACGGCAGTGAACTTGATTCCCCCACCGGTCTGCCAGCGCGCCCCTTTCTTAACTGCCTGCACGGCAGTGAACACATAGCTGTCTCCTTGAGCTACTGCGGTATTTTTCTTAACTGCCTGCACGGCAGTGAACAAGATGGCGAGTTGCGCATGATGTCAGGCCGCCTTTCTTAACTGCCTGCACGGCAGTGAACATGACCGTGCTGCGTTTGAGGAATGGTTTAAGTTTCTTAACTGCCTGCACGGCAGTGAACTCGGCGGCCAGCAACACCGGCAACCGCTCGGCTTTCTTAACTGCCTGCACGGCAGTGAACTTCATCCCGTGCGATCTGGCGGCGATCTTCCTCTTTCTTAACTGCCTGCACGGCAGTGAACGGCCGGTGCGCCGACGCGCAAGAGGTCATCCGTTTCTTAACTGCCTGCACGGCAGTGAACATTTCGGTGTTTTTTGACCGCCCACTTGCCTGTTTCTTAACTGCCTGCACGGCAGTGAACCAGCCAACCATTCCCCATGGTCCCGCGGCGATTTTCTTAACTGCCTGCACGGCAGTGAACGAAGCCCGAAAGGAGCGTGACTCAATGCGAAATTTCTTAACTGCCTGCACGGCAGTGAACAGTCTCAATGTCGCCACACAGGCACGGGGTCTTTTCTTAACTGCCTGCACGGCAGTGAACTGAAATAGTTCGGGCCGCTGCTGCCTACCAATTTTCTTAACTGCCTGCACGGCAGTGAACATCGTTTCGCCGCTGCGCGCCGCGATGTTCCTTTTCTTAACTGCCTGCACGGCAGTGAACGTTGCCTTGTACGAGAACATCGACGCCGAATGTTTCTTAACTGCCTGCACGGCAGTGAACGTCGTCTTGATGTTCGCCTTGGCCGCGTTCTTTTTCTTAACTGCCTGCACGGCAGTGAACACCGCT
>NZ_FQXE01000008.1:0-82624 GCF_900129885.1 Pollutimonas bauzanensis | reverse complement strand
TTTTCAATTTCTTAACTGCCTGCACGGCAGTGAACGCTAACGGTCGTCTCAAATTTTATTACAGCGGTTTCTTAACTGCCTGCACGGCAGTGAACTCCGGTGAGTCGTGCTATCTCAGATTGGGATATTTCTTAACTGCCTGCACGGCAGTGAACCCACTGATTGCGAAGATGCCGAAGCGCTGCAGTTTCTTAACTGCCTGCACGGCAGTGAACCTCTTGGGCTTCTTCCTGCATTTCCGCGTGCATTTCTTAACTGCCTGCACGGCAGTGAACGACCAAAGAACATGAATCGCATGCCCCGGACGTTTCTTAACTGCCTGCACGGCAGTGAACTCGGCCGCGTCCCCGGGGAACCCCAGTGCATCTTTCTTAACTGCCTGCACGGCAGTGAACATGTAGATCGGGAAAAGACACGTCGTCGGGGATTTCTTAACTGCCT
This sequence comes from Pollutimonas bauzanensis, assembly GCF_900129885.1. GTDB lineage: Bacteria > Pseudomonadota > Gammaproteobacteria > Burkholderiales > Burkholderiaceae_B > Pollutimonas > Pollutimonas bauzanensis. Next base: position 82,183 of record NZ_FQXE01000008.1, on the reverse strand, counting down.
GCACGGCAGTGAACATGCACCATTCCGGCAATGCATAGAGCGTGCTTTTCTTAACTGCCTGCACGGCAGTGAACGCAGGTCGCACTGTTGAGGTCAACGCCTATAGTTTCTTAACTGCCTGCACGGCAGTGAACAGCAGGACGCCGATAAGGATGATGGCTCCGTATTTCTTAACTGCCTGCACGGCAGTGAACCTCCTCCAGATGGTGCTGCACGACCCGGTAAATTTCTTAACTGCCTGCACGGCAGTGAACAAGGCGATATCGTTGCTGCCGCCGGTAAGCTTTTTCTTAACTGCCTGCACGGCAGTGAACTAGAAAGAAAAACAAAGAAACCGTTTTTCATCAAAACGTTATCCATGTTTCCTTTAAAACACCAAAATTTTGCCTCCTTCTGTAAGCTACTGATTTTTAAAGAACAATAAATTGCCACAGAAAAAGGGGCAAAAACGTCAAAACCAGGGTATGGTTGCTTTGGAACTCAAGCCATAGGTATTGAACTGTCCTGGAACTGGCGTTGGAAGCAATGTCCCATGCTCTATGAAGAATAGAAATGTCTGACTGGTGCTTGAACTGGCAACCCGCAAAAACGGCAAATCGAGGGTTTCCTGGGCGGAGTCGGGAATGCGTTTGCGAGCCGTGTCGGCATCCAGGCCATGGCGCTTCATCGAGCGGCGGCGCAAGCGCTCCGGGCTACTCTGGGCCTGCACGCGTCGTACGCTGCGATGCTGATGAACTTCCGGCACTGCCGCCATACGGCCTATGATGAGATGATCGCGCATGCCTGACAACCAGTCGGTTGCCATCAGCGTTTGCAGCAGTGAGGCATCGCCGTGCAGGCGCATGACTGCCCCCAAGCCTTCCCTAGCGGTATCGACGCCGGGGAAGCTGACGCCAATCTGGTCGCTTTTCAGGCGTACCAAGCCGCGGTGCAGCTTTGCATACAAGGCGCTCATCAATTGCGGCAATGAAAACTCCGGATCGCGACGCATCGTCAGGTCGATATAGTGATCCATGGGTAGACTCCTTAGCCCGCATCACCAAAAACACCGCCCCGCACAAGCACCGCCATCACATAATGCTGGCTGCCCTGATCAGGAACCACCCCTTTCAATACCCAGCCGTCCAATAAACTATAAAAGTCCTGCTTTTGCTTGGGTTGACGGTATGCCTTGCCTTGGGTGGTCACGGAGCCATACGGCTCGACGGCAATTGGGCCGAGCTCTTCTGCATTGGGGTACCAGTCGTCGATAGTCCGGATGGCGTTGCCCAGCTTCTGCGAGTGTATGCCCGCGAAGCCGTCTACCGTGTACAAGGTTTTGCTTTTGTCCCCGCGTCCCCGGTCAAGGATCAGCTCCTGGGAAGGGAATACTTCTTGTCCCGCCCCAATACGGGCAAATGCCGTGACCTCCAGGAGCACGTGCCGTGCACCGCTTAATCCCGCCGCAATGGCATCGGCAAGTTCCTGCAAGGACGCAGCCACCTTGCCGTCAGCCTGGAAGTTTCGGGAGGACAACGCCAACGCGTCGAACACCCATGCTTTATCTGCCTTGCCGTTGCTCAGCAAGGAAATATGTATTTCGATTTTTTCGGCGCCGATGCGGTTACGCCACAGGAATCGACCGTTGGCCAGATTATGGGCGTAACGGCGCGCAAGCTCCGAAAAACCATGGGTATTCACGTAGCCCTGTACTGTTTCATGCAAACGCTGCTGGTAGGCGACGTCGTTGCAGGCGGAAGGGGTCCCCGTACCGGGCAATACACGCAAGGTGAAGCGCACTTTCAGCGTATCGGCATCGCCGGGCAAGGCCGCCACATCAACGGTCTGCAGATTCGGATTCTCAATGGCGGCATCGAGCTTTGCGGGATCCTGGTCTTTCGTTTTTAGCCGGTTGGAAATTGTGCCGCGCACGGATTTCTCGCGCACAGGCACGCCCAGCCATTTTGAATGATCGCTCCTGGCATCCCAGCTACCTGCGAAGAACAATGCATCAGAAGGATCCAGCTTACGTTCAAATGCCAATACTGATGCGGTTTTCAAGTTATCGGACATGATAAATCTCCTTGTGTTTAATACGGCAATTCGACTGTTGTCGGTTGAACATAATCGTTGCAGGCACGATACAAGCCTGTTTCTGTGTCGGCGCGGCCGTACCAAAGCAAGTCACGCCATGAGCCGAGTCGATGCGGGCTGATCCATTGACCGGCGGAATACAGGCTTTCCACAAAAGAAAAGGGCGCTCGCAAATCGCGAGCCTGCTCTACCGCGCCTGCCTGGAACTGCGCCAATGCGCCATACCCCACTGGCATCGGCACGATCCAGCCATCCTTTCTTTCTGGCAGCCATTCGACGGTCTTTTGCGGATCATTGGCATCAGCAGCCGGCCCTGGCCGCCAGTTCAATCGCGACAAATCCAGCAAGGCGTCGAACTTGGTCGCCCGCGGATTGTTTTTTTTCAATGATTCCCAGCGCCGCGCCAGCAAATCATCCCGGCTGACGAGCGCGAAGCCAGGCAGCCAACGGCGGCGCAGCAGGCGGAATTCATTGTTCGCTTCAGCCGCGTCCGTTGACAAAGGCACTAACACTAGCTGCGGCTTGCCTCGCGCCCCATGGCGCCCCGGCACCACACTGCCGCCGGCTATCCGCATCCGCGCAACAGTCTCCGCGACTTCGTAGGCAAATGCGGCGCGCTCGTCCTCAGTAAAGTCAGGAATGCATCCGCCGCTTATCCCCAAGAGCAATGTGATGTCCAGGTGAATGCGCCCCTCCTCGACTATGGCGGCCGTGCTGCCGTCCTTCTCGATCGGATTGCGCGTCAGGCAAAAGGATTTGGTATATCCGCCCTTGGCGGTTTGTTCTTCATAATCGTGGCAAACAACGCCTATGCTGTCGAACACGACCGGAAATTTTCCTAGCAGTTTGCGCTCCAGCGCCCATTGCAAGCCGAGAAACGCAGTTATCGATGGAAAGCCATGGGTTATCGGGCTGGATATCGCATTGGCGTTCTGGACCCGTATACGCGGCAGTATCAGCAAGCCATTGCTGTCTGGCAAAGCACTCATTGGCAACGCGCTCATGCTTCTTCTCCTGCGGCCTTCGTAACCTTGTTGATGTTTCTTTTGCCCTGGTCAAGCTGCAATGCCCATAGCGGATCGGTCAGTAACTCGCGACGCCACTGACGCTGTTCAATATCACCCAGTGGCAAGTTTTTCCCCAAAGCGCCATTCAACCAATTGCCGAAGCGCTTTCCTATTTCCAGCGGCCAATCGAACCATAGCCATTCGCTGCGAAAGCCTTCATCCTGCTTGCTACGGCCTATGTCCAGCCATAAGCACTCCTCCTTAGGCAGGCGGCATAAAGCATCCGCGCTCCATCCAGGCGTGAGTCCTTCCTGAAGCTCGCCCGCATAGCTGACCAGTTCATCTATGATTCCATCAACCAATTCATCACGATAATTGCGGGTCGCCATCGTTTCCGGCGGATCGGCCTTCAGGAATCGCTTGAGTTCCCGCACTGCAGCCCGCACAGGTATTCGCGCGCCGAAGATGGCAAACACGGAATCCACCCTCCACGGCTCCCGCAAGTCACCGCTTTTCCATACAGGCGGCAGCGAAGCCAGCAAATAATTGACGCCGCCGCGCTCGCTATTCAATTGGCTGACGTTCTGCGGCTTTGTCCCTCCGAGTTTTTGCACAAGCAGCTGCGGATAGTCGGAATACCCTGTCGGATGGTCCTGCTTATCGCGCCGGGCCTGGCGTGCAGCTTTGGCAGCATCGCCAAAGCGATCCTCGTTGATGGCGCTGTGCAGTGCATGTGCCAGTGAACTGGCATACAGGGGGGCCAGTAAATGGAAGTCGCCATCATTGCACGGATCCCGCCCCACCAGCCAATACACCTGCTTGGCGCGCGTATGAGTGGCGACGCCTCCACGCGCTTGCACGAGACCGGCAAATGACTCCATCCAGGTTTGAGCCTGGGCGGAGTCTTCGCTGAACGCCGCTTTCAAGTCCGCGTCGCCTGCCAGTACGGCATCCAGCAAGGTTTTGCCATCGCAGGTCTGGCGCAAGAACTTGTAGACATCCAGCGCGGCAGCGTTGCCTACGACATCCCCGGCAAAATCGTCTCCCAGCGCGTGGCTGCCGACCTCGGCATGCGACGGCAAGCTATCGGGTGATAGATAGAAATTGGTGCCGCGGGCATCGGGATGAACCGCTTTGAGAATATGAGTCGCCGCCTGGATCTGGCCAACGCGCCGCGCAGCGTCGGCAATCCAGGTTTCCGGCTCGAATTGCGCTATGAGCGACTGGCGCCTGGAATCGTCTTCAGGCAGTTTATCCAGCCTGGCGTCCAGCCTTTCCTTGAGGAATTGCTTGATGACAGCCTGAAAGCCTGAACGACGATGCTGATTGATGTCGTCCATTTAAAGGGCTCCTATTTCAGATAATAAAACCCGTAAAGCAATACTTGATTTATGGGCCCTTCCGCCCACAGGAACGCGATCTGCTGTTACGGCGGCCGCTACCCATTTCTATATACCGCACTTAAAAAATCATATAAGCTTGAATAATTGAAACTATCCATATTAGTTATAGTTTTATTTTGTTTACTTTTCTTTTTTGCTTTTAGATGTTACGCTCGGCTAGTACATAAAAGCAAGAAGTTTCAATACACTCAAATTCGAGTACTGCTGAAAAGGCAGCTCAGCAAATATTGGCTATCGTCTTGTTTTGCATTCACTGCCGCACAGGCAGCTTCTACCGTTGTTTCGCAAACCCCAGCCAGGGATGGAACCTCCATCCCTGCTCGCTGGCGGGCAGGCTCACTGTCCCAAATCGCTTGGCGCAATCCTCCAGGGCCATATCCCTGGATTCGGCCAATGCAATCAATTCGGCCATGTAATCGGCATTGCACCAGGGCCCTATCCGCTGGCCCGTAAAAGCGCTGCCATCGACACGGTGATTAAGGCTGGCGTCCACGGCGATATACAAAGATTCCCGGTCTTCCTGGATACGGTTCAGCAAATAGTCTTCTCCGTCCTCATCGGGCAAGAGCACGATGTCGACACGCGGAATATCGTCGCGCCGGAATGGTTGCTGCTGCGGTAATACAGCGGTCAGATGCGCGAGCGCTATGGTCCATATGCTGCTTGCATTCAACGGGGCCGATTGCTGTTTCTTTCCGGCGCGGATATCGCGTTCCGACAGTACCGCCGTCGAAACCGGCGGCGGCAACATGCAGGCGTCTAAACGCGCATGCTCAAGATCGACCAGGCTATGCTGCGGCCGTTGCTCGCTTTTGGGACGCGGCAAAATACGAGGGCGCGCATCAATGACGCGGCGCTCTTCATCGCTTAGTAACGTCTGCAAATGATGCTGGGCCAATCGAAATGGCCCAGCATCGTCCTCGAAGCCGGGCTTGCAGTATGCCGCTCTGCCACTGTCCTCGAAATGCCGCAAATTCGTATCGAAGACAGCAATATTGGGAGTGGCGCACTCGCCTATGCGATGCCGGCGGACACGTCCGGCAAGCTGGATCAGGGAACGCATGGACGATGGCTCCACCACGGCCCAGTCGTAGTCGTGGTCCCGTCCTACTTCAGTTACAGGCGATCCCAATACGATGAACAGATGATCCGCTTCATCCCCCGCCGACAAGGCTTTGCGGATATCCGGCATGGAGAAAACGGCTTCCGGCTTGCGCCTGTCCAGAATGCGATCCAGTCTGTGCTCGATCGCCGATCGCGACAATAAGGGGAATTGCGAGTGATATACGCACAAATGAATACGCACATCCGCTGGCGCGCCCAGCCCATAAAGCGCCAGGGCCACATCGAATAAGGGTTCGATATTGGCCATGCGGGCCAGGCCGAAGCTGATGCGCTTGCCGGTGGCGGGATCGCAACTATGGTGTGTGCGATGCATGGACAAAGCCTGCTCTAGCAAGGACTCGGCAAACTCGCCGCGTGTAATCGGTTTGTTCGAGCTGGTGAGCGCCAATGGCGCCAGGTATGCCCGGCGTCGAACGAGGTCCCGCCCCAGACGCGCATGCCGCTTCTCGGCAAAAGCGCGATGCCCCCGCGCGAGCGCAACGCTGTCCTGACAATCGAGCGCCTGCTGATGGAACTCGTCGAACCAGGCGCAACATACATTAAGCGCCTGGCCGGGTCGTTGTCCCCGATTGCGCTGGAATACTTCCCGTCCCGCAAGATACGCGTCGAACATTCCCTGCACCAGGGCTGGAGGCAGTGTCGCAGAGGACAGCAACACCCGCGAGCCCAGCAGGCCGGCCCAATAGACCAAGCGCGTCAGTGCTGGCAGATCATCCAGGCCGAAGTCGTCGAGTTCATCCAGAACCAGGTCGCCGCTCATCAAGCGCAGCATTGGGGCAATCTGCCTGCCGCCCCTTTGGCTCTCGGTGGCGGGCACCAAATGGTCAACGGTGCACACCAACAACGGCGCCGCCAACAGCGCCCGCACTTGCTGGTCTTTCATGGCCAGCTTCAATAAAGGATGATCGCTATTGCCCTCGAACAGCACGCGCCCATCCTCAGGCAGCAAAGCCTGACTGGATGCGGACCCGCTGCGTTCCGCCACTTGCTCGTAATGCTCGAACAACATCCGGCTGGCCGCGCCGCCGACACGCACGGCAAGCTCATCACTGGACAACTGCAATGCGTCCTGAAAGCTTTTCCCTGTCTGCAGGGTAAGCGTACGCAGGCCCAGCGCAAAAGCGCAGCGCAAACCGCGATGGGGATCGGCCAATGCATTCATGATGCGCGCATTGGCCAGCGTCTTGCCGCAACCCGTCGAGGCCATATTAAGCAGAAAGGCGCCCCGATCAGCCGTGTGTTCTCGAATGGAAGCTGCCAGATCTGCCGCGCGATTCTGCCAGCGAAAGCGCTCGTCCTGGCTGCGCTTGCTCAATCCCTTATGACGAACCAAACGAGGCAAATGCTGGGCAAATCCGGGCAAGGCATGCGCGACCGCTCCTGCATACTGGGCCACCCCCAACAAATGTTCATCCAGAGGCTGGCATAACTCGCCCGTTTCCCGATCTGTATTGGCAAATATGGGATATGCTCGCTGGCCTGCAAGCCGTTCATGCGGTTCGGTCAAACTGGAATAATGGTGATCGGCCAGCATCAGGCTCAAGCGCGCGACATGCATGATGTAAGGATCCTCCAGCCACCGCGCGGCTGGGTTTTTCTCGACCAGCGCCAACAGCCGTTGGGCCAAACGCGAGGCCCGCTTGCGCCACAAGGGGGTGGTTACCGGCAAGCCCTGCGGGAAATCCCAATAAGGCTCGATGGCAGCGCGCCGGGTCGTCGTAGGCTGCTCATTCCATGCCGCATCGATTTTGCTTAATACATTATCCAATTGAGAACTTTGAAACGCCGGGATTCTTGCGCCTAATCTCAAGGGATTCCCATCACGGTCCAGACCTGGCAGCACCGGCAAACGATGATGCGTCAATACCAGCCAGCCTACGGCCTGCGCCAACGGGGGCAGGGATATGAACGGCTTATCGACGGCATCGAGGCCATCGCGCAGCAAGCGGCCAGCATTCAGCCACGACCCGCCATCATCTTCGGAAAGCTGTTTCAAACGCTGCAACCAGTCCCGGTCGGAGGATGACTGTCCTACAAAAGCCTGAAACAGACGCAGGGAGACCCATTCGTGGCGATACTGGTTTCGTTCAACCGGCGCGCCAGGCTGGAGCCGCGCTTGAAATGCCCGGCTGGCCTTGCCCAGATCGTGCAGCAAGGCCGCCAGGCTTGCCAGCAAGCCGATATCTTCACCCGTACGCCAATCGTTCTCTTCGTGCCGGCGCAGCACATTGCGGACTGTACTGTTTGTCGGTGTCGCCCCATGCGCATTGAAACGGCTTGCGTCGCCAACGATCCATAACAACTCGCTATGCTCATGGCCTCGAATCCAGTGGCATGACACCGCCGTATTCTTGCGCGCCGATTTTCTCAACAATCGACGCAAGGCTTCCAGCCCGTCAAAGGTGATGGGAGTCTGCCAGGTCCGGTCTCCGCGTCGTTCGGCAAATTGATCGAGAATCCGCCGGGTCTCGACCAAGGCTCTTTTATCGCACTGCGACAGCAGCAAGATGTTCATGATGCCTCGTCTCCGATCGATGACGCATCGCGGCCAAGGCGAAAGGAAACTTCCTTGAGCGTGTCTATCATGAAGTCCAGGGCCTCTGCCTTGGTAAGCTGCTCGATGCAGGCACGTCGGAATGCCTGTTCATCATCCCCGCGCATGGCTGAAACAAATGCCTGCGGCAGAATGACGGCATCCTTGATCAAGTCGGCCACATCAAAAACGAGGCCGCCCCGGCGCGTCTTTCCGTGCAGCACCGCCAGACCATGCGGCAACCCCAGCACCCACGTCGCCGTCGCGCCAAGGCCATAGGCCAAATAATTTCCATGGTCCAGAAAACGATTGGCTGGATCAACACCTGTTCCCCGCTTGGCGCGGGTAAATTCCCCATATTTGGTGGCCTGCACCGCCAGCCTATACAACTGCTTGGTCAGCCGCCCTTCTTCAGTCAACAGCTCAGTGTTATCAGCCGCCGCCTCTATCCGCAGGCCCGAGGCTCGCAATGCCGCATCCAGCTTTTCATCGCTGACATCGAATCCTGCGTCCCGCAGGGCGCGATTGTCCGTCCACCATTGTCCTATGCGTGCCAGGCGCTCTCGCTGAAAGGCCTGGGCGGCCGCAAGCCGCAAAGCGTCGTCGAACCAGAATCGGACCCAATACTGCAAGTACTCAGTAGGCCGATATTCGCTTTGCGGAGAAAACCAAATCGCTTCGACATCGACTTCATTGGCGGAAAATAAAGGCGTCCCGCCGCCTCCGCAAAACCCGACCAGCACGCCGGCTTTAGCCAATTCCCGCATTGCGGCCTGAGTAATAGAAGTACCCGTTCCGAGCAAAATCGATGTTGTGTTGGCAATAGGAATATTCCAATACAACGACCGCTTGCCTTCATCTGTCACGTACTCGACGCGGCCGCCATTTACCAATACACGGCAATGTTCGAGGTAATAAAGGTTCGCCCGCTTGGAATGCAGAATGGCCTTGAGCGACGCGGGGCTGATATCTTCCATGGCAAGCCTCCTTACTCACCCATGGAAGATTACCAAAAGATACGGGCATTTACTTTTTATTAGCGGCTAAATGCAAGACATATTGAGAAAAATCAGTCGCCATGCCATTCCCTACTTCTCGCCGCGCTTGTCGCGGCGGACAATGCGCAGTAGCCACAGGAACAGGGACAGCGAACAGAGCAGGCCTATCCCGAAAATCGCCAATATGATCCATTCGCCCGTCGTCATGCGTGTGCCCCTTGTTGAAATTAGGCCAGAGTCTATCCGGCGCTCAGCACATCGGCCATGGCATCGGTGAAATAGGCGATATTGCGCGTGTTCAGGCCCGGAACGCTGATGCGGCCGGAGTCGATGATGTAGACGCCATGCCGCTCGCGCAGGGCCAGCAATTGCCGCGAGGATAGGCCCGTATAGGTGAACATGCCGGTCTGCTTGACGAAATAGCTGGAGTCGTAGGACGGCAGCTTGGCGCTCAATTGTTCATGCGTCTGCTTGCGCACGAAGGCGATGCGCTCGCGCATGCCGGCGACTTCCTGCACCCATGCGGCATACAATTGCGGGTCGTTGAGCACCGCCGACGTAATGTGCCCGCCGTGCGCCGGGGGGCTGGAATAAATGCGGCGCACCACGGCTTTCAACTGGCCCAGCACGCCGTCGGCTTCATCGCGCGTGGCGCACACCACCGACAGGCCGCCGCAACGCTCGCCATACAAAGACAGGTTTTTGGAGAACGAGTTCGCCACCAGGAAGACCAGGCCCGCGTCGGCCATGGCGCGCACGGCGAATGCGTCTTCGTCCAGCCCCGCGCCAAAGCCCTGATAGGCCATGTCCAGGAAGGGAATGAGTTCTTGTTCGGCCAGCACCGGGATCAGTTGCAGCCATTGCTCCGGCGACAGATCGACGCCTGTGGGATTGTGGCAGCAGGGGTGCAGCAGCACGAAGCTCTTGGGCGGCAGCTCGCGCAATTCGGCCAGCATCTGGTCGAACCGCAGGGATTTGGTCGCCGGATCATAATAGGCATACGAGTGGGTCGGCACGCCCGCGCCCTGGAAAATGGAATGATGGTTGTCCCAGGCGGGATCGCTGATCCAGATCTGGCTGTCGGGGTAGGCCAGGTGCAGGAAGTCGGCTCCGACCTTCAGCGCGCCCGTCCCGCCCACGCTCTGGATCGTGGCCACGCGCCCGGCCTGCAGCGCCTGGTGCTGGGCGCCGAACACCAGCTTCTGCACCGCCTCGCGGTACGGAGCCAGCCCCTCCATCGGCAGATAGGTGCGCGGCTCGGGTTCTTGGGCGCGGCGCTGTTCGGCGGTTCTTACGGACGACAATACCGGTATGCAGCCCGCGTTGTCGTAATACAGGCCGATGGTCAGATTGACTTTCTGCGGATGGACATCCCGATGGAATGCCTCGTTAAGCCCAAAGATAGGATCGCCGGCGTATTTTTCCAGATGCTCGAACATGGTCGGGGTCTCGGTGATTGCGAAAATGAAGGAGAAGAATCGACCATTATAGAGATTCCGGTCACGCATATGCGCTTGCAGACCGGTTCGCAGCCGTGCAGGCAGTTCCCGCTATTATTTGTACAGTTCTGAAAATTCCGCCATCCGCACCCAGGAAAACGTCGCAAAAACGCCATCGAACGCCCGCGGGCCGTGAAATTCGCTGAATCTTCAACGAACTTGCGGTAATCTAGGAGGTTGCCATTTTGTTCTTTACCGGGAATTTTTCAGGATCATGGACTCGTATACCCTCCCTTACACCTTTTCGCAGCGCGCGCAGCAACTTACCAGTTCAACGATCCGGGAGATTCTGAAAGTCACGGAAAGGCCCGAGATCATCTCGTTTGCTGGCGGCTTGCCCGCGCCCAAAGGCTTCCCGGTAGCCATTATCAACGCCGCGTTCGACCGCGTCCTGGAAAAAAGCGGGGAATCGGCCCTGCAGTACGGCCCGACCGAAGGCTATGCGCCGCTGCGCGCCTGGGTGGCCGAAGACCTGAAGCGGGTGGGCGCTCACGTGTCGCCCGATGAAGTGCTTATCGTATCGGGCTCGCAGCAGGCGCTCGACATGCTGGGCAAGCTGTTCATCGATCCGGGCAGCAAGGTTCTGGTCGAAGCGCCCAGCTATCTGGGCGCGCTGCAGTCGTTCTCCTTGTTCGAACCCAAGTATGTCGCCGTGCCCACCGACGAAGGCGGGCTGATCCCCGAGAGCCTGACCGATGAGCGCACGGCGGGGGCCCGCTTCATCTATGTCCTGCCCAATTTCCAGAACCCCACCGGCCTGACGCTGGACCTGGCGCGGCGCAAGGCTCTGGTCGAGCGCTGCGCGGCGGCGCAAGTGCCTATCATCGAGGACGACCCTTATGGCGACCTGCGCTACGCCGGCCAGGCGCTGCCGGGCTTGCTGGGCCTGGGGCGCGCCGTGGGCGCGACGGTGATCCGCCTGGGCACCTTTTCGAAGGTGCTCGCGCCGGGCCTGCGCCTGGGCTATATCGTGGCGCCCAAGCCGATAATTTCCAAGCTGGTCCAGATCAAGCAGGCCACTGACCTGCATACGGCGACGCTGACGCAAATGGCGGTCTATGAAACCGTGAAAGACGGCTTCCTGACGACGCATTTGCCCATGGTGCGCGATCTGTACAAGGAACAGTGCGGCTATATGCTGGAAGCCATGGACGAGCATTTTCCCGCCACGGCAAGCTGGACGCGGCCGGAGGGCGGGATGTTCATATGGGTGACCCTGCCAGCCCATATCGATGGCACGCAGTTGCTGGCGCGCGCCATTGAACAGAACGTGGCCTTCGTGCCGGGGGCGCCTTTCTACGCGGGTTCCGAACCGCAGACCAACACCCTGCGCCTGAGCTTCGTGACCGTGTCCGAACAGAAGATCCGCGAAGGCATAGCCATACTGGGCAAGCTGATCAAGGAAAGCTGATCAAGGAAAGCCGGACGCGCGGCGCGGCGTCCAGCTCATCCTCCTGCAGGCTTACTCCAGCTTGATGCCCGCGCGGTCTATGACCCCTGTCCATTTCGGCACTTCGCTGGCGACAAGGGCCTTGAAGCGCTCGGGCGAACTGGCGACGACCTCGACTCCCTGGGAACCGAACTTCTGGACGATGGCCGGTTCGCGCAGCATCTGGACCAAGTCCTTGTTCACCTTGGCGATGATATTCGGCGGCGTGCCGGCGGGCGCCTGTATGCCGAACCACACATTGACTTCATAGCCCGGCACTCCGGATTCCGCGACCGTCGGGACTTCGGGCAGCAGCGGGGCGCGCTTCGCGCCTGTCGACGCGATCCCCGCGAGCTTGCCCGCCTTGATATTGGGATAGACGTTCGGCACATTGTCGAACAGCGCGTCGATATCGCCGGCCAGCAGGGCGGTGACGGCCGGCGCGCTTCCTTTGTAAGGTATGTGGGTCATTTTCGTGCCAGTCATGTCCAGGAACAGCTCCATGGACAAGTGGTTGGACGAGCCCGAACCGGTGGAGCCGTAATTGACTTCGCCGGGATGCTTCCTGGCGTAATCGATAAGGCTTTGCACGGTCTTGAATGGCGAGTCGGCGCGCACGGTGAGGATGTTCTGCGTGCTGCCCGCCCATATCACGGGTTCGAAGCTATTGATGGCATCGTAGGGCATTTTGTCGCGGTACAGGCCGGGCAGCGCCGAGAATGGCAATGGGGTGATCAGCAGGGTATAGCCATCGGGCGCGGCCTTCGCCACCGTCGAATTGCCGATCAGGGTGTTGCCGCCAGGCTTGTTCTCGACGACGACGGCTTCCCCCCACTGCTTGGTGAGGTATTCGCTGGCCGTTCGCGCCAGCGTGTCGTTGAATCCGCCGGGCGGGTAGGGCACCACGATGCGCACCTGCTTTTCCGGGTATGCGCCTGGCGTGCCGGCCAGGGCCGTCCCGCCGGCGGCGAGCGCCACGCAGGCGCCCGCAAGAAATATCGATATATTTTTCATGTATTGTCTCCTCGGCCTTCTGGCCTTTTTATTAAAACTTCACGACATAGCCGGGGCCGTCGATTACCGGGAAGTCTTTGAATATCGCTTCGTCGACCTCTACGCCCAGGCCTGGCCCCGATGGCGGCTCCACGCAACCGTCGGCGCCGATCTGGAAGGTTGGGCCAAACATGTCGCGGAAGGGGTTGAACTGGGATACGCAAGCTTCGAAGTAGCCGGCATTTTCGGTCGCCGCCAGGAAATGCAGCGTGGCCGCATGGTTCAGGCCGGTAGCCGAACTATGGGCATGCACGGGAATCCGGAAGGCGGACGCCAGCGCGGCGATGCGTATGCCTTCGGTGATGCCGCCGGTTTTTGAAAGATCCGGCTGCCATACCTGGACAGCGCCCGCTTCCAGCATCTGGGCGAATTCGAAGCGCATGAAATGGTTCTCGCCGGCGGCGATGGGCACCAGCGGCGTAATGCGCGCCGCCTCGCGATACGAGGCGAAATCGTTGCAGGCGAAGGGTTCTTCCAGCCAGCCGGCCTGGATATCCGCCAGAACGGGAAGCACCCGGCGGACCTGCGCAATCGTGTAGGCGGTGTTGGCGTCGGTCAGGATGTCGATATCGTCGCCCAGGGCCTGGCGTACATGTGTGACCCGTTCGATATCGTCCTTGACGGTATCGCCTATGCGCAGCTTCAGCGCCTTGTAGCCGCGCTCGACGTAGCTTTGCGCTTCGGCCGCCAGCGCCGCGGCCGGTTGATAGCCCAGGGCGATGCCGCCGGCATAGGCGGGAATGCGGCGGCGCGAGCCGCCCAGCAGCTCATATAGCGGCATGTTGGCGGCCTTGCCGCGTATGTCCCACAAGGCCATGTCTATGCCGGACAGCGCCAGGGCCGCTCCCGCGCCCAGGCCGTGGCTGGAGAACTGCATGCGGTGCACCCGCTGCCAGGCGCCCACCACATCGGTGGCGTCCATGCCTTGCAGCAGGGGGGCGAGCGTATTGTGTATCAGGCTGGTGATGGCTCCCGGGCTGCGGCCGGGATGCGATTCGCCATAGCCGGTGATGCCTTCGGATGTCTCGACCCGGATGATGATGGCATCGCGTTTCAGGGTGCTGCCCACCCCCATGGTGACCGTCTTGCCTTCGGGCAGGCGGTAGGACAGGGGGATGGCGGTGATGCGGGTGATTTTCATTATTGCTCCTCGGTTCAGGTATAGATGCCGGCATTCACAATATTGGCCGGGCGTTCGCCCTTGATCAGCGACAGCTGCGTCTGCACGGCGAGCATGCCCATCGCGCGCTCCGCGTCCTGCGTCGTGCCCGCCAGGTGGGGGGTCAGGATGACGCGGGGATGCCCGCGCAGTGGGCTCGCCATGGGCAGGGGCTGGACTTCGAAGACATCCAGCACCGCGGCGGCGATGCGGCCGGTTTCCAGGGCGGCGGCCAGGTCCGCCTCCTTGACCACCGGGCCGCGGGCGACATTGATCAGCGTGGCGCCCGGCTTGGCGTGGGCGAACACCCCGGCATTGATCATCCCGCGGGTGGCGTCGGTCAGCGGGCAGGCAAGGACGATGAAGTCGCTGATGGAAAACAGCGTCTGCAGGTCTACGCCTTGCACGCCAGGCGGCAAGCGGGACAAAGTCCGGGTATGGGCGGCCACCTGCATGCCGAAGCCAAGAGATGCGATTTCGCCGATCCGTTTGCCGATGGCGCCGTAGCCGACGACGCCCACCGCACGGCCTCTGAGTTCGAACGTAAGCTCGCCGGCGTTGCGGCGCGCATCCCACCGGCCGTCGCGCACATGCTTGTCGAAAGCCCCGAAGCGCCGGGTGGCCGCCAGCATCCCCCCGATGGCGTATTCCGCCACCGCGTTGGCATTGACTTCCGGGGTATTGGCGACGGGCAGCTTCTGGGCGGTGGCGCTTGCGACCGGAATGAAGTCCAGCCCTACGCCGTGCCGCAGCACCCCGCGCAAATCATGGGGTCCATCGAAAATGTCGGGCGGCAGCTGGCGCCTGACTATCAGCCCCTGCGCCGTGGTTATCGCGGCGCGCAGCGCAATATCGGCTGCTTCGCGGGAAAGCTGCGGGTCGATCAGGATGACTTCGGCCTGCCCGGCCAGATAATTGAAGGCGTCCGGGTGGATAGGGTCGGTCAGTACGACCCGGGGCCGGGGAATCGATGTGCTCATGGGCGGCTCCCGCTATGCGCGGAAGCGCCATCGTGCGCGCTCATGCTGTCTCCTTTTTGACCGTCCCGGCGTCGGCCTATCTATGGGCGTGGCGGGAACGGCCTCATTTAAATTGTATGATGAATGTATCACACAAATAACAGGATGGCATGATTAATTCGCGGGGCTTCCCAATGGCCGGAAACGGCGTTGCCGCGACGTTCAAGGCTTCTTGGGGCTTTTTGCGGGCTGCTCGCGCAGCACCGCGCCCAAGTTGGCGCGCGCCAGGCGGTTGGCCGCTTCGCCGCTGGCTCCGCTCCAGTAGCCGGGGTCGACGCTCTCGATGCGCCGCGCCGTGTTCTGCATATGGAGAAACGCAGCCGTCCTGGCCGCCTGGACATCGCCCGCCTGGATGGCGGCGCGTATGGCCTCGTGCTCGGCGCGCACCTCATCCGCCAGGTCGGCGCGCCTGGCCTCATTGCCGCGCGTGACGCGGATGGCGTCCTGCAATGCCCGGGTCAGCAAGCCCAGCAATTCGGTGTAATGCGGGTTGCCGGTGGCGCGGGAAATGGCGATGTGGAAGGCCAGGTCCTCGGCGACGCCGTCCCCGCCGTCGCGCACGGCGCGGTCTATGGCTTGCAGCGCCCGGTTGATTTGCGCCATTTGCGCGTCGCTGCGGCGCTCGGCAGCCAGGGCCGCCATTTCGGCCTCGATGCCGCGGCGCAGTTCAATAATGCGCAGCACGCCCCTGGCCGGATTGCCGTCGGGCAGCCCCAGGCGGAATGCCTCGCTCGACTTGGGATCGAGCACCACCGTGCCGCTGCCCTGGCGGGTCTCCACCAGCCCTTCGGACTTCAGGCGGGAGATGGCCTCGCGCACCACCGTGCGGCTCACGCCATATTCCTGCGTCATGAACTTTTCGGTGGGCAGGCGGGCATTGACGGGGTAGGCGCCGCCGCGTATCTGGCGCGCCAGGACTTGAGTGACCCGGTCCGCCAGCGTCATGTCGGCGGCGGGTTTGCCTGCTTGCGCACTGCTTCTGGGAGGGGCCATGGTATCGCTTTCCTAAAACGCTTTTCCGCGCATCATACCATTGCGGCGAATTTGCTTGACAAACTTATCATATAAATTGGTATTATAAATAAGCCGTTACGCGAGACGATATCCGACATGGACCCAACACAGCTTCCCAAGGCATATTTATGCCGCCGCTTTACTCCCGGCGTCGAGGCGGCCCTGCGCCAGCGCTATGACCTGGCGCTCAATGCCGACGATTCCATACTGCCGCCCGGGCGCATCATCGACAACGCCCGGGGCGCGCAGACCTTGTTCGTCAGCGCCACCGAGACGATAGACGCGGATGTCCTGCGCGCGCTGGCGCCGGCATTGAAGCATGTGGCCACCCTGTCGGTCGGCTACGACCATATCGACATGGACGCCGCCCGGGCCTTGGGCATACAGGTGCTCAATACGCCTGACGTGCTCAGCGACGCCTGCGCGGAAATCGCCTTGATGCTTATGCTCAACGCCTGCCGGCGCGGCCATGAGGCGGACCGCATGGTAAGAGGCGGGCAGTGGCCGGGCTGGAGCCCCACGCAGTTGCTGGGAAAGGGGCTGACGGGCCGGCGTCTGGTGATATTCGGGATGGGCCGGATAGGCCAGGCCATCGCCGCGCGCGCCCGCCCGTTCGGCCTGGAAATCCACTATCACAATCGCCGCCGGCTGCCGCCGCAGCTCGAGGCCGGCGCCATTTACCACGACTCGCTGGAACGGGCGCTCGAAGCCGCGGATGTCCTCGTGATCGCCGCGCCGGGCTCGCCCGGGCTCAAGGGCGTGATCAATGCGTCGCGCCTTGCGCGCCTGCCCGGCGGCGCGGTGGTGGTCAACATTTCCCGGGGCGACCTGATCGTCGATGACGCGCTGATCGGCGCTTTGCGCAGCGGCCGGGTTTTCGCCGCCGGCCTGGATGTCTTCGCCAACGAACCCGATATCGATCCGCGCTATCGCGCGCTGGATAATGTATTCCTGACGCCTCATATCGGCAGCGCCACCCAGGAAACCCGCGATGCGATGGGCTGGCTGTTGATCGATGGCCTGGACGCGCTGGGCCAGGGGCGCATACCCCGCAACCTTCTTTCCTGATCCTCAAAAGGCCCAACCATGAATCTCGATCGCCCCTCCCTGTTCCGCCAGCAATGCCACGTTGGCGGCCTATGGATAGACGCCAGCGATGGCCAGTCCATTCCCGTCAACAATCCCGCGGATGGCAGCATCCTGGGCAGTGTGCCGAGCCTGACGACGGCGGATGTCCGCAAGGCCGTCCAGGCGGCCGGCGACGCCCTGCCGGCCTGGAGAGAACAAAGCGCAAAGGACCGCTCCCGGCTGATGCGGCGCTGGTACGACTTGTGCATGGCCCATCAGGAAGACCTGGCCACCATTCTGACGCTGGAGCAGGGCAAGCCCTTGAAGGAGTCGCGCGGCGAGATCGCCTATGGTTCGTCCTTCCTGGAGTGGTTTGCCGAAGAGGCCAAGCGCACCTACGGCGACGTGATTCCCGCCGCGACGAACGACAAGCGCATCATTGTGATCAAGCAGCCGGTGGGCGTGGTCGCCGCCATTACGCCATGGAACTTCCCCAACGCCATGATCACCCGCAAGGCGGGCGCCGCATTGGCCGCGGGCTGCACCATCGTGGTCAAGCCGGCCACCGCAACGCCTTATTCCGCGCTCGCCCTGGCCGAGCTGGCTCTCGAAGCCGGCATCCCGGCGGGCGTGTTCAACGTCGTTACCGGCAGTTCCTCGGTAATAGGCGCCGAGCTGACCGGCAACCCGCTGGTGCGCAAGCTGTCGTTCACGGGCTCGACCAGCGTCGGCAAGCAGTTGATGGCGCAATGCGCCGGCACCATGAAGAAGGTGTCCATGGAACTGGGCGGCAATGCGCCTTTCATCGTCTTCGACGACGCGGACCTGGAGCAGGCGGTCGCCGGCGTGATGGCTTCGAAGTTCCGCAACGCCGGCCAGACTTGCGTATGCGCGAACCGCATTTTCGTGCAGGACGGTATCTATGATGCGTTCGCGGCGCGCCTGAAGCAGGTCGTGGAGGCGCAGAAGGTGGGCAATGGCCTGGCCGACAACGTGGACCTTGGCCCCCTGATCGACGAGGCCGCGGTCGACAAGGTCCAGGAGCATATCAGCGATGCGCTCTCGCTGGGCGCCAGCGTATTGACCGGCGGCAAGCCACATGAACTGGGCGGCCTGTTCTTCCAGCCCACCATCCTGCTCGACGTATCCGCGCAGGCCAAGCTCATGCAGGAAGAAACCTTCGGGCCGGTGGCGCCGCTGATACGCTTTTCGACCGAAGAGCAAGCGATTGCGATGGCCAACGACACGCCCTTCGGGCTGGCGGCCTATTTCTATACCAGCGACTACGAGCGCTCATGGCGGGTCGCGGAAGCCCTGGAGTGCGGCATCGTCGGCTTGAATGAAGGGATTATTTCAACCGAACTGGCGCCGTTCGGCGGCATCAAGGAGTCCGGCGTAGGCCGGGAAGGCTCCAAATACGGCCTCGATGACTACCTGGAAATCAAATACATCTGCGCAGGCGGGCTGCGCGGCGGCAAGCGCGCTTAGGCGTCGCCCCCAATAGAAAAACTTGAGAAGAACTCGCACGGAGATACGCATGGAAACGAATAAAACGCGCATAGGCCTGATAGGCGTCGGCCTGATGGGCCATGGCATCGCCGCCAATATCCTGCGCCACGGGCATAGCCTGGCGCTGCTCGAGCACCCCGGCAATCAACCGGTGGACGATCTGCTGGCGGCGGGCGCCACGACGGTCGGCACGGCCGCCGCCCTGGCCCGCGGCGCGGATGTGGTGATTCTTTGCGTCACCGGCTCACCGCAGGTGGAGGACGTCCTGTTCCGGCAGGCCGGCTTGCTGGAAGGCCTGCGGCCCGGCGGCATTGTCATCGATTGCTCCACCGCCATCCCATCGTCGACCATAAAGATAGCCCGCGCGGTGGAGCAGGCCGGCGGCCTGTTCCTGGACGCGCCCATGACGCGGACTCCCAAAGAGGCGGCCGCCGGCAAGTTGAACCTGATCGTCGGCGGTGATCGGGCGGTATATGAGCGCTGCCTGCCGATACTGCAGTGCTATGCCGAAAACATAGTTCACGCGGGCCCGGCAGGCTCGGGCCACCAATTGAAGCTGCTGCACAATTTTGTATCGCTGGGTTTTTCCACCGTGCTGGCCGAGGCCGCCGCCTGCGCCAGGCTGGCGGGCGTCGATGCGCAGGTCTTTAGCGATGTCCTGAGCAATGGCGGCGGCGGCGGGGTGGTGCTGAACCGGCTGCGCCCTTATATCGAGGCGGACGATCCTTCGGGCTTCCGCTTTTCCATTTCCAACGCCTTGAAAGACATGGGCTATTACCAAACCATGGCCGAAGAGGCCGGCGCGCCCCATGGCGCGGCCGCGGCGATTGCGCAAGTCTATGCCGACGCGGACGGCGCCGGCCTGGGCCAGGCCGCCGTGCCCGAATTGATAAGCTTCCTGGCGGGGCCGGCGAACGCGCCGGCCCCCGGCCGCGGCGAGTCGTGAACCCTTTTCCAAGGACAGCATCCTGATGCATGACAATGTCTACACCATCTCCGTCATCCCGGGCGACGGCATCGGCAACGAGGTCGTACCCCAAGGGCTGCGCGTGCTCGACGCGGTCAGCGCCCTCTACGGATTCAAACTGAACTACCGCCACTATGACTGGAGCTGCGAACGCTACAAGGCCACCGGGAAGATGATGCCTGACGACGGTATCTCGCAACTGCGCGACAGCGACGCGGTTTTCCTGGGGGCGGTGGGCTTTCCCGGCGTGCCGGACCATATTTCGCTCTGGAACCTGCTGATCCCGATACGGCGCGAATTCGACCAATACGTCAATTTGCGGCCGGTGCGGCTGCTGCCCGGCGTGCCGTCGCCGCTGGCGAACAAGCAGGCGCACGAGATCGACTTCTGGATAGTGCGGGAAAATACCGAGGGCGAGTATTCCCAGGTGGGCGGGCGGATGTTCGCGGGCACCGAGCATGAATTCGTGACCCAGGAGGCCATCTTCACCCGCCGCGGCACCGACCGCATACTGCGCTATGCCTTCGACCTGGCGGTCCGCCTGGAGCGCAACCATGTGACGTCGGCGACCAAGTCCAATGGCATTTTCCATTCCATGCCGTTCTGGGACGAGCGCTACGCCGTGGTGGCCGCCGATTATCCCCAGGTGCGGGCGGACCAATATCACATCGATATCCTGGCCGCCCGTTTCGTCATGTCGCCCGAGCGGTTCGACGTGGTGGTCGGATCCAACCTGTTCGGCGACATCCTCTCAGACCTGGGGCCAGGCATCACCGGCACGATCGCGGTGGCGCCCAGCGCCAATATCAACCCCGAGCGCAAGCATCCGTCCATGTTCGAGCCCGTGCATGGTTCGGCTCCCGATATCGCGGGGCAGGGCATCGCCAACCCGATAGGCCAGATCTGGTCGGCGGCCATGATGCTCGATCACCTGGGCCAGGCTGACGCGGCGGCATGCGTCATGCGGGCCATCGAGCAAACGCTGGCCGCGCCTGACCGGCGTGTCACGAAAGACCTGGGGGGCTCGGCCAGCACGGCTGAACTGGGCGACGACATCCTGAGCAGAATAGGCAAGAGCTAGCAGGGCGGCGGCGCCGCTCCCGGCGGGCGCGGCGCCGCGGCGAAGGCCTGGTATCGTACGGGGTAAAATCGGCCAGCGGCGGGCTTTTGCCCGCTACCCGCCCCGCGCGGGCGCTATCTTTGCAACCAAACCGTTCAATTGCCGTGCGATGACGCCTTCTTCTTCCGAATCCACCCATGAAGCCGCGGCCGGCGCCGCCGATCCCGCCGGCGAGCGCCGGGCCGATGCGGCGCCCGGCGCGCCCGATCTGTCCGACATGCGCCCCGACGACTGGGTGGAGCGCTGGCTGCCGCGCTCTTGGGGGCCGTATGCCCGCCTGTGCCGGCTGGACAGGCCGGTGGGCACCTGGCTCACCTTGCTGCCCTGCCTGGCGGCGCTGGCCCAGGCGGCCGATGGCTGGCCCACGCTGCTGCGCCTGTTCATCTTTTCGCTGGGCGCCTTGCTGATGCGCGGCATAGGCTGCTGCTTCAATGACATTTTTGATCGCGATATCGACAAGAAAGTCGAGCGCACCCGTTTCAGGCCTTTGACCAGCGGCCAGCTCACGCTCAAGAATGCCTTGTGGTTCGTGCTGGGGCAACTGGTGGTGTGCGCCGTGCTGCTGCTGGCCCTGAACGAATACAGCCGCTGGCTGGCGCTGGCGCTCATGCCTATCGTGATCGTCTATCCGCTATGCAAGCGTTTCACTTATTGGCCGCAAGTGGTGCTGGGCATAGGCTTCAACTGGGGCATGCTGATGGCCTGGTCGGATACGCAGAACAGTGTGCCGCCCGCGGCTGTGGCGATGTGGCTGGGCGCGGTATTGTGGCAGGTGGGCTACGATTCCATTTACGCATATGTGGATGTGCGCGACGACAGGCAGCTGGGCCTGCATTCGACGGCGCTGCGCTTTGCCGACAAGGGCAAAATCTGGATCAGCGGTTTTTATATTGCCACCGTGGCGCTATGGGTGTCTGCCGGGGCGGCCATGCATATGGCCTGGCCGTATTATGTGGTGATGGCCGCCATCGCGGCGCACTTCACCTGGCAGATGCGCGTCTTCGACCTGGCGCGGCCCGAACGCAATTTCATGCTGTTTCGCTCCAATATGGCCATAGGCGTGCTGCTGCTGCTGGCGGCCCTGGCGGGAACATTGCCGGGGTAAACGCAGCCTGCGGCAAAGAAAACAATTAGAATGGAAAAAGAGAAAAACAAAGATCGCGGCTTGGCCGCTGGAGACAACATGGTGGACGACGCATCGGCACAAGCTCCCCAGGAGTTTGATTACATAATCGTGGGCGCGGGCTCGGCGGGCTGCCTGCTGGCCAATCGCCTTTCGGCAGATCCCGCCGACAGAGTCTTGCTGCTGGAGGCGGGCGGGCGCGACGACTGGCGCTGGATCCATATCCCGGTTGGCTATCTGTATTGCATCGGCAATCCGCGCACCGACTGGTGCTACAGCACCCAGCCCGACCCCGGCATCAACAACCGCAGCCTGGGCTATCCGCGCGGGCGGGTGCTGGGCGGCTGCTCGGCCATCAACGGCATGATCTACATGCGCGGCCAGGCGGCCGACTACGACGGCTGGGCCGCGCTGGGCAATACCGGCTGGGGCTGGGACGATGTGCTGCCGGTGTTCAAGCAGGTCGAAGACCACCATGCCGGCGAGAGCGAATTCCACGGCGCCTCGGGCACCTGGCGGGTAGAGCGGCAGCGCCTGTCCTGGAAGATCCTGGATGCCTTCCGCCAGGCGGCGCAACAGGCCGACATCCCCGCCATCGACGATTTCAACCGCGGCGACAACGAGGGCTGCGCCTATTTCGAGGTCAACCAGCGGCGCGGCGTGCGCTGGACTTCCGCCAAAGCCTTTCTGCATCCGGTCGCCAAACGTCCGAACCTGACGGTGCTTACCGGGGCCCAGGCCGAACGCATCGTGTTCGCCGGCCGCAGGGCCGATGGCGTGCGCTACACCCATGAAGGCCACAAGAAATTCGCCCGGGCCAAAGCGGAAGTCATCCTGTCATCGGGCTCCATCGGGTCCGCCCAGCTTCTGCAGGTTTCCGGCGTGGGCCCCGGGGCGCTTCTGCAGTCTTTGGGCATTCCGGTCGTGCACGACCTGCAAGGCGTCGGCCAGAATTTGCAGGACCACCTGCAACTGCGCCTGATCTACAAGGTGGAGGGCGCCAAGACTCTGAACTCCATGGTGGGCTCGCTGTGGGGCAAGGGCTTGATGGGCGTGCAGTACGCGCTGCAGAAGCGCGGGCCGCTGGCGATGGCGCCATCGCAGTTGGGGGCGTTCGCCCGTTCCAGCCCCGCCCAGCAGCGGGCCAACCTGGAATACCATGTGCAGCCTCTGTCGCTGGAAAAGTTCGGCGACGCCTTGCACGATTTTCCCGCGATCACGGCGTCGGTCTGCAATTTGCGCCCCACCAGCCGGGGCCACGTCAACATTACTTCGCCCGACGCCGGCGATCCGCCGGCGATTTTGTGCAATTACCTGCAAACCGCCGAGGACTGCCAGGTGGCCGCCGACAGCATACGGCTGACGCGCCGCATCATGGCGCAACCCGCGCTCGCCCAGTACCGGCCGCAGGAATACAAGCCGGGGCCGCAAGTCGAATCGCAGGCCGACCTCGAACGGGCCGCCGGCGATATCGGCACCACCATTTTCCACCCCGTGGGCACCTGCAAGATGGGGCTGGACGCCATGGCGGTGGTGGACCCGCAATTGCGGGTGCGCGGCATCGAAGGCCTGCGGGTCATCGATGCGTCCATCATGCCGACCATCACTTCCGGCAATACCAACTCTCCCTCAGTGATGATTGCCGAGAAAGGGGCCGGCTTCATTCTGGCCCAAGCGCGCAAACACTGACGCGACAATTTTCCCCCGCCAGTCGGGCTTTTGAAAGGTTGAGGCATGCCTAGCTTCCTGGAGTATCTGGCTACCGCGCTGTTCGCGGTCGCTATCATTCACACTTTTTCGGTGCCCGTTTTCGCCCGCCTGGCCAACCGCGGCGGGCCGCATGCCGGCTTATGGCATTTGCTGTCCGAGGTCGAGGCGGTTTTCGGCGTCTGGGCCTGCGTATTGCTGGCCGCCATGGCGCTGCTGTCGGGCGTGGGCGAGACCGTCGGCTATATCGATACCCGCAACTTCACCGAACCGGCGTTTGTGTTCGTGATCATGGTGGTGGCGGCAAGCCGTCCCATACTGGAACTGGTCAGCATGGGGGTGCGCTCGCTGGCCAGAATGCTGCCGATACCCAATGAACTGGCCATGTTTTTCGTGACCATGGCCTTCGTGCCGCTGGCGGGCTCGTTCATCACCGAGCCGGCGGCCATGACGCTGGCCGCGCTGCTGCTGCGCGACGCCTATTTCCGCCGGCCGGGCCAGGCCGGCTTCAAGTACATGACGATAGGGGTATTGTTCGTCAATGTTTCCATAGGCGGTGTGCTCACGGCATACGCGGCGCCGCCGGTATTGATGGTCGCCCAGACATTCGGCTGGGATACCGTCTATATGGCGACGCATTTCGGCTGGCGCGCGGCCCTGGCCGTGGTGATCAACGCGGGCATCCTGACACTGGTGTGCCGCGCGCGGCTGCAGGATGGCAGCATCGGCCGCGATGCGAACGCCGCCGCGGCGGCCCGCCCGCCCGTGCCCTTGAGCGTGATCGCCATCCATACGGTATTCCTGGTCGGGGTGGTCCTGTCGGCCCACCATCCGGTGATTTTCATGGGCTTTCTCATGCTCTTCATCGGCTATGCTCACGCCTACCAGCGCCATCAAAACCCCCTGCTGATCAGGGAGGGGCTGATGGTGGGCTTTTTCCTGGCCGGCCTGGTGGTCCTGGGCGGCCTG
This sequence comes from Pollutimonas bauzanensis, assembly GCF_900129885.1. GTDB lineage: Bacteria > Pseudomonadota > Gammaproteobacteria > Burkholderiales > Burkholderiaceae_B > Pollutimonas > Pollutimonas bauzanensis. The sequence continues at coordinate 57,408 of NZ_FQXE01000008.1, read as the reverse complement.
CAGAAATGGTGGTTGCAGGAATTGCTGGCCGGCCTGTCGCCCACGGTCCTGTACTGGGGCGCGACGGCGCTTACGGCGGTTACTGACAATGCCGCGCTGACTTATCTGGGTTCGCTGGTGGAAGGCACCAGCGAACTATGGCGCTACATGCTGGTGGCCGGCGCGGTGACCGGCGGCGGGCTGACGGTGATCGCCAACGCTCCCAATCCGGCGGGCTTTTCGATTTTGAAAGGCACTTTTCCCGACGGTGCCATTTCTCCCTTGAAGCTGCTGGCGGCGGCGGCGCTGCCCACGCTGGTGGCCGCCGCGATGTTCATGCTGCCCAATTCGTTTTAGCGCGGACGCCAGGCTGGTCCTGGTTTTACTGGCGGCGCCGGCCCCGCAGGGGCCTTGTACGGTGCCGGTCGGCAAAACCGGCTAAAATTAACCAGTTTCGGGGCTTTGCCGCGTCTTCCCGTTCTCGCACGTCGGGGCGGCTGCAAGCGGGTTTTTCCTTTGACCACGCGTCTAAGCGCAAGCCTCGCCGTTCACGGCGAGGTCGAGCGAGGCGTTGTCGATGCGGCGCCGCAGGCGCCCTGCATCGTGGCGGAGAAATTCCGGCTGATAGGCCGGAGTTCTTCACAAACTTTCTTGGGATGGTTTCGTGCCTATTTATGCTTACAAATGCAGTGCCTGCGGACATGCGCAGGACATATTGCAAAAAATGTCTGATCCGCTGCTGACGGTCTGTCCGGAATGCGGTCAAAGCACCTATACAAAGCAGGTCACGGCCGCGGGCTTTCAACTGAAAGGCTCCGGCTGGTATGTCACTGATTTTCGCAACAATGGCGCCGCCAGCGGCGCGCCGGCCGGCGCGGCCGCGAAACCCGCCGCCCCCGGCGGCGACGCGAAGGGCGGCGGCGCAACGAATGACGGCGCGGCAAGCGGCGCCGGCAATACTGGCGGCAATAGCAATACCAGCGGCGGCAACATAAGCAGCGGCACTAGCGGCAGCAATGCAACAGCCAGTTCCCCGGCTGCTCCGTCGACTGGCTCCACCTCTTCCTGATCCGGTAAGTCTAAGACTGCATGCGTTTTTTCAAGCGATACTTTATTACCGGGCTGCTGATCTGGATTCCCCTGGTCATTACCATCTGGGTAATCGCACTGCTCATCAGCACCCTCGAAAGCGTCGTGCCGGCATTCTTGTCGTCACAGTCCTTGTTCGGCTATCGCATTCCGGGGTTTCAGGTGCTGCTGGTGCTGGTCGTGGTGCTTTTGACCGGCCTGCTGGGCGCCAATTTCATAGGCCGCGCCATGGTGGACCGCTGGGAGCAGCTGCTCGGGCGTATTCCGCTGGTGCGCTCGATCTACAATTCGGTCAAGCAGGTCAGCGATACGGTGCTGGCGCCCAATGGCCAGGCATTTCGCGAAGCGGTGCTGGTGCAGTATCCGCGGCTGGGCTCATGGACCATCGCCTTCCTTACCGGCGCGCCCAGCGGCGAGGTCGCCGAGAAGCTGGACGGCGACTATATCAGCGTCTATGTGCCGACCACTCCCAATCCCACTTCGGGCTTCTTTTTGATGATGCCGCGCGAGGATGTGCAGGTGCTCGACATGAGCGTGGACGCGGCGCTCAAGTACATTGTTTCCATGGGCGTCGTGGCGCCCGTTTCCATCAAGGCTCTCGAGGCCGGCCAGGACGCGGTGTCGGTGATCGACGCCGCTCGCGACATCGACCAGGTCGATGCGGCGCGCCAGCCCGGCAAAGAACAGCCCTGATTCCCAGTTTAAGAATTTCATATACGGAGTAATCCTTGATGCGTACCTGCTATACCGGCGACGTTAATAAAGACCACCTGGACCAGACAGTGACATTGTTTGGCTGGGTCCATCGCCGCCGCGACCACGGTGGGGTGATTTTCATCGATCTGCGCGACCGCGCCGGCCTGGCGCAAATCGTGGTGGATCCGGACAATGTGGCAGCCTTCAATACCGCCGAGCATATCCGCAATGAGTTCTGCGTACGCATTACCGGCCTGGTGCGCCTGCGCCCCGAGGGCACCAGCAACCCGGAACTGGCTTCCGGCGGCATCGAGGTCCTGTGCCGCGAAATCGAGATACTGAATCCGTCGGTAACGCCCCCCTTTCAGCTCGACGACGACAATCTGTCGGAAACCACCCGCCTCACTCACCGTGTGCTGGACCTGCGTCGCCCGCAAATGCAGCGCAACCTCATGCTGCGCTATCGCGTCTCCATCGAGGTGCGCAAATACCTGGACAACCTGGGCTTCATCGACATTGAAACGCCCATGCTCACCAAAAGCACGCCCGAAGGCGCGCGCGACTATCTGGTTCCTTCCCGCGTCAACGCCGGCCAGTTCTTCGCCCTGCCGCAGTCGCCGCAGTTGTTCAAGCAAATGCTGATGGTGTCGGGCTTCGACCGCTATTATCAAATCACGAAATGCTTTCGCGACGAAGACCTGCGCGCCGACCGCCAGCCGGAATTCACCCAGATCGATTGCGAAACCTCGTTCCTGAACGAAGTGGAGATCCGGGAAATTTTCGAAGGTATGATACGCCATGTGTTCGCCAGCGTGCAGAATGTGGCATTGCCGGCTTCCTTTCCGACCATGACATGGGAAGAAGCAATGCGGCGTTACGGCTCGGACAAGCCCGACTTGCGCGTCAAGCTGGAATTCGTCGACGTTGGCGACCTGATGCGCGACGTGGACTTCAAGGTGTTTTCCGCCCCGGCCAATGATCCGGCCAGCCGGGTCGTGGCCTTGCGCATACCCGGCGGCGCGAGCATGCCCCGCAGCGAAATCGACGCCTACACCAAGTTCGTCGGCATTTATGGCGCCAAGGGCCTGGCCTATATCAAGGTCAACGATGCCGCGGCGATACCCGAGGGCCTGCAGTCGCCCATCGTCAAGAATATCCATGTCGATGTCCTGGCCCAACTGATCGAACGCAGCGGCGCGCAGAGCGGCGACCTGATCTTCTTCGGCGCCGACAAGGCCAAGGTCGTCAATGACGCCATAGGCGCCCTGCGCGTGAAAATCGGCCATAGCGACTTCGGCAAGGATAACGGTTTGTTCGAGGCGGGCTGGCAGCCTTTGTGGGTGGTCGATTTTCCGATGTTCGAATACGACGACGAGGAAGGCCGCTATTTCGCGGCCCACCATCCTTTTACCAGCCCCAAGGACGGCCACGAAGACTTCCTGGAAACCGACCCCAGCCAGGCATTGGCGAAGGCGTATGATATGGTCTTGAACGGCTGGGAAGTGGGCGGCGGTTCGGTGCGGATCCATCGCGCCGAGGTGCAGAGCAAGGTGTTCCGCGCCTTGAATATCGGCGCCGAAGAGGCCCGCGACAAGTTCGGCTTCCTGCTGGACGCCTTGCAGTATGGCGCGCCGCCGCACGGCGGTGTCGCTTTCGGCCTGGACCGCCTGGTCACCATGATGGCCGGCGCCGAATCCATACGCGACGTCATCGCCTTCCCCAAGACGCAGCGCGCCCAATGCCTGTTGACGCAAGCGCCCTCGCCGGTCGACGAAAAGCAGTTGCGCGAATTGCACATTCGTTTGCGCAGCCCCGAGGTCAAAGCAGCGCAATAGCAGGGGGCCGCAGTGTCGGTAATCCGGGTCGTAAGCTACAACATTCACAAGGGCCGCTCGGCAACGGGCAGCCGCGAATCGTTGGCGGAATTGCGGCTCGGCCTCTATAACCTGCGCCCGGACCTGGTGTTCTTGCAGGAGGTCCAGGGCCGCAACCAGCAGCGTTTCAGCCTTGACGCCCAGCATGAATCGCTGGGCGCGGTCCTGTGCATGCAGACGGCATATGGATGCAATGCGGTGCGCGACCAGACGGACCACGGCAACGCGCTGTTGTCGCGCTTTCCCATTCTCCAGCATGAAAACCAGGATATCTCCGACCACAAGATGGAGCAGCGCGGGCTGCTGCACGCCGTGGTCGAGATCAACGACACGCCGGTGCATTGCGTGGTGGTGCATCTGGGCTTGTTCGCCGGCGGCCGTTCGCGCCAGGTGGCCGCGCTGGTCGAACGCATCAAGCGCCTGGTGCCCGACGACGAGCCGGTGCTCGTGGCGGGCGACTTCAATGACTGGAACAACCGCCTCGCGCCATTGTTCGTGCAGCAGCTGGGCTTGTACGAGGTGTTTGCCATCGCTCCGCAGAATGGCGATGCCCGCGGCTTGCGCGGCTCGGTCACGCGCTGGCGCGACAGCCTGCGCCCCTTCCCGCGCCCCTTGCCCCTGGCCCAGAAGGTGCACGAGCTCGGCATGAACGGCAACGCCCGCCTGATCCCGCCGCCGCGCACCTTTCCGGCGGCCTTCCCATGGCTGCGCCTGGACCGCATCTACCAGCGCGGCTTTGCCGTGCGCAGCGCGCGCGTATTGCATGGTTCGCCATGGAAGCAGCTATCGGACCACGCGCCGCTGATCGCGGAGCTCGAGCTGCCGTGAAAGTCCCCGTGCGCAGCGACGGCCGTGCCGCGCGCTTCGGCTAGGGAAGGCATGGATGGCGCGTAAACACCTGCGCTTGAAATGGCGCGACGGCAACCGCATCGATCTGCTGCATAACGGCGAAGAGTTTTTTCCCGCGCTTTGCGCCGCCATCGCCGAGGCGACCCGCCAGGTTCACCTGGAAACCTATATATTCAACCTGGACAAGACCGGCTTGCTGGTGCTGGATTGCCTGCGCCAGGCTTGCGCGCGCGGCGTCAAGGTGCGCGTCGTGATCGACGGCTTCGGCAGCAATGAGCACGCCCGGGAGATCGCCTCCCGGCTGGCGGACATGGGGGCGCAGTACCGCGTCTATCGTCCCGAGCCCACCGGCCTGCGCCACATGAAATTCGATCTGCGGCGCTTGCGCCGCCTGCACCGCAAGGTCACTGTCATCGACGAAGCCCTCGCGTTCGTGGGCGGCATCAATATTCTCGACGACTATGTGGACGTGCCCGACGACGGGCGGGGCCTGCGTCCGCGCTTCGACTTCGCCGTGCGCCTTGCCGGCCCCATCGTGGACGATGTGGCGCGCGCGCAGCGCACCCTGTGGCTGCGCATGGCCTGGCGGCGGCGCGACGACTGGGCCGCCTTTTATCGCCGCCTCAAGGATTGGGGCAGGTGGCGCAGCGCCCGCCAGAAATTCGCCGCGCCTTCGTTCAACGGGGGCCAGCGCGCCGCCCTTCTGCTGCGCGACAATATCCGCTTTCGCCAGACCATAGAAGACGTCTATCTGGCCACCATGGCGCATGCCTCGGGCGACATCCTGATCGCCAACGCCTATTTCTTCCCGGGGCGCCGCTTGCGCAAGGCGCTGGAAAGCGCCGCCCGCGGCGGCGTGCGAGTGAGACTGCTGCTGCAGGGGCGCTCCGAATACCCCATGCAATACCGCGCCTGCCGGTATATGTACTGCAAGCTGCTCGATGACGGCATTGAAATCTACGAATACATGGCCAGCTATCTGCATGCCAAGGTGGCCGTGATCGACGATTGCGCCATGGTCGGCTCGTCCAACCTGGATCCGCTGAGCCTGCTGCTGGCGCGCGAGGCCAATATCTATGTGCAGAACGCGGCCTTCGCCGATGAGCTGAAAGCGGCCATCGAAACCGAAATCCGGAGCAACGCCCAGCGCGTTACCGCGGAGGACCTGCAGCGCCGCGGCCTGATCGGCCGCTGGGTAGACGCCTTTGCCTACTTCATGCTGCGCGTCGGCGTGGCCCTGACCGGGAAGTCGTCCGAGTATTGAGGTTTTCGTTGTGAAAATGCATCGACGGCGCGCGCGCATCCCGCCGCGCGCCAAAGAAAAGCCGGCTTTCTGCAATCCCCGTATAGAATCAAGGCTAGGCGCAACGCGTGCACGGGCGTGCATGCTTGGATGTCGCAGGTTTTCAATAGAAGATTTTTCACTATGTGTCAGCTGTTGGGCATGAATTGCGCCACGCCTACCGATATCACCTTTTCTTTTACGGGGTTCGCGGCGCGCGGCGGGCATACCGACCATCATGCCGATGGCTTTGGGGTCGCCTTCTTCGAAAGCAAGGCTTGCCGGGTCTTCATCGACAACCAGCCGTCGTGCAAGTCGCCCGTGGCCGAGCTGATCAAACGCTACCCCATCAAATCCAGGAATGTGATCGCCCATATCCGCAAGGCCACGCAAGGCACCACCGCGCTGGAAAATTGCCATCCCTTCATGCGCGAGCTATGGGGCCGCCACTGGATTTTCGCCCACAACGGCGATTTGCTGGATTACCAGCCGGCGCTTAGCGGGCAATACCAGGCGGTGGGCACCACCGACAGCGAAGCCGCCTTCTGCCACATCATGCAGGGCCTGCGCCAACGCTTCGGCAATACCGAGCCATCCACCGCGGACCTTTTCCAGGCGGTCGAGGAACTCACGCATGAAATCACCGTGCATGGCGTATTCAATTACCTGCTTTCCAATGGACGCTCGCTGTTTGCGCATTGCTCCACCCATTTGCATTACATCGTGCGCGAGTGGCCGTTCAACAAGGCGCATCTGATCGACGCGGACATGACGGTGGATTTCTCCCTGACCAATCGCCAGGGTGATTGCGTATCCATCATCGCCACCAAGCCCCTGACCGACAATGAGGTCTGGACGCGATTCGAGCCGGGGCAGTTGATCATGTTCGAGCAGGGCTACGCGGCGCTGAGGGCGGTGGTGCCGATACCCGGCTCGGTGCAAAGGAAAAACGCCGAAAGCCTGGCCTGCGTCTGAGCGGGCGGGCGGGACGATGGCGCGCCCTGGGCTTGGGCGCTGGCCCGGCCTATTTCAATAGCCGCCATTGGCCGTCTTTGACGGTGATCAGTTCGCGGCCGCGGTCATCGAAGCCGCTGTGGTCTTGCGGGCTCATGTTGTAGACGCCTTGCGTTGCCACCAGCTCGTGGGTTTTTTCCAGGGCGTCGCGCAGGGCGCTGCGGAATTCCGGGGTGCCGGGCCTGGCCGCTTTTTCAGCTTGGGGTATGGCCTGTTCCAGCAGCAGGCCCGCGTCGAAGACATTGGCGCCGAAAGTCGCCGGGGCGCTGCCGTACCTCTTGGTATAGCGTTCAATATAGTCCTGCGCTATTTTTCTGGACGGATTGCTGTCGGCGATTTCAGGCAGCACGAGCATCAGGCCGGCCGCCAGTATGGTGCCTTCCACGTCCTTGCCGCCCAGCTTCAGGAAAGCCGGCAGCGCGGCGCCATGGGTCTGGTAGAACTGGCCTTTGTAGCCCTGCTTGGCCAAGGTGGCTTGCGGCAGCACGGCGGCCGTGCCGGTGCCGGCGATCAGTACCGCGTCGGGCTTGGCGGCCAGCACTTTCAGGGCCTGGCCGGTGACGGAATTGTCGGAACGCTGGTAGCGCTCGACCGCCACGATCTTGATGTGGTTCTGCCCGGCCAGGCCGGTGAAGACCTTCAGCCAGTTTTCACCGTAGGCGTCGTTGAAGCCGATGAAGGCCGCGGTCTTGACGCCCGCAGCGGCCATATGGCCCACCAGCGCCTTGGCGATGAGGTCGTCGTTCTGTGTCGTCTTGAAGACCCATTTCTTTTCGGGGGTCATGGGCAGGATGACGGATGCGGTGCCCACGGGCGAGAGCATGGGCGTGCCGGACTCGGCGACAAACTGGATGACGGCCATGGCGTTGGGCGAGCCGGTGGGCCCGATGATCGCGTCGACCTTCTCTTCAGTGATCAGCTTCTTGAAAATGGTGACCGACTGGGTGGGATCGCTGGCGTCGTCGAGCGAGATGTACTCCACCGCCAGATCGCCTATTTTCCCGGGCAGCAGCGCCACGGTATTCTTTTGCGGGATGCCTACCATCGCGGTCGGGCCGGTCGCCGACGTGACCACGCCTACCTTGACCTGGGCCGCCGCGGGGCCGGCGCCGAGCGCGGCGAGCAGGATCGCAGTAGTGGCAAGCATTTTGAGCAACATAGTCGGTTCTCCGTGGGTGAATGAGGGCTATTTTAAACGGACGCGGCGGTTTGCGTGGCACGATATTTGCCTCTTTTTGTATGAAACAGGCATGAAAAGCACCCAAAAGGTGAACTTTTTGAAGAATTCGGCATCTTAACGGCATAAGCGCTCCGGGCCATCATTAAGCATTAGCACTCCGGCATCCGGAGTGCTAATATTAGACAACGTCATTTTCCACGAGGACTGTTTATCTGATGACTCACAGTACGCAATCCCTGGCTTTGTCCAATCATCAATTGGCCATGGCTATTTCCAATCCTGGTGCTCTAGGCACGATCGAGGCCTACATCAGCGCTGTCAATCGTTTGCCCATGCTCACACACGAGCAGGAACTGGCTTTGGGCAAGCGTTTGCGCGATGAATCAGATCTCGACGCCGCCCGGCAGCTCATCACATCGCATTTGCGCCTGGTGGTTTCCATCGCCAGGCAGTACCTGGGGTATGGCCTGGCCCATGCCGACCTTATCCAGGAAGGCAATGTGGGGCTGATGAAGGCCGTCAAACGCTTTGACCCCGAACGCGGGGTAAGGCTGGTGTCGTTCGCGGTGCACTGGATCAAGGCGGAAATCCATGAATATATTGTGCGCAACTGGCGCCTGGTAAAGGTCGCCACCACCAAGGCGCAGCGCAAGCTGTTCTTCAACTTGCGCCGCATGCGCCCCGACGGCCAGACGCTGGACCCCGAACAGGTCAGCAGCATCGCGCGCGAATTGAATGTGCGGCCGGAAGATGTCAGCGAAATGGAAGTGCGCATGTCGGGCCGCGAAATGGCGCTCGAAGCGCCGGGCGACGATGACGACAGCTACGCGCCCATCTCATATTTGTCTGACGAGGGGCACCAGGAGCCTTCCCGCGTGCTGGAGCGCCGCGCCCTGGATTCCCTGCAGGGCTCCGGCCTGACCGACGCCATTGAAAGCCTGGATGCGCGCTCGCGCCGCATCGTCCAGGCCCGCTGGCTGCAGGATGACGGCGGCGCCACTTTGCACGACCTGGCCGCCGAATTCGGCGTATCGGCCGAACGCATACGCCAGATCGAAACCGCCGCCTTCAAGAAACTGCGCCTGGCCCTGGCCGCCTGAGGTTTGGGCTGCCCGGGGCGCGCCGGGCGCCTTCACTTGCCTTCATCCGGCAGGAAGGCATTGCGCTCGATGCCATGGCGCTGCAGTTTGTCGTAGAAGGTCTTGCGCGGGATGCCTAGCGCTTCTATGGTGGCGCGGATTTCTCCGCGGTGCGCCGTCAGGGCCTCGCGTATCAGTTCCGCCTCGTAGCGCTCGATGCGCTGCGGCAGGCTCAACTGCCCGGGGCCGGCCGCCTTCGCCGCGGCGCCGAGCCCGGGCGTTTCCACACCCAGCGCCACCCGTTCCGCGAAATGCCCCAATTCCCGCACATTGCCGGGCCAGTGATGGCTGGCCAGATGCCGGTGGACATGGTCGCCGACATCTGGCATGGGCACCTTGAAGCGGGCGGCCGCCTTGGCCAGGAAATAGGCGAACAGCAGGCGGATATCCTCGCGCCGCTCGCGCAGCGGCGGCACGCGCACCGTTACGACGTTGAGGCGGTGGAACAAATCTTCGCGGAAATCGCCGCGCTGGGCGGGATCGCTCAGGTCGACCTTGACGGCCGCCAGCACGCGCACGTCCACGGGCCGCGTCTCGTTGCTGCCCAGCGGCGAAATCTCGCGCGCTTCCAGCACCCGCAGCAGGCGCACTTGCAGCGAGGGCGGCATGCTTTCGATTTCGTCCAGGAACAGCGTGCCGCCGTTGGCATGCTCGATGCGGCCTACGCGCTTGCGCTGCGCGCCCGTGAAAGCCCCCGCTTCATGGCCGAACAGTTCGCTTTCCACCACGCTCTCGGGCAGCGCGCCGCAGTTGATCGCCACCAATGGGTGGCCGCGTCGCCGGCTCCACTGGTGCAGCGCGCTGGCCACCACTTCCTTGCCCGTTCCGGTCTCGCCTTCGATGAGCACGTCGACATCGGCATTGGCCAGATGGCGCAGCGTTTCGCGCAGCCTTTGCATGACGGGGGTTTCGCCGATCAGCGGCAAGCCGTCGTCCGCGCTGTCGGCGGCGGCGCGCAGCCTGCGGTTCTCCAATACCAGCCGGCGTTCTTCCAGGGCATGGCGCACGGTGGCCAGCAGCCGTTCGGCGGGATATGGCTTGGCGATGAAATCATAGGCGCCCTGGCGCAGGGCGTCGACGGCCATGGCGATATCGCCGTGGCCGGTGATCAGGATGACGGGCAGTTCAGGGTCGCGTTCCCGCAGTTGCCGGAACAATTGCAGGCCGTCGATAACGGGCATGCGGATGTCGGTGACGACGACGCCCTCGAAGCCATGCCGCACATAGTCCAGCGCGGCCTGCGCGGAGGGCAGGGGCCTGACATCCAGCCCGCCCAGCTCCAGGGTCTGGGCATTGGCGCTGCGCAGCGCGTCGTCATCATCGACGAAAACCACCAGTCCGCCGCTGGCGGGGGCATAGGTTGGAGCATCGGTCATTGCGGCGCCTTGTTCAAAGAAAGCGTGAAGCGGGTGTCGCCGGGGCGGCTGTCGACCCGCAGCGCGCCGCCGAAGTCGGCGGCGATATCGCGGGAAATAAGCAGGCCCAGGCCCAGCCCGCTGGACTTGCTCGTCACGAAGGGGGTAAAGAGCGCGGCCATGATGTCAGGCGCTATGCCGGGGCCGTTGTCGCGCACGCACAGATTCACCTGCTGGCCGTCGTCGGCCACGGAAATGTCGATGGCGCCGTCGGCGCGCCCGGCCAGAGCCTCGATCGCGTTCTGCAGCAGATTGACCAGAATTTGTTCCAGCCGCCCTTGTTCGGCCATCGCGGCCAGCCCCGCGGGGACGGGGCCGCGGCGCAATTGCAGGCCCTGGCGGCGCAACTGGCCGCTGACCAGGATCAAGGCGCCATCGATGGCGGGCTCGATCGCCGTCGGGCCGACCGAGCGTGCCGCCTTGCGCGAGAAGGTGCGCAATTCATCCGTGATGCGGCCCAGGCGCTGGGTCAGTTCGGCGATGGCGCGCAGATTGGCGCGCGCGGGACCGGCCTGGCCGCGGTCCAGATAGACCTCGGCATTGTCGGCATAGCTGCGGATGGCCGCCACCGGCTGGTTGATTTCGTGCGCTACGCCCGCGGCGATCTGGCCCAGGAAAGCCAGCTTGTTGGCCTGCACCAATTCATCCTGGGCTTTCTGCAGCTTGGTCTCCGCGCGCCAGCGGTCTTCCATTTCCGATTGCAGCTGGCGGTTGGTGGCGCGCAGTTGCGCCGTGCGCGCCTGGACGGTTTCTTCCAGTTCTATCCGGGCCGCTGCGCGCACGGCGGCGGCGTTGCGCGCGCGCTGGCTGCGGTACAGCAACAGGCCGGCGGCAAACAGCAGGCACAGCGCCAGCAGCATTGCGGTGGCCCGGCCCAGCGCCGCGGCGCGGGCCTGGGCGGCCTCGCCGGGGGCCAGTATATGGAAAGTCCAGGCGGTGCTGGGCACCGCCTGCGCGATATGCAGATAAGGCTGGCTGGACTGCACGCCCGGCAACGAGGCCGAAATCTCGCGGGCGTCGGCCACGCGCGGGGCGTCCGCCGCCGCCAGCAGCGGCAGTGGTTCGAGCGGCGCCTTGCCGAACTGCAGGCTGTCGCGCAGCCGCCCGCGTTCCTCGGCCGACAGCGGAGCCAGGGTCATGAAGCGCCAGGCGGGTTCGGAGCTCAGCAGGACCACGCCGTGCTCGTCGGCAACGAATACCGTATCGGGAAAGCGGCGCCAGTTCTCTTCCAGTGCATCGAATCCCACTTTGACGGCGATCACGCCCAGCGGCCGGTCCGCCCGCCCTATGCGGCGGGTCAGATACAAGCCAGGTTGCAGGCTCACGTTGCCCAGCGCGAAATGTTCCGCGGCGCCTTCGCTCATGCCTTTCTGAAAGTAGGGCCGGAAGCTGTAATCGGAGCCAATGAAGCTGGTGGGTTCCCGCCAGTTGCTGGCGGCAATGCCGACGCCGCGTGTATCCAGCAGGTAGATGACCGAGGCGCCGGTGGCCTGGTTCAAGGCTTCCAGCTTGAGGTTCAGCTTGGCGATGAGGTCCGGGTCGCGGCTGCGCAAGACATTGGCCAGTTGCTCGTCGCCGGCCAGGACCAGCGGCAGGAAGCGTTGCCGTTGCAGTTCGCTGAGCAGCGACAGGACCTTGAGCTCGGCCGAACTGCGCGCGCGCGCCAGCGTATCGGCGCGGGCGGCATCGCGGCCTACGCGCCCGCCGGCCCAGAACGCCAGCGCCAGCAGGGCCGCCGCCAGCAGCGCAAAGGCGCGCCACGCGTAGCGCTTGCGGGCATTGGAAATGGGGATGACGGCGGACATGGGCGACAGGGGCTAGGGATTTTGTGCGGATTATCGCACGAGTTGCGGCTGATTTTGGCGGATTTCCGCATGGAAATTCCAGGCGGCATATTTCTGAATTCTAATTCGTTTTATTTTCAAGGGCTTAGGGTTTTCTCGGTTGGCCAGCGAATTGGCATGCCAATTGCGAAGGGTACGCGATGTGCCGCCGTCATTGCGCCGTTGCGGCATCTCCCATGTAAAACAAGGCGTCCGCAATGCCATCGGCTCATGAGCAGCGGGGGCGCCGCAGATAGGGGACAACCCAATGATAGTTCTTCCCGGCAGCACTGCGCAGATGCCTGCGCCCAAGAAAAAAATCCACCATATCCTGTACGTGCAGGTACTGGCGGCCATCACCATCGGCATCCTGCTGGGGTATTTCTATCCCAGCCTGGGCACTGACATGAAGCCGCTGGGCGATGCCTTCATCAAGCTGGTCAAAATGATCATCGCTCCGGTGATCTTCCTGACCGTGTCCACCGGCATCGCCGCCATGCGCGACCTGCAGAAGGTGGGGCGCGTGGTCGGCAAGGCCATGGCCTATTTCCTGACCTTCTCCACCCTGGCGCTGGTCATCGGCCTGGTGGTCGCCAATGTGGTGCAGCCCGGGAATGGCCTGCATATTTCGCCCGCGTCCCTGGACGCCAGCGCGGTCGCCCAGTATTCCGCCAAGGCGCATGAGCAGACGCTGACCGGCTTCCTGATGAATATCATCCCCAACACCGTCGTGGGCGCGTTCTCCAGCGGCGACATCCTGCAGGTGCTGTTCTTCTCGGTGCTGTTCGGCATTGCGCTGGGCGCAGTGGGCGACCGCGGCATCGTGGTGCTCGATTTCCTGCAATCGGTCTCGGCGGCGTTCTTCAAAATGGTGGCCATATTGATGAAGGCGGCCCCCATAGGCGCCTTCGGCGCCATGGCCTTTACCATAGGCAAATACGGCATCGGCGCGATTGCCAACCTGGCCATGCTGGTCGGCACCTTTTACCTGACCTCGCTCTTGTTCGTGCTGGTGGTGCTGGGAGCCGTGGCGCGCTACAACGGCTTTTCCATACTGAAGCTGATACGCTACATCCGCGAGGAATTGCTGCTGGTGCTGGGCACCAGTTCTTCCGAGGCGGCCTTGCCCACGCTGATGGAAAAAATGGAAAAAGGCGGCTGTTCCAAGCCGGTGGTGGGCCTGGTCATTCCGACGGGCTATTCGTTCAACCTGGACGGCACCAACATCTATATGACTCTGGCGGCGCTGTTCATCGCCCAGGCCACCGATATCCCTTTGTCGCTCGGCGACCAGATACTGTTGCTGCTGGTGGCCATGCTGAGTTCCAAAGGCGCCGCCGGCATTACCGGCGCGGGCTTCATCACCCTGGCGGCGACGCTGTCGGTGGTGCCGTCGGTGCCGGTGGCCGGCATGGCGCTGATCCTGGGGGTGGACCGTTTCATGTCGGAATGCCGGGCGCTGACCAATCTGGTGGGCAATGCGGTGGCGACTATCGTGGTGGCGCGCTGGGAAGGTGAACTGGACAAGGCGCAATTGGCCGCCGTCCTGGAAGGCGCCGCGCCGCCGGCCCCCGCCGACGCCAGGCATGCCGCGAGCCAGGCGCCGCAAGCCGAAGGCGCGGCCATCGTCGCCTAAGCTTATCCTTGGCCTCGTAAGCCTTTGTATCGACATAGTTTTTTACACCTTTCCGGCTTATGGGGCGAACTTATTCTCATCACTACGCACTAACTCATATAGACAATGACTTTGCTGTGCGATGCGCGAGCCATTGGTCTATCGTCCGCTTCGGCTTCTCCTCTTCCCCTCCCTTTTGAAGCGGATGTTTATGGGACACCATCAGGTGTCCCGTTTTTTTTGGGCGGCAGAAAATAATGCCCCCACGCTTCACCGCTTACGCGGCTTGCTGTCCGCCTCGCGGCCTGCATGCCGCTCGGATTCGCAAGGCACAGGACAGTCCGCAGGGACTGTCCTGTGTCCGGGCTCATCCCCAAGGGGGCGTTTTTGCCTTGGGACGGCCCGGCGGCAAAAAAAATTCCGCCGCCGCTAAAAATCGGCGAAAAAAAAGATATCCTTGGACTGCGTAAAATTGTGCAGCAAGGAAAGCGACATGCAAATAGGACACATCGTGTTTGGCCTGGCCGGCTTGCTGGCCCTGGTCTCTTTCATGCCGGCGATAGCCGGGCGCCTGCACCTGCCCTATTCAATACTGCTGGCCATCGTGGGATTCGTTCTCGGGCTGATCATCCACGTGCATAGCTGGGCGCCGATGGTCATGTCCGATTTCCTGGACTCGCTGCAGCATTTCGAGGTTTCATCGGAAACCTTTCTGTTCGTTTTCCTTCCCATCCTCTTGTTCGAAACCTCGCTGGCGCTGAATGTGCGCCGCCTGCTGGATGATATCGGGCCCATCCTGATGATGGCTATCGTGGCGGTGGTGGTCTGCACGGTCGCTGTGGGTTTTTCGCTAAGCGCCGTCTCCGGCTATGGCCTAGTGGTGTGCCTGATGCTGGGGGCTATCGTGGCCACCACCGATCCCGTCGCGGTGGTGGGGGTGTTCCGCGAAGTCGGCGCGCCCAAGCGGCTGACCACCCTGGTGGAAGGCGAGTCCCTGTTCAATGACGCGGCTTCGATCGCCCTGTATTCGGTGCTGCTGACCGTGATGTACGGCGGCGGCCAGTTGTCGGTCGGCCGGGTGTTCTACAGCTTCCTGTTCAGTTTCGTGGGAGGCGGCCTGGTGGGCTTTCTCATGGGCCGCATAGCCAGCGGCCTGTTCATCTGGCTGCGCGGCTGGCCCACCGCTGAAATCACGCTGACCGTGGCCCTGGCTTACCTGGCCTTTTATATTTCTGAGCATTACCTGGGCGTGTCCGGCGTCGTGGCCACCGTGATCGCCGGCCTGGTGGTGGGCTCGACCGGCCGCACCCGCATGTCGCCGACCACTTTCGAGCAGTTGTCGGCATCGTGGTCGCAGTTCGGCTTCTGGGCCAATTCGCTGATTTTCGTGTTCGCCGCCATGCTGATTCCGCGCATGATGGCCGAGATCTCCTGGATGCAGGTGCTGCTGATCCTGATGGTGTTCCTGGTAACGCTGCTGGCCCGCGCGGTGATGGTGTTCGGCGTGCTGCCGGTGCTGGGCCTGACCCGCTTTGGCACCAAGGTCAGCCGCGCCTACCGCATCGTCATGTGGTGGGGCGGCTTGCGCGGCGCGGTGTCGCTGGCGCTGGCGCTGGCCGTGACCGAGCAGCACAACGTCCCCTACGAGGCGCGCCAGTTCATCGCCGTGGCGACCACCGGCTTTGTGCTGATGACGCTGTTCATCAATGGCATCAGCCTGCGGCCGCTGATACGCAGGCTGCGCCTGGACCAGTTGTCGCCCTTCGACCGGACGCTGCGCAACCAGGCCCTGGTCGTGGCGCTGGAGGACTTGCGCGACAAGACGGATGAAATCGCCAAGAACGAGCATATCGGCGCCGACGTCCAGGCGCGCGTGCATGCGATCTTCGATGCCGCCCAGGCCAGCGTGGACGGCGGCGAGGTCAACCAGTTGTCGCACGACCAGAAAGTGTCCATGGGGCTGGCCATGGTGGCGTCGCGCGAGGAGGAAATGTTTTTCGATACGCTCAAGGCGCAGGTGGTGGACTGGCGCACGGCCGAGTCATTGCTGGCGCGCGCCGAGCGCATGAGCGACGCGGTGCGCTCGGGCGGGGTGGCCGGCTTCGAGGCGGCCATCGCGGCCGATTTGCGCTATTCGACGGCATTCCGCCTTTCTTTGCGGATGCACTACCTGTTCGGCTTCCAGGGCTGGCTGGCGCGCGAACTGGCCAAGCGCTTCGCCAACCTGATGAGCAAGCGATCCGTCGCCCAGCACCTGATCCGCTTCGCCGAAAAGGAAATCCAGCCCTTGCTGGGCCCGGAGGCGACCGCCGCCATCATACAGGCCCACCGCCATCGCCTGGTGCTGCTGGAGACCTCCCTGCAGGCCCTCAACCTGCAGTATCCCTTGTTCGCGCACTGGCTGCAGGAATCCTACCTGGGCCGCATGGCGCGGGCCCTGGAGCGCTTGCGCTACCGCGACATGCTGGCGCATTTCCTGATCACCGGCGAAATGTATTCGGACCTGCTCAAGCAGATAGACCTGCGCTGGAGCCACATCGACAAGCGTCCCGCGCTGGATATCGCCATCAGCGCCAAGGAACTCATCCAGCGCGTGCCCATGTTCGAAGGCGCGTCGCCCGATGCCCTGAAGGCCATCAGCAAGCTGTTGAAGCCGCGCCTGGCGGTTCCGGACCAGGAAATCAGGATGCAGGTCGGGCGCAGCCGCGTCATGTATTTTGTGGCATCGGGCGCGGTCACCATCCACTTGCCCGACAACACCACTGTCGAACTGGGGACGGGCGAAATGTTCGGCGAAATGGCGCTGGTCGCGGGGATGGAATTCGAAGCCAAGGTGACATCGATGGGCTACAGCCGCTTGCTGATGCTGACGGAAGGCGATTTCGACGCCCTGCTGGCGGGCGACCAGGCCTTGCGGGAAAAGATCGACGCCGTGGTCAAGCAGCGCTTGCGCGCGCTGGAAGTATGGCAGCAATTCCAGTCCGGCGAGCGCCAGCACGAACCCTTGCCGGACCTGCGGCCGAAAGCCTCCTGAAGATGGGGCGCCCCAGGCCGCGCGGCCTGGCGCCGGCCGCCGCTACAGCAATTGCTTGATATCGGCGGCGATGTCCTGGGCCGTGGCGTTGCCGCTGACCAGCACGCGCGCCTCGCCTTCCTGGTCCAGGATGTAGAACGATGAGGCGTGATCCATGCCGTACTGGTCGGCGGTGCCGCCCGACGACTTGGCATAATAGGCCTTGAACGACTTGGCGGTCTTGCTGAGCTGTTCCGGCGTGCCGGTGAGGCCGACGAAAGCGGGATTGAACGCCTTGACATAGGCGGACAGGATCTCCGGCGTGTCGCGGGCCGGGTCGACGCTGATCATGATGACCTGCACCTTGGCGGCGTCGGCGCCCAGCAGTTCCATGGTTTGCGACAGTTCCGCCATGGCGGTGGGGCAGACGTCGGGGCATTGCGTATAGCCGAAAAACACCACCGCCACCTTGCCCTTGTAATCGGCCAGCTTGCGCGGCTTGCCGTCGCCGTCCTGCATGTCCAGGTCGCGGCCCAGCTGCGTGCCGCTGATGTCGGAACCCTGGAAGGCGAGTTCTTTCTTGTTGCAGCCCGCCAGGAAGGGGGACAGCGCAACCGCGGCCGAGGCGGTCAGGAGGATACGGCGCTTGCTAGAAAAACCGGACATGATGAACCCACGATTGTGTATCAGATTAGCGCGACCCAGTGGTCAACAAGCAGCGCTGCGAAAAGCAGAGCCAGGTACAGGATGGAAAAACGGAACAGCTTGCGCGACAGCTCGTCGGAATAGGCTTTGTACAGGCGCCAGGCATACGATATGAACATGCCGCTGAGGATGATGGCGGCCACCAGGTAGACCACGCCGCTCATGCGCACGATGAACGGCAGCAGGGTGGCGGCGAACAATACGAAGCTGTACAGCAGAATATGCAGGCGAGTGAACTGCTTGCCGTGGGTGACAGGCAGCATGGGCAGGCCCGACTTGGCATAGTCGTTGTTGCGGTACAGGGCCAGGGCCCAGAAATGCGGCGGCGTCCAGATGAAGATGATCAGCACCAGCACCCACGCTTCGGCGGGAACGGAATTGGCGATCGCGGCCCAGCCCAGGGCGGGCGGCATGGCGCCCGACAGCCCGCCTATGACGATATTCTGCGGGGTGAGCGGCTTGAGGATAATGGTATAGATGACGGCGTAGCCGACAAAGGTGGCGAAGGTCAGCCACATGGTCAGCGGGTTGACCAGGGTGTACAGCACCAGCATGCCCAGGCCGCCCAGGACGCCGGAAAGTGTGATGACCTGCAGGTTGCTGATGGTGCCGCGGGCCGTGCCGCGCCTGGCGGTGCGCAGCATGCGGGCGTCGATTTCCTGTTCGATCAGGCAGTTCACGGCGAAGGCTGCGGCCGCCAGCAGCCAGATGCCCACCGTGCCGGCCACCACCTTGCCCAGGTCAGGCAGGCCGGGGCTGGCCAGAAACATGCCAATGACGGCGCAAAACACCGCAAGCTGCGTGACCCGCGGTTTGGTCAAAACCAGATACTGCCGGAAAATAGCGGGTGTCGGGGCGGAGATGGTAGTCATACCGGTATTTTAGCCCTATAGTCGCGCGACAAGCGCACCAGAAGAGTGACATTGGCCAGCACCAGGCCGGCGGCGCCGCCGTTATGCAGCACGGCAATCAATAGCGGCCACTGGAAGAAGATGGTGGTCAGGCCGGTGACCAGTTGGGCCAGCAGCAAGGCCAGCATCAGCCTGGCGGGCCCGCGCAGGCCCGGCTCGGGCAGCATTTTCCAGGCGAGCACGCCCAGGTAAGCGAACACCACGAAAGCGAAATTGCGGTGCACCCAATGTATGGCGGTCAGCGCGTATTGGGAGATCATGGCGCCCGAAGGCAGCAGCCCGAGCCCGCGCACCAGGGAGTACCCCCCTTCGAAATCCATGGGCGGCACCCACTCGCCATGGCACATGGGAAAGTCCATGCAGGCCAGGGCGGCATAGTTGGTGCTGACCCATCCGCCCAGGGCAATCTGGATGAACAGCAGGGCCAGCCCGGCGGCCATCCAGGGGCGCCAGCGCCGCGCTTGCGGACTTAGCGGCGCATGGGTCTTTTCGCGCGCGGCCAGCCAGGTCATCAGCGCCAGCAATATCATGCCGCCCAGCAAGTGGCCGGTCACCACGATGGGCATGAGCTGGTGGGTGACGGTCCATGCGCCGAAGGCGCCTTGTATGCATACCGCCAGCAGCGTCGCGACGGCCAGGCGCGGGGTATTGCCCAACTGGCGGCGATGGCGCCAGGCCATGTAGGCTATGCCGATGATCATCATGCCCAGTATCGAGCCGGCGTAGCGGTGGATCATTTCGATCCATGCCTTGGAAAAGCTGACGGCGCCGTAGGGCATGGCCTGCACGGCCTGTTCGATATGGCCGCTGGCGCCGATGGGGCTTATCTTCCCGTAGCAGCCCGGCCAGTCGGGGCAGCCCAGGCCCGAATCGGTCAGGCGCACAAAGGCGCCGAACATGATCAGGTCCAGTGTCAGGAACCAGGTGGCGAATACCAGTTTTCTATAACGTGAAGTGATGCGTTCCAGCATGCTTGCCTAGCCAATTCGCGAGTTGCGTATCAATTTGCTGATGTCGTTGCGTACGGAAATGGGGTCGGCATCAGCGGGGAATTCCAGCATCAGGTTGCCCAGAGGATCGATAATCCACATGGGCGCCTTGAGGGCCGCCTCGCGCTGGGCGGGGCTGGCGTTGGGCGCCAGGTAGGCGGCCAGCTTTTCCGGGTCGGCGCGCAGCATATTGGTGCCAACGTAGGCCTCGAGTATCTGCCCGGGAACCGGCGCGTCGTCGGTCACGAACCACACCCGCGCCAGGCGCTCCACATTCTTGCCCTGGCTGGCGTGCGAATTGCGCAGGACAAACAGCTTCTTCACGCAGGCCTCGGGACATGCGCCTTCGTCCGCGCTGACCAGCAGCCACTTGCCCTGCAGGCTGTTCAGGTCGAATGGCTTGCCGTCCAGCGTGGCCAGCGGCAATGCGGCGGCGTCGGGCATGGGCCGCTGCGGGTTGATCAGCGTGCCATAGTTGCTGGCTTCCTGCGGGCGCAGTCCGAGCGCCGGCACGTAGTAGGCGAGCAGGGCGAAGACCAGCGGGGCCAGGCAAATCGCGAGGATCAGGAATAATGGCGCCCTCGATCGCGATCGGGAAGGTTGTCGGGGCGTAACGGGAGCAGGACTGACCACAATATTTCCTTACAAGGTCGAGGACTTAATCTTTCGGCGCAAGGCGCGCCATGCAATAACCAGCCACGCCACGGCGGCGATGGCGGCGAAGCCGAACCACTGCAGCGCGTAGCCGCGATTCTTATCGGCATCCAGCGAAGGCTCGGGCCATTCCTGCCGCAGCGGCGTGCCGCCTGCGGCGGACGCTGCCGCAACCCCGGGGGCCTGGGCCAGGACGGCGGGCAACAAGGTCAGACCGGTGGCTTTGCCATAGGCGGCCAAGTCCAGATTCTGCACCTGCGGCACGGGCCTGGCGGCGTCGGGCAGCTTGCCCGGCAACTGTGTGGCGCTGCCTCCCGACCATGACCATAACTCAAAAAGGCGCGGCACGCGTTCAAGCAGCTCGCCGTCCACGGTCTGCTCGCCCGACGGGGCGGGGATGCCGGGCATCGCTTCATCGGGCCGCATGGGCCGCGGCAGCCAGCCGCGCAGCACCAGGACGGCGGTATTGGCGGCCTGGTCGATCAGCAGGGGCGTGGCCACCCAATATCCCGGCTGGCCTTGGTAGTTGCGGTTCTCCAGGAGTACAGTGAGCTTGTGCAGCCACACGCCATGCGCGGTCGCCGGGCGCCAGGGCACCAGGTCGCGCGCGGGCGTCGCCGGACTCAGACGCAGGGGGGCGGCGCCGCGCCCGGTTTGTATGGCGGTCTTGATGGCGACGCGCTGCGCGGCCCGGTCCAGCTGCCAGTTGCCCAGCGATACGAACACAACTGCCAGGGCGCCCAGCAGGACGAGGGCGGCAATAATGCGATAAGTTGTGTGGGGGCGTGCCATGTCTGCAATAATTCCAGTTTCACCGGAGGCCAAAAATGCGTGTCGTAGTAATCCTAGCGTTCCTGGGTATTGTAGGAAGTCTAGCCTCTGCCCTGTTTTATCTCATGCGCGACAAAGGCGGAACCAACCGTACGGTCAATGCGCTGACAGTGCGCATCGGACTGTCGATAGCCCTGTTCCTGTTCGTGCTGTTCGCCCACCATATGGGCTGGATACAAAGCACCGGCATCGCCGCCCATTGAGCGCGCCGCTTCCCCGGTGCCGTCCTGGCGTCTTCTAGAAAAAAGGCTGGCGAGGCCAGCCTTTTTCATTGGACAGCGCTATCGCTTAGAACCAGTATACGAACAGGTACAGACCCAGCCAGACCACGTCTACAAAGTGCCAGTACCAGGCGGCGCCCTCGAAGCCGAAGTGATGCGAGGCGGTGAAGTGCCCCTTGATCAGGCGGAACAGGATGACCGTCAGGAAGGTGGCGCCCAGGATGACGTGGAAGCCGTGAAAGCCTGTCAGCATATAGAACAGCGAACCGTAGGCGCCGGAATCGAAACGCAGGTTCAGTTCATGATAGGCGTGGAAGTATTCGTATCCTTGACAGGCCACGAAACTGAAGCCCAGGATGACCGTCAGGGCTACCCAGAAAATCGCTTTGCCGCGATGGCTGGCGCGCAGGGCGTGGTGGGCGATGGTAAGGGTCAGGCCCGAAGTCAGCAGCAAGGCCGTGTTGATGGTGGGCAGCCAGAAGGGGCCGACCGTCTTGAATGCCGGCACAACGCCCGCTGGCCCCAGGTTCGGCCAGGTGCCCGAAAAGTTGGGCCACAGCAGCGTCTGGTGGTCGAGGTTGCTGAGCCATGGCGTGGTGACCTCGCGGGTGTACCACAGCGATCCGAAGAACGCGGCGAAGAACATGACCTCGGAGAAAATGAACCAGGCCATGCTCCAGCGGTAGGAATGATCCACCCGCTGGTTGTTCAGGCCGCTTTCCGACTCGCGGATGGCGTCGCCGAACCAGCCGAACAGCACCACGAAAAGACCCAGAATACCCACGAGGAACAGCCAGAAACCCACGTGGTAGCTGTTAATCCAGAGGGCTGCGCCCAGCAGGGTCAGCAGCAAGCAGAAACTTGCGCGTACCGGGTGGACTGAATCGGCGGGCACGTAATAGTAAGGTGCCTCGTTGCCCTGAGCCAAGTGACTTGCACTCATGGTGTTCTCCTGATGCGAATTATTAAAGTAAAAATATTAGGTCAAGTAGGAAATGAGCCCGCGCGCAGCCATGACCAGCACCACAACGAAGACGATGGCGGCCAGCACTCCGGCAAGTATCAGGTGCACGGGATTGAGCTTGGAGATGTCCTCGCTATAGCCCTTGCCCTTGCGCACGCCGAAAAACCCCCAGGCGACAGCCTTGAGCGTCTGGAAGAAATTGAGTTTCCGGCGTGAGAGTTCGTGAATGTCTTGTGTCATGGCCGCCTAGCCTCCGAGGGTGCCGCCACGCCAGAAGGTCCATGCCACGATCGCGATGATGATAATGACCAGCGCGATGGCGGTGTGGCGGTTCTTCCGGCGTTGTTCGGGTGTCATGGGCTTGCCTTACTTGACGACTGGGGGGACGACAAAGGTATGGAAGGGTGCTGGCGAAGGCACGGTCCATTCCAGGCCAGTGGCGCCTTCCCAAGGTTTGGCCGGGGCGGGTTCGCCGTGTCCGGCATAGCATCTCAGGGTGAGGAACAGGAATATCAGCTGCGACAGGCCGAACCAGAAGGCGCCTATGGTGGCGATCTGGTTGAAGTCGGTGAACTGGGCGGCGTAGTCGGCATAGCGGCGCGGCATCCCGGCCAGCCCCAGGAAGTGCATGGGGAAGAACGTGATGTTGAACGAAATCATGCTGGACCAGAAATGCAGCTTGCCCAGTTTTTCGTTGTACATGCGGCCGGTCCATTTCGGCATCCAGTAGTAGGCGCCGGCGAACATGCCGAACAGCGAGCCTGCCACCATCACATAATGGAAGTGGGCGATCACATAGTAGGTGTCATGCACCGCGATATCGATGGGCGCGACGGCCAGGATCAGGCCGGTGAAACCGCCTATCGTGAACACGAAGATAAACCCGATCGCAAACAGCATGGGTGTTTCGAAAGTCATGGAGCCGCGCCACATGGTGGCAACCCAGTTGAATACCTTGACGCCCGTGGGGATCGAGATAAGCATGGTCGCATACATGAAGTACAGCTGGCCCGTAACCGGCATGCCGGTGGCGAACATGTGGTGCGCCCATACCAGGAAGGACAGGATGGCGATGGCGGCGGTGGCGTAAACCATGGAGGCGTAGCCGAACAGCTGCTTGCGGGCGAACGCGGGGACTACGGCCGACACGATGCCGAAAGCCGGCAGGATCATGATGTAGACCTCGGGGTGGCCGAAGAACCAGAACACGTGCTGATACAGGACCGGATCGCCGCCGGCGGCGGCGTTGAAGAAGCTGGTGCCGAAATGGCGGTCGGTCAGCAGCATGGTCACGGCGGCGGCCAGCACCGGCATCACGGCGATGAGCAGGTAGGCGGTGATGAGCCAGGTCCAGCAGAACAGCGGCATCTTCATCAAGGTCATGCCCGGCGCGCGCATATTCAGCACGGTCACGACGATGTTGATGGCGCCCATGATGGACGACGCGCCCAGGATGTGCACGGCGAAAATGGTGAAATCCATGCCGGGGCCCATTTGCAGCGACAGCGGCGCGTACATGGTCCAGCCGGCGGCATTGGCGCCGCCGGGCACGAAGAACGAGGCCGTCATCAGGATGGCGCCGATAGGCAGCAGCCAGAAGCTGAAGTTGTTCATGCGGGCAAAAGCCATGTCGGATGCGCCGATTTGCAGCGGAATCATCCAGTTGGCGAAACCCACGAACGCCGGCATGATGGCGCCGAAAATCATGATCAGGCCGTGCATGGTGGTGAACTGGTTGAACAATTCAGGCTGGAAAAACTGCAGGCCGGGCGAAAACAGTTCGGTGCGTATCAATAAAGCCAGCACGCCGCCCTCGAGCAGCATGCTGAACGAAAAGATCAGGTACATCGTACCGATGTCTTTGTGGTTGGTGGCAAACAGCCAGCGCCGCCAGCCGTGGGGCCTGTGGTCGTGGTCGTCGTGCCCGTGACTGGCTGGGACGTGATCGGCAGTAACGCTGCTCATGGTGGAACTCCTTCCTACTCAACCGGGTGCCGCTAGACGGCCGCCCGGTAAAAAAACATTCAAATTTGTTTGAAACGCACCGTTGGCTTAGCGCAGGGCTTTGACGTCGGCGGGTTGAACGACCGGATCCTTACCTTTTCCTGCGTTGCCCCAGGAATTGCGGGTGTAGGTAATGACAGAGGCGATTTCAACATCGTTCAATTGATCGCGGAAGGCCGCCATGGCAGTGCCTGGATGGCCATTGAGCACGGTAAGAATTTGGCCCTTCATGGGCGCAAGCACGAATTTTTCGTCGCCATCGAGCGCCGGGAAGGTGCCGGGAAGGCCTTTGCCAGTTGCCTGGTGGCAGGCGACACAGGTTGTAGTGTAAACCTGTTGGCCGCGGGCGATGAGCTCTTCTTTGGTCCACTTCTTGTTGGGGTCGTCGGCAGCGGCGGCCAGCGCCTTCTTCTGGTCGGCGGCCCACTTGTCGTAGTCGGCCTGGGAGACCACTTCCACCACGATCGGCATGAAGGCATGGTCCTTGCCACAGAGCTCGGCGCACTGGCCGCGGTAGGTGCCGATTTTCTCGGCGCGGAACCATGTATCGCGCAGGAAGCCCGGCATCGCGTCCTGCTTGACGCCGAATTCAGGAATCATCCATGAGTGGATGACGTCGTTGGAGGTCAGGACTATGCGCACTTTCTTGTTGACGGGGACGACCAGGGCCTTGTCGACTTCCATCAGGTAGAGATTGCCGCGGGGCTCCGTGCCGTCGATCTGGGCCCGGGGCGTAGCCAGATTTGCCAGGAACTTGACCCCCTGGGCCGGGCCGTCGATGTATTCGTAGCCCCATTTCCATTGATAGCCGGTTACCTTGACAGTAAGGTCGGAGCTGCTGGTGTCTTTCATGGCCACCACGGTGCGGGTGGCCGGCAGAGCCATGGCGATGACGATGATGAAGGGGATGATGGTCCAGGCGACTTCGATGCCCACATGCTCATGGAATTTCGCGGCCACGGCGCCGCGCGATTTGCGGTGCATGATGATGGAGTAGAACATCACTCCGAACACACCGACGAAAATCACGGCACAGATGATCAGCATCATCCAGTGTATCCACATGATCTCGTGTGCGATCTGTGTCACCCCCTCGTGGAGGTTGAGCTGATTGACCCGCGGGCCTCCCGGCATGTCCTCGACCTGTGCACCGGCTGCGCCTGCCATTAGCAATGCGCCAGTGCCCAGTAACCCTCTCAACTTCTTCATGCTGACCTCGAAATACGACGTGTTCCAGCCAAGTGTTGACTTTGATCAAACGAGACGATCATGAAAACACTGGACGCACACATAATTATTGAATGGCAGGTTTAAAATGATAAATGCTGGGGCAATACCTGCTCGAATCACCTATAGACCGCAGGATTATAGCGAACTAGAGCTTGCAGTGGGCTGATTCGGTATGGTCCATAGGCTCGCGATAGCCAGAAATCATGCGGGGCAGGCCAAGCTTCCACTACAATTATTGCATGAAAGATGCACACGCCCGAGCCATGACGCCTGCCCTAGGCACCCGTTACCAACAACTGGCCAAACGAATCCAGCAACTGCCTCCCAGCGGTTCGCGCCCGTTGACGGTGGCCGGCAAGGTCGCGGGCTGGATCACCGCCAAAGCCACCGGCCACCTCGACGGCCTGCCCGGCATACACGTGGAAGACGAAGCGGTGCACATCACGGCATCGCCCCGCCAGCGCATGCCCCTGAACGCCGTCCTGGCGCAGTTGGCGCTATCCCTGAAAGACACCGGCTGCCTGCGCGGCTGGCGCGACGAATTGCTGGACGTAATCGGCGAAGGCCGCCGCCTGGCCGTCATCGAGCGCGCCGCCGTGCGTCCCTTGGGCCTGCTGACCAAGGCTGTGCATCTGAACGCCTGGTCGCCCGACGGCAAGCTGTGGATCGCGCGGCGGGCGCTCAGCAAGTCCACCGATCCGGGCCTGTGGGACACCCTGGTGGGAGGCCTGGCGGGGGCCGGCGAGAGCCTGGACGTTTCCTTGTTGCGCGAAAGCAACGAGGAAGCCGGCCTGGTCGCCAGCGACATAGAGGGCCGCTCGCCCTTGCGCATCATCCTGCGCATGCATAGGCGCTTGCCCGAAGGCTACCAGGTCGAGGATGTGCTGGTCAGCGACTGCGTATTGGCCGAATCGGTAAAGCCGCGCAACCTGGACGGCGAAGTCAGCGAGATCCGGCTGGTGTCCCTGGACGAGCTCTGGTCCATGGTGGAAGCGGGCGACTTCACCCGCGAAGCCGAACTGGTCATCCTGGACGGGCTGCGGAAACGCATAAGCGAAGGGCTCATCCTGTAGCACAAGGACACGCGGGCTACAGCCTGTATTAGACGGCGGCCCGGCTTCAGTTTAAGCTAACGCCAACCCTGCCTGGTATACATTGCTATCCAAAGCCAGGGCCTCATCCGATTGTGCTCAAGGAGCCGCCATGGTTACTCAAAACAACAATCCATTTGTATTGCCGGGCTTCGGCCAAAGCGGCGATATGGCCCAGAACCCCCTGCTGGCCAGCATGGAAATGATGCGCCAGGCCTGGCAAGGGCTGGCCACATCGGGCGGGGCTACCCAGACATCCATGATGACGCCGATGTCGGTCGAAGACCTGGAGCGCCGCATCGGCGACCTGCGCGCCGTCGAAAACTGGCTGCGCATGAATCTGTCCATGCTCTCCAGCACCATACAAGGCCTGGAAGTCCAGCGCTCGACGATCGCCACGCTCAAATCCTTCATGGCATCGGCCGCGCCGGCGGGCGCGGCGCCTGGCGGTCCTTCGCCCCTTGAAGTGGCGCTGGGCATGAAGCCGGCCGCGGCGCCGGGTGGCCCTGGCCATGGCGCGTCGCCCGCCGCCGGCGCCAAGGAAGCGCCGGACGGCGCCTCGGGCGCGCAAGACATTGCCGGCAATACCGCGGCGGCCAACGAGGCCTACGCGGCCAACGCGGCCGCCGCCGCGCAGGGCTGGTGGGACATGGTGCAAAAGCAGTTCGACAGCCTGGCGGTTGCGACGGCGGCCACCCTGCAGGGCGCCGAAGCCGCCAAGGCCGCCGCGCAACAAGCCGCCAGCGGCGCCTCGGCGGATTCCACGCTGGGCAAAGCCCCCGCCAAGGCGGCGCGCGCAAGCGCCCCGCAATCCGCCGGACCGGCCAAGGCCGCCAAGAAAGCCGCGCCGCGCAAGCGGCCCGCGGCTCCCCGCAAGCCATGACCCCTCATTCACCTTATCAAGTTATTCCATGCTGAACATAGTTATTCTGGCCGCCGGACTTGGCAAACGCATGCAGTCCGATTTGCCCAAGGTATTGCATCCTCTGGCGGGCAAACCCATGCTGGCGCATGTGCTCGATAACGCCCGCCGGCTGAGCCCCGACCGCATCGTCGTGGTGGTCGGGCATGGCGCCGACCGCGTCAGGACGGCCTTTGCCGACCAGCCCGACCTGCAATTCGCCTCGCAGGTTCCGCAGCAAGGCACCGGCCATGCGGTGCAGCAGGCGGCGCCCCTGCTGCTACAGGGCGAGCCCGAGCAGGACGCCACCTTGGTGCTGTACGGCGATGTGCCCCTGGTGCAGGCCGAAACCCTGCAACGCTTGCTGGACGCCCGCGGGCGCGGCATGGCGGTGCTTACCGAAACGCTGGCCGACCCCGCCGGCTATGGCCGCATCGTGCGCAACGGCAAAGGCGAAGTGCTTCGCATCGTTGAACACAAGGACGCATCCGCGGCCGAACACGCCATCAATGAAGTCAATACCGGCATTCTGGTGGCGCCGACCGGCAAGCTCATAGACTGGCTTGCGCGCATCGACAACACCAACGCCCAGGGCGAGTACTACCTTACCGATGTGGTCGGCCTGTCTGTGCAGGACGGTTTGCCGGTCCATGCCGCGCAGCCTTCGGCGTCCTGGGAAACGCTGGGCGTGAACAGCCGCATCCAGCAGGCCCAGCTGGAACGCAGCTGGCAGGGCGAACAGGCGCGCCGCCTGCTGGAGCAGGGCGTGACGCTCGCCGATCCGGCCCGCTTCGATTTGCGCGGTTCGCTGGCTTGCGGGCGCGATGTATTCATCGACGTGGGCTGCGTCTTCGAAGGCCGGGTCGAACTGGCCGACGGCGTGCGCATCGGCCCGCATTGCGTCATCAAGGACGCGGCCATAGGACCGGGCACGCATATCGATGCCTTCAGCCACATACAGGAAGCGATGGTCGCCGACGAGGCGCGCATAGGCCCCTATGCGCGTCTGCGGCCCGGCGCCGATATCGGCCCGCAAGCCCATGTGGGCAATTTCGTCGAAATCAAAAAAAGCCGGCTGGGCCGGGGTTCCAAAGCCAATCATCTCTCCTACATCGGCGACGCCCAGGTGGGCGAGCGCGTCAATATCGGCGCCGGCACCATTACCTGCAACTACGACGGCGTGAACAAGTTCCAGACCATCATCGAAGACGATGCCTTCATCGGTTCCGATAGCCAGCTGGTCGCGCCCGTAACGGTGGGCCGGGGCGCCACGCTGGGGGCGGGCACCACCTTGACCCGGGACGCGCCCGCCGGCCAGTTGACCATTTCCCGGGCGCCGCAAAAAACCATCGAGGGTTGGGTACGGCCCATCAAGAAGTCCTAGTCGTGGTGGAAACTACCGCAGCCCCTCACAAGCCGGCGGGCTTGCCGGACGGCCTGGATACGCCCCAGCGCTATTGGGCGGCATTTGGCCTCCTGCTGGCGATCACCACCACGGTGCTGGATTCCAGCATGGCCAATGTGGCCTTGCCCGCCATTGCCAAGCAGCTGGCTATCGATCCCGCGGCCGTGGTCTGGGTGGTCATCGCCTACAACCTTACGGTAGTGGTGTCGTTGCTGCCCTTGTCGGCGGTGGCCGAGCGCATAGGCTTTCGCCGCATGTTCGCCATGGGCGTGACGCTGTTCATGCTCGCGTCGCTGGCATCGGCATTGTCCGTTTCGCTGGCCACGCTGACCATGTCCCGCATGGCGCAAGGGCTGGGTTCCTCCATGCTGATGTGCCTGTTCGGCGGGCTGGTGCGCAATACTTATCCGCTCAACAAGCTGGGCATGGGGATAAGCCTGAATGCCATGACCGTCGGGCTGATGGCGGTGCTGGGCCCGACGATAGGCGCCTTCATCCTGCAACTGGCGTCATGGCAATGGATATTCCTGGTGAATATCCCGATCTGCATCGGCGCCTACTTCTGCGTGCGCTTCCTGCCGGAGGTGCCGCGCAGCCACGGCCGTTTCGACTGGGTCGCCTGCGCGCTCAGCGTCCCGGTGTTCGGACTGTCGATAATAGGGCTGGACGCCATCGTCAAGGACCCGACGCGCGCCGCCTTGTGCCTGATCCTGGCCGGCCTGGCCGGCTGGGTGCTGGTGCGCCGTTCGCGCGGCCAGGTGGCGCCTATCGTGCCTATCGATTTGCTGCGCATTACGCCTATCGCTTTTGCGGTGGGCGCCTCGGCGTTCTCCTTCGCGGCGCAGATGGCGGCGTTCGTGTCCCTGCCTTTCTATTTCAGGCAAGTGCTGCATTTTTCCTACGGCGAAGTGGGCTTTCTGCTGGGCGCCTGGTCGGTGGGCGTGGCGGTCATGGCGCCGGTCGCGGGCTATTTGTCCAGCCGGTTTTCGATTGCCGTGCTGTGCGGCATCGGCGCGGCGGCGATCGCATCAGGCATGTTCTGGCTGATCATGCTGCCTGTCGACACGGGCTTTGGCTGGCTGATGGCGGCCATGCTCATGGGCGGCGTGGGCTTCGGCTTCTTCCAGACGCCGAACAACCGGGCTTTGCTGGCCGGCGCGCCCAGGCACCGCAGCGGCGCGGCCGGCGGCATGCAGGCCACGACCCGCGTCTTCGGGCAGAGCTTCGGAACGGCGCTGGTGGCGATCGCGTTCAACATCAGCGAGACGCGCGGCGCCTTGCTGGGGGTGACGGCGGCCATCGCCTGCGCGCTGGTGGCGGTGGCGATCAATGTTGTGCGCCATCTGAACCCGGCCGTCGACCTGGAGCTCTGATCACGCCATGCGCATCCTGCAATTGAACTTCGAGCGGGGCTGGCGCGGCGGCGAACGGCAAACCCTGCTGTGCATGCGCCAGTTCCGCGACGCGGGGCAGCAAGTGTCTTTGCTGGCCCGCCGCGGCGGCGACCTGGCGCGCAGGGCGGGCGCCGAAGGATTTGTCGTGCATGAGCACGCCAGCGTTGCTTCATTGTGCGGCTTCCTGATGCGCCGGGGCCGCGAGTTCGATATTCTGCATGCGCAGACCGCCAATATGATGACCTGGCTGGCGCTGCTCAAGCCGCTGCTGGGGCGCCGCGTGGTCTTTACGCGCCGCACCGCTTTTCCGGTGCGGCGGCGCGAGCGGCAAACCGCCTGGAAGTGGGGCAGGGCCGACGCGCTGGTCGCCATCAGCCAGGCGGCGGCGGCCGAGCCGCGCCGCCTTGGGCTGGACGTCAGCGTGATTCCCAGCGCGATCGAAGCCAGGCCGCTGGACCAGGGCCGCCTCGACGCCTTTGCGCGCCAGTTCGACCTGGCGGGCAAGCGCGTGCTGGCCACGGCCGCTGCGCTTACCGCGGAAAAAGACCCCTGCACCTTGATACGCGCGGTGCGCGATCTGCTCGATCTGCGGCGCGATTTTGTCTTCCTGCACCTGGGGGCGGGCGGCGCGGCCGAGGCGCAGGCCCGCGAGCTGGTGCGCGAGCTGGGCCTGGAGAGCCATTATTTATTCACGGGTTTTCAGGCGGGCATCGAAGACCTGTACCGTCTCATGGACGTTTTCGTGCTCAGTTCCCGGCAGGAGGCCCTGGGCACGAGCGTGCTGGACGCCTTCCTGTATTCCGTGCCGGTGGTGGCCACCAATGCGGGCGGCTTGCGGGAAAGCCTGGCGGATGGGCGCGGCATATTGTGCGAGGTGGGCGACCACCAGGCGCTCGCGCTGGGCATGGACAAAGTGCTGAGCGATCGAGGCCTGCGGGCGGGCATGGTGGAACGCGCCAGGGAATATGTGCTGCAGGAGCATGACGCGAAAGCCATGGCGGGGCGCTATCTGGCGGAGTACCAGCGCTTGCTGGAAAGGGCCGGCCGGCAGGGCAGGCCAGGTTAGCGCAAGGCGCGCAATCCAGGCGTTCAGGGCCGGCCGCCAGGAAGCGCGATGCGTGTTTCGAACTTGCTGCGGTGTATAGAAAAAAAACTGCGCACATTGCGCACATTGGCCTGCGAGGTAAACACCCGGTGCGCCATGGCGTGGTAGGCAGGCATGTCGGGCACTTGGGCAATCACGATGAAATCGGGGCCGGGCGATACGCGGTAGCACTGCAGGATGGCCGGTTCGTGCGCCACGCTTGCTTCGAAGGCATCCAGGTATTCAGCCGTTTGCACGTCCAGGGTGATCTCGATCACGGCGGTCAGGCCGCCGCCGACCTTCTCCGCGTTCAGGATGGCGACCTGTTTTTCTATGACGCCTTCGTCGACCAGCCGTCGGACCCGGCGCAGGCAGGTGGGCGCCGATGCGTGCACCCGGCCGGCCAGGTCCTGATTGGTCAGCGAGCTGTCCACCTGGATTTGCTCCAGTATGCGCAAATCCAGTTCATCTAGGGTGACGACAGGCTTGATGGTGACCATTTATATTTCTAATAGATAGTTTATGAAATTAAATTGCATGTAACGTGTTCGAAGAAATAAAATATCATATTCCTTTCAAATAAGAAATCTAATTTCCCGGTAAGTTGCGCACAATGACCTATCTTTTACATCGGCTGGAGTTTATCTATGTGCGGAATTGTTGGCGCCGTGGCGCAACGCGACATCACCCCTATCCTTCTTGAAGGGCTCAAGCGCCTGGAATATCGCGGTTATGATTCCTGCGGCGTAGCGGTGTACGCCGATGGCGAGCTGCGCCGCGCGCGCAGCACCGACCGGGTGGCGGAGCTCGTGGCGCAAGTCGCCAAAGAAAGCGTGGCCGGTTTCACGGGCATAGCCCACACCCGCTGGGCGACCCATGGCGCGCCTGCGACGCACAATGCCCATCCGCATTTTTCCGGCCAGGGCAAAGGCGCGGCGCGCATCGCGCTGGTGCATAACGGCATTATCGAAAACCACGATGAACTGCGCAGCGAACTCCAGGCGGCGGGCTACGTTTTCGAAAGCCAGACGGATACCGAAGTGATCGCGCACCTGATCGACCATTTGTACGCAGGCGACTTGCTTGAGGCGGTGCAGCAGGCCACGCGGCGCCTGGCCGGCGCCTACGCCATCGCGGTGTTCTGCCGCGACGAGCCGCATCGCGTCGTGGGCGCGCGCCAGGGTTCGCCGCTAGTCGTAGGCCGCGGCGTCAATGAAAACTTCCTCGCATCGGACGCCCTGGCGCTGGCCGGCACCACCGATCAGATCATTTATCTTGAAGACGGCGATGTGGTCGACCTGCAATTGGCCCGCGTGTGGATCACCGACCACGATGGCCGCGCCGTGGACCGCGAAGTCCACACCGTCCAAGTGCATACCGGCGCCGCCGAGCTGGGGCCCTACCGCCATTACATGCAGAAGGAAATCTTCGAACAGCCGCGCGCCGTGGCCGACACCCTGCAGGACATCGAAAGCATCACCCCCGAACTGTTCGGCGACCAGGCATACAAGGTGTTCAAGGACATCGACAATGTATTGATCCTGGCTTGCGGCACCAGCTATTACGCCGGCTTGACCGCCCGCTACTGGATAGAATCCATCGCCAAGATACCGGTGAACGTGGAAATCGCCAGCGAATACCGCTACCGCGACAGCGTGCCGAATCCGCGCAGCCTGGTCGTGACCATTTCGCAGTCGGGCGAAACCGCCGACACCCTGGCGGCCCTCAAGCATGCGCGCGGCCTGGGCATGGAGCACACCCTCACCATCTGCAACGTGGCCACCAGCGCCATGGTGCGCGAATGCAAACTGGCCTACATCACCCGCGCCGGGGTGGAGATCGGCGTGGCGTCGACCAAGGCCTTTACCACTCAGCTGACCGCCTTGTTCCTGCTGACGCTGGCCCTGGCCCAGACCAAAAAACAGCTCAGCGAGGAAAAAGAAGCGGAATCGCTGAAAGCCTTGCGCCACCTGCCGGTCGCCATCGGCGCGGTGCTGGCCCTGGAGCCGCAGATCATGGCGTGGGCGGACCGCTTTGCGAGCAAGGAAAACGCCCTTTTCCTGGGGCGCGGCATGCATTATCCGATCGCCCTGGAAGGCGCTTTGAAGCTCAAGGAAATCAGCTACATCCATGCCGAGGCCTATCCCGCCGGCGAACTCAAGCACGGCCCGCTGGCCCTGGTGACGGAAGCCATGCCCGTGGTGACCATCGCGCCGCGCGACGAACTGCTGGAAAAGCTCAAGTCCAATATGCAGGAAGTCCATGCGCGCGGCGGCGAGCTATACGTGTTCGCCGACGCCGATACCAAAATCGGCAGCAGCGAAGGCATCCATGTGATTCGCATGCCCGAACATTACGGAAAGCTGTCGCCCATTCTGCACACCATACCGCTGCAGTTGCTGGCGTATCACACCGCTTGCGCCAGGGGAACGGACGTGGACAAGCCGCGGAATCTGGCCAAGAGTGTGACGGTGGAATAGGGGCGGGGATATCCGATTTCGATCCCTTTGATTGCCTAATATTAGGGATAATTTAATATGATAGAAAGTCAATCTGACTAAATTATCTCTAATTTGGATAATTGCGACTATCTAGCGCCTACAGGCAGTCAATAACCAGTCCATTTATCAAACAGGATTGTTGCGTGGAAGGCTAAGCGCTATGGGGCGTGGTGAGTAACCAAGTTCAATTGGTCTGCCACGGCTCCAGTCGATGTTTAGCACGGTACCGTGGCACTACTGGTCCACGCGTCCAATAGCTCCAAATTCAACCGGCGTTTTTGCATAAAACAGTTCCAAATTCGGCTCGGCGTTGAGTCGTTCGAATAACCGGGCTGATTCGTCTTCGGACACGATCATCGTGATTTCCAAGGGTTGGTCAGTTAGTTCAAGAAAGTGGACCGAATGGAATCGGTGGCGTGCCCCGATCCCTGTTTGTGCTCCAATTAATGTCGCACCGTGCAACTGCATGGATTTAGCAAGCTCAAGTAGCCAATCACCCATTTGCTTATGGCCGTGACGGCGATCTTGCACCGTGAAAAATGTCACTTGATAACCTTTCATGATGTATACCTCCAGCGAGAGACTGCCGTAGCTGTGGAAACGCTGTCTTTCCCGCAAATACAGCGTTTTCGCCCAAGGCGCGTTCGATGTGTAATAAACGGTTGTACTTGGCCACTCTTTCTCCTCGTGCCGGAGCGCCTGCCTTGATCTGACCGCAATTGAGTGCCACGGCCAAGTCGGCAATGCTGGTGTCTTGGGTTTCTCCAGATCGATGTGACACGAGGCAGGCATATCCCGCGCGCTGTGCCATGCGTGCGGTTTCCAGCGTTTCACTGATAGTTCCGATCTGGTTGGGCTTGATCAGTATGCCCGTGCAACATCCCGTGTCGATTCCTCGCTGCAGGAATTTTCGGTTCGTGACAAAAAGATCGTCCCCAATAATCTGCACTTGCTTGCCTAGTCGAGACGTGATGCGCTGAAATCCATCCCAATCATCTTCGGCCAAAGGATCTTCGAGCGAAATGATTGGGTAGCGGCGCGTCCAGTCGGCCCAGTAGTCGATCATTTCGCCTGTAGATAACGTTCGCGCATCCCGCTGTAAATGATAGAAGCGCTGTTCACAGAAAGTCGTGGCGGCAGGATCCAAGCCAATGGCGATTTGTTCGCCGGGCCGATAGCCTGCGCGCTCGATCGCCTGCATGATAACGTCCAGGTAGGCGGCATTCGATGTCAGGGCCGGGGCGAAGCCGCCTTCGTCCCCAACGGTGGTCGGCGCGCCTGCGTCGTGTAGCACGTCGCGCAATGCATGGTAGGTTTCGGCGCCGAAACGTAAAGCTTCGCGAAAGGTCGGCGCACCAACCGGAATGAGCTTGAACTCCTGGATATCCGATCCATCCGGCGCGTGCTTGCCGCCGTTAAGTACGTTGAGCATGGGTACGGGAAGCACGTGGGCTTCAATCCCACCCAGGTATCGGTATAGATCGACGCCGTGGGATGCGGCTGCAGCCCGCGCGCATGCCAGCGAGGCTCCCAGGATCGCATTAGCGCCCAAACGCTCCTTGAACTCAGTGCCATCCAACGCCAACAGCGTTGCGTCAATGACGGACTGATCGTCCGCCGGCATGCCGGTCAAAGCAGGAGCAATGATGCCTGTGACATTCTCAATGGCATGAAGGACACCTTTACCTTCATATCGGTTAGGATCGCCATCGCGGCTTTCCCTCGCTTCGTGCTTGCCGGTGGACGCACCGGCGGGGACAGCAACTGTGGCGACCGTCCCATCGCCAAGTCCGATGGACACCTCAAGCGTTGGATAGCCGCGTGAGTCGAGTATCTCTTGCGCGGTGACAACCGAGATTCGCCTGGCGTTAGTCATGATCGCCTCTCGATGAAACCGATTTAACGGGTAGCCAGCGTGCAACCAGTCCCGCCTTAATTAGGCGCGGACGGTGCGTAACCGTATTGCATTGCGTCGAATACAAGAGAGAGCGCCCGGAAAAATGAGCGGGATGCGCAACGAAGTTGTGGGGAAGTAATGGACAGCGCACTACGATCTCCTGAGTAAGAAATTCGTAGGCATCATCAGCTGGGAATCCAGCGGTTGGGATAGGAGGTATGCCATCTCCGTATCTGAATCCTAGCACCGATTACGAAAAATGGCGACGGTAACGTGATCTGCTCTCGCACCCTTAGTAGGATTGTTTCGCTGGTATCACGCCGCGCACGCCGCCGCGTGGATTGTCCACGTCGCCGACGTAACGCGGGATCAGATGAATATGTACATGGGGAATGGTCTGGCCGGCGACTTCACCCACATTGATACCAATGTTGTAACCTGCCGGCGCATGATTCTGCACCAGCCAGGCTTTGGAGGCGGTGAGCAATTGCAGCAATGCCATACGCTCTTGGTCGGTGGTATCGAAATAACTAGCGACATGACGGAACGGAATGACGAGCAGATGGCCCGGTGTCACCGGATTGATATCGCGTCGGACATAGGCATGACTGTTTTTTAGTAATACGTCGTCGTTGGCACTGCAGAATGGGCAAGTTGAGGTGGTAGTTTTCATAGCAATGTCCTTGCGAAACTGCTGCGTTATTCATTTCCTTGAGTACTCACATGTTAGTGCTGATTATCGAGTATCGGCTTCAAGATCCTTTGGCAGGTTACGAAAAAACACTATATAATTCGCACCCAACGGAGATGGCATTCCTCCGCTAACCGCCGCGCTCTGCGGCTGATGATGCCTACAAGTTCCTGGACAGGGAAGTTGTAGGCATTTTTTATTGCCGTGTCCGCTGTCCAGGTTTTGTGTGTCAATTTTCACATTCCTGGTTCTCATGAAGAAGAAAAAACCTCCTGAGCAGTTAGCGATGCTCTCAATTGTTGTACGTTGGCTGGCTCTTTCCTCACTGGCCGGCGCCTTGGCAGGCTTGGCGTCCGCTGTCCTGCTTGTTTCGCTTGATTGGGCGACAGACACACGCCTGGCGCATCCGTGGCTCCTGTGGCTTTTGCCCATTGCAGGGCTTGCGATCGGTTGGGTCTATCACTGGCTTGGCCAATCGGTCGAGGGAGGAAACAACCTTCTCATCGATGAAATTCATGACCCTAAGCGCATTGTCCCCAAGCGCATGACCCCCCTTATCTTGCTCGGCACAGTCGCGACGCATTTATTCGGGGGTTCTGCGGGGCGCGAAGGAACCGCTGTGCAAATGGGCGGAGCCTTGGCGGACCGGCTGACCCACTTGTTTGGCCTAAACAAGGAAGACCGGCGTATTTTATTGATGGCGGGCATCAGCGCCGGTTTTTCGTCGGTATTTGGCACGCCGCTTGCTGGCGCGATTTTCGGACTGGAAGTACTGGCCATTGGCCGCTTACGCTACGACGCTATCTTTCCCTGCCTAGTCGCCGCGATCATTGGTGACCAGATACCCGGACTGCTGGGTGTTCATCACACGCTCTACACGGTGCCTTTTGTGCCGGCCGTCTCGCCAATAACACTACTCGCGACTCTTGCGGCTGGTGTCGCATTTGGTCTTGTTGGAATGCTGTTTGCCGACATCACGCACGCCGTGGGCCGTTGGTTCAAGCGGCATATCAAGTTCCCGCCGTTACGTCCGATGCTGGGCGGTGCCGTGGTCGCATTACTCGCAACTATCTTCCTGGGTGCTGACAAGTATTTGGGTCTGGGTATTCCCACCATCGTTCAAGCCTTCCAGCAGCCACTGCCAGGCTACGATTTTCTGGGTAAATTGGGCTTTACGGCGCTCACGCTGGGGGCCGGGTTCAAGGGGGGTGAAGTAACACCCTTGTTTTATATAGGCGCCACGCTGGGTAATGCCCTGGCGTATGTGCTCCCCCTGCCTTTTCCCGTACTAGCGGGACTTGGTTTTGTCGCGGTATTCGCGGGCGCTGCCAACACACCCATCGCATCCACCATTATGGCCATTGAATTATTCGGGCCGCAGATCGGCGTATTTGCTGCATTGGCGTGTGTCGTTAGTTATTTGTTTTCCGGCCACACCGGGATCTATCGATCTCAACGCCTGGGTTTGGGCAAACATGCCCTCTTTCCTGAAGGGCTGCGTTTATCCGATTTGGCCGAATTTCGCAAGAGCGCTACCCCTGTCGTACCCACCACGGCTAACAATGAAGAAAGGAGCTCTTCATGAGCAATATCGTTGCTCTACGGTTTTACTTCCAGTCTGCCGAGAAAGCGCTGCCGTCGCGCAAGCTACACCGCTTCTTTCGTCCGTCGCTGGCTTCGCATCTGCTACGCCATGCCGCGCGCGAAGGCATCGAGCAGGTCATTTTTCACCAAGTACATGCAGGCTATCTAAAAGGTCAGCGCATGTCGGCCCGACACGTGGAGACGATTCATCCCTCTCATCCGCATTGCATAGAGCTCATTGATATAGAGGAAAAGCTGCGCGATTTTTTGCGTCGTCACGAGCACCACCTTGCTCAGGCGCGAGTCATTTTCATGCGTGCGGAAATGGCGTTGGGCACATAGTTGAAAACAGACTGCCCAAGCGGTATGGACATATAACGCATGGGTGCCATCAGAGCGTTGCAACCCATGCTGCTTGGGTAGCGCCAATGAGTTCCTACTGATGGGGTTATCCGCCAAGCGCTTCTTTGTCTTTGAAGATTTCTTTATAGAGATCTTCACCATAGCCTGTTTTTAAAGGCTCGCCTTCAATTAGCTTAAAGGTTCGCGTGCCACCGCTCTGGCGTTCAGCTCGCAGAAACACGGCGTTTGGCATTTTTCTTTCATAGAAAGCATGGGAAAGTTCGTACATATGGGTCACAAAAACGATCGTGACGCCACGTTCCAACAGGGCGTTCATGATCTGTGTGGCAATCTGCGAACCTTCTCGTTCGTTCGTAGCGGCAAACGATTCGTTGAACAACATCAAGCTATCCGCGGTGTGCGGCGCTGCCTGATCGACGATATCACTCATTCTGGCGAGCTCTTCATCAAGCTTGCCGCTTTTCATTGTTGCGTCTTCTTCGCGCTTGTAATGTGTAAAAAGGCCGTCGCAAACATTGGCGCTGAACGATTCGGCTGCAACGAACATGCCGCATTGCATCATCAACTGGGACAACCCTAGGCTACGTAGGAAAGTCGATTTCCCCCCTTGGTTAGCGCCAGTAATGATCACCAAATTTTTATTTTCTGCATTCAGGTCGTTACCGACGATCCTGTGTCCCATCTGCAACGCAAGACAGACATCATAGAGTTCCGTGAAAGCGTGTTTCCGTTCCTGTTTGTCCTTGGGCACGGGAAAGCATATTGGCTCCTGCTGTTGAGTCAGGTTCGCATGTAAGTTCGAGCAGGCAATATAGAAGGCCAGTTCAGTCTGCAGCAGACAAAAGAAACTCAGGATATGATCGGTCGACTGCGCCAGCGCATTGGCGACGAGATTGATGCCTCGGTCTCTGAGCTCTGATAATGCCCTGGCTCCGTTTTCATCGCGATCCGCGAGGGTAAAGGAGTAGGCCGATTTTTTTCGGATAAAAATCTGCTTTAAAAGCCTTGTTATCCACCACTCGGTACTGCGTGGCAGCTCTCGAAGTATGTAATGGGCGCCCTTGTTACCATCGTCTAGCTGCGCACTGATCAAAACGCCATCACGAAACTTCAACGTTTTCAAATGCTCCTGGATCTCGGCAAAATAGTCATCGCTAAGCTCGGTGCGCAGCATCGCAAAAAAAGTAACGAAACCGTCGGACTCGAATTTATCCGCCTGGAGCTCGGCGATGCTCCTGAGCTCCTTCAAGGTTCCAACGAAACCCTGAAGCACTTCAATTGATCTACTGAGTATGGCGGCCGGATACTTGCTAAAAAATCCGTAATACGCTTTCTTTTCCAGTTCCATCGAGCGTAGCGTAATAGCATAGATACGCTTTATAAGCTCAGGATGTTTCAGGCAATCTTTAAGCACGCTTTGGCGATACAGGATAGTGTCCACATCGTTACCCACACTCGACAGGATCGCTTGCCGTGTCACATCGAACAAGAATTTGTCCTCAAGCGCCATCGCAGTAAACAAGGTGGTCAGTTCAAGATCCTGTGTGAGGGCCTGCTCATTCATGGGCAAAGTCTGGTGTAAATCAAAATCGCGATCTTTATACATGAGAAGAGCCTTCATGATTTCAGCCGCTCCTGTAATAAGGCGTAGGTAAGCCGGTATTTTTCAGCCAGGGATAGCGCATAAGCCAGTCCATCGGAGGGCTTTCTTACCAGTTTGTAAGTCCGCAGCGTTGGGTTTTTAGGGACGATGGTGCTGACTACGCTCACGGTTTTTTCGCTCATGGAAGACAACTCATCCAGGAACGTCACGCACACGCAGAGCAAATCCCGCTTTATGATTTCTTCCAACACATATTTGCTCAAAAACAGGGCGTCTTGCGACGTGGTGGAGGTAAATATTTCGTTCATGATGACGATGCTGTTTGGTGACGCCTTTTCCAGAATGCTATGAATTCGGACCAGGTCATCCTGCAATTTACCCCTCAAGTTTTTGATATTCTCTTCTCTTTCGAAATGTGCAAACAATCGGTCAAAGTGAAAGAGCTGCGCCTGTCTGCCGGCCACGGGACATCCCAGACTTGCCATGTAGTGCAATTGTCCGAAAGTGCGTGCGAACGTCGTTTTGCCGCCATTGTTGGGTCCTGACACAACGAAGATACGCTCCGGGCCGCTCAAGTAGAAGTCGTTGCATACAACGGCGGACTTATCGTGAATGAGTTTGTGGGCCAAGGCCAGGTCAAAGCACTCATCAGCAAGCACTGCTTTCGTTTGATCCGAAACCTTTGCGTAGCAAAACGTCAATCCGGCCTGCTTGAGCACGGCGACGTAGCCAAGATAAGCGACATAAAACTGTACTTCGCGATCGAAAACGGCAATCGTCGGATCCAAATAGTCGCCATGCGTCACACAATAATCGTCCAGGCGCTCAAAGAGTTCCGGATTCAGCTGCGCGACGAACTCAAGCACCTGAGCCTCAACATGATTCATATCGGGCCACTCGATAAACTTGGCCTTGTAGTCCTTCACCGCTCCCCGCTTGAACTTTTCGAACGTTTTTTCGACGCTCGCACTATAGTCCGCTTGGGATCCGTATTTTTGAACCTCGATGGTGGCGCCCTTTATACGCATGCAGTATTGAACGGCAGACAAATC
Source organism: Pollutimonas bauzanensis (assembly GCF_900129885.1). GTDB lineage: Bacteria > Pseudomonadota > Gammaproteobacteria > Burkholderiales > Burkholderiaceae_B > Pollutimonas > Pollutimonas bauzanensis. The sequence continues at coordinate 16,365 of NZ_FQXE01000008.1, read as the reverse complement.
TGCTTTAAGTTGCGTGGTCTCTTGCAGCAGTGACGTAAATGGTTCGGACCCTGTATAGCTTGCCAAATAGTCACATAACCCCAAGCCGCCAGCAGACGCCAAATTGCAATGTGATAAATCCCGCGCAAGCGTACTCACGGCCTCGCAGTAGATTTGCACCGCATCCAGAAACCACCATTCCTTCTGATACTTATAAGAGAGCTTTCCGGATTGCTTAATATGTTCGCGCATGGTGCGCATGCTTTGCGCAAAGGCGTTTACACACGCCATCGCCGTGGGGTCTTCGAGATCCTGCATTACCTCATTTCGATACGTGATGGTTTCCATATCGCCCAAAGAAACATGAAAAAATGGCGGTAAGTTGTACTCGTCCGCGCCTGCGGTGATAGCAGCGACTATCTGGTCGAGGTTTAAATCGACAAAGAATTCCGGAGCGTCCGCGCTTTCCTTTGTCATACTGTCTTCGATCCGAGGAAAAAGTATGCTGCTAAACGTCATGGCCACTTCCTCATTGCAACAAGGTCAAGAATAGAATTACGATTAGCAAAGCTCCGATGAGCGCCAGGTAAAAATTCAGATCGCCGGACTGCAAAGCTCGCAGCCGCCCCGCCAGTTTCCAGACAACCTGTTGAATTGGCTTGAACAACCAAGGGTCAAACATCTTGGCCACATCGTGGTGAAAATCGACTTTTTGCACGAAGTAAGCATTGGTCCGGTGCTCGCGCGTTGTATCCTGTGTGGGCCGATAGATGAGGCGATATACCGTGCGCATGGCATTGGAAAAACTCAGCGAGGTAGTGGCCGCGCACTGAGGATCTTCGATCATGCCTCCATACCAGACCCGTGCGCGGCGAATTCGGTGACGGCGAATGTTGAGCAGCAAAAGCAATGGCAAAATGGCCAACAGTGGCATCGCGATCATCAGCATGGAAGGCGAGATAAAGGCAAAGGTATCGGTTAACGGCACCAACACCCATCCATTCATCATTGCCAGGGCGCCATGCGCACCAAACCGGGTGAATTCCACATCGTCCAGGGCGCCTAGCCATATCGGCAGGCCGGTGGCAGACGCCAGAACAGCCACCCCGAGCAACAGAACACACCAACAGTAACGGCGGCTAATACCGGCTTGATCTATCTGCCTGGGAGCGCCCAGCAGTCCAACGCCGAATAACTTAATAGAGGTCGCCAACGCGACAGCGGCGGTAAGTGCCAAGCCCGCCCCAGCCAGGGCGAGCAGAAGCTTGCCACCCAAGTTGCCAAGATGAAACCCCTGAAACAGCGTTTGAAAAACGAACCATTCGCTGACAAAACCCATTTGTGGCGGAACGGCCGCCAGACTCATAGTGCAAAACAAGGCCCCCACGCCGAAGGCGACGCCCGCCTTGCGCAGCCATCCACCCTGCACGATGCCATACCCCGCTGCGGCCCTATAAATACCATCGGCGCAGAGAAAAAGGCCGCCCTTGGCCAGCGCATGGCCTGCCAAATGCAAAAGTGCAACGGTCCAGGCCAGAGCAGCCAAATCGAATTGAGCATTCTCCCGAAAAATCAGACAAGCACCCAATACGGTGACGGCAATGGACGCGTTTTCAGCGGTCGAGAACGAAAGTAAGCGCCGCCAATCGTCTTGCTGGAAGGCGTGAAACGCCGCAAGAATGGCCGAGAAAACCCCGATAACGGTAATGCCTGTGCCCAGGGCGAATAGCCACTCGCCCTCGCTTGGCAACCATTGCACCAAGCCGCGCGACAGCGCAAAGAAAGCGGCGTTTAACACTACGCCAGACAAGATCGCGCCCGATGCCCCGCTACCGCAGGCATAGGCGCCAGGAAACCACTCGTAGAACGGCAAGAGCCCCAGCTTCGCGCCAAAACCGACGACCAACAAGGCGCCGACCAGAATGCGACCATCACTAGACAAGGCATGCGCGCCTGCGGGAAATCCAGCAAAGTCCATGCTGTTCCCGCTCGCATGGCCCAGCAGCAAAAAGGCGACTAGGATCGCTACCGTACCGAACTCCAATAGCGCCAACATGAATAAGACGGCCTTGCCATAGTCTTTGGAGAGCCGTTCGGCCAACAGCATGATGGCCCCGCCTAAGCTCATGAGTTCCCAGGAAATCAAAAAGGAATAGGCGTCCTGCACGCCATAGATGCCCAACGCGCCCAGTAGCGACATGGCGGCCCCAACCAACCAACCGGGTCGCGCGAGCACTATCGGGCTACACAGCCCTATCGCCAACACAGCAGGCATTAGTCCAAACCCCATCAACCAAAGCGCCTCAGTGGCGTAACTGAGCGTCACCGTCTGGCCGGCCAGCGTAAAAGGCAAGATCAGCGCCGCGCTACCGTGTGGCAGTGTGGTTGCTGCCGTCACAACGCCGGCCGCAGCCCCTGCGCTAATTAGCCACCGAGCGGGCATGCTCCAGCGCAGCAGCGCCATCAACAAGCCGGCGATGATCAGCAAAAACGCGACGATTAGGCCTTCAGGCATGGTTATCCTCGTGCTCTTGTTGCCCCCCATGCACCCGCTGAGGCATGCGCTCAAGCAGTAACAACAGCGTATGGATGATGGCTGCCGGATTGGGCGCGCAACCGGGCAGGTAGACATCAACGGGCAATACGCCATCTAAGCCCTGTCCGCAGGCATAACCACCGCCGTTCGTGCCGCCCGATACCGCGCAGGTGCCCATAGCCATGACAAACCGAGGTTCAGGCATTGCCTCATAGGTTTCCAGAAGCGGGCCTCGCATGGCGTAGGTCACCGGTCCTGTGACCAGTAGTAAATCGGCAAAGCGCGGCGAGGCTGTAAAAAAGATGCCTAATCGATGCAAGTTATAGAACGGATTATTCAGCGCCTGCAGTTCGGATTCGCATCCGTTGCAGGAACCTGCATCGACGTGGCGGATATGTAGACTACGCCCAAAAATCCGATGGATATTCCCTTTTAGCTGTTCTGCCTGGGGCGTTTTTATGGCTTGGGCCCAAACCAGATCCTCGCGCCGGCGAACACCAAAGGCCCAGTCTGAGGACGAGGTAAATGCTCCGGTCGGACAGGCTTCTACGCACGCCTGGCAGGTAACGCAACGTCCGTAATCGACCGCGATGCGGGCTTGGCCGGCATCGATCACGGTAATCGCCTCGGGCAGGCAAGAATCCGCGCAGCGCTGGCATCCGTCCAGGCATTTGGCCGGGTCAAAACGCGGCATGCCTCGCACCCCGGTTTGCCCATCATCACCTGATTCCGGCCACGCCGTGCTGGCCTTTCCTTTTGTTAAACCGTACAGCGTCCACAATGGCATCACTTATCTCCTAGCGGTCGCAACCGGCCGTGGTCAGGCCAAAACTGGCCTCGTTGATCGCATAGTCCATCATGTTGCTGTCATGCACCGTGAACGGAAAAACGCGCCAATTGGAAAAGCTGGGCGACTTGATTTTGACCCGCGCCAAACGGCCGTCGCCGCCGATATGTACCGCGTAATAGAGCGAGCCCCGGGGCGACTCCGCCCAGCCCAACCCCTCACTGCCCGGCAAGGGCGTACATGGAACGTGGGTCGGTCCGGATGGCAGCGTATTCATGACCTGCTCAATCAAGCCAAAGCTATTTTCGATTTCAGTAATGCGGACCTGTTGGCGTGCATGCGCATCACCGGCTTCTTTCACCGTGGCACCCACTAATAGCGACGCATAGCCGGCATACGGATGATCGCGGCGCAGATCTCGATTGATTCCCGAAGCCCGTTCAATGGGGCCCGTGGCGCCTTGATCGATCGCGGCTTGCCGCGTTAACAGACCGGTGGTTATCAGGCGGTCCAGGTGCGGCGTACTGGTTTCGAGCATGCGTGCATAAGGCGCGAACCGATCCTGTAACTTTTGCAAATCAAACGTGAGTCCTTCCAACTGCAAATTGCGACGCAGTCCGCCAGGACAGAGCAGGTTACGCAGTAAGCGATCGCCGGCCACTCGGGCATTGATTTGCTTGGCAAGCTCCTCCAGATACTTGCCCTGCGCCTCACCCACTTTCAAGGTCGTCGTATGGCACAAATGACCGAGATAATGCAAATGGTTGTATAGACGCTCCAGCTCAGCCAGAATGACGCGTAGTGCTTGCGCCCTTGGTGGCACCACGCAGCCCGCCGCGGCTTCGATCGCCTGGCTGTACGCCAGAGCATGAGCGGCGCTACCCACGCCTGAGACCCGTTCGGCCAATACCACGCCTAAATCCGATGGTCGGCCTTCGAAGCGTTTTTCCATGCCGCGATGCTTGAAAAAAAGCTGCGCATGGTAGTGCAGGATTGCTTCGCCAATATAGAAAAACACAAACTGTGCGGACTCCACGACATCGGCGCGTACTGGTCCAAAGGGCAACACCTGAATATCTTCCCGATCCGGACCCCCGATGTGCGGTAGCTCATAGGCCACCGGCTTATAGCGAAGCAGCGGTTCGGCGCTGGCCAAACTCAGCGGAGGTGCTGTTACAGTCGCACCCGGCAAGAAGACAAGCGGCTGGGTATGGGCTTGACCCCGAAAGTGCAGCCCGCACAGATCACTCATCTCGCGTTCATACCATGACGCCAGGGGAGCGATGTCGGCAAGGCTAGGAATGGACGCTTGGCCAGGGCGGCAACGCCAGATGTGTAATGGCTGACTCGGTGCGGGATGGACAATATATCGAAGCTCGGGATCGGTATCCTGGTTGGGAAACCAGGCGTAGGCAAAGTCCAGACGACCGCCCTGCGTTACTAACTGCTGGCAGCGCATGGGTAGTTGATCAATATCCAGATCTTCAATACGCGGATCGTTCATGGTGTGCCTCCTGCGCCCAGTCCGGCGGCTACAGCGGCAAAGAAACGCATAAAGAAATCGGGCCACCACAAACCCAGAACGAGTAACGGGATCAAGGCCAACCACATCGGCAAGGTACACCAGACCGAGGGAAAGTCGGCTGGCGCCTTTGTTTTCTTATTCGAGGTCGATGTATCACGATGGCTATCTGGAATGGGGCTAAAGTACAGGGCACGAAAATGATTCAGAAACCCGATAAAGACGACGATCAGCAGCAGCGCCATCAGAAACGCCGCCCAGACAAAGGCCGTGGTCAGACCGGCGCGTAAGATGACGATTTCGCTTAAGAACAGGCCAAAAGGCGGGGCTCCGGTGATTGCCACGGCGCCGGCAAGCCACAACCAGCCCGAAACGGGAAGCCGGCGGGGCACGTCGCGTATCGCTTTGATTCTCTTGGTGCCCCATACCCGCATGACGTTGCCGGCGCCGAAGAACATGAGCGACTTACATAACGAATGATTCAGCATGTGATAAAGCGCGCCGGCCACGCCCAGGGGGCCACCGAATCCAAAGCCGAGTGCCAAAATACCCATGTGTTCAATACTGGAATAGGCCATCAGCCGCTTGATATTGGTTTGGCGAACGATGAACAAGGCCGCCACCGCCAACGACGCCGTGCCCAGCACAACAACCAACGCGCGTGGCAGCAGCCCGATCTGCGCCGCGTCGCTAATTTGCAAATAGCGTGCAATGCCGACCATGGCCGTATTCAGCAGCGCCCCGGAGAGCATGACCGACACAGGTGTCGGTCCTTCGCTATGTGCATCGGGCAGCCAGGTATGCATGGGCGCGAGTCCGACTTTGGTGCCGAACCCGACAATAACAAGAAAGAAAGCGATTGTGCTGATAGCCGGATTCATGTGCGGCGCAGCGGTTCTGAGCGCTTTCCACGTCATATCGTAGGTTGGGCCTAGCACGAGGCTTGCGCCCCAGTAATACAGTATGGTGCCCAGAAGCGCCAAACTGATGCCGGCCGACACAATCACAATGTATTTCCAGGCGGCTTCGATGCTTTCACGGCTCAGCTCAAAACACACCAGAAACGTGGAAACCAAGGTGGTCAGCTCAATGGCGATCCAGTACACCCCGGCGTTATTCATGAGCGGACTCGTTAGCGTGGTCAGGCCAAACCCGGCATAGAGCGCATAGAAGCGGTGCAAACGCACCTCTACATTGAGAATACGCATGTAGCCTATGGCGTAAATCGATCCCAGCAGATACACACTCGATACGCACAGCAGCGCCCAGGTACCCAACGCATCCACGATCAAATAGTCATTCCAAAAGTAGAATGGACCATTCAAGGTTTCGGGCAATAGCCGTAACGTGGCCAGAAATACGGCAACGGCCGCCGCTAAGTTCAAGAATTCGGCGGGTCGCGGCCGGCGTACTGCTAAGCAGCCTAGAACAGCTGCCAACGGCGCGAGCAAAATGATTAGGATTAGTCGTATGGTCATCAGCCCACCAATCTGCGTAAGGCGCGCGCGTTGGTGGCACCGGCATGCACGGCCAAATAGCGCACCAGAACGCCAAAGCATGCCACCACGACCAACAAATCAAAAAGAATGACCAGCTCGATCAGCAAGGGCATGCCGGGTATCAGAATCTGGCTACCCAGAAAAATACCGTTCTCCAGGACCAACAGCCCAAGCACTTGGCTCACGGCTTCGCCACGCACCGCCAACATCAGAAAGCCAATTAATTTCATCGATAGCATGACCGTCAGTGCCAGTACGGCGACCGTGCCGGCCAGGTCTAGCGACTGCGCCAGGTGCGTAGAGACCACAAAGGCGAACAGCGTCAGGAGCCCGCCTAGTACCAGGCTCGTGCTCGCCGACAAGCGCTCCTGCAACTCGCGATCGACATCCAGCCGGTCGACAACCCGCAATATCATCCACGGCAGGATCATGCCGCGAAACACCGCCGTCAGGACCGCAATCAAGTACAGCTCGGTAAAGTGCCCGTAATAGCCAATGGCCGCCGACAAAATCGCGATCAGCCAGGATTGCGCGGCAAAGGCCAGCAAATAGTCTTTGAGCCAGCGCGAACCCAGCATGACAAACGCCAATAGCAAGCTGCCTATGGCCAATAAGCTAAAAAGTGAAGCGGCCAAGGGTGGTAAGTGCGCAGCGAGCATGGTTTTTACCTCAATTGGTTGGCGACAATGGCCAGGATGGCTAAAAGAAAAGACGCAGCCAAGGGTTCCTGATAGCGGTAATAGCGCAAGCGCGCTTGTGCGGTTTCGACAAAAACGACCGCCGCGGCAACGAGCATGAATTTCAATAAAAGTGCAATGAGGGCACCCAAGACTCCCAGGGCTTCGCCCCGATAGGAAAGGCCCCACGGCAGCACCAACACGTTACAGAACAGGATGTAGAAGATGGCCTGCTTCATCATGGAAGCCCACTTCAACAAGGCGAGTAACGGACCCGAATACTCCAGAACCCGAGCCTCTTCAATCATGTAGACTTCAATATGCGTGCTGGAATGAATGGGCAACCGGTCGGTCTCGACCAGCAGAAGAATAAAGAAGGCCGCCACCAGAAACAGATGAGCGGGGCTCCAATAGAGCTCGGGCTGGCGCACCAGCAAATGGTTCACGACAAAAGGCAGCATGGATTTGGCCAGCAGCGTAATGCCGACAAATACCAAAATAAGCGCAGGTTCGGCCAAGATAACCAACATGGCGGATCGTGAGGCGCCTATGCCCCCGTAGGCACTGCCCGAATCCAATCCGGCCAGCGTGATCATGAAAGCGCCCAGCGTGAGGATTAAGCCTCCGCCCAAAATATCGCCCATGTCCGATGCCGGCAACGGGTAATTGGTCAGCACGGGAATAAGAATCGGCACCGTTAGCATGCACGTAAAGGCAACGATGGGTGCTAACCAATAGATAAAACTAGCGGTCTCAGGTACGACCTGCTGCTTGTGAAACAGCTTCCATAGATCACGGTAGGGCTGGAAGATACCCGGCCCTTGCGCGCGTTGAACGCGTTCTTCCCATTGCAGGATGAGGCCTTGCAATAAGGGTGACAAAAGAAGCACCGTGGCAACTTGGGCAATCTGGAGCAGGATGTCCCGTACCATGCTTGCTCCTCAGGGCTCGCGACTAAATTGCAGAGCCGCGCGCACAGGGAAATTCGCTGCCGCGCAAAAGTAACAAGCGTTACAGTGAGGCGCTATGGGTAGGGTTATAACGGTTTTTTTCACCGGCGCCACCAATCCCTTTCCTGCGTAACAGGAGTAGTTTGGTAGGCATCATCAGCCGGTTTGGGCGGTTATAAGGAGGAATGCCATCTCCTGTAACACAGTCTACATCGGTGTGTGCGTTTCGGCAATCCTGGCCTTATGCCCTATACGTATTGCGTGCCATCGTTGGGCTTGTTACACTCTTTACGGAGATGGCATTCCTCCTTTAACCATCGGCGCAAGCCGATTGATGATGCCTACAGGTCCCTGGCACAAGGGCTGTAGGCGGTATGCATCAGCGATTTGTGGTCCAGGATAACGCGTACGCAAAGATCCGGTTCCATGATTAAGATGCCTCTTTCTTCCTTCGTTTTTCATTCTCCATGCTCGGCCATGGGTTGGGTTCGGCCGCAAGTCCGGCCACAATCATCTCGCTCCATTACATGGCGGCTGCCATGCTAAGTGCAATTTTTGCAATTTCTATCGGTGCTGCCCTCGGTGCCTTGTTGCGTTGGGTACTGGGCATGGGTTTGAACTCGCTTTGGCCGACACTACCGCTGGGCACGTTGGCCGCTAATTTGATCGGTGGCCTGCTCATAGGTGTTGCCAGCGTATTCTTCGCCAATCACAGTGGGCTGGCGCCAGAATGGCGTCTGGCTGTGATTACCGGTTTTATGGGTGGTTTGACGACTTTTTCCACGTTTTCGCTGGAAGTTGGCACCATGATCCAGAGCCGGGAACTAGCCAGCGCCGCGCTAGAAATTGGCTTGCATGTCATAGGCTCAATCGCTTTAACAATACTTGGCATTGCCATCGCGCAGTCTTTATCCGGTAGTTAATTAACGGAGTCACGATCATGACAGGCTATCAACTGACGTTCTTTACACAACAAGACCGCCGCCATGGCCATCACCCTCTGCATCAATGGTTGATGGCGCTTATTCAGTCGATGGGGATTCGGGGCGCTACGATGACGGCCGCCCAAGAAGGACTCGGCGGACATCACCGCCTTCATTCGGCGCGTTTCTTTGACCTGGCGGATCAACCCATAGAAATTACGGTGGTGGTGACCGACGCAGAAAGTGAAGAACTCATGACGCGTTTAGCCGCCGAACCGGCGCTTCATTTGTTTTACTCCAAGACACGCGTGGAATTTGGACTGATAGGCGACCCCGATTGATGCCCGCCGATGCAGGGGGTTGTCCTTACGAATTGGGTCCGCTTCAATTATTTTATTTTGGATAAGGGAAAATCAATGACTACACTGATTCTTATGCGCCACGGCCATGTCGAGGGCATTAATCCCGAACGATTTCGAGGTCGTGCCGAACTCCCGTTAAGCCCGCTTGGGGAGCGCCAAGCGCACGTGTTAGCGCAGCGGGTGGCTGCACGTTTTTCGCCTGTGGCGCTGTATACCAGCCCCATGGGCCGAAGCATCGCCACCGGCGCGCCCATTGCACAAGCACTGAATCTTTCATCCAAAGTGCTTAATGGCTTGCATGACCTCGATTATGGCCAATGGCAGGGATTAACGCACGAAGCGGTAAGCGAACGTTGGCCAACGCTTTATCAGGCCTGGTACAACAGCCCGCATCTGATGCGCTTTCCCGATGGGGAGTCATTGCAAGATCTCGTAGCGCGCACGGCCGATGGTTTACGTACCGTGTTAGAACGCCACCCGAACAAATCGGATGTGGTCTTGCTCATCGGGCATGACAGCGTAAACCGTGCCCTGTTGCTCCAGTTGTTAGATCAGCCGCTTTCTGCCTATTGGCGCGTGGCGCAAAGTCCCTGCTGCATCAATCATATTGACATCCATGATGGGAAGATCACAATACGTTGTATCAATGACACCGCACATTTAGAAGAACTACCGACTAATTGAGGGTTGCGTGTAACGCCACCTTGGTTTTTGCACCGACGGAGATGGCATTCCTCCGCTAACCGTCGCTATCAGCGACTGATGATGCCTACACCTTCCTGGATCGGGAGTTGTAGGCATTTTTTGTTTCCCGTTTTCCGCTTCCAGGCTTGCCTCATGTGCTCACTATTGAGCCCAAGCACAGGAAACGGACATGTTGACACACGACTCAAAGCCCGCCGCGGATCCAAGCCGCCGCGCCTATCAGTTTGTATTGCTAATCGGTGTACTAAGTTTTTTTGCGGATTTTACCTACGAAGGGGCGCGCAGCATTCTTGGGCCGTACCTGGCCAGCTTGCAGGCGACGGCGACGATTGTTGGCGTAGTTACCGGCTTTGGCGAACTGGCAGGCTATGGGCTAAGGCTGGTTTCGGGTCGTTTGGCCGATACTACACAACAATTTTGGCCTATCACCATCAGTGGCTATGTGTTGCAAATGGCGGCAGTGCCCGCCCTGGCTTTAACACATAGCTGGCAGGCAGCCGCCGTTCTGATCATTCTGGAACGGGTTGGCAAAGCCATCCGTAATCCCCCGCGCGACGTGATGCTCTCTTATGCTGCGCAACAGGTAGGCAGATACGGCTGGGTCTTTGGCATACACGAATCGCTCGATCAATTGGGCGCGCTATTCGGCCCCTTGGTCGTTGCCTTGATACTTGCCCAACACGGCAGCTATCGGGAATCGTTTGCCGTGCTGGCTTTGCCCGCTCTGATCAATCTCTGTTTTGTCGGGCTTGCGCGTTGGCGCTATCCACGCCCGCAGGATTTGGTTGTGCAATCCCCCTCTGAAGCAAGTAATGGCTTGCCGCGTGTCTTTTGGATCTATTTGCTTGGGGCGGGCTTGATTGCAGCGGGTTTTGCCGACTACCCCTTGATTGCCTATCACTTCAGTCGCGCTCATACCGTTCCAAACGAATGGATCGCCGCGTTTTATGCTGTTGCGATGGCGGTCAGCGGCAGCGGTTCGCTGCTCTTCGGACGCCTCTTTGATCGTTATGGGTTTCGTGTGCTCATAGGCCTGACATTGCTATCAGCGCTCTTTGCGCCGCTGGTTTTCCTGGGGAATTTTTGGGTGGCCCTAGTCGGAGCCGCTATTTGGGGTCTTGGTATGGGCGTGCATGAATCCATTATCCCGGCCGCTGTTGCGCCGATGGTCTCTTCCGAGCGTCGAGCTTCAGCGTTTGGTTTGTTTACGGCCGGCTATGGCGTATTCTGGTTTGCCGGTAGTGCGGCAATAGGCATGCTTTACGACCGTTCTGTATGGGCGACGATTGTGTTTTGTGTTGTGGCGCAACTTGCAGCCATACCGTTATTCATATGGGTCAGTCGCCGTATCCATAAGTAAATGAAATGCGCCATGAACAACACATCATCGCTATCGCTTTTTGTGTCGCTCGGCGCTACGGGCGACATTGCCAATCAAAATAAGCAGGCATCCTAAGGAAAATAAGGGCGCGCTCCACACGTTTTGCGGGGCAAAAGTCGGCAAGAGCAGACCGGCCGCTACGCACCATCCAATCAGTGCAATCGCCAGACTTCCATCATCCACGAACAAGCGCCCTAGTTTTTGCAAAAATTCGATCAGCCCGGTCATGACGCAACCTCCATAGATTGAAGTCGATGGCGAGCAAGCTTGACCGAAGCCAGCGCCACAATAAGCAACGCGACCGCCAGCGCCAGAATTGCCAGATCTTCGCCTGGCCAGACTAGGCCGAATCCTTCCCCGACCCAGAAAATACCGAAAGCCGAAATCAATACGCCAACCGCGAATTTGAGCGTGTTTTCTGGAATGCGAGCCAGAGGCTTTTGCAGCACTATGCCCAGCGCAATAACAAGCACACCTGCTAGAGCGGCGCCCACGCTGGCGGGGACAAGCATATTGGCAGTGGCGCCTACAGCAATAACGATGAACACGACTTCGATGCCCTCAAGCAATACTGCCTTGAAGGCGGTGGCCACGGCCAAGGGATCGAGCGTGGTTGCCGCCTTTACACTGGTCGCGCGCAACTGGGCCGTTTCGGCATCAAAGGCCGCTTGTTCATCGTGCAGTCCGATGGCCCCTGCGGACCGCAGTATGGCTTTACGCAGCCAGCGCATGCCAAAAAGCAGCAAAAGCATGCCGACGAATATTTGCAGCAATTTGATGGGTATTTGTCCCAGCAGCGGTCCAAACGCAATAATCATGACAGCGAGCAGAACCACGCCACCGGCCACCCCTGTTAGTGCGGATCGCCAGCCCCTGACAGTGCCCACGGCAAGCACGATAGTCAGTGCCTCGACAAACTCCACCAGCGAAGCCAGAAATGCCGCCAGAACCGAAGGTCCGGCATGGGTCCAGAGCATCATGCTAATCCCCTACGAGTAAATAAAGACAATCGACTGAGTATTCCTGTTTATTACAACGGCTATGCCAATCAAGTGACTCAGACAACATGATGCTCAGAGCTCCGCATATTGCATCGCCAGAGACGATATATTAAAGATATGCATGCAGCGGTTACCAAAGCGATGACAGCCCCCGATAGCACATCGAATGGAAAATGCAGCCCTGCGATGCAGCGGGCCGTCATCACCCAAGCAACCATGGCCGCCAGAACTGCACGACCGAAAGTGGATGCTCGCCGCCACAATACAAAGGCCACCGCTGCGGCTATTGCCGCATGGCCACTCGGGAAACCGAAGGGATCGCCCGCCGACAGTCTTGGAATAAAGTGCTGCAAGGCATACTCGGGTCGAGGAATCTGAAGCGTAATCTTAAGAAGACCCACGGCGCCAACGCAGGCGATAAAACAAATTAGACAAAAAGCGGCTTCGCGCCTAAAAGATACCCAAGTGATGGTCGTCCCTGGCTGATGCCGTTGATGCCACCTCCATCCTGCGCATAACAAGGCCTGGACGATGAACAGCCTGGGCTCGAAAAGCGCAAAGGTCGCTTTCAGTACGTAGACGGAAAGCCCTCGGAAATGATCGACAACGGCTAGTAATAGAGAAACATTTCCGGGAATAGCGGTCTCGGAAAAATGAAGACTTTCACGTAGGATATCAATTGCAATCATGGATTTGGGAATCTCAAGAGGTCAATGGCATACTCGAATCGACCTCATCACGCTTCGCGGCTTCTTTCATGCTGAGGGCAGCAAGTGTTCTTTCCGGGCAGCGCTCCACACTGATTTGGCCGCGTCCACATTGACCGCCGCAATGGCAAGACCGACAATCAGATCCGGCCACCCCGAAGACCATTGAAGCGTGATCACACCCGCTAAGATAATGCCGATGTTGGCCAGTACATCGTTGCGCGCCGAAAGGAAAGCGGCTCGGGTAAGCGTGCCGCCGTGGTGTCGGAATCGTGCCAACAAGAGAGCACACCCAAAATTTACAACCATTGCCCCTAAACCGGTCAATGACAGCAGCCACGGCTCAGGCGGAGTCGGAACATTAAACTTCTGCCATGCGGTCCACAGTAACGCTAGGACAGGGGCCATAAGGATAGCGGCCAACAACATGCCAACGCGGGCGCGATTGCGTGGCGACCAGCCAATCGCTAGCGCGATTAATAGATTGACTGAGGCATCTTCCAGGAAATCGATGCTGTCGGCGAACAGCGAAACCGATCCGATGCGCCGTGCCATCGCGAACTCAACGAAAAAGTATGCGAGATTTGCCAACGCGACGATGATCACTACACGGCGTAAGCCCATATCTGAATATATTGACATTGAAGGCCGCGCGGTACTCGTTTGTTGAGGCTCTGATGATTTCATGAGGGCAGTTGCCTTAGCGGTTCTCGGATTGCGCATCGAAAACCTGATGCGCATAGACATCTAGCAGCGTTTCGCAGTCACTCAACCGCTTCTGCGCGTCAGAGGCAAGCGTGGCGCCATAAAAATCTAGCTTGCGGATTTTTTCCAGCCAGTTTTGCAGCTTTTTAAGATCGACATCGTTTTCTTCCAACTCGGCGTAGGTGAAATGGTTTGCAGCGACTTCCTTGGCAATTTCGCCTTCGAAATCCTTGCACTTGTCTAGAAATTCCTCGTACTCCTCATCCCGGTCGGCTTTAAAGCGCGCGATGACTTTCTCTTCTTGGGAAGGATCTAAGGCGACGGTTTCGAGGATCACGGAATCGCCTTTCATTTCAAAGATCTCGTTTTCCAACATCTTGAGTTGGCGAACATGATCATCGGTCTTGGGCAGTAGACATACGCCGTTCTGCAGGTAAATCCCGCCCATTCCTTTTAGCTTGCGCCATAACGCCACGCGTCTTTTTGGTGGTTCGGGAGGGACCTTGTAGGTCAGTAATAGCCAGCTCATAATTTTCATGGTACGACTATAAAGTAACGGTAGTTACTTTTCAAGTGTTTTTATATTTTAGCAACATGTCGCCGTCAGGGTCATCAGCTTGGATATACGAAGTTTATTTCCGAAGCGTCTGCACGCGGGGAATGGCCTTTTAATAGGCAGCGATCAGCGTACGGGCTTTATGCTTCAAGCAAGACGCAGGTCCTCAGCTATTAGCAGCAAAAAGGTGAGTCCCGCTGTGGGATAAGCATTGCTGAGCTGCGAGCGCTGTTAGTTATCTCTGAGCGTCCTTAACTATCACCTGATCGGGATGGGTCATTACTGTTACACCCGAGCCATCCGCGAACATTGTCCTGGTTAAGCACCAACAAACATGTGTTGGCCCCTCTTTTGAACGCTCCGCGATCAATGAAAAGGTGCGATTCATATAGCACCATCTGGGTTAATGGCGTATGGCCAACATACGTTAATGACAATCCCGCGTGCCAAGGCTTCTGGCTCATCAATATTTTTCCCGCTCGTGTCTCGATTTCCGTGGCTTCCTGGGCGCTGGCGTTAAGAATCAGGCGTCGACCCCAGGTGAGAGCACCCGTCATTTCAGACAGTACCCTGTCGGTCAGCATCGCATCGGTTAATACTTGCTTAGGAGATTGGTCGATGGGCAACCCAGCGATAGCTGACCAATAGTTCTCATCAGGCGCGCCTGTCATGAGCTCGGCGTGCGTCACATGAAACATATCGGGATCCTGGCCCACGGTGATCACGTACGGTAGCGCCAGCACCCGAGGCAAAAGATCGTCCTCTAGCTCCGATTTTTCATGCTCATCTAACCGATGCACCCAGCCTCCACCATTGCGAATGAAATCCGGCGCGCTGTGATAGTTTGGATTCCGCTTCTTGTAATAGCTGAGCAGCATATCTTCGTGGTTGCCTACAACGGCGTAAAACCACGGTTCGCGGAGTAACCTCAGGCATCCCATAGAATCGGGGCCGCGATCAATTAAATCTCCGACCGAGAACAGTCGATCCCTATTGCGATCGAAATCGGCGCGTGTTAACTCGGCCTGTAATAGATCCAGACAGCCGTGCAAGTCCCCGACGATGAAGTCACGCCCGGTGTCATTAGCGGGAAGCCATTGGCGATACGTGGTCATGATAATTTCCTTCAGCTTGACGCGTAGCCTGTCCCAATTGATAGCGTTCAGGCTGTTTCAGTTAATGCAATGTGTAGATCGCAGAATGTACTTCGTCGCCGAACAGTCCCAACAGCGCTCGGCGCATTTCACGTGGGCCCAGGCCGCGCAGCCGTTCGATATCGCGCGCTGACACGGTCAACGCTCCGTTTGGTACGTTCCACTCGCGCTCGAGATCCGTGACGATACCTCTAGCAATAACCTCAGTATGCTCGGGTCCTGGCATCGGAAAGAGCACCGGTTGCAAGCGCGAGAGCAGAGGTTCTGGCAACGTCAATAACGAATTGGCCGTGGCGATGTACAAGCAGTGGGAGAGATCGCATTCCGTTAACAGGTAAATATCGTTGTAACGCCGAGCATTGCCTGGCTCCAAGAGATCGAGCAACGCATCGTGCGGGCGCCCGCCATTGCCGTGATCATAGGTCTGGGCCTTATCGATCTCATCCAGGACAAAAAGCGGATTGGCCACTTTGACTTGTCCAATGAACTCAATCAAACGTGACGGCCGGTTGCTCGCCCAGCCGCGAGTGACGCCTTTGAGCACTTTGACATCGGACATTCCCGCTAAATTGATCAGCGCATTGGGCGTGCCGAGCAAGTCGGACAGGCGCTGCGCAAATCGTGTTTTACCGCTTCCCGGGTTGCCGGCCAACAATATGGGCTGCATGCCCAGACGCCTGACGCCGTGCCGCTGTCGAGCCACGAGGCCGCTCATGATCACCCTCAGCGCGTCATGCGCCCACGGGAATTCCGCTGCAAGCGCATCGCGGATTGCATTCAGGCGCGCAAGGCCGGGCATGAGAGTGAGCGGTACAGGCTGGCGTAAGTGTCAACGCCGGTTTAAAACTGACCCACTTTCCGGCTTTTCGGCCGGAGTAAAACTGACCCACCCGGGCCTCCAATTTTCTTAAGCTTTTGCCT
>NZ_FQXE01000037.1 GCF_900129885.1 Pollutimonas bauzanensis | reverse complement strand
GTTAGCGCCGATGTAATACTGACCCACTGCGCCGGAGTAAAACTGACCCACTTGGGCGAATATGGTGGTTTTTTGGCCGCCGACTATGTTGACCCAGGAGCAAGCAGTGGAAATCAAGGTGTTAATGCGGCATGGCGCCGGTATTCGAGAGATGGCGCGCGAGCTGGGGTGCTCACGCAATACGATCAGGCGGTATCTACGAGAGACGGCAGCCGAGCAATACAGTCCCAGAACGGCACGGCCGACCAAGCTGGATCCGTATAAGGGCTATTTGCTAGAACGTATCGAAGCGGCACGGCCACACTGGATCCCAGGCGTGGTGTTGCTACGCGAGATTCAGGAGCATGGCTATGACGGCGGAGTAACCCAGCTTAAAGAATTTCTGCGATTGCAGCGCCATACGGAGCCCGAACCGGTGGTTCGATTCGAGACGGCTCCGGGCAAGCAGATGCAAGCGGACTTTACTCACATTCGGCGCGGGCGCGACCCTTTGATTGCGTTTGTGGCCACGCTGGGCTACAGCCGAGCAAGCTGGGTGCGTTTTACCAACAACGAACGCGCCGACACGCTCAGCACCTGCTTGGCGCAAGCGTTTGTGTATTTCGGCGGTGTTCCCCAGCACGTATTGTTCGACAACGCAGGCACGATTGTCATCGAACGCGATGCCTATGGCGAAGGTCAGCACCGCTGGCATGGTCAGATGCTGGCGCTCGCTGATACGTATGGCTTCGCTCCTCGATTGTGCCGTCCGTATCGCGCCAAGACCAAGGGCAAGGTCGAGCGTTTCAATGGCTATTTGAAGGGCAGTTTCTGCGTGCCGCTGGCCGCAACCCTGCGCCAGGCCGGACTTCGCCTGGATGTCGAGGCAGCCAATGCCCATGTGGGACGCTGGCTCACTGAGGTCGCCAACAGCCGTATCCACGGCACCACGGGCGAGCGTCCTGATCGGCGCATGGTCGTCGAGCGCAGCGCGTTGCTGCCGTTGCCAGAGTTGCCTCGACCGACCCTGTTGCCGATAGAAGTGAATCGGCAACAGCGGCCTATGCCGCTTGAGAGTCTGCAACATCCCTTGTCAGTCTATAACGCCTTGCTGGAGGCCAGAGCATGAATCTGCAGCAAGAACGAATCACGATGCTGTGTGATGGGCTCAAACTGGACCGCATTGCAGTCGAATGGCCCGCCGTGGCGCAATGGGCGGCGAACCAGGAGTCCAGCCATGGCGACTTTTTGGAGAAGGTGCTGAGCGTTGAGAACGAAGCCCGTCTTGAGCGTCAGCGCACAGCCTTGATGAAGCTGGCAACATTGCCTTCGGTCAAGACGATGGAGCAATATGACTTTGCTTTTGCCAGTGGGGCTCCCCGTGCGCAAATCCAGGAGCTAGCCGCACTGACCTTTATTGAACGCGCCGAGAATGTCGTGTTCCTGGGGCCCAGCGGCGTGGGCAAGAGTCACCTGGCCCAAGCCTTGGCTTACCGCGCGGTGATGGCCGGCATCAAGACTCGATTCATTACCGCAGCGGACTTGATGCTGCAGCTCGCCACGGCCCACAAGCAAGATCGGCTAAAGCACTATCTTAACCGCGCCATCATTGGCCCGCGTCTCTTGATCATTGATGAGATTGGCTATTTACCCTTCGGACGCGAGGAAGCAAATTTATTCTTTAACGTGGTCGCCAAGCGCTATGAACGCGCCAGCATTATCTTGACCAGCAATCTGCCCTTCGGGCAGTGGTCTTCAGCGTTCGCCGACGACCAGACCTTAACGGCTGCCATGCTCGATCGCCTGCTGCACCACGCGCATATTGTTCAGATCGCCGGAGAAAGTTACCGGCTTAAAGATAAACGCAAAGCCGGCCAGGTGAAGGCAAAAGCTTAAGAAAATTGGAGGCCCGGGTGGGTCAGTTTTACTCCGGCCGAAAAGCCGGAAAGTGGGTCAGTTTTAAACCGGCGTTGACA
>NZ_FQXE01000006.1:26178-348444 GCF_900129885.1 Pollutimonas bauzanensis | reverse complement strand
ATGAGCTTGCCCCCGAATGACGGAGTCCTTAGTTCCAGTTAAATTGGAAAGAAGGAGCAAGGAATGTCAGATTCGAGAAGGCGTGCAAGGTACACGCAGGAATTCAAAGAGGAAAGTGTCCGGCAGGTGCTGGCGGGGGCGTCTGTGGGCTCGGTGGCCAGCTCGCTGGGCATCCCAAAGGCCAGTTTAGGTAATTGGGTTCGCCAGCAACAACGCGGTGAGCTGGGTGTCGTCGCAACACCGACGACGGCTCCCGGTGCTGTGTCGGCCGAGCAAATGGAGATTGCCCGTTTACGGGCGGAGGTCGTGCAGCTGAGGATGGAGCGCGATATAGCAAAAAAAGCCGCGGCGTACTTTGCGCAGGACACGCTGCAAAGTACGCCTGGATTCAAGAAATGAAGGGACACTGGCCTGTCCGGGCGATTTGCCGGGTGCTGGGAGTCAGTGAGAGCGGCTACTACGGTTGGCAGCGCTGTTGCGGCGGACCGACGCGCAGGCGGCTGCCGGATGAGCGGGTGTTGGTTCACATCCGAGCCATCCACCGCGAGGTCAAGGGGGAATATGGTTGGCCACGAATCCATCAGGAGCTGCGTCGCCGAGGGCTGCGTGTAGGCAAGGAACGGGTGCGGCTGCTGATGCAAGCCCATGGCGTGCGTGGCAGGGTCAAACGCAAGTATGCTTCCACGACCGACAGCAAGCATGCGCTGCCGGTGGCCCCGAATCTGGTACAGCGGCAATTCAATCCTCCTGCACCAGATCAGATCTGGTGTGGTGACATCACGTATTTGCCGACAGAGCAGGGTTGGCTGTATCTGGCGACCGTGCTCGACTTGTTCAGTCGAAAGATCGTAGGATGGAGCATCAAGCCCCACATGCAGACCAGCCTGGTGAAGGATGCCCTGGAAATGGCGTACCTGCGCAGACTGCCGGCGCCTGGGCTGATATTCGATAGCGACAGAGGTAGTCAATATTGCAGCCATGAGTTCCAGCAAATATTGCGCACCCGGCAGATACGTGCCTCAATGAGCAGGAAGGGGGATTGTTGGGATAGCGCCCCGATAGAAAGCTTCTGGGCCCGCCTCAAGCTGGCGAGTTTGGAGGGGCGGAAATTCGCTTCCCACCGAGTCGCTACGGCTGCTGTGATGGACTGGATAACATTCTATAACCACCGACGACTGCATTCGGCATTGGGCTATACGAGTCCGATGGAATATGAAGAACGCTGGCATGCGAGCCAATATAAGGTCGCTGCCTGAACCCGAGGCTAAGGACTACGAGAAACGGGGGCAATATCACAAATCGATCAGCTACAAGATTCGTCTGTCCCGAGAGTCGCTGCAGGTGCGTAATGACCTCGTAGGGGCCATCGGCTATTGGACGCGTGCAGATTCCGCACTGGCTAGCGGTTTCAATGCGTGATCGCGAAGAAATCCCTACGCCATATCCAGCTGCGACCCAGAGCAACAACATCTCAAAAGAACTGACATGCTGGACATTTGGCCTTTCCGTTGATGACATGGAGGACAGGTACTGGTCCAGCGAAGGAGAATATTCGGCCTTCCATCGAAACACGGAGTGCTCCTTAAGTTCATCTATTCTGATTGACTGCTGCCGGAGCAGTGGGTATCGCAGCGGCGTGGCAAGAGCTGTCGCCTCAAACCAAAGAGAAAGACTCTTCAGCGAAGAATCGCTCACCTGCTTCAGAGAAAGGCCGACGTCGAAGCGCCGTTTGTAGAGGCCTGTAATGAGATCGCTCGTCGTAACCTCATTAAATTCCATAGAAACATCGGGCTCCTCCGCGCGCTGCAGGGCAAGCAATGCAGCTAGGTTCGAAGAGGCCACACCAGGCGCTATGGCGAGCCTGAGCTGTGGGCGTGGGCTGGTGGCGTCGTGCATGAGAGGCCCCAAGAAGCGATAAGACAAGGATGGAAAGTCTTCATGATAGCTAGTTTGAGTTAAACTTAACGTGGTTAAATTGTCGGGGCTGTTCGACGCTTCCAAGGATGGAGAAGCGAACTGTCCGACGAGGCCGTCCCCCAGGCACTACCACTTTCGACGCCGAGCCAGCGTTGGCATTCGGAGCGGCCGTTCGTGTCGCCCGCCTGACGCAAGGTATTGCTCAGGAAGAACTGGCTGCGAAAGCAGGGATCGAGCGATCGCACATGGGCAAAATAGAGCGTGGGGAGCACATGCCCACTCTCGCTCTGATCTTAAGAATCGCCGCCGGACTCAAGCTTAGTGCTGCGGAACTCGTCAGCGCAGCAGAACGCAATCTTCGTGCCGCGGCGCACGATTCAGATAGGCATTGACGCTTTAGTCATCCGGAGGTCCTCGCAGACGTTCGATGAAGCGATCCAGTGAAACCGATGAGTTGCTGCTTTCTGGCCGAAGCAGATAGGTTGTGATTACCGCCGTGTCCTGCGCCAGAGGGCGAATCACCACGTCCGGCCTCTGGCTGATGGGAATCTTGGTCGCCGTCATGAAACCAATCCCATAGCCTGCGCCGACGAGCGTTAGCATCATGTCCAGCGACGACACTTCTTCGACAACGTTGAGTCTGTGTTCCAGAACCTGTAGCAGCCGATTTAGTTCTCGGCAGTAGCCTTCGCAGGCCAGTTTGTCGCACAGAACCAGTGGGTGACCCTGAAGTTCGTTCAGCGGAACTTGCTTGTGCGCAAGAAGCGAGTGCCGCGCTGGCATGGCGATCACAATCGGGTCTCGCCAGATCGGTTCAGCCACGATGCCTTCGCCAACATCCGCCGCGTGTGCAAATCCGATCGTGAAGTCGCCAGACCGTAGGCCCCGTATCTGCTCGGTCAGCGGTACCTCGGAGAGACGTATCTCGACCTCGGGCTCTTCCGCGCGGCAACGAGCTAGGAACGCCGATAGTCGTGGGTCCATCGCACCATCGGAAATTGCAATGCGCAGGCTGCCCCTCAGGCCCGCGGCAATGGCTCTGGCATTTTCACGCGCTTGCTCCAGGACAGTGAAGAGTCGGCGGGTGTCCTGCAAGAATGCCGCCCCCGCCACGGTCAGCCGCGTGCCCCTGCGGTCGCGGTCAAACAGCGTGACCCCAAGCTCATCTTCCAATTCCTTGATCGCGCGAGACAAGGGGGGTTGCTCTATATGCAGCCTCTCGGCCGCCCGCGTGAAATGCAACTCCTCTGCCAAGACGACAAAGCATCGTAGATGACGCAACTCCATAAATCGGGCTCCTCGCAAGTCCTCATTCGCGCCAGATGTCCCGTGGACGAATCACGGTGGACGGGGAGGCTGGATCCATTTCAGGGAAGTTGATGCGCTTGACATCGCAAAAACTGGCACCTTGAGCGCTCGTGGTTGCTCGTGACGCGTCCCAAGCGCGCGCGCCCAATCGGGGCGCGCGTCTCTGTCACACTGTGCAGAAGCTTTGAAAAGCACCGCACACCCGCGGCGTCATCCGCCGTGCTCTTTTTGTAGCAGCGACCCGAGGCGAGCGACTTCATTGCTGGTGATCGCGATGTTGCGCCCATCCTTCGTCGACACCGAAGCTCCGACATTGAGATAGACGGCGCGCCCGAAGCGGCTTTCCTGTGCCATCTTTCCGTCCTTGAAGATGTACAGCGTTCCCCCGTCAGCCAAGGGAACCATTTCCTTGGCTGCTTGGGCTGCTGCATGACCGGCGAAGGCTGGCACGGAGAGAGCGCTCAACAGGGCGGCAATGACAATTTGCGATTTCATGATCGACTCCTTTGTAAAAACGACGACAACTTGCGCCGCGTCGTTAAATGTAGAAGCAGGCGGTCTACAGAGCGCTTACCCGTGCATTACATTCAATTCATGTGCTGTCATCTGCCGCCCATGAAGGACTAGGTTCCAGTGGGAGACAAGATGCCAAGCCATGCAACGCTCGCCAGAACCAAAACGGCCAAGGTCGCCTCCGTGAACAGACTCTGTCTAAGCTTGATGACTGCCTGTGCGCGATTGCCTGCCTTCAAAGCAGCCTCCAGGCTCGGGCTCAACCGATACCGATTGGCAGCAGCCAACGCCAGCATGCCTGCGAAAAGCAAGAGCTTTACCATCAGCAGCCGGCCATACAGCGTCGAGATGAGCGGATCAAACGATGGTCCGGCGATCAACAGGTAATTGAGAATTCCACTCACGACGAGTGCAGCCACGATCGCTGTACCTATGCGAGTAAAGCCATTCGACGTCCGACTGAGGACCGCTACCGGGTCTTGCGCGACATCCTGCTTGTGGGATGCCAGCATAAGAACGCCACCAATGCGCCCACCCAAGCGCCCGCTGCCCAGAGGTGCGTGATATCCGACGCAAGATGGATGTAGCCGCGAACGCCGTCGTCCATCGCGCCGTGGCCTGCCCACGCAAGGGTCGCCAGCGCCACGCCGGTGGAGAGCGCCATCACTGCAAATCGCAAGGTAGCGTTCAATTTCAACATTGCGACGAGCACACACACCAACAGCGCGAGGATGCGAATGCACCAGGCGATGCCCATGTGCGTGCCCGTAATGAGCATGTCGAAGACGTGCGTTGACAGCTCCGCGTAGCTCTGGGCACCGGACATGGCCTTGGCCATGACCGTCATGCCCCACATCGACAGGGCAATGCCGATGGCAGCGGATGCGCCAATGAGGACGCGATAGCGGCGCGAGATCGTCGAGGATCGCTCGTCGTTGCCCAAAGCATAGAGACCGAACATGGCGACGCCAAACGCCGCCGCCAGGTCCAGATACAGCGCCAGGCGCAGGACGATGGTCAACCAATCCCCGGCCATGGGCTTACTTCACCTTGAAGGTGACGTTACCCGTGATCGGATGCGTGTCCGAGGAGACGGCACGCCATTCGACGCGATAGTCACCGGGCTGGAGCGCCTGTGCCGGCGTGATGACCATGGTCTTGCCGTCGCCGGCAGCCGCGACGCTGGCGTTGATCTTCATCGGGCCATGGCTCGCCATTCCCGGCATGCCAGTCATGACAAGGCTCGCGGCGGAGAACTGCGGCACCAGCGTCTCGGAGAACTTCAGTTCGATGGTGGCTGGCGCAGAAACCTGCGACTTGTCGGCCGGCGTTGAAGACACCAGCGAAGGATGCGCGAATGCGGCGGTGGCGAACAGACCAGCAGCGATCGGCGCGACGAGCTTGGCGATGAAATGTGAACGGGTCATAGAAGTTTCTACCTGGATGTGTGAGGTGTGGTTTAAGAACGAAATGCCGAGATAAGGCTTGCACCTTTGCAACGGCGTGGAACGAAAGAAACGGTTTGCTGGGCGATAGCAGGCTCCTGTAGTTTCAGAAAGAAAATCCGGTCACAGTCGGCTCGCTCTCAGGCGCAAGGCGTTGCCAACGACCGACGCCGAACTCAGGCTCATCGCCAATGCTGCGATCAGCGGCGACAGCAGCCAGCCCGTGAGGGGATAGAGAACCCCGGCGGCGATGGGGATGCCCAGCGCGTTGTAGAGGAAGGCGAACATGAGGTTCTGCTTCATGTTGCGCACGGTACTCACCGAGAGCGTGCGAGCGACAGCGATGCCACGCAGGTCACCCTTGACCAGCGTGACCTGGGCGCTGTTCATCGCCACGTCGGTTCCCGTTCCCATGGCGATGCCCACGTCTGCCTTCGCCAAGGCCGGCGCGTCGTTGATGCCGTCTCCGGCCATGGCGACGATGCGTCCTTCTTTCTGCAGTCGCTCGATCAACATGAGCTTGTCCGCCGGCTTGACCTCACCATGCACCTCGTCGATGCCTAGGCGTGCACCGACGGCTTTGGCGGTGGTCTGCCCGTCCCCGGTGGCCATGATGACCCGCAGGCCCGCAGCCTTCAACGCGGCCAGGGCCTCGGGGGTGCTGCCCTTGACCGGATCGGACACGGCGAGCAAGCCCGCGAGCTGCCCGTCCACCGCCAGGTACATGACGCTGGCCCCTTCGCCGCGCAGAGCTTCGGCCTGGGGTACGAGCGGTTCCACCGATACGCCAGACTGTTCCATCAGCACTGTGTTGCCCAACGCCAGTTGCCGGTGCTCAACCTTTCCGCGCACGCCGATGCCGGTTCCCGATTCAAAGCTCTGAGGCTTCACGAGTTGGAGGCCCTGGGCACGCGCGGCCTGCACGATGGCGTCGGCCAGGGGGTGTTCACTGCCCTGGTCCAGGCTGGCCGCAAGACGCAGCACCTCGTCGTTCGTAAAGCCGGGTGCTGCGACGACCTGATCGAAAGCAGGTCGGCCTTCGGTCAGGGTTCCTGTCTTGTCGATGACGAGGGTATCGACCTTGCGAAGATTCTCGATCGCCGCGGCATCGCGGAACAACACGCCCTGCGTGGCGCCACGGCCCGTTGCGACCATGATCGACATCGGCGTGGCCAGACCCAGCGCGCACGGGCAGGCGATGATCAGGACGGCCACCGCATTGATCAGTCCATAGACCCAGGTGGGCTGTGGCCCGAAGAATCCCCATACAAGGAGCGTCGTTACCGCAATGGCGACGACGGCCATCACGAAGTAGCCGGCAACGACATCGGCCATGCGTTGCATCGGTGCCTTGGAACGCTGCGCCTGGGCGACCATCTGGACGATCTGCGATAGAACGGTGTCCGAGCCGATCCGCTCCGAACGCATGATCAGCGCGCCGCTGGTGTTGAGTGTGGCCCCGATGACCTTGTCGCCCACGCGCTTGCTGACGGGCAGCGGTTCGCCGGTCAGCATGGATTCGTCAATCGAGCTGCTGCCCTCGTGCACGATGCCATCCACCGGCACCTTCTCGCCGGGTCGGATGCGCAGCAGGTCGCCGACGTGCACATGGCTGAGTGGCACGTCTTCCTCGCTGCCGTCCGCATTGATGCGCCGCGCCGTCTTGGGTGCCAGCCCCAGCAGCGACTTGATGGCTGCCGAAGTCTGGGAGCGGGCCTTGAGTTCCAGCACCTGGCCGAGCAGTGTCAGCGAGATGATGACGGCGGCGGCCTCGAAATACACGCCGACCCGTCCCATGGACATGAAGGAAGCTGGAAACACTTCCGGCGCAACGGTTGCCACAACGCTGTAGATGAATGCCGCACCCGTTCCCAGGCCGATCAGTGTCCACATGTTCGGGCTGCGGTTGACCACGGACAGCCAGCCGCGGGAGAAGAAGGGCCAGCCGGCCCACAGCACGATCGGCAACGACAGCACCAACTCGACCCAGCTCTGTGTAGCCATGTCCATCAGGTGCAGCCGCTCGCCCAGCATCGCCAGCGCCAAGACCACGAGCGTCAGCGGCAAGGTCCACCAGAAGCGACGCGAGAAGTCACGCAACTCCGGGTTGTCGTCATCGAGGTCGGGCAGCAGAGGCTCCAGCGTCATCCCGCACTTGGGGCAGGTTCCCGGATGATCCTGGCGGATCTCCGGGTGCATCGGGCAGGTGTAGATGGTTCCGGGCGCGGTTGGCGATGCCGCCGGGGCCGGTGAAACTGCGGTGCTGGCATGGTGATGCGGTACATGGCCGCTGCCTGTGCCTATGCCCGCGTCACCGCTGGCATATCGCGCCGGATCGGCGTCGAATTTGGCCTTGCATCCGGTGCTGCAAAACAAGTACGTGTTCCCCAAGTGCGTGGAACGGTGCTGCGACGCCGCCGTGACCGCCATGCCACACACCGGATCTCGCGTCGCGGCATCGGGCTGCGTGTGGCTTGAGGACCCGCCCGCGTCGTCACTTCCAGCATGGCTGGCGTGATGGTGGTGCGTATGCGGGCCGGACGTTGTGGCACCCGCCGCCATGCCTGCGTGCTCATGTCCTGAAGACTTGCTGGGTGAATTCATAGTGACAAGTGCCCTCCGCCGTTAACCTTTGGTGTCTGGTGATCGCAGCAGGCCGCAGGCGCGCAAGGAGACAAGCGCGGCGTCGCGTGCTCGCACGGTGCGAGTGCCTCGACTCATTGCTTCTGCTCCTTGGAGGCTGCGGCACCTTCCTTACCCTGACGCGCGGCATGATCGTGTCCGCCGTGGCCGTGACCACGGTGCATGAACAGGTGCATCAGCGGACAAGCCGCCAGCAGCAGGAAGGGGAGATAGCCGGCAACATGTGCCGTGTGCTCCTTGAGCAGGAAATACGCGGCGACAGCGGCGATGATGAGGAACGCCACGCCGTAGCGCGATCGCCAGAACCGGGGGCGATCGCTGGGGGTCTGTGTGTGCTGATGCTGCATGGCATATCTCCACGGAGAAGGGTTGATGGATGGTCAGCGATGCGACTGATAGACCGTGCTGCTACCGTTTTTCCCAATCAGCAGCACGTCGTAGGCGTCCTTGCGTCCACCATAGGCCGGACCATCCATGCCGGGCGAACCGACCGGCATGCCGGGCGCCGCGAGGCCGATGGCCTGCGGGGCTTCGCGCAGCAAGCGTTGAATGTCCGAGGCAGGCACATGACCCTCGATGGCATAGCCGCCGATCTGCGCCGTGTGGCAAGAACCGTACTTCTGCGGGATGCCCAGCCGCGTGCGCGCTGCGGTGTTCCCGGTGTCGAGAACCTGCACATCGAAGCCTGCGCCTTGCAGGTGTGAGACCCAGTCCTTGCAGCATCCGCAGCTCGGGTCCTTCCAGACCTTGGCAATCGGTCGGCTCTGCGCCAGGCTCGGTCCTGCGAGTGCCATCACCAACAAGCCAGCGATCAATGCCTGGCGTCTCGGCACTTTGCCCTGGCTTCTGTCGTAGTGCATGTTCATGGATCGCCTCTCATCAGATGATCAAACCCGCTAGGTTCTAGAACCAGAATCGCACGCCAGCCACCCAGCGCGTCTGCTGCGCACGGCCGCCTTCGGCACGCACATAGTCCGCGGTGCGTCCGAAGCTGCCCGCCCGTTCCACGCCGATATAGGGGGCGAACTGGCGACTGAATTCATAGCGCAGGCGCAAGCCAGCAGACGCTTCGGCCAGGCCCTTGCCGATACCGCGTTCCGGGTCGTCCTTGCCATAAAACTGCAACTCGGCGCGAGGCTCCAGAATCAGTCGCTGGGTCAGCAGCAGCTCGTAGCTGCCTTCGACACGCAGCGCCGTACGTCCACCACTTCCCACGTAGCCCGTCGCCTCCAGCTCGAACCAGTAGGGGGCGAGGCCCTGGATGCCGAAAGCCAACCATTGACGGCTCGGGCCTTCCCCGTTATCCACCCGAACGCCGAGCTGGGTGTCCCAGTACGGTGCGACGGCGTGCCCCCAGAGAAGCTCGGTACGCGATTCTTCGAGCTTTCCTTTGGCGATATCGCCTTCGGCCTTCACGACGGCCTTGTTGTAGGTCGTCCCATACCACGCCTGGAGGTCGTAGGCCGTGGAATCGTCTCCTTTGCGCGTGAAGCGGCGTTCCAGGGTTTCGCCGCGCAACGAAAAGAACCTGTGTTCGTCGGCCAGCATCAGCCGCGGCACACCGGGTACGGCGTAGTCGCCCGATCCCAATGTCAGGCCATTGGAGTAGCCATGCGGATCGCGGGCGTCAGGAGGCGCCGACCCGCCCTGCATCTGCATGTTGCCGTGATCCATGGCCGGGGCCGCGGTCGAGCCGCTCGCCGACGTCGCGTGACCCGCGTGCGGGTCGGCGGCAGGAGCCACGGTCTGAGTGGATGGCGCGGCCGTTTGAGCGTCGGCCTGGCCGTGCGCTGCATGGTCGTTCTGTGCTTGTGCCTGGGCGGCGACGCTTACCAGGGCCAGAAGCGTCGTGGCCAGTGCGCGAGTGGGGAGTGCTTTGGACATTCTTGGTCTTCCTTGTGCGCTGGGTTCAAGACACCACGACTTCGCGGAACATGCCGGCATCCATGTGGAACATCAGGTGGCAGTGCCACGCCCAGCGGCCGAGCGCGTCGGCTGTCACCAGGAAGCTGATGCGTTGTGCCGGCTGCACCGGCAGGGTGTGGCGGCGCGCAAGGAAGCGACCGTCGGGGCTTTCCAGCTCGCTCCACATGCCGTGCAGGTGCATGGGATGGGTCATCATGGTGTCGTTGTGCAGAATGACCCGCAGCCGCTCGCCGTGTTTGAAGTGCACCGGCGTGGACTTTCCGAACTCCAGCCCGTCCAGGGACCATGCGTAGCGTTCCATGTTGCCCGTGAGGTGCAGTTCGACCTCCCGGCCGGGGCCTCTCTTGTCCAGCGGCCCCGACGGGGTATGCAGATCCGCGAGGGTCAACACGCGCCGACCGTTGTTGCGCAGTCCGATGCCGGGGTCATCGAGGTTGGTGCGCGCCATGTCAACGCGCATGTCCGTGCTGGCACCATACTCGGTGCGAGCGTGGCGAGCAGTAGTGCTGGGCACGGCCAGTCCCCCCGCCGCCGCGGCGTGTTGGCTGTGATCCATCGCCATGCCACCGTGGTTCATGGCGCCGTGATTCATGCCTGCCATCGCCCCATGATCCATCCCGGACATCGAACCCGAGCCCATCCCGGTCATCCCGGTCATGCCCGTCATCCCGGTCATGCCCGTCATCCCGGTCATCCCGGTCATCTCCATGGCCTGGCCGGACCCGCCATGGTCCATGCCCCCCATCGTGCCCCCCATCATGCCGCCCATCATGTCGTTCATGGTCAGCCATTCGACCGGATCGAGGGCAGGCACGGGAGCTTGAAGACCTTCACGCACGGCCAGCGTGGCACGCGCGTAGCCTGTCCGGTCCATCGCCTGGGCGAAGATCGTGTAAGCGTCATCCCGTGGCTGGACGATCACGTCGACGGTTTCGCCCGGACCGAATCGGAACTCATCGACGGTCACCGGCTCCACGTCAACACCATCGACGTGCACCACCGTGAGTTTCAGTCCGGGAATGCGTACGTCGTAGAAGGTGTTGCCCGCACCGTTGACCATGCGCAGCCGCACGCGCTCACCCGGTCGGAACAGCGCCGTCCAATTGCCGGCGGGGGTGACGCCGTTGGCCAGATAGGTCAGCGTGGCGGCAGACAGATCTGCGAGATCCGTCGGATTCATCCGCATCTCGTTCCACATCTTGCGCTTGTCGATCGCAGCGGCCGTGCCTTCGCGCGAGGCGTCCCGGAAGAAGTCGAAGACGGTAGGTTGGTTGTAGTTGTAGTAGTCGCTTTGGGACTTGAGCTTGGTGAACACCCGCATCGGGTCTTCGTCGGTCCAATCCGAGAACAGCAGCACGTGGTCACGGTCGGCGCGGATGGTCTCGGCGCCAGCGGGGTCGATGATGATCGCCCCGTACATGCCCGTGAGTTCCTGGAAGCCGGAGTGCGAGTGGTACCAGTAGGAGCCGCTCTGCTGAACCTTGAAGCGGTACGTGAAGGTCTCGCCGGGAGCGATGCCATTGAAGCTGATGCCCGGCACGCCATCCATCTGATACGGCAGGATGATCCCGTGCCAGTGGATGGATGTGGCTTCACGAAGCTTGTTGGTCACACGGATTGTGACGGTGTCACCCTCGCGCCAACGCAATGTCGGTGCCGGCAGCGAGCCGTTGATGGTCGTAGCCACGCCTGGCTTGCCCGTGAAGTTCACGGGCGATTCGGCGATCACCAAGTCGAACTCGGTGCCCTTTAGCACAGGGGCGGCACCGCGCGTCGCGGAGCCTTGCTGGGCAAATGCCTTGAACGCCGGCGTGGACAGCCCAGCGAGAACGCCGCCGACGGCTAATCCTTGGACAAAACGCCGACGAGAAAGGCCCAGTGGGGGCACGATAAAAAAGGGTGAACGAGGCGGCATGGCCTGAAATCCTCCATAGATGACTCGAAAGTCGTTCTAAACGCCACCCCATCCGGAGCGGCACAGTTCGACGCAATGCAGGTCATGCTATGGGTTGGGCACTTTCCACCGAATGACCATTGAATTACATTCATGTAATGTTCATGTCATGTTCATGGAAGGTGGCAACCAGTAAATTACTGATCAAAAGTGGATGAATGGTACATCGTGATTGGCTAATTTTCTACGCCGTAGCGATTTCATGGGACATGCGATGAAACTGCTGGTCGTTGAAGACGAGAACAAGACGGCGGATTACGTCCGCCAAGGTCTCATGGAGGCAGGGTTTGTCGTGGACCTAGCGCGCAACGGACTGGACGGCCACCACCTGGCCATGGGCGAGACATACGATCTGGTGGTCTTGGATGTCATGCTGCCGGATGTGGATGGGTGGCGCATTGTGCGTGCCCTTCGAGATGCCGGCAAACAGGTCCCTGTGCTCTTTCTGACGGCGCGTGGCGGTGTAGACGACCGTGTCAAGGGATTGGAACTGGGAGCGGACGACTACCTCGTCAAGCCATTCGCGTTCTCTGAGTTGCTGGCGCGGGTGCGGACGCTGCTGCGACGCGGAAGCGCTCCGAGCCAGCCTGATCGCATCCAGGTTGCCGATTTGGTGCTGGACTTGGCGCGCCGACGTGCAACGCGCGCTGGCCAACGTATCAATCTCACAAGCAAGGAGTTCGCGTTGCTCGAGCTCTTGGCCCGTCGCCAGGGCGAAGTCCTTCCGCGTTCGCTGATCGCGTCGCAGGTATGGGACATGAATTTCGACAGCGACAGCAACGTCATCGATGTAGCCATCCGCCGTCTACGCGCGAAGATAGACGATGCGTTCAATCCGAAGCTCATCCACACCGTGCGTGGAATGGGATACACGCTCGACGCGCCCGATGATGCCCTTGCGCCATAAGCCGCGGCAAAGCCGTCCAGCGTCGCTTGCATTGAGGGTCACGGCCCTGGTTGGTATCGCCACGACTTTGGTGTTTCTGGTGTTCAACTGGGTCATTCTCCGGTCATTGGAGCACCACTTTGCTCAACAGGATGCCCACGAACTGGAGGCAGTGACAACCGCCTTGGCTCAGCCCTTGCACCAGCTTGCAAGTGACATCGCAAGCGACGAGCTAAAGCAACACTTGGCCAACGCAGTCGCAGGACATCATGGGATGACCTACGGCGTCTACGATGGGTCTGGCAACAGCATCTATGCCACGCCCGGTCCTGACCTGTCGAAACTTGACAGTAACAAAAAGTTGGTGAACCGCATCACCGCTGACGATTTGATCGTGTGGCACGAGGATCAGAGGTCATATCGAGGTGTGGTGGTACAACTGCCTGCTGACGATTCAGCGGCGTCCGGCTACCGCATCGTCGCCGCCATGGACATCGGCTTTCATCTCGACTTCCTGGCGGAGTTCAAGCGCATGCTTTGGTGGGCAACCGGCTTGGTCATGTGTCTGGCGCTCGGTGTGGCTTGGCTGGCGGTGCAGTGGGGCCATCTGCCGATTCGCAAGGTCAATGAAGAGATTCGGGCGATTCGCTCTTCAAAGCTGGATGTGAGGTTGGATCCTCGGGATGTGCCGATCGAACTGGCGGAACTGGTATTTGCCTTCAACGATATGTTGGCGAGAATCGAGGAAGGCTTCACCCGGCTATCACACTTTTCCGCAGACATAGCGCACGAGTTGCGCACGCCCGTCACCAACCTGGTCACGCAGACTCACGTAGCGCTTGGCCAGCCGCGCAGCAACGAGGAATACAGAGAAATCCTCTATTCAAATTTGGAAGAGTTTGATCGGATGGGACGCATGATTGGAGACATGCTGTTTCTTGCCCAAACGGAAAATGATCCCCGCAACTTGCGCTTGTCTACAATTGATCTGTCCGAATTGGTGCGGAGTCTGTTCGACTATTTCGAGGCGCTGGCAGAAGATAGCGGCATTACGCTTGGCGTTAAAGGGGCGATCGGCAGCATAGCGGCGGATCGGGAAATGCTCACCCGGGCGCTGAACAATCTTCTCTCGAACGCAATTCGACACACTCCTCGCGGGAAGAGCATCACGGTCTTGCTCTCGCAGGATGAGCAGTGGACAACGATCAGTGTGGTCAATCCCGGTGAGAAAATTCCTGAGCCCGATCTACCAAAGCTCTTCAATCGATTCTACCGAGTTGATCCGGCACGGCAACGAAATACGGCGGGCGCCGGTCTTGGCCTTGCCATCGTGAAATCGATTGCGGAGGCGCATGGTGGTTCTGTTGCCGTGACCTCCAGCGAGCTTGTCACAAGATTTGACTTGGCACTGCCCCATCTGCGGCAGTAGTCCGGGTGAGCTTCGGTGCCGGATAGCCGCATTCGGAGATGCAATGGCGCAGATCCTTGACCCTGAGGCATCGCTCGTCGAGATGAATCGTTGCGCTTCCCGCAACATAGTTGGCATCCGCATTATGGACGCCGTGAAGATACAGCAGCTTGCGGCGCACTCCCTCACCGCTCAGGCTCGATACAAGCCCTCCGACTTCAACGTTGATCGACTTCATGAATGCTCTTTCCTGTTAGCTGTATTTGTGGTGTCAAGGAGCGAATCGGCCCGAGTCCAGACAGTCCTGCGAGAACTCGAAGACAATCTCCCGGTCGGGAGCGATGACCTTATGCTTCTTGCCGGCGTAGTGCAGCCCAGAGACGGGAGAGGCGCTGCCTTGTTCCATCATCGCTGCGCTCATCGGGCCTTTGGCTCTGTCTGAATAAAGGTGCGCTTTGGCGGCAATAGACTGCCCCGGCGAAATTGAGGAGGTCATGTTGACGCCCCTTGCTTTCCTGAAGTCTGTTCGCAGTGTCTGGTCTCACCCAACAGGGATAGATAGGGATTGCTCGGAGGCGTTTCCGAGAAAAGCAGGCTCGGATCTTCCAGAAGGTATCCATGCAGACGGCGGGATTTTCTAGGCCCGGTTACTTCACAGGTCCAGATGTTCAGGCCGTTCGGTTGCTTGCGATGCAGCTGCAGCCTCTCGAAGCGCTTTTGTATCCACTGCCAGTCTTGCTGGCTCTCCTGCTTGGCCAGCGCGCTGACTTGCGGATGCTCCTGCGCATAGCGCTGGAATACGCCGGGGCTGACCAGGTAGGCGGTGCCGCTCGCGGTATGCACGAGCGCTTTCGCGTCGTTGATGATGAGCCGGCGGGAAGCGATGCCTTGTTTCAGCCACGCCATGAAGTGCTCTCCGGATGGCGCTGTCGTGGGCTTGGGCGCTGGGGACGAACGCTGAGGTGCGGTCAAGGTCGTCGCTTCAGTACGCGCGGCAGACACCGGCTCCGAAGGTGCTTCAGCGTCCTGCCGGGTTGCGGGTGAATTCACCATGCCCACCATCGAAAGCATGTCTTCCATGGCGTCGGGCAGCGGTTCACCTTTCGCTGGACGAGAGGGGTTACCTCCCTCCCATGGCGGAACCTCTTGGCCCTCCGAGGCTGACTGCGCTCCGGCCGGCGGAGTAGTGGCTGACACATCGGGCCCTTTGTCCGTGGCCGCCGCGTCGATCGCCACTGTGCCGGCGAACAGCGCCGGCCTCTCGCTTGGCTCCCAGATCAGCGCGGGCCCGAGGCGCAACAGCGTGAACGAGTGACACCAGCCGGTGGAACTGGTCACGGTCGCGCGCCAGATCGCCTTGCCGTCGGGCGTCGGCTGCAACATGCCGTGATCCTGGAGGACGTTGAACACCGCGGTGTTGTTCGCAGGAATGCCGTCAACGCCTTGGGACAGCAGGTGCGCACGCAGTTTGTCCGATACCGTCTTGCTCACCAGCCACAGCGCGTCCTCGGTGAGCCAGCCATCGGAGGCTTCCGGCTGGTTCAGCTTCAACTGTTCCTTGAGCAGGTAGCGCAGCCCGTCGAGCAGCTTGCGTTGCAGCGCGTGCTTGGGAGCGGCCATGGCGCGCGCCGGATCGCCGCCCAGTTCCTGGGCCACGGAAGCGCGGTCGGCCTGCACGACCAGTTCGCCCAGCACACCGGCGTGCTCGTACTGGCCGGCCAGGACGTAGAGCAGCGGTCCCCACAGGTCGGGATAGCCACTGAGCCAGTCCAGGAGTTGGGTGTCCAACAGTTGGCGGTAGAGCAAGCCCGTCGCCGCGCTGTGCAGGTGGTATTCGCGATCGTCGCGGTAGCGGAAGCGGTACGGCTGGTGCAGCGGACCGTACCACGGGTGCCACAGCGAGCCATCGGCCAGTTCGACGTGCAGATCGACGGCGATCTTGCCGATGTCGTGCAACAACGCGGCATAGGCGACTGCAGCAGTCCAGGCCTCAGCCTGCGCAGCCTGGTCCTCGGGGCTTGCGCCGATGGGAAGCAGATGGGACTGCCGCAGCTTCAGACTGTAGGCGACGATTTCCAGGCCATGGTCCAGCATGCCGCCGGGGTAAGCGTGATGATGCGCCTCGGAAGCCGGGAAAGCCTGGACCAGCTCGGCGTAGCGTTCCAGTGGCGCCCGGTACAAGGTGGCGAACTGCTTACGTGAGAGCGACGTGCGCTGCCAGATGTGCTCCAGCAGCTTCTGCCGGCGCGGGGTGGCCAGCAGCGATGCGGCCGACTCGGGCCGCATCAACCCTTTCGGGAGGTCGGTGACCGATGGTGGCGTCGGAGCAGCAGCAACCGCGGGCCGTTTTCGCTGGAACAGAGAGAGCATGCGGGTGTCCTGTCGCGGGCCGAGCGGGGAGGCCTTTTTGCCTTTTCGGGATAGAGCCTTTCCCCTTGCACCCCATTCCCTTGCCATTTCGACCCTTTACAGCCTTTGGGTATAGGGCGACGGGTGCTGACCGTCCACCGCCAATGCGGGTTGCAGCAGGGCCGGATTGATGCAGGAAGGCTGGCTGTTCACGCCCTACGATGGGCCGATTCTTGGACTCGGAGAACGCCGTGAGGCTTCACGTTGACAAAGTAAGGAAATTTCCTTACCATGCGGGTATCGCAATCAGGAGAGCCGCCATGCCTGCCATCCACGAAGTTGCCACGCTGACCTCCAAAGGCCAGATCACGCTGCCCAAGCCCATCCGGCAGGCGCTCGGCGTCGATGCCGGTGGCAAGCTCGCGTTCGATCTGCGGGGCAGCGAAGTCGTCGTCACCCGCGTCGATGCCGAGCATGAGGACCCCGCCATCGGCGCATTCCTGAGCCTGCTGGCCCGCGACATCGAAGCTGGCCGGAACGTCCAGGGCCTGCCCGAGGATCTGGCCCGCGCCATGCTGGAGCATGCTGGCCACGGTCTGGACCTGGACGAGGAGATCGACGGGAAAGTGGAACTCTGATGCAACGGCATGGCTGGACGCTGCTCTTCCACGACTGCGTGATCGAGCAGTTGCAGAAACTGCATGCGACCGCGAGGCGCGCGCAGGAGAACGACCCGACGGGCTTCGAGTCCAATGCCAACGTCAAGCTCTTCCGGGCCTTGAGCCAGTTGATCTTGGATGTGGTGCCAGGCGATCCGGCACGCGACGAGTACCGCCAGGGCAACACCTTGGGACCTGCCCACCGCCACTGGCGAAGGGCCAAGATCGGACGGCGGTTCCGGCTGTTCTTCCGGTATGACTCGAAGGCGAAGGTCATCGTGTACGCCTGGGTCAACGATGAACAGACCCTGCGGTCTTCGGGTAGCAAATCGGACCCGTATGTCGTGTTCGAGAAGATGCTCGGGCGCGGGAACCCACCAGACGACTGGCATGCGCTGATACAGGCAAGCAAGCAGGATTGGAGCAAACTGGAATAGGCATCGCTCAATAGCAGGAGACGACCATGAACACCACGACACGCATCCGTACCGCAGAACGACTCGGCCGCACCTTGGGTCGCGGATGGCGTGCCTACGTGCGCGGCGAACGCCGGGCATCGAGCTGGTTGGTGTCAAAGGGGGGGGCGGCGGCCGGTGCCACCGCGCTCGTGTGGGTGGTCAAGCTGGTTGCGCTCGGGGTGCTGCTGTACACCACCTTCTGGCTGGCGGTGTTGCTACTGCTGGGCGTTGCGGCGGTATGGATGGCTGGCAATTCGGCTAGAGATGAAGACCGCTGGACGCAACAGGATGAATTGCGCAATGGCGAGGCGGGCTTTGGCCTGTATTCTTCCAATGGCCAGCGGCTCGACCCTCACGACCCGAACGATCCGTTCGATGACTGAGGTTTGGCCTGTTTGTCACAGAACCTTGCCGGCTACCTTGTTTACACCTGACCCGGCGCTATCACGCGCTTCCTTGGAGCCGACAGCAAGGTTCTGAGCAATCACCCCAGCCTTAACTCCGACCCACCCCAAAGCAGCGACCCAAAACGTCGGCAGGACCAGAAACATCGTGCCTGTGACGAACATCAGGAGCATGTCGCCGAAGGCGTTGTTCAGCCCCACCAGCGGGTCGAAGTTGGTGTGCGGCCGGTTCCAGCCGAACCCCCAGCCATAAAGTGCGTCCAGGATCGTCGAATCGATCCAGCGCGCAAGCTGAAACCAGAAATCCGTGAAGAACAGCGCGAACTGCACGACGCTGACCGTGACGACCGTCTTCAAGTCATAGGTGCCCACGACCAGCACGAGCGGGATGCAGATTACCAATGCCATCTTGAGCAAGGCGAGCACCATCGGCAGCGCCTGCCGCACGACGTCCATCGCGGGAAACGAGGCAATCGCGCCAACTGCCATTCCAACGTCTCCCGTAGCCCGCGTCACGATGTTTGGCAAGGTCTTGTCGATCTGGCCGCCGTAGTCGGTATAGACGCTGCCTTGGTTCAGCTTCTGCTGCCGCGGTGACGCGATCGCGCGGATCACCGAATTGTCCACCTCGGCCCGGCTCAGGAAGCCAGCCCAGCCCGCCAGGCGATTGAGCAGGCTCGGGTCCACCTGTCCCAGCAGCCGTGCCCGCAGGCCATTGCTGCCATCAGCCCACCATTGCCTGCAGGTCGGGTAGCCACCGCCACTGGATACCTGGGCCAGCCCAGCGTCGCGGTTGCTGTCATAGGGCCAGTCATCGCGCGGCGTGCTGGAGCGATACGTGTCGTAGTACCCGTTCGTGTCGGTGAAGAACCGCGATCCGATCCAGGTCACGTCGTGCATCTGCTGCTCATCAAGTTGAGGGCGCTGCATGAACAATTTGGCCCGTGCAGGCCCATAGCAATCCCGAGAGAAATCCGCTACTTCCTGAGCCAGCACCGGATCATCGATGCGCGTGGCGTCGATCTCCATGCGCATCTGCCGCAGGTCCGTGCCGCACGGGATTGCCGCCACCGAAGCGCCCGTGACGGCGCGCGAGAGCGCGTGCATGAACGCCCACCACACCGGCACCTTCGCCGACTGGTTGTTGATGGTGCTGAAGGACTGCGACCAGCCGGTATCCGCGGGCTGCGCC
Organism: Pollutimonas bauzanensis; assembly: GCF_900129885.1. Lineage (GTDB taxonomy): Bacteria > Pseudomonadota > Gammaproteobacteria > Burkholderiales > Burkholderiaceae_B > Pollutimonas > Pollutimonas bauzanensis. The sequence continues at coordinate 329,382 of NZ_FQXE01000006.1, read as the reverse complement.
ACGCTGACCTGGCACTGGGCCGAGCGCGAGCTGTCGTACTGGATGGTGTTTAGGTCCACGTCGATGAACGGAATGCCGGCGAACATCACCACCACGATGGCGACGAAGACCCGGTTCTCGATGCGGGCGGCGCTCAGCACGCCTTTATTGCCCTCGTCGGCGCCTTCAGCACGAGCTTTCAACCACTCCTGCACGACGATGGCGACGAAAGGCAGCGCGAATACCCCGCTGGATACGAGGGCCGCCCAGATGCCGTTGTTGACGATCCAGGAAACGAGTGTGAGGTAGTACTCCAGGTAGTCGGTCGTGAAAAGCGTCATGGCCTCGATCCCCTCAAGCGGCCTGCATCAACAAGCTGGCTTCCAGCACGACGATGGCGACGACGCCCGCGATCTCGCTGCGCATCAGGCGGCGCCGTGCCTGCCCATCTGCCCCGTCCTGGTCTTCGCGCGCCAGCAGCCGGCGGCGCATCCAGAGCCACCCGTAAACCGTGGCCCCGTACAGACACAGCCGCCACACGAAGAAGTAGCCCGATGCGGCCGCGAGCCACCGCTCCCATCCGGCCACGCTGCCGACCAGGTAGATGCCGGCGATGTTGGCACCCACCGCAGCGGCGACGAGCACCACCGCCCACAGCAGCGCCGTCGCCGCGCGCCGGCTGAAGAGCCAGCGCAAGGGGCGCCAGGCCATGCGCTCCGCGTTCATGGCCTGGCTCCGGGATTGCCCTTCTGCAACTGGTCAAGGCGGTCGGGTACCGGATCGCCCTCGTAGATGCCGCGCGAGCCGGCCGCCCGCGTGCCGTGGCGCTGGATGATGGCCATCGGCGAGTTGTTCGCCAGTTCGCGCCGCAGCTCCAATTCCGTCTTCAGGTTGCGGATCTCCCGGTCGAGCGTGTCGCTCTCATGGTTCACGGCCTGCACCGCAAGTTCGTTGGCTGCGACGTTGGGCTCCTTCTTGCCCGTGAGCAGCGTGCGTTGGAGCAGGAGCGCCTTCTCCAGCACCGATGACAGCGCCACTTCGGACGCGAGGCGCCGCGCCAGCAGGTCCTGGTCCGGCTCGTCGCGCAGCGCCTCGATCACGCCGCGGGTGATCGGCAGCGACGTGCTGCCGGCCTCGCGCAAGTTCTCGAAGGTGGTATTACGCGTGCCGGAAACCAGCTCCTGCAAGACCTCCAGCTTGGCTTCGTACTCCTCCTGGATCAGCGGCGTCAGCCCGACGCCGGGCACCGTCTCGGTCTTAGTGCAGGAGTCGCACGTGCGCTGCACCTGCTCTCCGAGGGCGCGCGTGGCCCATTCGGTCGCCTGCTGCGGCGACGTCCAGGTCTGGCAGGACAGGCTCGCGCAACTGGTGGACGCGATGGAGGAGGTGTCCGTCACGCCGCGACCGTTGACCAGGTTGTAGCCCGCGCGGGTGACGTCGCCGACCACCCGGATGGCGGACTGGCCCGCGCCACCGGCATTGCTGCCGCCCACCCAGGGCACGCCGTCGTTGCCGCGGCGCGTCTCGGCCTGCTCGACGGCCGATACGGCATCGTTGCTGCCAACCGCGTCACGCAGGGCCATGCCTTCGGCCATCTGGCTCCAGCCAAGCTGGCCACCCGCCGTCTCGGCCATCTTCTCCGCCATGGCGCGGCACGTCAGCTTGGAGCGGTCGAAGTCCAGCCGCGCCTGCAGCACGCCGTTAGTCAGCAGGTTGTACAGGCCCGGATCGGCGCGCTGAATGATCAGCGCCGGCAGCGATGCAACCGCGCTGGTCGCGCTCTGGATCACGTTGCTCATGATCTGCTGAAAGCCGTTCGTGATGCCGTTAAGCTGATTGCGCAGCGTGGTCTGGATGCTCATGTCGCCGCAGATCAGGTTGCTGTTCCACCCCACGCCGACCCCGATGGAACGCATGCCGGCCGCGCGGCCCATGGACACCGCACTGCCACCGCCGATCGAGTACATGACGTCATCGCCGAGGACGGGGCCGCTGTTCTGGTATCCGACCTGCGCCCACGCCATGCCGCAGACCAGAGCGAGCGTGCCGGCCAGCGCCGTCGGGCGCAGCAGGCGGCACGCCTTGGCGGAAAGGTTCATCGGTTCAGGACGCTTCATCGTGGCACCTCAGAGGAAATCGACGCTGCCCAGGAACACCTGACCGCGGCGTTCGCAGCACGCATAGGGACGCCACAGCGCCCAGGCGTAGTCGCCTTGCTGGGCCTGGGTCAGCGTGCCGCTGTGCGGGAACACCACGCAGGTGTTGGACAGGCGCGGCGTCAGCTCCTGCCACTTGCCCGTAGAGGCATCACCCTCCATCAGCTCGCCGGCCGGCCAGTAGCCGTCGCGGGCGTTGGCAAGCAGCGGCTGGTACACGTGGATCTGCCCGCGGCGCGTGACGACATCGCCCGCGCGCTGGGCCACCACAGCCCCGGATTTTTGGTCGTCGGTCTGGTGCAGGAAGCCGCCGCGCGGATAGACGTTGCCCCAGAGATTCATCGTGGTGCGCGCACCGACCTCGCGCATGCCCGGAATCAACGCCTCCGGGTAGGCCATTTCAGGCACGTTGTAGCGCCAAGCCAGCGTGTCCAGCGTGCTGAGTAGATACGGCATGAAGGCCGTGCCCGCGCCTTGGCAGAAATAGCCCGACGACGATGCGAACTGGTTGAATACCTCGCCGCCAGGATGGCCGATGACATCGCTGTTCTTGAATTTGGCGAGGTTGTTTTCGTGGTCTTCGTTCGTGGTCCCATCCCCACCTGCCTGTGCGGATGGGTTGGGCGTGCTCATCGCCTGCACTTCGACCCAGGGGTTCTCCCCGGTGTTGCTGTAGCTGGAGACGACCGCATCGGGCACGTAGTGCCGGACCTTGGTGGACGTGCGCACCGTGCAGCCCGTCCAGGTGCAGTAGAGCCAGTAGCAGATGCCCACCACCCGGTATTCCAGGCAGTCCGGCGACATGACGGAGGACACGATGGTGGCGGTGTTCAGGGCGTAGCTGCCGGTGGCGCTGACCAACAGCAGCGAGGCCACGGCGACGCGCAGGCGGCGCAGCAAGTCGAATGGGCGATGGGTCACGGCTGCGTCCTCCGGTACTGCTCGATGCGGGACACCGCCCGGGCCACGTCCGGCTCGCCATAGACCACATAGCGTTGATCTACCACGACGGCCGGGATGGCGGCGACGCCCAGGCTCCATGCATCGGCGACGCCCTGGTAGGCGGTGCCGATGCGGCGCTGAAGATCGGTGCCGCCTTGGTTCAGTCGTTGCCGGACGATGGCTGCTGCCCGCTCGGGGTCGGCCGGCAGATCCGCGGAAAGCTCGGCCTCGATCCGGGGCGCTTCGTCCAACTCGATCAGCCGCTCGCCGCCGGCGGTCTTGACCGGGTGGCGGCTGTCGGTGACGACCACCACGTCGGCGGCGAAGGTGGCCGGGCTGAACACGGCCAGAGATGCCGGCAGCGCCACGGCCAGGCCAAGGGTTCGCCAGCCTGGTGCGAACCGGGTAAAAGCTGCTGGCATGTCATGCGCCCCGGAAGTTGATCAGGGCCATAGTCAAACGCCGAACCCCACGCGGCCCCAACAAACAATGCGCATCGCGGCCACCCCGCATACCTGCTTGCGTCGCTGCGAAGAAAAAGCGGAGGCCGAAGCCTCCGCGCTGATCAACGAAGCAGTGCAACCTTTACAGCAGGCCGGACTCCGCAAAGGAGAACGGGGCACCCTGGCCGACGATGATGTGGTCCAGTACCCGCACATCGATGAGCGCCAGCGCGACCTGCAGTTGCTGGGTCAGCATGCGATCCGCGCTCGACGGTTCGGAGATGCCCGAGGGGTGCTGGTGGCTGAAGACCACCGCGGCGGCATTCAACTCCAGCACACGCTGCGCGACGACACGCGGATAGACCGATGTCGAGTTGATCGTGCCCCTGAACAACGGCTCGTAGGCCAGCACCTGGTGCATGCTGTCCAGGAACACAGCGGCGAATATCTCATTGGGCTCAGCGACCAGTTTCAGACGCAGGTAGTCCCGCACAGCGGCCGGTCGGCTGAGGCACGGTCCAGCTTTGAAGATCCGTCTCTCCAGCAGCACGATGGCTTGCTGGATGATCCAGTCCTCGTGTTGGGTAGCGATGGCGGAAAGCGACTCCAGGTAGGAGTCATTGACGACGAAAGACATGGCGAACCTCCAGACGGTGAGATCGGAGGGCGCGCGCCCTGGGAGGGCAAGCCCTCCTGGGGAACGAACAAGGTGCATCCATCACCGCGGTAGCGGTGATCGTTCGCGGCCAGGACGCGAGGCGAACGGGTTGCGGTCAGCGCAGCGGACTGCGCCGTAGCCTTGAAGACCGGGGCTACCTGGGCATGTCGCCGACGACGTCGGCAGGCATTTCCGATGTGGGTGTGGTGGCGGGATCGCCGGCGGCGAGCATGTCCATGGCTGACAGCAAGGCATCGCCCTCGATCGGACCCTGCAGCAGGATCGCGTTGCCGCTTTCGCGATCGTGCAGCCGCAGCGACGGCGTGGCGGTCACGCCGCTGTTCGTGGCTTCCGCAGTTTGGGTACGAATCGCCGCGTCGGGCCGCTCGCTCGCGATGCACTGCTCGATGGCTGGCGTCAGGTCGGGGTAGCGCAGGTCCTCGGGCAAGCCCTGGCCGTCGCTGCGCGTGTGGGCATATACCCACTCGACGGCTTGCCAGAAGGTGGCATGCCCGCCGGCTTCGCCGGCGCATTCCGCCAGACGCGCTTCGGCAGAAGCGGCCGGTTCATGTGCGGCCAACGGCAGGTGGTGCCATTGCAAGGCCACGTCGGCATTGCCGGCCACCCAACGTTTGAGCACAGGGAAATAGGACCGGCAGAACGGGCATTCGAGGTCCGCGTACAGCGTCAGTGTGAAACGACCTTCCGGATTGCCCATCTGCCACGGAGGCCCTGCCACCTGTGTCTCGCTGACTGGCGCCGAAGTCTGAGGTGTGGACCCGCCTGGCGAACGGGACACGAGCCAGATCAGCAGCAGCGCAACCAGCACTGCAGCCAACGCCCACGGCCAGCGGGTCCCCCAGCGCCGACGGCGGAACGCCTGCACCTGCATCGGGATGGAAGGATGTTTGTGTTCCATGGCGTTCTCCGGCTTACGACAGTTCCAAGGCGGGCGACTCGATGCCGCGTGCCTGGTCGATCTTCTCGGCCACCTTGAAGGCGGCTTCCAGCTCGGTGCAGCCGTATTGCTGCATGAGCTGGTAGCGCTCGGCCTTCTCCTCGGGTTCGGTCTGCGCAAGCGCGAGGTAAAGGCTCGGCGGCACCGCGCGGAACAACACTTCCATCGACTTCGACAGGATCACGCCCTCGGTGAATTTCCCCCCCTCCTTGCGCGCAGAAAGCATCAGCGCTTTCTGCGCTGGTGAGAGTTCACGGAAGCGTGCAATCTTCTCGACCTCATCGGGCGGCATCGACAGGCAGATCCACCACTCAATCATGTTGAGCATGGGCTCTGCGGCACGCGGCAGGTCGTCGATGTTCTGGGTCGCCAGCCAGAACCAGGCGCCCAATTTGCGCCACATCTTGGTAATTTTCACGACGTAGGGCGCGAGCAACGGGTTCTTCGTGATGATGTGGCCTTCGTCGGTCACATTGATGATCGGACGACCCAGGTACTGGTCGCGCTCGGCGATGTTGTTCACCGTGCTGATCAGGCTGATGTAGGCGATGGAGAGCTGCGCGTTGTAGCCCTCGCGGGCATAGGTCGCCAGATCCACCAGCGTGATGTCGGCCTCGGGCCACGGCGTGCCATCGCGGTCGAACATCTCGCCATCGGTGCCTTGGCAGAACATGTCCATCGCGTCCGCCATCTCCAGCAGCCGCATGCGCCGCATCTCGGGAAGCGTCGAGTCCTGACCGCGGGCGCGCAGCGCGTTGCGCACGTCGCGAGTGAGCACCGTGCGCTTCTCAGCCACGCAGTGTTCGGCGGCGTCGAGGATGCACTGGCGGATCAGCGAACGGTCGGCCCGCGTCATCCGGGCTTCCTCCTTGTCCTCGCCGCCGGTGATCATCAGCCGTGCCGTGATCTCCAACTCGCCCAACACGTCACGCTGTTCGTCTGCCTCCATGACCGAGGCATCCGGTGGCAGGTCTTCGTCCAACGCATCGGCATCGAGCGTCTGCACGTCGCTGGGTGTTTCGATCAGCCGGCGGGCATCCGCGAACGGTGCCAGGCTGATGCCCGATCCGGGGGCCAGCTTGACCCGGTTCACCGTCAGGCCCAGGCGCCTGGCGAAGTCGCTGAACAGCCCGAAGCTGTTGCCGGCTTCCACGATGAAGAGGCGCGGCCGGTAGATGGCCGTGACCTGGTTCAGCAGGTTGTTGAGCGTGGCGCTCTTGCCCGAGCCGGTGGGGCCGAACAGGAATAGATGGGCATTCATCTGCCTGTCTAAGCGGTTCAGCGGATCAAACGTGATCGGCCCGCCACCGCGGTTGAAGAACGTGTTGCCCGGATGGCCCGTACCCTGGCTGCGACCCCACGCCGGCGAGAGATTCGCCACATGCTGGGCGAACATCAGTTGGGTGAACCAGTTTCGCCGATCCTGCGCGGGGTTGTAGCAGCACGGTAGCCAGCGCAGATAGCTGTTGAGCGGCGCGACTTCATCGTCCTCGCGAACGGGCTGCAACCCCGCGTTGAGCATCACGTTGGCGAGGTCCAGACCGCGCCGGTCAAGCTCGGCTTCGTCGCGTCCGCGCAGATAGAAGGCCAGCGTGCCGCGGTAGAGTTTGTGCGCGCTGCCGATGAGCGAGCGCGCCTCCTGCACGTCCTTGAGCGTCTGCTCCGATGCCAGTGTTTCGCCGACTGCCTTCTTCGCCAGGTGGTTCAGGTGCGATTCGAGAATGTCCTGGGGCGTCGCCACCATGGTCAGACACATCGTCGTGTCCTCGGGCATCTGATCGAACAGCGTGTTGATCGCATCGCCCTTGCGGGTTTCGCCAGTCAGGTGTCCCGTTCCGGGCGGCATGCGCAGCCGGTCAGTGACCAACACACGGTGCGGTATGCCGTCGAAGTGCCAGGTGCCATGCTCCACGTCCGAGCGTGGCTGGCTGAAGAAAAGCCGCTGGCTAAAATCCCGCCCGCTCGCCAGTTCGATCTCGCCAGCCTCGGTGTCGGCGGGGTAGCGCGCGAACGCATAGAAGCGCTCCCGGTCCTCGACCCCAGGCCCGAGCAGCGTCGGACGCGGGTTGAACCAGCGCAGCAGCCAGTCATGGACGTCTGCCGCACCCAGGCGGCGAGCCTGGATGCCGGCGTTCGCCAGCCCGCCGCACAGGCGGTCGCAGACGATGTTCAGCATCTGCTCGGGTGTCTGGCCCCGGCGGTTTGCCTGGCCCTGTCCTTGTCCGGTCACGCGGCGATAGACGACCATGCGCACACGCCTCGTCTGGCCGCGCCAGCGCAAGCGTGTGACCACCGTGTCCTGGAACAAGCCACCGGGCTTGGCCACCGCGCGCAGATGGTGGGCAAAGAACCGCAGGTAGAACTCCGTGAACACCGTGCCACGGGCGCGCGGCTGCACGTAGTCGCGCAACGTCTGCATGTACTGGTCGAAGCTCGGTTCGTCCTGGGCGTAGAGCTGCAACACCCAGGGGTTCTCGTCCAGTTCATCGAAGCTGTCCTGGAGCGCGTTTTCTAAGGCGTCGCGGGCGTGCGCGAGCCAGCCGGGTTCCCGGCCCTCGGTCCCCAGCGGCACCAGCTCGAAGAAGGCGGCCACCGATTGGCCGTCCTCCAGGAGCATCGATTTCGACTCGGGCAAGAACTCCACCCAGGGCAGCAGTTCCACGAAGGACGGTGCGACGTCGTACAGCGCCTGCTCGTCGGCCTCCGTCGCCGGCTTGCGGCCCCGGGCTGCCGAGCCGGGTTCGGGGATGCCGACCTGCCGCAAGGCCTCGACGTGGCGCTGCCAGCCGTCCGGCTGCTCATCATCACCAGCGCCGGATGCGGCCAGCTTCGGCGCGGCCGGCTTAGGCCAGGGAAGTTTCCACCGCATCAGTAGGCCTCCACGCGCTCGCCTGGCATGGCGTACTGGATGCGCTGGTTGAGCGGGAAGACCGTCGTGTAGCCCGGCACCGGCACGGGGTCCGTGCCCGCCAGGTGCGGATACACGTACATGACGAGATCGGGATTGGGCAGACGCTGGAACTGGCGGTGGACCTCATTGCGCGCGGTGCGCGTGTAGCGCATCTGCTCGACGGGTGCGACCTGCACGTCGGCGTCGGTCAGGGGCCGACGCAGGCTCTGGCGCGCATCGAGCAGCTGGCGGCCGGCGTTCCGTCCGGCTGCGCCACCGCCGTCGCCGGCCTCCTGCTGCCAGATGTCCATCATCGTGCGGTCACCGTGGGTCAGCAGCTTTTCCTTGCTGGTGGCGCAGCCGCCAAGCACCGCGACGGCGAGGGCCAGTGCCAGGCCACGGGCCAGGTTAGTCAAGTTCGAGTGCATGGCTTTCTCCTGCGCGGTGATCGACCTTGCGGCCTTCGGGATCGAAGTCGATGGCGAGCGGCTTTTCGAGGTGGACGGCAACCTTGGCGCCGGGCTGGACATAGACGGCGGCGAACGCCTGGCCGTACAACTTGTTGACCCAGGCCGACATGTCCCGCACGCCGCCCGCCAGAATCTGGCCGACCGCTTCCTGGCCGGTGATGCCCACGGTGCCGATGGAGCCGTCCGAGCCGACATAGGACATGCGGCCGCTGTCGCTCTCGATGAGTGAGGCCACACCGGCGCCGGCCGCGGTGATCAGGGCCTGCGAGCCGAGGTATTGCTGGGCGTTGCTGCGCCGCTCGCCGCTGACGCAAGGAATGCCGTGGGGATCGCTGATCCAGCCCAAGCCATCGCGCTGTTGGTTGTTCTGCTGGTTGCCCTCGCGGTCTTCGGGGATCGTGCGAATCGTGCCGTCGTGGAAGACGAACGTGATGCTGCGCACCTGGCCGCGCACGCACGAGAGCGTCCAGTCGCCCGAAGCGGTGCCGCTGAACACGGCGCCGGCCACGTCGGGAATGTCGATGCCATTGGCGGTCAGGTTGTCCGGCCCGACCAGAACTTTGAACGGATAGGGATCGTTGACCGTGCCGTCGATCGGCACGCGGCCGATCAGCGCTGTCATGGCGACCGAACCCATGAGCGTGGAGTTGGTCGGCACGGTGTAGACCGGCTTGGCACTCTTGACCCCGGCGGCGCGGGCGCCCGCGTTGGCCACGGTTTCCGCAGTGGTTTCGAGCGTGCTCTGCGCCGGGCCGAAGCTCGTGGGGAAGCTCATGCCGCCGCTCGCGCCACGCCCCCCGTTGCGCCCCTCGGCGGGCTTTGCGTCGTCCGGCTCGACCCACCGCACGCCGCCCTCCATGCCTGCCTCGTCGCCGCCCTGCAGCCCCAGGCCCACGGGCAGGTCCGCATGGCCGCCGCCGCGCCCGCCGATGCTGTCCAGACGCCGCTGCAGGTCGGCGAGCAGCCCTTCGGTCTGCTGGCGCGCGCTGGCCGCCTGCTCTTGGTCGCGGCGCAGGTTGGACCGCTCGGATTCGAGCGCCGAGTTGATGCGCTGGTCGATGGAGTTCTCGCGCTGGCGCAGTCGCTGGTTCTCTTCACGCTGCGACTTGTTGTCCGAGAGCGCGGTCTGAAGCTCGGTGCGCAACTGCTTCACTTGGGCAACGAGCGTCGCCACGGTGTCGCGCGGGGTGTCGCCTTCGATGCCCAGCGCCTTCATTTCATCGGGCGTGAGCTGGGCGCCGTTGTCCGCCGCGGGTGGCGCCGTGCTGCCTCCACCCGAGAACAGCCGGATACCGACGAACAGCACCAGGATGGCAACAGGGATCATCAGCCACTTGAGCAGGCCGTTACTGCGCATGGCGGGCCTCCTTGGTGTTCTCGTCGCCGTCCGGCTGCGGCAGATGCACGGCCGGGTCGAAGCGGTGAATCGCCGGCAGCAGCGACTGCGCGAGACCGCGGCCGCGCGTGACCAGGTACAGGACGGTCGTGTCCTCGGGCGTGCCGCGCGGGCCCAGCGCCTCGTGCTGGAAGGTGGCGGTGAGGAAATCGCCTTGCAGCACGCGCGGGTCGAGCGTGATCCAGCCGCCGCTGCCGTTGGTTAGGCGCACGGCAGTGACCCACTGGTCCTCCAGGCGCCACGACGCGAGTGCGACCGCGCGCACGGGCAGCGTTGGCATCAGTGTGTCCAGGTCGAGGTCGCGGGGCAGGTTGACCCGCATGACGCCCGGAAGCGGCTCGACGGTGCGCAGCGGTGCGTAGAGGTTCTGCGCGGCGAAGCGCGTCAGCACGACAGGGACCGGAGTTTCGCGCCGCGCGGTCCGCGCACCTGCTTGGCCCTGGGCGCGTGCCGGGGCCTCGGCACTGTCGGCCTGCTCGCCATAGCGTCCCGGTGCGCTGTCACCCTCGACGATGCGCACCGGCTCCAGCTCGGCTTCCCCGTCCTTGGGTGGTTCGGCTGCGATGTCCAGCAGGATCAGCGCGCCCGTGTCGGCGTCCTGCAGTTGCAACCGCGTGGGCTCGATCGGCTCGCTGGCGCGCAGGTACACCGCGCCCCCCGCACTCTGCACGCGCAGGCGTTCGCCCACGCCCGCGGGCACGCCCACGCGCACGTTGCGGTCGATGAACACGATGCGTTCCTGACCGACCTTCAGCGGCACTGCCAGTGGCATGCGTTCCCAGCGCAGGATTTCCACTGCATGGGCGACGGGTGCCGCGGCCACGGCCAGTAGCCCCAGCAGCGCGAGTACAGGGTGCTTCATGGGGTGTTTCCTCCTTGAGGCGCTTGCGGAGACAGGCCACTCGGCGCCGGGCGCGTCGGCTCCGGTGCACTGATGCGCTGGGGCGCGCCGTCGTAGCAGTCCAGCGCCAGGCCGAACGGGTTACGGGCGGGATCGACGTCCACCCGCGTGACCTTGATCGGATAGCGCACCAGGGCGCGCTTGACCTGCTCGGCGCCGTAGTACTCGTCCGCCGTGATGTCCAGCGTCACCACCCAGTCGCGATCGGACACGGTGCGCACGCGCGCCGTGGGGTCGTCGCCATAGCCGCGGCCGGGAATCTCGTAGATGCCGCGCACGCGCTGACGCAGCTCGCCCGTGGAGCGGCGGTAGTCATAGTCCGCCCGCAGGAAGGCCTGGCAGGACGGGGTGAGGTACGGCGAGAGCGTGTGGAGGTTGCGCGAGTAGTCTTCCTCGCCATTGGTTGGCCAGCGGTTCAGCGTCTGGAACACGTAGAACGTGAACGCATAGACCGATTCGGGCGGCACTTCCCACCACTTGCGGGTACTGCCAGAGCGCAGGTCGGGCGGGACGTGGATGGTCAGGTCGCGCGGCGCGCTCCACCAGCCGCCGCCCATGACCAGGGCGACGACGACCAGCGCGCCCGCGGCCAGCCGCAAGGTCTTGATGTGCGCCTGCAGGTGGGTGATCTCGTTTTTGAAGCGGCTCATCGCATGCTCCTGCGGGTGGACCAGAAGCCCGAGCGCGAGATCAGCACATGGCCACCCACCCAGCCGGCCATCAGCGGATGGCGCGTGGCGATGCGCCATTGCAGTTGCCGATACAGCCAGGTGTCGGGACGCCCACGCTTGAGGCGGCGCAGGATGCCGCCGCCGATGAAGACGCCGAGCGCCACGCCCAGGACGACGAAGGTCGGCGCCAGCGCGATCGTGCGGAACACCCAGGACAGCGGCGCGCCGACCAGCAGGCCGGCGGCACCGGACAGGCCGCAGCAAATCCAGAGTTCGTCAGCGGTGAGGCCGCGCACCACAACGGGATGGCGGTTGAGCCGGTGCGGAAGGAAGGTGACCGTTCCGTCCGCACGGACGTGCTGCTGCTCGGACATACCGGCCTCGCTTACAGGATGCCGGTGGCTTCGGTGAGCAGCCAGATGCCGATCACAAGCAGCACGGCGCCGATAGCGACCGTGAGGCCGAACTGGCCCCACGTCTTGCGGCCGGTGTGGATCTCCGCGTAGGTCCCGTAGGCGTGGTAGCAGACGCCGATGAACATCGACGCCACCACCAGCAGGGCCACGAGCATGATGATGTCGTAGCCGTAGTTGCGGATCGTCTCCATGATGCCGTTGCCGGTGCCGCGCGTGGGGTTCTCCAATTGCGGCAGACCTTGCGCGAACGACAGCGCCGGCAGCGCGGCGGCGCCCAGGGCCACGGCGGCGCGCTGGGCAAAACGGGAAGTGAGGTTGCGGTTGTGCATGGTCGGGCCTTTCAGGTCAGGACAGAAGGAAGAAACTCAGGACGAGGTACATCGCGACGAAGCGGATGCAGACGCCGAGGAACTGGCGCTGGTTGAGGCGGCTCTCGGACCACCCCACGTAGGCCGTTCGGATGGCCCAGACGCCCCACACGAGCAGGACCGCGAACACGACGCCGACCAGAACGGTCGCCATCGCGGAAGGCGCGATACCGCTGTTGGCTTGAAATGCCGAGACCTGGGCGCCGTTCATTGCTTGCCCTCCGCAGTCGTCGCCGGCAGCGGCTCGGTCGCCCGTTCGGTGCGGTATTCGCCGGCCAGTTCGGAGGGGGCGCGCGGTTGAGCGCGCGATGGCGTCAGGTGAAATTGGATGCCGGCGCGCACGCGCGCCAAGTCAGCCTGGAGCCGCGGGTAATCGAAGTGGTAGCGCTCGCCCGGTGTGATGGGGGTATGCGCGGCGCTGTCCGCGACGGTGCGTTCCAGCGCGTCGAGCTGGCGCAGCGCGGCGACCAACTCCTGGCGCTGCGCCGGGGACTCGGCCAAGGCCATCGGGGACCGGCCCAGCACGAGGGCCGTCACGAGAAAAGTGGGCACGCCGCGATGCGCGGCGCGCAGCCAGATCGAAGCCAACATCGCGCCATTCCTGTGTGATCAGCAATGGGTTGATCGTGGAGATCAGGGCTGTTTCAGGCCGCAAACAATAGGAACCCGGAAGCGACCGGATTGATGGCCTAGAGGTACTTTTTGAAGCTGCCCGCGGTCAGGCTCACGGCCAGTCCCAGCAAGGCTGCGCTGGGCAGCAGGATCAGCAGCGGATGCACCGAGATCGGCAGCGCGAGGTAGGTGATCCAGGGCAGCACGGCCAGCGGCATCAGGCTCGCTTTCGCGCGGTGGTAGATGAAGCCGGATTCCCGGCCCGCGCCGAACCGCCGCACGTCCCGCCGCACCAGGCCGTCGATCAGGCCGACGAATGCCGCAGTGAGGATCAGCGGCAGCGTGAGCACCAGGACCAGCAGGCGCACGAGGAACGTGAGCGTCGTGAAGGCCGCGGCGATCAGGTAGCTCTCGGCCCAGACATAGGCCTGGCTGATGTAATAGCGGAAGTTGCGCGTCGGCTCGCGGCTGGGCGCACGGGCGCGCTCGGCGGTCTGGCTCATGCGCTCCAGCAACCCCGAGCGCACGAACACCCACCCGTACCCGGTATCCACCAGCTCGTGCGCCGTGCGCCCGGGCTCCTGCACCACCACGCTGCGCGTGAAGTGGTTCGACAGGTGCCCGAGTTCGTACTGCAGCATCTGCTGGGAGTGGCGCCAGCCCTGGTCCTTCCAGAACAGGTGCATGCCGACGCACTCCACCACGATCGAGAACAGCAGCGAACCGATCAGCACCCCGAGCAGCCTGAACGGCAAGGTGATGGTGCCGACGATCAGCCCCTGGCGCTGGTTCTGCTCCCGCTGCGCGGTCGAGGCGGCATCCTTCATGGTGCGGCCTCGCCGGTGCTGTCGTCGGCGCCGGTGGCCACCGCGTCAGGCTCGGCCGGAGCGGCGTCATCCAGCAGGTCGTCGGGCAAGGCAGCCTCCTGCAAGGCTGGGGAACTGGTGAACTCCCACCATTGCGTGGCCTCGCTGTAGCTCTGACGCATGTACCCAGCCAGTTGCTGCAAGTCCGCCGGCATCACTTCATCGGGGTCAGGCGCTGGCAGTGGCATCCGGACCTTCCAGAGCTGACCACCCTGCAGCAGCGCGAAGCATTGGCCTTTGGGCAGGCCGACGACGTGGGATGGCTCGATCATCGGCACGCTCGACATGCTGATGCGGTCTTGCGTGTTGCTGGTGAAGTCCGTCGTCCCGCGGATGTCCGAGGCATCGGTCGCGCCGGAGACGATGGTGGTGGTATAGACCTCCACCTTGGGCAATTGACGGGTCAACAATTCCGCGGTGGCGGTTTCCCGAACCCGCAGCATGAACAGGTTGTTGAAGTTGCCGATCACCTGGCCGGCCTTCGCGCGGTTGCCGATGCGGGCCTCGATGTCCGAGAGCGTCTGCGTATACGCGGTCACCTGCAGCCCGGCACCGCCGCCCTTGTTGATAAGGGGGATGAACTCGTCGCCCATCAGTTCGTTGAACTCGTCGGCATGGACGTTGATGGGAATGCGCGTGCCAGCCGAGGCACCCGGCAGGCCGTCGTCGATCCCGTGCTTGTAGATGTGCCCGGCTACCGACACCAGGTCGGAGAACATGGAGTTGCCGACCGCCGCGGCGACTTCAGCATCCGACAGCGCATCCAGGCCGACATAGACCACGGCGCGCTTCCTGATGACTTGCATCCAGTCGAAGATCGGGCGCGCGTCAGACAGGTCGGAGTAATTCGGCGCCAGGAGTTGGGCGATCTTGCCGCTGGTGAGCTTTTCCAGCAGCGGCAGCAGCGATGCAACGATCTTGTCGAAGTAGGTCTTGTCGTAGCGCACCGCCGAGCGCAGGCCATCGAGCACAGGGTCGTAGTTGCGCGCCTGGGAGAGGTATTGCTCCAGCGCCACCACACGCTTCTCGCGCCCGATCATGTTCCTTGGGATGTTCTTCTCGTTGAGCTTGGCCTCGATCTGGACGATCACCTCCCAGGTCTTGGGCTCGGTCTTGGCGAAGTAGTGTTGGGCGTACTCCATGAACAGCGCGTCGATGTTGATTACGTGCCGCTGGATCAGCATGTAGTCCGGGCGCTGCCCCAGTTCCACCAATGCGCGCGCAATGATGTTGACGAAGCGCCATGCGAACTCGCGGAACGCTGCACTGTTGCCCTCGCCGGAGAGTTGCCCGGCAATGCGCGTGGCGACTTCACTGATGCGTCCGAAGCGCCCCACCGCGTTGTAGCGTGCAGAGAACTCGGGCCAGCCGAGGTGAAAGACGTAGAACTCGCCCTCGCGACCCGCTCGCTTGGCTTCGACGTACATGCGTTTCAAGAGATCCGCGTCGCCCTTGGGGTCGATGACGATCACGACCTCATGCTCACCGTCTGCATTCGTGCGACGGATGTCCTGGGTGACGAACAACTCGGCCAGCCGCGTCTTCCCCACGCGCGTGGTGCCCAGCACCAGCGAATGGCCGACGCGCTCACCCAGTGGCAGGCTGACGTCGACCTCGTCGGGTTCGATGCCGTGCAATCGCGGCAGGCCGCCTACCGGTGGCAGTGGCCGCACGGGGTTGAATGACACATCCCAGCCCGTGAGCCGTACGAGGCGAGACAGTGGAAACGGTGCGAACTCCAGCCGCTCCTCCAGGCGTCGCGCCAGCCGGTATGCCGGTGTTGGCTCGACGTAGCGGCGAAATTCCGGCCGGTACGTCTGCATCAGCCTGTGGGTGTGCTTCTGTTCCCACAGGAAACCGCGCCCCACGAACAGGCGCTGCTGGCTGACCGGCACGTCCCTGCTCGTCATCACGTAGCGCGGCAGGCGCCGGATGTTGCGGCGGTAGCGCAGGATCACCCGCGCATCGCGGTAGCGGATCGCGCCATAGGCGCCGAACGCCAGTGCGGCACCGACGCCCATGGCTGGGCTCAGCGCGAGCGACCACGGGGCCACCAGGGACAGAAACGCGGCGCCCGCACATGCCGCGACGGTGTATAGCTCCACCGCTGGGCGCAACAGGACTTCGACGGGCTGTTTCCCCGACATGGCCTCATTGCTCGATGCCGGTCGCCGTGATCAGCGCCGGGTAGTGCCGCAGGCCCAGGCGTTCGGCCAGATCATCGCCGGCCACGGGGGCCATCGGCACGCCAGGCGCCAGTGCGCGCAACCGCGCCAAAGCCTGCGCGGTCTCGACATTGACCACCAGGCCGACCGCGCCGCGGTCGTGCAGCGACGCCGCGTGACGGCGCAGCCAGGCTTGCGAGGTCTCATCGTCGCCGATGACCACGAAAGGCCGCAGGCCCGGTGCCTCGATCACGCGCCGCGCGACGAAGCCGGGCATCAGCTTCGCGCTGCGTACCGGCAGCATCGCTGCCTCGTCAGCGGGGGTGGCGGGAATCTGCGGCGTCGGAATGGGAGGCCGCAACGCGCTGTTGGCGCGTGGCTGCAGGTTAAGCGCTTCGTAGTACGGCAGCGCCGACGCGCCGCCGCGGTCCTCGACCACGATCAGCGGTTCGGCGGCATGCGCGACCAACGGCAGCGCCGCCAGCAGCGCGAGCAGGCCCCGCAGGGTCCAGAGCGGTTTCGTCATGGGGTCGACTCCTGACGCACGGCTCGCGCCGTGGCGATTGAGTGCGTGCCCTGCACGCGGGCGAGGTGTCGGGATACGCTGCGTCGATAGCGGGCGGCAGGCTCACCGCCCGCGGGCCGGTGGTAGCGGCCCATGGCCAGCAGCCAGTCTTCACCGGGGGTGTACTGCTCCTTGAGGATCTCGGCGGCGCTGGCGAGATTGCGGTACGGGTCCAACAAGTCGCAGGCATGGGTGTAGCGGTGCGGGTGGTAGCCCAGGTTGATCTGGCCCAGGCCCGCGTCGATGCGCGTGGGTGGCGTAGATCGCATCGCCTGCTGCAAACCGGCGCAGGCATCGGCACGGGTGGCGAAGCGCCGCGACTGGCCGGCGACATTCAGGGTCCACGGCCATGGGACGATGCGTCCATTGCGTCGCATGCCGCTCTCCTGCAAGGCCACGGCGTAGAGCACCGTCGAGGGAATGCCCGCGCGCTGTGCGGCAAGCTGGTAGGCCGGTGGCGGAACCTCCTGGGCATGGGCGGCGCAGGCGAACAGGCCCGCAGTGAGCGCCAGTGCGCGCAGCAGCGCCGTTACGGCTGGCGTTGCCATTGGCCGTTCACTTCGCGCACAACCGCAGGCAAATCGCCGGGCAGGCTCAGCGACAGCCAGCGGCCGCCGTCGTGGTTGAGCGTGATGCCGCCGCTGCGCACCCGGGCCGGGTCGATCTGGGCGCGCTTGGCCCAGTCGCGGATGCGCGCATCGTCCTGGCGGCTGCCGACCATGTAAAGGTCGAACTCGGCACCCGAGGATTGCAGGCGTTGGACGAGTTGCCCGCAAGCCGCGCAGCCGTCCTTGATGAACACTGCCGTGCGACCGCTGCCCCGCGCAGCGGCGGCGCCTGGCCTCTCGTCAGACAGGTTCACCCGCTGCATGCCGGGGTTCAGGCGCTGCCAGGCCTCGTCGTAGGCGCGCTGGTACGCGAGCAGCTTCTCCACGCGGCGCGCTTCGACTTGCACCTGCAGCTCTGCGTAGCGCCGCCGTTCTTCGTCGGTGCGCGCCTCGATGCCCAGGGCGGACAGCGGGTCCAGATTTGGCGAGTAGATGCCCAGCGGCCCATCCATCAAGTCGCGATAGCGCGCCCATTCCTGCGGTTGCAGGCCCCATTCGCCTGCCACCCGGTCGTCCAGGATGCGGGCGGCCAGCGGGCGCTCCTGGCTCTGCGCATTGCGGGCGGGGGTCGTGGCGGGCTGCTGCGCCCAGGCGGGCAACTGCATGGAGCCCAGCAGGAACGCGTACAGGATGATCGACGGCTTCATGTGGTGGGCTCCGGTCAAGGAATCGCCACGCGACGGGTCTGGTCGCCGGCCTGGAACACCGCGGCATTGCCCTCGATCGCCTGCAGGCGCCACGGACCCAGCGCATCACCCGGCAGCAGCACCTGGAGCTGATCGGGCGTGAAATCTCCGGCACTCGGGGCGACGGACACGCTGCGCTGACCCGCGCGCAGCTCAGCGCCGACGACACGAAATGGCAGCGGCGGCGGTTCGGACTTGGCGGTGGCCGGTTGGCTCGGGGTGCGCCGCTGGGTAGGCGCCGCTGCACGCGCAGTCGCTTGGCGCACCTTGATCTGCTCGACTTCGGTACGCAGCGCCTGAACGTCCTCGGCGGTGGCATAGCCACCCAGCGCCTGTTCGGCTTGAACGATGCGCGCCTCCATTGCCTGCCGAGCGTCTTGCAGGCCTGCGGCGGTGGCGGCTGCGGGCTGCTGCTGCAAGGCCCGCGTGGTCTCGGCCAGCCCGGTCACCTGGGCTTCGAGGCGCTGCAACCGGACATCGAGCTGCTGCTGGTCGGCCTGATCGGTCATCGTCTGGTGGCCCAGGATCGCGAAGACACTGAGACCCAGCAGCCAAAGCCAGAGCAGGCTTTGCAACACCACGGCGGCGGTCGGGCGCCGGAGCGGCTGTGCCGCGTTCATGGCTGGCCTCCCGCAAAGGGGAACGTCTGCACGGCCTCGGCAGCAGGCGGCTCGGACACCGGCTCGGCACCGGTGTCGCGACCAGGCCGCTCGAAGCAGACCTGCCGCGTCCGGTCATCGGCGTGCAGTTCCCAAGCCGGACCGGCCAGGGTGAGCAGTGCATCGCGCAAGGTCATGGGGCCGAGATGCAAGTGCGCCGCCGGCAGCGGCAGCGCGTACAGCTCGATCACCGCATGCGGGGTCTCGCAAAGCTGGTAGCCGCTGCGTTTGAGCACATGCCGCAGCCCGTCGCCGACCGTGGCGCGGACCTCCTCGGGCATGGACACGTCGATGGTCTGCACCAGCAGATCGCGCTGCGCCGCCATCGGCGCCAGCTCCACCAGGGTGTAGCGGCCATAGCGCACGACGGGAATGAACTCGGGCGGTGCAGCCTCGGGCGCGGGTGGGACGTCCTCGACGGTGCTGGCGGCCAGCGGCGGTGGCGTGGTCGCGCAGCCGCTGGCCAAGGCTGCGGCCAGGAGGCTGGTACCGACCAGACACCGGGATACATGGATTGCAGGCATGGCATCGGCTCTTCTGTTGCGATGCCGATACCTTGGCTGCGCGCGGCTGCGCGGTCAGTCAGAAATGCGAACTGGGGGGTGCCCGCTTTTGCAGTCCAACACATAGCGCAACCCGCAAATCCAACTGTGGTTTGCACATTAATTCTATAAATGTTGTATTATCGAATCATGAAAGAGGATCAAGCCATTTCCGCCTTAAACGCCCTGGCTCACACCCAGCGCCTGCGCGTGTTCCGCGCCTTGGTCGTTGCTGGCCCGGGCGGACTGACGCCGAGCACGCTAGCTGACCAGCTCGACGTGGCCCGCAACACCTTGTCCTTCCACTTGAAGGAACTGGCCCATGCTGGCCTCGTCAGCATCGAGCAGCAGGGCCGCAACCTGATTTATCGCGCCGAGTACGGCCGCATGGACGGTCTGATCGGTTACCTGACCGAGCATTGCTGCCAAGGTGGCGTATGCGAGGTTTCTCCATCCAAGACCTGCTGCTGACCATGACCGATACCACTTACAACGCCTTGTTCATCTGTACGGGCAATTCGGCCCGCTCCATCCTCGCCGAAGGCATCCTCAACGACATGGGCCAAGGGCGGTTTCACGCCTGGTCGGCAGGTAGCCATCCGAAAGGCGAAGTTCACCCGCTGGCACTCGCCACGCTGGAGCGGCTGCACCTTCCGACAACGGGCTACCGCAGCAAGAGCTGGGACGAGTTCGTGAAGCCCGATGCGCCGGTGTTCGATTTCATCTTCACCGTCTGCGACAACGCAGCCGGCGAGGCGTGTCCGCTGTGGCCGGGCAAGCCGGTGTCGGCGCATTGGGGCGTGCCTGACCCGGCAGCCGTGGAAGGCACCCTGGAACGACAAAGCAAGGCGTTCTTCGATACCGCCATGACGCTGCGCCGACGTATCGAGTTGTTCCTGTCGCTTCCGATCAAGAGTCTCGATGCCATGTCGTTGCAGCGTGAACTGCGCGACATCGGCCGCCAGTGAGGCCCGCCCGATGAGCGCAACCGATACTGCCGGCCCCGCGCCAGCAAACTCCGCCATGAGCGGCTTTGAGCGTTACCTGACGCTATGGGTGGCGGTGTGCATCATCGCGGGGATCGCTCTGGGCCAGTTCGCGCCCGCCGCATTCCAGGCCATCGGCCGCATGGAGATTGCCAAGGTCAACCTGCCGGTCGGCCTGCTGATCTGGGTAATGATCATCCCCATGCTGCTGAAGGTGGACTTCGCCGCGCTTGGCCAGGTGCGCCAGCATTGGCGGGGCATGGGGGTCACGCTGTTCATCAATTGGGCCGTCAAGCCGTTCTCAATGGCGTTGCTGGCGTGGATCTTCATCCGCCACGTCTTTGCCGACTGGCTGCCCGCCGATCAGCTCGACAGCTATATCGCCGGCCTGATCCTGCTGGCTGCTGCACCGTGTACCGCAATGGTTTTCGTTTGGAGTCGGCTGACTGGCGGTGATCCGGTATTTACGCTGTCGCAAGTGGCCTTGAACGACACCATCATGGTGTTCGCCTTCGCACCCATCGTCGGCCTGCTGCTGGGCCTGTCGTCGATCACGGTGCCGTGGGACACCTTGCTGGTGTCGGTGGGTTTGTACATCGTCATTCCGGTCATCCTGGCCCAGCTCTGGCGCCGGGCGCTGCTGCGCAAGGGGCAGGCCGTGTTCGACAGGGCACTGGAACGCATCGGCCCATTGTCCATCGCCGCGCTGTTGCTGACGCTGGTGCTGCTGTTCGCCTTCCAGGGCGAGGCCATCATCCGGCAGCCGCTGGTGATCGCCATGCTGGCGGTGCCGATCCTGATCCAGGTGTTCTTCAATTCCGGTCTGGCGTACTGGCTCAACCGCCAGGTGGGCGAAAAGCACTGCGTCGCTGGGCCATCCGCGTTGATTGGTGCCAGCAACTTCTTCGAGCTGGCCGTGGCCGCCGCCATCAGCCTGTTCGGCTTCCATTCCGGCGCAGCACTCGCAACAGTGGTCGGCGTGCTCATCGAGGTGCCGGTCATGCTGCTGGTGGTGCGCGTGGTCAATCGCTCACGCGGCTGGTACGAACGCCGCGCGACCACTTCGTAACCTCCAAGAGGCATCCATGAGCACCATCACGATCTACCACAACCCAGCCTGCGGCACCTCGCGCAACGTGCTGGGCCTGATCCGCAACAGCGGCGAGGAACCGACCATCATCGAGTACCTGAAAACGCCGCCCGACCGCGACACGCTCCAGGCGCTGATCGCGGCGATGGGCGTGCCGGTGCGAGACGTGCTGCGCGAGAAAGGCACGCCCTATGCCGACCTCGACCTGGGCAACCCGAAGTGGAGCGACGACGACCTGATCGGCTTCATGCTCCAGCATCCCATCCTCATCAACCGGCCTATCGTGGTCACGCCGCTAGGCACGCGCCTGTGCCGGCCTTCGGAAGCCGTGCTCGACCTGCTGCCGCAGCCGCAGCGCGGCGCGTTCAACAAGGAAGACGGCGAGCCGGTGGTCGATCAGGACGGCCGCCGTGTCTGAATCTCGTCTCGACCTGCCGAACATCGACACGGCGCTGTTCCAGCAACCGGACACCGAACATCTGTTCGCGCCGGCACGGGCCACGCACGCGCCGCGCTTCCTGCTGCTCTATGGTTCGCTGCGCGAACGCTCGTTCAGCCGCCTCGCAGCCGAAGAAGCCGCACGCATCTTGCGGGCGCTGGGCGGCGAGACCCGATTGTTCAATCCGTCCGGGCTGCCTCTGGTGGACGATGCGCCGGCCGATCACCCGAAGGTCAAGGAACTGCACGAACTGGTGCAATGGGCCGAGGGCATGGTGTGGAGTTCGCCGGAGCGCCACGGCGCGATGACCGGCCTGATGAAGACCCAAATCGACTGGATTCCGCTGTCGGTCGGCGCGGTGCGCCCGACCCAGGGCAAGACGCTGGCGGTGATGCAGGTATCGGGCGGCTCGCAGTCGTTCAACGCCGTCAACCAGATGCGCGTGCTGGGCCGCTGGATGCGGATGCTGACCATCCCGAACCAGTCCTCGGTCGCCAAGGCGTACCAGGAGTTCGACGAGGCCGGACGCATGAAGCCCTCGGCCTACTACGACCGCGTGGTGGACGTGATGGAAGAACTGATGAAGTTCACGCTGCTCACGCGCGACGTGGCGCCGTATCTGGTGGATCGTTACAGCGAGCGCAAGGAAAGCGCTGAATCACTGTCCAGGCGTGTACGGCAAGGTGCAATTTGACGCTGCGAGGCGCTGAAAAAAGAGCCGACGACCTCTCGGTCGTCGGCATTGCGTGAAGTTCAGGCGGCGACCAGTTGCCGGGCCAGTGCGACCTCGACGGAATCACCATCCTGGTTCAGGACATCCAGCCCCGATTCGGGCACGTCGCCCGAGGTGGACTGCGAGACCATGATCTTCTTGGCCATCAGTTCCAGGCAGGTCATCTGCGAAGAACCGGCGTAGCCGAGGTAGATCACGCGCACCGGCAACTTCTGCCCGATGCGCCAGGAGCGGCGTGCCGCCTGCTGGAGCGAGTACACGTTGTAGCCCGACTGCATGAACACGATCGTCGGAAACTCCAGCAAGTCCAATCCCGTCTTGACCAGCTCGGGATTGGTGATGAGCACGTCGATGCCACGATCCAGTTGCTCAGCGATCCAGTCTTCGCGGCGGCTGGCATCCACGCTTGCGCGCAGCACCGCCACCTTGAAGCCTTCTTGCTCCAGCAGCACCTTCAGGCGCGACGTGGTGTCCCGCGTGCCGGTATAGACCGTGTAGGCCAGAACCTTGCGGCCCTGCGCCTTCTCCGCTTTGCAGATGTCGATCAGCTCACGCTCCTTGGGGCTGATCTCGAACTCGTTGAACTGAGCCGGGACAAACGCCAAGGTGTTGCGCGTGCGCGGATGCACCACGGTCTCCGACCGGAAGCAGCAATCCGGCCAGGCCAGCAGCACGTTGAGGACCACACCCAGCAAGGTCGTATCGCGTCGCGCCAGAGCCTGTTTCAGCTCCGCGGTCAGCCGACCCGCCAGATCGCGGTAGGCCGCGGCTTGCGCCGTGTCCATCGCGACTTCACGGAACTCCTCGTCATACGGCGGCAGGACGTTGCCACCGATGTCCTTGAGCTTGAGAAAGATCGTGAACGGCAGGATGCAGCGCAGCACGCCCTTGGGGCCAAACCCCGGGGCCTTGACCGTGCGCACCGATACCTTGGTGCCCTTGGCCGTCTTGTGCGCCGTGCCGGTGCTCTCGGAGTAGATGTCCTTCAACACCCCGTGATCGCGCATGAACGCCATCGCAGCCGAGGTCATGCTGCCGCTCGTGGTCGGGCGGTAGCCGTCTTCGATCATCCGCCCCGGAAGGGCTCGGAACAGCAGGTGGAACAGGTCGTCCCCGTAGCCGCCCATCAACGTGCCGGTCAGCAGCAAGGTCTTGCGAGCCTTCGCCGCCAGCACGCCCATGGCCTGGCCCTGGGCACTGCCCCCGTTCTTGTACTCATGTGCCTCATCGGCGATGAGCAGGTCGAACGTGCCTTGCGGCAGGTAGTCGGGTAGGGACAGGCCATTGCTGGCCCATCCCCCCCTAAGAACCGTACGTGAGAGTTTCCCCTCATACGGCTCAAGCCTTTCAAAGCCCGCTTTCGCGAACCGGCTTCACCACCTTGAGACCATTGACATGAATCTGGTTATGACAGTTCGGATGCACCATGATGAGATTGGTGTTCCCATCTTTTCCGCCATCGACCCGCCGGATGATGTGGTGGACATGCCACCCCGTCTCCTGCGTGATCAACTCTTGGCAGATCGGACAACGACGATCCTGTTCCAACCAGAGGTTGATGAGCTTCTTCCTGCCCCTCAGTGAGTTCTGCATCTTGAGGCTTACACGCTCCTCAAAGTACGTCTCCCACGTCGGGTCGAATGGATTGGCTTCCAACTTGATTGGCCGGTGTCGCCGAATGGGCGTATCCGTTGCCTTCCGCAGTGACGACAGGATGGGATTCCCATCAGGGAACCTTTCACCCGTTGCCGCCGCAAATACCCAGTTACGGGTGCCTACGGAGTGGAAGTAGCGCTGCTTGATCCAGACGCTGCTTTTCTGCGGATGCCGACGAACGGCCCACTGCCACAACACACGCCAAATCTCATGATCGACACGCGCGAACGTCGCTTTGGACACGACGTGCTGGTGATAATTCGCCCAGCCTTGGATCATTGGGTTGAGCATCCGAATCAGCCGAGGCTGATCCAGCGCCTTATTGCCTTTGACAGCCGAGCGCACTTTCTCCAAGAAGGTCGCCACGTTCGCGTTCGACGGCTTGATCAACAGCTTGCCGTTGTACTTGCGCACGTTTTGTCCGAGGAAGTCGAAGCCCTCGTCGATGTGCGTGATCTTGGTCTTCTCGGGTGAGAGCGTGAGCCCCCGTTCCCGCATGAAGTCCTTGATGATCGGCATGACCTCCTGCTCCAGTAGCTCTTTCGAGCGTCCCGTCACAATGAAGTCGTCCGCATACCGCACATAGTTGACCATCAAACGGGTCTGTACACCGTTGGCGTACCGCTTTCTTCCGAACGCGGCATCCAGTTTGGCTTCCAGTCCGTCGAGGACGAGATTCGCCAGGGTTGGCGAGATGATGCCCCCTTGCGGGGTACCGGCTTCAGTTGGAAAAAGTTGCCGATCTTCCATGTATCCGGCCTTGAGCCACTTTTTCAGGATCTCGCGATCCGTCGGTGCATGACCCATGAGCCAGTCATGGCTGATGTTGTCGAAGCAGCCTTTGATGTCGCCTTCGAGAACCCATTGCGGTGCCACCTTCTTGGACAGTGCCGTGAAGCACTGTTCGATGGCGTCCGCCGTGGATCTCTCCGGTCGGAACCCAAACGAGCGTCCGTCCGCTGTGGTCTCGGCCACGGGTTCAAGAGCCAGCAGGTATAGCGCCTGCATCGCCCTGTCTCTCATGGTCGGGATACCCAGCGGTCGCATCTTCCCATTGGCTTTAGGAATATAGACACGCTTCAGCGGTTGGGGACGATACCCGCGCCGCTTGATTGACAACATGGCTTGAGACTTGGCTTCCGGGGTGGACCACGTGATGCCATCCACACCCGGCGTCTTCTTGCCTTGGTTCTCGGTGACTCGTCTGACGGCTAATGCTTTGCCGCTGAACGAGTGGGTCAGAATCCACTGCAGGGCTTTCACCTTGCCGTGTTTTCCTTGCCGTGTCGCCTTTACGATACGCGCTTGGAGCCTTCGCACCTCACGGTGACACGCAGCCCAGTCGATGCTGTGCCATGTGACCGATTCGTGTGAGGGCGCACCCGCGCAAGCAATTTCTTGCGTAGTCATCTGCATTCCCTCTTGTAGAAGGTTGGACAAGTTTTCTCGTAGAGAAAGACCAAGTGGAAGTCTGCCCGCTTTCGCGTGGGGTGATGTCGCCTTGCGGCTCAACCCCTATCCGCCCCATTACAGGACGGCATTCGCTTTCTCCACATTCCTTTACCCGCACCGCCAACAGCATTCCTTGCGGTCTGCCTGCCCCGAAGGGCAGCGATACGGGCTTACCGTGTTTCACCTGAGTAACGAGATGGGTTAGACCCTGCCTTTCCACCGGCGGTCATGATGTCCGTGTGCCCCCAAAACGGATAAAGGGCAACCGACCGCATACCTTTTGGTTCAAGCCTGTCAGCATCTTTGGCTTGTTGTTCATAACGGTGTTTAACAGCAGTTCACTTGCGTTGGTCATACCACCCAGCCTAGCGCTGTAACCGCATTGATGCTCGCAGGTAACACCTTGCCTCACGGCATCGGTGCGGCCCGAAGGCCCAGCTACATTGTCTCGGCAGCTTCACACAAGACCGTTACCAGTCCTGCATGTGCCGGTAGGCTACTGATGACGGAACATCAGGTTCCTCGGCGGGGTTGCCCCCGTTGGAACAATTACTCAGGCGACTTCACGTCGCACGCGTTTGATGAACTCGGACGGCTGATAGCCGCCCTCGCCAAAGCCGAACTCCATGTTGGCCATCGCACGTTCCATGCGCGTGGCCTGACGGTCGGAAAACACCAGCTCGCCGTTGCCATCCATGAGGTTGATGAACTCATGGATGTTGTCGCCGAGCATCGACGCCAGGAACCCGTCACCGAACTTTTGCATCAGCTTCTGCGCGGTGACCTCTCCGATGGTCGGTATGCGCTTTAAGGCTTTGAGCACGGCCGAGGACTGGTCGCTGCCGGACAGACTGCGCGGGCGGATCAGTGTCCACAGGGGCGCGGCGCAGTGGCCGCACTTCCTGCGGCACTCCTCGGCTTGGAGCGCGATCGGGTTGACCGGCTCGCCGTCGAGGTCGGTGATGACCGTGCCGCAGTCCGGGCAGGCCGCCACGTCGCCGTGGCGGGTGCGCCGCGTGGTGAAGACAGGCTTCCAGTGAAAGCCCATCCGCATCCTGACGCGCCCCAGGACGAAGAACTCCTGGCCCGTGGGCTGCACGCCCAACTGCTCGCGCAGCTTGATGAGCTTGACGAGCGTATCCGGCCCGTTGAGTACCCACACCTTGGCACCGGCCACCGTCTCCTGGATCTCGCGCCGCCACTTGTAAACCAGGTGGGGCGGCGACAGCACCAGAGTGCGGCGATAGCCTTCGGCGTTGAGCACGGCGGCCGTGGCAATGCCGACGGTCGTCTTGCCGCAGCCCATCTCGCCATTGACGATCGCAGCACGTTCGCCACGGTCGATCAGCAGCTCGGCGGCGGCGTGGACGACTTCGGCCTGGGCTGGGAACAGCTTGCGCTTGAGGCTGGCGACCACCAGTTGCCGGTGCGCCTGCGGTTGGCCGGTATAGACCGGCGGATTAGCGCTGTTGAGGGCGTCGAGTAGTTCGTCGCCGAACTCGCCGACAAAATCCTGAAGGCTCAGGGTCAGAGGGGAAGATTCCGCGTCGAGCAGTTCGCCCTGTACGGGCGCGGATTCAGCGGCAGTGGTTTCGAGATCGAGGGACATGGTGATGCTCCAAAGAAAAATGGGGCATGCACCACCCCCAGCGGGGCAATGGCATGCCCCGTGGTGGGAAGAGAATCGACGCGTGGCTGAGGGTGGTTGAAGGTGCTGGCCTGGGCGGCCCGCAGGTGAACCGTGCTCAGTCTTCGGACGGAAGCACGATGACGGTTGCGCAGCGCTGCGAATCGGTGACGATGCGAATGGCGAGCCCCGGATGGATCACGTAGTGCGATTCCAGCGACGCGCCCGATTGAAGCGCGCTGCTGTTCGTCTGCCATTGCTGGATGTTGACGTCGCCCCAGTCGCCACGGGTGTGGCGCCTGAAGTACGGGATCGGGTCCAGGCGACCCGCGCGGACCAGGCGGTCTACACCTCTGCTGAAGATGAGCGCCCCGATGGGGAACGCCAGCCGCTGGCAGTAGGTTTCGATGCGATGCGATGCCATGGGCTCCTCCTTGATGAGTCATTGAGCCACGACACCCCTGCCGGAGTGAAGTGGCTCCGTCAGGTGGATGAGGATGACGATGTGGGGCCTCAGATCAGGTCCCGCTCTTCGGGAAGCTGGACCACCGTGGTCTGGTGGTCCTCGCTGGTCTTGACGATCAGCGCCAGGTCCGGCGTGATCCTGAACTGCGAGATCATTAGGTTGTCCTGTTGGATCGCCACGTCGTTGGCTTGGCGTGTGGCCTCATCGATCTCGCCCCAGTCCCCGCGCACATGGCGCTGGACATAGGCCAAGGGGTCGATCAGGCCTCGCCGGGCCAGCCAATGCACCTTCTCGCTCAACTTCAACGTACTCGGTGCGAACAACGGTTGCTTGTGCGGCGCAGGCCGCTTGAACGGATTGGGGATCATGGTGTTTCTCCTTCGAGTTGGTACAGCAGGACGGCAGCGCGTCCGGTGGATCAGCGAATGGTCAACACCTCGCCCCGTGTCGCGGAGCCAGGTGTCATGTCCCACGCGCGGATGACGGGAACGAACTTGTCGGTGAGGATGCGGGTCTCGGCGATGGAGCCGTCTTCGCGTTCGGTGAACTCCCGCTGGAGCGTCTTGTCCTTGTGGGTGTCACCTTTGACGACGAGCACGCGCCCGGTCTTGGAGCGCACAACCCCCGAGATCGCACCCGCGGCCAGAGCCAGGGCGAGATGCCAGCGGGACAAGGCCCGCGCCGGTGGACGCAGCGATTGCTGCGCAGCCCCCAGGTGCGTGTCCTGCGATGGCCACAAGCCTTGCAGCCTGCCAACCTCATCGGCGAACTGCTCGGGCTCCATCGTCACGCGGAAGAAATGCTCTGGCTCGGCCGGGCTGGCGGGGACGATGTACGGCAGGAACGGCCACTCGCTCGGCAGTTCCTCGGCTTCGACTTCGCCTTGCCCTACCTGCAACAGCAGATTGCGCACGGCCTTGACGCCATCGGGCACCTGCTCGCGCTGGCGCACCCGGCGTCCGAAGATCACCACCTGCTTGAACTGCGTCTCCACCGCTCGGTAGATGCGCAGGTCCGTGTAGTGGCGCGTCAGCCAGCCGACCAACTCCGCGTCGAGCACGTAGCCGGGGACGATGAAAACCAGCACGCCGCCGTATTGCAGCAGCGAGAGCGTGCGCTGGTAGAACAGCTTTTCAAGGCGGGCACGGCCCTGGCCCTGATAGCCGATGTTGCCGTTGACGTCCTTGGACAGGTCCCCATACGGCGGGTTGAGCCAGAGCAGCCCGAAGGACTGCTTGGAGACCATCGTGTCCATCAGGTCCGCGTGCAGGCAGTGATCGACCAGGCCGCGGGCATGGCGCGCCCGCTCCGCGTCGAACTCGACGGCGAACGCCTTTGCCTGCTCGCGCCCGAGGGCATGGGCGGCTTCGGCGATCGCCACGCCTTCGCCGGCGCAGGGATCGAGGATGCACATCGGCCCGTCGCTGGGCATCAGTGCGTTGAGCGCTCTTTCGAGCGTGGGTTCGTCGGTCGGGAAATATCCGTTCTTGACGAAATTGCGGGCGAGCCGCGGGAACATGAGGGCCATGGAAGTCTCCTGGTTGGCGGGGATGAAACACGGAAGTACGCCAAGGCGTGCCTCCGAGGGTGGGTCAAGCCGCTACCGCTTCCGGCGTCCAAATCTTGGCCGGATACGGATAGGCGGTGAGCGCGTCGCTGCGGATCAGGGAGCCGAGCGCCAGGGTCAGCGCCGGCACGTCGATGGCGAGCCGATGGCCTTCCAGCGGCCCGAGGGCGAACGGAAGGCGGGCCAGCATCTCGCGGGTTTGCAGCAGTTCCAGCACGGTCTCGCGCCAGTGATCGAGCAGCGGCAACGGGCAGGTGTCCCGCACCAGCATCCACAGGCGGTCAAGCCTGTGGGCGCTGTCGCGTGGCAGCAGTGCCAATGCGCTGGCGTTGGCCTTGTCGGGCTTGACGCAGCGCCGGTCGAACAGCCACACGTTGGACAGCGAGCCGAACAGCGTCCGCCGGTACGCGCGCGTGATGCGCTTTTCCAGGCGATCGACGTTGCCGATGAATACCGGGACGCTGCCGCCCTGGTCGGTGATGACGTGGAACTGGTCCAGTCCCTGCTCGTCGCGCCCGAGGGTCAGGCGAGCGAGGAACTGCTGGACGGCGGTGTCCCGCGCCCAGATGGACAGGAAGATCAGGTTGCCCTGGTCATCGCCGACGCAGGCGTCGGCCATCACGTCCGGGCATTCGTCGATGCGGTACAGCGTGGAAGAAGTGTTTGCGGGCATGGTGGTGTCCTCGGATGAACGGGAACAGCACCGCCCGCTGGGGCAAGTACTGCCCCAGGGGGTGGAAGAAAACCGCTCAGTCCGGCTCGAACTGCCGGGTGTGCGGGTTGAAGTGAAGCGGCTCGTCCGCCGAAGTGATCGGCGTGAAGCCTTCCAGGTAGATGTTGTTGAGGTACTGGTCGCGGTAGGTCAGTGCCTGCCGTGCCTGGTCCTCGGTGAGGCCGTTGTCGATGAAGTACGCCAGCATTTCCTCGTCGGAGGACACTTCGTCGTTGGACAAACTCCCTTCAACGAGTGCCAGCAACGAGGGCGGAAGCGTTGCCAGGATCGGGTCCATGTCGGTTCCTCCTGGCTCAGGCCATCGACGCCGCGGCGGATGCCGCGGATGCCGTGGGTGTGCGCCGCCGGGCGTGGTAGGCGCGAACGCCTGCACGCCAGTCGGCGGACTGCTCCGGTGCGAGGTCCAGATAGGACAGCGGGCACGTGTAGTAGTACGGGTGCATGGACTCGTCCAAGGACTTGTAGCCCCACTGGCCGCCGCTTCGTTCAAGCAGATCGCAGCGGATGTAGCGCAGGGACTGGCCCGGTGCGAGATCACGATGCACGCCTTCGACCTTGGCGGTCACTTCGGCGACGGACCACAGCACGTTGCCGCGCAGGGTGTGAGCGATGACCTTGACGCTGGCGCGCTCGGTCTCTTGCGGTGCGATCAGTTCCGCGATCAGTTCGGACCGCGATTGGTTTGAGAAATACCAGCCCATGAGAGGCCTCCTCGAAAAGTTGAGCTGAAGGCCTCCCCGTGGGGAAGAACCCCCAGCGGGTGATGGAATGCCGCATCTGCGGCGAAGGAACCTATGCGTCGCCCTCAATCCCAGTCGTCATCGTCTCGATCACAACCGGCCGGGCAGTAGCCGAACTCGATCCCGTGCGAGCAATAGCCATGCTCCGCATTCCAGTCCTGGGTTTCCTGCCGTTCGGCAGGTGTTGCGTAGTCCCATTCCTGGGCCGCGATTTCGAGAGCCTGAGCACGTTGCTCATCCGGCAAACGATTGGCCTGTGCGTCGATCGCCGAACTGAAGAGCGTCACGTAGTGGTCGTAGGACAAGCCGCAACCGCGCTGGGCGTGTGCGGCGGCCGCTTTGCAAAGGTCCCGCCACGCGGGTTCATCCAGCGTTGAACGCGGGGTATCGCAAGCGATGGTGGACATGATGGAGACCTCCAGAAAATGGCCAGGGCCTCCCCCGCATGGGAAAGGAACCCCGGCGGGTGGATGAAGAACACCGCGCATGCGGCGTCTGCGATCACGCAGGTTTTGGTTCGGCCTGGCGGCTCCACTCCTGCGTCTTGAAGTCCAGCGCGTAGCCCAGCTCGCCCAGGCGGGCGATCTGCGCGCGCAGGGTGCGGCGGTCGATGGTCGAATCCAGTTTCACGGACTCGCCCAGCGGCCACAGCAGGCCGAAGAGCGCGGCGTCACCGTCTTCGGTGCTGCCGGGGGCAGCGGCCGTAGCAGGCGGTGGCGCATCCACGCCGAAGGGCGTGGTATCGACCAGCGGGTCCGCGGACGCCTGCACGGGTGCGGGCTTGGCGGGCCTGGACGCTTTGGTGGGCTTGGCCGGCGTTGCCGCAGGCTGCGCCCCTTGCTCTTCATCGAGCGGATCGACGTCCTGGGTGGCGAAGCTGCGGGCTTCGTCGCGGCTGAGTTTGTCGATGCCGTTGAGCGTCATGCCGTCGAGGCTGGCACGGATCTCGAACCGCATGCCGCCGCCGACCGGATAGGACTTCGGGAAGATGTACCTGATGATGAATTCCCCGTCGTACTTGCCTTCGGGGTACTGCTCCAGCTCCGGGTCTTTGACCTCGAAAGTACCGAGGTGCGTCGCGAGGCGGCCAACCGTGAACGGGCCGTTCTTGCCGCGGATGGTACGCAGCGTGAGCTGGCCGGGGACGACGATGGGCGCAACAGATTTCTCGGAAGCCGATGGGGTTGCCATGATGGTTCTCCTGATGATGAATGACGGGCCGCCGACGGCACCCGGTGGATGAGAGGAAATGGCCTCGCCCGAGGTGGGCGAGGTCCGCGTGGCATCACGCCTTGAGCTGGCGCATGCCTTCGGCCAGCAGCCACAACGCCCGGTTCAGGCGCAGGTTCTGGTCGATGCCTTGCACCGGACGGGTGCGCTGATTGCGGCCGTTGGCCGTGCGTCCGTTCAGGCCCCCTTTGACTAGGTTCTCCTGGACGCGGTTGAAGACGGCCCACAGGTCGTTCTTGCGGTCGTCCCATCGCCGAGGGGCCAGCAGTTGGCTCTCGGTGACAGGCGTGGACTTGGCCGGATCGTCGTACTTGAGTGCGAGCGCAGAGTTCGCAAAGACCTCCGCTTCGCCCTCATCGAGGGTGATGGTGCGCATCGCATCGCGCGCGTTCTGCACGCGCTCGAAACCTTCGAGGACTCCGTAGGCACCTTCGATCACCTGGCTGGCCACGTCGCCCTTGTGGGGAACGCGGATGTCTGCGGTGGTGTCACCGCAAACCAGGCCGTTGTGGCAGACGAACCGGAACATGCCGGCGAGCATCTGATAGCTGCTCGTGCCGTCATGGCTGTTGAGCAGGATGATCTCGTTCGCCTCGTCGCCGTTGATCTGGCTTGCATGGCGAAGTCGGATGAGGTGCTTCGTGTACTCGCGCCGGTCTTCGTTGCGCACGCGCGTCTGACACACCATGAAGGGCTCGAAGCCCTCCTGGCGCAGCTTGGTCAGCACGGTCGAGGTCGGTATGTAGGCATACCGATCGGACCGGCTCCCATGTGGAGCGTCGGCGAAGATCGACGGAACGACGGCACGAATGCGGTCGTCCGAGAGTGGGCGATCAGAGCGCAGGATCGGGGATTGCGGAGCAAAGCGGGATACCAGAGACATGGCTGATCTCCTTTGAGAAATTCGACAACCGCGTGGCCGTGAGACCACGCGGAACTCGGGGGATGAAATGCGCAAGCACGCGTCCTGGGGACGCGGCGTACGTGGGGAGGAAAAGCGACAAGGCCCCGTGAGAGGCCGTGCCGGATCAGAACGAAGCAGCCAATGCCGGCTCCTGCTCCTGGACTTGCGCCTCGGGCTCGCGCTCGGCGGGCTCGGTGGCCGTGTCGATGGCATCGTCGGCTTCGGACGCGGATGCGTCTTCGGCCGGCGGCGCCTCGGCTTGCGCCTGGCTCGTCGGATAGACCTGGGTGCCGTCGATCTTGATGAGACCGATGTGGACCAGCGTCGATTCCAGGCTGGCGGCCGGTTCCCCGGCGTGCTCACCCTTGGTGCGGATGTACGGATCGATCTTCATGTCGTTCAGACGGAAGGCGATCAGCACCTTGCGGTCACCCTCGACGGCCTGAACGCACCGGCGAACCAGGTGCTCGGCTTCCGGGGTGGCGACGATGGTGTCGAAGTACCGATACTCCGGTTCATCGACAGGCCCGGCCAGTGCCGCGACGGTGCAAGAGAGGAACGAGTCGCCAGCTTTTGGGGTGACGTCCTTCACACGATTGAGATAGCCGATGCCGCGGGTGATCAACTCGTGCTGCTCGATCGAAGCCAGTTCGGCCCGGTCGATCAGTTCGGCCTTGAGCAGTCGCGCCTTGAGGGACGCGGCGGCCTGACCCTTCTGCTCACCCTTGTCGCGGATGTACACATCGCCCCACAGGTCACCGAGGCGAAAGCGCACCAGCGGGCGCTGCTTGGGATCGTCAACGCCGATGTAGCGCTGAACGAGCTTCTTGGCCTCGGCACCCGAGACCTTGACGTCGAAGTAGCGGTAGCTGGGGTCCCGGGCGGGGCCGACCAGCGCGGCGATGGTGCATGCCAGGAAAGGCTGCGCACGGCGGCCGCCCCGGACGGGCACTTCACGGACACGCTGGATGTAGCCGATGCCCGAGGTGTGGAGGTCGAAATACGATTTCTCGTTGGACGTGGTGTTCATGGTGAATCTCCATTGGGATGAAGCGGAGACACACCGGCCCACGCATGCGGGGAAGGTGCGTGACCCCGCGGTGGGTTGATAAGGCGAAAGCATCCGCCACCAGAGGCTGGTGGCCGCTCGCGGAAGGATGCGGTGCGAGCTGGCTCGGTCACGCAGTGGGAACTGCGCCGCAACCTCGAAGACCGATGGTTGCCTGGCATGTCGCTGACGACGTCAGCAGGCATGGGGCCAGCATGGCGGGGCCTCGCGCGCGCGGCAGCAATCAATCGGCACCCGGGCGCTTCCCTTTGTCCGCGCCACCCGGCGCCTGTCACAGGCACTTGGCGCCGCGCAGGTGCTCGGGGGTATCGGCGCGCGGACGGCCGGGACGGCTCCAGGCGCCGCCACCGCGCGCGCCGATCAGCCGCCAGCCGGCGGCGCGCAGGCTGGCGCCACCTTCGTCGGGCATGGTGTAGGTGAGCAGGCGTATGTAGCCCAGCGCCCTTGCCGCCTGCCAGGCCGCGCCGTAGAGCTTGCTGCAGGCGCTGGGTGTGCCGTCGGTGCACAGCCGCGTGACTTCCAGCGTCCAGGTGCCGCGCGACCGGGCGGCCGACAATGGCCACGCCGTGGATCAGGTCGCTGTCGCTCAGCGTGACGGCCAGGGCGAACTTCGCGCCCTGGACCGGGCGGTGGTGGCGATGGTGCGACAGAACGAATGCATTGGCCGTGCGCAGCGACACCGGTAGGAGGTGCAGCCTCGGCGAGGTCGATGGCGTGTTCATGCGGTTGTCTCCGGTGGCATGCCGGCGTTGTGGCCGGCGGGGCGTGCCTCGGCGGCTGGAGACAAACGCGCACGCGCGGCGATGGCGGCGGTGCGAACAAAAGAAGGCCCCCGATGCGGGGGCTGCGAGGCGGTTGCCGCGTCAGGCGGGAGGCACCACTGCTAAGGACAGGTGCGTGGCGGTGGCGGAAAGCACGAGATCGTCCGCCGAGTGCTGGAGGCGCGTGAACAGGCCGTCCTTCGGGTCGAAATACTCCGCGAAGTCATCGCCGCCCAGCTCGCGGCCGGCGAGGTGCCACCAGTCATCGAACGGGTCGGTGTCCGGGTTGCATCCGACGGCGTAGGCGAGCAGTGCCTGGCGCCCATCCGGGCGACGCTCCCCACGCTCGGCGAGGAAGTACACGCCCTGATCCTTGACCAGGACAATGCGGCACTGATTGGGGACGTCTCAGAAAACGGAAAAAATCGTACGCTAAGCCGGTTGCAGCGGTCGTAGCGGCCTGAACTTGCCCGCGCCGATCTTGGCGCTGCTGCGCCAGAGGTAATCGCCGGTCAGGTTGATGTGCTCCCAGCCCAGCGGCGACAGGTACTGCAACAGGGCGTCATCGACAGTCTGGCCGTGACCGCGTAAGGCGTTTGAGGCCCGTTCCAGATAGACCGTGTTCCACAACACTATGGCCGCCGTCACCAGGTTGAGGCCGCTGGCCCGGTAGCGCTGCTGCTCGAAACTGCGGTCGCGGATTTCGCCCAGCCGGTTGAAGAACACGGCGCGGGCTAGCGCGTTGCGGGCTTCGCCCTTGTTCAGTCCGGCATGCACGCGGCGGCGCAGCTCGACGCTTTGCAGCCAGTCCAGGATGAACAGCGTTCGCTCGATGCGGCCCAGCTCGCGCAGCGCCACGGCCAGGCCGTTCTGGCGCGGGTAGCTGCCGAGTTTCCTGAGCATCAGCGAGGCCGTCACCGTGCCCTGCTTGATCGAGGTGGCCAGCCGCACCTTGGCGTTGATCGCCTTGCCGGACGCCTGGAACTGCTGCTGATGCTTGTGCTTGGCAGCGTTGAACAGCTTGCCCAGGATGCGGTCGTGCAGGTCGATGATTTCGTCGGTGACGGTGGCCATGCCCTCGATGGCGAGCGCACCAGGGTCGCGTAGCGGCGCTGTGCCTCGAACTTGGCCAGATCGGCGGGCGTCATCTGGCCGCCTTCGCGGGCGATCTTGAGCAGGCGGTTCTGGTGCACCGACCGCTCGATGCCGGAAGGCAGGTCGAGCGCCTGCCAGGCTTTGAGGCGCTCGATGTGTTCGAGTATGTGGCGCGAGTTCGGCTTGACGGGCGACTGGCGCAGCCAGGCCAGCCAGGTCGTCTTGCCGTTGTCGTGGCGCTTGAGCGGATCGTCGAGGCGGTGCCGGTGGGTGGCCGACAGGGGATCGGACAAGGCCGCGTAGATGCGGCGGTTGGCGCGGCTGTAGGCGTTCATCGAACACCTCCCTTTTCCTCATCCGGCGCAACAGGACAGTTGCTTCACGTCCTTGTTGAAGGTCTGCGCCGCGAGCTTCAGTCCCTCGACCATGGTCAGGTAGGGGAACAACTGGTCGGCCAGCTCCTGCACGGTCATCCGGTGGCGGATCGCCAGCGCGGCCGTCTGGATCAGTTCGCCCGCTTCCGGCGCGACCGCCTGTACGCCGATCAGCCGCCCTGAGCCAGCTTCCGCCACCAGCTTGATGAAGCCGCGCGTGTCGAAGTTGGCGAGCGCCCTCGGCACGTTGTCGAGCGTCAGCAGCCGGCTGTCGGTCTCGATGCCGTCGTGGTGCGCTTCCGCCTCGCTGTAGCCCACGGTCGCCACCTGCGGATCGGTGAACACCACCGCCGGCATCGCCGTCAGGTCCAGCGCCGCGTCGCCGCCGGTCATGTTGATCGCGGCGCGCGTGCCGGCCGCCGCCGCCACATAGACGAACTGCGGCTGGTCGGTGCAGTCGCCGGCAGCAAAGATGTGCGGTGCGCTCGTGCGCATGGCGCGGTCGATGACGATGGCTCCCTGCGCATTGACTTCGACGCCTGCCGCTTCAAGGTTCAGGCTGCGCGTGTTCGGCGCGCGACCGGTGGCGACCAGCAGCTTGTCGGCGCGCACTTCCCCCTGCCCGGTGGTGAGCACGAATTCCCCGCCCGCATAGGCAACGTGGCTCGCCTGGGTGTGGTCCAGCACCTCGATGCCCTCGGCGCGGAAGGCGTCTGTTACGGCTTCCCCGATGGCCGGGTCTTCTCGGAAGAACAGCGTGCTGCGCGCCAGGATCGTGACCTGGCTGCCCAGCCGGGCGAAGGCTTGCGCCAACTCGACCGCCACCACGGAGGAACCAATCACGGCCAGCCGCTCGGGGAGCGAGCTGCTTTCCAGCGCCTCGGTGGAGGTCCAGTGGGGTGTGTCCGCAAGGCCCGGGATTGGCGGAAGCGCCGGGCTCGCGCCGGTGGCAATCAGGCAGCGGTCGAAGTTCACCTCGTGCGTGCCGCCGTCAGCGGTCGCCACGGTCAGCGTGCGCGTGTCCCTGAACCGGGCCTCGCCGCGCAGCACGGTGATGGCCGGAGTGCTTGCCAGGATGCCTTCGTACTTGGCATGGCGCAGCTCCTCGACGCGGCCTTGTTGCTGGGCCAGCAGCCGCTCGCGCAGTACAGCGGGCGCTGCGGCCGGCAGGCCAGCATCGAACGGGCTTTCGCGGCGCAGGTGGACGATGTGCGCGGCGCGGATCATGATCTTGGACGGCACGCAGCCGACATTGACGCAGGTGCCGCCGATGGTGCCGCGCTCGATCAGCGTGACGCGGGCGCCTTGCTCCACGGCCTTCAAGGCAGCCGCCATCGCCGCGCCGCCGCTGCCTATCACAGCCACGTGCAGCGCTTGTTCACCGCCAACATGCTTCGTTTCGCCACCGAGCCAGCCCAGCGCCTTGTCTAGCAGGCCGGCAGGCTTGTTCGGCGTGTCGGTAAGCCGTGCGCGATAGCCGAGCGTGGCCACTGCGGCAACCAGCGGGGCCACGCTCACGCCTGCATCCGCCTCGATTTCGGCCTGCCGCTGCGGATAGGACACCGAGGCCGCGCGCACGCCGGGCACGTTCGTCAAAGCCTGCTGGACGTGCTCGGCGCACGACGTGCAGGTCATGCCTTCGATGTGGAGGGTGATCGCCTCGGCCATGATTACGCCCTCACTGCTTGACGCTGGACGGGTAACCCGCGTTTGCGGTGGCCTTGGTCAAGGCGTCGGCATTGGTCTTGGCCTCGTCGAAGGTGACGACGGCCTCCCGCTTCTCGAAGCTGACTTCGGCCTTCTCGACGCCGGCGACCTTGGACAGAGCCGTCTTGACCGTGATCGGGCACGCGGCGCAGGTCATGCCGGGCACCGACAGGGTGACGGTCTTGGTGGCAGCCCAGGCGGGCGCGCTTAGAGCGGCGGCCAGGGCGATGAGGGTGGTGAGGGTGGTGAGTTTCTTCATGGTGATCTCCTTTCAGTAGAACAGCGGCAGGACGTAGGGAAACGCGAGGGCAACCAGAACCAGGGCGGCCACGATCCAGAAGATCACCTTGTAGGCAGTCCGCACTTGGGGCACGGCGCAAACGTCGCCGGGCTTGCAGGCATGGGCTGGTCGGAAGATGCTGCGCCAGGCGAAGAACAGCGCGATGAGCGCTGCGCCGATGAAGATCGGCCGATACGGCTCCAGCACGGTCAGGTTGCCGATCCACGCGCCAGAGAAGCCGAGCGCGACCAGGACAAGGGGGCCGAGGCAGCAGGCCGAGGCGAGGACGGCCGCGACGCCGCCGGTCGCCAGTGCGCCGCAGCCGTTCTTGGGTTCCGACATAAGGTTCTCCTTCCGGGACTTCGCTTGATGCTGTAACGTTACTTCCGTAGTCAACTACGGAGTCAAGCGCCATGGAGAACGCTCAAGAGAATCTGACCATCGGGGCCTTCGCCAAGGCAGCCCGGGTCAACGTGGAGACGATCCGCTTCTATCAGCTCAAGGGCTTGCTACCCCAGCCGGAGCGGCCCTACGGTCGCATCCGCCGCTACGGGCAGGCGGACGTGGCGCGGGTGAAGTTCGTGAAGTCAGCCCAGCGCCTGGGATTCAGCCTGGATGAAGTCGGCCAGCTCCTGAAACTGGAGGACGGCACCCATTGCAGCGAGGCGGCCGAACTGGCTGCTCACCGGCTGGCCGATGTGCGCGCACGCATGGCGGACCTCACGCGGATGGAAGAGGCCCTGTCGACGCTAGTGAGAGAGTGCAACGCGCACCATGGCAATGTTTCCTGCCCGTTGATCGCAGCTTTGCATTGCTGCTAAAGGGCCCACTTCGGCTCTTAGCGTACGATTTTTTTCCGTTTTCTGAGACGACCCCTGATTGGCGATGGCTTCGGTCAGCACGGGGCGCAGGTCAGCGCCTTTGAATCGCAGTGACATGGATGAAATCTCCTGTGTGGAAGAATGAGAAAGGCCTCCATCCGATGGGATGAAGGGCCTGTAGTGCACGCGGCCGGAACGGCTGGAACGCCGTGGCGGATGCCTCGGGTCAGCCGCAGGACCGCCC
This sequence comes from Pollutimonas bauzanensis, assembly GCF_900129885.1. GTDB lineage: Bacteria > Pseudomonadota > Gammaproteobacteria > Burkholderiales > Burkholderiaceae_B > Pollutimonas > Pollutimonas bauzanensis. Next base: position 290,457 of record NZ_FQXE01000006.1, on the reverse strand, counting down.
GGTTTCGCTGCGGGGCGTCATGCCGGGACGGCCTGGCGCTTGCGGGCCGCTTTCGCGTCGAGGATGCTCACGTCGATCTGGCGCCAGCGCCCGTCGTCGATGAGCCTCTCCAGCACTTCGCCGAGCATGTCGAAATACACCTCGTCGTGCCGATCGACCAGTTCGACCGATTCACCGTTCTGACGGTGCAGTTCCACCACGTAGGTGTCTCCGCCGCGGTCGTAGAGGATCGTCACCCGGCCCTCGAACTTCGCGGTCGAGACCGTGAAGCTGATCGCCGGCGGGGTCTCGATGATCTTGGAGGGCGTGGGATCGACCCAGGTGAAGTCGCGGGCACCGGCATCCACCAGCATGTGGGTGATGCGCCGGAAGCGATCGGGGGCCGGCATCTCCTCCAACTGCTCGATGAGCTGGCCCAACTCCATGCACTGCGGCGTGGGAATGGGCAGCTTGGCCGGCGCCGAGCCGAGGATGTGCCTCGTGATGGTGTACGGCGTGCCGTCCGAAGTCTCCTCGGTGATGACCTCCGGCGTGTCCGCGCGCAGTCCGTCGAAGCGACGACGGGCATAGGGTTGGACATGCACCTTGGCGCCTTCGGCAGGAACCGTGGTCACCAGGCTGGGATCGAGCACCGCGAACTCGGAAGGCTTGAGCTTGACGACGATGGCATCGTCGGTCGCGGCGACCACCTTGCCGTCGAAGGGTTGGGGGTCGATGGCGAAGCCCAGCGTTGAGGACAGCGGCTGATCATCGAACACGCGGTACTTGAACGACCGCACGTTGCGGGGCACATGGCCTGCGACCAGCGAAGGCATCATGGATTTGATGAGGGAACGATCCATGGGGAAACTCCTTGAGGAAAAACAAGGGATTCCCCGCCCGCAAGGGAGAGGTCCCTTGTGGGTGGCGTGGATGGACGCGGTAGGTCCGTAGGAAGAAACGACCAGCACGGTTTCCCGCGCTTGCAGCCTCGAAGGTCTCGACTGCCTGGGCATGTGCCGGCAACGCCGACGAACATGGGGCAAGCATGGCCCTGGGGCGGTCTGCCTGCCCGCAGGAAACGGCACCGCACCACAACCGTTTTCCTGTGCTGCGGGCAAGAAAAAGCCCCTCGAAAGGGGCTGGAGGAATCAGGCTTGGTACACGAAGTAGTGCTCGCGCTGACGCGGAAAGAACACGTGTTTCCACGTGTCGCCGCTTGTGTTGCCACCGTCGAAGACGACCATTTCGTAGTCGTCCACGTCGGTGTCCACCAGGTCGGCGCTGGCGATATGGCGCATGTGCAGCGTGCCGCTCATGCGCTCGAATACCAGGATCTGGCCGATGGCATCTTCCTGGCTCATGGCGTTGACGCAGGCTCCGAGTTGGTGCTCGAAGTCGGATGCGGGTGTGATGAGGTCGGGGAACATGGGATCGCTCCTGTGAAAGTGCGCCGGCCCGGCTCTCTGGCGGGAGACCGGGCCGGCATGCGGTGAGGACAAGGAAGGCCGGGGATGTGTGTGGCAGCTATTCGCCGGCCAGCGATAGGCCCGGCAACACGGGTGCGTCGGCATCGAGGATGAGGATGCGCACGTCGGCCTGGCCGGCCAGTTCAAGGATCTGTGCCAGCTCGTCCGGCATGCCCTTGCTGCGGTGCTCCTGCCGAAGCTGCTCGGCGGCGATCCCCTCGACGTCCTGCAGGTGCTGGTCCGTCCAGGGCGTGGAGATCAGCTTGACGCCGATCGCCGGGCTGTAGGGAATCCGGAACGCGATGAACAAAAAGGCCTCCGGCGTCGCGAGGTCAGCCAGGTTGGCCAGGTACTGGCCGGTTTCGCGGCTGATGTGCGCGCTGCTGATTTCCCAGCACCGGCTGTAGTAGCCGGTCTCGAAGCTCAACCGCTGCACGACTTCCCGTGCGGCCTCGGCCGAATAGGTGTCGCCAATGTGGACGGGGCGGCCGTCGAAGTCGTCGCCGTGGATCGCGTACACCACGGCACCCACCATGCCTTCGCCGCTGCCCCCTTCAGCCGCGTCGCATTCGGCGATCAGTGCGGCGCCGACAGGTTCGGTGCCAGTCCTGACCACCGCGAAGTCGCTGGTGATGATGCAAGGAGAAGAAACCAGCGCCGCGTCGCAGAGGTGCTGCTGGCTCGGGTGGATGTTTCGCCAAACATGCGGGCTTCCGTCCTCGTAGCTGATGGACAGCGTGCGGACGATTTTCAGATTCCAGTAGCCGCGTAGAAAGGGATTGGGATTCTGGGACATGGGATTTCTCCAACAGAATAATGATGGAGCAAATCCCCGCCACCGGGAATTGACCCCGGTGGGTGGAAAGAAAGGAAACAGCGTCAGGTGACGCTGATCGTTGGCGTTTGGGCCAATCGCTCGGCGACGCGCCGGCGCAAATTCATGCGGAATGGCTCGTCGCTGACGCCCGCCAGCAGATTGATGGTCTCCAGCGCGATCAGGGCCGAAGCCTCTTCGATGTCGGCGGCCACAATGGTCTTGCGCAATTGGTCGCCGAGCTGGAGGGCCTGGGAGGAGGAGCTGATGAAGCGGACCTCGCGGCTCAGGTAGCAGCCGTTGCCGCCGAACTCGAACAGCCGCGGCTTGCTGCAGTACCAGCAGCCCTCGAACTGGATGGCGGTCAGGTGGTGCCCGTCATCGAACCGGGTGGCGATCAGAAACAATGCGTCGAGATCGGCGGTGTCCTCGAACGAATGACGGTCGATCAAGTTCCCCAGCTCTTCGTCCTCATCGGCACGGAAGTGCACGGCGAGCAGTTCGAGCAGCGGCGGGATCGACAGCCCTTCGTCGTCCGGCATCGGAATACCGAGTTGCGTGGCCAGGTCTTCCAGGCCATCGAGCACGTCCGGCCATTGCGGATTGGTGGTCTCGGCGATCTGGGCGATGTAGGCCTGCCCGTTGCCGGGGTGGCTCTCGTCCAGCGCGAAGGCGCCGAACAGCGCCTGGATGACGGGCGTCACACGGTCGAGCACGAGAACGCCGGTGGCTTCGTAGTAGTTGTTGGCCATGAAGGCTCCTTTCGATGAATGAACGGAGCCAGCCCTTGCGGACGATGGCATCCGCAGGGGAAACCGCCTGATGCCGGATGGCGCTGGGCGGGGAGAAAACGCGAGGGACATGGCCTCGAACGAGGCGCATGTCCCTCATGGGGTCCCGTGAACGCAGTGATGAAGGTGTGCCAGGGACCGGCTCACCAACCGCTGTAGTTCAGCAGCAGGTCGGCGATCACCTGGCGACGTTGCAGATCGAGACCATCGAAGTCCGACAGTCCTTGGAAGTGGCAGCGCTTGAGCATGGCACCGCCCTCGCGCGCGTTGTAGAAGCTGAACATGGCGGACAGGAACATGCGTTCCCCGCTGCTCAGGACGCCGAGTGCGTCGTTGGCACGCAGCATGTCGGGACGCAGATCCCACTTGCTCTTTGCCTGGTTCAGGCCTTCGCGCGTGCCGTCGCCAAACCATTGCGGGCCTGCGATCTCGACGCCGCGCTTCCAGACCTCGAAGAAGGCTTGGGGCGCGGCGGCGAAATGCTGCTCTTCCCGCATGATCTGATCGACGACTTCCTGGGGCAAAAGCTGGTTCATGACGTGGTTCCTCCAGTTGGATCAGGGTGTGGCGAGCTGGGACCAGCCGCCTCTTTCGAGGGCACGTTGAGCCGCGGCATAGCTGCGGAAGTACTGGCAGGATTCCCGCGAAACGGGACCTTCTGTATCGCGCGTGCCGATGTAGTGGCCGGCGGCGCTATGCAGGATTTCGAGCGGCAGGAACTTGCCGCAATGGATCAAGGCCAACTGGCCGAAAGAGGCTTGCTGGGACATGGACGGGCTCCTTGGAAAAAGCGGGGCCTCGTCCCTCACGGGATGGCAGCTCCCGCACGCGGTTGAGAAAAAAGCATCGGCGTCACGGGTGACGCGCGTCCGCAGACTCGATGCGATGGCGGACTGGCGGGTAGCGCGGAAAGAATCCGCGGCAGCCTGGAAACTCTGGCTGCTGGCATGGTGCTGACGAATCAGCGACACATGCGGGCAGCTTCATGCGCGAGGCGAGCCGCGTCAGCCGGAAATCGGCATTTGCAACAGCCCCGATTGGCGAACGCGGAAAAAAGAAAGCCCCGCAATAAGTGCGGGGCTGTCAGGAGGATGAGGCGAAACTGGGTCAGCGAGGCCTGTCGCCCAGTACATGCTGCTTCCACAGGGCGAATGCCTCGTCCGGTCCCAGCTCTGCGAGGATGACGATGGGCTGGCCCCGACGGGCACGCAGCGATGCGAAATACGCTGGCCGGTCGGCGATGGCGTTGAGCTTGATGCCCTTTAGGAACAGCAACTGGCGGGGGCGAACTTTGGTGGTAACGCAGGCATGATTGCGCTTGTTTGGGGCAAAAGGGCCAGCGAAGCGGGCGGACACGGCCAGAAAACCGCGACGAACTACTTGTACTTGCCAGGCGAGGCGAACGGGTGACATCAGCATATCGCTATGCGGTAAAGAAGACCGTCCTAAAGCTTGCAGGATCCCGGCATAGCTTCATCATCACCTCTCCGTGACGGCTCATTGGAACGAAAAAGGCCAGCATCGCCGTGATGGACTTTCATAATTGCCAGGTCAACTGGCTTGCGTGCTGTTTATTCACAGCAAGGCATTGCGACGTCGTTGCAGCAATCGCCGCCATCGCAACAGGGCGTTGCAGCAAAAGCGGCGGTGGGCGCTAGCATGAGGGCCAAGCCGCGGCCGCTCATGCTGGGGGCCGTTCTCTTCAGATTGGTGTCCTGCACCGTGTGCATTGCGAATTTCCGGATCGTCCCAATGTCACTGGGACTCCTTTGTGGCGGCCGGGTTCTCCACGCTCATGAACGACTGGGCCACCAGCGCGATCGCCCCGCCCACGATGGCCATGTCAGCGATGTTGAAGGCGGGCCAGTGCCAGCCGTGCAGGTGAAAGTCGATGTAGTCGATAACGTGCCCGCGCGTGGCGCGGTCGAACGCGTTGCCCAATGCGCCGCCCAGAATGAGGCTGTACGAAAGGCCTTCCGTTTTGCGCAGCGGCCGGGAGAGCAGCCATGCGAGCCATGCCGATATTGCGAACGCGATCGCCAGAAAAAACCACCGCTGCCAGCCGCCCGCGCCAGCAAGGAAGCTGAACGCCGCGCCGGGATTGAGAGCGTGAACTAGGTTGAAGAATGACGCCACCTCGTGCGACCAACCCAAGGGAGTTGTCGCGTCAATGTAGCTCTTAGCTGCCTGATCGCCGGCGAATATAACGATCGCGAGTGAGTACCACTGCGTCTTGCGAAGAGATGGTTCATCCATTGTTCATGCCGCCTTGAACTTCAGGAGGCGCAGCCCATTGACGACAACCAAAAGACTTGCCCCCATGTCAGCGAACACAGCCATCCACATGGTGGCATGCCCTGTGAACGTCAACGCAAGGAACACCGCCTTGATGCCAAGGGCCAGAACGATGTTCTGCGTGAGGATCGCCGCAGTGCTACGCGACAGCCGGATGAAGGCGGGGATCTTGCGCAGGTCGTCGTCCATCAGGGCGACGTCGGCTGTTTCGATCGCGGTGTCGGTGCCGGCCGCGCCCATGGCGAAGCCGATGTCGGCACGGGCGAGCGCGGGCGAATCGTTGATGCCGTCGCCCACCATGCCCACCTGGCCCTCGCCGCCGACCAGGCTTTCGATGGTCTTGAGCTTGTCTTCGGGCAGTTGGTCACCACGGGCTTCAGAGATTCCGACCTGGGCAGCGATGGCCGCGGCCGTGTGCTGGTTGTCCCCCGTCAGCATCAGCGTGCGCACACCCAGCGCCTGCAGGTCGGCCACCGCCTCACGGCTGGTTTCCTTCACGGTGTCGGCCACTGCAAAAATGCCGAGCACGGTCGCATCGTCCATCAGCAGGATCGCTGTCTTGCCTTGGCGCTCCAGGGTCTCCAGCCGAGCCTGGAGCGTCGCTTCGCTCAGGCCCAGCTCCTGGGCGAGCCTGTGGTTGCCCATGTGCAACATGCGCCCGGCGACGCGGCCGCGCACGCCGCGGCCAGGCAGCGCCGCGAAGTCGTCGACCTCGTGCAGCGCGATGCCGTCACGGTTCGCCTTGCGGGCGATGGCCTGAGACACAGGATGGTCCGAGCGTGCCGCGAGGCTTGCGGCCCAGGCGGCAACTTCCTGCGCCTCGCCGATCAGCGGCACGAAGTCGGTCTGCTCGGGCTTGCCATGTGTGAGTGTGCCGGTCTTGTCCAGGGCCAACGCCTTGAGCTTGCGCCCGCCCTCCAGGTAGACGCCACCCTTGATCAGGATGCCGCGTCGGGCGGCAGCGGCCAAGCCGCTGACGATGGTGACCGGCGTGGAGATGACCAGAGCGCAGGGGCAGGCGATCACCAGCAGTACCAGGGCCTTGTAGACCCAGTCAAACCATGCGCCGCCGAAGGCGAGCGGCGGCACGACGGCAACCAGCACGGACACCGCGAACACCGCCGGCGTGTAGACGCGGGCGAACTGGTCGACGAAGCGCTGCGTGGGCGCACGGCTGCCCTGCGCGGACTCCACGGCATGGATGATGCGCGCGAGCGTCGAGTCGCTGGCGCCTGCGGTCACCTTGTATTCGAAAGAGCCGGTCTCATTGATGGTTCCGGCGAAGACCTGGTCACCTTCGGCCTTCTCGACGGGCAGGCTCTCGCCGGTGATGGGCGCCTGGTTGATGGCCGATCGACCCGAGGTGATCAGGCCGTCCAGTGCGATGCGCTCGCCAGGACGCACGCGGACCACCGCGCCCTTTGCGACCTCCTTGGCCGGCAGCTCTGTCCATGAGCCATCGGCCTGCCGCACGGTCGCGGTCTCGGGCGCCAAGTCCATCAGCCCCCGAATGGCGTTGCGGGCGCGGTCCAGCGACTTCGCCTCGATCACTTCCGCCAACGCGAACAGGAACATGACCATGGCGGCCTCCGGCCAGTGGCCGATCGCCATGCCGCCGGTGACCGCGATGGCCATCAGGGCGTTCATGTTCAGGTTGAGGTTCTTCAGCGCGATCCAGCCCTTCTTGTAGGTGCTGAGGCCGCCGGTGAAGATCGAAACCAGTGCCAGCACGATCACGGCCCAATGATTGCCGTCGTTGACCCAGTACACGCCTTCGGCGGCCACCGCCGCAACGCCCGAAACCGCCATCGGCCACCAATTGGTCTTGTGCGCGGCCACCGGGGCATCGCGCGGCTCATCAGTCCTCTGGACCTCGGCTTCCATGCCCAGCGATTCGATGGCTTCGACTGCCGGCTTGATCGCGTCGGGTGTGTGCCGAACCGTGAGCGTGCGCTGCATCAGGTTGAAATCCATTCCCTGCACGCCCGGCATGCCTTGCAGCTTGCCGCGGATCAGACTTTCCTCGGTCGGACAGTCCATCTTCGCGATGCGAAGTACCGTGGTGGCTGTCTGCATGTCCTGCCGCGCAGCCTGCATTCCAATGGAAGCAAGCGCCTTCTCGATCGGCGCTGAGGTCGCCAGCGTGTGCTGGACTCCCAGCACACGCTGCATCAGATTGAAGTCGAGCGCGGTCACACCCGGCAGCTTGCCCAGCCGGTCGCGGATCAGCGCTTCTTCCGTCGGGCAATCCATGTTCTCGATCCGGTACGTCACCCGCTCGCCGATCGGCGGCGCGGAAACGGCAGCGGTTGGTTGCTGCTGCAGGGCCGAGGATGGGATCACAGCCGCGGCTTCGATCGGCCCCGTGTGGCCGAAGGTCTGCTCCTTGGCGCGCATGCCGATCGAGGCCAGGACCTGCTCCATCTGCGCGCGTGCCTGAGCGAGGTGTTTCACCGACAGGGTGCGCTCAGCGAGGTCGAAGTCGAGGTCCTGAATTCCCTCGACTGCCCCGAGGTGCGAGCGGATGAGTTTCTCCTCGCTCGGGCAGTCCATGTTCTCGATGCGGTAGGTGGTCGACACGGCGGCGTCTCGGACAGCCTGAGCCTTCATGCCCACCGAATTCAGCGCTTGCTCCAAGGCATCGGCCGAGACTTCGCGGTGCGAAATGGTCAACAAACGCTGCGGAAGATCGAACAGGAGCCGCTCGACACCGGGCATGCCCTCCAGCGTTCGCCGCACCAGTGCTTCCTCATTGCGGCAATCCATGTTGCTCACGTGGAAAACGGTGGTTTCAGTGCTGGCCTGCTCACTGGCGCACGCCGTCTGTTGGCCATTGCCGCCGGAGCAGGCGCATGGGCTGGAAGGTTCTTTGTTCATAGATCGCTCTTCATTGACAAGGTTTTCCCCGGATGCCATCATTAGAAAACCTCTAGTAGATATAGAGTCAAGTTTTTTATAGGAAGCAACCATGATGCGGATCGGTGAACTGGGCAAGAAGGCAGATTGCTTGGTGCAGACCGTGCGCTTTTACGAGTCAGAAGGCTTGCTGCCCGAGCCTGCACGTAGCGAGGGCAACTTCAGGCTCTATGACGAAGTCCATTTGCAGCGCTTGCTGTTCATCCGCCGCTGCCGGGCGAAGGACATGACGCTGGATGAGATCCGTCAACTGCTGAACTTACGGGATCGGCCAGAGTTGGGCTGCGGCGAGGTGAACGCGCTGGTCGACGCTCATATCGCGCAAGTGCGGACCAAGATGAAGGAATTGCGCGCCTTGGAGCGCGAGTTAATGGATCTGCGACGCTCCTGCGATAGCGCCCGAACCTCGCGCGAGTGCGGCATTCTCAACAGCTTGGCCGAGCCCGCCTGAAGCTCGAGCGTGTCATCGGTGCTGGAAGTGATCGGGTCCAGTTCTGAGAGCCACGTGCCGCGCTCCATCATGCGAAAGCGCGCGATTCTGACGTTTTGAGACGGCGTGCGACCGAGGGCGTGGCCCACAGGAGCCAGCGCGAGCCGGACGACCTGCGCGCCGCAATCTCCGCCACCTTACGGGTTCTCCAGGCCAGACCGAGCATCGCGGCGTGGCTGCGCAGGTGCAGGTGCAGGCCAAGGTAGCAGTGCGCCACGACGCGGCCCGACTCATGGGCACGCCACGCAACTCGCGATCGCTTCGCAAGAAGCCGCAAGGCCCGACTCGCGCAAGAATGCGACGTGGGCAAGATCGTATAGCCAGCAGCGCAAGCGTTTGCCGCTGCTGGCCGGCTCCGGAAGGGATAGACAAGCTGCGGGCCGTAGTCCATTGGAAAGTCCATCTTTCTTGAGTGTCACTCTTTGGCGCCCAGCGTGTGCTTTTGCGACCGGAAAGCGCTGAACAAGTGGCCCCCGGGCATCCAGAAATCGCCGTAGTTGACTTGGGCGTCTTCGTGCTCACGCTTGTGATGCCAGCGATGGGCTTCAGCCACCCCGATCAACAATCCCAACGGCCCGACCCGGTATCCCAGATTGGAGTGCTGGAAGGCCAGATGCACGACCAAGAAGCCGAGCCATGCGCCGACGGCCAACCACAGCTTGGAACGCCGCTACTGGCTCAACGGGGAGTGGAAAGGCCGCCCGCCCTCTAGCAAGGCGGCACAAGCGAGCGCGACGATCACTGTGAGTAGCTCCGTCGGAAAAGACGGCCGGCCGGTCGCGAGCTCGCCGAAGAGCACAACCGCAGTGGCGCCACGGATCAGTGGATAGCAGCCATACCGGATGACAGTCGCAATGAAGGGGGCGCATTGGTGCTCATCTGTTCTGTCCTAAAGCTCTGACTGGATTGGAAAACCTTCTAGCTACGGTAGAGTCAAGGGCGTCCGGGAAGACCCTGTGGCAAGTTCGTTGCATCTGCGCCTTGACTCTCCAGCCGCTACAGGCTTCAGCATCCATCGATTTGGAAGGAACAATGCATGGCTGAAAACCACAGAAATCACGAAAACGACGAGTTGGGCCGCCTAGATGCGAGCGATGCGAAGGACCGAAAGATTCTTCTGACTGTGTTGCTGATCAACCTGACGCAGTCCGCCGCCGGCATTGCCCTTGGCATCTGGGCTGGCTCTACGGCGCTGATGGGCGCCGGGTTGGACAACCTCGCCGATGCGTCGGTCTATGCGGTTAGCCTGTATGCCGTCGGTCGTGCGGCAACGGTCAAGGTGGGCGCGGCCCGCTTGTCGGGTTTCTTGCTAATCGGCCTGGCCGCGCTGCTGCTGTTGGAAGTCCTACGCCGCTTCGCTGGAGGGGAAGAGCCTGTCGGCCCAGCCATGATGGCCATGGCCGCGCTGAACGCGGCTTTGAACCTAGTGTGCCTCAGACTACTGCGCCGCCATCGCGGGGAAGATGTGAACTTCAAGGCGTCAGCGATCTTTACCAGCAACGACTCCATCGTCAATGGTGCGATTGTGCTGTCCGGGGTGCTGGTGATGGGGTTCGGGTCGAACATCCCGGATCTGGTGCTGGGCGTCATCGTGGCCGCAATCGCAGCGAATGGGGGGCGGGAAATCCTGCGCGAAGCATCGGAAACAGCTCGCCGTAAGGCGGGCACATAAGGCATGTTTTCGCCCAGTTCATCCCGAGGTTTACCTCTGCAAAAGAGGTAGTCCAGCCTTTGGGCTACGGCCTCGGCTGCAGCCGAGCGTACCATTGGCGATGGCCGCGCGATAGGCGGGCATGCCGTTCTCGACCTCCGTCTGCCGTACAGCAGCGGTGCGCAAGGTTGAGGGTGCATGTCGTCTCTCCTGTTCGTGTGGCCCAGGCCAATGGCCGGGCCGGGACGTTGATGGGCAGGAGAATGGCGCCGAAGGCCCAACGGCCTTCGGCTCGGGAGAAAAGAGGAACCACCCGTGGGCTGATTGGCAGGCCCGGTCGTCGCTAGAACCGTCTGCTCATCAAGCAATCACACCCGGCCCATGTCGTGGCTGGGGCCGGCATCGTCTGGCGCACATCCGCGCACAAAGGGAGCCCGTTTTTGCACCGGCGGGCACCGGCACCGATTACCGCTGACCACGAAGGGTCTCCCGGTGGCTCGTGCAGCCTGGCAAGCCACCGGGAGACCCTTCGCAGAGGGCGGAAGAAACGCAGATCAACAGAACGCGCGTGGTGCGGCTCGCAGAGAAGCTACCTTCAGGTCCCGCGGCCGGGGACGGCTGGGCGGGACGCGCACACGGATCAAGAAGGCGTTGCGCGCTGGGCGTCCCGCAGGGCATGCGGCGGAGTGCGGGACAGGGGCCACGCCGCCGAAGGCGGGCACGGCTCACGGGGAACGGGGGCGGTCAGGAGCCTTTGCGGCCGCTACGGCGCGGGCGCGAGGCGCCGCGCTTGGAGCTGCCGGATTCGACTGGCAGCGTGCCTTTGCAGTCCGGGTAGCGGCTGCACGACCAGAACGGGCCGCTCTTGCCGCTGCGCTGGCGCGTGGGTGCGCCGCACTGCGGGCATGCCGGCCCTTGGGGAACCTTGATGGACAGGGAGGCGCTGCCGTACTGCGCAATCAACTGCGAAATCCACGCGGCCTGCTTGCCGATGAACACGTCCAGGGTGAGCTGTCCGGCCTCGATCATGTCGAGCGCCTGTTCCCAGACGGCGGTGGTGCCAGGGTCGGCAATCGCCGCAGGCACGGCATCGATCAAAGTGAAAGCCGCATCCGAGGCGCGGATGGCGCGCCCCTTCTTCACGAGGTAGCCGCGAGCGATCAGGCCGCCGATGATGTTGGCCCGCGTCGCTTCGGTGCCGATGCCAACCGTATCCTTGAGCTTCTGCTTCAGGCGGGGATCGGACACCAGCTTGGCGACGCCTTTCATGGACTTGACCAACTCGCCTTGCGTGTACGGTTTGGGCGGCAGCGTCTTGAGTGCCTTGAGATCGACGTCGGCCACCTGGCATGCCAGGCCCTCATACAGTTTCGGCAGCGCGGGCAGCACCTGGGCGCGGACCGCAGTATCGCCCTCGCCATCACCGTCTTCGGCCTGCGGCTCGGCGAGCACCTGGCGCCAACCCGGGATGACAACCTGCTTGCCCGTGGCCGCCAGGTTCTGCCCCCCGCACGAAAACTTGGCCACAGTGCGGTCGAACTCGTGGTGAGGGAGGAACTGCGCCAGGTAATGCGACCGGATGAGCCTGTACACGGCCAGTTCCTTCTCGCTCATGGCGGAGAGCTTCGCCGGTTCGAGCGTCGGGATGATGCCGTGGTGCGCCGTGACCTTGCCATCGTTCCAGGCGCGCGAGCGCTGCGAGCGGTCGAGCTGGCCCATGATCGAGCGCAGCGAGGGATCGGTCTTGAGCAGGCTGTCGAGAACGGTGGGCACTTCGGCAAACATGCTCTCGGGCAGGTAGCCGGAGTCCGAGCGGGGGTACGTCGTGGCCTTGTGCGTCTCGTACAGGGCTTGGGCAATCTCCAAGGTTTCCTGCACGTCCAGCCCAAGCTGCTTGGAACACACTTCCTGCAAGGTGCCCAGGTCGAACGGCAGCGGCGGGCCTTCGCGGACACGCTCAGTCTCCACCGACACGACGTGGGCACTGCCCGCAGCGCGGATCTGCTGCATGGTCTGCTGTGCGACCGGCTGCCGCAGGCAGCGGCCTGCGTCGTCGGTGCACGCATCGGGTGGAACCCATTGCGCGGCGAAAGTCGAACCGCCTGCGAACAGGGACACGGCGATGGCCCAGTATGGTACGGACACGAAGCGCGCGATCTCGCGGTCGCGGTCCACAACGAGCTTGAGCGTCGGGGTCTGTACGCGGCCGACCGACAGCACGCCGTCGTAACCCGCCTGTCGCCCCAGCACCGTGAACAGCCGGCTCAGGTTCATGCCCACGAGCCAATCCGCACGGGAGCGCGCCAGCGCCGAGTGGTACATCGAAAGCGTCTCGGCCGAAGGCCGCAGCTTGCCCAGTGCCGCCCGAATGGACGCATCGTTGAGCGCCGACAGCCACAGGCGTTCGATGGGGCCGCGGTAGCCGCAAAGCTCCACGATCTCGCGGGCGATCAATTCGCCCTCGCGGTCGGCATCGGTGGCGATAACCAGGTGAGTCGCCTTCGCCAAGAGCGCCTTGACGACCTTGAATTGCGTGGCGGTCTTCGGTTTGACCTCGACCCGCCAGTGCTGGGGAATGATGGGCAACTGCTCAACGGACCATCGTTTGAGCTGCTCGTCGTAGGCCTCGGGCGGCGCCGCCTCCACGAGATGGCCGATGCACCAGGTGACCGTGACGCCGGAACCGTTGAGGCAGCCTTCACCGCGCTGCGTGGCGCCGAGAATCCGGCCAATGTCTTTGCCCTGGGAGGGCTTCTCGCACAAGAACAGCCGCATATCCGTCCATCCCGATTCCTGTTGTTCATGGAGTTGCTGGGATCGAGGATGCCGAGCGCAGCCCCTGGCAGCAGCAAACAAGCCGCATGCGGCAGCGACCGCTTTCACGCCGATGAAATGGCGAGTGCGGGGAAGGTGCGTGGCCGGAAGTGTGCGGGCCGAGAGCCGCGATTTCCGGGAGCGCGCGTGGAACTCGGTGGACGTTGGTGGAGCTATCCCCTGGGGATAATTCGCAGCGCATGGAGGGCGGCGAAGCACTGCGGCAGCCGCCCTCCATGCCCGATCACTTCCTGCGCTTGGTCTCTTTCGGCGCCGTCGATTCCTGGGTGGCCTGGGGCTTCGGCTCTGCCTCCTGTGGCTTCGGGCTGAGGGCCACAGACTCGATGCGGTACGGCAGGATGCCGACACTGCGCGCGTTGACCTGCCAAGTCTCACGCGGCTGATCTTCGTTGTCCGTCCAGGGGTCGCGCTCCATGCGGCCGACGACCAGCACCCGCATGCCCTTCTGGTAGAGCTGCTGCCAGCGGTCGGCGTCGTGGTGCCAGAGTTCCACCGGCGCCCAGAAGCCGCCGCGGTCCTCGAACTCGCCGCCCTTGGTGGGGACGGGGTTGTCGAAGTACACGTTCAGCCGGAGCAACCGGCGAGGATCGTCGTTGCCATTGGGGAATTCGCGGTACTCGGGAGGCGATCCGATGTTGCCCTCGCCGATGAATTGTGTGCTCATGTTGGAATCTCCGTGGTGGTTGAAATACCCGTGCCTCGTTGGGCTCGGGCGCGTGCTCGGATGGCAGGCGCAATCACCGATCGCGCACTGCGGCAGGAACGGACGCGAGCCGGCGCAGGTAGGTGTTGTCCGCCTGCGCGGCCTTGCTGGCGCATTCCTGTGCTTGCCTGCCCAGGGTGTGCAGCAGGCTGATCTGCATGTTCAGCATGACGCGCTGCAGTTCGATCTCGTGCAGGTCGTGCAGCAGGTTGACCGGCGTGCTGGGGCTCGCCATCAGCTCCTGCCACAACGCCACGCCCATGGCCGATCGATCGTGCTTGCGCCAGCGAAGAAAGGTCGTGCCTGCGCCAGTGGTCTGCTGGGCCAGCTCGACGGGAAGCAGGTGGAAGGGATGCCCGCACGCCTGTGGCAGCACCTGTCGCTGCGCCAGGGCAATCAACTCGTCGCGCATGGCGAAGCACTGGCTGGCCCAGGCCTCGAAGTCCCCTTTACCTTTAAAAGGCTTTAAAAGGCCTTTTAGAGAGGCCGCGTGTTCCAGCCGCATGAAGGCTGGCTGTTCCAGACGACGGAAGTAGCGCGGTTCGCGGTTCGGGTCGCTCATGCCGGTTCGTCCTCGCCGGCGGCTGTGGACTTGGCCTCGGCCGAATCGGCGGCAGCGCCTTCGTCGGTGGGAGATGCGGCTGCGGCAGCGCTATCACCACGCTGTTGCAGACCACGGCGCACGACGGGCGGCGCAAACTTCGAGCGGCGCATGCCTTCGAGCACGTCCTGCGGCAGTTCGCCGAACTTCTCCAATGCTGCCCGAGCTGCGGCGTTCTTGGCCGCGAAGTCGTCGCGGGTGCAGCCCGAGTAGCGGTATTGCTGGGCCAGGCTGAACAGGCTGCGCAGCGCGTGGGCACCTTCGTTGAGCCAGCGCTCCAACGTCGAGCGATCGATCAGCGCGGTGTGGTGGGCGAGGATCAGCTTGCGGGCGATGTCGTCGTAGTCGGCCAGCAGATAGACGGCGGCAAAGCCGAGCTGCGCGTTCACGAACAAGGGGAGCTTCACCGGCTGCACGTTGAGGTTCTCACCCAGGCTCAACGCCGCAGGCACGCCGGCCAGTGCCTGGTCAACCTGCTCGCGCAGCGATTGCAACGTGGTCCTGGTCTGGTCGAGCTTTTCCTCGATGCGCAACATCCACCAGTCGCTGTACGGGTCGTCCTGCTCCGAGCCGCGCTTCATCTTGTTCATCACGGCGATGTAGCCGTTCAGGCCGACGATGCCGGGTCGCCCCTCGGCGGCGGCGCGGCCATGCCAGATGCGCGAGGCGTGGTGGGTGTGAAGCGTCAGCGACATCGCGCTGCGCAAAGAGCCGAGATTGAGTTGCAGAGGTTCGTTGGTTGCCATGGCGTCCGCTCGCTTGGGAAAAGGAGCGGTCAGGATCGGCACGCAACGGAAGGCAGTCAGTCAACAAACCGAAATGAACCGGGACCCGGTTGTCGTGGCAGCGGTGGCCTGTGACACGAGCTATCCCCAGGGGATAGCTCCATCGAAAGCCATGGAGCGCTGCTCGCGCAAATGGTGCGTGCGCTCATGCAACCGACGCCATTACGGCCCCCCTGGACCGAAGTGCCATGCCGTGCCTGTCGGCGTTACAGCTTGTAGTACATCTATCCCCTGGGGATAGCTCTACTGACGGCCATCGACGTCTGCTTCACGCCCTTGTCGCTCGTCGCGCTCAGCTACTGCGCAGAAGGTCGCGCAGCCGGTCAATGTGCTGCCGGGCCACCTCGGGTGGAACCACATTGCGCGGTGGTTCAGGCGGTGCATCTCGTGCAGGGGCAGGTGGCGGTGCTGACCCGGCTTGCTTGGCCCAGGCGTTGAACTCGCCACGGATGGCGCGCTGGATGATGCCGAACAGGTAGCCTGCCGGGTTGCGGATGGTGCTGCCGCGACAGCGATCCGCCCATTCGTCCAGCACGGCCTGGCGTAGCGGAGCATCGACCTGCTGCAATGCCACGATGGCGGCGGCCTGCTGCTCTTCCTTCAAGCCGAGAAAGCGATCAGGCAGGCGAACTCCTGGCATCGCACGCGCCTGCCCACGCTCACGCGCGGTAGTACGTACTTCATTCATACGACTACTACGTACAGTACGGTCCTGCTTCGGATTCCGAAGAGCGCCGTCTGACGCGGGTTTCGGCCCTGCTTCGGAATCCGAAGAGGGGTCATCAGAATTCCGAAGAAGGCTCGGCGCCCCTTCTTCGGAATCGTGAACCCTATCCTTCTGTGGATAACTCTCCTGCGACCCAATGCCCTGGCTCGCGAGGCGTTCGGCAAGGACCTGCAGCCGCGAGGGCAACGTGCGGCCAGACAACAACGGGTCTTCGGCGATTTCCTTGAGGGTGTGCAAGCCCACGACCTGGACGGCCTTGGCCGAATGGCCCAGGGCTTGGCTGACGAGCTCCAAGTAGTCCGGGTCGAGCTGCATCGCCTCGAAAGGCGTCAGGGGCTCATCGTGCAGGACGTAGAGGTTGCCGAGGATGCGCCCGGTCTTGGGGTCACGCCTGCGGCGCACGAGACTCAACCAGCGAGTCAGGCGCAACAGCGTCAGCGCCCGTGCCACGGTCTCGTGAGAGGCCTGTCCGGCGCAGGGCATTGACGCGAGCCACGGGCGAAGTTGCTCATACGTCGGAAACGCCGTGACCCCATCCTCGTTGAGCATCATCCGAAAGACTTGCCAGGCATTGCGTTCCAGCGGCGTCAGGCGTCGGTCCAGGAACAGCCGTCGCGGCACGCTCTCGTGCCGATTGCCGCTGAACAGAAAACCGTCGCCGGTTGCGGAGACAGGAGATGTTGCGGATGCGGGAGCTGGCGCGGACGCGGGCGGGCGAGGTTTCGGTGCAAGGTCTTTCAGCGCGCTGTCGAACAGATCAGCGAGGGCGACCGGGCCTTGGCGTGGTGCTCGTGGTGCAGCGTCGTCCACGGCCATGACTCAACCCAATCCCTGATCGATCCAGTTCTTGATCGCAGCCCAGACCACCGACAGCGGCAGTTCCATGCCTTCGGCGAGGTCCATTGCCGCATCAAGAACCGAGGTCTCATCCTCCAGCTCGACATTCCTGCTGCTGGTCACGGCCTTCCAGCGTCGCCACAGCTCGGTGTCCTGCTCCTCGTCCAGAACCGGATGGCGCCCCTTGCGTTTGGGCAGGCCGAGAACTTCACGCCGTAGCGCGACTTCCTGGTGCGTCAGCCCATAAAAACGGCTCGCCATTTCCGTACTGGCCCCCAGGCGCAACATGCGATCGACGGTGGCGATCTCCTTCTCCACGTCCTGCGCCTGTTTGAGCAATCGCCGGAGCACTTCCCGGTTCACCGAGACAGAGCACCACGAGACGCTGGCATTGGCCAGTACGCTGATCAGCGCCGGATGCTTGAGCGCATCCAATTCTTCCTCACCGAATCCCATCGCCTTGCAGCGGCGCAGTTGCCCGTTGCGCAGATCGTAGAGCGCCTGCGCGATGACGGCCTGGTTGAGTGGGTTAGGTGCGGACATGCGGGCCTCCCTCGCTCAGGTCCCAGGACCGAGAGCGCCGGCTTCCAGATCCAGCAGGCGCCGGGCCAGCCGCAGCAGACGAAACAGCTTGACCAGCGCGGTGTCGCTCAATCGCCGGGCCCCGTCGGCATGACGTTGGCCTTGGCCGTGCAACAGCGCTGGCAGGTCGGTGACGAAGTGCCCGCCGTCCAAGCCCACGTCGGCCGACTGCTGACCGGCCAGGGAAACCAGCAGCGCGAGCACGGCACGTGCGAGCGGCGACGAAACCTGGGTCGGGGCACGACACGCGAACCCGATGCCATCTGAACGATCCTCGACACACGCGTCCAGGTCGACCTCGCCCGCGATCTCGCGCGCGAACTGCGCGATGTGGACGCGCAGGCGGCCGGGTGCGTCGAGACCTGGGTCGATATGCCAGATGTCCGAGATGGGATAGAGGCCACCGGCCTGCACGGGAATCGACTGCAGCACGTTGGCCGAGAAGTCGGGCGGAAGCGCATCGCCCAACTGGTCGGCGACCATGCGCTGGATGGACTGGAGCCGCTGCGTCGTGGGTGCCGGAGAGACGATGTGCTCGTCAAGTAGATCGCCAGCCGCTGCCGCAGGGGTGGCTGCGGATGCCTCACGCGGGGCCGCATCGTCCTGGGGCCTTGTCGGCGCGGCGGCAGAGTGGCCTGCAGAATGTGCTGCTGTGGCGGGGGACGGTGCCGGTTCAATCGGCGGCCGTGCGATGGCCCCAGGCTCAGGCAATGCCGGCGGCGCCGATGGCGGGGTTGGGTCGCTGACCAGGGCGCGGTGGCGGCTCTCGGATTCGGTCAGGTCCAGGGCAAGCACGTCGTAGTCGATGCCCAGCAGCTCGGACATCTGACCGATCAACTCGTCCTGCACACGCTGCGGCGAGAACTCGTCGGCCTGGGTATCGAACTGCGACAGCACTTCTTGGAAGAAACTGTCGAAGTCGAGCGGCAGGGAGCGGCCCTTGGCATAGTGCTCCCACGTGCGCTCACTGGCCTTGCGCATGACCGACAGCCGCTCGACCTGGTGGCGACCGAGGCCACCATACAGCACGGTCGGGATCGCAGGCAGCAGGTAGCGCACCGCATCGGCCATGCGGCTGATGTGTGACTGCTGCACGGGGAAGCCGTCGGCGCCCAAGCGACGGGCCAGCTCGGACTGGCTCAAGGTCGTGCTGCTTTCCGCTTCATAGAACTCGCGCGCCTTCTCGACGCCGAGGGCGCGCTCGATGAACGTCAAGCCGCCACGCAGTTCGTTCTCGGCGAGGTGCCCGGTCAGCGCGACGATCTCCCCGCGCGCAGGCCACGGCCGGAACAGGCACGATATGCGGAAGAAGCGCTCGTCCTTCGTTTCTGTCCAGAGTTCGCGCAGGATCGCCAGCCTGGTGTTGCCGCCGTTGCGGATGATGTAGTGCGCCTCGCCAGGACGGCGTGTGATGGCTGGCGCCGCATCCAGGCCGCGCTCGCGGATGGAGGCCTTGATTTCATCGTAGGCCGAGTTGCGCTTTTTGCGGGGATCGTGGTCGTAGGGCCGCAACTGGTCCAGCGTCACGACCATCGGCGTGTCGGCGATGGGGTCACTCAAAGCCGTGGCCGATGGCCCACTGCGCTCGAACCCGGCGGCAAGCAGCTTGCCGGCCATGTCCTGGGAGGTCATCTCAGCCATGGCCGCATCCCTCGGCGTTGGCGGGCCGGGCCATGCGGGCCTCGCGCTCGGCTCGGCGGATCTGCGCACGGGCATTGAGGTCTGCCCGGTAATCGCTCGCTGTCGAGCTGGTGTAGATGGCGGCGCAGCCGGTCTTGGTGAATTTGAGGTGTCCACCCCGAGTACGTTTGACGTGCCAGCCTTCGCTCACCGCAAACTCGATCAGGGCGCGCAGTCGCTTGTGGCCACGGGACAGTTCATGTGCGCTCGCCACGGGACCTCCCGGTTTCAATAGAACGTGGAGGACGGCCGGACACGCGGGCGAATCTGTCTTGCCACTGCGGGAACAGTTCGCCGGCGAGCGTGCGCATGGTGTCGAGCGCAGCGGGCGCAACTCTGCCTGGTGGCTGTCGATACTCGACGCGATGCACCGGCATGCCGCGGGTTGCAGCGCGCGGATAGGCTTCGATGGCCGGCACGTCGGTGCCCAGCACGCGGATGCCCGTGTGATCCTGAAATAGGTCGTGCAGCGCCTGCTGGATCATGCGTGCGTTGGCGGACACGGGGTGGACACGATTGATGAGTAGGTGCAGCGGTGGCGGTTCGATGCCAAGGTGCCGATACGGCGCGATGTCCTCCAGCAACTGCATGGTGCCGCGCCGCAGTTCGCGGGCCGCAAGGATTTCCGGGGTCACGGGTGACAGCGCCAGGCCGGAGGCGAGCACCGCCATCTCCAACAGCACCGAGCGCGCGCCTTGGGTGTCGATTAGCACCAGGTCATAGAGCGGCGCCAGCGCCGGCAGCAGGTGGCGCAACCGCAGGCGCCCGTCTGGCGCGTGCAGCAGCAAGGTGTTCAGTTCACCCCGGTGGTCGTTCGAGAGCACCAGGTCCAGGCCCGCGATGATGGTGCGGGACACGAGCTGGTCGAGACCGCGCTCGTTGAACGCCAGCAGCTCATAGATGCCGCCGGGCGCGCGGTGAGCCAGATCGTAGTAGGAGGACAAGGTGGGCTGCACGTCGAGATCGAGCAGCAGCACGCGCAGCCCCGCGTCCGCGGCGAGCCCGCCGAGGTTGGCGGCCGTGGTCGTCTTGCCGACGCCACCTTTCGTTGAAATGATGGATACGACCTGCATGGCGCTCTCCGTTTGGCGATGGGAAGTCCGAGGGGGAGCGAGTCAGGTGCGGTTGTTAAGGCGTTCGGCGATCCACTGATCGATCTCGACCGAATCCCAGCCCACCGCGCGCACGCCAAGGCGCAACGCCTGTGGAAACTGGCGCTTCTTCATCAGGTTGTAGATGTGGGCGCGTTTGAAGCCGGACTTCGCTTCAACTTCATCGAGCCGCAGGATGCGGCGCTCGTGCGGTGGCAGTACAGGTACTTGCGACATGGCGGTCACTCCTGAACGCTCAGTGGCGTTTGTTGGCGTGACCTCTATTCAATAGACATGGCTGCAAAAAGACATTGCAAATGCAATCTCCGAGACTGCACATACAAGATGGAAGAATTCACGCGGCTGCGCTACGCACATTCTTCCTGGCGTTGGCGAACTTGCCGTTCAAGGTTCGCTCCGTGATGCCCATGGTGCCGCCATAGTGGGCGAGCAATGCGGTGACGATTGCCTCCTGCGTCTTGAAGCTGGAGTACGGCACACCCGATGGGGATTGACCCAGCATCAGCGTCAGCATGCCACCGATGATGTTCAGGTACGTGGTCTCCGCTCGATCACTGATCGCGCACTGCTTGGATGCCAACAGCACCGCGGACTGCTTGAGCAAGGCTTCGTGTTGCGCTTGAAGTTTGCGCATCTCACGCCGGCTATGGTCCAGCGCGGCCTGCAGAGCCTGCCGTTCCAGCAGGATTGCCTGTCCTGTTTCCAGGGTGATGGAGGGATGCGCCATGCGCTCGCTGCGGCTGAACAGGAATCCGGGTCGATGCTCAGGATAGTGAGTGCGCATCCAGCGTTTCAGATCGACGTGGCGGATGGTCAGATCGGGTGAACTCACCAACTCTGGGTCATTGAGCGTGATCCCGTTCTTGCCAAAGGGCAGTTCCGAGTTGAGGATGCCGTCGTAGATGCGTTCCGAGTACAGCCGACACTCGTTCCATCGCGGGCAGTCCAATGTCTGCGGCAGGCACCGCGGTGATGCGATCGAGGCGAGGATCGACGCCTTGTACCGCAACAACCCAGCCCACCGTATGGCAGCTTCGATGGGACGATAGAACACCTTTGATAATGGTGGCTCCTTGTGCATGTTTTCGTCTCCTTTCGGAAGCGCTACATCACCGGCTCCTTTCTCGCCCTGCCAAGGGCTGTTGTGTCGTTATGCCTGTGGCGGATGCCAGGGACGAATGCCCCGGAACGTGGGCGGACGAGATCATGGCATCCGCCACAGGTGGCCCTCTCTTGCTCAATGTGCAAGAATCGACCAGTTGCCGGCCCGTCGAGTAACAAGGAAGAAGCACGCTCGACAATGGCGCTCACGGTGCCAGCGTCATGGGGTGCGTCAGGCGTATCAAGACCGATTCGCTATGGTCTGATATCCCTACGGTTTCACAAGTCGCGCTGGGGCGCAGTCGTTGCTCAACGTCCAGAGGGACGCAGAGAAAACCGCGCGTGTGATGCTTGTTCTGGCATCCTGATATATCGACATAGCATCCAGCGATCCTGGGCTGTGGCCAGTTTGAGGCTGTTGCGCGCCGCTCCCACACGGTCGCCAGCTGACCAGGTGATGTGAACATGCGCCCCATCTTTCCTTGCTCGCCGCTTGGCCTTCATCACGAACAGCCTTGGGCTGTGGTGCGCACGGCATCAAACCAAGCGCGGTCTCAACGTTCGATGCTGATGCCATTCCTGACGCAAGGAGACCTGAGTGTCGAGCGGCGTTGCAGGGGCGGGCCTCTGGTAGCCGTGTATTCTGCGTCGGTTGTCAGGGGATGAAATGGCAGTCCTTGGACGCTGATGGAAGTTGTTGGATGAGTTTTGTTGCCGAGGGCGAAGAACAAGGCTATAATTCAGGCCTTCGCTGCTCACGGCGGCGAAGAATGTGATTGGGAAACAAGGATTTAGCGCCCTAGTGCCTGTCTCGTCTCCCGCTCCAAATTCTAAAAAGGCCCAAACTTCGGTTTGGGCCTTTTTGCGTTTGGTGGTTTCGTTCTTGCGGTTTGGCTGAGTGGTTGCTTAAGACTGAAACGGACTCGCTTCTTTTCATTTCTTTCGCAGCCTTAGCTCAGCGGGCCATGAGCGCAAATAAAGCATGTCGCGGTATTAAGTAGGTCGTGCTCTGCTATCGCGAATCAACGAGCAGTGGTAGTGGGAGTTCCATTTGGACCCCAGACGGGGTCAAGCAAGGGGGCTGTCCTCTTCGGGGTAGACGAAAGGATCGCCAAGGACCTGGAGAAAAGGCAGGGCTCAATTTGCCTATGGTGTCGGGCAGATCACCCTGGCTGCGCGCCATTTCCAGTGCTTCGTTGAAACGGTAGTAGCAATAAGAAAGTGAGATCAGCAGTTGATCCGCGACATATTGCATCTTGTTGCGGTGATGCTGCAGAAGATATAGGTATGCACCGGCTCTTGATTCATGTGACTCGGGTTCCCGTGGTTGATCGGCGGCAGACTCCAATACCAGTAATATTTGCAGCGGCTGAGAGGTTTCTGAAGTCCCTAATTTATTCATCAACGGGTGGACTTCACTTTCGGAGTTGTCACCGTACGAATAGTGGTCTAGCCGCACAGCGTTGCGTATCTTCTTCTCTACATGCTTTACCAGCTTGTTGTAAAGAAACGAGAAGAGTTTATCTATGTCTTTTTGGTTGTCGAAGTCTATCGATGTTCCAGCCTGCTCCCAACGTTCGACTAATATCCAGGCTTCGTTTTGTACGTCGTCGTGTTCACACTCGTTTCGAGTTGCTTTCGCAATCCGCCTAAACTTATGTCGATACTTTCTTGAGAACTGCATAAACTCGGCAAGCCGATCGTCATCCATGCGGCACCATTCAGTCAGAGAAAGAAGACCTCCAAGTATTTTATGGGGTGATGGCAATTTGATGAAATGAGATGGCAACCAACAAGCCAGGAATTGCCGTCACGGGTAACGCATCGCTGTCCAGGGTGTATCAAGCCATCGCCCGTATCTGCGCGTAGCCACCATCACCCAGAGCAGTTCTCAGCCTTGAGACTTTAGCTTAAAATAAGGCACCGTTTTGACGTACAATTATGGTCTATCTAATTACAGATGTGGAGGTATTTGCCATGAGTGCAGCGACCGATACCAAACAGGAGCGCATTAATTTGCGGTTGGAGCACCGTGCTAAGCAGGTACTGGAGCGTGCCGCGCGTTTCGAGGGAAAAACGGTCAGCAGTTTTATCCTGACCAGTGCCCTGGCGCATGCTGAAAATACCATAGCCGCGCACGAAGTCATGCGCCTGAACAGCCAGGATTCCGAGGCGTTCTTCAATGCCCTGGTCAAGCCTGTCCGACTCAACAAGAGGCTGGCCGCCGCCCTCAAGGAGCATGAGCAGCGCGTGACCAGCAGATGACCGACTATTCGTCCCTGTTCATCTCTGCGCTGGACGGCAGCCACGAGAGATCCGGCTTTCACTGCGGTGTGCCTGCGCTGGATAATTATCTCCACAAGCAGGCCAGCCAGGATGTGAAGCGCCGCATCAGCCGCGTATTTGTTGCGACGACACCAGCGAATCCGCACATCATCGTGGGCTATTACACATTGTCCACGCTGTCGATTGAACTCGACCAGTTGCCTGACAGAATCGCCCGCAAGTTGCCTCGACATCCGATCCCGGCGGCATTGCTGGGTAGGCTTGCTGTCGATCAGCAAGCCCGTGGCCATGGCGTGGGCAGAATGCTGTTGGTCAATGCCATTCAGCGCACGTTGGCAGTCAGCGACCAGATCGCCATTTATGCCATGATCGTCGATGCCATAGACGAGCAGGCACGTAGCTTCTATGAGCAGTTTGGCTTCTCGCTGCTGGACTCGGGCGTTCATCACCGGTTGTTTCTACCGCTGAAGTCTGTTTAACGTAAAAGTGGTAGCACCCCAGGCAGCAAAGGCTCAAGGCATTAGGTCAAGTGTCCCGCATAGAGTTGTATTCGGTGCCCCACGACTTTGACTGTAAGCGTCCGGTAAAACCATCTTGAGATCAAACGGCGGTTCATAGAGGATAGCGACTCCACCAAGGTCCTGGTGGAGTAGTTCATCCTAATAGGTGGAGTAATGCATCCTTACGAATCAGCACCGGCGGAGGGGCGCCGCCATCGGCGCCAGCATAGTGCCCAATTTAAAGCAGAGCTTATTGCCAGTTGCCAACAGCGCGGCGTTTCCGTGGCGGCTGTTGCTCGAACGCATGATCTGCATCCCAATCTGCTACGCAAATGGATTCAGGAATTCGAGCGTTTCGGACATCACGAGCCGGAGCCGGTAACTGAGGTCCGCTGCGATGTGGCGGCCGAATTTGTACCGTTGCGGCTGGCTTCGCCGCCGACGGTCTCACCGCAAGAGGGGCCTGCCGATATACACATTGACCTGCAGCGTAACGGAATCACGGCATCGGTGCGCTGGCCAGTAACGCATGCCGAACACTGCGCCATCTGGCTGCGCGCATTGGCTTGCGCACCGCGTGGTGCATGCGGATGAAACACCCGTGCAAATGCTTAAGCCCGGCAGTAAGAAGACGCATCGCGCTTACCTGTGGGCCTATGCGCCGGGCGCCTTCGAGGATTTAAAGGCGGTTGTCTACGACTTCACCGAAGGCCGTGCCGGCGAGCATGCCCGTACCTTCCTGGGTAAATGGCAGGGCAATCTGGTATGCGACGATTACGCAGGCTATAAAGACAGCTTTACGAAAAGCGTGACCGAAGTCGGTTGCATGGCTCACGCCCGGCGCAAGTTCTTCGACCTGCATGCCGCGGCTAAAAGCCAGCTTGCCCTGGCGGCACTAAAGTACGTCGGTATGCTCTACGACATTGAGCGCCATATCAAGGCCTTTAACGGTGAACAGCGTTTGCAGTTCCGCCAGGATTACGCCAAGCCCATCGCTGATGCACTGCACGCCTGGTTGCTGGCCCAACGCCAGCGGGTGCCTGACGGGTCGGCTACAGTAAAGGCGATCGATTACAGCTTGAAACGCTGGGTGGCGCTGACGCGTTACCTGGAGGATGGGCAACTGCCGATCGACAATAATTGGATCGAGAACCAGATCCGGCCGATCGCCATTGGTCGCAATAACTGGCTGTTCGCCGGCTCCTTGCGCGCGGGCAAACGGGCCGCAACCATCATGACATTGATCCAGTCGGCTAAGCTCAACGGCCACGACCCGTATGCTTATCTGAAGGACATACTCACGCGCTTGCCCACGCAGCCGGCCAGCCAGATCGATGAATTGCTGCCGCATCATTGGCAACCCTCGACCTGATCAATGACAAGACACGCTCGCGGCATGCGTGTCAACCTGTGTTCCCCGCGCGCTTACGGTTGCCAGGTTGGCGAGCTTCCAGCGCAACGCAGGCAGCTGGTCGGCATGCGGGCATTGCAGCAGCGACCAGTCGGGTTGGGCGCGGGCCAGTCCGCTCAGGAACTGCCGGTGGGCGGCGCTCAACCGCTGGGGCAGTTCCTGGCGTAGTTGGGTGCGGGTTTCGAGCAGAACCTCAAGTGGGCAGTCCACTTCAGTCATGCCAACGAAAGCACGCCCATATTCGGCCGCGATGTCCTTATCGTTGCCGAACAGCACTTCATGGGTGGGCCGGTTATGCCCTGCCAGATAGACTACGAAGCACTCGACCATGGCATCGGTCGGACCTCCGGTCTGGAACAACTGCTAGACGTCGAACAGGTCCCGCGGATGCTGGCGATCCAGAGCGGCAACCAGCTTGCCTGCATAGAGTTCGTCCGGGGCGAGAACCGGCACCGCAAATTCGACCCCGAACAGATCGCCAGTGCCGGCACTCAACGGCCTGCGCTCGATGGGCAGCACTGTGCCACGGAACACGACATTGACCTCGACCTTGACCTGGCTGGCCTCGTTCTCGGCTATCAGCTTGGTGTCGCCAAGGTCTTTGCTGCGGATCAACCGTGTCTGTACGCCAAGGCGTTCGACGCGCTGCGCGATGGCGGCCAGTTCCTGGTTGATTGCCTGTAATGCCTGGCCGCGTGGTGTCTGCCAGGGGCGGTACACCACATCTATATCCACCGACAGGCGGGGCATGTCCCGCAGGAACAGATTGATGGCCGTGCCACCCTTCATGGCGAAGATGTCGTTGTCGAACACGTCGGGCGCGATGTTCAGCAACAGGCGGACGGTATCGGCGTAGTGTTTATCCATGAGGGTTCAGGCTTAAAAGGGTTCCATCGTCCAGCCGACTCATCCAGCGCTTGGCGCTGCCGGAGCGTACCGGGTATTGCTCCAGCAGTTCATCCACGTCGATGACGCCGGTTTCCCGCGCCCAGGTCAGGAACAGGCGCACGGTCTTGACGCTGGTGCAGCAGGCCAACAGCCGTCCGAGCATGTCCTTGCGCGGTGAGCGCAGGCCATCGAATAGGTTGCGGGATTCTTCGAGGCTTTCCCGCGTGCCGGTGTCGTAGAGCAGTTCCAGAACGGCGCGCTCGGACACTGCCACCCGCAGCCCAGCGGGCTGTCCGGGTGGTGTGTGCAGGGTCTTGCTGGCGAGTACATCGTCTGGCCATTCGAACAGCCTGGCGTTGACGTAGCGCGATGGAAAGCGCGTGGTGAACCAGGCAGGCAACGCAAAGCGGGCATCGCCCCAGAGCACCAAGGTTTCCTTGGGAGCCAGGTTGTGCCGAACCCCTTGCAGCGCAAGAGCACTTTTGCCGCCAACGTGCAGCCCAGCAACCCGTTTTTGCAGGAGTTGCAGCGCACCGCTGGCGTCAAAGTTGTCGTTGGGATAGGCATAGACGCCGTGCCCCAGGCGCACCAGCCAGCCGCTCTCGGCGTAGCGGGCGGCCAGTTTGGACGACACGCCGAAGGTTTTCAGCATGGCGAGATCGAACGGCGCTCCCCGAGGAAGCTCCGCCTGCAGGCGCTTGATTATCTGATGTCGCGAATGTTCACTCATGTGTGAAATATACGTCAAAATCTAATCATTCTCCACTGACATTGATAGATTTTGCTCTGGAATTCGCCTCATGGTGGAATTTAACGACAAAATCTAATCTTAACCAGTTAGGTTGAGCAAACGCAGCCAAGGTAGGCCCACCGCCACTGACGGCGGGCAATAATTGGAAGGCGGTTCCGGCTGTTTTTCCGGTACGACTCGAAGGCAAAGATCATCGTCTATGCTTGGGCCAACGACGAATCATCGGGCAGCATGCAAGACATCTGCCTCAGCGAGGACGACTGATGCGGCTTGGCGGGATACATGGATGCCAGCGGAAACCACTGGATGCAGGTGGACAGCCGGCGTTGGCGTTGCGAAAAAGTTAGTCCACAATCTAGTCCATCCAGTCATTCTGGATGAAGGTCTACAGCCAGCGTTTTTGAGGCCAAAATTGAGGCCAAAGAATGTGGGGGGGTGCCGGTTCCGGATTGTTGATGGGGTTGGACGGGAGCCGTGACGAGCATTGAGCCTAAGCCGCAACTTAGGAGCTCGAAATGGCACTCTCTGATCTGACTGTGCGGCAAGCCAAGGCCGCCGACAAAACCTACAGCATCCCCGACACCGACGGCCTCGGGCTGGTGGTCGCCCCTATCAGCTGGCCGTATTCATGACACTGCTTCGGCAAGTCATAGGCACGGGCCAGCTCATCAAGAATTCGATAACACAGCACCAGGCGATTGCCGAGGCCATCCTGGCAGGCGACCAGGATGCTGCTTACGCGGCAATGCAAAAGCATTTGTGGTACTCGGCCCATATCATGCTCGAGCGGGTGGAGCTCAAGATGGCGGGCGCCTCGCGCAATGGCCTGCAAGCGCCGGGATAAAGGGAAGACATGGGAAGATCAATGCCCGCGCGGAACCACGGTCTGTTCCTGCTATTCTGCTGCGTTGGAATAATGCATACTTAAAAGTTCGATGAGCCTGGTGGCCGCGGGCGTCAATGTTCCGGGCAGGTAGATAATCCCCAGTTTGCGCATCAGCGTTGTTTCCTTGAGCGCGACTTCTTTCAACAACCCGCGCGACTTGGGATGATCCACCGTCAATCTGGATAAAAAACATAACAAATCGGTACCCCCTATCAGGTTGTGCACCGACGGCAGCGCATTGGTTTCGATGCGCACGGCCGGCTTGGGAAGCTTGCGCGATGCGAAAACGTTATCCAGCCACTTACGGCTTGCGATCTGGGGTGTAGGCAGAATCCATTGATAATTCAATAAATCACGCAAGCCCACACCAGACGATTCGAATATCGGATGGTCCTTGCGCGCAGCCACCGTCACTACGTCATCAATGAATGCCTGGTTGACAAACTCATCGTCATCCGACACGCCGCCGACGATCAGGTCGAGCTGATCCTGGCGTAGCTGCTCTTTCAGAAAGTAAGTCGTTCCGATCAGCACCTCTAGCGACACGTTAGGTGTGTGTTCCAGCACCAGCTTGCACAGAATAGGCAATACATAATCCGCGGTGATCGGCCCGCAGCCGACTCTCACCTTGCCCGCCGACCCTTCGATAAAAGCGCTCATGTCCTCCATGGAGCGATCATTGGTGTCAAGGATTTTCCTCGCCGTAAGCAGAAACTGCTTGCCTACCGCCGTGAGATCGATACCCCGCCCCTTTCTTTCGAAAAGCGTCGACCCAAGCGCTTCTTCCAAGCGCTGAATGCACTTCGTCAGAGCTGGCTGGCTGCGATGCAGGGCCTCGGCAGCGCGCCCCAAATGCTTGAGTTCAGCGATGGTTGCGAAATAGCGCAGATCACGAAGGTCCATGTCGAATGTATAACTCGCGGTAATCAATTGATGAATATGATCGAATAGACGTTTATAGCAACGATAGGCTTAAATCACAAATCCGGCAGAGGGGCAGCCCTAGCCGCTTGCTCCCGTCGACATATACATCCGACATCCGCTTCTATAAAAACACAAAGGAGACATCCCTTGAATCGTAGAATTTTCATGCATACAGTGGCTGCGGGCGGCGCAATGGTGCTTGGCGTTCGCAGCGCCTCAGCCGCTAACTATCCTATCAAACCTGTAGTCATTGTCGTAGCGTTCCCTCCCGGAGGAGGAGCCGATACCCTGACACGCGCTCTGTCAGCACCACTTGCCCAAGCCTTGGGGCAATCCGTGATCGTCGAAAATAAGCCTGGCGCATCCACCGTGATAGGGGCCGACTATGTCGCCAAATCCCTCCCCGATGGCTATACCTTGCTTGTCACCAGTCCTCCGCATGTGAGCAACCCATCGCTGATGGACAAGCTTCCGTTTGATACCGTAAATGATTTCGCCCCAGTATGCCTTGCCGCCAAATCGCCGTTTGTGTTGGTTGTCAAACCCGACTCTCCCATCAAGGCGCTGGACGACCTTATTGCCCTGGCCAAGATAAAACAACTTACTTTCGGATCTTCAGGCAACGGCACCAGCGATCACCTGTCCACAGAAATGTTGTGCCATATGCACGGGATTGCGATGCTGCACATTCCTTACAAAGGGACCGGGCCAGCACTGATAGACCTGATGGGAGGACACATCGACCTCATGTTCGCCAACATTGTGGGAGCGGCGCCATTGATGCGCGCGGGCAAGCTGCGTGCAATCGCAGTGACCACGGCAGAACGCTCATCCTTGTTGCCCGAGCTGCCTACAGTCCAGGAATTGATAGAAATGCCGTTTGATGTGAGCGCCTGGACGGGATTCCTTGCGCCAGCTGGCACAGACCCAGCCATTGTCGACCGCCTTAATCGAGAAATACGGTCATCTCTTGAGGTCAAGCAGGTAAAGGACATCATGAAGAGCAGCGGCGCCGATGCCGTCGGCAGCACACCAGCTGAATTTCAGGGCTTCATTGTCAACGAGATCAATAAGTGGAGCGAAATCATCAAGGCGGCCGGCATAAAAGTGTAAGCCCCCAAAACCTTGGAAGCTTACGTCCTTCCGCTCAGATCAAACGACGAAGAATATTGTACGGAAATCCACAAATCCATAGAGGCAATAGCATGGAAAAGCAGATAAAAGTAATGGCGACAGGACTCCAGTTTCCGGAAGGGCCGGTTGCGATGAAGGACGGCTCCGTTCTGGTATCCGAAATTCGCGCAGGCCGCGTGACTCGCGTGGCTGCGGACGGCACCCTCACCACAGTCTCAACGTGTAAAGGCGGCCCAAATGGCCTGGCCATTGGTCCCGATGATGCGCTGTATGTATGCAATAACGGCGGCAATTCATATTTGCCAGATCACTTTGCCGCGATGGGACCGGCTCAAGACTATGCCGGAGGCTCCATACAGCGCATAAGCATCGAAACAGGAACCGCAGAGACTCTATATACCCATTGTGGAGAACACCGACTTTCGGCTCCGAATGACCTGGTTTTTGACCAATATGGGGGTATGTATTTCAGCGACTTCGGCAAAAAACATGCTCGATATCGAGACCATGGCGCTATTTACTATGCGCATCCAGACGGATCAGGCATTGTGGAAGTGGCCTACCAAGTGGCCGCAGCAAACGGAATCGGCCTATCCCCTGCAGGGGATGTGCTATACGTCACCGAGACAGAAACGTCCCGGCTCTGGGCATTTGATATTGCCGAGCCAGGACGGATAAACAAACAGCCCGCTCCATCGCCTCACGGCGGCCGCTTGATTTGTGGCCTTCCGGGCTACCAGCGCCTAGACAGCATGGCGATTGATGAAGAAGGGAACGTCTGCATTGGAACGCTCATAACTGGCCTTGTGACTGTCATTTCCCCCGACGGACGCGTTATACGCAAGGTTGAAATGCCTGATACCCATGTCACTAATATTTGCTTCGGTGGGCCGGATATGAAAACCGCATTCATCACGCTTGCCTCTTCGGGAAAACTGGTGGCCATGCCATGGTGGGAAGCCGGTTTGAAACTCAACTTCAATGCGTGATCATCAGCGATACGCCATTTTCAGCATATGCCGCCCCCATGCGGCAAACTGATTTTCCAAATAACGAATATCTCGACTCTTCTTGGACATCATCATGCAAAAATCTTCCTTCAACCCAAGGCACGCGATGGCAAGCGGAATGGTCTGCGCCCTGCTCGCCATTTTCACCTTCACAGTGTCATCTGCACGGGCCCATGGTTTTCCAGATCGCCCTATAGCGCTCGTTGTCGGATACCCTCCAGGTGGCGCCGCGGACATGATCGCACGTGTTCTGGCGCCATCTTTGGGGGAAAAGCTAGGTACCACTGTAGTCGTGGAAAACCGCGCTGGCGCAAATGGCACCATTGGAGCCAATCACGTAGCCAAATCCAAGCCGGACGGCCATACCTTGCTGCTTTCCAGCTTGAGTCCTATGGTCTTGAGCCCGCAGACCATGTCGAAACCACCTTACCAATCCGTCAGCGATTTTGCTGCCATAAATATGGTGGGACTGGCTCCCGAAGCGATTGCCTTGGGCCCGAATCTTAAAATCAAAACATTGAAAGAGCTATTGGTCTACGCAAGCAAGAATCAGGTGACGCTCGCATCGTCCGGCGTGGGCGGACTACCTCATTTGACTATCGAGTTGCTGAAACAAGCGTCCGAAGGAAATATTGTCCATGTTGCTTACAAGGGAGCAGGCCCGGCCATCACGGATACGCTGGGCGGCCATACTGACGGTATCGTCATGGATCTTCCGCCGTTGTATAGCCTTATTAAAGACAATCGATTGCATGCATTGGCGGTTACCAGCGAAACACGATCCAAGTTCCTGCCCGATTTGCCTACAGCAATGGAAGAGCTATCGAATTTCAACGTTGTCAATTGGGTAGGGGTATTTGCTCCAGCGAATACTTCCAGTCAAGTCATTACTCGCATAGATGCGGCGATCAAAGAGATCGTCGCGGCAGATGATTTTCAAAAAAAGCTCACAGACGTAGCCATGATGCCCTCGACAATGTCTGGCCCTGCAGCCTTCCAAAATTATTTCAATGGTGAGTACATGCGCTGGGGAGCCGTCCTGAAAGAATCGGCCGTCGCAATGCAGGATTAGGCGCTAACAATCAGGTCAGGTCAGCTCACCAGCCTCAAAAAGGATTATTTTATGAAAGTCATGCTACAACCGTCAGGAGGTCTGAATGTCGGATCTTCCTAAGAAAGTACGCATCAATGAAGAGGGGCCGCGCGAAGGTTTCCAGATAGAGAAGGGCCCCATATCCACCGGGCAAAAAATCGCACTTATCGACAGCCTGTCGAAGACCGGCCTGAAGCAGATCCAAACTGTTTCATTCGTGCCGGCGAAGAATGTTCCCGGCATGGCGGATGCCGATGAGGTAGTGCGCGGCTTCACCCGAGCGCCAGGGGTAGCGTATACAGGCTTGTGGTTGAACGAAAAAGGTCTGCAGCGCGCTATCGCCACCGGCAAGCTGGACATCAAGGGTACGCTTTTATTGTGCGCCTCCGAAAATTTCTTGCAACGCAATCAGAATCGCGGCTTCAAGGAGAATATCGAGGCACAGCACAGGATGGTCGCCGTCTATCAAGAACACCAGATACCCGTAATCCGCGCGGGGCTTGCTGCGGCTTTCGGCTGCAATTTTGAAGGCGATGTCCCGCTTGCGCGCATTTTGGAAATGCTGCGGGAAATGCTGGATATCGGCGAGCAATATGGGCTCAAGCTGGAGGTGATTTCCCTGGCCGACACCATGGCCTGGGCCACGCCCGTCTCCATCAAACGCGTAGTCGGAGCCGTGCGCGACAAATATCCAGACTTGCCTATTTCGCTGCATCTGCACGATACGCGCGGCATGGGTATTGCCAATGCCTATGCCGGACTGGAAATGGGCGTAGGGATCTACGATGCGACAGTAGGAGGGCTGGGTGGATGCCCGTTCGCTGCCCACCGTGGCGCCGCCGGCAATGTATGCACCGAAGATCTGGTATTCATGTGCCACGAAATGGGGATCGAAACTGGCGTCGACCTGGAAGCACTGATGGAATCGGCCTTGATGGCGCAAGAAATAGTCGGGCATGAGCTCCCCGGAACGGTAATGAAAGGGGGATCGCTGGCGAAGCTACGCCAGAAAATAGCAGCGGCGGCCGTCTGATGGCCGGCGCTGATTTACCCAGCGCTGATTTATCAACTCTCGACACCAACATCCAGCAGGTATCTACATGAATCACTCTACGAACAACGATCCGATCGCTGGCCGCGCTGTGCAAGCCTTGCCTTACCAAGGGATACGCGTGGTGGAATTTTCCCATATGGTCATGGGCCCCGCCTGCGGCATGGTTCTGGCGGACCTTGGGGCCGAAGTCATCAAGATCGAGCCAGTAGGCGGCGATAACACGCGGCATCTGAAGGGTTCAGGGGCGGGCTTTTTCCCCATGTTCAATCGCAACAAAAAAAGCTTGCCGGTGAACATTAAAAGCGCTGAAGGCCGTGAACTCGTTCTTAAATTAATCGGAACGGCCGACATTGTCACCGAGAACTTCAAACCTGGCGCCATGGCAAAAATGGGTTTCGGCTATGAAACTCTGAAAAAACTCAATCCTGGATTGATTTACGTATCACATAAAGGATTTCTGCCCGGCCCTTACGAGCATAGAACCGCCCTGGACGAGGTAGTACAAATGATGGGGGGGTTGGCGTATATGACGGGCCCCGAAGGGAGGCCATTACGTGCCGGAGCGGCCGTCAACGACATCATGGGTGGCGTATTTGGTGCATTGGGCGCCATCGTCGCGCTCTGGGAACGCGCGCGTACCGGCCTTGGTCAGGAAGTACAGTCCGCACTTTTTGAAAACAATGTATTTCTTGTCGGCAATCATATGCTGCAACATGCCGCAACCGGTGCCCCCGCCGCGCCCATGCCCAGCCGCGTATCCGCCTGGGCAATCTACGATGTTTTCACCGTCGCTAACGATGCGCAAATATTTCTGGCCGTCGTATCGGACACGCAGTGGGAAGCTTTCTGCCGTAGCTTCAGCTTTGACGACTTGGCAAACGACGTCCGCTTGACACGGAACAACGACCGCGTCGCTGCGCGCGGCTGGCTGATGCCAGAGCTGCGCAAGCGTCTGTCCAGGTACACCATATCCGAGATCGAACACCGCTTCGAGGCAGGCAGCCTGCCTTATGCGCCCATCGGCAGACCAGAGGACTTGTATACGGACCAGCACCTCCTCGAAACCGGCGGTCTGGCGGATATCAAATTGCCCGATAACCGGCATTGCAGTGAAGCCAAAACACCGTTGCTGCCCTTCACTCTAGGCGGCCGCCGGCTGGGAGTCCGACTGAACCCGCCCGAATTGGGCGAAAATGGCAGGCAACTGCTTGGGGAGCTTGATTTCAATATAGAGCAAATCAGCGAACTGCAACAGAAGGGCGTCATCGGTGCGCTGAGCTAGCAGGCCAGCCGCCCCTGCCTACCATCGCGGCGAACCAACGGTGCCATTCGAAAGAAAATATGGCGAACTCACGATGCGAGCATGGCATCTGGGCCCAAGGCGGCCTTGGCGAGCGTACGCGGTGCCAGTTCCAAAGCCAGGCTTTTGATAAAACTCATTACGGCGCCTTTCGGCTCGATCGAGGTAAGCCGCCGAAAAAGTACAGTCAGCGCAAGATAAATGGATTGGCCGCAGCGCCGCCCGCAGCATAGAAGATCCAGGTGCTCTTGGTTTCCAGGAACTGCTGGATGGATTCCATGCCGCTTTCCCGCCCAATGCCAGAATGCATCATGCCGCCAAACGGCATCATGTAGCTGACGCGCTTAGCTCGACCAGCCGCTGGCTGAACTCTTCCTTGATCGAATACTGGACCTGCAGGCGAGAACCAGCGATGCAGGTCTGCCCGGTCGCGGCAAAAATACCCGAAACCACGCCCGATGCCGCAGCCGCCATATCGCAGTCATCGAAAACGATATTCGGCGACTTGCCTCCCAGCTCCAGAGACACACGTTTCATGCCCTTTGCCGCCTGGGCATAAATCTTTGTGCCGGTGGCGTCTGAACCCGTGAACGTCACCTTGGCGACGTCGGGGTGATCGATAAGAGCGGAGCCGATCTCGGCGTTGGTGGCGCTCGACACGGCGGACCGAACGCAGCCCGCAGAGATCGAGGCCAGGACCCACCGACTTCAAGACAAGATCGAGCGACTGCGTCAGCAGATGCGCGCCTTGGATGAAGTTAGAGAGAAGCTCAAGGATCACCCCCGACGGACAGCTATCGATGACATTGGCATACCCTCGCCGGACGAGGCACCGTGAGTGCGTGTAAGCGATTGGGGCGCCGACCGGCAAAACCCATCAGGGACAGCAAGCTTAATCTTGCAAGCAAAGTCCGAATGTACGGGTGCAATCTTCCTACCTTGCTACGACGAACTGGAAGCTTGACAAACGGGGGCGTCCAAGTACGCCCGGTGATTGACCGATATGTTCGACTACATCGAGGTCTTCTACAATCGACAACGGCACCACAGTCATTTAGGCCGGGTGGTTCTGAGGCGTTTGAAAGCGCCGCCGCCGTGAGGCACTGAGTTGTCCACCGTTTCGGGGGAAGTCCAATATGGGCCGGTACAAATGCCTGTGTGAGCGTCGCGCAGATGACGCACCCCCACTTACCACGGATATGGCGCTCGCCTGCAAACAGGCTAAGGCACACATCAAACTCGTCTTATCCAAATGCATCTTTGGCAAATGTCACGACCGTCTGATTGTCGGGTAAGTTGCGCGTACTAAAGTACTCAACGCCAAGGCCACAATCCTCGACCAAATTATCCAATGATGGGCCAACTAGCCCTCCTCCCAAACCGAAGGTGTTGGGATAATTTCGCCTTACCCGCATCCTGTCTTCATCCGAATCAGGGAACACGACATCGACACATCCTGGTGTTAAATCTGCACCAGCAGCATGAACGCCAAGATAGAGTGTCCGATAATTCCCCGGATTTGCCAGATAATAGCCTTCTGAATATTCAAAATATTTAGACCCTAGATAGTGAGCGAGAACGAAGCCATCGCTCAGATCTTTCTCCAGTCCCAAGAACGCAAAACCTCCAAGCCGACGATTTAAGACGGGAATTTCAACATCAGCTTCGTGGCTACGCAAAGTTATGGAATAGAACCGCAAAATATTTTTCGCATCGTAGACAAGTTGTAAATAACGATCAGGAAAGCTGTAGATTTCAGAAGCGGCTTGCGCTGTCCCGCAGTCTTGTCTTGCAACCGGGGGGCCTAGCATCTCTACAATATATTCGCGAGTAGTTCCATTGCTAATGGACAATGACCTGACATGCCGCACCGAGGCATCTTTTTTGGAAATATCACTATTGGCAGGCGGCTCGACACTGATGCTTGGCGATTCAGTATTAGCTACAGACGTGGGATTGGAGCTCTTGCTGTCGCGTTGGAACCAGCCCAACAGTTCTTGATATAGCTGCATTGCCGGTTGCACTGCAGGAATCGCTTGAGTAAAGGCCAGCCACAAAACAAGCGCAATACCTCCTCCCCCGAGTCTGTTGAGCCACCACCTACCGCTGTGCTTTGATTCAGATTTTTCAGAATTTGAAGAGGATGAGGGTATTTGATGCATGTGCTATTCCTCGGCTTCACTTTCGTTTTTTGTCGTTGATGGACTGAAAATGTGTGAACAGGCCCTAGGTCCATAGATCTCAGGCCGCCCCTACCGCTTACGCGGCCTACCCAACAACTCAGACCGCCCAATCACCTCTCGCCCACTTTCCACCCTTTTGGACTCCGAAAATCCCGCCTGAGCAATCGCCTCATCCAGCCTTCTAAAGGCAACCAAGCTCTTCGAACTCCGCAACGACGCCATCCCATCGTTCCAGGCATGTACCATCTGCTTGGCAACGGTATGCCAGCGAGGCTCATTCCTGGCAGCCTCGATCACCTCCTGCCCGACCTCAACCGCCGATTCGCATAAGCGCTCCACCATCTCCGCATACTGCTTCGGCGCAATGCCTAACCTAGCCTTGAAGAACCGTTCCAAGGTTTTCCCCACCGCCCAGGTTTGTCGCCCATCAACCGGCAACCCCGGCGGATTGGCGGCATAGCGAGGATAGGCCTGCGTAGTAACGACGTCATAGACCGGCGTATAGGCTACATCCTTCAGGCCGGTGTAATACAGCGCGATGCTCTTGGCATGGCAATCGGCATTGCGCACGACATAGTTGGTCAGCAAGTGCCAGCCGAACTGCTCCAGTTGCGCCCGCATAGCCGCAGCAGGCACATAGACCCGTGTGGCATTCAGCACACGCTCGGTCGTCGTTGCATATTTCTCGTGGGGCGGCAGCCCCAACAAGCCGCAGGCATCTTCGACCCCATGCATGACGACACCCCGCGCATCCACGTCAAACCGATCCACGACCAGGACACGCCCGTCTTCCGACATCCGCGTCCTGGCCACTGGCACAACGTTCAGGCGTTCCAGCACTCGCATGGTGTAGAACTCATTGAACCCGAGATAAGGCGTGCTGTCATCCGAGCCTTTGATGATGTGGCGGCTGGTGCGCAATGTGGGCTTACCCAGCACATGCGCAGACTCGTCCGCATTCTCTTCCGGCGCAATGAACTTGGGCACCATGCCGGAAATGGATGCGCGGGCATATCGACGCACCAGGCCTGCGAAGTGCGCTGTGGTGTTCTCGGCTTTGAGCAAAGACTCAATCTGCAGCGGCTCCATGTCCGCGCCAGGCGCCCCGCCTTCAGGCGTGACGGTGACACGTCCAATCCCCATCCCGCCGACAACAGCGAGCAGAGACAGATCCGTGCCATCCAGCAGCGGTCCGAACTCTTCTCGGATGATACTCAGCAAATAGCCTTCGGGCAGGTTCTGGCGAAAGAAGGGATGGAGGTCCCGCGGCCAGCGCCAGGGTTCCGCGCGCACCGGCATCGTCAGGCTGACGAAGTCCGTTGAAGCGGTATCCGGCAGATAGTTCAGGACATACTCGTCGCGCTCCCGATAGAGCTTGGCGACTGTCCTTCCACACACGTGCACGTCGAGTTTCATGGCCCGTCGCCCCGCCGCTGCTCGGCCAGGATATCCTCGACAGTCCGGACGTGGCCCTGTTTGACGGGCTTGAGGTCGTAGCCTGCGGCTTCCAGCAATCGCAGCAATACGGAAACGCTCATATCGCCTTTGGCAAGCGTCTCCATACGGGCAACGGTCGTGCGGGAGACCCCGGCGCGTCGGGCCAGGGCCTCCTGGCTCAGGCCGGCTTCCCTGCGCACGCTACGCAGCAAGTCTGCAACGTCAGCTAGTGTTGTCAATGTGTCCCCCAGGCATCAAGATTTAGCTTCTACAGCCAAAATGTATCTCACAAGGCACATCACAGCAAGCGTTGCATCCAAAATACCTTGCTTCAAGATGAAAAGAGCTCACAAAAGAGAGTTTTGTAGCCAACAAGCATCAAAATAATCAATATCAGCTATTTTTGATGCTTAGTGGCTACAATCCACAATCGCCAGCCACTACCACCTGGATCAAGGCCAAAATCAAGGCTGAATTCCCATTTAGAAAACAACAACCTGTTCAATATCAACATGATGCAGGCCTGATGCAAGTCTCGTTTCCCGCTCCAGAATTCATGTCCATGATCATGCCTCCTTCAGAAACTAGGCGATATCACGGTATGCCTTTGCGGATATTGGCGAGCAACGCCACCTTGCAGGGACCGCTACTCGATTCCGGACGGTCGGGCAGGCCGCTTCCTCTAGTCCGGGGATATCCACCGCCTAGCAGTAGGCAGTCCTCTTGCCCTGACATCAGGGTAAGACAGATATTCTGCTGCGGAATCGCATATCGTAGTTGTTGCGATGACAGAGCATAAGATCCGGCGGCAAAGCCTCAGGACGCCGTGTCAGCTGTCCCGCAATATATTTATATTCGCTGCCCCGCGACTTTGACTTGCAGTGCCACGTCCAGCCGCCGGCACATGGCGCCGGAACTCGCTGCCAGCTTATCCATGCTTGGATTGTGATGCGCATGGATGTTTCAAGTTCGTTCCCGACTGTCTCGGCGCGAGGCCGAAAGTCGAGGCTCTTTCGCTACTGCTGGCAAGCCACGCAACACCGTGTGTTCCTGGGCACCCATCCTAACGTGACCCTGCGCAATCCAAGCCGCACCCTGCTCGGCATAGGCGCCGCCCCAGAGTGAATTCCAAACGAAAGCCGTGCTCGGCAACGCCGAGACCGTTACGCCGCTTTTGGCGAAGTGGCTTGCCGGCGGCTGGCTGAGCGGGCCAACGCAGTCGATTCTCGGAAATATCTTATCCCGAAGTTGCTTGACAAAGCACTATAGACAACGTTATCTTTACCAAAGACAACGTTGTCTTATGTATTTATCAGCGCTACAGCCGATCGCGGCGGGCTGGGAACGCAGGGCAATGTCGATTGCCACGATTGACAGGCCGCGTTGTAGAACTTGGCAGATCGATGCTGCCGCACTAAGGAGTGTTTGATGAAAATCAGTGCTATCGAGACGTATCTGGTCTCCTCCCCCCTCGACGTCATCTGGAAAACCGGGATCGGGACCGGGACGCGACGCGATGAACTACTGGTCGTCGTGCGTACGGATGAAGGTTTGTACGGCCTCGGTTCCTCCTACCATTCACATGCTCCGCTGGCGGTGAAGGCCATCATTGACGAAAAGCTGGCGCCGATGGCGCTGGGCGAATCCGCCCTGGATATCCAGGGCGTGTGGGAAAAGCTTTATTATGGGTCGGTCTACCTGGGCGCCTCGGCGGTTTCCGCCATGTCGGGCATCGATATCGCACTCTGGGACATCCTGGGCAAAGTGTCCGGACAGCCGGTCGCCAGGCTGCTCGGCGGCGGCGGCGTCGAAAAAGTCGTCGCGTACGTCGGCTGCATGGTGCTGGGGCACAAGCCGCTGGAAGAATTGCTGCAGGAAGCCAAGAGCTATGCGGACCAGGGGTACCGGGCCATCAAGGTCCGCGGCGGCGCAGGCGTGGAGCGCGACATCGAGGTCGTGCGCGCGGCCCGGGAACTGCTTGGCCCGAAGGTCGATGTCATGATCGACATGAACGCCAGCTACAGTTGGCCCGAAGCGCTTCGGGTGGCGAAGGGGCTGGGTGAAGTCGGGGCATTCTGGATGGAAGACCCGTTCGACTTCACCGTTGCCAACCACCATGTGGAAGTCGGCCGGTTGACACGCGCGGGCCTGGTGCCCATCGCCTCCGGCGGCAATGTGTATTCCCGCTACGACGTGCTCAATCTCTTCAAGCAGGGCGGCGTCGATTTCATCACGCCCGATGCAGTGAAATGCGGCGGGATTTCCGAGGCCATCAAGGTGGCTCACCTTGCGAGCGCCCACAACATCCTGGTCGCCCCGCACACGCTGAGCGGCCTGGGACAGGTCGCGAATGTGCATTTCGCCGCCGCCATTCCCTCTCATGTCAGGGCTCACGTGGAATGGGACCCCAGCCCGAAAAATCCGCTGCGCGACGCCTTGCTGACCAACCCCATCAAGTTCGAGGACGGCTACCTGCACGTTCCGCAAGGTCCCGGCCTGGGCACCGACATCAACTGGGACGTCCTGAAGGAACTGCCCTTCGACACCGGCGAGGAAATCTCCGGTCACGGCCGGCCGCGCCAACGCCGCTGGAATCCGGCCTGAGGCAAGGCCTGGCCCATTAATGAGAGAGTCTTATGCTAAAGCTTGATTTCCACCGCACCGGCAATCATTTCCTGCAGATTCCCGGACCCAGCCCCGTACCCGACCGTGTCCTGCGGGCAATCAGCCTGCCGACGATCGACCACCGGGGCCCCGAGTTCGGTGCGCTGGGCATGAATATCCTGGCGGAGATCCGCGAGATATTCAAGACGGCGCACCCCGTTATCATTTACCCGGCTTCCGGGACTGGCGCCTGGGAAGCGGCCCTGGCCAATACGCTGAGCCCGGGCGATCCGGTCCTCATGTTCGAAACCGGCCACTTTGCTTCCTTATGGGCCAAGATGGCCGCCCGCCTGGGCCTGGAACCCGAAGTGCTGGCCTACGACGGCGCGGATGAGCAGCTTCCCGATGCGCCGGGCTGGCGCCGAGGCGTGCAGGCAGATCTCATTGAGGACAGGCTGCGCCGCGACCGGGCGCATCGTATCAAGGCGGTATGCGTCGTCCACAACGAAACCTCGACCGGCGTCACTTCGGATATCGCGGCGGTAAGGCGCGCCATCGATGCCGCCGCCCACCCGGCCCTGCTGATGGTGGACAGCATCTCCGGATTGGCATGCGCCGACTACAGGCATGACGAATGGGGGGTGGACGTCACCGTCAGCGGATCGCAGAAGGGCCTGATGCTGCCGCCCGGCATCAGCTTCAACGCGATCTCGCCCAAGGCCCTCGAAGCTTCCAAATCCGCCAGGCTTCCGCAAGCGTATTGGGCCTGGAATGAAATTCTGGCCGCCAACCAGACCGGCTATTGGCCGTACACACCCAGCACCAACCTGCTCTACGGGCTATCGGAAGCGTTGG
This sequence comes from Pollutimonas bauzanensis, assembly GCF_900129885.1. Lineage (GTDB taxonomy): Bacteria > Pseudomonadota > Gammaproteobacteria > Burkholderiales > Burkholderiaceae_B > Pollutimonas > Pollutimonas bauzanensis. The sequence goes on along the minus strand of NZ_FQXE01000006.1, from coordinate 248,773 downwards.
ACATGCTGCGCGACGAAGGCCTGGAACAGGTCTTCGCCAGGCATGAACGGTGGGCGGGTGGCATACGGGCGGCCGTCGCCGCGTGGGGCCTGCCCATCCAGTGCGCCCAGCCCGAATGCTATTCGCCGGTCTTGACCGGCGTCATCACACCGCCGGGTGTCGATGCCGATGCCCTGCGGAAACTGGTTTACCAGCGGTTCGATCTGTCGCTCGGCATGGGTCTGGGCAAGCTCAAGGGGCGCATGTTCCGGATGGGCCATTTGGGCAATACCAATGATTTGACGCTGATCGCCATGACCGCAGCGGTAGAGGCCGGCCTGAAACTCAGCGGCGTGCCACTGGCCGGCAGCGGCGTGGATGCGCTGACGGCGCATTTTTCCAGCCTCCGCCCGGACGCAGCCGCCTGAAGCGCGGACTGCCGCGCACTGCGCCGGCCCGAAGGGCGGGGCGACGCCCCGCGGCAATGCCCAGCGTTTCCCCGGGAAACGCCGGGAACCGATAAATCGTGGTGCTTCCCGCGGCAGGACATGCGGCGGGAAAGCCACCGCTCACGAGGAGACAGTCATCATGAAAAACCTACCCCTGCACGCTGCCTTATCGGCAAGCCTGATGGCCTGGGCTGGCGCCGCGCCGGCCCAGGCGCCCGAACCCTACAAGATCACGCCGCAGATCATCCAGGCGGCACAGAAGGAAGGCAAGGCCGTTCTCTACACATCGATCGATATGCGAGTGGCGCAGGCGCTGGCGCAGGGCTTCGAGGCCAAGTACCCGGGCGTGCGCGCCGAAGTGAACGTATCGGGCTCCGAACGCAATTTCCAGCGCCTGAACCAGGAATATGGCAGCCGCATCTACAACGTGGACGTCATCGACTCGCCGGACGCCTTCCATTTCGCCTATATGAAGCGCAAGGGCTGGCTCAAGGCCGCCGTCCCGGAAGACGTCGCCGCCTGGCCCGCCGCCGATCGAGACCCTGACGGCTACTTCGCCGCCGACCGGGCCACGTTGACGCTGATGTCGTACAACACCAAGCTGGTCAAACCCGAAGACGCCCCCAAGCGCTACAAGGACCTGCTGGACCCGAAATGGAAGGGCCGCATCATCAAGGCCAATCCGGCCTACAGCGGAACCATCATGGTGGACACCTACAACCTGAGCAAGGCGCTGGGCTGGAGCTACTTCGAAGGGTTGGGCCAGCAGGATGTGATGCAGATCCAGTCGGCGACGGAAACGTCCACCAAAGTAGCGCGGGGCGAGCGGGAAGTCGCGGCCGACGGCACGGAATACAACGTTCTCCTGCTGCGCGAGTCCGGCGCCACGATCCAGGAAATCTATCCTGCGGAAGGGTCGCCGTTCATCGTGGCCAACGCCGGAATACTCAAGAACGCGCCTCACCCCAATGCCGCGCTGCTGTTCTACCACTATCTGTTTTCGGCGCAGGGGCAGCAGATTCTGGTCGATATGGGCAGGATGCGTTCGCTGCACCCCGACATACAGGAAAAGGGGATGAAGCCGTTGACCGAAATCAAGCTGCTGCAATCGTCTGCCGCCGACATCGAACGCGATTTCGAGGCCACCAAGAAGCACTACGCAACGTACCTCGGGAACGACTAAATGGCAGCCATCATGGATTTGCGGAGCGGCCGTCCCTGGTTGCACCTGGATTTTTTAAAAACGGGACTCGTTCTGCTGGCTTTGGTGCTCGGCCTGCTGATCGTGCTGCCGATGGCCTGGCTGGTCTACTACAGCTTTATCGACCAGGACGGCGGCCTGACGCTGGGTAATTACGGCCTGCTGGTTACGGACACAACACTGCTGCGGCCCTTTCTGCGCACGCTCGGCATTGCCGTCAGCGTCGGGCTGCTGTGCTGCATCGTGGCGACGCCCCTGGCCTGGCTCGCCGCCCGCACGGACTTGCCCGGCCGCAGGATCCTGCGCATGCTGGTCATGGCATCGTTCGTGACGCCCCCGTTCCTGGGGGCGATCGCCTGGGAAATCCTGGCGGCGCCCAATACCGGACTGGTCAACGAATTGTTCCGGCACCTGGCCGGCCAACAGCGCAATGAACACCTGGTCAATATCTACACGATCCAGGGGCTGACATTCGTCATGACCTGCTATACCTTCCCGTACGTCTTCACCCTGGTTGCCAATGGCCTGGACCGCATTCCCTCCGACCTGGAAGATGCATCCTCCATATTGGGGGGCGGCATGACCACGACGCTGCGTCGCATCACCATCCCGCTGGTATTGCCGGCGCTGCTGGCGGGCGCCCTGATCGCCATTCTGCAGACCGTCACCGCGTTCGGCGAACCCGCCATTCTGGCCCTGCCAGCGGGATTCCACGTAGCCACCACGAAGATATGGAGCCTCTTTCAATACCCGCCCAAGCCGGAGCTGGCCGCCGCCGCGTCGATGCCGCTGTTTCTCATAGCGATTCTGCTGTTGCAGGGCAAGAGCTGGATCCTTGGCCGCAAGGGCTACACGATACAGGGCGGCAAGAGCGGTCAGGCACGGATCACCCCCCTGGGGAAGTGGAAGCCGGTGGCAATGGCCTATGCCGCGCTGATCCTGTCCCTGGCGATCGTCCTGCCCTATTTTGCGCTGTTCAAGACTGCGCTGACGCGCTTGGTATCGGACCCTCTGACGTTCGAGAACCTGACCCTCGAGCATTTCCGGTTCGTGTTCCTGGAATACTCACCCACGCAGTTGGCGATGTGGAACACATTCTCCCTGGGAATCCTGACGGCGACCGTGGGCACGTTCATCGCGCTGATGACAGCCTATATGGTGTCGCGCAGCCCTGTGCGCGGCAGCGCCGCCCTGGGCGTGCTGGCCACCATACCGATAGCCGTCCCCAGCATCGTGCTGGGGGTGGGCATCTTCCTGGCCTATTCCCAGCCCGAACTGCGCCTGTACGGCACCAGATGGATACTGCTGCTGGCCTTCCTGACTATCGCCATGCCTGCGGCCTACCAGCAGGTCCATGCCGCCTTCCAGGGCGTGCATGTCGAACTGGAGGAAGCCAGCCGCATCCTTGGATCCGGCCGCCTGCAGACCCTAAGGCGCATTACCGCTCCCCTGATCCGGACCAGCGTCATCGCAACCTGGTGCTTCGTTTTCGTCAGCACGATCCGGGAGCTGTCGGCATCTATCCTTCTGACCACCGCCAATACCAATCTTGTTTCGGTCATGATTTACAACCTCAATGAAAACGGCAACGGATTGGGGCCGATTTCCGTGCTGGGGATCGTGCTGCTGGGGGTATCGGTCACGGTAATTGCGCTGGTCAACAGGCTGCCGGGACACCGTTCCATGCAGCTGCGCCAGATCTGAATGTCAATAACACGCCATTTTCAATGCCGCCCACGGCGGCATGCATGCACTAAGGAAAAACCATGAGTTTCCTGGTACTGTCGGGCCTGACCAAACGGTATGGCTCATCGACTGTCGTCAACGATATATCGCTCTCCATCGACAAGGGCAAGCTTGTATGCCTGCTGGGACCTTCCGGCTGCGGCAAAACCACGACGCTGAGGCTGATTGCGGGATTCGTCGAGCCGGACGGCGGCGAAATCCACGTGAACGGGCGGCGCGTCTCCGCCTGCGGCGCCACGCGCCCGCCCGAGCATCGCAATATGTCGATGATCTTCCAGAGCTATGCGCTGTGGCCGCACATGACCATATTCGAGAACGTGGCCTACGGGCTCGAACTGCGCAAAATGAAGGGTCCGGAAATCCGGCGCCGCACCGAGCAGATTCTGGAAGTGACCAGACTGATCCAATTCTCGCAGCGCTACCCCGGCGAACTGTCCGGCGGACAGCAGCAGCGGGTGGCCCTGGCGCGGGCGCTCGTCATCGAACCCGAGATCCTGCTGCTCGACGAACCGCTTTCCAACCTCGACGCCAATCTGCGCGAGGAAATGCGCTTCGAGATCCGCCGGCTGCACGACGAATACCAATATACGACCGTCTATGTAACGCATGACCAGTCCGAAGCCATGACCACCGCCGACCAGATCGTCGTCATGAACCAGGGCATCATCGAACAGATGGGAACGCCCAAGGACATCTACGGCAAGCCGCAGTCCGAATTCGTTGCCCGCTTCATCGGCGGCGCGAACATCTTCAAGGGAAAATGGGACGGCGACGCATCAGTCGACGCAGACGGGCTGGTGCTGCGTTGCGGCTCGGGCAGCTTCGCCCGGGACGGCGAAACGGCGGTCTCCATCCGCCACTACGACACGCGCATTCTGCCAGCCCCATCGGCGGCCGCCGAGCCGAACCGGACGAGGGGCACCATAGTGCGTCAGTCCTACCTTGGGCAGTACCACGACTATCAGGTCATGCTGGCCTCTGGCAAGACTTTGCGCGTTTCGACACCCAGCGACATGCAGATGGAGAATGGTAGCGAGGTCGGACTGTATTTCCCGCCAGAACACTGCCGGGCGATGCGGCAGTGAGAGAGCCGGCGCCGCGGCGCGCATCGAATCTGGCCTCGCCGTTTCATATGATTCAGAAGTTCCCTGATGGAAAAGGAGACAACAATGCAATTGATTGGAAAAAAAGCGCTTGCCGCCGCCGCCGTGGCCATGTCGATAGGGTCGGGCTTCGCCATGGCACAGCCGGCCGCGCCTTACGGCGCCTCTGCCGAGCTGGTCGGAGCCGCCCAGAAGGAAGGGAAGGTCGTCTTCTATACATCGGTCGACCTCAAGGTTGCCGAAAAGCTCGCGGCCGCGTTCCAGGCGAAGTATCCCGGCATCACTGTCCAGGTCGAGCGCGGGGGCTCCGAGCGCAATTTCCAGCGCATCAATCAGGAATATGGCAGCAAGATCTACAACATCGATGTCATCGATTCGCCCGATGCCTTCCATTTTTCCTACTTCAAGCGCCAGGGCTGGCTCGCGCCCGCCGTGCCCGATGATCTCGCGAAATGGCCCGCCGAAGAAAAAGACCCCGAAGGCCTGTTCGCCAGCTCCTATGCCTTTCTTTCCATCATTGCGTACAACACGCAGCTGGTCAGCGCGCAGGACGCTCCCAGGAGCCACGCGGACCTGCTCGATCCCAAATGGCAGGGCAAGATCGTCAAGGCGCACCCCGCCTACAGCGGCGCCATCATGACCGCCACCTACGCGCTTGGCAAGACGCTGGGCTGGGACTACTTCCAGAAGCTGGGCCGGCAGGACGTCATGCAGATCCAGTCCGCCACCGCTACGCCGCAGAAGGTGGCGCAGGGCGAACGCGCAGTCATGGCCGACGGCACCGACTACAACGTCTTCATCCTGAAGGCGGCAGGCGCGCCTATCCAGGAGGTGTATCCGGCCGAAGGTTCACCCCTGCTGACCGAGCACGCCGGCGTGCTCAAACAGGCCCCGCATCCCAATGCGGCCCGGCTTTTCTACCACTACCTGTTTTCGCAAGAAGGGCAGCAAATCCTGGTCGACGCCGGCAAGATGCGCTCCTTCCACCCCGACGTGAAGGAAATCGCCGGGCGCAAGCCTTTGTCGGAAATCAAGCTGCTCCATGCGGACCCCGATGCCCTGGAACGGGAAATCGATACCATCAAGCAAAACTATGCGAAGTACTTCGGCACCTGACCGGACGGCCACCGACCCCTGCAGCATGAGCGCCGCCCGGGCAGCGCGGGAAATCAAGGAGGGACGCCTGACCAGCGAAGCGCTGGTCCAGGCCTGCCTGCGGAGGATCCGCGAGCGTGAGCCGCAGATCGGCGCCTGGGCCTATTACGACGCCGAATCGGCGCTGCGCCAAGCCCGCGCACTCGACCGGATGGCGCCCGGCTTGCGTGGCCCGCTGCATGGCATCCCGGTAGGGGTCAAAGACGTGCTCGACACCGCCGACATGCCCACCACCTACAATTCGCCCATCTACCAAGGGCACAGGCCGGCCTGGGACGCGGCCTGCGTCGCGGCGACCCGGCATGCCGGGGGCATCGCGCTGGGCAAGACAATGGCAACGGAATTCGCCAACAATCATCCGGCTCCCACGCGCAATCCGCGCGACCTGCAGCGTTCCCCAGGCGGGTCATCCAGCGGCTCGGCGGCAGCCGTGGCGGATTTCATGGTGCCCTTGGCTATCGGGACGCAGACCGGGGGATCGATCATTCGGCCGGCGGCATTCTGCGGGGTGGTCGGATACAAGCCCACCTTCGGCGCGATCAACCGCGCGGGACTCAAGGCCGTGGCCGAATCAGTCGACACCATCGGCGTCATCGCGCGCAGCGTCGAGGACGCGGCGCTGTTCGTCCATGCCGTCTCGGGCCGCCGCCTGCCCGATTTCGACGACCAGCCTCCCCCGCCCCGCATAGGCTTCTGCCGCAGCCCATACTGGGAACATGCCGACGAGGCCACCCGGAACCTGCTGGAAACCTCGGCATCCCGGCTGGCCCGCGCCGGCGCCAAGGTGCGGGACTTCACGCTGCCCCCCGAAGTTGCCGGCCTGTACACGGAACAGGACGCCATCGTCTATTTCGAAACGGCGCGCGCCCTGGCCTACGAGTTCCACCGCTTTCCCGGAAAAATCAGTGCCGCCCTGTCCGGCCGGCTTGAACAAGGCTGGCGGTATTCCTGCGAAGACTACGACGCAGCGCAGCACCATGCGGAAGCGGCGCGCATCATGCTTGCCGCGCAGATGGAAGGCTATGACATCCTGCTCACCCCCAGCGCGCATGGGGAAGCGCCCCGATGGCGGCAGCCGATCGGCGATTCGCTGTTCAACAAAAACTGGACGCTGCTGGGCCTGCCATGCGTGACGATTCCCTGCGGCACCGGTCCTTCGCGCCTGCCCTTGGGCGTACAGATCGTCGGGCCGCGCCATGCCGACGCCCGCACACTGCGGTACGCGCACTGGGTGTGGCAGCGGCTGGGCTGACATTTCCGGACACCATTGCCGCCCGCGCGGCGCTTTCGGCCAAGCGCGGCGGAAAAGGAGTGAGCTGAAGAGGACGCCATGCACAAACTGTTTGCTACCATTTCAAAAACTGGCATGGCTATCCTCCGGATGCCGGCCAAGGGCCGCGAGCCGGCCAAGGGCCGCGAGCCGGCCACGATCTTCCTACACCCAGTGAATGAACCACCCGCGGCCCCAAGGCCCGACGCTTGCGAGGAATTGTTATGCAACCATATGAACTGAGCGCTGCCGAAGCCGCCACGCTGATTGCTGCCAAAGAATTGTCCTGCGAAGAGCTGGCCCGTTCGACCTTGGCGCATATTGAAGCGCGTGAGCCGACGGTGCGCGCCTGGAGCTACATCGATCCGGGCCAGGTGCTGCGCAACGCGCGCGAACTGGACAAGGCCCCGCCGGCCGGCCCGCTGCATGGCCTGACCTTCGGCGTGAAAGACATCATCGACACAGCGGATATGCCCACCCAGTACAATTCGCCACTATACGTCGGCCACCGCCCCGGCAAGGATGCGGCCTGCGTGGCGGTGATGCGCCACAGCGGCGCGCTCATCGTGGGCAAGACCGATACGGTGGAATTCGCCTCCAGCGGGCGCAAGGCCGCCACCCACAATCCACACAACCCGGCGCACTCGCCCGGCGGCTCGTCTTCCGGCTCCGGAGCCGCGGTAGGCGACAAACAGGTCCAACTGGCGTTCGGCACCCAGACCGCCGGGTCGGTGATCCGGCCGGCCGCCTACAACGGTACCTATGCCATCAAGCCGACCCACGGCGCGGTCAGCTGCGAAGGCGTGCGCAGCGCCTCGCACACACTGGACACCCTGGGCTGGTTCGGCCGCTCGGTCGAGGACCTGCAACTGGTCGCGCGCGCCTTCCGGCTGCTGGGCGCGGAGGCCGCCAAGCCGGTCGAACTGCGCGGACTGAAGATAGGCCTATGCCGCAGCCCGGCGTGGGAAGTGGCCGATCCCTACGGGCGCGCCGCGCTGCTGGAAGCCGGGCGCAGGCTGGAAGCAGCCGGTGCGACGGTGTTCGAGCTGGACCTGCCTGCGCCATTCAATGGCCTGATCAAAGCGCAGCAGCTGATTGCGCGCGCCGAGAACGGCCCGGCCTTCCTGTCCGAGTATGTCGGGCCGAAACGCCACCTGCTGATGCGAAACTACTTGGACGTCGTCGAGAATGTCTCCGGAATCACGCCGGCTCAGCTGATTGCGGCCTATGATCTGGCAGCCGAATGCCGCCGCAGCTTCGATGCCATGTTCGGCGCGCAGCTGGACGCGGTGCTGACCCCGTCCTCGCCCGGCGAGGCGCCTGAAGGCCTGGCCTGCACGGGCGATCCGGTATTCAATGGCCTGTGGACCTTGCTGTACGCGCCTTGTGTGGCGATCCCGGTCGGCGCGAGCCCGCGTGCGCTGCCGCTGGGCGTGCAATTGGTGGGACCGCGCTTCTCCGACATGCAACTGCTCGAGATCGCCCAAGCTTGCGCCCCGGCCATCTACGAAAACAGTATTCTGGCCGCGCAGGCCTAGCGTCGCCAGGCGCGCCGGGCTGGCGCCTGGCCGCCGCCCTGGGTGTTCAATCCGGCCTGGCGCCCGAGGCTTCGACCAGCTTTTTGTACATCGACAGTTCCGCACTGATCTGGGCACCGAACTCGGCAGGCGAATCGGCTACCGGCAGCATGCCTAGCGTGCGGAACTGTTCGCGCACGTCGGGTTCCCGCACGATGCGCACCACTTCGCTGTGCAGCCGCTGCACTACCGCGTCCGGGGTCCCGGCCGGCGCCAGCAGGCCAATCCAGGTGTTGATGTCGAAGTCCTTGAAGCCCGCCTGCTGCATGGTGGGCACCTCGGGCAAGCCGGGCCAGCGTGCTGCGGTGGTCATGGCCAAGGCAAGTAAACGCCCTTCTTCGATGTACTGGATCGCCGACGGCAAGGTCGCGAAGCTGAGCGCCACCCGGCCGGCCAGCAAGTCAGTGTTGGCCGCGGCGCCCCCTTTGTAGGGGACGTGGATCAGATCCAGGCCAGTGGCCAGCTTGAACATCTCTCCCGCCAGATGCGTGCCCGTGCCGACGCCGGCCGAGGCATAGGACAGCGGGTGGGTTTTGCCGTAGGCCACCAGTTCGTCGACGCTTTTGACCGGCAGCGATTTGGGCACGACCAGTACGTTGGGCATCATGGCCGGCTGCGAAACCGGCCGGAAGTCTTTCAGGGCGTCGTATGGGATCTTGGCATAGAGGTTGGGGTTGATGACGAAGGCACTGCTGGTCAGCAAGAGCGTATAGCCATCGGGCTGGGCCCGCGCCACAACTTCGGTGCCGATGTTTCCGCCCGCACCGGGGCGGTTTGACACCACCACCGCCTGCCCCAGCGTAGCGGTCAATTTCTGAGCCAGAATCCGGCCCACCATGTCGGCGGCCCCCCCGGCCGAAAATGGTATCACTAGCGTCAGTGGACGCGCCGGATAATCCTGGGCATGGACAGCCGATGCTGCAGCCAGGCAAAACGCTGCAAATATGCGAAGAATTGGCATTTGTCTCTCCTTGTGCACGGTTTCGACCAGTAGCGGCCCGTGTCTTCAAAAAACGAAAATAACGTTGTCTTGTCCTAAGATAACGTTGTCTTTGCTTATTTGTCAAGCTATTCACCGCACTCGCAGCGTTAGAAATTCATGTTTTGTTCACTTCTGTAGCTAGCGCCTAAATTGTTGTCCGGCATGGCGCCGCCCGGTCTGCCACAGGCGCCTCGAAGACGAAGAAACAGGGAGAACCGGGCATGCACGGAGTGTTAAAAAGCCAGGCTAGGCCCGCCAGGGAGCAATCGACCGACCCGGGACGATAGACGGCCGCAGCAGGAAATCCTTCGATGGCGGGGTGCCCGCCACGCATGCCGCGATATGGTCCAGAGCCGCCCTGCCACAAGTAGCAAGCGCCTGATCGATGCGATGAAGCGGCGGGGTGGAGAACCGGTCGATGGCCGAGCCTCCCACGCCGATGACCGATACATCGCCCGGCACCGTCCGCCCGGTGGCCATCACCGCATGCACCATGCTGATGGATGTGACGCCGGAGGCGGCGATGATGCCCGTAATGTCGGGAGCGTTTTCGTACATCTGCGCGACGCTGCGATCTATACCCTGGGGTCCGAACTCCGAAGCCTCGGCCAGATAATAGGCGACACCGGCATCCCGGCAGCATGCAGCGGCCCCCTCGACCCGCTGGCGCAACACCCGGTTGTGCAGGGGACCGACCACAATGCCGATGTGGCGATGTCCATGCCTGAGCAATTCGCCCGCGGCCAGGCGGCCCACCTCGACATTGTCTACATTGAAGTTCGGGAAATCGAGATCCCTGGGGCTGAGCGTGGTGACGACCACGCCGCTGCGCGCCATGCCGTCCAGCAACTGGCGCAAGTCAGCATGGTAGGTGAACTGATCAAACCCGCCGCCGGCCAGGATGAGCCCGCCGACACGGTGTTCCCACAAACGCTGGCAATAGACCATTTCCAGTTTCGGGTCGCGCTGCATATTGCAGACTGCGACCAGTATCTGGCCGGTCGACTCGGCATAGCGGGTGACAGATTCCGCGATTTCGCCGTAATAGGGATCGAGCATGTTGCCGACGATCAGGCCCACCATCGCGGGCGAGCCCGCCCGCAGGGTGCGGGCCATGGCGTTGCGCACGTAGGACAGTTCCTTGGCGGCGCGGCGCACTCTCTCCTTGAGCGCGGGGTCCACCGGCCAGCCCTCGTCGCGCAGGACCCGCCCCGCCGTGCTGATCGATACCCCGGCCGCCCGGGCCACATCGGCCAGGGTTGTGGTCCCATTGCGCCCGGCCGACCGACGGTTTTTAGACATTGGATTCATAAAGAGAAAGCAAACCTCCCATCCGAGAGCCGGATTGTATTCATTAGCCCCTCGGCTTTCAGCGGCCGTGGGTATTATGACTCATCTGCCAAGCTATTATAGGAACGGAGGTATTGCTGTCGGTCAGTTAATCTGAATATATTGGAATATCCCAGTGAGCTGACCGCATGGCAGGCGCTACGACACGTCGCCGAAGGCTCTTGGGGTGCTGCTCATGCACCCTACCGTCGTCCTGGCTTAGAGATGCGCCTGGGAATGCAACACGCCGTTCGCCGGGGCTGTGAGTGTCGCAACTGCCGAAGAGGCCATCTTTGAAAGAGGCCATCTTTGATCTCCTCGAAAACATTGTCTTGCGTTCTGTTCCCTAGCCCAATGAGATTGCGATCACCTCGGTCCCCAAGCGCCTCATCAACCGGTGTCGCCGCCTTGTTATCCAGTATCTGGAACGAGTGGAGCGGGCAGATAAGACTTAAACTTTCTGGAGCTAGATTGGCGCTAAAGGTATCGGATATCGTGCCCGCGTGCAAGCCGCCGATTATCATATGGCTCAGGGCCACTGCTATCACCGTCGCGGCATCCGCCATGCCTACAATGCAGGCTGAACAATGCCAGTCAGTCACGATTGCTCGGCAGATCCTGTTCTATCTGGCGATTGCGTCGCTGTGCCCAGGCATCCCGCGCGAAGGCGTAGTCATCGATTGCACCCTTGCGGACCTGCTCCATCGGAAGCAGTCGTGCGGGGTCCGAGCAGCGGCATCACGCCGAGGAATGCCGAAGTACGTGGCCGGGTCGAGCGCGCCCAGGGATCGCGCACAGGTGGTGTCCCGTACAGATCCTCGGCGTCCTGCTCAACCTGCGGCGTCTCGGGCGGATTGGTGCAGTCGACCAAGGCTCGGACTGATGTGCCGGTGCGGACGCCCTGCGAGTCGATGCCGGTTATGGCGACGGCATTGCCATCTCCGCTCGACGCTGCAGCGGGTTGCTGCTCGACGGCGTTGCTGGCGCATGCAGTGAGGATCAGTACGATTTCCGGAAGCACAAGTGATTGCCAGAAGGGAGTGCCTGGCTTAGTAGCGGTACACGTAGCTAAGCCCGATTGAGGTCTGGTTCGGCTTGTCGACCAGCGGGCTGTCCTTGACTGTGCTGCCGAAGCGGCTGGCAGCGAGGTCGAGATACAGCGTGTGATGCTTTGCCGGCGTGTAATCGACGCGCACGCCGGCAAGGATATTGGTGGTGGACTTACCTTCGTAGAATGTGCGCGTCGCGGTCGCCTCGGATTGCCGAACGCCGTAGTAGTAGTCGACATACTTGTCATCGATCCATTCGGCGGCAAGGCGCGGAGTGAAACCGAACCTGCCGGCGGCAAAGCGGCGATCCACCTGCAATCGGGCGCGCTTGCCCTTGCTCTTGCCCATGGTGTCAGCCAGGACCTCGCCCGTGAAATTGGCGAAATCCGTCTTCCAGATCACGGCGGCACCGGCCCAGAGGCTGGCCTTGCGCTCCTCCATGCCGGCCAGGACGGGCGAATCATCGGCTTCGTAGCCATCCCCCCCGGCATAGCGCGCACGCAGCCGGAAGGACAGCGAATTGCCGCTATAGAGCTTGACGTCGAACGTCGGAATGGAGGCACTGATCCACTTGTTCTCGTAGCTGACCACCGGCAAGCCCAAGGTTTTGGTATCGATGTCGCGGTATGGCTTTTTAATGGCGACAACGCCGACACCCAATCCCCACGACGACTTGTCGGGCTCTGCGGAAGTTTGGGTCTGGGCGGAGACGGAAGCCCATGATGCGCACAGAGCAATGGCAGTAATCAGGCCCGCTTTCGACGGGGTGGGTATCTTCGAGAGTTTCGAGAATCGCGACATGGTTAAGTCCTTTCTTTGGAATATCAGGAGAGAAAACATTGTGGTTACGGGCGCATCCAACTGCGCGGTCTAGCATCCATCGATGGGATTCAAGGAGGGCGCCGGCATCTTGGGCCGCCAGATGCCTACGGCGTCGAAAAGGTCCGCGCGCTCAATTGGCGCCACCGGTCTTGGGCGGCTGGAGTGGCGATGGCCGACCCGGGAGCGGCAGCGGGCTGATGAGATGAAGCGTGGTATGAGGGTTTGGTGGGCGATCCAACATCGAACTTTCCGAATCTGGTGGCACGTCGACACGACACACCTATGAGGCCGGATACTACCCAGGCGGAATTAGCCGCTTTTTAGACTTTTTAGGAATTCTTTAAGAAACGCGCCTCGGCGACAAATCAAATCGCTGGTGTCCACAGTGATCTCCGAAGGCGCGGAGGCGCGCTCGCGCTTCCATTGCTCCGGCGCCGCCAGTGCGCAATGCACGGGCGGTCCTTGGTTGCTCGCATTGAGAAACGGCGGATCAGCCTGCACGCCGTACAGAGGCTATTCCTGGAAAGACCACGCGCACCATGAAACCCCGGTCTTCCAGTCCGGCGCCCGTCTGGATAGTGGCGTTGTGCGACTCGGCAATGCTCGCGACCAATGACAGGCCGATCCCGCTGCCACGCACGGGATTGCTCGCCACACGGTGAAAGCGCTCGAAGATGGTGTCGCGCTCCGCGGCCGGAACGCCTGGGCCATTGTCGGCGACTTCCAGGAAGACGCTGGATGCTTCCCCGGCCTGCGCGGGTGGCGCATAGCCGCAGCGCGCCAATACGTTGCCGCCTTCAGCGGTGTAGCGCATGGCGTTATGCAAGAGGTTGCGCAGCAGGATGCCGATCTCGTCGATGTCGCACTGGATCATGCAGGAAGATACATTCAGGAATAGCGAGCGCCGATTTTGGCTGGCGCAGATCTCGAACTCCTGCGCGACATGCTGCACGAGCTTGCTCAAGTCTGCTGCTGTGTGTTTGGGGGGCTTGGTGCCGGCGTTGATGCGTGCGAGGTCGAGCAGTTGCTCGGACAGCCTGGTGCCGCGCTGGGCCACTACGAGCAGCTTCCTTAGGGCTGCGTCCTTCTCCTGCGGATTCGTCTCGCGAAGGGCAATCTCAGCCTGCCCCTGCAATGTCGACAGCGGTGTGCGCAGTTCATGAGCCGCATCGCCAATAAAGCGGCGTTCGCCCTCAATGGCCTCGTCGAGTTGCTGGAGCAGGCGGTTGAAGGAGTCGACCAATGGATGCAACTCCCGGGGCAGGCCATCCAGCGGCAGAGGCGTGAAATCGAAGCGTGGCCTGCGATGCATGGCCGCGCCAAGGGCGCGCACCGGCTTGAGCGCGCTGAGGGTGACGATCCACATGATGACGCCCACGATCATGAGCAGTATGGTCGTCTGGATCACCTCGTCCGCTGCTTTGTGGCGGAAGTCGGCATCCACGACACTTTGCAGGTTGCCTACCTGGACCGTCACCCTTCCGCTACTGTCCGACGCGGAGTAGACGCGCCACTTCTTCCCTTCAACGTGGGTCGACACAGGTCCATCGGCGAAATCGGGCCGGAGTGGAGTCTCCGGCCCCCCAGGTGTGTTGGCGAGCAGTCTGCTTCGATCTATCCATATCTGAAAGACCAGTGGCCCACGCAGGGCATCCAGGGATTGCGGCAACGTCAACCCTGGTCCCTCGCGCTTGTCGAAGTGACTGTCGGCGGGGATGGTGACCAGCAATTGTGTGGTGATGGCCTCAAGTCGTTCGTCCCAAGTGCTGCTGCGGTTGATCGAGGTTTTTGTGAGAACAACTGCGACCACGATCATCCAGAACAACGCGGTGACCCCGATGATCGCCAGGATCAACTGCGCGTTGATGGATCGCGACTTCATGTTGGCTGCCCTACTACGTAGCCGAGCCCATGAACGGTCCGGATCAGGTCATCACCCAGCTTGCGGCGCAACTGGTGGATGAAAACGGCAATAGTATTGCTCTCGACATTACTGGCCGTGCCATAGACAATGTCATGCAAATGATCGCGCGTCACCACATGGCCAGGGCGCTCAACAAGTGCCAGCAACGTGCGGTATTCCTGGGCGCTGAGGGTGACTTCGATGCCCGCCTTCGTCACCACGCGGCGGCTGCGGTCGATCTGCACATCCCCATAGGTGAACACCGGAACGACACGTCCCTGGCTGCGGCGGATGACCGAGCGCAAACGAGCCCAGAGTTCATCGAACTGGAACGGTTTGATCAGGTAGTCGTCGGCGCCCGCATCCAGGCCGGCGATCCGTTCGCTCAACTGCCCCCTTGCGGTCAGGATGAGCACGGGCGTGGTGTCATAACGTGTGCGCATGGTGCGCAGGACGGCCAGTCCGGAGTCTCCCGGAAGGCCGATGTCGAGCAGAACCGCCGCGTAGGCGTGATCCACCAGCGCGTTGCGCGCGGCATTCGCATCACCGACGCGGTCGATGTGCCATCCGCTCTGGCGCGCGCCATCGCAAATGGTCTCGCCCAGCATCTGGTCGTCTTCTACGAGAAGCAGCTTCATGTCATATCAATCCATGCGTACACATCGGTTTTATTCCGAAATGATGAGAATAATGGGATAACCAGTTTAATTTTTTATTAAGGGTGGACGGCCGAGGCGACCGTGACGCAACAGCGGAGATGGCGCAACTCCAGGTCAAGCTCCTCCCCCTCTCGCCACCCAACGCCTCGGCGTGAAACGCTGAACGAGGTCATCCACGACTTCATAGAGCACAGGGATCACCAGCAGGCTCAGGAAGGTTGAGGTGATGAGGCCGCCGATCACGACGATGGCCATCGGCGCGCGAAAGCTCGGGTCGGCGCCGAAGCCCAGGGCGATGGGCAGCATTCCCGCGCCCATCGCCAGGGTGGTCATCACGATGGGACGCGCGCGCTTGTGGCAGGCGTCGAGCAGCGCATCGAGCCGGGACATGCCGTGATCGCGCTGCGCCACGATGGCGTACTCCACCAGCAGGATGGAGTTCTTGGTGGCGATGCCCATCAGCATGATCATCCCGATCATGGCGGGCATGCTGAGGTTGGTGCCGGTCGCGAAAAGCGCCAGGATCGCCCCCGGGATCGACAGCAGCAGCGCGACGAGTATCGTCACCGGCTGCACCCAGGCGTGGAACAGCAGCACCAGCACGACATAGATGCAGGCCACGCCCGTGCCCATCGCCAGCAGGAAACTCTGGCCGAGTTCGTTGGACGTTTCCGCTACGCCGATGTCGTTCTTCACCAAGCCAGGTGGCAGATGGGAAAGGCTGGGCAGCGCGGCGGCGCGCTGCTGCACATCGCCCAAGGCCTGCCCGTTGAGTTCGATCTCGAAGTTCACGTTGCGCAGGCGGTCGAGGCGGTTGATCTGTGCAGGACCGCTGGCGATCTCCACCTCTGCCACATCACGCAACGGCACGGGGCCGCGGGCACCCGGCACTGTGAGCTGACGCAGCAGTTCCAGATCCCTCGTCGCGTCGTCGGGCAGCCGCAGCACGATAGGCACCTGGCGCTGGCTCAGGTTCAGCTTCGGCAGGAACTGCTCGTAGTCGCCCAGGGTGGCCACGCGCACCGTTTCCGCAATGGCGTCGGTGCTCACCCCCAGATCGGCCGCGCGGGCAGTGTCCGGGCGCACGATCAACTCGGGCCGCTGCAGACTTGAGCCGCTGGTCACTTGGCCGATCCCTGCCAGGCTGCGCAGTTCCTGCTCCACCGTGGCCGCGTGCCGCGCCAGCAGTTCACTGTCCTCGCCGGAGAGCACCAGTGTGTAGGCTTCATTCGCGGCCACCTTGACGCGGGCGCCGGCCACGTCCTGCAGACGTGCGCGCAACTCGCGCTCGATGTGCTGCTGGCTCAGGCCCGGGCGCTTCTTGCGTGGCGTCAGGTTCAGCGTCAGGGCCGCCATGCGTACTTCGGCCCCACGCCTCACCGCACTGTCCCCAGCGCTGCCGCCGCCAATGGCAGTGTAGGCCATCGTCACATGCGGATGCGCTGTCACGGCGGCGCCTGCCTGCTCGGCGATGGCGCGCGTTTGTTCAAAGGTGCTGCCCGACGGCAGCTCGACGCTGATCCGGGTCTGGCCCAGGTCCTCCGGCGGCATGAAGTCGCCCTTGATCGCGCCCGTGAACAGCGGCATGCAACTGGCGATGCCGAAAGCCGCCATGATCGCCAGTGTCGCGCCCTTGTGCGTGAATGCCCAGCGTGCAGCCTTCAGATAGGCCGGCATCCAGAACGGCTCGGCGCGGGGCCGGGCCGGCTTCTTCAGCAGGTAGGCCGCCATCATGGGCGTGAGCAAGCGCGCCACGACGAGCGAGAAGAACACGGCGATCGATGCCGTCCAGCCGAATTGCACGAAGAACTTGCCAGCCAGACCTTTCATGAAGGCGGTGGGCAGGAAGACGGCGATCAGCGTGAAAGTGGTGGCGATCACCGCCAGTCCGATCTCGTCGGCCGCCTCGCGGGCGGCCACCAGCGGCTCCTTGCCCTGCGCCAGGTGGCGCATGATGTTCTCGATTTCGACGATGGCGTCATCCACCAGGATGCCGACCACCAGCGACAGCGACAGCAAGGTGATGAGGTTCAGCGTGAACCCCATCCATTGCATGAACAGAAAGGTGGGGATGATGGACAGCGGCAGCGCCACGGCGCTGACGAAGGTCGCGCGGACGTCGCGCAGGAAGAGCCACACCACCAGCACCGCGAGCACGGCGCCTTCGATGAGCAGCGACATACTGCCCTCAAAGTTCTCCGCGACCTGATCGACGGCGTTGAACGCCTCGGTAAGCTCGATGTCCGGCTGTTCCGTCTTTATTACCGCAAGCGCCTGGCGCACGCCGTTGGCAACGTCGATGTCACCGGCGCCTGTGGTGCGCAGGATCTCGAAGCCGACAACCGGCTTGCCGTTGAGGAAGGCGCCACTGCGCCGCTCGGCCAGCGCATCGGTCACGGTGGCCACCTGATCCAGGCGCACGACATGCCCGTCGGGCAATGGGATTTCAATGGCCGCCAGAGCGGCCGCCGAGGGTACGGCGACGACCATGCGCACAGTCTGTTCGCCACTGCCCAGCCTGGCACGGCCGCCCGGGGCCTCGCGCTGCATCTGGACGAGCCGGCGCGAGACATCGGCCGCGCTCAGGCGCAATGCCAGCAGCCTATCCGGGTCCAGTTCCACGCGCACTTCGCGGCTCACGCCGCCTACGCGGGTGACGGCGCCGACGCCGGGCGCGGCGAGCAGGCGCCGGGTGATCTGGTCATCGACGAACCACGACAGTGCTTCGTCGTCCATGCGCGGCGAGGCCACCGTATAGGTCAGGATCGGATCGTTCTTGAACTCGATCTTGCTGATGATGGGATCGCGCAAGGCCGCGGGCAGGTCTGCCCGCACCCGGGCCACCGCGGCTCGGGTATCGTCCAAGGCCTCCTGTGGCGGCTTCTCCAGGCGGAACTCCGCGGAGACTATGGCCGTGCCGTCCTGGACCGTCGTGTGCAGGTGCCTGAGCCCCTTCATCGTGGCCATCGCGTTCTCTAACTTGCGCGCGACCTCGGTTTCCATCTGGGCCGGGGCGGTGCCTGGCAGGCTGGCCATGACGGTGATCATGGGCAGGTCAACGTCCGGGAAGTTCTGGACCTTGGCGGCGCGGAAGGCGAACAGCCCCGCCGCTGCGAGCATGACGAACAGCAGGAAGGCCGGTACGGGATTGCGGATCGACCAGGCGGAGAAATTCACGGCCGTCCCCTTCAGCGTGTGGCGGTCTGGGCGGGCGTATTCGGACTTGCGGCGGCGACGCGCACCGTCACGCCGTCCGCCAGGAAGCCGACCCCGGACTCGGCGACCGCCGTGTCGGCGGCCAGCCCTTCGCGGATCTCCACCCGGTCGCCGCGCCTCGCGCCCAGCGTCACCTTCTGCTGCCGTACCTTGTCGCCCTCGATGCGGAAGACATAGCTGAAACCGTCGCGCAGCAGGACCGCGGTTTCAGGCAGCGTCAGCACCGTGCGCAGGGCCAGCAGAAGCTCGCCACGGGCGAACAAGCCGGCTCGCGCCGCAGCGTCGGGCTGGAGGTCCACGTACACGATGCCGCTGCGGCTTTGCGGATCGACCTGCGGCGAGATCTTGCGCACGCGGCCTTCGATGGCCTGCGTGCCGCCCAGCTTGATGAGCACGGCCTGGCCGGGTGCCGCGAGCGCCAGCTCCGGACCCGGCAATTCGGCGCGCCATTCAAGCCGGCCCTGGCGTTGCAGGCGCATGATTTCCGCGCCCTCTTGAATGAGCGCGCCCTCAACCGCGGGCCGGACGCTGATCACACCGTCGTCCGGCGCGCGCACTTGGGTGTAGGCCAGTCGCAGCGTGTCGGCCTGCACGCGCGCGCGGGCTGCGGCCAGACGGGCTTGCGCGGCATCGCCGGCCGCCAGGGCCTGGTCGATGGCCTGGGCCGACAAGACCTCGGTGCCCCGCAGCGCCCGGGCGCGATCGGCTGCGCGGCCCGTCTCTGCGGCGTTGACCCCGGCCTCCTGAAGCGCGGCACGGCTGGCGTTCAGATCGGCTTCGAGCGTGCCTGGGCTGAGTTGCGCCAGGAGTTGCCCCTGCTCCACCCGGTCGCCGATATCGGCCAGCAGCCGCGACAGGCGCTGTCCGCCGATCTCGGCGCCGATCACGACTTCCTGCCAGGCAGCAATGGTGCCGACGGCGTTCAGCGTCCGGGGCCATTGTTGTATGGCGGCAAAGATGCGCTTGACCGTCAGCGCCGGTGGCGCGGCGGCGGACGGCGTGGATGGGGCGGCGCTGCGCGTGGTAATGAGCAGCGCAGCGAAGGCAACGGCAAGGCAAGCGACCGCGGCGAAGAGATAGACAAGGTGACGCTTCATGGTTGAGCAGCCACTTGATCGGTGGGACCTGGGTCGGCGTTCCAGCCACCGCCAAGGCTGCGGTACAGACGGAACCAGGCCTGCGCCTGATCCGCCTGCGCGGCAAGTAAGTCATCGTGCGCGGTCAAGGCATTGCGTTGGGAAATGGCGCGCTGCGGGCCGCTGTGCAGGCCCGCCCGCGCCTGCAGGACGGCACGCTGTGCAATGCCTTGCCACTCACGCGCCACGGATTCAGCTTCGCGCAGGCGGTCGCGCGTGGCTGCCATGCGCTCCAGCGACTCTTCGACTTCGGCGACCGCGGTTTGCCACTTCGCCTGCAAAGCCGCGGCCGCTTCATCGGCCGCAGCCAGCGCGGCCTGGCCTTGGGCACGGCGCGCCCCGCCGTCGAACAGCGGCAGCGTCAAGCTCGGGCCGATAGACCACAGGGAACTCACCGAACTCTGTCCGCCCACGCTCAGACGCGCATCCCCGATCAGGGCACCCAGACTGAGCTGCGGATAGCGCTGGGCGTCCACGCTGCGCTGATGGGCCTGCGCGGCCCACCAGCGCTGGTGGGCCGCGGCCACGTCCGGCCGCTGCGCCAGCAGCTGCGCCGGCATCGTGCGGACCGCAAAGCCGGGCACGCTGGGAAGCAAGCGGCGGGGAGACATCCAGGCGGCGGGCAAGGCGGGGGCTTGCAGCTCGGCCGCCAACGGGGCCGCCGGCACGCCGAGCAGCACGGCCAGTTCCTGCAGGGCCACCTGCGCCTCGGCCCGCTCGGCGCTGCGACGGGCAGTGGCGAGCGAAGCATCGGTGCGCAATAGAGCCGCGTCGCTGGCGTTCATGAGGCCGACCGCCTGTTGCTGGCGTCCCCACGCGGCAAGCTGGGCCGCCAGCAGACCGTCGAGTTCCGCAACCTCTTCGCGCGCCTGCGCCAGCCGCAGGTTCACGTAGGCTGCGGCCACGTCCGCCGCCAGTGTCACGCGGGCGGCGTGCCAGTCGTGCTGCGCGGCGTCGGCCTGCGCCGCCTGCTCTTCGGCCTCGGCGCGCTTGCCGCCAAAGAGGTCGATCTCCCAACTGGCATTGAACTGGGAGTCAGACTGGGTGGAGACGCCAGGGGTGTTGTTGAGGTTCTTGCCCCGACTCGATGTTGCGCTCGCCCCGAGTTGTGGCAGCAGGCTGGCGCGGACCTGGGTGACCAAGGCACGCGCCTGCCTATGCCTGGCGGCGGCCGCCTGCAGGTTCGGATTGGCGGCTTGGGCGCGCTCGATCAACGTGACGAGCATCGGGTCGGGAAAGGCCTGCCACCAATCGGCGAGCGCCGCCGTCGATCCGCCATGAGGCAAGGGCGCGCGCCAGACCTCGGGCAGGTCAACGGCCGCAGGCGCGCGCAACCGCGGGCTGGCGCAGGCGGCCAACAGCAGGACCAGCCCGCAGGACGCGGCCAGGGAGGACAGGTGACCGTTCATCATGGCGTGAAGACGATGCGCTCGCTGATGCGGGCAGCCTCGGACCACGCCTGCTCCACATTGCGCAGCGGCGTGGCTCTCACTTTGATGCGGAACGTTCCGCGCGCGATCTCTTTCGCCAGCTCTGGCAGCTCCATGAGAATCTCGCGACCCGACACCGAGCCGTACCCGCTGCCCACGATCTGGAAATTTGCAGAGCGTAAAAAGGCGCCCGGAATGGCAGCGGCTTCCCCCGCCATCGAGCCGATATGTATCCAGGTGATCGGCAAGCTGCGATCCGCCCGTTGCTTGAGTACGGTCTCCATGACGCGAACCGCACTTTCCCCCCAGACGAAATCGAGCACGACATCCACCTCGCGAGCGAGGGCACCCAATCGGGCATCCCCCAGCGGCACGATCTCCGTGGCGCCGAGCGCGGGCAGCTTTGCGAGCTTCTCCTCGTCACGACCCGCGGCGATGACCTGCGATGCGCCCAGGTGCCGGGCAATCTGCACGGCCATGCTTCCTGAGCTTCCGGTGGCACCGAGAATGAGCACCTTCTGCCCGCTCTGAAACGGCACGCGGCAACGCAGCGCGAGCCAAGACGCCATCGCGGGATTCATCGCGCCGGCAACGGTGACGGCGTCGCTGTCGAGCGGAAGTTCGATGCTATGGTCGAGTTCAATCACCGTCCTGTCAGCCATCGTGCCGATCTGCCCGGGACCCTGCACGAAGTAGCGCAACTTGCCGTCGGTACCGCGCCCGACGCCATCGATGCCGGGGACGAGCGGTAGCCCCCTGCTGCTGGAGTAATGAACGCCTGAAGCCTGGCCGCGAGTGACGTGATGCAGGCCGGCCGCGAGCACTTCGACGAGCATTTCTCCCGGCCCTTTGGGCGCGGGATCGGCGTAGTCGCCGTAGTGCGGCGGTTGGTCGAACGAGGATATGACAGCAGCTTTCATCGGGCTCTCCTTTGGTGGTCACGCGACCCATAAAGTTCGTAATACGATCTATTATTGATCCGTAATACGAACTATGTCAAGATGGAGCCACCATGAAAAAGCAAATATCCATGAAACAAGCCTCCGCGCCCCGCGAAGGGCTGGCCGATGCACTTGCGACGACCGCCTTTGTCACGATGGCCGTAATCAACAAGATTGGCGCCGAGAACGACTTGTCGCTTTCGCTGATCCGCGTCTTGGGAATCCTGTGGGACCGTCGCCCGCGCATGGCTGAGCTCGCCGACTACCTCGGGTTGGAGAAGCAGACGATGTCGGGGCTCATCGCCCGAGCAGAAAAGAGAGGGCTGGTGGCGCGCGCACCGAACAAAGAAGACGGCAGAGCGACAGACGTTTTTCTGACGAGCGATGGGGCCAAGCTCGTCAAGCGGCTGCATGTCCAGGGGCAACGGGCACTGGCACCGCTCATTGAACAGCTCAGCGCGTCAGATCAGCAGCTCCTTCAGGAGCTGCTTCAGCGCATGCTGGAAACCCGGAAGGGTTGAAGGCCGGAGCGGTTCCTCGCGAGGCGAGTGCAATGCCCCGTCACCCGACCCAGGGCTCTTCCAGGGTAGAAAGTAATCTCGACTTTCCGCCCAGTACATGCCGCTGGGCCGCCACCCAGGCCTTCTTTGGGTTGGCAGAAGCAATTGCCTCGTAAATTTTCCGGTGCTCGGCATTCGATCGGCGCATATTGCCGCTGGCGTTGAAATACTTGCGCCGGAACAGGTGCAATTCTTTTACGTAGTCGTCATAGGCCTGCTTTGCCCTGTGGTTGCCTGACAAATCAAGAATCAGTTCGTGAAAGCTCAGGTTCAATTCGTAATAGGTGGTGCCGTCGTTGGCTGCGCAGGCCTCATCCATCTGGCTCAGAAGCTGCTCGAACTGAGCGGCATGCTTCTCGGAAAAATGCTCGCAGGCGCGTTCTGCTGCATAAGCGAACACCAAGGCGCGCAATTCATAGACCTCGATCATGTCGCGCACCGACAGCTGCCTGACGGACACCCCCTTGTTGGGCACTGAGGTAAGCAAGCCAAGGCCGGCAAGCACTTTCATGGCTTCGCGTATGGGACCGCGGCTGGTACCCATTCGTGCTGCGAGCGCGGCTTCGCTAAGCCGCTCGCCGGGCTGGAACTCCCCCGAATAAATCAGACGCTTGAGTTCGCTTGCCACGGTTTGCGAGAGGACGGCGGATCGTGCAGAAGAAGAAGGAGGAGTAAAGGCCATAAGAAAAATTTTACCTTAAGAAACACTGACTACGTCTGGCTACCCAGGCTCCTGAACCCTGATTCTTTTTGAGGTTCCATTAAAAATCCATAGACTAAATGTCTACTAATACTATAAGATTGTAGACACTTTAGCCGAAAATCGACTATTCAGCCAGCACTTACAGGAGACAATACTGTGGGACATCTAGCCGCATCCGAAGCACTGAAGCGCTTTCGCGTGATTGATCTGACCCAGGTTCGAGCCGGGCCCACCGCGTGCCGGCAGTTGGCCGATTGGGGTGCCGATGTGATTCAGGTGCAGATGCCTGAGCACATGCGCGGTGACGACACGCTGGGCGGGCAGGACGGATCTGATTATCAATACACCCATCGCAACAAGCGATCCATCACCCTGAATCTGAAAGAGTCCGAAGGTATTGCGGCACTCAAGCGGCTGATTGCTACCGCAGACGTGGTGGTCGAAAATTTCCGTCCCGATGTGAAATACCGGCTGGGTATCGATTACGAATCACTGGCCGCCGACCATCCCGGCCTGGTCTATGCCAGCATTTCAGGCTTCGGGCAGACTGGGCCTTACGCGACACGCCCTGGTTTCGATCAGATCGCGCAAGGTATGTCAGGGCTGATGTCAATTACCGGCGTGCCGGGTGAAGCCCCCATGCGGGTTGGCATTCCCATCGCCGATCTGTGCGCCGGCATTTTCGCCGCGCAGGGGATACTGGTCGCACTGCTTGAACGTGAGTCCTCCGGAAAAGGGCAATGGCTGCATACGTCTTTGTTTGAATCCATGATCTACATGCTGGACTTCCAGACTTCACGGTTCCTGATTGACGGCGAGGTCGCCCAACAGGCTGGAAATTTCCACCCCACCAGCATTCCGACGGGTGTCTATAAAGCCCGTGACGGCTATATGAATATCGCCGTGTTCGGCTCCAAAATCTGGGAGCGATTCTGCAACATCATGGGCGCGCCCGAATGGGTCTCCGACGAGCGCTATCACGATAAGGCCTCCCGTTCAATAAACCGCGACTCGCTCAATGCCCAGATCAACGAGCGCCTGGCATCCCAGGATCGCAGCTACTGGATTGCCAAGTTCAACGAAGGCGGCGTCGCCTGCGGCGTCATCAACGACATGGGCGAGGTTTTCAAGGATCCGCAGACCCAGCACCTGAATATCGTCAAGACTGTGGTTTCGCCCAGGCTGGGCGAACAACGCATGGTGGGCCAGCCGGTTCAGCTTACCCGCACCCCCAGCACCATAGTGCGTTCGGCGCCTTTACGCGGCGAGCATTCCGAGGAAATTCTCAAAACTCTGGGCTATGACGATGCGGTCCTGGTCCAAATGAAATCACTAGGAGTCTATTAATGGCATATCCGGAACCCCATACTCCGACAGAACGCGTTCTGACCTGGCTCGATCATTCAACGCTGCATATTCAATTCAACAACCTGGCGCGGCACAACGCGCTGTCGGTGGATATGTGGGAAGCCATACCGCAGTTGCTGCAATATGCCCAGGACAACGACAGCGTGCGCCTGGTGGTCTTCTCGGGCGCCGGAGACAAGTCATTCGTGTCAGGCGCGGATATTTCGCAGTTCGAAGATATGCGTGCCGCGCGCGCCGCGGTAACCCGTTACGAAGCCATGGCCGAGGATGCGCTTGCCGCTATTCAGGACTTCCCGAAGCCGACACTGTCCTGCATCAACGGTTATTGCATAGGCGGCGGCGTGAATGTAGCCATCGCCTGCGACATGCGGATCGCGTCCGACAACTCCGTCTTTTCCATTCCTGCCGCGCGTCTGGGCCTGGGATACCGCTATTCGGCCATAAAGAACCTGGTCGATTTGATCGGACCGGGCGCGGCTAAAGATCTTTTCTTCACCGCGCGCCGCATCAATGCCGCCGAGGCGAAATCGCTGGGGCTCATTAGCCGGACCAGTACAGCGGAAGCGTTGCCGGCACTGCTTGAAGAGTATACGAGCGCCTTGGCCGATAACGCGCCGCTAACCATTGCCGCAGGCAAAACCATCATGGCTGAAATCCTCAAGTCGCCTCCCAATACCGATCGGGAGCGTTGTACGGCCCTGATTCGCGCCTGCTTCGATAGCCAGGACTACGCAGAAGGAAGAACCGCTTTTATGCAAAAGCGCAAACCGGTATTTGTCGGCAAATAAGCACACCGGACCAAGGAGAAAGAATGAAAAGCCACTGGATGCAAATGACCGAAACGGACACCCTTCTGGAGTGCCGTGAAACTGAAATCCCTGAACCAGGCCCTCGGCAATTATTGCTGCGCATGCATGCAGCCGGCTTGAACCGCGGCGAGTTCGTGCTGGGTCATGGATTGCACGGCAAAGCGGGCACCTGGAAGCAGATCGGCGGAGAGGGTGCGGGCGAGGTGCTCAGCACGGGAAAAGAGGTGACCGGATTCAAGGCCGGCGATAAGGTCATGGGCAGGTGCGCGGGCGCCTTCTCTGAATACGCTTTAATGGATCTTGCGGAAGCCATGCCCAAGCCGGACAGCCTGTCGTGGGAAGAGGCGGCATGCCTGCCCATGACCTTCCTGGTCGCTTTCGACATGCTGGTACTACAGGGGCGGCTAAAAGCGGGCGAATGGATACTGCTCAATGGGGCGTCGTCGGGTGTGGGTGTCGCCGCGCTGCAATTGGGCAAGGCCATGGGCGCGAACGTGATCGGCACGTCCGGCTCGGCGGAAAAGCTGGAAAGGCTGAAAGGCCTTGGGCTGGACGTTGCCCTGCACACGCGCGCCGCCGACTTTGCCGCCGATGTCATGACGGCAACAGACCAGCACGGCGCCGACCTCATCATCAATGCCGTCGGAGGAAGCGTCTTTGCGGAGAATATTCGAGCAGCCGCATTCGAAGCCCGGCTAGCCATTGTCGGTTATGTCGATGGTCAGCTTCATGGCGACTTCGACCTTGAAGCTTTCCATGCCAAGCGACTCACACTGTTCGGCGTGTCGAACAAAATGCGCACGAAGGCGCAACGCGCAGCCGCCGTCCCGCGATTTACCTCTGAAGTACTGCCCTACTTCGAGGCTGGAACGATAAAACCGCAGGTCGACAAACAATTCGATTTTGAAGATCTGCTGGCAGCCAAGGCCTGCATGGAGGCAGGCCATCACGCAGGCAAGATAGTACTGCGGATATCCGCGGCCTGAACACCACCAAGATATAAAAATACCGAGGAGACAATATCATGAAAACCATCCGCTTTGTCCTCGCATGCACGCTAAGCGTCATGGCTGCGCAGGCTTCCGCACAGTCTGCTGATTATCCCAACCGTCCCGTTCGGGTAGTCGTGGGGTTTGCGCCCGGCGGAGCTGCCGATACGGTTGCCCGCATTATGAGCGAATCCTTCAGTAAAGCACTGAAGCAGACCATTGTCGTGGAAAACAAGCCAGGGGCAGGTTCAAGCATTGCCGCGGATTATGTCGTCAAGGCACCCGCCGATGGCTATACCCTGTTAATCGCCAGCCCCAGCAGTATCTCTATCAATCCAGCGCTGAACCCCGGGCTGACCTATACAGCGAAAGACCTCAAGGCAGTAACAAAAATCACGACCTCGCCGCTGGTGCTGGCAGTCAGCACGAAAACCGATATCCACAGCGTGGCCGACCTGATCAGGATCGCCAAAGCCAAACCCGACTATTTGAACTATGCAACCTCGGGCAATGGTTCAGCACCTCACCTGGGCGCCGCCCTGTTTACACTTTTAACAAACACCAGGATGACGCACGTTCCTTACCGCGGCGGCGCGCCGGCTATCCAGTCAGTCATGGCTGGCGATACGCACTTGAGCTTTGGCACCGCGCCTTCAGTCCTGGCTCAAGCGGAAAGCGGAAAACTACGCCCCATAGCCGTCAGCACCAAAGAAAGCTCGGCTTTGGTGCCTAGCTTGCCCGGCATGCGCGAAGCCGGGCTTCCGGATTACAACCTGGAGTTCTGGTATGGCATTTTCGTACCGGCGAACACGCCGGCTCCCGTTGTGCAAAAAATTTACGACGCCGCTGTGATCGCCATGAGCGACCCAAAAGTGAAAGAAGGCTTGGCGCGTGAAGGCACCGAGACATCCGTGTCGAAATCGCCTGAAGACTTTGACGAGTTTCTAGCCAAAGAAGACAAGTTCTGGGTGAATCTGGCGAAGAGCGCGGATATTGCGGTCAATTGATTTGATGGATGGGAGCGAGCTTATTGTGCGGCGGCTTGCCGCAAGCATCAGCCGACACACCTTCCTGTGGGCACTTCAGACTGCTGACAAACCTTCGAGTGCTTGCAGACCCCAGATGAGTTGGCCGGAACTTGATTGCTGTGGTTGGGGGCTGTTTCGACCAGACTGACCTACGCCTTGTAAGGGCGCCGGTCTGCTGCAGGCTGGTGGCTGCGAGGCTTGAAAGTCAAAAAATCCCTGCATTTTTGCTTATGTTTTTTGGCCACTTTATGCTTTATTTTGAACCATTGATCAAGATATGCTCAGTGCTTGGTATTGAGTTTATTGAGTCTTACCCAGATTCTCCATGAGATTTCGGCTAGTTTATGCTTCATGGGCGTTGGTTGCTGTTTAAATCCACGCAGGCAGGATGCGACTAGGTGGCCCGGCTGTTGGTGCTGTTGTCTCTGGAGTTTCAACCCACGCATGCTAGAATAAACTGCAGCCCTAGCCCGTCCTCTCCCGAACTCCATACCGGTGATGACACTAGGTCCGTTCTGGCCCTGTCGTGCAGGGTCACCTTCACAACACCAGCTTGCTGCTATCAATGAACGCTGGTTGGCAGATGCCAGCCGAGCTGCTTCAATTGCGCCCGCACATTCTCAGAATCCGATCCCCGCCGCATTGCTGGGCCGGCTTGCCGTCGATCAGCAGGCTCGCGGCCATGGCGTGGACAGAATGCTGCTGGTTAATGCCACCCAGCGCACGCTGACAGTCAGCGACGAGATTGCTATTTATGCCATGGCTGTCGATGCTCTCGACGAGCAGGCACAAAGCGTCCATGAGCAATTCGGCTTCTCGCTGCTGGGCTCAGGCAGTCGCCGGTTGTTCCTGCCGCTGATATCCGTCTGAGCATTCCCTCGCGGCCCACACCGCAAGGCGCCCTGCGGATACTGCCTGACGGTTCCCGAGTGCGGCGCTGACAGTCCTTTATCGTGAACCACAGCGGGTTCATGCAATAATTACACGCCGGCATCTTCGGCGCCGGCCGGGCACCGCAACACCAAAGGGTATGGCATGGCCTCACAGCAAATCGACTTCCTTCTCGTCGGCGGCGGCCTGGCCAGTGCCCAGGCCGCGGAAACATTGCGTCAGGAAGGCGCCACGGGCTCCGTACTAATTCTCTCGGCCGAGCCGGCCCTGCCCTATCACCGGCCTTTCCTGTCCAAGTCATACCTGTTGGGCAAGGCTGATGAAGCACGCATCCTGATCCACCCGGAACAGTTCTACCGTGATCAAAAGATCGAGGTTGCGCTGGAGGCTCAGGCGGTGGCGGTCGATACCGCGGGGCAATGGGTCACGGTATCGACGGGATTGCGGATCCACTATGGCAAGCTGCTGATTGCGACCGGAACCAGCCCCAGGACCCTGGCCGTGCCGGGAGCCTCGCTCGGCGGGATCCACACCCTGAGAACCCGGGCCGACTCCGATGCGATTCGCCGGGCCGCCGCGAAGGCCAAGCGGGCCGTGATCGTCGGTGGCGGCTTCCTTGGCATGGAAACCGCCATCTCGCTGCGCGCACTCGGCCTGGACGTCGCCGTCATCGAAACCGAAAGCCGGATCCTCAAGCACCTGGAATCGGCAATGCTCTCGGACTTCATCCGCCGCCATGCCGAACAGGACAAAGGCCTATCTGTCGTGACTGACGAATCGGTCGTGGCGTTCCATGGACGGGGCAAGGTCAGGGAGGTGGAAATCGCAAGCGGCGGGAAAATCCCCTGCGACCTGGTCGTGGTCTGCATCGGCGTCGAACCGGCGACGCAATTCCTGGAGGGCAGCGGCCTCCTGCTGGAGGATGGCTTTGTCGCCGTCGATGAGCGGCTGCAAGCCAGCGCCCCGAACGTCTTCGCGGCGGGCGACGTAGCGGGCTTCCTGGATCCAATATTCGCCCGCCGGCGACATGTCGAGCACTGGGACAACGCGATCAAGCAAGGGCAGCTTGCCGCGCGCAATATGCTGGGGCGGCGAGTACGCTATGATCAAGTCTCTTACTTCTTCTGCGAGGTCGGCGATCTCGGTTTCAACCTCCTGGGCGATCCGGCGGGCACGCACGAAAGCATCGCCCAGGGCTCGCTGGATGCGCGTTCGTTCTCCCTGTTCTACCTGGACGAGGACATCGCCCGCGCGGTCTTCACGCTCGGCCGCCCGGCCGACGAAATCCGCGCCGCCGAAGGCCTGATCCGCTTCCGGACCAACCTGCGCAAAGAGAAGCACCTGCTGAAGGACCCCGCATTCCGGCTTCACTCCCTGCCCATGCAGAACGTGCTGATCCTGCAAGGCGGCGGCGCGCTGGGCGCCTTCGAGTGCGGCGTCGTCAAGGCGCTGGAGGAATACCGGATCTTTCCCGACATCGTGGCCGGCATCTCGATCGGGGCCTTCAACGGGGCGATCATCGCCAGCCATCCGGAGCATGCGGCCGAGGCGCTCGAATCGTTCTGGTCGGATATCAAGGTGGTATCGCACCAGGCGCCGACGGAGCAGATACGGCGCTCGATCACGGCGGCGCAGATCATGCTCTTCGGTGTCGAGAAATTCTTCCGGCCACGCTGGATGCCCTCGTTCGACGCGGCTTGGGAGCCGCCGTGGAACTGGACCGGCCTCTACGACACCTCGCCCATGCGGCGGCTGCTGGCCCAGTACGTGGACTTCCCGGCGCTCAGGCACAGCCCCGTGCGCCTGCTCGTGGGGGCCGTGAATGTCCTGAACGCGAAGTTCGAGACCTTCGACAGCTACGTCGATGATTTCACGCCTGAGCACATTCTCGCCAGCGGCAGCCTGCCTCCCGGTTTCTCCTGGACGTTCGTCGACGGCAAGCCATACTGGGACGGGGGCATCGTGAGCAATTCCCCGCTGGACCTGGTCATCGACCGTTGCGGGCCGGATGGCAAACGCGTCTACATCGTGGATCTGTTCTCCGGCGACAAGAAACTGCCGACCAACATCGCGGAGGTCCTGGCGCGGCGCGATGAGATCGTCTATACCGAGCGCGTGCGCAGCGACCTGCACACCCGGGAACTGACCGACGCCTACCGCGGCCTGATCGCAAGCCTGTTGCAAGAGGTCGAACCGGCCCTGCGCGACAGGATCCAGCGGTTTCCACGCTACATCCAGCTCATGGGCAACGGCGTCCAGAGCCAGATCACGCGGTTCGTCCGCACGCAGCCGCCCGACGAACCGGCGTCGCGCGACTATGACTTCTCCGATGTCGCCATTCAAAACAATCAGGCGCAGGGCTACGCCCTGGCGAAAGCAACCCTGGCATCGTCTTCTTCGACAGGAGGCCCCCCGCCAAGCACGAGAAGCTGAACACAGTTGCGGGGCAAGTCCATCGGTATGACGTGGGCCTGCTTTGCCAGTTTGGCGGCTGCTTCTGGCGAAACGCTGCTGGAGAACAGCAATAGCGCGGCGAGGACTGGATTTCCTGCGCAGCCATGGGGACCAGCAGGACTATTGGGTCATCCGCTTGCCCAACGATGGGCGCCTCCTTCGATGTGGATCGGCCCATGGAATCTATCTCGGCAGTCCTTGGCGGCATTGGGTAGACACCACTGCCGCGAAAGTGTGTATTATCTGTCCCGATGGGCACAAAATCAGGCTCACCTCTCTTATTAGCGGGATGGGAAAGTTCTTGTAAAACAAGAGGGGAAATTGGAATTTTTTGTTCCCGTTTCCTGCTCCGGAATTTTAAAAAGCCCAGGCTTCGGTTTGGGCTTTTTGTTTTGTGCGCAGCATTTCGCTTGACTATGAAGGAACACGGGCAATGGACATTGCATTAACTCTATCGGTGGTCGCCGTGGCATGGCTGGCGCTGAGCATGCGTTACCAGCGCGCTCATATTGCTTTGCTGGGGCGTCATCTGGCCAGCTTCCAGCTTGAACGCCACATGGAAACGCTGACGCAGGGCTACATCCGCGCCATCCATGACGAGGCTGAAACGCGCCAGATCCAGGTGTTGGAGACCTTCGCCCAGACCGAATGCGCGGTGGCGGCCCAGGCACAGTCGCTGGCCCACGCCATGCAGAAGGAAAGCGCCCAGGCCACCGGCATGGGCACGCTCTCGTTCTGCATCCCTTACATCGAGCGCTTTCTTCCCGCGGCGACGCGGGATTTTCGCGAGCTGCTGCACATCCACGCTGCCGGCTTGCGCCATGTGGTGGACAACAAAGACCGCTGGGATGCGAAAAATCGCGCCTATCACCTTTCGGCGGAGTTGTATCTGCTGCAGCACAGCTGCCACTGGTTTTGCAAATCGCGCACCGTAGCCGACGCACGATTGAAGCTGCGGCATCAGAGCAATCATCAAAAAGTACTGGAATCAGTGTCTGCCGTGACCCGATCGGCCTATCTGCGATGGCTGCGAGCCGCCGATGAGCGGTAGGACCTGAAGACACATACCGACTTATCAATGGCTTTGATATCGACTGATTGCATAGAACGCTCCTGTGCGTCAAGGGTCTTGAAAACCGGCCGTAACCCTCTACTTTTGCTTAACAGGCTTGCGCCCGCCATACTCGGCAAAGCCAATCCCCGCCAGGATCATCGCCAGAGCAGCTGCGTGATAAAACCGGAACTCTTCTCCGATCATAGTGACCGCAAGCAATGCGCCCCATACCGGCAGCAAGTTGATGAACAGGCCAGCCCGGTTCGCGCCGATCAGCTCCACAGCCCGGATATACAAGACTTGGCCGATAAGGGATGGAAAAATGACGATATAGGTGATTGCCGCCCAGCCTCGGATATCCGGAAAGACGGTCTTTCCCTGAGCCGCTTCGAAAGCCAACAGAGGCAGGGACGCCAAAGTGGCCCCCAAGCACAGGATGAATATCAAGCTGGTCCAGTGCATCTGCGGCTTGCTGCGCAGCGCGGCGGTATAGACGCCGTAGGCAATAATGGCGACCAGCATCAGCGCATCGCCGAAGTTGATGTCAAGGGCAATCAAATTGATAAACTCGCCGCGCACCGCAATGACGATCACTCCCATGAAAGAGAATGCAAAGCCGAGCGCCTGCTCCCAGCCTATGCGGCTGGAAAAGAAAATGAAGCTCGCGGCAAATACGAACAGCGGCATGCCCCCCTGCAAGATGCTGGCATTGATGGCAGTGGTATACACGAGCGCATAATAAAGCGCCACGCTGAAGACGGTGAAACCAAGGGCGCCCAGCGACAGCAGATAGCCTAGCCGTGGCCGGATTGCCGGCCAATCGGCGGCAATCTGTCGTCTCTTGAACAAATACAGCAGCACCATCACGCTCGCCCAGCGGATAGCGACAATGACCATAGGCGAAGCGTGGCCGACCGCCCACTTGCCCGCGATCGAATTACCGGCCCAGAAGAGCGTTGTCAGTGCCAGAAGGCCATAGGCTTTATAGATGGCGATCCCTCCGAGTCCTGATCCGTGCAAGTCACCCAGGCTCTAACCTTGAGTTGCGCCAGTATATCGTGCCAATCAAGCGGCGAGACTGGCGTTGTCGATCACAAAGCGGTACTTCACATCGCCCTTGAGCATGCGTTCGTAGGCCTCGTTGATTTCATCCGCGCGGATCATTTCGATGTCCGCCACGATGCCATGCTCGGCGCAGAAGTCCAGCATTTCCTGCGTTTCGGGAATGCCGCCGATCAACGAGCCCGCCAGGCTGCGGCGCTTCATGATGAGGCTGAACACCTGCGGCGAAGGGTGTGGCGTGGCGGGCGCCCCCACCAGAGTCATCGTGCCGTCACGCTTGAGCAGGGCAAAGAAAGCGTTCAGGTCGTGCGGCGCAGCCACGGTGTTGAGAATGAAATCGAAGCTCTTGGCATGGGCCGCCATCTCGTCGGCGTTGCGCGAAACCACGACATCATTCGCTCCCAGGGCCAAGGCCGCCTCGCGCTTGGATTCGGAGGTGGTGAATGCCACTACGTGCGCGCCCATGGCATGCGCCAGCTTGATGCCCATGTGCCCCAGGCCGCCGATGCCGACCACGCCAACTTTGTGGCCGGGCCCTACCTTCCAATGGCGCAGCGGTGAATAGGTGGTGATGCCCGCGCACAATAGCGGCGCCACGGCGGCCAGTTGCGCCTCCGAATGGCGGATGCGAAGCACGTAGCGTTCGTGCACGACGATCTGCCGGGAGTAGCCACCCAGGGTGTGGCCGGGCGCATCCGGTGTCGGGCCATTGTAGGTGCCGACCATATGGTCGCAATAGTTCTCCAGCCCTTCGTTGCAGTCTTCACAGTGCTGGCAGCTATCGACAATGCAGCCGACGCCGACCAGATCGCCAGCCTTGAAGCCGGACACATCCGCACCCACCGTCGATACGCGGCCGACGATCTCGTGCCCCGGCACGCAAGGGTATAAGGTGCCCGCCCACTCGGAGCGCACCTGATGGAGATCGGAGTGGCACACGCCGCAATAGGCGATATCGATCTGCACATCATGAGCACCCGGCGCGCGCCGGATGATTTCCATGGCCTCGAGAGGCTGGTCGCCCGCGTGGGCTCCATAGGCTTTGACTGTCATAGCGTTTCTCCTTCTTCAACGCAGCGCAACGACCAATCATAGCGCGCTCCATGCCGACAAGGTAGGCTGGCCCATGTGAAGCCAAAGAAAAATGCATAGCGCGGTTGAACAAGCGTGGCCGGCATTGCTAGCGCCCGTCTGCGATAACAGCCGTAAAATCGCACTGTATCAGCCTTTTCCCCTGCAGCGCGGCCTGCAGCGTATGCCGCGCCGGTCTATCGTTCGCATCAGGGAAGGTGGCCAGCCAGACCTTGTTCAAGGATGCGCGCTGGCTGCTGTCTTTCATCCATACTGTCATCTTCAGGATATCGTCCATGGTCCCCCCTGCCGCGCGGATAATGCTTTCGACTTGCTGGAACAGGAACACGCATTGTTCCTCCAGTGAATCGGGAAATTCACCCGTAACAGGATCCACGCCGTTGATCACTCCCGTCATGACGGTGTTGCCGATCCGGCAGGCTGCGGGAATGGGGTTATCGTGCGCGAACCCTTTTATATAAATGGCTTTGCGACTCGTCATGGCAATATCTCCGTCAATGATTTTAAAAGGCGTCGCCGGGCGCTCGATGATAGGCCCGGCGACGCATTGGAAAAAACCGGACACTGGCGTACAGGCCCGATCAGGCGGCTGTCAATAAACGCCGTCCTGCCGCGCCGCGCCGCTTGCCACCTGCGGCCTGAAGCTGGCCGATAGTTGGCGCGCCGACGATGCCAGCAAGGTCGTGTCGACGCCGACCGCCACGAACAACGCGCCGGCATCCAGGTATTGCCGCGCCAGGCCGGCATCGGACGTCAGGATGCCGGGCGCCTTATCGGCGGCGAGGACTCTTTCGATACCTTGCGCAATGGCGTGCTGCACGTCCGGGTGTCCCGGCTGCCCCAGAAATCCCAATGATGCGGAAAGATCCGCCGGCCCGAAAAACACTCCGTCCACACCCGGGACCTGCGCAATGGCATCCAGGTTTGCCAAGCCGGCGGCGCTTTCGATCTGCACCAATACACACATCTCGCGATCGGCCACGTGCAAATAATCCGTCACCTGGTTCCATCGGGATGAGCGCGCCAATGCGCTGCCCACGCCGCGTATGCCGCGCGGCGGATAGCGCGTCGCGGCCACCATCAATGCGGCCTGTTCAGCCGTTTCCACCATAGGGATCAGCAAGGTCTGGGCGCCGGTATCCAACAGTTGCTTGATCAGCGCCACGTCGCCAATGGGCGGGCGCACGATGGGGTGCGACGGATAAGGCGCGACGGCCTGCAACTGCGCCAGGATACTGCGTATATCGTTAGGCGCATGCTCGCCGTCGATCAGCAGCCAGTCGAAACCGGTGCCGGCCAGCAGTTCCGCGACATAGGCGTCGGCCAGCCCCACCCACAGGCCGATCTGGGGCTTCTTATCGCGTAAGGCCTGTTTGAAAAGATTGCGGGACATATCCATGATCAGATGCGCCTCTCAAGAAAACCGGAATGATACGGCGCCGAGCGGGCCGTAGTCGACATGAAACGTATCGCCTAGGCGCGCCGCGACAGGACGGGTAAATGAACCGGCCAGAACGATATCGCCGGCGTTCAATTGCTCGCCATGGGGCGCGATCTTATTGGCAAGCCATGCAATGCCGTTGGCAGGATGATTGAGCACGGCCGCCGCCAGTCCCGACTCTTCGATAACGCCATTGAGGTAGAGCATGGCGCCGACCCACCGCAGGTCCACCGCGTCCGGACGAACCGGGCGCCCGCCCAGCACGATCCCGGCATTGGCGGCGAAATCGGAAATGGTATCGAACACTTTGCGCGGAGCTTTTGTCTCGCGATCAAACTGCTCGATCCGCGCGTCGATGATCTCGACCGCCGGGACCACGTAGTCAGTGGCGGAGAGCACGTCGAACATGGTGACGGCCGGGCCGCGCAGCGCCTTATTGAGCACGAAAGCGAGCTCGACTTCGACGCGTGGCGCGATAAACCGTGAAAACGGAATATCGCCGCCCGTCTCGAAAAACATGTCGTCCATCAACGGCGCATAATCCGGTTCGAAAACCTGCGATGCCTGCTGCATGGCACGCGAAGTCAATCCTATTTTCCAGCCCATGACCTTGCGTCCATCGGCCGCTTCCAGGCGCACCCACTCAGATTGGACCCGGTAGCCGTCTTCGATGGTCATCCCGGGATGCGCAGCGGAGAAATGGCGCAATTGGGTGCGCGTCTTGCGGGCGTCGTACAGTTGCCGCGCGAGCCCGGTAATAATGTCTTGATGAAGCATGAGGATTCCGATGGAAAAGGGAAATGCAGGCGCGTGCGCCCGACGTCGATACGAAACAGATTTATGCCGGGCCGGTTCCTCGTATCAGTCCAGCAATTCGTCGCCGCCGATCGTATTGATCAGGCGGCCGATGCCTTCGACTTCGGTCACGATCTCGTCGCCCACCGCGGCATCGGAAACGCCGTCAGGCGTGCCGGTCAGAATGACATCGCCCGGGTTCAAGGTCATGAAGCCGGACAGGTATGAGACCAGCGTCGGGATATCGAACACCATGTCGCGCGTCGTTCCGTCCTGGGTCTGCTTGCCGTTAACCCAGCTGCGCAGGCGCAAGTTCATGGGGTCGGGCACATCGGCCGCATCGACGAACCATGGGCCGATCGGCGTACACGCATCGCGGCTTTTTACCCGCAGATTAGGCCGGTAGTAGTTTTCGAGATAGTCGCGAATTGCATAGTCGTTGGCCACGGTGTAGCCGCCGATGACGTCGTACGCCCGCTCCTTCGGAACATGTTTGCACTGCTTGCCGATGACCACAGCCAGCTCGCATTCATAATGCATATAGGCGACGTCGGCCGGACGGCGCGTCTTCGCTCGATGCCCGGTCAGCGAATTGGGGCCTTTAAGGAATACCACCGGATCGTCGGGCGCCTTGAAGGCAATTTCCTTGGCGTGGTCGGCATAGTTCAATGCCAGCACAAAAATCGTGCCGAATTCCACCGGCGGCAGCCAGATCACGTCCTTTTCATCGACGAGGCGGCCGTCGCTCAAACTCACGACGCCGTCTGCGGCCATGCCGGCATTCTTTTCGGCAGTGATGGCGTGTGTCTTGCCTTCGAATATTATGCGTGCATGCTTCACGTCGATTCTCCATCCGATATTTGCGCGACCAGCCGGTGCGTGAGGCTGCCCAAGCCCGCGACGTCGATGCGGACCTCGTCGCCGGGATACGCCAGCGGCGCGTCCTCGGGAGTCCCCACGAGCAGGACACCGCCGGCAGGGATGGTCATATATTCGGTCACATCGGCAATCAGCCTGGCGATAGGCCTGACCAGGCTTTCCAGGTTGCGGCGATGAACAATCCTGCCATTGATGGCGATCGCTATCTCGGCATGATCAGCGTCGAAATCCGCGCCGGGCGATAGGCAGGCCGTCATCGGACAGAAACCGTCGCGGCAGCGTTCGCGCAATGGCGGGCGGTAATAATTGTCGTGCGGCAGGGTGACGTCGCTGGCGATCAGGTAGCCCGCCACATAATCATGCGCTTGCGATTCGCGCACGCGCGTGGCGTCGCGGCGAAATACCACGCCCAATGCCGCATCGATCCGGACCACGCCCGGGTCTGCCGGCACGGCGACATCCGCGCCGGGCGCGGCATAGGTATTGGCCGTCTTGATATAGAGCACGGGTGCAACGGGCGGCGCCTTGTACGGCGGCTGGCCCATCGCCTGCGCCATACGCTCAAGCGTTGCGCGATCGTTCAGAAGCGTGCCGTATACGACCGATGGAAACGAAATAGGAATTCGCATTGTTGTCCATAGCGACAGCATGCGCCGATCCTGGAATCGAGCATGGCGGTCGCAAAATAATTAACAAGTTAAATATAACATAACCCTGCTCTTTCAAAACACATGGAAACGCGCCGGCGGCTATGCTAGTCGCCTTGCTTTGAAAGAGACTGGCCCCTAAAATGTCCAGGTGAAAAAAAATCAAACAAGCCTGAATGCAAGCCCAGCCGACACCGAAGAAGGGCTGCGCGCCTTTTCCCGTTCTCTTCCCATGGCATTGCTGCGCGCACGCGAAGCCGTCATGGCCAAGTTTCGCCCCACGCTGCGGGATCATGGCCTGACTGAGCAGCAATGGCGCGTACTGCGCGCCCTGAATGCGTCCAAAGTGCCGCTGCGCGCAGGCGAATTGTCCGAACAGACGTTCATCAGCATGCCCAGCCTTTCCAGGCTGCTCAAGACGCTGGAAGCGCGCGATGCCATCCAGCGCCACGCCCTGCATGAAGACCTCCGGGCGGCCCAGTTGTCCATCAGCCGGGGCGGCAAGGCGCTGGTCGCCATTATCGGGCCGCTGTCCGAAGCGTCATACGCCGAAATCGCCGCGCTGATCGGCGACCAAGAGCTGAGCGAACTGGAACGCCTGCTCACGCATGTCGTGACACGGTTGAACTGCGGGCGTTGAGCGCCGCGCGCCGCGTCAAACTTTATTGGTCAGCCCGTGCGCGGCCGGATAGCGGGCAAAGAACGTTTCGTCGATCTCTATGCCCAGCCCGGCCCCTTCATTCGGCGCGACACAGCCG
This sequence comes from Pollutimonas bauzanensis, assembly GCF_900129885.1. Taxonomy (GTDB): domain Bacteria; phylum Pseudomonadota; class Gammaproteobacteria; order Burkholderiales; family Burkholderiaceae_B; genus Pollutimonas; species Pollutimonas bauzanensis. The sequence goes on along the minus strand of NZ_FQXE01000006.1, from coordinate 210,296 downwards.
TCGCGATCCACCGCGTAAGGCGTGGTCACCAGTTCGTCCCGGAACTTGTTTCCTTCCGAGACGTCGGCCTCGAACAGGCCGGCGTTCTCGATACTGGCCAGGAAATGGATGGACGCGGCCTGGTTAATGCCGGTCATCGAACTATGGACATGAACCGGCAGCTTGTAGGCCGCGGCCAGGGCCGCGATACGGCACCCTTCGGTGATGCCGCCGGCCTTGGAAAGATCCGGCTGCAGTATCCGTATGCTGCCGTCCTCGATAGCCCGGACGAATTCAAATTTGCTATAGAGGTTTTCGCCCGCGGCAAGCGGCGTGCTGCCCGCCTGCGAGGCCAGCCGGTAGGCATCCCGGTCATCCATGGAAAATGGCTCTTCCAGCCAGCCTATGCGCAGCTCGTCCATGACCGGAAGCACTTTGGTCGCATCGGCCAGGGTGTATGCCGTATTGGCGTCGGTCATGATGTCGAGCGCCGGGAATTTTTCGCGGATGCGGCGCAGGCGCTCGATATCGTTTTCCAGCGTATCGCCGACCCGCAGCTTGATCGCGCCGTAGCCGGCGCCTGCCAGCGCCTGGATCCGCTCGATCAGCCGGTCCGGCGCCTCGAAGCCGAGGGACAGGCCTCCGGCGTAGGCGCGCACGCGCCGGGGGCTGCCGCCCAGCAGGCGGTATAAAGGCATATTGGCCACTTTGCCACGAATATCCCACAGCGCGATATCGATCCCGCTCAATGCGATATAGCAGGCAGCGCCAGCGCCATAGCCGGCCAGGTGATAGTTGTAGACTTTGCTCCAGACATCCACCACCGCGGTGGCGTCCATGCCTTCCACCAGTGGGGCGAGATAGGCATTGATCAAGGTCGCGATGGCCATGTGGCTGCGCGCATGAAAACACTCTCCCCATCCGACCGTACCGCCGACGGTGACGACCTTGACGACAATCGCGTCGCGCCTGACGATCCGTCCCGTCCCCATTCCCGGCTGAGCGCCGGGAGGCAGAGGATATGAGACGGGGAATGCGGTAATTTCCGCGATGGCATGGGGGTTCATATTTTCCGGTGCTCCAGTTTCACGGTTGGCGCGCGCGCCAGGCTGATGGCGCGCGGCCGCGCCTAGTCGATCTGCGCGCCCGACGCCTTGACCAGTTCGCCCCAACGCTTGCTTTGCGCTGCCAGGAACTTGCTGAATTCCTCACCCGAGGCCGCCGCGGGTTCGCTGCCCTGTTGCGCCAGGAAGGCGCGGAAATCAGGATCGGCCACTACTTCGGCGATGTCCTGGGACAACATCGTCACCACGCTTTCCGGCGTGCCGGCAGGCGCGACCACGCCATACCAGTTCTTCAGATCGATGCCGTCGATACCGCCTTCCTTGAAGGTCGGAATGTCGGATGCGACCGGCGAGCGGCTTTCGGAAATCACCGCCAGCGCGCGCAGTTTGCCTGATCGGATATAAGGCAGGGACGATTGCAGTGTATCGACCGCGAATGCTGTGTCTCCCGCCATTGTCGAGGTCACCATCGCAGGGCTGCCCGCGTAGGGGATATGGACCGCGTCGACACCGGCCGCTGTCTTGAATTGTTCAGCCAGCAGATGGCTGGTCGAGCCGTTGCCGAACGAACCGTAAGAAAGCTTGCCCGGGTTGGATTTGGCGTAGTCGACCAGTTCCTTGACCGTCTTGGCGGGAACGTCCGGATTCACCACCAGCACATGGGTATTCTGGGCGATCAGCCCGACCGGCGTGAAATCCTTGATCGCATCGTAAGGCAAGGTCTTCTGGATATACGGCGCGATCGAGAATGCACCGGTCGAGGCGAACGCCAGGGTGTAGCCGTCGGGATTGGCCTTGGCCACCGCGTTCGCGCCAATCAAGCCGCCGGCGCCGACACGGTTCTCTACGATGATGCCTTTGGGAAACTTCGCCGAGAGGCGGTTTGCCAGCGAACGCGCCAGAACATCAGTGGCGCCGCCCGGAGCGAAGCCCACGATGAGCCGGATCGGCTTGGAGGGATAGGCATCGGCGGCAAGGGCTTGAACGCTCGATAAGGCGCCAAGCACCATGACACCAGCGGTAATTTTTTTAAGCAGTTTCATTTTTATATCCAGGAATGATTACTAATTTTTGACGGAAAATTGGTCCAGCAACCGGCTATCGGGTTCGATCCCCAGTCCCGGGCCATCGGGCACTCGAAGTTGCCCGTCGACGGCTTCGATGGCGTCGCCGAACGGATGCGCCTCGAAGGTGCAGAACAGCTTTTCCACCGGCGTATCGCACGCCAGTGTCGAAGCCAGATGCAGGCTTGCGAGCAGACCCGGGCCAAAATAAGGCGAGTGCGCGATCGGCTGGGCTCTTGCCGTGCCCGCGGTCTGCTGCAATGCGCTCAGCGCGGTCAGGGCCGCATGCATTTCCGAGACGCCGCCGATCTTGGTCACGCTGGGCTGGATCACGTCCAGCACACCGGCCTTGGACATGGCCGCAAGCTCCCACGGCGTCGCCGCGTTTTCACCGGCCGCCAGCGCGATATCGGACCGCGAACGCAGAATCTTGAGGTTATCGATATTCTCCGGCGGCCAGGTCGGTTCTTCCAGCCACAACAGATCGAGCGCCTGCAGGTCGGGCAAATAATCGCATGCCTGCTCCAGGCTCCACGCGCAATTCGTGTCGACCATCAACCCCGTCTCCGGCCCCAGGCTCTGCCGGGCGACGCGGGCCTGCGCCACGGTGCTTTCATGAATCTTTACCGCGTAATACCCTAGCGACTTGGCGCGCTCGCAATTGCGGGCCAGGGCCTCGGCCTCGCCATATTTCATCAGGCTGGCGTAGCTGCGCAAGGTCGTGCGCTTGGCGCCGCCCAACAGCGCATGCAAAGGCTTGCCCGCTTTCTTTCCGGCGATGTCCCACAGGGCGATGTCCAGCCCGGACAGCGCGTAGTTCACCGGCCCGGACCTGCCGAATACATGGAAGCGGCGGCGCAGGTCGGTCATCAGCTCGGCAAACGTATCCTCGCTCTTGCCGATAATGAAGGGCGCGATGAAATCGTCCATCGCCTTGCGCACGACAGGCCACAGATTGAAACCGAATGCCTCGCCCCAACCCACCACGCCGCCCGACGTTTCGACCTTCAAGTAAAGCGCTTCGATATGGGAGCGCGGCCGGCCCAGGAATTCCTGTTTGGGGCCGTCGACATCGAAAGGGATGCGCACCGGAATCGTCTGAATAGAAGTAATTGCCATGTCTTGTCTGCCTAGTCCACTTGAATGCCGGCAGCCTGCACCAGTTGCTGCCATTTATCCAGTTGTGTATCGATCCAGGTGGTGAACGCCTCGGGCGTGCCGCCCAGCGGTTCCAATCCGAGTTCGTCGAAATGCCGCTTCAGTTCCGCGTCGGTCGCCAGCGCATTGACCACCGCGCGGTTCACACGGCTGATGATCGCATCCGGTGTTCCGGCGGGGGCGACAATGCCATTGGTCGTGACCATATCGACGCCGGGATAGCCCGCTTCGGCGAACGTCATGACTTCGGGCATGGCGGGCGAACGATGCGGCCCGGTAATGGCCAGGGCACGCAGCTTGCCGGCGGCGACTTGCTGTTTGGTGGTGTGCGGGCCGCCGAAAACCAGGGTGACCTGGCCACCCATGACATCGATCAATGCGGGCCCCAGGCCGCGGTACGGCACATGCAGCAGATCGATGCCCGCCGCCAGCTTGAGCTGTTCGCCAGCGATATGGATCGCCGTGCCGCCGCCCGCGCTGGCAAAGGAATATTTACCCGGCGACTGCTTGGCCAGGGCGACCAAATCCTTCACCGATTTGACGGGCACATCGGGATTGACCGTCAATACCTGCGGCGACGCGGCCACCAGCACCACGGCCTTGAAATCCTTGCGCGTGTCATAGGGCAAGGTCTTGACCAGACTGGGGCTGACGACGAAGGCAGAGTCTGTAATCCCGAAGACTGTGCCGTCGGCCGCCGCCCGCGCCACGGCCTGCAGGCCAATGGTGCCATTGGCGCCGCCCCGGTTCTCGACCACGACAGGCACACCCAATTCTTTCGATATGGCGGGCGCGATCAACCGGGCGACCGTATCGGTGGAACCGCCCGGCACATAGGGCACGATCAACCTTACCGGGCTGGCGGCAGAGTCTTGTGCGTGCGCGGCCGGCAATACGGCCGTGGCCATCAACGCAGCGGTTGCCGCGAACAATGCTGTGTATTTGCTCATATCGATCTCCCTGGCCCGGCGGCGCGCCCCAGGCCTGCCCCTCATTAACTTAACTTGTTAAATAATATACCATTAAATTTCAATCGAATCAGATTTGAATTGAATCGTCCGGACAAGGCGGCAAACATCCAAGATCGTCAAGCAAGGTACAAAGGAATGGCGCCATTGCGGACGGTCCGGGGACGAACGCGCGGGCATGTCATGACAAGGGGCTCCGATGGGCCCTCCGCCTCATTCCAGGTGGGGATGACGATCCACAAGGCGCTGACGGCGCTGCCGCAGGGCGTCGAGCTGCTCTTCCATCGCCGCGATCTCGGCCTCGATATCCGTCACGGTCTGTTCGATATTCTCGTAGGCCTCCTTCAGCAGGGCCTTGGCTTCATGCTTGCTCGACGCGTTGGGCGTGTCGCCCCGCATCGGCCGGTTTGCGGTCTCGGGAAGGAAGAATGAGGTAATGATACCGATGACGGCAGCCACCATCAGATAATAGGCGGGCATCATCAGATTCCCGCTCTCTTCCACCAGCCACGCAGCCATGGTCGGTGTCAGGCCGGCAACGATAATCGCGACATTGAAGGAACTCGCCAGCGCGCTGTATCGGATGCGCGTGGGAAACAGCGCCGGCAGCGTGGATGCCATCACGCCCGTCATGCAGTTCAGCACGACGGCAATGAACAGCAGTCCCAGAAAGATCAGGCCGGTATTGTCGCTGCCTATGAAGCGAAAGGCAGGAAACGCCAACAGCAGCAAGCCGATGCTGCCGATCCGAAGAAAGGGTTTCCGGCCTATCTTGTCGCTGAAGAAGCCCACGACAGGCTGCACGAACAGCATCCCTATCATCACCACGACGATGATAAGCACGCCGTGTTCCTCGGAGTAGCCGAGGCTGCTGGATAGATAGGTGGGCATGTACGTCAGCAGCATGTAGTAAGTGATATTGGTCACCAGAACCATGCCTATGCTGATCAGCAATGCCTTGCGATATTTGGTAAAGATTTCGCGAAAGGACACCGTCGGCCGTTCCTGGACGGCATCCTGGTCTTCCTTCTCCATCTGCTCCAGTTGTTGCGTGAAAGCGGGCGTTTCTTCGGCGGCATGGCGCAGATACAGGCCCAATAGCCCCAGCGGCCCCGCGACGAAGAACGGCACGCGCCAGCCCCAATCCAGAAAAGCCGGCTCCTTGAGGATAGTCTGCAGAAGCACCACCAGCCCCGCTCCCAGCACAAAGCCGGCAATGGAGCCAAAATCCAGCCAACTGCCGAGGAAGCCGCGCCGTCGGTCGGGCGCGTATTCGGCAACGAAGATGGCCGCTCCCGTGTATTCACCGCCGACAGAGAAGCCCTGGGCGAGCTTGCACAACAGCAGCAGGATGGGGGCCCACAGGCCGATGGTCTCGTATGACGGGATCAGCCCGATGCAGAAGGTGCTGATGGCCATGATGATGATGGTCAGCGACAGCACTTTTTGCCGGCCGAAACGATCCCCCATCACGCCGAAAAAGACGCCGCCCAACGGCCGGATCAGAAACGGTACCGAAAACGTGCCAAGCGCGGCGATAGTCTGGACCTCGGGCGAGGCATCCGGAAAAAACACTTTGCCCAGCGCGTAGGCGACGAAACCATACACGCCAAAGTCGAACCACTCCATCGCATTGCCAAGTGCGGCAGCCGTTACGGCCTTCTTGAGCATGGTATCGTCAATGACTGTGATATCGTCGACCTGCAAGGGCCGGGCTCGTCGTGGCGCTGGGGATGTCTGTGTCATGAATCTGCTTCCCGTGGTATGCAAGGCCTAATGCTTACGGATTCGAAACTGCTACTGACCATCGCGCCGAGACTCTATGACTGCGGCATAGCGAATGCCCTGGAGGGAGCCCGCCGCCGGCCGGCGCCTTTGATCGTAACACTCATCAACGCGAAAATTCCACTTCCGACCGAGCCGCTTTAGCTCGAGATCGATGGATCCCGCCAAGCTGATCGCCGCCACGGTGGCACGCGCGGAATTGCTCAGAAAAAAGCCGCAGCAGTAATATCGGTTTGGGCGTTTTTCATGTACCATACCCCCCTATAGCATAAGGAGCAATAATCGCATGAGCCATACCATCCGGGAACAAGACAAGCTGCTGGCGCGCGTTCGCCGCATCCGCGGGCAGATGGATGGCATCGAGCGCGCCCTCCTGGCCGAGAAATCATGTGGCGACGTGCTTCATCAGATCGCAGCCGCGCGCGGCGCCCTGACGGGCCTGATGCGGGAAGTGATGGAGGGGCACATCAACTCGCATATCGCCGACCCGAACATCGCCAGCGCGGCCGAACGCGAGCAAGGCGCCGCCGAGCTGGTGGCGGTGCTTCGCACTTACATGAAGTAAGGAGCCCCTTCTGATGAAAATGCCCCAGCGCCCTTCGCCCGCGTCGGCAGGCGCCACCCCGGATGCGGAGGTCAAGCCCGCAGCTCGCCGCCATCGCCCCGCCGGTTTGCATGACGACCACGGCCACGGGAATGGGCATGATCATCGCGACCTCGGCCACGATGACGGGCAGGACCTCCATGAGCACGAGCATCCCTTCGACTGGCAGGAAGGTCTGCGCATTGCCCTGGTCGCTATTGCCGCCGCCGCGGTCTGGTCCGGATGGTGGGAGCCATACCCCTCGGTCAGCGTGATCGGCATCGCCGGCCTGGCGACAGGCGGCTGGCCGATCTTCAAGGAAGCCATCGGGAACGCCATCGCGCGGCGCATGACGATGGAGCTGTCCATGTCGATCGCCATCATCGCGGCGGCCGCCATCTCGGAGTTCTTCACCGCCTTGGTGATCACGCTGTTCGTGCTGGTTGCCGAGGCGCTGGAGGGCATGACCGTCTCGCGCGGACGCCGCGCCATCCGCGATCTGCTGGATTTCCTGCCTCGCGAGGTTGCGGTGCGCCGCGCGGGCGGCGTGGCGCAGATCCATGCCGATACGCTGGCCGTGGGCGATGCAGTGCTGGTCGACCCGGGTGGATGGGTTCCGGTGGACGGCACCGTGATCGCCGGGCATTCCTTCGTCGATCAGGCGCGCATCACCGGCGAATCCATGCCGGTGGAGAAGATCGCCGGCGCCGAGGTCTTCGCCGGCTCCATCAACCAGTCCGGCGCGCTGGAGATCCGCGCCGAGCGCATCGGACGCGACACCAGCTTCGGCAAGATCATCGAAGCGGTCGAACAGGCCGAGCGCTCGCGCGCGCCGGTGCAGCGGCTGGCCGACCGGCTGGCCGGCTATCTGGTCTATTTCGCGCTGGGCGCGGCGGTGCTCACCTATCTGCTGACGCGGGACATTCGCGCCACGATCTCGGTCATCATCGTGGCGGGCGCATGCGGGATCGCGGCGGGCACGCCGCTGGCCATCCTGGGGGGCATCGGCCGCGCCGCGCGCGCCGGCGCCATCATCAAGGGCGGCTTGTTTCTCGAACAGCTCGGCAAGGTCGACACCGTGGTGCTGGACAAGACCGGCACGCTGACCTTGGGCCAGCCGGAAGTCCGGGCGGTCGAGCCCGTCGCCGGCGTCGATCCGGCCGCCCTGCTCATGGCCGCCGCGTCGGCCGAGCTGCGCAGCGAACACCCCTTGGGCAAGACGATCGTGGCCCATGCCCGCAGCCTGGGGCTCGCACCGCAAGAGCCCGGACACTTCGCCTACACGCCGGGACGCGGCATCGAAGCCACCGTGGCGGGCCGGCAGGTGCTGGTCGGCAATCTGGCGCTGATGCGCGACGCGCGGATCGCCATCCCGGAAAGCCTGATGCCCCACCCCGAAGTCTCCGAGGTCTATGTCGCCAGGGAAGGCGCCCTGCTGGGCGTCCTGGTCATCGCGGACACGATGCGCGCGGAAGCGCGGCAGGCGATCGCCGACATCAAGGCGCTGGGCATCCGCCCGGTGCTGCTGACCGGGGACAGCGGCCCCGTGGCCGCGGCGGTCGCCCGCCAGCTAGGCATCGCCGACGTCGAGGCCGGACTGCTGCCCGAGGACAAGCGCCAGCGCATCCGGCATCTGGTCTCGCAGGGGCGCACGGTGGCGATGGTGGGCGATGGCGTCAACGACGCGCCGGCGCTGGTCGAAGCCCATGTGGGCGTCGCGATGGGTTCGGGCACGGATGTCGCGCGCGAAAGCGCGGACGTGGTGCTGCTGGGCAACGACCTGGTGAAGTTCGCCGGAACACTGGGGATCGCCCGCCGTACCCGCCGCATCATCTGGTTCAATTTCGCGGGCACCATAGGCATCGATCTGCTGGGCATCGCGCTGGCGTCGGCCGGTTTGCTCAATCCGCTGCTGGCCGCCTTCATCCATGTGGCGTCGGAAATGGCCTTCATCCTCAATTCGGCGAGGTTGCTTCCGCCGCGCGCCGGTGGACGGACAATACAACTCGGGGCGGCCGACGCGCAGCGAGTGCGGCAATAGCTCGAGAGCAGCCGCTTCAGCTTGCCGCCGCCGAGAACACCCGGTGGTCCGCGATCACTTCCTTGAGCATGCGGATGAACGCGTGCAGCCCCTCGCCCGCTTCGCTGGCCTGGTGGCAGATGGAGATGCTGTGCGCCGGGATGCGCGGCGCGACCTTCAGCAGCTTCACCTTGCCTTCGAGCCGGTCGTCCTCGGCCACGCGGATCGGCAGCAGACCAAGGGCCACGCCGCTGCGCACAGCCTGCAGGGTGACCATCACGTTGTTGCAGGTGCTCACGCGCGCGGGCGTCACCCCGGCGGCGGAGAACCAGTTTCCGACGGTGGTGTACATGCGCGATGACTGGGGCGCGATCACCAGGTGATGCTGGGCAATGTCGGCCGGCGTGAGCGCATGGGGGCCGGCGTTCAGGCCCGGCGAGGCGAACCATCCCAATTGGCTGTAGCCCACCGGCTCCTGCGATACGTAGGGGGGAACCGCCGCCTGCGCGACGATGGCCACGTCCAGTTCGCGATCCTGCAGCTTGCGGCTGAGCTCGCCCGAATCGCCGATGAACATCGAGGCCTTGATGGCCGGGTACTTCTGCTCGACGCGGCGCAGCAGCTCGCCCAGGCAGATCAGCGCGAAGTTCTCGGACAGCCCGATGCGCAAGGTGCCGCGCAGCGGGTCGCCGGAGCGAAAGCGTTCGGCCATTTCGTCCGAGGTGTCGAGCATGCGCTCGGCGAAGCCGATCAGCGCATGGCCTTCGGCCGTCAGCGAGATCTTGGGGCCGTTGCGCACGAACAGCACGACGCCAAGCTCCGACTCGAGCTCGCGCACGCGCTGCGAAACACTGGGCTGGCTCAGGTGCAGCAGGCCCCCGGCGGCGCGGAAGCTGCCCGTTTGCACGATGGCGCGGAAAGCGCGCAGTTGATTGAGCGTGGCGTTTATCATAAGCAAAGACTATCATAATACGGCATAAAAATTCGCTTTTCCTTTCATCGCCGAATCGATAGAATCCCATTCAAACACTACTAACTACAATGGGAGACATCAGTGAAAAGCCCAAAATCCGTATTCCTGCCGTGGCGCCGCGCGTCGCTCGCCGCCGCCGCCGTGCTGCTGGCCACCGCGGCGGGCGCCGCATCCGCCGCCGACTGGCCCAGCCGTCCCATCCGCATCGTCGTGCCGTCCGCCCCCGGCGGCGGGACAGATTTGATGGCCCGCACCCTGGCGCAGAAGCTCACCGAGGCGCTCAAGGTCAGCGTGATCGTGGAGAACAAGCCGGGCGGGGAGGAAATGATAGGGGCCGCCGTGGTGGCCAACGCGCCCCCCGACGGCTACATGATACTGGTGGCGGCCGCGAACGTGGCCGTCAATCCCGCCACGCGCTCCAGCATGCCGTACAAGGCCGAGGACTTGAAGCCCATCTCCCTGACGACGCTGCTGCCTTACGTGATCCTGATCAATCCCAAGCTGCCGGTGAAGACGGTTGCCGATCTGGTGGCCTATTCCAGGAAGCAGCCGGACGGCCTCAATCTGGCCACCGGCGGCACCTCGAATCTGCTAGCGTCGGAAAGCTTCCGCCTCGCCACCGGCATGCGCGCGATGAACATCCCGTACAAAGGCTGCGCGCCTTCCATCATGTCGGTCATATCGGGAGAAACGGACGTGACGTTCTGCAGCGCGCCGGCGGCCGCGCAGCCCGTGAGCGCGGGCCGGCTCAAGGCGCTGGCGATTACGGGAGATTCCCGCCTGGACGTGCTGCCCGGCGTGCCCACCACCAAGGAGCTGGGCGACCCCAAATACCAGATCGACCTGGTGCAGTGGCACGGTGTCTTCGTGCCGGCCGCCACGCCGCCCGACATCGTGCAACGGCTGCATGACGAGATCGACAAGGCGCTGTCGCTGCCCGATGTCAAAGAGCGGGCGCGCCAGCTCGGGGGCGTGACCGCTCACCTGAGCCTGGACCAGGTCGCCAAGTTCTTCGACAAGGAGATGGCCGTGTCCAAGCAAATCGTGACCGACGCCAACATCACCATCGGGAACTGATACCGCCAAGCTGTCCGCCATGGCGGCCACCGGCTTCTCCGGCAAGCCGCAGGCGCGCGGGCAGCGCGGCCCTACCGCGCGGGACGGCATGGCAGCCGGCGCCGCGCTTTGATTCACCCTCTTCACCCCCAAGGAAACCACCGTGGACAAGAAAAAATCCCTCGTCGTCATTGCCGCCCACACCGGCGACTATGTCTGGCGCTGCGCAGGCGCGATCGCGCTGCATGCCGAACTGGGCTGGCGCGTCAGCGTCATCTGCCTGAGCTACGGCGAGCGCGGCGAGGCCGCCAAACTGTTTGCGGAGCCCGGCATGACGCAGCCCCGCGCCCGCGAGATGCGCAAGATCGAGGCCGAGAAGGCCGCCAAAGTGCTGGGCGCCGACATCCATTTCTTCGACGGCGACGACTACTGCCTGCACACCGACGAGGCCATGCTCGACCGCGCGGTGGCCATCCTGCGCGACCTCCAGGCCGACGTCATCCTCACTCACACGCGCGACGATCCGGGCAACATCGACCACGAAGTGGCGGCGCGCTTCGCCCTCGAGGCGCGCATGAGTTCCCAGGCTGTGGGCCGCAGCGGCGGCACCGCCATCGGCGCGCCGCATCTGCACGGCATGACCATCGGCGCGCCGCAGGTCTATTCGTTCGAGCCGCATCAGTCCGAACTGTGCAGTTTCAAGCCCGACACTTTGCTGGACATCACCAGCGTGTGGGAGAAGAAGTGGGCGGCCATCCAGTGCATACCCAGCCAGCCGCTGATGTGGGACTACTACCGCAACATGGCGATCCAGCGCGGCGCTGTGGCGCGCGGCCGTCCGAAGTATGCGGAGGCGTTCCAGCGCCTCTTCCCCTCCACCGTGAACGAACTGCCGACCTGAAGCCCGCCGACGCCCTACCCTCCACCCACAGGAAACCCACATGACCGACATTCCCCGCCTCAACGGCGTCATCCGCGCCCTGGAACAAGGCCAGGCCGCCTTCACCACCTTCGTTCCGCCCGAGCTGGACATGGTGCGCGCTTATAACGCCGCGCCGTACGACGCGCTGGTGTTCGAGCTGGAGCACAGCCCCTACGACATCCGTGCGCTGCAGGACACCATGCAGTTCATGCTCGACCGGCGGCAGATCGCCGCCAGCGGCAGCCTCGCGCCGAAAGTGACGCCGTTCGCCCGCATTCCCGCCAATGGCAGCGAGATGAATCAGTTCCTCGCCAAGCAGGTGCTGGACCTGGGCGTATACGGCGTCATCTGGCCGCACGTGAGCACGGTGGAGGAGGCGCGCAATGCGGTGGCCGCCTGCCGCTATCCTCGCCCGTCCACGGCGCCCGCCTTCGAACCGGCCGGCCAGCGCGGCGACGGCCCCAAGTTCGCGCCCGGCTACTGGGGCCTGACTCAGCAGGAATACTATGAGCGGGCCGACGTGTGGCCGCTCAACCCGAAGGGGGAGATCCTGGTGGGCATCATGTGCGAAGAGGTCAAGGCCATCCGCAACCTGCCCGACATGCTGCAGCAGGTGCCGGGGATCGGGGTGGTGCTGATAGGCCTGGGCGACCTGTCGCAGGAACTGGGCTTTCCGCGGCAATACGATCATCCCGCCGTGGCTTCGGCGGTGGCGGAAATCCTGGCGATCTGCAAGGTCAACAACGTGGCTTGCGGCCACCCGCATGTGAATGCCGGCAATATCGAGCAGGAAGTGGCGCGGGGCTTCCGCTGGCTGATGCCCACGCCCACTTTCTCGTTCACGGCGCTCGAGAAAGGCCGCAGCGCCGCCGGCCGCTGACCCCGCGCGACCGGCCCGGGCGGCCGGTCGCGGCGGCGATGGCAATTCGGCAAGACGCCTTACATGGTCGGCATGTTGAATTCATTTCCCTTGTTGATGCTTTCCGGCCAGCGCTGCATGATGGACTTCTGCTTGGTGTAGAAGCGGACGCCCTCTTCGCCGTAGGAATGCATGTCGCCGAACAGGCTGCGCTTCCAGCCGCCAAAACCGTGCCAGGACATCGGGACCGGTATGGGCACGTTCACGCCCACCATGCCGACCTGGATGCGGCGTGAAAACTCGCGGGCCGTGTGGCCATCGCTGGTAAAGCACGATACCCCATTGCCGAATTCATGATTATTGACGAGGTCGATGGCGGCGCCCAGGTCGTCCACATGGATGCAGACCAGTACCGGGCCGAATATTTCCTCTTTGTATATCCTCATGCCGGGCGTGACCTTGTCGAACAGGGTGCCGCCGACATAAAAGCCATTTTCGCGGCCCGCGACCTTATAGCCGCGGCCGTCGACCAACAGCTCGGCGCCCTCATCCACGCCGGCGGCGATATAGTTTTCTATGCGCAGCAATGCTTCTTTGGTCACCACCGGCCCCATTTCCGCGTCCAGATCCATGCCGTCCCTGATCTTGAGCGCTTTGGTCCGGTCTTGCAGGGCGGGCACGATCTTCCTGCCGACATCGCCCACCAGCACCGCAACGGAAATCGCCATGCAGCGTTCGCCCGCCGAACCGTAAGCGGCGCCGACGAGGGCATCGACGGTGCGTTCGATATCGGCATCGGGCATGATGACCATATGGTTCTTCGCGCCGCCCAGGGCCTGCACGCGTTTTCCGAAGTGCGCGCCGCGTTCGTAGATGTATTGGGCGATAGGGGTCGAGCCAACGAAGCTCAAGGCCGCCACGTCCGCGTGCTCGAGCAAGGCGTCCACAACCACCTTATCGCCCTGGACGACATTGAATACCCCATCGGGCAGGCCGGCTTCCTTGAACAGCTGGGCCATCAGGATAGAAACGCTCGGGTCGCGTTCGCTGGGCTTGAGGATGAAAGTATTGCCGGCGGCGATGGCGACGGGGAACATCCAGCAAGGCACCATGCAGGGAAAATTGAAGGGCGTGATGCCCGCGACCACGCCCAGGGGCTGGCGCATGGTCCAGTTGTCGATGCCCTTGGCGACCTGCTCGGTATAGTCGCCCTTGAGCAATTGGGGAATGCCGCAGGCGAATTCAATGACGTCGATCCCGCGCGCCACTTCGCCTTGCGCATCGGTAAATACTTTGCCATGCTCGGCGGTAATCATCGCCGCCAGCGTGTCGGTGTTCTCGTTCATCAAGCGGAGAAACTGATGCATGATGCGCGCGCGCCGCACTGGCGGGGTGTCCGCCCAGGCATGCGCAGCCGCTTTGGCGGCGGCCACCGCCGCGTTCACGTCATCGAGGGCCGACAGCGCGACATGCCGGGCGACCTCCCCCGTGGACGGATTGAAAACGGCTTGCTTGCGGTCGCCGCTGCTGGCGCGGACCTGGCCGCCGATAAAATTCACGACGTCATTTTCGTCAGTATAAGCAGCCTGTGTATTGGCCTGGCCTGGGTCGGCACTGGATTGCTGATCTTTCATCGTCATGTCCTTCAAGTGGTTCCGATGCAAAAAGTATAGGCAGCGGGATGGACCGCCACAAGCCCAAAACACTGGATACATTGTTTAATTTAATAGACAATGCATGACAGAGGACGGAAAAACCATGAAGGAACGCAAGACGGAATTGCCGTGGTCGCATATTTACTGGCTGGGCATGCTGGGCGCGGCGGGCAGCTATACCGCCGCCGCCAGGCGCCTGGGGGTAAGCAAGGGCGCGGTGAGCCAGCGCATCGCCGAACTCGAGCAGGTCTCGGGTGTGTCGCTGGTGCGGCGCACCACGCGCAGCGTGCGGCTGACGCAAGCCGGCCAGGCCCTCGTGGACGGCACCGAGCAGGCTTACGCCGCCATCGAGCGCGGCTTCGACAATATTCTCGATCTTGCCGAAATTCCCAGGGGCGTGGTGCGCGTCACGGCGCCGGTCGCCCTGGGCCGGCAGCAGATCATTCCCCTGATCGGCAAGTTTCTGGAAGCCTGCCCCGATGTGCGCATCGAAATCGAACTATCGGACCACCTGAGTTCCCTGGCCCAAGAAGGCTTCGACCTTGCCATACGCCATACCAGCAGCGTGCCGGAAACCCATGTGGCATGGCTGCTGCGGCCCTCCCGGACCTTGCTGGTCGCCGCCCCCGCCTATCTGGAAAAGCGCGGCGTCCCCAAAACTCCGGACGATCTGGCTGCGCACAACTGCCTGTATTATCTGCGTTCGGCGGCCTTGCCCGCATGGAGCTTCGTTCCGGCGGAGCGCGACACCGACCGCCACAGCGTGGCGGTACGCGGCAATTTCTGCGCCAACAACAGCGAAGCCCTGCGGGGCGTGGTGATGGCCGGTCAAGGCATAGCGCTGCTGCCCGACTTTACGGCCCAGGAGGACGTCGCGGCAAAGCGCCTGGTGCACCTGTTGCCCGATTGGAAACCCGTAGGCGCATTTGGCGAGGCCATTTACGCGATCCGGCCCTACAGCGCCTATGTTCCGCGCGCCGTCCGGGCTTTCGTCGAGCACTTGAAGGACGAGCTGCAGGGCGGCGCCATGAACCGGCGCTAGCGGCCAAAGCGCCGGGCCGGCGAACCCGCCCGCGGGCCGGGATACGCCAAGGGCATCATGCATGCTGTCCGAAATACGCCTCTTCCAGGCGGCGCTGCAGGTCCGGTTCTTTCGTGTCCGCCTGCAATACGATTTCCCCGTGCGCCATGGCGTAGAGACGATCCGCCAGGGCCAGGGCCTTCTCGACCAACTGCTCCACCAGCAGCACCG
Organism: Pollutimonas bauzanensis; assembly: GCF_900129885.1. GTDB lineage: Bacteria > Pseudomonadota > Gammaproteobacteria > Burkholderiales > Burkholderiaceae_B > Pollutimonas > Pollutimonas bauzanensis. The sequence continues at coordinate 194,958 of NZ_FQXE01000006.1, read as the reverse complement.
ACGTGCCGCCATCGCGCAGACGCGCCGCCACCTCGAACACGCGGTCCACAAGCACCGGCGACAGGCCGGCGGACGGTTCATCCAGAATCAGCAAGCGCGGCCGCTTGACCAGGCCCTGCGCCACGACCAGCATCTGCTGCTGGCCGCCGCTCAATGCGCCGGCGCGTTCGTGGCGTTTTTCCTCGATTTCGGGGAAAAACGCCAAGGCGTCGCGGATGCGCTCCTCGCGCTCATGTTTGCGCACGTCGTAGCCTGCCAGCGACAGGTTGTCCTGCACCGACAACTGCGTGAACACATGATGGCCCTCGATCACATGCACCAGGCCCGCTTGAGCCGCATCGCGCGGCGTGCCGCCGCGCAGGCTCTTGCCGTCGAACAGCACGTCGCCCGCGGTCCAGGGCAACAGGCCCGACAGCGCGCGCATCAGCGTGCTCTTGCCTGCGCCGTTAGGCCCCAGCAAGGCGACGATTTCGCCGGGCCGCACGGCCAAGTCCACATTGTGCAGGATCCGGATCTTGCCGTAGCCGGCCTCCAGGCCCTGCGCCTGCAACAGGTTTTCAGGCGCCGAGGTATGCACTCACCACCTCCTTGTGCTTGCGGATTTCCGCCGGCGTACCGCTAGCCAGCACGGATCCCAGGTTCAGTACCGTGACGTGATCGCAAATATCGAAGATCAGGTCGGCATGGTGCTCCACCAGCAGCACCGCGGTGCCGCAACGGCTGATCTCCTTGATGATCTCGCCCAGCCGCTTGATTTCCTCGCCGGTCAGCCCCGCCGCGGGCTCATCCAGCAGCAGATACGCGGGCCGCAGCATGAGCGCGCGCGCCAGTTCCAGGAAGCGCAGCTCGCTGTGCTGCAGGCGGTCGGCGCGCACCTGCGCCATGCGGGAAAGGCCCACGGCCCTCAGCGCAAGCTCGGCCGCGGCGCGCAAGCTGCGCTCGTCGCGGCGGTGCCGGCCCAGCTGAAAAAGCGCTTCCATGAAAGAGCCCTGGGCGCGGGTATAGCCGCCGGCCATCACGTTCTTGAGGACCGAGGTGTCGCCGATGATGCGCGGCGTCTGGAATGTGCGCGCAAACCCGCGGCGCGCGCGGCCCAAGGGTTCACCCACCGGCAGCACGGCGCCGTTCTCCTGCATATGGCCCATCTGCGGACGGTAGTAGCCCGAGATGACATTCAAGGTCGTCGTCTTGCCGCTGCCGTTCGGCCCGATCAAACCATGCACCTGTCCGGCGCGTATGTCCATGTCCAGGCCGTTGATCGCTTTGACGCCGCCAAACGACAGATGCAGGTTCTCCAGGGAAATATGGCCGCCGCCCGGCACGCCGGCAAGCACTTCGCGCAGCGCCGCCGGCTCCGGCACGATGCGGCGATTGGCGGGCAAGGGACTGCGTCCGCCGAAATCCAGCAGCGACGCTATCCCGCCCGGCATGGCCAGCACGATTACCAGCAGCAGGAACGCATACAGGAAGTTGGACCAGGCGGCCAAGGGCGCGGCAATCTCCGGCAGCGCGGTCAGGATCAGCGTGCCGAGCAGCGGGCCCAGTATCGAACTGCGCCCGCCGATCAGGATGGAAATGAAGAACAGTACCGACAGCTCGAACGTAAAGGCTTCCGGCGTAATGTAGGTCTGCAGGGAGCTGAACAGACCGCCCGCCACGCCCGCCAGCACGCCGGCCAGGATGAAGATAGTCGACAGCAGCTTCACCTTGGATATGCCGCAGGCTTCCGCCGCGACTTCCGCGTCGCGTATCGCGATCAGGCCGCGGCCAAAGCGGCTGTGCGCGATGTTCGCCGTCAGTATCGTGGCCACCGCGGCGATACCCAGGCATAGATAGTACAAGCCCATGTCGGAATCGAACGGCGCGGGCAATGCCGGGCCGGGCACGCCTATGCCGCCGCCGGTCACGGGCTGCCAGGCCAGCGCGATCTGCGTAACGATGGTCGCGAAGCCCAGCGTCGCCATGGCGAAGTAAAAGGTGCGCAGCCGCAATGCCGGCAGGCCCACGATCAGGCCGAACAGGCCGCCCGCGACGCCTGCCGCGATCAGCGCTGGAAACGGCTCCCAGGCCGCGGACACATTGCCCGCCGCCAGCACGCTTGCCGTATACGCGCCCACCGTCAGCAGCGCCACATAGCCGATGGCCAACTGGCCCGCATATCCAACGATCAGGTTCAAGCCCGATACCAGCACCCAATAGATGGCTGCGCGCGTGGCGATCACAGTCCAATAGTTGTTGCCCAGCGCCGGCAAGGCGAGCGCCGCCGCAAGCAGCGCGATGAAGGGCAAGGCGCGGGTCCAGGATGGCATGCGGACAGGCGCGGGGCCGTCGATGCCGCGCGCTGCCGGGCTATAGGATTTCGCGTCCGCCACCATCAGACCCTCCGCGCGGTGCTGGAACCGAAGATGCCTTGCGGCACGGCCAGCAGCACCACGATGAACAGCACGAAGACCGCGATGGACGCAAAGATGCCGCCCACCGTGAAATTCGCGGCCTGCTGAAACAGGCCCAGCGCCAACCCGCCCAGCACGGCCCCGCGATTGTTCCCCAGGCCGCCGAGCGCCACCGGCACGAAACCGTAGAAGTTCAACAAGGGGCCGTTGGCGAAGAATGCGAGCATCAACTGCCCCGCCGCAAACCCCGCCAGGCCGCCGATGACGCCCGCCAGCGCATAGCTGATGACGCGCAGCCGGCGTTCCGGCAAGCCAATGGAACGCGCCGCGAAATTGTTTTCCGCGACGGCGAGGAACGCCAATCCGATCAAGGTGCGGCGGTAAACGAACTCGAGCGCCAGCACGACTACGATGCACGCCGCCACCGGCAACCAGAAGCGCTCATCCAGCGGTCCGGACCCGAAGGCGAACAGCCGTGGAAACGGCTGGGGCTCGGTGCCCCACTTGATCGCCGTGACCTGCTGGATCATCAGCGCCAGCGCCAGCGTGGACAGCACGTACAAGTGCTGGTCCAGGCTTTTCAACACGGGCCGCACCGCCACGTACTCGGTGACCACGCCGACCAGCGCGCACAAGGCCAGCGTCAGCACGAAGGCCACGGGGCCGGGCAGGCCCATGCGCAGCATGAACAGGGATCCGAAGACCCCGCCCAGCATGCCCAACTGCCCGGCCGTGAAGCTCATGACCCGCGACGTGGAGTACATGATGTTGTAGGTAATGCCTATCAATGCGTAGACCGAGCCTACCGCCAGACCGGAACTGATGATGGAAGCCAGCATGACCGCATCCCCCTGCTTATTGGTAACCCGGCGCCAGGGCGAACGTGCCGTTGCGCGCCGACCTGGCTTCGGACATGACCACTTCCTGCGTGGGATAGCCGTTGTGTTCGGCCGGCGTATAGGTGTAGCTGCCAAAATACCCCGGGTAGGCCTTCAGCCCGTTCCAGTATTCGATGATGTCCCTGGGCTGCGTGGAGCCAGTGGCTTCGATGGCCTTGGCCACCAGCGCGATCGCGTCATAGCCCGCCGACACCCACCAGTACAAGGTGTCTTCCAGGCTGACCTTGCCCTTGATCTTGTCCACGAATTCCTGCGAATGCGCGGGCAGCTTGCCGTCGGCGTCATAGCTCGCGCTCTTGTAGCCCACGGCGTAGACCTTGTCCCAGTTCTCGGGCTTCTCGATCAGGGTCCGGATTTCGCCCGACGCCAAGGACGGGTGGCCCGCGAACGCGACATCCCAACCCATGTGCGCGCGCGCGTTGAAGAGCCGCGCCTCCATGCCCGTGGAAACGCTCCAGACGACGATCACCTCCGCGCCCGCATCCCGCGCCCGCGTCAGGTCCGGCGACATGTCGGGCTGAGTCGCGTCGATGTTCGACGCATACACTACCTGCGCGCCGTCCTTCTTGAAGTTCTCCACGCAGGTCTTGGTCGCGCTCACGCCATATCCGGTCGTGTCGCCGATCACGGCGATTTTCGTCAGCTTCTGCACCTTCAGGCAATAGTTGCGGCAAGCGTCGTCCCACTGCGAATTCGACGGCGAGATCCGGAATGCATTTGGATACTTCTCGACGTTGACCAGGCTGTCGATCACGCAAGGATGAATGTTAGGTATCTTCGCGCGCGCCATGATGGGCGTGACGGCCAGCGATTCGCCCGAATTCGTGGGCCCCCAGATCGCCTGAACTTTTTGCGAATTGATCATTTCCTGGGTGGCGTTCACGGCTTTCGTGGGATCGCCCTGGGTATCCCGCGTCACGATCACGATCTTGCGGCCCTTGACCCCGCCGGCGGCATTGATCGACTGCGCGGCAAATTCCACACCGCGATTGAACCCCACGCCGGGCGCGGAGCTCGGGCCGGTCAGCGCGGCCAGCCAGCCTATCTTGATATCTTCATTCGCGGCCAGGGACAGCGCCGGAATACCCAGCGCGGAAGCGCCCAGCGCTCCCGCGGAACCCAATACGAAGTCACGGCGAGATATGGTCATGGTTGTCTCCTTTGGTTTTCTGTTTGAGCGGCCCCGCGCTCGTGCCCGAGCGTGGCCGGGTAAATCACGCGACGCCGGATCAGCGGCCGCGTTTCTCCAGGTGCGCGATCCGGTCCAGATCGAAGGTGAAGCCCCAGCCCGGACGCTGCGGCACGACAGCCATGCCGTCCTGGATCTCCAGGCGTTCCCGGTACAGATCCGAGAACCACGGCATGTATTCCAGGAACATTGCGTTCTCCAGCGCGCCCAGCACCTGAATGCTCATTTCGGGAAACAGATGGCTGGACACCGGTATGTCGTACGCCGCGGCCATATGGCCCACGCGCATGTATTCCGACACGCCGCCGACCCGCTGCAGATCCGGCATCAACACATCGGCGCTGCGCAATTCGATCATGCGCCGAAAGCCATAGCGCGCATATTCGGTTTCACCGCTGGCGATAGGCGTGTCCAAGGCCTGCGCCACGCGCGCCAGCCCTTCCAGGTCCCAGGCCGGCAGCGGTTCTTCGAACCAGGCCAGTTGATATTCCTCGAGCATGCGGCCCAGCCGTATCGCCTGCGCCTCATTCAGGCCCTGGTTCGCATCAGCCATGAGCTTCACTTGCGGGCCTATCGCGTCGCGCACGGCCTTGACCCGTTCCATGTCGGCGGCCGGATCGGGAAGGCCTAGGCGCATCTTGACCGCCTTGAAGCCCGCCTCCACCATCTCCTGCGCATCGCGCGCCAGTTCGTCGATGCTGCGATGCAGCCACAGCCCGCCGCTGTGATACGCGGGAACGCGGTCCTGCGCGCCGCCCAGCATGCGGTAGAGCGGCAGGCCCGCGGTCTTTCCCGCCGCATCCCATAACGCGCCGTCGATGGCGGATATTCCCATTACGGGTATGCCTTTTTGCCCGAAGAAATTCAGGTCCTTCCATGCGCGGCTCCAGAACCCGGCGATGTGCCCCGCGTCCTCGCCCACGATCAAGTCCGCCAACTCATCCACCATCTGGTGCAGCACGCGCGTGCGCCGGTCGTTCAGCGTGAACACCATGTTCTCGCCCACCACGCCATCGCTCGTATGCAATCGCACCAGCACCACGCCGCAGGTGTCGATGGGCCCCAGCGCGCTGCGTATCGGATGCTCCAGGCTGATGACCAAGGGACGGGTTTCGAGTTTCGCGACCTTCATGCGGCGACCTCCTGCCCCGTAATGCAATGCACTTCGCCGACGCGGTATCGCGCCAGCACATCGGGATCGGGATCGCAGCCGAGCCCGGGGCCTTGCGGCACCTGCAACTTGCCCCCCCGCGCATGCACATAGGGCGCGAAAGGATTCGCCTGCATATCCATCCACAGCACCTCGACCAGCGGCGCCTGCGGCAATGCCGCCGCGATATGCAAGGTGGCGATGAAGCCCGGACCGAAATACGGCGAATGGGGCACGACCCGCAGCCCGTGCGCCGCGCACAGTTGAGCCACCTTCATCGCTTCGCCTATGCCGCCCAGCTTGGTGACGCTGGGCTGCGCGATATCGATGGCGCCCGCCTGGATCAGGGCCTTGAACCCATGCACGCCCGCGACGTTCTCGCCGGCGGCTATCGGTATGCCGCATTCGCGCACACGCGCCAGGCCATCGGCATCCTCGGGCGGCCACACGGGCTCTTCCAGCCAGTACATGCCGTCATCGCGCATGGACCGCGCCATCTCGAGCGCCGTGGGCACATCCCAGGGGCAATTCACGTCCAGCATGATCTGCACGCCGCGGCCCTGCACCGCCCGCTGCGAATGCAGCAGCGCCTCGCGCGTGGTTTCGTGCAGCTTGATATAGCGATAGCCCGCATCCGCGGCGGCCAGCGTATTGCGCGCCGCGATTTCCGCAACGCCATATGCCAGCAGGCTGGAATAGGCTTCGAGTTCGCGATGGCGGCTTCCGCCCAGCAGCCTGTACACCGGCATGCCGGCGCGCTTGCCCAGGAGATCCCAAAGCGCGATCTCGATGCCGGACCATGCATACACGAAATTTCCGTTACGCCCCAGCAGATGCGTGGAATGCAATACCTCGCGGGTCAGTGCCAGGATATCGCTGGCGTCTTTCCCTATGGCCAGGGGCGCAACGATGGTGTCCAGCGCCGCCCGTGTCGCGGGTATGGACGCGTGGCCAAAGGCCTCGCCCCACCCTACCAGGCCATCCTCGGTTTCCACACGGACCAGCAGGATCTCGAGCCTGTCCCACAGCTTGCCGGCGAAACGGCAGTACGGACCTCCCATGTCGAACGGCAAGGACACCACGGACGATTCCACCGACACGATATTCATGCGCAGACACTCCAGGTTTTGCGGACGCCTGCGTCCGACGCCGGCAGACGGCCAGATGGAGCTGCGGAAAATGCGGTGGGGAAAGCCGTGGCGACGTTCTTCACTCTAGTCTCCTCCTGGTTCAGGACCGAGGGGTGCATTGCTTCAATGCAATGTTTTTCTGCAGGCCAGTGTAGAAGCTGCATGGGACAAAAACAATCGAAGCAGGCTAATATAAAGATAAGCTGGCCTTATGCTCGGCGCGGCCCGTCCACTCAAGCCCGGCCCGTCCACTCAAGCCCGGCCCGTACATGAAAAGCCAAGGAGTACCGCATGCACTTGACCGTACGCCAGATGGAGGTCATACGCGCCGTCAGCCGGCATGGCAGCGTAGGCGAGGCCGCGTCGGCGCTGGGCGTGTCGCAGCCCGCCGTCAGCCTGATGTTGCGCGAGTGCGCGCTGCAGGCCGGCTTCCCCTTCTTCGTGCGCAAGCGCGGACGCCTGCAAGCCACGCGCGAAACCCTGGAAATCATGGGCGAACTGAACCGCCTCTTCGATGGCATTGCGCGCGTGAACCGGCTGGTGGGCGACATGCGCACGCTGACCGAAGGCACGATCCAGATCGCCACCGTGCCCACGATCGCCGAAAACCTGCTCACACCCACCAGCGTGAAGTTCCGCGAGGAATGGCCGCAGATCCAGATCTCGGTGATCGCCACGGACAACGTCAGCGTCTCCGACCACGTGTTCCAGGAACGCGTGGACTTCGGCATCGTGCTGGCGCCGTTGAGCGAGGACGGCCGCATGATCGAGGGCCGATTGATAGACTTGTGCGAAGCCGAACTGGTGTGCGTGGTGCCCGAAGAATCCCCGCTGGCCAGGCTGCCGGTGTTGAGGCCCCAGGATCTCGCGCCCTATCCGCTGATTTCGTTCAACAAAAACCTGCCGCTGGGCGCGCTGGTCGAAGAAAGCTACCGGATGGCCGGCGTCAAGCGCAAGATCGCGCTGGAAGTGACGCTCACCGCCGTCGCGTATTCGCTCGCCCGCTCGGGCGCGGGCGTGGCGATCATCGATCCCTTCTATCTGCTGACGGGACGCAACCAGGGCGTGGCCACCGTGCGCTACGAGCCACGCACGCCGGTGAAAGCGCAGTTGCTGCTGCCAAACAACACGTCGCTGTCGCGGCCCGCGCAATTGTTCGTCGCGGCGCTGAAGAAGACCGCGGTGGCGCTGAACGAGCGTTTGCCGACGGGCTAGGCCATCGCCTTGTCCAAGGTCACGGCAGATCGCGGACACGAACGCCGCTAGCGTGAAATACCGCATTCGCAATCGGCGCCGGGCGGGAGCAGGAAATGACGGAGCAAGCCGATCAGCAGGCCTTATGCCGTGCGCGCGGGGGCCTCACGAGCGGGCTGGAGTGCCTCCAGCCAACAAAGCGCCGACAAAGCTGTGAATGACGGGATTTGATGCCTCCAGCGAAACAGCGACTACGACTTGCGCCCGGGGCAGGTTCGTGGCGCTGATCGAACTGCATGTCATGGATGCGGTATGTGCCCGGGCCATGGACGCGGGAGCAATGGCCAGGCCGACACCTGCCTCGACCAGCGTCAGGATCGAAGGGAGCCTGCTTTTCTGAACGATATTCGGCGTTATGTTCGCCTCGGCGAACAAGCCTTGAAGCATTTCGGCAAAGTAAGGAGACACCTCCTCGTCATAGCCAATCAAAGGGTGGCGCGCTATTTCTTCCAGTGTGGCGGCCTTGCCTGCAAAGACATGATCTGTCCTCGATACCAGCACGATAGCCTCTTCGTAGACAGTTACCGTGCGTATCCTGTCGCTCTGGACGATGGGCCGCATAAGCGCCACATCGAGCTGCCGTGCCAGCAGCGCTGCCGTCATGTCGACCGAATCCATTTCGCGAAGATCCAGCTCTATGGTGGGATGGCTGCGCCGGAAGGAATGAAGCGACTCCACCAGGGGCGAGTTGGCAGCGCTTGGCGTAATGCCGATGGACAGGGAACCGGCATCGCCCCGCGCTATCTGGCGAGTTGCCTGGAGCATGGCTTCCAGATCAGTGCATATCCGCCGAGCCTGTTCGTACATGACCATGCCTGCAGGCGTCAAACGCACAGCCCGCGTCGAGCGCAGGAACAAGGGCGTGCCCACCCATTCTTCCAGCCGCTTGATCTGGCGGCTAAGCGGCGGCTGGCTGACGGAGAGCCGACAGGCAGCCCTGCCAAAGTGCAATTCGTCGGCCAATACGCAAAAGGCGATCAGCGCGCGTCCATCGAACTTCATAATTTCCGAAATAGTCATCAATTCTGCCAAAAATGGTATTGGACGGGTATCAATATGCACTTTAACATTTGCGCTTCCTAGAACGTAAACATGATGCGCTGATCCGAGCGCGGCAAAAAGGGCAGCGTCGATATGAAAGCTGAGCAGGACCTCGAACGGCTGACCGGGTATTTTCCGGGCAGGAAAGCGCTGTCCCAAAGCGCGCCGGATTTCGCCCTTCACCACAGCCTGGAGGCGATTAAGCAAAAAGACCCGAATGTGCGGGCATGGGTGATATTGAAGTCCGGGCAAGAGCTTGAAAGCGACATATCGGAAGCCGCATCGAAACCCCTTGGAGCGCTGCCGTTTGGAGTCAAGGATGTGATCGATGTCGGAGGATTGCCCACGCAATGCGGCGTGGCGGGAACCGGCAAACCCTTGGCGCGATACGACGCGGCGTGCGTCGAACAATTGCGGGCGGCGGGAGGCATTCCTGTCGGCAAAACCGTCACGACCGAATATGCCTTCCGCAATCCCGGGCCAACGCGGAATCCGTGGAACCCCGCCCATACGCCCGGGGGCTCTTCCAGCGGGTCGGCCGCGGCCGTGGCCGCAGGCATGGTGCCGGCCGCCCTGAGCACGCAGACAGGCGGCTCCATCATCCGCCCCGCCGCCTACTGCGGTGTAGTGGGCTTCAAGCCATCTTTTGGACTGCTGAGCCGGGACGGCTTGAAACTGACGAGCGAATCGCTGGACGTCATCGGCTGGCATGCCGCTTCCGTGGATTATGCACAGGCATTCGCCCATGCGCTCCTGCCGCGGATGCCCAATATGGTTAGCGGCGATTTTCGCAGCCTCAAGGTCGCCATCACGCTGCACGGCGCCGCGCAGTCGCCTGATGCGGAAGCGGTCGCTGCGCTGCGGCATGTACAGCAAACGCTAGAACGCGGGGGAGCGCAGTGCGCCGATATTTTCATGGGCAAGGAACTCGATCTCCTGGCGCAAGCGCATGCCGCCATCATGAAATACGAGTTCGCACGCAACCTCGCCCCGGTAGTGCGCCACGACCGCCACATATTGAGCCCTGCCCTTCTGAACAACGTAGCGGAAGGATTTGCGGTCCCGGACAGCCTGTATTTCGAAATGCGCGCCGTCCAGCGGGAACTCAGAGGCTCCTGGCATGAATTATCGGATGGCGCTGACCTCATTCTCACTCCCAGCGCCTCGGGCCCTGCACCGCTAGGCCATGCCCATACGGGCGCCCCGGCATTCAACAAGATGTGGTCGGTGCTGGGCTGGCCATGCCTGCATCTTCCGGTAGCGGTCGCCGCGGGCGGGCTACCCATCGGCGTGCAGCTCATTGCAAATTGGCACCACGACTTCAGGCTGCTTGATCTGGCCGCAACGATAGAAGAAAAGTTAAACCCTAAAGGAGAGCGCAGTGATTGACACCAGAAAGATTCTAGGCAAGGCCGCGGCAGTCGCGGTCGCGAGCGCAGGCCTTTGCATGGCCGCGCCCGCCAATGCCGATGTTGCGTCGGACTACCCCGCGCGGCCTATTACGGTAACGACCCCGACGGCGGCCGGAGGCGGAACCGATATCGTGGCGCGTATCGTTTCGGAGAAGCTGTCGTCGATTCTCGGACAAGCGATCGTGATCAGCAACAAGCCTGGCGCCGGCGGCGTCATTGGCAATCAGGCGATGCTGCGGGAAAAAAACGACGGATATAGTCTTTTCGTGACGGCCAACAGCAACCAGTTGATCGTTCCCTGGGTGTTCAAGAATGCCAATTTCGATCCGATCAACGATTTCGCGCCTATCGCGGGCCTGGGCGTCGTTCCCTATGTGCTCGCCGTCCATCCCGGCTTTCCAGCGAAAAACCTCGACGAATTCCTGGCGCTGATCAAGAAGAATCCCGGAGAGTACCAGTACGCATCCGCGGGGGGCGGCACATTGAACCACCTCATCCCCGAGATGCTCACGCACGCCCTCGGCACCCGTATGGAGCACATACCTTACCGCGGAGTTGCGCCGGCGATGGCCGATGTCTTGAGCGGACGCGTGCCTATTGTCTTTGGCAGCCTGTCGTCAGTGCTGGAAAATATCCGGGCGGGCAAGCTGCGGGCCTTGGGCGTGTCGAGCGCGAAACGCGCAGACGTGCTCCCCGACGTCCCGGCGATTGGCGAAAAGGTTCCGGACTTCCGAAGTGAAATGTGGGTGGCCCTTTATGCTCCCGCCGGGACTCCAAAGCCTATTATCGACAAATTGCACAAGTCGGCGCAGTTGGCTTTGGCCGATCCCGACACGCAAAAGCTCTTCCAGGGTTTGGGGATGTCCGTCATGAGCGAAGGCCCCGCTGAACTTGCCGCATTGCAAGAAGCCGAATACCAGCAATGGAAGGAAACCGTCGCGCGGGCTGGCGCCAGCATGAACTAGCAGGGGGCGGCGAAGCCTCGCGTCAGAACCGGTACAGGCGGCCGGGATTGTCGACCAGCACTCTATGCGCCAAGGCTTCCGTGCCCAGCCATGCGCCCAGTTCATCGGCAAGATCCTGCGCGCCGATGGGCCGATAGGCGCTCACCTGGGTTGCCGCTATTCCCGGATCGCGGCTGGTGTGCGGCCAGTCGCTGCCCCATACCACCCGTTCCGGATTGGCATCGATCAACGCGGCCGCCAATCCGGGCACCCTGTGCTGGTCCTGACGAGCGCTAATCCGATAAGCCGCCGACAGCTTCACATAAAGCTTGCCCTCGCCCAACTGGCGCAGCAGCCGCCGTATGCCGGGCTCATTCAGGCCGGCGGCCGCCGGTATCATGGCGAAATGGTCGAGCACGATGGGCACCGGCAGGTTCCTGAACGAATCCAGCGCGGCTTCGATCACGTTGAACGAGGCATACAGCTGAATGTGCCAGCCGAAGTCCGCCACGCGATCGGCCCATAGTGCCAGCCCATCCCGCATGGCTCCGGCGTCCCGATTGCACGCGCTTTCCAGGTTTATGCGTATGCCCGTGACACCGTTGCCGGCCAGATGCGCCAGTTCGTCTTCGTCGACGGTTTCGGGCAACACCGCGATACCGCGGCCGCTGCCGCCCATACGCTTCAGGCTGTCGAGCATGCAGCGGTTGTCGAAACCGTAGACGCTGGGCTGGACCAGGACCGCGCGTTCGAGCGAGAGCCGCGCCATGTGGGCGAGCAAGTCATCATGGCCCGCGGGTCCCGGCGTATAGTGCCGCTGCGGCGCCATGGGGTAGGAAGCCTCGTCGCCAATGACGTGTACATGGCAGTCGCATGCCAGAGCAGGCAATTTCATCAACGTTTCCTCATTGCCGCGGGACTGTCCGCGGCGCGTATGGGCGGCCGGCAGGCAAGCCTAAATAGCGGATAAGCGCTGGGCCAACGCCGCGCCGGTTTCGCGCGTACCCAGCTTGCCGCCCACGTCCCGCGTTGCCTCGCCCGATTCGATGGCCGCTGCGACGGCATCGAAAATGGCTTTGGCGGCGGCCAGGAAGGAAGGCTTTTGATTTTTCTGGCCATACCAGTTCAGCAGCATGGCGGCAGACAATACCAATGAAAACGGGTTGGCAATATTCCGCCCCGCGATATCGGGCGCGGAACCGTGCGCGGCCTGTCCCATCGCATACCTGTCGCCCGCATTCAGCGAGCCGCCCAGCCCCAGGCTGCCGGAAAGCTCCGCGGTGAGATCGGACAGGATGTCGCCGAACATATTGGTGGTCACGATGACATCAAAACGCTGCGGGGCCCGGACCACGTGGGCCATCATCGCATCGACAATGAAGTCGTCGATGCTGACATCGGGGAAATCCCGCCCGACTTCATGGCAGATATCGATGAACATGCCATCGGCAATCTTCAATACGTTGGCCTTGTGCACAATGGTGACATGCTTGTTGCGCGTGCGGGCCAATTCGAACGCCGAGCGCGCGATACGCTCGCAGCACTGCCTGGTAATGCGGCGTAAAGAAATGGCCACGTCCGGCGTAATGAGCATTTCGCTGCTGCCCGACTCGATGTTGCGGTCGGAATAGAACCCCTCGGTGTTCTCGCGCACCACGACAAGGTCGAATTCGCCCAGGCGGGCCGCCATGCCCTTGTAGGTGCGGGCCGGCCGGATGTTGGCATAAAGGTCCAGGCTTTTCCGGAAGAACTTGGACGGATTGATTTCGCCCTTGGATTCGTCCTTGAAGTCGTAAGTCGCCATGGGCCCCAGCATGAGGCCATCCGCGGATTTCACTTTGTCCAGCAAGGCATCGGTCACGGTTGCGCCATGCCGCGCCAGGCTGTCGTGGCCCGCCTCGTCGGGGATGAGTTCCAGGCCAAGACTGAAACGCCGCGATGCCGCTTCCAGCACCTCAACCGTTGCCGCCATTGTTTCTGGGCCGATACCGTCGCCGGGAAGAACTATGATTTTCATTGGAATTTTCGTACAGGATTAAAGTTTATTCGAGAGAAATGTCGGCGGCGGCAATGAGGTCGCGGTATTTTGCGATCTCGGCCTTGACGAACTCGCTAAATTGCTCCGGCGTGTTGCGCGCCACGGCCGCTCCGTCAGCCTCGAAACGAGCCCGGACTTCGGGGCGTTCCAGGATGTCGTTGATTTCCGTGTTCAAGCGTTCGATGATGGCCTTCGGCGTACGCTTCGGAGCGAAGTAGCCGCCCCAGAGACTGAAGTTGAATCCCGGCAAGACCGTTTCGGCGATGGTAGGCACATCGGGCAAGGAATTGAGCCGTTCCAGCGACGACACCGCCAGCGCTTTGACGGACCCTGACTTGATGTGGCCCATGGCCGCCGATGCGCTCGAAAAGAAGCAATTGACCTGTCCGCCGATGACATCCGTCAGGGCTTGCCCCGCGCCTTTATAAGGCACATGGATCATTTTCGTCTTTGTGCCCAATGCCAGGGCCGCGGCGGCCAGATGGCCGGGAGTCGCGGTGCCGGATGAGGCATAGGATACCGATTCCGGCGATTTATCGGCAAGGCCGATCAGCTCCTGGATCGTATCGTAGGGAGCGTTCCGGGGGGCGATCAGCACGAGCGGGGAATCGCCCGCCAATACAATCGGGGCCAAGTCCTTCAGCGTGTCGTAGCCGGCGTTTTTATTGACGGTGGGATTAATCGCTATCTCGCCAGTCTGCCCCAACAGCAATTGATAGCCGTCCCCTTTGTCGCGGATGATCAGGCGCGTGCCCAGCATGCCGGAAGCGCCGGGGCGGTTTTCGACGACCACGGCCTGCTTGAGTTTGGCCGCCAGCGGCTCCGACAAGAACCGCGCAAAGACATCGCCTTGCCCGCCGGGCGCATACGGGACGATGACGCTTACAGGGCGCGAAGGATAGCCAGCCTGGGCATGCGCCAGCCGCGGCCCGAACATGGCGGCCAAAGCTCCCGCGCAGCCCAGCCCCAGGAAACCGCGCTTGCTCATTTTCAGATCCTGCTGTTCGAACGTTTTGAGGCTTGCGCTCAGGCTCGTGTTCATATTCATACTCCTTTTTTGTAGGGATGCGCCCAGGCCCGCCCACTGCGGCGAGCGCTGCCGGGCGGCGCCTTGTCTATCGTTCCCGCAGCATTTTCAGGCGTTCCAGAAAGGCTTGGCGTATATGTTTCTTGGCGGCTTTGCTCGCCGCCTCGGGATCTCTTTTCCGGATGGCCGCCAATATTTCTTGATGCTCGATCAGCGCCTTTTGAGCCCGATTTGCGGAATCCAGGGTGCTGCGGCCCAGCAGGTAGGTGGTATCGGTGGAAGACTGCAGCGTGCGGATGAGGTGCTGGTTGTGAGCCGCGCCATAAATGGCTTCATGAAACGCCAGGTTCAAGGCGACGGGATCCGCTCCCGGCTTGTCGTGCTCGGACAATATCGATTCCATATTGTCGATTTCCGCCTCGGTGGCATGCCTCGCGGCGAATTCGGCGGCCGCGCCTTCCAGCACCTCGCGCATGGCATAAAGCTCTGTTACCCCTTGCTGGTCCATCTTGGTCACCACCAGGCCGCGGCGGGGCTCATGGGTAAGAAGGCGCTCGTCCTCCAGGCGCTTGAGCGCTTCCCGCACCGGCGTGCGGCCCATGCCTATCAACTTGGCGACATCCACTTCGCGCAGGCGATCATCGGCGGAAAAGAAACCGCTGAGTATCTTCTGCTTGATGTCGTTGTACGCCTTGTGGAATTGCGTATTGCTTTTGGAAATCGGCATGGCGTGGTTTACCTTTCCTGAATTATCTCTGTTCTATGCCGCCGACCACTTTTTCCCACATGGCCAGTTCGCTGTGCAGCTTCTTCTCGAAATCGCCCGGACTGCCTTTGAATACGGTGGCGCCCTCTGAAGCCAGGCGGTCCCGCAGCAGCTGTCCGCCGGTGATCTTGTTCGCGACGGCATTGAGCTTTTCGACAATGGCGGCGGGCATGCGCGCTGGCCCCAGAATTCCCCACCAAGTCGAAATATCGTATCCTGGGATGCCGGCTTCATCCAGGGCGGGCACCGACGGAAACAGGCTCGATCGCTCTTTGGTCGTCACGGCCAGCAACTGCACCTTGCCGGCCTTCACGTTTGCCAGCATCGTCGGCATTGTTGAAAAGAAGATCTGGACGCGGCCCGCCAGGAGATCGAACGTGGCCGGCCCGCTGCCGCGGTACGGAACATGAGTGATATCGACATGGGCCAGTTGCTGGAACAATGCGCCGGACAAGTGGTTGATGCTGCCCGGCCCGGCGGAACAATAGTTGATGGAGTTCGGCTCGGCTGCGGCTTTGTTCAGCAGATCGGCGACAGTGGCCACGCCCAGTTCCTTATTGGCCACCAGCATCAGAGGGCCGCTGCCGAGAAGGGCAATGGGCGTGAAACTGGTCTTGGCATCGTAGGCGGCGCTTTTTTCCCATGCTGAATTGGTGGCGAAAGTGGACGTGGCAAACAGCAGCGTGTAGCCATCCGGCTTGGCTTGCGCCACGCGCGCGGCGCCGATCGAGCCGCCGCCTCCGCCACGGTTCTCGACGACGACGGTCTGGCCCAGTTCTTTCCCGAGCTCCAGGGCGAATTCCCGCGCAATGCTGTCGGTCCCGCCGCCAGCCGCAAACGGCACCACGACGGTAATAGGCTGTTGCGGCCAGCTTGCACCGGCCTCCGCATGGGCGGCCGATGCGATCGAGGCCATGAAGAGCGACGCGAGAAGCGCGCGCCAATTTGTTTTTTGT
This sequence comes from Pollutimonas bauzanensis, assembly GCF_900129885.1. Classification (GTDB taxonomy): domain Bacteria; phylum Pseudomonadota; class Gammaproteobacteria; order Burkholderiales; family Burkholderiaceae_B; genus Pollutimonas; species Pollutimonas bauzanensis. Next base: position 178,759 of record NZ_FQXE01000006.1, on the reverse strand, counting down.
TTCATTGTCTTCCTGCTGAGGCGCCATTGCGGCTGCGAATCAAATCAGTATATATTTTTGCATACAAAAATATATACTGCAAGAACAAGCAGAGGCGTGCCGCCGGTGCGTCGGCCAGCCGCCGGGCCGCTACGCTCGCATGCATTGAAACTCCCGCTTCGCCGGCGCCGCGGTTTCCCTATGCCTTCGCGCCGGCCAAGCGCTGGAGCTCCAGCGTTCATTTACCCCGCACGAGGTCGATCTGGCGCCGATCGCGCTTGGTCGGGCGCCCCGCGGCGATTTCATGGGCGGGTTCGGGGGCAAGGCGCCTCATCTCGGCGGCGCGTTCCCGCGCGGCCGCGCTTTCGGGCGTTTCCTCATACAGCTGGCGCGCCACGGGAGCCGGACCTCGCGCGCCGCTCACCGCGCGCACCTGGACTTCGATCGGAGGGTCTTCCTTACGGATGCGCACGAGGTCGCCCGGCGCGACTTCACGCGAGGGTTTGACGATCTGGCCATTCACGAGCGCCCTGCCCTTGCCGATTTCCTGCGCCGCCAGGCTGCGGGTTTTATAGAAGCGGGCCGCCCATAGCCATTTATCGAGCCGAATCTTGTCCATCACGCGAGCCCTCAAAGGCTTTTCAGAAATTCCGCTTCCGGCCTGCGCCGCAACCGCCTAGGCGATTTCGTCCAGCGCCTGGGCCAGGCGCCCCACCGTCCGTTCGATGTTATGCAGCTTGTCCAGACCGAACAGCCCGATACGGAAGGTCTTGAAATCAGCCGGCTCATCGCATTGCAGCGGCACGCCCGCTGCCGCCTGCACGCCTGCCAGCGTGAATTTCCTGGCGGACTGTATGGCTTCGTCGTCGGTGTAGCTGACCACCACGCCAGGCGCCTCGAAGCCCGGCGCAGCCACGCTCTTGTAGCCTTTTTCGAGCAGCAGCGCGCGCACCTTGTCGCCCAGCTCCTGCTGCTCCGCGCGGACTTTATCGAAGCCATAGGCTTCGGCCTCCGCCATGACCTTGCGCAGGACGGCAAGGGCGTCCGTGGGCATGGTGGCATGGTAGGCAAAGCCGCCTTGCTCGTAAGCCTCCATGATTTGCAACCACTTGCGCAAATCGCAGGAGAAACTGGTGCTGACAGTCGTTTCGATTTTCTCGCGCGCCAGGGCGCTAAGCATCACCAAGGCGCAGCACGCGGAGGCGCTCCAGCCCTTTTGTGGCGCGCTGATCAGGACGTCCACCCCGATCGCCTGCATGTCGACCCAGAGGGTTCCGGATGCGATGCAATCCAGCACGAACAGCCCTCCCTCGGCATGCACCGCGTCGGCGACCTTGCGCATGTATTCATCGGGCAGCATTATTCCAGACGAGGTTTCGACGTGAGGAGCAAAGACCACATCAGGCTTGTCAGCCTTGATCGCGGCAAGCACTTCCTCGATAGGCGGAGGCGCGAAGGCCGCCTGCCTGCCGTCGCTCACGGGGCGCGCCTTGAGCACGGTCGTGCCGGCGGGTATGCCGCCCATGTCGAAAATCTGGCTCCAGCGAAAACTGAACCAACCGGTGCGAATGACAAGGCATTGCCTGTTCGTCGCAAATTGCCGCGCGACCGCTTCCATGCCGAAGGTGCCGCTGCCGGGCACGACGATAGCCGACCGGGCGTTATAGACCTGTTTCAAGGTTCTGGAAATGTCTTTCATCACCCCTTGGAAAGTTTGCGACATGTGGTTTATGGCGCGATCGGTGTAAACCACCGAGTATTCCAGGAGTCCGTCGGGATCGATGTTGGGCAGTAGGCTGGGCAAGTTCTTCTCCATGAGGAAAGAATGGAAGATTTTAGACCATAGTCGTCCGATGATAAGCGCGGCCCGGTTTTCTCGCCAGCCCACAGGCTGCGGCAAACCCCGCGGCGCGGCGCCGTCTGGACAAACTTTACGGATTTTCGCTATTGTGCAGAATTCCATATGGATCAGCGTCTTGAACAGCAATCCCGGACTCGCATGCCAGAACATTCCATTACCCCATTTCCGCTGACACAATTGCAAGCCAGGCACATCTGGCTTCACGCCCAGAAGCTCGACGCGGCGGCGCCGTTCGGAAGCGGGCCCGAGGCCACGCTCGCCGCGATCGAGCATCTTGGCTACGTGCAGATCGACACCATCAACGTGATCGAACGCTGCCATCACCATATTCTCTGGACGCGAATTCCGGCGTACCGGCGGGATCACCTGCGGCAAGCGCAAACCATAGACAAGACCGTCTTCGAGTACTGGACGCACGCCTTGTCCTATATTCCGACGAAGGATCTGCGGTTTTTCATTGCCGACATGGAGCTTCAGCGCAAGTCGCCGAAAAGCTGGTTCAGCTCCGTGACCGCCAGTGACCTCCGCAAGGTCATCGCGCGCATTCGCGACCATGGGGCATTGTCGATACGCGACATCGACGACGACGTGCTGGTCGAGAAAGACCATGCCTGGGCAAGCCGCAAGCCCTCCAAACGCGCGCTGCAGCTGGCTTTCCACGCGGGAAAGCTGACGATCAGCGAGCGCTCGGGCATGTTGAAGACTTATGAACTCATGGACCGGCATTTCCAGTGGGATAGCCGGCCGAGGAAAGCATCGGAGAACCAGGTCGCCAACTATCTGCTGGACAGGGCGCTGCGCTCGCAGGGCCTGGCCAGCCTGGATTCGATCTGCCACCTGAACCCCAAGCGCAAGCCCTTGCTTCGGCAGCTTATAGAAGCCAGGGTGCGCCGGGGGCGTCTCGTTCCCGTCGCCATCGACGGCGCGGGCAAGCTGGAGCATTGGGCCTGCCCGCAAGCCTTGGCCGGCATACCGGAAGCGGCCGCCGGCGTCCATATACTTACACCCTTCGATCCGCTGATCATTCAACGCAAAAGGCTGAAGCTGTTTTTCGGCTACGAGCACTTGTTCGAAGCCTATGTGCCCAAGGAAAAGCGCGTCCATGGCTATCTGGGGCTGCCCGTGCTGGTCGATGGCGAGATCGTGGCCGTGGTGGATATCAAGGCGGACCGCGCCCGCCGCGAACTGCTGCTGCAGCAATGGACCTGGGTCGGCAAAGGCGAACAGTCCCTGCACAAAAGGGCGATAGAGGAAAAGCTCCACCAGTTTGAACGGTTCCAGTTCGCGCCGTGAGCGCCGCCGCCTTTGCGGGGTTCGGCGCGCCCTTCGGCTCTGCATGACAGTGGGCGGCGCGATATACTGTACATTTAAACAGTATATATGTAAGGTGACGCCATGCAAGCAACGCCGATCAAAGGCCGGGGCAGCGTCTCGAACAGGACCTCGCGCTTCGAGCAGCTTCAACGCGAGCCATTCGACGACGAATGGGCGCAGCCCGACCAGGACGCCGCGCCCAGGCCGGCCACCACGGTTTCTCTCGAGACGGCCAAGTCCATCATTTCCCGCAATGACTCGCCGGATATTCATTTCGAGCAATCCATCAATCCGTACAGGGGCTGCGAGCATGGCTGCATTTACTGCTATGCGCGGCCCACCCATGCGTATCTGAACCATTCGCCCGGCCTGGATTTCGAAACCAGGCTGTACGCCAAGCGCAACGCGGCGGAACTGCTGCGCAAGGAACTGTCCAAGCCGTCTTATGTGCCGAAGCTTATCGCGCTGGGGGCAAACACCGATCCCTATCAGCCCATCGAGCGGCGGCTGCGGATAAGCGCCGGGATTCTTGCGGTCCTGGAGGAATTCAACCATCCCGTCGCCATCACGACCAAATCCGCGTCGGTGACGCAGGATATCGAACGGCTTGCCCGGATGGCCAGCAAGAATCTGGTCAGAGTGTTCATGTCCGTCGGATCGCTGGATAGAAGCATCGCGAGAACACTGGAGCCCCGCGCCAGCACGCCCGGCGCGCGCATCGACGCGATTCGCGCGCTCAGCCAGGCAGGGATTCCGACAGGGGTGATCGTGGCGCCCGTCATCCCTTCTCTGACCGACCACGACATGGAGAAAATCCTGTTCAGCGCCAAAGACGCGGGAGCCAGGAATGCCGCCTACGTCCTGCTGCGGCTGCCGCTGGAAATCGCCGACTTGTTTCGCGAGTGGCTGGCGGCGCATCATCCCTTGAAGGAAGCCCATGTCATGAACCTGGTCAAGCAGATGCGCGGCGGCAAGATTTACGACCCGGACTTCAAGACCAGGATGAGAGGCACCGGGGTCTTTGCCGACCTCCTCGAACAGCGGTTCAGAAGAGCATGCGCCAAGGCGGGCTTGAATCAGACCCGCCATGTCTTGAGCACGGATCTTTTTCGCCCTCCGCCCGAAGATCAGCCGCAGCTGAAGCTGTTTTGATCATGAGCGCGCTGCAAAGAATGAACCGGTGGGGTGAGTCAGCTCCCTGTAAAAATCGGCTTCCGCTTCTCTGCGAATGCGGCCACTCCTTCCTTGTAGTCCTTGCTCGAGAAACAGGCAGCAATCCCATTTTCCATGGCGGCGTGATCGCGGTCCTGTTTTTCCTTTCTTAGTTCGGCCATCGATCGCTTGATGGATTTCAAAGACAACGGCGCATTTTCGGAAACCTGACTCAACCATTCTTCGCAGAACTCGTCCAGTCGGGAAAGCTCGACGCAATGCGCCACGAAACCCAATGCCCGCGCCTCTGCCCCATCAAAAATGCGTGCGGAAAACAGCACATCGCACGCGTTCTGCTCGCCAATCAGGGAGATCAGCCGCTGCAAAGGTGTGACGCCATAGCCTATCCCCAGACGGGCCACCGGTATACGAAATCGCGCGTTGTCTGCACATATCCGGATATCGCAGGCCGCCGCTATTCCCACGCCCCCGCCCATACAGATCCCCCGTATCTTCGCCAGCACAGGCTTGCTGCACCGGATCGGCGCCAACATAGCCTGGTCGACAGCCGCATTGTAGCGGGCCTGCGCCGAGCTATCCGAACGTTCGGCCTTGAATTGCGATATATCGGATCCGGACAGAAACGCCTTGGCGCCGTCCCCTTCAATACAAATCGCGCGTACCGATGAGTCCTGCTCCAGCGCGGCAAGCATTGCGGGAAAGTTCTCCCACATATCGAGGGTCATTGCGTTGTATTTGTCCGGATTCGATATCAAAAGCCGGCCAATGGAAGCGCTACGTTCGATGATCAGTTCAGCCATATGTGTCTCATGACATTCTCAGGTGGGCTTGCGGATCGGCCTTGGTGGAAGTTCTTTCGGCATCACATCGAGCCGGGCAATTATTCCGTCCAGCTCAGGCCGGGGCGCCGGATAGACTTGCATGACCAGAGGGTCATGGCCGGGGATGATATGTTGGATATCGCCGGCCATCTGCATGATATGGTCAAAGGATTCGAGCATCTTGTCCACATGCAGAGCGGCGGGATAGGGCCGGTGCCGCTGCAAATTTTCATAATAGTGAGCGGCGTCCGACGCCAGAACTACCCATCCGCGCTGGGTATGGACACATACGGCCTGTTGCCCGGCCGAATGGCCCGGCGTGGGCTGAAGTATGATGCCGGGCGCCAGATCGACACGTCCATCGTAGAAATTGACGCGCCCATCATAGTTCAGGCGCACCATGTTGATGATGTCTTCGACATCGAAGCCAGCGGAGAAATACCGGTATTTGATGTGGCGTCCGGTGGCGAAATGCATCTCGGTTTCCTGCAAATGAAACTGCGCCTCCGGCAAGCCCGAAAAATTCCCCGCGTGGTCATAATGCAGATGAGTCAGAATAACGTCTTTGATCTGGGCCGGCTCGACGCCAATCAGTTTCAGCGACTCGATAGGGTCGCACAGAAAGGCGCGCTTGCGCTTTTTCGCCGCAAGCGGCGAGAAGCCGACATCGATGAGAAAAGTACGCGCATTTCCGACAGCCACCCAAACAAAGTAGTCCATGTCCATAGGGCCGTCGTGCGCGTCTCCACCCATGAAATGACTGGATCGCATGGCGCCCCGCGTAGCGTACCGGATCGCATAAACTTCATAATTTGGAATATCGGGTGATGCAGGAATCATCGTATTCTTTGCCTAGTTGCCGGTAAATGTGGGTAGCCGCCGCTCGCTGAATGCTGCCAGGCCTTCGCGCCTGTCATGTGAACCGGCATGCAACCGGTTGGCTTCATATTCATTGCGCAGCGCAATATCAAGAGGGCTTTGCAGGCCGGCATCGACCAGGCCCTTTAGCTTGCGCAGCACGAGAGGGCTACGCGATGCGAGCTGTTTCGCCAGACTGCGGGCTGCATCCGGAAGGTCTTCATCCGCAACCACTTTGAGCAGCAAGCCCGACGCAGCCAGTTCGGAAGCCGGAAGGATATCGCCCGTATACAGCAGATACTTCGCTAAACTGACGCCGACGCGCCTCGGTAATCTCGCGGTGGCGCCGCCTCCGGGCAAGAGGCCATAATTGCTGTGGGCATCGCCAATGCGGGCGCTGCGCGCAGCGATTATCAAGTCACAGCACAGCAGGATTTCCAGGCCGCCAGCGACGGCGACGCCGTTGACTGCCGCTACGACCGGCTTAGGAAAGGATTCCAAGCGCGCCAGAAACCGGCCGAACTCGGCGCTGAATTTTCCATTTGCCTCCGCCGCCTCGCTATCAGACAATCCCTCGGTGCGTTTTTTGAGATCTTTAAGGTCGGCGCCCGCGCAGAATCCCTGGCCCGCCCCTGTCAGCACTATCGTACGTACTGCAGGGTTGCGCTCTTCCTGATCCAGGACTCGATTTAAATGATCGAGCATTTCGAAAGTCACAGCGTTGAAGGATTTGGGCCGATTCAATGCTATCAGGCAAACCTGGCTGTCATGCTCAATCAAGATGGGGGGTGTTGTCTCGTCAATCGAGTTCGACATGATCGTCCTTCAAAATTCCAGCCAGAATATGGATAGTTAATAACCGGCAGCCAATTCGCGCGAAATCAGTATCTTTTGGATTTCGTTCGTACCATCATAGATTTGAAATACTTTGGCGTCGCGGTAATACTTCTCTACCGGAAAATCATTCAGATAGCCATATCCCCCATGGACCTGGATCGCCGCCGAACATACATGCTCACACATACGCGATGCGAACAACTTGGCAATGGAGGACTCCTTGACGCAACGCTGCCCTGCCTGCTTCAGCGCGGCTGCGTGATAGCACATTTGCCGTGCCACTTCCAGCTCGGTCGCCATCTCGGCCAGATTGAAGGCGACCGCCTGGTGGTCAAAAATCCTCTTTCCGAAAGCTTGCCGTTCTTTTGCATAAGACAATGCGGCGTCAAGTGCCGCTCTCGCCACGCCGACGGACTGCGCAGCGGCGGCGATACGGCCACTTTCGAGGCCCGACAAGGCCACCTTTAAGCCGTCGCCCGGCTTGCCGAGCATGTCCTCCGCGGGAACCTCCATATTTTCCAGCGCGATCTGGCATGTGTCATTAGTGCGATGTCCCAACTTATGCTCCGCGCGCAGCACGCGGTAGCCGGGAGCCGATGTCAGGATGGCAAAAGCCGAAATGCCGCGTTTGCCCGCCTGCGGGTCGGTCACTGCCACCAGCACCGCAGCGGAAGACGAGCGGCCGGAAGTGATGAAGCATTTCGACCCGTTCACCACATATCGATCGTCCTTGAGGACTGCCCGCGTATGCAGATTCGAGGCATCCGAACCGGCCTGCGGCTCGGAAAGCAGCATGCATGCAATCTGTTCACCGCTGGCGACGGGCCGCAAAAATCGCTCTATCTGTGTAGGAGTACCGAAGTCGCGCACTTTGATGCCGAACGAATTCGTCGCATTGATCATGTTGCAGACGCCGGCATCTCCATATGCCAATTCTTCTGTCACGAGGATGTACGACATGAAATCGGCGCCGCTCCCACCGAATTCGGTTGGAATGCAAATGCCGAACAATCCCAATTTGCCCATGCGGTAAACCGTGTCCAGCGGAATCGTTTCGTCGCGGTCCCAGTCCGCGGCGTGAGGAATGATCTCATGGCGCACGAAGTCCCGCGCCATATCCCGAATAGCTATCTGCTCATCTGTGAACTGCCTCATTGCTTTGCATCTCCTTCGTACTGGGATTCCTCTGCTGCCGTTTCATTCGGGCCCGCGCCCAGCCAATCCGCAAGAACTGCATCGGCGTTCTCGCCCAGCAATGGCGCGGCATGAATCTCGGTAGTTGCGCCATCATGCTGAACCGGCCAGCCCGGCATCTTGAATCGTCCCCGCTGCGGATGGTCGACCCATTGCATGATGCCGCGCTGCTCGAAATTGGCGTCGTTATGCAGCTCCTGAGTGTCGCGAACGGCTCCGGCGGGTATGCCCGCCGACCCCAGGAGTTTCTCCGCTTCGTATTTGTCGTGATGGGCAGCCCAGGTGGAAATCAAGTCGTCGATTTCCGCTTCATGCTCGACACGCGCTGCATGCGTACTGTAGCGCGGGTCGCCTATGAGGTCGGAACGTCCGATGACTTCCAGGACACGGCGCCAATGATCGGGGTTATTGTGGCTGGTGTAGACGCAAATATAGTCGTTGGCTCCGAATGGTTTGCAGTGATACAAGCCACAAGGCGGGTTCGCCCCGGATACCAGCTTGTTGCCCACTCGTGCCGCGGCTTTGCCCCGCAGCGCCTGCGCTGAAAAACCGATACGGTTGTAGTGCAGCATGGCGTCCTGCATGGCGACGTGCAGATGTTCGCCGTGCCCCGTATTCGCTCGGCGGTGCAGCGCTGCAAGAATACTGATGGCCAGCAGCATCCCTGTGCCGGTATCGCCCAAGGTGACGCCTAGCCGGACCGGAGGTCCTCCGGCAAAACCCGTGATACTCGTCAAGCCCGCTGCCGCCTGCGCGATCATATCGAACGCCAGCGTCTGCTCGTTGGCGCTTCCACGCCCGAATCCCTTGATCTGGGAATAAATAAGTCTGGGGTTGATTTCACGCAAGACATCCGGGCCAAGCCCTAATCGTTCTATTACGCCAGGCGCGAAATTCTCGACAAAGATATCTGCTTTGGCCGCCAGGGACTTTATCAGAGCCAGGCCGTCAGGGGACTTTGCATCGATAGTGATAGATTTCTTGTTCGCATTGAACAGCAAAAAATACCAGGAATCGGCGTCGCTCTCGTCTTTGTATGAACGGCGTCCGGGGTCTCCTCCCTTGGGGTTTTCCACCTTGACTACATCGGCTCCCAGCCATGCCAGCACTTCCGTGCAGGCAGCGCCGGCCTCATATTGGGACATATCGAGGACGCGGATGCCTGCGAGCGGAAGTCCTCTCGAGTTGGTTTCATTACTCACCTTGTGCTCCTTAATCACAGGGCGCCGGCGCGGCGGCACCGGCAGCCTTACTTCATTGAGGTTGAATGCCCAGCTCGGCTAGCGTTGTCTTCCATAGTTGGATCTGATTCTTGATCATATCCGCCAGTTGTTCAGGTGTGGAGCCTGAAGGCTCGAATGCCTGTTCGGCCAATCTGGCTTTAATGTCCGGGCGGGCCAAAATGTTGTTCATCTCGTGATTCAAACGCATCACGATATCCTTGGGCACGCCGGCAGGGCCGAACAGCGCGGCCCATGGCAGCGTCGGCATATCAGGCAGGCCCACATCTTTCAATGTCGGAACATCAGGCAGCTGCGGCAAGCGTTCGCCGCTGGTCGTCGCCAAAGCGCGCAATTGCCCGGTCGTTACGAATGGCAGCGAAGTACTTTGCGTGGCGAACATGAATTGCACGCGCCCGGCGACAAAGTCCATCAGTGCCGGCGGCTCGCCCTTATAGGGCACATGCATCATTTCAAAGCCATTGCTGCGCATGAACTGGAATGTGGACACCTGGCCAAAAGTGTTGCCGCTGGCAAAATTCAGCTCCTGGGGGTGTGCTTTGGCATATGCGACCAGTTCCTTGATCGAATTCACGGGCAGGCTGGGATGGACCAGTACAAAATAACGATAGCGCCCTACGTCGGTGATGGGGGTGAAGTCGGCGATCGCATTGTAAGGAGGGTTCTTGCGCATGGCCGGCACCGCCGACAACGGGCTGTTGGTTGCCATCAGCAAGGTATACCCGTCGGGGGCGGCGCGTGCCACCGAGGCGGCCGCCAGCGAGCCATCCGCGCCCGGCTTGTTGTCGACAATGATGGTTTGATGCAGCGCTTCCGAGAGCGGTTCGGAAATGATCCGTACCATGGTGTCCGTGCCCGAGCCTGCAGGAAATGGCACGATCATTCGAATGGGTTTGTCGGGATATGAGGCGGACGCCGAAACCGATACCGTGGCGGCGACGGCAAGCATGGCGAATCTACGTAAAAATTTCATTAAAAGTCTCCTGTTTATCTAATAATTGTGTTTTGTTGATTGATACTGTATTTGAGGCAAAAATGCCGGGTCAGCCTCCCATGACGTAACCGCCATTCACTGAAATCACTTGTCCCGTGACGTGGCCGGCGGCCGCGGACGCCAAGAACACGACTGCGTTGGCGACGTCCAATCCGGTGCCGATTTTCTTCAATGGATACGCCCGCCGAATTTTCTCTTCACGCGACGCAACGGCGGCCTCGCCCAATTTCTCCGCCATGCTTCGCAGCATCGCTTGGCGCAAGGGAGTATCCGTAGCTGCTGGCGACACCGCGTTGACCGTAATGCCATGCCCCCCCACTTCCCTCGCGAGGGACTTCGTGAAAGAAATGACGCCGCCCTTGGCGCAAGAATAGGTGGATTCCCGCTGTTGCCCCACCCTGGCCGCGTCGGAAACTATATTGATAACCTTTCCAGCGCCGCGAGCTATCATGTTGGGCAGAAATACCCGTGAACAATGCAGCGTGCCGTAAAGCCCGACTTTGATCTCGCGATCACAATCGGCCGGATCAGTATCCACAAAAAGTTGATTCGCCAACAGTACCGCGGCATTGTTGACCAGCACATCGACGCCGCCGTGCCTGGCCGCAATGCCGGCGCCCGCCGCCCGGACCGCAGCCAAGTCACTTACGTCGAAAGGCTCGGCATGGGCGCGAGCGCCTAATTGCCGCAACATTGCGATCGTTTCGCCGCAATGCTCTTCGTCGAGATCATTGACAAGTATTTGTGCTCCCTCCTTCGCGAAGGCCAAGGCAATCGCTTGCCCAATGCCGCTACCCGCGCCGGTAATAAGTATGACTTGCCTCGCAAGATCAAAATCCATGGGTTCCTCCCTCGGCTTTGTGGTCTGCTGTGCAGAACGCTTATTCTATTATAGCCAGTTCGACCATATTTGCAAGAGGCGTAACATATCGGGTCGCCCACATTTCGGTCTCTTGAAAACAAGGACATGACAAGCATTTACGCCGCCGCCGGCGTAGCGGGCCCCTTGAATACAGCCCCTTGATGAGAGCCGGTTACACTGTCTTTCCCTCGTCGCCGGTGGTCAGCGCATGCCTGCTCTTCGCTCAGCATCCCCTCTTCATTCCCGCAAATCGGCCGCGCGCCGGACCGCCAAAGCGCCGCCCGAGGAGCCCCGGCTGCTGGCGCTGAACAAGCCCTACGGCGTGCTGGCCCAGTTCAGCGACGACCAGGCCCGCGCCACGCTCAAGGACTTCGTCATGCCGCCCGGCGTCTATCCCGCCGGGCGCCTCGATCGCGATAGCGAAGGCTTGCTGCTGCTGACCAACGATGGCCGCTTGCAGGCGCGCATCGCCGACCCGAAGCACAAGATGGCGAAGACCTATTGGGTGCAGGTGGAGGGCGAGCCGACTCGGGAACAGCTGCAACGCTTATGCGCCGGCGTCGAACTCAAGGACGGCCCTACCCTGCCGGCCCGGGCGCGCCTGCTCGACGAGCCGCAGCTATGGGAGCGGCATCCGCCCGTGCGCTTCCGCAAGAGCATCCCGACAGCCTGGCTGGAGCTGGTCATTCACGAAGGACGCAACCGCCAGGTGCGGCGCATGACCGCCGCGGTGGGCCTGCCCACCTTGCGCCTGGTGCGCATCCGCATCGGGCCCTGGAGCCTGGACGGACTGCCGCCCGGCCAATGGCGCGACATCCCTCCCCCCTGGATCTAGGGCGGATCCGGAACAAGCCCGTCCAGTGTGGGACAATTACGCCTCAATTGAGATCAGCAAACGTCAGGGAGACGTTATGACAGCACCCAGGCCTCGCGACCGGGAGGACTTGCTTTTGAATCTGGCCAACGCGCTATCGGACCAGCCCCGCGCTTCGATGGAGCAATTGGCCTGTATGGTGGGGCTGAGCCGCGCCACCCTATGCCGCCATTTCGCATCGCGCGACGCAATGCTGCAGGCCATGTCCGAAGAGGCCATGACAAGCGCTGAACTCGCGTTCGCGCGCGCCTGTCCGAACGAAGGACCTGTCGAACAAGCCGTCACGCGCCTGATCGATGAGCTATTGCCCATTGCGGAACTGTACGTGTTCGTTTGGGAGCGGGAACATGGCGACCCGGCCCTGGAGGCCCGCGCGCAGCCATTGAGGGCATCCTTCGTTGCCTTGTTCCACCAATGGCAGGCCTGCGGCGACCTGCGCGTCGATTTGCCGGCGGCCTGGCTGGTGGAGTCGATGTCCGCCCTGCTGCGCAGCGCCGCGGCCATGATCCGTTCAGGACGGCTGGCCCGCCATGACGCCGTACACAGCGTCTTCAGCCTGCTATGGCGCGGCATGTCCAGGTAGCCTGGGTTGCCCGGGTGGATGAGAGCCCGGGAACGCAAGCTGCTGATCACCGGCAGGCGCCACTCACCTGGCGCCCGGAGCGGCCCTGCCGGCGCTCAGCATCTCGTGGGGCGTATCGGAGGCATCGGCGCTTCTAAGTTCGACCGGGCTGCTCAGCGCGAAGAGAAAGAGCGCGGCGGTGATTGCCAGCAACACCGCCACGCCCAGGAAGGCGCCGCACCATAGCAATATTTTTTGCAGCCATTTCATGCATTTCCCCCTGGCCGGCCGCAGCGTGGCGGCATGGGCGGGAGTTCTTGGGTTTGCTGCATCAGGAGCCATGACGATTTCACCGGGGACGGGTGGCGGATACTCTCTGAAATGGAAAGCATCTATAATGAAACAACACTGTATCATTTAACTCAAGCTTATACACGATTTTAACGGCTGCATTGGTAGATTTGCCTGGCGGCATCAAGGCCGCGACACTATGCGGCAGCGGTCAAGAAGCCGAAAATTGGGGGTGATTTATGGCAGCAGCGAGATCTCACCATCGCAGCGAAACAAATTTGGATCCGCAGGCTCAAGCCGCCGCTCCGGAGCGCCCCCCCGGCAAGGACCTCACGGGCCTGGCAAGCTATGCCGGGCAAGTGGCCGCGCAGCGCCATGGCGGCGTGCATATCTTCGAATTCAATGGCTGCCGCTACGTCGTGAAATGCCAGCGGTCCAAGCGCGGAGCGCGACTGCGGGCCTGTCTGAGCGCCGCGCTCTGCGGCATGCTGTTCGGCGTTTTCCCCTCCCCCGGGCAACTGCGCACCGGCGGCATCCACCAGGAGGCCCAGCGCCTGCGCGCGCATGGCTGCGCCGTGCCCGAGGTTTATCAACTGACCGCCGATCATCTGCTCTTCGAGTATTGCGGCCCTACCGTCGAAGCCTTGCTGGGCGAACTGCGGGGCGCGCAGCGCAATGACCTGCTCCTGGCCGTGGTGGACGACCTGGCCGAGTTCCACCGCCGCGGGCACTGGCATGGCGGCGCCCAGTTGCGCAACCTGACGATGAAGCAGGGCCGCCTGTATCGCATCGATTTCGAAGAGAACACCGGCGTCGCCCTGCCCCTGCCGCTGGCCCAGGCCTACGATGTGCTGCTGGCCTTCAATTCCATGATGGACTACCTGGACGGCGACCGCCAGTTCGGCGCGCGCCTCCTGGCTCGCTACCTCCATCTTGCAGGCTCGACACAGGTGGTTGAATCACTGCGCAGGCTGGAATACTGGCTGAGGCGCATCGGCCGCATCGAACGCTGGCTGGGCACCCGGCTGCGCCGGAATCGGGATCTGCAGCGCGCGCTCATGTTCGCGTCCATCCTGGACATAGCCCTGGATGGCTACGACGCCACGGCGCCCGACGGCATATCGGAGTACAAGCGCTGATATGTCCCGGCCAGGGCGATCAAGCCGGCCCGCCGCATAGCCCTTTAACGGCATTCTGTCAGCAGATTCCGGCAGAATGTCGTATACTTGTGGGCTTGTCTGCGGCGCAATGGCAGAGTGGTCATGCAGCGGATTGCAAATCCGTGTACCCCGGTTCGATTCCGAGTTGCGCCTCCAGCAAACATGCGGCACTCGAGGCATCCAATAATTATGCCCGTCCGCAAAATCGTGTTCGGTCCGCAAACCACGATAATCAGCCCGCCGCGCGCGGGCTTTTTTACGGGCCGACCGCCCATGAAAAAATTGCGGGGAAGCTCTGGTTCAGATGGATGCTGCGCTTTGGAACTGCGCGGGAATCGCAGGGTGGACCTCGGGATTGATCATGCGCGGAGGCGTGCGCCCTGCGCAGATATCCAGGATCTGCCGGGCGGAGATCGTCGCAATGTTGCGGCGGGCTTCGTGCGTCACCCCTGCCGTGTGATAGGTGGAAACCACATTGGGCAAGGTGAGCAGCGGATGATCATGCGGCGGCGGCTCCACCATCCAGACGTCCAGCCCGGCGCCCCCCAGATGGCCCGATTCAAGTGCCGTGTACAAGGCGGTCTCATCGTGGATGCCGCCTCGGGCCGTCGAGATGAACAAGGCACCGCGCTTCATGCTCTGGAATGCCTTGCCGCCGAACATGCCCAGAGTTTCCTTGTTGCGTGGGCAGTGCAGGCTGACGATGTCGCTGCCGGCCAGCAGTTCTTCCATCGGCGCCGGCGCCGCGCCCCGGGCGCAGACGGTGGCTTCGTCCACATACGGGTCGCAGGCCAGGACCTGCATGCCGAAGGCGCAGGCAAGTTGCGCGACGCGGGCGCCGATATGGCCGATGCCCACGATGCCCAGCACCTTGCCGGTCAGCTCGCGCCCCATGAGGTCTTCGCGCAGCAGGCCGGATGCCGTCTTGAGCAGATGGTCGGATTCCACTATGCGGTTCGCCAGCGCCAGCAGGAGCGAAAAAGTATGCTGTGCGACCGAGTTCGCATTGCCGCCGGCCTGGTTCACCACCAGGATGCCGGCGCGGGTGCAGGCTTCGACGTCCACCGTGTCGTAGCCGGCGCCCGTGCTGGAAACCACCTTCAGGCGCGGGCAGCGGGCGATCAGTTCCGGCGTGACCTGCCATTTTTGCGGGACTTCGTCCTTGGCGGCCGACACATGATAGATGTCGGCTTCGGCCAGCTTGGTCCAATTGACGTCATCGGGGTCGGACAGTTTCATGACGGACAGGTCCACGCCCGGCTCCGCGCCCAGGATTTGATCGAAGCAGGGGTCGATCCAGCGATCGAGGCGCAGCACTTTGATGCTCATCGGGTCACCTCGCCGCTGCGCTCGGCCAGGGTACCGTCATGCGCGGCGCCCCACTCCTCCTTGGCGCCCAGGGCGCGCATGAAGCGGTCACGGATCTGCGCAGGGTCCCGATCCGTCACGCCCGCCGGCGGCTGATCGTCGGTGCGCGCGGCAATCAGCCAGGGGCCGTCTTCGGAGAGCGCTTTCGCAAGCAGGGTTTCGAAGTCGGCTTCATCACGCGCCCAGCTGGACTGGGTGATCCCCAGGCCGCGGGCAACCTGCACCAGATCGACGCCCGCGCTGGTGAGCGTGGGCTGCGAACCCGTAATCTGATAGCTGCCGTTGTCCCAGATCACGATAACTAAATTCTTCACACCCGACGCGCGGACCGTGCCGAGAGTACCCAGCTGCATAAGCAGCGAGCCGTCACCGTCCAGCGCCACCACGCGGCGCCGGGGCTGGGCGAGGGCAACGCCCAGCCCGATGGCCGAAGCCAGCCCCATGCTGCCCAGCATATAGAAGTTCTGCGGCCTATGCCCCGCCGCCCAGAGATCGAAATTGGTATGCCCGATTCCGCCGATGACGGCTTCCTCTTTCTTCAGCGCCGCCTTCACCCGGCGCGTCAGGTCGCTGCGGTTCATGACCTTCACGTCCCCGCGCGCCAGGTCGGAGCTTTTGTTGGCGTTGGAAAACTTATCCATGAGTGTTCCTCTTTTATCGCGCAAAGAGTTTGGGAGAGATGATCAGGGCGGCCGGCGCCTGCGTCGAGAAAGCCTGCTGCATGGTCCTGTCGGCAATGAACTCGACGTCTTCAACGGCCTCAAGGGCGTGGTTCTCGATGTTCAGGCAGTTCAAGATCGGACGCAAGGTCCGGCATACGATCACCTGGCCCAATTGATGATCGCCCAGCGTCCCGCGCTCGGACACCAGCATCAGGACGGGAATCTGGTATGGAATAGCGAGCGAGGCCAGCGCATTGGGCAGCGTCGCAAAACCGCTGGTCTGCATCAGCACAATGCCCCGCGTGCCGCCCATCCAGGCCCCGGCGACGATGGCCACCGCCTCTTCCTCCCGCGAAGGATTCAGGACGGTGAAGAAGCTGTCGGCCTGCAGCTTGCGGATGAGCTTGGCCAGAACCTTGTCGGGCACATAGGCGATCAGGCGCACATCATTGCGCTTGAACGACGCTATGAGCTTGTCTTCCCAGGCGAGGGAGGTATCGACGGTCATCTATTTTTCTCCAATGGTGGCGATTCGGGTGCGCGTTCTTTCAGGGGTCGAGGGTGGGCAAACGCTCTTCCATGAATTCCGGTAGATCCTGTGTCATATATTCATTCCATCACTCCGTACGGACGCCGACTCGTGGAGCAGGCCATAGGAGTTGACGATCCAGCCGAAAAACGGAGGACATGAATAATGATGATACGGACTTTGATCCCGCCAGAAGTGAAAATCCATCAAGGCGGCGTTTTCGGCGCCATTGCGCGCAGTCCGCGAGCCGGCCCGGGAAATCTCCGCTCTGCCTGGCAGCTCGCGTTGCTGCTGGCTTTCGCCGACGGCTCAGGGGTTCTGCAGCGCCGCCTGCTGCGCGAAAAAGTCGAAAAGGCTGCGGCTGGATGGACGCAGGATTTCCGGATCGCGCACGCACAGGTAGAACTGGCGCAGCGCCCAGCCATCCTTGAGCACCACCTTGGCCAGCCCCATCTGGGCCGTGTAGGTATCGGCGATGCCTTCCGGCATGATGCCTATCCCCAGCCCTTCGCGGATCATCTTGCAGCGGGCCTCGTAGTTGGACACCTGGATCTTGACGTTCAACGGACCGGTCAGGCTGTGGCCAGCCAGTTCCATGAAAGACTCAAAGGAATGACGCGGGAAATAGCCCAGTAAATCGAATTCGCGCGCCTGGTCCAGATGCACCGCGCTCTCCCGCTGCAAAGGGTGGCCGTTGGGCACGACCAGCACGACGCGGTCGCGGTGGTAAGGCAGCGAATGCACGCCAGGGGCCGGGCCGACGGCATGGTAGATGCCTAGATCGAGGTTCTTCTCCACGACCAGGCGCGGTATGTCGCTGCTGTATGCCTCGAGCAGGTCGACGCGCAGGCGCTGCGACTGCCGTTCCTGGTAAAGCTTGAGTTCGCGAGGCAGGAAAAGGATGATGGCCGAACGATTCGCGGCCAGCTGGATCTTGGGGCTGCCGTCGCTCGCGAAATCCTCCGCGAAACTGGTGAGGCCGGCCATCTGCCCCAGAATCGCCTTGGCCCGGTAGTACAGGGCGGAACCGGCGGGCGTTGGTAGCACCCCCCTGTTATGCCGCTGCAGCACCGTCGTGCCAAGGCTGCGTTCGAGTTCCGTGATGCGCTTGCTGGCCGCGGACGTGACGAGCCCCTCGCGCTCGGCCGCACGGGCCAGGCTGCGTTCCTCGATTGCTGCCACGAGGGTTCTGAGGGCGTCCAGATCGATATTCAATGCCTACATTCACCAAGGTACCGATTACCGCGACAGTATAGCGATCATTCCCTCATGCCGGACACTAGGGAACTTCCGGGCAAGTCCCCGCCGCAGCGCCTGCCGGAAACCCATAAAGCCGGGCCGGATTATCTATCAGTACGCGCTTGCGCATGGCGGGATCCGGCATCCAGCGGGCCAGAAGATTCGCCAGCACGCCGTCGTCAGGCATATGCGCAGCATCGTAGTAGTTGATGTGCGGCCAGTCCGTGCCCCACACAACCTGCTCGCTGTTGGCGCGAAGAATGGCCTGCGCGTATGGGTCCACGTCCGAGTAGGGCGGCCCTTCCCGGGTATTGCGATCGGCGCCCGAAATCTTCGTCCACAGCCGGCCCTCGGCCAGCAGCCCGCACAGCCGCTGAAAACCCGCATCGTCCACGCCGCGGGATGTGCTCATCCGCCCCATGTGGTCGATCACCAGCGGCAGCTTCAGGCTTTCGAGCCGGGGCATGAGCCCCGCCAGGTCGGGCGCATGGATCCAGACCTGCAGGTGCCATCCCCGTTCCGCGAGGCGGGGCGCCAATGCCTCTACGGCTTCGAGTCCCGCGCCGCTGCGATAGACCTTGCGGCCATCGACCTGGTAGAGATTCGCCCGCACACCGCGCACCCCCATTTCCGTCCAGTCGTCCAGTTGCGCATCGGTGAAATCGGCTGAAGGAATGATAACGCCGCGCAACTGGTCAGGGTACTCGGACAAGGCATTCAATATAGAGCCATTGTCGAGCCCGCTGGCACTGCCTGTCACAAGCACCCCGCGCTCCGCCCCGATCTGCTCCAGGTGCCGCATGAAGTCACGCGGCAGATATTCCCGCGGGGTGTAGCTGCGGTCCTCGGTCAGAGGATAGGCATCGTAGGGGCCGAAGACATGCGCATGGGCATCACATGCTCCAGCCGGCATTTCGAACGCGACGGCGCTGACTTCCTCCCGCGCGTCCAGGCATTTCTTGCTCATTTCCATTCCTCTTCATTAACCCGCGGTCAGCTTGCCCTCGGCATGCAAATCCCGGGCTTTCCTATTCTGCTCCTCCAGCAGCCGCTGAAAGTCACCCGGAGAAGAAGGAGCCGCCGTGCAGCCGGCTGTCTGGAGTAGATCACGCAGCTTTTGCCTATCCAGCGCCTGGAGCAAAGCCGCATTCAACTGCTCAATGATGGCCTTGGGCGTGCCCGCAGGCGCCAGCAAACCCGTTTCGGTCTGCGCGGAGAAACCGCTAAGGCCCGCTTCGGCTATCGTCGGAACTTGCGGAAGCAGCGGATCGCGCTGCGCCGTGAGAACCGCCAGTGCTTTCAGCTTGCCGGACTTGATGAAGGACAGAGAACTGGTCAACTGGTCGATGACGGCGTCTGTCTGCCTGCCCATCAGGTCTGTGAGCGCGGGCGCGGACCCTTTGTACGGGACCGCGGTGAATCTGCATTGCGCCGCCCCTTCGAGCGATAGCATGGCAATATTGTTCGTCGTGCCCAGGCCCGCATGACCTATCGCCACAGTGCCCGGATTCCGGCGCGCCTCATCAAGCAAAGCCTCGATAGTCTGAAAGCGGCTTTCCGGATGAACGACCACCACCAGCGAAGCCCAGGCAATCTGGCCGACGGCGGCAAAATTCGCCAGAGAGTAGGCCGCCGTGGTCATCAACGGCGCCACCGTGATGGCATTCGGCGTGGTCACCAGCAAAGTATGGCCGTCCGGCGTGGAACGCGACACATAGCCCGCCCCGATCACTCCCCCCGCACCCGGTTTGTTCTCCACCACCACCGACACGCCCAGTATCTCCGACAGCGCGGGGGAAACCACTCTCGCCACCATATCCAGGTTTCCTCCTGGAGAAAAAGGCACCACAAGCACAATAGGCTGATCGCCGAGCTTGGCGGCGCGGGCGTAGCCCGGACACAGCGCAGGCAGCACGCTCGCCATTGAGATGCAGAATTGTCTCCGATCCATTAGATCTCTCCTTTGTGGATTATTTATTTTTAATGTATGAATGATTGTATTGAGCCCGTTCCCCGCAGCATTGAAATTTCATCAAGTCAGCGCTTTTTGTGCTCGGCAGCACACGGCCCATCGAGCCCGCATATCAATAGTCTTGATGAAGGCCTTTCCACGCCGCACATCGTCGGCAGGTTTCACGGTGAAAGCCTGAGGGTCGATGATCGGTTCAATCGTGTTTCCCGTTAGATCGTCGCCTTTCATAGCGGCAAAGAGACAAATCAGCCCGCCTCATGGCGGGTTTTTTTACGCCCGCGGGGCATGCACGGCGCCGGGAACATACCAAGCTTTTTTATAGCCTAAGCGTCTTTATATATTGTTGACAGCTTGTTTCTGCTTAATATAATGACTTTATGAACAAAGCGCCGTCCATACTCCGCAAGAGCCGCATGCCCTTGTATTTGCAAGTGGCTACCCTCATGCGCCAGCAGATCGAAAAGCAGCGCTGGCGGTATGGCGAACAAATACCCACGCTGGACGAACTGGAACAGGAATACAAGGTCTCGCGCATCACTTTGCGGGCGGCGCTCAGCCAGCTTGAAGAACAACAGATCATTCGGCGAACGCGCGGATTGGGCACTTTCGTGGCGAAAGACCTTTCCCGGCAACGCTGGTTCCAGTTGCCAAACAACCTGGATCAACTGGTGGACGCCGTAGCCGATTTGAAGATACGGTTGCTGCCGGTCGGCCCGACCACGCCGGCCCTGGCCCCGCCATTCGAGTCCGGCAATGCCGCGCCCGCCTATCAGCGCTTGAAGCGCGTGCATTACCACGAGGACATTCCATATTGCCTCATCGACATCTACCTGGACAAAGAAGTTTTCGATGGCGATCCGGCAGGCTTCAGCAACAAGCCGGTCATCCCGCAACTTGCGGCCCGGCCGGATATGGATTCAGCCCGCGCCAGGCAGATCCTGCGGATCACCTTGGCCGACGAGGACACTGCGGCCCACCTCGATATCGGCGTGGGCGATCCAATCGCCGATGTGTCGCGCGCATTGTGGAATAACCAGGAACGGATCGTTTATTACGCGCATATCCAGTATCCGGCGCAGATGATCTACCTCGATGTCGACTTGATGCAGGGCACGCGCAAGTCCAGGAAGCCCTCGCCCAAGCGCAAGGCCTGAACGCAGCCATGAACCGCAAGCGCACTCACGGGATGATGACCATGACGAAAGGCAGCAAGCGCAATCTGTGGGCCCACACCGCCTTTTGGGCATTATTTCCGTTTGCCTGCCTGATCGCGGGCTGGGCATTGTTGCGGGCGTCCGGCCTGATCAATCCGGGGCTGCTGCCCTCGCCTCTCAGTGTGCTCGTCGAGTTCTGGACGCGCCTGACGCAGGGCAATTTGCTGATCAACATCGTGATGTCGACCCAGCGCGTCGTATTCGGGCTGGCGCTGGGCATGCTGGTGGCCATACCGGTCAGCTTCCTGATCGGCTGGTACAGGCCGGTGCGCCATTTCGTCGATCCCCTTATCAATTTTTTCCGCGCATTGCCGCCGATCGCGCTGATTCCACTGGTTATTGTTTATCTGGGCATAGGCGAAGTCGCGAAGGTAGCCATTCTTTTCTATGCCGCTTTCTTCTCCGCCGTCATTGTCATGTACGAAGGCATGACGCAGATCAGCCCCGTCTATATACGCGTGGCGCGCACGCTGGGCGCCACTGATTTCGAGATTTTTTCGAAAGTCATGATGCCGATGTCGGTGCCGCATATGCTGACCGCCTTGCGGGTCGCCCTGGGCGTGGCCTGGGCGACCCTGGTCGCTTCGGAACTGGTGGCGGCGCAGGAAGGCCTGGGCGCCATGATCCAGGACGCCTCGGCATTCTTCGACCTGACCACCATTTATCTGGGGATTATCTGCATAGGGGTATTGGCGTTGCTGATGGACCTGCTCCTGCGCAAAGTGTCCGAAAAGCTCGTCAGGTGGCAAGAAAAAGGGACGGAATAGACGATGGAAAAGCCGGCAGAGCGCATACGCTTCGACAGCGTCTCCATGCGGTACGACACCGCGGCGGGGACGCTGCGGGTCGTCGAGGATATGTCGCTATCCATCCGACAGGGAGAATTCGTTTCCCTGGTCGGGCCATCGGGCTGCGGCAAGACCACATTATTGAACATGGCCGCCGGCTTCATCAAGCCGACGAGCGGCTCGGTGACGCTGGACGGCAAGGAAATCGCCGGTCCGGGACCTGAGCGAGGGGTCATGTTCCAGGAATACGGCGTATTTCCCTGGCTGACGGTGGAACAGAACATCGCGTTCGGCTTGAACCTCAAGGCAAACAGCGGCATGGACGCCCGGGACAAGAAGCAGGCCATAGAGCGCTATCTGGAGCTGATGGGCCTGGCCGACTTTCGCCGCGCCTTTCCGAAGACGCTTTCGGGCGGCATGCGGCAGCGGCTGGCGCTGGCCCGCACTTATGCCGTGCATCCTGAATTCATCCTGATGGACGAGCCCTTCGGCGCGCTGGACGCCCAGACACGCAGCGCCATGCACGACCTGCTGCTGCAGGTCCTGTACAAGGAAGACAAAACCGTGCTGCTGATCACGCACTCCGTGGAGGAGGCGGTGTATCTGTCGAGCAGGGTGGTGATCATTTCAGCGCGGCCCTCGCGCATCCGGGAAGTCATCGACATCCCTTTTCCCTACCCGCGCCAGCGGTCTTTACTGGCGGATCCGCAGTTCAACGCCTTGCGTTCGCGCATCTACGATTCCGTGATGCTCGAATACGCGGCCCAGGAAGCGCTAAGCAAAACGGCGCTGAAATAAGTTATCCCCTTTCCAGGAGACTCGTCATGAAACGCCGTACCTTTATAGAACTCGCCGCCGCCACCGCGCTTGCCGGAGCCGGCCCGCGCCTGGCTTTCGCGCAGGACACCAAGGTCAAAGTAGGCTATCTGCACACCCTGGCGGTAGATGGCCAGATCTGGCTCGCCGACTCTATGGGCTTATGGAAAAAGGCAGGCCTGGACATGGAGTTCATCAAGTTCCAGACCGGGCTCGAACTGTTCCAGGCCATGAGCGGAGGCAGCATAGACGTCCTCAGCACGGGCGCTGTCATGTCCAATTTCCCGGCGCGCGGCCGCGGCAAGGTTTTCCTGATCAATGATGTGGAATTCGCCACCGCGCAGCTCTGGGTGCACCCGGACATGGGCATCAGCAGCTTCGCCGATCTGAAGGGCAAGAAAATCTCGACAACCACCGGCACGACAGCCCACGTATTCCTGGACAAAGCCTTGCGCGCCAATGGCCTGGATCCCAAGAAAGACGTCGATATCGTCAACCAGCGCATGCCCGACGCGGTGACCGCGTTCATCTCCAAGGCCGTGCCGGCCGTGGCTTTATGGGTGCCTTTCAATATTTCGGTCAAGAAGCGCGTTCCGGCGGCGAAAATGCTGGTCGACGCATCCCGCTATTACCCCGAGGCGGCCATCGTCGGCGGATGGGCGGCGCGCAATGACTACTATGAAAAGAATCAGGACACGCTCAAGCGCATCATCCGGGTTTGGGCGCAGGCCAATGACTACATGGTAAGCCAGCCGGAAAAGGCGATCGAGACGCTCCAGAAGAATTACTATCCGGATGTGCCGCTGGAGGACATCAAAGAGCAGTTCCGCGCGCAAAAGATTTTTTCATCCGCGGAATGGCGCAAGCAATATGCGGATGGCACGGTCACCAAGTGGCTGCAGCAGGTCACCGACTTTTTTATCGGCTTCGCCAATATCCAGGATGCAATTCCGGCATCCATTTACTTCGACCCGTCGCTATATCTGGAAACCGTGAAAGAATGAAGCACACGGTCTTACGTCACGTCGCGACATGCCGCAGCGGAAGCGATGAAGGCGCCGCGGCGGGCTCCGCCTCAAGGAACGGAGGCCCATGGGCGATGCGCCGATGCGCGGACGCTAGATGAAATGGGCAAGGCCCAGCGCGAGCGCCCCGCCCGCCAAGAGCGCGGCGGAGCTGCCTAGCTGGACGGCGCCGGCGTCGACATAGTCGTAAAGGGCTTTCGCGCCCGCGACAAGCAGCAGACAGGCCAGGGCGATGGCGGCCCCTTCCGGAACGAGATAAGCGGCCACGGCCATGCCCGCCAGGAAGTGGAGCAACATCTGCAGTGTCCGCGCGCCCATGCGGTCTCTCGCTTTGAAGATGACGGCTCCCCATGGAGCTTTATATGCGATGCCAAGCTTGGAATTGATCATGGAATGTTCCGCCACGGTGCTTTCAGGAGAGGGGCAAACGAATATACCGTGCCAGGCACGGCGACCGGCAAAACACAGATAATCATGCGGCGAACAGAATGGATAGTCGCCAAATGGCCGGGTTTATACCAATATAGAACTACAAGAAGCAACAGCGGCAAGAGCATCCTCGCCTGAACCCTTGATTCTTCAACCGTTTTTATAGAGGAAAAGGCTGTCACATGTCGTATCTTCCGCCAATAATACCACATATGGCCTGTTACTTTTAGGTATTTCAGCCTAGGCCGAGGCCATCGCCTATCGGCCAAATTCCCTAAATAGGACTCAAACATAGGGGCGTTTACGGACGGATTCCGGGCCCGCGCGAAAATGTAAGCGTCACAATTTGAAATTGTTATTTTCATATATTTGTAATGCGTAACTTGTTGCAATGCAACATAACGAATGCTTTTTTTGGGCCGCGGCGCCGTTTCTTTTCCGTTGTAAACAAACGCGGTTTGTTACAGGGCCTTCCATCTCCTCTGATAAAGTGCAACGGCACTAGACACTTATTGATGCGTGCAACGGAGACGCAACGCTTTGAATAGGACGGACGAGATTTGCTTTGTGAACAGGACAGGCAAGCTATAGATATAGACACGCCACGCCACGCCGCTACGGCGCGGGCGGCGGACTGCGTGACGGACGCGGGCTGGTACGTGGCTTACACCAAGCCGCGCCAGGAATACGTAGCCCAGGTCAACCTGAACCAGCAAGCCTTCCAGACCTATCTCCCTTTGTTCAAGATACTCAAGAAGCCGTCGGCGCAACTGGCCGCTGCCGACAGCGGCGCGCAAGGGCCTGGCGCAGGCGCGGATGAGGGCGAAGCCGCCCTGACGGCGTACGAGCCGATGTTTCCGCGTTATCTGTTCTTCAGGCCATCGAGCCGCAAGCAATCCATTGCCGCGGCGCGCTCGAGCCGGGGCGTCAATAGCCTGGTGACGTTCGGCACCGAGCTGGCTGTCGTGTCTCCCGATGTATTGCAAACCATCAGGAAGCTTGAAGACCAGCGCAACCGCGCCGGGCTGCAGGCAATCAGCCCATTCCAGCCGGGGCGCCGGGTGCGCTTGCGCAATACGGCCCTGAATGGCATCGAGGGCGTGGTCCAGGCCGTAAGGGCCAGGCGCGTCATCCTGCTGATGGAATTTCTGGGTCAACAGAAGACGGTCAAGGTGAAACATGGGCAGGTCGAACTTGTTTAGCGCATCGTGACCCTCCCACAGATACGGCTCTGCCAGGCATAGCCCCGCCGCCTTTGCGTAAGGCGCCCCCCGACCGCCATTTTGCGCAAGAGATGCGCACATCGCCCCGGAACAGAGCGCGATGTAGACGCGCCGTTCCACCGTGCCGCAATAAAAAAAGGGGCGCGAGATCAGTGTTTCTTGCCGCATTCAGGCAAAAAACACTGCGGTAGCCTGCCCGGCCGCCATGCTTCAAGTCGAGAACCCGGGTTCTCGATCTTCGTTTTTCAATTCATTGATGAGAGTTCAGGTGCCGAGCCAGATTTCCAATTTTCCCGCACGCTGCATCACGCTATGCGCAGCGATCAGCGCCGCCATGCTTCTGTCGGCCTGCGCCCTTTCGCCCGGGATGTATATGGGCAGCCCGAAAGCCGCCGAAGAGTCGCTTGGCGGCGACGCGGCTCCCGCCGGCGCCCTCACGGCGATAAGCAGCGAACTGATCGTCCGGCAGCGCGCGGAGCGGGCGACGGAAGTGAAAAGAGAAGTCAAGCGCCTGTTCGGCACGGGCAGGGCCTACAGGATAGGCGCCGGCGATATCGTCAATATCGTGGTCTGGGGCCATCCCGAGATGGCGCTCACCCCCGCCACGTCCAACCGCAGCACGGGTTCGTCCAGCCAGGCGGACGTCGGCAATGGCTACAATGTCAATCCGGACGGCGTGATCCAGTTTCCATTCCTCGGCCCGGTCAAGATCGCCGGCCTGACGGAGAATCAGGCGCGCGAACTCCTGACCAATCGCATCGCCAAGTACATCCGCGACCCGCAGCTGACCGTGCGGGTGCAGGCCTATCGCCATGACCGCGTCTATATCGATGGCGAAGTGCGCGTTCCCGGCCTGCAGACCATGGACGACGTCCCGATGACCTTGCCCGAGGCCATCAACCGGGCCGGGGGATTCACCCCGCAGGCCGACCGTTCGTCGGTGATTCTCACCCGCAAGAATATCTCCACCGAAATAAACCTGCCGCAACTGACCCGCCTGGGCGTCAATCCCAACCGCATCCTGCTGGCCGGCGGCGACCTTCTGCGCGTGGTCAACAGGGACGAGTCCAAGATTTTCGTCCTGGGGGAAGTCACGGTGCCGCGCGCCCTGCAGATGCGCGACGGCCGCCTCTCGCTCACCGAGGCATTGGGCGAAGCCGGGGGCGCCAGCCAGCTCACCTCGAACCCGCGGCAGATATACGTGATACGCAAGGTTCCGCATGACAAGGACGAAGGCGAAGAAAAGGCCGAGATCTATCACCTGGATGCCGGAACCCCGACCGCCTTCATGCTGGCGAATGATTTCGAACTCAAGGCGCGCGACGTCGTGTTCATCGACGCCGCGCCAGTCGTCCGCTGGAACCGCGTGATCAGCAATGTGCTGCCCAGCTACAACACCCTGTTCGTCAACACCCGAAACACCACGAGATAGACAGCGCCGTCATGAATGCCATTCTTGTTGTCTGCGTGGGGAATATCTGCCGCAGCCCGGTGGCTGAAGCCATGCTCAAAGCCCAGTTCCCCGGCAAGCAGATCTGGTCCGCGGGCCTCTCGGCCCTGGTGGGCGAGCCGGCGGACCCGCTGGCGCAGAGCATCGCCGCGGAGCACGGCCTGGACCTGTCGGAGCACCGCGCGCAGCAGCTGACCAGCTGGATGTGCAGGCAAGCCGACCTGATACTGGTAATGGAAAACGGCCACAGGCAGCAGTTGGAACAGCAGCACCCATTGGCGCGCGGAAAAATCCATTGCCTGGGCGACCTGGGGGTGGAGGACGCCTTCCAGATCGCCGATCCATACCGGCAGCCGCGCGCAGCCTTCGCCGCGGCCCACGAGGCCATACGCCGCGGCGTCAGCTACTGGGCCGACCGCATCAGGCTATTGAGCTGAAACCACAGCACCGCCATCCCACATAAAGCAGCTTATCTCCCATCGAATGAATACATCCAACGACAATACCTCGCCAACTTTATCCGAGCTCCGGGACAAAGACGACATCGATTTCCTGGGCCTGCTCGATGTGGTCCTGGAGGCCCGCTGGCTGATTGTCGCCGTGACCCTGGGCACCGCGCTATTGGGCGGCATCTACGCCTTCCTGAGCCAGCCGGTGTACGAGGCCGACAGCCTGATACAGGTGGAGCAAAGCCAGGGCACGAGCAGCAATCTGCTGAGCGAAATGTCCACGCTGTTCGATGTGCAATCGCCGGCGTCCGCCGAGATCGAGATACTGCGCTCGCGCCTGGTGGTAGGCCATGCCGTGGACAATCTGCAGCTGTATCTGAGCGCAAGCCCCAAGTATCTGCCTTTCATCGGGTCGTGGCTGGCGGGGCGGGCCACCGCCCTGTCGGAGCCCGGCTTCCTGGGCCTGGGCGGCTACGTATCAGGCACGGAATCGATACGGCTGGGGCAATTGGACGTTCCGCCGGCGCTCGAAGGCCAGACGCTGGCCTTGCTGGCCACCGCCGGCGGCTATGAGCTGCTGGACGCCGACGGACTGAAGCTGGCCGAAGGCAAGGTGGGCGTCCCCAGCGACTTCAAGGCGGACGGCGCTCCGGGGCGCATCCTGGTCAATGAATTGAAAGGCAAGCCCGGCGCCGAATTCACCCTGGTGCGCCGTTCGCGCCTGGCCATGATCAATGGCCTGCAAAGCGGACTGGTCATTACCGAGAAAGGCAAGCAGTCGGGTGTCCTGTCCATCACCCTCGCCGGCACCAATCCGGGCAAGATCACCCGGACGCTGAACGCCGTGGGTTCGGCCTACGTGCGGCAGAATGTCGAACGCAAGGCGGCCGAGGCGGAAAAATCGCTGGCCTTCCTGGATGACTTCCTGCCCGAACTGAAAAGGAAAATGGACGAAGCGGCGGACAAATACACCAAGTTCCGCGACGCGCATGGCACATTCGACCTGGGCACCGAAGGCTCGCTGTCGCTGAACACCTCGGTAGGCCTGCAGACCCAATTGTTCGACCTGCAGCAGAAGCGCCGCGAACTGATGGCCCAGTACACGGCGGAACATCCCAGCGTCCGCGTGATCGACCAGCAGATCGCCGCCATCAAGAAAGAAATCGACCAATTGACGGGCCAGATCAAGAAGCTGCCCGACATGGAGCAGCAACTGCTCAACCTGCTGCGCGATGTCAAGGTTAACGGCGAGCTTTATGTGAACCTGCTCAACAGCGCGCAGCAATTGCGGCTCGTCAAGGAAGGCAAGGTCGGCAATGTGCGCGTGGTGGATTCCGCCGTGGCGCCGGAAACGCCGATCAAGCCCAACCGGCCGATGATACTGACCATAGCGGCCCTGTTCGGGCTGGCGCTGGGCATAGGCCTCGCCTTGCTGCGCAATATGCTGCGCCCCGGCATCAAAGACCCCAGCGATATCGAATCGACCCTGGGCCTGCATGTGTTCGCCACCATACCCCATTCCATGCCGCAGACCAGGCTGCACGCGCTCGTCTCGAGCCGTGTCAAGGGCAGCCATGTGCTGGCCCAGGCGTCCCCGCGCGATCCGGCGGTCGAAAGCCTGCGCAGCCTGAGGACCGCATTGCAGTTCGCCATGCTGGACGCCGCCAACAATATCGTGCTGTTCACCGGACCCACGCCCGGCATCGGCAAATCGTTCACCAGCGTCAATTTCGCCGCCGTGCTGGGCGCCGGCGGCAAGCGCGTCCTGCTGATCGATGCCGATCTGCGCAAAGGCTACGTCAACCAGTATTTCGGCCTCGAGCGCCGCAATGGCCTGAGCGAGCTGATCGCCGGCGGCATCCCCCTGGAGCAGGCGCTGCACAAGGATGTCGTGCCCAATGTGGACTTCATCGCCACAGGCGTGCTGCCGCCCAACCCGGCCGAACTGCTCATGTCGCCGGCGGCGGCCAGCGTGCTGCGCGGGCTGGCCGCAAACTACGACATGGTGCTGCTGGATACCAGCCCGGTCCTGGCCGTGTCGGACGCCATGGTGCTCGCGCCCCATGCCGGCACGGTGTTCCTGCTGGCCCGGGCCGGCGTCAGCACGCTGGGGGAACTGGAAGAGTCGACCAAGCGCCTGTCGCAGGCGGGCACGCAGGTCAAGGGGGTCATCTTCAATGACCTGGCGGCCACGAGCCGCCGCTATGGTTCGAAATACGGCAACTACCGCTACACCAACTACGAATACGAGGCTGAGAGGCCTTAAACCGTGAACAGCCTGAACAAGAAAATCGGCATCGGCATCGTCTGGAACATGGCCAATATGTTCATCAGCCGCGGCGCGTCTGTCGTGTTCACGCTATTCCTGGCGAAATTCCTGGCGCCCGAAGCGTTCGGCCTGATGGCGATGATCGCCATCTGCTATGCGCTGGCCGACGCCTTGATGACCTCGGGCTTTGGCCAGGCCATCATCCGGCAAAAAGAGCTCACCGACATCGATCTCTCGACAGCCTTCTTCACCAATCTGGCATTCAGCCTGATCACCTATCTGCTGGTGTTCCTGGTGGCGCCATGGGCGGCGGGCTTTTACGGACAGCCCGAGCTGGTCGGCCTGATCCGCGTCACGGGCCTGGTGCTTTTCGTCAATTCGCTCAAGGTCGTGCAACTGGCGCTGCTCAATCGCCATATGGACTTCAAGTCCCTGATGCGGGTCAACTCGATAGCGACGGTCGCCGCCGGGCTGGTGGCGGTAGGCATGGCGTATGCCGGCTTCGGCGTCTGGAGCCTGGTCGCGCAATTCATGGTGTCGGCCGCCGTGTCGACCGGCATGCTGTGGCTGTCCAGTCCATGGCGCCCCGGCTTTTCGTTCAGCATCGCTTCGTTCAAGTATATGTTTGGCTTCGGCTCCAAGCTGACGCTGGAAAGCACCTTGAATGTCCTTTATGAAAACTCCTACATCCTCGTGATCGGCAAGCTGTTCAGCCCGGAGATCACCGGGCTGTACTACTTTGCCAAACGGATCCGCGACCTGATCGTCGACCAGGCCAACAGCGCCGTCCAGCAAGCCACCTATCCCGCCATGGCCCTTATCCAGGACGATGACGCCGACCTGAAAAGAATGTACCGCCTCATCATCCAGCTGCTGTTCTTCGTGATCACCCCGGCCTTGCTGATCATTTCCCTGCTGGCCCAGCCGCTGTTCCAGATCGCCTTCAACGAGCGCTGGCTGCCGGCGGTGCCTTACCTGCAGCTGCTATGCATCGCGGGCATCCTGTTTCCGGTGCATACGGTCAACTTCAATATGCTCAAGGTCAAGGGCCGAACCGACTTGATCCTGTACCTGGGCCTGATCAAGAAAGGCCTGCATCTTGCGCTGCTGGCCGCCTCGGTGCCCTATGGCATCACCGGCATCCTCGCCGGGCAGATCATCGCCATGGCGCTGTCGTGCCTGCCCTATATGTATTACTCGGCGGCGCTGATCGGCTACACCCTGGGCGAACAGCTCAAGGACATGCTCAAGCCCGTGATCGCCGCAACGCTCGCCGTCGCGGCGACCTGGCTGCTGCTCAACGCGCTGGGCGCCTCGGCCCCGTGGGCGGCCGTCATCGGCGGCCTGGCATTCGCGGCGCTGTATCTCGCCATCAGCCACCTCGCCAATGTCGAAGGCTACGCGCTGATCAAGAACAAATCGCATGCCCTCCTGGCGGGCCGCCTGCGCAAGGCCCAACCCAAGACCCAGGCCTGACCGGCTGCATCGCCCGGGCGCGGGCCGGAGGACAGAAGCATGAAAAGGAAAGAAGAATGAACAAGACATTGTTCGCTGGAGAATATTCCTCCAGGAACGTGGGCGACGGCATCATCAAGCTGGCGCTCAAGAAGCTGTGTCGCGACCACGATATAGAAGCCGATTTCAAGGATTTCTTCGGCAACCCGGTGGGCGAAACCAGCTTAACCCTGGCCCACGGCAAACCGAAAAAAAATGCGCTCAAGACGGTCCTGCTGCAGTCCAGCGCGGTCAATTACGCCATCTCGGTACTGTTCTATTTCACCCGGTACAGGAAGATCGCCGCGAGCTATGAAACCCGGCGATACGCCCAGGTGGTCATAGGCGGCGGCAACCTGCTGATGGACAACTTCCTGAATTTCCCCTTGCTGATTCTGCGCATCGTCCAGCAATGCGAGCGCAACGGCACGCCGGTGAAGCTGTTCTCGGTGGGAGCGGGGAAAAAATACAGCTGGCTGGCCAGAAGCATCGTAGCCCGGATCGTGAAATCGCCGGCGGTCAGCTGCGTGATGTGCCGCGACAGCCATTCCTACCAGCTTGTGAGCGCGGCCGCCGGCGCGCGCCACGCGCACAAGGTCAAGTCCGGCTTCGACAGCGCGCTTTATCTGGAAAGAGACGGCGCGCGCGAGAAAACGCAGGACGTCGTGGGACTGGGCGTCATCGCCCCGTCCATCCTGAAAATGCTCACGCCCGAGCATCCCATGTCTAACCGGCAATACGCATTGGCCTGGTGGGAAGGCGTGGTCGAATCGCTTGCCGCCCGCATAGGCGCGGCCAAGATAGAGCTGATTTCGAACGGCTCGAACCTGGACAATGAATTCGCGCTGGAACTCTGGGCCAGATTGGCGCCGAAATACCCGGGCATTTCCGTATGCGCCGACGTCAGGAGCCCCGCGGACCTGATGGCAAAAATCGGCGGCTATCGCGTCCTGGCCGCCTACCGCATGCACGCCGCGGTCACCGCGATGGCCCTGGAAGTGCCTGTCATCGGCTTCGAGTGGGACCCCAAGGTCCTGCATATGTTCACCTACTGCGGCAAACGGGAATCCTGCATCTCCATGGCAGAGTTCAGGCAGCGCTCCGCGCAGGACATCACCGCGGCTTTGCTGGATGAAACGCCCGCGCGCATCGGCGCCATCCGCGACAGCCTCCGAAAAGATTTTCTTTGCGCCGTCGGCGCCTGAGCCGGCGGCTCCGATCAGGCATATGCGAAACACAAGCAACCCGGGCAAGGCGGACAGCGGCAGGCTTGCGCTGTTCATTCCATCGCTCAACGGCGGCGGCGCGGAACGCGTCATCGTTTCCCTGGCCAATGGCTTTGCGAGGCAAGGCATCGGGGTCGATCTGGTGCTGGTGAAAAAGGCCGGCGTTTACCTGCCGCAGGTCGACCCCGGGGTCAGAATCATAGACTTGCAGGGCAGGCGCGCGCTGACCAGCCTGTTCGCCTTGGCCGCTTACCTGAAGCGCGAGCGGCCCCGCGCCATGCTGTCGGCAATGAACTATGTCAATGTGGTGGCGATATGGGCCCGCTTTCTTTCGGGCAGCGGCGCGCGGCTGGTCATATCCGAGCATGCCAACCTGTCGCAGGCCGTGGCGGATACGCAAGGGCCGGTCTCCAAAGTGCTGCCCTGGCTGATGAAAAAATCGTATGCCAGGGCCGACGCCATCGTAGCCGTGTCCGACGGCGTGGCCGATGACCTGAGCGCCACGCTGGGCTATGCCCGCGACACCGTGAGCACCTGCCACAACCCCATCGAAACCGTGGAGCTGGCGGCCAGAAGCCGGGAAGCCTTGCTTCATCCCTGGTTTGCCCCGGGCGAGCCGCCCGTCATCATCGGCGTCGGACGCCTGAGCAGGGAAAAAGACTTCCCCATGCTCATCGACGCCTTCCATCAGTTGCGGCGCTCCACCAGGGCGCGCCTGGTCATACTGGGCGAAGGCGGCGAGCGGCCCTTATTGGAATCGCTCAAAAACGCCTCGCCTTATCAAGACGACATACTGCTGGCCGGCTTCCAGGCCAATCCGTACAACTGGATGCGCGGCGCTTCGGTGTTTGTCCTGTCTTCCCGATGGGAAGGATTCGGCAATGTGCTGGTCGAGGCCATGGCCTGCGGCACGCCTGTCGTGAGCACCGCCTGCCCCAGCGGCCCCGCCGAAATACTGGAGCAAGGCCGATGGGGCCGCCTGGTTCCCGTGGGCGACGCCGGCGCCCTGGCCGGCGCCCTGAAGCATACGCTGGCCGACGCCTCGCCCCCCGATGTCGAAACCCGCGCGCGGGCGTTCAGCGTCGCCAACGCCGTGGACGCCTATCTGCATGTATTGGACCCCGATGAACGCCTGCGCCATTCCTGACATTTCCACCCAAGGACCCCTATGTGCGGCCTGACAGGCTTCTATTCCCATGATGCGAGCGGCGCCAGAGCCGGCATAGGCTCGAGGATGGCCGATGCGATCGCCCACCGCGGCCCGGACGACGCGGGCGTGTGGAGCGACGAGGCGGCCGGACTGACGCTGGCGCACCGCCGGCTGTCGGTCCTGGACTTGTCGCCCGCGGGGCACCAGCCCATGCATTCGGCCTGCACGCGCTACGTGATCGCCTTCAACGGCGAAATCTACAATCATCTCGACCTGCGCCGGCGCCTGGAGCGCGAAGGCAAGCAGCCGGCCTGGCGCGGCCACGCCGACACGGAGACCCTGCTGGCCTGCTTCGCCGCCTGGGGCGTGGAAAAGACGCTGCAGGCCACCGCGGGCATGTTCGCCATCGCCCTTTGGGACCGGCACGCCAAAGTCCTGACGCTGGCGCGCGACCGCCTGGGCGAGAAGCCACTGTATTGGGCCTGGCAAGGCGATGCCCTGCTGTTCGGATCGGAACTCAAAGCGCTGAAAGCGCATCCCGCCTTCCATGCCGCGGTCGATCGCAACGCCATCGCGCTGCTGCTGCGCCATGGCTATATCGGCGCGCCGCACAGCATTTACCAGAATGTGCACAAGCTGCTCGCCGGCCACTACATCAATATCCCCCTGGCCGGCCAGGGCGCGGCCCGTTCGGCCGAGTCCAAGGCCTACTGGCGGATGAACGATGCGATTCATGCCGGGCTGGCGCAGCCCTTTGCCGGGACGGCGGACCAGGCGGCCGATGCGCTGGAGCAGCAGTTGTCCGCCAGCATAGGCGGCCAGATGCTGGCCGATGTGCCGCTGGGCGCCTTCCTGAGCGGCGGCATAGACAGCAGCGCGATCGTGGCCCTGATGCAGGCGCAGAGCCCGCGCCCGGTGCGCACGTTCACGATAGGCTTCGACGACCCGCGCTACAACGAGGCGCAGCACGCCCAGGCCATCGCCAGGCACCTGGGCACCGAGCACACCGAGCTGTATGTGCGCGCCGAAGATGCCCTGGCCGTCATCCCGCGGCTGCCCGATATCTATGATGAGCCATTTGCCGACAGCTCGCAGATACCCACCTTCCTGGTCTGCCAGTTGGCCCGGCAGCACGTCACCGTGTCCTTGAGCGGCGACGCCGGCGATGAACTCTTCGGCGGCTATAACACCTATCAGTTCGCCCCCGCCCTGTGGCGCAGGATCGGCCGCCTGCCGGCGCCGCTGCGCCGTGCGGCGGCGGCCGGCCTGGCGGGCCTGCCCGCATCGTCATGGGACGCCGTGTTCAGGCCGCTGCGCGCCCTCATGCCAGACAGATTCGCGCGCGCGCTGAATGGCGAAAGGCTCCACAAGCTTGCCGGGCTACTGTCCTCGGACAGCAAGGAAGCGTTCTACCACCGGCTCAGCAGCCACTGGGAGCAGCCCGAACACGTGGTGATTGGCTGCCGCGAACCGGCGACGCTGCTCGACACGCCGCAGGCCTGGCCGGAGACCGACAGTTTCGAGCACTGGATGATGGCCGTAGGCACGCAGTCATACATGGCCGACGACATCCTGCCCAAGGTCGATCGCGCCGCGATGGCCAATAGCCTGGAGGTCAGGATCCCGATGCTGGACCACCGCGTCGTCGAGCTCGCCTGGCGCATGCCGCTGGCGCTGAAACTGCGGGACGGCAAAGGCAAGTGGCTGCTGCGCGAAGTGCTCTATCGCCACGTCCCGCGCGAGCTGATCGAACGCCCCAAGAAAGGGTTTTCCATCCCTTTGGGCGCATGGCTGCGCGGCCCCTTGCGCGATTGGGCGGAGGCCTTGCTGGACGAGGGCCGCCTGCGGCGGGAAGGCTACTTTCACCCGGAGCCGCTGCGGCGCGCATGGCGCCTGCACCTGGAAGGCAAGCAGGACTGTTCGGCCCGGCTGTGGTCCCCGCTGATGTTCCAGGCCTGGCTTGAAAAGCAGGATTGAATGACAAATACCGACAGAATCAAGATCACCCATGTCATCGTGGGCCTGGACGTGGGCGGGGCGGAACGCTTTCTGTGCCGCTTGATCGAGGCGCACCAGGGCAGGCCGGAATTCGAGCACCGGGTGATATCCCTGACCACCAAGGGCGCGCTCGGCCCCGGCCTGGAAAAGATGGGCGTGCCCGTCAGCGCATTGAATATGCGCAGTTTGTTCGATGCGCCGAAAATCTATTTCCGGCTGGTCCGCGCCCTGCGCCGCGACAAGCCGGACGTCCTGCAGTGCTGGATGTATTACGCCGACCTGCTGGGCGGATTCGCCGGCCGGCGGCTGGGCGTCAAGAACATACTCTGGGGCATACGCAATTCGCATTTCGAATCGGGCGGCACGCGCCTGAAACGGCTGATCCGCAAGGCCTGCGCCTGGTGCTCTCATGCCGTCCCGACGGGCATCGTCTGCGTGGCCGACTCGGCGCTCGCGGTGCATGCCGCGGCCGGCTATGACCGCTCGCGCATGCTGGTGATCCACAACGGCTACGACCCTGAAAACTTCCGCCATTCCGAAACCGGCAGGCAGGCGCTGCGCGGCCGCCTCGGCATAGGCGAGGACACCGTGGTCCTGGGCTCTGTCGGCCGCTACAGCGCGGCCAAGGACCATGCAAGCTTCATACGCGCCGCGGGCATGCTGGGCCGCGAGGAAAAATGGCTGCGCTTCCTGCTCGTGGGCCGCGACCTGACCGCGCACAACCCGGCGCTGATGCGCCTGATCGATGCGACCGGCTTTCCGGAGCGCTTCACCTTGCTGGGCGAGCGCGCCGACGTGGCGGCCTGCATGAGCGCCATGGACGTCTTCTGCCTGCACTCCAGAACCGAAGGCTTTCCGAATGTCCTGGGCGAGGCCATGTGCGTCGGCCTGCCCTGCGTCGCGACGGATGTGGGCGACGCCGCGGTATTGCTCGGCGAAACGGGGCTGATCGTTCCAGCGGACTCGGTTGCGGAACTGGCCGGCGCACTGCTCGACATGGCCAGCCGCGGCGCGGAGCAGCGCAAGGATCTGGGCGCGCGCGCCAGGCTGCGCATCGAACAGCACTTCACCCTCGGACACGCCGTAGCCAAGTTCGAGACACTATACCGACCGCAAGCTTGACCAGCGCTTGCCAACCCGCTTTCTGGTAAAAATGGCTTTGAAAGATTTCATACTCAAGTACGCGCCCGTCTTCGCGCAGAACATAGGCATCAGCCTTTACAACACCTATCTGTACAAGCAGCGCCACCGGGGCCGGTACAAGGCCTATCGGGAATACTACCGCCGCTTCGAAACGGCCGGCGCGGACGAGGTGGCGCGCGAAGCGCGCAAACGGCAGGCCGAATTCCTGCAGGCCGCCACGCAGGCATCGCCCTGGTATGCACCGCAGCGTGGCAAGCCCCTGGAGGAATTCCCGATACTCGAAAAGGCCCAATTGCTGGCGCATATGGACGCCATCCGCAGCATCGAGGAAAAGGACGGCATAGTCAGCCTGACGGGCGGCACGACCGGCGCATCGATGAAAGTGATCTACGCGCATGAGGACATGCAGGAACGCTTCGCCCTGAAGGACCATTTCCGCGCCAGGTATGGATACCGCCTGGGCAAGAAGGTCGCGTGGTTCAGCGGCAAGAGCCTGGTGCGCCCGCAGGACCTGGCGAGCGGCAATGTTTCCCGGGACGACTACATCAACAAGATCCGTTTCTTTTCCACCTTCCATATCAGCCAGCAGAACTTCGACGCCTATTGGCGCGCCTTCTGCGATTTCAAGCCGGAATATATCGTCGGCTTTCCTTCCAGCGTCTATGACCTGTGCACCATGGCCCTGGAGCGCAAGCTGACCTATGAGGGCAGCGTCAAGGCCTTTTTCCCCACCGCCGAAACCGTGCTGCCAAAATATCGTGAAATCATTGGCCAAGTGCTGGGCTGCCAGGTCGTCGATCAATACGCCGCCTCGGAAGGCGCGCCCTTCATACTGCAATGCCCGCAGGGCTCGCTGCATATCCATCCGCTGACCGGCGTGTTCGAAGTCGTCGATGAGAACATGCGGCCGGCGCAGGAAGGCGAAATCCTGGTGACCGCGTTCACCACCCACGGCACGCCGCTGATACGCTACCGCATCGGCGACCGCATAAAGCTCGCGCCGCCCTCCTTCCAATGCGCTTGCGGTTCCTGCTTCCCCGTCGTGGAACACATCGATGGCCGGACCTCGGACTTCATCTGGTCGCCGGAGAACGGCAAGGTGAATCTGGGCAATATCAGCAATTGCACCAAGGACGTCGACGGCATCGTGTGCTTCCAGGTAACGCAGAAGCAGCCCGACACGGTCAGCATTGCCGTCGTCGCCAACGACCAGTTCACGGCGGCGCAGCAGCGGCAATTCCTGGACGCCATGGCATTGCGGCTGGGTAAATCGGTTGCCGTGCATCTGGCTCTGGTCGACGAGATACCGCGCGAGCCCAGCGGAAAATTCCGGATAGTCAAGAACCTGCTGGCGCCGGAGTCGATGCGCCCGGCAGCGATGCGGGGAAGCTGATCACCATGTCCTTGATCGATTCCCCCGCCCAATTGGCCAGCGCCCTGCTGGTGTACCTCGCCGGGCTGTTTATAGCGCTGGCGGTCGGCAAGCGGCTGCGGATCCCCAACCGGCGTAGCTTCCTGCTGTACGTATGGCATTCCCTGTTCTGCGTTTTCTATGCGGTCTACGCCATCACCAACGGCGCCGACGCCCTGGTGTATTACATCAAGGCAGCCAACGGGGAATTCATGCTGTCGGTGGGAACTGGCGCGGTGGTCAGCATCGCCACGCTGTTCGTGACCGGCCTGAACCTGTCCTTCCTGGGCGCCTGCCTGCTGTTCAATATCTTCGGCAGCATAGGCCTGCTGGCCTTCGACGCCAGCCTGCGCAGCGCAACCGCCGACAAGTCGCGGCTGATACGCCGCTTCGCCACGCTGATCGTGCTCTTGCCGTCCATCAGTTTCTGGTCGGGCGCGCTGGGCAAGGATTCCCTGGCCTTCATGGCGACAGGCCTGGCGCTGTGGGCCGCCATGAACATGAAGCGCCGCGCGCTCCTGATGGCGGGCGCGGTCATGGTCATGCTGCTGGTCAGGCCGCACATCGCCGGAACCATGGTCATCGCGCTGACCGGCTCGCTGGTCATCCAGAAGAAGATGCCGCTGCCGCAGCGCCTGCTGCTGGGCGGCCTGGCGCTGGGAGCCACGGCGGCCATGATTCCCTTCGCGCTGAACTATGCCGGCGTGGGCGAAGGCGCCGGCGCGGACGAGCTGGTCAGCTATGTCGAGCAGCGGCAATCGGTCAACACCCAGGGCGGCAGCAGCATCGATATCGCTTCGATGAGCCTGCCCTTGCAGTTGTACAGCTATCTGTTCAGGCCCCTGCCCTTCGAAGCCACCAGCGTGTTTGCCCTGGCGGCCTCGGCCGACAATATGATCCTGCTGTTCCTCTTCATAGCCGGCGGCATGAAGATGCTCAAGCGGCGCAAGCATGCGTCGGACAGCAATCGCGCCTTTCTGTGGCTGTATTCCATACTGGCATGGGTGATCCTGTCCATGACCACCGCGAATCTCGGCATTTCGGTAAGGCAGAAATGGATGTTCGCCCCGATGCTGATCTTCCTGTTCATTTCCCTGCTGGGCAAATCGCGGCAGCGGCGCCAAGCCGCCGCGCCCGCCAGGAAGCTTCCGCCCAGCTCCGGCGCAGGCGCTGGCACTCGCGCGGCGACGGTGCCCGAATCATGAAATTCCTGCTGATCGCCGG
Source organism: Pollutimonas bauzanensis (assembly GCF_900129885.1). Taxonomy (GTDB): domain Bacteria; phylum Pseudomonadota; class Gammaproteobacteria; order Burkholderiales; family Burkholderiaceae_B; genus Pollutimonas; species Pollutimonas bauzanensis. The sequence continues at coordinate 139,659 of NZ_FQXE01000006.1, read as the reverse complement.
TTTTCCGGACTCGCTGCTGCAGTTTCGCGGCCCCCTGATCGATGCGCTGCTCGCGGCGGACCTGCAGGTGCATGTGGCGGCCCCCGGTCTTCCCGCGGGCGACGCCATGCGTCAGCGGCTGGAAGCCCGGGGCCTGGTGGTGCACGATATCCCGCTGCGCCGCACGGGCATGAATCCCGCCGCCGACCTGAAATGCATGCTGTACCTGTGGCGGCTCATGCGCCGGATACGGCCGCAGTTTGTCCTGGGCTATACCATCAAGCCGGTCATCTATGGCTCGCTGGCCGCCTGGCTGGCGCGCGTGCCGCGGCGATTCGCCCTGATCACCGGCCTGGGCTATGCCTTCCAGGGGCGGGAGGAGGACGCCGGCGCGCGCCGCCTGCTGCGTTCCCTGGTCCAGGGGCTGTATGCGCTGGGTCTGCGCAGGGTGCGCAAGGTGTTCTTCCAGAATCCCGACGACGAAGCCCTGTTCCGGAAGCTGGGGATTCTTCGCCCCGGCGCGCGCGCTTGCGTGGTGAACGGCTCGGGCGTGGACGTGGCCGAACACCAGCCCGCGGCCCTGCCCGCGGCGCCCCACTTTCTGCTGATCGCCCGCCTGCTGGGCGACAAGGGGGTGCGCGAATATGCCCAGGCGGCGGCCCGCATCCGGCTCCGGCGCCCCGATGTGATATTCAGCCTGGCGGGATGGATAGATGAAAACCCCGATGCGATTGCCCCGGCCGAACTGGAAGCCTGGACCAGCCAGGGCACGCTGAATTACTGGGGCCGCTTGAGCGACGTGCGGCCCGCCATTGCGGCATGCAGCGTCTATGTGCTGCCTTCCTATCGCGAAGGCACGCCGCGCACCGTGCTCGAAGCCATGGCCATGGGACGGGCGGTGATCACCACCGATGCGCCCGGCTGCCGCGAAACCGTCGTCGACGGCGTCAATGGCTATCTGGTTCCGGTCAGATCGGTCGACGCGCTGGCCGCCGCCATGCAGCGTTTCCTGGACGATCCGCAAATGGCGCGCGATATGGGCGCCCGCTCGCGCGAGATCGCCGAAAGCAAGTACGACGTGCACAAGGTCAACGCCATCATGCTGCGCGAGATGAATATCGCCGATGATTAAAAAAGGAAGTAAATGTTAAAGCGCTTGCTCGATATAACGGTATCGGCATCCGCCCTGCTATTGCTTGCCCCCGTCATGGGGGTGGTGGCATGGCAGGTCGGCCGCAAGCTGGGCTCGCCCGTGCTCTTTCGCCAGTTGCGTCCGGGCCGGCATGGCCAGCCCTTCGAAATGATCAAGTTCCGCTCCATGCGCGATGCCTCCGATGTCGACGGCCAGGCGCTGCCGGATGACCAGCGGCTTACGCCGTTCGGCGATTTCCTGCGCTCGACCAGCCTGGACGAGCTGCCCGGCTTGTGGAATGTCCTCAAGGGAGACATGAGCCTGGTGGGCCCCCGCCCGCTGCTCATGGAATATCTGCCCCTGTACAGCCCGCAGCAGTACCGGCGCCATGAAGTGCGCCCCGGGATGACCGGCTGGGCCCAGGTCAATGGCCGCAATGCCTTGAGTTGGGAGGACAAGTTCAGGCTGGATGTCTGGTACGTGGAGCATCAATCGTTCTGGCTGGATATGAGGATACTTTTGTTGACGATAAAAAAAGTTTTGGCCCGCGACGGCATCAGCGCCGACGGCGAAGCCACAGTGGCCCGCTACACGGGCTCGGCGCCTTCCGGGGCGCCGTCCGAACAGAAAAGGCGCCAGACATGAAATCACCCTTGTATGCCGTCTACGGCGCCAGCGGCTGCGGCCGCGGCATCATGCCTTTGGCCAAAGCCCAGTTGCATGAGCAGGGCATCGATGCCGCAAGGCTGGTGTTCATCGACGACTCGCCCGCGGCCGGGCTGATCAACGGCCACCGCGTGCTGACCTATGACGAATTCCTGGCCCACGACGCCGGGTCGCGCTATGCGATCCTGGCCATCGCCAATAGCGTCGTCCGCGAAAAACTGGCGCAGCGCTGCGCCGCCGATGGCGTGCAGCCCTGGACGGTGCGCGCCGCCAACGTCATCACCATGGACGACGTCACGCTGGGCGAAGGCGCGGCGCTCAGCCCCTTCGTAACCCTGACCTCGAACATCCGCATAGGCCGGCATTTTCACGCCAACCTCTACAGCTACGTGGAACACGATTGCGTCATCGGCGATTTCGTCACTTTCGCGCCCGGCGTCAAATGCAACGGCAATATCCACATCCATGACCATGCCTATATCGGCGCCGACGCCGTGATCAAGCAAGGCAAGCCCGACCGGCCGCTGGTCATCGGGCGCGGCGCCGTCGTGGGCATGGGCGCGGTCGTCACGCGCAGCGTGCCGCCCGGCGCCACCGTCGTCGGCAATCCCGCTACCCGTCTTGTAAGGAAGTAAGAGTATGTTGAATACCTCCTTTTCCGCCTGGCCTTCCTTTACCGAGGAAGAAGCCAATGCCGTGCGCGATGTCGTCCTATCGAACAAGGTGAATTATTGGACCGGCCAGGAATGCCGCCAGTTCGAGCAGGACTTCGCCCGCTGGGCCGGCTGCGCGCACGCCGTCGCCGTGAGCAATGGCACGCTCGCCCTGGATGTCGCGCTCAAGGCCCTGGGGGTTGGCCCCGGCGACGAGGTGGTGGTTACGCCGCGCACCTTTCTGGCGTCGGTTTCATGCATCGTCAACGCGGGCGCCGCACCCATCTTTGCCGATGTCGACCGCGACTCGCAAAACATCAGCGCCGAGACCATACTCCCCGTCCTCAGCCCGCGCACGCGGGCCATCATTTGCGTCCATCTTGCCGGCTGGCCCTGCGACATGGACCCCATCATGGAGCTGGCCGACGAGCGCGGCATACATGTGATCGAAGACTGCGCCCAGGCCCACGGCGCCCTGTACAAAGGCCGCCCGGTCGGCTCCATCGGGCATATCGGCGCCTGGTCATTCTGCCAGGACAAGATCATGAGCACCGGCGGCGAAGGCGGCATGGCGACCACCAGCGACCGCGGGCTCTGGTCGAAAATGTGGTCCTTCAAAGACCATGGGAAAAGCTGGGACGCCGTCTATGAGCGCGAACACCCGCCGGGCTTCCGCTGGCTGCACGAAAGCTTCGGCACCAACTGGCGCATGATGGAAACGCAAGCGGCGATCGGACGCATCCAGCTGCGCCGCATGCCCCAGTGGCAGGCGCGGCGCCTGGACAACGCCCAGCGCATCTGGGATGCCGCGAGCCGCTTGCCCGGGCTGCGCGCGCCGGCTCCGCCTGAGGACATCCGCCACGCCGCCTATAAATGCTATGTATTCGTCGACCCGGCGCAACTGCGGCCCGGCTGGAGCCGGGACCGCATACTGGGCGAAATCGGCGCGCGCGGCGTGCCCTGCTATTCGGGATCGTGCTCCGAGGTATACCTGGAAAAGGCTTTCGAGCATACCGGCTGGCGCCCGCCGCTGCGCCTGCCCGTGGCGCGCGAGCTGGGGGAAACCGCGCTGATGTTCCTGGTGCATCCTACGCTCAGCGCTGCGGAAATCGAGGCGACCTGCGCGGCGCTCGAAGAAGTCATGGCCCTGGCTGCCGGCAGCGGTGAGCGCGATGTTCGCTGAAATCAGGGACAATCTCCCCAATCTGCGCGAGCGCCTGCTGGCCTTGTCGCGCGACCAGAAGCGCTTGCTGCAAATCATCACCGACGCGCTTCTCATCTGGATAGCGCTGTGGCTGGCCTTTTTCATACGGCTCGATGATATGTCGAAGATCGAGCCCTTGCACGGGCATGCGTGGCTGTTCGCCCTCGCGCCGGTCATCTCCATACCGCTATTCGCCAGGTTCGGCCTGTACCGCGCCGTGATGCGCTATTTCGGCAACGAGGCCTTTACCACCATCGCCAAGGCCGTCACCTCCGCCACGGCCTTGCTGGCCCTGGCCATTTATATCTACGGCCAGCCGCCCGCCGTGATACCGCGGTCCGTCGTGATCATCTATTGGATGCTCTGCCTGATGCTGATCGGCGGCTTGCGCGTCGTCATGAGGCAATATTTCAGCAGCGACCGGATCAGCCTGCGCACCAAGCCGTCGGATCGCCGCCATGGCAAACGCAAGGATGTGCGGCCCCATGTCATCATCTACGGCGCCGGCGCGGCCGGCAACCAACTGCTGCTGGCCTTGCGCATAGGCCGCGAAATGATCCCCGTCGCGTTCGTCGACGACAATCCCGACCTTGCGGGGCGCATCATGGCCGGGCTGCCGGTGCACAACCCTGGCGATCTGGGCCAGTTGCTGGAGGACACCGGCGCCGACGAAGTGCTGCTTGCGATTCCTTCGGCCTCGCGCATGCGGCGCAATGAGATCATCGACATCCTGACGTCCTACCCCATTTACGTGCGCACCATTCCGGGCTTCATGGACCTGGCCAGCGGCCGGGTGCAGGTCGAAGCGCTGCGCGAAGTGGACATAGACGACCTGCTCGGCCGCGATGCCGTGCAGCCGCGCCCCGACTTGTTCGAACGCTGCATACGCGGCCAGGTCGTCATGGTCACCGGCGCGGGCGGCTCCATCGGCTCCGAGCTGTGCCGCCAGATCGTGCGCAGCGCGCCGCGGACGCTGATTCTTTTCGAGCATTCGGAGTTCGGGCTCTACAGCATTCAGACCGAGCTGGAGACCCACTTGCGCAACGCCGGGTCGCATCTGCGCGTGGTCCCCATACTGGGTTCGGTGCGCAACCAGAGCCGCCTGTTCGATGTGATGAGCTCCTGGAAAGTCAGCACGGTGTACCACGCGGCGGCGTACAAGCATGTGCCTATGGTGGAACGCAATATCGCCGAAGGGATAGTGAACAATACGTTTGGCACCTTGTATGCCGCCCAGGCGGCCTTGCGCGCCGGGGTCAAGAATTTCGTGCTGATTTCGACCGACAAGGCGGTGCGCCCGACCAATATCATGGGAAGCACCAAGCGGCTCGCCGAGCTCGTGCTGCAGGCCCTGGCCAGCGAAGCGATGCCGCAACTGTATGGACGAAGCGACGGGCAGGCCACGGCCAATGGCACGCGCTTCACCATGGTGCGGTTCGGCAATGTGCTGGGTTCGTCGGGGTCGGTCATTCCCCTTTTCCGCCAGCAGATCCGCAAGGGCGGCCCGGTTACGGTGACCCATCCGGATATCACGCGTTATTTCATGACGATACCGGAAGCGGCGCAGCTGGTTATCCAGGCGGGTTCCATGGGCGCGGGCGGCGATGTGTTCGTGCTGGATATGGGCGAGCCTGTGAAGATATCGCAATTGGCGGAAAAAATGGTGCAGCTGTCGGGCTTGAGCGTGCGTTCGGCGCGCAATCTGGATGGCGATATTGCAATCGAGTTTACGGGGCTGCGTCCGGGGGAGAAGCTGTATGAGGAACTGCTGATTGGCGACAATGTCACCGACACGGAACATCCGATGATTATGCGGGCGCAGGAGAAGCAGCTGGATTGGGATACGCTGAAGGCGGCGCTCGTGGAGCTGGCAACGGCGATCAAGGACGACAATTACCCGGAGGTCCGGGAGCTGTTTTTCCGCCTGGTCGACGGGTACAAGCCCGACGATGCCATCGTGGACCTGATTCATCAGCAGCGGGCGGTTGAGCGGCGGGGGGCGGATCAGCGGGCTTAGCGGTCTGTTTTGGTTCTTTTGTACGGCCGCAGGCTCTTTAACACACCGTTCAATCACATAGCCAAGCGCTGTAAATTTCCGTTTCTTTATAACTTATTATTATATAAATGTTCAAAAAAATTACTTCGGTATAGTACCCACCTACAATTACAATTCCTCAACTTCTACAGCACCTACGGCAGCAGAACCGTCGCTCGAAAACGGCCTGCTGCTTTTTTGTTTCCCCCCATGATAGAAATACAAGCAGTCTCCCAGCGTTTCGACGGCCCTTCAGGGCCTGTGGACGCCATACGCGACGTCAGCATCTCGATACGCAAGGGGGAAGTCTTCGGCATCATCGGGCGCAGCGGAGCGGGCAAAAGCACCCTGGTGCGCACCCTCAATCTGCTGAACCGCCCTACCTCCGGCCACATCATCCTCGACGGCCAGGACATGACCTCCCTGAACGCCGAATCCCTGCGCAAGGCGCGCCGCCATATCGGCATGATTTTCCAGCATTTCAACCTGCTGTCATCGCGGACGGTGTACGGCAACATCGCCCTGCCGCTGGAGCTGGCCGGCGCCGGGAAGGCCGAAATCGACCGCAAAGTGCGCCAATTGCTGCAACTGGTCGACCTGACCGCCCTGGCCGACCGCTATCCCGCGCAGATCAGCGGCGGGCAAAAGCAGCGCGTCGGCATAGCCCGGGCGCTGGCCAATGACCCCAAGGTCCTGCTGTCCGACGAGGCCACCTCGGCGCTGGACCCCGAGACGACCAAATCCATCCTGGATCTATTGAAAAAAATCAACCAGGAACTCGGCCTGACCATCGTGCTGATCACCCACCAGATGGAAGTGATCAAGATGATCTGCGACCGCATGGCGGTGATGGAGGCGGGCGAGCTGATCGAACACGGTTCGGTGCTCGATGTGTTCCGGGCTCCGCAGCACCCGGTGACGCGGGCCATGATAGGCGACGTCATCTCGCAGGATCTGCCCAAGGGCGTCTTGCAGCGAGTGCGCGCCAGGCTGGCGCAGACGCGCGAAGGCGAAGGCCAGGACCACCTGCTGCGCCTGGCCTTCACCGGCACGGAAGTGGAAGAGCCGCTGCTTTCGGAAGTCGTGCGCCGCTTCGGGCTGGATTTCAATATCCTGCACGGCCAGATCGATGAAATCCAGGGCCAGGCCTTCGGCTCGCTGGCGATCCTGGCCACGGGCAACAAGGATGAAATCGAACAGGCGAAGGCCTTCATGCGTTCGCGCGGCGTAACGGTAGAGGAGTTGAATCATGTCATCGCAGTTGATTGACCTGTTTATAAAGTCGTTTCTCGAGACCCTGCTGATGGTGGGCGTGTCCGGCCTCGTGGGCGCGCTGGTGGGCGTGCCGCTGGGCATCCTGCTGCACCTGACGGATCGCAACGGCGTGCTGCCCGCGCTCAGCCTGAACCGCACGCTAGGCATTGTCGTGAACGCGGTGCGGTCCACGCCCTTCATCATCCTGCTGGTGGCCATTATTCCGCTTACGCGCTTCTTCGTCGGCACATCCATCGGCACCGCGGCGGCCATCGTACCGTTGACGATAGCCGCCGCCCCCTTTGTCGCGCGATTGGTGGAAACCGCCTTGCGCGAGGTCGACCGCGGACTGATCGAGGCGGCGCAGGCCATGGGCGCGACCACCTGGCAGATCGTCTACAAAGTGCTGGTGCCGGAAGCCTTTCCGGGCATAGTGGCCGGCCTGACCATCACCCTGGTCAGCCTGGTGGGCTACTCGGCCATGGCCGGCGCGGTGGGCGGCGGCGGCCTGGGCGACCTGGGCATACGCTACGGCTACCAGCGCTTCCTGCCGGAGGTCATGCTGCTGGTCGTCTTGATCCTGATTGTTTTTGTTCAACTGGTGCAGACGCTGGGCGATGCACTGGTGCGCCGTTTAAGCCATCGCTAGCCGCATCCCGGCCTTTGCGAATTTAGTTTTACTTTTCAAAAGGAAGAAAATGAAGCGTCGTCAATTATTGCAACTCATCGCCGGGCTTGGTGTCGTCGCCGGCCTTGCGGCCGCCCCCGCCCTGGCCCAGGACAAGACCTATAAAGTCGGCGCCACCGGCGGACCGCATGCCCAGATTCTGGAATTCGTCAAAGGCCTCGCCGCCAAAGACGGCCTGAAGATAGAAATCGTTGAATTCAGCGACTATGTGCAGCCCAACGCCGCGCTCGCCGCCGGCGACCTGGACGCCAACAGCTACCAGCACCTGCCCTACCTCGAAGCGCAAATCAAGGATCGCGGCTACAAGCTGGCCAATGTCGGCTACACCATCACCTTCCCGATGGGCATTTATTCCAAGAAGGTCAAGACCCTGGCCGAATTGCCCAACGGCGCCCGCGTCGGCATCCCGAACGATCCCACCAACGGCGGCCGCGCCCTGCTGGTGCTGCAATCTCAGGGCGTCCTGAAGCTGAAGGCCGACGCCGGCTTGAAGGCGACCCCGCTGGATATCACCGAAAACCCCAAGAAGCTGAATATCATCGAACTCGACGCGGCGCAGCTGCCCCGTTCGCTGTCCGACCTGGATGCCGCCGCCGTGAATGGCAATTACGCCGCCTCCGCCGGCCTGAATCCGGTAACCGACGCCATTGCCATCGAAGATGCGAAAGGGCCTTATGCCAACGTCATCGCGGTGCGCACCGAGGACAAGGACCAGGCCTGGGTCGCCAAGCTAGTGAAGGCGTATCGCTCGCCTGAAACCAAGGCGTTCGTGGCCAGCACCTTCAAGGACTCGGTCATCACTTCCTGGTAATCCGCGTTTGCGCCGCTGCGCTCCGCAGGAAAAAACCCGTCTCGGCGCAGCCCCGATGACGGGTTTTTCCTTGTCCGGCTAATCCGTCTGGAAACTGTTGCAGATGGCCTCGACGAATTCCTTTACCTCGGGCCTGTCCTTGCTCCTGGGGCCGACGAATATGGAGTACAAGGATGTCGTAAGGCTTTTTGTGTTTGTCTGCAGCGGGGCCACCAATATGCCCTTCTCAAGATCATGGCGCACTATCCTTTGCGATTCCAGCACGAAGCCCAGCCCGTCCACGGCCGCGGCTATGGCTTCGTAGCCGCGGTTGAAGTGCACTTCGTTGCCCTGGAAGTTGGTGGCGGCGTTCACGGCCAGCCAGTCTCCCCATTGCGCTTCCTGCGTATCGTTGACAATCAGCGGCGTCTTGAATACATCCCGCAGGCAATGAACCCCGCGCGCGACCTCGGCGGAACAGAGCGGCGTCAGTACATCCACGCCCAGGGGCCTCACATCGCTGCGCGCGGCGTAGTCGCTGCCATACAGAACGGCGATATCGAATTCTTTATAGAATTCCGAATTGGGCGTGTGCGCCGCGGTAACCCGTATGTCGATGTCCAGGTGTTTTGACAGAAACCGTTGCAGCAGCGGTCCCACGATTTTCATCGAGAACGTCGGCGGGCAGTACAGCGTTATGGCGCGCTCTTTCGACTTCCTGATGTCGGCCACGCCTTCACGGATATGCTTGAAGCCGATGGCCACGCTGGCGAGCAGCGCGGCGCCTTGCCCGGTCAAAGCCAAGGTCTTGCCATTCCGAAGGAAAAGCTCCTGATCCAGGTCTTTCTCGAGTTTGCGTATGGCCTGGCTCACCGCGCTGGGCGACAGGCACAGTTCCTGCGCGGCGAGCTTGAACGACGCCAGCCTCGCGGCAACTTCAAAAATCTCAAGATTGCTCAAATACAGTTGAACGCGCATGCCGAACCAACAAGCCAAAAAAATGAATGCCTATGCGCAAGGCAGCCACTCCTGAACCATTAGTTCTATCGTAATGCAGGTCGGAGCGGAGCCGCGTACGAATTTTCCGGCGTATACGGCGCCCAGGTTGTCGGCAACGATACCATACAAGGAGGCGACAGGCCTTTGCCGGGATGCATCTGTCAGCACCTGGCCGGATATGGACAACAGTTCGACGGCGAAGCCCTGCACATCGATGATTCGGGTCCGGTCATCGAGCGATTGCTCCAGTTGGGCCCGGAACAGGCTGCCCAGCCCGCCTTTAATGAATGCGTGGCCGATCCGGTGCGTCGCGCAAAGTTCCTCGACGCTGGCGACCAGGTCATCGTTGCACAACAAGCGCGCGGTAAACACCCGGCCCGCCTTGCCGCTTACGAGGCTAGCTTCCATGCCGGCCTCCCGGATAGCTGACGGGGTGGAATACCTGCATATTCGATGTCAGGTCCAGATCCACCGCAAACCCTATATTGGGAGTGGCCGTTACCTGGGCGGACAGGCCCCCGCGGCCCACCCGGCACTCCTGGACATTGACATGCCCGCCGCACAGCCCGCTTTCGGCGTCGAGGAAAGAGCCATGGCAATGCAGCAGCGGCTGGCCATGCAGGCCCAGTCCATACACCGCATTGGCCGAAAACAAAAGCGCGCGGCCGATATTGATGCCCTCGCCATACTTCACCAGCGTCTTGCCGCTGGCCTCCGGCGGAGCCGTGTGGAATATCGACACATCAAGCATGCCTGGCATGAATTCCAATTGGGCGAACTCAATACCCGCCTTTTTCAGCATCCCGCTTACTCCGTTCCATATCGAGTCCCCCGCAGCGATATGGAGAAGAAAGCCATGAGACTCCCAGTCATTTACAGACAGAATTCTGCTACCCATAATGCAAACCCCTTAAAAGACACCTTATGCTTTTGGCATAAGGCGCATTCAGCACGGCGGTAAATGCCTCTCTTGTCCTTTTGGGACGAGGGCGGCTATGACAGTATTGTTATCGCCCCTGATTCATCAAGATCGACTTGATTTCCTTTTTTACGATTTTTCCATACCCTGATTTGGGCAGAGCTTCCCAAAAATGATAACGGACAGGCTGCTTGTAGCGGGCGACTTTATTCGCCAGATGATTTTCGAGGTCCCCCGGGCTTGCCATTTTTCCTTGCCGCAAGACAATCACCGCAACGCCGACTTCGCCCCATTTTTCGTCCGCGAGGCCCAGGATCGCCACTTCCGAAACGGCCTCATGGGTAAGCAGCGCCTCTTCGACCTCGCGCGGGTACACATTGGAGCCGCCCGAGATATACATATCGGATTCGCGGCCGGTAATATAAAGAAAGCCCGCGGCGTCGAGGTGGCCGATATCGCCCGTGTGGAACCAGTTGTCTTTGAAAGCCTTGTCGTTGGCCGCCTGATTATCGTTGTAGCCCATGAAGACGGCAAGGCCGCGCACGCAGATTTCGCCGGTTTCAAAAGGGCCCAGCTGCGCGCCGCGCGGGTCCAGTATGCCTATTTCCATGCCGGTGCGCGCATACCCGCAGCTGCCCTTGCGGCTGTCCGGCCCGTCTTCGATCTCGTGCAGTTCCGGCGGCAGGACAGTGATGTTTCCCGTTACCTCTCCCAGGCCATAATACTGAACCAACACTTTGCCCAGTTTGCGCAAGGCATGCTGCTGGTCCGCCCTGTACATCGGCGCTCCGGCATAGACTACGTACTTCAGGGAACTGTGATCGCAGCGATCGACCGCCGGGTGTTCGGTCAGCATTTTGACGATGGTCGGCACGGTGAACATATTGTCGACCCGGTGCCGTTCGACCAGCCGCCAGGCTTCGGCGCAATCCAGGCGCGGCGATTCCGGCAAAACGCTGGCCGCGCCCCTCGCGGTATTCACCAGGGCATGGATGCCCGCGCCATGGGACAGCGGCGCCACGACCAGCGACCGTGAGCGATGGCTGAGGCCAGGCATCAAATCGGCCAGATGATTGACGATCACAAAGGCCATCTGCCCATGCGACAATACGCCGGCCTTTGGATGCCCGGTGGTTCCCGAGGTATAGAAGAACCATGCTGGATCCTCGAAAACCACCTCGGCCACATCGAACGCCCCATGCGCCCTGCCCGCTTCCAGCAAGCGCTCGTAGGCCAGTTCGCCGCCGCGGGGTTCGCCGATGGCGATCATGTGCTTGAGCGTATCCGTTGCAGCCAGGCAGGCGTCGGCGTGGGTCCCGTAGCCCGCGTCGTAAATCATTACCGCCGCTTTGCTCGATGAGGCGAGATAGGCGATTTCACGTTCAGTTATCCGAACATTGGTGGGGACCCACACGGCTCCCAGCTTGAATGCCACCCATGCGCTCTCGAACAGCTGAATGTTATTGGTGGAGTGAACCAGGATCCTGTCGCCCTTGCCGATACCCAGCCGCGACAGCGCATGGGCCATGGCATCGACGCGCTGGTTGATCGCCAGCCACGAGAAAGTCTCGCTTCCCTTGATAAAACCCGGCTCGCTGGGCAAGCGGGCGCTTATGTCGCGCAAGATCGCCCCCAAATTCTTTACCTGCTTGAGCATGTGCATAACCTTTCGTCGATTTTCCCGTTCTCACTTCGCGCTTTCAAGAATGCTGACATAATTTGCCACCGCGGCTCCCCCCATATTGAATATGCCGGCGCGGTCGGCCCTGGCCAACTGCATGTCGCCGGCCTGCCCGGCCAGCTGCATGGCCGCCATCACGTGCATGGAAACGCCGGTGGCGCCTACCGGATGGCCCTTGGCCTTGAGTCCGCCGGAAGGGTTGACGGGAAAGCGCCCATCCTTGCGCGTCACCCCGTCAAGAATGATCTGCGCGCCTTGCCCCGGCTTGGCCAGCCCCATTGCCTCGTATTCGATCAGCTCGGCGATGGTGAAGCAGTCGTGCGTTTCCACAAAAGAAAGGTCCTCCAGCGCTATGCCGGCCCGCGACAAAGCTTTGCCCCAGGCAAGCCGGCCGCCCTCGAACGCCGTCGGATCGCGCCGGCTCAAGGGCAGGAAATCGTTGACATGCGCCACCGCCTTGATGCTCACCCGCTGCGGACGGGCCAGTGCCTGCGGCGGGGCACTGATGATCAGGGCCGCGGCGCCATCGGACACCATGGAACAGTCGGTGCGTTTCAAAGGCCCAGCCACGAACGGGTTCTTATCCGAGACATGGCGGCAGAACTCATAGCCCAGGTCCCGGCGCATGTGCGCATAGGGATTGGCCGCGCCATTCCGATGATTCTTGGCGGCAATGGCGGCAATGGCGTCGGATTGATCGCCGTAGCGCTCAAAGTAGGCCCGCGCAATGATGTTGCCGAAGACGCCCGCGAAGCCGCCGGCGACCCCCGCTTCTTCCTTGGCGTAGGAGCATTTCAGCAGGATCTCGCCCACTTCCGCGTTGCTGCGTTCCGTCATTTTTTCGAAGCCGATGACCAATGCATGCCGGCTGTCGCCCGCGCGCACCGAATTCAGGCCCGAATGAAATGCCGCCGACCCGGTGGCGCATGCATTCTCCACACGGGTCGAAGGACGAAACCGCAGCTCGGGAATCTTGTTGAGCAGGAGGGATGAAGGAAAGTCCTGATACAGGAAGCCGCCATTGAAGGTGCCCAAGTGTATGGAATCTATTTCATCGAAACTCAAGCCGGCATGCATGATTGCATCCATGGCCACCTGGGAGATCATTTCCTCGGGATCGACGCCATCCAATTTCCCGAACTTGGAATGGGCCCATCCAGTTATTGCCGCCAATGCCATATCTCACCTCATTACATATAGAAGATAAATCTATTTTTCCAGCACGCCCGCCGCCAGGAATCCGCCATCGACCGGAATCACATGTCCGTTGACATAGGAAGCGCCTTCAGACGCGAGAAACGAGGCGACGCATGCGATCTCGTCGGGCGTCCCATAGCGCTTGCCGGGCACCGCCCGATTGAATCCATCGCGCGCCTCGTCCGAATGCAGCGCCCGCGTCAGGGGCGTGTCGACCGGCCCCGGCGCAATGCCATTGGCCGTGATGCCGTGCGGCGCCAGCTCGATCGCCATCTGCCGCGTCAGGCCCAGCACCGCCGCCTTGGATGTGCCGTAGGCCGCGCGCCCCGTGCTCGCCCGGAATCCGCTGATGGACGCCACATTGATGATGCGCCCCCATTTATGCTGCACCATCAGCCGCCCCGCATGCTGCGAACACAGGAAGGGCGCAGTGACATTGATCCTGAAGACCAGGTCCCAGTGGTCCTTGGGATACTCCAGATATGGGTATATTTTTGCGATGCCTGCGTTGTTGACCAGCACATCGCAACGGCCGTAATCCGCCTCCAGGCGCTCGAAAACACCGCGGATGCTCTCCTCCTGCGCCACATCGAGCACCACGGCCAGCGCGGACAGGCCCCGCTCCTGCAATGCGGCGCAAGCCTGCTGCGCCGACTCGATGTCCAGGTCGCCAATGACGACGGTGAATCCGTCGGCCGCCAGGCGATCCACGATGGCGCGGCCGATACCTTTCCCGCCGCCCGTTACAAGGGCGACTCTATTCTCATGATGCATTGAAGATCTCCGACTATGGGTTGATTTTTTTACTGAGGCAGAAACCCCGTCGAAAGCCACGGAATGAACGCCACCACAAAGACCATCACGGTCAATACCGCCAGGTACATCCACATGCGGGGAATCACCAGATCAGCGTTCACCTTGCTGATTGCGCTCGCGGCGTAGAAACCGATGCCCAGGGGCGGGGCGAACAGGCCTATGCCCATGGCCAGGATGATGACCATCGAATAATGGACTTCATTGATATTCAAGGCATGCGCGGCCGGAAAGATGAGCGGGCCAAACAGCACTATCGCCGGTATGCCTTCCAGGACGCTGCCCAATACAATGAACAGCACGATGCTTACGGCGAGAAATGCCGTCGCGCCGCCAGGCAGGTGCGTCATGAAATCGACCAGCGCGTGCGAGAAGCCGGACTGCGTCAAGGCCCAGGCCATCGACGTGGCCACCCCGATGATCAGCAAGATGGCGCCCGACAAGGAAGCGGCCTCGACCATGAGCGGGTATACCGTCCGGAGCGCAATCCTCTGTATGAAAAAATTGGCGATGACCGAATAGAGGCATACGTATACAACGCCAACCGTCGCCACTTCCGTGGCCGTCGCAATTCCTTCGATCACACATACCCGGATCAGGACGGGGAGCACCAGCACGGGAAGGGCGATGATGAAGGTGCGCAGAATCCGGCTGAAAGGAGCCCGCGTCACGTCCTTGAGCTGGATGCGGCGGGCGCGCCGCCAGCATACGAAGCCCAGCACCACCGTGCAGGCGAACGCCGGCATCAGGCCGCCGATGAACAGGGCGCTTATCGACACGCCGCACACCGCCCCCACCGTAATCAATACCAGGCTGGGCGGGATGGTTTCAGTCATCGCCCCCGAAGCGGCAAGCAGCGCGGCCAGCTCATTTTCATCGGCGCCCTGCTTTTTCATCTCTGGAAACAGCGCCGGCGCGACGGCCGCCATATCCGCCACCTTCGAGCCGGATATGCCCGACACCAGGAACATTGCGCCCAGCAACACATACTGGAGCCCGCCCTTGATATGCCCCAACAGCGAGGACATGAAATCGATCAGCGCCTTGGCCATGCCGCTGAGTTGCAACAGCACGCCGAGCAAGACGAACAAGGGCACGGCCAGCAGGATCAGGTGCGACACGCCTTCGTCGAAGCGCGACACGACGATAGAGGTGGGCACTTCGGCGATATTGACGATGTAGGCCAGTGTTGCGATGCCGAAAGCGAAGGCTATCGGAACTCCGCCCAGGACGCAGGCGCCCAGCAATACAAAAAAGAACAGCACCAGGTTCAGGTTTCCGAGGTCCTGCAGGTCATAGGCGAAATACCACAAGACATAGGCGGTCAGGGCCGCGACGGCAAAGCAGGAGGCGGATGCCTTGAGCGTGCAGGAACTGGCCAGGCGCACGAGGCACGAGAAGATGATCAGGCCGAAACCCACCGGTATCGCGGCGACGCGGTAGCCATCGGGCATGCTCAGGGCCGGCGTAGTGATCGCCATCTGCGCGCTCATATGCTCGACGCCGGGCATGAGCACCAGCCAGGAAAACAACAGCACAATGATCAGCGACATGGTTTCCAGCCACAACTGGCTGCCCCTGGAGAAGCGCGCCACCACCGCCGTCAGCCGCATATGCTCGCCGCGGTCCATGGCCAGCACGACGCCGAACATCGTCATCCAGATGAACAATATCTGCGCCAGCTCATCGGACCATACGATAGGACGGTGGAAGTAGTATCTTGAAACGACGCCGGTAAAAAGAACGAGGGTCTCGACAACCATCAGCGCCACGGCCAGGGCGGCGACCATGCGCATGATCGCCCTGTTCAGCGCCACAGCTCCTTTTGTCAGCGTCCCCGCGTTCCGGCCTGGCAAGGCAAGGGCCGTGGCGCTCATGACAGCTTGCCTACCGCGGATTCCAGCAGCGTCCATGCCTCTTCGCCAAAGGCATCATGCCATTTGGTATAGAAGCCGGCATCGCGCAAGGCCTTGCGAAACGACGCCGTGTCGACCTCATTGAAAGCCATTCCTTTGCTGGTGAGCGTATCGGTCACTGTGGTGCTCAGCGCCGCCAGGTCCTGGCGCTGAGCCAGGCCGGCTTCATTGATCCGTTTGCGGATCACGTCCTGGTGGCCCTGGGGCAATTTGGCGAAATTCTTCTGGTTTGCCAGGCACCAGAAACCGTCCCACATATGGTTCGAGGTGGACACATATTTCTGCACTTCGTACAGCTTGGCGCTCTCGACCAGGGTGATGGGATTTTCCTGGCCGTCGGCGATCCTGGTCTGCAAGGCGGAATACGTCTCGGAAAAGTTGATCGTCGTCGGCGATGCCTGCAGCGCCTCGAACATCGAGGTCCATAAAGGGCTGGGCGGCACGCGCAGCTTCACGCCTTTGAGGTCCGCCGCCGTCCTGATGGGCGCGGTGCTGGTGGTGATGATGCGAAAGCCGTTGTCCCAGATATTCTCGAAGGCGGTCAAAGTGCCGGACTTGGCGATTTCCTTGCGCACGTGCGAGCCCAGTGCGCCGTCCATGGCGGGCCAGACCTGGTCATAGCCGCTGAATGCGAATCCGACGCCGCTGATTTGCGCCGCGGGAATGAAAGTTCCCAGGATGATGGGCGACAACATGAAGAAATCGACGGCCCCGACGCGAATCTGGGAAAGCGTATCGGTGTCGTTGCCCAGCTGACTGCTGGGGAATATGCGGATATCGACTTCGCCCCCCGTATCGGCAAGGACATGCTGGGCCATTTCCTTGGCCCTGATGTTCATAGGATGGGCGACAGGCAGATTGTTGGCGAACTTCAAACGGTATTTGGCGCGCTGGGCCCATGCGCTTTGCATGCCTGAAAAGCCGGCCAGCGCGGCCCCCGAGGCGAGGGACACGGTTTTCAAGAAATTACGGCGGGATAACTGCGACATGTATTTGTCTCCTGTTTTTTTATAAGAATATTTATTGTTCAAAAATAGCCGCCCATCCAGATGCCGGCGCAGCAGTCACGAATCGCGCTATTGCGGCGCCGGTTTGGCTCGATCGGCTATGGACAGCAATCTATCAGCCGGGGTTTGACACGGTCAAACGCGTAATTTTGCGTTCTCGATGAAGCTGCGCTTACTTGCCGGGCATGCCCGCTTTTTTTTCCCACTAGTGCTATCGTGCAGACATGCAAACTCACCGGACTGGCTCATGGACGCGAACGTAATCGCCGCAATGGCGCGCTGGCCGGATGTCGCCGATGTATATGGCTGGCTGTCCTTGACCGAAAGCGGCCAGTGGCGCCTGCATCCGCTGGGCGACGCCTGGCCGCAAGGCGGGGATGCCGAAGGCATGCCGGCGCAAGACTCCGGGCCGCCGGCTGAAGGCCATGGCGCCGGCGAGTCCATCATCAGCCCGCAGATCCTCCAATTCATCGACCGCAATTACGCCCGCGACGACCGGGGGCAATGGTTCTTCCAGAACGGTCCGCAAAGAGTCTATGTGCGCCTGGACGCGGCCCCGTACATCGTGCGCACAGCGGGCGGCGGCGCGGCCATGCGCCTGCGCACCCATAATGGGCTGGACGTCCGGGACGTCCATGAATGGTGGCTGGACGACGCGGGCAAGCTGTATGCGCAAACCGAGCATGGCCCGGGCCTGATCGCCGGCCGGGACCTGGCGGCGGTGCTCGACGGGCTTTACACCGCCGAAGGGGACAGCCTGCTGGCTGTCCTGGAACGCGACCCGCAGCCTCGCGGCCCCATCGCCCTGCGGCCGCTGGCAGCGCGGGATTGCGCGGCGGCGGCGCCCGTCCGGCCTGCGGTTGCGCTCCGGATGTGCGCGGCGGCGGCAATACCGCGGAAGCTGGGGTTCCTGCGGCTGCCCAGGCCGGCGCGATAGGCTCGCTTTGGGTAGAATCATGCCATGACATCGCCAGCCCCCAATTTTTACTTCCCCGCTCCGCGCGTGCAGAAATTCTGCAGCCAGTGCGGCGCTCTCATCATCCAGCGCATACCGCCAGACGATAATCGCGTGCGCGATGTTTGCGACAATTGCGGGGCGGTGCACTATCAAAACCCGCGCAACGTGGTGGGCGTATTGCCTGTCTGGCAGGACAAGATCCTGCTCTGCCGCCGGGCGATCGAGCCGCGCTACGACAAGTGGACCTTGCCGGCCGGCTTCATGGAGCTGGGCGAAACCACGGCGCAGGGCGCCATGCGCGAAACCCAGGAAGAAGCCGGCGCCCAAATCGAGCTGGGGCCGCTATATACGGTGATAGACGTGCCGCATGCGGAACAGGTCCATTTCTTCTACCTGGCCAAAGTGCTCAGCGATGAACTGTATCCCGGCCCTGAAAGCCTGGAGGCCGCCTTCTTCGACATCGAAGACATACCCTGGGCGGACCTGTCTTTCCGTACTGTCGTCACGACGCTGGAGCATTATCTGGCCGACGCCAAGACGGGCGTGTTTCCCGTGCATCACTACGATATACCCTTGCCCGACGCCCGCTAGGACGATCATGGCGCAATACGCAACCCTTCTGCCCGGGCGTCGGCATGACACGCTTGATCTGGCTCGATGAAGCCACCCCCCTGCCGCATCCCCGCAGCGCTCCGCCCGAGGGTTTGCTGGCGGCGGGCGGCGGCTTGTCGATAGCCCGGCTGACCGAGGCTTACAGCAAGGGCATCTTCCCCTGGTTCAACGAAGGAGAGCCGGTATTGTGGTGGAGCCCCGACCCGCGCATGGTGCTGGCATGCGCCGACTTCAAGGCCTCGCGCTCCCTGGCCAAGAAGCTGCGCCAGGTCGGGCGCGGCGAGCGCGCGGCCGATGCGCGGATACGCGTCACGACGGATACCGCCTTTGCCCAGGTCATGGCGGCCTGCGCCGCGCCCCGGGCCATCCAGCAGAACACCTGGATCTCGCCCGCCATACAGTCGGCCTACCTGGATTGGCACCGGGCGGGGGCCGCCCATAGCATAGAAACATGGATGGACGGCCAACTGATGGGCGGCGTCTACGGCGTCAACCTTGGCGGCTTTTTCTTCGGCGAATCCATGTTCAGCCGCGCCAGCGACGCCAGCAAGCTGGCGCTGGCCTATCTGGTCAACTTCCTGCGGGCGCGGGGCATACGGCATATCGACTGCCAGCAACAAACCGGGCATCTCGCGAGCCTGGGCGCCAGGCCGATGAGCCGCAAGGATTTCCTGGCGCTGCTGGAAGCCGCCTTGCAGGGCGATGCGCCGGCCTGGAACCCGGGGCAAATACTGCAATCGGGCGAGCTTGCACCGACAGGATGAATGACGCCATAATGAAGCACAGCCTTACCGAGTCCAGTCATGAGCCATCCGACCGAGCTAACGTTCAAAACCTTGCAGTTCTACTCCACGGCCGTATACCCGTGCAGTTATTTGCCGGGCCTGGATGCGCGATCGCAAGTGGCGGCGCCCACCCATCTCATCGACGCGGCGACCTATTCCAGCCTGGTCGAACAGGGCTTCCGGCGCAGCGGCCTGTTTACCTACCGTCCCCATTGCGACAGCTGCCAGGCATGCCTGCCGATACGGGTGGACACCGAACGCCACACACCCAATCGCAGCCAGCGCAAAGCCTGGAAAAGGCATGCCAACCTGTCCGCCCGGACCATGCCGCTGCTCTGGGACCCCGAACACTTCCAGCTGTACGACCGCTACCAGCAGGGCCGCCATCCGGGCGCCGGCATGGACGAAGACAGCCAGACCCAATACAGGCAATTCCTGCTGACCAGCCGGGTCGATTCGCGCCTGGTCGAATTCCGGCTGCCTTCGGGCCAGCTGCAAATGGTGTCGGTGATAGACGTGCTGGAAACCGGCCTGTCATCGGTATATACCTTTTACGATCCGGACGCGGCCGGCAGCCTGGGCACTTATGGCATCCTGTGGCAACTGGAGCAATGCCGCAGCCTGGGGCTGCCATGGCTTTATCTGGGCTACTGGATACGCGAAAGCCGTAAAATGGCGTACAAATCGCAATACACCCCCTACCAGATCCTGCAACATGGCGTCTGGACCGAGCCGGCTGCAACATAAACAATAATGTCATTTTTATTCAATACCTATCCCCTGGCTCGCCCCGCGCTTTTCTCGCTGGATGCCGAAGCCGCGCACGATCTCACCCTGGCGTCATTGCAAAAGGCCTATGACTGCCGTCTCACGCGGGCCCTGCTGGCCTCCAGCCCGGTGCAGCCCTGCTCGCTCATGGGCCTGTCGTTCCGCAATCCCGTTGGACTGGCCGCCGGCCTGGACAAGAACGGCGCGCATATCGACGCGCTGGGGCACCTGGGTTTCGGTTTCGTGGAAGTCGGCACGGTCACTCCGCAGCCCCAGCCTGGCAACGACAAGCCGCGCATGTTCCGGTTGCCGCGCGCCCAGGCCCTGATCAATCGGCTGGGGTTCAACAACCAGGGGCTCGCCACCTTCATCGCCAACGTGCGCAACAGCAACTGGCGCAGCACGGGCGGCATCCTCGGCCTGAATATCGGCAAGAACGCGGCGACCCCCATCGAGCGGGCCGTGGACGATTACCTGCTGGGCCTGGAAGGCGTGTACCCCCATGCCGACTACGTCACGGTGAATATTTCATCGCCCAATACCCGGAACCTGCGCGCGCTGCAGGGCCAGGACGAGCTGGCGGGCTTGCTGCTGCCCCTGCAGGAGAAGCGCAAGGCCCTGGCCGACCAGCATGGGCGGCAGGTTCCCATGGTGGTGAAGATCGCGCCGGATCTCACCACGGACCAGATCGACATCATCGCCGACCTGCTGCCCCGCTATGGGGTCGATGGCGTGATCGCCACCAACACCACCCTGTCGCGCGGCGCGGTGCAAGGCTTGCCGCATGCCGACGAAACCGGCGGCCTGTCCGGGCCGCCGGTGCATGAACTGTCCTTGAAAGTCATTGCGCGCCTGCGGCAGCAGTTGGGAGCGCCATTCGCCATTATCGGCGTGGGCGGCATCATGTCGGGCCAGCAGGCGCGCGAAAAGGTTGCGGCCGGCGCCAATGCCATACAGCTATATACCGGCCTTATTTATCGCGGCCCCGCGCTGATAGCCGAATGCGTGCGGGCGCTGGGCGGCAAATAAAAAACCCCCGAAGAATCTCTTCTTCGGGGGCCGGGGCTTGCCAGAGCCTTGAGCTGTCTTAGGCAGCGCTGCGGCGGGCGCGGGGAGCGCCCGATTTGGCGGCTTCGGCGGCGTCTGAGGCGGCCTTGAAAGTGGCGTTGGTCGCGGCAGTGATATTCGATTCGGCGGCATCGGCGGCCTGGCGAGTTGCCTTGGCAACCGATTCGTAAGCGCTATTGGCCGTTGCCAGCGAGGACTTCAGCAATGCCACGGCGCCTTCGGAGCCGGTAGGCGCATTCTTGGCGAGCTGGTCTATGGCCGCGGACACTTGTTGCTGGCCTTGGGCGATCTGCTCTTCGGTCAGCTTGGACAGGTCGACCTGTATGCCCGAAACGATGTCGTACACATGCTTGCTGTAGGCCAGGGCTTTTTCGGCGCCGGGCTGCACCAGCGCGGACGTGAAAGCCAGGGCTTCCTGGGCGTCCTTGACTTCGATGGCTTGCTGGGACTTTTGGGCTACTTCGTCCAGCGTCGCCTTGATGACCTTGAGGTTCAAGTCGATCAGCTTTTCGAAGCCGCCGAAGAAAGTGCCTTGGATGGCAAGAAAATTGTCCAGGGTGGCTTTTTGATTGGCCAAAACTTGTTGAGGGATCGCGCTCATGATGTTTCCTTTATAAGTGAACCGTCCGGTTCGCCGGTCGGCTCGTGATAATTGAACTAGGGGGTTCAAGCGTAAAAAATAAAGAAGGCTAAGCAAATCACCTACACCTGTGAAAACCTTCCATGCTGCATCGCACAAAACGAATTCTACCTGATTCGAAAATGATGTCAAGCATTATTTGCTGCACTGCAGCAAAAATAGCCAAGCGACGGAAAACACAAGGAATATCCGGAAAAAAGCCTAGGCCATAAGGGGTAAACCTAGGCGACAGCCGCGGCGTTTTGCCCTAGCATGCAGGGCAGCTTGATGATAGCGGTTTCCGGATGGGAACCGTTTGTGTTAACGCAAAGCGGCGGCGTATCCAGCGTGGTACACCTACCGTCCTTTTCCACAAGAAAAATTCTTTTAACAACTTTTACTTTGCTCACAGGCAAAGGGAGACGCAATGAAGCACCGCACCCTGAAGCTCAGTTCCGCTGTATTCGTCGGCGCCCTGCTTGCGGCAGGCGCCGCGCAGGCCGCCGATTACCCCGACCATGTCATCAATATGGTTGTGCCGTTCTCGGCAGGCGGCCCGACCGACAACGTAGCGCGTTCGCTGGCCGAAGCCATGCGCCCCACCCTGGGCCAGACCGTCGTGGTCGAAAACAAAGCCGGCGCCGGCGGCACCATAGGCACCAGCCAGGTTGCGCGCGCCAAGCCGGACGGCTACAGCATTTTGCTGATGCACATCGGTTTCTCCACCGCCCCTTCGCTGTACAAAAGCCCTGGCTATGATCCGAAAAGCAGCTTCGAGCCCATAGGCCTGGTGGTCGATGTTCCCATGACCATTATTGCGCGCTCCGATTTCCCCGCCAATAACATGAAAGAACTGGTCGACTACATCAAGGCCAACAAAGACAAGGTTTCCCTGGCCAATGCGGGCATAGGCGCCGCCAGCCAGCTGTGCGGCACCATGTTTACCCAGGCCATAGGCGTGGACCTGCTGACCATACCCTACAAGGGCACCGGCCCGGCCATGAATGACCTGCTGGGCAAGCAGGTCGACCTTATGTGCGACCAGACCACCAATACCTCCCAGCAGATCAAGGCCGGCACGGTCAAGGCCTATGCCGTAACCAGCAAGGAACGCGTCCCCACGCTGCCCGACCTGCCCACCATGCAGGAATCCGGCTATAAAGATTTCGAAGTCGGCATCTGGCACGGCATGTGGGCCCCCGCCGGCACCCCGAAACCCGTCACGGACAAGCTGGTCGCCGCGCTGCAGGCGGGCCTGGCCAGCCCCGAGTTCCAGAAGCGCATGGCCGGACTGGGCGCCACCGTCCTGGCCGACGAAGCCAATCCGGCAGCCTTGACCAAGAAAGTCGACCAACAGGTTCCGCAATGGGCCGAGATGTTCAAGAAAGCCGGCCTGGAACCGCAATAAGCCGGTTCCGGCAACCGGCCGCCGCGGGTTTTGAGCCTAGCCTCTGAAACCCGAGCGTTCTTTCTTATAGGGGCTGGGTCCTGCATTGCGCAAGACCCGGCCTTTTTATTTGTTCAGATGGCGGGCCCCGCACCGGCGGGGCGCCGCGAACACCCACGATGCGCCGGCGTCAGTTGATTTCCAGCTTCGATTCCTTGACGAGCCTGGCCCACTTCCCGGTCTCCTGTTCAATAAAAGCTCCGAATTCTTCGGGGCTGCCGGGCGCGGGGTCGGCTCCTTGCGAATTCATCCTCGCCCGGACGGAGGGGTCGTTCAAGACTTTCTGCAGCGCCTCGTTCAGGCGTGCGACGACATCCTTGCTCATGCCGGCCGGCCCGATCATTCCGTACCACGTCGACATATCGTAGTTGGGAACGCCAGCTTCCGCGAGGGTTGGAATGTCATCCGCCGCGCTGGACCGCTGCTTCGTCGTAACGCCGAATGCCTTCAGATCTCCGCGTTTTACGTGAGGCAAGGCGCTGGGCAGATTCGGGAACATCAGCTGGGTAGTCCCCGCAAGCAAATCGGGCATGGCGGTGCCGGTGCCCTTATAAGGGACATGGGTGACGTCCACATCCGCCAACTGCTTGAAAAGCTCCGCGGACAGGTGCACCGACGTACCCACTCCCGATGAGGCGACATTCAGCATGCCGGGATTCTTTTTCGCATAGTCGATCAGCTCTTTGACATTATTGAACGGCGAGCTCTTGGGAACCACCATAATGTTGGGCGCGGTCAGCACCTGCCCGATAGGGGTGAAGTCCTTGATGGGGTCGTACGTGACGTTTTTATACATGGCGGGATTCACGGCATGCCCGATCGAGGTCACAAACAGCGTGTATCCATCCGGCGCCGCGCGCGCCACGAACGATGTGGCGATATTCCCGTTCGCGCCAGCTTTATTGTCCACGATGATGGACTGGCCCAGCAATGGACCCATCGACTCGGCCAGTATGCGCGCGGTGCTGTCGGCCGTCCCGCCCGGCGAGAAACCCACGACCATGGTTATGGGCCGGTCGGGATAAGCGGCAGATGCGATACCGCCGACAACGGTGAGCGAAGCCGCCGCGATTACTTTTTTTATAGTCCAAGATTGCATAAAACTACGTCTCCTGTATGGTCAACCCGGAGATAGACTCCAGTTCGTTATGTGAAAGCCCTGCCACCTTGTCGACGAGCCGGAAACCGTTATCCCCGATTTCCAATGTCGCCAAGTCGGTGTAAACCCTCTTTACCACCCCCATCGCCGTCAAGGGGTAGGAACAGCTCTTGACCAGTTTCGACTGTCCGTCCTTGGTCAAGTGTTCCATCATGATGAAAACCTGTTTCGCTCCTTTGGCCAGATCCATCGCGCCGCCGACGGCGGGGATCGCGGCCTCGTCCAGGGTGCGCCAGTTCGCCAGATCGCCTCTCTCGGAAACCTGAAACGCGCCAAGTATGCAGATGTCTATGTGGCCCCCCCGTATCATCGAAAACGAGTCGGCATGGTGAAACAGCGCCGCCCCCTTCCGCAACAAGATGGATTGCTTCCCCGCATTGACGTAATCGGGATCCGCATCGTCCCCCACGGCGATCTCGCCCATTCCCAGGACGCCATTTTCGCTGTGCAGAATAATTTCCTTGTCCGGCGGCAGGTGGTTCGCCACCAGCATGGGGCGGCCGATGCCCAGATTCACATACGCGCCATCGTGTATGTCTTCAACGACCCGCCTGGCCATCTGCCCGGACGTCCTCGGTACATAACTTTTTGCCATATATCACCTTCCTGAAACGACGACCCGATCAACGAAAATACCCGGCGTGACGACATGCTCCGGAGAAATATCGCCCAAGGGAAGCACATGGCTGACTTGCGCTATGGTGCATCGCGCCGCGGTCGCCATGACGGGTCCGAAATTCCGGGCGGTGCCGCGATAGGTCAGGTTGCCCCAGCGATCCGCCAGGTTTCCCTTGATCAGCGCAAAATCGGCGGTCAGGCCGTACTCCAGGACCTGGTCCAGGCCGTTGATGGTCCGGATTTCCTTGCCCGCCGTAAGTTCCGTTCCTACACCGGTCGGTGTGAAGAACCCGCCGATTCCCGCGCCCCCGGCGCGGATGCGCTCGGCCAGTGTTCCTTGAGGAACCAGCTCGAGCTCGAGCTTTCCTTTCCTGTACATCTGATCGAATTCATCGGAACCGGGCTGGCGCGGAAAGGAGCAAACCACTTTGCGCACCCGGCCCGCCTTGACGAGCTTTGCGATGCCCAGACCCTTGCTGCCGGCGTTATTGCTGATGATCGTCAACTCTTTCACGCCTGCTTCCAACACAGCCTCGATAAGATGCGCGGGCAGGCCGGCTCCTCCAAATCCGGAGATCATCACCGACGCCCCGTCATGCACATCCTCCACTGCTTCCGCGAATGAGGAGATCGTTTTATCCATCATGCCCTTGCCACCCTTCTTCTACTGGCCGAAAAACCAGAATTGCTCCACCCTCCACCGGGCGAAATGCCGCTGCCACCTTCATTCCGATATGCAGCCGGTCGATGTCGCAATCCACGATATTGGTCAAAATGCTCGGGCCCTCGTCGACCGAGACAAACGCCACGACATAAGGCTTTGCCACCCGCCTCATGACACTGTATGAATAGATCGCGCCCGTCCCGGCGGCCTCCTGCCATATGGTGTCCTCGCCAAGACAGAATGGGCACCTGGGCCGCGGATACCAATGCGGCTTTTCACAAGCGTTGCAGTATTTGATGAGGAGCCGGCCTTCGCTGGCGGCCTGCCAGAAAGGGCCGGAATCTTCATCGACAATGGGCGCCGAGTATTCTTTTTCCGCCGGACTCATATTTCTAATCTCGCTCAAGGATTAACGTGCTGCTTCCATGCCGCGTCGCCAGCATCCCCCCTATTCCCTGCACCAGCGCCAGCTCGCAATTGGGTACCTGTACGGCGGGATGCGCTTCACCGCGCAGCTGCCTTACGGCCTCTATGATTTTTGTCATGCCGCCGCGATTGGCCGGATGGTTGTTGCATAGGCCGCCGCCATCGGTATTGAAAGGAAGCTTCCCTATCCCCGAAATCAAGTTGCCGTCCTGCACATAGCGGCCGCCTTCGCCTTTCTTGCAAAAGCCGAGGTCTTCCAGCAGCATGAGCACGGTTATGGTGAAGCTGTCGTATATCGACGCGTACTGGATGTCCCGGGGCGCAACACCGGCTTCTTCGAACGCCGCGGCGCCGGACCAGGCGGCCCCCGAGTATGTGAGATCGATATAACCCCCGCTCTGATGCTTCACCGTTTCTCCTGCGCCTCTGATGCGCACGACGGGCCTGTTCAGGCTGCGGGCGATTTCCGGGCGGGCGACAATGACCGCCCCTCCCCCGTCGGTAATCACGCAACAGTCCAGGCGATGCAGGGGGTCGGCGATGACGGGCGAATTCAGCACATCGTCCACGCTCAGTATCTTGCGCAGCTTCGCGTTGGGATTATGGTGCGCGTGATGGGACGCGGCCACCTTGATCATTGCGAGCTGCTCTTGGGTGGTGCCGTATTCATGCATATGCCGCATGGCGCACATGGCATAGCCCGCCACATTGGCCATGCCATAAGGCTGCTCCCATGGATAATCCGGC
Source organism: Pollutimonas bauzanensis (assembly GCF_900129885.1). Classification (GTDB taxonomy): domain Bacteria; phylum Pseudomonadota; class Gammaproteobacteria; order Burkholderiales; family Burkholderiaceae_B; genus Pollutimonas; species Pollutimonas bauzanensis. The sequence continues at coordinate 112,855 of NZ_FQXE01000006.1, read as the reverse complement.
TGATTCGGGCTGCGGACCTTGGGCTTGAGCCCCGTGGCGACTCCTTCGCTCAAGGGGCGGCCGGCCAGCGTCACCAGCGCCACGGAGCATTTGCCCTCCTGAATGGCGCGAACCGCATGATTGACCAGATTCAGATACGATGCGCCTCCAACGTCGGTCGAATCGACATATTTGGTCTGGAGGTTCAGGTATTCGACCAGAGAGGTCGGCCCCATCCCCGGCGCATCGCCCGAACAGAAATAGCCATCAATGTCGTTTTTCGCGATGCCCGCGTCTTGTATCGCGCCCATCGCCACATCCGCATGCAGTCGCGCAACAGTCGTATGCGGGGCGTGGCGCGTCGGGTGCTCGTAGGCGCCGATAATGCATGCCTTGTTCCGGTGGCTAGTGGCCATGAGTAGAGTTTCCAGATTATTCTTATTGCCAGCAGGCAATCTCGCCTATTTAATAGAATAAATTTCTATTAAAATATAATTTCAGAAACGAATTCTATTATGACGAAAAAAGAAAAGACACCAGGGAAAACCCTTGTTGAGCCGGCAAAGAAAGAGGGCGTGGCCGCCGTGAACCGGGCGTTGCAGATCCTGGGGGCGTTTGAATCATCGGAAGACGGTCTCACGCTTTCCATGCTGGCGGCTGAAACCGGCCTTTATGAAAGCACCATTCTCCGGCTGCTGGACTCGCTGATATTGGCCGGTTTCGTGAAGCGGCTGGCGGATGGGCGGTATGTCGTCGGGCCCAAGGTATTGATCCTCAGCGAGATGTACCGCAGATCCTTCAGCCTGGCGGACTATGTGCTGCCGCGCCTGAGGCAATTGGTGTCCGTTTCCGGCGAGTGCGCCGGCCTGTATGTAAGAGAGGGCGAACAGCGCGTCTGCTTGCATCACGTGCAGCCACACCGGGCCGTGCGCATGCACGTAGTCGAGGGAAAACAGTTCTCGCTGGATGTGGGAGCGGCGGGCCACGTCATCCGCGCGATTGGCGACGCGGCCCAGGGTGAACGCTATGAAGCGATCCGGCGGCTGGGCTACGCGGTAACGCAAGGCGAGCGCGACCCCGAAAGCGCCGCTATCGCATGCCCCGTCTTTTCCAGAGGCACCACGCTGCTGGGCGCGATCTCGGTCGTCATTCCGTTGTATCGCTTCAATGAAAGCATAGTCGAGAAGCTGGTTCCGGAAATGAAGCGGACCGCGTTCGAACTTTCGGAAGACCTGGGCGGGATTTCCCCCTACCGCTCCTGATCCGCTATCGGAGCTTCGGCCGTGCAGGCGGACACCGCGCGCGACAAGGCCCGCGGCCATAGCCCGTCAGTGATCGACCTCGTAGCCCAGCGCCTCGGATATCTGGGCGGCGGTGCGCAGCAGAATGGGTATCCATTCGTCGCGCATGCGCTCGGCGGGCGCCGAAATCGACAGGCCGGCCTGCAATTTGCCGGTGTCGTCGTACACGCCGGCGGCGATGCACCTGACGCCCATCTCCAATTCTTCGTTGTCGCGCGAATAGCCATGGCGGCGCACCAGCGCCAGATCGCGCTCCAGCTGTTCCGTTTGCGTAATGCTATTGCGCGTGGTGCCGGCCAGGCCGGTGCGCATGGCGTAGGCGCGCACTTGGCGCGGATCGCTGACCGACAGGAACAACTTCCCGGTAGAAGTCAGGTGCAGGGGCGCGCGCCCGCCGATGGCGCGCACGACCTGCATGCCCGAGCGCTCGCTCCATGCGCGCTCGATGTAGACGATTTCGTCCCCCTGCTGCAAGGACAGGTTGACCGTCTGGCCGGTTATCTTGTGCAGTTCGCGCATGGGCTCGATCGCCACCTCGCGCACGTTCAGGCGGCCTTTGACCAGGGAACCCAGCTCCAGCAGCCGCATGCCCAGTTGATACAAGCCGCTGTCGACCCGCTCCACGTAGCGCCCCACCACCAGGTCGTTCAGGATGCGGTGGGTCGTGGAGGTATGCAGCCCGGTGGTGGCGGCGAGGTCCTTGAGCGGGACCGGATCCGAATGCCGCGCCAGGACATCCAGCAGGCGCATGGCCCGCTCCAGCACCTGGATGGTGATGGGGGAGCCGCTGACGGCCGATACGCTGGCGGGCGCGGAAGAAAGAGTAGAGGTTCTAGGCATGATCAGGTTATGTCGCAATGCAACAATTCCATAATATGAAAAAAACCATCCTTCTGGCAAGATTTATTTTTGCGGCGGGGCAAGTTGCCCCCCTATCCTGATGACCTCGGCGCGCAAATAGGCCAGGGCTTCGGCCGCCGCCCCGGGCTCGCCCTTGACGCCCAGATCGATATGGGCATGGCCGGTCTCGCCCATGCTGGGCAAGCTGAAGGCCTTGACGCCCGGCCACTTTCTTTCCAGTTCTTCCAGCGCGGGCGTGATGCGCGATTCAGGCAGCTTGAAGACCAGGAAGGAGTGCTCCACGCGGGTGATATTGTGATGAAGCGCCTGGTAGCGGGTATCGAGCGTCCATTCCATCATGGGCCAGGCCATGACGGGAAAGCCCGGCATGAATGTGTGATTCCGGATATAGAAGCCCGGTATCTTGTTGTAGGCGTTGGGGACGATTTCCGCGCCGGCCGGAAACACGCCCATCTGCAAGCGCTGCTGGTTTTCAGGCAAGGACATGTCGGCGCTGCCTTGGCCGCGGCGTTCGTTGTCGGCGCAGCGCTCGGCGATCAGGCGCTCGGCCTCGGGATGCAATGCCAGTTCGACACCCAGCGCCTGCGCCGCCGCCTGGCGCGTCTGGTCATCCGGCGTGGCGCCGATGCCGCCGCAACAGAACACGATATCCGGCGTCGCGAAGCTGCGCGCCAGCGTGGCGGCGATGACGTCGCGCTCGTCGGAGACGAATTCAGCGCCCGCCAGCTGCATGCCACGCTGCGACAACAGCTCGATCAGCTTGGAAAAATGCTTGTCCTGGCGCCGGCCGGAAAGGATTTCGTCACCGATGATGATCAGTCGCACCTTGGGGTTCGCAGCAGTATGCATAATCATGGCCTTGTTCTGTTTGGTTCGGCATCGATGACGGTTTGCGCGCGCAGCTGGCGCAGTGCTTCAAGGCTGAAATGGGCGAACACCAGCGCCGAAAACACCGGCAGGAACAGCCAGGCGGGAGGAAACAGATTGATCAGCGCGAGGCAGAAGCCTATCAGCCACAGTTGGCGGTTGTGCCGGCGCCACAGCAGGCGCCGCTCCTGGGCGCTGGCATGCTCGACGATGGCGTCGACGCGCAGCATGCGGGTGAAGGCGAACGCCCACAAGACGACGGGCAGCAGCATCGGAAGCGGCGGGATCAGCCACAAGGGCATGGTCAGCAGCCACGCCAGGACGAACAAAACACCCACCCAGACGGCGTTCCATGCGCCCACGGCAGTGCTGTACTGGCCCTGGCGCGTCAACCCCCGGTATTCGCGCGCCTCGAGATGGCGCAGCACGATAGGCATGACGAAAACGGCGGCTATCACCAAGCCCAGTATCCCGGACATGGGCAACAGGATGCCGGCGGCAAGCAGGGGGATGAGGTACAGCTTTATGGAAAACAGCCCTATGGCCAGCATCCATTGGTCGATCTGATTGACGAACTCCCAGTTGGCGGCCTCGCTGTTGAGCCATCCAGTCAGGGGCTCCCAGAATGCCCAAAGCAATATAATGGCCCCGAGCAAGGCGATGATGAAGGGCAGCAGCAGGGCCGCCAGCATTTTGGGGTGGCACTGCGACACCAGCGCCCGCTTGAACGCCACGCCCACGGCAGACATGCCGGTTGCGGCGGGCCGCCGGGCCCGGACTGCCAGATTGAAGTTATTGCTCATTGCGCAAGTCTAGAATTAATGACATGACTATCATAGTCAAACCAGAGGCCATTTGTCTTTATGCCAGTATTCGATCCCCAATATGATGCGCCAGCGCTGCGCGCCCGCCTGGAGCAGGCGCAGGGCATGGTCATCGCCTGCTATTGCGCCGCATGGTGCGACACCTGCACTCAGTACCGGCCAGGCTTCGACGCCTTGGCGCAGCAATGGCCGCAGCATACCTTCGTGTGGGTGGATATCGAAGAAAGCCCTGAACTGCTGGACGATGAAGACGTCGAGAACTTCCCGACCGTGCTGATACAAAGCGCCCGGGGGAACCTGTTCTATGGAACCCTGCTGCCTTATATCAGCCATCTGGAGCGCCTGATCAGCCACATGGACGACGCCACGCCCGTTGTGGATAGCGGGCCGGCCTTGCTTCAAACGCTGTTAATGCCTGCCGCCCAGTAGCACGCCGACCGATTTCTTGCTGGGGCCGGGGGCGCCGGACTTGGCAATATCGGAAGCGCCGCTCGATGCGGAGGCCGACGCCACATAAGGCCGGGAGAAAAAATCATCCACCGGCTTGCGCGTCGATGACGCGCCGGATGAATATGGCCGGCGCTCGCCGCGGGCGCTCGCAGGCGCATGGCGCACCGGCGCCGGCAGGCTCAGCTGGGCGCGCGGTATCTTGAATTTGATCAGCTTTTCGATGTCCAGCAGGAACCGTTCTTCTTCCGGCGCAAAGAAAGCGATCGCCTCGCCCGACGCCCCGGCTCGGCCCGTGCGGCCGATACGGTGCACGTAGTCCTCGGCGTTGTAGGGAAGATCGTAGTTGATCACGCAAGGCACGCCGGCCACGTCCAGGCCGCGCGCGGCGACGTCGGTCGCCACCAGGACTTCCAGTTCGCCGGCCTTGAACGCCTCGAGCGCCTTCATGCGCTCGAGCTGGCTTTTGTCGCCGTGTATCGATTCGGCCTTGACGCCGTCGCGGGCAAGCTCGCGCGCCAGGCGGCTGGTGCCGATTTTGGTATTGGAAAACACAATGACCTGATTGAACCCGCGCGATTTGACCAGATGCACGACGGCCGCGCGCTTTTCGCTGCTGGGCATCGCATAGGCGACCTGGGTGACGTTGTCAGCCGTGGCATTGCGCGCCGCCACTTCGATCTCGGCGGGGTTGTTCAGGTAGGTGCGGCCAAGCTTGCGGATCTCGTTGCTGAATGTCGCCGAGAAAAGCAGGCCCTGGCGCTTGGCGGGAAGCAAACGCATGATGCGGTCGAGATCGGGCAGGAAGCCCATGTCCAGCATGCGATCGGCCTCATCCAGCACCAATATGCCGACCTGGCCGAGATTGACATTTTTCTGCTCGACATGATCGAGCAGGCGGCCCGGCGTGGCGATCAGGACCTCGCAGCCGCGCCGCAGGGCGTCGCGCTGAGGGCCGATATCCACCCCGCCGAACACCACGGCCGAACGCAAAGGCGTCGATTTGCTGTATTCGATGACGCTGTCGGACACCTGGTCGGCCAATTCCCGCGTGGGGGTAAGGATAAGGGCGCGCACCGGATGGCGGGCCGGCGATGCGCTGGCGCTCGCGAACTGCATCAGGCGATGCAGGATAGGCAGGGTAAAGGCCGCCGTCTTGCCGGTTCCCGTTTGCGCGGCCCCCATCACATCGCGGCCATCCATCACTATCGGTATGGCTTGAGCCTGGATGGGCGTCGGTATGGTGTATCCGGTTGCGGCGACCGCCAGGAGAATGCTGGGATGCAGGCCGAAATCGGAAAAAGTGGCGGCAGGTGTATCGATGCGTGTGTTTGTAGTGTCTGTCATTGAAAGTGGTTTGCGCCCGGCGCAGGAGTACCCCGCGTGTAGCTTTTATAACCCAATTATTTTAACGCAGTGCGGACGAGGATCTGTAATTAGCGTGGCCCGACGGCCGTGCCAGGCCTTAAATACCCCAGAGTGTCGTTAAAAGCATACGGTTTCACCGGCCCAGGCGCCGCCTTCCCCACGCCCGCGAGCCATGAAAAGCCCTGAAAATGGCCCAAAGAATACCTAAAGAAAGCCTAAAGCAAGGCGCGCAGCACCCAGAAAGAGACCATCCCCCCTACTATCACCATCAAGGTGCTGCGGGTGCGCCAGTAAATCAGGATGGCGAACAGCGCGGCGAACACCTTGATGTCCAGTTGCAGGCCGGCGGCGGGGCTCCATGGCAGCAGCTCGGGCACCACGATGCCGATCAGGGCCGCGGTGGGCGCATAACGCAAGGCGCGGCGCACCGGATCGCTGAGGGGAAAGTAGTCGCCAAACACGAAATAGCCCGCGCGGGTCAGCAAACTGCACAAGGCGAGAACCAGGATCGCCCCGAGTATGTACAGATCGTAATCCAGGTCGCCGGTCATGGGGATTTCCTGTTTTTGCGCTGCAGGCGCTCGCTGAGCACGCCCGCGAAGATACCGCCGGCCACCGCCGCCGCCAGCCCCAGCCGCAGGGGCCATGGCTGGCCGGCCCAGGCGATAAGGCCGGCCACCAGCAGGCACATGGCCATGGGCCGCGTCTGGACCAGGGGAATGATGATAGCCATCAGCGCCAGTATCGCCGCGAACTCCAGGGACCACGACGCCGGCACCAGCCCGCCCAGGTAGATGCCCAGCAGCGACGAAAGATTCCAGGCGAACCAGCAGGGAACGATAAGCCCGAGGAAATACCAAAGCTGTTCACCGCTACCTTTGAGCTTGCTGTCGCCGTAGCGCCCCATGAACAGCACGAAAGCGATATCGCTGGAGAAAAATCCGAGGAATAAACGCCTGGGCCAGGAAAGATGGCGGAAAAAAGGCTGCAGCGCCGCGCCGAAGATCAGAAAGCGGATGTTCACCAAGAGGCCGGCCACGAAAATCAGCAGCAAGGGCGACAAGGTTTCCATGAGCGGCAAAGCAGTCAACTGGGCCGAACCGGCGTACACCAGCAAGGTCATCAACGTCGCCATGCTTTCGGTGAGGCCCGACTTGACCAGCGCGATACCGGTGACAAAGCCCCAGGTGCTCACGGCGACCAGAGCGGTCAGAACGTCGCCCAGCCCCTTCCCGAAGTCGCGCCTGGCCTGGGCGCCGGGAAAACTGGAAAAAAATCTATTCTTCACCACTGCGCATACCTTACACAACATGGCAAGCCGCAAGGCATGCCACAACACCGAGCCAAGTGAAGAAATCCGGGCTGTCGCCCGGAGCCTCTCCGCCACCATTCAGGGGCGCCTGCGGCGCCGCCAAGCGTGGGACGCAAGTTTTCGAAAAGGGATTATTGTAAGGCCGCCGCCCTTGCTACAATCAAGCCTCAACTTTGGGAGAGCCGAATGTCCATGTCCGATCGCGATGGTTTTATCTGGTATGACGGCAAGCTGGTGCCCTGGCGCGACGCCACGACCCATGTCCTGACCCATTCCCTGCATTACGGCCTGGCCGTTTTCGAGGGCGTGCGCGCATACAACACCGACATCGGCACGGCCATCTTCCGCCTGCAGGACCACACCAAGCGGCTGTTCAATTCGGCCCACATCTACCAGATGGCCATGCCCTACGACAGGGACGCGATCAACGCCGCTCACCTCGAAGTGGTGCGCGCCAACGAGCTGGAATCCTGCTATATCCGCCCGCTGGTGTTCTACGGCTCTGAAAAAATGGGGGTTTCGCCCAAGGGCGCGCAAGTCCATGTCGCGATAGCGGCATGGCCCTGGGGCGCATACCTGGGCGAAGAAGCGCTGCAGCAGGGCATACGGGTGAAAATCTCGTCGTACGCCCGCCAGCACGTCAACGTCACCATGCCGCGCGCCAAGGTGGCCAGCACCTACGCCAATTCGATCATCGCCAACGCCGAAGCCCTGGACCACGGCTACGACGAGGCCATACTGCTGGACACCGACGGCTTCGTCGCCGAAGGCTCCGGCGAGAATATTTTCATCGTCAAGGACGGGGTGCTGTGCGAGCCCGAAATCGCCTCGGCGCTTACCGGCATCACGCGCTCGACCATTCATGCCCTGGCGGCCGACCTGGGCATACCCGTGCTGACCAAGCGCCTTACCCGCGACGATCTGTACATTGCCGACGAAGCCTTCTTCACCGGCACGGCGGCCGAGGTCACGCCCATACGCGAGGTCGACCGCCGCGTTATCGGCGCAGGCAGCCGCGGCCCCATTACCGAAAAGTTGCAGCAAGCCTTCTTCGATGTGGTAAACGGGAAGAACGCCAAATACCACCACTGGCTAAGCAAGGTATAAAATCCGTCCGGCCGTACCGGACCCCATCCTTAGGACACACCATGAGCAGCGCCCCCAAATCCGTCGTTCCGCATGACCAAACCATTTTCGTCGAAGCCAAGGACTTGCCCGTCTACTGTCCCGGGCCGAATGCGCCCGTCTGGAGCATGCATCCGCGCGTCTACATCGAAGTCGTCAAGACCGGCAGGGCGATTTGCCCGTATTGCGGCGCCGCTTATGAACTGAAAGAAGGCGAAAAGGTTCACGGGCATTAATCGACGCCCCGCGCCGCCGGCGGCGCGGGGCAATAACCAACGGTTGCTGTTTTATGTTTACGACTCCACAAGAAGCTGAACAGGCCTTCTACGAGGCGCTTCAGAAAGCGGACCTCGCCCTGATGATGCGCGTCTGGTCCGACGACGAAGAAATCGTCTGCGTGCACCCGGGCGGCATGCGCCTGGTCGGCCACGACGCCGTCCAGAGCGCCTGGCAGAAAATATTGGGCAACGGGCCCATGGCGGTCAACACGCTGCGGCCCATGGCCATGTCCAGCGCGATGAGTTCGGTGCATGTGCTGATAGAGCAGATCGTGCTCAAGACCCCGGACGGCGACAAGACTGCCAACTGCTACACCACCAACGTTTTTCACAAAGGCCGGGCGGGATGGAAAATGATACTGCATCACGCCTCACATGCTCCGCAAGACATCGACAAGCTCGGCTTGCAGGATCGCCCCGACACTTTGCACTGAAAGCCGGTACGTGACAGCACAGATAGACACTTCTCCCTGCCCTACCCCTGCGTGGCTGCCCAGCGGCCATCTGCAAACGCTTTATGGCGCGCTGGCCGCGCGCTATCACCACATTTCTTTCGTCCGCGAACGCATCGATACGCCCGACGGCGATTTCCTCGACCTGGACTGGACCGGCCCGGGGCTGTTTTCAGACAAGCTGGCCAATGGCTCGGCGTCCCGCCCCGACAGCCGCCTGGCCCATACCGCCGCCCGGCGCTGGATGCAGGATAACGACTGGGCGACTCTGCCCACCGCCACCGACAGCCCCGCCCTGGTGCTTTTCCATGGCCTCGAAGGCAGCAGCCACAGCCACTATGCGCAAGCCATCACCCAGCATTTCCGGGCGCGCGGCTGGATGGTGGTCATCGCCCATTTCCGCGGCTGCTCGGGCTTTCCCAACCGCATGGCGCGCGCCTACTTCTCGGGCGATTCCGACGATATCGGGTTCATTCTCGACACGGTGCGCCAGCGCCTGCCCAATGCCCGCTGGCACGCCGTCGGCGTGTCCCTGGGCGGCAACGCCATGCTCAAGCATATAGGCGAGAAAGGCGCGGCCATGGCGTGGCTGGCCGCCTGCGCCGCCGTCTCGGTGCCCCTGGACCTGGTCGCTTGCGGCACCCGCCTGTCAGAAACCTGGCTGGGCAAGCATCTGTATTCGCGCAATTTCCTCAAGACCATGAAAACCAAGACCCTGGAAAAAGCCAAGCGCTTTCCGGGCAACATCGATGCCCTGCGCCTGAGCCAGGTCAAAAGCCTGCGCGAGTTCGACGACATGTACACCGCCCCCATGCACGGCTACAAGAACGCGCTGGATTACTGGACGCGGGCGTCAAGCAAGCCGCAACTGAAGAACATAGCCGTGCCGGCGCTGGTGCTCAACGCCAGGAACGACCCTTTCATTCCCGAGCCCTCCCTGCCCGGCTCGCACGACTGTTCGCCCAGGGTCGTATTGCACCAGCCGGCCGAAGGCGGACACGTGGGTTTCGTTACCGGGAGCTTTCCCGGCCACATAGGCTGGCTGCCCACGCGCCTGGCGCGTTTCTTCGAGACCGGCGCCTAGTGTCCTGTCTGGCTAATCCCAATACTCACCTTCGGCGCATCCGAATTCGAGCGCGCGGACCAAGCAAACAGGACACTAGCCATCACGACTTGAACCGTTCGAGCAGTTCGCGGTCGGCCTTGAGGCGTTCCTTCAGCGTGCGTATCTGCACGTCGAGCTCCGACTGCACGTAGAAATCCTTGGTCATATTGCGCGCCTGCTGCAGCTGTTCGACCGCCGTGGCCAGGGCGCCCGTCATGTCGTAATAAGAGGCCATGGTGCGCCGGGCGGCGACCTTCTGCCCCAGGCGCTCCTGGCTTTGCGCCTGCAATTGGTACAGGCGCGGCACGTCCGGCCATTGCTTGATCCTTTGCTGCAGAAACTGTACCGCCGCCTCGTCCTGGCCGGTTTTTTGCAGCGACTCGACCCTGGCAAGGGCAATGCCCTGGCTATCGGGCCAGCGGTCCGAAGCCGCCTGGGCCAGCGCCAAGGCTTGCGCGTTGTCGCCCTGCGCCAAGGCCAGCGATACCGCCAGGCCCGCCACTTCCGGCGAACCCTGGCCGTTCTTCTGGGCATTGCGCAGCGCCTGCTCCGCCTGGGCCGTGTCCTTCTTTTGCAAGGCCGCATAGGCCAGGCCATACCATGCCGCGGACTGCTCCACGCCCGCGGCCTGGCTCGCGTCCAGCTGCAGCTTCTCGACCGCGTTGCGCTGCGACTGGCCGTCGCGCGCCTGCATGACGCGCAATTTGGCGCGTATATACCAGAATGAGTCGCTGCCCTTGGGATGCGCCGCGGGCATTTCGCTTACGCGGTTCTCGATATCGGCCATGCGCTGAATCGACAAAGGATGGGTGCTGGTGTAGTCGCCGCCGCCCATGCCCTCGTTGAGCCGTGAAGCATTCGCGAGCTGCTTGAACATGCGCACCATGCCGCGCGGGTCGTAGCCGGCTTTGCGCATCATTTCGAAGCCGGCGCGATCGGCTTCCTGTTCGGCCTGCCTGGAAAAACCCAGTTGCCGGTCCACCGCCGCCGCCTGCCCGAAAGCCGCCACGCCCATGGCCAGATCGCCGCTGCCCGACAGCGCCGCCAGCAAGGCTGCCGCCAGCGCCGCCATCATGACGCCGCTGCTTTGCGACCTTTGCGTCATGCCCCGCGCAATGTGGCGCTGCGCGACGTGGCCGATTTCGTGGGCGAGGACCGACGCCAGTTCCGATTCGCTTTGCGCCTGCACCACCAGGCCGCTATTGATGCCCACATAGCCGCCGGGCAAGGCAAAAGCGTTGACCTGCGGATCGCGCACGCCAAAGACGGTGATGGGCTGCTGCACAGTGATGGGAGAGTGGGCCGCCAGGCCGCGGCCCATGTTGGTCAGATACTGGCTGACGTCGGGATCGGCGATGTAGTCGGGATCGCGGCGCCCCTGCTCCATGATGGCGTCCCCCAGGGTGCGCTCCAGCGAGGGGGAAAGTTCCGCCGCGGAAGCGGAGCCCATGCTGGGCAGGCCCATGGGCTGGGCCTGCACGGGAGCCGACCAGCACGAGGCCCAGATCAGGCTGGCGCAGATCAGTTTGGCATAGGTAGGGGTTCGCAGGTCAGGGCGGGAAGCTGTCATGGGTCCGCAAGGTGATTCAGAGGCTGATTCAGGAGGCGGCAGCCGCCACCGACTGCCTGGCGCGCAGGGCATCCTGTTTGTTGGGCAGGCGGTTTCTGGCCGACAAGCGCATGAGCGTGGCCAAGGCAAACAACAAGCCGAACACCTCGACAAAGCCCGCCAGCACCCACATGGTTAGCCCGCCGATAGCCTGGTCGGTGACGGCTGTCATGCCGGGTATGGCGCGGCCGCACAAATCGAAGATGGGGTAGAGATCGCGCTCGGTGAAGGTGATGACGGCGCCCGTCACCATTTGCGGCACCATGGTGATGACCGGGGAAATGATGCGCCCGCCAGGCGAAAGCACGGCCGGCGGACTGGGGCGGCGATCGAGTATGAGGTTCCAGTACATGAAGCCGCTGATGACGACCGACCAGTTCATGAAGCGGTACAAGCGCCAGTCGAGCATCGAATAGAACTGGACGGTGGGTATCAGGAAGCCCAGCACCAGCGCCACGAACAGCACAGGCACCAGTATCTTGTTGGTGAGGACGGCGACCAGCGCCCGCCCCGGCCTGCTGGCGCGGAAGTCGCGCAGGCGCAGGCGCCACGACATGGGCAGGCCGGCACGCATGACCTGGCCGGGGTAGGCGCCCATGATCAGCAGCGGCCCCAGATGGTGCAGCACCAGATGCTGCAAGCGGTGTATGAAGAACATGCGCTCGGCGTAATAGTCGATGCGGGTATGCATGGACAGATACAGCAGCGCGACGCCTATCCAGAAAAAAGCCTGGCGCACCGCCGTTACGCGATGAACGCGGGTGCCGCGCGTGAACAGCCAGGCGCCCATGAAAAACATCAGCAGCAGCGCGGGGGAAAATTCCCAGGGCGTAAGCCAATCGATAATATTCATGGGCGGAAATCCGGTAAGCGCGACCTTGCTAGTTTAATGCAATATGGCGCCGATCGCCCCATTGCACCTGCTGCACGCCAGGATAGGAACTGAGCTGGCGCGCCTGGGACATGAGCACCGGGCGCAATTCGGGCGGGCAGTTCACGGTGACGCAGGCGCGCGCCATGTCGTGCTGCCTGGCCTTGTCCACCAGCACCTTGGCGACCCGCAGGCCAGCCCCTTCGAAGTCCAGGTAGATCTGCTTGCGCACATCGGCCAGCAGATGGCGGGGGCACACCACGGTGAGGCGCGACAAGGAACTCGGCGCGCGGACCGCCGCGGAGGATTGCACGCCGGCACGGCGCAGAAACAAATTGAAAAGACGCATGGAAACTCCCATTGCCTGTGTGCACCGCCAAGGCGACACACCAACCTGCCGCGGCATGCGCAACAGGTTTGTTTATTGAAAAACGACGGGAGTTTGAATACGCAAGGTATTCTTCAAACTGCCACGCCCTTGAATGACCAGGGGCGTGGCAAGAGCTGGGTGTGAACCGCTGCTGCCTAGACGCGCCTGGTGATTGAATGACCGATACTAGATCGGCCGCAACTGTCGCCGGGGTCGGGATTCACCGCAGAGCTCCTATAAATTGAACACGTCACATTGTAACGTCTTAGGCCGGCGCAAACAAGCCTTGGCCTGCGAAACAGGAAGCGGCGGGGGCCGCCAGCCCACCGCGCGGCGCGCTAGAGCACGTAGCCGTCCAGCCAGCCCATGGACGTGTAGACATGCACGACGATCAGGGCAATGCCGAACATGACGACGACGCCGCCCACGAAGGTGGTGACAATGGCGGCGATCACCGCATTCCAGCCTGTGCGCGTGGCCCTCGCGGAGCCCGGGTTGTATTTGGCGTCGAATTTCTCGTCAGGCTTGAGCGCAAAGACCAGGGCCTCGATGAAGCCATCGGTAATGGGAACAATAAGGATCAGGAACGCAGGATTGTCCCACCAGACCGGGTAAAACTGCGCAAGCGCCAGCATCAGCGCCGAAAAGGCCGTGACCATCCAGGCTCCGCGCCGCCCTATGTACCACCAGTGGGCGCCAAAGACGCCCAGCAGGCAGGCCAGCCAGGCGGCGGCCACCTTGCTGCGATGAGGGGCGGGAGTGGTAAATTGCTTCATGCATGGCCTCGGTCGGCCCTTCGGGCCTTGATGCAAAAACTTTAAAATCCTGTCTATTGTAGTAGAGCATGGAACGCGCATGGATGCCCCCACATACGATATCGCCATCAGCGGCGCCGGCCCCGTCGGCAGCGCGCTGGCCCTGATCCTGGCCGCCAAGTCGCCCGATCCGCGGCGCATCGCCCTGATCGGCCGGCACGCGGCCGCGCTGCCGGGCGCCGCGCCGGCAGCGCAGGCGCCCCCGGACCCCCGCACGCTGGCGCTCAACCATGGCAGCCGAGTCTTGCTGGAACAGCTGGGCGCCTGGCCCGGCGCATCGGCCAGCATCGATGTCGTGCACGTTTCACAGCGCGGCAGGCTGGGGCGCACCCTCATCGATTGCGCCGAGCTGGGCGTCGCGCGCCTGGGCAGCGTCGTCGCCTACGACGCGCTGCTCGCCAGCCTGCGCCGGGCGCTGGCCAGGAGCGGCGTAGCGCTGCTGGAAGCGCCGCCGGGGCGGGCGGTTACCGGCCCTGTGGAACCGGACCGCGGCGGACGCCGCGTCAGCAGCGCGCTTGCCGTGCAGTCCGACGGCTCCCGGCCCCAGGGCATACGGCGCGATTACAAGCAGCATGCCGTGCTGGCCACCGTGCGCGCGGCGCGGCCGCGGCAAGGATGGGCTTTCGAACGCTTCACCGCCCAGGGGCCGCTGGCCGTTCTGCCCCATCCCCAGGGGAATGATGTATACGGCATCGTGTGGTGCTGTCCGCCCGCGCAGGCCCAAAGGCTGCTCGCCCTGGACGGCCCGGCCTTCGAAGCCGCCTTGCACGATGCTTTCGGAGACCGGCTGGGGCGTTTCCTTTGCCTGGGCGAGCGCCATGTGTTTCCCTTGTCGCTGCACGCCGGGCCGTCCCTGCTCGATGCCCGCACGGTGGCCATAGGCAACGCCGCCCAGACCCTGCATCCGGTTGCGGGCCAGGGGCTGAACCTGGGCCTGCGCGATGCGGCGCAACTGGGCCAGGCGCTGGCGCCATGGCTGGCCCGGCCCCATACCGACGCAGGCCATCTGCTCGCGCAGTTCGCCCGCAATCGCCGCCCGGACCGCTGGCTGACCGCGGGAATCACCGATTTTCTGCCGCGGGTGTTCACTACCGGCAATCCCCTGGTGGAACATGCCTGCGGGCTGGCCTTGTTGACGCTGGACCTGCTGCCTGCCTTGCGCAACACCCTGGCTCGCCAACTGCTCCAGGGCCTGCGCAGCTGAGGCCCTGGCCCGGGAATTCCGATCGGGGGTTAAAATCCCCCGATGTTCATAGGCTCCTGGTCCCTTCCCAACCCGGTTTTCGTCGCGCCCATGGCCGGCGTGACCGACCGCCCCTACCGCAAGCTCTGCAAAATGCTGGGCGCGGGCTATGCCGTGTCGGAAATGGCGGCCAGCAATCCCCGCCTGTGGGATAGCGTCAAGACATCGAGGCGCCTGGACCACGACGGAGAAATCGACCCCATAGCCGTGCAAATCGCCGGATCGGACCCCGCCATGATGGCCGAGGCCGCGCTGTTCAATGTCGGCAAAGGCGCCCGCATCATCGACATCAATATGGGCTGCCCCGTGAAAAAGGTATGCAATGTGGCCTCCGGTTCGGCGCTGCTGCGCGACGAGGACCGCGTGGCGCGCATACTTGAAAGCGTGGTGAGGGCCTGCCAGCCGCTGGGCGTGCCCGTGACGCTGAAAACCCGCACGGGCTGGGATCGCGAATCGCGCAATGCCGTCAGGGTCGCCAGGCTGGCGCAAGACATAGGCATCGCCGCCATCACCCTGCACGGACGCACGCGCTGCGATTTATACCAGGGCCGGGCCGAGTACGATACGATACGGGAAGTGAAGCGGGAACTGAAGATTCCGGTAATTGCCAATGGGGATATCGATAGTCCCGAAAAAGCCAGATACGTACTAGAGTATACGGGTGCCGATGCCGTGATGGTCGGCCGCGCTGCCCAGGGCAGGCCGTGGATTTTCCGGGAAATCAGCCATTACCTTGCGACCGGCGCCCATTTGCCGCCCCCCACCTATGGCGAGCTGCGCGACTGCCTGCTGGACCACCTCGAGGACCATTATCAATTCTACGGGGAATACACAGGAGTCCGCTCGGCGCGCAAGCATATAGGCTGGTACCTGGCCGATATGCCCGATGTCGACGAGTTGCTGCCTGGCATCAACCAGATCAGCAATACCCGCGACCAGACCCGCGCCCTAGAGCTATGGTTTGATCGCCATCCACCCAACGAGCCGATGATGGCTCAGACGGCAAAGGCGTAAAGCCCGCAGCACGTCACAGAATATCAACCGAGGATCATGAGTAACACAAATCCCCTAGAGCAATCCGTGCGCGACCGGCTCGAACGCTATTTTACGGACCTGGGCGACTCGGAGCCGCGCGACATGCTGGCCATGGTCATCAATTGCGTCGAACGCCCCGTCCTGCAGGTTGCTCTTGAAAAATCCCACGGCAACCAATCCAAGGCCGCCGAGATGCTGGGCATTACGCGCAGCACCTTGCGCAAGAAACTGCTCGCCCATAACCTGCAACCCTAATCCATTTGAACCCTAGACTTTGATCTTATGAAAATCCAGACTGCCCTACTCTCGGTTTCCGATAAAACCGGTATCGTCGAATTCGCCCAGGCATTGGCCCAGCGCGGCGTGCGACTGCTGTCCACCGGCGGCACCGCCAAGCTGCTGGCGCAAGCCGGCCTGGCCGTAACCGAGGTCGCCACGCATACCGGCTCGCCGGAGATCCTGGACGGCCGGGTCAAGACCCTGCACCCCAAGATACATGGCGGGCTGCTGGCGCGCCGGGATAGCGCTGAACATTTGAAGACGCTGGAAGAACATGGAATCGACCGCATCGATATGCTGGTCGTCAATCTGTATCCGTTTCGCGAGACCATCGCCAGGCCCGGCTGCACCTTTGCCGATGCCGTGGAAAACATCGATATCGGCGGTCCGGCCATGCTGCGCGCCGCCGCCAAGAACCACGGCACGCCCGAAGGCGGCGTAAGCGTCGTGATCGACCCGGCCGACTACCAGCGCGTCCTGGCCGACATGGACGGCCCGCATGGGCACCCTTCGTATGCCCTGCGCCTGGAGCTGGCCACCAAAACCTATGCCCACACCGCGGCCTACGATGGCGCCATCGCCGCCTACCTGAGCAGCCTGGCGGCCGCCGAGCCCGTCCAGGACGAGGAAGCGCAACGCCGCCCATGGCCGCGCACTCTGACCCTGCAAATGACGCAGCAGCAAGTCCTGCGCTACGGCGAGAACCCCCATCAGGCCGCCGCCTTCTATGTGGACCAGCCCGTGGGCGCGGGCCTGCTGGGCAGCTATCGCCAGTTGCAGGGCAAGGAACTGTCCTATAACAATATTGCCGACGCGGATGCCGCCTGGGAATGCGCGCGCAGCTTCGACAGCATCGCCTGCGTGATCGTCAAGCACGCCAACCCTTGCGGCGTGGCCGTGGGCGACAGCCCCCTGCATGCCTACCAGCAGGCATTCAAGACCGACCCGACCTCGGCCTTCGGCGGCATCATCGCTTTCAACCGCCCCGTGGACGAGGCCACCGCCCAGGCCGTCAGCGGCCAGTTCGTGGAAGTCCTGCTGGCGCCGGACTATTCTTCCGAGGCCCTGGCCGTCTTCGCGGCCAAGAAGAATGTGCGCGTGCTGCAGGTCCCGCAAGGCGGCGCCCACAATGCCTTCGACGTGAAGCGCATAGGCGGCGGATGGCTGGTGCAGAACCCCGACGACTACCAGGTCCCGCAAGACGCATTCAAGCTGGTCACCACCCTGGCCCCCACCGCGCAGCAAATGCAGGACCTGATGTTTGCCTGGAAGGTCGCCAAATACGTCAAGTCCAATGCCATCGTCTTTGTCGGCAATGGCATGACCCTGGGCGTGGGCGCCGGCCAGATGAGCCGCATCGACTCGGCCCGCATCGCCTCCATCAAGGCGGAAAACGCCGGCCTGACGCTGGCCGGCTCGGCCGTCGCCTCGGACGCCTTCTTCCCGTTCCGCGACGGCCTGGATGTCGTGGCTGAAGCCGGCGCCAGCTGCGTGATTCAACCCGGCGGCAGCGTGCGCGACGAAGAAGTCATCGCCGCCGCCAACGAGAGGGGTATTGCCATGGTGTTCACCGGCGCCCGGCATTTCCGCCACTGATGCGCATACTGGGGATAGATCCGGGCTTGCGGCGCACCGGCTTTGGCGTCATCGACGTCCAGGGCTCGCGCCTGCTATATGTGGCCAGCGGCACCATTATCGTGCCGGCCGACCGGCCGCTGGCGCAGCGCCTCAAGGTCATACTGGACAATATCCGCGAAGTCGTGCAAAGCACCCAGCCCACGGTGTCAGTGCTGGAAAAGGTCTTTGTCAACACCAACCCCGCCTCCACATTGTTGCTCGGGCAGGCGCGCGGCGCCGCCATGTGCGCCCTGGCCGACAGCCTCCTGGATGTGCATGAGTACACCGCCCTGCAGGTAAAAAAGGCCGTGGTGGGCAATGGCCACGCCGCCAAGGAACAAGTCCAGAAAATGGTGCAGCACCTGCTGGCCCTGAGCGGACTGCCCGCCGCGGACTCGGCCGACGCCCTGGCCTGCGCCATTTGCCATGCGCATTGCCATCCCCTGACCCAACGCCTGAAGGAAACCGGTCAGCTCAAGCCCAACCATACCAGTCGCGTGCGCGGCGGGCGCCTGGTCGGTTAATTTTTCAGAAAGGACGGTCCCATGATCGGACGCATCACCGGCACTCTGCTGGAAAAAACTCCTCCCGTGGTTTGTATAGACGTGGGCGGGGTCGGCTATGAAATCGACGTGCCCATGAGCACGCTCTACAACCTGCCGGAAAACGGGGCCAAGGTGACGTTGCATACCCACCTGGCGGTGCGCGAAGACGCGCATACGCTGTACGGCTTTTCCACCGCCGGCGAACGCACGGCATTCCGGCTGCTGATCAAGGTCAGCGGGATAGGCGCGCGCACCGCATTGGCGGTGCTGTCGGGCATGACGGTCGAAGAGCTGGCCAGCGCCATTACGCAGCAGGAAAGCGGGCGCCTGACGCGGGTTCCGGGCATAGGCAAGAAAACAGCCGAGCGCCTGCTGCTGGAATTGCGCGGCAAGCTGGGCGCCGACCTGGGGCACAGCCCCGGTTCGCATTCCGCCGGCCGCGACGACATCCTCAACGCCCTGCTGTCATTGGGTTATTCCAACAACGAGTCCCAGGCCGCCCTGAAAAACCTGCCCGAAGGCCTGGAAGTGGCCGAAGGGATACGGTTTGCGTTGAAATCGCTGGCCAGGGCCTAGTCCGAACCGCTGGAACAATTCCACGGGTTCAAGAGCGCAACGCCGGTCGGCGCAAAATCGGCGACGTTCCGGGTCACGACCGTCATACCATGCACCAAGGCTGTCGCCGCGATGAACGCATCGCGCTCGGCGCGCGGGTCCGGCACATGCAGGCGCGCGCAGCGTTGCGCGACGGCCGTATCGACAGGAAAAATCCGGCCGTCGAACTCGGGCAAAACGAGCGTATCGAGCCATGTGCGCAGCACCGTGCCTTGCCTCGGGTCTTTGCGTTCGAGCTGCAAGATACCGATCTCCAGTTCAAGGATGGTGATGGCAGATATGTTCAGGCTGCCCGCGTCCACGCTGTCCGCCCACTGCTCGACGCCGGGGTCGGCTTTCCCCAAGCGTATCTTGCGCAGCTCGGAAACGACGTTGGTATCGAGGAGGAACATCAGGAGAAATCGGCCGGCCGAATGCCGATATTGACGCGGGGCGGATCAAACTCGATGTCTGCGAGACCGGGCATCGCCAGCGCGTCGGCGATGCTCCGGCGCTTGCCAGTGATGCGCTGATACTCCTCGATGCTGAGCAGGACATGGGCGGGCTTGCCCCGGTCGGTGATGAACACCGGCCCCTCTGAGGCGGCTTTCTTGGCCCGGCTGGTGTCCTGATTGAACTCCCGGCTGGAAAGAGTGGTGATAGTCATGGGCGGCACTCCTGTTTGCAGAGGCAAATCGCTTTTGTATAAACGTTACTACAACGACCTTCTTTCGTCAATGCTCTTTGCTGTCTTGGCTGCACAGAGGCGTTAGAAACCGGGCCTGCTAGGCGGATTGCAGGAAACCCGCGTATGCCGACAGGTCGACATTGCCGCCGCTCAGCAGCACGCCGATACGCTTGCCCCTGACGGGGACGATTTCGTTGAAGACCGCCGCGGCGCCCAAGCAGCCGGTGGGCTCGACCACCATCTTCATGCGCTCGGCAAAAAACTGCAAGGCTTGCACCAGTTGCCCGTCGCTGACGGTAAGAACGTCGCGCGCATACTGCCTGATGAGAGGGAAAGTCAGCTCGCCCAGGCCCTGCGTGAGCGCGCCGTCGGCGATCGAATCGGGCGTGGCAATGCGCACGATCCGGCCTGTGCGGAATGACTGCTGGCCGTCGTTGCCGGCCTGCGGCTCGACGCCGTAAACGGCGCAATCCGGGCTCAGGGCATGGGCCGCGAGCAAGGAGCCCGACAACAGGCCGCCGCCGCCCAAAGGGATGAACAGCGCGTCCAGCGGGCCGGTTTCCTCGAGCAGCTCCTTGACCGCCGTGCCCTGCCCGGCAATGACATCCGGGTGATCATAGGGAGGAATCAGCGTCAGGCCCTGTTCCTCGACCAGGGAGCGGGCCACCTGCTCCCTGTCCTGGCTGCGGCGGTCGTATTCGACGACCCGGGCGCCATAGCCGAGGGTGGCCGCTTTCTTGGCCGCCGGAGCGTCCCGCGGCATGACGATGGTGGCGGCGACACCCAGCAGCTGGGAAGCCAGCGCGATCGCCTGGGCATGGTTGCCCGATGAAAAGGTCACGACCCCCGCCTCGCGCTGGGCGGCCGACAATTTCGCCACGGCGTTGTAGCCGCCGCGAAACTTGAACGCGCCTACGCGCTGAAAGTTCTCGCATTTGAAAAACACCCGGGCGTCCAGCCGCGCGTCGAGAGTCCGCGAAGTCAGCACCGGCGTGCGATGCGCCACCCCCTCCAGGGTTCGGCCGGCATCGACAACATCGTCATAAATAGGTAGTGTGGCGGTCATGATAAGCAAGCATCCAATATGAAGCGAAGCGCAATACCCGGAATTATGCTGGAATCGCCGCAAGGCTGCGCGACCATCACCTAGTAGAGTACGATAGGCACTGTAAATATCATCAGCATGAATCCCATGGCCATACACTCCGACTCCCTCTCCAGCGCTGCCGCGATCGAACGCATCGTGGCGCCGCAAAGCGCTTCGCCCAACGAAGATTCGGTCGAGCGGGCGCTGCGGCCCCGCGCCCTCAGCGAATACATCGGGCAGCACCGGGTGCGCGAACAGCTGGAAATCTTCATTGCCGCGGCAAAAAACCGCGGCGAAGCCCTGGACCATGTCCTGCTGTTCGGCCCGCCGGGCCTGGGCAAGACCACGCTCGCCCACATTGTGGCCAACGAAATGGGCGTCCATTTGCGGCAGACGTCGGGGCCGGTGCTCGAACGCCCGGGCGACCTGGCCGCCCTGCTGACCAATCTCGAAAAGAACGACGTGCTGTTCATCGACGAAATCCACCGCCTGTCGCCGGTGGTCGAGGAAATCCTGTACCCGGCGCTGGAAGATTTCCAGATCGATATCCTGATCGGCGAAGGGCCGGCGGCCCGCAGCGTGAAAATCGACCTGCAGCCCTTCACCCTGGTAGGGGCGACGACGCGCGCCGGCATGCTCACCAATCCCTTGCGCGACCGCTTTGGCATCGTGTCGCGCCTGGAGTTCTACAACGCCGAAGACCTGACCCATATCGTCAAGCGCAGCGCGCATCTATTGAATGCCGAAACCACGCCCGACGGCGCGGCGGAAATAGCCCGGCGCGCCCGGGGCACCCCGCGCATCGCCAACCGGCTGCTGCGCCGCGTGCGCGACTATGCCGAGGTCAAGGCTGACGGCCGCATCGATGTCGCGGTGGCCAGCGCGGCTCTCGCCATGCTGGAGGTCGACCCGCAAGGGCTGGACCTGATGGACCGCAAGCTGCTGGAAGCCATCATCCACAAGTTCGACGGCGGGCCGGTGGGGGTCGACAGCCTGGCCGCCGCCATAGGCGAAGAACGCGACACCATCGAAGATGTGATCGAGCCCTTCCTGATACAGCACGGCTACCTGCAGCGCACCCCGCGCGGCCGCATGGCCACGCAAGCCACCTGGCGCCACCTGGGCCTCACGCCGCCCAAGCCCGCCGGCGCGCCGGACTTGTTCGCGTAGGCGCGATTACTCCCGCACGCAACGCAGCAGATCCTCGCCGTAAGCGTCGCGCTTGCGCACGCCCACCCCGCTGATGCCGCCCAGGTCCTCCAGCGACTGCGGGCAGTTCATGGCGATTTCCCGCAGCGTGGCGTCATGGAAAATCACATAGGCCGGAACCCCGTGGCTGCGGGCCACTTCCGCGCGCCATGCGCGCAGGTTTTCGAAGCGCTGCTGGGCCTCGCCCGGCAAGACTATCGCCTCTTTGCCGCGGGTGCTCGCGGGGCGCGAATTGCGCGTCTTCTTTTCGGGCTCGCGCCGGAACATCAAGGTCTGCTCGCCCTTCAATACCGCGCGGCTGGTCTCGGTCAGCGCCAGGGTGCCGTATCCTTCCTGGTCGACCGCCAGCAGGCTCTGCGCCAGCAGCTGGCGCAGCACGCCGCGCCAGGCCTGCTCCGACAGGTCGGCGCCTATGCCGAAGACCGTCATGGTCTCGTGCTCGTACTGCTTGATCCGGTCGGTCGGCTTGCCGCGCAATATGTCGATGAGATGGCCGGCGCCAAAGCGCTGGCCGCGCTCGCGCCACAGGCGGTAGACCGCCGAAAGTATTTTCTGGGCGGCGACGGTGCCGTCCCACGCCTGCGGCGGCTCCAGGCAGGTGTCGCAATTGCCGCAAGGGCCCGTGTCCTGCTGGAAATAGGCCAGCAGGCGCTGGCGCCGGCACGATACGGTTTCGCACAGGCCCAGCATGGCGTCGAGCTGCGCGCCCAGGCGCCGCCGGAAGGCATCGTCGCCGGCCGATTCATTGATCATGCGGCGCTGCTGCACCACGTCCTGCAGGCCGTAGGCCAGCCAGGCGGTCGCCGGCAGGCCGTCGCGGCCGGCCCGGCCGGTTTCCTGATAGTAGCCTTCCACCGATTTGGGCAGATCGATGTGCGCCACGAATCTCACGTCGGGCTTGTTGACCCCCATGCCGAAGGCGATGGTCGCCACCATCACCATGCCATCCTCGCGCAGGAATCGCGCCTGGTTGGCGGCGCGCACGGCGGGACTGAGCCCGGCGTGGTAGGGCAGGGCCGCGATCCCGTTCTCGCACAGGAATTCCGCGGTTTCTTCGACGCGCGCCCGCGACAGGCAATAGACGATGCCGCAATCGCCCTGGTGCTCGGCCTGGATGAAGGCCAGCAACTGCCGCCTGACCTCGTTTTTCTCGATGATGCGGTAGCGTATATTCGGGCGGTCGAAACTCGCCACGAAATGAGGGGCGCCGTCCAGCGCCAGGCGCTCGGCGATTTCCCGGCGCGTAACGGTGGTGGCGGTCGCCGTCAGGGCCAGGCGCGGAATCTGCGGCCAGCGCTCGTGCAGTATCGACAGGCCCAGGTATTCCGGGCGGAAATCATGGCCCCATTGCGATACGCAATGCGCTTCGTCGATCGCGAACAGCGATATGCGGCCGGCGGAGAGCATTTCCAGGCAGCGCTCGGTCAGCAGCCGCTCGGGAGCCACGTAGAGCAAGTCCAGCTGGCCCGCCAGGAAGGCCTGCTCGACGTCGCGCGAAGTGCGCCAGTCCTGGGAGGAATTCAGGAAGGCCGCTCTTACGCCCAATTCGAGCAAGGCATCGACCTGGTCCTGCATCAGCGCGATCAGGGGCGAGATCACCACCCCGGTGCCCGGACGGACCAGGGCGGGGATCTGGTAGCAAAGCGATTTTCCGCCGCCGGTCGGCATGAGCACCAGGGCGTCGCCGCCCTGGACGACGTGATCGATAATGGCCTGCTGGTCGCCACGAAAGGAATCGTAGCCAAAGACTTGCTGCAGTGTTTCGAGGGACGAGATGGTCATGTGCTAATTGATAGGTACTGAAAAACGAATACCGACATCATAGTCGCCGGTCACCAGTTGCCGTTCCGCCTGCAGGCCGATGCGCAGGTTGGGGCTGTACCAGAACTGCTGCGTAAAGCCGAAACTGCGTTGCGTATCCCCCAGCGTCGAGCGGGAATTTTCGTACATGCCGGCGAGATCCCCCCAGCGCCCCAGCGGCACGGTGGCCGTGAGACGCTGCCGGACTCCGCCGAGGGATGCCGCCGCATCCTGGTAGCGGCTGAGGTCGGCAAACCCCGCCGTATGGCTTTCGTTGAGCCAGGACAACTTCAAGTCGTCCAGGACATCGACCTCGTAGGCGGCCTGATAGCGCCAGCCCTGCTGCATGCCATGGTTCGCCTTGGCCAGCCCGGCGCTCCATGCGCCCCAGCCGCGCGTCGTGTAGCGCCCGCCCACGCCGGTGGTGACGAGCTGGGGCGCCATCTCCAATTGGGATTCCAGCGTGAACTGCGGGCTGAGCCGATAGCGCAGCATCGTATTGCTGGCGGTGGGGCCATAAACGAGATCGCCCTGGGTCTGGCTGGGCGAATAATCCAGCGCGCCCACCGACATCGAGTATTGCCAGGCATGGACCTCGCCGGAACTGAGCTGGGAAGACTGCGATACGCTGACTCCCCCTATCCGGGCGGTATTGCCCCATGCGGGAACGGTGATTTCATTGGTGCCCAGGGTAATGCCCAGCCCTTGCTCCCCGGTATAGCGCCAGTTGCTGGCGCCGAAGGTCCAGGGATCCTTCGAGGGCGCCGATAGCCAGGGCGCGCGCAGGCCAGGGGCGCGGCCCCGCCCGGACGTGCCGCGCAGCCCGGGCGACGCGCTGGACACCTTGGCGGCGCGCCATTTGCGGGAATCGCCCTGATCCCAGAAAAAATCGTAAGAGATGTCGGGTATGCCCTGCTCCGGCGGCAAGGCATCCTGGCCGGATGGCGCCTCGGCCGGATCGGGCAGGGGAACCGGGGGACCGACCTCGACCTCGGGCACCGAGTACAGCCGTATGGGCGCCAGGTCGTGCAAGGCCGGGCCAGGCTGGCCGCCGGCGGCCAGGGCGCAGGATGCCGCCGCGCTCCATGCGAGCGCGGCGGCCAGTCGTCGTATCGGTGAAAAAAACTTCATTGAAACCAGGAAACTCGCTTTATATCAGGGCACCGCAAGAACATTGACTACCGCGGACGCCGTATCGGCCCGAAATCCAGCATGGCCTCGCCGCTGGCGTCCATGGACCTTTTGATGGCGCTGTACTTTTCCAGCACCGAGGACTTGTACACCACGCCCAGCAGCCGGGGAAATTCATCGCGGCTGACCACAGGCAGTCGTTCGCCCTGGAACTGCACAAAATAATCCTGCGCCTGGTCC
Source organism: Pollutimonas bauzanensis (assembly GCF_900129885.1). Classification (GTDB taxonomy): domain Bacteria; phylum Pseudomonadota; class Gammaproteobacteria; order Burkholderiales; family Burkholderiaceae_B; genus Pollutimonas; species Pollutimonas bauzanensis. The sequence continues at coordinate 87,803 of NZ_FQXE01000006.1, read as the reverse complement.
AGCGTCATGCCGGGGTGCAAGGTCTTGACGAAATCGCGGCGCAGGACCTCGCCGGCCAGCTTTTGCTGCGCATCGCTCTGGCTCAACAATAAACTGGTCAGGTCCTGTTGCGCAATCACACCTTGATAGACATTGTCCTCGTCGACCACATACAGATATTTGACGGGATATTCCTGGAACATCTGCAAGGCGTCGCGCACAGGCGCCGTGGTGGCGACGACGGTGGCGGCGGGCCGCAGGAGTTCGTCGATGAGCGTGTGGCGCAATTGCTGGCGCAGCAGGATGTCGCGTTCGCGCACCACCGTCACATCATACATGGCCACTTCGGCCACGGCGCGCGATACGAAATAGGCCACCACGCAGGCCAGCATGAGCGGCAGGACCAGCTGGTAGCTGAGCGTCATCTCGAAGATCATCAGTATCGCCATCAGGGGCGCGCTGGTGGCCGCCCCCAGGAAGCTGCCCATGCCGACCAGGGTATACATGTAGACGCCGGCTGTCATGCCCGGCCACAGGTAGCCGAGGGCCATCCCGAACAGGGTGCCGAACGCCCCGCCGACGAAGAGCGCCGGGGTGAACACCCCGCCCACGGCGCCCGAGCCCACCGTCAAGGCGGTGGCCAGCACCTTGCAGACCAGCATCAGCACGACGGCATACCAGGCCCAGGAATTGTGCAGCAGAGAGAACACCACGCTATAGCCGTTGCCCGCGACTTCGGGCACGACGATAAGCAGCAGCCCCAGCAGGAAGCCCCCCAGCGCCAATCGCGCCGGCAAAGGCAAGCCCGTGCTCTTGAACCGGTTGCGGGAAAAATCGAGGAACTTCAGGAACATGGGAGCGGTCAAGCCCGACAGCGCGCCCAGCAGGACAAAAGGCAGCACCTCTATTCCCGGAATCTCGGGCATATCGGCGATGGCGTAGGTCGTCTGATAATGCCCCGTCATGCGCATGACGATATTGGCCGATGCCGCGGCAATCAGCAGCGGGCCAAAGCTCTGCATGCTCATGGTGCCCAGGACGATCTCCGCCACGAACAAGGCCCCCGCGATGGGCGCGCCATAGGCCGAGGCCACGCCGGCCGCGGCGCCGCAAGCCACCAGCAGGCGCAGCCGCGAGGTGCTGAAATAAGTGAAGCGGCCTATCGCCGACGCGCTGAGCGCCGCCAGATGCACCATCGCGCCCTCGCGCCCGATCGAGCCGCCGGACGCCACGGTGCACAAAGAAGACAGGGAGCGCAGCAGGCCCTGTCCTATCGACAGGCGGCCATCGCCAATGGCCACCGCTTCCATGTAGTCGGAATTGGCCTTGGCCTTGGTTTTCGAGGCCGCCCACAGCAGGAAGCCCGCCGCCAGGCCGCCGAACGCGGGAAACAGCAGGCGCCCATACCACGGCAGCGCCTGCGTCACGCCCACTATCGACCCGCTCCGCCCCGTGACTACCTGCTGGACCAGGCGCATGCCTTCGTGGAAGAGTATGGTGGCGAATGCCCCCAGCACGCCCACCAGCACCGCCCAGCACAGCATGGCGGGCAGTTCGGAAAGCCATAAGCAGCTTCCCAGGCGTTGGCGCATGGCCTGTACGGTGTGCCCTATCATGTGTTTCCTGTGCAAGATAAATCGCCGGCCTCGCCGCAAGCCCGACACCTATTTCAATCGATTTCCAGGCGCTTGCCAGACGCATGGCCAAGGGGCACACTCTGGCCTATGGAAAATCCCCTAGTAAAAGTACTGGTCGTCGACGATGACCCGGCCCTGCGTCAATTGCTCGCCGATTACCTCAATCGCCACAATTACGACACACTGCTCGCGCCCGATGCCAGCGACCTCTCGTCCCGCATCCAGCGATACTCGCCGGACCTGATCGTACTCGATCGCATGATGCCCGATGGCGACGGCGCCGAAGCATGTCGGCGCCTGCGCCAGCAAGGCGAGGACATTCCCGTCATTTTACTCACGGCGCGCGATGAAACGGTGGACCGGGTCATCGGACTGGAAGCCGGAGCCGACGACTACCTGGGCAAACCCTTCGACCCGCGCGAACTTCTGGCGCGCATCGAAGCCGTCCTGCGCCGCAAGAAAGGCGCATCGGCACTGAACAAAGACAAACCGGTAGTGTTCGGTCCTTTCGTATTCGACCCCACGACGCGCCAGTTGAGCAAGGAAAACGCGATCATCAAGCTCACCGGCGGCGAAGTCAACTTGCTGGAAGCCCTGGTGAACAATCCCGGCAAGCCCCTGTCGCGCGATCGCCTGCTGGCGCTGGCCCGCGACGATGACGAGGGCGAGCGCAACGACCGCGCCATCGATATCGCCGTGCTGCGCCTGCGGCGCGCAATAGAAGACGACCCCAAGCAACCGCGCTGGATCCAGACGGTATGGGGCGTCGGGTACCGGTTTTCGCCCTGAAGCCCGCCGCCATGCTGCGTTCATTATTGCCCCGCTCCCTGCGCGCGCGCATGGTGCTGCTCACGCTGGGCACCATATTGCTGGTGCAGGCGGCCACTTTCACCACCATTTCCTATTACCGCAAACAGTTCACGGAGGAAGTCGCCGTGGAATTCACGGCGACCACCATACGCACCCTGAGGGCCGCGCTGGCGGAAATTCCCGTCGAACAGCGCGCCGATTTCGTGCGCAGGGCATCGCAAAACCAATGGCACCTATGGTCGCGCAGCCTGCCGCCGGACGCCAGCCTGGAAGAGCGCCGCCCCCCTCCTCCGCCCGAAAGGCGCCGCGGGCACCGCCCGCCGCCACCGCCCGCGAGCGACATACGCAACAATCTGCGCTCCTTCGTCCAGGCGCTGAACAGGCGGCTCAGCGATGACACGCGCGTAGCGCTTTCGCGCGGGCCCGAACCGCGGCTCTATATATCGATGCTGTCCGATTCCGGCCTGGACGAGACCAGCTACAACCGGGAATGGCTGGTCATCCCGCTGGACCGGATCGCCCCGCCCGTGGCCACGCCCATGATCATCGTATGGCTGACCGGCATGGGGCTGTTCCTGCTGCTGTCGGCGGCTTTTTCCTGGCACATCACCCGTCCCCTGACCCGGCTGGCCAAGGCCGCGGACCAGCTGGCCGCCGGCCAGCCCCAGCGCGTCACGCCTTCCGGCCCGAGCGAAACCCGCATTCTGGGCGAGCGCTTCAATGCCATGCTGGACACGCTGGCCGAATCCAGCGCCGTGCAGCGCACGCTGCTTGCCGGGCTGCCCCACGACCTGAAAGGGCCGCTGTCGCGCATGTGGCTGCGCATCGAAATGGTCGACGACCCGACCTTCAAAGAAGGCATGCGCAATGATGTGCAGGACATGCAGCGCATGGTCAACCAGTTCATAGGCTTCGTGCGCGGGTCCGATCCGGGCTCCTACCAGTTCGCCCCGCTGGCGCTGAACACCTGGCTGGAAGAGCAGATTTCCGCATGGGAAAGCGCCGGTAGCCCGGTGAAGCTGGTCCGGATGCCGCCCGGCATCCTGCGCCTGGACGCCGACAAGCTGGCGCTGGGCCGGCTGATGGACAACCTGATCACCAATGCGCTCAATCACGGCCAGGCGCCGGTGGAGATCGCCCTGGAGGCCCAGGACGGCCACGCCAGGATTACGGTGTCGGACCATGGCCCGGGGATTTCGGCGGAACGGCGGGTCGAGGCGCTGCGGCCTTTTTCAAGGCTGGACGAGGCCCGCACCCTCACGGGTTCGGTAGGGCTGGGACTGGCTTTGGCCGAGGCCATCGTCAAGGCGCACCACGGCAGCCTGGCCCTGGGCCAAGCCCCCTGGGGCGGGCTGGAAGTCAGCATTCTGTTGCCGCTGGCGGATACGGCCACGTAAAGCAGCGGCTTTACGCCTGCGCGGCGGGCGGCGGGGTTGCGGCGCCGTCATCCGCCGCCCTTTCCTTGAAATCGGGCGGCGTAGGCGCGATGGACAGGCCGAACATGCGCCAATACACCCAGATATTGAATATCAAGGCCACGGGCAAGGCGACGATGCTGGCCGCCAGCACGAGCCGCAGGGAATCGACCGAGGCCGCAGCGTCCCAGATCGTGATGTCGTCGAGCACGAGGTAAGGGAAAAAGCTATAGCCCAGGCCCCCCAGGGTGATCAGGAACACCAGCAAGGTCATGACAAAGGGCAAGGCCGTCGTGCGGTAGCTGCTGTTGATCATGCGCTGGAAACACATTTCGATGGACACGAAACAGGCCAGCAGGCAGAACCACAGCATGACCACCAGGGGCCAGTGCGGGCCGTCGCTCCATTTCAGGAAAATGCCCGCATTGGCGAAGGCCAGCACCACCGACACCCCCACCGCCCCTCCCGCGGCCCAGCGCACGGCCCGCCGGCCCCACATGACCGCGCGGGCGCGCAGCTCGCCGGCGACGCGCATGATCAGCCAGGCCGCCCCCAGCAGGCAGTAGGCGGCCACGGCGCACAGGCCCACGAACAGGGTAAACCACAGATAGCCGGCGTTGGTCTGGTAGGTGACGACGATCTGGGCCAGCAGGAAACCGTGAGCCAGCGCGGTGATCAGCGAACCCAGGCCAAAGCCGAACAGCCAGCGCGACTGCAGTTCCTGCGGCGCGCGCAAACGCAGTTCGAACGAAACGGATCGCAGCAGCACGCCCAGCGCCAGCGCGCACAAGGGCAGATACAGCGCGCCCATGACGCTGCCCCAGGCATTGGGAAAGGCGGCCACGAACAGCCCCATGCCCAGGAACAGCCAGAATTCGTTGGCATCGCGCCAGGGGCTCAGCAGAGACAGCATGCGCGGACGCAGGTCGGCCGGGGCGAACAAGGCCAGGCAGCCCACGCCGATATCGAAGCCGTCCAGCACCGTGCCCGCCACGATGATGGCGAACAGCAAGGCCATGAACACCAGCGGCATCCAGAAGGCGGGGTCATGGGCGCTCACCCCCAGCGCGATGGCCAGCGTATCTATCATGCGCGCCCCCTTCTTCTGGCGATGGGCACCACGCCATAGCGGGCGATATGCCGCAGAAGCTGGAAGAAGCCCGCCAGGAATACGCCATAGAACAGCAGATAGGCGATATATCCGCCCAGCAACACGTCGAAATGGGTATCGCCGGCGATCTCGCTGACGGTGATCGTGCCGGTGACCGCGTACGGGTAGGAGCCGAACATGAGGTAGGCCAGGCCGGCCAGAAGCAGGACCCAGCCCGAAAACGTCATGCCCGCCAGCACCCGGCGCCACCCGCGCGACAGCGCGCCCGGATCATAGTGGACCCGGCGCGCGCGCCAGAGGGTGAACAGGGCCGCCAGCGCCATGAGCAGGCCCGCCAGCACGGCCAGGCGGAATGACCAGAACGTGACCGCCACCGGCGGCGTCATGCCCAGAAAGCGGTCGAGCCCGCGCAAATTGCCGCTGTCATCGCGGCCCAGCCACTTGCCGCCGGCGTGGCGCCAGACCCAGGCCGCGCGATTGGCTCCGGCCTGAGCGTCGGGCCAGGCCGACAAGACCAGGTCGGGCTGCGTCCCGCTGTGCCAATAGGCGGCCGCGGCCGCCGCCTTGGCGGGCTGGTGCCTGGCCGTCATCTGGCCTGTCCCGGCCGCGGCCAGGGCCTGCAGGAGGACCGCGGCGCTGGCCAGGTAGAGGGCGGTTTTGAACACCAGGCGCCCGCTTTCGTCGACGGGCCGGCGCAAGGCCTGCCCGGCGATGACGCCGAGCATCAGGAAAGCCACCGCCAGCGCGCTGGCAAGAATGAAGAGGCCGGCATACCAGGGCAGCGCCGGGTTGAACAGCACGCCCCACCAGTCCAGCACGTGGTATTGCCCTTCGGCCCAGGTCACGCCGGCCGGCGTATGCATCCATGACAGCAGCACCAGCAGCCAGAAAGACGACACCAGGACACCCACGGCCACCATGAAGACCAGCACGGCATGGACTCTGTCCGAAACATAGCGCTGCCCGAACAGCATGGCGCCCAGAAAGCAGGATTTGAAGATGAAGGCCGACAGAATGGCCGCCGCCAGCAGCGGGCCGGCCACATCGCCGATCTTGTCCATGAGCGCCGGCCACAGGCTGCCGAACTGGATCAGCACCGGCATGCCGGAGGCGAAGCTCAAAATGAAAGCCAGGGCGAAAACCCGCACCCAGAAGCGGTAGGCTTCGGTCCACGGCGCATGGTCCGCGCCCAGCGAACGCAGCTTGAAGTACAGCAGCACCCACGCCAGCCCAAGCTCTATGACCAGGAACAGCAACATAAAGCCCAGGCTCGAAAAGAACTGGATCTGCGATAACCACAAGGTCGAGTACGTCATAATGTGCGCTAGTTTAGAGCCAGTTCGTCATTTGTGACCACAGCCTGCAAGCAAATAACCCTGAACGTGGCAAAATGCTTACTTCGCCCGCCTTTTCATTGCTTATACTGTATGACTTCTGTACCCAGCCCCGCACCCGTTTCCAACTTTCTGCGCACCATCATCGATAACGACCTTGCCCAAGGCCGCTACGCCGGCAAGCGCTGGGCGGGCAAACCGGGGCCGGCATCGGTCCAGCAGCAGGGCGGCATCGACACCGCCCGCATACGCACCCGCTTTCCGCCGGAGCCCAATGGCTATCTGCACATCGGCCACGCAAAAAGCATATGCCTGAACTTCGGCCTGGCGCGCGACTACCTGGGCGCCTGCCACCTGCGCTTTGACGACACCAATCCCGAAAAAGAAGAAGACGAATACGTCAAAGCCATTATCGACATGGTCAAGTGGCTGGGCTTCGACTGGAACTACGGCGCGGAATCGAACTGCTATTTCGCCAGCGATTACTTCGGCTACATGTATCAGTTTGCCCAGGCGCTGGTGCGCGCCGGCCACGCCTATGTGGACGAGCAGACCGCCGAGCAGATGCGCTCCATGCGCGGCACCCTTACCGAAAAAGGCAAGGATTCGCCCTGGCGCAACCGCCCTGCCGGCGAATCCCTGGCCTTGCTCGAGGAAATGCGCCTAGGCAAGCACCCGGACGGCAGCCTGGCCCTGCGCGCCAAGATCGACATGGCCTCGCCCAATATCAATATGCGCGATCCGGTGCTGTACCGCATACGGCATGTGGCCCACCATCGCACCGGCACCGACTGGTGCATCTATCCCATGTATGCCTGGGCGCATCCCGTGGAAGACGCGCTGGAAGGCATCACGCACAGCATCTGCACCCTCGAATTCGAAGACCAGCGCCCCTTCTACGACTGGATCCTGAACCACCTGGCCGAGCTGGGCCAATTGGCCCAGCCGCTGCCCAGGCAGCATGAGTTCGCCCGGCTCAACCTGAGCTATGTCGTGACCAGCAAACGCAAGCTGCTGCAACTGGTGCGCGAAGGCCGCGTCACCGGCTGGGACGACCCGCGCCTGCCCACCCTGGCGGGCCTGCGGCGGCGCGGCTACACTCCCGAGGCCATACGCCTGTTCTGCGAGCGCCTGGGCGTTTCCAAGGCCGACTCGCGCATCGACTACGGCCTGCTCGAACAAGCCTTGCGCGACGACCTCGACCCCAAGGCCACGCGCGCGGTGGCGGTGATCGACCCGCTCAAGCTGGTCATCACCAATTACCCGCAGGGCCGGTCGGAGCTCTGCCACGCCCCGCGCAATCCGCATGATCCGGACGCCGGCATGCGCGAGTTCCCGCTGTCGCGCGAACTCTGGATAGAGCGCGACGATTTCCGCGAAGACCCGCCCAAGAAGTATTTCCGCCTGTTCCCCGGCAATACGGTGCGCCTGAAGTACGGCTACATTATCCGCTGCACCGGCTGCGTAAAGGATGAGCAGGGCAATGTCACGGAGGTCCAGGCCGAATACCTGCCCGACACCAAAAGCGGCACGCCGGGCTCGGACTCGGTGAAAGTCAAAGGCAATATCACCTGGGTCAGCGCGGCGCACGCCATTCCGGCCGAAATACGCATGTACGACCGCCTGTTTTGCGACCCGCATCCCGACGCCGGCGACAAGGACTTCCTGGCCGCCCTCAACCCCGATTCCTGCCAGGTCGTGCAAGGCTGGCTGGAACCCGGCACCCAGGCCGTGCCCGGCGCGACATGGCAGTTCGAGCGGCTGGGCTATTTTGTGGCGGACCGCGAGGAATCCACCGCCGACCAACCCGTCATCAACCGCGCCATTACGCTCAGGGATTCCTGGGCACAGAAAAATTAATGCGCAAACCGATGTATTTATTTGTGAAAACCGATACGTGAGCGACTCTTCCCCAAACCGCAAAGGCCAATTGGCCCTGGACTTCAAAAGCGCCACGCTCTATGCCCTGCGCGTAGTGCTGCACAGCCACGATACGGCCGAGCTCATCGCGGCGCTGGAACAGCGCATGCGCGACGCCGGATCGTTTTTCGAGAACGAGCCGGTCGTCGTCGACGCCAGCCAGATCGACGAGGCCCTGGACTGGGCCGCGCTGGTCCGGGCGCTGAGCGACCATAGCCTGCATCCGGTAGGCGTCGTCGCGCAAGGGGCCAACCTGGATGCGGCCAAGGGCTGCGGCCTGGCCGCGGTCGACCTGGGCAATCCCGCCCCGCGCCCCACCAGCGCCCCGGTAGCCGACAAGGACGTGCCTGTCGTGGCGCCGCCCCCGTCGGGCCAGCAGGCCGCTCCCCCCGTCCCGGCCGCGGCGGCTGTCCCTGAAGTCGCCCCCGCCGCCATGGTGATCAACCGCCAGTTGCGCTCGGGGCAGCGCATTTACGCCCGCAACACCGATTTGATCGTGATAGGCGTGGTCAGCCAGGGCGCGGAAATCATCGCCGACGGAAACATCCATGTATACGGCCCCTTGCGCGGCAAGGCCATGGCGGGGGCGCGCGGCGATACCAGCGCGCGCATCTTCACCACCCAGCTCGATCCGGAATTGCTGGCGATTGCCGGGGTGTACCGCGTCATAGAAACCCGGCTCGACCCCGGCCTGCTGAACCAGCCGACCATCGTGCAGCTGGACGGCGACCAGTTGAGGATTACCGCGCTGGGCAAGTAAAGCAGAGATATTTTTTGTTGCCAAGCAAAGGTTAAGTAAGTGCAAGATCAGGCAACTTTGTTGCTGTTTTGCTATACGATTACGTGATTTACCAAAAACTAAAGGAATTCAATCGTCATGGCGCGAATTGTTGTGGTGACTTCCGGCAAAGGCGGGGTGGGTAAGACGACCACCAGTGCGAGCTTCTCTTCAGGGCTGGCGATGCGAGGCCATAAAACGGTGGTTATCGACTTCGACGTAGGCTTGCGCAATCTTGATCTGATCATGGGTTGCGAACGTCGTGTGGTCTATGATTTCGTCAATGTCATCCAGGGAGAGGCCAGCCTCAACCAGGCCCTTATCCGTGACAAACAGCTGGAAAACCTGTTCATACTGCCCGCGTCGCAAACCCGCGACAAAGACGCCCTGACCAAAGAAGGGGTGGAAAAGGCGCTTAAAGACCTTGCCGGCATGGGCTTCGAGTACATCGTGTGCGACTCGCCCGCCGGCATCGAAACCGGGGCCCTGATGGCATCGTATTTCGCCGACGACGCCCTGGTGGTTACCAACCCCGAAGTCTCTTCGGTACGTGATTCCGACCGCATCCTGGGGATACTGTCCTCCAAGTCGCGCCGTGCCGAAAAAGGCGAAGACCCCATCAAGGAGTTCCTTCTGCTCACTCGATACAATCCCAAACGTGTCGCCGATGGCGAAATGCTCTCGCTCAAGGACATCGAAGACATCCTGCGCATCAAGCTGCTGGGTGTCGTGCCCGAGTCGGAATCGGTATTGCAGGCGTCCAACCAGGGTGTTCCGGCCATCCACATCCGCGATAGCGACGTGTCGGTCGCCTACCAGGACATCGTGGCCCGCTACCTGGGCGAGGAAAAGCCCCTGCGCTTCGTCGACTACGAAAAACCCGGCCTGTTCAAGCGCCTCTTCGGAGGGAAGTGATATGTCCTTCCTGTCTTTCCTGCTCGGTGAAAAAAAGACTTCTGCCAGCGTCGCCAAGGACCGCCTGCAGCTCATTCTCATCAACGAACGCGGCGACGGCATCACTCCCGACTACCTGCCGCGCCTGCAAAAAGAACTTGTCGAGGTGATCTCCCGCTATGTGAAGATCAATCCCGAAGACATCAAGGTCAACCTGGACCGCCAGGATTCCCTGGAAATTCTCGAAGTCAAGATCGAGATGCCCCAGCCGGAAACGCGCTAGGCAGGAAAAGCGCATGCGCCTGGCGGCTCTCTGGGAATAGCCAGGGCCGCGCCCGGCGGCTAGCCCGGCGCGGCGAGAAAAAAGCCGGCTCGATGAGCCGGCTTTTTTTCAATCGCGATGGTGCTGCTAGCGGTTCTTGCCGATCTGATCACCGATGACGCCGCCTATGGCCGCGCCGCCGACTGTGCCCAGGATGCCGCCATTCGACAGCACGGCACCGCCTACTCCGCCGATACCCGCGCCCGTTACGGTGCTTTTCTGCCGAGAGCTCATGTTATCCCACGAAGAGCAGCCGCCCAGCGCCAACGCCAGCAAGCCTGCAGCACCCAGTTTAGTGAGGGTCGTCAATTTCATTTTTTATCTCCAAACGATACGAGCAATGCTTTACGTTACCCGATTTTCCACCCGGCGGGCAGGTTTGAATCGTATCGCTTGTTAGCTTGCGAAACAGATGTATCCGGAAAAGTTCATAGCGCCTTAATCAATGCCAGCACTTCCTTGAATTGAGGATGCGCCGGCGTTTCCAGCCATTCGAACAAGGCCATTTCCGAGGTGATTTGTTCCAGCCCGTAATGGGACCAGCGCATGCCTGCTGCCTCGCGGTCGGCCGGCCGCCGCGAACCGACGCAATCGGCGACCAGGATGGGATTCAGGCCCAGGCGGGCAAGCCCCAGGCCTGTTTGTAACACGCACACGTGCGCTTCCGTGCCTATTAGCAACACATTGATCCGCCCTTTGGGCAGTTCCGGGCGGAAACGGGCTTCGCGCGTCGCATCGAAATGCGCCTTGTGTATGACATGGTCGACCCAGCGCCGCAAGTCGGGCGCGGTAGCGCCTATCTTGCCGGCGCAATGTTCCGTGGCGACGACCGGAACCCCCAGCAACTGCGCCCCGTGCAGCAGGCGTTCTGCGCGCCCCAGCAGGGCTTCGCTATCGTCTATGGCGGGCAGCAAGGCCGATTGCATATCGACCACCAGGACCAGCGTATCGTGGGTGCTTAGTATGGGCATGGGGGGCTCCGTCGGGTAGGCCAGCGGCTTATTTCAATGCTTTATAGCGCAGGCGCTTGGGTTTGGCACCCTCTTCGCCCAGGCGGCGTTTCTTGTCGGCCTCGTATTCCTGGTAATTGCCATCGAAGAATACGACCTGGGAGTCGCCCTCGAACGCCAGTATGTGGGTCGCGATGCGATCGAGAAACCACCGGTCATGGCTGATGACCAGCACGCTGCCGGCGAACTCCAGCAAGGCGTCTTCCAGGGCCCGCAGGGTCTCGACATCGAGATCGTTGGACGGTTCATCCAGCAACAGCACGTTGCCGCCGGTAAGCAGGGTCTTGGCCAGATGCAGGCGGCCGCGCTCGCCCCCCGACAATTTGCCCACGAGCTTGTTCTGGTCCGCCCCCTTGAAATTGAAGCGTCCCAGATAGGCGCGCGACGACATCTCGTGGCGGCCCACCGTCAGGATATCGGCGCCGTCGGAAACCGCGTCGAACACCGTCTTGGCGTCGGGCAGCGACTCGCGCGATTGATCAACAAAGGCCAGCTTCACCGTCGAGCCAACCTTGAGCGCGCCGGAATCCGGCTGGTCTTGTCCCGCGATCATGCGAAACAGCGTGGATTTGCCGGCCCCATTGGGGCCTATGATGCCGACGATCGCGCCGGCGGGGATCTTGAAGCTTAAATTGTCGATGAGAAGGCGATCGCCGAACGCCTTGCTGACATTGTCGAATTCGATCACGTCGTTGCCCAGGCGCTCGGCAACGGGAATGAAAATTTCCTGCGTTTCGTTGCGCTTCTGGTATTCGTGCGATGAAAGCTCCTCGAAGCGGGCCAGGCGCGCCTTGGCCTTGGCCTGCCGGCCCTTGGGGTTCTGCCTGACCCATTCCAGCTCTTTCTTGATGGTGCGCTGGCGCGCCGATTCGGAGGCATCCTCCTGCTTCAGGCGGTCGTCCTTCTGCTCCAGCCAGGAACTGTAGTTGCCCTTCCAGGGTATGCCGTAGCCGCGGTCCAGTTCGAGTATCCATTCGGCGGCGTTGTCCAGGAAATAGCGGTCATGGGTCACGCCCACCACGGTGCCGGGGAATTTGCGCAGAAACTGTTCCAGCCATTCCACGCTTTCCGCGTCCAGGTGGTTGGTGGGCTCGTCGAGCAGCAGCATGTCCGGCTTGGACAACAGCAGCCGGCACAGCGCCACGCGGCGCTTTTCGCCGCCGGACAAATTGCCTATCACCGCGTCCCAGGGCGCCAGGCGCAAAGCGTCGGCGGCGATTTCCATCTGGTGCTCAATATCGTCGGCGCCGCTGGAGGCGGCCGCCGCGATGACCGCTTCCAGTTCGCCCTGTTCGGTGGCCAGCTGGTCGAAGTCCGCATCAGGCTCGGAATAGGCGGCGTAGACCTCTTCAAGGCGCTTGCGGGCGGTAAACAGCTCGCCCATGCCTTCCTCGACCGATTCCCGCACCGTATGCCCGGCGTTGAGCATGGGTTCCTGGGGCAGATAGCCGATCTTGATGCCGGCCATGGGAATGGCTTCGCCCTCGATTTCGCGATCCAGGCCCGCCATGATCTTGAGCAGGGTGGATTTGCCTGAACCGTTCAGGCCCAGCACGCCGATCTTGGCGCCGGGAAAGAAAGACAGGGAGATATCGCGCAGGATTTGCCGTTTCGGCGGCACAATCTTGCCCACCCGATTCATCGTGTATACGTATTGAGCCATAGCAACAAAATAAAGAAATGGTAAAGGGTCGATTGTAGGCCGGACAAGAAAATAAAGTGTTGCTTCCGCTACAACGCCTATCCTCGCAGCGCGCGCACATGCCTTAAAATAAATGATTCATCCCTGATCACGATAGCCATGTCCACCAATCAAGACTCCCCCCTGCTCTTTACCGCCGACGAACTCGACCTGATCGGCCGCACGGCCGATGCGTTGAGCGCCTACATGGGCAAGCCTGTCCTGGCCGAGGTCATAGCCGCCGACGAAACCGGCTTCGAATGGGTGATATTCGCCGTGCCCCTGGACATCGAAGAGAACCCCGAAGACCTGGTCGTGGTGCAGATCGGCGGCTCGGACAGCCGCATCGTGGGCAACCAGGGCGGCCTGGTCATTGCCGATGGCGACATTTTCGATTGCGAATACCTGTGGGCGATCCAGTTGTCCGACCTCGAAGGCGTGCGCTTCATCAAGGTGGACCAGGAAGGCGAGGAAATCGCCTGGTCCGAAAACCTGCGCGACGTCCTGCCCTTCGTCATGGCCGATGAGCCGGTCAGCGACGACATCGACGACCTCGAAGATGACGGCCCGGACGATGACGACGACATCTTCGACCCCCACGAAACCGAAACACCGCGCACCTTGCATTGACGCCTTGGCGCGCGGCGTCAGGCCCGCGCGCGGTCGCGCATATACAATAATGCGCCTATCGGCCACATCAAGCCCACCAGCGCCCGCGGCCCTATTCCGCGCAGCGTCCGTCCGCGCGGAATGGGCTGGTTGATGTGCCGCAGGTGCAGCGAAAACCGCGTATAGCGCGCCGCCGCCATCAAGAATGTCTGCGGCTGGTAGCGAAACCACGGCAGGCATTCGACGACAGTATCCTGCGCCAGCAGCCACAGGCCCAGCGCATGCTGCTGGTTTTCGCGGCTCTGCCTGGACAACGAATCCGTACTATCGTGATAAACCCTGAATACCTGATTCACGAAGCGGGTCAGGTAGCCCGCCCGCGCAATCGCGCGCCATACCAGGCTTTCGGGCACGAAGCCGGCGATTTCCTCCGGAAACGGAAACTGCAAGAGGACATCCGTGCGCAGACAGCCGAATTTCTCGCCCTTGATGTGGTATTTGAACGTCATGTCGAGCGCCGTGGCGTCAAAGATATCGCAAGGAAACATGTCCCCCACGATATGCCCGTCGGGGCGCGCGCACAGCCCGGTGATCGCCACGAAGCGCGAGCGCTCGGCCGGCGGGATCGCCGCCCAGGCCCCCGCCATCGCGTACAAGGCATTGGTGTCCAGGCTGTCGTCGCTGTCCAGCGCCACGACCAGCTCGCCGTTGGCCTTCTTGACGCCGCGGTTGAAAGCCGTTTTCTTGTGCTGGTTCTTCTGCCAGACATAATGAATCGGAAAACTGGCTTCCTGCTGCCAGCCCATCACCATGGCGCGCGTATTGTCCGTCGAGCCATCGTCGACGATGACCCATTCGAAATCCTGGAACGACTGCTCACGCAAGGAAAGATACACTCTTTCCAAGGTATGGGCCCGGTTATAAGTGGGCGTTACAACCGTAAAAAGGTGGCGCCAAGTGAGCATGGTCATTTTCTATATATTCTGCCAATGCAAGGGATCATAGGCCAAAAAAAAACCGCAGACATTGAATCTGCGGTTTCCTTGCCTTACTTACATCACGACATAATTTGTGCAACAGATACGGCTTTCGAAACCGAAAACCCTGGCGCAGCCATGTTCATGCCGGTATCGAAAGCTCAGGCGCGTTTGACTTTTTCAAGCATCTTGAAAACGCCCTTGGGAGCGCGAATGAAGAGGCGCTTGAATGCCTTGCCCAGGCAACGGCGCTCCAGAGTGTTGCGACGCGTACGTTTGATGTCTGCCATGATGATCTCCGATCTTTACATGCATAGGCTCGCAAAGACGCGACCCTGAAAATTGGTTAACTCGCCATTCTACCCCAAAACCGGCCCCTTGCACAAAAAGGGTCATGCGCAACATCCATAAAAAGAACGATTATCATAATGCCATGAGCTCACACATACGCATCTTTGGCGCACGCCAGAACAATCTCAAGAATCTTGATGTTTCCATCAACACCGGCGAGCTGCTGGTACTGACAGGCGTATCGGGGTCGGGCAAAAGCTCCTTGGCCTTCGACACCCTGTATGCCGAAGGCCAGCGGCGCTACGTAGAAACCTTCTCGCCCTATGCCCGGCAGTTCCTCGACCGCATGGATAAGCCGCAGGTCGACCGCATCGAGGGCATCCTGCCCGCGATCGCCATCGACCAGGTCAACCCGGTGCGCAATTCGCGCAGCACCGTCGGCACCATGACGGAACTCAACGATCACCTCAAGCTGCTGTACGCGCGCCTGGGCCGGCTGTATTGCCAGTGCTGTGGCACCCAGGTGCAGCGCGACACGCCGCAGTCCATCCAGCAGCAACTGGCGGCGCGCACGCAGGCCGGCGATCCGCGCCTGGTGATCACCTTTCCCATCGTGATCCCGGCCAACTTCACCGAAGAAGAAGTGCGCGGCTTCCTCGACCAGCAAGGCTACACTCGCATCCATCACGAGGAAACACGCCTGCAGGCGCCGCCCGCGCCGAAATCCAAGGGCAAGGGCAAGCGCCCCGGCAAGGCCGAAAAGCTGCGCGTGCTGTATGTGGTCCAGGACCGCTTCCGCTACGGCACGGCCGAGCCGCAGCGCGTCATGGAAGCGCTGGACGCCGCGCTGAAACAGGGCGACGGCCACATCGCGATCTACGCCATGGCCGAAGCCGGTGGCGAAGAAACGGCCTGGCGATTCAGCAATCGCCTGCACTGCGCGCACTGCGACATTGAATACACCACGCCACTGCCCAGCACTTTTTCCTTTAACTCGCCGCTGGGCGCCTGCGAGGCATGCCGCGGTTTCGGCCGCGTCATGGGCATAGACTACGGGCTGGTCGTGCCCGACGAAAAAAAGACATTGCGCGGCGGCGCCGTCAAGCCGTGGCAAACGACCAGCTACAAAGAATGCCAGGCCGAAATGGAGCAATACGCCCCGGCGGCCGGCATACGCCTGGACACGCCCTGGGAGGCCCTGGACGAGCATGAAAAGCGCTGGGTGATAGACGGCACGCCCGACTGGAAAGGCGGCCCCGGCGCCTGGAAAACCCAATGGTATGGCGCGCAGCGCTTCTTCGACTGGCTGGAATCGCGCGCCTACAAGATGCACGTGCGCGTGCTGCTGTCCAAGTATCGCAGCTACACGCCCTGCCCCACTTGCGGCGGCTCGCGCCTCAAGCCCGACGCCACGCTGTGGCGCCTGGGCAATGACCCCGCCGCGGACGGCGACGATACCTACCCGCGCTTCATGCCGGTCCACGCCAGCTGGACCCGCGAACAGCTCGATGCGCTGCCCGGCCTGGGCATACACGATCTCATGCGCCTGCCCATCGGCCGGGTGCGCGACCATTTCTTCGACATCAGCTTCGGCGCCAGCATAGACGCGGCCATAGACCTGCTGCTCAATGAAGTGCGCACGCGCCTGAAGTTCCTGTGCGATGTCGGCCTGGGCTACCTGTCGCTGGACAGGCAGAGCCGCACCCTGTCGGGCGGCGAAGTCCAGCGCATCAATCTCACGACGGCATTGGGCACGTCCCTGGTGAACACGCTTTTCGTGCTCGACGAACCCTCCATAGGACTGCATCCTCGCGATATGCACCGGGTCGTGGAAGTCATGCACAGGCTGCGCGCCAACGGCAATACCCTGGTCGTGGTCGAGCATGATCCGCAAGTCATGATCGCCGCCGACCGCATCATGGATATAGGCCCGGGGCCGGGCGAGCGCGGCGGGCAAATCGTGTTCGACGGCACGCCGCAGGCCTTGCGCAATGCCGATACGCTCACCGGCAATTATCTGGGCGGGCGGCTGCGCGTCGAAGCGCCGCGGCCCATGCCGGTGACGCCCGGCACGCCGCGGCTGGTGCTCGAAGGCGTCAATGCCAACAACCTCAAGAACGTCTCGGTCGCCATCCCGCTGGGGCGCCTGGTATGCGTGACCGGCGTGTCGGGATCGGGCAAATCGACCTTGATCCAGGACGTGCTGTACCCCGCCATCCTCAAGCAAAAAGGCAAGCCCACCGAGGCGCCCGGCGAGCATGCCTGCCTGCTGGGCGTGGAGCAGTTGGCCGACGTGGTCATGGTGGACCAGACGCCCATAGGAAAGACGGCGCGTTCCAACCCGGCCAGCTATGTCGGCGCCTTCGACGCCATACGCAAGCTGTTTGCCCAGGCCACGCTGTCCAAGGAACGCGGCTACACCGCGGGCACCTTCAGCTTCAATAGCGGCGACGGCCGCTGCCCCACCTGCGGCGGCACAGGCTTCGAACATGTCGAGATGCAGTTCCTGTCCGATGTCTACCTGCGCTGTCCCGATTGCGACGGCAAGCGCTTCCGGCCGGAAATCCTGGAAGTCAAGGTGGAACACCTGGGGCGCAGCGCGTCGATCGACCAGGTGCTGGCAATGACCATCAGCGAAGCCCTGGCGTTCTTCAGCGGGCTGCGCGACGTGCAGTGGGGCCTCGCGCCGCTGGCCGATGTCGGGCTGGAATACGTGCGCCTCGGGCAGCCTGTGCCCACGCTTTCCGGCGGCGAGGCCCAGCGCCTGAAACTGGCCGGCCACCTGGCCGCCGCCACGCGCAGCGGCATTTCGTCCGCCAAGGTCGCGAAAAAAGGCAGCCTCTTCCTGTTCGACGAGCCCACCACCGGCCTGCACTTCGATGATGTGGCCAGGCTCATGCGCGCCTTCCGCAAGCTGTTGGCCGCCGGCCATTCGCTGCTGATCATCGAGCACAATCTCGATGTCATCAGGGCGGCCGACTGGCTGATCGACCTCGGCCCCGAGGGCGGCGACGCCGGCGGCGCGGTGGTCGGCGTGGGCACTCCCGAAGACCTGATGGACAACCATGCCTCGCATACCGGACGGGCGCTGGTCGATTACACCAGCGCCATTGTCTACGAAGACAAATCGCATCAGGCGCGGCTGCTCGCCGAACCCGCCGCCGAGTATGCCGGCGCAAGCGGCACGCCGCTGCAAAGCCTGCTCAGGCATCAGCGCGGCCGCGTGCAGAGCATAGATATCGTCAACGCCCGCGAGCACAATCTGAAAGGCATCAACGTCAGCATTCCGCGCGATACCTTCACGGTGATCACCGGGGTGTCGGGGTCGGGCAAATCGACGCTGGCCTTCGACATCCTGTTCAACGAAGGCCAGCGCCGCTACCTGGAATCGCTCAACGCCTACGCGCGCGCCATCGTCCAGCCGGCCGGCAAGCCCGATGTGGACGCCATCTACGGCATTCCCCCGACGGTCGCCATCGAACAGCGCACCAGCCGGGGCGGGCGCAAGTCCACCGTGGCGACCATGACGGAAATCCATCACTTCCTGCGCCTGCTGTATGTGAAGCTGGGCACGCAGATGTGCCCCACCTGCGACGTCCCGGTCGAACCGCAAAAGGCCGAACAGATAGTCGCCCAGTTGCTGCGCGACTACAAGGGGCGCCACATCGGCGTGCTCTCGCCGCTGGTCACCGCGCGCAAAGGCTATTACACCGACCTGGCCAAATGGGCCGCGGGCAAAGGCTATACGCATTTGCGCGTGGACGGCGATTTCATCCCCGTCGCCCCGTGGCCGCGGCTGGACCGCTACAAGGAACACAGCATAGAACTGCCCGTCGCCGACCTGGTCGTCGATGCCAATCATGAACCCGCCCTGCGCGAAGCCGTACGCAGCGCGCTCGAGCATGGCCAGGGCAGCTTCAGCGTGCTGGTCGGCCTGACCGACGGCGACGCCGCGACGCTGGATGAAAGGCGCCTGGGCGGGCTGAGCCAGGCCGCCGAACAGCGCCATTTCTCGGTAAAGCGCGCCTGCCCTAGCTGCGGCACCAGCTTTCCCGAGCCCGACCCGCGCATGTTCTCCTACAATTCCAAGCACGGCTGGTGCACCAGTTGCTTCGGCACCGGCCTGCAGCTTTCGGGCTTCGATGCCGAACAGACTGGCGAGGAAACCGCCTGGAACGCCTGGTACGAAGGCAATACCGAAACCTGCAGCAGTTGCCATGGCGAACGGCTCAATCCGGTTTCCCGCGCTTTCCGCTGGCGCGGGCGATCCATCGCCGAACTGGCGGCCTTGCCCGTATCCGACGCGCAAACCTTTTTTGCCGGCCTGGTCAGCCGCGGCCGCGAAGTCGAAATCGCCCGCGATATCCTGGTGGAGATCCAGGGCCGGCTCAACTTCATGCACGAGGTCGGCCTGAGCTATCTGGCCCTGGACCGCGCCGCGCCCACCTTGTCGGGCGGCGAAGCGCAACGCATACGGCTGGCCGCGCAATTGGGCTCCAACCTGCAAGGCGTGTGCTATGTGCTGGACGAGCCCACCATAGGCCTGCATCCGCGCGACAATCAGATCCTGCTCAACGCCCTGGCGGCGCTGGAAGGCAATGGCAACACACTGGTGGTGGTGGAGCACGACGAAGACACCATACGCCGCGCCTCGCACATCATCGATATCGGCCCCGGAGCGGGCGTGCGCGGCGGCATGGTCGTGGCGCAAGGCACGGCGCAGGATATCATCGACAGCCCCGCTTCGGTCACCGGGCGCTACCTGAAAACGCCTCTGCGCCATCCATTGCAGGCGCGCCGCCCGGTCGGCGCCGACACCCCCATGATCCAGGTCAGCAAAGCGCATCTGCACAATCTGCATAACGTGACGGCGCGCCTGCCCATAGGGCGCCTGAGCGTCGTGACCGGCGTGTCGGGGTCAGGGAAATCCACGCTGGCGCGCGATGTATTGCTGGACAACCTGGCGCAGGCGGTTTCTCAACGCCGCGCGCCCGGCTGGCACGGCTGCGTGGAGATCACGGGATGGGAGCACATCGATCGCGTACTGGAGGTCGACCAGACCCCCATAGGCAAGACGCCACGCTCCTGCCCGGCCACCTATATCGGATTCTGGGACGACGTGCGCAAGCTTTTCGCCGAGACGCGCGATGCGCGTATACGCGGCTGGACGGCGGCGCGCTTCTCCTTCAACACCGGCGAGGGCCGCTGCCCGGTGTGCGAAGGGCAAGGCCTGCGCACCATAGAAATGAGCTTCCTGCCCGACGTGAAAGTGCTGTGCGACGCCTGCACGGGCGAACGCTTCAACCGCGATACGCTGAACGTGACATGGCGCGACAAGAATGCCGGCGAGGTGCTGAAAATGGAAGTGGACGAAGCCATCGCCTACTTCGCCGCGCATTCGAAAATCTCGCGGCCCTTGCAACTGATGCAGGACGTCGGCCTGGGTTATCTGACGCTGGGCCAGCCCTCGCCCACGCTGTCGGGCGGCGAAGCCCAGCGCATCAAGCTGGTTACCGAACTGACCAAGGCCAGGCTGACCGACGGCGTGATAAAAACCGGCCGCGCCTCGCGCATCCCCCACACCCTGTATGTGCTGGACGAGCCCACCGTGGGCCTGTCCATGGCCGATGTCGAAAAGCTGATCCATGTATTGCACCGCCTGGTCGACGCCGGCAACACTGTCGTCGTGATCGAGCACAACTTGGACGTGATCGCCGAAGCCGACTGGATACTCGACCTGGGGCCTGAAGGCGGCAATGGCGGCGGGCGCCTGGTGGCCGAAGGCACGCCCGAACATATCGTAGGGCTGAAGAAGCAATCCCATACAGGAGCCGTGCTCGGGCCTTTCATGGAAGCCGCCCGCTGATGCTCTGCCGTTTCGAAGACCGCCTGTCGGGGCAGGCGCTGGAACTGCTAGACTTCAGCCATCGCATCAGCGCGCGCCGCGCCGCCGAGCTGCCGGCCGCGTTCGACGCCATCGAGGCCGCTCAGCGGCGGGGCTGCTGGCTGGCCCTGCTGCTGGACTATGAATTGGGCGAATGGCTGGAGCCGGCCTCGGCGTCATCGGCGCGCCCGCGGGCGCGCGCCGATGACGCCGAACTTCCCCGATTGACAGCCTTGGCCTACAAGCGGGCCGCGCATGTGCCGGCATGGGACGCCCCCGCCGCCGACAGCCCCGCCGCCCTGGAAAGCCGGCCCCTGGTCGACAAAGAACAATATCTGCGCAACATCGAGGAGATACGCGCCGGCATAGGCCGCGGCGAACTGTATCAAACCAACTATACGTTTCCCATCGAGGTCGAGACCTCCACTCCGCCGCGCGATTTGTACCGCGGCATAGCCGCGTGCCACCCCGCGGGCCACGCCGCCTATATCGAAGACGGGGCGCGCCGCATTCTGTCGTTTTCACCCGAGCTTTTTTTTGCGCGCAAAGGCGCGACGCTGACCGTGCGCCCCATGAAGGGCACGGCGCCGCGCCATGTCGACCCGGCGCTCGATCAGCGCTCGGGGCAGGATCTTCTGCGCAGCGAGAAAAACCTTGCGGAAAACCTCATGATCGTGGACCTGCTGCGCAATGACCTGGGCCGGCTGGCCACGCCGGGGTCGGTCAAGGTCGAGTCGCTTTTCTCCCTCGAGCGCTATCCCTCGGTCTGGACGCTCACGTCCACCATTACGGCCCAGGCGCCTGGCAAGAGCCTGGAAGAATTGCTGCGGGCGCTGTTTCCCTGCGGGTCGATTACCGGCGCCCCCAAGATCGCCGCCATGAAGAAAATCCGCGAACTGGAAGATGCGCCGCGCGGGATTTATTGCGGCAGCGTGGGGTGGCTGGCGCCCGGCGGCGACTGCTCCTTGAACGTGGCCATACGGACCATAGAAATGCGGCAGGACGGCTGCGGCATCTTCGGGGTGGGCGGCGGCATCGTATACGACTCGGCGCCCGAACTCGAATGGCAGGAATGCCTGTGGAAAGCCCGTATCCTGCAGCCCGCCTCATAACAGCCGCAGCCGTGCTGCGCAAGGGCGGCGCCCGTAGCGCCTAGCCCAGCGTCGCGTCCAGCCAGCCGCGCAGCGCATTGGACACGCGAATGGCGCGGGCGTCGACAAGCTGGCGCCGGGTGATGCGGGATTCCCGGACCAGGCCGCCGTCCAGCAGCGCCTGGCGCTGCACTCCCGGCAGCAATCCGCAATCCAGCGGCGGGGTCAGCCACACATTGCCGGCATCCAGGATGTATATATTGCTGCGGCTGCCTTCGCAGACCTCGTCCTCGCCATTGCAATACACCACGTCGAAGTATTCCGGGTGCCGGGCCAGCCAGTCCTGGGCAGGCGCATACCAGGGGCGCCGCGTGGTTTTGTGGCGCAGCCAGCAAGGGTCGGCTTGCAGCGCGGCGCGGGCCAGCCGCAGGCGCACAGGCTGCGGCGTGGCGGGCAGCGGGCTGGATTCCAGGGAATATTGCCCGTTCTTGCCCAACAAGAGGCGCAGGCGGTGGCTGCCGCCCGGATCCAGCTGGCCTATATGCTGCTGCACGGCCTGGACCAGCGCCGCGCCGGGCCAGTCGTAGCCCAGCGCCGCGCATGAATCCCGCAGCCGCCGCCAGTGGCCGGACAGCAGGGGCGCGTCGCGTCCCGGCTCGACGCGCAGGGTTTCTATGAGTTGAACGTCCGAGGCAGGCATGGCAGATGCAAGATCCCTATGGTGTGTTTTACCGATGCGTATGCAGCCGGATTGTACAAGGCGGCCGCCGCTGCAAGAGCAAGGCGTGACGAGCCAGCGCGACCATGCAAGCTAAAATCCCCGCTACATAAGGAGAAACCCGCCATGCTCCAATCACGCATCGACCACATCGTCGTCACCGCCCCGTCATTGACGCAGGGCAGGGACTATCTGCGCCAGGCCCTTGGCGTCGAACCGCAAGCGGGCGGCGAACATCCGGGCATGGGCACTCACAACTGCCTGTTGAGGCTGGGCGACGATCTTTATCTCGAAGTCATTGCCGCCGATCCCCAGGCGCCGGCGCCGCCCCGGCCGCGCTGGTTCCAGCTCGACGACGCGCATTGGAACAGCCGCCCGCAATTGGCCACGTGGGTGGTCCGCAGCAATGACATATATGGGGCGGCGCAAGCGGCATCGCCGCTCGCGCCTGGCGCGGTCCAAGCCATGACGCGCGCAGGCCTGGATTGGCTGATCACCATTCCGGAAGACGGCGCCCTGGCGCTCCAGGGCGCCGCGCCGGCCCTGATCCAATGGCGCACCCAGGCGCATCCGGCCAGCGGCATGCAGGACGCGGGCTGCTCCCTGATCCGCCTGGAGGCCTTCCATCCGCAAGCCGCCATGCTGTCCGGCATGCTGGACAGCATAGGTTTCGAAGGGCGTTTCGCGGCGTTTCCCCTGGAGCAGGGCCGGCAGCCCTACCTGATTGCGCATATCCAGACGCCGGCCGGGCCGCGCAGGTTGGGCGGCATATAGGCGCTGGCCCGTATAATCAGCCATGATCCAAATTTTTCCCTATGCCGCGTCACCGCGGGCGAGACCGGCTACCCTACCCACCAACGGCGCCAAGCCCGGCAGTCCGCCGCGGGCGGCCGCATGAAAACACCTAAACGGCTGATCCCCCTCGTCGAGGAAGGGCTGATCGACGAAGTCATCAGCCAATTGATGAGCGGCAAGGAAGCGACGGTGTATGTGGTGCGCAGCGGCGCCTCCATCCGCTGCGCCAAGGTCTACAAGGACGCCAAACAGCGCAGTTTCCGGCAAGCCGCCTCTTACCGCGATGGCCGCAAGGTCCAGAACAGCCGCCAGGCGCGCGCCATGGAGAAAGGCACACGCTACGGGCGCCAGATGCAGGAAGAGCTATGGCAGAACGCCGAAGTCGACGCGCTGTTCCGCCTGGCCAATGCGGAGGTGCGCGTGCCGCAGCCGTATATCTGCACCGACGGCGTATTGCTGATGGAACTGGTGGTCGACGACATGGGCAATGTCGCGCCGCGCCTCAACGATGTCGACATGAACGAAGCGCGCGCCATGGAACTGCACGCGCTGCTGATCAACCAGGTCGTGCGCATGCTGTGCGCCGGCGTGATTCATGGCGACCTTTCCGAATACAACATCCTGCTGGCCGCCGACGGCCCGGTCATCATCGACCTGCCGCAGGCCGTCGACGCCGCCGGCAACAACGAAGCCGCCGCCATGCTGGAGCGCGATGTCGAAAACCTCGCGACATTCTTCGCGCAATTCGCGCCGCAACTGCTCGGCACAAGCTATGGCAAGGAAATCTGGGCGCTCTTCGAAGCCGGCGAGCTGGCGGTGGATTCCGTCCTGACCGGCAGCGTGGAAGTCGACTCCCGCCCGGTGGACCTGGCCGCGCTGATGGACGACCTCGAAGACGCCCGCTTCGAGGAGGAGGCGCGGCTGCGCTTTGAA
This sequence comes from Pollutimonas bauzanensis, assembly GCF_900129885.1. Lineage (GTDB taxonomy): Bacteria > Pseudomonadota > Gammaproteobacteria > Burkholderiales > Burkholderiaceae_B > Pollutimonas > Pollutimonas bauzanensis. The sequence goes on along the minus strand of NZ_FQXE01000006.1, from coordinate 63,614 downwards.
CAGGGACTGCGCGGCGCCAACTGAACCGTACCCCTGGTGATGGCGGGAGGCCCGCGCCACAGCCCCTAGGCGCTGGCCTCGTCGAGCTTGCGCATGGCCGCGTCGGATAGCGGCAGGCGGACCGCGCCCAGGATGTCGTCGAGCTGGGCCACGCTGGTCGCGCTGGCGATCGGCGCGGTGACGCCGGGGCGGGCGATAAGCCAGGCGAGCGCGATCTGCGCCGGCGTCGCGGCCAATTCCCGCGCCATGTCATTGAGCGCCGCCAGAATGCGCTGACCGCGGGCGTCGAAATACTTTTTCAGCATGCCGGCCCGCTTGCTGCCGGCCAGATCCGCTTCCGAACGATACTTGCCGGTCAGGAAGCCGCTGGCCAGGCTGAAGTAGCAGATCACGCCCAGCTTCTTTTCCGCGGCCAGCCCGGCGAGGCCGGACTCGAACTCATCGCGGTCATACAGGTTATACAAGGGTTCCAGCACCTCGTAGCGCGCCAGCTGGCGCTGCGCGGAGGCTGACAGCGCCGCCTCGACCCGGGCGGGCGCATAGTTCGACGCGCCTATCGCGCGCGCCTTGCCCGCGGCGACCAGGCGGGAAAACGCCCCCAGTGTTTCCTCCAGGGGCACGTCCTCGTCATCGACATGGGCGAAGTAGACGTCCAGATAGTCGGTCCGCATGCGGCGCAGGGAGTCCTCGATGGCCGCTTCGATATTGCGCGCGGACAGCCCCTTGCGCCCTTCCCACATGCCGACCTTGCTGATCAGCACCACGTCGTCGCGGCGCCCGCGCCGCTTCAGCCAGTCGCCGATTATCGTCTCGGATTCGCCGCCGGCATTGCCCGGCGCCCACGCCGAATAGACGTCGGCGGTGTCGATGGCGTTCAAGCCCTGTTCCACGAACCGGTCCAGCAGCGTGAACGAGCTGGCCTGATCCACCGTCCAGCCGAATACATTGCCGCCGAAGACCAGCGGCGCGATCTCGATTCCGGATTGTCCAAGCGGGCGCTTCAGCATGGCGAATCTCCTGTAGGTTGCAGGCCATACTACTGCGAGGATCCCGGGCGGTCAACGCGGATACCGGCCAAATGGCCAGTTGACGCTCAATCAACCAGAGGGTGGCGGTTTTCCTGCCCCTGCGCCAGCTATGCAGAAGTTATGCTCAGGCTTATTCACAGAGAGTGTGGATAAGTCTGGCCGGCACAGGGCGATGCCCGCGGACAGGCTGCCCGCCCTGGATGGCGATTTTATTGTTGCTGCTTGGCGCCCGAAAGCTCGACGGCGCCCTTCCAGAAAGCCAGCTCGTCCTTCAAGAATGTTGCGAATTCCGCGGGCGTGCCGGACAGATTCGTTGGGCTTCCGTTCTCCGTCAGCCACTGCTGGACCTCGGGCGACTGCGACGATTTGATCACCGCCATGTTCAGCTTATCGATGATGGCCTGCGGGGTACCGGCCGGCGCCACGAATCCGCTCCATCCGTTGATATCGAAATCCGGAAAACCAGACTCTTTGATCGTAGGAACATCAGGCAGATTCGAAACGCGCTCGGCGGAGGAAACGGCCAGAGCCCGGACTCGCCGGTCATTGACGAAAGGAATGGCGGATGGAGAATTGTCAAACATGATCTGCACGCGCCCGGCGATCAAGTCAGGATAGGCGGCGGACATTCCCTTGTATGGCACGTGGACGGCATCGACGTGGGCGCGCGCCGCAAGTATCGCGCCCGCCATATGCTGGGTTCCCCCGACGCCCGCCGAGGCGTAGGAATACTTGTTGGGATTCTTCTTCATCAGCGCGACCAGCTCGGAAAGCGTCTTGACGGGCAGGTCATTGTTCACCAGGAGAACCTGGGGATACTTCGCCGCCAGGGCAATGGGTGCAAAGTCCTTGACGGGATCCCACTTCAGGTCAGTGTAAAGATGCGGGCTGATGGCATGAATGGAGCTGGTGGTATAGAGCAGCGTATAGCCGTCCGCAGGGCTTCTGGCGACGTAATCGGCGGAAATGGTCCCCGCCGCGCCCAGCTTGGTTTCGACAATGACGGGCTGGCCCAGCACATCGCCCATCTTCTTGGCGAACAGCCGCGCCGAAACATCGGTCGCGCCGCCAGCGGAAAAGCCGACGATCAAACGAATGGGCCGGGTCGGGTAGCCGCCGTCCTGAGCGCTTGACGGTGCAATGAAGAACAAGGGCAGAAACGCCGCCGTCAAAAGTTTTGTGATTTTCATTTTGTCTCCTGATTATTGTATTAGATGGGGGTCGGCTTGAATGCGGGATTTATTACGTGCGCGGCGCGCAATGACGCCAGTTCCTCGGCCGTGTAGCCATGGCCCAGAAGAACCTGTTCGGTATGCTCGCCCAGCAATGGCGCGGCATTACGCACGCCTCCTTGCGTCCGGGTCATTTTGATCGGTGTATTGGCGATGACGGCGCGGCGTTCAAGCCCCGTTTGCTCAAGCTCAATAAGCATTCCGCGCGCGGCGACGTGCGGATCGGCAAAGATGTCCTGGATATTATTGACCGTTCCAAAGGGAACGATCCCGCCCAGGGACGCCTTGAGCTCCGACATGGATTTGGCGCTGGTCCACGACGACACCATCGCGTCCACCTCTGCGCGCCTGGATTGGCGCGCGGCAAGCGTGGCAAAGCGCGGATCGCCGGCCAGTTCGGGGTGGCCCATGATGGCGCAGAGCTGCCGCCAGAAATCATCGACGGGACAGGCAATGCTGACCCAGCCGTCCTGCGCCGGAAACACGCCGAAAGGCACATAGATGGGATGTGAATTGCCCTGGGGTTGTGGCACCTCTCCCGTAAAAGAGTGCTGGTAAACGACACGTTCGCACAAGGCAAGCGCGGCGTCGTACATTGCCACATCGACAAACTGGCCCTCCTGCGTTCTTTCGGCGTGGCGAACGGCGGACACAATGGCGAATGCCAGCAGCATTCCCGGCACGATATCGCCGACTCCCGGCCCCACTTTCATGGGCTGCCCCGGACCCGGACCATTTATGCCCATGATGCCGCCCATTGCCTGAGTGACGACATCATATGCGGGCCAGTCGGCGTAAGGGCTCTCCCCCGTTCTCGGGTCGCCAAATCCCCGCACGCATGCGTATACCAGTTTCGGATTTTCGGCCTTGAGCGCCTCGTAGCCGAGGCCCAGGCGATCCATCACCCCGGCCCTGAAATTCTCCACGAGGACATCGAACTCGCGCACCAGCCGCTTCAGGATTTCCTTTCCCTGCGCCGTTTTGAGATCGATGACGATACTCTGCTTGTTGCGGTTGATGCTGACAAAGGAGCCGCCCATGAGCTTGCTCGTGTCTTCGTCCATAAATGGGCCACTGGTGCGCGCGAATTCACCGCCCAGAGGCTCGACCTTGACCACGTCGGCGCCCTGGTCCGCCAGAAGCATGGTGCAGTATGGCCCCGAGAGCATCAGCGTCAGGTCGAGAACCTTGAGTCCGGCAAGGGCGCCAGAGGTAATGCCCCTCGATGGCGCGGCGCTCATGGCCGCCCCTCCGGATTGCCAGAACCCGCCACGGCGCCCCCTGCAGCGGGCGCGGGAGCGGAAACTTCCTGGCGCGCCTGATAAATGGTGACCCGCCTGATCAGCATGACCGGGCGCTTGCCATTGGCCAGCACCAATTGTTCCGACTCCATGTAGTGATGTCCCTTGCGCTCCCACAAGCGCGTGATGGCACCGGGGGTATCGAGTTTCTCGCCAGTTCTGGCCGGGCCGAAATGCCGGCCTTCCGTGGAAATGAAAATGGGCGGTGTCGCATGGGCGAAGCTGGCATGCGCGTTTTTCAGCGCCAGCCGTTGCAAATATGCCGGATGCACGATGCCCTCTTGCTCGTAGAACGACGAGGGCTCCAGGAATTCCTTGACCTGGCGGGCGTTCGCGCTGGCCGATACCGTCTCGGCGCTCGAACTGAAGCGCATGCCGGTGCGTAGCGCTTGCGGATCGCCGGGCGGAATGTCCGCGGGCCGCGGCAGAATCGGATAGCCAGCCGGATCCGGCGCTTCGTCCACGCTGTCGGATAGGGCGGCGCGGGCGCTTGCAACCATTGCGCCATTGGCATTATGCACGGCCATTTCGACGGATTTTTCGCCGTCCTTGTGCTCGATGGGGCCCGCATAGACGACCAGATCATCGCCGTGATAGACCGGGCGCAAGGACGTCGACGACAGAACGCCTTTGAACAGCCAGTCGGAGCCCCAGGTTTGCAGGGCGAGGCGCGCCAGATACGCATAGATATCGATACCCGGCACCAACGCCGCCGGGTACCCCAGGGAGCGCGCCATATCGTCATCATGAAGCGTCCCGACAAACTCCGGCCGCGCCACGACCTTCGCCACCACATTGTGCGTGGTGGGTTTATGCTCACTGAACATTCGCGTTTCCTTTACCCAAGATATATTTGAACAAAATACGGCTGAAGTCCTCGAGCGGCCTGACGCTGCGCGCCAGCTTGCACTGCAGGATGGCGCCTTCCCAGCCGGTCCAGAAATACCGTGCGATTTCCGTGGTATCCAGGTCGTCGCGCACTTCACCCATGGCGATGGCCTCGTCGAGGCAGGTTTTGATGCACAAGGCCCAGTTGATGAAGACAAGTTCGATGCGCTGCCTGAAAGCATCGTTCAGGCTGCCGAGCTCCTGGCCAAGATTGCCGATGAGGCAGCCGCGCTTGAAGCTGTACTTTTCCATGCCGTGCATGCCTTCTTCGATGTAATTCCTGAGCCGCTGCAAAGGGCTGGCCTGGGGATTCGAAAAAATGCGCTCGAGGCGCTGATCCCACACTTGCTCGTAATTGGCGATGACCGCCAGGCCGAATTCCTGCTTGCTTGCAAAGTAGTAATAAAAGACGCCTTTGGGCGCCCTGGCGCGCAGCAGGATTTCATCGATGCCCGTGCTGCTGAATCCTCTCTCGGAAAGCACTTCGGTGCCGACCTGTATCAGCCGTTCGCGCGTCGACGCTTTCGAGGAAGGCCGTCCGGCGCGGCTGCTCGCTTTTCTAGTTTCTTCGACCATCATGGATTTCTCTAATCTGTGCATTTGCCCTGGGCTGGGCCAGAAATACCGCCGCCTCCTGTTTATAATAGACCAGTCTACAAAATAAAGAACTAGGGTAATCCCGAAAACTCGCGGCGGCGGTTTATCGGCGCCCTAGCCGGCGCCAAGCATGCTTTTCTTCGCCGAGGGCGGGAGCCCGCCTAGCGGCCCGGCTTGCTGAAGTCGTTGGCTATCCATGCCGTGGCGCTGTCGGGGTTGAGCTTGAAGCTGGTCGCCACCTCGACCTGCGCAAGCTGCTCGCCGCCCTCGTCGCAGGCGCTCAACAGGGCATAGGGGTTATCGTCATCGGGAACGATGTCCAGCTTGATCGTCAAGCGGCCGGACGCCGTGCGGACCTTGAGGCTTTTGTGCAGCATGGCATGCAGTTGCTGTTCGTGCCGGCGCAAGACTTCGGTCGCCGTCTTGACCAGCGTATAGAAGGCGGCGGAATCCAGCGGCTTGGGGTTTTTCTTGTCGCGGCCCATGGTCCATGGGCCGACCAGGGCGGGCTCGTCCTCCCCGTCCAGTATCATTTCCACCGCCCAGCCGTCGTCATCCTGGTTCTTGATGACGCGCGCGGTCCAGCCATCGTCGCACCAAAGCCGCGGCTCTTGCGTCTTGGCATCATGGCCAGGCTCGGCGTCCAGCATTTCGGGCCCGGAAAGAGGGGTATCGCTCACTATGTTCGCTCCAATGAAGTCGTTCGTGGGTATTGCGGCAAGCCACGGCTTGCCGGTTTTCGTTCTAGGCGTAGCGCCCGTTCAGCAGCCATTGCACCGCTTCGTTCGCCGCCGCCATGCCCATGGCGGCGGTAACGGTCACCACCGAGCCATAACCCGCGCAGGACAAGCCTTGCAGCGCGCCGGGCGCCTCCCCGCCAGCGCTCGCCAGCCCCGGCGCCCGCGCAGCGGCCGCGGGTTCCAGCCACTGCGCGGGCAGCAATGCCGGCTGATCGAACCACAGCGCCCGCACACCCATCCTGGGCACGCGTTTGCGCGGCTTGCCGGCATGGTCGGACGCCTTGGGGTAACGGTGCTGCCGCCGCAAGGTGTTGCGCAGCTTGGCCAACAAGGCATCGTTGACGGCCAGCGACAAGTCGCCGGCGCGCAGGCTGAGCGGATTGGTCTTGCCGCCGGCGCCGCCGCACACCACCATGGGAATCTTGCGCAGGCGGGCCTCGAGGATCATGGCGATCTTGGCCTGCGCCTGATCCGTGCAATCGATGACCAGGCTGGCGTCCGCCGCAAGCAATTCGGATACATTATCCGGGCCGATGAAGTCGTCGAGCATCCGGACGCGGCAGGCTGGGTTGATGCCATGCACGCGTTGCCCCATGGCCACGACTTTGGACTGGCCCAGGGTTTCGGTCAAGGCATGCAACTGGCGGTTGACGTTGGATTCGGCGATATGGTCGAGATCTATCAGGCTGAGCGCGCCGACGCCGCAGCGGGCCAGAGCCTCGGCGCACCAGGAGCCCACCCCGCCTATGCCCGCCACGACGATATGCGCGCCGCGCAAGCGCTGCTGGCCTTCGGGGCCGTATAAACGCTCAAGGCCGGCAAAACGGCGTTCGGAGTCAAATTGGCAGGTATCGGGCATATCGGGATAAAAAGCTGGAAGAAAGAGTGGTGCAACGGTATCACGTCCATGCCCATGATAAAGCCTGCGCCCCCGCAAGTGATTTAAAATGGCAATATTGCCTACTTGAATCGTTTTGGCCTGAATCACGTGAACCCGATCTTTGCACCCGAGCCGCATCCCGCCGCGGCGCCCAAGAGCTTTCGCCTGCTGACAGAAGCCGAGCGCCATGCGTCGATGCTGGATGCGCTGGCCGGCTGGACGGCCGACGAGGATGTCTGGGTCTACGGCTACGGCTCGCTCATCTGGCGGCCCGAATTCGATTTCGCCGAGCAAAGGACGGCGCTGCTGCACGGCTACCATCGCGCGCTGTGCCTGTGGTCGCGGGTCAATCGCGGCACGCCGGACCAGCCCGGGCTGGTGTTCGGGCTGGATATCGGCGGCTCCTGCCGCGGCATGGCTTACCGGATTCCCGCCGGCGACGTGCCCTCCACCATGGAAGCGCTGTGGCGCCGCGAAATGCCCAGCGGCGCCTATATTCCCAGATGGCTCAACTGCCGGACGGAACACGGCGTGGTCAGCGCGCTGGCCTTCACCATGAACCGCAACACCGACGCCTACGTGCGCGGCCTGCCCACCGAAAGGCTGATCAGCATCGTGCGCAACGCCCACGGCAGCTACGGCCCCTGCATCGAATACGTGCTTGAAACCGCGCGGGCGCTCAAGCAGTCCAATATCCAGGACAAGCGCCTGCAGGCCCTGGTCCGCGACCTGCGCGATTCGCTGGCCGACGGCCTTTGATCCGGACGGACGGCGCGCGGCCGGCAAAACGGCCGCTTCCGGGTATCGGGCCGCATACTCCGGTAAACTACTAACCCCTCACCCTTTTCCTGCCATCATCCATGTCCGTTGCCGATATCCGCCAGAAATATGAGAAGTTCGAGCTGCTGGAAGCGTCGCTGGCCGCTACTCCGCTGGAGCAGTTCACCTTGTGGTTCAACGAGGCCTTGCAGGCGCAGCTGCCCGAGGTCAACGCCATGACGCTGGCCACGACGACAGCCGCGGGCCGCCCCTCGGCGCGCATCGTGCTGCTGAAAGGGTTCGACGAGCGCGGTTTCGTGTTCTTCACCAACTACGGCTCGCGCAAGGGCCATGAACTGGCCGCCAATCCTTACGCCAGCCTGCTGTTCTTCTGGCCGGCGCTGGAACGCCAGGTGAGGCTGGAAGGAAGCATAGAAAAGGTCTCGGCGGCGGAGTCCGACGAATATTTCCACAGCCGGCCGCTGGACTCGCGCATAGGCGCATGGGTTTCGCCCCAAAGCCAGCCCATTACCCGCGCCGAGCTCGAAGCGCGCACGCTCGCCCTGACCGAGTCGCTGGGCGCCAATCCCGCGCGCCCCGAGCACTGGGGCGGCTACCGGCTGCAGCCCGACTATGTGGAGTTCTGGCAGGGCCGGCCTTCGCGCCTGCACGACCGCCTGGCGTTCCAGCGCGATGCCGGCGGAGCATGGTCGCGCACGCGCCTGGCGCCTTGAGCGCCGGCGCCAAGCAAGATCGCCATGACGGCAACGCCACCCGATTTCGATGCTGATTTCTTCCGCTCCGCGCTAGGCCGGTTCGCGACCGGCGTTACCATCATTACGGCCGAAACTTGCGATGACCGGCGTCCTGTCGGCCTGACGATCAGCTCTTTCAATTCGGTGTCGCTGCAGCCGCCCATGGTGCTTTGGAGCCTGTCGAACACGGCGTCCTCCCTGCGCCATTTCCTGCAGGCGGAGCGCTATGTGATTCATGTCCTGGCCGCGACACAGCTGCACCTGGCCAAACGATTCGCCCATGGCCCGCAGGCGGCCCGTTTTGCGGGCCTGGCGCTGCAACGCGCGCCCGGCGGCACGCTGATGCTGGACGACCCCGAATGCGCAGCCTGGTTCGAATGCTGCAACCTGACGCAGCACGAGGCGGGCGACCATCTGATTTTCATAGGGCAGGTGGAACGCTGCCAGCGCAATTTCAACCAGCCGCTGGTGTATCATGCCGGCGACTTTGACCTGACGCCCTCCACCGAGCCGCTGTCCAACGACTAGGCCATCGGCGGGGGCAACACACACATTATGCAGGACACATTATGGCTGTAGATATCGACTGCGTCGTCCTGGGAGCCGGCGTCGTCGGCCTGGCCGTGGCGCGCGAACTGGCCCTGGCGGGGCGCGAAGTATTGGTGGTGGAGGCCGCCGAGGCCATCGGCACGGGCACCAGTTCGCGCAATTCGGAAGTGATACACGCAGGCATCTACTATCCGCCAAACAGCCTGAAAGCGCGGCTCTGCGTCGCAGGCAAGCATATGCTCTACGCGTATTGCGCCGAACACGGCATACCCCATAGCCGCCTGGGCAAGCTGATTGTGGCGGCCACCCCCGAACAAAGCGCGCAACTGGGGCAGATCGCCCTGCAGGCAAGGCGCAATGGCGTCGACGACCTCTATGAAATCAGCGGCGCCCAGGCCCGCGAACTGGAACCGGCGCTGAGCTGCGATGCGGCATTGGTGTCGCCATCGACCGGCATCATCGACAGCCATGCCTTGATGCTGTCGCTGCAAGGCGTTGCGGAAAACCATGGCGCCCAATGCGTGTTCCATACCCGATTCAGCCAGGGCCGGATACTGGATTCCGGCGAATTCCTGCTGCAGTTCGAAGGCGATGAAGCCATGGAACTGACCGCCAATTGCGTGGTCAATGCCACGGGCTTGTCGGCGCCGACGGTGGCGCGCCGGCTGCAAGGCCAGCCGCGGGACGCGATTCCCCAGGCCTATTTCTGCAAAGGCAGCTATTTCACGCTCTCCGGGCGGTCGCCTTTCAGCCGGCTTATCTACCCCATGCCCGACAGCGCCGGACTCGGCGTGCACCTGACGCTGGACCTGGGCGGACAAGCCAAATTCGGCCCCGACACCGAATGGATAGACCGCGAGGATTATTCGCTGGACGCCCGGCGCGCCGAGGGCTTTTACGATGCGGTGCGGCGCTACTGGCCCGCCCTGCCCGACAACGCCTTGAATCCGGGCTACACGGGAATACGCCCCAAGATCGTGGGCGCCGGCTCGCCGGCCGCCGACTTCGTGATCGCCGGGCCATCGACCCATGGCGTCGCGGGCCTGGTGAATATGTTCGGCATCGAGTCGCCGGGCCTCACCGCCTGCCTGGCCCTCGCCCAAACCGTCCGCGACGCCCTTACGCAAACACCCCACCTGGCCTGAACCCTGAAGATGAACGATTACATTCTTACCCTTTCCTGCCCCGACCGCATCGGCATCGTGCACAGCGTATCCGGCTGGCTGCTGACGCTGCACGGCAATATCATCGATGCCCAACAGTTCGGCGACTTGGGAACGGAACGCTTTTTCCTGCGCGTGCATTTTCACCTGCCGCTGCCTGCCGACGTGCAGGAGCTGGAGCGCTCTTTCGCCTCGGTGGCGGAAAAATTCGATATGCAGGCGCAGATCTATGACGCCCAGCGCAAGGCGCGCCTGCTGATCCTGGTAAGCCGCCAGGGGCATTGCCTGAACGATCTGCTGTTTCGCAAGCATAGCGGGCAGTTGCCGGTGGAGATCGCGGGTATCGTGTCCAACCACGATGATTTCGCGGCAATGGCCGATTCATACGGGGTGCCGTTCTATCATTTTCCGGTTGCGCCGGAAACCCGCGAGGCCCAGGAGCGGCAGATTCTCGAGCTGGTGGAGCGCGAAAATATCGACTTGGTGGTATTGGCGCGCTATATGCAGATTCTGTCGAACAATCTGTGCCGGGCGCTGTCGGGCAGAGCGATCAATATCCACCACAGCTTTCTGCCCAGCTTCAAGGGCGCGCGCCCCTACCATCAGGCGCACGCGCGGGGGGTGAAGATCATTGGCGCGACGGCGCATTATGTGACGGCGGATCTGGACGAGGGCCCGATCATCGAACAGGATATCGAGCGGGTGGATCACGCGATGAGCGCGCACGATTTGACGCAGGTAGGCAGCGACGTGGAGTCGCTGGTGCTGTCGCGGGCGGTGCGTTCGCATGTGGAGCACCGCATTTTGCTGAACGGCCAGCGGACGGTGGTTTTCCGGTAGATGGCGTTTTTGGTGCCTAAGACGTGTGCCGGTTCTTGATCTGTTGCTGTTCTTAAGACGTGTGCCGGTTCCTGGTGACCTTGTTCTGCGACGCGTTGCCGGTCCAGCGCCTGCGCGCTGGACACCGCCCCGCCTTGCTCGTCCGCGCCTTCGCGCTCCCTTCGCGATCGGCTGGCTCGGCCCCGGACGTCGCGCCACAAGGCCCCCAGGACCCGACCCACTGCGTATCGTTGGTTTGGCAGGCCGCTGGGACGGGTTGGGTGCTTGGCATTTTTCTGTGGTGTCGACGGCTGGCCGAAGATTTTGCGGGGCCGCCAAAAAGTCGATCCCCGCCGGATCGCCTTTTTGGCATACGGGCTGGTGGGTTGAGAGGCTGCTGGATTTGAGGCTTGCCTATACTGCGTTTGAGGCTTGCTTATACTGGGTTTGAGGCTCGCTTATATTTATTTGATCGTTGGATCGTTAATTGGATTGCTGCCTGAATGTGGGGAAAAGGTCGCTTTATAGCTAACGCGACCTACGACTCGCGATCGGTCAACGAGCTCTGATTGACGAATTCGATAGGCATAGAATCATCTTGTACGAGCCATCAATATACGGATCGTTAGCGCATAAGCTGGGCAATACGATACCGTAGGCTAGATAGCATGACCGGAGGAGCTAGACAGCACCACCATCGGCCGGACCTGCCCCTATGCCCAAGCGGGCCGGCTGGCGGCCCGCGCCGGGCGAGCGCGCAAGCTCTTCCGCCACCCGCAACCATCACGCAAGAATGCCAAGCACCCAGCCCGTCCCAGCAGAGATACAAAACCTGGGATGCAGTCGTTGGCGCGGTGGAGGAAGGTAGCGGTCCGTCCGGGGCCGAGCGAGCCGGCCGCGAAGGCAGCCCCGAATGGGGCGAACGAGCGAGGCGAGGCGGGGTCCGCCGCGCTGGGCGGCGGACCAGGCAACGCGGACCGCTACCTTCCTCCACCGCGCCAACGGCGTGTTAAGGACACCCCCAACAGCCAAGCGGCGTGTTAAGAAGAACCGCAGTCGCATCAGCAACAGCGGCGTGTTAAAGACAAACCATCAATGCACGATAAAGACAAACCATCAATGCACGACAGCGACGTGTTAAAGACACTCACAGCCGTCAGCCGCCCTGCGCAACGCCCTCTCGCCTGGGGTCGGAACCGCCTTCCAGGCCTTGCGGCGTCAGCATTATGCCTTGCAAGCCGCTGGGAAAATCCACCTCGCGCACCTCGTGCCCCATGGCCCGCAAGCCAGCCGCCAGGCCATGCAGGGACGTGTTCTTCTCCAGCTCGGTAAACGTGTTGCGGCTGCCCCGGTTCGGAAGCTCGATCGCCTGCTGGATATTCAGCCCCCAGTCCAGCACCCCCAACAGCGTTTTCGCCACATAGTTGATGATCGCGCTGCCGCCCGGCGAACCTATCGCCATGATCGGCTTGCCATCCTTGAGAACCAGCATCGGCGCCATGGAACTGCGCGGACGCTTCAAAGGCTCAAGCTCGTTGGCCACCGGCTTGCCCTCGGCATCGACGTCCGACAGCGAAAAATCGGTCAGTTGATTGTTCAGCAGAAACCCGTCCACAAAGATCTTGCTGCCGAATGCCGATTCTATCGTGCTGGTCATCGACACCACATTGCCTTGGGCATCGACCACCGCCACATGCGTGGTGGAAGGCAATTCGGGGGAGCCATCCTTGCCGCGCAGCGCCAGCATGGCGGCCGGATCGCCCGGCGGCGCGCGGCCTATCGTCCGGCCGGGGCGGATCAGGCTGGCGCGCATGGCCAGGTATTGCGGGTCCAGCATAGCCTTCACCGGGACATCGATGAAATCCGGGTCCGCCACATAGACATCCCGGTCCGCGTAGGCGAGCTTGCCGGCCTCGGCGAAGTAATGCACGGCCTCCAGCGTATCGGGCCGCAGGCCGGCAATCGGCGTGTGCGACAGGATGCCCAGCATCTGCATGACCGCCAGCGGCCCCGAACTGGGCGGCGGCATGCCGCACAGAGTATATATCTTGTAGATCGTACACAGCGCAGTCCGCTCCAGCGGCTGATAACCGGCCAGATCCCGCAGCGCCAGGTCGCCCGGAACCGCATGGCCGGCGACCGCATCGACGATGTCCTGGGCGATGGCGCCCTCGTAGAACGCCTTGGGGCCCTGCTCGGCGATTTGCCGGAACACATGCGCCAGCGCTTCATTGACCAGCTTGTGGCCCACTGGCCAGGGCGCGCCTTGCGCATCATAGAAATAAGCGGCCGCGGCGGGCTGGTCGCGCAGGCCCTTGTTGTCTCCCAGCAAGGCATGCAGGCGCTCCGATACAGGAAACCCCGCCTCGGCCAAGGCAATCGCCGGCGCGAAAAGGCGCGCCCAGCTCAAGCGCCCGTGCTGCTCGTGCATAAGCGCCAGAACCCGCAGCAAGCCGGGCGTGCCCACCGAGCGGCCGCTATTGACCGCCTCCCAGAAAGGAATGGCCTGGCGGCCTTTCATGAAGCGGTCGCTGCGCGCGGCCGCCGGCGCCGTTTCGCGGCCATCATAGGCCTGCACGGATTGCGTTGCCGCGTCATAGGCGACGATGAAGGCCCCGCCGCCTATGCCGGAAGACTGGGGCTCGACCAGATTCAGCACCATCTGGCTGGCAATCAGGGCGTCCGCCGCGCTGCCGCCCTCCGCCAGGATGTCGGCGCCCGCCTGGGTGGCCAGGGGATGGGCGCTGCTGACCATATAGCGCGGCGCATGCGCGACACTCCCGGGGCGCCAGGAAGGCGCAGTGGCGGCTTCGGGATTGACGTCCTGCGCGCTGGCGGGCATGCCCGCCTCGAACGCCCAGGCGCCGGGCCATGCCAGCATAACGGCAAGGCCCAGCGCACAGGCCGCGGCCAGCCGCCGCGCCCGCGCCGCCCGGCGTGAGCACGGCGAACGCCCCGGGGCCGCGTGGCCCCCGCCGGGCTCTCCCGCGACGGCGGCAGGAATCGGGATGGCGCGCTTCGCTATCATGTCTTCGCCTCCTGCATGGGATGCGTGATGCCGGCCAGCCAGGCTTCGAACGCCCGCAGCGCCTCGCTTTGTTCGATTGCCGCCGGATAGCTGAAAAAATAGGCTGCGCGCACTTTCAATACCCCCTCCACCGGAGCGACCAGGCGCCCCGCGTCCAGTTCGTCCTGCGCAAGAAAGCGGGGAATCAGCGCCACGCCCATGCCCGCCTTCACGGCGGCCAGGGTCATGGTGAACAATTCGTAGCGCGGCCCGGCGCTTATGGAAGGCAGATAGGCTTTTTGCTGCGCCTGATACCACTGGCGCCAGGCATCCGGGCGCGACGACATGTGCAAATGCGTCAGCCCGGCCATGGGATGGGCGGGGTCCGCCGCCGCGGCCAGCACGCCGGCGGTGCAGACGGGCAGCAATTCGCCTTCGTCGAACAGTTTGATCCCCGCGGTTTGCGGCCAGATCTGCTCGGCGTGATAAATGGCCGCGTCAAAGGGATGGTCATTGAACTGGAAAGGCAAGGTGCGCACCGACAGGCTGACCGCGATGTCGCCATGCAGGCGCTGGAAATCGGGCAGGCGCGGCACCAGCCAGGTCGTGGCCAGCGTGGGCAGCACCGCCACATGCAGGCTGCGCCCCATGCCCGAGCGCGACATCACCCCCAGGGTGTCCTTTTCCAGTTGCTCCAGATGGTGCCGCACGCGCGCCGCGTACTCGGCCCCTGCGCTGGTCACGGCCACGCGGCGGCGCACCCGCGTCAGCAGTTCGACGCCCAGGCGCTGCTCCAGGCCCGTCACCTGCCGGTACACCGCGCTATGCGTCAAGGAAAGCTCTTCGGCGGCGCGCGAAAACGAACCCAGCCTGGCCGTCGCCTCGAAAGCCTGCAATGCGCCCAAATTGGGAATCCCGTTTCTCATGGTCCTGTCCTGTAGCGATAGCTGCGCGGGCGTAGAATCGGATATTGCGACCCGCCGCCGCAATGTCTTGCATAATAGGCAAGACATTGTGCAATTTTATCAATTGCATTGTGCCATCAACGCACATTATCCTCACCTCCTATGAAAGCAAGCTCAAATTCCGCACTACGTCCCCGCCTGGGCGGCCATATCCTCGTCGATCAGTTGATCGCGCAAGGCGTCAAACATGTATTTTGCGTGCCGGGAGAAAGCTATCTGGCCGTGCTCGACGGCCTGCACGGCGCCGCCATACAGGTCACCGTGTGCCGCCAGGAAGGCGGCGCCGCCATGATGGCCGACGCCCATGGCAAGCTGACGGGCGAGCCCGGCATCTGCATGGTAACGCGCGGGCCTGGCGCCTCGAATGCGCTGGCCGGCGTGCATATCGCCTCGCAAGACTCCACCCCCATGATTCTATTCGTCGGGCAGATCGAACGCGGCATGCGCGAGCGCGAGGCCTTCCAGGAAATGGATTATCGCGCGGTATTCGGCACTCAGGCAAAATGGGTCACCGAAATCGACCAGGTCGAGCGCATACCCGAAATCATTTCCCGCGCCTTTCACGTCGCGACCTCGGGCCGCCCCGGCCCTGTCGTCATCGCGCTGCCCGAAGACATGCTGGTGGAATACGCCGAAGTGGCCGACGCCCCGCGCTATGGTGTGGTGGAAAGCAGCCCCACCACGGCCCAGCTCGACGCCCTGGCGCAGCAGTTGGCGCAGGCCGGCAAGCCGATTGCGATCCTGGGCGGCACGCGCTGGGACCAGGCCGCCGTCGACCAATTCGCCGAATTCGCCACACGCTACAAGCTGCCGGTGGCGGTGCAGTTTCGCCGGCAGATGCTGTGTTCCGTCGAACACCCCTGCTTCGTCGGCGACGTGGGCCTGGGCAGCAACCCCGAATTGATGCAATACATCCAGGACGCCGACCTGGTGCTGCTGGTGGGCGGGCGCATGTCGGAAATCGCCAGCCAGAGTTATACCCTGTTCGACATTCCCGTTCCCGCGCAGACCCTGGTGCACGTGTACCCGGACGCCGGCGAACTGAACCGCGTATACCGCGCCGACCTGGCCATCAATGTGTCGCCGGCCGCGTTTACGCAGGCCCTGGCCGCCTTGCAGCCCGCCCAGCCGGCGGCCTGGTCGGCCGAACTCGAGCGCATGCGCGCCAGCTATCTCGCCTGGACCGATCCGCAAAAAATCAGCCACCCAGGCGCGCTGCAAATGGGCCAGGTCATGTCCTATTTGCGCTCGGCCCTGCCCGACGACGCCATCATGTGCAATGGCGCAGGCAATTATGCCACCTGGCTGCACCGCTTTCACCAGTTCAAGCGCTTTGGCACGCAGCTGGCCCCCACCTCGGGGTCCATGGGCTATGGCCTGCCCGCCGCGGTGGGCGCCAAACGCATCGATCCCTCGAAAACCGTGATCTGCTTTGCCGGCGACGGCTGCTTCATGATGCATGGCCAGGAATTCGCCACCGCCGTCCAATACCAATTGCCCATCATCGTGATCCTGATCGATAACGGCATGTACGGCACCATACGCATGCACCAGGAACGCCACTACCCCGCGCGCCTGTCGGCCACCAGCTTGCAGAACCCGGATTTCGCCGCCTACGCCCAGGCCTTCGGCGGCTACGGCGAACGGGTCGAAACCACCGGGCAGTTCGCTCCCGCCTTCGAGCGAGCCATGGCCAGCCGGAAGCCCGCCATCCTGCATTGCCTGATAGACCCTGAAACCATTTCGCCCTCGACGACGCTGGCAAAGATTCGCCAGCAGGCGCAGGCCGCCCAGGCATAACGTTCAGCCCATGCCCGCCCCGGCAGGCATGGCACTCTCTCACACTTATTTGACACGGAGCCCATCATGTCGGCAGCCCCCTCCTTTCATTGGCAAGACCCCCTGTTGCTGGACGCCCAGCTTAGCGAAGAAGAGCGCATGGTGCGCGATGCCGCGCAAGCCTACGCCCAGGACAAGCTGGCGACCCGCGTGCTGGAAGCTTTCCGCCACGAAAAAACCGATGCCGCCATTTTTTCCGAAATGGGCGAACTCGGCCTGCTGGGCGCGACCATACCCGAGGAATACGGCGGCGCGGGCCTGAACTACGTCAGCTATGGCCTGATCGCGCGCGAAGTCGAACGCATCGATTCCGGCTACCGCTCGATGATGAGCGTGCAGTCCTCGCTGGTCATGGTTCCCATCAATGAATTCGGCAGTGAAGAACAGAAACGCAAATATCTTCCCAAGCTGGCGCGCGGTGAATGGATAGGCTGCTTCGGCCTGACCGAACCCAACCACGGCTCCGATCCCGGCAGCATGGAAACCCGCGCCGTCAAGACGGCCGACGGCTACAAGCTGAGCGGCAGCAAGATGTGGATCACAAACTCGCCCATCGCCGACGTCTTCGTCGTATGGGCCAAGGTCGTCGGCGGCGGCGACGATGGCAAGATCCGCGGCTTCATCCTCGACAAGGGCATGAAAGGCCTTTCCGCCCCCGCCATCCATGGCAAAGTGGGCCTGCGCGCCTCGATCACCGGCGAAGTCGTCATGGACGAAGTCGAAATCGGCGCCGAACAGATGCTGCCGGGCGTCAGCGGCCTGCGCGGCCCCTTCACCTGCCTGAACTCGGCCCGCTTCGGCATCGCCTGGGGCGCATTGGGCGCGGCCGAAGCCTGCTGGCACACCGCCCGCCAGTACACCATGGACCGCAAGCAATTCGGCCGTCCGCTGGCCGCCAACCAGCTGATCCAGAAGAAGCTGGCCGATATGCAAACCGAGATCACCATGGCGCTGCAAGGCTGCCTGCGCCTCGGGCGCATGAAAGACGAGGGCACGGCCGCCGTCGAAATCACCTCGATGATGAAGCGCAACTCCTGCGGCAAAGCGCTGGACATCGCCCGCCTGGCGCGCGACATGCTGGGCGGCAACGGCATTTCGGACGAATTCGGCGTGGCCCGCCACCTGGTCAACCTGGAAGTGGTCAATACCTATGAAGGCACGCATGATGTGCATGCCTTGATCCTGGGCCGCGCCCAGACTGGCCTGCAGGCGTTTTTCTAGGACGGAAAAGCCGCCGCGGGCTTGCTAAGCGCCGGAACCCAGATCGAACAGGCTGGTCGCCTCCAGTTCGAGGACCTGCTCGCCGCGCTGGTTGAACAGACGCCACGACCAGCGGATGATGCCCAGGTCGTCGCGGCTCGATGAAATACGCTTCGAATCGACCGAAGCTTCGAGCCGCAAGGCGTCTCCCGGACGCACAGGCGCCAGCCAGCGCACCTTTTCCAGGCCTGGCGAGCCGAATGACTCGGAATCGTGCAAGGCCGCATCCACGGCCATGCGCATGGCCATGCTGCAAGTCAGCCAGCCGCTGGCGATGAGCCCGTCCCAGCGGCCCTGCTTGGCGCGTTCGGCATCGACGTGAAACCACTGCGGATCATACGATCTGGCGAACGCCAGCATTTCTTCTTCGGTGACCACGACGGGTGGATGGGTAATCACCATCCCCACTTCAAACTCGCTGAATTTCATAGCAAAACCCAAGAACTGATTCGATTAGTAAACCGGGCAGTTTAACCTTCTTACAGATCCTGGTCGACTTGTGGTGGATCTTCCCAAGAGTTGGTATAAGCTTTCACCGGAAGGATGGGCTATGGACACAATATCCGCAATAATTCTGGCTGCCGGCCGGTCGCGACGCTTTGGAAGAGACAAACGATGGGAGCCGATAGACGGCGTTCCCATGCTATTGCGCACCGCTCTTATGTACAAGCGGATGGTTCCGGATACTTTCGTTGTGCTGGGCCCCGGCGATATCGAGCACGAAAGACTTCTGGACGAGCACGGCATAGAGTCAGGGAAATGCCCGCAAGCCCCGGCAGGCATGGGAAACAGCCTGGCCTATGGCATCGCCCGGCGGCCACGGTCCCTGGGGTGGCTGGTGACTCCGGCCGACCTGCCATTCGTTCAGGCGTCGACCATACAAAGCATCCTGACTTCGGCGGGAAGCCATGCGCTTGCGGCGCCCGCCTACCAGGGGCGGCGGGGCCATCCGGTGTGGCTCGGCCAGTGCCATTTCGAGGCTTTGCGCGCCTTGTCCGGCCCCGAGGGCGCCAAATCCATCCTGCAGGCGGCGGCCGGCAAGCTATATGTCGTTCCGGTCGACGACCCGGGCTGCGTGCGCGACATCGACCGTCCGCAAGACCTGGACCTGTCCTAGGGGCCAGGCGCTGGCGCCGACATGGCGGACAGCGGCTCGGCCGGCATAGCCCCGGCATGGGCGGTGCTATCATGGGCGCTTCCAATACCGCTGCCTGGCGAGCCTTTGACTAGCGCCGACATACCATGTCCAACACCCCCCTGAAAACGATAGCCCTGCTTCTCAACGGCATAACGATCCAGCTGGAAATCCAGTGGATTTCACCCCACCGCAAGAACGCGCCCTTGATTGTTTTTCTGCATGAAGGGCTGGGTTCGCTGGCGATGTGGGGCGACTGGCCAGCCCGCTTGTGCGATGCCACAGGGTGCCGCGGCCTGGTGTATTCACGCTATGGCTATGGGCATTCCACGGCCCGGGCCGAAGGGCCATGGCCCAACGATTATCTGGAGTGGGAGGCGAACGAGGCTCTGCCGGCGCTGCTGCGGGCTCTGGATATCGATGCATCGGTCGACAAGCCCATCCTGTTCGGCCATAGCGACGGCGGCTCGATAGCCCTGCTGTACGCGGCCGGCCATCCCGGCGCGCTATCGGCAGCGGTCGCCGTCGCACCGCATGTATTCACCGAAAGCATGGCGCTGGAGCGCATTGCGCATATGCAAGCCAACTACGGCAGCTCGAACTTGCGCAAGGCCTTGCTGCCCTTCCACCGAAATCCCGACCTGGTCTTCCGCGGCTGGAGCGGCCGCTGGCTGGCGCCTGAATTCCGGGCCTGGAATATTGCCGCGGGCCTGGCCGATATTTCCTGCCCTCTTCTGTTGGTGCAAGGCAGGCAGGATCAATACGGCACGCTGGATCAAATATACGAAATCATCCGCCGCGCTCCGCATGCCGAGTCGCTGATCCTGGAAAACTGCCGGCATATTCCCCATCAGGAACAAGCCCAGCCATTGTCGCGGGGTGTCGCGGATTTCCTGTCCCGCCGCCCACCCGGTTTCAGCGGAAAGCCGCCGCCGCGCGGCCCAGGCGGTCATTGACCGCCTGCCAGGCGGGTGTCCGCGGCGGCTGCTCGAACAGCAGGCGCGAGTAGCCCTGCTGATCCAGGCGGCGCAACAGCGCGTACAGCTCGCGCGCATAGGCATCGGGATCGGCGGCGCACACCAGCCAGTCCACATGCGCCAGCGCGGCGTCATGCGCGGGCGCATTGAACACCACTGCCGCCACGCGCGGCGCGCCGCCGCCCCCCGCCTCGGCCAGCGCCGGCAGCAATTGCGCCAGGGGCAGCACCGACAAGGGAGTGCGCGGCGCGTAATGCGCCTTCAAGGAGCCCGATACCTGGGGAGCCGCCGCGTCGGGGCGGGCGGGCTCGATTCCGAGCACGGCGGCTATCTGCGCCGCCGAGACATGGCCGGGGCGCAACAGCACAGGGCCCACGCCCTGGTCCAGGCGCGACAGGTCCACTATCGTGGATTCGATGCCCACTTGCGCCGGTCCGCCTTCCAGCACCATCAGATCCGCCTCGCTCAATTCGGGAAATTCGCTGCGCACGTGCGACGCGTGGGTCGGCGACACCTGCCCGAACTTATTGGCCGAAGGGGCCGCAACCCCCCCTTGCCCGTGGGGCTTGAGACGGGCGAACTCGCGCAGCAGGGCCTGGGCTATGGGATGCGAAGGACAGCGCAGGCCCACGCTGTCCTGGCCGCCGCTGACCGCCGCCGGGATATGTCGGGCGCGCGGCAGGATAAGCGTAAGCGGGCCAGGCCAGAAGGCCTGCATCAAGGCTCGGGCTTCGGCCGGCACCGACCTCGCCCAATAGCCGATATCGGCTTCGGGCGCCACATGCACAATGACCGGATGGTTGGCGGGACGCCCCTTGGCCGCGTAAATGCGCGCTATGGCCTCGGGATTTTCCGCATCGGCGCCCAAGCCATAGACGGTTTCCGTGGGAAAGGCCACCAGGCCGCCGGCGGCCAGGCGTTGCGCCGCCCGGGCCAGCAGCAGGCCCATGTCGGAAGACGGCAGGCCGCCGCTCATGGCTGGAAGGGGATGGCCAGCGCCCGCGCAACCCGCGCGGCCGCGCTTTGGGCGTCCGCCAGCGTCGCGCCCAGCACATTGACGTGGCCCATCTTGCGCCCGCGCCTGGCTTCGGCCTTGCCGTACAAATGCAGCTTGGCGCCGGGCACCGCCAATACGGCGGGCCAGTCCGGCTCGCGCCTGGCGCCTGTCTCCGGATCGAACCAGGCATCGCCCAGGATATTCAGCATGACCACCGAGCAGAGGCAGTCGGTGCTGCCCAAAGGCAGGCCGGCCGTCACCCGCACCTGCTGTTCGAACTGGCTGCTCACGCTGGCGTCCATGGTGTAGTGGCCGCTGTTGTGCGGGCGCGGCGCGATCTCGTTGGCGACCAGGCTGCCGTCCCGCAATACAAAAAATTCCACGCACAACACGCCCACATACTGCAAGCGCTGGGCGATAGCCAGGGCCGCCTTGGCGGCCTGCCCGGCCGTGACCTGATCGCGCGCCTGGGCGTCGACCGTGGAAACGGCCAGGATGCCATCGCGATGCTCGTTGCGGGCCGAGGGATAAAAGACCGCCTGGCCATCGGCGCCGCGCGCCATGACCACCGACAGTTCGCTGGCCAGCGGCAGGAAAGCCTCGAGCACACAGGGAATCGCGCCGAACTCCGCAAAGGCCAGCTGCGCCTCTGCGCGGGTCCGGACCCGCGCCTGGCCCTTGCCGTCGTAGCCCAGGCGGGCCGCTTTCAGCACGCCGGGAAAGAGCGCATCGGGCGCGGCCGCGATGTCCTCGGGCGTGTGGACGGCGGCATATGGCGCCACCGGCGCCCCTGCGCTCTGGATGAAGGCCTTTTCCTGTATGCGATCCTGGACGATGGCGACCGCCTGCGCCGCGGGCCTGACCGCGGATCGGGCCGCGAGCGCCTGCAGGCTTTGCGCCGGGACGTTCTCGAATTCGGTCGTGATCGCCTTGCAGCGCTCGGACAATTGCCGCAGCCCGGCCTGATCGTCGTAGCCGGCGCGGATGTGCATATCGGCTACGGCGCCCGCCGGGCTGTCCGGATCGGGATCCAGCACCGCGACCTTGTAGCCCAGGCTCTGCGCGGCATGGCAATACATGCGCCCCAACTGCCCTCCTCCGATCATGCCTAGCCAGTCGCCCGGCGGTATCGGAAAAGGAATAGAGGCTTCGTTCATGAAAAACAACCTGTCGGCAAGAAAAATGGGAAAAAATAAGAGATGGAAATGGCAAGGCCAGCCAGGGCCGCCAGGCCCCGCCGGCTACATCACGACGTGGGGCGGGACCGCCATGGCGCGCGCCGCCTCGGTCTGCCGGTGGCGGTAGGCGATCAATTTCTGCAGCAGCGCCGAGTCGGTCGTAGCCATGCAGGCGATCACATGCAGGGCGGCGTTGGCGGCGCCGGCTTCGCCTATGGCGAAGGTGGCGACAGGCACCCCCTTGGGCATCTGCACGATGGACAGCAGCGAATCCTCGCCCCGCAGGTATTTGGAAGGGACGGGCACGCCGAACACCGGCACTGGCGTAAGCGCCGCCATCATCCCGGGCAAATGGGCGGCGCCGCCCGCGCCGGCGATGATCGCGCGCAGGCCGCGGTCGACGGCCTGCGCGCCGTATTCGACCATATCGTTGGGCATGCGGTGCGCCGACACGACCTTCATTTCATGAGGCAGGCCGAATTCCTCCAGCACGGCCACGGCGTGTTTCATGATGTCCCAGTCGCTGGAAGAGCCCATGATGATGCCCACGACGGGAGGGCCGGCGGTATTGGTTTCAGTAAATATGGTCATGACAGCTCACCTATAAGATAAGATCGCACAGGGCGGCGATGTGTTTCAATTACCCCATCAAGCGCGCAGCGGCCTCGCGGTATTTGGCGGCGGTCTTTTCCACGACCTCGGCGGGCAGGCGCGGCGCAGGCGGCGTCTTGTCCCACGCCTGGGTCTCCAGCCAGTCGCGCACGAACTGTTTATCGAAGGATGGCGGGCTGATGCCGACCGCATAGTCCGACGCGGGCCAGAAACGCGATGAGTCCGGCGTCAGCACTTCGTCCATCAGGTGCAGCCGGCCTTCGTCGTCCAGGCCGAACTCGAACTTGGTATCGGCAATGATAATGCCCTTGGTCGCGGCGAATTCGGCCGCTTCGGTGTATAGCCGCAGGGTCGCCGAGCGGATTTGCCCGGCCAGTTCCTGCCCGACCTGGTCGACGACATAGCCGAAATCCACGTTTTCGTCGTGCGAGCCGAATTCAGCCTTGGCCGCGGGTGTGAAAATGGGCTCGGGCAGGCGGCTGGCCTGCTGCAGGCCGGCGGGCAGGCTGATGCCGCAGATCTTGCCGCTGGCGCGGTAATCGTTCCAGCCGGATCCGATCAGGTAGCCGCGCGCCACCGCCTCCACCATGACCGGCTTCAGGCGCTTGACCACCATGGCCCGGCCTGCCACCTGGTCGCGCTCATCGGCGGCCACGACATCCTCGGGCGCGATGCCGGTCGAGTGATTGGGCAGGACATGGGCCAGCTTCTTGAGCCAGAATTCGGTCAGCTCGGTAAGCACCTGCCCTTTGCCGGGAATCGGATCGTCGAGAATGACGTCGAAGGCCGAAATGCGGTCGGATGCCACGATCAGCAACTTGTCGTCGCCTACCGCGTACATGTCGCGCACCTTGCCGCGGGCCAGCAGGGGAAGCGATTTGATGGTTGATTGATGGAGGGCCTGGGCCACGATGTATCCTTGGAATAAAAACGTCCCGCCGAGCGGGACGGAAGCCAGAACAAAAACCTAGGGCACTTATTGAACGACCTGGGCCAATTCACCGGCCGAGTAGCGCTTGGCCATTTCGGCCAGCGCGATGGGCTTGATCTTGCTAGCGTTGCCGGCCGTGCCGAACTGCTCGTAGCGCTGCTTGCAGACGTCCTTGGCCGCCTGGCGGGCCGGCTTGAGGTATTCGCGCGGATCGAACTTGGACGGGTTTTCGCCCATGAATCGGCGAATCGCGCCCGTCATGGCCAGGCGGATATCGGTGTCGATGTTGATCTTGCGCACGCCGAACTTGATGGCTTCCTGGATTTCCTCGACCGGCACGCCGTAGGTTTCCTTCATGTCGCCGCCGAACTCGCGGATTTCGGCGAGCAGGTCTTGCGGCACGCTGGAGCTGCCGTGCATGACCAGGTGAGTGTTGGGCAGGCGGTGGTGGATTTCCTTGATGCGCGAGATCGACAGGATGTCGCCCGTGGGCTTGCGGGTGAACTTGTAGGCGCCATGGCTGGTGCCGATGGCGATGGCCAGGGCATCGAGCTGCGTGTGGCGCACGAAATCGGCGGCCTGCTCCGGATCGGTCAGCAGCTGCTCCATGGTCAGCTTGCCGTCGGCGCCGTGGCCGTCTTCCTTGTCGCCCTGCATGGTTTCGAGCGAACCCAGACAGCCGAGCTCGCCTTCGACGGTGACGCCCACCTTGTGGGCCATTTCGACCACGCGGCGGGTGACGTCCAGGTTGTATTCGTAGTCGGCTATGGTCTTGCCGTCTTCCTTCAGCGACCCGTCCATCATCACGCTGGAAAAACCCAGGTCTATGGCGCCCTGGCAGACCGCCGGCGACTGGCCGTGGTCCTGGTGCATGACGACCGGAATGTTGGGGTAGGTTTCGACCGCGGCCTGGATCAGGTATTTCAGGAAACCTTCGCCGGCGTATTTGCGCGCGCCGGCCGATGCCTGCATGATGACCGGGCTATCGGTTTCGGCGGCCGCTTCCATGATGGCCTGGACCTGTTCCAGGTTGTTGACGTTGAAAGCTGGGATACCGTAGCCGTTCTCGGCCGCATGATCGAGCAACTGACGCATGGAAACTAGGGCCATGACAAGACCTCCTGGAAGCAAAATAAGTATGAATGTATGATTAGCCTCGATTTTACGAGGGAATGAGATTAATTGCTGGCGGTCAGGACCTGACTGCCGACTTAGGCCGAAAGGCGGCAACCAGCGCCGGGCGCGTTTCGATATATGGGCCGCCGATCAGGTCTATGCAATACGGCACGGCGGCGAAAATGCCGGCGACCAGCACTTTGCCGTCGGCGTCCTTGAGGCCCTCCAGGGTTTCCTTGATGGCCTTGGGCTGGCCCGGCAGGTTGATGATCAGGGCCGCATGGCCGGGCGTCTCGCGTATCACCGCCACTTGCCGCGACAGAATCGCGGTCGGCACGAACTTCAGGCTGATCTGGCGCATCTGCTCGCCAAAACCGGGCATTTCCCGGGTGCCCACCGCCAGCGTGGCTTCCGGCGTCACGTCGCGCCGGGCCGGGCCGGTGCCGCCGGTGGTCAGCACCAGGTCGCAGCCCAGCTGGTCCACCAGTTCGACCAGCGTGGCCGATATCCCCTGCGCATCGTCGGGAA
This sequence comes from Pollutimonas bauzanensis, assembly GCF_900129885.1. Lineage (GTDB taxonomy): Bacteria > Pseudomonadota > Gammaproteobacteria > Burkholderiales > Burkholderiaceae_B > Pollutimonas > Pollutimonas bauzanensis. Next base: position 38,358 of record NZ_FQXE01000006.1, on the reverse strand, counting down.
TCAGGCGCGCCGCGAATTGGGGCGGCTGCGCCAGGGCCTCGCCCAGCCAGGCCTGCAGCGCGGGAATGCCCTGATCCTCGTAGACGCCGCCAGCCGCGCGGTCGGAAATGGAAACCAGGCCGACCAGCAAGTCATCGGGATGGCGGCGGACCAGACGGGTATTTGCGGACATGTTCCTCCCTTGGCGCTGAATGGCAAGCGCCTAGTTTTGCGCGCGTTGCGCAAGGATATCGACGGCGGGCAGCGTCCTGCCTTCCAGGAACTCCAGGAAGGCGCCGCCGCCCGTCGAGATGTAATCCACCTTGTCGCCTATGTGGTATTTGGCGATGGCGGCCAGCGTATCGCCGCCGCCCGCGATCGAGAACCCGGCGGCATCGGCAATGGCCTGGGACACCACCTTGGTGCCGTTGGCGAAGGCGTCGAACTCGAAGACCCCTACCGGGCCGTTCCAGACTATGGTGCCCGCCTGTTTCAGGATGGCGGCCAGCTGCTGCGCGGTCTGCGGACCGATATCCAGTATCTGGTCGTCGTCGGCGACCTGGTCCGCCGCTTTTACCGTCGCCGCGGCATCGGCGCTGAATTCCTTGGCGCACACCACGTCGACCGGGATGGGCACGGCCGCGCCGCGCCGTTTCATCACATCGATCACCGCGCGCGCCTGATCCACCTGGTCCGGTTCGGCCAGGGACTTGCCTATGGCAAGGCCGGCGGCCAGCATGAAGGTATTGGCGATGCCCCCGCCCACCACCAGTTGGTCGACCTTGTCGGCCAGGGCCTGCAAGATCGAAAGCTTGCTGGAAACCTTGGAGCCGCCCACGATGGCCACCAGCGGACGCTTGGGGTCGTGCAGCGCCCGGCCCAGCGCCAGCAATTCGGCTTCCAGCAAGGGGCCGGCGCAAGCGACCGGCGCGTATTTGGCGATGCCGTGCGTGGTCGCTTCGGCGCGATGTGCGGTGCCAAAGGCGTCGTTGACATAGACATCGCAGAGTGCCGCCATTTTGCGCGACAGTTCGGGATCGTCGTTTTTCTCGCCCACGTTGCAGCGGCAGTTTTCCAGCAGGAGGACCTGGCCCGCGCTGGCCGCCACGCCATCGACCCAGTCGGCGACCAGCGTGACGGGCTGGCCCAGCAGCATGGACAGGCGCGAGGCGACCGGCGCGAGCGTATCGGCCTTGCCCACCGCGCCCTCCGTCGGACGGCCCAGGTGCGAGGTCACCATGACGGCCGCCCCCGCGTCCAGCGCCAGGCGTATGGCCGGCACCGAAGCCCGTATGCGCGTGTCCTCGGTGATTTCGCCATCCTTGAGCGGCACATTCAGATCGGAACGGATGAACACCCGCTTGCCGGCGAGGGCGCCCGATTTCGCCAAGGAAGAAAGAGTTTTAACGTTGATGGTAGACATAAGAGGATCCCCAGCCGGTGGACAGACATGGCAAGGGCGGGTCGCCCCGCCCTCTTGCTTGAACGAAGCCGATTATTTGGCCGACATCAGGGCGACGGTGGTATCGAGCATGCGATTGGAGAAACCCCATTCGTTGTCGTACCAGGAAGACACCTTGACCAGCGAGCCCGACACCTTGGTCAGGCCGGCGTCCACGGTGCTGGATGCCGGGTCGTGGTTGTAGTCCACCGACACCAGGGGTTCATCGCTGTATTGCAGGATGCCCTTCAAGGGGCCCGCGTCGGCGGCGGCCTTGAGAATGCCGTTGACTTCCTCGACCGTGGTTGCGCGGGCCGCCACGAAGGACAGGTCGACGATCGATACATTGATGGTCGGAACGCGTATCGCGTAGCCATCCAGCTTGCCGTTGAGTTCGGGCAGCACCAGGCCCACCGCCGACGCCGCGCCGGTCTTGGTGGGGATCATGCTGTGGGTCGCCGAACGCGCGCGGCGCAGGTCTTCGTGGTAGACGTCGGTCAGCACCTGATCGTTGGTGTAGGAGTGGATGGTCGTCATCAGCCCGTTGACCAGGCCCAGTTTCTGATGCAGGGGCTGGACCAGGGGGGCCAGGCAGTTGGTGGTGCACGAGGCATTGGAAATGACGGTATCGCTGGCCTTGAGCACGCCGTGGTTCACGCCGTACACGATGGTTGCATCCACGTCCTTGCCGCCCGGCGCGGAGATAATGACTTTCTTGGCGCCGCCCCGGATATGGGCGCTGGCCTTTTCCTTGCTGGTGAAGAAGCCCGTGCATTCCAGCACGACGTCCACGCCCAGCTCGCCCCAGGGTAAGGCGGCGGGATCGCGGTTGGCGAGCACGCGTATCCTGTCGCCATTGACCACCATGTAGTCGCCGTCCACCGTGACCGTGCCGGGGAATTTCCCGTGGGCGGTGTCATAGCGGGTGAGGTGCGCATTGGTCTTGGGATCGCCCAGGTCGTTGATGGCCACAATTTCTATATCGTGCTTCTTGCCGCTTTCGTAGTGGGCACGCAAAGTATTGCGGCCGATGCGGCCATAACCATTAATCGCCACGCGTATAGTCATTATTACTCTCCTGTTTTATAAAACCTGTTCGACAGCCGCAGCAACGCGCTCGGCGGTCAAGCCAAAGAACTTGAACAACACCCCCGCCGGAGCGGACTCGCCGTAGGTGTCGATCCCGACCACCGCGCCGTCCAGCCCGACGTATTTGTACCAGCCCGACGTGACGCCGGCCTCGACCGCCACGCGCGGCAGGCCCTTGGGCAATACGGATTCGCGCCACTGCGCATCTTGCGCGTCGAAGACATTGGTGCAGGGCATGGAGACCACGCGCACGGCGATTCCCTTGGCGGCAAGCTGTTCCTGCGCCCCCAGCGCCAGCGCGACTTCGGAACCGGTGGCGATGATGATGGCCTGGGCGCCGGCGGCGTCGCGCAGCACGTAGCCGCCGCGGCCGATGGCCGCGATAGCCTGCGCATCGCGCGGGACGAAGGGCAGGTTCTGGCGCGACAGCAGCAAGGCGCTGGGGCCGCCGTCCTTGACGTCCATGCCTACGCTGGCCGGCCGCTGGATCGCATATGCCCAGGCCACGGCGGTTTCGGTGGTGTCGCAGGGTCGCCAGACATGCAGGTTGGGAATCAGGCGCAGGCTGGCGGCGTGTTCGACCGATTGGTGCGTGGGGCCGTCTTCGCCCAGCCCGATGGAGTCGTGGGTAAACACATGCACCACGCGCTGCTTCATGAGGGCGGCCATGCGCAAGGCATTGCGGGAATAATCCGAGAATGTCAGGAAGGTGCCGCCAAAAGGCAGGTAGCCGCCGTGCAGGGCTATGCCGTTCATGATGGCGGCCATGCCGAATTCGCGCACGCCGTAGTTGATGTGCCGGCCAAAGCGCAGGTGCAGTTCGCCGGCGCGCACCGGCGCCACGCCCTTCCAGTCGGTGAAGTTCGATCCGGTCAGGTCGGCGGAGCCGCCCAGGAATTCGGGCAGCAGTTCGGCGAAGGCGGTGATGGCCAATTGCGACGCCTTGCGGCTGGCCATGGTTTCGGCCTTCTGGTTGGTGGCTTCGATGAATTTTTGCGCTTGCTCGGCGAAGTCGGCGGGCAGGACGCTGGCCAGGCGGCGCCGCAGTTCGGCGGCCTCGGCCGGAAACGCCTGGGCATAGGCGTCGTAACGGGTCTGCCATTCAGACTGCAGCTGCCGCCCTTTTTCCCTGCCGTCCCATAGCGCGTAGATTTCGGCCGGGATGTCGAAGGGTTCGTAGGGCCAGCTCAATGCGGTCCGGGCGGCCTGGATTTCGTCGGCCCCCAGCGGCGCGCCATGCACTTTTTCGGTGCCGGCGGCGTGCGGCGCGCCCTTGCCGATGACTGTGCGGCAGCAAATCAGCGTGGGGCCTGCGCCCTGGGCGGAAAACTGCTTGGCCTTGACGATGGCCGCATCGACCGCCGCGGAGTCGTGGCCGTCGACGCCGCGCAGGACGTTCCAGCCGTAGCTTTCGAAGCGCTTGGGGGTATCGTCGCCAAACCAGTTCTCGACGCGCCCATCGATGGAAATGCCGTTGTCGTCGTAGAAGACGATGAGCTTGGACAGGCGCAGCGTGCCGGCCAGCGAGCACGCCTCGTGCGAGATGCCTTCCATGAGGCAGCCGTCGCCCACGAAGGCATAGGTATGATGGTCGACGATCGCATGGTTTTCACGGTTGAATTCCTGGGCCAGCAGGGCTTCGGCCAGGGCCATGCCCACGGAGTTGGCCAGGCCTTGCCCCAGGGGGCCGGTGGTGGTTTCCACGCCGGCGGTGATGCCGACTTCGGGATGGCCTGGCGTGCGGGAATGCAGTTGCCGGAAGTTTTTGAGTTCTTCGATGGGAAGGTCGTAGCCGGTCAGGTGCAGCAGGGCGTAGATCAGCATGGAGCCGTGACCGTTGGACAGCACGAAGCGGTCGCGGTTGGCCCAGGTGGGGTCGGCGGGGTTATGGCGCAGGTGGCGCGTCCATAGCGCTTCGGCGATGTCGGCCATGCCCATGGGGGCTCCGGGATGACCGGAATTGGCTTGTTGAACCGCGTCCATGGCCAGTGCTCGGATAGCATTGGCCATGGAGGAATCTTGGGCTGGCGTGTGGCTCATTCAAAACTCGCAAGAGGCGCCGAAAGCCGAAAATGGCCTGGCCCCGATATTAAGGTTTACAAAGCCTTTGATTTTAACACCCGGGAAATATGGCGCCGGATCGCCGAGGCAGGGAACGGCCGCGTACGGTGATTGTCCTTCTGCCATCCGAAGGCCGATAATCCATCGAGGAGCATGCCCACCATGATTTATCGTATCCTGGCCGATCTCGTCCTGCTGACGCACGCCCTGTTCGTGGGCTTCGTCGTCTTCGGCGGCCTGCTGGCCTTATGGAAGCGCTGGCTGGCGTGGCTGCATTTGCCCGCTCTGGCATGGGGAAGCGCTGTCATCGCCATGGGCTGGATATGCCCACTTACGCCGCTCGAAGCCATCTTGCGGCAAATGGCGGGCCAGGAAAACCACCATGGCGGCTTTATCGAACATTACCTGCTGCTTGCGATATATCCACAAGGCCTGACGCGCGAAATACAAATGCTCCTGGCCGCGCTGCTGGTCATCGGCAACCTGGCTGTTTACTCAGCCCTCTGCCTGCGCCGCAAAAAGGGCTGAGCCCGTCAGGCCCGCTTGGGAATCTCAAGCCCTTTCACGACCGCCGCACGGGCGACGAACGCGTCGAGCACGCGCAGGACATCCGGAAAATCCGTGATTCCGACCAGATCCCCCGCCTCGTAGAAGCCTATCAAATTGCGCACCCATGGGAAGGTGGCGATATCGGCGATGGTGTAGGCATCCCCCATTATCCAGTCGCGGCCGGCCAGGCGCCGGTCAAGGACGCCGAGCAGCCGCCTGGCTTCCGCGACGTAGCGGTCGCGCGGGCGCTTGTCCTCGTAGTCCTTGCCGGCGAACTTGTTGAAAAAACCCAGTTGGCCGAACATCGGGCCTATGCCCCCCATCTGGAACATCAGCCACTGGATCGTCTGGTATCGGCCGGCGGCGTCCTGCGGCATGAATTGGCCCGTCTTCTCGGCCAGATAGATCAGGATGGCGCCGGATTCGAACAGGGGCAGCGGCTTGCCGCCGGGGCCGTCGGGATCGAGGATGGCCGGGATCTTGTTGTTGGGGCTGATCGACAGGAATTCCGGCGACATCTGGTCATCGGCATCGAAGCGCACGAGATGGGGCTCATAAGGCAGGCCGGTCTCTTCGAGCATGATAGCCGCCTTGACGCCGTTGGGAGTCGGCAAGGAATAAAGCTGGATGCGGTCGGGATGCTGCGCGGGCCACTTCTTGGTGATGGGAAAGCTGGAAAGATCGGTCACTATGTATCCTTGCGCTGGGTGTCGGGACTGAAAGAATACCCACAATGCGACCCCGCCGCCAGCGCCGCTGGCTCAACGCTGCGGATGGCTCAAATAGATGGACGGCTCGGCCGACAGGCAGCGTTTCACCTGGCGTGTGCGGTCGTCGGCCAGCACCTCTTGCGCGCCGGCTTCCAGGCCGTCCAGCGCATGGTTCACCACGGCGTAGGGAGGCGTCTTGGGCACGTCCAGCCCTCGCGTCAGGTCGGTGTCGACAAAGGCCACATGCAGGCCCAGCACCTGTGTGCCCTGATCATGCAGCTCATGGCGCAAGCCGTTGGTAAGACTCCACGCCGCCGACTTGGTGGCGCCGTATACGCCCAGCGAGGGCAAATTCAACCAACTGGCCACCGAGAGCACATTCAACATCGCCCCGCCGCCATTGCGCGCGAGCACCGGCGCGAAAGCCTGGCTCATGCGCAGGACACCGAAGAAATTGGTTTCCAGGTGTTTGCGCGCCGCGTCCACGCTGCCTGTTTCCAGGAACCCGCCCAGATGGGCTATGCCGGCGTTATTGATCAGCAGCGTCACGTCATCGCACAGGGCGGCCGCGGCGCTCACCTCGCCAGCGTCGGTAACGTCGAGACGCACGGGAATCACGCCGGCCAGCGTGACGCTGGCCGGATCGCGCGCGCCGGCATAGACCTTGCGCGCGCCCCGCGCGAGGGCTTCTTTGGCAAACGCCAATCCCAGGCCGCGATTGGCTCCGGTGATAAGAACGACGGCATCCTTGATATTCATGATGTTTTTTCCTCGAAAATCATTGCTGAGACAAACCACCCATGAATATGATGATCATCATATTCATGGGTGAAGAAAATCCTGCGCGGCGGCAGGCAGGGTTCCGGCTAACTGCGTTATTGCGTGGCGATGGCGTCGCCGGGTATGTCGTACTGCGAAATCAAGGCTGCCCGATTCGCGGCCAGCAAGGCTTGCCTTTGCTCGCCCTCGCCCAGGGCGCGGGCGAGCTGCAGCGCGCCGACCAGGGTGCTGGCGATTACCGCCGACTCGCCGGGCGCCACCGCGGCGGGTAAAGCGCGCTGAACCGCGCCGAGCAAGTCCCGCACGCGATGGCTTGAGGCTTCCCGCAGCTGGGGCGACTGCCGCGGCATGTCCGAAACCAGCGCGGCGACGGGGCATCCGGCTTCCAGCGACTTGCAATGCGCATCGGAAAGATAAGTCTCGACCAGCGCCCGAAACGGGCTGGCCCCCTTCCGGCGCAATTGATCCGCGCGCCTGGCGGCCGCCTCCGAGGCATCTTGCCCCGCGTACTCCAGCGCCTCGGCCAGCATGGCATCGCGCGAGGGGAAATGGGCGTAGAAACCGCCATGGGTCAAGCCGGCTTCTTTCATGATGTCGGCTACGCCGACGCCGCCGTAGCCGCCACGGCGGATCGCCCGCGCGGCGGCCTCGACAATGCGCCGATGGGAGGCCTCTTTGCGCGTGAGTTTCGCTTCCATGCGATCAAAACCGATAAATATGATGACCATCATATTAAAATGCCAAACTGGATGCCAGTCAAGAAATATTTCGCGAGCCGGCGGCGGCGGTTCGGCGGCGGGCGCCGCGGCGGTGTTTCCGGGCAGCGAGGCATGGGGGAGAATGAAAGCGATTGACACCCCGCCATGGCGGGGCCATAGCGGGGTAAGATTCGTGCCTTGGAGCCAAATCAATGACGAGCAAAGCCAACCCAGTGCGATTTGTCCCGCGGGGATTCGTTCCCACGCGGGAACAACAAGACATACAACTGTCCCGGCATAGGGTGACGCTGATCGAAGCCAATGCGGGGGCCGCCAAAACGACTACCCTGGCGCTTCGTATCGGCGAAGCGATTGCGCGGGGCATGCCGCCCGGGAAAATCCTGGCCCTGGTGTTTACGCCGCAAGCCAGGGATGTCATGAAAACCCGCCTGGTCGATATCGGCATCCCTCATTCCACGGCGGCGCAGATCCAGGTGCGCACCTTCGAGGAATTCGCCGGCGAGGTGCTTGGCGCCATCGAGGGGCCGGGCCCCGCGCGACTGGGGTCGGCGCAAGAGCTGAAGCCGCATGCCCTCGCCGCGATAGAGCAGGTCAGCCTGGGCTATGCCGGCGCAACGGAGTTCCTGGACATACGCAGCCATAACGTCGCCATCAGCCAGTTTCTTGAATGCCAGCTGCGCCTCAAGGCTACGATGGCCCTTGACGAAAACGATGGCGATACGGGCCTGGAGGAAAGCGCCGAACGGCTGGGCGTTCCCCTGACGGATTACTTGTGGACGCTCGAATATGAACGCATCCGCCTGGGGGTTTTTGACGAGGTTCTTTTCCGGGGCCCGTTTGACGCGACATACGACCTTGCGCGGCAGCTGGATGATTTTCCGGAAACGAAAAATGCGCTGCCCCGCTACGGGCTAGTGGCCGGCGATGAACTGCACGACCTGAATGAAGCCTCGTTCCGCGTCCTGGAGGCCCTGCTCGATATGGACGATCTGTATTTCGTCGGCGCGGGAGACAGGGATCAGGTGATTCACTCCAGCCTCGGCGCCGACGAAAGTTATCTGGGACACCGCTTTACCGACAAGCATGCGGGCTGTGTGCGCTATCCCCTGACCATGACGTATCGCCATGGTCCGCATCTGGCCTATGCCATGGAGGCGTTCAAGCAGAAGCCGGTCGACTCCAGTCTGCCGGTCATTACGGAAATCATCCAGTTGCACTATGGCCAGGCAAGGCTTGAGGAAGGCGCGGCCCGCGTCGTTGACGCCATCGGCAAGTGGAAGTCGGACGGCTTCCCATTGGAGGCCTGCGCCATCCTGCTGCGCGAACGGCATCAATCGGTCGCCATCGAAAACGCATTGATGCGCGCCAATATCGGCTACCGCACGCAAGGGATGCAGGGCTATCTGCAGCGCGAAGAAATCCTTTTCCTTCGAGGCATGATCGCCATCGCCCTGAAAAACCTGGCATCGGTCGAGTCGGCGGCCATCCGGAAAGCGATCGTCGAATCGCTGGCGATATTTGGCGAAGTGGCATTCACCCCGCAAGAGATGGACTACGCCAAGAGCGTGATCGCCAAAGACCCGCAGATATTGAACTCGTTCTTCACCGGCCAGATCCAGAGGAGCCAATCCGAAAAGGCCAGAACCCGCATCTCCAGCGCGGTGGCCTATATGGAAGGCGTCGCTGCCGAGACGCCGGCGGACGCCGTGCTGCGGGACATATGCGAACGCATGGACCTGGTGGCGGTCGCCCAGCGCATTTATGTTCATCCTCACGACGCCGCGGTCGTCGCGAAATCGGTCGACGGCTTCATCGAGGTGGCCCGGCAGTCCGGCATGAATCTGCGGCAGTTCTCCGAATGGATAGGCGCGGCCGACGCCTTTGTGGCGACAAGACGAAGCAGGAATCTTGTCTTGCTGGAATGCGTGGCCAATTCCAAGGGCAAGGAGTTCGATCACGTCATTCTGCCCTTTCTTGAGAACGGAGAATTCCCCAGCCCGATGCGCGACCTCAAGGAGGAAGAGAATCTCTTCTACGTGGGAGCCACCCGCGCCAGGTCGCGGCTCACTTTGATCTCGCCCGAAGACGAGTCGACCCGCAGCCCGTTCATCAGGAGAATGGAATTGGCGTCGTCGCGCGCGCGGGCCCTTGCGGCCGTGCAGAAAAACCTGGCGCAGACCGGCGCCGCGCCGAGCCGCCTCGAGCTGCGCGTCCCCTATTCGGATAAGGATACCGTCAAGTCATTGGGAGCGCAGTGGGACGCGGCGCGCAAGGTCTGGTATGTGAAGGCGGGCTTGGATCGCGAGCCTTTCAAGCCATGGTTCCCCGAAGAATAGGCGGCATGCCTGGCGGCCATCCTAGACCGGCTCCATGAGCCGTTGCGGATCCTGGGGCGAACCGCGCAGGCGGCCCGCGTCCCGTCCCGGCGGGGCGCCAAAGAGGCGGCTGTATTCACGGCTGAACTGCGAGGGGCTTTCGTAGCCGACGGTAAAACCTATGCTGGCAATATCCGCCTGCTGCGTCAGCAGCAGGCGGCGCGCCTCCTGGAGCCTGATCCGCTTTTGGTATTGCTGCGGGCTCATCGCCGTCACCGCCTTGAAATGGCGGTGGAAGGACGAGGCGCTCATGTTCGCGATTCTGGCCACGCTTTCGATACGGAAGGGCTGCGCATAATTGCGTTTGATCCAGTCGATCGCGCCGCTGATCCGCGCCAGGTGGCTGTTGGCCAGCGCGATCTGGCGCAGCATGGCGCCCTGCTCGCCCAGCAGCAGGCGATAAAGGATCTCGCGTTCGATCAAGGGCGCCAGTATGGCGATCTCGCGCGGCTGCCTGAGCAGGCGCAGCAGGCGAACCACCGGATCCAGCAAGTCGGCGGTAAGCGCGCTTACCGCCAGCCCCGCCGGCGGCCTGGCGTCATTGGCGGGCTCGGACATGTCCAGCACCAGGGCCGCAAGCGCCGCGAGATCCAGCTTGAGGCTGAAGGCGAGATAAGGATGATCGGCGCTGGCCTCGCATATGCTGCCGGTCACCGGCAAATCAATGGAAACGATCAGGTATTTGGCGGCGTCATATTCGAACGAGCCATTGCCCAGGAATACGCGCTTGCGCCCTTGGGCGACGATGCACAGCATGGGTTCGTACACAGCCTGTATCGGCAGCGTGCTGGCGTCGGAACGCAGCAGCGAGACGCGCGGAAGGACCGCAGCGACACCGCCGTCGCTACAGTATTGTTCAATCAGAACGCGTAATTCCGTGAGCGATTCCATCATAAGACCCAGTTTCCTCAAGGCCCAGCGATACGCCGTTCGCCGCCGCCATTTCAAGCCTGCGCCCTGTTTTGAGAGGATTGTATAAGAAGCGGATAGCTCCCGGCAAACCCCCGGGGCGCGCGGCATAGGCGCCGAAGCGCAGACTCTGCGACAATCGTGCTCTTCCTCACCAAACAGCCAACCATCAAGCTCCATGCTCAATACCCTCTGGCTTGCCTTCTTCATCGTCGCCGCCCTCTCGGGGCTGTACCAGTGGATCGTGTTGCAAGACAGCGAAGTCTTTTCGCGCATCGTGCAGAGCCTGTTCGGCATGGCCGAGCTCTCGGTGCAACTGATGATCCTGCTGTTCGGGACCCTCACACTCTGGCTGGGCTTCCTGCGCATCGCCGAAGCCGCCGGCTTGATCGAACTGCTTGGGCGCCTGCTCGGCCCGCTATTCCGGCGCCTGATGCCGGGCGTTCCCGCCGGCCACCCGGCCCTGGGCCTGATCACCCTGAACTTCGCCGCCAACGGACTGGGGCTGGACAACGCCGCCACCCCCATAGGCCTGCGCGCCATGCGCGAACTGCAAACCCTCAATCCCGATCCCAAATCCGCCACCAATGCGCAAATCCTGTTTCTGGTGCTCAATTCGTCATCGCTGACCCTGCTGCCCGTCACCATCTTCATGTACCGGGCCCAGCAGGGCGCCGCCGATCCCACCCTGGTTTTTCTTCCCATATTGCTGGCGACCACCGCCTCGTCCGTCGCCGGGCTGCTGGCCGTGGCCTTCATGCAAAGGCTCAAGCTCTACGACCCGGTCGTGCTCGCCTGGGGCGGCGGGCTGGCCCTCGCCATCGGCAGCCTCATGGCCGTGCTGGCCAGCCTCAGCAGCGCCGCCATCAGCGCCACATCGTCGCTCATGGGCAATCTCACCCTGTTCGGCATCATCATGGTCTTTCTGCTGGCGGGCGCCAGGAAGAAAGTTCCGGTTTACGAATGCTTTATCGAAGGCGCCAAGGAAGGCTTCGACATCTCGAAGAATTTGCTGCCCTATCTGGTGGCCATGCTCTGCGCCATCGGCGTGCTGCGCGCGTCGGGCGCGCTTGACGCCTTGCTGGACAGCATCCGCTGGGCCGTCCATGCCGCGGGGCTGGACGGCCGTTTTGTCGACGCCCTGCCCACCGCCATTGTCAAGCCGTTTTCGGGCAGCGCGGCGCGCGGCATGCTGATCGAAACCATGCAGCATTTCGGCGTGGACAGTTTTCCGGCCCTGCTGGCCGCCACAGTGCAGGGCAGCACTGAAACCACCTTCTATGTACTGGCCGTGTATTTTGGCGCGGTCGGCATACAGCGGGCGCGCCACGCGATAGGCTGCGCCCTGATCGCCGATCTGGCCGGCGTGCTGGCGTCCATAGGCGTGTGCTACTGGTTTTTCGGCTGAAGCCCGAACCGGTGAGGACCTTCGTCCACCTCGCGGCCTGCATGCCGCTCCGATTCGCCAGGCACTGAACAGTCCGCAGGGGACTGTTCAGTGTCCGGGCTTATCCACCTCGCGGCCTGCAGGCCGCTCGGATTCGCCAGGCATAGGACAGTCCGCAGGG
>NZ_FQXE01000006.1:0-26093 GCF_900129885.1 Pollutimonas bauzanensis | reverse complement strand
TCCACCTCGCGGCCTGCAGGCCGCTCGGATTCGCCAGGCATAGGACAGTCCGCAGGGACTGTCCTATGTCCAGGCTCATCCTTGAGCGCGCCCGCCGCCAGCAGGCTGTCGGCCAGGGCGATAAACTGCCCCACCGACAACTCCTCGGCGCGCGAAGTCGGCAGAATCCCCAGGCCGTCCCAATCGATCAGGCCGGCCCAGTCATTCAACGAACGGCGCAACATCTTGCGCCGCTGGGTGAATGCCCTGCCCACGAGTTTCTCAAAGGCGTTCTGGCTTTGCGGCCTTGGACGGGACTCGGGCAATGGGGCCATGCGCACCACGGCCGACACCACGCGCGGCGGCGGGTCGAAAGCCTCGGGCGGGACGTCGAACAGCTTGTACATGCTGTAGCGCGACTGCAGCATGACCGACAGGCGCCCATAGTCTCCCGAGCCGGGCGCGGCCACCATGCGGTCTATGACCTCCCGCTGCAGCATGAAATGCTGGTCCAGCACATGATCGGCATAGCCGATCAGATGAAACAGCAAGGGACTGGAAATGTTGTAGGGCAGGTTGCCGACGATGCGCAGGCCGGATCCCAGCAGGGCGAAGTCGACCTGCAGCGCATCGCCCTCGACCACTGTCAGGCGATCGGCCGGATACTGGCGGCGCAGGCGCGCCGCCAGGTCGCGATCGATCTCGACGGCGGTCAGGTGGTCCAGCGACTGCAAAAGCGGCTTGGTCAGGGCCGAAAGGCCCGGACCAATTTCAACCACGGTATCGCCGCGTTGCGGCGCAATGCCGCGCACGATGGATTCGATGATTCCTTCGTCAACCAGAAAGTGTTGGCCAAAACGTTTACGTGCTTGATGGGCCATAGATGATTAACGACGGCTCCGGTTCGATTGGGGATCAAGACGATTGTCGATATAGGCCTGGCCCCGCAGCTGGTTGAGCCAATCCTCGAAGGCCGGCTCGGCGCGGCGCTGGAACAGGATCTGCCTTGCCTGCATGCGCTTGAATTCGGTTTCCATATTCTTGGTGCGCCGCTCAAGCACCTGGATCAGGTGCCAGCCGAATTGGGATTTCACCGGCTGGCTGATCTGGCCGGGTTCGAGATCGTCCATGGCCTGCTCGAAGGCCGGAACCGTTTCGCCAGGTGTCAGCCACCCCAGGTCGCCGCCCTGCGGCGCCGAGACGTCCTCGGAATAGCGCTTGGCCAGATCCTCGAACTTGTCGCCATTCTGCAGGCGCTGGCGCAGCTGATTCAGGCGCGTTTCGGCCTTTTCATCCGACATGACCTTGGAGCTCTTGATCAGGATGTGGCGCGCGTGGGTTTGCGTCACCATCATGGGGCCCTGCGCTTGCGCCTGAGGACCGGCCGGCGCAGGACCCGGGGCGGGAGCCTGCGCCGGGGCGCCGCGGCCACCCGCGGGCTGGCCGCGCGTCAGCACCTTCAGGATGTGGAAGCCATTGCCGCTTTGAATGACGCCGCTGACCTCGCCAGGCTTGAGGTTCTCGGTCGCCTGCAGAAACAGGTCGGGCCAGCCGTTGAGGGGCCGCACGCCCAACTCGCCGCCCTTGAGCGCCTGCGGATCATCCGACGATGCCGCCGCCACGCCGGCGAAGTCGGCTCCGCCACGCACACGCGCCAGCAGGGCCTCGGCCTTTTTGCGCAATTCCTGCACGCGCGACGCTGGCGACCCTTCCGGAACCGCCACCAGGATCTGCGCCAGGCCCAGGACGGCCGGGCCGCTCTGCTGCGCCGGCGCGGCCTGGGCCTGCTGTTGCGCCTGTGGCGCAGGCTGCGCGGCCGGCAACTGCCCGCCCTGGCTCTTCAGGAAGGAATCGATCTCGGCATCGGAAATCACGATGGTGCTGTCGACCGCGCGCTGCCGCAGAAGATCCATGCGCACTTCCTGGCGCAGCGTCTTCATGTAGGTTTCCCAAGGCACGCCGGACTTCTCCACTTCCTCGCGCAGGCGCGCAACGGAAATCTTGTTGCGGTCGGCGACGGTCTGCACGGCCTGCTCGGCCTGCGCGTCGGAAACCCGGATGCCCAGGCGCTCGGCTTCCTGGCGCTCGACCTCTTCGGTAATCATGCGCTGGAGCACCTGTTTTTGCAGGACGGCATGGTCGGGCACCGGAATCTTCTGGCGCTGCAGCTGGTCTTGCGCCAGCCGCGCCTCGGCATTGACCTGCTGCAGAGTAATGACCTTCTGGTTCACGACGGCCGCAATGCCGTCGAGAAACTGCTGGGACTGTTGCGCACTGGAGGGCTCGGCGGCTTTGGCGGCCGATTCAGCAGCTAACGCCACGCCCGACGAGGTTACGCCCAGAATTGGAATCAAAACGGACGCTAGCCGGCGCTTAGCATGCACACTACGCATTATTCATACCTCTCGAAGGTGGTTTTTTCGGGTATTGGTGGGGTGATGGATCGATAGCCTATGATCCGGTCGCTCAGCAGTTTCATTGGGTCGGTGCCGAGCGAGCCCAGGCCGGAGAGTTCCAGCTGGACGAACATCGCGGTGTTGACGTCGCCCCGCGACACCGCATAGCGCTGCATGACGACCCTGCCCACCCAGCAGCAATCGCCCTTGTACTCCAGGCCGAAAATCGACTGGGTGTTGCGTCTTTCCTGCAAGGAGTAATCATAGCGGCCAAGGGCGTAGATCTTGTTGGTCAACGGCCATTGCGCGCCGAGGCTGACTTGCTCGCGCGTTCGGTCGTCGAGGGGATCGATGACATAGTTCGGATCCGTGAAGGCGCGGGGATCGCGCTCGTAGCGATATGACGCCGACAGGGTCGCCAGGCGCTTGGGCTCCCAGCGGAAGCCCGCCGTCATGCGATTGCGCTCGGCGGATTCAGGATTGAACTGGGCGTCGAACCGCACATTCAAGGTGTCGGTCAGCGCGGCGTTGACGCCCACCAGGTAATCCGACTTCCTGTCGGTGCGCAGCCTGTCGTTCGCGCCCAGCCCGACACGCTGATTGGCAAAATAGATCCGCTGGGCCGCGGAAAGCGACAAACGTTCGAAGCCGCTGTCGGCATCGAGCCAGCGGGTGGTCAAGCCGACCGTCAACTGGTTGGCTTCCGCGATGCGGTCCCAGCCGCCGCTGAATATGTTTTCGTCGAAGGCCTGGGAAAAATTGAACGAGGCCAGGCTGGTGTCGAACACCGGTATCTGCGATTGATCGCGGTAGGGCACGTTCAGGTAATAGAGCCGCGGTTCCAGCGTCTGGATCGCGTCGTTGCCGAACAGGGTGGCCTCGCGCTCGAAGGTCATGCCCGAGTCGACGGACATGATGGGCAGCACCCGGGACTGTGTTTTCGGGAAGCCCGCGTACTGGGGCAACTGGTTCGGGAACCAGTCGGTATTGTACTGGCTCAGATGCAGCCCCGCCTTGGGAGTGACGTACCAGCCGGCGCGCACAATGGGGTAGGCGACCGAGGTATACGAAGAAAAGCGGGTTCCATTGGGAGCGATCCGCTGGTCTTTGAAGATGCTGTATTGGGGGATGTCGCCCGAATAAAACGGCATCTCGAACCGGGTTGCGTAGTTGTCCGACTGGACATCGAAGCCGCCCCAGTTATAGCGCGCGCCGCGCACATACAGTTCGGGCAGCTTGTCGTACTGCGGCGCCAAGTATGTCGCGGTCCTGTCCTGCAGGGTCTGGTAGGTATAGGCGTACAGGGAAGCGTTGAAATACTTGTAGCCGCTCCAGTTCAGGCCGGCCGTGCTGGGCAGATAGGTGTTCGTGGCTTCGTTCAGGCCCAGCGAGGAAAAGTCGCGGAAGTAGTCATCGTCCGACACGCGCCGGAGATCGAACGATGCGCTCAGCCCTTCGCCCAGCCGCTGGCTGTGCTGCCAGGAGTAGTACCAGCGCTTGTCATCGGCGACTTTGTCCCGCTCCAGGTAAGTGCCATAGATCTGCCCGCCATAGCTCTCGCCCAGATAGCGGAATTCGCCGCCCAATTGCATGCCGCGCTTGGCCATATAGCGCGGCGTCAGGGTGGCGTCGTAATTGGGGGCGATGTTGAAGTAGTACGGCACCGAGACCTCGAAGCCCCCCGAGCTGGACGTCCCGTAAGTGGGCAGCAGGAAGCCCGACTTGCGCTCCTTGCGGATGGGGAAGGTCAGGTAAGGCGAGTACAGGATGGGCACGCCCTTGAAGTACAGCACGCCGTTGCGCGCCACGCCCTCGTTGTCCTGGAAGTGCAGGTCGACCTGGGACGACTCGATGTGCCACGCCGGATCCGGGCAGGGGCAGCCGGAATAGCTCACATCGGCCAGCCGCATGTGGTCGCGGCTGAGGATGTCCGCCTTGACCGCCTTGCCAGCCCCGCCGGTCGCGCCCAGCCAGAAATTCGGGTCGTTGACTTCGCCGGTTTCGTTGTTGATGTTGTAGTCGATCTCGGGGCCCTTGACGATACTGGCCTCGCGCATGATCAGGCCATTGCCGCGCACCCGAACCTGGCCGGTGGAGCGCTGGTAATCGATGTAATCGCCCTTCACCACCGAATCGATGCGGCGCACCTCGGCCGCGCCCGTCAGCTTGACTTTGCCGTCTTCGTCGGACTCTATCTTGTCGCCGATCAGAAACGAACTTATCTCGTTGTCGTCTATATTCTTGTGGATCTGCAGATTGGGGGCTATCTGCAATTCCGGCAGCGCGGGACGCGGGCTCGCATCCGCGCCAGGCGGCTTTGCCTGCGCCGCCGACACGCCAGCGACCGCTAGAAGAATTGTCCACCAAACCAAACGCACGAGTATTTCGTCCCCGAAAAAAACTGACTATATTTTGGCACAGCTGCCGACCCGTAATGATTGGCGACCCGGTATTATAGAGAAGCTGGCGCGCGCGTGGTTAATGCAAGCCGGCTGAGCTATGCCCACCCTTTACTTCATCATGGAAAAAGAACCTTGAACTCCAGCGCCGAATCCCGATTGTCCGCACTGAAAAACTGGCTGCACGGCATTGCCGGCAGCCATGGCCTGGACATCGGCAGCCTGCGGCCGGCATCCAGCGACGCCAGTTTCCGGCGCTATTACCGCCTCGGGACCGCGTCGGGCACGGCGATCGCCATGGACGCCCCGCCGGGGCAGGAAGACTGCCGCCCCTTCGTTCACGTCACCGGGCTGCTTGCGCAAGCCGGCCTGACCGTGCCCGCCATCCTGGCGCAAGACCTGCAACAAGGCTTTCTTTTGCTTTCCGACCTGGGCGAGCAGACCTATTATCAGGCCATACAGGCCGGATTGGACGATGCGCGCCTGCAAAAACTGTATCGCGATGCGATTGCCGCGCTCGTGCGCATGCAGGGCGCCAGCACGACCGGCCTGCCCGCCTATGACGCCGGCCGCCTGGCGCAAGAGCTTGCCGTTTTCCCCGAATGGTATGCGCAGCGGCACTGCCAGGCCAGCCTGGGCGCCGCCGAAAATACCGTATTGGAAGAAACTTTCGCCGCCCTGATAGCGGACAATATCAAGCAGCCCAGCGTACTGGTGCACAGGGATTTCCACTCGCCCAACCTCATGGTGGGCGCGGCGCAGGAAAACCCCGGCATCATCGACTACCAGGATGCGCTCGTCGGCCCGCTCAGCTACGACATCGCCTCGCTGGTCATGGATGCGCGCACGACCTGGGAAGAAGCGCAGCAGCTGGACTGGGCCATACGCTACTGGGAGGCCGCCCGCGCAGCGGGGCTGGCCGTGCCGGACGATTTCGCCGACTTCCATCGCGCCTATGAATGGATGAGCCTGCAGCGCAATCTTCGCATCCTGGGCGTCTTTGCGCGGCTTTCGCATCGCGACGGCAAGCACCACTACCTGGACCACATTCCGCGCGTCAACACCTATGTGCGCCAGGTGGCCGGCCGCTACAACGTTTTCCGGCCCCTGCTGCGCCTGCTCGACAAGCTCGAAAACCGCCAGGTCACGACCGGATACACTTTCTGATGCGGGCGATGATACTCGCCGCCGGGCGCGGCGAACGCATGCGCCCGCTCACCGACAGCGTGCCCAAGCCCTTGCTGGCGGCGGGCGGCAAGCCGCTCATTGTCTGGCATATCGAGCGCCTGGTGCTGGCGGGGATCACCGAAATCGTGATCAACCATGCCTGGCTGGGCGGGCAAATAGAGCAGGCTCTCGGCGACGGCAGCCAGTACGGCGCGCGCATCGCCTATTCGCCCGAGGCCCGGGCGCTGGAAACGGCCGGCGGCATAGCGCAAGCGCTGGCTTTTTTCCGCGGCCAGCCTTTCCTGGTCATCAATGGCGACGTCTGGTGCGATTGGGACCCCGCCCAGGCGCAGGCGGCGGCCGCCGCCATGGACGGGCGCACGCTGGCATGGCTGCTATTGGTCGACAATCCCGCGCAGCACCCGCAAGGCGATTTCCAGCTGCATGCGTCGGGCCTGGTGACGGACAGAACCTGCGGCGCCGACCCGGCGCTGACATTTTCAGGCATAGGCATCTACCGGCCGGCCCTGTTTCAAGACATCGCCGGCCAGCAGGCGGCCGCGCTGGCGCCCTTGTTGCGCCGGGCCATGGCCGCGCGGCAAGTGCGCGGCAGCCGCTACGGGGGACGCTGGGTGGATGTCGGCACGCCGCAGCGCCTGGCCGATCTCGACCGGGCCCTGAGCTAGCGACGCGCCATGGCGCACGGTACACTGCGTCTTGAGCTGAACGGCCTGGATGTGTCGAAATTTGCCAAGGCGAAACCAAGCTGCGCAATCGATGGCACAGACCCGGATACCGTTTATGCTTTAAGGTTTTTCGGCAATGGATCCGCATTGATTTCCGTTGTCATGCAATACAGGAAATAAATACCCATGTTCGGATCGTCTAAACGCCGCGTCTTCAAACCTACGGCGTACGGCAACACCCGCCGTCCGCGCCGCATACCCCGCTGGCTGGTATTGATGCTGACCGGCATCATACTGGGCGCCGGCGGCCTGCTGTTCCTGCAGAAGAGCTACGGCCCCACGCGCCTGACCGTCGAGCAATCCGAACAATTGCACTATGACCTGAACAGCAGCAATATGGACAAGCAGCGCCTGCAGTCGCAGGTCAATCAGCAAAGCCATGACGTCAAGGAAACGCGGGCCAGCCTGGAGTCGCTGACCGCCGAACTGAAAAAAGCCAAGGAACAGGTCGCCAAGCTTACGGCCGACCTGCAATTGTTCGCCGACGCCATGCCGCCCGACCCGCGCGGCACCTCGCCCGGCATCCGCTCGGCGGCATTCAGCAACAGCGCCGGACAATTGGCCTACCAGATACTGGTCATGCAGGACAAGGGCAAATCGGACACCTTTGCCGGCGAGGTCGAGCTGGTGGTTGCGGGACGGTACGCCAACGGCAAGTCCGCCAGCATAGACCTCCCCCCCTTCAATATCCAGTTGCAGCAGTACACCCATGTGCATGGGACCGCACCCTTGCCCGAGGGGTTCAGCGCGCGCCAGGTGACGATCAAGATAACGCCGCAAGGCTCGAAAAAGCTCAGCGCAACACGCACCCTGCGCGTGGCGCGCTAGGCGCCGCTCCGCTCAGGCCACGTGCTGCAGGAAATCCTTCAGGCGCTGGCTGGGCGGATTGCTCAATAGCTCGCCGGGCGGGCCGTCCTCCGCAATTTTTCCGCCGTCTATGAATATCAGGCGGCTGCCCACCTTGCGGGCGAATTCCATTTCGTGGGTGACCACCACCATGGTCATCCCTTCTTCGGCGACATCCTGCATGACCTTGAGCACCTCGTGGCGCAGCTCGGGATCGAGCGCCGAGGTGGGCTCGTCGAACAACATGAGCTGCGGCCGGATGGCCAGGGCCCGGGCGATTGCCACGCGCTGCTGCTGGCCGCCGGAGAGCTCGCCCGGATAATGATTGACCTTTTCTTCCAGCCCGACCTTGCCCAGCAAGGCGATGGCCTCGTCCCTGGCCTGCTTGCGCGAGCAGCCGCGCGTATGCACGGGCCCGAACATGACGTTCTCGAGCGCGGTCAGCTGCGGAAAAAGATTGAACTGCTGGAACACCATGCCCGCCTCGCGGCGCAGTTCGCGCACTTCGGCGCCGCTGCCGAGCACGCTCAGGCCGTTGACGATGATGTCGCCCTCCTGGATGGTTTCCAGTACGTTGATGCAGCGCAGAAAGGTGGATTTACCCGAGCCCGACGGGCCGACCACGACCACCACTTCGCCCTTTTCGATGGTCAGGTCTATGCCATCGAGCACCGTGCTGGCGCCGAAGCGCTTGACGACTTTCTTGAACTCGACGATGCTCATACGATTTGCGTCCTGTGTTCGACGAACTTCAGGGTCAGCGCGATGATGCCCGTAAGAATCAGGTAGATGACGGCCACCGCGCCCCAGATTTCGACCGAACGGAAATTGCTGGCTATGATTTCCTGGCCCTGGCGGGTCAGCTCGGCCACGCCGATCACAATGAATAGCGAAGAATCCTTGAGACTGATGATGCACTGGTTGCCCATCGCGGGAATCATGCGGCGCAGCGCAACCGGCCCGATGATATACGCCAGGATCTTGTAGAAAGGCAGGCCCATGGCCTGCCCGGCTTCTTTGAGCCCCTTGGGCACCGACTGCAGGGCGCCGCGCACGATTTCGGCGATATAGGCGCCCGAATTGATGACCAGCGTGAAAATGGCCGCCAGCAATGCGTCGATGCGCCAGCCGGAAATCAGCGGCAGCGCAAAGTAGATGAACATGACCTGGACGACGATAGGCGTGCCGCGTATCAGCAGTATGTACAACTGCGCCAGGAAGGACAGGGCGACGGGTATATAGGCGGTGAAGCGCCACAACAGGCCCAGCGCGATCGCTGCCTGAAGCGCCAGCCATGCCCAGTCCGGAACGCCCGCGAGATAGGTCGCGCCTATCCATGAAGCCAGCTTCAGCAGGACATAGATGGCCGCCACGGCGGCGATGGCGATGGCGGTGGTCTTCCAGGTGACCAGCACCTTCACATAGGTAGTCACCACGCCGGACAGAAACCCGATGATCGTACCCCCGATCAAGCCCAGCAAGGTGATTTGCACCGTCATTTTTGTGCCTTCGAGGAGGCTGGGCAATGCATCCCAAATGGCAGACCATTCAAATGTCACGTCGTTTGCCTTGAAAATGGGGCGCCAGGCAAGCAAGCCTGGCGCCGTCAGACAAAAAACGGCGATCCAGTGTGACACCGATCGCCGTAGTGAGCCTGGCCGGGTTTACTTTACTTGAGGGGCTTTTTCGCCGAACCACTTTTGGTAAAGCGCATCGTACTGGCCGTTAGCCTGGATGGCCTTGAGCGCATTATTGACGACCGGAACCAGTTCGCTGCCCTTGGGAAAGGCTATGCCGTAGAAGTCGCCGCTTTTGAGCGAGCCCACTACCTTGACGCGGCCTTCGCCGCCGGTCTTGGCGAAATACTGAAGATTGGGGGTGTCATGCACGACAGCGTCGACCCGGCCGGTGGCAAGTTCCAGGAAGGCGTTGTCGATATTGGGGAAAAGCTTGAGCTTGGCGTTGGGAACATTCGCTTTCATATAATCGACGGTCGCCGTGCCGATTTTCACCGCCACGTTCTTGCCTTCCAGGTCTTTGGCCGTATTGATGCCGGTATTGTCCTTGCCGACCAGGATGGCCAGGCCGCTTTCATAGTAAGGATCGGAAAAATCGATCACTTTCTTGCGGTCGTCGCGTATGGTGATGCCGGCGAGCGCCGCGTCGATATTGCGGGTTTGCAAGCCGGGAATGATGCCATTGAAGTCCATGGGGCGGAAGGAGTACTTGAGCCCCGCCTCTTTGGCGATCGCATCCCACAGCTCGATATCGAAGCCCGTGTACTTGCCGTCCTGCTTGAACTCGAAGGGCACGAAAGCCGTGTCGGTGGCGATCAGCAGCTCTTTGTCCTGGGCCGCGTGGGCGGCGGGCAGCGCCAGGGCAAGTGTCAATCCGGCCAGCGCTGCCTTGATTTTGTTCGTGAACATAAACGACTCCTTGATTGGGGCGACCCTGAAAACCGTATGGTAACCGAAAGAACCTATGGTTTTTCGCAAAAATTCCGCCCGAGCCCGCCGGGAAAACGCCAAACCCCGGGAAAACCCGGGGTTTTTCTGGCCTGACGGGGCACGTCGTCCGGCACGATAGGGCCGATCAAAAAGCGGGAACGATGGCGCCTTGGTACTTGTCCTGGATGAACTGTTTGATCTGCGGGCTTTGCAAAGCCTGCACCAGTTTCTTGATGGCCGGCGAGTCCTTCTTGGCCTCGGTGGTGACTACCAGATTGGCGTAGGGCGAATCCGAGCCCTCGATGAACAAGGCGTCCTTGACGGGATTGAGCCCCGCTTCTATCGCATAATTGGTATTGATGAGCGCCAGGTCCACGTCGGGCAGGATGCGCGGCAAGGTGGCGGCCTCCAGTTCGCGGAATTTCAGGTGCCTGGGATTCTCGGCGATATCGCGCGACGTGGCGAGAATATTGGCCGGGTCCTTCAGCTTGATCAGGCCTTGCTTCTGCAGCAAGAGCAAGGCGCGCGCGCCATTGGAGGGGTCGTTGGGCAAGGCGACCAGCGCGCCATCCTTCAGTTCCTTGGTGCTCTTGATTTTCTGGGAATAGGCGCCAAAGGGTTCGACATGAACCAGGCCTACCCCGACCAGACTGGTTTTGTGCTCTTTGTTGAATGAGTCCAGATAGGGTTGGTGCTGGAAAAAATTGGCGTCGATATGCCCGTCGGCGACCTGCTGATTGGGCTGCACATAATCGGTGAACACTTTGATGTCCAGCTCCACGCCCTCCTTGGCCAGCACCGGCTTGACCAGTTCGAGCAGCTCGGCATGCGGCACCGGCGTGGCGGCGACGCTGAGTTTTTCCGCGTGGGCGGCGGCGCCCGCCAGCATTGCCGCTACGGAAACCGCCAGTACTGGCGCGATTTTCTTAAAAAACATGATTTACTCTCCAGAAAATTATCTGCGATTCAGCCTGGCAACCAGCCTGTCGCCGAACACCTGCAAGACCTGCACCATCACAACAAGAACCACAACCGTCACCACCATGACATCGGTCTGGTAGCGCTGATAGCCAAAGCGCAGGGCCAGGTCCCCCAGGCCCCCGCCCCCAATCACCCCCGACATCGCCGAATACCCAACCAGCGCGATCGCGGTCACGATGATCGCCGCGACGATGCCCGTGGTCGCCTCGGGAATCAGCGCCATCAGCACCGTCTGGCGCGAATTGGCGCCCATGGCCCGGCACGCCTCGGATACGCCGGGGTCGAGTTCGCGCAATACGTTCTCCACCAGGCGCGCGAAAAACGGCGCCGCGCTGGCCACCAGCGGCGGAATCGCGCCTTGCACGCCCAGGGACGTGCCGGCCAGCACCCGCGTCAGCGGGATCATTACGATCAGCAGGATCAGAAAGGGCACCGAGCGCAGCACATTCACCACGAAGGACAGCGCATGATAGGCCGGGCCGTTTTCCAGCATTTGATGCTGGCTGGTCAGGAACAGGATGATGCCCAGCGGCAAACCGATGACGACGGTGAACACCAGGGAAAAGCCGGACATCAGCAAGGTGTCTATGGTGGCCTCGCCTATCAGGGCCCAATCGATATTGGCGAACATCATGGCCGCAGCACCTCGCATTCCACGCCCGCGCCGGCAAATACGCCGTCGAGCTGTTCCTGCGCCGCCGCATCGCCCTGGACCGCAATGACCAGCTGCCCATAAGGCGTGTCCTTGATGCGGCTGACCGAGCCCTGCAAAATGCTCAGGTCCAGGTTCAGATCGCGGCTGGCGCGGCTGAGCATGGGCTGGACCGTCGACTCGCCGCGAAAACTCAATCGTATCAAGCGCCCCGCGATCCCCTGCGCCATCTCGCGCCAGCCTTCGGCGTCCATGCCGCTTTCCGACAGCAGGGACTGCGTCACAGGGTGCCGGGGGTGCAGGAAGACATCCAGCACATCGCCGCGTTCCACGATGACGCCGGCGTCGATCACGGCCACGCGGTCGCATACTGTCCGGATCACATCCATGCCATGCGTTATCAGGACTATCGTCAACCCCAGGCGCTTATTGATGTCCAGCAGCAGGCGCAAGATAGACTGAGTGGTTTCGGGGTCCAGCGCCGAGGTCGCCTCGTCGCACAGCAACAGCTCCGGGTGGTTGGCCAGCGCGCGGGCTATGCCGACACGCTGCTGCTGCCCGCCGGACAATTGCCGCGGATATTTCCCCGCATGATCCGCCAGCCCTACCAGGGCCAGCACCTCGTGCGCCCGCTCCAGGCGCCGGGCCCTGCTCAGGCCGGCCAGCCGCAAGGGAAAGCAGACATTGTCAAGAACCGTGCGCGAACGCAGCAGATTGAAATGCTGGAACACCATGCCCACGCCTTGCCGGAAGCGGCGCAATTGCGGCTCGCCAAGCCGCGTGATATTCTGGCCGCCCACCCATACTTCGCCCTGCGTGGGCCTTTCCAGCAGGTTGAGCATGCGTATGAGGGTGCTTTTGCCGGCGCCGGAGCGCCCGATGATGCCAAAGACCTCGCCCTGCCGGATATCCAGGTCCACCCCGGCGAGGGCGTGCGAAACACGGCCCGGCGAGGCATAGGTTTTATGGATATTTTTCAGGAGAATCAAAACGCGGGCTTCCCAAAAACGGCGGCGCCACTGAAACAGCGGTGGTGGCACAATTTAACATAACCGCATAAGCATTTTTCATAATTCCTTATAGTTAAAAGGAATATTGATTGCACGGAAAATCATGTATGGATGGCGCCGCGGCGCATGCCTGGGCCACAAGCGCGGCGCTTATGGTAAAACCAATAAAAAACCAGCCGCGGGGGCTGGTTCTTTAAAAAGGCTCGGTGGTGGGTCGTGCGCGGTTCGAACGCGCGACCAACGGATTAAAAGTCCGGTGCTCTACCGACTGAGCTAACGACCCAACCGAAGAACGAGATTATGACGCCATTTGAAAAGGCTGTCAAATAACCCAAGCCGCGAGAACAAGCAAACAAGCCATGTCCACTCCTAGCGCCATCCGGCTCCACATCCTGTCCGATCTGCATTTGAGCCGGGCGGGCCTGGCCATTCCCGAAACCGACGCCGACATCATTATCCTGGCCGGCGATATCGCGCGCCCCAGGGAAGCCTTGCAATGGGCCGGCGGCTTCAGCAAGCCGGTCCTGTATGTGCCCGGAAACCACGAGTTCTACGGCGGCAGCATAGGCGGCACGGTGCGCGAGCTCGAAAAATACGCGGCGGGGACCGGCATACATATACTCGACAACAGCGAAATCGTGCTGCAGGGCGTGCGTTTTCTGGGTTCCACGCTGTGGACCGGCTTCGACTTATACGGTGCGGGCGCGCTGCGCGAACAAGCTATCGAGCAGGCTCTCGCCTTCATGTACGACTTTGTCCGCATCAAGGCGGACACGGCGCCGGGCGGCGCGTTCTCGCCCGCCGACATGGAAAAGCTCTTTCATGCCAACCGCTCATGGCTGCAAGCGAAGCTGGCCCAGCCTTTCGACGGCCCCACCGTGGTCATCACACATCATTCGCCCTCGTCCAGAAGCATACATCCCCGATTCGAGGGGTCCTTGATCAACAGCTGCTTCGTCTCCGACAGCGAATACCTGATGGGCGCGGACCGCGCCGCGCTATGGATACACGGCCATACCCACGACAGCTTCGACTACCAGGTCAATGGCACGCGGGTGGTATGCAACCCGCGCGGCTATGTCAAAGACGGCGTCAATGAAAACCCCGCCTTCGATCCCGAGCTGGTCATAGAACTGTCCACCGCCCGCAGCGGCGGCGGGCAGTCCGGCGCGCCCTAGCGGGCCGCGCAATCGGCCGAGGAGTTTTCCTTTTTCAGATAGGCGATCAGGTCGGCGCGCTCCCGCGCGTCGGTGATCCCCGCATAGCCCATCGAGGTCCCGGGGACCATCTTCATGGGGTTCTCCAGGAAGCGGTTCAAGGTTTCTTCGTCCCAGATAATCCTGGAGTCTTTCATGGCCGGCGAATAGGCGAAGCCGGGCGCCGTGCCGGCTTGCCTGCCGAACAGGCCGCAATGCCGGGGGCCCGTTCGATCGTAGGCCCATGCATGGCAGGCGAGGCAGCGCGAATAGATGGCTGCGCCGCGCGCCGCGGCGCCGGACGCCACGGCCTGGGGCCAGGCGGGCCGGATTCCCCCGGCGCCGTACGCACAGAAGCTCGCCCCCAATATAAGCAGCCACTGCGCGGGTTTCATGACATGAAGGCGGAAGGCACCGGAGGCTCGCCCAGCGCATTGCGCAAGACCGCCCAGTGCATCGCTTCGTCGCCCAGTATGCTGGCCGCCGCCTTGGCCAGGTCGCGGTTGTCGAATACCGGCACCGCGCCCAGGTAGGCGCTGACCGCTCCCTTTTCAAGCAGGGAGGCAAAGCGCAGGATGTCGGCCTGCGACTTCAAAGCATCCACCGGAAAGATATATTTTTCTTTGGCCGATACGGGTTTGCCGCCCAGCGTCTGTATGGTCTTGGCCAGCAGGCCGGCATGCTCTTTGTGATGTCCCTGGAATGTCAGCGCCAGATCCAGGACGGGTTTTTGCAACAGGCCGCTGTCGGCGCCCAGTTGATAGGCGGCGATGGCCTCCAGCTCGGCGCCCAGGGCGGTATTGAGGATGCGCACGTCCGAGGCGCCGGACTCCTTGCCTTTGCCCTTGGCCAGGGCGTCGCGCCCCGCCATCAGCGCCACCGCGGCGCCGGACAACAGCAGCCCGGACCTCCCCAGGAATACGCGGCGCGCGTCGCGGGTGTCGGGGTTATGGACAAAACTGAGAAACGACATGGTACTTCTCCTCGCAGGATGGGACTTGAAATCATGGACGGCTCATCGGCGCCGCGTCCAGGCGCGCCATGACGGCCGCCACGATCCGGTCGCAGCGATCGCCGGCAAACGCGAAGGCAGTGGCGACGCCGTCCCCCATGTCGCTCTGCAAAAACGCGCGCAACAGCTTGCGCGCCCGGAAATAGCGGGTCCGCACCGTGGCGGCCGGTATGCCCAGGCAGGCGGCGGTTTCCTCGACGCTCAGCTCTTCCACCGCCCGCAGCACAAACACGGCGCGGAACAAATCGGGAAGCTGGTCGATGCGCGCCTCGAGCAGTTGGCGGGTCTGCGCGCGCGCGAGGCTGGGCTCGGGCTGGCCGGAAAATTCGTCTGAGGTCATGGTTGCCGTGACATCGCCACGCTCTGCGTCGTTATTGAATTCCAGCCAGGTCGCAAGGCGATTTATCTTGCGCAGGCGCCGGTTCGATTCATTGGCCGCGATGCGCACCAGCCAGGTCGACAGGCTGGAATCGCCGCGGAAACGGGGGATGGCCTGGTAGGCCTTGTAAAAGGCTTCCTGCACCGCCTCTTCGGCGTCGGCATCGTTGCGCAGGATGCTGCGCGCCACGCGATAAAGGCGCTGATTGTGGCGCCGCATCAAGGCCTGCAAGGCCGTCAAGTCCTTCATTGCGATGCGCTGGGCCAGTTGCGCATCGGTGGCACAGGCGCGGTCGGCGGGCTTTACAAGGGCAAGAGGCATGGCGGCAACCAGAAAGTGAGTCAGTTACCGCATTAGATACCGCTGCCGCGGCCGGCGTTCCCGCGCCCAAAGAAAAAGGGAGAGGCTTATCGCCTCTCCCCTTCCAGGCCCCGCGGGCCGGCGCCCTTGATCAGCGAGCCCGGGAAATACGCACCTCGGCGCCGCGGCGCTTGACTTCCAGCCCTTCGGCCGGCAGGATGCGCAAGCCTTCGAGGCCCTTGATATAGCTGGAACCCTGCATCTGCATCACGCGTATCTTGTTGCGCATGACCACGGGGCTGTGTTCCGGCATGCCGAACATCCAGACCTCGTCGAGTATCCGCGCCGAATTGAAGTCGCCCGTATGCTGCGCGGTGGGTCCCAGGCACAGCATGTGGCCTTCGCGCCCGAAAACCGGCAAGGTGTCCAGGCCGGCTTCCACCGTCCAGGTGGTGCCGCCCTCGTAGCGCCAGCCGGTGTTCAGGTCCCACCAGGCGTCGCCCTTGGGCAAATACACCTGGATATGGCTGCCCGGCTGTAGCGCCGGGGCGACCAGCAATGCCGGGCCCAGCATATATTGAGTGTCCCAGACCTGGGCGACAGGGTCGGACGGGAAAGCCAGCGCCATCGACCGCTGCACCGGCAGGCCCGTGCGCACCGCGTCTTCGATGATGCCCAGCACGTAGGGAATCAGCCGGTAGCGCCACTGCAGCCAATGCTGGACCAGTTCGCGGGTGGCGCTATCGAATGCGCCGGGCAGCAGCGCCGGTATGCCCTGGAAGCTGAAGTTGCCGGAAAACACGCTCATGGCCAGCCAGCGGATATAAAGCTCGGGCGTCATGCCGCCAACGGGATGCCGGGCCGAGCCCAGGCAGTGCGTTTGCACCGGCACGCCGCTATCGGCCAGGGACAGGGCCGCGCGCAAGGTTTGCTGCAGCGCCGCCCAGTCGTTGCCGGCCTGCGGCCCGGTTTGCCAGGCGAAGCGCTGCACCGCCGGAAACAGATCGGTGCTACAGATCACGCCTTCCTGCGGCGTCTTGTGCCCCGCCACGGCGTCGAACAAGGCCTGGCGGGCCAGCAGGGGATATATCGTGCGCAGCGCCGGACCGGATTCGCCGCCGCGCGCCGTGATGCCGTCGGGGATATCGAACTGCGCATCGCAAGAAGGCGATCCCAGCCCTTCGTCCACCAGTTGGCGCTGGCGCTCGGACCACAGCTTGTAGACATCCTTGTTGGTCAGGTCGAGCAGCCCGAAGTCCTGCCCGCCGCTGACGTCATCGCCGGGAAAAACATGCGCGTTGCCGTCGTCGTCGATCAGCAGCCAGCCCCGGTCCTCCCATTCGGCGAACATATGGGTGCCGCAAAGCACGCCCGGAAACGAGGGAGCCGCGAGCTGGACATTCAGCGCCTGCAAGCGCGCGAACAGATCGCGCGTATCGGAGACTCGGGCCGGCGCCCATTCGAAGGCCGGCTTGTCGGCCTGGAAGCCATACACCGCCGGCGCCGCAAGGCGCACCACATCCAGGCCCCATTGGTTGGCGCGGAACTCCTGCACGAGGCGCAGCGTGTCGTCGATGGACTGGCCGGGCGCCTGGTCCAGCCATACGCCCATGGGCCAGAGGCCGGGCTGGCCGGCGCGGCCGGTCAAGGCGGTATATTGGTTGAGGATTTCGGCGGGCTCCCCCGCAAAGATGAACAGGTCGAAAACCGGGTCGTGCACCAGCGCCTGGTACAGATCCGGGTTCTCGCGGCCCAGGTCGTGTTCGACCCGCTGCAGCGAATTGACGTAGAGGCCCCAGCCTTTGGGGCTCCAGACCAGGGGCAGCGCGCGCGCCGCCGGCGCGTCCGACACCAGGAAACCGCCACGGCGATCCTGTTCGCCGCCGGACTCGCCCAGCCCGTGCAAGGCGTCGTCGCCATCGAGTTCCGCGCTGAAGCGCCACGCCACGGCGCCGTCGCCGGCGCCCTGCTTGCAAGCCAGCGCGGCGCCGGGCTGGGTGCGCAACAGGCATTCGTCGCCCCGATACAAGGCGATTTCCAATGGCGAGCGAACGATTTCCAGGGCGATATCGCCCTGTTCCAGGCGCCAGCCCAGTTGCGCCGGTTCGGCGATCGAGCTCACCGCCAATTCGCCCACGGCTTCTTGCCGGGCAAGCAGCATTTCGGCATGCGCCCGCGAACGCGCGCTGGGCTTATCGCTTTGCAACGATTCGGCGGCGGCGCAGCGCAAGCGGTAGACGCCGGGCGCGTGGGCTTCGACCTGAAGCTGCAGCTCGGTGTCATCGCAAGCGAAATCGGCTCGCGTCAATTTCGCCGTAATAAAATTCAGGGTAACAAGTTGCGTCACGTGAGCAAGGTCAGACTTGGGCGGCACAGCGCAATCCTCGGGGCATACGCCCAAAAAGCATTTTAAAAGCCACTATTTTGACGGATTTGCGCTATAAAATAAAATCGCATGGCTTTATGCGACTTTCGAAACCGTAAAAAACAGCTTATCTTGGGGAAATCCTGCGTAATAACTCCCGTTCCAAAGGCAAGGGTTCATGGTCCAGCGCGGCGGCGATCACGTCGCCCGCCAACGCCGCCCAGCTAAGCCCGCGCGATCCATATGCGCAAGCAAGCCACAAGCCCGGCACATCGTCAATAGGCCCGATTACCGGGAGCCGGTCGCTTACCGCCGCGCGCCAGCCCGCCCAGCCATCGCCCGGGCCAGGCAATTGACCAATTCGGCAAGGTACCACATTTAGCAAGCCAGCCACTTTTTTATTGATCTCCAGGTGGCCTTGCAGCGTGACCTCGCTGACCGCGGCGTCCTGCAGGTAGGTGCTGCCGCCCACGGACCGCCCATCGACGGGAGGCAGGCAATATCCGTCGCCAGCCAGGACTGCGCGCAAGGATGCCGTCTCGCCGCCGCTGTAATAACTGACCTGGCCCGCCAGGCTGTATATGGCCTCCACCTTGGGAAGACGCGGGACGCCCGGAACGGTCGCCAGCAACGCGGCCGCCTGCCCGGCATTGGCCAGAACCGCCAGCGCGGCGCTGGCCAGTTCTTTCCCCTGGGCATCCAGCGCGCGCCACAGGCCCGCGCCATCGGTTTGCAGCCTTGCCGCCCGGCCGACCTTGCAGTGTATACGAGGATGATACAGCAAGGCTTCGAGCAGAGCCTGGGGCTGGACCCGCTGCCCATCGGCGAACCACAAGCCGGCGCAGGCCAGCGCCCTTCCAGCCCGGCGCGACGCCTCGGGCGCGTCCAGCCAGCCGACCCAGTCGTCCGGAAAACCCAGGTATGCCAGCGCATCGCGGCAACGGCTGGCTTCCCGCGCATCGGGAACCAGTTCGATAGTCCCGCAGCGCCATGGCCGGGCATCGCCCGGCAAGCCCTGCCAGCGCTGCAAAGCGCGGCTCACGCCGGCCCGGCTGAGCCGCGCCCGTATGTCGTCGTCGCGGCTGATCACCGGCGTCATAGCCGCCGCGATATGCCCTCGATGGCTGGCTCCGAGCCCGCCGGCGAACACCGGGTCCAACAGCGTCACCTCGTGGCCGCGCAGCGCCAGGGCCTGCGCAATGCCGGCGCCCGCCAGCCCCCCGCCCACCACCAGCGCCGGCTCGCGCGGCGGGCGCGCCGCATGGCCGCGCCCCATGCCGGGGCGCAAAGTGGCCACGGTGATTTCCCGCTTGCCGCCGAAGCCCGGCGCCTTGGACACCAGGAAGCCCGCGTCGCGCAAGCCGCGCCGCACTTCGCCGGCGCAGCACCAGGTGGCGGCGGTCGCCCCCTGATTGGCCATGCGCACCAGTTGGCCGAAAAGCCCGCGCGTCCACATGTCGGGATTGACCCGCGGCGCGAAACCATCCAGAAAATAGGCGTCGACCTCGGCGCAAGCCTGTTTGGCCAGCCTGGCGACCGAGCCGAAAGCCAGGGTAAGCGTGACGCTGCCGCCTTCGAACTCCAGCCGGTGCAAGCCGGGCAACAAAGGCGGCCAGGCGGCGACCAATTGGCTGGCCAGCGCCTTTTCAGGCTGCGGCAGGCTGCCCGCAAGAATCCGGCCCAGATCCTGCCGCGCAAAAGGGTGCGCTTCGAAGGACAGCACATGCAAGCGCGCGCAGCGCTGCGGGTCGTCGCGCCAGGCTTGCCACAAGGCCAGAAAATTATTGCCCAGGCCGAAGCCCGTCTCGCACACCGTGAAACTGTCTTTGCCCTGCCAGCGCCGCGGCAGGCTGTTGCCGTGCAGGAAGACCCTGCGGGCCTGCTCCAGCGCGCCCCATGCCGGGTGGTAGACATCGCCGAAAGCCGGGCTCATGGGCGTGCCGCGCTCGTCGAAAGCGACCGTCGCCGGAATCAGGCGCTCGTAGTTATCGGACATACATGGGCATGGCGGGGTTAAGGAAAAAATAAATTATCGTCACGTACAATGGTACGTGACCGGGAGCACAATGCCTCCGTTCTTGTTGACCTGGATCCACTGTATGCAATCTTTCCGACTTCCTCTCAGCGACTGCCTGGATGCCGCCGTGACGGCCGCGCACGCCGGGGCAGCTATTCTACAATCGTACGCCCATAACCGGGCCGAGCTGGTCATTGACAAAAAAATGCGCAACGACCTGGTGTCCCAGGCCGACCGGGAGGCGGAGCTGGCGGTCATCGAAATCCTGCGCGAGCGCACGCCGCAATTGGGGATAGTGGCCGAAGAAAGCGGGGGGCAGACATCGGGCGCCGCGACCTGGTATATAGACCCGCTCGATGGCACCACCAATTTCCTGCATGGCATACCCCAGTACGCGGTGTCGATCGCCCTGATCGCCCATGCCGGCGCCCTGATCGAGGGCGACACGCCTCTGCAGCATGATACTCCGGTCATCGGCGTGATTTACGACCCGAACCGCGAAGAGCTTTTTACCGCCATGCATGGCGTGGGCGCATGGCTCAACGAGCGGCGCATCAATTGTTCGCAAACCGAGCTCTTGAGCGAATCGGTCGTGGCCACCGGCTTCCCGTTTCGCGATTTCTCGTTCGCCGAGCAATACATGCCTACCCTGGACTACGCCATCAACAACACCCGCGGCGTGCGCCGGCTGGGCGCCGCCGCCCTGGACCTCGCGTGGGTCGCCTGCGGACGCTACGACGGCTATTGGGAAATGGGGCTGGCGCCCTGGGACGTTGCCGCCGGGACCGTCATCGTGCGCGAAGCGGGCGGCATCTGCGAAGACATGCATCATCGCGACCCGTGGCCGATCAAGGGCTATGTCTATGCCGGCAATCAGCATACGGCGCCCGCGCTGGATGCCATGATCCAGCCGCAACTGAAAAAAGACTAGGCCCGCGCCTCGTCGCGCAGCGCCCGGCGCAGGATTTTCCCTACATGGCTCTTGGGCAGTTCGGTCCGGTACTCGAACAGATGCGGGCGCTTGTAGGCGGCCAGGCGGGCGCGGCACCAGTCCCGCAAGGCCTGGTCATCCAGGCCCGCGTCCTTCTTGACGATGAAAACCTTGACCGCCTCGCCGGTGCGCTCGTCGGGAACGCCCACCGCCACGCACTCCAGCACGCCCGGATGCCCCGCCACGACCTCCTCGACCTCGTTGGGATAGACATTGAACCCGGAGACGAGAATCATGTCCTTCTTGCGATCGACCAGGCGCAGGCGCCCTTCCGGGCTCATGACCGCGATATCGCCGGTCTTGAAATAGCCCTGGTCGGAAAAAGCCTGCCGCGTCTCGTCGGGCCGCTGCCAGTACCCGGGCATGACCTGGGGGCCGCGCACAGCCAGTTCGCCCGGCCCGCCTGGCGGAGCTTCGCGCCCCTGGTCGTCCAGCAGCATGACCTCGGTGCCGGGCAGGGGGAATCCGATGTCGCCGGAATATTCGCCGGCATCGGCGGGGTTGGCCGACACCACCGGCGAGGTTTCGGACAAGCCATAGCCCTCGATCAAAGGCCGGCCCGTCACTTTGCGCCATTTGTCCGCCACCGGCCGTAGCACGGCGGCGCCGCCCCCCAGGCACAGTTTCAGGCGGGAAAAATCCAGCGCGGCGAACTCATCGCGCTCCACCAGGCTGTTGAACAAGGTGTTGACGCCCGGAAATATATGAATGGGGTCCCGGCGCCAGGCGCGGAATATGCTCGCAAGATCGCGCGGATTGGCGATCAGCACGCTGCACATGCCGGCATGCAAGGCAAACAGGCCGCAAAGGGTCAAAGCGAAGATATGGTATAGCGGCAAAGCGCTCAGGAGCAGCAATGGCTCGCCTTGCGCGTCGCCCAGCGCCGGGCGCGCCACGGCCTGCACTTGCAGCACATTGGCCACCAGGTTGCGCTGGGTGAGCATGGCTCCCTTCGGAACACCCGTCGTGCCCCCGGTGTACTGCAGGACGGCGACATCGTCCATGGAAATTTCCGGCCTGCTCCACTGCAGGCGCGCGCCCTCGCGCAAGACGGCGGCCAGGGGGACCGCGGCGGCCAGCGCATAACGGGGAATGGCTCTTTTGACATGGCGCAGGGCGAAATTGACCGCCCAGCCTTTGATTCCCAGCATATCGCCAGCCGACACCAGCACCACCCGGCGCGGCAGGACAGCCACGGGCACGGCGGCAAGCGTCGCCGCGAAGTTTTCAAGGACAAAGATGGCCTGCGCGCCGCTGTCCTGGAGCTGGTGCTCCAGTTCGCGCGCGGTGTACAGGGGGTTCACGTTGACGATGATCATCCCCGCGCGCAGCGCGCCCAGCACGGCCACCATATAGGGCATGACATTCGGCATCATGAGCGCCACCCGGCTGCCCTGCGGCAGGCCCTGATGCTGCAGCCAGGCGGCGATGGCATCGGCCTGGCGATCCAGCTGCCCGTAGCGCAGATCGCGCCCCATAAAGGCCAAGGCCCGCCGCGGCCCGTGCTTGCGGCAGGCCTGGTCGAGCATGTCCACCAGCGAGGTATACGCGCCGAGGGCGAGTTCCCCGCGGGCATCTGCGGAAGAATAATGCGGGCAAGGTGTGTCCATGAGCTGGATGGGGCCGCCGCGCCCTTTTTTGGTTTCGATAATTTGATGATACGCTGTCACAAGCGTAAAGTTTGCCGACGGACACTACAGGACCCGCAATCATGAACCTAGCTGAATCTATCGTCGGATGGAAGTCCGAAATCGCCGCCATACGCCGCGACATTCACGCTCATCCCGAGTTGGCTTACGAAGAGGTCAGGACCGCCGACGTCGTCGCCCGCGAACTGGAGTCCTGGGGAATACCCACCCATCGCGGCCTTGGCGTCACCGGAGTGGTCGGCACCATACACGGCAGAAACCGCAATGGCCGGGCCCTGGGCCTGCGCGCCGACATGGACGCGCTGCCCATGCAAGAGCTCAACACCTTCGGCCACGCCAGCAAACATGCCGGCAAAATGCACGCCTGCGGCCACGACGGGCACACGGCCATGCTGCTGGCGGCGGCGCGCTACCTGGCCGAGCGCCGGGATTTCGACGGCACGGTCTATGTCATATTCCAGCCTGCCGAAGAAGGCTTCAGCGGCGCCAAGGCCATGATGGACGACGGCCTGTTCACCCTGTTCCCCATGGAGGCGGTGTTCGGCATGCACAATTGGCCCGGCATGGATGTCGGCACTTTCGGCGTGATCGCCGGGCCGATAATGGCGTCCAGCAACACCTTCGAGATCAGGCTCGAGGGCAAGGGCGCGCACGGCGCCATGCCTCATCTGGGCGTGGATCCCGTCATGGCGGCGGTGCAGCTGGCGCAAAGTTTCCAGCTGATCATCAGCCGCGACCGCAACCCGCTCGACCCCGCGGTGCTCAGCATTACGCAAATCCACGCCGGCTCGGCCGACAATGTGATCCCCAACGATGCGGTAATGCGCGGCACCGTGCGCACTTTTTCCGAACAGGCCCTGGACCTGATCGAAAAGCGCATGGGCGAAGTCACCGAATACACCAGCCGCGCGCTGAACTGCACGGCGGAATTCAACTTTCTCCGCAAGTATCCGCCCACGGTGAACCATGGCCGCGAAGCCGCTTTCTGTGCCCGGGTGCTCAAACAGATAGTAGGCGACGACAAGGTCGATCAGGCGGTCCAGCCCTCCATGGGCGCCGAAGACTTCGCCTTCATGCTCAAGGAAAAGCCCGGCTGCTATGTCTGGATAGGCAATGGCCAGGGCGGCCATCGCAACGCGGGCCACGGACTGGGGCCTTGCATGCTGCACAACGGCAGTTACGACTTCAACGACGACCTCATCCCCCTGGGCGCCACCTATTGGGCCGAACTGGCCAGGCAATGGCTGGCGGCGCCCACGGACTGACCGCGCCGCGCCGGCGTAATTAATAAATGTTTAACGGCTGCGCCGCCACTTGCCGTTAAAATGCTGCTTGCTCCGTTTATGGCTTCCCATGCGCCTGTACGGCGCAAGTCTTTCGCATAGCCTGCCTGTGCGCGTGTTTGCCGCGCAGGCCGTTCAAAATCTGGAGCCGTTGCCTTGAGTGCCGATAACAGCCGTACCGTTCTACCCCCTCCAGAAACCCATGCCGTGCTGCGGGTCATGCCGCAGCCGTCCGATGCCAATATCCACGGCGACGTCTTTGGCGGCTGGATCATGTCGCAGGTCGACATTGCGGGTTCCATTCCCGCCACGCGCCGCGCGGCCGGCCGGGTGGCCACCATCGCCGTCAATTCTTTCACCTTCAAGCAGCCGGTGTTCGTCGGCGACCTGCTCAGCTTTTACGCCGAAATCATCAAGGTGGGCACCACGTCCGTCACCGTCTCGGTCGAGGTCTACGCCGAGCGCCAGCGTCTGGAGCTCGAAGTCGTCAAAGTCACAGAAGCCACTCTTACCTACGTTGCCACCGACGACCAGCGCAAGCGCCGCCCTCTTCCACCCGTTTAATACAAGGTTTGCCTATGTCGGACAGTCCAGTCAAGCCTGAAGAAAGCCAGCCTATCACCATTCCCCGCCGCCTCGATCCCGAAGACGCGCAGCAGGCGCTGCAGCAGTTGCAATCGATACTCAAGCGGCAGGAGGTCGTGGAAGCCCTGGCGCACCGCCAATACGAAAGCGACGACCGGTCCAACCTGCTGGAAGGCCTGCTGCATCGGCAGCACGAGAACGAGATCAAATCCATCATCAACGATTTGCATCCGTCCGATATCGCCTTCATCCTCGAATCCTTGCCGGTGCACGAGCGCCAGGCGGTATGGCAGCTGGTCAGCGCCGAGCACGACGCCGACGTGCTGCTGGAAGTCGACGACTGGGCGCGCGAATCCCTGATCGAGTCCATGGACCACCAGGACCTGATCGCGGCGACCGGCAACATGGACGCCGACGAGATCGCCGACCTGGCCCCCGACCTGCCGCCCGATGTCATCGCCGAAGTCCAGAAAGGCCTGACCGACGAAGAGCGGGCGCAACTGATCGAAGCCATGGGCTACCCCGAAGACACGGTGGGCGCCATCATGGATTTCGAAATGGTCCGGGTGCGGGAGGATGTATCGCTGGAAGTGGTGCTGCGCTACCTGCGGCGCCTGCATGAGCTGCCCGACCACACCGACCAGATTTTCGTGGTCGATCGACAGGACAAGCTGCAAGGGACGCTATCGCTTTCCACCTTGCTGGTGCGCGAGCCCGACATGCTGGTGTCCGAGGTCATGGTCACCGAATACCTGACGCTCAATCCGCTGGATTCCGACGCCGACGCCGCGGGCGCATTCGAACGCTACGACTTGGTGTCGGCCGCCGTGATCGACGACCAGGGCCGGCTGATCGGGCGCGTGACCATCGCCGAGGTGGTGGACGTGATCCAGGAAGACTCCCAGGAACAAGCGCTGTCGCGCGCCGGTCTGCAAGAAGAGGACATCTTCGCGCCGGTGCTCAGTGCGCTGCGCAACAGGGCCCCGTGGCTGTTCGTCAATCTTTGCACGGCGTCCATCGCTTCGCTGGTGGCCTCGCGTTTCGAGGACACCGTGAGCCAGATCGTGATACTGGCCTTCCTGATGTCCATCGTGGCGGGGATAGGCGGCAATTCGGGTAACCAGACCATGACGATGATCATCCGGGCGCTGGCGGTGGGCCGCGTGACCAGTTCGAATGCCTGGCGGCTGGTCAAGCGCGAACTGACGGTGACTTTTCTTGTCGGCGCCTGTGGAAGCGTGGTGGCCGCCACCTTCGCATGGGCGATTTCGGGCTCGCTGGCGATTGCGGCCGTCATGATGACGGCGATGATCTGCAATATGCTGATCGGGGCGGCGCTGGGGGTGCTTATTCCCATTTTGCGCGATCGCTTCGGCAAGGACCCCGCGATGGGCTCGTCGGTGCTGCTGACCTTTGCCACCGATTCGCTGGGATTCCTGATTTTCCTGGGGCTGGCTACCGTGTTTCTGATGTAGAGCGGCTGCGGTTTTTCTTGACACGCCGCTGGCGCTGATGTCGTGCAGCGATGATTGTCTTTAACGCGCCGCTGTCGTGCATCGGCGATTGTCTTTAACATGTCGCTGTCGTGCATCGGCGACTGTCTTTAACACGTCGCTGTCGTGCATCGGCGATTGTCTTTAACACGTCGCTGTCGTGCATCGGCGATTGTCTTTAACACGTCGCTGTCGTGCAT
>NZ_FQXE01000025.1 GCF_900129885.1 Pollutimonas bauzanensis | reverse complement strand
AGCGCACGGCATTGATCAGGTCGGATAGCAGATGCGGGTGAAGGCTGAATAAGGTCTTGAAAACCACGTCGTTGCACAATGATAAGCGGCGCGGCGCTTGCGCCGCACCGCGCCCCTGTGCGTGGCCAGGCGACGGCCCGGAACCGGCCTTCGCCACATCGGCAAGCGGCCCGGACTGTGAAGAAGGGTTGGAGGAAGACACGCCTGCCGTTCCAAAAAATGGTTTGCCAGCAAGCACTCTAGAATAAACCGGCAGGAATGACGATTAGGCGGAATTGTCCGGGTGGACAAGCCCGCGTCGCGTGAAGTGCCGTATTGCCGCCTGCACGCGGCACAAGTTCAGTTTGATAAGGATCACGGAGAATATTGGCGGCCTCCGCCGCGCATGCTGGCGCCCATGGGGCACCCCATCCATGCGGACGATAGCGCCAAGCTGCCACGCTATCGTCCGCCAGCCCTCCCGGCACGCACGCCAGAATCTCTTGCACCACAACACTACACCGCTTCCTCGTTGCCGAAGCCCAGTATCTGCACGCTGAAGATGGACGGCTGGTTCTGGCGGGCTTCATTGCGGGCGCGCGACACGGTTTCCTGCGCCGCCGCGGCCGCCGAAGCCGAGGCCGAACTGGCCGAGGCCAATGCCCCGGTATTGACCACGGCCGC
Organism: Pollutimonas bauzanensis; assembly: GCF_900129885.1. GTDB lineage: Bacteria > Pseudomonadota > Gammaproteobacteria > Burkholderiales > Burkholderiaceae_B > Pollutimonas > Pollutimonas bauzanensis. The sequence continues at coordinate 42,816 of NZ_FQXE01000025.1, read as the reverse complement.
CATCGGAATGCCCACCGAATCCCCCTTCACCTGGATGTTGGCCGCATTGACCACGTGCAGCGCCGCGATGTTCACATTGCCCGAGACGCGGATGCCGGCTTCGCCCGCGTCTATCGTGCCTTCGGGCGCGATCAGGTCCATATTGCCCGGCGGCACATCGGCGATCGGCGCCAGCGTGGCTATCCCCGCGCCCGTGGTCGGCACGTCGGACGACAGCCCGACATTGCCCCACTGGTCGTAGACGCGGCGCGGCGGCGTGTAGACCACGGTGGTCTTGGAGCCGCGCCCGGCGTTGATGTCGCCCTGCGCGGCCCACGCCAGGACATCGCCGCCGAAGGTGGTCATGATGCGGCTCTGGCCCAGCAGGATGCTGCCCAGCGAATACAACTGGATGTTGCCGAAGCCCTGCGTAATCACGCCAGCCGTCGAAGGCGGCGCGGCGCCCTCGATGCCGAACAGCTGGCGGCCGCCAGGCGTGAGCATCTGAATGTCGCCGCCCATGCGCGTATGGATGCCGGCGCCGCCGTACATCGTGATGTCGCCCTGATACACGTTAGGCTCGCCCGACGCGGAATTCGACGGGAACAGCGCCGCGATGGCGTTGCGCCCGCGCAGGTAGCTGCCGAAGCGCGGTCCATCCGCGTCGTTGTATTCGCGCCCGCCCTCGCGCAGCTCCGCAAAGTACACCTGGCGCGCAAAGATGCGCTGCTGCTCGGGGGCCAGCGCTGCAAAGACCGCCAGCGCTTCCTCAACAGTGCCCTCGAAACCGTAGCGCTCGGCCAGCCAGGCGGCCAGTTCCTCTTCGTAGCTCTTGGCCACCTTGCCCGGCTGGTCGGCCAGCGCAACGCCAGTCACCAACAGGTTGCCGGGATTCAGGTACTGATCCAGGAATCCTGCGTAGTTCACGCCGGCGCCCATGCCCGCCTGCATCACGATGCTCGCGCCGGGGCGCTTGTCGGCCGCGCTTACAGGCCCCAGGCTGGTCACGTAGTTCTGATCGTCCAGGCGAATATCGCCGCCGGCGCTGATCTCCAGCGTGCCGGGGCCGGCGATGCTGAAGCTGCTGAACAGGATGTTGCCGCCCGCAGACACCACCGACACATCGTTGGCGTCGTTGTGGACGATCAAATTCCCGATCGAGACAATATTGTTTGCATTGAGGCTGTCCTGGGCCAGATAACGCAGGCTCCCTAATGGATCACCGGACCCTACAATGTCCCGTCCCGCCTGCATTTTTAGGGGGCCGGCCGCGGCATGCAAGACCGAACCCGCCAAATCCCCACGTGTGAACTCCAAAAGCTCACCCGTGCGCAGCCCCACGATATCGCCTTCCCTTGCGTAGAAATGCGCCGCCGTCAAGGGCGGGGCATCCCACAACGCATTGCCGATATCCCCAAAAGCATCGAGAGAATTGGTTCGTGCCAGATCCATGCCGATCGCATAGACCGAGGGGTAGTTTTTCGTCGCCAGCGGAATCTCGAAACGATCCCATGCGGAAAATCGCGGCTGAAAAGGCGTCGCCAAAACGGAGGGATCCGCTCCGGACCGATCGATGGTGTAGCCTCCCGCATAAATGGATTTCCCGGCGATGAGATCCAGATACCCTGTGCCAGTGGCGCTCGGCGCCAGCATCAATGGATAGCTGTCATTAAACTTCGTGGCCCTGGCGATGCCCGAATGCCCCATATAGAGATTGCCTGCCGTTGCAGACATTGCAAACCGGGAGGGCAAGGCAAAGCTGCCATCGGTAGGCGAAGTATCGCGATAAAGGACGGGATTATTCTGTTGATACTCGAGTTCGCCCAACTGTGTCGAGAGGACGGCATCCCCTCCAACCGAATGCATACTGACGGCGGTATTGTCCGTCCACAAACTGAAACCGGTCAGGCCGCCGCCTTCATAGGGTTGGCCGTCCACCTGATAAGGCGTCGTACTCACTTGCGGGCTGCGGCCCGGGTCGGTCACCGCCCCCAGAACCATATCGCCCGCGACCGCGATACGCACTGTCGCATCGCCCGGCGCCAAGACTATGCCAGCCGTCGCGTTCGCCGCGGTCGGAGTAAAGGGATCGGCCGCCCGGCTGTCGCTGCGGTCCTTGAACTGGCTGTTATATTCTTGCGCAATCCGTCCGATGTAAGCCGCCTGGATGTCCATGCTCCCGCGCAGATTGATGATGGCGCCCTGCAATTCATGTCTAGGCGCCTGCCAGGCCTGCGCCGGATCAGCCTGCACCCGATTGATGCCGCCGCCGATACGCATCACCAGATCACCGCCGCCAGTCAGCGCCATCTGGCCATCCGCCAGCACCTTGCCGGTGCCGCCGATCGCCACGACCAGCGCGTCGCTATGTTCGGTGTTCACACCCAAATCCGATACGACCCCGGCATGGCGGCCCACGTCCACCATCACGTTCCCGCCACCCAGCGCGCCAATGCCGGTGAACCCCACTAAATGCGGCTGTCTCTTGGCATCGGAAAACTCGGGCTGCATGAATGGCTCATGCGCATAAGTGCCGAAATTCACCCACCAGGCGGTCGGCACGTCATCGGCGGAACTGCCGGCGCCTGTCCCCTGGCGCCAGGACCAATTGCCCACCCCGGCGCTCGGCAACAGCGCTGGGGCCGGACCGTCGCCCACTTGAGCGGCCCATACCGACCCGAGCAAATCGCGTCCCGCGGCAATCACGACATTGCCGCCCTGATCCGGATACCAGGCCCGGTACAGATTGGTATCGCTCTTCTCATCTACGAGCCGTTCATAATCGGCGCCGTCTGTTTTACCCTGACTACCAAGAATGGAACCCGCCAGGTCGCTGGAACGCCCTCGAGGCTGATAAAAATCCTGTGAAGAAAAACCGCCCTGCCCTACAGTGTCCGATCCCGCCGTGTAGACGCCATAAGCCGACTGCATCCACACGTCGCCCGAGGCCAGTAGTTCCAGATCCCCCGTCCCCGTGCGTACAACGCTGAAGTGAAGGCTGCTTGGCGTGCTTTCATTGCGGCCTGGGCCTGCGACGCAGTAACCCGGGTCGTAACTGCAAGCAGCTTCCGCATTCGGCTCGCCAATAGCCCCAAGGTAATCCGCCACCGGCTTGCCGACCGCGGATGGGTCCAAGCCAAAGTCCGAGGCTCCGAACTCGGTCCAGACCAGTGGACCGCCTCCCATCGCGCAATAGCCAGGATCGTATCCGCATGCCGCCTCGACACTCGGTTCACCGATTTCATCAAGATAATCCGCCACCGGCTTGCCCACCGCCGAGGGGCTCAAGCCAAAGTCCGAGGCTCCCACCGCGGTCCAGACTAGCGCGCCCCCCGCCTTGGAGTACATCACATAATGCGTGTCGGCCAGGGTCAGATTGCCCGCCTGATCACGCGGCTTCAGCAGCCGGCTGTCGGCCGCATCAGTATCCGCACCGGCCACCAGGCGCATGGACCACGACAAGGAACCTGCCTCCAGCATGGGCGCCACCGCCCAGTTCTTGCCTTGGTTTCCTCCACCCGCCGCCCGTAAGGGGATGGAAAGCTCGCCTTCGGGCAAGTCCAGCACCAGACTGGCGTTCGCCGGAATGAAGGCCCCCATGGCCAGGGTCTTGTCCTCGCCCAGTGTGATGGCGGTGGCCAAGGGCACGCCCTTGGGCCAGGCCAGCCCGTTGACCTTGGCCGCCACCGGCAGCACCGCGCCGGCGCCCAGCGCCGTGCCGCTGTTCAAGGTCAGCGCTTCGGGGAAGGGCTTGCCCGCCGGCACCGTGACGTCCCGGCCATCGGCCGCGCGCCCGGTCACCGCATCGGGCAGCACCGTGCCGGCCCCGAAGGTGGTGTTGGCGGCCAGCGTGGCCGCAGCCGGCAACTGCGCGCCGGCCGGCAGGTTCACGCCATCGGTGGCCGGCAAGTCGTAGTTCAAGGTGCTGCCCGCCGGCAGCGTCGTGCCCGCCTTGAGCACAATGCCATAGCGCGGCGTGACCACGTCGATGTCGAAGGCCTGCTTGCCCGGCGTCAGCACCCAGCCGTTGTCGTCCGGCGTGGCCACCACCTCGCCCGTATCCGGGTCTATGGGCAGCGCAAAGCCGTCGTTGATGCTGCCGTAGACATCCAGATCGCCGCCAGTACGAAGCACCAGCGAACCCGGCTCGCCCGAGCCGTAGCCCGCGTCGCCCGCTTGGGCCGTGGGCGTGTACCTGGCCTTGACCAAGGGGTTCAGGCTGTCGTAGCGATGGCCGGACAGATCCAAGTCGCCGTTGACGACCATATCCCGGTCGGTCACGATCTCCACGCCCGGGCGCAGATGCAGCACGTCGCGGTAGCTGTCATTGTTCAGCCCCGCCAGCTTGCCGTTGATCAAGCTGCTATTGCCCAGCGCGTTGTTGATGAAGGCCTGGCTTTGTGTGTCCTTCTTGTCCAGGTAGTCTTGGGTAATCTCGCGATATGGCCGCCCGCTGGCCGCCTGGCTGCCGTCGCGCAGCAGCGCATCCGGGTCGGCGTCGTCATAGCGCCAGGCGCCGATCACGGCAATGGACTTCGCGCCTTCGATCGTCACCGGCCGGCTCGCGTCGATCGCCACGTCGCCCACCGCCGGGTCCGCGCCCAGGCGCGGCGCATACAGCTCCAGCGTGCCGCGCGCCTGGCCGTCGTGCAGCGCCGGGTCGGCCTGCACGCGCGCGTCGTCCGTGCCGTGGCGCAGGTCGATGCGCGCGCCTTCGGCCAGGGTCAGCAGGCCCTGCCCGGAATTGAGTTCGACGATGGCCCGGTTGGGCGCATCGATGATCTTGCCGTAGCTGTCCAGGCGCAGCAGGCGGCCGTGCGCGTCCAGCAGCGCATTGCCGCCTATCGTCAGGCCATCGCGGGCGGCCAGCCGTATGCTGCCCACGCGCTCGCCGCCGGCATCGATGATGCCCGCCACCGTCAGGCTGCCGCCGTCGATGGAGACATTGACCTGGTTCGCCTTGAGCAGCGCGCCGGCCCCCCCTTCGGAATCCGGGTCATTGCCTATCGTCAGGCTGCCCTGCTTGATCTGGAAGCTGCGCCCCCCAAAGACGCCGCCGTCGTTCAGGCGCCGGTTCAGGCTGGCAAAGTAGCCGCTCAGGTCGCCGCTGCCGCCCAGGTTCGTGGAGTGGATGTCGACGAAGCCCGCCAGGTAGGGCACATAGGTGCCGCCCGCGTCATAGTAGCCGCTGGCCCCGCCCAGGATGCGGCCTTGCAGGTCGACCACCCCGGCGCCGGCATCGGTGGCCGCCACCGTCAGCCTGCCCGCCTGGTTGTACTCGGCCGACAGGTCGATGACGGACCCGCCCGCCTGGCGGATATTGCCCGCCTGGCTTTCCAGGATGACCTCGCCGCCCCAGCTGTACTGGGTCAGATCGAAGGTGTCGATGCTGCGGCCCGAGACGTCCAGTAAGGCCCGCTCGCCCAGGATCACGTCATCGTGCGCCGAGACCGTCAGGCGCCCGCTGGGCAGCATGACGGCGCTGTCCAGCACGATGCCGCCGCGTCCTTCGAGCGTCAGCGTGGCGCCCAAGGCATCGGAGACTGGCTGCGCCTGGCCTTCGGCCAGCGGGGAGCGGATGTCGATCGCCCCGCCCGCCGCGATGCGGTTGACCGAGCCCGCCTCGCCCGTTAGCAGCGGGGTGCTGATCAGCAGGCTGCCGCCCTGGTAATCGTAGCCCTTGCCGGGCACGTAGACGCCCTGGGTCTGGTAGACCGACAGCGAGCCTTCGTGGTTGGCCGTCACGCGGTCGGTGGCCGAAAGCTGCACGCCGGCAAAGCCCAGCGCCAGCCGGCCCACCTCGGTCACGCCGTCCGGCTGGGTCCAGGGGCCGTAGCCGAACTCGATGCGCTCGGCCTCGACGCGCAAGGCGCCCGAGCCGCTGCCCGCGCCCTGGGCTATGGCGGCGGGCGCCTTGCCGGCGCTGCCGTTCCAGACCAGGGTGCCGGTCTGGATCAGAGCCACGTCCTGCGCGCCGCCATAGCCGTAGATGGCCGGGGTGGTCAGCACCAGGTTGTTCAGGCGCGAGCGGCCCGTGGCCGGATCGAGGGTGTTCAGGGCGACCGACTCGAAGAAGTTCATCGAGCGGCCCGCGGTCAGGAAGAGGTTCTCCAGGGCCGGGGCGCCATAAGCCTGGTCGCCCCGCAGCAGGCGGTCGAGCACCTGCTGGTTCAGCGTCAGGCCGTCGGTCAGCACGCCGCGCTCGCGCGCCGCGTCCAGCGCCGGGACGCCGCCGACATTGATGCCGGCCACCGCCAGCAGGAGATTGCGCGTGCCGTAGCGGGCGCTCTCGTCGATGCGAAGGTCGCTGTGCGTCGCCAGGGCGATGGTGCCTTCGGAATACAACTGCGCCGAATTGAGCGCCAGGGCGGCGCTGGAACAATCCGCAGCACCCGCCGGGCAGGCGCCGATCTCGATGCGGCCACCGCCTGCCGAAGCGGATGGCGCCAGCAGGTTCGCCCATCCGTTGGAAACGGCCAGCACACTGCGGTCAGCCGGCGTATAGACAAGTTCATTGCCCGCCCCGAAGGCCGGTAATCCCATGCCTATCGTATTGATGCCGGCGCCCGACTCCACCGTGATGCTGCCCTCTGAACGGGTGACCAGCATCACCTCCGGCGCGCGAAGCACCGCCCCTTCGCGCAGCGTCACGTTCAGCAGGCCACGAGAGGTGGATCCGCTATCCATGAACCTCACATCATTCGTCCCGTACCGTTGGTAGGGCGCGCCGCCAATGGCGATCCGGCCAGCGCCCATGGCATTCAGATCGCTGGCGCGCACGCTGATGCCCCCGAAGTCCCGGGTCGCCGCAGCCGCATCGGAGAGGACCTCCAACTGCGCAGTGTCACCGACGAACGCAGTCGCGCCAGTCAGCACAACGCTACCGTCATCGCCATCCTTGGCCGGCTTGAAATTGACGCTGCCATCGAATTCGAACACGACCCGGCCGTCTTCCTCGGCGATCCATTGCGTGCCGTCCCACCGATAGCGCGGGTTGAAGCGCAGCAGCAAGGAGCGCGCGTCGTCCGGCGACAGGCCGCGCACAATGCCTTTGCGCGCGGCATCGGCCAGGACGAAGTCGGCGTAGCTCGTTTCGTTGTACTGCGCGTAGCGTTTCATCGTCTGCGCCGGGGTCAGGATGACCTGATAGGCGTCGCTGTCCACCATCCCGCCGCTGTTGGCCACGCCCAGGCGGCCTGCGGCCGACCACGAGCCGTTGCGCATCGGCGCCGCCGCTTGCGCAACAGGCATCGCGGACTGCGCCCCCAAGGATGTAAACCCGAGCGCCAGCCTGCCGTTCAGCTCCACCCGGAAAGCCCCGGGCAGCAGCGCGTAATCGGCCGGCATCAGGGTATAGGCCACGCCCGGCACAATACCGTCAGGCAAGCCGCTGCCGTTTTCGAAACGTATGGTCTGGCCCACCATGGGATCCAGCGCGGCCGAGCCATTGCCCGCGGGCGCGTAGCCGGCGTAATCCGGCACCAGGGCATAGACCGCATTGCTTGATCGCGACGGCGCCCTTACCACGCCGTCGCCATCCAGTTGCAGCAGCGGGCTGTAGCGCACATCGGTCGACCCCCCTCGTCCCGATACAAAGCCAAAGCCCAGCACGTCGCCCCCTCCACTCAGATCGATGCGCGCATCCGCGCCCACGGTAATCGTGCTGCCGGTCAGCGCCACGCCTGAAGTCAGGTTGGTCGAGTCTGTCGCTCCCAGCCCCTGGGGCGTGTAAGCGCTGCCCGCCGGCGTCTGCCAATCGATGCCGTCCACGGTGCCGCCATAGGGCATGACCAGGCCCGCGGCGCTGACCGAGGTCACGCTGTCGGCGCCCAGCATCACCCGTTCAGTCAGTCCCGAGGAATCCGCCGTGCCCAGGTTGATCAAGCCCAATGGCGCCAGGACGACGCCGTCCTGCCGGACTTCGGCGGCGCCGAACGACAGTTGGCCGTAAAGGGAATACGGCGCCAGCGCGGACAAGGCCGGATCGGCGCGGGACGAACGCGCCACGCGTATCAGGCTTTGCGGGTCATACATCGTGTCGCCGCCGCCAGGTCTTATCTTTGTCCCCCACGCATTTCCCGCCACAATACGCGCCCGTACACCGGTCGCGGGATACACGCGCGAGGCCAGCAGTTCCAGGCGCTGCGGAACGTACAAATCCATGGTCAGCGTTCCCTCAAGGAGCCCGCTGTTGCTGCCCAGGAAGCGGATGTCGCCGGCGCTGTCGAGCACGACATCGGTAAAGCCGCGCCGGTCGAGCGCAGGGCCCATGAAGCCGCTGCCATCGGAGTGCAGGCCTATCCGCAGCTGGTCGCGCAGGTCGATCAGGTCCGCCGAGACGCTCAGCGCGCCGCTGGCGCCGCGCGCATCCTGGGACATTCCTCCAACAGAATCGGGGTTGGCCCGCGCCTGGTATACGTCACCTAACTCGCGAAAGTTCGCGCCGGCCAGCCGCACATAGGGCGCGCGGATCACGCTCTCGCCCTGCCCCTGCGCGCCATCGGACCAGCCTATGCCGATGCTGTACAGGCGGATGCTCTGGCCGCGCTCGCCCAGGTCCAGCGCCACGCCATCGGCAAAGCTGATCATGCCATTGCTCAGCAGCGCCAGGTTGGCAAAGCCGCCCGCGGCGATCTGCTCCACGGAAAGGTAACCCTGTCCAAAGGCCACGTCGCCCGCCGCCCGGAGGTCCGCGTCGCGCTGATAGAGGGTAATTTCACGCTGAGTCAAGACGTCCATGAGATAGGCGCCGCCATTGCCGCGCCGCGTGTCGTAGACCGGGCTTTCGAGCGCCAGCGACAGGGTGCCGCCGGCGGCATTGCCGCCGCCCGAGGCGGCCACCATGCGCCCGTCCAGCGCCCAGCCGTTGTGGGTGGCCAGGCTGATCACGCCGCCCGCGCTGGCATGGCGCAACTGGCCGTTCTGATCAAAAGCCGCGCCGCCGGAGGCGTCGAGCAGCGCCCCTTGCCGGATGTCGATGAACAGGTGCGCGGCCGACGCCTTGCCCTGCTCTTCATCGATGACGCCGCCCAGGATGATCTGGCCGCCCGCGTAGCTGTAGCCAAACGCCTCGTCCAGGCCGTTGCGCGCCACGACCGCGCCGCCCGACGCATCCAGCACGGCACGCTCGCCTATCAGCATGGACAGGCGCTTGGCCGGGTCCGCATCGGCAGGGTTGGCCAGGGACGCGGTCAGTTCGCGCAATTCGATCGTGCCGCCCTTGGCCGTCAAGCGGCCCTCCACGGTGATCCCTCCTATCGAATTCAGGGCAATGCTCTGTAAGGGATCCACGGTAATGGCCCCGTTTTCGGCGATATGCACGCCTATGCCTTCGCGCCCGCCCGAGGTCGTCTGCCCCGCATTGCCGGCGGTCAGGGACAGGCTGGCGCCACGGCGCTGTGTGATCGACTGCGCAACAGGATCGACGGTGTAGAGCGGGATGTCCTTCCACAGCTCCAGTATCGGGTCGCCGTTTGCCGCCACCCCCTGCTGACGCAGGATGGGCATCATGACGTCGATGGACTCGTCCTGCGCCGACTGGCTCACGACCACGCCCTGCGCGCCACGCACATCGTAGTGTGAAAAGCCGCGCTGGAAATCCTCGGCATTCAACTGGAGTATCGGGGCGACCTTGGCGTCCCGGCTCAATTGCGTACCGGTCGGGACCAGCGCGCCCACGGGAATGGTGATCGAGGATGCGCCGACCTGGGCGAGGGATTTTTCAGTGAGGAGTGTGCCCGCCGGCAGCATGGCTTCGTACGTCGATGCCACAGGTATACCGTTAGGAAACACATCCTCAGGAAGGCGCCAGCCGATCGGCAGATATTGCAAGTTTTCGATCTTGGCAATCCTGGATCCTTTGGGAACGATCGAGGCTGCCGCTATTTGCTCTGGAGTCACACTATCCAAATACCAATTCGATGGGTATGCATAGCCAGCCTGCGTACCATCCTCCTTTACGACCCAGACAACTATCGAATTCCTGATGTTCCGATTGGGCCCCTGCAGATAAGGTATCTGCCAATCTTCCTCAGTAATCAACGTAATGTCTATCCCTGAAATCGGCAGATAGAGGGTAATCCTGCCATTCCAGCTCGGGACGGCAGGATATCTATCCCCAGGCTGCCAGATGTCGGACAGATACGAATAATCCGCCAGCAGCGTCTCGCCAAGACCCACTTCCACTTCTTCGCGCAAGGTCAAGCCGATGGGCGCCGTCTCGCCGGCCTTCAACACCCCGTTCTCCGACAGCAGTTGCGCGCCGATGCCCACCGCCGTGCCGGACTCGATGCGCAGCGTGCCGCCGCCCAGCACCCCATAGCCTCTGATCTCGCCATTCAGGTACAGGGGCGCCGCGACATTGCTGAGCGCCCCCGAGGCCAGGGTCACGTCGCCGCCGCGGCCACCTTGCAGCTTGTTATTTGCCAAGAGCACTGCTCCCGACGACACATCGATCAGGCTGCCTTCGCCTATCGATACCTCGCCGCTGCTGCGGATGCTGACCTCGCCGCCATCCACGTAGGGCAGCAGCAGCGCGTCGGCCATGTCCTTGCGCTGGCTGCCCTGGCGCCCCGTCGCATCCAGCCTCACGCCATCGGCCACCGCCACGTGCGCAGCCACGGCTGCATCGTTCGGGACGATCAGGCGCTCGCCCCACGCCGTGGAATACACCGGCAGCACATTGCCCAGGGCAATGCGCCCGCTGTGGGCCGTGAGATCGGCCTGGACGTCCACCGCCGCGCCATACAGCGCGATCTCGCCGCCATCGGCCACCGACAGGCTGCCCTGCACGTCGATGCCGTTGGTCGCCGCCACTTTGATGGCGCCCAGGTTCTGCCGGCTCAGGCGCCCGGCGTCGAGCACCAATACGCCGTCGCGCTCATCGGGCAGCGCGTCGCCGGCCGCCAGGGCGTCGCCCAAGGCATCGGGCGCGTCCGTGAACACGATCTTGCCGATCAAATCGGAAAGGTTGTGCGCCAGCCGTTTTGCCTGCGCATCATAGATGGGCGTGTAGCCGCCCACCAGCAACTGGCCGCGGCGCGCGGCGGCCGTCTGCCGCTGATCATAGCCGTCCAGGCCCTGCTCGGGCGCCCGGGTCTGGCGATCGCCCTGATAGACCTCGCCCACGATGTCGCCTTCCAGGATGGCGTTGCGGGTCGAGACCACCAGCTGGCCCGCATCGCGCCCCACGGTGTAGCCGGACTCGTAGCGGCGCCGCGGCGCGATCAAGGGATTATAGAAGCTGCGGGTGGCCTGCTCGCCCCAGCGCGCGTGCTCGTCCTGGTAGCCCTCGTAGATGCCCTTGTACAGGATGTCCCCGGGCGCGCGCGATACCTCGTAGAGCCGCCCGTCCGCCCCCCTGACCCAGCTCTGCTCGATGTAGCCGTCCTGCACGTCCAGCGTGCCGCCCGACAGGTTGATGATCGAGCCGGCCTGGGTGATGACTTCCTGGCCGGCGAAGGTGACCGTGCCGCCTTGGGCCAGCCACTCGCCCGCGCCATGGGCCTGCAGGCCGCGCCAGCCGCTGACTTCCAGCAGGCCGCCCTGGGTGTACCAGCGATCCGGCGTGCCCTGGGGGTTGGTCAGCGCATCGTAGTCGCCCTTGATGAAGACCAGGTCGCGCACGTCCACCCAGACGTCCTTGCTGCTCAGCTGGCTGTTGTTGCCTTCCGGGTTGCTGTCGCGATTGACCGGCGCATCGCGCAGTTCGTTGCCCTGCACATTGACCAGGATGTTGTTGTTCTCCATGGCCACCTTCACGCCCACCGCGCCGGCCACGTCCAGCACCGCGTCACGGCCCACCCACGTGCGTCCAGTGACTGCATTGGGCCGGGTACTGCCGCCTTTTTCGGCCTGCACGGCGATCTGGCCGCCGGTGGCCAGCGTGAGCGAATCGCCCTCGAAGGCGATGGTGCCGCCGCTGACGATTTCGATGCGGGATTGATCGCGACGGTCGGTGATGCCGCCAGCGGGTACCGGATCGGCTGTATTGAATACGCCCGGTATGGCAAGGTTGTCGAACACGCCGTCGGCCTTGATCAAGGCATCGGTGATGGTTTTGTTCGGCTCGTAGACGTCCAGATTGTTGGCCAGGGCATCGCGCTGCGCGTCCAGCGCCGTCTGCGCGCCTTCGTCGACCAGGATGGCGGTCACGCTGCCGGCGCCCAGCGTCACGCTCGCATCGCCGTCGCTGCGCGAATTCAGGAGATGGATGGTGCCGCGCTTGTTGACGGTCGTCGTCGTCAAGGCCACCCCGGCGGGGCCGGCTGCATCCGCAGCCTGCTGCACGACCTCGCGACCGGTGAGCGTAATGTCGCCCGTCGTGGCCATAATCAGGCCCGCGTTGACCACCCGGCCGGTAGTCAGGCTATCCGTGTTCAGGCGCGCGGCCACTTCATTGCCCTGGGTGCTGGAGTGCTGGTTGCCCTCGGTGCCCTGCCCCTTGCGGATGAAGAAGCTGTCGCCCGCCGCCAACGCTACCTGGCCGTCTGGCGTCGCGATCTGGCCGGCGTTGTGCAGCTCCCGGCCCATCAGCAGCACGTAGCCGCCGCCTTGCGTGGCGGAGGCGGGCGTGTGAGTGGCGATCTGGGCGCCGCGCCGGATGTCGATCCCGCCCTGCGCATTGGTGAAGCTGGCCTGCGCGCCGGCGTCCGCCCCGTACAAGCCGCGCGCACTGAATTGGTCGTCCTTGATGTCGGCGGCCGCGGCCACGAGGTTGCGCACATTGACCTGGCTGCTGCCGCTGAACACGATGCCGTTGCGGTTGACCAGCATGACCGTGCCGTCGGCCTCGATCCGGCCCTGGATCTGGCTGGGGCGGGCATTAGGATCGTTGACGCGATTGAGCACCGCCCAGCCGGTCTGCGCCGTGCGATTGCCGCCGGCGTCGTAGGTCGCCTGGTCGAAGTTCACCGTGGTGTTGCGCCCGACGTTGAAGGTCTCCCAGTTCAGGATGGCCTTGTCGGCCGTTTGCTGGATCGTGACCGTCGTGCGCCCGCCGGCCTGCGTCTGCGCCGGCGCCTTGGCGTTGAGCCACCCTGCCGTCAAGGGCTGGGCGTCGATCTTCAGGCCGCCCTCGGTCAATCCATCGGGCACGGAAGGATCGTTCTGCGGCGCCGCGCGCGCGGCGGCCTGGACGGCCTGCTGCGCGGCGATGGCTGCCGCGGCACTGCCCAGGTTGGCCACCGAGCGGTTCAGTTGCTGGCGCGCCTGCGCCTGTTGCTGGGCCGCCGGATTGATGCCGGCCAGCATGCCATTGGGCAGCCTGCCGGTGGCCGCGGCCTGCGCCTGGGCCGCGCCCTTGGCCGCCATCCAGCCGCTGCTGAAGGGGCGCGACTGGGCTTGGGCGATGGGCGAGAAGACACCGCCGGCGACCCCCACGGCAAACGCCGTGGCCAGCACTCTTGCCGCATAATTTTTTCTTTGCGACAGTGGATGATGCCGCTGCGATGCGCGGACCAACCGTGTGCTGGCGCCTGTGTTGCCGGCTGTTTTCTTGCTCATGGTCAAAAAACTCTCTTTTCTATTATTCATTACGTCGCTACTGCTGCATCCCGGCAGCCGAGGTGCAGAAATAGCGGCGCAGAAATAGCGGCGCAGGTAGCGGGCCGGCCCTGGCAAAGAAGCCGGAGCCAGCCCATACTGCGTGCCTACTTTTCAGCCGATGTCATGGCTGTACAGGCGGCTACAAAGTGAAAGCGGAAGCGGTGGCGGGACGGCCGTTCGCGCCGCAAGCGCTGGTGTTGCCGATGTCCAGACCCCTGTTGATTGAATTGGTCACGAAGGTGTCATTGATGGCATTGCGGAACGCTTCAGGCAGCGGCACAAAAGAGTGAGCGATTGTCTTGGCGTCGAAGTCGCCGTCAGCCAGGGCCTTGACCAAGGCCTTGATGCGGTCTTCCGTTGCCTGGTCTTGATAGCATTGGCCGACCAGAAAGTTGGTGTAGCCGACAATCGGATAACCAACTGTCGGAGCGGTGTCGAAAGTTGGCACCCAGCGCACCGGGTTTACACGTTGAGCCAAGGGAGGAGCTAGCGCCGTGCCCAGCGCTTCTCCCGCATTGGCAGTGGTAGGCAAATTGCCATTGACTTTAGCGACCTTGGTCGCGTCGGCCAAGTCAACAATATAGTCAGGGCTGACATAGCCTATGCGGTTCACACCCCCGTCCACCGTAGGTACAACATTGCCGCTGCCGGACGCCACCACAAACTTACCGGAGGGTAACGATGTAAAGAGGCTCTCGAACGTCGAGTTCGTCGAGAATGCGCCGTTCACCAGGTTGCTGCCACTCAGGTCCTGACCGGCGCAGATCGACGTAAGGAACCGGGTGAGCAATTCCGTCGTACCGCTGCTCCCAGCGCGGTAAACAACGTTCCAATCGGGATCCAGGCCGGCGAAAATCTGGCAAATCTGCGCGTTGGTCAGGCTAAGCTCGCCGCCACCCGTCTTATTGAACGGAAGCGTGACGCTTGTGCCCGCGGCGGGAATCTGGATCAACCGGCCCCAGCCCCTTGCGTTGTAGGTGCTGACGTAGTTGTCGTCAATCACGGAATCACTGCCGGCGAACGCAACGGGTACTTTGGGCGTAACGCCAGGGTAAATGAAATTGGAATCATTGGTGGCAAACGCGCTCTTGCCACCGCCGCTACCTATGCCCTCGGAGTACACGAAATCAGTAAAGTTCGGTAGTCCTTGGAACAGCCCGGGATTGCCCGTTGCGCCTTTGTACAGCTTTTCCGGCAGCGTCGCGCCGCCGCCATATACCTGAGCCGACGCCGCGCCGGCCACACCCATCGAAATCGCCAAAGCGATCATGTTCAGTTTGAAATGCTTACCCATGATAAAACTCCTTTGCATCCGACAAAAAAAGGAACTAAATACAAGGCGGCGGGTCGTAGCTTGAGTGAAGGACCCATCGCCTTGCGGGAATCGCCCTCTTGAGCGATGGGCTTATTTTCGTCTCCGTCCAAGACAGGATGATGGACAAAGCTCGGGTGTTTTCCATTTTTTTTCAGGCGCCCGTGCGTTGCCATACCAGGCGCGGCATGGATTTCTTGTCGTCGTGCAGCAGGGCCTGCTGCACGACGATGGCGCCCTGCTGCGCCACCACGCTGGACACCAGGAACCAGCGGCTTTCGATGCCTATGCGTATGTCGAATTCGCTCAGGTCGGGGCGCCGCAGGCGGTTATAGAAATCCCCGCGGCTGACGAACCAGACGCCGCGATCGCGTTCCTTGAGCAGCGCCGCGGCCCGCTCCAGCGAAAAGCCCGGCACCCAGGCGGCGATCACTTCGGGCGGCGCCGTATTGGCATTGATCCATGTGTAGCCGGGCAGGATGGTCGCGTAAGGCCGCAAGCGCGCCACCACCTCCGGCGTCACCCCGGGCACCGCCAGCAAATCGTCCAGGGCGCGGATCTGCGGCGCCCGGGGCGTGGCCGGAATGCCGTCCGGCAGGCCTATCCGCTGGGCGGCGCGGGCCGCCGCCTGGCGCGACTCGTCGTCATCGCCGCGGCCGGCCGCCTGCCGCGCGCGGCCGCGCACCCCTTCTTCGGACAGCGACGCCACCACGCGCTGCATGATGCGATCGGCCTGCCCGGCCTGGATGCCCAGCAGGGCGCACAAGCGGGCAAAGGCCTCCACTTCGGCGGGCACGATAGCGCCGTTCTGCGCCAGGTTGCGCAGATTGAACTTGCCTTGCTCGTCGGTGATCTGGACGCTGTAGCGGGTATCCCCCCCGCGGCCGCCGGCCGGGGGCAGCGGCTGGTCCACGAGGGGCCGGCTCCACTGCCCGTCCAGGCGCGTTACGGGGCTGCGCCGGGCGTCCTCGCGCAGCACGGCCTGCGCCCAGTGGAGGGTTCCCTGCAAGGCCCAGCGCGCCCGCGCCTGGGTTTGGTCGCTCTGCGCCATGCGGATGAATGTGCTTTCCCGCTGCGCGATGCCGGCCGCAATCACCGTGATGACGGCCACCAGCAACAGGGCGCTGATCACGGCCATGCCGTGCTGCCTGGTTTCGGGCGCATCGGCGCGCGGCATCGTTGTCATCATCCAGGGCCTCCCTCCTTCGGGTGTCGCGGCTACTGCACCATCTGGTTCAATTCCATGATGGGCATCATCACGGCCAGCACTATCATCAGCACCATGCCCCCCATGCCTACCGTCATCAGGGGCTCCAGCATGGCGGTCATGCGCAGCGCGCGGCGCTCCAGGTCGCGCGACAGGTTCTGCGCGGCCCGGTCCAGCATGGGCGCGAGCGCGCCGGTTTTCTCGCCGCTGGCCACCATATGGATCAGGTTGGACGGAAAGAGCCGCTGCGCCTTCAAGGCCGCCGCCAGCGTTTCGCCTTCCTTCACCCGCCCGATGACGTCCGAGGCGGCGCCGCGCATGCGTTCGTTGCCCATGGTCTCGCGGGCGGCTTCCAGCGCGCGCAGCATAGGCACGCCGGCATCGCGCAAAATGGACAGGGTGGACGCGAAACGCGCCGTATTCACGCCCAGCACGAACTTGCTGATCACGGGCATGCGCAGCAGCCGGCTGTGCCAGGCCAGGCGCGTGGCCGGGTTTTGCAGCGACCTGCGCCACGCCCAGAATGCCAGCCCGGCCAGGGCGGCGGTGAGCGCGCCCCACTCGCGCACGAAGCCGCTCAAGGCCAGCATGACCCGGGTCAGCACGGGCAATTCCTGGTGCGACTGGGAAAAGGCGCTGACCACTTGCGGCACCACGTAGCCCAGCAGAAAGACCACGATGCACACCGAGATCACCGCCACGATGATGGGGTAGATGAAGGCCGTCAGGATTTTGGAGCGCAGGGCGTCGCGCCCTTCCAGGTAGTCCGCCAGGCGCTCCAGCACGCGCGCCTGGTCGCCGGAATCCTCGCCGGCGCCGACCAGCGCGCGGTAGATGTCCGGGAAATCCTTGGGCCGCTGGGCCAGCGCATCGGCGAAGCGCATGCCGCCGCGCACGTTCTCGCAGACCTCGGCCAGCGTCTGGGCGACGTGCTTGCGCTCGGCCTGCTCGATGGTGGCCACCAGGGCCGATTCCAGCGGCAGGCCGGCGCTCAGCAGGCTGGCCAGCTCGCGCGTCGCCCAGGCCAGGTCGCTGTTGGAGAGCTTTTTGCCGAACCAGGAAGCGCCCGCGCCGGCATCGGCCTTTTCGGCCACCGCCAGGGGCGACAGGCCCCGGCCGCGCAGGGCCGCGCGCGCGCCGCGCGGGGAATCGGCCTCCAGCCGGCCCAGCTCTATCCTGCCCTGGGCGTCGGCGGCTTCATATTGAAAAGTCGGCATGATGTACTCCTTTACGCATCGCGCGTTACGCGCAGGATTTCTTCCTGCGTGGTGATGCCGGCATCCACCCAGCGCTGGCCATCGTCGCGCATGGTGCGCATGCCGCCTTCGATGGCGGCGGCCAGCAGAGCCTGTTCATCGGCGCGCTGGTGGATGAGGCGGCGCAGCCCGTTATCGACCACCAGCAGTTCATGGACGCCCGTTCGCCCCCGGTAGCCGGAGTGGGCGCAGGCCGCGCAGCCGACGGCGCGGTACGCCAGGCGGCCATCGGGCATTTCGTCCGCCTGCTTGCAGTCCGGACACAGGCAGCGCACCAGGCGCTGGGCCAGCACGCCCAGCAGCGTGGAGGCCAGCAGGAAAGGCTCCACCCCCATATCGACCACCCGCGTGACGGCCGAGACGGCATTGTTGGTGTGCACCGAGGTGAGGACGCCGTGCCCGGTGAGCGACGACTGGATGGCGATCTGCGCCGTTTCCAGATCGCGGGTTTCGCCTATCAGGATGTTGTCGGGATCCTGGCGCAGGACCGCCCGCAAGGCGACCGCGAAAGTCATGCCTATCCTGGCGTTGACCGGAATCTGGGCAATGCCCGGCAAGTCGTACTCGATCGGGTCTTCCACGGTCATGATGTTGTTGGTGCCCGGGTCCAGCTGACCCAGGGCCGAATACATCGTGGTGGTCTTGCCGCTGCCGGTGGGGCCGGTCACCAGCACGATGCCGTGGGGCTGGCGTATCAGCCGGGTCAGGCCGTCGCGCAGTTCCGGCGCCATGCCCAGCGAGGCCAGCTGCAGCCGCCCCGCATCCTTGAGCAGCAGGCGCAGCACCGCGCGCTCGCCATGGGCGGTGGGCACCGTCGATACGCGAACGTCTATGGCCTTGCCCCCCACGCGCAAGCCGATGCGGCCGTCCTGGGGCAGGCGCTTTTCGGCGATGTCCATCTGCGCCATGATCTTGATGCGCGAAATCAGGGCGGCATGCAGGGCCTTGCGCGGCGCCACCACGTCGCGGAACTGGCCGTCGACGCGATAGCGCACGCTGGCGCGGGTCTCGAACACATCGAAGTGAATGTCGCTGGCGCCGTCCCCCGCCGCCTGGGACAGCAAGGCGTTGATCATGCGGATCACCGGCGCGTCGTCGGTCGCATCCAGCAGGTCGGTGAGTTCCGGCATGTCCTGCATCAGGCGGTCCAGATCGATGTTGTTTTCGGCGGCCCCCATGACCGAGGCCGCATCGCCGGCGTGGGCATAGGCCGAGGCGATCAGGTCGTCCATCGCGGCTGCGCCGACCCTGCGGAAAGCCGCGGCCGGGTAGCGGCGCCGCAGCTCGACCACCGCCCAGCCGGGCGTTTGCGGGCAGACATGGACCAGCGCGCCGCCCTCGTCCCGGGCCACGCAGGCGCGATGGGCGCGCGCCCAGGCGTAGGGCAGGCTGTCGAGCGCGGGGCCCGCCCGCCCGGGCGCCGGCGCGTTCATGGCGTCACCACCAGTTCAGGCTGATAGCCCAGCTCGCGCAGCAGGCCCACGGCGGTGTCCACCGCCTGGGGGTCGCGTCCGACATCCGCGCGCACGACATAATTCAGCCCGCCCGGGCCGCTCAGGGCATAGGCCTGCAGGCCGCTGACGCGCACGCGCCTGGCGATGCGCGTGGCGTCCTGCTGCTCGCGGGTTTCGGCGAACTGGATCACGGTCACATTGCGGGCGGACTGCCCATACATGGCTTCCGGGTCGCTGGCGACGGCCAGGCCGGCGGGCAGGCGCGTGCGGACCACGGCGGGCGCTTCGTCCTGGCCGCCCGCGGAAGGCGTCTGGCGCAGCGCCGACGAGGTCTCGGTGGAAGGCGGCGCCAGCGACTGGGTCTGGTCCCAATGCTCGGGGCGCAGGTCATATGGGCCCGCGCGCCCGGCCTGCGGCAGGTCCGAGGGCGGCAGGACCGGCCCTTTCATGTCCTTGAGCAAGGGGTGCGAGCCGGGCTGCGAACGGGCCTGCGCCCGCCGCATGAAGTTGTACCGGTCCTGGGTCAGGCCGCGCCCGGCGCGCGCATCGCGCACCACGTAGGGCCGCAGGAAAACCATCAGGTTGGTCTTGACGCGCTTGCGCGACTCGTACCGGAACAGCGCGCCCAGGACAGGGATGGAGCCCAGCACCGGCACCGCATCGGTGCTGGTCTGCACGGAGTCCTCCAGCAGCCCGCCCATGACCATGATCTGGCCGTCGTCGAGCAGCACGCTGGTATCGAGCGCGCGCTTGTTGGTCACGATGCCGCCCAGGCTGTCCGATTCGAGGCTGTCGATGCTGCTGATTTCCTGGTAGATGTCCAGCTTGACCGTGCCGCCCTCGGATATCTGCGGGCGTATGTTCAGTTTCAGGCCCACGTCTTCGCGCACGATGGTCTGGAAGGGGTTGTTGCTGCCCCCGCCGCCATCGGTCACGTACTGGCCGCTGATGAAAGGCACGGTCTTGCCCACCATGATGGCGGCCGGCTCGTTGTCTAGCGTCAGCAAATTGGGGGTGGACAGGATGTTGGCGCCGCCCCTGGTCTCGAGCGCCCGCGCGAGCAGCTTCAGGTTCAGGATTTCGCCTACGCCGGGCAGGTTGATCGTGCCGTCGATCACGCCGATGTTCAAGCCGGCGGGCGCCGCGTCTATCGTCGTGCGGGCATTGGCCGACAGGCCCGAGCCGCCGAAGCGCGCCCCGCCGAACAAGCGGCCGTTGCCCGTCATCCATTGGATGCCCAGCTCCGCGGCATCGTTCTCGGTGACCTCCACGATCAGGCTTTCCACCAGCACCTGGGCGCGGCGCTGATCCAGCAGATCGATGACCTTGCGCAAGCTGCGGTACATGGGCTCGGGGGCCGAGATGATCAAAGTGTTGGTGCTGACATCGGCCTGGACGGTGACGCCGCCGGCGGAAAACGCCGTGGACTGCGCGTCGCCCGCAGCCGCGGCGCCGGCGCCGCCCGAACCGCCCTGCCCGCCGCGCAAGGACCCCGCGCCGCCCGTGCCGCCGGCCGTTGCGCGCGCATTTGCGGCGCCGCCGGCGCTTGCCCGCGCGTTGCCGGCACCGTCGCCGGCCCCGCTCAACATGCCGCCGGCCCCCAGCGCGGCGCGCACGGAATCGCCGCCCGCCGAGGCCGAAGCGTCCGATTCGCCCGTCAGCACGCCGCGCAGCACGCCGGCCAGATGCGTGGCCTGCGCATTGCGCAAATACACCACATGCAGATTGCCCGGATCGGTCTGCACATTGTCCAGCTCTATCACCAGGTTGCGCGCCAGGTCGGTGCGCTCGGGGCTGCTGGAGCGGATCACGACGCTGTTCGAGCGCGGGTCCGCCATCACCGCGATGCTATCTGTGTTCTGCCCGCCGCCCTCCAGCAAGTCGGCCGCCATGGCGGCAATATCCACCGCGATCCCGTTATTGAGCGGCACGACAGAGGTATCGAGCGAGGTGGGCGTATCGATGCTGGCGATGACCCGGGCGATGCGCTCCAGGTTGTCCGCGTAATCCGTAATGACAATGGTATTGTTGCGCGGATAAGCCGTGATCGCGCCGTCGGGCGGAACCATGGGCTGCAGCACGGGGACGAGCTTTTCGGCGCTTTCATAGCTCAGGCGGAAGGTGCGCGTGGCGATGCCGGCGGAACCGCCTTGCTGGTTGACGCCGCCGCCCTGCAGCTTGGCATCCGCCACCGGCACCACGCGGCTGACGTCGCCCACATCCACTATCGTGAAACCCTGCATGCGCAACGCGCCCAGCAGCATGCTGTAGGCGGTCTGCGAACTGACTTCGCCCTCCGACACCAGGGTCAGCGTGCCCTTCACGCGCGGGTCGACCAGGAAGTTGCGGCCTGTGAAGCGCGCCAGCGCGCGCAATACCGCGGGCAAGTCCGCATCCACGAAATTGAGCAGCACGCTTTCATCGCTCAGGCGCGGCCCCGCGGGCGAGGACGCAGCGGCGCCCGGCTGGCCGCCCCCCGCCCGGCGCAGCGGCCGGATCGCCGGCTTGCGCTCCTCGGCGCGGTCCGCGTCATTTTCCGGCGTGCGCCCCGCCCCGGAATCGCCCGAGACCTGCGCGGCCGGCAAGGGGGTGTACACACCCTCGCGCAGCAGCGGCTCTTCCTTGGGAGGCGTGGCGACACACCCGGCCAGCGCCACGCACAACAGCAATGAGCACCGATACGCCCGCATCGCTGTCCGACCCGCCACCCTATTTCGCCGCATCAGGAACCGTCCTTTGAAATGTGCGCGATACCCAGGTCCAGATGCCCGGCCACGCCGGACTCCGCGGATACCGCAGGGCCGCTGCGCTCCAGCGCAACGGCCACGACCTCATGGCCCAGCCGGTCGGGCCAGACTGTCAGCCAGGGCATCAATTGATCGATGGGCGCCCCCTTGATCTCCACACGAATGACATCCGCCCGCGGCGCGTCCGGCGCGGCGCCCTGGCCGCCCGCAAGCGATGACACCTCATAGCGGCCTTGCAGCCCGGCCGCATCCAGGCTCAGCCGAAGACGCGCAAGCTGCGCGGCCGCGTCGCCCGCGGGCGCCACCGGCGCTTGCATGGCCGCCTCGCCCAGCACATCTTCCAGAGCGCTGGCCTGCGACTGCAATTTGGGAATTTCCTGCCGCCAATGCGCAATCAGGCCCAAGGCCGGGTTCACCAACAGCAACCATGCCGACGCCGCCGACAGGCACAGCGCGGCGGCGGCCATCAGGCGCCGCTCGCGCGCCGAAAACAGCCGCCACTGCGCCGCGCCTTGCGCGTACGCCGCAGCCAGGCGCGGCATGAACGCGGCAGGCCTCTTGCGTTTCAGCGGCGATGACAGGCTCATCCCGCCTCCTTGGCCGTCGCGCCCGGCGTATTCCTGGCGGCCAGCGCGGGCGGCATGGCCTGGGGATCTAGCCTCAGCGTCCATCCGGAGGCGTCCGCCGTGGCAGCGAGACCCGCCTCGCTGGCGCGTTGCGCCAGCGCCGCCGCCTCATCCGCCGAGGCGGGTTTGCCGCCGCGCAGCGTCAGCACCAGTTCGCCCCCGGCATAGCGCATGCTTTGCACCTGCCCCGCCAGATTGTCGATCACCGCCGCCGACGCGCGGATCGTCCGGGAAAAGCGGGCGCCGTCCGGATCATCGCCCAGCGCCGACCAGGCATCGCGCTGCTGCCGGGCCTGCTGCAAGGGATTGACGACCACCGGCAAATCGGGAAACGCGGCCTTGACGCGATCCCGCATATGCGCCTGAATCGCCTGGCCATGATGCGCCAAGCGGTATGCGTAAAGATTCAGCCCGGCCACCCACACCGCGGCGGCAAGGGCGCAAGCGCCCGCCGCGCGCGTCCAGTTCTGGCGGCCCCCGCCGCGCTGGCGGCCGCCAACAGGAATGGACCAGGCGGCGCAAGGGCCGGCCCAGCGCGACGGCGCGTCGGAGGGACTGGACAAGGCCGTGGGCCCCGCCGCCTGGCGAAGGCCGGCATCCAGCCACTGAATGGGTTCGGACAGGACCGGCAGCGCCGCCGGCGGCGCATCGTTCCCATCATCCGGCGGCCCCCCTGCGCCCGCTTCCGGGAAGGGAGCGGCATGGACCGCGTGCATGAGCCCGGCATCGCGCCCGGTGCGCAACACCGCCCAGCCATCGACCAGGACGCCGCAGGAGCCGGCATCGGGCAGGGGCAGAAAGAAAGGCGCGGCATAGACGGCGCGCACGTTCAGGCCCATGGCGCGCAAGCGCGCCAAAGCGCCGTCCAGCCTATCCTGTTCCGTCCATGCGACAGGCGCGGCGCCATCGTCATTGCGGGCCCCAAACCCCACGGCCAGCCCCTCGACCTCGCCCAGCGCCAGCGCTTCCACCTCGGCCAGGATGGCGGCGCGCCGCCGCTTTTCGGGCAGGGGCGGCAAAGACACGTCCGTCAGCGAGGCGTCCTCGGGATGCAGGCAAACCTCGACGCGCATCGCGCCGAACCGCGCGGCGATCTCCCGCAGCGGCGCGGGCCCGCCATCCTGCCAGGCTCCCGCGCCCGCGCGCCAGCCGAACACGGCCAGCGCATCCGGCCGAATTTCGCCCAACCGTGGCAGCGCGATCCGCAGCAGGCCGGTTTTCATAGGGTCACGACGCTACAACTGCCAGGAGCCGATGTCGGCGTCGGCCTTTTCCCCGCCAGGCTGACCATCGGCGCCAAACGAAAAGACATCGATCTCGCCATTGGCGCCCGGGTTAAGGTATTGATAAGGGCTGCCCCAAGGATCGTTCGGCAGGCGCTCCAGGTAGGGTCGCCAGTTGTTGGGGATGGGCGCCGTGGCCGGCTTTTCCGCCAGCGCTTTGAGCCCCTGGCTGTTCGAGGGATAGCGGCCGTTATCGAGCCGATACAGTTTCAGCGCCTGCATGATGGCGCCGATGTCCTGGCGCGCGGCGACGGCGCGGGCCTGATCGGGCCGGTCCAGCAGATTGGGGATGATTACCGCGGCCAGCACGCCCATGATGACCACCACGACCATTACCTCGATCAAGGAAAAACCCGCCTGCCGCTTCGTTTCCTTCCCTGCCGCGGTAATCCGCAAGTTGCCCGCATCCATTATTCCCGCTCCATAGCACCAACGTCGGAGTGGCCTATGCTGCCTGACGCCTATGTCAGGTTTATGGAAAATCCTCGGGAGGTTTTTTCGCATAGCCGGAAACGCAATGTTCATGCGCCTGCGCCATGAACGTCGCAATGCAATGGACCGCGGCATCCGCCTTGCCGGAGCCCATCCGGCCCCGCGCCGCGACGGCTTCCATAGCGCAATTTGATGACAAAATCATGTCAATGAAGAGGCCGTTGTTTTTGAAGTAATCCATGAAAAAACAGCTTGAAAATCACGCGAGGCCTTGCAAACCCGCTGTCATTTCCCTAGAATCACAGCATGGGTTTCCCCTAGTCTCTGGCCCAAGGAAGTACGCCCCTTACCCGGCCTCTTCTGGCACGCACCGACTCAGGGGCTGGGGGGAACCCTACCCCCCTTCTGAAATTCGGCAACACTGCGGGCCTCGCGCCACACCGTTCGACACGACGCGGCCCGACGCGATCCGCCGGAACGAAGCGGACAATCGCCGCCATTCCCCGCCCCTCCCAGCCTGTCGCCGCCGTTTGCGTGGATGCCCGCGATCCACAGGGCCATCCCGCGAAGCAGAGCCTCTGCGAAGCGTTGGCAAAGGAGTACGAACAAGGCGCGATTTGTCTCTGGTACGATGGTACTGCCAGGACCGGTCAAAGCCGTTGAACCTTGGCGCGAACCGGGGCTGCGGCGCGCCATGCCCCGCAGCCCCGGCCGGCTAGAAGCCCATATGCCGCCGCTCGTCGGCCGTCAAGAGCGCGGTCTGGGCGCCGGGCGCATTGCCCCTGCCCAGCACTTGCACCATGTGATCGGGCCGATAAGCCGCCCGCTGATCCGCGCCCGCCGCCGCTGGGGAATCCGCTCCACTCGCGCCCAGGGCGCTTTCACCCCCGAAGCCCAGTATCTGCACGCTGAAGATGGAGGGCTGGTTCTGGCGGGCTTCGTTACGGGCGCGCGACACGGTTTCCTGCGCCGCCGTCGCCGCGGAGGCCGAGGCCGAACTGGCCGAGGCCAGCGCCCCGGTGTTGACCACGGCCGCCACCGGGATGCCTGTGGAATCCCCCTGCACCTGGATATTGGCCGCATTGACCACATGCAAGGCCGCGATGTTCACATTGCCCGACACCCGGATGCCCGCCTCGCCGGCATCTATCGTGCCCAGCGGCGCCAGGAGGTCGATGTCGCCGGCCGGCACTTCCGGAATCGGCGCGAGGGTGGCGATGCCGGCGCCCGAACTGGGCACGGTCGACGACAGGGTCACGTTGCCCCAGCCGTCGTACACGCGCTTGGGCGGTGTGTAGACCACGGTGGTCTTGGACCCTCGCCCGGCGTTGATATCCCCTTGGCTCGACCAGCCGAAGATGGAACCGCCGAAGGTGGTCATGACCCGGCTCTGGCCCAGCAGAATGCTGCCTTGCGCATACATCTGGATGTTGCCGCCGCCCTGCGTGATGACGCCGGAGGTCGACGGCGGCGCCTCGCCTTCGATGCCGAACACCAGCTGCCCGCCCGGCGCGAGCATCTGGATATCGCCGCCGAAGTTGGTATGCACGTAGCCGCTGCGCGGGGTGGTGACAACGATAGAATTGCCCGGGGCCTGGTATACATACTCGCCCTTGTACATGATGATGTCGCCGTCATACACAATCGCCTTGCCATCCGCATCCACCGTTGGCATCAGGCCGGCGATGGCATTGCGGCTGCGCAGGAAACTGCCAAAGCGCGGACCGTTGACATCGTTATATTCGCGACCACCCGCCTTCAGCTCGGCGAAGTAGACGTCACGGGCAAACACGCGTTGCTGCTCAGGCGGCAAAGCCAGGTAGTAGGCGCGCGCCGCATCGGCATCACCGGCAAAACCGTAACGCTCCGCCAGCCAGGCAATCAATTCCGCCTCATAGGTCTTGGCCACCTTGTCTTCCTGGTCCGCCAGCGGCGTGCCGCTATGCGCGAGGTTGGCCGCATCCAGGTAGGGCAGGATGAAGCGCAGGTAATCCAGGCCGCTGCCCACACCTGCTTGCATGACGATATTTGCGCCAGGACGGGTATCGCCGGGAACGATGGCGCCTATGCTGGAGACCGCGCCCTTGTCTTCCATCAGGATGTTGCGGCCGGCGCTGATCTCCAGCGTGCCCGGACCGGCGACATTGAAAGAGCTGTAAAGAATATCGCGACCGGCCGACACCACCGATACGTCGCTCGCGTTGTGATGCACAAACAGATTGCCGCTGGTCTTGTATGAACGCCGGCCGTCTTCGACCTGGGCCTGGTAGGTGCCGCTGCTGACGATATCGCGTCCGGCAATCATCCACACCGGCTGCGCCCCTTCATACCAGGTCAGGCCATAACGCGCCGTTGGCCTCGAACGGAAATCCAGATCGGAATAAGTCATCATGCGGCCACTGTCGACGCCGATCAGATCGCCGCTCATCGCATAGAAACGCGCCGGCTCGCTGCTACCCTCCAATTGTGTGGCCGCGCTATTGGGCCCGAAAGCAAACAGCGGGAAGTAGCCGTTAGTCACCGGATTGGCGAGAACAGAAGTATTGATCGCCACTGGCAAATCCGGGAAAGTACCGGCGATCCAGCCGGCATAAGCCGGATTATGCGGCGTCGCCATTGCAGCCGGCGCGGCACCGGACTGGCTGACGGTAAAGCCACCGGCGAAGATGGAATCGGCCGCCAGGAATTGCAGTTGTCCATTGGCCGATGGCGCCAGCAATATCGGTTCAAAGAAACCCAAGTCCGCGGCCTGCGTCTTGGACCCCTTGCCATAGAACAGGCTGCCGCTCGCCGCCACCGCCCGCAGGATCGAAGGGTAGATAATCGCATCATCACTGATGCTGCCGCCGCTAATGCTGCCCTGTGTATAAGGCGTCAGGTTGCCGCCGGCGGAGAACACATCCAGCGACGTACGATCGGTCCACAAGGTGAACCAGCTCTCCCCACGGCCATTGACGCCGGCACTATTCAGGAAGGGCGAAAAGCTCATCGTCGTCACGCGGCCCGGATCTATCACCTCCTGCACCACCTGGTCGCCCAATGTGCCGATGCTGAAAGTCGCATCGCCCGGCACCAGCGCCACGCCGCCCAGCGCCTCGGCGCGGGTCGCGCGGAAAGAATCGAAGGCGCGGCTTTCCTTCGGCACATGCTGGAAGCTGCTATTGCCGTAGATCAGGGCGATGCTGCCCAGTTGTGCGCTCTCCAGTCCGGCATGCCCGCGCAGATTGACCAGCGCGCCATTCAGTGTGCCGCTACTGAACTCACTGGCCGGGTTCAAGGCGCCGCCGACACGCACTTCCAGATCGCCGCCGCCGGTCAATTGCATGCTGCCGTCCGCCGCCACGCGACCGGTGCTGGCAACCGCCAGCACCAGCCCCTGGCTGCGCGGGTTGATGTTTTGATCGTAAGCGGATCCCGCGAGTTTCGCCACCACACCGGCATCGCCGCCTACCTGCACGTCGACATTGCCGCCGCCCAATGTGCCAAAACCGGTGAATCCAGCCATCTGATCGGCGCCGTACACGGCGGCTGTATAGCTGCCAAAGTTGATCCACCATGCGGCGGGTTGTGCCTGGGCCCCGGTCGCCACGCTGCCGCTGCCCTGGCGCCATAGCCAGTTTCCAACGTCGCCTGTCGCATAGCCCTTGTCCGTCGAAACCGGACGGGTATTGACTGAAATGCTGGTATTCATCTGCGCGCCGGTCAAGTCGCCACCCACTTTCAGCAAAAGATTGCCGCCGTGATCCGGATACCATGCGCGGTAAATGCTGTCGGCGCCGCCGTCGACCAGGTGTTCGCGCGCGCCATCGGGGTCATTGAGGACAGTCCCGCTCGCGCCCCGGCCCTTGGGCTGGTTATACGGATCGTTCGCAAAGGTGGCGGCGGATGAACTGCCCGCGGTATATACGCCGAACAGGGAATCCATGCGCAGGCTGCCGCCGCTCAGCAGTTCCAAGTCGCCGGCGCCTGTGCGTACCACGCTGAAGCGCGTGCTGCTGGCGACTGCTTCATATTCGGTTGCCGAGCCGGAAGCGCACCAGTATGGCAAATCCGCGCACATGCCCTCGATGGTGTCGTACCCGACCTGGATTTGCACATATTCCAGCTCCATGGGTTGACCGGTCAGGGAAGGATCCCCCATTTCCGCGGCCCCGTCCGCAGTCCATATATAAGCGGATTGCTCGGTACACAGGCTTGGATCAGCCGCACACAACTCAGCGACAGTGAGGCCTGTCACCGAGTAGACATACTCTTCGGTCATTACATCACCCGCGTTGACGGCGCCGCCCGTGGCATCTGCCCCATCCTGGCTCCATAGAAAGGTGCCCTTGAATGGCAGCGCCTTGCCAAACATCCCGTAGTGACTGTCGGCCAGACGCAAATCGCCGTTTGCCGGCCTGGCCTGGACGATGCGGCTGTCCGCCGCCTCCGTATCGGCGCCTGCCACCAGGCGCAGCGACCACGATTGCGAACCTTCCGCCAGCATGGGCGCGATGGCCCAGATTTTTCCCTGGCTGCCGGCAAGCTCGGGGCGCAGTTCAATCGATGCCACGCCGGCCGGCAGCTTCACGTCAGTGCCGGAAGGAATCAGCGCGCCAACCGCCAGCGCCTTGTTGCCGTCGAGCAGCAGCGTGCTCCTGTCGCCCGCCGCTCCCGGCAACGGTATGCCCTTGGGCCAGATCACCGCGCGCAAAGCAGTTCTTCCAGCCAGCACACTGCCGGCATCCAGCCTGCTTCCGGCATGCAGCGTCTGCTCCGCAGTCAGCAAGGTGCCGGCGGCAAACAAGATATTGCCTGCGGCATCTCGCAGCGCCGCCGCCAGCACGGTGCCCGCCGGCAGCGTCAGATCCTGATCCAGCGTCGCCGCCACCGGCAGCGTGCCAGCCTCCATGCTGAACGCCTTGATGGGTAAGTCGTAGTTGAGCGTCGAGCCGCCCGGGAACGCGGTGCCATCGGCCAGCGTCACGCCGGCGCCGGGCACCACGATATCGCCGCCGGCAAAGTCCCGGCCCGGCAACAGTATCCAGCCCTTGTCGTCCGGCGTAGGCGGAGGCGGCGCGAAGCCGTCATTGATGCTGCCGAAGATATCCAGGTTGCCGGCGGCGCGCATCGTCAACGCGCCCGCCTCGCCGGAACCGTAGACGCCGGTTTTCGCTGTATGCGGGTTCAGGCTGGCATAGCGATAGCCGGACAAGTCCAGGTCGCCCTGCACGATCATGTCGCCACCCGGATTGGTGCTGGCGTTGCTGACGATTTCCACACCCGGGCGCAGATGCAAGGCATCGGCATAGGCCGCATTGTTCAAGCCGGCCAGTTTGGTATTGCGTAAATTTCCGTTGACTAGTGCGTTGTCGATGAACTTCGTACTGTCGCCATGTATCTCATCCAGGTAGTCCTGGTTGATGACCTGGTAAGGACGACCGCTGGCAGCCAGATCCAGCACTGGCTTGCCATCCGGATCCAGGACCGCGTTGCCGCTGGCATCCTTGACTGTGGCCAGTGGCGCATCGTCGTAGCGCTGCATGCCGTTGACGGCAATCGACTTGGCGCCGCGAATATTCACCGCAGCGCCCGCATCCATCGCGATGTCGCCGTAAATGGCGGCATCCGCATCGTCATAGGCGCCATTGCCGCCGATACGCGGCGCGTTCAATTCCAGCGTACCGCGCGCCACACCATCGTGCCGCCCGCTGCCGCCGCCGGCTGTGGCATCCGTGCCGTGGCGCAGATCGATTTGCGCACCGCTGGCAAGGGACAGTGTTCCATTCCCGGAATTGAGTTCGACAATCGCGCGATTCGGACTGTCGATGATCTTGCCGTAGCTGTCGACGCGCAGCACGCTGCCGTGCGCGTCGAGCACGGCATTGCCGCCTATCGTCAAGCCATTCTTGCCGGCCAGGCGTATATTGCCGACGCGCTCGCCGCTGGCATCTATAGTGCCGATCACGATGAGACGACCATTGTCGACCGAGACATTGATCTCACCGGCCTTGAGTTCGTTGCCGATCGTGAGGTCGCCCTGCTTTAACTGGAAGTTGCGGCCGCCGAATATGCCGCCTTCGGTCAAGCGGGTATTGAGCGCTGCAAACTGGCTATCCAGCGTGCCGCTGCCGCCGAGCGCCTGCGCGCGCACCTCGATGGTGCCCGCCTGGTATGGCACCAGGGTGCCGCCCGCATCGTAATAGCCGCTGCTGGTGCCGACGATGCGGCCTTGCAGGTCGACCATGCCGGCGGCGGCATCCAGCGCCACCGCGCTCAGGCTGCCGGCCCTGTTGTTCACGGCGGACAAGTCCATCGTCGATCCCGCCGCCTGCCGGATATCGCCGCCGCGGCTCTCCAGGATGATGTCGCCGCCCCAGCTGTATTTATCGAGATCGTTGAAATTGATCTTGCGCCCCGCCATATCGATCTGTGCGGCATCAGCCAGGGTCAGGTTTTCTTCCGCAATCAAGGTCAGCTTGCCGCTGGGCAGCATTACCTTGCTCGCCAGCGTCAGGCCATTGCCATGCAGGCTAAGCTCGGCGCCGAGCGCACCGTTGGCAATCTTGGCATCGACTGTCGCCGTTCCGGCCGGGGCAAGCACATTGATTGCGCCGCCGGCCGTGATGTCATTCACCGAGCCGGCCGCGCCCGTCAACAGCGGCGTCGTGATGTTCAGATTGCCGCCGCTGTATTGGAATCCCGTGCCGCTTTCATAGGTCCCCTGCGTCTGGTACACCGACAGGCTGCCCTTGTGGTTCGCGGTGATGCTCTCGCTGGCATTGAGGTTGACACTGGCAAAGCCCAGCGCCAGGCGATCATAGGATTTGATGTTGCCCGGCTGCGTAAAGGGACCGAAGCCGAATTCAAGGCGCTCCGCCACCAGATTCAGCGTGCCGCTGCCGGTGCCCGCGCCATTCGCGATGACGCTGCCCCCCGCCGTCTCGGCGCCGCCCCAGATCAGGTTGGCGGTGCGTATCGTGGCAACCGCGCCGGCGTCGCCATGGCCGTAGATGGCGGGCGTGGTCAGCACCAGCCGGTCGAGTGTCGATTGGCCGGTGGCGCTGTCATAAGTATCCAGCGCCACATCGCCATAGAAGTTGACGCTGTTGGCGGCGCTCAATACCAGGGTTTCGAGCGCCGGCGCGCCGGCGCTGGCATCGCCTCGCAGCAGGCGATCCAGCACGTTCTGGTTCAGCGCCAGCCCGGCGGAACGGATACCGCCGGCTTGCGCATCGGCCAGCGCCTGCTCGCTGCCGATATTGATCGCACCCACTGCCAGGGTCAGGTTGCGTGTGCCATAGCGCACCGCATCATCGAGCACGAAACTGCCTTGCGTCGAAGCCAGCACGGTGCCTTCCGAGTACAGCGTGGTCGCGCCTGAGCATGGCGCCAGGGTACATGTGCCTATCTGGATGCCGCCGCGCGTACTGCCAGTGCCTTGCGTGACATTCAGCAAGCCGTTGGATGCCGCCAGCATATGTCCGCTCGTGCGGTAGACGAAGCCATCATTCGAGTCATACGCAACGTTGCCGCGACCGAGTGTGTTGATGCTCGCACCTTGCTCGACATTGATGAGACCATCGCCCTGCTCCGGATTATTGGGATCAGCCGCCACCAGGAAGACTTCCGGCGCCGACAAGTGCGCGCCGGAACGCAGATTGACTTCCTTCACCCCGCCTTCAAACGTAATGTAATTGCCACCCTGGCCGTACAGCACGGCCGGCATGCCGCCAATCACCATGCGACTCGCGCCGATGTTATTGAGGCTATCGGCATCCAGTGTGATGCCGGTAAAGCCGGCTGTGGCTTGCGCTCCGGCTGCCACAACTTCCAGTACCATGCCTCCGATGGCGGCATCGCTCATTGTCACCGCAACCGTGCCGCCGTAACCGCCCTCAGCCGCATTGAAACGCCCCTCGCCGTCAAAGCGGAAAGCATCGGCGCCCGCGGCGGGCAGCAACTCGAGCTGCAAGGTTCTTGCATCGGCTGGCAGCATAGGACGCGGGATGCCGCGCCGCGCCGCATCCGCCAGCGCAAATCCGGTGTAACTGGTTTCGTTGTATTGCGAGTAAGTGCGCAAGACATCGGCCGGCGTCACGATCAACTGGCTGGCCAGATTATCGCGGATGCCGGTGCCGGCGATCGACAAGGCGCCGGAGACTGACCACGAACCGTTGCGCATCGCTTGCGCCGCGGTGATTGCGCCTTGTCCGGCCGCGCCATTGATCTCCACGCGGAAGGCGCCCGGCAGCAAGGCATAGGTAGAGGGCATCAACGTATAGGTGCCGGCCGGCAAACCTGGCACGCCGGCGCCTATGGTTACCTGACGGCCCATCGCTGGATCCACCGCGCCATGTTCGCCGCCACTTGGCGCATAGCCTTGCGCGCCGGGCACAATGGCGTAGACGGGGTTGGTGCTTAAACCCGGCAGGCTGAAACCGCCGCTGGCGCCTGCCTGCACCAGCGGGTGATAGCGCGCGTCGGTAGAGCCGCCGCGGCCGGAGATGAAGCCGGCGCCCGTCAGCTCGCCGCCGCCGGAAAGATCGAGCACGGCGCCTTCATTCACCGCCACCGCGGCGCCCGACAGCTTCACTCCAGTGTTCAGCGCGCGACCGCGGGCGCCACCGACGCCGGTGAGTGTCACGGCCTTGCCATCGTAGTTCCAGCTCTGGCCGTCTATCGTGCCGCCATAAGGCATGACCAGGCCGGCGCCGCTGACCGAAGTCACGCTGTTGTCCAGCAGATTGACGCTCAGTGTCTTTTCATTGTCGTAGCCAGCCACGCCGAGGCCAATATAACCCAATGGCGCGCGCAGCACGCCGCCCTGTTCGACATGCGCCGCATACAGTTGCAGGAAGCCGAATGCAGAGTAAGGCATGGCGGGCAGGTCGGAGGTGCTGCGTCCTATGGTCAGGCTGCGCGCCGGATCGTAACTGGCGCCGCTGCTGCCAGTGCCAGCGGTGTAGCCGGCTAGCACGGCTGCGCCGGCGCCGGTTTCCGGATAAAGCTGGGCCGCTTTCAAGACGATGTCGCCGGAACTCGCAAGGAGCGTAACCGGATTGACGCCGTCCCAGCCATCGCTCGTATTCTGGAAACGCAAATCGCCGCGACTGGTCAGTTCCACGCGATCCGCATTCAACCCTACGAGACCGCGAATGTCGATCAGGTTCGCTTGCGCGCTGAACTGTTCGCTGATCGCCCTGGACGAGGTATCCGCCGGGCGCGCTGAAATATACTGATCACGGAATGCCGGTTTGACACCGGCCAGGCGCAGATAGGAAGACGCAAGCTGGACTTTCGAGCCCGCCGCCGCGCCGTCCGCCAATGCGTAGCCACCATAAATCCGCAGGCTTTGATCCAGCTCGATCGCGACATCGCCGGCGTAACTCAACAAGCCTGCGCTCAGCAGAGACAGGTTGTCGAAACCACCGGCCTCCACTTGCGCCACCGACAAGCGGCCATGGCCATAGGTCAATGCGCCGGCCGCCTGCGCCGCGTCCCCCACACCCTGCAAGGCACTGGCGCTTTGATCTTGCTCGATCACCAGTTCGCGGGGATTGAGCACGCTGCCGGCCGCCGTTTTCAAATACACCGGCGATTCCAGGGCGACAGACAGCGCACCGCCGGCCGCGCCGGCGCCGCCCGCCTCGGCCTTGAAGGCGCCATCCAGATACAGGCCATGGTTCGACGCCAGCGAAATGCCGCCGCCGTGGCTGGCCACATTCGTCGCGCCCTGCCCGGCAATATCCAGCGTTGCCTGCGTGCCCGATGCATCGAGCAAGGCGCCGTCGCGCACGACGACAAACAGATTCGGCGCCGACGCATTGCCGACGGCGTGATCGATCTCGCCGCCTATCACTATGCTGCCGCCGTCGCGTACCAGGCCGTAGCGATTGCCGCGCGCGTCAAGGCCGGTCGCCGCTCTTGCCGCCACATCCAGCACGGCTTGCCCGCCAATCCAGATGGAACGGCCATGGCCCGCCGCCTCGACCGGCTCCGATGCCGGCCCGGTACTCACGCCGCTCAAGGTGATCGCGCCGCCCCATGCGTTCAAGATGCCTTCCACCGTGAGTTGACCGATGCTGGCGACCCTGATGCTCTGGCCGGGATCGACGCTGATCACCGCATTCTTGCCGACGACCGCTTGCGCCAGCGCCATGTCGGCGGCGCTGGACTGAACTGTGCCCGCCTGCAGGCTGATGCCCGCGCCCTTGCGCTGCGTCAATTGCCCCTGGACGGGGTCCTCCTGGTATACCGGCGGCGTCCACAAGACCAGCGCCGCGCCGGGCCCGCCGCCCGCGGCGCTGTCGCGGGCGGCCTGGCCGAAGCGCAACACGGGCATGCCGACATCGACCCGGGTGCCGTCGGCCACCGTCACGCCCTGCTCGCCGATGACGTCATAGTGGCTGAACCCCTTATCGAAAAAGTCCCCGCCAAGCAGCAAGGTATCCGCTTGCGGCGCCCGGGAATCGGCGGCATCGCTGATCAATACCTTGCTGGCTTGCAGCGTCAAGCTGCCGCCGCCCTGGACGCCATAGGCACGCAGTTCGCCGTCGAGCGCGAGCGAACCGCCAGGTCCGCCGGCGGCCGGGGTGGGCATCGAGGCCAGAACGGCGCTGCCGCCCTTGCCGCCCTCGAGGCTGCCGTTGGCCAGCACGGCCGCCCCCGAGGACACGTCGACCAGGGTGTCTTGCGCCAGGGTGATGTCGCCTGTGGCCCGCAGCGACACGCTGCCGCCATTCTGGTAGGGAAGGTTCGCAATGTCCATCCGGTCCAGCAGCAGGTTGCTCCACAGACCGCTGGCATCCAGGGCCACTCCCCGCGCGACCGCAACGCCGCCCATCGTTCCGGCCGGCGCGGCCAGCACGGTATCTTCGATCCGGGCATTGCCGCTGACCTGCGTCAACACATTGCCCAGGTGGATGGTGCCCGAGCGGGCGATGAGGTCCGCGTTGATGCCGATGTCCGGGCCATACAGCGTAATGTCCCCGCCCGCTGCGGTCTGCAGAACGCTCTCGACGGCGATGCCCTGGGTGGCGGCGATTTTTATGCTGCCCAGCCCAAAACCATTGAGCTGGCTGCTGTCCAGGTACAGCGTGCCTTGCCGGTCATCGGGCAGCGCCGTGTCCAGCGCCAGGCCGGCGGCGATCTTTTCCACCGTGGCGCCCAGCACCACGTTCTTGATGGTGTCGGCGCCGGCGCCCAATGCGTATTGCAGGGCGCCCTTGTCCTTCACGTAGTAGGGGGCGTAGGCGCCGACAATCAGCTGGCCGCCCCTGGCCACGGCGTTTTGCGACTGGTAATAGCCTTCCAGGCCCTGCTGCGCGGCCCGCGTCTGGCGATCGCCCTGGTAGGTGTCGCCCACGATCTCGCCTTCGAGGACCGCGTTGGCGGTGCTTACGACCAGGCGGCCCGCATCGCGCCCCACCGTATAGCCGGTCTCGAAGCGCTCGCGCGGGCCTATCAGCGGGTTGTAGAAATGCCGGGTCACATCCCAGCGCTGGCTGTGAGCCTCGTAGCCTTGATACAAGCCCGTGTACAGCAGGTCGCCGGGGGCGCGCGAGAGCTCGTACAGGCGATTGTCCGCCCCTTTGAGCCAGGTCTGGCGGACGATCCCGTCCTGCACATCGAGCGTGCCGCCCGAGACATTGATCTGCGAGCCGGCTTGCGTAACCACGTCGCGGCCCGCAAAGCTTACCGTGCCGCCCTGGGCCATCCACTCGCCCACACCGTGGCCGCTGGTGCCCAGGTAGCCGCCCACTTCCAGCAGGCCGCCGGCGGTGTACCAGCGGTCCGACTCGTAGCCATTGGCGCCGGCCGGCACGAACACCAGCTCGCGCGCGTCCACCCAAACTTCGCTGTTGTTCAGGTTCTTGCTGTCGCGGTTGATGGGCGCATCGCGCTGCTCGTTGCCCTGTACGTTGATCTTCAGGCTGTTCGATTCCATCGCCACCCGCACGCCGATGGCGCCCGACACATCAAGGATGGCGCCGTCGCGCACCAGGGCGCGCGCGCCCGCCTGCACCCCGATTTGCCCGCCCGTGGCGAGCGTGAGCGACCCGCCCTCGAAGTCCACCGCGCCGCCGCTGGCGATCTCTATCAACGACAGGTCGCGCCGGTACTTGTCGCCCGGCACGATGTTGTTTTCGATGGCGTCCACCGCCGGCTGTTGCAGGCTGTCGCGCTGGCCGTCCAGCGCCGTGGCCCGGGTGTCTTCCAGCAGGATGGCGGTCACGCCGTCACGGCCCAGCGTGACGGTGCCGCTCGCGCCACTGGCAGCCAGGTGCACCGCGCCGCGCGCATTGACCGAGGTGCTGGCCAGCGCCACGCCCGCCTGCGTCACCTCATTGCCGGTCAACGTGATGTCGCCTTCGCGCGCAGTGATCAGGCCCGTGTTGCGGACCACACCCGCCGAGCCGCCAACCACGAATTGCGGCGTAATCTCATTGCCGCGGGTGGTCGAGGCCTGGTTCCCGTCCGTGCCCTGCCCCTTGCCGATGGCAAAGCTGTCGCCCGCCGCCAGGACTGTCTGGCCATTGGCCGTGGCGATCTCGCCAGCGTTGCTCGCCTCCTTGCCCATCAGCAGCACGTAGCCCCCGCCCTGGG
This sequence comes from Pollutimonas bauzanensis, assembly GCF_900129885.1. Lineage (GTDB taxonomy): Bacteria > Pseudomonadota > Gammaproteobacteria > Burkholderiales > Burkholderiaceae_B > Pollutimonas > Pollutimonas bauzanensis. The sequence continues at coordinate 6,387 of NZ_FQXE01000025.1, read as the reverse complement.
TGACCGAAGCCGGCTGGTGGGTGGCTATCCGGGCGCCCGCCTTGACTTCGACTCCGCCCAGGGCATCGGTGAAGGTGGCGCCGCCGCCGTTGTACAGGCCACGGTCCTTGAACTGGGGATTGTTGATGTCGGCGGCCGCGGCCGCCAGGTTGCGCACATTGACCTGGCTGCTGCCGCTGAACACAATGCCGTTGCGGTTGACCAGCATGACCGTGCCATCGGCCTCGATCCGGCCCTGGATCTGGCTGGGAAGGCCCGACGGGTCGTTGACGCGGTTGAGCACCGCCCAGCCGGCCTGCGCCGTGCGATGGCCGCCGGCGTCGTAGGTCGCCTGGTCGAAGTCCACCGTGGTGTTGCGCCCGACGTTGAAGGTCTCCCAGTTCAGGATGGCCTTGTCGGCCGTCTGCTGGATCGTGACCGTCGTGCGCCCGCCGGCCTGTGTCTGTACTGGTGCCCTGGCGTTGAGCCACCCGGCCGTCAAGGGCTGGGCGTCGATCTTCAGGCCACCCTCGGCCAGCCCGTCCGGCGCCGAGGGGTCGTTCTGCGCCGCCGAGCGCGCGGCGGCCTGGGCGGCCTGCTGCGCGGCGATGGCCGCCGCGGCCGAGCCCAGGTTGGCCACCGAGCGGTTCAACTGCTGGCGCGCCGCCTGCTGTTGCCGGGCCGCAGGATTGATGCCGGCCAGCATGCCATTGGGCAGCCTGCCGGTGGCCGCCGCCTGCGCCTGGGCCGCGCCCTTGGCGGCCATCCAGCCGCCGCTGAAGGGGCGCGGCTGGGCGTGGGCATTGGGCGCGGCCAGGCTCCCCGCTATCGCCAGAACGGCGATGGCTGAGGCCAATGGCGTCAGGCGCGGCGCCGCCGTGGACGCGGCGGCGCATTTTGCGCGTGAACGGTGGCCAAGGGTAGCGGTCTTGTCGTGGGCTGGCGTAGGCATGTCCTGTCAATTCCAAATCAAAGCGGTAGGGCGAAACCAAACCCGCGGGTGCGAGTCCAGGCTACCAACTCGACGTTTGACCTCCGCTTTGCGGCACTGAAATCGCGTGAAATTTTTATGACATCCACAAAAAAACGCCGCCCGGGCGAACCTGGACGGCGCCCCCGGCATTCCGGCGCATCGATGGATGCCGGCCCCCGCACTGCCGCGGCTAGCCGAGCAGCACCAGATCCCCGACACGGCGCACGCGCACGTGATGGACTGCCTCCAGCAAGTCTATGGCCTCGTCCAGCGCGGCAATCTTGAGCCGCGCGCTGAAACGCCGGTTGGCGGCCGCACTGTCGAGCAGGACGACGCGGCCGGGCCGATACCGGTTGATTTCTTCCACCGCGTCGGCCAGAGGCATATTGTCGAAAACGACGATGCCCTGGCGCCAGGCATCATCCTGCGCCGGCAGCGCGGTCGGCGTACCGGCCTGGCGGCGGTCATAGATCAACTGCTGGCCGGCCGCGAGCGCGACAGCGCGCGCCGGGTGCCGCAATTCGGCCTCGCCGCGCCGGCACCTGACCCGCACCCGGCCATGGGCCAGCCGCCGGATTTCCACATCGGCGTCGCTCATGACAAGGCGGGAGTCCTCGGCCAGCAGCTCGCAAGCGGCGCTGTAGGCCGACACGGCTGCCTCGCCGGCAATGAGCGAGATGCGCTGCACGCCGCCCCGATGCGCCACCGCGATGCTGGTCTGCGTATTCAGGGACATGCTCACGTTCTGGCCGAGACTGACCGCGCGCTGTTCGCCGGTGCCGGTACGGTAATCCGCCCGCAGTTCCGACCACGAGGGCCACAAGCCCATAGGCGGGCGCAGGATGCCCACGACGGCCAGCGTTCCGAATGCGGACGCGGCGGCGCCAAGAAACAGCCTGCGGCCCCGGCGCGGCGCATCCGGCCGAGCCGCCCGCGGGCGGCGCAAGGCCGCGAAGGCCTGCGTCGTTTCATCGACCGTCTTCCAGTCGCGGGCAGCCGCCGACCAGGCTTGCGCGTGGGCGGGACTTTGGCCGCGCCAGAGCTGGAATTCCGCCACGTCGTCCGCGCTGGGCCGGCCGGTCTTGAGCTTGATTGCCCAGGCGCGCGCCTGCTTGCGCAGCATAGGCATGTCGGCCGTATCCATGTCGTTGCCCGATGGGGGGGAAGGAAAGTCCAGGTTCATCCGCGGCATTCCGGCCCCCATGGCAGGGGCGCTTTAGCTATAGACGTTTGGCGCCGCGGATACGGAACCGCCGGGACAGGAAATAGGCTGGGCATCATTCCTGACCGCCCTTGCGGTCCAGTTTTTCCAGCGCGGCCAGGCAAGCGTCGTTGGCTTTCTGGATTTCCCGGCGTATCATGCGGGCCGAAATACCCCAGCGCTTGGCCAGCAGCTCGGTCTCTTCGCCATGCACGCGATGGGAAACCAGCAATTCGCTTTGACGCGGCGGCAGCTGGTTCAACACCGCCATCACCTGCGCCATGCGCTCGCGCCCAAGCAATTCGCGCTCCTGCCCGGGGCATTCGTCGCGCGCCTGCTCGAAAATGGCTTCAATATCGTCGTCGTTGACCAGGCGCACATCTTTCCTGATACGGTCAATGGCCGAGTTCACGGCCGTATTGACCAGATAGGTCCGCGGGAACTTCACGTCGTCCAGGTCCGCCTGCGACGCCAGCCGGACATAGGCGTCATGCAGGGCATCCGCCGCCATCTCCTGCGAACCGCCCAGGCGATGGGCGATCTGCGCCCTCAGGGCGTCGTAGCGCGACATCAGCAGACGCTGCAGGCGGACCAGCCCCTGCCCGCTCATGAAGGACAGCCTCCCCGGCGGGCCGCCGCTACCGGGGAAATCATCAGCATCACCGGCTGCGCCACGCCGGGCGGCGGCGGGTCGATGGCCAAGGCCGTCAACACCTCGCGCACCCGCGGCTCGAGTTCCGGCTGCGCCGCAATACGCACGCGCAGGCCTTCGACGCGCCGCCGGGCATTGACCGAAAAGCGCAGAATGATGCGCCGCCGGTCCGCATGAAGATCGGGCCATGCGCAAAGCGACTGAAAGACCAGGCCTTGCAGATAGCCATCGTAAAGCTGCTGGCTATGCCGGGCTTGCGCCGCGGCGATAGAGAGCGACGGCGCCGAACCCTTGTGCGTGGAAGCAATAGGCGCCACCGTGACAGAGTCAGAGCTGAGTGCGCGCGCCACCAGGCCGGTGTCTTTGAGCAGCGTATTCAGGGCCGCGTCCAGACTGAATCGCCCATGTACTGGCGTTGAGTATCTGTCGGCCACCTGGCGGGTTTCATACAAGACGGAGCGATCGCTGATTTCGCCATAGCGCCTAAGCGCCTGGCCCACGGGCAAGCGAGGAATATCGAAGGCAAACGTATCATTTGAAGACGTCTGGCCCGATGGGCGCAAGGCCGCCTCTGGATTCGTTCCCGGCGCGGCCCATGCGGCCCCTGTCCCTGCCCCGGCGCTTACGCCCAACATGACGATCAGCGCAACACGCGCAGGCACGCGGGCAACACCGAAAACGACTTGAGCGGAGGGTACAGTGACAACATCATGCGCGGGCGAATCCGATGAAATAAAACTGGCTGCGGCGTGAACCAGAGTGGCGCCAATGTTACGATTTGATAATGAAAGTATTATGACAAAACCGAGGCAATGCGCTTATTGACTGTCGTTATTGCTGCCCGAGAGACTCCTCTGGACAACGCACCGCGGCGCGCACTATGCTCCACTACGGCATGCCGCCCCGATTCAAGGCAAAGCGACACCACGGGATCACACCGTCCGTCGACTTTCAACGGGTCGCGCCCGCGACATTCGACCGTCGGCCAACCCTTTCACCACAGCGCACACCATAAGGAAAAGAACAATGAAATTCAAACGGGAAGCCTGGCGAGCCCTGCAGCCGCCGCCCTTCCATGAGGGCGAGTACGAGGTCAAGCTGGACAACGGCGAAGTCATCCGCGCCGTGTACCGGCAAGAGCAATGGACGCAGGATGCCAGCCGCTTTGCCCGGTGGCGCGGGCGGCGGCTCAAAGGCCTGAACAAACCCAAGCCGCCTCGCCGCAACCTGGGCCGGTATCGCGCCGATAAGCCAAAGACCCACGCTCCCGCGGCTGACGGCGCCCATTTCCTGGCGCGCCGCGCCGTCTCGCTCGATGCCCCGCTGCGCGCCTACCGGTATTACCTTGTCCTGCAGGGCCTGGACCCGGCCCGTCTGGCCGAAGTCGACACGCGATGGATAGAGCGCTTCCTGGCCCGCCCCGCGCTGGCGAAAGAAGAAATCGAAGCCGGGCGGCACAAGGTGGATGCCTTCTTCAACAAGCGTGGCGGCCGTCCCGCGCCAAGCTGAGCCAGGCACCATTGCGGTCCCGGCTTGTGTGGACGGCGCCATCCCGCTGCCGGTGGCGGGCGGGCTCGCGATCGAGCCGGCGCCCAAGCTCAAGCTCAAGCTCAAGCTCAAGCCCAAGCCCGTGCCGTGCCCGTGCCTGCAGCGCGCCATATCAAAACGGCCTGTGACGCCCTGGCCTGTGCCACCCTATTTGGCGCTTTTTCATGCAATCTTCATGCAAGCGTGTTTCTATAATCGTCTTTCAAGATGGCAGCCGCGGAAAAATGCCCACGCCTGATCACACCTCGCGCCTGACGCCTTGCCTGCACGGCAAAGTTGCTCCCTCGATGCCCTATTCGAAACCTCATAAGACACGCGCCCGCCACAGCCGGCTCGTCATCGCCGCCCTGCTGGCCGCCATCCATTTCACGCTTCCCGGCGCCGTGTCCCCGGCATCCGCCGGGCAATGGCCGCAAGGCGAACAGGCGCCCCTGCCGTCCCTGGCTCCGATGCTGGAACACGTCACCCCCGCCGTCGTCAATATTTCCAGCGAACAGCCTGTCGTCCGGCCAAGCTGGGGCTATCCCGCGCCCGGCGGCGCCTTCGCGCCGCCCGAGCGGGCCGCGCGCAGCCTGGGTTCCGGCGTCATCGTCGATGCCGCGAACGGCTACGTGCTGACCAATCACCACGTGGTGCGCAACGGCCGGACCATTACCGTGACGCTGCAGGATGGGCGCGACCTGGAAGCCCGCGTGGTCGGCAGCGATCCCGACACCGACCTGGCCTTGCTGCGTGTCAACGCCTCCAGCCTGCAGGCCCTGGCGCTGGCCGATTCGTCCGAATTGCGGGTGGGCGACTATGTGGTGGCCGTGGGCAACCCCTTTGGCCTTGGCCAGGCGGCCACCTCGGGCATTGTGTCGGCCATCGACCGGTCGGGGCTGCAAAAAAGCGGCTACCAGAATTTCATCCAGACCGACGCCTCCATCAACCCCGGCAGCTCGGGCGGCGCGCTCGTCAACCTGCGCGGCGAGCTGGTAGGCATCAACACCATGATCTACACCCCTTCCGGGGGCAATGTCGGCATCGGCTTCGCCGTCCCCTCGGACGTGGCCGCCTCGGTCATGCGGGACCTGCTTCAGCACGGCAAAGTGCGGCGCGGCAATCTGGGGCTGGACACGTTCGACATCGGCCCCAAGCAGGCCCGCGCCATGAACCTGCCCAATGGCGGCAGCCGGATCATAGTCACCGGCGTACAGGCGCATTCGCCGGCGCAAAAAGCCGGGGTGAAGGCCGGTGATATCGTCGTCGCCGTGAACGGCAAGCCGGTGCGCACAGTCAATGAACTGCGCAATCTGGAGGGCCTGCTGCCCTTGGGTTCCACGGCGCAGCTTTCCATTCGGCGCCAGGGCCGCCAGGAAACGCTTTCCCTGCGGGTGGCGGCGGCGGAACGCCAGCGGCTGCATGCGGGCGATCTGGACAAGCGCCTGAATGGCATAGGCCTGAGCGACCCGGACGACGGCGCCCCGATCGGCCCCCAGAGCGGCATCGCGGTGACCGGGCTGTATCCCGAGCGCAGCGCCGCGGCCGCGCGCCTGCGCCAGGGCGACATCCTGCTGAGCGTCAATCATGCGCCGGTCAGCCGCGTCAGCGATGTGCGCAGCCTGCTGGAAAACGCCCCGGCGGGCCAGCAACTGCTGCTGACCTTCAGCCGGAAAAACCAGCAGTTCTATCTGTTGCTGAATTGAGCGATAGGTGTTGACCGCCAACCCCTTGCGCCACAGCCTCTCGGCGCTAAATAAGCGCCATTCGGGTTTAGTTGAACACATCCTCGATGCGCTGGGCATCCAGCACATTCAGCGACCAGGTTTGTAGTTGTTCGGCACCGGCCTGCGAAAGCCGGACTTGATAATGTTGGGGCATGGGGCTGAACTTGCGCTCCAGCATACGCAACAAGACCTGGCGCTGTTGCTCCAAGCCTTGCTGGATTCCCTTCTGCAACCCCTTCTGCAGCCCCTTCTGTTCCCCCTCGTAACGCGCCTGGTCCAGCATGTCTTCGGCATCGACCAGCGCCTGTTCACGGCGCTCGGCCATCAG
>NZ_FQXE01000013.1 GCF_900129885.1 Pollutimonas bauzanensis | reverse complement strand
CCAGCAGCCTCTCAACCCACCAGCCCGTATGCCAAAAAGGCGATCCGGCGGGGATCGACTTTTTGGCGGCCCTGCAAAGTCTTCGGCCAGCAACCGCCACCACAGAAAAATGCCAAGCACCCTACCCATCCCAGCGGCCTGACAAACCAACGCTACGCAGTGGGTCGGGTCCTGGGGGCCTTGTGGCGCGACGTCCGGGGCCGAGCCAGCCGGTCGCGAAGGTAGCCCCGGACGGGGCGGACGAGCTAGGCGGGGCGGTGTCCAGCGCGCAGGCGCTGGACCGGCAACGCGTCGCAGAACAAGGCCACCAGGAACCGGCACACGTCTTAAGAACAAACCACACGCCTTAAAAACGAACCACACGTCTCAAGAACGAGCCATACGTCTCAAGAACAAATCACGCGTCAGAAGAACAAGGACGAAACGCCAAGACCAAGCACGCGTCTAAAGAAATCACGACAAGTAAGGACTTGGCGCTCGTCAGGAGACGCCGCGAAGCGTCAGAACCCGGCATACGTCTGACGGAACCACTGCAGACCCTACTTGCGCCGCGGCGGTGGAAGGTCCGTGCAGCTGCCTTCGGCTACTTCAGCCGCCATTCCTATCGATTCGCCCAAAGTAGGATGAGGATGTATCGTCTTGCCGATATCCACCGCATCCGCGCCCATCTCGATGGCAAGAACCACCTCGCTGATGAGATCCCCCGCATGCGGCCCCACGATGGCGCCGCCCAGAATGCGGTGACTCTCGGCGTCGAACAGCAGCTTGGTGAAACCTTCGTCGCGGCCATTGGCGATGGCGCGGCCCGATGCGGCCCAAGGGAACAGGCCCTTCTCCACCGCGATGCCTTCCTTCCTGGCCTCGTCTTCCGTCAGCCCGACCCAGGCCACTTCCGGATCCGTATAGGCCACCGACGGAATCACCCGCGCATCGAAAAAGCTCTTCTGCCCGGCAATCACTTCAGCCGCCACATGCCCCTCGTGCACCGCCTTGTGCGCCAGCATGGGCTGGCCGATGATATCGCCGATCGCGTAAATATGCGGCACATTGGTCCGCATCTGCTTGTCCACCTGGATAAAGCCGCGCTCGCCCACCGCCACCCCGGCCTTGTCCGCGCCTATCTTGCTGCCATTGGGAACACGCCCCACGGCCTGCAGGACCAGATCGTAGCGCTGCGCTTCCTTGGGCGCGTTCTTGCCTTCGAAAGTCACCCAGATGCCATCGCCGCGGGCGTCCGCGCCCACCGTCTTGGTATCTAGCATCACATGGTCAAAGCGCTTGGCATTCATTTTTTCCCAAACCTTGACCAGGTCCCGGTCAGCGCCCTGCATCAAGCCGCTTTGCATTTCGACCACGTCCAGGCGTGAACCCAGGGCCGAATAGACCGTACCCATTTCCAGCCCGATAATGCCCCCGCCCACGATCAGCATCTTTTTTGGAATGCTCGACAGCAACAGGGCGCCGGTCGAATCCACCACGCGGCTGTCGTCCGGCAGGAAGGGCAGCTTGACCGACTGGCTGCCGGCGGCAATGATGGCCGAAGCGAACTTGATGGTCTGCTTTTTGCCTTGCGCATCCTGCACCGACAGATGATGCGGGTCGACGAACTGGCCGATGCCGGTCACCACGGTGACTTTGCGGGCGCGCGCCATGCCGGCGAGGCCGCCGGTCAGCTTGGCCACTACGCCGTCCTTGTAGGCGCGCACGGCGTCCAGGTCGATCCTGGGCTCGCCGAAGCTAATGCCGTGCGATGCCAGCGACTGGGCCTCTTCCAGCACCGCCGCGGTATGCAGCAAGGCCTTGGAAGGTATGCAGCCCACATTCAGGCATACGCCGCCCAGCGTGGCGTAGCGTTCCACCAGCACCACTTTCAGGCCGAGGTCGGCGGCGCGGAAGGCCGCCGAATACCCGCCGGGGCCGGCGCCCAGCACCAGCACGTCATATTGCGCATCGGCGGAGCCGGAAAAACTGGCGGCGGCCGGCGCCTGGACGGCGGCTTGCGCGCCGGCGCCCTGCCCGGCCGGCGCTTGAGTAGTCGCTGTCCTGGCGCTTGGCGCCTGGGCCGGCGGCTGGACAGGCTTGGACTCGCCGCCGGCCTCCGATTGCGCCCTGGGCTCGTCGGCCTTGGCGCTGCCCGCTGCCTGCGCGGAAGCCCCGGCTTTGGGCTGCGCGGGCTTGCCGCCCGAGGCGGCATCCTCTTGCGCCGCTTCGATCTGCGCAATCGCCGAACCCTCGGTGACCTTGTCGCCGACCTTGACCAGCAGCGCCTTGACGACGCCGCCCTGGTCCGCCGGAATTTCCATGGAAGCCTTGTCGGATTCCACGGTGATCAGGCTCTGCTCTTTCTGGATGGTGTCGCCGACCGCAACCAGGACCTCGATGACCGCGACTTCGGCGACGTCGCCGATATCGGGCACTTTCAATTCAATTGTGCTCATATCGGCTCCTATAGCGCAATGCGGCGGAAGTCGGCCAGCAGGCCGCCCAGGTAGGCATTGAAGCGCGCAGCGGCGGCCCCGTCGATCACCCTGTGGTCATAAGACAGCGACAAGGGCAGCATGAGCCGGGGCTCGAATTGTTTGCCGTCCCATACCGGCTGGTGCGAAGAGCGCGAGACGCCGAGTATCGCCACTTCGGGCGCATTGATGATGGGGGTGAATGATGTTCCGCCTATGCCGCCCAGCGACGAGATCGAGAAGCAGCCGCCCTGCATCTGCGCGGGCGACAATTTGCCATCGCGCGCCAGCTTGGCCAGTTCCGAGGTTTCGGTGGCGAGTTCCAGTATTCCTTTCTTGTCGGCGTCGCGTATCACCGGCACCATCAAGCCGTTGGGGGTATCGGCGGCGAAGCCGATGTGATAGTACTGCTTCAGGATCAGGTTATCGCCGTCGATGGAGGCGTTGAATTCGGGAAACTTCTTGAGGGCCGCCACCACGGCCTTGATCAGGAAGGCCAGCATGGTGACTTTGACGCCCGACTTCTGGTTTTCCTGGTTGAGCGCCTGGCGCAGGTCCTCGAGCCCGGTGATGTCGGCCAGGTCATTATTGGTGACATGCGGAATCATCACCCAGTTGCGGTGCAGGTTGGCGCCAGAGATCTTCTTGATGCGCGACAGCGGCTTGGCTTCGATGGCGCCGAACTTGGCGAAGTCCACCTTGGGCCAGGGCAGGACGCTGAAGCCGCCCTCGCCGCCCGCCGCGGCCATCGGGGCCGCGCCGGCGCCGGCGGCCAGGGCCTGCTTCACAAACCCGCGCACATCGTCCGCGGTGATCCGGTTCTTGTCGCCCGAACCTTTGACCTGCGCCAGGTTGACGCCCAGCTCGCGGGCGAACTTGCGCACCGAGGGCGAGGCATGCGGCAGATTGCGCAAGGGCACATCGGCGTCGGCGAAGGCCGCCGTGGGCGACTGGCGTTCCGGCGGGACGGAAGCCAGATCGCCCCCGCCGCCCTGCCCGGCCTGGGCGTCCGCCGCCAGGCTGGCGGCGGGCTGGGCCGGCTGACTGGCCTCTTCCTTGCCGGCCTGCGGCGCCGGCGCGGCGTCTTTGGCGGGCGCCGCATCTTTGGCGGGCGCGCCGGCCTCGACGCGCAACTCCAAGATGTCCGAGCCCTGGTTCACCTTGTCGCCCAGCTTTACCTTGATGGCCGTCACCACGCCGGCGTGCGACGAGGGCACTTCCATGGAAGCCTTGTCGGACTCGACGGTGATGAGGCCCTGGTCGACCGCGACCGTGTCGCCCACGGCGACCATGATCTCGATGACTTCCACATCGGTCGTGTCGCCGATATCCGGCACGACGACGGTGACCGAGCCCTGCGGGCCCGGCGCGGCGGGCGCGCTGGCCTTGGCCTGGGGAGCGGCGGCGGCCTTTTGTTCAGGCGCCTTCTGTTCGGACGCCGGCGCTTCCTGCGCCGCGGCGGCAGCCTGGCTGGAGGCCGGAGCGGCCTGCTTGCCCGCGCCCTCGTCCTTTCCGGCCGCAGCGGCGGATGGCGCCGCTTCGACTTCAAGAATCACCGTACCTTCTTTGACCTTGTCGCCTACCTTGACCTTGATGGACTTGACCACGCCGGCCTCGGAAGCCGGGATCTCCATGGAGGCCTTGTCGGACTCCACGGTAATCAGGCTTTGTTCCTTGGTTATGGTGTCGCCTTCGGCGACCAGTATTTCGATGACGTCGACTTCGCTGACGTCGCCGATATCCGGAACCTTGATTTCGGTGCTATTGCTCATTTTGTCGTCCTCCCTCAGGCGTGATGCGGATTGGCTTTATTGGGATTGATGCCATATTTCTTGATGGCTTCAGCCACCTTCGCCATCGGCAATCGGCCCTCGTCGGCCAGGCCGCGCAGCGCCGCCAGGACAACAAAATGCCTGTCTATCTCGAAGTGTTCGCGCAGCTTGTAGCGGAAATCGGAGCGCCCGAAACCGTCGGTGCCCAGCACATGGAAGTCCCGGCCCTTGGGGATGTAAGGACGGATCTGGTCGCCATAGGCCTTCATGTAGTCGGTGGAAACCACGATGGGGCCCACGGTGTTCTGCAATTGCTGGCTGACATACGATACGCGCGGCTTCGCGTCCTCCGGGTGCAGGAGGTTATGGCGTTCGCAATCCAGGCCGTCGCGGCGCAGCTCGGTGAAGCTGGTCACGCTCCAGAGGTCGGAGCCCACGCCCCAGTCTTTTTCCAGCAAGTCCTGGGCGGCCAGGACTTCGCGCAAGATAGTGCCCGAGCCCATGAGCTGCACGCGCAGCTTGCTGTCGCCAGCCGACTTGAACTTGTACATGCCGCGTATGATGCCCTGCTCGTCGCCCGGGGTCAGCCCGGGCTGCGGGTAGTTCTCGTTCATGACCGTGATGTAGTAATAGACGTTTTCCTGGTTTTCGACCATGCGCCGCAAACCGTCCTGGATGATGACGGCCAGCTCGTGCCCGAAGGCGGGGTCGTAGGAAACGCAATTGGGTATCACGGACGACATGATATGGCTGTGGCCGTCCTCATGCTGCAGGCCTTCGCCATTGAGCGTGGTGCGTCCCGCCGTGCCGCCGAGCAGGAAGCCGCGCGCCTGCATATCGCCCGCCGCCCAGGCCAGGTCGCCGATGCGCTGGAACCCGAACATCGAGTAATAAATGAAGAACGGGATCATGATCCGGTTGTTGGTCGAGTACGAGGTCGCGGCCGCCATCCAGGAGCTGAAGGCGCCGGCCTCGTTGATGCCTTCCTGCAGCAGCTGGCCGTTTTCGGTCTCGCGGTAATACATGACCTGGTCTTTATCGACCGGCGTGTATTTCTGCCCTTCGGGCGCATAAATGCCGATCTGGCGGAACAGCCCTTCCATGCCGAAAGTGCGCGATTCGTCGGCCAGGATGGGCACGACGCGCGGGCTGAGTTCCTTGTCGCGCAGGATCTGGTTGAGGATGCGCACGAAAGCCTGGGTGGTGGATATCTCGCGGCCTTCGGCCGTGGGTTCGAGCACCGCCTTGAAGGCTTCCAGCGCCGGGGCGCGAAGTTGCTCGTCGGCCTTGGCGCGGCGATGCGGCAGATAGCCGCCCAGCGCCTGGCGGCGTTCATGCAGGTATTTCATTTCGGGCGAATCGTCGGCCGGCTTGAAATAAGGCAGGTCCTCGAGTTTGTCGTCGGGCACCGGAATATTGAAGCGGTCGCGGAATTCGCGCACCGCCGACATGTCCAGCTTCTTCTGCTGGTGGGTCGGGTTCTTGGCCTGGCCGACATGGCCCATGCCGTAGCCTTTGATGGTTTTCGCCAATATGACGGTAGGCTGGCCCGTATGCTCGGCGGCCGCCGAGAAGGCTGCGTATACCTTATAGGGGTCATGGCCGCCGCGGTTCAGGCGCCAGACGTCGTCGTCGCTCATGCGGCTGACCATTTCCAGCAGTTTGGGATGCTTGCCAAAGAAATGCTCGCGCACGAACTTGCCGTCATTGGCCTTGTAGGCCTGGTATTCGCCGTCGACGGATTCTTCCATGACCCGACGCAAAATGCCTTCTTTGTCGCGCGCCAGCAGAGGATCCCAGTAGCCGCCCCAAATCAGCTTGATGACGTTCCAGCCGCTGCCGCGGAAATCGCCTTCGAGTTCCTGGATGATCTTGCCGTTGCCGCGCACCGGGCCGTCCAGGCGCTGCAGATTGCAGTTGATGACAAAGATGAGGTTGTCCAGCTTTTCGCGCGAAGCCAGGCTGATGGCGCCCAGCGATTCGGGTTCGTCCATTTCGCCGTCGCCGCAGAATACCCAGACCTTGCGCTTGCTGGTATCGGCAATGCCGCGGGCATGCAGGTATTTGAGGAAGCGCGCCTGGTAGATGGCCATCAGCGGGCCCAGGCCCATGGAAACGGTGGGGAACTGCCAGAAATCGGGCATGAGCTTGGGGTGCGGATAGGATGGCAGCCCCTTGCCATCGACTTCCTGGCGGAAATTGTTCAACTGGTCTTCGGTCAGGCGGCCTTCCAGGTAGGCGCGGCCGTAGATGCCGGGCGAGGAATGGCCCTGGAAGTAGACCAGGTCGCCGCCATGATCTTCGGTCTCGGCATGCCAGAAGTGATTCTGGCCGCAGCCTATCATGGTGGCAAGCGATGCGAACGAGGCTATATGGCCGCCCAGGTCGCCGCCGTCGGGCGGATTATGGCTGTTGGCCCGGACCACCATGGCCATGGCGTTCCAGCGCACATAGGAGCGGATGCGCTCTTCCAGCACCAGGTTGCCGGGATGCGGGGGCTCCAGGCCGGGTGGTATGGTATTGACGTAGGCGGTGTTGGGCGAGAACGGGATGTGCGCGCCGGAACGGCGCGCCAGATCGACCAGGCGCTCGAGCAGATAATGGGCGCGTTCGGGCCCCTCGCGGTCCAGGACGGCTTCCAGGGCTTCGAGCCATTCCTGGGTTTCGAGGGCGGCGTCGTCGGCGACATCCGCAGCGGCGTTGGTTTGATCAAGAGAGGACATCAGGTGTCTCCTGTTTAAATTATGGAATCCGAACACTGACAACATTTGACCGTTGTCCCCGTTATACCCGATAGCCGGTCATTTCGGACACGTGCAAGCAAACAGCGCTACGCTGCAATGGGCTCAATTCTAGGAAAGACCGCCAATATGTTCAAGCAATATTTCATTTTATGATATGACTTTTTATAATGTGAAAAATTAACCTGACAGTTACGGTTTAAAATGCGTATTGCATCTCTGTGCCACCAATAAAGAGCCATGGCGAGCCCTTCCAAGAAATCCCTCATCCCGACCACGTTCTACGACCAGGCCAATCGCGCCCGGCGGGGGTTCTATTGGCTCACGCCGGTCATCGTCCTGATCCTGTACCTGTGCGTGATGGGCGCCTTCATCTGGCTGCAGCGCCTGCACAATGACAGCGTCATGTTCGTCACCATAGACCAGGAAACCCGCCAGCAGCGCCTGATCATGGTGGTGGTCGCGCTGTCCTGCGTGATCGTGCTCAGCCTGCTGGCATTGTGGCGCTATACGCGCTTTCGCACCACCGCCGAGGCGGCGCTGATCGCCGAAACCGGGTTTCGCCGGGCCATGGAAAACTCCATGTCCACCGGCATGCGGGTCTTCGACATGCACGGACGCATCGCCTACGTGAATCCGGCCTTCTGCCGCATGATAGGCTGGAACGAAGCCGACCTGATCGGCCGCACCACACCCTTCCCCTACTGGCTGCCGGGCCGCCACGCCCAGCACCAGGAAACCCTGGACCTGCTGTTGTCGGGCCGCACCCCCAGCAGCGGCCTGGAAGTCGAGGCGCAGCGGCGCGACGGGTCGCGCTTCACCGCGCGCATGTACGTGTCGCCCTTGCGCGATCCCAACGGCGAACAGATAGGCTGGATGACGTCGATGACGGACATCACCGAGCCCAAGCGCATACGCGAGGCGCTCACCGCGGCCCACGAGCGCTTCATGACGGTGCTCGAAGGGCTGGACGACGCCATTTCGGTGGTGGCCGATACCTCCGACGGGCTGGAACTGCTGTTCGCCAACCGCACTTACCGGCGTTTCTTCGGCGCCCAGTCCAACGGCCACGGCGAATTGCTGGGAGGCCGCCTGGGCCGCTTTACCGATGAAACCGTCGAGATCTTTTCCGTATCCGCGCAGCGCTGGTTCGAAGTGCATCACCGCATCCTGGCCTGGACCGACGGGCGCAGGGTCCGCCTGCAGGTGGCGCGCGACATCACCGAGCGGCGCAACCATGAAGAAGACTCGCGCGTGCAGCAGGAAAAAATCCAGCTCACCAGCCGCCTGACGACCATGGGCGAAATGGCCTCGTCGCTGGCCCACGAACTGAACCAGCCCCTGACCGCGATCAGCAACTACAGCATGGGCGCCGTGGCCATGCTCAAGTCGGGCAACGTCCAGCCCGAGCGGCTGCTGGAGGCGCTGGAAAAGGCCGCACAGCAGGCGGAGCGGGCCGGCAAGATCATCAGCCGCATACGCGAATTCGTCAAGCGCAGCGAACCGCGCCGGCAACGGGTGCCGGTAAGCCGCATACTCGACAATGCCATAGGCTTCGCCGAAATCGACGCGCGCAAGCGCCAGGTCGATATCGAGCAGCATTTGCCCGACCCCTTGCCGGAGGTCATGGCCGACCCCATACTCATTGAACAGGTATTATTGAACCTGCTCAAGAACGGCGTCGAAGCCATGGAAAGCAGCGAATGCCGCGTTCTTCACGTTGTCGTGACCGACCAGCACCCGCTGGTCGAGATCGCCGTCATCGACCGCGGCTACGGGCTGCGCGATCCGGAACGCCTTTTCGAACCGTTTTACAGCACCAAGTCCGAGGGCCTGGGCATGGGGCTGAACATCTGCCGTACTATTATCGAATCGCATCATGGCCGTCTCTGGGCCAGCGCCAATCCGGACGGCGGCACCATTTTCCGTTTCACTCTGCCCTGCGCACCGCCACAAGCGCCAAGCACAACAGAAGACACCCAGGAGTTGCATGCATGACTACACCTCAAGCACCTAGCACTATTTTCATCGTCGACGACGACGAGGCGGTACGCGATTCCCTGCGTTGGCTGCTCGAAGCCAATGGCTACCGTGTCAGGAGCTTTAGTGGTGCAGAAGAATTCCTCAACGCCTATGAGCCCGAGCAGGTGGGCGTGCTGATCGCCGATGTCCGCATGCCGGGCATGAGCGGCCTGGAACTGCAGGAGGAGCTCATCGCCCGCCAGGCGCCCCTGCCCATCGTATTCATCACCGGCCATGGCGACGTGCCCATGGCGGTTTCCACCATGAAAAAAGGCGCGGTCGATTTCCTGGAAAAGCCCTTCAACGAAACCGATTTGCGCACCATCGTCGCGCGCATGCTGGACCAGGCCAGCCAGCGGGTAAGCCAGGCGCAGGCCCAGAAGAACCACCAGGCCGTCCTGAGCCGCCTGACGGCGCGCGAACAGCAGGTGCTGGAACGCATCGTGGCGGGCCGCCTGAACAAGCAGATCGCCGGCGACCTGAACATCAGCATCAAGACCGTCGAGGCGCATCGCGCCAACATCATGGAAAAACTCGAAGTCACCACCGTGGCCGATCTCATGAAGATCGCGCTGACCAAAGCCGAGGGCGCGGCATGACGGCTCGTCTCATCGATGGCAAAGCGCTTGCGGATACCGTCAAGGCCGAAGTGGCCCAGCGCGTCCTGGCCCTCAAGGATCGCGGCGTGGTGCCGGGCCTGGCGGTCGTCCTGGTCGGGGAAGATCCCGCGTCCCAAGTGTACGTGCGCAACAAGGCGGCCGCCTGCGAAAAGGCCGGCCTGCATTCCCGCGTGCTGCGCCTGGCTGCCGATATCAGCGAACAGCACCTGCTCGATGTCGTGCGCCAGCTCAATGAAGACGACGCGGTGCACGGCATCCTGGTGCAACTGCCCCTGCCCAAACACATGGACGCCGCCAAGGTCATCGAAGCCATCGCGGCGAGCAAGGACGTGGACGGCTTCCACATCAGCAACGCCGGCCTGCTCATGACCGGCCAGCCGCTGTTTCGCCCCTGCACGCCCTATGGCATCATGAAAATGCTGGAGTCCGAGAACGTCGCCCTGCGCGGCGCCGAAGCCGTGGTCGTGGGCGCCAGCAATATCGTGGGCAAGCCCATGGCCATGCTGCTGCTGGCCGCCGGCGCCACCGTCACCCTGTGCAACTCCAAGACCCGCGACCTGGGCGCCCAGACGCGCCGCGCCGATGTGCTGGTGGTGGCCACGGGCAAGCCCGGGATGGTCAAGGGCGACATGATCAAGCCCGGCGCCGTCGTCATCGACGTCGGCATCAACCGCGGACCCGACGGCAAGCTGGTCGGCGATGTCGAATTCGAGTCGGCCAAAGCGGTGGCGGGGGCCATAACGCCCGTGCCCGGCGGCGTGGGCCCCATGACTATCGCCATGCTGCTGGTCAACACCCTGGAAGCCGCCGAGCGCGGCGCCACACACCTTGTATCCGCCCACTGAACCAAACAATGACTGAAAATCCCCTGCTGGCCCCTGTTTCCTCTTTGATCGACTACGCGAGCGTCAAGCCCGAACACATACAGCCGGCCATCGCCCTGCTCATAGGCGAGACCCGCCAGGCGGTGGAGCGCGCGGCCGATCCGGAGCTGGCGGCCACCTGGGACGCTATCATCGAGCCGCTGGAAGACGCTTCCGAGAAGCTCTGGCGCGCATGGTCGGTGGCCGGCCACCTGAATGCCGTCGTCAATACGCCGGAACTGCGCGCCACCTACAACCAGTGCCTGCCGCTGGTGACCGAATTCTCGACCTGGGTCGGGCTGCATACCGGCCTGTACGCGCAGTACAAGCGCCTCAAGGCATCGCCCGGCTTCGCGCAGCTGGCGCCCGTGCGCCAGCGCGTCATCGACCTGGCGCTGCGCGACTTTCGTCTGAGCGGCGTGGAACTGGCGGGCGAAGAGCGCGCCCGCTACGCGGAAATCTCCGACCAGCAGGCCCAGGCATCGCAGAAATTTTCCGAGAACGTCCTCGACAGCGTGGACCAGTGGTCCCTGCACATTACGGATGCCGGCCGGCTCGCCGGCCTGCCGGCCGATACCGTGCAGGCGGCCCGGTCCGCCGCCATCGAAGACCAGCTCGAAGGCTGGAAGCTGGTGCTCAAGATGCCCTGCTATCTTCCCGTCATGCAATATGCGCAGGACCGCAGCCTGCGCCAGGAACTCTACCGCGCCTATGCGACCGTCGCCTCCGAACAGGGCGACCCGGCGCTGGACAATTCGCCGCTCATCGAAAAGCTGCTTGCGCTGCGGGCCCAGGAAGCCGCGCTGCTGGGCTACGGCAGTTTCGCCGATCTGCGCCTGGAAACCCGCATGGCCGACAGCGCCGCGCAGGTGCTGGATTTCCTGCGCGAGCTGGCCCGCAAGGCCAAGCCCTACGCCACCCGGGACCTGGCCGAATTGCGCGCGTTCGCGCGCGAACAGCTGGGCCTGGCGGAACTCGAACCCTGGGATATCGCCTTTGTGTCCGAGCGGCTGCGCGAGGAGCGCTATGCCTATTCCGAGGAAGAGATCAAGCAGTACTTCACCGAGCCGCAGGTTCTCGCGGGCCTGTTCCAGGTCATCGATAAGCTGTTCAACGTAAGCCTGCGCGCGTCGGACGCCCCCACCTGGCACGACGATGCGCAAGCCTTTGAGGCGCGCGCCGCCGACGGCGCGCTGCTGGGCACCCTGTATATCGATCTGTACGCGCGCCAGGGCAAGCAGAGCGGCGCATGGGTCGACAGCGAGCGCAATCGGCGCAAGGTGGCGGGCGCCATCCAGACGCCGGTCGTCTATCTGACCTGCAATTTTTCGCAGGCGCAGAACGGCAAAGCGGCTTTGCTGACGCACGACGACGTCATCACCCTCTTCCATGAAAGCGGCCATGCCCTGCATGCCCTGCTGTCGCAAGTCGACGAGCCGGGCGCCGCGGCCTTTGCCAGCGTGGAATGGGATGCCATCGAACTGCCCTCGCAATTCATGGAAAACTTCTGCTGGGAATGGTCCGTGGTGCAAGGGCTGTCCGCCCACGTCGATACGGGGCTGCCGCTGCCCCGCGAGCTTTACGACAAGCTGCTGGCGGCGCGCAATTTCCAGAGCGGCATGCAGATGCTGCGGCAGGTCGAGTTCTCGCTGTTCGACATGAGCATCCACCATCAGGCTCAAGGCATGTCCATCCAGGCCGTGCTCGAGGTGCTGGACCAGGTGCGCGAGGAAGTGGCCGTGCTCTTCCCGCCGGCATGGCACCGCTTCCCGCATAATTTTTCGCACTTGTTCGCGGGCGGCTATGGCGCAGGCTATTACAGCTACAAATGGGCCGAAGTGCTTTCCGCGGACGCCTACGCGGCTTTCGAGGAAAGCGCCGCCATGGGCCAGGGCGGCCTGCCCGAAACCCTCAATGCGGCGACCGGCCAGCGTTTCCTGAAAGAAATCCTGGCCGTCGGCGGATCGCGCCCCGCGGCGGAATCCTTCCACGCCTTTCGCGGGCGGGCGCCATCCATCGATGCCCTGCTGCGCCATAGTGGCATGACGGAATCCGGCCTATAATGCCCGGACAAGCCGCGTGGCTTGATATCCCAAGGTTTTTCTAGATATGCGTGTTTTGTTCCGCTACGTGCTGGCCCTGGCGTGCAGCTGCGCCATGGCGTGTTCGGCGCTTGCCCAGGCCGATGGCCCCATACACAATGTCCGCGGCTTTCTGCCCGACCTGCGCTTCACGCTGCAAGCCGCCGGCGGCAAAACCGTCACCCAGGACACGTTCAAGGGCAAGGCCGTCCTGCTGTTCTTCGGCTATGCCAGCTGCCCGGATATCTGCCCCACGACCATGGCCCAGCTTTCGCAAGTCATGCTGAACCTGGGCCCGCAGGCCAGCAAGGTGCGCATCCTGTTCGTCAGCGTGGATCCCCATCGCGACACGCCGGAAATCCTGCAGTCCTATGTCGACGCCTTTGACAAGAACGCCATAGGCCTGACCGGCACGGAAAAACAGGTGGCCGATGTGGCGCGCCGCTATCGCGTGGCATATCAGATCGAAAAACCCAGAAGCGGCGACAAGAACGACTACGAAGTCGCCCACAGCCGCGGCGTGTACATGTTTGACGCCGAAGGCCGCGCGCGCCTGCTGGCGGCGGACACCGAATCGGTCGACGCCCTGACGCAGGGCGTGAAGTCGCTACTGCCCGCAGGCTGAACGGCCGCCTGAAGAACGGCGGCCATTCCGGCGCTACGCGCTGTTGACGATTTTTTCCGCATCCAGCACGGAGGCCAGCCTGGCCGCCGCCAATTCCTCGGCCGCGTGGCGCAAGGCCGTGCGCAGGCCTTCTTCGACGACGGGATGATAGAACGGCATCTCCAGCATGGCGCCGATAGTCAGCTTCTGCTGCACCGCCCACGCCAGCAGATGCGCGATGTGCTCCATGCCGGGCCCCGCCATTTCGGCTCCCAGCAAGCGGCCATCGTCCTGGCTGGCGTAGACGCGCAGTTTGCCATGGTTCTTGAGCATCACCCGCGAGCGGCCCTGGTCGGCGAAATCGACTTCGCCTATCGCCACCCGATGCGGCAGGTCCTTGAAACGCAAGCCGGCCTGCGCCAGTTGCGGATCGGAAAAGACGACAGCCATGGGGGCGCGCCGCTTGCCCGGCGCGACTTCAGGATAAAGCGCCGCATTCTGCCCGGCGATGCGGCCGTCGTCGGCCGCTTCGTGCAGCACAGGCAACACGCCGTTGACATCGCCCGCGATGAAAATGGGCGCGCGGCCCAGCTGCAGGGTGGCGGGGTCGTATTCAGGCATGCCTTTGCCGTCGAGCACCGCCGAAGTATTCTGCAGATCGAGCATATCGATATTGGGGCGCCGCCCTGCAGCCACCAGCAGATAGTCGAAGCGCTCGACGATTTCCTGCTGGCCTATCGTTTGGTAGCGTATCTCGACCTGATCACCCACCCGCCGCGCATCGATGATCCTGGTTTCCAGATGCAGGTCGAGCTCGGCCTGGAACGCCGCCAGGGCGCTGGCGCGCACGGCGGGATCGCTCAAGCCGCCCAGGCTGGCGCTGCGGTTTATCTGGCGCACCCTGACGCCCAGCCTGGCCAGCGCCTGGCCCAGCTCCAGCCCGATGACGCCGGCGCCGGCGACCATCACGCTGCCCGGCAGGTCATCCCATGCGAATACATCGTCGTTGACGATGACCCGGTCGCCCAGCGCCCGGTAGCTCGCTTCCACTACCGGCGACGAGCCGGTGGCGATGACGCTGCGGGCCGCCTGGATTTCGGTATGGTCGTCGACGCGCAACACGGTATCGGAGACATAACGGGCATAGCCGCGCACCTTGTCGCTGCCGGCGATGCCGTCGACGCTTTCCAGCACGAAACCAACAAAGCGGTCGCGCTCGCGCTTGACGCGTTCCATGACCTGGACACCGTCGATGCGGATCCGCCCATCGACATGGATGCCGAAAGGCGCCGCCGACGCCGCCGCGTGGGCCATATCGGCCGCCGCGATCAGAAGCTTGGAGGGCATGCAGCCCACGCGCGCGCAAGTCGTGCCGTACGGCCCTCCTTCTATCAGTATGGCGTTCGCGCCCGATGCCTTCACGGCGCGATAGGCCGACAAGCCGGCCGTGCCCGCGCCTATGATGGCCACGTCGGTTTTCAGTTGCTTCATATGCCTAGCCCTCCGGACTGGATCAGGCTCCGGTCCATTCAGTAACGAATTGGTGGAAATCGGGCCGCTGGGCCGGGCCCGGCGCTTGTACTGGCGTGCCTATGGCCAGATACCCCATGAAGCGGTAGTCCAGCGCGTCGAAGCCCAGGGCCTCGGTCACCTCGTCCACATACGACCCCAGCCCGGTGCTCCAGAAAGCCCCGTAGCCCAGCATATGCGCGGCGTTGAGCATATTCATCACCGCGGCGCCCACCGCCAGCATGCGCTCCTGCTCGGGAATCTTGGTGTTGGCGTGGTCCAGCTTGCAGGCAATGGCGATCAGCAGGGGGACGCGGTCCAGCCAGCGCCGCGTATTGGCCTCTTTTTCGGGAGCGAGCGGCAGGCCGGCCGCCTTGATGCCGGATATGGCCAGATCGGCGAGCCGGGCAATGCCCTGCCCGCGGATCAGCGCAAAGCGCCATGGCTGCAGGCGGCCGTGGTCCGGCGCGGACATGGCCGCCTGCAGGATCTGCGCCAACTGCGATTCATCGGGACCGGGCGCCTGCACAAACTTGCTGGAGCGGCGTGTCAACAAATAGTCTACCGGTGCAACTGTCATCTTTTATCCTTTTCAGGAAGCCGCCCTGGCTGTATGCATGAGCGCCTTCATATCGCGTATGGCCTTTTCCCAGCCATCGAATATGGCGCGCGCCACGATGGCATGGCCTATATTGAGCTCGTCTATGCCCGGCATGGCCGCGATGGTTTGAACATTGTCGTAATGCAGGCCGTGGCCCGCGTTCACGCGCAGGCCCTTGCCCGCGGCCAGGGCGATCCCCGCCCTTATGCGTATCAGCTCGAAATCGATGGCGGCGGGGTCGCCGGCTTCGGCATAGGCGCCTGTATGCAGCTCGATCACGGGAGCGCCCGCCTGCAGGGCCGCTTCGATCTGGACCGCTTCCGGATCAATGAAAAGCGAAACCCGGATGCCGGCGTCCTGCAATTGCGCCACGGCGCGCCGCACCAGGTCGAACTGGCCGGCGACATCCAGGCCGCCCTCGGTCGTGAGCTCGCTGCGCTTTTCGGGGACCAGGCAGACATCCTGCGGCTGGATGCGGCAGGCGATGTCCAGCATCTCGGGGGTAATGGCGCATTCCAGATTCATGCGCGTGCGCAACAGCGGGCGTATGGCCGCCACATCGGCATCCTGTATATGGCGGCGATCCTCGCGCAGGTGCAGGGTGATCGCGTCGGCGCCCGCGTCCTCGGCGCGCACCGCGGCGACGACCGGATCGGGGTAGGAAGTGAATCGCTGCTGGCGCAAAGTGGCTACATGGTCGATATTTACGCCTAGTTCAATCATTTCACCCGCACCCCGTCAATTCCGGTCAAAAATACGCTGACAACCATTATCGCCTTTTATCGAGCCCTTGTCCCCGTGTCGGCGGCGGTGCCGGCCTCGCTGCCGGCTTGCGCCAGCGGCGCCGCCGCGGAGGCCTCCAGCCAGCCGCCGCCCAGGGCCTTGTAGAGTTCCACCCGGTTCATCAGCGACTCCATGCCTATCTGGAAGAAGGTCTGCTGCGTCGTGTACAAATCGACCTCGGCGTTCTGCACCTGCAGGAAGCTGTCGATCCCGGTCTCATAGCGCAAGGTGGCCAGTTTCAGGGTCTCGGAGGCGGAAGCTTCCAGCGCGCGCAAGGCTTCCAGCTGGCTGTCGTAGGTGGCCTCGCCGGCCAGGGCGTCGGCGACTTCGCGGAATGCGGTCTGGATGGTTTTTTCGTATTGCGCCACCGCGATGTGGTTGCGCGCCTCGGCCAGATCCAGGTTGCCGCTCACGCCGCCGGAAAAGATGGGCATCTGCAATTGCGGGGCGAACTGCCAGTAGTGCTGGCCGGAACCGAACAAACCGCCCAATTGCGGGCTGGCGAAGCCCAGCAGGCCGGTAATCGAGATATTCGGGAAGAAGGCGGCGCGGGCCGCGCCGATATTCGCGTTGGCGGCCAGCAGCGCGTTCTCGGCGCCCATGATATCGGGGCGCCGCTCCAGCAAGTCCGAGGGCAGGCCGACGGGAATGGCCGCCAGCACCTGGTCGCGCCCGAACACCGCCGCGGGCGGCAGGCCGGCGGGAATCTCCACGCCCAGCAATAATTGCAAGGCATTCAAGGCCTGGGCCTGGGACCGCTTGATGCCGGCCCGGTCGGCCCGCACCGTGTCCAGCTGGGTCTTGGCCTGGCTCAGGTCCAGCGCGGAAGCCACCCCCGCGTCATAGCGCGCCTTGACCAGCGCATAGGTGTTCTGGCGCGACTCCAGGGTTTTCTGCATCAGGGTGTCGAGCTGCTGCGCGGTGCGCAGCCGGAAGTAGGCCTCGGCCACCTGAGCCACCAGGTTGATATGCACCGTGCGGGTCGCCTGCGCCGTAGCCAGGTATTGCTGATAAGCGGCTTCGCTCAGGTTCTTGACGCGCCCGAAAAAATCCAGCTCGAACGCAGTCATGCCCACGCCCGCCTGGTAATAGCGGGTGACGCTGTCGGCGCCGTTCATGCGCAGGTTTTCCGGATTGTGCGTCACCTGGGCGTTGCCGCCTATGCCCAGGGTGGGCAGGCGGTCGCTTTCGACGATGCCGAACTGCGCCCTGGCCTCCTGTACGCGTTGCACGGCGATGCGCATGTCGCGGTTATTGGCCAGGGACAGGCCGATCAGCGCCTTGAGCTGGGGGTCGCGGAAAAACTCGCTCCAGCCCAGATCGGAACTGTAGCCGGCATTGGGCGCCACCGCCTGGGCGCTGCCCGGGCCGCTGTTCTTGACCGCGGCCTGGTCGGGATACTGCCCCGGCACGGGCGCCGCAGGGCGCTCGTACTTGGGCGCCAGCGAGCATCCGGCCAGGGCCAGCATGATCAGCGCCGGGAAGGCCGCCCGTTTAAAAACATCCTGGCTCATGCCTGCCCCCCATCTTTGGAAGGATGATCCGCGGGGTCGGTATCGGCCCCATGGTGAACTGAAGTCAGCGGCGCCATGTGCGCGCTGGCGCCCAGCAGCTTGGGCTTGGTCTTGAACAAGGTTAACACCACCACAAAGAAGGTAGGAACGAAGATCATGGCCAGCGGCGTGGCGGCCAGCATGCCGCCCAGCACGCCCAGGCCCACCGCGTTCTGGCTGGCCGCTCCCGCGCCGGTGGCGATGGCCAGCGGCACGACGCCCAGGATGAAGGCGAACGAGGTCATCAGTATCGGCCGGAAGCGCAGGCGCGCGCCTTCGACCGTCGCGTCGATGATGTTGCCGCCCTGCGCATAGGTGTCTTTGGCGAACTCCACGATCAGGATGGCGTTCTTGGCCGCCAGCCCGATCACGGTGATCATCCCCACCTGGAAGTACACATCGTTGGACATGCCCAGCAAGGAAATCAAGCCGACCGCGCCCAGCATCCCCAGCGGCACCATCAGCATGACGGACAGGGGGATGGCCCAGCTTTCGTACAGCGCGCAAAGCAGCATGAAGACCACCAGCATGGCCAGGCCCATCAGGATGAGCGATTGGCTGCCCGCCTGCCTTTCCTGGTAGGACAGGCCGGTCCACTCATAGCCGAAGCCTTGCGGCAGCTTGGCGATCATGCTTTCCATGGCCTCCATGGCCTGGCCGCTGGAGTAGCCCGGCGCCGCGTCGCCGCCCAGGCGTATGGATTCATAGCTGTTATAGCGCACGACCTGAACCGGCCCCTGCGTCCAGTCGACCTTGACGAATGACGACAACGGCACCATTTCCCCCTGGCCGTTGCGCGCATTGAGCTTCATGATGTCGTCGGTGTTCATGCGATGCGCCTGCTCGGCCTGCACCCAGACATTCTGGATCCAGCCCATATTGGGAAACTGCCCGACATAGGAAGACCCCAACGAGGTGGAAATCAGTGTGGCGACTTCGCCGAAATCCACGCCGAGGGCCGCGGCCTTGGCGCGATCTATGGTCAGGCTCAGCTGCGGGCCCGGCCCCAGGCCGGTGACGCGGGTGTTGGCCAGCATGGGGTTCTGCATGGCCATCTGCAGCAGCTGCTGCGTGGCCGCCATCAGCGCATCGTGCCCCTGGCCGCCGCGGTCCTGCAGGCGCAGGTCGAAGCCCGACGCGTTGCCCAGCGAGGAAATGGCGGGCGGCACGATGGCGAAGACCATGGCATCGGGCAGGCCGAACATCAGGTGCTGGGTTGCCCTGTTCGCCACGGCTTGCGCGGAATGCTCCTTCCCTTTGCGCTGCGCGAAATCCTTGAGCGGCACGAAGGCCAGGGCCGAATTCAAGCCGTTGCCGTTGAAGCTGAAGCCCTGGATGGCGACGATGTTCTGCTTTTCGGGCTGCTTGTCGAAATAGTCCTCGACCTCCTTGATGATCTCCAGGGTGCGGTTGCCGGTGGAACCCGCCGGCAGCTCCATGTTGACGACGATATAGCCCTGGTCTTCCTGCGGCAGGAAGGATGTCGGCAGCCGCGCATAGAGCCATCCCAGCACCAGCAGCAACAGCAGGAAAATGATCATCATGCGGCCGCCGCGCTTCAGGCTGCGCCCGACCCAGCCTTCATAACGACTGGTGACGCGCTCGAAGGAACGGTTGAACCAGCCGAAAAACCCTTTTTTCTGCTCGTGATGGCCCTTGGGCACGGGCTTGAGTATCGTGGAGCAAAGGGCGGGGGTGAAAGTCAGCGCCAGGAAGCCGGAAAACAGGATGGACACGGCCATGGCGATCGAGAACTGGCGGTAGATCACGCCCACCGAACCGCTCATGAAGGCCAGCGGCAGGAATACCGTGGCCAGCACCAGCGTCATCCCGATGACCGCGCTGCTGATCTGCGGCATGGCCTTCTTGGTGGCCTCCTTGGGCGACAGCCCCTCCTCCACCATGATGCGCTCGACGTTCTCCACCACCACGATAGCGTCGTCGACCAGGATGCCGATGGCCAGCACCATCGCGAACATGGTCAGGACGTTGATGGAAAAGCCCGCCGCAAGCATGACCGCGAAAGCGCCGAGTATCGCGATGGGCACCACCAGGGCGGGAATCAGCGTATAGCGCACGTTCTGCAGGAAGACGAACATCACGATGAACACCAGCACCATGGCTTCCAGCAGCGTGTGCAGCACCTGCTCGATCGAGATCTGCACATATGGCGTGGTGTCGTAGGGAATGGAGTAGGTGATGTTGCCCGGGAAGAACTCGGCGAGCTCGTCCATGCGGGCCTTGATCCCTTCGGCCGTGGACAGCGCATTGGCGTTGGTGGCCAGGGAAATGGCGAAGGCGGCGGTGGGCTTGCCGTTCAGGCGCGCCCCGAACTGATAGTTGTCGGCGCCGACCTCGACCCGCCCCACGTCGCGCACCCGGACGCTGGAGCCATCCACATTGGAACGCAGGACGATGTCTTCGAATTGGCCGACCGAGGACAATTGGCCGTTCACCACGATGGGGGCGGTCACGCGCTGCTCGCCGGGATTGGGCGGCGAACCGATGATGCCCGCGGAAACCAGGACATTCTGCCTGGCCACGGCGGCATTGACTTCCGCCATGCTCAGCTTGTAGCCGGTCAGCTTGTCGGGGTCTATCCAGATGCGCATGGCGCGCGGCGCCGCGAACAACTGGAAGGTTCCCACGCCTGGAACGCGCGAGATCGGGTTCTGTATATTGCGCGTGATGTAGTCGGCCAGGGCGACCTGGCTCAAGGAGCCGTCGGTCGAGGACAAGGCCACCACCAGCAGGAAGCTGGCGTTGCTTTGCCTGACTTTGAGACCCTGCTGGGTGACGGCGGCCGGCAGCTTGGCCGTAATATTGGCAATCCGGTTCTGGACATCGACCTGGGCCAGGGCGGGATCGGTGCCCGGGGCGAAGGTCGCGGTAATTTGCGACCCGCCATAGGAATCGCTGACCGACTCGTAATACAGCAGGCCCGTGGCGCCATTGAGTTCGTTTTCTATGATGCTGGAGACGGAATTGGCCACCTCCTGCGCCGAAGCGCCCGGATAGGTCGCGCGTATGCTGATGGCCGGCGGAGCGACCTCCGGATACTGCGAAACCGGCATATTCGGAATGGCTAGCAGACCCGCCAAGGTGATTGCCAGAGCAATCACCCAGGCAAAAATCGGCCTTTCAATAAAAAACTGCGACATGCGTGCTCACTCTAAAAGCATTTAACGTTGCAGGCCGCGATGGCGGCCTGCACAAGCTAGCGACTCACCCCTTGGGGGCGGGCTTGGAAGACGGCGTCTCGTCGGCGGGCTGGCTTTCCGGTTTCTCGGCGCCCGGTCCGGGCGCCCCGGCGTCTGCCTTGGCGGCCGGCGGCGCTTTCGCGTCCCCGGCCTTGGCTTGCGGATCCCATGGAATGCCTTGCACCGCCGCTCCCGGGCGGATCTTCTGGAAGCCTTCGACTATCACCACGTCGCCGGCGGCAAGGCCCTTGGAAATGATCCATTTGCCGCCGATCCCCGGGCCCACCGTAACCGCTTTGACCTCGACCTTGCCATCCTTGACCAGCATGAGGCTGCTCAGGCCATCGGCCGTGCGCTGCAACGCCTGTTGCGGCACCAGCAAGGCTTTTTCGTCGACGCCCTGCTGCAGCCGTACCCGCACATACATACCGGGCAGCAGGATATTGTCTGGATTGGGGAATTCGGCGCGCAAATTGACCTGCCCGGTGGTCGGATCCACCGTCACGCCGGAGAACAGCAATTTGCCCGGCAGATCGTAGTTGGACCCGTCCTCGAGCACGGCCTGCGCTTTGGCGTCGCCGTCGCCCAATCGTTCGAGCTCGCCGTTGGCCAGGGCGCGGCGCAATTGCGCCAATTCGGTCGTGGACCGGGTCAGGTCCACATACACCCGGTCCAGTTGCTGCACCGTGGCCATCTGCGTGGCCGCGGTGGCGCTTACCAGGGCCCCTTCCGTGACCAGGGATTTTCCGATACGGCCATCGATGGGCGAGACCACCTTGGTATAGCCCAGGTCGATGTCGGCGGTATCCAGAGCAGCCTTCGCGGCGGCAATGGCGGCGTCGGCCTGGCCAGCCGCGGCCGTGGCGTTATCGTATTCCTGCCGGCTCACGGCATTGGCCTTGATCAGCGTGGAATAGCGCTGCGCCAGCAGGCGGGCGCTCTTGGCGTCGGCCTGCGCGCGCTGCAATTGAGCCGCGGCCTGGGCGCGAGCCGCGCGATAAGGCGCCGGGTCTATCGTGAACAGCAACTGCCCGGCCTTGACGTCCCCGCCCTGGACGAAATTGATTTCGGTGACGATGCCGTTGACGCGCGCGCGGATCTGGGCGTCCTTGATGGCTTCGACCCGCCCGGGGAGTTCCACCAGGACTTCGGTTGGCGTGGGCTGCACGGTCACGACGCTGACGGGGACTTTCATGTCGCCTTGCGCGGCCTGTTGTGGTTTTTCGCCGCAGGCGGCAAGCAAAAGCAGGGAAGACAAAGCGACCACGCGGACTTGCTGCCCATAAGGCAGACGAAGGTTCGACATTCAAGACTCCTGTACAGCATGGCGTGCTGTGCGCGCGCACAGCGGTGACCGTTCTGGTTTTTAGTAAAGCGTGAGTATAAAGCGAAAAAGCGGCCCGCGACCCGGAGTAGATCTATTTTTGACCACATGCGGGCGGCACACGGCTTGCTGAACAAACGCGGCCCCAAGGGCTTTCGAACCACTCACTTGAAGGAGCTCCCATGACCAATCGCAGATTTTCCACCGCCTTCGTCCTGATGGCAATGGCGGTCGCGCTGAGCGCTTGCGCGGGCGACCCCACCCCGCGGGCCGCGGCGCAGTATAACGACGATGCGTCCATCAACACCAATGTCGAGGCGGCGGTCGTGGGCGTGCCGGGCATACACGCCAACAATATCCAGGTATCGACTTACGAGGCCGTCGTGACGCTGCGCGGCACGGCCGACAGCAACCTCGCCGCGCGCAACGCCGTGCAGGCGGCCCGCCAGGTTCCCGGTGTGAAAAAGGTCGACTTCGACATCAAGGTCGGACAGCCTTGAAGCCCGCCGGCCGCCGCCCGGGCGGCCGCGCTAGAAGTTCTTTTCGAGTTCCGGGCTCACCAGGGGATCGAAATCCTCCCAGTGCCCGTTGGTCCAGCGGCCCTCGGCGCGCTCCACCTCGACGCCCCCGGCGCTGCGCAATATGGCCGCCATGCGCTTTTCATGCTCGCGCGAGGTATGGACGGCCAGCAATACGCCCGATTTCCGGCCTTCATGGCTCTTGGCCTGGGCGGCCTGTTCATGGGTGCGGCGCGGACGCGCCTTGCCCAGCGAGTACATCGCTCCGGCCAGCGAACCGATATAAGCCCCCACCCCGGCGCCGCCCACCACCGGCAGGACCGAATCGGCGAATGTGAAGGCGATGACGCCCCCCACCAGGGCGCCCACCACGCCTACGGCGGCGGCGCCTCCCACCGCGCTATAGGGCGCGCCCTCGGAGTCCGGATCGGCGGCCATATCGCCGCCCAGAGGGTAACGGTCATGGGCGCCTGGCGGATTGACGAAGAAAGTATGCAGGGCGTCGGGCGTCACGCCTGCATCCATCAGGGCCGCCGCGGCTTTCTCGGCGGCGTCGAAGGTTTCAAAGCGGGCTGCTACGATGAGCGACATAATGGTTCCCCTTGTTGCTGGCGGCGCCTGCCGGCGCCGCGCTGATTACTTGGGCGAGCAATTTGCATGCCGGGCGAATTTGCGCATCTTCACTTCCGTGGCCAGATACCATGTGCCTGCCAGGAGCAGGGGCGCCAGATAGTAGATGGCGCGATAGACCAGCAGACTGCCCAGGATCTCGGCCCGCCCCATGGAAGCGCCCAGCAAGGCGATGAATACCGACTCGATGACGCCTATGCCCCCGGGTATATGCGCCAGCGCGCCAGCGATCGCGCTGATCAGCAGCGCGCCCAGCACCATCGGGTAGGCGATGCGCTGCTGCAGCAACACATAAATCACCGCGCCGATCAGCATCCAGTTCAGGATGGCCAGGCTTATCTGCAATGCCGCCATGCCGATGGACGGCAGTTCTATTTCGTGGCCCAGCACGGTCCACGAACGGGTGCGCGAAAACGCGCAGAGCCCCAGATAGGCGCAGCCGGCCGCCACCATCGCGGCGCCGATCAGGCGCAAGGGCCCGTTATCGAGCTTCCAGCCGGGCGGCAGTTCGACCATGCCCGCCGCGAATATGGCGCCCGCCAGCAGCGTGTAGCCCATCCAGTTGGTGGTCAGGCTCAGCCCCATCACGCGCATGATCACTCCCTGCTGCAAGCCCTGCTTGGCATACAGGCGCAGGCGCAGGCCCAGGCCGCCCACCGGCGCGCCCATGCTCATGGTGAAGGCATAGCTGATGAAGCCGACCATCATGGTCCGCCACCAGGCCAGGCCATGTTCCGTGTACCACTTGCCAAGCAGATCGAAGCTGCTGTATACGGTATAGCTGGCCGCGGTGATCAGCGCGGCCAGCCATAAAGCCCTGCCCGGCAGCTTGTGGATGGCCGCCAGGACTTCTCTCCAGTCTATCTCGACGACCGCCATCCCCAGCAGCGTCAGGATGAGCGCGACAAAGCATCCCGTCAGCACTTTCCGGATCACGCCCCAGTGGCGCTTGATCCAGGCGAAAACGCTGCGCCACCGCGGGGCGCTCATGAATGGCCTTCGCTGGCCTGTTCGCCCGCCGCGGGAAACGAGGTCAATTGCGCTTTGCGGGCCGGCAGCCATCCGGCCCAGGAGGGGAAGCGCCGCAGAAAATGGAAAACGAAGACGCCGACGAAAACCCGCTGGATCTTGCGGCGCGGCGGCGTCAGGCGCTGCATCAGCTGGCAGTGATCCTCGACCAGCGCGTCCAGCCGCTGCTGCAGCTGCGAGGTGAAGGCCCTGTCGCGGATCATGACATTGGCCTCCAGGTTCAGGGCCAGGCTCAAGGGGTCCAGGTTGCTGGACCCCACCGTCGACCATATGCCGTCGACGGTCGCCACTTTGCCGTGCAGCGGCCGTTCGCAGTATTCATAGATCTGCACTCCCGCCG
Source organism: Pollutimonas bauzanensis (assembly GCF_900129885.1). Taxonomy (GTDB): domain Bacteria; phylum Pseudomonadota; class Gammaproteobacteria; order Burkholderiales; family Burkholderiaceae_B; genus Pollutimonas; species Pollutimonas bauzanensis. The sequence goes on along the minus strand of NZ_FQXE01000013.1, from coordinate 132,077 downwards.
ACAGCAGATAATCGTAGAGCATGGTCGCCACGAAACGGGCAATGGCCATGTCGGGCTCGCCCTGCAGGATCAACCGTACGCGCACCCCTCGCTGGGCGGCCTTGCGCAGGTCGCGCAGGAAGCGGTAGCCGGGAAAGAAATAGGCATTGGCGATGGTGATGTCCTGCCTGGCGGCGCGTATGCCTATGCGGTAGTGCTGCTCTATATCGTTCTTGTGATGATCGTTGTCGCGCAGCACCAGCGCGGCGACGCTGTCGCCGTCGGCCGGCGCGTGCCTGGCCGGGCGCCTGATCAGCCCGCGCCATGAAAACCGCGGCCGCACGGGCGACAGAGCCTCCAGCGCGAAACGCCCTATCTCGTCGACCAAAGGGCCGCGTATCGAAATGGCGTAGTCCTGCTTGGCCGTCGGGCCGAAATCCGCCAAGTGGTCGGCGCTGAAATTGATGCCGCCCACGAAAGCCAGCACGCCATCGACCACCACTATCTTGCGATGCAGGCGCCGGAACAGATTGGTGCGCATGCCCATGCGCTTGGGCCGGGGATCGAAGACATGAAAGCCCGCGCCCGCCGAAGTCAGGGCCTGGACGAATTCCGGCGTCAGGTCGGCCGAACCGTAGCCGTCCACGGTGACTTCCACCTGCACCCCGCGCCTCGCGGCCTCCAGCAACACTTGCCGCAGTTCATTGCCGACCTTGTCCTCGAAGATAATGAAAGTCTCAAGCAGCACGCTGCGTTCGGCCTTGCGTATCGCGTCGAAAACGGCGGGGAAAAACGCTTCGCCGTTCTCCAGCAATTCCAGCGCATTGCCCGATGTCCACTTGACCGTCATAGTGTGACCTCCGCGGCGAGCGGCGCATGGTCCGACAAATGCATCCAGGGCCTGGACGCCAGCGCGACCGGCCGGAAGTGCGCCATGTTGCGCACATAGATGCGGTCCAGGCGCAATAGCGGGAAGCGGGCCGGAAATGTCCGCGAAACCTGGCCATGGCACTCCGCGAAAACTTCCTTCAGGCCGCTGGAGCGCATCAGCGTCTTCTGGCCGCGCAGGCGCCAGTCATTGAAGTCGCCGGCGACCACCAGCGGCGCCTCCGGGGGAATTTCATCCTTGAGCAGGCCGCAAAGCAAAGCCAGCTGGCTCGAACGGTGCCTTTCATGCAGGCCCAGGTGCACGCACACCACATGTATGTCCATCCCTGAATGGGGAGGCCGCAGGACGCAATGCAGCATTCCTCTTTTCTCGTGCTTGCCCACCGATATGTCGAGGTTGTCATAGTGCGTAATGGGAAATTTCGACAGCAAGGCGTTGCCGTGATGCCCGTGCGGATAGACGGCATTGCGGCCGTAGGCGAAGTCGTCCCAGATGGAATCGGCGAGGAATTCGTACTGGCTGACGGACGGCCAGCCCGCCAGGCGCAGGGCGTGGACTTCATGCGCCCCCAGCACTTCCTGCAGAAAGACAATATCGGCGTGCGTCGCCCGGATGGCATCGCGCAATTCATGCAGGATGAAGCGGCGATTGAAGAACGTAAATCCCTTGTGCGTATTTACGGTCAGTATCTTTAGTGTTGCGGGTGCACTGGCTATAGTCATGGGCGCCAACGAAGTCAGAATACAACCCGCCAGCAATTAGCGTGCCGCGCTATCCCAGCAGCAGTCCGTCATCCGAAATGGTCTCGCCCCGCACGCGCTCGAACATGACCAGCAGGTCGGGCACATCCAGGCCCTGGCGCTGCGGACCCGCCACGTCGAGCACGACATCGCCCTGATGCAGCATGACGGTGCGCTCGCCGACGTCCAGTGCCTGGCGCATGCTGTGGGTGACCATCATGGTGGTCAGCCTGTTCTCGGCCACGATGCGCGTGGTAAGTTCCAGCACGAACTGGGCCGTGCGGGGATCCAGGGCCGCTGTATGCTCGTCCAGCAACAGGATGCGCGAGGGCTGCAAGGCCGCCATCAGCAGGCTGACCGCCTGGCGCTGGCCGCCCGACAGCAAGCCTATGCGGTCGCCGAGGCGGTTTTCCAGGCCCAGCCCCAGCGTGGCGAGGCGCTCGCGGAATTCGCCGCGCATATGGCTTTTTACCGCCAGGGACAGCCCGCGCCGCTGCCCGCGGCTATAGGCCAGCGCCATGTTCTCCTCGATCGTGAGGTCTTCGCAGGTGCCCGCCATAGGGTCCTGGAATACGCGCGCCACCTGGCGGGCGCGGGTCCATACCGGCTGGCCGGTGACATCCTGGCCGTCGATGACAATCGAGCCGCTATCGACGGACAGGTCCCCCGACACGGCGTTGAGCAGCGTCGACTTGCCCGCGCCGTTGGAGCCGATCACGGTCACGAACTGGCCGGCGGGGATCTCCAGGGACAATCCGCGCAATGCCCTGGTTTCGATGGCGGTGCCGGGATTGAAGGTAATGCTCAGGTTCTTGGCGCTCAGCATCTCAGCGGCCCCCTTTCTTGCCGCGCAGGCCTTGCTTGATCAAAGGAATCACCAGCGCGAATGTCACCAGGAGCGCCGTGACGAGGTTCAGGTCCTGCGCCTGCAGGCCGATGAAATCGGCATTCAGGGCCAGGGCGATGAAGAAACGGTAAAGCACCGCGCCCACAATGACGGCCAGCGTCACGACGAACAATTTGCGCGACGGCATGATGCTTTCGCCCACGATCACCGCGGCCAGGCCGATGACGATAGTGCCTATGCCCATGGAGATGTCGGCGCCGCCCTGCGATTGCGCGAAAAGCGCGCCCGCCAGGGCGCACAAGGCATTGGAAAGCGCCATGCCGACCAGCAGCATGGCGCCGGTGGCCACGCCCTGCGAGCGGGCCATGCGCGGGTTGGACCCCGTCGCCCGCATCGCCAGCCCGGTCTTGGTCGAGAAAAACCAGTCCAGCGCGAACTTGATCACGACGAGCAGCACCAGCAGCATCAGGGGGCGCGCGATGTAATCGCTGACGCCGTCGGGCTGCAATAGGGTGAATACGGTGGGCTCCGAGATAAGCGGCACATTGGGCCGGCCCATGACGCGCAGGTTGATCGAATACAGGGCGATCATCATCAGAATGCTGGCCAGCAGATCCATGATCTTCAATTTGACGTTCAACCAGCCGGTGAGCATTCCCGCGACGGCGCCCGCGCAGGTCGCCGCCAGCGTGGCGCTGAAGGGGTCCACGCCAGCGCTGATCAGCGTGGCGGCGGCGGCGCCGCCCAGCGGAAAGCTGCCGTCGACCGTCAGGTCGGGAAAGCGCAGCATGCGGAAGGAAATCAGCACGCCCAGCGCGACCAGCCCGAAAATCAGCCCGATCTCGAGCGCGCCCCATAAAGAATAAAGTGACATGTTGGTGTGTACCGGCCCCGGCCAAAGTAAGCAAAAAGAAACAGGTGGGTTGCTTGCGACAACCCACCTGTTTCATCGACGCGGGTATTTTAATCGACAACCTTGGTGGCCGACTTGAGGAAGGCCTCCGACAGCTCCACCCCCTGCTTCTTGGCCGCGGCGCGGTTGACGTAGAGCTCGAGCTTGTCGCTGGTTTCGGACGCCAGCGTGCCGGCCGGCTGGCCTTTCAGTATCTTGATGACCAGCTTGCCGGTCTGTATGCCCAGGTCGTGATAGTTCACGCCCAGCGCCGCGATCGCGCCGCGCTTGACGCTATCGGTGTCCGATGCGATGAGCGGGATCTTGGCGTCGTTGCCCACCTTGACCAGGGACTCGTAGGCGGAGACGACGTTGTTATCCGTGTTGGTGTAGATGACATCCACCTTGCCCACCAGGCTGCGGGCGGCCGCGCCCACATCCACCGTGCGCGCGGCGGTCGCCTCGACCAGGGACAGGCCCGCCTTGGGCAGGAGTTCGCGCATCTGCTTGACCACCACCATCGAGTTCGCCTCGCCGGGGTTGTAGACCATCCCAACGCGCTTGGCCTGGGGCACCACTTTCTTGATGAGCTGGACCTGTTTTTCGAGCGCCAGGCTGTCGGATACGCCGGTGACGTTGGTTCCCGAAGCGTCCATGGTCTTGACCAGCTGGGCGGCGACCGGGTCCGTCACGGCGGAATACACCACGGGTATGGTTTTGGTGGCGGCCACGACGGCTTGCGCCGAGGGCGTGGCGATGGCCACGATGACGTCGGGCTGGTCGCCCACGTACTTGCGGGCGATTTGAGCCGCGATGGCCGTATTGCCCTGCGCCGTCTGGAATTGCCACTTCAGCCCCTTGGCATCGGTGTAGCCCGCCTTGGCAAGCGCTTCCCTGACCCCGTCCTTGATGGCGTCAAGCGCCGGATGCTCGACAATCGACGTGACCGCGACAGACTGGGCGAGAACCGGGGCTTGCGCCAGCACGCCGGCCAGCGCCACGGCGCCCAGGGCGGACTTGGCAGACTTGCTAAACTTCATGGAAGCTCCTTAACGAATGATGAACGACTACCTTTGCCTTGTGTCGCGGATAGGCATAAGTCTAACGCGTTCAGGAGCGGATTGTCGCGCCATGCCGCGCCAGCAACGCTTTCGCCCAGCGGCGCGCGGGCAGCCCGTAAGCCGCCTCGACCGCGTCGGCGCGGTCGAGCAATTGCAGGGTCGAGACATCCAGCACAGGCCCCTTGAACGCCAGCACCACCCGGTTGCCCGCGTCGATCTCGGGCAATTCCAGCACCCTGCCCTTGAACGCCTTGCGGATATTGTCCAGATTGGGCGGGAAGCTGGCGTGGTCGCCGAACAGGTTCACCGTCATGATGCCGACATCGGCCAGGGCGCGATAGCATCCCTGGTAGAACTCCAGCGTGTCGCGCACCGGGCCCTGCGCGTCGGCATCGTACAGATCGACCATCAATGCCATGTAGCGGCCGATATTCCTGCGCTTGGCCACCCAGACGGCGGCATCGCAGTGGTCGATGACCGAGCGCGGCGTATCGGGCAGGCGGAAATAGGCCCGGCACATGGCGGTAACCCGCGGATTCCATTCCGTCGTCTCGACCGATGCCGGCGTATGCTTGAGCGTGTACCGCAGCAAGGAGCCCGCGCCCAGGCCCAGGATACCCACCGCATCGTCTTTGGACGGCTCGAGAAACAGCAGCCACGCCATCATTTGCTGCGTATAGGCCAGCACCAGTTCCGCCGGCTTGCCCACGCGCATGGCGCCCTGCACCCACTCGGTGCCGAAATGCAGGTAGCGGATGCCGCCGAGCTCGGATAGCGTGGGCTCGTCGGCTTCCCAGGGCTGGGCCTCAAACACGCTCGAAGATGGCGGCAATGCCCTGCCCGCCGCCTATGCACATCGTGACCAGCGCATAGCGGCCCTGGATGCGTTCCAGCTCATGCAGGGCCTTGACGGTGATGATCGCGCCGGTGGCGCCTATGGGATGCCCCAGGCTTATGCCGCTGCCATTCGGATTGACCTTCTTGCCATCCAGTCCGAGTTCTTTGCTCACGGCGCAGGCCTGGGCCGCGAAGGCTTCGTTGGCTTCGATCACGTCGAGCTGGCCTATGGTCAGCCCGGCCTTTTCAAGGGCGATGCGGGTGGCGGGCACCGGCCCCATGCCCATGTATTTGGGGTCGACGCCGGCGTGGCCGTACGAAACCAGCCGCGCCATGGGCTTGAGCCCGCGCGCCTTGGCGGCGGACGCCGTCATCAACAGGACGGCGCCGGCGCCGTCGTTCAGGCCGGAAGCGTTGCCGGCCGTGACCGTGCCGTTTTCTTTGACGAAAACCGGCTTGAGGGAAGAAAAATTCTCGGCCGTCGCGCCCATGCGCACATGCTGGTCGGTATCGAAGACCACATCGCCCTTGCGGGTCTTCTGCACGACCGGGACGATCTGTTCTTTGAAATGGCCATTGGCGATGGCCGCCTCGGCGCGTTGATGCGAAGTCAGCGCCAGGGCATCCTGCTCGGCGCGCGAAATCGCGTACTTCTGGGCCACGTTTTCGGCCGTCACGCCCATGTGCATTTTGTCGAAGGGATCGGACAAGGCGCCCGTCATCATGTCCAGCATGGCGCTGTCGCCCATGCGGGCGCCCCAGCGATGGGAAGGAACGATGTATGGCGCGCGGCTCATGCTTTCGGCGCCGGCGCCGATGGCGATCTCGGCATCGCCCAGCTTGAGCGCCTGCGCGGCGGAAATGATGGCTTGCAGGCCGGAGCCGCAGAGGCGGTTCACATTGAACGCCGGCGTGCCCTGGCCGATGCCGGCGTTCATGGCCGCCACGCGCGACAAATACATATCGCGCGGCTCGGTATTGATCACATGCCCGAACACGACGTGCCCGACGTCGGCGGCGGAAACATTGCTGCGGTCCAGCACGGCGCGCACGACTGTGGCGCCCAAATCGCAGGGAGGCACGTCTTTGAGGCCTCCGCCAAAGTCGCCTATGGCAGTGCGGCATGCTCCGACAACAACAACGTCTTCCATAATGGGTCTCCTGATTTGATGGCAATAGCGGATGGCTCGATACCGGATAATAACGCGCTATCATCATCGGCCAAAAACGATGGACGAAAAAAACGGCAGGGAGTCGCCCCTGCCGCTATCCATTCGGGTACCGCCCGCGGCTCAGCTGCGGGAGTCTTTCGCAGCTACGGGCGGTTTGGCGTCCTCTGTGCGTTTTACCGGTTCGTCGCGGTCGACCTCCGGAGCTACCCAATTCAGAGGCTCAATGACAAAAGGCTGCTTTTTTTGGGTCGGTTTTGGTGACATGCTTAGCTCTCCTAGTGCATTACAAGGGGCGCACCCCGCGCCCCTGTACTCTATAAGGGTACTCCATTATGGCAAATAAAGCCAATCAGCTCAAAGACTTAGATCATGCGCAGGCGCATGCGGGCGAGCCGCGGCGGACAAAAATATGCATTTTTTTGCACGAACGCGCCTCCTAACGTAATATCAGCAGGCTTTCAGCGCCAAAAATCCCGCTCTTGAGCCCATCCATCACCATAAACGCGACCCCATGCAAGCAGGCATCAGCCCCGGAACACCCTCCCTCAACACGGCCATAGAGGTGCCTGACTTTTTCGATCTCATGCCCTGCTCCTTGTGGCTGGAGGACTATAGCGGACTGCGCCGGCTCTTCGACGCCTGGCGCGGGGACGGCGTGGCCGATTTGCGCGGCTTCCTGCTGGAGGACCCGCGCCGGGCCGCCGCCTGCTCCGCCAGCATCCGGGTGCTGCGCGTCAATCAGCATACCTTGGCGCTCTATGCCGCGGACTCGTTCGGCGAACTCGCGGGACGGCTGGACGAAGTGCTGCGCGACGACATGTTCGAGGCCTACCTGGACGAGCTGGAGCAGCTCTGGACCGGACAGGGCGCCTTCCAGAGCAAGAGCGTGAACTATGCCCTGGACGGCCGCCGCCTCGATATCCTGCTCAAAGGCGTGATCCTGCAGGATCGTGAAACCAGCTGGGACCGGGTGCTGGTCGCGGTGGACGACATCACCGAGCTGGAAGACGCCCGTCGCCGGGCGGCCGCCAGCGAGCAATACGCGCGCGGCGTGTTCGAGCATGCGCCGGTTTCCCTTTGGGTCGAGGATTTCCGCAGCATCAAGACGCTGCTTGACGACGTGCGCCGGCAGGGAATCACGGATTTCCGCACCTTCACCGACGTCCATCCTGATTTCGTCGAGCGCTGCATGAGCGAAATCCAGGTGTTCGACGTCAACAGCTATACGCTGGACATGTTCAAGGCGCCGGACAAGGCCAGCCTGCTGGGACGCCTGCCCGAAGTGTTCCGCGACGAAATGCGGACCAGTTTCCGCGAGCAACTGCTGGATCTCTGGGAAGGTCGCCTGTTCCAGCAGCGCGAAGTGATCAATTACGCGCTCGATGGCAGCAAACTGCATATCCACCTGCAGCTCTCGGTATTCTGCGGCCACGAAGAGAACTGGGACCTGGTGCTGCTGGCCCTCACCGACATCACCGCGCGCAAGAAGGCCGAGGCCTATCTGGAATATCTCGGCACGCACGACGTCCTGACCACGCTGAAAAACCGCACTTTCTATGTCGAGGAGGTCAAGCGTTTGTCCAGGAAGGGGCCGCTGCCCATCACCGTGATCGCCATAGACCTGAACGGCTTGAAAGACACCAACGACAACCTCGGCCACTCCGTTGGCGACGCGCTGCTGCGGCGCACCGGGGAGGTTCTGAGCAAGGCCATAGAAAAATCATCCCAGGCCGCCCGCATAGGCGGTGATGAATTCATGGTCCTGCTGCCCGGCATCGAGGAGCAGGAAGGCAATGGCATACTCAACAGCATCCGCCAGTTGGTGGAACTCAACAACCAGTTCTATACGGGCCCGGCGCTCAGCCTGTCCATGGGTATCGCGACTTGCCGGGAAAGCCATCGCCTGCCCGACGCCCTGCGCGAGGCCGACATGGCGATGTACGAAGACAAGCGCCAGCATTATTCCGGCAACGGCGAAGACAGGCGCCAGGCGTAGCGTCCGCCGGCCCGGTCCTGCGCGGCGCGCCGGGGCCTTGCGCGCCGCGCCACGGCCCCGGGGAAGACGGCTCTTGAATTACGCCATGCCAGGGTCTATAGTGTTACCAAACATCATGTGTTGGTGACGGGCTAGGTTGCCGCGCCGCCGGATTCAAGGCTGGACCACTGGCCGCAATGGCTGGCCCAGCTTGACAAAAGGAGCCGCCATGAACATCCAGTCCTTGCATCTCGTCGTCGACCTCAACGGCGACGGCCGCTACAGCCTCTGGGAACTCTGGGAAGCGGTCAAGCTCGTATACCGCCTGCCTGGCAACCTGATGGTCGAAGGCCTGGGCCATATTCCTTACCTTTCCACCGCGCTCCATATCCAGGCTACGCCGGCCACCGGCTACGCCAGCTTCGATGGGCTGATCGCCGTGACGCTGGCCCTCATCTTCTGGGTCGTCGTCGTCTTCAGCGCACTGACGCTCTGTTCGCCCAGCGCCTACGAACCGGACGATGCCCCCGGCGGCGCGGCCGACGCCAGCCGGAACCCGCAATATCACGAAACCGCGCCCGCCGCGGACGACGCCGCTCCGGCCCGGACGCATCGGGGCGCGGCGTCGGCCCAGGCCCGCATGCACCTGCCAGTGAGCCGATCCGTCTACACGGTACCCGGCAAGAAGCCCAAGCGGCGCCATTGGCACCACTTGGTCAATTCCCTGATGGGGCATGCGAAATAGGCAGGATATCGCCAAAAAGTCAGGCGGCTTTGCCGCCGCGGCGGCCGCGCGCCTCTGTCCATACCACCGCGGCAAGCCCCGCCAGCACCATTCCCAGGCCCGCGAAGGCGGTGGCTGGCGGGCGCTCCCCCACGACGAAAACCGCCAGGGCAAAGGCCGTGACCGGCTCGGCCAGCGCCAGCGTCACTCCCGAAGGCCCCGAAATATACTGCAATGCATGGCTGAACAGAAGAAAAGCGACCCCTGTCGACACCACCCCCAGATAGGTCACCACGGTCCAGCCCGCCGCGGTCGAGGAAAAGGGGCCGGCCACGATGAATGCCGCCGGGGCGGAAATGGCGGCGGCCACGCCGAAAACCCATAGCGTCACGATGGCTGGCGGCGCCCGGCGCACCAGGCGCTGGCTGATCAGCGTATAGCCGGCATACGCCAGACCCGCCAGCAAGCATAGTGTGATGCCTCCTGCATCGAGGCGCAGGCCGCCGCCGGCGACGGCCACCATCAGGCCCGCGCCGGCGACGGCGAGCGCCGTTCCCAGCCACCAGACTCCTTGCGGCGCCCGCCCGGTCAGCGCAAATTGCAGCACCCCGGCCCAGACCGGGCCGCTGCCTATGGCCAGCGCCGTGCCGACCGCGACCCCGGTGGCCTTGACGCCGGCGAAGAATGTCAGGTTGTACGCGGCCATGCATAAACCCGCAAGCAGGATCCCGCCCGCCATCCGGCGGCCGCCCGCCGCCACCCGAGCCCCGCCGCCGCGCCAGCCCCGGGCGGCATACGCGCCAAAGAACAGGCAGGCGATGGCCAAGCGCAGCGCGCCTATCCAATAGGGCGAAGTCTGCGGCGGCGCGAAACTCTGCGCCGTTCCCGTGGTGCCCCACAGCACGGCCGCGCCCAGCGCCATGCAGGCCCCTGTCATCGAGGAATTCTTCATGTTCATGTGCGCATGCTAGGGCATGCGGGCGCGGCCAAATGTCGAGAGACTCTCGTCTTGCGGTTCAGCGCTTGCGCAATTGCCGGGCGCCCCATTGGCGATCGCGCCGCAGCGCGTGGCCCAGCGCGCTCGCCGAACGGTAGCCCACCCGCAAGGCGCTGGCCTCGAGCAAAACGCCGCCGCGCAACAGGCGTCCGGCCGCATCGAGCCGGCGCGCCCGCAGGTAGGCCTGCGGCGCCAGGCCGGTCAGCTCGAGCAGCCGGGCATGAAACCGCTGCGGACTCAGGAAAAACAGCGCGGCCATGCGCGCCGTGGTCCACGGTTCATGCAGGGCATGGTCCAGCGCCGCGTCGAGGCGCTCCAGGTCTATGCCGCGGCGCGCGGCAATGCCCGGCGCATCGAGGATCAGGGCCAGCTGGGCGAAGACGTCCGGCCCCGCCGCGCCGCGCCGGCACGCCGCCGTGACCGCGAACCGTCGCACGCGGTCGATGCCGGCCTGCGCCGGCGCATCGATCACCAGCATGCGCACGTCGCGCGGCGCCATATAGCCATGGGCCACGCCAGCCGGAATGATCATGCCGCAGGAACTGTCGGCAAAAGCGCTGCGCCCGCCGACTTCCAGCTCCATCCGGCCGCGCAGCGCAAACATCAGCTGCGCATGGTCATGGGCGTGACTGATGTATTCGCCGCTATACCGGCGGATGCTGCACGAAGGCATGCAAGAATGGAAAAGGTCGAGCGGCATCGTATTGGGCTCCACATCGCGGCCAGTATATCAATTTCTTTCCCATCTTTTGATTCAAAGCCCACAGTCCGGAGGGGATAGACCGGACCAGTGCGCGCGACATGGCCTTCTAGACATCGTCCCGATACGCGAGAGCGATCATATCGCCTGAGTTGGAAAATCAGGCAAGCCGTTGAATGAGCGCCTGGGTAAGATCGCGTGTCGACGCCTTGCCGCCCAAATCGGGCGTCTTGATATTGTCCTCGTTCAGCGTCAAATGTATGGCTTTGCGCAGGCGATCGCCCATTTCAGGCTCGCCCACATGGTCGAGCATCAGGCCGGAAGCCAGCAGCAAAGACAACGGATTGGCAATGCCGCGTCCCGCGATGTCCGGCGCCGATCCATGCACGGCCTCGAAGATCGCGACATCCTTGCCTATATTCGCACCCGGAGCCAAGCCCAGCCCGCCGACCAATCCGGCTATTTCATCGGACAGAATATCGCCGAAGAGGTTGGTGCATAGCAGCATGTCAAACTGCCAGGGGTTCAAGACCAGTTGCATGGCGCACGCATCGACGATGCGGTCGTCCAGTTGGACCCGCCCCTCGTATTCGCGGGCAACGTTGCGCGCTTCTTCGAGGAACAAACCGGTCAATATCTTCAGGACGTTCGCCTTGTGGACGACAGTGATTTTCTTGCGATTGTGCTTGAGGGCGTATTCGAACGCATAGCGGGCGATGCGGCGGCTGCCTTCACGCGTATTTGCGCCCGCCGAGATTGCGACAGCGCGCGGGTCATCGCCTATCGGCAGATAGTGTTCATGCGCAACATAGAAACCCTCGAGATTTTCACGGATAAGAACAATGTCTATGTTTTCATAGCGTCCCGGAACGATGGTACGAGCGGGGCGCACATTGGCGTACAGGCTGAATGCTTCACGCAGCCTGACATTCGCCGATCGAAAGCCGCCACCGATAGGCGTCGTCAACGGCCCCTTTAGCGCCAGGCCCGTGCGTCGTATGCTGGCCAGCAGATCTTCGGGCAACGGATCGCCCTTGGCTTGCAGACCGGCGACGCCGGCAAGCTGCATGTCCCATTCGAAAGGCGCCTTCAATGCGTCGAGTACGGCTACCGCTGCATTCACGACTTCCGGGCCGATGCCGTCTCCAGGAATCAAGGTGGCGGGGATCAAGGCTTTATGTTGGATCGTCATGGTTACAGTCCGTTATCGAAATTACTATGGTATGTATGGTATGGATATTCAGGCCAGGTCCGAATGCGTCATTCGCATCTCCCCTTTCTGCATCATCGTCACGCAAAATGAAACAGATGCACGGGCGTTTCGCCCAGCACGATCGCCTGATCGGCGGACGACGGCAACCATTCTTCCAGGCGCGCTTTTGCGGCTTGTATGCTTTCGGTCGCCTCGAATTGGCTGTGCGGCCAGTCGCTGCCCCACACTAGCCGCTCCAGCCCGAAGGTCTTGCGCAACAAAGGCATCGCCGCCAGCGCGATGGCCGCGCCCCGGCCATCGGGACCATTGCGATAGGAGGCCGCCACCTTCACCCAGACGCGGCGCGACGCCGCACAGGACAATAGATAGCGGAATCCCGGGTCGTCCACGCCGAGCGCGGGATCAGGCCGGCCGAAATGATCGACAACGACATTGACCCCGGATGCCGATAGCAAGGGATCGAGCAGTTGCGCCAGATCGCCAGCCTGGCGATGAATCTCCACGTGAAAATTCAAGGCGGTCAGCATCCTGAGCAGCCGCGGCCATGGGTCGGCGCGCATGTCGGGCAGTGGCTGGCCGATCAGATTGAGGCGTATGCCGACGACGCCAGAGTCCGCCATGCGCGACAGTTCGTCTTCTGACACTTCGGGATCGACGACGGCGACACCACGAAGCCGCTGCGGCTTGCGCCCAAGGGCGGCCAACAGGTAGCTGTTGTCGGAGCCCAGGAAACTGGGCTGGACCAGCACGCCGTGACTAATTCCGTTCGCATCCAAGTAGCCCAGATACTCCTCCAGCGTGGCATCGTGGCCGGGCAGGTAGCGCGGGCTATGGACAATGGGCAAATTGCGCTCGAAAATATGCGCATGGCTATCCACGGTAATCAATGTGATTCTCCCTGCTGTTTGGTCGATTGGCCGGCCTGTCGGTTCAGTCGACCTTGATGTTGTTGTGGCGAATGATTTCGCCAGCCCGGTCCGACTGTTCCTGCACGAACTTGACCGCCGCCTCGCGCCCTCCAGGCAAACGCTGGCCGCCCAACTCCTTGATTCTGTCGGACACAGAGGGAGAATCGAGAGCCTGCTCCAGTGCGAGTGCAAGCTTGTCAACGATTTCGGGCGGCGTGCCTTTGGGCGCGAACATTCCATTCCATTCGTATGACTCGGCGTCGACAACGCCAGCTTCCTTGAGCGTCGGCACGTCCGGCAAGGCCTCAGCCCTGGTTGAACCGGTCACCGCCAGGGCGCGCAGTTTGCCTGCCTTGATATGGGCGATGGACGATGCGACGTTGGCAAAATACATCGGAACCTGACCGCCCATGACGTCCGTCATAGCCGGACCGCCGCCTTTATAGGGAATTTGCTCGAGCTTGATCCCGGCCTTTTCCATGAAAAGCACCGTACCCAGATTTTGCGCCGAGCCATTGCCGGCGGATGCATAAAACACGCCGCCAGGCTCGGCTTTGGCAAGGCCGATCAGGTCAGCAAGCGACTGGGCCGAGAAACTGGGCGTGACAACGATTACGGATGGGAAACGAGCCAGCACGCCAACCGGCACGAAGGCCTTTATCCCATCGTAGGGCAGCTTCGGGTACAGGTTCGGGTTGATAGAGAACGATGCCGCATCGACGAGCAGCGTGTAGCCGTCAGGAGCGCTATTGGCGACGTAGCTCGCACCGATTTGCGCGCTAGCCCCGGGCTTGTTTTCGACGATGACGCTCTGCTTCAACTGCGCCGACATTTTCTGGGCCACCAGGCGCGCCATCAGGTCGGCGCCGCCGCCCGGAGGATAAGACACCACGATAGTGATCGGTTTGCTGGGCCACTCGCTGGCAGCCTGCGCCGGAGCGCAGAATAACATTGTGACGCTGACGGCGGAGCTAAAAAGTATATGCGTAGTTTTGCAAAGGGAAAACATACTGCCTCCATGTATTATTGTCGGGGAGGCCTATTATTCCGCTCTGCGGCTAATACCGCGATAGGTCAATGACTGTATCAGCTATGCCGTTTCGTTCTAGCTCACGTTTGCATGCAAGCATAGGCATATTAGGATGAGTATTTTGAATAACAACATGATAGATTGAAAATGAAATTAGCCACCTGGAACATCAACTCCCTGAAAGTACGCCTGCCGCAGGTGCTGGACTGGCTGGCCGCCAATCCGGTCGACGCGCTGTGCCTGCAGGAACTCAAGCTGCCCGACGAAAAGTTTCCGCTGGAGGCTTTCACCGAGATCGGCTACCAGGCCAACTGGGCCGGCCAGAAGACCTATAACGGCGTGGCCGTCATTACCCGCGGCGCGGGCACCGATGTGCAGCGCAATCTGCCCGCATACGACGACCACCAGCAGCGCATCATTGCCACTACCCTGGACAGCCCCATGGGCGACATCCGCGTGATCAGCGCCTATTGCCCCAACGGCCAATCCATAGGCAGCGACAAATACGAATACAAGCTCGAGTGGTTCAAAGCGCTGCGCTCATGGCTGCGCGACGAGCTGCAGCGCTACCCTCGCCTGGCCATCCTGGGCGACTACAATGTGGCTCCCAAGGACGAGGATGTCCACGACCCCTTGAAGTGGATAGGCGACGTCCTGGTCTCCGAGCCCGAGCGGGAGGCCTTCGGGTCCCTGCTGGAGCTGGGCCTGAGCGACGCGTTCCGCCAGTTCGAACAAGAGGAAAAATCCTTTACCTGGTGGGACTACCGCCGTTACGCCTTTCGCCGCAATGCCGGCCTGCGTATCGACCATGTATTGCTGTCGCAGGCACTGCAGCCCTATTGCACGGCCTGCGTCATCGACAAGGCGCCGCGCGCCAATGAGCAGCCGTCCGATCATGTCCCGGTGATCGCCACGCTTGATTTTGCCGCCGCGCTTGCCTGATTTGCGCTTTATCACGCCCGGCCAAGATATTCGCCATGCCGTCGCCGCAGCACATATACTGCTGTTTCAGCAAGGTATCGCTATTAACATTTCGACATCGTGTTCGTTCCATCAGCTGTTAACGTAGCCCAACTTGGATATGACAGGTTCTATGATGCTTCGAGTTTTAAAGTTGGGCGGCGCCCAGCGCGTTTCAGAGTACTTTAAAAACATTGCCCCCGGCATATTTCTTCAAGAGCTATACAACCGGCCAGGCGCCATCGGCGCCATATGCCCCAGTTCGCGCTATCTGGCGCGGCAGATGGCGCGGCAGCTTCCCGAATCCAGCGATGGGCTGATCATCGAGCTGGGCGGCGGCACGGGCGTGATAACCCGCGCCCTGCTCGACCACGGCGTGGCCCCGGAACGGCTCAAAGTCATCGAATTTTCCAGCCCCTTCGTCCAGCGGCTGCGCCAGCGCTTCCCGCAGGTCGATATCATCCATGGCAATGCGGCGGACCTCGGCGACCTGATTCCCCGCAACATCAAAATCCGGGCCATCGTCTCCAGCCTGCCCCTGTGTTCGCTGCCCGAGCCCATAACGCAAGCCATCTTGCGGCAATGGCAAACGCTGTTGCACGACGGCGGCGTGGCCATTCAATTCACGTACAATCTGCGCTTGCCGAAATGGCGCAGCTACGTACAGGCCCACCAGACCAATTCCAAAGTCGTCTGGGCCAATCTGCCCCCGGCCAACATCACCACTTTTTCGTACAAGTCAGCCAAGCTGCCACACCCCGCCCATGAATGCCCTTAGCCACGTCGTTGAAACACTGGAGCACGGTCTCGTACTGGACGTCACTGTCGAAGACCTGCAATTCCGCGCCTATGTCGTCCTGAGCGAACCCGACATCAACCGGGTCGCCGACTTCGTTCCGCGCGACCAGTTCGAGCGCGACGGCGATGTCCACGTGGCCGCCATTCACCAGGCCGACGAGGCGCGCGGACAGATCCAGGACATCACTTTCAACATGAACCCGGGCGACGCGGCGGTATTCCTGTGCGTGAACCAGCAGGCCTACCTCGACGCCCTGGAAGAACTCGGACTAGCCGCGCCCGAACCATTGAATTAGGGCGCGCGGCGCTGCGGCGTCCCCGGCGCCGGTCCCTCTTACTTTGTAAAAAAATACCGCATAAGAGCGCCGGCATCGAAAAACCGCCGGCGGATTTGCTATCCTTGCCTGTTCCAATTGTTACTGATTAATTATCATGTCGTCCTACTCCGGCAATATATTCATGGTGGTCGCGCCCAGCGGAGCCGGCAAATCCAGCCTGGTCAACGCGTTGCTGGACCAGGACCCCAGCCTGGTCCTGTCCATCTCCTGCACCACCCGCGCGCCGCGGCCGGGCGAGCAAGCCGACAAACACTACCGCTTTGTCAGCGCCGACGAATTCCTGGCCCTGCGCGATGGCAACGCCCTGCTGGAATGGGCGGAAGTCCATGGGAATTTCTACGGCACGCCGCGCGACCGGATCGATGCCGCGCTCGACCAGGGCAAGGACGTGCTGCTCGAAATCGACTGGCAAGGCGCGCGCCAGGTGCGCGAGCACTATCCGCAAGCAATAGGCATCTTCATACTGCCGCCGTCCATCGAAGCGCTGGAATCGCGCCTGACCAACCGCGGCCAGGACGCGCCGCATGTGATTTCGCGCCGGCTGCTGGCCGCCGGCAGTGAGATGTCGCATGTATCAGAGTGCCAATATGTTATTATTAATCAAGAATTTAGCACTGCATTGCTACAACTGGGGCAAATTGTTGCAGCGACCCGCCTGCGCTATGGCACCCAGGCCGCCCGCAATGCCGAACTCTTTTCGCAACTAGGCATCAGCAAAACGCTGGCCTGACTCCCCCAACCCCCTTGCTTATAGGTTAACCATGGCCCGTATTACTGTTGAAGACTGTCTGGACAAAATCCCCAATCGCTTTAACCTGACCTTGGCCGCCACTTACCGCGCGCGCGAACTGGCGCAAGGCCACGAGCCCCGTCTTGACAGCAAAGATAAACCCACTGTGACGGCTTTACGCGAAATCGCTGCCGGTGTGACCGGCGTGGAAATGCTGCGCAAAGTCCCCACCTGATCCCGCAGGGCGAGGCTCATGGCGTTTACCAGTCTTCGTGGTGCTTCCTCCGGGCTCTTGGCCGTCCTCAAGAAGGGCTCCCGCCTGCGCCGGGGCAAGCCGCAAAAAACCACGCTGCTCGCCAGCACTGACAGCCCGCCCAACACCATAGCCTCGCTGGCGCCGCTGACCAAGGTCATCAGCCACTACCTCAGCCCCAAGGACGTCGAACGCGTCAAAGAGGCCTATCGGTTTTCCGACCAGGCTCATCTGGGCCAGTTCCGGGCCAGCGGCGAACCTTATATTTCCCATCCCATCGCCGTAACCGAAATCTGCGCCGGGTGGAAGCTCGACGCCGATTCGCTGATGGCCGCCCTGCTGCACGACGTGATCGAAGACCAGGGCGTGACCAAGCAGGAACTGGCCGAGAAATTCGGCGCGGACGTCTCGGAAATCGTCGACGGCCTGTCCAAGCTCGACCGGCTGGAGTTCGCCACCAAGGCCGAACAGCAGGCCGAAAGCTTCCGCAAGATGCTGCTGGCCATGGCGCGCGACGTGCGCGTCATTCTGATCAAGCTGGCCGACCGCCTGCACAACATGCGCACGCTGGGCGCGGTCAGCCCGGAAAAGCGCCGCCGCATCGCGCGCGAAACGCTGGACATCTACACCCCCATCGCGCACCGCCTGGGCCTGAACGCGCTGTTCCGCGAGCTTCAGGACCTTTGTTTCCAGGCCATACACCCGAACCGCTATCAGGTCCTGTACAAGGCCATGATGGCCGCCCGCGGCAATCGTCGCGAAGTGCTGGGCAAGATCTCCGACGCGGTGCGGGTCGCCTTGCCGGCGGCCGGCATCGAAGCCGAAGTCAGCGGCCGGGAAAAGTCCCTCTACAGCATCTACGCGAAAATGACCGAACAGAAAAAGTCGTTTTCCGAAGTGCTGGATATCTACGGATTCCGGGTCATTGTCCATACCCTGCCCGAATGCTATCTGGCGCTGGGGACACTGCACCAGTTGTACCGTCCGGTTCCGGGCAAGTTCAAAGACTACATCGCCATCCCCAAGCTCAACGGCTACCAGTCGCTGCACACCACGCTGGTGGGCCCCTACGGCACCCCGGTGGAGTTCCAGTTCCGCACGCGCGACATGGACCATGTGGCCGAAGAAGGGGTGGCGTCGCATTGGCTCTACAAAGAAGACAATGTCACCCTCAATGACCTGCAAAAGCGCACCCACCAGTGGCTGCAGTCGCTGCTGGACATCCAGAGCCAGACCGGCGATTCGGGGGAATTCCTCGAGCACGTGAAAGTGGATCTTTTCCCCGACGCGGTGTATGTGTTCACGCCGCAAGGCAAGATCCTCTCCCTGCCGCGCGGCGCGACGCCGGTGGACTTCGCCTATACCATACATACCGATATCGGCAACCAGGCCGTCGCCTCCAAGATCAACGGCGAATTCGCGCCCTTGCGCACCGAGCTCAAAAGCGGCGACGCCGTGGAAATCATTACCTCGCCGGCATCGCGGCCGAGCGCGCAATGGCTCAACTATGTGCGCACGGGCCGGGCCCGCTCGGAAATCCGCCATTACCTGCGCACCGTCAAGCTGGAAGAGTCGGTGGCGTTTGGCCAGCGCCTGCTGAATCAGGCTTTCGACCAGTTGCATTTGCCGCATCCGGCCGACGACGACCCCGATTGGGAAAAGCTGGCCAAAAGCTCAGGCGCGTCTTCGCGCGAAGAGATCCTGGCCGACATCGGCCTGGGCAAGCGGCTGGCCGCCGTGGTGGCGCGCCGCTTCGCGCCCGAAAACGCCATTCTGGCGACCACGGCGGCGGCCTTTGACGATCTGGCCTCCGCCAACAGCGCGCCCATCCTGATCCATGGCAACGAAGGCCAGGCCGTCCAGCTGGCGCCCTGCTGCGGCCCGCTGCCGGGCGACGCCATCATCGGCGGAATCCGCCTCGGGCATGGGCTGGTGGTGCACATGGAAGAATGCGCAGTCGCCCAGCGCCAGCGGGCGCGCGAACCCGAACGCTGGATCCCGGTATTGTGGGACACCAACACCGCAAGGCATTTGTCGACCCGGCTCGACGTCACGGTCATCAACGAGCGCGGCGTCCTGGGCCGGCTGGCCGCCGAGATAACCGAAGCCGACTCGAACATCATGCATCTGACCATGCAGGACGACGCCGCCTCGACCGGCCTGCTGCACTTGACCGTGCAGGTCGACAGCCGCAAGCACCTGGCCCAGGTGATACGCGCCATACGCCATGTGCCGCAGGTGCAGAAGATCGTGCGCCTCAAGGGCTGAGCCGGTTCAGACGGACAGCGCCCACAAGGCCAGGCCATAGGCCAGCACGCCGCTCAGGGTCGCCCAGGCGATGCTGCCCAGCAGGCGCTTGCCCAGCATCACGCCCAGCAAGCCCAGCACGATGGGCAGGGCATTCTGCGCCGTGGGATGGCGGTCTATCATGCCCCAGAAAGACGCCGCCAGCAAAGCCACGATCGCCGACGGCCCCACGGCGTCCAGGGCATTGCGCAGGCCGCCGCGGCTCCAGACGCTTTCAAGCCCCTTTTTCTGACTGAGCATGGGCAGCAGGCGGATCAGGAAGGTGCCCGCGCCGCTCAGCGCGATCACCCACAACAAGGAAGCATCGGTCATTTGCAGCTCCATGATGTCATGCCCGGGCGCGCAGCGCGCCCAGCAGGGCGCCGGCCAGCATCCCGGCCACGATGGCGCCGTAGACGGGCAGGACAAACAGGCCGAGCAAGGTGGCCGCGGCAGCCCCTGCCAATACATAGAAGGCCACGATGCGCCTGATTTCCAGCAGCAGCGCAAAGAATAGCGCCGGCAGCACGAAACCCAGCGTCTGCGACAGCAAGGGCGAATCACGCAGCCAGTCGTGGCCGAAGAAAGCGCCCGCGGCCGTGCCGCCCACCCAGGCGAGATAGGCGCCCAGCTGCAGCCCGACATACCAGGATTCGCGCTCGTGGGCCGGCTGCCGGCCCAGCTTGCTGATGGACGTGGCAAAGACTTCATCGGTCAGGCCGGCGGCCAGCAGGAACATGGGACGGCGCCGCTGGCCTTGGTCCAGCTTGGCAAGCAAGGCGGGGCCATAGAACAAATGCCTCAGGTTCATCAGCAGGACAATGCCGACCACGCTGAACGCCGCGCCGCCGCTGGCCACCAGGCTGATCAGGATGAACTGGCTGGCGCCCGCATAGACCAGCACGGACACCAGCACCGCCATCCACGGGGATATGTCGGCGTATACGGCCGCCAGGCCAAACGACACCGCCACCGGCACATAGCCGACGGCGATGGCCAGGCTGTCGCGCAATCCGCGGAAAAAAGCCGGCGTCATGGCGCGTCAGGGCGCAAAGGCATTGATGAAGATGGCGGGATCGACGCGGGCATTGTTGAGGCTTATATTCCAGTGCAGATGGGGGCCGGTGGCGCGCCCCGTCGCCCCTACCCTGGCGATGACCTGGCCGCGCTTGACCTGGTCGCCCATTTTCACCTCGAACGCCGATAAATGGCAGTACATGGTGATGAAACCCTGACCATGATCAATGAAGACCGTCTTGCCGTTGAAGAAATAGTCGGCGACGATGGTGACCACGCCATCGGCGGGCGCCTTCACCGGCGTACCCTGCGGCACCGCGAAATCGAGGCCGGAATGCGGATTGCGCTCTTCGCCGTTGAAGAAGCGCCGCAGCCCGAAAGGGCTGGACAAGCGCCCGTCCACAGGCCTGTCCAGCGATACATTGCTCGGCGCATCTTCGCGAAAGCGGCCATAGGCGGCGATCTGCTCCTTGTATTCGCGTTCGTAGCGGCGGACTTGCTCGGGGTCGGGGTTCACCTGGCTCTTGTTCTTGAGCTTGATATGCTGGGCCTTGTAGTCCTTGCGGCCCACGAGAAAGCCGGCTTGCCGCGAGCCCCGCGCATCCTCCACCCTCAACACCTGCTGGCCCTGGGGTGTTTTCAGGTCTATTCCCACGACGGCTATCCATTGTTGATCGCTGTCGCGCAGCACCATGACCCGGTTTTCCTGGAGGAAGGCGCGCGGCGCCTGCGCGCCCTGCCCCAGGGCGACGACCGCCACCCCGCCCGGCACCGGATGATGCAGCAGGCGGCTGATATAACCCTGCGCGCCGGCCGCCAGCGGCCACCATAGCGCCGCCGCCATCAACAATGCGTATCCCCGCATGAATATTCCCCTTCCTGGCTATGGCGGCTCCTTCCGGGGCCGCCGTTTCTATTGAATTTCCGCGCGCCGGCGGCGCGCTAGCGGCGCCAGTTGCAGACCAGCACGCCCGCCACCGCTATGATAAAGCCCAGCAGCTGAATGGGGCCGAGACGGTCGCCGAACAGGAAGTAGGCCTCTATCGCCGCCAGGGGCGGGGCCAGGAACATGAGCGACGACGCCGTGGCCGCCTGGCCGCGCCGCACTATCCAGACCAGCAGCAGCGTACCGACGCCCGACAGCACGAACGCCGCCCAGATCAGCGACGCCCATAATTCGCCGGACCAGATCCAGCGGTCCTCCCCCAGTATCCAGACAAAAAGACCGGTGAAGAATACCGTGCCGATATTCTGCAGGGCGGCGGACACGCGGATATCCACGCCGGCGATCGACGTCTTCTGCAAAATGGTGCCAAAGGTGATGGACAGCACGGCCAGCAGCGCGATCAAGAGCACGCCCATGGAAAAGCCATCGTGGCCGCCCTGCGCCAGGCTGGGCTCTATCACCATGAAGACCCCCAGCAAGCCCAGCACCAGGCCCAGCCAGATTTTACGGGTCGGGACCTCCTTGAGGATGGGTATCGCGAAAAAGGCGGTCATCAGCGGCTGCAAGGAACCGATGAGCGCCATGATGGCGGGCGGCAGCCCCCCCGCGATGGCCCAATAGGTGCCCGACAGATACAGGCCCTGCAACAGGACACCCGCCAGCAGGTGCTTGGGCACCTGGCGCCAGGCCGGCCAGGGCACCTTTACGTAAAGCGCGATAGCCGTGAACATGGCGGCGGCCATCAGGGTGCGCACCAGCAGGAACAGGGTGGGATCGGCGTACGGAACAATCGCCTTGCCCACGATGAAGCCGGTGGACCAGATGAAAACGAACAATATCGCCAACGCCGCCATTGCTCAAGCCCGCTCTTGTCGCATTGAATACTGCCCCGCGCAGCCTGGAAAACCCGGATTATGGCGCACCGTAGCCGCCTCCGCCGGGAGTTTCGATGACAAACACATCGCCCGCCGCGAGTTCGGTGCTATCCTGCGGCCCCAGCGGGCTGCGGCTGCCATCGGCGCGCTCGACATAATTCAGGCCCAGCGCCCCGGCCTGGCCGCCGGCAAGGCCAAAAGGCGGATAGACGCGATTGTTGGACAGAATCGCCGCCGTCATGGGTTCCAGGAAACGCAGCTTGCGCACGCCGCCGTCGCCGCCGCGCCAGCGCCCCGCCCCTCCCGAACCCCGGCGTATTTCGTAGGATTCCAGCCTGACCGGGAAGCGCAGCTCCAGCACCTCGGGATCGGTCAAGCGGGAATTGGTCATATGCGCCTGCACCACCGACGTGCCATCGAAACCGCCCGCCTCCTCGAATGGCAAGCCTATGCGTTCGGGCCCGGCGCCGGTGCCGCCCGCCACGGTTTCATAATACTGGTATTGATGGTTGCCGAAGGTGAAATTGTTCATGCTGCCCTGGCTCGCGGCCAGCACCCCCAAGGCCCCGTACAAGGCATTGACGATGCACATGGAGGTTTCCACGTTGCCCGCCACCACCGCGGCCGGCGCGTTGGGCTTGAGCATGGAGCCCTGCGGCACGACGATTTCCAGCGGCTTCAGGCAGCCCGCATTCAGCGGGATATCGTCATCGACCAGCGTCCTGAAGACATACAGCACCGCCGCGACGGCGATCGATTCCGGCGCGTTGAAGTTATTGTCCAGCTGCGCCGACGTCCCCGTGAAGTCGATGACGGCGCTGCGGTCTTCCTGCCTGACCGTGATCGCCACGCGGATATGCGCCCCATTGTCCAGCGCGTAATCGAAGCGGCCGTCGCGCAGGCGCGTGATGACTTTGCGCACGGCTTCTTCGGCGTTGTCCTGCACATGCCGCATATAGGCCGCCACCACTCCCAGGCCGAACTGGTCGCACATATTCAGCAGTTCACGGGCGCCCTTTTCGTTGGCGGCGATCTGCGCGCGCATATCGGCCAGGTTCTGGTCGGGATTGCGGGCGGGCCATTTGCCTGAGCCCAGTATCGCCCGCGCCTCGGCCTCGCGGAACAGGCCATTGCCGACCAGCTGGAAATTGGTGAACAGCACGCCCTCGTCTTCCACGGTTTTCGAATTCGGCGGCATGGAGCCGGGCGTCAGCCCGCCGATATCGGCATGGTGGCCGCGCGAACCGACAAAAAACAATATGTCCAGGCCGGCCCTGTCGAACACCGGCGTGATGACCGTGACGTCGGGCAGATGCGTGCCGCCATGGTAAGGATCGTTAACCACATAGGCGTCGCCCGGCAGCATCCGGCCGGCATTCTCGCGCATGACGGTTTTGATCGATTCGCTCATCGACCCCAGGTGCACAGGCATATGCGGCGCATTGGCGATCAGGTTGCCCTGCACATCGAATATGGCGCAGGAGAAATCCAGTCTTTCCTTGATATTGACGGAGTACGCCGTATTCTGCAGGCGCACGCCCATCTGGTCGGCGATCGACATGAACAGGTTATTGAAGACTTCCAGCATGATGGGGTTGACCTCCGAGCTCACCTGCATCTGGCCGGTCAGGGGCTGCAGGCGCTCGAGCATCCAGTGATTCTGCCGCGTCAGCGTGGCCTGCCATTGCGGCTCGACCACCAGGGTCTGGTTGGGCTCGGCGATGATGGCCGGCCCATCGAGCACATCGCCCGCCTGCAGGTCGGCGCGCTCATAGACAGGCGTGTCGCGCCACTGGCCGGCGCTGAACATGGGGCGCAGCGCCCTGGCCCGCGCCGGCCCCTGGCGCGCCGGCGCGGGCGCCTCCGGCTCTTCTATCTGGTCGCCGGCGAGGCTGGCTTCCAGCGAAATCGACTCGACCACCAGGCGCCGGTCGGGCATGAGGAAGGAATAGCGCTGGCGATATGATTGCTCGAACTCCTGCTGCATCGCCGCCGCCGAATCGCCCAGCGGCACGTCCAGCGCCGTATCGGTGCCTTCGTACTTCAAGTGCACGCGGCAGGCGCAGCGTATCGGGCCGTGCTCGCCATGCTGCTCGCCCAGGCCTTGCGCGGCCTGCCGCGCCAGCTGTATCCGGCATTCCTCCAGGAAAGGCAACAGGCCGGCATCGAGCACTTTCTCGACGGTCTGCTGGCGGATTTCGATCTGGTCGGCCAGGCCCATGCCATAAGCGGACAGCACGCCGCCATAAGGATGCGAAAAAATCCGCGTCATGCCCAGGGCGTCGGCCACCAGGCAGGCGTGCTGCCCGCCCGCCCCGCCGAACACCGTCAAGGCATAAGTCGTGACATCGTGGCCTTGCTGGACCGAAATACGCTTGATGGCTTCAGCCATATTGCCGACCGCGATGGCGAGAAAGCCTTCGGCCAGGGCTTCGGCGCCCATTTCCCGCCCGGTGGCCTCGGCCACCGCCATGGCCATCCGCCCGAACTGCTCGCGCACCGTGGCGGCATCCAGCGGCTCGTCCGCCCTCGGGCCGAAGACCGGGGGAAAGAAGTCGGGCTGGATCTTGCCCAGCATGACATTGCAGTCCGTGACCGCCAGAGGGCCGCCGCGGCGATAGCAAGCCGGCCCCGGGTTCGCCCCGGCCGAGTCGGGCCCCACCCGCAAGCGCGCGCCATCGAAATGCAGGATGGAGCCCCCGCCCGCCGCCACGGTATTGATGCTCATCATCGGAGCCCGCATGCGCACGCCCGCCACCAGCGTCTCGAACTCGCGCTCGAATTCGCCGGCATAGTGGGAAACGTCGGTGGATGTGCCGCCCATGTCGAAGCCGATGACCTTGGAGAGGCCCGCGCGCTCGCTGGTGCGCGCCATCCCGACAATGCCGCCGGCCGGCCCCGACAGGATGGCGTCCTTGCCGCGAAACCTGCCGGCCTGCGTCAGGCCGCCGCTGGACTGCATGAACAGCAGGGGCACGCCGGGCAATTCCAGGGCCACCTGCTCGACATAGCGCTGCAATATGGGGGAAAGATAGGCATCGACCACGGTAGTGTCGCCGCGCGACACGAACTTGATCAGCGGGCTGACCTCATGCGACACCGATACCTGGGTAAAGCCGATATCGCGCGCCAGCCGCGCCACCAGCACTTCATGGTCGGCCCGCAGCCAGGCGTGCATCAATACGACCGCGATGGCGCGCACGCCCCGCTCATGGACCTCGGTCAGTTGCGCTCGCAGGGCGGCCAGGTCCGGCGCCCGCAGCACCTGGCCGCGCGCATCCAGGCGTTCATCGACTTCGACGACGCCCTCGTACAGCAATTCGGGCAGCACGACATGGCGGTCGAACAGGCGCGGACGGTTCTGGTAGGCGATGCGCAGCGCGTCCCGGAAGCCGCGGGTGGTCACCAGCACCGTGCGTTCGCCCTTGCGCTCGAGCAGCGCATTGGTGGCCACGGTCGTGCCCATCTTGACGCATTCGATGCTCCCGGCCGGCAGTTTGCCGTTCGGCGCCACATTGAGGATGCGCCTTATCCCCGCCACCGCGGCGTCGCGATATTGCTCCGGATTCTCGGATAGCAGCTTGCAGGTCAGGATATGCCGCTCGGGCGTCACCGCCACAATGTCGGTGAAAGTGCCGCCGCGATCGACCCAAAATTGCCACTTCTTCATGCGCGCTCCGATTGCCGGCTGGACGGACAAGGCCGCTGAGGCCTTGTTTAAATCTAAAGGAAACGATTAGAACGCTTTCCCCGTTCCTGCGCAAACCATGCGGCCGGCGAGCCCTAGTAATTACCCTGAATTGGCCTTCGAACGGCCTGAAATCGCCAATTCGCACACTACAATCGGATCGCTCCGCGTGTTGCACTGATGTGCCTTTCCACTCAAAGGATACCCATAATGAAAAAGACGCTTGCTTTACTGGCGGCGACCGGCGCCGCCGCTTTTGCACTGAATGCTCAAGCCGCGACCAAATGGGATCTTCCCAGCGCGTATCCGGCGTCCAACCTGCACACCCAGAACCTGGAGCAGTTCGCCAAGGACGTCAGCGCGCTGTCGGGCGGTGAACTCAACATCACGCTGCACAGCAACGCGTCGCTCTACAAGGCGCCTGAAATCAAGCGCGCCGTGCAAGGCAATCAGGCGCAGATCGGCGAGATCCTGCTCACCAACTATGCCAACGAAGATCCGGTGTATGCGCTGGACGGGCTGCCCTTCCTGGCGACCGGCTACGATGCCGCCTGGAAACTCTACCAGGCGCAGAAGGACCTGCTGAACAAGAAACTGGCCACGCAGGGCATGACCCTGCTTTACACCGTCGCCTGGCCGCCCCAGGGCATTTTCGCCAACAAGGACATCAAGACCGTCGCCGACCTCAAAGGCGTCAAATGGCGCGCCTACAGCCCCGTGACGGCGAGAATCGCCGAACTGGTCGGCGCCCAGCCCGTGACCATCCAGCAGTCGGAACTGGCGCAAGCCATGGCCACCGGCGTCGTCAATGCCTTCATGACCTCGGGGTCCACCGGATGGGACACCAAGACCTACGAATACATCAAGAAGTTCTATGACACCCAGGCCTGGCTGCCCAAGAATGCGATCATCGTCAACAAGAAAGCTTTCGACGCGCTGGACGACAAGAGCAGGAAAGCGCTGCTGCAGGCGGGCGCCGACGCGGAAAAACGCGGCTGGGCCTTGTCCAAGGAGAAAACCCAGTGGTATCTGGACAACCTGGCCAAGAACGGCATGGAAATCATCGAGCCCAGCCCGGAGCTGATGCAAGGCCTGGATAAAGTCGGCGATACCATGCTGGCCGAATGGATCCAGAAGGCCGGCCCGGACGGCCAGAAAGTCATCGATGCCTTCCGGGCAAGCAAATAAGCATGCGCCGTTTCCTGGATAGCCTTTACCTGGCGGCCGGCGGCCTGGCCGCCGTTTTCATGGTTGGCGTGCTGGTGGCGGTGGTCATGTCCGTCGCCACGCGCCAGCTGGGCCTGCATATAGGCGGGCTGGACGCCTATGCAGGCTATTCCATGGCCGCCGCCGGCTTTCTCGCCCTGGCCCACACATTCAAAAGCGGGGAACATATACGGGTTACGCTGGTGCTGTCGGCCCTGCCATCCAGGGCCAGCATGCGGCTGGATATTTTCGCGCTACTCGTGGCCTGCGCCATTACCGCCAATTTATGCTGGTTCAGCGCCAAACTGGCGCTGGACTCTTACTCTTACAACGATATCTCGACGGGCGACGACGCCACTCCGCTGTGGATTCCGCAAATCGCCATGGCCGTGGGCACCCTGATCTTTTTCATCGCCGTGCTCGATGAAACCATAAGGCGCATGCGGGGCATACCCGAAGCAAGGCTTACTGAAGAAGCACACTATGAATGAAGCGCTGGTAACGTCGCTCCTGGTCTTGTCCATTTTTGGATTCCTGGCCGGCGGGGTATGGGTGGGCCTGACGCTGGCCGGAGCCGCGTGGCTGGGGATGGAGCTGTTTTCCAATCGACCCGCCGGCGACGCCATGGCCATCACCATCTGGGGCGCGGCTTCGAGCTGGACCCTCACCGCCTTGCCCCTGTTCCTCTGGATGGGCGAGATCCTGTTCCGATCGCGCCTTTCCCAGGACCTGTTCAAAGGGCTTGCGCCATGGCTGGACCGGATTCCAGGCCGCCTGCTGCACACCAATGTGGTCGGCTGCGCGATCTTTGCGGCCGTTTCCGGATCGTCGGCCGCAACCTGCGCCACGATAGGCAAGATGACCATACCGGAACTGACCCGGCGCGGCTATCCGCAAGACCAGATCATCGGCACGCTGGCCGGGGCCGGCACGCTGGGTCTGCTCATTCCGCCATCCATCATCATGATCGTCTATGGCGTATCGGCCGATGTCTCCATCTCCAAGCTTTTCATCGCCGGCATCTTTCCAGGCATCTTGCTGGCCGGCCTTTTCATGGGCTACATCGCCATCTGGGCGCTGCTGCATCCGGATCAAATCCCCCACGCCGACGAGCCGCTGACTTTCCGCCAGAAGATCCACGAGTCGCGCCACCTGATCCCGGTCGTCATTCTCATCGCCGTCGTACTCAGCTCCATCTATACTGGTTTCGCGACCGCGACGGAAGCCGCCGCGGTCGGCGTGCTGGGCTCGCTCATCCTGTCGCTGGCCCAGGGCTCGCTGAACGGGAAGGTCTTCAAAGCATCGCTGATGGGCGCGACCAGGCTGTACTGCATGATCGCCCTGATCCTGGCCGGCGCGCAGTTCCTGACCCTGGCCATGGGCTATATCGGCTTGCCGCGGGCGCTGGCCGAATGGATAACGTCGCTGGGCCTGACGCAATTCGGCCTCATTGTGGCCCTGATGGTGTTTTTCATCATTCTCGGCTGCTTCCTGGACGGCATCTCCATCGTGGTGCTGACCATGGGCGTGCTGCTGCCCACGGTGACCGCGGCCGGCATAGACTTGATATGGTTCGGCATATTCCTGGTCTTCGTCATCGAAATGGCGCAGATAACCCCGCCGGTAGGCTTCAACTTGTTCGTGCTCTCGGGCATGACCAGGAAAGAGCTGCCCTATCTGGCGCGGGTGTCCTTTCCCATGTTCCTGCTGATGATAGCCGGCGTCCTGATCGTGTATGCCGTGCCGGAAATCGCCACCTGGCTGCCCAGGCACATGACCATGTAAAGCGGGATGGCGCCCAGCCGGTTCAAGCCAGCAGCTTTCCCGCCGACAGCCGCAATTCCCGCTGGCACAAGCCGGCCAGTTGCGCATCGTGGGTCACCAGGACCAGCGTGGTCTGATGTTCCCGATGCAGCGCGAACATCAGTTCGATGATCCTCGCGCCGTTTTGCGGGTCCAGGCTTCCGGTGGGCTCGTCGGCGAACAGCAGGCGGGGCTGCACCACGAAGGCCCGCGCCAGTGAAACCCGCTGCTGCTCGCCGCCCGACAGGGTCTTGGGGTAATGGTCCAGGCGGTCCTTCAGGCCCACGCGCTCCAGCATGCTCTTTGCGGCCTCGAGCGCGGGCTTTCCGGCGAGTTCCAAAGGCAGCATGACATTTTCCAGGGCCGTAAGATTGGGCAATAGCTGGAACGACTGGAACACAAAGCCCACATGCGCCGCGCGCAAGGCCGCGCGGGCCTCTTCATCGCGCGCGAACAAATCGTGGCCCAACAGCTTTACCTGGCCGGACGAGGGAACGTCCAGGCCGGCCAGCAGTCCAAGCAAAGTCGACTTGCCGGAGCCCGAGCTGCCGGTCACGGCGACTGCCTGGCCATCGGGAACGGTAAAACTGACATTGCTTAAAATATCGAGCACGCCCGAAGAGTCGCTGACTCTTTGGCATAACTGACTGACTTCGATTGAATGGATGTAATTCATGTGGATACGCTGGCGTCTTATAGTTGCGGCACTTTGCTGCCTGCCCTTGTCGAGCATGGCCGCGAATGCGGCCCCTGGCCCCGGCCCGGCAATACTGGTGATCGGCGACAGCCTGTCGGCGGAGTATGGCTTGCAGCGCGATTCCGGCTGGGTTGCCCTGCTAGGCCGCCGCCTGGCCCAAGAGAAAACAGGATACCAGATACACAACTCCAGCATCAGCGGCGACACCACCAGCGGCGGGCTGAGCCGCCTGCCTGCCGCGCTGGCGCGCTACCGGCCGGAAATCGTGATCCTGGAACTCGGCAGCAATGACGCCTTGCGGGGGTTGTCGCTGAAGATGACGCAGGACAATCTGTCGAAAATGGTGGCCATGTCGCAGCAATCCCGGGCCAGCGTGCTGTTGCTGGGCATGCGCATACCGCCCAACTACGGGCGCCAATATACTGAACAATTCCAGCAGCTTTTCGCCGCGACGGCCCAGGAATACAAGGCCGCCCTGGTGCCCTTCCTGTTCGAGGGCATCGCCGCCGACAAGCGCATGTTCCAGGCCGACGGCATGCATCCCAACGAACAGGCCCAGGCGACCCTGGCCGAGAACGTCTGGGAAAAGCTGCAGCCCATGCTCAGGCCCCAGTAAGGCACGGCCGGCGCGGGCTTTGCGGCCAACGCCGCCGCCCGGCCTAATTGGCCTAATTCTGCGCGGTTTCGCCGGCCAGCGCCTTCTGGGCTTCCGGCAGCACCTTGACCTTGGCCTGGACGCGCATGGATTTGAGCACCGCCTGCTGTTCGGCGCGCCCCCATGCCTGGCTCAGTTCCACCGGCAATGCGGCGAGCATGGGATCATCGGCCTTGCCCGCCTTGGCCTCTTCGATGCGCACGATGACAAAGCCCTGCGGCCCTTTGACGCCGGCATATTCGGGCAAAGCCTTGCCCGGAGCCGCGAATGCCGCGTCAAGCACCGGCTTGCCCAGGCCCTGAGGGTTGATGCGGCTGACGGTAAGCGGCGTGCCGAATTTTTCAGGGACCTGGGTTTTATCCTGAGCCTTGCGGAATGAGGCAAGCGCCTCTTGCCCGGCTTTCTCGGAGGCGGCCAGCGCGCCTGCGGTCTTCAGTTGCTCAAGTATGTGGCCCTTGACTTTATCGAGCTCCGGAACATGGGCCGGCGCGACCGCCTCGACCCGCACGACCACCATGGTGTCGGGCGAGATTTCGATGACGCCCGAATTCTGCTTTTCGTTCAGCGCCTGCGGGGTGAACAGGGCGCGGCGAACGCGCGCGTCATCCAGGATGGAAGCGTCTTCGCCGGCGGAGGCCGCATTGGCCCCGACTTCGTCGGACGGCAGGAGGCGATCGCGGGCAATGCCGGCGGCCGATTTGACTTTCACGCCCAGCGCGTCGGCGGCGGGCTGCAGGCTGGCGGGATTGTCATACACCAGGCTGGTAAGACGCGTGGCCATGTCGGCGTAGCGTTCCGCGCCAAGCTGGCGGCGCACCTCGACTTCGATCTTGGCTTTGGCTTCCTCGAAGGATTCGCCCTTCTCGGCCTGGACATCGTCCGCCTGGAAAATATGGTAGCCGCCGGGCCCGTCGACCACGTCCGAAACATCGCCCTTGCCCAGCGCGAACACGGCCTCTTCCAGGCCGGCGGGCCAGGAGCCCTTGGTGATCCAGCCCAGCTTGCCGCCGTCCTTGGCCGTGCCGGCGTCCTGCGATTCGGCGCGCGCAATGGCGGCGAAGGCGGACTTGTCGGCGCGGACCTTCTTGGCGATTTCCTCCGCCTTGGCCTTGGCCGCGGCGCGCTGGTCGTCGGTCGCGCCTACCGGAACATTGACCTGGATATGGCTGACATTGACGCGGGCCGGCTGCACATAGCGGGCCTTGTTCTGCTCGTAATACTTCTGCAGATCCTCGAGTTTCGCGGCGGGCAGGTTTTCCATCGCCGCCGCCTCGTTGAGCAACAGATACTGCGCGCTGACCTGTTCGGGAAGCTCGAGGCTTTGCTTGTTCTTTTCGTACCAGGCCGCGACATCGGCGTCGCTGACCATGAGGTCTTTTTCGTAATCGCTGGCCGGATACGCCACCAGCCGTATGGTCCGCTCTTCGGTCAGCACGTGCTCCAGCTTGCTTACCACCGATGCGGGAACACTGGCGGTAAGCGCGACCGGGCCCAGCACGCGGTCCAGCGCCAGCTCGGCGCGCTGGCTTTGTTCGAAGTCGCGCGTAGTCAGGCCCGCCGAAGCCAGCACCTGGTTATAGCGCTCGGGCGAGAACTGCCCATTGACCTGCAGTTGCGGCATCGAAGCGATCGCCTGGCGCAGGGCCGTATCGGAAACGCTGAATCGTTCCTTGGTCGCGGTGGTGGCCATCACGCGGCGATCGATCAGCGATTCGAGCAGGGCGCGGCGCGCCGGCTCGTTGTCGAGCACGGCCGGATCGAAGCCCCCCTGGCTGTTCTGCTGCAACTGCTCGAGCTGGTTGCGGCGCGCCTGGTCGAATTCTTGCTGGGTGATGGAGGAGCTCCCTACCTTGACAAGCTCATGATCGCCCGACACGTAGTTGGTATAGCCGCTGACGCCAATCAACACGAAGGACGGCAGGATCAGCACCAACAGAACCAGTTGCATCAAGCGTTGATGCGTACGTATAAAATCGAACATTAATCACCCACTGACACGCAGCCCATAAGATCGTGCGCGACGGTTACATCAAAAAAGGCGACCGAGATCGCCATGATTACGAAAAACCCCAGTAGAACACTAAAATTTTTATGCAGTTTACCACCACCTTTGCGCGAGCTCGCAGGGTAATGTGGGCAAGTGGCGATAAAATGCCAGCATTGTTTCTGCCGCTGGAATAACCGGATACCCACGATGCCCGACACCCCGACCTGGCCCTACCCGAAACTGATAGCTCATCGCGGCGCAGGCCGCCAGGCTCCCGAGAACACCCTGGCGGCTATGCGCCTGGGCGCCCGGCACGGCTTCACCATGATGGAGTATGACGTCAAGCTCAGCCAGGACGGCGTGGCCGTGCTGCTGCACGACGACGCGGTCGACCGCACCTCCAGCGGCGCCGGCGACGCCGCCGGCAAAACCTTCAAGGAGCTGGCCTTGCTCGATTTCGGCGCCTGGCATTCCCGGGATTACGCGGGCGAACCCATCCCGACCCTGCAGTCCATCGCCGCCTACACCCTGGCCAACGGCATACGCAGCAATATCGAGATCAAGCCCAGCGCCGGCGCCGAGGCGGAGACCGGCAGGCAGGTGGCCCGCCTGGCCCGCGAACTTTGGGCCGGCGCCGATGTCCCGCCCCTGCTGTCGTCCTTCTCGGAAATCGCGCTCGAGGCGGCCATGCAGGCGGCCCCTGAACTCCCGCGCGCGCTGCTTATCGAACGCGAAGTGCCCGGCGACTGGCCCAGCCGCTTGCGGCGCCTGGGCTGCGTGGGCCTGAACCTGAACCATAAATACACCACGCTGCCCCTGGCGCGGGCGGTGCTCGACGCCGGCCATACCCTGGCCGTCTGGACGGTGAACGAGCCGGCGCGGGCGCAGGAACTGCTGGACTGGGGCTGCAACGCCATCGTCACCGATGAGATCCAGACCATTTCACCGGCCTATTTCATCTAGACCCAAAGGAATCATTCTTGTTCAGCTACCGACACGCTTTCCACGCCGGCAACCACGCCGACGTGCTCAAGCACGCCATCTTCATCCACATTCTGGATTACCTCAATCGCAAAGACACCCCGTATTCGGTCATCGATACCCATGCCGGCGCGGGGCTCTATGATCTGCGCAGCGAATGGGCTCTGACCAACGGCGAATTCGTCGACGGACTGGATCGCGTCCTGCAGGCGCAGGACATGCCGCCGATGATGGAAAGGTACCTGGAGGAAGTGCGCTTCTTCAACCCCGACGGCGTCGCCAACTTCTATCCGGGCTCGCCCTGGCTGGCCCTGCGCGCCCTGCGCGAGCGCGACCGCCTGCGCCTGTTCGAAATGCACCCCTCGGAAGCCGAAGTGCTCAAGCATAATCTGGCGCAACAAGGCCGCGCCGCCCTGCGCCAGACCACTATCTACGAGGCCGACGGCTTCGAAGGCCTGAAGGCGCAACTGCCGCCGCCGTCGCGCCGCGGGGTGGTGATCATAGACCCTTCGTACGAAGACAAGCAGGACTACCGCAAGGCGCTGCTGGCCATCAACGAAGGCCTGAAACGATTCGCCACCGGCTGTTTTGCCTTATGGTATCCCCTGGTGCAGCGGCGCGAAGCCCAGGAACTGGCGCGCTCGCTGGAACGCCTGAAGACGCCATGGGTGCATGCCAGCCTGACCGTGCGCAAGCCCAGCGAGGACGGTTTCGGCCTGCACGGCAGCGGCATGTTCATCCTGAACCCGCCCTGGACCCTGCACGCCGAACTGGCCGGCACCCTGCCCTGGCTGCGCGACAAGCTCGCGATAGACGACCGGGCCGGCTTCACACTGGACCAGCACAGCGTTTGATGCGCAACGATAGGCGCGGAATCTACAGAAACCGCTCCGCCTCTTTCAAATAGCGCCATTGCCCCGGCGGCAAATCCCCCAGAACGATACGCCCCATGCGCACCCGCTTCAGCCCGATGACTTTCAGCCCCACCTGCTCGCACATACGCCGAATCTGCCGTTTCTTGCCTTCCTGCAAAATAAACCGCAACTGATCCTCGTTCTGCCAGGCCACATGCGCGGGCCGCAATAGCTGGCCATCCAGCATGAGCCCATGATTCAGCAACTTCAGCCCATTGACGCCGAGCTTGCCCTGCACCCGGACCAGGTATTCTTTCTCGACGTCCGAATCCTCGCCTATCAGCTGCCGCGCAACCCGCCCATCCTGGGTCAGTACCAGCAAGCCCTGCGAGTCGATATCCAGCCGGCCCGCCGGCGCCAGCCCACGCAAATGGCCGGGCTCGAACCGCAAAGACGACTTGTCCGCGCGATACTGCGACCCGGCCGTGATCAGCGACACCGCCGGGCGATAGCCCTGCTCCGCCTGCCCCGACACATAGCCCACCGGCTTGTTCAGCAAAATGGTCACCCGCGAGGTCTGGCGGCGCTGGGCCTGCTTGTCCAGGGTGATCTTCTGGCCCGGCCAGGCCTTGCTGCCCAGTTCCGAAACCACCGCGCCGTCCACCTTGACCCAGCCGCGCTCGATATAGGCATCGGCCTCGCGGCGCGAACACAGGCCTTGCTCGGCCATCAATTTTGAAATTCGTATTTTTTCCATGAGCGGTATTTTATGACTTTGGCGATAATGTGGTTTATGGAACTCTTCCCGCCCTATTACAGCGACTGGCTGGCGTCGCCCTTACCTTCATTGAGCCAGCAACAAAAGTATTGGCTGTTTCGGCCCGGCGCCCTGACCGCAGGACTGCGCCGCCTCGGCGACGTGCAACTGCGCGTCGTGAGCGAACATGCCCAGGGCCTGCACCCGGCCGAAGCATGGATGCTCAAGCGCAAGCCGCGCTCACCGGTCTGGCTGCGCGAAATCGTCATGTCCATCAACGGAACAGGCAGCGTATTCGCCCGCAGCTTTACGCCCTTGACGGCATCCCATGGCTTATGGCAAGGCATGCGGCGCCTGCGCACCCGACCGCTAGCCGATATGCTCTATCATAATCCGCAAATCACACGGTCGGATTTCTTTGCCTGCCGCCTGAGCGACCAGCACCCCTTGTACCGGTCGGCGCAGCGCCTGCTGGGCAGACAGTGCCCGCCCGCGCGCTGCCTACTGGCGCGCTGCTCGGTGTTCTGGCGCCACGGCCAGCCCTTGCTGGTCGCGGAATGCTTCTTGCCGGAGTTCTGGCCCCTGGCGGCCAAATCGGCTTATGACCGGGGCCTGCGCTTGAAAGAGCTGTAGGGCGGGCATCATACCATTCCCGGGCGATGCCGGCTTGCCGGGCTATGGGATGAATCAGCGCCACACCGCAATATCGACCGCAACGCTATCGTCGGCCGACGAAACCAGCGCCGTTCCCTCTTCTATCGTGACATGCAAGGTCATATTGCGTTGCGCAAAACGCGCCAGGGCCTGCACCTGGGCGGGATGCACGGCCAGCACGACGAGGTTCTGCGCCCGGGCCACGCCCGCCTGGGCGCCCTGCCACCACACCTGGCTGGCATGCCCGCCATAGCAGAGCACCACCACCTTCTGCGACTTGCCGCTGGCCTGCAGCATGCGCCTTTCGTCCGGATGGCCGAGCTCTATCCAGGTCAGGATAGTGCCGGTCAAGTCCTTTTCCCACAAGGAAGGTTCCTCCGTGGTGCTGAGCCCGCGGGTAAAGGCCATCCCCTCGCTGGCATACAAAGCGAAGGCCAGCACCCGCAGCATCATGCGCTCTTGCGTCTCGGACGGGTGGCGCGCCACGGTAAGGGTATGGCTATCGTAGTAGCCGCGCACCATATCGGCCACGTGCAGTTCAAGCTTGGAAATCGTGGCACGCAATGCCATAAAAAAACCTTTTCGATGAGCGGATGGCCTAGAAGCCGACCGCCTGGCCGTCCCGGCGGCTGTCGCTGGCCGCCACATAGCCGCGGTTCGGGTCGTCGGACAAACGGCAAATGAACTGCCCGGCGCCGAAATCCATGTAAGGATCGTGCACGGCTTTGAGCACATGCCCTTTGTCCTGCAGGCCCTGCGCCACCTGCTCGCTGATGCCGGTTTCCAGATCGAGCGTGAAGTCCCGGTTCACCTTCCAGCGCGGAGCGCAGCATGCCGCCTGGGGCTGCTGATCGTAATCCAGCATGCGCACCACGGTCTGCAGGTGCCCCTGGGGCTGCATGTCGCCGCCCATCACGCCGAAGCTCATGACCGGGATGCCGTCGCGCGCGAGGAATCCTGGAATAATCGTGTGGAAGGGCCGCTTGCCGCCTTCGACCACATTGGGCGACAGCGGGTCCATGGAGAAGCCATAGCCGCGGTTCTGCAGGCTGATTCCCGTGCCCGGCACCACGACGCCGGAGCCAAAGCCCATGTAGTTGGACTGGATGAACGATACCATCATGCCGCTTTCATCGGCCGCCGTCAGGTAGATGGTGCCGCCTGACGCGGGGCGGCCAGGACCGAACTGGGTGGCGCGGTCGCGATCGATCAGCCGCGCCCGGCCGGCCAGGTAGGCATCGTCCAGCATCTGTTCGGGGCTGACTTCCATGCTGCGGGAGTCGGACGCGTAGCGGTACAAATCGGCGAAGGCCAGTTTCATGGCCTCGATCTGCAGATGCTGCGACTCCAGGCTGTCCACGGCCAGGTCCGCCACGTCGAAATTCTGCAGGATGCCCAGCGCCATGAGCGCGGCGATGCCCTGCCCGTTGGGCGGAATTTCGTGCAGGGTATAGCCGCGGTAGTCTTTGGCAATCGGCGTGACCCATTCGGGCTTGTAGCCGCGCAGATCGTCCAGGGTCATGGCCGCGCCGCAGCTTTTGCTGAACGCCGCTATTTTGCCGGCCAGCTCGCCCTCGTAGAACTCGCGTCCCTTGCTTTGCGCAATAAGCTTGAGGGTGCGGGCAGCGTCGGGCAGCGAAAACAACTCGCCAATATACGGCGCGCGGCCCTCGGGCATGAAGGCCTGCGCGAAACCAGGCTGGTCCTTGAGCTCGTCGGCCGCCGCGACCCATTTTCGGTGCACCATGGGCGACACGGCATAGCCCCGCTCGGCGATTTCGATAGCCGGCTCGAACAAGGTCTCGAAAGGCAGCTTGCCGTAGCGTTCGTGCATGGCGGCCCACCCGGCCACCATGCCGGGAACGGTGACCGCATCCCAGCCGCGCATGGGCATCGCCGCCAGCCCCCGCGCATCGACCCCGTACTTGCGCTTGAAATATTCCACATTCCAGGCGGCGGGCGCCACGCCGGACGAATTCAGCCCCTGCAGCTGCTTGCCGTCCCACAGGATGGCAAAGCAATCGCCGCCCAGGCCGCAGGACACCGGCTCCACCAGGATGATGGTGGCGGCCGCGGCAATGGCCGCGTCCACCGCGTTGCCGCCTTTCAGCAGCATGCGCAGCCCCGCCTGGGCTGCCAAAGGATGCGATGTCGACACCACATTGCGCGCAAAAAGCGGAGTGCGCTCGGTGCGATACGGATTATCCCAGTTGAACGGCTTCATGGCCATACCTCGGCGCTGCCCGCATGCCGGCCAGCGCGCATTAAAACTGCAATAGTGAAAGGACGCCGATGCCGGCGCCCATGCCTACAGCGCATCGATGCCGCTTTCGCCGGTGCGGATGCGCACCGCCTGCTCCACGGCGGTCACGAAAATCTTGCCGTCGCCGATCTTGCCGGTAAAGGCCGCCTTGATGATGGCGTCGATGGCGCCGTCGACCATGGCCGCGGGCAATACGACCTCGACTTTGATCTTGGGCAGAAAATCAACCACGTACTCGGCGCCGCGGTAGAGTTCGGTATGGCCTTTCTGGCGCCCAAAACCCTTGACTTCTGTGACCGTGAGACCGCTAACCCCGATGTCGGCAAGCGCTTCACGCACCTCGTCGAGCTTGAAGGGCTTGATTATTGCCGCGACTAGTTTCATTGGATGGCTCCGCTATAAAGAAAAAATTATCGCATGTTGGCGAAGTCGCTGCCCGCGGGCGCCTGATACAGCCGCAGCGACATCTCTGGCAGGATGGCCACCAGATGATCAAAAATATTCCCCTGGATGCGCTCATACTCGACCCAGGCGGTGTTGTTGGCGAAACAGTAGACCTCGATCGGGATGCCCTGCGACTCGGGCTCCATCATGCGCACCAGCATCATCATGTCCTGGCGCAGCTCAGGCTGCTGGCGCAGGTAGGCCAGGCCATAGGCCCGGAACGTACCCAGGTTGGTCAGGCGCCGCCGGTTCACTTCCTGGTCGGCCATGGCGCCCAGGGCGCGGTAGCTTTCCTGAAGTTCGTCATGCTTCTCATCGAGGTAGTCCCTGAGCAGCGCAAAACGCCGCAGGGCGATGACCTCGTCCTCGCGCAGGAAGCGCACCGTGCTGGCGTCGATGCGCAGCGTGCGCTTGATGCGCCGCCCGCCCGACTCGAACATATAGCGCCAGTTGCGGTAGCTTTCCGAGAACAGCTTGTAGGTGGGAATGGTGGTGACCGTCTTGTCCCAATTCTGCACCTTGACCGTGTGCAAGGCCATATCGATCACGAAACCATCGGCGCCCGCCTGCGGCATTTCGATCCAGTCGCCGATGCGCAGCATGTCATTGCTGGTCATTTGCGTGCTGGCCACCAGCGACAGCAAGGTGTCCTTGAACACCAGCAGCAGCACCGCCGACAGCGCGCCCAGGCCGGAGAGCATCAGAAGCGGCGAGCGGTTGACCAGTATCGAGATGATCAGGATCACGCACAGCGCCCAGAATATGATCTTGCTCAGTTCCAGGTAGCCCTTGATCGAGCGCGTCTGGGCGCGCGTGGTGACCGCGTAGATGTCCTGCCAGGCGGACAGGGCGCCGTTGACGGCCATGAAGAAGAACACCAGCCCGGCCGACAAAAACACCCGGGCGAGAATATCGCCATACTTGTCGTCGACCGGCAGCACGCCGATATTGCCCATGATGACCAGCAAGGGCACGGCATAGCTGAGGCTGCGGAATACGCGGCGGCGGGAAAGCGCTTGCGACCAGTCGTCATGGCCGATGGCGGAAAGCATGCGGCGCGTCACGGTGGCCAGCACCCGGGCCATGATCCAGCCTGTCGCCACGACCAGGACGGCCAGCACCAGCAAGCCCAGCGCCACTTGCGCCCATACGGCATCGGGCATGTTGTTGCTTATCCAGTTGTCGCCCATCCAGTGGACCAGGGGGTTGTTTTCCTGCATTGCCTGCCTATAGTGTCTTGCATCGGGCTCGGTTCGAACCTCCGCTAATATACCGTAGCCGCGTTTCCCTCTTCGAACCCGCCCGCGGTTTGCGCTCCGGCCCGGCCCCGCCGTCCCTCCCTTATAATGGCGCCACTATGCCAAAAAATACCTCTTCCGATCTGCAAAATCAGTTTGCAAACAAGGCCCAGGCCTGGTCCGCCCGTTTTTCCGAACCGGTCTCCGATCTCGTCAAGCGCTATACCGCCTCGGTCAGCTTCGACCAGCGCCTGGCCGCTTTCGACATCCAGGGCTCGCTGGCCCATGCCGACATGCTTGCGTCCATAGGCATCATCAGCGGCGCCGACCAGGCCGCCATCGAGCGCGGAATGGCGCGGATCCTGGAAGAAATCGGCGCCGGCCAGTTCGCATGGTCGATCGATCTCGAAGACGTGCACCTGAATATCGAAAAGCGCCTGGTCGAACTCATCGGCGACGCGGGCAAGCGCCTGCACACCGGGCGCTCGCGCAATGACCAGGTGGCGACCGATATCCGCTTGTGGGTGCGCAACGAAATAGACCTCGCCATCGGCCTGCTGCGCCAGCTGCGCCACAAGCTGGCGGGCCTGGCCCTGGAGCATGCGGCCACCATATTGCCCGGCTTCACGCATTTGCAAGTCGCCCAGCCGGTCACTTTCGGGCATCACCTGCTGGCCTATGCCGAGATGTTCGGACGCGATGCCGAACGGCTGGCGGACTGCCGCAAGCGCGTGAACCGGCTGCCGCTGGGCGCCGCCGCGCTGGCGGGCACCTCCTTCCCCATAGACCGCGAACGGGTGGCGCGCACGCTGGGCTTTGACGAGGTTTGCCGCAACTCGCTGGACGCCGTATCGGACCGCGATTTCGCCATCGAATTCTGCGCCGCCGCGGCGCTCATCATGACGCATGTCTCGCGCCTGTCCGAGGAACTGGTCCTGTGGATGAGCCCGCGCATCGGCTTCATCGACCTGGCCGACCGCTTCTGCACCGGCAGCTCCATCATGCCGCAAAAGAAAAACCCCGACGTGCCCGAACTGGCGCGCGGCAAGACCGGCCGCGTCAATGGCCACCTGGTCGCCCTGCTGACCCTGATGAAAGGCCAGCCGCTGGCCTACAACAAGGACAACCAGGAAGACAAGGAAGGCCTGTTCGATTCGGCCGACACGATACGCGATACTTTGACGATCTTCGTCGACATGGTCGGCGGCATACGCGTCAAGGCGGACGCCATGCGCGCCGCCGCCCTGCAAGGCTATGCCACGGCGACCGACCTGGCCGACTACCTGGTGAAAAAAGGGGTGCCCTTTCGCGATGCGCACGAAACCGTGGCCCACGCCGTGCGCGAATGCGAGCAGCGCGGCTGCGACCTGGCCGATCTGCCGCTGGCCGACCTGCAAGGGTTCAATAGCCTGATCGAAGAGGATATCTACGGCGTGCTGACGCTCGAAGGCTCGGTCGCCGCCCGCGACCACATCGGCGGCACGGCGCCCGTACGCGTCAGGCAGGAAGCCGAGCGGGTCCTGGCCGAAACCGCGCAGGGATAATCACGTCCGATTCAGTTCTGACCCGGCAAGAAATCAATCAGCCGCATCGAACACCGCTATCGACTCCACGTGCCCGGTGTGCGGAAACATATTGACGACGCCGGCGCTTTGCAGCCGGTAGCCCCCTTCATGCGCCAATATCCCCGCATCGCGCGCCAGCGTGGCCGGGCTACAGGACACATACACGATGCGTCGCGGGCGCTCCGCCGGCAGCAGCGCCGCCAGGGCCCGCGCCACCGCCTCGGCCCCTTCGCGCGGCGGATCTATCAGGATGCGGTCGAAACGTCCCAGCTCGCGCAACCACTGCGCATCGACCTCGAAAAGGTTCAGGGTCGCAAAGCGGGTGCGCTGATCCAGCCCGTGCTGCCGCGCGGCATCCAGCGCCCGCTGCGTCAGCGCCGCGCTGCCCTCTATCCCCACGACGCTGCTGGCACGGGTGGCCAGCGGCAGCGTGAAATTGCCCAGGCCGCAAAAAAGGTCGGCCACCCGGTCGCCCGCCTGCACATCCAGCAGCGACAAGGCCTTGGAAATCAGCACACGGTTGATCGCATGATTGACTTGCGTGAAATCGGTCGGACGATAAGGCATGCGCAAGCCGAATTCCGGCAGCGTGTACGCCAGTTTGTCCACGTCGGCGGGATCCAGGGGATGCACCGTTTCGGGCCCCTTGGGCTGCAGCCACCACGTCACATTGTGCTGTGCGCCGAACTCCCGCAACAGGGCGATGTCGGCGCCGTCCAGGGCTTCCATGTGGCGCAGCAGCAAAACCGTGGTCTGGTCGCCGACCGCCACTTCGATCTGGGGAACGCGATCGGGATGCGACAGCGCGCCCACCAGCGCCCGCAGCGGCAACAGCATATTTGAGACATGCGGCGGCAGGACCCGGCATTCCTTGATGTCGGCCACATAGCTGCCGCGGCGTTCGCGAAAGCCCACCAGGACGCCGCCCTTCTTTCTTACCGCCCGCAGCGACAGGCGGGCGCGGTAGCGATAGCCCCAGGTCGGGCCATGCAGGGGAGGCAGCACCATGGCCGGCCGCAGCCGGCCTATATGCCAGAGCGAATCTTCCAGCACGCGCTGCTTGATGGCCACCTGGGCGGCGGCATCCAGATGCTGCATGGCGCAGCCGCCGCATATGCCGAAATGCGGACAGGCCGGCTCGACCCGCTGGGAGGACTGCTTGATGACCCGCTCGAGGCGGGCGGTATCGAAAGAGGCCTTGCGTTTGACGATGCTGGCTAGCACCTTTTCACCCGGCAAGGCCCCTTCCACGAAAACGACTTTGCCCTCGCGGCGCGCGATGCCGCGCGCTTCGAGGTCAAGAGACTCTATATCGAACACTTCTGACGTCATTATCCGGGTATCCAAAGATGCAGGCCCGAATTTTGACATCCTCGCGGCCGTAAGTACAGCCGCGAGGGCGCCCGACGCCCGATCTCCCTATGAAGCCAGCTTGGCTGCGTCGGGCGACGCGTGGTGTTGCTTGTGCTTTTCGGCGCGCTTGGCGAACTTTTCGGCCCGCTCGTTCAAATTGGCCGCAACCTTTTCCTGCTGCGAGGCATCCAGCGCATCCCACACGGCCAGCCATTTTTCGTCCAGCTTGCTGCGTTCGGCGGCCAGTTGCTTGTAGGCTTGTTCCGACTGCGTCAAGGCCGCGCGCGGATCGATTTTCCCGCTCTTGACTTGTTCCAGCTTCGCGGTTCTTGCGGTCTTCATGGCATCGCGGCGCGCGCTGCGGGCTTCCTTCTGTTCGGCCTGGGCATCCTTGAGCAATTTGGCCTGGTTGTCATTCAAAGCCAGCGATTCGACGAACTTGGCGTGCAGCGGGCCGTAGCCGGGCACCCACATCGCCGCGTCGCGCATATGGCCGCGCATGCCCTTGCGGTGGTCGCCCCGTTTGTGGGGGTGCGCAGCCGGCCGTTCCGTGGCCGCGGGCGCTGCGGCGCTGGCGCTTGCTTGCGTGGTGGCGGCGGGCGTCGCGGCGGTGTCAGGGGCTGCATATGCAGCGCCGCACAGCGCCAGCGCCGCGGTCAGGGTGGCGAGCTTGATGGACACAAAAGATGTTGAGCGTTGCATGATGTGCTTTCCTTGTAGTGGTGAGGAGGCCCCATTGTGCAACTGAAGTCATTTCCAATCTGTTTCAGCGAAAATGAATTCCTTTCAATCGACTTCAGGCGGGTTCGTTCCAGGCGGCCAGGTATTCCCGCCAGTGGCCGTCCGCGCTGGCCTGCAGGGTGTCGCGCACCAGTTGCACCTCGGCGTCGTAAGCGGCGCGGTCGAGTTCGCCTTTCAGGAAACGGAAACGGCAGTACACCAGCCAGGTGTTGACGACATCGGTTTCGCAATAGGCGCGCACCTCGTCGGCCCGCCCGTCGGACCAGGCCCGCCATACCTGGCTGCCGTCCATGCCCAGCTTGCCTGGAAAGCCGCAGAGCTTGGCCAGGTCGTCCAGCGGCGCATTGGCCCGCCCGTTGTATTTGGCCAGCAGATCCATCAGGTCGATGTGCCGATTATGATAGCGGCTGATGTAATTGTTGTATTTGAAGTCGCGGTCGTCCTCGCCCATGTCCCAATAGCGCGCGGCCTGCACGCCGTGGATCAGGCTGCGGTAATGCAGCACCGGCAAATCGAAGCCCGAGCCGTTCCAGCTGATCAGCCGCGGCGTGTAGCGTTCTATGGTCTTGAAAAAGCCGGCCAGCAGGGCCGCTTCGGGATCATCGGCCTTGCCCAGGGTCTTGACGCGAAAGCCATGGTCGTCGCGGAACACGCAGCCTATCACCGCCACCTTGTGCAGGTGCAGGGGCAGGAAATCCGTGCCATGCGATTCCCGCCTTGCCGCCAGCGCCGCTTCGATGACCTCGGCGTCGGCCATGTCCGGACCCCACTGCGGATTCAGCCGGCGCAGGCCGGCTGCGTCGGGTATGGTTTCAAGATCGAAGACCAGGGCGGGGATCATCGGGCCGGCAAGTAGGATAGCGGATTGACAGGGGTGCCGCGGCGGCGGATCTCGAAATGCAGGCGCGGCGAGGTCGTGTCGGTCTGGCCGATGGAGGCGATTTTCGCGCCTTTCTTGATCTGCTGGCCGGTTTTCACCAGCAAGGCCTCGTTGTGCGCATAGGCGGTGATGAATCCGTCCGAATGGCCCAGCAATATCAGGTTGCCCAGGCCCCTGACGCCATTGCCCGCATACATCACCTTGCCGTCGGCCGCCGCGTGCACGGGCTCGCCGGCTGCCCCGGCGATATCTATGCCTTTGGTGTTGGCGTTGAAGCTTTGGATGATCTTGCCCGACGCCGGCCAGGCCCAATTGATGGCGGAGGCATCGCTGGCGCGGGCCACGGCGACCGGCTCGGCCGGCGCCACGGGGGTGACCGGCGTGGTCGTGGCGGTCGCGGGGGGCAAGGACGGCATCGGGCCGGAGCCGTCGAGCCGCAGGACCTGCCCCACCCTCAATTGGCTGGGGTCGCTGATATTGTTCAAGCGCGTCAGCTTGGACACTTCCATGTTATTGGCTTGCGCGATCTTATATAGCGTGTCGCCCGGCCGCACGACATAAGTGCCGCCAGCGACCGGAGCCGCGGGAGCGCCCGACATATCGGTCACCGGAGCTTTGGTGCTGCGAGACGCACATCCCGCCATGATGGTGGTGGCGACCACGGCGGCAATCACCAGATAACGAGATGTGCGTTTCGGGTATTCAAGTGTCAGAGCGGTAGACCGAAACGTCCCTGCATGCATATAGCTCTCCTGAAAGCTTAAGACTGTGTTCCCGCCCGGAGGGGGACAAAGCGAACGGACTCGAGTTCTTCGCGGCGCCATGCCGCGGCGCCCGTGCGTTCTATGAGGATCAGACGCTGCGCTGTCGACCCTTCCGGGGCAATTAAACGGCCCCCAATGGCCAGC
This sequence comes from Pollutimonas bauzanensis, assembly GCF_900129885.1. Taxonomy (GTDB): domain Bacteria; phylum Pseudomonadota; class Gammaproteobacteria; order Burkholderiales; family Burkholderiaceae_B; genus Pollutimonas; species Pollutimonas bauzanensis. Next base: position 87,236 of record NZ_FQXE01000013.1, on the reverse strand, counting down.
TGTTCCAGCAGCGCCTGGGGAATTTTAATACCGGCGGCAGCAATGATGATGGCATCAAACGGTGCTACCCCGGGTAAACCTGCCATGCCGTCTCCAAAGGTAAGGCGGACACGGGCGATGAGCTTGAGCGCCCTGAGATGGTCGCGGGCCAGTTCATACAAGCCGCGGATCCGCTCGATGGCGTGGACCTCCTTGACGAACTGCGCCAATACGGCGGCCTGATAGCCGCAACCCGCACCCACTTCCAGCACTTTAACCGGAACGCGGTTTTCGCACACGACGGAAATCATGCGCGCGACGACCCAAGGCTGCGAAATGGTTTGCCCGTGGCCTATGGGCAGGGCCGCGTCTTCGTAGGCGCGGCTGGCCAGCCCTTCGTCGACGAACAAATGGCGTGGCACCGCCATCATGGCGTCAAGCACGCGTTCATCCTGTATGCCCTGGTTGCGCAAGCGCTGGATCATCATGCCACGCGAACGCTCGGAGTTCAAACCCAAATTCACCATTGTTGACGAATTGCGTATCGCGGGCACGACGGGCGCTGCGCGCCCCTGGGTGAAAATCCGGGTATTGCTGTTGGCCGTGGATACCCCGCCGCCCAGGCTGGACCGGCCGAAACGATTGGTCGTGCCGTTGGCGAAAGGAAAAGGGACTAGGGGTTTACGCATAGCGGACCCGCCCATTCCCTGACCTGGGACAGTTGTTCGTAATGAGTCAGGTCCAGCCGCAAGGGGGTGACCGACACGGCATGCCGCTCGATCGCGCCGAAATCCGTGTCCTCGGCGGAATCGGAAACCCGCCCGACCGGGCCTATCCAGTACACCGGGTCGCCATACGGCGTGCTGCTTTTGACGACGGGCTCGGACGGATGGCGCTTGCCCAGCCGGGTAATGCGGATTTCCTGGATGGCTTCGTAGGGCACGGCGGGAATATTCACGTTGAGCAGAATGTTTCCGGCCAGCGGACTGATGGTTTGCTGTTCGACCAGCTTGCGCGCGATGCGCGCCGCGGTGTCCAGGTGTTCCCAGCCTTTTTGAGCCAGGGAAAAGGCGATGGCGGGAATACCGAAAAGATAGCCTTCGGTGGCGGCGGCCACGGTTCCCGAATATAGCGTATCGTCGCCCATATTGGCGCCGTTGTTGATGCCGGAAACGACCAGGTCGGGGCGGAAATCCAGCATGCCGGTCAAGGCGATGTGGACGCAATCCGACGGCGTGCCGTTGACATAATGGAAGCCGTTGGGCGCCTGGCGCACCGACATGGGCCGATTCAAAGTAAGGGAATTGGATGAGCCGCTGCAATTGGTTTCGGGAGCAACGACGGTCAAATCGCCCAGGCCCTTCAACGCCTGCACCAATGCCTCCAGGCCCGGAGCATTGTAGCCATCATCGTTGGACACCAATATACGCATTGCCCTTCCATAGAATAATCAACCGAACGTAGCGAATTGTACCCGGTCGTTTTGGTGTTTTGGGCGACACTCGGTAGAATCCTCGCACAACCCACCGGAGTCTGCGAATTTATGACAGCTGCTACCTCGAGCCTGACTGCTCTTGCCCTCGTGCTTTTATCCTACCTGTTGGGATCCGTCTCCTTTGCCGTCGTCGTCAGCCGGATAATGGGGCTGCAGGATCCGCGCACTTTCGGGTCGAAGAACCCCGGCGCCACCAATGTTTTGCGCACGGGCAACAAGACGGCGGCCGCCTTGACGCTGCTGGGCGATGCCGTCAAGGGCTGGCTCGCGGTCTTCGTGGCCGCCTACGCGGCGCGCCAGCTGGACCTTCCCGCCGTGGCCGTGGCCGCCTGCGCGGTCGCGGTGTTCCTGGGCCACGTCTTTCCCGTATTCCTGAAGTTCAAGGGCGGCAAGGGCGTCGCCACGGCGCTGGGCGTATTGCTGGCCCTGAATCCCTGGCTGGCGCTGGCCACGGTGGGCACCTGGCTGATCGTGGTCTACGTTACCCGCTATTCGTCGCTGGCGTCCATCATCGCGGCGATTTTCGCGCCCCTCTACTATCTGCTGGGCGGCAACGTGGCATGGGAACTGGAACCGCCGATCGCGCTGGCCATCGTCATCATCAGCGTCGTCCTGCTATTCCGCCACGGGGCGAACATCAGCCGCCTGATAACGGGCAAGGAAAGCCGCATCGGCGGCAGGAAGCCATGAAGAACCACGCCCGGCCTGGTCAGCCCGCTTGACCCGGCCGGCCACGCGCATCCAGGCGGCCGGCGCCGCGCCGACCCGCTAAGGCGCCGCGGCGCTCAGGCAGACGTCCGCCAGCGCCCAGCGCGGCTTGACGGTGAAGGCGTGGCGCATGTCGGACAAATCGGCCAGGCCGGCATTTACCCGCATGGCCGCCGCAAAGGCGATCATGGCGCCATTGTCGGTGCATAGATCCAGGGGCGGGAAAAACACCTCGCCGTTCAGCTTGGCCATGGCCTGCCCAAGCCTGGCGCGCAAATGGCTGTTCGCCCCGACCCCGCCGGCCACGACCAGGCGCTTCAGGCCGGTCTGCTTCATTGCCTTGATGGACTTGGCGGCCAGCACGTCGACTATCGCCGCCTCGGTGGCGGCGGCCAGGTCGGCCCGCTGCTGGGCCGACAATCGGCCGCCGGCTTTTTCCAGGCTTTTGACGCGGGTCATCACCGCGGTCTTGAGCCCGCTGAAACTGAAATCCAGGTCGGGGCTATGCAGCATGGGCCGGGGCAGCTCGCAGGCGGTGGCGACGCCTTGCTGGGCCAGCCTGGACAGGGCCGGCCCGCCGGGATAGCCCAGTCCCAGCAGCTTGGCGGTCTTGTCGAAGGCTTCCCCGGCCGCGTCGTCCAGCGTTTCGCCCAGCAACTGGTAGGCGCCGACGCCGTCGACGCGCATGATTTGCGTATGCCCGCCGGAAACCAGCAAGGCGACAAAGGGAAAGCCGGGCCGCGGGCTGGCCAGCAAGGGCGACAGCAAGTGCCCCTCCAGATGATGGATGGGAATCGCCGGCAGGCCCCGCGCCCAGGCAAAGGATTGGGCGACGCTGGCGCCGACCAGCAAGGCCCCGGCCAGCCCCGGGCCGGCGGTGTAGGCCACCGCGTCGACGTCGCCGGCCGCCATGCCCGCCGCCGCCAGCACTTCGCGGGTAAGCGGCAGGATGCGGCGTATGTGGTCGCGCGAGGCCAGTTCGGGCACCACGCCGCCATATTCCTGGTGCATGGCGACCTGGCTGTGCAAGGCGTGGGCCAGCAATCCGCGTTCCGTGCAGACCAGCGCCACGCCGGTTTCATCGCAGGAGCTTTCAAAACCGATAATAATCATGAGCGCTAGTGTACAACCGGCAGTGAAACCGCCTTAGAATTCAGGCTGCTGTTATCCGATGAATACCACTATCTCCCTATCCCTCTAGGAAAGACCTATGCTCGAGCGATTTTTCCAGCTACGCGAACACGGCACGACAGTGCGGACCGAAATACTGGCTGGCGTGACGACCTTCCTGACCATGTCCTATATCATTTTTGTGAACCCGGACATTCTCTCGAATACCGGCATGGACAAGAGCGCCATCTTCGTGGCCACCTGCCTGGCCGCCGCCATCGGCACCCTCATCATGGCGTTCCTGGCCAATTGGCCCATAGGCATGGCGCCCGGCATGGGCCTGAACGCCTTCTTCGCGTTCACCGTGGTCGGCGCCCTGGGCTATAGCTGGCAGCAGGCATTGGGAGCCGTATTCATATCGGGCGTCATATTCCTGCTCCTCACGCTGACCGGCATCCGCTCATGGCTGATCAAGGGCATACCGCATTCGCTGCGCTCCGCCATCGCCGCGGGCATAGGCCTGTTCCTGGCCATTATCGCCCTGGGCAGCTCGGGTATCGTGGTGTCCAACCCGGCCACCAAGGTGGCCCTGGGCGACCTTACCGCGGCGCCGGCGCTGTTTGCCATGCTGGGCTTCTTCATCATCGCCGCGCTGGACGTGCTCAAGGTCAAGGGCGCCATCCTCATAGGCATCCTGGTGGTGACCGTCCTTTCCATGCTGACCGGCAACAGCCAGTTCTATGGCGTGTTCTCAATGCCGCCCAGCCTCGCCCCGACTTTCCTCCAGCTGGATATCATGGGCGCCCTGCATACCGGCTTCGTCCACGTCATCCTGGTGCTGGTGCTGGTCGAGGTGTTCGACGCCACGGGAACCATGATAGGCGTGGCCAAGCGCGCCAACCTGATCCAGGAAGGCAAGCCGAACCGCCTGGGCCGCGCGCTGATGGCCGACAGCACGGCCATCGTCGCGGGGTCATTCCTGGGCACCAGCAGCACCACCGCCTACGTCGAAAGCGCCTCCGGCGTGCAGGCGGGCGGGCGCACCGGCCTGACGGCGCTGACCATAGGCGTGCTCTTCCTGCTGTCGCTATTCCTGGCTCCCCTGGCCGGCTCGGTCCCGGCCTATGCCACGGCGCCCGCCCTGCTTTACGTCGCCGGCCTGATGCTGCGGGAAATCACCGAGATCGACTGGAATGACATCACGGAAGCCACTCCCGCCGCGTTGACCGCCATCATCATGCCTTTCACCTATTCCATCGCCAATGGCCTGGCGTTCGGCTTCATCAGCTATGTGGTGCTCAAAGCCATCACGGGCAAGTTCCGCGACATCCATATGGCGACCTTGCTGGTCGCCGTATTGTTCGTGATCAAGTACGCCTTTTTCCCCGGCTAGGCCAAAAGGCGGGCGGCCTTGCAATACCAATATGTTGGTCACCACATGATTTAAATCAAGGCCACCGCCAGCATTGCCCCCTAGAATGCGGCGTTCCGCATTTCGCCCGCGAAATGCGCTTTCTTCCCGGCTATCCCGGCGGACGCCTGGCGGCATTCCACACTGCAAAACCGCACTCATGATCCCAATGGAAAACTGGCTGCCCTTGATCTACGCGGCCGCCGGCATGCTGCTCGGCCTGCCGGTGTTTCTGCTCATGAGCAGGCTGAAGTATTTCCATAAGGCGTCCGAAGCCCGCAGGCGCGAAGTCGAACTATCCCTGCACTCGACGGAAAAGCAGCTGGCGGAAATCCTGGCGTCGATCAATGAAGTGCTGTGGACTTCCTATTTTCCCAGCCGGGGCATCGATTATGTCAGCCCGGCGGTCGAGCGCGTGTACGGGCACCCGCCCGGCGCCTTCTATGACAACCCGCGCCTATGGTTCGAATGTGTCCATCCCAAAGACAAGGAACGGGTCCTTGCCTTTGCCCGGACGGTCCGGAAAAAAGGCCAGGCTGTCATCCATTACCGGATAGTGCGCCCCGACAGCGCGGTGCGCTGGCTGCGCTATGCCGTTCATGTCGTGCAGGATGCGCCAGGCCTCGAGCGCATCAGCAGCGTGGGCAGCGACGTCACTGAAGAATACCTCCTGCAGGAATCCCTGCGGCGCAGCCATCGCGCGCTGCGCGCCATCCACGACTGCGGGCGCAAGATCGCCCAGGCCGACGACGAGAACGCGCTGCTGCAAGGAATTTGCGAAGTCGTGGTCGCAGCCGGCTACATGATGGCCTGGACGGGCCTGCTGCAGGACGATGGCGAAAGCATAGCCTTGACCAATATCGCCGGCAAGAACCAGGGCTATATTGAAAGCATCAGGAAACCGTTGATCGACGAGCCGCAGCGCCTGAGCACTATCGAGAGCGCGCTGCGCACCCGGCGCCCCGTGACGGCCCGCAATTTCGCCCGGGAAGTCCACCTGCCATGGAGGCTGGCGGCATTGCGCCACGGCTTTCATTCCAAAGTCGCCCTGCCGCTGATCCAGGACGAACGCATCTTCGGAATCCTGAATGTCTATGCGGCGGAGGAAACCGCCTTCGACGAAGAAGAATTGGGCTTGCTCGAAGGCCTGGCCCAGAGTGTCATGGTGGCGCTCCAGTCGCTGCGCAACCGCGACCAGCGCAAGAGCGCGGAAGCCGCGCTGTATCTGCGCCAGCGCGCCATCGAGGCCAGCGCCAATGCCATCGTCATCACCAGCGCCGATCCGCCTGATTACCCCGTCGAATATGTCAATCCGGCCTTCCAGCGCATGACCGGCTATACGGCGCAGGATATCATCGGCCAGAGCCTGCGCATACTGCATGGCGAGGATCGCGAGCAGGCCGGACTGACGCAGATCCGCGCCATACTGTCGGAGCGGCGCGAGGGCCATGCCACCATACGCAACTACCGCAAGGACGGCACGCTGTTCTGGAGCAAGGTGCATATCGCCCCGGTCAAGGACGATACCGGCGCGGTCGGCCATTTTGTCGCGGCCAAGTATGACATCACCGAAACCAAGCACTATCAGGACGAGCTTGAATCCCAGGCCAACCATGATGCGCTGACCGGCCTGGCAAACCGCAAGCTGCTGCGCGAGCGGCTGCGCCGCGCCATCGCATCTTCATCCAGCCATGACGGCCAGCTGTGGGTCGGCTTCCTGGATCTCGACCATTTCAAATTCGTCAACGACAGCCTGGGGCACAGCGCGGGAGACCTGCTGTTGCAGCAGATCTCCAAGCGCATGCAGCACGTCCTGCGCGACGGCGATACCGTGGCGCGCCAGGGCGGCGATGAATTCGTCCTGATCCTGCCCGTCCGGCCGGGCGACATATCCCCCGCCAATGTATTGCAGATGGTCATGGATGTGATCGCGCAGCCCCTGAAAATCGACGGCCACAGCTTTCATACGACCTGCAGCATCGGCATTGCCATCTATCCGCAAGATGGCGAAGATCCGGAAACCCTGATCAAGCACGCCGATATCGCTCTCTACCACACCAAGGAAACCGGCCGCAACAATTTCCAGTTCTTCACTCCCGCGATGAACGAAAAAGCGCTTGAACGGCTGCGCCTGGAAACCGACCTGCGCCGCGCGATCGAGCGCGATGAGTTCGTGCTGCACTACCAGCCGCAAATCAGCCTGAAAACCGGCAGAATCCACGGCATGGAAGCCCTGATCCGATGGCAGCATCCCGAGCTTGGCATGATTTTCCCCGACCGTTTCATTGGCCTGGCGGAGGAAACCGGGCTTATCGTTCCCATAGGCAGCTGGGTGCTGCGCAATGCCTGCCTGCAGAATAAAGCGTGGCAGGACGCGGGACTGGCCAACTTGAGAGTCGCGGTCAACCTGTCCGCGCGCCAGTTCGGCGCCAAGGACCTGGCGCAGGCGATCGCCGAGATACTGCAAGAGACCGGGCTGGCGCCGCAGTACCTGGAAATCGAACTGACCGAGAGCCTGCTGATGGCCGATATCAAGCGCGCCATCGACATCCTGCGGGACCTGAAGCGGCTGGGCCTGGAACTGTCGCTCGACGACTTCGGCACAGGCTACTCCAGCCTGTCCTATTTGACGCGCCTGCCCATAGACACACTGAAAATCGACCAGTCCTTCGTCCGGGAAATCAGCGCCAATTCCAACGGCGCGGCAATCGTGGCGGCCATCATCGGGCTGGCGCACAGCCTGCGGCTGCAGGTCATCGCCGAAGGCGTCGAAACGCCGGCGCAACTGAGCTATCTGCGGCAGAAGGGTTGCGATCAGATACAAGGCTATTATTTCAGCAAGCCGCTTACGGCGGGCGAACTCGAGCAAACGCTGCGCGCAGGCAAAGGGCATGCCAAAGGCAGTATACTAAGCTGAAGTACATTTCATTTGAACAAGCGGCTATTAAGCCGCTTTTTGTTTGGGGAGTTCCTATGAGCACCATTGATTTGAACAAAGACACTTTCCAGTCGGCTCTCAAGGACAGCAAGCCGCTGATCGTGGACTTTTGGGCTCCCTGGTGCGGCCCATGCCGGAATTTCGCTCCGATTTTCGAGGAAGCCTCCGGTCAGCACGAGGACATCACCTTCGCCAAGGTCAACACCGAAGACCAGCAGGAATTGGCCGCGGGGATGAGCATACGCTCCATTCCCACGCTCATGGTGTTCCGCGAGCAGGTCCTGCTTTTCTCCCAGCCCGGCGCGCTGTCGGCCGGGCAGCTGCAGGAGCTGATCACTCAGATCAAGGCCGTCGATATGGAGCAGGTGCACGCCGAGATCGCCGCGCAGCAAAGCCAGGACGACAACGACGAGTCATAGGGCGAAATGCCACTTCCCCTGGCCGCGCGTCAGGTTGAGGAATGCCTCCGCCAGCGATTTTTCCTGGCCGCGCGCGACAGCAAGGCGCCAGCGCACGCCCTCGCCGTCGAAGGCTTCGTCGACGATGCGCGCCTGGAATCCGGCCAGCCGGGATTGGACTATCGCCATATCCGCGAAAGGGCAATGGCAATCCACGGACACTTCGTCGATCAATTCCGATTTGGCCGCCAGCCGCAAGCATTGCGCCGCGGTGCCGCCATAGGCGCGCACCAGCCCGCCGGGGCCCAGTTTGATGCCGCCGAACCAGCGCACTACCAGCACGGCAACCCGGTCGCAGCGCTGGCCTTCGATGGCCTGCAGTATCGGGCGGCCGGCCGTGCCGCCGGGTTCCCCATCATCGTTATACCGGTATTCGCCGCCTATCCGGTAGGCCCAGCAATTGTGGGTGGCGTCGGCCACGCTGTGGGCGGCGAAGAATCGCATGGCATCGGCGGGGCCCTGCACGGCGTCCGCCAGCGCCAGGAAGCGGCTTTTCTTGATGTCTTCCTGATGCGTGGCCAGCCCGGTCAAGGTGTAAGGCATGGCGGCGGGAGGTCAGGCCTCGATGCCGCGCGAGCTTAGGTAGTCCTCGTAGCCGCCCAGGTAATCGACAATCTCGCCATTCGGCATGATTTCAAATATCCGGGTCGCGACGCCCGATACGAATTCACGGTCATGCGATACGAAAACCAGGGTCCCGGCGTATTTTTCCAGGGCGAATTGCAAAGACTCGATCGATTCCATGTCCAGGTGGTTGGTCGGCTCGTCCAGCAGCATGACGTTGTGGCGGCCCAGCATAAGCCGCCCGAAGCTCATGCGGTTTTTTTCACCGCCCGACAGCACCCTGACTTCCTTGCCGATATCGTCGCCCGAGAACAGCATGCGGCCCATCACCGAACGCATGGACTGGTCATCGTCGCCGGCCTGGCGGTACTCGCTGAGCCAGTCGAACAGCGTCTTGTCGGACTGGAACTGATCGGACACGTCCTGCGCCATATAGCCGATGTCGGCGCTTTCGGACCATTTGATCGAACCCGTGTCGGGCTGCAGGTCTCCCGCGAGCATGCGCAGCAGCGTGGTCTTGCCCACGCCGTTGGCGCCGATGATGGCGATTTTCTCGCCCGCTTCCACCATGGTGGAGAAAGGCTTGATGACGGGCTTGTCGTACGATTTGCTGATGGATTCGATGGTGACGGCCAGACGGTGCAGCACCTTGGTCTGCTCGAAACGGATATAGGGATTCTGGCGCGACGAGGGCTTGACCTCGACGGCCGCGGCCTTGATGCGGTCGATCTGTTTCAGGCGCGATGTGGCCTGGCGCGCCTTGGACTTGTTCGCGGCAAAGCGGCGCACGAAGTCCTGCAGCTCGGCGACGCGTTCCTTGGCCTTGGCGTTGGACGACGAAACGCGCTCGCGCGCCTGGGTCGACGCCAGCATGTAGTCATCGTAGTTGCCCGGATAGATGCGCAATTCGCGATAATCCAGGTCGGCCATGTGCGTGCATACCTGGTTCAGGAAGTGCCTGTCGTGGCTGATGATGATCATCGTGCTTTGGTAACCGTTGAGCACGTCTTCCAGCCAGCGTATGGTGTTGATATCCAGGTTGTTGGTGGGCTCGTCCAGCAGCAGCACATCGGGGTTCGAGAACAGCGCCTGGGCCAGCAGCACCCGCAGCTTCCAGCCCGGGGCGATCTCGCGCATGGGCTGGTTGTGCTGCTCGACCGGGATTTCCAGCCCGAGCAAGAGCTCGCCGGCGCGCGCCTCGGCCGTATAGCCGTCGTATTCGGAAAACTTGGCCTCCAGATTGGCCGCGTGCATATAGTCGTCTTCGGTCGCGTCGGGGTTGGCGTATATGGCGTCGCGCTCGGACATCACCTGCCACATTTCTTCGTGGCCCATCATGACCACATCCAGCACCCGTGTATCTTCAAAGGCAAATTGGTCCTGGCGCAGCTTGCCCAGGCGCACGCCGGGCTCGAGCGACACATTGCCGGCGCTGGATTCGAGATCGCCGCCAATTATCTTCATAAAGGTGGATTTTCCCGAACCGTTGGCGCCAATCAAGCCGTAGCGGTTGCCCTCCCCAAACTTGACACTGACGTTTTCGAATAAAGGCTTGGGGCCGAACTGGATAGTAAGATTTGCAGTGGAGATCACTTAGTGGTATCACGTAAAAAAGTCGACATAACCCGTTAGTTTAACAAGTCGGGCCTAAAAATGCTCTTCGAGCACCAGGTGCGCCATGCCCGCCTCGGTCGCCACCCCGACTTTCTTGCCGATTGGAAGCGTCGCCTTGACCCGCACGTGGCCGTAGGGCAAGCCGGTCACCACCGGCACTTTGACGGTCGCGCGCAGCCACGCCAACACGGAAGGCAGGTCGAAACCGTTGTCGTGCGCCGCGAGGCGGTAATCGGTGAAACGGCCGAGCACTATTGCCTTCTGGCGCCCGAGAACGCCGGCATGCCACAACTGGGTAAGCATGCGCTCTATCCTGAAGGGATGCTCGGCCACGTCTTCCAGGAAAAGGATCCCGCCGTCGATATCCGGCATGTAGGGGGTGCCGAGCAGCGACGCCACCAGGGCAAGATTGCCGCCCCATAAAACGCCGCGCGCATCGACCGGATCGGAGTCCGGCGACTCGAAGCTCAGGACTTCGAGCTCGCGGCGCATGCTTTCGGCAAACAGCGCGGCGGTGAGGTCATCCATCTTCTTGGCGCCGAAATCGTGGACGGCCGTGGGGCCGGCGTAACTGCTGGCGCCGGTTTTCGCCAGCAAGGCCAGGCTGAATGCCGTAAAGTCGCTTTGGCCTATGAAGATCTTGCCGCTCTCGGCCACCGCCGCCCAGTCGATGAAAGGCAACAGGCGGCTGAGGCCGTAGCCGCCGCGGGTCGCCATGACGATGGGATGCTTCTGCTTCAAGGCCCGCGCAATGCCGGCCAGGCGCTGCTTGTCGGTGCCGGCGAAACGCTCGTGCACCGCCAGCGCGCTGCGGTCGACGGCGGTCTTGAACCCGAGCTCGCCCAGGCGCAGGCGCGCAAGGTCGAGCGCGGCCGGGTCGGCGACGGCGCCCGACGGCGAGATCAGGTAAATGCCGGCGGGCGACGGCTGGTCGTGATGATGATGTTCATGGCGGTGATCATCAGCCTGCTCGCCATGGGAATGGTCGTGGTCGTGCTCGTGCGCCGCATGCGTCATGGTTGTTCTCGGTGTGTAGCGGGGGGAAGGTGAAAAGGAAGAAAGATATAGTAATACATGCGCTACACTGCACGATTTTAGCCGCCATCCAATTAGAAAAATCATGTTCGCACAGTCTCTTTCCGCCTGGCTCCATCGGCGCGGCATCCATTTTGCGTGGGTCATGGCGGCCATCACCTTCCTGACGATGCTGACCTCCTCGGCCGCCCTGGGGCTGCCGGGCGTGCTGCTGCAGCCGCTGAGCAATGAGTTCGGCTGGAATACGGAACAGATTTCCAGCGCCCTGGCGCTGCGTTTCGCGCTATATGGCTTGATGGGCCCCTTCGCCGCCATTTTCATGGAGCGCTATGGCTTGCGCAAAGTCATGTGCGTGGCGCTGACTTTGCTGGCCCTGGGCCTGATCCTCGCCGTAGAAATGACCCAGTTCTGGCAGCTGGTGGTGCTGTGGGGCCTGATGCTGGGACTGGCTTCGGGCCTTACCGCGCTGGTATTGGGCGCCGTCATCACCAACCGCTGGTTCGAAACGCGCCGCGGCATCGTGGTTGGCATGCTGACCGCCAGCACCGCGACCGGCCAGTTGCTGTTCCTGCCCGTGGCCGCGTGGCTGGTCGAGAACCATGGCTGGCGCGCCTCGGTGATTCCGGTATTCGGCATTGCGCTGGCCATCGCGGTCCTGGCGTTTCTGTTTGTGCGCAACCGCCCCGAGGATATCGGGCTGGCGGCCTATGGCTCTACCGCGCCTCCTCCCGCCGCCGCGCCGGCGGCCGAGCGCCGGCTGTCCATCCTGGAACCGCTCAAGATCTTGTGGAGCTTGCGCGGCGACCAGACATTCTGGGTGTTGTTCGGCACCTTTTTCATATGCGGCCTCAGCACCAACGGCCTGATCCAGACGCATTTCATATCCCTGTGCGGGGATTTCGGCCTGTCGCCCATACCGGCGGCTTCGGTGCTGGCGATGATGGGCGCTTTCGACTTCGTCGGCACGATATTGTCGGGCTGGCTGTCGGACCGCTACGACAACCGCAAGCTGCTTTTCTGGTACTACGGCCTGCGCGGCCTGTCTTTGCTCTGGCTGCCGAGCTCGGAATTCACCTTTTACGGCCTGTCCTTCTTTGCCATGTTCTACGGCCTGGACTGGGTCGCGACAGTGCCGCCGACGGTCCGGATCGCCAGCGATACCTTCGGCAAGGTGCGCGCGGGAATGATATTCGGATGGATCTTTGCCGGCCACCAGATCGGCGCGGCGACCGCGGCCTACGGAGCCGGCCTGACCCGCACGCTGTTGCTGACGTACAGCCCGGCGCTGTACGTGGCGGGCACGGCCTGCCTGGTCGCGGCCGCCATGGCCCTGTCCATACGGCGCAGCCCCAAGACGCAGGCCCCCTAGGCAGGCTGATCCGGGCCGCATCCGCAGGGCGCGGCATCCGCCTCGGACAGCGCTTTTGCCCTGCTGCGCCGCTCGCGGAAAAAGCCTCTCAGCAGCTCGCCGCATTCCGCGGCCAGCAGCCCGCCGGTGACGCGGGTTTGATGATTCAGCTGCGGATGGGAATGCACGCTCAGCACGCTTCCGCAGGCGCCGGTCTTGGGATCGAGGGCGCCATACACCACCCTGCCGACGCGCGCATGCAGCATGGCGCCCATGCACATGGCGCAGGGTTCCAGGGTCACGAACAGGCTGACGCCGGGCAGGCGATAATTGTTCATGGCCGCGGCGGCTTGGCGCAAGGCCACGATTTCGGCGTGGCTGCTCGGGTCATGGTCCGTGATGGTGCGGTTGAAGCCCGCGCCTATGACCCGGCCGTCCACATCCAGCACCACGGCCCCCACGGGCACTTCCCCCGCCGCGTAAGCCAGCGCCGCCTGGTCCAGCGCGGCCCGCATGGCGGCTTCATCGGCCGGGCCATACAAAGGCGTATCGGTTTCAGCCACGATAAATCCGGTTGTTCAAAGAGATGCGGCCGGCCACGCTTTCGACGGCTTCTTCCAGCCACTGGTACAGCTCCGCCTCTTCGTCGTAGCGCGCCTGGTTCAGATTGGATACACGCCCTTCCTGGATGAAGCCCCAGGCCCGGCTGCGCTTGTCGCGGTGCTTGGGGTCCCAGACGCCGAAGGCCACGCCGCCGGAGCGGCGTATCAAGGAAAAGCATGGGATATCCGTATAGCCGTCGCCGACGAAAATCATCTGCTCGAACGGTATGCGCAGTTTGTCCTGCGCTATCTTCTTGTTGACCTCGAAAGGCTTGTTGCGCGAGGACGCGCCGATAATGCCCTTCTGTATATGGAACAGGTAGCGCGTCTTGTCGGTAAAGCTGACCACCCGCTTGGGAAAATGGATGCCGCCGCGCGCGTCGTAGATGAATTCGGAGGCCCAGATATCGGTGAATTCATGGGCTATCGGCGTATGCCGGACCACGTCGCCTATCCCGCTGGAAATCAGGTAGAACTCCAGCTGGACCTGCGGATGCTGCGCTTTCACCATGGCCCTGAGGCGCGCGAACAGGGACTCCACGCCAGGATGCAAAGGCAGGCGCCGGCCCCAGTCTTCCAGGCGCTCTCGTGTAATCGGCCCATGCCCTCCCGACTTGGATAGCTCTATCATCTGGTACAGATAGGCCGGCACGGGGTCCCAGTCCTGGTCGAACAGCAGCGGATCGACCTGGTCCTTCCAGAAACGCTGGACGTCGACGCCCATATCGGCCAGGAACCCCGAGGTGCTGTCGGGAGCGAGCGTATCATCGAAATCGAAAATCAGGGCGATAACATCGGACATGCGGGGATCTCGTGTCATGGGCCGCCACGCGCGCAAATGCGCGGCTTGCGGAACAAGGGAAAGTTTAAGCGATTATGGACCGGCGCATATGCGCGCCGCATATGCGCGCCGCGGATCGCGGTAATGGATGCCGAATCACTGCAAGCCGGGTATTATGCTGATAAAGCGGGACGAAAGATTGATAAAAACATTTCCCTCACGGAGGTTCTTATGCTCGGACGTATTGCCATCCATCTCAACCACGATTCCGGCTGCAAGCGTCGTCTGCGCGCAGCCATTCAGCTGGCCTCCGATCACAAGGCGGAATTGATAGGTGTTTATCCCGGCGAGCTGGCGGCGCGGTATATGCATGAAGACACGGTGATTCCCGATGAAATCTACCATGTGCTGCGCAACCAGGCGGCCCATGAACGCGGCGAAATCCAGAAACTGTTCACCCATGAAACCGCCGCCGCGGGTGTCACCGCCCACTGGCGCACGCCGCAAGGCGCGCCGGACGAAGCCCTGGCCATGCATGCCCGCTATTGCGATCTGCTGATCATGAGCAAATCCGACAACAGGGATACGGTGGCGGCGATCGTGCCCAATTTGCCGGAATCGGTCGTGATGGCCGCGGGCCGCCCGGTGCTGATGATCCCGGCCGTGGGCGAAGTGCTGCCCATAGGCCGGCGCGTGCTGTTCTGCTGGGACCACCGGCGCGAGTCGGCGCGCGCTTTCATGGACGCCTCGCCCATATTGCAATCCTGCTCCGAACTGGTGGTGCTGACCGTCGACCCGCAACCCGAAAACCTGCGCAAGCAGGACTTGCGCGAGAATGATTTCGCCGACTACTGCGCCTCGCTGGGCTACCCCAAGCCGCGTGAAATATTCAAGGAAAGCGAAGGCTTCGGTGTAGGCAATATCATATTGAACAGCGCCACCGACCACGGCAGCGACCTGATCATCATGGGGGCCTACGGGCACAGCCGGATGCGCCAATGGGTCATGGGCGGGGCATCGCGGACCCTGCTCAGCTCAATGACGGTGCCTATCCTGCTGTCCCACTGATCGTTTGAGGCGGCGCAACGCGCGCGGCAACAGCCCGGGCAGGTCTTCCGAGACCAGCCCGGGCCCGAACAGCGCAGCGGCCTCGCCATGCAGCCACACCGCAGCCGCCGCGGCGCGAAAGGCGTCCATCCCCTGCGCCATCAGGCCGGCAATCAGCCCGGCCAGCACATCGCCGGTGCCGCCGGTCGCCAGGTCGGGGGGCGCGTTGGTATTGATGATGGCGCGCCCGTCGCTTGCGGCAATGACCGTATCCGGGCCTTTCAACACCAGCACTGCGCCACTTTGCCTGGCCGCCGCGCGGGCGCGCTCGAGCTTGCCGCCGTCGCCGGCGCCGAACACGCGCCCGAACTCGCCCTCGTGGGGCGTCAATACGCAGGGCCCGGCAATCGCGTCAAACAAGGACTGCGGCGCCGGCCCGAACACGCTGATCGCATCGGCATCGAGCACCGTGGCGCGGCCGCTGGCCAGCACCGCCAGCACATAGGCTCTGGTGGCGTCCGACACGCCGGCGCCGGGGCCGATGACGACGGCGTTCTTGCGTTCGTCGGCGAGTATGTCCTTGAGCATGCCCGCATCATTGACGGGCTGGACCATCACGCTGGTCAGCGCGCTGGCATATACCGCCCAGGATGAAGCGGGCGCGGCCACGGTGACCAGCCCGGCCCCGACCCGCGCGGCGGCCATGGCCGACAGGCGCGCGGCGCCGGTCATGGTGGCGCCGCCCACCACCAAAACGTGGCCGCGCTGGTACTTGTGCGCGTCGGTCCGGGGCCAGGGGTAAGCCTCCTGCCACAATGCGGGCGCGTTCTCGAAAGCCGCGGGAGCCACCGACGCGAGCACCGAGTCCGGGATGCCGATATCGGCCACGATGACTTCGCCGCACAGCAGCTTGCCCGGCATCAGGACATGGCCGGGCTTCTTGCGAAAGAAAGTCACCGTTATTTCGGCGGGCGCGGCCACGCCCTGGACCTGGCCGCTGGCGCCATCCAGCCCGCTGGGGACATCGACCGCGCAGACCGGAATGCGGCGCTCTATCAGGGCCTGCGCAAGGAGAGCGGGCAAGCCGGCCAGCGGCCGGGACAAGCCCGCCCCGAACATGGCATCGACCACCAGATGCGCCTCTTGCAATAAATCGATGCTCAGCGGCTGGATTTTCCCCCGCCACAGGGCGGCGTGCCGCGCGGCATCGCCCGCCAGCAGGTCAGGGCTTCCCAGCAGGCCTACGCTGACCGGCCAGCCCGCGTCATGCAGATGCCGGGCCGCCACGAGGCCATCGCCGCCGTTATTGCCCGGCCCGCACAAGACCAGCACCGGACGCTTGGTCCAGCGGGCCCCCACCGCATTGGCCACGGCCGAGCCGGCCGCTTCCATCAGGGCCATGCCGCTGATTCCGGCCGCCACGGCGGCGCTATCGGCCAGGGCCATCTGGGCCGGCGTGAGCAAAGCGGTCTTGTTGCAGAGGGTCGTCATGGACATGGGCCTTGGTCGCGTATTCGATCGGCGTTTCCGATTATGCTATTGTGCCCCAGAGCTATCGGGAAATCATCATGTCAGCCGTAATTTCAGTTTCCAACCTGGACAAGACCTACGCATCGGGATTCCAGGCGTTGAAGAACATCAATCTCGAGATACGCCGCGGCGAAATCTTCGCCCTGCTGGGCCCCAACGGCGCGGGCAAGACCACGCTCATCAGCATTATTTGCGGCCTGGTCAATCCCAGCGCCGGCATAGTGCTGGCCGACGGCCATGACATCATCCGCGAATATCGCCTGGCCCGCTCGAAAATCGGCCTGGTGCCGCAGGAGCTGACCACCGACGCCTTTGAAACAGTCTGGGCCACCGTCAGCTTCAGCCGCGGCCTCTTCGGCAAACCTCCCAATCCGGTCCATATAGAAAAAGTGCTGCGCGCCTTGTCGCTGTGGAACAAGAAGGACAACCGGCTGATGACGCTGTCGGGCGGCATGAAGCGCCGTGTACTGATAGCCAAGGCGCTGTCGCACGAACCGCAAATCCTGTTCCTGGACGAACCCACCGCGGGCGTGGACGTGTCGCTCAGGAAAGAAATGTGGCAAGTGGTGCGCTCGCTGCGCGACACCGGCGTCACCATCATTCTTACCACCCACTACATCGAAGAAGCCGAAGAAATGGCCGACCGGGTCGGCGTCATCAACAATGGCGAAATCATATTGGTCGAAGAAAAAAGCGAGCTCATGCGCAAACTGGGCAAGAAACAATTGATACTGCACCTGCACCAGGCGCTCTATGCCGTTCCCGCCACGCTCGCCGCCTATCAGCTCGACCTATCGGCCGATGGCACTGAGCTGGTCTACACCTACGACACCCAGCGCCAGCACAACGATATCACCGCCCTGTTCAAGGACCTGGCCGAAACCGGTATAAAGTTCAAAGACCTCGAAACCAAACAGACATCGCTTGAGGAGATTTTTGTGAAGCTGGTGCGCAATCCATCATGAATATCCATGCCATCCGCGCGATCTACGCATTCGAAATGGCCAGGACCTGGCGCACCCTGCTGCAAAGCATAGTCGCCCCGGTCATTTCCACTTCTTTGTATTTTGTCGTCTTCGGCGCCGCCATAGGCCACCGGATAACCGAAATAGAGGGGATCAGCTATGGCGCGTTCATCGTGCCCGGCCTGGTGATGCTCTCCCTCTTGACACAAAGTATATCCAACGCATCCTTCGGCATCTATTTCCCGAAATTTTCCGGCACCATCTACGAGCTGTTGTCGGCGCCCATTTCCTACCTGGAAATCACCCTGAGCTACGTGGGCGCCGCGGCGACCAAGTCCATCATTCTCGCCGCCATCATCCTGGCCACCGCGGGCTTCTTCGTGCCGCTGCAAGTCGACCATCCTTTCTGGATGCTGCTGTTCCTGGTGCTTACCGCGGTTACGTTCAGCCTGTTCGGCTTTATTATCGGCATCTGGGCCGACGGCTTCGAGAAACTGCAGCTCGTGCCGCTGCTGATCGTGACCCCGCTGACTTTCCTGGGCGGCAGCTTCTATTCCATAAACATGCTGCCGCCCTTCTGGCAGACGGTGACGCTCTTCAATCCCGTGGTCTATCTGATCAGCGGGTTCCGCTGGAGCTTCTACGGCATCGCCGACGTGAACGTGTATATCAGCCTGGGCATGACCGTGCTGTTCCTGGCCCTGTGCCTGGCCATCGTTTTCTGGATGTTCAAATCGGGATACCGGCTCAAGACCTGAGCCCGCGGAAAGCCTGCAGCCGCGGCCTCAGCCCGGCCGGTCAGTCGCGGAAGTTCTCGAATTGCAGCGGCAATTCGACATCGGTTTTCTTGAGCAGGGCGATGGCCGCCTGGAGATCGTCCCGCTTCTTGCCGCTGATGCGCAGTTTCTCGCCGTTGATCTGGGCCTCCACCTTGAGCTTGGCCGCCTTGAGCGCGGCGATGAGCTTCTTGGATACGGCCTGTTCTATGCCCTGCTTGATGGTGATCTTCTGGCGCGCGCCGCCGAGGTTTTCCAGAGGGCTTGCGACATCGAGGCAGCGCACATCGATGCCGCGGGCGGACAAGCGCCCGCGCAGGATGTCCAGCATCTGATTGAGCTGGAAGACGCTGGAAGCGGACTGGGTGACGACGAAACCATCGAGTTCGAACTTGGCGTCGCTGCCTTTGAAATCGAAGCGCGTGGCCAGTTCGCGGCTGGCCTGGTCGACGGCGTTGCTGAGTTCATGCTTGTCGACTTCGGAGACGACATCAAATGTGGGCATACCTGAAATTCCGTGGAAAACACATTAAATTGTAGACCAGCCGGCCAGGCGGTACAACCGCGCGATCAACTGGCCACCGCGTCGATCGCTTCGGCCTGCTTGCGCAGCTCGAACTTCTGGATCTTGCCGGTGGAGGTTTTGGGGAGTTCGCAAAAAACCACTATCCGCGGCACCTTGAAGCCCGCCAGATGCTTCTTGCAATGCGCGATGATGGCCTCCGGCGTGGCTTCGGAGCCTTCCTTGAGTTCGACGAAGGCGCAAGGCGTTTCGCCCCAGCGCGTATCGGAACGCGCCACGACAGCGGCGGCGAGGACGTCCGGATGGCGATAAAGCACGTCCTCGACCTCGATGGAAGAAATGTTCTCGCCGCCGGAAATGATGATGTCCTTGCTGCGGTCCTTGATTTTCACGTAGCCGTCCGGGTCCATGACGGCCAGGTCGCCGCTGTGGAACCAGCCGCCCGCCAAAGCCTCCTGGGTGGCCTTCGGATTCTTCAGATAGCCCTTCATGGCGATATTGCCGCGGAACATGATTTCGCCCATGGTCTCGCCATCGGCCGGCACGGGCTGCATGGTTTGCGGATCCATCACGGCGATCCCGCGCTCCAGGTGATAGTTGACCCCCTGGCGCGCATTCAAGCGCGCGCGCTCGCCGATATCGAGATCATTCCAGTCGTCGTGCTTGGCGCACACCGTCGCCGGGCCGTAGGTCTCGGTCAAGCCATAGACGTGCAGCAGGTCGAACCCCAGGCGCTCCATGCCTTCTATCATGGAGGCCGGCGGCGCCGCGCCAGCGACCATGGCCTTGACCCCTTGCGGAACCCCCTGCTTCATGCCGGCCGGCGCATTGACCAGCAGGCTGTGCACAATGGGCGCCCCGCAGTAATGGGTGACGCCGTGTTCGCGGATGGCGTCGAAGATGGCCTGCGCTTCGACCCGGCGCAAACACACGTTCACGCCGGCGCGCGCGGCGACCGCCCAGGGAAAGCACCAGCCGTTGCAGTGGAACATGGGCAGCGTCCATAAATAGACGGCATGCTTGGGCATGTCCCATTCCAGGATATTCGAGATCGCGGCCGTGGCGGCGCCCCGGTGGTGATACACCACCCCTTTCGGGTTGCCGGTGGTGCCGCTGGTGTAATTGAGGGCGATGGCATCCCATTCGCTGTCGGGAAGCTGCCAGGCATAATCCGGATCGCCGGCGGCGATGAACGCTTCGTATTCGATGGCGCCTATGGGTTGCGCCGGCCCGGTATACAGGGCATCGGCCACATCGATGACATGGATGGGCGCGGACGAGGTGCGCAAGGACAGCGCCTTGCCCACGACAGGGGCGAACTCCGTATCGACGATGACCGTCTTGGCCTCGCCATGGTCGAGCATGAATGCGACGGTTTGGGCGTCCAGCCGCGTATTGATGGCGTTCAATACGGCGCCGGCCATGGGAACGCCGAAGTGGGCCTCAACCATGACAGGCGTGTTGGGCAGCATGACCGCCACCGTATCGCCCTTGCCTATTCCGCTTTGCGCCAGCGCGCTGGCCAGTTGCCGGCAGCGGCTGTAGAGTTGCGCCCAGTTGCGCCGCAATGCCTGGGGGCCCTTGCCATGCACGACCGCGAGGCGCTGCGGATACACCCGCGCCGAACGCTCGATGAAGGACAGCGGGGAAATCGAGGCGTAGTTAGCCGGGGTCTGCGGCAAATCCTGGTCAAAAATGCTGGGCATTGTGGTCTCCTTTAATTCTTCTGGCGCGATGCTGACAATTGAGATAATACAACCTTGCGGCGCCATCCCGATTGTTTCAAATCAGAAAAATGGCTTTTCTATATCAGCCCCAGCATGGCCAGGATCAACGGAACCAGAACGGCGGTCGCTATGCCGTTGAGGCCCATTCCCAAGGCCGCGAATGCGCCCACCGTTTCATTCGCCTGAAAAGCGCGCGCCGTGCCGATCGCATGCGCGCTCAAGCCCAGCGCGAACCCTTCCACCTCCGGGTCATTGACCCGCAACAGCCTCAGCAGCCAGCCCGCCATGATGGCGCCGGCGATTCCCGTAACGGCAACGGCTATCGTGGTGAGCGAGGGCGAACCGCCGCTCAATCCGGCCACTTCCATGGCGATCGGCATGGTCGCCGACTTGGGCGCGAGCGACAGCTGGGTTTGCAGCGACGCCCCCATGATCCGGGCAATCCCGATGGCCGACAGGATAGCCGTGGCCGAGCCCGCCAGCAAGGCCGCGAAAACCGGCCAGAACACCCGTTTCAGGCGCGCCAGCTGGCCATACAGCGGCACCGCCAGTGCCACGGTCGCCGGCCCGATGAGAAACTTCAGGAACCAGGTGCGTTCCGCATAAACCGGGTAAGGCGTCCCGGTGGCATACAGCATGCCGACGATGACGATCACCGCCGTGAGCACCGGCAATAGCAGAGGATTGCCGCCGCTGCGCTGATAAACCGTGGCGGCGGCCAGGTAGGCCAGCAGAGTGAAGCCGAGCCAGAAAAGGGAAGAGTCGGCCAGGTAGGCCCATACCGCCAGGGCGCCAGTCATGAGCTGGACGCCCGCGACCGGCTCAGCATCCAGCGGAAGGTCAGGGCCGTGGCCGCGATAGTCAGCGCCACGCCGCCGACACAGGCCAGCAGGAAGGGCATCCATTCATTCGCGAACCGGCCGAAATACAGCATGATGCCCGCCACCAGCGGAATGAACAGCAGCATCAAGTGCTTCAGAATGTGATGGCAGGTATCGCGCAGACCCGCCGGCACTCGTCCGCGGACGATCAGGGCGGCGAGCATCAGCAGCATTCCCACCAGTGCGCCGGGCAGCGGCAAGCCGGACAGCCGCACCAGAACCTCGCCGAGGATTTGCATGACGAACAACGCGGCAATGGCGGACAGTACGGGCATGGGCGACCCTGCGCATAGGCAAGTAAGGTGACGGAGCCAGCACACTAGCATACTGCGCCGGCAATATCCATAAGCACCTTTGCGCTTCTGTGGCGCTTGCGCCCATGCATTATGATGGGGCAAAAAGAACCGAGGAGCGCAATCATTATCGACCGCCGCGTCGTCACCGTGACCACCCTGGGCACTACCCAGACACTGGCCTGGGCATCGTCGTACTACCTGCCAGCCATGCTTGCCGCGTCCATGGGGCGCGACCTCGGCGTATCGGTCCAGACCGTCTTCGCGGCATTTTCGGCGGCCCTCGTCCTGGCAGCTTTTCTTGGCCCCCTGGCGGGCCGCTGCATCGATAAATACGGCGGGCGCCCGGTCCTGATGGCCACCAACCTGATCTTCGCCGCCGGGCTGGCCGGCCTGGCGCTCGCCCAGGAAACCCTGGGCTTTTTCGCCGCGTGGCTATTGATCGGCGCGGGTATGGGCGCCGGCCTGTACGAAGCCGCCTTCTCCACCGTCGTAAGACTCTACGGCCACAATGCGCGCAATGCGATCACGGGGATTACGCTATTCGCCGGTTTTGCCAGCACGGTAGGCTGGCCCTTGTCGGCCTGGCTGGAGCTGGAATACGGCTGGCGCAGCGCTTGCATGGCCTGGGCGGCGCTTCATCTGTTTGCCGGCCTGCCACTGAACGCCTCGCTGCCCGGGGCCGCCCTCGGGATCACGCCGGGCCGCATGCCGGCTGCTGGCGCGCCCGACCGCGAAGCCGGCCAAATACAGCCGGGCGCCGCACGGGAATCCCGTTGCGATCCGGCCGGCAAGGGCAGCCGCCAGGCCAGCGTATTGCTGGCCACAGTCTTCGCCATCACGTGGTTCATCAGCACCGCCATGGCCGCGCACCTGCCGCATCTGCTGCAAGCCTCGGGACTCACGCTGGCCGGCGCGGTAGCCGTCTCGGCGCTGGTGGGGCCTGCGCAAGTCGTCGCCCGCCTCATGGAGTTCAGCCTGCTGCGCCGCGTGCATCCATTCCTGTCGGCGCAGCTCGCCGCCCTGGCGCACCCGGTCGGCGCCGCCTGCCTGCTGGTTTTCGGAGGGCCGGCGGCCATACTGTTCACCGTCCTGCACGGCGCCGGCAACGGCATACTGACCATCGCCAAAGGCACCCTGCCCCTGGTCATCTTCGGACCGCAAGGCTACGGCTTGCGGCAGGGTCTGTTGATGGTGCCGGCGCGTATCGCCCAGGCGGCGGCCCCCTTCATTTTTGGCCTGCTGATAGACCGATGGGGCGCGTCGTCCCTGTGGATGTCCGGCATACTGGGACTGCTCGCTTACGCGGCGCTGCTATGGCTGGCGCACGGCATCAAGGCGGCCGCCGCGCCAGCGGCCTGAGAGGGCCGGCGCCGCGGCTGGACATTGCGGGCTATCGCGGCCGGCTCATCCGGCGAAACCGCCCTGGTCCAGGAAATCCTGTTCGGCCGGGGTGGTGTCGCGCCCCAGCAGCAGGTTGCGGTGCGGGAAGCGGCCGAAGCGCGCGATGATGCGGTGGTGGTCCCGGGCGTACCGGGACACGGCAGGGTCCAGGCCGGCATGGAGCGACACGGACCGCTCCTGGTCGGCCAGGCACTCCGAATGCTCGAAAGGCAGATAGCAGAACAGGCGCAGCGCGGGTTCTATGCGCTGGTCGAAGCCGGCGGCTATCATCGCCGCGGCGAAATGCCGCGCCAGCGCATCGGTCGCATACATGTGCGCGGTGCCGCGAAACGCATTGCGGGGAAATTGATCCAGCAGGATGAGAAGCGCCAATGCGCCGTCGGGGCTGCGCGCCCAGCCGTCGAGTTCGCGGCGCGCCGCAGCCAGGTGCTGTGGCATGAAGCGTTCGCCAAAGCGCAGATCGAAGGCGGGATCCTTGTTGAACCAGCGCGCCGGCCCCGCCTCCCGCCAGAAATCGACGACTTCGGCGCAGGGCTCCTGGTTTCCTCCGGGCTGCACGGTCATGATAGGCATGGCTCCTTGGATTGGGCAGGCGTCATCCTGCGGGCCGCCGGCCCGTCAGCCGCGCCCGACAAACGGCATATTGGTCGCCATGATGGTCATGGACTGCACATTGGCATCCAATGGCAGCTGCGCCATGTGGACGACAGCGCGGGCCACATGGGCCACGTCCATGCGCGGTTCAGGCCTGGTCGTGCCGTCGGCTTGCAGAACGCCGGCGGTCATGCGCTCGGTCATTTCAGTGGCGGCATTGCCTATATCGATCTGGCCGCAGGCAATATGGTAGGAGCGGCAGTCCAGCGAAATCGATTTGGTCAGCCCCGCCACCGCATGCTTGGTGGCCGTGTAGGCGATCGAATAAGGGCGCGGGGCGTAAGCGGAAATCGAGCCATTGTTGATGATGCGTCCGCCTTGCGGCTGCTGCGTTTTCATCATGCGTATGGCCGCCTGCGCGCACAGGAACATGCCCGTCAGGTTCACATCGACCACCGCGCGCCAGTCCGCCACCGACAGGTCTTCGATGGGGACGGCGGGAGCGCCGCGGCCGGCGTTATTGAACAGCAGGTCGAGGCGGCCGTAGGCGCCCGCTATTGTTTCAAACAGGGCCCGCACAGAGTGCTCGTCGCTGACATCGGTGGGCACGGCCAGCGCATGAACGCCGCGCTCGCCCGCCAATTCACGCGTCTGCTCGAGCGCATCCGCGCGCCGGCCGACCAGCACTACCCGATAATTATTGGCCAGAAGCTCGAGGGCCACGGCGCGGCCTATCCCGCTGCCCGCTCCTGTCACCAATGCCACGCCCGCCGTACTATCCATTGATATCCCCTCTCTTATTGGTTGATTTCGACCCGGCGCCGGCATCCCGCAATACGGCGAACCGCGCCCCAGCCCTGCAATAATACACGGGGAAGACTCGGTTCTCCTGAATGAAGCGTCCTCCTCATACAAAATGCAACAATAACTGAAAGTGCCGCGCACGGCGCGCTCGGGGCGCTACCATCTGCTGTACAAGGCCGTGGCATATCCCCGCCGGCCGCGGGTGGCGACAGCGCACAGGCCCCGCACCATTGGAAGGCTGCTATGGGACATATACGTATCGGCATTTCGGGCTGGCGCTACGCAGGCTGGCGCAAGGTCTTCTATCCGGACAAGCTCGCGCAGGCGCGCGAACTGGAGTTCGCTTCCCGCGCAGTGCAGACCATCGAGATCAACGGCTCCTTCTATTCCCTGCAGTCGCCCCAGCGCTACGCCAGTTGGCGCGACGCGACCCCGCCCGGCTTTGTCTTCAGCGTCAAGGGCTCGCGCTACCTGACGCATACGCTGCGCTTTCGCGACGCCGCGGCAAGCCATGCGGCGCTCGCCAATTTCTTCGCCTCGGGCCTGTTCAATTTGCGCGAAAAGCTCGGCCCCATCCTGTGGCAGTTTCCACCCAGCTTCAAATTCGACGACAGCGCCTTTGAAGCCATCCTGCGCCAGTTGCCCAAGGATACCGACGCAGCCGCCACGCTCGCCGCGCAACACGACGCCCATGTCCAGGCGCCGTGTGTCTCGGCGCCGCGCAAGCGGCGGCTGCGGCACGCCATCGAAGTGCGCCACGCGAGCTTCTGCGACGAGCGCTTTATCAAACTGCTGAGGAAATATCGCGCCGCCCTGGTCGTGTCGGACTCGGTGGCGGATTGGCCGTATGCGGAAGACCTCACCTCGGACTTCGTCTACATGCGCCTGCACGGCACGCAGACTCTGTATGGCGGCAAGTACAGCGACCCCGCGCTGGACCGATGGGCGGCTCGGATACGGGACTGGGCCGGGGGGCGCGAACCTGAAGACGCACGGCGCATCTCGCCGGCCCGGGCGCGGCGCCGCGCCGGGCGGGATGTCTTCTGTTATTTCGACAATGACAAGAAAGTGCAGGCTCCCTTCGATGCCCAGCGGATGATGAAGCGGCTGGACTCGGGATCCTAGGCGGCGGGCCTGCCGCCGGCAACGCGCCGCGCCGGCCGCCTCAAGGCAATGCCCTGCGCCTGCCTGGCGCCCAGCCCTGCCGCATGGCGGCCGCGGCGAAGAGAATGGCGGCGACACCGAACCATTGCAGCCATTCCAGCCGATGCCCGAACGCCACCCAGTCGACGATGATCGCGACGATGGGGTAAATGAACGACAAGGCGCCGGTAAGCGCGGTGGGCAGCTTCTGGATCGCCCCGTAGAGCAGCACGTACATCAAGCCCGTATGCACGACGCCCATCGCCAGCAAAGTCATCCAGGCGGCGGGCGGTTGATGAGCCAGGGCCGTGACCTGCGCAAACGGCGCAAGCATCAGAACGCCGGCGCAGACCTGTATCAGGGCGATCAGATGCGGCGGCGTGCCGGTCAGCCGCTTGACCAGAAGCGCGGCGATGGCATACAGGAAAGCCGCGGCCAGCGACAAGGCAATGCCGGCCAGATAGGCGTGCCCGCCATAGCCTGAGGCGCCGTGCGATTGGGTGATCGCCAGCATGCCGATAAAAGCCAGACTCAGCCACATCATCTTGTCCAGCGTAATGCGCTCGCGCAGGAACAGCGCGCCCAGCCCGACCAGCATGAAAGGCTGCGTGTTGTACACCGCCGTGGCGATGCCTATCGATGCCCGCGAATACGCGGCGAACAGCAACACCCAATTCCCGACGATCGCGACGCCGCTGACCACCGCCCATCCAAAGACAGGCCAGCTCAGCAGCCCCGGCCGCAGGAAACCCATCAGCCCGCAGATCGCCAGCAAGGTGACGGCGCCAAACGCGCAGCGCCAGAACACCACATCCAGCACGGGCTGTCCCGACACCAGCACAAACCAGCCTATGGTGCCGGATATCAGCATGGCGCCGGCCATTTCCAGCGAGCCGCGTCTTACTTGATTTTCCATCGTCGCACTCCCAGTTTTGCATAGCTGAAGTTTGACGCTTTCCATCTTTTTCATCCATAGCTAAAATAAAGTCAAACTCTGCCCTTGCCTTTTTTATCAAGGCAATAATTTGAATTTGCCTTGCCAAACCCCATGCACGATGAAATCGACCGAATCATCATCGCCGCCCTGATGGAAGATTCACGCCTTTCGCTCAAGGCCCTGGCGCGCGTCAGCGGGCTATCCTCGCCCAGTGTCGCGGAACGCTTGCGGCGCCTGGAAGAGCGCGGCGTGCTCACGGGCTACACGGTGATGGTCGACCCCAAAGCCTTTGGCTACCTGCTCCAGGCCATCGTCCGCATACGGCCATTGCCCGGCCAGTTGCATAGCGTCGAACGGCAGATCCAGGCCATCCCGCAGTTTACCGAATGCGACAAGGTGACCGGCGAAGACTGCTTCGTCGCCCGCCTGAACGTGCGCTCCATGGAACAGCTCGACGCCATCCTGGACAAGCTTGCCGACCAGGCCGAAACCAATACGGCCATCGTCAAGACGACGCCGATCAAGCGCCGCCTGCCGCCGCTGGACGACAAGCAGGGATAAGCATGCTGACTCAATTCATCGCCGATCATGGCTACTGGGCGGTCTTCGCGGGCAGCGTCCTGGAAGGCGAAACCGTGCTGGTGCTGGGCGGGTTCGCCGCGCACCAGGGCTATTTGTCCTTCCTGCTCGTCGTCGCCTGCGGCGCAGGCGGCGGGGCGGCGGGAGACCTGCTCTTCTTCTTCCTGGGCCGCCGCCACGGCGGCGCCCTGCTCGAGCGCTTTCCGCAATGGCAGCCGCGCGCCCGGCAGGTGAACCGCTGGCTCATGCGCTACCAGGCGGGGATGATCATAGGCGTGCGCTTCATGTATGGACTGCGCGCCGCCGGCCCTATTGCGATAGGCATGAGCGACATACCGGCCTGGCGCTTCCTGCTGTTCAACCTGATAGGCGCGGCGCTATGGGCTACGCTGATCGCGGCAGCCGGCTACCTGTTCGGCCAGACGCTGCAATGGCTGTTCACCGACATCAAACGCTATGAAGAAGCCGCCCTGCTCCTGATCGCCGCCGCCGCGGTCGTCCTAGCATTGATCAGGCAGTTGCGCAAGCATTCCTGATGCAAAGCCGCGCGGCGCGCCGGCGCAGCCGCCCATGGCTCCCTGAAGCCATGGCTACTGGTCATGAATCAGCCTGCGCCCGAGGCTGACTACATCGTCCTGCGCGTAGCCCAGCTTTTCATAGAATGCGATCACCTCCAGGTTGGAACTGCGCACCAGCAGGCTCAATTTTGGGCAGCCGCGCTGGACAAGCAAATCCTCCACCCTGCGCATCAACAGGCTGCCATAAGACCGATGGCGATGCGTGCCCGCGACCGCAAGGTAGTAGGCCCAGCCGCGGTGGCCATCAAACCCGGCCATGATCGTGGCCACAAGCCTTGCGCCGTCCACGCCGACCAGGAAAAGTTCGGGCTGCTCGCTGAGCTTGCGCTGTATATCGCGCTGCGGATCGTTCCAGGGGCGGACCAGCCCGCACTCCTGCCAAAGCGCGATGACCGCGGCTTCATCGTTTGCCTGATAAGGGCGGATCTGCATAATCACTGCTCCGAAAGCGCTGGCCGAGTATCAGCTTTTACCAATATCCGGGGCGCGCCGCAATCCCCCGCGGGCCGAAACACCGGCGCTTTTCTGATAAAGTCTGGTTCGGGAAGGCGCCGCAAGCATCGCGGCGCCGTGGCTTATGGGCGCGCAGAGGACGGAAATGGCCTGATGAACAGCAGTCGTGCCGCGGGCATCATTCTGGCGCTGGGACTTGGCCTGGCCGGCTGCGGCGGGCCGGGCCTGATCGCCGGGCAGCCCCATCCGCGCAACGAGGAAATGTCCTTCGACCAGCTCGGGCAAACCGACTTCAACCGGACCGTGACGATCGCCATGCGCGACAATCTGGACAGCCTGACCCGCCTGCTCGAAAAGCTCTATCGCAGGAATCCCGTCGAATGGCGCAAGACCGGCGCTCCCGATCTGGCGGCCGCCATACGGCAGGGCCGCAACGCCATCCAGACGGGCCAGGCGCCAGCCGGCCTGGGCGCATTGCACGATGTCGAAATCCTTTCCGTGGCCCTGGACCCCGCTTACCGCGGCGATCGCGCCGGCACATTGATTTTCGGCCTGTCCGACATGATCGTGCGCGCCCACAATGGCAAGACGCGCTTTTATGCGTCCGACGTCCTGAATGCGCAGCATGTCTACAACGCCGCCCGCAACGTGGAGATTGCGGCCTGGCTGCTTGCCACCCGGCGCGACGCGGCCGGCCGCCCTTTGCTGCTGGCCAATGAAATGTCCGGCGACATCGCCAACCTCAGCTTCGAGCGCGAGTTCGGACAGCTGGTAGGCCGCCTGGACCTCGTGGCCAACCTGCTCGATGAGAATCTCAGGCGGGTCGGCATCAACTACATGCAAGGCCTGCTTTTCTTCAATTTCCTGCCCGTGCGTTGACGGGCCTCGCCGGGCAGCCGCCAGGCGGCTCTTCTTTTTCCCGCAGAAACGCTAGGACGAAGGCAGCAGCTGGGGATTCCATACCACCTCCCAAAGGTGCTGGTCCGGGTCCTGGAAATAGCCGGCATAGCCGCCCCAGAAGGTATCCTGGGCGGCTTTCACGATCAGGCCTCCGGCGTCCCGGGCCTGCTTCATCACGGCATCGACCTCGGCCTTGGAGGCGACATTGTGGCCCAGGGTGAATTCGGTGGCGCTCGGACTGCCTGGCGGCAGGCCGCAGTCATGGGCCAGGCTGGCGCGCGGCCAGAGCGCCAGTTTCAATCCGCCTTGCAGGTCAAAGAACGCGACCGCGCCGTGCTCGAACTCCGTGCCGACGATGCCCGGCGTCGCCAGGCCCAGGCCGTCGCGATAGAAACGCAGCGACCGCTGCAGATCGCCTACTGCCAGGGTGATGACGGTGACGCGTGCTTTCATGCGGGCTCTCCAGTAAGGGCAAGAAGTGTAGCGCGGCCCGCATGACCGGTCCAGCGGCAAGCCTGGCCGCGCAGCGGCTTTTCTCAAGCAAGGCGCTGAGCCGCTTCCACGAAATTCATGAAGTGCTTCGCGGCGGGCGACAGGGAAGTCATGGACCGATAGATGAAACCCATGCGCCGGCGCATCGCGGGCTCCGTCAAGGAAAGCAGGTGAATGCCTTCCAGATTGCAGACCCTGGCTGCGGTAGACGGAAGTACCGTCACGCCCAGACCCGCTTTCACCATTCCGACCGCCGTGGTGATCAAGCTGACCTGAGTATAAGGCCTCTTTGATACCCCGATCTGCGCAAAAGCCTTGTCCACCATTTGCCTGACATAGCTTTCATAACTCATGCCTATCAGAGGATGCGCCGCCAATTGCGACCAGGTGATCGAATGGTCTTTGCTTGCGGCGGCGGCGTGCGCCACCAGCGCCACCAGCTCGTCTTCGAACAGCAGGCGGAACTGCAGATCGGAAGACTCCTGGGAAGGGCTGGCAATGCCATAGTCGATCTGGCCCGAACGCAGCATGTCGATGATGCCGCGGTTCTCCGTCATGGCATCCTTCATCACGATGCGGATCTGCGGGTGCACCCTTTCGAAGGACGCAATGAGCGGCGGCATGAACGAGGCGGCAATGGACGGGATGCAGGCGATGGAAACCGTCCCGCCTCGCGGCGTCGTCGAATTGATGACGCTGGCGACCGTCTCATTG
Organism: Pollutimonas bauzanensis; assembly: GCF_900129885.1. Classification (GTDB taxonomy): domain Bacteria; phylum Pseudomonadota; class Gammaproteobacteria; order Burkholderiales; family Burkholderiaceae_B; genus Pollutimonas; species Pollutimonas bauzanensis. The sequence goes on along the minus strand of NZ_FQXE01000013.1, from coordinate 56,853 downwards.
AGCTCCACGAGGATGCGCTGAATGGCCGGGAATAGCTCCCGTCCCGCCGTTGTCACCGTCGAGCCGCGCGAATCCCGATCAAACAGCGTCAACCCCAGCTGACGCTCGAGTTTTTGAATCATCGAGGTCAAGGCCGGCTGCGACACATGAACGATCTGGGCCGCGGCCGAGAAACTGCCCGTCTGGGCGACAGCGACGAAGGCCTCAAGTTGCTTAAGAGTAATGGTCATAATCTAAAGTTATGGATCGATCCGTAAATTCGAATTCCCAAGGCCAATGCCCGTCCCATAATATAGACAACAATTTCATGACTAGCCACTCTCGCTATAAAAAAACATTATGGAAAGCAATATGAAGGGAATGACTGAAAACACGGGCGCGCAGCATGCCGCCGCCACTCCGCGCAACACCTGGGCTTTTCAAGACATGGACGGATACCGCGCCGCGCATGCGATTGTCGATGTGCTTCAGGCCGCGGGAGTCACTGAAATCTATGGTCAAAGCTGCCCCACCGCCATTTTCCTCGCGGCGGAAAAAGCGGGGATCAGACAAATCGGCTACCGGACCGAGAACGCCGGAGTGGCAATGGCTGACGGCTCCGCCCGGATCAGCAGAAAGATTGCTGTCGTGACCGCGCAGAACGGCCCGGCCGCAGCCCTTCTGGTCGCGGGCCTGGCCGAAGCGTTGAAAGCTTCCATACCGATACTGGCCATCGTTCAGGAAGTACCGCGGGCCACCGCCGACAAGAATGCTTTCCAGGAGCTGGAGCATGAAAAAATCTTCAGCGGCTGCACGAAATGGATCCGGCGCATCAATTTGTCCGCGCGAGCGGCTGAATATACGTCCCGCGCGATTCGCATAGCCACCAGCGGCCGGCCCGGCCCTGTGGTGCTCCTGGTCTCCCCCGACGTGCTCACGGAAGCTGTGGCGCCTTTCGAGGCCGGCTTTGCCGATGGCGACGAGGCTTTCGGCATGTTTCCCGCCGACCGCTGCATACCTGTCCCGGCGAAAATCGAAAACCTGGCCGGAATGCTTATGGCCGCAAAACGTCCTCTTTGCGTCGCCGGCGGCGGCGCGCACCATTCCGGCGCCTATGAAGCGCTCGCGGCCTTGCAGGAGCTGGCTGGCGTGCCGATGGCCACCACCAATATGGGCAAAGGGGCGATAGACGAAGATCACCCCTTGTCGCTGGGAGTCATCGGCAACGCCATGGGCACGCGAAGCCCGGCGAAATTCTTTCTGCCGTATATCGAAAGCGCGGATCTGGTGGTTTTCGTTGGCACCCGCACTAACGAGAATGGCACCGCCGGCTGGACGCTATTCCCATCGGCAGCCGCGTATGCGCAAATCGACATCGATCCCGAAGAGCTCGGCCGGAATTATCCCGCCCTCCGCCTCCAGGGCGATGCCCGCGAAACATTGGAAGCCGTCTGCGCCACGCTGCGGCAGCGCAAAGCCGCGGCGCCCGCGGAACGGACCGAAACCCTGAAAAAGGAATTTCAAGAAGCCCGCCTGCTCCATCAAGCCGAAATCAGGCCCTACTACGAGGTCGATCGCGATCCGCTGCGCCCCGAGCAGCTCCTGCATGAGCTAGGCAGGCAGACCGGTCCGATTACCTGGGCGGCGGACGCCAGCTATTCATCGATCTGGCTGGTTCAATACATCAAATGCAGCGCCCCCGGCACGCGCTTCATTACACCTCGCGGCATTGCCGGCCTGGGCTGGGGCTTCCCCATGGCGATCGGCGCCAAGCTGGCCGATCCGGCTCACCGGGTAATCTGCCTGACGGGCGATGGCGGTTTCGCCCATTGCTGGGCGGAAATGGAAACCGCGCGCCGCCACGACACGCCGGTCACCATCGTGGTGCTCAACAACGGGGTCCTGGGCTTCCAGATCAACGCCGAAGAAAGCCGATTCGATACGCACACCAGCGTCTGCCATTTCGGCCCCATCGATCATGTCGCCATAGCAAGAGCCTGCGGCTGCGATGGCCAGACCGTCAGGACGATGGCCGGCCTGAGAGAAGCGCTGCAAAGCGCGGCTGCGAGCGCTCTGCCTTTTGTCATCGACGTCCATATCGATCCCAAGGCGTTCCCGCCGCTCACCGCCTTCGAATCCCAGCATCTGGCGCTCGAGTCCCGGGGCGCGGCAAGCCGCGCAGGAGAATGACGAATGGCCGAGGAACTACAGGGGCGCGGCGCGCTGGTGACAGGGGCAGGCAGCGGCATCGGGCGGGCCATAGCCCTGGCCCTGGCCAGCCAGGGGGCCGATGTCTGCATACTGGACATCGATGAAGAGGCCTGCGCACGCACGGCATCCGAAATACGCGGTCTGGGGCGGCGTTCGGCAGTATTGCTGCACGATACCGGCAAGGAATCCGTCATCGCGGCGATCGCCGCGCTCGAACAGGCGCAAGGCTTCGGCCCTATCGACCTGCTCGTGAACAGCGCGGGAATTTCACCCAAGCAGGATAGCGGCCTGAAACGCATGATCTGGGAAACCTCGCCCGCCGAATGGCGACAGGTAATCGATACCAATTTGAACGGCTATTTCCATACCATGCGCGCATTGCTGCCGCGCATGATCGAAAACAGGAGAGGCGCTATCGTGAATATCGGCTCTTTGGCCGGCCGCCGCTATTCGAGCATTGCCGGCTCCGCTTATGCGGTGTCCAAAGGCGCCGTCGAAGCCTTGACGCGCCAGGCCGCCGGCGAGGTCGCGCGCTTTGGCATCAGGGTCAATGGCGTGGCGCCGGGCAGGATAGCAACCCCAATGGCGGCAAAAGCGGGAGCCGCCTTCAACGAGCAGGTCAGGCTGGCCACCCCGCTGGAGCGCCTGGGCATGCCCGAGGATATCGCTCAAGCCGCCGTATTTTTACTGTCAGACAAAGCCAAGTTCATTACCGGTGAAACCCTGGTGGTTTCCGGCGGGCGCGGTCTTTGAAAATCACCCATAGGAGACATCCATCATGAAGAAATACCTGAAGGCATTTGCGCTGCTGGCAATGATCACTGCCGCGATGCCCGGCCACGCCGACAGCGCGGACTACCCCGCGCGCCCCATCAGGCTGATCGTGCCCTATCCCGCTGGCGGCATCACGGATATCGTCGGACGCACCATTGCCGAGCGCATTTCCGCAACCCTCGCCCAACCCGTTATCGTGGAGAACCGGGCGGGAGCGGGAGGTTCGATAGGGGCCGCGATGGCCGCCGGCTCGGCGCCCGACGGCTACACGCTATTTCTGGGAACCAGCGCGACCAATGGCACCAATCCCAGCACCTATGCCAACCTGAAGTACCGGCCAGCCACGGATTTCTCCCCCATCGCGCTCATCGCCTCAGCGCCGCTGATGATTATTGTCCATCCCAGCCTGCCGGCAAAGACGCTGCCCGAGTTCATCGAGTATCTGAAAGCCAACCCGAAAAAAGTGACCTATGCAACGACAGGCACGGGCGGTTCGGTTCATCTCACGACCGAACAGTTCGCGATGATGACCGGCACCGAAATGGTACACGTCCCGTACAAAGGCAGCACGCCCGCCCTGACGGATCTGATGGGCGGCCATATCCAAGTGATGTTCGATAATGTGCCGTCGGCGGCGCCTTTGGCCCGATCCGGCAAAGTCCGGGCCCTGGCCGTGACCGGCGCCAAGCGCTCCGCGCTCGCGCCCGAAATACCTACCGTCTCGGAGACAGCGGTGCCGGGCTTCGACTCAAGCTCATGGATAGCCATCTATGCCCCCGCGGGTGTTCCCGCCGGCATTGCCGCCAAGCTGAATGCCGCCGTGAATAAAGGATTGCAGAATCCCGCACTGCTGGAAACATTCAACAAGGCCGGCCTGGAAGCCCGCGGCGGCACGCCTGCGGATTTGGCGGCTCACCAGGCGATGGAAATCGAAAAATGGGCCCATGTCGTCAAGAGCATTGGCTACGAGCCCCAATAAACCAGCTCTTGCCCAGGCCCGCATGCCGCCCATGCCGTCATAGTCCGTGCATAGGCGGAGGCCTGCGCCCAGGGCCCCTCGCCATTGAACCTGCAGTGACAGACATTTGCATCACGTGACATGCTGGAACGGCCTGAATCGCCTCAGGAGCATGATGGAAGCCAGCGACACCGCGAACACACAAGACGCCGCAACGGGGATAGCCCACCAGGAAGACCCGTCGGACTGCAGCAGGCCAGTCATGGATTCCAGGCGGTCCATCACAAAGATATGAATGCAGTAAACCCCCAGGGTACAGGCCGAAATCCGGTTCAGGGCCGCGGAATAAGGACGCAGCTTGGCGCCCAGGCCATAGAGGACATTGAAAACGCACACCGACGCGGCCATGACGAACGGCGACAAGTAGTCATAGAACAAAGGATCGGGCGCATCCACATGCTTGGAGTAGGCGAATGTCGCCGCCATGGTCAGGGCGCTGAAAACGACGAAAAGGCCGGCATTGGTCCACCAATACTGGCCTTTCATCATTTTTTTCTGGTAGGCCTCGAATACATAAGCTCCCAGGAACAAATAGCCTATCAGGCCAACGAAGGAACCCAGGGAGTAGGTTTCCAGCAAGTCTATATCGATATCGAATACGGCGCGGATGATAGGCCAGCCTGATACCAGCATCCAGAATGCCAGAAACATTCGTTTTTCCGCCAGCCTCGAACCTTGCCAGATGTTGCGCAGAAAAGGCACAAACAGGTAGATGCCCAGAATCGCATACAGATACCATAAGTGGAACACCACCGGCCCGCTGGCCAGCGTCTTTATCCACCCGGACCAGGCGCCGTAATGCACGCCCTGCGACGTATTCCACGCCATGTAGAACAAGGACCAGAACAGCAGCGGCGGCAGGACCCGCGCGAAGCGCTTGGTGAAAAAGGCCGGCAGGTCTTCCTGCTTGTTCAGCAGCAGCACCCCTGAAATCATCAGGAATACCGGCACGCAGCTGCGGGTCAGCGAATCATAGAAATTGGCGGCCCACCATTGGTCGTCGAAGACATTGAAGTTGACCGCCGCCACATGCAGCATGATCACCATGAAACATGCCCCGACTCTCGCGGTATCCATCCCCGTGCTGAAATTGCCTTTCGCCATACACACATCCTATTCGACACCAAGAACCGCGGCCGGGAAACTCTCCGGCCAGCGGCATATTCATTAGTAACATGAACCGCGTCTCGATGCAGCAGCGGATATATCAAAGTGTTACAGCAAAGGCTCCCATAAAAGATCGCCGGCGTTTGCGAACCTAGATATCCTCGACCGTGAGGGGAAACAGCTCTTCCAGCCGATTTGTCTCCATGATGTGATAGGCATTGAACCGGTAGGCCGTGCCTATGGAGACTTCCGGCGGCGTAAAGGCAAAGGCCAGATTGCCTCCGGTCGACAGCCGGCCTTCGTAGCCGAAATGCAGCAGATATTGTTTCATCGTCCGCATGACTTCGGATGCCCTGGCCGTTGTCGGGGCAATGCACTCGATCAGCAGGAAGATCTCCCCCGGAACGGGGGCGTCCGGCAACTTGTCCGTCACCCCGTTGATGCCATACACCCGCCAGAACAGCGAATAATCCTCCGGCGCATCTTCGCACACCAGGTCGCGCACCACGACGCTGACGTCGCGCAATATCTCCTCGTGCCGCTCGATAAAGCGCGGATCCGCCGCGCCGCACAACAGCGCGGCGCGCTCGCCGACCCGCCGGGCGCCTTCTATCTTGATGGTCTGCCGGGGCGCTTCCAGCCAGGTCGCGCCGCTGATCCGCGTCCGGCGTTCGTCGATCTGCTCGTATTTGGCCTGATGCAATTCCGCCCGTCCCTCGGGCTCGATGATCACAAAGGGATCGTTCTGCTCATAAAGGCTATGCGCCGCCACCGATATGGGCGTGGCGCGGCGCTGCGGCGCCATGCTCTCGAGCGTGAATCCTTCGTCGTCCAATGTCGCCAGGATAGCGTCGCGGCCGCCGGGTATGCAGCACAGCGATGCGCATTCGATAATCTTGGCCATGTGGACCGCCAGGCCCACGGGAAAGCCCAGCATCACGGGCAAGGTCGAGAAAATGGCGGTATCGCAGGCCCGCCCGGCGATCAGCACGTCCACGTCGGCCTCGAAGGCCTGCCGGAAGGACGTCATTCCCATTTGGCCGACGATGTGCGTCGATGCCTCGATTTCGTCCGCGGTAAGGTCCGGCATGCCATCGATGCCCGTGACGCCCTTTGCGAGCACCGCTTCCATGACGATGTCCTTGGGGATGTCGCCCGGGATGAAGGCCAGGCGGAACTTCAGGTTCTGCTCATGGGCGATTTCCCGGACCAGCGCAAGCGTCTGCTCCAGATGCGGCGCCGCTCCCGCAGAGCCCGCCGAGCCGATCACCAGCGGTATGTCGTGGCTGCGGGCCGCGACCAGGACCTTGCGCAAGTCGCGCTTGGTCGACTCCCGGGCGGTCGCCATATTGCCGCTGCCCAGATAATAGGGGCCGATATCGATCGATCCCATATCGCAGCCGATCAGGTCCGGCTTGCGTTCCAGGCCCGCATTGAAGGCCGGGCTGGGAATGCCGTAGCCCAGCTGTCCGGAAGCGCCCAGCAGGCGCAGCGGCCGGCGTTCCGGCAGGGAAGCGAACTCTTTGAGAATGCGGCCGGTAGCGCTCATACCTGCACCTTGAACAAACGGGCGTGCTGCTGCGCGCCATATACATCGCGATCGCCCGGATCGCCCGCTGTCACCTTGCGGGGAATGGCGATTTTCAGGGCGCGGGACACCGGATACTCGATGATCTTCACGTCGGCTATCGGCGTGGAATAAAGCTCGGCGATCAAGGCCGCATCGATAGCCTTGGACTGCACTACCCTGTCGTAGTCAGCGTCGCTATTGAACATGATGTCCAGCGTCGTGCAGCGGGGACCCGCATTCTTGCTTCGTATGACGCGGGCGATATCTTGCAAATACATGGAAATTCCTTGGTAAAGAAATGCTATGGCTAATTGGCCGTGGCGCCGGACTGCCTGACTACCTCGCCCCATCGCTCGACATCGCTTTTCAGGGCGGCGGCGAAATCGGCCGGCGTGGCGTCCTTCTGGACTTCGCCGCCATCCTGGGCATAGCCAGCCTGCAGCGCGGGCGATTCCAGGGCGGCCAGCGCCGCCTTGCTGAGCGTGTCGATGATAGGAGCGGGCGTGTTCTTGGGGGCGAACAGCGCTATCCACACGGAAATCTCAGCATTCTTCATGTCCATTTCCGCGACCGTGGGAACGTCCGGCATCTGCGGCGAACGTTCTGTCGACGTAATGGTCAAGGCCTTCAGCCTGCCCTCTTTGACATACGGCAGCACCACGGGCACATTGCCGAAAATCATGTCGACCCGCCCCGCCAGCACGTCAGTCATGGCGCGCGAAGTGCCCTGATAAGGAATATGCAGAAGCTTGACGTCAGCAGTCTGGCCCAGCAGGACCGCCGACAGATGGGCGGTGGTGCCCACCCCGCCCGAACCGTAGGTCAGCGGCTCCTGCTCGCGCTGTTTGGCCAGCGCAATCAGTTCGGCCAGCGTGTTCACCTTCAATGAGGCCGGCACGACCAGCACATTCGGGAAGGTGGTGATGCGCGTAATCGGCTCGAAGTCGCGGATGGGGTCGTAGGACAGGTCCTTGTAGATGGCCGGATTCATGGCGTGCGTATTCAGCGTGCCCGCCAGCAGCGTGTAGCCGTCGGGCGCCGCCTTGGCGACATACTCGCTGCCGACAGCGCCGCCCGCCCCGCCGCGGTTCTCGACGACGATGGATTGCTTGAGGCTTTCCGACATGACTTGCGCAATGCGGCGGGCGGATATGTCGGCGGCCGTCCCGGCGGGGAAAGGCACCACCAGGCGGATGGGCTTGTCGGGATAGGCGGCCAGCGCCGGCGCGCCGCTCCATGCCGCGCCCAGGCCCAGCAGCAATCCCGCCGCCGCGCAATGGAAAAGATAGGATAAGTTCTTCAATGCAGTCTCCTTGATGTTGTGTCTGCCTGGGGCGTTCCGCTTATAAATCCGGCCCGTCCAGGGGGGTGTCGTCCAGCCTTGCCGCCACGCCATCCAGATCGGATGACGCCGCGGGATAACGCTTCATGACCAGCGGGTCATGGCCCGGCACGATATGCGCCAGGCTCGATGCCTGGGTCCGAAGGCTATCGAAGCCTTCCAGCATCTGCCCGACATGGAAGGCGCTGGAAAAAGGCCGATTCTTTTCAAAGTTTTCGTAGAAATGGCTGACATCCGAAGCCAGGACCACCCAGCCCCGCTTTGTGTGAATGCGCACGAACTGCAAGCCCGCCGTGTGGCCCCCCGCCCAATGGACGCTGACGCCGGGCGCCACCTGGCCCTGGCCATTGTGGAAATAGACGCGCTGCTGGTAATTCAGGCGCACGAGTCCGCAGACATCCTCCACTTCGAACGAATGCGAGAGCCGCGGATAATGCATATAGCGGCCAGTGGCGTAGCTCAATTCGGATTCCTGCAAATGGAAGCGCGCTGACGGAAAACGGTCGAAATTGCCCGCGTGGTCGTAATGCAGATGGGTCAGGATCACATCGTCCACCTGGTCCGCCTGCACGTTCAGGCGCTCGAGCGTCTGAACGGGGCAGCGCAGATAGGTCCGGCCGCCGCGCTTGTTCGACACGTCTTCGGTAAAGCCGGTATCGATGACCACTGTGCGCCCGCCGCCAATCGCCACCCACACAAAATAATCCATGGGCATAGGCGCGTCGTGCGGATCGCCACCGATAAAATGGTCGCGTCTCTGGCCATTGCGCGTCGCGTAGCGCACAGCGTAGACTTCATATTCTGGAATGGGAGTAGGCATGCCGATACAGTAGGTGGATGATAAACAGCAAAAATGATTTTCCGGCGCCTTGCGGTTCCGAGGGAAAAAGTATACGCAGCCCTCCCCCGCTCTGCATATTTGATATTTAAAACACTTGTTCCTTTCGGTTAATGATGGTTCAACAAGCAGATACCCACTTCTTCCTGCTCATCGTCAAGCACGGAACCATTTCCGCCGCCGCCCGCGCGCTGGGCGTGTCGCCCCCTGCGCTTTCCAAGCGGCTGGCGCAATTGGAGCAGCGCCTGGGCGTGCAGCTTATCCACCGCAATACCCGCCGCATGAGTCCGACGCAGGAAGGCCAGCTTTATTATGAGCAAGCCTCGCGACTGTTCGCCGAATTCGAGGCGCTGGAGCAGGACGTCATGAACCGCCGCTTCGAGCCCAGCGGCGTGCTGCGCGTGAACGCGCCGCTGAATTTCGGCCGCGTCCGCGTCGCGCCCATCGTTTCAGCGTTCACCCAGGCCTATCCGAAGCTGGAAGTCGAGCTCATTCTTTCGGATCATCCGCACGACCTTATCGAAGGCGGCTACGATGTGGGCGTGCGCTTTGGCACCATTCCCGATTCCGGCCTGCGTGCGCGGCGCATCGCCTCGAACCGGCGCCACCTGTGGGCGTCGCCCGAATACCTGAAGAAATTCGGCGTGCCGGTATGCCCCAAGGAATTGACCTGGCATCAATGCATAGTGGTGCCGCGCAGCGACGATACCTACGGCGTATGGACCTTCACCCGGGGCGATGTCGTGCAGAACGTCAAGGTGCGCGGCAACCTGCGCTGCAACGACAGCGAGGTCGCGATGGCGTGGGCGCTGGAGGGGCGCGGTATCTTGATGCGCTCCGGCTGGGACACCGGGCGCTTCGCGCGCACCGAGGAACTGAAGATCGTGCTGCAGGACTACGACTTGCCCAATCGCGACGCCTTTGTCGTTTTCCCCGATGGCGCCATGTCCGCCAAAGTGCGCACTTTTATCGATTTCGCCGTGGAAAAGCTCTCGGACCTGGATGTCATCACCAAAGAGCATCCCGGCCATGAACAGCCGGCCGCCTTTGGCGATTGAACCTCCAGCGCCGGGCACCGGGCACCGGGCGCTGCGGAGCGCCGGATCGGCTGGCCAATGGCGACGCGCCCAGGCTCCCTGCTATGATGAGTTTTGGCGCAGCCACCACGGAGTGTCATCGAACCATGCGACAACATCAGTTCGGCAACACCGGCCGCAGCATCGCGGCCATAGGCCAGGGAAGCTGGTACATCGACGCCGCGCGCCGCGGCCTTGCGGTTTCGGCCATCCGCCGCGGCCTGGATCTGGGCATGCGGCACATCGACACCGCGGAAATGTATGGCTCGGGCGCAGCGGAAAGCGTCGTGGGCGAAGCCATCCGCGGGCGCCGCGACGACGTATTCCTGGTATCGAAAGTCCTGCCGGAAAACGCCTCCCGGCATGGCACGCGCGCGGCGTGCGAGCGCTCGCTAAAGCAATTGGGCACCGACCATCTCGATTGCTATCTGCTGCACTGGCGCGGCGCTCATCCCCTGGAGGAAACCTTCGCCGCATTCGAAGACCTGCAAGATCAAGGCAAAATCCTGTCGTTCGGGGTCAGCAACTTCGATGTCGATGACCTGGAGGAAGCATGGGCCGTGGCCGGCCCGGGGCGGCTGGCGTGCAACCAGGTGCTCTACCACCTCAAGGAGCGCGCCATTGAACATGCGGTGATCCCATGGTGCGAACGGCATGAGGTGGCTGTCGTGGCGTACAGCCCCTTCGGGCATGACGACTTCCCTGGCCCCAAGACCGCCGGCGGCCGGGCGCTGGGCGACATTGCCCTGGCGCATGATGCCAGCCCGCGCCAGATCGCCCTTGCCTTCCTTACGCGCAAGCCAGCGCTATTCGCGATTCCCAAGGCTGCGCAAGCAGCGCATGCCGAAGAGAATGCCGCCGCCGGCGCGATCGACCTGTCGGATCAGGAGATCCATCTTCTTGACGAGGCATTCCCGCGCGGCCCGCAACCCCGTTTCCTGCCCGTGATCTGAGGTTTCCCTGGACAGGAAATGCCATGCGAGGCGGCAAATAAAGATGCCTGACCGATGCATAAGGGTAAAATACCGGACCCACAACCATTCCTGCCCCCTATGACAGATACGCGCCCGCATTCCATGCCAGCCCGTTCCAGCCGCTCCGGCGATGCGCAGCGTCCCCGCCTGTCCGGCAACCACGCGACCACCGCATCGGGCATCAAGGCCCAAGCCCTTTCCCCAGCGGAAGGCGCCCGGCGGCGCGCAGCCGCCAACGACACTTCCGCCGCCAACCCCTGCCTGAGCTGCGGCGCCTGTTGCGCGCATTTCCGGGTGTCATTCTATTGCGGCGAAATCGCCGGCGAAAGCGGCGGGACGGTGCCGCCGGAACTGGTCACCCAAGTCAGCCCCTTGCGCGCCTGCATGAAAGGCACGGAATACGGAGGCCGGCGCTGCGTGGCCCTGCGCGGCGAACTCGGGCATGACGGCATCCACTGCGCCATCTATGAACAGCGCCCGACGCCATGCAGGGAGTTCCAGGCATGGCTGGACGACGGCACCCCCAACCCGGACTGCCAGCGCCTGAGAAAGGCGATAGGCCTGCAGCCCTTGGCCCCGCGCACCGATGACGACGGTGATGATGGCCTGCACCCCAACACCAACCCGCCGCGGCGAGGCGATGTAGCAGCCTGAGGCCAACGCATGCCGCAAGGCGGGGCTGGTGTTCAATGAACAGAATGGACATCCCTGCCTTGTGATGGCGCCAGATAGCTGTCTGGCCCGGACACCGGGACGAGGTGGAAACGGGTGAAGAGGCATTCACCGCCGCCAGCCCGATTGAGCACCATCATTCCTGTATCGACGCCCTCGAAATACATGAAATTTCCGGCGATGCCTTCGGTTGCCAGAAGGCCGTGATAGAACTCGGTATTTGCATACCTCAGTATTATCAACCGGCCGACGTCGGCGTTTTCCTTATTCAATATGCTTCGGCATATTTCCCCGATTATTTGCTCCATGGCCCGGTGTTTGACCATCTTGCTTTTTCTCATGAATAAAGGATGCTCCGAGAGGTCAAAAAAAGCGCTCCAGACGACAGAAAACTCTTTTGCCTCCAGCAAGGTTTTCTTCAACTTTTCAATTGCATTTTGATCCGCCATGAATCTTCCCCAGATGTGCATGCCGCCAGCCATTGACGTATTGCCAGCGGTCATCCTATCCGAGATTCGACACCAATTGAACACAAGTGTGATAGTAATATCCAATGGGATTTTTACGCAGCGCATGATACCCGGACACCGCCGTAAGGCCATCATGACGGGACAGGCATACCCCCGGCATGTTGAAGGACTCGCGCAGGTGGCGGCGTGCCATGAAGCCATGAAGCCATGAAGGAATTGCGCCCGCATCTTCAGGATGCTGATTCATTTGCCCGGAAGGTGTTGCGCCAAGGGCAACAGGGGTTTCGGCTGCCGGTCGCCGGGCATGGCGCAGCAGGCGGCAAGATAAAGCTGCCGATAGGCGCGCACCAGGTCGTCAAGGCTGAATCCGCGATTCAGCCCGCTCGGATTCGGCAGCACCCAAACCGCCGCAGCGCCAAAAACGCCAGGCTGCGGGCCCCAAGCGACTTTGCGCTGGTGGGATATCGCGGAATAAGCGGCCTTGCCGAGAAAAGCGATATAACGCGGGGCATACCGCTCGATTTTCTGGGCGAGCTTCACTGAGCCCGCGACGAATTCATTACTAGACAGCTCGGCGGCGCGCGCGGTGGGACGTTCGACCGCCGTCGTAAGGCCGCAGCAATACTTCAAAATCGCCCGGTCATTTTCGGGGCGCAGTTCTTGGGATGTAAATCCCGCCAGATGAAGCACCCGCCAAAAGCGATTGCCTCGCCCGACAAAATGGTGGCCCGCCGCTGCCGCGCGGGCGCCCGGATTGATCCCGCAAAAAACCACCTTCAAGTCCATTGCCAGGATGTCGGGAAGCGACTGAAAAGAAGCCGAGTTGATCATTTATTTGTTGTTCCAGAAATCCCAGGATCGCAGCCGCGCAAAACCAATATCGCCTGGATTATGCGCGGCATGTTGGCGCGCGGCAATGAAACTTCCATCGAACCGGCCGCTTCATTCACTCGCGGATATCGCGACAAGGGGTAAACCCTCAGTGCCACCCGGGTCCAGCCTGGTCTAAAATACTTGAAATACCATTTCATTAGATGAAATCAATTCGAATCTCAATATCTCCTGGATCATGTTGATGAAACCCCAAACCTCCAGCTTCGACAAAACCGGGGATACTCACCCTCCCGCGGGTGGTCCCTTATCGGGCGTCCGGGTTCTCGACCTGACGTCCATCGCAATGGGCCCTCTGGCAACCCAGATGCTGGGAGACATGGGCGCCGATGTCATCAAGGTAGAGTCCCCGCAGGGAGACGCGTTCCGATACTCCGCGGGCGGCCGCAGCCCCGGGATGAGCAGTACGTTTCTGAACTTCAATCGGAACAAGCGCAGCGTCGTGCTCGACCTGAAGGACGCGAAAGGCGTGGATGAGCTGTTGAGCATGGTCAAGCTTGCCGATGTCCTGGTGCACAGCCTGCGGCCAAAGGCAATGAGGAAACTGCGCCTGGATTATGACCGCCTGCAAGCGCTTAACCAGCGGCTCGTCTACTGCGGCGCCTATGGGTTCTCGGAAAAAGGTCCGTACGCAGGCAGGGCCGCATACGACGACATCATCCAGGCCATGAGCGGCATGGCGTCCATCCAGGCAGATCCGCGCAGCGGCGAGCCCGCCTATGTCAAATCCATCATCGCCGACAAGATCTCGGGCCTGACCGTCGTCAACGCCATCGTGATGGCGCTGTTCGAGCGGGAACTCTCGGGAATGGGCCAGGCTATCGAGGTTCCCATGTTCGAGACCATGGCCGCCTTCAATCTGCTCGAACATATGACCGGCGAGGTATTCTCGCCGCCCAACGGTGAAATGGGCTACGCGCGCCTGCTGTCCACCCAGCGCCGGCCTTACCGGACGAGCAATGGCCATATCGCATTGATGCCCTATACCACCAGGCAGTGGCGACGTTTCTTTACTGTCGCCGGCCACCCTGAAATCTCGGACCAGGAGCGGGTCACCGACGCCGCTGTACGCAACCGGGAAATCGACGCCCTGTATGAATTGCTCGCCCGGATCGTTGCCGCGAAGAGCACGGAACAATGGCTTGCGCTGTTGGCCGATGAAGATATTCCTCATGCCGCGGTGAACACCCTGCCCGATCTGCTCGACGACGAACACCTGCGCGCGGTCGGGCTATTCCAGCCGGTGCGCCATGAAACAGAAGGCGACATGAAGGCTCTGGGCATTCCTGTCGCCTTTTCCCGCACACCCGGCAGCATACGCAGGCTGGCGCCTGCGCTAGGGTCGCATTCCAGCGCTGAAGTCCTGGCATCCTGGAATGTCCATGGGTAGCCGGAGCGGCGCGGGACGGCGCCGGTCATCGGCAGGCGGCACATAGCGCATCGATGCGCTAGAGAACCTTTGCAATTTCTTGCGCAATGGACTGAATCGGCCCGCCAAATTTCTCCTCAAGCTCACTCAAAGACATTGCCGACACATGGACCACGATATTGACGCTCGCCACCGGAAGGCCGTTATGCCTTATGGCGCAGGCAAGCGCCCGCCCATTGCTGAGCGTTTCGGTATCCGCTACCGAATATCCCCGTCGACGGGTAGCCGACAGCATGGCGTGCACGTCCGCGGCTTGCCGGGCCAGATCAAAGTCGGCGCCTGGTTTGGCCGAAAGCCGGGACAACACCTTTTCCAATACCTCCGGAGCCAGGGCAGCCAGGTACGCCCTGCCAAGCGCCGTGCGCAGCACCGGAACGCGAGAACCAGGCCTGCGATTGATGGACAAAAAGCCGGGTTCGCGGCTGGTGTTCAGAATGACCATCGTATCGGTATCGAAGACGCCGAGCTCTATCGGCCAGCCCAAGGCCTGGCGGTAGGTGTCCAGGATGGGACAGGCCACATCGAGAAGGCGCGTCTGGGCGTCATAGCCGTTGGACAAGGCCAGCACGCCCGCCGTGACGGCATACCTGCGCTCCGCCCCCAATGCCTGTACGTATCCCGTATGAATCAGGGTTTCCAGGATGCGCACGATGGTTGGCTTGGCGAATCCGGTCCTGGCGTGCAGTTGACCGACCGTGGCGGCCCCCTCCTCGTTCAGGCAGCGCAAGATCTCGAGGCCACGCATCAAAGCGACCACTGGCTCGTAGGATCCCATACCTGTCCCCTTTTTTTTGATTCCATGGCGCCGACACCCGTCGGCATTCATTCTTGAGCAGCAAATAGCAATGCAGGAGACACGCATGATACCTTACAGAAACTGGCTGATAGGCCTCTTCACCATTCTGAGTTTCACCATCGCGGGCGGCGCCTTGGCGCGGGAAGGCTCTTATCCGGATAAACCCGTGCGTTTGATCGTACCTTACGCCCCCGGCGGAGGAACCGACGGCATGGCCCGCGCCCTTGCGCAAAAGCTGTCCGGGATATGGAAGCAGAAAGTCATCGTCGACAATCGCCCGGGCGCCAGCGAATCCATTGCCGCTTCACTTGTAGCCAGGTCTCCCGCGGATGGCTACACCCTGCTCTTTGCCTCTGATTCGACATTCCAGTTGAATCCCTTGCTATACAACCACCTTACCTATAATCCGGACAAGGATTTGGCGCCTATCACGCGTTTCGCGATGAGTCCGTTCGCATTGTTCGTCAACGCCGAAACTCCCGTCAACTCCTTCAAGGAGTTTGTCGAATACGCGAAGAAGAACCGGGGCAAAACGTTCTACGGGTCCTATGGCGTGGCGAACTCGACAAATCTCGGCCTGTCCTGGCTATCCAGACAGTTCGATCTCGACATGGTCCATGTCCCCTTCGCGGGGCAAGGGCCGGCCATGCTGGGACTGCTGGGCGGGGAGATTCAGATTCTTTTCGGCAATATCATCCCGTCCAGCATCGGCTTCATCAACAAGGGCCAGGTAAAAGTCCTGGTCGTGTCGGGCGAGAAGCGCCTGTCCAACGCGCCTGACGTTCCGACCTTCCGCGAGCTCGGATTCGACAACCTGGACACCGGATACACCCTGGGCATCGCCGCGCCTGCGGCCGTGTCGCCCGAAGTCAGGAAGGAAATTTTCGAAGCCGTCGCGACGGCGGTAAAAGGTCCCGACCTTATCAAATACGCTGCCGAGTCGTTGTCCATACAGCTGTTCAGTGAAACACCGGCCCAGTATCACGACTTCATCATGGAGAGCCGCCGGATTCTGCAGCAGCGCATCGATGCCGCGGGGCTCGATAAACTGGACTCTTGAAGCCAGAGCCAGGCATAATTTTTATTGTCGCGGCAGCAGGACGCCTGCCATAGCACCGGATCCGATACCCATCAACCAATGGCTGTCGGATCCTTCACACGCCGAGTTTTCACGCCATGAAACAACCGAATAAACGAATCAACCCAGCCAGCGATGCGCAGCGCGTGGGCAAACCACAGCATATTTCCGCAGCACCTGCCCGGCTGACCGCCAGGCCTCAAGACTTGCTCTTCGATCCATCATCCACGGCATTGATGGTGGTGGATATGCAGAACGCCTATGTATCGAAAGGCGGTTATATGGAAACCGCCGGATTTGATGTTTCCCTCGCGCAGGATGCCGTCGCCGGCGCCAAGCGGGCGATTGAAATTGCGCGAGCCGCGGCCATCCAGGTTGTCTATCTGCAAAATGGATGGGACGCGGGCTATATCGAAGCGGGCGGCCCGGGCTCGCCCAACTGGCACAAGTCCAACGCCCTGCGCACCATGCGCCAGCATGCCGGGATCGATGGCACGCTGCTGGCCAAGGGGGGATGGGATTACGCATTGGTGGATGAGCTGCAACCGCATCCAAATGACATCGTGGTCGCAAAAACCCGCTATAGCGGCTTCTTCAATTCCACGCTGGACAGCACGCTTCGGGCGCGGGGAATCCGGACGCTGGTGTTCACGGGAATCGCGACGAATGTTTGCGTCGAATCGACGCTGCGCGATGCCTACCATCTGGA
Organism: Pollutimonas bauzanensis; assembly: GCF_900129885.1. Lineage (GTDB taxonomy): Bacteria > Pseudomonadota > Gammaproteobacteria > Burkholderiales > Burkholderiaceae_B > Pollutimonas > Pollutimonas bauzanensis. The sequence goes on along the minus strand of NZ_FQXE01000013.1, from coordinate 39,919 downwards.
ATACTTCTGCGTCCTGCTGCAGGACGCCACGACACACGCCGGGCCCTCCTTTACCTTTCAGGCGGCCATTTACAATATAGAAACCTTCTTCGGATGGACCAGCGATATACAAAGCTTTGAAAAAGCGCTAACCGCTGCCAAGCCATAGAAACTGGCGGATACCGCCCGGAAGTTCGCAAGAAAGCGGTTTTTCGCGCTGATCTTTACGATCAGCGCCGAAATGGCAATGCCCGGCCTGAAGCGCCGTTTCGCCATTGGCGCCCATTCCATGGTAGTTGATGCCATAATGCGCTTGACTTGACCGGGACATCATAAATTCACCCATGGCAACGACACCGCACACGCCGCTGGCCAGCTTCATCGACCTCCTGATGGATGCGGTCTTCGCGGTCGATGCCGGCGCCCGTATCGTTTTTGCCAGTGCCGCGTGCGAGCGCATTTTCGGGTATACGCCGCAAGAAATGGTCGGCAAGAACATGTTCGACATGATGGCGCCAGAAGATCGCGAACCGACCCGCAAATCGGTGGGCGATGTCATGTCCGGCAGCCCTCAATTGCATTTTGAGAACCGCTATATCCGCAAGGACGGGCAAATCGTCCATATCATGTGGTCGGCGCGCTGGTCGCCGGCCGACCAATTGCGCATCGGGGTTGCGCGCGACATCACCGAACGCAAGCGGGCCGAGTCCAAGCAAGCTGCGCTGTATTCCATTTCCGAAGCCGCGTACGCCGCCGAGGATCTGCTGGCGTTGTTTCGGCGCATCCATCAGATCGTCGGCACGCTCCTGCCAGCGGATAATTTCTCCGTCGCGCTGTACGACGAGGAAACAGACCAACTGAGTTTCCCACACCATGTGGATGAATACGAGCGGACGGCCAAGCCATCCCAGCCGGCCTCCGGAACGCTCTGCGCGGAAATCATCCGTACCGGGCAGCCGCTGCTGCTGACTCCCGATACCGTGGCCGCTCGCCTGGAAGAACTGCAAGTCTGCGCCGGCCCGGATCCGATCTGCTGGCTGGGCGTGCCGCTCAAATCGCATAAAGGCACGATCGGTGTGCTGGCGGTCAAAAGCTATCCGGGCGGCGTTTGCTACAGCGAAAAAGACCAGGAACTGCTGCAATTCGTCTCGACGCAGATCGCCACCGTCATCGAGCGTCAGCAAATGCAAGTCCGGCTGCAGCACATGGCGCAGTATGATCAACTGACCGATCTTCCCAACCGCGGATTCCTGTACGACCGCCTGAAAGTCGCGCTGTCCACAGCGCGGCGCGAACAAGGACGTTTCTCCCTGCTTTACATCGATCTGGACGAATTCAAACAGGTCAACGACACGCTGGGCCATCGCGCCGGAGACCTGTTGCTGCAGGAGGTTGCCAGGCGCTTGACGCAGTGCGTGCGCGAATCGGACACCGTCGCCCGCGTCGGCGGCGACGAATTTGTGGTGCTGCTCCAGCATGTCGCATCGCCGCGGCAAGCCGCGCTGGTGGCGGAAAAAATCCGCCGCGCGCTGAACCGCCCTTGCACCATGGACGGCCACAGCCTGAACATCGTGCCCAGCATCGGCATCGCGCTCTATCCCGAGCATGGCAGCGACGAGCAGCAACTCCTCAATCACGCCGACAAAGCCATGTATTCCGAAAAAAACGGTAATGTTGGCTCTCCAGTCCGGTGACGGGCTGCGGCCTGGCCGCGCTCGCCGCAGCCAGTGCTACTATGCGCTAAGCGCACAGGACGCCATCCTGCCAACGTCACGCAATGTCCATTCCTATGACGATCCAAGCACAACCACCCTATCTGCGCACACTGTATATCGGCGCTTTCATCGTGCTGCTGTCCCTGGGCGTGCGGGCAACGTTCGGTCTGTTCATGCAACCGATGGGCCTGGAACACGGATGGGGCCGCGACGTCTTTTCGCTGGCCTTCGCCATTCAAAACCTCGTCTGGGGCGTAGGCGCGATTTTCATGGGGATGCTGGCCGACCGCTGGGGCGCGGGCCGCACCATAGCGCTGGGAGCTGCGCTCTATGCGCTGGGCATGATCGGGGTGCGCTTATCGAGCGATGAAATGAGCCTATACCTGACGGCGGGACTCTTGGTCGGCCTGGGACAGGCAGGGACCACCTTTCCCGTCATTCTTCCGGTAGTGGCGCGCGCGGTTCCGCCCGCCTATCGCAGCACGGCCATGGGCATTGCAAGCGCGGGCGGCTCTTTGGGCCAGTTCGCCATCGTGCCGACAGGCCAGCTACTGATTTCGACCATGGACTGGACGGGCGCGCTGTGGGTGCTGTCGATGTTCGTCGCGGCCGGTTTGCCTTTGGCCGTATTCCTCAAGGGCCGTCCCGACTCCCCCGCAGGCACCCATAGCCTGGGCAGCGCCATACGCCAGGCGCTTGCCCACCGCTCCTTCCATTTCCTGTTCTGGAGCTATGCCGTTTGCGGTTTCCACACCGCCTTCATCACGCTGCATCTGCCCGCCTACCTGGCCGACGGCGGCCTGACTGCCGCCAATGGCGCCATGGCAATTGCCTTGATCGGGCTGTTCAACGTAGCGGGCTGCATCTATGCGGGCAAGCTGGGCGGGCGCTACAGCAAGAAGACGCTGCTGGCGGCCGTATATTTTTTGCGGGCGTTCGGCATCATATTCCTGCTCGCCGTCCCCTTGACACCTCTCGTCGCCTATGTGTTTGCCGCATGGATGGGCCTGTTCTGGCTGGGTACCGTGCCTCTGACCCAAGGCCTCATCGGACAGATCTATGGCCTGCGCTATGCCGCCACATTGTCGGGCATTGCCTTCCTGGGGCATCAGGTCGGCAGCTTCATCGGCGTATGGATGGGCGGCTATGTCTACCAGGCCACAGGTGGCTATACAATGGTGTGGTGGACTGGCATCGTGCTGGCGGTGGTCGCCGCCGTGTTGTGCCTGCCCATCAAGGAGCAGACGCTCGCCGCCCCGGCGGCGGCCTGACGCAAACTTTCCGACAGGGTGACGCATATGTCCACAAACCTTTCCAGCGGTATCGGGACAACAGTGAGGCCCGCCCGGCGCCTGCGCCTGGGGCGCATCGCCGGCGGGCTGGCGCTGGCCGTGGTGCTGGCGCTCTCGTTCGCGGGCTACCTCACGCCGCAGATGCAAATCCAGTGGGCCAACTTCATGTCGATGTGCGGGTTTTAAGCCCTATTCATTGTTGCTCACAATGCGCAAGGCGACGCGCACGCGCTGGCGCCCGCCGGTGGCCCCCCATCCGCTCCGCCGGTGAAAACACGGGATCGACGTTCCGGACACTGAAAAAGATCGATGAAGAACGGCCGCGGCGGGATTGCCCGCCTGGCGTCCGTACTGAGCAAATGGCGCTGAACGGCACAACGCCGGCCCGAGGTGGGCAGCGGGCCAGCAAGCAATCCCCAGCTTCTCGACAAGGCGCTTGAAAGCCTGGCAGTCGCGCTCCGGAATGTCCTTGATTTGCGTACGGCCCCGATCTTCGCACCCTTCAAAAAAGCGCTGCGTCGGCCGCTGGACGCTAAAAGCGTGGTTGCTGCCAAACTGGCCTGGCCGATTCCGGCCATGTGTAATACAATTTTTGAATATGACTGCCTATATGCCTCCCAGCGCCACTCCACCTGTGAAAACGGCCCCAAAAACGTGACAGCAAAGACCAGCCAGGCCACCCCAAAGGTTCCAAAGCCTCCCGGAAGCGTCCAAAAGGCGTCGGCGGACCCAACAGCCCAAAGCCAGAAACCGGGCGGTGCCGCAAGCGGCGAAAACGAGCGCTACATCGTACCCGGATTGCGGCGGGGCTTGGCGATGCTACGCCTTTTCAACACGCGGCGGCGTGTGATATCGGTGCCTGAAATGGTACGCGAACTGCGCGTATCGCGCGCAACGGCTTTCCGGCTCGCCTATACGCTTGAAGCCGACGGCTTCCTGCAGCGCACACCCCATTCCAGCGCATTTCAATTGGGGCTCAATGTGCTGTCGCTGGGGTTTGAGTATCTAGGCTCGCTGGATCTGGTGGAAATCGGCCAGCCTGTCCTGGAAGGCCTGCGCGATCGCATGGACGCTTCGGCCCACATGGGCGTGCGCGATGGGACGGAAGTGGTCTATATCCTTAGCGCGCCTTCCAAGCATCGTTTGCGCAATCATGTTCCCGCGGGTATCCGCATGCCCGCGCATGCCACGTCGATCGGACGGGTGCTGTTGTTTGACATGCAGCCCGAGGCCCTGCACGAACTTTACCGCGGCATCGAAATGCAAAAGTTCAGTCCCGACACGCCCGACACGGTCGAGGCGTTATGCCGCGACCTCGAACGGGAACGCGCCGCTGGTTACGTTTCGTACCGGTCCGAGTATTCGCAAGGCATTGCAAGCGTGGCTGCGCCCGTGCGCGATCAAAGCGGGCGCATCGTCGCCGGCGTCAACGTATCGGATTATGAGTCGCTCAGCATCATGCAAGAGCAGGAAGGACGACTCAAGGATGAAGTGCTGAGCGCCGCGGCCGCCATATCGTCCGGGCTCGGTTACCGGGGAAGCTGACCTTCCCCAGTCCCCCTTTCGAATCCCGCTGTAGCGCCTAGGAAAAGATCTCTTCGGCATGCAAGGGCATCCCGATCGACCGCAATACCTCCTGCACCATACGGACAGGCACATCGCGCACCGATACGCCTTCATCCAGCGCGACGGCCGCCGCGATGCCAGCCGCCTGGCCGGTTGCCATGCAAGCCGGCATGTTGCGCGAGCGGGCGTGCGCGGTATGGTCGGCTGAAATGCAGCGCCCGGCGACGAGCAATTGCTCTACGCCCAAAGGCACCAGGCAGCCATAGGGAATTTCGTAAGGCTGCATGCCGCGGAAATCGACATCGCCGCCTTTAGGGTCGTGAATGTCCAGCGCCGAGGCATCGGCGGCGATGCTGTCCTCAAAACGTTTGCCTTCCAGCGCATCAGGACCCGTCAGCGTATATTCGCCACGGATGTGTCGTGTTTCGCGCACGCCGAGCACCGGCGCGATCTGACCTATATGGGCCTGCTCAAAACCCGGCACCCGAGTACGCAGAAACTCGCTGACGGCTTCGATTTGCCGGTAGCATTCCACAATGGCCGCGGTGAATTCGACCGGCGAAAAAATGTCCACGCCGAGCACGCGCGTTGCGTTGATATACATCAGCCCATTTGCCGTTTTCAAGGTGATATTGTCGCGCTGCAGGCTGGTGCCGGTATCGGCCTCGAACTGCCTTAGCATGCCGTTGAAGCCGGTCAGCCACAAGCCATATTGCAGATCCTTGTCGTTATCCGGAATTGCTCGCGCGGGGATGTCGTCGCACGTGCGCGCCCATTCGGCAAGACGCTTCACATCGACGCCGTTCATTGTGTAGTACATCGACACCGGCTGCATCGTGGCGTCGCTGTCGCCGGCCCCCATGACGAACGGCACCTTGGCCTGGACCGCAATGTCGGCATCCGCGGAACAGTCGATCACGACTTTGGCGCTTATGAATTGGCGGCCGGCCTTGCTTTCGATGATGACGCCGGTAATAGAGCCGTCCTCCACCACGGGCGCGGACACGAATGTTTCGAACAATATCTGGACACCCGACTCGACACACAGGCGGGTCAGGAGAATCTTCATGATCTCCGGATCGCACGGCGAGGCGATTTTTACCCCGCCGGTCTTGGACATGGCCATGTAGTCGGCGCCCGCGCCGCCGGTTGAGCGGGCGAGGTTCCAGATTTCCAGCGGAAGACCCCCTATAAGGGCGCCGGACGGCTTGGTGTTCAAGCCCAGGGTAAGATTGCCGCCAAGCGAGCCAAAGCGTTCGATCATCACGACCTTCTTCCCGCGGCGCGCTGCCGATATCGCGGCAAAGGGGCCGGTGGTACCGCCGCCCACGACCACGATGTCGGCCTCGAGCAGCAAGGGGATCTTCTGCTGCGGAACGGTGATCGACCGGGGGTTGCTTGTAGTGTTCATTATCTGACTCCATGGAAGTGAGTGGCGATCAGTCCGTAGCACATGCTAGACTGATCCATTGGCAAATCAATGTTTCATATATGGTCACTTGACGTGACTTGCTGTCCGTCCAGCGCAAGCTTTCGCTTGGCGACAGATGACGAACAGCCGGTTTCGTATCTAATTCCTGCTTAGCGCGCGGTTCAGCGAGCCGCAGGCCGATGCGAGTCTTTGCGCGACAAAGTCGAGTCGATCCTGGCCCCAGAAAATCTCGCCATCGATGACATAGCTGGGCGACCCAAACACCCGGGCGGCAATCGCCATGTCGGTATCACTTTCAAATTGCTCGGCAATAGCTGGCGCCCCTGCATGGTCCGCCAAGGCGGCGCCGTCAAGACCGGCCTCATCCGCCAACGCCCTGAGCACCTTCCAGTCCGCGATATTGCCATCATCGGCCCATACGGTGCGCAGTATCGCGTGGGACAGCCTCAATGCCGCCGCCTGATCCTGCCGCCTGGCCGCGATCAGCAGATAGCTCGCCGGCTTGCGATCGACGGGATAAAACCTGGGCTCCAGCCGCAGGGGGATGCCCAGGCGGTCGCGCCACCTGCCCAGGTCCATCTGCCGATATGCCCGTCGCGCCGCGGCACGCTCCGGATAAGGCAGGCCTCCCGTGGTTGCGAACACGCGGCCCAGGTCGATCGGCAGGACGCGCGGCGACGCGCAGTGTTGCGCCACCATATCCATGAACCGGGCGCTGCCAAGATAGGCCCAGGGGCTGGCAACACTGAAGTAGTAATCCACCGCTACAGACATGGCTTTGATCCTCTCAGAATCGACGGGCGCCGGTCAGGCTGGCGCCGAGTCGCCCAGATAAACGCCCGACTCTCGCAACCGGGCCTGCAGCAGGTCGAGGGCAAGCTCGCCGCAGGCTGTATTAGTTTGCGCGGCAAGCGCCGCAGCCACTCCTGCCGCCTCGCCAGTCACCATGCACGGCGCCATGTTGCGGGTCGCCCCATGGGCGTATGAAGTCGCCGACAGGCAACGCCCGGCCGCGAGCAGATTGGTGTATCCCTGAGGAATCAGGGCGCGGTAAGGAAGGTCGTAAGCGCCGTCCCCACCCACGTCGATGTGCTGCTGCGACTTGCCGTCCGGGTGGTGGATGTCCACCGGAAAGCAGGCCTGTCCGATCGAGTCGTCGAACTTGCGTCCGACGCGGATGTCCTCTTCATTGATCTCGTACACGCCTTTAATATTGCGGGTTTCACGAACACCGACAAAGGCGTTCGGCAAGAACAAGGCATTCTCGAAGCCCGGTATGTACTTCTGAAGAAACTGCGCCAGACCCTGAACCTGTCTGGTCAACTGCAGCGTCGCCCGCGACAGGTCGATAGGGTCATTGCCATTCACGCCGGCCATACGACTGGCGTTGATATTGAGCTGGTTCGGCCATACCGTGTTCGTCCAGAATTGGTGATCATCGTGGTCGTAGACGCCCATGTCGCGCAGGATCGCATTCCAGCGCGTGAAGGTACCGTGAAAATAAACCGGGAATGGGTCGATGCCGGGCTTGCCCGCATATACCGGGGGAAACTCGGACAGCGCTGCGCATGCCTTGGACAAGTCCACGGACACGGCCCGCAGCATCATGGAAACCGGCTGCATCGCCCCACTGCCGTCCCATCCCTCGCGGCACTGCGCGCCAGCCTGAAATGCCAGATCCGCGTCTCCTGTCGCATCGACAAAAACCTTGGCCTTGAGATAGCCCAGGCGGTCTTTGCTGCAGACCGTGACCCTGCGCACCGTTCCATCGTCGGCATCGGCCGCCAGCAAGGTCGTGCCATACAGCACGACAACCCCCGCCTCGGCCAGCATCGCTGTCGCCTCCATGCGGAACAAGTCCGCATCGACCGGCGTGACAGCATAGACATAACCGCCCTGGGTAGGCACGTGGCCCACGGCGCCGCCCAGCACAATCAGCCGGTCGACAATTTCCTGCGCGATGCCATACACCACCTGCTTTCCCTGCTTGCTCAGGAATGTGTGAATGCAAAGCCCGGTGGCCGCGTTCCCTCCGATGAAGGGCCGCGGTTCCACCAGCACCGTCCGGGCGCCCTGGCGCGCAGCGGCCAGGGCGGCGGATATACCGGCCACGCCGCCGCCGCCCACCAGCACATCGAATGTTTCGTCGATCAGATTTTCTATTTTCAGACTCATGAGTCTTCCATAAGTAGGCTGCAGGGCATGTCGGCCCTGCGGATTATCGGGAGCGGCTTGATTTACACTGCCGCGGAATCGCTGCACCGGGAGACCAGCGCCGGCTGCGCGAGCGGACTTGCGCCAGCCCTGCGTCCCATGGGGATGGCCTGCCGGCTGGCGGCATCGAACAAATGCACCTTGTCCAGCATGGGCTGCAGCCAGATGGTTGCGCCCGGAGCCAGCACATGGCGCTCGGCGAACATGCCGCAAATGGCGACGCCCGCCGTGTTGGCGTAGACGTAGGTGCTTGCGCCAGTAGGCTCGACAACACTGACATCGCATGGCAGGCCTTGGGATCCATTGAGTTGCAGATGCTCCGGTCTTACCCCATAAATGATGCTTTGGCCGTCCGCGCCGCCCGTATTCTCAGGAAGCGGCAGGGACAAGCCCTGCGCCATCGCCACCACCACGCCATCCCTGCCCTTGCGCAGCACGCCGGGAATGAAATTCATTGCCGGCGATCCGATGAATCCCGCCACGGTCAAATTGGCCGGACTGTCGTAAAGCTCGAGCGGCGTACCGATCTGCTCTACCTTGCCGTCAGTAAGAACAATGATCCGGTCGGCCATCGTCATGGCTTCCACCTGATCGTGGGTGACATAGACAGAGGTGGTTCCCAATCGCTGATGCAGCGCCTTGATCTCGGTGCGCATATTCACACGGAGCTTGGCATCGAGATTGGACAAGGGCTCGTCGAACAGAAACACTTTCGGGTCGCGCACAATAGCGCGGCCCATGGCCACGCGCTGGCGCTGGCCCCCCGACAACTGCCGGGGAAGGTGGCGAAGATAGGAGGTCATGCCAAGAATATCGGCCGCGGAGGCGACCCTTTGCTCTATGTCGGCCGCGCTCACCTTCCGCAGTTTCAGGCTGAAAGCCATGTTGTCATGCACCGTCATGTGAGGATAAAGGGCGTAGTTCTGAAACACCATGGCGATGTCCCTGTCCTTGGGTGCAAGGCCATTGACGACCGCGCCATCGATGGCAATCTCGCCTCCGCTGATTTCCTCGAGTCCCGCGATCATGCGCAGCAGCGTTGACTTGCCGCAGCCTGAGGGGCCGACCAGCGCAACAAACTCGCCATCTCCGACGCTCAGGTTGATGCCGTGCAATATCTGCTGTGTGCCGAATGATTTGGTGACGTTGAAAATGTCGACTGAAGCCATGTTCCGCCTTTGGTTTGATCAGGTTCTATACAGGATGCCGCGCGCCCGGACTATTTCACCGCTCCCGCGCTGAGGCCATGGATCAGCTTGCGCTGCAGAAACAGAAAGAGCGCCGCCGGCGGCAGGATGGACAGAATCGCACCGGCCGAGATCTTGCCCCACTCAATGCCGAACTCGGACAGATAGAAGTACAAGCCCACTGAGATCAGACGCATGTCCTGTTTGGGCGCCAGACTCACGGCGACGATGAACTCGTTCCATACGTAGACGAAAACGATGAGCCCGGCGGCGACCAGGCCCGGCGCCAGTTGCGGCAGAACCACCCGGAAAAACGCCCCGGCGCGCGTGCAGCCGTCCACAAGGGCAGCCTCCTCCAGCTCTACGGGTATCGCATCCATGAACGAGCGTATCAGCCACAAGGTTCCCGGCAGTTGCCAAGCCGTGAAAATCACGATCAGGATCTGATAGGTATTGAGCATCTGCAATTTCGCCGCATACGCGTAGAGCGGAACCAGCACGGCGATTACCGGCGTCATCGATGCGACCAGCAGCCCCACCATGGCTGCTTCGCGGCCACGGAAGCGATAGCGCGAAGCGGCGTATGCGCCCATGCAAGCGCAGATCAGGGTGCACGCCACCGTGGCCAGCGCGACCAGGGCGGTATTCAGGAAGTACCGTGCCATCAGGGACTCGAACAGGACCGCTGAATAGTTTTGCAGCGAATACACGGCCCCTGATGTGGCCGCCCCCTGCGATGGATCCAGGGACAGCATGAAAAGCCAGGCAAGCGGCACAACGGCGCCCAGCCCCGCCAGCACGGCGATCAGGTACATCCACAGCGTAGCTTTACCGCGAAACATTGTCCGACCCCTTGAGCACGAAGTGATAGATGTAGAACCCGCTAAGCGCCAGATTGAGCAGGAAGACGACAACTCCGGTCGCGGCCGAAAGCCCGAACTGATAGTTGGTGAATGCTTCGCGCCAGATGCGAAGCGACAACAGATAGGTGGCTTCGTTGGGTCCGCCGCTTGTCATGATGAATGGCAGGGTCACCAGGGTGAAATATTCGAATGTAAGGAGAATCAGCACGACCAAGATCGTGCGGCCGGCCAGCGGCAAGGCAATATGGCGCAACTCCGTCCAACGCGAGGCGCCATCCAGGCGCGCGGCCTCGTAAAGCTCATCGGGTATCGATTGCAACGCCGCCAGGATAAGCACGAGCGCGAAAGGATATGAGCGCCACACATTGGCCAGCACCAAAACCGCCATGGCGGACGTCTCGTCGCTGAGCAGCGAGATATTCCAGCCGAACATCACGTGTGCGAAGTGGGTGATCGGCCCGAAATTCGGATCAAGCATGGCCTGCCAAAGCAAGGATGTGACTACCATCGAAACCAGCCAGGGCAGCATGATGAAAGTGCGCAGCAACCCGCGCTTGCGCAACGGCGCCTCCATGACCAGCGCCAGGCATAGCGCCACGCTTACGGTCAGGATGTCCGACGCAATGACGAAGACCGCCGAAGCCGTGAACGATTTCGCGCCGCTGGCGCTGAAGAGCGGTGCGAAGTTCGCCAGGCCGCTGAACCCGCCGACCTGAAAGTAGTTGGTGGAATGGAACGCTGTATAGAACAGGCTGATGATCGGGTACACCGTGACCAGCAATACGAATGCGGCGGCCGGAACCAGCAACAGATAGGGAGACGCGCGCTTCATCAAGGCGCCCGCCGGGCTGCGACGGGCTGTCAGGTTGGAAACGTGCACGCTCAGGCCTTTCTGTTGTTGTTCCAGTCCTGCGCAACCTGCTCCAGCGCAGTTTTGATCGGAGTGCCTTTGAAGATTTGCTGGGTGGCCAATGCTATCCGCGTCTGCAGATAGTCGGTGCGCATCGGATACTTGAATGGATGCGGATTGGATGCCATGTAGTCCAGTGCGAACTTGATGTCGGCTGCTTCGGGCGTGGAAAAATACGGATTGCCGGCAACCGACTTGAGCACCGGGATCTCGGATCCGATCCGGGCGTTTTGCAACTGCGATTCGGGCGAGATCATTGACTGGATGAATAGTCCCGCAGCTTCCTTCTCCTGGCACGATTTTGTCATGATAAGGAATTTGCCGGTTGCGAATGCCGGGCATGGCCCGTTTGGCCCCGGCTGCTTGGCCAGGCCCATGGACTCGCCAAGCGAGGCGCGCGCCGATGATACGATATTGCTGCTTAGGATGACGGAAGCCGTCTTGCGGCCCTTCATGGCGTCCAGCACGTTGTCCCGCGTCAGCGATATGATGGACTCGGGCGTAACCTTATGCTTGCGCACCATACCCACCAGCCACTGGAACGCCTTCTCGCCATTGGCATTGGCGAAACCAAGTTCGCCGTTGGGCAGGACATAGTCGGCCCCGCAAGCCCAAAGAGCCGGAATCAGGGGGTTAGTCAGACCAATGCCATTGCCTTGCTGGCTAAGGCCAATGAGGAAGCCCGGCACGCCCGCCTTGTCGCCTGCCGCTTTCAAGTATGCCGGCAGCTCATTCCAGTCCATGGGCGGCTCGCCATTGACGGCATCCTTCAAGTACCAAAGCTCGTTGCCCAGCAAGGTACTCCAGTAATAGGCCATGGTCTGGCCGTCATAGACAGTATTGTCGCGCGGCAGAAGGAAGTCATTTTTCTGCTCTTCGGACAGGTATTTGTCGACGTAGTCATTGAGCGGCGCCGCGGAGCCGGCGCCGACCTGGTCCGGAAGATTGGTCGTGGAGAGCTGGGCGACATCAGGCCCTGTTCCGGCCAGGACGGCCTGGATAAGCTGCTGTCCCATAACCTGCCAGGGAACTGGCTGCACTTCCAGGTCAATGTCTGGATGCTGCTTCCTGAAAATCCCGATCATTGCGGCCTCGCCCTTGGACCGGCTGTTGTCGGCTTTAGGGTCGAGCGGGCTCCAATAAACAAGCTTGGTTTTCTTTGCGAATGCGGGGGGCGATATTCCGAGGGCCAGCGTTGCCGCGCCAGCAGTAGCCGCAACCAGAAACGAACGCCGCGGGATGGATATGCTGCGGGAGGATGTGGTCATGTCTGCCTCTTTGTCTCTCATTTGATTTATAGATGAAGCAATGTTTTATTAATGATGCACCGACAATTTCTGATTGTCAACCAAACTTCATCCGCCAGATGGAGGAATGAACCGCCCGGCGGACGCAAACGCGCACGGCGTCAGGCGCGACACTGCTTGTTGCGGTTTGCGCGGCAACTCATGGACGAACTTGAGCCGGCCGGGCGCTGGGATAAGGCCGGCCAATGGATGGTCCGCGTATGTTTTGGGATGGAGCCTATTCGTTAGCGATTGCCTCGCCGTGATCGGCGAGGCAATAGCACATAGAACAGATCCGGGACTGCATAACCCCCGCAGCGGAGGCCTGGGAAACCACCCCATCAATACATTGATTGAATCCGGATGCGTATTCCCTCAAAGGCCATTCATGCTCATTGTTTGATGCTGATGCCGCCGTCTTTGATTATCCTGGACCATTTGGCGGAATCCTTGGCGATTTCATCGCTGAACGCCTTCGTCGTCCCGCCCAGCACAATATTGCCTTCGTCCATGATCTTGTCGCGCAAGCTTGGACTTTTAAGGACTTCATTGATCTGTTTGTTCAGTATGCTGATAATTTCCGGACGCGTCCCGGCCGGCGTCAGAATGCCGGTCTTGGATGCCGCCTCGAAACCCGGCAGCGTATTGGCCAAAGGAGGCACGTCGGGAAACTGCGGAATAGGCTCCGGCGTGGTAATGGCCAGTAGGCGGACTTTGGGGTTCTTCAATTGGGACATGGCCGCAGGGGTGGATGCAAAGAATGCGTTGACCTGCCCGCCCAGAAGGTCGTTCATGGCGGGAGATGCGCCCTTGTAGGGGACATGCAATACGTCAAGGCCGGCTTCGTGGGAAAAGAAACGGCCGGTGATGTCGCCCACTGTGCCGGTGCCCGCATTGCCTATGGTCAACTTCCCCGGATTGCTTTTGGCATACGCGATCAGCTCCTTTACCGACTTGTAGGGAGCGTCGGCCCGAACCACCAATACCATCGGCTGCGCCGCCACTGAAATTACCGGTGCGAAATCCTTGGCGACATCATAGGAAATAGTGTCATAAAGGTAGGGGTTGATCGACAGATTCGAGGTTTGTCCCAACGCCATGTTGTAGCCGTCAGGCGTCGCCCGGGCAAGAATTCCCATGCCGACAGTGCCGCCGGCCCCCGGACGGTTTTCAACCACCACGTTCCAGTCGTATTTTTGCGTCAAGGCATTGGCCAGGAAACGGGCCATCGTGTCCGTGCCGCCTCCAGGCGGAAAGGGCACGAGCAGCTTGATGGGTTGGCTGGGATAAGCATCGGCGGCCTGGGCCATAGGTACCATGCCGGCAAGCCCCAGCATTACCGATATGGCGATAATGAGCTTGTGTAGATTCATCTTGCTGTCTCCGTTATGTTTTTGGTCGCGTTTTTTCTTAAAGCCAGGATTTCTTAAAGCCAGGATAAAAATGCCACGCGTGAAATAGATACTACACCGGCAGGCCCTTTGCTCTTGGTGCAGCGTTGTATCGTTCGGGACCCGGGCCCCCTGCTCACAGGCGGAAATTACGCCATCTGCGCCGTCCGGCATCAACTCCCCGGCTGCCATACCCGCCCCGGAGTAAGATTCACATCAGCGTCCAGTACTCTGACGGCGGGCCGCCCGGCCCGTCGTCTCAAGCGGTTTGAAAGGAGAATGCCATGAATGCGTTGACTTCCGCCACCAAGCGCATCCGCTGTGCGGAATTCGCCACCGCGCTCGATCCCACATTGGAAACCGGGCTGCGGGCCATGCTGACGGCCGCATCGGCCTGGCTATGCGAGCAGGGGCCAAAGGAGTGAGCGAACATGTCTTGTTTACGTGGCTCGATCTGATAGGCACATTCGCTTTCGCCATCAGCGGGGCTGTCGCCGCGCATCAGAAAAAACTGGATTTATTCGGCATTATCACGCTGTCCTACGTGACTGCCTGCGGCGGGGGCATCATGAGGGACATATGCATAGGCGCCCTGCCGCCCGCGGGTTTGTCGGACTGGCGCTACCTTGGGCTGTCCGTCGTCGCCGCAGGCACGGTCATAGGCGCCAATCAGCTGGTGCAAAAGCTCGCCCACCCGGTTCTTCTTTTCGACGCCGTCGGGCTGGGTTTTTTTGCCGTTTTCGGCGCCCATAAAACACTGGCTTATGGCCATGGCATAGGCGCGGCTATCATACTCGGCGTGATATCGGCAGTGGGCGGCGGCGCATTGCGCGACCTGCTGCTCAATCGCACGCCGGTCATCCTGCAGAAAGAAATCTACGCCTCGGCGGCGCTTATCGCAGCGGCGTTCCAGGCTGGCGGCGAAACGCTCGGCTGGTCCTTGCGCTGGCTTCCATGGACGGCGATAGCCTTGTGCTTTGCAATCCGCTACCTGTCGCTGCGCTTCCACTTGAATCATCCCCGGTTTGCCGACGACGACTAGGAGCCCGGCCGCACCCTGATCGGTGTGGCGCCAGGCCATTCGGGCAAGAGTTCAATCGTCATCGGCGCCGATCAGTGTTCGTCGCGATCACGATAATCAACCGGCACGAAAGTGTAGCCCCCTCCGGCTTCCGCTCGAATATGGCCCAATCCTGGGAAAGGGAGGTGGGCGCCTGCCACCAACTCGCGCTGAGTGGCCGCGATGGCGAACTGCTTCTGGCGTTCCGCCGCGGCTTCTTTAGGGGACACGTCGTAAAGAATCGTGATCTTCGGCTTCGAAAATTGCACCGAGGCTACGTGAACTATGTCGCCGATGAATTCGATCGACTCGCCCTTGCTCTCAAGCTGATAGAAGCTGTGGCCAGGCGTATGCCCGGGCGCAGGAATCGCTTTGACGCCGGGGTACAACTGGGTCGCACCGGTGAAAGGCATGACTTTACCCGCTTTAACGTAGGGCCCCACGGTCTTCACAGCTTCCTCGAAGTACTTCTTGTCGTAGCCGTTGACGCCGTGAATATTCGCAGGATCAAGGAACAGATCTACATCAGGCTTGCCCACATGTATGGTTGCGTTGGGAAAAACCAGTTGACCCTCGCTAACCAAGCCACCGCTATGGTCAGTGTGGATGTGAGTGAGCAGGATGTCGTTGATCTGCTCTGGCGGGTAGCCCGCCGCCTTTAAGCTCCCGAGCAGCTTGCCGCCATTACCTGGACCAAAGAGCGAACCGGAGCCGGTATCGACCAGCAAAAGCCTTGTGCCAGTATCGATCAGGAAGGCGTTGATGGATGCCTCAACCGGATTAGATAAGAATGCATGCTCGAGTGAACCGTCTATTTCGGCCGGGGTCGTGTTGGTCAGCAGCGCATGCAAATCCTGGGGCACCGTACCATCGGACAGCGCGGTGACTTGAAAATCGCCCACGCGGTAGCGGTAGACGCCGGGCGCTTGGGCGCGGACTTGTGCGGCAGCCGGCGCAGGAATTGCCTTGGGCCCCGCAGTCGCATCGACTATTGAAGAGAGCGCTACAACCGCCGCTATCGAGACCGCGGCGGCTCTCGAAATAAAAAAACTGTTGACCCGCATATATTGCTCCTGTGTACCATGAAGATTCCCGCCATGCGCGATGACTGGGATTTGCCGACTGCCCGGACCGCCAGCGCGTCCAGATCAGTTCAGGGCCAACTCTAAACCGTTATAGTTCGCGGTAGTGAGTTACCTTTCCCTATACGAGGTATATCGAATATGAATATCCGGCGGTCGGATCTGCCTTTGCTCATTTCACTGGACGCGCTTCTCGAAGAGCGCAACGTCACACGAGCCGCCAAACGGCTGAACATCAGCCAGCCAGCGCTATCCACTCAGCTTGGCCGGCTAAGGGACATGTTTGGCGATCCGCTTTTGGTGCCTTCCGAGGCTGGCCGGGGTATGTCTCCCACCGACCGCGCATTGGCGATTCAGCCACGCCTGCATCAGGCATTGCTGGACCTTCAGGGAGCCGTTGCGTCGCGCGAAGGCTTCCAGCCGCGCAATGCACAGCGGGATTTCGTGGTTGCCGTGAACGACAATGTCTTTACGCTAGTGGGACTGGCTGTTGCGCAGTCGGTCTGGGCGCACCAGGCGCCAGGCATACGCCTAAGCTTTATCGCGCCGGTGGAAGCGAACCTTACCTATAGAATGGAAAGAGGCGAGATCGATCTATATGTAGGCCTGACCCAACAAGTCCCTGAGGCTTTGAAGGTTCGATTCTTGCTCAAAGACGAGTTTCGATTGGCGCAACGCAAGGGGCACCCCCGAGGCACAGAAAATCCTGATATCGAGGAGTACTGCAGTCTCGCTCACGTCATGGTTTCCCAAGAGGGCAAGTTCAAAAGCGGCGTGGACGATGCGCTGGAAATTTTGAAGCGTAAACGCCATGTGGCGCTGACCGTCTCCGGCTACAACCAGATACCCCTCGTGCTTGGCGAGACCAACTGCGTGGCGACCCTGCCGAGCAGACTGCTGCGGCGCTATGCGGCCGGCCTGGATGTCTTATCCCTGCCTTTCCATCTGTCGGCCTTTGACGTTGCCATGGCATGGCACCCCAGATCGCACGAAGACCCGGCGCATCAATGGCTGCGCGAGCATTTCATACGCGCGGCCGACCAGTCCCCGAATCCCGAGCCTGCGCGCATGGCATAGGACTTCCTGGTTATGATGACTATCCATCCCCCTGGCTTATTGGGCCAGAAGCTTATTGGGCCAGAAGCGCGCCTTTGACAAAGATCGGAACAATGGACTACTACGCTGCCGTTCGAGCCTTTCTCTCAGCGGCCGACACGCTCAGCTTCAGCAAGACCGCACAGCAACTCGAGATCAAGGCATCGACGGTGTCGCGGCAGATCGCGCAGCTCGAGGCTGAACTCGGCATTGCGCTGTTCAACCGCTCAACCCGCGGGCTGGTTCTTACCGAAGGCGGAACCGTCTTTCGCGAACACGCGCAACTGTCCATCCAGGCGCTGGACGAAGCCCGGCACATCACATCCTCCCTGAACACCGCAGCGCAAGGCCACCTGCGGGTCACAATGCCGGTATCATTCGGCCGGCGCCATGTCATACGCCACCTCTCCCGTTTTCTGGAACAGTATCCAGACATCACGGTCGACGCCATCCTTTCCGATGAAATCATCAATCTGATCGACTCCGGCATCGATCTGGCGGTGCGCATTGGCGCGCTGCCCGATTCGCAACTGATGGCCCGCAAACTCGCCGAGCACAGACGCATCGTCTGCGCCAGTCCCGCCTATATCGCAAAGCACGGGGCGCCTGCCAGGCCCGAGGACTTGGCTTCCCATGAAGCGCTGCGCTTTGCTCTGGCGACCGACGACAAATGGCTGTTGGTTCCCAAGACAGCAAAAGGCGCCGTTCGAGGGGAAGTGACAGTTCGCCTCCACGGCCGGCTGCGGGCCAATGACACCGAAGCCATCCTGGACCTCGCCATTGCCGGCAGCGGCGTTGCCCTGCTGCCCAATTGGAGCGTCAATCAGGCGCTGCAGGCCGGAGAACTCGTGCATCTGCTGGAAGACTGGCAGGTGCAGGCCGGCCGTACACCGGGCGGCGTCTGGGCAGTCTACCCACCGAAAAAGACCGTCTCCTCCAAAGTGCGGGCCTTTGTCGATTTCTACGCCGGGATTTTCTCCACCCCCGGCTATTGGAGCGCTTAGCCGCGTCCGCAGATCGCATGGCGGCGGTCGCTAACGCCACAGGCCGGCCAGCAAGGGCACGATGAGCGCAGTCAACAGGCCATTGAGGCCGATACCGATGGCGGCGAAGGCCGCCGCCAGGCCATTGAGCGGCGCGACCTGCGCGGCGGCGACGCCGCTGCCCGCCACCCCCGCGGCAAAGCCATGCGCGCGCCAATCAGTGATGCGCAGCCAGCCAAGCACAGTCTGCCCCACCGATGCGGCCACGATGCCGCCCGCTATCGCCAAGGCGGCCGTGAGCGCCGGAACGCCGCCGACCTCCTGTGCGATGGCAATGGCGATCGGGGTCGTCGCCGATTTGCTGGCCATCGACATCGCGACATCGCGCGCGCCGCCGAACATCCATACCAGCAGCGCTCCGCTTACCGTGGAAGTCAGCGAACCCGCCAGAAGCGCCAAGCCAACTTCCCGCAAGCCGCTGCGAACATGGCCAATATTCATCGCCAGGGGCACCGCCAACGCCACTGTCGCCGGCCCGAGCAGGAAATTGATGAATTGGGCGCCGCTGAAATAGCTTGCATAGGAAGTGTCTGTGGCCTCGAGCAGCAGCGCCATCATGATGATGGCAAGCAGCACCGGATTGACCAGCGGGGAGCCGCCGCAATGCCGCTGCGCCATCCTGCCGAACACAAAACAGGCCAGCGTCAGCCACAAGAGTGGGCTCACCGCCAGCGGCGTCCATAATGCATGCAGGGCCGCCATCATCGCTTGCCCTCGCGATGGAAGGGCCGGCTTCGCGGCCGCGGCGTGGCATGATGCATGACCAGGGCTGTGGCCAGCAGGCCCAGCACCGTCGAGAAAACCAGCCCCATCAGGATGGGAAGCCAATACTGCCGCAGGAGCCCGACCTCCGTCACGATGCCCACCCCCGCCGGCACAAACAGCAAGCCCATGTTGGCGATCAGCGCATCCGACAGACGGTCCAGCTCCGAGCCGCGCAGCTGGTCCACATCGCCGCGCATCAACAGCCCCGCCGCCAATATGAACATCCCTATGACGGGACCGGGTAGCGGAAGATGCAGCAAATGGCGCAGCAGCTCCCCTGCCAATTGCGCGCCAACCAGCGCGGCCAGTGCATTTATCATGACGATCGATCTCCCGATTGCGAGACTTCATCATCACCCAGCATGCAGGCGGCGGGAATGGCCATCGCCGCAAAAGACCTTTGCATCCATGGGCATGGAACAGGCCCGGGCCAGCAGTTTGCTCACTTGCGCAGGAAGTCGAGCAGATCCTGATTGAGCCTATCCTTGTGCGTATCAGTCAGGCCGTGCGGAGCGCCAGGATAGACGATCAGTTCCGCGCCCTTGACCAACTTGGCCGAAGCGCGGCCGGAAGCGTCGATCGGCACAATCTGGTCGTCATCGCCATGTATCACCAGCGTGGGGACGTCGAACTTCTTCAGATCCTCGCGGAAATCAGTGGCCGAGAACGCCGCGATCGAGTCGTAGGCGTTCTTGTGTCCTGCTTGCATGCCCTGCGCCCAGAACGACTGGACCAGGCCCCGGTTGGGCTTGGCGCCCGGACGGTTGAAACCGAAGAACGGGCCCGAGGCGATATCCAGGTACAGCTGCGAGCGGTTCTCCAGCGAGGCCTTGCGGATGCCGTCGAAGACTTCGATCGGCAGGCCGCCCGGATTGTCGGCGGTCTTGAGCATCAGCGGCGGCACGGAGGACACCAGCACCGCCTTCTTCACCCGGCCGGTGCCGTGGCGGCCGATGTAGCGTGCCACTTCGCCGCCGCCGGTAGAAAAGCCGACCAGGGTGACGCGCTTCAGATCCAGGGCGTCGATGACGGCGGCCAGATCGTCGGCATAGTGATCCATGTCGTTACCATCCCAGGGCTGGCTGGAACGGCCATGGCCGCGGCGGTCATGAGCGACCACGCGATAGCCCTGCGAGGCCAGGAAGATCATCTGCGATTCCCAACTGTCCGAATTGAGCGGCCAGCCGTGGCTGAAGACGACGACCGGGCCGTCCTTGGGTCCCCAGTCCTTGTAATACAGTTGCACGCCGTCGGCGGTGGTGATGGTGCTTGCGCTGCGCGCCATCGCGGCCTTTTCCGGCGACGCGGTCTGCGCCGCGTGAACGCTGGCGCCGGCGATAAGGGCGGCCGCCAGCAGCATGGCGGTAGAGGTACGGGTGATAGCGTTCATGGTGTCGTTTCCTTTGAGTGGATATTTTGGGGATGCAGACTCAAACGGCAATCACCAGCGCTACATCGATGTTGCCGCGCGTGGCGTTGGAGTACGGGCAGACGATGTGCGCCTGGTCGACCAGCGCCTGCAGCGTGTCGCGGGGCAGGCCCGGCGCGGCGATGGTCAATTCAACCTGAATGCCGAAGCCGGTGGGGATCTGGCCGATGCCGACTTTGCCGGTAATGCGGGTGTCGGCCGGCAGGGCGACTTTCTGCTTGCCCGCGACAAACTTCAGCGCGCCCAGAAAGCAGGCCGAATAGCCGGCGGCGAACAACTGCTCGGGATTGGTGCCGTCGCCGCCGGCGCCGCCGAGTTCGCGCGGCGTGGACAGCTTGACGTCGAGCACGCCGTCCGGCGTGCTGGCCTGGCCTTCCCGGCCGCCCGTGGCGGTGGCAGTGGCGGTGTATAGGATTTTTTCAATGGACATGGCGAGCCTCTCTATGTGGTTGATGGTCCGAAACGATGTCTTTCGGTAAGTGCTAGTTTGCCTACAATCTCAATACTATTGGTGATATATAATCCTGAAAAATTGATCAGGAGTTCGAAATGGCCGATAGACTGGCGGTTTTGCTGGAACGCTTTCCAGTGACTGCGGAGGTCTTCCACGCCGGTGCGCTGTGCGGCGTCAACACCTTGGACGCCAACGGCGATCTGGGCCAGTTGCATCTGGTGCGCGAAGGCCCGGTCGACGTGTTCCATGGCCCTGAATCCCTGCGCATCGAGCAACCCAGCCTCTTGCTCTATTCGCGGCCGATGACGCATCGCTTCGTGACAGACCCCGCGCGCGGCGCGGACATGGCCTGCGCCAACCTGCGCTTCGAGGGCGGCGCGCAAAACCCGATAGCCTCGACGCTGCCGGCCTTCTCCTGCCTGCCGCTCGACGAAATCGCCGGCGCATCGCAGGTGCTGGGCCTTTTATTCGAAGAAGCCTTCGAGCAGCGCTGCGGGCGGATCGCGCTGGTCAATCGTCTATTCGAGGTGGTGATGATCCAAATCCTGCGCCAGCTGATGGAGAGCGGCGACGTGAAAGGCGGCATGCTGGCCGGCCTCTCCCACCCGCGCCTGCGCAACGCCATTGTCGCCATGCACGAGGCGCCCGCGAAGGAGTGGACACTGGACGAACTGGCCGGTGCCGCCGGAATGTCGCGCAGCGTATTCGCCACCAGCTTCCGCGAGACGCTAGGCGTCACGCCCGGCCGGTACCTGCAGGGATGGCGTGTAGGATTGGCACAGCAAGCGCTGCGCCGTGGCCGCCCTTTGAAGACCATCGCCACCGAGGTAGGCTACGGCAGCGAAGCAGCCCTGTCGCGCGCCTTCAAGGCGCAGACCGGAATGCCTCCCCGGCAGTGGCGAGAGGCGCAAAAGTAGGTCGCGCGACGGGTGGCAGCCATCTGGCTCGACAACATGATATGGTTCAGAAGGAAGACAAACAGCCAGCCTCTTCAATTGTTCGGACTTCGGAGAGCATTAATGACGCTATCTTGCACCACCTCATTCGAGAACACTGATTCCGCTGCCGGCAAGCCGGCAGGCAGCCGAAAGTTGCGCGCCCTCCTTGTCGCCGCCGCATTCACACTCGTTGCCTGGCAGGCGCAGGCTCAGACCTCGGCATCCCGGAGCTTCCCCAGCGAGAAAGGGGAAATCGTCGTCAGCGAGCTGCTCACGGGCCTGGATCATCCCTGGTCCATCGCATTCCTGCCCGACGACTCAGGCGCATTGATTACCGAAAGGCCCGGCCACCTACGCCTATGGCAAGCCGATGGCGGCCTGTCGGAGCCAATCGGCGGCGTGCCCGAAGTTTATGCGCGGTCGCAGGGCGGCTTGCTGGATATCGCGTTAGCGCCCGATTTTGCGCAGAGCCGGCGTGTGTACCTGTCGTATGCGGAACAAGGGGATGACGGCAAAGCCGGCACCACCGCAGGCTATGGCGTGCTGTCCGCCGATGGGCGCAAACTGGAAAACTTCACCGTCATCTTCCGGCAAACCCCCAAGCTGTCCAGCGGGGCGCACTTTGGCTCGCGCCTGGTGTTTGACAGGCAGGGCTATCTGTTCATCGCTCTGGGCGAGAACAATCAGCGCCCCACCTCGCAGGACCTGGACAAGCTGCAAGGCAAGGTGGTGCGCCTGCATCCGGACGGCCGCGTGCCCGACGACAACCCCTTCGTCGGCAAGGCGCCGGCGCGGCCTGAAATCTGGTCGTACGGCCACCGCAACCAGCAGGGAGCGGCGCTCAATCCCTGGTCGGGCAAGCTCTGGACGCATGAGCATGGCCCGCGCGGGGGTGATGAAATCAACATTCCCCAGGCCGGCAGGAACTACGGCTGGCCGCTGGCAACCTATGGCATCAATTACAGCGGCCTTGCCATACCCGAGGCGCAAGGCACCCATGCGGGCGGCACGGAGCAGCCCATCCATTACTGGAAGGTGTCGCCGGCGATATCAGGCATGGCTTTCTACGACGCAGGGCGCTTCCCTGCCTGGCGGCGGTCGCTGTTCATCGGGGCGCTCAAGGACCAGGCCCTGATACGGCTTGAGCTCGACGGCGATAAAGTCCTGCGCGAGGAACGGCTGCTCGCGGCGCTGGACGAACGCATCCGCGATGTGCGTATTGGTCCCGACGGCTATGTTTACGTACTGACCGACGCCTCCCAAGGCCGCCTCCTGAAAATAGGTCTGAAAGAATAGTATTTACCACTCCCGCGGGGGGGGGTCACGGCGCCGCAATGCGCATGCCCGATTTTCGGCGATTTTAGCGCGGCTTTTGGAGAGCTCTTATGAACGAGAAAGGCAGCGGCATCATCCGGGTCGGCATTGGCGGATGGACCTATGAGCCATGGCGGGGCAGCTTCTATCCCGAAAGGCATCCCCGAAATCGCGAGCTCGAGTATGCCAGCCGGCAGCTCACTTCGATAGAAATCAACAGTACTTACTATGGCGCTCAAAAGCCGGAAGGCTACGCCAAATGGTACGAACAAACGCCTGACTCTTTCATCTTCTCTGTAAAGGCGCCGCGCTATGCGACCCATCGGAAGGTGCTTGCCGGCGCTGAAGAAACGATCGGGCGCTTCCTGACGGGAGGCCTCACGCAGCTGAAACACAAGCTCGGTCCAATCAATTGGCAGTTCATGCCAGGCAAAGTATTCGATGCCGACGACTTCGAGGCTTTCCTCAAGCTGCTCCCGCCGAGCGTCAATGGCCTCCCCCTGCGGCATGCGGTCGAAGTCCGTCACGATAGCTTTCGAACGCCCGAATTCATCGCCCTGGCCCGGCAGTATGGCGTCGCCGTGGTGATGGGCGCCGACTCGAAGCACCCGTTCATCGCGGACATCACCGCGCCGTTCGTCTACGTCCGGCTGATGGGCACACAAGAAGGCGAACCACTCGGCTATCCCGCGGCCACCCTCGCGCTTTGGGCCAAGCGCGCAAAGGCCTGGGCCAAAGGCGCAACACCGGATGGCCTGGCTCGGCTGGCGCCGGCCTTGCCGGGCACCGGCAAGCGCGATGTCTATCTTTATGTGATCAGCGGGAACAAGGTTTCCAATCCCCGCGCGGCGATGTCGCTCATCAAGCGTCTGTCTTGAACGATGCCGCTTGCGCTACAGCGCCCTGGCCGTGGTTCGCCGTCACGGTATGACAAGCTGGTCCATTGCCCCCAATCGTTCCATCAACTTCAGCGCATTGGGTATGGCCTCGCCACGCGCGGTATTGTCGAAAATGCACCAGACCTGCCGTTCCGCCAGGCGCGCGACTGCGATCTGCGCGGCTACGGTGTCGATGAATGCATCGCTATACCCCGAGTAGTAAATATGGGGCGCGCCGTGCAGGCGGATATATAGGGTATGAGGATCGCCCGCCGGCTCGATGCCGGGTGTCGGCGATGGGTGCGCATGGACGCAAGCGATAGCCGCATCCCTCATCGCATCCGCAGCCGCCGGAGTAAACCAGCTCGCATGACGTGGTTCGCATGCTACAGGCACGCTCGTAAGGCTACGCAGCGTGGAAAAAAAACTCAGCGCCTCCGGCATATTCAGCGCCAGGCTGGGCGGAAGCTGCAACAGCAGGCAGCCGAGTTTGCCGCCCAGCATGGCGGCCTGGTCCACGAATGCATGCATGGCGGCGTCCGCTCCGCGCAGCCTGAGCTCATGCGTGATGGCGCGCGGGATCTTGACACAAAACCGGAATGCATCGGGTACGCTCGCAGCCCAGCGCGCATAGGTTTGGGCTTGATGCGCACGATAGAACGAAGAATTGATTTCCACCGACGAAAATACTTGAGCGTACCGTTCGAGATGACTACCCTCGCTAGGAAAATGCGCGGCTACCTTGGAGGACAGTCCCCAGCCGGCGCACCCCACATGGACCGATGGCGCGGCAGGGTAGTTCACCTGGCGAGTAGCGTTAGCGTTGGCGGCTTGCATGGCGAAACACTCCTATAGCGTCGAAGATTTCCAGGACCGCATCGGGCTAGATTGATCGGCCTTGGCATAGCGGCTAGGCGGGCAGCCCATCGCGCGCTTGAACATCGCGACGAATGCGCTCGGCGCCGCATAGCCCAGATCGCGGGATACGCGCGCGATCGCCTGTCCCTCCGCCAACCGGGCGAGCGCCTCCATCAGACGCACCTGCTGGCGCCAGGCGGCAAAGCTCATGCCGACCTCATCCTGAAACAAGCGGCGCAACGTACGCGGGCTCGCGCCGATCCGATGAGCCAGGTCGTCGAGTGTGCTCGTGTCCTCGGGGCGCTCGAGCAGCGAAGCGCACAGCTTGACCATGCGATGGTCGCGTGGCATTCGCACACTGAGCGGCAATTGTTCCAAATGGGCGATTTCAATCAACGCCAACTCCTCCAGCGCCCGGCGGCGGGGCCCGCTGGGGGCCGGATCTCGTGGATCGACAAGCGCCAATTCCTCGAGCAGGCGATGCAGCAGCGGCGGGACGGCGACGACGGCGCATTCCGCGATCCCTGCTGGCGCGGACCCGGCGTCGACGTACAGCGTGCGCATCGACACCGGCCCCACCATGCGGATCTCATGCGGCATGAACGCGGGTATCCACACCCCGCGGTTGGGCGGAATAACCCAATAGCCGCTAGTGGTGGTTACACGCATGACGCCGCGCGCCGCATGCAGCAGTTGGGGTGCGTCGTGCCGATGGCAATGCTGCAGCGAGCCGGCCTCATAGTCATGCGCGAACACCAGTGTGCGTCCCGTCCCGAAAAACGGGTACAGCGGTATGTCTTCAGATTCCATATTTGTCCGCTTCTCGCTATTTTTTGGCCAGACATCCTCTTTTGAACATTTTATATTATCAATGCGAGTGATTCTCACTTTCAATGAAAACAATTCACAACAGCAAGAGGACGTACACCGATGAATCAGCGATGCACCGGGACGGGGGGATTGCCGGTATCCATACGGGCCTGCCGACGCCAATGGGGCGTCTGGATGCTGGCCCTGGCCAGCGCCCCCCTTTGCGCTTGGGCTCAGCAGGCCGCGTCCGCGCTTTCGCCGGCGAGCGCGGAAATTTCGACGCTTCCGGCCGTTACCGTGACGGCAACCCGCGCCCAGACAGCGACCAAGACCGACGCCCCGCTGATCGAGACCCCGCAGGCTATCTCCGTGGTGACCGGAGCGCAGATGGAAACCCAGGCCATACAGAACATCAACCAGGCATTGCGCTACACCTCGGGCGTGGTCGCCGAAACGCGCGGCGGTTCGGCCACGCGGGAAGATTTCCAGTACATCCGGGGATTTGGCCCGTTCGGTACAAACTACCTGGACGGCATGAAGCAGCCGTATGCGAGCTTCGGCTTTTTCCAGAACGAGCCCTATTTCATCGATCGCATCGAGATCCTCAAAGGGCCTTCCTCCGTGCTGTACGGGCAGAACAGCCCTGGCGGCCTGATCAACCTCATCAGCAAGCGGCCCACGACCGAACCGCAGCATGAAATATTCGTCAACGGCGGCAGTTTCGGCAGAGTCGAGGCCGGCGCCGATCTTTCGGGCCCGATCGATGCCGACGGCAAGCTCTCCTATCGCCTCACGGCCGTTGGCCTTACGGGAGCAACCTATGTCGATCACACGCGTTCGGAGCGCGCCGCGGTGGCGCCGGCATTAACATGGCGCCCCGACGCGAACACCACATTAACGCTCTACGCGCAATATCTGCACGACCCCCGGAGCGGGCATTTCGGCTATGTGCCGGCCCAAGGGACTTTCCTGGACAACCCCAACGGACGTATCTCCAGAAGCTTCTTCGATGGCGAGCCCGGCTTCAACCACGATAGCAAAACGCAGGCCGCCATCGGCTATGAGCTGGATCACCGCTACGACAGCGGCTGGCGCCTGCAGCAGAGCCTGCGCTATGCGCACCTGGACTCGGACCTGGCCATGGTCTATGGCACGGGCCTGGCCTCCGATCTGCGCACGCTGAACCGGGCGGCCTTCACCGATCGCGACACGATCGGCGCGCTCACCTTCGACAACCGGCTCGAGCGCGCCTTCGATACGGGCCCGCTGCGTCACTCGGTGTTGTTCGGGGTGGATTACCAGCACACCGATGCCGACGCGCGCTGGCTGTTCGGCGCCGCGCCGGGCATCGACGCGTTCTCGCCCGTCTATGGACAGCCGGTTGCCGCGCCGGCGGTGCCGCTGCTGGACCAGGCCCAGCGCCTCAGTCAGACCGGGCTTTATCTGCAGGACCAAATCCGGCTGGATCGCTGGGTGCTGCTGGCCGGCCTGCGCCACGACTGGGCTGACAACGACACCCACAACCGCAGCACGGACACGTCCACCACGGTACGCGATACGGCAACGACGGGACGCCTGGGTCTGCTCTACCAATTCGACAGCGGATTCGCCCCCTACATCAATTATTCGACCTCGTTCCTGCCCACCACCGGAACCAACTGGAAAGGCGATCCCTTCAAACCGACCACCGGCGAACAATGGGAGGCGGGCGTGAAGTACCAGCCGGGCAATGCCCACGGCTTTGTGACGGCCTCGGTGTTCAATCTGGTCCAGGACAACGTACAGACGCTCGACCCCGACCCCGCGCACGGCCCCTTTGCCCAGGCCCAAAGCGGCCGGGCGCGCGCCCGCGGTATCGAGCTCGAAGGCCACGCCGACCTGAACAGGAATCTTTCGGTCATCGCCAACTACACCTACCTGGACAATAAAGTCGTGCGCAGCAACGGGCCGGACCTGGGCAAACAGCCAGTCTCGGTGCCAAGGAATACGGCGTCACTGTGGCTCGACTACCGCTTTCACGACAGCGAGCTGCCGGGAGTGGTAGGCCTCAACGCCGGTGTGCGCTACATCGGGGCCTCCTACGCCGATGTGGCCAACACCGAGCGCGTGCCGGGCTTTACCGTGGCCGATGCCGGGGTCAGCTATACCAAAGGCAGCTATCGCCTGGCGCTGAACGTGGCCAATGTGTTCGATCGCCGAGCCGTGATCTGCTCCAACGGCTATAACGCCTGCAACTACATCCAGCCCCGCACGATCACGGCGTCGCTGCGCTACCTCTGGTGAACCCATGCTGACGTCCGCCGCGTTGCGACGCTGGTCCTGGATTCATCGCTGGACCAGTCTCATTTGCACGCTCTTTCTGCTGGTGCTGTGCGTCACTGGCTTGCCGCTCATCTTTCACGACGAGATCGACCATGTCCTGGGCTATGGGGTTGCGGCCCGCAGGAGCGAGGCGCCTGCAATGTCCACCGACGCGCTCGTTGCCGATGTCCTGGCCCGCCATCCGGGCCAGCACGTGCAGTTCGAGTTGTGGGACGCAGACACGCCCGGCGTGATAAGCCTCGCATTGGGGCGTGCCGCGGATTCGCCGCCCGGCGATAACCGGGCCGTGTACGTCGACGCCGCCAGCGGTGAGATCCTGAGCGAAGGCGCCCTGAAACGCGGGCCTATGGGATTCCTGCTGACACTGCACGGCGAATTGTTCCTGGGACCCGCCGGACCGCTGGCGATCGGCTTGATAGCCCTGTTGTTCCTGGCATCGCTGATTTCGGGCGTCATCGTCTACGCGCCGTTCACCAGGCGTGTGCCGTTCGGCGCGCTGCGGCAGAGCAGCCGGCGCCTATGGCGACTGGACCTGCACAACCTCGTCGGCATGGCCACGCTCGGTTGGGCGCTGGTGGTCGGCGCGACAGGCCTGATCAACAGTTGGGGCGACCTGGCCGTACAGATATGGCAAGCGCGCGAACTGTCGCAAATGGCGTCCTCATCGAGCGCCCGTACTACGCCCGAGCCCGTCAAACTCGATACCATCGTGGCCGCCGCCCAGGCGGCGGTCCCGGGCATGAAGCCCTATTTCATCGCCATGCCAGGTTCGGTGCTGACCAGTCGCCAGCACTACGGAATCTTCCTGCGCGGCGGCGCGCCGCTGACCGCGCATCTGCTGCAACCGGTGCTGGTGGATGCCGGCACCGGCCAGGTGGCGGGCACGCGCAGCCTGCCCTGGTACATGCAGATGCTTTTTCTGGCGCAGCCGCTGCACTTTGGCGATTACGGGGGCTGGCCGCTCAAGCTGATCTGGGCGCTGTTTGATTTGGCCACCATCGGCGTATTGCTGACTGGACTGTCACTGTGGTCCGGCCGGCGCACCACTCCGCCCGCGCCAGGCCGGCCCGCGGGCGCCCCAGCGGACTCCGTTTCGCGAGTCCGGGAATGACACATCGCCGCCGCTACGCCGAGCCGTCGCTGCTCCTGATGCTCACTGTAGCGGGCCTGGTCAGCAGTTTGGCCGGCGATGGAGCGCTCCAGGCCCTTGGCGTTGCCGCCACGGCGGTCCCCCTGCTGGCGGTGCTACGCCACGTCATCCTATCCCCACAACCGGCGCATCGCCGGCAGCGCCATCATTCCAAGGAGAAATACCGTGATTAGTCCGCTCGCCGACCCGCGTGCCCAGGCCGTACTGAACCGTCTGCATAGCCAGGACGCCCGGCAGCTGGGCTCGATGATCCTGCGCTACCTGCCCCGCATGCTCCTATCGCCGTTCAGAAGACATTCCGGCATCGATGTGTCGTCCACCGCCGAAAAAACCTTCCTGCGCGACAAGCTGGTCGCGCTCGATGCGGACAAAGGCCACCTGGCCTATACGTTCTGCCGGGCTCTCGACGCGCGGCAAGCCATTGAGGTCGGTACCTCATTTGGCGTATCCACGATCTACCTCGCCGCGGCTTTGCGCGACAACACGGTGGCCGGAGGCGGCGAGCGCCGGGTGGTCGGCACCGAGATCGAACCAAGCAAAGCGAAGGCCGCTCGCGCCAACCTGGCCGAAGCGGGTTTGGCCGCCTTCGCCGAAATACGGGAAGGCGATGCGCTGCAAACGCTGCAGCGCATCGATGGCCCGGTGGATTTCCTGCTGATCGACACATGGATTCCGCTGGCGCTGCCGGCGCTCCAGCTGCTCAAACCCCATCTGCGCCCGGGCGCCATCGTGATGTGCGACAACGTGCGCCAGTTCGCACGCGCGTACCGCGACTACACCGACTTCGTCCGTGATCCGGCCAATGGATTCCGCTCCATGCTGTGGCCCAAGCAAGGCGGTGTGGAGTTGTCTGTGCGCAGCGATGCGCCGATGTGATGGCCAGCCTTTCTGCGGCCTTGAAACATGATCTAGGATGAATGAGTCATTTGACCGGTCGATTCATCAATCGAACTTGACCAAGTCCTTGAAGATCAGTTGACCCCAGCTATTTCCGCGCGCCTGCACAAGCAGTCCACCTTCCGAAAGCCCGCCAAGTCTGATCGGCGAGAAACCGAGATTTTCCGCAAGCGCAGCAATCTCCGCTGCCGCGCCGTCATCGTCGCTAGCCAGGAACACGACTCTCCTGCCGCCATGCACGGCCGGATCCTGGTCAAGGACGGCCGCGGCCAAATGATTGAAGCCCCTGACCAGTCTTGCACCAGTGAAGGCCTGCGCGACGACCTTGGAAGAAGGCTGTCCTCCCAGTTCCTCGGGGGACACGCCGTAGGCATTGGTCACATCGATGATGATCTTGCCCTTCCAGGTCGGCAGCGCCTTCGCGACATCCCGGTGCGACTCGTAACGGACAGCCAAAAAGACGATGTCCGCTTTGACGGCTTGCGCCAGTGTTTTGGGAATGATCCCGGGTCCGATCGCGGCCGCAGCGGATGCAAAGCTTTCCGGGTCGCGAGTGGTTGCAACGGATACTTCGATGCCGCTTCGGGCAAATGCCTTGGCAAGAGCCTGGCCGATCTCGCCGAAGCCAATAATTGCGTAGCTCATATATTCTCCTTAGGTTTGCCACGCCCTGCGGGCTCCGAATATCCAATGGAGTAACCGGCCGGGCGTAGCGTGTCAGATTTGCGCCAGGCCGCCGTCGGCGGCGACCTCGCTGGCGGTCATGAAGCTGCTGTCCTGCGACGCGAGAAAGGCGGCCACCGCTCCGATCTCCGCCGGATCGGCCATGCGCTGGAGCGGATTCATCGAGGCGAAGAGCTTCATGCCTTCCTCGCCTACCGCCTCCACCGCGAGTTCGGTCGCCGTCGGCCCGGGCGACAGCACGTTTACCCGGATACCGGTGCCCTTCAGATCCTCCGCCCAGGATCGTGCGAGGTTGCGTACTGCCGCCTTGCTTGCGCTGTAGGCGCTGAATGCCGGGGCGCCAGTGGTGCCGGCGCTCGATCCCGTCAGGATTATCGAACCGCCCTGGCCCATCAGCGGCAGCGCCTTCTGGACGGTGAAGATCAAACCTTTCACGTTGGTGTCGAAGGTTTCGTCAATGTGCTCGGCGGTGAGCTTGCCGAGCGGAAGCTGGCTTCCCGTCCCGGCATTGGCGAAGACGATGTCCAGGGTTCCGCGCTCGGCCTTCACCGCCGCGTAGAGCCGGTCGAGGTCGGCCAGATCGGAAACCGAGCCCTTTACCGCGCGCGCAGTGGGCCCGAGGTCGGCCACAGCGGCGTCGAGCGCTTCCTGCCGGCGGCCGAAGATGAAGACGAAGGCGCCCTCCTCGATAAAGCGCTTTGCCGCGGCGCGGCCGATGCCGGTAGCGCCGCCGGTGATCACGGCGGTTTTTCCATTCAGTCTGTTCATGTCATGCATCCTTCGCTGGAGTTGTACGGAAGCAGGGAACTGCTTGCTTGAGAACATTATGCGGTTCTGATAACCTAAGGACAAGTATGCACTTTTAGGTAAGTACCAAAATATGACGACACCCTCTCAAATCTGCGATACCGGCTGCGGGCTCAACGCTACGCTGCGCATCATCTCGGGCAAGTGGAAACCGCTGGTCCTGTTTTTCCTGCGCGACGGCCCGAAGCGCTACGGCGAGCTCAAGCGTTTGATCCAGGGCGTCAGCGACAAGGTGCTGATCCAGCAATTGAAGGATCTGGAGGCCGATCACGTGCTGGCGCGGACCGACTACAAGGAGGTGCCGCCGCGCGTGGACTACGCGCTGACCCCGCTCGGTCGCAGCTTGGCTGACGCGATCGTCCCGCTGTGCACCTGGGGAACCGAGAACGCGGCGGAAATGGCAAGCATCTTCGCCAAGCGCGACGCTTTGCCTTAGCAGGAAAAAGCGGCCGGCCGTTGCACCTGATGGCGAGATCACGATCGATGGGGGGGCTGGCCCATGTCTGAGCAAGCCATCGACAACGCCCGCCTTCCACCCAGCCACCTACTGCGCGACCAAGATACCCGTTCCGCCGCCTCGTGACCACGATTTACCGTCATCCCCGGCGGATCCGCACAATCGGGAAGGTATCTCGATATTTCTTGCGTGCGGCGAAGAAAACCCGAAAGAACCACGGATGCTGGAGCAAGTGATGTATGGCAAGCGCAGCCAGTCATAAGCGGCTCGGTTATGAAAAAGGGCTCATAAGGCAGGACAGACCCCGCAGCGCCGTAAAATGAGCTTCCAGCTATCTTCACTTTTCCCATGGAACCTTTGCGCAGGCATATCGAAACGCAAGTGCATGGCCTGACAGGGCTTGCGTTAGGCGGAATCGACTTCGAGCATCCACCCGGAGACCCGGGTTTATTCGGCCCCGGATCGGCCTGCTGGCGGGTTCATGGCGACTTCACCTCCATGCTGATCGGCGGCATCAGCGCCCTGTTGTTGCAGATGCTGCATCCCTCGGCGCTGGCCGGCGTGTGGGACCATTCCAACTTTCGGCAGGACATGCTGGGGCGCTTGCGGCGCACGGGCCAATTCATCTCTGGCACGACGTACGCCTCGACAGCCGACGCCTATCGTCTCATTGCCAGGGTCCGTGGCATTCATGACCGGGTGAACGGAGCCTTGCCCGACGGCACGCCCTATTCGGCCAACGATCCCGACCTGCTGACGTGGGTGCACGTCGCCGAGGTAAGCAGCTTTCTGAGAGCCCACATGCGCTACCGGGATCCGGCCTTGCCCAAGGCCGAGCAGGACCGTTATTTCCGGGAAGTCGCGCTGATTGCCCGCCAGCTTGGCGCTACCGCCGTTCCCGAATCATGCGAGGAGGTCGAGCATTATCTGCAGGCGATGCATCCCGCCCTGCGCTGCGACGCCAGAACGCGCGAGGTAGCGAATATTCTACTGACGAATCCACCATCGCCCAGCGTTGCCGCACGCCCCTTCGGTGTCTTGTTCATACGCGCAGGCGTCGACCTTTTGCCGGCATGGGCAGCCGGGATGCTGGGACTGTCGATGAACAAGCTAAGTTCTCAGGCCGTGCAAAAAAGCGTGCATGGAATCGCCCCGGTGCTGCGCTGGGCGGTTCGCAACGGCTCGGCGCAACGTGCACGCCGCCGCATGGAGGTCTAGTTTTCCTGGCCCTGCCAATCCAGTTTCAGATTTGTGCATCGACACAGCCGGGATGCCCTCCACTGCCTGGCGGGCAATGTACCTCCGGCTGCTGTCCAAGCCCCCGGTTTCAACTCCGGTGCTGTATCGGGGCGACGTCGCAGGGCCTTTTTGAACCTGTGACAAATACGTGCATTGCAAAATCTCCTGATGGGGTATTGAGACGAGAAGGTCCGGCTTGCTTCAGCCCAGCCGGATCGACAGTTCCACGTCCTCGCCGAACGGCACGGACAGATAGCCGCCGTCCGGGGAGCGCACGCGCGCAAGGTATTCCGGGCTGTAGTCGGCGTTGTCGGCAACAATCAGCGCGCCAGGCCGCAGATGGCTCTCGACCAGATCGAGAACTTCGCCATAGATCGACTTGGCGCCATCGAGCAGCAGCAGGTCGATGGACTTGGGAAGACCGGTGGCCAGCGTTTTCAGCGCATCGCCCTCGCGGATTTCGACCAGATCGTCCACGCCGCCTTCGACCAGATGCTGGCGGGCCTTGGCGACTTTCGACGGTTCGAACTCGCTGCCGATCAGGCGGCCGCCGCCGTTGTCGCGCAGCGCCGCCGCAAGGCACAGGGTCGAAAGTCCGAATGAAGTGCCGAACTCGACAATGTTGCGTGCGTTCGTGCTGCGCGCCAGTTGGTAGAGCAGCACGCCGGTCTCGCGCGAGACCGGCAGCCACAGGTCCTTGGCGCGGCTATAGAAGTCGAGGTATTCGGTCTTGCTGCGCATCAGCCGCTCGCGTTCCTCGCGGGGGATGCCAGCCATTGCCGGGCTGGTGGCCTCGTCGGCCTGCTCGAAAAGGCGATCCAGCAAAGGGGCCAGTGGTGCCGTGGTCAGTGTTGAAGTCATGAAGTTATCCATTCTACGGTTGGAAGAGGCGCCTTGGCGCGGGATGCATGGAATGCGATTAATCCATCGCATTGAAAGAATAATATGACGAATTCTTCGTATTTGAAATTCGCATTGGGGTTCGCGTTTTCGCCCCCCGCTGCGTCGAGCCGCGAAATACTGGATTTGCCTGTGAAAAGACAACGAAGCGGTTGGGCCCGCCGGATCGCTGAAGCCCGAAATGAGGTCGCGTATTCAGGTTTTTCGTCAGGAAAAACCGCGTCTTCCTCTCGGCGCAGGGCGAGCATCCAACCGCAACGCTTTGACAGGACGTGTTGCCACGAGATGTATCAACGGACGGCCAACGCGCCGTTGCTTCAGTGGCCAGAGCGCTCGAGAAGGCCGTCAATTGAAGGTTGAGCTGGCGGTGAATACTGCGCTAATATGTGAACAATTCATCGCATTGAAGAAGGCGATGAATCATCAGGATTTTTTGCATTGAACATTGCGCTGCCATGCCGTCATGACTACCCGCCGCCGTCCCCAGATCGCTTCGCGCAAGCAACCCCAACAAGCGCGCTCGACCGCACTGGTCGCCGCCATCCTTCAAGCAGCAACCCAGGTTCTTGCTCAGGAAGGTGCCGCCCGGTTCACCACGGCGCGCGTCGCCGAGAAGGCCGGCGTCAGCGTCGGATCGATCTATCAGTATTTCCCCAACAAGGCGTCGATCCTGTTCCGCCTACAGGCCGATGAGTGGATGCAGACGACCCGAATGCTGCGGGACATCCTCGAAGATGCAGGAACGCCGCTCTTGGGGCGGCTGCGCACGCTAATCCATGCCTTCCTGCGCTCCGAATGCGAGGAAGCCCAGGTTCGCGGCGCGCTCAATGACGCCGCTCCGCTCTATCGCGATAGCCCGGAGGCGCGCAAGGCTCGGGCCGAAGGCGACCTGATGATCGATGCCTTCATGGTGGAAGCATTGCCGAAGGCGGCCGCTGCATCCCGCGAACTGGCTGGCGAGCTCATTTTCACGACGCTCGGCACGGTGGGTAAAAGCTTTTCCCAAACCCGCCGGACCAAGGCGGAAATCAAAGCCTATGCCGATACGATGGCCGACATGTTCTGCGCCTACCTTCAGGCTCTTCGACAAGATTGACAGGCTGGGATGCAGCGCCAAGGGGTCGGTCGGCCGGGCATACACCCCGCGCGCCAAGCGCGTGGCACGATTACCTTATTCCGCACGCGAGCCGCCCCACGCGAACTCCGGGCTGCGGAGGACCGGAATGGCGCCGCTACGGAACAGGAGGGCGGCCAGGACGCCGCCAGCGATGAATACGCCTGATGCGGTCCAAAAAACGAGGTGGTCTCCGGCGAGAGTCGCGTCGATGATCGTTGTCGGTTGGGATGCCTTCGCGGCATGGTTCGCCAAGTAGGCGGCGACGGCGGCCGAGGCGAGTGAATTGAACACGACAATTCCGATCGCCCCGCCGATCTGCTGGACCGTGTTCACCATCGCGGAGGCAACACCAGCATCATGGGAGCGGAGACCACTGGTGGCCGCGTTCTGCACAGGGCTGAAAATCATCCCGAATCCCAGGCCGGTCACCAGCAGTGCCGGCAGAACGTGGGCAGCATAGCTGGATGTCGCGCCAATGACTGTGAACATTGCCATGCCGACGGCGGCCAGCACGCATCCAATCGGCACGAGCGGGCGCGGACCCGTGCGCGGAAACAGCACAGCCCCGGAAATGATCGAGCTGATGACCACCGCGCCTATCATGGGCAGGAACGCCGCGCCAGTCATGACCGGACCGAACTTCAGGATTTCCTGCAGGTAGTACGTCAGGAACAGGAAGATTGCGAACATTCCCATGCCGGTGATCCAGAGCGTCAGGTAAGCCGTGCCTCGGGTTCGATCGAGGACCACGTGCAGCGGCAACATCGGGTTGTCAACGCGACGCTCGATCACCACGAAAGCGATCATCAGCCCCAACCCGGCGATGACCGGACCGATCGTCCAGAAGTTGCTCCATCCGTTCGAGGCGGCGCTGCCGAGGCCGTAAACGATGCCAACCAGGCCAAGCGTCGCGGTGATGGCTCCTGGTACGTCGAGGGGCGCGCGTTGCTGCCGATCGTCACGAGGAACGAACATGAGCGCACCAATCAATGCAATCGCGCCGAAGATCAGGTTCACGTAGAGGCACCACCTCCACGAAAGTGTCTCGGTGAGAATTCCGCCCAGCAGCAACCCCAGAGCGCCGCCGACACCAGAAACGGCACCGAATACACCGAAAGCACGCCCGCGGTCTTCCGCGTTGTCCGCGAAGATCACTGACACCAGGGACAAGGCTGCCGGTGCGAGCATCGCCGCGAAGGCGCCTTGGCCGACGCGGGCGAGGAGCAGCATCATGAACCCGTCAGCAGCGCCACCGATCACTGACGCGACGAGGAATCCGATCACGCCGATCAGGAACATCCGCCGACGCCCGAAGAGATCGGAGAGCCGGCCACCCAGGAGCAATAGGCTCCCGAATGCGAGCGCGTACCCGGTCACGATCCACTGCCGGTAGTCGTTGGAGAATCCTAGATCGTGTTGCGCAGATGGCAATGCGATGTTCACGATCGTGTTGTCCAGAACATCCATCAACTGAGCAAGGCTCAAGGCGCCGAGCGCCAGCCATCGGCCTGTGGCATTCAGTCCTTGCTGCGTTGTCCGCGGGTGTAGGCTCGCGATGGCGGATTCCGATTGGCCGCATTTACCCGGTCGCGGGTTATTGTTCATCTTGATCTTCGATTCGATCTCGCCCGCCTTTATCGCCGGGACCATGCACAAGTAGCACGAGCTTCCCGGTCGCGCGACCCGCCTCGCCAACGCGATGCGCTTCGGCGACTTTGGCAAGCGGGAATGTCTGCACGGCCGGCAGTGCGGACCGGCCCGAGGTGACCAACTCGCCGATCTGTGAGAGCGCGTACAGCGCGCGGCCGTCGTCTCCGCGGCTGAACCGCAGGCCGTGCTGCTTTGCGCCACCGAAATCGGCGACCGTCACGACATGCGCCGGGCCTCCTGCGAGGTCAATGAGTTCCGGCAGGATGCCGTTCCCGGCGACATCAAGCGCCAGATCGACACCGCCGGGAGTCAAAGCCCGGATGCGAGCCGTCATGCCATCGCCATATGCGACTGGCTCGGCTCCCAATGAACGCAGCAAGGCGTGGTTGGCCGGACTGGCAGTGCCAATCACACGCGCACCACGCGCCACGGCGAGCCGCACTGCGGCGGCTCCGATGTTCCCGGACGCTCCGTTGACCAACAATGTGTTCCCACCGGCGACACCAAGCTGATCTAGTGCGCGAGCAGCGGTTTCGGTCGCGGCAGGCAACGAGGCTGCGACATCGAAATCAAGCGGAGAAGGAATCGGGGCGTAGTGCGTCAGAACTGCCAGTTCAGCTTGAGCCGCGCCGTCCGTGCAGAACCCGAAGACGCGATCGCCAACCGCCACGCCGGTGACGCCCTCGCCGAGTTCATCGACGATACCGGCTGCCTCGTAGCCCAATGTCTGGGGGAGCTGCGGGTCCATCAGGCCCTGGCGTTTCTTCCAGTCACTCGCGTTCACGCCGGCTGCGCGTACCGCGATCCGAACCTGGCCTAGCCGCGGATGCGGGTCCGCAAGCTCCACGATCTCAAGGACATCCGGACCGCCGAATGCGCTGAAACGAACCGCCTTCATGAGCTACTCCGATCGGGGTCCAAGGCGCGCCGTTCGCGTGCGTGGCCGTGCTGCGCAGAGGCCGGTGCGAGCCCTCCCAGAAGAAGGTCCAACGTGAAATCGAACCGGTCATGCCCGTCTCCAGACACGATCTCCTGTACATGAGCGACCGTGTTCGGGAAGTGGCTCAGGGGCAGCATCCGCAGCCGCTCGGCAATCTCGGTCCGGTCGAAGGGCCGACCGTCGGCTTCCATGCCAGGGCGTTGACGCAGAGATCTTTCGAGGCTGTATGCGCCGACATACAAAATCGCGGCGTCGATCGCCCATGCTGCTGGCTGTGCCGCCACCCCTCCCGCCAGCAGGATCGCGAGCAGTCCCTCGTTGATCCTCAATGTGTCCAAGTTGCGCGGCACGGCCGCGAACGCCGCCAGCGAAATGCCCGGATATTCCAGGTACAGATCACGCAATTGCCCGCAAACGCCTTTGAACTGCGCCGTCCACACCGCTGGGGCCGGCGCTGGCAATATCACACGCGCGCACAGTTCACCGATCAACAGATCGTCCAACTCCGCCTTGTCGCGCACATGCGCATACAACGACGCCGGCCCCGTCTCCAACACGCCGGCGACCCGACGCATCGTCAACGCATCGAAACCCTCGGCCGCCACCAGTGCCAATGCGGTTTGCACGATCCGCTCTACCGTGATCGGCGGCTTGCGTCGGCGCGGCGCGGCGCGCTCGCCGCCTAAAGCAGCGACCTTTGCCGCCCAGCTATCCCGGGATTCAACCTGATGTGAGGTGGTTTTCTTGACCATGACCGCATCGTATAACGAACAGTGTTCCATTGTCAAACACCGTTCGTAAATTTGGCAGTTTTTTTACACTGACCCCAGGCCACGGCCGCCCTTAGCTGATCGAAGTGCCGCGCTGCCGCCCTACCGCCGGGCGATACCGGCCCGTACATCCCGTCGCGTTTAGATAGTGAACGGTAGGGCCTTAATCCGCTTCCCTCTGGGCAGGTTTTGCGTGCTACGATCTGACTTCGAAATATTCGACGCTACATGCTCTGCGTCAGACTCCGAAATTGAGAAGAGCAACAGTGAATCTAACCTATCAGTGGCTCCACGACACGGTACGCACGCGTTTTGATTCTGACGCAGCCATGGAGGCCTTCCTGCCCCAGGCGCTTGCGCCTGATGAATTGAAGCGCAAGGGCAATGACCGGTACCTGTCTGCGATGACGCAGCGGATATTTCAGGCGGGCATGCGGCATTCAGTGGTTGACGCCAAGTGGCCTGCCTTCGAGGAAGCTTTTTCGGGTTTTGCGCCGGAGACCATGGCCTTGTTCAGCGAGGCAGACGTTGAGGCCCACATGCAGAATGAGCGCATCATCCGCCACCCCGCCAAATTGCAGACCATCCCCAGAAATGCCCGGTTCATTCTGGATGTCTGCCAGGAACACGGCGGCAGTTTCGGCGCATTCATCGCCGCCTGGCCGGTCGCCGATATCGTCGGCTTGTGGCGCCTGCTCGCCAAACGCGGCGTCCGCCTGGGTGGGCGTTCGGGGGCCGGGTTCCTGCGCCTGGTCGGTAAGGATACCTTCTTGCTAAGCAGCGATGTGGTCGCGCGCCTGGCGGCTGCAAACATCATTACCCGAGAACCTACGGGCCAGCGCGACCTGCAAGCCGTGCAGGAAGCTTTCAACGCCTTGCAGCAGAGTTCCGGCAGGCCGCTGTGCCAGTTGTCGGCCATGCTCGCCCTGAGCATCCATCCAGCTTTCTAGGGCGGCATACGGGATATCTGTAATGACCCAGCAGAATCTGCTCAGTTTATGCGGCTAATGCAAATGCCTCGGCCGGGGTTTTCATGGCCAACGCCTGGTGGGGTCGCCGGTGGTTGTAAAAGCGAATCCAGTCACCAATGACACGGCTGGCATGCTGTATGGATTCGAAGCGGTGCCGATGGGCACATTGCTCTTTAAGCGTTCTGATCACTCGCTCGACCATGCCGTTTTGCTGTGGACAGTGCGGCGTAATGAATTCTTGGCGGAGCCCATAGCTGCGCACCAGCGCCGTGTAGCTACGAGAGGTAAAAACCAGCCCATTGTCCGACCGTAGCAAGAATGGCGCGGGAACACGGCCTAACGTACCGAATCGAGCGATCAAGGCATGTTCGAGCGCACTGCTTGCGGTCGTTGCCTTACCACTGCGAGACAAATGCCAGCCCAACAGTTCACGGGTATGGCAGTCGATCACCAG
>NZ_FQXE01000004.1 GCF_900129885.1 Pollutimonas bauzanensis | reverse complement strand
CGGCCGCGAAGGCAGCGCGAAGGCGCGGACGAGCGAGGCGAGGCGGGGTCCGCCGCGCTGGGCGGCGGACCAGGCCACGCGGACCGCTACCTTCCCCCACCGCGACAGCGGCGTGTTAAGGACACCCCCAACAGCCAAGCGGCGTGTTAAGAAGAACCGAATCCACGCCGGCCTAACGACGCTAGCCTTGGCAACTCCCTGGGTCGGTTTGGAGATAAGCAATGGCTTTTTTCAGATGGCTGCAAGCCAAAGAAAATAGGGAGTCACGTGGAACATGAACCTCTGTCGAAACATGGTCGATGCGGCCGCCAAGCGCACCGGGACGCCAAGTGCTTGCTATATGACAGGTCAAGTGTCAGCCGGAATAGTCCAAAGCCCACACAACGCCGAGGCGGAATGAACAGGACCGCTTGCCAGCCCGCAGACCAAACCAACCCTCCGACCAAGATAAGCATAGACACAAGCTGTCGCCGCAGCGGATTGGATTGCAAGCCACAGCGCAAACGGAACATCCCGAGCAGGAAGCCATCGCCCGCAGACGGAGCCTCTCAGATATTGATATAAGCTATTGATTTTAAACATACATATTTCGATTCCGCATCCAACAATGCCGCCGTTAATACCGCCGTTCCAAGAAATGCATCTCCGTAGCATACATAGTGAATCGATTTTGATTCTCCAACCGCCTCATAAAAAATATGCGACCCCATATCCATGTTTCACGTGGAACAATCGTGTTTTCCCTTTGCAAAGGCAATGCATCCGGGGTTTGAAAATAAAACTCCTGGATCCGGCGGGATAAGGTAAATGGCCTAATCATAATAAGCAGGCGATCCTGTGGATAAGCCTGTGGGAAACGCAGTGGACAAACAGTGGATATCTAATCCGTCGATTGATCCCCCGGAAAATTTCAATTGATGGAGAATCAGCCCTTCGAGCATGCCCCATAGAGCAAGACAAGTTCCAACTGTGGATAAAGCTGTGGAAAAGGAGAGTATAAATTTCCGCTTCCAGCCGCCGAGTCTCCCGAAGAAGCATGCTTCCAAGACATCGGATAATCAGCAAGACCAGTCAATCGCGCCGGCCAATAAAAAAACGCCCGCGCTCGGAAGCGGGGCGTTTTACAATTTGAACCAGCTATACAGCAGATATATTTACAGCGGGCGAATTTCCGCCGCTTGCAGCCCCTTGGGGCCATCTTTGACCTCGAACTCTACTTCCTGGCCTTCGTTCAAGCTGCGATAACCGCGGCCTTCGATTGCCGAGAAATGGGCAAACACATCAGCGCCGCCTTCGTCCGGAGTAATAAAACCAAAGCCTTTATCGGCATTGAACCATTTAACTTTGCCCTTCTGAGCCATGATGCGTAGCGTCCTAAAAGTAAACAAAAAAGCCATGTACCAAGGACACTGACAAAAACGACCTCACCACACACAACAGGCGCCAATTATTTGACACTTAAAGTTTATGATTACCAACCGCGATGCCTGCGCACGACTTGATTACAAAGCAAGCATGAGCATAACCACGCCGGAATGCTTTATCAAATACTTGTTTACCCCAGTGTGGTATTTTTCCTGCATGCACAAGCCGCAAGGCCGCTTTTTTGAATTTACCGCTAAGGTAAGCCCTGGCCTCCTGAATTTTTCAACCCCACACAAGCCATAACATGAATTTCCAATCCAAGCTGCCCGGTGTAGGCACGACCATTTTCACCATCAT
Organism: Pollutimonas bauzanensis; assembly: GCF_900129885.1. Classification (GTDB taxonomy): domain Bacteria; phylum Pseudomonadota; class Gammaproteobacteria; order Burkholderiales; family Burkholderiaceae_B; genus Pollutimonas; species Pollutimonas bauzanensis. The sequence goes on along the minus strand of NZ_FQXE01000004.1, from coordinate 465,813 downwards.
GAGCCAACTGGCCACTGAACACAAAGCGATCAACCTGGGGCAGGGCTTCCCGGACTTCAATCCGGCCGCCGCGCTGCTAAGCGAGGTCAACAGGGCGATGCAGGAGGGACACAACCAATATCCCCCCATGGCCGGTATCCCCGCCTTGCGCCAGGGCATCTCCGCCAAGACGCAAGCGCTGTATGGCCACTACTATGACCCCGACACCGAGGTAACCGTGACCAGCGGCGCGAGCGAGGCCCTGATGGCCAGCATTCTGGCTTTCGTGAAGCCCGGCGACGAAGTATTGGTCATCGAACCGTTTTACGATCTGTACATTCCCGCCATACAGCTGGCGGGCGGCACGCCCGTTATCGTGGCCATGCTGCCGCCGACCGAGCAGACCCCTTTATACCGTGTCGACTGGCAGCATGTGCGCGACGCCATTACGCCTGCAACGAGCATGCTGATCATCAACTTCCCGCACAACCCGACGGGCATCAACCTTCAGGAAAGCGACCTGGACTGGCTCGAGCGCATTGTGGATGAAACCGGCATCATGCTTTTGTCCGACGAGGTGTATGAGCACATAATTTTCGATGGTCAACAACACCAAAGCCTGGCGCGCAGGGAGTCCATCGCAGCCAACGCCATCGTCATTTCATCTTTCGGCAAAACCTACCACACCACTGGATGGAAAGTGGGCTATTGCTGCGCCCCCAAGCACATCTCGGCCGAAATGCGCAAGGTTCATCAGTTCATGGTGTTTACGGTGAGCTCCCCGATGCAGGTGGCCCTGGCCCACTATATGAAAGATCCGAAACCTTATATGGAGCTGTCGGATTTTTATCAGGAAAAACGCGACAGGCTGGCTCGAGGCCTGGCGAAGACCCGCTTTGTTCCCATGCCCAGCCAAGGCACTTTCTTCCTGCTGGCCGACTACAGCGCGATATCCGACCTCCCCGAAGCCGAGTTCGCACGATGGCTGACCACGACGCATGGCGTGGGCGTCATTCCGATTTCCGCCTTTTATCGGCAGCCGGACGCCAAGGAATCGAATCACCAGCTGGTCCGATTCTGCTTCGCCAAGCAAGACCACACCCTGGATGCCGCCTTGGCCAAACTCGCCATCGTTTGACCGCCGCCCCGCCCATCCCCAGCCCCGCCGCGAGCGGGGCTTTTTATGTCTTGCCTGTGAACAGGACCCGAATCCTGGTTCAGCGCAAAGCCTCATGCCAGCGAATGACCGAAGTATACATGCCCATCCCGGTGCCAGGGCAAGCAGCCCTGGCGCGCCATACGAGGCTTCCACTTTGGTTGTTTATTATTTTTGTTATTTATAAAGACTGATACTAATGGGTGTCTGTGGATAACTGGAACAACTGCAATCAGGCCTTTGGATTCATACACTTGCGCATCTTTTTCGATAAGGACAAGCTCTGTTTTCCGAGTGGATGGAATAGGCATAACTTTCGAGGGCCAGAGAAAACCAGGGCTTATGCCGCGCTCATCCACAGGCTATGCACAGCCGCTCGCCTTAGTAGTTATCCACAGAGGAAATATTTGCGCGGCCGGTTTTATAACGGTTTTTATTTTGTTACATAACGTAAACGCGATGCCGCTGGAACTTTCAGGCGCGGGCGGCATCCTTTACATGCATGGGGCAAAGCGAAGGCAAACCACGCCGCGCAGGGGCTTAATCAGGCTTCAGGCTGTTCCGCATCAAGCGGGCGATCTCGCCATTGAACACGGAGCCTATAGAAGGCTGCAGCGGGTCCGTCAGGCCATGGATGACGCCCTGTCTGTCGGCAAGGGGCCGGTTCTGGCTGAGCTTGGCCTTGCCTTCGATGCGCTCGATGCTGATTTCCAGGCCCACGATATGCTGCAGCATCGTGTCGATATAGTCGCGCGGGGCATCGTGTATAGACCACGGGTCGGGCCGGCCCTGCTCATAGCGCGCAGTCTGCCGCTCAAGGTGCACCAGCAGCCATGCAGGATCGGTCTTGACCGTCAGCTTTCCGTGCACATGCACCGATACATAATTCCAGGTCGGCACAGCCTTGCCTTGCGTGCTCGCCTTGGTCGGATACCAGGAAGGCGAGATATACGCATGGGGTCCTTGAAAAACCGCCAGCACCGCGGTGCCGTCCGGCAGACAGGCGAATTCCGCGTTGTTCCTGGCGATGTGGGCCTGCAGCAGCCCGGCGCCCTGGGCCGGCTCCGGCTGCTGCAGAAATGGCAAATGCGTGGCAAGCAGATCGCCTTTTTCCTGGACCACGAGCGTACCCAGAGGATAATGGTCGATGAATTGCCGTTGTGAATCAGGGTCGGTGAGTTCAAATGCGCTGGGCGTGTACATGGGGCCTGTTGCGGTCAATGAGTGGAAAATACCTCGCCGGTATCGAAAACCACCTGGTTCTCGGGCCATTGCAAGGCGGCAAGTTTGAAGCGTGACTGGTCTATGGCGCGATTGACCTTCCGATCGCGCCATCTCGCGCCCACCGAAAAGTCCACGCAGAACACATTATGGTTCTTTCCGTGCCATGCCATGGGCGCGATATCCTTGAAGAGCTGGCTATAGCGGGGCGACATTTGTCCGCTTTGCGGGCGATGCATGCGCCAATAATGGCCGATAACGACGGGAACGGTATCGGCATAGTCGTCCCACCAGCTTACCCGGTCGGAAAATCGCCACCGGTTGCCGGCAAAAAAGGGCGTGGCGGCCTTTTGTTCGACACCCGAGGTCAGCACCTTCAGAGGGTTGACCATTTGCTGTGTGGCCTCGTATTCGGCGATGGAATGCAGGAACGGGGGAGGGGTATGCTCGTCTTCCAGTTCTTTCGCCCATTGCTTTTTCTCATCCAGGTAGCGCTGGTACAAGCCCGAAGCATTGGCGGTGGCCTGCGCGAGCCTGTCCCAGATCCTGAACTGCTCCACGATATTTCCTATCGGCACCGCGCTGATGGCTTCTATCGTGGGGTCTGTCCAGGCGGCGTGCACGACCCTGATGTCGTCGCGCTGCAGGACTATGGGCAGGCCACGCAGAAAGCTTCTTACGGCCTCGCGCTGTCCAGGCGGCGTGCGGCGAAACGGCGCATAGTTTTTCAGATCGCGTTCGTAGCGCTCATCGAAAAACCAGCCCGAACCGTCTTTGACGTCGTCGATCAGCAAATTGATTTCATGATTGCCCAGCACGGCCTGGGCATTGCCCTGCTGGATCAGGTGTTGGACGAGTTCGATAACGCCCTGGCTGTCCGGGCCGCGATCGCACAAATCGCCCACGAACACCAGTTTTCTATCCTTGCTGTGCCTGCCATGCTTGTCGTAGCCCAGGCGGCCCAGCAGCGCGAGCAGCGCGGAATATTCGCCGTGAATGTCGCCGATGATGTCCAGAGGATTTTCGGGAAGGCGTTGTACCAGATGCATAGATAGTGAGTCGGTTTCCGTGATCGGCCTTGCCGTTTGCCGGAAACGACAAGAAGCCGGGCGCTGTGGGGCGCAAAAATGCAGTTTTATCCGATCATAAACCGCAATGAAGGAAACGTGACCACTATCCGGGAATTTCGATCGGACTGGTTTCGTGCCGTCCTCTCTTGCCAGCAGTATACCTGCGCTTTTGCCCCGTTTTGGGGCTGGCGGTTTGGACGGGGAATAGCGGTATTGCTGTTTTGTTTGCTATCTTTTCTATATATAAAGACTAATACTAATGGGTGTCTGTGGATAACTGGAACAACCTCGATAGTGTTTTTGAATTCAAGCGCTTGCGGGGTTTTTCCGACACGCACAACTTGTGTTTTCAGCGTGGATGAAACGGGCATAACTTTTTGGCGGAGTTGAAACGGCCGGGTTGTTCCGCGGCTGTCCACAGGCTGTGCACAAGGAGCCTCTCCTGTACTTGTCCACAGGCAGATATTTTTTCAATCGTCAAGAATAGCCCGACCCAGAGGCCGCGGCGGGTCAGGGCCTGTTGAAGGCAGCCGTGAAGTCGTCCGAGTAGATATCGGACAATGCTGCGCGCAATGCCGCCGCCCGATCCGCGCCATAAGCGGTCTCGAATCGCTTCTGCGCCTGGCGCCAGAGACGGGTGGACTCGGTCAGTTTTTGCCGCCCCAGCGGGGTAAGGCGCACACGCCTGCTGCGGCCGTCCTGTTCATCGCGTTCCTGGACGACGTAGCCGTCGCGCTCCAGCGGTTTCAGGTTATGGGCCAGCGCCGAGCGGTCCAGCACCATGGCGCGGGCGAGATCCGTCATGGTGGGATTGCCGGCCCTGTCGACGTGAACAAGGATGGAACGTTGCGACACGCGCAGCCCGCAGGGCGCCAGCACCGAGTCGTAAAGCTGTGTGATGCGCCGGGTTGCCTTGCGCAGGGCTGCGCCATTGCACAAATTGGGGTCTTTGATAATCGATTCGGGCATAGCGATTCCGCAGGGGTGTGGCGTGGTTTGCGACGGTCGCTGCAAGTCCGGGATGGCATCGGCGCGTCGGGCAGGACGAAGTTTACTGCATGTTGACAAGTATTGGCATATGCCTGTAAATTCCGGAATATACCTGCATATGCCAATACCTGGATGCTGTCCCGATTGAGGCGCTGCGAAAAATCAATGCCCAAGGCCAGCCGCAATGTCCACGAGTCCCGCCCCAGCCACCGAGAAGCGCACGGCCAATCCCAGGCTGCGCGCCATGCTGGAAGGGCCGATAGTCCCGACCCTGCTGCGGCTGGGGTGGCCGAATGTGCTGATGATGCTCGCGCAGTCCACCACGGGCTTGATAGAGACCTGGTTTCTGGCAAAACTGGGCACCGAGGTGCTCGCCGGGGTGGCCGTCGTGGTTCCAGTCCTGATGCTGATGCAGAATATGTCCCAGGGCGCCATGGGCGGAGGCATTTCTTCGGCGGTCGCGCGCACGCTGGGCGCCGGGCGGACGGCCGAAGCCAATCAGCTGGTGCTGCACGCCGTGGTATTGAATGCCGGCCTGGGGGTGGTCTTCTCCATTCTTCTGCTGTGGTTCGGCCCGCAACTCTATCGGGCCCTTGGGGCCGACGGGGCGGCGCTCGACGCCGCCTTGTCCTATTCCAATGTGATTTTCGGCGGCATTGTCCTGCTGTGGCTGATGAACGCGTTCGCCAGTGTCATCCGCGGCACGGGAAACATGCTGGTTCCGGGGGCGGTGATCTGCGGCGGGGCGCTGGTGCTCATCCCGATTTCACCATGCCTGATCTTCGGCATTGGCCCGTTTCCCGAATTGGGCGTGGCGGGCGGCGGCTGGGCGCTGCTCGTTTACTACGGCGTGGGCACCGTGATACTGGGCTGGTATTGCCTGTCTGGCAAAAACGCCGCAAGGCTGGTTCTGGGGCGCCTGCGCCTTGGATTGATGCGCGGCATCCTGCTTGTCGGCGGGCTGGCTTCATTCAATTCGGTATTGACCAATGCCATTATCGCCCTGACCACCGCCCTGGTGGGAAGCTACGCGGGCACCGCGGCGCTGGCCGGCTATGGAACGGCTGTGCGCCTCGAGTACTTCCTCCTGCCTATCGCTTTCGGACTGGGCGCGCCCATGGTGGCAATGGTGGGTTCCAACATCGGGGCGGGCCAGCGCGAGCGGGCGCTGCATATTGCCCTGGTGGGCGGAGCGATGGCTTTTCTGTTGACGGAAGCCGTCGGCATCGCGGCCGCGGTCTGGCCTTATGCATGGCTGCGGCTTTTTGGCGTGGACGAGAGCATGCTGAACACCGGCGCGGCGTACCTGCGCATTGTCGGGCCATTCTACGGATTCTTCGGCCTGGGCTTTTCCCTTTATTTCGCATCGCAAGGCGCTGGCCGGCTGAAATGGCCGCTGCTGGCGGGCCTGCTGCGGCTGCTGGTCTGCGCGGGCGCCGGCGGGCTGGTGCTTTCCCTTACCGGTTCGATGTCCGCTTTTTTCTCGACGCTGGCCATCGCCATGTGCCTGTACGGCATCATCATTGTCTGGGCGGTTGCCTCCGGCAGTTGGTTCGGACGGCGGCAATTGCGCAAACCCATATTGTCCGGGTCTGTCGGGTAGATGGCGTGCGCGTATTCACTTTAACCTTGAAGGATCAATCATGAAGATACTCGTTCTGGGCGCCGGCGCCATCGGCGGCTACTACGGCGCGCGGCTTATCGAAGCGGGCGCCGACGTCAGCTTTCTTGTCCGGCCCGCGCGCGCGAAAGCCTTGCAGGCCCATGGCCTGGTCGTCCATAGCGAACTGGGAAATTTCCGGCGACAGGTGAACACGCCAGGCCCCGACGGCGTGAAGGCGGACTACAGCCTCATCCTGCTGGCCTGCAAGGCCTACGACCTCGACTCCGCGATGGCCGCCATTGCGCCGGCGGCCGGCCCATCGACGGGCATCCTGCCATTCGTCAACGGCCTGTCCGTCTATGACAGGCTGGACGCGCGCTTCGGCAAGGCCAGGGTGCTGGGCGGAGCGGCGTATATCGCCACCATGCTGGACAGCGCCGGGGACATCCATCACTATGGGGCCAACGATGTGGTCATCGCCGGCGCCCGGTCGGAAGAAATGCGGGCGCTGGCCCGCGATTTCCATTCCCTGATTGCGGCCACGCCGGGTGTACGGTCGCTTGCGGACGACGTCGAACAGGTATTGTGGGACAAATGGGTAATGGTCGCCACGGGCGCCTTGATGACCTGCCTGATGCGCGGCACGGTGGGCGATATCATGGCAACCAGGGAGGGCGGGGCGCTGATGGCCAGGGCGATGGCGGAATGCCGCGGCGTTGCGGCCGCCGCCGGGCGCGAGCTGGCGCCGGATGTCGTGGCGCGGATGGAGAGCCGCCTGCTGGATCGGGCCTCGGACTGGGCTGCCTCCATGGCCAGGGACATTGCGCATGGGGTGGCACGCCTGGAGGCCGATGACATCGTCGGCGACATGGCCGCGCGCGCGGCGCTCGCCGGGCTGGACGCGCCTTTGACGCGCGCCGCATACTGCCATTTACAGGTCTACGAAAACCGGCAGGCCGCAAGCAAGCCGCAGCCGGTGTAGCGGATATAGTTATCGATGCGTGTCGCCATCGCTTACGAGCCGAGCGATAGCGTCGCCCATGTCGGAAGTACTGGCCGCTCCTCCCAGGTCGGGAGTGCGAGGCCCATTCCGAAGCACCTGTTCTATCGCCAGCAGGACGGCGTCATGCGCCTCGCGGAAATTTTTGCGCTGATGGCCGGCGGTTTCTCCGAAGAAATTCAACATGAGCGCCCCCGACCATATCATGGCAATAGGATTGGCTATGTTCCGGCCGGAAATGTCCGGCGCCGATCCATGTACCGGTTCAAAAAGGGATGGAAAAAGGCGCTCGGGATTCAGGTTGGCCGACGGCGCCAACCCAATTGTTCCAGCACATGCCGGCCCGAGATCGGAAAGAATATCTCCGAACAAATTGGAAGCGACAACCACATCGAAGCGATCTGGCTGCAGGACGAAACGCGCCGCAAGAATATCGATATGTTGAAGGTCGACCGCAACCTCGGGAAATCTTTCCCCCATGGCATGCGCCCTCTCATCCCAATAAGGCATGCTGATGGCGATGCCATTGGATTTTGTCGCGACGGTCAGGCGCCGCCGCGCCCGGGATTGCGCCAGTTCGAAGGCAAATTTCAAGACCCGGTCGGTACCGATGCGGCTGAATATGGACTCCTGTATGACGAATTCCCTATCGGTATCCTCGAACATCTTTCCTCCGAGTGACGTGTATTCGCCTTCGGTATTTTCCCGGACCACGATAAAGTCGATATCTCCCGGTTTTTTATGGGCAAGAGGGCAGGGTACGCCTTCAAAAAGCCGGACCGGACGTAAATTTATGTACTGATCGAACTCGCGCCGGAACTTCAATAGCGAACCCCAGAGAGAGATGTGATCGGGTACTTTATCCGGCCATCCCACCGCGCCGAAGTAGATGGAATCAAAGCCAGTCAACAGGTCTTTCCAGTTGGCTGGCATCATGCTGCCCGTCTTCAAAAAATAGTCGCAATTGGCCCAGTCGAAAGAGACAAAATCAAGGTCGATATCGAATCGGGCAGCTGCCGCGCGCATAACCTTGAGGCCTTCGGTCATCACTTCATTCCCTATGCCATCCCCGGGTATCGCGGCGATCCGATAAGTTTTCCTGTCAACATGTTGTTGTTTTTGCATATTCATATTCGGTAGTAAGTGGATTCGGGAATGCCGGCCGTTTTCATGCGGAGGCGTGGCGGGTTTTCATCAGCCAGGAAGCAAGCTCGTACAGAACAGCATCATGGTTATCGACATGCATGATTTGAACGCCGACCGGCAAGTCGTCGGTTTTCAATATTGGCAGGCTGAATGCGGGAAATCCGAGCAAGGACCACAGGGCGGCATAATTACGGCTGCCGGTAAATTCCAGCCCCGGAGGAGCGGGCGTGGGCGCGGATAAAGTGATGAATCCATCGGCATTGCCGACTGCGGTTCTGACAAGGTCGCGTATTTTCTTTCTATTGCTTAAATATCCGGCATAGGCTTCGGAAGTAACGGACTCCGACAATTCCAATAATTCCATGATTTTGTCGCTGAGCATGCCTGGGTAGCGCGAACGATATTGCATGTAAGGCCAACGCATGTCATATGCAATCATCTCCCTGGAATCGGGTGAGAATTTGCTGATGGCATCTTCGAGTTCAGCGATTTCTCGAGTATTGTTTTTATCCGCGATCGAAATCCCCTGTTCCCTAAGCTGGTCGATATAAAGGTCCATGGCTTCCCGCAAGGGTGTGGAAGTTTCTGAAAGCCAGGCGTCAAGATATAGCCGTATCAGGCGTGGCGGCCGGTCCGGACCAAATCCGCTTGCCTGCGGGCCCGGTAATAAAGGGGGAAAGTTCGGACTTCCCGAGCGGGATGAAAGCAGTCTGGCGGTGAGCCAGGCATCGTCGATATTGGCGCTGAGTATTCCGAGGTGATCATGCGATCCCGAAACCGGATGGACTCCGCCCAGAGGCAGCACGCCATAGCTAGGCTTGAATCCCACGATTCCACAGAAGGACGCCGGGCGGATGATGGATCCCAATGTTTGCGTACCCAGGGCAACGGGCAGCATGCTGGCAGCCACGGCGGCGGCCGAGCCGCTGGAGGACCCGCCGGGCGTATGGCCAAGGCGATGGGGGTTATGGGTGACACCGGAAACGCCGATGGCAAATTCCGTCGTCACCGTTTTCCCTACAATGATGGCCCCGGCCCGCTTGAGGACTTCAACGCAAGCGGCATCGAAATTGGCTGGTGAACCCTTGAAGATAGGGCTGCCGCATTCAGTGGGAAAATCTGCCGTATCGATGATGTCTTTAATGCCGAATGGACATCCATCCAGTTCGGACAGGGCCTTTCCGGATTGATAGCGCCGCGTGGAGTCGTCGGCCAATTGCCTCGCATTATCAATATTGAGCGCTGTAAACGCCTTTACATTCCCTTCGTATCTGGCGATATTCTCCAGAAAGCATTCAAGATACTGTCGCGGAGTATTCTTCCCTTTCCTGAAATCGGCGGCAACACGATGGAATGAATTGTTGTCGGCCGATTCCCATTGCCAAGGCATTGGATTCACGTCATGCGTCCGGTGATGGCGGCCACGCTAAGCGCTAACGGCTATACGCATAGCGGGGCTTCCGGGGTTCAAAGAAAAACAGGCGCGCCTAGCGGGCGGCTGCGGTGTAGAGCAGGGTCAATTCCCTGATGTTTTTGATGTTTTCGATGTCCTGCACCAAGGCTACGATTTTTTCAGCCTTGTCCTTGGGCCAATTGGCATAATCGCAGCACTCGCGGAATTTATCCGCCACTTCGTCATAGCTCATGGGATTGGCCGGGCTGCCTTTGCCGAAGTCGGCCCGGCCCTGGATATGGCGGCCATTGGTCAGGTGGATGTCGAGGATGGTAGTCATTTTGTCATAGCCGGCGCTTTCCGCTTCCGGATGTACATGGAAGTTGATTTTTTCAATCATCTGTTTCACATCGTCCCGCTGCGTAGCCTCGTCAGTGAATTCGCGCAGCCCGGCGCGCCTGTCCAGCAATAACATGGCCAGGCAGAACTCCATGGAAAATTTTGCCTGCAGTTCGTTTGCCGGACGGTGGTGTATGAGGGCATTGGGCATGTTCTGATTCGTGCCTGCATCCACGCGGACAATTTCTTCCGGCTTGATGTCATGCTCGATGATCAATTCAAGCAGCTTGGTCATGCCGGGATGTGTCAAGGAACCGGAAGGATGGGGCTTTATGGACACGCCGGGATCGGCGAATGTCCAGGGCGCTCCCAGTTTTCCAACGATGGAGCCGGCATCAAATCCACCGCCGGCCGCCCGGAAGAAACCTCTGCTGGCCTCCAGAATCTTATCGGTGGCCGTCCAGCCGGCCGTGGCGAAATCGACCGCGACGATTCCGCTTTCCGACGAACGGCCGGCATGAAAGGGCTTGGTCATCGTTCCAAAGTTTTCGCGCAAGCCCGCGGACTGGCTTCCTGCGATAGCCAGGGCTCTCAATATTTCTTCATTGCCCAGGCCGCGCAATTTAGCGGCCGCGGCGGCGGCGGCAAATGTTCCGCATGTTGCTGTGGCGTGAAACCCATGTTGATAGTGGCGGGGATCAATGGCCTCCGCGATTTTGCATTCTATTTCCACGCCCAGGTGATAGGCGAGCATGGTTTCCGCGCCGCTTTTTCCCAATACTTCGGCGGTTGCCAATGCCGCGGGAAGGGCGGGAGCCGTGGGATGGGTCAGCAAGCCGTAAACCCGGTCCTTGCCGCTGGCCAATTGCGTATCGTCATAGTCATCGGCATGTATCGCTATGCCATTCGCGAACGCGGCGAAGCGGGCCGGCACCTTTAGCGAAGTCCCAATTACGGTCGCCTCCCCCGCGGCATTCAATCCCTTCAGATATGAATTCACGATTTGCCCGCTTTTCGCTATAGATCCCGCAATGCCGAGGCCGATGCCGTCCAGTATGGACTTCTTGCCTGCGTCGATTACGGACTGCGGCAAATCCGAGACCGCAGTGTCGACAACAAAACTGGCGACCTCCGCGGTGAGATTCTTGACTTCCGTATATTCATTGAGATTCTTGATCTGACCCATTTAATAACTCCAAAACTAAAGAAAAGACCATTTAAATAGAGGATGCGACGCTGGTTAACAAGCGCATTTTTCCCTCTTTGATGTGGCGATAGGCGAGTGCTTCGAGCGCGACGATGTCGCCGCTGCTGAAAGCCTCCACCATGCGGCGGTGTTCACTGTTCGACAGACGCATGGCGCCGGGAGACACTAGGCCCCGCCTGCGGAACAAATGCAGTTGGCGTTCCAACTGCTTCCAGAAATCGATCAAGCGGCTGTTCTCCGACCGCTCTATGATCAAATTGTGAAAACTTACATTGATCGGATAATAAGCATCTATGTTGTCTTCCTCGACGGCCTTGTCCATGAGGTCCACCAGCCGGCCCAAGTTCTGAACCCATGTTGTGGACGCTTTGGCGCAGGATATTTTGCAGGCCAATGAAAATAATGAAGCGCGCAAGTCATATATATCCAGTGCCTCTTTTGCGGACAGCTCGATGACGACGACTCCGCGATTCAGTTCGCTGCGTACCAGGCCGAGGTGTTCCAAGGTTCGAAGCGCTTCCCTTATGAGACCCCGGCTGCATCCCATTCTTGCGGCGTAGGCGCTTTCGTTGATCCGGTCGCCCGGCCGCAGTGTGCCCGCGCACAATTGATCTTCAATTTCGGCAACGATGGTGGCTTCGGTAATGGCCGCTGCGGTCGCGCCGCTGTTTCGGTCGATGCCATCCGGTTTCGATGCCGTCCCGGCAGCGCGGGACCCCGTTTCCTCTAATAAACCATCTTGCCTTTTCATTTTCTTTCCTTTCAACGAGAACAGATCACTACGGAAATTGCCATCGCTACTTTATGGCGCCGGCAAAATTGTAAGCGAAATGATATAAATAATATAAAAATGGCTTAAATATTTGAAATATTCAGCCTTATTGTCTACACCATCCCTTAGTCGCTGCATCCCCTGACCCGTCGCCGGCTTCGTTCCTGAATTGTCGACGAAAACTACACGTTTCCATCAAATTGTTGTCAATATTAATGAGTATATGATATTGTGTCAACGAATTCATACGAATTCTAAAATATTGTCGGTAAACAGCTAACTAATACCATGTTTAGTCGACAATCCAATGAGAAACACACAATCTCGAGCAATCCAAGGAGAGAGGCATGAAAAAAATAGGGAAAGCAATCATTTTGAGCGCGCTCATAGGGGCATCGTCCCTGGCCCTGGCGCAAGATGTCGCGCCGATACGGCTGGTGGTGCCGTTCGCGGCTGGCGGGCCGTCGGATGTCTTAGCGCGGCTGGTGGGGCAGAAAATGTCAGCGGAACTGCAGCAGACCGTTGTCGTCGAGAACAAGCCGGGCGCGACTGGCGCGATAGGAACGCGATATGTGGCCCATGCCAAGCCTGACGGGTTGACATTGCTGCTGGCGAGCAGCAGCTCCATGACAACAGGTCCTTTACTGATGCCCGATATCCAATTTGACCCAGTAAAGGACTTCGTTCCCCTGGACCTGATCGCCAATGATGAGAACGTTCTTGTTGTTCATCCTTCGGTGCCGGTGCATAGCGTCAAGGAGTTGATCGCCTATGCAAAAGCGGATCCGGGGAGATTGAACTATTCGACTTCCGGCGTGGGCAGCAGCTATCATCTGGGCACCGAACTTTTCAGTTCGTTGACCGGCATAGAAATGGCGCATGTTCCATACAAGGGGAGTTCCCAAGCGGTAATGGATCTGCTCGCCGGCCGCGTGCAGGTGCAATTTCAGGCAATATCTCAGGCCAAGCCTCACATAGAGTCCGGCAAAGTCAGGCCTTTGGCGGTCGCCAGCTTGTCAAACAATTCCGAATATTCCAATCTGCCGACTATCGCCGAGGAAGCGAATATCCCCGGCTTCGAATTTTCGACCTGGATGGGAATTTTTGCGCCGTCCGGGACACCCGATGAACAAGTTGTCAGGCTGCGAAGCGCGATGCAAACGGCAATGGCAACATCCGACATTAAAGACAGGGTGCGGGAACTCGGCATGACGGCCATTAGCCGCAAGCCTGAGGCCATCGCGTCCCAGATAAGCTCGGATTTGGAAAAATGGGGCGCGGTCATTAAAAAGGCAGGCATTTCCTTGAACTAAGCATGGCTGGCGGAACGGCGCATCTCCGGACGTTTCAATACCGCCATCATTCCATGGTGTCGAAAAAAGGCTTCCAGCGTTCTTGCGAGCGCAGAATGTGATTTTCCATGGCCTCCCGCGCGGCCAGGGGGTCGACCGCGGCCATGGCATCGACGATCTTGGCATGTTCCTCGACAGCGCCTTCGGTGACCGCGGAATGGAAGCGCAGGCGGAACAGATGGGTATGGGCATAGGTGCGCGCCAGCGCGTCGGCCACCAGGGCATTGCCGCTTTCGGTGGCGATGAGCGCATGGAACTTCGCGTCCTGCAGCGCGAACTTGCCATAAGCCCGTTCTGCATTCTGGCTATCCGGTTCGGACATGGCTCGCGCCAGGGCCGCGAGTTCTTTGCGCGATGCGTTGGACAGCTTCCTGGTGGCGAGCTGCGCCGCATAGGGCTCGAGCAGCAGGCGCAGGTCGTATATCTGTTCGAACTTGGCGCGCGAGGGCATGGGCGCGGCGCTATAGCCGACATTATGCGTTTTGACCACCAGGCCTTCGCTTTCCAGCCGGATCAGCGCCGCCCGGATGGGCGTTTGCGAAACGCCCATTTCCCGCACCAGGGCATCTACCGAAATGCGGCTGTTCGGCGCAATCTTCAATGCAATGAGCTGCGCCAGCAGCGTTTCATATACCTCGTCGCCCAGCGAAGGACGGCGGGCGATGGTCGGCCGCGCATCGTTTTCGGCTGCCCGCAAATAGCGGCTGATTTTCGGACCAAGGGACATAAAACGACTCCTTCATATGGCTTGACTCGATGATACCGACAAGGTAGAGTCGTGCAAAATGATATTTCCGATCGGATCATATATAGACCGGCACAGATGGTCAAGGGGAGGAGACTACCCTGCGGTCCGATGCTGCGTTGCTGCAAAATAATTACGAAAGCAGTCCCCCATGGCTCCAGCGTCAACCAGAGAGCCGGAATAGCAGAGGAGAAGACCGCATGGAGTTTTTGGCAATAAATTTTCAAGTGTTGTTCGCCGGGCTCGCGCTTGGCTCGATCTATTCCCTGGTAGCGCTCGGATTCGTCTTGATCATCCGGGCGACCAACGTCGTCAACTTCGCGCAAGGCGACTTTGCCATGCTGGGCGGCTTCGCGATGGTGGCGTTCATGAGCGGCGGCATGCCGTACTGGCTCAGCATCATACTGGCCCTGTTCGTGATGGGCATCGTCGGCATGGTTTTCAACCTGGGCGTGTACTACCCCTTGCGCCACCGGTCGTTCCTGCCGGTCATCATCAGCACTCTCGGCGCTTCCATTTTCATGCAGAACACGGTGCTGTATTTCTTCGGCCCGCAGCCCAAGCCCATGCAAAGGGTGTTCAAGACCCAGGGCATCGAGCTCGGCGGCGTATTCATGGACACGCAATACCTGGTGATCCTGGCGGTCACGGCGATCGCGGTCGGGTTCCAGTATTTTCTCTTCGAGCATACGCTGCTGGGCAAGAAGCTGCAGGCCACTTCGCAAGACAAGGACATGGCCCGCCTGGTCGGCATTCCCGTTGCCTCGATGATCGCGTTCACCTTCATCTACAGCGCGGTACTCGGCGGCGTGGCCGGCATACTCGTTTCACCCATCCTCTTCGTTTCCATCGGCATGGGTTCCATCATCGCGCTCAAGGCCTTTTCCGCAACCATCATCGGCGGTTTCGGCGACGTGACCGGCGCGATCGTCGGCGGGCTTCTGCTGGGCGTGGTGGAAAGCTTCGGCGCGCACTACATCTCGGTGCCTTACAAGGACGCCTTCGCGTTCTTGCTGTTGTTCATCTTCCTGCTGTTCAGGCCCCAGGGTATTTTCGGCGAAAAGATCTCGGAGAAGGCATGAAAAATACTCATTCTCCCGATATCCCGCCGACCGCCGCAAGGCCGGCCGCCATGCCCGGCACCCGGGCGCGCGCCGCCAGGCGCCTGGCATTCTTCACTGTCCTGGGCTTGCTGGTCGCCGCGGCGCCTTTCCTGCTCCAGTTCAGCCCCTATGTATTGAATATATTCATGCAGGCGGCGACGTATTCGATCGCGGTCCTTGGCATGACGATCGTGCTCGGCTATGCCGGGCAGATCAACCTCGCGCAGGCGACTTTTTTCGGCCTGGGGGCCTATGCCGTCGGCCTGGGCACAGTGGTGCTGGGGCTCAATTTCTGGATCACGCTGTTGATGGGCATAGGCGTGGCCACCGTCGCGGGGTTTGTCCTCGGACTGACGACGCTGCGGCTGGGCGGTCATTATCTGGCCATGATCACCATCAGCTTCCAGCAGATTTTCGATCTGGTTCTGGTCAACTGGTCGGAAGTGACGCAGGGCCCGGATGGCGTCGCGGGTATCGGGCGGCCGTCTTTGTTCGGCTATGAACTGGCCGACGATCGCGCCTATCTGCTGCTATGCACCGCGGTTCTGTATGCCGCCATATTCTTCGTATGGTGGCTGCCGCAGACCAGGACGGGGCGCGCCATGCGGGCGGTCCGCGAAAACGAGCTGGCGGCCGAGGTGACCGGCGTCAACACCCTGCGCGTCAAAGTGATTGCGTTCACCCTGAGCGCCGGGCTGGCGGGGCTGGGCGGGGCGTTCTACGCGGCCGGCTTTGCCTACATCAGTCCGGACAATTTCAATTTCGCCCGATCCATCGAATTCCTGACCATGGTCTTGCTGGGCGGCGCGCAGTCGGCATTTGGCGGCGCCTTGGGAACCAGCCTGTTGATTCTCCTGCCGGAATGGCTGCGCTTCCTGAAGGAGGTCTACCTGGCGGCATACGGCCTGGCGGTCATCCTGATCATGGTATTCCTGCCCGCGGGCATCTGGGGCTTGCTGCGCGCCCCGTTCGACCGCCGCCGCCGCAAGTCGGCGCCGGTGGATGTCGCGGCGATCGCGCCGCTGGACCTGGAGATACCTATCGTCGATCCCGCGCCCATCCTGAGCATTGAAAATGTCCAGAAGTACTTCGGCGGCGTCAAGGCGGTCGACGGCATCTCGCTGGAGGTCGCGCGCGGGACCGTGCATGCGCTCATCGGGCCGAATGGATCGGGCAAGACCACGACGCTGAATGTGTTGAACGGCATATATAAGTCGACCGGCGGGAAAATCGTCTTCGATGGCCTGGATATCACCGCAATGGCGCCGCATGAGCGGGCCGGGCTGGGCATAGGACGCACCTTCCAGAATATCCGGCTGTTTCCGGCCATGTCGGTGATCGAAAACGTCATGGTGGGGGCGCAGCGCGACAACAATCCCATCGAACCGGGGCGCGAAGCCCTGCGCGCGCGGGCGCTGTCGGCGCTCAAGTTCGTGGACATGGCGGACAAGGCCGAGCTGATCGTCAGGAATCTGCCATACGGCCATCAGCGCCTGGTGGAAATTGCCCGCGCGCTGGCCGGCCATCCCAAATTCCTGCTGCTCGACGAACCGGCGGCCGGACTCAACCAGACCGAGAAAAAAGGGCTGGGAGAACTGCTCAAGCGGCTGCGCGGGCACGGCCTGACAGTCTTCCTGATCGAGCACGATATCGGCCTGATCGAGCAGGTCTCGGACCGGATCACCGTACTCAATTTCGGCAAGAAGATTGCGGAAGGAACACCCGTCGAGGTGCTGCGCCACCCCGATGTCATCGCCGCCTATCTGGGAGAGCCCGCTCATGCCGCTGCTTGAACTTCATAATGTGCACAGCGCTTACGGCAATGTACAGGCGCTCAAAGGGATTTCCCTCCATGTCGAGGAGGGCGAGATCGTGACGCTGCTGGGCGCCAATGGCGCCGGCAAAAGCACCACCCTGCGCAGCATTTCCGGGCTGACCGCCGTCACCGAGGGGGAGATCCTGTTCGATGGCAAGCCGCTCGCGCGCATCAAGCCCGAGCATATCGTGCGCCTGGGCATCGCCCACGTGCCCGAAGGCAGGCGTATTTTTCCCGGGCTGACCGTCAAGGAAAACATCATGATAGGCGCCTCCGGCCGGGGCCGCCTGCCGCGTCAGCAGGTGGAAGGCGAGGTGGAGGAGATGTACCAGATATTCCCGGATCTGCAGCGCCTTTCGGATGCGCTGGGCTGGAGCCTGTCCGGCGGGCAGCAGCAAATGCTGGCCGTCGCGCGCGGCTTGATGTCCAAGCCCAAGCTGCTCCTGCTGGACGAGCCTTCGCTGGGCCTGGCGCCCATCATCGTGCAGCAGTTGTTCGCCACGATACGCAGCATACGCGGGCGCGGCACGACCGTCCTGCTGGTGGAGCAGAACGCCAACATGGCGCTTTCCGTTGCCGACCGCGGCTATGTGCTGGTCACCGGCAACCTGACGGTCGAAGGAACCCCGGCCCAGTTGCTGGACAACGAGGAAGTGAAGGCGGCGTATCTGGGCGGCGGCAAACATGCCGAGAGCGCGTGAATCCCAAGGCTTATTTGAATGACACTCAAAGAGACATATCCATGGAAAAAATAGCAATTATCGGTGCCGGACTCATAGGTTGCGCCTGGGCATCGGTGTTCGCGCGGGCCGGCCATCCGGTGGCGCTGCACGATGTGGACGCGCAGGCGCTGGCGTCGGCGGGGGGCGCCATCGAAACCAATCTGGCCGCGCTGTACGAAGCCGGCCTGATCAGCGAGACGCCGCAGGCGGTCATGCAGCGCATCAGTATTGACGCCAGCCTGGAAGACGCCTTGCGGGGCGCGGTATTGGTGCAGGAAAACGTGCGCGAGACCGTGGCGGCGAAGAAAGAAATATTTGCCAGGCTGGATGCGCTGGCCGACCCTGGCGCGATACTGGCCAGCTCCACCTCCGGCATTCCGGCGTCGAGCTTCACTGAAGAGCTCAAGGGGCGCGCGCGCTGCCTGGTCGGGCATCCCATCAACCCGCCGTCGCTGGTGCCGCTGGTGGAATTGGTGCCCGCGCCGTGGACCGAGCCCGCCGTCATGGAACGCGCGCGCGCCATCTATGAGGGCGCCGGCCAGGTGCCCATCATGGTCCAGCGCGAGATCCAGGGGTTTATCGTCAATCGCCTGCAGGGCGCGCTGCTGGCCGAAGCCTTCCGTCTGGTGGAAGACGGCTATATCGACAGCATCGATCTGGACAAGGCGGTCAAGGATGGCCTGGGCCTGCGCTGGGCATTCATGGGGCCGTTCGAGACCATAGACCTGAATGCGCCGGGCGGCATCCGCGACTACTGCGGCCGCTACGGGCCGCTCTATCTGGATATCGCCAGGCAGGCCCAGCCGCGCGAGTGGAGCGGGCCCTTGCTGGATACGCTGGAGCGCGAACGGCAGCAGGAACAGCCGGCTGCCGGGCGGCAGGCGCGCCAGGACTGGCGCGACCGGCGCTTGATGAAATTGATTGCGCACAAGCGCCGCGCCGCGCAAGAGGAATAGCCATATTTTCGGGGGGGCAGCAAGCGCCGCGGAGACAGGACGGCATGCATCGTCCTGCGGTCGCGGCGTGTATTGATTCAATTCATAAAGAAATATTCAAGGAGAGACACATGAAAAGAAAGATGATTTCGCTCTGCGCGGTTGCGGCAGTGGCGACGATGCCGCAGTTCGCCCAGGCCGCCGATCCCATCAAGATAGGCATGGTCGCGGAAAGCACCGGGCCCAACGCCGAAGCCGGCGTTTACCAGTCCAACGGCGCCAAGATGGCGGTCGAAGAAATCAACAAGGCGGGCGGCGTGCTGGGCCGCCAGCTGGAGTTGTACATCGAGGATAACCAGAGCACCAACCCTGGTTCGGTGCTGGCCCTGTCCAAGCTTACCAGCCGCGGCGACATGACGGCATTGATCGGGACGGTGCGCAGCACCCAGATCCAGGCGGTGTCGCCCACCGTCAAGAAGGTCGGGCTGCCCATGATGATAGGCGGCACCGACGTCGGCCTGACTCACAGCGGCAATCCCTGGATATTCCGCGCGCGTCCCAATGACGGCTATTCCGCCAAGGTCATCGCGGAATATGGCGTCAATACGCTGAAGCTCAAGAAGTGGGCGATCGTGCATTCCACCGACTCGTTCGGCAATGGCGGCGCCAAGGGCCTTACCGCGAGCCTCAAGGAGCTGGGCGTGACGCCGGTCACGGTGCAGGGGTTCACCAGCAATTCCCAGGACATGACGCCCATCGTGCTGGCCATCAAGCAGTCGGGCGCCGATATCGTCTCGACCTATATCGCCAACTCGACGGACGTCGCCATCTTCGCCAAGCAGCTGCGCCAGCTCGGCTTGACCGTGGCCTGGGTCGGTTCGCCCTCGGTATCCACCGATACGGCGATGAAGCTGGCGGGCGACGCCCTGCACGGCGCTTATTCGATCTCCGACTTCGCGGTCGGCTCCAGCCCGGAAGCCCAGGACTACGACAAGCGGTACAGGGCCAAGTACAACGCGGAGCCGGACTTGTACTCCGCGTGGGCATATGACGCCGTCCAGGTCCTGGCGCTGGGGATCAAGAATTCCAGCAGCACCAAGCCGGACGATATCAAGAAAGCCATACACGCCATCAAGGGCTACAAAGGCATCGAAGGCACCTACACTTATGACAAGAACGGCGACGGGCTGCACGGCTACAACATACTCAAGAACGATGGCGGGAAAATCGTGTTCATGAAGCACATCGACTTCACGCCGGCGGAGTAGGCCGGGCCATCTTGGCGGTCAGGACGGGTCGAATATCACCGGCTGTCCTTGCGTGTCGAAGGGAATGAACGCGCCGGTGCTGCCTGCCTTGATCGCCTCCACCATGCTGTTCAAAGGCGCCTCGGCTTCTTCCGAAGTCGGGGCGCACCCGCGTTTTCCGGCGAGCGCCGCGGCAAAGACGATGGTCCATTCCTGGACGTAGCGGCGCGATTCGTCGAGCAGCTCGCTGAATGTCCCCAGTTCTTCGGGCGTTTTGTCCAGGCAAGCCAGCGGCGCCAGCGCGCCGCCGGCGCCCGCCTCGAAGCGGGCCCGCTGCTGCGGCGTGCAATCGTCCGGCAATTCCACTCTGGTGAAGACGAAGAGCAGGCGCTGAGGCTCTGGCTGTTGCCTGGCGGCGCTGACCAGGTCTTCGAAACTTGAAATGCTTGTACTCATCTTTATGTGTTCCATTATTGCAGTAGCAGGCCGGGACGCGCATCCAGCTGGATGCCGCGCAATTCGGCGCGGGAAGCCAGCAGCGTCAAATATTGCTGAATCGCTTTATGCCGCACACGCCCCGAGAGATAGCGTCCCACGGATTCTCGCACGGCATCGAATGGCAGCGCAACGCCCGCGACGCGGCGCTCCACGGAGACGATATGAAAACCGTAGCGGGTATTGACCAGCCCGGGCAGCAGGCCGATGCGCTGGCTGTCGAAAACCGCCGCTTCGAATTCGGGCACGCTCTCGCCGCGGGCCAGCTGGCCCAGATTGCCGCCAAGCCGGCCCGAGGGGCAATTCGACAGGGCCAGCGCCAGCGCCTCGAAGCGCTCGGGATGTTGCAGCAGCTCGCGCAGCGCGGCTTCGGCGCGGGCGCGCAGCGGAGCCATGGCCGCCTTGCCTGTCAGCGCGAACAGGATGTGGCGGGCCAGGACCAGGTCCGGGCTGCGGAATTTCTGTGCGTTCGCTGCAAAGTAGCGCTCGCATTCCGCATCGGTGGGCATGGGCGTGGGGCATTCCATTTCCAGCAGGCGGTCCACGGTGCCATCGTCGAGTTCGGCGCCGGCCGCCAGCAGGCCGGTGGCGCAAGCCCGCTGGGTCAGCAGCTCGCGCAGCACCAGCGCCTTGCGCGCGGCCATGCCGGGGTCGGGTTCGTCCGGGTGCGCCGCGGATTCGGCTTCGATGGCAGCGGCTTCGATGACGACGCCATTGACGCTGAGTTCGCCCGGGGGCGGCGCGCCGATTGTATTTGCAGGCATGGCGCTTCCTTGCATCAGCGCTTGCGCACGATCTGAGGCGGCCGAAACAGATAGGCCACGGTCGCCGCGCCGCTCCAGATATGCACCAGCCGCGTGAATGGCGAAATCAGGAATATAGTGAAGCCCAGGGCGATGTGGGCTTTGTAGACCAGCGGCACCGCGGCGACCAGCGCGGCGTCGGGCTGGAACGTGACGATGCCTTTGACGTAGGTGCTCAGCGTTTCGAACATGGCCCCGTCCATATGGCCCAACGACAGCGGAATGGTGGCCAGCCCCAGCGCCAGCTGCAGCCACAGCACCGCCAGGACCAGGATATCCGCGTGCGCGCTGTTGATGCGGATGCGAGGGTCCGAAAGCCGCCGGTACAGCAGGATGGACAGGCCGACAATCGCCACGATGCCGGCGCTGCCGCCCGCGGCCATGGCGAGGAGCTGGTGCTGCGAGGCGTTCAGGAATGGCGATACCATCCAGTGCGGCGCCAGGAAACCCGCGAAGTGGCCGGCGATGACGATGAGCACGCCGACGTGGAACAGATTGCTGCCCAGACGCAATTGACGGCGCCTGAGCAATTGCGAGGAATCGCTTTTCCAGGTGTACTGTTCGCGGTCGAAGCGGATCAGGCTGCCAAGCAGCCAGATGGCCAGGCAGATATAAGGATAGACGCCGAACAGGACCTGATTGATGACATGCTGATTCATGAGTTCATCTCCCACGAAAACCGCTATTGCAGCCATGCCCGGCGAGCCCGCCGGGGCGCTGGTCCGCCGGCTAGCGCGCCGGCCTTTTTTCGTAAAACTGTATTGCCTGCGCCTGGGCGGCGGCCGGGGCCTGCGCGCCCAGGAAACTCACGGCTTCATCCTGCCACTCGCGATCGAGCGCCTCGCCGTCCACCTGGCGACTCGCGAGCGCATCGCGGGGAATTGCAGCGAGGGCCAGCGGCGCCTGGCCAGCCAGGGGCAGCAATGCGGCGACCGCCGCGCTGTAGGCGCTTCCTTGCCCGGCGAGCTGGGTCGCGATCTGGCGGTTGATGTCGGCGATTTCGACAAGCAGTTCGCGCGCATGCGCGGGACTTTCATGCGCCAGGAATTCAAGGAATACGGGCAAGTAATCCGGCAGTTCACCGCTGCCGAGAAACAGATTCTTTGCTTCGTACATTGCGAGCAGGTCCGCCATGGCCTGGCCGCGCTCGCGCGATTCGCCGTGAATATGCTCAAAGAGATACAGCGAATTCGCCCGGCCCCGATCGAAGGTTTCCACATAGTCCTCCTGCAGGTCCAGCAGGGGGCGCGACGACAGCTGGTCGACCAGCGCGGTCAAGGCGTCGCGCGTGGCGGGGGGAAAGGCGCGATGGCCTGCCACCGCCGCGCGTATCTCGGCAAGCTCGCCAAGCAGGGGTGGCTCCGGGTAGCCGAGCAGGGCGCTCAACATGCTCAAGATCTGCCTATGGTCGGCCATGTCAGTCTCCCGCCGCGCGTATGGGAATGGTCTTGCGTTCTTTGTTGATGCCTTTGCGGCCGCCGAACAGGCTGGTTTCGGTGGTGCCGTCCGAACAGCCGTTGCCGAACGAGAAGCCGCAGGAGGCGCGCAGGTCGAACGCGTCTTCGGCATATTCGCGATGCGCCGAGGGAATGACGAAACGATCTTCATAGTTGGCTATGGCCAGATAACGATACATCTCGTCGACCTGCGCGGTGTCCAGGCCGACCGCGGCAAGCAGCCCGGGGCATTCCTGGCGCTCGACATGGCGCGCGCGCATGAAGGCGCGCATGGCCAGCATGCGCTCGAGGGCCAGGCGCACGGGCGCGACGCTGCCGGCGGTGAGCAGGTTGGCCAGGTAGCGCAGCGGGATGCGCAGCGCATCGACATCGGGCAGCAGCCCTTTGAGGGGCAGGCGCCCGTCGCTCAGGGCCGAATTGATGGGCGACAGGGGCGGCACATACCAGACCATGGGCAGGGTACGGTATTCGGGATGCAGGGGGAAGGCGATTTTCCATTCCATCGCCATCTTGTACACGGGCGAGCGGCGCGCGGCCTCCAGCCAGTTCTCCGGCACCCCGTCGCGCGCCGCCTGCTCCCGCACGGCCGGATCGTCCGGATCGAGGAAGATGGCCAGCTGCGCCTCGTACAGGTCTTGCGGATCGGCGACCGACGCGGCTTCCTGGATGCGGTCGGCATCATACAGCAGGACGCCAAGGTAGCGGATCCGCCCGACGCAGGTTTCCGAGCACACGGTGGGCTGGCCCGCCTCGATGCGCGGATAACAAAAGATGCACTTCTCCGATTTGCCGCTTTGCCAGTTGTAATAGATTTTCTTGTACGGACAGCCCGATACGCACATCCGCCAGCCGCGGCATTTATCCTGGTCTATCAGGACGATGCCGTCTTCCTCGCGCTTGTAGATCGCGCCGGAAGGACAAGAGGCGACGCAGGCGGGATTGAGGCAGTGTTCGCAGAGCCGCGGCAGATACATCATGAAGGTGTTTTCGAACTCGCCGTAGATGTCGGTCTGGACCTGGTCGAAGTTATAGTCCTCTTTGCGCTTTTCGAATTCGCCGCCGAGGATTTCCTCCCAGTTCGGGCCCCATTCGATCTTCTCCATACGTTCGCCGGTGATCAGCGAGCGGGGCCGGGCGACCGGCCCGACCTTGACGTCGGGCGCGTCGTGCAGATGCGCGTAGTCGAAGGTGAAGGGCTCATAATAATCGTCGATCTCCGGCAGGTTCGGGTTGCCGAAAATATTGGCCAGCACGCGCCATTTGCTGCCGGCGCGCAGTTCGATACTGCCGCCGGCCTTGCGTTTCCATCCGCCGTTCCAGCGGTCCTGGTTCTCCCAGTCCCTGGGATAGCCTATGCCGGGCTTGGTTTCCACATTATTGAACCATGCGTACTCCATTCCTTCGCGCGAGGTCCAGACGTTTTTACAGGTCACTGAACACGTATGGCAGCCTATGCATTTGTCCAGGTTCATGACCATGCCGATCTGCGCTCGGATTTTCATGGCTTTTCTCCGGATTCTTCATCGGCCATCGCGAGAGTCGGGGCGCCCTGGGCAAGCGTATGCCGATGGCGCGCCGCGTCAGCCGCGGAGAGCACCGACGCGGGCGTGGATTCGTCCTTCCAGTCGATAATGCTCATTTTGCGGACGATCACGAACTCATCGCGATTGGCGCCGACCGTGCCGTAATAGTTGAAACCGTAGGAAAGCTGCGCGTAGCCGCCTATCATGTGCGTCGGCTTGAGCATGACGCGCGTCACCGAGTTGTGAATGCCGCGTACGCCGGTGACTTCCGAGCCGGGGGCGTTGATGATCTTTTCCTGCGCGTGATACATCATGACCGCCCCCACGGGAATGCGCTGGCTCACCACCGCCCGGGCGGTCAATGCGCCGTTCACATTGAAGGCTTCGATCCAGTCGTTGTCGACCACGCCTATCTTGCGGGCGTCGACCTCGGACATCCAGACTATCGGACCGCCGCGCGAGAGGGTCAGCATCATCAGATTATCGGTATAGGTGCTGTGTATGCCCCATTTCTGGTGCGGCGTCAGGAAATTCAGCGCGATTTCCCGGTTGCCGTTCGAGCGGCTGCCCGCCATGCCCACGGTGCTGCGCGTATCGATCGGCGGCTTGTAGACGCACAGCGCCTCGCCGAAATCGCGCATCCACGCGTGATCCTGGTACAACTGCTGGCGCCCGGAGAGCGTGCGCCACGGAATCAGTTCGTGCACGTTCGTGTAGCCTGCGCTGTATGAAACATGCTCGGATTCGATGCCGCTCCAGGTCGGCGACGAGATGATCTTGCGCGGCTGCGCCTGGATGTCGCGGAAGCGGATTTTCTCGTCCTCGCGGGCGCGGGACAGATGCGTGTGATCAATGCCTGTCAATGCGGACAAGGCCCGCCATGCCTTGACGGCGACCGCGCCGTTGGTTTCCGGCGCCAGCGACAGGATGACCTCGGCCGCATCGATCGCCGAAAGAATGCGCGGGCGCCCGTGCGACACGCCCTCGGCGGCGACGGGATAGTTCAGCGCCTTCAAGAGTTCGACTTCGTCGCCGGTTTGCCAGGCGATGCCTTTGCCGCCGTTGCCCAGCGAGTCGAGCAGCGGCCCCAGCGATGTGAACTTGCGATAGGTGTCCGGATAGTCGCGCTCGACGACGACGACATTGGCCATGGTTTTGCCGGGCAGCGGCGGGCATTCGCCGCGGCCCCAGTCCGCAATCGCGCCGGCTTGCGCGATTTCGCCGGGACTGTCGTGCTGGAGGGGCGACAACACGACGTCGCGCTCGACGCCCAGATGGCCTTGCGCCAGTTCGGAGAACTTCCTGGCGATGCCTTTGTAGATTTCCCAGTCGCTCCTGGACTGCCATGCCGGATCGACCGCCGCGGACAGCGGATGGATGAACGGATGCATGTCCGAGGTATTCATATCGTCTTTTTCATACCAGGTCGCGGTCGGCAGAACGATGTCCGAATACAGGCAGGTGGTCGACATCCTGAAGTCCAGCGTCACGACCAGGTCGAGCTTGCCTTCGGGGGCCTGCTCGCGCCACTTCACTTCCCTGGGCAGGATGCCGCCGCTCGCGCCCAGGTCCTTGCCCTGCACGCCATGCTCGGCGCCGAGCAGATGCTTGAGGAAGTATTCATGCCCCTTGCCCGACGAGCCCAGCAGGTTCGAGCGCCAGACAAACAGATTCCTGGGGAAATTCTGCGGCGCGTCGGGGTCGACGCAGGACATCTCCAGCGTGCGGTCCTTGAGGCCTTCGGCGACATAGGCGGCGGCATCCAGACCGTCCGCGGCCCGGCCGACCTCGAGCGGATTGGTCTTGAGCTGCGGCGCGGACGGCAGCCAGCCCATGCGTTCGGCCTGGACGTTGTAGTCGATAGGGCTCTGGGCGAACTGGCTGGCATCGGCCAGGGGCGACAGCAATTCGGTGACCTTCATCGTTTCATAGCGCCACTGGTCGGTGTGCGCGTAGAAAAACGAGGTCCCGTTCATGAAGCGCGGCGGCCGGTGCCAGTCGGTTGCGAACGCCAGCGGCAGCCAGCCGGTCTGCGGCCGCAGCTTTTCCTGGCCGACGTAATGCGACCAGCCGCCGCCCGATTTGCCGACGCAGCCGCACATGACCAGCAGATTGATGATGGAGCGATAGCTCATGTCCATGTTGAACCAGTGGTTCAAGCCGGCGCCGAGGATTACCATAGACTTGCCCTCGGTCTTGTGGGCGTTCTCGGCGAATTCGCGCGCGACGGCGATGACATCCTGCCGGCCGACGCCGGTGATTTTCTCTTGCCAGGCCGGCGTATAAGGCACGTCGTCGTCGAAGCTGGCCGCGACGTTCGGGCCGCCCAGCCCCTGGTCCACTCCATAGTTGGCGACGAACAGGTCATACACCGTCGCGACCAGCGCTACGCCATGGCGCGTCGCAAGCTTGCGCACGCCTATGCGGCGCGGCAGCGCGCCGGCGTGGCCGGTATGCGTGAAGTGGGTGTGTTCGACATTGCCGAAATAGGGAAAAGCCACCTCGACGGCCTCGTCGTGTTGCGCCGCGAACGACATGGCCGGGCGGATCGGATTGCCGCGGACGTCTTCTTCTTTCAGATTCCATTTGCCGGCGTCGCCGCCTTCCTTCTGGCCCCAGCGAAAGCCTATGGAGCCGACCGGCGCCACCGGTTTTCCGCTAAGCTCGTCGAAAGCGACGGTTTTCCATGCGGCGTTGTTGCCCTGGCCCAGCGCATCGTCGAATTCGTCCGACCTGAGCAGGCGCTCCGCGACATAGTGTTCGCCCTGCTTCACGATGCGCACCAGCAGCGGCATGTCGGTGTAGCGGCGGCAGTAGTCGGCGAAATACGCGCTCTTGGCCGCGACATGGAATTCCTTGAGGACGACATGGCCCATCGCCAGGCCCAGCGCCGCATCGGTGCCCTGCTTGGGGTGCAGCCAGATATCGCCGAACTTGGCGCCCTCGGCATAATCCGGAAAAACCGACACCACCTTGGCGCCGCGATAGCGGACCTCGGTCATGAAATGCGCGTCGGGCGTGCGTGTTTGCGGCACGTTGGACCCCCACATCATGA
Source organism: Pollutimonas bauzanensis (assembly GCF_900129885.1). Taxonomy (GTDB): domain Bacteria; phylum Pseudomonadota; class Gammaproteobacteria; order Burkholderiales; family Burkholderiaceae_B; genus Pollutimonas; species Pollutimonas bauzanensis. The sequence continues at coordinate 438,684 of NZ_FQXE01000004.1, read as the reverse complement.
TGAAGGTGGAGTTGTACCAGTCGGCCGATTCCGGAACGTCGGTCTGCTCGCCCCAGGTCTGCGGCGAGGCCGGCGGCAGGTCGCAGTACCAGTCATAGAAGCTCAGGTTGACGCCGCCTATCAGCGACAGATAGCGGCTGCCCGCGGCATACGACACCATGGACATGGCCGGTATCGGCGAAAAACCGACGACCCGGTCCGGGCCGTGCCGCTTGATGGTATGGATGTTGGCGGCCGCGATGATTTCGTTGACTTCGTCCCAGTCCGAGCGGACGAATCCGCCCAGGCCGCGGCGCCGCGTGTACGAAGCGCGCGCCGCCGGATCGTCGACGATGGCGCCCCAGGCCTGGACCGGATCGAGCGTGGCGCGCTTTTCGCGCCATTGCCGCAGCAGCGCGCTGCGGACCAGCGGGTATTTGAGGCGGTTGGCGCTGTAGAGGTACCAGGAATACGACGCGCCGCGCGAACAGCCGCGCGGTTCGTGATTGGGCATATCGGGGCGGGTGCGAGGATAATCGGTTTGCTGGGTTTCCCAGGTGACGATCCCGCTTTTGACGTAGATTTTCCACGAACAGGAACCGGTGCAATTGACGCCATGGGTAGAGCGCACAATCTTGTCATGCTGCCATCGCTGCCGGTAGGCATCCTCCCACTGGCGGTCTTCGCCCGTGGTCATCCCGTGCCCCGCGGCGAATGTCGGCCTTGCGGTCGAAAAATATTTCAGGCGATCGATAAAGTGGCTCATCCGATCTACTCCTAACAGGCGATATGCAAAAGCTACGCGTTAAAAAGTATTTCATCTGTATCTGCGCGCCGACCGTGTTGACGGCACCGTCGGTTGTTACGTTTGCCGGGGGCGGATAGCGGGTCGGAGGGCTGGCATTCGGGAACCGGGCGACTGCGCTGACGAATCTGGTAATTCATCCCGGTCGTTGTGCAAGTGAGGAGGCTTTTGAGCCAATTGGCCGGGTGATGCAAACTGAACTCCCGCATGGAAAGCGGGGATTGCCACGAAACGATAATACGTTCGCATTATTTCAAAGTCAAAGCAATATTCTGGACGGCGTTCCCCTGCCCGGAAAAACGCTGGAGCCATCGGGGGTGGTTGTCGTCGCGGGTAATCCCGGTGGATGATACGTATGATTCTTGAAAATCCTGATTGAATTATGTGTATCATTGTCGGATAAGAGAAGGTACGGCGGCCCGGCGTGCCCCGGCCATTGCCCGGCCTATATATTTGAGAGGAGTCGACCGTGGGAACTTTGGATAATGACCGCCGCGTGTTTGTGGTGGGCGGCGGCATCATTGGCACCTCATGCGCGCTGAGGCTGCAGCGCGGCGGCTACCAGGTCACCCTGCTGGAAAAGGCGGGGATAGGCGAGGGCTGCTCGTTCGGAAATGCCGGCTGCATCAGTCCGGCGTCTATCGTGCCCATGGCCATGCCGGGGATGCTGCGCAGCGTCCCCAAGTGGCTGATGGATCCGCAAGGCCCCCTGACGGTCAAATGGGCCTACCTTCCGAAAGCGGCTCCCTGGCTCCTGCGCTGGATACGCAATGGCAATCGGGCAACGGCGATCAAATCGTCGCAGGCGCTCCATGACCTGCACCGCGACGTCTTTGACGGTTATCGCGCTCTTCTCGGCCCGGAACAGTTCGACGACCTCATCAGGCCGGTCGGCCACCTCTATCTATGGCGCCAGGAGCCCCAGGGTTTGGGCGATGTGCTGGGGCGCGAATTACGCGACAGGCAGGGCATACGCAGCGTCATGCTGCGGGGCGGCGAAATCCAGGAGGCCGAGCCGCAGCTGAACAGCGGCTTCGCCGTAGGGATGCTGCTTCCTGACAATGGCTACACCGTCAACTCGGAACGCCTGGTCAAGGCGCTGGCCGCGAACTTCACGGCAGCGGGCGGCGTGCTCAGCCGCCGCAATGTCCTGGGATTCAAGGACGGCAGCCTCGGGCCGGAAGCCCTGTATACCGATTGCGGGTCCATTGCCGTGGGCGGCGCAAAGCTGGTCATCGCCGCCGGCGCATGGTCCGTGAGGCTGGCGGACAAGCTGTTCGGCCATTCAATCTCATTGGAAACGGAGCGGGGCTATCACGTCATGCTCCGATCGCCCTCGATCCAGCCGCGGCGGCCCATCATGGACTGCTCGCGCAAGTTCATCGCTACCCCCATGGAGCATGGCCTCAGGGTGGCCGGAACCGTCGAGATCGGCGGACTGGACGCGCCGCCCGACTACCGGCGGGCCGAAGCCCTGGTGTCTCACGCCCATGCGCTTCTGCGGAATCTGGAATTCGAGGAAAAGAGCGTTTGGATGGGGTTTCGGCCTTCGACGAGCGACAGCCTGCCCGTCATCGACCAGTCCAAGAAATTCCCCAATGTCTACGCGGCTTTTGGCCATGGCCACCTGGGCATGACGGGCGGCCCCGGAACCGCGCGGCTGCTTGGCGAGATCGTCGCCGGCAAGCCGGCTACCATAGACCGGTCGCCTTTCCGGATCGACCGGTTCTAGGGCGAACCGGCAGCCCCGGCGCGGCTAGTTGATGGTGATGCCGCTGGCCTTGACCACTTTCTTCCACTTGACGAGTTCCTGGTCCATCTCCGCCGCGAAAGCCTGGGGCGTATTGAACGAAGGTTCGACACCCTGGGCTTGAATCTGCGTCCTGACGTCCTGGCTGTCCATGGCTTTCTTCACGGCGGCGGACAGTTTCCCGATCACCGCCGGGTCGGTGCCGCCGGTCGCGAACAGCCCGTACCAGGTCGAAAATGAATACTCCGGCAAGCCAGCCTCGGCGACGGTAGGCACGTCGGGAAGCGCCGCGGAGCGATTCGGCGTCGTGACCGCCAATACGCGCGCCTGGCCGGATTTGGCGAATGGCAGGCCTGGGGGCGTTCCCGAAAAACCGATCTGGACCTGGCCTGCGATCAGATCCGATAGCGCCTGGGCATCGCCTTTGTACGGCACATGGACGATATCTATGCCTGCCTGTTCGGCGAACAGCGCACCCGCCAGGTGAACCGTGGAGCCGTTGCCCGAGGAGCCGAAATTCAGCGTGCCGGGCTTCTTCTTGGCCAGCGCAATCAGCTCGCCGATGTTCTTCACCGGAAGATCGTTGTTGACCATCACCAGATTGCCGGCGCGGGCGATCACGGCCACTGGCGCCAGGTCTTTGCGCGGGTCGAAGGGCATTTTTGCATACAGGGCGGGCGCAATGGTATTGGTGCCGGTGGAACCCAGATACAGGCTATAGCCGTTGGGCTGGGCCTTGGCCACATTATCGGCCCCGATGATGCCGCCCGCGCCGGGACGATTTTCCACGACGACAGGCTGACCCAGGATGTTGCCGAGTTCCCTGGACAGGATGCGGGCGAGGATGTCGTTGCCTCCGCCCGGTCCGAATCCCACCACCATGCGCAATGGTTGAGAAGGAAAGCCTTGCGTCTGCGCGGCCGCGGGCGATGCAATGATAAGGAAGCCGAGCAGCAGGCTGGAGAACGTTTTCATTTGAGCCTCATGGAGTTTTCTGATGACAAAGCCGACGATCAGCCAAAGCCAGCCGGAGAACACATCTTATTAAACATGAATCAAATGTTGTATCGAGATAAACCCCTAAAACAAATGTATCTCCCGGCGGCGAACTGGAAGCCGCCCGCGATGCATCGCAGGACATCCCCTGGGAATAGGCCTCAGCTTTTATCGGCCGGCGCGTAAGCGCCGGTTTCGTGCAATTGCCCTTCCGCGGCTTCCAGCGCCTTGACCGCGCCGCGCCCCTGTTTGGCAAGCAATTGCGCAAGCAGCGTCTCGACCGCCGCCACGCCCGCGGCGATCGAAGGAAAGAACGATGGGCTTTCGACGGAGAAGGGCAGGACGCAGTCGGCCTTCAGGGCGATGGGCGATACGCTGCTGTCGGTCAAGGCGATGATTTTGCATCCCGCCGCGCGCGCCGCATCGACGCAGCGGATGATTTCCCGGGAATAGGGGGCGAAGCTGACGGCGAACAGCACATCCTTCGGATTCAACGCGCGCAGCTCCATTTCGAGCGTGCCGGCGTCGCCCCGCAGCAGGGATACGGAGTTGCGGAAGAGGCGGTAAACATAGTGCAGCGAAAATGCGATGGGATAGCAGGCGCGAAAGCCCGCGATGCTCACATGGGACGCCGCCGCGAGCAGATCGGCGGCCTTCGACAGGGCCTCCGGGCTGACATTGCGCCAGAGATCGAGATTGCGATGCTGCGCCTCGACCATATCTGCAAGCATGCGCGAGGCGCTGCTTGAGCGGACGATTTTCTTCGCCCGGTTGGCATAGGGCTGCGGCCCGCTGCGAACCGCAGCCACAAAAATTTCACGGATACCTTGCCACCCGTCGTATCCCAACGACTGCGCGAGCCTGACCAGGGTGGCGGGCTGCACGCCGGCCTGAGCGGCGATCGTCCGCATCGAACAGATCGAAACTTCCTGGGGATGGTCGAGCATGAAGCGCGCGGCGGCCTGAAACTGCGGGCTCAGCGCGGGAAAGCTGGCGCGCAGCTTCGCCAGCAACTGCTCGCGCTGCCTGATCTGGATCTCGTTGCCTGAATGCATATGGCGTTCCAATCATTTAAGAAGTGCAACGATTGTTTCACAGCTTCAGGCGGAATGGGAGGGGGCCAGGAAATTGGCATCAGACCGACGTGGCGCCGTGGCTTGCGCCTTCGGCGCTGGCAGTGGCACTAGGGCAAACCCCAGTAATGCAAATGTTTAATTAATGATTAAATAAAACAAATGATCAATTTATGCGGGTCAAGGTATTTCCACGCGCCATGGCGCATTGCCAAACTCAACAAAAAGGAATTGGAGCCTCTCCGTTTTCCTTTGTTAGAACGACCAGAACATCGATGACTTTCCAACAGGAGGCGGTATGGGTAACGTCAAAACAGCAGTCAAGAAAATATCGCGGCGCCACTTTGTGCTGGCGGCGGGTTCGCTGGCTGCCGCAGGCGGTTTAGGTTTATCGCGCATCGGCTATGCCGCAGAAGGGCGTATCACGGTAGCGGATCCCGGTGGCGCATGGGGCGCGGCCGCGCGCAAAGCTTTTTACGATCCCTTTGAAAAGGCCAGCGGCATTCGTGTCGCCAGCGTTGCGCGCGAAGCGGATCCTCTTGCGCAGATCAAAGCCCAGATACAGACAAAGTCCTACCTTTGGGATGTCACCATTGCTACGCCTTACGCCCGGATACTGCTCGATAAGCTCGACCTGATCGAGCCGGCCGGCCTCGCTCCGGCGAGTTTCGATGGCATGATTCCCGGCTCTATTACCGATTCCTGGGTAGGCGTGGATGTATACGCGGCGATCCTGGCATACAACACGAAGACGTTCGGGGACAAGGGGCCGCAGAGCTGGGCCGATTTCTGGAATGTCGAGGCCTTCCCGGGCAGGCGCTCATTGCGCAAGTCGCCGGTCGACACGCTCGAGGCCGCCCTGCTCGCCGACGGCGTATCGCCGAAGGATTTGTATCCCCTCGACCTGGATCGGGCATTCAAAAGCCTGGATAAAATAAAGCCCCACATCACGGCATGGTGGGGGGGTGGTGCGCAGAGCACGCAGATGCTGCAGTCGGGCGAAGTGGACATGATTCTGCTATGGAACGGCCGGGCACAAGCAGCAGTCGATGGCGGCGCCCCTGTCAAAGTAGTCTGGAATCAAGGCTTGTATGGCATTGAAGGGTTCTTTATCCTGAAGGGAAGCCCCCGCGCGGAGCTGGCGCGACGGTTTCTCGAGTTCTGCACCGATCCGCTCAGGCAGGCCCAATATGTTCAAGAGGTTTCTTATGGGCCCACGAATCTGCATGCGTTCAAAAGCGTGTCGGCCGAGCGCGCGGCCATTCTGCCGACTTCGGAGAAGAACTTTGCCAAACTCATTGCATCGGGCGACGATTACTGGGCGGAGCAAATCGGTCCTGTGACGCAGCGGTTCAACTCATGGCTGCTGAAGTAGGCCAGGGCCAATAAAGATGACTAAAGCCTTACCGTGCCCCAAGCTCGAAGTCCGCGACCTGGGCAAGCGATATGGGGACGCAATCGCTCTGGAGCCGAGCAGCCTGGCCATAAACGCGGGCGAATTCATGACGCTGCTGGGGCCCTCCGGCTCGGGCAAGACTACGCTGCTGCAAATGATCTCGGGCCTGACTGAGCCGACGTCGGGCAAGGTTCTGATAGATGGATGCGACTGCACAGCCATTCCCGTTTATCGAAGAGACATGGGAATGGTCTTTCAAAGCTATGCCTTGTTTCCGCATATGTCCGTCGAGGAAAACATCGCATTTCCCTTGAAGATGCGCGGCTGGTCGCGCGGCGCTATTCCGGCGGCGGTGGACCGGGCCCTGGATATGGTGCAGATGAGCCATCTCAAAGGCCGTTTGCCGCGCGAGCTTTCCGGCGGGCAGCAGCAACGGATAGCGCTGGCGCGCTGCTTTGTTTATCAGCCTTCGGTCATCCTGATGGACGAGCCGCTGGGAGCGTTGGACAAAAACCTGCGGGAGCATATGCAGGTGGAAATCATGCGGCTGCACCGGGACCTCAAGGCAACAATCGTATACGTGACGCACGACCAGGAGGAAGCCTTGGCGATGTCCGACCGCATTTGCCTGATGAGCAACGCGCGCATTGAGCAGGTCGACACGCCCAACAATATTTACCTGCGTCCGAAAAGCCTGTTCGCAGCCAGATTTATCGGCGAGTCGAATATCCTGAGCGGTGATGTGCGCAGCAACGGGCGTGGCGGCTTCGAGCTGGATTGCGGCGGTTTCCGCGTCCCGATAGACGGCGGGTATCAGGCGGGCAGCCATATTGATTTGCTGATCCGGCCCGAGCATGTGCGTTTCACGAATGGGCCCGGCGAAACTTTGGTGCGCGGCGTGGTACGGGAACGGATTTTCGCGGGAGCGCAGGTCAAGATATTGCTGGAACTTCCTGGCGGGGTGGTAATGATCGCGCGCATGAGCAATGATCAGGTCCTGCCCGAGGTCAATGCCGCCCAAGGGCTGGCCTGGCCTCTCGACAGTACGGTTCTGCTGGACGCAGACAGTAAAACCCACAGGGAAAGAAAAAGGCCGAAACCCCTCGAGGTGGTGGCATGAGCGCCGGCGCGCTTCGCCCCGTACGCAAGGTCGGCGCACCCTGGCTGCTGCTGGTCCCGTGCCTGGCGTTCATGGCGGTATTCTTCGTCTATCCCGTGCTGAAAATACTGGCGTTCAGCGTCATAGGAGAGGCTGGCACGCTTTCAGCCGAGAACTTTGCGCGGGTCGTCGACAATTCAGTATACGTTTCCGTCCTTGCGACCACCTTCAAGATCGCTCTGCTGACGACGGCCTGCGTTCTCTTGCTGGGTTATCCGCTGGCTTACGGTCTGTACAAGATCAGCCCATCGACCCGGAACAACTATCTGATGTGGGTCTTGATCCCATTCTGGACCAGCGATCTGGTAAAGGCTTTCAGCTGGGTGGTGCTGCTCGGGCGCAACGGGGCGTTCAATCGTGCGCTGATAGATACTGGCATAGTGGGGGAGCCGCTGTCATTGCTGCATTCGAGCATAGGCGTGTATTTTGGCATGACCCATGCCCTGCTGCCCCTGGCGGTACTCACGATACTGTCCGTCATGACGGGGGTCGATAGCTCCCTGATGCGGGCGGCGAACTCGCTGGGCGCGGCGCCTTCCCATGCATTCTGGCGCATTTTCTTTCCGCTGACGCTGCCAGGCATAGCGGCAGCGGGCTTGCTCGTATTCATTACCGCCCTGGGGTTTTTCGTGATTCCCGCCCTGCTGGGCGGCGCTCGCGACACCCTGCTGGCCCAGATCATCATTTCCGAGATGCTGGTGATCATGAATTGGGGTATGGCCGCTCTCTTGTCGCTCATGTTGCTGGCCGTCGCCTTTGTGGTGTTCTGGCTATACGACCGCCTCCTGGGTGTGACGCGCCTGGTCGGCGAGGGACGAACCGACAGCGGGTTCTCCACCGGCATGTTGCGCTATTTCAGCAGGGCGTTGATCGCCATGGCCGCGTCATTATTCGCCATGCTGGATAGCGCCTTGCAGGCCGTTTTCGGCCGGCGCGGGACTGAAATCGCATTGAAGCTGTATGTGATCGTCATCTGCGTTTTCTTGATGATCCCGACCGTGATTGTGTTTCCAATGTCGTTCACCAGCGGCGCGTTTCTGGACTTTCCGCCGCCGGGCTGGAGCCTGCGCTGGTTCGAGGCCTATTTCACATCCAGTCTGTGGATAGATGCAACACTGCGCTCATTCGGAGTAGGCGCATGCGCTGCCGCGATTGCGCTTGTGCTGGGCTCCATGGCGGCATTGGCCTTGAATCGTTCTTCATCGCGATTCAAGGGCTTGATGGTCGCCTTTCTGATCTCGCCCCTCATCGTGCCGCGGGTCGTGACCGCGGTAGGCCTGTTCTATCTGTTTGCGCAACTGGGTATCGTCGGCACCACCCTGGGCCTGGTCCTCGGCCATGCCGTGATCGCGCTTCCCTTTGTCGTGATCACGATGTCGGCAGGCATGAAGTCGTACGACACCCGCCTGGACCAGGCGGCCGCGACGCTCGGGGCGACGCCGCTGAAGACGGCCTTGTATGTAATGCTGCCTATCCTCAAAGGCAGCGTGCTGGCGGCGTTCTTATTCGCTTTCATCATTTCATTCGACGATTTGAGCATTGCGCTTTTTACTAGCGGCGGCCTGGTGTCGACCTTGCCCAAGCAAATGTGGGACGACATGACGCTGCAGCTGAATCCGACCATTTCCGCAGCCTCGGTGGTCGTGACGCTGCTGACGCTGGCTTTGCTGGCGTGCGCCGCGCGCGCTACCCGCAATGTGACCAGATTGACTAACCAGCCTGCCAATTGATGCCCATGCCTACCACCACTTCAGCACCCTCCCCAACAATTGTGGAATACCCGCCGGATTCATCTGGGCTGCCCCCGGCGTTAAACGTGGAGCTGCCCCGCAGCGTCCTTTGCCAAACGCTTTATGAGCATTTGCAAGCAGTGGTCGATGCGGAACCGTCGCGTCCATACTGCACTTATGCCGGGGTTTCGTGGTCGGTATCGGATCTCATCGCCAGAGTCGATCTCGTCGCGGCTGGATTGCGGCGGCTCGGCTTGGCGCGGGATGCCCGTGTTGCGACCATGATGGCGAACAGCACAGACCATATCTGCATTATCTTTGCCCTTGCGAAGCTGGGTCTGGTGTGGTTGCCGATGAATGTCCACGCGCGGGGCGAAGGTGTCGCCTATCAACTCGCTCACGCCCGGCCATCGCTATTGATCAGCGACACGATCAATGCGGCCAGCCTCGGGCCTGTCCTGGAGGGCTTTCCCAGCCTTTCGGTCCTATGGCACGGCGCGCCGGCCGGCGAGGGCAATCGCCAGTTTCTCGAACTGCTCGAGCCAGAGGCAACGCCTGATGGACCGCCGGGCTGCGCGGCAGGGGCGGGCAAGAATGCTACGCCCGGCATGGACGACGTGTTCTGCATCCTGTATACGTCCGGCACCACAGGACGGCCCAAGGGAGTACAGCTCACGCACAAGATGCTGGCATTGGCGAGCCTGGGAATTACGCCTTTGTGCGACTTGCGTGATGGAGACGTGCTGTTCGTGTGGGAACCGATCTATCACATTGGTGGAAGCCAGCTTCTGCGGTTGCCGCTGTTCAAGTCCGCCAGCCTCGCAATAACGGAAAGATTCAGTGCCAGCCAGTTCTGGAATGAGGCGCGGTCGGTCGGCGCAACGCAGATCCATCATCTGGGCGGCATTCAACAGATGCTGTTGAAACAGCCACCCAGCGAGAATGATCATCACCATTCGGTCCGCCTGTGCTGGGGCGGCGGTTGTTCACCCGAGGTATGGGAAGCCTTTGCGAAGCGCTTCAATGTGCGCATCCATGAAGGCTACGGCATGACCGAGTGCTCGAGCATCGCAACGGTAAATGCGACGGGGCTGGCCGGATCCGTGGGGCAGCGCCTGCCATGGTTTCGCGTCGATGTGGTCGACGATAGAAAACGGCCGCTTCCTCCGGGGCGCGACGGCGAGATTGCGCTCACCGACCTGATAGGGGGAGCGTTATTCACCGGCTATCTGGATGATAGGGAGGCCAGCGACGCGGTGCTCGACGGCAACACTTTCTACACGGGTGATATCGGCTATCTCGATACGCTGGGCCATCTTTATTTCCGCGGGCGGAAAACAGACAGCATCAGGCACAACGGTGAAAACGTTTCGGCCTGGGAGGTGGAGCACATAGTGAACGGCCATCCTGACGTGGCCGAGAGCGCAATGGTCGGCGTGCCCGGTGAGCTGGGGGAGCAGGATATCAAACTGTTCATCAAACTGAAGCCTGGCAGGACATTCGATCCGGATGCGTTCGTGCAGTGGTGTGCATCCAGGATGGCAAAGTATCAGATTCCGCGATACCTCTGCCTGGTCGACGAGTTCGAAAAAACACCCAGCCAGAGGATCGCCAAGAAGGGGCTGGACCGGTCGACCGCGGGCTGCTGGGACAGGCGACAGGCATGAAGAAACAAAACCGGCTTGGCCGCGATGGCATCGTCCGGCATTCCATTCACCAACTCAAACCGAAGTGGCCGTCATGACAGGTCATCTACGCCTCAAGGAGCAGAAAGCGGTCACTATGGAGCAATCTCGTATTTTTCAGCGGGCCACGCATCAAGTCATGCCGGTCGCCCTTTCGGGGTCCGGCATCTACATTACCGATGCGCAGGGCAAGCAGTACATCGATGGATGCGGCGGCGCCGCCGTGTCGTGCATTGGACATTCCCAGCCTGCGGTCGCCCAGGCCATCATGGACCAGTTGGGCAAGCTCGCCTATGCGCATACCAGCTTTTTCTCATCAGCGCCGGCGGAGGAGCTTGCCGAGTATCTGGTTGAACTCGCTCCGCCCGGGATTTCGCACGCGTATTTTGTCACGGGCGGCTCCGAGGCAGTGGAGGCCGCGTTGAAGCTGGCGCACCAATATCATCAAGAGAACGGGCAGCCGCAACGGAACAAGATCATCGCTCGCTGGCAGAGCTATCACGGGAATACTCTGGGGGCCTTGGCGGCCAGCGGCAACAAGATGCGCAGGGTCGCTTATGCCGACATCTTGATAGACGTGGTCCACATAGAGCCGTGTTATCCCTATCGATACCGCCGCGCGGATGAAACGCTCGATGAATACGGCAGGCGCGCGGCGGATTTGCTGGAAAGCAAGATTCTGGAACTGGGCGCGGAACATGTCTCATGCTTCATCATGGAACCGGTGGTGGGCGCGAGCCTGGGTGCCGTAGCGGCCGCGCCGGGCTACCTGAAGCGTGTCCGTGAAATATGCGACCGCTATGGCGTACTGCTGATCTTCGATGAAGTAATGTGTGGGATGGGACGCTGCGGGACCAGCTTCGCATCGGAGCATGACGGCGTAGTCGCCGATATCTACACCATTGCCAAAGGTTTGACATCGGGCTTTGTGCCGCTGGGGGCGATTCTGCTGGGTCAGCGCGTATATGACATGATCAACGAGCACTCCGGAAGCTTTCGCAACGGCCATACCTTTTCCGGTCATCCCGTATCGTGCGCCGGTGCGTTGGCGGTCCAGCGCTTCGTCCAGCAGCACCACCTGCTCGATAACGTAAAGCGCCAGGGGCGCGAGCTGGAACGGCAGCTCCTCGCGCGCTTCGGCAGCCATGCCAATGTGGGCGAGATACGGGGCAGGGGCCTGTTTTTCGGTGTGGAACTGGTCGCCGACAAGAACACGCGCACCCCCTTCGGCGCGCAGCTTGGCGTGGCGGCGCGCGTCAAGCAGGAAAGCTTGCGCCGCGGCCTGCTCGTTTATCCGGGCTCGGGAACCTCTGACGGCGTCAATGGCGACCATATCCTGCTGGCTCCGCATTACATCGTCAGCGAAGAAGAGATTGGATGCATTGTCGAGCGGCTGGCCCAGGCCGTGGATGCGGTGCTGGAAAATATTGCTTGAGCCGTCCGGCCTGGCCGGGAAATCGCCGATTCCTGTTGCCGCGGGGCGGCATGAATCTTGTACAGTTAATCTCGAGGTATGAATAATGATGAAACCTGACATCCCGTCTATAAAGAGCTGGTCGCAAGAGCAGCGGTGCGACATGATTGCCGATTTCTGGGTATCCCTGTGGAGCTCCATCCAGCTTTCCATTTTGCGCGACAAGGGCGCCGAAGACCTGATCCGGTTCAAGACCTTGATCCTGCGCACGCATCAACGCACGCATTTTCTGGACGGCCTGGATAAACTGCACATTGACCGCTCGCTCCCGCCGGCCGTTGTCGCCGCGCAATATCATTATCTTTCCAACAAGATAGGAGGGCTCAATCTGCAGTACATCGAGGAGTCGCCGAAAAAAGTCTGGATACGTTACCTGCCCCCTGTGTGGAGTTTTCCGGATCTCAGCCTGGTCGCCGTTCCTTCATCGGTCCAGCGCGCCGTTTTTACGGGCTGGCATCCTTTTAATGGTGTCTCGCTGGGAGCGCCGCAGCTGGGCTTTGTGGTCACCAAGGTAGTGCAAGAGGGCGAGCCGTATGATGAGGGCTATTTTTTCGAGTATGACCATGTCCTGGAACCCGACGAACGGATCCAGTACCTGCCCAGCCCCGTGTCTCCGGACTTCGATCCGGGTTCGGCGCCAGAGCTCGATCCAGTAGAATGGCCGGCCGAACGCCTGATCAAGGCCAAGCGCAATTTTGCGCGCGGATATGTCGAGGACGGGATACGGACGGCCGTGCAAATGTACGGCGAGCACGCAGGCTCCGCGCTTATTGCCCACGCAGCGCGATTATGCGCTTTGGTCAGGTTCGAAAAACTGCGGGCCGACCTCGGCGTCCATGGAAACACGGCGCGTGATCTGGTGGACATCTTTTCTGCAATAAGCCAGCTCGCGGGGGAAAGCCTGGAAGCGCTGGAGCTTGGGCCGGGGCAGTTCAGCGTCACCCGGCGGAATCGATTGTTTATGGGGCAGCCCGTGCACCTAGGCGCCTTTTCGGCGCTCTTTCAGTACGTGGTGATGGCGGCAAGGATGCTGAGCGCGCGCGTGCGTGTGGATCTGGTGTCGGTCGGCATTGAAGATGGGGTCGTCGTAGAAAACTGGACCGCGCGGGACACATGCGAGCGACTCTATTGATTCCTGGTGATCATCATATATGACTAAAGAAGAGATGGACAAGCTTATCGAAGCCCGATTCGATAAGCTCACTCCCAAATTGCAGTGTGCCGCGCGTCATGTGCTGGATGCTCCCAACGATATCGCATTGCATTCGATGCGGGCGGTGGCCAGCCATGCCAAGCTGCAGCCAGCGACCATGCTGCGGCTGGCGCGCGAACTGGGGTTCGAGAATTATGGAGAATTCAGATCCATCTATATGGACTGGCTCTCCGGCCAGAACAAGACTTTCTACATGAGAGCGGCGGATCTGAGGCAACGCTCCGCCAAGGCGGATAAACAGGGATTGCTGTCCGAGTTTTTTCTGACCGAAGCCAGCAACCTGGATGAAACTTTCGGCCCGAAAAACGCCAAGGGTTTCAAGGTGGCGCAGAAGATCCTGGACGAATCCAAGGAGATCTACATCTTCGGACAGCGCAGCCTGTTTCCAGCCGCCTATTACCTGCATTATGCCTGCGCCATGTTCGCGTCCAACACGACTTTGCTGACCGGAGTGGGCGGCACGTTTGCGGACGAACTGCGGCGCATAGGCAAGGATGACGTGCTGGTCGCCTTCAGCTTTCACCCCTATGCGCTGAGCAGCATTGCCGCCATTGAGTTCGTGCGCCAGCGCGGCGCAAAGATAATTGCGATCACCGACAGTCCCGTCTCTCCCATCGCCACGGGCACCTCCGTCACGCTGCTGACCCCGACTGCAAGCCCGTCCTTGTTTCCATCGGTGGTGCCGGCCGTGGCAGTGGCGCAAGCCCTGGCCGCATTGATGATTGCCTCGGGCGGCGAAGAGCGGCTGGAAGAAATCGCCAATAGCGAAGCCCAGTTGCGGCATTTCAATGTGCTAAAGGAAAAATGAACGCAAGCGGGAGATAGCCGGGGCCGGCGCATTAAACAATGCATCGTCCTCCAGTGCGAAGGTCACGAAAGCAACAGAATGAAGGAATTGAGATGAGCGGTTTTAAATTGACGTATTCCACGATGTTCTCGCCGCCGCGGGAGCTGCATACCCGTTTTGCCAAAGCCGTCGACAGTTTGGCTGAAGAATTTGGCAAACGCCACGGCCTGTTCATAAACGGCGGCGATGTCCACAAGGAAGCGGTGACGGCCAAGTCCGACCCGGCGGACCAGGATCGGACCCTGGGGGAATTCTCGCTTGCGGATGAAACAGATGTAGATACGGCGGTAATGGCGGCTCGCCGGGCATATCCGGCCTGGCGCGGCACCCCATGGCAGCAGCGGGTAGCCATCCTGAAGAAGGTGGCAGGGCTTGTGGAAGAGCGCCTTTACGATATTGCCGCGGCGGTGTCTTTTGAAGTGGGCAAGAACCGCATGGAAGCCTTGGGCGAGGTGGCCGAGGTGGTGGAGTTCTGCAATCTGTATGCGCGGCAGATGGAGGAAAATAACGGCTATGACCGCGTGTTGCCTGACGACCCCCTGCCTGATTTCAAAAGCCATAACCGCAGCGTGCTCAAGCCCTATGGCGTATGGGCCGTCGTGGCGCCATTCAATTATCCCTTCGCGCTGGCCGGTGGCCCGGTCGCCGCAGCGTTGGTGGCAGGCAATACGGTTGTGCTCAAAGGCGCGGTCGAAACGCCGTGGTCGGGACAGCTGCTGGCGCAGTGCATCAAGGATGCGGGCGTGCCGGATGGCGTATTCAATTATCTGGTGGGCGAGGGCGCGACGGTCGGAGACGCCCTGATCCGGCATGATGGTATCGATGGCGTAACGTTCACGGGCTCATATGAGGTAGGCATGCATATTGGCCGATCCCAATGGGCGCGAGCCTTCCCCCGGCCATGCATCGCCGAGATGGGCGGCAAGAATGCGGTGATCGTGACCGCGGCCGCCGACCTCGCGGTAGCGGCCCAGGGTATCGTGCGATCGGCTTTCGGCATGTCGGGCCAGAAATGCTCTGCCTTGTCCAGGATCTATGTGGACGCGCGCGTGGCCGATGGCCTTATTGGCCAGCTTCGAATCGCAATGCGGAATATCAAGATTGGCGATCCCCGGCAGGAAGATACCTGGATGGGGCCGGTTGCGACGGCCAAAGCCTATGGGAACTTCGAGAAATATTGCGCCGCCCTGCGCACCCAGGGCGCCTCCATTCTGGAAGGGGGCGCGACCCTGCGCGCCGCCGGTTTGGAGCGCGGTTTTTTCTGCGCGCCGACATTGGCCGAAGCGCCTCTCGAGCATCCATTGTGGGCCGAAGAAATGTTCGTGCCCGTGGTCATGCTGGGGCGGGTGGAAAGCCCCGGGCAGGCGATGGCGCTTGCGAATGGCAGCAAGTTCGGCCTGACCGCGGGCTTCTATGGTTCGGACGCGGAAGTCGAATGGTTCTTTGCCAATATCGAGGCGGGCGTGACCTACGCGAACCGGCCGCAGGGCGCCACCACCGGCGCCTGGCCGGGCTACCAGCCGTTTGGCGGATGGAAAGGTTCCGGCAGCACTGGCAAGGCGCTTGCCTCTTTCCATTATCTGCCGCAGTACATGCGGGAGCAGTCGCAAACGCACATAGAACCATAGAATCAGCCGGGTTCCCGCGGCCCCGTCAGTTGGCGGCCGCGCCCGACGACTCCACCAGGCCCTTCCACAAGATCACTTCCTTGTCGAGGAATGCCTTGAAATCCGCCGGCGTGCTGCCTATCGCTTCCGAGCCTTGCTGCTCAATGGATTTGCGGATCTCCGGACTATGCATGACCTCGGCAATCTTGCGCGACAGCGTGTCGATGACCGCGGCGGGCGTGCCGGCCGGCACGAAAATCGCATTCCATGTCGCGACCTCGAAGCCAGGCAGTGTCTTCGAAATCAGTGGAATCTCCGGCACTTGCGGCGCGGGCTTGCTGGTCGTCAGTCCAAGCGCCTTTACCTTGCCGCTGCGAATGAAGCTCAAGGCATCGATCAAGGGGGCGAACACCATCTGGATGCTGCCGCCTATCAGGTCGGTCATCGCGGGAGCGGCGCCTTTGTATGGAACATGCGTCATCTCGACCTTGGCCATCGTCGAGAACATGACGCCCCCCAGATGCTGCGAGGTGCCCGGACCGCCGGAACCATAGTTGAGTTCGCCGGGCTTTTTGCGGGCCAGTTCAATCAGTCCGGACACATCGTCGGCCGGCAGACTGTTGTTGACGACCAGCACCAGCGGCGTGTGGGCGATTTGGGAGACTGGAATGAAGTCCTTGAGGATGTCGAATGGCAGCTTCTTGAACAAGGCAATATTGGCGATGGATGTGCTCGTGCCCATGAACAGGGTATAGCCGTCGGGTTTGGATCGCGCGACATAGTCTCCGGCGATGTTGCCGCTGGCGCCCGGCTTGTTTTCCACCACGACGGATTGGCCCAGCGCCTTGGTGAGCCCGTTTGCCAGGACGCGCGCCACGATGTCGGTGCTTCCCCCGGCCGAAAATGGCACGACGATATTGATGCTGCGCTCGGGATAGCTGGCATGGGCGGCGCCGGCGCATATTGCCGATGCCGCAAGCAGCGCGGCCAAAATATTGGTTTTTGATTTGAACATGTCTTCCTCCGTGAATTCTGGGTATAGGGAAGGCAAGCGCCTATGACAGTACGCTTACCTGTTTCCGCTGGATGAGCTCGAAATCGATTTCCGCGCCCAGGCCGGGTTCGGTCGGCGCGTATACATAGCCGTCGGCGTCCGCCTGGATGTCTTTGACCAGGCCATACTTCTGGGCGCCGTCGGGCAGCAGCACTTCGAAGAACTCGGTGTTTTTCAATGCCATGATGACGTGCAGGCCGGCCACGTTGTTCAGCGAGTTTCCGCCGTGGTGCACTTCATAGTTCATGCGGAAGGACTCGGCCAGGTGCGCCGTCTTCATCATGGTGGTGATCCCGCCCTTCAGCGCGACGTCGCCTCTCAGGAAGTCCGTTGCCTGCTGCATGACCCAGGGGGCGTAGGAGTCAAGGCCGACAGCGGGAAATTCCGTGGCCATGATGGGAATATGCAGTTGCTGCTTCAGCTTCACATAGTTGTAGATATCGGCATCGTGCAAGGGATCTTCGTACCAGTAGTAGTTCAGATCCTGCAGCGCGCGTCCGACCCGTACCGCCTCCGGATACTGATAGCTCCACGCGGCATCGAGCATGACCAGGTAATCGTCGCCCACGGCCTTGCGGACGGCCTCGCAGACTTTGATGTCTTCCTGCCACGGATGAGGGGGGTGTATCTTGTATGCCGCCCAGTTGAGCGATTTGTAGTGCATGGCCTCTTCGGCGTACGCCTGCGGGCTGTCGAGTATCATCGAACTGGCATACGCCTTGACGCGGTCGCGGTAGGATCCCAGCAGACGATGAATGGGCAGGCCTGCCGCTATGCCGCAGATGTCCCACAGCGCGACATCGCAGGCGCCGATGGTGCGCACGGTCGTGGTGCGCGACCGGCGCCACAGCGCATGGTAGAGGCGCTCGCGGTCGAGGGGATCCTGCCCCATGAGGATGGGCTTCAAGTACTTGATGAGGTTGGGGCCGTCGAGGTCCGCGCCATAATATGCCGAGCCCAGGAAGCTGTGCCCTGTTATCCCGTCGTCGGTTTCTATCTTCAGCAGGCCGATCTTGCTGGAGCCGGCAAACTTGCCGGTGTGGGCGGCATAACTGGTGGGCGGGATATCGTCCCAGCCAAACAGGGTTAGAGTGACATCGACTATCTTCATGGGGATCCCTTGCGTGATTGAGAAAGTGGGTAAAGGAATGATTGGCGGCTAGACGTAAGCCGGGCCTTCGATGACGGGATGCGCGCGCAGAAAGGCCTCGTCGACCGCGATGCCCAGCCCCGCCTCATCGGAGGGCTGTACGCAGCCATTCTCGTCCAGGAGGTCGGGGCGATTGGTCAGGCGGTCGCGGAAGAGGTTTTCCTTGGCCACGTCGGCTTCGAAATACCCTCCGTTGTCGATGGAGGCCAGCACATGGATGCTGGACGCCATGTTCAGCCCCGTCGCGCAGGTGTGGGGGCACACCGGAAGCCGCCATGCCGAACCGAGAGCCGCGATGCGCATTGTCTCGGTGATCCCGCCGGCCTTGGAGGTGTCGGGCTGGAGAACGCCGACTGATTTGTCTTCGATGAGCCGGGCGAATTCATAGCGCGTGTAGTGGTTTTCGCCAGCCGCCAGCGGGGTCGTACCCAGCGTGGCCGATGCCGACGCATAGCTGCGGTAATCCTGCGGCGAAAAAGGTTCTTCCAGCCAGATCACCCGGCATTCCCGCAGCGCGGCGGCGACATTGCGCACGTCCGCCAGGGTATACGCCGTATTGGCGTCGACCATGATGCCAAGCTCGTCGCCGCAGGCTTTCCGCACGGCGAGCAAGCGCGCCGTATCGCGCGCGGCGCTGTCGCCAAAACGCAGCTTGATGGCGCGATAGCCTTGGCCGCGCAAGGCGTTTACTTCATCCACCAGGATATCGGGGTCCTGGAAACCCAGAGAAATGCCTCCGGCATAGGCGGGAATGGGTTTGCGGGCGCCGCCCAGCAGCCGGTAGACCGGCCAGCCCACCGCTTTGCCGCGGATGTCCCACAGTGCCTGGTCAATGCCGCTGAACGCCAGCGCGGCCGCCGTTCCCATGCCGTGGCTGGACATTTGCCGCAAGTAGACCTTGTCCCACACGGCGTTGACCTCGGCGGCCGACATGCCGAGCAACAGTTGCCGCAAGGTGGTGTTGACCAGGTGGGCGATGGCGCCCGGACAACGGCCATGATGGGACTCGCCCCACCCCACCAGACCGCCGCGGGTGACGACCTTGATGATCACGCAGTCGCGCTTGACCGCCCGGCCTATGCCCAGGGTTACGCCGTTGCGGACTGGCACGGACGTTGCGAATGCCTGAAGATCGGCAATATCCAGATCGGTCATGCTCATTCCCTGCCTCCTTGTGCTGCGCGGCGTCCGGGCCACGCCTGCGGGTTGACCAGATGCTCCGGGCGCTCGCCGGCCATCATTTGCAAAAGCTGCCTGACAGTGCCTGCGCTCATGGCGCTGGAGCTTTCGGCGGTCATGCCGCCGACATGCGGCGTAAGCATGACATTGTCCAGCTGGAAGAAAGGATGGTCCGGCTGCAGAGGCTGCCGCGCATAGACGTCGAGCGCCGCGCCCCTGATCCACTTTTCCTGGAGGGCGGTGATCAGCGCGGGCTCGTCGACCACCGCGCCGCGGGCGGCATTGAGCAGCACGGCGTCCGGCTTCATGCTCCGCAATTGCGCGGCGCCTATCATGCCGCGCGTGGCGCTCGTCAACGGACAGCACAGCGCCACGTAGTCGCTATGCGCCAGCAGATCGGCGAGCGATGATGGCTGCACAGCGTCCGGCAGTGTCGCGCCGGGCCGCTGCATGCCCAGCACGCGCATGCCAAAGCCGCATGCGCACGCCTGCGCGAGCCGCCGCCCGATGGTGCCGACGCCGACGATGCCCAGCGTCTTTCCCGACAATTCGGTGGCGCTCGGCGCAAGCGCGCGTCCGGCATTCCAGCCTTGGCCGCGCAATATTGTTTCCATGCGCGCAAGCGGCCGCGCGAAAGCCAGCATGCCGGCCACGTAGTACTCGGCGACCGCCTGCGCGTTGACACCGGGAACGTTCGCGACGGGTATCCCCAGCCGCGTGGCGGCCTCCACCGGGATCATGTCCAGGCCTGTGCCGTGGCGCACCACGCCCCGCAGCCGCGGGGCATGGTCGAAGATATCGTCGGGCAACTGGCTGCGCACCACCAGGTAGTCCGCATTCGCGACGGCTTCCCGGCAGCCCGCGTCGCTTTGGTCCCGCAGCACGATGACCTCGGCTTTTCCGCTGAGCTGGCACGTCGCCGCGTCGGTCATGGGCAGAGTGCACAGTACTTTCATGGCTGGCCGCCCATCGATGTGGCGCCTGGCTCCGGGGCGCCAGATCGATGGCCCGCCGATGAGAGATCATCCGCGTGCCGGTACGCCGGACCGTCGGCCCACGGAGAGAATTCCGCGGGCACCAATATCTTGTTTTGCTGCGTCAGGACAAAGGGCTGCACTTTCGCGGCGTAGGACTTCCAGTCCGGATTGGCGAGCAATAGGGCGCGGCGCCGCGCCCTGTCCATGAGGTCTTCGTATGCCCACATGTGGACAACCTGATTGAGCTCGCCGATATCGGACAGGAAATAGCCCACCAGATGGCCAAGAATGGGCCGCTGGATGGCTAACCCTTCCTGCTGATAGGCCTTGACATACTGGGCCGCTTTGCCGCAATGGCAGGTATAGATGCGTTCTTCAATGATCATCGTAGTGGCGCTGGGGGTGAGAGAGATCGATAAATACATATAGTCCTATATAGGACATAGTGTGTTCGAACTTTGCTCGGCTGTCAACAGCAAAGCCAGGTTTTCCAGTGCGACAGCCGCTCCGCTTGGGGATAAACTATCGCCATGACAAAAAAGCCTTCCCGCTCGCTGCCCGAGATTCGCCTCGCCGGCCCCGATGGCCTGCCAAAATACCTGCAACTGAAAAACGCCCTGGCCGAAGAGATCGCCGCCGGACGCTGGGAAGCCGGTGAACAGCTGCCTACGGAAGATATTCTGGTGGAAGCCTCCGGCTTCAGCCTGGGCACCGTGCAACGCTCGCTACGCTTGCTTGTCGATGAAGGTGTGCTGGTTCGGCGCCATGGATCCGGCACGTTTGTCGCCAGGCGCCGGCATCCTCTGGGCGGGCCGTTCCGGCATTTCCGGTTCATCGATGACACGGGCGAGGGCATACTGCCCATCTATACCAGCGTGCTCAAACGCTTTCCGGTGCAGGAAGCCGGGCCTTGGGATGCCATCCTGAACAGCCGCCAGATCGTGTGCATAGACCGCGAGTTCTCGATCAATAACGAATTCTCGCTTTACGTGCGGATATACTTTTGCGCCGCCCGATTCCCGGAATTGGCCTCGATCGACACCGCCAAGCTCAACGGCGTCAGCTTCAAGGACCTGCTGTCCCGCAAGTACCACCAGCCGGCGGCGTCATATACCGAGAGGATGAGCGTCCAGCCGCTGCCGGCCTTTGTGATCGAGGCGCTGAAGCTGCCGCGCGGAACGGTCGGCGCGCGCCTGGACATCGTGGCGACAGACCAGAGCGGCGACGCCATTTACCTGCAGCACGCTTATGTTCCGCCGAACGGACACCAGTTGCTGATGCAGGACTGAAGGCGGGTTGGTAAATAGCTTTCTTCGTATCAGGCCGCGGTGCTGTCGGCCGCGGCGGACGAGGCCGGCAAATGCGCATGGCAGGCTGCCCGAGCATGTCCGCGACGCAGTGTCCAGTAATGAAATCCGGCTGACCCGGTATATCGCCGGATAGCGCGTTTCATCGCTATGGATAGATGCATCCCTGGCCGCTACAGCGCTGTTATGACAATGAAACGGAGTAAAACGGGTTCCACAGCAGCGCCCTTATAAATGGGTTTAAATGGGTGTATCATTGGATTCATGATCCGCTCCGACTCTCTCCACATCAGCCTGGAGATCCTGGGCCTGATTTCCGGCATTGATGAGTTCAAGGGCGCCTGGCGTGCGCTTGGCGTGCTCGCGCCCGACCGGCTGTTGGCGCTACGGCGGGTGGCCACCATCGAGAGCATCGGCTCCTCCACCCGTATCGAGGGCAGCAGACTGTCGGACCAGGAGGTCGAACGCCTGCTTTCCACGCTGCAGATCAAGTCCTTCACTACCCGCGACGAGCAGGAAGTGGCCGGCTATGCCGAGGTCATGGAGCTGGTGTTCTCGTCCTGGCAGGATATCCCGTTGACCGAGAACCATATCCGGCAACTGCATCGCGATCTTCTGATCCACAGCGATAAGGACGCCTGGCATCGGGGCGGCTACAAGACCTCGACCAACAGCGTGGCCGCCTTCGACGAGACCGGAAAGCCGCTGGGCGTGGTATTTGAAACAGCCACCCCCTTCGATACGCCGAGCCTGATGACGGAACTGGTGACCTGGTTCAACGAGGAGCGGGATGCCAACCGGCTCCATCCCTTGCTGCTTATCGGTATCTGGATCGTGGTGTTCCTGGAAATCCATCCCTTCCAGGACGGCAACGGCCGCCTGAGCCGGGTGCTGACCACCCTGCTGCTGTTGCGGGCCGGCTATGCCTATGCGCCCTACAGCTCGCTGGAAAGCGTGATAGAGCAGAGCAAGGAGACCTATTACCTCGCGCTGCGGCAGACCCAGGGCACGATACGGAGCGCAGCCCCGAACTGGCAGCCCTGGCTGGTCTTCTTTCTGCGCGCGCTGGCCGAACAGGTGCGCCGGCTCAACCGCAAGATCGAACGCGAGAAGCTGGTGCTTGCCACCCTACCCGCGCTCGCATTACAGATTGTCGAGTTCGCGCGCGAACATGGCCGCATCACCATGGGCGAAGCCATCCGCCTGACCGGCAGCAACCGCAACACGCTCAAGCAGCATTTTCGGACGCTGGTGGAACAGGGGCATCTCGTTAAGCAGGGCGGCGGCCGCGGGACCTGGTATGGGCTGCGCTGAGGCGCCATGTGAAGGCAAAGTCATGCTGATGCTATGCCATCGGCCAGCGTCCAGATCAAGCGCGCGCATCCCGCGCTGCGTGACGTTCTGCCCGGTCAGGCTCTGCTCGTCGTAGCCTTGCAGCAGGCTCCAACTGCGGGCATAATCGCCGATCACCCGCAATACCGCCCGTCCTTCGTCATTGACCAGTTGCCGGTTCGCGAGCGTGCGGGCCAGCAGGCTCACCGCCTGCTCGAACTCGATATCGCGTTCTTGCAGGCGGCGCCGATTGAGAGTGTAGCCATCCACCAGATGCTGTCGCAGCACTCCGGTGGCCCAGATACGGAACTGCGTGGCGCGCGCTGAACTCACGCGGTAGCCGACGGAGATGATGGCATCGAGGTTGTAGTGCTTGAGGCGACGCCGCACCTGCCGCTTGCCTTCGGTTTGAACGACTAAGAAATCCTTAGCAGTTGCCGCCTCACCCAATTCGCCGTCGGCGAAGATGTTCTTCAAATGCATCAGCACGTTTTCGGGCGTGGTGCCGAACGCCTCGGCCATCTGTCGCTGCGTGAGCCAGACGGTATCCTGATCCAGGGACACGCTCAACCGGACTTGCCCGTCGGTGGACTGGTAAAGGGCGATGCTGGAATTACTCATGCGAGCGTCTCCATTCGGCTTATTTCGGAAGCAACTCTGTCAATTAGGTCGTCAGGCCAGCATGTGCGCAGACTCCCGGATCAGCGCCGGCGCGCCCCGGTAGCCGGCGATCTTCTGGTCCGACCGGCTCTTCGCTGCGGTATTGCGGATGAGCAGAGATTTCAGACCCGCAGGCGCGAGTGGGGGTAATCATACCTTCTTGAAGGGATAGTATCCGCACTAATGCCCGTTTGTTCGGTCTCATACCCCATTTGGCGGCCACAAACAGGGCTGGCATCGGACTTACCTACGACCTGTGGCAGGCCAGGCACTGACGTTTTCTATGCGCTGGCGATCCAGCACATAGTCTTTGATGGCGAACTCGCGCAGGATGCCGGTCGCCCATTGGCGGAACCGGGTGGCATGCACCGGGTTGACTCGGTAGCCGACGGAAATGATAGCGTCCAGGTTGTAGAAGTCCACAACACGGGACTCCTCACGCGCTCCCTCCTGCTGAACTATCCGGATTTTCCGGATAGTTGCCTCGGCAGTCTGCTCATGGTTGGTGAAAATGTTCTTCAAGTGCTCGTCGATGGTGCGCACATCCACACCGAACAGTTCGGCCGTCAGCTTCTGCGACAACCACAGGGCTTCGTCCTCGTAATTGGCTTCAATGCTTTGCTCGCCGGCCTGGACGGTGAAGATCAGGAACTCGGCGGTGCTGTTGCGAACCAGTTTCTTACCATTCATCCGTTATTTCGTCCGAACAGTCCTGGGACGACCGTGTATTTCTCATGACAATTCATTACTGCGTTCCCGAACTCGATGCCCCCTCTCGCACGCGTCGAAAAATCTCGAATGCCAGATGTTCATGTGCGGCAGAACGAAAAGCCCTATCGGTCATGATTCGGGAAAATATTTCCTCGTTGCCTTCCATTCGGTCAATGAACAACTCGTCTAGAGCACGTTCCAGATAGGATGAAAAATTCTCCAGATTGTTTGCTCGTGCGGCTTCGACGATCTGTTCGTTACCTTCTGCTGTGGCACGGATCTGGTCGAAGAACAACTGGTCTGCCTCGTTAAAATCGGTGCCGAAACGCTCGTTGAGTTTGTCAACCAGGCTCGACAGCGCCACGGGCGCCTCAGCCACGCGCAAGGTGCCCACATCGGTCGGCCCCTTCAATGCGTCGGCATAGCCTTTACCAAGTTCGATGGAGCCTTCGGTTATCTGCTGCAGCCGGAAGTAGCGCAATGCCACCTCATCATCCAGCACAAATGCCTGCCCGTCGCCCGGAGGCGGCAGCTTGGCGATCAGGTTGCGGACGAAGGCATACAGCTTTTCAAGCTCGCTGTCCTGATAGGGAATGATCTGCGAGAGGAAGGCGTACAGATTCCGGTAGGCGGTGAGTTGCCCGCGAAATTCCTCCTGTTCGTGGTCCTCGCGCTCGCCGAAACGCTGCATCACGGTATCCAGCAAGGCATTCATCATGCGGTGGTCGTTGGCCGAGTGCTCACGCTTGGGTCGGTACCAAACTTCTGCGAAGGCATCCACATCGGCTGGCGCGAAGATCGCCCATTCCAATAGTTTGTGCTGCAATTCGGAGAGGCGGTGCGGACCGGCGTTTTCTCCAATGGGCGTCGTCTCGTAGTAGGGTTTGAACGCCTTGTAGATATCGTCTTCCGCATTGGCGAAATCTAGCACGAAGGTACGCGCCTTGCCCGGAGCCATGCGATTGAGGCGCGAAAGGGTCTGCACCGCCTGCACACCGGCCAGCTTCTTTACCACATACATCGTTTGCAACAGTGGTTGATCGAAGCCGGTCTGATACTTCTCGGCGACCAGCAGCACGCGGTAGTCGTCGCGCTCGAACGTCTCGGGCAGTTCGCTTTCAGTCAGTCCATCATTCATGGAAACTTCGGTGTAGGACGAGCCGGGGTCTTCCGGATCTTCCACCGTGCCCGAAAAGGCCACCAGCGAGCGAATGCCGGTATAGCCATTGTTCTTGATGTAACGGTCGAACGCCAGCTTGTACTTGACGGCGGCCAGCCGCGAGCCGGTGACAACCATCGCCTTGGCGCGCCCGCCAAGTTCGTGCATGACATACAGCCGGAAGTGCTCCACGATGACGGAAACCACCTGCTCGATGTTGACCGGATGCAGTTCGAGATAGCGTGTCAATGCTTTGGCCGCTTTCTTGCGCGGTACCTCCGGGTCATTCTCTACCTGTTTGATGAGGCCGAAGAAGCGTTTGAAGGTCGTGTAGTTTTGAAGTACATCCATGATGAAGCCTTCTTCGATGGCTTGCCGCATGGTGTACTCATGGAACGGCGATGTGCCCGATGGCCCCGGCTCGTCGAACAGCACCTTGGTCTTGAACTTCGGCGTGGCGGTAAAGGCGAAGAACGAAAGGTTCGGCTGACGCGCGCGCTTGAGGGCATCGCACAGCAGCGCCGCCCTGGCTTCATCGGAAAGATCGTCATCCTCCTCATCCGACATCTGCGCGGCAATCGCGGCCTCGATGCCGTCCTTGTTCAGCATCCCTTTGAGCGCGGTGGCGGTCTCTCCGCTTTGCGAGGAATGCGCCTCGTCCACGATCACGGCAAAGCGCTTGCCTGCGGTGTCGATCTTCACGCCTGCGCCCTTACCTTCAAGCGTGGAGAGCGCCTGTGAGATGAATGGGAACTTCTGGATCGTGGTGATGATGATCGGCGTGCCCTGCGACAGGGCGCGAACCAGTTGCTGGGTGTCCTCGTCGATTTTCTCGACCACGCCAGTTTTGTGCTCGAACTGGTAGATCGTGTTCTGCAACTGCTGGTCCAGCACGCGCCGGTCGGTGACCACTACCACCGAATGGAACACCTTTTCGTCATGGGTGTTGTGCAGGCTGGCCAGCCGGTGTGCCAGCCAGGCGATGGAATTGGATTTGCCCGAGCCCGCCGAATGCTGAACGAGATAGTTGCGCCCCGCGCCGTTCGCGCACGCATGGGCCACCAGTTTGCGTACCGCATCGAGCTGGTGGTAGCGCGGGAAGACCATTGTTTCCTTGCGGATGGTGCGCGCGCCCTTGTCGGTCTTGACCTGCCGCTCCTTCACCTCCAAGTGCATGAAGCGTTGCAGGATGTCGAGCAGGCTATCGGCCTGCAACACCTCATCCCACAGGTAATGGGTTCTCCAGTTGCCCTCGACAGGGGGGTTGCCTGCGCCATGGTTGTTGCCCTGGTTGAAAGGCAGGAATACTGTCTCCTTGCCCTTGAGGCGCGTGGTCATCCACACCTCGTCCGGGTCCATCGCGAAATGTACCAGGGCACGTTTCTTGAAGGCGAACAGCAGATCGCGCTCATCGCGTGTATCACAATATTGGCGTACCGCATCCGCCGCGCGCTGGCCGGTCAGCGGGTTTTTCAGCTCCGCCGTCGCCACGGGCAGGCCGTTGAGGCTCAGCGTCACGTCGATGATGCAGCGCCGGTTCTTGCCGTCAGCTTTCTTCATCACCGAGGTGAAAGCGACCTGCCGCGTGATGGTTAGTCGGTTTGCGGCATATAAGGCGGCGGCTTCGGGGTTCATGCCCGAGTTAGGGCGGAAATAGGCCAGCCGGAAGGTTTTGCCGTAGCACTTGAAACCGTGACGCAGGACATGCAGCGTGCCCTTGATGTCGAGTTCCTTGGCAAGGCTATCGAGCACCGTTGTTTCGGTCTTGGCCCCGAGCAAGGCTTCAAGTTGGCCCCATTTCGTTGCCTGAGTGTCTTTCAGAAAGCCGGTCACGTCATCGGGAAACAGCGCCAACGACTCGTCATAAGCGGCGGGCGGGCGCTTGGCATAGCCTCCCGCGCCGATCAGTCCGGTTTCGATTGCGGTTTCAAAATCGTTTTCGGTGTGGCCGGACATGGGCACTCCTTATCCGTTGAGTTCCGGGAGTTGGCCAGTGACGGCAGCGGTGATTAGTGCAGAGCGGTATTCGATTAATTTCTCGATAGCCTGAGAAACCACTATCGCGGTGCTCGAAAAATCTTGCATAACCGCCCATATCCATTTACCGATACTCTGCTGCTCGGCGATAGGTGGCAACGGGTGGCAAAGATTTTTCAGCGTATCTTGTCCAATATTCTGCATTGACCCACTGGTGCCTGTAGCTTCGCATTCGTACTGGAATCTAGCTAAAGGTGATCTTAAGAATGCAGTCAGATAGCGTCGATCAAGGCTATTGCTGACATCAAGTCGATAAAGTTTGTCGCAAAAAATAATATTTCCTTGCGTCTCTTCAACGATCGCAGCACTGCCAAGAAGTTCTTTTGTATTGGCGCGACTTACCAAGAGGTCACCAACTCGTACTTCATAACGAGTGATTGGCTCCAGGTCAGCCGGAAGAGCTTTGTTTTCTGACTCATCGTAATGCTCTCCGTTTACACATCCAACTTTCAATACACCCCACTCGCCTCTATCAGCAGGACGGTTTTCACATTGAGGCGACCATCCCTGTTCGATTTTATCTACGGAGAATCGAAGCCTTTGTCGTGACCAATGCGCCGGAATATCACCAAGCCAGTCGATTCCGGAGGGCTTCATGGGGACATCGGGGTTCAGGCCCTTGGTGACTGCGTGAGTGATGATGGCTTGGCGTTTTTCAGCCAGCCGGTCCAGAAGCGCGCGCTTCTTTTCGATCAACCCGTCGATTTGTGCGGTCTTTTCATCCAGAAACCTTGCTATGCGCTTTTGATCTTCTATGTCCGGCAACGGCAGAGGGTGGTGCCCGACTGTTTCCCAGTCCGCACGCGGCATCTTTGATCCAAAGGTATGCGAATCTACAGAATCAATGAATCCGAACGAGGTCAGTACATAGAATAGGTAGCGCGCATCTACTCGTTTCGATGGCCGTAGGCATAGCAACTCACCGGATGACGTGCCATTGAAGTCTGCATGAAACACCTTAGCCAAATACGGACGCAACTTGTTGAACAGAACATCTCCAGCCTGAAATAACCGACTGTCTGCTTCGTATGGTTGTAACTCTTCGTGCAGTAGTTTCCCCGTCCACGAAGCAATGTCCTCATTGGACAAATAAGGAAGCGTTGCACGCTGCTCTTCGTCTGGTCTTTCTGTAGACAAGGACACGTGCCATTTGAGCCAATCTTTCTTCCAGCTATCGGGAGCGTGTCGCACCCAATCAGGCAGTTGATCGCTGTTGGCGAAGTAACTCATTGATTTTTACTCCGTGTCTTGCGCTCCGCAACCGACGTTTTTGTGGCTTTCTTGCCTGTCTTCATGATCTCAGCGGATGTACGCAAATCCTCCAGGTACCGCGCCTCCGCTACCTGTTCGGCTTCAAGCCTCCGCCGCTCGGCAAATGCGTCATACTGTCCTTCGGCCCAATCCAGTGCCTGCTGGCGGCTGACCTTGCCGGCATTGTCCAGAACCGGCAGTTCGGTATCGCGCAGGAACTTGTCGAGAAAACCATCCCAGTCGGCGAGACGGATGTCCTGCCGGCGCATAGCGCGGAATTCGGCTTGGTCCAGGAACATCACGGTGATGCGGTTGAGGGTGTCGATTTCCTGTACATTCAGGTAGTTCTTGGCGGTACCCACGTCTTTCTTGAGAACATGACCGCCTTTCCAAGTGGTGACGCCCATGTTGGGCTTGGAGGAATCGGCGCGCTTGCGGATGATTTCCGCTGCGGTCAGGCCGGTGGCGGCGTAGTGCACCTTGTTCTGCATGGTGGCGAAGAAGCGCTGGGTTGCCTGGTCGCCTTCGCGGTAGTCGGCGGCCATGGCGAAGATTTCGCGGATGCGCTGGTAGACCCGTGCCTCACTGGCCCGGATTTCGCGGATGCGGGCCAGCAGTTCATCGAAGTAGTCCACCGGACTGGAGTTGCCCTTGAGCCGTTCGTCATCCAGCACAAAGCCCTTGGTCAGGTATTCCCCCAGGCGCGCGGTGGCCCACTGGCGGAACTCGGTGCCGCGCGCGGAGCGAACGCGGTAGCCGACGGCGAGGATGGCTTCCAGCCGGTAATGCTTGGTGTTACGGGAGACTGCTCTTCCCCCCTCCTGGCGAACTTGTAAGTACGGCTTACACGTTGCCGCCTCGTCCAGCTCGCCTTCGGCGTAAATGGCCTTGAGGTGCTGGGTGATGTTCTGGGGTGTGGTCTGATACAACTCGGCGATTTGGGCTTGGGTCAGCCAGACGGTTTCACCGGCCAGCAGCACGCGGATGCCGTCCGCATCGCCTCGGGCCGGGTAGATCAGCAGTTCGCCTTGCGTGGCGGGGATGATTTCCTTGCTCATGCCAGCAACCCTTTCAGCAAATCGGCGATTTCGCCTTCCAGTTGCCGGATGTCGGCCTCGATCTCCGGCAAGGGGCGCGGCGGCTTGTAGACATAAAAATGCCGGTTGATGGGGATTTCGTAGCCGACCTTGGTTTTGTCGTAATCGACCCAGGCATCAGCCACATGGGGCAGCACCTCGTTCGCCATGTAGGCGTCGATCACGTCGCGGAAAGCCTTGATCAGCCGGTCATTGGGTTTGTCCGGGCCAAAGTCCATGGGCAGCGGGAGTACGGTCCCTGCGGGCAGCGGAATGTTCTCGGTGTCGCGCAATTCGCTGTCCGGCTCCGGCCTGTCCTTGCCGTCGCGGCAAATCTTGGCATCCGGGTCGCGCTCGCCCAGTGCGGTGAAGATCACCTTCTTGATGGGGGCGGCCAGTTTTAGACCGGCATTTTTCGCTGCCCGGTCCCGATCGGCTTCGAATACCTTGCGATCCATGTAGCGGCCCTTGGCTTCCAGCGTAGCCAGCAGGTTGCGGATGGCATCTTGCTGTTCGCGACCTTCTTCGATCTCGCGTGCGGCGGCCTGGCCGTCCTTGCGCTTCTTGGAGGTGGCCAGGTTGGCGAAGGCGGATTGCTCGTCCAGCCTGGCGATACGCTCGGCCGTGGCTTCGAAGTTCATGCGCAAGGGGCGTTCCACCGTCACCTTGAGGAAGCCGAACTCTCGGTTCTCGAAGATGCAGGAGACAACGCGGGTTTCTTTCTCGCCGGTCTTATGGTCAATGACGACTTCTGCCGTCTCGCCATCCTTGAAGTTGCCATAGAGGCGGGTCAGCTCGCGTATCTGCGTTTCGGTGATCTCGTGGCGCTTGTTGTTGAGGCTTTTCTTCATGCGCTGGCAAAAGCGCGTGCCGTCGATCAACTGCACCTTGCCGCGCCGCTCGGGCGCCTTGCGATTGGTGACCAACCAAACGTAGGTGTAGATGCCGGTGTTGTAGAAAAGCTGGTCGGGCAGCGCGACGATGGCATCAAGCCAATCGTTCTCGATGATCCAGCGGCGGATGTTGGACGGCCCCGATCCAGCATCGCCAGAGAACAGCGGTGAGCCGTTGAAGACGATGGCGATCTTGGAGCCGACGGCGTTTTCATCCCCTGCCTTGTAGGGATGCATCTTCGAAATCATGTGCTGCAGGAACAGCAGCGAACCGTCGTTGATGGCTGGTAGCCCTGCACCGAAACGACCGACAAAGCCCAATTCCTTGTGCTCCTTCTCGACGATGGTCTTCTGGTCTTTCCATTCCACGCCGAAGGGTGGATTGGCTAGCATGTAGTGGAATTTTTCGCCCTCGAAACCATCGCGGGTCTTGCCGTCTCCCAGAGTGTCACCCAGCACGATGCTGCTGGTGTCCTCGTCCTTGATCAGCATGTCCGAGCAGCAGATGGCCCAGGATTCGTCGTTGTATTCCTGACCGAACAGGGCAAGATTGGCTTGGCTGTTTTGGTCGAGGATGAACTTTTCCGATTCCGACAGCATGCCGCCGGTACCGCAGGCGGGGTCGTAGATGGTGCGGAAAATGCCCGGTGTGTAAACGTCTTTTTCGCCTGTATAGACGAGGTTCGCCATCAGGCGAATGACTTCACGCGGAGTGAAGTGATCGCCAGCTTCTTCGTTCGCCTGTTCGTTGAAGCGCATCACCAGATGCTCGAACAGGTAGCCCATTTGCAGGTTGTCGATACGGTCCGGATGTAGATCCACATCGGCCATCGCCTTGACGATGGTGAACAGCCGGTTACTGGCGTCGAGCTTTTCGATCTGGTCGGTGAATTTGAACCTCTCGAAGATCGTCCGTGCCGTCGGGGAAAAGCCGTTGATATAAGACACGAGGTTCGGCGCAATGTTCTCGGGATCGCCAAGCAGACGCTCAAAGGAGAAGGGGCTGGTGTTGTAAAGAGGATACTTGCGCTTCGGGTCCGCCGCGCGTCCAAGCAGCCTTTCCATCGCACTTTCCGGCATGTTTTGCGCCGTCAGCTTATCGTATTTCTTAAGTACAGTGTCCTTAGTGGGCTCCAGAACGCAATCCAAGCGGCGCAGAACCACGATCGGCAACATGACCAGACGGTATTGCGGCGGACGATATGGGCCACGCAGCCGATTTGCGATTTCCCAGATGGCGCTTTTCAGCGCTTCGTGTGTATGGATATTCATCAAAACCTTTTCTTGTTCCAAATGCATAAGTTCGCCAACGCTGGTAGCGTTCTGGCATTAGCGAAGTGTCTTCTCGGCAAGCTCAAGCGGGCCAGTACAGCCGCTTCAGCGGCACGATACGCTTGGTCTCGGCATCGGTGGCGTCATAGTGCTCGATCAACGCACGGACCACATGGTCCAACGTCCACATCGCCAACGGGATAGAGGCGCGATCAGCTTCGTATTGCGCGTCCTTGCTAAAGCCGCCGGTACTGACGTACAGCCCGCGATCGTCCTTGTGGCGGCCGCCGAGGAAGCTGCGAATCTCCTGGCTGCCCATCTGCCCCTTGCGGTGCTTGACCTCCACGACGATGCGCGGGTGCTCGAAGCCGAAACCGTCGGGCGAGGCGACGATGTCCTTGCCCCGGTCGGAGCCGGCTGGGGAGACCTGGGTCTTGTAGCCCATGGCGCGCAGGATGCCGGCGACCAGTTGCTGCATGTCGTCCCAGTCGAGTTCATTAACCCGATCTTTGATGCGCTCCAGCGCCTGCGATTCGATGTCGGCTAGCGGGTCGGCGATCACTTCCTCGGCTTCATCTTCCACTGCCGGCGCAGGCTTGCCCTTCAATGCCGCCAGCACTTCTGCTGCCGCGCTGGACGGCACCTCGAACAGGGTCAGGGTCGCGCCCAGACTATTTTTTGTGCTGGTGCCCAGGCTGTCGCGTGGCAGTTCCTGCGCTTGCCATTGCACTTTGCGTGCCAGTGGCATTCCTTGCTCGGCCCACTCAGGGTGGTGCTCGGCCGGCCCTGACACTTTGCCGATTGAATAGACACGATTGGCCGGCGAATAGGTGACGATCCAATCGCCATCCTGGATGTCGTTGACGAAGCGCCAGACCTGAGAAGCACCTGAGATCACTGTCCCTTGTTTCGCCTGTGGTTCGGCAGACTGGTACTGGGCAATCAACTGCTTGCGCCCGATACCAGGCTTGGCGTGGGCGGCCAACTGGTTCCAGCCCACGGCAGCCACGCCGCGCTCCAAAAAAGGGTCGTACAGGCTGCCACCTTCGCCGCGCACCATCCACATCCGAGCCATCTTGTTCCCTCTTGTGCTCATGATCATCAGTCCAATACGACCAGGAATTCAGTCGCCAACGCGGTTGGCTGAACATCCCGGGCATTACGTTGCAGCGAGACCAGCCCATAGTCCGCCATCAGACGCAGAGTGCGTGATAGGTTCGGCACCTTGCGGCCGCTGAGTTCGGCCAGTTCCGTCAAAGACTTGGGTTGTTTGTCGTGGATCAGGCGCAGCAGACGGCGGTTATCGTCCGACAATACAGCTGCCAGCGATGCAAGAGACGGAAACCAAATGCTGGGAACGGCGCTCCCGCGAGGTAGCGAGCATGCCGGCTGCCGGATACCAACAATACAGCGCTTCATAATCGCGATCCAATGACACGTTAATCCGTTTATTGTATCAGTGTGTGATAATCATCGTCGATCAAAAATGCATACGAAGGGGCCAAATGGCTTCGCCCCTGTTGCCCAATAAGCGTAACGCTCGGCGCTATTACCTCAAGTCATTACCTCTATTCTATTCACATTGCCGTCACTGGCCTTCTGATAGCGGGCGGTCTATCGGTCGATAGACATCAGAAAAGGAGAGGTAAAGGAATGGCACTCGGGGGACAACGGCCCAACCCAGAAAAGAAAAGGGGGCCCTCCTTTGGATCCATGAAAGTCATCGCGCCATGGACTCCGGGTAACTTCGACCCAAATATGGGCCCGGATAGTGATGACTTCGACTGTATCACCGCATCCGTCAGCAGACAAAAATTCCCGCAATTACAAGATATCGAGCAAAATCAAGAGACGCCCATGGGCGTCCACAGACCTTGCCTCACTTCCCAATACAAAAACTGGAAAATATCTCCCCAAGCAAATCATCGCCGGTGAACTGGCCGGTGATGGCGCATAGATCTTCATGGGCCAGGCGCAGTTCTTCGGCGAACAGGTCGAGCACGCGGTCGTTCTGGCTGGCGTGTTCGGCGGCCAGGGCGAGGTGCTCGCCGGCGCTGTTCAAGGCATGCAGATGGCGTTCGCGGGCCAGCCAGGGGGATTCGGCGCTGGGGCTCCAGCCGGCGATGTCGAGCAGCTTCTGGCGCAGGATGTCCAGGCCGGCGCCGGTCTTGGCGGAGATTCCAAGGGCGAGTCCGGTTTGGGCGTGGGCATCTACTTTCCCGCTAGTCGCGCCGCTTGCCGCGCCAGTTGCGGCGGCCGGTTCCCGAGGCGTGCCCGCCAGGAATTTCGCCTGCTGCGCAGCATCCAGCAAGTCTATCTTGTTGAAGACCTCGAGCACCGGCGTGCGCGCCGGGAGGCGGCGGGTAATGGCGGTGTCGAGCTCATCGGTCTGCGCGCGCGCGTCCTGCAGGTGAATGATGACGCTGGCCTTTTCGATCTCGGCCCATGTCCGGGCTATGCCTATGCTCTCGACGGTGTCGTCGGTGTCGCGCAGGCCCGCGGTGTCGACAATGTGCAGCGGCACGCCTTGTATGTGGATTTGCTGGATGACTTTGTCGCGCGTGGTGCCGGCCACGGGCGTCACGATGGCGATGTCGTCGCCGGCCAGGGCATTGAGCAGGCTGGACTTGCCGACATTGGGCTGGCCGGCCAGCACCACGTGCAGGCCTTCGCGCAGGATCATGCCTTGCCGGGCCTGGGCCGTCAGGGCCGCCAGGTCGCCCTGGATCTCTTCCAGAGCGCTGCGGGCCTGGTATTTCTCCAGGAAGTCGATTTCTTCCTCGGGAAAGTCCAGCGTGGCCTCGACCAGCATGCGCAGGCGCACGATGCGCTCGCTGAGGGCGTTGACGCGGGCGGAAAAGGCGCCGCTCAAAGAGGCCATGGCGCTGCGCGCGGCGGCTTCCGATGAGGCATCGATCAGGTCGGCGACGGCCTCGGCCTGGGCCAGGTCCAGGCGCTCGTTGAGGAAGGCGCGCTGGGTGAATTCGCCCGGCTCGGCGTGGCGCAGGCCCAATTCCTTGCCGGCCTCGATGCAGCGCTCCAGCACCCGCCGCAGCACGGCCGGGCCGCCGTGGCCCTGCAGTTCCAGGACGTCTTCGCCGGTGTAGGATTGCGGGCCTTTGAAGAACAGGGCGATGCCGGCATCCATGGCTTTGCCGTCCTCGTCATTGAACGGCAGGTAGTGGGCGTGGCGCGGCGTGAGCGGCGCCTTGAACAGCCTGGCCAGCAAGGGTTCCAGGTTGCCGCCCGAAATGCGTACGACGCCTATGCCGCCGCGCCCGGGGGCGGTGGCGATGGCGATAATGGGTTCGTGGGAGCGCAGGGTCATGGCGGCATATGGCTAAGTTGGGAAAAAGCGTACTACTATTGGAATCCGGACACAGTTTAAACATAAAAATCTGCGAGGAACCATCATGCCATACCTGATCGAAACCTTTGACAAGCCGCACACCCAGGCCCTGCGCCAGGCCTTGCGCGACAAGCACCTGGACTACCTGGAAGGAAACAAGGACCTGCTGCTGGCTTGCGGGGCCAAGCTTGAAGATGATGGGACCGGCGGCACGGGCAGCGTCTACATCGTCGATCTGGAAACGCGCGCCGAGGCCGAGGATTTCGTGAATGGCGATCCGTTCGCGGTGGGCGGCCTGTTCGAGCGCACCGTGATTACGCGCTGGCGCAAGGCCTACCTGGACGGCAAGTGCTATCTATAGGCCATAGGCCGGATTAGCGGCGTAGCCGCGTAATCCGGCGCTGCTGCAGGCGGGCCGAGGCAGGCCTGCAGCAGCGCCTGCTGCCTGTCAGGCCAGCGCCCGGATGGCCGCGGCCACGCCGGCGCCGTAGGCGGGGTCGGCCTGGCCGCAGTGCTGGATATGGCGTTCCTGCACGTCTCTGGATGCGCCGGAAATCGCCCGCGCCGTATTCTCGAACAGGGCCTGCTTTTGCTGTTCGCTCATCAGGCGGAACAGCGCGCCGGGCTGCGAGAAATAGTCGCTGTCTTCGCGGTGATTCCAGTGGTCGGCGGCGCCTTCGATGGACAGGGGCGGTTCGCGGTAATCGGGCTGTTCCTGCCATTCGCCCTGGGTATTGGGTTCGTTGGCGGTGATGCGGCCATGATTGCCGTCGACGCGCATGGCGCCGTCCCGATGGTAGCTATGGAAAGGACACTTGGGCGCGTTGACCGGAATCTGGTGGTGATTGACGCCCAGGCGGTAGCGCTGCGCGTCGCCATAGGAAAACAGGCGGGCCTGCAGCATTTTGTCGGGTGAAAAGCTGATGCCGGGCACCACGTTGGCGGGCGCGAATGCCGCCTGCTCGACTTCGGCAAAGAAATTTTCCGGATTGCGGTTCAATTCCAGCTGGCCGACCTCGATGAGCGGGTAGTCGCCATGCGGCCAGACTTTGGTCAGGTCGAAGGGATTCAGGTGATACGCGCCGGCGTCTTTCTCCGGCATGATCTGGACGTACATGGTCCAGCGCGGATAGTCGCTGTTTTCGATGGCGTCGAACAGGTCGCGCTGCGAACTCTCGCGATCCCGCCCCACGACTTCCTGGGCCTGGGCGTCGGTAAGGTTCTTGATGCCCTGCTGGGTCTTGAAGGTGAACTTGACCCAGTAGCGTTCGTTGTCCGCATTGATGAAGCTGAAAGTGTGGCTGCCGAACAAATGCATATTGCGGAAGCCGGCGGGGATGCCGCGGTCGCTCATGACGATGGTGACCTGATGCAGGGCCTCCGGCAGGCCGGTCCAGAATTCCCAGTTGTTCTGCGCGCTGCGCATGCCGGTGCGCGGGTCGCGCTTGACGGCATGGTTCAGGTCGGGGAATTTGAGCGGGTCGCGGAAAAAGAAGACGGGCGTGTTGTTGCCGACCAGGTCCCAGTTGCCTTCCTCGGTGTAGAACTTCATGGCGACGCCGCGGATATCGCGCTCGGCATCGGCTGCGCCGCGTTCGCCCGCCACGGTGGAAAAGCGCATGAAGACTTCGGTCTGCTTGCCTATCTCGGAAAAAATCCTGGCGCGGGTGTATTGGGTGATGTCGTGCGTGACGGTAAAGGTGCCGTAGGCGCCGGCGCCCTTGGCGTGCATGCGACGCTCGGGGATGACTTCACGGTCGAAATGGGCGAGCTTTTCCAGCAGCCAGACATCCTGCAGCAGGGCCGGGCCGCGCGGACCGGCGGTTTGAATGTTCTGATTGTCGACGACGGGTGCGCCGGCGGCGGTGGTAAGTTTTTTCATGGCAAGCCTTCGGTGATGGGTACTAAGGACAACATTGGCGAATACGGCTGCTTCGTCGGCGAACGCGGAGACTGTTCGCTTGAGAAAGCAGGCATTGAAGGGAGTTTATAGAGCCAAGGCCGGAAAGTGAAATTGATTGATATCAACACAACGATAGTCAGAGACTATACATCAGGGCCGGGGCGCGCGGGGGCGCCTTCGGCGCCGCATTGGTCTTGCCTCGCTTAACCTCGCCCTGAAGGGCGAGGCTTGCGCTTAGGCTCGTGGTCAAATTCCCATATAGGGTTGCAGTTGCGCGCGCTGTTCCCCCAGCTCGGCGGAAGTGCCGGCCCATACCACCCGGCCTTTCTCGACAATGTAGTGATGGTCGGCCAAAGGCAGCAGGGAGTTCAGGTTCTTGTCTATGCAGAGTATCGCCAGGCCGGTGTTCTTGAGTTCGGCCAGGCAGCGCCAGATCTCGCCGCGGATGATGGGCGCCAGCCCTTCGGTGGCCTCGTCCAGTATCAATAGCCGCGGGTTGGTCATCAGCGCGCGGCCTATGGCCAGCATTTGCTGTTCGCCGCCGGAAAGGTTGGAGCCCAGGTTGCCCGACCTTTCGGCCAGGCGCGGGAACAGCGCGTAGATTCTTTCCAGATTCCAAGGCCTTGCCGAATGCTGCCGGTTGTGGGCCGTGGCGACCAGGTTTTCATGAACGCTCAGATTCGCGAAGATCTGGCGTCCTTCAGGCACCAGGCCGATGCCGGCGCGGGCTATCTTGTAGGAAGGCTGGCCTCCGATGTCGCGCCCGGCAAAACGGATGGAGCCGCGCGTGGGCGCCATCAGGCCGACGATGGATTTGATGCTGGTGGATTTGCCCATGCCGTTGCGTCCCAGAAGGGTCACGAATTGCCCGGCATGCACCCGGAAATCCATGCCGAACAGGGCCTGGCTGCTGCCATAGCAGGCGTCGATATCATTGACTTCAAGCAAGGGCGCCGGCATCAGGCATCGTCTCCCAGATACGCGGTCCTGACTTCGGGGTTGCGGCGGATGTCGCCGGCGCTGCCGCAAGCGATGCCGCGCCCATATACCAGGACGGTGATGCGATCGGCCAGTTTGAAAACGGCGTCCATATCGTGCTCGACCAGGACGATGCCGTACTGGCCCTTGAGGCTCAGCAGCAGTTCGGTCATCTGCAGGGATTCGGCCTGGCTCATCCCGGCCATGGGTTCGTCCAGCAGCAGCAGGCGGGGCTGGCCGGCCAGCACCATGGCGAGCTCCAGCTGGCGTTGCTGGCCGTGGGCCATGTCGGAGACCGGAACATGCAGGTGCCGGCCCAGTCCGACCCGCTCGAGCGCTTCTTGCGCCGGCGCGATGAGCGATTGCTGCTTTCCGGCCGGAGACCAGAAGCGGAAGCTGTGGCCCTGGTGCGCCTGCACCGTGAGCATGACGTTCTGCAGAGCGGTAAAGGGCGGGAATATGGAGGTGATCTGATATGAGCGCGCCACGCCGCGCAGCGCGCGCTTTTCGACGCGTTCCTTGGTGATGTCCTGGCCACTGAAGAAGATCTGTCCGGAATCGGGCCGGATCTCGCCGGCCAATTGGCCTATGAGCGTACTCTTTCCGGCGCCATTGGGGCCGATGATGGCATGCGTTTCTCCAGCCTGTACATCGAAATCGAAGTGGTCGGTAGCGGTCAGGCCGCCATAGCGCTTGACCAGCTTGCGCACGGATAGCAGGCTCATGATGCCTCCTGGCCGGCCGCCATGGCTGCCGGCTTCGCGCCGCGGCGCCGGTCCAGGATGGCCAGCAGGCCCATCAGCCCCAGCCGGCTGGTGGCCGCCACCAGGACGATCAGCGGGCCGAAGATCACCATCCAGTGCTCGGTCAGCGACTTGAGCCATTCTTCGGCGAGTATCATGGCCAGGGCCCCAAACAGCGGGCCGAACAGGGTGCCCATTCCGCCCAGCATCACCATGACGATCAATTCGCCGGAGGTGGTCCACGACATGTACGAGGGCGACGCGAACTGGGTAAGGTTGGCGTACAGCAGCCCGGCAACGCCGCACAGTGCCGCCGAAATCACATACAGCGCCAGCCGGTACCGGAAGCTGGGAAATCCCAGGGCCTTCATGCGCTGGTCGTTGATCTTGCTGGCCCGCACGGCCACGCCGAAACGGGAATGGACCAGGCGATGGCAGGCATACAGGCTCAGGCAAAGCACGATGAACGAGGCGAAATACAGCGTCAGCGATGCGCCAAGGTCGATCCCGCTGAAGTTGCTGCCACCGGCGAGCCTCAGGCCATCGTCGCCGCCGTACTGGCTGAGGCTGACAAACAGGAAATAAAACATCTGGGCGAAAGCCAGCGTGATCATGATGAAGGAAATGCCGCTGGTGCGCAGGGCGATGCTGCCGGTGACCAGGCCGACGATGCCGCATACGGCCAGGGTGGCCAGCAGCTGCAGCCAGCCATTGTCTATGCCGTGAAACCCCAGTATGCCTGCGGCATAGACGCCCAGCCCCAGGAACAGGGCATGGCCGAAACTGACCAGCCCGCCGTAGCCCAGTATCAGGTTCAGCGAAGTCGCGGCGATGGCGAAAATCAGTATGCGGGTGGCCAGGGTGACGACAAAGGGTTCGGCAACGCCGCGCGCGTATAGCGGCACCAGGGCCAGCAGTATCAGCAATGCGGTGCTCAGCACGGCGCTGCTGGACCATCTTGCTCGCATCAGGCAGGTCAAGCTCATCGGTATCGCTCAGGTATTGTGCACGGGAAAGAGTCCCTTGGGCTTGATGGCGAGCACCAGCGCCATCAACAGGTAAATCATCATGGACGCCAGCGCGGGGCCGGCAATGTCGGCGCTGCTGCGTTCCAGCACGCTGCGCAACAGGGAGGGCAGCAATGTGCGGCCCAGGGTATCGACCACGCCGACGATAAGCGCGGCGTAAAAGGCGCCGCGTATCGAGCCTATGCCGCCTATGACAATGACCACCATGGTCAGGATGAGGATGGGCTCGCCCATGCCCGCCTGAACCGACATGATGGGCCCGGCCAGCAGGCCGGCCACCCCCGCCAGCACGGCGCCCAAGGCAAACAGCAGGGAATTGAGCAGCACGATGTTCACGCCCAGCGCGCCGACCATGGTCCGGTTGGTGGCCCCGGCCCGTATCAGCATGCCTACGCGGGTGCGATGGATGAGCAGATAGCAAGCCGCCGCCACCAGCAGCCCGGCCGAAATGATGACGAAGCGATAGGCCGGATAGCGTATGCCCAGAAGATCTATGGT
Organism: Pollutimonas bauzanensis; assembly: GCF_900129885.1. GTDB lineage: Bacteria > Pseudomonadota > Gammaproteobacteria > Burkholderiales > Burkholderiaceae_B > Pollutimonas > Pollutimonas bauzanensis. The sequence continues at coordinate 398,413 of NZ_FQXE01000004.1, read as the reverse complement.
GCCGCCAAGGAATTCGGGGACTTCCATGTAGAAAGGCGAGGGCCCCCATATCATTCTTGCCAGCTCATTGAAAAACAGTATCAGGCCGAAGGTGGCCAGCACCTGATCCAGGTGATCGCGCTGGTAGAGCTTGCGCAGTGCTATCCATTCAAGGGCGAGGCCCAGCGCCAGCATGGCGGGCACCAGCAGCACCGCGGTCAACAGGAAGGAATCCGTGTAGCCGTAAATCGAGGCGGCGAAGAAAGCGCCCATCATGTACATCGAGCCATGCGCCAGATTGACGAAGTTCATGATGCCGAAAACCAGCGTCAGGCCGGCGGCCATCAGGAACAGCAGAACGCCCAGCTGCAGGCCGTTCAGGAACTGGATGACAAATAATGCTGGGCTCAATAGCGGCTCCGGGTCATGCTTCGCGGCCGGCCTGGCAGCCGGCCGCGGTGGAGTTTACTTCATCGGGCACTGGGCGGCGAAGTTGGCGCGGGTCTTGATGTCTATGGGACTGACGGCCTTGAGCTCGGCCCCGTCGGCGCCGGCCACGACATCGACCCGGTAGAAGCCGGCATCCGGGAATTGATTGGAGGCGAACTTGAAAGGCCCCCGCACCGAGGCGAAATCGGCCGCCTTGAGCGCGCCGCGGAAGGCCTCTTTGTCGCTGATGTCGCCCTTGACCTTGGCGATCGCCGAATCCAGCAAATTGGCCGCGTCATAGGACTGCGCCGCATACATCGACGGCACGCGCTTGTAGGCTTTTACAAAGGCCGTCACAAACTGCTTGTTCTGCGGGTTGTCCAGGTCCGGCGCGTAAGGGGCGCTGGTAATGACGCCCACGGCCAGCGACTTGAGCGCGGGCAGGGTGCTGCCGTCGATGGAGGCCGCCGAGATCAGGGGAATCTTGCCCAGCAGGCCCGCCTGGCGGTATTGCTTGACGAAATTGATGCCCATGCCGCCCGGGTAGAACACATAGACCGCGTCCGGCGCCGCCGCCTGCAGCAGGGCGATCTCGGCGGAATAGTCGGGCTGGTTGACCTGGGTGTAGGCCTCGTCGATGACCTTGCCCTTGTAGTCGCGCTTGAAGCCCGACACGGCATCGCGGCCCGCCTGATAATTGGCCGCCATCACATACATGTTTTTATAGCCCAGGTCGGATGCCAGCTGGCCCCCAGCTTCATGCAGCTGATCGTTGTCCCAGGAGGTGGAGAAAAAGAACGGCGAGCAGGACTTGCCGGCGATGGGGGCGGGGCCGGCGTTGGAGCCGATGAAGAACACGCCGGCGTCGGTGATCGGCTTGTGGATGGCCATCATGACGTTGGAAAAGGTCACGCCGGTGATGATGGCCACGTTCTCGCTTTTGAGCAGCTTGGTGGCGGCCTGTACTCCCACATCGGGCTTGAGCTGGTCGTCCTCGCGTATGACTTGCACGGCAACGCCGCCCAGTTTCCCGCCCTTTTGCTCGAGCGCCAGCATGAAGGCGTCGTATTGGTCTTGTCCGAGCGCCCCGCCGGGACCCGACAGCGTGCCGATGAAGCCGATTTTCAGGGGCTGCTGCGCAAAGCTGGCGCTCGCGCCCAGGGCGCCGAGAAGCGCCGCGGCGGCCAGGCTGTGGCGCAGGAACCGGCGATGCCGGGCGGGCGGGGTATGGGCGGTCATAAAGTCTCCTGTTCGCGTCGGCGGTCCCGGCAGGGCCGCAATCCGACAATGCTAGTGTTCGTTCTGGGTGATGTGATTCATCAGCATCGCCAACTTACATTAAGCCTAAAGCTTTTTCCATCGGGAATTACCCAATGCCGTCCGGCTGCGGCGGCCATGGCGCCGGCGGATATGGCAAGGGCGCCCGCGAAAGGCGCCCTTGTCGTCGGCCGGCGATGCGCTATCAGCGCGTGGCGGCGGCTTTTTCCTTGTCCAGCTTGTGCATGATGTAGCGCTGCTGGGCGATGGACACCGAGTTGTTCACGCACCAGTAAAGCACCAGGCCGGCAGGGAAGAAGAACATCATGCCGCCGAAAACCAGAGGCATGATCATCATGATCTTGGCCTGGGTGGGATCGGGAGGCGTGGGGTTGAGCTTGATCTGCAGGAACATGGTCGCCATCATGAACGCGGGCAGGATGAACCACGGGTCGCGGGCGGCCAGGTCGTGGATCCAGAGTATCCATGGGGCGCCACGCATTTCAACGCTGCCCAGCAATACCCAGTAAAGGGAAATGAACACCGGAATCTGCACCACCATGGGCAGGCAGCCGCCGAGCGGATTGATCTTCTCGTTGCGGTACATTTCCATCATGGCCGCGTTCAGCTTGGCCTTGTCGTCGCCGAATTTCTCGCGCAGGGCCTGCATGCGCGGCGTGACCTGTTTCATCTTGGCCATCGAGCGGTAGCTGGCGGCCGACAGGGGGTAGAACACCAGCTTGATCAGCAGCGTCAGCGCGACTATCGTCCAGCCCCAGTTGCCCAGCATGGCGTGCAGCCAGGTCATGATCTTGAACAGCGGCTTGGCGATGATGGTCAGCCAGCCGTAGTCGACCACGAGTTCCAGGCCGGGGGCCAGCGCGCTCATGGCTTTCTGGTCCTGCGGCCCGACCCAGAGGTTGGATTCCACAGCCTTGTGATCGCCGGGCTGGATGGCGCCGACCGATTCGATGCTGCGGATGGCGTACAGGTTGTCGGACAGGCGCAGGGCTTCGTTGTGGCGCACCACCCCTTCGGCGGGCACCCACGCCGAAGCGAAGTAGTGCTGGACTATGCCTATCCAGCCGTTGTCGGCTTCCTTGGTGTAGCTGCCCTTGCCCTTGTCGATGTCCGAGAATTTTATCTTCTGGAATTTGTCCTGGGCGGAATACAGCGCCGTGCCGGTGAAGGTGCTGTAGAACGACGAGGTGTCGGACGGGTCCTTGCCGTCGCGCACCAATTGCAGATACAAGGCGGGATTGATGGGCGCCGCACCCAGATTGTAGATGTCGTGCTCGACCTGGATATCGTAACGGCCCTTGTGCAGGGTGTAGGTCTTGACGACCTTGACGCCATCCGCCTCGGACTCGAAAACCACCTTGAGCGTATCGCCCGTGAGGCTGTTCTGCGAAGAGACCAGCTTGAAGGGGGTCAGGTGCGTGGGATAGCTCTGGCCGGCCGGCGCGCCTATCACGCCGGACTGGGCCAGGTATACCGACGAGGCCGAATTATCCAGCAATACCATGGGCTGGCCGGTGCCGCCGGGCGCCGTATACTTGAGCAGCTCGGCCTTGACCAGCTGGGCGCCCGCCGTATCGAAAGTCAGGTCGAAGACATCTGTCTTGATCTGGACTTTTTCAGAAGCGCTTGCCTGCTTGTCGGCGCCGCCGGGCACGGTGCCGCCGGCCGCGTCGGCGACAGGGGCGCCAGGCGTGCCGGGGGCGGCAACCGGGACGCTCGTGTCGGCAGGGGCGGCGGACGGCGTCTGCGCCGGGGCTGCGGTCTTGCTTGCGGTGGAACTGAAGCCAAACAGCGATGCTTTGCCGTTATGGACTTGCCAGTTGTTCCACAGCAGCAAGAGCGAGAAAGAGAAAATCATCCAGAGGATGGTGCGTCGGATATCCATAGCGCCTGTTTCAAGTTAAAGCTGAGCAAAAGCCCAACAGTTTAACGTAGCTCAGCTGAATCTGAGATGAGCAGAAAATTATTCGAAAAAACTGCAGCGGGCCGGTGCTTTGGGCAGTGCGCCCCCGCTACCGGGACCTGTGTTTCGGTTCTGGCACCGGATCATAACCGCCCGGGCACCATGGATGGCAGCGCGCAATGCGCCGCGTTCCCAGCCAGAGCCCTTTGATCGGGCCGTGTGTTTCAATGGCTTCTATTGTGTAGGTGGAACATGTGGGCGTAAAGCGACAGCTCCTGCCTACCCAGGGGCTGAGAAAATACCGGTAGAACCGGATGGGTGCGATGAGCAGTGGCTTGATCATTGCATGGCACGGTTGAGCAGGGCGTCGATTTCGCTGCGCACCAGTATTTTAAGCTCGGTGAGCGTAAACGGCCCGACTTTCGAATGCAGGCGGAAAACCAGGTCGCGCGCAGGAAGCTCATGCCTCTTCTGCCGGAAGGCCTCGCGTATGACGCGCTTGATGGCATTGCGGGTGACGGACTTCGCGGCGTAGCGCTTGGCGATGACAAGGCCGAGCCTGGCGCGGGCCGGGTCCGGGCCCGCGGGGGCGTCGCGCGGCGTGGTCACAACGAACAACGCCCCTCTGGCAAGACGTTTGCCCTTGAGGGCAGACATATATTCCGAGGGGCGGTGCAGGCGGGCCGCAGCAGGAAATGTGGCGCGCATAAAGCTTGCGCCAGCCGTAGCTATCGGCTGGGCGCAAAAGCTTTTGGGCTTATACGGCCAGGCGCTTGCGGCCTTTGGCACGGCGCGCATTGATAACGGCACGGCCGCCACGCGTTTTCATGCGGACGCGAAAACCGTGGGTACGCTTGCGACGGGTGACGGAAGGTTGGAAAGTGCGTTTCATTGGAGATCCAAAATAAAAGAGCTACCAGAAACCCGTACAGAAATCCTCTGTAGTATCGGCCCCGGCGTTAGAAATTCTTGTAAAGCCCACCATTTCATCAAATTTTTATAGTTTAGTCAAACGGTTAGCATAAATACTAGGGATAGTTCTTGACCTGGCTTGTGGATAACTATCCCATCAACAGGGTAGAATCGAGGTTTACTGAAGTGGTGGACATGAAAGATTTCTGGCAGACTTGCATCCAGCGTTTGGAGCAGGACCTACCTCCGCAGCAAATAAGTGCCTGGATACGCCCATTGGTTCCCCTTGCGTTCGACGAGGCGCAGGCGGTGCTGCGGGTTTCCGCGCCTAATCGTTTCAAGCTGGATTGGGTGCGCAAGAATTTTTCGCACCAGATCGAAACGCTCGCGACTGAATGGTACGAACGCCCGGTGCAAGTTGCTTTCGAGTTGGCGGGTTCTGTGGCCTCGACACCTGCTGCGCGCAGCGGCCCGGCGGCGCGCCTGGGCGCGGGGCCCGACGCGTCCTCCTCCCCGCCTGCCGCGGCGGCGCCGGCTGCGCCCGCGCCGGCCAGTTCCACCGCCAACGCCGCGGCGGCCGAACTCGCGCACGACCGTTCGCGCCTGAACACCGATCTCACCTTCGACAACTTCGTCACCGGCAAGGCCAACCAGCTGGCGCGCGCCGCGGCCCTGCAAGTGGCCGAGAATCCCGGGGTATCCTACAACCCGCTGTTTTTGTACGGCGGCGTGGGCCTGGGCAAGACCCACCTGATCCACGCCATAGGCAATGCCCTGCTGGCCAACGGCAAGGGCACGCGCGTGCGCTATGTGCACGCCGACCAATACGTGTCCGATGTGGTCAAGGCGTATCAGCGCAAGGCCTTCGACGAATTCAAGCGCTACTACCATTCGCTCGATCTGTTGCTGATAGACGACATACAATTTTTCGCGGGCAAGAACCGCACCCAGGAAGAATTCTTCTACGCCTTCGAGGCCATGGTCGCGCAGCGCAAGCAAATCATCATCACGTCCGATACCTATCCCAAGGAATTGGCCAATATCGACAGCCGGCTCATATCCCGTTTCGATTCCGGCCTGACCGTCGCCATCGAGCCGCCCGAGCTCGAAATGCGCGTGGCCATTCTGTTGCGCAAGGCCGAAACCGAAGGCGTGACCATGCCCGAAGAAGTCGCTTTCTTCATCGCCAAGCATTTGCGCAGCAATGTGCGCGAACTGGAAGGCGCGCTGCGCAAAGTGTCCGCCTACGCGCGCTTCCATGGCCGCGAAGTCCTTACGGTCGATGTCTGCAAAGACGCCCTCAAGGATCTGCTGTCGGTCTCGAACGGCCAGATAACGGTCGAGAACATACAAAAGACGGTGGCCGACTTCTACAAGATCAAAGTGGCCGATATGTATTCCAAGCGCCGTCCCGCCAATATCGCCATGCCGCGGCAGGTGGCCATGTATCTTGCCAAAGAGCTTACCCAAAAGAGTCTGCCCGAGATTGGCGATTTATTCGGCGGGCGCGACCACACTACCGTGCTTCACGCGGTGCGAAAAATCGCCGACGCGAGGTCTAAGCAGACCGAGCTCAACCATGCTCTTCACGTACTAGAACAAACCTTAAAAGGATAACCATGCAACTCGTACAAGCGACTCGTGATGCATTGCTCAAACCGTTATCGACGGTAGCCGGAATTGTCGAACGAAGGAACACACTGCCTATCCTGGCAAACATTCTTCTACGCAAAGAAGGCAAGAGCGTCGCATTCATTGCCACTGACCTCGAGGTTCAAATCACCACGCATGCCGAGTTCGGTATCGGTGACGAAAACGAGTCGACTACGGTTGCAGCGCGCAAGCTGCTGGACATCCTGCGCGCTCTGCCCGATACCGGCGACGTCAAGCTGGGCCTGGCCAGCGCCAAGCTGTCGGTGCAAAGCGGCAAAAGCCGTTTCGCCCTGCAAACCATGGGCGCCAGCGAATATCCCACTTTGGCGCAGCCCGAGCAATGGGACATTTCTTTCTCGCTGCCGCAGAAAACCCTCAAGCATCTGTTCAACATGGTGCACTTCGCCATGGCGCAGCAGGACATCCGCTACTACCTGAATGGCCTGTTGTTCGTCTTCGAGCCCGGCTTCGTGCGCGCCGTGGCCACCGACGGCCATCGCCTGGCGCATAGCGGCACCGTGGTGGAAGGCATCTCCGCCAAGCATGACGTCATCGTGCCGCGCAAGACGGTGCTGGAAATGCAGCGCCTGCTGGGCGATACCGACGAGCCCGTGGCCATCGATGTGGCCACCGGCCAGATCCGCTTCCGCTTCGGCGATGTCGAACTCGTGTCCAAGCTGGTCGAGGGCAAGTTCCCCGACTTCACCCGTGTGATCCCCAACAATTACACGCGCCATTTTTCGATCAACCGCGAGATCCTGCAGGGCAGCCTGCAGCGCGCGGCTATCCTTACCACCGACAAATTGAAAGGCGTGCGCCTGCAGCTGTCGAACAACCAATTGAAGATTTCCTCCACCAACGCCGAGCAGGAAGAGGCGCAGGAAGAGCTCGATATCGACTACAGCCACGAACCGCTGGATGTGGGCTTCAACGTCAGCTATCTGCTGGACGTCCTGGCCAACGTCAAAACCGAAACCATTCAATGGTCGGTCCAGCCCGACGTCAATGCATCGGCGCTGATCACGTCACCCGACGACGATCAGTTCAAGTATGTCGTCATGCCCATGCGTATTTGAATTCCCTGGATTTGCGTCGCAGGAAGTGTTCCGGGCGAGCCGGCCCGGGGCATTTCAACAGCCGCAAGGCTTATATAAGGTTTTTATAAACTATGTCAGATCAAACCACGAATGCCGCCGTTGCCGGATACGGCGCCGACTCGATCAAAATGCTCAAGGGCCTGGAAGCAGTTCGCAAGCGCCCCGGCATGTATATTGGCGATACCTCCGACGGAACCGGGCTTCATCACATGGTTTTCGAGGTCGTCGATAACGCCATCGATGAAGCGCTGGCGGGCCATTGCGACGACATCGTCGTTACCATCCACGCCGACAACAGCATTTCGGTCAGCGACAACGGCCGCGGCATTCCCACCGACATCCACAAGGACGACGAATTCCACCGCAGCGCGGCCGAGATCGTCATGACCGAGCTGCATGCGGGCGGCAAATTCGACCATAATTCCTACAAGGTCTCGGGCGGCCTGCATGGCGTGGGCGTGTCCTGCGTCAATGCGCTGTCCGAATGGCTGCGCTTGAGCATTGCGCGCAACGGCGAACTGTTCGAAATGGAATTCCACCGCGGGGCGCGGGTCGAGCCGCTCAAGCTTACCGGCCCGACCGAGCTTCGGGGCACGCGGGTGCAGTTCCTGGCCGATTCGGAAATCTTCGAGAACATCGAATACCACTACGAGATTCTCGCCAAGCGCCTGCGCGAGCTGTCCTTCCTGAACAACGGCGTGAAGATACGCCTGATCGACGAACGCAATGGCAAAGAAGAGAATTTCGCGTTCCTGGGCGGCGTCAGGGGTTTTGTCGAGTACATCAACCGCAGCAAGACCGTGCTGCATGCCAATGTGTTCTCGGTAAGCACCGAGTCCACCATAGGCGAAACGACCGTGGGCGTCGACGTCGCCATGCAATGGAACGACAGCTACACGGAAACCGTCCTGTGCTTCACCAACAACATTCCCCAGCGCGATGGCGGCTCCCATCTGACGGGTCTGCGCGCAGCCATGACGCGGGTGCTGAACAAGTACATCGCGGACAACGAAATGGCCAAGAAGGCCAAGGTCGACACCACGGGTGACGACATGCGCGAAGGCCTGGCATGCGTGCTGTCGGTGAAGGTCCCCGAGCCCAAGTTCAGCAGCCAGACCAAGGACAAGCTGGTATCCAGCGAAGTGCGCCCCGCCGTGGAAGAGGCCGTGGCGCGCACGCTGGAAAGCTGGCTGCTGGAAAACCCGGCCGACGCCAAGGCCTTGTGCAACAAGATCATCGACGCGGCCCGGGCGCGCGATGCGGCCCGCAAGGCCCGCGAGATGACGCGCCGCAAAAGCGTGCTGGAAGGCGCCGGCCTGCCGGGCAAGCTGGCCGACTGCCAGGAAAAAGACCCCGCGCTGTGCGAAATCTACATCGTGGAGGGCGACTCCGCGGGCGGCTCGGCCAAGCAAGGGCGCGACCGCAAGTTCCAGGCCATTCTGCCTCTGCGCGGCAAAGTGCTCAACGTGGAAAAAGCCCGCTTCGACCGCCTGATCACCAGCGAGCAGATCACCACGCTGATCACCGCCCTGGGCACCAGCATCGGGCCCGATTTCAACATCGACAAGCTGCGCTACCACCGCATCATCATCATGACCGACGCCGACGTCGATGGCGCGCACATACGCACCCTGCTGCTGACCCTGCTGTACCGGCAGATGCCCGAGCTGGTCGACCGCGGCCACATCTATATCGCCCAGCCGCCGCTCTACAAGGTCAAGGTCGGCCGCGAAGAGCGCTACCTGAAGGACGACGCGGAAGAAGCGCAGTTCATGCTGCAGGTCGCCTTGAAAGACGCGGTGCTGATCCCCAGGGATGGCGCCACGCCCATTACCGGCGACGCGCTGGCCGAACTCGCGCGCCAATACATCATGGCCGATGGCGTCATCAACCGCCTGACGCGCCACATCGACATGCCGTCCTTGTCGGCCATGGCCGAAGGCGTGGAAATCAACCTGGACGATGCCGAACAGGCCGCGGCTTCCGCCCAGCGCCTGCAGCAAGCCATCGATGATCCATCCGTTCCCAATGGCGTCAAGGTTACCGTCGATGAGAACGAAGAAGGCGATTCCTGGCGCCTTATCGTGCATCGCATGCACCACGGCAATGTGCGCGTCAGCGTGTTCGATCGCACCTTCGTGCGCGGGGCCGATTACGCCACCTTGTCCAAGGCCGCCAAGACTTTCCTGGGGCTGATGGGCGTCGGCGCATTGGTGGCGCGCGGCGAAGGCGACAAGCGCCGCGAAAAGTATATTTCGGATTTCCGCGAAGCCATGCAGTGGCTGCGCGGCGAAGCCGACCGCAGCATCAGCAAGCAGCGCTACAAGGGCCTGGGCGAAATGAACCCCAGCCAGCTGTGGGAAACCACCATGGACCCCAAGGTGCGCCGCTTGCTGCGCGTGCAGGTCGAAGACGCCATCGCGGCCGATGAAGTCTTCACCACGCTGATGGGCGACAACGTCGAGCCGCGCCGGGCGTTCATCGAGGAGCATGCGCTGCAGGCTGCGAACATCGACGTTTGATGTTGCAGGATCCCATGGGAGCTTGAGTTTTTCCCATGTGATTTAGATGTTACGGAAGGGGCTGCCGCGAGGTGGCCTCTTTTTCTTGGCCGAGTGGATTGCCTCGACAAGTCCGCCGGCACGGCATCGTTGCCCGGGCTCATCTATCGCCGGATATCATTTGGTTTGTTGTTGTTGTTGTTGTTGTTGTTGTTGTTGTTGTTGCGACATTTTTGGACTGTCCACTGTCGCGTGGCCACGCCGATTTTCTGGCGTTAACGTCACCGGGGCCGCCAAGCGCTATTGAATGTAGATGGTGCTATAGCCTGACCTGAATAGTCAGATTTAGGGGCGCTCATGCATAGCTGGCAAATACAGGAAGCAAAGGCGCGGATGTCCGAAATCATCAAGCGTGCGCAGGAGCAGCCGCAAGACATTACTCTGCACGGCAAGTCTGTTGCTGTGGTTATTTCGCGCGCGGAATTCGATCGCCTCTCTCGGGCGGAAGGCTCTCTTGTGGATTTCATGCGTCGTTCGCCGCTGTACGATGTCGACGACATGGAGCTAGAGCGGGATAAGAGTCTCACTCGCGAGGTCGCGCTTTGAGCTATCTCGTCGACACCAATGTACTCTCGGAGCTGCGGCGCAAAATGCCGGACCCGGGCGTGCTTCAGCGGTTCGAAGATAGGCCTGCCTCAACGCTCTTTTTGAGCGTCTGGACGCTAGGCGAGATCCGCAAAGGGGCCGAAGCCATTTCGCAGGTGGATCGACGCCAGGTGCTGGTGGATTGGCTGGAGACTGAGCTCACCGCCTTTTTTACAGGACGCATCCTGGCTGTGGATGTCGCAGTGGCCGATCGATGGAGCCGCTTGGTGGCTGGGGCGGGCCGGCCATTGCCTGCAATACACAGCATGCTGGCGGCAACCGCTCTCGAACACGACCTGATCCTCGTCGCCCGCAATACCAAAGACTTCGAGAGCCTGGGCGTTTCGCCCATCAACCCCTGGAATACCGGCTTGGGCTGATTGGAAGCCTCCCGCGATATGCCAGGCGCGCCAGGTCGTTTCACCAATCCAGTTCCCTGGCGTTGCGCTTTTTCAGACTATTTTTCAGACTAGTGTTTTGTGCTGCGGTAAATTCAGTCCTTGCCATTAATGAATAAATGCTCAAAAATCAGCGAATCATTTTTATCAATTATTAGAATCGACAACGTCAAAGAAGGACCGCCAATGAGGAACATTTCCATCCTGCCGGCAGCCCTTGCCTTCGTTCTCGCGGGCTGCGCCTCGGTCCCATCGGGGGCCGGGCCGGCGCCAGCGCGCACGGAAGTCTGCAAGGCAAGCAATGAGCAGGAAATTTCAGCCTTGTTTGACCGGTGGAATCGCTCGCTGCAAACCGGCGACCCGCACAAAGTCGTCGCCAATTACGCCGAGCGCTCCATCCTTCTTCCCACGGTGTCGAACCAGCCCCGGCTGACCGCGGCCGAGAAGGAGGACTATTTCCACCACTTCCTGGAAGGCAGGCCGACAGGCAGGATAGACTCAAGAACAATAGAGATCGGCTGCAACACGGCGGTCGACTCCGGGCTCTATACATTCACTTTCGGCACTACCGGCGCTCAAGTCAAGGCGCGCTACACATACACCTACAAATGGGCCGGGACGCAGTGGCTGATCACAAGCCACCATTCTTCCGCAATGCCAGAGAAGAACTGAGGCGCCGAACGGCGCGCAGCGGCGACCTTTATGCGATGACGCCGATGAATCCCATGCGGGATGGCGCGTCGACAAAGAGGTCTTGAACGCTCGCACACGTCCGGACTACGAAACTGGCCGCCTCAGGGCTTCAGGACTTGATACGGCAGCCATGTCGCAATCGATGGCACCAGAATCACCAGCAGCAAGGCAAACAGCAGTACGCCCAGGAAAGGCCAGACTGCTCGCACTCCCTCCGAGAAAGGGATCTTTGCAATGCTGGAGGTAATGAACAAGAGGAGCGCGACGGGCGGGGTCAAGCCTCCGATCTGGGTGATCATCACCATGATGATGCCAAGCTGAAGCTGGTCAATATGAAAGGCCGTGCCGACATAGACGATGGTCGGCACCATGACGACCACGACGGCCAGGCCGTCGAGCATCATGGTAAGAAACAGCATGATCGCCGTGAGCAGAAGCAGCATGAGCAGGCGGCTTTCGGTAATGCCTTTCAGCGCGCCCAATACTTCGTCGTTGAAATTCAGGTAGCTGAGCAGCCAGCCCAGCACGCCGGCCATGGCCAGTACTCCCGCCACCATCGCGGTCGTTATCGCCGCATCCACGAGCACCCCGGGCAAGTCGCGCCATCGCAAGATGCGATACCAGATCATGCTGACCGCCAGGCTGTAGACGCAGGCGACGACGCCGGCCTCCGTGGCGGTAAAGACGCCGCCGAGAATCCCGCCCATGATGACCACGGGCGCAAGCAAGGCGGGCCATACCTTTATGGTGGCGTTGAGGATCTGCCTGAGGCTGGCCCGCGGCAGGGTATGCCGCAACTCGGGGTAGGCGGGCAGATAGGACATGCCGTAAATAAGCGCCATGAGCAGGACAGCGATCATGAGGCCCGGAAAAACGCCGGCCACGAACAGGCCGCCGATGGATACCCCGGTGATCGAACCGTAGATTATCATCGTCATGCTGGGCGGAATGATGGGGCCTATGGTCGAGGCCGCCGCAACGACCGCGGCGGCATAGCCCGGCCGGTATCCGTTTTCTTTCATCGGCGGAATGACTACCGAACCGACGGCGGCGGCCTCGGCTGAAGACGAACCCGATATATTGGCCATGGCCGTGCATGACAGCACAGCCGTGTGCCCGAGGCTGCCGCGGATATGGCCGACAATGGTTTGGGAAAACTGGATCAGGCCGGCGCTCAGGCCGCCGCGGGTCATGATGGCGCCCGCCAGAATGAAGTAGGGCAAGGCCAGCAGGCTGAACGAATCCAGCATGGCGAACGCTTTCTGCGGCATCAGCGCCGGGACCAGGCCGGGAATGACCATGACGCCCGTCAGGCTGACCGACGCAATTGCCAGCAGGATAGGCACGCCGAGAAAAACCAGCGCCAGCATCCCGGCGAAAATGATGATCAGAGTCATGAAGGCTCTCCGGATTTAATCCTGGACATCCAGCGCGCCACGACGCTCAGGACAAGATACGCGCCGCCCACCAGCATGCCGCAGTAAACCCATGACATGCTTATGCCCAGGCCGGGACTTTGCTGATACTGAGTCACCTGCATGATGCGCCAGGTCAGCAACACCAGGGCGATACCCAGCAGCACCCATAAAACGTCCGAGAACAATTCCAGGAAGCGCTGCAGCGGCGCCGGGAACAGCCCGACCAGCGAATCTACGCGAAGATGCGCCATCCGGTTGTAAGCCAGTGGAATGGCAATGAACACCAGCCAGATGAATGTGTATTTCTGAAGCTCTTCGCTCCAGCTCAGCGAGACGTTGAAGAAAAACCGGTTGAAAACCTGTAGCGACCCAACCAGGACCATGGCGGCAAAAAGCATCGTCACCAGGATCTGCGCAAGCCCATTGATATAACGCATGGGGCGTCCTTTACATATGAAGTAGGGTCAGAGATCCCGGATTTGCTTCAGCAGGTCTTGCGCGCCGCGATCGGCGGCGAATTTATCCTGCGATGCGACCGCCCGTTCACGGAACACCGATGTATCGATTTCGGTGATGTCCATTCCTTTGGCCCGCAGGAAATCAAAAGCCTCCTTTTCGCGCAGGGGGGCCAGCGAACGGTTGACATCGCTGGCGAGTCGGCCCGCTTCCAGCACGACGGCCTTTTCTTTATCGCTGAGCTTGTTCCACTCGCTCATGGAGCAGGCCAGCACCACGGGGCCGAGGAAGTGGCGCGTCAGCGCAATATGCTTGGCGACTTCATAGAATTTTTGCGTGACCACAATGGCCGAGCCATGCTCGAAGCCGTCGAGCACGCCGGTCTGCATGGAGGTATAGACTTCGCCGAACGACATTGGCGTGGCGTTCGCACCCATGGCGTTAAGGGCGTCGATATAGACCGGGCTTTGTATCGTCCGGATCTTCAAGCCCTTGAGGTCCTCCGGCGTCTTTATCGACTTGTTGGCGGTGACGACGTTGCGCGCGCCCCAGTTGGTCATCCACGCGACTGTCTTGAAGCCGACTTTTTCGAGATCGGCGGCCAGTTCCTGGCCGACCTTGCCGTCAAGGGCGGCGCTCATGTGATCGTAATCGCGCCACAAGAAGGGCAAATCGATAACGCCCACTCGTTTCGAGAAGTTGTTGAGGATGGCCGTGCCGGTAACGGCGCAGGAAGCGCCCGCGCCCAGCTGCATGGCCTCGTACACGGCGCGTTCTTCGCCCAACGCATTATTTGGATAGATGCGCACGGTAAGCGTGTCGGAATTCTCTTTGACGTAATTGCTGAATACCCAGGCGGCCATATGCAGTTCGGATGACATCACCCCTTGCGCCGAATGGGAAACCTTGATTTCACGTTTGGTTTGCGCTTGTACCGGGAGGGCCGTGGAAAAAACCGCGGCCGACATGAGCGCGGCCAGTAGCGTTTTTCTGTTCAGATGGATTTTCATGATAGTTGTCCCAGGTTATTGTTTATCGTTTTAGTAAATCGATTTATTCGTACCGTAGCATGGTTTTTTTGGCGGAACAATCTCTAATATATTAGTATTTACCCTGGCGTTCATTGTTGTGCCATGCAGTACGTGATACCGTTAAAATAACGGTATAGTAAATCGGTATACTAAAAACGGCGTATGCATGACAACGGCTAAACAAGGGTTTTTTCGATGACGACTATTCAAGATGTCGCAAGATTGGCCGGTGTTTCAGTAAGCTCGGTTTCGAACGTGCTGAACGGACGATCCGACCGAATGCGCCAAGACACGTTCGCCCGCATAGAAGGGGCCATACGCAAACTCGACTACCGGCCGAGCCAGGCGGCGCGCCAATTGAAAACGGGGCGCACCCCCATCCTGGGCCTGCTCGTCCCCACCGCCGCCAACCCCTCTTTCGGCCAGCTCGCGGTGGCCATGGAAAACTTCGCTCAAGAGCGCTATGGCTACCGGGTGCTGTTATGCAATACCTATCGCGACAAGCAGCTCGAATCGCGCATGCTGGATGACTTGATCGACTTCGGGGTGGGCGCCGTGGTCGTCGTGTCGTCGTTGAGCGACGAGCGCCATATTGAAGCGGCAATCGAACGCGGCCTGGCTGTCGTGAGCTTCGACCTCGGCGTCGAGCCGGATGCGCAAATCCGCAATGACCATGTGCTGGCCGACAATCGGCTGGCGGGCCGCCTGGCCGCCATGCATCTGATCGAACACGGCCACAAGCGCCTGGCCTTCCTCGTGCCGCGCGGGCAGACCATGAGCCGCCGCCACAAGGTGGAAGGGTTTCTGGCTGCCGCGGAGGAAGCCGGCTCCGGGGTATCGGCCGAAATAATAGAAAGCGACACCCTATCGAAATTCGGCGACACCGAACTATGCTCGCTGGGCTTTGAATCGGCGGAAAAAATCCTGCAAATGAAGCGCCGGCCCACCGGTGTCGCAACGGTCAACGACATGACCGCTATCGGCCTGATGGCGGGCATACGGCGCCATGGCCTGTCCGTGCCGGAGGATATTTCCGTCGTCGGGATGGACGACCTGGTCATGTCCGCATATGTCTGGCCGCCGCTTACCTCGGTCTCCATGCCTGTCACCGAGATGGCGCAGAAAATGGTCGATCGCGCCATTCAGCACATCAACACTCCGGGCCTGCGGCCCGAGCAGATCACTTTTGCGCCCCATCTGGTGAGCCGGCAGTCGGTCGGCGCTCCACCCGGCGCGCGCAAGCCGGCTCAACGCAATCACGCAAAACAAAGCTAATGGCCTCGATATTCCTTACGCATAGCCAACAATCCTGCGCGAATTATTATGGCGCAAGGGCGCTCGAGCGGCTCGAGGCGCTGGGGGACGTCATCCGCAACGAAAGCGCCGCGGAGTTGAGTGAACAGGAACTGATCGCGGCCGCCCGCGATTGCGACATCATCGTCAGCTTCCGCGTGCCCGCCATCACGGCGGCTGTCTTCGAGCAATTGCCCAGGCTCGCCGCGGTTTGCCGGGTGGCGGTCGACGTGCGCAATATCGATATTGACGCGGCGAGCCGCCACGGCGTTCTGGTCACCCGGGCGTCCGCCGGATTCGGCGCCTCGGTGGCCGAGTGGGTGATCGGCGCCATGATAGACCTGAGCCGCAACATCAGCGTCACCGCCGCCGCCTACTGGGCCGGAAGGCCCGCGCCGGTGCGCATGGGCGGGGAGCTGCGGGGCTCGACCCTGGGCGTCATCGGCTATGGGACCATCGGGCAGTACCTGTGCCGGCTGGGCCGGGCTTTCGGCATGACGATACAGGTCTGCGATCCCTATGCGGAAATACATGAAGGCGGCATTGTGCAAGTGTCGTTCGAAGACCTGCTCGCGACTTCCGATCATGTTGTCTGCCTGGCTCCGGCCACCCCGGAAACGGCAAAGCTGATAAACGGGCGGGCGTTAAAGAAAATGAAGCCTTCGGCGTTCTTTATCAACGCCTCGCGCGGCGAACTGGTCGATGAGGACGACTTATTGCGGGCGCTGGATGAAGAAACCATAGCCGGCTGCGCCCTCGATGTCGGCAGCGACGGCGATCAAAAGCCATCGCCCATGGTGGCCCGCCACCACCGGGTCATCGCCAGCCCCCATATCGCGGGGCTGACCCCGCAAGCCGTCGAGCATCAAGCGATGGATTCCGTCGCCCAGGTGCAGGCGATCCTGACGGGGCAAATGCCCGCCGGCGCCATTAATGCCCAGCATGCGCGGCGACTGGCTCTGCTATGGGCCGAAACCCGCAAGGCCGGGTCCCCCGCATCGAGGGCGCCATGACTCATGTGCTTCATTCCATGCCGGCCGATGCATGCGACTGCCACATCCATGTCTACGACCTCGAACGCTATCCGATTACGCAGGCTACGCCGGTTTCTCCGCCGTCGGCGCCATGGAGCAGCCACTTGCGGCAACGGCGGGCGCTGGGCATGGCGCGCAGCATCATCGTGCAGGCCATGGGCTACGGCTTCGACAATCGATGCGCGATGGAGGCCCTGGCCGCATCCGAAGGCTCGGCCAGGGCCGTCATTGCAATGCGCCCCGGCACCTCCGAGCGGGAACTTGCGCGGCTGGATGCCGCCGGCGTCGCCGGTGTGCGTTTCATGATGGTGCCCGGCAGCGGCAATATCATGACCTGGGACATGCTGGCCGCCATCGCCGGACGCATCGCTGGCTCGGGCTGGCATATCAACCTGCAGCTCGATGGGCGGGACCTGCCCGAATATGAATCTTTGTTGCTGGCGCAACCTTGCCCGATTGTCATCGACCATGTGGGCAAGTTCCTGGAGCCCGTGCCCGCGTCCCACCCCGGGTTCGAAAGCCTGTGCCGCCTGCTTGACACAGGGCGGTTCTGGGTCAAGCTTTCGGCGGTGTACGAAACATCGAAGGTCGGCGCGCCGCATTATGAGGATGTCGGCGCCTTGGCCACGGCTCTGGCTCATTCCTATCCCGAGCGGTGCCTGTGGGCCAGCAACTGGCCGCATCCGGGCCAGATGACGCGGCCGGACGACGCCGGCCTGCTCCATCTGCTGGATCGCTGGGCGCCCTCCACCGCGGTGCGGAACCGGATCCTGAGCGCCAATCCCGCCGCGCTTTACCGTTACCCTTAGGCGGCGCTGGAGCACCGCCCTCTGGCCATAGCAATTTACCGATTACCGGCCTATACTCGGCAAAAGTGCTGAATACCCGCAAGGTGATACTCGCGGTCCCTGATGTGGTGAATTTCCATCTTTCATTCCTTCTGGAGAGCCCCATGGTCAACATGAGCCGGCGTCAATTCTTCAAGGTGACAGGTGCAACGCTGGCGAGTTCCAGCCTGGCTTTGCTGGGAGCCTCGCCCGCTCCAGCCATGGCCGAAGTCAGGCAGTTCAAGCTGGCGCGCATGACTGAAACCCGCAATACCTGTCCTTACTGTTCCGTGGCCTGTGGCGTCCTGATGTACGGTCTGGGGGACGGCGCCAAGAACGCCAAAACCAGCATTGTGCATATCGAGGGCGATTCCGACCACCCCGTCAATCGCGGCACCTTGTGCCCCAAGGGGGCGGCGCTGATCGACTTCATCCACAGCCCCAGCCGCCTGAAATTCCCCGAGTACCGGGCGCCCGGCTCGGACAAATGGCAGCGAATTTCGTGGGACGATGCGCTGGGCCGCATCGCCAGGCTCATGAAGGATGACCGCGATGCCAATTTCGTGGAAAAGACGCCGGACGGCAAGGTGGTCAACCGCTGGCTGACGACCAGCATGCTGGCGGCGTCGGCAAGCAGCAATGAAGTCGGCTATGTGACCCATAAAGTCATCCGCAGCCTGGGGATTCTTGGTTTCGATAACCAGGCGCGTGTCTGACACGGCCCGACGGTGGCAGGTCTTGCCCCGACGTTCGGCCGTGGAGCGATGACGAACCATTGGGTCGACATCAAGAACGCGGACATCATACTGATCATGGGCGGCAACGCCGCCGAGGCCCACCCTTGCGGGTTCAAATGGGTAACGGAAGCCAAGGCGCACAACAAGGCCAAGCTTATCGTCGTGGACCCGCGCTTTACGCGTTCGGCTTCCGTGGCGGACTTCTATGCGCCCATACGCACGGGAACGGACATCATCTTCCTGGGCGGCGTGATCAGGTATCTGCTCGACAAGGACAAGATTCAGCACGAGTACGTGCGCAACTACACTGATTTTCCGTTCATCGTCCGCGAGGACTTCACCTTCGACTCCGGCCTGTATTCGGGCTACGACACGCCCAGCCGCAGCTACGACAAGGCATCGTGGGACTACGAGCGCGGCGACGACGGCTATGCCAGGATAGACCCCACGCTGCAGCATCCGCGCACGGTGTATCAGTTGCTCAAGAAGCATTATTCGCGCTATACGCCTGAAATGGTCGAGCGCGTCTGCGGCACGCCCCAGGCCGCGTTCCTGAAAGTGTGCGAGCTCCTGGCCTCGACATCGACCCCGGACCGCGCCGGAACCATTATGTATGCGCTAGGCTGGACGCAGCACTCGATTGGCTCGCAGATCATCCGCACCGGCGCCATGGTCCAGCTGCTGCTGGGCAATATCGGCGTCTCCGGCGGCGGCATGAACGCGCTGCGCGGGCATTCCAACATCCAGGGCCTGACCGATCTCGGCCTGATGTCCGATCTGTTGCCGGGCTACCTGACCCTGCCCCGCGAAGGGGAGCAGGATTTCAATCAGTACATTGAGTCCCGCGTCCAGAAGCCGCTGCGCCCGAATCAGCTCAGCTACTGGCAGAACTACAAGAAATTCCACGTCAGCCTGATGAAGGCGTGGTGGGGGGACGCGGCGCAGGCCGACAACAACTGGGCCTACGACTACCTGCCCAAGCTGGACAAGCTCTACGATATGCTGCAGGTATTCGAGCTGATGAGCCAGGGCAAGATGAATGGCTACATTGCCCAGGGCTTCAACCCCCTGGCGGCCGCGCCTTACAAAAGCAAGCTGCTCGACGGGTTCTCCAAGCTCAAGTTCCTGGTCATCATGGACCCGCTGGTTACCGAAACATCCGAGTTCTGGCGCAATGTCGGCGAGCACAACGACGTGGACGCCGCCCAGATCCAGACGGAAGTCTTCCGCCTGCCCACCTCGTGTTTCGCGGAAGAGGACGGCGCCCTGGTCAATTCGGGCCGCTGGCTGCAATGGCACTGGAAGGGGGCGGAGCCGCCGGGAGAAGCCAAGACCGACATCGAAATCATGGCGCTGCTGTTCACGCGCCTGCGCGCGCTGTACCGGGCGGAGGGCGGCAAGTTTGCCGACCCCGTCCTGAAGCTCTGGTGGCCGTACGCCAACCCCGAGAACCCGACGCCCGAAGAACTGGCCAAGGAATATTCCGGGCGCGCCCTGGCCGACCTGGCCGACCCCAAGGATGCGTCCAAGGTGACGCGCAAGGCGGGCGAGCAATTGGCGGGCTTTGCGGAACTGCGCGACGACGGCTCCACCATCAGCGGCTGCTGGATCTACGCCGGCGCGTGGTCGACGCAGGGCAATCTGATGGCGCGCCGCGACAACAGCGACCCCACCGGGGTGGGCCAGACCTTGAACTGGGCCTGGTCGTGGCCGGCGAATCGGCGGGTGCTGTACAACCGCGCATCCTGTGGCCTGGATGGCAAGCCGTTCAACCCGCGCCGCAGCCTGGTGTCCTGGAACGGCAAGGCGTGGGTCGGGGCCGATGTTCCGGATTACAAGCTGGACGAGAATCCGGCCGGCGGCATGGGGCCGTTCATCATGAATCCGGAGGGCGTGGCCCGTTTCTTCGCGCGCAAGAGCATGGCGGAAGGGCCATTCCCCGAGCACTACGAGCCATTCGAGACGCCGCTCGGATACAACCCCTTGCATCCCAAGGAATCGCGCGCCACCAGCAATCCCGCGGCCCGGGTGTTCGCAGGCGATCTGGCGGCCATGGGCAAGGCGGCCGATTTCCCGCATGTGGCCACGACTTACCGGCTGACCGAGCACTTCCATTATTGGACCAAGCATGTATTGCTCAATTCCATTCTGCAGCCCGAACAGTTCGTCGAAATCGGCGAAGACCTCGCCCGGGACCTGGGCATCGCCAATGGCTCCATGGTGAAGGTGTCGTCCAACCGCGGCTACATCAAGGCGGTGGCGCTGGTGACCAAGCGCCTGAAGGCGCTCGCCATCGAGGGCAAGCCCGTGCACCAGGTGGGCATTCCCATCCATTGGGGCTTTGTCGGCGTGGCCAAGCCGGGCTTCCTGACCAATACGCTGACGCCGTCCGTGGGCGATGGGAATACGCAGACACCGGAATTCAAATCCTTCCTGGTCCAGGTAGAAAAGGCATAGGAGCTAGCCATGGCACTGCAATCTCTGGATATCAAACGGCGCTCCGCCACCACGACTCCATCGCCCAGCGTGCGGGAGCCCTCGACCGGCGGCGTCGCGAAACTGATAGACACGACCATATGCATAGGCTGCAAGGCCTGCCAGGTGGCATGCATGGAATGGAACGACTTGCGCGACGAGGTCGGCGTCAATGTGGGGGTGTATGACAATCCGGCCGACCTGACGGAACACTCCTGGACGGTCATGCGGTTCGCCGAATATGAAAACCCGCAGGGCAATCTCGAATGGCTGATCCGCAAGGATGGCTGCATGCATTGCGAGGACCCGGGTTGCCTGAAGGCCTGTCCGGCGCCGGGCGCCATCGTCCAGTACACCAATGGCATCGTCGATTTTCACGAAGAAAACTGCATAGGCTGCGGCTATTGCATTACCGGCTGTCCCTTCGATGTGCCGCGCATTTCCAAGAAGGACCACAAGGTCTATAAATGCACGCTCTGTTCGGACCGGGTTGCGGTCGGGCTGGAGCCGGCCTGTGTCAAGACCTGTCCGACCGGCGCCATCGTCTTTGGCACCAAGGAGGACATGAAGCAGCATGCCGAGGACCGCATCGTGGACCTGAAATCGCGCGGGTTCGACCAGGCGGGCCTGTACGACCCGGCGGGGGTTGGCGGCACGCATGTCATGTATGTGCTGCATCATGCCGACCAGCCCGGGCTGTACAGCAATCTGCCCAAGGATCCCGTCATCAGCCCCATGGTTCATTTCTGGAAGGGCGTCGCCAAGCCGCTGGGGGTCGCGGCCATGGCCCTGGCCGCGCTGACGGGCTTCTTCCACTATATCCGTACCGGCCCCAATGAAACCACCGAGGAAGACGAGCGCCAGGCCGAGGAGGCTGATCATGAATAATTCATCGGATCGCAGGCTCATCCTGCGCTATACGGCGAGCCAGCGCATCAATCACTGGCTCATCGCCCTTACGTTCATACTATTGGCGCTGTCGGGGCTGGCCTTGTTCCACCCGGCTTTCTATTGGATGGCGCAGTTGTTCGGCGGCGGGACCTGGACGCGCATTCTGCATCCATTCGTGGGCGTGTTCATGGTCATTTGCTTTGCGGTGTTCGCGGCGCGCATGTGGCGCAACAATCTGCCGGCCAGGCAGGACGCGCAGTGGTTCAGGCAGATACGCGACGTCTTGAGCGGCCGCGATGAAAAACTGCCCGAAGTCGGCCGCTACAACGCCGGCCAGAAGGCGCTGTATTTCGCCATGATCCTGTGTCTCGCCGTTCTGCTGGTTAGCGGCGTGGTAATATGGCGCGCGTATTTCTCTTCCTATTTCTCCATCGGGACGATACGCCTGGCGTCCTTGCTGCATGCGCTCTTTGCATTTCTGATGATTTGCGCGATCATAGTGCACATCTATGCGGGAATCTGGGTCAAGGGTTCGGTGCGCGCCATGACGCGCGGCACGGTGACGCCAGGCTGGGCATGGAAGCATCATCGCGCCTGGTTCCGCCAGCTGCGCGGCAAGCGGGAGCCGATAGTCAAATAGTTTTTCCAGGAGAAGGCATTGCAGCGTATCCTTTCGCGCGGTGAGATCGAAACCTTGGACCACACCGCCATTCCGCGTTTCAGGATGCCTGAACGTGCCTCGGTATTCGCCGACAGGGCCGCCCGCTTGCGGCAGCTGGCTCAAGGCAGCGCCATTTCCGGCTATCTGTCGCTGATGGCGCAGCTGGCGGACGCGCAGCAGGTGGCGCTGGCGGGCTTTTCAGCGCCGCCGGCGCCCGAGGCGCGCATTTCGCTGGCGCAGTCCCACGGCCTGCCGCCCTTGCAGGCGGCAGGCTGGCAGCGCGACCCGTCCTGGCGCGGCGTCCTGCGCGGGCTGCTCGACCATATGGCCGCGGCCCCGGGCGCGCCGGCGCAGGCGGTCGAAGTCTGCGCCGCCTTGAAAGCGCGGCTGGAAGACCATCCCGCATCGCTGGAAACCATGGCGGACGCCTTGCTGGCCGGGCGCGATGACGAGGTCGACGGCGCCATGGCGCCCTTCGTCATGGCCGCCCTGCAGGTGTACTGGACGGATCTTTCCAGCCGTTTCGATGCCAGGCAATTGCCGGTGGTCGCCCCTTTCGGGGTGTGCCCGGTCTGTGGCAGCCTGCCGGTGGCCAGCGTCGTGCGCGTGGGCGGGCAGCAGGACGGCTGCCGCTACCTGTGCTGTCCGCTGTGCGCCACTGAATGGCATCTGGTGCGCGTGGTCTGTTCGCATTGCGAGCAGACCAAGGACATCGCCTACCATTCGATAGAAGGCGGTCCCGACGCCATCAAGGCGGAGTCTTGCGGCCACTGCCATGTCTATCGCAAGATCTTCTACCAGGAAAAGGACTTGTACGTGGAGCCGGTGGCCGATGACCTGGCCAGCCTCGCCCTGGATGTCCTGATGGGCGAGGAAGGCTATTCGCGGGCCAGCGGCAATCCCATGCTGTGGCAAGCTGCCGGGAACTGACTGATGGCGTCTTCCAGACAGCGGGGCGCGGCGCCGGCAACCGCGGCCGACATTCCGTCGCTGGACCGGGTGCTCAATGCGGCATCCTTTCAGCCTTTGCTGCGGGCCTATGGGCGCAGCCAGGTGACCGGCGCGTTGCGCGCGCATCTGGAGGGCCTGCGCGCGCAGGCGCTGGATGGCGCCCTGGCGCTCGAAGCCATAGGCTGCGACGTCCTGGCGCAGGCCCTGGAGGGGCAGATGGCCGCCGCGGCCAGGCCGCGCTTGCGTCCGGTCTATAACCTGACGGGCACGGTGCTGCACACCAACCTGGGCCGCGCCCTGCTGCCCGACGCGGCCGTGCAGGCCGTCGCGCAGGCGCTGACCTCCCCCGCCAACCTGGAATTCGACCTGCAGACCGGTGGCCGCGGCGATCGCGACGACCTTGTCGAGGGCCTGCTTTGCGAGCTCACGGGGGCCGAGGCGGCCACCGTGGTCAACAACAATGCGGCGGCCGTGCTGCTCATGCTCAACACGCTGGGCAATCGGCGCGAAGTGGTGGTGTCGCGCGGGGAACTGGTCGAGATCGGCGGCGCTTTCCGCATTCCGGACATCATGCAGCGCGCCGGAGCGCGCCTGGTCGAGGTGGGCACCACCAATCGCACGCACGCGGCCGACTACGAGAACGCGGTGGGCCCGCGCACCGCCATGCTGATGAAAGTGCATTGCAGCAATTATGCCGTGACGGGTTTTTCCAAAAGCGTGGAGATCGCCGACGTCGCGGCCATCGCCCGGCGCCATGGCCTGCCGGCGACGGTGGACCTGGGCAGCGGCACCTTGCTGGATCTGACGCGCTGGGGCCTGCCGCGGGAAGCGACCGTGCGGGATACGCTGCAGGGCGGCGCCGACGTGGTGACCTTCAGCGGCGACAAACTCCTGGGAGGCCCCCAGGCCGGCTTGCTGGTGGGGCGCGCCGATCTGATCCGGCAAATCAAGCGCAATCCGCTGAAGCGCGCGCTGCGCGTGGGCAAGCTGACGCTGGCGGCGCTGGAGCCGGTGCTGGCCTTGTACCGGGCCCCGGAATTCCTGGCGGACCGCCTGACCACCCTGCGCCTGCTGACCCGGGCGCAAGGCGCGATCCGATCGCAGGCGCTGCGTTTGCAGCCGGTGCTGCAGAGGGCGCTCGGGACAGCATGGCAGGTAAAAGATGCCCCCCTGTTCAGCCAGATCGGCAGCGGGGCCCTGCCCGTGGACCTCCTGCCCAGCCATGGCTTGGCCATGCGCTACGCCGGCAAGGGCCGGCCGGGGCGCCATCTGGCCGGCCTGGAGGCGCTCTTGCGCGGCTTGCCGCGCCCCGTCATCGGGCGTATCGCGGACGATACCCTGCTGCTGGACCTGCGCTGCCTGGAAGAGGGCGATGAGCCGGCATTCGCCGCCCAGCTGGCGGAGCCGCTCGCATGATCGTCGGCACCGCCGGCCATGTCGACCACGGCAAGACGACCCTGATCGGCGCCCTGACGGGTGTGGACACCGACAGGCTAAAGGAAGAAAAGGCGCGCGGCATTTCCATCGAGCTGGGCTATGCCTACACGCCCCTGGCGAACGGAGACATCCTGGGCTTCATCGATGTCCCGGGGCATGAGCGTCTTGTGCACACCATGGTGGCCGGCGCCAGCGGCATCGATTTCGGCCTGCTGATCGTCGCCGCCGATGACGGGGTGATGCCGCAAACGCGCGAGCACCTGGCCATTCTGGACTTGCTGGGCGTGCGCATGGGAGCGGTGGCTGTCACCAAGGCCGACCGGGCCGATGCGGCCAGGCTGCAGCAATTGCGGCACGATATCGCAGGGCTGGTGGGGGATTCCTTTTTGCGCGATGCGCCGGTATTCGCGGTGAATGCGGCCGCGGACGATGCGCCGGGGGTGGCGGCGCTGCGAACCTATCTGCATGATTGCGCGCAGGCCATGCCGGCGCGCCCGCCGGACGGCCTGTTCCGCCTGGCGGTGGACCGGGTGTTCACTTTGCAGGGCCATGGCACGGTGGTGACGGGGACCGTCCACGGGGGCCGGGTACGCGCCGATGACGATGCGGCCGGCCTGCGGCTCATGCCGGCGGGCAGGCCGGTGCGCGTGCGCAGCATTCATGCGCAGAACCGGCCCAGCGCCGCCGGCTGCGCGGGCCAGCGCTGCGCCCTGAACCTCGGCGGCGTGGACAAGGCGGCGGTGGCGCGCGGCGACTGGATCGCGGATGCGCGGTGTTTCGCGCCATCGCGCAATATCGATGCGCAACTGCGGCTTCTGGCTTCGGCCGACGCCCCGGTGCGCGCATGGTCGCCCCTGCATGTGCATCTGGGCGCCGCGCATTATCTGGCGCACGTGGTGCCGCTGGCGCCCGAGACCCTGGCGCCCGGACTATCGGGCAAGGTGCAGCTGGTATTCGATGAAGACATATGCGCCATGCCTGGCGACCGCTACATTGTCCGCAATGCCCAGGCCAGGTT
Organism: Pollutimonas bauzanensis; assembly: GCF_900129885.1. GTDB lineage: Bacteria > Pseudomonadota > Gammaproteobacteria > Burkholderiales > Burkholderiaceae_B > Pollutimonas > Pollutimonas bauzanensis. Next base: position 372,696 of record NZ_FQXE01000004.1, on the reverse strand, counting down.
GACGGTGGGCGGCGGCGTGGTGCTGGACCCGAATGCGCCGGATCGCAGGCGCCGCGCCCCGCGGCGCCTGGCCTGGCTGGATGCGGTTTTCGCCATGCTGGCCGGTTCGGGCGTCTCGACCCTGCTGGCGCAAGCGCCGCAAGGCCTGGACGAAGGCATGCTGATGCGTCTCATGGGCGTCGATACACGCGGGTTCGAGGCGCCGCCCGAGGCGCAGTGGATAGGCAGCCCTCATGCGCAGGCGCCTCGCACCCTGATTCTGCGCAGCGACTGGGCCGCGCTGGCCGACCGGGCCGAGCAGGCGCTGGAGGCGTTTCACCAGGCCGCGCCGGACGAGCCAGGCCTGGAATCGGCGCGCCTGCGGCGCAAGGCCGTTCCCGGAATGCCGGATGGGCTGTGGCAGGCTTTGCGCGACGATCTGCTTGAGCAGGGGCGCGTGTTGCGCAACGGCCCCTGGCTATATCGCCCCGGCCATACGACCATGCTGTCCGATGCCGACGAGCGGCTCGCCGCGCGCTTGCTGCCGCTGATAAACGACGGCGGGTTTGATCCGCCCTGGGCGCGCGACCTGGCGCGCACGCAGAACGAACCCGAAGACCTCACGCGGCAATTGTTGCGCAAACTCGTGCGCCGCGGCGAACTGTTCCAGATCGTGCGCGACCTTTTCTACCATCGCGAGCAGGTCGCGCGCATGGCGCGGCTGATCCACTCGAAAAGCCCGCAAGAGGGCGTCAGCGCCGCCGAGTTCCGGGATGCGACCAGCCTTGGCCGCAAGCGGGCCATCCAGATACTGGAATTTTTCGACCGTATCGGTTATACCCGACGTGTACGGGACCGGCACGTGCTGCGCGACGGAAACGCAATATTCACGGGTCCGCCGGGTTGATATGCCGGCAAGGTCTCCAATGGAAGGTATTCGTGCCCGGTGGCACGGCCGGGCTTCAAACCCGGTTGGGGGCGTCAGACGCTCCCAGGTAGGTTCGACTCCTGCTGCTTTCCGCCACATCATGCTCTTCGCGCAGTCCGGGCTTGTATATACTTTGTATCAGGCGCGCAGCAGGGCCAGCACGGGCTGCTCGATGGCCGGTTTGGTCCAGTCCAGGGCGCCCAGATGCCAATAGCGCAGCGCGCCCGCCTTGTCGACTAGATAATTGGCCGGCATGCCGGCCACGCTCCATGCTTGCACAGCGCTGCCGTTACGGTCGGACAGCACCGTGCCGTCCACGGACCAGCGCTGCAGGAAAGTATCGATCTTGCGGCGCGATTCGGCATTGTTGACGGCCAGCAGTTGCAAGCCTTCGCCGCGATGGCGATGCGCAAGCGCCGACATCGCCGGGATCTCTTCGCGGCAGGGCTCGCACCAGCTGGCCCAGAAATTCACGATCACCACCTGCCCATGGAATTCCCGCAGTGTGCGCACGCGCCCGGCAAGGTCGGGCAGGGCCAGCGCGGGCGTGGCGCCGCGCCAGTCCGCCCAGCCGGGCCCGGTGGCGGCTTTCAGCGACGCTGCGGCAGACGGCTGGCCGCCAGCCGGCCCGGCCCGGGCCGGCACGGCCGCCGCCAGGCCCGCCTGGAGCAGCAGGCGCCGGACGGAATTCATGCCGCCAGCTGGCGCGCCGTGAGGCGGTAGCGGAAAGAATCGGGGTCCAGGCTGTCCAGGCGGCCGTCGCTGGTTTCGCCATTGGGGTACATCAGGAAAGGCACGGGGCCGTGCTGCGCGCCCGGCAGCGCCACATCGTGCCCATGGTTGTAGGCCACCCAGTTCATTTCCCAGGCGCCGAACAGCATTACCCGCGCGGCGCGCACCTTGGGGTGGGTAATGGGCAGATCGCCGGGGCTTTCTTCCAGCATGACCTTGCGCACATCGGCCGGGTCCACCGGCACCCAGCCGTAGCCCGAGGCGTAGAACTCGGCGCGGCAGTGCTGCGCGCGCGTCACGTCGCCCGATTTGCCCAGGCTTTTGTAGCCCAATTGCGAGTCGGCCACGCGCAGGCCGTAGGCATCGCGCGCGGGGATGCCCGAGGCGCGCGCCAGCGCCACGAATAAGGAATTGATATCGGCGCATTTGCCGTTGAGGTCGTTGGCGGTGAGCATATAGCGCACGTCGCCGATGCCGCAGCCGCGCGTGGCGGCGGTCCTACAGGTGTTCACGACCACCCAGTCGTAGATGGCGCGGGCCTTGGCCAGGTCGCCTTGCTTGCCGCGGGTGATGAGGTCCGCGGTCTGCTTGACGATGCCGTCGGTAGGCAGCAGCGACGTGGGCTGAAGATAGCGCCGCAGCGATTCGCGGCTTTCTGTCTGGGCATCGGCGGAAGGCGGCCCCAGCAGGTCGACGCGCCGGTTGCGCGTCTGGAAGCGGCTGCTCACCGTGAGCGTGCGCGGCGATCGGGCGTCGGGCCATTGCGCGGCCAGCATCTGCACATCGTAGCCGGCGGCCTGCGTCAGCTGCGCGCTGCCATCGCCGCCCGTCTGCCAAGTGGTTTGCGCGGCGCGCTGGTAGGGCGTGTCCTGGGCATAGGGCACCGGCACCCAGATACGCGTATGGGCGCCCGGGTCGAGCACCTGGATTTCAGCGGTCAGTTCGAAGCTGCGCCAGCCGGAAGTGACTGGCGGTGCGGCCGCGCGGGCCGGCATGCCGGCAAAGCCCGAGGCGTACACGACCCCGGCGCTGGACGACAAACGGAGGAAGGTTCGGCGATCCATGGCAACTCCTACATACGGTAAAGCAGGTTGGAATGGCGGCCCAGAGCCAGGAGCCGCTGGTCTGGGCATCGTAGCACCAGACCGGTGCCGCCGCCATGCCTCTTTTTAGCGGTGCGCTATTCAAATTAACAAATAGATATATGTTCGTTTGAGTTGCGCCGCGGCGCTCATAGAATGATCGGCAGCTAATCATTTTGGAGTGAATATGAAACTGTATCGATTGCTCGCCGCCATTCTCGCCACGGCCACCGCATTGGCCGCGACGGCGGCTTGGGCTGACCGGCTCGACGACATCAAGAAAAGCGGCGTCCTGCGGGTTGCGGCCTTCGACGGCAATCCACCCTTCGGCTTTATCGATCCCGAAACGAAAAAGCAGACCGGGCACGATATCGACCTGGCCCGCGCCTACGCCAAACAACTGGGCGTGGAACTCAAGCTCATTCCGACGAATCCCGCCAACCGGATTCCGCTGTTGACCTCGGGGAAAGCCGACGTCGTGTTTGCCAGTTTCACGATCACCGACGAACGCGCCAAGGTCGTGGATTTCACCACTCCCTACTTCCTGGTCGGCCAGGTCTTCCTGGCCAAAAAGGGCGTCTTGTCCAGCCTCGACAAATTGAAGGGACTGCGCGTCGGCACTGAAAAAGGCACGACCATGGAAGCCAACCTGCGCAAGAACTATCCGGATGCCCGCGTGGTGCTCTACGATGATTCCCCGCTGGCCCTGGCCGCCCTGCGCAACGGCAATGTGCAAGCCATCACCAACGACGGCGTGAAACTGACGGCGCAGTGGAATACGCTGCCCGAGGCCGAGCGGGCCGACTACGAAATCCCGAATTTCACCGTTTCCAAGGAATACCTGGGGGCGGCCGTTCCCAAAGGCGAGAAAGCGCTCCTGGACTCCCTGAACTCCTGGTTGCTGGCCAGCGAAGCCGACGGCCTGGCGTTGAATACCTATAACAAATGGTTCGGGCCCGATTCGCGCGCTCCCCTGCCGCGCCTGCTGAAGATCGGCGATCCCGTCGTTCCCTGATAAATAAAACAGGTCCGGATTTTGCCCGCCCTCAGTGAAACGCTGCTGCAGCCCAAATACCTGGGCTGGCTGTTCGATGGCTGGATGATGACTCTTTGGGCGGCATTCCTGGTCGTCGCGCTCTCCACTGTCCTTGGCTTCCTGCTTGCGGCGATGCGCAGCAGCACGGCGGGTCCATGGAGGTCGGCAGGGTCGCTTTATGTCTCCATTTTCAGGAACATTCCCTTGCTGGTGCAATTGTTCTTCTGGTATTTCGGCGCGCCGCGCCTGCTGCCGGCCGAACTGCGCACATGGATATTCAACAATGCCGAAATCTCGATCGGCTGGCTCAGTATTCCATGGCCCAGCTTCGAATTTCTGTCGGCCATCACCGGCATGGTGTTCTATTCGACCGCTTATGTCGGCGAGGAAATCCGCGCCGGCATCCAGGGAGTGCCCAAAGGCCAGTACGCCGCGGCAGCCGCCCTGGGCTTTGCGCCCGCGGGGGCGATGCGCTGGGTGGTCCTGCCGCAGGCGCTGCGATTGGCGCTGCCGTCCCTGGTGGGACAATACATGAACATACTCAAGAATACTTCGCTGGCCATGGCGATAGGCATGACCGAGCTTTCTTACGCCGCCAGGCAGGTCGAGGCGGAAACATTCCGGACTTTCCAGGCTTTCGGCGTCGCCACGCTTTTGTATGTGCTATCCATTGCCGTATTGGAAGTGGCGGGCAAGCGGCTGCATAGGCGCTATATGCTTGCCTACGGGCAGCGCTAGGGGCGGCGGAATAATGGATTTCCACGTGGTGCTCGACAACCTGCCTTACCTGCTGTACGGCGCCTATCCTGACGGTCCCCTGGGCGGCGCAGCCTTGACCGCGCTGCTCAGCCTGGGCTCGGGCATCGCGTCGGCGGCGCTGGGGGTGGCGCTGGGCGTAGCCTTGGCCATGAGCCGGGGCCGCCTGCATGCGGCGCTGGCCATGGTCGTCGGCTTCTTCCGTTCGATCCCGGTGCTGATGCTGATCTTCTGGACTTATTTCCTGCTGCCCACGGCCCTGGGCATCGATGTCCCCGGGGTGCTTTCGGTCATGAGCGCCTTGTCGCTGATCGGAGGCGCCTATCTGGCGCATGGCGTCTACGCGGGCATCGCCGGCCTGGGCGCCGGCCAAATGGCCGCCGCCCTTTCCCTGGGATTGCGCCCCTGGCAGGCGCTGCGCCTGGTCGTCCTGCCGCAAGCCTTGCGCATCATGCTGCCGTCTTTTGTGAACCAGTGGGTCACCTTGATCAAGGACAGTTCACTGGCTTATATCGTCGGCGTCGCCGACCTGTCTTTCGTCGCGGCTCAAGTCAATGCCCGCGTCATCATTTACCCGGCGGAAATCTTTCTGTTCGTCGGCCTGATCTACTGGCTGCTGTGCATGTCGCTGCAAACCGCCGCGCAGTATTTCGCCAGGCGCGCCAGTGTCCACCTGGGCCGGCCGTCCACCCCACTTGCCATGGCTCCCGCCTGAGACCAAATAATGAATAAATCCGCAGCATTCGATTTCATCGTGGTGGGGGGAGGCATAGTCGGCACCTCCATCGCTTATCATCTGGCGCGGCACAAGTCCGCGACGGTGTTGCTGATCGAGCGCGACCAGATAGCCGCCGGCTGCACGGCGCGCTCCAGCGCCATCATCCGCAGCCATTATTCCATTCCAGCCAATTCGGCGCTGGCCTGGCGGACCATCGGCATCTTGTCCGGCTTTCAGGAATACCTGCAGGATGGCGAGGCCGAGTCCGGCTTCCAGGGCAAGGGCTATATCATTCTGGGGGGAGCGCGCGATGCGCAAGCCATGCGGCATAATGTTTCGATGCAGCAAGGTCTGGGGGTGGACACGCGCACTATCCCGCTCGACGAGGTCGCGCGCCTCCATCCTTATTTGCGCCTCGACGACGTGGAGGTGGCGGCTTACGAGCCGCGCTCCGGATGGGCGGATCCGTATTTGACGACACGCAGCTTTTATCGGGCGGGCAAGCGGCTGGGCATGGTCTCGCGCCTGAACAGCCCGGTGTCCCGCCTGCTGGCCCGCGGGCGGCGCATTGAGGGCGTCGAAGTCGACGGCGAGAAGATCTTCGCCGGGCATGTCGTCACCGCCTTGAATGTCTGGTCGAACGACATTCTGCGCTCCATCGATGTGCGCCTGCCCCTGGCTGCCGAAAAGCACAGGCTGGCCAGCTATCGCATCGAAGAGGACTATCCGTCCGACCTGCCGGTAGTGAAGGACTTGCTGTCCGACAACAAAATGTATTTCCGGCCCGCGACGGGGAACATCGTCCTGACGGGTGGCGGCGAAGCCGGGGATGTCGTCGCCGATCCGGACGCCTATGACGAGGGCGTCGGGCTGGACTATATCGCCGAGCAAGGCGGCCGGCTGGCGCACCGCCTGCCGCAATTCGCGCAAGCCATGCATGTGCACGACTGGAGCGGCCTTTACGACGTAAGCCCCGATTGGAACCCCATCATAGGCGCGGTCGAGGGCTATGCGGGCCTGACCGTCGCTTGCGGATTTTCCGGCCATGGCTTCAAGCTGGCGCCGGCGCTGGGCGAGGCGCTCGCCGCCGGACTCCTGGGCGAGCCCGCGGCCCGCGGCCTGGAGTGCTATGCGCCTTCGCGCTTTCAGGCAGGCCAATTGCTGCAGGGCGCTTACGGCGTGGGTTCCATCTCCTGAGGCCGCCTGCCGGCCATGGATCAAGCCGGCTTCAATGGGCGGTCGAGCGCATCCTGGACTTTGGGCGGCACTTTGCGTATGACTTCTTCCAGGTGCGCCCGCAGCGCTTCGGAGGCCCCCCGGATGTTCCCGTCCTCGAGCAGCTCGAGGATCAGCAAATGCTCCGCGGATTGCTCATAGAAACGCCGCCTGTCGACCATGGAGCGATAAATCAGTAAGCGCCTGAGCCGGTTGATGCGGCGCAGCGCATCCAGGAAAAACGGGTTGCCCGAAGCCTCGGCCAGGGACTCATGGAATGCCACGCCGCGTTCATAGAGCACATCCGCCGGCAAGGTATCCGCCGCGCCGGCCACGATATCTTCGTGCGCGATACGCAGCTTCCTGATGGTTTCGCCGCGAAGATGGAAGCCCGGTTCCAGCAATGCCGCCGGTTCGATAAGCAGCCGGAAGCGATAGCTTTGTTCCAGTGTCTGGGGTGTCCTCAGTATTTGGGAAAATGTCCATCCATAGCCGGCGCGGGGCTCGATCCAGCCTTCGGCGGCGATCCGGTTGAGCAGGCTGGATAAATCGGCCGCCGTCAGGTCGTAGCGCTGCTTCAGGAACGATTCGGTGACGGACTCCTCCAGCTTGCCGCTCAGCCGGTCCTCGGCGATCTTGAAGTAAATCGCGTTCAAGTCCCGTCCGGCGGGCGGGTCCCTGTCGACCGGGATATCGGCGATGCGCGCAGACAGGTAGTAGCCGCGATTCTCGGCGTGAACCACCACACCTCTCTGCGCCAGCTGCGACAGCACTTCGCTTGCGGTCCAGCGCGACACGGCAAACTGATCGGCCAATGCCTGCGCGGTGATATGGCTGCCAGGCGGCACCGCCCGCTCGAGCAGAGTGCGATGCACCCGCAGCACCAGTTCGGGCACGATGCCGCGCCGCGCGCGCCCATGAGGAATTTGAAAGTTCAAAGCATTAGATAGGCAAGGTTGGAAAGCTGTCCGTCGGAAGCATCGTAGCACGCTCAAAATCGGCTTTTTAGGCTATCCAGGTAAACACCGAGAGGAAATATATTGCAGAATTAGATTTAAATCTGCAATATAGGCGGGCCCACACTCTCAGACCAGCAAAATCATCAAATCAAATGAGGAGCCAACACATGAAGTCATTTTGCAGCCGGTTCGCCCTGGCGTTCATCGGCCTGACGCTTTCGGCCTGCGCTGTCGCGCAGTCCTACCCGACCCGCGCCATCCGGCTCATTGTTCCATTCGCTCCCGGCGGCGGTTCGGATGCCATTGCGCGCATGCTGGCCGACAAAATGGGGCCCGAGCTGGGCCAGTCGGTCGTCGTCGAAAACAAGCCGGGCGCTTCCAGCATAATCGGCGTCGATGCCACCGCCAAAGCCCCCGCCGACGGCTATACCCTTGTGATGGCCAACAGTTCCATCACAAGCAATCCGTGGCTCTATAAGCTTCCCTACGACCTTCAAGCCGACCTGGCCGCCGTCACCATGATCGCGAAGGCGCCGCAATTGCTGGTGGCCAACCCCAAGGCGCCGTTCAAGACGGTGGGGGAACTCGTCAGCTATGCGAAGGCCAACCCCGGCATGGCCACCATAGGCACAGCGGGAGCCGGGCAGATATCGCACCTCGCGGCGGAAGTGCTGCAGCATGCCGGCGGCATCGAGGCCCTGCTCATTCACTACAAGGGCACGGGAAATTCGCTCAATGACCTGCTTGGCGGACAGATCATGCTGTCCTTCGGGACCGCTCCAGGCCTGATTCCCCATGTCAAAAGCGGGAAGCTCGTCGCCCTCGGCAGCTCGGGGCCGGAGCGCCTCGCCTCCCTGCCGTCGGTTCCCACCGTGGCTGAAACCATCCCTGGCTTCGAGCTGATGAACTGGTTCGGCATTTTCGCGCCGGCGGGCACGCCGGCAGCCGTCGTGGAAAAGCTCCATGCGGTGGTTCGCCACGCCATTGCCGACCCCAAGGTCCAGGCGCGCCTGAGCGAAGAGGGCTTCACACCTGTCGGCAACAGTCCCGCCGAGTTCGACCAGATCGTCCGGCATGACCTGAACTACTGGAAGGACGTCATCCAGAAATACAACATCAAGATTGAATAAGGACAAACCATGCAGCATCCGTCCCACGATACAAAGACCGGGGCAACGCACATCAGCCCCGAACGACTGCGCCTGTTCGTCACCGCCGTGTACCAGCATGCGGGCGTGCCCGAGGAAGAAGCGATTTTTGCCGCCGATACGCTCGTGCAGGCCGACCTTTGGGGCCACCAGTCGCATGGCTGCCTGCGGCTGGCCTGGTATCTGGCCCGGCTGATGTCGGGCGCGGCAAAGCCGGCCAGCCAGCCCGCGACGATAATCGACGCCGGGGCCGTGGCCGTCATCGATGGCCAGGACGGCCTTGGCCCCACGGTTGCCAGGCATGCGACCGAGCAGGCCATCGCTCGCGCCAAACAGCATGGAGTCGGCGCGGTCGCCGTCCGCAATTCCAACCATTTCGGGACTTGCATGTACTACACCGGCATGGGCGCCCGGGAGGGCTGCGTAACGCTGCTGACCACCAATGGGGGACCCAATATGGCTCCCTGGGGCGGGCGCAAGAAAATGATAGGCACGAACCCCTGGTCGGTCGCGGCGCCGGCCGGCCGGCATGCGCCCATGATCATGGACGTCGCCAATTCCGGCGTCGCGCGCGGCAAGATTTTCCTGGCCCAGCAGCGCCATGAAGCCATACCCTCGAACTGGGCGCTGGACGCCCAGGGGCATCCGACGACAGACCCCAGGGCCGCGCTGGAAGGGCTTATCCTTCCCATGGCTGGCCATAAAGGCTATGCCATAGGGGTCATAGTGGACATGCTTTCCGGAGTCCTGACGGGTAGCGCGTTTCTCGACGACGTCCATGGCCCTTACGACCCGGTCAATCGCAGCGGCGCCGGCCATTTTTTCATCGCGCTGAACATCGAGGCCTTCCAGCCTCTGTCGCAATTCAACGCCAGGATGGAAGAATATATCCGGCGCTTGAAAGAGACGCCCCGGGCCGATGGCGTCGATGAAATCTTCTATCCTGGCGAAATCGAGGCGAGGAATGGCGAGCGTCACGCCGCGCAAGGCCTGCAGCTGCCCGGGGACACGCTCGCGGCGCTGCTGGCCATCGCGCGCCAGACCGGCCTGGAACATCTCTATCCGGGAAGTTTTTCCTGAACGGATGTCCGCATTGCGCTAGCATGTCATACCCGGTCATCAACAAGTCATTTCCATGAAATCGATAGAAATCACCAAGCAGGTCGTCTGCGCGAACCATCTCCCGTTCGTGCTGTTCGGCGGCATCAATGTTCTCGAATCCGAAGACCTGGCCATGCGGGCTTGCGCGGAATACAAGCGCGTCACCCAGGCGCTGGATATTCCCTACGTGTTCAAGGCGTCGTTCGACAAGGCGAACCGATCGTCGATCCACTCCTATCGCGGCCCGGGCCTGGACGAAGGTCTCAGGATCCTCCAGAAGGTCAAGGCGGCTTTCGATGTGCCGGTCATAACGGACGTCCACGAGCCCTGGCAGGCGGCGGCGGTGGCCGAAGTCGCCGATGTGCTGCAATTGCCGGCGTTCCTGGCGCGCCAAACGGACCTCGTCGTCGCCCTGGCGCGCACCAAGCGCGTCATCAATATCAAGAAGCCCCAATTCCTCAGTCCTGGCCAGATGCTCAATATCGTCGAAAAATTCGGCCAGGCGGACAATGAGCGGGTGTTGCTGTGCGAACGGGGCACGTGCTTCGGCTATGACAACCTGGTGGTCGATATGCTGGGATTCGATGTCATGAAGAAGGTGTGCGGCGACCGGCCGATAGTCTTCGATGTCACCCATGCCTTGCAGCAGCGCGATCCTCTGGGCCAGGCGTCGGGCGGGCGCAGGAGCCAGATCGTCGACCTCGCGCGAGCCGGCATGGCGGTCGGCCTGGGCGGCCTGTTCCTGGAAGCCCACCCCGATCCCGCCAACGCCAGATGCGACGGACCCAGCGCTTTGCCGCTGGACAAACTGGAACCGTTCCTGGCGCAGCTGAAGGCGCTGGACAGCCTGGTCAAGTCCTATGCGCCGCTGGATATATCCTGACCGGCATGCGCCGGCCGGGCGCCGTCACGGCAGGATCTGTTCGATGATCTGATAAATGCCAAGTATCGCCAGGCTGGTCAGGAAACAATACCGGAAGACGCGGGGCGAAAGCGCCCGCCGCAGCAGCTGGCCGGCATACATGCCGGCCAGGGCGGGCGCCAGCATGACGACCGAGGCGCCGGCCGTCGCGGCCGAATAGCTGTCGTTGATCCACAGCCCGGCGGCCAGCGCCACCGTGGAGACGGTGAACGAAATTCCCATGGCCTGGATCAGGTCGTCCCTGTCCAGGGCCAGCGCCTGCAAATAGGGCACCGCCGGCACCACGAACACGCCGGTGGCCGCCGTGACCATACCGGTCAGCGCTCCCGCCAGGGGACCCAGCCATTTTTCCTTGCCGGGCGCGAGCGCCGGCGGCGCGCCGAACAGCCCCCATGCGGCATAGGCGACCAGCGATGCGCCGAGCGACACTGTGGCCCATGCCCCGGCGGGCGCGCCCAGCGCCAGGGCGCCCGCCAGGGTGCCAGCGACGATGCCGGCCTGCATGCCGCCTATACGCCTGAGCAGGGGCGCCAGCCGGCGCAGCGGCCGCGCCTGCCACAGGTTGGTGATGAGCGAAGGAACCAGCAGCAGGGCGGCGGCTTGCGCCGGCGTCATGAGCAATGCCAGCAGCGCCATGGAAATGGTCGGCAGGCCCAGGCCCACGACACCCTTGACCAGGCCGGCGAGCGCGAAGACGGCGGCGACGAGGGCGAACAGGCCGGTCGCGATGTCGGCCGGCATGTCAGCGCAACCCCCTGGCGGGGCCAATCAGGCGGCGCCGCCGCGGTCCCGTTTCCTGGCGCGGCGCCGGCCTCTCTTCGCGCGGCGGATGATGGCGTATCTGCATATTCAGTTCTCCGGAAAAACCTGGTTTCGAGCCATGGAAAGCCTTATTCTGCGGCGCGGCGGCCGCCAGGGGAATCAGGATCTTTCTAAGCCTTCCTCAGGCTCAGCCTGAGGAAGGCCATGCTATGATTTTTCCCATGCGCTTCGACCTGACCGACCTACGCTTGTTCTTGAATGTCCAGGAAGCGGGCACGATCACCGCCGGCGCCCAGCGCTCGCACATGACGCTGGCATCGGCGAGCGAGCGCATCAAGGGCATGGAAGAAGCCCTGGGCGTCGCCCTGCTGGTCCGCGACCGGCGCGGGGTCCAGGCGACGCCGGCCGGCCGGACCCTGGCGCATCATGCGCGCGTGGTCCTGCAGCAGATGGACAGGATGCGCGGCGAGCTCGACGGCTACGGCAAGGGGCTCCAGGGCCATGTCCGGCTGCTTTGCAATACTTCCGCGATGAGCGAATACCTGCCGGAAATCCTCGGCGCATTTTTGACGCGCCATCCCCGGATATCGATAGATCTGGAAGAGCGGCTGAGCTATGAAATTGCCGACGCGCTGCGCGCCGGCATGGCCGACATAGGCGTGGTGGCCGACTCCGCCGACCTTCAGGGGCTGGAAACGTATGCCTTTCGCCGCGATCCCTTGGCCCTCATCGTCGCCAAGGGCCACGAGCTGGCGCAGCTATCGTCGGCAAGCCTGGCGCAGGTTGCCGATCACGATTTCGTGGGCCTGGTCGAAGGCAGCGCGCTGCAGGAACATGTGACTCACCATGCGCGCCGGGCGGGCAAGCAGCTCAGCTACCGGGTGCGCCTGCGCAGCATCGACGCGGTCTGCAGAATGGTCGGCCAGGGGATAGGCATAGGCGTCGTTCCGAAAACGGCGGCCGCGCGCTGCGCCCGGTCGGCCGGGATCAAGCGGCTTGCGCTGACCGATGCGTGGGCGTCCAGGAACCTGATGCTGTGCGTGCGCAGCGCCGACGAACTGCCGGTCTATGTGAAGCAGATGCTGCGGCATCTGCTGGAGCCCGCTTTGGATTCGGCCCTTTAGCTTGATTTGTCGCCGGGTTCGTGCCCTCGCTCGCCGAATGAGGTATTGCCGCAATGCGGGCATTTCGGGATTTTATGGCCGGCAGCAAGATGCGTGCCGAGCGCGCGCCTTACTGCCGCGGCATCGCGGCGGCGCAAACCCTGTCGCGGCCTGAACGCTTGGCCTGGTACAGCGCCGTGTCGGCCAGGTCCAGCAGGCTGTCCAGCGTAATGGCGTCGTCGGCCAATGTGACCACGCCGATCGACACGGTAAAGCTCACCTTCGCGCCCGATTTCAGCGTCACCGCGCCGGCGGCTATCGCCGCCCGCAAACGCTGCGCCACGCCAAGGGCCGTCTGCATCTCTGTTTCAGGCAGCATGATGGCGAATTCTTCGCCGCCCATGCGCCCGACAATATCGACGTCGCGCAGCATATCCAGAAGAATGGCGCTGAACGCCTGCAGCACGATATCGCCCGCCTGGTGTCCATGGGTATCGTTGATCTTCTTGAAGTGGTCGATGTCGAGCGCCAGCATGGACAGCGGCCGCTGGTAACGCTGGGCCCGGGCGAGTTCGGCAGTGCCCATGTCCATGAAATGTCGGCGGTTGGCCAGGCCCGTCAGATGGTCTTGCTGGGCCTGCTCTTCCAGCCTGGTCATCAGTTGCATGTGCTGGGTAACGTCGCGTCCGATGCTGATGATGCCGGCGATTTCGCCCCGGCTGTCGGCAAGCGCCTGCCCTGTCCAGTGCAGATAGCGTATGCCATCGACGGTATTCTCCCGCAGGCTGGCGGTGGCCGTGTAGGGCGCACTGAACAGTTGCTCGAAGAATTCGTGGGCCAGGTGCCGGTCCTGCGCCACGACATTGTGCCAATAATATTTTCCGCGCAGCCTGTCCAGGTCCACGCCGTAGAGCCTGGAAAAAGCGGGGTTGATATACGTATAGAGGCCATCGGCGTTCAGCTTGACGACCGCATCCTTGGTGTTCTCCACAATAAGCCGGTAGTTTTCTTCACTGATGCGCAATGCGGCATTGGTGACGGCTTCCTTGCGGTCGAATTCGCGCTTGCGGCGCTGGTAGGCATGCAAGCCAAGAAGGGTCGCCAGGGAAAGCAGCGCATAGAGTCCGCTTTGCAGCAGCGCGGCCCGCTTCCAGGAATGGAAAACCGCGTCCAGATGGCGGCCGACGGCGATGACCAGCGGCTTGTCCATCTTCAGGGCGGCGGGCTGTATGGTGTACTGGGCGACCATCTGGATGTCGGCGCCTGTCAGGTCTTTCCCTGTGAGCACGGTAATCGGCCTGCCGCTATCCCGATGGCGGCTGAAGAAGGACCCGGCCCGCGCCAGATCGATGCCGGCCAGCTCTTTGCGCTCCGGCACGCTCAGGAACATTCGTCCGTCGGCATGGGCGGCGGCGTCCCACATGTCGGGCGCGTAGAGCACCGATGCCATCAGGGTCCGGAAATAGTCGCTGTCCAGGGTGGCATAGACTACCCCCCGGAATTCGCCATCCGGCCCCAGGGCGGCCCGCGTCATGCTGATGGCATCCGGGCCCAGGGCGCTTTGATATGGCGCCGAGATGTATAGGGTCTGGCGGTCCGGGCGCTGCTTGCTTGCCTGGAAGTATTCGCGATGGCTGAAGTCGCCGCCCAGATTGCCCATGTGGTTCGATGCGAGCAGCGTTCCGTCGGCGTCGATGATGCCGATGGAGCGGATGCCCGGCATGGCGTTGGCGATGGCCCTTATGTACTTTATATGGGTTTGCCGGTCGTATGAGTCTTTCCAGACCGACAGGTCGCCAAGCAGGCCTTCGAGCGCGCGGTTGGCGGTGGCCAATTGCAGTTCCATGTTCTGCGCAATGATGCGCGCCTGCGTGGAAAGCCTGTCGCGCTCGCGCTCGGTCGTGCGGCCATGCTCCAGGTAGAGGTTGACGCCCATGGCGCCCCCGAGCGTGGCCAGCGCAAGACCGAGCGCGAACCATTGCGCCAGGGCACGGTTCGTTGCCCTTCTGCCAGCGCGAAGACCTAGGGGTGGGACGTCAATGACCATTTATCGCATGGTACCGCCAATGCCTGCGTTGCGCGGCGCTTGCCGCCGCGATCGGGCCGGCCCTGTCATTTCTTGACCTTTGTGGCTGCGGCGGCCCGCCGGCCAGCGGCCGGCGCCAAGGCCTCAGGCTTGCGCTTGCCTTTCCTTGGCCGCCAGCGCAGGGTATCGATGGCAATCGGTGGTGTGGTCCATGATGCAGCCTACCGCTTGCAGGTAGGAGTAGCAGATGGTCGGACCGACGAAATTGAAGCCGGCCTTTTTCAGCGCGCGGCTCATGAGCTCCGCTTCCGGCGCGACCGCCGGGACCTCGGTGTAATGCCGGTAGCGGTTGACCTTGGGCCGGCCGCCGACAAAGGACCAGATCAAGGCCGCCGGATCGTCCAGCCGCAGCCATGCCTGGGCATTCTGCCTGGCGGATTTCAGCTTCAGGCGGTTGCGGATGATGCCGCTGTCCTGCATGAGCGCGTCGATGTAGTCATCGCTCATGGCCGCGAGTTTTGCGGGATCGAAATTGAACAGGACTTCCCGGTAGCGCGGGCGCTTCTTGAGTACGGTGATCCACGACAAGCCGGCCTGAAAGCCCTCCAGGAGCAGCATTTCGAACAGATGCTGCGGATCGCGCGAGGGCACGCCCCATTCGGTATCGTGGTAGGCGATGTAGACCGGGTCGTCCGAGCACCAGCCGCAGCGCTTGACAGGGGCGCCCCGCACTTCAGCCGCCGCAACCGCCGCAGCAGTTTCCGTCTTCGCCATGAGCCGGCTTGGCCACGCTGTAGCCGGCATCCGTGATTGCCACATGCAGGCGCTGGGTGGACACCAGGTCTTCGTCATAAGAGACGGTCGCCTTGCTGTCGGCCAGCGATACGCTGGCGTCGTTGACGCCGTTGACCGCCTTGAGCGCCTGGGTCAATTTGCTGGCGCAGTGCTGGTCTTTCATGCCGGCGAGTTTGAGCATACCTATTTGCATCGCTTTTTCCTTGTGACTGGAGGCGGGCGAAAGCCTGGCGCCTTTCCATTAAAGATGCATATTAAATAGATCTTTAGCTTCGCGCAAGCGACCACCATTTTTCCACGCAGGGTCGGCCGGCTTGCCGCTCTACGTATTTCCGTATTTTCGGGGGCACCGGGTCGCCATTGGCGCATAGCCGGTTCAGCATTACCGAGAAATCGACGTCGGCGATCGACCAGGCGCCGAAAAGGTTGCTGCCCTGTTCGTCGATAAGAGCGTCGGCCGCGCGCAGAAGCTTGTCCGCCGCCTGCCGGGCCGGCTCCGACAAGGGCTTGGGGTTCCTGGCGCCGTAGATGACGACGGTGGACCGTTCTTCGCGCAGGATGCCCATGTCGCTGCGCACCCAGGCCTGGATCTGCCGGGCGCGCGCCCTTAGCCGCAGGTCGTTGGGGAAGACGGAGGCGAAATCGGGAGGGGGAAAGGCTTCTTCCAGATATTCGATGATCGCCGATGATTCCGACAGGGAAAAATCCCCGATGGTCAGGGTGGGAACGCGCGAGGTCAGCGATAGCCGGCTATAGGGCTGCGCCAGGTTTTCACCGGTGGCGAGGTCCACGGTCTTGAGTTCGAAGGGCAGGCCTTTTTCGTACAGTGTGGCGTAGACCGACAGGACATAAGGGCTGGAGTGCTGGCGGTTGGTGTACAGAATCAGGCTCTGGTTCATGGCTTTCCTGTGGGTAGGGGTAGGAGGGCATGCCCCGGCGGGGCGCCCTGGCCGAACCGATATAGTTTAGATATAAAAACGCCCTGGCGATAGTGGGCCGGCCCGGAATAGTCCGGAATAATCGCCGGAGCCCGCGGGCCGCGATGCGTCCGCCGCGACGCATCGCGCGGCCTAGCCGAACCGTTGCTGGGGATCGGCCTGCGCCGCGCTGCCGGGCAGGCTCAAGCTGTGCCCGACGACTTCGCCCAGGACGATCACGGCCGGGCTGCCCAGGCGATGGGCCTCGATATCGCGGGCCAGGTGCTGCAGGGTGGTGGCGATGTGCCGCTGCGAGGCGCAGGAAACATTCTGGACCACCGCTACCGGCAAGGCGGCGGGGAAGCCGGCGGCCATCAGCTCGGCGGCGAGCTTGTCGGCGCGGCTCATGCCCATGTAGCAGACTATCGTCAGGCCGCTGCGCGCCAGCGCGCGCCAATCGGGGCTGGCGCCATCGACCGTATGGGCCGTTACCAGGCTGACGCCGCGCGACACCCCGCGGTGCGTAAGGGGCAGGCCCAACGCGCCGCCGACGGCCAGGCCGGCGGTGATCCCGCTGACGCTTTCGACCTGGATGCCGCGGCTATTGAGCCAGGCCATTTCTTCCCCGCCGCGGCCGAAGATGAAGGGGTCGCCGCCTTTGAGCCGCGCGACGGTATGGCCGGCCCTCGCGTACCGGGCCATCAGCCGCAGGATGAATTCCTGCGGCGTGGAAGCGCAGCCGCCGCGCTTGCCGACTTTGACGATGCGGGTGCGCGCCGGGGCCATCTCCAGGATGCCCGGGCCGACCAGGTCGTCGACCAGCCATATGGTGCATTCCCCGAGCACTCGCGCCGCTTTGAGCGTCAAGAGTTCGGCATCGCCCGGTCCGGCGCCTATCAGCCATACCTTGCCCGCCGGCCGGGGCGCGCGTGTTGACGTGGCAGGATTCATGCTGGTAGCTCCATGGTGTTGCGGCGCTGGATCATGCGCTTGATTTGCGGCACGCAGGATCCGCAGGCGGTGCCGCATTTCAGCGTGGCCTTGAGCTGCTCCAACTGCTGGCCGGCGTCGATGGCGCTGTTGATGGCCAGGTCGCTGACGTTTTCGCATGCGCATATCACTTGCGCGCGGGCGGCTGCCTGGGCGCGCCCCATCAGCACCTGCGCGATGCTTGGGGGCGCCACCCCGCTGTCTATCCACTGCAGCAAGGCATCCTGGGCGCGCGTGTCGCCCGCCAGCAGGTAGGCGGCCACCTGTCCGTCGCGCCGCAGTATGCGCCGCAGGATGCCGCGCGCCGGGTCGTCAAAGGCCAGGTCGGCCTCGTCCAGCCGCAGGTCCCGCGCCAGTTCCGCCAGCACGGCGGCGCTGACTTTCCGGGGGCTGGCCAGGCGCAGGCGCAGCCCTTCCCCGCCGATGGCGGTTGGCATCAGCACCGCATACGGGAACAGGGCCAGCCACCTGGCCAGCCGCTGGCGCAGCACGGGAATGGAGCCGCGCACCCAGGCGCTCGCCTGCCATTCGTATTTCAGCACTTCGATGGCCGCCGCGCTGTGCTTGAGTTCGGGCTGGTGTGAAATCGGGTCGCGCGCGCTATTGGCCAGCGCGTTCACGCCGTCGCCGGCGATGAAGCCGCTGCCCCAGTGCATGGGCAGCCAGGCATGCCCGGGTTTCAGGCTGTCGTCGCCCATGGCCGGCAGCACGATCTGGCCTCGCCTGGTCTTGATCCGGACCAGCGCGCCGTCGCCGATCTTGTAGCGCTGGATGTCGCCCGGATGCAGATAGACGAAGGGCTCCTCGGCATGGCGGGTCAGGGCCGGGACCAGGCCGCTGCGGCTCATGGTGTGCCATTGGTCGCGCAGGCGCCCCGTGCTCAGCCGCAGGGGATAATGGGCGGAAACGGGCTCGGCGACAGGCACATAGCCGACGTCCAGAAACCGGGCGCGGCCGCTGGCCGTTGGAAAGACGCCATCCGCGTACAGCCGCAGCGGCTCGCGGGTGGATGCCTTGTAGGGCCATTGCTGCGGGCCGTCGGCCTCCAGCGTGGCATAGTCCAGCGCGCTGTAGTCCAGGTCGCGACCCGCCGTGCTGCGGGCGTGTTCGGCGAAGATTTCCGATACCCCGCGGTAGTCGAACAGGCCGGACTTTGCCGGGGCGATGCGCCGGGCCAGCCCGCGCGCGACGCGGCATGCCAGTTGCCAGTCCGGCAGGGCGTCGCCGGGCGGCCGGATGGCGGCGCGCACACGGCTGATGCGCCGTTCCGAATTGGTGACGGTGCCGTCCTTTTCCGGCCAGGTGGCCGCCGGCAGGACCAGGTCGGCGTAGGCCAGGGTTTCGGTATTGGCGTAGGCCTCTTGCACAATGACGAATTCCGCGGCCTCGAGGGCGGCGCGCACCCTGGCCTGGTCGGGCATGGATTGCGCCGGGTTGGTGGCGGCGATCCACAGCACCTTGATCTTGCCGGCGAGCACCGCGTCGAACATGTCGATGGCGGTATGGCCGGGCGTTTCGGGCAGGCTGTCCACCTTCCACAGGCTGGCGATTTCGGCCCTATGCCGCGCATTGCCCGGGTCGCGGTGGCCCGGCAGCAGCGTCGCCATCCCGCCCGCTTCGCGGCCGCCCATGGCGTTGGGCTGGCCGGTAAGGGAAAAGGGCCCCGCCCCCTTCTTGCCTATCTGGCCGGTGGCCAGGTGCAAGTGTATCAGCGCGGCGTTCTTGGCCGTGCCGCTGCTGGATTGGTTCAGGCCCATGGTATAGAGCGACAGCGCCGACCCGGCAGCGCCAAACCAGCGGGCGCACTGGATGATGTCCGCGGCCGGCACGCCGCAGATCTCCTGGACGGACTGGGGCGTGAATTCATGGATGCGTTCCTTGAGGGGGGCGTAGCCCTCGGTATGGCGGGCGATGTAATCGAGGTCGACCAGGCCGTCCCACACCATGACATTCAGCATGGCGTGGAACAGCGCCACGTCGCTGCCTGGCGCGATCGCCAGGTGCAGGTCGGCGATATCGCAGGTGTCCGTGCGGCGCGGATCGACCACGATGATCTTCATGCCGGGCTTGCGCGCCTTGGCGGCTTCGAGCCGGCGAAACAGCACGGGGTGCGCGTAAGCCATGTTGGAGCCGGCGATCAGGACGGTGTCGGCATGATCCAGGTCGTCGTAGCAGGCGGGGGGCGCATCGGCGCCCAGGGTGAGCTTATAGCCCGACACCGCGCTGGACATGCACAGGCGCGAGTTGGTGTCGATATTGTTGGTGCCCACCAGCGCGCGCGCAAGCTTGTTGAACACGGCATAGTCTTCGGTCAGCAACTGCCCGGACAGATAAAAGCCGATGGCGTCGGGGCCGTGCGCGGCGATGGCCTGCGCCAGCCTGGCTGCGGCGATGTCGCAGGCCTGGTCCATGGCAATATCGTGGCGCGGCTCGCCTCTGCCGCTGCGCCATTGCGCCGACAAGACCCGGCTGCTGTCGCCGCGCACCGTCGCGCCCAGGGCCAGGCCCTTGCTGCACAGCTTGCCCAGGCTGGAGGGGTGCTGCTCATCGCCGCTGACTTTCAGCACGCGATCGCCGTCCGTCTCGATTTTCACGCCGCAGCCGGTGCCGCAGTAGCAGCAAATCGAGGCCAGGACGCGCGGGCTTGCGGCGCGACCGGCGGTGGCTGGCGCAGGAGCGGCGGTGCTGTCCATGACGGCTTCAGCCTTGCGCGGACAGGTTCAGATACACCTGGCCGGCCTCGACCTTGACCGCCACCTTGTGGGCGCAGCCTTCATCGGGCGCCTGGGCCTGGCCGCTTTCCAGATTGATGTTCCAGCCATGCAGCGGGCAGGTCACCGCGTGGCCGTGCACCAGTCCGGCGGACAAGGGGCCGCCTTTGTGGGGGCAGCGGTCGACCACGGCAAAGATATGGTCGTCCGAGGCGCGGAACACGGCGATGTCGTCGGCGCCCGCCTGCCGCAGCACGCGCGAGCCCAGTTTCGGAATGTCTTCGACGCGGCAAATGGCGGTCCATTCCTGGATCACACTGTATGAGTTCATGGCAGTCTTCATGCGGTAAGGGTTTCAAATTCGCGGCGCGCGGGCGTGGGCTCGGTGCGTTCGGCCCACGGGTCTTTTTCGAACGACAGGGCGAACTTCAGGCGCGCATACAGCTCGGCGCGATTGGCGGGATCTTCGATCACGCGCGCCTTGGCGTGGTCCAGGCCGACACGGCTCAAGTAGTGGCAGGTGCGTTCCAGGTAAAAGGCCTCCTCGCGGTACAGCTGCAGGAAGGCGCCGGTGTACTCCAGGACTTCTTCGGGGGTCTGGACCTTGACGAAGAATTGGGCGACTTCCGTCTTGATGCCGCCATTGCCGCCCACGTACAATTCCCAGCCGGAATCCACGGCGATTATGCCTATGTCCTTGATGCCGGATTCGGCGCAGTTGCGCGGGCAGCCGGACACGGCCAGCTTGACTTTGTGCGGGCTCCACATGCCGACCAGGTCCTTCTCCAGGGCGATGCCCATGCCGGTCGAGTCCTGTGTGCCGTAGCGGCAGAACTCTTTGCCTACGCAGGTCTTGACGGTGCGCAGGCTTTTGCCGTAGGCATGGCCGGAAGGCATGTCCAGGTCCTTCCAGACGCCCGGCAGGTCTTCCTTTTTGATCCCCAGCAAATCGATGCGCTGCCCGCCGGTGACCTTGACCATGGGCACGTGGTATTTGTCGGCCACGTCGGCGATGCGGCGCAATTCGGACGGGTTGGTGACGCCGCCCCACATGCGCGGCACCACCGAATAGGTGCCGTCCTTCTGGATATTGGCGTGCGCGCGTTCATTGATCAGGCGCGACTGGCTGTCGTCCTTGGCTTCGCCCGGCCAGGTGGACATGAGGTAGTAGTTCAGGGCCGGGCGGCAGGTGGAGCAGCCGTCCGCCGTGCGCCATTCCAGGAAGCGCATGGCGCCAGGGATGGAAGTCAGGTGCTGGTCCTTGATGGCCTTGCGGATCTCGCCATGGGTGTAGTCGGTGCAGGGGCACAGCGGCTTTTCCGATTTGGGCTTGATGTCGGCCGCCCCGCCCACGCAGCTGATCAGGATCTGCTCGACCAGGCCGGTGCAGGACCCGCAGGAACTCGACGCCTTGGTGTGCTTCCTGACCTCGTCCACGGTGAACAGGCCTTTCTCGCGTATGGCCTTGACGATGGTGCCTTTGCACACTCCATTGCAGCCGCAGATCTCGGTGGAGTCCGGCATGCCGGCAATGCTGTTCTCGCCCGAGTGGCCGGTGTCGCCTATCGAGCCTTCGCCGAACATCAAGTGTTCGCGCAGCTCGGCGATGGACTTGCCTTCGCGGATCAGGCGGAAATACCAGGCGCCGTCCACCGTGTCGCCATACAGGCAGGCGCCTATCAGCTTGTCGTCCTTGATGACCAGTTTCTTGTACACGCCGCCCACCGGGTCGGCCAGCGTGATGGCTTCGGTGTCGGCATTGCCGGTGAAGTCGCCGGCCGAAAACACATCGATACCCGTGACTTTCAGCTTGGTGGAGATGGTGCTGCCGGAATATCTGCCTATGCCGTGGAACGCCAGGTGGTTGGCGGCGACCTTGGCCTGCTCGAACAAGGGCGCGACCAGCCCGTAAGCCATGCCGCGATGGCTGACGCATTCGCCCACCGCGTAAATGCTGGGATCATAGGTTTGCAGCGTATCGTTGACGATGATGCCGCGCTCGGTATAGATGCCGGCCCGCTCCGCCAGGTCCGTATTGGGCCGTATGCCCACGGCCATCACGACCAGGTCGGTGGCCAGTTCGGTGCCGTCCTTGAACCGTATGGCTTTGACTGCGCCTGCGTCGTCGCCGACGATGGCTTCGGTCTGGTGGTCCATCAGGAATTCCAGCCCGCGGCCTTCCAGGTTCTTCTGCAGCAGCCTGGCCGCGGCGCCGTCCAGCTGGCGGTCCAGCAGCGTCGAGCCCAGATGCACGACGCAAACCTTCATGCCGCGCACAGCCAGGCCGTTGGCCGCTTCCAGCCCCAGCAGGCCGCCGCCGATCACCACGGCATGCCTGAGCCTGGTGGAGGCGTCTATCATCAGGTTGACATCGCGGATGTCGCGAAACGTGATGACGCCTTTCAGGTCCTTGCCGGGCACTGGCAGGATGAAGGGATTCGAGCCCGTGGCCAGCAGCAGGCGGTCGTACTTGGCCACCGTGCCGTCGTCGGCGATGACTTCCTTGCGGGCGCGGTTGATTTGCGTGACAGTGCAATTCAAGCGCAGCGCGATGCCGTTTTCCTCGTACCAGCTGGTGTCGTTCAGGATGATGTCCTGGATGGTTTGTTCGCCCGTCAATACGGGCGACAGCAGGATGCGGTTGTAGTTGGGATACGGTTCGGAGCCGAACACGGTGATCTCGTACAGATCGGGATCCAGCTTGAGCAGCTCTTCCAGTGTCCGGATGCCGGCCATGCCGTTGCCGACGACGACGAGTTTGAGTTTTTTCATGATGTGGTGTCAACCAAGAGTTGTGCTTGTTCCGAGTCGGAGCGGGGGCTGCCGCCGGCGCCGCCAGCGGCGCCCGCTGGGCGATGGCGCTGGTGCAGAAAGCCCAGGACCGCCGCGCGGCACGAGGCGTATTCGGGGTCGTCGAGCAGATCCAGGCGATGGCGCGGGCGGGCGAGCTTTACCGGCAGGATTTCTCCTATGGTGGCGGCCGGGCCGTTGGTCAGCATCACGATGCGATCCGACAGCAGCACCGCCTCGTCGACATCGTGCGTCACCATGACGGCCGTGGTCGCGGTGCTGGCCACAATGCGCAGCAGTTCATCCTGCAGGTGCGCCCGCGTCAGGGAATCGAGCGCGCCGAAGGGTTCGTCCAGCAGCAATACCTTGGGTTCGATGGCCAGGGCGCGCGCGATGCCCACGCGCTGCTTCATGCCGCCCGAGATCTCCTTGGGGAATTTATGCTGTGCATGGCGCAAACCCACCAGATTCAGCGCGGCGGCCGTCCTGGCCTTGAGCTGCCCGGTGCTTTCGGTGGCCGAAAAGACGCGTTCCACGGCCAGGAACACGTTCTGGAAGCAGGTCAGCCACGGCAGCAGCGAATGGTTCTGGAAAACCACCGCGCGGTCGGGGCCGGGCCCCTTGATTTCCTTTTCGGCGCACAGCAGCACGCCTGTGGTCGGCGTGGTGATGCCGGCAATCAGGTTCAGCAGGGTGGACTTGCCGCAGCCCGAGTGCCCGATCAGGGAAACGAATTCACCTTTGCGTATGTCCAGGTTGATGTCGCGCAGGGCAATGAAATCGCCCTTCTTCGACGGGAAGGTTTGCCCGACGTATTCGATGCGTACGAATTTTTCCATGGTTTCAAGCCTCGGTATGGTCCAGGCGCCTGGCCAGGGCGAGCAGGATAAGGTCCAGCGCCAGCCCGACCACGCCTATGACCAGCACGGCGATCAGGATGTTCTGCACATTCAGGTTGTTCCATTCGTCCCATAGCCAGAAGCCCAGCCCGGTGCCGCCGGTCAGCATTTCGGCGGCCACGATGACCAGCCATGCGGTGCCTATGGACAGCCGCACGCCGGTCATCACGTAAGGCAAGACCGATGGCAGGAGGATGCGGGTGAAGACCTTCCACTCGGACAAGTCCAGCACGCGCGCGACGTTCAGGTAGTCTTGCGGCACGCGCCTGACGCCTTCGGCGGTGTTGATGATCATGGGCCATATCGAACAGATGAAAATGGCCCAGATGGCCGCCGGGTTGGCGGCCTTGAACAGCAGCAGGCCCAGCGGCAGCCAGGCCAGCGGCGAGACCGGCCGAAGCAGGCTGATGACCGGAGAGCATATGGCGTTGAGCGCCGGCACGCGGCCGATCAGGAAGCCGGTGGGGATGCCGATGGCGGCGGCCAGGGCGAAGCCCAGCGCCACGCGCCCCAGCGAGGCCAGGATATTCCAGCCTATGCCGACATCGTTCGGGCCGTTGTCGTAGAAAGGGTCCTTGAACAGCTCCACGGCGGCCAGCAGCGTGGGTTCGGGGCCGGGGATCTCGGCCACTTTCAGGGAAATGATTTTCCAGACCACCAGCAGCAGGGCAAAGCCTATGACCGGTCCGGCGCTGGCGCTGGCGATGCGCTCCATCCTGTCGCGCCAGCTTTCCCCGCGTACGAATGCCGTAAGACGTGCAGCCATCGTGCTCATATGCTTTCCTTTTATGGGGCTTTGATCTTGAAGCCGTCGGCGTACCCGGCCGGATCGCTGCCATCCCACACCACGCCGTCAAGCAGGGTGCTGGAGCGGGTTTCGCTGGCGGGAAGGGCCGTGCCCGCGGCCTGCGCTGCCTGCTTGTAGATATCGATGCGGTTGACCTGGCCGGCCACGGCGAGATAGTCGGGATGGGTCTTGCTCAGGCCCCAGCGCTTGTGCTGGGTCAGGAACCACATGCCATCGCTCAGGTAGGGAAAATTGGCCGCGCCGTCCCCGTAGAAGCGCATGGGGTGTTTGTCGGCCCACGACTTGCCCAGCCCGTTGTCGTACTGGCCCAGCATGCGGCCGACGATGGTGTCTACATCCGTATTGACATAGGATTTGGCGGCTATGGTTTGCGCCGTCTTGCGGATATTGGCGGGCGAGCTGTCTATCCATTGCCCGGCTTCCAGGATGGCCGCCGTCACGGCCCGCGCCGTGTTGGGATGCTGCTGCACGAATTCCAGCCGCGTGCCCAGCACCTTTTCGGGATGGTCGGTCCAGATGTCCTGGGATGTCGCCGCGGTAAAGCCCAGCTGGTCGATGATGGCGCGGGCGTTCCAGGGCTCGCCCACGCAGAATCCGTCGATGTTGCCGATGCGCATATTGGCCACCATTTGCGGCGGAGGCACCGTGACAGTGCGCATGGCGAGCGGGTCGATGCCGTGGCTGGCCAGCCAGTAGTACAGCCACATGGCATGGGTGCCGGTGGGAAATGTATGGGCGAAGGTGTACTGGCGCGGGTCGCCGGCCATTTTCTTTTGCAGCGATTCGCCATCGATGACGCCGGCTTCGCGCAACTGCCTGGACAGCGTAATGCCCTGGCCGTTCTGATTCAGGTTCATCAGGACCGCCATGTCTTGCCTGGCGCCCGCCAGGCCCAGCTGCATGCCGTATATCAGGCCGTAAAGGACATGCGCCAGGTCCAGGTCGCCATTAGACAGCTTTTCCCGCACGCCGGCCCACGACGCTTCTTTGGTGGGAATGATCTTTACGCCATGCTTCTTGTCGAAGCCCATGACCGATGCCATGACGACAGAAGCGCAGTCCGTCAGGGGGATGAAGCCGATTTTCACTTCCGCTTTCTCGGGCGCATCGGAACCCGCCGCCCACGCTCCCGCGCGTATCAGCGGATCGACCAGCGACATCAGGCCCAGGCCGGCGACCGCCTTGGCCGTGTTGCCCATCCAGACCCGCCGCTGCGCGCTGGCTGGCGGGGTCAAGCCGTCAGGCGCGGCAACGGCGGTGGCAGTGGCAAGGGTAGTCTTGTCGGCGGATTTCATGTGCGGTCCATATAAAGAAGCGTGGCTGGGAGGCCCCCGCCGCGGCAGCGCGCTGCGGCAATGAGGCGGGTGTCTACCACAGGACTACGCAAATACTGTGCCATCTTTTTTGACGGGCGGAGGACGGAGCGGGGCGGGCCGGCGCCGCGCTGCAAGCCGCTGGGGCAGCGCGCCTGCACCCCGAACGGGCAAGCCGATTGTGCAGTGCACTAAAGTTGTGCGGCGCGCTGCTTTATAATCCGCTGTGTATTTGTACAGCCTGCCCCGCCATGGACTCCGAGCCGCCCGCCGCCCCTACCGCTGAACGCCGCATCGCGCATCTTGATATGGATGCGTTCTATGCGTCGGTGGAGCTTTTGCGTTATCCCGAACTGCGCGGCCTGCCGGTGGTCATAGGCGGAGGCCGCAATACGCAGCCCCGGACGCTGGCCGATGGCACGCGCGTGTATTCCCGTTTGCGCGGCTATGCCGGGCGCGGCGTGGTCACCACCTCCACCTACGAGGCGCGCGCCTTGGGCGTGTTTTCGGCCATGGGCATGATGAAAGCCGCGCAGCTTGCGCCCGAGGCGGTCTTGCTGCCGGTCGATTTTGCGGCGTATCGCCAATACTCGCGCCTGTTCAAGGCGGCGGTGGCGGATGT
This sequence comes from Pollutimonas bauzanensis, assembly GCF_900129885.1. Taxonomy (GTDB): domain Bacteria; phylum Pseudomonadota; class Gammaproteobacteria; order Burkholderiales; family Burkholderiaceae_B; genus Pollutimonas; species Pollutimonas bauzanensis. The sequence goes on along the minus strand of NZ_FQXE01000004.1, from coordinate 346,384 downwards.
CGCCCCCTGCATCGAAGACCGCGGCATCGATGAAATCTACATCGACCTTACCGATATCCCCGGGGGCGCGCGGGAATTGGCGCTGCGGCTCAAGTCCGCGGTGGCGCAAGCCACTGGCCTGTCATGTTCCATCGGCATTTCACCGAACAAGCTGTTGTCCAAGATAGCCTCGGAACTCGACAAGCCGGATGGCCTGACCATCATCGGCCCCGGCGACCTGCAGCGGCGCATCTGGCCCCTGCCGGTGGGCAAAGTCAATGGCATAGGGCCCAAGGCCAATGCCAAGCTGGCGGCCATAGGCATACTCACCATCGCCGACCTGGCGGCGGCGCCCGCCGATCTGCTGCAGAACCACTTCGGCCTGACCTATGCGCGCTGGCTGCTCGATGTGGCGCACGGCATCGATGGCCGCCGGGTCGTCACCCATTCGGAGCCCAAGTCCATCAGCCGCGAGACCACCTTTGAACGCGACCTGCATGTGCAGCGGGATCGCGCCGCCCTGTCCGAAGTGTTTGTGCGGCTGTGCGCCCAGCTCGAGGCGGACTTGCTGCGCAAGGCTTATGTCGGGCGCACCATAGGCATCAAGCTGCGTTTCGACAATTTCCGCACCGTGACGCGCGACCTGACCCTGCCCGTCCACACGGCCGACGCCGCCGCCATACATCGCGCCGCGGGCTTGTGCCTGAAACGGATCGCGCTGGATCACAAAATACGCTTGCTGGGGGTGCGCGTCAGCAGCCTGCTGCCGGCCGGGCAGGCTGCTGACGCGGAGCCGCAGGAACCTCGCCAGCTCAGCTTGTATTAGCGATTGGCGCGCCGCACTCTAATAACGTAATTGTTCTAATTTTATTTAACATATCACTTTTGGTAATGTATAAGTAATAATCCAGTAGTTATAAAACACAGGGAAGCTTGTTAGCATGGTGATCCGGGCAGAAGCAGGCGCCGGCTCCCTTTTGGGCGGCTCCCGCCTGCTTCCGCCGTCACTGATTCTAGGCAGATAAAAATGGAACTTTCTCGTTTTGTGCGCGGCTTGCTTGCCGCTGGTATTACGGCTTTTTCAACGCTGGCCGCCGGCGGCGCCCATGGCGCCGATCTGCTCGATACGGTAAAGGAGCGCGGCGTCTTGATCGTCGGCGTGGAAGGGACTTACCCGCCCTTCAACTTCGTCGATACCAAAACCAAGGAGCTCGATGGCTTCGATATCGACGTGGCCAAGCTCATCGCCGGCAAATTGGGCGTGAAGGTTCAATTCGTCAAGACCGAATGGAGCGGCATACTGGCCGGCCTGAGTTCCGGCAAATTCGATGTCATTCTCAACCAGGTGGGCATCACCGCCGAACGCGAGAAGACCTTCGATTTCTCGGTGCCCTACGTGGCCTCCAGCCCGCAATTGATACTGCGCAAGAACGATGGCAGCCAATACAAGAGCTTTGCCGATCTGAAAGGTAAAAAGCTGGGCGTCTCGCAAGGCAGCAATTACGAAGCGCTGGCCAAGGCCCAGGAAGGCGTCGAGGTAAAGAGCTATCCCGGCGCTCCGGAATACCTGTCCGACCTGGTCAGCAAGCGTGTCGACGCCGCCCTCAATGACCAATTGATGACGGCCTACCTGGTCAAGACATCCAATATTCCCATCCAGGGCGGCGCCATCGTGGGCGAGCCCAAGTTCAACGGCATACCCTTCAAGAAGGGCAACCCCGAGTTCAAGGCCGCGCTGGACAAGGCGCTGGAAGACTCCTTTGCCGATGGCGAGTTCGCCAGGATATCCGCCAAATGGTTCGGCATCGATGTCAGCAAGGTGCAGAAGCCGAAATAAACCATGGATTTCATCGAACTGATGGCCCTGGCTGCTCCCATTCTGCTGAAGGGAACAGGCTATACACTGGTCTTCGCCTTCGCCGCCATGTTCGGTGGATTGCTGGTGGGATTCGCGCTTGCCGTGGCGCGCATTGTGCCCAACCGCGGGTTCCGGGCGCCGGCCGCGCTATATGTCAGCATGATGCGCGGCACGCCCTTGCTGGTGCAGGTGTTTATCATCTATTACGGCCTGCCCAGCATAGGCATCTCTTTCGAGCCGCTGACGGCGGGGGTGCTGGCGCTGAGCCTGAACGCCGGCGCTTATATTTCCGAAAGCCTGCGCGGCGCCATCCTGGGTGTCGCGCAAGGGCAATGGTCGGCCGGCTACAGCCTGGGGCTGAACTACTGGCAGAACCTTTACTACGTCGTGATGCCGCAGGCCTTGCGCCTGGCCGTCCCGTCCATGAGCAACACCCTGATCAGCCTGATCAAGGACACGTCGCTGGTGTCGGTGATCACGGTCACCGAACTGCTGCTGGCCACCAAGGACGTCATTGCCACGACCTTCCAGCCGCTGCCCCTGTATTTGGCCGCCGCGGGCATTTACTGGATGCTCAGCCTGTGCCTGGAGCACGTGCAGCGCCGCCTCGAAAAGCACTTCGGGCGCAGCGCGCGCACTGTTTGAAGCTCGGCTTCCCAGCCCGCACCGGCAATAAGGACATAGCGTAAAAATATTAGGTTGTCCTTACAACTTAATATATTCTGCCTCTCATGGACCGGAGATAAATCGATCTCCGGCAGACATCCCGCTATCCAGGAGAGGCACATGGCAAACAAGGTAACGCTCACCAAACCGCAACACGCGAGTCCCGAAGTTCACGCGATTTTCGAAGATATACGCCAAACCAAAGGCGATAAATTCCTGACCCCGACTTGGGGCTTCTTCGCGCTCGACATCGACTTGCTGACGCATTGGTGGGGCCTGACCAAGCGCCTGCAGATGAAGCAAGGCGACCTTCCGCAAACCACGCTGAATTCGATCTCTCTGGTGTGCGCCGCGGAGGTCGACTGCCCGCGCTGCATCAACAATCACCAGACGCATTTGATCGAGCACTTCGGCCTGACGGCCGAGGATGTCCAGGAGATCCTCGATTTCGAGAATTCGCAGGTGCTGGATGAAAAGACCAAGTCCATCCTGCGCTTCGCCAGGAAAGTGGCCTTCAACGAAGGCACCGATGAGCAGGACTTCAACGCCTTGCGGCGGCATGGCGTGACAGACCTCGGCGTGGCCGAGATCGTGTCCATGGCGATGCTCGAGTCCGGCATGGCGCGCCACGCCGTAGGCGTGGCGCCTTTCGAAGATGGCGAGAACTGGCCGCGGGAATACGTGCCCTCGCCGTTCTACGGCGAAAACGTCAACAGGTAATAGAGTGAAAGATTCTTTCAGCATCGAGGGGACCGTGACGCGTCTTGGCGATTCGATATCCGGCGATACCATCCTGCCTTCGCGCCATTCGTTTCTTCCCGGGCCCGAAATGGCCGAACAGGTTTTATCGGAGCTGGGGGCGGAAGTGAACCGGCGCGTGCGTCAACGGCCGATACTATGCGCGGGTCCGGCGTTCGGCTACGGCACGGGGCGGGAATCCCCGGCCAGGGCCCTGGCGGCCGCCGGCGTCAAAGCATTGATAGGCGGACCCTTCGCGCGCATGTTCTACCGCAACGCGATCAACAACGGCATCCTGGTCGTCGAGGCGCCTGATGTCTATGCCGATGTCGAGGAAGGAAGCTATTTGCGCATACTCCTGGCCGATGGGCGCATCGAGGGCTTGGCGCGGAACTGGCGATTCGCGCCCATTCCCGACTTCGTCCTGGACGTGCTGCGGGCCGGCGGCCTGATAGGCTACGCGCGCCAGCGGCCCGAATTATTGCGCCAGGGTGGCTCATGAGCGGCGCAGGATCGACCATCGCCCAGAAAATCCTGGCCCGCAGCGGCGGCCTGCCCTCGGCCCGGGTGGGGCAGATCGTCCAGGCGCTGCCGGACTTCAGCTATTCGCACGATTATGCGCATTTTGCCATCGAGGCCCTTGAACAAATGGGGGCCGCCGGCGTCGCGCATCCGGACCGCATCGCCATATGCCTGGATCACGGCATTCCGCCCGACACGGCGAGCCAGGCCAACAAGCTCAAAAAAATCAGGGAATTCGCGCATGAGCAGAACCTGGCGGCCTTCTACGAAGTGGGCACCGGAATCGCGCACCAGGTGATGCTGGAGCGCGGCTGGGTTGTCCCGGGGTCGCTGGCGGTCGCCAATGATTCGCATGCCTGCTCCGCCGGCGCCGTTGGCGCGCTGGGTTTGGCGACGGGGGAAACCGAGATGGGTTTTCTCTGGGCGACGGGCAAGCTCTGGTTTCGCGTTCCGGAAACGATCAAGGTCATTCTTTCGGGGCGATTCAATCCTGGCGTATACGCCAAGGACCTGATGCTGGATATCGTGCGCCAGGTCGGGGTGTTGGGCGGGCTCTATCAGGTGCTGGAATACCACGGTCCGGCCGCCGCGCACTTGTCGATTTCGGAGCGCTTCACCTTATGCAATATGTCGGCGGAAATCGGCGCCAAGGCGGCGATTTTTCCGTTCGACGAGGTCACCGGGAATTTCCTGCGGGGCCGCGTCCGGGCGCCCTATGAACCGGTGTCCGCGGACGGCGATGCCGAATATGCGCGCACGCTGCGCTTCGACCTGGGCCAGATCGAACCCATGGTCGCCCTGCCGGGAATGGAAGACAGGGGTGTGCCGGTAAGCGCCGTGCAAGGGGAAAGAATCGACCAGATATTCATAGGCTCGTGCACCAATGCGCGGGCGGATGACCTCGCCATCGCGGCGCGCATCCTGGCGGGAAAAACCGTTCATCCGGGGATACGCCTGCTGGTCGTCCCGGCTTCGCGCGACGTCGCCACGCATATTACGCGCAGCGGCGACATGCAGATCCTGCTGGAAGCGGGCGCTACGCTTTTGCCCAGCGGCTGCGCGATCTGCGCGGGCAGCCACCAGGGGGCCCTCGCCGACGGCGAGCGCTGCCTTTCCACCTCGAACCGTAATGCGCCGGGGCGCATGGGGAACAAAAACGCCGAGATATTCCTTTGCAGCCCCGCTACCGCGGCCGCCAGCGCGCTGGAGGGGCGGATAGCCGATCCGCGCCCTTATTTGCAAGCCGGCGCGGCGCGGCGCCCTTCGAACCGGGAAAGGAGCAGCCATGCGTGACAGCAGCGCCGCCGCGGCCGAGCGGCCGCGGCAGGATCCCCTGATCGTGATCGAAGATTTGAGGATCTCTTTCGGAAAGAACGAAACCGAAGCGCCTGTGCTGGACGATTTGTCCCTGCATGTCGGCCGCGGCGAATTCGTGGCGCTGGTCGGCCCGAGCGGCTGCGGCAAAAGCACGGTGCTGAATGCGATCGCGGGGCTCATCGATGCGCGGGCGGGAGGGAAGCTGCGGGTCGGAGGGCGGCCGGTCGACGCCATTCTGCCGGGTATCGGCTATATGTTCCAGTCGCATGGCTTGCTGCCGTGGCGCACCGTGGTGCGCAATATAGAAATAGGGCTGGAACTCAAAGGGATGCCGCGCGCCTTGCGGCGCGGCAAGGCTCTGGATCTGCTGCGCAAGGTGGGGCTTGCCGGATATGAAAACCGCTATCCCGCCGAGCTGTCTGGCGGCATGCGCCAGCGGGCCGGGCTGGCCCGCACCCTGGCGACCGATCCCGAGGTGCTGTTGATGGACGAACCGTTCGGCGCGCTGGATGCGCAAACCAAGCTGCTGGTCCAGGACAGCTTCCTGGAGTTCTGGGAACAGGACCGGCGCACGGTCCTCCTGGTAACCCACGATCTGGACGAAGCCCTGTGCATGGCCGACAGGATACTGGTCATGTCGGGCCGGCCGGGGCGCATTGTGCGCGAATACGATGTGCCATTCGATCGTCCGCGGCACATCGTCGCGCTGCGCGCTTCGCCGCAGTACGGCCGCTTGTGGCGGCAGATATGGAACGACTTGCGGCCCGGATCGGATTCGCCGCGGGGAGCGGCCAAATGACGGCGCTGCGTTCCGTTGCCATCCTGCGCCTGGCCCTGGCCCTGGCTACCCTGGGCTTCTGGGAGGCCGCGGTCGCCCTGGGGTGGGCGAGCGAATTCTGGGTCAGCAGCCCCGGCCGCATCGCTGCGCGTATCGTCCAGCAAATAAGGGGCGGGGAGCTGTGGCTGCATTTGGCGGTGACGCTGGGCGAAGCTTTCACGGGATTGGCCGCGGGGGTGGTGGCCGGCGCGGCGCTGGGCCTGCTGCTGGGCGTGAGCCGGCGCGCCGGGCCGACGCTCGAGCCGTTCGTGATCGCCCTGAATAGCCTGCCGAGGGTCGCGCTGGGTCCCATCCTGGTGCTGTACGTGGGCATAGGCTTCGCATCCAAGTTCCTGCTGGCTTTTTCGCTGGTGGTCGTTCCGGTCATGCTCAATACCTACGAGGGCATCAGGTCGGTCGATCAGGTGCTGGTGCACGTCATGCGCATGCTGGGCGCGACGCGCTGGCAGCTGTTCCACAAGCTGCTGATGCCTAACGCGCTGCCCTGGATATTGTCGTCGGTGCGCGCGGCGGTGTCGCTGTCTATCATCGGCGCAATCGTGGGGGAGTTCATTTCGGCCCAGGCGGGCATCGGCTACATGCTGGACGTGGCCAGCGGAGCCTTCGACATTACCGGCATGTTCGCGCCCCTGGCGGTGCTGATGGCCTTTGCGTTCGCCGCCGACCGCTGCATTGTGGCGCTCAGCGCCCATCTGCTGCGCTGGCGGGCGGTCAATATCTGATTTTCCGGCTTTTTTCCTGTTTTCTTTTTAGGGTGTGTCATGTCGTTGAAGACTTTGAAAGTATTGATGATAGCCGCCGCCGTCGCGATCAGCGCGGCGCTGCCGGCCAGCGCCAGCGCCGATGCCGGCGCGAAAGTGCGCATAGGCAGTTCGGTGCGTTCGCTTTTTTCCCTGCCTTTGTATGTCGCCGACCAGAAAGGCTATTTCAAGGAAGAGGGGCTCGATGTGGAGATCTCCTTCTTTCGCGGCGGCCCGCCGGCCACGGCCGCGCTGCTGGGCGGATCGATAGACCTGGTGGCCGCGTCGTTCGAAAACCAGTTGAAGGTCAACAAGCGCGGCGTGGGGGTCAAGACCATCCTGAATCTGCAGTCGGACTTCAGCGGGGCGTTGGCGGTTCATGAGAGCTGGCTCGCCGGCCACCCGGGCAAGCCGGATGTGCGCAGCCTGAAAGGCGCGCGCATCGCCACCTTGTCGCGGGGCGGCTATGCGGACATGGCCCTGAGGTACATTCTGCAGGATGCGGGGCTGGATCCCGACAAGGACGCCACGCTGATTCCCGTCAGCGGCTACGATAAAGTCCTGGCCGCCGCCCAGGCCGGCGAGCTGGATGCCGCGCTGTTCGTGGAACCGTGGCAAACGATAGCGGTCGAGGGCAGCGGGCAATGGCAATACGTCGTCGACATCACCCGCGGGCAGGGACCGGATGTATTCAAGGATATGGCTTACGTGACGCTGCAGTCCAGCCCGGCCTATCTGGAAAGCCATCCGCAGGCCGCGGCCAAAGTGGTGAAGGCCATTGTCAAGGCGCAGGGCTTCATCCGCGATGCGCAGCATCTCGAAGAACTGGTGCAGATCGCCCAGCGGGTATTTCCCGATACGGACGCCGGCACCTTGCGCGCCAGCATTGCGAAACAGGAACATACTTTCCGGCCCGCGCTCAAGCCTGATATGATAGAAAAAAACATGAAGCTTCTGCTGGCCAACAAGGCCATCCAGGATCCCGCGCCACAGCCCTCCGACGTGTTTGAACTTCAATACCTCAAGGCGGCTGGCGTCAACTAGGCACTGGCCTTCCTCACTGCATATATCAATGGTGGATTCTTCAGTAACGCCAGGTGCGCGGCGCCGCGCCAAGCGCGCGCCGCGGGCGCGCGGCGCCGCGTCGGCGCTCGACTTGACGCTTTTGGGCGATCTCGACGAAGGCTTGCCGGTGCCGCTGTATGTGCAATTGGCGGAGAAATTCGCGGCATACATCCGCCAGGCGGGGGATCTCGCGGTCGGCACTTGCCTGCCCTCCGAAAATCAATGCCTGGAATTCTTCCGCGTCAGCCGTCCTACAGTCCGCCAGGCGATGGCGGAACTCAGCGCCCAGGGGTTGATACGCCGGGAAAGAGGGCGCGGCACCTTTGTCCAGAATGCGCGCATCGAGCACGACATCACCCATGTCTTTGAAGAAGATATGCGCGCCAAAGGCCGCACGGTAACGTTCCGGGTGCTGGAGAACATCCAGATGCCCGCGCCATCGCGCCTTGTCGGCGTCTTCGACGCCGCCGACCGCGCCGGGCTCAGGCGTATCCGCCGGGTGCGGTCGCTGTCGGGGCGGCCTATCAGCCTGGAAGACCGCTACATCCCCGCGCGCTATGCCGAAATGCTTGACGAGAAGCTGCTTACCGGCAGCAGCATTTTCCTGTTGTTGCGGCGCTGGGCGCAGGCCGGCACCATACGCTGCGTCAACGCGGTTCGCAGCGAGCTGGCCGGCGAGGAAATTATCGAGCTGCTGGGCGTCCCGCCCGGCACGCCGGTGCTCGTGCGCGAAACCTCTTATTATGGCGCCCACTCCACCCCGCTGATGTACAGCTCGGTCTCTTTCCTTGGCCCTTCGTACCAGTTCTGCTTTGAAACCGAGATGAAGATTGCCTGAGCCGTAAGGCCGGCGAATCGCTGCGATCAGATATCGAAATTGGCTACGGCCTGGTCGCCGACGCTCAGCACGGCGCCGGCGTGCGCGCCGGCGACGACCGCGTTCACGCCAAAGAGCACACCCTCGGCAAAGCGGCGGTGAGCGGCCAGGGTAAGGCCCGGCTCGGGGGCCGACACGGCGGTGGCCTGGTCGATATTCGGTATGGGGCAGCGGGCGCAGCGTTTGACGAAGGCGAATTCCATGGCGCCTATGCGCATGCTGGCAAGATAATCCTCCTCGTAGGCATCCAGGCCCTGCAGCACGATGTTGGGGCGAAAGCGGTTCATGGGAACGGCCGCCTGCCCTTTGGCCCGCAATTGCCGGTTCAGTTCGTCCAGCGAGTCCTGGCTGGCGACCAGGAAAGGAAAGCCGTCGGCAAAACCGAACTGGTGTTGCGCCGGAAATTCAGGCGCCCAGTCCTTATGCTTGCGGCGCCACGCATTGACATGGTCCCGGCTGGCCATGCGCTGCGCCCGAGGGTGCACGCGCAACAGGCGGCATGGCGCGCCCAGGAACTGGCTCAGCCATTGCGCCGCGGTGTCGCCTTCATCCAGGCCCAGCGTATCGCTGCCCCAGATGCGCACGGAAACCGGCGGCGGCTCGGGACTGTCGGCGGCCGGGACGAGGGCCAGGGCCGGCATGCCGGGGGCGTCCAGGGTCAGCGCGCCGCCGCCCACGCCCGGCTGTATGAGCGCCATCCTGGCATATTGGCGCTGCGTCATGAAAACGCCTTGCCGGTCCACGATCACCCATTGCCGGTCGAGCGAAACACCGGCTTCGCTCAGGCCGATCCGGCTGTGGTCGAGACCGGCGCAGGATTTGACTGGATAGCTGTGTAAACTCAGGATGGTGATAGTCATGGGCTGGCAGTGGCGATGGCTGGCCGGAATTGTGGCGCATATGGCACATAATAGCGCCTGCCTGATCCGGCCTGCAGCCATGGAAGCGGCTGCGGGGCGCCGGCTGGCCTACTGCGCTAAAATTTGCGTCTCGCAGCATTTGCTGCGGTCGCCTCTTCTTTTGAATACAGGATGCCAAAATGAAATTTGATCGGTCGGGTGTGAACGCGCTAATGGAAATCACTTCGCGTCCCGAGCTGGTATTTGTGCGCGGGCAAGGCTCGTGGCTGGAGGACCACACTGGCAAGCGCTATCTGGATTTCGTTCAGGGCTGGGCCGTGAACTGCCTGGGGCATTGCCCCCCGGAAGTCGTCAAGGCCATCAACGAGCAGTCCGCGCGCCTGATCAACCCCTCGCCGGCGTTCTACAACGAGCCGTCCATGGAGCTTGCCAAGCGCCTGACCGGAGCCTCGTGCTTCGACCGCATCTTTTTCGCCAATAGCGGCGCCGAAGCCAACGAAGGGGCCATCAAGCTGGCGCGCAAATGGGGCCGTCTGAACCGCAAGGGCGCCTTCAAGATCATTACCTTCGACCACAGTTTCCACGGCCGCACGATCGCCACCATGTCGGCATCGGGCAAGCCAGGCTGGGACACGCTGTTCGCGCCGCAAGTGGAAGGCTTCCCCAAGGCCGACCTGAACGACCTGGATTCGGTGCGCGCCCTGATCGACGACCAGACCGTGGCCATCATGCTCGAACCCATCCAGGGCGAGGCCGGCGTCATTCCGGCGACGCGCGAATTCATGCAGGGCCTGCGCAAGCTGGCCGACGACCATGGCTTGCTGCTGATCGTCGACGAAGTGCAGACCGGCATGGGCCGCACGGGCAAGCTGTTCGCCTATGAACTCTCCGGCATAACGCCCGACATCATGACGCTGGGCAAAGGCATAGGCGGCGGCGTGCCCTTGGCGGCCTTGTGCGCGCGCGAGGCCGTGTCGTGCTTCGAGCACGGCGACCAGGGCGGCACCTATAACGGCAATCCGCTGATGACGGCGGCTGGCGTCGCGGTGTTCGACACCCTGACGGCCCCCGGCTTCATGGACGAGGTCAATGCGCGCGCGCGCCAGTTGTCCGAAGGCCTGCTGGCCCTGTCGGCGCAATGGGGCATGCAGGGCGAGCGCGGCGAAGGCTTGCTGCGCGCCTTGATGCTGGATCGCAATGACGGCGCCGCCATCGTCGAGACGGCGCGCGACTGGATGCCCGAAGGCATGCTGCTCAATGCCCCGCGCCCCAATCTGCTGCGCTTCATGCCGGCCCTGAATGTCACGGCCGGGGAAATCGACCTGATGCTCCAGCGCCTGGACGAGGTCATAGGCAAGGTGCGCGCCGCCTAGAAGGCAGTGCCGGCGCGGCGCCGCGCCGGCTAGCCCTGCATGCCCCAGCGCCGCACGGTTTTCTTTTCTATCAGGCGGAAAACCAGGTTTTCCACGATAAGCCCGATGATGATGACGGTCAGCAGGCCGGCGAACACGGCGGGTATGTCGAGCAGGTTGCGGTTTTCGAAGATGAACCAGCCCAGGCCGCCCTGGCCGGAGGCCACCCCGAAGACCAGTTCGGCGGCGATCAGCGTGCGCCATGCGAAGGCCCAGCCTATCTTCAGCCCGGTAAGGATGGACGGAAAGGCGGCTGGAATCAGGATCTTGGCGACATACCTCAGGCCGGTCAGTTCATAGTTGCGGCCCACCATCCGCAAGGTATGCGAAACCGCCAGAAAGCCTGACTGCGTATTGAGCGCCACCACCCACACCACGGAGTGCAGCAGTACAAAGACAATGCTGGTCGTGCCCAGCCCGAACCAGATCAGCGCCAGCGGCAGCAGGGCAATGGCGGGCAGTGGGTTGAACATGGCCGTCATGACTTCAAGGAAGTCGGTGCCTATCTGGGTGCTGATGGCCAGTATGGTGATGACGGCGGCCAGTATGATGCCCAGGGCGTAGCCTATGAGGAGGACCTTGATCGACGTCCAGGCCCTGTCGACCAGGATGCCGTCGCCGATGCGGTCGATGAAGGCGGCGATGGTGTCCGACAGGGTGGGGAACAGCAGGGGATTGTCGAGCAGCCTGCCGTATATCTCCCAGGCGAGCGCCAGCAGCAGGATGATGACGGTCTTGCGGACAAAGGCGTCGCTCCACAGTTTCTGTATGAGCGGCAGCTCGCGGACAACGACGACATGCCGGGCGCTGTCGCCGTCGGCGCTGTCCTTCTTCAGAGTGATGGTTGCGCGCGTCATTCGGTGTGCGCTCCTTGCGGATCAAAGAGCAAGCCATGAATCTCCTGCTCGAGCTCGGCGGCCGCCGCGGCATCGTCCGCCACGGATTCCACGTCGCTGACTTCGGCCTTGACCTCGCCGGGGTGCGGCGACAACAGCAGGATGCGGTTGCCGATCCGGATCGCCTCGGCGATGGAATGGGTGACGAACATGACGGTGAACCGGGTGTCCTCCCACAGCTGCAGCAGCTCGTCCTGCATCTGGCGGCGTGTCAGGGCGTCGAGCGCGGCAAAGGGCTCGTCCATGAGCAGGATGTCCGGCTCCATGGACATGCCGCGCGCAATGGCGACGCGCTGTTTCATGCCGCCCGACAGGGTATGGGTATAGCTGTCGGCGAACTGGCCCAGGTGCACTTTTTCCACATAGGCGCGGGCGCGCTCCTGCGCTTCTTTCCTGGGCATTTTGCGCGCGGCCAGCAGCGGAAACATCACATTTTCCAGCACGGTCTTCCAGGGCAGGAGCTGGTCGAATTCCTGGAACACCATCATGCGGTCCGCCCCCGGCTTCCTGACTGCCTTGCCCTTGATGCGGATTTCGCCTTCCTCTGGCGCCAGATAGCCTCCGACCGCCTTGAGCAGCGTCGACTTGCCGCAACCCGACGGCCCCAGCAGCACAAACCGGTCGCCGCTATTGACGTTGAAGCTGACCTTGTTGGTCGCGGTAATGATGCTTTCCGGGGTTTTATACCTCAGGGTCACGGCATCGACTTCCAGCAGATATGCCATTCCGGTCTCCAGAGCCTCAACTGCCGTTCAGTCCCGCCGACTCGGGCATGAAGTAGTCGGTCCATTTGGCGGGCTTGGTCTTCAGGATGCCGACCTTGCTCATGTGTTCGGCAAACTTCATGGAGCCGGCCGGCGCCATCTGGAAGTCCATCATTCCCGGTTGCTTGAGCATGTCCAGCAATTCGGCGGCGCTGGTCTGGTCGCCGCTGATTTCACGGTAGATGTCCACGGCCTGATCCGGGTGGGCCTTGATGAAGGCGATGGCTTCTTCCGAGGCGGCAAGCACGGCCTTGATGATCTTGGGATTGGCCTCGGCGAATTTTGTGGTGGTGAACAGGGTGGATTGGGACAGGCCGCCGTCGATAATGTCATTCGACCTTAACAGCACATGCGCATTGGGAACCGTTTTGAGTTCCTTGTAGCTGAAGGGCGGAGCCGCGAAGTGGGTGGAAATCTCGCCGCTGGCGTTGGCCAGCATGGCTGCGGCGTCGGGATGTCCAAGCTGCACGGTATTGGCGTCCAGCTTGGACCAGTTGTCCTTGCCGAATTCTTTTTCGGCGGCCATCTGCAGCAGGATGGCCTGGGTCGATACGCGCACCGTCGGCACGGCGATTTTATCCCTGGGTCCGAAGTCCTTCAGCGTCTTGATTTTCGGGTCGCGGCTGACCAGCTCCAGGGGGAGGGCCGAATTGGTGGTGATGCCCTTGACCTTGCCCTTGGTGCGATCCCACAAAAGAAGCAGGTTGCCCAGCCCGCTGTTGACGATCTCGACGTTGTCCGACAGCAGGGCGTCGGTGGACGCGCCGCCGCTGCTGAACGAACGCCAATTCACCTTGAGGTTTTTCACGCCGTCCTGCGCCGCGCTTTTTTCTATGAGCCCCTGCTTCTGCATGACCAAGGCCGGCAGGTACAGAATGCTGGGCTGCTTGGTAATGGTAATCTCGGTTTTTTCCTGGGCATGGGCGCTTGCCGCCATGCCAGTGAACGCGGCCAGCAGGATGGCTGCCGCGTATTTGCTTGTGAGTCTCATGTTTGTCTCCGTTGAATTACTGTTATGCCCTGCAGGTACCGCAAATCAACTGGAAATATACTAACATATTAGTATATTCAATTTAAGTCTTAAGTTTTTTATCAACCAGACCGACTGATGGGTTTTAGCTATGAAGCCGCAAATAGAACTGGACCGGGGGCGCCACGCCGCGCCGCAGCTGTATGAATTGCTGCGCGCCCAGATCGTATCGCTGGATCTTTTGCCCGGCGAGCCGCTGTCGCGGGTGCAATTGTCGGCCGAGTTCAATGTGAGCCAGACGCCCGTGCGCGAGGCTTTGCTGAAGCTGACCGAGGAAAGGCTGGTCGATGTGTTTCCGCAGGCGGCCACCCGCGTGAGCCTGATCGATATCGGGTTTGCGCAGGAGACCCATTTTTTGCGCAAAGCGATAGAGCTGGAGATCGTGCGCGAATTGGCGCTGAGCCGGCCGCCGGAATTGATAGCCGACCTGAAGGCTTTGCTGCGTCGCCAGGAAATCCTGCGCGACACGCCAGACCTGGGCGGCTTCACCGAAACGGACCAGGCTTTTCATCGCCGCATGTACCGGGCGGCGGGCAAGGAGGCCTTATGGACGCTGGTACACAGCCGCAGCGGGCATATCGACCGCCTGCGCCGCTTGCATTTGCCGGCCAGCGGCAAGCTGGACCGGATTGTCAGCGACCACGGCCGGATACTCGCGGCCATAGAGGCGGGCGAGCCGGCCCAGGCTCAGGACAGCTTGCGGGCGCATTTGTCGGGCACGCTGGAGTACGTGGAAAAGATACGCCAGGCGCATCCGCAATACTTTACCCCTGCGCGCAGGCCTTGACCACGGGCAAAGCGCAGACCTCGCCGTTCACGGCGAGGTCGAGCGAGGCGGCTTTCATCCGGAACCGAAGGATCCCCCGAATGGTGGCGAAGAGGCTCAGGACCTTGGGCCGGAGTTCTTCACCACCTGGCGCCATTTGTGCAGCAGCGGCTCGGTGTAGCCATTGGGCTGTTCCAGGCCCTTGAACACCAGGTCGCAGGCGGCTTTGTAGGCGGCGGATGTGTCGAAGTTGCCGGCCATGGGCAGATAGGCGGGATCGCCCGCGTTCTGGCCGTCGACCACCGCGGCCATGCGCTGCATGGTTTCATTGACCTGCGCTTCGCTTACGATATCGTGGCGCAGCCAGTTCGCCATATGCTGGCTGGAAATCCGCAAGGTGGCGCGGTCTTCCATGAGGCCGACGTTGTGGATATCTGGCACTTTGGAGCAGCCTATGCCTTGATCTATCCAGCGCACGACATAGCCCAGGATGCCCTGGGCGTTGTTGTCGAGCTCTTCCTGGATTTCCCGGGCCGACCAATTGGTGTCCGCGGCGACGGGGACGGTCAGGATCTTGTCGAGCAGGGGTTCGGATTTGCCTTCCATGCCGCGCTGGATTTCCTGGACGTCCACCTGGTGGTAGTGCAAGGCATGCAGCGTGGCGGCGGTGGGCGATGGCACCCAGGCGGTGTTCCCGCCGGCCTTGAGATGGCCGATTTTCTGGGCGAGCATGTCGGCCATGAGGTCGGGCATGGCCCACATGCCCTTGCCGATCTGGGCCTGGCCGCGCAGGCCGCACTCCAGGCCGACCTGCACATTGTTGCGTTCATAGGCGTCGATCCAGACGCTGCGCTTCATGTCGCCCTTGCGCACCATGGGCCCGGCCTCCATGGACGTATGCATTTCGTCGCCGGTGCGGTCGAGAAAGCCGGTGTTGATGAAGGCGACGCGTTCATGGGCTTGCGCGATGCAGGCCTTCAGGTTGGTGCTGGTGCGCCGCTCCTCGTCCATGATGCCCATTTTGATGGTGTTGGGCGCCAGCCCCAGCAGGGCTTCCGTGCGGGCGAAGAGCTCGCTGGCGAAGGCGACTTCGGCCGGGCCGTGCATTTTGGGCTTGACGATGTAAATCGAGCCGCTGCGCGAGTTGCCGCCCTTTTGCAGATCGTGCATGGCGATCAGCGAGGTGAACACCGCGTCCAGGATGCCTTCGGGGACCTCCTGGCCCTGCTCGTCGAGCACCGCCGGATTGGTCATGAGGTGGCCGACGTTGCGTATGAACATGAGCGAGCGGCCGTGCAGCTTGCGGGTTTCGCCGTTGACGGCGGTGTAGCTGCGGTCGGGGTTCAAGCGGCGGGTGAAGGTCTTGCCGCCCTTGGAGACTTCTTCGGTCAGCGTGCCGTTCATCAGGCCCAGCCAGTTGCGGTAGGCGCAGACCTTGTCTTGCGCATCGACGGCGGCGATGGAGTCCTCGCAGTCCATGATGGTGGTCAGCGCCGATTCCAGGAGCACATCTTTTATGCCGGCCTGATCCTGCCTGCCTATGGGGTGGGCGGCGTCGATCTGCACTTCGAAATGCAGACCGTTGTGCCTGAACACCAGCGCCTCGGGCGCGGCAGCCTCGCCGCGATGGCCCAGGAACAGGCCGGCCTGGGCCAGCGTGGTTTGTTGTTCTTCGCCCAGCGCGACCCGCAATTGGCCGTTATCGACAGTGTAGGCCGTCGCATCGGCATGCGAGCCCTGGGCCAGCGGGATGCTGTCGTCCAGGAATTTGCGCGCGAAGGCGATGACCTTGGCGCCGCGCACCGGGTTGTAGCCGCCGGCTCGCGTCGCGCCGTCCGCTTCCGAAATGGCGTCGGTACCGTACAAGGCATCGTACAGGCTGCCCCAGCGCGCATTGGCGGCGTTCAGCGCATAGCGCGCGTTGGTGATGGGCACGACCAGCTGCGGGCCGGCCTGCTGGGTTATTTCAGTGTCGACCCTGTCGGTCTTGACCCGCACGCTGGCGGGCGCGTCCTGCAGGTAGCCGATCTGGCGCAGGAAGGCCTGGTAGGCGGCGGCATCGCGGATGGGGCCGGGATTCTGGCGGTACCAGTTGTCCAGTTCGGCTTGCAGGCGGTCGCGCTCGGCCAGCAGCTGCCGGTTCTTCGGCGCCAGATCATGGACCAGCTTATCGAAACCAGACCAGAAGGCATCGGCGGCGACGCCAGTGCCGGGCAAGGCTTCCTGCTCGACGAAGCGATGAAGTTCGGCGGCGACTTGCAGCCGTTTGCAGGAGGTTCTTTCGGTCATGGCGGGTCCTTCGGGGTTAGGGGAAATCGGGCTCGCACCCCCCTGGCCCCGGGGACTGGCGCCATGTCATGTATAGGCGTTGTAACCTGGAGCGAGTAGACTGTTGTCAGGGCGCACACCTATTATGGACTGTAGCGTACAAGGACTCAACATCACCCAAAGTCAAAGGACCTGATACCAAAAGTATCTTATCGGTCTGGAATGGCGCCCCATTTGGGTACTTTGAGTGCCTTGTGGCGTCAAGGGATATGCCCGCCCAGGGGATAATCGGCCGCCCTGAACAGTGTGTTTCCTTTTTGGCCTATCCACGACAAAGGACAGATCATGAAAAACCAATTGAAATTGATCGGCGCGCCATCAGCCTTGCTGCTGCTGGAAGGCTGGTCGGCAACGGAAGGGCGCGACGCCATCCATAAAACCTTTATTTTCAAGAATTTCAACGAGGCTTTCGGGTTCATGACTTGCGTTGCCATGCAGGCGGAAAAGCTGGATCATCACCCGGAATGGACGAATGTCTACAATCGGCTCAGCGTCACCCTGACCACCCATGACGCCAAGGGCGTCACCGAGCGTGACGTGGCCCTGGCTTTGTTCATGGACCAATTGGCCTAATTTTCGGGATATCGTATGCAGACTGAGTTGAATACCGTGATTCAAGACCTGGCGCCCACGGGCGCGTTGCGCGTGGCCATCAATTTCGGCAATCCGGTGCTGGCGCAGCCGCAGCCGCAAACGCAGGCGCCCATGGGCGTGTCGGCCGATCTGGCGCAGGAGCTGGCGCGGCGGCTGGGCGTGCCGCTGGAATTCATCACTTACGATGGGGCCGGCAAAGTCTTTGCGGCGGCCGACGCCGACGTCTGGGACATCGCTTTCATGGCGATCGATCCGCTGCGCGCCGAAAAAGTCATGTTCACCCGCCCTTATGTCATCATCGAGGGCAGCTATCTGGTGCCGGCCGGCTCTTCCCTGCGTTCCATAGGCGACGTCGACAGCCCGGGCGTGCGCATTGCGGTGGGCAGGGGCGCCGCCTACGACCTGTTCCTGAGCCGCAGCCTCCGGCATGCCGAAATCCTGCGGGCCGATACGTCCGCGGCGGCCATAGGCCTGTTCCTCGAGCAGTCGCTCGATGCGGCGGCGGGCGTGCGGCAGCCGCTGGCCGCTTTCGCGGCCACGCGCGACGATCTGCGGGTCATCGACGGCTGCTTTACCGTGATCGAGCAGGCCATGGCCACGCCCAAGGGCCGCGGGCCAGGCCTGGAATACCTGATGTCGTTCGTCGACGAGATGAAGGCCAGCGGCTTCGTGGCGCAAGCGCTGGAGCGCAGCGGCCAGCACGACGCCGGCGTGGCGCCCTGATCGGGCCGCCCGCCCGCCGGATCATGGCGTTTCGGGGCCGATCCGGCCTAGGGCATCGCCGGTATGCCCAGCCAGGCCACCAGCACTGATACCGTCGCCAGCGACAGCACCGTCGAGATCAATATCGCCCGCGATGTAACGGCCGGTTCGCGCTCGTAGAGCTTGGCCAGCATGAAAGGGCCGGTGCCTACCGGCAGCGCCGCCAGCAGCACGGCGGTGCTGGCCCATAGCGGCGGCATGTCGAAGACCCAGCGCACCAGCACGAACGTGATCAGCGGATGCAGGAACAGTTTGAGCAGCACAATGCGCCATACCGCGCCATGGTGCCCGGTGGGTTCACTTTGCGCCAGGAACAGGCCTATGGTGACCAGCGCGCAGGGGCTGGCCGCGGCGCCCAGCAGAGTGGTGAATTGCAGCACGGCGTAAGGCAGCGCCACCTGGGCCGCGGCCAGCGCCAGGCCGAGCACCGGGGCGGCCACCAGCGGATTGCGCAGCAACGATAGCGCGACCTTGCGCGTGGTGCCCAGCACGCTGCGCGACCCCTGCAGGTCGATTTCTATCAGCACGATGGAAAAAGCGAACAATGCGCAGGCGGTCAGCAGGGTGGCGATGATGACGGCGGGCAGGCTGCTGGGGCCGAATACCATCAGGCACAAGGGTATGCCCATGAAGCCGGCATTCGAGTACGAGGCGGCCAGGCCTTCTATGCTGGCATCGGCCAGCCGCCCGCGGCGACGGCGGTCCAGCCCGTACGAGGCGCCGAACACCGCGGCGATGGCCAGGCTGGAGGCCGCGACGTAGCCGGGCTGGTTGATCTGCTCCCAGGTGATTTGCGCCATGGACTGGAACAGCAGGGCGGGCAGGGCCATCCACACCACGAACTTGTTCAGGCTGTCTATCGCCCCGGCGCCGAGCAGCCGCTTGCGCCCGCTGATATAACCTATCAGTATCAGCGCAAAAAGGGGGAAGACGGCATTGATGATGACGCTCAAGGGAGGTCCTGGCTGGCGGGTTCGGGTGTGGCGTATTAAAGCAAATAATCATTGCCTGCGTTGGAGACCCCGCTTGCGGATGCCAGATCCGGCATTTAGTGTCATAGTGCGTTTCTATACTGTTATTTTGTTTGGTGGCAAGCCATGTTTGATACTTCGAATTCCAACTCTCCCACTCTTTTGCCGGCGGTGATTCCATTCATGGGCTTCATGGATGCGCGCGCGGCGGTCGAACGGCTCGTTGAAATCTATGCCAGGAACACGGCCTTCATCCGGGATGCCTTCGGCGAGTACGCGCAGGGGCGGTTCGTCCCCAAGCAGCGCGTGCGGGCCTACTATCCGGCCATACGCATCAAGGTCGACACCTACCAGGGGGTGGACAGCCGCCTGTCCTACGGCCATGTGGTCGAGCCCGGCACTTACATGACCACCATCACCCAGCCCGCGCTGTATTTCGACTATCTGCTGGAACAATTGGGTCTGCTGATCAAGAATCACGGCGTGCCGGTCGAAATCGGCGAATCCGACATGCCCATACCGCTGCATTTTTCGTTTACCGACGGCCAGTATGTGGAAGGGGTGTATTCGGACACGCTGGGCGATTCATTGCGCGACCATTTCGATGTGCCCGACCTGGCGGTGACCGATGACGCCATCGTGAACGGCACATGGCAAGGCAAGCCGGAGGAGCCCCTGCCGCTGGCGCCTTTTACCGCGCCCAGGGTGGATTATTCCCTGCACCGCCTGCAGCACTATACGGCTACGGCGCCGCAGCATTTCCAGAATTTCGTGCTGTTCACCAACTACCAGTTCTACATCGACGAATTTTGCCAGTGGGCCAAGGAAACACTGGCTTCGGGCGAGGGCGGCTACACCGCTCTGGTGGAGCCGGGCAATATCGTTACCGGCGCCGGGCCCGGCGCCGAGCGCATAGGCCTGCCGCTGAGCCGCATTCCGCAAATGCCGTCGTACCACCTGGTGCGCGACAAGCATATGGGCATCACCCTGATCAATATCGGGGTGGGGCCGTCGAACGCCAAGACCATTACCGACCACGTCGCCGTGCTGCGCCCCTCGGCCTGGCTGATGCTGGGCCATTGCGCCGGGCTGCGCACCACCCAGAGGCTGGGCGACTATGTGCTGGCCCATGGCTATGTGCGCCAGGACCACGTGCTGGACGACGACCTGCCCAGCTGGGTGCCCGTGCCGCCATTGGCTGAAATCCAGGTTGCGCTGGAAGAGGCCGTGGCCGAAGTGGCGGGCCTGTCCGGCTGGGAACTGAAAAAGATCATGCGCACGGGCACGGTGGCCACCATCGATAACCGCAACTGGGAATTGCGCGACCACCGCGAGCCGGTGCAGCGCTTGTCGCAATCCCGGGCGATCGCGCTGGACATGGAATCGGCCACCATCGCCGCCAATGGCTTCCGTTTCCGCGTACCGTATGGCACCCTGCTGTGCGTGTCCGACAAGCCCTTGCACGGCGAATTGAAGCTGCCCGGCATGGCCAGCGATTTTTATCGCACCCAGGTCAGCCAGCATTTGCACATAGGCATACGGGCGCTGGAGAACCTGCGCGAGATGCCGCGCGAGCGCCTGCATTCGCGCAAATTGCGCAGCTTTATCGAAACCGCCTTCAAGTAGGAGGACAGGCGTTGAAAAAGATATATTTGGCCGGCTTCGACGTGTTTCGCCCGGATGCCCTGCAATACGGCGAGCAGTTGAAGACGCTATGCCAGAAATACGGCTTTGAAGGCCTTTACCCTTTGGACAATGCCGCGCCCCGCAACCTGACCACCCTGGAGCTGGCGCGCTGGATATACCGCGCCAATATCGCCCTGCTGGAGCAGGCCGACATCGTCATGGCCAATCTCAATGCGTTTCGCGGCGCCGAACCGGATTCGGGAACCGTGTTCGAAGTCGGCTACGCCACGGCCTTGAACAAGCCGGTGTGGGTATATACAGACCAGGGCCGTTCCCTGGTCGAGCAGGTGGCGGTGCACAAGACCCCAGGCACCCGCAGCTATGTCGATACCCAGGGCTATAGCGTCGAGGACTTCGGCCTGAACCTGAATCTGATGATAGCCTGCAGCGCCCACGTGGTGGTGGGCGGCGCCGAAGACTGCCTGCAGCAAATACCGGCAGGCGCGATGCGCTGACCGGCACAGGCAAGGCGGCCTGGCCGCGGCGGGCTCCGGGCCGGGCCGCCGCGGCTTATTTCTTGCGGTTGGCGATGTCTTTCTGGGCTTGCGTAACCAGGTCCTCGCCTATGGTTTTTTTCCATTTCTCGAACACGGGCTTGGTCGCAGTGACGAAGGCGTCGTGCTGTTCGGGAGTCAGGCTGGTAACCGTGACGCCATGGCTTTCGATGTCCTTGAGCATGGATGGATCCTCGGGCGTGACGCCTTTGCGGGCAATGACGATTTCCTGCTTGCCTGCCTCGATGGCGGCCTCGCGCACGATTTTGCGGTCGGCTTCGGTCCACGATTCCCATACCTGCTTGTTGACCACGAAGACCAGCGGATCGGCCACGTAATTCCAGAGCGTCAGGTATTTTTGCCCGACGGTGTACAGCTTGGAGCCGGCGTAGATCGACAGCGGATTTTCCTGCCCGTCGACCGCGCCGCTGGCCAGCGCCGGCTGGGCGTCGGCCCAGCTCATTTGCGTTGGGTTGGCGCCCAGGGCGCTGTAGATGTCTATATACAAGGGCGAGCCGACGACGCGCAGCTTCAGGCCTTTGAGGTCTTCGGGAGCCTTGATGGCATGCTTGGAGTTGCTGAGCTGGCGATAGCCGTTCTCGCCCCAGGCCAGTGGCAGGACCCCGGCTTTTTCAATATCCTTGAACAGCGTCTTGCCGACTTCGCCGTGTATCAGCGCGTCGATGGCGGCGTAGTCGGGCATCAGGAAGGGCAGGGAAAACAGGTTCAGCTGCTTGACCTGCGGCGACCAATTGATGGTCGAGCCTATCGCCATGTCGATCAGGCCCTGGCGGATGGCGGTGAATTCGCGGGTCTGGTCGCCCTGCACCAGCGATGTGCCCGGATAGATCTTGATGTTGATGCGGCCATCGGTGCGCTCGCGCACCAGCCTGGACCAGATTTCGGCGCCCTGGCCCCAGGGAAACGTCGTGCCGACGACGATGGACAGCTTGTATTCGGATTTATAGTTGGCTGCGCAGGCCGTGGATGTAGCGGCAAGAGCGGCTACCGAGCATGCGAGGGCGCCAAACAGAGCACGGATCTTCATGGGTATTCCTTTTTTGCGGGTTGGGACAGCTTGGGACAGCGTAAGGTTGGTGAAGTGCCGGCGGCGGCCCGCCGCCGGCGTGTTTAGTAGCCCAGGTAGCGGGGCAGCCACAATGCCAGTTCCGGGAACACAATGACCAGGACCAGCACCAGAAACATCGACGCCAGCAGCCAGACCACCCAGCGCACCGTGCTCTCCATGGGCACTTTGGCGATGCGGCACGAGACCATCAGGTTGACCGCCAGCGGGGGCGTGAACTGCCCCAGCGCCACCTTGAGCGTCAGCAGGACGCCGAACCATACGGGATCCCAATGGTAGGCATTGGCGATGGGCATGAGCAGGGGCACGAAAATCAGGAAGATGGAAATGCCGTCCAGGAACATGCCCAGCGTCATCAGCAGCACGATCAGCAGCGACAGCACGCCGTATTCGCCCAGTCCCGAATTGACGATGGCGTTGGTGATGGGGTCGATGACGCTGAGCGTCGACAAGGCCCAGGCGAAGATGCCGGCGAGCGTGACGACCAGCATGATCACGGCGGAAAGCTCCGCGGCCTCGCGCAGGATCAGGAAGAGGTCGCGGAACTTGATGGTGCGATGCACGCACATGCCTATGAAAAGGCCATAGAAAACCGCGACGACCGCGGCTTCGGTCGGGGTGAAGAGGCCCATGCGCATCCCGCCCAGGATCAGGACCGGGGCGATCAGACCCCACGTCGCCTCCAGCAGGCTGCGCCAGAATGGCGGACGCGGCAGGCTGCTTTCCAGCAGGCCCATATTGTGGCGCCGCGACAGCCACACGGCAGGTATGATCAGCGCGATGCCGGCCAGTATGCCGGGAATCATGCCAGCGGCGAACAGGGCGGGAACCGAGGCTTGCGGCACGAGAATGGAATAGACGATGAACGCGATGGACGGCGGGATCAGGATGTCGGTCGAGGCGCCGGCCGCGACGATGCTGGCCGAAAACGATTTGGGGTAGCCGGCCTTGGTCATGGCCCCTATCATTACCGCGCCCACGGCGGCGGCGCAGGCCGGACCCGAGCCTGAAATGCCGCCCAGGAACATGGCCACGGCGATGGCGACCAGCGGCAGCATGCCCGGGCCGCGGCCGACGATGGCGATGGCGAAATTGACCAGGCGGCTGGCCACGCCGGAGCGGTCGAAGATAGACCCGACCAGCACGAACATGGGAATGGCCAGCAAGGGATATTTGGCCAGGCCGGCATAGAAATTCTGCGGCACGGCCAGCAGCCCGAACCACTGGGTATCCAGATTCGACATCACGATGGCGAGAGTGCCCGCCACGCCCAGGGACACGCCCACGGGCACGCCTATGACCATCAGCAGCAGGAAGGCCACGAACAGCAGGGCGACTATCATGCCTGGCCCCGCAGCAGGCGGCGCAGCATGCCGGCCATGCGCAAGGCAATGGCGGTGGCCAGTATGGGCATCCACACCGAATACCACCAGTTGGGGACCCCTATGGCCGGCGAGGTGTCGCCGTAGCTGTAATCGTCGTAGGCCATGCGCGCCGACAGCACGGCAAGCAATATGAAGAACAGCAGCACCACGGTGCTGGAGATCAGCGCCAGCCGGCGCTGGCGCTGCGGCGAGCCGCCGTCGGCAATGAGTTCTATGCGTATATGCTGGTTGCGCACGAAGGCCGTCGCGCCCGCCGTCATGGTCAGGACGATAAGCAGGAATACCGAAATTTCTTCCGTCCAGGCGAAGGAGCCGTCGGTCAGGTAGCGCACGATGACGTTGCCGAAGGTGATCAGCGCCAGGCAGGCCAGGATGAGCACGGAGACCCAGTCCTCTATCTTGAGCGGGACTCTGACGGGTGGTTCCGGGACCTCGGGAAGTATGGGCTCTATCGGTTCGTCGGGATGCGCTTCGGGTATTGCCATGAGTCTCCAACCGGTACGGCGTACTTTTTGTTTTGTGTAACTGTTTGTCGGTTTCGAATAATAGCCAACATGCTACCCCGTTGCGGCGGTTTTGGTAGTTCGGGGTTTCCCGCGCTTGGGCAGGGCCAGCATGGTGCCGCGGCAGGCCGGGGTGCCGCACAGGCACTGGTATTGCTGCCGCAATTTCTTGGTGATGCGCCCCTCCATGACCAGGCCGTAGTCGTAGAACAGTTCGGCGCCGGCGGGAATATCCTCGAGCGCCACAATGTAGACACGCTTGCCGCCAGCGCCTTCCTGGGCCTCGCAGTTCGGGCCGCAGGAATGGTTGATCCAGCGCGCATCGTTGCCTTTGTCGCCGCCGTCTATCACCTTGCCGCTGCTGAGCGAAAAAAAGAAAGTGTGGAAGGGATCGTCGGGATTGACGGGATGCCGCTCATCGGCCTGTTCGGGCGTGATGCGCCTGCCGCCGTATTCGATGATGCGGGTGCCGGCCGGAATGTCGCTTGCGGCGAATACGCCGGTGCCGTGCAGGGTGGATTGTTTAACGATATGCCAGGGTTTGGATGTCAATGTCATGGGCGCCTTGGGGCAGGGCAGAAAAGGGAATAAACTGCTGTAGTATCGATATCTTATGCAATAAATCCAGACTCCGTGAATACTTCTGCCGACCCTGCCAGCCGAAATGGCGCACAAGCCCTGCTCCAGACCCTGATCGCCCATGGCGTGGATACCATTTTCGGTTATCCGGGCGGAGCGGTCCTGCCTTTGTACGACGCCTTGTATTCCGAGCCGCGCATCCGCCACGTGCTGGTCAGGCACGAACAGGGGGCGATGCACGCCGCCGAAGGCTATGCGCGCTCCACCGGCAAGCCGGGCGTGGTGGTGGTGACCTCCGGCCCCGGCATGGCCAATACCACGTCCGGGCTGCTGGACGCCATGTGCGATTCGATACCGGTGCTGTGCATCAGCGGGCAGGTGGCCACCAGCGCCATAGGCACCGATGCCTTCCAGGAATGCGACGCCATCGGCATCTCGCGCCCGGTCACCAAATGGAATGCGCAGATCCGGCGGACCGAAGATATCGCGGCCATGGCCGCCAAGGCTTATCGCCTGACGACATCCGGGCGCCCCGGACCGGTCCTGCTGGATTTCCCCAAGGACATGCAGATCGGCCTGGTGCCGCCCGAACAGCCCGCCGCCGGCGATGCCGCCGAACTTGCCAGTGTCGAAACCAGCAGCCCGACGGCCGAGGCGGCGATCAAGCGCGCCGCGGCGCTGATCGCCAACGCCAAGCGCCCGGTGTTCTATGGCGGCGGGGGCCTGATCAATTCGGGCCTGGACGCCTGCCATGCCTTCGCCAGCCTGGTGCAGGACATGGCCGCGCCATGCACCCTGACCCTGATGGGCCTGGGCGCCTTTCCGGCCGACGACCCCCTGTTCCTGGGCATGCTGGGCATGCACGGGACGCTGGAAGCCAATCTGGCCATGCATCACGCCGACCTGATTGTTTGCGTGGGCGCGCGCTTCGACGACCGCATAACCGGCCGGCTGTCGGATTTCTGTCCGCATGCCAGCAAGATCCACCTGGACATCGACCCGGCCTCCATCAACAAGGTGGTGCGGGCCGATGTGGCCATGGTGGGGGATTGCTACCCGCTGTTGCGCGCCTTGCGCCGCGAATTGGCGCAGGTCGAACTGCCCCCCGCCAGGCTGGATGCCTGGTGGCAGCGCATAGGCGTGTGGCGCGCCAAGGACTGTCTGAAGGTGACGCCCTCCGCCCAGCATATCCTGCCCCAGCACCTGATGCAGCGCGTCGATCACGCGCTCACGGGGCTGGACGCCATTATCTCGACCGACGTCGGCCAGCACCAGATGTGGGCGGCGCAATACATCAAGTTCAATCGCCCCAACCGCTGGCTGACCTCGGGCGGCGCGGGGACCATGGGCTACGGCCTGCCGGCGGCCATAGGGGCGCAGATCGCCCATCCGGACAAGCCGGTGGTATGCGTCAGCGGCGATGCTTCGGTGCTGATGAACATCCAGGAACTGGCCACCGCCACGCAGCACCAGACGCCAGTCAAGCTGGTGTTGTGCAACAACGGCCATATGGGCATGGTGCGGCAATGGCAGGAACTGATCCATGACGGCCGCTACAGCCACAGCTATAACGCCTCCCTGCCTGATTTCGTGGCGCTGGCCAAGGCTTTCGGCTGGGGCGCCGCGCGGGTGGAAGACCCGGCGCAGCTGGACGCGGCCCTGGCGGAGTGCATGGCCTACGACGGCCCCTTCTTCCTGGACGTGGTGGTGCTCGCGCAGGAAAACTGCTTCCCCATGATGCCGGCCGGCTACGGCCACCAGCAGGTCATGCTGTCGGAAGACACCTGGTATGTCGAAGACTAAAGAAAACCCCAATACCCTTGAGCCGGCGGTTGATGTACAAAGCCCGTTGAGTTTCAAATTCATAACCCATAAGTGTCAGGGACAAAATGCGTACAACCTGGTTTTCCAAATGCATGCTTGCCGTTGCGACGGCAGGCATTTTTTCTTCCGCGCCGGTATTGGCCGAAACGACGCTGAAAATGGCGTACGCCTTATCGACCAATTCCCACTACGGCGCGGGAGCCGACGCGTTTTCCAAAGCCATACAAGACAGCGCCAAAGGCCAGTTCAAGGTCCAGCAATTCGCCAATAGCGCCCTGGGCGGCGAACGCGAAGTCATAGAAGGCCTGCAGCTGGGCACCATAGATCTCGCCATCGTATCTACGGGCGCCACCTTGAATTTCGTCCCCAAGACCGGCGTCTTCGACATCCCCTTCCTGTTCCGCGACCTGGCCCATGCGCGCAAAGTGCTCGATGGCGATATCGGCCAGGAGATGCTTGCCGAATTTCCCAAGCGCGGCCTGGTGGCCCTGGCCTGGGGCGAGCAGGGTTTCCGCCAGCTTACCAATAACGTGCGCCCGGTGGCCAAGCCTGAAGATGCCAAGGGCTTGAAAATTCGCACCACCGAAAACCCCATCCACCTTGCGGCCTTCCGCCACCTGGGCGTGCTGGCCACTCCCATGGCGTGGCCCGAAGTCGCCACCGCCCTGCAGCAGGGCACGATAGACGGGCAGGAAAACCCCCTGTCGGTGATCGTCTCGGCCAAGCTGCCGCAATTGCAGAAATACCTCTCGCTGACGTCGCATGTATACGGCCCCGCCCTGGTATTGATGTCGCCCAGTGTCTACGACGGCCTGTCCGATGCCGACAAGGCCAAGTTCAAGGCGGCGGGCCATGATGCGGCGATCGCCATGCGCGACTATGTCGACGCCGTCGAGAAAAGCGGCATCGATGACGTCAAGAAAGGAGGCATGCAGGTCAATACGGTCGACCATGCCGCCTTCGTCAAGGCGGTCGAGCCGGTCTATCCCCAGTATTACAAGCAATTCGGCAAAGAACTGGTTGAATCCATCCGCAATACCCAGTAATCCATAGCGCGGTTGGCAATGCCTCAAGGGCTGGCGCGGGCGTCAGCCCTTGTCCATTTCCCTTCCGGAGCCATCGCCGCCTCCACCGCCACAAACAGGACAAGTCGTGCCAATTATTCGCTTGATGGACCGCGCATTATTCCGGTTTATATCCCTGCTGACCCAGTTGTTGATGCTTTCGGCCGTAGCGGCCGGGTTTTATCAGGTCATTGCCCGCTTCATCCTCGAGTCGCCGGCCGACTGGAGCGAGGCCTGGACCCGCGCCGCCCTGATCTGGACGGTGATGCTGGGCGTCGCGCTGGCGTTCCGGCAGGGCGCCATGCTCAGCGTCGAAATGCTGCACAGCATGCTCGGCCCCCGCAACAAGCGCTGGCTCGAACACCTGATCCTGCTCATCTGCGTGGGCTTCCTGGGCTTCCTGGCCTGGGTGGGAGGGCAAATGGCCTGGCGCGTGCGCTTCCAGACCATGCCCAGCCTCGATGTGGCGATCAGCTGGGTATATATCGCCATTCCCATCGGAACCACCTTGGCGATACTGGCCGTTATCGCCCATTGGTCCGAAGGGCCGCGCCAGGCGGTGGTCGACGATACCGTCATCTGATCCATAGCGGGCCATAGCCAATAATCAACAATACAGGGACGGACCAAGTCCTCTCCAACACGCCGGGTGAATGAATGTCGCAGTTGATGGTTGTTTCAATGTTGGTGTTTTTTGCGCTGTCAGTGCCGGTGGCGGTGTCCATAGGCTTGGGCAGCATGCTGGGCGTGGGTTTCGACGGCCATCTGACCTGGCTGGTCGTGGCCCAGCAGATTTACGCATCGCTGGATAAATACCCCCTGGTCGCCGTGCCTTTTTTCATTCTGGCCGGCAATCTGATGGAAGCGGGCGGGATTTCCGAGCGCATGGTGGCTTTCGCCAAGAGCGTGGTGGGTGGCTTCCAGGGCGGGCTGGCCTGCACCTGCGTTCTGACCTGCATGATTTTCGCCGCCGTCGCCGGCTCCAGCGTGGCGACCACCTTTGCGGTGGGCGCCATTCTCATTCCGGCCATGGTCAAGCACGGCTATCCCAAACCCTTTGCCGCCTCGCTGCAGGCTTCGGCCGCGGAACTGGGCGTGATCATCCCGCCGTCCATCCCCATGATCCTGTTTGCCGTGGCGACCGATACCTCGGTGGGCGAATTGTTTATCGCCGGCATCGGTCCCGGCATCCTGATAGGCCTGGCCCTGATGCTCTATGTGTGGCTGTACGCGCGCAAGAATGGCTACGGCAAGCACGACGGCGACGGGCGGCTGGCGCTGTGGCCGGCCTTCAAGCAGGCCTGGCTGGCCTTGTTGATGCCGGGCATCATTCTTGGCGGCATATACGGGGGTATTTTCACGCCTACGGAGGCGTCGGCGGTGGCCGTGGTGTATGCGCTGGTCGTCGGCATATTCATCTATCGCCGGATTACTTTCGCCAATCTGTCGAAGACGCTGCACCGTTCGGTGGTGTCGACGGCGGTCATCATGTTCGTGATCGCCAACGCCGGCGTGTTCGGCTTTCTGCTCAACCGGGCCGGCATTCCCGCGGCCCTGGGCGAATGGCTGGGCCATATATTCAGCAATAAATACACTTTTCTGCTGGGAGTCAATGCGGCGCTGTTCGTCATAGGCATGTTCATCGAGACTTCGGCGTCGATCGTGGTGCTGGCTCCTTTGCTGCTGCCGGTGGCGGTGCATTTCGGAGTGGAGCCGGCGCATTTCGGCATCATCATGGTGGTGAATCTGGCGCTGGGCATGGTGACGCCGCCTTTCGGCGTGAACCTGTTCGCGGCATGCGCGGTGGCGAATTTGCCGATCGAGCGCCTGATCAGGCCGCTGTTGCCTTTTGTCGGGGTGGTGGTGGCGTGCCTGCTGCTGATCACTTACGTGCCGGAGATTTCGCTGTTCTTCAAGGTGCTGGTGTACGGGTAGGGGGTTGCACCGTGGGTTTCTAAACCCGTCGCCGTGGTCGTGTTTTCTTAACCCGTCGCCGTGGGCGGGTGTGGGTTGGGCTCAATATCGCTGCGGTCCCGGGCTTCGCCCGTGACTGCCCGCGCAGTCAACCTGTTTCCGGGCGCCCGCGAACTCGCGGAACGGACAGCCCCCGGCTGTCCGTAAGCGTCTCGCTCAGACAAGCGCGGGCTTGCCTCCCGGAAACAGGCCGCCTGCGCGGCTTGCTCAACATTTCGCCCAACCCACACCCGCCCACGGCGCCTGGACATCGGGTTGATGGGACGGCTGCTGGTATTTGATCTGGCAATCGGTTTATTGGACGGGCGCTGGTATCGGGCTTGGCGATCGGGTTTGTCGGACGGCGGCTCGTATCGGGCCTGGTATCGAGTATGGCGGCTGATATCGGGCCTGGCAATCGGCTTATTGGACGGGCGCTGGTATTAGGACTGGCAATCGGTTTATTGGACGGCCGCCGGTATCGAGCTCGGCATCCGGGCAGGCAGGTCGGGGGACTGTTGTCGATTCCTATTGCCAGATTGATGGGTTGATGTCGTCGCATACGACACCGTAGACTAGACAGCACCGTAGGCCAAACCAGCCTCAATGCCCAAGCGGGCCGGCTGGCGGCCCGCGCCGGGCGAGCGTCAGACCTCTTTCTTGCCAGCCAAAACCGCAGCAAGAATGCCAAGCACCCAACCCGTCCCAGCAGAGATACAAAACCTGGGATGCAGTCGCTGGCGCGGTGGTGGAAGGTAGCGGTCCGTCCGGGGCCGAGCAAGCCGGCCGCGAAGGCAGCGCGAAGGCGCGGACGAGCGAGGCGAGGCGGGGTCCGCCGCGCTGGGCGGCGGACCAGGCCACGCGGACCGCTACCTTCCACCACCGCGCCAGCGGCGTGTTAAGCATAAGCCAGCGGCGTGTTAAGCATAAGCCAGCGGCGTGTTAAGCATAAGCCAGCGCAGCGTGTTAAGCATAAAGCCAGCGGCATGTAAAGCATGAGACAGCGGCGTGTTAAAGACAATCGCCGATGCGCGACAGCACTATGTGGATCCGGCTGGCACTTGTTTTCTGTGCCAGCCCGACCTTTCAAGCATCGCAATCCCGCTTAAAACGGCGGATCGTCGTCATTGACGTCGACAGCAACCGCCGCTGTCTTGACGGCTTTCTTCACGGCAGTTTTGCTGGCGACCTTTTTGGCGGCGGCTTTCGTCGCCGTCTTGCCCGCGGCCTTCTTCACCGCCGATTTCGCCGCGGTCTTGGTGGCGGTTTTAGTAGCGGTCTTGGTAGCGGTTTTTGCGGCCGTCTTTGTAGCGGTTTTGGTCGCGGCTTTGACAGCGGTTTTGCCCGCCGTTTTGGTGGCTTTTTTCGCCGCCGTCTTGCTGCCTGGCTTCTCGGGCCGCGGCTCGAACTCGAAGCCTATCTTGCCGTTCTCCTGCTTGGCCAGATAAGCCTTGAACTTGCGATTGGTCCGGCTGGATACAAAACCCTCCAGCAGATCCGTCTTGCCCGTCGCCAGCAACTTCTGTATCTGCTCAGGAGCGACCTCCTGCTGCAGAATCATCTTGCCGCTGCGGAAATCGCAGGTCTTTTCCGGCCCTACCGATTTCTCGCATACATAATTCATCCCGTATTCATAGACCTTGCCGCCGCACTTCGGGCAGTCGCCCAGCGGCGTCTGGCCTGAAAAATCGACCGGCTCGGTATCGCTGTCGTCCTTCTGGCCGAAATCGAATTCCAGCTTGAATTCATCGGTGATCCGCAACAGCGCCGCGAACGGGCGCCCCATTTTGCTGATGAAACCAGGCAGCGGGCCCAGTTCGCGCTTGCTGAGCAATTCTTCGACCTCGGGGATCTCGAAAGTGCGCCCTCCCGGGTGCTTGCCTATCGAGAAATCACAACTCGTGCATGCATAGCGCCGATAATTTTCCTTGACCACCGCGCCGCATTTAGGGCAGGGCGTGCTCAGGGTCGCGTAGTCGCCCGGCACCGTGTCGCGCTCATATTCCTTGGCGCGCTTGACGATCACCTGGGTCATCTGCGCGATTTCCCGCATGAATTCATCACGGCCCAGCTCGCGCTGCTCGATTTGCTTCAGGCGGTGTTCCCATTCGCCGGTCAGCTCGGGGGACGTGAGCTCATTGACGCCCAGGCCCGACAGCAGCGTCATGAGCTGGCGCGCCTTGGCGCTGGGGATGAGGTCGCGGCCCTCGCGGCGCAGATAGCCTTCGTTGAGCAGACCTTCGATAATGGCCGCCCGCGTGGCCGGCGTTCCCAGGCCGCGCTCGGACATGGCTTCGCGCAGGGCCTCGTCGTCCACCAGCTTGCCTGCGCCTTCCATGGCCGACAGCAGCGTGCCTTCATTGAAGCGCGCCGGAGGCTTGGTGGCCAGCCCTTTGGCTTCGATGTTTTCAGTATTGACCTTTTCGCCTTCGGCTACCGCCACCAGATTGGTGTCGTCGCCCTGCGCTTCGCGGCCGTAGATGGCCAGCCAGCCGGGCGACACCAGGACCTTGCCCTCGGTCTTGAAGTGATGGCCGGATACTTCGGTGATGCGCGTCGTCAGGCGGAATTCGGCCGCGGGGAAAAACACAGCCAGGAAGCGCTTGGTGATCAGTTCGTAGATCTTGGTTTCGGCGTCGCTCAGCTCGCGCGGAATTTGCAGCGTCGGGATGATGGCAAAGTGATCCGATACCTTTTTGTTGTCGAAAATGCGGCGATTGGGCTTGACCCATTTCTGCTTGCACACGGTTTCGGCGAATGGGCGCACGCTGGCCGCGGCGGCCGAGCCGCCTTCCGAGAGGGCCTGCATGGTTTGCTGGACGGTCTGGATATAGTCTTCGGGCAGGTAGCGCGAATCGGTACGCGGATAGGTCAGCGCCTTGTGCCGTTCATATAGAGTCTGGGCCAGCCCCAGCGTGGTCTTGGCTGAAAAGCCGAAACGCGAGTTGGCTTCGCGCTGCAGCGATGTCAGGTCGAAGAGCGCCGGCGATATTTGTGTCGAGGGCTTGGATTCTTCGGTTACATGCCCGGATTTTTCGCGGCACGCGGTAACAATGGTTTGCGCGGCGCTTTGCGACCACAGGCGCGAATCGCGCCGTTCCGGGTCGCGCTCGTCCTTCAGGAACTTGGGGTCGAACCAGCGGCCTGTATAGAAACCGGCGGCGGCGACAAACGTGGCGTGCACTTCCCAGTAGTCGCGCGATACGAACTTGCGTATTCGTTCTTCGCGTTCGGCCACAATGGCCAGCGTCGGCGTCTGGACGCGCCCGACCGGGGTCTTGAAGAAGCCGCCGTCCTTGCTGTTGAAGGCCGTCATGGCCCGGGTCCCGTTGATGCCCACCAGCCAGTCGGCCTCGGCGCGCGAGCGGGCGGCCGCTTCCAGCGGCTTCATGGTGTCATCGTCGCGCAGGTTCTCAAAGGCTTCGCGGATGGCGGCCTGGGTCATGGACCGCAGCCAAAGCCGCGTGACCGGCTTCTTGATGCCTGAATATTGCACGATGTAGCGGAAGATCAGCTCGCCCTCGCGGCCCGCGTCGCAGGCATTGATCACCGCATCGACATCTTTGCGCTTGAGCAGCCTGACCAGCAGCTTGAGCCGCTCGGCCGAGCGCTTGTCGGTGGGGCCAAGCTCGAATTGCGGCGGAATGACCGGCAGATGCGCAAAACTCCATTTTCCCCGCACGGGATCGTTGGGCGCGACCAGGCTGAGCAAATGCCCAATGCTGGAAGCAAGCACATACCGCTCGCTTTCAAAGTAATCGCCTTCCCGGGTGAATCCTCCCAGGGCGCGGGAAATATCCAGAGCTACCGAGGGTTTCTCGGCAATAATCAGCGTTTTATTCATGAGTTTCCAGTGACTGCGTTTCAGCAGCAATAGCGCGGATCATACGAGGTGAGAATCGCACTACGCAAGTCGAGTGTAATAAAAACGACTCCTTGCCGGCGTCACAATACACTAAATCGGCGCGCCCATTGTCCCTGGGCAGCCCGCCAGAAGGCTTCGAGCCCGGTTTCGGGCAGCGCCTGGAAGCCCAGCGCCTGCCACGCCTTGTTGAGCGTGCGCACTGGATTCACAAGGTCCAGCGCCATGGCGTGATTCTGTTTGGAGAGTTTGCGCCCCGCTTCGTCCAGCAGCAGCGGGACGTGCATGACGCGCGGGTAGGATATATTCAGGCGGCGCGCCAGGATGCGCTGCCGGGCCGTCGAATCCAGCAGATCGGTGCCGCGCACGATATCCGTGATGCCCTGCTCGCCGTCGTCGACCACCACCACCATCTGGTAGGCCCAGAGGCCGTCGGCGCGCTTGACGATGAAGTCGCCCACTTCGGCGGCGACATCCTGCCGCTGCGGGCCCTGCCAGCGGTCATGGAAGTATTCCGTGCCGGGCGGCACCTTGAAGCGCCAGGAGCGCGCCTGGCGGCCTGGCAGCAGGCCGGCGCGGCAGGTGCCCGGGTAGGCGCCCCAGGAAAGCTCCTGGCGGGTACAGGCGCAGCCGTACACCAGGTTTTGCGCCGCCAGCGCGTCGAAGGCGGCCTGATACAGCTTCATGCGCTGCGATTGCCAGACAGGAGCGTCGTCCCATTGCATGCCCAGGGCCTGCAATTGCCCCATGATGACCCGATCGGCGCCCGGTATGACCCGCGGCGCGTCGATGTCTTCCATGCGCAGCAGCCACTGGCCCTCGTGCGCCCTGGCATCCAGGAAGCTGGCCATGGCGGCGAGCAGGGAACCGTCATGCAGGGGACCGCTGGGGCTGGGCGCAAAACGCCCCCTGTAGGGGCGCTTGCCGCCTTGTGCTTCCGACGCCATGCGGCAGTGCCTGCTTAATGCGATAACCGCGCCGGGTCGTCGGCCAGAAGCTCTTCGAATACGAGGTGGTCCACTTCGGCCTCTTGGCTCCAGAGCACCATGAGCGCAATGATCTTGATTTTTTCAAGGGAAATGGGCGACTCGGTGGTGGCTTGCGCGCGTTCGATGAGGATTTCGCGCAGCGCGGTGGGCAGCACGCCGGAGTTTTCGAGGAAGGTGATGAAACCTATGGCCTCGGTGCCCATCGTTTGGTATTCGTGGTCGGTAAAGACGCGCCGGCTGTCGCCTTGCGGGTTTTTCGCCAGTTGGCCGCATTCCTCGGTGGTTTGCGCCAGCCCGTGCAGCCAGCCCAGGGCGTCGTTGATGTCTTCGTGTTCGAAACCTACGGCGGCCAGCTTGTGCGCAAGGACATCAGCCTCGGGACATGCTTGCGGTGTATAGTAAGTCTCGAATAAGTAAACCAATATATCGAACATATGCGATTCCGGTTGCCGTTTGCGTAAGTCTTTGCGTTTGCGAAGTCAGTGAGTAGATAAAAGCTTAACCGGTAAAGTTAAGGACGACTTTACGCTGATTTGTCATCCTGGGCAAATCAGCCTGTTGTTGCAAACAGACGCCAGGCGAAGCAGGCCGGCCTGGCGCATGACCCGCGGCTCAATCCGACTTTGGGGGGATGTTCATGGAAGAGGTAATACAGGCGGAGCGCGCTATTGATCCGCCGCAGGCCCAGACAATAGCGATTCCGCCCGCGGCCCGCCCGGGCGATGCGCTCGACGCCATCGACACGCCCAGCCTGATCCTGGACCTGGATGCGTTCGAGGAAAACCTGCGCACCATGCAGGTCCTGGCCGAGCGCCACGGTGTGGCGCTGCGGCCCCACGCCAAGGCCCATAAATGCCCCGAAATCGCCTTGCGCCAGATCGCCCTGGGCGCGGCCGGCATTTGCTGCCAGAAGGTCTCGGAGGCGGTGCCTTTCGTTGCCGCGGGCGTGCGCGACATTCTCATCAGCAACGAGGTGCTCGGCGGGGCCAAGCTGGCTTTGCTGGCGCGGCTGGCGAAACAGGCCCACATGACGGTTTGCGCCGACAACCCTATAGCGGTCGAGGCGCTTTCGGCCATGATGGTCGAGCATGAGGCGTCGGTGGGCGTCCTGGTCGAACTGGACATCGGCCAGCAGCGCTGCGGGGTGCAGACGCCCGACGAGGCCCTGGCGCTGGCCCGCCTGATCCGGAAACTGCCCAATATCAATTTCGCCGGCGTGCAGGCCTATCAAGGGGGGGTACAGCACAAGCGCTCGCTGACCCAGCGCCAAAAAGCCTCCGACAAGGCCGCGCGCCTGATCCGCCAGTATCTGGATGCCTTTGCCAAGGCGGATATCGAATGCCCTGTCGTCAGCGGCGGGGGTACCGGCACGGCGGCCTTCGATGTAGCCAGCCAGGTCTATACCGAGATCCAGGCCGGCACCTACGCCTTCATGGATACCGACTACGCCGGCATCGACTGGGGCGAGGCCCTGTTTTTCCGGCACAGCCTGTTTTTGCTGGGCACGGTCATGAGCACGCCCACGTCGGACCGCGCGATCGTCGACCTCGGCCTGAAGTCGACCAGCGCCGAAAGCGGCGCGCCGCAACTGGTAGGCCGCGAGGGCCTGCGCTGCGTGGCCGTGCATGACGAGCATTGCATCCTCCTGGCCAGCAGCCGGCGCAACAGGCCCGACGTGGGCACGCAATTGCGCCTGATACCGGGGCATTGCGACCCGACCTTCAACCTGCACGACAGCGTGGTCGCCATGCGCGGCCAGCATGTCGAAGCCGTGTGGCCCATCAGCGCGCGCGGCTTGAGCCGCTGAGGCCTGGTTCCGGCAGGCCGGGTTCAGCGCCCCGGCGATGTCAGCTTGCGATGGCGATCAGCTCCGCGCCATCGCCGACCTGGTCGCCGACCGCAAAGAACAATTCCTCGACCGTTCCGTCGGCCGGCGCGTGTATGGTGTGCTCCATTTTCATGGCCTCCATCACCAGCAGGGCGTCGCCGCTTTTCACCTTGTCGCCCGCCCTGACCGAAATCGCGATGATCTTGCCGGGCATGGGCGCGGTCAGCCCGCCCTGGTGTCCGCTGGTGTCGTCCTGCGCGTGCGCGACGGCGTCGTGGACCTGCAGTTCCTGCACGCCGCCATGCGCGAATACATGGACATTTTCCTGCTGGAGCACCACGGTGGCCGAGGCATCGGCGTTGCCCAGCCGGACGTGCACCCGGTACTGGCGCGCCGCCAGCGTCTCGGTTTTCCATTCGAATGGCAGCGCCTGGCCATTGCGGGTGTAAGTCCAGCGCTCGCCCGCGCGGCTGATGTGAAGCTCGCGCAATTCGTCCTGTTCGAGCAGGCCGAAGACCTGCCGGTAGCGGCCATTGATGCGCCAGCCGTCCGCCTGGGCCCAGGGGTCGACGTGCACGGTGTTCTGCCGGACCGCCGACTGGGCCAGCCCCTGCCTGGCCAGCAAGGCCGCCACGGCCAGCGCCAGGGTGCTGTCGGGCGCCGGCGCGGCCGGCGGGAACAGGCTGTCGTGCTGCCGTTCTATCAGCCCGGTGTCCAGGTCGGCGGCGGCAAAGGCCGGGTCCAGCATCAGGCGGCGCAGGAAGGCGATATTGGTCTGCACGCCCACGGCCTGGATTTCGCCCAGCGCCTGGACCATGCGCGCCCGCGCCTGGTCGCGGTCGGCGCCGCGCACGATCAGCTTGGCGATCATGGGGTCGTAAAAGGGTGTAATCGTGTCGCCCGCCCGCACCCCTCCGTCCACGCGTATATCGCCGTTCTGGAAGGCGGCGTGAGGCGGGAAATTCAGGGTCGTCAGGGTGCCTATCGAGGGCAGGAAGCCTTTGTCCGGATTCTCGGCATAGATGCGCGCCTCGATGGCATGCCCGGTGATGGCCAGCTGTTCCTGCGCAAGGGGCAGGGCTTCGCCCGCGGCGACGCGCAACTGCCATTCCACCAGGTCGTGGCCGGTGATCATTTCCGTGACCGGATGCTCGACCTGCAGCCGCGTGTTCATTTCCATGAAATAGAAGCGGCCGTCGGGTTCGACAATGAATTCGACGGTGCCCGCCCCCACATAGCCCACGGCTCTTGCCGCGGCCACCGCCGCCTCGCCCATGGCGCGGCGGCGCTCTGGCGTCATTCCGGGCGCGGGCGCCTCTTCGATGACTTTCTGGTGGCGGCGCTGCACCGAGCAGTCGCGCTCGAACAGGTAGACGCAATTGCCATGCGTGTCGGCGAAGACCTGGATTTCTATATGGCGCGGCTTTTGCAGATAGCGTTCGATCAGGACTTTGTCGTCGCCGAAGCTGCTGGCGGCTTCGCGCTTGCACGAAGCCAGGGCCTCGGCGAAGGCCGGGCCGGATTCGACTATGCGCATGCCCTTGCCCCCGCCGCCGGCGCTGGCCTTGATGAGCACCGGATAGCCCATGGCATCGGCCTGGGATTGCAGGAATCCGGGGTCCTGATTGTCGCCATGGTAACCGGGCACCAGCGGCACGCCGGCCTTGTCCATCAAGGTCTTGGCGGCCGATTTGCTGCCCATGGCGGCGATGGCGCCGGCGGGCGGCCCCACGAAGACAATGCCGGCGTCGGCGCAGGCCTGGGCAAAGCCTTCGTTCTCGGACAGGAATCCGTAGCCCGGGTGTATGGCCTGCGCGCCGGTCTGGCGCGCGGCTTCGAGTATGGCCTCGCCGCGCAGATAGCTGGCGCGGGGTTCGGAACCACCGATGTGAACGGCGCTGTCGCAGGTGGCGACATGGCGCGAGCCGGCATCGGCGTCGGAATACACGGCAACCGTGCGCAGGCCCAGGCGATGGGCGCTGGCGGCCACGCGGCAGGCAATTTCGCCCCGGTTGGCAATCAGTAAGGTGGTGAACACATCGACTCCTTGGGATTACATGCGGAACACGCCGAAACGTGTGTCCTCGATAGGGGCGTTGAGCGCGGCGGACAGGCCCAGGGCCAGTACGCGGCGGGTATCGGCGGGCATGATGATGCCGTCGTCCCACAGGCGCGCCGTGGCGTAATAGGGATGGCCCTCTTTTTCGTATTGATCGCGGATGGGCGCCTTGAATTCCTCTTCCTCGGCGGCGCTCCAGGCGCCGCCCTTGGCTTCGATGCCATCGCGGCGCACCGTCGCCAGCACGCTGGCGGCCTGCTCGCCGCCCATGACCGAGATGCGCGCGTTGGGCCACAGGAACAGCAGCCGCGGGCCGAAGGCGCGGCCGCACATGCCATAGTTGCCGGCGCCGAAGGAGCCGCCGATCAGGATGGTGAACTTGGGCACGCTGGCCGTCGACACCGCGGTGACCATCTTGGCGCCATGGCGCGCAATGCCTTCGTTCTCGTATTTGCGGCCCACCATGAAGCCTGTGATGTTCTGCAGGAAAACCAGCGGAATCTTGCGCTGGCAGCACAGTTCGATGAAGTGCGTGCCTTTTTGCGCCGCTTCCGAAAACAGCACGCCATTATTGGCGATGATGCCTACGGGCATGCCGTGAATGTGGGCAAAGCCGGTAATCAGGGTGGTGCCGAAGCGGGCCTTGAATTCGTCGAACTCCGAGCCGTCCACGATGCGGGCGATGACCTCGCGCACGTCATAGGGCTTGCGCGTATCGCTGGGAATGATGCCGTTGAGTTCCTGCGGGTCGTAGAGCGGCTCGGCAAACGCCTTGCGCCGCAGTTGCACGGGCTTCTGATGATTGAGCCTGGCCACGGCGTTGCGCGCCAGGTAGAGCGCATGCAGGTCGTTGTTGGCCAGATGGTCGGCGACGCCGGACAGGCGGGTGTGCACATCGCCGCCGCCCAGGTCTTCGGCGCTGACCACCTCGCCGGTGGCCGCCTTGACCAGGGGAGGGCCGGCCAGGAAAATCGTGCCCTGGTCCTTGACGATGATGGATTCGTCGCTCATCGCCGGGACGTAGGCGCCGCCCGCCGTGCAGGAGCCCATGACGACGGCGATCTGGCCTATGCCCTGGGCCGACATGACGGCCTGGTTGTAGAAGATGCGGCCGAAATGGTCGCGATCGGGAAAGACTTCGTCCTGGTTGGGCAGGTTGGCGCCGCCCGAGTCGACCAGATAAACACAGGGCAGCTTGTTCTGTTGGGCGATTTCCTGGGCGCGCAGATGCTTTTTGACGGTCAGCGGGTAGTAGGTGCCGCCTTTTACCGTGGCGTCGTTGCAGACGACGACGCATTCCGTGCCGGCGATGCGGCCGATGCCGGTGATCAGGCCGGCGCCCGGCGCCGCATTGTTGTACACATTGTGGGCCGCCAGGGGGGACAGTTCCAGGAAAGGCGTGCCCGGATCGAGCAGCCGCTCGACCCGGTCGCGCGGCAGCAGTTTGCCGCGGGCCAGGTGTTTGGCGCGGGCCGCCTCACTGCCGCCCAGGGCGGTTTGCGTCAGTTGTTTCTGCAGGTCGTCGACCTGTTCCTGCATGGCGCGGGCGTTGTCGATGAACGCGAGCGAGCGCGGATTGATCCGGGATTCGATGACGGGCATGAATTGCTGTTCCTAAAAAAGCAAAAAGGGCGCCGCGAACCTGCCGCGGCGCCCTGTACAGGCTTAGACCATTTCGATAGCCAGGGCGACGGCTTCGCCGCCGCCTATGCACAGGGAAGCCACCCCGCGCTTGCCGCCGGTTTTGCGCAGCGCCCCCACCAGGGTGGTGAGCAGGCGCGCGCCCGAAGCGCCGATGGGATGCCCCAGGGCGGTGGCGCCGCCGTGGATATTGACTTTCGCGTGCGGCAGCTTCAGGTCGCTCATGGCCGCCATGGTGACGACCGCGAAGGCTTCATTGATTTCGTACAGGTCGACGTCCTCGGCATTCCAGCCGGTCTTGGCGAAGAGCTTTTGTATGGCGCCGACCGGGGCCGTCGTGAACCAGCCCGGTTCCTGCGAATGCTGGCTGTGGCCGACGATGCGGGCCAGCGGCGTGGCGCCGAGCTTCTTGGCGGTGGATTCGCGCATCAGCACCACGGCGGCGGCGCCGTCGGAAATGGACGATGAATTGGCGGCGGTGACCGTGCCGTCTTTCTTGAACGCCGGCTTGAGGGTGGGCACTTTTTCCGGCAAGGCCTTGGCGGGCCCTTCGTCGGTGTCGATCACGGTGTCGCCCTTGCGGCCGGCCACGGTGACGGGGGTGATTTCCCACTTGAAGCTGCCGTCCTCGGTGGCGGCGCGCGCGCGGCGCAGCGATTCCAGCGAGAACGCATCCTGCTGTTCACGGGTGAAGGTGTATTTGGCGGCGCAGTCTTCGGCGAACACGCCCATGGCGGTGCCGCGTTGATAGGCGTCTTCCAGGCCATCCAGCGCCATGTGGTCGTACACGGTGGAATGGCCGTAGCGGTAGCCCTGGCGCCCGCGCAGCAGCAGGTAGGGGGCGTTGCTCATGCTTTCCTGGCCGCCGGCC
This sequence comes from Pollutimonas bauzanensis, assembly GCF_900129885.1. Lineage (GTDB taxonomy): Bacteria > Pseudomonadota > Gammaproteobacteria > Burkholderiales > Burkholderiaceae_B > Pollutimonas > Pollutimonas bauzanensis. The sequence goes on along the minus strand of NZ_FQXE01000004.1, from coordinate 305,576 downwards.
ACCACGACCTCGGCGCTGCCGGCCGCAATGATGTCGTGCCCGTACATGGCGGCCTTGAGGCCCGAGCCGCAGACTTTATGTATGGTGGTGCAAGCCACGCCAATAGGCAGGCCCGCGCCCAGGGCGGCCTGGCGCGCCGGCGCCTGGCCCTGGCCGGCCTGCAGCACGTTGCCCATGATGACTTCATCGACGGCTTCGCCTTTGATGCCGGCGCGTTCGATGGCCGCCTTGATCACGATGGAACCGAGTTCGTGCGCGGCCAGGCCGGACAGGCTGCCCATCATACCGCCCATGGGGGTACGCGCAACCGAGACTAAAACGATGGGATCAGACATGATTTGCTCCTGAAGGGTAGGGAAAAGGAAGTGCGCTTGTAGAGCTTCTGGAATGACTTGCGTTCGAGACATGCAGGCGCCGGTCGCGGTCGTAAGGGAAGATGTCTTCGATACGGCCTTGGGCGGCGCGTTCGCGGCAGGCCTGCCACCAGCCGGCCTCGAGCAGGTCGGCATGGTGCTTGAGGAATGCCGCCCGCACGCGGGGATCGCCAAGCAGGAAAAACCGGAATTCTTCGGGAAACACATCGTTGGCGCCGACCGGATACCAAGGCTCGCTCGCGAGTTCGGCCTCTTCGTTGGGCGCCGGCGGGATGCGCCGGAAATTCATTTCCGTCATATGCTGGATTTCGTCGTAATCATAGAATACAACGCGCCCCAGGCGTGTAACGCCGAAATTCTTGAACAGCATATCGCCCGGGAAGATATTGGCCGCGGCCAGCTCGCGTATGGCTTCGCCATACCCCTTGACGGCGGTTTCCAGCGCGGCATCCGAGGCGCGCGCCAGATACAGGTTCAGCGGCGTCATGCGCCGCTCGATGTACACATGGCGCAGGACGATGGTGTCGCCGCTTTCTTCCAGCAGGCTGGGCACCTGGCTACGCAGTTCGGCCAGCAAGGTGTCCGAAAAGCGCGCCCGGGGCAGCGCCACTTGCGAATATTCCCAGGTATCGGCCATGCGGCCTACGCGGTCGTGCTTTTTCACCAATTGGTACTTGCGCCGCACGGTGGCGTGGTCCATGCCTTCCTTGGCGATGCGGTCGCGTATCAGCTTGAAGACGTAGGGATACGACGACAGGGTGAATACGGTCATGACCATGCCGTGTATCCCCGGCGCGATATCGAAAGCGTCGTGGGAATGCGCCAGATGATGCAGGAAGTCGCGGTAGAACAGGGTTTTCCCCTGCTTTTGCAAGCCTATGGTGGTGTAGATTTCGGCCTTGGGCTTGCGCGGCAGCAGCGCATTCAGGAAGCTTACGTAGGCGGCGGGGGTTTCCATGTCGACCAGGAAATACGCGCGCGTGAAGCTGAACAGCGTGCTCAGGTCGTCGGCCGTATGCAGCAGGGCGTCCAGCTGTATATGGCCCGAGGGCGTGCGCAGAAGGGCGATGGCAAAAGGATAGATGGTGCCCTGGTTCACCAGCCGGCCGACCGCGTAGGCGCCCTTGTTCCTGAAGAACAGCGAATTGAGCACATGGATCTGGCAATCCGGCGCCAGGCGCAGGCCGGCGCCGCCCGGAATGGCCAGCCGCAGCTGGTGTATGGCCAGGCGCGCCACCTTGCGCGCATCAGCCGGCAGGTCGGAGAAAGGCGCCGCCAGGCCGAAGTCGGCCAGCATATTGATCAGGGACTTTTCCAGGCCGAGACCGGCCGGATAGTAGACGCGGTAGGAAGGCAGCTTGCTGTCCAGGTATTCAGTGGCGATGGCCGGGCGCACGAACAGGAAATCGTTATGGAAATAATCGCGGTGCAAGATCCGGCACGATACTGAATTGAAGAAAGTCTCGGCGCACTCGGGCTGCCTGTGGCCCGCCAGCAGCGCCACGAATTCCGTCTTGACGGTCTGCCAGAAATCCATCTGCGCCGGGGTCAGGCTTTGCTGGGCGGAAGCGCCGCTGGGGCTGGCTTCGCTGCCCTTGAGCGCGGCCGTCAGCAGCGTGGTGCATTCATGCACGCGGGTGTCATAGTATTCGATGCGCTCGCTGGACAGCTGTTGAATGCCGCGCCAGTCGCCGGATTCGAACAAGGCCTTGGCGCGCTGCGCGCCGTAGCGGAACAAGGCGTAGTGGCGGTCGAAGCCGTCAAGCACGATACGCGCCACGGCCTGGGGCGGCAGCCCCGGGCGCGCGACCTGCTCGATGCGTTGATGGTCTCCGGTGAACACCATGTGCGTGGCGGCCTTACGCGGTTTCGTTGAACAGTTCGCGCCCGATCAGCATGCGGCGGATTTCACTGGTGCCGGCGCCTATTTCATAGAGCTTGGCGTCGCGCCACAGGCGGCCCGTGGGGTATTCGTTGATATAGCCATTGCCGCCCAGGATCTGTATGCCTTCGCCGGCCATCCAGGTGGCCTTCTCGGCGCAGTACAGGATGACGGCGGCGCAGTCCTTGCGTACCTCGCGCACATGGCCCGTGCCCAGCCTGTCGAGGTTCTTGCCCACGGCGTAGCAGAAGGCGCGGCTGGCTTGCAGCGTGGTGTAGAGGTCGGCGACCTTGCCCTGGATAAGCTGGAATTCGCCTATGGACTGGCCAAACTGCTTGCGTTCATGGATGTAGGGGACCACCACGTCCATGACGGCCTGCATGATGCCCAGGGGACCGCCGGCGAGCACGGCGCGTTCGTAGTCCAGGCCGCTCATCAGCACCTTGACGCCGCCATTGAGCTCGCCCAGGATGTTTTCCTCGGGCACTTCGCAATCCTGGAAGACCAGTTCGCCGGTATGGCTGCCGCGCATGCCCAGCTTGTCGAGCTTTTGCGCCACCGAAAAGCCCTTGTAGCCTTTTTCGATAATGAAGGCGGTGATGCCGCGCTGCCTGGCGGCGGGGTCGGTTTTGGCATAGACCACCAGCGTGTCGGCATCCGGCCCGTTGGTGATCCACATTTTGTTGCCGTTCAGCACATAGCGGTCGCCTTTCTTTTCGGCGCGCAGCTTCATGCTGACCACGTCGGAACCGGCGCCCGGCTCGCTCATGGCCAGGGCCCCCACGTGTTCGCCGGAGACCAGTTTTGGGAGGTATTGCTGTTTTTGCTGCGCCGTGCCATTGCGGTGCAACTGATTGACGCACAGATTGGAGTGCGCGCCATACGACAGGGCGACAGAGGCGCTGGCGCGCGACAGTTCTTCCATGGCGATCATGTGCGCCAGGTAACCCATATTGGAGCCGCCGTAGGCTTCGTCGACCGTCATGCCCAGCAAGCCCAGCTCGCCGAATTTGCGCCATAAATCCATGGGGAACTGGTCGCTGCGGTCCACTTGCGCCGCGCGGGGGGCGATTTCGGCTTGGGCAAAATCGTGGACCGCGTCGCGCAGCATGTCCAGGTCGGAGCCCAGATCGAAGTTTAGGCCGGGAAGATTCATGGTTGTCTCCAAGAGTGAATTCAGGGCGCCTCGTTGCCATTGGCGATAGGTCTGCTGTTTTTCCTACATTCTGCCCAGGCAATCGCTGCAGCGCAACATTCATTTTCATATCCTGCCGCAGGCGAGCATCATTGCGATTTTATATTACGTTTACGTAAACGTAAATTAGAAAATGATGGGAGCCTGAGCGCTATGCCGCGCTGCGCGCCGCCAGCAGCGCCCGGCAGGTCTTTTCCTGCCGCGAGATCTCCGCCAGGGTAAGGTCTATATCTTCGCGCTGGCGCTTCAATGCGTCCCTGTGCTGCTCCAGCACTTCGAGGTAATGCTGCAACTGCGCAACCGAGTCGCCCGGCCCATCGTACATATCGATCAGGCTGAGAATCTCGGATAGCTGCAGGCCGAGCCGCTTGCCGCGCAGCGCGAGTTTCAGGCGCGTGCGGTCGCGGGCATGGTAGATGCGGTTGCGCCCTTCGCGGCTGGGGCTGACTATGCCTTGATCCTCGTAGAAACGTATGGTGCGCGGCGTAATGGAAAATTCTTGCGCTAGCTCGGAGATGGTCCAGGTAGGATCGGTCATGGTCGGTGTTGGCAGTTTACGTTAACGTAAACTATGATGCCATAATACGTCGATCAGGCATACTGCGAGAAGGATGGAGACCCCGCATGAACCCGAATGAACAGAAACTGAGCTACCCCTGGGGCGATGAGCTGCCGCAACCGGGCTCGGCCGTCGCCGTCGCCGATGGCTTGCGCTGGATACGCATGCCGCTGCCCTTTGCCCTGGATCACATCAACCTGTGGCTGCTGCGCGACCAGATCGATGGGCGCGAAGGCTGGACGATAGTCGACTGCGGCGTATCGCGCGATGAGGTCAAGGCCCTGTGGGAGCAGGTGTTCGACAGCGTATTCGACGGCCTGCCGGTGCTGCGGGTGATCGTGACGCATATGCATCCGGACCATATCGGCCTGGCCTACTGGCTCTGCGACAAGTGGCAGGCCCCCTTGTGGATGACCATGACCGACTACGCCGTGGCGCGCCTGTGGTCGCGGCCTGCCGTGGGCGGCGTGACGGCGGGGGGCCCCAACGGGCAATCGGCGGTCGATCATTTCACCCGCCATGGCTTGAATGATCCGCAGGCCCAGGAACAGATCCGCCAGCGCTCCAACTATTATCCCGGCCTGGTGCCCGATGTTCCCGCGCGTTTTTGCCGCATCATGGATGGCGACCGCATATCGATAGGCGGGCGCGACTGGCGCGTCATCGTGGGCTACGGCCATGCTCCGGAACACGCCTCCCTGTATTGCGACACCCTCCAGGTGCTGATTTCCGGCGACATGGTCCTGCCGCGCATTTCGACCAATGTCAGCGTGTTCGATTACGAGCCCGACGGCAATCCTTTGCCGCTATATCTGAATTCGCTGCGCGCTTACGATGGCCTTCCCGAGGGCGCGCTGGTGCTGCCTTCCCATGGCCGGCCGTTCAGGGGGCTGCACGAGCGCATTGCGCAACAGCATGGCCATCATGCCGAGCGCCTGGCCGAAGTCATGGACGCTTGCGGCGCCCCCATGAGCGCCGCCGATATCGTGCCTGTGATGTTCAAGCGCAAACTGGACGTGCATCAGTTGACCTTCGCCATGGGCGAAGCGCTGGCGCATTTGCACGCCTTGTATTTCGAAGGCAAGCTGGAACGCGCCACCGGCGCGGACGGCGTGATCCGGTTCAAGCGGAAATAGCCGCCATCCCGCGCCCGTCTTTATAACGAAGGGCGACGCCCTCATGCCTGGATAATCATATGTAAGGTATGTATTTGTTTTCGCCCGCCGCCGCACTCAGAATGATTTCGAACTGATAGCTAACGATCAATCTGTCTGAGGGTAACGGCATCATGGAATCGAACACAATCAAGGCCGCCATCTTTGCGCCGGCCTCCGCCTCGCGCCGCCAACTGTTGCGCGGCGCGGCCGCCGCCGGCCTTGTCGCGCCGCTGGGCATGCTGGGCTCGCGCGTGCTGGCCGCCGGCGCGGCGCAGCCGGCCTTCAAGATCGCCTGGAGCCCGACCGCGGTCTGCCAGTCGCCGGTCTCGGTCGCGCTGGAGCGCGGTTTCTTCGAAAAGTACAACATCAAGGTCGAGCGCATCAATTTCAGCGGCTCCACCGACCAGCTCCTGGAGGCGATCGCCACTGGCCATGCCGACGGCGGCATAGGCATGGCGCTGCGCTGGTTCAAGCCCCTGGAGCAAGGCTTCGATGTCAAGCTGGCGGTGGGCACGCACGGCGGCTGCATGCGGCTGCTGGTGCCGCAGAACTCGCCCATCCAGTCGGTGAACGACCTCCAGGGCAAGAAAGTCGCCGTCACCGACCAGGCAAGCCCGGTCAAGAATTTCTTCGCCATACGCGTGGCCCAGCAAGGCATAGACCCCGAGCAGGTCGATTGGCGCCAGTTCCCGCAAGACCTCTTCGGCGAGGCGCTGCGCAAGGGGGAGGTCGACGCGATCGCCGGGGATGATCCCCTGCTGTATACGCTGCGCGAAGACAACAAGCTGCGCGAGATAGCCACCAACCTGGATGGCGACTACGCGAATCGCACTTGCTGCGTGCTGGGTCTTTCCGGGAAACTGGTGCGCAACGACCCGGATGGCGCGGCGGCGATCTCCCGGGCGGTCATCGACGCGCAGCGCTGGACTGCGTCCAACCCCGATGAATCCGCCCGCATATTCGCGCCTTTCATCCCTTCGAAAGTGCCTGTCGAAAGAGTGGCCGTGATCTTGCGCAGCCATACGCATGACCATGCTTCGACCGGCGCCACCTTGCGCAGCGAGGTCGTGGGCTATGCCCAGGACCTCAAGAAAATCAAGGTCCTGAGCCAGAATCTCAATATCGAGAAGTATGCGCAGCAGGTGGTTTCCGATGTCCTCGTCTGAAAGCTCCCTGCCCACGCCCGCCCGCCTGGGCGGCCGGGACGCCGCCTCCACGCCGTTCTGGCGCATCGGCGCGCTGGCGGCGCTGGCCTGGATACTGGGCGGGGCCATCACGCTCGAGTGGCCGAACAGGCAGATCGGTTTCGTCGAATGGGGCTTTACGCAAGAGCTGGGCCTCGGCTTCGTCGTGCTGGGCGGGGCGCTGGCGCTGGCGGCGCTGCCTTTGGGCATCGTTCTGCCGCTGCGGCGCCGCGTGCAGGCGGCGGGCCCGTGGCTGATCGCATTGGGCGTGGCCGTCACGCTCTGGGAACTGCTGACCGCGAAACTGGCAGTGCTGCCGGCGCCGTTTTTTGCGCCGCCGCAGTCGCTGATCGATGTCTACACCTCCGATTGGAGGCGGCTGGGCGACAGCCTGCTGAATTCCCTGTGGCTGCTGGTCAATGGCTTTGTGATCGGCGCCGTGTCCGGCTTTCTGACCGGCATAGCCATAGGCTGGTCGCAAGCCCTGGGCTATTGGGTCCATCCCGTCCTGCGCTTTCTCGGGCCGGTGCCTTCGACCGCGCTGCTGCCCATGGCCTTCTTCTTCTTTCCGTCCGGCTGGGCCGCCGCGGTGTTCCTGATTGCGCTGGCCACCTGGTTCCCGGTGACGGTGCTGACCTGGTCGGGCGTGGCCAGCGTCGATAAGGCGTTCTACGACGTGGCGCGGACCATGGGCGCCAGGCCCTGGTTCCTGATCATGCGCGTCGCCGTTCCCGCGGCGCTGCCGCATGTGTTCGTCGGCCTGTTCATGGGCCTGGGCGCTTCATTCTCGGTGCTGGTCGCCGCCGAAATGATGGGCGTGAAGTCGGGGCTGGGCTGGTACCTGTCATGGGCGCAGGGATGGGCGTCATACGCCAATATGTATGGGGCGCTGATCATCATGGCCCTGGTGTTTTCCGGGCTGATCACCTTGCTGTTCCGCGTGCGGGACCATTTCCTGGCCTGGCAGAAGGGAGTCGTGAAGTGGTAGCGGGCAGCGCCTCGGCGGTCCAGGCCCTGGGCATCGACGTCAAGAATGTCAGCCATCATTTCGAACTGGAGGGGGCCAGCCTGCCTGTGCTGGACCAGGTCGAACTGAATATCCGCCCGGGCGAGTTCGTGGCCCTGCTGGGGCCCAGCGGCTGCGGGAAATCGACGCTGCTCCGGCTGGTCGCCGGGCTGGATACCCCCCGGCACGGCGCGATCTATGCGGGCGAGCACCTTATCGAGGGGCCCGATCCTTCGCGCATCGTCGTATTCCAGGATCCTACGCTGTTTCCCTGGCGCACGGTCTACGACAATGTGGCGCTGGGCCTGCAGGCGCGCAAGCTCGTGAAGACCCATGCCCATCGCATCGGCCAGGCGCTGGAGCTGGTGGGCCTGGACGATTTCGGCTCGGCCTACCCGCATCAATTGTCGGGCGGCATGGCCCAGCGCGCGGCCCTGGCCCGCGCGCTGGTGAACGACCCCTCCGTGCTGATCCTCGATGAACCGCTGGGCAAGCTGGACTCCCTGACCCGGCTTACCATGCAGTCCGAGCTGGTGTCGCTATGGCAGCGCACCGGCTTCACGGCGCTGCTGGTGACGCACGACGTCGAAGAGGCGCTATTCATGGCCAACCGGATCATCGTGTTCTCGCCGCGGCCCGCGCGCATCCTGGACGAAATCGTCAATGACAGGCCTTACCCGCGCAAGCGCGGCGATCCCGCCTTGGCCGAACTGCGGCATCGCGCCCTTTCCCTGCTCGGCCTGGACGGGTCTTGGTAGCGCCGGATGCGATGGATGATGCCTTTCGATATGACCGTGTGGGGCGCCGTCGCGCTGGCCTTGCGTGTGGCGCATTGGCTGGCTTTGGGTTTGGCGCTCGCGGGCCTGTGCGTGGCTTTGCGCCGGGCGCTGCGCCGCGAGCCGTTCACCCCGGGCTTGCGGCTGATGGCGGCTGGCCTGCTGGCCGCGGCGGCTTGCGCGCTGCTGTGGCCGGCGGCCTATGCGGCCGCCGCCGCGCCGGCCGAGGTCGATGGTCCGGGACTGGCCAGCCTGGCCCTGGCTTCCGGCGGCGCCTGGTTCCCGCCCTGGGACAGCCTATGGACGCTGTCGCCCGACTGGCCCCTGCCATGGCGGCCGGATAGCGCCATTCCCGTCAGTTCTCATGCCGTAGGACAGCTCTGGCGGACGCTGATCATCGGCGCGCTGCTGGTTCTCGCAGGGGCGGCCGCGGCTTTCCTGAAAGGGGGGCGCCGTCTGGCTGCTGTCCTGGCCGGCGCGGCCTTGTTCGCCCTGCTGCCCCGGCCACATCCCGAATTGCTGCTCGCGCCCGCGACGCCGGCGACTTTCAGGCAGCCGCAAGCCGCCTTTTCTGCGGCAGGCATACTCGCCGGCCAGCATCTTTATGAACAGGCCTGCCTGCAATGCCATGGCAAAAAGGCCGATGGGCAGGGGCCGCTGGCCGCGCAGCTCGCCACCTGGCCCAGCGTGCTGGGGCCGGCCCTGTTCCGCAACAGGCATGCGGGCGATCTGTATTGGAGCATTCTCCAGGGCGGCGAAAAACCGCTGGCGCGGCATGCCTTTGGCCCGCAGCTGGCCCAGGATGAGGCATGGAAGATCCTGGATTACCTGCGGGCGAGCGCGGCGGGGCAGGAAATGCGGCAGTCGCGAGGATGGCGGCAGGCCGTGGCGGCCCCGCAAATGGCGCTGAGCTGCCGCAAACATGCTGTCCAGGAGCTGGAAGGCTTGCGCGGCAGCCTGGTCAGGATAGTGGCCTACTCGGCCGGCGGCATAGCGCCCCTGCCCGATCCCCGCGTATTGACGATAGCTCTGGCGCCGGGGCTGGCGGGCCCCCGGGCGCTGCCGGAAAGCATTGATTGCCTGGCCTCTTCGGCACAGGCCTGGCAGGCGTATGCGCTCGTCGCGGGCAGCGCGAGCCAGGATCTTGCGGGCGCGCAGTTCCTGGTAGACCGGCAGGGCTGGCTGCGCAGCCTTTGGCGGCCTGGCGACCCATCCGGGTGGACCTTGCCGGAAAGCATGTGCCTGCCGGCCAGCACAGCCGCGCCGCAAACCCATAGGGGCGCGCCGGACCTGCTCAGGCGGATCGATGCCACCGAGGTCGAAACGCCTCGCTTCCGGAGCCAGATTTGATTCCCGGCGGCCGGATCCATGGGCCGCGGCATACTGGGACTTTTTCCGCGGCGCCATCGGGCGCCGCCTAACACCAGCAAGGAAGCAACGATGAGTACTTTACGTGAATACCTGCATCAGAAGCGCGCCGCGCTACTGGAGCGCAATGCCCGCGACCCGGTAACGGTGGCGCCCAATGTATTGACGGCGCGCGCCAGCGCCGAAGGGCGCAGCGGCGTGCGCCGCATACGCATACGCCACCACCAGGTCATCAGCGACAGCCCGGCGGACTTCGCCGGCTACGACCTGGGCCCGGCTTCGCCGGAACTGCTGCTGGGTTCGCTTTCCAGCTGCCTGACGCATATTTTCCTGATCCAGGCGTCCGACCTGCAAATACCCCTGGACCGTCTGGAGGTGGAGGTGCAGGCCGACCAGGACACGCGCGGCGGCCGGCCGGGCTACGAAGAAATCCCCTTCTATCCGCACAATATCCGCTACGCCGTCCACATCGATTCGCCGGCCAGCAAAGAGCAGATCGATACGCTGCACGCCGCCGTGGAAAAATGGTGCCCCATCCTCAACTTGCTGCAGAATCCGCAAGCCTTGAATGGAACGATAGTGCACAACCAGACGCACTAAGCCGCTTATCTATCCTATCGACTGGACAGCGCCAGCTTCACGGCCAGGCCGATAAACACCGCGCCGGCCGTGCGGTTGAGCAGGCGCTGCGCCTTTTGCGAATGCTGCAGGCGCTCTCCCAGGGCGCCGGAAAAGCACGCGATGGCGCCGAATACCAGCAAAGTGGCCAGCATGAACAAGGCGCCCAGGCTCAGGATCTGCAGCGCCACCGGGCCTCGTTGCGGCGAGGCGAACTGCGGCAGGAAAGCCAGGAAAAACAGCGATACCTTGGGATTGGCCAGATTCATGACTATGCCCCGCCGATAAAGCTGCCCCTTGCCCTGTTTCAACGGCTTTGCGCCGCCGGCCGGACTGCCATGGGCATGGAAAGCGCCCCAGGCCAGATAGACCAGGTAGACGGCTCCCGCCAGCTTGAGCATGGTGAAGGCCGTCGCCGATGTGGCGAATATCGCGGCCAGGCCCACGGCCACCGCCACCGTATGCCCGACCAGCCCGGTGCACAATCCCAGCACCACCAGCATTCCGGAAACGCGGCCCCACAGGGCCGATTGCATCAGCACAAACAGATTGTCCGGCCCCGGCGCCAGGGCCAGCAGCACGGCAATGCCGAAAAAAGAAAGCGCCACATCGGATGTCAGCATAATGGTGGTGCCCTCTATCCATTATCATCAAGCTTGCGCAAATTCCAATTTTTAACACATACCATGGCCAATTCTGTTACCCCACACCTGGACACGCTCCTGCAACACACGGGCGTTGCCCAGTTCGATCCAGCCCACGGCGCCGCGCCGGTCGCCCTGCCCTCGATGCGCACCAGCACCGTGCGTTTCCAGAATCTCGACGCGCTGGACCGCGCCCAGGCGGGCAAGGCGAGAGGCGAACGCAGCGTGACCTACGGCCGCGTGGGCATGGAGACGCATGCCGCGCTCGAAGAGGTGTTTTGCCAGCTGGAAGGCGCCGAACGGGCCTTTCTGGCTTCATCGGGGCTGGCCGCCGTTACGCTGGCCTTCTTCAGCACGCTGAACAGCCATGACCACGTCCTGGTGGCCGATTGCTCGTATGGCCCCGTGCGCTACCTGGACAAGATCGTCCTGAGCCGCATGGACATCCAGGTTTCATATTGCCGGGCCACACCGGCGGCCCTCGAGGCGCAATTGCGCCCGAACACAAGGGTCTTATACGTCGAGTCGCCGGGTTCGCTCTTGTTCGAAATGCTGGATATCCCCGCGCTGGCCGCCTTCGCCCGCCAGCACAAGCTGATCCTCGCCGTCGACAATACCTGGGGCTCCGGCTACATCTACCGCCCGCTGGACCTGGGCGCCGATATTTCCGTCGTGGCGGGCACCAAATACGTGGGCGGCCACTCCGATCTCATGCTGGGCGCCGTCATGGCCAAGGACCCCGGCCTGATCAAGCGCATCAATGACACGCACTACGCCATGGGCTATTCAGTCAGCGCCGACGATGCCTGGCTGGCCATACGCGGCGCGCGCACCCTGCCCATACGCATGCGACAAAGCGCGCAGAGCGCCCTGGAAGTCTGCGTCTTCCTCGAGTCGCGCCCCGAAGTCGCCCGCCTCTATCACCCGGCCCTGCCCACCGACCCCGGCCACACCCTGTGGCAGCGCGACTGCACCGGGTCGAATGGCATGCTGGCCGTGGAATTGAAACTCGACAACGCGGCCGCCCGCCGCTTCGTCGACGGGCTGACGCTGTTTGGCATCGGGTTCTCGTGGGGCGGTTTCGAAAGCCTCGTACAGCTCGTCGACCATGGCGCGCTTCAAGTCCACGGCTACTGGTCGCGCAACGACAACGCCATCGTCAGGCTGCACATAGGGCTGGAATCGCCCGCCGACCTGATCGCCGACCTGGCGCAGGCCCTGGACCGGGCGGCTTGAATATAAAGGCGGGCTGGCTCAATAGAGCCGCCCGCCGGCCATGCTGTGTTACTTGTTCACCATCTCGACCAGCTTCTGCGCCTGCGCGATAGTGCCTTCATAGCTGTTCGTCATGGTCGGCGACGTCACGTACTTGCCGCCCACCGCGATGCTGGGCGTGCCCTCGATGTTGTAGGCCTTGGCCAGCTCATCGGCCCGCATGATCTTGGACTTCACGCCAAAGGAATTGAAAACGTCCTCGAAGGCCTTGCGGTCCACGCCCTTGGCGGCTACCCAGTCGGTAATCGCCTTGGCGTCGTAGATGCGTTTATGTTCGCCATGGATGGCCTTGAAGACTTCGCCGTGCAAATCCAGCCGGTTCAGGCTTTCAAGCGAGTAATAAAGCTTTTGCAGATCCGCCATGCTGGCATTGAAGGCCACCGGGACCGGCTTGAGCACCACGTTCGCCGGCAAGGTCTTGGCCCACGCTTCCACCATGGGCTCAATTGCGCTGCAATGCGGGCAAGTGTAGGCGAAAAACTCCAGCACCTCTATCTTGCCCGCCGTGTCGGATGGCTGCGCAGGCTCGACCGTGACATATTGCCCCTTGCTGGCCTGGGCTTGCGCGGCCGGGGCAAGCAAAACCCCCGATCCGATGGCGATGACGGCAAATGTACGTAGAAACAGTTTTTTTAGCGACATATTGGTTTCCAGAGCGATTCAAAGACAAATAAGACTGGCAAAGGCGGCGGAAGTTCAGGCCATCCCCGGCGGCATAATCGCGGCCCGGGCAGCCGCCCCTACTGGCGTATCACCGACGAGGCGATTTTTTCCTCGCCCAGCCGCGCCCGCGAGCGGTTCATTTCGTCTATGCCCTTGAAGGGACCGACTCGCACCCGGTTGATCGTGGCGCCATTGACCTGCGCCTTTTGCACCTGGGCGGACAAGCCCATCAACAATATCCTGGCCTTGACCGCCTCGGCATCGTTTTCCGAACGGAATGCGCCCGCTTGCAGATAATAGGTTGCCTGCGTGCCGGCCGCTGCCGCCGGCTTGGACGCCTGCGCGGGCAGCGCCTCGGTTCCCGGCGCCGGCCTGGCGGGCTGGCTTTCGGCGGGCTTGTCGGCTTTGCCCAGGCTGGCGATCAGGTCGCCGAGGTTATCGGGCGCCGCCGGCTTGCCGGCGCCCGGGGCATCCGCCAGCGGCGGCATGCCCGGCAAAGGCACGGGCGCCGTGTCCGTGGGACCGGTAGGGCCGACGCCCGCCGGGCCATTCTTGCCATACAGGCCTATATTGGGATCCGGCGCGTCGCGCAGCTCGGGCAGAAGCGTCTTGGCGGGATCGCGGCTGGCCTTGTCCACGAAAGGCATGGGCACTTTGGTGACGAACAACGCCACGGCCACGGCGGCCGCCAGGCCGAAGATCAGGCCTATCAGCACCCCGAATAGCGTGCTGCCGCCCGATTTGGAGCTTGAGGATTTGCGACTGTTGCGGGCCATAAGAAGGTGTTACATCCTTTCAGGGGCGGAGACCCCAAGTAGTTCGAGGCCGCCGGCAATGACTTGCCGGGTGGCGTGGGCGAGCCGCAGGCGGGCGAGCTTGAGTTCGCTATCGTCCACCAGCACGCGTTCCGCGTTGTACCAGGCATGGAAATCGGCGGCGCAGTCGCGCAGCCAGAAGGCGAGGTGGTGCGGCGCGAGCTCTTGCGCGGCCAGGGCCAGGGTATTGGGATACTCGGCCAGGCGCTGCATGAGGGCGAATTCCGTCGGGGCAACGAGCTTATCGACCGCGGCGGCGGAAAGCTGATCCGCCACCGCGGCCGACTGCGCAAGCATGGAACAAATCCGGGCGTGCGCGTATTGGATATAGTACACCGGGTTCTCTTCGCTTTTGGACAGCGCCAGGTCGATATCGAAGACGAATTCCGAGTCGGCGCGCCGCTGGCTGAGAAAGAAACGCACGGCATCCTGCCCGACCCAGTCGATGAGGTCGCGCATGGTGACGTAGCTGCCCGCCCGCTTGGATATTTTGACCTCGGCCCCGTCGCGCACCACTTTGACCATTTTGTGCAGGACATAGGCCGGGAAGTCCTTGGGGATGCCGATTTCCAGGCCCTGCAGGCCGGCCCGCACGCGGGCGATGGTGCCGTGGTGGTCGGTGCCCTGTATATTGATGGCGCGATGAAAGCCGCGTTCCCATTTGGTGACGTGATACGCCACGTCGGGCACGAAATAGGTATAGCCGCCCTCGGATTTGCGCATCACGCGGTCTTTGTCGTCGCCCGTGCCCAGTTCGGTCGTGCGCAGCCACAGCGCGCCATCGCTTTCATAGGTGTGGCCCGCGGCGATCAGGGCCTGCACGGTCTGCTCGACCCGCCCGCTGGTGTAGAGCGAGCTTTCGAGATAATAATTGTCGAACTTCAGGCCGAAAGCCTGGAGATCGAGATCCTGTTCGCGGCGCAGGTAAGCCACGGCAAAGAGCCGGATGTCGTCCAGGCTGTCGAGGTTTCCGGTGGCCGTGACCGGTGCGCCGTCCGACGCCTGCACCGCCGCGCCCGCCTGGAAGTCGCGCGCGATGTCCATAATATAGTCGCCCTTGTAGCCGTCCGCCGGGAAATCCGGGGAGTCGACGGCTATGCCTTTGGCGCGCGCCTGTACGCTGATGGCCAGGTTATCGATCTGGTTGCCGGCGTCGTTGTAATAGAACTCGCGGGTGACGTCGTAGCCTTGGGCGCTGAACAGGCGGCACATGGAGTCGCCCAGCGCCGCCTGGCGCGAATGGCCCACATGCAGCGGTCCGGTCGGGTTGGCCGAGACGAATTCCACTATCAGTTTTTCATGATTGGGCGGGCGGTGGCCGAAGCGCGGCCCTTCCTGCGCTATGGCATGCAGCACGGCCTGGCGCGCGGCTGTCGCCAGGCGGAAATTGATAAAGCCGGGGCCGGCGATTTCGGCCGAGCTGATCAGGGATGCCGTGGCGGCATCCGCCAGCAGCGCCTCCACGATGTGCTGCGCCAGCTCGCGCGGATTGCGTTTGGCCGGCTTGGCCAATTGCATGGCGATGTTGCAGGCGATATCGCCATGGGCGGCGACTTTGGGGCGCTCGAGCAGGATGCTGGGCGCCGCCTCGGGCAGGACCTTGCCGACGGCGGCCTGTATCAGGGAAATGAGTTGTTGTTGTTGCCCAGGAAGCATAAGACGAAGTAATAATCGAAAAGAGAGGTGCAAAGCCCGCAGCGGGCATAGTCGGACGCTATGATCAGCGCCAAAAGACGCAAACGCCGGGAAGGGGTAAATGATAGCGTGATTTCCCCGGGCATGGTGCCGGCGGCGTCAACCTGGCGGCCGGCGCGAGGGCGGCGGGTTCAGGCGGCGAGCGCCTGCCACCCCAGTTCGTCGCGCAGCCACTGCGCATAGCCGTCCATGTCGACGACGCCCACCTGCGCGCTGGCGCTGCTGCGCCAGTTTTCCTGGCGTGTGATCAGGCTCTCGGTTTGCGCCCGCCGGCTGCGCCCCAGTTTCGGATCATCATCCTGGTAGGCGTACAGAAGCGCGCCGGCGCCCGACTGGACGGCGCGATCGCCATCCTGCACGGAGCGCAGCAGGGGCGGGCGCTCGTCGTGCAGGACAGGGTCGGTGATTTCGCGATCGCTTTGCGCCAGGGTGTCGAAGCGCAGCGACGCCGCGCGCGCCTGCCAGAGCATCCAGTTCAGCGCCACGTCGGACAGGTCGCCGTGCGCGGCGGGCTGGCCGTCGCTGTCCAGCAAGGCCCCCCCGCCGATATCGGCATGCGCGCCGATGAAAGGCGCCTCGACGATGTTGGCGCCGCCCGCGTCGGCCGCGCTGGCCAGCGGCAGGAGCCAGCGCCTTTCATGGAGGGCGACGGCGTGCGCCACCCATTCCCAGGCGGGCGCGATGGTGAGGTCGTAGCTGGCATTCTGCCAACCCGCCACGCCGAACTGCGCCACCGTGTCGAACAGGCCCATGAAGCGCAGGTCCACGCAGGCGGTAAGCAGCCCGCGCTGGCTATCCGTGTACGAGAACAGGCCGTTCTCCACATATTGGCTGATCAGGTTGCCGAAATGCCGGGCAAGCGCCGCCCCGCGCGAGTAGCCAATGATATCTATGGGAAGAGGCTCATTCAGGCTGCCGGATTGCTGCAGCACATTCAGCAGCGAGCGCCACTGGTTTTCGATGATGCGGGAAGCTTGCCAGGCGATGATGGCATCCCAGTCCAGATACATCGGGTTGCCGGGGCCGGAATGGTAAAAGACCGGGCCGTCGCGATAGGCCTGGCTCATTTTCCAGACATTGCTCAGGGTTTCCGCATTGTTGCGCGTGCCGTCGAAGGCAAACAGCACCAGGCCCAGCGGGTCGGCATAGCGCCGCGGCTGCTGCCGGGCATAGCCCAGGGCCTGGCTATCCGGCAGCGGCCCCAAGGGATCGGGCTCGAGATACTGGCCCAGCTCGGGGGCATAGCTGCGCAATACATTGTCATGCCAGCCGGTGGCGGCATCGTAGACCTGGCCAGGCAGGCGCAGATCCAGCGTCAGGTCGCCGGCCAGGCGCGTGGCCGCCCCGGTCGGGCTGTAGCTGGCCAGCCAGCGTATGTTTTGGCTGGCGTCGGTGACCAGCCTTGGCGCGCCGACCAGGTCGGCGTGCACCGCATAGAGCCGGGGCGGGGCCGCCGCCGGGTAATCTATGAAGCCCACCGGAACATGCTGCGCGTAGATATAGCGGCGGCCGAGATTGAGCGCGCCGCCATCCTTGCCGTCCGCGGGCCGGGCTGCCTGCCGCGACTCGGCGACCAACCGGTTGTCCAGGTAGAAGTAATCGGTGTCGGCCTGTTCGCCGCGCCTGACGATGCGGTGTCCGTAGGCATTATGCAGGTAGTTCGCCACGGCCCCGCCTTGGCGGTGGACCGCCGCGAGACGGCGGTCGGCCCCATAGCTCAGCGTCGCGTCGCCGACGGCCAGGGGCAGGCCCGAGGCGTCGCGGCGTATCGATGGCTTGAAGGTGGCGCCGTTCTCGCGCTTCGCCGCCAGCGCGCCGTCGTCCGTCCACGCGTACCAGATGGCGCCCCCCGGGGCGGCGTCCGGGCCGGCTGAAACCGGGCCGCCTTGCGCGCCGATGAGCCGCGCCTGGTCGTCGTAGGCATAGCTCCAGCTTTCCTCGTGCCCTGCGGCGGGAACGGCGTGGTGTTCCTGTTGCAGGCGGCCGTGTTTGTCGTAATGCTGTTCCAGCGACCAGACCTCGTCCTGGCCGCTGGCGCTGGCGAGGGTCAATTGCCTGGCCTGCCCGTGTTCGCCGAGCACGGTTTTCAAACACAAGCCATTGCCGTAGCAATAGCCGGCTTGCCCGGGGGCGCTGTCCATGACGCTGTGTACCTGTCCCCCAGCATCGCGCCAGCTGATGCCCGCCAGCCGGTGATCGGCGCCCCAGCGGTAGCTCAGGGAGCCTCCTTCGGGCAAGTGGTGCCGCAGCATGCGGCCATGCCGGTCATATTCGAAGGATTCGGTGTAGCGCAGGCGCGCGTGGGAATGGGACGATGCCCGTTCGACGCTGCGCCGGCTCAGCTTGCCTTGCCGGTCGTATTGGCGCGATTCCGTTTCATTGGGATGGACTATGCGCACGAGCAGGCCGCCGCGCCATTGCAGCGTGGTTTCCTGCGTGGCGCCGGCGCCCTTTTCGACCAGGCGCAGCGGACGCCCTTGCGCATCGTATTGGTAAGCCGCGCTGTCGCCATTGGCCCAGACCCGCTGGGCAGGCAAGGATCGCGCCTCGTACAGCATGCGCTCGCTGCCTGTAAGGGCGGAGCTCCACGAGGCCCGCAAACCGTCAGGCCGGTAGCGCAAGACCAGCGCGGGCCAGCCCGGCGCGCCCGGCTCAAGCTGGCGGATTGCGCCGCTGGCATCGCGCTGCAGGCGGGCGCCGTTGATTTCCCGCAGCCGGCCTTGACCGTCATAGCTGGCCTGGCTGCCGGGGGCGGCGCAGCCCGCGCAGCCGGCCCCCGCGACCCGCGTCAATACATAGCGTCCGTCTTGCCTTGCGGTTTCGAATCGCGTTTGTCGCTGGCGGGCGTCCGTTACGATGGTAAGCCCTTGCGTCCGGGGCGCCGGCGGGCGCACATACTGCAGGGAAATCCGGCCGGCCTGGCTGTCGGGGCCGCCCCGTATGGACAGCACGGCGCGCCCTTGCAGGTCGTAGGCCCAGGTGCTGATGCGTTGCCTATGCTTCTGGTCGGCCGACAGGATTTCGATCCCCGTCAGGGCCATGGCGTTGCCGGCCTGCGAGCCGGCTTCGTACAGATAGCGCCGCTGCATGCCGTCGGGCCGCAGCATGGCGGCCAGGCGCAGCGCGCCGGGCGCGGCGGTGTCCCCCGCGGCCTCGTGCCGATACTGGTAGCGGCCCAGGGCCGAGTCGATGTGGCTCAGATAAGCGCGCCCCGCCGCAACGCGGTAGGCGAACGCCAGGCTGTGGCCCTGGCCGTCGGTGACCGCCGCTATCGTGCCCGCCAGCGGGCCGGCCTGGGAATTGCGCCGGATGTCCACCCGGATCCGCGGGCCGGCGAGAATGCGCACCAGGTAGCCGCCGGTGTCGAACCACAGCTGCCGGCCGGTGGGCCAGGTCCAGACCCAGTGCTCTCCCGCGGCCTTGAGCGCGCCATGGGAATTGGCCCTAGGTTCGCCCCGGGCGCCGGTAAAATCGATGCGGCTGCCGTCGGCCTGCGCGATCCGCCAGCCGCCGCCCTCGTGGAACAGGCGGGTGTCGTACGACAGGCTCCAGCCCGCCCCCACGGCCGATGCGCGCCTGTCGAGCGCATTGTAGTGGCGCACGATTTCGATGCCGGGCGCATGCGGGTTGGCGGGCAGGTCGATTTCCTTCTGGTATTTATTCCCCGTCACGATATGTATGGGGTTGCCGGCCCCCAGGTTGAGGCTGGGTTCGGCGCCTGGCGCAGTGGCCAGCCCGCCTTGCGAGCAGGGCTGGCCAAGTTGCGGCGGGCCGCAGGTGCCGGCTTGCTGGGCGGGCGCCGGCGCGGGGACGGCCCACAGGAAGAGTAGAAAACAGAACGCTCGCGACATGATGGCTCCCGCTAGTGACGGACCCTGTCATGTTGCCGCTTGGCAGCGTTCAGAAGATAGGGTAGTGTATGTATCTGTCCACTGAGGGAAACCGTATATGCTAGTTGTCTTTCACTCCAAAGCCGCCGCCGAAGTGCTGATGTTTTCCAAGCATGCGCTGCCTATACTCAAGGCCGCCGGCAAGCCATACACTGATACGCTGCCCGAACGCGGCGTGATTACCCGCGATCAGCTCGATGCTGCCATCAAGGGCATCGAGCAGGCGATCGCGTCCGACACCGAGTCCGAGTTCCCCGACGATCACAACGACAACAATGATTCCAAAGAGCATCCTATCGCTCAGCCGGTGAGCTTTCGCCGCCGCGCGTTTCCGCTGCTGGCGATGCTGCGCCTGTCGCGCGAGCATGATGCCGACGTGATCTGGGAACCCGCGCCGACATGGTAGCGGCCGGCTGAAGGCAGGCCGGCAATGTCATCTGGCCGACATTCAAATTTGTCGGCTTTGCGTACGCTTGTCTTTTACCGTCGTCTTGAAATCCCGCCACCATTGGAGCGTATATGCGCAGTGTAGTCACGGTCGTTTTCAACGCCCGGCAATCGATCGAATTGGCCGTCGATGTGGAGCCTGGCGGTCCGGCGTCCGCCGCGGCGCGCGCATGGTTTGAAACGACCTGGCTGCGGCTGGGTTGCGAGCCTTTGCGCGCGAGCGGCAAGGTATTGCTGCTGGACAAGATATTGGGCGTCGCGGATGCCTTGGGGTATCTGGAGCTGTCCGGCAATAAGGATCTGGCGCTGGAGTTCGCGACGCAGGCGGCCATGGCGCTGGAAAAGCCGCGGATCACGGTGGATTTGCCGGGCTTGACGGTGGGGTTCTGACAAGGGCCTTTGTGTCTCCGGCATCGTCTGCCTGCGCTGCGTAGTCAGCGTATCCCCGCCCGCATGAACGACTGCACGAACTGGCGCTGGAACAGCAGGAAGGCGACCAGCAAGGGCGCGGCGCTCAGCAGCGTGGCCGCCGTGATGATGGACCAGTCTATCCCCTGGTCGGTGGACGCGAACACCTGCAGGCCAACCGTAAGCGGGCGCGACTCCACGGAATTGGTAATGATCAGGGGCCACAGGAAATTGTTCCAGTGATAGCTCACCGATACCAGCCCGTACGCCACATAAATCGGCCTTGCCAGCGGCACATAGACCTTCATCAGGATCTGCCAGCGGTTTGCGCCTTCCACCCGGGCCGCCTCCTCGAGCTCGCGGGGCACGGTCTTGAAGGTCTGCCGCAAAAGGAATATGCCGAAAGCCGACGCGAAATAAGGCAGGCCGACCGCGAATATCGTATCGCGCACGCCCAGCCATGACATCAAGCGGTAATTTTCCACGATCAGCACGTCCGGCATGATCATCAACTGCAGCAGCACCAGCATGAAGACGAAATCCCGTCCGCGGAACTCGAAGCGCGCGAAGGCGTAGGCGGCCAGCGTCGACAGGATCAGTTGCGCCGCCAGCACCATCGTCACCAGGATGAAAGTATTCAGGAAATAGCGCGCAAAGGGCGCGGCGTTCCAGGCCGCCGCGAAGTTTTCCAGCGTCAGCGGCGCGGTCAGGTCGAAATGCGTGGAATAGGCCGCGGGATGGAAGGCGGCCCAGAGGGTATACGCCAGCGGCAAAAACCACAGTATGCCCAGCAGCCAGGCGCCGATGGTATCGAGTTTCTGAGTCATTGATAATGGGTCCGGCGGTCCAGCCAGCGGAATTTCAGGAAGGCCGTGAGGGACAGGATGAGCAGCAGGACTACGGATAGCGTCGCCGCATACGAGGTATCCCAATAGCTGAAGCCCACCTCATAGATATAGAACAGCAGCAGCGTGCTGGCGTTGTCCGGGCCGCCCTTGGTCATGACCAGCACATGGTCGACCAGGCGAAAGGCGTTGATGAGCGCATTGATCAGGACAAAGAGGCTGGTGGGCATGAGCAGCGGCAGCAGTATGCGCCAGAAATATTGCCAGCGCGAGGCGCCTTCCAGCAGGGCGGCCTCGCGCAGCGAAGGCGAAATCTGCTGTAGCGCGGCCAGGTAGAAGATCATGAAGAAACCCGCTTCTTTCCAGATCGTCACCAGCATCAGCGCGGGCAGGGCGGTGGATCGATTGCCCAGCCAGTTCAGGCCGGGCAGGTTGAACAATTGCGCGATCTGGTCGACCAGCCCGTATTGCGGGGTATAGAAGAACAGCCAGATGTTGGCCACGGCCACCATGGGCAAGATGGTGGGCGTGAAATAGGCCAGCCGCAAAAAACTGCGCCCCGCCAATTGGCGGTTGACCCACAAGGCCATGATCAGGGCGATCGCAACCGATGTGGGTATCGTGCCGAGGGCGAAGATCAGGTTGTTCCACAAGGCCTGCCAGAACACCGGGTCGTCGCGCATCGCCGCGTAGTTGTCCAGCCCCACGAACACCGCGGCGCGATTGGCTTTGGGCGTGGAAAAGAAACTGTGCCAAAGCGTGGCCAGCGCCGGGTAATGGGTGAAGGCGGCGAGCAGGATTATGGCTGGCAGCAGAAGCAGCCAGCCATACACCGCGTTGAGCGATGGCTTCATGTTTATTTATAGGAACGCAGCAGGCGATCGGCGTCGCGCTGCGCGTCTTTCATGGCTTGCCCGGCGGTCTTGGAATTGGTCAGGACCGCCTGGATGTTGTCGTTGAGCAGCTTGGTGACTCGCTGGTTGTCATGGGTCGAGAATTCGGCCACGCTGACTTCCAGCTGGTCGCGCGCAACGGCGGCCGCGGGAAGCTCCTTGACGTAGTTCTTCATCTGTTCGGTTTCCCAGGCCGCCGGGCTGACCGCGACATAACCGGTGTCTATGCTCCATGCCGCGGCGTTTTCGGGGCTGGTCATCCATTTCACGAAGGTATAGGCGGCCTTCTGCTGCTCGGGCGTGGCCGATTTGAACAGATAGAAATTGCCGCCGCCCGTGGGGCTGCCGCCGCGCTTGGCCTTGGGCATGGGAGCCACGCCGAAATCGAATTTGGCGTTCTTGCGCACATTGGTCAGGTTGCCGGTGGTGGTCCACATGATGGCGGTCTTGCCGACCAGGAAGTCCTTGGGCGTGGTGCCCCAGTCTATGGTGCCGGTCGGCATGACCTTGTGCTTGTAGGCCAGGTCGTGCCAGAACTGCAGGGACTCGACCACGGCCGGCTTGTCCAGGTACACCTCATTGCCCGCCTGGTTCATCAGCATGGCATCGTTGGGCGTGGTCAGCGCCTGGAACAGCCAGTAGGCGAAGCTGCCGCCCGAGGGTATTTCAAGGCCCCATTGCGTGACTTGGCCGGAGCCGTCCTTCTTGGTCAGCTTTTCCGCCTGGCTTACCAGATCGGTCCAGGTGGCGGGCGGGCTGTCGGGGTCCAGGCCGGCGGCCTTGAACAGGTCTTTGTTGTAGTACATCACGATAGTTGAACGCTGGAACGGTATGCCCCAGGTTTTTCCGCCGGTCTGGCTGTTGGCCATGAAGCCCTTGTAGAAGCCGTCCAGCCATTTTTTGTCGCTATCGGACTGCACCAGCGGATCGAAGGGGACGATGGCGCCTTCATCGATCAGGGTGAACATGTCGGTCGACAGCAGGACCGCCAGCTGCGGGGCATTGCCGCCCTTGTGCGCGGTCAGCGCCTTGGCAACCGAATCCTGGTAGGAGCCGGCGTAGACGGACTTGACCTTGATATCCGGGTGGTCTTTTTCAAATTTGTCGACCATGCCGTCGACGATCTTGGTGATGGGGCCGCCCACGGCCACCGGGTAATAGAATTCCAGCTCCACCGGCTTGGCCTGGGACCAGGCGGGGGCTGCGCAGAAGGCGCCTGCAAGGCTGAACGCGATGGCTTTCAACAGGGTACGTCGCATAATGTTTTCCTATCAAGAAATAGAGGGCGCGCGCGGCAGCGCTTTGCCCGAGGCGTCAAAGAAATGTTGTTGCAGCGGGTTCCAGCGCAGCCTGATGTCCGCGCCGGGATGGGCCCGCAGGTGGCCGGCCGCCCGCACGGCGACACCGGCGTTATGGCCCACCTTGCAGACGACGATGGAATCGGCGCCGAAATATTCAACGCTTTCGACCGTCGCGGCGATGCCGCCGCCGCCGTCGATGACAATGTGTTCGGGCCGCAGCCCCAGCTTCACGGCGCCGTCGGCGACTCCCGCCAGCGCATTGCCGTCGCGGCCGGAGATCCGGCGCGTGCGGGCGTCCAGGGCCAGCAGGTTCATGGGCGGAGTGCCGATGAACCTGGCGGAAAATTCCGTGGCGGGGCGGGCGTACAGCCTGTCGGGCGTGTCGTTCTGTTCTATTCGCCCGCCGTTCAAAAGCACCACGCGGTCGGCCATGCTCATGGCTTCGGTCTGGTCATGCGTCACATACACCATGGTGATGCCCAGGCTCTGTTGCAGCGCCCGGATTTCGCGCCGCATTTCATGCCGCAGCTGGGCGTCCAGATTGGACAAGGGCTCGTCCATCAGGCAGACAGGCGCCTGCGAAATCACCGCCCGCCCCAGAGCCACCCTTTGCTGCTGCCCGCCGGACAACTGCGAGGGTTTGCGCTCCAGCAGCTTTTCCAGGCCCAGCAGTTCGGCAACCTGGGTCAGGCGGCCGGCGTATTCGGCCTTCGGCTCCTTGCGCACTTTCAGGCCGAAAAGAATGTTTTCTTTTACCGACAGGTGCGGAAACAGGGCGTATGACTGGAACACCATGGAAATCTTGCGTTTCGATGGCGGCAGCCCGGTGACGTCCCGGCCGCCGATATGGATGCGCCCCGAAGTGGGCTCGTCGAGCCCGGCAATCATCCTGAGCGTGGTCGACTTGCCGCAGCCCGAAGGCCCGAGCAGGACGGTGAATGTTCCCGCCTCGACGGTAAAGCTGACGCCGTCGACGGCGGGAGGCGCTGCGCCATACTGCTTGCTGATGTTGTCCAGAGTGATAGAAGACATAATTAGAATGCGTAAGGCCCGGGAAAGTCGCCAATGACGGCGTGGTGCGTGACCAGCCCATGGGCGCCCTGGCTATGCAGTTGATAGCCGGGTGGTTCAAAATTGAAATACAGGTCGTCGGGCGCGCCCAGGTCCAGGGCTATCTGGTGCGCCGTGCCCGGACAGGTGGACGCCACCGTATTGCCCACGCGGCAGACTATCGTGCGGTGCAGATGGCCGCAAAGAATCCGTTCTATATTCCCATAGGGGGCGATGATGTCCGCAAAGGCCTCGCGCCCCTCGAGCAGGCCCAGCTCGTCCATCAGCCTGATGCCGGTTGCAAACGGCGGATGGTGCATCAGCACGACCGTGGGCCGTTCGGGCTGCTGCGCCAGGGTCCGGGCCAGCCAGGCTAGGCGCGCAGAGCAGAGTTCGCCATGGCTGCGCATGGGAACGGTCGTATCCAGCGCCACGATGCGCAGCGGCCAGGTGTCTATGGCGTACTGGATAAAGGGCGCATCGCCTTGCAGATAGGCGTGCTCGCGGAACGTCTCGCGCAGATTCTCCCGGCTGTCATGGTTGCCGGGTATCAGCAGAAACGGCATTTTCAGCTTCTGGAGCATGGGTTTGAGGATCAGGTATTCTTCTTTCCTGCCGCTCTCGGTGAGGTCGCCCGTGATGGCCAGCAAATCCGGGCGCGGACGCAGGCGGTTCAAGGTCTCTATGCAGCGCAGCAAGTGCGTTTCGGCCTGGATCAGCGCCGAATGCGCGCCTTCCCGCTGGATATGCAGGTCACTGATTTGCGCAAGCAGCATGGCTTTCCTTCCTGGACAGCGGGCTGACGGCGGCAACGCTCGCCCCTTCGATAAGCCGGTAGCGCAGCTGTTCGCTGCGCACGGCGCCTTGCTCGATCTGATCGAGCAGCAGATGGCAAGCCGCTTTGCCTATCTCGTAGCCGGGCGCCTCCACCGTCGTCAGGCTGGGCGACATGAAGGCGCCGTAGCGTATCCCGTCGAAGCCCGCCACTGAAATATCGCCCGGCACCGCGCCGCCCAGTTCCTTGACGATCGCAATCACCGAAGTGGCCAGCAAATCATTGGAGCAGAACAGGGCGCTGGGCCTGCTGGCCGCTTCCAGTATCCGCGCGATGGTCGCCGTATCGGAAGCGGTGTGGCTGAGCATCACATAATGCCTGACTCGTTCAAGCCTCAAGGCCCGCGCGCAATGCCTGCTTCCCGCCAGCCGCGACTTGGCCCGGTCGGACAGGTCCAGCGGCCCGCTCAGGAAGGCGATATGCCGGTGCCCGAGCCCGGCCAGATGGCTCACCATGTCCGACGCCGCGGCATAGTTGTCCACCGCGGCGCAGGGATGGATGACCGATTCGTTGTACGCCAGCACGTAATTCATGCCCCGCGCTTTCAGCGTCTTCAGGATCGAGCTTTTGCGCGCATCGGCCACCGTCAGGATGATGCCATCGAGCTGATGGTCGATAAGCCGGTGGACTGCGGCGGTCTCCAGGGTCGGATCGTAATGTGTCGCTGTCATCATGACGCTATAGCCCGACTGCCTGGCGCGCTGCTCGGCGCCTTCGAAGCAGTCCGCGAACACGGGGTTGGACAAGGTGGGGAGAACCAGGCCCAGGGTTCTGGTGCTGCCCAGGCGCAGGCTGCTGCCCAGGCGGTTCGGCCGGAAGCCATGGCTGCCGGCTATCGCCAGCACATGTTCGCGGGTCTGCGCCTGGACAATGTCGGGCCGATTGAATACGCGCGACACTGTCGCCGGCGATACGCCCGCCTGCCGCGCGATCTCCACAATCGAAACTTTGTCGGTACGCCGCTCTTCAGCCAAAGCATTCCCCCGCGTCTTGCCGCCGTGATGAAAACGTTTTCATATTAAACATCAACTATTGCAGGGTTATGACAGTGTTTTCCCGTATGCCGGGCGCGCCGGAAGACCTGCCCCGGCAGCGGACCGCCGGGTACAGGGCTTGCTTGCCGGCTGGCACAAGCAGTGCCATTCAAAACCGCCCGACACCGTGTAAAGGAGAGCGATCATGCCTACCCCGGATCCCAACGACAAGGCGCCCAGGCCGTCCCATATTTCTTCGGACGAAGAGCCGCGTCCCGATATGGACCATCCCCCGCCCGCGCCGTCCACCACTTATACCGTATTCGATCGGGGCACGGCCGCGGCCGACGACGAGGCGCGCAGCGGCACCCTGGCCGGCTCCGATGATTAGCTGGCGCCGCGGGGGCGCCTGTCTGGTTCCCCTGCCGGGCAGGGCGTGCCCGGCAGGCACCCTGTCCGCGAGGAAGATGCCGTGCTGAATGATCCTTTGGTCCTGATACTGATGTACTTCATCCTTCCGCTATGGCTGCTCGCGGGCTTCGCCGACTGGCTGTGCCATCGCGCGAGCCACATCGAAAGCACCTCCGGCCCCAAGGAGTCCATGCTTCATCTGCTGCAGTTCGGCGAAGTGGGCATCGCGCTGCTGGCGGCGCTATTCCTGGACATAAATGCCGGCATCATCGCCTTCATGATCGTGATGTTCTTGGTCCACGAGGCCACGGCCTTGTGGGACGTCAGCTATGCCGTCACGGCGCGCAGGGTGACGCCGGTCGAGCAGCACATACACAGCTTTCTTGAAATGATTCCCCTGATTGCCATCATCTGCGTCGTGGCCTTGCATTGGGGGCAATTCCAGGCGCTTTTCGGCTTCGGGGTGGAAAGCGCGGAATTCGGGCTGGCCTGGAAGACCGAGCCCTTGCCTGTGATTTATGTGCTTGCCCTGATGGCTTTCATCGTGGTATTGGCGGTCGTGCCCTATGTGGAAGAGCTTGTGCGCGGCCTGCGCGCGAATGGCGGCGCCAGCGCGCCGCCATTGGCCGGGTCTATTCCGCCAGGGCCTCCGCCGGCGCGTTCACCGCGTGGCGATTGACCGCGCCGAGTATCGCCAGGAAGGATGCGGTGACGATGTCGCCATGGATGCCCACGCCGAAACCGGTGGGCGAATCGCCCACGCGCAGTTCGACATAGCTGGCGGCCCGGGTGTCGGTGCCCGTGCCTATCGCATGCTCGTGATAGTCCATGATCTTGACCCCGGCGTCCAGGGCGTCCACGAAAGCCGAAATCGCGCCATCCCCGTGGCCCACCAAGTGGCGCACCTGGCCGTTTTCCTCGACTTCGACCTCGATCGAAAACTGCTGTCCGCTGCCGGCCTTGGGGTTGCCGGTAATGCGGTGCCGTATCAGTTTCCAGGGCTGGTCGCGGTCCAGGTATTCTTCGGTGAAAATGTCGAAAACCTTGGCCGCGGTGACTTCGGCGCCGGTTTCGTCCGTGACTCGCTGTATCGCCCGGCTGAATTCGATCTGCAGGCGGCGCGGCAGGACCAGGCCATGTTCCTGTTCCAGCAGGTAGGACACGCCGCCCTTGCCTGACTGGCTGTTCACGCGTATGACCGCATCATAGTTGCGGCCGAGGTCGGCCGGGTCGATAGGCAGATAAGGCACTTCCCACAAGGTATTCGGCTGCCTCTGGGCAAAGCCTTTCTTGATGGCATCCTGGTGCGAGCCTGAAAACGCCGTGAAGACCAGGTCGCCCGCATAGGGATGGCGCGGATGCACCGGCAGCTGATTGCAATACTCCACGCAGCGGCGCACTTCGTCGATGTCCGAGAAGTCCAGCCCCGGGTGTATGCCTTGCGTGTAGAGGTTGAGCGCCAGGGTTACCAGGTCCACGTTGCCGGTGCGCTCGCCGTTGCCGAACAGGCAGCCTTCGATGCGGTCGGCGCCTGCCATGACGGCGAACTCGGCGGCGGCCACGGCCGTGCCACGGTCGTTGTGCGGATGGACGCTGAGCACGATGCAGTCGCGCTGCTGCAGATTGTTGTGCATCCATTCGATCTGGTCCGCATACAGATTGGGCGTGGTCGCCTCTATCGTGGCGGGCAGGTTGAAAATGATCTTGGATTCGGGCGTGGGCTGCCATGCCGCGGTCACCGCGTTGCAGACATCCAGGGCGAATTCGGGCTCGGTCGTGCTGAACACTTCGGGCGAATATTCATAGCGCCAGGAGGTTTCCGGATGCTGGTTCGTGAATTCCTTGACCAGGCGCGTTCCGTCCAGGGCGATTTGCTTGACCTCGTCCTGGCTCATGTTGAAGACGATCTTGCGGAATGCCGGCGCGCAGGCGTTGTACAGGTGGACTATGGCCTTTTTGGCGCCCGCCGCGGATTCCACCGTGCGGCGTATCAGGTCTTCGCGCGACTGGGTGAGCACAATGATCGTGACATCGTCGGGAATGCGGTTTTCGTCCACCAGCTTGCGCACGAAATCGAAGTCGGTCTGCGATGCCGAGGGAAAACCCACTTCGATTTCCTTGAAGCCGATTTTTACCAGCTGCTCGAAAAAGCGCAGCTTGCGCTCCACGCTCATGGGCTCTATCAGCGATTGATTGCCATCGCGCAGGTCAGTGCTCATCCAGATAGGGGGATGGGATATGCGCTTGCTGGGCCAGGTGCGCTCGGAAAACTCGCGGGCGAACGGCACGAACGGACGATATTTGTCGGAAGGATTGGAAATCATGGGACACCTGTTTTTTGATTCGGATGTTATGCGACGAAATCACCGGAGCATCTTGCGCGCAGGCTCTTTAATGAAAATAACGGTGATTTGAATACATGTGGCTGGAACAGGCTGCCGAACTGCCACGAGACGCTAGGTCCGGCAACCGATCGGTAGTAGCAGGGATAGTGCCAGCGAGGAGAGCGACAGGCGCGGGGAACCGCGCTGAACACGCAACGCCAGGCCGGCAGCGTTGCTGCGGGCGCGGGCGTTATGGGAGGGGGCGTGCTCGGGTCTCATAGGCCATAGTCAAACATACTTTCGCCGGCTTGGCAACTTTTATTGCTCATCCACCGCGACGGCGGGGCCTTCAAGCAGGACCACATGGCGTCGGGCCAGCACGATCTTGGCCGCGCGTCCGCCGCGCAATTCGGACAGCGTGCGTTGCAAATCGCCCACGGTTATGGGGTCGCGGCGCTCGTGCCACACCCAGCGCAATACTTCCAGGGCCGGATCGGACAATTCGTGCGCCAGCATCGACACCGTTGCGTCGCTAACCTGCTTCAGGCGCGCGCGCCTTTGCGTGCCCTGCACAAAGCCGTACAGAAAATAGGCAATAATAAGCGTACATAGCGCCACTACCGCCCACCAGAAAAACGGGTTGTATTGTTTCAGCAGCGCAATGGCCTGAACACCTAGCGCATGCAAACCGCCATAATCAATGCCTCGGCCAAAGGCAATCAACCGGTTGAGCAGGTCGTACCAAACCAGGGCCACCACGGCGACCACTACGACACACAGGATTTTCTGCGTGGCCGTGAGCTTGAGCAAGGTATTGCGCAGCAGGGCGACGTCTTGGCGGGTAGGCTGTTGAGTATTTGCTTTCATATAACTTATTTTAACTATGCAATCGCGTCAGTCTTTAGAACTTCGTCAGCATCAGCAATTGGCGCTGACTCCCCAGCTGCAGCAATCAATACGATTCCTGCAGCTGTCGGCGCAAGAGCTGGAACTGGAAGTGGCCCAGGCCTTGCTTGAAAACCCCATGCTGGAGCATGAGGAAGAGTATGACATCGTTGCGGCGGATACGGTAGCCGAGGAAGCACAGGCGCGCGAAGATCGCTGGCCGCTGCTGGGGACGGCCAGCCGCGCCGGCAATAATAATGCCGATGACGAGCCGACGCGCCCCGAAACCGCAATGCCGGAGTCCCTGCAGGATCATCTGCTGCAGCAATTGCACCTGACGCGGGCCCAGCAGCGCGATTGCGCCCTGGTGACCCTGCTTATCGACGAGCTCGACCAGAACGGCTATCTGCCCACGCCGCTGGAGGATATCCTGCAATATCTGCCCCCCGAGCTGGCGGTGGACATCGATGAACTGCAGGCCGCCCTGCGCTTGCTGCAATCATTCGATCCGCCCGGCGTGGGGGCGACTTCGCTGGCCGATTGCCTGTGCCTGCAGCTGGAACATTCGCAAGCCCTGTCTGCAACGCCCGTGCCTGCCGATATCCTGGCATGCGCCACGCTCATTGCCCGCGACCACCTGGCCGTGCTGGCTTCCGGCAACCTGAACCGGCTGCGCGATGCGCTTTCCTGCGATCAGGAAACCCTGCGCGCGGCGCACGCCCTGCTGCTGCAGATGGAGCCCCGGCCGGCGCGCAACTGGGCCACCTCCACCGCCGACTATGTGACGCCGGATGTGCTGGTGCGCAAGGTCAAAGGCCGCTGGCGGGCCAGCCTGAACCCGGCGGTCGTGCCCAAGCTGCGCATCAATTCCGTATATGAAAGCCTGCTGGACCGGGCTCCCGCCGCTCCCGCGATGCAGGGTCAGCTCCAGCAGGCGCAGGGCCTGATCAAAAGCATGAATCAGCGCTTTGTCACCATTCTGCGGGTCACCCAGGCTATCGTCGACAGGCAGCAGGAATTCTTCGAGCAGGGCGTGGGCGCCATGCGGCCGTTGCTGCTGCGCGACATCTCGCAGGAACTGGAGCTGCATGAATCCACCGTGTCGCGCGCGACCAGGCAGAAGTATGCGCAGACGCCCTGGGGCGTCATCGAACTCAAGCGTTTCTTCGGCGCGGCATTGCAGACCGACGACGGCGCAACCACCTCCGCCACGGCGGTGCGGTCCCTGATCCTCAAGCTGGTGGGCGAGGAGTCCGCCAAGAAACCGCTGTCCGACAGCCAGATAGCCATACGCCTGGCTGAACAGGGCGTGGTCATCGCCCGCCGCACAGTGGCCAAGTACCGCGAGGCCGCCGGCATCGAGCCCGCGATATTACGCAAGGCGCGCGCCGCGCTGGAATCGCCCCGCTCCGACGGTTGAGCGGCGCTCCAGGGCCGGCCCGGAAGGGGCTGCGCGCGCCCGGGTAAAACTTTGTTAAATGAGATTGATTTTTATCCATTACTGGATGATAATTGTTCTCATGTTCATTTGTATCTGTAACGCCATCACCGAGCGCCAGGTCCAATCGGCCGTAGCCGAGGGCGCCGTCACCCTGTCAGACCTGCAAGGTCAGCTCGGGGTGGGGACTTGCTGCGGCTGCTGTTCAGAAACCGCCGGCGAGTACCTGCCGGGCGGGCGCTATGCCGGACAGGCCTCCATACGCCAGGAAGCTGGCACTCCGGTGGCGAACGCCGCCAACGATCCGGGCGTGAGCGCGCCCCTTCCCATGGTGGCCGTGGCGGTTCGCCGCGCCTGATACCTTTGGTAACCAATTAGGCGCCGCTATGGGCGCCGGTTGGCATGCGCGGCAATTGCCCGCGCCACGGACCCGTATTCCACCGGAATTCTCCGCCGCCATCGATGGCTGGTCCGCATGCGCTCTGCCTGTGCGGGCGGGCGCCGCGTAACAACAGCAATAAACCGATTCATTCCCATTCTCAAGCATGGTTCGCAAAGCCCCGGGCCGCCTGGTTCTCCGGCGGCCCGGAGAGCTGAAAATCCCCTATCGGCATGTTAGCCTTACAGGCACAACCAGCGGCGACCTGGCGCGCATACCCCGGCGTCCGCTATCGATGCTGTTATCGATCTTCACCTTTGCTCAGGAGTATGGCCATGAAAGGCGACAAAACCGTTATTCAGTATCTGAATGCGCAACTAAAAAACGAACTCACCGCGATCAACCAGTATTTTCTGCATGCCCGTATGCTGAACCATTGGGGTCTGAATAAATTGGGCAAGCATGAATACGACGAGTCCATCGGCGAAATGAAGCACGCCGACCGCTTGATCGAACGCATTTTCATGCTGGACGGGCTGCCTAACCTGCAGGATCTGCACAAACTGCTGATCGGCGAGAACGTGCCTGAACTGCTGTCCTGTGACCACAAGCTGGAAAGCGGCGCCCAGGAAACCGTCAAGGAAGCCATGGCCTATTGCGAAACGGTACGGGACTACGTATCGCGCGACCTGTTCCAGGACATCCTCAATGACACCGAAGCGCACATAGACTGGCTTGAAACCCAGATGGACCTGCTCGAAAAAGTGGGACTGCAGAACTACCTGCAATCCCAGATGGGCGAATTGAGCGACTGAGCGCCGCTGCCCTAGAAGCTCTTGGCCGGGCAGTCGCGCACGCGGCCCCAGGCATTGTTCGGTTCGCAGTATTTATTGCGCGCCGCCCAGGCGCAGCTGGGCCGGTCAAAGAAGCCTTGGGCGCTGCAGGCCTGCAAATCCTGGCGCAAGCTGGCTTGCCAGGCCTGGTTGCTCATGGCGGGCTCGCCGGATACTGGCGGCGGCGGTGGCGGCGGGGCGACCTCGACCGGCTGTAGCGGCTGATCCCCAGTGAACCCGCCGGCGCCCAGGCCCAGGTCGCCGACATCGGCAATCCCGTGAAATGCCTGGCCGCCGCCCGACGCGGCGATTTGCACCGCCTCGTCCATGGTGATGGTGGTGGTCGCCAGATCGATCGTCGAAGTGGACTTGGTTTCGTCCAGCGATTTCTCGGGTATTTCCCATGCGATCTGCTTGGGTGGCTCGGGCACCCCCTGCTGGCCGTTGACCAGCGGCTGCGGCGGCTGAGCGACATAAGGCAGGCCGTTGGCATCGAGCACCGGCACGGCCGAGAGTTCCGGAGGATCTATGATGGCCGGCGTGGCCGGCCCGTGCGCCACGAGCCAATCGCCCAACCGCAGGCCGCCCCAGGCTGAAGCGCCCGCGGCCACTACCAAAATTGCTAAGATGAAACGCCAGGACATTATTACCCTCTGTCTGGGAAAGAGAGCCCAGTATATAAGCTGGACCCTTGGGGAAAAAGCACGCGGCTGATCCGCCGCTTATGCATTTTGCCCAAAAACCTGGCCGCCGTGCTCGCGCATGGCATGGAACTCCACACCGGGATACAGTTCTTGCGCCACACGCAATTGTGCTGGCGAACTTGCCAGAAACGCCACGGCATCGACCACATCATAGGCGATGTTGGCGGCGTTGGCGTCCATGAATTTTCGCAAAACCTTGGGGTCCGCGGCTGTAATCCAACGTGCCATGTTGTAACGCGATGGCATCAGGCGGGCCTCCACGCCGTATTCATGTTTCAGCCGATGGGCCACGACTTCGAATTGCAGCTGGCCGACCGCGCCCAGCAGCAGCGCGCCGCCGGCCGCTTCAGGGCGAAAGACCTGGATGGCCCCTTCTTCTCCGAGCTGGGTCAGGCCGATGCGCAATTGCTTGATGCGCAGCGGGTCCTTGACTTCGACCGCCTGGAAGAGCTCGGGCGCAAAAAACGGCAGCCCGGTGAACTGCAGGTTCTCGCCTTCGGTCAGCACATCGCCCAGCTGGAGCACACCGTGGTTGGGTATGCCGATGACATCCCCGGCGTAGGCCTGGTCCAGCAGTTCGCGGCGCTGCGACAGGAAGGACACGACGTTGTTGGGGCGCATTTCCTTGCCGGTGCGCGAGACCTTGAGCCGCATGCCGCGGTCGAAGCGCCCCGAGCTCACTCGCACGAAGGCGACGCGGTCGCGGTGGGCCGGGTCCATATTGGCCTGCACTTTGAACACCACGCCGCTGAATTTGGGTTCGTCGGGCTGCACTTCGCGCTGCAAGGCCGTGCGCGAGCCAGGCTTGGGCGCGAGGTCGACCAGCGCATCCAGGACTTCCTGCACGCCGAAATTATTGATGGCCGAACCGAAGAACACGGGCGTCTGCCTGCCCGCCAGGAAGGCCGACTGGTCGAAGGCGGGCGCGGCGGCATTGATGAGTTCGATTTCTTCGTTGGCTTTGACGAAGGCATCGCCAAAGCGCGCGGCGATGGCGGGATTGCCCAGGCCCTGGATCAGGTCATCCTGGTTCCCGCGCCGTTCCTGGCCCGCGCGGAAAATGCGCATGCGGTCGCGGCGTATGTCGAACACGCCGCCGAACGAGCGGCCCATGCCTACCGGCCACGAAAAGGGCACGGCGTCCATGCCCAGGTGCGATTCGATTTCGGCCAGCAGGTTCAGGGGCTCCTGGACTTCGCGGTCCAGCTTGTTGATGAAGGTGATGATGGGCGTGTTGCGGGCCCGGCACACCTGCAGCAGGCGTATGGTCTGCGGTTCCACGCCATTGGCGGCGTCGATCACCATGAGGGCGGCGTCGACGGCGGTCAGCACCCGGTAGGTGTCCTCGGAGAAGTCCTGGTGGCCCGGCGTATCGAGCAGGTTGATGACGCAGTCGCGGTATTCCATCTGCATGACGGAAGAGGCCACCGAGATGCCGCGCTGCTTTTCGATTTCCATCCAGTCCGAGGATGCATGGCGGCTGGCTTTGCGGGCCTTGACGCTGCCGGCGATCTGGATCGCGCCTGCGAACAGCAGAAGCTTTTCGGTAAGTGTGGTTTTTCCTGCGTCAGGGTGCGAGATGATGGCAAATGTGCGTCGCCGCGCGACTTCTTGGGTAATGCTCATAGTCTGATTTTAGCGTGTGTTGCCGCCGGGGCCGCCAGGCGGCCGCCCTTTGCGGCACACAAGGTTATTTATGGTGGCTGAAAGAGGCCAGAACGGTGCCGGCCAGTATGAACAGCGCGCCAAAAGTACGGTTAAGCCAGCGGATGCGGCGTGGGCTGCGCAATAGTTTCAACATGCGGGAAGCCAGCGTGGTGTAACACCCCATGGCCACCAGGTCGGTAAAGCACAGGGTGGCGGCTATTACAACATACTGCAGCGCAAGCGGCCGCGATAAATCGAGGAACTGGGGAACCACGGCCAGCAGGAAGACCGTGCCTTTGGGATTGGTGACGTTGATCAGGCAGCCGCGCAGAATCAGCTCGCGTATCTTGAAGGGCGCGGGCGCGCCGGCTTCCACGGTCACCGGCGCGGCGTCGGTGTGAAACTGCTTCCAGCCCAGGTAGATCAGGTAGCCGACGCCCAGCCATTTGACGGCCCCGAAAGCCAGCTCGGAAGCCGCCAGCAGGGCGCCCAGCCCCACGGCCACGACCACGAACTGGATCAGGATCCCCATGATCAGGCCTACCGTCGTCCAGTAGCCGCGCCTGAAGCCGTATTTCAGGCCCGAGGCCATGGCCGAGATGGCGCCCGGCCCGGGCGAAAAAGAAATCGCCCAGGACGCGGCAAAGAAGGCAAGCCAGGTGGAAAAAGACATGAGGAGTCAGCCGTGGTGGACAACTGCGAAATAATACGCCTTATTTTCCCAGCAGGGCGGGGCGCTGGCCGCTCGTGTTGCGGGCGGGGCCGCTGCTGCGGCGCGCCTGCCCTGCCGCGGCGCCTGCCGGACGGCCTGCGCCAGCCGGGCGCGCAGCGCCGCCCTCGGGGCGGGCGCCTCCCGCCGGACGGCGCGCATCCCCGGAGCGCGCGCCTGGCCTTGCGCCGGCGCTGGCGCCGCCGCTTTTGCGCGGCGCGTTCGAGCGGCGCGGGGGGCGGTCGTCATCGGCGCGCACGTGCGCCGGCTCGGCCTTGACCATGTCTGGCGACCAGCCTTCGATCGTCGTGCGCTCGATCGGGCGCTTGATGACCTTCTCGATGGCGTTCAACAGCTTGATTTCGGTCTTGTCGACCAGCGACAGGGCCGAGCCTTCGCTGCCCGCGCGGCCGGTGCGGCCGATGCGGTGGACGTAATCCTCCGGGACATTGGGCAGTTCGAAGTTGACGACATGCGGCAGCTGGTCGATGTCGATCCCGCGCGCGGCGATGTCGGTGGCGACCAGCACGGCGACCTTGCCATCCTTGAAGCCGGCCAGGGCGCGGGTGCGCGCGGCCTGGCTCTTGTTGCCATGGATGGCGGCGGCCGCCAGGCCATCTTTCACGAGCTTTTCGGCCAGGCGATTGGCGCCGTGCTTGGTGCGGGTGAATACGAGCACCTGGTGCCAGCCGCTTTCACGGATGATGAAGCTGAGCAGGTCGCGTTTGTGCGACTGTTCGGTCATTACCATGCGCTGGGTGACCAGCTCGGAAGCCGTATTGCGGCGGGCTACCGAGATTTCGATCGGGTTGTTCAACACGCCCTTGGACAGTTCGCGGATTTCGTCGGAGAACGTAGCGGAAAACAGCAGGTTCTGGCGGGTCCGGGGCAGCAGCGCGATGATGCGGCGGATGTCGCGGATGAAACCCATGTCCAGCATGCGGTCGGCTTCGTCCAGCACCAGGATTTCCACGGCGGACAAGTCCACCGTCTTTTGCTGGGCATGATCGAGCAGGCGGCCGGGGGTGGCCACCAGGATATCCAGCGGCTTGCGCAGGGCGTTGATTTGCGGGTTGATATTGACGCCGCCGAACATCACCATCGAACGTATGGCCGTGTGCTGGCTATAGGTCCGCACGGACTCTTCGACCTGGGCCGTCAGTTCGCGGGTGGGGGTCAGAATCAATACCCGCGGCTGGCCGGGCTTGCGGCCCTGCGCGGGGGTCTGCATCAGGCGGTGCAGTATCGGCAGGGTAAAGCCCGCGGTCTTGCCGGTGCCGGTTTGCGCGGCGGCCAGCAAGTCGCCGCCCATCATCACTTGGGGAATGGCTTGCGCCTGGATGGGGGTGGGATGTATATAGCCGGTATCTGCAACGGCACGCAAAAGGGGTTCCGCCAGCCCTAGGGAGGCAAATGTAGTTTGGGTATTCAAGAAATAACTCCAGCGACAGCCTATCGCTCGAGTCGAGAGATACCAATCTAGGCAGACGATAAAAGAAGTTGAGAGCAAAAAGCTCAGGCAAGGCAAAGATAGCTTGCAAGACACGTGTCGAACTGGTGCAACACGTAATTCAGTATTGTAGCGTAAATGGCCTGGATCGGCGAGCGCCGATTTATATCAACATGAATGGCTTCGTTTCAGGCATATTGGCAAGGTCTGCGCAAACTGCTGTAATTCGCGTATTGCTTTTTTCGGGTCCGCCATGATGAAACGTATACTGCTACTCATACTCTTGCCTTGCCTGTCGGCGTTGCTGGCCGGTTGCGGCTACAACGATATCCAGCGCCTGGATGAGCAGGTGAAGACCACCTGGTCGCAAACGCTGAATCAGTACGAGCGCCGCGCCGAGCTGGTTCCCAAGCTGGTCAATTCGGTGAATGCCTATATGGTCAATGAGCGCGCGGTGCTGACCCAGGTAACCGAGGCTCGTTCCAGAGTGGGCAGCATCCAGATCAGCGCCAAGGACCTCGAAAACCCCGAACTCATGGCGCGCTTCAACGAGGCGCAGGGGCAGTTGTCGTCGGCCCTGTCGCGCCTGATTGCCGTGTCGGAAAATTACCCGCAGCTCAAAAGCGACGGCCTGTTCCGCGACCTGATGACGCAGCTGGAGGGCACCGAGAACCGCATCGCCACGGAGCGCGGGCGGTATGTCCAGGCCGTGCAGGACTACAACCTGATCGTGCGCCAGTTTCCGACGCTCATCACCGCCAAGATCTTCGGCTATCACACCATTGAAAACTATGGCGTGTCCAAGCAGGATCAGATCACCAAGGATCCCGAAGTCAAATTTACCCTGCCCGAGCCCGGCAAAGGATGAATATGAATAGCGCCATGGCCGGGTTTTTCCGAAACCTGGGCCTTGCCTTCCTGCTCTCGCTGGCGGCGGCGTCGATCGCGGGCGCGGCCCAGGCGCCCGTGCCCGAGCTCAAGAGCCGGGTCACCGACACGACCGGCACCCTGGATTCGAATACGCAAAGCCACTTGAGCCAGGTGCTGGCCGACCTGGAAAAGCGCAAGGGCGCGCAAATCGCCGTGCTGGTCGTAGCCACGACGGGCGAGGACACCATAGAAAGCTACGCAAGGCGGGCTTTCGATCAGTGGCGCCTGGGCCGTAAAAAGGTCGACGACGGCATTTTGTTCGTGGTGGCCAAGGACGACCGCCATTTGCGCATCGAAGTCGGCTATGGCCTGGAGGGCGCCGTGCCCGACTTGCTGGCCGGCCGGATCATCCGCGAACAGGTCACGCCCAGGTTCAAGCAAGGCGATTATGCCGGAGGCATCGCGGCCGGCGTGGAAAGCCTGGCCAAGCTGGTCGACGGCGAACCGCTGCCGCCGCCTGCTGCCGGCGGCCAGGCCAATACCGATGGCGATGCGCCGGGCATCATGCTTTTGCCTCTGGCGGTCATGACATTCTTCATGCCGGCGGCATTCGCCGCCTTTGCCGCGGGCATCTTCGTTTTCTTCATGTCCGGCAGTATCGGCTTCGGTATTCTGGCTGCGCTGGCGGCCTTCCTGCTGAGCAGCATAGGGCGCAAGTTTGGCGCTGGCGGCGCCCGCAGCGCGGCCCGCGCATCGCGCCGCGGCGGTGTCATCGGCGGACTGGGCGGTGGTTTGGGCGGCGGCTTCGGTGGAGGTTTCGGCGGCGGTGGCGGCTTCGGGGGCGGCGGTTTCGGCGGGGGCGGCGGTGGCAGTGGCGGCGGCGGCGCCTCGGGCAGCTGGTAGGAGGCCCGGTCGCGCCGCAACGATAGTTTTGCATACGCTCAAGGAGCAGACGTGCGTCAAGATGGCGGCAAATGGAAAGAATTGACCGGCTGGGCCAGCCTGGAAGGGCAATGGCTGCGCCGCAGGCACTTTACCCCCGAGGTACTGGCGCATATCGCCGATCGCATCAAAAAGAGCGAGCTGGATCATACGGGCGAGCTGATGGTCGCCATAGAAGCCGTAAGCCCGTCCCACGAACGCAACAGCCGCTACCGCGCCCTCGAGGTGTTCGGGCGCCTGCGGGTCTGGGATACGCCTTTGAATACCGGCGTGCTGCTGTACCTGGCGCTGGACAGGCATCGCATCGAAATCATCGCCGATCGCGCCGTCGCCGCGCCTGACGAACTATGGGCGCAGGTCTGCGGGCAACTGCAGGCCAGGCTGCAGCAACACGATTACGCCGCGGGCATACTCGCGGCCATCGATGGCATCGAGGCCATATTGCGCACGCGCTGCCCGCCCTTGCCGCCAGGCCAGGCCCACACCAACGACCTGGCCGACGAACCGGTGTTCTTGTAGGCGAGGCCGGGCTTGCGGCGGCCGTTCAGCCCGCTGCCCGGGCAAGCTTGTCCGAAAGCGCGCGTATGACCTGTTCGCGCCTGGCCGCGGGGGCGTGATTGGCGTCGAGGCTGGACCATTGCGGCTGGCTGCGCGCCTCCAGCAGTTCCTCGGGAAGTTTTTGGCTGCGCCAGGCTTCGATAGGGGCATGGCCCGCCGCGGCGTCGGCCCCGGCGGGCCCGGGCTCCAGCTGTATCGGGCCCAGCGCCGCATGGCCGCGCTGTTCCAGGGCCCGCAGCAAAGCCAGCTGGCGTATGGCGAGCAGGCGCAATACCGCATCGTCCACGCTCAGCTCTTGGTACCCTTTCAGGCGGCCCAGCAGCCGTTTTCCCAGCTTGTCGGCGCCTTGCCACAGCCCGCCGGCGGCCGCGCCCAGCAAGGTCGCCGCCCCCAGGCTGATGCCTGCCATGAATACATCGAGCGTGGCCCCGGCCATGGCGCCCGCCGCCGCGCCTTTGGTCACATGGATGCCCACGTCTTTCAGGGCCTGCGGATGAAACAGATCCATGCCCCAGCGTTCGCCCTCCAGCGCCGAGGCATGGGCCGGAAAGTCGCGGCTGTCGAAGTTATAGCGTTTTAGCAGGGCGCGCACGCAGAGATTCTCGCGAGCGCGCACCTTCTTGCGCAGCGTCTGCGTGGCGCTTTCCAGCGCCGGCGCGCCGGGCTCGCTGGCCAGGTGCCAGGCCGCCACGTCGACCAGCAGTTCGGCGATCAGGCGCATGGCGTCGAGGCGGCGGATGTCGCGCTGTTGCGCGACGTCGTGCTTGAGCACCTGCAGCAGCCCGGCATGCCGGTCCATCAGCAAGGCCAGCTTGTCGTACAGCTGCGCTTCGCCATCCAGAGCCGGCGCGATCGTGTCGAATTCGACGATGGCGTGCAAGCCGAGGCGCGCGAGCGCCGCACGCCATGCCGCCAGGCGCTGTTCGGGACTGTGCGTGAAGTTCAGCACCGGCACGATGGGGTGGCCGCAACTGGCGAGAATGGCGAGCTCATCCTTGTGCTTGCCCAGCACGGGATCGCGCACGTCCACCACATACAGTCCGGCATCGCAGTCCAGCAATTTCTTCAGCACCCGCGCCTCCTGCTCGAAGCGCCGCTTGCTTTCGGGGCTTTGCAGAAAACGGCGTATCCGCTCGGGGCCGTCGATGCGTTCGCCCGGCTGCGCCAACTGGTCGAAATAGTCCAGCAGGGCGATGCCGTCCTCCATGCCGGGCGTATCGTACAGCTCCACTACGACTGCGCCATCCACCAGCAAATGCGCGCCCTCCACATGGCGCGTGGTGCCCGGGCTGTCCTGCACCACGCCAAAGCCGGGATCGCGCGTGAGCGTGCGCAAGAGCGAGGTCTTGCCGGTATTGGTATGGCCCACGACGGCCAGGCGCAAGGGCTGCTCATGGCTGGACATGGGCGTCCTTCGCGATGGGCCTGGCTGGCTGACCGGCAGCCAGCCAGGCCAGCGCCGGGGCCAGGCCGGCATGCAACTGCCCGGGCAGGAACCCGGCCGCGGCCAGGCGTTCCTGCCACGCCGCGGCGCGCGCATCGGAAAAGCCGGCGCCGGCCTGGCCGTGCAAGGCAATGTGCGCCTGCCCGGCCAGGCCGGCCAGTTCGGCCAGCAGGGCGATGGTGCCGCGGTCCGGGGTCTGCTGCGCATCGCATACCATCAGCAACTGGCCGGGCGGCTGCCGCTGGAAGCGCTCCAGCAGATTCTTGCGCTCCAGGCGGCTGTCGATGATGCCGAGGTCGGCCACGCCGGCGGGCAGGCCGGC
The DNA here is from genome assembly GCF_900129885.1 of Pollutimonas bauzanensis. Lineage (GTDB taxonomy): Bacteria > Pseudomonadota > Gammaproteobacteria > Burkholderiales > Burkholderiaceae_B > Pollutimonas > Pollutimonas bauzanensis. Next base: position 264,806 of record NZ_FQXE01000004.1, on the reverse strand, counting down.
GGGCGGCCAGGGCGTATCCGGCGCAAGCTCTATGCCGGCCAGCAAGGGCTGTGTCTGGTCGTGAGGCGCCGGCGCGCGCGGGCGGAAATGCGCCTGGAATCCAGGCGTGTCGGGCCCATCTATTCCGGCTTTTTCGCTGGGCGGCGCAAGGCGGCCGCGCAATTCGGCATAGCCGGGCAGGTTTTCATCCAGGCCGATGGCCGCAAGGTTGCGCCTGGCCATGAGCAGGCTCAGGACCAGGCATAGCATGCGCGGCAATAGCCCGTATGTCGCCACGCAGCCTATCAGCCAGCTCGACCATAAGGCTTGCGCGGTTTCGGGCAATGCCTGCAGTCCGTTGCTGGCCCGCACGACGGCCTCGGGCGGAATGGCAAAGCCCAGCAGCGAAGGCAGCCAGCCCAGGAAGGCCGTCAGCGAGACAAAGGTATCGGCGGACAACAGCGTGGTTTCCCAGTTGAAGCCATAGCGGCGGGCCGAGAGCACCGCCAGCAGGCTGAGCAGCATGCTCAGCAGCGCGGCCGCCCAGAGCCCATGGCTGATGCCGCCCAGTATCCAGCGCAGGGCGTTGTTGCGGCTGAGCACCTCGACGAGCGCGCGCGGGGCGAGGGCGGCATCGGGCCCCCGCGCCAGCTTGCGCGTCAGCCACAACCACAACTCGCCCAGCCAGGTGCCGCTGCCGGCGCTCCTGACCGCGAAGCTCAATAGCCAGAACAGGAAGGCCAGCGCATTGAGCCCCAGCATGGCGGTCAATGCCAGCAGCACATTGACGGACCGGCTGCCGTCGCCCAGCGCGCCCACTGCCGTTGCGGCGCCTGCCAGAATGGCGGCGGCCAGCATGCCCAGCAGGGCCAGCCTCGCGCCCCGCGTCCATCGGGCGATCAGCAAATCGAGCTTTTCGCGCTGCCCGAGGAATTGGGCGCGCAGCAGCACTTTCTGGCCGAACCCCTGCCCTTGGGCGCGGGCGCGCCGCACTTCGCCGCTGTCTTCCAGGGGGCCCCACAGCGCCTCGCGCAGGCGCAGCGTTTCCGCCAGCCAGTAGTGCGCGAGGGTCGGCGCGCAAGGCATGCCCGGCTTGCGTCCGTCAGGCATCCGTGCAGACGTTCGCGGCAGGCTTGCCGAACCATTCGTCCAGCTTGCGCTGCGCCTGTTCCTTGACTTCGGGAGTGATGTAAAAGGCGACCGTGGCCAGCGCGGCCGCCATGACGCTAAGGTCGTCGGTGTAGCCTATCAGCGGCGCCAGGTCGGGAATGGCGTCCAGCGGAAAAATGAAATAGCCCAAAGCCCCGTAGATGACTCGCTTGGCCCATTTGGGGGTATTGGCGTTCTGCACGGCGTAATACAAATAGAGCGCCTTTTCCAGCGTGGACCGGCCGGTCGACTGCGCGAGCGGCGTCAGCTTGCGCCAAAACCGGCGCTGTGTGTATTCGTTCTGGTATCGGGAATTGTCCATAAGGCCTCCAGGAAGCTGGAACAAGCGTACAGCGTATTGTATCGATCGCAGCGGCGTTCATCGCATAAAAATCGCCCACGCGCGCGTCCGCCTCGCGGCCAGCATGCCGCCCCGGATTCGCCAGGCGATAAAAAAGCACCCCGTACCGGGGTGCCCCTTGCCGCTCTGCCGCCCGGCCGCCCGGCCGCGTGGCGGGGCCGGGTGGATCTTAGCGCTTCCTGACGATCAGGCCGTAGATGAACAGCACGATAATGGCGCCGATAATGGACCCTATCCAGCCCGCGCCTTCCCCTGGCTGGTAATAGCCGAGAGAGGCGCCCAGGTAGCCGGCCACGACGGAACCGATGATGCCCAGGATGATGGTCAAGATGATGCCGAACTTCTGCTCGCCGGGCATGATGGCCCGTGCAATCAGACCGATGATGAAGCCGACTACGATCATGCTGATGATGCCCATGGCGATTCCTATCCTTGAAGAAGATGAGGCTTCATCATAGGGACGCGCCGGCCTGGCGTCCAGCGAACGGCCGGCATTTTGGTGTCAAAAAGTTAAACAATGGTAAAGAAGCCCCGGCGCCCCTTACACCGCCTCGACCTCCAGCCCCTCGCGCGAAAGGAAGTCCAGGCTGGGCATCAGCGACAGCAAATGCCGGCTGTACTCATGTTGCGGATCGGAGAACAGCGTCTCGGTTTCGGCCACTTCCAGCAGCTCGCCATGGCGCATCACCCCGACCCGGTCGCACATCTGCCGGATGACGGGCAGGTCGTGGCTGATGAACAGCATCGTCAGGCCCAGCGTTTCCTGCAGGTCCTTGAGCAGATTCAGGATCTGCGCCTGTATGGACACATCCAGCGCGGAGGTCGGCTCATCGCAGATCAGGAAGCGCGGCCGCGTCGCCAGCGCCCGGGCGATGCAGATGCGCTGCCGCTGTCCGCCCGAAAATTCATGCGGAAAGCGCAGCAAGGCCTGGTCGCCCAGCCCCACATAATCGAGCAGCCCGCTGACGATCTGGCGGGTGATCTTTTCCGTCGTCGCGAGCTTGTGAAAGCGTATCGGTTCGGCCACGATGTCCAGAATGCGCATGCGCGGGTTCAACGATGAAAACGGGTCCTGGAACACCATCTGGATCTGGCGCCGGAAGGCATTCATCATTTTCTGATCGGCAAGCTGGGTGACATTGACGTCGTTGAAGATCACCGAGCCCTGGCTGGCCTGGTACAGGCCGGCAATAAGGCGGGCGATCGTCGATTTGCCCGAGCCCGATTCGCCCACCAGCCCGAACACCTCCCCTTCCCTGATCGAAAAGCTGACATTCTTCACCGCGTCGAGCATGACGCGGTTCTGTTTCAAGAAGGCATTCTTGAGCACAAAGCGCATGCCCAGGTCCTGGACCTGCAGCAGCGGCTTGCCGGAATGCTCGCCGTAGTGGCGCTGCTGGCCCAGCCAGCGCTTGGCGATGTCCAGGTTGTCCTTCTTGGGCGCCTCGTGCACGTCTTCGATATAGGTCACCATCGGAAAGCGCCGCAGCTTGATGTCCGAACGGGGCACGGCCGATATCAGGCTTTTGGTATAGAGATGCTGCGGACGGCTCAGCAGCGCTTTCGTGGGGCCTTCTTCGACCAGCTTGCCGCGGTAGAGCACGGCAACGCGGTCGGTGACCTCGGCAATGACGCCCATGTCGTGGGTGATGAGTATCATGCCGACCTGCTTGTCTTTGCATAGCTTGCGCAGCAGGCTCAGGATCTGCGCCTGTATCGAGACATCGAGCGCGGTGGTGGGTTCGTCGGCGATGATGACTTCAGGCTCGCAGCACAGGGCCAGGGCGATCACCACGCGCTGGCGCATGCCGCCCGAGAACTGATGCGGGTATTGCCGCAGCCGCATCCGGGCTTCGGGTATGCCTACGCTCTCCAGCAGCTCGATGGCGCGCTCGTGGGCCTGTTGCGGCGTTACGCGCAGATGTACCTGCATGGTCTCGACCAACTGGCTTTCTATGGTCTGCAGCGGGTCCAGCGAGGTCAGCGGATCCTGGAATATCATCCCTATGCGGCGGCCTCGCACCTTGCGGAACGCGCCGGGGGCGAGCTGGTCGATACGCTCGCCGTTCAGCAGCACGGCGCCGCGGGTCATTTTCCCCGGCGGTTCCAGCAGGCCGATGACGGCATTGCCTATGGTGGATTTTCCGGCCCCGGACTCGCCGACCACGCCGAGTATCTCGCCCTTTTCCAGGGACAGGCTGACGTCCTGGATAGCCACTACATTGCCGCGCCGGCTGGAAAATTCGATGCGCAGGTTTTCGATGTCCAACAACGCCATATGCATGCCTTAGCGTAGCCTGGGATTGAGCGCGTCGCGCAGCCAATCGCCCAGAAGGTTGACCGACAAGGCCAGCAAGACCAGCGCAATACCCGGGAAAATGGAAATCCACCAATCGCCCGAAAACAGATAGCTGTTGCCGATACGGATCAGCGTGCCCAGCGACGGCGTGGTGGGCGGAATGCCGACCCCCAGGAAGGACAGGGTCGCCTCGGTGATGATGGCGACCGCCAAGTGTATGGTGGCGATCACCAGCACCGGCCCCAGGACATTGGGCAGGATGTGGCGGCGCAGCACGGTGAAAGGGCGCATGCCTATCAGGCGGGCCGCCTGCACGTATTCCTTGTTGCGTTCGACCATGGTGGCGCCGCGCACCGTGCGGGCGTATTGCACCCAGCCCGAAATGCCGATGGCGAAAATCAGCACGTACAGCGACAGGCTGTCCTGCGCATCGCGCGGCAGCAGGCCGCGCGCTATGCCGTCTATCAGCAGGGCGATAAGAATCGCGGGAAACGACAGCTGCACGTCGGCGACGCGCATGATGACGCTGTCGACGCGCCCGCCCACATAGCCGCTGATCAGGCCCAGCGTCACGCCTATCACCAGCGAGAACAGCACCGACGCGAAACCCACCAGCAGCGAGATGCGCGAGCCATACAGAATGGCCGAGAGGATATCGCGGCCCTGGTCGTCGGTGCCCAGCAGGAAGCGCGGATCGCCGCTGGCCGACCACGCGGGCGGGATATTGGCGTCCAGCAGGTCCAGGGTCGCCAGGTCGAAGGGGTTGTGCGGCGCAATCAGTGGCGCGCACAGGGCCCCGGCGATAATGGCCAGGGCCACGATGGCGGATATGATGGCGGTGGGCGAGCGGCTGAAGCTGTAGAGAATATCGCTGTGGTAGGCGCGGGCGAAGGCGTTCTGGGACATTTTCGGGGCCTTCTAGCTTTTTTGCACGCGCAGTCGCGGGTCGACGGCGAAATACAATAAATCGACGATGAGATTAATGATCACAAAAAAGAAGGCGATCAATAACAAGTAGGCGGCCATCACCGGAATGTCCACCGAGCCTATCGACTGGATGAACAGCAGGCCCATGCCCGGCCACTGGAAAACCGTTTCGGTGATGATGGAAAAGGCAATGATGGAGCCCAGCTGCAGGCCGGTGATGGTGATGACCGGCACCAGGGTGTTCTTGAGCGCATGGCGGAAATTGATCATGCGCTCGGGCAGGCCGCGGGCCCGGGCGAACTTGATGAAATCGGTCTGCAGGACTTCCAGCATCTCGGCGCGCACCAGGCGCATGATGAGCGTCATTTGAAACAGGGCCAGGGTGAAGGCCGGCATGATCAGCGATTGCCAGCCGCTTTTCGTCAGGAAGCCGGTCGACCACCAGCCCAGCTGCACCACATCGCCGCGCCCGAAGCTGGGAAGCCAGCGCAGCATGACGCCGAAGAACAGAATCATCAGTATGCCGATGAGGAAGGTCGGCAGTGATATCCCGATCAGCGAGAGCGCCATGAAGCTGCGCGACAGCACGCCATTGCGTTTCAGCGCGGTATAGATCCCCATGGGGATGCCCAGGAACAGGGCCATCAGCGCCGACACCAGCGACAGCTCCAGCGTAGCCGGCATGCGGCTTTCTATGAGGTCGCTGACGGGCCGGCGCTGACGGTAGGACACGCCGAAATCGCCTTGCGCCACCTTGCCGATGAAGCGCGCATATTGCAGCAGGAAAGGATCGTCCAGGCCCAATTGCTTGCGTATCTCGGCGCGCTGTTCCAGGGTCGTGTCCTGACCCACCATATTGTTGATCGGGTCGCCCACGTAGCGGAACATGGCAAAGGCAATGAACCCTACGGCGAGCATCACGAAAATCGACTGGAAAATCCGCCGCGCAATGAAATTGAGCATGTCGCTGCCGCGTCCTAGGGCATGACGACGTTGCGTATGTCCAGCACGTCATCGGCGCGCTGCGCAACCTTGATGCCTTTCCTGATGCCCCACGACATGGGCTGCTGATGCAAAGGCAGGTAGCCGTAATCGTTGTGCAGCATGGTAAAGGCTTCCTTGATCATGGCGTTGCGCTTGGCCTGGTCGGTTTCAACGTCGACCTTGGCGGTCAGGGCGTCGATTTCCTTGTTGCAGTAGCCGCCCAGGTTGAACTGGCCGGCCGCCGTTTTCGAGTCGCGGCAAGCCACCAGGTTGGTCAGGGAATTGGCCGCGTCGATGGAGCTCGGCGTCCAGCCCAGCATATACATGCTGGTATTGTTGCCGGCCTGCAGCAGGATCTTGGCGAAATACTTGGACTTGGTCTGCGCCAGCAAGTCGATCTTGATGCCTACGCGCGCAAGCATGCTGGCCACGGCCTGGCACACTTTTTCGTCATTGACGTAGCGGTCGTTGGGGCAGTCCATCTGCACGCTGAACCCGTCGGGGTAGCCGGCTTCCACCAGCAGCTTCTTGGCTTTCTCGACGTCGGCCTTGTAGGGAGCGCCAAAGGACTCGTCGTAGCCGTTGATCTTGTCGGCGATCAGGGTGCCCAGCGGCTTGGCGGCGCCGCGCATGATTTTCTGGTTGATCACGCTGGTATCGACGGCAAGGTCGACGGCCTGGCGGACACGCTTGTCCTTGAAGGGATTCTTGCCTTTGATGTTGGAAAACAGCAGCTCGTCGCGGTGCTGGTCCATGCCGATAAAGACGGCGCGCGCCTCGGGTTCGTTCATCACCTGCACATTCGGTTCTTGTTCCAGGCGCGGCCAGTCCTGTACCGGCACCGGTATGACGATGTCCATTTCGCCTGAAATCAGCGCCGCGACGCGGGTTGATTCCTGTGAAATCGGCTGGAAGACGATGTCGGTGACGTTGGTGGGGACGTCTTTGTTCCAGTAGCCGTCGAAGCGCTTGAGCGTGGTCTTGACATCGGGCTGGCGGTCCACGATTACGAAGGGGCCCGTGCCATTTTCGTGCAGATTGGCGTAATTGCTTTCGCCGCCCTTGACGTTGGTGGCTTCGGCGGTTTTGTTCTTTTCCCCCCATGACTTGCTCATGATGTACAGGAAGGTCCAGTCGCGCGGCAGAATGGGGTTGGGCGTGGGCGTGGTGATTTCAATGGTGTGATCGTCGATCTTCTTGATGTCGCTGGCCTTGGCGCCGTAGCCTTTCATGTCCGACCCCGGAGTCAGGCTGCGCTTCCAGGAAAAGATCACATCGTCGGCGGTAAAGGGGCTGCCGTCATGGAACTTGACCCCCTTGCGCAGGTGGAATACCCATTTGGCGGGCTCCGGATTTTCCCATTTCTCGGCCAGCATCGGAACCAGTTTGAGGTCTTTGTCGTAAGCGGTAAGGGTTTCGTAGAACCAGCTTTGGAAGCCCAGCGTGAAGGTCTCGTTCAGCGCCATGGGATCCAGCGACGCCATGTCGCCCTGATAGGCCCAGCGCAGTGTCTTGGCGTCGACGGACTGGGACAAGCCCACGCTGAGCGCGAGGGTTGCGGCAATGGCTGTGTGTTTGATGAGTTGCTTGAATTGCATTGTTGACTCCTGCCTCGATATTGTGTCGGCCGCCCGGTAGGGCGACTGTTGCGGCATGTCCGGTAGGGCGCGACGTGTGCGCCTGCCCGGGGTGGTTGCGTGAATGCGGTGTGGCTCCTTTGGTTCTTGCGGCTAAGCGGCGGTTGGCTGAATTATCTGGCGAGCTGATCCGTGACGTCTTCCAGGAATTTCTCGCAGGCGCTCACCTGTGATACGTCGATATATTCGTTCGGCTGATGCGCCTGGTCAATGGAGCCGGGTCCGCAAAGCACGACGGAAAAGCCGCGCTCCTGGAACTGCCCCGCTTCGGCCGCGTACGCCACCACGTCGCCATGCGCATGGCCGCAAAGGCCGAAGACCAGTTCTTGCGCGGCGCCGCCGCGGTCCTGCAACGGCGGCGCGTCGGCCATGATTTCGGTCGTGATGGAGGCTGCCGGCGCAATGGCCCGCATGGCCGGCAGCAGCGTGTTCGCATAGTCCTGGAAGCGGTCCAGGTAGCGGCGCCAATCGTCGCCGGGCAGCGCGCGTATGTCCCAGATGAACGAGCATTCGCGTGAAATGATGTTGATCGCCGTGCCCCCGTGCACCACGCCCACGTGCAAGGTCGTATAGGGCGGCTCGAAGCGGCATTGCGGATCGGCCCCGGCCTGGTTCGCGGCCATCATGTCGTCGATGAAGCTGATCAGCCTGGCCGCCGTGGTCACCGCGCTGACGCCGCGATGCACCTGGCTGGAGTGCGCCTCGTGGCCGATGATGGTGGTGCGCAGCGCGGCAATGCCTTTATGCGCCACGATGGGCCGCATGCTGGTGGGTTCGCCCACGATCACGGCGCTGGGCTTGGCGATGTCGGTAACCAGCCGGTCTATCATGGACGGCGCGCCGAAACAGCCGATCTCTTCGTCGTAGCTGAGCGCAAAATGGATAGGCCGCTTCAGGCCTTTTTCCAGCATGTCGGGCACCATGGCCAGCGCCACCGCCGAAAACGATTTCATGTCGCAGGTGCCGCGGCCGTACAGCCGGCCGTCTTTCTGCGCGAGGCTGAAGGGGTCGGTGTCCCATGGCTGGCCGTCGACCGGCACCACATCGGTATGCCCCGATAGCACAATGCCGCCTTCCACGGCCGGCCCGACAGTGGCGAAAAGATTGGCCTTGGTCCCTTCAGGGCTGGCGACCAGATGGCTTTGCACGCCATGGCCCGCCAGATAGTCGCGGATGTAGTGGATGAGTTGCAGATTCGAGTTGCGCGAGACGGTGTCGAAACCGACGAGCTTGGCGATCATGTCCAGGGACTGGGGTTTCACTGCGTGTATCTCCGTTGATGCTGCGGGAAGAATCATGGCAAGGCGGATAGCCCGCGCCACACAACGCGCATGGGTAGTGTGGCCGATGTTAGCGAAGTAGCGCTTTGAACGTCAATGAGTTGGCGTTGGGGTATGCCCGGGTGGGAGGCGGACGTTATGTAACCATTGAATCATTTTATTTCATTTTGAATTGATTGTGGCGGAGTTCTTCACACCCTTCCTTTCCCGATGCTAAGCTGCTATGGCTGAACTTATCTGCGGCGGGAGCAGGCGATGCTCGCGCGCCCATACAAGGAAGACCGATGCCTGACCTTTTCGACCCTATCGAGCTGCGCGGCCTCAAGCTGCCCAACCGCATCATCATTTCCCCCATGTGCCAATACTCGGCCGTGGACGGCAACGCCACCAGCTGGCACACGGCGCACCTTTCCAGCCAGGCCTTGGGCGGAGCCGGCCTGCTGTGCCTGGAGGCAACGGCGGTAACGGCCGAAGGCCGCATCACGCCCGGCTGCCTGGGGCTATGGAATGAGGCCAACGCAGCGGCCCTGGCGGAGGTGGTCAACGTCCTGCGCGCCTCATCGCCCATCAAGCTGGCGATACAACTGGCGCATGCCGGGCGCAAGGCGTCCAGCGCGGCGCCCTGGGATGGCGGCCAGCTCATCGCGCCGGAAAACGGCGGCTGGCTGCCGCGGGCCCCTTCGGCGCTGCCGCACAAGGATGGCGAACCGCCGCCACTGGCCATGAGCGCCGATGATCTGGCGCGCACGGCGCGCGCCTTTGTCGAAGCCGCCCGGCGCGCCGTGCGCCTGGGGTTCGATGCCATCGAGCTGCACGCGGCGCACGGTTATCTATTGCATCAGTTCCTGTCGCCGATCTCCAATCATCGCGCCGATGAATATGGCGGCAGCCTGGAGAACCGCATGCGTTTTCCGCTGGAGGTATTCCAGGCGGTGCGCGCCGCCCTTCCCGAGCGGATGCCGCTGGGCGTGCGCGTGTCGGCCACCGACTGGGTCGACGATGAACCCAGCTGGACGCCCGAGCAGACGGTCGCATTTGGCTTGCGGCTCAAGGAACTGGGGGCGGACTGGATAGATGTATCGAGCGGCGGCGTATCGCCCAAGCAGCAGATCCCGGTGGGCCCCGGTTACCAGGTTCCTCTGGCCGAGCTGCTCAAGCGCGAGGTCGGCCTGCCCACGATAGCCGTCGGCCTGATCACGGCGGCGCAGCAGGCGCAGCAAATCGTGGCCGAGGGCAAGGCTGATATGGTCGCGCTGGCGCGCGCCGCGCTTTACGACCCGCGCTGGGCATGGCATGCGGCCGCCGAACTCGACAGGCAGGTCGACGGCCCGCCGCAATATTGGCGGTCATTGCCTTCCGGCAAGAACCGCGTGTTCGGCGACACAAGCTTCGGCATGCGCTAGCTGAAGCCGGGCGGATACCGCATCCGCCGCCGTTCAATAGAATTCCCGGGGAAAGCCGCCGTATCGCATCCGCGATACGGCGGCTTTTTGCGTGCCCATTGATTTTCGTCAAGGGATAGCACTGAATATATGTAAATGAGGTTAACAATCATTCTCATTATGCTAGTATTCCCTGCGTTTTATAGCCCCACGACCCGGAGCCATGATGGCTTCCCCTCAAGAAAACCCTCAATCATTGGAGCGCTCTCTATGAACTCCCCGCGTTGCCTGTCTGACCGGGCCCTGGCCCCGACATCTGGCGCTGTCCTGAAGCAGTTGCCGCTGGCCATGGCCATGCTGGCGTGCCCGTGCATGGCCATGGCGCAGGCCGACGCCGCCGGCCCGCGCAACGCGCAGGAGCTGTCGACGATTACCGTCACGGCCACGATGTCCGAGCATGACACGCGCACGGCGCCCGCGTCGGTGACGGTGATTTCGAAGGAAGAACTGGAAATCCGCAATCCGGCCGACTTGCTGGAGGCGGTGCGCGGCGAACCCGGCATAACCCTGGCGCCGCGCCAGGTAGGGGGGCGCAAGACGATTTCATTGCGCGGACTGGAGGGGCGGCACGTGCTGACGCTGATCGACGGCCGGCGGATTTCCGCGACCGACGATGTGGTGGGCCACTCCGACTATCAATACAGCTGGCTGCCTATGTCGGCGGTTGAACGCATCGAGGTCATACGCGGACCCATGTCGACGCTTTATGGCTCGGAAGCCCTGGGAGGCGTCATCAACCTGATCACGCGCAAGCCCACCGACCACTGGGAAGGTTCGGTTTCCCTGAATGGCTCGGCGCTGACGGACGGCGACTCCGGCGACCATGGCGGCTCGGCCGCGGTATACGCGGCGGGGCCGGCGGGCGACAGGCTGATATTGCGGGTGAACGCCGAAACCGCGCGGCGCCCGAAGATAGCCGAAAAGGAAGACCCCCGATATACCGAACTCGAAGGCAGCAAATCGAATACCGGCGGCCTGGGCGCCATCCTGAAGCTGACCGACCAGCAGACACTGGACCTGAGCTACTCGAAGGGCGAGGAAAGGCGCTACTACGATACGGATTCCAGCGGGGTCTTCTACGAGAATCGCTACAACATCGACCGCTCGCTGGCCGATGTCACCTGGCGCGGCGACTTCGATTCCTGGAAGGGTCAGTTGCGCGCCTATCGCAGCGAGATCGACATCACCAATTCACGCAGCAACGGCATCGCGTCGACGCGCCCCCAGAACATGAAGGAGGAAGTGGCCGACGGTTTCGCCACCACCACCTGGGGCAGCCACAAATTGACCGCGGGCGGCGAATTGCGCAGCGAAGCGCTGAAAAATGCCGGATTGGTTGGCGGCAAGGACGACGCGCTGCATAAGGCGCTGTTCCTGCAGGATGAGTTTTCACTGACGCGGCAGCTCACGCTGACCGCCGGGCTGCGCTACGACCATCACGAAATCTTCGGCAATGAAATCAGTCCGCGCGCTTATCTCGTCTGGGAAGCCAGCCCCGACCTGGTGATCAAGGGCGGCTACGGCCACGCCTTCAAGGCGCCTACGCTCAAGCAGATTTCGCCGAACTACGTGGGCGCCGAAGGCCCCCATACCTTCCTGGGCAACGCCGACATCCAGCCCGAAAAGCTGGATTCCTACGAGCTGTCGGCGGATTGGCAGATAGGCGACCTGGGCCTGCGCGCGACCGTATTCCGCAGCGAGGTGCGCGACTTGATCACCACCCGCCTGATCCGCAAAGTGGGCCCGCGCGGGACCTACCAGTACGACAACGTCGACAAGGCCCGCATCACGGGCCTGGAAACCGGCTTTACCTGGGACATCAATTCCGCATGGTCGTGGAGCGCCGACGCCACGCTGCTCAGGACCAAGGACAGGACCACGGGCGACGACCTGGAGTACCGCCCGCGGTCCATGGTCGGCACGCATATCGACTGGCGCGGGGCCGACGGCTGGTCGGCGCGCGTGGGCGCCGAGCGCACGGGCACCCAGCATTCGGCGGAGGGCGGCTTGCCGGCCTATACCTTGTGGAATGCGAGCGTGGGCAAGAAATTCGGCAAGCGCTACAGCGTCCGCGCGGGCTTCGAGAATATCGGCGATCTGAGGCTGGCGGAGAAGTCGCCCCTGTTCGGCTACGCCGAGCAGGGCCGGACGGTGTTCGTGAGCTTGCGCGCCGACTTTTGAGCGGGCGCGAGCCCAATGCAATGTATGACGAGAACAGGATAGACAACGATGTGGCCATTAATCAAGCGCGGATTCGCCGCCTTCGCCCTGGCGCTGGGCCTGTGCGCGCCGGGATCCGCCGCGCAGCCGGCATCGGTGCTGTTCATCGCGACCAGCAATGTGCCGGCCGGCAAATTCAAGGTGCTGGCCGACATCGCCCGGCCGCATGGGCTGAGCGTCGAGGTGCGCTACGTCAACGATCTGCCGGCGGATGTGGACGAGGGGCTGTTTCGCGGCCGCGATATTGTCTTTATCGACAGCTATCAGCAGGACGCGGTGCGCGCCAGGCTGGCCAAGGCCTTGCCGGGCCTGCGGGCGCCCCTGGCCTGGGTTTACGACAAGGCGCCAGAGGGGATGAACATGCCGCAGGCCATGGCGCGGCGCCTGGCGCTCTATTACTCCAACGGCGGGCGCGATAATTTCGACGCCTTCTTCGCCACGACGGCGGCATTGCTGGCGGGCGCGCCCACCCAGGGCATCGCCGAGCCCATCGTGTTCCCCGACGTCGCCGTCTATCATCCCAAGGCGCCCGGTCTTTTCTTCGACCATCCCCTGGACTACCTGAAATGGAAAGGCGTGGACCTGAACAACCGGCCGCCGGTCATAGGGATCGCCTTTCACCAGCAGTATGTGTCCGCCATGCAGACCCGTTTGATCGACGATGTGATTGCGCGGGTCGAAGCCGCCGGCGCGGTGCCGCTGGCCTACTACAGCCCGACAACGGATCCCACGGCCAACCTGCGCATGCTGGCGCCGGATGGGCAGCGGCTGGCCGACGTCCTGATCAATACGCGCATCATGCTGACTTCCGACGCGCCCCGGCGCGAATTCGAAAAGCTCGGCATCCCCGTGGTGCAGGCTACGCCATACCGGCGCGGCGACGCCGCCGCCTGGGAAGCCGACCCGCAAGGCCTGCAACTGAGCGATGTGCCGTTCTACATGTCGCAGGCCGAGTACACAGGCATCATCGATGTGCAGGTCGCCTCGGCGCTCGACGCGCAAGACCAGCAATTGACGCCCATCCCGGCGCAGCTGGATGCCGTGGTGGGCAAGGCCCTGCGGCTGATATCGCTGCAGCGCAAGGCCAACGCCGACAAGGCGGTGACGGTATTCTTCTGGAATTATCCTCCGGGGGAGAAGAATCTCTCGGCTTCCTTCCTGAATGTGCCGCGCAGCATGGTGGCGGCCTTGGGCGCCATGCAGAAGGCCGGCTACGACACGGCGGCGCCCGATGAAACCCGGCTGGTCGAACAGCTGCAGCGCCTGCTGGCGCCGCTGTACCGGGATGCCAGGCTGGCCGACCTGTTGAACGACGGCCTGGCGGCGCGGCTGCCCGTTTCCGAGTACAGGCAGTGGCTGGACACGCTGCCCGCCAAGGTGCGCCAGGACCTGCTGGAGCGCTGGGGCGACCCGGCGGATTCGTCCATGGTGCTGCGCGAAGGCGGCGAGGCCTTCTTCGTCGTGCCCCGCCTGCTGCTGGGCAAGGTGGCCATCATGCCGCAACCGCCGCGCAGCGAGAAATCCGAAGACAAGGAAAAGGCGCTGTATCACTCGACGACCGCGCTGCCGACTCATTTCTACCTGGCGGCCTATTTATGGGCGCGCCAGCAACATCATTCCGATGCCTTCATCCATTTCGGCACGCATGGCTCGCAGGAATGGCTGCCCGGCAAGGAGCGCGGGCTGTCGGTGTACGACTACCCCATGTTGGCCGTGGGCGATGTGCCCGTGGTCTATCCCTACATTGCCGACAATATCGGCGAAGCGCAGCAAGCGCGCCGGCGCGGCCGGGCGGTTATCGTCAGCCACCAGACGCCGCCGTTCCAGCCTGCCGGCATGCACGATGCGCTGACCGAAATCCATGACTTGCTGCACCAGTGGCTGGCGCAGGGCGACGGCGCGGTGCGCGACCGCATCAAGGCCGACATCCTGTCCAGGACGGCCGGTGAACACATAGGCCTGGACATGGGCTGGCCGCCCGAGCGCGCGGCGGCCGACTTCCCGGCCTTCATCGACAATCTGCACGCCCACCTGCACGAGCTGGCGCGCATGGCCCAGCCCCTGGGCCTGCATACGCTGGGGCAGGCGCCGCAAGCCGACCACCGGCTGGCGACCGTGCTGCTGATGCTGGGCTCGCCCTTCTGGGACGCGGCCGCCCTGCAGGCCGGCGTGGCCCCCGACCAGCTCGACGAGGCGCTGGTGAGCGATTACAGCGAGCTGAGCGCCACCGCGCCTTATGCCCTGCTCAAGCGCGTGCTGCTGGACGGGCAGGATGCCGGCGCCGTTCCCGCCGAATTGCAGGCCATGCTCGACCAGGCGCGCCGCTGGTATGCCGACATCGGCGCCCAGCAGGAGCTGCCGGCGGTCCTGGACGCCCTGGCCGGGCGCTACATTGCCACCTCGTATGGCGGCGACCCGATCAAGAACCCCGAGGCCTATCCTACCGGCCGCAACCTGTACGGCTTCGATCCTTCCAGGGTGCCGACGCGGCAGGCCTGGGAAGCGGGCAAGGAGGCGGCCGAGCAGTTATTGGCGGCCCACCGCGAGAAGACCGGGCAGACGCCGCGCAAGATCACCTTTTCCCTGTGGTCGGTGGAAACCATGCGCCACCAGGGCCTGCTCGAAGCCCAGGCGCTGTGGCTGCTGGGCGTGGAGCCGGTATGGGACAAAGGCGGGCGCGTGGTGGGCGTGCGCCTGGTCGAGCGCAAAGCCTTGGGCCGCCCCCGCGTGGACGTGGTCCTGTCGGCCACCGGCCTGTACCGCGATCATTTCCCCAATGCCCTCAAGCAACTGGCCCATGCGGCGCAGCTGGCCGCGCTGGCCCGGGAAGACGACAATCCCGTGGCGGCCAACGCCCAGGCGATCGCCGCCAGCCTGGCCGCCCAGGGGGTGGCCCAGCCCGACGCCGTGCTGGCGGGCCAGACGCGCATCTTCTCTTCGGCTTCGGGCCAGTATGGCACCGGCCTGGACGACGCCACCCTGGCGACGGACAGCTGGAACGGCAAGGAAGAGGGCGACAAGAAACTTGCCGCTTTGTATTTGTCGAAGATGCAGTTCGCCTACGGGCCGGACGAGGCCAAATGGGGCGCGGCGGGCGTCTCCGGCGGCGGCGCGACCAACCTGTATGCCGAACACTTGCGCGGCACCGAAGGGGCGGTGCTGTCGCGCACTTCGAATACCTATGGCATGCTTACCACCGACGACCCCTTCCAGTACCTGGGCGGCATAGGGCTGGCGGTGCGCAGCCTGGATGGCAAGCCGCCCGAGTTGTATATCTCCAATCTTCGCGGCGGCGGGTCCGGCAAGGTCGAGGGCGCGGCCGGCTTCCTGGCCAAGGAGCTGGCCACGCGCCAATTCCACCCGGGCTATATCAAGGCCCTGATGGCCGAAGGCTATTCCGGCACCCTTAGCGTCCTGGATGCCACGAACAACTTGTGGGGCTGGACGGCTGTCGCCCGCGAGGTCGTGCGCGATGACCAATGGGAAGAAATGGCCGAAGTCTATGTGCGCGACAAGTACGGATTGGGCCTGAAGGAATGGTTCGAAAAGGAGAACCCGCATGCATTGGCCCAGACCATGGAGCGCATGCTGGAAGCCGCGCGCCAGGAATACTGGCACGCCGACCCGGCCACCGTGGACGAGCTGAAGGCCCGCTACCAGGACCTGGCCGCGCGCTTCGACGTGCATAGCGATAACGCGCGGTTCCTGGAGTATGTCGCCACGGGAGTCCCGGCCGCCCCCGCGGCGGCGCCCCCGCCCGCGCATGAGCAGGCATCTTCCGAACCGGCGGGCGCGCCGCCGGCGGCGCCGGAGCGGCCGCAAGCGGACCAGCCCACCGAGCAGGTCAGCGGCATGCGCCTGGAGAAGGCCTCTGACGGCGCCGCCGCCGACGACCATGCCCTGTTCGCGGCGCTGGCCTTGCTGCTGCTTGCATTCGGCAGTGGCGCGCTGCGGCAAGCCTGGCCGCCGTCCAGGCGCGGCCGCCGCGCCACCGTCAACAGAACACAATAATTGCAACAGATCAATCCGCTAGTCAGCAAAAGGAAAAAAGCATGAGCCAGACCCTGGAACAATTGATGTATCAAGTGGGACAGGTATTCCTGATTCCCACGCTTGTGGCGATCTCCGTCCTGTTCCTGTATTCCCTGTATGCGCTGGGCGCCTTCGCCGTGGCTTATTTCCAGCGGCGCGGCCATGTCATCGGCGCGGGCTCGCGCCGTTTGCGCAGCTTCGAACTGCTGCGCTGGGCGCACGCCCACCCCGCGGCCTCGGGCGACGACCTCGACGTGGCGGCCCATCGCCTGCTGGAAGTGCCCCGCATCACCACGCGCGTGACGCCCATGCTGGGCCTGGTGGCGACCATGATACCCATGGGCCCGGCCTTGAAGGGCTTGTCCAACGGCAATCTGGCGTCGGTGTCCGACAACCTCGCCATCGCCTTTTCGGCGGTCATCCTGGCCCTGATCGCGGCCGCCATCACCTACTGGATCGTGTCCGTCAAGCGGCGCTGGCTGGCCGAGGAGCTGGTCTGGCTGCAGGCCGCGCAACAGGCCGCCTGCGATAAAAGCGCCGGCAGGAAAGCGGCATGAAATTCCTGGATGAAACGGAATCCGACGACCCCATTCTTTCCGTCGTCAACCTGATCGATATTTTCTTGGTCATCATTGCCGCGCTGCTGATCACCATTGCCCAGAATCCCCTGCTCGATCCCTTCACCAAGAAGGACGTCACCATCATTACCGATCCTGGCAAGGACAATATGGAAATGATCATCAAGAAAGGCGAAAAGATCGAGCGCTTCAAGGCCAGCGGAAAAACGGGACAGGGCGAAGGCTCCAAGGCCGGGGTGGCCTACCGCATGAAGGATGGCACGGTGGTGTATGTGCCGGAGCCGGGCGCGGCGGATTGATCCATCGCCGGCGCGGGAAGATGGCCAAGCGGCTTGTGGATATTCGATTGCGCGCGTATAAACGGGTTTTTGCCGCCGCGCGGCGGCAAGCGTGGAGCTTTTGCGGTACAACGCCGTTGTGGCGTATAGAATCGTCTGGACATTTCGGGGCATTTTATTTTTCATGAACGGCCTGGATACCCGCAATTCGGCACTTGAAGATCCGGCGGCCATCGAGGGGCCGCAGCGCCTCTTTTTTGCGCTGTGGCCATCCGCCGAAACCGCCGCCGAGATCTCGGCCTGGGCGCACGCGGCGCACGCCTTGTGCGGCGGTCGCGTGCTGCGGCCCGAAACCCTGCACATGACCCTGGCCTTTCTGGGCAACACGCCGGCGGCGCGAGCCCGGGAGCTGATCCATGCGGCGCCGGCCTGGACCCTTCCCACGGGCAGGCTTGAACTGCGGCATTTCGGCCGCTTTGCCGGTCCGCGCATTGTATGGGCCGGCCCCTCGGCGCATGACGGCGATCGCATACCGTGGCTCGACGAGGCTTACGGCCGGCTATGGTCATATCTGTCCGCCCTGGGATGGCAGCGGCCGCCGTCCGTGTTCCGGCCGCATGTGTCCCTGCTGCGCAAGGCCGGCGACGCCGACCTCGGCGCCCTGCGCCCGCCCCCTATCGCGTGGACGCCTGCGCGATGCGTCCTGGCCGCATCGAGGCCATCCGAAGAGGGGTCGTATTACCAAGTCCTGGCTGCGGTTTCCTTGGAAAACTCCTCGCTTCGGCCGTAGCGGCAAACATGGCGCGGGCGATCGCCCGGACCGCATGCGGCGAGGCGCCCCCGGCCCCGGCCTGACCGCCGCTCGCGTGGGCGGGCATCCCGCTTGCTGGCCGTTTCCTGCGGCTTCGCCGCCCTTGAACCCAAACAGGAGCCGTCTATGCCCGCGCATGCCAACACACCTGGAAAAAAAAGCCCCCCGACCGCGGACGACGGCAAGAAGGCG
Source organism: Pollutimonas bauzanensis (assembly GCF_900129885.1). Lineage (GTDB taxonomy): Bacteria > Pseudomonadota > Gammaproteobacteria > Burkholderiales > Burkholderiaceae_B > Pollutimonas > Pollutimonas bauzanensis. Next base: position 246,637 of record NZ_FQXE01000004.1, on the reverse strand, counting down.
CCGCAAGCGCCCGTCGACGATCAACCGCAACGCGAGGATGAGTACCTGAGCAAGTTCTTGCGCACCACCAATCCTGAAAGCGATGAGGGAAAGAAAGACGGGCGCAAGGACAAGGACAAGAAATAATCGTTAAAAGGATTTTTTATGCAACTCGAAGGCTCATGCCACTGCGGCGCCGTGGAATTTTCGGTTTCCAGCGCCACGCCCTATCCCTATCAGCGTTGCTATTGCTCCATCTGCCGCAAGACGCAGGGCGGGGGTGGTTATGCCATCAACCTGGCCGGCGACGCCGAGACCATGAAGGTCACCGGCAGCGCCAGCATTTCGGTCTATCACGCGCTGCTACAGGAACCGGGCGAGAAAACCGCCCATCCCAGCACCGCCGAGCGCCATTTCTGCAAGCGTTGCGGGAGCGCTTTGTGGCTGTTCAGCCCCGAATGGCCGGAACTGATACACCCCTTCGCCTCCGCCATCGACACGCCGCTGCCCGTTCCGCCGGAGCATACCCACTTGCTGCTGGATTCCAAGGCGCCATGGGTGGAAGTGGACGCCAGGCCAGGCGATAAATTATTCGACGGCTATCCGGAAGAATCCATAGCCGAATGGCATAAGCGCCTGGGGCTGACCCAGGCCTGACCGGGCGGCGCTCTTCAGGCGTGTCCGGGTGATAGACTTCAAGCACGATCATCTCGACCAGGATTTATCATGGCGGTCTTTCTTCCCGTGCTGAAAGTGGCGCTTCCCTACATAACGCAAATCGTCACCGCGGCCGTGCCGATGTTCACGTCCAAGCCCGCCGAAGGGAAGGCGGACGAAGTCATTCCCAGGCAGATACGCGAGCTGCAGTCCGCGGTGACCCAGAATGCGGAGTCCGTCAAGGGACTGGCGCTGCAGTTGAAGGAAACGATCGAAGGCCTGGATGCCGCCGCGGCCAGGCTGCAGCGGGAAATCGTCTTCCTGAGGCGCCTCGCCATATTTGCGGCGGTGGTCGCCGCGGCGGCGGCGGGCGTGGCCATCTGGGCGGTGGGCAAATAGCCCGCGCCAGGCCTGGCGCCGCGCGCCGCGCGCTGCCCATCACGCTCGAACGCGGCGCCTGATCGCAGCGTCTCGCGAGAACACCTCCCCCCAAGCTTTCCCGCCAGCGCGGCAGCGCAAGCCCGGCGCTGGCCGGCCGCATGCCGAATGGGTTTGACAATTCCTGTCAGTCAATAATAGAATAGAACATATGTTCTGTCTAAAAGAACAATTGACACAAAAAACGATCGAGGCGAACTTGGGGCCGCGGCGGGGAGATATGCAAGCATGACGATAGACGACGATTTGCCCGTAACACATTGCATGGCCGGCTTTGCAATAGATACGTCCTGGGACGGGCTGTCCGAAAGGCTGCGGGCCGAATCGGTACGCGCGCTGATGAACTGGGTGGCCTGCGCGGTCGGGGGCGCCGGCACGCCTTCGATGGACGCGGCCGTAAAGGGAATCATGGCCATGGATGGCGAAGGCGCCACCCCCGTGCTGGGGCGCCGGGAACGCACCGGGATGTCGAATGCCGCCCTGCTGGGCTGCCTGAGTTCATCCGCCCACACGTTTGACGATACCCACCTGGCCACGATCACCCATCCGACCGGGCCGGTTGCGGCGGCCGCGCTCGCCGCGGCGCACACCCTGTCGCGGGCCGGCAATCCGGTGCCGGGCACTGGGCTGCTGAACGCGCTGTCGATAGGCATCGAACTGGAATGCCGGGTCAGCAACGCCATAGCGGCGGGCGGCGGTTCCAGCATCGGCTGGTACATGACGGGGCTGTCGGGAGGCATAGGGGCCGCGGCGGCGGTCGGGCGCCTGCTCGGCCTAGCGCATGAGCAGATGATCCATGCCCTCGGCCTGGCGGCGACCCAGGCCTGCGGCCTGCGCGCCACCCATGGCAGCATGGCGATCACCTATGTCCCGGCCGTCGCCGCGAGAAACGGCCTGGTCTCGGCCTATATGGCGCAGGCCGGTTTCACATGCAGCGAGATTTCCATCGACGGGCGCAATGGCCTGTTGCAGGTGTTGTCGGCCACGGCCGACCCGCGGAAAATCCGCGAGGGGCTGGGCCGCGATTTCGAGCTATTGAACAATACCTACAAGCCATACCCTTGCGGCATCGTCATTCACCCATCGATAGACGCCTGCCTGGAATTGGCGCGCAGCGGCGCGATTTCCCCCGGCGACATCGAGCGCGTCGACCTGCGCGTCCATGCGGATGCCTTGAACCTGACCTGGCGCAAGCTGCCGCGCAGCGCGCTGGACGCCCAAGTCAGCCTGTACCACTGGGTGGCGGCCGCCCTGGTCCGCAAGGCCGCGGGCGTGGAGCAGGGCGAGCTCGAATGCGTCCTGGATCCCGAAGTGCGGGCGCTCCAGGAAAAGCTGCATGTCGAAGTGGCGCCCGGCCTGGCGGACAATCAGGCGGCGGTCGCCGTCCGGCTCAAGGATGGCCGCGTTTTCGAGGCCAGGACCGAGAACGCGACCGGCAGCGTCACCAACCCCATGAGCAACGACCAGCTGATTGAAAAATTCCGCAAGCTGGCCAGCCTTGCGCTGGACTCGCGGCGCTGCGGCGACCTTCTAGACTTTTGCCTGGACATGCCCGCCGCAAGCGACGCTGCCGGGATTTTCAGTATCGGCGCCGGCTAAGCAAGCGCCAGGACAGGCATTCGATTTCTACTCAGGAGACAACAAAATGAAGAACCTCAATCGCTTGCGCCTTGGCGCCGCGGCGTGCGCCGCAGTCACGGCTCTGGGCGCGGCTTGCCTGCTTGCGCCGGTAAAGGCGCAAACAGCCGGCTTCCCGTCCAAGCCGATTACCCTGGTGGTCGGCTTCTCTCCCGGCGGCTCGAACGATATCGTCGCGCGGGCAATCGCCCAGCCCCTGGCCGAAGACCTCGGGGTTTCGGTGGTCGTGGAGAACCGGGTGGGCGCCGCGGGCATGATAGGCACCAACCACGTGGCGCAGGCCAGCCCCGACGGCTATACATTGATGGTCAGCAGCGCCAGCCCGCTGGTCGTCACTCCCCACACCCATGGCAAGGTGCCGTATGACGCGCGCCAGGATTTCGCGGCGATCAGCCTGGTCGGCATCACGCCCGAGACCCTGGCCGTCAATCCCAAGGTGCCGGCGCACAATCTCAAGGAACTGATAGCCCTGGCCGGCAAACAGCAAGTGACGCTGGCTTCGTCCGGCAGCGGCGGCCTGCCCCACCTGGCCATCGAGCTGTTCAAAAGCGCCGCCGGCGGCAATATCGTGCATGTGCCGTACAAGGGCGCCACGCCCGCGGTGACCGATACCCAGGCCGGCCACGTGGATGGCGTAGTCGTCGATTTGCCGGCCGTCTACCAGCAGATCAAGGACGGCCGCCTGCGCGGGATCGTGATGGCCAACGACAAGCGATCCGAATTTCTGCCCGACCTGCCGGCTTCCGGCGAGGAGGGACTGCCGTCTTTTGTCGCGGTCAACTGGATAGGGCTCATCGCACCGCAAAAAACGCCGCAGCCGGTCATAGACAGATTGCACCAGGCGCTGATGCGCGCCATGAAGAAGCCCGAGGTCAAGCAGCAACTGGCGCAGGCGGCGGTGGAGATCTCCACCAGCGCGACGCCTGCCGAATTCCGCGCTTTCATCCTGGCCGAGTACGACAAGTGGGGGAAAATAGTGCGGGATGCCAAGATATCGGCCTCGGACTGAGGCCGGGCATTGCGCCTTTATTCCACCTTGATGCCGGCGGCGTCGACGACCTTGCGCCAGCTGGCCACCTGTTCATGCACCCAGGCGCCGAATTCCTCGGGGCTGTTGGTCAGGGGTTCCGCGCCCAGGGTGGCCAGCTTTTCCTGAATTTCGGGCATCTCGACAATCCTGGCCATCTCGGCGCTGAGCTTGTCTATGATGGGCTTGGGTGTCCCGGCCGGAGCCATCACGCCCTGCCAGCTGCCTGTGAGGAAGCCGGGTATCATTTCGCTCACGGTGGGCACATCGGGCAGCTGGGCCAGCCTTTTGCTGCTGGTGACGGCCAGGAGCCGGATCTTGCCGCTCTTGACATGCGGATAGGTGGCGACCATGCCGTTGGTCGTGACATCGACCTGCCCGCCGACCAAGTCGGTAAGGGCCTGGGCCCCGCCTTTATAGGGTATATAGCCCCAGTCGATGCCGCTTTTCTGGGCAAACAGCACGCCGGCCATATGCGGGGCGCTGCCGATGCCGGCCGCCGCGGCGAAGTTGAGCTGGCCTTTTTTCGACTTGGCATAGGCGACCAGCTCTTCCTGGGTCTTGACGGGCAATGCCTTGGTCGTGACCAGCAGATGCGGGGAATAGGCCAGCATGGTGACGGGCGCCAGGTCTTTCGCCGGATTGAAGGGCATATTGGGGTAGATGCTGGGGCTGATGGTGAGGTTGCCCATGTCGATCAGCAGCAGCGTATAGCCGTCGGCGGGCGACCTGACCACGTAATCCGCCCCGATATTGCCGTTCGCCCCGCTGCGGTTGTCGACGACCACCGACTGGCCCCAGGCTTCGCTGAGCTTCTGGCCGACCAGGCGCGCGAGCACGTCCGAGGTTCCTCCCGCGGGGAAGGGGACGACGATCTTGATGGTCTTGTTCGGATAGCCCGCGGCGCCGTCCTGCGCGAATGCGGCGGGGGCCGCCATGCAGACGCAGCAAGCGGCTGCCGCCAACCCTGATAATTTCTTCATATTGTCTTCTCCTTGCGCTGCGGGCGCACTGTCTGTTTTATGAGTGCCGAAGCACTTTCCTGACTGGTTTTTCAATTATCATACTTACTTGTCAGTTGTCGTACAAGTAAAAAATCAAGAGACCGCCTGGCGGCCGTCCGGCATGCGCCGGCAAGCCGCGGGCAGCGCGCCCCGTCCCGGGCGGCCCGCTGCCCTTAGGGGCGCGCTATACGCTGTAGCGCTTGTCCAGATCGTCGAAAAGGCCTTTTTGCACCAGTTGCTGGCGCTGCGCGAAGCTGGCCACCAGGCCGCTGTCTTCGTCCAGGCGGCCGGTATCGCGCAGGCGCTCCAGCGCCACCGTCATGCCATGCACGGCGCTTTGCAGCGCGGCGTTGGCGTACAGCACCAGCCCAAAGCCCATGGTGGCAAATTCGGCGGCGGGCAGCGTCGGCGTCTTGCCGCCGATCACCACATTGACCACTTGCGGCACCCGCAGCGCCTGGGGGATGCGGCGCAGTTCGTCCAGGCTTTCGGGCGCCTCGACGAAGGTGATGTCGGCGCCATTCTCCGCGAACAGCGCCGCGCGCTCGAGCGCGGCTTCGAAACCCTCGACCGCGCGCGCGTCGGTGCGCGCGATGATGAGGAAGTCTTCATTCGCGCGCGCGTCGACCGCGGCCTTGATCTTGGATGCGGCTTCGGCGGCGGGAATCACAGCCTTGCCGCTGAAGTGGCCGCATTTCTTCGGCATGACCTGGTCTTCCAGCTGGATCGCGTTGGCGCCCGCGCGCTCCAGGGTGCGCACCGTATGCCGCACATTGAGCGCATTGCCGAAGCCGGTGTCGGCGTCGACGATGATGGGCAGGTCGACGGCGTCGCGCGTCGCCGCCGTGTGCTGGGCCAGGTCCGCCAGGCTGATGAAGCCCAGGTCGGGAACGCCGTAGAAGGTATTGGTGATGCCGGCCCCCGTGAGGTAGACGGCTTCGAAGCCAAGTTGCTGGATGAGGCGGGCGGTCAAGGCGTTGGACGCCCCGGCCACCATCAGGCCGCGGCGGGCCTGGACTTTCTGTTGCAGGATGGTGCCTGGTCGGGTGCTGGCCATTTATTCCTCCTTCATGCCGGCGGCCTTGACGACCTCGCCGAGGCGGGCGCGTTCCGCATTCACGAACTCAATGAATTCGGCCCGCGTTCCGCCCACGGGTTCAATGCCAAGAGGGGTGAGGCGATCGACGACTTCCGGCGACTTCATGGCCGCATCCACCGCGGCGGCCATCTTGTCCAGGATGTCGGCGGGAACGCCGGCTGGCGCATGAAGCCCGGCCCAGTGTGCGATCTGCAGCTTGGGGAAGCCCTGTTCCGTGGCCGTGGACAATTGCGGATAGGCTGCGATGCGCCGCACCCAGGTAGTGGCGAGCGCCTTGAATTTGCCGCCCGGCTCGATGTGGGGCAGCGCGATGATGCTGGCCTCGGAAGTGCCGGAGACCTGCCCGCTCATGACGGCGACCACGCCTTCGGAGCCGCTCTTGTAGGGCACGGGCTCGATCTTGGCGCCGTACTGGGTGTTGAGCAGTTCGGCGACGAAATGCGGCGTGCTGCCGGTTCCCGCGGTGGCGAAGTACAGGCCCTCGCCGGTCTTGGAGGCGTCGACGAAATCCTTCAGGTTATTGAATTTGGAATCCGCGGGAACGACGATGACCGAAGGCGCCAGGCCTATCATCACGACGGGCTCCAGATCGCTGTCCTTGAACGGCATGGATTTCTTGATCATGCTGTTGGAGATAACCCCCGCTGCGCTGATCAGGAAGGTATAGCCGTCCGGCGCGCTCCTGGCCACATAGTAGGAACCTATCGTGCCGCCGGCCCCGCCCTTGTTCTCGATGATGATGGGCTGGCCCAGTTGCTTGGAGGCGCCTTCGGCCGCGGCCCGGGCCATTAGGTCGTTGGCGCCGCCGGCCGAGAACGGCACGACGAATGTGATGGGCTTGTTCGGCCATGTCTGGGCGGCGGCGCCGCCGGCCAGCGCCATGCCGGCCACCAGGGCGATGAGTGTGCGGGAAAAGGGTATCTGCATGTGGGTCTCTTGGATAGGCGTTAATGGGAATGGAAGCTGGAAGGACTGGGCGGCCGCGCATGCAGCCGCATATGCGCAGAATAACGCAGTCCCGGCCGCCGCGACAGCCGGATTCGCGCCGGCGGCCGCCGCGGCCGGCTCGTGGATGCCGCCGCTCAGTCGGCGGCGAAGCTGCGTATCAAGGGCGACCACTCGTCCACCGTGTTCTTGATGTAGGCGGTGAATTCCTCGGCGTTCTTGTAGTCGGTCTTGAGGCCGAACTGATCGGCGCAATTGCGGAACTGTTCGGTATCGATGGCGCGCTTGAAAGCCAGGTCTATCTTCTTCACGACCTTGGGATCCATGCCCTTGGGGCCTATCACGCCCAGGATGCTGGGCGCGACCAGGGTGTAGCCCGCCTCGACCAGCGTGGGGGCGTCGGGAAAGGCGGCGATCCTTTTCTCGGTGAATACCGACAGCAGGCGCAGGCGATTGTCGCGCACATAAGGCACCCATTCAGCCGTCTGCGCCATCACGTCGACGTCGCCGCGCAGCAGGGCGGTTATGGCTTCGGGCCCGCTTTTGTACGGAGCATGCACCCAATCGGCGGACACGGCCTCGCCCAGCCTGACCATGGTCAGGTGCTGCGGCGTGCCGACGCCCGCGGTGCTGTAGGCGACCGACTTGGGCTTGGCCTTGGCGGCCCTGATGACGTCTTCCAGCGATTTCCAGGGCGCATCCTGGCGCACCAGCAGCCCGACCTGGTACTGGGCGACCATGGCGATGGGCTGGATATCCTTCTGTACATCGTAAGTGATGGATTTATTCAGGAACTGATTGAGCACGGCGCCGGTGGACAGGGCGGCAATGGAATAGCCGTCTGGCGCCTGCCGCGTCAGGTAGGCCACCGAGAGCGACGAACCGGCCCCCGGCTTGTTTTCCACCACCATGCTCTGGCCGAGCTCTTTGCTGGCGGTCATGGCCAAGGCGCGGAAGCACATGTCCGTGCCGCCGCCCGCGCCGTAGCCGACCACCAGTTGCACGGGCTGCCTGGGGTAGTCGTCGCCCGCGCCGGCATGGGCAAGGGCGCCCAGGGCGAGGGCGGCGCAGGCGCCTATCGTCTTGAGCAGGATGTGGCCAGGGAATTTCATTGAAGTGTCTCCTCGTGTGATGCGCCGCGGGATGGACGCGTTGTCGTTTTTCTAATAGTCTATAAATGCGGATCTTAATACTTTAAGCGCCGATGATACAAGCCCCGGGGTCGACTTATGATGGAAGACAGGCCGCTGGCCGCGCCGCGCTTGCTTGTGGCAATGCCCGATAAAAAGAGTTAAAGTCTAGTTTTATGATCTATGAGAGAAAAAATCATGGGTGAACAGCGCAAGGTTCTCGTAACAGGGGCCAGCCGCGGCATCGGCCGGGCCATCTGCAACCGTCTGCACGCCGACGGCTACGCCGTCGTGGGCATCGCGCGCACGCGGCCGGCCGACCTTCCCGAAGGGATGGATTTTCACTGCGCCGATCTTTCTTCCGCCGAGGATTTGCGCGGCCTCTTGAAGAAGCTCGCCGCGCAAGGCCCCTATCATGGGCTGGTCAACAACGTCGGTCTCGTGCAATCGGACCCGCTTGCGGATGTGCTGCTGGAAGACCTGCATCGCGCGGTCGCCTTGAACCTGGAGGCGGCAATCCTGTGCGCCCAGGCCCTGATCGGCGGCATGCGCGAGGCCGGCTTCGGGCGCATCGTGAATATTTCGTCGCGGGCGGCGCTGGGCAAGCAATCCCGGACGATCTACAGCGCCACCAAGGCCGGGGTGATAGGCATGACGCGCACCTGGGCGCTTGAATTCGCCGCGCAAGGCGTTACCGTGAACGCGGTGGCCCCGGGCCCCATCGCCACCGAATTCTTCTGGGACGCGAACCCGGACCGCGATGCGACCACGGCGAAGCTGCTCGCCGCCATCCCCGTGGGGCGCATAGGAGAGCCGGACGATGTCGCCAATGCCGTGGCCTACCTGCTCGACCGGCGCACCGGCTTCGTTACCGGACAAACACATTTCGTTTGCGGCGGCATGACTGTCGGCGCCGCCTGAACCCGCGAACAACCAGCCAAGGAAGACAAGCATGCAACGATGGACTGTGCGCCCGGAAGGGTCGAATTGGGGCGACTTCGGCGCCGATGACGAATTGGGCCGCGTCAACCTGCTGGGCAGCGAGCAGGTGCTCAAAGGCGTCCGGGAAGTGCGGGAAGGCAAGGTGTTCTGCCTGTCGCTGCCGCTGGACCTGCCCGGCGGCATGGTCTTGAACCCGCGCCGCAAGCCGCCGCGGCTGGCCGCCACCGAACGCGACGGCGTGCCCTACATGAATTTCGCGATGGAAACGCTGGATGCAAGCGCCATCGACGTCCTGAGCGACGACCAGGTTACGCTATCGCTGCAATATTCCACGCAATGGGACAGCCTGGCCCATGTCGGCGCGCTCTTCGATCCGCTGGGCGACGGCGTCGCGGCCAAGCTTTACTACAACGGCTACCGGGCGGGCGAAGATGTGCTAGGGCCCGACCACGCCGAAGACGGCCACGATTGCGGCTCGCACGGCACGGGCGCCAGGAAGCTGGGCATAGAAAACTTCGCTGTCAAGGGCATGCAGGGGCGCGGGGTGCTGGTCGACCTGGCAAGGCGCTACGGCCGCGACAGAAAGCTGGTCGGCCATGCCGAGCTCATGGCTGTCATGGAAGCCGACAAGGTCGTCGTGGAACCGGGCGACATGCTGGTGCTGCGCACCGGGTTCGCCGAAGTCGTGATGGAAATGGCGGGGAATCCCGACGCCGACGTATTGCATCATAGCTGCGCGGTGCTGGACGGCGCCGACGAGAAATTGCTGGCCTGGATCACCGACAGCAAGATTGCGGCCATCTGCGCCGACAACTACGCGGTGGAGGCCTATCCGGCCCGTGAACGGGAAGGCAGGAAATCATTGCTTCCCCTGCATCATCACTGCCTGTTCAAGCTGGGCCTTCCGCTGGCCGAGCTCTGGTATCTGCGCGATCTCGCCGAGTGGCTGGCGCAACACCAGCGCAACCGCTTCCTGCTGACCGCGCCGCCCTTGCGCCTGCCAGGCGCGGTGGGCTCTCCCGTCACCCCTATCGCGACCGTCTGAATCCCTGCGCCCAACGACTTGCCGACCATGAACTTCGATACTTTGCTCAACGCACACCTGGCCCGCCGGCCCGATCGCATCGCCTTTTACGATGGGACGTCGGCCGTGTCGTACCGGGAGCTGGATGCCGAGGCGGGCCGCTTGGCCCTGCGCCTGCATGATCGCGGCGCCAGGGCCGGCGACCGCCTGGCGCTATGGCTGCCCAACTGCGCGGCGTGGATCGTGGTCTTCCTGGCTTGCGCCAGGCTGGGCGTCACGGTCATTGCCCTGAACACGCGCTTTCGCGGCCATGAAGTGGGCGATATCCTGCAGCGCGGCAAATGCCGGTGGCTGGCGATGTGGCCGGATTTCAAGGGCATAGCCTTCCAGGGCATACTGGAATCCGTCGATGCGCAATGCCTGCGGCGTCTCGAAGGAATACTGGTGTGCGGCGGCACAGCAGCGGCCGGCGGCACGCTGGCCGGGGTCCCCGCTTTCACCTTCGAAGGCGCCCCGCGGCCGGCGGGCCAGCCACCGAAGGCCGCGGCCGATGACCAGGCCGATGCGCTGGTGTATACCACCTCGGGCACCACGGCCGTGTCCAAGCTCGTCGTGCATAGCCAGGGCGGCCTGATCCGGCACGGCTGCGATGTTGCCGCCGCCTTCGGCATCCAGGACAGCAGCGCCGTGCTGCTGGGGGCGCCATTGTGCGGCGCTTTCGGTTTTTCCACGGCGGTGGCGGCATTGTCGGCTGGCGCCGCGCTGGTGTCCGCGCCTGTCTTCGATCCGGTCGAAACCGCGGCGCAGATCCATGACTGCAAGGTGACGCACACCTTCGCCAACAATGAATTGATCGATCGATTGCTGGCGGCGGCCGCCGGCGCCGTGCCCGCTTTCCCATCCATGCGCGTGGCCGGATTCGCCAGCTTCGCGCCATCGCTGGATACGCTGCCCGAAAGGGCGCAAGCGGCGCAATTGACGCTGGTCGGCCTGTACGGGTCCAGCGAGCTGCAGGCCCTGGTGGCCGGGCAGGATCCGGCCAGCCCGCTCGCCATCCGCCGCAAGGCGGGCGGCAGGCTCGTTTCGCCCGAAGGCAGGGTGCGGGCCCGCGATCCGGAGACCGGAAGCATTCTGGCGCACGGCGAAATCGGCGAAATCGAGATCCGCGCGCCCAGCCTGATGAAAATGTATCTCGATGACCCGCAAGCCACGGCCAGGGCGGTCGATCCCGAGGGCTATTTCCGCACGGGCGACCTTGGCGCCACGCTGAGCGACCGCGCATTCGAATTCTCCGCGCGCCAGGGGGATTACATGCGCTTGAGCGGCTTCCTGGTCAACCCGGTGGAAATCGAACAGTTCATCGAAGCCCTGGACGGCGTGCTGGCGTGCCAGGTGGTTGGCGCCGACGACGGCCGCGGCAGCCAGGCGCCGGTGGCTTTCGTGCGGCGCCAGCCCGGCCGCGATATCGCGCAAGAGGCCGTCATCGATCACTGCCAGCGCCATATGGCCAAGTTCAAGGTGCCGCGCAAAGTCCTGTTCGTCGATCAGTTTCCCGTGGTCGAAAGCGCAAACTCCAATAAAATACAGCGCTCCAAACTGCAGGAAATGGCCAAAGCCGCGCTCGTTCCCGGGCCGGAGCGCCTTTCTTGAAAAGGCCATCCGGTATGTCCGACGCAAAAACAAGTTCCTCCATATTGGCAAGAAGCCGCCAGCCCCTGTACTTGCAGCTGGCGGCGGAATTCCGCCGCAGCATCGACAGCGGCGCCTGGCCCGTCGGGCACCAGGTTCCGACCTTGCAAGACCTGATGCAGACATACAAGGTGTCGCGCATGACCCTGCGCAACGCGCTGGGAGAGCTCGAGTCCGACAAGCTGATACGCCGCGGGCGCGGCAAAGGCACTTTCGTCGAGCGGCGCCCGGCCGGCGTAACGGAGCTAGAGCTGCCGACGACCTGGGAAGAGGCCGTCGCCTTGAGCGATGTGCTGGGCACGCAGGCCATCGTCGAGTCCGAGCAGGTGATAAGCAGCCTGCCCGACATGGGCATGCGCTGCAGGGGGGCGGCGGCGCCGACGTATCAGTATCTGTGCCGGCTGCACAGCAAAGACGATGTGCCGTATTGCTACAGCGAGGTCTATATCGCCAGCGACTTGTTCCGCAAGCACAAGAAGCAGTTCAAGAAGTCGGCGGCGGCATCGGTGATTGCGCGGATTCCAGGCCTGGTGGTGTCCGAATCGCGCCAGAAGCTGACCATCATCAATGCGGGTTTCCAGTCGGCCCGCGCCTTGCAATTGCAGGTCGGCGAAAGCGTTGCGGAAGTGCGCCGGTTCGCCTGCGCCGACGGGGTGCTCATCCATTATGCGCGGCTCGAATTTCCTACCAAGTTCGTGAAGTTCGAACTGGATATGCTGCGTCCATCGCGCGCCAGGCAGCGCGCGCGGGGGTAGGCGTGGCATAGTCATCGGCCTGGTCGGGCAGGCCGGAAAAACCAAGGGGCAGTACATGTTCAAGCAGACATTGAAGTGGCCATTTTTCGATGAGAAACACCGCGAGCTCGAGGCGCTGGAGGGTTTTGCCCGGGACGGGCTCGGGGATTTGATCCGCCGGGAGCACGCAGGCGACGATGTCTATGCGCTCTGCCCGCAATTGGTGAGCGCTTTGGGCGCCGGCGGCTGGCTCGGATACGGGGCGTCCCTGGATGGCCGCCTGGACTCGCGCAGCCTTTGCCTGGCCCGCGATATCCTGGCGCGCCAGTCGGGCCTGGCCGAGTTTGCCTTCGCCATGCAGGGCCTGGGAAGCGCGGCGATCACGCTGTTCGGCAGCGGCAGCCAGCGGCAGTCCTGGCTGCCCGGGGTAATAGCGGGCGAACGCATCGCCGCCTTCGCCTTGTCGGAAGAGGGGGCGGGCTCCAATCCGGCCGAAATGACGACTTCGGCGCGCAGGGTTGCGGGCGGCTGGGTGATCGATGGCGAGAAAACCTGGATCTCCAACGCGGGGCTGGCCCATCAATATGTGGTGTTCGCCAGGACGCGCGAGGCGGCGGGCTCGCAAGGCTTGTCATGCTTTGTCGTCGAGGCGGATGCGCCCGGGTTTTGCGTTGCCGATCGCATCGACGTGATCGCGCCGCATCCGCTGGGCGCCTTGCGCTTCGAAGACTGCCGTGTGCCGGAGCATGCGCTGATCGGGCAGGAGGGCGAGGGCTTCAAGATAGCCATGAGCGTGCTTGACGTATTCCGTTCCAGCGTGGGCGCATCGGCGGTGGGCATGGCGCGCCGCGCGCTCGACCACGCCCTCCTGCGGGTCAGCGCGCGGCAGATCTCCGGCGCCAGCCTGGCCAGCTATCAAATGACGCAGGACAAGCTTGCGGACATGGCAACGGCCATCGACGCGGCGGCGCTGCTGGTGTATCGCGCGGCCTGGGTGAAAGATGTCATCGGCGGGCGCAGCTCGCGGGAAGCCGCGATGGCCAAGCTGTTCGCCACCGAAGAAGCGCAGCGGGTCATCGACAAGGCGGTGCAGTTGTTCGGCGGCCTGGGCGTGGTGGCGGGCAATCCCGCCGAAAGGCTATACCGCGAGATCCGCGCCTTGCGGATCTACGAAGGAACCAGCGAAATCCAGAAGCTCATCATTGCCGGCCAATTGCTGCGGACGCAGGCTTGAGATGCTCTTTCTCTTTCATTGAAGAACCTTCCCTGGGTTCATCAAGCCTTGAGGATCAAGCGCGGCCTTGATGCGGTGCATGATATCCAGTTCCATCGCCGTCTTGTAATGAGCCAGTTCATGCCGCTTGAGCTGACCAATGCCGTGCTCGGCGCTGATGCTGCCGCGTCGGGCGCTGACAATATCGTAGATGGCTTTATTGACTTCACCAGTGCGCAATTGCCAGTGTCCTGGATCCACGTCGGCCGCTGCGGCAATATTGAAATGCAGATTGCCATCGCCCAGGTGGCCATAGACAATTGGCCGCGCTCCAGGGAAGGCATTATCCAGCATGAGAAGCGCATTGTCGACGAATGCCGGAATGGCGGAAATCGGAAGCGAAATATCGTGCTTGATGTTCCCGCCATCCATCTTTTGGGCGTGAGTGATGTTTTCGCGCAGCATCCACAGCGCATTGCCTTGCGCCAGGTTGCTCGCCAATAGCACATCTTCCAGGGCGCCGTTTTCCAGGCAGGACATCAACGCGTCCTGCATCGCCTCCCGCAAGGCTTCGTCGCTGCCGCCGTCCGCGGCTTCCATCAGCACATACCAAGGCCAGTTTGCCTCAAGCAGGGCTGGCGTGTCCGGGAAGTAGCAATGTACAAGGTCTACGGCAGGGGCGGAGAGCAGCTCGAACGCGGTGAATCGTTCGCCGAGTTGGTGACGCATGGCTGCCAGCAGGCATACAGCCTGGGCAATGGATTTCATGCCTGCAAACGCGACCACTTTGGAGCGGGGGGCCGGGTACAGTTTGACCGTGGCTGCGGTAATGATGCCCAGTGTGCCTTCCGAGCCGATGAACAATTGCTTCAAGTCGTAGCCGGTGTTGTCCTTGCGCAAGCCGCGCAGCACGTCCAGTAGCTCGCCGTTGGGCAGCACCACCTCCAGGCCAAGCACCAGATCACGGGTATTGCCATAGCGCAAGACCTGCACGCCGCCGGCATTGGTGGCGATATTGCCGCCGATCTGGCAAGAGCCTTCGGCCCCAAGCGACAAGGGGAACAAGCGATCCACCGATGCCGCCTGTTCCTGGACTGCCTGCAAAATGCATCCGGCTTCCACGGTGGCGGTGTTGTTCTCGGTGTCGATCTCCCGGACCCGGTTCAGCCTGCCCAATTGAAGCACGACCTGCCGGCTGCCGTCGTCCGGGGTGGAGCCGCCGCAGAGTCCTGTATTGCCGCCTTGTGGCACCAGCGCTACCTTGGTGCGCGCGGCCAGCTTCACAATGGCCTGGACCTCGGTGGTGTTGCCCGGGCGCACGACGGCCAGGGCCCGCCCCTGGAACTTTCCGCCCCAGTCTTGCGTGTAGGAGGTCAGGTCATCGCCGTGTTCCTCGGCCAGAACGTGGGCATCACCGATCAATGCGCCGGCTTCAGCCAGCCATGCCTTAGAGTCGAAAGTCATGCCGTCCTCCTCAGTAGGCGCTTAAGATTGCCGGCGCCTCTGGCGACGCTTCCCTGCCAAAGCGCCGTGCCGCGCCATCGAGACTGTTGCGCAATAAGACGGTGTCCAGTGCTATAGCCACAAACTGCGCGCCGGCAGCAAGGCATTCCCGTGCGCGGGGCTCGTCCACCATCAGAATGCCCGCCGCCTTGCCGCAGGCACGTATGCGCCTGATTGCATCGTCAATGGCTTGCTTTACGATGGAGTGGGATGCCTGGCCAGGATAGCCGAGGCTGGCCGACAAATCGGCAGGCCCTATGAAAATGCCGTCGACCCCGTCCACCGCGGCAATGGCCTCTATCTGTTCCAGCGCTTCAGCGGTTTCTACCTGAACCAGCAGGCATAGTTCTTCTGCCGCGCGGGCCACATAATCGGCGGTACGACCGAAATTGGCGGCGCGCGTGGAGCCGCCCATGCCGCGGATGCCGTGAGGCGCATAACGCATGGCGCGGACTGCGCTGCGCGCCTCGTCGGCGTTCTGGACAAAGGGCAGCAGCAATGTCTGCGCACCGATGTCGAGATAGCGCTTGATCAGCACTGTGTCGTTCCATGCGGGGCGCACCACGGGATGCGTTGGCAACATGCCGGGCGCAGCCACCGCGGCAGCCACCGCCCGCAGTTGACCCAGCATCAGTGGAACGTCGGTGGGCGTATGCTCGGTATCGAGCAAGACCCAGTCATAACCGGCGCCCCCGATCAACTCCGATACATAAGGCGAAGGAATTGTGGACCAGATGCCGATCTGGGCCTGGCCATCGCGCAGGGCGCGTTTGAAATGGTTGATCGGAAGCATGATTAATTGACTTTGATATTGCCCACTTTCACGACTTCGGTCCAGCGTTCGACTTCGCTCGCAATGAAACTGGCAGCCTCTTCAGGCGTGCCTGGCGTCACTTCATTGCTCATGGCCGCCAGCCGTTCTATTACTTCTGGCTGGGCAAGAATGGCCTGAGCCGCTTCATTCAGTTTGCTCACGATATCCGCCGGCAAACCAGCAGGACCGGCCAGGCTGGTCCACGAGTAGGTAACTACGCGCGGCTGACCGGCTTCCGCCATGGTCGGCACGTCTGGCAGGGACGCCAGGCGTTTTGCGCCGGCAACAGCCAGCGCCTTCAGCTTGCCATCCCGCACGTAAGGTATGGCAGAGGTCGAGGGAACAAACAGCAGATCTACCTGGCCTCCCATCAGGTCAGTCATTGCCGGCACATCGCCCTTGTACGGTATGTTGCTCAAGGAAATGCCGCCAGCAGACTGTTTGAACAGCTCTGTTGTCATATGCCCCGAAGATCCTATGCCGGTCAACGCGACATTCAGCGAGCCTGGATCGGTTTTGGCAATGCGAACGACGTCTTCCACAGAAGTGGCTTTCGATGTAGGCGAGGCCAGCATAATCACCGGTACACGGCTAAGCATGGCAATGTGGGTGAAGTCTGTGCGGGTATCGTATTTGACGTTGGGGTTGACGAGCTGGTTGATCGCATGCGTGCCTGGACCGCCGATTACCAAGGTATAACCATCTGGTTTGGCGCGGGCAACCATGGCGGAGGCCAGAGAGCCATTCACTCCCGGCTTATTTTCCACAACGACCGGCTGCCCCAGGCGTCGGGAGAGCTGGTCTCCAATCAATCGGCCCAATACATCTGTTTGCCCGCCAGGAGGGAAGGGAATCACCAAAGTCACCGGCTTTGTGGGGTAGCTTGCGTGAGCGAACGCCGACAGCGAAGCTAATGCCCCAGCGAGCAGAAAGGTTAAAACGGTACGCCTGTTTAGTATGGTTTTATACATGTTTGTCTCCATAAAATGGTTGCGCAATCATATCATAGGCATTGCTGGATTCGTATTTGATATTTGACTGATAATCATGGTGTTATACTTGATACACGTCATTTGTATCATATCAAAGCAATCATGGATGACAACGCAATCATGTCGAATCATGCAAATTCGTAGCACGCTTCCCACACTGAAGGACGTGGCCCGCCTGGCAGGCGTTTCACCCATTACGGCTTCGCGTGCCATTCACAGGCCAGAGCTGGTTGCAGAAGCCACACGCATGCGCGTGAAGCAGGCGGTGGAGCAATCAGGCTATGTACCGAACTCGCTGGCAGGTGGCCTGACATCCAGGCAGACCCGGCTGGTCGCTGCCATCGTGCCGTCCGTGGCGCATTCGCTGTTCTCGGACATGCTCAATGCACTCATATCGAGATTAGCGGCAGACAGCTATGAAACGACGCTTGGGATTTCGAACTATGAGCCAGAGCATGAAGAAACGTGGCTGACCGCCATGCTGAGCCGCAGGCCGGACGGTGTTGTGTTGACCGGTACGGAACATACGACACGCACTCGGCGGCTGCTGCTCAACGCCAACATCCCCGTTGTAGAGTTGTGGGACTATTCGCCTCATCCCATGGATGTAGCCATCGGTTTTTCGCAAGAGGACGCTGGCAGGGCAGTATTCCGTTACCTTGCGGCTTGCGGCTATCAGAGACCTGCAATCCTGCGGTCTGAGGACAGCCGCGCGCATCGACGCGCTCAAGGCTTTGCGCGCGCCGCGGCGGAGGCAAATGCACCGGAGCCCGTCCAGATCGTCTTCCCCGAGAGCAGCCCCCAGGCGGGCCGAGGGCGGGAAGCCCTGGGCGCGCTGCTTGTCAAGGCGCCTGACGCCGATGCGGTATTCTGCAGTTCGGATGCATTGGCGCAGGGCGTTCTGGCCTATGCGCATGAGCTCGGGCTCAACGTGCCGCAGTTTGGAGTATTCGGGTTTGGCGATCAGGCGCTGGCTGTCAATTCGATTCCAGCGCTTTCGACAGTCCGGATCGATGGAGCATGCATTGGCCGCCTTGGGGCGGAGGCCTTGATCACGCGCATGCGCGGGGCGCCAGCAACCCCCGCGCAAGATGTCGGCTTCGAGATCATCGCCCGGGGCAGCACGCGGCCTGCAGAGCCCTTGCGCCGACAATAGATCGAAAAACAAAAGAGCCACCATTTCTGGTGACCCTTCCCTGCGGAAACCCGCATGAATCCTGGTGCCGGTTAAAGGAGTTGAACCCTCGACCTTCGCATTACAAGTGCGCTGCTCTACCAACTGAGCTAAACCGGCGAAGGCGTCATTCTACAAGGTTTTTGCCATTATGTATTGTTACGCGGCCGGGGCCGGCCTGCGCCATGGCTTTTCGCCCTTCAGGCCTGGGGCGTCGCGGCCGAGACGGCTTCGTGGTGGCGGCCGATCAGGACAGCCTGTTCGCGCATCAGGGCCAGCACATGCGGCAGGCGTTCGAGGCTCAGGCGTTCCGCCATCGCCGTAATGGTCACGGCGGCCAAGGGTGCGCCGTCGGCCGCCGTGACGGGGACGGCGACCGCGCTGGTGCCGGGCCTGACGCCGGAAGGAACATAGGCATAGCCGCAGTGGCGCGCGGCGCTGACGCGTTCGAACAGATCGTCGCGGCTCAGCTGATGCAGCTCCAGGCGCCTGGCGTTGGCGTCGATCACGGCCTCGACTTCCTGTGGCGCGAGCTGCGACAACAGGGCCACGCCCGACACGCCAACGCCTAAAGGACGCCGGGCGCCTACGTCGATGGACAGCACCTGTATGGGGTGGTGGCCGGTCTGGCGGCCGATGCAGATCGAATCGTGGCCGTGGCGTATGCTGAGAAAAACCGTGTCGCCCACACGCTGGGCCAGCTGCGCAAGATAGCTGGCCGCCGACGACATGATGGGGAAGCGCCGTGTCCGCGCGATGCCCAGCAGGGCCATTTCGGGTCCGATCAGGTAGCGGCGGCTGTGGGGGTCCTGCTCTATCGCCTTTTCATCGATCAGGGTTTTGAGCAGCCGGTGCACGGTGGGGCGGTTGAGCCCCGACATGTGCACGATATCGGCCAGCCTCACGCCAGCCTCCTGGCCGCAGGCCACCAGCCGCAGTATATCCATGGCACGCCTGACAGTCTGGCTGCCCGGCAGGGCTTCGATGCTTTCAGGGTTTTTCGTCATGCGGCTTCGGGCGCGCCTCCGATGATGGTTTTGGCTGTCTGGGCCAGGGTAGCCATGGTTACGATGTCGCCCAGCGTCGCGTAATTGGGCCCGCCCAGCCGGCAGATGGGGCGCAGCTGCGCGGTGTCTATCTTGCCGTTGTGCAGCAGGCCCTCGCGGATATGGAAAACCATGATCTCGCCGACGAAGAACTCGGCGCCGGTCTCGCCAAAGGGCGTGATGGAATGCAGCCGGCATTCCAGGCTGATGGGGGCGGCGCCGATGCGCGGCACCGCCACGCTGCGGCCGGGCAGCACGTCCAGGCCCAGAAGCTCGGCTTCGCTGACGTCGGCGGGATGCTCGACGGCGCTCAAGTGCACGGATTCCAGCAGGTCTTCGTCGCCGATATTGACCACGAATTCCCCGTTGTTCTTGATGTTGACGGCCGTGTCCTTGCGCACGCCCGCCTTGCGGCCGATATTCACCCCGACCATCGGCGGCTTGTTGGACACGATGGTATAGCAGCTGAAGGGCGCCAGGTTCACCGTGCCGGCGCCGGATACGCTGCTGATCCAGGCGATGGGCCGGGGCACGACCACGCCCGTCATGAGCTTGTAGGTTTCTTCGGGGTTCAGGTCGGCGGCGTTCAGATGCATCGGGGTGTCCTGTTCTGGGGTGTGTCCACGGGTCTTGGGTGAGGCTGCCGTGGCGGGATTGTACGTCCACATATTGACGTAATTTTATCCGTAATTCTACGTGCAGGGCACTAATTTCCAATTAATACCTTGCGGCGGCGAATTGCTATTCGCAAAATAAGTCCGTTTATTGGACTTTTTTATTGATTTTTCCTTGTCCCATGGAGTGCGCGTTGATATCGTGCTGTTCATCTTGATGAACTTTCGGAGTAGACAAATGAAAATCAAAAAAGCCCCCACGCTGCGCCTTCGGCTTGCTGCCCCCGCGGGGGCGCTTTTTGCCTTGGGGCGGCCCGGCGGCAAAAAAATATTGGCCGCGGCGGCCGCCCTGCTATGCGCCGCAACAGTCCAGGCTCAAGGCTGGCCGAGCCAGCCGGTGCGCATCGTCGTCCCTTACCCGCCCGGCGGCAATGTGGATGTGGCCGCGCGCATCATTGCCCCGGGCCTGGAAAAGGCCTTCGGCCAGCCTTTCGTGGTGGAAAACAAACCCGGGGCCGGCGGCATGATCGCGGGCGAGTTTGTCGCCCGCTCCAAGCCGGACGGCAACGTCCTTTTCATGGCCGCCAACGGACCCCTGCTTTTCAGCCCGCTTATTTTCAAGCGCCAGGCCTATGAATGGAACAAGGATTTCGAACCCATCAGCAGTGTGTCGCTGACGCCCATGGTTTTGCAGGTCAACCCCAAGCTGCCCGCCAAGACCCTCCAGGATCTGATCGCGCTGGCCAAGAAATCCCCCGGGGATCTGAATATGGCGTCGCCGGGTGCCGGCACCTCCAACCATCTGATGAGCGAACTGCTGCAGGAACTTGCCGGCGCGCGCTGGACGACCATCCATTACAAGGGCAATGCGCCAGCCACGACCGATCTGCTGGGCGGCCAGGTGGATTTCAACTTCGACCAGGTATCGGTCGCCCTGCCATTCATCCAGCAAGGCAAGCTGCGCGCGCTTGCGGTCACCTCTGAAAAGCGGGTTCCTTCCCTGCCCGACGTGCCGACCTTCCAGGAGGCGGGCGTCAAGGATATGGTGGCTTACACCTTCACCGGCCTGCTGGCGCCCAAAGGCACGCCCCAGGACGTCATCGACCGCCTGAGCGCCGCGCTGCAAGGCATCCTGAGCCAGCCCGGCGTCATCAAGAAGTTCGAAACCCTGGGCGCCGAAGCGCGCGGCATGGCGCCGGCCGCGTTTACCCAATACATCAGCCGCGAAGACCAGCGCTGGACTCCCATCATCAAGAAAGCAGGCATCACGGCCCAATGATTCCCCAGCGAGCGACAGAGCATACGCCATGAAACGAACCAGCATTTATACCGATGGCTTCAGCCACAAGAACCCTATTCCCGCCGGATGCCGCATCGGCAGCATGCTTTATTCGGGAAGCATCCAGGGCACGGACCCGGCGACGGGAGCCTATGGCGATACGCTGCAGGCACAGTGCGAGCTTATGTTCGGCCATGTGAAGCGCATCGTCGAGCAGGCGGGCGGCACGACCGGCCAGATCATCAAGATGACGGTATGGATGAATGACCGCTCGCAGCGGGCCGCCCTCAACGGCGTGTGGCTGAAGATGTTCCCCGACGCCCAGTCCCGCCCCGCCCGCCATACGATGCAGGCCAGCCTGGACGGCGGCAAGCTGATTGAATGCGACTTCGTCGCGGTGATTGACTAAGAGACCCCATGCCAGACTATTTGCCTTTTGATTCCCATCCCAGGCCGCCCAGGCCGCTGCCGCCGGCATCGAGCTGCGACAGCCAGTTTCATGTATTCGGGCCGCGCGAGCGGTATCCGGTGCGCCCCGGGGCGGCGTATGAAATGCCCGCGGCCACCATTGAAACCGCGCTGCGGCTGCACAGGACGCTGGGCATAGAGCGCGGTGTGATCGTGCAGGCGACGACCTATGGCGCCGACCACCAGGTCGTGCTCGACGGCCTGGCGGCGGCCGGCCCCAACTATCGCGGCTGCGCCAATGCGCTGGCGCTGCTCGAGTGCGACGACGCCTATATCGCCAGGCTGGACGCGGCGGGCATACGCGGCGCCCGTTTCAACCGCCAGGGCCTGGGCATCAGCATGTCGCAAAGCGATTTCGCGCGCTCCATCGCCCGCATCAAGGAACTGGGCTGGTACGCCAAGTTCCAGCCCGAGGCGAAGGGCATCGTGGACCAGCTGGCTTTGTTCGAGAAGCTGGACATTCCAGTGATGATAGACCATATGGGCCGGCCGGATCCGCGAGAGGGGGCGGCGAGCGCCAGCCTGCGCGCCTTGCTGGAACTGCTCAAGCGCGGCAACTTCTGGGTCATGCTGTCGCTGACGGAAAAGGTCTCGCATGACGGATTTCCCTGGGATGACGTGCTGCCTGTCGCCCACGCCTGCATCGAGGCGGCGCCCGACCGCATCGTGTGGGGCAGCGACTGGCCGCATCCGGTTTCCGTCAAGCAGCCGCCCAACGAGGGCGACCTGGTCGAGCAGCTGTATCGCTACGCCGGCAGCGCGGAAATGATAAAAAAAATCCTCGTCGACAACCCGGCCGCCTTCTTTGGATTCCAGCCATGAAAATCGTTTCCTTCGAGGTGGGTGGGCAGGCGCGCTTCGGCGTCGCGCAAGGGACCGGCATCGTCGACCTGACCGGCAGGCTGGGCGCCGGCATCCACAGCCTGCGCGATGCGCTGGCCCAGGGCGCGCTGGAGGGCATCGGAGCATCGGTCCTTGGGGCCGGTCCCGATTTTTCCCTGGACGAGGTCAAGCTCCTGCCGCCCGTTCCCTTCCCGGAAAAAATCATCTGCGTGGGCGTGAACTACGGCCATCGCAATGAAGAATACAAGGACGGATCGGCCGCGCCCAGGTTTCCCAGCGTGTTTCCGCGTTTCCCCGGTTCTTTCGTGGGCCATGGCAGCCCATTGCTGCGCCCGCGCGAATCGGAACAGCTGGACTACGAAGGCGAAATCGCCATCGTCATAGGCAAGCGCGGCCGGCGCATTGCGCAGGACGATGCCGAGAGCCATATCGCCGGCCTGACCTGCCTGAACGAGGGGACCGTGAGGGATTGGGTCAGGCATGGCAAGTTCAACGTCACGCAAGGCAAGAATTTCGACGCAAGCGGTTCCATGGGTCCATGGATGGCCACCGCCGATGAATTCGACGGCTATGACCGGCTGGAAATCATCACGCGCGTCAATGGCCAGGAGCGCCAGCGCGATACGACGGCCAATCTGATCTTTTCCTTCCGCTATCTGATCCACTATATTTCCACATGGACGACGCTGCAGCCGGGCGATGTGATATCCACCGGAACCCCCATCGGCGCCGGCGTGCGCTTCGATCCTCCGCGCTTCCTGAAGGCGGGCGATGTGGTCGAGGTCGAAGTGCCGGGCATCGGCATCCTGTGCAATAAAGTCGCAAACGAGTAGAAACCTATGCTGAATACTGAAGAGCGCAAAGAAGCAGCCCGGCTGCTTTTGCAGGCCGAGCGCGACGTGGCGCCGGTCACGCAGCTGGACCTGACCTTTCCCGCCATCGAGATTGCCGATTCCTACGCCATACAGAAGGAAATCATCGGGATCAAGATGGCCGCCGGCGCGAAACTGCGCGGGCACAAGATCGGGCTTACCTCCAAAGCCATGCAGGCGACGGTCGGCATCGACGAGCCCGACTACGGCCATCTGCTGGACGACATGTTCCACAACGACGGCGATACGCTGGCGGCCGGCCGCTACATCGCGCCGCGCGTCGAAGTCGAGCTGGCCTTTGTGCTGGGCAAGCCGCTGAAAGGGCCGGGGGTGACGCTGTTCGATGTCCTGAGCGCCACCGAGTATGTGCAGCCCGCGCTCGAGCTGATAGACGGCCGCAGCAAATACCCGCGCCGCATCGTCGACAACATCGCCGATAACGCGGCGTCCGCCGGCGTCATTCTTGGCGGCCGCGTCGTGCACCCGCTGGACATCGATCTGCGCTGGGTCGGCGCCCTGCTATACAAGAACGGCGTGATCGAGGAATCCGGCGTATCGGCCGCCGTGCTGGGGCACCCCGCCATGGGCATAGTCTGGCTGGCCAACAAGCTTGCCGCATTTGACACGGGGCTGGAAGCAGGTCACATTCTGCTTGCGGGGTCGTTTACGCGCACGGTGCCCGTCGGCAAGGGCGACACCATCCACGCCGACTACGGCCCGCTGGGCAGCATCTCCGTCCATTTCGCATAATTTCTTCTAAGGCTGTGTGCATGCAGATTCCTGTCAATCATTTTAAACGCGCTATTGCGTCCGGCCAGCATCAGCTGGGTTTATGGGTTTCGCTGGCCAATGCCTACAGCGCCGAAATCGTCGCGCGGGCCGGCTTCGATTGGCTGGTGCTGGATACCGAGCATTCGCCCAACGACGTCGGCTCGGTGCTGGGCCAATTGCAGGCCGCGGCCCCGTTCGCGGTGTCGCCCGTAGTGCGGCCAAGCTGGAATGATCCCGTGCAGCAGAAGCGCTACCTGGATATCGGCGCGCAAACGCTCTTGATTCCGTACGTGCAAAACGAAGAGGAAGCCGCCCAGGCTGTGGCCGGCATGCGTTATCCGCCGCGCGGCATGCGCGGCGTCGGCGGCACGATGCGCGCCAGCGCTTTCGGGCGCCACAGCGATTACGCGCATACCTGCGAAGAAGAACTCTGCCTGCTGGTGCAGATCGAGACCCAGGAAGGCCTGGACAACCTGGAAAAGATCGCTTCGGTGGACGGGGTCGACGGCGTATTCATCGGTCCGGCCGATTTATCGGCCAGCCTGGGGCATCTTGGCGACATGAAGCACCCCGAGGTGCAAAACGCGATCGAGGACGCCATACGGCGCATCCGCGCCTGCGGCAAGGCGCCCGGCATCCTGACTTTCGACGAAGTGCTGGCGCGGCGCTATATCGAACTGGGCAGCCTGTTCACGGCCGTGGGCATGGACGTGGCCATCCTCGCGCGCGAAACCGAGAAGCTGGCGGCGCGCTTCCGGTAAACGAAATGCCCCTGCCCGGGGGCTACTTGACGATCTTGAGCCGCGGCGGCTTGGGCGGAGCGCCATCGCCCGGAGCAGGCTTGCCGCCAGCGGGCGTCGCCGCGGCATCGACGACGGCCTTGGGGCCGCTGCCGGCGCCGTCGCCGGAATCGCCGCCAGGGTAGGGCTGCGATTCCGCCACCTCGAAGCCCATGCCGGCGCCGGTTTCCCGCGCGTAGATGGCCGATACGGCCGCGACAGGCACGAATATCTGTTCGGTGATGCCGCCAAAGCGAGTCTGGAACTCGATGTAGTCGTTGCCCAGCGTCAGGCGGTTGGTGGCCAGCGTGCCGATATTCAGCGTGATCTGGCCATCATGGATGTGCGCGGGCGGAACGATGGTGTTGGCGTCAACCGTGACAACGATATGAGGGGTGTAGCCGTTGTCGGTACACCACTCGTGCAGGGCGCGAATCAGGTAGGGCTTGGTCGATGATTCTTGCATGGCTTCTAGCGACGCATGACCTTTTCGGATGGCGTCAGCGCTTCGATGTAGGCCGGGCGCGAGAAAATGCGCTCGGCGTATTTCTGGATAGGGGCGGCATTCTTGGGCAGTTCAATGCCGTAGTGGTCCAGGCGCCACAGCAAGGGGGCGACGGCCACATCCAGCATCGAGAATTCTTCACCCAGCATGTACTTGTTTTTTAACAGCATGGGGGCCAGTTGCGCAAGCCGGTCGCGGATATTCTGGCGCGCGAAGTCTTGCGCCTTGGTATCGGTGGAGCTGCGGTTTTCGAGCACCGACACATGCACGAACAGTTCTTTCTCGAAGTTGTACAAGAACAGGCGCGTGCGCGCGCGCATGACCGGATCGGCCGGCATCAGCTGGGGATGCGGAAAGCGTTCGTCAATGTATTCGTTGATGATATTCGATTCGTACAGGACCAGATCGCGCTCGACCAGAATGGGAACCTGGCCATAGGGGTTCATGACGGATATGTCTTCGGGCTTGTTGTACAGATCGATATCGCGGATTTCAAAATCCATGCCTTTTTCAAACAACACAAAGCGGCAGCGTTGGGAGAACGGGCAAGTCGTTCCAGAATAGAGCACCATCATGTCGCGGATTCCAATCGTAGAAATGAAAACAAGAGCCCGCAGGAACTGCGGCTCCAAAAAGTGAAATAGGCGTATCAACCTACGCCTATTTCTTGACCGGTAGCTTAAACCCTGCGCCTGGGGGGCGCTACCGGCGCGGACTGCATTACTACTTGACGTCTTTCCAGAAGACTGCGTTCAGGCGCCATGCGACAAGCAGGAAGAAGGCCAGGAACAGCAATACCCAGACGCCCAGCTGTTTGCGCTGCAGCTGCATGGGTTCCGCCATCCAGCCCAGGAAGTTGCTGATGTCGGCGACATTGTTGTCGAACGCGGCGGCATTCGTCGCGTCCACCGGTGTCAGTATAGCTTTGTCCACCGGGGAACCTTCGTAGTCGGCCAGCTCTTCGGTCTTGATGACCGAAAAGCCCTGGGCGTCGTAGTTGGCGGCACTGCGTTCCCATGACTTGCTGCCGTCGGCGTGCTCGGCTTCATGGACGATGACATGCTCCAGCGTGCGCGGGCCCTGAAGCTGCCACAGCACGTTGGGCATGCCCACGCTTGGGAATACCAGGTTGTTCCAGCCGGTGACTTTGGAAGTATCGCGGTAGAAAGTGCGCAGGAAAGTGTAGACGTAATCGACGCCCGACGGACCCATGGTGGCCGACTTGGCGCGCGCAATGACGGACAGGTCGGGAGGCGCCGCGCCGAACCATTTCTTGGCGTCTTCCGGCGTCATGGCGATGTGCATCAATTCGCCCACCTTGTCGGCCGTGAAGAGCAGATTCTTCTTGATCTGGTCCTCGGTCAGGCCGATTTCGGTGAGCTTGTTGTAGCGCATCGAATTGGCGCTATGACAGCCCATGCAGTAGTTGACGAAAAGCTTGGCTCCGTTCTGCAATGAAGCCATGTCGGTGATGCGGTCGGGTGCGCGGTCCAGCTTGTAACCACCGCCCGCGGCGAACGACACCGCGCAGGTCAGTGATAAAGCAATGGTACCTATCAGCTTTTTAATCATGATCATTCCGTAACGTGTTGGTAGCCTTAATGAGGGTGGAAAGTGATGCGGTCGGGTACGGGTTTGAATGTACCCAGCCGGCTCCAGAGGGGCATCAGGAAGAAGAAGCCCAGGTAGATCACGGTCCCGATTTGGCTCATCAGGTTGAAAGTCGCATTGGGTGCCTGAGTACCCAAATAGCCCAACACCAGGAAGTTGACGATGAAGATGGCATAGAAGTACTTGTGCCAGGTCGGACGGTAGCGGATCGACTTGACTGGAGAGTGGTCCAGCCACGGCAGGAAAAACAGGATCACGACAGCGCCGCCCATGGCCACCACGCCCCAGAACTTGGCGTCGATGACGCGCAGCAATATGGCTACGACCAGCAGGATGACAGGCAAGGCAAGGCGCCAGACGCCTTTCTGGCTGCTCTTGATGAGCGTGCCGATGGCGGCGAGGACGGCGGCACCGGTGAGCACCCAGGTGAAGTCGGCGGTGGTCGCGCGCAGCATGGAGTAGAACGGCGTGAAATACCAGACCGGGGCGATATGGGGCGGAGTCTTCAGGGAATCGGCGGGAATGAAGTTGTTGTACTCGAGAAAGTAGCCGCCCATTTCCGGACCGAAGAAGACGATGGCGGCGAATACAATCAGGAAACCCGCGACGCCGACGATGTCGTGCACCGAATAGTAGGGGTGGAAAGGAATGCCGTCCACGGGGTGGCCGTTGCGGTCCTTGGGGCCCTGCTTGATCTCGACGCCGTCCGGGTTGTTGGAACCCACTTCGTGCAGGGCGATGATATGCGCAACCACCAGGCCTATGAGCACCAGGGGGATGGCAATGACGTGGAAAGCGAAGAAGCGGTTGAGCGTCGCATCGGAAACCACGTAGTCGCCGCGTATCCAGACCGACAGCTCAGGGCCGATGAATGGAATTGCCGAGAACAGGTTCACAATGACCTGCGCGCCCCAATAGGACATCTGGCCCCAGGGCAGGAGGTAGCCGAAGAAGGCTTCGCCCATCAGACAGAGGAAAATCGCGACGCCGAAGATCCAGACCAGTTCGCGCGGCTTGCGGTACGAGCCGTAGAACAGGCCGCGCAGCATGTGCAGGTACACCACCACGAAGAACATGGAGGCGCCGGTGGAGTGCATGTAGCGGATCAGCCATCCCCATGGCACTTCGCGCATGATGTATTCGACCGAATCAAACGCGAGCTTGGCATCGGGCTTGTAATTCATGACCAGGAAAATGCCGGTCACGATCTGGAGGACCAGCACTAATAGCGCCAGCGAGCCAAAGAAGTACCAAAAATTGAAATTCTTTGGTGCATAGTATTCGGACATGTGCTCTTTGAACAGGCTGGTAAGCGGAAAGCGCCTATCTATCCAGCCCAAGAGTCCTGTCGTTTCGACGGTTTTTTCGCCAGCCATGAAAACGGCTCCTTTTTCTATCTTTACGAGGCGTGTAACGGGTTCGGTGCCTGGGGGCGGTCAGCCCTTATTGTCTTCGTCAACACCAATGGTGATGCGAGTACCGTCGGCTGAAAACGTGTAGGGCGGGACTTCGAGGTTATCGGGCGCGGGCTTGTTGCTGTAGACCCGTCCGGATAGATCGAAGGTGGAACCGTGGCACGGGCAAAAGAAGCCGCCTGCCCAGTCGGACGGCAGGCCTGGCTGCGCGCCCGTGGCGAATACCGGGGACGGCGAACAGCCAAGGTGAGTGCAGATTCCGACGGCGACGAACAATTCGGGTGTGCGCGAGCGATATTCGTTCTTGGCGTATTCCGGCGTGTAGCCGGGGCGGTCGGAATTGGGATCGGCAAGTTCGGCATCGTGTTTTTTGCTGACCAGGCCTTCGAGCTGGGCCTTGGTGCGGTGCATGATCCAGACGGGCTTGCCGCGCCATTCGACGGTGCGCATCTCGCCCGGTCCAATGCTGGCGACTTCGACCTCGACCGGCGCTCCGGCCGCGCGCGCCTTGTCGGAAGGCGCAAAGGAACTCACAAAAGGGACTGCCGTCGCGACGCCCGCCACACCGCCGACGGCACAGGCTGAAGCTACCCAGAAACGGCGCGATGGGTCCGGAGGAAGGTTGGGGTCAACCGCGCCGGAATCATCGAGCTGTGTCGTAATCTGACTCATTCTAGTATCCTTATTCATGCCCCGCCGGGGCATACCATTCACTGTTTTTAGCTGTGTACTGTCCTATTAGCCGGGTATTATAGCGTTAGCCCGCGACCGGGTGAAATTTTCAAAGGAAGACGACATGAGCAAAGCACGAAGTTTCCTCCAGGAATTCCAAGAGTTCGCCGTCAAGGGCAATATGATAGACCTCGCCGTGGGTGTCATCATCGGCGCCGCGTTCGGGAAAATCATCGATTCGCTGGTGAAGGATGTCATCATGCCTGTGGTCGCGTTCATCGTCGGCGGGCAGGTCGATTTCACCAATCAGTTCTGGATATTGCGCGCCCCTGAAAACTACACCGGGCCGCGCACCTACGACGCCTTGAGCAAGGCCGGCGCGGTCGTGCTGTCGTGGGGCAATTTCCTGACCATCCTCATCAACTTCATCCTGCTGGCCTTTGTGGTGTTCTGCCTGGTCAAGGCGGTCAATTCCGCGCGCAACCGCGTCGTCAGGCAGAAGGAAGCCGAGCCGGAAGCGCCGCCCGAAGAAGTCGTCCTGCTGCGTGAAATCAGGGACGCGCTCAAGCGTTAGTCAAATCGGGTTGTCTACATCGATGAAATCCACCCGTATGCCGAATTCGCGGGCGATGGCCGCCCCCAGCGCCTGCACGCCATATCTTTCGGTTGCGTGGTGGCCGGCGGCAATGAAGCTGGTGCCGGTTTCCCGCGCCAGATGATAGGCCGGCTCCGAGGCTTCGCCCGTCAGGTAGGCATCCGCGCCCGCCGCCACCGCCGCCTGCATCATGCTTTGGGCGCCGCCCGTGCACCAGGCGATGCGCTCTATTTTTTGTTGTGTATTCCCCACAAGCAAGGGGCGACGTTGTAAAGCATTGCAAATACTGTGTCCAAGTTCTTCCAGGGTTTGGGGGGGATTGCAACGGCCCAGCCATACCAGTCCGTCGGGCCCGCAGACCATGGGGTTGCCGTCCCCGTCGCGTTCGGGCTCGAAGCCCAGCACCCGCGCCAACTGCGCGTTATTGCCTAGTACGGGGTGCGCATCCAGCGGCAGGTGGTAGGCGAATACGTTAAGCCCGTGGCGCAGCGCAAGGGCCAGCCGTTTGCGCTTGGGGCCGCGTATGCAAGGGTCTTCATTCTTCCAGAACCAGCCGTGATGCACCAGCACCGCGTCGGCGTTTTGCTCGACCGCCGCTTCGAGCAGCGCCTGCGACGCGGTAACTCCGGCGATAATGTGGCTGATCGAAGCTTTGCCTTCCACCTGCAGCCCGTTGGGGCAATAGTCCTTGAAGCGCTGGGCCTGTAAAGTGGCATCGAGCCAGCTGGCCAGTTGTTGTGCGGAAACCTGATTCATTGATTGCCTTTTTCCTTTAAGCCTTATGCGTCGATTGTGGTTGCTGTTCACCCAAACCGTAACGGTATGCCTGGGTATTTTATTCATCGTGGCAACCTTGCGCCCGGACTGGCTGCATTCGTCGCCGCAAGCCCCGTCGCCGGCGCCTTTGGCGCCATCGTCCCCGGGCACCCCGGGCAGGGCCGAGGTGTCGTACGCCAGGGCCGTGGCATTGGCCACGCCGTCGGTGGTAAACGTCTACACCAGCAAGCATATCAATGTGCCTATGGTGCCGCTACCCAACGACCCCGAGCTCAACCGGCTGTTTCGCGATATTCCCGGCTTCAGCCGGCGCAAGGAATCCACCAACCTCGGTTCCGGCGTGATCGTGCGCGGCGACGGCTATATCCTGACGAATTACCATGTCATCGAAGCGGCCGACGCCATCGAGGTGGCCTTGAGCGACGGGCGCCAGGCGCCGGCGGAACTGGTCGGCGCGGACCCCGAAAGCGATCTGGCGGTACTGAAGATCGGGCTGCCCGATTTATCCGCCATTACCTTCAATGGCGAGCACCAGGTGCGCATAGGCGACGTGGTCCTGGCCATAGGCAACCCCTTCGGCGTGGGCCAGACCACCACCATGGGCATTGTATCGGCCCTGGGACGCAATCGTTTAGGCATCAATATCTACGAGAACTTCATCCAGACGGACGCCGCGATCAATCCGGGCAATTCCGGCGGGGCGCTCATCGACACCACCGGCCGCCTGGTGGGCATCAACACGGCGATTTATTCGGAAACGGGCGGTTCGCTGGGCATAGGCTTTGCCATTCCGGCGCAGGCGGCGCACACCATCCTGGACCAGATCATCAAGACCGGCACCGTGACGCGCGGCTGGCTGGGCATAGAGCCCCAGGACATCACGCCCGACCTGGCCAGGGCATTCGGCCTCAAGCAGGAGGACGGCGTGATCATTGCCAGCGTTCTCAAGAACGGCCCTGCCTGGCGCGCGGGCATCAGGGTGGGGGATATCGTCCTGCAGCTCAATGGCCAGGCTGTCTACGATTCAATCGGCTTCCTGAACCAGATTGCGCCCCTGTCTCCGCGCGAAGAGGTGACCCTGCTGATCATGCGCGATGGCAAGAAGCGGGACGTCACGGTGCAGGTGGGCACGCGCCCCCGCATCCGCAAGCCTTGAGCGCCGGTTTGCGCCGGCGATGATCGGCGCGCGGGCGCAAGCCCCGCGCCGCCCTCAATCGTTGCGGGTAGCCACTTCGTCGGCCCCGTCGGCTTCATCCGGCTGCAATTCGCGCTTCTTGAGGGCGCTGGCCACCAGCACCCCCACTTCGAACAGCAGGCACAGGGGCAGGGCCAGCATGAACTGGCTGAGCACATCGGGCGGCGTCACGACAGCGGCGATGATGAAAGCGCCTACGATGACATAGCCGCGCACCGACCTGAGCTTTTGAACCGTGACCAGGCCGCTTTTTACCAGCAGGATGACGGCGATAGGCACTTCGAAGGTGACGCCGAAGGCCACGAACATCGTCATGACGAAGCTGAGATAGGCTTCGATGTCAGGGGCGGGCGTGATCGATTGCGGCGCGAAATTGGCGATGAAGTGGAAAACCGTGCGGAACACCACGAAATAGCAGAACGCCATGCCGAGCAGGAAAAGCAGGGTGCTGGAGGCGATCAGGGGCAGGGCCAGCCGCTGTTCGTGCTTGTACAGCCCCGGCGCCACGAAAGCCCAGGCCTGGTACAGGACGACGGGCAGCGCCAGCACGAACGCCGCCATCATGGTGACCTTGATAGGCACCATGAAGGGCGTGATGACGCCGGTGGCGATCATGCGCGTGCCTTCGGGCAGCGAGGCCAGCATGGGCTGCGCCAGCATATCGTAGATGACCGAAGGGCCGGGATAGATGAACAGCACCACGAAGACCACCAGCACCGCCATTACGGCGCGCAGCAGGCGGGTGCGCAGCTCGACCAGGTGCGAGATGAAGGTATCTTGCGAGGAGGCGTCTTGCGTCATGTGGGCGTCTCCGTGTCGGATTTTTCAACCGGCACGGGTTCGCGCTGGGCGAACCCCGGCAGCGGCAGAGTGGAGGTATCGACGGTGTCGGCCGGCGGCTCGGCGGATTCGGCCGCGCCGCCGGGCGCCGCGGGGGGGGGCTCCGCCGGCTGCCCGGGCTCCGCCGGCCTGACATCGAGGCTGGCCTGCGCCTTGGTGTCTTTCACCAGCGTGTCCACCGATGCGGACGCGTCCTTGAGCGCCTGCTGGGCTTCGTCCAGCGGCTTGCGCAAGCTGGCGCTGGCATCCTGCATGGACGACTTGACCGACTTGGCGGCGTCTTCCATCTGGCCTTTGAGGTCGGTGAGCTCGTCCAGGTCCATCTCGCGCTGGATATCGGTCTTGACATCGCTGACGTAGCGCTGGGCGCGGCCGATCAAATGCCCGAGCGTGCGGGCTACCTTGGGCAGCCGCTCGGGCCCGATCACGATCAGCGCAATCACGCCGATCAGCAGCAATTCGCTAAAGCTGACGTCAAACATGTTTATACGTCAGTTTTTTCTTTGGCTTGCACGTCTATGGTTTCGTCGCTTTGCACGCGCTGCTGCGTGACGGCGTCAGGGGTTTTGTCTTCCTTGGCGTCGTTCATGCCTTTCTTGAAGCCCTTGACGGCGCCGCCGAGGTCTTCGCCCATATTGCGGATTTTCTTGGTGCCGAAAATAAGGGCCACGATGACTAGAACGATAAGCCAGTGCCAGATGCTGAAGCTACCCATAATACGATCTCCGTTAAGCGGCTGGAGCCGCGCGTTTGTCCCAGGGGCGCGGGCCCCCGATAATATGAAAATGCAGGTGGGCGATTTCTTGCCCGCCATCCGTTCCGTTGTTGGCGACCACCCTGAAACCGCCTTGCGGCCCCGGCCGGCAGCCGTTTTCCTCGGCCAGCCGCGGCGCCAGCGCCATCATTCTACCCAGCCATGGCGCGTCGTCTTGCTGGATGTCCTGTAAAGAAACAATATGGCGTTTCGGTATAAGTAGCAAGTGTACGGGAGCCGCGGGATTTATGTCGTGAAAAGCAAAGAATTCTTCGTCCTCGTAGGCTTTTTTCGATGGAATCACGCCATTGGCAATTTTACAAAATAGACAGTTCTCGCTCATTGAGGTTCTCGCGCAAGTTGATTACTGTTCGGGCCGGCTGGCTTTTTCGGCCAGCCCCGATGTGCCTTCGCGCCGCGCCAGTTCGGCCAGCACCTGTTCAGGGCGCAAGCCGTAGTGGGCCAGGGCGACCATGCAATGGAACCATAGATCCGCGGTTTCGCTGACAATGCGCTCGGGGGTATTGTCCTTGGCGGCCATGACCAGCTCGGTCGCTTCCTCGCCTATCTTCTTGAGGAAGGCGTCGGGGCCGCGGGCCAGCAGCTTGGCGGTGTATGAGCTGGCAGGGTCGCCGCCATTGCGGGGCAGGCGCGACTCCAGGGTATCGGCCAGGCGGGCCAGGATGGTATTGCAGTCTGGTTGAGTCATTTGTAAATCAGTTCGGGGTCCTTCAGGACCGGGTCGGTAATTGTCCAGACCGCATTGCCGGCGTCGCCATCCAGGCGGCGGAAAAAGCAGCTTTCGCGCCCAGTATGGCAGGCAATGCCGCCTTCCTGCTTGACCTTGAGCAAAAGCACATCGCCATCGCAGTCCAGGCGCAGCTCATGCACGGTCTGCACATGGCCGGATTCCTCGCCCTTGCGCCACAGCCGGAGGCGCGAACGCGACCAATATACCGCGCGCCCGGTGGCGAAGGTTTCGGCGAGCGATTCGGCATTCATCCAGGCGACCATCAGTATGGTCCCGGTGTCGGCGTCTTGCGCGATGGCCGGGATCAGGCCATTGCCGTCGAAGGTAATGGCGTCTAGCCATATGGGATCTTGTGTCATGGGACTATCGTACCTTGATACCCTGCGCGGCCATGTATTCCTTGGCTTGCTGCACAGTGTATTCGCCATAGTGGAAAATGCTGGCGGCCAGCACGGCGCTGGCGCGCCCCACGGTGACGCCGTCGGCCAGATGCTGCAGATTGCCCACCCCGCCCGAGGCGATGACCGGCACCGGCACCGCGTCGGACACTGCGCGGGTGAGCTCCAGGTCGAAGCCCGACTTGGTGCCATCGCGGTCCATGCTGGTCAGCAGCAATTCGCCCGCGCCGTACTCGGCCATTTTTCGCGCCCATTCCAGCACATCGATGCCGGTGGCCTTGCGCCCGCCGTGGGTGAAAAGCGCCCATTTCGCCGGTTCGCCAGGGCCGGACACGCGGCGCGCGTCGATGGCCACGACTATGCACTGCGAGCCGTGGTAGTCGGCGGCGGCGCGCACGAGTTCAGGGTCGGCCACGGCCGCGCTGTTGATCGATACCTTGTCGGCGCCGGCATTGAGCAGGCGCTGGATGTCGGCCACCTGCCGCACGCCGCCGCCCACCGTCAGGGGAATGAACACTTGGCTGGCGACCGCTTCGATGATGGGCAGGATCAGGTCGCGCGCATCGCTGGTGGCGGTGATGTCGAGGAAGGTCAGTTCGTCGGCGCCTTGCTCGTTGTAGCGCTGGGCGATCTCGACCGGGTCGCCGGCGTCGACCAGATCGACGAAATTGACGCCCTTGACCACGCGCCCCGCGGTGACGTCAAGGCAGGGAATGATGCGGCGCGTAAGCGCCGTGTCGGCCAGTGCCGCGGCGGATGGAGTCATGTCGTTCCGAGCTCGTCGGCCATTTCCTGGGCGGCGGCGAAGTCCAGGGTGCCTTCGTACAGGCTGCGGCCCAGGATGGCGCCTTCTATGCCCTCTTCTTCGACGGCGCAGAGGGCCTGGATGTCGCGCAGGTCGGTGACGCCGCCCGAGGCGATGATGGGAATGCGCACATGCTGCGCCAGCTTGACGGTGGCTTCGATATTGACGCCCGACAGCATGCCGTCGCGGCCGATGTCGGTGTAGATGATCGCTTCGCAGCCGTAGTCCTCGAATTTGCGCGCGAGGTCCAGCACGTCGTGGCGGGTCAGTTTGCTCCAGCCGTCGGTGGCCACCTTGCCGTCGCGCGCATCGAGGCCGACGATGATGTTGCCGGGGAAGGCGCTGCAGGCGTCGTGCAGGAAGCCGGGATCCTTGACCGCCGCGGTGCCGATGATGACATAGGAAATACCCGAGTCCAGGTAGCGTTCGATGGTGTCGAGGTCGCGGATGCCGCCGCCGATCTGCACCGGTATATCGCCGCCCACGGCCGCGATGATGGCCTTGATGGCGGCTTCATTCTTGGGCTTGCCGGCCACGGCGCCGTTCAGGTCGACCAGATGCAGGCGCCGTGCTCCCTGGTCTATCCATTGCGTGGCGATAGCGGAAGGGTCATCAGAGAAAATGGTTGCGTCGTCCAGGTCACCTTGGCGAAGGCGCACACAACGCCCGTCTTGTAGGTCGATGGCGGGGATGAGTAGCATGATCGATAGCCGATAAAAACAATGAATGGGAACAAATGGATGTGGTATTGCCGACAGTACCTGATATTGCGCTTGCCTGCTGCGTTGTGGACAGTTTACGGGTTCCAGTCGACAAAATTGCGGTACAGGCGCAGACCGTGATCGGCGCTTTTTTCCGGATGGAACTGCACGGCAAAAATGTTAGCCGCTGCGACCGCGCAGGTAAAGCTCACGCCGTAGTGACTAACCCCTACGGTCAGGTCGGGATCATCGGGCTCCACGTAATAGCTATGAACGAAATAGAAATGGCTGTTGTCGGGGATGCCCGCCCACAGGGGGTGGTCGCGCAACTGCTGCACGCGGTTCCAGCCCATATGGGGAACTTTCAGCAATTCCTGGTCCCGGGCAGGATGCGCGCGGCTGGCGTATTGCGGGCCGGCGAAGCGTTTTACCCGGCCGGGAAAGACGTCCAGGCAGGATACCGGGCCTTCCTCGCTTTGGGTGAACAGCATCTGCTCGCCCACGCATACGCCCAGCAGGGGCTTGTTGCGCGCCGCCCGGATAACGGCGTCGCGCAGGCCCGATTCGGTCAGGGTGCGCATGCAGTCGGGCATCGCGCCCTGGCCGGGAAAGACCACGCGCGAGGCCTGGTCGATGTCCCGGGCGTTGTTGCAGATTTTGATGTCGGCATCGGGCGCGGCGGCCGCGAGGGCGCGCGCGACCGAATGGAAATTGCCCATGCCGTAGTCAACGATGGCGATAGTATTCACGGGAAGCAGCCGTTCAACGGTTTAAAGGACGCCCTTGGTCGACGGCACGACGCCGGCATTGCGGGGGTCGAGTTCGGTGGCCATGCGCAGCGCGCGGCCGAAGGCCTTGAACACGGTTTCGCATTGATGATGCGAGTTTTCGCCGCGCAGATTGTCGATATGCATGGTCACCAGCGCATGGTTGACAAAGCCCTGGAAGAACTCGCGCGCCAGGTCGACGTCGAACCGGCCGATATGCGAGCGCGTGAAAGGAATGTGATAGTACAGGCCCGGGCGACCGGAAAAATCGATCACCACGCGCGACAGGGCTTCGTCCAGCGGCACGTAGGAATGGCCGTAGCGGCGCAGGCCGGCCTTGTCGCCGACGGCGGCGGCAAAGGCCTGGCCCAGGGTGATGCCCACGTCTTCCACCGTGTGGTGATCGTCGATATGGGTGTCGCCATCGCACTGGATGTCCAGGTCGATGAGGCCGTGGCGCGCGATCTGGTCCAGCATGTGGTCCAGGAAAGGCACGCCTGTATTGATGGTCTGACGGCCGGTGCCATCGAGATTGATGGAAACGCGCACGCGCGTTTCGTTGGTGTTTCGGGTGATGTCGGCAGTGCGCATGTTCAGGACTTCAGGTCAGGTTTGTCGAGGCGGTATTCGGCGCTGGCGGCATGGGCCTGCAGCCCTTCGCCATAGGCCAGCGTGGCCGCTACGCGCCCCAGTGTTTGAGCGCCCGCTTGCGATACCTGGATAAGGCTGGAGCGCTTCTGGAAATCATACACGCCCAGCGGTGAAGAAAACCGGGCAGTGCGCGAGGTGGGTAATACGTGGTTGGGGCCGGCGCAATAATCGCCCAGCGCTTCCGAGCTGTAGCGGCCCAGGAAAATGGCGCCGGCATGGCGGATTTCATCGGCCCACCGCTGGGGATCCGCGGTGGAAATTTCCAGGTGCTCGGGCGCGATATTGTTGGCGATGGCGCAGGCTTCGGCCAGGTCACGCACGAGTATCAGCGCGCCGCGCTGCGCCAGGCTGCTGCGTATGATATCGGCGCGGGGCATGGATGGCAGCAGGCGGCCGATGGCGGCTTCGACCTCGTCCAGGTAGCCGGCGCTGGGGCACAGCAGGATGGCCTGGGCCATTTCGTCGTGCTCGGCCTGCGAAAACAGGTCCATGGCGATCCAGTCGGCGGGCGTCGTGCCGTCGGCGATGATCAGGATCTCGCTCGGGCCGGCGATCATGTCTATGCCCACGGTGCCGAAGACGCGGCGCTTGGCGGCGGCCACATAGGCATTGCCCGGGCCCACGATTTTGTCCACGGCCGCCAGGGTTTGCGTGCCATAGGCCAGGGCGGCGACGGCTTGCGCGCCGCCTATGCCCCAGACGCGGTCCACGCCGCCTATGGCGGCCGCGGCCAGCACCATGGGGTTGCGCACGCCGTCGGGCGTGGGCGTCACCATGATGACTTCTTCCACGCCCGCCACCTTGGCGGGAACGGCGTTCATCAGCACCGAGGACGGGTAGGCGGCCTTGCCGCCGGGCACGTACAGCCCGACGCGGTCCAGGGGCGTGATTTTCTGGCCCAGCACCGTGCCATCGGCTTCGGTATAGGTCCAGGTCTGGGCGCGCTGGTGGTCATGGTAGACGCGCACGCGCTCGGCGGCGGTTTCCAGCGCCCGGCGCTGCTCTCCGGGCAGGGCGATCAGCGCCGCCAGCCATTCGCCGCGTTCGATTTCCAGCGCGGCAATGCCGGGCGCCGCCACGCGGTCGAAGCGCCGGGTGTAATCCAGCACCGCCTCGTCGCCGCGCGCCTGCACGTCGCGCAGGATATCCGCCGTGGCGCGTTCAATGGACTCGTCTTGCGAGGCATCGAAGGCCAGCAATGCGCGCAGGGTGCGCTCGAATGAATCGGACTGGGTGGTCAGGCGTGTAATGAGTGACATGATGTTGTGTAACAGGCAAATGCATATACAGGGAGTGTATACCGTATTGCGGCCGAATTTCCCGTATGGCCCCGGGCTTGAAGACCCGCTTCAGCCCAGGGCCGCCGAGGCCCGCGCGAACGAATCGATGAGCGGCTGCAGCTTGGCCGCGCGGGTCTTGAGCGATGCCTGGTTGACGATCAGGCGCGACGAGATCTCGGCGACGTCTTCGACGGCCACCAGATTGTTGGCCTTGAGGGTGCCGCCGGTGGAAACCAGGTCAACGATGGCATCGGCCAGGCCTACCAGCGGGGCAAGCTCCATCGAGCCGTAAAGCTTGATCAGATCGACATATACGCCCTTGCGCGCAAAGTGCTCGCGGGCGGCCTGCACATACTTGGTGGCTACGCGCAGCCGCGAGCCCTGGCGCACGGCCGCTTCGTAATCGAAGCCGCGGCGCACCGCCACGCAAAGGCGGCAGCGGGCGATATTCAGGTCTACAGGCTGGTACAGGCCGCCGGGATGCTGGGCGGCGTGTTCGTACAGCACATCCTTGCCGGCAATGCCGAAATCGGCCGCGCCGTATTGCACATAGGTGGGCACGTCGGACGCGCGGACGATGATCAGCTGCAGATCGGGGCTGCTGGTGGGCAGTATCAGCTTGCGCGAGGTTTCGGGGTTCTCGGCCACCCGCACGCCGGCCGCTTCGAGCAGAGGCATGGTCTCGTCGAAGATGCGCCCTTTGGACAAGGCTAGCGTAAGGGGTCTTTCTAGGCTGGCAGGGCTCATGCGGCTTCCCGGGTTAGGCGTTGAATGTCGGCTCCGACCGAGCGCAGCTTTTCTTCCATGCGCTCATAACCGCGGTCCAGATGGTAAATCCGTTCGACCACCGTGTCGCCGCAGGCGGCCAGGCCGGCGATGACCAGGCTGGCCGAGGCGCGCAGGTCGGTGGCCATGACGGTGGCGCCCGATAGTTGCGCAACCCCGGTCACCACCGCGGTGTGGCCGTCGATATCGATGCGGGCGCCCATGCGGCCGAGCTCCTGCACGTGCATATAGCGGTTCTCGAAGATATTCTCGACAATGACCGCCGTGCCGTCGGCGATGGTGTTGAGCGCCATCAGCTGGGCCTGCATATCGGTGGGAAAGCCGGGATATTCGCGTGTGCGAAAGCCGGTCGCGCGCGGCCGCTGGCTCATCGCGCAATGGATCCAGTCGTCGCCGCAGGCGATGGTCAGGCCCGCTTCCTGCAGCTTGTCGATAATCGCGCCCATGGTTTGCGGCGCGGCCTGGCGCAGCATGATCTCGCCGCCGGTGGCGCCCACCGCGCACAAAAAGGTGCCGGCTTCGATGCGGTCGGCCACCACCCGGTGGCTGGCGCCATGCAGGCGGTCCACGCCGTCGATGACGATGCGGTCGCCGCCGTGGCCCTGTATGCGCGCGCCCATCTTGTTGAGCAGTTCGGCCAGGTCGATGATTTCAGGCTCGCGCGCGGCGTTCTCCAGCGTGGTCCGCCCTTCGGCCAGGACCGCCGCCATCATCAGGTTTTCGGTGCCGGTGACGGTGACCATGTCGGTGCGTATGGACGCGCCCTTGAGCCGCTTGGCCTTGGCCACGACAAAGCCGTGTTCGATCCGGATATCGGCGCCCATGGCCTCCAGGCCCTTGATGTGCTGGTCGACCGGGCGCTGGCCAATGGCGCAGCCGCCGGGCAGGCTGACGCGCGCTTCGCCGAAGCGCGTCAAGAGCGGCCCCA
Source organism: Pollutimonas bauzanensis (assembly GCF_900129885.1). Lineage (GTDB taxonomy): Bacteria > Pseudomonadota > Gammaproteobacteria > Burkholderiales > Burkholderiaceae_B > Pollutimonas > Pollutimonas bauzanensis. Next base: position 206,532 of record NZ_FQXE01000004.1, on the reverse strand, counting down.
GCACCAGGATGGAGGCGCGCATGGTCTTGACCATTTCGTAGGGCGCTTCCAGGCTGTCCACCAGGGAGGCGTTCAACTGCAGGATGCCGTCGCCGCCGCGTTCGGACTGCACGCCCATCTGCCCCAGCAATCGCAGCGTGGTGCCGATGTCTTTCAGGTCGGGCACGTTTTCCAGCGCGATGGTGTCGGCCGTCAACAGGCTGGCGCACAGAATGGGCAGCGCCGCGTTCTTGGCGCCCGATACCGTGATTTCGCCCTTGAGGCGGTTGCCGCCGGTAATCAGCAGTTTATCCATTCGGATTCGCCTTGTATTCGGCGGGAGTCAGGGTGCGCATGGACAAGGCATGGATCTCGGCCTTCATGCGTTCGCCGAGGGCGGAATACACCAATTGATGGCGGGCGATCAGGCGCTTGCCGTCGAAGGCCGGGCTGACGATGAGCGCCTCGAAGTGCGAGCCGTCGCCCTGCACTTCAAGATGGTCACAGGGCAGATTGTCGGCGATGTACTGGCGTACTTGTTCTGGAGTAGGCAACATAGCAATTAGTTCCGTAGTTTATAGCCGCTGGCCAACAGGCGCATGGCAAAGAAACAGAGCACGATAAACACGGCGGAGACCGCCGCCAGGCTGTGCCAGGGAGATACGTCCGACACCGCGAAAAAGCCGTAGCGAAAGCCGTCTATCGTATAAAAAATCGGGTTCCAGCGCGAGACGGCCTGCCAGAACGGCGGCAGGCTGTGTATGGAATAGAACACCCCTGACAGGAAGGTGGCCGGCATGATCAGGAAATTCTGGAAGGCCGCCAGATGATCGAATTTCTCCGACCATAGCCCCGCTATCAGGCCCAGGGTGCCCATGATGCCGCAGGACAGCACGCCGAACACCAGCACCCAAAGTATATGGGCGACCGGCAGGATGACGAAGAACAGGGCCACCAGCCAGACACAGGCGCCCACGCACAGGCCGCGCGCGATAGCCGCCAGTATATAGGCGCTGAAGATTTCGCGATGCGACAGGGGCGGCAGCAGGATGAACACCAGGTTGCCCGTGATGCGGCTTTGCATCAGCGACGATGACGGGTTGGCGAATGAATTCTGCAGCATGCTCATCATCATCAGGCCGGGGATCAGGAACGCGGTGTAAGGCACGGTCCCATACACCTGCACCCGGCCCTCCAGCACGTGGGCGAAGACCAGCAGATACAGCAGCGCGGTCAGCACCGGCGCGGCAATCGTCTGGAAGGCCACCTTCCAGAAGCGTGAAAGCTCCTTGCGCAGCAGCGTGGGAAAGCCCGACCCCATGTCGGTGCGCGGCTTGATCAGGGGCAAGGAGCTCATGCCGTGACTCCCAGGAAGTCGTCGTCATGCATGATGCGCACGAAAGCATCTTCGAGGTCGTTTCCGCCGACCCGCGCCAGCAGGGCCTGGGTGGTGTCCAGCGCGACGACGCGCCCGCCCTTGAGCATGGCGATGCGGCCGCACAGCGCTTCGGCTTCCTCCAGGTAGTGCGTGGTCAGCAATATGGTGTGGCCTTCCTTGTTCAGGCGCGCAATGAATTCCCACAGCGTGCGGCGCAGGTCGACGTCGACGCCGGCGGTGGGCTCGTCGAGAATGATGACGGGCGGGCGATGCACCAGGGCCTGCGCCACCAGCACACGCCGCTTCATGCCGCCAGACAGCGCGCGCATATTGGCGTCGGCCTTGTCGGCCAGGCCCAGATTGCTCAGCACCTCGTCTATCCAGTCGTCGTTGTCGCGCAAGCCGAAGTAGCCGGATTGCAGCCGCAAGGTTTCACGCACGGTAAAGAAAGGGTCGTAGACGATTTCCTGGGGCACTACGCCCAGCGAGCGGCGCGATTGCTTGAAATCGCCGACGACATCGTAGCCGCAGATGCGCGCGGTGCCCGAGGTGGCCCTGGCCAGGCCGGCCAGAATGGAGATAAGCGTGGTCTTGCCCGCGCCGTTAGGGCCCAGCAGTCCGAAGAACTCGCCATATTCGACGGTCAGGCTGACATCGTCAAGGGCCTGGAAGCCTTTCGCCTTGGGCGCTGAAGACAGCCATTCCGTCATGCTGCGGGGGCGCGGGGCGTATATCTTGGAGATATGTTCTAGAGTAAGGGCAGACATGGCAATAAAAAAAGCCTGGCTCGAAATTAAGCCAAGCTGTGCATTATAGCCGCGCTCCCTGAGCGGGATTACTGATTGCGCTGGTTCAACGCCGCGATCAGGCCGTCGATGCCGTTCTGCGAAATCTGCTGGGAGAACTGGTTGCGGTAATTCTGGATCAGCCAGATGCCTTCCACATTCAGATCGTAGATTTTCCAGCCCTGGGCGGTTTTTTCCAGGCGGTAGTCTATGCCCACCGCCGGCCCGTTGTCTTGCGACAGTGTCGAACGCACTACCAGGTCGGCCGCATTGGCGTCCCCGCGGAAGGGCAGCATGGAAAACGCGGACTTCTGGTTCACCCGGGTGAATGCGCCGCTATAGGTGCGGATGAGCGTGCCTTTGAATGCCTGCACCAGGGCATTTTGCTGTTCAGGCGTCGCCTGGCGCCAATAGCGCCCGGCGGCCAGGCGCGTGGTCTTTTCCAGGTTCACGTAGGGCAGCACGTATTCATTGACGACCCGGTTGATGCGGCCAAGGTCGCCCGACTTGACGCCTTGATCCTTCTTGATGGCGTTCAAGGCATTGTTGGCGACGGTTTGCACGAAATCGCTGGGCGAATGGGTGGCGTCGACGGGATCCTGGGCTTGCGCGGCCCCTGTGGCCAGCCCGGCCAGGCCCAGCAGGCCGGCGCCGAGCAGGCGCCGGGCGCGGGCCAGTGACAAGATGGAACTGAAAGCTTTAAACATAAAAAAAATCCTGGTTACTGCGGGGTTGTTGCGGCGGGCGCCGGCGGCGGCGTAGCGGGAGCCTCATCGTCCGAGTAGTCGGGCAGGTTGTCTTCGCCGTAGTCCGGCAGCCCTGCGTCGGCCCGGCGGCTGTCTACCTGCGCTTTGCGCCGCTGCATGTAAGCATCCCGGATAAAGCTGTAGCGGTCAAGCGCCACCTCGTTGACAAGTTTGTCCGCGTCCAGCAGGCTGGCGCGCGTGTCGACGACGTACAGGCCGATAATGGAATTGCGCAGCGGAACATTGTCGATTTCAAACACCGGCGTGATGGGCGAAACCCCGGCCGCGAAGGTGCCCAGGGTGCCCGTGCCGTCGCGCACCGAACTGGAGCCGAGGAAGGGCAGCACGACATAAGGGCCGGACTTCACGCCCCAGACGCCCAGCGTCACGCCGAAATCGTTCTGGATGCGCCGCGAGCCGTTCATGGAAGCCACGTCGATACAGCCGCCCAGGCCCATGGTGGAGTTGAACAGCACGCGCCCCAGGGTATTGACGAAATCGTGGCCGCGGCCCTGCAGGAAGCTGTTGGCCGCGGACCATACATCGGCCACATTGTTGAAAATATTATGGATGCAGGTTTGCACCGGCTGCGGCGTGAGCGCGTCGTAGCCGCTGGCTATGGGCTTGAGCAAGGCGCGGTCGACCGTATCGTTGAACGTGTACATGCCGCGGTTATAGCTTTCCCAGGGGTCGTCCGGATTGGGGTGGTTGACCGTGGCGCAGCCGGCCGCGAGCGTCGTGGCTCCCAGCATTGCGGCCATCCGGATCATCCGCCCGCCGGACTTGGGCACCGGAGTAGAAAATTGATTCATGTCTTTTTCAGTTTTTATGAACAACTAGGATTGTAAACGCCAGTTCCCAATTCAGGGTCTGGGCGGGACGCCGCCGGCCGATTCCGCGCCGCCCGGGGCATTTGCCGCGGCGCCGTCGTGCTGGCCGGGCGCCGCCGGGGCGGCTGGAGCCGCTTGCGGCGCGGACGTTCCTTCCTTGTCGGCGGAGCTATACAGGAATTTGCTGATCAGCTCTTCCAGCACGACGGCGCTTTGCGTGTACTGGATTTCGCTGTCCTGTTCGAGCATTTTATCGTCGCCGCCGGGAGTTATGCCTATATATTGCTCGCCCAGCAGGCCCGACGTCAGGATGGACGCCGACGAATCGCTGGGAAATTCATAGCGCTGCTCCAGGTCGAGCGTCGCGACGGCCTGGTAGCGCTCATTGTCGAAGCTGATGCCGGCTACCCGGCCGACCACCACGCCGCTGCTCTTGACGGGGGCCCGCACCTTCAGCCCGCCGAGGTTGTCGAAATGAGCCTGCACCTGATAGGTGGGGGCCAGCGAAAACGAATTCATATTGCCGGCCTGGAGAGCCAGGAACACCAAGGCGATGGCGCCCACCAGCACGAACAGGCCTACCCAGAAATCGGTTTTTTCACGCGTCATGATTAATCCATCTATATCGTTAATTGCTGAACATCAGCGCGGTCAGCACAAAGTCCAGCCCGAGCACAACCAGCGAGCCGGCGACCACGGTGCGCGTCGTGGCGCGCGAAACGCCTTCGGGCGTGGGCTTGGCGGTCCAGCCCGCATGCAAGGCGATCAGCGTTACCGCAATGCCGAACACTACGCTCTTGAATACCCCGTTCAGCACATCCTTGAAGATATCCACGCCGCCCTGCATCTGCGACCAGAAGACGCCCGGATCTATGCCGATCAGCAGCACGCCCACGACCCAGCCGCCCAGGATGCCGACCATGGAAAACACCGCGGCCAGGATGGGCATGGCGATCACGCCGCCCCAAAAGCGCGGCACCAGGACCCGGCGTATGGGGTCCACCGCCATGACTTCCATGGCCGCCAATTGCTCGCCGGCCTTCATCAGGCCGATTTCGGCGGTCAGCGAAGTGCCGGCGCGGCCGGCGAAAAGCAGGGCCGTGACGACGGGGCCCAGTTCGCGGGTGAGCGACAGCGCGACCAGCAGGCCCAGGGCCTCTTCGGAGCCATAGCGGCTGAGTGTGTAATAGCCTTGCAAGCCCAGCACGAAGCCCACGAACAGCCCGGACACGGCAATGATCAGCAAGGAATAGTTGCCGATGAAATGGACTTGCTGGGAAACCAGGCCGGGGCGCTTGAGCGCGCTGCCGCTGCGCACCAGGATGGCGCCGGCCAGGCGCATGAAGGCGCCGAGCCCGACGACGCCATGGCGCACTCGGCCGCCCAGCGTGGCAATGGATTTTACAGGGGATGTCATGAGCGGCCCGTGTGTTGTTGCAGCCACTTCGTGAAAGCGGGCGAAGTGGGGTAATGAAAAGCAATCGGCCCATCCGGCTCGCCGTTCAGGAATTGGTGCACATAGGGGTCCTGGGACGCCGACAAATCCTTGGGAGCGCCCTGGGCGATCAGCCTGCCCTGCCCGACCATATACACATGGTCGGCAATCATGAAAGACTCGGCGACGTCGTGCGTAATCAGCACCGACGCGCAATTCAGCCGGTTGGTAAGGCTGCGGATCAGCTGGGCCGTGATCCCCATGGAGATCGGGTCCAGTCCGGCAAAGGGTTCATCGTACAGGATCAGTTCGGGTTCAAGCACTATGGCCCGCGCCAGCGCGATGCGCCGCGCCATGCCGCCCGACACTTCCGAAATCCCCAGGTGGGCCGCGGCGCGCAAGCCCACGGCGTCGAGCTTTTCCAGGACACGCTCGGTGATCTGGCTCTCGGACACCTGCGTGTGTTCACGCAAGGGAAACGCCACATTCTCGAAGACGTTCAGGTCGGTGAACAAGGCGCCTTGCTGGAACAGCACGCCCATGCGCTGGCGCAGTTCGCGCAGGCCTTCGCCGGATACGGCCGCGATATCGCTGCCAAATACGCTGATCGTGCCCTTCTGGGCGGTGATCTGCCCGGTCGCGGCGCGCAGCAGGGTGGTTTTGCCCGAGCCCGATCCGCCCATCATCGCCACCACCTGCCCGCGCCGGACTTCGATGTCTATGCCTTGCAGGACCGTGAGGTCGCCGTAGCCCAGGGCGACATTGGTGAATTTTACGATAGGGTCAGCGGAGGTCGGCGAATTCATGAGGTCCAAGCCTGACGATAAGCCTTGCATTGTATCCTGTTGTGGCGCCGGCTTGGGTTGCCAGGGGTTGACGCTGTATTACCGCGGTTAAATCACGTTGCAGGTTGTATCAGCACGAACAGCAGGCCGCCCAGCGCAAGCAGCAGGATGGGGCTGATGCGCGTCCAGAACAGCGCGGCGGTGGCGGCCGCGGCCACCCCCCACGCCCAGGCGCCGCCTTCGGCGGCGCGCAGGATGGTGCCGGTGGCGGCCAGGATCATGCCGGCGGCGACCGGCACCATGCCGCGTTCGACCGCCTTTATTATGAGGCTGTCTTCATAGCGCGCCCAGAGCTTGGCCAGGTAGTACACCAGCACCGCGGAGGGTACGAAAATGGCGAACGAGGCCACCAGGGCCCCCGCCAGGCCCGCCGTCTGCCAGCCGACCAGGGTGACCAGCAGGCTCTTGGGGCCGGGAGTAAGCCGCGACAGGGCGAACAAGTCCAGGAACTGGGCGTTGGTGATCCAGTGGTGGGCTTCCACCGATTGATGGTGAATGGCGGGAATGATGCTTTGCCCGCCGCCTATGGTCAGAAAGGAAAGGGGCGCGAATACGCGCAGCAGCTGGATCAGGATTTCTATCATGCCGCGCGTATCCAGGCGGCCGCGATGGAGCAGGGGGCCGCCACCAGGACGACGCCGACCAGATTCAGCTGGAAAACGAAGATGGCGATAAAGGTGCCGGCCATGATCAGGAAAGGCACCGGGCTGCGCAGCGTATAGCGGGCCGCGCGCAGCCCCATTTCCAGCGACAGGCCGATGGCGGCGGCGGCGATGCCGGCAAGCGCCAGGTGAGCCGTTTTCGAATGGCTCACTTGCGCGAAGGCGACGGCCATGACGATGGCCACGCACATGGACGGCAGGACCATGCCCAGCGCGGCGGCCAGGGCCCCGTTGCGGCCGCGCAGGCGGTAGCCTATCCAGATCGACAAATTGACCACATTGATGCCCGGAAAGGCCTGCGACAGCGCCAGGCCGCTAAGAAACTCCTCTTCGGAGATCCAGCGCCGCTGCCGCACGAACTCGCGCATGAGCCAGCCGCTCAGCCCTCCGCCGAAGCTGGTGATGCCTATGCGCGAAAAAGCCAGGAACATGGTGAGCAAAGAGGGCGGGGCGGAAGTCTGGGCGGGCGTGTTCATTAGCATCGTATTCGAATGGCCAGGCGCGGCAGCCACGAGTCGCATTCTTGTTCATCGTAAGGAAACAGCGATAATACCGCCAGCCGGCGCCGCGCGGCCGGCTCGGGCGCCCAATTTTGCATTTCCGGCGCTTGCTCAGCGCGGCAGCGTGGTGGTTCCCATCAGGAATTCATCCACCGATCTTGCGCATTGGCGGCCTTCGCGTATCGCCCATACCACCAGGGACTGGCCGCGCCGCATGTCGCCGGCGGCGAACACCTTGCCGGCGCTGGTGATGTAGTCATCCGTGTTGGCGCGCGCGTTGCCGCGGGCGTCCAGGTCCACGCCAAACGCATCCAGCACGTTCTTGACGGGCGATACGAAGCCCATCGCCAACAGCACCAGGTCGGCGGGCAGCTCGAATTGCGAGCCTTCCACTTCGCGCATTTTCATCTGGCCCGTGGCCTTGTCCTTGAACCATTCGACGCGCACGGCTATCAGTTTTTCCACCTTGCCGTTCTTGCCTTCGAACGATTTGGTCGCCACCGCCCAGTCGCGTTCGCAGCCTTCGGCGTGCGATGAGGACGAACGCAGCTTGGCCGGCCAGTAGGGCCAGGTCAGGGCCTTGTCTTCCGTTTCAGGCAGCTTGGACATCAACTCGAACTGCATGACCGACGCCGCGCCCTGGCGATTGCTGGTGCCCACGCAATCCGAGCCCGTGTCGCCCCCGCCGATCACGATGACGTGCTTGTCCTTGGCGCTGATCTGCTTGCTTACCCGGTCGCCATTGTTGGCTTTGTTCTGCTGGCGCAGGAAGTCCATGGCGTAGTGTATGCCGCGCAATTCGCGGCCCGGCACCGGCAGGTCGCGCGGGTTCTCGGCCCCGCCCGTCAGCACGACGGCGTCGAATTCTTCTTGCAGCGATTCGGGGGTGCGCGTGTTCAGGCCTTCCTCGGCATGCTCGGCGGCGCCCACATAGGTGGATGGGCAAAACTCCACGCCTTCGGCCTCCATCTGCGCCAGGCGGCGGTCGATGTGGGATTTTTCCAGCTTGAAATCGGGAATGCCGTAGCGCAGCAGGCCGCCGATGCGATTGCTTTTTTCGAATACCGTCACCGAGTGTCCGGCGCGGCCCAGTTGCTGGGCGCATGCCAGCCCGGCCGGGCCCGACCCGACCACGGCCACTTTCCTGCCGGTCTTGCGGGCGGGAGGCTGCGGCAGCACCCAGCCTTGCTGCCAGCCCTTGTCGATGATGGCGTGCTCGATGGACTTGATGCCCACCGCGTCATTATTGATGTTCAGGGTACAGGCGGCCTCGCAGGGGGCGGGGCAGATGCGCCCGGTGAATTCCGGGAAATTATTGGTGGAATGCAGGACGTCCAGCGCGCTGCGCCAGTCTTGCCGGTAGACCAGGTCATTCCAGTCGGGAATGATGTTGTTGACCGGGCAGCCGCTGCTGCAGAACGGGATGCCGCAATCCATGCAGCGCGCGCCCTGCTGCCTGGCTTCGTCGTCGCTCAGGGTGTGGACGAATTCGTTCCAGTGCTTGAGGCGCTTGAGCGGCGCTTCATAGGTTTCTTTGACGCGTTGGAATTCAAGAAAGCCGGTAATCTTGCCCATGTCTTTTCCTCAGGCAGCAATTTGTTGTGGGTTGACCGCGCGCCAGAGCTCGCCGAGGGCGCGCCGGTATTCAGTGGGCATGACCTTGACGAAGGAAAGGCGGGCGCGGTTCCAGTCATCGAGCACGTCGCGCGAGCGGAAGCTGCCGGTATAGCGGTAGTGGTCCTCGATCAGCCGCCGCACTATTGTTTCGTCGGTTTCGCGCTCGCCGCCGCGAATGGCGCTGTGCCAGGTTTCCGGCTGGCCCAGCTCGTTTTGCTCGGCGTGCGACATGAGCCGTTCCAGTTCCACCATGGACAGGTTGCAGCGCTGGCGGAAGGTGTTGTCCGGGTCCCAGACATAGGCCACGCCGCCCGACATGCCGGCGGCAAAGTTGCGGCCGGTGGCGCCCAGCACCACCACGGTGCCGCCCGTCATGTATTCGCAGCCATGGTCTCCCGTGCCTTCCACCACGGTGGCCGCCCCCGAATTGCGCACGGCGTAGCGTTCGCCGGCCACGCCGTTGAAGTAGGCCTCGCCCGACAAGGCGCCGTACAGCACGGTATTGCCGGCGATGATATGGTCGGGCCCGAAGCCGCGGAAGTCGTTGGGCGAGCGCACGATGATGCGGCCGCCCGACAGGCCTTTGCCCACGTAGTCGTTGGCTTCGCCGACCAGGTCCAGCGTGATGCCGTGCGCCAGGAAGGCGCCGAAGCTCTGGCCGGCCGCGCCATTGCACTGAATGTGTATGGTGTCGTCGGGCAGGCCCTCATGGCCGTAGCGCGACGCCACGACTCCGGACAGCATCGCGCCTATGGTGCGGTTGCGGTTGCGCACCGGCGTGATGAACGAGACCTTTTCCCCGCGCTCGATGGCGGCCTTGCTGCGCTCTATCAATTGGTGGTCCAGGGCGTGGTCCAGGGCGTGGTCTTGCGACTGGGTCTGATACAGTGGCGTAGTCGTCGGCACCGCGTGGAAGACGCGGCTGAAATCCAGCCCTTGCGCCTTCCAGTGCTCGATGCCCGGGCGCATGTCCAGCAGGTCCACCCGCCCGACCAGCTCGTCGAACGTGCGTATGCCCAATTGCGCCATGATTTCACGCACTTCCTCGGCCACAAAGAAGAAGTAGTTCACCACATGTTCCGGCTTGCCCTGGAATTTCTTGCGCAGTATCGGATCTTGCGTGGCCACGCCCACCGGGCAGGTGTTCAGATGGCATTTGCGCATCATGATGCAGCCTTCCACGACCAGCGGCGCGGTGGCGAAGCCGAATTCATCGGCGCCCAGCAGCGCGCCTATGGCCACGTCGCGGCCGGTTTTCATCTGGCCGTCGGCCTGGACGCGGATGCGGTTGCGCAGATTGTTCAAGAGCAGCGTCTGCTGGGTTTCCGCCAGGCCCAGCTCCCACGGGGTGCCGGCATGCTTGATGGAAGATACGGGCGAAGCGCCCGTGCCGCCGTCATGGCCGGCGATCACCACGTGGTCGGCCTTGGCCTTGGCCACGCCGGTAGCCACCGTGCCCACGCCCACTTCCGATACCAGCTTGACCGAAATCGAGGCCCTGGGGTTCACGTTCTTGAGATCGTGGATCAGCTGGGCGAGATCTTCGATGGAATAGATATCGTGGTGCGGCGGGGGCGAAATCAGCCCTACGCCGGGCACCGAATAACGCAGCTTGGCGATGTATTCCGATACCTTGTGGCCGGGCAGCTGGCCGCCTTCGCCGGGCTTGGCGCCTTGCGCCATCTTGATCTGGATCTGGTCGGCGCTGGACAGGTATTCGGCGGATACGCCGAAACGGCCCGAAGCCACCTGCTTGATGCGCGAGCGCAGGGAATCGCCCGCCGTCAGCGGCACATCGGCTTCGATGCGGTCCGAGCCCAGGAAGGAGGCCAGCGTGTCGCCCTTCTTGACGGTGCTCTTGCCGGCGCGCATTTCCGCGCGGTAGCGCAGCTCGTCTTCGCCGCCCTCGCCGGTGTTGGACTTGCCGCCGATGCGGTTCATGGCGACGGCCAGCACGGTATGCGCTTCGGTCGAGATCGAGCCCAGCGACATGGCGCCGGTGGCGAAACGCTTGACGATGTCCTTGGCGGATTCGACTTCGCTCAGGGGTATGGCGCGCGCGGGGTCGACCTTGAATTCGAACAGGCCGCGCAGCGTCATGTGGCGCCGCGACTGGTCGTTGATCAACTGGGCGTATTCCTTGTAGGTGCTGTAGTTGTTGGCGCGCGTGGCGTGCTGCAGCTTGGCGATGGAATCGGGCGACCACATGTGCTCTTCGCCGCGCACCCGCCAGGCGTACTCGCCGCCGGCGTCCAGCGCATTGTTGAGCACGGGGTCGCCGCTGAAGGCCGCCCGGTGCACCCGCAGCGCTTCCTCGGCGACTTCGAAAATGCCTATGCCCTGGATATTGCTGGCGGTGCCGGTGAAGTATTTGCCGATAAGGCTGGAGTTCAGGCCGACGGCTTCGAAAATCTGCGCGCCGGTGTATGACATATAGGTCGAAATGCCCATTTTGGACATGACTTTGTTCAAGCCCTTGTCGATCGCCTTGATATAGTTCTTGATGGCCTTCTCGGGGTGTTCCATTGCCGCCAGCGATTCCAGCGCCAGGTAGGGGTGGATGGCTTCCGCGCCATATCCGCCCAGCAGGGCGAAATGGTGGACTTCGCGGGCCGATCCGGTTTCCACCACCAGGCCGGTCCTGGTGCGCAGGCCGGCGCGTATCAGATGCAGGTGGATGGCCGACGTCGCCAGCAGCGCCGGAATGGCGACGCGCTCGCTGTCGATGTTGCGGTCGCTGATCAGCAGGATGTTGTAGCCGCTGAGCACGGCGTCGGAAGCGTTGGAGCAGAGCGAGGCAATACAGGCCTCGATGCCGTCCGGGCCCCAGGCGGTGGGGTAGGTGATGTCCAGCTCATAGCTGCGGAATTTGTGCGCAGTGATTTTTTCGATGTTGCGGATTTGCGCCATGGCGGCGACGTCCAGCACCGGCTGCGTCACTTCCAGGCGCAGCGGCGGGTTGACGTTGTTGATGTCCAGCAGGTTGGGCTTGGGGCCGATGAACGATACCAGCGACATCACCAGTTGCTCGCGTATCGGGTCGATGGGCGGATTGGTCACCTGCGCGAACAACTGCCGGAAATAGTTGTAGAAGGGCTTGGAGCGGCTGGACAACACGGCCAGCGGCGCATCGTTGCCCATGGAGCCCATGGCTTCTTCGCCCGTGGCGGCCATGGGTTGCAGGATGAATTTGTAGTCTTCCTGGGTCCAGCCGAAAGCCTGCTGGCGGTCCAGCAGCGACACGGCCTTGGGGTTCGCGTCGTCGAGCTTCTGGGCGGGCAGCGATTCGAGCTTCAGGCGCAGGCGCTCGATCCATTGGCGGTAGGGGCGGGTGTTGGCCAGTTGCGACTTGATTTCCGCGTCGTCGATGATGCGGCCCTGCTGCAGATCGATCAGGAACATTTTGCCCGGCTGCAGGCGCCATTTCTTGATGATGCGGTGCTCCGGGATAGGCAGGGTGCCGGCTTCCGACGCCATGATCACCATGTCGTCGTCGGTGATGAGGTAGCGCGCCGGGCGCAGGCCATTGCGATCCAGCGTGGCGCCTATCTGGCGGCCGTCGGTGAAGGCGACTGCGGCGGGGCCGTCCCATGGCTCCATCATGGCCGCATGGTATTCATAGAACGCCCGGCGGTTTTCGTCCATGTCGGCGTGTTGTTCCCAGGCCTCGGGAATCATCATCATCATGGCATGCGCGAGGGAATAGCCGGACATCACCAGCAATTCCAGGCAGTTGTCGAAAGTGGCCGTGTCCGACTGGCCTTCGTAGACTATCGGGTAGAGCTTGGGCAGGTCGTCGCCCAGCACCGCCGATTGCATCGCGCCTTCGCGGGCGCGCAGCCAGTTGAAGTTGCCCTTTACCGTATTGATTTCGCCATTGTGGGCGATCATGCGGTAGGGGTGGGCCAAAGGCCAGGCGGGGAAGGTGTTGGTTGAAAAACGCTGGTGCACCATGGCCAGCGCCGACACCGCGCGGGTATCGGCCAGGTCGCGGTAATAACAGCCCACCTGGTTGGCCAGCAGCAGCCCCTTGTACACCACCGTGCGCACCGAGATCGACGGCACGAAGTATTCCCGGCCATGCGCCAGCTGCATGTGCTGGATGGCATGGCTGGCGGTCTTGCGGATGACGTACAGTTTGCGCTCCAGCGCATCGGGCACCATGATGTCGTTGCCGCGGCCGATGAACAATTGGCGTATCACCGGTTCACAGGCGCGCACGGTGGGCGACATCGGCATATCGCGGTCTATGGGCACGTCGCGCCAGCCCAGCACGACCTGGCCTTCGTCGCGCACGGCGCGCTCGAGTTCCTGCTGACAGGCCAGGCGGGAAGCCATTTCCTTGGGCAGAAACACCATGGCCACGCCGTATTCGTCGGGCGGCGGAAGCTCGACGCCCTGGGCCGCCATTTCCTCGCGGTACAAGGCATCGGGAATCTGGATCAGTATGCCCGCGCCGTCGCCCATGAGTTCATCGGCGCCCACCGCGCCGCGATGGTCCAGGTTTTCAAGAATCTTCAGCCCTTGCTGGATGATGGCATGGCTTTTGCGCCCCTTGATATGCGCCACGAACCCCACGCCACAGGCGTCGTGTTCGTGATTAGGGCTGTACAGGCCCTGGGCGGACGGCGCCAGGCTCGAGGCCCGCGCGAAAGCCGGCGCGGCGGCGACCACTGTGGGCTTGCGCCCGGCGGGCAGGCCGGCGCCTGGCGCGCGGGCAGGAGTGGACGTAGCGGTTAGAGACTTGGACATAGGAGGACTCGCAGGTCGATTGGCACCGTATAGACAAGCGTACGGCCCGGAATTCAGAGATACGGGCCGTCGCGGCTAAGGCTTGGTGCAGTGCAGTAGGGGAAAGATAACGCCGCCGCGACTCTTTTACAAGAGGAATAAAAGGGGTGCGACCCTTTTAATTGACGCCATCATCTATGGATGACATAATTGGGGACGTATTTAAATCATTGATTATAAAAGGAGAAAAAAATGATTTTTAGAAAAATGCTTGCCTTGGCGCTGCCGGGATGCACCAAAATCGGGCAAAAAAAAGCGCTGCCCGCGAGCAAAAAGACCGCAGGTTTGCAACGCGCCGGCCGCAACGGCGGGCATAGACCGGCCGGCGGCATGGGCGTCGTATTCTTCGGATCGCAAGTCTGCAGGTAATCCGCGTCCCGCCGCGGGGCCGCGTCGCGGCCCTTCCGACAAGCCGCGCCGGGTCAGCCGGCGGCTTTGCGGGGCCTGCCGCGCGGGGTGGGCGCCACGCGGCGCGACGCGCGGGCTTCGATCCGGGCGAGAAACGCCGGTTCGCCCAGCGCCCACTGGCCGAAAAGAGCCTGTTCGATGCGCCGGTTCTGCGTGGCCGACAAGCCATGGGCCATGCGCTCCCTGTACCTGGCCTGGCGCGCGAACGGCGTATTGCCGTCCTGCCAATAATCGATGTGGTCGGTGACCAGCGCGTCACTGCGCGTGTCCACCCCGGCGTGTCCGGCCGCCGACGACCACGGCCAGTTCTCCGGCTTGTCGACGTAGTGCATTTGCACCGGCAAGGATTCCAGCCAGATGAGCGCCGGCAGCATCCAATGGCCGGGTTCGACCAGGGCGCTTCGATAGCGGCCCGCAAAAACCCGCCCGCGCCGCATCTGCGCGGCCATGCGCCGGCCCAGGGCCTGTATCAATTTCGACAGGCTTTGCGCATCGGGCGGCGTGGCCAGCAATATGATGCGGTCGTTCAGCAGCAGCCAGCCATGCAGCGCCACTTTGTGCCCGCGGGCGTCCTGCTGCAGCCATGCCAGCAACTGGTCCAGCTCGGCCTGCGGCGTGGGATCGGAGACGGCAGCCAGCGGGCGGGCGAATTCCGCCAGCACGAGCTGGGGAATCTGCGGGGCGTAGAGGCGGGGCAGTCGGGCCATGGGAGGCGGATGTTTCCAGTGGGTCTGTGGGCGCTATTCTATAATGAACTGCTCTGGCTGCAGCCGCCGCGGTTGATGCACGTCGTGGTAAAAATTCGCGCCATGGATTATTGTCGGTCCGGTGTGTTCTTCTAACCGCGAGCCGGAATCGCCGCGGCTCGCCTGTCCAATTTGGGGGTATGTCCATGCAGTCTGGTCAATCCGGTCAACAAGCGGCGGCGGATGCCGCCCGATTCCACATACGCAAGGTGGCGGTGTGCGGCGCCGGCGTCATGGGCGCGCAGATTGCCGCGCATTGCGTGAATGCGGGCGTGCCGGTGGTGCTGTTCGATTTGCCGGCCCAGGAGGGCGACAGGAACGGCATTGCCCGGCGGGCGGTTGCGCAGCTTGCCAAGCTGAATCCGGCGCCGCTGGGCAGCCCCGAGCTTGCGGCCCTGATCAGCGTCGCCAACTACGAAGACGATCTGCCCCGCCTGGCCGAATGCGACCTGGTCATCGAAGCCATCGCCGAGCGCCTGGACTGGAAGCGCGACCTCTATCACAAGCTGGCCCCCGCCATCAAGCACGACGCCATCATCGCCAGCAATACCTCGGGACTGTCGATTACCGATCTCGCGGCGGCGCTGCCTGAATCGCTGCGCGCGCGTTTTTGCGGCGTGCATTTTTTCAATCCGCCGCGTTACATGACTCTGGTGGAACTGATACCGACCGCCGATACCTCGCCCCTTTTGCTGGATCTGCTGGAAACCTTTCTGGTGTCGCAGCTGGGCAAGGGCGTGGTCCGGGCCAAAGACACGCCCAATTTCATCGGCAACCGCATAGGCGTCTTCGGCATCCTGTCGGTGTTCGCCCAGGCCGAGAAATTCGGCCTGCCCTACGACCTGGTCGATGAGCTCACCGGCACCCGGCTGGGGCGCGCCAAGTCCGGCACATTCCGCACGGCGGACGTCGTGGGGCTGGACACGCTGGCGCATGTCATACGCACCATGCAGGACCAGTTGCCGCAAGATCCTTTTCACCCGCATTTCGGCGTGCCGCCGGTGCTGGCCGCCCTGATCGCGAAAGGCGCGCTGGGCCAGAAAACCGGCGCGGGCTTCTATCGCAAGCAAGGCAAGGCCATATCGCGCCTGGATCCGGCCCGGCAAGAGTACGTGCCGGCCGGCGCCACCATAGCCGAGCCGGTCGCGGCTATCCTCGCCGAGCGGGATCCGGCCAGAAAGCTCAAGGCCTTGCACGATTCCGATCACCCGCAGGCGCAATTCCTGTGGGCGGTGTTGCGCGACGGCTTTCATTACAGCGCCGTCCACCTGGCCGATATCGCCGACACCGCGCGGCAGGTCGACCTGGCCATGAAATGGGGCTTCGGCCATGCCCAGGGGCCGTTCGAAATCTGGCAGGCGGCGGGCTGGCGCGATGTGGCCGGCTGGATTGCCGCGGACATCGCCGCCGGCAAGACCCTGTCCAGCGCGCCGCTGCCCGAGTGGGCGACCCGCGGGCCGGTCTGGGAGGCCCGCGGCGTGCATACGCCCGCCGGCTCCTGGAACCCGCGCGACAAGCGCTTCGAGGGGCGCAGCGGCCTGCCTGTGTACCAGCGGCAGATCGGCGCGCCCCTGCTCGTGGGCGAAACCGCCAGCCTGGAGCCGGCGGTGGTGTACGAAAACGAAGCGGTCCGTTGCTGGACGCTGCCCGCGCCGCATCCGGGCGACGTATTGCTGGTGTCGTTCAAGACCAAGATGCATACCCTCAGCCCCGGCGTGGTGCGCGGCATCGCGCACGCCGTCGATCTGGCCGAGGCCTCATTCAAGGCGCTGGTCATCGGCCAGACGGACGACCCCTTTTCGGCCGGCGCCGATCTCAAGGCCATGCTGCCCGCTTTCGAGCAGGGCGGCGCCGCGGCCGTGGAGCCGATAGAGCGCGAAATGCAGGACATGGTCTTGCGCCTGCGCTACGCTCAAGTCCCGGTGGTCGCGGCCCTGGCCGGCCTGGCGCTGGGCGGCGGCTGCGAACTGGCGGTGCACTGCGCGCGGCGCGTGGCGCATTTCGAGACCTATATCGGCCTGGTCGAGGCCGGCATAGGCCTGGTGCCGGGCGCCGGCGGGCTGTCGTTCTGCGCCCGCCGGGCGGCCGAGCTGCAGGCCGAGGCGGCGCCCGACGCGCCCTTGCTGGCCTTCCTGAAAAAGTTCGCCCTGGCGGTCGCCAGCGCCCAGGTGTCGAAGTCCGCCCTGGATGCGCGCAATATGGGTTATTTGCGGCCGTCGGATCCCATCGTCATGAATCGCCATGAACTGCTGTACGTGGCCGTGCGCGAAGCGCGCAACCTGGCCGAGGCGGGCTGGCGCGCGCCGCTGCCGCGGCGCTTCCCGGTGGCCGGCCGCGACGGCATCGCCACGCTGAAAGCGCAATTGCTCAACATGAAAGTCGGCGGCTACATCTCCGACCATGATTTCACGGTGGCCGAAAAAATCGCCTATGTCATGTGCGGAGGCGACGTGGATCCAGGCTCCCTGGTGGACGAAGCCTGGATGCTCAAGCGCGAGCGCGAGGCCTTCCTGAACCTGCTGGTCCAGGAAAAAACCCAGGAACGCATCGCCGGCATTCTGAAAACCGGCAAGCCTGTCCGCAATTGACGGGGCGCCCATGCAAACAGCAAAAGAGGAACAGGCATGACCACATTGCAACAAGCCTATATCGTCGCGGCAACCCGCAGCCCCATCGGCAAGGCGCCGCGCGGGATGTTTTCGCACACCCGGCCCGATGACCTGCTGGCCACCGTCATAAAGGGTCTGCTGGCGCAGGCTCCCGGCCTGGACCCAGCCGCCATTGAAGACGCCATCGTGGGCTGCGCCATACCGGAAGGCCCGCAAGGCCTGAATGTGGCGCGCATAGGCGCCTTGCTGGCCGGCCTGCCTGCCTCGGTGGCCGGCGTGACCGTCAACCGCTTTTGCGCCTCCGGCCTTACCGCCATCGCCATGGCGGCCGACCGGATCCGGGTGGGGGAAGCCGATGTCATCATCGCGGCGGGCACGGAATCCATGAGCCTGGTGCCCACCATGGGCGTCGGCACCTCGTTCAGCCCGGGCATCTTCGAGCGCGATGAAAACCTCGGCATCGCCTACGGCATGGGCCTTACCGCCGAGCAAGTCGCGGCGCGCTGGAAAGTCTCCCGCGAGGATCAGGACGCATTCGCCCTGCAATCGAACCAGCGCGCCATTGCCGGCCAGCGGGCCGGCGAATTCGCCGACGAGATCCTGCCCATAGAAGTGCTGCGCCGCAGTCCCGACCTCGACAGCGGGGAAGTGGCCCTCGCCAGCGCCACGGTCGCGCTCGATGAAGGCCCGCGCGCCGACACCAGCCTGGAAGCCCTGGCGAAACTGCGCCCCGTGTTCGCGGCCAGAGGCAGCGTCACGGCGGGCAATAGTTCACAGATTTCCGACGGCGCCGGCGCCCTGCTGGTGGTGTCCGAGCGCGCCCTGAAAACCCACGGGCTGACCCCACTGGCGCGTTTCGTGTCCTTCGCCGTAAAGGGTGTGCCCCCGGAAATCATGGGCATAGGGCCCAAGGAAGCCATTCCGCACGCGCTCAGGCTGGCCGGCCTGACGCTGGACCAGATCGGCTGGATAGAACTGAATGAGGCTTTTGCCGCGCAATCGCTGGCTGTCATTCGCGATCTCGGCCTGGATCCGGCTATCGTCAATCCGCTGGGCGGGGCGATCGCCCTGGGCCATCCCCTGGGCGCCACCGGCGCCATCCGCGCCGCGACGGTCATTCACGGCCTGCGCCGGCGCAATCTGGAGTACGGCATGCTGACCATGTGCGTCGGCACCGGCATGGGGGCGGCCGGCATTTTCCAGCGTGTCTAAGGCCGGCCGCCGTCGCGGCGTCACAATTATTGATATATGTCATTACTCGAAATAAAAATTAACAATACCCTGGTAGCGGTTGCGCAGCATCAGGATCCAATGACACTGGCGAACGAGTCAAAAGAAGGGAACCGAAGGCCTGTAGCTTGAGACCAAACCGCGCGGGGCGGCAGAACCGTTCCTTCCTCTCGATACCTGTTTTCAGCGCCGTTGACCATACCATCGCTGGCGCGGACCATGCCATCACTGGGTGACGGCATTTTATTATCTAGAGGAAGGCCCAATGAAAACCCGCAACCATGTTCAACGTTCATTCAAATTTGCACTTGCTTCCGCTCTTGCGCTGGGCGGCCTGGTCATCGGCGCCGACAGCCAGGCGGCGCAGGCCACTGGCACCTTCGCTGTCGGGGGGACGGTCGCCGCCGCGTGCACTATTGAAGGCACGCCACTTGCTTTTGGCGAAACCATCAACGCGCTCGGCGGGAATGTCGACGCCACCAGCGTGCTTACCGCGACCTGCACCAATGGCAGCCCCTATACCATAGGCCTGAACGCCGGCGCCACGCCCGGCGCAACGGTGACCACTCGCCAGATGACGCATAGCAACGGGACGGCGCGCCTGAATTACACCTTGTCGACCATTGCTTCCGGAGGCGTCAACTGGGACGATATCGGCGGAACCACCGTCGCGGGAGACACCGGCAATGGAGCGGGGCAGCTCTTCACCGTTTACGGCCGCATCCCGTCCGGCCAAACGAGCGCGATCGCTGGCGTTTATAGCGACACCATCACCGCCACGATCGATTTTTAATGGCCGCCGCGGCAGCCCGGACGCGTTTCTTCTTTTTTGGCAGTATTTTATTCCTGGTCAGCATGCTCGCTTGCGGCTGGGCGCGAGCGGGCTCCCTCTCCGTCAACCCGGTCCGGGTGATGCTGTCCGACAAGCGGCCGGTGGCCGCCCTCACCTTGCAAAACAGTGGCGGCGCGCCGGCTCTTGTCCAGTTGGAAGTATTCAGCTGGTCCCAGCGCGAAGGCAAGGACGTCTACACGCCCACCCGGGAAATTCTTGCTACCCCGCCCATTTTCACGGTGCCGGCGGGTGGGTCGCAGCTGCTGCGGGTCGGCCTGCGCCGTCCGATCGATCCGCAGCGGGAACTCAGCTACCGTTTATATCTGCAGGAAGTGCCCCCGCCCCCGGCGCCCGGCTTCCGCGGTCTGCAGGTGGCATTACGGATAGGCGTGCCCGTTTTCGTATTGCCATTGGTCCAGGCCTCGCCCATGTTGCAATGGAAAGCGGCCACGATGGCTCCTGGGAAAATCAAGATAACAGCGGCCAATTCCGGCAATGTGCATGTCCAGGTCGCCAATTTCAGCGTTTCGCAGGCAAATAGCGCCTTGCCGCCGGTGACTCGCCAGGTTGCCGCGTACCTTATGCCGGGCCAAAGCCTGGATTGGATCGTCAAAGCTAACCTGGCGCCGGGGGCGACACTGCGCCTTGCTGCGCAGACGGACGCTGGCAATGTCGAAACCGATCTGGTATTGGAAAAACAGTAGCGCAGGTCGATTTTCCCCACATTGGCCGGTCCTTGCGCTGATTGCGTTTTTGCTGTCGGCAATTTCCGGGGCGGCGCTACCGGCGAGCGGGAATATGGCCGATGAAGAAATGTGGCTTGCATTTCAAGTGAACCGCCAGGAATCGGCGGAAATCGTTCTGGTGCTGAGGCACGAGGGGCGTCTGATGGCGCGCGGCGAAGACCTGAAACGCTGGAGGCTGCGAGTGCCGGACGTCACGCCTCTATCTCATGGCGGCGATGAGTGGTATCCGCTGGATGCGCTGCCGGGCGCGGCATTTACCGTCGATGAGGCGCGTCAGGCCCTGGAATTGAATGTCCCGGCCGCGCTTTTTCATGGCACCACCATAGCGGGCCTGCCAGAGGAGTATCTTGTCCCGACACCCTCGTCCCCGGGGGGATTCTTCAACTACGACATTGCGGCAAACCAAGATTCAGGCCGGACCGATGCCAGCGGCTTGTTCGAACTGGGCGCGTTCAGCGGGTCCGGGTCGGGTACAGGAACTTTCCTGGCGAAGGACCTCGGATCGAATACGCAATTTGTCCGGCTCGATACGACCTGGACCCAAGACCGGCCGCAGGACCGCGTCAGCCTGCGGCTGGGCGACTCGATCACCAACGCCAGCGCCTGGGCGCGTTCGCTGCGCTTTGCCGGAGTTCAATGGGCGACGAACTTTGCCACCCAGCCGGGCTTGATCACTTTCCCGCAGCCGGGCATGTCGGGGGTGGCGGTATTGCCGTCGACCGTCGATCTTTATATAAACGATGCGCTGCGCTTGCGCCGCGACGTGCCGGCGGGTCCGTTCAGCATACAGGATCTGCCTGTCGTGACAGGCCAGGGCGAGGCCAGGCTGGTGTTGCGCGATCTGCTGGGGCGCGAAAGCGTGATCAGCGCGCCCTACTACGCCAGCCCCCGCTTATTGCGCTCCGGCTTGCACGATTACTCGTACGAGATGGGATTCGTGCGCAATGATTACGGCCTTGCCAGCAACCACTATGGCCCGTTCGCGGCGGTCGGCACACACCGCCTCGGATTCACCGACAGGTTTACGGCGGAGGCGCATGGCGAATTGCTGCGCGATCAGCAGACGGCAGGGCTCGGAGGCGCGATTTTATGGCCTGCGGTTGGCGTGTTCAATATGTCTCTGGCGGGCAGCCGCAGCAAAGCGGGCGCAGGGACGCTGAAAGCCTTGGGCTTCGAGCGCCAGCAGCGGTCTTCGAGTTTCGGCGGCAATGTCCAGTTCACAAGCGAGGGTTTCAGGCAGCTCGGCGTTACGCCCGTCGCCGGGCAATTCGAGCTGGAAGGCGGACGCGGGTCTCCCTGGATGACGAGCCAAGTATTCGCCAGCCTTGCTACCCGCGGTTACGGTTCCTTCGGACTAAGCTATGTCCAGCAGAAGTATCGCGGCAGCGACGAGATCAGGCTGATAAGCGCAAGCTACAGTATCTCGCTGGGACAGCTGGGCTTTCTGAGCTTGTCCGCCTTGCGCACGCTGGGGCCCGGGCCCCAGACGGCGGTCAGCCTGCTCTTTACCCGGCCGCTGGGGCACAGCGCCAGCCTCAGTGCGGGTGTAAATCGTCAGGGCAAGGATCAGCAAGCCGTCGTGCAAGTGCAGCGCAGCCTGCCGCCAGGAAATGGATACGGTTATCGCCTGCTGGCGGGAGCGGGAGAGCCCGAGCGCCGCGAGGCCGGTTTGAGCCTGCAGAATGAGATGGGCAGGTACACCCTGGAAGCCGCGCAACTGGAACGCAAGACCGCAATTCGCGCGAGCGCCGCGGGCGGGATCGCAATATTGGGAGGTTCGGCGTTCTTGAGCCGGCGCATTGACGAGAGCTTTGCCGTCGTGAAGGTGCCGGACTATCCGAACGTGCGCGTCTACGCGGACAATCAGGTGGTCGCGCATACGGATGCCAATGGCGGGGCGCTTTTGCCGCGCCTGCGTCCGTATCAGAAAAATTCAATCCGTATCGAGCAAGCGGATTTGCCGATGGATGCGCAAGTCGACGCGGTGCTGCTCGATGCCGTGCCCTTTGGCCGCAGCGGCCTTCTGCTGCAGTTTCCGGTGAGGCGATCTCGCGGCGCGGTGCTTGCGATCGTGCTTGAAAATGGCCAGCCATTGCCGTCGGGAGCCACAGTGCGGATTGCCGGGCAGCCGGAAGTATTCCCGGTCGGCTTGCGGGGGGAAGTTTTTATAACTGGGCTGGCGGCGCAAAACAGCTTGCGTGCGACGTGGCGCGGGCAAAGTTGCGACATCGAGGTGCCGTATCCCGCCATGTCCGAGATCCAGCCGCAGCTGGGACCTTTTATCTGCACAGGAGTAGCGCCATGAGAATTTTTGCCGCAATCATGCTGGCCATGATGGCGCAGCAGGCATGGGCTCAGTGCAATGTCACGGCGCAATCGATCAACTTCGGCAATTACACGCAGTTCAGCCCCGCGCACACGGACAGCGCGGGCAACATTGGCGTCACATGCGATGCGGCCGCTTCTTTCTCGATTGCGCTCAGCACGGGAGCGGGAACCTATGCGGCGCGCATCATGACAAACAGCGAAGGGCACGTGCTCAGGTACAACCTTTATCTGGATGCCGGACGCAACGTTGTGTGGGGAGACGGCGTAGGGGGGGCCTCCTCCATCGCAAGCGGCAACGGTACATCGGCGAATTACACTGTGTATGGACGCATCCCCGCCGGGCAAAATGCCTACGCGGGAAACTACGGCGACAGTATTATCGTGACGCTGAACTTCTGACGGACGCGCTTTGCGCGTCCCGCCCTCGTCTCGGCGACCCGCAGCCCCATCGGCAAGGCGCCGCGCATAGGCGCCATGCCGGCCCGCCAGGCCCGGCGCGCGCTTCAGTCCTTTATATAGGTGTTCAGGCGCTTGGCGGCGTTGCGTAAGTGGGTCTCGGCGGCAAGCGCCGCCGCCGCGGGGTCGCGCGCCTCTATGGCCTGGACGATAGCCTGGTGTTCCTGCTGCACGAATTGAACGAGGTTGTGGTGATAGGTCGCGGTATTGCTGCGCGCCCGCCTGATCAGGCGGCGGACGTGCTGTTCCAGGTATTCGTTCAAGGTAATGAAATGCGGATTCTTGGTGGCGTCGACAATGGCCTGATGAAAGGCGAAATCTTCTTCGTCGCCCAACTGGTCCTTGGCGATGGCGTATTCCATGCCTATCAGCGCGCGCTTGATGCGCTTGAGGTCTTCCGGCGTATGCCGCAGGGCCGCATAACGCGCCGCGCCGGCTTCAATGGTGACCAGCAGCTCTATGACCTGGGCAATGCTTTGCGTATCATCCAGCGATGTGGCCTGCAGCTTGAACGATTGCCGGGCGCCGCGCTCGTTGACGAAAACGCCCCGGCCCTGCTGCGCGCTGACGAGCCCTTCGGATTTAAGCTGCGATACCGCTTCGCGCACCACCGAGCGGCTCACCGAAAACTGTTCGCATAATTGCTTTTCGCTGGGAAGCTTGTCGCCAGGCAGCAGCCGGTTCTGCTCGATTTCCCGGCTTATCCATTGCGCGACCGCGTGGGTCAGCGATTCGCTGCGCGGCATGGTGTGTGGAGCGTTCATTATCTGCGTCGTATTTTGATGAAGTGGCTTCCGGCTTTCGGCGGCTTGGTTCGCGGGCGGTGAGTCCAATATAGCCGATCAGACAAATCAGACAATATAGAGCCCGCCGTTCACGTGGATGGTTGCGCCGCTGATGAAGCCCGCCAGGTCCGAACATAAAAAGACAATCGCGCCGGCAACGTCGTCCGCCGTGCCGAAGCGCTTGAGCGGCGTGCTGTCCAGCAGCGCCTGGCCTTTTTGCCGCAGCAGGTCCGAGGTCATGGCGGTTTCAATGATGCCCGGGGCGACGATGTTGACGCGCGTATTGGGCGCGAGCTCCAGCGCGAGGCTTTTGCTGAAGCTCGACACCGCTCCCTTGGACGCCGAATAGTGCGCATGCGAATGGCTGCCGCGGTGCCCCGCCATCGAGGCCAGGTTGACGATGGAACTGTTGGGTCCCAGGTGGGGAATGACGGCGCGGCAGATATGGAAAGTGCCGTCGAGGTTGATGCGCATGAGCTGCTGCCAGTCGGCGTCCG
This sequence comes from Pollutimonas bauzanensis, assembly GCF_900129885.1. Classification (GTDB taxonomy): domain Bacteria; phylum Pseudomonadota; class Gammaproteobacteria; order Burkholderiales; family Burkholderiaceae_B; genus Pollutimonas; species Pollutimonas bauzanensis. Next base: position 182,327 of record NZ_FQXE01000004.1, on the reverse strand, counting down.
TCATGTCCGCCACCGTGGCTTGCGGATAGATTCCGGCCGAATGCACCAGATGATCGATTTTGCCGAAATGCCTGCCGGCCTCCTGCGCCGTCTGGGCGCAGGAGGCCGAATCGGAGACATCGGTCCGGTGGCAGGTGATATCGGCCCCGCTGGCGGCCAGCTCGCCGCGCAGCTTTTCCAGGGCCTGCATATCGATGTCGCTGAGCGCGAGATTGGCGCCGCTGTTCGCGAGCCTGATGGCGGTGGCGCGGCCGATGCCGCCGGCCGCCCCGGTAATGAGAACCGTCTTTTTAGCCATGGAAATCATTGTCCTGCTCCTCCCTGGGGTTTATACCTATGTCGCGCAATTGACTGATTCTAAAGCAATACATCCCGATTTTTTCCGGCTGCGCGGCCTTTTGCCGCGGTCCTGTTGACACTGGTTTTTTGCTTCAGTAGAATTTCCGCCAACTTGTCTGATAAGTTGTAAATGTTATCAGACAAGTTATAAAAACAGAAGGTCCATGCGCCATAGCCGGGCGTGGGCCGGGTGGAAGTTTCCCACAATGAACCAGGAGATAATGGAATGAACAAGACAAGGCTTGCCTTAATGTTGTCGGCATGCGGATTCATGGCGGCGGCATCCGCCCAGGCCGCCCCGCTCAAAGTGGCGCTGGTCGAAACCTTATCGGGCCCGCAGGCATCGACGGGCTTGATGTACCGCGCTGCGGTCAAGTATCAATTCGGCGTTCTCAATGAAAAGGGCGGCTGGAACGGGGAAGCCATCGAGGTGGCCGACTACGACAACCAGGGCGGGCCGGCCGGGGCATCCGACAAGGTCAAGGCGGCTATCGCGGATGGCGCGCGCATCATCATCCAGGGGTCTTCTTCAGCGGTGTCGGGGCAGATCACCGAGGACGTGCGCAAATACAATCTACGCAATCCCGGCAAGGAAGTGCTGTTCCTCAACATGGGCGGCGAAGCCCTGGAGCTGACCGGCGACAAATGCCACTTCTATCATTTCCGCTTCACCACCAATGCGCCCATCCGGGTCAAGACCCTGGTGATGGCCATGAAAGAGGCCAACGAGCTGGGCACCAAAGTCTATTCCATGAACCAGAACTATTCCTGGGGCGCGGACATGCAGAAGTCCATCCAGGCCTATGCGCCCCAGGGCGGATACCAGGTGGTGGAAAGCACCCTGCACGATGTCAACAAGATCCAGGACTTTTCGCCTTACGTCAGCAAAATCAAGGCGAGCGGAGCGCAAACGGTATTGACCGGAAACTGGTCCAACGACCTGCTGCTGTTGATGAAGGCGAGCCGCGCCGCCGGACTGAAGGTGCGCTTCGGGACGGTGTTCCTGGATCAGGTGGGCAACCTGGCCAACGCCGGCGACACCGCTCTGGGGCACTATATTTCGCATGCCTTCAATGTCCAGGCGAATGCCGACACCGAGCGCTTTGCGGAGGACTACAAGGCCAAGACCGGGCACTACCCGACCTTCATCGAGCCCCAGACGGTATTCGGCCTGCAGATGCTGGGCGAGGCCCTGAAGGCGACGAAGCCCGAGGACGGCAAGATCAATGTGACGGCGCTTGCCCTGAACCTGGAAAAAGTGCAGATCAACACTCCCATGGGCGAGACCCATATCCGCGCCGAAGACCACCAGGTGGTGCTGCCCATTATCGTGTCCAAGGTGACGAAGAGCGCCAAATACAAAGTGGATGGCACGGACATGGGCTTCGAGATCGTCAAGCGCTTTACTGGTGAAGAGGCCGTGAATCCGGTCGAAGCCACCTGCAAGATGAAGCGTCCCGCCTGACAGGCATAGTACGGCGGCCCGGCCCGATGGCCGGGGCCGCCTTATCGCGCCGGCCATCGGGCGCGCTGGCTTTGCGCAAGGCGCAACCGCCGCAAGCGCGCGTCTTCATGGTCCGGCCGGCGCCAGGCTGGAAAGGTGTATTCATGGAATTTTTCACAGTATCTCTGCTGAACGGCACGATCTACGGTTTGCTGCTGTTCATGGTCTCGGCCGGCCTGACGCTGATCTTCGGGATGATGGGCGTGCTCAACTTCGCCCATACCTCTTTCTACATGGTCGGGGCCTATCTCGCATACAGCCTGCAGAAAGTGGTCGGCTTCTGGCCCGCCATCATCATTTCGCCTTTGATCGTGGGCGTCCTGGGCGCGCTGATCGAGCGCTTTCTTCTGCGCCGCGTCCACCGCCATGGCCATGGCCACCAGCTGCTGCTTACGTTCGGCCTGTCTTTCATCATCGCCGAAGTGATCAAGCTTTTCTATGGCAATTATCCGGTGGACTACCGCATTCCCGAATCCTTGAGCTTTTCGGCATTTCCCCTGTTCGGCGCGAGCTATCCGTTCTACCGCTTGCTGATCGGCGCCACGTCGATATTGATGTTCGTGCTGATCTACCTGTTGCTGACCAAGACGCGCGTAGGCATCGTGGTGCGCTCGGCGATCTACCGGCCGCGCATGGTCGAGGCCCTGGGGCACAACGTTCCCATGGTATTCATGGGGGTGTTCGGCGTGGGGGCCGCCCTCGCCGGGCTGGCCGGCGCGGTGGCCGGCGCCTTCTACACCACCAATCCCAACATGGCGATGGAGCTCGGCGTACTGGTGTTCGTCGTCGTGGTCGTCGGCGGGCTGGGTTCGCTGGGCGGCGCCATGGCCGCTTCGCTGCTTATCGGGCTGATATCGTCGTTCGCAGTCGGCATCGACTACAGCCTCGCCGATTTATTGGGATGGTTCGGCGCCCGCGCATGGGCCGAGGGGCTCGGCGGATTGCTGACCTTGAAGGTATCGTCGCTGGCGGCCACGATTCCGTTTGTGCTGATGTTGCTGGTGCTGCTGTTCCGGCCTTCCGGCTTGATGGGAACCAGGGAGTAGAACCAATGAAATCATCACATATATTGGCGCTTTTGCTGCTCGTGGCATTTCTGCTGGCGTTGCCGGCCTTCATGTCGACATCGCTGGTCAACGCCGCCATCCAGATGCTGATCGCCGCCTTGTTCGCCAGCGCCTTCAATGTGCTGGCCGGGCAGGGCGGCATGTTGTCTTTCGGCCACGCCGCCTATTTCGGCATAGGCACCTTCGCCACCATACACGCCATGAATGCGCTGGATGGAACAGGCCTGCTGCCGGCGCCCTTGCTGCCGCTGGTGGGGGCCGCGGCGGGCTGCCTGCTCGGCCTGGTGGCCGGCTGGTTTTCCACCCAGCGCAGCGGCGTGTATTTTTCGATGATAACGCTGGCGCTGGCCGAGCTGCTGCACTCCCTGGCCCCCCACCTGAAAGACGTTTTCGGCGGCGAAGGCGGCGTGTCGGCCATGCGCATGCCGGCATGGGGCCTGACCTTCGGCAGCGCCATCGAGGTCTATTATCTGACGCTGGCATGGGTGCTGCTGTCCCTGGCGCTGTTGTATTTCCTGACCCTCACCCCCTTGGGGCGCCTATGCCAGGGCTTGCGTGAAAACAGCCAGCGCCTGCGCTTCATGGGCTACAACGTCCATGCCCTGCGTCTCATGGTGTTCACGATATCGGCGACATTTTCGGGGATCGCGGGCGCGCTGCTGGCCCTCAACAATGAAGCCGCCAATTACGTGATCTTCGATATGAGCCTGTCGTCCCAGGTGGTGCTCAATTCCTATATCGGCGGGATAGGCGCATTCTTCGGCCCGGCCCTGGGCGCGGCGGTCATGACCTTCTTCGGCTATGCCGTATCCGACCTGACCCGCACTTGGCTGCTGTACCAGGGCGTCATTTTCGTGCTGGTCATGATGTTCATGCCGGCGGGCCTGTTCAGCGTCTCCGGCTGGTGGAGCGGCAATCGCGGCAAGCACGCCCCGGCGACCCTGCTGCGCATTCTCGCCTTGCGGATGGCCGGCTGCGCGCTCGGGGCTTGCGGCTTCGTCTTCATCGTCGAACTGCTGGCCCGCATCCTGGCGCAGGACTATCAATCTTTGCTGGTCGAGGGCGCCGCCTGGCCCGCCGTCGCGCTGTTCGGCCTGCAATGGCTGCCCGGCGCGGCGGCGACCTGGCTGCTTCCCGCGGCCCTGCTGGCCGCCGGTATTGCGCTGGTGATCGGCGCCAACCGGAAATGGCAGTTTCTGCGTGAGGAACAAACAGCATGAGCGATACGATAGCCACCTCCGGCGCCAGGGCGGCGCTGACCCTGCGCGGCGTACACAAGTCTTTCGGCGATGCGCACATCATCCGCGGGGTGAACCTCGAATTGCGCGAAGGCGAGCGCCACGCGGTCATAGGCCCCAACGGCGCGGGCAAGTCCACCCTGTTCCATCTGATTTCCGGCCAGTTCCAGCCTTCCTCGGGCCAGATCACTCTGGGGGACCGGCCCATACAGGGCATGGATGCGCGCGCCATCAATCGCCTGGGGATGGCGCGCTCCTTCCAGATCACCAATATTTTTCCCGGCCTGAGCGTATTCGAGAATTTGCGTTTTGGCGTCATGCGCCGCCACGGTCTGCAGTACACCTTCTGGAAGCGGATATCGCGATCCGCGGGGGTGACGCATGAAACCGAGCAGTTGATCGAACAACTGCGCCTTGGCAGGCATCGCGACACCCTGGGCGGGGAATTGTCGTATTCGGAGCAGCGCTCCCTGGAAATCGGCATGGCGCTGGCCTCGGACCCCGCGGTCCTGCTGCTGGATGAGCCCATGGCCGGCATGTCGCGCGAGGAAACGGAATATACCGTCGGCCTGATCCGGGACTTGACGGCCGGGCGTTCCCTGATGATCGTTGAGCACGACATGGAAGTCGTCTTTTCCTTGAGCGACCGGATCAGCGTGCTGGTTTACGGCGAAATTATCGCCACCGGCACGCCAGATGAAATCCGGGCGAATGTCCAGGTGCAGGAAGCTTATCTCGGTACGGAGGTGACGGCATGAGCGATGCATCCGCAACGCCGCTGCTGTCGGTGCGCGACCTGCACGCGCATTACGGCAAGAGCCATATCCTCCAGGGGGTGAGCTTCGAGGTGGGCGGCGGCGAGGTCATGAGCCTGCTGGGTCGCAACGGCTCGGGGCGCTCCACCACCATCAAGGCCATCATGGGCCTGGTGCCTCCCACGTCGGGCCGGATTCTCCTGGACGGGCAGGACATCGCGGGGGCGCCGTCCTACGCCATCGCCCGCGCCGGCATCGCCTATGTGCCGGAAGAGCGCGAGGTGTTCGGCAACCTGAGCGTCGACGAAAACCTGATGATGGGCATGCAGGCCAGGCGCGGCGACGCTCCGCTGTGGACCGTCGACCAGATGTTCGATTATTTCCCCCGCTTGAAAGAACGGCGCAACACCCAGGCCGGCAATCTGTCGGGCGGCGAACAGCAAATGCTGACGATCTGCCGCTCGCTGCTGGGCAATCCCAAGATTATCCTGATCGACGAGCCCACCGAAGGCCTGGCCCCGAAGATCGTGACCATAGTCGGCGAAGCCATCCAGGACATCCATCGCCGCGGCGTGTCGGTCGTCCTGGTCGAGCAGAAGCTCACGATCGCGCTGAAGATTTCCACCCACGTGTGTTTGCTGGGGCACGGCCGCATCGTCTTCCGCGGCGCGCCCGGCGAGCTCGCGGGGAACTCACAATTACTGAAGGATTGGCTGGCTCTATGACGAACACCATGTCTGCAGAGGTCCTTGCGCGCCTGGCGCAAGGCAAGTCTTTCCTGGATCTCGCGCATAAGGCGGTATTCATCACCGGCGCAGGCAGCGGCATCGGACGCGCCATGGCCCTGGCCTTCGCCGCCAACGGCGCCCGCCTGGCCCTGCTGGATATCAATCCGCTGAGCCTGGAGCAGGCCCGCGGCGAGCTGCTGGCATTATTTCCCGGGATCGCGGTGCAGACCTATGCCGCGCCCGTCAATGACGAGCAGGCGGTCCAGGATGCCGTAGCCGGCGCCGCGGCGGCTTTCGGGGGCATCGACATACTGCTTAACAATGCCGGGATTTCCATGAACCAGCCCACACTGGAGCTGACGGGCGCCGACTGGCGCAGGGCCATGGACATCAACGTGAATGGCGTTTTCTATTGCGCCCAGGCGGTGGCGCGGCACATGGTCGGGCAGGCCCATGGCGTCATCCTGAACATTTCTTCCATGTACGGCGTCGTGGCCGCTCCCGAGCGCGCCGCCTATTGCACCAGCAAAGCGGCGGTGGCCATGCTGACCAAGGTCATGGCGATCGAATGGGGCAGGCTGGGCCTGAGGGTCAATGCCATCGCGCCAGGGTATGTCAAGACCGACCTGGTCGACGAACTGGTCAAGGCGGGACGCATGAATGTCGAGGCGCTGGCGCGCCGGACGCCGCTGGGCCGGCTTGGCGAGCCGCAGGAAATCGCGGCCCTGGCCCTGTTCCTGGCGTCCGAGCACGCCTCCTTCATCAACGGCCATGTCGTCGTGGCCGATGGCGGATGGTCCGCCTACAGCTACATCTGAATATCCGCAACTACCCGTCTGGAGATCAATTTCATGTCAGAAACCATTGCGCTGTCCCCCGCTTCCAAGTGGGTAGCGTTGCGCAGCACCGAAGCGGATTGGAAAAAGGCCGACCCCAAACTGCTGGGCACGCTGCTGTCCCACTTGCATTTGATACGCGCATTCGAAGAAACCGTGGTGGACCTCGCCATGGCCGGCCTGGTGCACGGGCCGGCGCATTCCAGCATAGGCCAGGAAGGCGGCGCGGCCGGCTCCATCGTGGCGCTGACCGCCGCCGACCAGATCAATGGCTCGCACCGCGGGCATCATCAGTTTCTGAGCAAGGCGCTGGCGTATGTCACGCCCGGCGGCATAGACCCCCGTGCCGGCCTCAGCGCCGAGGTCGATGTCTTGCTGCAGCGCACGCTGGCCGAAATCCTCGGCCTGGCGCAGGGCTTCTGCCGCGGCCGCGGCGGCTCCATGCACTTGCGCTGGGAGGAGGCCGGCGTGCTCGGCACCAACGCCATCGTTGGCGGCGGCGTGCCGCTGGCGGCCGGCGCCGCATGGGCGCACAAGCATGCCGGCACCGATGCGGTCGCCGTGACATACTTCGGCGATGGCGCCATCAATATCGGGTCCGTGCTGGAAACCATGAACCTTGCGGCGGCCTGGAAGCTGCCTTTATGTTTCTTCATCGAAAACAATCGCTATGCCGTATCGACCAGCGTGGAGGAAGCCACGGCCGAACCGCGCCTGTCGGCGCGCGGACTGGCCTTCAACATTCCCAGCTGGAAAGTGGATGGCATGGATCCCCTGGCGGTGCATCTGGCCATGGAGCAGGCGCTCGGGCACATGCGGGCGGGCAGGGGCCCAACCATCATCGAGGCCGATGTGTATCGCTTCTTCCATCAGAATGGCGGCTTTCCGGGCAGCGCCTTCGGCTATCGCAGCAAGGAGGAAGAGCAGGCCTGGCGCGAACGCGATCCCCTGGACATGCTGGGCCGCCAGATGCAGAAGCGGGGACTCATAGGCGAGCAGGACATCACGGACCTGCGCGCGCGCATGCGGGAATCCATGCGGCGGGCGGTGGGCGCCCTGACTGAGACCGATCCGGCCGGCAAGGCGGGGGCACTCCGCATACGCCCGGACCTCTGGCCGGAACCGGGCTTTCGCGATATCGGCCTGCGCGGCGACTTGAGCGAATTGGCGGGGGCTCGCACCGAAGAGCAGGATACCTTCAAGGGCAAGCTGGAAAACCGCAAGTTCATCGATCTGGTGGCCGACGTGATGGAGCGCCGCATGGAAAGCGATCCCAGCGTCGTCGTCATGGGCGAGGACGTGCATCGCCTCAAGGGCGGCACGAATGGCGCGACCCGTGGCCTCAAGGACAAGTTCCCAGAACGCGTCCTGGGCACGCCCATCAGCGAGAACGCCTTTGTCGGCCTGGGCGGCGGGATGGCGATGGACGGGCGCTTCAAGCCGGTTGTCGAGTTCATGTATCCCGACTTCATGTGGGTGGCCGCCGACCAGGTATTCAATCAGATAGGCAAGGCGCGCCATATGTTTGGCGGCGGCATCGATGTGCCGCTGGTGCTGCGCACCAAGGTGGCGATGGGCACCGGCTACGGTTCGCAGCACTCGATGGACCCGGCGGGCATTTTCGCCACCAGTCCGGGATGGCGCATCGTGGCGGCGTCGACGCCTTTCGATTATGTGGGCCTGATGAATGCCGCCCTGGCCCTGGAAGATCCGGTGCTGGTCATCGAGCATGTGGACTTGTATGCCTCCAGCGGCCCGGCGCCTGTCGACGACTTCGACTACCAGACGCCGTTCGGCAAGGCGGCCGTGCGCCGCGGCGGCAAGGACGTCACCGTCCTGACCTATCTGTCGATGGTGGCGCATTCGCTGGAGGCCGCCGAACAAGCCGGCGTCGACGCCGAGGTGATAGACCTGCGCTGGCTGGACCGCGCAAGCATAGACTGGGAAACGATCGGGAAGAGCATACGGAAGACCAATAATGTCCTGATCGTCGAGCAAGGCGCGCAAGGCGTCTCATATGGCGCCTGGCTGTCCGATGAAATCCAGAGGCGCTTTTTCGATTGGCTGGATCAGCCGGTCCAGCGGGTCGCGGGCGGCGAAGCGTCGCCCAGCATTTCCAAGGTACTGGAGCGCGCCGCTTGCGCCCGTACCGAGGAGGTGGTCGAGGGATTGAAGCAAGTCATGCGCGATCAGGGCGCGGATATTCAGAAAGCTTGAGGAGAACTCCATGAAATTCGAAATGACCGCGCCGCTGGAAGTGGGCATCGCCTGCCGCGACTTGCCGCGCTTGCGGCGATTCTACGAAGAGGCGCTCGGCTTCGCCTTTGTCAGCGAGTTCGCCGTGCCGGCTGAAAAGTCGGCCGCGTCGGCGCTGTCCGCCGGCGGCTATACCGTCGTTCGCCTGCAGACTTCATATGGCGAGCGCATCAAGCTGCTCGCTCCGAATGCGCCCGCGGCCGGACATGAGCCGGCGGCATACATACTGGACCGGTCCAATGCGACCTATCTGACCTTCATCGTCGCGGATATCGAAGCCGCCATCCGGCGCCTGCTGGACGAAGGCATCGAATTCATGACGGGCGGCCGGCATATCGAAGTGCGCCCTGGCGTATACCTCGCCTTCTGCCGCGACCCCGAAGGCAATGTGCTGGAACTGGTGCAGTATGAAGACATAACGAGCTATCGCCCGGACCTGGCGAAGGGGAGGAGCTGAAATGGCAACACTCATCCGCATGCCGGGAGTCGCGGCGAATGCCACATCGGCGACCATTGCGTCCTGGGCCAAGAAAGAAGGCCAGGCCGTCGCCGTCGGCGACTGCCTGGCCGAGATCGAAACCGAGAAAGCCGTCATTGAATTCACCGCCGATGAGGCTGGCGTGCTGGGCAAGATCCTCGTCGACGCCGGGCGGGATGCCGACGTCGGGGCAGCCATCGCCGTCCTGTACGCCGCGGGCGAGAAAGATGTCGATATCGATGCGCTGCTGGCCGGCCAGGGCGTGGCCGCGGCGCCCGCCGGCGAGCGTCCGCGGCAGGACGCCGCAGCCCTGGCCCCGGCCCCGGCACCGGCACCGGCACCGGCGCCCCGCGCGGGCGGCGAGGCGAATGCGGCGCCGGCGCGTGTACGGGTTTTTGCCAGTCCGCTGGCGCGGCGCCTGGCTCGCGACGGCGGCATAGACTTGCTGGCGCTGACCGGCAGCGGCCCGCGCGGCCGCATCATCAAGCGCGATGTGCAGGCAGCCGCCTTTGCCGCTCCGGTGGCGAAAACGCCGCCCGCGGCCGCGCCGGAAGCTCCGGCTTCCGCTTCCGCAGGGGCGTCCCAGGCCTATCTCGACGTCCCGCACTCCAGCATGCGGCGCACGATTGCGCGGCGCCTGTCGGAAAGCAAATCCACGATCCCGCATTTCTATCTGCGCGCCGACTGCCGCATGGACAGCCTGCTTGCCTTGCGCAAGCAGATAAATGCCGGCGCCGCGCGGCGGATTTCCGTCAATGACATCATCGTCAAGGCTGTCGGCGCCGCCTTGCGCGAACTGCCGGCGATGAATGTCAGCTGGACGGATGCCGCCCTGCGCCGCTATGAAAAAGTGGATGTGGCGGTGGCGGTGTCCACCGGCGCCGGACTGATCACACCGGTCGTGCTGAATGTCGACGCCAAGCCGCTATCCCTGGTCAGCGCCGAGATCGCCGAACTGGCGCGGCGCGCCCGCCAGGGCAAGCTTGCCGCGCACGAATACCAGGGCGGCAGCTTTACCGTCAGCAATCTGGGCATGTTCGGCGTGCAGGAATTCGCCGCCATCATCAATCCGCCGCAGGCCGCCATCCTGGCCGTCGGGGCCGTTGAGCAGCGGCCTGTCGTCAGCGATGGGGCGCTGGTGGCGGCGGCGGTGATGTCGGTGACCCTGTCGGTCGACCATCGCGCCATCGACGGCGCGCTGGCCGCGAAATGGCTGGCGGTATTCAAGCGCCTGGTCGAAAATCCCTTGGCAGCCTTGGTGTGAGCGCGCGATGCAACATTCAGAATTCGATGTGGTAGTGGTGGGTGGCGGGCCCGGCGGGTATGTGGCCGCCATCCGGTCCGCCCAATTGGGCATGCGCACGGCCCTGGTGGAACAAGACCAGCTGGGCGGCGTTTGCCTGAACTGGGGGTGTATTCCCACCAAGGCATTGCTGCGTTGCGCCGACGTATTGCGCCTGGTGCGCGACGCGGCGCAGTTCGGCGTGAAGGCCGCAGAGCCGGCCGTCGATTTGTCCGCCATGGTCGCCCGTTCGCGGGCCGTGGCGGGGCAGCTGCAGCGCGGCGTGGCGCACTTGATGAAAAAAAACCGGATCACGGTGATCAAGGGCCGCGCCCGGCTGGCGGGCGGCGGCCGCTTGCAGGTCGGCAGCGGCGGCGATTCCCTGGTGGCGGCCAGGCATATCGTCCTGGCTACCGGCGCCCGCGCCCGCCGCCTTCCCGGGTTCGAGGCCGATGGCGAAAGCGTGTGGTATTACCGCGAGGCCTTGACGCCGGCCTTTCTGCCCGAGCGCCTGCTGGTGATAGGCGGGGGGGCGATAGGCATAGAGTTCGCCAGCTTCTACCATGCGCTGGGATCCGGGGTGCATGTCGTGGAAGTGGCCGACCGGATACTGCCTGGCGAGGACGAAGAAATCTCGGCCTACATGGGCGACGCTTTGGGCGCGCAGGGCATCAGGCTTCACGTGGGAAGCCGGGTCGCGGCGGCCCGGCGCCAGGGCAAGGCATGGGAGGTCCGGCTGGACGGCCCCCATCCCGCCACGATAACGGTGGATGTCGTGCTGGTCGCGGCGGGCATCGTCGGCAATGTCGAAGACCTCGGGCTGGAAGGCAGCGCCGTCAGGCTGGAAAAATCCCATATCCTGACCGATGCTTTCGGCGCGACGCACGAGCCCGGCGTCTATGCCATAGGGGACGTGGCCGGGGCGCCATGGCTGGCGCACAAGGCCTCGCACGAAGCCATTCTTTGCATCGAGAAAATCGCTGGCCTGGATCCGCAGCCCATGCATGTCGACCGCGTGCCGGCGTGCACTTACAGCCATCCGCAGGTGGCCCATGTGGGCCTCACGGAAAGGCAGGCGCGGGAGCGCGGACACTCCGTGAGGGTGGGGAAATTCCCGTTCTCGGCCAACGGCAAGGCCATAGCGCTGGGCGCGACGGGAGGCTTCGTCAAAGTGCTGATGGATGCCGATTCGGGTGAATTGCTGGGCGCCCACATGGTTGGCGACGAGGTAACGGAGATGATCCAGGGCTATGTGGTCGCCACCGAGCTGGAAACCACCGAGGCCGAATTGATGCGCGCCATTTTTCCGCATCCCACCCAGTCCGAGGCGATGCACGAAGCGGTCTTGTCGGCATACGATAGGGCCTTGCACATATGAAATTGGCGCCCGGGCGCATCGGCATGCCGATGCCGGCCCAGGCGCGCGCAAGGGGCTGCGCCGCCGCCAAACAGCCGCGGCCGGCACAAGGAGCGCCATAGCTGATATGCTTATGGCAAACCCGGATATTCCTCAAGCCCTCAATGAATCCTGTCAGAACGCAGTTGCTGTTGATCGGCACCATGGCTATTTGGGGCTTGAATATTTCAGCCATCAAGGTACTGACAGCCTACCTGGACCCCCTGCTGATCGCCTGCATACGCATGGTGCTCGCGGCGCTCGTCATCAACCTGACGCTGGCATGGTCCCGGCGCCCGGCAGGCCTGCTCGGCATCTCCCCGGGGCAGTGGCTGCGCTTCATGCTTTGCTCGGTATTGATGGTCTACGGCAACCAGATCCTGTTCACCCGCGGCATGCAGACGGCCAGCGCCACCAATTCATCGCTGATCATGGCCTTGAGCCCCCTGGTGGCGTCCGTCCTGGCGGCGATCGTCTTTCGCGAATCGCTGACCGGCCTGCGGCTGCTTGGCATTGCCCTGGGCTTTGGCGGCGTATTCGCGGTCGTCTTGAGCGGGCCGCAGGCGGCCCTGTCGGAAGCCGGCTGGGGCGATGCGCAGGTATCCGCAGCCATGTTCAGCTTCGTGGCGGGCGGCATGCTGATCCAGGCCCTGGCGCGGCAATTCAACGCGCTGGTCATCAGCAGCATCATCTACACCCTGGGGGCCGCGCTGCTGTGCCTGCACTTGTTCCTGAGCGATGCCGTCGCCCTGAACCTCCGGATACTGCTTGCGCCCGGCTTGTGGCCATGGGTCCTGATCCTGTTTTCGGGCATCGTGGCGACAGCCATGTGCAATATGCTGTGGAACCGGGCCATCGCCGAACTGGGCGTCGCGCGTACTTCCCTGTTCCAGTACTGGATTCCGGTTTTCGGCGTGGGCTTCGCCCTGCTTCTGCTGGGCGAGCCCTTCACCGCGTGGCATCTGCTCGGGCTGCTGGGCATCCTGCTTGGCACCTACCTGGGCACGCGCCGGCCCCGGCGCTAGGGGCCGCGGCCGTTCATGGCGCCGCCAGCCGGTTTCCGATTTCGCCGGCATCCGCCAGCGTGTCGGCGCGCCAGCATAGCGCCAGCGCTTCTTCCATCTGGCCGGCCGGCCAGATGTCCCGGGCGAGATCCTTGAATTTTCCGCTCAGGTCGCTATCGCTCATGGGCCGCTCCAGGCTGCCCAGCGCATGTTCGACGTGATGCGCTATTGTCTGGCCGTTTTTCAGCCTGATGGTTATGCGGGCCTCGTCCTCGCGCATGCCCGCCTGGGGTTGCGCCGTCACGCGTTCGCGCAATGCGATCACGGCGGGATCCCTGACGGCCTGGTCCGAGTAGTTCCAGGCCGTGCTGCTTCCCTTCAACAGCGCAATGGCGGCTGAATGAAACACACTGAACTTGCCTTCGAGCCCGGTCAGCGGCTGAGTCTTTCCGGTAAGTTCCAGTACGAGGGGGTGGACTTGCAGCGCGACCTGTTCGATCTCGTCCGGCGCGTAAGCCTGCGCGGAGCTCAGCGCCAGGCATCCATCTATGATGGGATGAATCACCACGCCGCAAGCATAGGGCTTGAAGCTGTTGGCCAGCGTCTGCCATTGTTCCCCGAGGCCGCTGGTTGCATCGGCCAATTGCGGATCCGAGGACAGCACATGCGCAAAGCCGCGCGGCGCTTCAATGGCCCGGCTCGAGCTGGTGAAGCCGGCCCGGGCCAGCAGGACCGCGCTCAGCCCGCTCTGCGCCGCCCGGCCCGGATGCAGGCTCTTGCACATGGTGCCGAACATTTCGCGCAGGCCGGCTGCCTGCGTTGCGACAATGCCAAAGGCCCAGGCCATGAGCTTCGCGTCCAGCTTCAGGGCCCGTCCGACCGCGGCGGCGGCGCCGAAACCGCCCGCGGTGCCTGTCACGTGCCAGCCCGCGTCATAATGGGCCGGGCCGACGCCCATGGCGACGCGGCATTCGACTTCGATGCCGAATACGATGGCGTCCACGAATGTCTTGCCGTCTATGGGATGGTATTGCGCAAATGCCAGCAGGGCGGATAGCACGGGCCCGCTCGGGTGCACCAATGTGGCCAGGTGCGTGTCGTCGAAATCGAGGACATGCGAGCTGATGCCATTGAACAAGGCGGCGTGCAGGGCGTCCACCCGTTCCGGGCGGCCCAGTATCGACGCCTGCGCTGGCCCGATGAATGGGCGGAACGCAGCCAGCGCATTTTCCACCGCGGGATGCCGCGCGCCGCCCAGCGCGCAGCCGGCCCAGTTGACCAGGCTGCGTATGGCCTGATGGCGCACCGCGTCCGGTATGCGGCGCGTGTCATATTCGCTGACGAAGCGCGCAAGGCTTTCTGTGGTTTTCATCCTGTATTCCTGCTATGTGGCGCCCGGGGGCGCCCTGGTCTGCCGGGCGGCATAGAGCCGCTCAACTCGCTTGTATATTGGCGGTCTTGATGACTTCGGCCCATTTTTCCACTTCGCTATGGATCAATTGATCGAATTGGGCGGCAGACTGGCCGCCGGGCTCGGCGCCCATGGTGGCGAGCTTTTGCTGTATGTCCGGCGAGCGCAGGGCTGCGGCGATATCCGTGTTCAGCTTGGCGATGATGTCGGCGGGCGTGCCCGCGGGAGCCGCTATCCCCCACCATTGCAGTACCTCGTAACCGGGCACGTCGTCGGCGACCGCTGGAACGCCGGGCAGGGCGGCAAACGCTTTGGGTGTCGTCACGCCCAATGCCTTGAGCTTGCCGGCTTTCACATATTCGATGACGGTAGGGACAGGGGCGAACATGGCCTGGACCTGTCCGCCGAGCAGATCGGTCAGGGCGGGCGAGGTGCCTTTGTAGGCGATATGCACGAGGTCGACCTTGGCCTGCATATTGAAGAGTTCGCCCGCCAGGTGGGGCGAACTGCCGACGCCGGCGGAGGCGTAATTGATGCTGCCGGGCTTGGAGCGGGCCTGGTCGATGAATTCCTTGACCGAATTGGCGGGATTCGAGGCATTCACGACCAGCACCAGCGGGCCGGACGCAACCAGCGTGACCCCGTTGAAGTCTTTTTGCGGATCGAACGACAGATTCTTGTATAGCGTGGCATTGATGGCATGGCTCGGCGACGCCATCAAAAGGGTGTAGCCATCGGGAGCGGCCCGCGAGGCATTTTCGGTTCCAATGGAGCCACCCGCGCCGGCCTTGTTGTCCACGATGACGGGCTGCCCCCAGCTCGCTCCCAGTTTCTGGCCTATCAGGCGGGCCAGTATGTCGGCGCCTCCGCCTGGCGCGTAGGGCACTATGACGCGCACTTGCTTGGCCGGATAGGCCTGCGACCAGGCGCCAGCGCTAGTCAGCAGCAAGCCCGCCGCCAGGGCGCAGGCTTGGAATAGAACAGGTATTTTTTTCATGGTTGTCTCCGTGATTGTGCCGCAGCATAGGGAAAACGGCGGCCAGGGCGGGGAGCCTGGCGGTAAGGAAGAATGGCGGCTTTGACCGATATAGGCAATTCGTATTTATGGAAAAGTCGATTCGCCCTGGCTTAAAGCCGCGGGAATATTCGGCGCGCGCCGCCGGCATCAGGGAGCATGCACGATGCGCCCAACGTGGCCGGCAACCTGCAAGGCCAGGGTGTCGCAGCCCGGCCTTGCCACAATCTGGACGCCTATGGGCAGGGGGCCGGCGGCGGGCACAGGCACGTTCACGCTGGGCATGCCCAGCGTCGTCCACAATTTGCTGAAGACGGAACTGCCCAGCTCGGTGTCCGAGAATGGCGGAGCCAGGCCGGGCGCGCTCGGTGTCAGCAGGCAATCGCAATCGTGGAACAATTCTTCGCCGGCGGCGCGGCACTCGTCCACGATCCGGCATGCGCGCCGGTAGGCGGGCCCGGCTATCATTGCGCCGCGGGCCAGCTTCGCGCGCAGGCCCGGGGAAAGCCCTGCGCGGCAATGATCCCATTCGTAGGCCAGGGACTGGCGCGCTTCATAGTCGCTTATCGTATCGTGCGCCGCACCCAGCTCATTGAAGGCCTGCGGCAATATCGTGTCGCGCAGCTGCGCGCCGGCGCCGCCCAGCCTGCGCGCAACCAGGTCCAGGACATTCCGCGTGGCTGTTTCAGCATGCGCCCAGAAAGGCGCGCGGCAGACGGAAATGCGCAGGCTTGCGGGAGGGCCATGGGAAAATTCTTCCATCCCTGTCCAGTCGGACAATGCCTGCAGCGCCAGCGCGGCATCGCCCATGGAGCGGGCATGCACGCCCAGCGTATCGAAGCTGGGCACGATGGGTTTCATGCCCGCGGTATCGATGGCATCGAAAGTGGGTTTGAACCCCACCACGCCGCAATACGATGCCGGGCGTATGATGGACCCCGCCGTCTGGGTGCTGATGGCCAGAGGCACCATCAAGGCGGCCACCGCCGCCGCCGATCCGCTGGAGGACCCGCCAGGCGTATGGCCGGGCGACCATGGGTTGCGGGTCGGGCTCGCCCTGCCGCGCGTCGCGAATTCTTGAGTCGCGGTCTTGCCGATGACGACCAGGCCTGCGCGGCGCGCGCGCGCCACCACGCTGGCGTCACGCGGCGGCTGGTGGCCGCGGTAAATGGGCGAGTTGTATTGCGTGGGAAGATCGCCGGTGGCTATGACGTCTTTCACGCCTATGGGCACGCCATGCAGCGGCCCGCGCGCCGGTTGGGCGTCGAACGCGCGCGCCGTCGCCATCGCCCGCTCGGCGTCTATGGCGGCCCAGGCTTGCACCAGCGGCTCTTGCGCGGCGATGCGGTCCAGGCAGCTGCGCACCAGTTGTTCGGAGGTCAGCCGCCGCTCGCGCATGGCATGGGCGGCCTGGCTGGCTGTAAGCTCATAGGGCAGGGACATGGCGGGACTCCTGCTTGGGATCGGTTATAAAGTGCTTGCCCGGATTCCGCTGTGCCGGGCCGCAATGGGCGGACCTCCAGAGATTCGCCTTTTTCATGAAGACAGGCAATTCGTGATTATGGAAAAGCCGCTTCGCCTGCGCTTAAAGCTATTGGCGCTACGCCCGCTGATGTGTCGCATCCGCCCAATTCCCGGGATGAATAAAGTATGGCTTTCGACTTCGACCTGATTGATTTGCAGTTATTCGTGAACGTGGTGGATACGCTCAGTTTGACGCGGGGCGCCGAGCGCTCCCATATGTCGGCGCCGGCGGCCAGCGCGCGCATCAAGAAGATCGAGGAGGCGCTGGGAACACAGCTGTTTTACCGGACCACCCAGGGCCTTACGCCCACGTCCGCCGGGCATACCGTGCTGAAGAATGCGCTGGGCATCTTGCGGCAGGCCGAGCAATTGTCGGAGGAATTCCACGCGGGCGCCGGCAGCATGAAAGGCAATATCCGCCTCTATGCCAGCACCCTGGCCATCAGCGAATTCATCCCTTGCGCGCTGCAGAAATTCCTGTTGAGTTTTCCGGGGATGAACATCGACCTGCACGAGCGCGCGTCCACCGATATCGCGCGGGCGCTCAAGCAGGGGACGGCCGATATCGGCATCTTGTCGGCCGACGTTCCAGGCGAGGGATTGGAATGCGTTCCCTACCGCAGGGAAAGGCTGGTGCTGGTCGCGCCCGCGGGGCATGCGCTGGCGGGCGTCGGGCCGGTGGACTTCGGCCAGACGCTGCAAGCCGATCATATCGGCCTGACCGAAAGCACGGCCCTTCAGTCTTTCATCATACGCGCGGCATCGCGCGAAGGCATGGCGTTGAAATTGCGGATACAGGTCAATAATTTCGAGTCGCTGTGCAACCTGGTCGAATCGGGAGTCGGCGTCGGCATCATTCCGGATTCGGTGGCACGCCGGCATGCCCGGCGCCTGCGCATCGCTATCGTGATGCTGCGCAATGACTGGGCCATACGCGACCTGAAGATCGCGGTGCGCGACATGCGGTCGCTGTCGCCGCCGGCCAAGGCGCTGATCGATGTGCTGACCGCCCCCGAGCAAGGGCAGGAGCCCGGCGGGCCGGCGTCCGGCGGCTGAAACCCTGCCGCGGGAGGGAGCCCGGCATTCACGTTTGGGCGATCATGTGGCGGATCAGCCTTGCGACTTCGCGCGCGGCCCGGCTGGGCGGGCGTTGGGTGGTCGTCAGCATGACAACCAGCCTCGGCAACTGCGGCTCTATGATTCTTCTCGCCTGGAACAGCTTTGCGGCGACTTCCCCGACTATGGTCTGCGGGCTGAGCACGGCGTAGCAATGCTGCTGCTTGATGATGGCCTTCTGGGCCTCCAGGGAATCGGCTTCCACCACGACGTTCAGCTGGATGTGCAGCCGCCTTGCCGCGCTATCCACCGTAGCCCGCAAACCATTGGGATTGGCCGGCAGAACCAGGGGGACCTTGCCCAGCTCACTGAATCGGACTGTATCGCCTGGCGTCCTTTTTTCGGAAATGCCCACCAGCATGAGTTCGGACGAGGTCAATAGCTCCTCGCCATGGGTCTGCTCTTTGCGATAGCGGCTCAGCAGGGCTATGTCGGCGCGGCCTTCCGACAGCCATTCTTCTATCTGGCCACTGAATCCTTCCAGCATCCTGAGCCGTATGCGCGGATAGGTCCGCCGCACCGAGTCGAACAGGCCGCCAGCGATGTCCCGCATGAGGGATGGCAACAGGGCCAATGTGACCAACCCCGATGGCGCCTCGCCGAGATCGCGCATATCGGCCACCAGCTGGACGCTATTGAGCACCAGGCTTCTCGCGCGCGGCAGCGCGGCTTCGCCGAGTTCGGTAAGGGTTACGCCGCGGCCTGTGCGGTAGAACAACGGGCCGCCAAGCTCGCCTTCCAGGCCTACGATGATTCGGCTCAGCGACGGCTGCGTCAAGCCGAGCGCGATCGCCGCCTGTGAGATGTTGCTGACGTCCGCGACCTCGACGAAGGCGCGCAGTGCTTTGAGTTCCAAGCTTGTCTCCTATGCATGCCATGCATATCTGGTATAGAAGGTATTGTATACATGGATGCCTGGCCCGCTGCTAGACTGCCCCTCATCCTGCCTGGCGGCGCTATATGCCTGAAGCAGGAAAATCAAAAATGGAGACCCCAATGAAAACCCATAATGCCGTGCTGAGCGCGCTTCTTTCCGCCTGCGTCCTCACCTTCGCCGCGCTGCCGGCGCAGGCCGCCTATCCCGAACGGCCCATCCGCCTGATCGTTCCGTACACGCCCGGAGGCGTGACCGACGCCTTGGCCCGAGCCGTCGCCCAAGCGCTTTCCGAGAGGGTTGACCAGCCGGTCATTGTGGCCAATCATCCGGGCGGCGGGGCCAATATCGGGGCCAATATGGTCGCCAAAGCGCCTCCCGACGGCTATACCCTGCTGATGGGCTCGGCCGCCACGCACGCCATCAACGCCAGCCTGTACAAGAAAATGCCGTTCGATCACGTCAAGGATTTCGCCCCGATTTCGCTGGTGGCAGAGGTGCAGAACATTCTGGTCGTCAACCCCTCGCTGCCGGTCAAGAGCGTATCCGAGCTGATCGCCTATGCCAAAGAAAGGCCGGGAGACCTGAATTTCGGCTCATCGGGCAAAGGCGGCACCATACATTTGTCGGCTGAGCTGTTCAAGAGCATGGCTGGCGTCAATATGGTCCACATTCCCTACAAGGGCAGCTCCCCGGCGGTGGTCGATCTGATGTCCGGGCAGACGCAGGTCATGTTCGACAGTTCCGTCGCGCCGTATGTGAAGGCAGGCAAGCTGCGCGCTCTCGCCACCACGGGCACGAAGCGCTCTTCCGTATTGCCCGACTTGCCGACCATGGCGCAAGCGGGCCTTCCCGGCTACGAAGCTACGGCGTGGTTCGGCATCCTGGCCCCGGCCGGCACGCCCCGCCCCATCATCGACAAGCTGAACACAGAACTGGTCGCGCTACTGCACGACCCGAAGATGCGCAAATGGATGTTGGACCAGGGTGCCGACGCCATAGGAGATAGTCCCGAGGAATTCGCGGAATATATCCGCAAGGAAACCGACAAGTGGGCCCGCGTCATCAAGGAAGCCGGCATTACCCCAGAGTAAAAAATCTCTTTCATCTCAGGAAATTCGTATCGGTATGAATCACCAAGCCATTGCCCTCGGCGCAGCCCTTGATCCGGCTTCCATCGCCATTGTCGGCGCCTCCGACAACAAAAATAAAGTAGGCGGACGCCCGCTCGATTATCTAAAGCGCTTCGGTTACGCCGGCAGGGTATATCCGGTGAATCCATCGCGCAGCGTGGTGCAGGGCCAGCCCTGTTTCCCGGATATCGCCACGCTTCCCGAGGTGCCCGATCTGGCGATCGTGGCCGTCGCCGGAAGCGCTGTGCTCGAGGCTGTGCAAGCCTGCGCGTCCAAGGGCATACGCGCCGCGATCATCCTGAGCTCCGGATTCGGTGAAACCGGGGACCTTGGCCGCCGCCAGCAGGCGGAAATCGCCGAGGCCGCGGCAGCCGCCGGCATGCGGCTGATAGGGCCAAATTCGCAAGGGCTTGCCAATTTCAGCAGTGGAGCCGTGGCCAATTTCAGCACCATGTTCACGCAGTTGCCGCCTCAGGACGGGCCGGTGGCCATTGTCAGCCAGAGCGGCGCCACCAGCGCCGCTCTGTATACCTTGCTGCGCTTGAATGGCGTGGGGGTGCGCTATGTCCTGGCCACCGGCAACGAGGCGGACGTGACCGTGTCGGAACTCGCGCTTGCCGTCGCGGCTGATCCCGCGATAAAGCTTATCGTGGTCTATGCCGAGAGCCTGCGCGATGCCGATATGCTGGCTCGCGCAGCGGCAGCGGCGAAAGATAGAGGCATCCCCCTGCTTATGCTGAAAGCGGGGCGCAGCGCCGCGGGAGCCGCCGCCGCCGCCTCCCACACTGGCGCGCTGATCAACGAAGACGGCGTGGTCGACGCGTTTTTCCAGCGCCATGCGATCTGGCGCGCGACCGAGCTGCTGGATATCGTCAATATCGCGCCGCTATATCTGAAGGAAATCCGGCCGCGCGGCAGGAATCTGGTGGTCGTCAGCAACAGCGGTTCATCCTGCGTGATGTGCGCCGACTTTGCCGATGGGCTGGGCTTGCCCATGGCCGCCCTGTCCGCCACGACGCGCGGGCGGGCCGGCCGGGCGCTTGCTTCATTCGCCACTTGTTCGAATCCCATAGACGTGGCGACCGCCCTGCTGGGCGACAGCCGGGCCCTGGGGGCCGTTCTGCAAGCATTGGCCGATGATGAAGCCGGGGACCTATATCTGATCAGCTTGCCGGTGGCAGGCGACGGTTATGACCTGGAACAACTGGCCGAGGACATTGCCTCGTTCGAGAAGACCACCGGCAGGACGGTGGCGGTAAGCGCCACCACGGCGGCGACCCAGGAGCCATTCCGCCGGCGCGGGCTGGTGACGTTCGGCAGCGAACGCCAAGCCCTTGCCGCGCTCGACCAGTTCACCCGCCATTTGGCGCTGACAGCTTCGGCGCAGGCGCAGGCGCAGGCGCCCGCGCATCAGCGAAGGCCGCTATTGCTTCCGCCCGGAACGTCCGCCTTCCTGAGCGAAGCCCAGAGCATGGCTGTATTGGCCGACGCCGGTTTGCCCATGGCCGCTCATCAGGTCTGCTTCGATGCCGATCAGGCCGTCTCGGCCTGGCGCGGCATGGGCGCGGCCGTCGCGATAAAAGCATGCTCCGCCGAGCTTCCGCACAAGTCCGAGCATGGCCTGGTCCATCTGAATGTCGATGGCGAAGCCGCCGTGCGCCGGGCGTTCGAGGCCTGCCGCCAGGGGGTTCAGGCGCTGGATATAGCCTGGGATGGCGCCATCGTGGCCAAGATGGCGCGAGGCCGCCGCGAACTGGCGATTGGCGGCAAGATGGATCCGGTATTCGGCCCCGTCATTATGGTCAGCGACGGCGGCAAGTACATCGAGGCCATGCCCGATTTCGTTTTGTTGATCCCGCCATTCGATGCGGCGGCGGCGCGGGCGGCCATCGGCGCTTTGCGGGTGGCGCCCCTCTTTGCCGGCGTGCGCGGCGAGCCGCCGATGGACGTGGACGCCATATGCGCCGCCATGGTGACCGTTGCCTCGATCATGCAGCAGAATGCGGACACCGTTGCGTCGATCGATTTGAACCCTGTCATAGTAGGCTGCGCCGGGGACGGCATCGTCATAGCCGACGCCTTGATTGAACGCCGGTTGCCGGATGGCTCCGCGGCGCATGCTTTCCTCCCCCTCAACGCCGTAACCGAAGAAGTCGCGCAATGAAGAAATACGTAAACATCGAATATTCCGGCAATGCGGCCATCATCACGCTCAACCGTCCCGAGTCGCTGAATGCCATCGATCGCTCGATGAGGGACGCGCTTATCGACGCGATGGGCAGCGTCAACAGGGATGGCAATGTCCGGGCGATCGTGCTGACCGGCGCGGGCGATCGGGCTTTTTCATCCGGCCAGGACCTGAGCGAGGCGGCCGGTTTCGAGGCGCATGAAGTGCAAGCATGGATGGGCCACCAGTGCGCCATGTTCCAATCGATCCGCGACCTAGAAAAGCCGCTGATTGCCGCATTCAACGGCACCGCGGCCGGCACTGGCTTCCAGATCGGGCTGCTGGCGGACGTTCGCGTCGGCCATGCCGATCTTCTGATCGGACAGCCCGAGGTGCGCGTAGGCTTGGCCAGCATTCTCGGCTCTTACTTGATGACTTTGCACCTGGGCCTTTCGCACAATATAGAGATGTCTTTGCTTGGACGCCTGCTCACCGGCGAGCGGGCGCATGCGCTTGGGCTGGTCAATTATCTCGTCAGTCCGGATCAGGTGAAGGCCAAGGCGCTCGAGCTGGCAAACGAGTTCGCGCAATTGCCGGCCAATGCGCTGCGCCTGACCAAGGAGCGCTTCCGCCTGCTGACGCAGCCGGGCTTCGATGAAGCCTGCGAGGCGGTGCGGCGGTATCACCAGGCCGAGTATGCAACGGGCGAGCCGCAGGAAATCATGCGGGGTTTCCTGGAAGCCCGCAGCAGCCGCCGGCGCGAGCGCGAAGCGGGGAGAGCGGCATGAAACAATACGCACAAACCTATATAGATGGATCATGGCAAGGCTTTGATCCGCTGGCCTCCCTGGACTTGAAGGACTCCTTTACCGAGCAGCCCTTTGCCCATATCGCCCTGGCGGGGGCGGCGCAAGTCCAGCTTGCGGTTGCCGCGGCGCGCCGCGCCTTTGACGGATGGTCCGGCACGCCGCTGGAGCAGCGCGCGCAATTCCTGCGGCGCATCGGCGCGAACCTGGCCAAGCAGGCCGAGCCGCTTGCCGAGCAGATTACCCGCGAAGTCGGAATGCCGCTCAAGCTCTCGCGGCGCATCCAGGTCAACGCTCCAGCCGGAGCTTGGGAAAGCTATGCGCAGCTTGCCGGACAAATGGAGTATGCATCGCAGATCGGCCATTCTCTGGTAACGCAAGAGCCCGTCGGTATCGTGGCCTGCATCACGCCATGGAACTACCCGCTGCATCAGATGACCGCCAAGGTTGCGCCTGCGCTCGCCGCAGGCTGCGTCGTCGTGTTGAAGCCGTCCGAGCTCGCGCCCGCGGCGGCCTACGCCTTGGCCCAGGCCGTACATGAGTCCGGCTTGCCTCCCGGTGTATTCAATCTTGTCGTCGGTGCAGGAAACGTGGCCGGAGAGGCCCTGGCAGCGCATCCCGATGTCGACATGGTGTCGTTCACGGGGTCGACCGCCGCCGGGAAACGCGTGGCGGGCATTGCGGCCGACGGGGTGAAGCGCGTTGCGCTGGAGCTTGGCGGCAAGTCCGCTTCCATCGTGCTGCCCGGCGCCGATCTTGCCCTGGCCATGCGCCATGCCTTGGGCGCCTGCTTCCTTAACAGCGGGCAGACCTGCACCGCCATCACGCGCCTCCTGGTTCCGGCCGATCGCTATGACGAATGCGCCCGCCTGCTGCAAGAAGGCGCGGCATCGTTTGCCATGGGCGACCCGATGGAGTCCGGAACCCGGCTGGGTCCCCTGGTTTCCGGGCAGCAGCGCGACCGCGTCCAGGATTACATCGCGCAAGCCCTTGCCGCCGGCGCCACATCGATCACGAGCCGCGCCATATTGCCACCCCATGGCTATTTTGTTGCGCCCACTGTCCTGGGTGGTGTGCATCCGGACTCCGCAATCGCCCAGGAAGAGGTTTTCGGGCCTGTGCTGGCGGTGATCGCCTATCAGTCGGAGGAAGAGGCCATCGCTATTGCCAATCACAGCAACTATGGGCTGGCCGCCGCCGTCTGGGGCGCCGATCGCGGCCATGCCCTGGCGGTGGCGAAGCGGCTGCGGGCCGGCCAGATAGACATCAATGGAGCGGCTTTCAATCCCCTGGCGCCTTTCGGCGGATTCAAGCATTCAGGCGTCGGCCGGGAAAACGGCGCTTTCGGAATCAAGGAATTTCTCGAACCCCGCGCTATCCAATTGCCCGCATAGCCCCACCCCGCCAAGGAGATCCCGATGTCTTTCGAACAATTGCAGTACGCCGTCGCCAGCCATGTGGCTACCATCACGCTCAATCGCCCGGACCGCCTGAATGCCTTGACCCGCGTCATGGAGGCGGAAATCCGCCTCGCCATGGAGCAGGCGGACGCCGATCCCGGCGTCAGGGCCATCATCCTGACGGGGGCTGGCCGCGGCTTTTGCGCCGGCATGGACATGGACGAGCTTGCGGTGCTGCCGCCGGATGATATCCGCGCGCAGCAGTGGATGCGTCCCTACGATATGAACCGGCGCGCGGACTACCAGACCCGCTATTCCTATTTTCCCGCCATCGGCAAGCCTGTCATTGCCGCCGTCAATGGCGCCGCGGCGGGGCTGGGCCTGATCATGGCGCTGTATAGCGATATTCGCTTTGCCAGCAAAACGGCGGTTTTCAGTACCGCCTTCGCCAAGCGCGGCCTGATTGCGGAGCACGGCATAGCGTGGATATTGCCTCGTGTGGTCGGCCAGGCGCATGCCGCCGACTTGCTGTTTTCGTCGCGCAAGATAGCGGCCGAGGAAGCCCTGGGCATCGGGTTGGTGAACCGTGTGACCGAACCGGAAGCGCTGCTCGAAGAGGCGCTTGCCTATGCGCGGGACTTGGCCGGGAATGTATCGCCGCGCTCGATAAGAATCATGAAGCGCCAGCTATGGGAAGCCCCCTACCAGACGCTGGGCCAGGCCATTGCCGACGCCAACCAGGAAATGTTTTTGAGCATCCAGAGCGCGGACTTTAAAGAAGGGATAGAACACTTCCAGCAGCGGCGCCCTGCGGCATTTACCGGGGAATAAGGGATAGGGGCAGTGGCGCCGCCGCTACCCCCTGCCGCACTCACGCTTTCAACGAGGCGCCAAATTCCTTCACCCAGTGCGCTGTGGACGCATCATGGGCGGGGTCTATGGCGGCCTGGCCGGAAAGTTCGGCGGCAATGCCCTTGGCCAGCACCTTGCCGTATTCCACCCCCCATTGGTCGAAGGGGTTGATGCCCCAGACCACGCCCTGCACAAACACCTTGTGCTCGTACAGCGCGAGCAGCGCGCCCAGCGTGTAAGGCGACAGGCGGGGCAGCACGATCAGATTGGACGGGCGTCCGCCCGCATGGACGCGGTGTCGCGCTAGCCACTGGGCCTTTTCTTGCGGCATGCCCGATTCCTGGCATTCCTTCAAGGCCTGCTCGTAGGTTTTGCCTTTCAACAAGGCTTCGCGCTGGGCCAGGCAGTTGGCCAACAGGCTTTGATGGTGGCCGGGCCAGCCGTGGTCGGCCTGTTCACAGACTATGAAATCGACTGGCGCGCCGTCGCTGCCCTGGTGCAGCCATTGGAAAAACGTATGCTGGGCGTCCGTGCCGGGCATGCCCCATACGGCCGGGCCGGTGGGCACGCCGACCGGGTCGCCCGCCAGGTTGACCGACTTACCCAGCGATTCCATTTCCAATTGCTGGATGTAGGGCACCAGGTTGGCGAGGCGGAAATCATAGGGCGCGATATTCAGGGACCCGTAGCCCAGCACGCTGCGGTTGACGATGCCGGCGATGGCCATCTGGATGGGGGCATTCTGGGCGATGGGGGCCTGGGCGAAATGGGCGTCCATGGCGGCGGCGCCGGCCTGCATGCCGGCCACTACGTCGGAGCTCACGGCCAGGGCCGTGGTCAGGCTGACGGCCGACCACAGGGAAAAGCGCCCGCCGACCCAGTCCCACAGCTTGAAAATATGCGCGTCGGGCACCCCCCAGGCCTTGGCCACGTCGGGGCGCGCGGTAATGGCGACGACTTGTTCATAAGGGTTCTCCACGCCCGAGGCCTGCAGCCATTCCAGGGCGCGCTGGCCATTCTGCAGGGTCTCGGCGGTGGTGAACGATTTGGAGGCCAGCACGATCAGGGTGTCGTGGGGATCCAGCCCGGCCAGCCCGCCTTGAATCGCGTGGCCATCGATATTGGCCACGAAATGCACCTGGCGCCAGGTGCCGGCATAGCCGAAAGCGCTGACGGCCAGGCGCACGCCCCAGTCGCTGCCGCCGATGCCGATATGCACGATATTGCGCCAGCGGCGCTCGGAATCGGCCAGGCGCACGAAGTCATTGAGCCTTTGGCGTTCGGCGGCGACTTCGTCGATGGGGGCGGGGGCGCGCAATGCGGTGTGCCAGGCGGCGCGTTCCTCGGTGGCATTGGCCATGCCGCCGGAAAGCATGCGCTCGCGCTGTTCGTTGAATTGGCGGGCGGCCAGCAGGGCCTCGGTGGCCTCGACCAGCGCGGGCGAGCTTCCTTGCCCGCTGATATCGAGGTCGATGCCCGCGGCCTGTATCAGCCGCAGGCTATGGACGTGGATGGGGGAGTTCTTGGCCGCGCTCTCAAACGCTGCCCATTCAGGCAAGTCCGACAGGGAGTCGGCAGTTGGCTGCTTGCTGATCACGAGCGTTCCTTTGGCAATGACTATCGTTGGCCGATTGTATAGCCTTTGGTGCCCGGCGCATTGGCGCAGCCCGACGGCGGCATGCCCCGGCCGCCATGCCCGCAAGGGCGGGCATTCGGGGAGGCGTTCAGCGGATTTTTTTCTTATTAACGGCGGCGCTGGCTTGGGCCGCCAGGCGCGCGTCCCGCAATGTGGCGGAAAGTGATCCGGCCCTTGCTCAAATCATAGGGCGACATTTCCAGCGAAACCTTGTCGCCGGCCAAAATGCGGATATGATGCTTGCGCATCTTGCCACCGGTGTAGGCAACTACCGGGTGGCCGTTGTCCAGCGTGACACGAAAGCGCGAATCGGGCAGCACTTCAGTGACCAGCCCGCCCATTTCGATCAGTTCTTCTTTAGCCATAAAATATTCCTGTAAAAATTAATGAAATGCCGGCATGTCGAACTCGCGTTGCGTGTCATTCGATGGCGGGCATGATGCGATACCACAGCATTTGTGCAGCGTGCATAGCGGAAACGGCAATGCCATTTCGCGGGAAGGCGCTAGCCTGGCCCAGTGTACGATTGCTGCGATTGCGAACCGAGGTTCGAAGGTCAGGCGTGGCGTTAGCCGCAGCCTGAGGCGGCGCCCCTGGCCTTGGTGGGGGCCACAGGTGAATACTTGCGACGCGGCGCCGTCTGGGCGCATGGTGCCGGGTTCCCGATGAGGGTGGGTATTGTTTTTGCTGGCTGCACCTGCGTTAGCAGAACCATGGTATCACACATGGGCCGCCCTGCCAATTGGCGCTTACGTTAAATGAGCACGCTGGGCCCAGGGTATTCGTTTCACGGGCCGTCAGGCGGCCGCGGCGAAACATTGCGCGAGCCGCGACCGGACCGGCTGGCAATGCCGGCCCGGTCGCGGGCGACGGTCAGGCCGTGGCCTTTCCGGCGCGGCGGATAGTGGCCAGCGCGCGCTCATAGACAGGAATGTCTATCATCTTGCCGTGCAGCGCGATTGCTCCCAGGCCTTGCGCCATTGCCGCCTCGAATACTTCGATGACTTCCGCGGCCTGCGCCGCCTGGGCGGCGGAGATCCCGAAGGCTTCATTGAAAGTGGCGACCTGGGCGGGGTGAATGGCGCAACTGCCCGTGAACCCCAATTGGCGCGCCAGCGCCGCAAGGCGCGCGAGGGCTTCGATATCCGTGAAGTCGGCGATGCTGCCGGGCAAGCCCAGGGCGTCGACGCCGGCCGCGCGCGCCGCGATCGCCACTGTTTGGGCCGCGTAGCTCATCGCCACCGGTTCGGGAATCTGCTCCATGGCGGCGGCGTAGTCCTCCACGCCAAAGCCGAGAGCCACCAGCCGGTCGCTCGCCTGCGCGATCGCCACGGCGTTGAAGATGCTCAGCGGTGTCTCCAGCAACGCCACCAGCGCGGTGTGTCCATCGGGCAGCCCGGCCTTCTGTTCGGCCCGCTTGACGCGTTCGACATGGGCCAGCAGTTGCTCCGGCGTATCCACCTTGGGAACGAACAGCCCCGCGACGGCTTTGCCGACGCTGGCCGCCACGTCCTTGTCCGCCAGTTCGGGGGCGCTGTTGATGCGGACGAACACCCGCAGGCCGCGGCTGGCAACGTCCACCGCCGCCTGCGCGATGCGCGCGCGCGCCTCTTCCTTGCGTTGCGGGACGATCGAATCCTCCAGATCGAGAATGACGGCATCGGCGCCCCGCAAGTGGGCCTTGGCCAGGAACCGGGGCTCCAGTACGGGTACAAATAACAACGATCGCAGTATGCCCATCAGATCACTCCTTCAGTATGTAGTTTTTCAAGGTCGTCCGCGCCCAGTCCGAGCGCGGCATAGATTTCCGCATTGTCCGCTCCCAGCGCCGGCGCGGGACGGCGGATGGCGCCCGGCGAGGTCGATAGCCGGGGCAGAACTTCGTGCATGGGTATGCTCCCCATGTCATCGTCGGGTAGTTCGACGATGACGCCGCGCGCCTGTATGTGAGGGTCGTCCATCACCTCGGAGACGTCGTAGACGGGGCCCACGGTGACATGTTCGGCGGCGAAGAAGGCCAGCGCGTCAACGCAGTCGCGCGCGCCGATGAAACCGCCAATGATGGCGTCGAGTTCTTCGATGTTGCGCAGCCGGTCGGAATTGGTGCGAAAGCGAGCGTCGCCGATCAGGTCGGCGCGTCCGATCGCGCGAAAAAGCCTGATGGCCATTTCCTGTGTCGATGCCGAAAGCGCCACGTACTTGCCGTCACGAGTCGCATAGATATTGCGCGGCGCCGATACCGAAGCGCGATTGCCCGAGCGCGGGGGCACCTGGCCCGTTACGCGGTACGCCGCAATGTCGGGGCCAAGTATCGATATCATGGGTTCGAGCAGTGAAAGATCGATCACCTGGCCGCTGTTTCCCTTGCATTCGACTTCGCGCAGTGCGATGAGCGTCGCGTAGGCGCCGTAAAGGCCCGCCACCATGTCGGCCAAAGCCATATTGGGCAGGGCCGGCGGCTTGTCGGCGAATCCGTTCTTGGCGGCGAAGCCTGAAAGCGCCTCGACCAGGCTGCCGAAGCCCGGCAGCTTGCTGTACGGCCCGGTCTGGCCCCAGCCCGAGACGCGCACGACGACCAGGCGGGAATTGAGCTCATGCAGCCGTTCGGGTGAAAAGCCCAGCCGTTCGAGCACGCCGGGCCGGAAATTCTCCAGCAGCACCTGGGCATCGCCGACCAGCTCTTCGAGCATTTCCTTGCCGCGCGGCGTGCGGATGTCGAGAGTGATGCTTTTCTTGTTCCGGCCGTATACCTTCCAGAAGACGGCAACGCCATCCTCGTTCCATTCCCGCAGCGTATCGCCGCGGCCAGGCGCCTCCACCTTGATGACTTCGGCGCCGAAATCGGCCAGAAGCAGGCTGGCCATGTTGCCGGCGACCACGCGCGACAAATCCAGGACCCGGACACCGTCCAAGGGACAGCGGGCATGCGCTTGATATTCCATTATTGACTCACGCGGGTTGAAGTTGCGCTCCTCCGGCGGCGAACGTCACGATCGCCTCGGCAGGAACATGGATGGCGACATCGCCATTGGGAAGATCTTCGGTGGACTCGACGCGCAGGATCGAACCCAGCGTCTCGACCGTGTAGGAATAACGGGCTCCGAGATAGCTTTGCTCGACGATGCGCCCCAGGATCCGCGTGGCCGGCGAGGCCTCCAGCGGGATATCACGTTGTGTCAGCCGGATGCTCTCGGGGCGGATCGCCGTCATGATGGCGAGGCCGTCGTTGCCGGAGATATCGGCTGGCAGCGCCAGCTGCTGGCCATCGGCATAGCGCGCCATCGTCGCCTGGCCCACCCGCGCAAGCGAGGCGTTGATGAGATTGCTGGTGCCGATGAAGTCGGCCACGAACTGGTTGGCGGGCGAGCCGTAGATGCGCTTGGGGGTGTCGATCTGGACGATTCTTCCGCCGTTCATGACCGCGATGCGATCGCTCATGGCCAGGGCTTCCACCTGGTCGTGCGTGACATAGACTGTGGTCAAGCCGACCTTGGTTTGCAAGTGCTTCAGCCAGGTCCGGGCCCGGTCGCGCAGCTTGGCATCCAGATTGGACAAGGGCTCGTCCAGCAGCAGCACATCGGGACGGAACACCAGCGTGCGGGCCAATGCGACGCGCTGCTGCTGCCCGCCGGACAACTGGTGCGGATAACGGTCGGCCAGATGCTCCATTTCCACCAGGGCAAGCGCCTCGCGCACCCGTTCGCTGCGCATCTGGCGTGAAATCTTGCGCAGCTTGAGCGGAAATGCGCAGTTCTGCTCTACCGACATATGCGGCCACAGCGCATAGGATTGGAAAACCAGGCCGCAGTTGCGCCGCTCGGGCGGCAGATGGATGCCGGTGGCGCTGTCGAAATAAACCGATGCGCCCAGGCTGATCCGCCCGGACGTGGGCGGCTCGAGCCCGGCGATGGCGGCGAGCGTGGTGGACTTGCCGCAGCCGCTGGGGCCCAGCAGGGTCAGGAACTCTCCTTCATGCACCTTGAACGAGACATTGTCGACCGCCAGCACGTCGCCATACTTGCGGCAGAGGGAAGAAACCTCGAGTTCAGCCATAGTTCCTGACTCCTATAAGGTAGCGGAAAATCACCATGAAGACCGCAATGATCGCCATCTGGATGACGGCAAGCGCCGCGACCGAGCCGTTTTCGCCCTGTACCCAGAAGGACAGCATCGTGGTGCCCATCACCTCGCTGCCGGGGCCGAACAAGAATACGGCCACGGCATATTCCTTGATGAAATGGATGAAAAGAATGGCATAGCACGCGAACAAGGCCGGGCGCAGCTGCGGCGCCAACACGAGCAGGCAGGTTTGCAGCCAACTGGCGCCGACACTGCGGGCGCTGCGGTCATGGTCGCCGCTGATCTGCAGCAACGCGGGCTGGATCGCACCGTATCCGGTGGGCAGATGGCGCATGACGAAGGCAAAGATAAGAATGGCGATGGTGTTCTGCATCCAGGCCATTCCCGGCAGCCAGGCTGTGGCCCACAATACGCCCATGCCCACCAGCAGGCCAGGGATCGCACGCGGATAGAGCGCGATGAATTCCAGTGGGCGGCGCAGCTTGTAATCGGAGCGTAGGGCGACGAAGGCGCAGGCGGTCACCAGGACGGTGCCCACCAATGCACCCAGGACGGCCACGCCCAGGGTGTTCCAGATAGATCTGACATACGCGGGAAACGAGAAGACAGTCTGGTAATTGTCCAGCGTCAGGACGTCGGCCAGGGGAACGAAGGGCGACAGCACAGAAGCGAACGACCGGACCACCAGACCGCCCATTACCAGCAGCACGGTGGCGAACAGGTAGGCCAGCAGAGCTATGCAGCATGGCCAGCGCCACCAGCCCAAGTCGAGCAGGCGCGCGCGGCCGGCTTTGCCGCCGACTGTGACAAAGCGCTTGCCGTCGCCTACCAGATGCATCTGCAATAGCACCAGCACCGTGACTACGCCTATCAGCATGACCGCCACGGCGCTGACCAGGGCATGGTCTGGCGTGGAGGCTTCAAATCCCTCGGCGTAGATGAATGTCGTGAGAAAGTGCATGCCGCTGGGCACCGCCAGCAGCAGCGGCATGACGAATAGTTCGAGCGCCAGCACGAAGTTGAGGATGGTTGTCGTGACGATGGCCGGTCGCAGCAGTGGCAATGTAATGGCGGCCAGAGTCTTGATCGGCCCCGCTCCGCTTAGCCGCGCTGCATCTTCCAGAGCCGGGTCGATGGTGCGCGCTGCGCCGATGCTGTAGAGAAATGTAAGGGGCGCGAGCGACAGGCCGGCCGCGATCGACAGGCCTGCCAAGGAATAAAGGTTCCATGGTTTCCAGCCGATGATCTGCTCGACCTGCAGCGTGACGAAGCCCGAGGGTCCATAGGCAACGATCCAGCCGAATGCGAGGACCAGATGGCTGACATAGATGGGCCAGAGCATCAGGTTCATGATGCCCCGCGCGCCGGGCAGGTTGGTGCGCGCCACCAGGATTGTGGCCAGCACCCCGACAACCTGGGCGATCAGCGTGGCCAACGTTGCGAATATTGCAGTGTTGACCATGGCGCTCTGGAAAGCGCTGCTGGATAAGGCGCGCCAGTAGCCGCCGAGGCTCAATTCGCTCATGCCGTCGTACAGCGGCGTATTTGAAAACGACTGCATGACGACCGGAGCGATGGGCGCTGCCACCAGCACCAGCACTACCAGCAGCACACAGGTCTGCAGCGTGCGTTCCCCTACACCCGCCCCACGGCCGTGCGTGGGGCGGGTTCCTTGATCTGGCTTCATATCTTTGATCCCTCGGTGTCAATGAGTGCGCTGCTGCGCTTGGGGGAGGAATCAGCGGTTGAATGCCTTGCGCCAGCGCGGGATGAACGCATCGAGGAGGGGCAGTTGGTCGGGATCGTAGGTCATCATCTGGATATGATCTTCGCCGCCGACTTTCTCGACAATGGTGTGATATGTCCAGTAGGTGATGTCTTCGGGCTTGAGGTCGCGAACCGGCGTCAGGCCGCCGCGCCCAAAGCCGACTTGGCCCTCGTAGGACAGCACATGATCAAGCAGCAGCCGTGCCGATTGGGGGCTTCGGCCGCCCTTGGTGACCGCCATCAGCCGAGGGTAGATGGGCTGCTTGTCCTTGAAGAAAGACCAGCCGATGGTGTTGCGCTGGGCCGGCCCGTCGAGCTTGGGAAACACGGTGATGCCGCTGATGAGATAGGCCAGCGCGTATTCGCCGATGGTGAGTTTTTCGAGCATGACGCCGCCTGCGCGCTCGGCCTTGGAGACCGGGCCAAGCTTGGCGTATGTATCCCATATCTTGTCACCATGGCCCTGCGTCCAGACCCAGTTCCATATGGCAGTTTCGGCGCCAGCCCCCGCATCGTAGGTGACGAACTTTCCTGCCAGATTCTTCTGCTCGTCGGCCAGCTTGGCGATTTTTTCCGCCGTGTCTGGGACTTCCCCCTTGGGGATCAAGTGCTTGTTCCACACTATCAGCGCTGGGTCGGCTGACAGCGTATATGCGCCCGGGATCGGGTTCGACCAGGCGGGCAAGTGGCCTTTTTCCGGCGAATCGTATGCAAGCAGCTCGCCGCGTTCGGACGCTTGCAGCCAGCGGGGAATGCCGAACGCGGCGATGAAGTCGGCCGTGCGCGATCCGCTTGCCTTTTCGGTGTAGTACCTGTCCCATAGCTCGTTGTTGAGATCCAAAGTCTCTACTTTGATCCAGGGGTATTTCTTGGCGAAGCTTTCGAGCACGGGCTTCCAGTTGAAGGAGGCCATGACGGAATAGACCAGCAGGCCGCTTTCCTTCTTGGAGTCGTCAATGATCTTGCTGTAGGAGGCCGGGTAATAATCCGGCAGGGTCTGCGCGGCGGCGGAAGTTGCGTAAACAAGCGTCAGGCTGCTGGCAATGGCAAGTATTCCACGGGCGATCGTCGTTTTCATATTGTCTCCTTCGTTATAATTTTTTCAAAGGAGTTTTAGTATAGACGTCAAGTTTCGCGGCGAAGCATACGGAATTCCTATGTGGCCAAAGGTTGAGCTTATGTCCTCATGCGGACCGAGCCGGCGGCGGAGGGCTGCTTCAACTCTGCGGCGATGACTTTCCGCAGCAGTTCGTATACCGCTTTGGCCGGGCGCGACAGCGGCGGGACTTTTGGCCGGCACAGCGCGACCGGCCGCCATATTTCGGGCTCGATGCGGTAGCCCTTGACCTCGCCGCGGCCGGCCTCGAGCGAGAACGTCGCCCAAGGGAGGATGCTGCAGCCGACCCCCCGGCTGACCAAGGTATTTATGGTGGGGATGGATCCGTCGATTTCGGAGATGACGTTGGCTTTGACGCCGTGACGCGCAAACGCCCCATCGAGCAGGGTGCGCAAACCGAGGAAGGCGCTGGGGAGGATCATCGGGTAGCGGCTGACGTCCTCGATCGGGAATGGATCGTCGACCTGCAAGGAGGGCGGCGCCATCAGGTACAGCGCTTCGTCGAAAATCCACTGAACGCCCAGGCCCGCCTGGCCGGTCTGGAACAGGATGGCCATGTCCAGTTGGCCGCTGTGCAGCAGCGGCTCCAGACGGCCGCTGACGCCGGTCATGATATACAGATTGATATCCGGGTAGGTGGCGCGCACTGCTTCGAGTATCGGCACGGCCAGCATGATCGCGGTGCTGGACGGGATGCCGATGGATACATATCCGGAGGGATGCTTGTCCAGTTCGCGCAGTTCCTGCCGCATCGAGTTTTCCAGCCGCAGCAGCATCTGTGAACGTTCGTAGAATCGTGCGCCCGCCTCGGTGGGGACGATGCCTCGCGGCGTGCGTTCAAGGAGCTTGACCCCCAAATCATCTTCCAGCAGATGCAGCTGCTGGCTCAAAGCGGGCTGGGCGATATGCAGCTGTTCCGCGGCGCGGGTGATGCTGCCCGCATCGACGATAGTGACGAAATAGCGATACCGTCGCAAAGCCATGCTCCTTCTCTCCATGAAAGCGTGCTGCGCCGGCTCGCGCAAGGACATCGTGCAAAAGAGGCGCGGGCGCCCTGCGCTACCGGCCGATTATACCCGGCGCGTCTTTCATCCATGCGATTGAGCGGGCATCCGCAAGCTCGATATCCATGGCGGGGATTTCTTCGTCTGCTGGTCTGCGGTGTCGCCAAAGGGATAGGGGGCTATGAGGAAAAGATTCTTTTAAGATACTATGGTCCATCATGCTTATCCGGCCTTGGTCGGGCGTGTAGACCACCGGGCCGAACACGCCGCGCCGGGCCGTCAAGGAGGTATGACGCATGCTCAAATTGAACCGCATCATCGAGACCGCTCTTTACGTCGATGATCTCGATCGCGCAGGGCGCTTCTACGCCGATATATTGGCGCTAAAGCCGATGCTGAATACAAAAACCTTATTCGCCTATGACGTGGGCGGTCAAAGCGTCCTGCTGCTGTTCAAGCGCGGCGCATCGATGAAGACTCAAGTATTTCCAGGGGGGCCGGGCTCCCCCGCGGGCGAGATACCGCCCCACGATGGCAGCGGCCCGCTGCATATGTGTTTCGCCATTGACGCGGACCAGCTCGCCGCCTGGGAGGCGCGGTTGAGCGGAAAGGGGGTGCTTATCGAAGGCCGCGTGCGGTGGGCGGGCGGCGGCGAAAGCGTTTATTTCCGCGACCCGGATGGGCATCTTCTCGAGTTCATGACCCCGGGCAACTGGCCGATCTATTAGGGCCATTCGGCATATCTCTACACCCCCGGAATGTGGACCGGAACTCCGCTCGGTATACTCAGGCACATTACCTACCTGACGCCCGCGATACGGACCATGATCGAAAAAAAAGCTGATACCAACGTCAAGACTGCCTTGCGGGTGATCGAAATCATCGAGGTTTTCGCGCGCGAAACCAAGCCGCTGTCGCTGTCGGAGCTGGCCAGGCACCTGGATGCGCCGGTTTCCAGCTGCCTGGCCCTGTTGCGCACTTTGGCCAGCCTGGGGTATCTGTACGAAGCGGGGCGCCGGCAGGGCTACTATCCGACCGGGCGGCTGCTGGCCATGGCGCAGCGCATTTCCAAGGCGGACCCCATCTTGGGGAAGGTGTTGCCCAGCCTGGAAGAGCTGCGCGACACGACTTGCGAAACTGTGGTGTTCGCCAAGCTGGACTTGATGAGCAAACGGGTGGTGTACCTGGATGTGCTGGCGTCTCCGCATCCGATCAGTTATGTGGCGGTGGCGGGTTCGCAAAGGGACATACACGCCAATTCGCTGGGCAAGGCGCTGCTGTCCACGCTGGGGGGCGAGGAGCGCCGGGCGCTGCTGTCCGGGCTCAAGCTGCAGGCCTATAACAAGCGCACGCTGGTCACGCCGGAAGCCATCGAGGCGGACATCCAGGCGTCGCTGGAGCGCGGCTGGTTCGCGAATCTGGGCGAGTCCATCATGGAGGATGTGGGCGCCATTGCCTGGCCTTTGAAGGTGTCGGGCAATGATTATGCGATTTCCGTAGCGGGGCCTTTGTACCGCATCGAAAGCCATGTGGAAGACCATGCCAAGAAGCTGCGCGTGGCATGCCGGTTCATGGAACAGAATATTTGACCGTTGTGCTGACGCGGATGTTCTTTTCTAATATGACTTCGGCAGCCCCAGGACCTTTTCCGCGATGAAGCACATGATCAACTGCGGACTCACCGGCGCAATGCGCGGAATGAAGCTTTCGCGCAAATACCGCTCTACATGGTATTCCTTCGCATACCCCATCCCCCCCAGCGTCAGCACAGCCGTCTGGCACGCATTGAAGGCCGCCTCCGCCGCCAGATACTTGGCCGAATTCGCATACTCGCCGCAAGGCAGGCCCGCGTCATACAGCCATGCCGCCTTCTGCACCATCAGATCGGCCGCTTCCAGCTGCATCCACGCTTGGGCCAAAGGATGCTGCACGCCTTGGTTCTGCCCGATAGGCCGGCCAAAGACGACCCGCTCATTCGCGTAATCCACCGCCCGCGCCAGGGCCGCCCGGCCAAGGCCCACCGCTTCCGCGGCGATCAGGATGCGTTCCGGATTCAGGCCATGCAGAATATATTCGAAGCCCTTGCCTTCCTCACCGATACGGTCGGCCGCGGGGATGCGCAGGCCGTCGATGAACAGCATATTGGAATCGACCGCCTTGCGGCCCATCTTTTCGATTTCCCGGACCTCTATCTTGCCCTTGTCCAGGTCGGTGTAAAACAAGGACAAGCCCTGCGTCGGCTTCTTTACTTCCGACAATGGCGTCGTGCGGGCCAGCAGCAGCATTTTGTCGGCCACCTGCGCCGTCGATATCCAGATCTTGCGCCCGTGCGCCACATAGCCGTCGCCGTCGCGCACCGCCCGCGTAGCGAGCTTGGTGGTGTCCAGGCCGGCATCGGGCTCGGTGACGGCGAAACAGGCCTTCTGCTCGCCGCTGATCAAGGGTGGCAGCGCCCTGGCGCGCTGTTCGGGCGTGCCGAACACGACCACGGGATTCAGGCCGAAAATGTTCATGTGCACGGCCGACGCTCCCGAAAACCCCGCCCCCGAGCGCGATATCGTGTGCATCATCAGGGCGGCCTCCGTCATGCCCAGCCCGGAACCGCCATACGCTTCGGGCATGGCAATGCCCAGCCAGCCGGCTTGCGCGAGGTCGCGGTGGAACTCATGGGGATATTGGCCATCCCGGTCGCGCGCCAGCCAGTAGTCGTCGCTGTAGCGGCTGCACAGGGCTTCGACCCCCGCGACCAGGGCCTTGCGTTCATCTGTCAATACGAAACTCACGGCTTTTTCCCCTTGTTTGCGGCCGCCGCCGCGCCAGTCCCCAGCAAGCCTGCAATGGCTTCATCGGCCAGGCCGGCTTCGCGCAGCACTTCTTGTGTATGTTCGCCCAGGCGCGGCGCATGGCGCCGGATGCTCAGCGGCGTTTTCGAATAGCTGCCGACCGGGGCCGGCGAGCGTATCGCCCCTTCGGATGGATGCTGCAGGTCCTTGAGCATGCCGACCTGGCGCAAGTGCGGGTCGGCAATCAGGTCGTCCACGCCATACAGCGGCGCGGCCGGAATGTCGGCGTCGCTGAAGGCCTGCAGCCAATGCTCGCTGGTGTTGGTCGCCATCACATCGGACACCAGGCAGTAGGCCTCATCGATATGCCGCGCCCGGGCGGTATGGCTGCTGAAGCGCTCGTCCTCGAGCAGGCCGGGCCGGCCTATCATCTGGAAAAACCGCGACCAATGCTTGTCGTTGTAGATCAGCACGCTGACGTAGCCATTGGACGTGGCGTAGGGGCGGCGATACGGCGCCAGCAGGCGGGCGTAGCCGGTAGGGCCTTCGGGCGGGCTGAAGCTTGCCCCGCCCAGGTGATCGCCCAGCACCAGCTGGGCCATGGCTTCGAACATGGGGACTTCGATCTCCTGGCCCTGGCCCGATGCGCGCGCCTGGATCACGCCGGCCAGTATGGCGATGGCCGCCTGCATGCCCACGGCGCGGTCCGCCAGGGTCAGAGGGGCGTAGCGCGGAACGTCGCCGGAATTCTGCTGATACAGCGACGGAATGGCCGTCATCCCCTGGATCAGGTCATCGTAGGCTGGCCGGCCCCCATAGGGCCCGGCGTTGCCGAAGCCATAAGCTCCCACATACACCAGCTTCGGGTTGACGCCGGACACCTCCGCGTAGCCCAGGCCCAGCCGCGCCATGGCCTGCGGCCGCACGTTGTACAGCAGAACGTCCACCGTCCTGGCCAGGTCAAGGCAGGCTTGCCGCCCTTGCGGCGTTTTCAGGTCCAGCACGATCGAGCGCTTGTTGCGGTTGAGGTGCAGGTACATGGCGCCCATGCCGGGATTGCGCATGGGGCCGACCGCCCGCATATTGTCGCCCGCCGGGGACTCCAGCTTGATCACGTCGGCGCCCAGGTCGCCCAGTATCTGCGTGGCGTAAGGCCCCATCACGACGGAGCTCAGGTCCAGTATGCGGATCCCGTCCAGGGGACCCGCGGAAGATTGTGTTGTTTTCACGCCGGGGCCATTATTGCGCGCTTATATTGGCTGCCTTGATCAAATTGCCCCACAGGACATACTGGTCCTGGACGAATTTGCTGAAGTCTTCGGGCGTGCCGCTGAACGCATCGAAGCCCAATTGAGCCAGGCGGGCCTTGGTGTCGGGGTCGCTGACGATTTTGTTGATGGCGTTGTTGAGCACCTTCACCACATCGGGCGACATGCCGGCGGGGCCGAAATAGCCATTCCATGAATTGATGTCGAAATTGGCGACGCCCGATTCTTCCATGGAAGGCAGGTCGGGCACCAGTTCGCTGCGCTTGGCGGTGGACACCGCCATGGCGCGCAGGCGGCCCGACTTGACGAAGGGCATGCCGGAGGTGAAGTCGGTGAACATGAAATCGACCTGGCCGCCGACCAGGTCGGTCAGCGCCTGCGGCGTGCCTTTGTAGGGAATATGCAGGATATCCAGCCCCGCGGCCTTCCCGAGGGTGGCGCCCGCGACTATGCCGGTGCTGTTGCCGCTCGCATAAGTGACGGTGCCCGGATTGGCTTTCGCGTACTTGACCAGTTCCTGGACGGTTTTATAAGGCTTGCCGGGATTGCTCACCAGCAGGAAGGGCAGATTGCCGCCGCGGGCGATAGGGGTGAAGTCCTTGACCGGGTCGTAGGACACGTTCTTCATCAGCCATGGCGCGGCCGAATGCGAAGTGTTGGTCGTGACGAACAGGGTGTAGCCATCGGGTTTGGCCTTGGCCACGAAATTGGCGGCTATCGTCGCATTGGCGCCGGGCTTGTTCTCGACAATGACGGGCTGGCCCAGTTGCTTGCCGAGCTCTTCGGCAAAAATTCGCCCCACGGCGTCGGTGCCCGACCCGGCCGGGAAAGGGACCACCAGGCTGATGGGTTTTTCCGGATAGGCCGCCAGGGCGCTGCCGGCGCATAGCGCCAGGCCCAATAACGATGCGCCCAGCAAACCTTTGCCGGAAAAAAGGCCGGGCGCGCGAGGCGCCGGGAAGCGGTGCGGAATTGCGGTCATGGTAGGTCTCCTGTGCCGCGATTGTGTGGTTGCGGCTTGGTTGTGCTGCTTGACGGGGCTAGCGGATAACCCGCGCGGGGTTTTCTTCATATGGCGGTGAGTAGATGACCAGCAGGCGCGCCGGCTCATCGCTGGTCACCGTGAAGACATGCTTTTTGTCGGGAGGGAAATAGCAGCAGTCGCCCGGCAGCAGTTCGCCGCGTTCGCCCTCGACCTCGACGATGGCCGAGCCCGACAGCAAGTAGCAGACTTGCTCGATGCCCGGATGCGCATGCGGGTGCGCGCCCTGGTTCTTTTCGATAGTGCCCACCAGCACCTCCACATGCCGGGCGCCCACATTGTCGCGGCCGATGAGGCGGCGGTTGACGGTGCCGCTGTGATTGGCGGGGGAATAACCGGCGACATCCGATTCACTGACGATCCAAGAAGGTTTGCCCATGCTTTTATTTCCTGTGTATGAAAACAGTTTTACACATATAAAATTCTGCCGCAAGCTAGGGTTTGCACGCAAGCGTCTTGAACCAGGCGTCGCGCGCTTTTTTAAACCGCTTGCTTTCCCGCTGCAGCCAGATCTCGATGATGCTCAGGTTTTCTTTGGGCTGGTGCATGGAAATGAAATGATATGAAGCCCTGGAGCGCACCGGCCTGGAAAACAGCTGCACCAGGCGGCCTTTCAATAAATCGTCCAGCACCAGCGCCAGCCTGCCCATGGCTACGCCCTGCCCCGTCAAAGCGGCGGTCACCGCCAGTTGCGACAAATTGAAGTGCAGGCCTTCGTGCAGCGCTGGAAGCGGCGCATCCACACCTTCCAGCCACGTTGCCCATTCCGCATCCTCCGGCGCGTTGTCCCACGGCATGGCGTCGTGCAGCATGAGCGAGCTGGGCAGGTCGGACGGCTGCCTGATTTCGGGGTGGGCCGCGATAAACGCCGGGCTGGCGACCGGCACGAGCCATTCGTCCAGGAACTCCACCGCGTCCAGGTCGGAATAGTGGCCGAGATCGAAGCGTATGCCCGCTTCGATCTGTTCTTCTTCCATGCGGAAGCGATCCAGCGCCTGGAATTCCCCGTGGACACGCACCGACAGATCGGGATGCTCGCGCAACAGCTGCCCCATGCGCGGAGTGAGCCACATCATGGCGAACGATGGCGAGCAGCTCAGGTTCAGCGCATGGTTTTGTCCACTGTTCTGTATCTGCCCCAGGGCATCGTTCAGAACCTGGAACGACTGGCCGACCGCCATGGCCAGCCGAAAGCCGTCCTGCGACAGCACGAGGCTGCGGCGCGTGCGATGGAACAGGGGAACGCCCAGGTGTTCTTCCAGCAGCTTGACTTGCTGGCTGACGGAGCCCTGGGTGACGTGCAATTCGGCGGCCGCCTTGGTGAAACTGTTGTTGCGCGCGGCCGCGTCAAAGCAGCGCAGCCATGTGAGCACAGAAGAAGAGAGCTTGTATTTCATTAGTTTGACTAACAACAAAGTTAATATAAATGGTTTGCCAGATCCGCATTGCGCCGCCAGAATCAGGTCCATGAACATACCCATTCCGGCCGTATGGAAATCCCGGAAACACTAGGGAAAATACTGATGCGCAGCAACCGTTCACGTAAAATCAGCAGTTTGCCACAGCTTTGGCTGAATCCTGAAATTCGTTCGTCCGACGATGGACCCGCCATCAACTCCATTACTATAAACAATGTAAGAGAGGCTGAAGCCCGTCTCGCGAGGTTCGCTCCCTTGTTGGCCGGGCTCTTCCCCGAGCTCGCCGAAAGCCATGGCATCATCGAGTCCGCTTTGCTCGAGCTGCCTTCGGTCGCGGGCATCGAAAACCCCGGCGGCCGCTACGGAAAGTTCTGGATCAAGGCCGATCACGCCCTGCCCATCGCGGGGTCCATCAAGGCCAGGGGCGGGATACACGAAGTGCTGGAGTTCGCTGAATCGCTGGCGCGCCGGCATGGCTTGCCCGGTCCCCGCGGCGACTATCTTGAACTGGCGTCGCCCGCGGCCCGGTCGATATTCAGCCAGCATGAAATTTCAGTGGGTTCCACCGGCAATCTTGGCCTGAGCATAGGCATCATGGCGGCGGCATTGGGCTTTCGCGCCACCGTGCATATGTCGGCCGAAGCCAAGCAATGGAAGAAAGACCGCCTGCGCCGGCATGGGGTTACCGTGCTGGAATATTCCGGCGACTACAGCGAAGCCGTCGAGGCGGGCAGGGTGCGCGCGAGCGCGGATCCATACACCTATTTTGTCGACGACGAGCAGTCGCGCCTGCTGTTTTCGGGCTATGGCGTTGCCGCGTTCAGGCTGCGCGCCCAGCTTGAGGAACTGGCCATCGCGGTCGATGCCGAGCACCCGCTGTTCGTTTACCTGCCCTGCGGGGTGGGCGGGGCGCCCGCCGGCGTGACCTTCGGACTCAAACATATCTTCGGCGACGCGGTGCATTGTTTCTTTGTCGAGCCGACGGCATCGCCATGCTTCCTGGCGCAGATGCAGAACCCCGACTGGGCGGGCATTACCGTGTACGACGTGGGCCTGGACAACGCCACCCATGCCGACGGGCTGGCCGTTCCCGCGGCTTCGCAGCTCGCCATTGAGGAAATGCGTCCGCTGCTCGCGGGCATCGCCACCACCTCGGACGATACCTTGTTCGCCGATCTGTATTGGCTGCACGTTCAGGAAAATATCCGCATTGAACCGTCGGCCGCCGCCGCGTTCAGCGGCCCGCGCATGCTGCTGGGCGGCGAGATCGGGCAGGCGTACTTGAGGCGGCATGGTTTGCACCCCAGCATGCATCGGGCCAATCACATCCTGTGGACTACCGGCGGCCTTTTCGTGCCCGACGACGAATACGCCGATTTCCTGGAGCGGGGAAGAACCGTCGCCCAGGCCACCGAAGCCGGCTTCAGCAGCGCCAGTTCCATCGCTTTATAGAAAGAAGCTCCCACGAGCCTGCCCGCCTGGCTCTTTCCTACCACCAAAGCAAGGTAAAACCATGTCAAAACAAAAGCTGTTCTCGCCGCGCAAACTCTTGTTCGCCGCCGCGCTTGCCGCCGCGGCCGTGGCCCCGTCGCTTCATGCCCAGACCATCACCGCGGTCATGCATTCCAGCCTGCGCGTGCTGGATCCGGTCATGACCACGGCGCATATTACGCGCAATCACGGCTATATGATCTATGACACCCTGCTGGCCACCGACGCGCAAAACAATATAAAGCCGCAGATGGCCGAAAGCTGGGAAGCGTCCGGCGACGGCAAGTCCTATACCTTTACCTTGCGCGACGGCTTGAAATGGCATGACGGCGCGGCCGTCACCGCCGATGATTGCGTTGCTTCCATCAAGCGCTGGGCGCAGCAGGACAAGATGGGCCAGATGATGAGCGCCCAAATGTCTGAAATGAAGGTTCTGGACGCCAAGCGCTTTGTCATGACGTTCAAGGAGCCGACCGACCTGGCGGTGCGCGCGCTGGCCAAGCCCAGCGGCATAGCCCCTTTCATGATGCCCAAGCGCATTGCCGATACCCCCGCCAATCAGCCCATCAAGGAATATATCGGGTCGGGTCCTTTCAAGATGGTGGTGGCGGAGTTCAGGCCGGGCCTGCAGGTCGTGTATGAAAAGAACGCCGACTACGTTCCCCGGAAAGAAGCGGCGAGCGGCATGGCCGGCGGCAAGAACGTCTACGTCGATCGCGTGAAATGGATAGCCACGCCCGACGCCATGACCTCGGTCAATGCGCTGGTCAGCGGCGAAATCGACTACCTTGAACAGCTCCCTTACGACCTGGCTCCCATCGTCGAGAGCAATGCCGACATCAAAGTCCAGGTGCTCGATCCGCAAGGCTACCAGACCGTGATGCGCATGAATCACCTGCATGCGCCCTTCGACAACAAGAAGATCCGCCAGGCAGCCATGTACGCCGTGGACCAGGAAAGCGTCCTGCAGGCCTTGATCGGCGACCCCAAGTACTACAAGACCTGCGCCGCCCTGTTCGGCTGCGGCTTGCCTTATGACAGCCAGGCGGGCGCCGAAGTCACCGTCAAAGGCAATATCGACAAAGCCAGGGCGCTGCTGAAAGAAGCCGGCTACGACAACACGCCTGTCGTTATCCTGCAGCCTACCGATACCCCGTCGGTGAACGCCCAGCCCGTCGTCATCGCCCAGGCTTTGCGCGCCGCCGGTTTCAAGGTGGACATGCAAGCCATGGACTGGCAGACGGTGGTGACGCGCCGCGCGGTCCAGGCAGATCCCAAGGCCGGCGGCTGGAATATCTTCGCCACCAATAATGTAATGGCCGAGGCGCTCGATCCCCTGCGCGCCTTCGGCGTCGCCGCCAACGGCACACAAGCCTGGTTCGGCTGGCCCAATGTGCCGAAAATCGAAGAATTGCGCGTCGAATTCTCGCGCACTGCCGATGAAGCCAAGCGCAAGCAATTGGCCAACGATATCCAGCAACTGGTCATAGACGAAGGCGTGCTGCTGCCCATGGGCCAGTACTTCGTGCCCGGGGCTTTCCGCAAGAACCTGACGGGCATGCTGGAATCGCCCGCGCCGGTCTTCTGGAACATCAAGAAATCAGCAAGCTGAGCCGGCCATGTTTAACTTTATCCTGCGGCGCACCGCGGCATCGATTCCCGTCATGGCCATGGTCGCGGCGGTGGTGTTCGCCATACTCAGGCTGACTCCGGGGGACCCCGCGGCCATCATTGCGGGTGATTCCGCCACACCGCAGCAGCTTGAAGAAATACGCCGGATGATGGGGTTGGACGAGCCGATGTATGTCCAGTTCCTTATCTGGATATGGCGCTTGCTTCAAGGCGATCTGGGCACCTCCCTGCTTTCCGGCGTGCCTGTGGCCGAGATGATAGGCCAGCGCATGGG
This sequence comes from Pollutimonas bauzanensis, assembly GCF_900129885.1. Classification (GTDB taxonomy): domain Bacteria; phylum Pseudomonadota; class Gammaproteobacteria; order Burkholderiales; family Burkholderiaceae_B; genus Pollutimonas; species Pollutimonas bauzanensis. The sequence goes on along the minus strand of NZ_FQXE01000004.1, from coordinate 137,634 downwards.
GCCGTCGCTGGCCCTGTGCCTGAGCACCATCACTTTATCTGTCCTGGTGGCCATTCCCCTGGGAATACTGGCTGCCTGGCGCCAGGGGAAACCGCTGGACCGCCTCGTCATGGCGGCATCGGTGCTGGGTTTCTCGGTGCCCGTATTCGTGACGGCGTACGTGATGATTCTTGTGTTCTCGCTGAAACTGGGCTGGTTTCCGGTGCAAGGCTACAAACCACTTGCGGCCGGCCTCTGGCCGTTCGCGCAAGCCCTCGTTCTGCCCACGATTGCGCTCAGCACCGTATACATAGCATTGATCGCCCGCATTACCCGTACCAGCATCATCGAGGTAATGGGCGAGGATTTCATTCGCACCGCGCGCGCCAAGGGCCTGCGCGAGCGCAGCGTACTGACCGGCCATGCCTTGCGCAATGCCGCCGTCCCCATCGTCACCATCATAGGCGTCGGGGTAGCGATGCTGATCAGCGGCGTTGTGGTGACGGAGTCCGTCTTCAACTTGCCGGGGCTGGGCCGGCTGGTCGTGGAAGCCGTGCTGGCGCGCGATTACCCGGTCATACAGGCGTTGATACTGCTGTTCGCCTTCGTCTACGTTTTCATCAATCTTATTGTCGACGCGCTGTACACCGTGTTCGATCCACGCATCCGTTACTGAGGCCGACATGACAAACGCTACAACGACCTTGCCCGCGGGTTCATCCCCGGGCGATGCTGGTCCCGGACCGGCGCAGATCCAGTCGGCATTTGCCCGGACGCTCCGGGGCGGCCCCGTGCTGATATCGCTCTTCATACTTGCGCTGGTCATTTTTGTTGCCATTCTTGCTCCATGGCTGCATACGGTCGATCCGACCGCCATCAATCCCGGCGTTCGATTGAAGCCCATTACAGGAGCGCACTGGCTGGGCACGGACGCCTATGGGCGCGATGTATTTTCGCGCGTGCTGTATGGCGCGCGCGTGTCGCTGATCGTCGGCCTGGGGGTGGCGGTGTTCAGCATGGCGACAGGCCTGGCCATAGGCGTGGTGGCGGGCTATTTCCGCTGGATAGACGCCATCGTCATGCGCGTCATGGACGGCCTCATGGCGATTCCAGGCATCTTGCTCGCGATCGCCCTGGTGTCGCTTTCGGGCGCCAGCCTGATGACGGTAATGATCGCGATCACGGTTCCGGAAGTCCCGCGCGTAGTGCGGCTGGTGCGCAGCGTGATTCTGAGCGTGCGCAACGAACCCTATGTCGAAGCCGCGGTGGCCCTGGGCACGCCGACCTTCACGCTGATGCTGCGCCACCTGGTCCCCAACACCATCGCGCCGCTCGTCGTGCAAGGCACTTATGTGTTTGCGTCGGCCATTCTGACAGAAGCCATTCTCAGTTTTCTGGGGGCGGGGGTTCCGCCTGAAACCTCCTCGTGGGGCAACATCATGGCCGAAGGCCGCGCCTATTTTCAGCTGCTTCCGGGGCTGGTGCTGTATCCGGGCGTGCTGCTGTCCTTGACCGTGCTGAGCGTAAACGTGCTGGGCGACGCCATGCGCGATGCGCTGGATCCGCGCATGTCGCGCCGGTTGTGAGGCGCGCGCCTTGAACGAAGACCAGGAAACAATCATGACTCAGACAGCGCAAGAGAACGATAGCGGCAGCGGCAACGCTCCGGTATTGACCATAAGAAACCTGTCCGTCAACGCCAGCCGTGGCGCCGACGGCGCAGCCGGCCTGGGGCGCCCGATAGTCCACGGCATGAGCCTGCAGGTCCATGCTGGTGAAACACTGTGCATCGTCGGCGAATCGGGGTCGGGTAAATCGGTGACCTCCCTGGCGGTAATGGGCCTGTTGCCTAAAGACGCCTTGACCGCGATGGCCGGGGAAATCGAAATCGACGGCGAAGACGTCCTCAAGGCGAGCGACAGCCGCCTGCGCAAACTGCGCGCTTCCAAGATAGCCATGGTGTTCCAGGAACCCATGACGGCGCTCAACCCGGTCCACCGCGTGGGCGCCCAGGTCGAAGAAGTGCTCAAGCTGCATACCAGGACGGGGGCCGCCGAGAGGCGCCGCCAGGTGCTGGCCATGCTGGATTCCGTGCATCTGCCCGATATCGAACGCATTTACGATTCTTATCCGCATCAATTGTCGGGCGGCCAGCGCCAGCGCATTGTCATTGCGATGGCCTTGATCCTCAAGCCCAGGCTGCTCATCGCCGATGAGCCCACGACGGCCCTGGATGTGACCACGCAGAAGCAGATTCTCGCCCTGATCCGCGAATTGCAGGCCAGGCACGGCACAGCCGTGATCTTCATCACCCACGATTTTGGCGTCGTGGCGGAGATCGCCGATCGCATCCTGGTCATGAACCAGGGCTGCGTGGTTGAAACGGGAACGCGCGATCAGATACTTGCGCGCCCGCAGCAGGATTACACCCGCATGCTGGTGTCATCGGTGCCCAGCCTTGTTCCCCACGAGCGTTGCGCCCCGGCTGGCGAGATCATCCTGAAAGTGCGCGGGCTGTGCAAGTTCTACGAGAAAACCAAAAAGCTGTTCAGCAAGTCCGAACAAGTGCCAGCCGCCAGCGATGTCGCCCTGACGCTGCGGCGCGGCGAAATCCTCGGCATCGTCGGCGAGTCGGGGTCGGGAAAGTCCACCGTGGCGCGCTGCGTGGTCAGGCTGATAGACCCCAGCTCCGGGGAGATCAGGCTGCACGATGACGACATCACCGTTATGGGGCGCAGCCAGCTTATGCCCATGCGCAAGCGCATCCAGATCATTTTCCAGGATCCCTACCGCAGCCTGAACCCCAGGCGCCGCGTGGGCGATTCCATTATCGAAGGTCTGCTCAATTATGGTACGTCTCGCGGCGACGCCCTGAAACAGGCGCTGCGGGCCATGGAGCTGGTCGGCTTGCCGGCCGACACGATGGAACGCTATCCCCATCAATTTTCCGGCGGGCAGCGCCAACGCATCTGCATTGCCCGCGCCCTGGTGATGGAGCCGGACGTGCTCGTCGCCGACGAAGCCGTTTCCGCCCTCGACGTATCCGTGCAGGCGCAGGTGCTGGACCTGCTGGAGGAAATCCGGCAGCGGGTCGGGGTGGGGGTGCTGTTCATCACCCACGACTTGCGGGTCGCCGCGCAGATTTGCGACACCATCCTGGTGATGCAGCACGGGAAGGTCGTGGAATCGGGCAGCGCCCGGAAGGTTCTGAGCCAGCCGCAGCAAAGCTACACCAAGGCCTTGATAGACGCCGCGCCCGGACGCGGTTGGGATTTCCAGAACTTTAGGCCGGCATGACCGGGGCACCGCATTCGAAGCACGCATCGGCATACGGTGCAAACAATTACTCGTTAAAGGCAGGAAAGAATATGTCACGCATTGTTTATGGTGGTTTTCAACACGAAACGAATACCTTCGCGCCCGATCTGGCCGATTGGGATGCCTTCCTGGCCGGGGGCGGGTGGCCCGGCCTGCTGTCGCGCGACGCCATCTGGCCGGCGATAGCCGGCGCCAATATACCCGCGGCGGGTTTCGTCCAATGCGCGCTGGACGCCGGCGACACCCTGGTTCCCACCAGTTGGTGCGCGGCCAGCCCATCGGCGCATGTCGCGGCCGATGCTTACGAGCGCATCGCCGGCATGATTGTGGACGGCATCAGCGCCGCCTTGCCGGTGGACGCCGTGTATCTTGATTTGCATGGCGCCATGGTGGCGCAAACCTTCGATGACGGCGAAGGCGAATTGCTGCGTCGCGCGCGCGCGGTGGTGGGGCCCGACGTGCCTATCGTGGCCAGCCTGGACCTGCATGCCAACGTCACCGCGCAAATGCTGGAGCAGGCGGACATCCTGGTAGCCTATCGCACCTATCCTCATGTCGATATGGCGGAAACCGGGGCCCGCGCCTACCGGCAACTGCAGGGCCGGCTGGCTGCCGGGGTGCGCCCGAAAGTCGCGGTGCGCCGTCTGCCTTTCCTGATTCCAATCTGCTGGCAATGCACCGACATTCAACCCGCCAAAGGCTTGTATCAGCAGTTGGCGGAGATCGAAAAGGACGTCACGCATATGTCGTTCGCCACTGGCTTTCCGGCTGCCGATTTCCCCGAGTGTTCGCCTGTCATCTGGGCCTATGCCGATGACCAGGCCAGCGCCAATGCCGCCGCCGATCGCCTGGCGGCCGCGGCGAATGCGGCTGAAGCATCGTTCGCGGGCAAGCTTTACAGCCCCGACGAAGCGGTGCAATATGCCATGGGGAAGGCCTTGTCCAGCGCCAGGCCCATCGTTATCGCCGACGCCCAGGACAATCCCGGCGCGGGCAGCAACTCCGATACCACCGGCATGCTGCGCGCCCTGTTGCGCAACAAGGCAAAGCGCGCGGCCATTGGGCTGATTGTCGACCCTGTCGCCGCCGCGAAGATCCACGCTTGCGGCCAGGGCGAACGCATACGCCTGGCTATCGGCGGCAATGCGGGTCTGGCCGACGACCAGCCTTTCGAGGGCGATTTCTTTATCGAAAGCCTTTCCGACGGCAAGGTCGACGCCACCGGCCCCTACTACCACGGCTTTCGCCTCGACATGGGGCCGTCGGCCTGCCTGTTGATCGACGGCGTGCGTGTGGTCATCGCTTCCCGGAAAGTGCAAATGGCGGATCAAGCCATGTTCCGTTTCGTCGGTGTGGAGCCCACCGCGCAAGCTGTCCTGGTGGTGAAAAGCGCCGTCCATTTCCGCGCGGATTTCACCCCTATCGCCGAGGAAATCATTGTCGGCGCGGCGCCCGGTTTCATGCCCATGATCCTGCGGCAGCTGCCATGGAAGAACCTGCCGGCCGGAATAAGGCTGGACCCTTGCGGCGTCGGGTTCCAGGCGGTGGACTAGGGTTACTCCCTATGAAAATTAATTTTCATAAAGTCATTTTCAGTGTAAATTAACTTACATAATTTACAGGCCCGCATTATTTCCTGCGGGCCGGACCGATCAGGATTTTATGACCAAGAGCCTAAGCGCAAGCCTGGCCCTGAAGGGCGAGGGCAAGCGAGGCAAGACCAATGCGGCGCCGAAGGCGCCCCCGCATTGTCTTTCCGTCGCCGAGCGCATCGCGCAATCCATGTCGGCCCTCAGCGCATCGCACCGGCGCATGGCCGACTATGTGCTGGCGCGCCCGTTCAAGGTCGCCATCATGTCCATCGATGAATTCGCGCAGGAATGCGATGTGTCGATCGCCACGGCCAACCGCTTTGCGCGGGCGCTGGGCTTGCCCGGCTACGCGCAGTTCCGGGCCCAGCTGGCGCAAGGCTTCGAAGAAGCGCTGGAGCCGGTCGAGCGCCTGCGCCTGGAGCGCAGCCGGTCGGCCACCTGCTTCGACGTCTTTGCGGCGTCCTTGTACGAGGATCAGCGCAATTCCGAACTCACCCGCCACTCGCTGAGCGCGGAGCAATGCGAAAAAGCGGTGCAGGCCGTGCTCGACGCCAGCCGCATTTTCATCATTGGTTTCGGCTCCAGCGGCTTTCTCGGCGGGTTATTGCAGCGCGGGCTCAGCCTGCACTGCCCCATGGTCGAGTGCCTGGCCGGGCCCGGCGGCGTGTCGCATGCGGCGCGCGAGCTGTCGCGCATGAAAAAGGGCGACCTGGTCATCGCCATCGCCTTTCCCCGTTATCTGGCCGACACCATTACCTTGGCCAAGGCCGCGAAGTCGGGCGGGATCACGCTGCTGGCCATTACCGACAAGCCCACCTCGCCGCTGGCGCCCCTGGCCGATATCTGTTTGTATGCCCACAGCCAGCGCCAGTTGTTGTCGAACTCGGAAACCGCCGCGCTGGGCATGATCGAGGCGCTCTCGGCCGCCGTCGCCCACCAGTCGAAGGACTCGCTGACCACGGCGGCCCTGCTGACCGAATCCGTGATGCCGTGGTTGATTTATAGGGACAAGAAAGATGATTAAGCCTGTGCTGGTGATCCATGGCGGCGCCGGAGCCATATCGCGCGCCAGGACGACGCCGGAAATCCGCCAGGACTACGAGGCGGCCTTGCAGCAGGTACTGGAAGGCGCCGGAGCCATCCTCGCGCGGGACGGTTCGGCGCTGGACGCGGTGACCGAGGCGGTGCGCCTGCTGGAAGAATGCCCCTTGTTCAATGCGGGCTATGGGGCGGTGTTCACCAGCGAAGGCAAGCACGAGCTGGATGCGTCCATCATGGACGGCAACACCCTGAAAAGCGGCGCGGTAGCCAATGTGACGATATTGCGCAACCCGGTCCTGGCGGCGCGGGCCGTGATGGAGCGCAGCTCGCATGTGTTTTTCGTCGGGCCCGGCGCCGAGGCCTACGCCCGCAGCCAGGGCCTGGAGTGCGTCGCCGCGGATTTCTTCTCGACGTCGGCCCGGCGCGAACAACTGGAGCGGGTGCGGCGCGCGGGAGCCGGCCTGACGGCGCTGGATCACGATGCGCAGGCCATGAGTTTCGCGCCGCTCGATGAAACCCGCAAGCTGGGCACGGTGGGTGCTGTGGCGCTGGACAGCCATGGCGACCTGGCGGCAGCCACGTCGACGGGCGGCATGACGAACAAGCAGCCTGGCCGCGTCGGCGACGCCCCGCTGATAGGCGCCGGCTGCTATGCCAACAATCGCAGCTGCGCGGTCTCGACGACGGGCACGGGCGAAGCCTTCATCCGCATGGTGGCGGCCTACGACGTATCGGCGCAAATGGAGTATGGCGGCTGTTCGCTGGCGGATGCGGCCGAGCGCGTCGTGCATGTGAAGCTGCCCAGGATAGGCGGCTCGGGCGGGCTGATCGCCGTCGATGCGCAAGGCCAGGTATGCATGCCCTTCAATACCGAAGGCATGTACCGCGGCTATATGTACGCGGGGCAGCGCCCGTTTGTTGCCATACACACTTAGCGGCGAGATTTTTAATGGATGAATTCTGCCCATGAAGGCCATGCCTGATTCCACCCCAGTCCTGGCAGACGACCGCGTGCTGCAGGTCGAAAACCTGAGCGTGCAGTTCAAGGGCGCCGAGCGCAGCATCGATGCCGTCAAGAACCTTTCCTTCCATGTGGATCGCGGCGAAACCCTGGCCATCGTGGGCGAGTCCGGTTCGGGCAAATCGGTGACGTCGCTGGCCCTGATGCGGCTCGTCGAGTACGGGGGCGGCCGGATCATCGGCGGCCGTGTGCTTTTTCGCCGCCGCAATCGGCAAATGGTCGATATGGCGGCCGCGTCCGGCAAGACATTGCGCAGCCTGCGCGGGGCCGACATGGCGATGATCTTTCAAGAGCCCATGACCTCGCTGAACCCGATCTTCCCGGTCGGTGAACAGATTGCCGAATCGATCCGCCTGCATCAGGGCCTGGGGCGGGGCCAGGCCCTGGCGCGGGCCCTGCAGATGCTCGACCAGGTGCGCATTCCGGACGCCAGGAACGTGCTGGGCCGCTATCCGCACCAGCTCTCGGGCGGCATGCGCCAGCGGGTGATGATAGCCATGGCCCTGGCGTGCAAGCCGGCCTTGCTGATAGCCGACGAGCCCACCACCGCCCTGGATGTCACCATCCAGGCGCAAATCCTGCAGCTCATCCGCGAGCTGCAGCGCGAGATGAACATGGGGGTGATCTTCATCACCCACGATATGGGCGTGGTCGCCGAGGTGGCGGACCGCGTGCTGGTGATGCTGCGCGGCGACAGCGTGGAGACCGGCTCGGCGCAGCAGGTTTTCGCCACGCCGCGGCACGCTTACACGCAGTCCTTGCTGGCGGCGGTGCCCCGCCTGGGGTCCATGCGCGGCACCGACGAACCCGAGCACTTTCCCGTGCTGTCGGCCCCCGCCGGGAGCGGCGGACAAGTCCTTGCGCCGCGGGCGGACAGGGCCGTCGCCGTGCCGCCCGCCGACTCGGGGGCCGCGCCCATCCTGAGGGTGCGCGAGATGTCGACCCGTTTCGATATCCGCACGGGGATATTCGGGCGGGTGACGCGCCGCGTTCATGCCGTCGAAAAAGTCAGCTTCGACCTGTTCCGCGGCGAAACCCTGGCGCTGGTGGGCGAATCAGGCTGTGGAAAGTCGACGACCGGGCGTTCTTTGCTGCGCCTGGTGCGCACCCAGGGCGGGCGCATCGAGTTCGACGGCCAGCAGATCGACGAGCTGGAAGGGCCGGCATTGCAAAGCCTGCGGCGCAATATCCAGTTCATTTTCCAGGACCCCTTCGCGTCCCTGGATCCGCGTGTGACGGTGGGCTATTCCATTATCGAGCCCTTGCTCATACACAAGGTGCTCTCGGGCGAGGCCGCGAGGGAACGCATGGCTTACTTGCTGGAGAAGGTCGGCTTGCCGGCCGACGCCGCGCAGCGCTATCCGCACGAATTTTCCGGCGGCCAGCGCCAGCGCATCTGTATCGCGCGGGCGCTGGCCATGAGCCCGAAAGTGGTCATCGCCGACGAATCGGTTTCCGCGCTCGACGTCTCCATCCAGGCGCAGATCGTGAACCTGCTGATCGACCTGCAAAAAGAAATGGGCATCGCCTTTCTGTTCATTTCGCACGATATGGCGGTGGTCGAACGCATCAGCCACCGCGTGGCGGTGATGTACCTGGGCCAGATCGTGGAAATAGGCCCGCGCCGCGCCATATTCGAGAACCCCCAGCATCCCTACACCAGGAAGCTGATGGCGGCTGTGCCGATCGCCGACCCCGGCCGGCGCCATCTGGACCGCAAATTGTTATCGGGGGAAATCCCCAGCCCTATCCGCAATGTCGGCGATGAACCCGAAGTGTTTCCGTTGATCGAGGTGGCGGCCGGCCATTATGTGGCGCAACACCAAAGCAGTGCTTCATTTTAAATTTACTGGAGAAGCAGCTCATGAAATATCTCAATGCCAAAAATTCGGTGCTTGCCGCCATACTGGCGGCCGGCGTGTTCGGCGGCGCGGCGGCGTTCGCCGCCAAGGACGTCACTGTCGCGATAGAAACCTCGCTGGACTCCCTGGACCCCTACAACACCAATTCGACCCGGTCGCAGGCGCTCGGAAAAGTGTATTACGAAGGCCTTTTCCAGTTCGACAAAGACCTGAAGATCCAGCCGCTGCTCGCCGAAAGCCATGAGTCCAGCGCCGATGGCCTGGTTTACACATTCAAGTTGCGCAGTGGCGTCAAATTCCAGGACGGAACCGACTTCAATGCCGACGCGGTCAAGGTGAACCTGGAGCGGGTGCTGAACAAGGCGAACGGCCTGGCGCGCTACAACCAGTTCAGCCGCATCAGCAAAATCGAAGCGATCGATCCGCTGACGGTGAAAATCACCCTGAGCGAGCCATTCTCGGCCTTCATCAATTCGCTGGCGCACCCGTCGGCCATGATGATTTCGCCGGCCGCCCTGAAGAAATGGGGCAAGGACATCACCTTCCACCCGGTGGGGACCGGGCCGTTCGAGTTCGTGGAATGGAAGCCCGCGGAATACCTGAAGGTCAAGAAGTTCGATGGCTACTGGAAAAAAGGCTATCCCAAGATCGACAGCCTGACTTTCCGCACGGTCACCGACAACAACACCCGCGCCGCGGTGGTGCAGACCGGGGAAGCCCAGTTCGCCTACCCCTTGCCATTCGAGCAGGCGGCGCTGCTGTCCAAGAATGACAAGCTGGACGTGGTGGCCGCGCCCTCGATCATTGCGCGCTATGTTTCCATGAATGTGCAGCAGAAGCCTTTCGACAACCTCAAAGTGCGCCAGGCCGTCAACTATGCGATCAACAAGGAAGCCCTGGCCAAGGTCGCCTTCGCCGGCTACGCCTTCCCGTCGCAAGGCGTGATACCGCAAGGGGTGGACTTTGCCAAGAAAATGGACCCATGGCCCTACGACCTGAAAAAAGCGCGCGAATTGTTGGCAGAAGCGGGCTACCCCAACGGTTTTTCCACCACCTTGTGGTCGGCGTATAACGACGGCACCTCCGCCAAAGCCGTGCAGTTTCTGCAGCAGCAACTGGCCCAGGTAGGCATCAAGGTTTCGATCGAGCTGCTGGAATCCGGCCAGCGGGTGCAGCGGGTGGAACAAGTCAAGGATGCCAAGACCGCGCCCGTTCGCATGTACTACAGCGGCTGGTCGGCTTCCACCGGCGAAGCGGATTGGGCATTGCGCCCATTGCTGGCCACCAACGGCTGGCCTCCCGTTTTCTATAACACCGCCTACTATTCCAACCCCAAGGTGGACAAAGACATCGCCGACGCGCTGCTGACCACCGACACGGCCGAGAAAACCAGGCTGTACGATAGCGCGCAGGACCAGATATGGCACGATGCGCCCTGGGCTTTTCTGACTACGGCGCAATTATTGTCGGCCAATAGCAAGAAGCTCAGCGGCCTCTACGTGATGCCTGACGGTTCCTTCCAGTTTTCGGAAGTGGACCTGAAACCATAATCGGGAAAAATCGCTGCACGGCGGGTCCGGTCCCACTCGGGCCGCTCCCGCCCGGCGCGCATCAAGATGCTGACATACATAGTAAAACGGCTATTGGGCATGATCCCCACGCTGCTGCTGGTGGCGATAGTGGTGTTCATGTTCGTGCATGCTCTGCCGGGCGATCCGGCCAGGCTGGCCGCGGGGCCGGAAGCCGACGACGTAACGGTCCAGATCGTGCGCCACGAGCTGGGCCTGGACCTGCCTCTGCCCAAGCAGTTCCTGCGTTATTTCGACAATTTGCTGCATGGCGACCTGGGCCATTCCCTGCGCACCAAGCGCCCCGTGTCGCAGGAAATCGGCGACCGCCTCATGCCCACCTTGCTGCTGACATTGACCAGCATGGTCTGGTCTGTGGTGTTCGGCCTGGTCATAGGCGTGGTTTCCGGCGTCTGGCGCAACCGCCTGCCCGACAGGGTGGGGATGACGGTGGCGGTGTCGGGCATTTCATTCCCGGCCTTCGCCCTGGGCATGGTCCTGATGCAGATATTCTCGGTGCAGCTGGGCTGGCTTCCCACCGTGGGGGCCGGCACCTGGAAACATTACATATTGCCGTCCATCACGCTGGGCGCGGGCGTGGCGGCGGTCATGGCGCGCTTCACCCGGGCGGCGTTCATCGAGGTCATGCAGGAAGACTACGTGCGCACGGCGCGGGCGAAAGGCCTGTCCGAGCGCATCGTCGTCCTCAAGCACACCTTCCGCAATGCATTGATTCCCGTCGTCACCATGATGGGTCTGCAGTTCGGCTTTCTTTTGGGCGGCTCCATTGTGGTGGAAACCGTCTTCGCCTGGCCGGGCGTGGGCATGCTGCTGGTCGACTCCGTCATCATGCGCGACTATCCCGTCATTCAAGGACTGATACTGTTGTTTTCTCTTGAGTTCATTCTGATCAACCTGATAGTCGACGTGCTGTACGGCATGATCAATCCGACTATCCGGTACAAGTAGGGGCGGACGATGAATCGAGCACCGATCCTGGCCCCCGCCGGCGCCCGCGCGCCGGACAGCCCGGTACGCACGCCGCTGCGGGAGTTCTGGCGCAAGTTCCGCAAGCAGAGGCTGGCCATGTGGGCCGGCATATTCGTGCTGCTGCTGGTGCTGGTGGCGGTTTTCGCGCCATGGATAGTGCCCTTCGACCCCGAGGGCTTCTTCGACTACGACGCCTTGAACCAGCCGCCCTCGTGGACGCACTGGATGGGCGTGGACTCACTGGGGCGCGACATCTACAGCCGGGTGGTGATGGGCGCGCGCATTTCCCTGGCGGCCGGCTTTGTCTCGGTGGCCCTGGGCGCGCTGGCGGGAACGGTGCTGGGCCTGGTCGCCGGCTACTACGAAGGCTGGTGGGAGCGCATCATCATGAGAATATCCGATGTGCTGCTGGCTTTCCCGGGCATTCTGCTGGCCATAGGCGTGGTGGCGGTCCTCGGTTCCAGCATGGTCAACGTCATTATCGCCGTCGCCGTGTTCAGCGTGCCGGCCTTCGCGCGCCTGGTGCGCGGCAGCACCCTGGCCATCAAGAACATGACCTATATCGAGGCGATGCGCAGCATAGGCGCGCCCGATGCCGTCATTATCTTCCGCCATATTCTGCCCGGAACGATTTCGCCCATCGTGGTGTACGGCACCATGCGCATCGGCACGTCCATCATTACCGCCGCCAGCCTGTCATTTCTCGGCATGGGGGCGCAGCCGCCCACGCCGGAATGGGGCGCGATGCTCAACGACGCCCGGGCCGACATGCTGCTGGCGCCGCATGTGGCCATTTTCCCCGCGCTGGCCATTTTCCTTACCGTGCTGGCCTTCAATTTGCTGGGCGACGGCTTGCGCGACGCCCTGGACCCCAAGATTGACCGCTGAACGCCATGCCTTGTTTTGATGCTCCCAGAGTAGGATATCTGCCGGCCGGCGCAAGCGACCGGATCACCGATGTGCCCGGCGTCGCGGTGGGCCATGCGACGCTGTCGCGGGGCGAGGTGCAGACCGGGGTGACGGTGATCAGGCCGCATGGGGGCGACGAGTTTCTTTGCAAAGTGCCCGCCGCCGCCACGGTGATCAATGGCTTCGGGAAAAGCATAGGCCTGGTGCAAGTGCAGGAGCTCGGCGTGCTGGAAACGCCCATAGCGCTGACCAATACCTTTGCCGTCGGCGAGGTGGCGACGGCCCAGTTCCGCCAGGCGGTGGCGAATCACCCGCAGATAGGGCGCGACTGGCCCACCGTGAATCCGCTGGTGTTCGAATGCAACGACGGCTACTTGAACGATATCCAGGCCTTTGCGGTGTCGGCCGGCGACTACCACGGCGCCTGCCGCGCCGCGGCGGCGGATTTCGAGCAAGGCGCGGTGGGCGCGGGGCGCGGGATGTCCTGCTTTTCCATGAAAGGCGGCATCGGCTCGGCGTCGCGGCTGGCCGCCACGGCCGGCGGCGACTATGTGATGGGGGCGCTGGTCCTGGCCAATTTCGGCTGCCTGCCCAATCTGATGGTGAAGGGCCAGGCGCTGGGCCGGCTCATCGGGAACGACAGGCGCATATCCCGATTCGATGCGCCGGCCGCTGAACCGGAAAAGGGCTCCATCATTATCGTGCTGGCGACCAATGCGCCGCTCGACGCCCGCCAGCTGCGGCGGGTTTCCCGGCGAGCGGCCGCGGGGCTGGCGCGCCTGGGATCCGTGTACGGCCATGGCAGCGGCGATATCTCGCTGGCCTTTACCACCGCCTACCAGGTCCCGGCCTCGGCCGATGGCCCCGCGCCCATCGTGGCGCTATTGCACGAATCGCTGATCGACCCTTTGTTCGAGGCGGCGGCCGAGGCCACCGAACAGGCCATCGTCCATGCCTTGTGGGCCGCCGCGACGGTTGCTGGCAGGGGGGGCCGCCGGCGCCTGGCGATAACGGAAGCGCTGCCGCAATGGCGCGATTTTTTTTGAAAGGAAGTCTTGGTGAAAGTCCTGGTTTCGGTTGATATTGAAGGCGTTGCGGGCGTGACCCACGCCGAACAGACACGCAGCGGCAACGGCGAGTACGAGCGCGCCCGGGCCTGGATGACGGCCGAAGCCAACGCCGCCGTGCGCGGCGCGTTCGACGGCGGGGCGACCGCGGTCCTGGTCAACGATTCGCATGGCGGCTTTCGCAACCTGTTGCTGGACCGCCTGGATGAAAGAGCCGAAATGGTTACGGGCAAGCCGCGTTATCTGGGCATGATGGCTGGCGTCGAGCAAGCCTGCGACGCGGTCTTCATGGTGGGCTACCATGCCCGCTCCCAGGAGCGCGGGGTGCTGGCGCACACCATCAACAGCTTCGCCTTCCGGCGCGTGCGGGTCAATGGCGCCGAGCTGGGCGAGGCAGGCCTGTACGGCGCCCTGGCAGGGGAGTTTGGCGTGCCCGTGGCCTTGCTGACGGGGGACGATGTCTTCCTGGCGGAAACGCAAGGGCTGTTTCCCGGGGCCGTATCGGTGCAGACCAAGCGCGCCGAGGGCAATGCGGCTTGCGTATCGCTCGCGCCGGGCCGCGCCTGCGCATTGATCCAGGAAGCGGCGGCCGCGGCCGTGGCCAGGGTGCCTGGCTTGCGGCCGCTGGCCTTGCCCGGCGGCGCTGCGTTCCAGTGCGAATTGACGACTCAGACCCCCGGCCAGGCCGACCTGTTCTGCCAATGGCCTTCGGTCACGCGCGTAAGCGGCAGCGCGCTGAGCTTCCAGGCGGAAAGCATGTACGCGGTGCTGCGCATTCTCAACAGCTTTTCCGCCATGTCATTCATGCTGCGCTGAGGCGCTTAAGGCATGTCTCGCTGTCAGATGCCGGCCACGCCGACGGTCATGCCGCCGCATACATAAAGCACCTGGCCGGTTGTAAACCCGCAGCGGCTGTCCAGGAAATACGACACGGCGTGCGCGATGTCTTCCGGCGTGCCTATGCGCCGCACGGGCACGGCATTGATGATCGCCTGCGTGCGCGGGGCGTCTGGCGGATTGCCGCGCTCGAACAATTCGGTGCGGATCGGACCAGGCCCGATGGCGTTGGCTGTGATCCCGTGCTCGCCCAATTCCAGCGCCCAGACGCGCGTCATCCCGATCAGGCCGGCCTTGGTGGCGGCATAGGCGGTGCGCAGTTCCTTGCCTAGCGCGGCGCGCGACGACATGTTGACGATACGCCCAAAGCTTGCGGCTTTCATGCCGGGCAGCAGCGCTTGCATGCACTGGAAGGCGCAGCGCAGGTTGAGCGAGAACGTCAGCTCCAGTTCATCCAGCGTCTGCTCATCGGCGCCGGCCGGGCAGATGATGCCGACATTGTTGACCAGGCGGGTGATGGGGCCGCCGGCCAGGGCTTGCCGCAGGGCGCGCGCTGTTTCGGCGGGATCGGACAGATCGGCGATGATGCCGTCGCCGGCGCGATCGATGATCACGACCTCGAACCCTTCATCGCGGCATCGCTGCGCGGTCGCGGCGCCTATGCCAGAGGCGCCGCCGGTGATCAATACTCTTTCCATTTTGTTTTCCAATGCCTCGCTGGGCTGGCTCCGGGCATTACTGTTCGTTGCGGGAACAATAACTCATAAAACGAACGCGGCGAATGTTAGTTCCGCGTCTTGGCGGCTGTCAAGCCGCCCCGCAAGCCGCTCGGCAAGCGCGGGCGCGGCGTTTGGCGGCACCGCGCCCGGGGCTTGTGCGCAGGCCGCCACGCGGATTCCAGGCGCAAGGGATAGGCGAGTTTTTCTCGACGATGTTTGAGAATTTCTCGTTTTGAGCTGCCTGCCCCCACCCATATACTGGCGCTGAACCAGCATGCGCTCTGCGCGTGCCCAGCGATAGCCGCATTCCGATCACCCGTTCGACCTTGAAACTTCAACCATAAAAGAGCCGTGCGCAGCCTGTGCCAGGTTTCGTTTCGGCCAGAGGAGACTGCAAATGATCCACCGCCAGCGCCGCCTCATGCTCGGGCTCCTGCCCGCGCTGTTCGCCTTATTGGCCGCGCCGTCCCCGGCGTTCGCCGCCGAGGACGGCGATTTTCCCCAGCGCAGCATCGAGCTGGTCGTTCCGTGGCAGGCGGGCGGAGGCGCCGATGTCGTCGCGCGGGCATTCTCGAGCGCGGTGGCCAAGCATTTGCCGCAGCCCGTCGTCGTCGTCAACAAGCCAGGCGCATCCGGCGCGATCGGCATCGGAGACGTCATTCGCGCCCAGCCCGACGGCTACCGCCTGGTGCTGGCCACCAGCGAACTGGTGATCCTGCGGCACCTGGGCATGGCCAAGTTCTCGTATACGGATCTGGCGCCTGTCGCCGGCCTGAATTCCGACCCCGCCGCCATCGTCGTGCGTGCGGACGACCCCGCCCGCACGCTGGAAGATTTTCTGGCCAAGGCGCGGGCGCAGCCCGGCGTGCTGTCGATCGGCAATGCCGGGGTCGGATCCACATGGCATATGGCGGCGGCGGCATTCGCCGCGGCCAGCGGCACGCGCTACAACGAGATTCCTTTTCCCGGAGGCGCGCCGGCGCTGCTCGCCCTGCTGGGCGGGCATATCGACGCGGTCAGCGTCAGCACCGCCGAAGCGTCGACCTACGTCGATGCCGGCAAGCTGCGCATATTGGCAGTCATGGCGGACAAGCGGGAACGCGGGTTCGAGTCGGTGCCCACTCTCAAAGAGCTGGGCATAGACGTTTCAGTCGAAATGTGGCGTGGGCTGGCTGCGCCCAAGAATACTCCCGCCTCCGTGATGGCGGTTCTCAGGGTAGCGGCAGCCAAGGCGGTGAAGGAGCCTGCCTGGCTGGACACGCTCGCCAAGCTTCGTTTCCGCACGGATTCCTATGCCGATGCCGCGACGCTCGAAGCCGTCATGGCAAAGGAAGATGTTTTTTACGGCAAGCTCGCAGGCAGGCTGGACGTCAACAACTGACGGCGCCCAGGCCGCATATCTTTGTATCCCTAAAACACGATAAATCGAGGCATACCCATGTTCTTCAAGAAAATCCCTCCCTTGTTTCTGGTCCTAGCGGCGGCCGTCGCGTGGAGCGGCCCGGCCATGGCCCAGAACCTTACGGGCAAATACATGCGGACCCCGACCGGCTACCTGATGGTGCTGCGCAATGGCGATGACGTGATCGCTCACCTGGAGCGGCTGGCCGTGGTCGAACAGATTCCCAGCGCAAGCATCGTCGGCATCGGCTTCATGCGCGAGGCGACCTTCGGTTTCTATGACTTTTCCAAGAAGGTCTTCAATCCCAAGACCTTCAAGGATGTGGAAATGGCCAACCTGACGGGCACCATCGCCTGGAAAGAGGGCAAGCCCTCGATCCACGCCCATGGCATCGTCACCGACGGCACTTTCGTCGGCGCGGGCGGACACCTGCTGGGCCTGACCGTGGGCACCGGCTCCTCCGAAATCACGGTGATCCTGCATCCGCAGCGGCTGGAGCGCTTCGTCGATCCCGAGATCGGCGCGAATGTGCTGGGGCTGCATCCCGGCGCGAAGTAGAGCCTGATTTCCGCCAGGGCCGGGCGGCCGCCGCGTCTCCTATAATCCCGGAATCAGATCCTTCACGCTTCCAGGCCTTGGCTTCCATGAAAATTCTCGTTACCGGCGGCGCCGGCTTTATCGGTTCGGCAGTCATCCGCCATATCATCGGCCAGACGGACGATGCGGTGGTGAATGTGGACAAGCTCACCTACGCCGGCAATCTGGAATCGCTGGCCGACGCGGCCCTCAGCAAGCGCTATGCTTTCGAACAGGTGGACATCTGCGATGGCGCGGCGCTGCAGCGCATCTTCCGGCAGCACCGGCCGCAAGCCGTCATGCATCTGGCCGCCGAATCGCATGTGGACCGTTCCATCGACGGCCCCGCCGCTTTTGTCGAGACCAATATCGTCGGCACTTATACTTTGCTGGAAGCGGCCCGCCAATACTGGCAAGAGCTGGACGAGGGCGCCAGGGGGCATTTCCGCTTCCACCACATATCGACCGACGAGGTCTATGGAGACCTGCAGGACCCGCTGGCGCTTTTCACCGAAACCACGCCTTACGATCCCAGTTCGCCCTATTCCGCCAGCAAGGCCAGTTCCGACCACCTGGTGCGGGCCTGGCGCCGCACCTATGGCCTGCCCACGCTCATCACCAATTGCTCGAACAACTATGGTCCCTACCATTTTCCCGAAAAACTCATCCCGCTGGTGATACTCAATGCCCTGGAAGGCAAGCCGCTGCCGGTCTATGGCCGGGGCGATCAGGTCCGCGACTGGCTGTACGTGGAGGACCACGCCCGCGCCCTGTACCAGGTCGTCACACAGGGCAGGGCGGGCGACACCTACAATATCGGCGGCCATAATGAAAAGCGGAATATTGAAGTGGTGCGGGCCATCTGCCTGTTGCTGGACGAACTGGCGCCGGCCAGGCCCGCGGGCCTGGCCCGGTATGGCGACCTGATCACCCATGTGAAGGACCGCCCCGGCCACGATATGCGCTACGCCATCGACGCCGCGAAAATCCAGCGCGAACTGGGCTGGGCGCCGCGGGAAACCTTCGAGTCCGGCTTGCGCAAGACCGTGCAATGGTATCTGGCGAACCAGGAATGGTGCCATCGCGTGCAGGACGGCAGCTACCAGCGCGAGCGGCTGGGAATGGCATAAGACGCGGGCAGGCGCCAGGCGGCCCTGCTTCAGCCAAAAATCCGCAAATCCTTGAGCGTCCCGGCACATCCGCCGTGCCTGGCCGATCTTGACATGTCCTGGAAACCGTGACAATATTCTATCTTAAGAAATTATGTTTCATAAGACAGAACGATATCAATGGGAATCCAGGCTGGGACACACATGTCCGAATGGGATGACGACTTGCAAGAAGATTTACGGAATTGCTTATGAATTGCGATGATACGCCGGCCGCGCCGATGTCCAGGCCCTTGCGGGACATACGCGTTCTGGACCTGACCAATGTTCTCGCGGGCCCTTTCTGCTGCCATCAGCTCGCGCATATGGGCGCTGAGGTCATCAAAGTGGAAACGCCCGGCACCGGCGACCTGGCGCGCCAGCTGGGCGCCGACCATGAGTTGAACAAGGGCTTGATGGGGGTGTCCTTCCTGGCCCAGAACGCCGGGAAGAAGTCGATCACGATCAATTTGAAGCATCCTTCGGGCAAAGAGGCTTTCTTGCGGCTCTTGCGGACCGCCGATGTCGTCGTCGAGAATTTCCGTCCCGGCGTCATGGAACGCCTCGGGCTTGGTTTCGAACGCCTCCGGGCTGAACGCCCCCGGCTCGTTTATTGCGCCATTTCCGGCTTTGGGCAAAACGGCCCCCTGCGCAACTTGCCGGCTTACGATCAAATCGTCCAGGGCATGTCGGGAGCCATGAGCATCACCGGCGATGCCGGGACGGCTCCTTATCGCGTCGGCTATCCCATTGCCGACACCATAGGCGGCATGACCGCCGCATTCGCCGTGGCTGCCGCCCTCGCCGAAAAAGATCGCCAGCAAGCCCGGTTCATCGATGTTTCCATGCTGGAAGCCACCATCTCGACCATGGGGTGGGCGCTTTCCAATCTGCTCAATGCCGGCCACGCGCCCGAGCCCATGGGCAATGAAAACATCACCGCGAGTCCTTCCGGCACCTTCCAGACCGGGCAAGGCATGCTCAACATCGCGGCCAACAAGCAAGAACAGTTCGAAGCGTTGTGCCAGGTGATCGGCCGCCCGGAACTGGCCGCCGATCCGAGGTTTTCGCAGCGGCAGGCCCGTTTGCAGCACCGCTATGAACTCAAAGAAGAAATAGAGCTGGCGCTGGCCGCGCAGACTTCGCTGCACTGGTGGGAGCTGTTGACCAGCGCCGGCGTTCCGTCAGGGCCGGTCTATAGCGTGGAAGAGGCCGTGGCGCATCCCCAGATACAAGAGCGCGGCATGATAGGGCGGTTCAGCGACGTGCCGGGAGTGGGCCGGGACATACGCGTGGCGCGCACGGGTTTCAGGCTGGATGGCCAGGCGCTGGCCGTCGATTCCCCGCCGCCCACGCTGGGCCAGCATAGCGCCGAAGTGCTGCGCGAACTGGGCTACTCCGAGCAGGACATAGAAAAGCTGCGGCAGGAAAACGCAATATGACGGCGGCCTCATATTGCCCCGAATCGCGGCCGCAGCCTTGAAGGCCAGCGCCGCCGATACCGCCGGACCTGATGCTAAACTGCCCAATGTTCACACCGCGCCGGGCGCCCGCCCGGGCGGCGGCAGGCTTCGGATTAATTCAGGGTCATCAAGACAATGGCAAGACTACCTTATGCATCGCTGAGCAGCGAGCCGATACAACCCCTGGTGGAGCGCATCACCAAGGAACGCGGCAGCGTGCTGCACTTGTACCAGATGCTTTTGCACAGCCCGCCGGTGGCCGAGGGCTGGCTCAATTACCTGACCGCCATCCGCCAGAAATGCAGCCTGAATGGCGCATTGCGCGAACTGGTGATCGTGCGCGTCGCCATCATCAACGGGGCCGACTACGAGGCCGCCCAGCATGTGCCCATCGCCCTGAAAGAAGGCGTCACCCAGGCCCAGATCGACGCGCTGTCCGATTGGCAAGCCTCGGACCAGTTCAGCGAAAAGGAAAAGCGGGTGCTGGCGCTGACCGATGAAATGACCAGGAACGTCCAGGTCGACAAGGCGACCATAGACAATCTGAAAGCGCATTTCGACGAGCGCGAACTGGTCGAGCTGGTTGCGACGGTGGCCAGCTACAACATGGTTTCGCGCTTCCTGGAAGCGCTGGGCATACACATCGACGACGAGCGCTCGCCCGCATAGGCATTGCCATCCCGAAGGCGGCTTCCGCGGGATCTTCAAAGATAATATTCACGGGCCAATTCCTCGTGGTCTTTTTCGAGCTCGCTGGCCGGTCCCCGCGCCACGATCCTGCCCGCCCGCAGCATGTAGTATCGGTCGATGACCTGCGCGGCCAGCAGCATGTTCTGTTCGACCAGGATTATCGTGATTTCGCCTTCCTTGCGCAGGGCTTGCATCATGGCGCCGATTTCCTGGACAAACAGCGGCGACAGGCCGGCCGACGGCTCGTCGAACAGCAGGACTCTGGGCTCGGCCATCAAGGCCCTGCCTATGGCCAGCATTTGCTGCTCGCCGCCGGACATCGTGGACGCGCGCTGCCTGAGGCGCTCTTTCAGGCGCGGAAAATAGTGGCAGACCCGCTCCAGGTTGCGGTCGAAGGACTTGGCGGCGCGCGCAAGAGAGCCCAGCCGCAAATTGTCGTGTACGGTCAGGTCGCCAAACAAATCGCGCTCCTGCGACAAATGCAGCAGGCCGCGGCGCACGATGACATGCGGCGGACAGCGGTTGATGGACGCGCCGAACAGCCGCAGCTCGCCCGCGGCGGGGCGCAGAAAGCCGGACAAGGCATTGAGCAGCGTGGTCTTGCCCGCGCCATTGGTGCCCAGCAGGCCCACGGCTTCCCCTTCGAACAGATCGATGTCTATGTCCGAAAGCGCCAGGGTCCTGCCGTAGCGCACGTCGACGCCGGAAATTCGCAGTATGGGATCAGGCATGGCCAAGGTATACCTCCAGGACGTCCTTGTTGTTGCGCACTTCGCTGGGCGGACACTGCGCGATTTTCTTACCGTAATTGAGCACCAGTATTTGATCCGATACCGCCATGACAAGGTCCTGGACATGCTCGACCAGCAGGACCGTCATGCCCTTGGCCGTCAATTCGCGCAGCACCTGGCCGAGATGCAGCCGTTCCCCGGGCGACAGGCCGACTGCCGGTTCATCGAGCATGATCAGTTCGGCGCCGGCGACCATGGCGCGCGCGATTTCAACGAGGCGCTGCTGGCCAAAGGACAGATCGCCCGCGGGCCGGTCCGCCAGCCCGGCTATGTCCATTTGTCCAAGCATTTCCCGGGCGCGGCGCGTGGCGTCGCGCTCGGCGCGGGCCGAGCCGGGCGCGCCCAAAGCGCAGCCCCAGAAAGAACTGCGGGTCGAGAGTTCCAGGCCGGTCAGCACGTTCTCGAGCACGCTCATTTCGCGCAGGATGCCGTTATTCTGGAAGGTGCGCCGGATGCCCAGCGCGGCGACCTGCGCGGGAGACATGCCGGCCATGCTCTGGCCGCGCAACGCCACATGGCCGGCCGTCGGCCGGACAAAGCCGCCAATGGCGTTGAACGCCGTGGTTTTTCCCGCGCCATTGGGCCCCATCAGCGTGAAGACCTCGCCCTGGTTGACCGTGAACGATAGGTCGTCGACCGCGGTCAGGCCGGCAAACTTCACTGTCAGGTTCCTTACCTCAAGCATCTTTGCTCTCCCGATACAAGCGCTCGCGCAATATTGGCAGGCGACCCGCCAGAAAGCCGCTAATGCCCTTGGGCATCAGGAACAGCACGATGATCAGCAAGAGGCTGAACACGATTTCCTCCAGGCCAGGGAAATTGCGTAAGAGCTCGGGCATGCCTGTCAGCAGCACCGCGCCGATGATGGAGCCGGCCATGCTGCCCAGCCCGCCTATCATGACTATGGCAAAGTGCATGAGCATTTGGGAAATGCCAAAGGTGTCCGGGGAGACCCGGCCATTGAGCGCCGCGTAAAGCGCGCCGGCCAGGCCGGTGATCAAGCCGCTCCAGGCGAAAGCGATGACTTTGCTGCGATTGACGTTGATGCCCAGCGACAGCGCCGCCAGTTCGTTGTTGCGCACGGCGACGAAAGCCCGGCCGAAACGCGAGCGCAGCAATAGGGAGGTGGCGCCGACACCGATAAGCACCGCCGCGAGGAAGACATAATATTTGCCCTGCTCGTCCACGGGAACGCCGAAAACGGCTATCTGCGGCATATTGAACCCGCCCGATCCGAAGGTGACCGGGTCGTTGTGCACATACAGCCAACGCATCAATTCGCCGAAAGCCAGGGTGATGATGGCCAGGTAATAGCCGCGCACCCGCAAGGCGGGCAGCCCGACCAGGCAGCCGGCCAGGCCCCCGCAAGCGGCGCCGATTATCGTGGCCCACAGGAAAGACAGGCCGAAATGCACCATGGACAGCCCGGCGGCGTAGGCGCCGATGCCGAAGAATGCCGCATTCGCGAAGGCCAGCTGGCCCAGATAGCCCAGCACCACATTGAGCCCCACGGCGACCAGGCAATACACGAGCATGGTGTTGGCCACGAATTGAAGATAGTCATTGACGACCAGCGGCAACAAGCACAGCAACAGCAGCAGGGCCAGCAGCGCCATGCGCTTGGAGCCGCCGGGCGGACCTGTCATCGGGCCCGTTTCTTTTGATGTACTGAGTGTCTTATCCACGGCCCTGCCTCCATTCGCCCATGATGCCTTGCGGCCTTACGATCAGCACCACGATGATGACCAGGTAAGCGGTGATTTCCACCAGCGAGCTGGATATATATCCGCCTATCAGGTTTTCCAGCACGCCCAGCGTAAGGGCTCCGGCCACGGCGCCCGGCAGCGAGCCAAAGCCGCCCAGGGTCATGGCCGCGAACGCGCGGATCAGCATATGGCCCCCCATATCGGGGTAGACCAGCGTGTTCGGCGCGATCAGGATGCCGGCCGCCGCCCCCATCAGCGCGCCGACGCCCCACATCAGGTTGCGCAGCAGAGGCACGTTGATTCCCACCAGCGAGGCGCCGCGCGGCGTCTGCGATGCGGCCTGTATGACCTTGCCGGTTTCGGTCCTCTGGAAGAAATAGAAAAATCCGAATACCACCAGCAGGGAAAAGCCGGCGATGAGGACGTCCTGCGGCATCAGGATGACGCTGCCGATCTCGATCGGGTCGCCCCCGATCAGGGGCTGCAGCGGCTTGACCTCGCGCCCGTAGAAAAAGCGCGAAATCCCTTTCAGCAGATACGATAGCGCGACGGTCATCATCGCCATGCTGATGTGCGGGGCATTCTGCAGCGGGCGCATCAGCACTCTTTCTATGGCGCAGCCCGCCAGGAACAGCATTGCCAGCGCAAACACGATCGAACCGGCATACGTCCAGCCGAACAATTGTTGCGCCACCAGCACCGCGAATGCGCCGAGCATGAAAAACTCGCCATGGCAGAAGTTCACGACCGTGGTCGAGCGGTACAGCACTGTCATGCCCAGCGCGACCACCGCGTACACGCTGCCGTTCACGATACCACTCATAATCAGCTGAGCGAACATGGACATCCTTTTCAAATCAGGGCCGGCCGAGCGCCTGCCTGGCGTTCGGCCACCGGGTTATCGCGTAAGCGGCATTCTGATTATTGCGATTTCGCCGCGGGATAGCTATCGATGATTTCAGGGTGGTCCACCGGCCAGTAGATCATTTTCCCGGCGCTGATGCCGGCGTGCACTTCAGGTGTGAAGGTCAGCGAGCCGGACTGTATGCCGGGATCGAAATCGCGCAGCGTGTTCAATTCGGCCATGAACTTCTCGCGGGTCAGCTGCGGCCCCGAGCGCTTGATTGCCTCGACAATCGCCAGGGCGCCCGTCATGCCCATGAAGCTGAGCGTTTCCACCGGCTCTTTCGGGTAGTAGCGGCGGTACACGTCGACCCATTTCTTGAACTTGGGCGCGTCCAGGGTTGCGGACAAGGGATAGAAGACGAACAGGTTCTTGGTTGCCGCCGGGTTGCCGACGCGCTTGACCATATCCTCGATGGAAACCCCCTGGGTGGTGACCGTGGGGGCCTTGATGCCATACTTGTTGGCATCGCGCAGATACAGCGTGAGCTCGGGCGGGTAGAGTATGGCCAGCACGACATCCGGCTTGGCGGCGCGTATCTTCAGCAGTTGCGAGGTGGCGTCGGTGCTGCCCCGTTCCAGCCATACCGATTCGACGGGCTCGAGGCCTTTGGCCTTCATGAGGTCCAGCAGCGGCGTTATGTGCGATTTCCCCCATTCGTCGGAGTGGCTGACGATGGCGATACGCTGGGTCTTGGGCTTGGACAGCGCGAAATCCAGCATGGTCCTGGTGACCGCCGCGGTGGTGGCGATCGGGTGGAAGATGTTCGCCGTGACCGGGGTCGAGATCGCGGCGCTCGCGGCGCCCAGCACCATGAACGGCAGTTGCGGGTTGCGCGCCAGCTCGGGCTTGATGGCCATGACCGTGCCGCTGCACCAGCCGCCATGGATCATGAAGACCTGGTCTTGCGAGATGAGCTTTTTGGTCGCCGAAATGGTCTTGTTCGGATCGCAGGCATCGTCTTCGATGGACAGCTCAATCTTGCGTCCATTGATCCCGCCCGCGTCGTTGATGTCTTTGTAAATCGCCGCGGCGCCCAGCAAGGGCAGCGATCCAATGGCGGTAGGTCCGGTCAGAGGGCCGAACATGCCGATGCGTATGGTGGTGTCGGTGACCCCGGTTTCCGCCCGGGACAACGAGGGCGATATTGTCGTTGCGGCAACGATCAAGCTTGCGATGAATAATATTTTTTTCATAGCTGTCTCCTGTTTGTTATATGTCTGTCTTTACAACATTGCGCCGGGCTTTCCGGCGCCATGGGCGACCGCGGCATGTCCGGCTATCTGGCCAAAGACGGCGCCACGCAATACCGAGGTCGCGCCGGTATAGGTGCCGTAGTACAGGCCGGTCATTTCCCCCGCCGCATACAGGCCGGGTATGGTTTCTCCATCGGCATTCACGACCTCGCTGCGGGTGTTGACCTTGATGCCTCCAAAGGTAAAGCAGTTGCCGCAGATGACGGGGTAGGCGGAATAGGGCGCTTTATCGATGCGGCGCGCCCAATTGGATTTGGGGGGCGCGTAGCCGGCCGCGGTTGCCAGGGCGTCCACCGCCAGGGGGTCGAACTTGCCGGCCATGCATGCCGCGTTGTATTCGGCCAGGGTGGCCGCGAGCGCGGCCGCGTCCAGGCCCAGCTTGCCGGCCAGTTCCGGCAGCGTGGCGGCGCTGATGGGCGGCTGATCGGAGCGCACCGAGCGCTTCCAGTTGGGGACATCGTCTATCCTGGAGTCGAGGATGACCCAGGCGATGCCTTCCGGCTGCTTCAGTATCTGGCGCGTGATGTTTTCGTAGGTGGCGTCCACCGTGCTGGGGGCTTCGTCGATGAAGCGCCGGCCATGTTTGTTGACCAGGATGCCATAGCTGAACACCAGCACGATGGGCTCGGGCGCGCCGGAGCGGGGGTCCAGCGGTTCCGCATGGATCTGGCCATAGTCCCCCGCCGGCGCGGCGCCCGCGGCCAGGGCCATGCGTATGCCCTCGCCCTTGTTGTAATAGCCGCCGCGCGCAACGGGCCGCAAATAGCGCGCGTCGGTGCCCAGATAATGCGTCAGCATTTCCGGGTTGCCCTGGAATCCGCCGCTGGCCAGCACGACGGCCGGCGCGCGCAAGCGTATCCTGCGGTTGCCGGGACCGGCGGCTTCAAGGCCATGGACCGCGCCGTTGTCGTCCTGCAATAGCCGGCGCGCCGTCGTGCGATAGAAGAACCGCGCGCCTTTTTTCTCGGCCTCGGCCGCAAGGGCTTCGACCAGTGCCAGTCCGCCGCCGATGGGCGCCAGGCGGGTGGTGCAGGTGGTGATAAAGTAGCCAGGCAGGCTGTCGAAACGCACGCCGAACTTTTTCAGCCATTGCAGGGTCGGCCCGGCGCGATCGGAAAGCGTGGAAATCAATTCCGGGTCCGTGAAGTTCAGCACCTTGACGATGGACGACCAGTTTTCATAGTCGCCCGCCGCCTCGCTAATGAGTTCGGGGTCCAGGTAATGGCCGGCATTCTCGGCAAAATGGCTTTCCAGATCGTCGGCCACTTCGTCTTCGCTTTTCATGCGCATCATGGCTTCAGTCCAGCGGGTCTGGCCGCCCCGGTCGGCAAGATCGGAGCGCTCCAGGATGGCGACCTTCGCGCCATCTTCCAGGGCCGCCACCGCCGCGGACAGCCCGGCAATGCCGCAACCGACTACGACCACATCGAATTCCAGGGATTCTGCGTTTGTCATTATTGTCTCCTGCATCCTCTGGCGGCCCGCGTCAATAGCGGCGCACAAAGGGATTGGGCATGTCCAGGTCGGTGGAAATCCACACGCTCTTGGCCTCCATGTATTCTTTTACCGCCTCCATGCCGCCTTCGCGCCCAAGGCCGCTGTCCTTGTATCCCCCGAAGGGGGTGGTATAGCTGGTGGAGCGGTAGTTGTTGATCCATACTGTTCCGGCCTTGAGTTTCTCGGACAGCAGCATGGCGCGGTGCAGGCTCTTGGTCCATACGCCGGCGGCCAGGCCGAAACGGATGTCGTTGCCTATCCGTATGGCGTCTTCCTCATCCTTGAATTTGAGCACGGACAGGACCGGGCCGAACACTTCTTCCTGCGCAATGCGCATATCATTGCGCACGTCGACGAAGATAGTCGGCTCCACGAATTGCCCCGCGCCATATTCCGGTCCGGTCAATGCGCGGCCGCCGGCCACGCAACGGGCGCCTTCCTCCTTGGCGATATTGATGTAATTCATCACCTTTTCGAATTGCGGGCGGGTGGCCACCGGGCCTATCTGGGTGCCGCTCTCGGCGGGATTGCCGATCTTGGCGGCCTTGGTGATCTTCAGGATACGCTCAATGAATTCGTCGTGGATGGATTCCTGCAGCAGCAGGCGCGAGCCGGCCATGCAGGTCTGCCCGCCCGCGGAAAAGATGCCGGTGATGACGCCATTGGCGGCCTTGTCCAGGTCGGCGTCGTCGAAAATGATGTTGGGCGACTTGCCTCCCAGTTCCAGGGATACTTTCTTCAGATTTTCGGCCGCGGCCACATACACCTTGCGGCCCGCTTCGTCGCCGCCGGTAAAGGCGATGCGCGCCACCTTGGGGTGGCGGATCAGCGGGTCCCCGACTTCCTTGCCGAAGCCGCTGATCACATTCACCACGCCGGGCGGGAAGCCGGCCTCGGCGACCAGCGTGGCCAGTTCATAGAGCGATACCGAGGTGAATTCGGACGGCTTGCAAACAATGGTATTGCCCGCGCAAAGGGCGGTGCCCAGCTTCCAGGCGGTGAGCAGCAGCGATGAATTCCAGGGCGTGATGCTGGCGACCACGCCCATGGGCTCGTACCGGACCATATTGAATACGCCGGGCTTGTCGATGGGCACGATGGCCCCCTGGATTTTATCGGCCAGCCCGCCGTAATAGTAGAAGTATTTGGCCATGTACTTGACCTGGCCCAGCACTTCGCTCATCAGCTTGCCGTTGTCGCGGCTTTCGGCCACCGCCAGGCGCTGCGCGTCCCGCTCTACCAGAGCGCCCAGCTTGTACAGCAGCATGCCGCGGTCGCTCGCCGACAGCTTCGACCAGGGGCCATCGAAGGCGTCTGCGGCGGCGCTGACCGCTCGATCGACATCAACGGCATCGCCTTGTGGGACCTGCGCCCATGCTTCGCCAGAAAACGGGTCCAGGCTGTCGAACCAACGGCCCGAATTGGGATCGACCCATTCATTATTGATAAATAGCTGGTAACGAGACATGCGCTTTACTCCTCTGAAAACGGCGCGGCAAAATGACTGTCAAGTGGATTATGATGATCCACTAACAATGCGTAAACCGATTAAAAATCAGCAGTTGATGAGTTTTCGGAATTGATCGAAATGCCACTGATTGGGGGAGGCCGATGATAATGAGGCGCAAGATTCCCAGCACGAACACGCTGACGATATTCGAGGCGGCGGCGCGGCACGGCAGCTTTGCGCGCGCCGCCAGCGAGCTTTGCCTGACCGAGAGCGCGGTCAGTCGCCAGATCACGTCCCTGGAAAACTACCTGGACATCAAGCTGTTCGCGCGGGTAAAAAAACAGGTAGTGCTCAATGATGCGGGCCAGGCCTACATCAAGAACATCGCCAAAAGCCTGGCCGACATCGAGGCCCATACCCTGGCGCTCATGGCCAACAAGGGCGATGGCGGCGTGCTTGAATTGGCAGTGATTCCGACCTTCGCCAACCGCTGGCTGCTGCCGAGGCTGCAGGACTTCCGGCGCAAGCATCCGAACATCATGCTGAACCTGTCGGAAAAGCCGCAGCCCTTCATGTTCCGCGATACGATTTTCGACGCCGCGCTGCATTTCGATCACCCCGCCTGGACCGGCGTGGTCAAGGTCGATTTGTTCGAGGAAAGGCTGGTGCCGGTAATCAGCCCGAATTATTTCGACGTCGCCCAGTTGACATCGCCCCAGGCCTTGTTGAACATGCCCCTGTTGCATAAATCATCGCGGCCGAATGCCTGGCAGCACTGGTTCGAACTGGCCGGGTATGCCGATGGCATCAGTGCCCCGGGCATGCATTTCGATATGTACGGGATGGTGATCGAGGCCGCGCGCGCCGGCTTGGGCGCCGGCCTGGTTCCGCGCTTTTATGTCAACAATGAAATCCATCGCCATGACCTGATGGTGCCGTTCGACCTGGAGCTGCGGCACGAAAAGCGCTACTGCCTGGTTTATCCGGAATACAAGCAGGACTCGCCCGTCGTCCAGGCCTTCCGCGACTGGATAGTGGTGATCGAAAAAGAATTCACCGGCGGCAAGCCGGCCCCGGCGCTGCGGCTGCAATACGCCTGACATTTTCCCGCAAGCATCGCCGCGGCGATGCAAGGCCCGCGGCTATGCGCGTTCGTTCAAGTGGCTGATCACGCGGATGGCCACGGCGGATGTCTGCTGCATGTGCTCGACACAGGCCAGCCATGCTTCCTCTTCGTCGTTGGCGCGTATGGCTGCGCCGATTCTGGCCATCTCCTTGAGGGTATTCTTGATGCGGCCCGGGCTGAGGATGGATGTTGCGCGCAGGCGCGAAATCTTGCCGTGCAATGCTTCCAGGCTGCTTTTCAGCACCCGGTTATAACAGCCCTCCAATAAGGCCTCATAGAAACGCTCGATGGCGCTCAACTGATCGGCGACGGCCTTTTTTTCCACCGCCAGCGTCAGGTCCGACAAAGTCCGTTCCAGCTTCTCCCGCTGGGCCGGGGTCGCCATGTTGATGAAGTTCCTCGCCGCCAGGCCTTCGAGCACAGAGCGCACCTGATAGATGTCCGCCGCTTCCTGGACTTCCAGCACCGCCACCCTGACGCCGCGGTTGGGCTGATTGCTGACATAGCCTTCCTGCTCCAGCAATTGCAGCGCTTCCCGGACCGACGAGCGGCTGGCCTGCGTCAATTCGCACAAGGCTTTTTCGGTCAGGCGCTGGCCGGGGCGCAGGTTCCCGGCAAGAATTTCTTCTCTTACTTTTTTCGCGATCTGTGAGCGTTTCAGTGTCATGGTCTGGGCGTGTGGCGGGGAAGAAGACTGCGTATCGTCCGGCGGGTCCGTCCGAATGGCCTGCCGGCAAAGTATAGCCATCCTTGACGGGTTTTGTGTTATAAATTGTCCGACAATCTATATCACATTGCCTGTAATAATTGATGGAGCCGCAAGATGAGCCGCTGGAGAGACCCCAAATACGAAGTGCTTTCGAACGCCGAGATATCGGACGCGCTGGATTTCCTCGGGCTGCCGGGCAGCGCCCACGGGCTGTCGGCGGTGACGGGCGCCCATCGCATCATGGGTCCGGCCTTCACCGTGCGCTTCGCCCCGGTCGACCCGGGGGCGGTGGGCACCGTCGGCGATTTCATCGACGATGTCCAGGAGGGCGATGTGATCGTGCTGGACAATGCTGGGCGCAGCGATTGCACCGTATGGGGCGGCATACTCAGCCAGATCGCCAAGTCCAGGAATATCGCCGGCACGGTCATCAATGGCGTTTGCCGCGATTCGGACGAGGCATTCGAGTGCTCCTATCCCATATTCAGCCGCGGCGTCTTCATGCGCACCGG
The DNA here is from genome assembly GCF_900129885.1 of Pollutimonas bauzanensis. Taxonomy (GTDB): domain Bacteria; phylum Pseudomonadota; class Gammaproteobacteria; order Burkholderiales; family Burkholderiaceae_B; genus Pollutimonas; species Pollutimonas bauzanensis. The sequence goes on along the minus strand of NZ_FQXE01000004.1, from coordinate 107,501 downwards.
TAAAGACCGGGTGCAGGTCGAGGCCGTGGGCGGCAGCGTCTCGCTGGGCGACGTGCGCGTCAACCGCGGCGATATCGTCGTCGGCGATCGCGATGGCATCGTCGTCATACCCCTGGCCAGGGCTCAGGAAGTGCTCGACCGGGCGCTGCAGACCCATCTGGCGGAAAAGGCCATCCTCCAGTCGGTGATGCAAGGGTCGTCCCTGAAAGCCGCCCGCGAGAAGCTGGGCTACCACACACTACAACGGCGCAAGTGACGCCGGCACAACTTACCCATACCACACAGGAGATGACAATGAAAAAAGCCCTTCAGAAAAACAATAAAGCCACGCTGCTGGCCACCGCGCTGTTCGCGGCGCTGGCCCTGACGGCAGGCGGTTCGGCATGGGCCCAGAAGCTCGCCTGCCACAACGTGACGATAGTGTCGCCCTATCCGCCGGGCGGCACGACCGACATCCTGGCCCGCATGCTGGCCCCCAGCATGCAGCAGGAACTGGGCGTTCCCGTCATCGTGGACAACAAGCCGGGCGCCAGCAGCAACATCGGCACGGAATTCGTGGGACGCGCCAAGCCGGATGGCTGCACGCTGCTATTGGGCAACAATACCGGCGTCGTGATCAATCGCAATCTGTATAAATTGCGCCTGGATCCGGTCGAGAGCCTGGCGCCCATCGCCGAAGTGGCCGCCGTGCCGCTGGTGCTTTATGTCAACCCGTCCAAGGTGGCGGTCACCACGCCGGCCGAGCTGCTGCAAGAGCTGAAAAAAGACCCGCAGAAGTACAGCTTTGCCTCCGGCGGCAGCGGCAGCCCGCAGCACCTGGCCGGCGAGCTGATCAAGCAGAGCAAGTCGGTCGAAATGCTGCACATCCCTTACCGCGGACAAGGCCCCGCGCTAAGCGACGTGATCGCCGGGCATGTGCCGATCGCCTTTGAAACCACCACGGTGGTGTTGCCCCACGTCAAGTCGGGCGCCGTGCGCGCCCTGGCCACCACCAGCGCGACCCGGACCAAGGTCCTGCCCGATGTGCCGACCATGGTGGAATCCGGCTTCCCCGGCTTCGTCATTGAAAACTGGTATGGTGTATTTGCCCCGGCCAACACGCCGCAGCCCATCATCGAGCAGCTCAACAAGGCGGTGAACACTGCCCTGCGCGCGCCGAACGCCGTCGAAGCCCTCGACAAGATGGGCTCGTCGGACGTCGCCGGCCCGGCCGGGCAGTTTGCCGATTTCATCGCCAAGGAAGCGCCCGTGTGGACCGAAGTCGTCGAGAAGTCGGGCGCGAAAGTGGATTGATTCCAGATCGTCTGGACATATTTTTTGGAGAGAACAGTAATGGATCCTTTAGCCCAGTTGTTCGAGGGCGTGCCCTCGTCCATCATCAGCGACTCGATGCGCAGAATCGCCGGCGCACGCCACCTCGCGCCCCGGCATGCCAGCGGCGGGCTGGCGGGAAGCGCCTACACGGTCAGGGTGCGGTCCGGCGACAACTTGTACATCCATGACGCCCTGCGCAACATCAAGCCGGGCCAGGTGCTGGTGGTGGATGGCGAAGGCCACACCGAGCGCGCGCTGGTCGGCGAAATCATGATGAGCGCGGCCAGGATGCGCGGCGTGGCCGGTTTCGTCATCGATGGCGCCATTCGCGACAGCGATGCCTTCAAAATCCACAATTTTCCTTGCTACTCCAGGGGCGTGACCCATCAGGGGCCGCTCAAGAACGGGCCGGGCGAACAAGACGTGGCCGTGTCCATCGATGGCTGCGTCGTCCATCCCGGCGACATCGTGGTGGGCGACTGCGACGGCGTGGTCTTCATTCCGCGGGCGCGCGCCGAAGAAGTCGCCGCCCTCAGCCGCAAGAAAATCGACGCCGAGACCGAGGTGCTGGCCGGCATCGCCAAGGGCGTCTACGACGACGCCTGGATCGACGCCGCCTTGAAGGCGCAGCTGGTCTAAGCTTCAGGCGCCTGCACAGGCGCATCCATTTTCAGTGAATAAGGCAGTTTTATGACGAATCAATCAGTTTCCAGGCCATTCCAGCGCGTGTTCGCGGCCGCGGCGCTAGGCGCGGGCCTGTGCGCGGGGGCATCGCCCGCCGCGGCGGCAAGCTATCCCGAGCGCCCGATCAAGCTGGTGGTGCCCTGGGCGCCCGGCGGCGCCACCGACGTTCTCGGGCGCTTCATCGCCAAAGGCCTGAGCGAGCGCGTCGGCCAACCGGTTGTCGTGGAAAACCGCGGCGGCGCGGGAGGCAATATCGGCACCGCGGCATTCGTGCGCGAAAAGGCCGATGGCTATACCTTGCTGGTGGCCACCAGCTCCACCAATGCCGCCAACCCCTACCTCTACAAACAGCTGGGCTTCAAGCCGGAAAGCGACTTCGCCGCCGTGGCCTTCGTCGCTTCGATACCCAACCTGCTGGAAGTCAACAAGGACTCCAAATACAAGAGCTTCCAGGAACTGCTGGACGCGGCCAAGGCCCATCCCGGCGCCTTGAACTATGGCTCCGCGGGCGTGGGCTCGTCCCAGCATCTGGCCGCGTCGCTGCTGAAGCACCTGACCAAGATCGACATCGTCCACATTCCCTACAAAGGCAGCGGTCCCGCGGTGTCCGACCTGCTGGCCGGCCAGTTCGATTTCATGCTGGACACCGGCTCCGTCTCGCAGGTGAAGGGCGGCGCCTTGCGCGGCCTGGCCGTGGCCTCCGAAACCCGCCTGGCGACCCTGCCCGACGTTCCCACTTTCAAGGAACTGGGCCTGGACGGCATGAACGCTTCCGCCTGGTATGGCATTATGGCGCCGGCCGGAACGCCGGCCGATGTGCTGGCTTACCTGAACAAGGAAGTCAACGCCGTGGTGCAAAGTCCGGAAGTCAAGGCGCGCCTGGAGGGCATGGGCGCCCAGGTGCCCGCGGCGCAAAGCACCGAGGAGTTTTCAGCGTTCATGAGCAGCGAGCTCAAGCGCTATGGCGAACTGATCAAGCTGTCGGGCGCCAAGATGGAATAGCGGCCGCGGGCCGGGCGCGCGCGTCCGGCCTGTTCAGGGCGATGGACCAGCCGCGCCTCTGCCCATAGCGATGTCGTTTGCAGCGATATTGCGCAGTGTCACCAGCAGCATACCTATCGATCAGCAAAGACAGCGTGGCGACGCCGGGCCGGCCGGAGCGTCACGCTGTCTTTTGTCGTCTTTTAATGAAACGTTTCCATATTTCCTATGAAATCGCAGAATATTTGGCATTGGCAAACCTGATCCAGGCAGATTTCAAGGCGCGACAGATTGATTTTCGTCATTTGCGGTTACTACAATGGCTATGTATACTGCGGCTTTTCAGAATATATATCGCCGCGGCAACCCGGGCTTGCTCGAAGAGTCAATTGGAGTCTTTTTACGAATGGCAAAAATAACGTTTCATAATGAATGGTTGGCCGCTACCGGATGCTTGATCGACGGGCAGTGGATTTCTTCCCCCGTTCAGTTTGCGGTCCTTGATAAATTTTCAGGTCAAAAGGTCGCCGAGGTGGCTGCAGCGGACCGGGATATGGTCGCGCGCGCCGTGCGCACCGCGAAAGAGGCGGTCGATCGCGGCGCGCCGCCGCCCCACGAACGCGGAGTAGCGCTGCGCGAGGCTGGGCGCCTGCTGGAAAAGCACAGGGCGCGTTTTGTGGGGGCGATGGTCGCCGAGGCGGGCTTCGTTGTCTCCGACGCCAATGGCGAGGTGGACCGCGCCATCATCACTTTGAATCTTTCCGCGGAAGAAGCGACGCGCCTTACGGGCGACATGGTGCCGTTCGCGGCCAGCCCGGGCGCGCACAATCGCATTGGCTTCACGATGCGCTTTCCCATAGGCGTGGTGTGCGCCATCACGCCTTTCAACTCGCCGTTGAACACCGTGCTGCATAAAGTGGCTCCGGCCTACGCGGCGGGCAACTCGGTGGTGCTCAAGCCGTCGGCCTATACGCCTTTGACCGCGGCGCTGCTGGCGGAAGTATTGCTTGAAGCGGGCATGCCGCCGGCCTTCCTGGCTGTTTTGCAAGGCGAGGGCGACACGGTGGGAACCTGGCTGCTGCAAGAGCAGGACGTGGCGTTCTATACGTTCACCGGCAGCACCCGGGTCGGCCGCATCATCCAGCAGTCCGCCGGCCTGCGCCGCACCCAGATGGAGCTGGGCAGCATCGCCAGTACGATAGTCTGCGCCGGCACCGACCTCGACCGCGCCATTCCCAAGATAGCCAACGCCACATTCCGCAAGGCCGGCCAGGTTTGCACCTCTGTGCAGCGCTTGTATGTGGAACGGCGCATCGCCGGCGAGGTGGCCGAACGGCTGGTCGAATGCGCCGGCGGCCTGGCGGCCGGCGACCCGCGCGATCCCGCGACCCGCATCGGCCCGCTGATTACCGAAGCGGCTGCGATCCGCGCCGAAAGCTGGCTGCGCGATGCCCGCGCCCAGGGCGCCAAAGTATTGTGCGGCGGGCGGCGCGAGCAATCGGTCCTGACGCCCGCGGTGCTGGTCGACGTGCCCGATGAAGGCGATGTGTGGTGCCGGGAAGCTTTTGCTCCGCTGGCATCGATCCGCCCCTTTGATGATTTCGACGAGGCCATCGCCGGCGCCAACTCGACGCCGTTCGGCCTGTCCGCCGGGGTATTCAGCAAGGATATCGACCAATGCCTGAAAGCGGCTCGCAGCCTGCGCTTTGGAACCATACAGATCAATGAAACATCCAGCGCGCGGTCCGATGTGATGCCGTTCGGCGGGGTGAAGGACAGCGGCTTCGGCAAGGAAGGCCCATGGCATGCCATGAGGGAAATGACCGAGGAAAGGCTGATTACGTTCAATCCTTGATTACTTCGATGGTTGACAACAACTTGTAGGCACTAAAAGGGAATAAAAAGCTATGTGGAAGCACTCTATAAAAGCTGGGGCCGGCTTGCTGGCAGTCTTGGGGCTGATGGGGCAGCCCGCCGTTTCGGCCGAATGGCCCGCCAAGCCCATTACGCTGGTGGCTCCATTCACGCCGGGCGGCACGACCGACCTGATGGCGCGAGCCATCGCTCAGCAACTGCAGAATGAGCTGGGCCAGACTGTGGTGGTGGAAAACAAGCCGGGCGCGGGAGGCACGGTCGGCGCGGCCTACGTGGCGCGATCCGCCCCGGACGGCTACACGCTGCTGCTGGCCAATGTCGGGCATGCGGCGGCGGCCGCCTTGTATAAGACCTTGACGTACGACTTCCAGACCGACCTCGATTCGATAACCAGCGTGGCCTATGTTCCCAATGTGCTTATCGTCAACAAGTCGCTGCCCGTCAATACGGTCGCGGAGCTTGTCGAATACATCAGGCAAAGGCCGGGCGAAGTCAATTACGGCTCTGCCGGCATAGGCAGCACGCAGCATTTGTCCGGCGAATTGCTGAAGTCGTCGGCGAAACTGGATGCGGAGCATGTGCCATACAAGGGCGCGTCCCCCATGATGAGCGACCTGATCGGCGGGCGCCTGGCGTTCGCGCTGGATTCCGCCGGGTCCGCGGCGGCCCAGATCGCCGGCGGCAACGTCAAGGCCCTGGGCGTGACGACGCTCAAGCGCGCGTCGGCATTCCCGGACCTGCCCACGCTGGATGAAGCCGGCGTACCCGGCTATTCCATGACGACCTGGTATAGCCTGGCCGCGCCCAAAGGCCTGCCGCCGGAAGTGGAAACAAAAATATACCAGGCGGTGGTGAAAGCCATGAAGAATCCCGCCATGCAGAAGACGCTCGAAGGCATGGCTGCCGAGCCGGGCGGCACCCCGCCGGACGAATTCAAGAAATTCGTCGTGGACGAAAGCCGGCGATGGGTCGATCTGGTATCGAGCTCCGCTATCGCCAAGAACTAACGCTTGTGCAGCAGAGAACCTTTATGCAAATGACAGACGCCGCCACTTTCTTCTGCCCGACACGTATCCATATGGGGGTGGGCGCTCATGAAAAGATCGTCGATACGGTACGGCAATACAACTGCCAGTGTATTTTCGTGCTTCTGGACGCGGCATTGGAAGACAGTGATTTCTACGCCCGGATCAAAGCCCTTCTACTGAAGGAGGGCGTGGCGATCAGCACGTACACCGAGATCGAGCCGGATCCCAGCGCCCATACGGTGGCAAAGGCGTTCGAGGCATGCCGCGCCAGCAATGCGACAGTATTGCTGGCCATCGGCGGAGGCAGCACCATGGACGTGGCCAAGGCCGTGGGGATACTTGCGACCAACGGGGGCCGCATCCACGACTATGAAGGGATAGAGAAGTTCGTGATTCCCCCCCTGCCGCTGATTGCCATTCCGACCACGGCTGGAACCGGTTCCGAGGTTTCGGGGTCTTGCGTCATTACCGACACGGACAAGAACCTGAAAATGTCGATACGGCACGCGGCGCTCAACCCGGCGGATGTCGCCATCCTGGACCCGCTGGCGCTGCGCACCGTTCCCGGCCATGTGGCGGCGCATTCGGGCATGGACGCCTTCGTGCATGCTTTCGAATCTTATATTTCCAGGCAATCGAACCTGATTACCGATGCGATCAATTTGCAGGCCATGGAATTGATTGCGGGCAATATCCGGCAGTTCGCGGCTGACCGCGGCAACCTGGAGGCCGGGCTGAACATGCTTTGCGGTTCGGCCCTGGCCGGCATCACCTTTGGCCAGACCGGCCTCGGCAATGTGCATTGCATGGCTCGCTTCGTAGGGGCGCGCTTTCATTTGTCGCATGGCCTGTCCAATGCGGTCTGCCTGCCGCATGTGGCGGCGTTCAACATGCCGGCCAATCCCGCGAAGTTCGCGCGCATTGCGCAGGCGATGGGCCGGCATGTGCAGGGCCTGCCCATGCTGGATGCCGCGCACAGCGGCCTGTCGGCGATCGAGGCGCTGTGCGTCGACCTGGAGATTCCCGGCCGGCTGCGCGACGTGGGCGTCGATCCGGACGCCTTCGAGGAAATGGCTGCGCTTTGCACGCAAGCCAACTACAATCGCTGGAATCCCCGGCACACTACCACCCGAGATTTCCTGGCGCTGTTTCAAAAGGCCTTTTGAGCCTCAAGCGGCCGGTCCGCGCTGGTGGCGCGGCGCCGGATCGGCCCTCGAACCAGACAGCGACTACATGGCATTGAAAGAGCTAGCATCCGCATCGAACAAAAAAGCCAAGCGCGTCACCGTCCATGATGTCGCGCGCGTGGCAGGCGTGGCAATAGGGACGGTATCGCGCGTGGTCAACGGGGCTCCGTCCGTCACCGAAGAAGTCCGGTCCAGGGTGTTGAACGCCATTTCAGAATTGGGATGGACGCCCAACGTCGCAGCGCAGGGCATGCGCGGCGTGTCCGCGCGCATGATCGGCTTCATTTTTTCCGATATCCGCAATCCCCTGTATTCCGCAATGGTGAAGGGGGCGGAGGACGCCTTGACCGAGCATGGCTATATGCTGGTGGTCGCCAGCAGCAATAGCTCGCCGGAACGCGAGGTGGCGCTGGTGGAGCTGTTCACCCGCCGCCGGGCCGACGGCTTGTTGTTCACGGTCGAAGAAGAATCCGACGCCGGCATGCTGCAGGCCATACGGGACGCGCGCTTTCCCGTCGTATTGATCGAGCGTGAATTGGCCTTGCCTATCGATACCGTGGGCGCCGACCACTTCAACGGCACGCGCCAGGCGGCGGAATATCTACTGAGCCTCGGCCACCGCCGTATCGCCTTGATCAGCGGCGGCAAGACCAACCGTGTCGGGCGCGATCGCCTCGGGGGGTTTCTGCAGGCTCATCAGCGCGCCGGGGTGCCTGTGGACCGTGATCTCTTGCGTCTGGACAGCTTCGCCTCGGAATACGGCTTCAGGGAAACCCAGGTGCTGCTCGGGCGGGAGCGCCGTCCCACCGCCATCATTTCCTCAGGCATGCATTTATTGAGCGGCGTGCTGGAGGCGGTGCGCATGAAGGGCCTGGATATTCCCGGCGATATATCGCTGATCACTTCGAACGATACCGAATTGGCGCGGCTGGCCACGCCCGCCGTCAGCGTCATCCGTTACGATCCTTACGCGCTCGGGCGCGAAGCCGCCCTGCAATTGCTGCGCAGGATCGCCCGGGAAACCCCGCAAGACCCCATACGCATCGAAATACCCACGGAGTTCGTGCTGCGCCAGTCATGCTCGCCGCCGCGCATGATAGTAAAGTAGCGGTTGCTACGGGGCTGGCGGCGCCAGCCATTCATTGACGCGAGACAACGAGGTTTCTATGGATTTGCACTTGGCGGGAAAGAGCGCTCTGGTTTGCGGTTCGAGCAAGGGGCTGGGCTATGCCTGCGCCATGTCGCTGGCCCGCGAGGGCGTCGCCCTGACCCTGGTCGCCCGGACGGCGCCGGCGCTGGAACAGGCGGCCCAGGCCATCCGCCAGGCCACCGGCGCGCAAGTGGCCGTCGTCGCGGCGGACATCACCACCGCCGAGGGCCGCGCCCAGGCCTTGGCCGCGTCGGGCATGCCCGACATCCTGGTGACCAACAGCGGCGGGCCCAAGCCCGGCGATTTCCGCGATTGGTCCAAGGATGACTGGATGGCCGCGGTGAATGCCAACATGTACACGCCCATCGCGCTGATCCAGAATGTCATCGATCACATGATAGGCCGGCGCTACGGGCGCATCGTGAACATCACCTCGGCGGCGGTGAAAATGCCGATAGACATACTGGGCCTGTCCAATGGCGCGCGCAGCGGCTTGACGGGCTTTGTCGCCGGGCTGGCCCGGCAGGTCGTCGAGCACAATGTCACGATCAACAACCTGCTGCCCGGGCCCTTCGAAACCGACAGGCTCAAGGAAACCGCGCTGAAAGCCGCGCAGAATACCGGACAGACCCTGGAGCAGGTCATGCAGGCGCGCCTGGATTCCGTTCCCGCCAAGCGCTTCGGCCAGCCCCATGAGCTTGGCGATGCCTGCGCCTATTTGTGCAGCGCCCAGGCGGGATTCATCACGGGACAGAATCTGGTCCTGGACGGCGGCATTTATCCCGGCATGCTGTAGAGTCCCCCATCTTATAGCGGCCGCGGCAAGCTGAGGCAGGGAATCCGGGCGATCACACCGTCAGCATTACACACAGGCTGGCGGCCAGGTCTTTCATGGCCTGGGCGATAGGGCCTTCGAGCTGCTCGCGGCTGATGACGGAGCTGGTGCCGCCGCAATTCATGGCAATAACCTGTCTGCCATTTGGCGACACGATGGGTACGCCCAGCGCATTCACGTCAGGATGGTAGCGGCGCAGATTGAGCACGTAGCCATGATCGCGATACATCTGCACCGACTCTTCTATATACCGCCGGTTCGCCTCCCATTCGTCGGGATATGCCTTTTCGATCTGCTCCATCAGGCTTGCGCGCTCGGTTTCGCCGATGGCGGCCAGATAAGCGCAGCCTACGGCAGATCGCTCGATGCGCAAGGCGGTCCCAATGTGAAAGTTCAACTTTAAAACGGCGGAACCGGTTTCGCGCCCCATGATGAGCATTTGCAGCCCGTCGCGGGCGGCGATCGACAAGGAGCATTGGAACGTGTTGGCTATGCGCGCCATTTCAGGCGCCGCAACTTCAGCAATACCCCGCTGCGACAGAGACGCACACCCGAGGGCCAGCACGGCAGGCCCGACCCGCAATCGCTCCGGATCTTTGCCTGGCACCAGATAGCCGCCTTTTTGCAAGGTATGGCAAAGCCGCCAGACGGTCGATTGCGACAAGCCGACCAGGCGCGCGATATCGGTAGTGCCAAGCTCCATGTGCTCCGCCGTAAAGCAGCGCAGCACAGACAATCCGCGTGATAACGCGGTAACGAAATGACGGTCTTCCTTCATTGGGTCCCTATGTGCCCCAGCTGGCGAGGCGCAAGTCTTCATGCATACGACGATTGACAGCCCGATAGCCGTCACCCTATACTTACTCGCACAGTGCATTCAAGAACTGCAGTGCAAATTATAGGAGTATTCAATGCTTATGGCAAGCCGGCATTCCCGCAATGGCGATTCCGATTCTTCTTTCCCGGACCTGGCGCGCTTTTTCGCTCCCCGGGCGGTGGCGATGATTGGCGCCACGGAAGATCTGGGCAAGTTCGGCGGCCGTTGCATGCGGCAAATGATGGACTTCGGCTACAAGGGCGCCATCTATCCGGTCAATCCACGGCGCGACGAGATCTTCGGGCTTCGCTGTTTTGCATCCGTCGCTGCGCTGCCCGCCGCTCCCGATCATGTGGGCATCGTATTGCCGGCTCATCTTGTACCTGCCGCGTTGGAACAGTGCGCCGAACGCGGCGTGCCCTTCGTGACCGTGTTCTCGTCGGGCTTCGGCGAGGTCGGAAGCGCCCAGGGCGCGGCCGACCAGCAGCGCCTCGTCGACATCGCCCGGGCAGGCAACATCCGGCTCATGGGTCCCAATTGCAATGGAATGATCAACTTCGTCGACGGCTTCGCCCTCACGTCCACCGCCACCATTCAAGGCCCCCGGCGCGCCGCGGGCGATATCGGCGTCGTTTCCCAGTCCGGCGGCGCGGGACAGGTCAATATCATGTGGCGCGCGCAACAGTCCGGGCTGGGCATCAGTTATCAGGTCAGCTGCGGCAACGCGGCCGACCTCGACCTGGTCGACTACGCATCGTTCATGCTGGAAAGCGAGAAAACGAAAGTCGTATTAATGCTGGCGGAGAGCCTGGCGGATGGCGGCCGCTTGCGCATGCTGGCCCGCCGCGCCGCCGATCTGGACAAGCCCATCGTCATGGTGAAGGTCGGCCGCAGCGCAGCGGGCAGCAAGGCCGCCGCATCGCACACCGGCGCCATTACCGGCGCCGACGATGTGTGTGATGCCGCACTGCGGCAAATGGGGATTGTGCGGGTAAGCGATTGCAATGAGCTCTATGAAACGGCCATGCTATTGCGCCAGGCCCGCCGGCCTCGAGGCCATCGGGCGGCCGCGATGTCCATATCGGGCGGCAATCTTGTAATGGTCGCCGATCTGGGCGCCTCGGAAGGCATCGAATGGCCAGCCTATACCGGCGAAACGACGCAGAAACTCGCTGAATTGCTTCCAGGCTTCGGCGCAGCCACCAATCCGACGGATCTGACCGCCGCCGCGATTGGGCAGAAGAATGCATACAAGGACGCCGCGGAAACGATATTGGCTGACCCGAACGTAGACATCCTGATTCCAGTCCTGACTATCAACAGCGCGAACGATGTACGCGCAGTGGCGGAGGTGTCGGCTCGCAGCGACAAACCCATGGCCATTTTATGGACGGGCTGCGCCAGCGACGATGCTGCGCTGACACGAGAAGTCCTGGTGGCGGAAGGCCACGCCGTCTACCGCGATGCCTTGCCTTGCCTGAAAGCGGTCCAACGCACAATGCAATACGCCGAGTTTCGCCGCAGGCTAGCCGACGCGCCGGCGGCCAGGCCCGCGGGCATAGACGTGGAAGCAGCGAGATTGCTGCTGGAACAGGCGGATGGCCCGCTGAGCGAACATCGCTCCAAAGCGCTATTGCAACATTATGGATTGCCGGTCACGATGGAGCGGCTGACCAGCTCCGCGGAGGCGGCGTGGCAAGCGGCATCGCATATCGACGGCCCCGTGGCCTTGAAGATTCAGTCCCCCGATATCCTGCACAAGACCGAAGCAGGCGCCATCCGCCTTGGGGTCAGCGGCGAGCTCGCCGTCAAGGGCGCGTACGAAGAAGTCATTTCCGCTGCCAGGGCTTACCGGCCCGACGCCCGGATCGAAGGCGTGCTGGTCCAGGAAATGATCGCCGATGCGCACGAAATGCTTGTCGGGGTATCGCACGACGCCACCTTCGGTCCAGTATTGGCTCTGGGGCTGGGCGGCATCTATGTAGAAGTGCTGAAGGATGTCGTCTTTCGCCTGGCGCCGCTTACGGCCGATGAAGCGCAACGCGCTCTGGCGGAGCTGCGCACCTACAAGCTCCTGGAGGGTGTGCGCGGCAAAGCGCCCGCCGACATGGACGCGCTCATCGACGCCATCGTGCGCATCTCGTGGCTGACAGCCGATCTGGGCGACCGGATCGCCGAGCTGGACATCAACCCTTTGTGTGTGCTTCCCAAAGGGCGCGGCGCTCGCGTGGTTGACGCGCTGATCGTTCCGCGCCGTGCTGCCGGCTGATGCGAGGGCCATTCCGATGATCGATACCGTGGTGGACGCGAATGTGTGCTGGCTTACGATCACGCGGCCTCGCGCCGCCAATGCGCTGGACGCCGGAACGCATCAGGCCCTGGTCGCGGGACTGGGTTGTGCGTCTGGCGACGAGAACATACGGGCTGTCGTGTTGCGGGCAAGCGGCGAGCGGGCTTTCTGCGCCGGAGCGGACCTGAAGGAATTTGCCGAATTGCCGTCCGGCGTCGCGGCCCTGAAGCGCCGCGAGTTGTTGTTGGCTACTTTGCTTGCACTGCTCGAATTCCCCAAGCCTCTGCTCGCCGCCGTGCAGGCCCCGGCCATCGGCGCCGGCGCCATGCTGGCCCTGGCTTGCGATGAAGTGATCATGGCTGACACCGCCTGGCTGTCATTTCCGGAAATCACGCTGGGGCTGCCCACGCCGATGTCCGCGGCGCTTATTTCACCTCGGACGCAATGGCGAACGCTGCACCGCCTGGTCCAGTTGGGTGAACGCATGAACGCTCCGGACGCGCTGGCATCCGGAATGGTCGACAGGGTCGCGCCGCTCGCTGCGCTGGCGCCGGATTGCGCGGCGCGCGCAGCCGAACATGCCTTGCGCTCAGGCCACGCCTATGCAAGCAACAAGCGCTGGATGAATCGCGATGTGCGCCGGAACCTGGCGCAAGCGGCGGCCCTTGCCACCGAAAGTTCCCGCCATGCCTTTACCGCAGGCCAGGCACCTACCTATCGAGCTGACCAGAGATAAACGATGCAATTAGAAATCAATGCCGACCTGGCTGAAATGCGCGCCGCCGTGCGCCGATTCACGCAGGACCAATTGGAACCTATCGCCCACGAGATCGACCTGACCGGCGAAGTGCCGGAACGCACTGTGCCGCTGCTGCGTGAGCACGGCTACCTGGGCATGCGCATGCCCGCGGAGTTCGGGGGAGGCGATTTCGACCTGCCCACCTACTGTCTCGTTCTTGAAGAGTTCAGTCGATCACACCGCATATTCACCCTGATGCTCGATGCCACCAGCGGCCTCAACCCTATCGCCATCGCCCGCTTCGGCACTCGCGGGCAGCAGGAAAGATACCTGACCGGATTATGCACAGGAACCTTGCACGCGTCGTTTGCGCTCACCGAACCCGATGCCGGCTCCGATGCGCAGGCCATCAAGACCCGTGCCGAGCCAAGGGGAGACGGCTGGGTTCTAGATGGGCGCAAGCATTACATCAGCGGCGCGCATCTGGCCGATGTTGTGCTCGTCATGGCGGTCACGGATGCGAAGAAGCGCGGCCGCGGAGGGATTACCGCCTTTCTGGTGGACAAGAATACGCCCGGATTCAGCGTCACCCGGGTCGACACCACGATAGGGTCGGATCCCATCAAGCTTGCCGAGCTGTCTTTCGAAAACTGCGAGTTGTCATCGGCATCGGTGCTGGGCGAGGTAGGGCAGGGCTTCAAGGTCGCCATGGAATCGCTTACCAGCGGACGCATGGGAGTAGCCTGTTCCTGCGTAGGGGCCGCAGACCGTCTGCTGGAAATGTCGGCCGCGTATGCGAAAGAACGATATACCTTCGGCAAACCGTTGGCCGATAGGCAAGCCATACAGTGGATGCTTGCCGATTCGGCAACCGAACTGGCCACGGTGCGCGCGCTGGTCTACGAGACCCTGCGGCGCATAGACGCCGGGGAAGACGTCGGTTCGGCCGCCAGCATGTGCAAGTTGTCCGCTTCCGAAATGGTGGGACGGGTGGCCGACCGCGCCGTGCAGATCCACGGCGGCATGGGCCTGGTTCGCGGTTTCCCCGTGGAGCGTTTCTACCGCGATGTGCGTCATTATCGCGTGGGCGAAGGCTCATCCGAGATACAGCGCATGATGATTGCGCGAGAGGTGCTGCGATGAGCCGGCGGTCACCTCTTAGTGCCGTCATTGTGGGCATCGGCGAGAGCGCCGTAGGGCGTGTCCCGCACTTGGACGCGCTGGGCCTGCAGCGTATGGCGGCATTGCAGGCGCTCGATGACGCCGGCCTCTCCCTGTGCGACGTGGACGGCTTGCTGACAACTCCGGTACGGGTGGAAAACTGGGCTATGCCCTGCGGCGTCGTATCCGAGGGCCTGGGCCTTCGCCCCCGCTACCTCGCCACGCTGGATGTGGCGGGCGCATCCGGCACCGCCATGGCGCATCACGCAGCCATGGCGGTCGCAACGGGGCAATGCGAAACCGTGCTTTGCGTCGCGGGCCAGAACATGCTTTCTTTCAGCTCGCAAGGCGCGGCCGTACAGAAGCTCGCCGACGCCGGGTGGGCCCACCCGGAATTCGAAGCACCCTACGGCCCGCTGGTTCCCACACTTTACGCGCTCGTCGCGCAGCGCCATATGCATGAGTATGGCACCACGCTGGAGCAAATGGCCGAGGTAGCCGTAACGCTGCGCAAGCATGCCTCGCTGAATCCCAATGCGCACAAGAAGGAATTGCTCTCCATTGCCGATGTCATGCAATCGAAAACCATCACTTCGCCTTTGCGCATGCTGGATTGCGCGGTGGTATCGGACGGCGCCGCGGCGTTCATCGTAACGACGCCCGAGCGGGCGCGGGATTTGCGCCAGGCGCCGGTCCGGCTGCTGGGACATGGCTATGGTCATTCGCATACCTATATTGGCGATTACAAGAATGTGACCACGACGGGAGCAGTGCAGTCGGGGAAAGACGCCTTCGCCATGGCCGGCCTCGCTCCCGCGGATATCGATGTGGCCGAGCTTTATGACTGCTTTACGATTACGGTCATTGTCGAACTCGAGGACCTGGGCTTTTGCGCAAAAGGTGAGGGTGGACGCTATGTGGAAAACGGCGGCATCGGCCTGGGCGGCCATTTGCCGGTCACCACGCATGGCGGCCTCCTGTCGGGCGGACACCCTGGCCTGGCGGGAGGCATGTTTCATCTTCTGGAAGGTGTGCGCCAGGTCCGCCACCAGGCCGGCGCCCGGCAAGTGCCCGGCGCCGAAGTCGCACTTGTTCATGGCAACGGCGGCATCGTTGGCCTGCACAGCTCACTGATCATTGCCAAGGCGTAAATACTATGTCGATACAATCCTCCGATGCCGAAAGCGGCCGCTATTGGGATCGCGTGCGAGGCCTTGGATTTGCCTTGCCGTATTGCACGGACTGCGGACAATTTCACTTCTATCCGCGGCCTGCATGCCCGTTTTGCGGGGGGACCCGCATCGCCCCCGCCCGGGCCAGCGGCAAGGGCGAGGTGTACAGCTATTCGGTCGTTCACCGGGCTCCCAAACCGGCTTTCGCCGCCGGCATTCCTTATGCGATCGCCATCGTCGCTACCGATGAAGGCCCCCATTTGCTGACCCGCATTGTCAACGTGGACCCGGACAGCATCCGGATCGGAATGCGGGTCCGTGTGTGCGGACCGGCGGCGATGCCCGAGCCGCTGTTTGAGCCCGACGAGCCTCAAGTGCCCAAGGAGACCCCATGACTGATTCTGTTGTTACACACATTGAAGACGCCATCGCCTGGATAAGCCTCAACCGTCCCGATGCGTTGAATGCAATCAATGATGACATCCGGCAGGCCCTGCCCGCCGCCATCGACGCAGCCGATGCCAACCCGGAGGTGCGGGTCATCGTCCTGCGGGGTTCCGGTCCGCGCGCGTTCTGCGTCGGAGCCGACATAAAAGAATTTTCCGCCGTTGATGCTCCGGTCGCGTACAGGCAGCAACGGGCGCACGGCCACTGGATTGCCGCGTTCGATCGCGCCGTCAAGCCGGTGATTGCATCGATACATGGCTATTGTCTCGGTGGGGGGCTTGAAATCGCGCTGGCATGCGACATCCGTATCGCCGCGGCGGACGCCACCTTCGGTTTCCCGGAAACCGGCCATGGCATCATTCCAGCGGCCGGAGGCACCCAACGCATCAGCCGCATCATAGGGATGGGCGTAGCGCTCGATCTGATCCTTACCGGAGAACGCATAGCCGCGCAGCGCGCCTTGTCGATGGGCTTGGTGTCCCGTCTTGCCGAGCCCGATGCGCTGGATGGATTGGCGCGCGCCATGGCCGGCAGAATCGCATTGCTTCCGCCCCTGGCCGCGCAGTTCGCCAAAGAGGCCGTGCGGGCCGGCGCCGAGGTTCCGCTTTCTGTGGGTATGCGGCACGAAATAGACCTGTTCACCCACTTGCTCAACACAGAAGATCGTCTGGAAGCCGCCCAGGCTTTTCGTGAAAAACGCAGTCCCAGATTCACTGGCCGCTGACAGCCCCCGAATTTTAGATCCCTTACATTCAATACGGAGTTCCCATGACTGCAAAATCCATCTACCTCGTCCTGGACATGATGAACGATCTCGTTCATGCCGACGGCCCCAACGGCAAAGGCCCGCTGGGCGCCCAGGTGCAAGACCGGCAGGTCATCCAGAATACCGCCCGCGCCCTGGAGAAGGCCCGCGCTGCCGGCATGCTGATCGGCTATGTCCGGGTAGGCTTTTCCAGCGATTATCGCGAATGTCCTCCCTCATCGCCCATTTTTTCCAAGGCGCGCGAGAACGGGCTCTTCAAACTCGGAACATGGGGCACCGAAGTACATTCCGAACTCGCGCCCCATGCTCATGACTTCGACATCGTGAAACACCGGGTCAGCCCCTTCTATGGCACTAACCTGGAGCCCATTCTGCGCGCGCATGCGATACGGCACGTCTATCTGGGCGGGGTCTCATCCAATGCAGTGGTCCAGGCGACGGTGCGTGACGCTCACGATCGCGACTACGAATGCGTGGTGCTGGAGGATTGCTGCGCATCGTTTTCCAGCGAAGATCACGATCAGTCCATGGCCGCTGTATCGCGCTTCGCGACGCTCTCGACCTCCCGGGACGTCGACTTCCCGAACCAGTGAAGCAACAGCAATAACCCCACCGCAGAGAACAAGGAGACAAACCATGTATAAGACATTCCAGCCCTCCCGCCGGCCAGTGTTAGCCTGCCTCAGTGCGCTGGCGCTGGCGGCATCCAGCGTATCGTTGCCGTCCGCCGCCGCGGGCAGCTATCCCGACCGCCCCATCACGGTCGTCAATCCCTGGACGGCCGGGGGGCCGGCCGACACCGTGGCCAGGCCCATATTGCAGAAGCTGTCCGAATTGCTGAAGCAGCCTGTGGTGCTCGAAAACAAGGCCGGCGCCAACGGCACTATAGGCGCGGCCTTCGTCGCGCGGGCGATCCCCGATGGCTACACGCTGCTGTTTTCGCACGTCGGCCCCATCACCATCAGCCCGGCCATCCAGAAAAACATACCGTATGACTCCGTCAAAGACCTTGCGCCCATCACCCAGGTAGTATCGGCGCCCACGGTCCTGGTCGTCCGGCCCGACCTCCCTGTCCACAGTATCAAGGAGCTCGTCGAATACGCGCGCGCCCATCCCGGCGAGCTGACTTACGGCTCTGTGGGTCCCGGCAGCACTACCCATCTGGCCGGCGAGATCCTGGCCAATATGGCCGGCGTCAAGCTGCTCCATGTTCCCTACAAAGGGGCCGCGCCCGTCGTTACCGATTTGCTGGGCAAGCAGATCGATATGGCCTTCCTGAATATTGCCGGCGTGGTTCCTTATCTGAAGTCGGGCCAAATGCGCGGCATCGGCGTCAGCACGCTGAAGCGCTCGGCGCTGTTGCCAGATATGCCTGCGATTGCCGAAACCTACCCTGGCTTTGAGGTCAATTCCTGGTATGGCCTGATGGCGCCCGCAAAAACGCCGAGAGCCATTATCGACCTGCTACAGAAAAACGTAGCCCGGATCCTGAGGATGCCGGACATCGTCAAGATGCTCGAGTCCAATGGCCTGGCTCCGGAAGGCACGACGCCGGAACAATACGCCGCGCAGATCGACAAGGACTTGAAGCGCTGGAAACAAGTGGTTGAAACGGCAGGCATCGAGCGCCAGTGAGCCGCTGAAGCCGGATGGCGAAGGCGGCAAGGGCGGCAAGATGCCGCCCTTGCCAGCGGGGTTTCGAGCGGCGCCGGTTGAGCGCCGCCCGCGGGCCGGGCGGCATTTATCCCGGCATGCCATAGAACCCGTCTTTCTTATAGCGGCCGCTCCCCGGCTTCGCGCGCCAGCCGCAACACTTCATTCATCAGCGAATAGATGGCCTGGCTGGCCGCCAGGGACGTGCCATCGACCGTGGGAAGGGCCAGGCCGCTGTAGCCGTCGACCGCGCCCGAGGCGATGGGCGCGGCGATGCTGGCGGCGACTTCTTCCCAGGCCGGCAGCAGTGAAAAGCGGCGGCTGGCCAGGGCTATGGCCGCGGCTATCGCGTAAGCCCCCCAGTTCGAAACGGCCGCGGGAAGCAGGAAGTCCACTTGCGTCGCGTCCAGCAGTCCGCCAGGGCATAGGCAGTCGCAGCCGAAGCCATGGCCCGGATCGGCGTCAAGCTCGTCCCGGATCAGTCCAAAGCCGATCTCGTTGCCGCCGTCGCCCACCCCTATGGTCAGGGCGCCGCGCTTTTGCGCTTGTCCGGCGAGCAGATGCGCATGGGCGACCCAGTCGCTGTCCTTGGGCTTGCCGCTGCTGTTATGGAACACTCCCGCGGCGCCGGGACCGGGCTTCTCGATGAAGAAGGCCGCGGATACATCGGGCAGATCCGCCATCAGCTCGTCAATGAAGGGCGCCGCGGCGTCCGCGCCGGTGGGAAATTCCAGGCACAGCGCGCCATTGGGGCGTTGCAGCCACGCGTCGCGCTCCAGCAAAGGGGTGCCGGCGGCCTGGACCGATGCCATGACGCCGGGCAGGAACCGGGCTTCCGACAGCACGCAGCTGCGCACGCCCAGCGCCGAAAAGATCCGGGCCAGCACGGCGACGCCCGAAGGGCCGTCCGTTTCGCCGCGAGGCAGCCATACGGGATTGCCGGTGCCGGTCACCAGTATCACGGTGCTTCCAGGCAGCCGGGGCAACAAGGCCTGGGCGATCTGGCCGCAGAGCGCCGCATTGTTCTGTTTTTGCCGCGCGATCCGGTAGCGCAGCTCCGTGCCGCCTTGCTGCGCCGCCTTGTTCTTCAGTTCCAGGTTGGCGATCTGGTCCAGATAGTCGTAATACCAGGGGTTGAACGGCTGCCTACTCATCGTCGTATCCGAATTCGATATCCAGCCAGTTTTCCCAAAGCTTGGAAATGGATGCGTAGTCGAGGCGATCCAGTCCTTGGGATTGGGCGATCTCATACACGGTGTGCGATGCCTGCATGGTAAACAGCGGCACTCCCAGGTCGCGCGCCAACTCCAGGATAAGCATAGAGTCCTTGCGCGCATTGGCTGTCGGCATGCCCCCTTCGAAATCCTGGCGGCGTATGCGTTCGCCGACGCGGTGCGTAAGAGGCCTCATCAGGCCCGATTCCCGCTGCATCAGCGTGTAGAACACCTTCATGGGAACGCCGGCTTTTTTCGCGAGGGCCGCGCCCTCCATCAGCATGACCATGGTCGTATGGGCGATCGCGTTATTGACCAGTTTGGCGCGCATGCCGCTGCCTGGCAGGCCCAAGTGGAAAATTTCCTCGGCGGCCGCGTCGAGCACCGGCTTGGCGCGCGCATAGTCCGCGTCGGAGGCGCCCACCAGAAAGGTGGTCTTGCCTTCGCTCAGCTTGTGCACGCCGCCGACGATGGCCGAGTCCATGACGCTCGCGCCATGCTCCTCGGCAAAGGCCTGCAGCCACTGTATGTCGTCGGGCGCGACTGTGCTGGTTTCGATGATCAGGCGCCCGGCAAGGTCGCCTTGCGCCATTTCCCGGGCCGCGGCGCGCGAGGCGCCCGGCGTGGGCAGCGAAAGCAGCACGATCTCGCAGCGCGAAACCAGATCCTGCGCGCTGGCCGCCAATTGCACGCCGGCCTGGCGCGCTATGTCGTTGCGCCGCGCATCGCGGTCATAGCCTGCGACATCGAATTGCTTCAACAAGGGCGCGGCCAGGGCCATGCCGGCATTGCCGAGCCCGATCAGACCGATGACGGGTCTTGTTTGCTTCATATGTTGTCCTGTAGAAGGGGGATGAATCCGGGATGGGAAGAGAAAGCGGCCTCAACGCGCCTCGGGCTGGCGGGCGTCGTCATAGAGGCTGGGGTCGTGTTCCAGCCACCAGGTGGGAAAGAAGGCGACACGGCTGGCCACGACATCGGTCCAGCGCCCGGCGAGCTTGCGTTCCAGCAAGGCCACATGTTCATGCGCCCGCGACAGCACAAACTGTTTATGGCTGGGCAGCAGCGCGTCGATCTTCAGCGCGGCGAGCCGGCGGACCGAATCCAGATACGCCCGAAAATCGGTGCCGGCCGAGACGGTGCCGTGGCCGCCCTCGGCAAAGACGGTGTCTCCGCCGAACAAGACCTTTTGCGTCCCGAATTGCACCAAAAGCGAGATAGAGTCATTGCTGTGCCCGGGAGTATGGATGACTTTCAGGCGCAGGCCGCCCACGGTGATCTCATCGCCGTCTTCCAGGCTGCGCGCGACTGGCGCGCCTTCCGACGGAATGCCGTGCTTGGCAATGTGCGACTCGGCCCACAAGCCGCTTTCCACCGCCTCGCGCCCCAGGCGATGGGCGAGGATGGCCGCCCCGCTGCGGCGTTGCCACCACGCGCAGCCGCGCGCATGGTCCCAATGGGTGTGGGTCAGTATGATCTTGCGGATTCTTTCGGGGGCCAGGCCGTCCTTCTCGAGGTTGGCGCACATCCATTCGGGCTGGATGCCGCTGCCGGCGTCTATCATCGCCGCCTCATTGCCGCCGTCGATCACATAGATGTGGGCGTCGGTGGGGTGGGACACCCCCATGCCGCCCCCGCCTATCATGTAGATGGCATAGGGGCCTGAGCTCAGGATTTTCATCGCCTGTCCTTGGTCTTGTCGTTAATCTATGCGGGCGCCGGAATTCTTGATGACAACGGCCCACTTGTCGAGCTCGCGCCGGATATGGGCGGCGAATTCCTGCGGCGTGCCGCCCACCGGCGTCGCGCCCTGCGCGAGCAGCTTGGCGCTGACCTCGGGCATGCGGACGATTTCGGCAATGGCGGTGCTTACCTTGTCCACGATGGCCGGCGGTGTACCCGCTGGAAGCAGCACGCCGTACCATGAGCCCACTTCATATCCGGCCAGGCCGGTTTCCGCGATCGTGGGCAAATTCGGCAGGGACGGATCGCGCTTGGCGCTGGTGACGGCGAGCGCCTTGAGCTTGCCCGCCTTCACATGGGGCATGGCCGAGGGAAGCGTGTCGAACAGGACCTGGATCTGGCCGGAGATCAAATCCACCTGGGCCGCCGCGGTGCCGCGGTAGGGGATATGGGTTATTTGCGTACCGGCCAGGGAATTGAAGAGTTCGCCGGCCAGGTGATGGGAGCTGCCATTGCCCGAGGACCCGAAATTCAGCTGCCCCGGATGGGCCTTGGCGTAGGCGATCAGTTCGGGCACGGAATCGACCGGCACGGACGGATTGATCATCAGGACGCTGGGCGTGGAGGCCACCAGGCTGACCGGGGCGAAGTCCTTGACCGGGTCGAAGCTCAGCTTCTTGTACAGGCTCGCGTTAATGCCATGAGTCGCCACCGTTCCGAGCAGCATTGTGTAGCCGTCGGGCGCGGCATGCGACACGATATCCGAGCCGATATTGCCGCCCGCGCCAGGCCGGTTGTCGACGACGACCGCGACCTTGAATCGATTGTTCAGCTTCTCGGCCAGGATGCGGCCTACCGTATCGCTGGTCCCGCCAGCGGCAAATGGAACCACCAGCCGTATGGGACTGGATGGATACTGCTGAGCCTGGACGCTCGCGCCGGATACGGTAAAGCATGCCGCGGCGATGGCCATGCCGGCCTGTGCGATAAAGCGGGATTTCATATCTATATCTCCGATTGTTATAAGGTTCGGAGTTGAAGGCTCCGATATGTTCACATTGTGATTTAAATGCTTTCATTATTATGAAATTAATCAGCATATTACGTATAATGTGTTAGCTATACAATCGATATGGACAAATATGAGTTCACATTATGATCAATCCTTCCGATAAGGCCGCCGAAGACCCGGCGGCGCCGGCGCAGGTTCGCCGCGGCACACAAAGCATTCAGCGTGTGGTGGCTTTGCTGCGCGAACTGACCGCTCACAACAAGAAGGGGGCGTCATCGTCCCAGTTGGCGGCCAGCACCGGCATAGACCGCAGCACGGCGCATCGCATGCTGCAATGCCTGGTCGGCGAAGACCTGCTGGCCTTCGACAATGAGACGCGCAGGTATCGCTTCGGCCCGCTTGCCTACGACATCGGATTCGCCGCCTCCGAACGGCTGGATCTGACCCAGCTGTGCAAGCCCACGCTCGCCCGCATCGCGGACGACACGGGCGATACGGTGTTCCTGATGGTGCGCAGCGGCGATGACGCCGTCTGCGCCGACCGCGCCGTGGGCTCTTATCCCATCAAAACGTTCGTGGTGGATGTGGGCACGCGCCGTCCCCTGGGCGTCGGCACGGGCAATCTGGCGATACTCAGCGCGCTGCCTGAAGATGTGGCGGATCTGATCCTGGGGCATAACGCCGGCCGTATCGGCGCCTTTCCCGGCGTCGGGCTGGAGCGGGTGCGGGCCCTGATGGTCCATGCCCGCAAGATGGGCTATGTCGCCATGGACGTGGTGGGCGTGCAAGGCGTGCGCGCGGTGGGCGTGCCGGTATTTGTCGGCGGCAAGCCCGTCGCCGCGCTCAGCATCGCGGCGATCGCCGCCAGGATGACCCCGGAGCGCGAAGAAAAGCTGGTCAAGATACTGGGCCGCGAGTCCGAGGCGCTGGGGCTGGCGCTGGACCGCCGGGTTTCGAGCGACGCCGGTTGAGCGCTTCCCGCCATGTGTTGAGCGCTTCCCGCCATGTGTTGAGCGCTGCCCGCCATGTTATGGTAGCGAGGCGCCGGGCGCAAAAGCCCGCGCCGGAACGATATGCCGCAGCGGCTTCAGGGCCATGGCGGGGCAAGGCAAGGACAATATGAAGTACCTCGGAGGATATTCGCAGGACCTGCAGGACAAGGCCCGGCTGCTGGCCGAGCGCGGACAACTGGCCGAGGTATTGCGCGGTCGCTACCCGGCAGGGCACCTCATACGCACCGACAAGGCCTTGTACGACTACGTCGTGGACTTGAAGAATCTTTATATCCGCAATGGCGCGCCGATCAACAAAGTGGCCTTCGACAGCAAGATACAGGTGATGGCCCACGCGCTGGGGCTGCACACCACGATCTCGCGGGTGCAGGGCATGAAGCTCAAGGCCAAGCGCGAGATACGGATCGCCACGATATTCCGCGAGGCTCCCGAGCAGTTCCTGAAGATGATAGCCGTGCACGAGCTGGCGCACCTGAAGGAAAAGGAGCACGACAAGGCTTTCTATAATTTGTGCGAGCGCATGGAACCGAATTACCACCAGTATGAATTCGACCTGCGCCTGTACCTGACCCATCTGGACCAGCCCGGCTGCGGCGCCCTGTGGGGCGCCGGCCCGCGCTGAAAAGCGCTGGCGCGGCGCGGCATTGCGAGTGAGCTATTGCGGCTTCAACTTGGTGATTTCGGTCGCCGACGATGAAAAGAGGTCGTTCGCCTGGATAATCGATTGTGAGATTTCTTCGACGGTAATCCGCTTGGCCATTGCCTGCCTCCGAAGGATTTCGTAAGCTTCGGCTTCGCTGACGCCGTACATGCGCATCAGAATGGCTTTCGCTTCGGCAAGCTGCATGACGACTTTCAATTTGAACTCCAGCCGTTTGACGCGCTCCGCCTGGCGGCGGGACTCCCGGAAGCGCTGCACCGACACGGCAATGGCCGGCAACAGGCCGGCCGCCCGGATGGGCGTCATGATGACGGACTGGGCGCCCAGCTTCAGCGCATAGTCGATGAATATCGGGCTTTCATAGGTCAATACGGCTATCAAGGGGGTGGATTCGAGCAGACTCCAGCATTTATAGGGATCTTGCTTGTCCGGGAGGCAGGATAAAAATATCAAATCGGCAAAGGTGGGCGGGCTCTTGGGTATGGGCCAGCACACCTGCACTTGAAATCCCATGCGCTTCAAGTGATTGACCAGCGTTTCGCGGTCTTCATCGTCTGGAAGTATTACGACGGTCTTCAACTTCCTGGCAAGAATGGCGCCGGTGACGCTGTAGCTCGGCGTATTGTGGTCATCCTCCATCGGCATATCCCGCTGTCGTCAACTTGGTTACCCAATCGCCAAATGACTGGGTGGACATATAGGGATCGGGCGCTACCATTTCACGCGACTCGCGCAGTACGGTGAACTGGCCCGCCGCATCGGCGCGCCCGATGCGAGGATAGAGGCCGGTATGCTGGTTTTTCCGGTCTATCTTCACACGCCCTTGGGGGGCGGCGTATTCGCTGCCGAGCAATTCAAATTTCAATGGCGCGATGCTGTCCGAACCGGCGGCCGCGCAGGCATTGGCAAACAAGTGGAACTGGTAATAGCTGGCCTCCCAATTCATGTCGGCCGAGATGTCGCTTCCGTAGCGTTTTCGAAAGCCTTCCAGGGCGCGCTGGTTTTCAGCGGAATTGACTGCTTGGAAATACGGCGCCGACGTGTAGTGCCCGGCGCCGAATTCGACACCCATCGCGGCAAGCTCGGTTTCCGAAGTGTTCAGGCTGCCTATGGGTATTTTCATGGGATCCAGCCCGGCCCTTGCGTACGCCTGGTACAAATAGGAAATGGTTTGTCCGATTGCCGAGCTGAAAATGAAATCGGGCTGCTTTTTTATTACATCGTCGATGACCTGGACAAACTCTTCATAGGGCGCATCCAGGCCCAGGTAGCGTTCGCCGATCACCGCGCCATTCTCATTCTGCAAGATCAGCTCCTGCATGTTCCGGTTGCATTCGTAAGGGTATACATAACGCGAGCCAATCATATAAACCCTCGCCCCGAAATTGCCGGCCATGAACTCCGCCAGCTGCACGCCGTTCTGGTTGGGCGCCGCCCCGCCATAAATAATATGCTCGGAAAATTCGAAGCCCTCGTACAGTTGCGGGTAGAAAAGCAGGCGATTGTATTTCTCGACCACCGGAAGCATGATTTTCCTGGCGCTGGACCGGTATCCGCCGAAAATGACGTTGACCTTGTCGGCCAGGATAAGCCGCTCGGCGAACGATCGGAACAGCGCGTCCTGGGATTGCGGGTCGTACCGGACGGCAATGACTTCCCGCCCGTCGATGCCGCCGCTATCGTTGACTTCGTCGAGCGCCTGCATGGCGCCCCGCAATTGAGACGATTCCTGTAAACCCGTTACGCCGGAGCTGGAAAATAAAAAGCCGATTTTAAGTGGTTCGCTTGTGCTCATTCAGTCAGTTGCTCAAAAATCCGATTATGCCTGCCGCGCGGCGGCATGGGCTGCGCCGCGCGGATCTGCCGCGTGTGATTATTCTTGCAGATAATCCTTGCTGATCATCGCGCCCATGGTGTATTTGGGATCGACGAAATTGCCCAGCCTGACCTTGCCGCACTGGCTTAGCAGCATATAGGCATCCCACTGATCAAATCCGAAATCGCTGACCATCCAGCGTATCAGTTCGCGGTAGGCGATGCGGCCCGCGTCCTCGAGCGGGCGGGCGCTGCCTATGCCCATGATAGCGTGGGCATTCTCCATCCGCGGCCAGTCGATTTTCCAGTTCTTGATCAAGTCTACCTTTATCGTCGTCGTGCTCGCGTATTCGACGGCAGTGCCGCAGACCTCGCCGTCGCCCTGGCAGGCATGGGCGTCGCCGATGAACAAGCGCGCGCCGGGGCTTCTTACGGGTAGATAAGTGATGCTGCCCGGGCCGATATCCGGGACATCCATGTTTCCCCCATGATTGTCCGGTGTCAGCGCATTGATGGAGTCGATTTCCGGCGAAACGCTTAGCGTGCCGATATGCGGGCGATAGGGGAGCGTATGGCGCTTGCTCCAATATATGTGCTCGCCGTCGAGCCTTACGCGCTTGACCATTTCGGGCAAGGAGTCATTCAGCGTCGCGGTATATTCGGTGCCCGTCAGCGCGCCGAATTGCGGGATCAGGCAGCATATGCCGTGGGGATCATCGCCGCGCGGGACCATTTTCTCGATATAGACGGCTACGACATCGCCTTTTTCGGCCCCTTCGATCATGATGGGGCCATTCTGGGGATTCAGATAGGGCAGCGTCAGCAATTCGGACGGCTTGTCGGTTTCCGATTTGATGGCGCCTTCAAAGGCATCCCGGGTGTCGACGATCACTCGGTCGCCGGGCTTGATGGTCATCACGGGGTCGGAATACGGCCCTATGGTGTAGTGGAATTTCTTTTGTATTTCTTCGGTCAAATGATGAGTTACCGGATCCCGATCCGCGCCCACTCCGCGCTGCATCATGACGGAATTCTTGATCCATTCGATATACATATGCTTCTCCGTTCAGTTAACTACGTTTCGTGATCATCA
This sequence comes from Pollutimonas bauzanensis, assembly GCF_900129885.1. GTDB lineage: Bacteria > Pseudomonadota > Gammaproteobacteria > Burkholderiales > Burkholderiaceae_B > Pollutimonas > Pollutimonas bauzanensis. The sequence continues at coordinate 80,911 of NZ_FQXE01000004.1, read as the reverse complement.
AAGAGCCAGATAGCGTCGCATCAATGCCTCGTCCCCCAATTGCGCGCGAGTCAATTCATCGGTAATGCTGCCTTTGTCCATGACAAAGCAGCGGTCTGCGGCCCGTTCGATCATTGCAATATCTTGTTCCACCAGGATGACGGCGACGTTCAGTTCGCTTGCTATCCTGACCAGCGTGTCCGCAATGGCATGAACGATCGAAGGCTGCACGCCTTCGGACGGCTCATCGAGCAGCAGCACCTTCGGCGCGCCGACCAGGGCCCTGGCGATTGCCAGTTGCTGCTGTTCGCCGCCGCTCATCGTGCCGGCCTTTTGCGTCAGGCGTTCCCGCAAGATCGGAAAATAATCCAGCACCCGGCTCGACATCTCCGCGCTTTCCTGCGCCCGGCCGACTGCCGCCTGCGTGCCCACCTTCAGGTTTTCCGCCACCGTCAAGCCGCCGAAAATCTCGCGCCCCTGAGGAACATAGCCCAGGCCCAGCCGTGCCCGGGAATACGGCTCATGATGAGTGATGTCGGTGTCCTGGAGGCGTATGCTGCCTTTATCCACCCTTACGATGCCGATCAGCGAGCGCATGAAGGTGGTCTTGCCCACCCCGTTGCGCCCCATCAGCCCCACCACCTCGGCGGCGCCGACCTGCAGGCTTACGCCGTTGAGCACGCGGCCGCCCGAATATCCGCCGTATATTTCGGAAACGCGCAGCAAGGATTTTTCCATCAGCTTTTCCCCAGATAAATATCGGCGACATCTTCGCGGGATAGCACTTCGCCCGTCATGCCATCGGCGAAGACCCGGCCTCCATGCAACACCGTTACCCGGGTGGCGATTTGACGGACGAACTTCATGTCGTGCTCCACCACCATGATGGTCAGGCCGTCTTCCTGCATGCCCTTGATCAATTCGCCGGTGAGGAAAGTTTCTTCCATGGACAGTCCGGCTACCGGCTCGTCGAGCATCAATAATTTCGGGCTCAACGATACGGCCATGGCCATTTCCAGCCATTGTTTCTTGCCGTGGGATAAATTGACGGCGAGTCGATAGGCATCGTCGCGCAACTTGAACCGCTCGATCAGTTCATCGATATTGTCCCTGGAGTTTCTTCCTGTTTGGTACAGGGATAGTTCCAGATGCTGGTGCACCGTCAGCTCCGGAAAGATCCCGGGTATCTGGAACTTGATGCTCATCCCCTGGCGTATGCGCTGATAGGGCAGGTCATTGCGTATGCTTTTTCCCAGAAATAGGATCTCCCCCGCGGATGGCCGATGCTCTCCCGTCAGCAGTTTGAAAAAAGTGCTTTTGCCCGCCCCGTTGGGGCCGATGACGCACCGTATTTCGTGGTCCAGGATTTCCATATCGATATCATTGATCACCCTGGCGCCCCCGAAATGCTTGCTCAGGCCGCTGACCTTGATGATAGGGGGCGCGGCGCTGGCGGCGGGCAGGCCCTGCGCCATGTCTCGTGTGTCATGCAAGCTCACTTTATTGCCCCTCCGCGTTTCGATGCTTCTTTCCCAAATGCCTGCCGGCAAATGCAATGACCCAGGGGAACAGCCCCTCCGGCGCCGCAAGCACTACAAAAAGCAGGACGGCTCCCATCAGGATCAGGGCATATTCGCTGCCATAGATCGCCAGCCACTGCGAAAGCCAGACGAAGCCCACTGTCGCGATCACCACGCCGCCTATATTCTTGCGGCCTGCCGTCGCCACCCATATCACCGGCATCGCGGCGGCCGTCAGGCCCATGGACGAAGGAGTGATGTATGAGCCCCAGATCGTATATAAAGATCCGGAAAGCCCCGCCAGCACGCCGCCGAAGACGAATATCAATAATTGGTACTTTCGTATGTCGATACCCAGCATTTCCGCGCGGCGCGGATTCTCTTTTATCGACGTCAAGGTCAGGCCGAACGGCGACTTCAGCATGTACTGGGTCGCGAGGTAGACCAGGGCGAGCAGGATCACCAGCAAGCAGTAGAAGCCTGTGCCCTCCAGCGCCAGCACGGTTCCGTCGAGCCACGGGATGGCAAGCGGCGGCATGCCCGACATGCCGTTGTAGCCGTTGAGCCGGGCGTCGCCGATTACCCATTGCGGGCCCGCGGTCTGGGCCATGAAGGTTTCAAATACCAGGGTGATGGAAAGCGTGATGATCCCGATGAAGATACCGGTTACGCCGCCATAGAAGATCATATAGCCAAGAAATGCCGCGAAGGCGCCGGCAATCAGCATCGAACCGAGCAGGCCCGCCCAGGTGACCATCACGCTATCGCCGAAGTTGATGGTCAGCACTCCATAGGCATACCCCGCCAGGCCGAAGAAGGCGGACTGGCCGAACGATAAGATGCCGGCATGGCCCCACATCGCGGCCAGTCCGATGCCGCAAAAGGTCCACAGCAAATAATATGAGAAATCGTCGATGGTGGAGCCATCGAACAGCAGCGGCAGGCCCAGGGCGATAAGCAGGATGACGGCCACCCGGATTATTTCCTTTCGGAAAGGCTCTTTAATATGGTCCGGCGAGGCGAGGGGGGAGTCTTGGGTGGGCATGGCGACGTTTCCTTATCGGCCTTTTGAAAAGAGACTGCCGACGCCTTGCGGCAATAGCCTGATGACGATAATGGCGGTCAATAAAAGGCCGATCTGGCCTATCAGCTGGCCGTACCAGGAAGTCAGCCCGGTCTGGATAAAGCCGAGAATGGCCGCCGCCGGAAGGGTGCCCACAAGAACGTTGGCGCCGCCGACGACCACCGCCACGAAGGCCTGGACAATAAAGCCATTGCCCATGGTCGGCACGACGGTCATGGTGGGCGCGTACAGCGCGCCGGCCAGGCCGGCCAGCCCCGCCCCCAAGGCAAACGTCAGCGTATAGACGCGATTCGTCTGCAGCCCCAGGCATGAAGCCATGCGGGCGTTCTGTATGGTCGCGCGCGCGCAGACGCCGTAGTTTGTGCGGAAAAACAGCCAGTACAGCAGCGCCAATACGCCGATGGCGATGAGCGGCAACAGGGCGCGATAGACGGAAAAGGAATAGATGCCGATGGAGAACGAACCAAAGGGCGTCGACAGGCCTTCCAGCGAAGGGCCCGCTATCAGCAGCATGGATTGCTGCGTGATCAGGCTGATCGCCCAGGTCGCGACAACCGAATCGAATAATCGATCGTATAGATGCCTGATGACCAGCCGTTCGATCAATACCCCGGCTATTGCCGCCGCCACGACCCCCAAAAGCATTGCGATCGGCAAGGGCAGGCCGGCTTTTCCACAGATAATGGTGACATATGCCCCGCACATGATGAACTCGCCATGCGCCAGGTTGATCACGCCCATCATCCCGAAGATGACGGCCAGCCCCAGCGCCGCCAGGACAAGGTATGCGAAGTTATTGCCGAACTGATAAACCATCGAATAAAGCAGGGACAGTATCGCCATCATTAATGCCTGGTTATTTCCATCTGGATGAATAAGCCGCGTTGGGCGCAATGGGAATCGCGGTGCGCGGCTCCCATTGCAGGCCCCGGGGATTATTTAGTGGGCGGGTTCGACGGCGTGTATTGCTTTTTATCCGCCTTGGCCGGCAGGTTGCAGCCGGCGTCGCCTAGCCAGTACGGCTGGATGTCATTCCACACCTTGGGGATCTCGATGGAATGATCGGCTTTCACATGGACCAGGTAGATGGTGTGCGAGGTATGGTGGCTTTTCGGGTCGATGCATACTTTGCCCGACGGGCCTGTGGTGCAAATGCCGCCCGCCTCCAATGCCTTGCGCACCTCGGGGATGTCCGCGGTCTTTGCTTTCTCGACGGCCGCCTTGTATAGATATACCGCATCGTAGGCATTTGCCGCTTCCTGGTTGATATAAGGCTCGTTCGGAAACATTGCATGGAATCTCTTTACAAAGTCGGCGCTTTCGGGAGAGTCCACTTCTTCTATGTAGTTGACGGTCACGTACATGTCTTTCAACGCAGGCGCCTTGAAACGCTTGTGTTCATACCCTTGCCCGACGTTCACCGAGCTGGCCATGGGCCGATTCAGCTTGGCCGCCGCTTGCTGCTCGTAATAAGACGCCTGATTGTTGCCGACCAGCAGGGTCACGACGAAGTCCGGCTTGGCTTTCTGGATATTCTGGATGGTTTGGCCAAACTGGGAAACGCTCAGCGGGATGAATTCCTCTCCCGCCATCGTGCCGCCATTTTCCTTGACAATATTGCGGACCCATTCGGCGGAGAGCTGTCCGAAATTGTAATCAGCGGCGATCGTATATACGTTCTTTCCGAATTTCTCCATCATCCATGGAATCAGCGTCGAGAACTGCTGTTCCGGCACGGCGCCGGTGACGAATGTATTCGTATCGCAGACGCCTCCTTCGTATTGATTGTTATACCAATACATCATTTTCGCGCGGTCCATGATGGGCCTGATTGCTTCCCGGGATGCGCTGGAGAACCCGCCGAATATGACGTCGACCTTGTCATTCTGGATCAGGCGCCTGGCCATTTGCTGGAAACGGGTATTGTCCGACTGGGTATCGTAATGGACGAGCTTCAATGGCCTTCCAAGGACGCCGCCCTTATCGTTTATCTCCTTGATCGCCAGTTCGGTGGCATGAATCTTGGGTATGACAGGCAATGCGAAGTCGCCGGAGTTATCCTCCAGCAAGCCGATTTTTATGGGCTCTTCGGCCGCGATTGAAATCCCCGGCAATGCGACGACCGTAGCCAGCCCAATCGCTATCAAGCTACTCTTTATGTTCATCTTTGCTACTCCCATTACTTTGCGTTTTGAAAGCAAAAAACAAAAGAGCCCCTGACAAAGTAAAAACTTTGTCAGGGGCTCTTTTGCCAAGTCCAGTTGCCGGCGCCGTTGCCGTTCCACTGGTGATGGGAAACGATGTTAAAGAAGCATATCCGGGGTGTCAATTTGGTATAAACCCGCGTACCGCAGCCCTGGATCGGCCAGCGCGCTGGGATGAGGATTTGTAAAGCTTCCCCCAAATAATTCTCTGTTGTCCCCCAGGAAGATACTCCCTAGACTGAAACGCCTTCGCTTCGCTGCCTTGCCGCATCCTCGCGCAAGGCCGCCCGGCCGGGCCGATAAAAATCAAATCCAGGAGATCTTCTTGAAAAGACGCACATTCATTACCGCGATGGCGGCCATGGCCGCCGCGCCGCTCGTCAAGGCGCAGACGCTGCCGCGCGGCTCCGTCAAAATCATCGTCGGCTTTCCGCCCGGCGGCGGCACCGATGTCATGGCGCGCGTCATCGCGCAAAAGCTGGGTATCCTGTGGGACATGCCGGTGGTGGTCGAGAACAAGGCCGGCGCCGCGGGGGTCATCGCCGCCGGCTATGTGGCCAAGCAGCCCAACGACGGCAGCACGCTTCTGATGACCAATATCAGCAACCACGCCATCGCGCCCAGCCTGTATCCGGCCCTGGGCTACGACGTCGAGCGGGACTTCACTTCCATCATGCTGGTGGGCGTCACGCCGAATTTGCTGATAGGCAACCAGAACCAGGAGGCCAGCACGGTCGGCGAACTGGTCGAGCTCTGCCGCAAGCGCCCGGGCGAGATCTCCTTCGGGTCGGCGGGCGTGGGCGCGGCCCAGCATCTGGCGCTGGAGATGTTCAAGCTGCGCGCGAAGATCAGCGCGCTGCATGTGCCGTACCGCGGGTCGGGCCCCATGGTCACCGATCTGCTCGGAGGGCAGATCAACTATAGCTTCGAGACCATGACCTCGGCCACGCCGCTGGTGCATGGCGGCAAGGTCAAGGTCCTGGCGCAAACGCGCAACAAGCGCGCCAAAAGCTTTCCCGACGTGCCCACGGTGGCCGAGCAGGGCTATCCGGGATTCGACGCGAGCACGTGGTACGGCATGGTCGGGCCCGCGGGCATGGACGCCGGCCTGGTCAAGCGGATGAACGAAGATTTCAACAGCGTCATTGCCATGCCGGAAGTCGCGCAAAAGCTCGAGAGCTTTGGCGCGGAGGACGGCGGCGATTCGCCGGAGAAATTCTCGGCCTTCATCGGCGCGGAGATCAAGAAGTGGGCCCAGGTCATACGCGAAGCGAAAGTGCAGCCGGCCTGACCCGCGGGACGGCCGGCATCCGGCGCCTGCCCGGGCTAGCGGCCGGGCGCGCGGACCGCCCGCGCCGCGCTACGCAAGCTGCGAAATGACGCGCTTGTCCACGGCGGCTATGGACGTCGCGCCGCAGAATGCCATGGTCAGGTCCAGTTCCTTGTGGAGTATCTGCAGGGCCTGGAAGACCCCCGCCTCGCCGCCGGCGCCCAGGCCATAGAGCATGGCCCGCCCTATATAGGCGCCTTTCGCGCCCAGCGCAATGGCTTTGAGCACGTCCTGGCCCGAACGGATGCCGCCGTCCATGTGCACCTCTATCTGCGCGCCCACGGCGTCGACGATGGCTGGCAGGCAGGCAATGGAAGAGGGGGCGCCGTCGAGCTGGCGTCCGCCGTGGTTGGAAACGATGATGGCGTCGGCGCCCGCATTGACGGCAAGCCGCGCATCCTCCACATCCTGTATGCCCTTGAGGATCAGCTTTCCGCCCCATTTGCGCTTGATCCAGGCCACGTCGTCCCAGCTCAGGCAGGGGTCGAACTGCCTGGCCGTCCATTCCGCCAGCGATCCCAGTTCCTCCACGCCCTGGACATGCCCGAAGATATTGCCCAGCGTGCGCCGCGGCGTGCCCGCCATGCCCAGCAGCCAGCGCGGCTTGCTGGCGATGTTGAGGATGTTGCGCAAAGTGATCTTGGGCGGCGCCGACAAGCCATTCTTCAGATCCTTGTGGCGCTGGCCGCTGATCTGCAGGTCCAGCGTCAGCACCAGGGCCGAACAGCCGGCCGCCCTGGCCCTGTCGATCAGGCGTTCGACGAAGGACCGGTCGCGCATGACGTAGAGCTGGAACCAGAAGGGATGCCCGCCGGTCGCCTCGGCCACGTCTTCAATGGAACAAATGCTCATGGTCGAGAGAGTGAAAGGAATGCCGAAGCGCTTTGCCGCCCGGGCCGCGAGGATTTCGCCGTCGGCGTGCTGCATGCCGGTCAAGCCCGTGGGGGCGATGGCCACGGGCATGGCGACCTTCTGGCCCGCCATATGGGTCCTGGTGCTGCGGCTCGCCAAGTCTATGGCGACGCGCTGCCGCAGCAGGATTTTCTGGAAGTCGCTCTGGTTGGCGCGGTAGGTGGATTCCGTCCACGAGCCGGAATCCGCATAGTCGTAGAACATTCGCGGTACGCGCTTCTTCGCCAGGATGCGGAGATCTTCGATATTGGTGATCATCGGTTTGCCTAGTAGAACCAGCGCGCTGGCGTGGTGATCAATTGCGGGAACAGCACGAAAAGGAAAAGCAGCGCGGTCAGCGACAGCAGGAACGGCCACACGCCCCGGATCACGCTGTCCAGGCTGTGGCGCGATACGCCGGCGACCACATTGAGCACCGATCCGACCGGCGGCGTGAGCAGGCCGATCGCATTGTTCATGATGAACATCACGCCGAAGTAGACCGGGTCTATGCCCGCTTGCGTGATGATGGGCATGAGGATGGGCGTCATGATCATGACGGTGGGAATGAGGTCCAGCGCCGTGCCGACGGCGATGACCAGGGCCATGATCATGAACATCAATAATATCGGGTCGTGCATGAAGGGCGCGAGCAGGCCGGCGACCTGTTCGGGGATCTCCGCGATGGTGATCAGCCAGGCCGACACCAGCGCGCAAGCCACCAGAAACAGCACCGTGCTGGAAACCTTGCTGGCCGCCAGCATGACGCGCGGCAGGTCCGAGATCTTGAGTTCGCGGTGCACGAACAGTCCGACCACCAGGGCATAGACCACGGCGACGACCGCGGCTTCCGTGGGGGTAAAGAAGCCGAACTTCATGCCGCCGATGATGACTACCGGCAGGAACAGCGCCCAGACGCCATTGGTCAGCGCGCTCGCCAGTTCCGGCGCATGGAAGCGCTTCGCGGCCGCCGCGGGCTCCTTCCTGGCGCAGATCCACCAGGTGGCCGACAGGGTGAGCGCCATCATCAGCCCGGGCGCGATGCCCGCCATGAAAAGCTTGGTGATGGACACCTGCGCGGCCACGCCGAAGATGACAATGGCGATGGAGGGCGGGATGATGGGAGCGATGATGCCGCCGGCCGCGATCAGGCCCGCGGAGCGCGGCACGTTGTATCCGGCATTGCGCATCATGGGGATGAGCAGGGCGGCGACCGCCGCCGAATCCGCCACCGCCGAGCCCGAAATGCTGGCCACGATGGTCGCCGCCAGGATGGCGACATACCCCAGGCCGCCGCGCACGTGGCCGACCATGGCGTTGGCCACGCGCACTATGCGGGTCGACAGGCCGCCGGCATTCATCAGCTCGCCGGCCAGCATGAAGAAAGGCACGGCCATCAGAGGATAATTGTTGACGCCTTCGAGCAGGTTCTGCGCAAGAATCTGGGTATCGAAGTTATCCAGTTGCACCATCAGGGCGATGCCGCAAATCAGCAGCGAGAAGGCAATGGGCATGCCGATCAGCATGGCGCCCAGCAGCGAGACGACGAATACGGTGATAGTCATGGGGCCGCTCCGCTATTCGCCCGCCGTCGAGTCGCTGGCCAGCAGCTCGTCGGCGCGCATTTGCCCCGTGATCTGGCGCCACAGGGAATGCAGCAGCAAGAGGCTCATGCCAACGCTGCAGACCAGCAGCGACGAGTAGACCAGTCCCATGGAGACTCCCGTGACCGGCGCCTGTTCGTCCATGGCGATCGCCACCAGTTTCCAGGCGCCGTCGGTCAGCAGGCCGCAGCAGGCCAGCGCCGCGAGATCGCTCGCGAAACGCAGAATCCTTTGGCCTCCCACTCCCATGCGCGCCACCAGCAGGGACATGCCCAGGTGGGCGCGGTCTTTCATGACCAGCAGCGCGCCGATCAGGGTCAGCCACATGAACAGGAAGCGCGAAACTTCTTCGGAAAACACCAGGCCGGAATTGAAGAGGTAGCGCAGGGCGACGTTGCCGAAGACCAGAATGATCATCAGCCCCAGCATGAGCACCAGCAGGTATTCGGTGCCGCGGACAAGTAGGCGAATCAAGGTTTTTCTCCTGGGAGGCGGCGGGCGCGGGCTAGGCCGCGATCCGGTAGAAGCGCATGGCGTTGTCGTGCCAGATGGCCGACTGGGCCGCGGCGGGCAGGTGCGCAATGGCCCGGCAGACGGTGTCGACCAGCGTGGGAAAATCGGCCCGCAGGCCGGATACCGGCAGATTGCTCGCGAACATGCAGCGCTGCCAGCCGAAGATGGCTACCGTATCGCGGATAATGCGGGCGTTTTCGGCGGCGTCCCAGCTTTGCCCGCGCAGGCCGAACTCCGACAGCTTTACGTACACGGCTTCATTGCGCGCCAGCGCCTGCATGCCCCGGCGCCACGCCGCGAGGCCGGATTCGGAGCGGTCCCACGGCAGGCCGGCGTGATTCAGCGCTATGGGCAGCGCCGGCAGTTGGCCCGCGACCTCGGCGGCTTCGTCCAGGTGCCAGAACGGTATGCGCAGGTCCCAGGACAGCCCATGGCGCTCCAGCAAGGCCAGGCCGCGCAGCCATTGCTCGTCCTGCATCGAGCCCGGCAGCCCCCGCGCGCTGGCGCCAGGAGCGGGGCCGGTCGCCGGCTTGCAGCGGATCCCGCGCACCAGCGGATGGGCGGCGTGCTGCCGCAGCGCCAGTTCTATGCCGGGCGCGGCCAGATCCGCATAGGCCACGACGGCATTGGGAAAGCCGGACTCGCCGCTGGTCTGATGCACCCATTCGGTTTCGGCGAGCGCTTGCGGGCGCGCCCGCTCGGCCTCGATGTGCACCGTCGCGGCGATGGGAAAGCCCGCCGTGCGCCTGCGGTACTCGGAGGGATCGAAATCCTGGCGCAAGGCGGCGTAGTCCCCCAGAAAGAAAGCTTGCGGATCGTAGTCGTCCTGCAGCCAGGGATAGTGGCCGCTCTCCAGCTTCCACAGGTGGTGGTGGGCGTCGACGATGGCAAGCGGATAGTTGTCCGGGGGCGAATCGCTGGGCCGCATGTCAGCGCTGCGCATCGATGGCTTTGAGCAGGTCGTCGCCATGCTTGTCGGAAAACTGCTTGCGCACCGGGTCCCTGACTATCTTGCGTATGCTTTCGATATCTGGATGCTCATTGATCCGCATGCCGTGCGATTTCAGTTCGGCGAGCGCCGAGGTTTCGTTCCTGGCATTGAGTTCGCGCTGGAAATGCGCTGTCTTGACGGCTTCCTCCATGATGATCTGCTGATGCGCGGGGCTCAATTGCTCGAACTTGCGCTTGTTCATGAACACGATCAGAGGCGTATAGGCATGCCGGGTCAGGGAGAGGTATTTCTGCACTTCATACATCTTGGACGACAGCATCAGCGTGGGCGGGTTCTCGTTGCCGTCGACCGCGCCCGACTCCAGCGCATTGAACACTTCGCCGAAGGGCATGGGCTGAGGGTTGGCGCCGAGCAGCTGGAACGCATACAGATGCGCGGGATTGGGCGTCGTGCGTATCTTCAGCCCCTTGATGTCGGCGGCCGTGTTCACCGCCAGCTTGCTGTTGGCCAGGCTGCGAAAGCCTATCTCCCAGAAGGCGAGCCCTTTCATCTGGTGATGGTCCAGGTCATCCAGCAAGGCGCGGCCGGTCTTGCCGTCCAGCACCTTGTAGGCATGTTCGGCGCTGTCGAACTGGTAAGGCAGGTCCAGGGCGCTCAGCCTGGGCGAGATGCCCGTGAGGAAAGGGTTGCCGGTGGCGCCGATGTCTATCGTGCCGCTGCGCACGCCCGTTACCAGCGTGCCGTCGTTGCCCAGCTGGCCGCTGGCGTAGACGCGTATGTCGATTGCGCCGTCGCTGCGCGCCTTCACGTTTTTGGCGAACTCCAGCGCCGCCTGATGTTGCGAATCGGTTTCGGGCACGGTGTGGCCGAAACGCAGCTTGACCGGCTTGGTCTGGGATAGCGCGACGCCGCTGGCCAGGGCCATGGCGGCTGCAAGCAGCAAGGCTGACAGGTTTTTCATTGTTTTGTCTCCTGAATGGAATAGTTATATTGCGGCGTCGTTCCGCCCGCATCGGCGCGCCGCGCCCGCCGGCGGCGCATGGGACGGAATGGAGGCAGTCTAAGAGCCCGGTTCGGCGCCAGCAAGGCATATTTATTTGAAAGCACCTCAAGAAAAATTCACAGCTCCGCTGCCTTAGTTTTTCTTGAAGCAACCCCGAAAGTTTTTCGTTAGGAGGATGACGGCCCCGCATCTAGAATTCCTGCATCCATCATTTTTTCGCGAGCCGAATATCCATGTCAGAGTTCATTCAAGTTACAAGAGACCAGCGTATCGCCACAGTGACCTTCAATCGGCCGGACAAGATGAACGCGCTGGATCTTGGCGCCTGGGAATGCCTGACAGAAACGATGAAGGCCCTGTCCGACGACGACGGGCTGCGCTGCGTCGTGCTTCGGGGCGCTGGCGAAAAGGCCTTCTCCGCCGGCGCCGACATCGAGGAATTCCCGACCCGCCGCATGAACGCGCAGCAGGCCGAAGCGTACGGCAGGCTCACGCAGCGTTCTATGCAGGCCATCGCCGATTGCCGCCACCCCACGGTGGCGCTGATCATGGGCGTATGCGTCGGCGGCGGTCTGGAAATGGCCACCATGTGCGATATGCGCATCTGCGGGTCCTCCAGCAAATTCGGCGTCCCGGTCAACCGCCTGGGCCTGGTGATGTCGTACGGCGAGCTGGGCGGGCTGATCGCCCTGGCCGGCACCGCCGTGGCATTGGAGATCGTGCTGGAGGGCCGTGTCTTCGATGCGCGGGAAGCGCTGGAAAAGCGCCTGGTCAACCGCGTGGTCGATGACGCCAGCGTCGCCGAGGAAGTGGGCGCCGCGACCCGGCGCATCAGCGCGGGCGCGCCCCTGGTGGCCCGATGGCACAAGCAGTTTGCGCGCCGCCTGGCCGTTCCCACGCCCATCTCCGAAGAAGAATGGCGCGAGGCATACGCCTGCTTCGGTACGGAAGACTTCCGCATCGGCTATCAATCATTCCTGAACAAGACCAGGCCGGATTTCGTCGGCCGCTAGTGCGGAAAGCGCGTATATCGGACAGCTGGCCGGCAAGCTGGACATCAACAACAAGTAGGCATGTGATCAAGAATGAATCTTCCTTTAGCCAATATCAGAGTACTGGACGTCAGCCAGGTCATGGCCGGCCCTTTTTGTTGCATGCTGCTCGGGGACATGGGCGCCGACGTCATCAAGATAGAACCGCCCGGAACCGGCGACCAGACCCGGGCCGCGATGGGGTTTCGCCTGAAAGGCGCGGACAGCGGCGGCTTTCTCGCCCTCAACCGCAACAAGCGCAGCGTGGAAATCAACCTCAAGTCCGAGGCCGGGCTCGAGGCCTTTTATGAACTGGTCAAGACCGCCGACGTGCTGGTCGAGAACAACCGGCCGGGGGTGGTCGAGCGGCTGAAGATCGACTATCCCACCTTGAAAGCGATCAATCCGCGCCTGGTCTATGCAAGCATCTCCGGGTTCGGCCAGACCGGGCCCTGGTCGGGCAGGCCCGGCTTCGACCTGATCGCGCAGGCCATGGCGGGGGTGATGAGCGTCATGGGACACCCCAATGCCGACCCGGTGAAGTCCAGCGTGCCGGTGGCCGACCTGGGCGCCGGGCTGTTTGCCGCGTATGGCATCCTGAGCGCCCTGCTCGGGCGCCAGCATAGCAATGAGGGGCAGCATGTCGACGCTTCGCTGTTCGAAACGGCGCTGGGCCTTTCGGTCTGGGAAACGGCGGAATACTGGGGCACGGGCCGCTTGCCCACGCCCATCGGCAGCGCGAACCGCATGAGCGCGCCTTACCAGGCCGTGCGCGCCGCCGACCGGCATTTTGTGCTGGGGGCCGCCAACCAGAAACTCTGGACGGCGCTGTGCGCCCTGATCGAGCGGCAGGACCTCGCGCAGGACCCGCGCTTCGCCACCAATGTCGACCGACTGCGGAATCGCGAGGTCCTGATCCAGGAGCTCGAGCTGGTTTTCGCCACGCGGCCGGCCCGGGAATGGGTCGAAGGCCTGCAGGCTGTCGGCATCCCCGCCGCGCTGATTCTGGATTATGCTGAAGCCTTATGCAGCGAACAGGCGGTGGCCAGGAATATGGTGCTCGAAGTCCCTCATCCGGTGGAAGGCAATATCAAAGTCCTGGGGTTTCCCGTCAAGCTGGGCTCGACGCCCCAGCAGATACGCCGGCCGCCGCCCTTGCTGGGCGAACATACCCGCGAAGTCCTGAAAGAAGCCGGGCTGGACGACGCCGCCGTCGCGGGCCTGCGCACACGGGGCGCCTTCAGCCCCGCGCGCGCGGAGCAAACATGAACCGTCCGCGTGCCGGGCTGGTTTTACGAAACCCGCGACGCGTCGGGCCTTTTATCGATGCGCATCAGCATTTCTGGCAGCTTGGCGCCAACCCCTATCCCTGGCTGCAGGACGAGCCGGTGGCGGATTTCCGCTATGGCGATTATTCGGCGCTCAAGCGCGATTATCTGCCGGCCGATCTCGCGCGCGACACGCGCGGCCACGCGCCGGCGGCGACCGTGCATATCGAGGCCGAGTGGGATCGCGCGGCGCCCGTTGCCGAAACGCGCTGGCTCAGCGAGCTGGCGGACCGGACCGGCCTGCCTTCGGTCATCGTGGCGCATGCCGCCCTGGGGCGGGCCGACGCGAAAGAAGTCCTGGCCGCGCAGGCGGGCTACCCGCGCACCCGCGGCATCCGCTGCAAGCCCGTGTCGGCGCCCGCCCCGGAGCAGGCGCGGCGCGGCCTGCCCGGATCCATGGACGACATCGGCTGGCGCGATGGCTATGCCCGGCTGGCCGTTCACGGGTTTTCCTTCGACCTGCAAGCCCCCTGGTGGAACCTGGACCAGGCCGCCGCGCTGGCCGCCGATTTCCCGCGGATCCCGCTGATCATCAACCATACCGGGCTGCCGGTGGACCGCAGTCCCGCGGGCCTGGCGGCCTGGCGCCGGGCGCTCGAGAGCGTCGCCCGGGCCGGCAATGCCGCCATCAAGATTTCCGGGCTGGGCCAGCTGGGCGTGCGCTGGAGCGAGGCCGCCAACGTACCCGTCATGCGCGACGCCATATCGATTTTCGGCGTCGAGCGCTGCATGTTCGCAAGCAATTTTCCCGTCGATAGCCTGGTGGCCAGCTACGGCGAGATCCTTGCCGGCTACCTGGCCGCGATCTCGCCCTGGCCGCCAGAGCAGCAGCGCCTGCTTTTGCACGACAACGCCAAGCGCATCTACCGGATCTGACGGGGGCGCGCGGTTCGCGTCAGGCGGATGCCTCGTCGTGGGCGACTTCGCTGCGGACCCAGTTGACGAAGGTGCTGATGCGGGGATCGTCGCCGCGCTCTTCGGGATAGGCGATGAAATAGCCGAACTCGACGGGAATGCTGGCCTCGAATGGCCTGATCAATTTCCCTTGCGCCAGCTCGTTGGTGACCCAGTTTTTCTTGGCGAGCGCCACGCCCAGGCCGTCCAGGGCGGCGTTGATGACCAGATGGCTGGGCCAGAACGACGGGCCGCGCGTCGCGTCGATATCGGTGGCGCCCACATGCTTGAGCCACATGGCCCAGTCCGGGTTGCTCGCGTCGGTGTAGGTGCTGTCGTCATGCAGCAGTGTGTGGAACTTCAGGTCCTCGGGGTGATGCAGCGGATGCGGACCTTGCATGAGCGCCGGGCTGCATACGGGGAAGACCTCCACCGACAGGCATTGTTCGGTGTGCATGCCGGGGTAGACGCCGCGGCCGTAATGGATGGCCAGGTCCAGGTCTTCGCGGCTGAAATCGACGATCTGGGCCGAAGTGGATACCTTCAGGTCTATCGTCGGATTGGCGGCCATGAAGCGCGCCATGCGGGGGATCAGCCACTTGACCGCGAACGTCGGCGGCGTGTTGATCTTCAGCACCGAAAGATGATGCGTATGCAGCCGCTGGGTGGCGGCGGCTATCTGCTTGAACGCGCGCTGGACTTCGGGCAGATAGGCCTGCCCGGCCGACGTAAGCACCAGCGACTTGGCCTGCCGTATGAACAGCGCTACGCCCAGGCTGTCCTCCAGCACCTTGATCTGGTGGCTGACCGCGGAAGGGGTGACGAAGAGTTCTTCTCCGGCCTTGGTGAAGCTCAGCAGCCTGGCTGCGACCTCGAAGGCGCGCAAAGGATTGAGAGGGGGTATCTGGCGGGCCATTAGTCTGCCTCCTGCAGCTTCTGTTCCATTCTTCCCGCCACGCCGCGCCCTCTTGTATTTATATTGGATGGCGGTATCGCCGTCAAAGGGGCCGAAGGCAAGCGGGAGAACGTTCTCGGACGCGCCGGAACGTTCCGGGCGTTTTGATTGTACGTCATCATGGTTGAGGATAATCCGAATCGGGGCCTGGAAACGACCGCAGGAATAATTGCGCCGCCGGCGACAGCACGGCGCCGCGGCGCGTAACCAGCTGGTAGGGTTCGCTGCGCGATTTCAGGCGCAGCGGAAGGATACGCATAATCCCCAGCGAAGCGAAAAACTCCGCCACATCCATGGCCAGCAGCGCGACAATGTCCGGCTGCCGCCGCAGCAGCGCCAGCGTGGCGAACGTCGATGTGGTTT
Organism: Pollutimonas bauzanensis; assembly: GCF_900129885.1. Classification (GTDB taxonomy): domain Bacteria; phylum Pseudomonadota; class Gammaproteobacteria; order Burkholderiales; family Burkholderiaceae_B; genus Pollutimonas; species Pollutimonas bauzanensis. The sequence continues at coordinate 65,260 of NZ_FQXE01000004.1, read as the reverse complement.
CGAACAATTGATGCGGGAAGCGCAGCCCGGCTTCGTGGAATTCGCGCTCCAGCAGGCGCCGCATAGGCATATTGGCCGAGTACACCACCCACCGGGACGCGCCCAGGTCGGCCAGTTCCAGGCGCTCGCGGGCGGCCATGGGGTGGTCTATGCTGCCGACCACCGCCAGCGTCTCGTGGTGGATATCGACGCTTTCGTAAAGATGCGGCTGCGCGCCGACGGAACTGCGGCAGATGGCGGCATCCAGCCGGCCCTGCTCGAGCAATTGCAGCAGCCTGGCGCTGGTGTCTTCCACGATCCCGATGGCGATGTCGGGATACTGCGCCAGCAGCCGCGTCAATTCCTCCGCAAGCAAGGGCACCGCGCCCATGATGACGCCGATATTCAGCCGCCCTCCCTGCCCCTGAAGCATGTCTTCGAGTTCGTCGTGCAGTTGCGCCAGATCGGTCTGGATGAGCCGCGCATAGCGGATGGCGCAGTGCCCCTCCGCGGTGGCGACCAGGCCCCGCGGAGTGCGGGCAAACAGCGGCATGCCGAATATGGACTCGACTTCCTGCAGGGCCTTGCTGGCCCCGGGCTGCGTGAGCGACACTTTTTCCGCCGCCTTGAGCAGCGACCCATGGTCGGCCAGGGCGCTGAGCAGATGCAATTGCTTGAGCCTGAGGCGCGACATCATTTTGGCCAGAGTGGGAAGCTTGTCCATGAAGAAAAGTTATACCTGTATGCGTGCCCGTCAATTTTCAAGGGGCGCGAATTGACGTAAATTACCCAAGGAGCAACAAAATAGCGCCTTTCGGCTGCCTGTGCAAGGGCATCCTGCTCTCGTGCTGTAAGGGTTTTATCAATATATAACGAAAAGCGATGCATACATGGCAATTATCAACTACATCACCCAGGTTCAGTTCGGCTATGACGCGCTGGCTTCATTGCAGCAGGAATGCGATCGGGTAGGCATACGGCATCCGATGATAGTCACGGATGCGGGCGTCAGGAAGGCGGGTCTGGTCGACCGGGTGCTCGCCCAGCTGGACAAGCCGGGCGACGCGGCGATTTTCGACGGCACCCCTTCGAACCCGAACGAGGCGGCGGTGCTCGCCGCCGTCCGCGTGTTCCGCGATGGCGGGTTCGACGGCATCATCGCCGTCGGGGGCGGCTCTTCCATCGACCTGGCAAAAGGCGTGGCGGTTTGCGGAACCCACGAAGGCGAGCTGAAGACTTTCGCCGTGATCGAGGGCGGCGCCGGGCGCATTACCGCCGCTACCGCGCCTGTCATCGCCATTCCCACCACCGCCGGGACAGGCAGCGAAGTCGGCCGCGGCGCCATCCTGATCCTGAACGACGGACGCAAGGTAGGCGTGCTGTCGCCGCACCTGGTGCCCAAGTCGGCCATCTGTGATCCATCCATGACACTGGGCCTTCCAGCCATGCTGACCGCCGCGACAGGCATGGATGCCATCGCCCATTGCCTGGAAACTTTCATGTCGCCGGCATTCAACCCTCCTGCGGACGGCATTGCGCTGGACGGCTTGCGCCGCGCATGGCTGCATATAGAGCGGGCCACGCGCAATCCCCAGGACCGCGAGGCCCGCCTGAACATGATGAGCGCGTCCATGCAGGGCGCCATGGCTTTCCAGAAAGGGCTGGGCTGCGTACACAGCCTCAGCCACTCATTGGGCGGCATCAACCCCAAACTGCACCATGGCACGCTGAATGCTGTCTTCCTGCCTGCGGTCATCGAGTTCAATGCCGCATCGCCTTCCCTGCAGCAAGAGCAGAAGCTGGAACGCATGGCGCAGGCCATGGGGCTTGAAAATTCCGGCGCCGAGGCTATCGGCGCCGCCATTCAGGACCTGAGCAAGCGGCTGGGGCTGCCGGCAGGCCTGGCGGAAATGGGCGTATCGCGCGATTTGTTTCCGCGCATAGTCCATGGCGCGCTGGCCGACCACAGCCACAAGACGAATCCCCGCGAAGCATCCGACGCCGACTACGTATGGATGCTGGAACGGTCCATGTAACTTTTTTTTGGAACGCATCTAATGAATGACATCGTCAGCGCCCCGGTTCTGGGGCACAACTACATCGGCGGACAACGCAGCGCGCGCGGCGCGACTGCGCAGCAAAGCATCGGCGCCGACAGCGGGCTGGCCTATCCCGTTTCTTTCCACCAGGCGACGCCGGAAGAAATCGACGAGGCGGTCCTGGCGGCAAGCCGCGCCTATCGCGAATACCGGACGCTTTCCATCGAGCGCCGGGCGGATTTCCTGGATCAGATAGCCGAAGAAATCGACGCGCTGGGCGACGACTTCATCGCCGAGGTGTCGGATGAAACCGCGCTGCCGGCGGGCCGGCTGCAAGGTGAAAAGCTGCGCACCAGCAATCAAATGCGTCTCTTTGCCCGCGTGCTGAGGCGCGGGGATTTCCACGGCGCGCGCATCGATACCGCGCTGCCGCAGCGGCAGCCTATGCCCCGTCCCGACATAAGGCTGTGCCGGATGGGCATGGGGCCGGTGGCGGTTTTCGGAGCCAGCAATTTTCCTCTGGCCTTTTCCGTGGCGGGCGGCGATACGGCGGCGGCGCTGGCCGCGGGCTGCCCGGTCGTGGTCAAGGCCCATACAGGCCATATGGTGACCTCCGAACGGGTCGCCGATGCGATAGAACGGGCGCGCGAGCGTTGCGGGATTCCGGCCGGCGTATTCAACATGATTTACGGCACGGGCGTGGGCGCAAGGCTGGTGCAAGCGCCGGGCATCAAGGCGGTGGGCTTCACCGGCTCGCTGAAAGGCGGCCGCGCGCTATGCGACCTGGCCGCCGCGCGCCCCGATCCCATCCCTGTGTTTGCGGAGATGTCCAGTATCAACCCTATCGTATTGCTCCCCGGCGCGCTGCAGGAGCGCGGCGCCGCGGTGGCCCGCGACCTGGCCGCATCCGTGTCCATGGGATGCGGCCAACTATGCACCAGCCCCGGCCTGATTCTGGGCGTGCAGTCGCCCGAGCTGAGCGCCTTCGCCGAACAATTGGCTGGCGCGTTCGGCGCCATGCCCGCCCAGACCATGCTCAACCGCGGCGCGCTCGACAGCTATGAAGCCGGGCTGGATCGCCTGAAGTCCCTGAACGGCGCGGAAATCCTGGCCAGCGGCGCGACGGCGGCCGGCAAGGCCACTGCCCACGTGTTCAAGGCAAAACCCGCGCTGCTTCTGGATAATGCCGATGCGCCGCTGGAAGAGGAGGTTTTCGGGCCGTCCACCGTGCTCGTCAGCTTCGACAGCATGGCGCAGATGGCCGCATTCCTGGCTGGCATGCACGGGCAGTTGACCGCGACCATTATCGCCACCGAGACCGAAGTCGCCGGACAGCAGGCGCTGGTGTCCATCCTGGAGGAAAAGGCCGGCCGCCTGTTGCTGAATGGCTTTCCCACCGGCGTCGAGGTGTGCGACGCCATGGTCCACGGCGGCCCCTATCCCGCCACGTCGGATGCGCGCGGCACATCGGTCGGCAGCCTGGCCATAGACCGCTATCTGCGCCCGGTGTGCTACCAGAACTATCCGGATGCGCTGCTGCCGCCCGCGCTGCAGAACGCGAATCCGCTGGGCATACTGCGATTGGTGAACGGCGAACCCACCAGGGACCCGGTTTAGCCCGGGCGGGCGGACGCGGGCCTGCCCCCGTCCGTCATCCGGTACCACAGCATCCCCACCCACTCGTGTATCGCTGTATTGGCCATGCTCAAGTAATCCGCCTGGGGAATGAAGTTCATGATGCCTTGCACCGGCTCGACATGGAAAACGGTGGGGGCGGGGACGACGGTGAAGCCCGCCCGTTCAAAAGCCTGCCTGGCCCGCGGCATATGCCAGGCCTGTGTAAGCAGCGCGATGGTATGGACGCCTTCCGGCCCGAGGATCTCCCAGGAGAATTCCGCGTTTTCCGCCGTGTTCACGGACTTCGTTTCCACCCAGTGCACGGGCACATCGAATAGCGTTTCGAGTTCGCGCTTCATCACCCAGCCGTCCGCCTCGCCGCCCGTGGAGTTTCCGCCGGTCACGAGTATGGGCAGCTCGTGTTGGCGATACAGGAAAGCGGCATAGCGTATGCGCGCCAGGCTGGCGCTGTTGGCGGTGTCGGCCGCATATTCCGGCTGGCTCGGGTCGATGCCGCCTCCCAGCACGACGATGGCCTGGGCCTGGGCCAGAAGGCCGGGTTCGACCGGAGAGCGCTGTTCCAGCGTATGCATCATTTTCTGAGCCGTGAACGGCATGCTCAGGACGCCCAGGCCGCCTATCCCGACAAGGAGCAGCGTCCAGCCCGAGCGGCGCCAGCGGACTGCCAGCAAAAGGCAGCCCGCGGCCATCAGCAGCAACAGGCTGGTCGGCAGCAGGACGATCTGTGAAATTATCGCGTTGGTGGTTGAGGTCATGGCTTCAGCTTGAGGGGGGGGGATTTGTTTATCGAGCATATACGGGGATGCGCGGCCTGCGGGGACGGGGCCATCTCTGGCTGCCAGGACAAGAACCAAAGCCATCGCCGCCCGCCGGCAGGCGCAGTGGGCCGCCGAGTGGATATAATCGCCTGTTCAAGCCGCAGTATCAATCATCAATCATATTAATTTCTGGCCTATGTCCTTCAATACCATCGGAAAGACCCTGAACTGGTCAGTGAAAGCGCTCAAACAGCTCGCGTCCAGGCGCTCGCGTTTCGTTGTCGCGCGGCCGCCGTTCATTGCCAGGCAAGTCCTGTACGACAAGAAGACCCGGTCCAGAATCATGGTCAATACGCGCGACAAAATCGATCGCGCGGTCATCAAGCAAATTTTCGTGGAAGAAGACTATGGCCTGAGGGTGTTCGACCGCCATCAGGACATCAGCGCAAGGTATGAAGAAATCTGCGCATCGGGGCGTGTGCCGCTGATCATTGACGCCGGCGCCAATATCGGGGCCTCATGCCTTTACTTTGCGAATGAATTCCCCAGGGCGCATGTCATCGGCATCGAGCCCGAACCCAACAACTTCCACGTGGCCAGCGAAAACTGCCGGAACACTTCCAATATACAGTTGCTTCATGCGGGCCTTGCCAGCGCCGCGGGCCGCGCGAACATCCATAACCCCACGGCCGACAACTGGGCCTTCCAGACCAGAGTCGATACGCAGGGCGACCTGGCTCTGGTATCCATCAACGAATTGGTGGCCGGCGCGGAAAAGAATAATCAGATCCCGTTTCTGGTGAAGATAGACGTCGAGGGCTTCGAAGAAAACATCTTTGCCGCCAATACCGAATGGGTCGACCAGTTCTATGTATTGATCATAGAGCTGCACGACTGGATGCTGCCCAGGCAGGCCAATTCCCGCCATTTCCTGGAATGCATCGCGCCGCTGGGGCGGGATTTCGTATACAGGGCGGAGAACGTGTTCAGCATCAAGAACTAGACGTTCCCGCGCAATCGCTGGAAGCGCCTAGCGGCTTTGCTGCCTGACGACGATTCGCCCGGGAAGCAGGCGCTGGAGCGGTACTTCGAGCCGGCGCTTGCTGCAACTGACAAATCCGTCCACCCGTAATCGCCGATCTATCGTTTTTTCACTCCTGTGCCTACAGTGGTCGTTCCTTGCCAACCCAGGGACGGCCAAAATGGTTTCTCCTCCACGCAAGCGCTCGACCATAAAGCCTCCACCCGACAAGCCGGCCAAGCAAAGGCCGGCCGCTAAACGCGCGCCTGCCGGGGCCGGCCGCCATCATACGAGCGGCGCTGATGGCGATAACTCTTCGACCCTCAATACCGTCCGCAACGACTACGACTCGCCCTGGAAAGACGCCCTGGAACAGTACTTCGAGCCGGCGCTGGCCCTGCTGATGCCCGAGCTGCATGCCATCATAGACTGGTCCCATCCGCCGCAATTTCTGGACAAGGAGTTCCAGGCCGTTTCACACAGTCTGCGCCGCGGGCGGCGCCAGGCGGATAAATTGGTCAAGGTCAGGACCGTGCTTGAACGACCCGCATGGCTGCTTGTGCATGTGGAGGCTCAAGGCGGCGGCGCCGGGCCTCGGGCGTTGGCCGGCCTTGCTCTGCGCATGCAAATCTATTGTTATCGGATAGTGGATCGCAATCATATTGACCACGAGCCTAAGCGCAAGCCTCGCCCTTCAGGGCGAGGTCAAGCGAGGCAAGACCAATGCGGCGCCGAAGGCGCCCCTGCGTTGTGGCGGAGAAGCTCCGGCCGACAGGCCGGAGTTCTTCACTTTGCCCAAGGCTCACTGGGGTTTGCCAGCTTTGCGATCCTGACCAACAGCCGTGGCGGGCCGCCGCAACTGGACCACAGGCTGGAATTCCAGGGCAGCGCAGAGCCCTTGGGTAGCGGCATGCAGTTCCGCTGCCCGGTGATACACCTGGGGCAGTGGTGGTCGCGCTGGGCGGAACTCGAGGCCCGAGCCCGATCCAATCCCTTTGCCGTGATCGTCATCGCGCAACTCCAGGCCCATGCGCATCACCGGGACGGCCCCGGGCGGCTGGCTGCCAAGATCGGTTTAATGGAGCTGCTCTATCGCCACGAATATGGCCGCGACGATATAATCAGCCTGTATCGTCTGGTCGACTGGATATTGATATTGCCGCCGGCACTGGAGCCGGCATTCGAACAAGCGCTGGAAGCGATAGAAAAGGAGCATAACGTGGCTTATGTGACGAGTATTGAGCGGCGGGCCGAAAAGCGTGGCATGGAACTGGGGCTGGAGCGTGGACTAGAGCGGGGCGAACTGCGCGGCAAGCTGATGACTTTGCAACAGCAAATGGTCTTGAAATTCGGCCCCTTGCCGTCCTGGGCGAAAGCGCGGCTGGAGGCAGCCGATGAGGCCGCGCTATCCGATTGGACGGGCCGCATCCTGGTGGCCGGTTCGCTGGAAGATCTGCTTGGCGCCATAGACGAGAGCTGATCTGACAGATTTCAAAATGCGCCAGCCGCCTGGCGGCTACGTCCACTGATTCGCGGGTTCACAACGACAAAGGCATCATGCTCGAATTCATTTATCTCTCGGTGCTGATAGGCGGCGGCGCGACGGCGTTGCTTGATATCTGGGCCCGATTGCTCAAGGCGGCCTTTGGATTGCCCACGCCCAACTGGGGGCTGGTCGGCCGCTGGTTCGCCTACCTGCCTAGAGGCCGGCTGGTGCATGGCGGCGGTATCGCACGCTCCGCAGCAGTGCCTGGCGAACTTCTTGTCGGATGGATCATGCACTACGTCGTAGGCATGGTTTTTGCCGCCGCGCTGCTTGCCATCTGGGGCTTGGGCTGGGCCCGCGCCCCCAGTTTTAACGCCGCATTGATCGTCGGCCTGGTTACCGTGGGCGCGGGCTGGTTCATCCTGCAGCCGGGCATGGGCGCCGGCATCGCCTGTTCAAAAGCAGCCAACCCAGCGCGCGCCAGGATGCTCAACATTGCCGGCCACGTCGTGTTCGCGATCGGACTGTACGGCACGGCCTTGCTGGTCAACTGGCAGGGCTGAGCGGGCGTCCCCTTAAATCATCAGCACGACATTTCCCAATACCTTGCCGGATTCCACCGCCTCGTGGGCGGCGACGATATGATCAGCCTGTTTCGTCTGATCGGCCGGATATTGATCCTGCCGCCGGCGCGCATATGAAGTGCAGGACTACCGGCCCGCCGCCCGGGCGTAGCCCGGAGCCCACGGGTATTCCATCGCCAGCGCTACGATCGCGGCGGTATGGCGGTCATATCGGGAGGCGATGCGCGCCAGCTCGCGATCCATCGTCATCGCCGGCGCATCGGAAGGCGGCGGCGCGAGCATGTCGTCCACGGCGGCGCTCTCGATCGGCCGGTCCGGGCGTATCGTCAGGCCGTGTCTGCTGCGGACTGCCTCGCCCTTGTTCCCGACTGTCATCACCCGGGCCAGTTCGCTGCGCGAATAGGCTTCCAGCGTCAGGCCCAGGGCGATTTCATCCACGTTCCCGGCCACGGGGACCCCGATGGTTTCATGGCGCCAGAACGAGAGCTTGTTGCGCACGAACGTCTTCTTGTGCTCGCCGGTGAGCTGAAATGCCGACGAGCGATGGCGCGCGTCCCAGCCTGCCGCGCCGATCTCGCCGGCCACGTGCTCGGCGGCATCACGGCCGCCTATCGCCTCCACGAGGGCCAGCATCAACGGGATGTTGGCGGAAACGCCTGTCGATGTCGTAATGCCATTGTCGGTGACATAGCGCCTGTCCCCCAGCCATTGTATGGCCGGGTGCGCCTTGCGCAATTGGCGAACGGAATACCAGTGCGCGGTGGCGCGCCGGCCGTCGAGCAATCCGGCGGCGGCGAGAGTCCTGGCCCCGTTGCAGATCGAGACGATCTTGGCGCCTTTGCGCAACTGGGCAGAGATCCAGTCCATGACGAAGGGGTCGTTTTCCGGATCCATCGCCGGGACCACGATATAGTCGGCGCCCTCGGGATAGCGCTCATCGAAAGCGTGGATTGCCGCTTCCGGCTCGATGCTGATCTTCGGCGGATAGAGCCGGACCGGCGCGGCCCGCTGCGCGACCACGGTCACATCGGCCACATCGGCGCGCCGGAGAATGCCATACGCGACCAGCAAGTCGGCCACTTCGGTCGCGTCGTTGAGGGTGATGATCGCAATCGCCGGCCGCGCGCGTTTTGGCGGCCGCATAGCGTCGATCATGCGGGCCTGCTCGGCGGGATCGAGCGCGGCGGCGGGAAGCGTGTCCGCCGGCTCCCGGCCAGGCGCCAGGACGATAGGCGCCACCAGCAGCGGCAAGGCCAACACGCCTGCAAGGGTGATCAAGATCCATTTTCCGCGCATGGGATCCTCCTGTGATATGTCTTCAGCCTCGCGTTCGCCGCCCACGGAACGGATTTCCAGCCATGCAGTCACGGCGTCGCTTCCTTCACCAGCGATGTCATATCGATCACGAAGCGGCAGCGCACATCGGCGCGCTTCATTCTTTCGAAAGCCTCATTGATCTGATCCGTGCGGATCATCTCGCAATCGGGCAGAATGCCCTTCCAGGCGCAAAAGTCCAGCATCTCCTGGGCTTGGCGCTCCTTGACTTCAGGGATGCGAATGCAGCTTCATACTGCTCGCTATGCCTTTGCAGGTCAAGGGCCTGGCAGGCGGCTTGCCCTGTCTGCTTTAAAGCAGCTTGCGCCCGGCCTCGCTATCCGCCGCGGCTTGCGCCAAGGCCGGATACGTTGCTTTATAGCCTGCGATGCTGCAAAGTACGCCATTGTAAGATGATCGGCATTTCCGCCATTTAAGAGCCGTTATGAACATAAAGTTTTCGGAAAGCCCGGTTCCCCGCTATCTTCAATTGTCGGAATTGATGCGCCAGCGCATCGTCCGGGGCGATTGGCCCGAGGGCCATAAGCTTCCTTCGCTGGAGCAGTTGCTTGCTGAATTTGGCGTCGCCCGGGTAACCGTAAGGCAAGCTGTCGACGTGCTGGCCCGCGAGGGCCTGGTTTCCCGCCAACAGGGTCGGGGCACGTTCGTCACGAACCGCCCCAAGAGCAATCGGTGGATCAAGGTGGTGACCACTCTTGAGGCCCTAGCGAACGTGTACCGGGACACCAATCCGACTATCGTGAATATCGACGAGGCGAGCCGGCCGCCGCCCATACTGCCCGAAGAGGGTGTCGCGGCGGCGCAATATGTGTTCATGCGGCGCGTCCATTCCCGCGGCGGCCAGCCATACTGCATTATCAATATTTACTTGGACGAGGAGCTCTTTCGCCAGCAGCCTGAACGGTTTCGCAACGAAACGGTCATTCCCTTGCTTGCGTCCATGAACAAGGTAGCGGATGCCCACCAGGCCTTGACCATCGGCACCGCGGACATGGAAGTGGCGCAGCTCTTGAATCTTTCCATCAATGCCCCGGTAGCGGAGGTCCGGCGCATTTTCAAGGACGCGCAAGGAAAAATCATATATTTGGCGGAAGTGACTTATCGGGGCGACTCCGTAAGAGTCGAGATGGATCTTATGCCCTAAGCTAAGGCCGTCAGAAGAGTGGAGCCGCAGGCGGAATCCATGGTCTTTCCATTGTTATTGCTGGTTTATTGTCTTAACGTATGGTCTATAGTACTATTTGCTGCAAACAGACAAGCCAGCCGGCATCGATAACTATTGAGAGAGACAATATGAAACTGAAATGTTTTGCCGCGGGGCTTATCGCCGCATGCTTCACGACGGCGCCCGTCTGGGCGGCGGACTATCCCGCCAAGCCCCTGCACGTGGTAGTGCCATGGCCGGCAGGCGGGCTCGTGGATCTGCCCGCCCGGCTGGTCGCGGAGAAGCTGCAGAAAAGCCTGGGAGTCGCTGTAATCGTCGAAAACAAGCCCGGGGCCGGAGGGATGATAGGCGCGGCGGAGGTCGCCAGATCGGCGCCCGATGGCTACACCATCATGCTGACGACCAGCGCAATGAATATGAATGCCGCAATACGTTCGAATATGCCATTCGACGTCAACAAAGATTTCGAGCCCATTGCTGGCGCCGCCTATACGTCCCTGATTCTGGTCGCCGCCCCGGAAGGGCCGCAATCATTGGCGCAGATCATTGCCGCCGCCAGAAAATCCCCGGGAAAACTCAGCTACGCTTCCGCCGGCGCGGGGACGCCGGGGAATTTCGCCGGGGAAATGTTGAAAACGGCGGAAAAGCTGGACATTGTCCATGTGCCGTACAAGGGAGGCCCGCCCGCGATGATCGACCAGATGTCGGGGCTGGTCGATTTTCACTTTGCCAATGCCGCGGTGGCTTTGCCGCAGATCAGCGCCAACAAGGTGAAGGCGCTGGCGGTGGCAAGCGCGAAACGCATGCCCCAGCTGCCGCAAGTTCCGACCATGGCGGAGGCGGGGGTCGGCGATTTCGACCTCGATCAATGGATAGGATATTTGGCCCCCGCCGGCACGCCCGCGGAAATCATAGGCCGGTTGAACAAGGCGATCACCGCCGCCATAGGCGACAAGGAACTGCAAGCCACCCTGGAACGCAGCGGGATGACGGCCGCCACGGGCGCATCCGCCCAGGACTTCAAGTCCTATGTACAGCAGGATTTCAGCAAATGGGCGAAAGTCGCTCAATCGGCCAACATCAAACTGGATTAAGTAATGCGTACAATTTTCGTACTATTTGACTCCCTGGTTCGCAATGCATTGGAATGCTATGGCGGCACATCCATCGAAACCCCCAATTTCCAGCGGTTTTCCGAAAGGGCGGTCACTTTCGACAACCATTTCGCGGGTAGTCTGCCATGCATGCCGGCCCGCAGGGATATGCATACCGGGCGCTTGAATTTTCTGCATCGGAGCTGGGGGCCGCTGGAACCCTTCGATCAATCGTTCTCCGAATTATTGCGCGCCGGCGATGTCTACACCCACCTGGTATCGGACCATTATCACTACTGGGAGGACGGCGGCGCCACCTACCATAATCGCTATTCATCCTGGGATTTTGTGCGCGGGCAGGAATGGGACAAATGGAAGGCCATGGTCCAGCCCCCGCTTGAGCGGTTCCAGTCCATGTACCACCCCATGCAGCAGCCCCAGGGCAAACAGGACGGCCGCACCCAGGCCATGGTGAACCGCGAGTTCATGCGGGATGAAAGTGATTTTTGCTGCCCGCGCTCTTTCGCCTCGGCGTTCGAGTTCCTGGACTTGAATCGCGCGGCCGACGACTGGCTGCTGCACCTCGAATGTTTCGACCCGCACGAGCCCTTTTTCGCCCCCGCGCGCTTCCGGGAAAAGTACCCCACCGGCTACCAGGGCCCCATTCTGGATTGGCCCCGCTACAAGCGCCTGGAGGAAAGCGGAACCGAAGTGCAAGAGCTGCGCGCGAATTATGCCGCGCTGCTGACCATGTGCGACGCTTATTTCGGGAAATTGCTCGACTATATGGACGAACACGGCATGTGGCGCGACACGGCCGTCGTGCTGACGACGGATCATGGTTTCCTGCTGGCCGAGCACGATTGGTGGGGCAAGAACAGGATGCCTTTCTTCAACGAGATAGCGCACATCCCCTTGATGATTCACCACCCGGATTACGCAAGCCAGGCGGGAACGCGCAGGAAAGCATTGACCCAGACCATAGACATCATGCCGACCCTGCTGGACTGCCATGGGCAGACGCCGCCGGGGACTGTCGAAGGCCATTCCTTGCTGCCGCTCCTGGCCCGGGACCAGCCCGTACGCGAAGCCGCGCTTTATGGGATGTTCGGCGCGGGCACCAATATCACCGACGGGCGCTACACCTATTTCCGCTATCCCGAAGACATGGCGAAACAATCGCTATACGAATATACCCTGATGCCCATGCACCTCAAGAGCATGTTTCACGTCGACGATCTGCGCGCGGCGGAACTGACATCGCCGTTCGGCTTCTCGCAAGGCGTGCCGCTCCTGAAAGTGCCGGCTCGTCGCAACGCGAAGGGGCAGCCGACGGGCCACCAGGGGCAGGGCGGCGGATACGAGGATACGACCACCGTGCTTTACGATCTTGAAACCGACCCGGAGCAGCAACATCCTTTTCGCGATGAAGCGATAGAAAACCGGCTGCTGGAATCCATGTCGAATATCATGCAGGCAAACGAAGCGCCCGCGGAGGCTTTCATCCGCCTGGGCATACCCGGCCCACGGCAGTAGCCCGCCGACAGCCCGCGCTCAGGCAAGGCGGGCCAGGGCCGGCCGAAGCCGCCCGCGCCCGCTAATCGAGAGAATAACTGGTAAGACGATGTCCGTAAAAAACGAATATGACTATATTGTTATCGGCGCCGGATCCGCGGGCTGCGTGCTGGCAAACCGGCTTAGCGCCAATCCCGCGCATCGGGTTTTATTGCTCGAGGCCGGCGGATCCGAGCGCAACTTCTGGCTGAAGCTGCCGGTGGGCTATTTCCGGACCATTTATGATCCCCGCTACTCCTGGCAGTTCGATACCGCGCCTCAGCCCGAAACGGGAAACCGGCGGATAGTCTGGCCACGCGGCCGGGGCCTGGGCGGATCCAGCTCGATCAACGGGCTGCTGTATATACGAGGACAGCATGCCGACTATGACGACTGGGCCGCGTCCGGCGCCACGGGCTGGAGCTACGACGAAGTCCTGCCTTTCTTCAGGCGTTCGGAGCGCTACGACGGGGGCGAGAGCAAATACCATGGCGCCGGCGGCGAACTCTGCGTATCGGAATTGCGCAATCACCATCCGTATTGCGACGCCTGGCTGCAAGCGGGAACGCAAATGGGCTTCCCGCGCTCTTCGGACTTCAACGGCGCGAACGACAGCGGCCTGGGCTCGTATCAACTCACGCTGCGGGGGCATTGGCGCTGCGATGCTTCCACGGCGTTCCTGCGCCCCGCAAGGCGGCGGCCGAACCTGGCAATCAAGACCGGCGCCCTGGTTACGCGCATATTGATCAGCCAGGGGAAAGCCTATGGCGTCGAATGGCGGGAAGATGGCAAGCTGCTCCAGGCCCATGCGGGGGCGGAAGTGCTTCTGTGCGCCGGCGCCATACAATCGCCGCAAATCCTGCAGTTGTCCGGCATCGGCCCGGCCGAGCTCCTGCGGCAACATGATATTTCCGTGCATGTCGATGCGCCGGAAGTGGGAAAGAACCTGCAAGACCACTACCAGGCCCGCGTAATCGTAAAGCTCAAGAAAAAGATGTCGCTCAACGACGACGTGCGCAACCCGGTCAAGCTGGCGAAAATGGGCGCGCAGTGGCTATTCCAGAAACGCGGCCCCTTGACGGTCGGAGCCGGCCAGGTAGGCGGCATGGTGTGCAGCGAACACGCCCGGAACGGCCGCGCCGACGTGCTCCTGAATGTCATGCCTTTGTCGGTCGACAAGCCGGGCGATCCGCTGCATTCGTTCTCGGGCTTCTCCGCCTCCGCAACGCAATGCCGGCCGGAGTCCGCGGGCGAAGTCCGGATTTCCTCGGCCGACCCCGCCGCCCCTCCGCGCATCCTTACCAACTACCTCACTGAACGCAAGGACATCGACGTCTTGACGTCCGGCCTGGAGATACTGCGGGAAATTTATCGGCAACCCGCTTTCCGCGACCTGGTCACGCCCGAGGAATACCTGCCGGGAAACGCCGTCCGCGATCGCGCGGACCTCGCCGCCTTTGCGAGGAACAAGGGAGGCACCGTCTTTCACCCCACGAGCACATGCCGCATGGGCGGCGACAGCCGGTCAGTGGTCGACCCGGACCTTCGGCTGCGGGGAATCCAGAACCTTCGCGTGGTCGATGCCTCGGTCATGCCCCGGATCGTCTCGACCAACACCAACGCCGCCGCCATCATGATAGGCGAGAAAGCCGCCAGCCTCATACTGGGCGACAGCCCCGCGTGAGGCGCGGCGCCTCGGTGCTTCCGCGGCGTGCCAGATCTCCACGATAGGGCTGCGTATGCTGGTCCTCGGGAATCCGGATGCCGGCTTTGCGGCAGCAACGTATGGGAATGGTGCGAGGACTGGTTCACGCCCGCCTACCATGCGCTGACAGGCGCGGACAGTCCAAGATATGCCGAAGATACAGGCAGGCGCTCGATGCGCGGAAGCTCCTTTTTTTGCCATGATTCCTACTGCAACCGCTACCGGGTGGCAGCCAGGAATTCGAACACGCCATCCAGTTCCGCCAGCAATCGCGGATTCCGCGTCGCGGCGGGCGTGGGGGCGGGGTAAGGGCCGCGCAGCTCTCCGATGCCGCGCGCCGCTTCCTCACACCGGAGTTCGCGAACAAATCGCCATTCGAGCGCGGCTTGGCGCGGCTAGTGGATAGTCCTGCCCTGGAGCGCCTGCGGCGCCTCGAAGCCTTGGCGTTGGATGAACTCGTTCTTATTTTGCAACTGTAGACCGCTTTGCCCTCCCATAAGGGCCCAATCAAACCGCGGGTCCGCAACAAAATACGCCTTGACACTAAACATCCTATCGCTATAATTATGTTCACCAAATGAATATTTGGTTCGCCAGGAGGTTATACCAACTGACGAACAATTACCGATCTGACATTCACGGCGCGGTCAATAATTACACGAGGCAAACAATGGGTGAAAAATTCGACGCAATTATCGTAGGGGGAGGACCCGCCGGATGCGCGGTAGGGGCGCTATTGTCGAAGCGCGGCTACAAGGTAGCGTTGCTGGAAAAGGAAGCTTCAGTAGGTGGCCGAGCATCATCGTTCCAGCATGAGGGCTACACCATCGATACAGGCTCTCATTTCGCGGCCGCCTTCGAAGCCAGTGGCATGAAGGCAATTTTCGAAGAAGTTGGCGCGGAAATGAATATGGTTCCCGTGACGCCCACCCTGATGAGCTTCGATCTCGAAACCCGACGCTATGGGCCGCTTACCTCCAAAGAGAAGCTGGGCGAGGATGCACGCGACGATTATCGCGCTGTACGCAAGATCATCAAGGAAATGACGCGGGAGGAGCTCGAAAAACGGGAATATCATGAGATATCGGCCAATGAGTGGATCAGCCGAGTCACCAGCAATCCGAAGGTGCACGATACATTCCGCCGCGCCACTGGTTTTGCTGGCGCATCGATGTCCGAGGTCTCGGCCGGCGCTTTTATTGAAACCATGCACGATGCATGGAACTCCACACATGTTGTCAACTATCCCGCCAAGGGCGGCTGTCTCAGCTTTTCGCAAGCGCTGGCCGATCGAATTCTCGCCAACGGCGGCGCAGTCTATACCGAGACGGCCGTCAAACAGGTTGTAATCGAAAACGGCCGGGTCACTGGCGTAAAGGCAATCAAAACCTATTCTGCCGGGTTGACGGTAACCAAGATCGATTTCGACGCAGAACTGGTCATTTGCGCCGTGCCCGGCTCGCAACTCTTTAGTATTGTCGAAAAAAAGGCACTACTTCCGGATCTGGTTTCCAAGGTGGAAGCCATTATCGCCGAAGGCACGATTTATTGCGGCTTGCTTGTCGGCGTCAAAGAGGAATTGTTTGATGGCTTCGGCGATGGCCAGCAGTTCTTCCAGTTTACGGTTGGCCTGGCGTCCGAGCATTGGCATGGCCTGGTCACTGTACCTACGTATATCGATCGCTCGCTCGCCCCGCCTGGGCGTCATTACCTGATCTGCAATTCTCACGGCAGGTTGCCGCTGAATCGGCGGAATGAATCTGCCGCACTGCACGAAAAATGTCTGAGCGCCTTGCGCGGTATCTGGCCGGGCAAGTTTGACGAGAACGTTGAATGGCTGCTGCGCGCCGAATACATGAATGTCTTGTACCCACCGCGGATCGGCCGTAGCGGCCCATTCCGCCCATCGCTGGCACCGACTGGCGTACATGGACTGAGAATCGCAGGTGATTATTCTTATCCTTGCGGATCAGGCTACGGCAGCGCGCTGAAAAGCGCGCGCGATTGCGTGAGCCTGATCGACTCCAGCGCAACACAAACCGCATAGCGTCATGGACCTCATCTCTTGCAGGCAGTGGACGCTTGGCCAATTGCTGGATCAGCGCGCACAGACATCGCCCGACAAAATTGCCTATCAGACTGAACACGATACGATTACCTATGGCGAACTGATGCGGCGCGCCAATAATCTGGCCTATGGATTATCGAGCCTGGGCGTGCTTCAGGGGGACCGTGTGGTCATGTCGATACCTAACGGTATCGACATGATTTGCCTGTATTTCGCAGTAGCCAAGCTCGGGGCTATTAATGTTTTCATGAACCCCGATTATGACGCCGACCTCTTGAATAGTTTGATCGACAGGTTGCAGCCGGCAGTGGTCATATTGGATGAGGCCAACATGGCCAAACTGCGTCTTCCCACGCAAGGCAGCATCAAAGCGAAGATATGCTGGCCCTATAACGACAGGATAGCCGCGAAAAACGTGGACGAATGGGATTTCCAAGACCTGCTGTCACACAACGACAAGAAACCCCCAGCGACGCGGGTGGCTTCCTCGGATGTAGTGCAACTGATCTTTACCTCGGGAACCACTGGGCTGCCGAAGGCTTGCTGTCTTAGTCACTCCGCTCGTATTTCGGTAAGTGCGCACATCAACCATTGCCTTGGCGTGTCGAGAGACGACCGCTACTTTGCCTGCCTGCCGAATTATCATGGCAATCTTTTTTTGGGACTTGTCGGCGCCTTGCTGGCCGGCGCCAGTTGCTTCGTCGCCGAACGCTTCAGCGTCAGTCGTTATTGGAGCCAAGTGAGCCGCTGCCAGGCAACCATACTGGTGCTACACGCAGTTCCTCTGAACATGCTCTTGGCCAACGCCACGGATGGTGCTGTTTCAACCACCACTGCGCGCGCAGTGGTGACAGTTGGAGGCAAATATGTGGAGTTCATCGAGCGCTTCTCCTTGTCTCATGCGGTGCTGGGCTATGGAAGTACTGAAGCGGGTGGCTTGACAGCGCTAGGCCGGGTCAGCCGCGACGAAGCTGGCGCCTTCCCTGTTGGCTATGCGGGTCGTGTACGAGGAGACCTGGAAGTCATCGTGGCGGATGCCGAAGGCCGGGAGCTTCCGAAAGGCCAGAAGGGAGAAATCCTCGTGCGATCAATTGTGCCGCATGTAATGTTTAGCGGCTACTACGGATTGCCGGACGCGACCGCAAAGGCTTTTCGGGGCTCTTGGTACTGCAGTGGCGACTACGGCTACATTGACGAAAACAATGATCTCTACTTCGTTGGTCGCTCCAACGATACAGTACGTGTCAAGGGGGAATCAATACCGGTGGAATATCTGGAAGGGCTGATCCGGCAATGCGATGGCGTTGAGGACTGTGCGGTGCTGGGCGTCGACTCTAGCCTAGGCGATGACGAATTACAGGTCTTCATCCAGCGTCGAGAGCTAGCCGCAATGACTACTGAGGACGTGATCGATTTTCTGCGTCCGCGAGTACCAAAGTATATGATCCCGGCAGCCGTCGTCTTCGTTGCCTCATTTCCCCGCTCCCCCGCCACGATGAAGATACTGAAGCGCAAGCTGCGCGAAAAATCACTGTGAGGCACCGATGAACACTAGCTATGAAACGATAGAAATTCGCAAGGAGGGCAAAATCGGCTGGCTGCTCCTGAACAGACCTCAGGTGAAGAATGCCCTTAGCGCGCTTACTTTCCAAGAAATACATCGCGGAATCGACGATCTGGTGGCTGAGCCCGATATAGTGGTGATAGTGCTCAGCGGCAATGGTGGTGTATTTTCCAGCGGTCGCGACTTTAACGATCGAGATATACCGCCAGACTTCGAGGATCAACGCTCACGCGCGTTTGCCGCCGTCGAATATTGTCCTAAACCGACGATTGCCGCAGTGGCAGGCTATGCGATCACTGGCGGCCTGACACTGGCGATAAGTTGCGACATGATTATCGCGGCACAAGACTCAATTTTCCAAGATACGCACGCCAAACTCGGTGTTATCACCCTTCGAGCGAGCCGTCTATACGAAGTCCTGGGTCCGATGAAAACCAAGGAACTGCTGTTCACCTCCCGCCGAATCAGCTCCCACGAGGCGCTGGCCATGGGTCTGATCAACCAAGTGGTGCCTGCGGCAGAACTGGAGCAAGCGGCAAGGGCGCTAGCCGAAGAAATCAGTCGAAACAAACCTGAGGCATTGTTGGCCATCAAGCAAGTGGTGAACCAGATCATCCGGCGGGATCAAGCCCAGCTGATTGAACTCGAAGAACTTGCCAAACGGCGGTACAGCGATCTCTATTCGGAACAGCATTCACTCGATGCCTCATTGAAACCGGATGCAGCTCGCAGCACGCCGTAACGGCGACAAAAACTTTTTCACTGCCTGAGCCTCAGTCCAGCCTTCGGACAGCACATTGACCGATAGCGCGGCTACTACGTTCCGATCATCATCCCGCACGGGCACCGACAAACCGGAAACGTCTGGATCGAGTTCCCTGTCGACCCACGCGTAGCCTTGCTCTCGGACTTCGGAAAGCAGCGTGACAAGCGCGGACTTCTCCACAATGGTGCGCTCGGTATAGGCCTTCAAATGAGCCTTATCGAAATATACATCGACCTCGGATGGGTCCAGGTTCGCCAGCAGCACCCGCCCGGGAGATGTTGCGTAGGCGGGTAGCCGGCTGCCTATGACCAGGTTCGGAGATAGGACCTTGCGCGACGGAATTCTTTGGATGAATACGATCTCGGTCGTATCCATGACCGCCATGGCGCAAGATTCATCTATTTCTGAGGAAATTTCAATCAGCGCCTGCTGAGCATGTGCGAAATAAGGCAAGGATGTCAAATACGACAGGCCGAGTGTAAGAACACGCGGCGTAAGCCGGAATTCCCGGCCTTCGACACGCGCATAGCCTAG
Organism: Pollutimonas bauzanensis; assembly: GCF_900129885.1. GTDB lineage: Bacteria > Pseudomonadota > Gammaproteobacteria > Burkholderiales > Burkholderiaceae_B > Pollutimonas > Pollutimonas bauzanensis. The sequence continues at coordinate 45,970 of NZ_FQXE01000004.1, read as the reverse complement.
TTCGCAAAGCGTGGCCAGGATACGACGGGCAACGGCGCGGGGCAGCTCGGTTAGTTCTGCAACTGAGGCGATGGAGTGATGCCCAGGCTTGCGCCCCAGCGCGGAAATAACGGTTAGGCCACGCGCGAAGGAACGGACAAATCGATCGTTTTCAGGGGTGCTCATAACTTCGAATGGAACTTCAAGAGTAGAAAAAATGTTCTCTTAGAATACCATATGTTCGCCTAGAAGATATTAAGACACCTTATTTGTTCTTTGATCCGTTCAATAATTCAAATATAGGCAGCGATATCTCGGGCGACGCCACTTCAAAAGCGACTCGGACGTGCGCGCCAATATGCAAGTCAGACAAGTCCGATGTGACTACCTGGCCCATCATCCGCACACCCTCTTCGAGGTCGATGATGGCCACGGCGTAGGGAGTCTTGTTGCTCATATGCAGGCTGGCGGCGCGGCGGTTGATTGTGAACGTATAGATCGTGCCGCGCCCGTGGCTTTCCTGCCAATCCATATCATCAGACAAACAAGCCAAGCAGAGCAGGCGCGGATAGAACTGCAGCTTCCCGCAGGCCTTGCATCGCTGTATGAGCAGTCGGCCTTGCCTGGCGGCATCCCAGAAAGGTTGAGTGATACGCGTAGGGGCTGGCAGGGGCCGTTTGGCATCCGGCATAGTCATTTTCCAAGAATCAAGGTTGTGTTACCTGAAAATACGAGGCCAGGCGCATGGCACAAGGCACGTTCGGCCCGTTTCAACTGGCGCAGCCCGCATTCGCCACGCAACTGACGCACGGCTTCGATCACCAGGAAAATCCCGAACATGCCAGGATGCCCGTAAGATAATCCACCGCCCGAGGTATTGATAGGGAAATCGCCGCCGGGCGCGAGACGCCCTTCCTTGACAAAATCCTTGCCTTCACCACGAGTGCAAAAGCCCAGCTCCTCGAGTGATTGCATGACGCCGATAGTGAAATGGTCATAAATCTGCACCACATCGATGTCCTCACGGGTAATCCCCGCCTGGCGCATAGCCTCGTCCGCCGTGGCCCTTACGCCGGTTTCCAACCAGTCGGGAATATCGAATGGCGTGTAGTGGTGAGAAAATGTCTCAGCGACTCCTTCAATATAGATAGGCGGTTTGCTCCAGGCATGCGCCGTGTGCGCGCGCGTCATCACCAGCGCACCTCCGCCGTCTGTGACAAGACAGCAGTCGCGCACCCGCAAAGGGTCGGCGATCATCGGTGAAGAGAGCACGTCATCGATCGTGAGTGGTTCCCGCTTATAGGCCTTGGGATTCATCGCTGCCCATTTACGCGCAGCGACCGCAATTTCGGCCAAATCGGCCGATTGCGTCCCATAGCAATGCATATGGCGTTGCGCCACCATGGCGTAATAGCCAATCGGGCTGAGGTGCCCGTGCGGTACTATAAACTGCCCGCGCGGCGAACGTGGATCTTCAGCCAGCCCGGTCAATAAGCGCGCGCCATCCGAAAGCTGGGTGCTGCCGTAAGTGATCAGCGCCACCTCGCACATACCCGCATCGATAGCAGCGGCTGCGTGCCGAATATGCGATATGTTAGACATGCCGCCCACATTGGTGGTGTCAGTATAGCGGGGCCGGACTCCCAGATATTCCGCCAGCAACACACTGGGGAATCGGTCATCCGTATGGGCGAATATGCCATCGACCTCACGTAAAGTCAGGCCCGCGTCTTGCAGCGCCGTGCGCGCGGCCTGCGCCTGCAGTTCGAGGGCGGTCAGGTCAGGCACTTTGCCAAGTTCGGATTCGGCCACGCCCACGATGGCGGGCCGGCCTTGTCGGGTTACACGAGGTGTATCAAACATCAACGAGTATCCTTTATTGTGGCATTGCCATGGGTAATTACGGCCACGTTGCGTTCAACGGAAAAGCCGCAGAACGATATTTTTTCCCCATGCCGCCAAAGCTTTATCAGTAAGGTCTCTCCTGGGAAAAATGGCGCGGCGAAGCGTAAGGCCAGGCCACTGAGCCGCTCGGGCCGATAGTCGCAACAGCTTTCAATTAATGCCTTGGCGGCCAGTCCATATAGACATAGGCCATGCAATATGGGTTTTTCGAAACCCACTTCGCGCGCCATTCCCGGGTCGGCGTGAATGGGATTGAAATCGCCGTTAAGCCGATACAGCAGGGCGGAAGATGGCCGCGTTTTTTGCTCGACATGCTGGTCCGCAGGTGTTTCAGGGCTGGGGGGCAGAGGCGGCGGCGCTTCGTCGGAATGAGCCAGCCCGCCATCGGCCCGACAGAACGATGTATGCTCGATGGTGGCCAGTAATGTCCCATCGGCTTCATCGGACACTTGCCGCTCTGTCACTACCAGCGCGCCTTTTTCACTGCCCTTGTCCACCACCCGCGAAATGCGCGTACGGCTGCGCAGGATGCCTTCGGGCTTGATGATGCCATGCACTTCGATGCGATGCTCTCCATGCAGGATGCGCTGCCAAGTGATGCCCGTACGTGGATCCGTCGCCCAGGCGCCCGGCGCACCCAGAACAGTCAGCAAAGTTGGCAGCACTTTATGATCACGCTCGAAAACAAAGGCAAGCTCGCGAGCGTCAAGCGGGTCGGTTCCGTAACCTAGACTCAATGCATAGAGAATGCTGTCCCTGGCAGAATAAGCTGTGATTTGGTCCTCAAACTTCCAATGTTTCAGAGCGTGATAATCGAGGGCCATTTACTTATCCTGAATGCCGATGTCGTGTATCACTTTGCCCCATTTGGCCGAGTCGTTTGTGATTAGCGTGGCCAACTTATCCGGCGGTCCTCCTATCGGGATATAGCCGAGGGTACTCATGCGGCTGGAGACGTCGGGCAACTCAAGCGCGCTGGATATCGCGTCGTTGATACGTGTCACAATGGCCGCTGGCGTGCTGGCGGGCATCAATAGCCCATGCCAGGCGGAGGCTTCGAATCCACGATAGCCCGACTCCGCTATCGTGGGTACATCCGGCAGGGCGCCAAAGCGGGTGTCCGTGGTAATTGCCAGCGCCTTTAGCCGTCCACTTTCCAGGTGGCTCTGAACTGTCCCGACCGAGCTGAACGTGATGCTTATACGCCCGGCAAGAACATCACGCAATGCCTCGGCTTGGCCGGTATATGGGACATGCATGATCTTCACGCCAGCGGTCGAATTGAACAACTCCAACACCAAGTGGCTGGATGACCCGTTGCCAGAGGATGAGCCAGTGAGATCGCCTGGATGTTTCTTTGCCAGTGCAACCAGCTCTTGTATAGTGTTCACCCCTAGCTTGGGATTAACCACCAGAACAAGTGGAACACGCGCGATCAAGCTGACCGGCACGAAGTCCTTCATGGGATCGAACTGCAGCTTGCGCAGGTGAGAATTGATAGTGAAGGGGGGGTCCGAACCGAAAGTCCAGGTATAGCCGTCCGGCTTGGCCCGGGCCCCGATCGCTGTGCCTATCGCCCCTCCAGCCCCACCGTGGTTTTCCACGACGATGGATTGACCGAGCGATTCGGAAAGTTTCATAGCCAGCAGTCGTGCCACCGTATCGCTTCCGGCCCCCGGTGTGTAGGGCACGATCCAATGTATTTGGCGACTCGGATACTGCGGCAACTGCGTCTGAGCCCCTGCGGGAACCGCTGCAACATAAAGGAAGGCCAGCAAAAGGCCAAGCCGGCGTAGCGTGACGAGCATAATCATGTGAGTCTCCTTAGTTTTATTAGAATCAGAATCGCAGCATGTCTTGCCGCGAAGTGCAGCGGGAAAATCGTCGGGAATCAGAATTTTTCCTGCGCGTCAGGCGCGCTGGAAAAATATCTCTCGAATTTGGACGGTTGGTCGCGATACGCATCGGCGTCAGGCGGGTGCTCGCGTTTATGGGTAATGGACGGCCACGTCGCCGAAAATTCCGCATTGATCGGCAGCCATTTATCAGCCAACGGATCAGTATCTGGCACGATTGCCGACACTGGGCATTGGGGCGCACAGGCGCCACAGTCGATGCATTTGTCGGGGCTGATGACAAGCATTACTTCACCGCAAAAAAAGCAATCGACCGGACAGACCTCGACGCAATTGGTATAGAGGCATCGGATGCATGCATCGGTAACTACAAAAGGCATAGTTTTACTCCGCGTGATGTCACAAGGCTTTCTGTCAGGGACGTCCGCCGCCGCAAATAACAGTCTGACCTGAGATGTAATTGGATTCGGGTAGGCAAAATAGATAGACTGCGCCGGCGGCTTCTTCAACGGTGCCCGCGCGACCCATAGGGATGGCGGCGAGCATGCGGGTTCGCGCATCCCCACCGGTCCCGATCTTTACCATGTGCCCGTCGATTTCCGTCATGCCTTCGGCGGTGGCTGGCTCGTCGGTAAGCCGGGTTGATATCAGACCGAACGCTACGCTGTTGACATTGACTTTATAACGAGCCCACTCCTTGGCTAGCGCGCGCGTCAAGCCGGCGATACCGGCTTTGGCGGCGCTATAGTTGGCTTGGCCCGCATTGCCCATAATTCCTGAAGTCGATGAAATATTGACCACCTTTCGGTAAATATCCTGGCCGGCTTGATTTTCCTGGCGCGATGCCTCCCGGATGAAATTGGCGGCTGCCCGCAGTACGCGAAACGGCGCCGTGATGTGCACGTCAAGCATGGCTTGCCACTGTTCGTCACTCATCTTCTGAATCACCCCATCCCAGGTATAACCCGCGTTATTGATGATGATGTCCAGTCCGCCAAAGCAGTCTATAGCCTTGTCGACCAAGCGCTGGCCAAAAGACTCCTCTACCACACTACCTACGAAAGCCTCGGCAACCCCTCCTGCCGCGCGTATTTCGTCCACCGTCTGCTGAGCGAATGCTGCATCCAGGTCATTAACAATGACCCTGGCCCCATGGGATGCCAGCTTCTTTGCGATTGCACAACCTATACCGCGGCCTGAACCGGTCACCACGGCGACTTTGTCTTTTAGTGTTTGCATGTTGCTCCTATTTGGTCTGGCCTAAGAATGTACTCCTGGCGAACATATTTATCATTATGCGAACATAATAATATTAAGCCCAATCGCCTGTCAAGCAGCGTATGGTCGTTCAAGATAAGAGCCCTCCCGCTGCCAAATCCGAAGGATGCGCAGCATCGCGCCGGCGGGTTTTCAACGTAAAATCCGCTAGTCACCGCGCTGCATCGGCGCGATATATTCAAATTCGGGATGTACGTCGATCTACTCACGCTTTACCTCCTTGCCGTCGGAACGCTACTCGTCGGCGCCGGGATGATGTTCTGGGAGCACAGGGCCCATCCCAAGCGCAGCAAGGGGTTGCGGCTTCTGGCGGCCGGGTTCGCGATGCTCGCGATCGGCTGCGCAGCGGCGCTGTTGCGCCGCGACCTGCCCGGTGCAATCGGCTCCGCCATCAGCCATCTCGCCATTCTCGGCGGCTATCTCCTGGTCCTCGGCGGCGTCGCATCATTGAGCGGCCGACAGTACCGCGCGGGTTCAGCCGGCTTGCTGATCGTGATGGCGCTGGTGTGGGCGGCCTGGGGCGTGCGATGGCAAGACGTCCTGTGGAACTATGTCAGCTCGGTTCCGATCGCTGTCGTGAGCGCCATGACGGCTCGGGAGATGCTGCGATGCGACGGGATGAGATCGCTGCGTTCGCGGCATATCGTCGTGGCGGTGACGGGCGTCCACGCTCTGTTATATGCCGTCAGAGCATTCATCCTGCCCTGGTTGGTGACAGTGTACGGGCAGGCGATACAGCCGGTCGCCAGCAAGATCACGATATACGAGGGTGTGCTGTATTCGGTCATATTGCCGATGGCCTTGCTGAAGCTCATCCGCGAGGAGGCTCACGGCCAGCTCTTGCGGGAATCCCGGACGGACTATCTGACCCGCCTTGGCAATCGGAGATGGTTTTTTGAACAGGGGGCGCGCATCATCGACGGCGGGGAAGGAAACGGGCCCATTTCCGTGCTCGCGTTCGATCTTGATCGCTTCAAATCGATCAATGATGTATACGGTCACCACACGGGTGACAAAGTGCTGAAGTCGTTCGCGGAAATAGTCCAGAGCGTGTTGGGGCCCGATGCGATTCTGGCGCGTATCGGCGGGGAAGAGTTCGCCGCGCTGCTGTCCGGCGACGACGCGCTCCGCGCCAAGGCGCTGGGCGAGACCGTCGCGAGACGTTTCGCCGAGACGATCTCCAACTCGACAGACAGCATCGGAATACCGGCAACAGTCAGCATCGGCCTTGCGCAATTCGAAAACGACATGTCCGCGCTTGTCGATGGGCTTGCCGCCGCGGACCAAGCGTTGTACCGCGCGAAATCGCTGGGCGGCAATCGACTCGAATTGGCGCCGATAGCCACGCGCCCTGCCGCAACCTGATTGTCGGCCGGGAATCGGCCGGCGCGCATCGACTTCAGCAATTTCTATCGCCGCGCTTCGGTCGCCATCTTGACAGCGAGACTGGCAAGCACTGTTCCCATGACCCAGCGCTGGATCACGGCGAAGCTCGGGCGGCGGGTGAGGAACACCGCGATCGAAGCAGCGGACATGGCGATCAGCGTATTGACCAGGATGCTGATGACGATCTGCGTCGTTCCGAGGACAAGGGCTTGGCCCAGCATGCTGCCGCTCGCCGGGTCGATGAACTGCGGCAGCAACGACAGGTACATGATGGCGATCTTGGGGTTCAACAGGTTGGTCAGGAAGCCCATGAAGAAGAGCTTGCGCGGCCCGTCCTCGGGCAGCTTCTTCACCTCGAAGGGCGAACGGCCGCCCGGCCGCAGCGCTTGCCACGCAAGCCACAACAGGTAGAGGGCGCCGGCATAGCGGATAGTGTCGTAGGCAAACGGCACCGCCATCACAAGCGCAGTGATGCCGAACGCGGCGCACAGCATGTAGAAAACAAAGCCGAGCGCGACCCCGCCAAGCGAGATCAGTCCAGCAGCCCTGCCCTGGCAGATCGATCGCGAGATCAGATAGACCATGTTCGGGCCGGGGGTCAGGACCATGCCCAGCGCAATGGCGGCGAAGGCCAGGAGATTGCTTGGTTCCGGCATTTGTCTACTCTCCCATAGCGGCACCGGCTGATCCGGGCTCAATTAAATTTACCATGAATCGCGATGCATATAGGCCTGAAAGTCAGCCGCGTGGAATGGAGCGGGGCGCAGGCGTGGCTCGGGACTCCGGGCCGAGCTACGCGGAAGCGCGCTTTTGGCTGCGGCTGTCCTGAGCCTGAAGAATCCGGGGGAGGCTGGCTTCAATCCAGTCCGCTAGCCCTCTGACTTTTTCAGCCGCCTCGCGGCCAAGTGGCGTCAGCCGGTATTCCACATGCGGCGGGACCACGTCGTAGGCAATTCGGTCGACCAATCCGTCGCTCGCCAGCCATTGCAGGGTCTGCGCAAGCATTCTTTCGCTGACGCCGCCTATCGCGCGCCGCAATTCACTGAAGCGATGAACGCGGGTCTCCAGCACGAGGAGGACCAGTACGCCCCATCGGCTGGTGACGTGCTTGAGCACTTCACGCGACGGACACGCTTCGACGAGCAGCTCTCCACGGCGCATTCTATTCAACAAGGTCGGCTTATCGTCGACGCGCTGCTGCCCATTGCTTTCGACACTTACGTTCATGTATGTACTTCCAAAAAATTAGTGTCAACATCATACTGCTAGCTCCATCGATCACCGAATCAGGAAAAACCATGAAAATCGCAATCACCGGCGCCTCCGGCCATCTGGGTTGCCTCGTCATCGAACGGTTAGGCGCCAAAGTGCCGGCCGGCGACATCGTCGCGCTGGCGCGCACCCCCTCCAAGGCCGCCGGCCTGGGCGTGGAGGTGCGCGAGGCAGACTACACCCGGCCCGACACCCTGGACAAAGCGCTCGCCGGGGTCGACACGCTCTTGATGATTTCGGGCAGCGAAATCGGCCAGCGCGTGGCCCAGCATCGCAATATCATCGAGGCCGCCAAAAAGGCCGGCGTCAAGCGCGTGGCCTACACAAGCCTGCTACACGCAGAGCGCTCCACATTGAGCCTGGCGCCCGAGCATGCCGAAACCGAAGCGCTCCTGAAAGCCTCCGGGTTGAGTGTCACTTTGCTGCGCAACGGGTGGTACACCGAAAACTACACCGCCTCCGTCGGGCCCGCCGTGGCGCACGGCGCGTTCATCGGAAGCGCAGGGCAAGGAAAGATTGCTTCAGCCGCGCGCGCCGATTTTGCCGATGCGGCGGTGGCGGTGTTGACGACCGCCGGCCACGAGGGCAAAACCTATGAGCTGGCCGGGGACTCGGCATACACCTTGGCTGAACTGGCCGCCGAAATCTCGCGCCAAACAGGCAGGAACATCCCTTATAAGGACCTGCCTCCCGCCGACTACGCGGCGGCACTCACCGCGGCAGGCCTTCCCGCGCCCTGGCCTGAGGCGCTGGCCTCGTTCGACGCCGAAGCCGCCAAGGGCGCCTTGTTTGACGACTCCCGCCAACTATCGAAACTTATCGGCCGACCGACCACGCCGCTGAAAGACTCCATCGCCGCCGCGCTTGCGCCAGCATGAGTGCGCGGATTGTCCCATCCCTGCGCCTGAAGAGGTGGCCATGTCCGGACGGGCCGGCCACCTGGCAGCCGACGCGCTGCGGATGATGACCGGGCACATAATTCAAAGGGTAGGGCATCGGGAGCATTTCTTCAAAGGGTAGGGCATCGGAAGCATTTCAGCGCGGTTCGCGAATACCGTGGCCATGGCATTGGGCAGGCCTGCCGCGGTAAGCCTCTTGGAATTCCTCTGCGGGCGATGTAAGCTGGTCAGTGTTTATCCGAGCAGCAACTGCGATGGGGTTTGCTCTGAATCTGGTTTGGCGTCAAAGGTATCCTGAAATGGCGGAAACAGAAGCATCTACATTCAAGACAAAACTGCTTCGTCCGGCGAACCCCGGCAAGGACGGCGCATGGGCGTTCCTTGTCCTGCCAAAATCCGCCAGCGACACGTTGCCGAGGCGTGGCAGGACGTCGGTAGAAGGAACCATCAATGGGCACCCTTTTCAAGCCACGCTTGAACCGGATGGCCAACTCGGCCACTGGCTCAAGGTGAGCGAGGAGCTCCAGGAGGCTGCCGCTGCGTCGCTTGGCGACATGGTCGCCGTTCAAGTTGCTCCGTCCGACCCGGAACCGGAACCGCAGGTGCCCGATGACCTGCAGGAAGCTCTTGCCACGTCTCCGGCGGCTCAAACTACCTGGGAAGACACGACGACCATCGCACGGCTTGACTGGATCCATTGGATCGAGTCCGCAAAACAGGCCGAGACTCGAAAACGCAGGGTCGACAATGCCTGCGAGATGCTTGCTTCAGGCAAGAAGCGCGTCTGCTGCTTCGACCAGTCGGGCTACTATAGCAAGAGCCTCAGCGCACCCAAGGCGAAAGATTAGCGGTATGGCACCGCATCCGTGCAACGAATCACTGCATCAATCTCGGAGGTGGCTTCATGCGGCAGTTGAACCTGAGCAAGGCGTTTACGCTGATGGAATCGGGGCCCGTGGTTCTCGTGACTACCCATGACGGGGGAAAAGACAACATCATGACCATCTCCTGGACCATGGTGATGGATTTCACTCCAGTATTTGCCATCACCACGGGTGAATGGAATTACTCCTTCGCCGCGTTGCGAAAAAATCTGGAATGCGTCATTGCCATCCCCACCGTCGACTTGCTGGACAAGGTGGTTGGCATAGGGACGTGCTCCGGGGCGGATACAGACAAGTTTTCCAAGTTCGAGCTCACACCCGTACGCGCCAAGCTCATCAGGCCACCCCTGATCAAGGAATGCCTTGCCAATATCGAGTGCAAGGTCACCGACATCATCAAGAAGCACAACATTGTCGTGCTGGAGGCGGTTGCCGCATACATCAATCCCGCAAGCAAGGAGAAGCGTACGGTTCACGCCGTCGGCGACGGCACCTTCATCGTCGACGGAGAAAAGATGGACCGGAAGAAGATGATGGCCTCCAAGCTCCCGCCCGGCATCTAGCGTTCATTGGCCGGTCCACCGGCTCAGGTCTCAAAAGCGGTAATTCATCCCGCCCTGCAGTGTTTGCGCCGAGACATTGCCGGTTTTGAGCAATGCGTCGTAGCTGACATAGAGGCTCAACGACTTGCCTATAGACATGTTAGCCCCCAGGCCTGCGGTCAGCATACCGCGCGAGTCGGTTGCTCCAGGGATGACAAAGCCTGTTCCATCCGCCGATGTCACCGCCATATTGCGGCCTATGCCCAGGGTTTCGTAGGCATAGCCCAGGCGGGCCTGGACCAGGGCCGGCTTGGTCCCGCTGGTATTGAACGGATAGTCTAGCGTGATGCCCGCATAGGGTTGCAGACTGCGCAGGTTTTGTGTGTCGACGCTCAGGTTCTGGCTGGTCGGCCCGCTTTCATCAAAGCTATTGCCGTGGAAATACTGATAGCGCACTCCCAGGCGGGGAGTGACAACCACCGGGCCCGCAGGCAGCGGCGCGCTGGCCTGCAAGCCGGCATGCAGTTCCTGGCCATGGCTGTCGCCTTTGGCGCTGCCCAGCGATCCGAACGGACGATTCGATGACAGGAAGTCATAGGCGTAACCGACGGTGGCGGCCAGGTTCAGCGGGCCAAGAGGACGTGCGCCATAGCCGGCGACACGCAGCGTATCGATCTTGCCTCTGGCATTGGAGCCGCTTTCAGTGACATCGGAATGGCTATAGCCGCCGGCCACGCCGACCGTCCAGTCGCCCCACCCGCGGTCCGTTCCCGCCAGAAAACCGTAGCGCCGGTCGCGATAGTCCGGAGCGTTGTCATTGCCGTCGACGCGAGTATCGGTGCCGCTGACCTGCATCCAGGTCTGGCGCTGGGTTTGAATGCAGCTGCTGCTTGGCGACAGCGGCGAGTCGCATTCGCGGCCCAGGCGATTGAGCAATACGTCATTGACCCGCTGTCCCTCGCGCAAGGCTACCGAGCCCATGGCGCCAAATATTGTCGCATTGGTGGGGCGCACGATGATAGGGCCAAGCCTGCCTGATCCGGTGATTTCCAGATTCAGGAAGTCGGCGCCGGTCTGCCTGGCCAGATTCAATCCTTCCGGCGCATTGTCGATTACCGTGGTGAAGTTGCCGACCACATTACCGGCGCTAAGCAAATGATAGGTCTGGGCGGTATAAGTACCCGGTCCGTACAACAAGGACAAGGTGCCGGCCAGGGTGGCCGTGCCCGTCACATTCAGCTTGGAGGCCGTGGTGGGGCTGATGTCGAACATGAGCGTACCCTGTTCGCTTTGGGTATAGTCGCCGACGATGGTCAGTGTTCCGATCGATCCGCCGGGGCGGACTGTGCCGTTGTTGACGACGCTGCCGCCCACTGTGCCGTGTCCGCGCAATGTGCCAGCCGGGTTGACTTGCACATTCCCGACGATGGACGCCGTGGGGGTGTCGAGGTCGCCGATCTCCAGCGTGCCGCCATCCACCGTGGTCAGGCCCGTGTAGGTATTTACGCCATTCAGGATCATCAGGCCAGTGCCGGCCTTGACCAGGCTGCCGGCGGCGCCCGGGCCGCCGTCGGCGATAATGCCGTTGAAGGTTTCATCCTTGTTCAGGCCGCCCAGGGTCAGGGTGTTGCCTCCCAGGAGTACCGAGCCCGCGCCGGACAGCGAGCCGATGCTCACGCCTCCATTATTGTGCGAACGGATATCGATTACGCCATTGGCGGCATTGATGAAGGTCGCCTGGCCCGCGGTAGAATTGCCTGCGATGACTGCCGACGCGTTATTGGCGATGCGGGCGTCGCCCAGGCTTGCGTCGGCGTTGAATGACAGGGCGCCGTCATTGGTGATGGCAGCGTTGCCAGCGGTGGCCTGATCGTTAAAGAGCGTGTTGCCGCCGGCCTGGTTGTGAATGGCCAGCCCCGCGGCGCTGGATGTATTGCCAAAGGCCAGCGTACCGCCGGCAACGGCTACAGGTCCGCTGCCCAGGCTGCCTGCGCCAGCGGATGCAACTTGCACAAGGCCTTTGCCTACCGTAGTGCCGCCCTGGTAGGTATTATTAGTGCCCGCCAGCGTCAGCGTACCGTCGCCGGTTTTGGTCAGTCCGCCCGGCCCGGCGATTGCGCCGTTCAACGTGAGCTGATCGTCGCTGTGGGGGATATCGATAGTGCCTGAGCCGGACGCCAGCGCGATATTGCGCTCCATGGTGATATTGGTGGCTGGCATTGCCACAAAGCCTAAGGCCGGGGCCAGGATTTTCAGCGTACCGCCATCAAACGTCAGGTCGGTATTGTTACCCGATGCCGCACCCAGGCTAGCGTCGCTTCGGATTGCCAGCGTGCCTTCCGAGATTGTCCAGGCGGTAGCGGGTGTGGATGTGGTGGGTATCATTGTAAAAATATTGTCTTCCGGCTCTCCGCCCAAGTTCCACGTGCCGCTGCCTGTCTTCTGGTATTTCGAAAACCCTTGGTAAACGTTGTTGATGCCTATGTATCCGGTATTAAAGGAAGCATTACTAGCGTCGCCGCCCAAAATCAGTGTATTGGTTCCCGTATTGGCGTTGACGATACCGGTTGTGCCGTGGAGGATGCCATTGTTGCCCCGAATTTCCAACGAATTGACGCCGCCGGTGAACTCGATGGCCGCTCCTTGAAAGTAGCCAGAGCCGCCTGAAATAGAGCCGCTATTGATGATGGCAATGTTGGAGCCGATGATGCCGGCAGCGCCATAGTCATCCGAGCTATAGCCGCCAGTGATGGTGCCGTCGGCGTTATTGATGATGGTGCCGCCGGCATCAAGCTGTACGCCCGCTCCACCTGTGACGCCGCTGCTGCCCTGAATTGTGCCGGAGTTATTGACCGTAACTGCACTGCCCGAACCGATGATGCCGGCAGCGCCATAGTCATCCCAGCTATCGCCGCCAGCGATGGCGCCGTCGGCGTGATTGATGATGGTGCCGCCGGCCTCAAGTTGCACACCCGCTCCGCCTTTGGTGCCACTGCTACCCAGGATAAGCCCGGAGTTATCGACAGTAACTGCGCTGCCCGAACCGATAATGCCGGCATTGCCGCTTTCGGTCGGTGCGCTAAAAAGGCACAGGCTAAAGCACGGATTGATGGGTTCTCCGGTGATGGACGCACCGGCGTGATTGGTGACACTGCCGCCATTCTGAAGCTGTACGCCCGCACCGCCCCGGCCACTCTGTCCAGCCGAAATCTCGCCAAAATTGATAACAGCTGTACTGGCTGAAGCCATGATTCCGGAGCTGCTTTGATTCGAGGAATCGCTATTGCCGCCCTCAATAGAGGCCTCGACGTTATTGACGACCGTACCCCCGCCAACAAGCTGCACACCGGCACCGCCTTTGTTGCCGCTGCCGCCCTGGATCATTCCGGAGTTGGTAATGAAAACCGCACCGCCCGAACCGCTAATGCCCGCGCCGCCATTTCCTTGAATTCCGTTGCTGCCATCGTAGGAGACGCCGCCATTACCCCCTGCGCCACCCCAGATGAAACCGTTATTGGTTATGCTGCCGCCTTTGACGAGTTCTACGCCCGCGCCACCGTCACCGCCGTCGCCGCCGTTGGCGGTCGAGGGTGGCGCTATGAATGGACTGAAACCCGGAGGGCCGCCTGTGCCGCCGCCGTCGCCGCCTTTTCCTCCTTGGAGCGTCGCATTATTTATAAAAGAACTGGTGTCTGTCAGTAGAACTCCTCCACCGCCTTCACCACCGCCACCACCTCCTGCGCTGCTAAACGAGTCCAGTATGCCCTGCCCACCGTTTCCGCCGTCGCCGCCAGTAATATCCAGCGAGCTGATGATTTGTTGCGTGCCGGTAAGAACAAGGCCAAACCCGCCGCCGCCACCGCCGCTGGCGCCTACCTGTTTAGACTGGTCGAAGTTTTTCCCGGCGCCGCCATCACCGCCAACGATAGGATCGCTGCTGATTACAAGGGCGCCAACGGTTCCACCTGCGCCACCTGCGTTATCTTCAAGGAAGCCATCGCTGCCTTTTCCGCCGCTCCCGCCCGTCCCATCGATTCGGCTGACGCTGCCTCCGCCGGCCCCGGCATACGCTTCTGCACCAGGGTCTCCGCCGTTATTCGTGACGATTCCACCGGTTGGCGCAGTGGGCGTGCCGCCGCTGCCGCCGGACACGGGGCTGCCGTTTAAAGAACCATTGCCGCCATTGCCGCCATTCGCCCAGACGGGAGTGCCGGCCAGACCCATGATGGCCAGCGCACAGGCCGTGATCATGGTGCCGGCGCATTGCCGTTTGCGCGCAATGCTTGCGGGTGTCGCGGCTTGTGGTGTGTTGAGAGGGGATGGGCAAACCAGAAGATCGAGGTGATTCATGCTATGCGGTCCGGGACCAGTGAGCCCCTGCCAGAGCAGGAGGGGGATTGTTTAGGTTTGAAACAAAACGACATTGCATTCTACAGATTGCAATAAAAATATCAGTTTCTTTTACTTATTCTTTTGTAACGCAGGGGCGGGTGTTGTAAACGCGCATTGCCTGGGTAATCCACCATCAGACTCTCCGCTTATAACGCCGTTATAGCCAACGCAACACCGGGTCTGAACGTCAGTTGTGTGGAATGGAGCGTGGCGCAATTGAAACGCGATCTGGCCGGGGCGCCGGAGATCTCACTCAAGAAGTACCGGCCTGGGTTCGCGGAGGAGCGCGCGCGGCATGGGACAAGGACCGGCCGTTCAATGTTTTCCTTATGACAAAGTAGTGCACTTGCGGCTATGGCCTTTGGCGTAAAAGTTTACGCTCGGATTGCAGGGGCATGAAAGCTTCTAAAAAAATGATTACCGTGTATTTTGTGGGTACAATAATAATGAATTATGAACATGACCCCAGAAAGCTGGCTGCCAATGTTTATCACCATGGGATTTGGTTTTCAGAAGCGGAGTTTTTTGAGTGGGAAACCGCTACGATTACCGTTGACGCTCGCAATCACTACGCTGAAACCCGTTTCCAGGCGATAGGCTATATCGGCAGACGTCTTTTTGTATTGGTTTTCTGTTTTCGTCTGACGAGCATCCGTATCATCAGCTTGCGCAAGGCGAACGCCCGGGAGTTGAATCGCTATGCCAAAACTTAAGCCCAATACTATTTTTCCCACGCCGCAAGAGGAAGCGGCCATCAATGCGGGAATAGCCGCTGATCCGGATGCGCATGAATGGACGGAGGATGACTTCAAGAAGGCGCGGCCTGCGCATGAGGTCTTGCCTGCGTTGATTGGAGCGCGGGCCGCCGGACAAATGCTTGAACGGCGTGGCCGGCCCAAATTGGAAACGACCAAGGTTCACTTGAATTTGCGTCTCGATGCTGATGTGGTGGAAGCATTCAAGGCGGGCGGGCCAGGCTGGCAGACGCGAATGAACGACGCGCTGAAAGCGTGGGTCCGTACGCATGGGGCTGCTTGATCGGTTGCGCCGGCGCGCCTGCACGGGTGGCGGCATGGTGATCATCTCGGCAGTACCTATCCGGATCGTTTCGCGGCGGTCGCCAGTGTTCGCGTCCAATCAGTGACGCTTAGCGGCCCGGCTTAATTTTGAGGGTGGTTGAAGGTCTGCTCTTCAGTTGCTTGGACAAACCGCTTAGGGTCTTGGCAGCCAGTGGTTCAGGAGCCGTGCAGCGCGAACTGGCCACACTGACCAATAGCGGCCTGGTTACCGTGAAGGCGGTTGGCAACCAAAAACACTATCAAGCCAATCCGGACTCGCCCATTTTCACTGAGCTATGTGCAATCGCCTTCGTTTCTAACTCGTGTAATGGAACAACCCAAAATCTGGATCATAGGGGGACGCAATGACCTCGGCATTTGAAAACCTGTGCGGTCCAGGAAAGCCCTTGCGAGCTGAGCCGATTCGACCTAGCCTATAACGCGGCGCATGCGCTTTGTCTGGCTGCTTTGCGCTGGCATGGCTACCGGTCAATTTGGGCGAATACGAAGGCGATTTGAATGTCGATGATCGTATCGTTACCGATTTATTGGCCGCAAGTCAGATCGTTGCCGACAAAGTTGCTACATTGCCATAATGGCAGCATGAATCGCGGCGAATATACGCCCCGTTCCATGCCACGCTTTTCGGCCCGCCGCTCAATACTCGTCACGCGACATTCATAAGTCCATCCCAACAAGGAGCGCACATGGATATCAGGAAATGCGGCTCGCAGCCGTCCGCAGCAGGACCTGCTGAATATTTCACAGGAACTGTACGAATCGACGCCCCGTTTGCCGGCGAGGAGCCGGCGCGGATCAGCGGTGCGACTGTCACCTTTGAGCCGGGTGCGCGCACGGCTTGGCATACCCACCCGCTTGGACAGACTTTGATCATAACCTTCGGCCTTGGCTGGGTGCAGCTGGAAGGCGGTCCGGTCGAGGAAATCAGGCCAGGCGATATCGTCTGGATCGCGCCGGGAGAAAAGCACTGGCACGGTGCTACTTCCACCACCGCCATGACGCACATCGCCATCGCTGAAAAGCTCGACGGTAGCGCTGTGGACTGGATGGAGAAGGTGACCGATAACCAGTACCTGTCCAAAGCAGGCACGCAGAAATCAACCTGAATACGGAAGAAACCAAATGCTGGGCACCATGCTGTAAGGCACTCGCGACGTACGTTGCGAAGATGTATGCCTGTTTGCGCCTCGCCCCCTTCAGGAATCGAACGTATCTAGAGATTCTCCAATATGATGAATATTCTCATGGCCACCGACCTGTCCTCTGAAGCGGAGCTGGCGCAACGGCGGGCGCGGCTTTTGGCTCAATTCGTTCACGGAAAATTGCACATTGTGCATGTCGCCGAGGATGGCGATGTTCCTGCGCCCCCCGAGCCCCGCCATGAAAATCCGCCTGGGTTTTCCCCCGAATGCGGCACAGTAAAGAGTATCCCAGGGGATCCGTGCGCAGTCATCCCGGATCTGGCCCGAAGCGCCGATCTGCTCGTGCTTGGCGAGCCCCGCCGCCGCAGCGCGGGCAAGCTCTTTACCGGTACGACGGGCGAACGGATCATACGCCGCTCTCCTGTCCCGGTCCTGGTGGTGCGGACCGAGGCGCATAGTCACTATCGCCGTGTTTTGCTGGCGGTCGATCTCTCGCCCCAATCCATAGAAATCATGCGAACGAGCAAGGCACTAGGGTTGGCTCCGGCGGGTTGCAGAGTCATATACGCCTACGAGGCTCCGCAGGTGAACCTCATGGTTGAAGCATCGACGTATTCGATCGACAAGGTTCGCGAGCACATCGCACATCAGCAACGAGACTTCGACAAAAAGCTAAGCGACCAAATGAGGAAGGCCGGATTGATAGGCCTGGCTGATGCGGTCCCAACGGAATCCAGCCCGGCATCGGCCATCCTCGCCTTCGCGCAACGTATCCAGGCCGATCTCATCGTTCTAGGCAGCAGGCGACGTTCGAACCTCGCCGCCTTTGTGCTGGGAAGTGTGGCGGCACAAGTCTTGAGTCATTCAACAACAGACGTTCTCATCGTGCCTCCCGTCAAAGCCGGAAAAATCGAGAGGTAACGTGAGCCGAGGGAGAATGCCTGATGACGAACGAACCAGGCCATTGGTTTTCACACATGCCGCCACCCGCGCCGGGCGCATCAGTCTGCGCCAATAACCGCACATCGGTCTCGGTGTAGCGCCGGTAAAACCCCGCTACGGGAGGCTTGCGCCGCCCCAGGGGCGCGTGCCACAAACCGGCCTATCAGTCGAACCAAGTGCTGGCGCGAATAGCCGCTGGTGTGTTGAAGACAACGCACGACCACGCCTTTATGCCCGAGTGAGAGCCTGGCGTAGTTCAACCGGGTCAACACCCGACGCACATGGGACCGACGGCTTGGCCCCGAATGCTTCAGACTCATCTCATGCTGGAAACACGAGGCTCCGCTCAGACTCATGTCATATTGCAAGAGACCAAGCCTTGCACTGGTATATCACATGATATATACTTCGAATTGACTCCATCTGCAAGAGGTCCACGCCATGCAAACTGCCAAACTATTCATGAACGGCCGTAGCCAGGCCGTGCGTCTACCCGCCGAATTTCGTTTCGACGACAGCGAAGTTTTCATCCGCCGTGACCCGCTGACGGGCGATGTGGTGCTCTCCAGCCGCAAGGGATGGACGTCGTGGGACGAATTCCTTACCCAGCGCGACCTATCCGCCGTTCCCAGCGATTTCTTGACCGAGCGCAATCAACCGTCCGCGCAAACTCGCAGTGCACTGGAGGCTCCGCCCGACAAGGCAACACATCAGCCATGACCCCGCGTTTCATGCTGGACACCAACATCGTCAGCTACCTGCTGCGCGGGCGTCACCCTGTGCTGGAAAACCATCTGCGCAGGCATCCGGTGCATGAGATTTGCATCTCAGCCATCACCCGAGCTGAATTGCGCTACGGGGTAGCGCGGCTACCCCAGGCCGCGCGCCTGGGACATGAGGTGGACCGCTTCCTTCGAGGCGTTACCGTGCTGGCTTGGGGAGATGCTGCCGCCGACGCCTATGGCATCGTGCGCGCCATTCTGGAAGGCAAGGGCCAGCCCATCGGGGCTCTGGACACCATGATTGCCGCTCACGCACTGGTCGCGGACACGACGCTGGTCAGCAACAACCTGCGTGAATTTCAGCGCGTGCCAGGCCTGCGCCTGGACAACTGGGCCGAATTATAGACACATCATTCACTCGTGCGTGACATCCTCCACGCCATAAATCGCCAACATCGCCAGCAGCTAGGCCACGCTTGGGGTCGGCGGCGATAGCGTCGTAAGCGGGTGCGACCTCAATGAAGCAGGCGGGTAGAGATAGACCCTATCACGCATCTGGTCGCGACAGGTAGGCATACCAAGTCACAGCCTCGAAGCTTGCGATCAAAGCCGAGTTTGAAAAGAGCAAGCTCTTTGGTGTGCGATGCTGCATGATCTTGCCCTTGTTCCAAGGAGTGCGTGTCAACGCGGTGAAGGTAGCATCCATCATGGCCCTCCTGAAGCGGAGGGCGATAGTGCCCTCCCACCCGAGGGCGGCCTGGGGAATCCCTGAGCCTGCGGCGGATCCATGCGTTAGTATGAGCATACTGCAGCTGCCGCGGTCGTTTACCGGCCAGGAGCGGAGGGTGGATAGCCGAGGATACAATTGCGCACCGCCATCGAGATAGGTACAGATATGTCCGAATCAACCGCCAAACTCCGTCCGTTCTCTTTCGTGCTTGCGGTTCCCGATCTGGAGCGAAGCGCATCATATTTTCGTGACGCGCTCGGCTTTCGCCTTGAATGGCCTGAAGGCTCCGGCTGGCAGCTTGTATCCAGAGGCGATGTGCGCATCATGATTGGCCATTGCCCCGAAGCCATGCTGCCTTCGGTGACCGGCGATCACAGCTATTTCGGCTACCTCAATGTCGATGATGCCGATGCACTTCACAGTGAGTTGGTCAACAGGGGCGCCATCATACTCCAGCCTCCGACCGACAGACCTCATGGCATGCGAGAGTTCGTCATAGGGACACCAGATGGGCATCGAATGATGGTGGGCCAGGAGTGGCCCGCGGCTAATTAAGCAAATTCACTAGCGCTGTTGCTTTGGCTATTGCAAGTGGCGGCTTAGGGCCGCATGAAACCGTCGGTGATAGACTTCCTTCGACCAGAAGCTGTCGCTGGCGAAAGACTGCTTCGGAATCAAGAGCGACAAGGGACTCGCCATTGGACGCCAAGGCCGCTGCGGTTGTTACGGCAACCGTTTCGTAAGCGTCTTTTTAACCAGACCTTAGCCGCTTAATTTGGTAACCCGGCTTCGACCCGCCGCATAGCGGCGACAATTCGCGATGAGTCGCGTGCCGGCGAGAGGCCGAATGTCCGAGCATACTCACGACTGAATTGGGTCGGACTTTCGTAGCCGACTTCGAAAGCTGCGGCAGTAACGCTCTTGCCACCTGACGTCAAAAGCGTGCGCGCTTGCAGCAGACGAATGCGTTTCTGGTACTGCAATGGACTCATGGCAGTGACGGCCTTGAAATGGCGATGGAAAGCCGATACGCTCATCATCGCTTTCTCCGCCAGCGACTCGACTGGAAGCGGCGCGGCGAAATCCCGTCTAATCAACTTAATGGCTCGACTCACTCGAGCCATTGCCGTGTCTGGCGTCGCAATCCCGCGCAGCATAGCGCCATGCGGCCCCTGCAATACTCTGAACAGAATCTCTCGTTCGTAGGCTGGCGCCAAAGCCGGAATGTCCGCCGGCTTGTCCATTAGTCGAAGCATGCGTACCCACGCATCCATTAACTCGTCGGTCACCGCTGCTACGGAAAAGCCGGCTACTGCAGGTTTGCTATGAGCAGTTTCAGGCAAATCGGCAAGCAGGCTGGCAACGATGGCTGGATTCAAGGTCAAGGCGACTGCAAGATAGGGCTCGCCGGAAGCGGCAGGCCAGATTGTGCCCATTGCTGGCAGGTCGATGGACATGACGAAGTAGTTCGCCGGGCAGTAATGCAGGACGCGATCACCCACCGTCATTGATTTGCTGCCCCGCAGGATCAGGTTCACCATGGGTTCGTACACAGCGGACAGTTCATGTTCTGGAATGGCACCTTGCACCATCGCCACACGAGGGATACCGGTGTCCGTCCGGCGATTTTCCGCCCCTGCTGCCAAGGCTCTGAGTTCGTTTAATTGATTTTCCATAACAGTCATCTAACCGCAACGCGAGCCAAGCCGCAAGAAAAAAGCAGAAATAGGCAAGTCTGAGGCAGGAAAGGGCAGGCTTGTGTTGGCTCAAGTCCCTATGATCCATTCATAGCTTTTATCCACCCTATTGAATGGAGCCACAACGTGAGCATCATCATAATCACCGGCGGCAGCCGAGGCATTGGAGCCAGCGCAGCAAAGCAGTGCGCAGCAAAAGGCATGGGCATCATCCTCACCTATAACAGCCATCCGGCGGGCGCAGAATCAGTTGTGCGACAGATCAATGCTGTAGGTGGCAAAGCGGTCGCGCTGGCGCTCGATGTCACGAAGGTCCGCTCGTTTGCCGCATTTCGAGATGATGTAGCCAAAGCACTTAAGTCGACATGGGGCAAAGATCACATCGACGGCCTGGTCAACAATGCCGGCTACGGCAACTTCAATGCAATCGAAGCAGTATCAGAAGCCGAGTTCGACGGTTTGTTGAATGTGCATCTTAAAGGACCGTTCTTCCTGACGCAGGCATTATTGCCATTAATGGCTGCTGGCGGGCACATCATCAACATGACGAGCGCAACAACACGCGTCGCGACACCTGGCGCTGCGCCCTATGCCGCGTTCAAAGGCGGTCTGGAAGTCCTGACGCGTTACATGGCCAAGGAGTTCGGTCCGCGCAAGATTCGCGCAAATGCGATCTCTCCTGGCGCCATCCGTACCGACATGACTAGCAAAGCATTCGATCAAAGCCCCGAGTTCGTCACCCTGCTTGCAGGCCAAACAGCGCTTGGAAAAATCGGTGAAGCCGACGACGTGGGCCGGGTGATTGCCAGCCTTTTGTCGGAGGACAATGGTTGGGTGAACGCGCAGACGATTGAAGTCGGCGGCGGCTACAACATTTAAACGAACGGAGAACATTCATGCTGGACCATGTCTTTATTTCAGTGAGCGACATCAATCGATCCCTTGCGTTTTATACCGCAGTCTTCAAGCCGTTGGGGATCCTGAACCGGGTCGATTACGATGGCAAAGATGGACCGCCGGGGCATCCCGACCTGAAGGGTTTTGGCGCTGACGGCCGGATATTTTTCTGGCTCCGCGAAGGAACTGTGGAAGGTAGAGCCGCCCATATCGGTTTCGTTGCCAAGAACACCGACGAGGTTGATGCAGCCTACAACGCTGCGATCGCTGCTGGCGCCACTGACAATGGCGGGCCCAGCGCCCGTCTTTACTACGATCCTCGCTACTATGCCGCCAACTTCCTAGATCCCGACGGTTACAGCATTGAGATCGTTTACAAAAGCTGGCAGCATCCGCAGGCCTGAATCTAAACGCATTACCGCGTTTTGAACGAATTTCCGCTTTGGGTCCAAACTGCTGGCTGGCTTGTCCCAGCCAAGCCCCGGCAGCATCCGGTTCGACGGCCAGGCGTTCATACGACGGATTTATTCGGACAAAACGGAAGGACGATTGCCAGCGGGTTGACGTGGCGGGCCGCCTTTCCAGCGGCGCACAATTCGCTGGAACACCAGAGCATTGGGTATCTGCAAGAGCGCCCCTGGATGCTCTTCCGTGCTGTCCCGCAGGGTGACGTAAAGCAGGCTGATATCCACCACTTCGCCCCTGGCGCCCGGCTTCTCGGCCGTGTCCAGAATTTCGACGTGATCACCCAGGCGAAACGGACGCGCGGTGAAGATCAGCATGGCGCAGAAAATGTTCGAGAGCACGCTCCAGGCGGCGAAAAAAGCCACGGCGCCTACCGCCGCAAAACCCGTAAATGCCGTCCACAGCACCGTCCCCGAAACGCCCAGCCGGCCAAGCACCAGCAGCGTGGCCGCCATCACGATGATCCAGCGCGTAATGGATGCGGTGGGCTTCATCAAATGCACCGGCAGGTCGTAGCGCGCGCTCGCCCGGCGCAAAATGCGCCGCAAGCCGCGCTGCAAGAGCCAGGCGCCGATCACGATGATCAGCAACTGGATGACCAGCAGCAGGGAATCCAGCCATTCGTGGGCCCAGGCAGGGAAATAAGGTGTCAAGGTGGCAAGCATGGAAAGGCTCCGGGAAGAACTGGCTCGGGCAGGAACGTTATTCTTGCCGTTGAAACTGAAGAGCACATTAAGGCCGCACAACGTGTGTCGGCTGAGACGAAGTTTATGCCAGGAGCAGGCGGCAGCGGCTGAGCGGGTCGCCGATCATCCAGGCAATCGGCTTAACGAACTGTTGCCCCAACCGCCCAATCGCGCCGTATGATTGAAATGCCTGCCCCCCCGCCCCGTGGCCGGCCAGGCGGACGACACATCGTAAAGTAAAGCGGCGTCAGGCGATGCCGGCCCGCGTGGAATGGAGCGTGGCGCAATTACAATTGAAACGCGATCTGGCCGGGGAGCCGGAGAGTTTGCTTAATTTGGATAAACCCGGATCAGCATTGATCTGCGGCGCCCAGCAGATCTTCGAGCGAACCGGTAAACAGGATGCGGCCTGTCCAGTCGGATAACGCCGCCTCATCGGCCGCCTCCAGGCGCGCCTTCGCCCAGGACGGCAATGGGCCGAAATCCATGCCGGTCGTTCAAACACAGTCCTGACCTTGGCCAATTTATTTGCCTGGCGCCGCCCGCGGCGAGAAGACGTCATTCACGAAGTCCACTTTAAGGAAACTCGGTTCACGGCAAGATCGGTGATTCAAGGCTGATTGTCTGGATCGATCAGGGGTTCAAGGCTTGCTGCAATAGAGCCAACATCTGTTTTTGCACCGCCTGCGGGCAGTCTTTCAGCAACTCGCTGGCCACCTGATGCTGTAAATCACGCAGTTGAGCAAAAAGCTGCCGGCCTTGCCCGCTTAAGTGGAGGCAACGCACACGCTTGTCGCTTTCGCTGGCAATTCGCTCTAGCCAGCCTCTGTCTTCGAGGTGAGCAAGCATCCGTGCCATTTGCGCTTTGTCCGCATGACTGTGGTCAATCAAATCCTTTTGAGTTATGCCAGGATTGCGACCCGTGTGCATTAGGATGCGCATTCCATTGAATGTTAGTTCCGGGTGTATGGCCTCCATGCGATTTCGCATCCGCGTACGAAAAAGGTGCGATAACTCATGCAGGCTGTCAAATATTTCTACGGGTAAGGATGATGTCATGTCGTCTCGAGAAAGGTTGACTAAGTCTACCTTACAATTGATAATTGTTGACTTTATCAACTTTATGTCAATTATGCCTATACCTTCGCCATCCAGCGCGCACTGCGCTTCTTCACGGCTACTTCATTTTGAAGGCAAACATCAACAGGATCGAATATGAAGCCTTCCGATTTAAAAACCGCTTCCGCCCGCCGTAAGCTGCATCGGCGCTACACCCCTTTTGTTTTTGCTTTTTACATGGCTTTAATAATGGGACTCTTAATGAGCGCGACAATCGTGGCTGTGCACAGCGGTTTCGATTCCGGGTATTGGCTTAATGTTCTGAGGGCTTACCTTTTGGCAACGCCGGTGGCTTTCTGCTGCGTGATAGTTGTTCGCCCATTTGTGATGCGGCTGGTTGCGCTCACAGTGAATATTTAAACCAACTGGCAAAGAGCGGGGGCAGAAGGCAGCTATGGACCGAACGGCGACGGTGACCGACGCCAAGTTTCGGCCAGAAACGGACGGTGGACAGCCGAAGATACAATTGCGCACCACCATCGAATTAAGCACTGACATGTCCGAATCAATCGCCAAACTCCGTTCGTTCTCTTTCGTGCTTGCGGTACCCGATCTAAAGCGAAGCGCATCATATTTTCATGACGCGCTCGGTTTTCGCCTTGAATGGCCTGAAGGCTCCGGCTGGCAGCTTGTATCCAGAGGCGATGTGCGCATCATGATTGGCCATTGCCCCGACGCCATGCTGCCTTCTGCGACCGGCGATCACAGCTATTTTGGTTACCTCAATGTCGACGATGCCGATGCATTCCACAGTGAGTTAGTCAACAGGGGCGCCATCATACTTCAGCCTCCCACCGACAGAGCTCATGGCATGCGAGAGTTCGTCATAGGGACACCAGATGGTCATCGGATGATGGTCGGTCAGGAATTGTCTGCGGCTAACTAAGCAGACTCACTGTCGCTTTGGCTATTGCAAATGACGGCTTTGGGTCGAGGCTATGTGAAAGCGCACTAAATGCACATTTCCACGGAAGCGGCCATGAGCAGGCGTGCTGAAATACGCCACACAATCGGAGATGCGTAGCGTATTCCTCCCGTCGAGCTAACACTTCTACTCGCTCTGATCGAACCATTCAACTGCGTCGGCTCCTGCTGGAACGCGGAATGCAGTCGTACCGCTTTGCACAACATTCCAGACAGCTTCTGCGACATCAGTCGAGTGTGTGACTAAGCCGTCATAATTCTGAAATCCAGAGAGCACTGAGTCCATGGTGGCAGCGTAGTCTTGGGGAAAGGTCTGAGCGATTCTTGCATGTGCGTTGCTAGCAAAAGCGGTTTCCGGAGCCATACCTGGCAGGACCACGCCGACCTGAATGTTGAAATCCTGCAGCTCTAGCGCCAAGGACCCCGTGAACGCTACTACCGCTGCCTTGCTGGCGGTGTAGACGGGAAGCAGTGGTAACGCTTTTAGCGTTACGCTCGAAGCTACATTGACGATAGCGCCAGCTCGACGGGCCCGAAACTGGGGTAGAAATGCCTGGGTCATGGACATCGTGCCGAACGTATTCGTTTCGAACACCTCGCGTACCGCATCCATCGAAGTACTTTCGAATGGTCCCAGCATACCGACACCAGCGTTGTTCACCAACACATCGACCTGTCCAGCTTCCTTGACTGCATGTCGGATGCTCTCTGCATCAGTAACGTCCAATTTCAGGATGCGCAAATGCTCTGATTTCGGCAAAACATCCTCGCGCGGCGTACGCATTGTGGCGATGACTTTCCAATTGCGTTCCAAAAAGTATTTGGCGGTTTCCAGTCCAAATCCGGAAGAGCAGCCAGTGATTAAAACGGTTTTCATGTGAATCCTCACAACGTTAGGGAAACACAACGATAGTCCGCTCAAAGCAAACCATCTACAATCAATAATCCTAATTTTGTTCGCGAGAGTCCGGCGTGGTCGACCCTCTTACGTCCGTTGTAACCCTCCTCCAGCCAAAGATGGCGTACTCGAAAATTGTGACCGGCGCCGGACGCTGGGGCCTGCGTGGCAAATTCGATGAAGCGCCATTGTTTTGCTGCGTCATCATGGAAGGGAGGATGCGTTACACGGTTGATGGGACTCAACTGGTCGTTGAAGCTGGCGATTTCGTGTTGATTCCTTCGATGTCAGAATTTTCGGTGACCAGTTACGAAATCCCGTCCGACCATGAGTGGCAGTCGGAACCTACACTGCTGGAAAACGGGGAACACCGCAGCGGCTTGCTCTCGGCCGATGCAGATGTACGAACGCTAGTTGGCGTTTGCCGACTGACATCCCCAGACTCCGCTTTGCTCTTGACGCTGCTGCCGAAGCTGGTACATATCAGGGGCGACTTTCGACTGTCTGCGCTGGTTCAATTAGTTATTGATGAATCGCGCTCGCAGCGACCCGCGAAGGACGTTGTCCTTGAGCGTCTGCTGGAGGTTCTCTTGATAGAAGCCTTACGCTCTTCGAACAATGCGGTAACGTCGCAGGGACTGCTACGCGCACTCACCGATACCCGATTAGCAAGCGCAATACGACTTATCCATGAAAGCCCAGAAGAGCCATGGACCGTTGAGCGTCTAGCGAAAGCATCGGCGCTATCTCGTTCTACATTTTTTGAGAGATTCAACTTGGCTGTGGGTGTCACGCCAATGGAATACTTGCTGTCGTGGCGGATGGCACTGGCAAGAGATTATCTACAGCGGGAAAAGACGATTTCCGAGGTAGCGGCTCTGGTGGGATACAGTTCATCGAGCACTTTCACAGTAGCCTTCACCCGGAACACCGGCATGCCACCTGGCCAATATGCCAAAACTCGCCACAATGCACGCGCACGGAACGCCGCTTAGTTGACTGCAACATCATGCGCACTTCATCCATGTCCGCTCAGGATCGAACGGCGACCGTGACCGACGTCAAATTTCGGCCAGAAGCCGACTGTGGCGTTAAGCTTTCTTTGGTCAGAAATAAAAAAAAATCAGCCAGTTAGAAGATATTAAAAGAGCCAAGGCCCGAGACAGGAATGTCTACCTGTTCTGGGACGAGGCTGCTGGAATCCGTGAGGGGTTGAGCGTCTTTGCGGGCCTTGGCGCGATACACCGAATCTGTACTTACACCGCCGATACCGCCCAGAGGCCAGCAGTCCGCAGTGCCGAAGGACGCGCCTCCCGCGCATTCCGCCTGGATGGGGACAACGATTTGAATAAACCCGGATCAGCCTTGATCGGCGGCGCCCAGCAGATCTTCCAGCGAACCGACGACCAGGATGCGGCCCGTCCAGTCGGATAACGCGGCCTCGTCGGCAGCCTTCAGCCTGGCCTTCGCCCAGGACGGCAAGGGGCCGAATTTCAGAACCATCAACTGCTGCAATGTCATCAGCTTGCCGCGCAGTTCGCCCTGTTCTATTCCGCGTTCCATGCCACGCTCTTCGGCCCGCCGCTCAATACTCGTCACATAAGCCACGTTATGCTCCTTTTCTATTGCTTCCAGCGCTTGTTCGAATGCCGGCTCCAGTGCCGGCGGTAATATCAATATCCAGTCGACCAGACGTTTTTTGGTATATTCATGGCGATAGAGCAGCGCCATTAAACGGGTCTTGGCAGCCAGCCGCCCGGCGCCGTCCCGGTGATGCGCATGGGCCTGCAGTTGCGCCATGACGATCACGGCAAAAGGATTGGACTGCGCCTTGGCTTCGAGTTCCCGCCAGCGCGGCCACCACTGCCCCAGGTGTATCACCGGGCAACGGAACTGCATGCCGCCGCTCTGGAATTCTGCGCTGCCCAAGGATTCCGCAGCGCCGAGGAATTCCAGCTTGTGACTTAGCTGTGGCGGCCCGCCACGGCTGTTGGTCAGGATCGCAAAGCTGGCAAACCCCAGCGAGCCTTTGGCAAACTCAATATGGTGGCGGTCCAGTATCCGCTGACAATAGATTTGCATGCGCAGGGCGAGCCCTGCCAGCGCCCGAGGCCCTGCGCCGCCGCTTGTGTGAAACGGCCTGGAACTCCTTGTCCAGGAATTGGGGTGGGTGCGACCAGTCTATGATGGCATGCAGCTCGGGCATCAGCAGAGCCAGCGCCGGCTCGAAGTACTGTTCCA
This sequence comes from Pollutimonas bauzanensis, assembly GCF_900129885.1. Classification (GTDB taxonomy): domain Bacteria; phylum Pseudomonadota; class Gammaproteobacteria; order Burkholderiales; family Burkholderiaceae_B; genus Pollutimonas; species Pollutimonas bauzanensis. Next base: position 18,035 of record NZ_FQXE01000004.1, on the reverse strand, counting down.
GGGCGTCTTTCCAGGGCGAGTCGTAGTCGTTGCGGGAGGAGGCATTGGGAGCCGAGCGATTGCGTGGCGCGAAAGCCATCTTGGGTCGTTCCTGAGATTGCACGAAACGCACTGTAGGCATGCTCTGAAAATAGCGGTAGATCGGCAATTACGGGGGGGATGGATTTGTCGGGGCAAGGGCAGCTAAGCGTCGGCCGCGCGGACTCGTGCCGACATGACATGGACCTTTGGAATTGGCAGTCAATACGTGTTGCGATGCCATATGGCATCGGCGAAAAAAGCTAGGCGTTAAACGAACTGTGATGGACATCATCACATTCTTTTCAGAAGGCCTTAATACATCCCTAACGGATATCAATTGGGTATAGTATCTGCACAACTGTCGCTACACACTGTCAAAATTCCAAGGTAGCGCAACAGCAAATTAACTAAACGCTGTAGAGCCATCCGACATAAAGCGCGCTTGGATTGGTGAAAGCAGGAGAGCAAATTGTCCGTGAAAAACTTACGCGATTTTTCAACTCTGGTTCGCTGGTTTCAAGAGGCTTACGACGCCGAATCCATGGATCAGAGGTGGATGAAGCTTAGCCAGGACGTGCAGCAGTTCTGGGTTAACAAAATATTGGTATCGGATAGTGCACCGATTCCGGATGCCGATTGCGACAATGTTATCCGAATTCTGGACAGAAACGGTAAGGGAAATAGCAAGGATACAGAGGCTGTGGCGCGGGCAATGATTCCTCAGGGCGCATGGCAGCGCTTACTAAATGAATTCCACTCGAACCAAGCGTTGGGTCAACTGGTGTATAGCCTCTTGATCGAGAAAGACGTGCGTCAGAAGGCCGCACTCATCGACGAGTTGTATGTGTTCAACAGTGATCAGAAAAACTACCTAACGGGTAAGAGTGGGAATGCGATTAATGCCTTCCTTTCTGCCTACGACCCGAATGGGAATCTATCAATCATCTCATTAAACGATCGACGCACGATAATTGATTTCCTAGGACTGTCGCTACCGTTTGATTGGGATTCGGCATCGATCGGAACGAAGATAACCGTTTCCAACCGGTTGATCATGGACGCAGCCCGACATTTTGGGCTCGCTGGGTCGGCCCGCACAGTATCGCGGTTTTTTTATTTCGAGCCAGTAAAGGCGCTTTGGAAAGGCGAACATACCGTTAAAACGGCAACTGGTGAAGTCAGCGTTACCGTACCTACGGAGTCTGATGAAGAAGAAGCGACGGAAGATCCTGATTCCATTCGGGAGTCGATGCAAATCCAGGCGATTCTCGCTAGGATTGGCACAGAAATGGGATTCACAATTTGGCTGCCGAAATCTGATCGCAGTCGAGTGTTGAAAGTGTGGCAGGCTCAGCCCGGCGAACTGTTGGATGAGCTTCCACTCGGTTACGACCCTACCACCATCGCCACCATCGAGCAGATCGATGTTCTATGGCTGCGCAGACGCTCTATTGTGAGAGCGTTTGAAGTTGAGCATACTACGTCGATTTATTCCGGTCTCCTGAGAATGGCCGACTTGGTAGCAATGCAGCCAAACTTAAACATCAAACTTCACATCGTTGCACCAGTGGAGCGGCGTGAGAAGGTAATGAAGGAGATCAAGCGCCCAGTCTTTTCATTGCTTGAGGGACGAGCTTTGTCAGAAATTTGCACATATCTATCTTTTGATTCCATGCGAGAGGTCAACGAGCTCAAGCATCTTTCCCGCATGTCGGACGAGATAATTGAGGACTACGAGGAAACCGCTGGAGACGTCGCTTAAAAAATTCGAGATGAATTTTGGATCCTGTCGCACAATGGTTTTAAAACGGCTCAACTTACATTTTTGGTCGCATGACGATGTTGTCGAAACCTAACGACACCAAGTTCAATTCATCGATGAATGCATCGATTATGCGCACCGGATTGTCGTCAGCGATAAAGTCATCCAGGCACTCAGGCCAGTCGCATCTACGGCGCCATGATTTGACCTCTTTTTTTCAGGGCTGATATGCTGACTCCTTCTAAATATTGGCGCGTCCCATGTGAACTTGACGCGACTGAGCCCGAACCCGCGAAGGAATTCATACTTCCCCAATCCCTTGTTCAACAGGCATCACCTCCGACCAAGGGGCATGGAGTCGCCGTTGCCGCTTATGACGACGCAGAAAAAACAGGCATGCTTAGATGGCTCGGTATTATCACAGGTGGCACAGGCGCTACCAGAATCATTGAATGGAAGCCAACCACGGCTCAAATCTGGGTAGATACTCCTTCTGGGCGCGGCTTTTGGAAGGCGGGAGCCTTCGGCTTTGCCAAAGCAAAAATCGCTGACTATGGCCTGCACGAATTGTGGCAAGAGCAGTTTGACGGGATGGAGCTTCGTGATCATGTCCCAGCTGAGAGGAGACCTACAAGGTTGTGGTCAACTCGAAGCCGCATTGCTCCCGAGCGTCTCAACCCTATCGAAGTTGTTGGAGAGCCCACCAAGGGGCCTCGCGCCGGCGTAGTCTACATTCTTAAATCTGCATATGGCTACAAAGTAGGAAGAATACGAAACGTGCCAGCGAGGATGAGAGCTTTTGGCGTTCAGCTTCCTATCATCTATAGCATCCCACTCTGTGCATGGTTTGACGACTGCCATCAAGCCGAGAGGCGATACCACCACCTTTTTGCTAACAAGCGAATCAACGGAGAATGGTTTGATCTCAATGAAGCCGACATTCAGCAGATTCGCTTGAGAGCTTGCTGAAGTTTCACTTTTGATCTGTTTACGTTATAAGCTTCAGTCGGGGAAAAGTGAAAATTTCTTGAAGCCTGCCTCAGCAAGAGGAATTACATAAGTCAAAAACGCGTCTACCAATAAACCATAAATGATAAAAATGATTTTCAGTGTTAGCCGTCACAGTATGCTCTTCACTGATCGTCAGCGCCTTGACTCAGGTCCGAAGACAAATCGCGAATGGACACCAATTCGAGACGCTGTCAGGTTCAAGGGTTCAAAGTACGGCAAACTGGACAAGCCACTCTTGGTAGCTGTTAACTTCGGCTCCTTGCATCTCGCGCGGCTAGACGAGATGCAAGCACTTTACGGGCAGGAGCAGTTCATGTTCTCAGTTGACGAGCCAGATAAGGAGCCAAGGCTTGAGCGGGCGCCAAATGGCGTATGGCGAGGCAGGACAGGACCTCAAGCCACGCGTGTTAGCGGTGCTTGGCTGTTCAATGACCTCACGCCGTACACAGTTGCATCACGCCGCCATACGATTTACTTCAATCCATGGCCGCGAGCCCGCTTCCTGAAGTACTAAAGATATTGCCTCATGCTATCGCGCAGGGCGGTAGGATGCAATGGCACCCTGGTGCACAGCTACGAGACATCTTGGAGCTGCCGGAAGGTTGGCCTGAATGACGAATATCCCTTCGGTCGAGAGGAGACCTCATAAACTGCGCTTGGATATCCGTTGGCTTTCTTCAGAGCATGAGGTTCTGCGTAAGATTGCGGGCAACCGCCAGTCCTTATCCAATACGATTCATTTTGCTTTGGATGCGGCATTTCCATACCCTGAACATGCTTTTGGACAAGATATATTGGTAGGTATTAACATTAATAGGGAACGGCTTGGCTTGCCATTAGACCGGCAGCCCGGTGATATAGATTACCTAATTGTCCCAATCCGAAATGGATCGATGCTTGCTGACCGAAGCATTGCCATCGAAGCTAAAGTACTTCGGCCCACAATCTCGAATCCAGGAAGAAACGTAAATAAAATGGGCGGCACACAAGTCCGTGGACTTATCCGTGATGGGTTTCCATTCGTTGGACTACTCCATATTTCAGTGCCCGAAAGCCTACCCGTAGAGCTCCACTGGGGAGTAAAGGAACTTACTGGACGGATTCTTGCTGACGGAGCGTTAGAGGAAAAAAGGGAAGTCAGAAAAATTGATCTTTTCCCATTGCTGAGTGCGCGAAGACAATATGGCCGAGTCTCTGCTATTGGACTTCCTGATGAGATAGGTTACAGCGTAATTGGATTTAGTTTATCTTTGGACGGGCAACAATTCATCGGAAATACCATTGGAGATAATCGGCGGCCTACTCGCAACCCAGCGACATCGGAACGGCTCATTGAGTCGATAAACAGCCTTGTGAAGACAGAACCAAGCATGTTCTCGCTAGTTGAGTGGTATCCATCTAATGGCTAATATAGCGTTCTGCTCGGCTGTCCGCCCCGGGTCGGCGTAACGCTTGTCTCGGTGGAAGGCCTTCCGCATAGTGGTGCCTTGCAATATCACGAAGAACGATGTGGCCGGATGAACGCAAGGACGGGTGGTGGCACAACCTCGGAAGACGGCGGGCGGCAGGGCTGTGAGATGGATTTACTATTGCGATATTGAACAACTGATCTTGAGTGCGTTGGCTCTCGCGCCAGGAGCGACAGCCCTCAAGCACAAAATAAATGGCGCTCAATGGAGGCCTGATGTCCGAAGTTTTAGGAATAGCTGGATAGGGAGCCAATGCACTGGCGCTAACGACCAGTATGAAAGCATTGAGTTCGCGGATGTTCATCGGGACGTACTTCACTTTTCCCTTTACAAGCATACGCGTCACTTTTCGAGCCGCGTCATTGCATCCCTGGCAGCAGTGATCGAGGAACCGATGCCAAGGCCGGTGAGTTCTGCGTAGGCGCTTCCATCCTCACCAGTGCCGAGCAATATCGGAAGGTCATGCGCTTTGATCTCCAATGTTCTTGATGCCCACTCAACAAGCTTTAAAGGATAGCGTTGACCATACATGGTTGACTCGGCAAGCACTGAGCGGGCTATACGCTGCAAGCCAGAAAATGCCTCAAGCGCTGCGTCGTGTTCTTGGATGAGGCGAGGAGTAGCCACTCTTTCCCAGGCGTTTCGTTCTTGCAGAGCAGTTGGCATAGTGTCAAGGGCTTCTTGATATTCATCATGGTTTTTCAATAAGGACGCAGCCGGAAGTAGCTTGAGAAAGTAGTAATCCAGAATTGGAATGCTGTGCTGCGAGGCTGCTTGCGCTGCAGCCGCGTCCAATTGGGCAAGACGGATTTTCTTGGCTTTGCTGTCCGCGTCTATTCCCGCCCAGAGCGCAAGCATAACAACGGCGAACTGTGCAACGTGATGAAGCCGAATCGCACGTATGACGGGTTGGATCTTGGCGGCCTTGGCGGCCGCCAAGATCTCCTTGTAGAGTGAACAGAGAAGGGCTACTAGGGCCACAGCCGTAGTTAAGTAGGGGAGCATATTTTTGGTGGTGCCTAACAGCGTTGGAGGTGACCTGTTTGTGTTTGCGGAAGGAGCGAACGTGGCATGGAACAAGGACCGGACGTTCAAGATGCAACGTGGCTTCGCAGTCCTGGATCTTGATGGGTGGATTTGAATACACCCGGATTCAGCCTTGATCGGCGGCGCCCAGCAGATCTTCCAGCGAACCGGCGACCAGGATACGGCCCGTCCAGTCGGATAGCTCCGCCTCGTCGGCTGCCTCCAGCCGCGCTTTCGCCCAGGACGGCAAGGGGCCGAATTTCAAGACCATTTGCTGTTGCAAAGTCATCAGCTTGCCCAGCTCCATGCCGCGCTTTTCGGCCCGCCGCTCAATACTTGTCACATAAGCCACGTTATGCTCCTTTTCGATTGCTTCCAGCGCTTGTTCGAATGCCGGCTCCAGCGCCGGCGGTAGTATCAATATCCAGTCGACCAGACGATACAGGCTGATTATATCGTCGTGGCCGTATTCATGGCGATAGAGCAGCTTCATTAAACGGGTCTTGGCAGCCAGCCGCCCGGCGCCGTCCCGGTGATGCGCATGGGCCTGCAGTTGCGCCATGACGATCACGGCAAAAGGATTGAACTGCGCCTTGGCTTCGAGCTCCCGCCAGCGCGGCCACCACTGCCCCAGGTGTATCACCGGGCAGCGGAATTGCATGCCGCCGCTTTGGAATTCTGCGCTGCCCAAGGATTCCGCAGCGCCGAGGAATTCCAGCTTGTGACTTAGCTGTGGCGGCCCGCCACGGCTGTTGGTCAGGATCGCAAAGCTGGCAAACCCCAGCGAACCCTTGGCAATGTGAAGGACTCCGGCCCATCGGCCGGAGCTTCTCCGCCACAATGCAGGGGCGCCTTCGGCGCCGCATTGGTCTTGCCTCGCTTGACCTCGCCCTGAAGGGCGAGGCTTGCGCGTAGGCTCGTGGTCAATATGGTAACGGTCCAGTATCCGGTGGCAATAGATCTGCATGCGCAGGGCCAGCCCTGCCAGCGCCCGAGGCCCGGCGCCGCCGCCCTGAGCCTCCGCATGCACGAGCAGCCATGGGGGTCGTTCAAGCACAGTCCTGACCCTGGCCAATTTATCCGCCTGGCGCCGCCCGCAGCGCAGCTTGTGCGAAATGGCCTGGAACTCCTTGTCCAGGAATTCTGGCGGATGGGACCAGTCTATGATGGCATGCAGTTCGGGCATCAGCAGAGCCAGCGCCGGCTCGAAGTACTGTTCCAGGGCTTCTTTCCAGGGCGAGCCGTAGTCATTGCGGGCCGAGCGATTGCGTGGGGCGAAAGCCATCTCTGTAGCGTTCCTGAGCTTGCAAGAAACGCCACTGTAGGCGTGCCCGGACAATAGCGGTAGCTCGGCAATTACGGGGGGGGATGGATTTGTCAGGGCAAGGGCGGCCAGGCGTCGATATTGCCCTCGCTCCGCGTATGCCGGCTAACAGGCGGAGGGCTGACCCTAGTATCCCAACAGTGCCTCGGGCGTTGTAGTGCATATCCGTGAGGACAATTCCCTCCTCGCGCGCCTTTGCGCGCAGCTCATATCCAGGCGGGATTCAGCATCATGCTGATTTCTCGCCCCAGCCGAGGTCATTCTGTTCAAAAATAGCCGTGATCCATTCCACAAACACTTTGGTCGCCGCACTCGAGTTTCGGCCGCTCGGATAAACAATAGAAATGGGTACTGGCGAACATCTTGCGCTTGCCAGAATTTCTTTCAAACGCCCCGTTTGGAGATACGGCGCGGCCACAAACTCCGACAGCTGGATAAGCCCCAATCCCTCCAGGCCGCATTGCAAATAGGCATCTGTTTCATTGACGGCCAAGCGGCTTTGCATCGTCATGGCGAGATTATCGCCCTCGACGTTGAAGCGCCAGTCTAGCGGTCTGCCTGTCGCATTCGATATGTAATTGACGGTCTGGTGGGCGCCGAGCGCAGCCACGGTCTCAGGCTCGCCGTGTTCCTTCAGATAGCGCGGTGACGCACACGTAATCCAGCGAAGCTGCCCCAGCCGACGCGCAATCAATGTTGAATCCGCCAGTATGCCGCTGCGGATGACACAATCAATACCGTCGTAAATCAGGTCCGCAGGCCGGTCGCTAAGGCCGAGCACGAGCTCGATGTCGGGAAAGCGTTGCGCGAATTCGCGCAGCCTCGGCAGTACCAATGCCCGGCCGATCACGCCCGGCATGTCCGCTCGTACGCGCCCGCGCGGAGTCGTAGCGTCTGTCGCCAGTTCGTTTTCAGCCTGCGCAATGCCAGACAAGATGGCGCGGCATGACGCATAGTAGCGCTCGCCCGCATCGGTCAGGCTGAGGGTGCGTGTGCTGCGCCGGAGCAGAGCTGTGCCTAGATGACGTTCCAGCCTCTTGATCATGGTCGTGACCGATGAACGCGGCATGGACAGGGTCTCCGCCGCCTTGCTAAAGCTTTGAGCCTCAACAATGCGCACGAAGGTTGCCATCGCTTGAAGTTTGTCCATGAGCGGAATACCTATGAGGTTCGCACGTTGCCATCCGGCAGCGGCGCGTAAGAGAAATCCATCTTAATTGATCTCTGGTTCGCCCAGATCGGGCGGATTTGTTGTGCCGCCCCGCCAAGGCCGAATCGTTCGATCTGACCGCGTTCTAAATTCCGTTGCGACGAACAATGCTCCCGGCCCGCGCACCTATACTTCAGATCTTCCAGTTGACTTGCACTCGCAGCAACACCAAAGCGTCGCGCCGGCGATGGCGGGTCGCGCCAGCGAACGCTTCCGGAGCTCATCTTAAACTTTGACGAAAAGGCCACGCATATGTCACAAGGAAATTCCATTCTGGTCCTCGGCGCCGGCGAACTCGGCATGGCCGTACTGCGCAACCTGGCCCGTCGAACTGCATCTGTGTCAGGAGTTTCGCTCTCGGTTTTCCTGCGTCAGTCGAGCATTGATTCCCGCGATGCGGATAAGCAGAAAGACATTGCCGAACTGCGCTCTTTTGGCATCGAACTGGTAGCTGGCGACTTGGCCATTCAGTCGGAGGCATCGCTTGCCGCTGCTTTCCGACGCTTCGACACCGTTATCTCATGCACAGGATTTGTCGGCGGAGCAGGCGTGCAGCTCAAGATCACCCACGCGGTGCTCGATGCAGGCGTCAAGCGATATATCCCTTGGCAATTCGGCGTAGATTATGACGTCATTGGCCGGGGAAGCGCGCAGAGTCTGTTTGACGAGCAACTCGATGTGCGCGACCTTCTACGATCGCAAAATCAGACGGAATGGGTCATCGTGTCGACAGGCATGTTCACCAGTTTTCTATTCGAGCCATCTTTCGGCGTGGTGGATCTGAGTCAAAACACGGTGCATGCACTGGGTAGCTGGGACAACGCCGTGACGGTGACCACGGCCAATGACATTGGCATGCTGACGGCGGAGATCTTGTTCGCCGAGCCGCGGATTGCCGATCAGGTCGTGTACGTCGCGGGGGACACCATTACCTATCGACAACTGGCGGATACAGTCAATGCAACGCTAGGCTTGAACGTCAGCCGCGTCGAATGGAGCGTGGCCCAATTGAAACGCGATTTGGCCGGAGAGCCGGAGAGTTCGCTCAAGAAGTACCGGCTTGTGTTCGCGGAAGGAGCGGGCGTGGCATGGGACAAGGAACGGACGTTCAATATGCAACATGGCTACGCGGTCATGGATCTTGAGGGGTGGATGCGTGAAAACTTTTGTATCGGCGGAGTCGCTTCGAAAACGGCTTGATGGGGCATGATCATTGGCTTGACACCAGGTGGCCATGGTCGCAGCCACCACCGGAACGTCGGAGGACACCTATGCGCCGGATGGCATAGACGGCAGCATACTGTCCGTCCTTTGGCCCATTCACAATGGCCTGCTTCGCTACTCCGGGTTTGACGTGTTGTGACCGTTCGTCGCTTATATGCCTGGCCGGCAAAGCGAGGCAGGCAGGGCGCGGCGGCTTGGTTCATACCGTCAAAGACTTGAATCTCTTGAATCTACGCCAAAGTTGTTCTTTCATCTGGCTGAAGATTATGGTCTTGATGAAAGATTGAAGCCAGGCATAATCGCCCGGTCGGACGCGCAAAGAAATATTCAGTGAATTATTCGTCATTGTTTGTCTTTTGCGGAAAGTGGCTGCTTAGAGTATCTTCTGCCTGTCACGATAGACAACTATCGGCAAAAAGCGGACGTCCGACTGCCTGATCGAAAGCCGATGCTAACTTTGCCATTTTGAGATTGAGCCTGACAAGATCAAACACGGAGGATGGTAGTGGCATTAGCGGGAAACCAATATCTTGAATCACGATTTCCATGGATTCCTAACCATGGATATGTGCTTACGCTTAAAGCTGATCGTTTAGAAGAACTTGAAAGAGACTTAGCAGGAAACAGTATTTGCAGCCAGGCGATTCCGAAAATTCCTATGGCGATGCGACGCAAGCCGATGCTGTGCTTCCTCAGTACGAAAAAGGGATACCTAACGCATGTAGCGCGCAGCGTTGTTTATTACGCTGCGGAATCCGGAAAAGATAAGCTTGAGATATGGAATCTAATTCTGTTCGCTAAACCTGTAAGTATTGCGCGCATTAGGAGCAAAATTGAGGGTAGACAGGGGTGGCGTGCAAGAAAGGCAATTACGGGAGGTCATGTTTCCTCTGTGGCGTTCGATCTCATCATGGCGGCACTACTTCAGGTTGATCCTGAAGCTGCCAAATTTGCGGAAGGACTGATAAATAGAAGCTCGCCGCCTTCCGACACAACACCCAATAATGCAAAAATAAACTGGGCTTATCAGCGTGATGCGGTTATCACGTCACTTGAAATTGCTGGAATACCTAAAGAGCAATTGAAAATTAAATCGCAACTAGACGAGAATTCTTCAGATGAATTAACTTCAATTTTTGATATCAACGAGACCGTAACAACGATTGAAGATTTGGCAATCCTTCAGGATCTTGATAACACAAATGAAGATTGGGTTTTTGTAAAGCGACAACATTATCCTGCAAAGACCTTCGTAAATGGAGAGGCCAAGCTTACTGTGATTTTGGCAAATAAGCTACCGCTCGAAATGCAGCTTGGAGTTGATCTCATCTATGTCAACGAGACTATGAAGTCCGTCGTCTTTGTGCAATATAAGATGTTTGCCGGTACTGATGGTGAGGACGGCTATCGGCCCAATGATCAACTCGCCATAGAGATTGAACGTATGCATGAGGCTGCTGCGACACTTGCAGGAGTAGCCACCGACGAAAGTTGTGATGGGTATCGATTTGGTAGTGATCCATTTTTCCTTAAGTTTTGCAGTAAGCTCTTGTCCCACGAGACCGGCAGTCATGTGCCGGGCATTTATGTTCCAGTTGGCTATTGGAAGCGCCTACTCAAGGCTGTTACCCGACAGGGGGTGAGAGGCGGCACTGTCGTGCATGCAGAGACGTTTGGTAAGCGATACTTTACGCCAACGCACTTCATTGATATGGTCGCTCGTGGATGGGCTGGCACGTCTGCATTGCAGACCGATGTTCTTGCTCCATATTTGAGGGATATGCTGGCGGGCAAGAAGGGGGTTGTCTTGGCGATAAAGTCGCCGCTCCCAGCTAATCCTATGGATGAGGACGAAGGCCTCCCTACTCATCACCGAGTCGTCAAGCCTAAAAAGCCAAGATATCCCGGAAGAAAGCCGAAGACTGTCGAAATCTAATGGCGCACAGTTTAAATGCCAGACCAAGTCGAAGGTAGCCTTGATATCAAAAATGATGACTAGCTGGTCGTTCCGCCGGATGGCCCCCTGTCGCCTATAAACGCAAGCTTTTAACATCCATTTGCATAGACCTCGACTGTCCGAAATGGGTCGAGGGTGTGTGAAAACCCTCATTTTCAGGGCAATCAGTTTCCGATAGAGTTCATAGGCATGTTGAATGGGGATTCAATATGTCTAGATATATCATTGGCCAAGACAGACAGCAGATCACGCTACTGCCAGAGTGCTTGGATGACTTCATCGGTGAAGATAACCCGATACGAGTGGTAGAAGCCTTCGTTGACGAGTTGGACTTAGCATCGATGGGCTTTCACGGCGCAACGCCAGCTGCCACAGGTCGTCCTTCCTACCATCCGCGCGTTCTCCTGAAAATATACATCTACGGTTATCTCAATCGCATCCAGTCGAGTCGACGACTGGAGCGCGAATGCCAGCGCAACGTCGAGTTGATGTGGTTGACGGGGCGTTTGTTCCCTGACTTCAAGACAATTGCCGATTTCCGCCGAGATAATGGCGTTGGCATACGCAATGCATGCCGTCAATTCGTGGTGTTGTGTCGGGAACTTAAGTTGTTTAGCCAGGCACTGGTTGCGATCGACGGCAGCAAGTTCAAAGCAGTGAACACACGTGATTGCAACTTCACCCTGGGCAAGGTTGACAAGCGTCAGCGGCAGATCGAGCAAAGCATTGAGCGCTATCTCAATGCACTGGAGACGGCCGACCGCATTCAACCAGCCGAACTAGAGGCTAAAACGGCCAGGCTGCAGGACAAGATCGCTCAACTGCGTCAACAGATGCGTGTGCTCGATGACGTCAAGGAGCCGCTTAAAAATGATCCAAGCGGGCAGATCTCTTTGACCGATCCTAATGCGCGATCCATGGCTACCAGTAGCAAGGGGTCGGGCATGGTGGGGTACAACGTACAGGTGGCAGTAGATGCCAAGCATCACCTCATCGTGGCGCATGACGTAACCAACGCTGGCAGCGACAGAGCACAGCTCTGTCCGATGGCCACAGCGGCTTGTGAGGCCATGGGCACGAAGAAGCTACGGGCCATTGCGGATCGTGGTTACTACAGCGGGCCACAGATCAAGGCGTGCGAAGATGCGGGCATCTCAGCCGTGCTGCCTAAACCGACAACACGGTACTGGGCGGGTGCTTACGCAAATCAGGCCGATCGCCATAGGAAAATCGAACTGGATGTTCGCGGGTTCCTTGCGCGCCGGAAAACGGGCGGCCGCCGTCATGAGCCTGATCCAGTCGGCCAAGTAAAACGGCCACGATCCGTATGCCTATCTGAAAGATGTGCTCACGCGTCTGCCAACCCACAAGGCCAGCCAGATCGACGAATTGCTGCCGCATAACTGGCAACCCCATACCTGACAAATGACGGCGCACGCTCGCGGCGTGCGTGTCAACCTGTGTACCCCGCGCGCTTACAGCAGATTCGCTTGAGAGCTTAATTCGACTTCGGGTGTTAGGGTCTCTTGGACTGTTATCCGGAACGGTGGAGGCGCGTTAGGGCTTTAGGTTGCTGCCCTGATTGGGGTATGTGATAGGTTGATGTTATATAGCGTGGCTCTACATCCAAATGGCCTGGTAGACAACGTCGCGAATTACTTTGATTTTCGCCTCTCCGATGTAGTCGATCTTGTCAAGATCTGCATCAGTGGCGTTGGCAAGTTGCCCCACGGTTTTCATGCCGGCAGCATCGAGGCGTTGGATGACGGCAGCCGTAAGCCCATAGGGGTAAGCTGCAGATCTGCCGAGCACATCGATCCCCTTGTTGAAGATCGCCAGACCGTGCTCCTCTGGTAGCTGAGGTAATTTGATCGCCTGAAAGGCTGTTCCAGAGACGTGTAGCTCAGCAGCTTCGGAACTTCCCTGCAGCCACTCTTCAATCATTTCGAAGGTCAAGCGCCTAGTTGGCGTTGCTTCAAGAAGGCTGCATAGATTGATCGCAAAGATCGGGCCCCTACCGCCAGATTTGAGCGCGCGCGAAGCTTCACGTTTCGCGACGAAGCCAAGGTACTCGAGAATCTCGAAAACCTTGAGGTACTGGCTGACTATCTGGCGATGAATTAGGACTCTGTCTTGAGCAATGCTTCTGCTGCCGCTTTTGACCGGCTTAGTCGTGTTATCTACAATTGTCTCAACGACTTCTCTCGCCGGATCGATGAGGACTTCGTAGATGCCAAGCTTAGGCGCCACCTCTTCCATTAGAGGCCAAAAATAGTCGGACGCCATATCGAGTAAGCACTGTGTGACCTCAGGAATACCGATCTTATCCTTGCTGTCGAATCGATTGCAGGCCAAGATGAATCCACGAAGGTTGCCGACCACAGCGCGGCCCAGAAGGTTGGCAAATTGTGCGGGGGCTAGTCGGTCAGAAAACGCAGAGCGCTCCGCCAGTCGAGGGTACCGAGCCTTCACGACTTCTGGAAAAAATTCGGGTGCTGAGGTGATGTCAGACCGACCAATATCGATCACCGTCGAGTCATTAAATACGTCAAACCGAACGCCGAACTTTGTCACGCCGGGATAAATCGAGGCTTTGCAGGAGGTCAGGCTGCTCGACAAAGTACGGAACAAGTCAAAGAAGACCTCCAGTGGTTTCTCGCGACCAATGTGCGCTGCGTCATCGAACAACAGCACGATTCTCATATTCAGGGCCTGAGCCAAAGCGGTCAGTCCGAACTGAAGCGAGACTTGGTCAGTCGATACGGTGAACTCTTGTTCGAGACGGCGTTCTTTAAGCTCCTGCTGAATAGCTTGCGAGAGAAGGACGCAGAAGTGACCAATGTACTCTTGACCATCGGATTGTAGCAACGGAAGGTAGCGCAGGCTGACGTAAACGGGAAATACACTCGTAGACGCTCTCATGCGACGAAAGGCTTCGATCAGCAGAGCACTCTTCCCGCTACCCCGTCCTCCACGCACAAGAACAGGCCCATGAGCGCTCAATTTTCGGATGATTACTGCGTCGTACGATGAGAAACTGTGGTACTTGCCAAATTGGTTTGGCGGGCATTCTTCAGCAGCAAGTATGAGTCCAGAGTCCAAATCAGTAGTGTCGGTGGTATTCACGGTACGAGCCTTCTAATAGCCTTGTAGCAACTAACTGCCTTAACAGGATCGAGGGAGGCGTAGGCGGTGTGCACGAAATGAGATGTCAAGCCGAGATTTGCCACGAGCAGGAAAGTGTCTCGGATCGCGCTCTTGATAGTCGCCTCATCAAACAGCAATGCACTTGTGAAGAATTCCCAATGGACGCCCTTAGACAAAGTCGAATAGAGTTGCGCGCTTCGACCTCGGGCCTCATTAATGAAACGATCTGGGTCAATGTTGACCACATCAGCCAGCAACGGATCCTGTTCAAGGGTAGAAACATAGTCGAGCATTCGATTCAATGCAGGTTTCCAAAAGAAGTGATCAAAATGTTTTGAGAACAGTGCACGACTAATCCTAGGCAGATCATGGTCGACGCTCCATAATGCTTGGTGAGACTTCTCATCAGGTATAACATCTCCAGACCACGCGAAAGCTGACTTTGCTCGCTTTCCTGGCTCATATTCCGGCTGAGCTTGGAATTCGCTCAAGTAGAGCATACGGAACGAGTCGAGGCGGCCCACAAGTGCTGCGCAACCATTCTCAAGAAGAACGCGTGCGCAGAAGGGACCGAAGTTCAATGCTTCGTCCGTTATATCGTTGGCCAAGAACTGTACTGCCCGATCGGAGAACCCTTGAATTGAACTCGCAAGTTGGTCGAGCGCGATCTTTGCGGTCCCTTCCGATCTATCGCCGCATAGAAGAAGTGCAGTGTCGTTCATTGGCTTATATTCGCCCAGATTTACGCTCGCGGGATTGCAGGCGAAAAGACGTCCACCCACAGTCATGGAAATATGTATTTGAAGACGCAGATACCAGGAGCGTGGGACGGTACCAGTCTAACCTAAAAAAATGGTCGATAGCGTCCATCCACCCAAGTCGCGGGCTGTCGACTAACAGGCTGTATGGAGGACGACCTGAGAAATTGCTGACTTTCCGTCCAAGTCCGAAGCTCCTAAGGAGTCGAACAACCGGAGAATGAGTATTCCTTGCCGGCAGCGAAGCCTCGACGATTGGGTTCGCTGCAGAGCCGGCATTCCGACGTGACGAGCATGGGCGACTATGGGTCCCTAGTGTTGAAAAACTCCATTTGAAACCGAAAAAATAGGCTTGTCCACGTTGCATCAACTTGATCGTTTTTGACATTCTCCGATGACATCGGAGATTCGGCCACTCAGATGTCTTCAGACGGGTATTTCTTTTCCATTTTGCCATCACCCATCAATCACTTCGCCATACGTCTTAGGTTTCGTACGGTTGTCACCAACAAGAACTAGTCTTGTGCCTTCGAGAGGCCCCGCAATCGCAAGCGATTCAACTTTAAGATGGGTTTAAGTTGACCAAACACGAAGCAGCGGTCGACGCGGCTGGCATCCGCGCTATTATGCAGACCGACGGCTAATATAGCTATTCGATAAACTCACTATTTTCTAGATATCGCTGACTCCAGCCGGCCTGGACCAGTTGGCCGTCTCAGCCAAGTGTTTATCTCGGGATCCGTTGATGTAAGATACGAAGTGCTGAATTGTTAGTCTTAATTGCTGCGTAAAGTGGCAGCGCACAATCAAAAGATAGAGCAAAGAATGCGCGGCCTGCAGGCCAGAGGTATCCGATGCAAGAAGGGCGGGCGCCGGTTATGCAGCAATCTGTCTTCTGGTAACCGGTTGGACGGCGAACACGAAAGGTGACGTAGCAATGCTGCTAGCTCGAATCCAGCGCGATTTATTTGATTTCACCAGCCAAGAAGGCCCTGACGACTTTGGGCCACTATTGAATTTTTGGTATCGTGCGAATACTCCAGCTCTTTCAGCTGCTCTTACTGCACATCCTGGATTGAAACTCATAATTGATGCGCCGAGTGTTCGTGCCCTTGAGCACATGTCGAAAAAACTCTTTCTGCTAGCGGATACCGTCGTCCTACGCGGGCTATCGCCCGAGCCACCTCGCCACCCGGTGCTACTAGAGCCTGGATATTTAACGCCTACCTCTCACTACAAGCCGGGCTATATCGAAGAAGTCATTTCACAGTTGGAGAAGTTGCAACCGTCTCCGCTCACTCTGATGGGCCCCGACCCGTATTGGACGTCTACATCCAAGACCTTGAAAAACGGGCTTCATGCTGCATACGCTATGGATATGCACGGAGGCACGCCACGAGAGATCGTGCAGTGGATATCTGGCCCCGGTAGAAAGCTTCTTGAATCTGGGCGGCTCGCGTATGCGCCGTTCATTCCTTCGCTTGAGATGGAGCATGAATTCATTCGCAATAAGGTAGATCTTTCGGCGTATTTCAAT
The DNA here is from genome assembly GCF_900129885.1 of Pollutimonas bauzanensis. Taxonomy (GTDB): domain Bacteria; phylum Pseudomonadota; class Gammaproteobacteria; order Burkholderiales; family Burkholderiaceae_B; genus Pollutimonas; species Pollutimonas bauzanensis. Next base: position 1,589 of record NZ_FQXE01000004.1, on the reverse strand, counting down.
ACTTCGCCCTGCTTCCATCACTCTGTGGACTGGCTGACAAAACAGCAACTTGATGTTTTATTTTCCCTGCAATTCCCATGCTTGGATGGCCTCGACCTAGAGACTCTGGCGCAAGTGAAGAATGACTACCATGACGAGTTTGAGTCATTTAGTCGCTTAATGCTGAATTCGCTTGATATCGTTAAAGCAACAGTCGATACGGAGCAGTTCGCTTCAGAAGTACGTAACGTTCAACGCAACTTAATAGATGCGGGTGTGAGCGATGTGGAAAGGACCTTTAAGAGGATTTCTGCCCTTTCTTCGTTGCGCAGGAAGGGGATGGTTGTCGGGCTGCTTGGGTTGAACGCAGCGGCCTATTTTGGGGCGCCAGAGCTTTTTCTCGTATCGGGCCTCGCGGCCAGCGGAGTCAAGATGGTCGTAGACAAGATCGACGAACTCAAAGAGCAAAGTCAATTGAAGGAATTCAGGCACTATTTTCTTTGGAAAGTTAGTCATGAGGTAAAGCGTGCTTCTTAGCCTCGCATGAGACTACGCTGACAGACTTTCTGTTGCATCCGATACCACGGGTATGGCTAAATGCGAGTCCTTCTCCCTGCGGATGATCTTAAAGCAGCATCCGGTCGCTTCGGGATTTCATCAGGTTCACGGACTAGTCCCGAAGCAAAATCATTTCTCGTAGATTGCGCCGATCGATGCGGCGACCGCGCCTGCGACGGCGATACCGGCAAGTATGCGCCGATCCTTAATCATGGATTGCAAACCCGCGACTGCACTGAGGCCACCTTCATAGTCTTTGGCGATGACCTGCGCGATCTTCTCGTCATTAGATTTCACGAAATCCCAGGCGGTATGAGCGCTGTCCCTTGCGATGAGGATCAGCGACAGTGCAACGCTCTCAGCGCTATTTCTGACTTCTTTTGTAAGCGCATCGAGTCGTATTTCAAAGTCCTTTTTCGTTGTGGACTCCCAGATCACAGTAGCCAATACCTTGAGTACTGCCCCCTCTTTTGGTTCAATAATTCCTGCTTCGACCAAGACATTAATCAGAATGCCTAACCCTTCAGGGGAACTCGGCGACGATTCCCCGAGCTTGCTACGCAGTGCGCGCACTGCTGTTGAGTGATATTTTCCGGAATTGTATGCGTTGAAAAAATCGTCAAGCGCTCCGCTGCCTTGAGCAGAAACGGCTGTTGGAACCACGCCAGCGGCAATGGTAGAAGCGACAAATTTCCGGCGTCCTTGATCGTGTTGATGTTAGCGCCGATGTAATACTGACCCACTGCGCCGGAGTAAAACTGACCCACTTGGGCGAATATGGTGGTTTTTTGGCCGCCGACTATGTTGACCCAGGAGCAAGCAGTGGAAATCAAGGTGTTAATGCGGCATGGCGCCGGTATTCGAGAGATGGCGCGCGAGCTGGGGTGCTCACGCAATACGATCAGGCGGTATCTACGAGAGACGGCAGCCGAGCAATACAGTCCCAGAACGGCACGGCCGACCAAGCTGGATCCGTATAAGGGCTATTTGCTAGAACGTATCGAAGCGGCACGGCCACACTGGATCCCAGGCGTGGTGTTGCTACGCGAGAT
>NZ_FQXE01000005.1:147958-378501 GCF_900129885.1 Pollutimonas bauzanensis | reverse complement strand
GTGTGGTTCGTTTTTAAGGCGTGTGGTTTGTTCTTAAGACGTGTGCCGGTTCCTGGTGGCCTTGTTCTGCGACGCGTTGCCGGTCCAGCGCCTGCGCGCTGGACACCGCCCCGCCTAGCTCGTCCGCCCCGTCCGGGGCTACCTTCGCTACCGGCTGGCTCGGCCCCGGACGTCGCGCCACAAGGCCCCCAGGACCCGACCCACTGCGTAGCGTTGGTTTGTCAGGCCGCTGGGATGGGTAGGGTGCTTGGCATTTTTCTGTGGTGGCGGTTGCTGGCCGAAGACTTTGCAGGGCCGCCAAAAAGTCGATCCCCGCCGGATCGCCTTTTTGGCATACGGGCTGGTGGGTTGAGAGGCTGCTGGATTTGAGGCTTGCCTATGCTGGATTTGAGGCTTGCCTATGCTGGATTTGAGGCTCGCTTATATTTATTTGATCGTTGGATCGTTAATTGGATTGCTGCTTTGATGTGGAAAGGCAAGTCGCTTTATCGCTAACGCGACCTATGAGAATTAGCTAGTGCGACCGACGAATCGCGAGCCGTCAACGAGCTCTGATTTACGAAATTCCTTCGATAGGGAATTGTCTTATGGAAGCCATCTATGGATGACTCGTTGACTCAAGGAATCGCGTCCTTCAACGAAATCAGATCGACGAAATCAGATCAACGAAATCAGATCAACGAAATCAGAGTCAACGAAATCAGAGTCAACGAAATCAGATCAACGAAATCAGATCAACGAAATCAGATCAACGAAATCAGATCAACGAAATCAGATCGACGGATTTGATTGACAGATTTGATTGACGAATTCGATTGGCATGGAATCATCCTGTACGAGCCATCAATATACGAACCGTGAATGCATAGGCTTGACGCAATACGAAATACGACACCGCAGGCTGGTCACCGTCCGTGGCCGGACCAGCCCCTATGCCCAAGCGGGCCGGCTGGCGGCCCGCGCCGGGCGAGCGCCAGACCTCTTTCTTGCCAGCCAGAACCGCAGCAAGAATGCCAAGCACCCAGCCCGTCCCAGCAGAGGTACAAAACCTGGGATGCAGTCGTTGGCGCGGTGGGGGAAGGTAGCGGTCCGTCCGGGGCCGAGCAAGCCGGACGCGAAGGCAGCGCGCAGGCGCGGACGAGCGAGGCGAGGCGGGGTCCGCCGCGCTGGGCGGCGGACCAGGCAACGCGGACCGCTACCTTCCCCCACCGCGGCAGCGGCGTGTTAAGAACACCCCCCAACAGCCAAGCGGCGTGTTAAGAACACCCCCCAACAGCCAAGCAACGTGTTAAAAATAATCACCGATGCGCGACAGCGGCGTGTTAAGAAAGATTTGACATCAGCATAGCGGCGTGCAAAGAAGAACCATCGCCGCCAGAACCCGCGCCGAATACCCCTGCGCGGCCGCAGCCTTCCCAAGGATCGCCCCGTACAAAATGCTACTATTAGCGCCTGCCGTCAGCACTTCTATAAGCGTTCATCATGTCTCGTCTCGTACCCGGCAATACTGCCACATTGCAGGATTGGCTGGATTATCTGGAAACCCTGCACCGCGTCTCCATAGATCTGGGCCTCGACCGCATCCGGGCCGTTGCCGCCAAGCTGGACCTGAAATACCCCTTCGTCAAAATAACCGTCGGCGGCACCAACGGCAAAGGCTCCACCTGCGCCATGCTCGAAGCCATCCTGCTCGCATCGGGATATAAAGTAGGCTTGTACACATCGCCCCACCTCGTCGACTTCAACGAGCGCATCCGCGTCAACGGCGAGCTTGCCAGCGACCAGCAAATCATCGAACAGTTCCAGCAAATCGAAGCCACCCGGGGCGACATCACCCTGAGCTACTTCGAATACACCACGCTGGCCGCGCTGATGCTGTTCGAAAAGCAAAAACTCGACGTCGCCGTGCTCGAAATCGGCCTGGGCGGGCGCCTCGACGCCGTCAACATGGTCGATGCCGACTGCGCCGTCATCACCAGCATAGACATCGACCATACCGACTACCTCGGCGACACCCGCGAAAAAATCGGCCGGGAAAAAGCGCATATCTTCCGGCCGGGTCGGCCCGCCATCTGCGCCGACCCGATTCCCCCCCAAACCCTGATCGACTACGCCGCCGAAATCGGCGCGGACCTGTGGCTGTTCGGCAAAGACTTCAACTACTCCGGCGATCGCCTGCAATGGGCTTATGGCGGCCGCTCGCAGCGCCGCAGCGGCCTTGCCTACCCGGCCTTGCGCGGCGCCAACCAGCTGCTCAACGCCACCGCCGCCCTGGCGGCGCTCGAGGCCTTGCGCCCGCAGTTGGCCGTGCCCCAGCAGGCCGTGCGCATCGGATTGGCGCAGGTATCCTTGCCGGGCCGCCTGCAGATCCTTCCCGGCAGCCCGACCATAGTCCTGGATGTCGCGCATAACCCCCACGCCGCCGCGGCCCTGGGGCAAAACCTCGACGGCATGGCCTATTTCCCCTACACCCATGCCGTCATAGGCATGTTGAACGACAAGGACGTGGCCGGGGTAGTCGCCAAGCTGGCCACCCGGGTCGACCACTGGTACTGCGCCGGCACCGAAGGCGCGCGCGGGCTGTCGGGCGAGGAACTCGCCGGGATAGTGCGCCAAGTGGTAAAGTCCGCCACAGGGAAAACCACTTTCGAGAACCGCAGCCGCGAAGTCAGCCGCGTGGCGGCCGGCGGGGACGCGGCGCTTGCCCGCAAACCGGGCGTGCGGCCCGCCATCGTTTCCCCGGCGGCCGACGACGCCGTAACCGTTACAAGCTTTGTTAATCCGGTACAGGCCTTTACAGAAGCTCGAAAACAAGCCGGCGAGAATGATAGAATCCTCGTGTTCGGCTCTTTTTCGACAGTTGGCCCGGTACTCAACGAGTTAGGACGCAAGGTCGTATAGTTCAAACCGGCCTGGCGGCCGGGCTGGTTCACCAAAATAGGTTTTTGCTCAATGGGATTGTTCTCTCGTAACGAGTCTGCCGCTGGATCCGGGCGTCGCTCCGCGTCCAGCGAATCGCAAGCCAGCGATCTGCGCGGCCGCGCCCGGCGCCGCCTGATAGGCGCGCTGGCGCTCGTGCTGGCCGCCGTCATCATTGTGCCCATGCTGTTCGACTCGTCCGTGCCGCCGGACCAGGTCAGCACGCCGGTGGTGGTGCCTGCCATAGTCCCGCCGCCGGCGCCCGACGCCAATATTGCCCAGGCGCCCGCGGAACCCGATGCCACAGCCCCGGGCGGCGTTGCCCCGGCGCCTGAAGCCGGCGCCGATGCCGCCGCGCCGGACCCGGCCGCCGATGCGCCGCTGCCGCCCGACACCGGCGCCCCGCCGCCGGCGCCCGAGCCCGAGCCCGTCGCAGAACCCAAGCCCAAAGCCGCCGAAAAACCCGCCGCCAAGCACGAGCCCAAGCCGGCGGCCGACCGTACCGACGACGGCTCGGTGGCGATCGCCTTGCTCGAGGGCCGCAGTCCGGGCAAAAAAGCCCCGGCGCCCGCCGCCAAGGGCAATTTCATCTTGCAGATCGCAGCCTACACCAACGACAAGGACGCCCAGACCCGCCGCGACCGGCTGGTGTCGTCCGGCGTCACCAACGCCTACGTGGAAAATGCAGTCTCCGGCGGGAAAACCACCTACCGCTTGCGCGTCGGGCCATTCCCCACGCGCGACGCCGCGCAGGCTGCGCAAGCCCGCCTGCGCGCGCTCGGTTACGACAACGGATTCATCTCGACTAAGTGACAAGCTTCGACTATATCGTGCTGGCTATCCTTGGAGTGTCGGCACTGCTCGGGCTGCTGCGCGGCCTGGTCAAGGAAGTCCTTTCCCTTATTGCCTATGTCGTCGCCTTTCTGGCGGGTATCTGGTGGGGGCCCACCGTTTCCATCTGGCTGGCCCCTTATATCGATAACTCGCTGCTGCGCACCGCGCTGGCCTACGGGGCTGTATTCATAATCGTGCTGTTGCTGGTGGGGCTGCTCAACATCACCCTGGCCACCCTGATAGCGAAGACCGGCCTGACGCCGGCCGACCATGGCCTTGGCGCCCTGTTCGGCTTGTTGCGCGGCACACTGGTGGTGCTGGCGCTGGTCGCCCTGGCCGGCTATACCGATCTGCCCAAGGAGCCATGGTGGCAGGACGCCAAATTGTCCCGCGCGACGATACAAGGCATACAGCAGATCAAGCTATTGCTGCCGCCTTCCTTGTCTTCTTGGTTACCGTATTGATCATATTCACAGGAATATAAACATGTGTGGAATAGTTGGGGTCGCAGGATCCGGCCCCGTAAATCAATTGATTTACGACAGCCTGCTGTTGCTGCAGCATCGCGGCCAGGATGCCGCGGGCATTGCCACGTCGCACGAGCAGTTTTTCAATATGTACAAGGCGCATGGCCTGGTGCGCGACGTCTTCCGCACTCGCAATATGCGCTCGCTGCCCGGCAATAGCGGGCTGGGGCAGGTGCGCTATCCGACCGCCGGCTCCAGCGACAGCGTGGACGAGGCGCAGCCTTTCTATGTGAACGCTCCCTTCGGCATCACCTTCGTTCACAACGGCAATCTGACCAATTGGCGCGAGCTGCGCGAAGCGCTGTTCCGCGTGGATCGGCGCCATATCAATACCAATTCGGATTCCGAAGTGCTGCTCAATGTCTTCGCCCACGAACTGCAATTGGCGGCCAATGGCGGCTCGCTCGATGAGAATGCCATTTTCACCGCCGTGACGTCCGTGCACAGGCGCGCCAAGGGCGCCTATGCCGTCATCGCGCAGATCGCCAACTACGGCATGGTGGCGTTTCGCGACCCCTTCGGCATACGCCCCTTGTGCCTGGGCTCGGTCGAAACCGACAGCGGCACGGAATGGATGGTGGCTTCCGAGTCGGTCGCCCTGACCGGCTGCGGCTTTACGCTGGTGCGCGACATCGAGCCGGGCGAGGCGGTTTTCATCGATCTGGACGGCAACATGGTCAGCCGCCAGTGCGCCGAGAATCCGGCTCTGACGCCCTGTGTCTTCGAATACGTGTACTTCGCGCGGCCCGATTCCCTCATGAACGGCGTATCCATCTATGACGCGCGCCTGAACATGGGTGTGAACCTCGGCGACAATGTCGCCAAGTCCCTGCGCCTGGGCGAGATCGATGTCGTCATGCCCATCCCGGACTCATCCCGGCCGTCGGCCATGCAGTTGGCCGCGAGGCTGGACCTGAGCTATCGCGAAGGCTTCATCAAGAACCGCTATGTCGGCCGGACTTTCATCATGCCGGGCCAGGCCGTGCGCAAGAAGTCGGTGCGCCAGAAGCTCAGCGCCATCGACATGGAATTCCGCGGCAAGAATGTATTGCTGGTGGATGATTCCATCGTGCGCGGCACCACCAGCCGGGAAATCGTCGACATGGCCCGCGCGGCGGGCGCCAACAAGGTCTATTTTGCCTCGGCCGCGCCGGCGGTGCGCTTTCCCAATGTCTATGGCATAGACATGCCGACCCAGACCGAGCTGATCGCCACCGGCCGCGATACCGAGCAGATCGCGCGCGAAATCGGCGCCGACGGCCTGGTCTACCAGGAACTGGCGGACCTGGAACGATCCATCCGCGACCTGAACCCTGCCATGCGGGACTTCGAATCATCGTGTTTCAACGGGCGCTACGTGACCGGCGATATCGATGCCGCCTACCTCGAACGCCTGAGCCTTACGCGCGGCATGCGTCCGGTGGCGGGCGAAATGGCCACCAGCAACGAAGAGCAGTAGGGCGGGAAAGTTCGCCGTTCACCCCAAGGATGAACCGCATGGCACCACCAAGCCGTATAGTCAGGATCCGCGGCTGGATCCGCCCTTTGTTGCTGGCGCTGCTGGTGGCGGGGTATGCCGCCAGCGCCTCGGCGCAGCAGGCCTTGCTGTGGTTCAGCGACGGCAGGCCGACTCCGCAGGCCGCCCAGGCCATAGAGGTATTGGGCAATGCCGCCACCGAAGGCCTGTCGCCGCAGGATTACGATGCCGCGCGCCTGCAGGAACAACTGAGCCTCGCGGCGGCCGGGGCAGTCCTGCCCGCCGGCGCGCTGGCGCAGCTCGACATGGCGCTCACGGCATCCATGCAGCGCTACTTGGCCGATCTGCATAGCGGCAGGCTGGATGCAAGCCAGATTCACCGCTACTTCAAGCTCCCGCAGCTCGATTATTTCAATGCGCCAGCCTACCTGGACGATGCCGTGGCCCATGACAGGCTGCCCGAGGCCGTGCGCCTGGCGGCGCCGCGCCTGGCCCAGTACGACAGCCTGCGCGCGGCGCTGGCCCGATACCGCGGGCTGCTGGGGCATCCAGCCTGGCAAATGCCGCTGGCCCCGCTGCCCGGGAAAAAACTCGAGGCCGGGCAAGCCTACGCCGGCATGGATCTCCTGACGCGCAGGCTGGTCGCGCTGGGCGACCTGCCGCCACAGCCACAGCCACAGCCACAGCCACAGCCACAGCCACAGCCGTCGTCGCCGGCGACGCAATATTATGAAGGCGCCGTCATAGATGGCGTCAGGGCATTTCAGGAGCGCCATGGGCTGCTGCCCGATGGCGTGCTGGGCGCCGCCACATTCAAGCAGCTGGAGATCGCCCCCGCCCAGCGCCTCAGACAGATAGAACTGACTCTCGAGCGCTTGCGCTGGACGCCGCTGACCCAGGCGCCGCGCATGATAGTGGTGAATATTCCCGAGTTCGTGCTGCGAGCCTATGAAGTGCGCGATGGCCAGCCGGATGTGAAGGTGGAGATGAGGATCATCGTCGGCCGCGCGCTCAATACCCGCACGCCCATATTCCAGGAAGACATGCGCTTTATCGAGTTCAGCCCCTACTGGAACGTGCCGTCTTCCATTGCGCGCGGCGAAATCATACCGCGGCTGCGCCGCGATCCCGGCTATTTCGAGCAGCAGGGCTTCGAGTTCGTCACGCCGCAGGGACAGGTGCTGCCCGGCCTGTCCGGCGAAAACCTGGATGCGGCGCAGCGCGGACAGTTGCGCATACGCCAGCGTCCAGGCCGGCGCAACGCCCTGGGCGATATCAAGTTCATTTTCCCCAATGACATGAACATCTATTTGCACCATACGCCCGCGCCGCAGCTTTTCGACCGCTACCGGCGCGACTTCAGCCACGGCTGCATACGGGTTGAAAGCCCCGTGGCGCTGGCGCAATTCGTTCTTTACGACGAACCGCAATGGACCGAAGAGCGGATACGCGCAGCCATGGCCAGCGGCAAGTCGAAAACCATACGCCTGGACAAGCCGGTCCCCGTATTGATTGCTTACAACACCGTGGTCGTCAAAAGTGGTAAGGTTTATTTTTTTCCAGACCTCTACGACCACGATGCCTGGCTCGACAAAGCGCTGCGCCAGCGCGCACGGGCCGCCGCCGCTGTCTCTGTTGGCCAGAACGGCGGCATTGGGCAAGCCATGGCTGACTATCCTATCTCATCATGAGCCATTCATTCACGCCTTCCCGCCGCCTGTTTCTGCGTCATTCCGCCAATATTGCCGTTGCCGGCGCCAGCCTGCCGTTCGCCTCGCGTGCCTTCGCCGGGCTGGAGCCGCGCAGCCTGACGCTGGACCATACGCATACCCATGAAAAAGTCTCCCTGGTCTATGCCAGCGGAAACAACTATGTGCCGCAGGCGCTGGGCCGCCTGAACCGCTTTTTGCGCGACCACTACACCGGCGATGTGGGCAGGATAGACCCGCATCTGTTCGATATCCTGCATCGCATAACGCTGGCCTTGAGCACGCAGGGCGCCTACCAGGTGATTTCCGGCTACCGCTGCCCGACGACCAACAACCGGCTGCGCGCCACGCGCGGCGGAGGGGTGGCCAAGCACAGCCTGCACATGGACGGCAAGGCGATCGACGTGCGCCTGCCGGGCGTGCCGCTGGCGGAACTGCGCGACGCGGCCTTGTCCCTGCAGGCCGGAGGCGTAGGATTCTATCCCCACGACCAGTTCGTGCATATCGATACCGGCCGGGTGCGCAGTTGGTAGCGCCAAGCGCCCGGACGCCCGTTGGACTCGGGCCCAGGCGCCTCAGTACATATGCTGGCCGCCGTTCATGGCGAGGTTCGCCCCGGTCATGAAAGCCGCCGGCTCGCTGCAGACGAACGCCACCAGCGCGGCGATCTCGGATGGCTGCCCGAGGCGTCCCACGGGAATCTGCGAAATGATCTGGGACTCCAGCACGTCCTTGGGCACTTTGGCCACCATGGCGCTATCCAGATAGCCCGGCGAAACCGCGTTTACCGTCACGCCCTTGCGCGCCACTTCCAGCGCCAGCGATTTTGTGAAGCCATAAATGCCCGATTTCGCCGCCGAATAATTGCTCTGGCCGAAAGCACCCTTGCTGCCATTGACCGATGAAATATTCACGATGCGGCCCCAGCCGCGTTCGACCATGCCCTCGCAGAAGGGCTTGGTCATGTTGAACATCGAATCCAGGTTGGTGCGCATGACGATGTCCCAATCGACCCGGGACAGCTTGCGCAACGTCGAGTCGCGGGTGATGCCCGCATTGTTGATCAGGATATCGACCTGGTGCCCGTCGCCGTGGATGCGGTCGGCGCACGCCGCGCAGGAATCGTAGTCGGCGACGTCCACCGGATAGGCGGCGTAGCGGTATCCGGCCTGGGCATGGCCGTCCAGCCACGCCTTGACGTCCTGGCGGCCGGGAGAGTGCGTGAGCAATACCGCATGGCCCGCGTCGTGCAGGGCTTGGGCGATGGCGGTTCCGAGGCAGCCTAGGCCGCCGGTGATGAGCGCAGTACGAGCGATAGACATGATGATGCTCCTGTTATTTTTCCAGTACATAGCGGCCGGGCGCCGGGCCGATTGCGGCATAACCCTGTTTGGGCGCGCCCATGGGGGGCGGCGCCGCGGGCGCCGACGAGCGCGCCTTGAGCCAGGCTATCCAGCTTGGCCACCAGGAGCCCGCTTGTTCGGGCGCCATTTCCAGCCATTCGTCGGGCCCCAGGTAGCTGTCGCAGGCGCGGCGGGTCAGGCTCTGGAACTTGCGATGGCGGTGGCCCGGCTCGTTGACCACGCCGGCGTTATGCCCGCCGTTGGTCAGGACGAAAGTGATTTCCGCCGCCGTCAGCAGGTGTATCTTGTACACCGAGCGCCAGGGGGCGACATGGTCGGTGACTGTGCCCAGGCAGAAAATAGGCAGCCGGATATCGGTCAGCGCCACGGGTTTGCCGCCCACGGGATAGCGCCCGTCCGCCAGGTCGTTGTCCAGGAAGAGGCGGCGCAGGTATTGCGAATGCATGCGCGCGGGCATGCGGGTGGCGTCGGCATTCCAGGCCATCAGGTCGCTCATGGGCTGGCGTTCGCCCATCATATAGGTCTCGATCAGGTGCGACCACAGCAAGTAGTCCGAACGCAATAGCTGGAATGCGCCGGCCATCTGCTCGGTGGTCAGGTAGCCGGTATCCGACATCTGGGCTTCCAGCAGCGCCACCTGGCTATGGTCTATGAACAGGGACAAGTCGCCGGGCTCGCTGAAGTCGGTCTGCGCCGCCAGCATCGAGATCGAGGCCAGCCTGTCGTCATCGTCGCGCGCCATGGCGGCGGCGGCGATGCTCAGCAGGGTGCCTCCCAGGCAATAGCCCAGCGCGTGAACCTTGCGCTCCGGCACGACGGCGTTGACCGCGGCCAGGGCTGCGTGGAAACCGCGAGACAGGTAGTCGTCCATGCCCAGATCGCGCTCGGCGACGCCCGGATTCTTCCAGGAAATGCAGAATACCGTATGGCCCTTGCCGACCAGGTATTTGATCAGCGAATTGTGCGGCGAAAGGTCCAGGATGTAGTACTTCATGATCCAGGCGGGGATGATCAGCACCGGCTCGGGATGCACTTGCGCCGTCGTGGGCGTGTACTGGATCAGTTCCATCAAGTCGTTTTTCAGGATGACCTGGCCCGGGGTCACGGCGAGATTGCGCCCCACCGCAAAATTTTCCGCGCCGAATTTCGGGGCGCCCCTGGCCTGGCGCATCATGTCGTCCAGGGCATAGAGGCCTCCGCGCAAAAGGTTGGCGCCGCCTTCCTTGACCGTGCGATGGAGCGCCTGCGGATTCGTGGCCAGGAAGTTGCGCGGCGAAAACAGCTTGAGCAGTTCCTGGGCGGCGAAGCCCACCACCTTCGCATGGTGGGGCGATACGCCGTATATGTCGCTGGTGGCGGCGTTCCACCACTGCTCGGACAGCAGGTAGGACTGGTGCAGCAGGTTGTAAGGCCAGGCCTGCCATTCCGGCGCGTTGAAGCGCCAGTCGGATTCGGGCGGCTTGACGGGATTGGGCGCGGGCTCCTGGCCCGGCATGTGCGCCAGGCGCGCCATGGCGCTGCCCTCCAGGTATTGGGACAGCAACAGGCTCTGGCCTATCGCCAATTGCAGGAGGTCCAGGCGCTTGCCGGGCGCCGCCGCGAGGTGGGTGGCCCAGTCGATGTAGCTGAGCAGCACCAGCGTGGGCGACACCGAGGAAGTCGCGCGCGCCACCGTGGCGTGCAGCCGCTGATCCATCTGTTCGGTGGCGTTGGCAGGGAAGAGGGAATGGATATTCATGGTCGGGCTCCGGAGTGAATCGCGCCGCGGCGGTGCCGCTGCAGCCTCAACAGCAGTTTTTCCAGTTCTGAACACAGGAACACAGCCAGCCCCGCGCCCAGGACCTTGAGCCATTCCGCGGGCGTCAGATCGGACGAGCCGAAAATGGCCTGCATGAAAGGCGCATGGGTATATATCAGTTGCAAAGCCGCGCAGCCGGCTATCGCCCAAAGCACGTAGGGATTGCCTGTCAGGCCCTCGCGGTTCAGGACCGAGGCCGTGATATAGCGGCTGCAGAGCAGGTAGAACATTTCGCTGACGACCACCGCATTGACGACAATGGTGCGCGCGCTGGCCGGGCTGGCGCCGTTGCCCACTTCCCAAAGGAAAAGGCCCAGCCCGCCGGCCATCATCAGTACCGAGACGAATACGATGCGCCATACAAAGAAAGCCGACAGCAAGGGGGCCTGGGCCGGGCGTGGCTGGCGCTTCATGATGCCGCGCTCGGGCGGCTCGAACGCCAGGGCCACGCCCAGCGTGCCGGCGGTGACCATATTGATCCACAGCACCTGCGCGGGCGTCAGAGGCAGGGCCAGGCCCGAAAAAAGCGCGGCGATGACGATCAGCGCTTCGCCGCCGTTGGTCGGCAGCATGAAGAGGATGAATTTCTTGATGTTGTCGTAGACCGCCCGGCCTTCGCGCACCGCAATCGCTATGGTGGCGAAATTGTCGTCGGCCAGGACCATGTCGGAGGCCTGCTTGGCCGCTTCGGTGCCTTTCAGGCCCATGGAGATGCCCACATCGGCGCGCTTGAGGGCCGGAGCGTCATTGACGCCGTCGCCGGTCATCGCCACGACCTGCCCGTCCGCCTGCAGGGCCCGGACCAGGCGCAGCTTGTGCTCCGGGCTGGCCCGGGCGAAGACATCGATGTCGCAGACCACCCGGCTCAGCGCGGCGTCGTCCATGATGGCGATTTCCGCGCCGGTGATGGCCGGCTTGCCCACGCCTATGTCCAGCTGCGCGCCTATCGCGCGCGCCGTGTCGGCGTGGTCGCCGGTAATCATCTTGACGCGTATCCCGGCCTGATGGCAGGCATGCACGGACCGGACCGCTTCTTCGCGCGGCAGGTCCACGATGCCGACCAGGGCGAGCAGCGTGAAGCCCGCCTGGATGTCCTCGGCATCCAGGCAGGCGTGGCGCGGCGCGGCGCTTTTGGAGGCCAGGGCGAGCACACGCAGCCCGCGCGCGGCGGTGTCGGTCGCCATGCGCCGCCAGTAATCGACTTGCAGCGGCGCCTGGCCGGCGTCGGTCAATTGCCAGTCGCAGAGATCGAGTATCTGCTCGGGCGCGCCTTTGAGCAAGATCCACGGCTGGCCTTGCGCATCGCGATGCAGCGTCGCCATGTAGCGGTTGGCCGACTCGAAAGGGATGGAGTCCAGCCGCGGCATGGCGGCGTTTTCAGGCTCTGGCGCCAGGCCGGCTTTATGGCCTAGCGTGAGCAGCGCCACTTCGGTGGGGTCGCCGCCCGGCAGCCAATGCTTGCCTTCCTGGCGCAGGCTGGCGTCGTTGCACAGGACGCCGGCCTGGATGGCTCGCGCCAGCACGGGGTGGCTGGCGGCGTCGACGATGCGCCCGCCGCTGCTGAATTCCCCCGCGCTGCCATAACCCACGCCGCTGACGTCGAATGCCTGCCCGGCGCAAATGACCCGCTGCACGGTCATTTCATTGCGCGTCAGGGTGCCGGTTTTATCGGTGCAGATGACGGTGACCGAGCCCAGCGTCTCGACCGCGGGCAGGCGGCGCACGATGGCTTTCTGCCTGGCCATCCGCTGCACCCCCAGGGCCAGCGTCACGGTCATGATGGCGGGCAGCCCCTCGGGGATGGCGGACGCCACCAGCGCGACCACCATCGTGAACATGGCGACGGCGGACTCGCCGCGCACCAGCGTGCCGAACAGGAAGATCACCACGGCGATCGCCAGTATGACCAGCGCCAGCCAGTACGAAAACCGGTTGATGTGGCGCATCAGCGGGGTCGTGACGCTTTGAATGCCCGCCAGCAATTGATTGATCCTGCCTATCTCGGTGTCCGCGCCGGTGGCGATGACTATCCCGCTGGCCTGGCCGGTCAGCGCGACGGTTCCCATGAAGGCCATGCAGTTGCGGTCGCCCAGCGGGGCATCGGCCGCGACGGGCTCGGTGCCTTTCTCGACAGGCAGCGATTCGCCTGTGAGAGCCGCCTCTTCGACGTGAAAATCCTTGGCGGCGATGAGGCGCAGGTCGGCGGGAACGCGATCCCCGGAGCCGAGCGCGACCAAGTCCCCGGGCGCCAGCGAGCTGGCATCGATTTCATAGCGGCGGCCATTGCGGACCACCGTGGCCCGCGGCGCCAGCATGGTGTGTATGGCGTCCAGCGCCGATTCCGCCTTGCCCTCCTGGATGAAGCCGATGATGGCGTTGAGCACCACGGCCGCCAGCAGAACGCCGGTATCGACCCAATGCCCAAGCATGGCGGTGATCGCCGATGCCGCCAGCATCACATAGAGCAATACATTATGGAACTGCACCAGCAGGCGGCGCAGAGGCCCGCGGCGCTTGGCCGGCGCCAGCTGGTTGAGCCCGTGCAGCGCCAGGCGGCGCTGGGCCTCGCCTTCCTGCAGCCCATTGGCGCTGGAGCGGGTCTGCTCCAGGACGTCGTAGACGGGAAGGGCGTGCCACGTGATCTCGGCGGATGGCTGTGCTGTGCTATGGCGACGTATCATATTCGCAATTTCCGAGTGTTTATCGTTGAAGATAGAGCACGGGAACAGGCCGCAACTTGATTTAAAGGCAAGCCGCTAGGGCGGGCTGATGCTGCTGTTGGTATGATGGCACAGCAGTTCCATGGCGGTCTCGCGGTTTTTTGCTGCACCTGCGTTTATTTGATTTAAATCAATAGTTTTTGCGGTGTCCAGTTATATGGATTGCCCTGCGTGATAAAGTCATGATAACGATACTGATCGGTATATTTATGCGGCTGAACGATATGTTTTGGTGCCGATTTCGCGCGATATCGTCATGTTTTCTCATGGCGCTGGCATCGAGCGGCTGCATGTCGCTGGCGCCGCCATATGAGCAGCCGCCCATGCCGGTGGCGCCGGCATACCCCGGCGCCGATGGCGCCGCCGCGCCTGGAAAATCCGCGGCAGATACGGTCTGGCGTGACTATTTTCTGGATACCCGTCTGCAAGCCCTGATAGCCCAGGCGCTGGACAATAACCGCGACCTGCGCACGGCCGTGCTGAAGGTCGAAGAAGCGCGGGCCCTGTATGGCATACGGCGGGCCGATCAGTTCCCGGCGATCGATGCGGGAGCCAGCGCCACACGCTCCCGGACTCCGGAAGACCTGAGCCTTACCGGGCAGGCGCGCACCGCGGGCCAATACCAGGCGGGACTGAACCTGACCAGCTGGGAAATCGATTTCTGGGGGCGCGTGCGCAACCTCAAGGATGCCGCCCTGGAAAGCTTCCTGGCCAGCGACTCGGCGCGCCGGGCCGCCACGACCGGCTTGATCGCCCAGGTCGCCAATGACTACCTGGTGCTGCTCGAACTCGACGAGCGCATCGCGCTGACCAGGCAAGCCATCGCCGCGCGCGACGCTACCCTGGGCTTGTTCAGGCGGCGCTATGCCGCCGGCGCGACGTCCCGCCTGGATGTCGTCCAGGTCGAAACTCTGCTTACCCAGGCGCAGGCGCTGGGCGCCGAGCTCGAACAGGCCCGCGCCCGCCAGGTCCACGCTTTGACGCTGCTGGCCGGCGGCCAGGTCGACCTGGCCGCGGCGGGCGGGGGCATGGACGATGACAGCTTGCTGGGCGAAGTGCGCGCCGGCCTGCCTTCCGATTTATTGGTGGACAGGCCCGACATCATTGCCGCGGAGCAGCAGCTCAAAGCCGCCAATGCGAATATCGGCGCCGCGCGCGCCGCATTCTTTCCGCGTGTCGCGTTGACGGGGTCGCTGGGCAGCGCCAGCGCCGAGCTTGGCGGGCTGTTCGGCTCCGGCAGCGGCGCCTGGTCTTTCACGCCCAGCATTTCCCTGCCGATTTTCGACGCGGGCCGCAACAGGGCCAGCCTGGACCTGGCGCAGGTGCGCCGCGAGATGGCCGTGGTGAACTACGAAAGAACCATACAGACGGCTTTTCGCGAAGTGTCCGACGCCCTGGCCGCGCGGCAGTGGCTGGACCGGCAAGTGCGCTACCAGGAGGCCGCGCTGGCGGCGCAAGCCGAACGGCTGCGCCTGGCCCAGCTGCGCTATGACAGCGGCGCGGCCGCCTACCTTGAAGTCCTGGATGCCCAGCGCGACTTGCTGTCGGCCCAGCAGGAACTGGTGCAAATCCGCCGCGCCAGGCTGACCAGCCGCGTCAGCCTCTACGCGGCGCTGGGCGGCGGGGCGCGGGGAATCGCCGCGGCGCCGGATCCGGCCTCAACGGGGTCCAATTGATATGAACAGGTCTTCCATTATCGCCATGCTCAAGAAAAAAATGCTGCTTGTCGCCCTGG
Source organism: Pollutimonas bauzanensis (assembly GCF_900129885.1). Classification (GTDB taxonomy): domain Bacteria; phylum Pseudomonadota; class Gammaproteobacteria; order Burkholderiales; family Burkholderiaceae_B; genus Pollutimonas; species Pollutimonas bauzanensis. The sequence goes on along the minus strand of NZ_FQXE01000005.1, from coordinate 363,418 downwards.
CGCTGGCCGTCGCCGTGGCCGCGGCGGCATACTACTGGAGCCATCTGCGCGTTGCCGGCCCGGGAGCGGGCTTCATCGGCGGCAACGGCCGCATCGAAGCCACGGAAATCGACGTCTCCACCAAACTGGCGGGGCGCGTGCAGGACATCCTGGTCAACGAAGGCAGCTTCGTGAAGGCTGGAGAGCCCCTGGCGTATATGCAGATCGATGTGCTGCGGGCCCAGCTCGCCGAGGCGCAAGCCAGGCATATGCAGGCCGGCAACAATGTCAGCACCGCGCTGGCGCAGGTCGCCGCTCGCGTAAGCGACCACGCGGCGGCCCTGGCGCTGGTGGCCCAGCGCGAAAGCGACCTGCAGGCGGCCAGGCAGCGCCTGGCGCGCTCGGAGACGCTTTCAGCGGGTGGCGCGGCTTCCCGGCAGACGCTGGACGACGATCGCGCCGCCGTGCGCGCCGCTCAAGCCGTGCTGGCGGCGGCCAAGGCGCAGGTCGCCGCCGCGCAGGCCGGCATAGACGCCGCCCAGGCCCAGGTAGTGGGCGCGCGCTCGGCCGTGACCGCCGCCGAGGCGACTATTGCCGTGGTCCAGGCCGATATCGACGACAGCGTGCTCAAATCGCCGCGCGATGGCCGGGTGCAGTACCGGATTGCGCAGCCTGGCGAGGTATTGGGCAGCGGCGGCAAGGTGCTCAATGTCATCGACCTTGGCGATGTCTACATGACTTTCTTCCTGCCTGAAACCGTTGCGGGCAGGGTGGCGCTGGGCAGCGAAGTGCGCCTGGTGCTCGATGCCGCGCCGCAGTATGTGATTCCGGCCAAGGTTTCCTATGTCGCGAGTACCGCGCAATTCACCCCCAAGACCGTGGAAACGGCCAGCGAACGGCAAAAGCTGATGTTTCGCGTCAAGGCCCAGATCGACCGCGATCTCCTGCAGAAGCATTTGCGGCAGGTCAAGACCGGCCTGCCGGGCATGGCCTGGCTGCGTCTGGACCCCGAAGTTCCCTGGCCGGCCGAACTGGCGATCAAAGTTCCGGAGTGATCATGGCCGCCACGGTAGCAAGCTTGAGCGGGGTCAGTTTGCGCTACGGCAAAACGCTGGCCCTGGACAACATCAGCCTCGATCTGCCCGCGGGCCTCATGGTGGGGCTGATCGGTCCCGACGGCGTCGGCAAGTCCAGCCTGCTGTCCTTGATAGCCGGCGCGCGGGCGGTGCAGGACGGCAGCGTCATGGTGCTGGGCGGCGACATGGCCCAAAAGAGGCACCGCGACCAGGCATGTCCGCACATCGCCTACATGCCCCAGGGGCTGGGGAAAAACCTCTATCCCACCCTGTCGGTGGAAGAGAACCTGCAATTCTTCGGCCGCCTGTTCGGACATGATGCCGCCGAGCGCCGCCGGCGCATCGACGAGCTTACCCGCAGCACCGGCATGTACGCCTTCCTGGACCGGCCCGCCGGCAAGCTTTCCGGCGGCATGAAACAGAAGCTGGGCCTGTGCTGCGCACTGATACACGATCCCGTCCTGCTCATCCTGGACGAGCCCACCACTGGCGTGGATCCTCTGGCGCGCAGCCAATTCTGGGACCTGATCCAGAATATACGCGCCGCCCGCCCCGGCATGAGCGTGCTGGTCGCCACGGCCTACATGGAAGAGGCCGACCAATTCGACTGGCTGGTCGCCATGGACGAGGGCAGGGTCCTCGCCGCCGGCGCTCCCAAGGCGCTGCACCAGCGCACTGGCACGGAGTCGCTGGAAGCGGCATTCATAGCCTTGCTGCCCGCCGAAAAGAAACGCGGGCACAAACCGGTGATCATCACCCCGCTGGCCAACGGCCCGGCCGATGAAATCGCCATCGAGGCGCAAGATCTGACCATGCGCTTCGGCGATTTCGTGGCGGTCGACCACGTGAATTTCCGCATACGGCGCGGCGAGATTTTCGGCTTTCTCGGCTCCAATGGCTGCGGCAAATCCACCACCATGAAAATGCTCACCGGGCTGCTGCCGGCCAGCGAGGGCAAGGCGCGGCTGTTCGGCCGGGAGATCGACCCGAAAGACGTGGCCACGCGCCGCCGCGTGGGTTATATGTCGCAGTCCTTTTCGCTTTATGCCGAACTGACCGTGCGCCAGAACCTGGTGCTGCACGCGCGGCTGTTCCAGGTGCCCGAGGCCGATATTGCCGCCAGGGTCGAGGCCATGGTCGAGCGCTTCGGGCTGGGCGATGCCGTCGATGCCTTGCCCAACAGCCTGCCCATGGGCATGCGCCAGCGCTTGTCGCTGGCGGTGGCTGTGGTGCATGGGCCGGAGCTGCTGATACTGGACGAGCCCACCTCGGGCGTGGACCCGATAGCCCGCGATATATTCTGGCAGTTGATGATAGATCTGGCGCGCAAGGACAAGGTCACGATTTTCATTTCCACGCACTTCATGAACGAGGGCGAGCGATGCGACCGCATATCGCTCATGCATGCCGGCCGGGTGCTGGTCAGCGATGCGCCCGGCGAACTGGCGCGCAAGCGCGGCGCGGGCACGCTCGAACAGGCGTTCATCAGCTACCTGGAGGAAGCCGTTGCGGCGGACGGCGCGGCGGGCGGCGCAAAGCCGCCGGCGCGCGACCCTGCATCGGCGGCGCCGGCGCCCGGGCCGAACGGCAAGCCTGCCGCAGGCCTGCCCGACGCGCCGCCCGCGGCCCGCGGCCCGCGCCGCTTCAGCCTGGCCAGGGCGCTGAGCTATACCAGGCTGGAGGCCATGCAGCTGCAGCGCGATCCGGTGCGCAGCACACTGGCCTTGCTGGGCACGGCTATCCTGATGTTCATCATGGGCTATGGCATTACCCTGGACGTCGAGAACCTGACCTACGCGGTGCTCGACCGCGACCAGACGACCTTGAGCCAGAACTATGCCCTGAACCTGTCGGGTTCCCGCTATTTTATCGAACGGCCGCCGATCAGCGATTATGCCGACCTGGACCGGCGCATGCGCGGCGGCGAGCTGTCCCTTGCCATCGAGATCCCGCCCGGCTTCGCCCGCGATGTCAAACGAGGCGCGGAGGTACAGATCGGCGCCTGGGTGGACGGCGCCATGCCTACCCGTGCCGAAACGGTGCAAGGCTATGTGCAGGGCATGCACCAAGGCTGGCTGGCCAGCATGGCCACTGAACGGCTGGGCGCGGGCAAGCAGCTCGCCACGGCCAATGTCGAAACGCGCTTCCGCTACAACCCCGATGTGAGAAGCCTGCCGGCCATGGTGCCCGCGGTCATACCCATATTGCTGCTGATGATCCCGGCCATGCTGACCGCCCTGGCTGTCGTGCGGGAAAAAGAGCTCGGTTCCATCATCAACCTCTACGTGACCCCGGTGACCCGCGCCGAATTCCTGCTTGGCAAGCAGTTGCCTTACGTGATTCTCGGCATGCTGAATTTCCTGTTGATGGTGGGCCTGTCTGTCACGGTTTTCGGGGTTCCGGTCAAAGGCAGCTTTCCGGCGCTGAGCCTGGCGGCCCTGCTGTACGTGGTGTTCTCGACGGGCTTCGGCCTGTTCGCGTCCAGCTTCACCCGCAGCCAGATCGCCGCCATGTTCTTCACCATGATAGGCACCATATTGCCCGCCGTGCAGTTCGCGGGCATGATCAACCCGGTGTCATCGCTGGAGGGGGCGGGGGCGGCCATAGGGTATGTATACCCGGCCACCTATTTCCTGATCATCAGCCGCGGCGTATTCAACAAGGCCCTGGGCTTTCTTGACCTGGGAGGCGCCTTCTGGCCCTTGCTCGCGGCCGTGCCGGTGATACTCGCCCTGGCCATCGCCTTGCTCAAGAAACAGGACCGCTGACCATGCCTCCCCATCTGGCCAACATCTTCCGCCTGGGCGTCAAGGAATTATGGAGCCTGGCACGCGATCCCATCATGCTGGTCCTGATCGCCTACACCTTTACTCTTTCCATCTACGCCGCCGCCACGGCCATGCCCGAGACGCTGCACAAGGCCCCCATCGCTATCGTCGACGAAGACGGCTCCGCCCTGTCGGCGCGCATCGTGGGAAGCTTTTATCCACCGCGGTTTGCGCCGCCGCGGATGATCTCGCTGGCGGATATGGATGCCGGCCTGGATGCGGGCGACTACACTTTCGTGCTGGATATCCCGCCTGACTTCCAGCGCGACGTGCTGGCGGGCAAGCAGCCCGACATCCAGCTCAATGTCGATGCCACCCGCATGTCCCAGGCGTTCAGCGGCAGCGGCTATATCCAGCAGATAGTCATGGGCGAGGTCGCCGAGTTTCTGCAGGGGCACCGCGGCGCGAGCGCAGCGCCCGTCGAGCTGGCTTTGCGCATGCGCTTCAACCCCAATCTGGAGCGCTCCTGGTTCGGCTCGCTCATGGAAATCATCAACAGCATCACCATGCTGTCCATCATCCTGACCGGCGCCGCATTGATACGCGAGCGCGAGCACGGCACCATCGAGCACCTGCTGGTCATGCCGGTGACGCCGGCCGAGATCATGGTGTCGAAAGTCTGGTCCATGGGGCTGGTGGTGCTGGCCGCGTCGGGGCTATCGCTGCTGTTCGTCGTGCAAGGCGCCTTGCGCGTGCCCATAGAAGGCTCGATAGCGCTGTTCCTGACGGGCGCCGCCCTGCATTTATTCGCCACCACTTCCATGGGCATATTCATGGCCACCCTGGCGCGAACGATGCCGCAGTTCGGCCTGCTGCTGATCTTGACATTGCTGCCCCTGCAGATGCTCTCGGGCGGCACGACGCCGCGCGAAAGCATGCCGCAGTTCGTCCAGGACATCATGCTGGCGGCGCCCACCACCCATTTTGTGTCGCTGGGGCAGGCAATCCTGTACCGCGGCGCGGGCTTCAATGCGGTCTGGCCGCAATTCCTCGCGCTCCTGGCCATAGGCTCGGTTTTTTTCGCCATAGCGCTGGGCCGTTTCCGCAAGACGCTGAGCCAGATGGCTTGACCTGTATCGACCGAGGGCGGGATGATCCGCAAGCTGGGAACATCAAGCGCCACAACAACGCAAGAGGAATGTGCAATGAACGAATCCGCAAGCTACAAGCGATTGATCGAGGCTGCCGGGCAGGTAAACGAGCGGGTTTGCGCGGTGGCGCATCCCTGCGATGAAACCTCGCTGGCGGCGGCGCTTGAAGCCGGCCGCCTGGGCATTTTCAAGCCAGTGCTGGCCGGCCCGGAATTGCGCATACGCAAGCTGGCCCAGGAATTCGGCCTGGACCTCGACAATGTGCGCATCATCGATACGCCCCACAGCCACGCTTCGGCCGAAGCGGCCGTCGGCGAGGTCCAGGCGGGGCGCGCCAGCCTGCTCATGAAGGGCAGCCTGCACACCGACGAACTGATGTCCGCGGTCCTCAGCCACCAAGGCGGGCTGCGCACCGAGCGGCGCATCAGCCATGTATTCATCATGGATGTGCCCAGCTATCCCAGGCTCTTGTTCATTACCGACGCCGCCATCAATATTTTTCCGGACCTGGAAACCAAGGCCGATATCATCAGGAATGTCATCGACCTGCATATCGGCCTGGGCCTGGGGGCGCCGCGCGTGGCGATTCTCTCGGCGGTGGAGCAGGTCAGCGGGAAAATCCCCAGCACCCTGGACGCCGCCGCGCTTTGTAAAATGGCGGATCGCGGCCAGATCGAGGGCGGCATCCTGGATGGGCCGCTGGCGATGGATAATGCCATCAGTCCCGTGGCGGCGCGCATCAAGGGCATCAAGTCCGAGGTGGCCGGGCGCGCGCAGGTGCTGGTGGTGCCGGACCTGGAGGCCGGCAATATGCTGGCCAAGAACCTGACCTTCCTGGCCGGCGCCTACGCCGCCGGGATCGTGCTGGGCGCGCGCGTGCCCATCATTCTGACCAGCCGCGCCGACAGCGCCGAAACACGCCTGGCCTCATGCGCCGTGGCGGCGCTGTACGCGGATTACCAAGGGCGCATCAAGCCGGTCGCGGCTTGATGCGTGTATCGATAGACCCAAGCCGGCGGGGAGCCATGCCATGCACGATATATTGCTAGTGATCAATGCCGGTAGTTCAAGCCTGAAGTTCCATGTGTACGACCTGCGGGAGCCGGACACCTTGTCCTTCGCCTATGGCGGGCAGCTTTCCGGCATAGGCGGCGCGCATCCGGATTTCACCGTCAGGGACGCCGCCAAGGCGGTGCTGGTGCAGCGCGACCTGCGGGCCGCCGAAGCGCCGGATCTTGCGGCCGCCCAGAAGACGCTGGGCGACTGGCTGGGCACGAAGATCCATCGTGTGCCGCGCGCCGTGGGCCACCGCATTGTGCACGGCGGGCCGCAGTTCGCCGACAGCGTGCTGGTCAGCGACGACGTCCTGCGCTATCTGGAAACCCTGGTGCCCCTGGCGCCGCTGCACCAGCGCAACAACCTGGCGCCGGTCCGGGTCATACACGAACAATGGCCGGACATCCTGCAGGTGGCGTGCTTCGATACGGCCTTCCACCGCACGCATGACAAAGTCGTGGAACGATTTGCGCTGCCGCAATCGTTCTACGACCGGGGCGTGCGGCGCTATGGCTTTCACGGCCTTTCCTACGACTATATCGCGCAGCGGCTGCGGCGCGACATGCCCGAGGTCGCCCGGGGCAGGGTGGTGGCGGCGCACCTGGGGTCGGGGGCGTCGGCCTGCGCCATGCTGGACGGCAGAAGCGTCGAAAGCACGATGGGCTTTACCGCGCTCGATGGTCTGCCCATGGCCACGCGGCCGGGCCGGCTGGATCCCGGCGTGGTGCTCTGGATGCTCGAGCAGGGCATGAGCCACGACGAAATCCAGCATCTGCTCTACAACGAGTCGGGCCTCAAAGGCCTGTCGGGAATCAGCGCGGACATCCGCGACCTGCAGGCCAGCGACGCCCCGTCGGCGCAGTTGGCGCTGGATTATTTCGCCTACCGCGTGGCCGAGAGCATTGCCGGCTTGTGCGTCGCGATCAAGGGTCTGGACACCCTGGTCTTTACCGCGGGGATAGGCGAGCACAGCGCTCCGGCGCGCTCGTCCATCTGCGGCAACCTCGCCTGGCTGGGAATAGAACTGGACGAGGCGCTGAACCAGGCCAATGCGCCGTGCATTTCAGCCGCGCGCAGCCCCATCGCCGTCCATGTGCTGCCCACCAATGAGGAATTGGTCATCGCGCAGCAGACGCTGCGCGCGATAAGCGCAGGAAAGCGCTGATGAGCGCCAGCATGCCTGTCACGACGAACAGGCCCAGCCCCCACAAGGCATATTCCAGGCCGAAAAAATCCACCCTGGCGTCCATGCAGGAGGCGAAAATGCCGAACAGCCAGGGCAGGTGGGCGTCCAGCCCGGTCTTGACCATGAATCGGTCGGCAAACGTCATGTCGCAGGAAAACATATTCGCGGCCACCGTGTATTGATACCAGGCGGCGGTGGCGCCGCCCGCGCTGAGCGCGGCGGCCAGCAGCGCGGCGACCCGGCGTATCACGGCGGACCGCCGGCCCAGCAGCAGGCCCAGCCAGCAAACCGCGGCAATCGCCAGGAAGACCAGGCGCTGCAGGACGCACCAGGCGCAGGGCTGCATGCCGAAGACGTGCTGCGAAACCAGCGCGATCGCGACGGCCGCCACGCAGAGCAGGGCGATGAGATGCAGCAGCCTGGATGGGATGTTATTCATCAAGGGGAGACTCCGGAAATGGCCGCGGCTTCGCGCAGAAGGCCCAGCAATAATTGATGCGCGCCATCCCAGACTATCTGCACGCCCAGGCACAGCAGGATGAACGACGAGAGGCGCATCAGCACGGCGGTGCCATTGGCGCCGAGCTTGTGCAAGAACTGGGCGGCAAAGCGCAGGCAGAAGTAGACGACCAGCGAGGCGACGCCGATGGCGATCAGCGAGCCGGCCAGGTTCGCCGCCGTATCGAACGAGGCTTCCGCATGCAGGGTGACGCCCACCGTGAGCGCGGCCGAAAGGGCGCCCGGCCCGCATATCATGGGAAAGGTAAGGGGGTAGAAGGCCTTGGAGCGCACCTGGTCGAATGAATAGGCTTCCGCCATGTTCTGGGCGTGCTCGGCGTCGTAATCGGAGGCGCCCACCAGCCGCCAGGCCGTGGCCACGACCAGCAGGCCGCCGCCCACCCGGATGATGGGCAGCGATATTCCGAAAAAATCCAGGACCAGGTTGCCGGCTATCATGGCGATCGCCAGCATGACGCAGATATTGACCGCGACCCGCTGGGCGAGCAGGCTGCGCGCATTGGCGCTGGCGCCTTCGGTCAGCGTCAGGAAGATCGGCGCCACCGCGGGCGGATTGAGGATGGGCAGCAAGGTCGCCAGGGCAAACAGAAAGCTGCGCCCGAAGTTGATTGCCAGATCGTTGAAGGCCATGTTGGTCAGGTCGCAAGCAAGGGGATCAGGAACTCGCGCTATCGAGCGTGGCGAGGATGTCGCGTTCGAATTGTAGCTGGGCCCGCGGGTGCCCGAGCACATCGCCTTCGATGATGAAGATATCTTCCACCCGGTCCCCCAGGGTAAGGATTTTGGCCATCTTCAGGCTGACCGAGTTGGCGGCGAATACCCTTGCCAGGCTGTACAGAAGCCCCGGCCTGTCGGCCGATGTCACCGACAGGCGCCACGACGTGCTGCGCTCGTCCGGCTGCAGCTCGACATTGGGAATGATGGGGAACACCCGCGAACGGCGCGAGCCGGAACGCCTGATCACGCCGCCGGCCGGCCGGCCGTAGGTATGGTCCTGGGCCTGCCTGAGCTGTTCGTGCAGCTCGTGTTCGACCAGCGAGGCGTGCGAACGGTAGTCTTTTTCGTGGGCCGGCAGCAGCACGATGAAACTGTCCAGCGCCCAGCCGTGGTGGGTGGTGTGGATGCGGGCGTCCTGGATGCTCAGCGCCCGATGGTCGAAATACCGGCATATCGTCACGAAAAGCTCGTCGGTGTCCTTGGTGTAGACCATGACTTGCAGGGCTTCGTTCTGGCCCAGCACGCGCGCCTTGACCACCGGATCGGGCGAATTGACGCGGTAATAGAGATGGCGCGTGTGCCAGGCGATCTCGCTGGCTTCGTGGCGCAGGAAATAGGCGATGTCGAGCTGGCTCCAGAAAGCGTCGCGGCTTTCGTCGCGCAGCCCCATCAGGCGTATTTCATTGGCGGCAAGCTCTTTGCGCTGCGCCAGCACCGTGCGGGTGTCGGGCTGCGCGCCGCCCAGGGCCGAGAGCGTCAGGTGGTACAGGTTCTCGAGCAGCTTGCCTTTCCAGGAGTTCCAGACTTTCGGGCTGGTGCCGCGTATGTCGGCCACGGTCAGCAGGTACAGCGCCGTGAGCTGCCTCTCGTTCTGCACGCAGCGCGTGAATTCGCGCACGATCTCGGGGTCGCTGAGGTCTCTTTTCTGGGCCACCATGGACATGGTCAGGTGCTGGCGCACCAGGAACTCCAGCAGTTGGGCGTCTTCGCCGTCTATGCCGTGGTCCTGGCAAAAGCGCCGGACTTCCTGCGCGCCCAGTTCGGAATGGTCGCCGCCGCGCCCTTTGGCGATATCGTGGAACAGGGCGGCGACATACAGCAGCCAGTGCCGGTCGAAATCGGCGATCAATTGGCTGGCCAGCGGGTATTCCTGGGCATGCTCGGGCATGGTGAAGCGGCGCAGATTGCGCACCACCATCAGGATGTGCTGGTCCACCGTGTAGGCGTGGAACAGGTCATGCTGCATTTGCCCCACGATACGGCGGAATACAGGCAAGTAGCGCGGCAGTATGTTGAGCATGGTCATGCCGCGCAAGGCATGCACGATGCCGCGCGGCTGCTGCAGTATCTGCAGGAATTGATGGCGGTTGACCGGATTGCGCCGGAACTGGGCATCGATGCGCCGCCGCGCATGCCACATGGCGCGCAGCGCCTGCGCCGACATGCCGACCAGTTCCGGGTGCTCCTGCATCACCAGGAAAGCCCGGAACAGCAGCGCGGGGTTGCGCTCGAAGCCGTCGTCCCGGCGCAGCCCCAGGCGCCCGCGCCGCACGCAGAAATCGTCATCTATGGTCTGCACCTGGTCGTCGGGCGCCGGAAACAGCAATTCCTCGATGCTTTGCATGAGGATGATGTTCAACTGGCTCACCGCCCGGGCGGCCCAGTAATAGCGCTGCATCAGTATTTCGCTGGGACGGCGGTTCTTGACCGCCTCGAACCCATAGATGGCGGCCAGACCGGGCTGCAAATCGAACAGCACGCGATCCTCGCGCCGGCCGGTGAGCAGGTGCAGCTCTATGCGCAGGCGCTTGAAAGCCATGTCGGCGCGGCGCAGGGCGCGGAATTCGGCGGCCGTGAGCAAGTCGGTTCTGGCGATTTCGCGCCAGGTGCTGCCCAGGCCGGCCGCCTGGGCCATCCATAGTACGACCTGCAGGTCGCGCAAGCCGCCCGGCGCCTCCTTGCAGTTGGGTTCGAGGGCGTAGGGAGTGTCCTGGTGGCGCGCGTGGCGCTGCTGCATTTCCGCCCGCTTCGCCTGGAAAAACGTCTGCGCATCCATCTGTTCGCGCATGACCGCGCACAGGCGGCCCAGCAACTCCTTGTCGCCCGCCAGCCAGCGGGCCTCCATCAGCGCGGTTTCGACCGTGATGTCGTTGGCGGCTTCGCGCTGGCAGTCTTCTATGGTGCGCACGCTGTGGCCGGGCTCTATGCCCAGATCCCACATGGCGGCAATGAGCGCTTCGACCATGGCGCTATCCTCGCGGCTGGGCGGTTCGCGCAGCAATACCAGGACGTCCACGTCGGAATAGGGATAGAGTTCGCCGCGCCCGTAGCCGCCCACGGCCGCCAGCGCCGAGCCGGCGGGCAGCGGGTAAAGGCGCAGCAGCTCGCGCAAAGTGTGGTCGACGGCCCGGCGCAGCGCCGTCAGCAGGAGCTCGGGGCGCAGATGCTCCCGAAAGCCGAGGATGGCGTCGTTGCGCCGTTGCGCAAGCTGGTTGCGCAGCAAAGTCACTGTCGGCGCGCGCATGTTGTGCCTATCGAATGAAATCAGGCCGCCGCGACGAATGAGGGCGGGGCGGGCATGCCTTTGGATACAGTAAGGATTTCATAGCCGCTATCGGTTACCAGGACACTGTGCTCCCATTGCGCCGAAAGGCTATGGTCGCGCGTCACGACCGTCCAGCCGTCGGCCAGGGTGCGGATTTCCTTGCGGCCCGAATTGATCATGGGCTCGATGGTGAAGATCATGCCGGCTTCCAGCGCAACGCCGGTGCCCGGCTTGCCGTAGTGCAATACCTGCGGGTCCTGGTGGAACTTGCGGCCCACCCCGTGCCCGCAATATTCACGCACCACCGAAAAACCGTTCTTTTCGGCGTGCTTTTGTATGGCGTGGCCGATATCGCCCAGCCGGGCGCCCGGGCGCACCTGCTCGATGCCCAGCCACATGCATTCGTAAGTGGTTTCAGTGAGGCGCCGGGCCAGGATGGACGGCTCGCCCACGTAGTACATGCGGCTGGTGTCGCCGAACCAGCCGTCCTTGATCACGGTGACGTCGATATTCATGATGTCGCCGTTCTTGAGGACCTTGTCGCCGGGAATGCCGTGGCAGATGACGTGGTTGACCGAGGTGCAGATGGACGCGGGAAAGGGCGTGTAGCCGGGCGGCGCGTAGCCGACGGTGGCGGACTCGACCTTGAGTTCGTTGGTGATGTAATCCATGCACAGGCGGTCGAGTTCGCCCGTGGTCACGCCGGCGCGTACATGGGGTTCGAGGAAGTCAAGGGTGGAGGCGGCGGCCTGGCAGGCGGCGCGCATTTTATCGAGATCGGCGGGGTCGGTAACTAGACAGCTCATGGCAACTTGAATTAGGTGGGCTAAAAATAGTAGAATTATAGGCTTTCTTAAATTTCCTTTAAGAAAGGAGCACGGTTTTTGGCGGGCGGCAAGGCTATCAGTATAAAGCCTGGGCTGTTTTCTAGAAGCCGGACTCGAAATCGCGTGCCCGGTTGACACAGGGTGTCCGGTTGGCTAATTGCGTTTTACGCGGCGCCTGCCGGATGCAAACTTGGCACAAGACTAAACCCTCGGAGAATATTATGTCGTTAATGCGTGAAATGCTGGAAGCCGGTGTGCACTTTGGCCACCAGACCCGTTACTGGAACCCCAAGATGGCGCCGTACATCTTTGGCCATCGCAACAAGATCCACATCGTCAACCTCGAACAGACCGTTGTCAAATACCAGGAAGCCGCCAAATTCGTGCGCCAGATCGCCGCGCGCGGCGGCAACGTGCTTTTTGTCGGCACCAAGCGCGCCGCCCGCGAGATCGTCGCCGCCGAAGCCGCGCGTTGCGGCATGCCCTTCGTCGACAGCCGCTGGCTGGGCGGCATGATGACCAACTTCAAGACGGTCAAGAGCTCGATCAAGCGCCTGAAGGAAATGGAAGTGCAATTGGCCGACGGCGCCACCGAGCGCATGAGCAAGAAAGAAGCCCTGATGTTCGATCGCGAGCTCGAAAAGCTGAACAAGGCCATCGGCGGCATCAAGGACATGAACACTTTGCCTGACGCGCTCTTCGTCATCGACGTGGGCTACCACAAGATTGCGATCGCCGAAGCCAAGACGCTGGGCATTCCCGTCGTTGCCGTGGTCGACACCAACCATTCGCCCGACGGCGTCGAATACGTCATTCCGGGCAACGATGACTCGGCCAAGGCCATCGCGCTGTACGCCCGCGGCATGGCCGACGCCGTGCTCGAGGGCCGTGAGCAGAACCTCAACGGCCTGGTCGAAGAAATCGCGGAAGGCGACGAGGAATTCGTCGAAGTCGAGCAAGAGCGCGAATAAGCGCATGCATCCGGCCGCTGTCTGAGCCGGATCCCGGCCGCCGCCTGTCAAACGGCGGGGCGGCCGGCGGCATCGTTGTGCACCTGCCCCGGCTATGCCGGGGTGTGTTTTAGTGAACTGGAGAAAAAAGTGGCTCAAATTACCGCATCTATGGTTAAAGAATTGCGCGAGAAAACCGACGCGCCCATGATGGAATGCAAAAAAGCGCTGACCGAAGCCGACGGCGATCTGGCCCGCGCCGAAGAAATTCTCCGCGTGAAATTGGGCAACAAGGCCAGCAAGGCAGCCACTCGCGTAACCGCTGAGGGCCTGATCGGCTTGTACATCTCTCCCGATAGCAAGCGCGGCACCGTCGTCGAGGTCAATTGCGAAACCGATTTCGTCGCCAAGAACGACGACTTCGTCGGCTTCATCAATCAGTTGGCCCAACTGGTCACCGAAAAGAACCCCGCCGACGTGGCCGCGCTGGGCGAACTGCCCATGGGCGAAGGCACCGTCGAATCCACCCGTTCCGCGCTGGTGGGCAAGATCGGCGAAAATATCGCCGTGCGCCGCTTCCAGCGCTTCGAAACCGCCGATCAGCTGGCCAGCTATGTGCATGGTGGCAAGATCGGTGTGCTGGTCGACTTTTCCGGCCCCGAGGAAACCGGCAAGGACCTCGCCATGCATATCGCGGCGACCAAGCCCAAGGCGCTCGACGCCAGCGGCGTTGCGCCCGCCGATATCGCCGCCGAGCGTTCGGTTGCCGAACAGAAGGCCGCCGAATCCGGCAAGCCGGCTGAAATCGTGACCAAAATGGTCGAAGGCTCGGTCCAGAAATTCCTCAAGGAAGTCACCCTGCTGTCGCAGCCTTTCGTCAAGAACGACAAGCAGTCCGTCGAGCAGATGCTCAAGGAAAAGGGCGCGAAGATTTCCGGTTTCGCCTTGTACGTCGTGGGCGAGGGCATAGAGAAAAAGTCCGAAGATTTTGCAGCCGAAGTCGCCGCCGCTGCGGCCGGCACCGCTTGATAGCTGGCCGATCAGGCAAAAAAGTCGGGCCGGCGTTGACGCGCGGGCCCGACTCTGGCTTACACTTTCGTTGGACTGTCTACCTAGGATCCTACCTATGACCACCAGATCGTATAAGCGTGTTCTTCTCAAACTGTCCGGCGAAGCGCTGATGGGGGAAGACGCCTTTGGGATCAACCGTTCGACAATTTTGCGCATGACCGAAGAGATCGCCGAGGTCGCCGCCATGGGCGTCGAGCTGGCCATCGTGATCGGCGGCGGGAATATTTTCCGGGGCATCGCGCCCGGAGCGCAAGGCATGGACCGCGCCACGGCCGATTACATGGGCATGATGGCGACGGTCATGAATGCGCTGGCCCTGCAGGATGCCCTCAAGCACCGCGGCATCGATACGCGGGTGCAGTCGGCCTTGAATATCGATCAGGTCGTCGAACCTTATATCCGCCCCAAGGCCCTGCGCTATCTCGAAGAGGGCAAGGTAGTCATATTCGCGGCCGGCACGGGCAATCCGTTTTTCACGACCGATACCGCCGCCGCCCTGCGCGGCGCTGAAATCGGCGCCGAAATCGTCCTCAAGGCCACCAAGGTCGACGGCATATACAGCGCCGACCCCAACAAGGATCCCACCGCCACCCGGTATGCGCGCATCAGTTTCGATGAAGCCATCGTGCGCCGCCTCGAGGTCATGGACGCCACGGCGTTCGCCTTGTGCCGCGATCAGAAACTGCCCATCAAGGTGTTCTCGATCAACAAGTCGGGCGCCCTCAAGCGCGCCGTGTCCGGCGAAGACGAAGGCACACTGGTACACGTTTGATAAAGGAATAGTTATGAGTCTTTCAGAGGTCAGGAAATCGACTGAATCACGCATGGTCAAGTCGCTTGAAACGCTCAAGGTCAGCTTGTCGAAGATACGCACTGGCCGTGCCCATGCCGGCATACTGGATCACGTCATGGTCGAGTATTATGGTTCGCCCGTGCCCATCAGCCAGGTGGCCAATGTCAACCTGCTGGACGCGCGCACCATCAATCTGCAGGTCTGGGAAAAGAACATGGCCGGCCCGGTCGAAAAGGCCATCCGCGAATCCGACCTGGGCCTGAACCCCATTTCCATGGGCGACAGCATACGCGTTCCCATGCCCGCCCTCACCGAAGAGCGCCGCCGCGACTTGACCAAGGTGGTGCGCACCGAAGGCGAGGACGCCAAGATCGCCGTGCGCAATCTGCGCCGCGATGCCAACGACACGCTCAAGAAGCTGGTCAAGGACAAGGAAATCTCGGAAGACGACGAGCGCCGCATGCAGGACGACGTGCAAAAGCTCACCGACAAGCACGTCGCCGAGATCGACAAGCTCGTGGCGCAGAAGGAAGCCGAGATCATGACGGTTTGACGCCGTCCCCTGATGCGGAACATTCCCGATGCTGAATAGCACGACTCTGTCCATACCGGTATGCTCCGACGTGCCGCGCCATCTGGCCGTCATCATGGATGGCAACGGGCGCTGGGCCACCAAGCGCTTCCTGCCGCGCGCCGCCGGCCATGTCCGCGGCGTGCAGGCGGTGCGGCGCGCGGTCGAGGCCTGCGGCCGGCGCGGCGTGGAATACCTGACGCTGTTCGCCTTCAGTTCCGAAAACTGGCGCCGCCCCAAGGAAGAAGTGTCGCTGCTCATGCGCCTGTTCATCCAGACGCTGGAAAAAGAGGTCAGCAAGCTGGACGAGCAGGGCGTGCGCCTGCGCATCGTCGGCGATCTGTCGCCCTTCGAGCCCAAGCTGCGCGAACTGATACAGGCGGCGGAACAGCGCACCGAGCACAACAGCGCGCTGAACCTGACCATCGCGGCCAACTACGGCGGCCGCTGGGATATCCTCCAGGCCTTGCGGCGCTTGCTGCTGGCGCATCCCGAGCTGGCGAGCGATCCGCAAGCCATAGACGAAACCCTGTTGAGCCAATACCTGTCCATGGCCTATGCGCCCGAGCCGGATCTTTTCATACGCACCGGCGGCGAGCAGCGCATTTCCAACTTCCTGGTCTGGCAACTCGCCTATACTGAGCTGTATTTTTCGGACGACTATTGGCCCGATTTCGGCGCCAAGGAAATCGATGCCGCCTTCGAATGGTATCGAACCCGGGAACGTCGATTTGGACGCACCAGCGCCCAGGTTGCACAATAAACCTGAACACGGGAGTTCCCTATGTTGAAGCAGCGCGTCATTACGGCAATAGTCTTGCTCGCGGTATTGCTGGGGACTTTGCTGGCGCCCGGCCCGTGGCCGCTGGTGGCGCTGTTCACGCTGGCTGCCGCTTGCGCCTTGTGGGAGTGGCTCAGGCTTACCTGGCCGCGCCCGGGCGGCGCGTTTCCCGCCGTCCTGGCCATCGTGGCGGCTGCGGGCCTGCTGGCCCTGGCGCGCCAATGGCTGGCGCCCGAGCCGGGCGCATGGGCCCTCGATTTGCGATCGCTCCTGAACCGCTGGCTGATGCCGGCCGTTGCGCTGGCATGGGTGGCGGGGGCCACCGCCATGGTGGTCCGCGGCCAGGCCGCGCGAAAGGCCCACGGGGCCTGGCTCAGCGCGTTCGGCGTGCTTGCCGTGGTGGCCGTCTGGGCCGCGCTGGTGCAGTTGTTCCTGATGCACGGCGCGTGGTTTCTGGTGTCCCTGCTGGCGCTCATCTGGTTTGCCGACATCGCCGCCTACTTTACGGGCAAAGCCCTCGGCAGGCACAAGCTGGCGCCCCGGGTCAGCCCCGGCAAGACCTGGGAGGGCGCTTTCGGCGGCCTGCTCGCGGCCGCGGCCTGGGTCATGGCGACGGCCTGGTGGCCGGGCAGTTTCGGCGCCGTGCTGTCCGGGCGCTGGCCCTGGTGGGGGGTGCTGGCCGTGGCGATTTTCCTGGCGGCCCTGTCCATCGTCGGCGACTTGTTCGAATCCTTGCTCAAGCGCCGCGCCGGGGTCAAGGATTCCAGCCAGCTGCTGCCCGGCCATGGCGGCGTGTATGACCGTATCGATGCCTTGCTGCCCGTGGCGCCGATAGCCTTGTTGTTGTCAGGGGTGCCGCTTTGATGAAAGTCCAGCATGTATGCGTTCTGGGTTCCACCGGATCCATAGGCGAGAACACCCTGGACGTCATTGCCAGGCACCCTGAAACGATTTCTGTGTATGCGCTGAGCGCGCACAGCCGCATCGACAGGCTGGCGGCGCAGGCCCTGGCCACCGGCGCCAAAGTGGTCATCGTGCCCTCAGATGCCGCCCGCAAGCAGTTTTTGCACGCCTGGAACGGCCCGGGCGCCATGCCGGAAATCCGGGTGGGCCCGCAGGCCCTGGTCGATACGGCGGGCGACGCCGCGGTGACCACGGTCATGGCGGCGATAGTCGGGGCGGCGGGCCTGCCCTCGGCCCTGGCCGCCGCCAAGGCCGGCAAACGCGTCCTGCTGGCCAACAAGGAAGCGCTGGTGGCGGCCGGCAGCCTGTTCATGCAGGCCGTGCGCGAAAACGGCGCCGAGCTCCTGCCCATAGACAGCGAACACAACGCCATATTCCAGTGCCTGCCTCAGACGGGCAGGGCGACGGCGCCGGCCACGCCCGCCAAAGGGGTCAGGCGCTTGCTGCTTACCGCCTCCGGCGGCCCCTTCCGCAACACGGCGCTGGACCAGCTCGCGCGCGTGACGCCCGACCAGGCCTGCGCCCACCCAACCTGGAGCATGGGCCGCAAAATCTCCGTCGATTCCGCGACCATGCTCAACAAGGGCCTGGAAGTCATCGAGGCGCACTGGCTGTTCGCCATGCCGGCCAGCCGCATCCAGGTGGTGATCCATCCGCAAAGCATGGTGCACTCCATGGTCGAGTACGAAGACGGCTCCATCCTGGCGCAACTGGGCCAGCCGGATATGCGCACCCCCATCGCATACGGCCTGGGCTTTCCCGAGCGCATCGATAGCGGCGTGGGCCTGCTGGCGCTCACCGCCTTGGGGCGCCTGGACTTCGAAGAGCCCGATTTCGAACGCTTTCCCTGCCTGCGCCTGTCTTTCGACGCGCTCAAGACCAGCCAGGCGGCCTGCGTGGCGCTGAATGCCGCCAACGAGATCGCCGTGGACTGTTTTTTGAAACAGCAAATTCGCTATACTGAAATTGCCTGTGTCATAGAGGACTGCCTGGACCGCATGAGCGGCATGCCGGCGCCCGACCTGGACACGCTGGGCGACGTGCTGGCGCTGGACGCCCATACGCGCGGTATCGCCTCGGAACTCTGCCTGCTCAAAGGGTAGCGACGCTGTTTTTTCAGGAACTTCATGCTTTTCACCTTGCTTGCCTTTGCCATCGCTCTTGGAGTATTGATTACTTTTCACGAGCTGGGCCATTATTGGGTCGCGCGCCGCTGCGGGGTGCGCGTGCTGCGTTTTTCGGTGGGCTTCGGCAAGGTGCTGGCGCGCCGCACGGACCGCCACGGCACCGAATGGGCCTTGTCCGCCATTCCCCTGGGCGGCTATGTGAAGATGCTGGACGATGCGCCGGCCAATGCCACGCCGGTGGAAGCCGGCCAGGCCTTCAATAGCAAGACATTGGCCCAGCGCAGCGCCATCGTGCTGGCCGGGCCCGTCGCCAACCTCGTCCTGGCCGCGCTCCTGTATACGGCCCTGGGCCTGGCCGGCACCAGCGAGCCGGCCGCCATACTTGCCGCGCCGCCGCCCAATACCACGGCCGCGCAGGCCGGCTTCCAGGCCGGCGACCGCATCACCAGCATCAACCAGCGGCCAGTGCAATCCTGGAGCGAAGCCCGCTGGCAATTGCTGGATGTGCTGACCAGCGGCGGCGAAGTCCAGGTGCAGGTCGACACCGCGGCAGGCATGGCGCGCGAGCGCCGCCTCCAGCTTGCCGCCGGCACGATAGAGCCCGATGGCTCCGATCTGATGGCCGAGGCCGGCTTGAGCCTGGCGGCGCCCAGGCCGCGCATCAGCCAGGTAACGGCCGGCGGGGCGGGCGCCGAGGCCGGCCTGCGCAACGACGACATCGTCATCGCGCTTGGCGCCGTGCGCGATCCCGCCGCCGACGCCGTGGTGTCCGAAATCCGGAAAAGCGCGGGCCAGCCGCTGGCGATGACCGTCCTGCGCGACGGAACCGCGCTGCAGCTGACCGTCACCCCGCGCGCCGAGGCCGACGCCGGCGGCGCGCCCATCGGCCGCATCGGCGTGCTGCTGGGCGCCGACTTTCCCATGGTGATGGTGCGCTACGGCTTTTTCGACAGCCTGGGCCGCGGCATTTCCCGCACCGCCGAGACCGCCTGGTTCTCCCTGAAAATGATGGGCCGCATGGTAATCGGCGATGTTTCGCTGCGCAATGTCAGCGGCCCGGTTACTATTGCGGATTACGCGGGCCAGACCGCGCGTCTCGGGCTCGCTGCCTACATAGGGTTTTTGGCACTAATCAGTGTTAGTATCGGCGTGTTAAATTTGTTGCCCATTCCCATGCTCGATGGCGGTCACCTCATGTATTACGTGCTGGAAGCCCTGCGCGGCAAGCCGGTGCCCGAGAGCTGGCTGGAAAACGGCCAGCGCATCGGTCTGGGCCTGCTGGCGGGTTTGATGGGCCTGGCGTTCTTCAATGATTTTTCCCGTCTTTTCAGTTAAAGGCTTTGTGCCTTACAATCCTCCACCACTTATTCGCCCAAGGACCATCCAGGATGTCGTTTAGCCGGAAATTCCCTTTTGCCAAGCGCGCCATGCCTGTTTTATTGGCGGCTATGCTTCTTCCCAGTCTTGCGAGCGCGTTTTCGCCATTCGTGGTGCGCGATATCCAGGTCAATGGCATCCAGCGCGTCGATGCGGGCACCGTATTCAGCTACCTGCCGGTCAAGGTGGGCGAGCAGTTCACCGAGGCCCAGGCCAGCGAAGCGATCCAGCGCCTGTACGCGACGGGCTTTTTCAGCGACGTCAAGATCGATACCGCCAATAACGTGCTGGTCGTGTCCGTGCAGGAAAGGCCCACGATCGCCTCGGTCAGCTTCAATGGCATGAAGGAATTCGATTCCAAGGCCATCATCAAGTCGCTCGGGCAGGTCGGCTTCGGCCAGGGGCGCGTGTTCGACCGCTCCATGCTGGAACGAGCCGAATTCGAACTCAAGCAGCAGTATCTGTCCAAGGGCAAGTACGGGGTGGAAATCAACCCCATCATTACGCCCTTGCCGCGCAACCGGGTGGGCGTGAGCTTCGATATCTTCGAGGGCGATCTGGCCAAGATCAAGCAGATACACATCGTCGGCAACAAGGCGTTTTCCGAAGGCACCCTGCTGGACCAGATGGAACTGACCGATTCCGGCATGATGACCTGGTACACGGGCACCGACAAATACTCGCGCGAAAAGCTCGAGGGCGACGTGGAACGCCTGCGTTCCTACTACCTGGACCGCGGCTACCTGGAATACTCGGCGGAGCCGCCGCAGGTCAGCATCTCGCCCGACCGCCAAGATATTTTCGTGACCTTCACCCTGCACGAAGGCGAACCCTACAAATTGCGCAGCGTCAAGCTGGCGGGCGACTTGCTGGGCCTGGACGACAAGATCCAGCCGCTGGTGGAAATCAAAGAGGGCGAAACTTTCTCGGCGGCCAAGACCAACGCCACGGTGAAAGCCATTACCGACTACCTGGGCAGCCTCGGCTATGCCTTCGCCAACGTCAATCCCAACCCGGTCCTGGATCGCGACAGCCACGAAGCCGACCTGACGTTCTACGTCGATCCGGGCCGCCGCGTTTATGTGCGCCGCATCCAGATCGGCGGCAACACGCGCACGCGCGATGAAGTCATACGCCGCGAAATGCGCCAGCAGGAAGCCGCCTGGTACGATTCCTCCAACATCAAGTCCTCGCGCGACCGCGTCGACCGCCTGGGCTACTTCAACGAGGTCGATGTCCATACCGCGCCGGTTTCGGGCTCGCCCGACCAGGTGGATGTAAACGTTGATGTCAAGGAAAAGCCGACCGGCCTGATCAACCTGGGCGTCGGCTACGGTTCGACCGACAAGGTGATCCTGTCGGCCGGCATCAGCCAGGACAATATTTTCGGCAGCGGCAATACCTTGTCCCTGCAGGTCAATACCAGCAAGACCAACCGCGCGGCGATTCTTTCGCACACCGATCCCTACTGGACCAAAGACGGCATCAGCAAGACCACTTCGCTGTACTACCGGCGCACCACGCCCTACGACAGCCGCGATGCCTACGGCGACTACGAGGTCACGGCCTTCGGCGGCGGCCTGAATTTCGGCGTGCCGATTTCCGAATTCGACCGTGTCTTCACGGGCATCAGCTTCGAGCACAACAAGCTCGGCAGGCTCAGCCAGCAATACACGCCGCAAGCCTACCAGGATTTCGTCGCGGAATATGGCGAGGAGACCAACTCCTTCATCTTCAACCTGGGCTGGTCCAAGGACACGCGCGACAGCGCCATCGCGCCGACCAAGGGCAGCTATACGCGCCTGTCGGGCGACGTGTCCACCATGGACCTGCAGTACTACATGCTCAGCGCCCAGCAGCAGTATTATCTGCCATTGGGCCGTGCTTACACCCTGGCGTTCAACGGCATGGCCGACTACGGCAAGACCTACGGCGGCAAGTCCTTCCCTGTCATCAAGAATGTATACGGCGGCGGCATCGGGTCGGTGCGCGGCTTCGAAGGCGCGTCGCTGGGCCCGCGCGACACGCTTACCAATGATTACCTTGGCGGCTCCCGCCGCCTCGTGGGTAATGTACAGTTGTACCTGCCGTTCCCCGGCGCCTCGCGCGATCGCACGCTGCGCTGGTTCCTGTTCACCGACGCGGGGCAGGTCGCCAATACCAGCGGCGGGGCCTGCGCCCGCGGCATAGGCGGCTACGCGGAAGATCCTTGCGGCTGGAAGTATTCCGCCGGTATCGGCCTGTCGTGGCAATCGCCTTTGGGCCCGCTGCAATTGTCGTTCGGCCGCGCGCTCAACGCCAAGGAAGGCGACGACAAGCAGGCCTTCCAGTTCCAGATCGGCACAGGTTTCTGATCCATGCCATTTAATGGCACAATAGCTTTTTTATCTCTGCTACTTTGCAAGGTAGATTTTTCATGAAGTCTCAATTAGTTTTAAAAGTTTCTGCTTTAACCCGTAGTATCGGCCGCGGCAACCGCGCCCTGGTCCTGGCGGCGGCCCTGGGTGCCAGCGCTATGGTGGCAGCACCTGTCTATGCCCAGACGACGAAAATCGGCTTTGTCAGCACAGAGCGCATCCTGCGCGACTCCAAGCCCGCCAAGGCGGCACAGGCCAAGATCGAAGCCGAATTCAAGCGCCGCGACGACGAACTGCAAAAGCTCGCCAACAACTTGCGCAGCCAAGCCCAGAAGCTCGACAAGGACGCGCCTGTATTGTCCGAATCCGAGCGCGTCAAGCGCCAGCGCCAGCTGGCCGACCTGGATTCCGACCTGCAACGCAAGCGCCGCGAATTCCAGGAGGACTTCAACCGCCGCCGCAACGAAGAATTCTCCAGCATCGTCGAAAAGGCGGATGCGGCCATCAAGAAAATCGCCGAACAGCAGAACTACGATTTGATCGTCCAGGATGCCGTTACGGTAAGCCCCAGAATCGACATTACCGACCAGGTCATGAAAGCGCTGGGCGGCTAACATCAAATGCCGGTATTGCTAGCACCTGAACAGGCGCCAACACTGCATGAGCTTCTGGCCGAGGCAAACACCATCGGCCTGGACTGCAAACCGGTCGATACCAGCAAGCAGCCCGAACTTCGTATCCGCGGCCTGGGCTCGCTGGCGTCCGCGGGTCCCGAGGAAGTCAGCTTCCTGTCCAATCCCAAGCTGCACGATCAATTGCAGGGTTGCAGGGCCGCCGCTGTCATCATGACCAGCGCCGCCTACCAGGCGCTCGAGCCCGGCAGCCATGGCTATGGGGTCGTGCTGTGCAGCGAGCCCTATCTGATGTACGCCTTGCTGGCGCAATGGTTCGACCAGCACAGGATGAAGCAGCTCGCGACGGGGATTCATCCGACGGCCATCATAGCCCCCACGGCGGCTATCGCCGAGGGCGCCAGCATAGGCCCGTATTGCGTGGTCGAAGAGGGCGCGCGCATAGGCCGCGGCACGCGCCTGGGCCCTCATTGCGTGGTGGGCACCAATTCGGCGCTGGGCCAGGACTGCCTGCTGCACGCCCGGGTCACGCTCTACCATAATGTGACCGTGGGCGACCGGGCCATCCTGCATTCGGGCTCGGTATTCGGCGCCGACGGCTTCGGCTTCGCGCCCGATCCGCACAAAGAAGCCGGCGCCTGGGCCAAGATAGCCCAGATCGGCGGCGTCGTGATGGGCGATGATGTCGAAATCGGCGCCAATACCACCGTCGATCGCGGCGCCCTCGAAAATACCGTGGTGGGCAATGGCGTGAAGCTCGACAACCAGATCATGATCGGGCACAACGTGCAGATCGGCGATCACACCGCCATGGCGGCTTGCGTCGGCGTGGCCGGCTCGACCATCATAGGGCGGCGCTGCACCCTGGCCGGCGCGGCCATGCTGTCGGGCCATCTCGTGCTGGGCGACGACGTCCACATATCGGGCGGATCCGCGGTCACCTCGAACATCAGCACGCCGGGCCGCTATACCGGCGTGTTCCCCCTGGCCGAACACGGCCAGTGGCAGCGCAACGCCGCGGTCCTGACGCAACTGGCGCAATTGCGCCGGCGCCTGATGGCGCTCGAAAAAAACAAATAGTAATCAAGAAATCGTATCGTACGATTCAAGCACGCAGGATATAAAGAAAGATGGAACTCGACATTAAACAAATCATGGAACGCCTGCCGCATCGTTTCCCGATGCTGCTGGTGGACCGTGTCATTGAAATGGTGCCGGGCAAAAGCATCGTGGCCATCAAGAACGTGTCGATGAACGAACCCTTTTTTGCCGGCCACTTCCCGCACCATCCGGTCATGCCGGGGGTGCTCATCATCGAAGCGCTGGCGCAGGCCGCGGCCCTGTTCTCCTTCGAAGACAACAGTGTGAAGCCGGCCGACAAGAAAATGGCCTACTACCTGGTCGGGGTCGACGGCGCGCGCTTTCGCCGTCCCGTAGTGCCTGGCGATCAATTGCGCCTCGAAGCCACCGCCGACAAGATCAGCCGTTCCATCTGCCGCTACAACGCCAGGGCGACCGTGGACGGCCAACTGGTCGCCGAAGCCAAGATCATGTGTGCGATTCGCGTTCTGGAAGAGTAGTGATGAGCCTGATACACCCTAGCGCGATAGTGGCCGCGGGGGCCCGCATCGCCGACGACGTCAGCATAGGCCCCTACAGCATCATAGGCGAACATGTCACGATAGGCGCCGGCACGGTGGTGGGGCCGCATTGCATGATAGACGGCCTGACCACGATAGGCGCCAACAACAATTTCTACCGGTATTGCTCGATAGGCGGCATGCCCCAGGACAAGAAATACGGCGGCGAGCTGACCCAGCTGGAAATCGGCGACGGCAATACCGTGCGCGAGTATGTCACCATCAACACGGGCACGACCCAGGATGTGGGCGTGACCCGGGTCAAGGACGACAACTGGATCATGGCCTATGCGCATATTGCGCATGATTGCCAGATCGGCAGCCACACCGTCATCGCCAACGGCGTGCAGCTGGGCGGCCACGTGCATATCGGCGACTGGGCCATCCTGGGCGGGCTTTGCGCGGTGCACCAGTTCGTGCACATAGGCGAGCACACCATGATAGGCGGCACCAGCACGATGCGCCAGGATACTCCGCCGTATCTCATCGGCGCCGGCGATCCATTCCGTCCCGTCGGCATCAATTCCGAAGGCTTGAACCGGCGCGGCTACAGCCCCGAGGCCATCGCCGCCCTGAAGGAGGCCTACAAGCTGCTGTATCGCCGCAACCTGAAGGTCGAAGAGGCCTGCGAACAGATGCGCGCCCTGCAGCGGGAAAGGCCGCTGGCGCACGATGCGCTGCAGGTCATGATCGACTTTCTTGCCGCGTCCACCCGCGGCATCGCGCGTTCATGACTTTGCGCGTGGGCATGGTCGCCGGCGAGCCGTCGGGCGACCTGCTTGCCGCCCGCGTCATGCGGGGCATAGCCCGCCACGACGCCGGCAGCCGCTGCGAGGGCATAGGCGGCCCCGCCATGCGTCTTCAAGGTTTCGATACCTGGCATTCCATGGACGCCCTGACGGTTTTCGGCTACGTCGATGCGCTCAAGCGCCTGCCCAGCCTGCTGTCCACCTATTCCGATGTAAAGAAGCGCTGGCTGGCGCAAAAACCCGATGTCTTCGTGGGCATCGATGCGCCGGACTTCAATTTGCGGCTGGAACTGCAGCTGAAGCAGGCCGGCATACCCACGGTGCATTTCGTGGGGCCGTCGATATGGGCCTGGCGCTACGAACGCATACACAAGATACGCCAGGCCGTGTCGCACATGCTGGTGTTGTTTCCCTTCGAAGAGGAAATCTATCAAAAGGAGGGCGTGCCGGTCACCTACGTCGGCCACCCGCTGGCGGAACTCATTCCCATGCAGCCTGACCGGGCGGCGGCGCGCCGCTATCTGGGCGTGGAGCCCGGCGCGCGCGTGCTGGCCCTGCTGCCTGGCAGCAGGTCGTCGGAAATCAAGCTGCTCGCGCCGCGCTTCCTGCGGGCGGTGCAATTGCTATCCAGCCAGGACCCGCAGCTGCAGGTGTTGGTGCCCATGGTCAACGCCGGGCGCCGCCGCGAGTTCGAAGCCTTGCTGCGCCAGCATCCCATAGCGAATTGCCGTATCATCGACCAGGCGGAGGCCGGTTCCAGGCCGGCGCCGGACGGCCCGGCATGCGCCGGGCGGGCGGAGGGCGGCGATACGGGCTCCGACGCCTATTTCGCCGCGCGGCCCGCCGCCTGGAACGTCATGCAGGCCGCCGACGCGGTACTGGTGGCCAGCGGCACCGCGACGCTGGAAGCGGCCTTGTTCAAACGGCCTATGGTGATCTCCTATGTGCTTACGCCCATGATGAAACGTCTGATGGAATGGAAATCCGGCCAGTCGCGGCCCTACGTGCCCTGGGTGGGCCTGCCCAATGTGCTGGCGCGCGACTTCGTCGTCCCGGAATTGCTGCAAGACGACGCTACCCCCGAGGCGCTGGCCGAAGCCACCTGGAAGGCGCTGACCGATACGCCTTATGCGCAGCAGGTGGTGCAGCGCTTCGTGGCGATACACGAATCATTGCGGCGCGATACGCCCGGCCTGGCGGCGCGGGCCATCATGGAACAGGCCAGGCATGGAACAGCCTGATCTGCTGAGCGCCCTGGCGCCTGTCGCCTTGCATGTGGCCGGCATAGACGAAGCCGGCCGCGGGCCGCTGGCCGGCCCGGTTTATGCGGCGGCGGTCATCCTGAACCCGGCCAGAAGCATCAAGGGCCTGGACGATTCCAAGAAGCTCAGCGCGCCGCGGCGCGAAGAGCTGGCCATCGAGATACGCAGCTGCGCCCTGGCATGGTGCATCGCCAGCGCGAGCGTGGAAGAAATCGATAGCCTCAACATCCTGCAGGCCACCATGGTGGCGATGCGGCGCGCCTGCGAAGGCTTGTCGCTGCGGCCCGACAAGGCGCTGATAGACGGCAATTGCCTGCCGCGCGGCTTGAGCTGCCTGGCTGAAGCGGTCATTGGCGGCGATGCGACCGTGGCGTCGATTTCGGCGGCCTCCATCCTGGCGAAAACGGCGCGCGACGCCCACTGCCTCACCCTGCATGAAGCATATCCGCTTTACTGCTTTGATCAGCACAAGGGATACAGCACGGCCCTGCATCTGGCCCGTCTTGAAAGCCATGGCCCATGCCCCGCGCATCGCCGCAGCTTTGCGCCCGTCAGGCGCCTGTTGATTTCCTGACGCCATGAAACATATAAGCTCGCGGGATAATCCCGCGTACAAGCGCGTACTTCGGCTGGCTGGCGGCAAGCGGGAAACGCAGGCCGAGAACAGTCATGCCGATCATCATGTGGTCCTGGAAGGGGTGCACCTTTGCCAGGCCTGGCTGCAGCATATCGGCAGCCCCGAGCTGGCCTTGTTCGACGCGCAGCGGCTGGAGCACAGTGCCGAGCTGGGCGCCTTGGCGCGGGCGCTGGATGCGGGCTTGTGTCTTTCCTGCGAGCCGCGGCTGATGAAGGGCTTGTCGCAGGTGGAGCATGGGCAGGGCGTATGTTTCGTGGTGGCCATTCCGACGCCTCCGCTGCCGGCGAGCATCGATCACAATTGCCTGTGGCTGGACCGCGTCCAGGATCCGGGCAATGCCGGAACGCTGCTGCGCACGGCGGCGGCGGCGGGAATCAAGCATGCTTATCTGTCGCCGGGTTGCGCATCGGCATGGTCGGGCAAGGTGTTGCGCAGCGCGCAGGGCGCGCATTTCGTGATGGCTATCCACGAGCATGTGGATTTGTTGTCGGCGCATGGGAGGCTGGCGGTGCCGCTGGTGGCGACGGCGCTGGAAGATGCCGCTGCCTTGTATGAAACCAAGCTGCCGCCGGCATGCGCGTGGTTGCTGGGCAATGAGGGGCAGGGTGTGGACCCGGCCTTGCTGGCGCTGGCCGATGAGCGGGTATTCATCCCGCAAGCGGAAGATGTCGAGTCCTTGAACGTGGCCGTGGCGGCCGGCATCTGCCTGTTCGAGCAGCGGCGCCAGCAGCACGCTTCTTAGCGGCTACGGAGGCCGGATCAATCAACCCGATGTCCAGGCGCCGTGGGCGGGTGTGGGTTGGGCGAAATTTTGAGCAAGCCGCGCAGGCGGCCTGTTTCCGGGAGCGCAGCGACATTGAGCCCAACCCACACCCGCCCACGGCGCCGGCTTAAGAAACCACGGCGACGGGTCAAGAAACCGATCGCCTGCCCGTTCAATAGATCCGGCGATCCAGCCCCACTTCGTCCAGCACCTTCGTGGAAATTTCCTCTATCGACTTGGTCGTCGTGGACAACCATGGAATATTTTCCATGCGCATCAGGCGCTCCGCCTCGGCCACCTCGTGGCGGCACTGCTTGATGGAAGCGTACTGGCTGTTGGGCCGGCGCTCATGGCGCACCTCGGCCAGGCGGCCCGGCTGGATAGACAGGCCGAACAGCTTCTTGCGGTACGGCGCCAGCGTCGCCGGCAGCGAACCGCGATCGAAATCTTCCGGAATCAGCGGGAAATTGGCCGCCTTCACCGCATACTGCATGGCCAGGTACAGGCTCGTGGGCGTCTTGCCGCAGCGCGACACCCCCACCAGGATCACATCGGCCTGCTCCAGCCCGTGTATGAACTGACCATCGTCATGAGCCAGGCTGAAATTGATCGCCTCGATGCGGTTGTTATATTGCTTGGACAAGCCGCCCATGTGCGACCGGCCTACCGAATGGCTGGACTTCACCCCCAGCGCCGTCTCGATGTGCTGGACGAAAGTGCCGAACAAATCCAGGAAAGTGCAGTTCGCCGACTGGATCTTGAGCGCGATTTGCGGGTCCACCAGCGTGCTGAACACCAGCGGCGGCGCGTCCTGTTCCTCCGCGCAGCGATTGATGCGCAGGGCGGCGGCATTGGCCTTTTCCAGCGTATCCAGGAACGGGATGCGTATCGCTTCGAACTTGATCTGCTCGAATTGCGAAAGCACCGAATTGCTGAAAGTTTCGGCGGTAATGCCGGTGCTGTCCGAGACAACGAATACAGTGCGTTCGATAAGGGGCGTGGTCATGGGGATTTTGATGCAGAAGATGCCGGAAACGGTACAATCGCAAGATTAACAGTCGCCTTCCCAGCAGGCAAGGCTGGTTTGCTTAGTGCGTGAGTCCAGTGCGGCCGGACAACAGATTGTGTTTTCGAGCCTTGCGCAATAAGCAAACAAGCTTTCTTCTATAGTTCAAAGGTGACTTTATGTCTTATGTTGTATCTTTCGAGCAGCTCCGCATGACGGACGTCGACTCGGTAGGGGGTAAAAACTCATCGCTCGGTGAAATGATCAGTCAGCTGGCAGGGGCCGGAGTCAGGGTTCCCGGCGGCTTTGCAACCACGGCTGACGCTTTTCGCGACTTTCTCAAATCCACCAAACTCGACCAGCGCATTGCCGACCGCCTGCTGTCCCTCGATTCCGAAGACGTGCGCGAGCTTGCCACCGCGGGCGCCGAAATCCGCCAATGGATCATCGACACGCCTTTCCCCGCCGAATTCGAGCAGGCCATCCGTACCGCGTTCACCGCGCTCGACGCCGACGGCAAGGGCTCGTTTGCCGTGCGCTCGTCGGCCACCGCCGAAGACCTTCCCGATGCATCCTTCGCCGGGCAGCAGGAAACCTTCCTGAACGTGGTCGGCATCGACGATGTCCTGGAAAAAATCCGCCATGTCTTCGCATCGCTCTACAACGACCGCGCGATCTCATACCGCGTCCATAAAGGCTACGCCCATGCCGACGTCGCCTTGTCGGCGGGCATCCAGCGCATGGTGCGCTCCGACCGCGGCGCCGCCGGCGTCATGTTCACGCTCGACACCGAATCCGGCTTCAAGGACGTGGTGTTCATCACCTCGTCGTATGGCCTGGGCGAAACCGTGGTGCAGGGCGCGGTGAATCCCGACGAATTCTATGTGTTCAAGCCCACGCTGGAATCGGGGCACTATCCCATCATCAGCCGCCGCATCGGCTCCAAGCTGCTCAAGATGGAATTCGACCCCGAGCGCGCTTCGGGCCATGCCGTGCGCACGGTCGATGTGCCGGTATCCGAGCGCAATCGCTACTCGCTCACCGACGACGAAGTCATCGAGCTCGCCCGCTATGCCGTGATCATCGAAAAGCATTACCAGCGCCCCATGGACATCGAATGGGGCCGCGACGGCATCGACGGCAAGATCTACATCCTCCAGGCCCGCCCCGAAACGGTCAAGTCGCAGCAAGGGCACCATGACGTGCAGGAGCGCTACCGCCTAAAAGCCACGGGCGAAGTCCTTATCACCGGGCGCGCCATCGGCCAGAAAATCGGCTCCGGCAAGGTGCGGGTGGTGGGCGATATTTCCCAGATGGACCAGGTCAGGCGCGGCGACATCCTGGTCACCGACATGACAGACCCCAACTGGGAGCCGGTCATGAAACTGGCCTCGGCCATCGTCACCAATCGCGGCGGACGCACCTGCCATGCCGCGATCATCGCGCGCGAGCTGGGCATACCCGCCGTGGTCGGCTGCGCCAACGCCACCGACGTGCTCAGCGATGGCAAGGAAGTCACCGTGTCCTGCGCCGAGGGCGACGAAGGGCGCATCTACGACGGCCTGATCGAGACCGAAATCGAGGAAGTCCGCTGGGGCGAAATGCCCGATATCGGCCTCAAGGTCATGATGAACGTCGGCAATCCGCAGCTGGCCTTCGATTTTTCGCAGATCCCCAACCACGGCGTCGGCCTCGCGCGCCTGGAATTCATCATCAACAACAATATCAACGTGCATCCCAAGGCTGTGCTCGATTATCCCAACGTCGATGCCGAACTCAAGAAGGCGGTCGAATCGGCGGCGCGCGGCTATGCCAGCCCGCGGGCTTTCTTCGTCGAGAAGCTGGCCGAGGGCATCAGCACCCTGGCCGCGGCGTTCTACCCCAAGCCCGTCATTGTGCGCCTGTCCGACTTCAAGTCGAACGAATACCGCAAGCTGGTGGGCGGCTCGCGCTATGAGCCCGAAGAGGAAAACCCCATGCTGGGTTTCCGCGGCGCGTCGCGCTATGTGTCGGCCGAGTTCGAAGAGTGCTTCAGGATGGAATGCGAAGCGCTCAAAAAGGTACGCGACGACATGGGCCTGACCAATGTCGAGATCATGGTGCCGTTCGTGCGCACCTTGCCCCAGGCGGCCAAGGTGGTCGATCTGCTCGCCAGGAACGGCCTGGCGCGCGGCGACAATGGCTTGCGCCTGATCATGATGTGCGAAGTGCCTTCCAACGCCATCCTGGCCGATGAGTTCCTGCAATACTTCGATGGTTTCTCCATAGGTTCGAACGACATGACCCAGCTTACGCTGGGCCTGGACCGGGATTCGGGACTGGAGCTTCTGGCGGCGGATTTCGACGAACGCGACGAGGCTGTCAAGTTCATGCTCCGCCGCGCCATCAAGGCCTGCCTGGCCGCCGGCAAGTATGTGGGCATTTGCGGCCAAGGCCCCAGCGACCATCCGGACCTGGCTCAATGGCTGCGCGACGAAGGCATCTTGTCGATGTCATTGAACCCCGACACGGTGGTCGATACCTGGCAGCGCCTGGCCAAGTAAGCGGGAAGCCCGCCGGACCGCGATCCCGCAGCGGGGGTACGTCCGGCGGCGCCATGGCTGGGTGCGGCACAGGGCTGTCTTGCCCCCAGTTGGGCGTTGCGCCATTGCCATCCAGCATTTACGATAAGCCAGAATAATTTACGATAAGCCAGAATAATTTACGGCAAGCAAGAATAATTTACGGCAAGCAAGAATATGTGCAGGGAGACAACAATATGGAAGTTTTAGTCACAGGCGCGGCGGGCTTTCTGGGCCGCCAGCTGATACGCGAGCTGCTCAAGCTCGGCACGCTCACCAATCGCGCCGGGCAGGCGCAGCGCATCGAGCGCATCACCGCCTTCGATGTGGCCGCGCTCGATGGCATCGATGATCCGCGGGTCCGGGCCATGACCGGCGATATCGCCGATCCGGGGCAGATCGAACGCCTGATAGGCCCCGGCATCGACAGCGTGTTCCATCTGGCCGCCATCGTGTCGGGGCAGGCCGAACAGGACTTCGACCTGGGTTTGCGCATCAATTTCGACGCGACCCGGGCGCTGCTGGAACGCCTGCGCGCGCTCGGCGCGAACAGCAGGTTCGTCATGACCAGCTCAGTCGCGGTGTTCGGCGGCGCTCTGCCCGCTACCGTGGACGACGCGCAGGTCTGGGCGCCGCAAAGCTCTTATGGGACCGAAAAGGCCATGGCCGATCTGCTGCTCGCCGATTACAGCCGGCGCGGCTTCGTCGATGGCCGCAGCCTGCGCATGCCCACTATCGTGGTGCGGCCCGGCAAGCCCAACCGAGCGGCCTCCAGCTTTGCCAGCGGCATCATCCGCGAGCCGGTCAGCGGCGCGCAAGCCATCTGCCCCGTGAGTCCGGACACCCGCTTATGGCTGATGTCGCCGGCCTGCGCCATCCAGAACATCGTGCATGGGCACGAGCTGCCCGCGCGGCAACTGACTGGCGGGCGGGTGATCAACATGCCCGGCCTGTCGGTCTCGGTCCAGGAAATGGTCGATGCCCTGCGCCGCGTCGCCGGCGACGAGGCCGCCGGCCGCGTGGTGTTCGAGCGCGATGCGGCCATCGACGCGATAGTGAGCTCGTGGCCCGGCAACTTGTCCGCCGTCTATGCGCGCGCGCTGGGCTTTGCCGCCGATGGGGATTTCGACAGCGTGATCCGCCACTTCATCGAAGACCAGCGGCTCGCGGCCTCATGAGCTGACAAGCCTGGCCGCCGGACCAGACTACACCAGACCACGACATGGCGCCCCGGACGGGGCGCCATGTCGCCATGCGGCAGCAGCGCTATGCGGCCGCGCCATAGGCGCGCAGGAAGATATCCACAATACATCGGGCCTTGCGTTCCATTTCCTTGTCGTCCACCGCCACGGCCGCGCCGAGCAGGTTGCGGATCATTTCCGACTCGCACAGGCTGCGCAGGAGCATGGCCATCGTGTCCGGATCGGCGTCGCGCAAAGTGCCTTTGCTTATCTCCACGCGCAAGACGTCGGCAATGTGCAGCCAGACACTGCGCGGACCCTGTTCGTAGAACTGCCGGCCGATGTCGGACGTGCCTCCCACCGAAATGGCCACCCGCAGCACCTGCGTGGTTTCGGGCGAGCTTATGAGCGCGAGCAAGGACGTGACAAAACGGTGCAATTGCGTGGGGAAATCGCCCGCCGTCTGCAATAGCTGCAGCACGTCATGCGCATGCTTGTCCGCCGAGCTGAGCATGGCTTGCAGCAGCAGTTCTTCCTTCGACGAAAAGTAGTTGTACAGGGTGGCTTTGGACCCGCCCACGCGCGCGGCGATTTGCGACATCGACGCCGCCTCGAAGCCGACTTCCCGGAACACTTCCAGTGCGACAGCCATGATGGCGTCGCGCCGGGCTTCACTTTTCGTTCTCATTCCCGCAATCCTCCATTCTGTACCACTCGGTACAGTTTTGCTTGACAGAAATCTTTTGTCAAGCTTAAACTGACCGTACAGTACAGTTATTAAATTATCTCATCCCACTCGAGACTCTATGAAGCCAAATCCCCGCCGCCCTTTATTGCAGGCCCTGACGATATTGGCTGGCGCCATCATTATCGCCGGTTGCAGCGAGCCCGTCGCGCAGGGCGGCCCGGCGCCGATGCCCGAAGTCAGCGTAGTGACGCTTGCCGCCGCGCCGGTGTCGCTCACCACCGAACTTCCCGGGCGCATCAGCGCCTTCATGGTCTCGGAAGTGCGCCCCCAGGTGGGCGGCATCGTGAAAAAAAGGCTGTTCACGGAAGGCAGCGATGTCAAGGCCGGCGAAACGCTGTATGAAATCGATCCGGCCACCTATCAGGCCAGTCATGACAGCGCGAAGGCGGCGCTGGCCAAGGCCGAGGCCAACCTGAAAGTGGCGCGGCTGACCGCGGCCCGATACAAAGAGCTGGTCAAGATCGATGCCGTCAGCAAACAGGATAATGATGGCGCCGTGGCCGAACTGCTGCAGGCCCAGGCCGACGTGGCCTCGGCCCGCGCCGCGCTCGATATGGCGGCCATCAATCTGGGCTATACCCGGGTGACGGCTCCCATTTCGGGGCGCATAGGCCAATCCAGCATCACTCCCGGCGCCCTGGTGTCCGCCAGCCAGTCCGATGCGCTGGCCAAGATCCAGCAACTGGACCCGCTATACGTCGATGTCACGCAGTCCAGCGTCGAATTGCTGCGGCTGCGCCGCGCGCTGGATTCCGGTTCGCTGTCCAGCTCCGAAGAGGCCCGCGCCAATGTCAGGCTGATCCTGGAGGACGGCACGCCGTACCAGCACGCGGGCGAACTGCAGTTCTCGGATGTCACCGTGGACCCTGGCACCGGCATGGTGAGGCTGCGCGCGGTATTCCCCAATCCCGACCATCAGTTGCTGCCGGGCATGTATGTGCGCGCGGTGCTGGAAG
Organism: Pollutimonas bauzanensis; assembly: GCF_900129885.1. Taxonomy (GTDB): domain Bacteria; phylum Pseudomonadota; class Gammaproteobacteria; order Burkholderiales; family Burkholderiaceae_B; genus Pollutimonas; species Pollutimonas bauzanensis. Next base: position 329,469 of record NZ_FQXE01000005.1, on the reverse strand, counting down.
AAGGCATGCGCGCCCAGGCCGTATTGGTGCCGCAGCAAGGCGTCACGCGGGATTCCAAAGGCAATGCGACGGCGCTGCTGGTCGACGCCGAAGGCAAGGTGCAAGCCCGTGTCCTGACGGCGACGCGAACCATAGGCGACAAGTGGCTGGTCGATGCCGGCATCGAGCCCGGCGAGCGGGTGATAGTCGAAGGCGTGCAGAAAGTGCGTCCCGGAATATCCGTCAAGGCGGTGGAACTTACCGCTGCCGTCCAGCCCACGGCCGGCTGAGCCCGATTCACTCCCAGAAATAGGTACACCATGTCGCGATTTTTCATCAATCGTCCGATCTTCGCATGGGTAATCGCCTTGGTGATTATGCTTGCGGGCGGATTGTCCATCCTCGGCCTGCCGGTCGCGCAGTACCCTAGCATTGCCCCCCCGCAGGTCACCATCACGGCCATTTACCCCGGCGCGTCGGCCCAGACGCTGCAGGATACGGTGACGCAGGTCATCGAGCAGCAGATGAAGGGCATAGACGGCATGGACTATATGTCGTCGACCAGCGATTCGTCGGGCGCCATGACCATCACCATCACCTTCGCATCCGGCACGGACCCCGATATTGCCCAGGTCCAGGTGCAGAACAAGCTGTCCGTGGCCACTCCCATGCTGCCGCAGGAGGTCCAGCGCCAGGGCGTCGTCGTGACCAAGTCGACCGCGAATTTCCTGATGGTGGTCGGACTGATCTCCGAAGACGGCAGCATGACCGCCACCGACCTGGGCGACTACGCCGTCGCCAATCTGCGCGACCCCATGAGCCGCGTCGAAGGCGTGGGCGAAGTGCAAGTGTTCGGCAGCCAGTACGCCATGCGCGTCTGGCTGGACCCCGACAAGCTGCACAGCTACAGCCTGGTTCCCGCGGATGTGGTCGCCGCCATTCAGGCGCAGAACGCCCAGGTATCGGCCGGCCAGCTGGGCGCGGCCCCGTCCGTCGCCGGCCAGCAGATCAATGCCACGATCACCTCGCAAAGCCTGCTGCAGACGCCGCGGCAGTTCGGTGAAATACTGCTGCGCAGCACGCCCGACGGCGCGTCGCTGCGGCTGCGCGACGTCGCCCGGCTGGAAATGGGCAGCGAAAGCTACGACGTGCTGGCGCGCTACAACGGCAAGCCGGCGGCGGGGATGGGCTTCAAGCTGGCCACCGGCGCCAATGCGCTCGATACGGCGGAAGCCATCAAAACCAGCATAGGCGCGCTGGAAAAATCCTTTCCGCAGGGCATGAAGCCGGTCATCGCCTTCGACACGACGCCTTTCGTCGAAGTGTCCATCCACGGGGTGATCTCCACCCTGGTGGAAGCGGTCATCCTGGTGTTCCTGGTAATGTACCTGTTCCTGCAGAACTTCAGGGCCACCATCATCCCGACGATAGCCGTGCCGGTCGTCCTGCTGGGCACTTTCGGCATTCTGGCGGCTTTCGGATTTTCCATCAACACGCTGACCTTGTTCGGGGTGGTGCTGGCCATCGGCCTGCTCGTCGACGATGCGATCGTGGTGGTCGAAAACGTCGAGCGCCTGATGAGCGAGGAGGGCTTGCCGCCCAAGGCCGCGACGCTCAAATCCATGGACCAGATCACCGGCGCCCTCGTGGGCATCGGGCTGGTGATTTCCGCCGTGCTGGTGCCCATGGCCTTTTTCGGCGGCTCGACCGGCGTGATCTACCGCCAGTTTTCCATCACGATCGTGTCGGCCATGGGGCTGTCGGTCCTGGTGGCCATCGTTCTGACGCCGGCGCTATGCGCCACGATGCTCAAGCCTGTGCCGCAGGGCGGGCATGAGCAGCGCGGGCGTTTCTTTTCCTGGTTCAACCGCGTCTTCGACCGGGGCACCCTTAAATACCAGTCCATGGTCGGGCGCATGATCGCGCGCAGCGGCCGCTATCTCTTTATATACCTGGCCCTGGTCGCCGTCGCCGTGCTGCTGTTTGTCAGGATGCCCACATCGTTCCTGCCCGACGAGGACCAGGGCGTCCTGTTCGCCCAGGTGCTGTTGCCCGCGGGCGCGACCCAGGAGCGCACGCTGGCTGCGCTGGACAAGATGGAAACACATTTCGCCACCGAGGAAAAAGGCAATGTCGAGTCGGTGTTCACCGTGGCAGGCTTCAGCTTTGCCGGAGCGGGCCAGAATGCGGGGCTGGGTTTCGTCAAGCTGAAACCCTGGGATGAGCGCCCCGGCGCGGAAAATGGCGTTGCCGCCATCGCCGGCAGGGCCGCGATCGCGCTGTCGCAAATCAAGGACGGGATGATTTTCGCCTTCGCGCCGCCCGCCGTCCTCGAACTGGGCAATGCCAAGGGCTTCGATATGTATTTGCAGGATCAAGCGGGCATGGGGCATGCCAAGCTCACCGAGGCGCGCGATCAGTTGCTCGGGCTGGCGGCCCAGAACCCCAGCCTGACCGCCGTGCGGCCCAATGGCCAGGACGACACGCCTCAGTACCGCATCGAGATCGATCAGGCCAAGGCGGGCGCTTTGGGCCTGAGCATGGACCAGGTCAATAGCACCCTGTCCAGCGCATGGGGCGGCACTTATGTGAACGATTTCATCGACAAAGGACGCGTCAAGAAAGTATACGTGCAGGCCGACGCGGCGGCGCGCATGGTGCCCGAAGACCTGCAGAAATGGTATGCGCGCAATGCGTCCGGCGAGATGGTGCCATTCTCGGCCTTCGCCACGGCGCATTGGGAATATGGCTCGCCGCGCCTCGAGCGCTATAACGGCATTCCCGCCGTGCAGATCCAGGGCGAGCCCGCGCCCGGCGTGAGTTCGGGCGATGCGATGGCCGCCATGGACGGCATAGCGGCTCAATTGCCGGAGGGCTTGGGCATCGAATGGACGGGCATGTCCTACCAGGAGCGCATGTCCGGGTCGCAGGCCCCAGCCTTGTATGCCATTTCGCTGATCGTGGTTTTCCTGTGCCTGGCCGCCTTGTATGAAAGCTGGTCCATTCCTTTCGCCGTGATGCTGGTCGTGCCGCTGGGCGTGCTTGGCGCTCTGCTTGCGGCCAGCGGCCGCGGCATGTCCAACGACGTGTACTTCCAGGTGGGCCTGCTCGTGACGATAGGGCTGGCCGCCAAGAACGCCATCATGATCGTCGAATTCGCCCGGGACCTCATGGACGAAGGCATGAGCGCGGTCGAAGCCGCGCTCGAGGCCGCGAAGCTGCGCTTGCGGCCCATCCTGATGACCTCGATCGCTTTCGGGCTCGGGGTGCTTCCCCTGGCCATCAAGAGCGGCGCCGGCTCGGGTAGCCAGAACGCGATCGGCACGGGCGTGCTCGGCGGAACGATAGCCGCGACGGCATTGGGCATCTTCTTTATTCCCGTGTTCTTCGTGGCCGTGCGCAGGCTGTTTTCCTCGAGCAGGGAAAGCGCTGCGCAACAGCCCGATTTCCCGGCAACACCATCGACCAGCGAGCTTTAGCATGAAATCCCTATCCCTGGCCGCGATGGCCGCCGCCATGCTGCTTGCCGGCTGCGCCAGCCTGGCTCCCGATTACGAACGGCCGGCCTTGCCGGTATCCGGCGACTGGCCGAGCGGGCCGGCCTATGGCCAGCCGGCCTCGCCGCAGGCGCCGGGCGCGGCGGACATCGCCTGGCAGCAGTTCATTGTCGACGACAAACTGCGCCGGCTGGTCGCCATGGCGCTCGAAAACAACCGCGACTTGCGGGTCGCCGCCTTGAATATCGACTTGGCGAGAGCCCAATACCGCATCCAGCGGGCCGATATGTTCCCATCGGTGGGCATTTCCGGCTCCGCCGCCAGCCAGCGCCTGCCGGCGGACCTGTCCGCCAGCGGCGAGGCCGGCGCAAGCCGCCAATACAGCGCCGGCGTGGGCATGAGCGCTTACGAACTGGACTTGTTCGGACGGGTGCGCAGCCTGAAAGACGAAGCCCTGCAGCGCTACCTGGCCACGCAGGCCTCGCGCAATACGGTCCAGATCTCGCTCGTGGCGGAATTGGCCCATGCTTATCTGGCCTTGGGCGCCGACCAGGAACGCTTGCAACTGGCTGCGCGGACGCTGGAAAACCGGAAAAAGTCCTATGCGCTGACGCGCCGCAGCCACGAACTTGGCGCGGCCTCGATGCTGGCCCTGCGCCAGGCGCAAACCCTGGTCGAGTCGGCCCGCGTCGACGTCGCGCAATTCACCAGCCAGATAGCCCAGGACAGGAATGCGCTGGTCCTGCTCGCCGGCGGCGGTATTCCCGAGGAACTGCTGCCGGCATCGCAAAGCGACGACAAAGTTACGCTCGCGCAACTGGGCGCCGGGCTGCCATCCGAGGTGCTGCAAAGGCGTCCCGACGTGCAGCAGGCCGAGCGCCTGCTGCGGGCCGCCAACGCCAATATAGGCGCCGCGCGGGCCGCCTTTTTCCCGCGGATCAGCCTGACGGCTTCGGCCGGCACGACAAGCAGCGCCTTGTCCGGCCTGTTCGCCGGGGGCAGCGGCTTCTGGAGCTTCATGCCGCAGCTCGATCTGCCCATCTTTGAAGGAGGCCGCAACCGCGCCAACCTGGAGGCATCCGAGGTCGAGCGCGATATCGCGCTCGCCCAGTACGAAAAGGCGATCCAGAGCGCCTTCACGGAAGTGGCCGACGGGCTGGCGCAACGTGGTACTTTAGATGAACAGCTCAGCGCGCAAGTGGCGCTGGTCGACGCTTGGGCCGATAATCATGTCTTGTCCGAGGCGCGGTTCCGCAGCGGCGTGGACAGCTACCTGAATGTGCTGGATGCGCAGCGCAGCCTGTATGCGGCGCAGCAGGACCTGATCACCTTGCGCCTGGCCAAGAACAGTAACCACGTTACCCTGTACAAAGCCTTGGGCGGAGGCTGGAACGATGCGCCCGCCAGCCAGGCGCGCTGATGCCGCGCCAAGGCAGGCTTGAACGGCAAAGGAAGAAACAATGACACAAACCGAAGCGCACCGGGTAGTGATCGTCGGCGGGGGCGCCGGAGGGCTGGAACTGGCCGCCAAGCTGGGCCGCAAGTTCGGGCCGCAGCATGTGTATCTGGTCGACAAGGCGGGCGACCATATCTGGAAGCCTTCCCTGCATGAGGTGGCCGCGGGCACCCTGGACATACACCGGGAGGGGCTGTCGTATTTCATGCTGGCCAAGGACAAGGGCTACACCTTCATTTTCGGCGAGGTGACGCACGTCGATCGCGACGCGCGGCTGATACAGCTGAAACCGGTATTTTCCGATCAGCAGGTGGAGGTATTCCCGGCGCGCAGCCTGCGCTACGACACCCTGGTGCTGGCGGTGGGCAGCAAATCCAATTTCTTCGGCACGCCGGGCGCCGCCGAATTCGCCATTGCGCTGGATTCGACGGCCGAGGCGGAGCGGTTCCGGCTCAGGCTGCTGCATGAACTGGTCACGGCCAACCGGAAAAAGGCGGAGCAGGTGGATTATGCCTTGAATATCGGCATAGTCGGCGGCGGCGCCACCGGCGTCGAGCTTGCGGCGGAACTGCGGGAAGCCTGCGCCGACGCGGTTTTCTACGGGCTCAACAGCCTGGACCCGCAGAAAGACATCCAGATCACGCTGCTCGAAGGCGCCGACAGGATACTGTCGGCCTTGCCGGAAAAAATGTCGGCGGCGGCGCGGCAGCTATTGCTGGACCGGGGCATAGCGGTGAAGACGTCGGTCCGGGTCGCCCGGGTCGAGGCCGACGCCCTGTACGACGCGCAGGGCACGCGCTACCCGGTCGACCTGTGCGTATGGGCGGCGGGCATCGAAGCCCCGGCCTTCCTCAAGCAACTGCGGCTGGACTGCAACCGCGTCAACCAGCTTGTCGTCGACAGCAATTTGCGCAGCGCCGACCCCGCCGTCTTCGCCATGGGCGACTGCGCCCAGGTGCCCTGGGACCAGGAGGGCCAGTTTCTGCCGGCCAAGGCGCAGGTCGCCCACCAGCAGGCCGCCTTCCTGTTGCCCATCATGGCCGAGCGCATCCAGGGCAAGGAAATCAGCCAGCGCGCCTTCCGCTTTCGCGACCATGGCTCCCTGGTTTCCGTGGGCCACAGCCGCGGCGTGGGCAGCCTGATGGGCGTGCTCACCGGGAAAAACTGGTTCGTGCAAGGGCTGCTTGCGCGGCTCATGTACATGAGCCTGCATTTGATGCATCATCTGGCCATCCTGGGCTTTGCCCGCACCGCGTCTCTGGCCGTCGGCCGGCTGCTGATGAAACGGGGGCGTCCGCGCGTCAAGCTGCATTAGATGAGGTGAATGATATGGCGTTTTACGCGCAGATGTCTTCCGGCCTGGGGCGCATCCTGCTTGCCTCCGATGGCGCCGGCCTGACGGGGCTGTATTTCATCGGCCAGAAAGACTGCCCGCCGCTCGACGGCTTGCCCCCGCCTGCGCCGCAGGCAAAAGACCCCACCGCGGGCCTGATGTCCGGCGTCGCCATAAAAAATTTCAAGGCGCGCATGGCGGCCGGCGGCGGCCTGTTCGGGCCGGCCAACCTGGCCAGGACGGGCGCCGCGGGCGGCGCGCCATTCCCCGGCCAAGCCAGCCGGACGCTGTGCGGCGCGGCCGGCGGCGCCCATGATGCCCTGACATTCATGCAGGACGGCACGCCGCATGCCGTCGAAGCGCTTTTTGAGCGCGCGCAACGAGAGCTGCGCGAGTATTTCCGCGGCGAACGCAAGGCATTCACGCTCCCCCTGGCTGCCGAAGGCACTGATTTCCAGAAGAAAGTATGGCACGCCTTGCTCGCCATACCCTATGGCCAGTCGGTGTCTTATGGCGAAGTCGCGCGCGCGGCCGGGCTCACCCCGCGGCATGGGCGGCCGGTGGGCACGGCTGTCGGGCGCAACCCGATCGCTATCATCATTCCCTGCCACCGGGTCCTGGGCGGCGCCGGCACCCTGACAGGCTATAGCGGAGGGCTGGAGCGCAAGTTTGCGCTACTGGAGCTGGAAGGCTTCAGCCTCGGGTATCGTGCTTCATGAGGCGCTCTTTTTCGCGCTCCCAGTCCTTGTCGCGCGCCACGTCGCGCTTGTCGTGCAGCTTCTTGCCGCGGCCCAGGCCGAAGTCAAGCTTGATGCGCCCATTCTTGTAATGCAGGTTAAGTGGCACCAATGTATAGCCGCGCTGCTCCACCTTGCCGATGAGCTTGCCGATTTCTTCGGCGTGCAGCAACAGTTTGCGGGTGCGCGTGGCGTTCGGGTGTATATGGGTGGAGGCGGTGGGCAAGGGGCTGATGTGCATGCCTATGATCCATAACGCGCCATCGCGCACGATGACGTAGCTTTCCTTGAGCTGTACGTGACCGGCGCGTATGGCTTTTACCTCCCAGCCTTCAAGCACGAGACCCGCCTCGTAGCGGTCTTCAATAAAGTAATCGTGCGTTGCTTTGCGGTTATCGACAATGCTCATGAATCAATTCGGTTGTAGGCTGTAAAATCAGTACATTCTATCCATTAACTACTTTCAATGCATACCGTCCAGCGTTCCGTCCTCGTTCCCTACAGCCGCGCGCAAATGTTTGACTTGGTCGCCGATGTGGCCAAGTATCCCGAATTCATGCCTTGGTGCGGCGGCACCACCGTGCACAGGCATGACGAAAGGGGGATGGAAGCGTCCATAACCATCAGCATTGCCGGCGTCAAGCAAACCTTCACCACCCGCAACGATCACGATTATCCCCGCCTCATTACCTTCCATCTGATCAACGGCCCATTCTCGACCCTGACAGGGAACTGGGAATTCCACGAACTCGACGAAAATGCCTGCAAGGTGGTGTACATCATGGAATACGCCTTTTCCAGCCGCGCGCTCGAGGCGGTGGTCGGGCCCATATTCAACCGGATCGCCACCAGCTTTATCGATTCCTTTACTCAGCGCGCCCAGGCGGTGTATGGGGAATGATGCCTGAAGAAAAAGTCGCCATCGCGGTGCAAGTGGTCTACGCCGAGCCGGGCTCCGTCTGGCGGGCCGATCTGCAACTGCCCGCCGGCGCCACCGTGGGCCAGGCGATCCAGGCCAGCGGCTTCTCCCGGCTTTTTCCCGACTATCCATCCGATGCGCCGGCGCTGGGCATATACGGGCAGGCCTGCGGGGCCGATCGTATCCTCGCCGACGGCGACCGCATCGAGATCTACCGCCCCTTGACTTTCGATCCCATGGAGTCGCGGCAGCGCCGCGCCCTGCATCGCAAGGCCTTCATGACCAAGCCGCGCAACCGGCCCAAGCGGCGCAAGGCGAAAATCGCGGCCGGATTGCTGGAGCCCTGAACAAAACGATTGTCATGCATATGACAACACCATAATTCGCAATGCGCTATGGTGGAGCGCAACTATAAAAGGTAAGCTGGCAAGCAGCTTGCGATGCACAGGAGACGACACCATCATGGATTTTCGGCTAAGCGATGAACAACAGGCATTCGCGCAGGCGGCCCGCGATTTCGCCATAGGCGAGCTCGAACCGCATGCCGCGCGCTGGGATGCCGAATGCCAGTTTCCGCGCGAGGCATTCGCGCGCGCCGGCGCCCTGGGCTTTTGCGGCATCTATGCGCCCGAATCGATAGGCGGCCTGGGCTTGCCGCGCCTGGACGCCACGCTGGTGTTCGAGGAAATGGCCGCCTGCGACCCATCCACGACGGCCTTCCTGACCATACACAACATGGCGACATGGATGATAGGGTCCTGGGCCACTGCGGCGGTGCGCGAGGCCTGGGGGCCCGCGCTGGCGGCCGGCGAAAAGCTCGCCTCCTATTGCCTGACCGAACCCGGCGCCGGGTCCGATGCGGCGTCCTTGTCGACCCGCGCGGAAAAGCGCGGCGACGCCTATGTGCTCAATGGCGCCAAGGCCTTCATTTCCGGCGCCGGCGACACCGACGTCCTGGTGGTCATGGCGCGCACGGGCGGCGCGGGGCCCAAGGGCATCTCGGCCTTTGTCGTGCCCGCCGACACGCCGGGCGTCACCTACGGCCGCAAGGAAGACAAGATGGGCTGGAACAGCCAGTCGACGCGCCCGGTGGTCTTCGACAACGCGGAGATCCCCGCCGGAAACCTGCTGGGCAATGAAGGCGAAGGCTTCAAGTTCGCCATGAAAGGCCTGGACGGCGGCCGCATCAATATCGCCACCTGCTCGGTCGGGGCCGCGCAGGGCGCATACGACGCAGCCAGGCGCTATATGGGCGAACGCAAGCAGTTCGGGCAGCCCCTGGCCAGTTTCCAGGCCCTGCAGTTCAAGCTTGCCGATATGCTGACCCATATCGTGGCTTCGCGCCAGATGGTGCGCCTGGCCGCCGCCAAGCTGGACGACGGCGATGAGCAGGCGGCCACCTATTGCGCCATGGCCAAGCGCCTGGCCACCGATCTCTGTTTCCAGGTTTGCCTGGACGCCCAGCAGATCCACGGCGGCTACGGCTACCTCAAGGACTACCCGCTGGAGCGGCTGGTGCGCGATACGCGCGTGCACCAGATCCTCGAAGGAACCAACGAAATCATGCGCGTGATCATCGCGCGCCAGCTGCTCGACAAAGGAGCCGATATCCGATGAATTCCCCAGTCTTATTCGAGGTCCTGGACGCCGCCAATCACAAGAAGGTCGGCGTGGCCACCTTGAACAGCCCGCAAACGCTCAACGGCCTGTCGCTGGACATGTGCAATCTGCTGGCCGAACAGTTGAGCGTCTGGCAAGCCGACGAATCCATCGTCCTGGTCGTGCTCAGGGGCGCCGGTGAAAAAGCGTTTTGCGCGGGCGGCGACCTGCACGGCCTGTACAAGGCCATGCAGGAAAACACCAGCGGCCAGGCATGGCGCAACACCTACGCGCGCAGATTCTTCGACGACGAGTACCGCCTGGATTACCAGATCCATACCTATCCCAAGCCGATATTGTGCTGGGGCAACGGCATCGTGATGGGAGGCGGCGTGGGGCTGATGATGGGCGCGAGCCATCGCGTGGTCACGCAGACCACCCGCTATGCCATGCCGGAAATCTCCATCGGGCTGTTTCCGGACGTCGGCGGCACGTGGATGCTGGCCCGCCTGCCCGGGGGCACCGGGCTGTTCCTGGGCCTGACCGGCGCGCAACTGGAAGCCGGCGACTGCCGTTATCTGGGCCTGGCCGACTACACGCTGGACTCCGGCAAATGGGACGAGCTGCTGGCGCGGATACAGTCCGCCCACTGGTCGGGCGTCGAGCGCGAAGACAGCGTCGGCCTGGGCCGCCTGCTGCTTGGGCTGCAGGCGGCCGACGCCGGGTTGCAGCAAGGGCCGCTGCAGACGCATTATCCGCTGATCAGGCAGGCCTGCGACGGCGGCGATTTCGAGGCCATTTGCGCCAATATCGCCGCCTGGGCCGGCCATGAGGACCCCTGGCTCAAGCGCGCCGCGGGCACTTTCCTGTCCGGTTCGCCCGGCTCGGCGCGCTTGTGTTTCGCCTTGCTGGATCGCGTGCGCCTGCTGTCGCTGGCCGATGTTCTCCGCCAGGAATATATTGTGTCCTTGCAATGCGGCGTCCAGGGGGACTTCCAGGAAGGCATACGGGCCTTGCTGATAGACAAGGACAAGCAGCCCAGATGGAACCCGGCCACGCTGGAGCAGGCCAGCGACGCCTGGGTGCAGCGCTTTTTCCAGGCGCCGTGGCCGGACGCGGTCGAGCACCCATTGGCCGACCTCGAACTGGCGCCCATGGACGCCACGGGCATCGAACTTTAGTTTTCGCGCAAACCACATCGATCATCGAAAAACAGGAGACAAAAAAATGAGTCGCATCGCATTTATCGGCCTGGGCCATATGGGCAGCCCCATGGCCTTGAATCTGGTCAAGGCGGGCCATGAACTGGTCGTGTTCGACCTGGTGCCCGCCGCCGTCAAGGTCCTGGCCGACGCCGGCGCCAGCGCCGCGGCCTCGGCGCCGGCGGCAGTCAAGGACGCCGAGGTGGTGATTTCCATGCTGCCGGCCAGCAAGCACGTGGAAGGGCTGTATCTGGGCGAGGCCGGCCTGCTGACGCAAATCGCCGCCAACACCCTGGTCCTGGAATGCAGCACCATCGCGCCGGAGTCGGCCCGCAAGGTCGCCGCGGCGGCGCTGGAGCGCGGCATACGCATGGTGGATGCGCCGGTATCGGGCGGCACGGGCGGCGCGGTCGCCGGCACGCTGACCTTTATCGTGGGCGGCGCGGCCGCCGACCTGGAATCGGCCCGGCCCTATCTGGAGAAAATGGGCAAGAATATCTTCCATGCCGGCGCGGCCGGGGCGGGGCAGGTCGCCAAAATCTGCAACAACATGCTGCTGGGCATACTCATGGCCGGCACCTCCGAGGCGCTGGCGCTGGGCGTCGCCAACGGGCTGGATCCCAAGGTATTGTCCGACATCGTCGCCAAGAGCTCCGGCCGCAACTGGGCCACCGAACTCTACAACCCTTGGCCGGGCGTGATGGAGCACGCGCCGGCGTCCAATGGGTACGCGGGCGGCTTCGGCGTCGACCTGATGCTCAAGGATCTCGGCCTGGCCGCGGAATCAGCCCTGAACGCCAGGGCGTCCGTGCCCCTGGGCGAGCTGGCGCGCAACCTTTATTCCATGCATAGCGCGCAAGGCAACGGCGCGCTGGATTTTTCCAGCATTTTGAATCTGTTCAAAAAATAGGCTGGGACGCATCCTGGCGGGGCCCGGGCTGCCCGTCCGTCCTCAATCCTCGGCCTTGATCTTATAAGGCAAAGGCATTAACTCGATGGCCGGGCCATCGGCCCGCCGCAGGCGGAAATCGGGGCCGCCGAGATCGGCCAGTTGCACTTCCATCAGTACATGGGCAGCGCCGCCGCAATGCGCGGCGTTGACGATGCGGCCGCAGGGGCTGTCGGGATTGAGGGCATTGTAGATGTCCACGCCGGCGAGCGGGCCGCCGGCATCGGCATCGGCGCCGCTTGCGATGCCATAGGCCATGCGGCGCTTGACGGTGCCGCGGTAATGGCTGCGCGCCACGACTTCCTGGCCGGGGTAGCAGCCCTTGGTGAAACTGACCGCGTCGATCAGGTCCAGGTTGAGCGTCTGCGGAATAAAGACATCCTGCGTGGCGGCTTCGATCCAGGGCAGGCCGGCGGCGATGTCGGCGGCGCGCCAGCAATCGGCGGCCTGCCGCGCCTGCGGTCCCGCCATGGCGGGCGCCGGCGCGGCGTCGTCGTCGGCGTCGTCGGCGTCGGCCGGGACAAACCACCAGCGCGCGGTATCGGCGCCGGCCGACGGCGCGGCAATCCAGCTTCCGGCGCTGGTCCGCGCCACGTCCCAGGCCCGGGCCTGGGACGAAAGCACGGCAGCCTCCTTGATGAGTTCTTCGCCCGGGAGCCGGCCGGATTCCGCGGCCAGCCCGCCGGCGGGCGCGCCGGCCAGCGTCACGCCCAGCACACGCAGGCGGGTCAGCCGCAAGCTGGCCTTGGCGCGCAGCACGAACATGGAAAGGCGCTTGACCAGGGCCGGCGCGATGTCGGCCCGGACCATGGCGTACAGGGCGGGGGACGGGCCCTGGCGCCCCTGCCACAGCACCATGCTGCCCAGCAGCCGCCCCTTGGCCGTGCAATAGCCAGCCAGGCGGGCACGGTCGGGCGCCAGGCCCGTCACGTCATGGGTCAACTGCCCATGCAGGAAACCGGCCGCGTCCGGCCCGGCGATTTCGATGACGGCAAGATCATCCAGCGGCGCAACAAAGCTTGAAAAATTGTTCATGTAAGAAATATGACTCGCAGCAACAGACAGGGGCAAAGCTAGCGTTTATGATAACGGGCTTCGGGAAATCATGCTGCGATAACCCTTGCCATCCCGAGGCCTGGTTTCCACCGGCGAGCGGGCCGCTGCGCTGGGCTACACTTTGCCTTAATGACGAAATTCAAATTATTCATCCTGTATCTGCTTTTGCTGCTGGCCATCATCGCCACCGGCCTGAGCGCCGCCGCCTGGTATTGGGTGGAGCATCCCGTCGCCATGGACAGCGAACGCGTCGACTACGTGGTCGAGTCGGGCAGCCGTCCGCGCTCCATCGCGCGACTGATGAACAAATCCGGCATCCATTTCAATGAAGATGCGTTCGTGGCGCTGGCCCGCTTGAGCGGGCGCGATATCCTGCTCAAAGCCGGGGCCTACGAGGCGGTGCGCGGCGACACGCCCCGGACGCTGCTGGAGCGCATGGCCAACGGCGACATGACGCAGACCCAGATAACCTTGCTGGAAGGATGGACGTATCAGCGCATTCGCCAGGCATTGCGGGAAGATCCGCAAGTCAGGCAAACGCTGCTGGCCGTGCCCGATGACGAATTGCTCAGGAAACTGGGCGCGCCGCAAGCCAGCCCCGAAGGCCTGTTCTATCCCGACACCTATGTCTTTGTTCCGGGTTCCACCGATTTCGACATCCTGCGCCGCGCCTACCATGCGCAGCAGCAACTGCTGGACGCCGCCTGGAATGAACGCGATCCGCAAGTGCCCCTGAAAACGCCTTACGAGGCGCTGATACTGGCCTCCATCATCGAAAAGGAAACAGGCCACAGTTCCGACCGGGACCGGGTCGCCGGCGTCTTCGTCAACCGCCTGCGCCTGAGCATGCCCCTGCAGACCGATCCCACCGTCATCTACGGCATGGGCGACGCCTATCAGGGGCGGATACGCAAGAAAGACCTGACGACGGACACGCCCTGGAATACTTATACGCGGGGCGGGCTGCCGCCCACTCCCATCGCCAGCGCGGGGCGCGCGGCGCTGCTTTCGGCCCTGCACCCCGAGGCGCACAAATTCCTCTACTTCGTTTCGCGGGGCGATGGCACCAGCGAGTTTTCCGAGAGCCTGCTGGATCACAACCGGGCTGTGTCTAAATACATATTGGGACGGCGCAACTAATGCAAGGTCGGCGCGGCTGCTTTATTACCCTTGAAGGGCTGGATGGCGCGGGCAAGAGCACGCATGTCGGATGGCTGGTCGAGCGCTTGCAGCAGCATGGGCTGGCGGTGGTTTCCACGCGCGAACCCGGCGGCACCGCGCTGGGCGAACAGCTGCGGCAATTGGTCCTGAGCCAGCCCATGAACCTCAAGACCGAAACCCTGCTCATGTTCGCGGGCCGCTGCGAGCACATAGAAACCGTCATCAAGCCCGCTTTGCTGGCAGGGCAGTGGGTCGTCTGCGACCGGTTCACCGATGCGACTTACGCCTACCAGGGCGGCGGACGCGAACTGGGCGGCGACCGCATCAGCGCGCTGGAGCAATGGGTGCATGCCGATCTGCAGCCCGACCGGACCTGGCTCTTCGATGTGCCTCTGGCGGTCGCCCGCGAGCGCCTGAGCCGCAGCCGCGAGCTGGACCGCTTCGAGCGGGAGGGCGAGGCTTTCTTCGAGCGGACCCGCCGCGCCTATCATGAGCGCGCGCGGCAGCATCCGGAGCGCCTGCGCATTGTCGATTCGACCTTGCCCATAGAGGATGTAAGGCGCAGCCTGGCCGAGCAGATCGACGAGCTGGTGCGAGCACAGCGGATGGGCGGCCAATCATGAGCGACCTCGCGCAATTCCTGCCATGGCAGGCGTCGCTGGCGGCGTCCTGGCTCAGCCAGCGCGAGCGTTTTGCCCATGCCTGGCTGATCCATGGCTTGCCGGGCATAGGCAAGCGCCAGTTCGCGCTGGCGGCGGCGGCAAGCCTGCTGTGCGAGTCGCCGCTGCAGGGCCTGGCTTGCGGCCATTGCGCGGCGTGCCTATGGCTGGCCAGCGGCAACCACCCTGATTTGCGCCGTATCCGGCCCGAAGCGGTGGCGCTGGAAGAGGGCGCCGCGGCCGGCGGCGCCGAGGACGACGGCGAGGCCGCGGCCAGCGCCGCCAAGAAGGCGCCGTCCAAGGATATCCGGGTCGAGCAGCTGCGCGTATTGAGCCCCTGGTTCAATACCGCGACCCATCGGGGCGGCTGGCGCGTCGCTGTGCTCTATCCGGCGCAGGCCATGAACAGCATCTCGGCCAATGCCTTGCTCAAAGTGCTGGAGGAGCCTCCGGAGCACACCGTGTTCCTGCTGGTGGCGGATGCCCCGGACCGCCTGCTGCCTACGCTGGTGTCGCGCTGCCGGCGCCTGCCGCTGCCCGTGCCGGGCAAGCCGGAAAGCCTGGCCTGGCTGGAAGCGCAAGGGGTGGCCGAGGCCGGGCAGTGGCTGGCCGCCGCTGGCGGCGCGCCCTTGCTGGCCATGCAACTGGCGCAAACCGGGGCCAGCCCTTGCCCCGAGTGGTTGAACCAGCTGGTCGCGCCGCTCGCCCGCGCGCAGGCGCCCGATATCGGGCAACTGGCCGACCATCTGGAAAAAATGCCCGCCGATGTGTGGATCGACGCCTTGCAGCGCCTGTTCCTGGACCTGCTGCTGGCGGCGTCGGGCGCGCCGGTGCGCTATTTTCCCAGCCTGGAAAAACAGACCCGGCTCGCCGCCCGGCACGCCGCCATGGCAAGCCTGGCCGACACGGCCAAATGGCTGGCGCAGCAACGCGCCGTCGCCGGCCATCCGCTCAATGCCAAGCTGCTGGTGCACAGCACTTTGCAGCGCGTGGCCATGGCCTGCCGCCCGGCCTCATAGCCCGGCCTCGCAGCGCGGTAAAACCGCTACACTACGTCATGGATGGCGGCCAGCCATGCGCCGCCCATTTTCCGACTGATTAGCGCAAGAAAAAATTATGTATGTAGACTCCCATTGCCATCTGGATTTTCCCGAGCTGGCCAAGAACTTGCCCGATATCTTGAGCCGCATGGCCCAGAACCGGGTAAGCCATGCCTTGGTGGTCAGCGTGAACCTGCCGAACTGGCCGGGGCTCATGGAACTGGTCGCCCCGCAGCCGCATCTATATGCCTCGGTAGGCGTGCATCCCGATTACGAGGATACGCCCGAGCCGACCGTCCAGGAACTGGTCGATCTGGCGCAGTCGCCCAAGGTCGTCGCCATCGGCGAAACCGGCCTGGATTACTTTCGCCTGTCCGAACCGCTGGAATGGCAGCGCGAACGGTTCCGCACCCACATCCGGGCCAGCCGGGCCAGCGGCTTGCCCCTGATCATACATACCCGCTCGGCCAGCGCCGACACGCTGCGCATCATGAAGGAAGAGGGCGCCGACCAGTATGGCGGCGTCATGCACTGCTTTACCGAGTCCTGGGAAGTGGCGCAAGCCGCGATGGAACTGAATTTCTATATTTCGCTCTCCGGCATAGTCACCTTCAAGAAGGCCGAGGACCTGCATGAGCTGGCCAGGAAGCTGCCGCTGGATCGCCTGTTGATCGAAACCGATTCGCCCTACCTGGCACCCGTCCCGTATCGCGGCAAGGTCAACGATCCCTCCAAGGTGATGCACGTGGCCGAGAAAATCGCCGACTTGAGGGGCATACCGGTAGCCGAGGTGGCGGAATGCTCCACGAACAATTTCTTTAATCTTTTCAGTAAGATAGAGAGATAAGCTAAAGTTTTGCATGATATAACGCTTCTAAAGTAAAATATTTAAAGCAATAGATTAACTTTACTTTAAATATTCATACAAATCATTAGGTTATAGAGATTATTTAAAGTAGTTCAGTTAAAGTAAATTATCCATAGCAGCCGTCGCTTCAATTGCGGCGCCGGGAATCAGTCATGACATTCTTTTCCAATCTCGCACCGGCGCTAGGCCGCTATTTCATAGGTCTGGCCGGCGCGCTGCTGTGCGTTGCGGCGCATGCCGCCAATCCCGCCGACTGGTGGGTGGATATCGCGAACGATCGCGTCGCCCGCGTCCAGGCCATGCTGGCGCAAGGCGCGGACCCGAACGAATTGAGCGACAAGGGCCAGCCCGCCATCATGCAGGCCATGCGCGATGGCGCCTGGAAGGTGTATGACGCGCTGGCGGCCAACCCCAAGACGGCGCTCAACGCCATCAACGTCAATCGCGAAACGCCCCTGATGTATCTGGCGGTGCTGGGGCAGACCAAGCGCGCCCAGGATCTGATACGGCGCGGCGCCATGGTCAACCGCCTGGGCTGGACGCCTTTGCAATATGCCGCCTCCACCGGCAAAGTCGAAACGGCCCGGATGCTGCTGGCCAAGAAGGCCCTGGTCAACGCTCCGGCGCCCGACGGCACCACCGCCTTGATGATGGCGGCCCATTCCGGCAGCGTAGCCATGGTCCAGCTGCTGCTGGATCACGGCGCGGAGGTCACGACGCGGAATTTGCAGAAGCTGGACGCGGCCGACTGGGCGCGCAACAATAAGCACGATGCGCTGGCGGCCAAGCTCGATGCCCTGACCGATAAAGTCCTGAAGCAGCGCGCCGCCTTGCGGGCGCAGGGCAAGGCGCCGGCAAGCCCTGGAACGCCCGCCACCGGCGGCAGCCGGCAGCAGGGCGCAAGCCGCGGCGGGTCGGGGGAAACGGGAACACTGAAGCTGGAAGATGCGGGCACCGCGCCGGCCGGGAAAACGATTCCGGCGGAATCCGCGGGAAAGCCGGCGCCGGAGCCCTCCTCGGGTTCGCGCTATTTCGATCTGGACCGTTTCAATGAAAAACCGAATCCGTAAAAGGGGGCGCGGCTTGTGCGGTGGATTTCTAAACCCGTCGCCGTGGGCGAATGTGGGTTGGGCTCAATATCGCTGCGGTCCCGGGCTTCGCCCGTGACTGCCCGCGCAGGCGGCCTGTTTCGGGGCGCCCGCGAACTCGCGGAACGGGCAGCCCCCGGCTGCCCGTAAGCACTCGCTCAAACAAGCGCGGGCTTGCCTCCCCGAAACAGGCCGCCTGCGCGGCTTGCTCAAACTTTCGCCCAACCCACATTCGCCCACGGCGCCTGGACATTGGGTTGGTGTCAGAAGAACCACAATGAAAACGACCCGGCATACGTCTAAACTAAAGAGCCACGACTCGTCACCCGCGCCTGGGCAGGCCTCGCGCCGGCTACATCGCTCATGCAGGCATGAACTCCGGCCGCAGTATCCCTTGTAAATCGCCATAAGGGATCAACAGCTCCGGCTGCCCCGACGAGTACGGCGCGATCTGATAGGAATCGTACTTCACCAGCAAACCCTGGTCGGTAAAAGCGAAATTCGTGCTCGCCTGGAAAGGCCAGATCCGGTTGTAGCTTTCCGGATCCTGCCGCGCGTCGGCGTTCTTTGCCAGCCAGAGGCCGTGCGCCGCTTTCAGCGCCGCGACATAGGCGTCCTGCTTGCCAGGCTCCAGCACATTGGCCAGGCTCAGCACCTTGCCGCTGCCATTGTCCCAGTTCAGGAACTGCGTCGCCGATATGCCGTGGGCCGCGCCCGTAAAGTATTGCCAGGTATTGAGCTCGACCACTGTCAGGTGCTTATTGCGGTAGCGCGTCTTGGCGGCCAGCAAGGTCGAATCGCGCGGCGCCGCCGTCTTCCAGAAATAATCCTCGTATTCGGCCACGGTAGCGTAGACCGGAGGCTGGCTGTTGCCTATGCCGGTCATGAGGGCCAGCGCGTGGTCCACCAGCGCGGTCAAGCGCGCAATGCCGGGGAAGACCACCGAATCCAGTTTCACGGTCGGGCAGTCGCCCTCGCAGCCGGGTTTTTTGTGCTCCCATTTGACCGCCTGGACGAACAGGCCCTCCTTGCTGGTCTGTTCCGCCGTTTCCGCCGGGATCAGGGATATATTGGGCGATGGCCCGCTCGCGCATGCCGTCAGCAGGCCCGCGGCGCCGGCCGCCAGCGCCAGGCGCAGTGCTTGGATAGGAAGTTTCATCATGCTTCTTTTCTTATTTGACGGTGGCGGCGTCCTGCCCGAAGAGTATCTTGCGCGCCGCCTCGTCGTGCGCCGCGGGCGCCGGGTTGATCTGTCCGGCCCTGTCGTAGGCGCGGATCGTGGCGGGGCGCGCGCGTATCGCGTCGAACCAGCGCTTCACATTCGGGAAGTCGTTCAGGTCCTGCCCCTGGCGCTCATGCGGCACTATCCAGGGGTAGCAGGCCATGTCGGCGATCGAATACTCATCGGCGATGAATTCGCGGCCGGCCAATCGGTGATCCAGCACTTTGTACAGGCGGCCGGTTTCACGCACATAGCGGTCGACGGCGTAAGGGATTTTTTCCACGGCGTAGTTGCTGAAATGGTGGTTCTGCCCGGCCATGGGCCCCAGCCCGCCCATTTGCCAGAAGAGCCACTGCAGCGCCTGCACCCGGTCGCGCAATGCGCCCGGTATGAACTGGCCGGTCTTGTCGGCCAGGTATAGCAATATGGCGCCCGATTCGAAGACCGAAACAGGCTCGCCGCCGTCGGCCGGGGCATGATCGACTATGGCGGGAATGCGGTTGTTGGGCGCGATTTGGAGGAATTCCGGCTGGAACTGCTCGCCCTTGCCGATATTGACGGGGAAGATTTTGTAGGGCAGGCCGCTTTCTTCCAGAAACAGGGTGATTTTGTGGCCGTTGGGGGTGGTCCAGTAATACAGATCTATCATGAAAGTCCTTGTGGTTCTTGTTCAGTCAGGCCTGGGCCGCCAGCGCTTTTTCGATGTCGCCGCGCAAGGCTTCGGGCTTGGTGATAGAGCCATAGCGCTGCAGCACCCGCCCATCGCGGCCCAGCAGGAATTTGGTGAAGTTCCACTTGATGTTCTGGCTGCCCAGCACGCCGGCCTTTTCGCTTTTCAGCCAGGCGAAGAGGGGATGGGCCTGCGGGCCATTGACTTCTATCTTGGCGAACATGGGGAAGCTCACGCCGTAATTGGTGGAGCAAAAACTGGCGATTTCGTCGGCGCTGCCGGGCTCCTGGTGGCCGAATTGATCGCAGGGGAAACCCAGCACGGCAAAGCCGCGCTCGCGGTATTCCCGGTACAGGGCTTCGAGGCCCTGGTACTGAGGCGTGAATCCGCACTCGGACGCCACGTTGACCACCAGCAGCACCTGGCCCTCGTAGCGCGACAAGGCGACCTCGCCGCCCGCCAGCCCCTGGGCCGAAAAAGAATAAATCGAGGTCATGAGATACCCATCGCTTTCTGGCCTATGATCGCCATACTTTACCATTGAAAGCGGCGCCGGATCATGCGCCCGCGGCGCCAGCCCGGCCCGCATCGGCACGCATTCAGGGCTTGGACGCCGCCCATTTCTTGACCGCCGCCATGGTGTTGGCGACGTGGCCGTCGGGGTCCAGGCTGGTGTATTCATAGTAGATTTTATGGTCCGGCGTAATGACATAGGAAATGCGGTTCGCCATGTTCGGCTTGAAAGCCATGTTGGCATCATAGGCCTTGATGACTTTGGCTTGCGGGTCGGCCCCCACGGCGAATTTGCTGCGGCAGGCGTCGACCGAGAATTCCTTCAGCTTGTCCAGCTTGTCGGCCGAGACGCCCAGCACGGTGGCGCCGTACTGCTTGTATTCGTCGGTCGCCTCGGCAAAATCGTGCGCTTCGATGGTGCAGCCTTTGGTGAACGCGGCCGGATAAAAATACAGCACGACCGGGCCTTTCTCGAGGGCCTCGTTCAGGGTGAACGGAAACGCGTTGCCGCCGAGCGTGGCTTCGAGAGTGAAGTCGGGCGCCGGCGCGCCGACTTTCAACTGGGCGTAGGCCGCGGATGGCGGCACGGCGCATGCGAGGGCGATGAGGGTGTGCGAGGCGATGCTGGCGGGTCGAAGAAACTTCATGATTGCTCCCTGGGCGCGATCGAAACTGGGCTAAGATGTCAGATCCATTACATATATTTGGCATGTACGGCGATGACCACGATCTATCATAATCCTCGTTGCGGCACTTCGCGCGACGCATTGCAAATGCTGCAGGACCGCGGCATCCAGGCCGAGGTTGTCGAATACCTCAAGACGCCCCTGACGCGCGGCGAACTGGCGGCTCTTATCCAGGGCGCCGGGCTGTCGGTGCGCGAGGCCATACGCAGCAAGGAAGCCTTGTTCGAGGAACTCGGGCTCGGCGACCCGGCCGTAAGCGACGGGCAATTGCTCGATGCCATGGCCGAACACCCCATCCTGCTGAACCGTCCTTTTGTCGTCACGGACAAGGGCACGCGCTTGTGCCGGCCGGCCGCCGTCCTCGCAGAAATTCTCTGAAGCCGGGCTGGCGGCCCATCATGGCACCGCGGCGATGACGCTCCAGGTGTTCCTGCTGGTCGTCATCGCTGCCGGCCTGCATGCGGCCTGGAACCTGATTTCCAAGCGGGCGGCCGGCGCCGGGGCATCGTTCGTCTTCGCCTATCGGCTTTGCTCGACGGTAATCTACGCCCCATGGGTCGCATACATCCTGTGGAACGACGGCATGGCCTGGAGCTGGCCGGTGGCGGCGTTCATCGGGCTGTCCAGCGCCTTGCATCTTGGATACAGCATCTGTTTGCTGCGCGGCTACAACGTGGCCGACCTTTCCGTGGTCTATCCCATCGCGCGGGGCACCGGCCCCTTGCTGGCCAGCGCCGGCGCTTTCCTCTGGCTGGCCGAAATCCCTTCGGCTTTGGGCGTGCTGGGGATATGCAGCGTGGTGGCGGGCATACTCCTGATCGCCACGCAGGGCAACTGGCGCCAGTTTGCCCAGCCCCAGGCCTGGATAGGCATACGCTGGGGCCTGCTGATAGGCTTGTTCATCGCCGCCTACAGCCTGAGCGACGCCTATAGCGTCAAGGCGCTGCTGGTCGCCCCCGTTCTGCTGGATTGGCTTTCCGCCTGTTGCGGCACGCTGCTGCTGGCGCCCAGCACCTGGGTGAGGCGCGCCCACATGCTGCGGCAGATGCGCGGCAAATGGGGGCTGGCGCTGGCGGTGGGCATACTCTCGCCCATGGCCTACATCCTGGTCCTGTACGCCTTGCAGCAGGGGGCCGACGTCAGCGTGGTGGCGCCCTTGCGCGAAATGTCCATGATGATGGCGACATTCGCCGGCTTCTTCATCCTGAAGGAAAAGGTCTCGCCCGTGCGCTGGCTGGGATGCGCGGTCATCATCGCCGGCGTGGTCCTGCTGTCCACGCACTGAGGCGTTGCCGCCCGAAGCGCCACGGCAGGCCGCGGCGCCCGAGCGCCCCGGCGCCGCACAAACGGCCGGCGATCAGGCCGCCTGGTCCAGGAAGATATGCACCTGCCTGGGCCTGACCACCAGGGTTTCATGTTCCTTCAATTGCAGCTGGGAGTAGCGTTCCTGCGAGATCACGGCCTCGATCAGCTCGGCGTTGTCGCTGCGCCTGAGTTCCAGCTGGGCCAGCGGCCCTATGGCATGGACCCGCTCCAGCCGAACCACCAGCCCCCGGGCGCCCTCGGTGTAGCGCTCGATGTCGATATCGTGCGGGCGCACGTAGGCCGTGCCGCTGGTATCGCGCGCGTCGCGGTGCTCGGGCGCGTCGAACGCCGCGTCGCCGGTTTCCAGGAAGCCATTGTGGACGCGGCCGTGGAACAGGTTCACATTGCCCAGGAAGCTGTACACGAAAGGCGTGGCCGGCTGGTTGTATACGGAGGCGGGCGCGCCCGCCTGCTCTATCCTGCCGCGGTTCATGACCACGATCTCGTCGGCGACCTCCAGGGCTTCTTCCTGGTCGTGGGTGACGAATATGCTGGTGACCTGCAGTTCATCGTGCAGCCGGCGCAGCCAGCGCCGCAGTTCCTTGCGCACCTGGGCGTCGAGGGCGCCGAAGGGTTCGTCCAGCAGCAATACGCGCGGCTCCACGGCCAGGGCGCGCGCCAGTGCGATGCGCTGGCGCTGGCCGCCCGACAGCGCGGACGGCTTGCGGTCGGCCAGCCAGTCCAGCTGCACGAGTTCCAGCAGCCGGGTGACTTTTTCGCGTATCTGCGCTTCGGAAGGGCGGTTCCTGCGCGGCTTGACGCGCAGGCCGAAGGCAATATTCTCGAATACGCTCATGTGCTTGAACAAGGCATAGTGCTGGAACACGAAGCCGACCTGGCGCTCGCGCACATGCCTTTCCGTCGCGCTTTCATTGTCCAGCAGGATCTGCCCGGAATCGGGGAATTCGAGCCCGGCGACGATGCGCAGCAGGGTGGTCTTGCCGCAGCCGGAAGGCCCCAGCAGCGCGGTCAGCTTGCCGTCGGGGAATTTAAGGGAAACGTCGTTCAGCGCGGCAAAATTCCCGAACCGCTTGTGTATATTGCGTACTTCTATGCTCATGTTCAATGCTCCTGCGCAGAAGGTGTGGGCGTGCGCTGGGTGCGCCATTCGATCCAGGACTTCAGGGCGAGCGTGACCAGGGCCAGCAGGGCCAGCAGGGATGCCACGGCGAACGCCGCTGAAAAATTGTATTCGTTGTAGAGGATTTCGACGTGCAGCGGGATGGTGTTGGTCATGCCGCGTATATGCCCCGACACCACGGACACGGCGCCGAATTCCCCCATGGCCCGCGCATTGCAAAGAATGACGCCGTACAGCAGCCCCCACTTGATATTGGGCAGCGTGACGTGCCAGAACGTCTGCCAGCCCGAGGCGCCCAGCACCAGCGCGGCTTCCTCCTCTTCGCTGCCTTGCGACTGCATCAGCGGTATCAGTTCGCGGGCGACGAAGGGAAAGGTGACGAAGATGGTGGCCAGCACGATGGCGGGCACGGCGAACAGGATCTTGATATCGTGCTCGTACAGCCAGGGCCCGAGCCATCCCTGGGCGCCGAAGATCAGCACATAGATGAGGCCGGAAATGATGGGCGATACGGAGAAGGGCAGGTCGATCAGCGTAATCAGCAGGTTCTTGCCGCGGAATTCGAACTTGGCGATGGCCCAGGCCGCGCTGACGCCGAACACCAGGTTCATGGGCACCGCTATCAGGGCGGCCAGCAGCGTCAGGCGGATGGCCGAGACGGCATCGGGCTCGACGATGGCGGCGATATAGGCGTCCCAGCCTTTTCTGAAGGCCTCGGCGAAGACCGCCAGCAAAGGCACGAACAGGAACAGCGCGAGGAAAAGGAAAGCGGTGGCGATCAGCGCATACCGCAGCCAGCGCGGTTCCAGTATGGCCGAGGGCATGCGGGCGGGCTTGGCGGACGGGATCATTGCCGCGGGAAGGGCGATGTCGAAGGCGGCCATATTATTTGTTCCTCGTCGCCTGGGTGCGCTGGCGCGTCCAGGCTTGCAGCAGGTTGATGGCCAGCAAAAGAATGAAGGAAATGGACAGCATGACGACGGCGATGGCGGTGGCGCCGGCGTAATCGTATTGCTCAAGCTTGGTGACGATAAGCAGAGGGGTGATTTCCGAGATCATGGGCATGTTGCCGGCAATGAAGATCACCGAACCGTATTCCCCGGTGGCGCGGGCGAAAGCCATGGCGAAGCCGGTCAGCAGGGCGGGCAGTATGGTGGGGAACACGACGCGGACAAACGTCTGCAGGCGGTTCGCGCCCAGGCTCGCGGCGGCTTCCTCCAGTTCGCGCTCGGCTTCTTCCAGCACCGGCTGCACCGTCCTGACGACGAAGGGCAGGCCTATGAAGGTAAGGGCGACGACTATGCCCAGCGGGGTGAAAGCGACTTTGATGCCTAGCGGTTCGAGATGCTGGCCTATCCAGCCGTTGGGCGCGTAAAGGGCGGTAAGGGCGATGCCGGCGACCGCCGTGGGCAGCGCGAAAGGCAGGTCGACCAGGGAATCGACCAGCCTCTTGCCGGGGAAGCGATAGCGCACCAGCACCCAGGCCACAATGCTGCCGAAAACCACGTTGATGGCGGCCGCCGCCAGGGACGCGCCGAAGCTCAGGCGGTACGAGGCCATGACGCGGTCCGATGTGACGGCGGCCCAGAACCCCTCCCAGCTCAGGGTGAAGGTTTTCAGGAATACGGCCGACAGGGGGATCAGCACGATCAGCCCCAGGTATAACAAGGTAAATCCCAGGGTGATATTGAACCCTGGGATGACGCGAAAGGCAGAAGAGCCCTTGACGAGAGGGCCGGCGATGCTGGGCATAGGTATGGCTCTTTGGGTTGCGGCGGAACGCCGGCCGCAAAGGGCCGGCGCGGTGTGTGGTGTTGTGGGCGCTGCCTATTTCTTGCCGGGCTGGTAGATCTGGTCGAACACGCCGCCGTCGCCAAAGTGGGCTTTCTGCACCTTGTCCCAGCCGCCGGCGATGTCATCGATGGTAAACAGCTTCACGTTCGGAAACTGGCTGGCATACTTGGCGGCGATTTTTTCCGAAGTGGGCCGGTAGTAATTCTTGCCGGCGATGTCCTGGCCCTCGTCGCTGTACAAGTATTGCAGGTAGGCTTCGGCGACTTTGCGCGTGCCTTTCTTGTCGACGACCTTGTCGACGATGGCGACCGGAGGCTCGGCCAGGATGCTGACCGAAGGCGCCACGATTTCGACCTTGTCCGGGCCCAGTTCCTTGATGGCCAGAAGGGCTTCGTTTTCCCATGCCAGCAGCACGTCGCCTATGCCGCGCTCGACAAAGGTGGTGGTCGATCCGCGGGCGCCGGAATCCAGCACTGGCACTTGCTTGAACAGCTTGGCGACGAATTGCTGGGCCTTTTCCTCATTGCCGCCGGGCAGTTTCAGCGCATAGCCCCAGGCGGCCAGATAGTTCCAGCGCGCGCCGCCCGAGGTTTTCGGGTTGGGGGTGATGACGGAAATGCCCGGCTTGACCAGGTCGTCCCAGTCCTTGATTTGCTTGGGATTGCCCTTGCGGACCAGGAAAACGATGGTGGAGGTGTATGGCGAACTGTTCAGGGGATAATGTTTTTGCCAGCCGGGCTTGATGGCGCCGCGTTCGGCGATGGCGTCGATGTCCGAGGCCAGGGCCAGCGTCACCACATCGGCGTCGATGCCGTCTATGACCGAGCGCGCCTGCTTGCCGGAGCCGCCGTGCGACTGCTTGATGGTCACGGTATCGCCCGTGCTTTCCTTCCAGTGCTTGGCGAAGGCCTGGTTGAATTCCTGGTACAGCTCGCGCGTCGGGTCGTACGACACATTGAGCAGGGAAACTTCCGCGGCATTGGCGCCATGCGCGGCGAATAGTCCGGCGACTATCAGTGTCTTGATCAGCTTGGGCAACAGCATGTGTGCATCCTTTAGGTATGGGCATTTCCCGGTACAGACTCAAGACTAAAGAGATACGCATCAAAACAGAACGAATACTTTGCTCATTATTTATAAGCTGGGGGCATAATGCGCCCAAGCTATATGAAGAATGACGCCCGCGGAGCCGGCGCGCCGCGTAGGGCGGGGCGGGCCGGCTCTTGATGTATCCGTAAATGGAGTATAAAATATCCATAACCGGAGGAATACCATGAGTCTGGCCTATGCTTATCCCCTTAGCCGCTTCGAGCCCGCGGCCGTCATCGACCTCAACGACAAGGCCGCGCGCGAACGACTGTCCAAATCGGCCCTGCAAGGCTTTTTCAAGCTTGCCCAGGCATGGAAGCTGCGCGACGAAGAAGCCTGCAATTTGCTGGGCGGCGTGTCCAGCAGCGCTTTCTACGAATGGAAGAAAAAGCCCGGCCGCGTGCTCGAGGTCGATCGCATCACGCGCATTTCCTACCTGCTGGGCATCTACAAGGCTTTGCATATTCTTTACGGCGACAATCTCGCCGACCAATGGGTAGGCATGCCCAACCGCAACGTCATTTTCGGCGGCAAGACACCTTTGCGCTATATGCAGGAAGGCGGCCTGCTGGCCATGCAAACGGTGCGCGCCCTGCTTGACGCCCGCCGCGGCGGCATGTAGCGTGCGCGCGCCGCCGCTAGCCCTGGTCCGCCAGCTCGATACCTGGCGCCTGTTGCCTTCGCGCTTCGCCGACCAGGAAGACTCCGTGCTGGCCCCGCTGGCCAACAGCGCCGCCCACCTGAAGGACTTGTTCGATCTCGACAACGCCACCAACCAGCGCCTCGCCGCCGAACGCGGCGCCATGCCGGGCATAGGCGTGGACGAACTGGTCTTCGGGGTGCCGAATTTTCGCATGATCAACGCCGCCTACACCTACCCCCGCCCCGAAGGCAGCCGTTTCAACACTGGCGCCCGTGGCGCCTGGTATTGCGCCTTCGACGCGGACACCGCCCTGGCAGAGATCATTTTCCATAAAATCGTGGAATACGCCGAAATCGACTATTTCCACGACACCGTCAGCTACCAGGCGCTGCTGGCCGATTTCAGCGCCGAATTCCACGACCTGCGCCATGCCGCGAGTTTCAAGGCCTGCCTGGACCCGGTCAGCTATGTCGCTTCGCAGAAGCTGGCGGTGCAACTGCTCGAGCAGGGGTCCATGGGCATCGTGTATCCCAGCGTCAGGCTCGCGGGCGGCACCAACCTGGCCTGCTTCCGTCCGGCGCTGGTCGGCAATGTGCGCCGCGGCGCCGCTTACACGCTCAGCTGGACGGGCGCGCCCCAGCCAATGGTGAACGCTATTGCGCCTCCAAGAAAAAAGCCCCCACGCTAACCGCTGCGCGGCGGCAAAAAAATGAATCGTCAACGGAAGGAGACTTCATGAGCCTTTACACGCAACTCCAGCAGCGCGCCGCCGCTGGCAAGCCCATACGCGTCGGCCTGATCGGCGCCGGCAAATTCGGCTCCATGTACCTGGCGCAGGTTCCGCGCACGCCGGGCGTGCACCTGGTGGGCATTGCCGATCTTTCCCCGGAAGCGGCGCGCATCAATCTTGCCCGCGTGGGCTGGCGGCCCGAACAATGCCAGGCCGAGTCCGCCCAGGCCGCCCTGCGCACGGGCGCCACCTGGATCACCGACGACTGGCAAGCCTTGGTCGGCCTGCCGGAAATCGACGTCATCGTCGAATGCACCGGCAATCCCGTCGCGGCGGTCGAGCACTGCCTGGCGGCCTTTTCCCAGGGCAAGCACGTGGTCAATGTCACTGTCGAGGCCGACGCTTTCTGCGGCCCGCTGCTGGGCCGCAAGGCCGCCCAGGCCGGCGTCGTCTATTCCATGGCTTTCGGCGATCAGCCCGCGCTCATCTGCGATCTGGTCGACTGGGCCCGCACTTGCGGGTTTCCGGTGGTCGCCGCGGGGCGCGGCCATAAATGGCTGCCGCATTTTTCCGCATCCACGCCGCTCACCGTATGGGGCTACTACGGCCTTACGCCCGAACAGGCCGAACGCGGCGGGCTCAATCCCAAGATGTTCAACAGTTTTCTGGACGGCTCCAAGCCTTCGATCGAAAGCTGCGCGGTGGCCAACGCCACCGGCTTGTCGGTGCCGTCCAATGGCTTGCAGTATCCCCCGGCCAGCATCGAAGACATTCCTTTTGTGACCCGGCCCGTCAGCGAAGGCGGCGCGCTGGAACGCAAAGGCATGGTGGAGGTCGTTTCATCGCTGGAAGCCGACGGCCGCCGCATTCCCTACGATATACGCATGGGAGTCTGGGTCACGGTGGAAGCCGAAACCGACTACATCAAGAATTGTTTTGAAGAATACAACGCCCATACCGATCCATCGGGGCGCTATTTCACCCTCTACAAGCGCTGGCACCTGATCGGCCTGGAAGTCGGCATATCGGTGGCTTCGGTTGCCTTGCGCGGCGAAGCGACAGGGGTCGCCGCTGGCTGGGTGGCCGATGTCGTGGCCACGGCCAAGCGCGATCTGCAGGCGGGCGAAATCCTGGACGGCGAGGGCGGCTATACCGTATGGGGCAAGTTGCTGCCCGCGGCAACATCCGCGCGGATCGGCGGCCTGCCGCTGGGCCTGGCGCACAATGTAAAGCTGCTGCGTCCCGTCAGGCAGGGGCAATGCCTGGCCTGGAGCGATGTGGCCATGGATACGTCCACCCATGCCTTCAAGGTGCGCCGCGAAATGCAGGCCTTGTTCAGCGCCGCGGCGCCATAGGCGGCCGGGCCCAAGGCGGGGTCGCGCCATCTTGTATTTTGTTCCACCAGCCGGATGAAAAAGGAATAGAATCGCACTACCTCATTTTCCAGAAAAATCTTGAAAGTCATTCGCTTACTGTTGGCCTGGTGTTGCGCCCTGGTTCTGGCGGGCGGCGCTGGCACGGCCATGGCAGGGCCGTCGCTGATCCAGTGCCATGGCATGAAAGATCTGGTGTTCGTTCCGCACCAGGATGACGACCTGCTGTTCATGAACCCCGATATCGGCTCCACCATAGACGCCGGCGGCTGTGTGCAGGTGGTGTATCTGACGGCCAGCGAAAGGGGCGAAGGCGAGGGCTACATGCTGGGGCGGGAGCGGGGGGTGCGCGCCGCCTACGCCTATATGGCGCAGGAACCCAATATCTGGGCCGAAGGCTACGCCACCATAGGCACGCGGCGCCTGGCCCGCTTCACATTGAACGGCAACAAGCGCGTGCGGCTGCTGCACATGCGCCTGAAAGACCCCTGGCTGGGCAAGGGCTGGGGCAGCCTGACTCCCTTGAGCCGGGCCGAATCGGTGCCCGGCAGCGCGGTGGAGTCCCTGGGGCCCGCCGTCGAAACCTATACGCGCCCGGAACTGGTGGCCACCATCCGCCAGATCATCCAGGAATACCAGCCGTCGACGATCCGGCACATGGATGACAGCATCACGATTCCCTACGCCGACCTGTGCTGGCGCTGCATAGGGCACGACCACCCCGATCATATCGCCAGCGCGCGCCTGGTGCACGAGGCCATTGCGCAGGAACACGGCAATTACGCGGAGGTGGCCTATGTGGATTACCCCAGCCAGGAGCGCGTGGCCAACCTTTCCCCCGCTGAAACCGTCGACAAGACCGATGCCTTCCGGCGCTATGCCTGGGACGATTACCGCTATTGCACGGATCGCGAGCTGTGCCGGGAGCCGGCGGGGCCCGCGGCCGCCTGGGTGGGCCGCAGCTACTATGTATCGCGCCATAATGTGGCGCCGGCGATCCTGCCCGACCTCGCCGGCGGGTTTGTATTGTTCGCGGCGGGCGAAGCCAACTGCGCCGCCAATGTCTGGCAAAGCGCGGTCCAGCGCTGGGCCAGCCTGGGCGGGCGCACGGCCGATCCGATCGCCGCGTTCGATTACCGCGATGGGCGGGCCGGGGTGTTCGCGCGCGACGCGACAGGCCTGGTGTGGGCCAATACCCAGGGATCCGCCGCGGCATGGCAGGGCTGGCAACTGATACCGGGCGGCCGTTTCATATCCTTGCCGGCCGCTAGCCGGCAAGGGCCCTTGCTGGCCGTGGCCATGGGCAACGATGGTTTTTTCCACTATACACAGCCGGCGGGCGCCTCGAGCGCCTGGACGCCATGGCTCGCCCTGCCGCCTTTGCCAGGGGCGCTGCCCGGCGTCGCCGTGGCGGCCGACAGCACTGGCGCGCCGGCCATATTCGCGGCCGATTCAAGCGGCGGGCTTTGGGTCAGCTCGTATCTGGCCATCAAGAATCCGCCGCTGCCGGCTCTGCCCATTCCCGGGGAAGACGGCGGCCTGCCCCTGATTCTTTCCGCGCAGGTCGACAAGGCGGCATGGACGGCCTGGCGCAGGATTCCGGCTCCGGATACCGATGACGGCCTGGCGGCGCTGCGCAATGCCGACGGCCTGATCGAACTCTACCTGCGCGACAAGGCCACTGGCCATATGCAGCGCATCGTGCAGGCCTCGCCCGGCAATGCCAGCGCGGCGTGGTCCAGGCCCACCGACCTGGGGGTGACGTATGCCGGCAAGCCCGCCGTGGCCCTGAACGAAAAAGGCGCTGTTGCCGTCGCCGCCATGGAGCATCGCGGCGGCGCGTTATGGTTGTTGGAAGCGGGGCAGGCCACCCGCCTGGCGGCCAGCGTGGCCTCTATCCCCGCCCTCGGAACCATGCATGGCGTGCTGTATGTGGCTGCGCGCAGCGCCGACGCCGGCCAGGCTTATTGGGTCAGGGCCAGACGACAGGGTGCGTGGGGCGACCCGGTGCTGGTGGGCCCGCCGCCGGCAGGCGGGGGAGGCGCCTTCAGCCGCGCCCAGCGCCATGCCGCGCTCCTTATCGAGCCCTTTAAAGCATCGGTGTATGCGGCCGCCGCACGCAAACCCGCCACGCTGGCGGTCAACGCCAGCGTGGCGGCGGCACCTCTGCCTACTGTTCCTTAGCGGGCCGGCGGCTCAATCCCAATAGCCTTCCTTGCCATAGAAGTCATGCAGCCGGGTTTCGTAATCGCGATCCAGGGGCACATCCTCGTCGTATTCCGGGCTGTTCTTGATCTGCTCGCGCGTCAATTTGGTCTGGACGGTGGAATCGGTCCAGTCTATCCGCTCTATCCAGCGCGTCGCCAGCAGGACTTTCTTGCCTCCCGGCCACCAGTTGCGGGTATCGACCAGCAGATAGCGGATGGCCCAGTCCTTGTCGTCGAAAAGGAAGTCCTTGACGTGGCCGATTTCCTCGTCCGTGCCCAGGATGTGATAGCCGCCGACCTTGTCGCTGCTGCGCAGATGGCTGTCCTGCGGCTGGTCCGCCACGCGCTCGGCGAGGTCTTCGGGGCGCTCGGCAACGGGCGGGACATTGCCGCCTTCCGGCAAAGGAAACTCGGGGTATCCCGCCACGCCCCATAGATACGGGCCGGTCCAGTAATTGCCATAGCCGTAATACTGCGAGTAGTCGCCTTCCAATTGGCGCGAGATAGGCTTATGGGTATCGATATCGGGGCTGTTCTTCACCTGGTCGCGCGTCAGCGAGACTTCTATGGTTTCGTCCTCGTCATCGATGTTCTTTATCGAATAGGGAGAAATAAGCACCTTCCGGCTCGAGAGCCACGAGCCCGTTTCCACGACAAGGTAGCGGACACCCCAGCGCTCGTCATCGAAATAAACCTCTTTCACGCTGCCAAGCTCATCGTCCGTTGCTTGGATGGTGTAGCCATTCAGGCTGTCTACGGTACGTAACATACGCGTTCTCCTTATCGGTTGTCGGTAGGCAGATACAGCAAGCGCCGTGCCCGCGCCAATGAATTGCGCCGACACCGCCCCGAGCCTGTGGCGCGCCGCCTGCTACGCCATGCTTGACCTTGACACCATGGCAAGCTTTATCATTGCTGGCAAATGGCGCATCCGCCAAGCGCCGCCTTTCAAGGAAACCGCAATGTCCTCCGCCAGCACCGCTGTCAATTCCGCCGCCGGGCTTACCGCCAGCCTGAATATCGAAGGCATGTCCTGCGCTTCCTGCGTAGGGCGGGTGGAGCGCGCGCTCAAGGCCGTGCCGGGCGTGGCAAGCGCCAGCGTCAATCTGGCCACCGAACGCGCCGAACTGACTTTCGTGGGAAACGCCGACACCGCCGCCGCCGTCAAGGCGGTCGAGGCGGTCGAGGGCGCGGGCTACAAGGCCTCGGTCGTCGCCGATCCGGCGGGCAATGCGGATGAATTGTCCCTGCGCCATGCCGCCGAGATGGCGGCGCTCAAACGCGCTTTGCTCGTGGCGATCATCTTCGCCTTGCCGGTATTCCTGCTGGAAATGGGTTCGCACTTGGTTCCGGCGCTGCACCACTTCATCATGGAAACGATAGGCCGGCAGGCAAGCTGGCATGCGCAATTCGTGCTGGCCAGCATCGTGCTGGCGGGGCCGGGCCGGCGCTTTTTCGTGACGGGGATTCCCGCCTTGCTGCGCGGCGCGCCCGACATGAACGCCCTGGTGGCGGTGGGCGCCGGCGCCGCCTATGCTTATTCCGTGGCCGCCACTTTTGCGCCGGGATGGCTGCCCGCCGGCACCGTCAATGTATATTACGAGGCCGCGGCGGTCATTGTCGCGCTGATCCTGCTGGGCCGCTTTCTCGAGGCGCGGGCCAAGGGCCGTACCTCCGAAGCGATCAAGCGGCTGGTCGGCCTGCAGCCCGCGACCGCGCGGGTGTCGCGCGGCGGCGTGGTGGTGGAAATCCAGATTGCCGATGTGCGTGCCGGGGACCTGGTCGAGGTGCGTCCCGGCGAACGGCTGCCCGTCGATGGGACGGTCGTGCAGGGCGCCAGCTTTGTCGATGAATCCATGATCAGCGGCGAACCGGTGCCGGTGCAAAAAACCGCGGGGGCCCAGGTGGTCGGGGGCACGGTCAACCAGAACGGCGTCCTGATGTTCCAGGCCACCAAGGTGGGCGGCGATACCGTGCTGTCGCAGATCATACGCATGGTCGAACAGGCGCAAGGCTCCAAGCTGCCCATACAGGCCCTGGTGGATCGCATCACCATGTGGTTCGTGCCCGCCGTCATGGCGGCGGCGGCGCTGACCTTCGCCATCTGGCTGATGTTCGGGCCGCAACCCGCCCTGACGTTTGCCCTGGTCAACGCGGTTGCCGTGCTGATTATCGCCTGCCCTTGCGCCATGGGCCTGGCCACGCCCACTTCCATCATGGTCGGCACCGGCCGCGCGGCGCAAATGGGCGTGCTGTTCCGCAAGGGCGAGGCGCTGCAATTGCTCAAGGATGCCAAAGTGGTGGCGGTGGACAAGACCGGCACCCTTACCAAGGGCAGGCCGGAATTGACCGACCTGATTCTTGCGCCGGGTTTCGAGCGCGCGGACGTGCTGGCTTGCGTGGCCGCCGTCGAGGCCAAGTCCGAACACCCCATAGCCCGGGCCATCGTCGCCGCCGCCGCGGCGCAGGGCCTGGCGCTCGCCGCCATCGAGGATTTCGAGTCGGTAACGGGGTACGGCGTGCGCGCCGTGGCCGATGGCAAGCGCATCGAAATCGGCGCCGACCGCTATATGGCAAAGCTGGGCCTGGATGCCGCGCCGTTCGCCGCCGAGGCGGCGCGTCTTGGCGACGAGGGCAAGACGCCTTTGTATGCCGCCCTGGACGGCAAGCTTGCCGCCATGATCGCCGTATCGGATCCCATCAAGGAGACCACGGCGCCGGCGATCAGGGCCTTGCACGAGCTGGGGCTGAAAGTCGTCATGATTACCGGCGACAACCGCCGCACGGGCCAGGCCATCGCCCGCCAGCTGGGTATCGATGACGTCATCGCCGAAGTGCTGCCCGGCGGCAAGGTGGACGCGGTCAAGCGCCTGCAAGAAGAGTACGGCGTGCTGGCTTATGTGGGCGACGGGATCAATGATGCGCCGGCGCTGGCCCAGGCCGATGTCGGCATGGCGATAGGCACGGGCACGGACATCGCCATCGAGGCGGCCGATGTGGTGCTGATGTCCGGCGATATGGGCGGCATACCCAAGGCCATTGCCTTGTCCAAGGCGGTCATCGCCAATATCCAGGAGAATCTGTTCTGGGCCTTCGCCTACAACGCCGCGCTGATTCCGGTGGCCGCCGGCGCGCTGTATCCGTTCAACGGCACTCTGCTCTCGCCCATCTTTGCCGCCGGCGCCATGGCGTTTTCCAGCATATTCGTGCTGGGCAATGCCTTGCGCCTGCGGCGCTTTCAGCCTTGATCCGGGACGCCGGGCCGGGCTTTCGCCACGGGGGAATAGCCCGCCGCGCGAATGGCGCTTTCTATGGCCGCCGCGTCGGGCGCGCCGCTGACGCGGACGCTGTGGCCGGGCAGGTCTATGGCCACCGTGGCGCCGGGCGCCGCCTGGCTGAGCGCCTTGGTGATGGTGGCCACACAGTGTCCGCAGGTCATGTCCTTGACTTCGAATTCGAGCATTGCATTCTCCATGCTTCGCAGGCGGGGCCTGCGCAAGTCGGGGTAGCTTAAAGCTTCCCATGGTGGTAATGTCAAGCCATCCATTTCCGCCTCGGGCGGCGCATACTTTGCAGGGGTCACACGATGAATATAGGGCAGGCGGCGGCGGCTTCCGGGGTTACGGCCAAGATGATCCGCTACTATGAAAGCACGGGCCTGATGGCGCCCGCCATGCGCACCGGATCCGGCTACCGCCAGTATTCGGAAGCAGAGGTGCAGACCCTGCGCTTCATCAAGCGCTCGCGCGACCTGGGGTTTTCGCTCGGACGCATCAAGACGCTTATCGGCCTGTGGCAGGATACCAGCCGCAAAAGCGGCGATGTCAAAAAGCTTGCCCGCCTGCACATCGCCGAACTCAACGAGGATATCTCCAAGCTGCAGACCATCCGCGATCAGCTCGAGCACCTGGCCGACTGCTGCCATGGGGACAACCGGCCCGACTGCCCGATACTCGCCGACCTGTCCAGGCCGGGCCGCTGACTGCTCAGCCGCCCAGGCTCACGGCCAGCGCCGCCAGCGTCAGCAGCAGCACGGGCAGGGTCAGCACGATGCCTACCCTGAAGTAATAGCCCCAACTGATCGCCATGCCCTTGCGGGCCAGCACATGCAGCCATAGCAGGGTGGCCAGGCTGCCGATGGGCGTGATTTTCGGGCCGAGGTCGCTGCCTATCACGTTGGCGTAGACCATGGCCTCCTTGACGGCGCCGCCGGCCTGGCTCGCATCGATGGACAGGGCCCCTATCAGCACAGTGGGCAGATTGTTCATGATGGAAGACAGCACAGCGGTCAGCATGCCGGTGCCCAGGGCCGCCGCCCAGATTCCCTGGCCGGCCAGATAGTCCAGAAGCAGGGCTATCAGCCCTGTCAGGCCCGCATTGCGCAAGCCGTACACCACAATATACATGCCCAGGGAAAACACGACGATGTGCCAAGGGGCTTCGCGCATTACCTTGCGGGTGCTGATGACATGCCCGCGCCCCGCCACCAGCAGCAGGGCCAGCGCGCCCAGCGCGGCAATGGCGCTTACCGGCACGCCGGCGCCTTCGAGCCAGAAAAAGCCCGCGAGCAGCAGCGCCAGGACTATCCAGCCAGCGCGGAAAGTGCCGATATCCCGAATCGCCGCGCGCGGCGGCCGCAACTGGCTGGCGTCGTAGCGCGGCGGTATGGCTGAACGGAAATACCATAGCAGGACCAGCAGGGTAGCCGCCACTGAAACCATGTTGACGGGCACCATGACGGCCGCATAGCGGGCGAAACTGATGCCGAAGAAGTCCGCCGTGACGATATTCACCAAGTTGGACACTACCAGGGGCAGGCTGGCCGTGTCGGCGATAAAGCCGGCCGCCATGACGAAGGCCAGGGTCGCCGCCGGGCTGAAACCCAAAGCCAGCAGCATGGCCATGACGATGGGCGTCAGGATGAGCGCCGCGCCGTCGTTGGCGAATAGCGCCGATACCGCCGCGCCCAGCAATACGATCAGGGCGAACAGCAAGCGCCCATTGCCCTTGCCCCAGCGCGCCACATGCAGCGCCGCCCATTCGAAAAACCCGGCTTCGTCCAGCAGCAGGCTGATGATGATGATGGCGACGAACGCCCCCGTGGCATTCCAGACGATGTGCCAGACCACGGGGATATCGCCCATGTCCACTACGCCGCTGGCCAGCGCCGCCGCTGCGCCCATGCAGGCGCTCCAGCCTATGCCCAGGCCGCGCGGCTGCCAAATCACCAGCGCCAGCGTTGCCAGAAAAATCAATGCGGCGAGTATCATGCTCAAGCCTGGCCCTGCCAGCCCGACGCAATGACGGCCATTCCCAGCAGGGCCAGGCCGGCGCCCGCCCAGTCCAGGGCCGACAGTCTTACGCCGTCGACGAGCCGCAGCCACACCAGCGCGCTGGCCACGTACACGCCCCCGTAGGCGGCATAGACGCGGCCGCTGGCCGCCGGGTGCAAGGTGAGCAGCCAGGCGAACAAGGCCAGGCTGAGGGCAGCCGGAATCAGCAGCCATAGCGGGCCGCCTTTGCGCAGCCACAGGTAGGGCAGGTAGCAGCCGACAATTTCGGCCAGCGCGGTGACGACGAACAGGGCGAAGGTTTTCAGGACCAGCATGCAAGCATCCTTCACAGTCGGCAAACTGGGAATAGTACAGCCGATAAGGCGGACGATTCCGGGAGGGAGGAAATCTTTTGTGGAAATATCCGGCTCCATGGCCCGGTCGAATATAGAATGCAGTTGTGCCCGGCCGCTCTGATCGATAGAGCGCGCAAAATACATAATCCACAAAGGGGAGACTCCCATGCAAACGCATCATCGTGGCAGGTATGCCTTGTCCCTGCTGGCATTGCCCGCCAGCCTGTCCCTGGCCTGGGCGCAGGAAGCGCCGCAGACCCTGGCCCCTATCGTGGTGACGACCACGCGCATGGACACCTCCGTGCTGGACACGCCCGCCTCCGTTACGCTCGTCGACGGGCCGGACATGAGGGACGCCAAGCTGCAGATCAATCTGTCCGAAAGCCTGGCGGGCGTGCCCGGCCTCCAGATCCAGAACCGCCAGAACTACGCCCAGGACCTGCAGGTCTCGATACGCGGCTTCGGCGCGCGATCGACCTTCGGCGTGCGCGGCCTGCGCTTGTATGTGGATGGCATACCCGCGACCATGCCCGACGGGCAGGGCCAGACTTCCAATATCGACATCGCCTCGATAGACCGCGTGGAAATCCTGCGCGGGCCCTTCTCGGCCTTGTATGGCAATTCCTCGGGCGGGGTGATCCAGGTCTTTACCGAAGACGGCGCGGCTCCGCCTGAGCTGTCGGCAGGCTTCGCGGCCGGCAGCTATGGGACCTACCGCTATGGAGTCAAGGCCAGCGGCGTCGCCGGCGCGGGAGACAGCGGCATCGATTACCTGTTGAGCGCCACGCGCTTCACCACCCAGGGCTACCGCGACCACAGCGGCGCGCGCAAGAACCTGGGCAATATGAAGCTCGGGCTGCAGTTCGATGACGACAGCAAGCTGACTCTCATCGCCAATAGCGTCGACATGAAGGCGGACGACCCCCTGGGCCTGACGCGCCAGCAATACGAGTCATCGCCGCGCAGCGCCCAGCTGGCGCAAGAGTACGACACGCGGAAAACCGCCAAGCAGACGCAGGGCGGGCTGGTATACGACAAGCAGGTCGATGCCGACAATGCCTTGCGCGTCATGCTGTACTACGGGCAGCGTGAAACCGTGCAGTATCAATCGATACCGCCGGCCGCCCAGTTGAACAGCCCCGGGCACGCCGGCGGCGTGATAGGCCTCAAGCGCGAGTACGGCGGCGCCGACCTGCGCTGGACGTCGAAATTGTCGCTGGCGGGGCGGCCGCTCACCCTGATCGGCGGCCTGGCCTACGATGAAATGACGGAAAAGCGCAAGGGATACGAAAACTTCCTCGGCAGCGGGCCGGCGCGGCAACTGGGCGTGCAGGGCGCCTTGCGGCGCAATGAAAGCAATAAAAGCGCCAATATAGACCCCTACATCCAGGGTACGTGGCAGTTCGCCGAAAAGTGGACGTTCGACGCCGGCCTGCGCTACAGCACAGTGCGCTTCGATTCAGACGACCGCTACATCACCGCGCTGAATGCCGACGACAGCGGCGACGCCCGCTACCGCAAGGCGCTGCCCATGGCCTCGCTGCGCTATGCGGCCACGCCGGAGATAAGCTTGTATGCCTCCGTCGGGCGCGGCTTCGAAACGCCCACCTTCAATGAAATTTCCTACCGCGACGACGGTTTGTCAGGCTTGAATTTCGCCTTGCAGCCGGCGGTGAACACCAGCGTCGAAATAGGCGCCAAGGCCGCGCTGGCCGGCGGCTTGCTGACCGCGGCGCTGTTCCAGACGCGCACGCAGGACGAGATCGTCTCGGCCGACAGCAGGGACGGCCGGGCTTCTTTCCAGAACGCCGGGCGCACGCGCCGCAGCGGCTTCGAACTGGGCTGGAGCGGCAAGCTCGCCGGCCATTGGCGCAGCGACCTGGCCTACACCTGGCTGGACGCCAAGTATCGCGACGACTGCATGACCCCGGCCTGTCTCGATCCGGCCAGGCCCGACAAGCATCTGCAAACCGGCAATCGCATCCCGGGCATTGCGCGGCAGGCCCTCTACGCCGCGATAGGCTGGGTGCCGCCCACCGGCTGGCGCGCGGGAGCCGAGGCGCGCTATCTGAGCAAGATCTATGTGAACGACGGCAATACTGATACGGCGCCCGGTTATTTCCTGGCGGCGCTCAATGCCGGATACGTCTGGCGCACAGGCGCGTGGGAACTCAATACCTTTGCGCGCGTGGACAACCTGTTCGACCGGAAATACGCAGGCTCGGTCATCGTCAACGAAGGCAACGAACGCTACTATGAGCCTGCGCCCGGCCGCAACTGGAGCGCCGGCGTCAACGCCAGCTATTCCTTCTAGGACTTCAGGGCCTTTTCCAGCAAGGCGCCTATGATTTCATTGGTGCCGGTGTTCTGCGCCGTGGCCTGCGCGCGGATTTCATCCACCAGCGTCTGCTTGATCTTGACAGGGAAGGAAACCAGTCCCTGCGCCTGGTCGAGCTTGCGCTGCTCGCGGCGATCGACGGGCGCGCCGGCCGAATCAGCGGAAAAGCGCTGGGGTGTGCCGCCCTTTTTCATTTTTTCCACTATCTTCAGTGCCTTGTTCTTTTCCAGATCGGTTTTCTTCATGGGATTCCATCGCTAGGGTTCTATGGCAGGTCAGTCGCGCCATGCGGTGGATTATACGGCGTCGCCGCGAGGCCGCCGCCGCTGAACATTTCGTAACCATAAGGTTCAATATTCAACGATTCTAGGGTAAACGACCTAGTGCCTCGAAAAAGAATGGGAGTAGCATCGAACCGCGTGCAGGCAGAGGTACAGACCAAGCAAGAGTTTTCATAACACTGGAGACAACAATGAACGTCATGACGCGTATAACAACTGTTGTAGTCGGCCTTGCGTGCGGCGCTTGCGCCGGCGCCGCCACGGCCGAGGATAATGTTCAGAAGCTCATGAACATGAATACCACGGGTGCGTCGCTGGATATCGAATCCGTGCCGCAGACAGGCCCCCAGGCCGAGGCCATCAAGCGCAATCTGGAGAATGTGAAACTGCCGGACGGCTTCAAGATAGCGCTGTATGCCATCGTGCCCGACGCGCGCCAGATGGCGGTGGGGCCATCGACCGGCGTAGTGTTCGCGGGCACCCGTAAAACCAAGATATGGTCTGTCACCGACAGGACCAAAAGCCGTGTCGCCGACGACGTCAAGCGCTTCGCCCCGTCAGTCACCATGAAAGTGCCCAATGGCGTCTGCTTTTCGCGCGACGGCATGCTGTACAGCGTCGAACATAATCGCGTGCTGGTATATCCCGCCGCCGAATTCTTCTACGAAGGGCCGGACGTTGCGGCCGGGGTGGTCGTGCCCCAGGGCGAGCTGGTGCCGGTCCAGGAAGAAAGCTTCAATCATGGCGCGCGCACCTGCCGCGTCGGGCCCGACAACAAGCTCTATATCACTTTAGGAAATCCGTTCAATGTTCCGCCCAAGGACAAGGCTGAGCTCTACGACAAAAACGGAATGATGGGCATCATACGCATGGACCAGGACGGCAAGAACCGTGAAATCTATGCGCAGGGCGTGCGCAACTCGGTGGGCCTGGATTTCAACCCCAAAGACAAGACCTTGTGGTTCACCGACAACCAGGTCGACGGCATGGGCGATGATGTTCCTCCGGGAGAGCTGAATCGCGCCACCGAAATGGGCCAGAACTTCGGCTTCCCGTATTACGGCGGCGGCAAGGTCAGGACGGTGGAGTACAAGGACGCTGAACCGCCCGCCAGCGTCGTATTCCCGCAGATTGAAATGGCGGCTCACGCGGCGGACCTGGGAATGATGTTCTACACCGGCCAGATGTTCCCGGAACAATATCGGGGCGGCATTTTCTCGGCCCAGCACGGCTCATGGAACCGCAGCACGCCCGTCGGCGCGCGCGTCATGTTCACCAGCCTGAAAGAAGACGGCACCGCCGACAAGACGGAAGTCTTCGCGGACGGCTGGCTGACGGCCAATCACGAATACCTGGGCCGTCCAGTGGATGTCGCCATGCTGCCTGACGGATCATTGCTGGTGTCGGACGACTATGTCGGCGCCATTTACAGGATCTCGTATGCGGGCAAATAGCCGCGGCGCGGCCAGGCAGGGCAGGGCGGGGGCGCTGATGGCGGGCGCCCTTTGCCTGGGCGTTTCGATGCCGCTGGCGGCTCCCGCGGCGGCGGCCGATGTGGCCGCGGGCCGCGCCAAGGCCGTGCAATGCGCCACATGCCACGGCGCGAACGGGATGGCGACCCTGCCCGAAGCGCCCAACCTGGCCGGCCAGAATGAAATATACCTGGTCAAGGCCCTGCAGGACTTCAAATCGGGCGCCCGCAAAAATGAAATGATGTCGCTGATGGTGTCCGGCCTGTCGGACAGCGACATCGAAAACCTCGCGGCCTTTTATCAAAGCATAGAAATCACCGTGAAGCAGCCTTAGGCCTACGGCCGGATGGCGGGAAGCTGCTCGGGGAAATCGCGCTTTTTGTGCGTGCTCGCCAGGTTCCTGCCCTTGATCAGCACATTCCAGTAGAAAAACGGCAGGAAGGATTTTTTCAGCCACCAATAGAAACGCCGCGGCACCCGCGGGTCCAGTGGCAGGCTGGGCGAGACGACGCCGCCGTAGCAGAATTCGGCCAATAAAACCTTGCCGGCGGAGGTCGTTAGCGGGCAGGCGGCATAGCCGTCGTACTGCGCCGTGGCCTGGCGGCCGCCCAGGGCCTGCAGCAAATTGCCGGCGAGCACCGGCACCTGGCTTTTTACCGCCGCCGCCGTTTTGCTGTTGGGCGTCGAGGTGCAGTCGCCCAGGCCGAAAATATTCGGATAGCGCACATGCTGCAGGGTGGACTTGTCGACATCCAGCCAGCCGGCGGCGTCGGCCAGCGGGCTGTTGCGGATGAAGTCGGGCGCGCTTTGCGGCGGCACCGCGTGCAGGAAGTCGAAAGCCACTTCTTCGCGCTGCTTCTGGCCATCGACCACGGTTTCGAAAACGGCGGTCTTGGACGGCCCGTTGACCGCCACCAGATTGCGCCCCAGCTGCGCCTGCGCGCCATACGAGGCGATGACTTTGTCCAGCGCCTTCGAGTAGAACGGCACGCCGAACATGGCGCCGGCCGCCGTGTAGAACCTGAGATCGGCCTGGATCTTGCGCTTCCTGAGGAAATCGGCGGCGAGATACAGCGCTTTCTGGGGCGCGCCGGCGCATTTGATCTGGCCGGGAGGCTGGGTGAACAGCGCCACGCCGCCACGCAGCTTCTGTATGCAGTCCCAGGTGTAGGGCGCCAGGTCATAGCGGTAGTTGCTGCTGACGCCGTTTTTCCCCAGGGCCTCGGATAGGCCTTCAATGGCATCCCAGTTCAGCTGTATGCCCGCGGCCACCACCAGGAAATCGTAGCCCAGGCGGTTTCCGCCACCCAGCGCGAGCTGGTTGCGGTCCGGATCGAATGAGGTCACGTGGTCTTGAAAATAGGCGACATTGGCCGGCAGGACGGCCTTGGTGGGACGGCGCGTGCGGGCGACGGCGTATTGCCCGCCGCCCACCAGGGTCCAGGCAGGCTGGTAGTAATGGAATGGCGACGGATCGATGATGGCGATGTCCAGGTCCGGCTTGGCGCGGCGCAGGCGGGCCGCCACGGCAGCGCCGCCGGTGCCGGCCCCTATGATGACGACGGTATGTTTGGCGGCAACTGCGTATGGTGTGCTCATTCTGTGTAGTCGGAATCCGTGGTGATGAAAAGGCGCTGCCTTATAAAAAAACGCTATCGAACCGATTGGTTTTAGCTATTTTAAGGATGACCTTATATATACAGAACGATTAACTGGATATTTGGTTATTACTTTTTCAGAGGTACTTGCTTACCGAATACACAAAGTCTTGCAGTCCATTGCAGGCGCAGGCACTACAATTCAATGGCTCGCGCGACCCGACGCTCTGTACCATCACAATAACAAGCGGCTTTTCTTGCCGCCGGAGCTTTTTTCGATGGATGCTGTCATGGAAGAAACATTTCGCGCACTGGCCGAACGTATATCCAATATCGTCGGCACCTCCTGGTCGTTCATGACCGCCATAGGCCTGGTCGTTGTATGGGCGGTGACCGGCCCGCTATTCGGGTTTTCGGACACCTGGCAACTGGTGATCAACACCGGCACCACCATCATTACTTTCCTCATGGTGTTCCTGATCCAGAACACCCAGAACCGCGAAGCGGTCAGCGTCCAGCTCAAGCTGGACGAACTGCTCTGCGCGGTGCAGGGCGCGCGCACCGAAATGGTCAATCTGGATGCGCTGAGCGACGCGGACCTGGCGCGCCTGAGAAAGGAGTTCGAGCGGCTCGGCAAAGAAAATGGCTCCGATGCCATCATGTCGATGGACACCGCCTCCAGAACCGAAATCAGGCTGCGGGACGACGACTGATTTCGATCTAGATCAACAGATCTCCAGATATTCCGGCATTCAATCCAGTATTCAGTTTCCCGTTAGCCAGGCGTCAATATCATCAAAATATCGAGAACGATTGTTATTTCTCTTTATTTCTCCGACGTCATCAGCGCCTTTCACAGCGGGAAGGGAAAGACATGAATGCCAAGCTCTTATGGGCGATCCTCCCGATCGCCATGTCCGGCGGCGCAGCCGCCGCGGAATCCAGTGTGGCCTTATACGGCCTGGTCGATATGGGCATGGGCTCGACCCACGTCCGTGGCCCGGACGGCGACAGGCAGAAGAAAACCGGGACTATCTCCGGCGGTCTGAGCGATACGCTGCTGGGGCTCAAGGGCCAGGAAGGGCTGCCCGGCGGATGGTCGGCCACGTTCCAGCTCGAGACGATGTTCGACGGCTCGACGGGAAACTATAACGATGAGGACCGCCTGTTCGACAACGCGGCCTGGGTGGGATTGGCCAACGAAAGCTACGGCGAGCTGCGCCTTGGCCGGCAGCACACCGTGGCGCAGGAGCTCGGCGGCGAGCTGGAAGTGGCTTCGTGGAAGGACATGGGCATGGGCGCCACCTTCAGGGCTTCGGACAATCATTCGGTCGACAATGCCGTCAATTATTTCTCGCCTTCGTGGGGCGGGCTGCGCCTGGGGCTAGGCTATAGCTTCGACGTGGCCGGCGACCAGCTCAATGGCAGCAAATTGCCCTCCTACAGCGCCGGGGTGCTCTACGAGCAGGGCCCGCTGCTGCTGGCGGCGACCTGGGACAAGACGCTGCTGAAGAACTCCGGGCTGGAAGGCGCGCGCGACCCGCAGGCGTGGCAGTTGGGCGCGTCCTATGATTTCGAGGTGGCCAAGGTATCCATCGCCTGGAGCCGCCAGAAGAACGGCTACGCCGGCCTGAACGGCGGCGACCCGTCCGAACTGGGCCTGGGGCTGGGCGCGGCCGAGTTCGCCTATGGCGGCCATCTCGATGCGTATCTGCTGGGCGTGGCCGTGCCGGTCGGCGGCAAGGGCACGGTGGTGGCGCAGTGGTCCCTGGTCAAGCCCGACTGGTCATGGGCGGACGGCGCAAAGGCCAGGAGCGGCCAGGTGGCGACCCTGGGCTATGTCCATAGCCTGTCGCCGCGCACCAATCTTTACGCCATGGCCGGCCTGGCGCGGCGCTATTCCCTGGATGACCAGTTAGTGCAGGGGCAGGGCACGACCACGCGCTACATGGCCGGCATCAACCACAGCTTTTAGTGTCCTGTTTGGCTAATCCGAATACTCGCCAAACAGAACACTAGGCTCCGCCCAGCACCTTCCTGGACCCGTCCGGCAGAACGAACCAGGCCTGGACGCCCAGCTTTTTGATCACCGGCGCGGCCTGCGCCAGCGTCATGGTGGAAAACGCGGTGGACAGCGCGTCGGCCGCCGTGGCTTGCTGCGCCATGACGGAAACGCTGCGGTAGCGCGGCTGGTCCAGGCCCGTCTTGGGATCGAAGATATGCGTAAAGCGGCCGGCGGCGTCCAGCGTCGTGCCATAGCCGCCCGAAGTAGCCAGGGCCTGGTTGCGCAACTCGACGGTTTCGAAGGTCCGCTCCGGATGCTCGGGGTCGGCCAGGCCCACGCGCCATGGCGCGCCGGCTGCCCGGCTGTCCAGGCCCCGGATCTCGCCCATGTCGACCAGCGCGCGGTCCAGTCCGGCATTGTGCAATAGCTGTGCGACGCGGTCGGTGATATAGCCTTGGGCGATGCCATTCAGGGTCAGGCCCATGCCGGCTCGCCGGTAGCGGATTTGCGCCGGGTCCAGGGCCAGCCCGTCATGGCCCACCAGCGCCAGCGCCCGCGCTATGGCCGCCCCGCCCGGGCCGTCCGGATCGGCATCGGCCCTGGAAAAGTGCCCGGCGTACAGATTCCACAAGGGCTGCACCGTGGGGTCGAAGGCGCCGCCGGTCAGTTCGCTGAAATACTGGCTTTCGCTCAGCAGGCGCAGCAGGTCGGCGGGC
Source organism: Pollutimonas bauzanensis (assembly GCF_900129885.1). Classification (GTDB taxonomy): domain Bacteria; phylum Pseudomonadota; class Gammaproteobacteria; order Burkholderiales; family Burkholderiaceae_B; genus Pollutimonas; species Pollutimonas bauzanensis. The sequence continues at coordinate 284,514 of NZ_FQXE01000005.1, read as the reverse complement.
GGGTTGTCTAGGTAGCCTTGGCGGTTCAGCACGAAAAGCGCGCTGTCTTCGCGGTACAGGCTGAATACTTTCTCCAGGCGGCGCACTTCGGCCAGCGACTGGGCTATCAGCGCCTGCGCCGTCGCGGGGTCGGAATGGTAGATGTGCAATTGCGCGTCGGCGCCCAAGGCTATGCCGCGCCAGCTGGCCGAGGGGGCGGGCGGCGAAACGGATGCCAGGGCATGCCGCAGGGCGCCCGGCGCCATGGCCAGGCCGGACGCCGCGGCGATAATGCCTATGAAGCGGCGGCGCGAGGGAAGGGATTTCATTGCGAGGGTTCTCCGGATAATGGCTTTGGACCCGGGGCCGAGGGCGGGACTTGCGCCGCATCGTCGTGATGCAGGATGTAATCCTCCGGCATGTCCGCAAAGCCGACGACGCGCCCATGGTATTTTTCGGCGAACTGCCGGGCCAGCGCTTCGTCGCTGAAGGGCAGGGCGTCTTCGGCGCCCATTCCGCCTATGAACTGGCTTTCTATCACGTAGTAGGCGTGTCTGGCGTCCATCCATGTGCCGGCTTCGGGCTGGTCCCAATTGCGGGCCTTGCCCATGTCGTGCACGTAGATGGCGCGGATGCCCTTGGGCTCTTCGGGCAGCAATGTGTAGGCGAACACTTGCTTGATGGCGGTGAACCACACGGGCTGATCGCTGCCGTTGATGAATATCTGGCCCTTGGGGCCGGCATGTTCGATCAGGTTCATGCCGCAATAATGGCCAACCGCGGCTATGGTGACCTCCTGGGGCTCAGGCGCCGCGGCGATTTTTTCCCCGCTGTCGCAAGCCGCCAGCATCGATAGAGCCAGCGCCATGCCGGCGATGCGGCGCATCATCATAGCTGCCTCCGCTTGAAGAGGGCCGCGGCCAGTGAAAACGGCAGGGCTATCCACAGCACTTGCGCAAGTATCAGCACCGGCATGCTCAGACTGGCCTGGCCGCTCAGGCCCGCCATTCCCGCGAACATGGAAATATTCTCGTAGCCCGTCAGATTGAGCAGCCGGTAGACGTCCGAGGGATTGAACAGCAATATGGCGTTCAGCAGCGGGGCGTCCAGGAAGCGCCCGCCGTCCGCGACCAGAATGCCCAGCAGCGCCATGTCGTAGATCACCACGAAAAACAGCCACACGCCTATGGCAATGCCGGCGGCGGTGGCGCGTTCGCGGACCACGGCGCTGATCATGTAGCCCATGGCCAGGAAGCTTGCGCCCAGCAATACGCTGGCAAGGATCAGGAAGGCAAAGGGCTGCCAGGCGCTGACGTCGGAACCGCCGTGAGCCAGTTGCAGCGCTATGCCCGCCGAACCATAGCCCACCGTCGTCGCCAGGGCCAGGACGGCCAGGTGGCCAATGAATTTCCCCACCACGATCTGCCATCGCGATACCGGATAGCTGAGCAGCAAGGCCATCGTTCCGCGGTCTATCTCGCCGACAATGGCGTCGTAGGCCAGCAGCATGGCGATCAGCGGCACCAGGAAAATCGACAGGCTCGACAGGCTGACCACGGTGACGGTCAGCGGATCGACCTTGACGGCGCCGGTGGGCGAACTGCCCAGGAAGCCCAGCGACAAGGCCAGCATGGCCAGAAGCAGGGCGGTCGCAAGCACCCAGCGGTTGCGCAAACCGTCGCGGATTTCCTTGCCAACAATGATGAATACAGCGTTCATACGTCTTCTCGCCTAAGGAAGTGGGCGTACATATCGTCCAGGCTGGGAGTATGGATTTCGATATCGTCCATGGGCAGGCCTATGGCGCCGATGCCGCGTATCGCGGCGACCTTGTCGCGTTCGGAGCAGGCCAGTTCGAATTGCGTTTCATCGACGCGGCGCCAGGCGTCGGGCAATGCGCCCGGCGCCCATGCTCCGGCCGCGAGCCTCAGGCGGATGCGTATGGGCAGATCGGCGACATGCCTGAGCTGCGACATCGAGCCATCGGCGATCTTGCTGCCGTTTTTCAGGACGACGATGCGGTCCGTATGGCCGTCGAGTTCGGCCAATGCGTGCGTGCTCAGCAATACCGTAGAGCCATTGTTGCGCAGTTCGCGCACGATTTCATAGAACAGCAGGCGCGATGCGGGATCCAGCCCCGTGGTGGGTTCGTCGAACAGCAGCACTTTGGGCGCGCCCAGCAAAGCCTGGGCCAGGGCCAGGCGCTGCCGCATGCCCTTCGAGTAGCCGCCCACGCGGCGCTTGGCTGCCTGTGATATGCCGACGCGGGCGAGCAAGGCGGCATTGTTGGCCAGCGGCTGGCGCTTGAGGCGGGCATAGAACGCCAGCGTCTCGGCGCCTGTGAGGGACGGATGCAGCGCCACGGTTTCCGGCAAGTAGCCGATATCGTTGCGCATGCGCACGGCCGCGCTGCCCGATGCTTCGTGCCCCAGCAGCAGCACCTGGCCGCTGCTGGGGCGGATCAGGCCCAGGATCAGCTTGATGAGCGTGCTTTTTCCCGCCCCGTTGTGGCCGGCCAGGGCAACGCATTCGCCGGGCCGCAGGTTCAGGTCTATCCCGTCGACGGCGCGCTGCTTGCCGTAGTCTTTCGTGACGCCCGATAGCGCCACATGAAATGTCGTCATGGCAATTCCTTGTATTTCTCGAGGGCGGGCGGCTCGGGCGCGCTCATGAGCGGGGCGCTGTCTATGACCCCGCCCGGCAGTATGGCCGGGAATTGCGACTGCGCCCAGCGCACGATGGACACGGCGGGGCTGTTGAGCAGAACCCGCGCGGCGGGCGCGCGCCATATCACCTGGTCGATGATGTCGTTGGGCCTGTAGGCGGTGTCGGCGATGCCGTTGCCATCCAGGTCGAACGCGGTATTGTCGCTCCAGTAATTGCCCCGGCCGCCGCTGGACCAGTCGAGGTAGCGCGTGCCCACATACTTGACCTGGTTGCGGTTGTTCACGAAGGCATTGTTGCTCATGGCATTGCCTTCGGAGCCGGCGGTGAAGTGGATGCCGATGGCGCAGTCCTCGAAATGATTGCCCTCGAAGCGGTTCTGGTTGGCGTTGTAGATGAACACGCACTTTTCGCCGCCGATGACGGCGTTGCCGGTGATGGTCGAGTTGTTCGCGTAATTGAGCATCAGGCCCTGCTCGCGGCTGCGGATGGAGAGATTGTCCTTGACCAGCAGCCCGTGCGAATACATGATCGCATAGGCGATTTCATTGTCCTCGGATATATTGCCGCTGACTTCGCTGTCGTTGGTGTACATATAGTGCACCGCATAGCGCAGGTGCCTGAAGCGATTGCCGCTGAAGACGTTCTGCTTGCTGGTGTTGACGAATATGCCGTCGCGGCCCATCGAAATATCATTGCCGATGATGCGCGAACCGGGAGCGTTCCAGAGCGTGACGCCGTTGCCGCGCTCGGCCACGCGCAATTCGGTGTTGCCAACGATGCGGTTGTTGCGCACCAGCGCGTCGTGGGGGCCCCAGACATACACGCCCACGGAGTTGTCGAGCACGTCGTTGTTTTCTATCAAGGCCTTGTCGGCCGTCTTGTCGAGGAAAATCCCGGCGTCCATCTCGGAGAGGCTCAGGCCGGAATTCTTTACTGTCATATTGCGCACCGTCACATCGGCGGCCCGGATCCAGAGCGAACGGCCCTGGCGGGTGCCGATGATCGCCGCCGAACGATCCGCCGGCCCTTCGAGGACCAGCGGCTTGTCGACGACGATATTGCCCGGATAATCGCCCGGAGCGAGCCGCAGCACATCGCCGGGCGCGGCCGAGGCGATGGCCTGCTGCAGGTCTGCGCCGGCCGCGACATTTATCGCCGCGGCGGACACGGCGCCGGAAAGGCCCAGGCCGATCAGCAGCATGCCGATCGGCGCCAGCCGCTTTCCATCAGGATAGGCGGGCAGTTTCATGCGGGCTTACACGGATTTCTTGGGATGGACCAGCATCTGGCCCGACATTTCCATATGAAGCGCATGGCAGAACCATTGGCAGTAGTACCAATGCACCCCGGGACGGCCTGCCGTGAAGGTGACCGACGACGTGGCCTGTGGCCCGATTTCCATGGCGATGCCGTGGGCCTCCAGCGTGAAGCCGTGGGTCAAGTCTTCGATGACTTCCATGTTGGTGACCACCACCGTGACTTCGTCGCCTTCGTTGACTTCGAATTTCCGCAGGCTGAACATCGGCGCCACGGCTATCATGTAGACGCGCACCTTGTTGCCGTCGCGGATGACATTGGCCGCGCCTTCCAGCGTGACCTTGTCCTTTTCCGCCATCTTCCTGGCGTCTTCCCACATGGGGTCGTCGCGCTTCCAGACGCTCACGGGATGGATCTTGGAACGGTGCACCAGGCACATATCGTGAGGTTCGGCGAAGCTGGGGCCGTCATGCACCAGCTTCATTTCGTCTCCGGAAATGTCGATCAACTGGTCGTTCTCGGGCTTGAGCGGGCCGACGTTCAGGAAGCGGTCCTTCGAGAACTTGTTCAGCGAAACCAGCCACTTGCCGTCGGCCTCTTTGGTTTCACCCATGGTGGAATGGTTATGGCCAGGCTGGTAGTGCACGTCCAGCTTCTGGATGATGGGGTCGACCTTTTCGCCCTTGTAGGCGCGCTTGGCCTTGTCGATGTTCCACTTGACCATCTGGCTGTCGATGAACAGCGTGGTGTAGGCATTGCCGCGGCCATCGAAGGCGGTATGCAGGGGCCCCAGGCCCAGTTGCGGTTCGGCCACGACGCAGTCGCGCGGCTTGATCTTGTCGTCGAACAGGTCGTCCAGCTTGCGCACATCGACCACCGTGACGGTGGGCGACAGCTTGCCGTTGAGCACCAGGTGTATGCCGTCAGGGGCGGCGTTGCAGCCGTGCGGCGAGTTGGGAACCGGGATGTAGCGGGTGTACTTGGAACCGTGGCGGCCATCGACGACGGGAACGCCGCCCATTTCCTTGAAGTCGCCATTCTTGACGGCTTCCTCGATGCGCTTGAGGTTGAACACCACCACCCAGTCCTGTTCGTTGGCGGTCGACTCTTCGACCGTGAGGCCTTTTTCCGAGTTGTAGCAAGTCGCGAAGGAATATTTGCCCTGGTAGTCGGCGTCGCCGTTGTCCAGGTTGCCGTCGACCAGGACTTGCCATGCAATCTTCATGGTGTCGCCGTCGACAGCGGTGTAGATGGCCCAGAAGTTTTCCTTGGGATTATCCAGTATCGAGCCATCGTTGACCAGGGGCGAAATGTGCTCGCCATTGGCGAAGACATAGCCGGTCCGGGGATAGCGCTGCGGCCGCAGGCCGTGTATGCCGTGGGCGTTGGGGATCTCGATGATCTTGTCGGTCTTCATGACGTCCAGGCGGATGCGGGCCACGCGGTTATTGGCCTTGTCCTGGATGAATAGATAGCGCCCGTCGTAGGTCTGGTCGGTGAAGGACAGATGCGGGTGATGCGCATCGCCGTTGTGGTACACGCCGCCCTGGTCCTTCAGGAACGCTTTGGTTTCCGGCGTCAGCCCTTCGCTGAGGATCTTGCGGCTTTCATTGGTGCGGCCCCAGCCCGTGGCGCTGCAGTAATTGAATACGGGGATGCGCAGCAGTTCGCGCATGGACGGCAGGCCCAGAACCCGGACTTCGCCGGTCTGTCCGCTGGAGTTGAAGGCATAGTATTCGTCCAGCTCGCCGGGACCGACCTCGGCCGACTGACCTTTGGGCGACTTTTTCTCGCTCTTGGCAAAGGCCGGCAGATGGGCGCCGCCAACCAGACCCGCCGCTCCCGAAAGCGCTGCCGTCCCGAGGAAGCCTCGGCGACTCAGTACGTTTTTATCGGATGTTTGATCAGACATGAAAAACTCCTAAGAGATATGGCGGCCGCGTACGAGCCATCGCATAGCGGCGCCGTTGTGAAGTTACAGCTGTTAAAGACAGAGCCGCAGACCGTCCGGCAGAATCAGGATTCGGTTTCAATTTGCCGCTCCTTGACGGTCGGCGCTGCGGGAATGAATCGGACTATGGTTTCCCCTGGCATGGCGCTGGGCGGCGGCGCCTTGTGCTGCTTCTGCCGCCTGGCGTTCTTCTGTATCAGGTGCGGGCATTTCTGCTCGTGGTGATACAGCATCTGGCAATGCAGGCACTGGATGCATTCATTGGGGTTGATGTCGCCCTCGGGGTTGATCGCCTGCACAGGACATTCGATATTGCAGCGTTGACAGGGGTTGCCGCATTCGCGGTAGCGGCGCAGCCAGTTGAAGACGCGCAGCCGCGCCGGAATGGCCAGGGCGGCGCCCAGGGGGCAAAGGTAGCGGCAGAAAAAGCGTTCGATGAACAGGCCCGCCAGGAGCAGCAGCACGGCAAACAGCACGAAAGGCCAATACCGCATGAAGCGCAGGATGATCGCCGTTTTGAACGGCTCGACTTCGGCCAGCTGCTCGGCGAGCGACAGTTCGTACAGGGAAAAGGCGAACAGCACCAGGAAGATGACGTATTTGAGCGTGGACAGGCGCTGGTTCACCATGTAGGAAATGGTGATCTGCTTGACGCCCAGGCGCTTGGCTATGCGGTTGGTCAGCTCCTGCAGGGCGCCGAACGGGCACAGCCAGCCGCAGAATGCGCCGCGGTTCCAGAAAACCATGGATATCGCCGTGGCGCACCACAGGATGAACACCACGGGGTCCATCAGGAAATACTCCCAGCGGAAGTCGCTGCGCAGGGCGGAAGTGAAGGTCAGCACGTTCACCACGGACAACTGCGCCTGCCCGTACCAGCCCAGCCAGAACAGGGTGAAGGTCAGGAATGCGAGCCGGAAGCGGTCATAGAAAACCGGCCTGCTGGTCAGTTGATCCTGGAAGAAGAACACGCCCACCAGCAGCAGCAGGGCGGCCAGCACGGCGGAAATCTGCCCGGTCTTGGCGCGCCAGATCTGCCTCCATATGGGAGGAGCGGTGTCGAACTCGGCTTGTTGCGCGGCGGCCGCGTCGGCGCCCGGGGCGGCCGCCGGCGGGCCATCGGCCGCCTGCTGCGCAGAGGCCGGGGCGGGGGCCGCGCTGGCGGCGGGATCGGCCATGGTGTATTGGCGTGGCAGTTCGTAATCGAGGTCGAAGGTGACGAAGGCCTTGTCCTTGACGCTGATCACGCGCTGCACCATGAGCTGCAGCCGCCACGGCGAGATGGGATCCAGCGCCGCGTCCTCGGGCACCACGAACAGGGCGATTTCCTTGAAGCCCGGCGCGCCTTGCGCGGCCAGGTCGGCCAGCCGCTGATGATTGCGGTCCCTGAAGCGAAAACTGCTCTCGTTCTGGATGACTTCAATGCGGTCGAAGATGCCGCCGCGCACATAGCCCGACCCTTTGAAGGAATAGCTGCCGTTGCCGGCCACCAGCACCGCCTGTTGCCCGGGCTGCAGCCGTTCGCGCAGCAGCTTCCATTCGGCGTCGCCCAGCAGGCTGCGCCCGATGGAGGGGACGCTGACCAGCGCGACATACAAGTCGACGAAGTCATCGTCGGGGTCGCCCGGTTCGGGATGGTCGATGGCGCCTTGCCTGCCGGTTTCTTCAAACGCCTTGTTGACCGCGCTGACGGTCAGGTGCAGATTGCGCAGCGCGCCGCTGGCGAGCAGGGCATCCCAGCTTTGGACTTCGGTCTGCGCCTGGTCCACCACCCGGCTGGCCGCGGGAGCCGCTTGCGCGGCGCCGTCCGGCGCCTTGCCTATGCCGTAGGCGCGCGCCACGCCTATGGCCGAACGGGTGATGCTGTCGCCTATCACCATCATGGTGACGGTCGCGCCGCTGACGATATCCACCGGCGTGGGCGAGCCGTGGCGCGGCGGGGCGTCGACGAAATTCATGCCGACATAGCCCTGGATGAAGTGGTCGACCTTGGCTTGCGGGATGCCTATCAGCACGATGGGCTCGTGGTGCTGGACCAGTTTCGCGCCGACGATTTCGCCGCTGTTGGCGATCGCCACCAGGGTATCGATAGGCTTGCTGGAATAGCCCCGGGTATTGACGATGTCGGTCGTCAGGTAGACATAGCCCAGCTGGCGATCGCCGGCGTAGGCCCGGGCGGCCATGGGCTTGCCCTCGGCCGGGCCGAGGCGGTCGGCGCCGGGGAAGATGTCGCCGGCCTTGACGGTGTCGAGGAATTCGGGAAGACGCTGGGCGTGCGCGGCTTGAACAACCAAGAAGCCTGCCAGCAAGAAAATGATGATAAGAAACTGTACTGCTCGAATGAGCCCGGTATCTGCGTGGGCGCGGCTGGCCATGCTACTACTCTTTCTTCGATTGACTTGCATGCATGCTACGCATGTGCAGCCGCCGCCATATTGACACAAGTCAAGGGAGCGAGGATTTGCTTATAACGAAAGAAGGGTATGCGGAACCTGGCGCGCGCTCGCTACGAAACGAGATGTTTCCGGCGGGTCCGGCGTTTTTTTATCGCCCGGGAGGGGGTATTTTTTTGCCGCCGGGCCGCCCCAAGGCAAAAAGCGCCCCCCAACTTGGGGGGCAGCGAACCGCGCTAGCGGTGAAGCGTGGGGGGCATCTTTTGCCGCCGGGCCGCCCCAAGGCAAAAAGCGCCCCCCAACTTGGGGGGCAGCGAACCGCGCGAGCGGTGAAGCGTGGGGGGCATCTTTTCCCGCCGGGCCGCCCCAAGGCAAAAAGCGCCCCCAACTTGGGGGCAGCGAGCCGCGCTAGCGGTGAAGCGTGGGGGGGGTATTTTTTCCCGCCGGGCCGCCTCAATAAAAAGCGGCCCGAATCCGAGCGGCATGCGGAGTGCGAGGATCAGCCGCCCAGCTTCACGGTGCCGGTCATGATGGCCCAGTGGCCGGGGAAGGAGCAGAAGAAGGAGTAGGCTTCGCCGGCGGCGAGCTTGGACGTGTCGAACGTCACCGAGTCGGATTCCCCGCCGCCTATCACTTTGGTATGGGCGATGACGCGGGCATCTTCAGGCTTGACATAGTCTTTATCCAGTCCGGCGGTCATGCCGTCGGTGGCCACGCCCTGCTTGTCGGCGGTCTTGCTCAAGACCCAGTTGTGGCCCATGGCGGCTTTGGGCAGCTTGCCCACGTGCTTGAGGTGCACCGTGAACTTCGGGCAGCTTTTGTCGACGGTTATTTCCTTGGTGTTGAACTGCATGGCATCGTTGCCTTCGATGGTGGCTTCACAATTGGCGGCCAGGACGGGCAGGCTCATGACGGACAACACGGCGGCAAAAGCGACTTTAGCAAACATAATAAATCTCCGGTGACAAGAACGGTAATGGGAAGGCTATGCTTCAAATGTACGAACGACTATATCGCAGCTGGATATTTAATAACAAGAATTGGCAATAAGTCTTGATCGGCATCAAGTCCGCCGGCTTAAGGGGAGGCCCGCGCACGGCGGCCCGCCTCCCGAATTGCGGCATCTCCGGGCCATTGTACGAGCATCGGGCCGATTTAAATACGGATGAACTGTGGGGGTATTCGCCGCCGATTAGCAGGGCTTTCTTGACCTGCGTCATATCGTGTGCAGATATCATATTGTACTGGCTGGGCATCGACCGCAGAATAAGCGGTCCCAAAAACAAAAAACCGCTCACAAAGGCTATACATGCGCCTCAACTTACCGGTAACCCAGCAAGAGTATGTATTTCCCGCCGATACCACCTTGATGTCGGTGACCGATACCAAGGGCCGCATCACCTACGCCAACTCCGCGTTTGTGGAGGTCAGCGGGTACAGCCCCGACGAACTGCGCGGCAAGGCGCACAACCTGGTGCGCCATCCCGACATGCCGCCGCAAGCCTTCTCCGATTTGTGGCTTACCTTGCAGCGCGGGCAATCATGGACGGCGCTGGTCAAGAATCGCCGCAAGAATGGCGATCACTATTGGGTGCGGGCCAATGTCACTCCCGTGGTGCGCGACCATGAGCTGGTGGGCTATCTGTCCGTGCGCACCCGTCCCGACGCCGACGAAATCGCCAGCGCCGAGGCGCTGTATGCGCAGTTCCGCCAGGGCAGGCAGGGCAAGCGCGGCTTCCATCAGGGCCTGCTGGTCCGCACGGGCTGGTTGCGCGGCTTGTCCTGCCTGAAAACGATGTCGCTGCGGGCGCGCCTGTTCGGCGGAGCGCTGGGCGCCTGCGCGCTGTCGTGGGGGCTGATCGCCATGCTGGAATTGCCGTCTGCGCAGGCGCTGACGCTGGCGGGCGCGCAGTTGGCGCTGGCAGGCCTGCTGATGCTGTGGCTGGACGCCCAGATCAATCGCCCGCTGAAAACTGTATTGAAACAAGTGCAGGAGCTCGCCGCTGGGCAGCCGGGGCAGCAGATCCACATGGACCGCGTCGACGAAATCGGTTCCATCCTGCGCGGCGTGAACCAGGCCGGGTTGAACCTCAAGGCCCTGGTCGACGACGTGGACGAGCAGGCCTGCGGCGTGCAGCTTGCCAGCCAGGACGTGGCGCGGGGCAACGACCAGCTGCATGCCCGCACCGGCCAGGCCGCGGCCAATCTGGTGCAGACCGCGGCTTCGCTCGAAGAGTTGACCTCCAGCGTCGACAATAGCGCCCAGACCGCGCTGCAGGCCGCGCAACTGGCGGCCTCTGCCAGCCAGGCGGCAAGCGAGGGCAGCGCGGTGGTCAACCAGGTGGTGGGCACCATGGAGACGATCACGGCGTCCAGCAATAAAATTTACGACATCATCGGGGTCATCGACAGCATCGCTTTCCAGACCAATATCCTGGCCCTGAACGCCGCCGTCGAGGCCGTCCGGGCGGGCGAGCAGGGGCGGGGCTTCGCCGTGGTGGCGGCCGAGGTGCGCAGCCTGGCGCTGCGCAGCGCCCAGTCCGCCCAGGAAATCAAGGAATTGATAGGCGCCAGCGTAGGGCAGATCCACACGGCGCGCGCCCTGGTCGACAAGGCGGGGGCCGTCATGCACGATGTTGTCGGCCAGGCGCAGCGGGTATCGAATTTCATCGATGAAATCAGCCTCGCGTCGACGGAGCAATCCAGCGGCATCGGGCAGATCAACATCGCCGTGAATCAGCTGGAGCAGGCAACTCAGCACAATGCCGCCATGGTCGCCGAATCCGCTCATACTTCCGACGGGCTGCGCACTCAGGCCGCGCGCCTGGGCCGTGCCATCGCCGTGTTCAACCGCGGGCCGACGCGGATCAAGCCCACGGCATGAAGTCCCTGGCGGGCCGGGCCCGCCGGCGCGGGCATGCGGCTTGCAGCTATCGGCAACCACCGATCCCGGGCAGCGAATGCACACAGCTATGGGCAGACACGACGAGGAAGCCGATACGCCAGGTCCCATGCAGGGCCTGATCTACGTGACGGACGACGGCCCGGGCATCACCCGCAGGAAATCGGGCCAGCGGTTCGCCTATCTCGACGCCAAGGGTTGCCCGATCAAGGACCCGGCGGCCATCAGCCGCATCGACGCCCTGGCCATTCCGCCCGCCTATAGCGACGTATGGATATGCCCCGATCCGCGCGGTCACATCCAGGCGACAGGGCGCGATGCACGCGGGCGCAAGCAGTATCGCTATCATCAACAGTGGACGGCGGTGCGCGACAGCAACAAATACCAGCAACTGGAGGAGTTCGGGCATGCGCTTGCGCGCATACGGCGCCGCGTCGCGCGCGACATGCAAAGCCGCGTGATGACGCATGAAAAAATCGTGGCGGTCGTGGTGCGGCTGCTCGAATCGACCCTGATCCGGATCGGCAGCCGCGCCTATGCGAAAGCCAACAAGTCCTATGGCCTGACAACGCTGCGCCGGCGCCACGCCTCGATTGCGGGCAGCCAGGTGCGTTTCCGGTTCCGCGGCAAGGGCGGAGTGCAGCACGACGTCACGGTGACCGACCGCCGGATCGCCGCAGTGATAAAACGGTGCATGGAAATCCCCGGCCATGAGCTCTTCCAGTTCGAAGATCCCGACGGCACGGTACACGGGGTGGATTCCGGCTGCGTCAATGACTATCTGAAGGAAGCCGGAGGCGGGGATTTCACCGCCAAGCACTATCGGACCTGGGCGGCATCGGTCTTCGCATACGGCCAGTTGCAGCGCCGCCAGAGCGGCGGCGCCGAACCCGCGCGCGGCACCGTCAACGACGTCGTCAAGGAGGCGGCGCGGCTGCTGGGCAACACACCCGCGGTATGCCGTGACTGCTATATTCACCCGGCCATCATCGCCGCCTACCTCGACGGCGGGCTGGCGCCTCGGGCGCCCATTGCCGGGCCGCGCGGGCTGGACGCCGACGAACGGCGTTTCTTTGCCTTCCTGCAGGCCGTCAACCGCAGCCCTGACGCGCCTGCCTGAAACAGGCCGGCCGCGCCGGCCTGCACGCGGCGGGCGAGGGGCCCGGCATAGGCAGGCCGCTAGCGCCGCGGCCGCCGCGCCAGGCACGCTCCGGCGGCCAGGGCCGCCACGGCGACGATGCCTATCGCCTGCCAGGGATATTCACGCAAGCACCGATCCACGGTCCTGGCGGCGGGGTTGCAGCAGGCCGCGCTCAACAGCCTGTCTCCCGCCCGCTGGCCGCGCAGCGCTTCCAGCTGGCGCTTGATCCCGCCCCGCGCGGCTTCGATCTCCGCGCCGCCATAGCTGGCCGTGGCCCGCAAAAGCCCTTCGGCCCGCGCCATCCGCTCCTTGCGGCTGCTTCCCTTGTCATCTGTCATCATGCTCGCTCCTGTAGGATATGCCGGCGCCTTCCATGGCAATGGCGCGGAAGGCGCCGCCGCCGGGTTCAGCTCGCCCACCATTGCTTGATGGTCGCCCGCAAGACGGCGCCGCCCGAGGCCTTCTCTTTGCTTATCGCCTGGAAATAGGCCTTGGCCTGCTTCAAGGCGATATGCGGGGGCAGGGGCGGCACGTCCTTGTCCGTCACCATCTCGAGCAGCGTCGGCCGGTCCGCGTTGATCGCGGCGTCCCAGGCGGGGCCGACGTGGTCGGGATCGGTGATTTTTATGCCATCGAGGCCGAGCAGCTTGGCGTATTCGGCGTAGGGAAATGCCGGCAGCAGCTGGGACGCGTCAAAACGCGGATCGCCGCCCAGCACGCGCTGTTCCCAGGTCACCTCGTTCAGGTCGCCGTTGTTCAGCACCATGATGACCAGGGTCGGCGATGGCCAGTCCTTCCAGCGGCTGGCGATGGTGATGAGCTCATTGATGCCGTTCATCTGCATGGCGCCATCGCCCACCAGGGCGAAGACGGGGCGATCGGGAAAGGCGAGCTTGCCTGCCAGGGCGTAGGGCACCGCGCAGCCCATCGACGCCAGGCCGCCCGACACCGAGGCCAGCATGCCCTCGCGCATTTTCAAGTCGCGCGCATACCAGTTGGCCGAGGAACCCGAGTCGCAGGCAATGATGCTGCGATCCGGCAAGCGCTGCGACAGCTCCCAGAAGACCCGCTGCGGATTGATCGGCTCGCCCTGGACCATGGCCCGCGCTTCCAGGGTGTCCCACCAGCGCGCCACGCTCTTGGCTATTTTTTCCTGCCAGGCGCGGTCGCTCTTGCGCGTCAGCAAGGGCAGCAGGGCCTTCAAGGTCGCCTTGCTGTCGCCCACCAGTCCAACCTCTATGGGGTAGCGCAAGCTGAGCATGCGCCCGTCGCGATCGATCTGCACGGCCCGCGCCTGTCCTTCGACCGGCAGGAACTCGGCATAGGGAAAGGAAGTGCCCACCATCAACAGGCGGTCGCAGCCGCTCATCAGCTCCCAGCTGGGCTGGGTGCCCAGCAGGCCGATGGAGCCCGTCACATAGGGCAGCGCATCGGCGATGGCGGCCTTGCCCAGCAAAGCCTTGGCGACGCCGGCGCCCAGCAGTTCGGCCGCCTGCTGGATTTCCTCTTCGGCCCCCAGCGCGCCGGCGCCGACGAGAAGCGCGACCCGTTCCCCGCTGTTGAGGATTTCAGCGGCATTGCGCAGGCCATGTTCCGCGGGGACATGCGAATGCGCGGTGTAGCCGATGCCGCTGTGCACCGTGCCATGCTCGTGCGGCGGCGCTTCGACGGCCGGTAAATCCTGCACATCATTGGGCAAAATGACGCAGGTGACCGTGCGCCGCTCCATCGCGATGCGCATGGCCCGGTCTATCAAATGCCGGACCTGGACGGGGCTGCTCGCCACATGCACGAAATCGGCCGCCACATCCTTGAACAGGCTCGCAAGGTCGACCTCTTGCTGGTAATCGCCGCCTATCGCGGCGCGCGCCTGCTGCCCGACGATGGCGACCACCGGCTGGTGATCCATCTTGGCGTCATACAGCCCGTTGAGCAAATGGATCGCGCCCGGGCCGGACGTGGCCATGCACACCCCCACCTGCCCGGTGAATTTCGCATGGGCGCAAGCCATGAAGGCGGCCATTTCCTCATGCCGCACCTGGACGAACTCGAGCGGCTCCTTGCTGCGGCCGAAAGCGCCGATCAAGCCGTTGATGCCGTCGCCCGGATAGGCGAATATCCGCTTTATCCCCCATTCAGATAAGCGCTTGAGAATAAAGTCCGATACGGTGTCCATGTCTGCTCCCTGAGTTGATTGCCGCCATGTCCGCGGAGCAACTGGCATGCCGCGCCCGGGAGCGGGCCCATCAAGCCGGCGCTTGCAGCCAGTGCAGGCAGAACTGTCCTTGCGGGTCGGTCCAGGCGGGGCCCGGCTCGAAACCGGCTTTGACGGCCAGCTCGCGCAGACCGCCCATGGTGAATTTATAGGAATTCTCGGTATGCAGCGTCTCGCCTTCGGCAAAGGCAAAGGACTGTCCGCAGACCCGCAGCCGCTGGGCGCGCCGGCTCATCAAATGCATTTCCACGCGCTGCAGCGGCGCGTTGTAAAAGGCGCTGTGAACGAAGCCGGAGACGTCGAAATCCGCATCCAGTTCGCGGTTCGCGCGGCCGAGCAGGTTCAGATTGAAGGCCGCCGTGACGCCTTGCGCGTCGTTGTAGGCCGCATGCAAGACAGACGGGTCCTTGACCAGGTCGACGCCCAGCAGCAAGGCCCCGCCGCGCAAGGCGCGGCCTGCCTGCTTCAGGAAGGCCAGGGCTTCGGCGGGGCTCAAATTGCCTATGGTCGAGCCCGGGAAAAAACCGACGCGGCGCGCCGCGCCCCCGGCCTTCTGCGGCAAGGGCAGCGCGGCAGTGTAGTCGGCCACCACGGGCAACACCGACAGGCCGGGATAGCCGCGCTGCAGCGCCTTGGCGGAGGCGGCCAGATGGGCGCCGGAAATATCGAGGGGCACATAACGCACGGGGTGGTCCAGCGCATCGAGCAATAGCCGTATCTTGCGCAGCGAACCGGCGCCGAATTCGACGATCTCGGCGTCCGGCCCTATCTGTCCGGCGATTTCGGCGGCGTGCGCTGCCAGCAGCGCCAGTTCGGCGCGCGTCGGATAGTATTCAGGCAATTGGCATATCTGGTCGAACAGCGCGGAGCCTTTTTCATCGTAGAAATATTTGGGCGACAGGCAGCGCGGCCGGGCCGCGAGCGCGGCAAGCATATCGGCGGCGAAATCGCCGGCCGGCGGCCTGTTGGCCGGCACGCTCACCAGGGCGGCCGGACGATGGGTTTGTTGACGGGTCAGCATGGCTTGTCCTTGGCCAGCCGCAAGCCGGAAAACTGCCAGCGCGCGCCAGGCGGAAAGAAATTTCGATAGGTGACCCGCGTGTGGCCGGGCGGCGTCGCAAAGCTGCTGCCGCGCAGCACGAGCTGGCCGACCATGAACTTGCCGTTGTATTCGCCTACCGCGCCGGCCGGCGGATGATAGCCGGGGTAGGGGTCGTATGAGGAGCGGGTCCATTGCCAGGCATGGCCGGTGGCCTGCGATATGCGCAGATCCCTGGCCGCGGCCTCCCATTCGAATTCGGTCGGCAGGCGCGCTCCCGCCCACTCGGCGTAAGCGGCCGCTTCATAAAAACTCAGGTTGGTCACCGGGGCGGACGGCGCCAGCGGGCGCAGGCCCTGCAGCCCGAATACCTGCCAGTCCGCGGCGTCCGCGCCGGAGCCGCCGCCCGCCACCCAGTATGCCGGCGCTTGCCAGCCTTGCGCCTGCACCGCCGCCCATCCATCCGAGAGCCACAAGCCGGCCTGCCGGTAGCCGCCATCGCCGATGAATTGGGCATACTCGCCGCAGGTCACCAGCCGGCTGCCCAGTTGATACGGCTGCAGCAGCACGTCGTGGCGCGGGGTTTCATTGTCGAAGGCGAATTCATCATCGCCGGGGGCGTCGCTGCCTATAGCCGCCGCCGCGCCCGGAAATTCCAGCCACACCGGGCCGGGAGCCGCATCCAGGGACGGCGACAGCGAATCCTTGTCGTCGCCCTTGCGGTATGCCGGCAGCAGCGGGTTGCAGCTGAGGACATGCAGGATATCGGTCAGCAGCAGTTCCTGGTGCTGCTGCTCATGATTCAAGCCCAGCAGCAGCAATGGCCGCAGCTCCAGCCACAGCCGGGCGTCGCAATTTTCGATCAGGTCCTCCATGGCGGCGTCGACATAGTGGCGATAGGCATGGATCTCTTCCAGCGAGGGGCGGGTCAGCAGCCCGCGCCGCGGGCGCGGGTGGCGCGGCCCCAGCGTTTCATAATAGGAATTGAAAAGATAGGCGTAGCGCTCGTTGAAAGGCCGGTAGGCCGGCGCGTGAGGGCCCAGCAGCAGGGTTTCGAAGAACCAGGTGGTATGGGCCAGATGCCATTTCGTGGGGCTGGCATCGGGCATGGACTGCACACATTGGTCTTCCGCCGAGAGCGGCGCGGCCAGCTCCAGGCTGTAGGCCCGCACGCGCATGTACTGGCGCAGCATGAAGGTGCGCGGCAAGGTGGCCAATGGCTGTTCGGCGGCTAGCAAGGAAGTCATTGTCATAATCGAAATCGCCTCAGCAACTTTTGTACCCGCGCCTGCGCGGGGGGACCATTCCACGTCGGTGTTTCAATCCTTGCTCCCGTGCCTGGACGCGCAGCGCAAGGCCGCGCAGGCGGGCGCCGCGCCGGGCGGCCTCGCGCGCCGTCGCCAATCCTATCCCGCTGCTTGCGCCGGTGATTACGATGAGCTGTTCCTTCAATGGCTTGAGCGAAATCTTCACGTGAGTTTTCCTTGACGCGGGTAAGGCAGGAAAGCTGTCCTCCAAGCAACTTTCGATCCCGGCGCTTCAATCGCCTCGTCTGGAGCGCATGACGCGAGGGGCCGGTCCGCGTCCTTCATTTGGCGGGTATGTCGATTGCTGTCTCCTGGCCAGGATTTCCCCGGGGCTTCAAGCTTTAGTGGAGCTTCCAGCTTTAACTATAATGCTGGGAATCGCAATGCCACTGGCCGTTCCCGGGCCTTTCATGGATGCCATATGGAAGAATCGTTATCGACCGCCGCGCAAAACTCGCCATCCGGCGCGCAGCGCACGAAACTGCGCAACTGGATGGCTTTTTCCATCCTGGCGATAGGCGCGATTTTGTTATGCGTCGCCTTGTATACCGCGCTGGTCGACCCCGACCACAAGATGTCGGGAGCGCTATGGGGCGGTTCCATGGCGGCCCTGGCGACCGCGCTGGGCACCGTGCCGGTCTTCCTGTCATTGAGTTTTTCGCAGCGGGCCTCGGACAGCATGCTGGGCTTTGGCGCTGGCGTGATGCTGGCGGCCAGCTCATTCTCCCTGATCATTCCGGCCCTGGCGGCGGCCAAAGCGCAGGGCGCCGGCGAATGGGGCGCGGGCGGCATCGTGGCTTGCGGAGTGCTGCTGGGCGCCATGGGTTTGCTGTTGATAGACCGCGTCATGCCCCATGAGCATTTCGTGAAAGGCATAGAAGGCGTGCACGCCAAGAAGCTCAAGCGCGTCTGGCTGTTCGTACTGGCCATTTCCCTGCACAATCTCCCCGAGGGGCTGGCCATCGGCGTCGGATTCACCGGGCCCGACGCACTGGCGGCGCAGGCATTGGCCATAGGGATTTCCATCCAGGATGTGCCTGAAGGCATGGTGGTGGCCCTGGCGCTCAGGGGCATAGGGTACGGACGCGGTCTCTCGGCGGGCATGGCGGTGCTGTCGGGAATGGTGGAACCCCTGGCCGCCGTCATCGGCGTGGCGGTAATCGGCATCTCGGCCTATCTGCTGCCGTGGGGCCTGGCCGCCGCCGCGGGCGCCATGCTGTTTGTCATCAGCCACGAGATCATTCCGGAGTCCCACCGCCAGGGCCACGAAGCGGCCGCCACCATAGGCTTGATACTGGGCTTCGTGCTGATGATGCTGCTGGATACCGCGCTGGGCTAGCGGCAGCGCGGCCGCCGAGACTCATCCGGGCCGGCCGGGCGCGCGCCTGGCCAGGGCGATGACAGGCATGCCTAGAACCAGCACCCCCAGGCCCACGAGCGCGCCGGTTCCCGCATAGAGGGTGCTGGACCACACCAGGCCCGCGCAGACCAGCGCGAAAAGGGCGGGGGTGAACGGGTAGGCCGGAGTCCTGAACGGGCGCGGTCGATCGGGATCGATGCGCCGCAGGCGCCAGACGGACAGCGCCACCAGCATCATGAACAGCCAGAATACCGGCGCCGTGTACGCCACCATGGCCTGTACGCCGTTGTCGGCGACCGCGCCGAAGATGATGAGGGCCAAGGTGATGGCGCCTTGCAACAGCAAGGCGCGCACCGGGGTCTGGCCGCGTTCGTTCCAAGCGCCCAGGGCGCGCAGGCGCGGCAGGTCTCGCCCCAGGGCGTAGTACACGCGCGCCCCGGTCATGATCGTGCCGTTGATGGTGCTCAGGGCCGTGCAGCAAACCAGCACGCTCAGCGCGGTTGCAGCATACGGCCCCGCCGTCAGGCGCAATACGTCGGCCCCCACAGCCTGGCTCTGGCGCAGGCCCTGCAGCCCGAAGATTTCGAGAAACGCCAAATTGATCAGGAGATAGGCGCCGGTCACGACCACTGTGCCGATGATCAGCACCCGGCGCAGGTCGCGCGCGGGATTGCGCAATTCGGCGGACAGGTAGGCGGTTTCATTCCAGCCGCCATAGGTCAGCAGCACGAAAACCATGCCCATGCCCCACGCGCCCGCCCAGCCGTCCGCCGCAAGGCCCGCGGCCGGCGCGAGCGGCGCGGGCCCGGTGTCGGTCAATAGCCCGGCCACCACCACGGAACTCAGCGCCGCCAGGGTCAGCGCCGTGAACGCCAACTGCATCCATTTCGATTGGCGCGTGCCGGCGATGTTCAGCGCCGTGAGCAGGACGACGCTGAGCGCGGCGTGGATGGAGCCGCCTTGCGGACCCAGCCCATACAATTGCTGCGCGTAGTCGCCATAGATGAAGGCAACGGCGGCAATGGCGCCGGTCTGGATGACCGTGCCGCGCGCCCAGGCAAACAGCAGGCCGGTGCGCAAGCCCCAGGCGCGGCTCAGATAGTGATATTCCCCGCCGGCATTGGGATAGGCCGAGCCCAGTTCCGCGTAGCATAGCGCGCCCACCAGCATGACCGCTCCGCCCGCCGCCCACAAGGCCATGTAGATCAGGGGGGAATCAGTGTATTGGGCGACTAGCGGCGGGAAGCCGAATATGCCTATGCCTATGACCACGCCGACCAATACGGCCACCCCGTCGAGCACCGTGAGCGCGCCGGCGCGCGCGCTCACGGTGGCGGTAGCGCCCGTATTCATGACGCCGGCCCGCAGGCATGGCAATTGCTGGCACGGCAAAAAATCTGGCAGCGAGCGCTCGCGGTCATCCAGTAACCCCCCCGAATGTGGTCAATGAAATTCCCCGGTCTGCTTCTTGTATGGCAAACATCCCCAATTGTCGGTACGATTATGCAGTAAAGGGATAGGCGCCGGCAACCGGAATCAGGCCGCCTGCGCCAAATAACCTGAAAGGAGCAGCATCATGCAAATCTCTCTCCCTACGGCGGCGCAAGGGCTGCCGGCAAGGCCGGGCGAAAATGCCGGGCACATGGGCCATGGGCTCCGGAAACTGGGCCGGGCGCTGCTGGCGCAGGCATTCGCCCTGGTCATGGCCCTTCCAGGAATGGCGCCAGCGGCGGAGTATGAGCCAGCCGTAGGCCAGGAAGGCAAGGATGTAATCTGGGTGCCCACGCCGCAGCCGCTGGTCGAAAAAATGCTGGACATCGCCAAGGTGACACCGCAGGATTATCTGATCGACCTGGGGTCCGGCGACGGCCGCACCGTCATCACCGCGGCCCGGCGCGGCCTCAGGGCCCACGGGATCGAATACAACCCGGATATGGCCGACCTGGCCCGCAGGAACGCCAAGCAGGCTGGCCTGGCCGAGCGCGCCACCTTCGCGACGGCGGACCTGTTCGAAACCGACCTCTCCGAGGCGCAAGTCATCACGATGTTCCTGCTTCCCGAAATCAACGCCAAGCTTCGTCCGCGCATCCTCGACCTCAAGCCCGGCACCCGCGTCGTTTCCAATTCGTTCAGAATGGGCGATTGGGAGCCCGACGACGCCACGTCCGTGAGCAAGGATTGCCAACACTGGTGCACAGCCTTCTTGTGGATAGTACCGGCGAAGGTCGAAGGCTCATGGCAGCTCGGCAATCAGGAGCTTAGACTGACGCAGCGCTTCCAGATGCTCAGCGGCACCTTGGGCGAGCAAGCCATTTCGGAGGCCCGCATGGAGGGCAACACCATTTCCTTCACGGCCAACGGCGCCCGCTATACCGGAACGGTCAACGGCAAGACCATCACAGGCCGCGTCGCCAGCGGGCAGGGCGGCGCCTGGTCGGCCAGCCGGACCTGAACCCGGAAAGGGGGTAATGCGCCGCGGCGCATCAGCTCATGACCTCGGCCTGGCGCTGCCGCCAGAAGTCCGCTTCCGGAAGCGGGCCGCGGCCGGCGGCGGCGTTGTCGCGCATGTGTTCGGGACTGCCCGTGCCAGGGATGACGCAGCTGACCGCCGCCTGGCTCAGGACGAACTTGATCAGGACCTGGGCCCAGCTCGAGCATCCGATCTCGCCGGCCCAGCCGGGCAGCGGCCGGCCGCGCAGCCGGCGCATCAGGCCGCCGCCGCCGAAAGGCCTGTTGACCACGACGGCGACGCCCCGGTCCGCGGCGAGCGGAAACAGCCGCGCCGCCGCATCCGGTTCGTCCATGGAGTAATTGATCTGCAGGAAATCGACCGGCTCCGAGCGAAGGACAGCCTCCACGGCCCGGTGCGCCGAACTCTCGTAATGCGTAATGCCTATGTAACGGATGCGCCCCTCGGCCTGCCATAGCCGCAAGGTGGAGAGCTGGGTGCGCCAGTCCACCAGGTTGTGGACTTGCATGAGGTCCAGCCGGTCCGTGCGCAGGTCTTGCATGGACTGCCGCATCTGGCGCAGCCCGGCCTCGCGCCCGGACGACCAGACCTTGCCCGCCAGGAAGACCCGGCCGCGCAGCTTGCCCGCGTCGAGGATCTCGCCGATGCTGCGCTCCGCGCGGCCATAAATGGCCGCCGTATCGACGACCTTCCCGCCGGCGTCGAGCAGCGATTCCAGCACACCCGGGAGCCGCGCATATTCCTCGCTGCCCGGGCCATGATCGAAACCGCGGTAGGTCCCGCAGCCCACCACGGGCAGCGCTTCGCCCGTCGACGGTATGGGTCGCGTGTTCATCGTCCCGGCCCCGGGGGACAGGGCGCAGGCCGTTTTCGGCAGCATGGCGGCGACCGAAAGGCCACCGCACAAGCGCAGGAATTGCGCCCGGGTGAGCGTACCGCGCAACAGGGTAGGGGATTGAACCATGGTCGCTCCTGGAATGCCGGCGCCAGCGCCGGGGCGGAAGTTCGAGGGCGCTACGCCATCTGCTCGCGCCGCGGCGCGCCCTGGCGCTCGAGCATCCACCCCGGATATTCGGACGGCAGCGCGCTGACTTTGGCCAGTGTAGCGAGTTCTTCGTCGTTCAGCCTGACCTGCGTCGCCCCGATATTGTCCTGGAGCTGCTCGACACGCTTGGCGCCGACGATCACGCTGGTCACCGTCTTCTGGTGCAGCAGCCAGGCGAGCGCGATCTGCGCCACGGAAACGCTTTTGGCCTGGGCGATATCGCGCATCGCATCGACGCAGTCATAGGCCCGCTCCACATTGACCGGAGGAAAGTCGAATTTGCTGCGGCGGCTGCCTTCTTCGGGCTGCACATTGCGCCCGTACTTGCCGCTAAGCAGGCCGCCGGCGAGCGGGCTCCAGACCAGCAGGCCGACGTCTTCGCTCTGCAGGAGCGGAATCAGTTCGCGTTCGAGATCGCGGCCGGCTATGGTGTAGTAAGCCTGCAGCGACTCGAACCGCGCGAGCCCGAGGCGCTCCGAGATGCCCAGCGCTTTCATGATCTGCCAGGCGGCCCAGTTGGATACGCCGATGTAGCGCACATGGCCTTGCTGGACCAGGCTGTCGAGCGCGAGCAGCGCCGCTTCGATCGGCGTGGCGGGGTCGAAGCCATGGATCTGGTACAGATCGATATGGTCCAGTTGCAGGCGCGCAAGGCTGGCCTTGACGCCCTCCATGATGTGGTAGCGGGACAAGCCGCGCGAATTGACGCCTTTGGCGCCGGTCTCGCCAAACACTTTGGTGGCGACGACCACGTTCTCGCGCGCGACTCCCAGATTCCTGAGCGCCTGGCCCGTAATGATTTCCGAGCGGCCGTCCGAGTAGACGTCGGCGGTATCGATGAAGTTGATACCGGCGTCCAGGGCGTGGCCGATCAGCTGGTCGGCCTGCGCCTGCTGCAGATCACCGATCTGGCCCCAAATCCCTTCGCCGCCGCCGAAAGTCATGGTTCCAAGGCAGAGCTCCGAAACGAATAGGCCGGTACGTCCGAATTTTTTATAACGCATGCTATTGACTCCTGTTGTTGCGCTTCTGTGCGCCTGTTGCAGTATGCGATTCCCTGGCCGATTCCCGATGCTCGATCCTGTCTTTCTGTTGCCCGATCCTGCAAAAGTGGGCGCAAGCGGCGGGCGTGCCGGCGGCGCGCGCCGGGCATGCGCCCGGGCATTTCCGGCCATGGCGCTTGACTTTCCAGCCATGGGAAGGTCTATATTCCGTCTCGCTGCCCCGCGGGCCACGGCGGCGGCTGGGCATAATTCTCGACTCAAAGGAAATATCATGGCGAAGACAATCTGGTTTGGCGCTGCGCTTCTGGCGGCGGCGACCGCCACGCAGGCGGCCGCGGCATCGATCACGGTCTATCAGGACCCCGACTGCGGCTGTTGCTCCGGCTGGGTTCAGCATATGCAAGCATCCGGCTTTACCGTGGCCGCTGTCAAGACCCGCGATATGGCGGCGGTCAAGGCCAGGCTGGGCGTGCCCGGCGAACTGGCATCCTGCCACACCGCCATCGTCGACGCTTCGGGGCAGGTCATCGAAGGCCATGTGCCCGCCGCGGCGGTCAACAAGCTGATCGCCGATCCGTCGATAAAAGGGGCGGCCGCGCCGGGCATGCCGGCGAATTCGCCTGGCATGGGGCAAATGGACGGCAAGCTGGTCACGGTGGATTTCAACGGCAAGCCGCTGTCGCGCGACTGATCCGCCGGAGCGCTGGCAGCGCATCCCGGGCGCGGGAACAATAATTGCCGCCACGGCCGGCAGGGCGCAGAGCAGCGCCCCGATGTCCAAGCCAAGGAGGCCGATATGATAGAACCGCGCACGGGGCAGGCGCCCGAGCCGCTGGACCGCGACCAATTCCATCGGGCCTTTTCCCGTTCGTTCGTCGATCCGGCGTTCGACAGCGCCAGGGACGCCGTGGCGCAAGTGGAAGAGATTGCATGGTCCAACTATGTCAATGGGCATAAATCGCCCCTGACTCAAAAGGCCGGACCCGAATTTGCCGATCCCGACTACGATTTGTCCGTGGAGTGGAAGGCCACCCGCGACAGGCTGATCAAAGCCCGGGCGGCGCAGCAAGACGCGGCCACCCGGTCGCGCGTCCTGCTGATTTGCGGCGCCGCCCGCAACGACGGCAGTTGTCCGGGCGAAATCTCGAAAACCTTCCGCTTGACCCAATTGGCCAGGGAAGTCCTGCTTGCCGACGGCATGGACGTGGACCTCCTCGACCTGAGCCTGCTCACCTCCGGCTACGATAAGCATATCCATCCGTGCAAGGCCTGTGTCTCCACGGCGATGCCTTTATGCCACTGGCCATGCAGCTGCTATCCCAACCATGGCCAGCGCCAGACCAGCGACTGGATGGCGGAGATCTACGAAAAATGGACCGCGGCGCACGCCGTCATCATCCTGACCCCGGTGTATTGGTATCAGGCGCCCAGCGTGCTGAAACTGATGATAGACCGCCTGGTCTGCGCCGATGGCGGCAACCCCGACCTGACGACCACATCCGGCAAGGACGCCGCCAAGGCGAAGGCAATCGAAATGGCCGGCTGGGATTATCCCAAGCATCTGGCGGGGCGCGCGTATGGGCTTGTGGTCCACGGCGATGTGGCCGGCACGGAAAGCCTGCGCCGCGGGCTGAGCGACTGGCTGGACTGGATGGGATTGCTCGACGCGGGTTCGATGGCGCGCCTGGATCGCTATATTGGATACTATGATACCTATGCGCAGAGCCACGAAGCGCTGGACCGCGACACAGGCGTGCAGGAGGAAGTGCGCAATGTGGCGCGGGCGGTGGCACGCGCCGTCAGGCTGCTGCGGGCGAACCGCTTGCCGGCGCCCGATGCCAAGCTCAAAAGCCCCAGGCCGAAATAACCCTGGTCCGTCAACACTCATCTATCATTGCCTATGTCTTTCTCCCGATGGAATCATGCGATCGCACTTGTTTTATTGACTGTGTTCCTGGCGCTGTCGGCGGCGCAGGGCGCACATGCCGCCGAACCGGCGGCCGCCCCGGCCGGCGACCGATCCGCCCTGACGCCGGAGCAAGCCAGGCATACACTGGCCATCCTGCGGGATGACGCCAAGCGGGCCGAGCTCGAACAAACGCTCAGCGCCATCGCCCAGGCGACGGAAAGCAGCGCAGCCGCCGAGCCCGCGGCCGCGGCGCAGGAGGAAGAAGCGCCCATCGCATTGACCGAGGACGGCCTGCTGGCCCAGTTGCTCAAGGTGACAGGCCAGCGGCTGGAGGCGGTCGCGGACTGGCTGCGCCTGAGCGGGCGCACCGTGATCGGATTGGGCTCGACGGCGCAATGGTGGCAAACCCATATGGGCGCCGCGGAGCAGCGCAGCGCCGCGCTGCTTGCCTTGTTCAAAGTGATGGCCATACTTGCCGGCGCGCTGCTGGCCGAGTGGCTGCTGCGCCGGCTGCTGGGGCGCGCCCGCGGGCTGCTGCACCGTGGCGCGCCCGCGCAGGCGGCCGCCGCCGAGCCCTCGCCGCGCGCCGCCGACCGCTACCTGAGCCTGTTGCGCCGCTTTCCGTTCGCCCTGGCGCGCGGCGTGCTGGAACTGCTGCCCCTGCTGGCGTTTCTGGCGGTGGCCAGCCTGCTGGCAAGCGCGCTCAGCGGGCGCGGCGGCGCCCTTTACAACGCGACGCTGATCATCATCGAAGCATACGCCACGGCGCGCATCTCGCTTGCCGTATTGCGCCTGATCATCTCGCCGGACCGGCAAAGCCTGCGCCTGCTGCACATTGGAGACGCGGCCGCCATGTATCTATACCGCTGGCTGTCATGGATAATGATCATCGCCGTCTCGGGCACGGCCGCGGCGAATGTGCTGCTTGAAGCGGGGGCAGGCGCGGACACCCATGAGGCGCTTTCCAAGCTGGTTGGACTGCTGGTGCATATCCTGTTGCTGGCCATGGTCTGGCGCAGCCGCAAAGCGACGGCGGCGGCCATCCGGGGCGCTGCGGATCACCGCCTGTCCGGCATAAGAAGGGTCCTGGCCGACATCTGGCCCTACCTGGCCACGGTTTTCATCATTGCCGTGTGGCTGTTGTGGTCGGCCGGAACACAGAACGGCTTTCAGCGCCTGGTCCACTTCTTTGGCTGGTCGGCGGCGGTCCTGATAGGCGCGAGCCTGGTTTCGATTTTCGCATTGGGCGCCATCGACCGCGCATTCATCCGCGACGAGGAAGCTTCGGCGGGGCAGGAGGCGGCGGCGGGCACGCGCAACGCCTATCAATTGCTCATGCACCGCGTCATCTATATCGTGATCGCGCTGCTCACCGCCCTGGCGCTGCTGCAGGTCTGGGGGGTCGATACGCGGGCCTGGTTCCTGGAAGGATCAGTGGGCCGGCGCCTGGCCTCCGCGGCCGGCACCATAGGCGTGACCTGCGTCCTGGCCGTGGCCGCGTGGGAAGCCCTGAATATCATGATAGGCCGCCGCCTCGACCGGTGGCGGCTGGCAGGCGACATGGCGCGGGCCGCGCGCCTGCGCACGCTGGTGCCCATGGTGCGCACCACCCTGTTCGTCATCATTGCCATGATCGTATTATTCACCGCGCTGAGCCAGCTGGGGATCAATATCGCGCCGCTGCTGGCGGGCGCCAGCATCATTGGCGTCGCCCTGGGCTTCGGCTCGCAGAAGCTGGTCCAGGACTTCATCACAGGGATATTCCTGCTGATGGAAAACGCCATGCAGGTCGGCGACTGGGTCACTGTCGCCGGCCTGTCGGGCAGCGTCGAATACCTGTCGATACGCACCGTCCGCCTGCGCGCCGGCGACGGTTCCCTCCATGTCGTGCCATTCAGTTCCGTGTCGACCGTCACGAACACCAATCGCGGCATAGGCAACGCCGCCGTCAAGGTCAGCGTCACGGCGGACTCCAACGTCGACGAAGTGTTCAGCGCCATCAAAAGCGTAGGCGACGGCATGCGCGCCGATCCGAAATTCAAGGATCTCATTCTGGCCGACATCGAAGTGTGGGGAGTGGACCAGGTCGACGGTTCCATGATCACCGTCGCCGGCCAGATACGAACGCTGGACAAAGGCCGCTGGCCTGTGCAGCGCGAATTCAACCGGCGCATCCTGCAATGCTTTCGAGACCGCCAGATCCAGTTCGTCAACCCCAAGGAAACCTGGGTCATTAGCGCCGGCTAGCGCGCTTTCCCTTGCGTGGCAGGAAAGCAATGACCAGCAGGCCGCTGGCGCCGGTACATGCAAAGGCGTAATCATAGCGGCCGCTGACCGCCACGAAGGCGGCGAAGAGGGCGGGCGCCAGCATATTGACCAAGTTGACCAGGATGCTGGATCCCGCCGCGGTCTCCGAAATCAGCTTCGGCGGCGACAGCCGCGCCACCTCCGCGATCTGCACGCCATTCCAGCTCGCCACCGAACAGCCCGCGACAAACGCCAGGACGACAATAATCCACAAGGGCCATGTCGGATCGCTCAGCCCCAGCAGCACCGTCGTCCCTGCCGAGATGAGGGCGGCCACCGACAGCGTGGCGGTAGCCGAATGCATGCGATCGGCGAGCCAGCCCAGCCCGACGCGGCCGATGACGCCGCCAGTCTGCATCACGGCGAACACCGCGCCGGCCAGCCCGAGGGAATAGCCCAGGCCGTCGATCAGGTAGATGACCAGAAAGGTGAACCAGCAGCTTTGCGCGACGGCAAAGAGGCTGCCGACTATGGACATCTTCAGGAGTCCGGTGCCCTGCGTCAGTGAGCGCAAGGGCACGATGAGCGCGCGCAGCGAACTGAGCCGCGGCAGCGGCAAGAACCGCCTGCGGGATACCCCCGGTTCGTCTATGCCGGCGCTCATGCGCCACGTCAATACGGTGGGAAGCACGACCAGGCAGGCCCCGGCGAACAGCGCCCAGCGCCATCCGGCCAGGAGCACGATGGCGGGAATGGCCAGCCCCGCTATCACACCGCCCAGCGGCACTCCCGCCTGCTTGATGGAAAAAATCAGATTGCGCATTTCCGGCGGCGAGAACCGCTGCAGGACTTCGCTGCCGGCGGGGTTGGCCGCGCCATTGCTCAAGCCCATTACAAAACAGGCTATCAGCGCGACGCTAAGGCTGGAATGCAGAAGGAACGCCATGCTGGCGGCCCCGATCAGCAAGGTCAGCTGCAATGCGCGGATCCCTCCCATCAGCCTGAACAGGCCGGAACCCACCATGAGTATGGCCAGGCCGCCCAGCGAGTTGGCCGCCGTCAAATAGCCTATCGAGCTGCCGTCCCAGCCGAATTCGCTGGACAGCGCGGGTGAAATGATGGGGATGAATCGGCTCAGGAATGCCGCCGTGGTCTGGAGAATGAAAATCGCCGCTACGGGTATAAGCCAGCTGGGCGCGGCCTTTGTCATTGGGTATCTCTTATGTCTTTTTTTGCTGGAAGTGCAAAAGCGATTCTACCCTACTGTAAATGTTGTAATCTCTGGAATCGATACTTGCCCGTTCGCCAGCGGTACGCGGCGCGCCGGCGAGAACGCCTCTTTTTCAACCCCTGCCGGAAAACAATATGCTTGAAGCCTTGATTGTAGAGTTCAAAATCAAACCGGAGTTTGTCGAGGATTTCGCCCTGGCCATCCAGAAAAACGCCGCGTCGGCGCTGGAACACGAAGCGGGCTGCCGCTACTTCGACATATGCCGCGACCCCGCCGACGCGTCGCTGTTTTTTCTATATGAGCTCTACGAAAACGAGGACGCGATAGAGGCGCACCGGAACTCCAAGCACTATCAGGAATTCGCCGCGCTGAGCACTGACTGGGTAGCTGGCAAAAGCGTGCGCAAAATGCGGCGCATCGGCGCATCCACACTGGGCTGAGCCCTTGCGCGGCGACGCCTGCCGCCGGGGCCGACTACCTCTTATGAACGCTTTGCTGATTCTTGCCATCATCGTGGCCGCGATAGTGCTGGCGGAATGGATACCGAAGCTGCGCCTGAAGCGCGCCGTCCAGGCGCGCTTTCCCGAGCACTTCGTCGCGATCCTGGAAAAGAATGTTCCCGTGTATCCACGGCTGCCCGCGGAACTGCGCGGGCAATTGCATGGGCTGATCAAGCAGTTTCTCCATCAGAAGAATTTCCACGGCTGCGGCGGGCTGGAGATCACCGACGAGATGAGGGTGACGATAGCCGGCCAGGCCTGTCTGCTGCTGTTGAATCGCAGGACGCGGGTCTATCCGGGTCTGTGGTCGGTGCTGGTCTATCCTGGCGCGTTTATCGCTCCGCGCACGGAACTGGCCCCCGGCGGGGTGGTCATAGACGGCGAGGAGGACCTCTTGGGAGAGTCCTGGGGCGACGGCCGGGTGGTGCTGGCGTGGGATCATGTGCGGCAGGGCGCCGGAGACTTCACGGACGGGCATAATGTGGTGCTGCACGAGTTCGCGCATCAACTGGACGACGAATCCGGCGCCGCCGACGGCGCGCCCATTCTGGGCAGCCAGGCGAATTACCGCGACTGGGCGGCGGTGCTGTCGCGCGAGTTCGCGGCCCTGCGGTCGGACGTCCTGCATCAGGACGAAACCGTGCTCGACGAATACGGCGCGACGGATCCGGCGGAATTCTTCGCGGTGGCGACGGAGACCTTTTTCGAGAAACCAGTGGAACTTGCCGAGCATCATCCGGAATTGTTTGAAGAACTGAAGAAATACTATCGGGTCGACCCGCGGGAGTGGCTACATGGCAGATCCCTATAAACTGCAGCGTTTCATGGATGCGCAAGACCCCGTCTTCGAGCAGGTTCGCGCGGAACTGCGCGCCGGCCGGAAACGCAGCCATTGGATGTGGTTCATCTTCCCGCAAATCGAAGGCCTGGGCCGCAGCGCCATGGCGCGGGAATTCGCGATCGCCTCGCGCCAGGAAGCGGTCGCGTATTCAAGCCATCCGCTGCTCGGCGCGAGGCTGATGGAATGCACCCGACTGGTCAATGCCGTCGAGGGACTGCCGATAACGCAGATCTTCGGCCATACCGACGCCATGAAATTCCGCTCGTGCATGACTTTGTTTGCCAGCGCCTCGCCCGACCGGCAGGTTTTCGACTATGCCCTGCAAAAATACTTCGACGGCCAGCCCGATGCAGCCACGCTCGAACGCCTGGGCGAGCGGGGCGGTTGAACGGCCATGCAGCGCTTTTCCTTTTTTCTTCGCCTTCCCGTCATTCTGGCGCTGAGCCACACCTATGTGGCGATGCGCCTGGCCGCGGCCGCGCCGGCGGGGCCGGGCCGCTGGCTTGCGGCCTCGACGTTGCTGCTGACCTATGTATTGATACTGGGCGGCTTCTTTTCGCGCCGTTCCGTCGGGCGGCCCGCCGGCGACGCGATGGCCTGGATCGGCTTCCTGTTCCTGGGCCTGTTTTCCTGGCTGTTCGTCCTGACCCTGCTGCGCGACATGCTCCTATTGGCGGCGGCTGCCGTCAATGCCGCAGGCGGCGGGCTGACAGGCGCGCCGGCTTACGCCGCGCTGCATTCGGCCAGCGCCATCGCGGTGCCTGTCCTGGGCCTGGCCGCGGTCTTGCTGGGCCTGGTGAACGCCAGGCGGAGGGCGAGGGTGGTCGACATCGAGGTACGGATCGATGATCTGCCCTTGGCCCTGCAGGGCTTGACCATCGTGCAGATCTCCGACCTGCATGTCGGGCCGACGATCAAGCGCGCTTACGTCGCCGCGATCGTCGACGCCGTCAACCGGCTCTCGCCTGACGTCATCGCCCTTACCGGCGACCTGGTCGACGGCAGCGTGGCCCGGCTTGGCGAGCACACCCAGCCGCTGGCAAGGCTACAGGCGCGCCACGGCGTATATGCCGTCACGGGCAACCATGAATACTACTCGGGCGCGGAACAGTGGGTCGCCGAGTTCCGCCGCCTGGGATTGCGGGTGCTCATGAACGAGCATCAGGTGCTGGCGCGGCAGGGCGTCGAATTCGTCGTGGCCGGCGTCACGGATTTCGGCGCGGGAGGGTTCAGCGCCGCGCAGGCGAGCGACCCCGCGCAGGCGTTGAGCGGCGCGCCGGCCAGCGCCGCGGTCAGGATCCTGCTGGCCCATCAGCCCAGGAGCGCGCCGGCCGGCGCCGCCGCGGGTTTCGATCTGCAGTTGTCGGGCCATACCCACGGCGGCCAGTTCTGGCCCTGGCAGTACTTCGTGCCGCTGCAGCAGCCCTTCGTCGCGGGCCTGCACCGGCAGGGCCGCATGCAGGTATATGTCAGCCGCGGCGCGGGCTACTGGGGGCCGCCCATGCGCATCGGCGCGCGCTCGGAAATCAGCCGGATCCGGCTGACAGGCGCGGGCCCGGCCTAGTGTCCTGTCAGACACAAGGCGCAAACCGCGGCGATAGGACACTAGACCACCATGGGTGTCGCGGCGCCGTCCATGGACAGGATCGCGCCCGAGATATAGCCCGCCTGCGGCGATGACAGGAACAGCACCGCGTTGGCGATGTCTTCGGGCGAGGCTATGCGGCCCAGAGGCATCTTGGCCTGCGCCTGCTGCAGCGCGAGTTCGGTGGAGATATTGCGCGCCCGCGCCTCGGCCTCCAGTCCCTGCGCCATGCGGTCGGTCAGCGTGATCGATGGGTTGACCGCGTTGACCCGCACGCCCAGCGGGCCATAGGCGGCGGCCAGGCCGGCGCTGGCCAGCATCAACGCCGCGTTCGCGGCCCCGCCCGAGATATGGGTGGTGCTGGCGACCTTGCCGCCCATGCCCACGATGTTCACGATGGCTCCGCTGCCGCGCTCGCCCATGCGTTTGATCAGGGGGTCGATCACGTTTATGTAGCTGAAGAATTTTGCCTGCATCGAGTTTTGCCAGACCCCGGGCGTGAGTTCGCCAAATGGCGTGCGGCGCGCGGCGCCGGCGGAATTGACCAGGATGTCGATTGCGCCGCCGGCGGCCTGCGCGGCGTCCAGCATGGCAGCGGCGGCGGCCGCGTCGACCAGGTCGGCGCTGTAGCCGACAGCGTCGAAACCCTGGCCGCGCAATTGGGCGATGGCCGAGTCCAGATGCTCCTGGCTGCGTCCAACCAGACTGAGCTTGGCGCCTTCGCGCGCGAAGCCAAGCGCGCACGCCAGGCCGATGCCGCGGCTGCCGCCTGTGATGAGAACGTGTTTGCCAGTTAATTGCAGGTCCATGGGGTGCTTCCTTTCGGTTGGAGGGAGGAGGGTGGCGTCATACAGCGCCGTAGTTTGTCCCGCCGGAGGCGGCGGCGTCAAGCAAGATTGTCGCAGCGGCGCATCCGGGGAGGCCGAACCGCCTTTCATTCATCTTTTATTAACTCCGATTTTGGCACTTGCGAAATCCACCCGGCCGGAGATCGGGCATCATGGCTTGTCGCCTGCCGCGGCAGGCCGTGACCCCATAGCCAGGAGGTGGTGACCATGTTCGTCCTATCCCGCGCACACCTGCAAATCGCCCTGATGATATTGGCACTGGCGGCGCTCGGCCCCCGCGGGGCGGCGGCCAGCGATCCCGCCCTGGTGGCGGCCGCGGAAAAGGAGGGCAGCCTGGTGGTCTATGGCTGCGATCCTCCGCAGACGCCGGTCTATATCGAGGCTTTCAAGAAGCGCTATCCCAAGATCCAGGTTTCCTCGTATCTGGCCGGCTGCTGGCAGATATACAACCGCCACGTGACGGAGCGCAAGGCCAGGAAACAGGCCGCCGACGTTTTTTTCTCGCTGGAAGACGTATTGACCAAGATGCAGGATGAAAAACTGCTTCAGGCATACAGATCTCCCGAGCTCGGCAACTTCCCGCCCGACGCGGCCCCGGCGGACAAGGACTATCTGCGCGTGAAGACACTCATCCTGGGCATAGGAGCCAACAAGTCCTACCTGAACGGCATGCAGCCGCCGCGTGACTGGTTCGACTTCGCCGACCCCAGAAAGGAGTGGCAAGGTCAAATCACCTTCTTCGATCCCCGCACGTCTTCGGCGGCGTTCTCGCTATTGGCCGCGCTCT
The DNA here is from genome assembly GCF_900129885.1 of Pollutimonas bauzanensis. Lineage (GTDB taxonomy): Bacteria > Pseudomonadota > Gammaproteobacteria > Burkholderiales > Burkholderiaceae_B > Pollutimonas > Pollutimonas bauzanensis. The sequence continues at coordinate 251,836 of NZ_FQXE01000005.1, read as the reverse complement.
ACCAGAACTTCGGCGAGCAGAAGGCTGTCTCGATCTATCAGGGGCTGGTCAAGTCGGGGGCCGAACTTACGCCGACTACGCCGGCGGGCCTCTCGAAGATGCTGTCCGGCGAGAAGCCGCTGATGTTCTACGTCGTCAACAACCACTACAGCGGGGCCGTCGCCAAAGGGGCGCCGCTGGAATTCATTCCGCCCGCGTCGGGCACGATATCCACGCCGTTCTCCATCGCGGTGCTCGAGGGCGCGCCCCATCCGCAGGCGGCGCGGCTGTTCGTCGATTTCATGATGAGCGATGTCCAGGACATCATTCACAAGGCCAACGAGTACGCCCTGCGCAAGGGCATTCCCGCGCCCGCGGGCATGCCGGATCTGGCCACGGTGAAAGTGCTGCCGCTGGATATCGCCGCGGCGCTCAGGGACCAGCCCAAACTGATCGAAATGTGGCAGCGCGCGACTGGCATCAGGTGAGCCTATCCATGTCGATAGCCGTCGAGCAGCTCAGAAAATCTTTCGGGTCGCAGCAGGTGCTGGATTCCATAAGCGAGAGCTTCGCACAGGGATGCATTTCGGTTTTGCTGGGCGCCAGCGGCTGCGGCAAGACGACTACGCTGCGTTGCATAGCCGGCCTGGAAAGGCCGACAGGAGGGCGCATTGTGATCGACGAATGCACGGTCTACCAGGAGTCGCCGCCGGTGTGGGTGCCGCCCGAACGCCGCCGTGTCGCAATGGTGTTCCAGTCATATGCGATATGGCCGCACATGACGGTGTTCGAGAACGTGGCGCTGCCCTTGGTGGCGGCGGGCATGGGCAAGCCGGCGATCAAGCAGGCCGTGCTCGAAACACTGCATATGGTGGGCCTTGACAGCTATGCCGGGCGCAGCGTCACCGAGCTTTCCGGCGGCCAGCAGCAGCGGGTCGCCCTGTCGCGCTGCATTGTCTCGGAATCCCCCGTCATTCTGATGGATGAGCCTCTGTCCAACCTGGACGCCAGGCTGCGCATCGCCATGCGCGGCGAAGTCCGCGAACTCCAGCGGCGGCTCAAGCGCACCATCCTGTTTGTGACGCACGATCAGGAAGAGGCCATGTCGATCGCCGACACGGTCTACCTTTATCACGATGGCCGGGTCATCCAGAAAGGCGCGCCCAAGGACATCTATGACAATCCGGCCAGCCGGTACGCCGCCGAATTCCTGGGGCGCGCCAATATACTGTCCAACTACGAGTGGACCGAGGGGCCGCGCGGCGCCGCCTACAGGCTCGCCGGCGGCGCCTGCCTGCCCGCGGCGCCGGGCGGGCCGCCAGCGCAGGGCGCCATGCTGTGCATACGGCCGGAAAAATGGCGCCTCGTCAATCCCGAGCGCGCCGCCATCGCCGGGCGCATCGCCAGCACCAGTTTCATCGGCGACCGCACTGAATACTGGATCGATACCGCCTTCGGCCAGATCGCCGCCGTGGAACTCAATGCGGCCGTGCGGCGGCCAGGCGAGGCCGTGGGCCTGGAAGTCGCGGCCCACGACATCCGGATAATCGGAGAATAGGCGTATGTCCGCGCAGCCCGGGCCCGAAGCGTTCAAGCGCAGGCTGCCGATGATGGCCGGCCTTGCCCTGCTGGCTTTCCTCAGCCTCGCGCTGATCGTTGCGCCATTGGCGGCGATCCTGTATCGCGCCGTGGTGAATGTGGACCAGGGCACCTGGCGCTTGAGCGGCCAGTATCTCGCCGAGGTCCTCACCAGGAGCATCTACTGGGAGGCCCTGCTCAATACGCTGCTGGTGTCCGCGGGCGCGGCGCTGGTCGCCACGTCGGCCGGCTCCGTATTCGCGTGGATATTCGCCCGCAGCGACGCCATGGGCCGCGGCGCGCTGGAATGGATCAGCCAATTGCCGATCTTCATTCCGCCCTTTGTCGGGGCCATCGCCTGGTCGCTGCTGGCCGCGCCGCGCAGCGGCATCATCAACCGCCTGCTGGACGGCGCGGGCCTGCCGGGCCAGCTGGATGTCTACACCCGCCTCGGCATGCTGCTGGTCATCGGGCTTTACCTGGCGCCGTATGTGATGATGATAGTCGCCGCCGCCATGCGCAGTATCGATCCGAGCCTGGAAGAGGCCGCGCAGGTTTGCGGCTTGACACAGATGCAGACCGCCCGCCGCATCACGGTGCCCTTGCTCGCGCCCGCCATCCTGTCAGGAGGCGCGCTGGCGTTCACCATCGCCATAGGCCTGTTCGGCACGCCCATCGTGCTTGGCTGGTCGCGCCAGATTCTCATGCTGACCTCGCGCATTTGGATCAGCTCCCAGGAAGTGCCCCCCGGCTACGGCATCATGGCAGTGCTGTCCATCTACTTGCTGCTGCTCTCCAGCCTATCGACCTGGCTGCAGCGCAGCATGCAGAGAGGGCGCCATTACACGACCATCACCGGCAAGGGGTTCCGGCCGCGGCAGGTCGAACTGGGGGCATGGCGCTGGGCGGCCACCGCACTGGCGGTGCTGTATGTGGGGGCCACCATTCTAGGGCCCATCGCGGTGCTGATAGCCGCGGCGCTGGCCAAGTACACCTGGTCGGGCCAGTACGCCCTGGCCAACCTCATCGGATACCTTGCGACCGACGACGTCTGGTTCACGTTGCAGAACAGTCTGCTCATTTCGGTGGCGGCGGCCTCCATCGCGACCGCGGCCGGCATCCTGGTGGCATGGATCATCGTCAGGTCGCGGCTGCGCGGCCGCGGCATCCTGGAATACGTGGTCCTGCTGCCGATATCGGTGCCCGGCATCGCATTCGGGGTGGGCCTGATGCTGGTCTGGGTCAATTTGCCGGTAGCGGTCTACGGCACCATGCTGATCATCATTTTGGCGTTCGTCGGGCGCTTCACCGCCTACGCCGTGCGTTCCGTGTCGGCCAGCCTGATACAGGTCCATCCCGAACTCGAGGAAAGCGCGCGCGTATGCGGCTATGGCCCTTTGCGCACCTTCCGCCGCATTACCTTGCCGTTGATCCTGCCCAGCATCGTCGCGGCGTGGCTCTTGCTCTTCAGTTTCTTCATGACCGAATTATCGATGGTCGTGATCCTCTATACGGCGCAGAGCCGCACGTTTTCGGTGCTGGCATTCGAAGCCTGGAATGTGGGAGATTTTTCCCGGCTGGCCAGCTATTCGTTATTGCAGATGGCCATCGGCTTTCTGTTCATGGCGCTGCTCAAGACCTTGTTCCGCCGCCGGGCCGCGCCCAGGTCGTTGCAGCCGATAGCCACCAATTGAAGAAGTAAAGCAGCGCCATCCGGCCTGCTTCGCCGCCCGTCATCACGAGCACTGTTTAGGAGAGCAGTTATGAAGCCCAAGAACCACCTCATGGATACGATGCGGTCCGGACGCACAGCGCTGGGCGTGTGGGCCAATGACCCCGAGACCGCCGAGTTATGCGCGCACCTCGGCCTGGACTGGATCATGATAGACATGATGTTCACCGGCATGGATTTCCACGATGTCCAGAATATGATCCGCAGCTGCGAAGCGGCCGGCATCACGCCGGTGGTGCGCATGCAGACCAATCCCTGGCACGGCTACGATGCGCGTATCGGCGTGGACTTGTCGCGCCTGCAGGGAATAGGGGCCGAGTATGTGCTGATTTCGCATTCCGGCTTGCAGGAAATCGACGAGGCCCTGGAAATCGCCCGGGACTGGCACCGCCGCGCCCTGTGGATCCATCCTTTCGCGAACCGCGAATGGGAGGCGCGCACCACCGAGATGGCCGAAGGCACCTATATTATTCCGCATATGGAAAGCCAGGGCGCCATCGATGACTTCGACGCCATTCTGGACCATCCGGACCTGAAGATGTTCTTCTTCGCGATGACCGACTTGAGCAAGGTGCTGGGCGGAAACTCGAAGAAACCCGATTTCGACAGCCCGCAGCTATGGCAAATGGTCGACAAGGCGGTCAAGAAGGCGCGCGAGCGCGGCATCATGATAGGCGCCAATACCAGCTATGCCTATACGCTGGAGGAAATGCGCCAGCGCGTGCAACGTTTGCATGACGCCGGCATGAACTTTATCATGGTGCAAGGAGCTCAATTCCTGTTCCAGGTCGCAATGATGGATTTCCTGCCCAAGGTCCGCAAGGATCTCGGGCTGATATAGCGCAATCGCCATGCGGCAGCCTCCCGCGCGGAGCCTGGCAGGGGCGCCGCTGCGGGGGGCATATATACCATGACGATACATTTCGATCTGACCGACATGCAGATGATGATCAATATCGGCGATTCGTTCAGCCTGACCCGGGCCGCCGAGAAATCCAACCTGTCGGTGCCCGCCGTCAGCACGCGGGTCAAGAACCTCGAAGACGATTTCCGCACCCGCCTGTTGTACCGCACCAATCAAGGGGTGACGCTCACGCCTTCGGGCGAGGCGCTGGTGCGCCACGCGCGCGCCCTGATGGCGCAGGTGGAAAAGCTGCAGGGCAATATGCGGGAGTTCGCCAACGGCGTGCGCGGGCGGCTGCGCATCATGGGCAACACCACGGCCATGGCCGAGGCCATGCCTTCGATACTGGGGCGTTTCATGGCATCGCATCCCGATATCGGCATGGAAATACGGGAGGATCTCAGCTATCAGATCGTCAAGGCGGTCGCCGATGACAGCGCCGATATCGGCATCGTGGGAGGGCGCCCGCCGGCCGACGGGCTGCAGTTCCTGCCTTATCGAGAAGACAACCTGGTACTGATCGTGCCCAGCGGCCATGCGCTGGCCGGACAGGCTCCCATAGGCTTCGCCGATACCCTGGAATACGACTACATAGGCTTGTCCGAGTGGAGCGCGATCCATTCTTTCCTGGTGCAGACCGCGTCCGCGCTGGGGCGGCCATTCAAGTTCCGCGCGCAGGTGGGCAACTTCGAAGTGGTGTGCCGCATGATAGAAGCGAACCTTGGCATCGGCGTGGTGCCCAAGTCGCTGGCGCAGCGCTATGCGCGCACCATGGACATCGGCATCATTGGCCTCAAGGACGGCTGGTCGCGGCGCCGCCTGCATATTTGCCTGCGCGACCTGGACGCATTGCCGCTGTTCGCCCGCGACCTGGTCGGCATGTTCCTGGCCGATGCCGCGCTCAATGAGCAGGGCGGCGATTTTCATTGACTGGCTGCGCATCATTGAAAAATCCTGCTTTTCGCCGCGGGGCGTCCTCCGGAGCGGCCGGGGACTGGGTTGGCCGCCACCATAGATACTGACATTCTAGACTTTACATAATACACATTATGCGTATATCCCCATGGATGATGCGCTGGTGCGGCAAGGAACGGCGCTTGCTGGAATTATCGCTCTTAGACCTGGCGATCGGCGGCAAAGCGCCCCACCGCGCACTGACATAAAGGCAATCATGGAAAAACGTCCTGTCCGGATCGGTATCTCCGGCTCTTACGGCGGTCTGAACCTCGGCGATGAAGCCATTCTCGAAAGCATCGTGGCGCAACTGCTTGCGGACACGCCGGCGGAGATCACCGTCTTTTCGCGCAACGCGAAAGATACGGAGAGACGGCATCGCATCCACCGGGCCGTGCCGGTGCGCGAGATTTCCCGAAATGAAGCGACGCAAGAGGTGGCCCGGCTGGATTTGTTGATTCTGGGCGGCGGTGGAATCCTGTTTGACGCGGAAATCGACATCTATCTGCGCGAAGTCCTGCTTGCCAATGAGCTGGGAGTTCCGGTGATGGTATACGGCGTCAGCGCGGGCCCTCTTGTAAGGCAGTCCAGCCGCGAACTGGTGCGCTCGGCGCTGACGCCCGCCGCATTGATTACCGTGCGCGATCGTCAAGGCCATCGGCTTCTGGAGGAAGTGGGCTTGCAGCGCGAGATTCACGTGACTGCCGATCCGGCATTGCTGATGAAGGCGCAACCCCTGCCCGATGATGCCCTGATGCGCGAGGGACTGGACATTCCTCGCCGCCGTATCGGCTTTTCAGTGCGGGAGCCGGGACCGGCCGCGCCGGGAATGAGCGCCGACCATTATCATCATCTGCTGGCCAACGCGGCCGATTTCATGGTGCAGCGCCTCGATGCCGATGTGGTCTTCATACCTCTGGAGCGCGACCATCTGGATTTGCAGCACAGCCACGCCGTGGTGGCGCAAATGCAGTGCGCTCAGCGCGCAACCGTGCTCAAGGGCGAGTACAGCCCGGGCCAGGTGATGACCATCATTGGCGGTTTCGAGTTTTGCGTAGGAATGCGCCTGCATTTCCTTATCTTTTCGGCCTTGCAAGGCGTGCCCTTCGTGGCCCTGCCCTATGCCGCCAAAGTGGCCGGCCTCCTGCAGGATCTGGGCATGGACACGCCGCCCATGGACAATGTCAATTCCGGCAAGCTGCTGGCCATGATAGACCATTGCTGGGACTTTCGCGCCAACATTCAGACTCTTATCCGGGAGCGTCTGCCGGCCCTGCAAGAACGGGCGCGCGAGAACAATCGGCTGCTCGTGTCTTTGCTTGGCCAGTTGCGATCCGGGACCGCCGCGGATGGAAGGAGCTGAAATGCCCATACTGAAGAGGCCTGAACCTATCACCGAGCTGATTCTTCCTCCTCGAACGGCCAAACTGGCCGCCGAGACCGATGTCTTGGTGGTCGGCGGCGGCCCTGCTGGAATCGGCGCCGCGCTTGGAGCGGTCCGCGCCGGCGCCCGCGTGATCCTGGTGGAGCGTTATGGCTTTCTGGGCGGCAATGCGACCGCGGCCCTGGTCATGCCGCTCATGTCCTTTCACACCCAGCGCCCGACTTTCGAGAAGCTGGGCGTGAGCAATCTGCTGCCCAACGATCATGGACCAGGCCATCCGGTAATTGCCGGCGCGCTCAAGGAATTGCTGGAACACCTGGTACAAAGCGGCGGCGCCGTGCCGCCCTCGCTGGAAACAGGCTATGTGGTTCCGTTCGACCCGGAAGTATTCAAATGGGTGGCGCTGGATCTGCTGGACCGGGCGGGTGTGCATATGCTGTTCCATGCTTTCGCAAGCAATGTATTCGGCGACGGCGAGGTCGAAGGCGTCGTATTCGAGACCAAGAGCGGCCCGCTGGTCATCAAGGCAAAGAACGTGGTGGACTGCACCGGTGACGGCGATATTGCGGCCCTTGCCGGCGCCGGTTATGAGGTGGGGCGCGAATCGGACGGGCTGGTGCAACCCATGACGCTGATGTTCCGCATGGCTGATTTTGAACAGGCCGCGTTCCAGGCTTATGTGAAGCAGAACCCGGATCAATGGCGCGGGGTCCACGGCTTATGGGACCTCGTGCAGAAGGCCTCGGCCGATGGCGAGCTCGAGCTGGCGCGGGAAGATGTGCTGTTCTTTGCAACGCCGCACCCGCGCGAAGTAAGCGTAAACTCCACGCGCGTGACGCGCGTGCTCGGCATAGACGTCTGGGATTGGAGCCTGGCGGAATGGGAAAGCCGGCGGCAGTTGAATCAACTGCTGCGCTTCCTGCGCAAGTATGTGCCCGGCTTCGAGAAAAGCTACGCTGTGCAGAGCGGCGTTCATGCGGGCGTGCGGGAGACGAGGCGCATTATCGGGGAATACCGGCTCACCGCGGAAGACCTGCTGAGCGCGCGCAAGTTTCCCGACGTAATCGCACGTGGATCTTATCCCGTCGATATTCACAATCCCGCCGGCAAGGGTACTGTCCTGAAGCGCATCCCGGCCGACGAGGCTTACGACATCCCGCTGCGCGCGCTGATTCCTCAGCGCGTAGAACGGGTCATTGTCGCCGGACGCTGCATCTCGGGGACGCACGAGGCGCATTCCTCGTACCGGGTGATGCCGATAGCCATGGCAACCGGCCAGGCGGCCGGCATCTGCGCAGCTCTCGCTTCCCGCGCCAATATCGTGCCCCGCGACGTGGCCCCGCGCGACGTCCAGCAAGAGCTGGTTCGGCAAGGTGGGGATCTGGGCGATGGTTGGGCGCAATGAACCCGGCTGCCCTCTTTCGGGCTGCCCTCTTTCATTCAGATAATCTATCCGCTGCAAATTTACTTTTGCCATACTTAGTCCTATAATTAGATCATTATGACTAAACAGCTCCTGGACCTCGCTCATCGCTCATCTGCGCCCTTGTACGGGCAAGTGGCAAGCCTGATGCGCACGCGTATCGAACATGGCGAGTGGGCGGTCGGCGCCCAGATGCCCACTGTGGACGACCTTGCCCGCGAGTACGGGGTGGCAAGAATCACCATACGGCAGGCGCTGGACGATCTCGCCGGCCAAAGCCTGATTTCGCGCGGTCGTGGGCGCGGGACCTTCGTCGCCAGAAGTCTCGCCGACGAACGCTGGTACCGGCTGCCCGCGACCTGGAATGATTTGCTGCGCACCGGCGAGGGCCTGACGCGTAAATTGCTCGACTCCGAATCAGCCTCGGGCGCCGGCTTGATCGAGCCCGAGGATGGGCTCATGGCTGAAAGCTACCAGCGCATACGGCGCGTGCACTCGCGCGACGATGTCCCGTATTGCCTGATCGACATATACCTGGCAAGCGATATATTTGAACAGGCGCCACAAGAATTCGAAACGCATCTGATACTCCCCATGCTCGCCGAGCGCTTCAATGAACATCTTGCGTCGGCTTCCCAATCATTGGTCGTCGCTTCCGCCGATATGCGCGCCGCGCTGCACCTCGACATTCCAGTGGGCAGCGCCATTGCCCGGGTACGCCGGGTAGTGCTGGACCATGGCGGACGGGTCATCCATCTGGCGCATATCAGCTATCCATCGCGTTTCGTCCGCCTGGAAATGGATTTGGGCATTAACAACAAACAAGAAGGAGGAGCACTCAATGAGCACACGAAATAAGCCGCCGGCCCGCCTGGCGGCGCCGCGGATATCGCCGCCCGGGCCCTGGCCACGCAGCTAGGCAAAGGCCTGGGCAGTCAGTCGTCGTCAGCAATCGGGGCGGCGCTGCCGGCATGTTAGGCGCGCGCAACCGCGGCCGGCAAATCCGCCGGGACGTCTGCGCAGCGGAGCCATAAGCATTCTTTAGAAGCCATTCACGGCCGCAAGCTCGTCGATACATCTTGCCCGTTCGAACCCGCGGGCCGGGGAAGTGCCGCCGGCGGCGCGGCCAATACACTTGACCAGGATAGACTCATGTCCAAACCACTGAGCGTCGCAGCAGTAGAAACGCTTCTTTTTCGATACCCGGTGCCCGTGCCGGTAAGCAGCGCGATCGGCACAATGACCAGTCGGCCCATGCTGCTCGTGCGCATCGAAGATACGGAAGGCGCGCAGGGCTGGGGAGAAATCTGGTGCAATTTTCCCATCGTGGGCGCGGAACACCGCGCGCATCTGGTCAAAAGCGTGTTCGAGCCCCTGCTTGTCGGGCAAGCGCTGGACGCGCCGGCCAAGCACTTTGAGCGCCTGACGCGCCTGACGCGGCAGCAGATCGTCCAGACGGGAGAGCCGGGCCCATTCGCGCAATGCATTGCCGGCATAGACCAGGCGCTTACCGACTTGGCGGCGCGCCGCCGCCACCAGCCGCTCTGGCGCTTTCTGGGAGGGAAAAGCGCGACGCTGCAAGCCTATGCCAGCGCTCTCGGCCCGGAAGATCCCGGGCCTTCCGCCCAGGAGCACTGGGAGCGCGGGTTCAGGCATTTCAAGCTGAAAGTCGGGCTCGGGCGCGAGCGCGACTTGCGCAATCTCGCCGAACTGCGGGCGGCTCTGCCCGCGCAAGCCGGAATCATGCTCGATGCCAATCAGGCATGGCTGGCGCCGGAAGCGGTCGAAATGATTCATGCCCTGGCTGCGTTCAAGCTCACATGGGTCGAAGAACCCATTTCCGCTGAAGCCCCCTTATCGGAATGGTCCGCCGTCGCAGCGCAATGCGCTGTTCCGCTCGCCGCAGGCGAAAACCTCCGCGGCCGGGACCGTTACGACGAAGCCATCCACAGCAAGGCCTTCGGCTTCATACAGCCCGATATCGGCAAATGGGGCGGCTTCACCGGCGGCCTCGAGGTCGGGAGAAATGCGGTCGCCGCTGGCCTGGCGTTTTGTCCGCATTGGCTCGGCGGCGGCATAGGGCTGCTGGCATCGATGCATCTGCTGGCGGCGGCCGGCGGAAATGGATACGCCGAGATCGATGCCAATCCGAACCCATTGCGAGAGGCTGCCAGCCTGCCGCCCATGGTCAACGGCTGTTGCGCCTTGCCGGAGACACCGGGGCTCGGCCTGGATCCCGCCGACACCCTGGTGCCCTCTCTCGACGAGTACCGGATCCGATGACAGCCGATTCCTTATTTCACTTCGTCTCCATACCCGTTACACCCTCCAAAGGAGCAATCATGCGGTCCTTCAAACAGCAGCATCCCGTCAAGCCCCTCGCCCCGGCAACCAGCCGGTTCATCCAGTTGGCAGCGCTCTGCTTCATGGCGGCGCTGCCCGTTTTCACCAGCGCGGCGGCGCCGAAGTGGCCGGATCGTCCCATCAGGATCATCGTCTCGCAATCGCCGGGCGGAGCGTCCGACATGCAAGCCCGCATGATATCGCAGCCACTCGCCGAAGCGCTGGGCCAACCCGTCGTGATTGAAAACAAGGCCGGCGCGTCCGGCCTGATCGGCGCCGAGCTGGCGGCCAAGGCGGCCCCGGACGGCTACACGATCCTGTTATTCCAGGACGTGAATACCATTTTCCCTTCGATAATAGGCAAATTGCGCCACGATCCCGCGACCAGTTTCGATCCCATCACGCTGGTGGGAACCGGACCGGCCGTGCTTCTGGCGAATTCTTCGTCGCCGATCAACAGCGTCCAGGAACTGGTCGACTATTCGCGGAAGAACCCGGGCAGCCTGTCGTACGCCATCGCCGGCGTAGGCACCACACAGCATCTTGCGCTTGAAGTGTTTCAACAACGCACCGGCACCAAGATGACGGCGATTCCTTACAAAGGCGGCGGCCAGGCGATCGTCGACGTCGTCAGCGGACAGGTTCCATTGGCGGCGCTCGGGGTGCCTCCGATCCTGACTCATGTCAAGGCGGGAACGCTCAAGGTCTTGGCCGTCTCCGGACGCGCGCGCTCGCCCTTCCTGCCCGATGCGCCCACATTCCTGGAGCTCGGCGTCCCCGGCCTGGACGACATCAACCAATGGAACGGCTTTGTGGTGCCCGCCGGCACGCCGCCGGCGATCATCACCCGCCTGCATGATGAAATAGTCCGTATCATGGGCACGCCCGAAATACTCGAGAAAATGAAAACCATAGGCATGGTGCCCACGACTAGCCCCAGTCCCGAAGACTTCAAGAACCTCATCGCGCGCGAGCTCGAGCGTTGGCCAGCCGTGGTAAAGGCGGCTGGAATCCAGCCTCAATAAAGCCTTGCCACCCCCATGGCAAAACGGCGCCGACATGGCGCGCCAATTCATAAAAGGTCAACCATGCATACAGAAAAGTTGCGCGTGGGCGTGAGCAGGGATTTCCTGAACTCCGACGGCAGCCGCAGTTTTGACGAAGAAGCCTGGAACAGGCTGCAGGCCTCCCCCGATGTCGAACTACAGTTCCTCGACCAGGCGGCAAGCATGCCTGTCACCCGGGGGGACGTACAGCAATTCGATGCGCTGCTGATCAAGCGCAATCCGGTCGCTTCCGCCCTCTTCCACGGCGAGGCCGGCGCGCGCTTGCGTCTGATCGCAAGAAATGGCGCGGGCTACGACCACATCGATGTCGACGCCTGCACCCGCGCCGGCGTCATGGTCAGCGTGACCCGCGAGGCAGTCGCTCATTCGGTCGCATCATCCATCTTGGCGCTGATGCTCGCATTTTCCCACCGCATTCCCGCGCGGGACCGGATGACGCGCGCCGGACAATGGAACCAGCGCTGGGCAACGCAAGGAACTGCGCTGAGAGGACGAACGCTCGGCGTCATCGGGCTGGGCAACATTGGGCTGGAAGTCTTTCGCCTCGCCGCGGCTTGGGGAATGCATCATCTGGGCTATACCCCCCGTCCAGATCCCGCAAAATACGAGGGCCTCAATATCCAATTGACCGGGCTCGCAACATTGCTGCAGCGCTCTGATTTCATCGCCTTGTGTTGCCCCCTGACCGACAGCACGCATCACCTCATCGATGCCGCGTCCTTCGGACACATGCGCCCGACCGCTGTTCTCATCAATACGGCGAGAGGCGAAATCGTGGAGGAAACGGCGCTGCTGAGCGCCCTGAGAGAGCGGCGCATCGCCGGCGCAGGCATAGATGTCTACGAGACGGAGCCGCCACGCCGCGATCATCCCTTGTTTTCACTCGACACCGTTATATTGGGTTCCCACAATCTGGCATACAGCGATGAGCTCAATCGCGCGGCGAATCACGCGGTGGCCGACGCCATCAGGGCATACGCCGCAGGCGCCATTCCTCGGGATATCGTCAATCCCCAAGTGCTGGCGCATCCGAATTTCGAGGCGTTGCCGAACTCGCCCTGATCCGCCCCGGATTCCTGGCATACTTGAGCCTGATCGTTCCCGGCGGACTGTCGCCCGACTCTTCTTGACCTGATATTTTGAAAAAATTATGAAAAATTTTTCCGTGAATGAACTTCTGCCTCTGGATGCGCATCAGGCCACCCTGGTGGGGCGTGTCTGGCGCGACGGCCCCCTGCCCGGGCCTTCCGTGATTGCTGTGCGCGATGGAGAGATCTTCGACATCACAGCCCATGCCCCTACCATGGCCGATTTGCTCGATCATCCGGACGCGGTTGCCGTGGCGCGCACGGCGGCCGGTGAATCGCTAGGGCCGGTGTCCTCGCTGCTTGACGCCGGCGGCGCGGCGGCTGCCACGCTGCTCGCGCCTTGCGACGTGCAGGCGATCAAGGCCTGCGGCGTGACATTCGCGGTCAGTCTGCTGGAGCGGGTGATCGAAGAACAGGCCAGGGGCAGCGCCGCCCAGGCATCCGAGATCCGCGGCAGAATCCAGGAGCTGATCGGCGGCGACCTGTCGCGCATCAAGCCGGGCTCGCCAAAGGCGCTGGCCCTGCAGGAAGAGCTCGAACGGCGCGGCGCGTGGTCGCAATACATGGAAGTCGGTATCGGCCCCTATGCCGAGGTCTTCACCAAGTCGCAGCCCATGTCGGCCGTCGGCTTTGGCGCGGAAGTCGGGCTGCTTTCCGAATCCAGCTGGAATAATCCCGAACCCGAAATCGTGCTTGCCGTAAATCAGCATGGCCGCTGTGTCGGCGCCTCGCTGGGCAACGATGTCAATCTGCGCGATATCGAAGGCCGCAGCGCATTATTGCTGGGCAAGGCAAAGGACAATAACGCATCATGCGCGATCGGGCCGTTCATACGCCTGTTCGACGACCATTTCTCCATCGACATAGTGCGCGAAGCGACAGTGACGCTGCTTATCGAAGGCGAAAGCGACGGCTTCGTCCTGGAAGGCATGAGCGACATGCGCGAGATCAGCCGCGATCCATTGGATCTGATACGGCAGACCAGCGGAGCCCATCACCAGTATCCGGATGGCTTCATGCTGTTTCTCGGCACCATGTTCTCCCCGATCAAGGACCGGGGTGTGGAAGGCAGCGGCTTCACGCACAAGCTGGGCGATCGCGTCACCATCGCCAGCGCGTCGCTGGGCGCGTTGATGAATACGGTGCAGCTGTCATCGGCCGCCGCGCCATGGACTTTCGGTGTGCGGGCCTTGTATCGCAACCTGGCTGCGCGCGGGCTGGTCAGCCTACCCTGACCCTGCCCACCATGCCGGCTTCCATGTGGCCAGGGATCAGGCAGGCAAAGTCCACGGTGCCGGCCTTGTCGAATTGCCACACCAGGTCGCCATGCTGGCCGGCGCCAAGGGTGATCATATTCGGCTCGGCATGCTCCAGCCCGGGCGCTTCCCGCATTTCGGCGGCGTGCGCCTTGAGCTCGGCCACAGACCCGATGACCATTTCATGGGGCAGCCTGCCTGCATTCCTGACAAGGAATCGCACGGTCTCCCCTGGCTGGACTTCGATTTCGCTGGGCGTGAAGCGCATGGTGTCGTCCATGAGCAGCTCTATCGTGCGGCTGGCCCTGGACGGATCGCCCGGCTGCCCGGCCGCCGCGGAGGTTTTCGACATCGCGGCCATATCGTGGCCCGACCCGCCGTGAGCGGGCAGGTCATGGCCGCCGCCATGTCCGCCCGCGGCGAACGCGAGGGCCGGCACGGCGCCGAGCATCAATATCGCTAAGGTCTTTTTCATCATGGATCGTCCTGCATAGAAAAGCGGCGTGGATTATGCCGCCATTATATTCTCTTTGCCATGCACGGCCGGGCGGAGGCCTAATCGCTGATCGATGCCCACGGCGGATCGATCAGCGCCAGCTCGGCAAACGGTGCTACGGTTTTCGAGGCTCGCCTGTCCCCGGCGCAAAGGCGCCGATGGCGCAGATATTCCCTTACCTCCCGGTGATCGCCACGGAACTCGACGCGCCCGGCCTTGCTGTCGCGCTGGGACGCATAGATGGGGTCGTAATACTCGCCCAGCAGGCTTGCGATCCAGCCGCGGTGCAATTCAACCGAGCCGCTGCGCCGCTGCTCGGCCAAGGCATGGTCCATGATCGCCGCCAGGCGCTGGTAGCGCTCGCCCCCCAGGCGCTTGACGATATTCGCCAGGCTTTCCCTCAGGCGCGCGGCGAAGGCGGAAAAACCGTCCTCCTCGCCGTGCGCGGCGACGAAGTCGGCGAGGAGATAGACAATATAGTCGCGCAGGATGCGCTCGACGCGCCCCTCGAAGCTGTCCTCGAGCCACACCAGCGGATATTGCTGCATGCCTGAATACAGCGCCAGCGGCAGGGAGCAACTGCCGATCAGGCGGCTTTCGTCCTCGAGCACGAACTGCCGCATGCCTTGGTCGCGTTTCTTCAGCAGGTCTATGGCCAGGCCATGCTCAAAGTCGATCTGCCTGGGCTGTGGGGTAGCATGTTTGCCGAAGCTGGAGCCGCGATGGTGGGCGTGGCCTTCGAGATCGACGGCATGCTCCAGCTGGGCCAGCAATTCAGTCTTGCCGCTGCCCGTGAGCCCGCCCACCAGGACGAAGTCGCACTCGGCCACCGCCGCTGCGACAGTTTGGCCCAGAAAGCCGCGCATGGCCTTGTAGCCGCCCGCGACGCGGGGATAATCGATACCCGCCTCGCTGCTCAGCCATTGCTGGCTGATCTGCGAGCGCAGCCCGCCGCGAAAGCAGTAGAGGTAGCCGGCGGGATGGTCCTGGGCGAAGGCCGCCCAGGCGGCCACGCGCTGCGCCTTGACCCTGCCCGACACCAGCCGGTGGCCGAGCTCGATGGCCGCTTTCTGGCCTTGCGCTTTATAGCAGGTGCCGACTTTCTGCCGTTCGCCGTCATCCATGAGCGGAAGGTTGACCGCAAGCGGGAAGGCTCCTTTGCAGAACTCCACCGGGGCGCGCACATCCATCAATGGGACCGCGCCCAGGAAAATCCGGCGATAGTCGCCGCAGTCATCGCGCATCAGAACAGCTCCACGGCATGGCCGCCCCGGGCCACCAGTTCGCCTATGGGCTCCAGCTGCAGGCCCAGCCCGGCGGCCACGTCGAGAAACCGCGCCACGCCGGCCGGCTCCACGGCGACCAGCAGGCCACCGCTGGTTTGCGGGTCGCAAAGCAGCTGTTTCTGCGCTTCGCTCAGCGGCGCGACGCCCGCGCCATAGCTTTCGAAATTGCGCAGGGTGCCGCCGGGCACGCAGCCTTCGCCGAGGTAGTAATCGACGCTGGCCAGGCGCGGCACCGCGGCATAGTCGAGGCGCGCGGTCAGGCCGCTGCCGTCAGCCATCTCCAGCAGGTGGCCGAGCAGGCCGAAACCGGTGATGTCGGTCATCGCCTTGACCGCCGCGAGCTTGCCGAAGTCGCTGCCGGGCCGGTTGAGGGCGCACATCCAGTCTCGCGCCACGCCCACATCCTGCGGGCGCAGCTTGCCCTGTTTTTCAGCTGTCGTGAGTATGCCTATGCCCAGCGGCTTGGTCAGGTACAGCTCGCAGCCCTCGATGGCGCTATCGTTGCGCTTCAAGAAGCGCCGCTCCACGATACCCGTGACGGCGAGTCCGAAAATGGGCTCGGGCGCATCGATCGAGTGCCCGCCGGCCAGAGGAATGCCCGCCGCGTCGCAGGCCGCCCTGCCGCCCCGGATCACCTCGCGCGCCACTTCCGGCGCCAGCAGGCTGATGGGCCAGCCGAGGATGGCGATGGCCATCAGCGGGTCGCCGCCCATGGCATAGATGTCGCTGATGGCGTTGGTTGCCGCGATTCGTCCGAAATCGAAGGGGTCGTCGACGATGGGCATGAAAAAGTCGGTGGTGGAAAGCACGCCGCGATCATCGTCTATGGCATAGACCGCGGCGTCGTCGCGCGAGGCGTTGCCGACCCACAGCTTCGGGTCCAGGTTCTGCGCCCCGCTGCCGGCGAGGATCACCTCCAATACCTTGGGCGAGATTTTGCAGCCGCAGCCAGCGCCATGGCTGTATTGGGTAAGGCGGATAGCGTCGCTCATGGGGCGGAACCTCGTTCGAATGGTTGATGGAAAGCTGATTTTACAAGGCGCGCGCTATCGCGGATGCAAGATCCAGCAAGGGCTTGCGCAGCCTGGCCACGATCTGCTCGCGCGCCTGCTCGCTGGTCAGGCTGGCATTGAGCGCATAGACGGAATTTTCCGCCAGATGCAATACGCGCGAGCTGTTGCGCATGGAAAAGGCCAGGCCCAGCACCGCCGCCCCCAGCCTGTAGGCGCGCCGCGCCCGGTCATGCTCGAGAAAGCATCCGTCCACCAGCGTCTGTGTCAGGCGGCTTACCGTCGCGCGCGGCAGGCCGGTGAGTTCGGCGATCTCGCCATTGCCGAGCGCTTCCGAGCCCGGCCTGAACGCGCGCAGTATCAGCATGCCCCGCGACAGCGAACGATTAGCGCTTGATTTGCCGGCCATGGTTGTGCAATCCCGGATGCGCCCCGCCCACGCAGGGCGCCATGGCTGATTATACATTTCCATCAGGTGGAAATGGCCTGATGCCTAAGCGGCGCCGGCCCTGTAAGCTTTCTTTCAATGCCAGCGCCGCATGAGCGGCATGACGATTGCCGGCGTGCTTATCCATCATCCGGTGGGGCCTGGCCGGCGTGTTTCGAACTTGCGCATTAACGAAGGAGACGCAGATGATATGCAAGAACCTGTTTGCAGCCAGCACCCTGTGCTTCATGGCTTTGTTCGCCGCGCCCGCCGGCGCGGCTTTCCCGGACCATCCTATCGACATTGTCGTGCCCTTCTCTCCCGGCGGCGGCACTGATCAGATATCCCGCAGCATCGCCGAAGGCATGTCCGAGAGCCTGCAGCAGCCGGTGGTGGTGCTCAACAAGCCAGGCGCGGGCACCATCATCGGAACCGGATACGTGGCGCGCAGCAAGCCCGACGGCTATACCCTGCTGATGGCGACTTTCGCCCACGCGGTGAATCCCGCCCTGCATAAGGACCTGCCCTACTCCACCGACCAGGATTTCGCTCCGGTGGCCCTGGTCGGCACCTCGCCCAATGTGCTCGTGGTCAACAGCAAAAGCCCCTACAAGACGGTGAAGGGCATCGTGGACTATGCCAGGGCCAACCCCGGCAAGCTGACCTTCGGTTCCTACGGCACCGGCACGTCGGCCCACCTGGCCGGCGCGCTGTTCGGGAACCTCGCGGGCATCGAGATGACGCATGTTCCCTATAAAGGCAGCAGCCCGGCCATTACCGATTTGCTGGGAGGACAGATAGATATGGTCTTCAGCACCGCGGCCAGCGTGGCCCAGTATGTCGCCAGCGGGCAATTGCGGGCGGTGGCGGTGACATCGAAAAAGAGAGCGTCAGCCTATGCCGGCGTGCCGACCATCGCCGAGTCGGGGCTGCCCGCCTATGAAGCCGAAAGCTGGTATGGCGTTTTCGCTCCCAAGGGTACGCCGGCCGATGTCATACAGAAACTGAACGCCGCCGTTGCGCAGGCGGTGAAATCGCCGGCGTTCCAGCAGCGCATCGAGCAGGAAGGGCTGGCCCCCTACACCGGGCAGCCGCAGAACCTGCAAACCTATGTCGCCAAGGAAGAGCAGCGCTGGCGCCAGGTCGTGCAGGATGCGCGCATCACACTCGAATGACAGCCCTTATCGCGTGCCGCGTTCCTGAACAGCACATCAAGGCGGGACCGCTGGATGAAGCGCAGGCCAAGCGGCTGTTTGTCCGGTTCGGCATACCGGTGACCCGATCGTAGTCAATACCTCGCCGGAAGCCGAGAGCGCCGCAAAGGAAATCGGCGGACCGGTGGCGTTGAAGCTGCTCTCCCGACAGGTCACGCATAAAAGCGACATAGGCGGCGTGATGCTGAACATGGACAGGCCGTTGAACCAGGCCGAAGCCGCATCCATGCTGCGCTCGCTCAAGTCGTGGCCACTGCTTGACGGCTATCGCGGCAAACCCCTGCGCGACACCGAGGCGATGGCCGCCGTCATCGTCCGCTTTTCCGAAATGGTGCACATCCTGGGCCCGCGTCTGAAAGTGGCGGAAATCAATCCGGTTTTCATCAGGAACCAGGGTGGCGGGGCCATGGCGGCCGATGGCGTGGCCGTTATCGGGGACGGGAACTGATGCGGCCTGAAAGCCAGGCTTCCGGCCGGCTATGCGCCCTTGCCGGCCTGCCCGGGAATTTGGCCAGGCGGCGCCCCTGCGCCATCGCCCGCAGCCAGGGCGGCGCCGACGATGTCCTGCGCTTCAAGCAGGATGCGCTGCAGATGCGCCTCGCCCTTGAAGCTTTCGGCATAGATTTTATAGATATCCTCGGTTCCCGAAGGGCGCGCGGCGAACCAGCCGCTGGCGGCCAGCACCTTTACGCCCCCTATCGGGGCGTCATTGCCCGGGGCGTGGGTCAGGATGGCCAGGATTTTCTCCCCTGCCATTTCCGTGCTGCGAACCTCATGCGCCGACAGCCTGGCCAGCTTGCTTTTCTGCGCCGGGCTCGCGGCCGCTTCAAAGCGCTTGAAGACCGGCTCGCCCAGGTCTCTGGTGAGCGCGGCATAGGCTACGCCGGGGTCGCGCCCGGTACGGGCCGTGATTTCGGCGGCCAGCATGGCGGCCGCCATGCCGTCCTTGTCGGTGGTCCAGGCTTGCCCGTCGATGCGAAGGAAGGAGGCCCCGGCGCTTTCTTCGCCGCCAAAGCCCAGGGTGCCGTCGAACAGGCCGTCGACGAACCACTTGAAGCCCACCGGCACTTCGACCAGCTTGCGGCCCAGCCTGGCGGCGACGCGATCTATCATCTGGCTGCTGACCACGGTCTTGCCCACGCCGGCGGCCGGGCTCCATTGCGGCCTGTGGCTGAACAGGTAATCGATGGCGACGGCGAGATAATGATTGGGCGCAAGCAGTCCCGCGCTCTTGCTGACGATGCCGTGGCGGTCATAATCGGTATCGCAGCCAAAAGCGATATCGTAGCCGTCCTTGAGCTTGATGAGGCGCTGCATCGCATAGGAGGATGATGGATCCATGCGGATCTTGCCATCCCAGTCGACCGACATGAAGCGAAAAGTCGGGTCGACCTCTTCGCTGACCACGCTCAGGTCCACGCGGTAGCGCTCGGCTATCCTCGCCCAGTAATGCACCCCGGCCCCGCCCAGGGGATCGGCGCCCATGCGGATATGGCTGGCGCGGATCACATCCATGTCTATGACATTGCCCAGGTCGTTGACATAGGCGCTCAGGTAGTCATGGCTATGGGTGGTGGCGGCGCGCCGCGCGCGCTTGAAAGGCCAGCGCTGTATGCCCGCCAGGCCGGCTTCAAGCAAGGCGTTGGCGCGCTTTTCTATCCATAGTGTGGCGTCGACATCGGCGGGGCCGCCGTTGCTGGAATTGTATTTATAGCCGCCGCTGTCTGGCGGGTTGTGCGAGGGCGTGATCACGACTCCGTCTGCCAGGCCGGCGGCCCTGCCGCGGTTGTAGGCGAGAATGGCATGCGACACGGCGGGCGTGGGCGTGGTTTCGTCATCGTGCGAGATCATGGTCTCGACGCCGTTTGCCGCGAATACCTCGAGCGCGCTGGTCGACGCCGGAACCGACAGCGCGTGGGTGTCGACACCGACGAATAGCGGCCCGGCGACGCCATGGCGCTTGCGGTAGTCGCAAATGGCTTGCGTAATGGCAAGGACATGCCATTCATTGAAGCTGCCCTCGAACGCGGACCCGCGATGGCCGGAAGTGCCGAAGGCAACGCGCTGCGCCGCCACGGACGCATCCGGCGTATCCGCGTAGTAGCAGGTGATCAGCCTGGGGATATCGATCAGCAGCGAATACGGCGCCGGCTTGCCCGCCAGCGGACTGATATTTACCGCTGCATTTCCGAGGTCCGTCATTCTGCCGCCTGTTCAGTGCGTAAAAGCTTGATTGTCGCACGCCCTTGCCAGCAGGCGGCTGGTTCCCTCCCGGGAAACGGTCCAGAGCGATCCGCGCGGTCTGCTTGATATTTTCTTGATCTTTGCTTGATATTTGCTTGTTGCCTGGCGGGCTACTTTACGCCCATGGCAATTCATCAAGCGGCCGGGCAATGCCAAGAAAGCGGTTCTCGTTTCATGTCAAGCAAGCAGCCCGTTTTCTATGGGGCGGCGGGCTGTCGACCCTGCTGCATTGGGGAACGATGGCGGCGCTGCTGCGCGCGGGCATGGACGCCGTCTGCGCCGCCGCGCTTGGCGCCCTGGCCGGGGCGGCCTGCAACTACCTGCTGCAGTTCCATTTCACCTTCCATTCCAGCGCCCCGCAGCGCGCCGCGCTGCCGGCGTACGGCGCCGTGGCGCTGGCAAGCTGGTGCGCGAACACCGGCCTGTTCTACCTGCTGTACCGCTATGGCGATCTCGGCCAGGCGGCGGCGCAAGTCGTGGCCAGCAGCGCGGTCACTTTAATAAACTTCATTCTGTACAAGAAGGTGGTGTTTCATGAACGCCCTGTCCGACCCCTGGCTTCCTGAGCCGGCCCAGTCTCAAAAGCCGCTCCTGTCGGTAGTCATACCGGTATACAACGAGCGGCCGGTATTGCCCCTGCTTTATGAGCGGCTGCGCGCCGTGCTGGACGCGCTGGACGGCATCAGGCACGAATTGGTACTGGTCGACGATGGCAGCCGCGACGGCAGCGGCGACTATCTTGCCGGGCTGGCCGCCCGGACGCCCCGGGTCAAGGCCGTGCGGCTGAGCCGCAACTTCGGCAAGGAAGCGGCATTGACGGCCGGCCTGGCCCAGGCCCGCGGCGACGCGGTAGTCATCCTGGATGCCGATCTGCAGGATCCGCCTGAATTGATACCGCAAATGCTGGACGCCTGGCGCGCCGGCGCGGACGTGGTCTGCATGCGCCGCCGTTCGAGGGCCGGCGAGACATGGTTCAAGCGCGGCAGCGCGCATCTGTTCTACCGGCTGCTCAATCGCATCAGCGATGTCGATATTCCCGAAGACACAGGGGATTTCCGGCTGCTGAGCCGCCAGGCGGTCGACGCGCTGGAACAGCTGGGCGAGCGCAAGCGCTACATGAAGGGCTTGTTCGCCTGGATCGGCTTGCCGACGCGGGTCATCGAATACGATAGGGCGCCGCGCGCCGCCGGCGCCAGCAAATGGGACTACCTGGGCCTGCTGGGCCTGGCCTTCGAAGGGATTACCTCTTTCTCGGTCGCGCCGCTGCGCCTGACGATGGGCGCGGGCATCGTGACCGCGCTTGCCGGCATTCTGTACGGCCTGTGGATCGTGGCCAAGACCCTGGTCCTGGGCGATCCGGTGCAGGGATACCCGTCCTTGATATCGGTCATGACTTTCCTGGGCGGCATACAGCTGATTTCCATAGGCTTGCTGGGCGAATACGTGGGCAAGACTTACTTCGAGGCCAAGCAGCGGCCGGTCTACCTGATACGCGATGTGGTCCAGGCCCGCGCAAAGAGCAAGCTGCATGCCGCGTCAAATTAAGTTCTACGGCGGGCTGGCCGCCCTGCTATGCCTGCCCCTGCTGGGAATGTGGCTGATCCCGCTGGCCGATACCTCGGAGCCCCGCTATGCCGAAATCGCGCGCCTGATGGCGCAAACCGGCGACTGGATCACGCCATGGTTTGAACCGGGAGTGCCTTTCTGGGGCAAGCCCCCCCTGTCCTTCTGGGTCCAGGCCCTCTCCTTCAGGCTTCTGGGCGTGAACGAATTCGCCGCCCGCCTGCCCTCATGGCTGGCGACGATGGGGACGGTGGGCCTGCTGTACGCCCACGCCCGCGCATACTTCGGCGCGCGCGTGGCGCAATGGGCGGTGGCCGTCTACGGTTCGTGCGCGCTGGTCTATGTGGCGTCCGGCGCCGTGCTGACCGACCCCTTCCTGGCGCTGGGGACGACCTGGTCCATGACCGCGTTCGCCATGGCGGCCCGCAAGCCGACCTTCTACTGGCGCTACGGCTTTTTCCTGGGCCTGGCCATCGGCCTGCTGGCCAAGGGCCCGCTGGCGCTGGTGCTGGTCGCGAGCCCCCTGCTTGCCTGGCTGCCGTGGCGCGGGTCGAACTGGCAGGCGGCGCGCGCCCTGCCATGGGGCCGCGGATCAATGCTGACCTTGGCCATCAGCCTGCCCTGGTATGTGCTGGCCGAACTCAAAACACCGGGGTTCCTGAACTATTTCATCGCCGGCGAACATTTCCTGCGCTTCGTCGACCCCGGCTGGCAAGGCGACCTGTACGGCACCGCGCACAAAAGAGCTTATGGCGCCATCTGGTGGTACTGGCTGCAAGCCGCTTTTCCCTGGGGCGTCGTGGCCCTGGGCATGATCGCGGCCGCCCTCTTCAAGGCCGAGCGCCGGGACGCCATGCGGCGGGCGCTGCGCGACCCGGCGCTGGCCTATCTGCTGGCGTGGTCCCTGTTCGCGCCCCTGTTCTTCACCGTGTCGGGGAATATACTATGGACATATGTATTGCCGGCGCTCGGGGCATTCAGCATTCTGCTGGCTGTCGCCCTGGACGCGCGGCGGGCGCGCGCGCCGGTTTTCTTGCGCCGGGTGCGCTGGCTGGCCTGCCTGGCTCCTGCTACGATATTGCTGCTGACGGTAGTGGTGGCGCTTCAGCCCGCGCGCCTCAAGACCGAACGCGGCCTGGTCCGGTACGCGCAGCAAATGGGCGGGCGCGGTTGCCTGTTTTATGTCGACAGCCGTCCTTTTTCCGCGCGGTTCTATTCGCGCGGAGAAGCTGGGCTGCTAGGCATGGAGCAGTTGCCGGCCAAGCTGGGCGCTTGCGCGCCGGTTTATTTGGCGGTGCCCAGGAACCGCCTGGACCAGGTGGCGAAAATGCTGGCGCGGCCTTTGCGCAAACGGTTCGAAAGCCAACGCTATGTGCTGATCGAAATCGATACCAAACCCTAAAGCTCTATACAATGACCGCCTTCCAGGACCGCATCCGTTTACTGCTAGTCGAAGACCATGTGGCGCTGGCGCAGAACCTGTCGGAGTACTTCAGCGATCAGCGCTACGTGCTGGATTTCGCCTCCGACGGGCTGACCGCCTTGCACCTGATCGCCACCAACGACTACGATGTCATCGTTCTGGACGTGATGCTGCCCGGCCTGTCCGGTTTCGAGGTGTGCCGCCGCCTGCGCAGCGACATCCAGTGCGGCACGCCGGTCATATTGATGACCGCCAAGGATCAGCTGGACGACAAAGAGCAGGGCTTTACCTTGGGCGCCGACGATTACCTGGTCAAGCCTTTCAATCTGCGCGAACTGCAGTTGCGCGTCGAAGCGCTGCATCGCCGGCGCGCCGGCGGCGCCAAGGCGGCGCTGCTGCAGGCGCCCGGCGTCAGCTTCGATCCGGGAACGCTGCAAGTCCATACCGACAATGGCGCGGCGCTGGAACTGTCCGGCACGGCGGCGCGGATTTTCGAAGCCCTGATCAGGGCCTACCCCGATTTTCTTTCGTACGAACAATTGCGCGACCGCGTCTGGGGCGAGCGCGAAGCCGACATGAATACCTTGCGCACCCATGTGTATGCCTTGCGCAAGCAGCTGCAGGACGGCTTCCACCTGTCCATGATCAAGACTCTGCATGGGCGCGGATACCGCCTGATCCCACCGCCCAAGGCCGCGCCATGAAATCGATAGGCCGGCGGATCTATCGCGCCATTCTCGCCATAAGCTTGTCCAGCATGGCCGTCATGGTGGCCACCGTCCTGATCGTCAACGAGGATCTGGAAGACACCATGCTGCAAGTGGAATTCACCGAGGAACGCGATGTTTTCCTGCAGCATCGGCCCGGCCCTGACCTGCTGGTCTGGGAAACCGCCAACCTGGCGGTCGCGCATATACCGCAAGGCGCGGCGATGCCATCCAACATGCCGGCCATTTTCAGCAATCTGCCGGCCAACTTCTCGGGCGAGCTGGAGCGCGATGGCAAAACCTTTCTGGTGCGCGTCGAGCCATCGCCGACGGGCGTCTTTTACATCGCCAAGAACATCACGCACTTCGAAGACCGGGAATCCCTGTTCCAGATAGCGCTGGCCGTCGTCGTGCTGCTCATCCTTGGATTGAGCCTGGTGCTCGCCGCGCTCAGCAGCCGCCGGATCGTGAATCCGCTGCGGCGGCTGTCCGACCAGATCAGCGATATTCCCGTGGGCGCCAGCATGCCGCGCATACCGCTGGATTACCAGGATAGCGAGCTGCATACGATAGCCCTGACCTTCAACCGCTTCCTGGACGAGCTGGAGTCCTTTGTCAAACGCGAGCAATCGCTGCTCAATTTGGCCAGCCATGAGTTGCGCACCCCCATCGCGGTGGTTTCGGGCGCGCTGGACGTACTGGAACAGCGCCGGCAATTGAATGAAAACGACCAGGCCACCTTGGCGCGGATACGCCGCGCCTGTTCCGAAATGGGCGCCAACGTGGACATGCTGCTCAAGCTGGCGCGGCGCGAGCCAGGCGAAGAAAAGCAGCCGCTTGCGCTGGCGCAACTGGTCGAACAGGCCCTGGAAGACCTGGAGGCCAGCCAGGACATGCACGCCAGGGTCACCGTGAGCAGCCGCCAGTCCGCCACGGTGCTGGCGGAACCCACCATCGTCCGCATGCTGCTGCGCAATCTGATACAAAATGCCCTGCAGCACACCACGCGCGGCATCCAGATCCGCCTGCGGCCGGGTTCCATTGAGATCGCCGACGAGGGGCCGGGCATGAGCGCCGGCCAGCAAGCCATCCTGGCCGGGCAAAAACGCATGAACCAGGATGGCGCGCCGCTAAGCGGCCTGGGCCTATATATTGTGACGCTGATGTGCGAGCGCCTGAAGTGGCGCCTGGAGGTGGTGCGCAGCGGCTCCCGGGGAACCGTGATCCGGCTGCACACCGCGCCAGCCTGACGGGAAGGGGCCGGGCTGCGCCGGCCGCCGCCCTAGTGCCCGCCTGTGCCGCCTTCGCGGCTGGCTTCGAACAGGAACCAGGTGCGCCTTTCGGTCTCGTCGATCCAGACTTCGATCAGGCTCGCGCTGGCGATATCGCGATGCTCGTCGCATACGCCGTGCGTCTCGCGCAAGCGGGCGGCGAGCTCCTTGTTGTCCTCGCGCAATTCGGCCAGCATGTCCAGCGGCTCGACATATTCGGCGTCATTGTCCAGCACGCGCTGGTTGCGGCTGATATGGCCTATGGACCGCAGCGTGGTCCCGCCGACCTTGCGCACGCGCTCGGCGATGGGGTCGGTCATGGCGAAAAGCTGGCTGCCCTGCTCGTCGAGCAACAAGTGGTAGTCGCGGAAATGCGGGCCGCTCATGTGCCAGTGGAAATTCTTGGTCTTGAAATACAGCGCGTATACGTCCGCGAGGATGCCATTGAGCGCCGCGGTGATGTCTTTGGTGGCGGCCGAGTCCAGGTCGGTGGGCGTGGCCAAAGAAGCCTTTTGCCTGTTCTTGATTCCCGTCTTTGCAGTGTCGACTGAGTTTTTCATGACTGGATCTTCCTGTATGTGGTGAGAGTAGCCCAAGTGGAATAACGCGCCCCGCTGCGCAAATCATTCTAGAACTCGCCTCATCATCTGGCAAGCGGGCAGGCCCCGTCCGCCTGTGTAAATCTTGCATTGCCGGGCAGGGACGCCGGCCTCCACGGCAGGGCGCGCGGCAGGAATGAAAGTTGCTAAGGCTGCCGTTACCCGCCGTTACCAATCCGGCCTTGGGCGACAAGCTCAACAGCGCCGCGCAGCGGCGCGATCGCGCAATCGAGGAGCCATGCCGCAACTGTTCGAACGCTCTGATGTCTTGCTGATGAAATTGATACTGCTGGTGCCGGCCGGATTGATCGTGCTGACCATATTGGGCATGATCTGGCAGGCCACCTACCCCGTCGCCGAAGGAGTTGCCGTGGACCAGCCGATAGCGTTCAGCCACAAGCATCATGTCGGCGACGATGGCATAGACTGCCGTTACTGCCATACATCGGTCGATACTTCCGCCACGGCCGGCATGCCGTCCACCGGCATCTGCCTGAGCTGCCACGCGCAGCTGTATCGCGATGCGCCCGCGCTGGCGCCTTTGCACGCCAGCCTGCGCGAGGGCAAGCCCATACGCTGGAACCGCGTGTACGACCTGCCCGATTTCGTCTTTTTCAATCACAGCATCCATGTCAACAAGGGCGTCGCCTGCATTACCTGCCATGGGCATGTGGACCGCATGCCCGCCATGCTGCGCCAGGAGCCGCTGGACATGCAGTGGTGCCTGAACTGCCACCGCGAGCCGGCCAAATATGTGGGCCCTCTCGGCCATGTATACGCCATGAGCGCCGCGCCGCGCATCAGCGCCCAGGAGCAGGCACAGTTGTTGCATGCGCTGGGGCTGCAAAGCACGCAGCGCCTGACAGACTGTTCCACCTGCCATCGATAAGCCATGCCACCTCGACGCATTCCTCCCGCCTCCGGACCAGGCTCCCACTCCGGGCAAGAACCGCCCGACGACGGCCGCCGCCGCTTCCTCAAGACCATGGCGGTGTCGGCGGCGCTGGCCGGCGCGGGCTGCGGCAACGAAACGCCCGAAGCCATCGTGCCCTATGTCGACATGCCCGAGGGCACGGTGCCGGGAGAGCCGGTCTTCTACGCCACCACCTTACTGCGCGGCGGCTATGGGATGGGGGTGCTGGTCGAGACGAATATGGGCCGGCCGATCAAGGTCGAGGGCAACCCGGCCCACCCCGCCAGCCTGGGCGCGACCGATGTCTTTTCCCAGGCCGCCATTCTGCAGCTCTGGGACCCGGACCGCTCGCGGACCGTCATGAAAGGCGCGCAGATTTCCACTTGGGACGCTTTTCAGGGCGATGTCCAGCCGCGCCTGCAGGCGCTGGACGCGACGGGCGGCAAGGGTTTGCGGCTGCTGACCGGGTCGCTGACTTCGCCCACGCTGCTGGCCCAGATCGGGCGGTGGCAGCGCCGCTACCCGCAAGCGCGCTGGCACCGCCACGATCCCGCCAGGGACGCGGCCGCCGGCGCCGCGGCGAGCCGCCTGTTCGGCAAGTTCGTCGCCGCCCGCTATCGGCTGGACCAGGCCCGCGTCGTCGTGACGCTGGACTGCGACCTGTTCAGCCTGCTTCCCAATAGTGCGCGCAATGCGCATGATTTCATGCAGCGGCGCCGCGGCAGCCAGGCGCGCAACCGCCTTTATGCGGTCGAGGCGACGCCCACCCTCTGCGGCGCGGTCGCCGACCAGCGCCTGTCCTTGCCGCCGGCCGCCATCGATGGCCTGCTGCGGCGCCTGGCCGAAAAGCTCGGCGTGGCCCCCGGCGACGGCCCAGCGCTTATGCCGCAAGACCATCCGGCGCCCGGCGCGCCGGGCGGCGAACGCTGGATAAGCGCGCTGGCGGCGCAATTGCGGGCGGCGCAAGGCGCATCGCTGCTGGCCCCGGGGCCGGCGTTGTCAATGGCCAGCCATGAGCTTGCCTGGCGGCTGAACCAGCACCTGGGCAATATAGGAAAAACCGTGATTGCCGTGGCCGATCAGGGGCAGCCCGCCGGCCTGGCCGAACTGGTCGACGCCATGTTCAAGGACGAAGTGCAAGTGCTGGCCATGCTGGGAAGCAACCCCGGCTATGACGCGCCTGCGGCGCTGGACTTCAGCGGCGCGCTCGGGCATGTCCCCTGTTCGGTGCACATGGGCCTTTACCGCGACGAGACGGGCCACAGCGCCACCTGGCATCTGCCCCAGGCGCACGACCTGGAAAGCTGGGGGGACGCCTGCAGCCTCGACGGCACGGCGAGCCTGGCGCAGCCTTTGATCGCGCCGCTTTATGGCGGCCTCGCGCCTCATGCCCTGATGGCCTTGCTGGCCGGCGACACCGAGAAGTCGGCTTATGAACACGTGCGCAAAACCTGGCGCGAGCGCTGGCAGGCCGGCGATGACGCTGAATTCGAGATCCGCTGGAGCCTGGCGCTGCGCAATGGCCTGATCGAGGATCCGGGCGCGCTCGCCGCGCTCGCGCCGCCAGTGTGGCCGTCCGCCACGCCCGGCGCATCAGGCAAATCCGGCGCAAACACCGCCGGCATGACAAACGCTACAAGGGCCGAGCCGGCCCTCGAACCGGAGCCGCGGACTCCGGCCAGCGGTCCGGACCTGGATCCGGCCGCCGTGGCTGGGGATGGGGATGGGGCGAGCCCGATATTGACCGCTATTTTCGTCCTCGATGCCTCGGTCGCCGCGGGGGAATTCTCCAACAGCGCCTGGCTGCAGGAGCTGCCCCGGCCGTTCACCAAGATAACGTGGGACAACGCCGCGCAGATAGGTCCGGCGACGGCGCGCCGCCATGGCTTGCAAAATGGCGACATCGTCGCCATTCGCAGCGCCGGCCAGGGCGCCGCGGCAACGATACAGGCTCCAGTCTGGATCACGCCGGGGCAGGCCGAGCTCACACTGGCGCTGCCGCTGGGCTACGGCCGCCGCCATGCCGGCTCGACGGGCAATGGCGTGGGCTTCGACGCCTACCCCTTGCAGGGCGCCGACGCGGCCGGCGGGCCGCTGCGCACCGTTCAGGTCACGATAGCAGCCACCGGGCGCAGGCACTCGTTTGCGCGGACCCAGAATCATATGGAAGCAGAAGGCCGCGAAACCGTGCGCCTGGTCGGCGTCGGCGCCAAGGATGCGCCCGCCGCGAGCCGCGTCGCGCAGCCCTCCCTGTATCCGCCCCGGGACTATCCCGGCTACGCCTGGGGCATGTCGGTCGACCTCGACTCCTGCATAGGCTGCAATGCCTGCACCATCGCCTGCCAGGCCGAAAACAATATTCCCGTGGTCGGCAAGCAGGAGGTCGCCAACGGACGCGAAATGCACTGGATACGCATCGATCTCTATCAGGACGCAGCGGCGGCGCGCACCCTGTTCCAGCCCGTTGCCTGCATGCATTGCGAAAACGCCCCATGCGAAGTGGTGTGCCCGGTGGGCGCCACCATGCACGATCAGGAAGGATTGAATGTGCAGGTCTATAACCGCTGCGTGGGCACGCGCTTCTGCTCCAACAATTGCCCCTACAAAGCGCGGCGCTTCAACTTCTACCAATACGCCGACACTGCCGAAGCGTCCAGCCGCGCCCGGCAGAATCCCGAGGTCACCGTCCGCCGCCGCGGCGTCATGGAAAAATGCACCTATTGCGTGCAGCGCATTTCGCATGCGCGCATCGAGTCGGAAAAGGCCGGCCGCCAGATAGCCGACGGCGAGATCGTCACGGCCTGCGAGGCGGTCTGTCCGACCCAGGCCATTGTCTTCGGCGACATCAATGACCCGGACAGCCGCGTCAGCGCCGCCAAGGCCTCCGGACGCGATTACGCGCTGCTGCACGAACTGAACACCCGTCCGCGGACCACTTATCTGGCGCGCATCATCGATCCGGACGCCGACCTGGAGGCGGACCATGGCTGAGTCCCGGGACGGCGTCGCGGTATCGCCCGGCACCCCGGTGCTGGGGGCCGGCTGGACCGACGCCACCGTCACCGACAAGATAGCCGGGCTGGTCCTGCAGCGCCGCCAGGGCTGGCATGCCGGATGGCGCGAACATTGGCCATGGCGCGTCGCCGTGCTGGTGTCGTTTGGCGGCGTGGTGGTGTTCCTGGGCGCCAGCGCCTGGCTGTTCACCGTCGGCGTCGGCCTGTTCGGGGTCAATATCCCGGTGGCCTGGGGATTCGCGCTGAGCAATTTCGTGTGGTGGATAGGCATAGGCCATGCGGGCACTTTCATTTCGGCCATACTCTTGCTGCTGCGCCAGCGCTGGCGCACCTCCATCAATCGCTTCGCCGAGGCCATGACGCTGTTCGCCGCGGGCATCGCCGGCCTGTTTCCCATCCTGCACCTGGGACGGCCCTGGTTCGCCTATTGGCTGCTGCCCTATCCCAACCGGATGGAGCTCTGGCCGCAATGGCGCAGCCCCCTGGTATGGGATATGTTCGCCATCGCCACCTATCTGCTGGTATCCCTGCTTTTCTGGTACGTCGGGCTGATCCCCGACCTGGCCTCATTGCGCGACAAGGCCACCCGCCGCGCCAGGCGCATCGCCTATGGTCTGTTCGCGCTGGGCTGGCGCGGCGACGCGCGCCATTGGGACCGCTACGAAACCGCCTATCTGCTGCTGGCCGGGCTGGCCACGCCGCTGGTGGTGTCCGTGCATACGGTGGTGTCGCTGGATTTCGCCATAGGCAATACGCCCGGCTATCACTCGACGATCTTTCCGCCTTATTTCGTCGCCGGCGCGCTGTTTTCCGGCTTCGCCATGGTGCTGACGCTGGCCATTCCGCTGCGCCGCTATTTCCGGCTGCACGACTTCATTACCTTGCGGCACCTGTCGCTGGCCGCCAAGGTCATCCTGGCCTGCAGCATGATCGTCGCCTATGGCTATCTCTCGGAAATATTCACGGCCTACTACAGCGGCGACGAATTCGAGATAGCCATGACCACCGATCGCTTCATGGGCGCGTATGCGCCTTTGTACTGGGCTTATATTGCGTGCAATGTCGCGCTGCCGCAATTGCTGTGGTTTGGCAGGGTCAGGCGCAGTGTCGCCGCGCTGTTCGCCATCAGCATTTTCATCAATATCGGCATGTGGCTGGAACGCTTCGTGATCGTCGTGCAGAGTCTGCATCGCGATTTCCTGCCTTCATCGTGGGGGCTGTTCGTTCCGACCTTCTGGGACTGGACTTTCCTGCTGTCTTCGATCGCCATGTTCATATGGCTGTTCCTGATGTTCGTGCGTTTCCTGCCGCTGATTTCCATGACGGAAATGCGCGGCCTGGTGCATGAGACGGCGCGGGAGGCCAGGCCATGAAGCATGGGCTCTACGGCGTCATGGCGCAGTTCCGCAAGCCGGACGAACTGCTGGCCGCCATACAGTCATTGCGCGCCGGCGGCGCGAAGAATCTGGAGGCCTATACGCCTTATCCCGTCGAAGGCCTGTCGCAGGCCCTGGACCTGCCGCGCAATGCCGTGCCGCTGTTCGCGCTGATCGGCGGCGTAATAGGCGGGGTGGGCGGATATTTCATGCAGTGGTATGCGGCGGTGATCGCTTTTCCCCTCGACATAGGCGGCCGGCCCCTGCACAGCTGGCCCATGTTCGTGCCGGTGTCGTTCGAATTGACCATACTGCTCGCGGCCGTGGCCGCCGTCGCCGGCATGCTGGCCGCCAATGGCCTGCCCAGGCTGAACCATCCGGTATTTGCCGCGGAGGGCTTTGATCTCGCCAGCCGCGACCGCTTTTTCCTGTGCCTGCGCGCGGTCGATGATGATTTCGACAGCACCCAGGCGCAAGAACTGTTGCGCCGCCATGGGCCCGTCGCCGTCGTCGAGGTGGCCGCATGAAACGCCGCATGACACGACGCTTGCCGCTGCTTGCCGCGCTATTGATGCCGCTATTGGCGCCGCTGCTGCTCGCCGGCTGCGAACGCAGCCTCAAGAATATGTACGACCAGCCGCGCGACAAGGCTTATAGCGCCAATCCGCTGTTTGCCGATGGCGCCTCGTCGCGCACGCCGCCGGCGGGGACCGTGCCCAACTCGCGCGGCGCGCTGGCCGGCACCAGCAGCGGCCGCCATGGGCAAGACGCGGTAGCCGCGGATGCCCGCGCCGCCGCCGCGGCAAGCCAGCCCTATCCCGTCACCGCGCAATTGCTGCTGCGCGGCCAGGAGCGCTATTCCATCTATTGCCTGCCATGCCACAGCCCGGCCGGCGATGGCGACGGCCGGGTGGTGCGCCGCGGCTTTCCCGCCCCGCCCTCCTTCCACACCGATCGCCTGCGCCAGGCGTCCGACAGGCATATTTTCGAAGTCATCGGCGCCGGCTACGGCGTCATGGCGCCCTATGGCGACCGTATCCGCGCCACCGACCGATGGGCCATCGTCGCCTTTGTCCGCGCGCTTCAGCTCAGCCAGCATGCCTATTTGTCCGATTTGCCGCCGGACGTGCAACGCGGCGCAAGACAGGCGCTGGAAAAAACCGATGGCGGGGCCGCGCCATGACGGCGCTCGAGCAGCCGCGCCTGCGACTGGCCGCCGCCGTGACGGGCGCGCTGGCGCTGGCGGGCTGCGCCGCAGGAGGTTTGATCGACAGCACGGCCTTCTTCGCCGCCTGGCTGGTCGGCTGGTGGGCCTGCGCGGGCGTGGTGCTGGGCGCGCAGGCCAATCTGTGGCTGCACGCCTTGACCGGAGGATCGTGGATAGACCCGCTGCGCCAGCCCCTGCGGCGCGCGGCCGGCGCCATCGCCGCGCTGTCCCTGCTGATGCTGCCACTGTTCCTGGCGATCCATTCCATGTATCCATGGGCCAGCCGCGACTGGGCGCAAGGCCTGAGCCGCCCGGCCTTCAAGACGCTGTGGCTGGAGCCGGGTTTCGTGACGGGGCGCCTGCTGGCCTATGTCGCGCTCTGGAATGCGCTGATCTGGCTTTCCCGGCGCAGACCAGGCCGCGGCGATGCCGGCGGTCCAGGCAAGGGATATAGCGCCTTCGGCATGCTGGCCCTGGGCTACAGCGTCAGCCTGGCGGCGGTCGACCTGGTCATGGCGCTGATGCCCGGCTGGTATTCGAGCGGCTTCGGCCTGCTGGCCATCGCCATGCAGATGAAGGCGGCCTTCGCCCTGGCCGTCTTCCGCGGCGCCCGCCAGGCTACGCCGGGGCAACGGCGCGACCTGGGCAACCTGCTGCTGATGTATGTGCTGATGTGGGGCTATCTGGCCTTTGTCCAGTTCCAGATCATCTGGGCCGGAAACCTGCCGCATGAGATCGCCTGGTATCTGCCCCGCATGGCGCCGCCCTGGCAATGGCTGGGCCTGGCGCTGATCGTGGCCGATTTCTCCCTGCCCCTGTTGCTGCTGCTGTTCCGCGCATTCAAGGAAAACGCCAAGTGTCTCAAAGCCCTGGCGGGGTGGCTATGCCTCATGGGGGCCATGGAATCGGCATGGCTGGTGCTGCCGTCCATAAGCGCCCTGGACCCGAACATCGTCTGGATGTGCCCCCTGACGCTCGTGGGGATGGCGGCCCTGCTGTGGGCCGGCGCCGCCGGTGTTCAGCGGCCGTGCGGGCCAGCCTTGCCGGATATCGGCAGGCAAGGAGCGGGCCATGCCGGAAGCTGACATCAAGCCTGCCCAGCTCAAGGGCGCTTTGAGGCTGATAGCGCTGCTGTTCGGCGTGCTCGCCATCGTCATCGCCGTCGCGGCGGGCCTGGTCCACAGATGGCGATTGCAAGCCGTTGACGACCAGCCCGCCCCGGCCGCGGCGCTGGGCCCGCCGCCCGGTCTCGAAGCCGCCCCGCAGATCTCGCTGGCCGCCTATCTGGCCGAAAAAGACCGGCTGATACACGGCTATGCATGGATAGACAAGGAAAAAGGGCTGGCCCGCATTCCATTGCAGGCCGCCATGCAAGCCATGACGGCCAAGACGGGGCCGGCCGGCCGGCAGGAGCCGCCATGAAGAAACTGCGCCTGCTATTGCTGGCGTGTTGCTGCTGGCCCGCCCTGGCCTGGCCCGCGGCCGGATACACCCAAAAGCTGGGCGCCCAGCTGCCGCTGCAGGCCAGCTTTCGCGATGAAAACGGCGCGCCGCGGCGCCTGGGCGATTTCTTCCAGGGGCGCCCCGTCATTCTGGTGCTGGGCTATTACCATTGCCCGCGGCTGTGCTCGACCGTCATGGACGGCGTGCTGCAAATGGCCCAGTTGCTGGACTTGCCCTACGCCATCGTGGCCATCAGCATAGACCCGCGCGAAACCCCCGCCGCCGCGCTGCGCAAGCGCGCCGCCTACCTGGCCGCGGACGACGGGACGCAGGCGCGCAGCCTGCATTTGCTGACCGGCGGCCCCGCGGCCATCGCCGGCGTCGCGCGGCAAGCCGGTTTCGATTACTCGTATGACCCGGCCAGCGATCAATACACGCATCCGGCCGGCTTTGTCGTCGCCACGCCCGATGGCCTGGTGTCGCGCTATTTTCCCGGCCTGCGCTTCGACGCGCGCGATATACGGCTGGCCTTGATCGAAGCCTCGCGCTATCGCATCGGCAGCCTGTCAGAGCGGCTGGTATTGCTATGCAGCCATTACGATCCGCTCGAGGGGCGCTACAACATTGCCGTAATGGCCTTGCTGCGCATCATCGGCGCGGCGACAATGCTGGCGCTGGCGGGCTGGGTCTGGCTGTTGTCGCGCCGGGCGCGGAGGCGCCGATGAGCGACAACTTCACCCTGCTGGGACCCAGCGCATCCGAAGCCGCCGGACGCAGCGATATCCTCTACCTGGCCCTGGTCGGCTTTTCGACCTTGATAGCGGGCATTTTCCTGGGCGTGATCATCTGGTTCTGTTTCCGCTACCGCAGGAATTCTCCCGCCGACCGCAGCAATGCGCCCAGCCATGGCGGCGGTCTGGAGGCGGCATGGACTATCGCCCCTTTGCTGGTCTTTCTAGGCCTCTTCGCCTGGGCGGCAAAATATTACGCGGAAATGTACCGCCCTCCCGCCGACGCGACGCCGGTTTTCGTGGTCGGCAGGCAGTGGATGTGGAAGATAGAGCACGGCAATGGGCGGCGCGAAATCAATGAATTGCATGTCCCGATCGACACCCCGGTCAAGCTGGTGATGGCCTCGCAGGATGTGATACACAGTTTTTTCGTGCCGGCGTTTCGCCAGAAGCAGGATGTGGTGCCGGGCCGCTACAGCATCCTCTGGTTCAAGGCCAATAAAGAAGGTGTCTACCATCTTTTGTGCGCCGAATATTGCGGCACCGATCATGCCTCCATGATAGGCCGCGTCATGGTGATGCAGCCGCAAGACTATGCCCGCTGGCTGGAAGAAGGGACCAGCCAGCCCGGCATGGCGCAGCGCGGCTTCACGCTGTTCCGCGAACACGGCTGCGCGGGCTGCCACAGCACCGGCTCGACCGTGCATGCGCCCCTGCTCGCCGGCCTGCTGGGGCGCAGCGTTCATCTGGAAGACGGCAGCATCCTGGTGGCCGATGAAACCTATGTGCACGATTCCATCGTCGAGCCGCAGAAGCAGATGGTGGCCGGCTATGCGCCCATCATGCCTTCTTTCAAGGGCCAGCTGAGCGAGGAAGACATCATGGCCATCATCGAATATATCCGCGCCAGCGGCGACCCTCACACGGAAAAACAGCAACCATGACCGCCTTATCGCCCAGCTATCTGCAGGATGGATACACCCTCGCATCGTGGCTGCGCAGCCACGACCACAAGCGCATAGCAATACTCTACGCCGTATCCATCACGATGTTCTTCTTCATCGGCGCGGTGGCCGCCGCGCTGATGCGGCTGGAGCTGCTGACGCCGCAAGCGGACATCGTCGGCGCCGACACCTATAACCGCCTGTTCACGGCGCACGGCGTCATCATGGTCTGGATGTTCCTGATTCCATCGATTCCTTCGGTGTTTGGCAATTTCCTGCTGCCGCTGATGATAGGAACGCGCGACCTGGCATTTCCCCGGCTCAATCTGCTGAGCTGGTACCTGTACGCGGGCGGCGGCCTGTTCATCGTGCTGACCCTCATTCTTGGCGGCGTCGATACGGGCTGGACCTTCTATACTCCTTATTCCACCCTGTTCTCCAACACGAACGTGATACTGACCCTGGCCGGGGTGCTGGTCGTCGGCTTCTCGTCCATCCTGACGGGGCTCAACTTCATCGTCACCGTGCATACCTTGCGCGCGCCGGGCATGGGCTGGTTCCGCATGCCCCTGTTCGTGTGGGCGATCTACGCGACCAGCGTCATCCTGGTGCTGGCCACGCCGGTGCTGGCGATCACCCTGGTCCTGCTGGCGTTCGAGAGGCTGGCGCATGTCGGCCTGTTCAACCCGGCCCTGGGCGGGGACCCCCTGCTGTTCCAGCACTTGTTCTGGTTCTACTCCCACCCGGCGGTCTACATCATGATACTGCCGGCCATGGGAGTGGCCAGCGAAATCATTCCCTGCTTTGCGCGCAAGCGCGTGTTCGGCTACCGCTACATGGCCTATGCCATCATCGGCATCGCCATCATCAGCTTCCTGGTGTGGGGCCACCATATGTTTGTCAGCGGGCAGTCGGTCTATGCCAGCATGGTGTTCTCGGTGTTGAGCTTTCTGGTCGCCGTGCCCTCGGCGATCAAGGTCTTCAACTGGGCGGCCACCCTGTACAAGGGCTCGATATCGTTCACCGCGCCCATGCTGTACGCGCTCGGCTTCGTCATCCTGTTTCTTCAGGGCGGCCTCACCGGCCTGTTCCTGGCCTCGCTGGCGATCGACGTGCATGTCACCGACACCTATTTTGTGGTGGCGCATTTTCATTACATCATGGTGGGCGGCGCGGTGATGGCTTATCTGGGCGCGCTGCACTTCTGGTGGCCGAAGATCACCGGCCGCCTGTATCCGGAGTCCTGGGCGCGGGTGGCGGCGATCGTCATTTTCTGCGGCTTCAACCTGACGTTCTTCCCGCAGTACCTGCTGGGCTATCAAGGCATGCCCCGGCGCTATCACAGCTATCCGCCCGAATTCCAGGTATTGAATGTGCTGTCGTCGGCCGGTGCCGGCATCCTGGCCGTGGGCTACTTCCTGCCGCTATGCTATCTGGCATGGTCGTGCTGGCGCGGCCAGCGGGCGGGCCGCAACCCCTGGCTGGGCGGCGGCCTGGAATGGCAGACCCGGTCGCCGCCGCCGACACACAATTTCGATGCCGAACCCGACGGCGGCAACGACCCCTATGATTATGACCCGCAACACGATCCCCGGCAGGCGCCGCCATGAGCTCTGACGCGGCGCGCATCGAACAGGACCAGCGCAGCCGGCTGGGAATGTGGATCTTCCTGGCTTCCGAAATCATGTTCTTCGGACCGATATTCTTCGCCTATGCGGTCGGACGCTATGAAATGCCGGACGCCTTCGCCCAGGCGGGGCGCAGCACGGACATCGTGTCGGGCAGCATCAATACGGCCATCCTGCTGACCAGCAGCCTGAGCATCGCCCTGGGCCTGGAATTCGCCAGGACCGGCGCGCGCAAAGCGGCATGCCGGGCTTTCGATATTACCGTCCTGCTGGCGCTTTGCTTCCTGTTCTTGAAAGGCAATGAATATCTCCAGGACAGCCATGAGCATCTGATACCGGGGCCGGGCTTCCACCTGGCCCATGGCACGGATCAGCAAGGCGCCGAGCTGTTCTATTTCATTTATTTCGCCAGCACCCTGCTGCACGCGCTGCATCTGGCCATAGGCATCGCGCTGGTGCTGGCCGCGCGGCTGCATTATTCGCGCGTCCCCGGCTGCGCGGCCATGCGCCGCCTGGACGCCACCGGCCTGTACTGGCATTTCGTGGATATCATCTGGATATTCCTGTTCCCCGCGCTGTACCTGATAGGACGCGCTCCATGACGAAACCCGGCAAGCCTGTCGCGCGGGCGCTCAAGGTCTGGATAGCCCTGCTGCTATTGCTGGGCGTCACGGTGGCGTGTTCCTACGTCCCCTTGGGAGCGGGCAATACGCTCGTCAACGCGCTCGCCGCCCTCGCCAAGGCGGGGCTGGTCATCGCATTCTTCATGCACTTGCGCGAGGCGGCGCCGGTGATACGCCTGGTCGCCATCTTTGGCGCGATCACCCTGAGCCTGCTGTTCCTGCTGAGCGGCCTGGATTTCATCACGCGCGCGTCCGGCGACGCGCCGTGGCAAGCCACGCCGCCCAGTCTTTACATGGAACCGGCCAATTAGGAAAACCTTTCCGGCTCGGGCGGGAATTCCCGCGGGGGCAGGTCGATGCCGGGCTCCGGTTCACCCGGGGGCGGCAGATCGTCGGGATTGGGCGTAGGCGGCACGTCATTCGGCTCATGCGGCGGCGGCACATCGTCCGGCTTCGGCGGATCGGTTTCGGGGGGCCTGTCCGGCGGCACGGACGGCGGCATGTCGGGCGGTTCCGCCGGCACGTGGGCGCGCAGCTTGTCTTCGAGTACGGTATGCATGGCTGAAAGGCTCCTCATCTGAACAGGCGGCACGCCGCGCGTGGCGGCATGCCTGCCGGGATCCGACGACAGCAAGTTCCATGCCCTCCCGCGTAAAACCTGGCGCGGCCGCCCTTGCTGCGGCGGCGCGCCCGTCGACAACCGTTCTGGGGAAAAGAAATAAGCTACATGCCGCTGGGATAGGTTTCCGGCAGATCGGGGCCGCCCTGCAAGGGCATGTGCAGCGCATGCAGCGCGCGCGTGCGGTCCACGAACAGGAAGGCGTCATAGCGCCGGGCGAGCTGGGTGGGGACATAGTTGCCCCACCGCTCCGCGCCGGGGTTGTAGACGACGCCTATGGCGCGGTGGTCGATGGCGCGGTCCAAGCCCGCTATCCCGCCGTCGGCCCGCGGTTCGAACACCAGCAGCATGTCGCCGCCGCCCGCCGCGGCGCTGGCTGTCCCGGACGCCGGGATGCCCGCCCGGTGCAGAAGATCCTCCAGGCTGCCCGCCCGCGCATCCGGCATGCGCATTTTCTGCATGGGCGCCCCCCAATGGGAGCCGGCCAGCACCGTGCCGCCATGGGTGCCGAACCCCGCCAGGAACACCTCGCCGGCCTGGCGATGGCTTTCACGCAGCAATTGCCCGACATTCACCATGCCGTGCGCCGCCATGTCCGTATAGCGGGCGTCGCCCACGTGGGTATTGTGCTCCCATACGATGGCCCTGGCCCGGGGCCCATGATGGCTCATCAGCCTCTCCAGCGTATCCACCATATGGCGGTCCCGCACATTCCATGACATCGACCCGCCGCGCACCATCGCCCGGTAATAGCGCTCGGCCCCCGTGGCGATCAGCGCATTCTGCTCGGCGTTGTAGTAGGCCTCGCGGCCGTCTTTGCAATACGCCGGCGCCCTGGCCCGCAGGGCCTGCAGCACGGCCACCGCCTCGTCCTCGCACGAGGCGGGCACCAGCGCCGTCGCCCGCGCATAGGCCTGGACGTCTTCGCCATAAGGCTCGAAGCAGAGGTAGGCAGCGCGCGCCTCGCGGGCGAACGCCGGGTCGACGCCTTCCAGGTATTCCACCACGGCCGCCATCGAGTCCCACAAGGAATACACATCGAGGCCGTAGAACCCTACCCGCGCCGCGGCCGGCAGCCCCCGGTTGTGCTCGCGCAGCCATTCGGCCAGCGCGGCGACTTCGCGATTGGCCCACATCCAGGTCGGCCAACGGTCGAAAGCGTGCAGGACCTGCTCGGCGCTGTCGCCCGAATCGGGCATATCCTTCACATAGCGGTTCAGCCGATAACAGTCCGGCCAATCGCCTTCGACGGCGATGAATGAGCACTGTTTTTCGACAATCAGGCGCTTGGTGATTTCGGCGCGCCACGTATAGAACTCGTGCGTCCCATGCGACGCCTCGCCCAGCAGTATGTAGCGCGCCTCGCCAATAGCCCCGATCAGGGGATCGAGATCCCCCGGCGCCTTGAGCGGCAAGGCCGCCAGGCGCAGGCGATCGACTAGCATTTCCTCATCGCGGCTGGGCATGCTGGAAATTCTATCAGGCGGCGCGCCCGCGAGGGCGGCGCCTTTGGAAACATATCATTTCCGGGGCCGGACCGCGGCGGCGAGCCGGCTCGCCGGGCACACGATGTGCTGCATGCGCCTTGCGCCCAGCGGCCCAGCGCCGCGGAACTCTCTGAAAAGGAAGCCATCCATGACCCCGGAAAAAGACCATCCCAGCACGGACGCCAGCGGCACCGCGCAAAAGCAGCGCACTATTCAGCAAGAACAGGATAGGCGCGACGAGGAAAAGAAGCCAGGCCAGGGCGCGGCGCCGGGCAAGGCAGCGCAGACCGGCGCGCGCGCGCATCCCGAGCCGCCGATGCCCGCCCAGCACCTGGAAAAGCCCGGCCTGGAAGAAGACCTGGAACTGGCGCCGCAGTTCGAGGCGCCCGCCTACAAAGGCAGCGGCAAGCTGGAAGGATTGTCGGCCATCATCACCGGGGGCGATTCGGGCATAGGCCGCGCCGTCGGCGTGCTCTTCGCCCGGGAAGGAGCGGACGTTGCCGTGGTTTATCTGAATGAACACAGCGACGCGCAGGAAACCTGCCGGCATATCGAGGCGGAAGGCCGGCGCTGCATATTGATCGCCGGCGACGTGAAAGACCCCGGCTTCTGCCGGGCTGCGGTCGAGCAAACGGTGCAGGCCTTCGGCAAGCTCGATATCCTGGTCAACAACGCCGCCTTCCAGGAACACGCCGAATCCCTGCTCGACATTACCGAAGAGCGCCTGGATGAAACGCTGCGAACCAATATATATGGCTATTTCCATATGGCGCGCGCAGCCCTGCCCCACTTGAAGGAAGGCGCGGCCATAGTCAACACCGGCTCGGTGACCGGCTTGCAGGGCAGCGCCAAACTGCTGGACTATTCGGCCACCAAGGGCGCCATCCATGCGTTCACCATGTCGCTGGCGGCCAATCTGGCCGACAAAGGCATACGCGTCAACGCCGTGGCGCCGGGGCCGGTATGGACGCCGCTGAATCCGGCGGACCAGCCGGCCGAGAAGGTCAAGTCGTTCGGCAGCAAGACGGCGCTGGGGCGGCCGGCCCAGCCCGAGGAGATATCGCCGGCCTATGTGTTCCTGGCCTCGGCGGCATGCTCGAGCTACATCACCGGCATCGTGCTGCCCATTACCGGCAGCCCGGGAAGTTAAGCGCGGGTCTCGCCCTTTCCCGGCACCACGCCGTGCTCCACGGCGAATATGGCGGCCTGTACGCGGCTGGAGAGTTCCAGTTTCTTCAGTATGCTCTGCACATGGATTTTCACCGTGCTTTCGGAGACATCCAGTGAGCGGGCGATCATCTTGTTGCTTTCGCCGCGCGCCAGGCAGGCAAGCGTGTCTTTCTCGCGCGGGGTGAGCTTGTCCAGCCCGGCCGGCGCCGCGGCGGGCGGCGCGGCGCCTTCGCCGCGCAATTGCGCCACCAGCTTGGCCGTCATTGTTTCGGCGATGACGGGTTCTCCCGCCGCGGCCCGCCGGATCGCGCGCACCAGGAAGTCGGCATCGATATTCTTGACGAGATAACCGCGCGCGCCGGCCTGCAGGGCGGCCGTCAGGTCCTCGGCGTCCTCCGATACCGTCAGCATGATCACTGCGGCGGCCGGGCATTCCTGCAGTATCAGCTGCAGCGTCTCCAGCCCCGAAATGCCCGGCATGTTCAAGTCCAGGAGGATCACGTCGGGCAGCAGCTGGCGGGCCCGCTTGACCCCTTCCAGCCCTTCGGCCGCCTCGCCGACCACGACGAAATCGGCATGGCGCTGCAGCAGGGAGCGGATGCCGCTGCGAAACAGCTTGTGGTCATCGACCAGCAGCACGCTGATCGGGGAAGTCGGTTTATCCATGGGGTTTCCTGGTTTCCGGAAAATCACGCCGCCAGGCGCCTGTTGCTGGGCAGGTGCAGCACCACGGTGGTGCCCGCGCCCGGCCTGGAAGCGATATCGAATCGCGCGTGCAGGCGCTGGGCCCGCTCGCGCATGATATCGAGGCCCACATGGCTGGCGCCCTTCTGCTTGACGGTTTCGACATCGAAGCCTATGCCATTGTCGTGGATGGTCAAGGAAAAATCCTGGCGGTCGGCCAGGCTGATGGCGACGTGGTTGGCCATGGCGTGCTTGCGTATATTGGACAGCGCCTCCTGCACGATGAACAGGATCTGCAGCTGCTGCTCGCTGGGAAACGGCGCGCCATCGACATCGGCCAGGAACTCCGTGGTGATGCCCGTCAGGTCGCGGAACTTGCCGACCGTGGCCTCCAGGGAGCGCACCAGGTCCCCCTCCACCAGGCGGCTGCGGAAATTCAACAACAATTCGCGCACGTCCTCGTAGCTTTCCTTTACGCCGGCCTGCAGCGCCGGCACGATCTGGACCGCTTCCTCGAAATTCCCCTTGTGCAGGGAATCCTCCAGCAGCTGTACCTGGATGTTCAGGAAGGTCAGCCCCTGGGCGATACTGTCGTGCAGCCCCTGGGCCACCATATTGCGTTCCTCGGAGATGGCCATTTCGCGCTCGCGCGCGGCCAGGCGCAGGTTTTCTATGGCCACGCCTAGCAACTGCCCGAGGGTGGCCAGCAAGTCCCCCTCATGCCTGCTGAAGCTTCTCGCCTGGCGGAAATGCAAATTGAAAAAGCCGAGCTGCTGGTCGCGGGCGTAGATGGGAAACAGGGATACGGTGCAAAAGCCTTCGCGCTGGCAAAGCAGGGGCGGGATCGCGTCCATGGCGCGCAGATTGTGCACCGCCGACGTGCCTTGCAGGGCGGCGCGGCCACACAGGCAGGAGCCCAGCTTCAGATTGTGGCCGGCTTCCACCATGGCGTCGGAAATCCCTTTGTGCACCACCATGTGCAGGTTGCCGCGCAGCGGCTCCAGCACGCGCACCAGGCCGCCGTCGGCCCGGAAAAACTGGCAGATGCGGTCCAGGAAGCCCTCGCAAATGGCCTCCACGGGGCGCGGCACTTGCAGAAAGGCGGCGATATCGTAGAGCAGCGCCAGCTCCCGGTTCTGGTCGGCCAGCGCCGCGGTCTTCTGCTGGACGCGGCTTTCCAGGCTGTTGTACAAACCCTCGAGGCGGTCGGCCATGAGATTGAAGCCTTCGCTCATGCGCCCGAACTCGTCCCGGCTCTCGACCGGCAGGCGCACGCTGAAATCCTTTTGCGTCATGCGCCGCATGCCCTCGTGCAGGCGCGTGACCGGCTGGATGATCAGCAGGAACATCAGGTAGATGACGACGACGGTGCCGACGAGCGCGAATGCCACCAGCACCAATTGCGAGGAGCGCAGCCAGACCGTGCGTTTTTCGCTGTCTTTTTCTATCAGGTTGACGAGATCATCCACCTGCGCCACGTAGCCATCCACCTGCGGGTGGTACTGCTCCCAGCTGGCGCGCCGCAGGGCGCCCTGCTGTCCCAGCATCGTATTGACCAGCGGCAGCAGCCCTTGATGCCATTGCCGCGACACTTCCTCGAATTTGTCATGAATTTCGGCTTCCGGCGGCAGGAACAAGGGGCGCTGCGGGTCGCCCTTCTTGATCAGGGCAAACTTGGCTTCCACCGCGCGCAGCTCCCTGTCCACGCGTATGCGGGCTTCCTCCTGGGCCGGCGCGGTGTCCACCCAGTTGGCCAGGGCCATGGACAGGCGGTAGCTCTGCATGCGCAGGCTGCCCGTTTCATTGATGGCGGCCGAACTGCCCTCCAGTTGCCAGGACAGGAACAGCGTGACGCCTATGGTCATCAGGGCCAGCGCCAGAAACCCCAGCAACAAGCTGACGATCTTGGTGGAAAGTTGCCGCCACGCATGCAGGAAGGTAGGAAGAATCATGTATAGCAGCTTACGCCATTTTCAGCAGGTGTATACCCGTTCAGGAT
Organism: Pollutimonas bauzanensis; assembly: GCF_900129885.1. Lineage (GTDB taxonomy): Bacteria > Pseudomonadota > Gammaproteobacteria > Burkholderiales > Burkholderiaceae_B > Pollutimonas > Pollutimonas bauzanensis. The sequence continues at coordinate 208,050 of NZ_FQXE01000005.1, read as the reverse complement.
TCCTCGCCGACAGGCGCCTGGGCGCGGACTTTCGCCGGCGCGTCCGGCGGACAGACCAAAGGCAGGAATTCCTGTTGTCTGGAAGAATACGCCAATAACGCGCCGCTTCCAATATCGAAATACCAGCCATGCAGTATCAAGCGCCCTTCCTGCACCCGCTGCTTGAGCCAGGGATAGGTCAGCAGATTGTCGAGGGAATGCAGAATGCTCGCCATTTCGCAGGCCTTGTGCCTGGCCTCGGAGGAGGCATGCGCCATTTCGCGCAGCACCTTGTCGCGCACCGGCTTGGCAATGCGCATCCAGCGTTCGACGAAGCTGGTCTCGGCCGCGATTTCCGGCGGAGCCAGCAATGCCCGGATGCCGCCGCAGCGCGCGTGCCCCAGCACGATGATGCGCTTGACCTCGAGGATGCAGACGGCGAACTCTATGGCGGAACTGACGCCCGGCGAGGCGTCGTCGGTGCAGGGAGGCACCAGATTGGCGATATTGCGCACCACGAACAGCTCGCCCGGCTTGCTGCCCGTCAGCAGCATGGGGTCGACGCGCGAATCGCAGCAGCCTATCACCAGCGTGGTCGGGCTCTGGGACTCGCGCAGGCTGTCGAACAGCGTGTGATGGTCGCAAAAATACTGCTGCTGGAAGCGGTGATAGCCGCAAACCAGTTTTTCAATGTCATTCATGGCCTGCCGCCTTCAATATTGCCTTCGATGAGGCGCCGGCCTATTGCACCAGCGGCGTATCCGCTGCTTCCAGCGTGACTCCCTGCAGGTCGGCCCGGCCGACCAGGATCTTCAGGTACTGGTGCACGGCGCGCTGCCACGACTGCGTGCCCAGCCGGTCGGAGATCTGCGCGCGCACCAGATCAAAAGGCAGCAGCGTGCCCTCGACGCGGCGCGTCGCTTGCACGATATGCAGGCCGAAACGGGTCTCCAGCAGGCCCTTGCCCATTTCGCCTTCGGCCAGGCGGAACACGAAATCCTCGAATTCGGGGACGGTCTGGCCGCGCACCAGGGGCCCCAGCTTGCCGCCATCCCGGCCGGATGGGCAGTTGGAGTACTTGTGGGCCAGTTCCCCGAAGCGCTCGGGACGGGCGCGCAGCTCCGCTAGTATGGCCTCGCCGGTCTCGCGCAGCAGGTCCAGGGGGACGGACGGCGTGACCTGGAACAGGATATGGCGCGCTTCGACCAGTTCCCCCTGGGTGAACAGGGCCGGCTGGTTGCGGTAGAAGGTCAGGCAGGCCGACTCGTCGGGCTGGGGCACCCGCAGCTCGCGCGCCAGCAGGGCTTCGATCCGCGCATCGTCGCTCTCGGCGGCGATGCCCAGGCGTTCGGCCTCCTGCAGCAGCAAGGTGCGCAGGACCAGCTCGTCGAGCGCCTGCTTGATCGGGTGCTTGGCCTGCCGGTGGCGCGGCAGCTCGCGTTCGATGGCCGAGTCGGTGATTTCGACGCCGTTGACTGAAATGCTCATGATGATCTCCTGTACGCCAGGCTCAGCGCGGGCGCACCAGTTGGAAAGCGCGGCCCAGATAGGTGACGGCGCCGAAGCCGCTCCAGACATGCACCAGGCGCGTGAAGGGAAAGATCACGAACAGGGACATGCCCATGAACAGGTGCAGCTTGAATACCAGGGGCGCATCGACGATGAAGGAAGCCGCGTCGCCGCGCAGGGTGACGATATGCTGGGCCCAGGTCATCAACAGCACCATCATGTGCCCGTCCATATGGCCGGCGGAAACAAAGATGGACGACAAGCCCAGCAGCAGCGTGGCCAGTATCCACAGCACGACTACCTTGTCCTTGAGCGTGGTGACGGCCCGGATGCGCGGATTGGAGAAGCGGCGCACCAGCAGGATCAGCAGGCCGACCAGGCACAGCCCGCCCATGATGCCGCCGGCCACCATCGCCACCAGCTGCTTGACGCTATGCTCCACGCCCAGGGCGTCCCAGAACCATACAGGCGTCAGCAGGCCGGCCATGTGGCCGAAGAACAGGCCCAGGATGCCGACGTGGAACAGGATATTGCCGGTACGCAGGCTGCCGGCGTACAGGACCTGGCTGGAGTCGGATTTCCAGGTGTACTGTTCACGGTCGAAGCGCACCAGGCTGCCCAGCAGGAAGACGGCCAGCGCAATATAGGGGTAGATGCCGAAGACGAATTGGTGTAGATATTCCATGATGCGCACTCCTATCCTTTGGGGTAGAACTTGACGGTTTGCACGGCGGGGACGCGCACCGCCAGCAAGGGCTCGACGCCATCGGCGCCGGGGCCGAAGGTTTCCAGCGCCTCATCCATGTCGCGCACCGGCGGCTCGGCCAGCTCTTCGGCGGCGACCGGGCTCAGTTGCTGCAGCACATCGAAAACTCCCGAATAGGGGCTGCCGTTGGCGGCCAGCTTGCGCCCTATGTGGGCCAGCACGTGCACGGCATCGGCCAGCAGCCGCTGCGCCTGCGCGGGCTCCACCTGCGCCAGGAATTCCAGGAACAGGGGCACGAAATCGGGCAAATCGGTGCCCGTCATTTCCAGGCCGTGTTTCCTGTATTCCTGCATCAGGTCCACCATGGCCTGCCCGCGGTCGCGCGATTCGCCGTGGATATGCTCGAACAGATGCAGCGAATGCGAGGGGTTGCGATCGAAGGTGGAGACATAGCGCTCCTGCAATGCGATCAGCTCGCCATGCGCCAGGGCGTCCAGCAAGGGCCGCAGCGGCGCGTACAGCTGCGGGGAGTTCAGCAGCTCGGCTTCGAGTTCAGGCAGGCTGTCGAGCAATTCCGGCTCGGGATAAAGCAGCAGCGTGGATAATATATGGAAGTGTTGCATGAGGTTTCCTAGTCTAGACCAGCTCTTCTGTGCGTTTCTTGCGGGACTTGGGCATGGACACGAAGATCTCCGAGCCATGCTTTTTCTTGCCGAACAGCGATGGCTCGCTGACGCCGTCCGAGCAGCCATTGCCGAAAGTGAAGCCGCAGGAGCCCTTCTCGTTGAAGCTGTCTTCGACCATTTCCTTGTGGCTGCTGGGAATGACGAAGCGGTCCTCGTAGTTGGCGAGCGCCAGGATGCGGTACATATCGTCGACCTCGGCCACGCTCAGGCCGACCTGCTGCAGCACCGCCAGGTTTTCCACCTTGTCGACGATCTTGCTGCGCATATAGGCCCGCATCGCCAGCATGCGGTCCAGCGCGGTGACGACCGGCGCTTCCTTGCCGGCCGTCAGCAGGTTGGCCAGGTAGCGCACGGGTATGCGCAAGCTGCGGGTGTCCGGGATGATGCCGTTCAGGCCCAATTTCCCGGATTCGGCCGCCGCCTGGATGGGCGACAGCGGCGGGATATACCAGACCATGGGCAAGGTGCGGTATTCCGGATGCAGCGGAAAAGCGATTTTCCATTCCTTCGCCATTTTGTACACGGGCGACTTGCGGGCCGCTTCCAGCCAGGAATCGGGTATGCCCTGGCGGCGGGCCTCCTCGATCACTTCGGGAGCGTGCGGGTCCAGGAATACATCGAGCTGCGCTTCGTAGAGGTCCTGCACGTCGGCCACCGATGCCGCCGCCTCGATTTTGTCGGCGTCGTACAGCAGGACGCCGAGGTAGCGGATGCGTCCCACGCAGGTTTCCGAGCACACCGTGGGCTGGCCGGCTTCGATGCGCGGATAGCAGAAGGTGCATTTTTCCGCCTTGCCGGAAGACCAGTTGTAGTAGATCTTCTTGTAGGGGCAGCCTGAAATGCACATGCGCCAGCCGCGGCATTTGTCCTGGTCTATCAGCACGATACCGTCGTCGGCGCGCTTGTAGACCGAGCCCGAGGGGCAGGACGCGACGCAGGCCGGATTCAGGCAATGCTCGCACAGGCGCGGAAGATACATCATGAAGGTGTTCTCGAACGTGCCGTACATTTCCTTCTGCATGTTGTCGAACAGTTTGTCCTTGCTGCGCGCGGCGAATTCGCCGCCGAGGTCGTCCTCCCAGTTGGGACCCCAGATGATCTTGTCCATGACCTTGCCCGTGATGACCGAGATCGGACGCGCCGTGGGCGGCGTTTCCGACAGCGGCGCATTCTGCAGCCGCTCATAGTCGTAGGTGAAGGGCTCGTAGTACTCGTCGATCTGCGGCAGATTCGGGTTGGCGAAGATATTGGCAAGAATCTTCAGGCGGCCGCCCTGGCGCGGTTCTATCTTGCCGGCGGCGTTGCGGCGCCAGCCGCCATTCCATTTATCCTGGTTTTCCCATTCTTTCGGATAGCCTATGCCCGGCTTGGTCTCTACATTGTTGAACCAAGCATATTCCACGCCGTCGCGGCTGGTCCACACATTTTTACAGGTGACTGAACATGTGTGGCAGCCGATGCACTTGTCCAGGTTCAGCACCATGCCGATTTGCGCCCTGATTTTCATTTCTTCTCCTTATGCCTCGACTTTCAACGGGCCTTCCAGCCATTCCACATTCTTCATTTTGCGCACCAGCACGAATTCGTCGCGATTGGAGCCGACGGTGCCGTAGTAATTGAAGCCATACGACAGCTGCGCATAGCCGCCTATCATGTGGGTCGGCTTGAGGACTGTGCGGGTCACCGAGTTGTGGATGCCGCCGCGCTTGCCGGAGATCTCGGCGCCGGGCATGTTGATGATTTTCTCCTGGGCGTGGTACATCAGAATCATGCCTTCGGGCACGCGCTGGCTGACCACCGCCCGAACCGCCAGCGTGCCGTTGACATTGAAGACTTCGAGCCAGTCGTTGTCGACGATCCCGGCCGACTTCGCGTCGGTTTCCGAGAGCCACACGTGCGGGCCGCCGCGCGACAGGGTCAGCATGCGCAGGTTGTCCGAATACGTGGAATGGATGCCCCATTTCTGGTGCGGCGTGATCCAGTTCAGGGCGATTTCCTTGTTGCCATTGGGCTGGGCGCCCAGCATCGAGGCCGTGGTCTTGGTATCGATGGCCGGCTTGTACACGCACAGGCCTTCGCCGAAATCGCGCATCCACAGGTGGTCCTGGTAGAACTGCTGGCGCCCGGTAAGGGTGCGCCACGGGATGAGCTCATGGACGTTGGTATAGCACGCGTTGTAGCTGACCTCTTCGCTTTCCAGGCCCGACCAGGTGGGCGACGAAATGATCTTGCGCGGCTGCGCCTGCACGTCGCGAAAGCGAATGGATTCGTGTTCCTTGGGCAGGGCCAGATGGGTGTGTTCGCGCCCGGTTATCTTGGACAGCGCGGCCCAGGCCTTGACGGCCACGTGGCCGTTGGTCTCGGGCGCCAGGGACAGGATCATTTCCGCGGCGTCGATCGCGGTGTCCAGGCGCGGCTGGCCTTTCGATACGCCCTCTTCGGTGACCACCTGGTTGACGCCGCGCAAGACGTCCACTTCGTGTCCGGTTTTCCAGGCTATGCCCTTGCCGCCATTGCCTATGCTTTCCAGCAGCGGCCCGACCGATGTGAATTTCTTGTAGATGTCGCGGTAATCCCGCTCCACGACGGTCATGGCCGGCATGGTCTTGCCCGGCACGGGCTCGCACTCGCCGGCGCGCCAGTCCTTGGGATCGAAGGGCTGGCCCAGTTCCCCCGGCGTGTCGTGCATCAGCGGCGTCAGGATCAGGTCCTGCTGGACGCCCAGGTAGTCCCCGCCTATTTCAGAGAATTTCTTGGCCAGGCCTTTGTAGATTTCCCAGTCCGACTTCGATTGCCACAGCGGCTGCACGGCCTCCGACAGCGGATGGATGAAGGGATGCATGTCGGAGGTGTTCAGGTCGTCCTTCTCGTACCAGGTGGCGGTAGGCAGCACGACGTCGCCATACAGGCAGGTGGTGGACATGCGGAAGTCGAGCACCACCAGCAGATCGAGCTTGCCTTCGGCCGCCGGGCGCATCTTGACGTCCCTGGGCTTGACGCAATGCGCCTCGTCGCCCAGCACCGCATTCTGGGTGCCCAGCAGGTACTTCAGGAAATACTCGTGCCCCTTGCCCGAGCTGCCCAGGATGTTCGAGCGCCAGACAAACATATTGCGCGGGAAATTGGCCGGGTTGTCAGGATCGTCGCAGGAAAAATTCAGCTTGCCCGCCTTGATCTGCCCGACGGCATACTGCGCGGCATCCTGGCCGGCTTCCCGGGCGGCGCGGGTCACGTCCAGCGGGTTGGTTTCCAGCTGCGGCGCCGAGGGCAGCCAGCCCATGCGCTCGGACTTGGCGTTGTAGTCGATCAGCGCCAGGTCGGCCATGCTGCCGTTGGCCGAGGGCGAGAGGATTTCGGCCGCATGCAGCTTTTCGTGGCGCCACTGGCTGGTGTGCGCATAGAAGAACGAGGTGCCGTTCATCTGGCGCATCGGGCGGTTCCAGTCCAGCCCGAAGGCCAGCGGCGTCCAGCCGGTTTGCGGCCGCAGTTTTTCCTGGCCGACATAATGCGCCCAGCCGCCGCCGGACTGGCCGACGCAGCCGCACATCATCAGCATATTGATGATGCCGCGGTAGGTCATGTCCATGTGATACCAGTGGTTCAGGCCGGCGCCGACGATCACCATGCTCTTGCCGCGGGTCTTGTCGGCGTTATCGGCGAACTGGCGGGCCACGGTGATCACATCGGCCGGCTTGACGCCGGTATGCTTTTCCTGCCAGGCCGGCGTGTACGGCACATCGTCGGCGAAATCCCGGGCGACATTGCCGCCGCCCAGGCCGCGGTCTACGCCGTAGTTGGCCAGCGTCAAGTCGTATACCGTGGCGACCAGGGCGGTGGCGCCGTCGGCCAGTTGCACGCGCTTGACCGGCACATGGCGCAGCAGCATGTCGCTGGCGTCCTTTCCGCCGAAATAGGCGAAGCCCACCGGCAGCACTTCATCGCAGCTATCGATTAGCGACAGGCGCGGATCTATGGGCCGGTCCCCCGTGCCGGTCTTCATTTCCAGGTTCCACTTGCCGGCTTCCCCCCAGCGAAAGCCGATGGAGCCCGCCGGCGCGCAGATGTCTCCCGAGGCCTCGTCTATGAGCAGGGTCTTCCATTCGGGATTGTTGGTTTCGTCCAGGTTGTTGGCCAGATGCGAGGCGCGCAGGAAGTATTCCGGCACCAGCGCGCCGTTCTTCTGCTTCAGCAGCACCAGCATGGGGAAATCGGTGTATTGCTTGGCGTACTCGCGGAAGTACGCCGATGCGCCGGTCGCGTGGTATTCCTTGAGGATCACGTGACCCATGGCCATCGCCAGCGCCGCGTCGGTGCCCTGCTTGGGCGCCAGCCAGATATCGGCGAACTTGACCATTTCGCCGAAGTCCGGGGATACGGCCACGGTCTTGGTGCCCTTGTAGCGCACTTCGGTATAGAAATGCGCGTCCGGCGTGCGCGTCATGGGCACATTCGAGCCCCACACCAGCAGGTAGCTGGAGTTGTACCAGTCGGCCGATTCCGGCACGTCGGTCTGTTCGCCCCAGACTTGCGGGCTGGCGGGGGGCAGGTCGCAATACCAGTCGTAGAAACTCAGCGCCACGCCGCCGATAAGGCTCAGGTAGCGGGTGCCCGAGGCATAGCTGACCATGGACATGGCGGGAATCGGCGAGAAGCCGATGATGCGGTCGGGGCCGAATTTCTTGACCGTGTAGGCGTTGGCGGCGGCCATGATCTCGTATGCTTCATCCCAGGTGGCGCGCACGAAGCCGCCCAGCCCGCGTATCGACTTGTACTGCTTGGCGCGCACCGGATCCTGGCTGATGTATTCCCAGGCGGCGACCGGGTCCATGGTCTGGCGCGCCTGGCGCCACATGTCCATGAGGCGGCCGCGCACCATGGGGTATTTCACCCGCTGGGCCGAATAGACGTACCAGGAATAGCTGGCGCCGCGCGGACAGCCGCGCGGCTCGTGGTTGGGCAGATCGGGACGGGTGCGCGGGTAATCGGTCTGCTGCGTTTCCCAGGTGATCAGGCCGCTCTTTACATAGACCTTCCAACTGCATGACCCCGTACAGTTCACGCCGTGGGTGGAACGCACGATCTTGTCGTGCTGCCAGCGCTGCCGGTAGGCATTTTCCCAGGTACGGTCTTCTTTGACGACGGCGCCGTGTCCGTTGGAAAAGGTCTCCGTGGTCTTGCTGAAGAATTTCAAACGGTCTAGAAAGTGACTCATGGTGTCTCCAAACTGGCGCCCGGACCGCGGGCGCCGGTGATTAAAACGGCTTAAGGACGATCAGCAAGGCATATCGGCGTTCTTGCGGGAATAGAACCACCAGGTGATGGCGACGCAGGTAACGTAGAAGCCGATAAAGCACCACAGCGCGGCGTGGGGCCCGCCCGTCAGCGCTATCGAGGTGCCGTAGCTCTTGGGTATGAAAAAGGCGCCGAAAGCCGCGATCGCCGACGTGAAGCCCAGCACCGCGGCGCCTTCCTTGTTGGCATCGACGATGGCCGCCGCCTCGGCGGCCGGGCCCTTGCCGGCGGCTGCGCGCAGCCTCTCGGTCATGAAAATGACCGGGATCATGCGGAAGGTGGACGCATTGCCGACGCCGGTGCCGGCGAATAGCAGCATGAACATCCAGAAAAAGCCCCAGAAGTTGCCCGCGCCGCCATCGCCCGGCAGGAAGGCGATGGCGCCGAACACGGCGGCGATCATGACGATGAAGGTCCAGAAAGTGACCACCGCCCCGCCCAGCTTGTCGGAAACCCAGCCGCCGATCACACGGGTCAGCGCGCCCACCAGCGGGCCGAGATAGGCGTAGTCCAGGGCGACCAGATCGGGAAACTGCGTCCTGATGAGCAGGGGAAAGCCGGCCGAGTAGCCGATGAAGGAGCCGAAAGTGCCGATATAAAGCCAGCACATCAGCCAGTTATGCTTGCGCTTGAATATCACCGCCTGGTCGGCGAAAGACGCCTTGGCCGAGGCGATATCGTTCATGCCGAACCAGGCGGCCACGGTCGTGAGCAGTATGAAGGGCACCCAGATGAAACCGGCATTCTGCAGCCAGAGGCTCTTGGTGACGGCCCCCCGGGTCCAGACCTGCGGTTCGCCGCCGAGCGCGCCGAAGATGCCGGCGGTGATCACCAGCGGCACCAGGAACTGGACCACCGATACGCCCAGGTTGCCCAGGCCGGCGTTCATGCCCAGCGCATAGCCTTTTTCCGCCTTCGGGTAGAAAAAGCTGATATTGGCCATGGACGAGGCGAAATTGCCGCCTCCGAAACCGCACAGCAGGGCCAGGATCAGCATGGTCGGATAGCTGGTTTCGGGATTCTGCACGGCCAGCCCTATGCCTATGGCGGGAATCAGCAGGGAGGCGGTGGAAATCGTGGTCCACTTGCGCCCGCCGAAGATGGGCACCATGAAGGAATAGAAAAGGCGCAGCGCCGCGCCCGACAGGCCGGGCAAGGCGGTCAGCCAGAACAGCTGGTTGGTGCTGTACTGGAAGCCTATGCTCGGCAAGTTCACGACCACGGCGCTCCATACCATCCAGACCGCGAAGGCCAGCAGCAGCGCCGGGATGGATATCCACAAATTGCGCCTGGCGACCGATTTTCCTTTGCTGAGCCAGAAGTGTTTTTCTTCGGGCTCCCATTGATGAAGTACATGAGTGCTCATCTGTTTCTCCTGATTGCGGCGCCCGCGCGGACCTGCCGCGCGGGGCGGGTTTTGCTCAGGCCTCTATCGCCAAGGCTTTGCGCTGGGGTTTGAAAGAAAAATGCATCCATATCAAGGACACGCATACGGTGCCGTACATCAGCATGAAGGAACTGGAACGCACGCCGGTCAGGTCGACCAGGGCGCCGAACATGATGGGGAGCACGAACCCGGCCAGGCCGCCAGCCAGGCCCACCACGCCGGAAACCGCGCCGATGTTGTCGGTGAAATCGTCGCCGATGAACTTGAACACGGATGCCTTGCCTATGGCCACCGCGATCCCGACGATGAACATCAGCGCGGTGAAGAACCAGGGCGAGAGGCCGATATGCACGGCCACATCGCCGCCCACGGTCTTGATGATCATGCTGGTTTGCGGGTAGGACAGCAGGAAGAAGCAGACCCAGCACACCCACATCACGGCCCAGGTGACCTTATAGGCGCCGTATTTGTCGGATATCCAGCCGCCTATCGCCCGCAGCACGCCGCCGGGCAGGGAAAAGCAGGCGGCCAGCAGCGCCGCCAGCTGCAGGTCGAAGCCGTATTCGCTGACGTAGTATTTGGTCATCCACAGCGCCAGGCCGACATAGCCGCCGAACACCACCGAGTAATACTGGCAATAGCGCCAGACCCGCGGGTCCTTCAGCACCTTGATCTGTTCGGCCAGCGTGACTTTCTCTGGCTGGTGCGAGCGGTCGGTGTAGGAGAAAACCCAGAAAATCAGCGCCGTGGCCAGCATGGCGACGGCGTAGACTTTGGGCAGCATCTGCCAGCCGTAGGCGGCGATGATGGCCGGCGCCACGAATTTGGTCAGCGCCGAGCCCGAATTGCCGGCGCCGAAGACTCCCATGGCCAGGCCGCGCCGCTCCTGTTCGTACCAGCGCGCAACATAAGGCGTGCCGACCGAGAACGAGCCGCCGGCCAGGCCGACGAACAGGCTAAGGACCAGGAAATGCCAGAATTCGGTCGCATAGGCGAGCAAATAGATGGGCACCACGCAGACCACCATCAGCCAGAAGAACACTACGCGGCCGCCGTAGCGGTCGGTCCAGATGCCCAGGGGCACGCGCACCAATGAACCGGTCAGCACCGGCATGGCCGCCAGCAGGCCGAATTCGGTCTCGTTCAGGCCCAGTTGAGTCTTGAGCGGAACGCCCAATACCGCGAACATCATCCAGATGGCGAAGCAAATGGTGAAGGCGAATGTGCTGCTGACCAGCACGGAGAGCTGCTTGTTGTTAGTTGCCACGATAGCCTCTATAGACGGGGAACAATCCTATGCCACAAGCTTAGGCGCCGCGGGCGCCGGAGGCCATTCGTCTAAGAGTCATTCGCCGGAGGCAGTGTGACTAGGCGGCTAGGCATAAATGGCTAGTCGCGGGGTTGCGGCCATAGGCCTAAAGGGTGAGGAGGCGGCCGGCGAGCAGCTGCGCCAGATAGTCGCCGAAGCCGCCGCTGGCCCGGGCGTCGCGGCGGGCGCTGGTGCGCACCCTGGGCCTGGCGCTCCAGGCTATCTGGATATTGGCCCGCAGCAGCGCGTCGACCAGGGCCTGGTCTTCGCTGCAGGCCAGGGGCGGAAACCCGCCGGCCTGCCGGTAGGCCCAGGCGCTCACGCCCAGGTTGGCGCCATGCACATGCCGGTGCCCGTCGGCATCCCGGTATGCCGCCTCGAAGCCCTCGCGCAGCAGCTGCGCGTCCGGGCCGTAGAGGTGCCAGTCCTCGACCGTGACCGTGCCGCAGACCGCATGCGCCTTCAGCGAAAGCTGCGCCTGTATCCACCTGCGCGACACGCGCGTGTCGGCGTCGGTGAAGGCCAGCCAGCGCGCGCCGGCGGACAATAAATGCATGGCGCCCAGCGCGCGGGCGATGCCCACGTTGCGGGCGCGGCACTCCAGGACGGTCACCGGGTAGCGGCCGGCGATGCGCAAGGAACTATCGTCGCAGCAATCCAGGACCACGGCGATGGCCACGCTCTCGCCGCGCAGCGCCGGATGCGCGGCCGCAGCGAGCACCGACTCCAGGCAAGGCGCCATGCGCTCTTCTTCATTGTGGACCGGGATGCATACGCCTATCATGCCGCCATCCCCGCGCCGCCGCGGATGGCGCCCTTGCGCCAGACCTCCAGCAGGAAATCCGCCTCGGAATGCCGCGCCAGGCGCCCGAGCGGGGCGCGCGCCTGGAAGGCCGCATGGATAGCGGCATTGCTTTGCAGCCGGTCATGGAACGGGTGGCGCCAATGGCAGGCCGCCAGGTCGCCGCCCGCCGCCAGCGACGCCTCGCACAGCGCGGCCAGTTTCGCCAGCCCGGCCGCATCGAGGTAATAAGCCAGCTCGCTGATTATGATCAGGTCGAATTTGCCGGCGGCGTCCGGGGGCCACTCGCCGGGCATGGCGCGGCGCTCGATCCGCACATTCCCGCTTGCGGCTAGCCTGCCGCGCGCCAGCGACACCGCCGCGGCCGAATAATCGCAGGCGAGCACCTCGGCGCTGCGATCGGCCAGGCATAGCGTCAGGTCGCCGGCGCCGCAGCCCGGCTCGAAGGCGCGCCGATAATGCTGGCGCGGCAAGGCCGCCATCAGGAGCGCGCGCTTGCGCTGCTCGTACCAGGAGCTGCGGACTTTCCACGGGTCGGGATCGGCGTGGTAGAGCTTGTCGAAGTAGCCGGCATTCATGGCTTCACAGCTCCCATAGCGTCTGCGGCGCCTCTAGCACCTGCCTGCCATGGATGGCCTGATCATGTTCCGCATGGCTTTGCCGGACGAAAACCGGCAGGTCCGCCATCAGCCGCGCGTAGGCCGCATCGCGGCATAAGGGGCCCGCGCCCAATCCCCGGGACGCGCGCTCCATCACATCATGCGCCGCCGCCTCGACCGCCAGGCGCGCGCGAAACACCTGCAGCTTGCAGGAGTCCAGGGGATGGGCGTCGATCTCCCCCGCCGCCTGCCGCAAGACCTGCGCGGCGCCCCAGACGGCCGCGTCCACCGCGCCCAGATGCGCGAGGCGATAAGGGTCGCCATGCCGGCTGCCATGGCGCAGGTAGCCGGCGATGCGCGCCATGGCGCCATACCAGCAGGCCGCTATGCCCGCCGCCCCGTGCCAGAAGCCCGGCCGGCCGGTGTATTCGCCGGCAAGCCCGACCAGCGTCCCTTGCGCATCATCGAAAAGCACATCCACGCTGCCCGAGTCGCGCATTCCCACGGCCTGCCAGCCCTCCTGGGTAACGCTGACGCCGGGCTGGTCCATCGCGACGGCCAGCAGGCATTGCCGGTCTTGCCCGTCGCGCGCGCTGACCAGCGCATGCGTCACGGCCTGCGCGCCGGAACACCACGATTTGCGCCCGCCGACGCGGACCCTCTGGCCGGCTTTGCACAGAGGCGGCGTGGGCATGTCGAAAATCCGCAGTTGCGCGTCTGGCATCTCCGCGCACCATACCGCCCATATTGAATCCGTGGAAAAAGGCGCGCCGCCCAGCTCGGCCAGGATGGCCAGCGCATCGGTATGGCCTTCGTACAGCTTGGCCAGGGTAAGGTCGTGCGCCGCCACCTGCGCCAGGGCGCGCCACCGGTCCAGGGTATGGCCGGCTCCCGGCAAAGGCAGGCGGTCCAGGCCAGCGTCGACAAGGCGGCGCAATACCGGACCGGGATCGCCGGCGGGCGAGTCCGCCAGCACGTCGCCCAGCCCGTGGCCCGTCGATTCCCCCGCGCTGCCGGCCGCGCGCTTCGGCATTCTTTCGCCTCTCATACCAGAGTCCTATTTGGCTAATTCGAATACTCACCTTCGGCGCCTGGGCGCGCCATACAAACAGGACACTAGACGGCTGGCGGATCCGTCTCGCGGGCGAAATGCCTGTGCCTGCCCAATTCCTTTATGAATTCGGCCACCGTGCCGCCGTCGGCCTTGTCCGCCGTAAGCAGTCCCGGCTGATCTTGCGCATCCGCGGCGATGCCGGCCGCCTCGAGCAATGCCGTGGCGCCGCCTAGCGCCAGTATGGTCTTGCAGTGGCGGAACTGGTCCTGCATGAATTCCCGCGCCCTGCCGTCGGACACCAGGGTGGCGATGGCCTCGCTGCCGTCGGGCACCGCCACGCCGTCGAACAAGACGCCGGGCTGATTCTCGATCGAGGCATCGGCATCCACCCATTTGCCGTCCGAGGTCTCGAACGGCCCAATGCGCGGCCCCACCAGCCGCACTACGGCGCCGGCCGCCTGCAAGGCGTCGGCCAGGGTCCATACCGAGGGGCCGTCTATGCCGTCGGCCACCAGAATCGCGATCTTGCGCGTCCGTATGCCACCATCGCCCGGCCGCGCCGTCAGCGACAGCGCCGGCGACACCGTCACTTCCGGCTTGGGAGGATCGGGCATGGCCCTGGGCATGGCCGGCGGCAGTTCCATGCCCAGGCCTTGCGCCACGGTGGCCGCAAGCTCTTCGGAAGCGTTGCGCAGCATCGACACGATGCGCTGGCGGATGGCTGGCACGGTGACCTTGCTCAGCTCGAAGCGGAAGGCGTCCGCGATATGCTTTTTCTCGCTGTCGGTCTGGCTGGCATAGAACAAAGTGGCCTGGGCATAGTGCTCGGCGAATTTCTCCGGCTTGCCGCGCACTTCGTCCTGCACGACAGGCTCGGGAAAGGACACGAAGCCCGCCGTGCCTGCCTGGAACGGACAGCCGCCCGCCAGGGAATTGGGCTCGTAGGCAACCTTGCCCCGGTGTATGGCCTGGCGGTGCATGCCGTCGCGCTGGTTGTTCTGCACCGGGGCCAGCGGGGCGTTGATCGGCAATTCATGGAAGTTCGGCCCGCCAAGCCGGGTGATCTGCGTATCGATATAAGAATGGATGCGCCCCGCCAGCAAGGGGTCATTGGTGAAATCGATGCCGGGCACGACATGCGCGGCACAGAACGCCACCTGCTCGGTCTCGGCGAAAAAATTGTCCGGATTGCGGTTGAGCACCAGGCGCCCCACCGGCACGACCGGCACCAGTTCTTCGGGCACTATCTTGGTGGCATCCAGCACGTCGAAGCTGAAGGCGTCGGCCTGTTCCTCGGTAAAGGTCTGTATGCCCAGCTCCCATTCGGGATAATCCCCCGCTTCGATGGCTTCCCAGAGATCGCGGCGGTTGAAATCGGGATCGGCGCCGGATATCTTGACCGCTTCGTCCCACACCAGGGAATGGGTGCCCAGCACCGGATTCCAGTGGAATTTGACGAAGACGGACTGGCCCCGCTCATTCACCAGGCGGAAGGTATGCACGCCAAACCCCTGCATCATGCGAAAGCTGCGCGGAATCGCCCGGTCCGACATCTGCCACATCAGCATGTGGGTGGATTCCGGCGTCAGCGACACGAAATCCCAGTAGGTGTCGTGGGCCGAGGCGGCCTGCGGCATGGCGTGATGCGGCTCGGGCTTGACCGCATGCACCAGGTCGGGGAATTTCATGGCGTCCTGGATGAAGAAAACCGGCATGTTGTTGCCGACCAGGTCCCAATTGCCCTCGTCCGTGTAGAATTTGACCGCGAAGCCGCGCACATCGCGCGCGGTATCTTTCGAGCCGCGCTCGCCCGCCACCGTGGAAAAGCGCAGGAATACCGGCGTGATCTTGCCTTTTTCGGCGAACAGCGAAGCGCGCGTGAGATCTGTGAGCGGTTCATAGCATTCGAAATAGCCATGCGCCCCCGAGCCCCTCGCGTGGACTACCCGCTCGGGGATGCGCTCATGGTCGAAATGGGTGATTTTTTCGCGCAGAATGAAATCCTTGAGCAGCGCGGGGCCGCGCAAGCCGGCTTTCAAGGAGTTCTGATTGTCCGAAATCTTGACGCCCTGGTTGGTGGTCAGGGGCTGGTCTTGCGCGTCGGCCCGCACGCGTTGCAGCGAACCTATCGTCGCATTGACGCCGGCGGCCGCCTCTTCGCCATACTTTTCGGTCCGGTTCTTCTCCGACAGGGTGCTGCCGGTGGCCTCGCGCGAAGGCGCCTGCACCACCGCCCCGGGCTGCGGAGCCAGCGCGTTCTCGTAGCCATGCTCGGCCGCCTTGGTGGGGTTGTAGGGCATTGCGGCCGACATGTCGCCCACATCGGCGGCCTTGGCGACGGCGGCCTTTTCCTTCTCCTTTTTCGCGGGGCGCGGCGGCGCGGTGGCGGGCCCGCTGTCGGTATTGCCAAAAGCGCTGTCCACCGCGACCGGCTTGCGCGGCGGGGGTTGCTGAGGTTTCTTGGGCGTTGCCATGGATGTCTCCTTGTCGTTGGGGCTCTCGCTCGGTAGCGTGCGAGGTCTCCTTCAGCAAACGGCATGCCAGGCCCGCGCGCCCCTGGATGCCCGCGGCCCGGATCAACATTTGCTTACAACGCCCCCGCCCTTATCACGCGAAAATCAGCGGCGGGGAGCACCGGACCGGGCGATACCGCGACCCGGACACGACCCGCGAGGAGCTTATATTCATGCAAGCTGGCAGCCTGATGTTGTTGGCATTGGTCTATCTGACGGCCGGCGTCGTGTCGGTGCCCATAGCCAAGCGGCTGGGCCTGGGCTCGGTATTGGGCTATCTGATGGCCGGCGCCGTCATCGGCCCCTTCGCCCTGCATCTGGTGGGGGATCAGACCGGCGTCATGCACTTTGCCGAATTCGGCGTCGTCATCATGCTGTTTCTTATCGGGCTGGAAGTGCGCCCCGCCATGCTATGGAAGCTGCGCGGAGTATTCTTCGGCCTGGGCGGCAGCCAGGTGCTGGCCACGGGCCTCGCCCTGGCGGGCGCCGGCCTGGCCTGCGGGCTGGACTGGCGCAGCGCCGTCGCGCTGGGCTTCATCCTGGCGCTGTCATCGACCGCCATCGTGCTGCAGACCTTCGAGGAAAAAGGCCTGATGCACACCGCCGCCGGCTCGGCGGCTTTCGGCATCCTGCTGTTCCAGGATGTTTCCACCATACCGATGTTCGCCGCCCTGCCGCTGCTCACCATGGGCAGCGGCGCCGCGCCGGCGCCCGAACATGGCATACTGGCGGGCTTTCCCGCCTGGATGCAGGCCCTGGCCATTCTTGCCGCGGTGATGCTGATCATCGTCGCGGGCCGCTATCTGACCCGCCCGGCCTTCCGCTTTATCGCCGCGACGCGCTCGCGCGAGATTTTCACCGCCTCGGCGCTGTTGCTGGTGATCGCCGTGGCCCTGTTGATGGAAGCCGTCGGCCTTTCGCCCGCGCTGGGCGCCTTCCTGGCCGGCGTGGTGCTGGCCGACAGCGAATTCAGGCGCGAACTGGAAGGCGATATCGAACCCTTCCGCGGGCTGCTGCTGGGCTTGTTTTTTATATCGATAGGCGCCAGCATAGACCTGAGGCTGGCCCTTGCGCAGCCCCTGCTGCTCGCCGCGTTCGTCATCGGCCTGATGGCCATCAAGACGGTAGTCATCTATATCGTCGCCCGCGTGTTCCATGTGGAAGGCCGCGCGGCGGTGCTCACCGCCGTGGCGCTCGCCCAGGGCGGTGAATTCGCCTTCGTGCTGCTGGGCATCGCCGCGGCCTCGGGCATCATCCCGGCCGGGATTTCGGCGCTGACGACCGCCACCGTGGCGATCTCCATGGCGCTCACGCCGCTCACGCTGCTCGGCTACAAGCGCTGGTGTTCGCGCGGCCTGTCGTCCGCGCCCGAACCGGGCAACGATGCCTTCGACCAGCGCCCCGACGCCATCGTCGCCGGATTCGGGCGCTTTGGCCAGATCGCCGCCCGGCTGCTGATCGTCAATGGCTTCAAGACATCGACCCTCGATTCCAGCGCCGAGCAGGTGGAGCTGGTGCGCCGCTTCGGCCGGCGGGTGTACTACGGCGACGCCACCCGGCTGGACTTGCTGCGGGCCGCCGGCGCCGCCGATGCGCGGCTGTTGATCGTCGCCATCGACGACAGGGACCAGGCCGAAAAACTGGTCGAGATAGCCGCGCGGCACTTCCCCAACCTGAAAATCTTCGCCCGGGCCTACGACAGGCGCCACGCCTACCGCCTGCTGGACAAAGGCGCCCATGTGGTCGAACGCGAAACCTTCGAGGCGGGCCTCACTTTGGGCGCCGAGGCGCTCAAGGCCCTGGGTTTCAGGGACAGCCAGGCGGCGCGCGCGGCGCGGCTGTTCCGCCGCCATGATGAAAACATGTTCCAGTCGCTGGCCCAGGTCTGGGGCGACGAGGAACGCTTCATTGTCGCCAGCAGGGAAAGCAGCGAACGCATGAATGAGCTGCTGGCGGCCGACATGCAAAGCATGCTGCGCGAACCCGACGCCGAGCAGCGATAGCCCCGGGGGGGCGCCCTCAGGACATGGGGTTGGGCGCCGGGACCGGGCTATCGGGCAGGGGAATGAATTCCGCGTTGTCCAGGCCAGGCAGGGGAATGCGCCCGGCCACCCAGTCGGCCTTGGCCTGCTCGATGCGCTCCTTGCGCGAGGAAACGAAATTCCACCAGATATGGCGCGGGCCGAGCGCTTCGCCGCCCAGCAGCATCAGGCGGCTGGCCTGCAGGGCCCTGAGCGTAGGCGCGGCGCCGGGCGCGAACACCAGCATCTGGCCGGAATGATAGCTCAGGCCCTCGACTTCAATGCCGCCCAGGGCCACATACACCGCCCGCTCGGCATAGCCGTCGGGCAGCGCCATGCGCGCGCCGGCCTGCAATTCGGCGTGCACGTAGAACAGCGGTGAGTGCACTTTCGCCGGGCTGCGCACGCCAAAGGCGCTGCCCGCGATCACGCGCAGGCTCAGGCCGGCGTCGACGACGGCGGGCAGGATGTCGGCCGCGTAATGGTCGAAAGCGGGAGCGTCTTCCTCGTTCGATTCGGGCACGGCCACCCAGGCCTGGATGCCGTCGATGCGGCCGCCCTGCGCGCGCATGCCATCGAAGCGCTCGGAATGCGAGATGCCGGCGCCGGCGGTCATCCAGTTCAATGCGCCCGGCAGTATCACCTGCTCCACGCCCAGGCTGTCGCGATGCGTCATCTGGCCATCGAACAGATAAGTGACGGTCGACAGGCCTATATGCGGATGCGGCCGCACGTCGGCTCCCCCGGGTATGGGTGCGGGAAACTCGAATGGCCCCATGCGGTCAAAGAAAATGAAGGGGCCCACCATGCGTCGCTTGCGGAAAGGCAGCACGCGCCCCACTTCGAATCCACCCAGATCGTGGCAGCGTGTTTCAATGACGAGGTCCAGCATAGTCGGTCTCCGGAATCGAAGGCCATGGGCCTTCCAGGGGTCTCAGGCCCGTGCCTTGCTGAATGGGCCAACGGGCCGACAGGCGTGCTATCGGCCTTGCGTGAAACGATAACACCACAATCGACAGGCAGGAAGCGAACCATGAGCAAACGCCACCATACCGATGAAACGCCGCCCTTGACGCAAACTCCGGCCTGGAAAGCGCTCCAGGCGCATCACCAGGCGGTGCGCGGGCTGCACCTGCGCGAGCTGTTCGCCGATGATCCGACGCGCGGGGAACGCTTCGCCGCGCAGGCCTGCGGCTTCTACCTCGACTATTCCAAGAACCGCATCACCACCGAAACCATACAGCTGCTCATACAACTGGCCAGCGCCTGCCATTTGCGCGAACGGATCGAAGCCATGTTCACAGGGCAGAAGATCAATGTCACCGAGCAGCGCGCGGTGCTGCACACCGCCCTGCGCGCGCCTGAAGGCGAACGAATCCTGGTCGATGGCAAGGACGTCGTGCCCGAAGTGCACGCCATGCTGGCCAGGATGGCCGATTTCACGCGCCAGGTCCAGGGCGGGCAATGGCGCGGCCATACCGGGCTGCCCATACGCAATATCGTCAATATCGGCATAGGCGGCTCGGACCTCGGCCCCGTCATGGCTTACGAGGCGCTGCGCCACTACAGCCAGCGCAAGCTGAACCTGCGCTTCATATCCAACGTCGACGCCACGGACTTTGCCGAGGCGACGCGCGGCTGCCGGCCGGAGGAAACCCTGTTCATCGTCTGCTCCAAGACGTTCAAGACACTCGAAACATTGACCAACGCCCGGACGGCGCGCGACTGGATACTGCGCGAAATGGGCGGCGAACGGGCCATCTCGCGGCATTTCGTCGCCGTCTCGACCAACGCCGAAGGCGTGGCGGCGTTCGGCATCGACGCCCGGCACATGTTCGGCCTGTGGGACTGGGATGGCGGCCGCTATTCGATGGATTCGGCCATAGGACTGTCCACCATGCTGGCCATCGGCCCCGAGCACTTCCATGCCATGCTGGGCGGCTTTCGCGCCATGGACCAGCATTTCCGCAGCGCGCCGTTCGAATACAACCTGCCGGTCCTGATGGGGCTGCTGAGCATCTGGTACAACAATTTCTTCGACGCCCAGACCGCGGCGGTGCTGCCTTACGACCAATACCTCAAGCGTTTTCCCGCTTATCTGCAGCAACTGACGATGGAAAGCAATGGCAAACACGTTACGCTGGACGGGGCCGAAGTGGATTACCAGACCGGACCCGTCTACTGGGGCGAGCCGGGCACCAACGGCCAGCACTCTTTCTATCAGCTCATTCATCAAGGCACCCGCCTGATTCCTTGCGACTTCATCGGCTTCTGCCAGCCCTTGAACCCCATGGGCCGCCACCACGACCTGCTGATGGCCAACCTGTTCGCCCAGACCGAGGCGCTGGCTTTCGGCAAGACGCGGCAGGAGGTCCTGGCCGAGGGAACGCCGGCCTGGCTGGCGCCGCAGCGCATGTTCGAAGGAAACCGGCCCACCAACACCCTGCTTGCGCAGCGGCTGACGCCGGAAGCCCTGGGCAGCCTGGTGGCCCTTTATGAACACAGCGTGTTCACGCAAGGCGCCATCTGGCAAATCGACTCCTTCGACCAGTGGGGCGTAGAGCTGGGCAAGACGCTCGCGGAGCGGACCATCCCCGAGCTGGAAAGCGTCCAGGAGCCTGCGCTGGAACACGACAGCTCGACCAACGCCCTGATCCGCCGCTATCGCCAGTACCGCCGCCAGGCCGGGGCGTCCTGACGCGGCCCGCCTGCCCTTGAGGCGGGCCGTATTCCGGTATGATGACTGGCTATGCTTCCTGTAAACGCCACTATTTTCCTCGACGAGCGCGAAATCGAATTCACCATGATCCGCGCCCAGGGCGCGGGCGGCCAGAACGTGAACAAGGTGTCCAGCGCGGTCCATCTGCGTTTCGATATCGACCGCTCGTCCCTGCCCGAGGAATGCAAGGCCTCTTTGCATGCGCTGTCGGACCGGCGCCTGTCCAAGGATGGGGTCATCGTGATCAAGGCGCAATCGTTCCGCAGCCAGGAAAAAAACCGCGCCGACGCGATAGAGCGCCTTTTGGCATTGATACGCGGGGCCTTGCAGGAGCGCGCGCTGCGCAAGCCCACGCGCCCTACCCGTGCCTCGCAGCGGCGGCGGGTGCAGCGCAAGACCCTGCATGGCGAAGTCAAGCGCCTGCGGGCGAAAGTCGGCGATTTCCATGGCTGAGGGCGTGGCCGCGGCGGAGGATGATGCGGCCGTCCTGGCGGCCACCAGACATTGGCTGGTGCGCGCCGTCATCGGGCTCAATCTGTGCCCCTTCGCCAAGAGCGTCTATATGAAGGAGCAGATCCGCTACGTGGTCAGCCGGGCGCAATCCGACCAGGAGGTGCTCGATGAACTCGCGGCGGAATTGCTTTACCTGGCCGGCGCCGATCCGGCGCTGGTCGATACCAGCCTGCTGATCCTGCCCCGGGCCCTGCCCGACTTTGCGGACTATAACGACTTGCTGCCGCGCGCCCAGCGCGCCGTCAAGCGCGCGCGCCTGAACGGCGTGCTGCAGATAGCCGGCTTCCATCCGCGCTATCAATTCAGCGGCAGCGCCCCCGATGACATCGAAAACCACAGCAACCGGTCGCCGTATCCTATACTGCATTTGCTGCGCGAGGACAGCATAGCGCGCGGCGTGCAGGCGTTTCCCGACGCGGCCGCCATCTACGAGCGCAACCAGCAGACGCTGCGCCGCCTCGGCCATGAAGGCTGGCGCCAGTGGATGGACGCGCCGGCCGGCAACTGAAGCGCCTGCGGCCCGGCCCGCAACTTGCTGCTGAGCAGCGCCCTTTCCGACCGCTACTGGGAGTCCGAGTTCCATGACTATCGCACAAGACGACCAACGTCAGCCCGCCGCCGCGGCGGTGCTGGACCCCGAAGAACTGCGCAGGATGGACGCGTACTGGCGCGCCTGCAATTATCTTTGCGCCGGAATGATATACCTGCGCGACAATCCCCTGCTCAAAGAGCCCCTGCGTCCCGAACACATCAAGAACCGGCTGCTTGGCCACTGGGGGTCCGATCCGGGCCAGACATTCACGTGGGTGCATTTGAATCGCGTCATCCGCAAATACGACCTGGACATGATCTATATTTCCGGGCCGGGGCATGGCGCGCCGGCGGTGATCTCGAATTGCTACCTGGAGGGCGGCTACTCGGAAATCTATCCGGAAAAAAGCCAGGATGAAACCGGCATGCTCGGGCTCTTCCGGGCTTTCTCCTTCCCCGGCCAGCTCGGGAGCCACTGCACGCCCGAAGTGCCCGGCTCCATACACGAAGGCGGCGAACTGGGCTATAGCGTATCGCATGCCTTCGGAGCCGCATTCGACAACCCCGGATTGATAGTCAGCGTGGTCGTCGGCGACGGCGAAGCCGAAACGGGCCCGCTGGCGACATCATGGCATTCCAACAAATTCCTGAACCCGATACGCGACGGCGCGGTGCTGCCCATCCTGCACTTGAACGGCTACAAGATCGCCAACCCCACGCTGCTGGCGCGCATAGAGCCCGAAGAGCTCGAATACCTGTTCAAGGGATACGGCTGGACGCCTTATGTGGTCGAAGGCGACGACCCGCCATTGATGCATGAGCAGATGGCCGCGGCGCTGGAATCCTGCTTGCGCGACATCCGCGCGATCCAGCGGGAGGCGCGCAACACGGGCGAACCGGGCCGGCCGCGCTGGCCGATGATCATTCTGCGATCGCCCAAGGGATGGACCGGGCCCAAGCAGGTCGATGGACACAAGGTGGAGGATTTCTGGCGTTCCCATCAGGTGCCGGTGAGCGATGCGCAAACCAATCCCGAACATCTGCGGGTCGTCGAGCAGTGGCTGCGCAGCTACCGGCCCGAGGAACTCTTCGACCGGCGCGGCACGCTGCTGGCCGAACTGCGCGAGCTCGCCCCTGGCGGCGAGCGGCGCATGAGCGCCAACCCGCATGCCAACGGCGGCCGGCTGCGTAAGCCGCTGGATCTGCCTGACTTCCGCCGGTACGCGGTGCCGGTGGACAGCCCCGCGACCACAAAGGCGTCGCCGACCGAAACGCTGGGCCGATACCTGTGCGACGTCATGCGGCAGAACATGCAGAACTTCCGCCTGTTCAGTCCCGACGAGAACGCCTCGAACCGGCTGCAGGATGTGTATCGCGCCAGTCCCAAGACCTGGCTGGCGCGCATCAAGCCGGAGGACGCCGACGGCACGCAGATCGCCCCGGACGGCCGGGTCATGGAAATGCTCAGCGAACATACGCTCGAGGGATGGCTGGAAGGCTATATCCTGACGGGCCGCCACGGCCTGTTCAATACCTACGAGGCGTTTGTCCACATCATCGACTCCATGTACAACCAGCATGCCAAATGGCTGGAGAAATCCAAGCTGGAGACCCGTTGGCGCCTTCCGGTGTCATCGCTCAACATCCTGATTTCGTCGGTCGTATGGCGCCAGGACCACAATGGCTTTACCCACCAGGACCCCGGTTTCCTCGACCTGGTCAGCAACAAAAGCGCGGAAATCACCCGCATCTACCTGCCGCCGGACGCGAACTGCCTGCTCAGCGTCGCGGACCACTGCCTGCGCAGCACCGACTATGTGAATGTGATCGTGGCCGACAAGCAGCCCCATCTCGCCTACCTGGACATGCAGGACGCCATCGTCCATTGCGCCAAGGGCATAGGCATCTGGCCCTGGGTCGGCAACGATGCGGGATGCGAGCCGGACGTCGTCATGGCGAGCGCCGGCGACATCCTGACGCAGGAGGCGCTGGCGGCGGTGGCGATTCTGCGCGAGCATCTTCCAGATTTGAAGATCCGCTACGTCAATGTGGTCGACCTGTACCGGCTCCAGCCCGACACCGAGCATCCGCACGGCTTGTCGGATGCCGATTTCGACTCGCTCTTCACCAAAGACAAGCCGGTCATTTTCAATTTCCACGGCTATCCCTGGCTGATCCACAAGTTCACCTACCGCAGGACCAATCACAGCAACATCCATGTGCGCGGCTATAAGGAAAAAGGCAATATCGACACCCCGCTGGAACTGGCGATCCAGAACCAGGTCGACCGCTACAACCTGGCGATCGACGTCATCAACCGCGTTCCCAGGCTCCAGGATAGCGCGGCGCACCTCAAGGAATGGCTCAAGCGGCAAATCATAGAAAGCGTCGCCTATGCCTACAGCGAAGGCATGGACAGGCCCGAAATCCGCGACTGGCAATGGCCGCAATTCCCCGGTTCAATCGATGCGCAAGGGCAGGACTGAATAGCCGCCGGCCGGATAAACGGCGTTGACCGGCGGTTTTCCAGGCAGCAGGGCGATATTGGCGGATTTCCCGAGCAGTTCTTCGATGATGGTGCGCAATTCCAGGCGCGCCAGCGGCGCGCCCGGACAGGCATGTATCCCGGCCCCGTAGAGCAGGTTCTGCGCGGGATCGCGGTCCAGCCGGACTTCGTCCGGGTCGCCGAAAATCGTTTCATCGCGATTGGCCGATGCCCAGATAATGGAGATGCGCTCGCCCGCCGCGAGTTCGCGCCCGCCGATGGTCACCGGCCTGGTGCTCACCCGGCGGTTGGCGATGAGCGGCGCCCGCCTGCGCAATATTTCATCGATGGCCGCCGGCAGCAGCGCTGGCTGCTCGCGCAAGCGCCGCTGCAGTTGCGGGTCGGCGGCCAGGCTGTGGGCGACTATGCCCACGCAGGAGGCCATGGTGCTCAGCTCACCCACGGTCCAGTTGCGCAGGATGCTCACGATTTCGTCATCGCCGAGCGCCCTGCCCGCCGCCTTTTCAGCCAGCAGGCCGGTGGTGATATCGGCCGGCGCCTGCGCGCCGGCCCCGCGGCGCATCGCCAGCATTTCCCTGATATAGCCGTCGAATTCGAAGGCTATGGCGGCCATCGCCTCCCTGTCGCGTTCCAGCGTGGCGCGGTGATTCTTCTTTATCCAGAGACGCAGCGGTTCATGCAGCGCCTTGGGCCAGCCGAGATAGGCGCTCTGCATTTCAAGCGCAAAGGCTTGCGCAAAGTCGGCCATCAGTTCGACCTCGCCTCCGCGCGGCAGCGCGTCCACCAGGTCCACGGCGATCCGCCGGCATAGCGGCGCAAAGGCCTGCATGCGTTCCGGGGTGAAATAGGCATCGATGATGCGGCGGTACTCGGCATGCAGAGGCGGATCCATGCCATTGGGCACCGAGAGATGGCTGGATACGGCGCTGCTGAATGTAGCCGGGTCCTGCAGCACCTGCATCACGTCGGCGTGGCGAAACAGCGACCAGCCCAGGTATTCGCTGTGAGCGACCGGACATTTGCGGCGCATCTGGTCGTAAACGGCGATCTGGTCCTCGAGCGCGGCGCCTGCCCTGGGATCCCAATCGGATTCCGGCTTTTCGGGTATAACATTTTTCACGGGAACTTGACCCTGGATTTACATTGACAACGGCAATGACTTGCCCCCCTTTCATAGCTACGGGTCAATATAAACCTTCCAGCCATCAAGCATGCCGGCGCCCGCCGAGCAAAACATGATTCTCGTCAATAATTGCCCAGGTCGGCATTGATAATCATTCCCGGCCGCCCTATGCCGCCCGGGAACGCCGCTACTGCAGCTTGGTGATCTTGGAGCCCTCCACATTCAGGTTCGCCATCAGGCCCTGGTTGGTCATGACGATGACGCTCACCGGCTTGGTGGCGGTGTTCAGGTCCACCATTCCATTGGCGCCCACCTTGATGAGGGCCACCGAGGCATCGACGCCGGCGGTCCATCCTTTGCTGCTGGTGAATTTGTCGAGCGCTTGCTGGGTCATGAACAGGAAGATGATGGCCTTGGACTGCGCCCCGATCTGCAGCCCGAAGGACCCCGTGACCGTGCTGTAATAATCGACGGTCTTGCCGTTGACGCGCAAGGCCCCTTCGCCATATTCGCCGCCGACGACGAAACCGGCGGCCAGGACGGACGGGAAGACCAATACGCCGCGCGCTTTGTTGACCAGCTCGTGCGAGCCGGAGACCGTGCTGTAAAGCCTGTCCAGCGTGGCATTCACGCTATCGTCTATTTCCCGCTTCTTGTCGGCGCCCTTGGGGCTGCTCGACAGCGGCGTCGTGCTGCAGCCTGACAGCAGCAGCATCGCGGCCCCCAGCGACATGGCCGATCTGGCCAGAAATTCGCGTTTTTGCATAGTCTTCTCCTGAGACAACATTCAAGTAAATCGGTCAGAGCGCGGCGGGCAGTGACGGCCCGGCCGGCCCCTATCCCCTAGTGCAACAAGGCAATCAGAATAATGATGGGAATGGGCACTCCGAGGAAAAATAAAAGTAATGAACGCATATCCACCTCCTGTTTTCTTGTGATTGGCCGCCGGCGCGCGCCGGCGGTGCTCGTGCTCAAAATCGATTACCAGCTGTCGCCGGCAGCCCCCACCACATCGCGCTGACGGCCTCCGTAGACGGCGGCGAGGCTGGCGAAAAAGGCGCCGCACAGCAGCGCCACGAAGGTCCACAAGGCGGTCTGCGCGGCGGCCTTGCGGGCCGCATCGGCCGCTTCCCTGGCCGATGCCTGGAGGTCCTGCATGGTTTTGGCGGTTTTCCCGAACACATCGGTGACGCGTTGCTCCGCCTCGGCCTGGCTCAGGCCGCTGCGCTGCGCCACCAGCTTGCTTAAATAGGTCTTGTCTTCAGGCTCAAGGCTGCCGCTGCGCAAGCTGCTGAGGAAAATCGTCGCGGCTTCGCCGCGGGCGTCGCCCTCTTCCCCGCCGGGCGCGGCATCGGAGCGAAACAGCGTATCGATGAAATAATCCAGCTGGCCCTCGGCGGCCTGCCCGTCGCCCGCGGCGCTGGCCATGCCTGCCGTTGCGGCCGTCGCCGCGCCCGCGGCCGCGCTGCCCGCCATCTTCGCCCCGCCGCCGATTATCCCGGTCAGCGCGGACCCCAGAAAAGCCGCGGTGACCAGGGTGGCGACAGCCCAGCTGAGCATGCCGTGGGCGGTGTCGCGGAAATAGACTTCATCGCGATTCACATCGGCCCATTTGACCCGCAGCCGTCCGGCCAGGTATCCGCCCATGGCGGAGGCGATGATTTGCGTGAAGGCCAGCCAGACTATCGTCGAGATGCCGATGGCGGCGGCGCTGGCGCCGCTGGAGGACCATGGCGAGACGGCCGACAGCCCCAGGCCCACCCCGAGTATCAGCAAAATGAGAGAGAGCGCCGCGGCCGCGGCCGCTCCTGCGAAGATCGCCGCCCACGAAGTGCCGGAAGTATTCATGTCGGGATCCGGAGATCCGCCCGACTCGTACGACGCCAGCCCTATGATTTGTTCTTCTTGCATGAATGACTCCCCAATTAAATCGTTTTTGAACGGGGCGGGCGCCCTGTCGCGCGCCGGATGGCCGCGCCGCCCGCCGGCGTTCCAGCTGACAGCAAGCCGCGTGCCCACGGCCAGGCGCGGCGCGGCCGCCTGTGCCTGTTCATTCAACCTTTCTTCAGGGTTGTGACGCTTGGCATCCGCCTTCGGACCGCGAGGCCGGGAAAACCGCGTCGTTGCTGGTTTCAACCGCCTGTCATGTTACGGACGATTGCATTTGGCCCTGGGGCCGGGGCGCCGGGCGCAGAACCAAGCCGGCCCGCGCCGCTCTTATAGCCAGAGTCCGGTATTTGTGCCGCTCTGCCCTCCAGGCGCACAGGCCTCTGGAGAACTGTTCTGGGAGTCTTTTGACATGAGCAAACCATCACGCATTGCGCTTGCATTATCTTCGTCAGTATTGTGCCTGGGCGTAGCCCTTGCCCCGGCGGCTTTCGCCGCAGGCAGCGCCGCGGCCACCAAAACCACGCACCATAAGAAGTCAGACAAGGCGGGCGCCAAGAAGCCGGCTGCCGCGCCAACGGTAAAAACGCAAAAATAAGGAGTCAATAACCGCGCCCGCGCGCCACGACCCCGCTCAGCGGCTCGCCGCGCAGGTAGCGGTTGATGTTGCCGGCCACCTGCGCAATGGATGCTTCGCGCAGGCTGGCCGCCGCGACATGCGGGGTTATCGTGACGCGCGGGTGCTGCCAGAAGGGATGCTCTTGCGGCAAAGGCTCCTGGCAGAAAACATCCAGCGTCGCGCCTTCCAGCCGGCCGGATTCAAGCAGCGCCAGCAGGTCGGCTTCCACCAGATGCTCGCCGCGCCCGACGTTGACCACATGCGCGCCAGGCAGCAACTGCTGCAAGGTATCGCGGCACAGGATGCCGCGGGTCTCATCGGTGAGCGGCAGGGTATTGATCAATACCCTGCTGCGGGCCAGGAATGACGGCAGTTGCCCCCGGCCGGCGAATTTTTCCACGCCGGGCAAATCCTTGCCGCTGCGCGACCATCCCGCCACGGGATAATCCAGCCCCGCCAGAGTCTGCGCGACACGGGCGCCCATCACGCCCATGCCCATCACCCCTACAGGCCAGTCCTTTCTTTGGATATCCGGCAAGGGTTTCCACAGACGCTTTTCCTGCTGGCTTTCATAGTCGCCGAACCGGCGCGATGCGCGCAGCAGCGCGTACGCGGCATATTCGGCCATTTGCACGGCCATGCCGGCGTCCTCCAGGCGCACCACCCGCAAGGCCTCCGTAAAGCCCGGCAGCTTGAACAAGGCATCGACCCCCGCGCCCAGATTAAAGACCGCGCGCAAATCCGTTTCGCGCAGGAATATGTCCGCGGGCGGGTTCCATACCACGGCCAGTTGCGCGCCGATGGACGGGCCGGCATCCACCCAGTTGTGGATCTCGGCTTGCGGAACCAGGGCTTGCAAGGGCGCGATCCAGGACTGCGGGTCGGAATCATGGGCGGAGGCGAAAAGAATCTTCACGGGCGGGCCGATAAAAAAGTGGGAGGCTGTCTTTGATGTATGGTATATGAAAATCTCCACTCTTTGCCAGGAACGCCCATGCCCGCCTTCTCTTCCGCCCAAAGCCGCGATATCAATTACCACTTGCATCCCTACACCAATGCCGTCGCGCACCAGAAAATCGGGCCGCGCATCATCGAGCGCGGCGTAGGCATCTATGTGTACGACGAGCAGGGCAACAAATATCTGGAGGCCATGGCGGGCCTGTGGAGCGTGGCGGTCGGCTTCGGCGAACCGCGCCTGGGCGAGGCTGCCGCCAGGCAAATGCGCAAGCTGCCGTACTACCATACCTTCACGCACAAGTCGCACGCACCTTCCATCGAGCTGGCCGAAAAACTCGTGGGGTACACGCAAGGCCGCATGTCCAGGGCGTTTTTCACCAATTCCGGCTCCGAGGCCAACGATACCGTGGTCAAGCTGGTGTGGTACTACAACAATGCGCTGGGGCGCGCGCAGAAGAAAAAAATCATCGCCCGCCAGCGCGGCTACCACGGCGTAACGGTCGCTTCAGCCAGCCTGACCGGCCTGGCGGCGAACCATCGCGACTTCGATCTGCCCCTGCCGCAGATGAAGCATACAAGCTGCCCCCATTTCTACCGGCAGGGCCGGCCGGGCGAAACCGAAGAGGATTTCGCCACGCGCATGGCGTCCGACCTGGAAGCGCTCATTCTCGAAGAAGGCCCCGAAACCGTCGCCGCATTCATCGGCGAACCCGTCATGGGCGCGGGCGGCGTCATCATCCCGCCGCGCACTTATTGGTCAAAAATCCAGGCCGTGTGCCGCAAATACGATCTGCTGATCATTGCCGACGAAGTCATCACCGGCTTCGGCCGGCTTGGCACCCGCTTCGGCTCCGAAGCCTTCGGCATAGAACCCGACATCATGGTGCTGTCCAAGCAGATCACCTCTTCCTACCAGCCCCTGGCCGCGGTCCTGCTCAGCCCCGAAGTAACCGCGGTCATCGCCGATCACAGCGCCGCCTTGGGCACTTTCGGCCACGGCTACACGACCAGCGGACACCCGGTGGCGGCCGCCGTGGCGATCGAAAACCTGAACATCATCGACGAACGCGGCCTGGTGGAGAACGCCGCCGCAACCGGCGCCATCATGCAAGCCGCCCTGCTCGAACTGGCCGGCCACCCGCTGGTGGGCGAGGTGCGCGGCATGGGCCTGATCGCCGGCGTTGAACTGGTGGCCGACAAGGAAAGCCGGCGGCCCTTCGACCCCTTGGGCGCAACCGGCGCCGCCATCTATGAGCGCGCCCAGGAAAACGGCCTGATCGTGCGCGGCATTCAAGACACCATCGCCTTCTGCCCGCCATTGATCATCACGCCCGATCAGGTCGCGGACATGGTGGCGCTCTTTCGCAAAACACTCGATGAAGTCCACGCCTCCATGCCGGGCTGAAGCGGCGCGGGCGAACACCGCCGACAGCCAATTCCCGGATGCGCTGGTCGCCCGCGACACCGCCGCGGCCCGGCAGGCATTGCAGGAAGACATCCTGGACAGCTTCGGATCCCTGCGGGAAAGCTGAATGTCTCCATGGGCATGGCGTTTGCTATGACACCAAGGTACGCCGGCGCGCGCAAGCGACAGCAAGCGCTCGCCGGCGCCCCAAAATCATTCAGGAGATGTCCATGAAAAAATTCAATCCGGTATTCGGCGCCTTGGCGCTAAGTTTCTGCGCGGCCGCGTTCTCGGTCCAGGCCCAGACCGCCGGCGGTGGCGCGGTAATGAGCAAAGACCAGATCAGCGCCAAATACGACGCCGACATGAAGCGCTGCGACAGCATGAAGGGCAATGACAAGGATGTATGCCAGAAACAGGCCAAGGCAGACCGGGTCAGCCAGAAGGCGGACGCCAAGCAGGCGAAAGACAGCGCCGAGAGCCGCCACGATGCCAACAAAGACAAGATGGACGCGCAATACAAGGTAGCCAAAGAAAAATGCGACGCCATGTCGGGCGACGCCAAGGACCAGTGCATGGCGAACGCCAAGACGCGCTACAACAAATAAGCCGCCGGGGCCTGCGCCCCGTTCCCCATCGGACCTTTAAACAGGCCCGCCCGAACCGGCGGGCCTTCTGCGGAGCATTTCATGAAAGCGCTTACCTACCATGGCGTCAAGGACGTGCGTGTGGAGACAGTGGCCGACCCCGTTCTCGTAGCGGCCGATGATATCCTGCTGCGCGTCACCGCCACCGCGATATGCGGATCGGACCTCCATTTGTACCGCGGCAAGATTCCGCAGATGCAGGCTGGCGATATCATCGGCCATGAATTCATGGGCGTGGTGGAGGACGCGGGTTCCCAGGTCAGCAGCGTGGCGCGCGGCGATCGCATTGTCGTGCCTTTCGTGATCGCTTGCGGACAATGCTATTTCTGCGCCTTGAATTTGTTCGCCGCCTGCGAAACCACCAATGAAGGGCGCGGCGCCATCCTGAACAGGAAAAACATACGCTCCGGCGCCGCCCTGTTCGGCTACAGCCATCTCTACGGCGGCGTGCCGGGCGGCCAGGCTGAATACGTAAGAGTGCCCAAGGCCAATGTCGGCCCCTTCAAGGTGCCGGGTTCCCTGGCCGATGAACGCGTTCTCTTCCTTAGCGACATTCTTCCGACCGGCTACCAGGCCGTGCTCAATGCCGGGGTGGGACCGGGCTCGACGCTCGCCATCTTCGGCGCCGGCCCCGTCGGCCTGATGGCCGCAGCCTGCGCGCGCATGCTGGGCGTGGAAACGATATACATGGTCGACCACCATGACTACCGTCTGCAATTCGCGGCCGCCACCTATGGCGTGATTCCGATCAACTTCGATGAGGGCGATGACGCCGCCGAGACGATCATCGCGCAGACGTCCCGCCGCGGCGTCGATGCCGTGATCGATGCGGTGGGCTTCGAGGCCAAGGGCAGCCCCGCCGAAACCGTGCTGACCACCTTGAAGATCGAAGGCAGCAGCGGCAAAGCCTTGCGCCAGTGCATAGCGGCGGTGCGCCGCGGAGGAGTCATCAGTGTGCCCGGCGTCTATGCCGGCTTCATCCATGCCTTCCTGTTCGGCGACATTTTCGAAAAAGGGCTTATCATAAAGACCGGGCAGACGCATGTGCAGCGTTATCTGCCGGACCTTCTGCGTTTCATCGAAGAAGGCAGGCTGCATCCCGATGTCATCATTTCACACCGCCTGGCGCTGTCGCAGGCGCCCGCGGCCTACCACATGTTCGATCAACAGCACGACGGCTGCCGGAAAGTTGTATTGACACCATGAGCGAGGTGGTGAAAACTCTAGCCTGCGTGTGCCGTTAAGGTTTTTCGGAAATCTCGATGAAATACATAGACTACTATAAAGTCCTAGGCGTCGAACGCGATGCGACGCTGGCCGATATAAAAAAGGCCTATCGCAAGCTGGCTCACAAATATCATCCCGATGTCTCCAAAGGCACCGGCGCCGAAGAAAAATTCAAAGACATCTCCGTCGCCTACGCCACCTTGAAAGATCCCGAAAAACGCGCCGCGTATGACGAACTCGGCCGCCATCCGCAAGGCGAGGAATTCGTCCCGCCGCATCAATGGCAAGAGCATTTCCATGAAAGCGCGGCCGATTTCGCCGACGTGGATCTGGCCGACCTGCTGGCGGCATTCGCGGCGGCTCAGCAATCCGAACGCCGCGGGCGCGCACAGCCTTCCATGCGCGGCCCCGACTACGAAGTCCCGGTTTCCGTGACGCTGGAACAAATCTATAACGGCGCGGAAACCGAAATCACCGTATCCGTGCCGGAATACGACAGCCACGGCCTGCTGCACCGGGTTCCCAAAACCTTCCGGGTGCGCATACCCAAGGGCGCGTCGGACGGCCAGCGCCTGCGCCTGCCCGAGAAGGGCGGCGCCGGCCTGCGCGGCGGCAAGCCCGGCGATCTTTATATCGTCATGAATATCCAGCCGCACAGATTCTACCGGGTCAGCGGCAACGACCTGTACATCGATCTGCCGCTGGCGCCCTGGGAAGCGGCGTTGGGAGCCACGGTCCAGATACCAACGCTGGGCGGCCCGGTGGAAATGACGATTCCGCCGGGCACCGTCGCCGGGCGCAAGCTGCGGCTGGGCAAGCGCGGCCTGCCGGCCGGCAGCGGCGCCCAGGGGGACCTGTACGCGGTCGTGCACATCGCCGTGCCCAAGACCCTGAACGCCCGCGAGCGCGAGCTGTTTTCGCAGCTCGCCGCCGCATCCAGCTTCAATCCCCGCGCGCAACTCAACGCAGGAGCAACGCCATGACCGTGCATATCACTGAAAGCATATGGCTCAACGCGTCCGACATTTGCTCGTTCGAACATCTGGCGCAGGTGTCCGGGCTCGGCGACGACAATCTGCGCGACCTGGTCGAGGCCGGGGTCATCGAGCCATCCAACCAGGATCCGGACAATTATTTCTTTCCCGTAAGCTGCATTGTCATGGCGCGGGCCGCGCGCCGATTGCGCGACGACTTCGAACTCGACCCGCAAGGCTTGGCCCTGGCGGTGAATCTGCTGCGGCGCATCGACAGGCTCGAGGCCGAGCTGCACGGACTGCGCGCCAAGCTCGCGGGCGGCCGCCAAGGCCGAGACTAGCCCTTTCATACCGCAGGCCATGTCCGGCCTGTTCGCAACCCGTACCGGAGCACACCCATGAGCCAATATCAGATCGCAGTCATCGTAGGCAGCCTGCGCAAGGAATCCTTCAACCGCAAACTCGCCAACGCCCTGGCCAGGCTGGGCCCGCAGGATTTTTCATTCAAGCAGCTCGAAATCGGCGACTTGCCTCCCTATAACCAGGACGACGACGCCAACCAGGCGGCGCCCGTGCAGCGGCTCAAAAGCGAAATCTCGGCCTCGCAAGGCCTGCTGTTCGTCACCCCGGAATACAACCGCTCCATTCCGGGCGTATTGAAAAACGCCATCGACAACGCCTCGCGCCCCTATGGGCAAAGCGCCTGGGCGGGCAAACCCGCCGGAGTCATAGGCGCATCGATAGGCGCCGTGGGCACCGCCCTGGCGCAACAGCATTTGCGCAATATCCTTGCCTATCTGGACGTCCCCACCCTGGGCCAGCCCGAAGCCTTCATCCACGTCAAGGAGGGCCTGTTCGACGACAGCGGCGATATCGGCGCTGGCAGCAAGGAATTTCTGCAGGGCTGGATGGACCGCTACGTGGCCTGGGTCAAAAAGCACGCCTGAACAGGCCGGCGCCCGCACCGGGGCATGGTCAGATCTGCTCGAAGCGGTCGAAACGGCGCTCGGTCAGTTCCTCGCGGCTGTTGACTTCGCGAACGCGCGCGCCTGGCGGCCCAACGTGCAGCCATGACAGCATGCGGTCTATCTGGTCGTGCGGGCCTTGCAGCAATGCCTCGACCGAGCCGTCGCCGGCATTGCGCACCCAGCCCGTGATGCCCATCATGTGGGCGTGGCGCACGGTGGCAACGCGAAAGCCCACACCCTGCACCCGGCCGGTGATCTGCACGGCGAGGGTTTCGACGCGGTTGTCGCGGGCAAGCTTCTTCATAGGCTGGCCTCGCTGGCCGGCTCCGGATGCGCGCGCTTCTGCGCCGGCGCCTGGACGCGGTGCAAGTTGAGCGCCGTATTGATGATCCCCACATGGCTGAACGCTTGCGGGAAATTCCCGAGCATGCGGCGCTCCCGCGGGTCGTATTGCTCGGCCAGCAGGCCGACATCGTTGCACAATCCCGCCAGGCGTTCGAACAGGGCGTGGGCATCGTCGTCGCGCCCGAGCAGCACGTACACGTCGGCAAGCCAGAAAGAACATACAAGGAAAGTGCCTTCGCCCGGCGGCAAGCCATCCACTTGCGCTTCGCTGTCGTAGCGCAATAGCAGGCCGTCGCGCATCAGGCGCTTTTCAATGGCGGAGATGGTGCCGAGCACGCGGGGGTCGTCGGGCGGCAGAAAGCCCGTCAGGGCGATTTGCAGGAGGCTGGCATCCACGCCGGTGGAGCCGTAATGCTGCACGAAACTGCCCAGGGCGGGATCATAGGCCTTGCTGCAGACTTCCGCATGGATTTCATCGGCGA
The DNA here is from genome assembly GCF_900129885.1 of Pollutimonas bauzanensis. Taxonomy (GTDB): domain Bacteria; phylum Pseudomonadota; class Gammaproteobacteria; order Burkholderiales; family Burkholderiaceae_B; genus Pollutimonas; species Pollutimonas bauzanensis. Next base: position 173,290 of record NZ_FQXE01000005.1, on the reverse strand, counting down.
TGCGCCGGCAATTGTCCGAAAACTCGCGCCCATTCTTCATGGCGCCGGCCACGATGGCAATCCGGTCGAAGGCCACCCAGGCCATGACTTTGGAATGGGTGAAATGCTGCTTTTCCGCGCGGATTTCCCAGATGCCTTCGTCGGGCTCGCGCCAGGCCTTTTCCAGGAACGGCACGATCACCTCGGCAATCGCTTCGATGCGCGGATGCGGCGGCAGATGCCCCTCGATGGCCTGCGCCATGGCGTCGGCCACCTCGCCGAACACGTCCAGCTGAGTCTGGGTGGCCGCCGCGTTGCCTATGCGCACGGGCTGCGAACCTTCGTAGCCGCTGAGCCATGGCAGTTCGTATTCGGGCAGGCGCCGTTCCCCGCCCAGGCCGTACATGATCTGCATTTGATCGGGGTTGCCGGCCACGGACCGCGTCAGCCAGTCGCGCCAGGCCCGCGCCTCCTCGAAGTAACCCAGGCTCATGAAAGCCAGCAGCGTCATGGTGGCATCGCGCAGCCAGCAGTAGCGGTAGTCCCAATTGCGCTGCCCGCCCAGCTTCTCGGGCAATGAGGTGGTGGCCGCCGCGACGATGCCGCCGGTGGGCAGATAGGTCAGCGCCTTGAGCGTCAGCAGCGACCTTTTCACCAGGCCCGTCCACGGGCCGACGTCGGGGCAGCGGCAGGAAAACTCGTGCCAGAAGTATTCGGTTTCCGCCAGGGCGGCTTCGGCGTCGAAGGGCTCGGACACCGGCTCGTGCGAGGGCTGGTGCGACAGCGTGAAGACCTGCCGCTCGCCCTCGGCAATGGTGAAACTGGAGCAGGTGCGCGTGCCCTGCCCCTCCAGGGGCACGGCGCAGCGCAGCACCAGCAGTTCGGGCCCGGCCACGGCGGTCAGCGTCTGGGTGGAATGGGTCTCCACCCAGGGGATGGTCCGGCCGTAATCAAAGCGGATGAGCAAGTCCATGTCGAAATGGACCGTGCCTTTCACCCCCACCACAATGCGCACCAGGCTGGAATGCGTGAAGGTGGAGGGCATGAAGTCGATAAGCGTGGCCACACCCTCGTCGGTCGTGAACGTGGTTTCGAGTATCAGCGTGCCGTCCCGGTAGCTGCGCCGGATGTTCCGCGCCGGCCCGGACGGCGCCATTTTCCAGCGGCCGTTTTCCGGCGTCCCGAGCATGGCGGCAAAGCACGCTCCCGAGTCGAAACGCGGAAAACACAGCCAGTCGATAGAGCCCTCATTGGACACCAGCGCGGCTGTTCGGCAATTTCCAAGCAAGGCGTAATCTTCGATCCTGGCTGTCATAGTCATCCATAAAAGCGGCCGAGGGGCGTTTTTGCCTCGGTGCGGCCCGGCGGTAAAAAAATCGCGCCCTGCGCGGCAGGGCATCCAGACTGGCGAGCAAAGGCAGCACAATTCTTGATTTAAATCATGACGCCGTTTACTCTGTCTTCTAATATAAAGCAGCTGCCCCTGTTACGCCACCCGTGCGGACAGGTGATTTTTGCAGGCAACCTTCACGAGGCCCCCATGAGAACCATACTTGTACCGGTAGACGGATCCGAATCCTCCAGCCGCGCAGTCCGAGCCGCCATCAAGGCTGTCAATGAATTCGGCGGTGCCACCCTGCACCTGCTCACCGTACATCCTCCCATCGTTTCGGGCAACGTCAAGCGCTTCTTTTCCGTCGAAGCCATCAACGACTACTACCAGGACGAAGGCCGCAACGCCCTGCTCCCCGCCAAGGCCATACTGGACGAAGCCGGCATCGCCTATACGGAAGAAATCGCCGTGGGTCCCGTGGCCCAGACCATCGCCGATTACGCCAAGAAGAAAGAGTGCGACATGATCATCATGGGCACCCGGGGGCTGGGCGCGGTGGCCGGCTTTGTGCTGGGCTCGGTAACCACCAAGGTGCTGGGCCTGGTCGACATACCGGTGGCGCTCATCAAGTAAACATCAACGCCGCAATGGCCCGCGGCCATCGCGGCAATTTCTAGGCCCGGGCCGGGTCGTGCCAGCCGCCGTAATCGGCAATCAGCGCATCCGCCTCCACGGGGCCCCAGCTGCCCCGGGCATAAGGCAGGGCCGGGTGATGCTCGCCGAGCACCGGCTCCAGCGCCGTCCAGGCCGCCTCTATCGCTTTCTCGCTGGTGAACAAGGCCCGGTCGCCCGCCATCGCGTCGGCCAGCAGGCGTTCGTATGGCATTTCCTCGAAGGCATCGGCGTCCAGCAAATACAATTCGCGCTGCTCGCCGACGAACTCCTTGCCCGCCCGCTTGACCCGGGCCGCCAGCGCCACCGCCGAGCTGGGCGACAGGCGAAAACGAATATAGTTGGCGCGCCCGTCGGCCGGCTGCGAATCGGCAAACAGTTGTTGCGGCGGCGCCTTCAACTGCACCAGCACTTCGACGGCGTTTTCGGCAAGACACTTGCCCGAGCGCAGGAACCACGGCACGCCCGACCAGCGCCAGGAATCGATGAACAGGCGCAAGGCGCAATAGGTTTCCACATCCGAGCCGCTGTCGACGTGCGGCTCCTGGCGATAGCCCTGGTACTGCCCCCTGACGAGGTCCTCGGCCCGCAGCGGCCGCATGGCCTGGAACACTTTGGCCTTTTCCGAATGCACGGCGGCATAGCCGCGGTAAGCCGGAGGCTCCATGGCCAGCAGGGCCACCACCTGGAACAGATGGTTCTGGACGACGTCGCGCAGGCAACCCGCGCTTTCGTAGAAAGCCCCCCGGTTCTCTATGCCGAAAGTCTCGGAAAGCGTGATCTGCACACTCTCCACGTGGTCGCGGTTCCAGATGGGCTCGAGAAAGGAATTGGCAAAGCGGAAATAAAGAATGTTCATGATCGCTTCTTTGCCCAGGAAGTGATCGATCCGGAAAATCGCGTCCTCGGGGAAAACCGAACAAGCCACCTGGTTGAGCTGCTGCGCCGAAGCCAGGTCGCGCCCGAAGGGCTTTTCGACGATGACGCGCGCATCCGCCGCCAGGCCGGCCGCGGCCAGGCCCTTGATGACAGTCGCGAACAGCGAGGGCGGAATGGCAAGATAATGGGCCGGGCGCAGCGCCGGGCCCAGGGCCTGCTTGAGCCTGGCGAAAGTGCCGGGGTCGTTGTAATCGCCGCTGACATACTGGACCAGGGCCAGCAGGCGCTCCAGAGCGGGGGCATCGTCGGCCTGCCCGGATAGCCGGATGCTGCGCTCGATGCGCTCGCGCAATTGCGCCCCGCTCATCGCCGAGGAGGCCACGCCCACCACCGGCGTCTTGAGCATCCCCTTCCTTGCCATGGCATACAGCGCCGGGAATATCTTCTTCTGGGCCAGGTCGCCCGTCATGCCGAACAGCACCAAAGCATCCGAAGCCATGGGCGCGCCAATGGCCGGGTTCATGCCAGAGGCCCTCCTTCGGGTTTTTCGACATGGCCGCCGAACTGGTGCCTCATGGCCGACAGTACGCGGTTCGCATAATCGGCGTTGCCGCGCGACTCGAAACGCGAGAACAGCGCGGCGCTCAAAACAGGGGTCGGCACGCCCTGGTCGACAGCCGCCGCCAGCGCCCAGCGCCCCTCGCCCGAATCCGATACGCGGCCGGCATAGTCGGCCAGCGCCGGATTGCCTTGCAGCGCCCCGGCGGTGAGGTCGAGCAGCCATGAGCCGATGACGCTGCCGCGCCGCCACAATTCGGTGATTTCGGGCAGGTCCAGGTCGTATTGATAGTGTTCCGGATGGCGCAAAGGCGTGGTCTCGGCGTCGGACTCGCGTTCATGCTTGCCGATATTGGCCTTGTGCAGGATATTCAGGCCCTCGGCGTAGGCGGCCATGATGCCGTATTCGATACCGTTGTGCACCATTTTGACGAAATGGCCGGCGCCATGCGGACCGCAGTGCAGATAGCCCTGGTCGGCAGTCGTCGGCTTGCGGCCTGACGTCGCGGAGACGCTGCCGGCGCCCGGGGCCAGGGCGGCGAACACAGGCTCCAGGCGCTGGAATGTGCCGGCTTCGCCGCCTATCATCAGGCAATAGCCGCGGTCCAGCCCCGCCACCCCGCCGCTGGTGCCGACATCGAGGTAGTGTATGCCTTGCGGCGCCAACTGCGCCGCGCGGCGGATATCGTCATGGTAGGACGAATTCCCGCCGTCGATCACGATATCGCCCTCCTGCAGCAGCGGCGCCAGCTGGCCGAGCACCTTGTCGACCACGGCCGCCGGCACCATCAGCCAGATGGCGCGCGGCAGGGACAGCGCGGCCACGAAGTCTTCGAGCGTCGCGCAGGCTGTGGCGCCAAGCCCGGACAGCGGCCTGGCCGCATCGGCGTGGCTGTCGTACACCACGCAGTCCTGGCCATTCTGCAGCAGGCGCTGCACCATATTGCTGCCCATGCGGCCCAAACCCACCATCCCTATCTGCATCGCGTCTCTCCAAAAGAAGCTTAAAGCTAAGCCATAACGTTCTAGAGTACTCCGTATTGCGCTCAGCCCTTCTTGCCCATCAGCGATGACAGCAGATCCACCGGTATCGGGAAAACCAGCGTGGAGCTTTTGTCGCCGGCCACCTGCGTCAGGGTCTGCAGATAGCGCAACTGCATGGCCGAAGGCTGGGCGGCCAGTATTTCGGCGGCCTCCATCAAGGCCTGCGCCGCCTGCTTTTCCCCTTCGGCATGGATGACCTTGGCGCGGCGCTCGCGCTCGGCCTCCGCCTGGCGGGCGATGGCGCGCACCATGTTTTCATTCAGGTCGATATGCTTGATTTCGACATTCGTCACCTTGATGCCCCAGGAGTCGGTCTGGGCGTCGAGGATCTGCTGTATGTCCAGATTGAGCTTTTCGCGTTCGGACAGCATTTCGTCCAGTTCGTGCTTGCCCAGCACCGCGCGCAAGGTGGTCTGGGCAAGCTGGCTGGTCGCTTCCAGGTAGCGTTCGACCTGGATGATCGCCTTGTCGGGCGCCACCACCCGGAAATACAGCACGGCATTGACCTTCACTGACACGTTGTCGCGCGAAATGACATCCTGGCTGGGCACGTCCATGGTCACCACGCGCAAGTCCACGCGCACCATCTGCTGCACGACGGGAACGACGAAAATCAGCCCCGGCCCCTTTACCTTGGTGAAGCGTCCCAGGGTGAAAATGACCCCGCGCTGGTATTCGCGCAAAATCTTGATGGCGTTGAACACCACCATCAGCAAAACGATGACGACGACGCTCAAGGCGATATTGAAGCTGTAGAACATGGTTTTCCCCTTTGTTAATGTCGAATCGCGGCGGCCGGGCCGGCGCGGGTCACTTGCAAAGTCAGGCCGTCCATGGCCACCACCCTGACCCTGTCCCCCGGCGACAAGGGTTCATTGCAGCGCACCCGCCAGCTTTCGCCGTGCAGCTCGGCATATACCATGCCGTCGACCGCGCTGGTCACCACCCCTTCCATGCCCGGCATTTCTTCGCGGCCGCTGACCACCTTGCTCTTGTGCGCGCGTGCCGCCATCGCGCCTATCAGCATGATCAGGGCGGCGCTGGCGACGGCCAGGCCGATCACGAAAGGAATGGACAGGTCGAACTCCGGTATGCCGGTGTCGGTCAGGAACAGGCCGCCCAGCACAAAGGCGATAATCCCCCCTATTCCAAGCACCCCGAAGCTGGGCAGAAAGGCTTCGCCTATCATCATGGCGGCGCCGGCGGCGATGAGCGCCACCCCCGCCCAGTTGACCGGCAGCATCTGGAAAGCGTAGAGCCCCAGCAGCAGGCAGATGAGCCCCGCCACGCCCGGCAAGGCGATGCCCGGGCTGGTGAGCTCGAAGAACAGGCCGTAGATGCCCACCATCATCAATATCAGCGCGATTTGCGGATTGGCCAGCAAGGCCAGGACCTGGTTGCGCCAATCGGGCACCAGATGGACGATGGTGGCATCGGCGGTTTCCAGGCGGACGGTCTTGCCGCTGTCCAGCTTGACCGTCCTGCCGTCCACCTTCTGCAGCAACTCCTGCACATTGGCCGCGACGAGGTCGATCGCGCCGGCCTTCAGCGCCTCCTGGGCCGACAGGCTGCTGGCCTCGAGCACCGCCTTTTCCGCGAAATCCGCATTGCGCCCGCGCAGCTGCGCCAGGCTGCGGATATACGCGGCGGCATCGTTGGTGACTTTATGGCTCATGGTGTCGCCGGCGGTTTTCTTGTCCGCTTGCGCGTCGGGCTTGTCGCCCGCGCCCGAACCCGGCATGCCTATGGAAACCGGCGAGGCCGCGCCCAGGTTGCTGGCTGGCGTCATCGCGGCGATGTGGCTGGCGTACAGGATGAATGTGCCGGCGCTGGCCGCGCGGGCGCCTCCCGGGCTCACGAAAGTGGCCACCGGAACCGGCGAAGCGAGTATCTGGCGGATGATGGAGCGCATGGAGGTATCCAGGCCGCCCGGCGTGTCCAGCTCGATGACGGCCAGCATGGCGTCCTCCTGCGCGGCCTGCGCCAGGCCGCGGGCGATGAAGTCCGACGTGGCGGGGCTGATGATACCATCCACCTGAAGCACTACGGCTTTGGGCGCCGCGGCCATGGCCGGGCTGGGCGCCGGCCCCGCAAAAGCCAGGATGCCCAGCAGCATGCCGCAAGCAATCAATCCAGTCCTGCTCATGTCGGCCTCCTTGAAGAGGAACAAGCCCGTGATGCGTTTCAGTATAGGCTGTTTATTTCCGCCGCCAAGATCAAGGCATGATTATGTTCGGCGTCTTTGGCGGCGTACACGAGGGTGATGGGCTTGCCGTCCGCCGCGGCGATCAGCTCGCGCATGCGCTGCCGCTGTTCGGGCGCGTGCAGCTCCGATCGATAGCTTGCGCGGAAATGATCCCAGTTTGCGACTTTATGCCCGAACCAGGCGCGCAAGGGCGGGCTGGGAGCGAGATCCTTGTTCCACTCGTCGAATTCGAGATCCTGCTTGGCCACGCCGCGCGGCCACAGCCTGTCCACAAAAACGCGGTAGCCGTCGCCAGGCTCGGCCGCGTCGTAAGCCCGCTTTATCCGGACATGCGGCGGCTTTGCCTTGCTGCGGGCCGCCGGCGATCTGGCATGAGAAGTCATGGTGGCAATCCCCCTGTAACGCGGGCGTGATCCGCACGCCCGCCCGGCTACGCCATATCGACGGCCGCCCTAGCCTGGATGGGTCATATCGATAGGCACTATCCAGGCATCATACTGCTCGGCGGTGACATGCCCAAGGGCCAGGGCCGCCGCGCGCAAGGTGGTTTGCTCTTTTTGCGCCTTCTTGGCAATGGCGGCCGCCTTGTCGTAGCCGATATGGCGATTCAGCGCCGTCACCAGCATCAGGTTCTTTTCAAGATTCTCGGCGATGCGTTCGCGGTTCGGTTCGATGCCCACGGCGCAATGATCATTGAACGCCAGGCAGGCATCGCTGAGCAGCTCTATGCTTTCCAGCACATTGTGGACCATGACGGGCTTGTAGACATTGAGCTGGAAGTTGCCCTGCGTGCCGGCGAATGCCGTCGCCGCGTCGTTGCCGAACACCTGCACGCAGACCATGGTCATGGCCTCGCACTGGGTCGGGTTCACCTTGCCCGGCATGATGGACGACCCCGGCTCATTGTCGGGTATGGCCAGTTCGCCTATGCCGCAGCGCGGTCCGCTGGCCAGCCAGCGCACATCGTTGGCCATTTTCATCAGCGCGCCCGCCAGCGTGCGCAGCGAGGCGGACAAATTGACCAGCGCATCATGCGCCGACAAGGCGAAGAACTTGTTGTCCGCCGAACGGAACGGCAGGCCGGTGATCTGCGCAATGCGGCCGGCCGCCGTATCGCCGAAGCGCGGATGGGAATTCAGGCCCGTGCCCACCGCCGTCCCGCCTATGGCCAGGTCATAGATGCCGGGCAGATCCGACTGGATGCCGTCCAGCGCGAAGTCGATTTGCGCCACCCAGCCGCCGATTTCCTGGCCCAGCGTGATCGGGGTGGCGTCCTGCAAGTGCGTGCGGCCCGTCTTGACGATGCCGTCGAATTGTTCGGCCTTGCCCGCCAGGGTATGGCGCAGCTTGCCTACCGAGGGGAAGAGCTTGCGGGCCAGCTCCTGGGCCACGGCGATATGCATGGCCGTGGGAAAGGTGTCGTTGGAAGACTGGCCGCGATTGACGTGGTCATTGGGATGCACCGGCTTCTTGCTGCCGCGTTCGCCGCCCGCCAGTTCTATGGCGCGATTGGCGATGACTTCGTTGGCGTTCATGTTGGACTGCGTGCCCGAGCCCGTCTGGAAGACCACCAGCGGAAATTCGTCATCGAGCCTGCCGTCTATGACCTCGTCGGCCGCCTTGACGACCAGGTCGGCGATATCGGCGGGCAGCTCGCCCAGCTCGGCATTGGCCTGGGCCGCGGCTTTCTTCAGTATGCCCAGGGCGGCAATGATGGGCGGCTGCCATTTGAAACGCGCGACCCCTATCGGGAAATTCTCGATCGAGCGCTGGGTCTGCGCCCCCCAGTATCGTGAAGCCGGGACGTCGATTTCGCCCATGGAATCGGTTTCTTTGCGGGTTGCCGCCATCATGCACTCCTTATGCTGAATTGATTGAAAGCTTGGTATCTACAGACTTTCAACTATACCCTTCCCGCCGTGCCGGCAGCAAACCCTGAAAGCGTTCCGACCATACGCCGGCGACATCCAGCATCCGGTTGGCAAAGCCCCATTCATTGTCGAACCAGACAAACAGGTTCGCGAAGCCGTCGCCATTGGTGCGCGTCTGGCTGCCGTCGATAATCGCCGAATGGGGGTTGTGGTTGAAATCCACCGACGCGTGGGGATTGTTGGAATAGGCAAGCAGGCCGGGATAGCGGTTGGTGGACTCCATCAGCAGCGCATTGAGTTCCGGCGCGGCGATGTCGCGCCCTAGCTTGACCATCAAGTCTATCGCCGATACGTTCAATATGGGCACGCGTATGGCCTTGGCCTGGACCTTGCCGGCCAATTGCGGCAGAAGCCGCTCCACGCCTTGCGCCAGGCCGGTGGCCACGGGAACGATGGACTGCATGGCCGAGCGCGTGCGGCGCAAATCCGCATGATGGTAGCCGTCAAGAAGAGGCTGGTCGTTCATGACCGAATGCAGTGTCGTCAGGAAAGCATGATCGATGCCGTAAGCGTCGTCCAGGGCCGAGAGCACCGGCACGATGGCATTCGTGGTGCAGGAGGCGTTCGACACGATGCTTTCCCCGCCCGACAGTCCCTCGTGGTTGATGCCGAAGACCACCGTGAAATCGACATCCTGGGCGCTTCTGCCCGGCTGCGACACCAGCACCCGCGGACAGCCGGCATCGATGAAACGCTGGATCTCATCGCGGGCGCCGTATTGGCCCGAGCATTCAAGCAATATGTCGATGCCCAGGCTGCGCCAATCCACCTCTTCGGGGGTGCGCGCATGGCTGACCCGGATATCCTTGCCGTTGACGACCAGGCAGTCGGCGCCCTGCTCCACCTTGCCGGGAAACACGCCGTGGGTGGAATCGAACTGCGACAGATAGGCCATGGTCGCCAGGTCGGCGGGCTCGTTGATGGCTACGATCTGGAAACGGTCTTTCAGGGGAGACTCGTAAAGCGCCCGCAAAACACAACGGCCAATGCGGCCATAGCCGTTGATGGCAAGACGAATGGGACGGCTCATGGAAATGCGCTCTTCAAAAATCAATAACTGTACTACGTTCTGCCGGCCCGGCGCCGCGCCCGGCGGCGCGCGGCGCTTCAGAAGGCGACGGAAAATCCGCCGTCCACGACCAGGATGTGGCCGTTGACGTAGGAAGCGCTGGGCGAAGCCAGGAAAACCGCGGCGCCGGCGATTTCGTCCGGCCGCCCCCAGCGGGCCAGCGGATTGCGGCCTATGACTATCGGGCCCCTGACGGGATCGGCGGCCAGGCTGGCATTGGTTTCAGTGGCGAAAGTGCCGGGGGCGATGCCGTTGCTGGTAATGCCGCAAGGGCCATATTCGACCGCCAGGGCGCGTATCATGCCGCTCAAGCCCTGCTTGGCGATCGGGTAGACGGCATCGCCGGGGCGGGCCAGCTCGCCGGCTATCGAGGTCAGGGTAATGATGCGGCCGTGGATGCCCTTGCCGGCCATGGCGCCCGCGGCCAGCCGGGACAATTGAACGGCCGCGACCAGGTCCACCTTGATGAGTTCGAGGATTTCGTCGAGCGACGCCTGGGCCAGGGACTTGCGGATGCGGATTCCGACATTGTTGACCAGGATATCCGGGGTGCCGACGTCCTCGCACAAACGGCCGAACGCCGCTTCCTGCTCCGGCAAATGGCTTATGTCCTGCGCATAGGCGTGCGCGCCATAGCCTTGCGCGGCCAGCCCGCCCACCACCTGCTCGACCTTGTCGGCGCGGCGTCCATTGATGACGACCCGCGCGCCGCTGGCGGCATAGGCCTGGGCGATGGCCAGCCCCAGCCCCTGCGTCGAACCGGTGATCAGGGCGAGCTTGCCCCGCAAGGAGAAGTCAGGCGCGGCGCAGGCACTCATCGGCGTTCCATTTCCAGCGCGGCGGGCGCCGCCACGCTGGACTGGCGGCCGGCCAGCCACACCCGGGTGCAGTCCCCCGCCCGCTGGCGCAGGTATTCAGGCGCCCTGCTGCACGCCTGCTCCAGCGTGAGGGGGCCGGGCGCCAGGCTGAAGGCGGCCGTGATGCCCGCCGCGTAAAGGGCTTCGTAGCCCTCGCCCAGGGACCCTACGATGGCGATGACCGGAATGCCGCGCTGGCGCGCGTATTTGGCCACGCCCGCCGGCGTCTTGCCCAGCAAGGTCTGCGCGTCCATGCGGCCCTCGCCGGTGAACACCAGATCGGCGCCGTCCATGGCGCCGGCCAGGCCGGAGAGTTCGGCGATGAGTTCGACGCCCGGCCTGAAACTGGCGTCAAAGCAGGTCTTGACCGCAAAGCCCAGGCCGCCGGCGGCGCCCATGCCGGGAAGGTTTTGTTCGTCCTTGTGCAGCTGTTGCGCGCAGACTTGGGCGAAATGCGCCAGCGCGGCGTCCAGCACGGCCACGTCGTCGGCGGATGCGCCTTTTTGCGGTCCGAAGATCGCCGAAGCGCCGCGCGGGCCGCACAGAGGGTTGTCCACATCGACGGCGATTTCAAAGCTTGCATGTTTCAGGCGCGCGTCCAGGCCGTCGAGCGAGATCCGGGCCAATTGCCTCAACGCCGCGCCGCCCAGGGGCAGTTCGGCGCCCGCGGCATCCAGCAGGCTCGCGCCCAGCGCCTGCAGCAGCCCGGCGCCCGCGTCGTTGCTGGCGCTGCCGCCCAGGCCCAGCACAATGTGATGGGCGCCGGCGTCCAGCGCCTGCCGTATCAGCTGGCCCACACCGTAGCTGGTCGCCTGCAATGGCCTGCGCTGCGCCGCCGGGATCTGCTCCAGCCCGGCCGCGGCCGCCATTTCTATGAAGGCCCTGCCATCGCCCAGCCAGGCCCAGCTGGCCTCGCAGGCTTGGTCATTGGCATTTTGCACGCGGGCCTGGCGCCGCTCGCCGCCGGTGGCGGCAAGCACCGCGTCCAGCGAACCTTCGCCGCCATCGGCCATGGGCACGCAGGCGACATCAGCCTCGGGCATGGCGTCGCGCACGCCGCGGGCGATCGCCTGCGCCACGCCATCCGCGCTCAAACTTTCCTTGAAGGAATCAGGGGCAATCACGACACGCATATTGATACAACCTCGAAAACGCTTGAATGTTGAAACCGCCGGCGGCCCGCCGGCACAAAACTTTCCGCAGCCGCCGATTACGCCGTTGTGGGCGGGGCCACGACATTGCGCGGCGAGCCCTGCTTATAGGCTTCGATATTGTCGATGAGCTGGTCCGCCAGCGCCTGCACCGCTACGTCGCTGGCCCAGGCCACATGCGGCGTGAGGATGAAATTGGGCATATCCAGAAGCTGTATCAGGAGATTCTGGTTATCGGGCGGTTCGGGCGTCGCCACGTCGAAACCCGCGCCGCCGATCTGGCCATTGCGCAGGGCCTGGGCCAGCGCCGGCTCGTTGACCAGGCCGCCGCGGGCGGTATTGATCAGTATCGGCTTGCGCTTCATCAGCGCAAATTCCGCCGCGTCGATCAGGTCGCGTGTTTGTTCGTTGAGCGGGCAGTGCAGCGTAATGACATCGCTTTCGGCAAGCATCTGCTCGAAGGGCGTATACAGGCTGCCGGGCTTCTTGGCCCCTTTGCGCGCGGCGAACAGAACGCGCATGCCCAGGGCGCGGCCAATGGCGGCCACGGCCTGGCCCAGCGTGCCTTCGCCCACTATGCCCAGCGTCGAGCCGGCCAGGTCCTTGATGGGATAATCGAAATAACAGAACTGCTGGGCGTCGTACCAGCGCCCCGCCTTGACCGACTCCCTATACGCCACGATGCTGCGGCGCAGGGCGAATATCAGCGCGAAGACGTGCTCGGGCACGGTATGCACCGCATAACCGCGTATGTTGGACACCACGATGCCCTTGGCGGCGCATGCCGCCAGATCGACATTGTCGGTGCCGGTGGCCGCCACCGCCACCATCTTCAGCTGGCGGGCCTGTTCCAGGGCTTCCGGGCGCAGGGGCACCTTGTTGGTGATGACGATATCGGCATCGGCGATGCGTTCCGCCACCTGGTCGCGGCTGGTGCGCCCATAGACTTTGAGTTCGTGCTGGAACGACAGGGGCCGCAATACCGTTTGCGGAGAAATGGTTTCCCGGTCCAGAAAAACAACTTGCAGGGGGCGCTCGGCCATAAGACATCCTTTTTCGAATAGGCAATGGCCGACGCAGCGGCCTATCCTATATAGTAATAGATTCAATAGCAGCCCACGCCACAGGATTTCCATACATGTTTATAGACAGACTGGCCCGCCTTCTTCCAGACACCGGCTCCCTGATCGCCGCCGCCCCGGCGGTAGGCCATGCGCCCAGAATTTACCCAGTGCAGGACTTTTTCCGCAATCCCGATCGCGGCTTCTTCCGCCTGGCCGACGACGGGTCCATGCTGGGCTTCATGGAGCCCAGCAGCGTCAATGGGCTGGCGCCGCGCATGAATGTATTTGTGCAAACATTGCAAGGCAGCACTCCCGTCGGGCAGCCGCGCCGGCTGACGCAGGAAAGCGACCGCGATATCAGCCAGTACTTCTGGAAAGGCTCCAGCACCATCATCTACGAAAAAGACTTCAACGGCGACGAGAACTTCCATGTGCTGGCCGTCGATGCCGCAAGCGGGAAACTTACCGATCTGACGCCGTTTCAAGGCGTGCGCGCCAGCATCGAGGACGATCTGCAGGACGACCCCGACCATGTCCTGGTCAGCCACAACCAGCGCAACCCCGAAGTCTTCGACGTCTACCGCGCCAACATTCATACCGGGTCGCTGACCCTGGTTGCCGAGAACCCGGGCAATATCGTGGGCTGGCAAACCGACCATCAGGGCCGGGTGCGCGCCGGCGTGGCCAGCGATGGGCTGCACAGCACCCTGCTGTATCGGGACAGCGAGTCCGAGGACTTCCGGCCTATCATCACCACCGACTTCCGCAGCGTCGTAAGCCCCGAATTCTTCACTTTCGACAACCGGAAATTCTACGCGCTGAGCAACCGCGGGCGCGATTGCCTGGCCCTGGTCATCATCGACCCGGCGCAGCCAGACCTTGAGCAACTGGTCTTCGAGGCGCAAGGCGTCGACCTGGACGGGGCGGGCTATTCGCGCCTGCGCCAGGTGCTGACCGTAGCGGTGTACCAGACCGACAAGATCAAGTACCAATTCTTCGACGACGTCAGCGCGCAACGCCTGGCGCGCGTCTCGGAAAAGCTCCCGGGCTACGAGATTTCCCTGCAAAGCGGCACGCGCGACGAAAGCAAATTCATCGTCGCTTCCTATAGCGACCGCACACCCGGCAGCCGCTATATCTATGACGCCCTCGCCAATACGCTGGACAAGCTGGCCGATATCAACCCGGCGCTGCCCGAACAGGATATGGCGCCGATGCGGCCGATCCAGTACCTGTCGCGCGACGGGCTGACCATACACGGCTACCTCACCCTGCCCGTGGGCCGCAGCCCCAGGAACCTGCCGTGCATCGTCAACCCCCATGGCGGGCCATGGCTGCGCGACGGCTGGGGCTTCAACCCTGAAGCCCAGTTCCTGGCCAACCGCGGCTATGCCGTCCTGCAAATGAATTTCCGCGGCTCCACCGGCTACGGGCGAAAATTCTGGGAAGCCGGCTTCGGCCAATGGGGCCTGGGCATGCAGGACGACATCACCGACGGCGTCCATTGGCTGATCGGGCAAGGCATCGCCGACCCCGGCCGCATCGCCATCTATGGCGGCAGCTACGGCGGCTACGCGACCCTGGCCGGCATTGCCTATACACCGGACCTGTATGCGGCGGCGGTGGATTACGTGGGGGTTTCGAACCTGCTCACGTTCATGAACACCATTCCGCCATACTGGAAGCCCATGCTCACGAAGATGCACAGCATGGTGGGGGACCCCGCCGCCGACCATGAACGCCTGGTGGCCACGTCCCCGGCCTTGAACGCCGGCGAGATCAGAACGCCTTTGTTCATTGCGCAAGGCGCCCACGACCCGCGCGTCAATAAAGATGAAAGCGACCAGATGGTGGCGGCGCTGCGCTCGCGCGGCGTGGCCGTGGAATACATGGTCAAGGACAACGAAGGCCACGGCTTCCATAACGATGAAAACAAATTCGAATTCTACGAAAGCATGGAGGCCTTCCTCAGGCGGCACCTGAACCCCTGACGGCGTCCAGGCCGCGCTCAAGGCGCAGGCTGATCCTGGGCAGAGGGCCGGTCAGGCGCCCAGGTAGGCCTGGCGCACCTGGTCATTGACCAGCAAATTGGCGCCGGTATCGGCCAGGACGACTTTGCCGGTTTCCAGCACATAGCCGCGATCGGCCACCTGCAAGGCCTTGTTGGCGTTCTGCTCGACCAGGAACACCGTGACGCCCTGCTCGCGTATCGTGCGGATGATATCGAAAATCTGCGTGATGATGAGCGGGGCCAGGCCCAGCGTGGGCTCATCCAGCAGCAGCAATTTCGGCTTGGTCATCAGGGCCCGCCCGATGGCCAGCATCTGCTGTTCGCCGCCGGACATGGTTCCGGCGCGCTGGTTGGCGCGTTCCTTCAGGCGTGGGAACAAGGTATATACATGGGCGAGGCCCTCCTCGATCTCGCGCGAGCCCAGGAAAAAGCCGCCCATCTTCAGGTTTTCGGCCACGGTAAGGTCGGGAAAAACGCGCCGCCCTTCCGGCGAGATCGCGATGCCGCGGCGCATGATGGTGTGGGTCTGGGCCTGGGTGATGTCCTCGCCCTCGAAGGACACCGTGCCGCTGCGCGCGCGCGGCGACCCGCAGACGGTCATGAGCAGCGTGGTCTTGCCCGCGCCATTGGCGCCGATCAGGGTGACGATCTCGCCCTTGTTGACCTCGACCGAAACATCGTTGAGCGCCTGGATTGCACCATAGTATGTATGTACGTTTTGGAGCTTGAGCACTTATTCTTCCCCCAGATAAGCTTTGATGACGCGAGGGTCGACCCGGACTTCGGCCGGCAGCCCTGTGGTGATGGGCTTGCCGTGCTCCATGACCATGATGCGGTCCGATACGCCCATGACCAGGCTCATATCGTGTTCGATCAGCAATACCGCCACGTCGAACTCTTTGCGCAACTGGTCGATCAGCTTCTGCAGATCGCGTTTTTCCTGCGGGTTGAGGCCGGCGGCGGGCTCGTCCAGCATCAGCAGGCGCGGCTTGGTAATCATGCAGCGCGCGATTTCCAGGCGGCGCTGGTGGCCGTAGGCGAGGTTGCCCGCTTCGCGGTTGGCGTACTGCCGGATATCCATGAAATCGAGCCAGTCGCCGGCGCGCTGCAGGGCCTCGTCTTCCGACTTGCGGTAGGACGGCAGCTTGAGCAGCCCTTGCAACAGGCCCGTCTGGATATGGGTATGCTGCGCCACCAGCAGGTTTTCCAGCACCGTAAGGTGCTTGAACAGGCGCACGTTCTGGAAAGTGCGCACCAGGCCCTGCTGGGCGACTTTATGGCTGGGCAGGCCATTGATGGTCTTGCCATCCATCAGGATGGAGCCCGATGAAGGCTTGTAGAAGCCGCCGACGCAGTTGAACACTGTCGTCTTGCCGGCGCCGTTGGGGCCGATGATGGCGAAGACTTCATCGCGCATGACCTCGAACGCGACCTGATCGACGGCCAGCAGGCCGCCGAAGCGCATGGTGAGGTCGGACACCTTAAGCAATACCTCGCTCATGCTTTCAGCTCCACGTGCGGACGCTTGACGGGCAGCAGTCCTTGCGGGCGCCACATCATCATCAAGACCATGACCAATCCAAAAATCAACATCCGGTACTCGGCGAATTCACGCGCGATTTCCGGCACGACAGTCAGCACGATGGCCGCCAGGATGACGCCGACCTGCGAACCCATGCCGCCGAGCACGACTATGGCCAGGATCAGGGCCGATTCCATGAAGGTGAAGGACTCGGGGTTGACCAGCCCCTGGCGCGCGGCGAAGAACGCCCCGCCCAGCCCCGCGAACATGGCTCCCATGGTGAAGGCCGACAGCTTGATGCGCGTGGGGTTCAGCCCCAGCGAACGGCAGGCGATTTCATCCTCGCGCAGGGCTTCCCAGGCGCGGCCTATGGGCATGCGTATCACCCGGTTGGACACGAACAGGGCCAGCAAAGCCAGGCACAGCGCCATCAGGTAGAGGAACACGATGATGTCCTGATTGGAGAAGTCCCAGCCTACCAGTTGATGGAAGGTCGTCTGGCCTTCGGCCGCCCGCCTGGCCATGGGAAAGCCGAATACCGTGGGCTTGGGAATGCCGGAAATGCCGTCCGGGCCGCCGGTGAAAGAGTACAGGTTGATGAGCAGCAGGCGTATGATTTCGCCAAAGCCCAGGGTGACGATGGCCAGGTAGTCGCCGCGCAGGCGCAGCACCGGAAAGCCCAGCACGAAGCCGAATAGCGCCGACATGGCGCCCGCCAGGGGCAAGGCCTGCCAGAAGCCCCAGCCCGCCCAGTGATAGAGCAAGGCGTAGGTATAGGCGCCCACGGCGTAGAAACCCACGAAGCCCAAGTCCAGCAGGCCGGCGAAGCCCACCACGATATTCAGGCCCAGACCCAGCATGATGTAGATCAGCACGAGCGTGGCGATGTCCACCTGCGCGCGGCCGGTGAAGAAGGGGAAAATGACGGCGATGGCCACCAGCAGCAGTATCATTCCGCGCCTGGCGGAATCGGACAGCACCGGCAGGGCCCGCTTGACGGCTTTTTTTGCGAACAGGCGGGCAAAGAAAGGACGGACGAGGAGCTGGAACACGAACACAATGGCCACGCCGGCCGCGATGACGTCCCATTCTGGTTCCAGGTGGGTCTGCATGCCCTGGCGGACGATTTGCAGACCGAAGACGGGCGCGATGATGACGCCGGCCATGAAGGCGGCGATAAGCGCGTTTTTGACATTGTTACCCATTACACTTTTTCCACTTCGGGTTTGCCAAGCAGGCCGGTCGGGCGGAACAGCAGGATGAACACCAACAGGCCGAAGGCGACGATATCCTTGTACTGCGACGAGATATAGGCGGCGGCGAAGGTTTCGGCCAGGCCCAGCAGTACGCCGCCCAGCATGGCGCCCGGGATGCTGCCTATCCCGCCCAGCACCGCCGCGGTAAAGGCCTTGATGCCCGCCAGGAAGCCGATGAAGGGATTGAGCTTGCCTATGGCCAGGGCGATCAGCACCCCGCCCACCGCCGCCAGCATGGCGCCTATGATGAAGGTAAACGAGATAATGCGGTTGGTGTCTATGCCCAGCAGATTGGCCATGTGCAGGTCCTGCGAGCATGCGCGCGACGCGCGGCCCATGCGGGAATACTTGATGAACAAGGTCAGCGCGATCATGAGCAATACCGTCACCACGATGATCATGATGCGGGAATACGGCGCCGTAATGACGAAATCGCTGCCCAGCTGGAACTGCACCGAGCCGGTCACCAGCGCCGGCACCGCCATGTCGCGGGCGCCCTGGCCTATGGCTACCCAGTTCTGCAGGAAGATGGACATGCCGATGGCGGAGATCAGCGGCACCAGGCGCGGGCCGCCGCGCAGCGGCGCATAAGCCACTTTTTCGATCGCATAGCCGTATACGCCGGTGACCAGCACGGCGATGACCAGCATGATCAGAATGATCATGGGCAAAGGCAGGCCGCTGTTGACGCCGATGGCCGAAAGGGTGACCAGGCCCACATAGGCCCCGATCATGTAAATCTCACCGTGCGCGAAGTTGATCATGCCGATGATGCCATAGACCATTGTGTAGCCGATGGCGATGAGCGCGTAGATGGCGCCTAGCGACAAGCCGTTGAAGAGCTGTTGCGTAAGTTGGGGTATGAGCTCAGACATAAAGCGGGTATTCCGGTGCGTCAGCCTGGGACGTGGCACACAGCAAGCTGACCGAGGAAAAAAGAAATGCTCCAGCCTGCGAAGGCTGGAGCACGCAGTGCTGCGATTAGAACTTGAGCTGCTCCATGTTGCCGGCCTTGTCCCATTTGAAGACGGCGAATTCGAACTTCTTCAGGTCGCCCTTGGCATCGTATTCGACTTTGCCGATGGCGGTGTTGAACGCATTGGCGTGCATGTAGTCGGCGACTTTGACAGGATCGGCGCCCACGGCGTTGATGCTGTCGGCCAGGATCTGCACGGCCGCGTAGGCAGGCATGGTGAAGGCGCCGTCCGGGCTGCGCTTGGCCGTCTTGAAATTCTCGAGGACTTTCTCATTGCCGGGCAGCTTGGTGAAGTCGGCCGGCAATGTAACCAGCAGGCCTTCGATGGCCGGACCGGCAATGGCCAGGAGATCCTTGTTGGCCACGCCTTCAGGGCCCATGAACTGCGTCTTGAGGCCTTGTTCGCGCGCCTGGCGCAGCAGCAGCCCGAGTTCGGCATGGTAGCCGCCGAAATAGATCAGGTCGGGATTGAGCGATTTGAGCTTGGTGATGACCGCCGAGTAGTCGCTGTCGCCGACATTGATGCCTTCGAACAGGCCGACATTGATTTTGTCTTTGGCCAGGGTATCGCGCACCTGGCTGGCGATGCCCGAGCCATAGGTCTGCTTGTCGTGCAGAATGGCGACGGTCTTGGGCTTGAGCTCCTTGGCGATGTAGCCGGCGGCGAAAGGACCCTGCTGGTCGTCACGGCCGATGGTGCGGAAGAAAAAATGCGGCTTGATGGTGTCGGTCACCAGCGGCGAGGTGGCCCCCGGGGTAATGGCGACGATGCCTTCCTGTTCGTATACGTTCACGGCGGGAACGGTGGTGCCCGAGCAGGCATGAGCCACGGCGAACTTCGCGCCCGAATTGATGACCCGGTTGGCGGCCGGCACGGCCTGCTTGGGCTCGCAGCCATCATCGATCAGCAAAGGCTCGAGCTTTTGGCCCTTGACGCCGCCCGCGGCGTTGATCGCTTCGATAGCGGTGAGCGCGCCGGCCTGGATCTGATCGCCGTACTGGGTGGCGGGGCCGGTCATGGGTTGAGGGATGCCTATTTTGATGGTATCGGCGGCAGAGGCGCCGCCTGCAAATGCCATGGCGCTAATGGCCACCACCAAGGGTGATACGCTTTTTAGGAACTTCATGCCTACAGATCTCCGGTTAAGCCTGCCGCAACCGAATTCATGTTACGAACTCGAATACTCTGTTACGGCGAGCCATGATGTTTAGCTTCCGCCTCGAACGGCTAGCGTATTCTGACCACACACTGACTTGCTGTCACTACGGATAAGCCCTTACAGCGGCTATTTAGTTGCGCGCGCGCACGCGCATCTGCCATCCCGTCACGCGGGCGCAAGGCATCGGCGCGGCGCGGATCATAGCGAAGACTCGACCGACAGTTCGGCGGCGCGGTCCGCGGCGGCCTGCATGGCCGCCTGGACGATGTCGAAGAACTGCCTGTCTTCGAACACGGCCAGGGCCGCGGCGGTCGTGCCGCCCGTGGAGGTGACGCGTTCGCGCAGGACGGCAAGGCTCTCGTGCGACAAGGCCGCCAGTTGCGTGGCGCCGTTCAGCGTGGCCAGGGCCAGGGTGCGCGCCTGGTCTTCGGAAAGGCCTTGCCTGACCCCTCCCTGTATCAGGGCGTCGATGAACAGGAACACATAAGCCGGGCCGCTGCCCGACAAAGAGGTCACCACATCGATTTCGTGGTCGCTGCCTACCCACACCACTTCGCCGACGGCGCGCATCAATTGCTGCGCCACCATCTTGTCGTCCTCGGAGACCCCCTGCCCGGCCATCAGGCCGCTGGCGCCCGCGCCGATAAGCGCGGGCGTATTGGGCATGCAGCGGATCAGGCGGGTCCAGGGCTGCCCGGGAGCGCCCAGCCATTCGCCCAGGGTGGCGCTCGAGATGCCCGCGGCGATGCTGATTACCAGCGTGTCGTCGCGCAGATAGGGGCGGCAGCTCTGCACTGCCTGCTTCATGTACTGGGGCTTGACGGCGAAAATCCAGACGCGCCTGGTGGCCAGCGTTTCATCCGGCCGCTGCGCGACAGAAGTGCCCTGCTGCTTCCAGCGTTCCAGTACGGGGGCGTTGGTATCGACGACATGCACATCGTGAGCGCCGCAGCGCTTGCCGATCAGGCCCGCCCCCAAGGCGGTGGCCATATTGCCGCCGCCGATGAATGCAATAGTGAGTTCTTTAGTCATAGGGTCAGTATTGTACGATTTTCATCATTTTATCGCGGGTATATTTGAATTGACCGCCGGCCTTGATTGTCGTTACAGTCACGCCAATGTCATGAACGTGTCATAGACTACCAAACGAACTTGGTCACAGGCATCAGCAGACCGGGCAACTTCAGGAGAAAACCTCATGCGAACAAAGCTTTTTGCATTATCCCTTGCCGGCGTCATCGCCGGCCTGGGAACCGCCAATGCCGCCACCGACATCAATTTCTGGCATTCGATGGAAGGCGCTTTGGGCGACCGCGTCAATTCGCTGGTCGGCGAATTCAATAAAAGCCAGTCCGACTACGTCGTTCACGCCATCTACAAAGGCACGTACGGCGAATCCATGAACGCGGGCATTGCCGCCTTCCGCTCCGGCAACGCGCCGGACATCCTGCAGGTGTTCGAAGTCGGCACTGCCACCATGATGTACGCCAAGGGCGCCATCCAGCCCATCCAGGAAATGTCCGAAAAAGCCGGCGACCCGATCGATCCGGCCGACTTCCTGGGCGCCGTGGCCAGCTATTACTCCTCGCCCGACGGCAAGCTGGTGTCCATGCCTTTCAACAGCTCGACACCGGTCTTCTACTACAACAAGGACGCCTTCAAGAAGGCCGGCCTCGACCCGGAAAAACCACCCAAGACCTGGGAAGAAGTTGCCGAAGTCGGCAAAAAGGTGCGCGCGGCGGGCCTGGAATGCGGCTATACGACCTCCTGGCCCTCATGGATCCAGCTTGAAACCTTCGGCGCCTGGCACAACACGCCCTACGCTTCCAAGGACAACGGCTTCGGCGGGCTGGATGCGCGCCTGGAAGTCTCCCAGCCGCTGTTCTTGCGCCACATGACCTTCCTGGCCAAGATGGCCAAGGAAGGCACCTTCACCTACGGCGGCCGCGGCGATGCGCCGAACTCGCTTTTCACCGGCGGCAAGTGCGCCATGTTCACGGGCTCCAGCGGCAACCGCGCCAATATCATCAAGACCGGCAATTTCGCGTTCGGCACATCCACGCTGCCCTATTACTCGGACGTCAAGGGCGCTCCCCAGAACTCCATCATCGGCGGCGCGTCCCTGTGGGTATTCACCAAGAAATCGCCCGAAGTCTACAAAGGCGTGACCAAGTTCTTCAAGTTCCTGTCCAGTCCGGAAAAAGCCGCCGAGTGGCACCAGGGCACCGGCTATGTGCCGGTCACCAAGGCGGGCTACGACCTGACCCAGAAGTCGGGCTTCTACGACAAGAACCCGGGCTCCGACGTGGCCGTCAAGCAGCTTGACGCGACGACCACCGAGAACTCGCGCGGCGTGCGCCTGGGCTATCTGCCGCAAATCCGCGACATCGAGGACGGCGAAATGGAAAAGATCTTCTCCGGCTCGGTCACGCCTGAAGCCGGCCTGGCCAATATGGTCAAGCGCGGCAACGAACTGCTGGAGCGCTTCGAAAAAAGCGTCAAGTAGGCCGCTATAGCATCGCCGCCGTGAGCGGCGCCCTTGCAGGCGGGGCGCCCCTCACGGTTTTCGCTTATGCGACAATGGCGTCCTTTTTTCCAACCCCAGCCAGCGGCCCGGATCCCTTTCCGGCCTGCGGCGGCAATAAAAGATTCTCCTCCCATGGAAAAGCGCGTTGTTTTCAGCCATAAAACGCTACCGTATCTGCTGCTGGCGCCGCAATTGGCCATCACGATTGTGTTCTTCTTTCTGCCCGCCGGCCAGGCCGTGTGGCAGTCGTTCCGCTTGGAGGACCCCTTCGGGCTGTCCTCGCAATTCGTGGGGCTGAGCAACTTCGCCGAGCTGTTCGCCAACGAGGACTATGTCAGTTCATTCAAGGTCACCGCGGTATTTTCCGTGCTGGTCGCCGTGCTGGGGCTGACGGTTTCGCTCTTGCTGGCGGTCATCGCCAACCGGGTGGTCAGGGGCGCCGGCGTCTACAAGACGCTGCTGATCTGGCCTTACGCCGTGGCGACCGCGGTGGCGGGCGTGCTGTGGCTCTTCCTGTTCTCGCCTTCGGTAGGCATACTGGCGGTATACCTGACGCGCGCCGGCGTCGGCTGGAACCCGCGGCTCGATGGCAACGATGCCATGATCCTGGTGGTGCTGGCCTCGGTCTGGAAGCAGATCTCCTACAATTTCCTGTTTTTCCTGGCGGGCTTGCAATCCATCCCCCGCTCGCTGATCGAAGCGGCCGCCATAGACGGGGCCAGCCCCCTGCGCCGCTTCTGGACCATTGTTTTCCCGCTGCTGTCGCCCACCACCTTCTTTTTGCTTGTGGTCAACGTGATCTACGCCTTCTTCGACACCTTCGCCGTGATCGACATCATGACGCAGGGCGGACCCGGCAGCAGCACGTCGATACTCGTGTACAAGGTCTATAACGCGGGCTTCAAGGGGCTGGATATAGGCTCTTCGGCCGCCCAGTCGGTGATCCTGATGGCTATCGTGGTGCTGCTGACCGTCGTGCAATTCCGCTATGTCGACCGCAAGGTCAATTACTGATACACCCCGTCCACCTCTGGCAAGGCCATACATGATTGAACGCCGTCCCTACCTGGATATCCTGTCCCACATCATCCTGATCATCGGGGTGGCCATCATCGCCTTCCCGCTTTATGTCACGGTGGTCGCCTCGACGCAAACCGCCCAGGAAGTCGCCCAGGCGCCGATGTCGCTGCTGCCCGGCAGCCATTTCCTGGAAAACTACAGCGCGGTGCTGTTCGGCGGCGCCCCCAATACCCCGCCCGTGGCGCGCATGATGTGGGTCAGCACGGTCATGGCCCTGGTCATCGCGGTAGGCAAGATCGCCATTTCCATGCTGTCGGCTTTCGCCGTGGTGTATTTCCGCTTCCGTTTCCGCATGTTCTTTTTCTGGATGATCTTCGTCACGCTGATGCTGCCCGTCGAAGTCCGCATCGTCCCGACCTACAAGGTCGTGTCCGACCTGGGCATGCTCAACAGCTATGCCGGCCTGACCCTGCCGCTGATCGCCTCGGCCACGGCCACTTTCCTGTTCCGCCAGTTCTTCCTTACGGTGCCCGACGAATTGATCGAAGCCGCCCGCATAGACGGCGCCGGCCCCTTGCGGTTTTTCAAGGATGTCCTGCTGCCCCTGTCGCGCACCAGCATCGCGGCCTTGTTCGTCATCCAGTTCATTTACGGCTGGAATCAGTATCTGTGGCCGCTCATCATGACGACGCAGGAAAACATGTATCCGGTGGTCATCGGCATCAAGCGCATGATCGCGGGCGGCGACAGCGTCACCGAATGGAACCTGGTGATGGCCACCGCCCTGCTGGCCATGATCCCGCCCGCGGCCGTGGTCATTCTCATGCAAAAATGGTTTGTGAAAGGCCTGGTCGACGCCGAAAAATAAGCGCCCCGCACTACGCATTCAATATTAATTCCGCCCGCCGGCGCACCGATTTGGAATCAAGCACATGGCTACACTCAGTTTTCGCAACGTAACCAAGACCTACCCAGGGGATATTGCCGTGATACACGGCATCAACATGGACGTTGCGGACGGCGAGTTCATTGTTATTGTCGGTCCTTCGGGCTGCGGCAAGTCGACCCTGATGCGCATGGTGGCGGGGCTCGAAAGCATCACCAGCGGAGAAATCAGCATAGACGGCAAGGTCGTCAACAAGCTGGAGCCGGCGGAGCGCGATATCGCCATGGTGTTTCAGAACTATGCGCTCTATCCGCACATGACGGTCTTCGAGAACATGGCCTATGGCCTGAAGATACGCAAGTTCGACAAGCAGGAAATCCAGAGCCGTGTCGACAAGGCGGCCAAGATTCTGGAACTGTCGC
The DNA here is from genome assembly GCF_900129885.1 of Pollutimonas bauzanensis. Lineage (GTDB taxonomy): Bacteria > Pseudomonadota > Gammaproteobacteria > Burkholderiales > Burkholderiaceae_B > Pollutimonas > Pollutimonas bauzanensis. Next base: position 148,767 of record NZ_FQXE01000005.1, on the reverse strand, counting down.
TGCTGCTCGACCGGCGCCCCCGCCAGTTGTCGGGCGGCCAGCGCCAGCGCGTCGCCATGGGCCGCGCCATCGTGCGCGATCCCAAGGTATTCCTGTTTGACGAGCCTTTGTCCAATCTGGATGCCAAGCTGCGTGTGCAAATGCGCCTGGAAATCCAGAAGCTGCATCACCGCCTGGGGACCACCAGCCTGTATGTGACGCACGACCAGGTGGAGGCCATGACGCTGGCGCAGCGCATGGTGGTGATGAACAAGGGGGTATCGGAACAGATAGGCACGCCGATCGAGGTGTTCGAGAAGCCGGCCTCGATTTTTGTGGCGAGCTTTATCGGTTCGCCGCCGATGAACCTGATTCCGGTGCAGATCGACGACATGCGCCAGGTCAAGGACGAACGCGGCGCAGCGCTGCAGATCGACGCGGATTTGGTCCCGGCCGCCTTGGCGAACCGGAAGGTGATCATGGGGATGCGTCCGGAGCATATGGCGCTGCATGCGCCGGGGCTGCCGCTGGATGTCGAGATGGTGGAGATTCTTGGGTCGGAGCAGTTGATACACGGCCGCCATGGCGATACGCCTGTGGTGCTGCGCTGCCCGGTGGGTTTGACGAAGGATTTTCCTTTGCGCTTGGGGGAAACGGTACAGGCGGGGTCGGACGGCGTCCATGCGCTGCATTGGTTCGATGCGGCAACGGGCAAACGGATAGAGGATTAGTTCCTTTGCTGGTTTCTTGACACGCCGCTGCCGCGGGTGGTGAAAGTATCCTTTACACGCCCTTGTTGCGGTGGTGGAAGTGTTCTTTACACGCCGCTG
>NZ_FQXE01000005.1:0-147793 GCF_900129885.1 Pollutimonas bauzanensis | reverse complement strand
GTGGAAGTGTTCTTTACACGCCGCTGCCGCGGTGGTGGAAGGTAGCGGTCCGCGTTGCCTGGTCCGCCGCCCAGCGCGGCGGACCCCGCCTCGCCTTGTGTTCGTCCGCGCCTTCGCGCTCCCTTCACTATCGGCTCGCTCGGCCCCGGACGGACCGCTACCTTCCACCACCGCGCCAACGACTGCATCGTAGGTTTTGTATCCGCGCCGGGACGGACGGCGTGCTTGGCATTCTCGCTACGGCTTGATCTGGAAAGAAAGAGCTTGCGCGCTCGCCCTGCGCGGGCCGCCAGCCGGCCCGCTTGGGCATTGGGGCCAGTATGGTGTCGTATTTGGCCGATGATAGGCTCAACGATTTAATACATCACAGAATCATCCGGCTATGGCTCGCATAAGACGATTCCATATCGATGGAATTTCTTTGATTCGATTTCCTGGCCCGATTGATTTCTTTGATCCCATGACAAAGGGCTCCGCGCGGGAGCCCTTGAGCAACAGCGCCAGCGCCTATTTATAAACCGTTTTCGACCCGTCTTTATGCCAGGTGAAGACATCGAACTTGAAATTGTTGAGATCGCCCTGCTTGTTCCAGGAAACTTTGCCGATAGGAGTATCGATGGTATTGGCGTGCAGATACGCCGCGACCTTGGCCGGATCATCCGCGCCGGCGCCCTTGATGCCATCGGCAATGGCTTTCAGCGCCGAATAAGCCGTCAGCTGGAAAGCCCCGCCCGGATCGCGTTTCTTGTCCTTGAACGCCTTCACAATCGCGGCATTGGCCGCATCCTTCGTAAAGTCCGCCGGCAAGGTCACCAGCATGCCCTCGACCGAAGCGCCGGCGATCGCATTGATGTCCGGATTGCCTACCCCTTCAGGCCCCATGAACTTCGCCTTCAGGCCTTGCTCGGCCCCCTGGCGCAGCAGCAAACCCATTTCGGGATGATAGCCGCCGTAATATACGAAATCCGCCTCTGAAGTTTTCAGCTTGGTGATGACCGCTGAATAATCGCTATCGCCGGCGTTGATGCCTTCGAACAGGGCCACCTTGATGCCCGCCTTTTCCAGCTCGGTTTTGACCGAGTTGGCAATGCCCTGGCCATACGACTGCTTGTCGTGCAGGATCGCCACATTTTTAGGCTTGATCTTTTCTATGATGAACTTGGCCGCCGCCGGACCCTGCTGATCGTCGCGCCCTATCGTGCGGAAAATCATGTCGTAGTTCTTGCCATCCGTAACCGCGGGCGAAGTCGCCGACGGAGTCACCATGACTACGCCTTCGCTGTTATAGATATTGGTCGCGGCTATCGTGGCGCCCGAGCAGACATGCCCGACCACGTAGTGAATCTCGTCATTGACGACACGGTTGGCCACGACGGGGCCCTGCTTGGGCTCGCAGCCGTCGTCAATGGAAACCGCCTCGAGCTTCTTGCCGAGCACGCCGCCCGCGGCGTTGATCTGCTCGATGGCGGTGTCCACGCCTTCCTTGACCATGGCGCCGTATTGGGTCACCGGACCGGTGAAAGGGCCGGCGACAGCGATCTTGATCGTATCGGCGGCCGTCGCGCCCGAAGACATGAGCATGCCGGCAGCCAGGCCAATGGCGGCCGCTATGGGAGTAAAACGAATTTTCATGAAGGCCTCCTAATGTACGCAGCAAAGCATACACCGAAAGGCCGGGCGCGGGGAGCCGTTGCCCACAGGGTTTTCTCTATGGTTTTAGGACGCGAATACATCTTCGATGCGCTGGGCATCCAGCGCGTTCAGCTACCAGTTTTGTAGTTCATCAGAGCTGGCTTGCGATAGCCGGCTTTGATAATGCAGCGGCACGCGGCCGAACTTGCGTTCTAGCAGGCGTGCCAGCAGTTGCGCCTGGCCTTTCTGCTCGCCCTCGTGCCACGCATAGTCCAGCTTGTCTTCGAAATCGACCAGGGCCTGTTCGCGGCGTTCGGCCATCAGGCGCAGCTCTTCGTCGGAATACAGGGTTTCCAGGTGCTTCAGGGCTTCTTTGACGGGCGGGTAGGTGATTTCGTTCATGGCGGCCTCATCCAGGTTGTGCAATAGGCAGGCAATCCAGAACAAACCGGTAGGCGTGGCGATTAGGCAAACTTGTCCGGGCGGACGGAAAAATCATTCATGCCGCCCGGATTCGCCAGGCACAGGACAGTCCCTGCGGACTGTCCTGTGCCTGGCTTGGAATACGGGACTGTTACTGCAGCAGGCTGCGCAGCATCCAGGCGTTTTTTTCGTGGATGTCGAGGCGCTGGGTCAGCAAATCGGCCGTAGGCTGATCGTCGACGCCGTCGGCCTTCTTGAAGGCGGCGCGGGCGGTCTTGGCGACGGCCTCATTGCCCTTGACCAGCAACTGGATCATTTCTTCGGCGCTGGGCACCGAGGCCGGTTCGGTGATCGAGGAAAGTTCGGCGTATTGCGCATAAGTGCCAGGGGCATAGTGGCCCAGGGCGCGGATGCGTTCGGCGATCAAATCGAGCGCCTGCCATTCTTCGGTGTACTGCGTCATGAACATCTGGTGCAGCGTATTGAACAGCGGCCCCGTGACATTCCAGTGGAAATTGTGCGTCATCAAATATAGCGTATAGGAATCGGCCAGCATCTTGGAAAGCTCGGTCGCTACCGTGGACCTGTCCTTGTCGGAAATGCCGATATCGATGGGCAAACCTTTATCGCTCATTTTTGCTGTCTTGTTATCCAACTTAGCCGCTTTTGCCATATAGACCTCCGGATAGTCTTTGATTGAATCTGCTTGCTAAAGGATACCACGCCATTGTGACAAATCGGCCGCCGCCGCGCTTGCCATGCCTTTATTCATGCCTCGGCCAGCACCGCCGCGCTTGCATTGTCGAGATAGTTCACGCCGGGCAGATCGCAATCGCGTATGGCGCTGACCAGGGCGTCTATGGCGCTGGGCCGCGGGAAGCTCTTGCGCCAGATCAGCACGACGCGCCGGTCCGGAACGGGCTTCTTGAACGGGATATAGGCCAGCAGATTGTTTTCCAGGCCGGGCATGGACAAGGCGCTGGTGGGCAGCACCGTCACGCCTATGCCCGCCGCGACCATGTGCCGTATTGTCTCTAGCGAAGAGCCTTCGAACGTGCGCTGGATGCCCTCGCTGGATGCCGAGAATCTCGACAATTCCGGGCAGACTTCAAGCACCTGGTCGCGGAAGCAGTGCCCTGTGCCAAGCAACAGCATGGTTTCATTCTTCAGCTCGGCGGCGTCGATTTCCTTGAGCCGGGTCCAGGGGTGGTGCTTGGGCACGGCGACCACGAAAGGCTCGTCGTATAAGGGATGCACCATCAAGCCCGATTCCGGCAGAGGCAAGGCGACGATGGCGCAATCGATTTCGCCCTGGCGCAGGAGTTCGAGCAGGCGGGCCGTGAAATTTTCCTGCAGAAGCAGCGGCATTTGCGGCGTGGCGGCGATCTGCGTGGGCACCAGCCGCGGCAGCAGATAAGGGCCTATGGTATGGATGACTCCCACCCGCAGCGGGCCGGCCAGCGGGTCATGCCCCTGGCGCGCGATCTCGCGCAGGTTGGCGCCCTCTTCCAGCACGCGCTGCGCCTGCGCGACCACGCGCAAGCCTATCGGCGTAATCCCGACTTCCGTGCCGCCGCGCTCGAACAACACCACGCCCAGCTCGTCCTCGAGCTTGCGTATGGCCACCGACAAGGTGGGCTGGCTGACAAAACAGGCTTCGGCGGCCCGGCCAAAGTGCCTTTCGCGCGCCACAGCCACGATGTATTTCAATTCGGTCAAGGTCATCACGTATCTCGCATTAAAAAGTAGGCCCGCGCTAGCTGCGCAGAAAGTCCTGTTTGCCGCGCATCCATCGTTGCAGATGGGCGCGCGCGTGTTCGGGATAGCGGTCGCGCAAATCCCGCGCGGCCTCTTGCGCCTGCTCGACGATCATGGCGTCGGTCTCGATACTGGCAAAACGCAATAATTCCTGGCCGGACTGGCGCACCCCCAGGAATTCCCCGGGCCCGCGCTGCTCCAGGTCGCGGCGGGCGATTTCGAAGCCGTCGGCCGTCTCGTACATGGCGCGCAGGCGCTGGCGCGCCACCGCCGACAAGGGCGCCTGGTACATCAGCACACACACCGATTGCCGGCTGCCGCGCCCCACCCGGCCGCGCAGCTGGTGCAGCTGCGCCAGGCCGAAGCGCTCGGCGTGTTCGATAATCATCAGGGACGCATTGGGCACGTCCACTCCGACCTCGATCACCGTCGTCGCGACCAGGAGGTCGACCGCGCCGTCGCGGAAATCCTGCATCACCTGCTGCTTGGCGGCGGTGGGCAGGCGGCCATGGATCAGGCCTACGTGCATATCGGGCAGCGCCAGAACCAGCCTGGCATGGGTGTCCACCGCCGTCTGCAGCTGCAAGGCCTCGCTTTCTTCGACCAGCGGGCATACCCAATATGCCTGGCGCCCTTGCCTGACTTCGGCAACCACGTGGCCCAGCACCTCGTCGCGCCGCGTATCGGCGACGAGCTTGGTCAGCACCGGGCGGCGTCCCGGAGGCAGCTCATCGATTACCGATACGTCGAGGTCCGCGAAAAACGACATGGCCAGGGTGCGCGGTATCGGCGTCGCGCTCATGCTCAACTGGTGCGGAAGCATGGCCAGGCTGCCCTCGGAGTCCTCTCCTTTGCGGCTCAACTCCAGGCGCTGTCCCACGCCAAACCGGTGCTGCTCGTCGAGTATGACCAGACCCAGATTGGCGAAACTGACCTTGTCCTGGATCAGCGCCTGCGTGCCTATGACCAGTTGGGCGCGGCCTGACTCGATGGCCTCGCCGGCAGCCTTGCGCGCCTTGGCGGCAAGGCTGCCGGTGAGCCAGGCCACCGTTATGCCCAGCGGCTCCAGCCAGCCGACCAGCTTCTGGAAATGCTGTTCGGCAAGGAGTTCGGTGGGCGCCATGATGGCGACCTGGCTTTTGCTCGAGATCGCCTGGGCTGCGGCGAATGCCGCCACGATGGTCTTGCCGCTGCCCACATCGCCCTGCAGCAGGCGGTGCATGGGGAAGGAACGGGACAGGTCGCGGGAAATCTCGCCTATCACGCGTTCCTGCGCCGCCGTCAGCGTAAAGGGCAAGCGGCGCAGCAAGGCCTGCACCAGATCGCCCCGGTCGCCGGCGAGCGGGCGCGCGCGTTGCCGGCGGCGCGCCGCCCGCGCCGCGGCCAGCGACAATTGCTGGGCCAGCAATTCATCGAACTTGATGCGCGTCCAGGCCGGATGCCCGCGCTCGATCAGCTGGTTATACGAGACATTGGGCGGCGGGTGGTGCAATACACGGATCGCTTCGGCAAAGGGAATCAGGCCATAGCGTTCGCAGATTTCTTGCGGCAGGGTATCCGACAGATCGGCCACCCCCAGCGCCTGATCTATCGCCTTGCGCAAGCTGGCCTGCGACAGGCCATCGGTGGTGGGATACACCGGCGTGAGCGCGTCGGGCAATGCCGCGCCGGCCACCGTCACCCTGGGATGCACCATCTCGTAGCCGCCAAAGCCGCTGCGCACCTCGCCCCGCACGCGCACGCGCTTGCCCTCGGCCACCTGCTTTTGCTGGCTGGGATAAAAATTCAGCCAGCGCAAGGCCAACTGGCCGGTGCCGTCGTCAATGACCGCATGCAGCTGGCGGCGCGGCCGGAACTGGACCTCGCTGCGTATCACCTCGCCCTCGACCTGCGCCGGCGCGCCGGGATACACCGACAAAATAGGCCTTACCTGCGTTTCGTCTTCATAGCGTATGGGCAGATGCACGACGAAATCGGAGGGATCGCGCAAACCCAGATGCAGCAATTTGCGTTCGATCAGCGAGCCGGACTTGGCCGCAGGCTGCTGCCGCGCAGGCCCGCGCGCCTTGCCGCCAGTAGCCGTCACAGCAACCACCCGGGCGCCTGCTTAAATGACGATGACTGCTTCAACCTCGAACTGCGCCCCCTTGGGCAGACTGGCGACGCCTATCGTGGAACGCGCAGGAAAAGGCTGGGGAATGATGTCGGCCATGATGGCGTTGGCGCTGGCGAACTTGCTGAGGTCCGTCAGGAACAGGGTAAGCTTGACTATGTGTTCCAGCGTACCGCCGGCGGCTTCGATCACCGCCTGCATATTGGCGAAAGACTGCCGCACCTGGCCTTCGAAATTCTCCGAGACCAGCTCGCCGGTGCCGGGCTCGAGGCCGATCTGGCCGGATAAATACACCGTTTTTCCGGGCCCGGCCGCCACTGCCTGGGAATAAGGGCCGACTGCAGCGGGAGCCGTATCAGTATGAATAATTTGCTTGGCCATAGATGTAGTCTCTGTAAAGTCAATAAAACAACTATCAGAGTGTAATCATCTATAGCTTGAATTAACAAGCCCCCCATACGGCTGGCGCCACTATTTTTCCACAAACGCCCGTTCGATCACGTAGTCGCCGGGCTGCCCCACCCCGCCGGACACCACGAAGCCCCGCTTGTCGAGCATGGCGCTGATATCGGCGAGCATGTGCGGACTGCCGCAGAGCATGGCGCGGTCGGTTTCGGGGTTGAGCGGCGGCAGGCCGATATCGGCGAAAAGCTTGCCGCTTTCGACCATGTCGGTGATGCGCCCCTGATTGCGGAAAGGCTCGCGCGTGACCGTCGGGTAGTAGATCAGTTTTTCGCGAACGACGTCGCCGAAGAATTCGTTGTTGGGCAGCTCGTTCTGGATATAGTCGGAATAGGCCAGTTCGCTTTTGAAGCGCACGCCATGCAGCAATATGACTTTTTCGAAGCGCTCATAGACATCCGGGTCTTTGATGATGCTCATGAACGGGGCCAGGCCGGTGCCGGTGGCGAACAGATAAAGATGTTTGCCCGGCTTCAGGTCGTCCACCACCAGGGTGCCGACGGGCTTTTTGCTGACCAGCACCGTGTCGCCTTCCTTCAGGTGCTGCAGGCGCGAGGTGAGCGGGCCGTCCTGGACCTTGATGCTGAGGAATTCCAGGTTTTCCTCGTAGTTGGCGCTGGCGATGCTGTAAGCGCGCATCAGCGGCTTGCCGTTGACTTCCAGCCCCAGCATCACGAAATGGCCATTGTGGAAACGCAAGGCGGGATCGCGGGTGGTGGTAAAAGAAAACAAGGTGTCATTCCAGTGACGAACGTTCAGAACCTGCTCTGTATTAAAGGCTGCCATGTGTCTGTATCAAGTGGGTTGCCCGCGGCGGGGGAAGATAACGAGCATCGCGGATGCTGGGGCCTTGCGGCGCGGAAATGCCCGATTTTAGCCTGACGGACAAGCCGCTGCCTGAAAGCCTGACGCTCATCAAGGATATTACGGCCGGCGCGGCGGAAATCAAGGCCGGCCCCAAGGGTAAAGAGCGGCCAGTTTAAGATGGATCAAATAAACCTCAATAAAGACAGGGGCATATCCGGGCGGCCATCGTGCACATTGAATAGTTAGCCATAGTCTGCTATCTTTCAGGTATTTTTCAGGTATCCATATGAGAATCATTTCCATTCAGGCGTTCATGCGCCGGGTTCTCATCACGCACGCCATTTCCACCCTTTCCTTCAGGAGAACTCCAATGCGCTCAAACCGAGAGCCACGGCCCTTGTTCCGGCCATTCATGCTCGCCGGCCTAACCGCCTTATCGGCCGTTTCCGCAACGGCCGCAGCCGATGTCAGCCTGTACACGACGCGCGAGCCCAAGCTGATACAACCCCTGCTCGACGAGTTCACCAAGGACAGCGGGGTGAAGGTCAATACCGTTTTCGTCAAGGACGGGCTGATCGAACGGGTCAAGGCCGAAGGCGCCAAATCCCCGGCCGACGTGCTCATGACGGTAGACATCGGCAATTTGCTGGATCTGGTCGACGCCGGCATCACCCAGCCCATCGAATCCAAGATCCTGAACGAAACCATACCCGCCAATTTGCGTGGCGCGGACAATCAGTGGTACGCCCTTTCCCTGCGCGATCGCGTAGCCTATGTGGCCAAAGACCTCGATGTCAACGCCATTACCTATGAAGCCTTCGCCGATCCCAAGTGGAAGGGCAAGGTCTGCATACGCTCCGGCCAGCATCCCTACAACACCGCCCTTATCGCCGCCATGATCGCCCACGACGGCGCGCCAGCCACCGAAGCGTGGCTGCGCAATGTCAAGAACAACCTCGGGCGCAAGGCGGCCGGCGGCGACCGCGATGTGGCGCGCGACATCCTGGGCGGGATCTGCGATATCGGCATCGCCAACGCCTATTATGTGGGCCAGATGAAGAACGCCGAACCGGGCACTGACGCCCGCAAATGGGGCGACTCCATCAAAGTGGTGCGCCCGACTTTCGCCAACGAAAACAGCCGCGGCACCCATGTCAATATTTCCGGCGCGGCCGTTGCCAGGCACGCGCCGAACAAAGCCGACGCCATCAAGCTGCTCGAGTACCTGGTGTCCGACAAGGCGCAAAGCCTGTATGCCAATGCCAACTACGAATATCCGGTCAAGGCGGGAGTCAAGCTCGACCCCGTCGTGGCCAGTTTCGGCACCCTGGTCGTCGATCCCCTGCCCCTTGCCGAAATCGCCAAGCACCGCAAGCAAGCCAGCGAACTGGTAGATAAAGTTGGATTCAACGACTGAACGGCCGGCCTTTCCCCGATCAACGCGGGCCGTCGTGCCCGCGTTTTCTCGACTTTTGCAGGAATACCCGCCGTTGTATTTGCGCCGTTTTTTTTCATGTGAGGCTGGCCTGGGCTGGCGGGCTGGCGCCATGGCGATCGCCTTGTGCGTGCTCGCTCCTGTCGTCGCCTTGTCCTGGTTCGCGCTACAGGGATCGGCGCAGCACTGGTCGCACCTGCTGTCCTACGTGCTGCCCACGGCCTTGCGCAACACGGCGCTGCTGCTGCTGGGCGTGGGCATCCTGGTAAGCTGCCTGGGCGTGGGCAGCGCATGGCTGATCACCGCCTTCCAGTTTCCCTCCCGCCGGATATTGTCATGGGCCCTGCTGCTGCCGCTCGCCGTGCCGACCTATATCGTCGCGTTTGCCTACCTGGATATCCTGCATCCCATAGGGCCCGTGCAGACTTTGCTGCGCGACATCCTGGGCTACGACAGCCCGCGCCAATTCCGCCTGCCCGACTTGCGGTCTTTGCCCGGGGCGGTATTCCTGCTGGGCTTCGTGCTTTATCCCTATGTATACCTGAGCACGCGCGTCATGTTCGCGACGCAGGCGGCCAGCCTGCTCGAAGCCGCCCGGGTGCTGGGCGAGTCGGGCCGCGGCACGTTTTTCCGGGTGGCGTTGCCGATGGCGCGCCCGGCCATTGCCGTGGGCGTAAGCCTGGCCTTGCTGGAAACCCTCAACGATATAGGCGCCTCGGAATTCCTGGGCGTGCAGACGCTGACCGTGTCGGTCTACACCACCTGGGTCACGCGCTCGGACCTCGCCGGGGCGGCCCAGATTGCGCTCGCCATGCTGTCCATCGTGGCGGTGCTGATCCTGGTCGAACGGCATGGCCGGCGGCGCCAGCGCTATGCCAGCACGCAGCGGGCAAGGCCCGTCCAGCCCAGAAAGCTCAGGGGCCGGGCGGCCGCGATCGCCTTTGCGCTGGGCTGGATTCCGGTTCTTGTCGGCTTCGTCGCGCCCGCCCTGTATCTGCTCAACGAAACCATCAAGCATTTCAATAGCGTGGGCGCCGTGTCCGACCAGTTATTGCTCAGCGGCTACAACACCGTAAAAGTGGCGCTGCTGGCGACGATAGCCACGCTGGCTTGCGGACTGGTCATCGCCTGGGCGGCGCGCTCGCTTCGGCATGGCGCGCCCTTCACCCTGGCAAAATTGGGCGCCCGCGTGGCCACCTGCGGATACGCGGTTCCGGGAACGGTGCTGGCGATAGGTTTGCTGAGCCCCATCGTGCTCGTCGACGGGCTGGCGTCCTGGCTCTGGCGCCTGCTGGGCAACCCGGAGCCCGGTTTGCTGCTGATGGGCAGCACGACGGCATTGGTGTGCGCCTACGTCATCCGCTTCCTGGCCATATCCATAGGCGGCATCGAATCCGGCCTGGCGCGCATTCCGCCGTCCATGGAGCAAGCCGCGCGCTTGCTGGGCGAAACCCCGGGCGGCGCCTTGCGGCGCATTCACCTGCCGCTGCTGCGCCCGGCATTGGGCGCGGCGGCCCTGCTGATCTTCGTGGACGCCATGAAAGAACTTCCGGCCACCCTGCTGTTGCGGCCGGTGAATTTCGACACCCTGGCCACATGGCTCTATGCCGAAGCCGCCCGCGGGACTTATGAAGAAGGGTCCGTCGCGGCGCTGGCCATCGTTCTCGCAGGCTTGCTGCCAGTCATCCTGCTGGCGCGCACTCAATTCAAATCGGCGCACTGACATGTCGCAATTACTCAAGCTCGATCATATTTCGCTGGCATACGACACCCCCGACGGCGTGGTGCCCGTGGTGGACCATCTGTCCCTGGACCTGGAGCAGGGCCATATAGGCTGCCTGCTGGGCGCCTCCGGTTGCGGCAAGACCACCGTGCTGCGCGCCATAGCCGGCTTCGAACCGCTGCGCGCGGGGGCTATCTGGCTGGGCGACACGCAGCTGTCGGCGCCCGGGCACCAGGTGGAACCGGAACACAGGCATGTGGGCATGATGTTTCAGGACTATGCGCTGTTTCCGCATCTGAATGTGGAAAAAAACATCGCCTTCGGCCTGCGCCGCTGGAGCAAGCCGCGGCGCAAGGCGCGTATCGGCGAACTGCTGTCATTGGTCGGCCTGGAGGCGTCCGGCCGGCGGTATCCGCATGAACTGTCCGGCGGCCAGCAGCAGCGCGTCGCGCTCGCGCGCGCGCTCGCGCCCGAACCCGAGCTGCTGCTGCTCGACGAGCCTTTTTCCAACCTCGATGTCGATACCCGGGAGCGCCTGGCCTTCGAGGTGCGCGACATCCTGAAGAAAACCGGCCACACCGCCATCCTGGTTACCCACAATCAGGCGGAAGCCTTTGCCATCGCCGATCGCATCGGCGTGATGCAAGACGGAGCCATCGCCCAATGGGACAGCCCCTACGGTTTGCATAACAATCCAGCCAGCGCCTGCGTGGCCGACTTCGTCAAGCGCGAAGCCCTGATGGCGCAGCGCGCGCAGGCCTATCTGCGGGGCGAGGCGAGCTGACGCCGGGACCTCCGGGCGGCGGGGATGCCGCCCTGAAAGCGCGGCCGGCTAGTCGCCCGCGTCGTCGTTCAAGCCCAGTTCGCTGCATTTGCGGGTGAGCGTATTGCGGCCTATGCCCAGCCGCTGCGCCGCTTCCATGCGGCGGCCGCGGCTGTACTGCAGGGCGGTTTCCAGCAATACGCGCTCGAAGTCGCGCGTAAAGGTCGCCATGATCGCCGGCTCGTTGCGGGCCAGCCTGGCTTGCGCCTCGCGGCCCAGCAGCGACACCCACGAAACCTCGGGCGCGAACGGCGCGTCATGCGAGCCGATGGCGCCGAACGCCTCCTTGCGGGCGGCGGCGCCCGCGCCGGCATCGGCGTTGGCGTGCTCATCGTAGGCCGGCTGCGAGTCGGCGCCGCGCCCCAGGCCGAACACCTCGGGCGGCAGGTCCTTGGCCTCGATGACCTGGCTCGACGACATGACCGTCAGCCATTGGCAAAAATTCTCGAGCTGGCGGATGTTGCCCGGGTAGTCGAATGCCGTCATGACCTGCAGGGCTTGCGGCGCCAGGCGGCGCACCGGCACGCCCAGGTCGCGGGCGCTGTTCTGCATGAACAGCTGCACCAGCGCGGGAATATCTTCCTTGCGCTCGCGCAAAGGTGGAAGCCGCAAGCGGATCACATTGAGGCGATGAAACAGATCCTCGCGGAAGCGCCCTTCCGCCACGCGCTGCTCCAGCGGCTGGTGGGTCGCCGCCACGATGCGCACGTCGGCATTGATGGCTTGTGATCCGCCCACCCGGTAAAAGCTGCCCTCCGCCAGCACGCGCAGCAGGCGGGTCTGCAATTCGAAGGGCATATCGCCGATTTCATCGAGAAACAAGGTGCCGTTGCGCGCTTCTTCGAAGCGGCCGCGGCGCTGTTGCGTGGCGCCGGTGAAAGCCCCGCGCTCATGGCCGAACAGTTCCGCCTCGAGCAGGTCCTTGGGGATGGCCGCGGCGTTCAAGGCGATAAAAGGGCCATCCGCGCGGTTGCTGTGCGTGTGCAAAGCCTTGGCGATGAGTTCCTTGCCTGTGCCCGATTCCCCCGTGATCAAAACCGTTACGCTGGAGGCCGCCAGGCGGCCGATAGCGCGAAAGACTTCCTGCATCGCCGGCGATGACGATTGCATCATGATGCCTTCGTTGCTGGCGGGGATGGGGCCGCGCTCGGCCAGCGGGTCGCTGGCCGCGGTCTGGGCCGCCCGCTGTATCAGTGCGACGGCCGCATTGACGTCGAAAGGTTTGGGCAGGTAATCAAAAGCGCCTTTCTGGAAGGCCGCCACAGTGCTGTTCAGATCGGTGAAGGCCGTCATGACGATGACGGGCAAGTCGGGATGTTCCTGCTTGATGCGATGCAAAAGGCTCAGGCCGTCCTGGCCCGGCATGCGTATGTCTGTCACCAGCACCGATGGCATGCCGCCCTCGAACGCTTCAAGCACCTCGCTGGCGCTGGCAAAGCTTTGCGCCGGGACGGCTACCCGCGCGAGCGCTTTTTCCAGCACCCACCGTATGCTCTGGTCATCGTCAATAATCCATACCGGCTTCATATTTACTCCAAAGGCAGGATCATCCGGAATTCGGTATGACCTTGGCGCGAATCGAATTCGATAATGCCGCCATGTTGTTGCACGAACTCCTGGGCCAGGCTCAGGCCCAGCCCGGTGCCATTGGCCCGCCCCGTCACGAGCGGATGGAATACCTTGTCGTGCAAGGCCGTCGGTATCCCCGGCCCGTTATCGATGACCGAAACCACAATGCCCAGCTTCGCCTGGTGAGCCGCCAGCAACAGCTGGCGGCCGATGCGGGTGCGCAGCGTAAGCCGCGGCGTCTGGGTCAGCGCGCCCTCGGTCAAGGCCTGCGCGGCATTGCGCGCCATATTCAGGTAGGCCTGCAACAGCCTGGAAAAATCGCCGTACAGGTCGGGCACGGACGCATCGTAATCGCGCAGCACGTCGATTTGCCCGAACTCGGCGCGAACCAGGGTATAGACGCGTTCGCAAATCTCGTGAATATTGAACCGCGCCTTTTGCAGGGTTTCGCCCTGGGGCGCTATCAATCGATCGACCAGGCCCGCCAGGCGGTCCGCTTCGGCAATAATGACCTGCGTGTACTCATGCAGCGCGTCCGAATCCAGCTCCGCCTCCAGCAATTGCGCGGCGCCGCGTATGCCGCCCAAGGGGTTCTTGACCTCATGCGCCAGGTTGCGCAGGGACTCGCGCTGGGCGGCGAGCTCCTTGCTCAACTGCTGATGCCGATCGATCAGGATATGGTGCTCGATGACGCGGACTTCCAGCAGGGCCGCCCAAGGCTGTTTGTGCAGGGGCACGATGGCCAGGCTGACCGGCACGGCGATGCCCGAACGATCGACCACGAGATCCTGCCGCAAAATCCCGAACTTGCCGGCTATCGCGTCGGGAAACCGCGCCTGCAATGTCGCGTCGGCGCCGAACAGGTGATGCGCCGCCAGGCCGACCAGCTGCCTGCGCGATATACCGAACAATTCCTCTGCCGCCGTGTTGGCGTGCTCGATCGAACCGTCGCCGCCCAGCAGCAAGACGGCCGTCGATAATAAGTCGTAACTAGCTACGTCCATGATCCGCCTTTACAACCCGAAGGTCGGATTAATGCCGTCAATGCATCGCCGGGTTGCGCTGCGCTAACCCGCCCCTGAAGCGCCGCCGGCAGGACGGCGCCTCGCGGGCAATGCTGTCTAGAGGCTGTAGTACATATCGAACTCGACCGGATGGGAAGTCATGCGCAGGCGCGTGATTTCGGCCATTTTCAGTTCGATATAGGCATCCAGCATATCGTTGCTGAACACACCGCCGCGGGTCAGGAATTCCCTATCCTGGTCCAGCGCGGCGACGGCCTCTTCGAGCGACGCGCAAACGGTCGGGATCTTGGCGTCTTCTTCGGGCGGCAGATCGTACAGATTCTTGTCGGCGGGATCTCCCGGATGAATCTTGTTCTGCACGCCGTCCAGGCCGGCCATCATCAGGGCCGAAAATGCCAGGTAAGGGTTGGCCAGCGGATCCGGGAAACGCGCTTCGACGCGGCGGCCCTTGGGGCTGCCGACGTAAGGAATGCGGATCGAGGCCGAGCGGTTGCGCGCCGAATAGGCGAGCTTGACCGGCGCTTCGAAATGCGGGACCAGGCGCTTGTACGAATTGGTGCCGGGATTGGTGATGGCGTTGAGCGCCTTGGCGTGCTTGATGATGCCGCCTATGTAGTACAGCGCGAATTCGGACAGGCCCGCGTAGCCATTGCCCGCGAACAGGTTCTGGCCGTCTTTCCAGATGGACTGGTGCACATGCATGCCCGAGCCATTGTCGCCCACGATGGGCTTGGGCATGAAAGTCGCCGTCTTGCCGTACACATGCGCGACATTGTGGACCGTGTATTTCAGGATCTGGTTCCAGTCGGCGCGCTGGACCAATGTGCTGAACTTGGTGCCGATTTCCAGCTGGCCCTGGCCCGCGACTTCGTGGTGGTGCACTTCGACCGGCACGCCTTGCTGTTCCAGCAGCAGGCACATTTCCGAACGCATGTCCTGGAAGCCGTCGACGGGGGGCACAGGCACATAGCCGCCTTTCACGCCGGGGCGGTGGCCTTGATTGCCGCCGTCCATGTCCAGGCCGCGCGACCAGGGGGCTTCGTCGGATTTGATCTTGACGAAGCAGCCCGACATATCGTCGTTCCAGGTGATGCCGTCGAATACGAAAAATTCGGGCTCAGGGCCAAAATAGGCCGTATCGCCCAGGCCGCTGGACTTCAGGTAGGCTTCGGCGCGCTTGGCCAGCGAACGGGGGTCGCGGTCGTAGCCTTTGAGGTCGGATGGCTCGACCACGTCGCAGGTCAGGATCAGGGTGGTCTCTTCGCGGAAGGGGTCCAGATGCGCAGTGCTGGAATCGGGGATCAGCACCATGTCGGAAGCTTCGATGCCCTTCCAGCCGGCGATGGACGAGCCATCGAAGGCGACGCCTGTTTCCAGTTTTTCCTCATCCACGAGGTGGCCTGGAACAGTCAGGTGATGCTCTTTACCAAGCGTGTCGGTAAAGCGGAAATCCACAAAGGCAACTTCACGGTCTGCAATTAACTTTACAACTTCTTCCGGGCTGGACATAGAGGCTCCTGAACCAATGGATTCGAAAAATAATGATGGGACATACAGCTATACGCAAAGCACGTGCCAGGTTTTAAGGGCCATAACAGCGCACAGGCCGAGGCGGAGCCGCGAGATATCACCATAATGGGGCGGATTGCCCCTTATTGGTGCAGATTGTAGTGCAAGAATCCGGGCGCGGCCGGCTATTCCAGGAATTCCGCTTGCAAGTCATTCAAAAAACGCCAGCCCAAGTCGGTCGCCTGGAAGCGCGAGGGATAAGGGTCGAGCAGGCCCCTGGCCACCGCCCGCTTGACGGCAGGCGTAATGGCCAGCACGGACAGGCCCGTGCGCTCGGGGAAACTGCCCGCCGCAACGCCGGCTTTCAGGCGCAGCGCATTGAGCATGAATTCAAAACCCAGTTCTTCGGGCGCGATGACGCGCTCTTCGGCAACATGGCTGCCGTCGCGGCGCACGGCCTTTTCCATCCAGGACGCGGGATGCTTCAATTTGGCCTGCCGCATGATCTTGTCGTGGAAGGACAGCTTCCCGTGGGCGCCCGGGCCTATGCCCAGGTAATCGCCGAACTCCCAATAATTCAGGTTGTGCAGGCAGCGCTGCCCGGCCCGGGCATAGGCCGAGACTTCGTACTGTTCCCAGCCGCCGGCGCCGGTGGCTTGCGTAATGAGGTCCTGCATGGCGGCGCTGGTGTCATCGTCCGGCACCGCCGGAGGATATTTGGCGAAGACGGTATTGGGTTCCAGCGTCAGGTGGTACAGGGACAAGTGGCCGGTCTGGAACGACATAGCCTGGCGCAGGTCCTCGGCGCAGGCGTCTATGGATTGCCCGGGCAAGGCATACATCAGATCGAGATTGACGCGCGCCACCGAGCGTTGCGCGATCTCGATCGCGTCACAGGCCTGGCGCCCGTCGTGGATGCGCCCCAGGGCTTTGAGTGCCTGGTCATCGAAGCTTTGCACACCCAGCGAAATGCGGTTCACGCCGCTGGCGGCGTAATCGGCGAAGCGCGCCGCCTCTACCGTGCCGGGGTTGGCCTCCATGGTGACTTCAGCATCGGGCAGGACATTCAGACAGGCGCGAAACATCGCCAGCATGGCGTCCATGGCCCGGGCCGAAAGCAGGCTGGGAGTGCCCCCGCCTATGAAGATGGATACCACCTGGCGCCCCCATACCAAAGGAAGCGCCTGTTCGAGATCGGCCTGCAAGGCCGCCAGGTACTCCTGCTCGGGTATTTCATTCTTGAGCTCGTGGGAATTGAAGTCGCAATAAGGGCATTTACGTACGCACCATGGCACATGGACATACAGCGACAGCGGCGGCAGGCTGGTAAGCACGGACTTGCTGCCCACGCGCGGGATGACGCCGGGTTTTCTGGTCTTTGCTTCGGGCACGATGGAGAAGGTAGGATGCACCTGGGTCTCGGTAAATTGATTCGGGGCTATGGCTTAATTCGGGGCTATGGCCGCAGTCTGCCGGCGCAAGGCGTGCAGCAGCGTTTTCAAGGCCTGGGCGCGATGGCTGCAGCGATTCTTTATGGCCGGGTCGAGCTCGGCCACGGTTTTACCCAGGGCCGGCACATAAAAATGCGGATCATAGCCGAACCCGTTGGATCCGCGCGGGACGTCTATGATTTCGCCCTGCCACAGGCCCTGCGCGATGATGGGCATGGGGTCGTCGGCCGAGCGCAGATACACCAGCACGGCGACATAGCAGGCGGATCGATCCTGGCTGGCGGCAAGCTGCCGCAGCAGATGGCGGTTATTGGCGGCATCGGATTTCTCGCCGCCGGCCAGCAGGGCGAAACGCGCCGAATACACCCCCGGGGCGCCGTCGAGTGCCGCCACGCATAAGCCCGAATCGTCGGCCAGCGCGGGCAGCCCGGTGATCCGGCTCGCATGCCGCGCCTTGAGCAGCGCGTTTTCGACAAAAGTGGCGAATGGCTCCTGCGCCTCGGGCACGCCCAGTTCGCCCTGCGCAACCATGGCAATGTCCGCCTGCGCCAGGATGGCCGAAAACTCCTTCAGCTTGCCCGCATTGTTGGAGGCCAGAACCACTTTAGACATCGCCATGCTCCTTCGAACCATCTTTGACCAGTAAAGAAACCAGCTCCTTGGCAAATACGGGAAGCCGGTCGAACTGCCTGACGCAAATGTGCAGGCGCCGCAAAGCCCACTCGTCGTTGAGGGAAATAATTTTCAGGGGTAGATCTTTCACATAGCGGCGAGCGGCGGATTCGGGGATCACGCCGATTCCCACCTGCGCGGCGATCATGCGGCAGGCGGCTTCGAAATTGCCGATCTCGACGCGAAAGCGCAACACCCGGCCCAGATCGTCGGCCGCCTGCAGCAAGAAGGCATGGATGGCGCTGGCCTCGGACAAGCCCACGTAGTCGTAGCCCAGGGTCTGGTCGAAGTCCACGGCGGACTGCTGCGCCAGCACATGATCCTGGTGCGTCACCAGCACCAGGCGGTCGGTCCTGTAAGGCAGGAACTCGATACTCTCGCCGCCGCCGGCCTGCGCGGTAATGCCGATATCGGCCGTGCCATCGGCGACCGCCTTGACGACCAGGTAGCTGAGGCGCTCGCGCAATTCGACGTTCACATCGGGATGCCCGGCCAGGTAATTGGCCAATATGGCCGGCATGAATTCATTCATGGCCGTCGTATTGGCGTATACCCTCACCCTGCCTTTGACGCCGCTGGCATATTCTTGAATATCGCCGCGCAGGTGTTCCAGCTGGCGCAGCACCACGCGGGCATGGCGCACAAAGGCCTCGCCCGAGGGCGTCAGCGTCACGCCCTGGCTGTTGCGATAGAAAAGCGCCGTCCCCAAGTGTTTCTCGAGATTCTTGACGCGGTTGCTGGCGGCCGGCAGCGACAGGAAAGAACGCTCGGCTCCCTTGGTCATGCTGTGGGCGCCGGCAACGTTGACCATCAACTGCATGTCGGTCAAATCAAAGTGCATCGCCATGTATGGATATTTCTCTTCAAAATTGGCAAACCCCCGCTTAAGCAAGCAATAATTGGCAAGCGGTCCGCATTAAGGCAAAGTAGCAGGCATTGTAATGAAACCGGACGCCCATACACCATGCAGCAATCCCCCCAGCCATTCCAGGAAATCCGCGACGCCATCCGCGATCTCTGTTCGCAGTTCCCGCCTGAATACTTCCGCAAGATCGACAACGAACGCGGCTATCCCGAAGAATTCGTCAATACCTTGACCGAGGCCGGCTGGCTGGCCGCCCTGATACCCGACGAATACGGCGGTTCCGGCCTGAGCCTGACCGAAGCGTCGGTCATCATGGAGGAAATCAACCGCAGCGGCGGCAATTCAGGCGTATGCCACGGCCAAATGTACAACATGGGCACCCTGCTGCGCCACGGCTCCGCCGAGCAGAAGCAGCGCTACCTGCCGCGCATCGCCAGCGGCGAACTGCGCCTGCAGTCCATGGGCGTGACCGAACCCACGACAGGCACCGATACCACCAAGATCAAGACCACGGCGGTCAAGCGCGGCGACCGCTACGTCATCAATGGGCAAAAGGTATGGATATCGCGCATCCAGCATTCCGACCTGATGATTCTGCTGGCCCGCACCACGCCCCTGGAGGAGGTCAAGAAGAAATCCGAAGGCATGTCGATTTTTATCGTCGACCTGCATCAGGCCATAGGCAAGGGCATGGAAGTGCGCCCCATACTGAACATGGTCAACCATGAAACCAATGAGCTGTTTTTCGACAACCTGGAAATCCCCGCCGAAAACCTCATCGGCGAAGAAGGCAAGGGTTTCAAGTATATCCTGGATGGCCTGAACGCCGAGCGCACGCTGATCGCCGCCGAATGCATAGGCGACGGCCACTGGTTCATCGACAAGGTTTCGGCCTATGTAAAGGAACGCATCGTCTTCAACCGCCCTATCGGGCAAAACCAGGGCGTGCAGTTTCCCATCGCCCGCGCGCATATCAATGTCGAAGCCGCAAGCCTGATGCGCTACGAGGCCTGCCGGCTGTACGACGCCCATCAGCCCTGCGGCGCCCAGGCCAATATGGCCAAGCTGCTGGCGGCCGACGCGTCGTGGGAAGCCGCCAACGCCTGCCTGCAGTTCCATGGCGGCTTCGGCTTTGCCAACGAATACGATATCGAGCGCAAATTCCGCGAGACCCGCCTGTACCAGGTCGCGCCCATCTCCACCAACCTGATTCTTTCCTACGTCGCCGAACATGTGCTGGGCCTGCCCCGCTCATTCTGAACCTGGCCACCTTGTAGCCCTATACTTACCCCATCGAACTCCTGGCTGGAAACCATCATGACTCATCCCAGTGCCGAACTCGCAGAATTTGCCGCCCAGCTCGCTTACGAAGACATTCCGCCCGCGGTGCTGCGCCGCGCGGAAGACCTGATGCTCGACTGCCTTGCCTCAATACTGGCCGGTTCCAGCGCGCGCCCGGTGCAGGCCATGGCGCAGTTCGCCGACACCATGGGTCCCGCCGGCGGCCCGTCGGAGAACATGGTCACGCGGCGCGGCACCAGCCCGCTGTTCGCCGCCCTGGTCAATGCGGCGTCGGCCCATATGGTCGAGCAGGACGACGTGCACAACGGCTCGGTGTTCCACCCCGGGGCCGTGGTCTTCCCCGCGGCCATTGCCACGGCCCAGGCGCTGGGTCGATCCGGCCGGGACTTGCTGACAGCCAGCGTGGCGGGTTACGAGGTCGGCATACGGGTGGGCGAATTCCTGGGGCGCTCGCACTACAAGATTTTCCACACCACAGGCACCGCCGGCGCGCTGGCCGCGGCGGTGGCCGTGGGCCGCCTGCTCAATCTGGACAACCAGCAAATGCTCAACGCGCTGGGCTCGGCGGGCACGCAAGCCGCCGGCTTGTGGGAATTCCTGCGCGATGCCGCCGATTCCAAGCAGTTGCATACTGCCAAGGCGGCGGCCAACGGCCTGACGGCCGCATACCTGGCGCACGAGGGCTTCACCGGCGCGCGGCATATCCTCGAAGGCCCCCAAGGGATGGCCGCGGGCATGTCGCAGGATGCCGACCCGGCCAGGCTCACCGACCGGCTGGGCACGCGCTGGACGGTGTTGGAAACCTCGTTCAAATACCATGCCTCATGCCGCCATACGCATCCGGCAGCCGATGCGCTGCTGCAGGTGGTGCAGGCGCAGGGATTGGCCCTGGACGATATTGCGAAGGTGGTGGCGCACGTGCACCAGGGCGCGATCGATGTGCTGGGGCCGGTGACGGACCCGGCCACGGTGCATCAGTCGAAGTTCTCGATGGGGACGGTGCTGGGCCTGATCGCGCAGCAGCGCCGCGCGGGGCTGCCGGAGTTCGACGCGGCGCTCGACGATCCGGCTATCGCCGCTTTCCGGGATCTGGTCGAGATGGAGCTGGATGCGGAGGTGGATGCCGCTTACCCGGCCCGGTGGATAGGCAAGGTGACCGTGCAGACCCGCGATGGCCGGACTTTGTCGGGCCGGGTGGACGAACCCAAGGGCGACCCGGGCAACTCCCTGTCGCGCGCGGAAATCGAGGACAAGGCGCTGCGCCTGGGCACCTACCGCAATGCGGCCAGCAAGGAGGAAAGCCAGGCCTTGATCGAAAAGGTATGGGGTCTAGCCGGGACGGAGCTGGTGGGGCGGTTCGTAGGCTAGTGTCGCATCGCCTGATTCAGCCCAGCGCCTGCTTTTGAAAGGCAATGAGCTGGACAATGCCATCGCGCGCCAGGTCCAGCAGCTCGTCCAGCGCCTTCCTGTCGAAAGTCTGCCCTTCCGCCGTCCCCTGCACCTCCACGAAATGCCCCGCGCCCGTCATGACGACATTCATGTCGGCGCCGCAGCCGGAATCCTCGATGTAATCCAGGTCCAGCACAGCAAGGCCATCGACCAGGCCAACGGACACCGCAGCCACATGATCGCGCAAAGGATTGGACGCCACCAAGCCTTGTTCCAGCAGCCCGCGCGTGGCGATTGCCGCCGCCACCCAGGCCCCCGTAATGCTCGCGCAGCGCGTTCCGCCATCGGCCTGCAGCACATCGCAATCCAGCTGCAGCGTGCGTTCGCCCAAAGCCGTCAAGTCGAACACGGCCCGCAGGCTGCGGCCGATCAGGCGCTGGATTTCCTGCGTGCGCCCGCTTTGCTTGCCGCGCGCCGCTTCGCGGTCCGAGCGGGTATGCGTGGAGCGCGGCAGCATGCCATATTCCGCGGTGACCCAGCCCTGGCCCTTGCCTTTCAGGAACGGCGGCACTTTTTCCAGCACGCTGGCATTGCACAGCACATGCGTATCGCCCGCCTTGATCAGCACCGAGCCTTCGGCATGGCGCGTATAGCCGACCTCGATGGACAGCGGCCGCAATTCGGTGGTCGAGCGCCCCGTCGGGCGAACGGTGGCGGGTGTAAGCGTGGATGGCGACAAGTAAAACTCCATTGTTCTGATAAGTGGCGATAATATGATGATTCTCTCATGCCAGGCGATCGCATGAGGCACCGGCAAGGCCAGGCAAGCCAGGCTGCGGCTTACAATAACAGCTTTACGCCAAAGAACAGGACTCCTTCCTTATGATCCGTAGCATGACCGCCTTCGGCAACGCCCGCGCCGAATCCGCGCACGGCAGCGTCACGATTGAATTCCGTACCGTCAACAGCAGGTTCCTGGACATCAATTTCCGTCTGCCGGAGGACTTGCGCATGGTCGAGGGCCCGATCCGCGAAAAACTCGGCCAGGCGGTTACACGCGGCAAGGTCGAGATCCGGGTCAATTATGCGCGCGCCGACACCCGCAGCGATGTCAGCCTGGATCCCGAATACCTCCGCGCCCTGGCCGAACAGCTCGAGGCGGCGCGCCGGGTCATTCCCGACATCCCCGCGCCGCGCCTGACCGAGCTGCTCAACGGATCAAACGGCGCCGAAAGCGCATCCTTCGATACGGAGGCATGGACGGCAATGTGCCTGGAAGCAACGGCCCAGGCGCTGGCCGAACTGCAGGCCGCCCGCGAGCGCGAGGGCCAGCGCCTGGCCGCCATGATGCAGGAATGCGCCCGCGAAGTGGCCGCCATCGTCGATCGGGTCGAAAAAGACTTGCCCGCCGTGCTTGCCGAGCACCAGGAAAAAATCAGCAACAAGCTGCGCGACGCCTTGATGGCGGTCAGCCCCGACGGCTTTGCGCAGATCAGCGGCGCGGAGCTTTCCGCCCGCATCGCCCAGGAAGCATCGCTGTTCTCGCTGCGCATAGACGTCGCCGAAGAACTGTCGCGCCTGCGCTCGCATATCGCCGAGATCGGGCATTTGTTGAGCACAGGCGGAACCGCCGGCGGCAAAGGCAAGAGCAGCGGCAGCGCGGGCAAGCGCCTGGATTTCCTGTTCCAGGAAATGAACCGGGAAGCCAACACCCTGGGCTCCAAAGCCAGCGCCCTGAGCGTGACGCGCGCGGCCATCGACCTGAAATTGCTGATAGAACAGATGCGAGAACAGGCCGCCAATCTGGAGTAGCGGAGTACGCTATCGCTCATCCTGCGCCGGCGGCATTTCGGAGGCATCCCGCCGTATCGAAATGCACTTGGCAAACCTAGCCAAACGTGAACGCGTACGCCTGAACGCCAGGATCGAGGAATTCAATCTCGAAAGTCCGATCGCGAACCGGCCCGCTCTGGCGCACCAGTTGGTACAGGCGCTGGCTCGACACCTCGCCCGCGCCGTCCTCGGACACGTCGGCGCCGTGGTCGCGTCCGGGCGGCGCGCCGTCGACGCGTATGCGGAATCTTATGGGATGGCCGGCCTGGTCAGGGCCGAGCACAAGATGCAGATCGCGCGCATGAAAGCGAAACAGAAGCTTGCCGCCAGGCCGCTCCAGGCGCGCATTCTCTTGAGCGACGGTCCATTCGCCCGCAAGCGCCCATTGGTTCAACTCCAAAGCCGTGTTCGGCACGTAGCCATGCGCGGTATCGCGGCGCTGTCCGCCCTGCGAGGCGAAATGCTCGGCCCGGCCGTAGCCTATGTAGGTCTCGGGCGACCCGATGGCGGACATATCCGGGGCCATTTGCACCCCTTGGGCATCGACCTTGACCAACGGGCCCGGCACGTTCCGATGGCCGGCTTCGGCGAGCAGCTGCTGTATCACGCGCTCGGACTGATCGTATTGCCCTTCGCCGAAGTGGTGAAAGCGGATGCGCCCCTGCGCGTCCACGAAATAGTGGGCGGGCCAATACTGGTTGTCGAAGGCTTTCCAGATCGCATAATCATTGTCGATGGCCACCGGATAGTCGATGCCGAGATCGGCCACGGCCCGCTTCACATTATCGACGTTTTTCTCGAACGCGAACTCCGGCGCATGCACGCCGACCACCACCAGCCCCTGGTCCCGGTATTTCTCCGCCCAGGCGCGCACATACGGCAATGCGCGCAGGCAATTGATGCACGAGTAGGTCCAGAAATCGATCAGCACGACTTTGCCGCGCAAATCCTGCGCCGACAGCGGCGGCGAGTTCAGCCACTGCACCGCGCCACTCAAGGCGGGCAGGACGCCTTCGACAGGCAGGGCCGGGACCGAGCCGGCGGCTGCTTCGGCTGCGCCGCGCATCGAACCGGACATACCGGAGCCATTCGCCATATCCGTTCTGACTTTGCCGGGCGTGAGCTTGGCGATCAGCGCATCCTCCAGGCGCGTGGTGCTTGCCACCGAAAGCCGCGCCAGTACACCCGTGTCCAATCCGGAAACGATCGCCGCGGCCCCGCCCAGCATCGCGATTCCGAGCCCGCGCCGTATCCATTCGCCCGCGCCCAGGCCGCGTTTCATTGCCGCGAAAACCTTCGCGCCTGCAAACAGGGCAAGCCCGAGCGAGGTCGCCGCGCCCGCCGCATAGGCCAGCAGCAGCAAGGTAGTGCCCACGCTTGCGCCTTGAAGCGCCGCCCCGGTAAGAACCAGCCCCAGAATGGGGCCGGCGCAAGGCGCCCAGAGCAGGCCGGTGGCGCTGCCCAGGATGAAGGATGAAATGGGCGTAGCATTCGCGCGCGCGCCGGAATTGCCTGCCATTCGATTGCCCATGGCCACGAAAGGCCGGCTGAGCATGTCGGACAGCGCAGGAAAGATCAGCGCCAGGCCAAAAATCACGATAAGCGCCACCGCGGCCCACCTGCCGTATTCATTGGCTTTGACGACCCACCCTCCTCCGACCGCGGCCAGCGTGGCGAAGGCCGCGAATGTCAATGCCATCCCTGCCAGCAGCGGAAGACGGGCGCGCACGAACGACTGGTCGGCGCGGGCGAACACAAAAGGCAGCACAGGCAGGATGCAAGGACTCAAAATCGTCAATACACCGCCCAGATACGCCAACAAGAAAAGAAGCATACACAAGTCCCGACAATACCCACGGCGCCATCACGGCACTGTTCCAGGCACCTGAATTATGCCCAGGCAATCATGCCAAAGTCATCGCGAAGATCTCACGTTTTCGTGATAATGCGGTCCGCGCGGCCGCCAGGATGGCGCCGATCCGCCGCTGCGCCCGGCGCACATGCTCATCCGCAGCGAAGGGCTCGGCGGCATACCGGCCACCTCGCGGCCGCTTGAAGGGAAACACAAGTAGGGGCCGGGAACAAATATAATGGAACAAGATCCATTCAGTTTTCCAGTTTTTTTTGCCGGAGACGCCCATGACTGCCTGCTCGTCGCGTATCGCGTTTGTTCTGCTGTTGCTGGCGACAGGCCTGCTGGCTGCATGCGCCATGCCGGCGGCGCAGACCCCGCCGGCCACGCAAGCCCCTGCGCAAAGCACCGCTGGCGCGCCTGTCACCGTCCAGTTCGTCAACCCTTCCGGGCTCGCGGAAGTCCGCAACAACCCCCAGCAAGGCGACAGCTATAACAAGGCGTGGATGGATGCCTTGAGCAGGCATCTCGAGCAGCGCGCTCCCCGCTACCTGGCGCCCGATACGCACTTGCTCGTTCAATTCACCGAAATCAAGCTCGCCGGGGATTACGAGCCCTGGCGACGCGCCGCGCTGGACAATGTGCGCATCGTGCGCGACATCTACCCTCCACGCATCGACCTGAACTACCAGCTCACCGGCAGCAAAGGCCAGACTCTCAAGCAAGGCAGCAGCAAGTTGCGCGATCCCGCCTTTCTCATGCAGGTGCGCGGCTATCCCAGTGACCCGCTGCGCTACGAAAAGAGCATGCTGGACGATTGGCTGCAGCAGGAGTTCGGGACAGACTGATTCCCGCCCAAGGCCAGACCTGAGCGCAACGGCGCCCCTACCGCCGCGCCGCAAGGCCGCCGCGAAGCCAGCCCTCGTGGTGACCAGGCATGGGGGGCAGCCTGAACTGGATATATTGTTCGATATGCTTGTTGAAAGAGTGGACCGCCAGCCGGGCTATAAACCATTTTTCCCGCCGTATGCAGCACTCGCGGGACTCGCCGGCGCGCTCGGTCTGCCTCAACTCTTCAAGAAGTGTTGCCGCTTTACGCTTGAGTTCACCCAGCCTTTCCAGATCGTACTCAAGCTCGCTCCTACATTGCTCCATGTTTTACTCCTGGCTAACCGCGGTTTGGATCGACGAACAAGTATATCGACCGCTTTAATGATTTGTAAATACGAATCATTACTAGCTATTGCGAAATAACAAGCTCTGATGAACGCGACCGGCCAGTGGCGTTGCATCCATGCGGCACCCGGCCCATTGCTTCCCATGATGCCTCCGCCTATCAGGCAGTTTGCGCAAAGCGGGTCGAATTACCAGCTTGGCTTGCGAGCGCAACCCGCCCCAATGAACACTGCCGCGGCCAATAGCCACAGCCAGGCAGCGGCTGGAATCCTCGGCGGTGATGGCGTCGATACGCGAGGCTCCAACGCATAGCCTTCCACGTTTACGGCTGCCGCAGGCAATTGCGCAGGCGCAGCCGTTGCCGAGGCCGGCGGTGTCACGGCAGGCGCCGGCTGCTCCATCCCCGCCAACGGCGTGGCCTTGCACGATGGCAAGACACAATCCGCCCCGTGCCGGGCGACGCTGTCGGCGAGCGCCTGCTCCAGCTGCTGACGATCGGCCGCATCGGCCTGCCAGGCGCCGCGGTCGATGGCGGTCAATAGCGTTTCAAGCAGGTGCTGGCGGGCGTGGGGATTATGCTGGTCGAAATAGGCTTTCATATCCAGGCCGTACTGGTCGTCGACGTACACCGACTTGACCTCGGCCCAATCCGCGTCGCTGACCAATTCAGGCGTGGTGACATCCCACAGCAGCATGTGGTCGGGCAGGTCCGCCATGTAGCGCGCGCCGTTGTAGCCGCTGTCCTGCATGGCGCGGATCCAGGCCGGGTTGAAGTAGCGCGCCTGCAGTTCCCGGCCATAGGCGCGGGCCAGCGGCTCCAGCCGCGCGGCGCCGGGGCGGGTGTCCTTCATATCCGCAATGTAATTGGCGACCTGGCGGCCTGTGTGTTCGCGCACCGCCATGCCGAGGCCGCCCAGATAGGCGGCGGGCATGCTGGTATCCAGCAGCCCGTAGGTGTTGGAGCTGCGGCTGAACACGGCCGCTTCCACGCCCGACATCTGCGCGATGAAGCCTTGCGCGTCGGGCGCGCCGCTGTCGGTTTCGCCGTAGGCGTGGCCCAGGCGGCCGGTATAGAGCTGGGTCAGGCGGGCATCGTTCCACTCGGCGCCCGCCTTGATGGCGAACTGCGTCGATGGCGAATAGGCGCCCGGCGCCGTCGAGTAGATGCGGCGGTCGGCGCGCCGCCTGGCCTCCTCGGCGCTCACACCGGCCGCGCGCAGTCCCTGCTCGACCGCCAGGCTGCCGGCGCGCACGGCGTTATCGCTTTCCCGCGCGGCGGCCGCCAGCCGCACGGCCTTGTCGAGCATCGCGATCTTGTCGCGGAAGTGATCCCTATAGGTGCCGGACGTCGTGACCAGCACATCCACGCGCGGGCGGCCCAGCGCGGCGCGATCATCCAGCGCGACATCGACTACCTCGCCGCGCGGGTTCCACACAGGCCGGGCGCCCAGCAGCCGCAGGATCTGCGCTTCAATGGCGCCTTCGTTCTGTGTGGATTCGACCGACCACAGCACGAAGGCCACCTTGCGGGGCGGGCTGCCATGCTCGCTCCGATAGGTCTCGATCAGTTCATCGGCCAGGCGCGCTCCGGTCTCCCAGGCCTGCGCCGTCGGCAGGCGGCGGGTGGCGAAGGTGTAGGGATTGCGGCCGGGCGGCAGCGCATCGGGATTGCGCAGGGCATCGGCCATCGGCCCCGGCTCGACATAGCGGCCGTCCAGCGCGTCCAGCAGCGCATCGATTTCACGCGGGGCCGCGGCGATGCGCGCGGCATAGTCCTCGATGCGCGTAGTGAGCGCCGAAGGCGGCCGCGCCGCGCCGCCGGCCATGACGGCGCGAACCACGTCCAGGGCGGGCGGCTTGCCCGTGTCGCCGGCCAGCATGGCGTGCACCATGCGCGCGGCCGTATCCGCGTCCGGCGCCTGGCCCAGCACATGGCCTCCAACCGGCATCACCGATGCCGCGACTTCGCCGAGATACCCGCGCAGGCGCGTTTCCAGGTCCGCCCAGGCGGCGCGCAGGGGGTCCAGACCGAGCTCCCGCGCATGCGGCTGCGCCGCGCTGCGCAGTGCCTGCCTGGCGGGATCACCTTGCCTTGTTTGCGCGGCCGTTTCCAGCTGCTTTTGCAGCGCCGCGAGCGCGGGCGGCAGGCCGGCCTGCGCGAGCGGGGGCATGAAGCCTATCGTCGCCGCGTTGGCGCGCCGCTTGTTGCCGATGCCGCCATTGGCCTGCAGCGGCGTCGGCTGAATGTGAGGCAGGTCGCCGATCAGCGTGCCGATCCAGTCGTCGCGCGCCGGGCCTTGCTGCTTGCCTGGCATGAGCGACAACTGCGTAAAGAGCGGAACATAGGCGTCCGCGTGGTAGGCGCGCGCCATCCAGAGATAGAACGCGATATATTGATGATGCGGCGGCAAGGCATCCGTGGAGGCCAGCGCCCCGGCGTCCTGGAGGTAGCCCCACACCGGATGCGGCGCCAGCGCCACCTTGCCAAAACGCAAGACCGGAATGACGAGAGAGCGCTTGCCGGCATCGTCGGTGTAGACCATGATGCGCCCGGGCGGCGGCCCCCAACGCGACTCGGTCGCGGCGCGCAACGCCGGCGGCAATCGACGGTACCACAACAGATATTCGGATTCCGGAATCGCCACCGCGCTGCCCTCGGCCAGCCTGCGGGCCAGTTCGGCGCGAGCGTCCTTGGCTTGCGCGTCGGCCTCGCCGCTGTGACCGTCGCTTCCCCACAAGCCGGCACTGACGTTGGCGCCGTCGCGCGCCATGCGGCGGGCCAGCGCCTGCGCGCCGGGCAGCGGTTCGTCGCCGACGTCATAGCCTTCCTCGCGCAGGCGGCGCAGCAGCGCGGCCAGGCTGGCCTGCGCATCGAGATAGCTGTCGGGATCGCTGCCGACATCGGCCTGGTCGGCCGCTTCGCTATGATAGGCAATCACCAGCCGCTTGCCGGCGTTGGACTGACGATGCAGGCGCGCCCAGGCCAGCGCCCGCGCCACACGCCACGAAACCTGCTCGGCGATGGGCTGGTGCACCACGGCGCCATCCTCGCGCACGACGCGCGCCCCGACCATCATGGGTTCCACAATGCCGTTGGCCTCGCTCAGCGCGAGCTGTCCGCTGCGGTCCGGCGCGAAGCCGCCAGGATCGGCGCGCCATTGCGCCGGATCGCGGCTGTAGTCGGTGGTGCAGCCCAGCACCGCCACTCCCAATGCCCGGGCCTCTTCCACGCCCGCCCGGTGGTCCGTATAGTCGATCTGGCTTGCGCACAGAACCAGCACATCCACGGCCGGCGCGCCGTCCGCGCCGCGCAGCAGGCGCAGCGTATCGTGGCTGTCGCTGCGCCACAGCGGGACGGGCAGCCCGCCCTGGCGCTCCGTTTCCGAGATCAGCGCATCGACCACGGCCGCGTTGTTGCCCAGCGCGAGGCTGCGGTAGAAGACAATCCCGACCCGCGGCCCGGCGCCGGCTTCGCCGCGACGCTGCTTCATCCAGGCCAGATAGGCCTTCAGGTCGGGAAAGCTGCCGGCATGGGCCGGATGGTAGAACGCGCGGTCCGGATATTCGATAGGCGGGCGAACCTCACGGCCCATTCCCAGCAGGCGCGCGCCCAGATAATCGAACAGGCGCGTGTAGTTTTCCACGGTGGCGTTGCGCCAATACCTGATGGCGTCCGGCACCGCGGCCTGAGCGACATTGCCGCGCACCCATTCATCGCCGTTGAGAACCAGAACATGGGTTTGCCGCGCCGCCGCGTCCAGGCGCCCGCGGTACTGCGCCAGCCGGGGGCCCACACCTTCCACCACGACCAGGTCGTAGTCGCCCAGATCGACCGAATCGATGCCCGGCAGTTGGCCGCCGCCCAGGCCGAAGAGATCGATCGCCATCCCCGGCGCCTGGCGCGCAGCGGCCGCGCGCATCAAGGTCGGCTGCTGGGCCAGTTCTATCGAAATGACCGCGATGCGCGGAGGCGCGCCGGCGTGATCCGCCGCGGCGGCCGGCGGCAGACCCGCAAGCCATAAGATTGCGGCGCACAGCCACAGGCGCCAGGCGAGCCAGCGCCAGTCGCCCGGCGGGCGATCGAAAGACATTTTCCCATTCCCGCGGCCAAGGGCGGGCATCCGGCTATGGCTTCTGTCCATGCTCATCTCAAGGCTTGCGCCCTTCCTCTTCGGGCACATACACCACCTGTCCATCGGGCAGCCGGTAGGCGGTGCCCAGGCGCTGCCCCTGGCCCGAGAGCTTGCGGTCCGAGACCCGCTCGACCTTGATTTCCTGCTGATGCTTGCTGACCACTTCCAGTTCGCCCTCGGGCGTCGTGCGCGCCAGCGTCCAATCGGCATCGGCGCTGAGCATATCGGTCGAACCCAGCACGGAAAAGAGAGCGAGCGCCATCGCCACGATGAAGGCCAGGCTGGCATCGAACAAGTTGGCCACGCCGGCCAGCGGATCGTCGTGGCGGCTGACTTCCGGCCGGGGGCGCGCGAAGCGAAGGCGGCGCCTCATGAGCCGCTCCCTTCGGGCCCGGCCGGCTCGTGGGCGCGCAGGACCCGCTCGGCATGCAATCTGACCGCATCGAGATCCTCGCGTTGCCAGCCTTCGCGGATCATGGCGATCACGTGGGCGAATACGCCGATGGCGATGCCGACGATGGTGGCGGAGAACGCGACCACCATGTGGTCCGCCAGGGCGGGCAGGTCGCCGCGCGCCAAGCCGTCCAAGGCCGCCGCCATTGGGATCAGCGTGCCCATCAGGCCCAGCGATGGGCCGGCGCGCACGGCAAAGCGCACTGCGTTAAGGCTGCGCAAGCTGGCGTGTTCCGCCTGGGCCAGCACCTGTTCGATCCGGATATCCAAGTGATTGCTTGCGTGCGCGGCCGCGGCATTGATCTGGCCGGTGTAGCGCGTCACGGCCGGCCTGCTGCCGCGCCAGCGGCCCAGCGCGCTGCGCACGAACATGCCGAAAGCGATAAGCATCCAGACGATCAAGACTACGAGCAGGACCAGGACCGGATAGAACAATAGCTGGGAAACCTGCTCAAGGATGTGCTTCAAATCCATGATTTATAGTGCTCTCGTATAGCGAAGGTAAAAGGCTCGGCCGGGCATGACGTAGTCAGCCTTCTCGTAATAGTCGCGATCGAACAGATTGGCGACATCGAAGCGCAGCGTGTCCTTGGGCGTGACCTTCCAGCGGGCGCTGAAATCGACCGCTGTGAAAGGCTGGTTCTCGAACAAGCCGCCTCGCCCGCCGGTGTAGATATTGCCCTGGCTGTTGTCGGTGTCGTAGCGCGTGTCCACACGGCGAGCCGTCAGGGAGGCCGACAGGGCGTTGCCATCGCTGACGGTCAGCGCAACATTGCCCTTCCACTTTGCCACGTTGCGAATGGGCACAGCGCCAGCCGCATCGAAGTCCTCCGCCTGAATCAACCGCGTAAGGCTGGTGGCGATACCGAGGCGGCCGGCGGGCAGCCCGAACCACTGGCCCGCGTCAACCGCAAGCCGGGCCTCGATCCCGCGCATGCGCGAGTCGTCCGCGTTCTCATAGCTGCTGATGCGTTCCGTGGGAGTGTCGCTCACAATCACCGAACGGATCCGATCACGGATGCGCGCATCGAAGTAGGTCAGATCCGCATCGACTTGGCGGTCGGCATAGCCGATCCCGATATCCCAGCTCTTGTTGCGTTCGGGGTTCAAGCCGGCATTGCCGAGGCTGACCCGGCGCTGGCTGCCCGCGTACTCCACGTTCTCGCCGGCCAGTTCGCTGCCCTGCGGTGGCGCGAATGCCGTGCCCGCCGATCCATGCGCCCGCCATGCGTCGGTCAGCTTATAAACCACCCCGCCGCGCGGGTTGAAGCTGGTGAAATTGGATGACCCGGGAGAAAAGGTGCTTTTGTAAGGGGTTTCGCGCGTGCTGGCCTCGATCCAGTCCACGCGGCCGCCCAGCGTGACGATCAGACGGTCATCGAGCCACCGGCTGCCCCATTCGGCGAAGATACCGTTGCTGTCGCGCCGCTCGTTCGGGCTGTATGGAGCCAGGCGGCCCTCCGCCGCGTTGTAGGAGAAGCGATCCGCCTCGACGCGCTGCCAGTCGGCGCCATAGGTCAGGGAATGCCGCTCGTCGAGTGTCCACACATCCTGGAGCTGGAAGCCCAGATACCGGGATTCCGTCCTGCTCGAACGATACCGCGGCGCGGAAGCCGGCACGGTAATGTAGTTGTAGTTCTCGCGCGAGGCATAGGCCACCGCGGTAATCAAGTGATCCGGCGGCGTGAGCGTCAGCCGTATGTCCCCACCCAGCCTATCGGTCTCGTTGGCTGAGGCGTTGGGTGGGTTGTAGCTCAAGGGGCCGGGCGCATTGTTTTTCAGATCGGCCCAATCGATGGTTGCATCAATACGAACCCTATCGGTCAGGTCGCTGCCCAAGCGCGCCTTGCCCGACGTGCGGCGAAAATCGCTATTAGGCCGTTTGTTGCCCGCGCCGGTACGGAAGTTCCCATTCTGGTTCACGTACCCGAGCGCCAGGTCGAAGTCCGTACGATCCGAGAGGGAGCCGCCCAGCGAGAAATCCGTCTGACGCGTGTCGAAGGAGCCATATCCCAGGCTGACCGATCCCCCGATGGGACCCTTGGAGCGCCGGGTAATGATATTGACCACGCCGCCCATGGCGGAGGCCCCATACAGCGATGACGCGGGGCCCTTGAGCACCTCGACGCGCTCGATGCTTTCCGGCGACAAGGTGGTGAAGCTGGTCGAGCCGGAAGGCCGGCCATCGATCAGCACCAGCGTGCGCGGATTGATGGTGAACTCGAAGTTCGGCCGCATGCCGCGCAGGCCGACGCCCGCCAGACCGTTAGGGTACTGGATGACGTCCACGCTGGCGTTCTTCTTGAGCTGATCGAGGAAGGTATTGCCGACGGTTTCCTCGAGCACCGGGCCTTCGACGACCTCCATTGACGACGGCACTTCATCGCGGCGCTGGGCGCTGCGCGTCGCCGTCACCACCACGGGGTTGAGTTCGACCGGCGGCACCGGCGGCGGATTCGATGCGCTCAATGCCGCATTGGCACTGGCGCCGCGGGGTTCGGCGGAACCCTCGGCGGCCTGCGCGCCCCACGCGGCGCATGCCGCGACAACCGATACCGCGGCGCGCCGCGCCGCCTGCCGCCGCGCGCCATGCGCCACCCTGCTCCCTCTCATGCCATTTCTCCCTGAAATACAAATATGATATGTTATAACATACCAAATAATCAGGAATGCAATGCCTTGGAAGTCAATGCCAGGCCGAACCCGCCGCCCCTCGACCCCGACATGATGCAATACAATATCCGCACTATCCGGGGCGCCGACCCGGCGTCGGCGCCCCGCCAAAGGTGTTTTCTGGAGCAAATCAAGTTTTTGACCTAGCGCTACCCAAAAACAAGAGCGCGCCCCGGGGGGCGCTTGAAGGCCGAAGCGACATTCGCGGACTGCTCGCGGGGCTTGCCCTGGCGCTTGCCCCATTCAGCCTGCACGCTCACCCGCACGCCTGGATCGACGTGCGCAGCACCGTCATCATGTCATCCGACGGAATGATTTCGGCCATTGAAGAAGAATGGCTGTTCGATGACCTCTACTCTTTGGCTGTGATCGATGAAATGGCGATCGACAGCCCGCAAAAGACGACCGCAGTCAGCGATTTCGCCGCCAAGGTCATTGAAAACCTCGGCCCTTATGGCTATTTCATGCGAATCACGGCGGACGGACGCCCCGTCCGTATCGGCGCTGTCACGCAGTTCAAAAGCGAAATGAAGGGGCAACAACTGCTGTTGTCCTTTACCGCTCCGCTTGCCGAACCCGTGGATCCCATGCGTTATGCCGTAAAGTTCTCGGTTTACGATCCAAGCTATTTCATCCAGATGACTCACCGCCAGGACGAGCCGCCAGCCATCAGGGGCGCAGGGAAATATCGGTGCCAGGCCTACGTGAAGCAGCCCGATCCATCCCCCCAGGCCATTGCGCGCGCGTTTGCGCTGGACCGAGGGGCATCGCCGCAGGACAATCTTGGTGATCTGTTCGCGGAGAAGGTGCATATTCAATGCAAATAACGCAAGGACGATATTTCCGCGTTCTGGCGGGAGGCGGCATAGCGGGCGCCCTGACCCTCGCGCTATGGGTCTGCGCCGGTGATTATGACGTCCGGGGCAAGCTTCTGGCCTGGCTCATGAGCACGCAAGCCGAGCTGCACCGGGAGCTTGCCAGCGCCATGCGCCTGGTTGCGCAGGAGGGCTGGGCCGCAACCTGGCCGCTCATAGGAATAAGCCTGCTTTACGGCGTCTTCCATGCGGCTGGACCTGGGCACGGCAAAGCCGTGATTGCGACCTACCTGGGTACCAGCCGAACGCGTCTGCGCCGCGGCCTGCTCTTGTCGGTATTGTCGGCCATCGTCCAAGGCGTCGTGGCTGTAATGCTCGTCGAAGCCGTCGTTGGCCTGCTGGGCTACTCCTTGCGCCGCACCCAAGGTGCCGCAGCCCAATTGGAAAACATAAGCTTTGCCCTGGTCGCGGTGCTGGGCGCCGCGCTGGCCTTGCGCAGCATGACGGTGCTATATCGCCGGTGGCGCCAGCCAAACCGCCACGCCGGCTCCTTATTTGCGGGCGGCGGCGAAATGCAAGCGTACTGTGCCGATTGCGGGGGCCTGCACCGTTTGGCCGGCGGGCATATGGACCAGCCCCTGACATGGCGTACAGGGCTGCCAATTGTCCTGGCGATCGGAATGCGGCCATGCACGGGGGCGATACTCGTGCTGCTAGTCGCCTACTCGCTGGGATTGCGCTGGGTCGGGATCGCCGCCGTGCTGGCCATGTCACTCGGCACATCAGCGACCGTCGCCCTGCTGGCAACAGCGGCCGTCACGCTTCGGCAAGGCATGCTGCGCGTTTTTCAGCGGCAAACATCGTCCAAACGCCGGACAGGCGTCATTTTTGACGTGCTGGGCCTCATCGGCGGAACGGGTATTTTCCTGATCGGAATCGGGCTCATCCAGCAAGGGTTGAAGGCATCCAGCCATCCCCTTTTCTGAATGTTTACTCCGCAGGATTTCTGCCTTGCCGCCCTACGAGACACTAAGCACATATAGCGCATAAAACGGCACGCCCGTCAGCGCCCGGAAAACCGGCGCAAACAGCGAATACGGCAAGCCATAGCCTTCCATGATGCGGTGTATGGCGTACAGCTTGAGCCGAGGCTGCGGCCGCAGCAAATCGGCCAGCTTGCGCGGCCCCCAGTGAAACTGCGCCTCGGTGTGCCTGATCGATGGATGGCGCTTGGCGCGTCCGGCCGCCAGCCAGCAGATGGCGTCAAAGGCAAACAGGGATCCCGCAGGCGCGCGCTCGCCGAATGTCGCCAGTACAGCGTCGACCTCGCGCGGCTGCAGATACATCAAGACTCCTTCGCTGAAGAGGAACACCGGCGCCCCGCTGCGCGCCGCCGGCAGGCCGAGCCCGTCCCACCAGTTCGCCGCGGTCAGATCCAGCTCCTTCAGGGAATAACGCTCGGCGGGCGCCGGCAAAAGTGCGCGGCGCAAGGCCAGCACCTCGGGCAGGTCGGCGTCGGTCATCGTGGCCTGGCCATTGTCCAGCCATTGGACATAGTGGCTCAGCCCGCAGCCCAGGTTCACGATATGCCCATCGGGCCGGCCTCTGAGATAGTCGGCAGCCAATTCGCGAAAGCGGCGCGTGCGCGCCAGCACGCCATAGACGCTATGGCGGTCGCTCAGCCACTGCTGGCCGTCGTCGCCCAAGGCCTCGAGCGCCCGCCCGGCGTAGGCGTCCGCCGCCGCCATTTCAGGAAACAGCGCATCGCCCAGGGCCCGGGCCGCCAGCGGAATGCGCAGCGTCGAACTGACAGCCGATATCGGCGGGCGTGCCGGTACTGCCGGTACTGCCGGTACTTCCGGACCTGCCGCGCCGGCCGGCGAGGCGGTCTGCGGCGGCGTCACCCCCTCGATCGACGCCTTATCCATCGCCGGATAATCGAGCGCGAGTTGCATTTGCTCCTCGGTCGCCTGTCCGGCTACCGGTCCGTTCATGGCTGCCGGTCCATTCATAGGTGGCTCTCCTGAGTTGTCGGGCGCGGCACCGGCATCGCAGCCGGTAGCCATTGCAATAATATCCCGATTACTCATTCCTTTCACCCCGGCGGCGGCGATCACTTTGCCTGCGAGGACTCAACGTCGCGCAGTCCGCGCGCGTAGCGAAACAACAAGCTGGCGACGGTATGGCGGTGGACCAGGACCGGGCAGAAAAAGCATTCGATCAGCACATGGCGATCGAACTCAGTGACTTCGACCACCAGGTCAAATGCGGCATGTGCCGCGCGATCGATCCGATCGCTCCGTGGAATCGCGCCAAACTGGCGCACCACCTGATCTTCGCCATCGCAGCGGCGCGAATAGATGAACGCGGCCATGCCGCCCGGGGAAGAAACCTCAATGGGCGCGCCCATGCAACCCGGCGCTTCGCCCGCAGCATTGGGAAGCGGGCGGCGCAGCGCGCCTTGAGGGATGCGAACCGCATAAGCCACCGAATGTGACATGCCATCGAAAAAGCCGCCCAGGGCCCGGGAGTCGAGCGCGACCAGCGTATCGACCGTGCCGAGCATCAAAAAACCCTTGATCACCATGCCGAATACGGCAAAAAGCACCTCCACCAGTGTGCAATCGAGCCGCTGTCCGATATTCTTCAATGCTTGCAGCTGGGGCTCGCACAGCACCATGGGCAGGCGGCCATCGACCGGATTGCCCGCTGCTCCAATACTCGTGCAATAGCGGGGCCTCGCCGGCCGGACCCTGGCTCGCCTGCCGTTCTTCGGACGCTCGGCGCAGCCGGACTCTCGCCCCGCACGGTCCGCCTGCTTGCCATTCATGACGGCTCCGATTCAATCACTGCAAGCGCCTTGGACCTCGATCCAGCATGCGAAGACCGGATGACCGTCGACCAGCACCGGAGGCGCGGCCCGATGCGCAAGAAATCCAGCGCGGCGCAAAAGCCGTTCGACCCCCAGGGGCGAGACAGTGATCAATCGCTGAACACCTTCGCTGGCCGCCAGCGCGATTACCTCGCGCAATAGCGTGACCGCCACGGGCGAGGAGAATTGACGCATGGGGCCGGCACCCGTCGCCTGAAAATCGACCGCGGCAAAGCGCGATAGTTCCCAGACATCGGCCGCCTCGGGCAGCGGCGAGCTCCCCATCAATTGGGGAAACACCTCCCCCAGCAGGTAAGGCCTATGGGTGGGCAGCAGGCGGGCCGTGCCCACCAGCCCCCCATCGCCATCGTCGCGCCGCGCGCCCATATAGAGTGTGTCGGGCCGATCGAACTGATCGTATTCCAGCCCGCCCTGGCACGCCAGGTCCCAACCCAGTTTCTCCACAAAGACCCGATGGCGATACCGGGCGAGCCCGGACATCAGCTCCGGGGCCAATACATCCGAAGTGCCTGCGAAGATTTCCACCCTTGTCTCCCTGTGAATATGCAATACGTGCATTCCACAGGGTTGAGCGGTTTTGCGTAACTACCCTTTAGCGTAGGTAGGCTCAACCATAGCGTTCGCTGACAGCGCGACAGGTCGGCTCGGTCCAGGCCATGGCGTCGACCACGGTCGCCAGTATTTGCAGATTCTTGTCCCAGCCATAATCCCGCGCGGCCGCATCGACCAGCATCACGTTGCTGCGCGGCAATCCGACCCTGACACAGCTTACTTCGCCGCCGCTCGCCTCGATGCGCCAGTCCCATCCGAGTGAAACATAGGGCTGCGAGACGCTGGCCCATTCGGTGTAGCCGGTAATCGAGGTCGGACGCCCGCAGGCCGGCGGGTCGGCGCGGTCTTCATCGTCGAGCGCGGACACGATATGAATCAATCGGGTCGAAAGGATGGCGTCTAGCGGCAGGCGCAAGAAGCCATCGTGCATGGGCTGCGTGGCGGACATAATTCCCTTACCAATTCAACGGCTCGCCGATTGCGGCGAACGCTTGTAGAAAGATAATGGTATACGCAGGCCGCGGCGTCAATTGCCTTAGTTAAGCAAACCAAGCATCGCGGCGCGCACTACCGCCGCAGTCTTGTTCGCCGCCCCCAGCTTAAGGACCGCATTTTTGGTATGGAATTTGACTGTGTCGACCGAGATGGTGAGGATTTCCGAAATTTCGCTCGACGTCTTGCCATCGGCGTGCCACTTGAGCACTTCAGTCTCGCGCTGCGTAAGGGGAACCCCGGGCTCGCCGTGCAGATGGCGTGTAAGCACGCGCGTAAGCGACAAATGAGCGATATTCACAAGCCAGCGCATCTTGAGCTCCTTGCTTTCCAGTTCGCTGGCCGTGAGCGCCTCGCTCGACCGAACGAGGGTGAGCATGCCGCCGACCCCGTAACCATCCAGGCTGGACTGCGCCCAGCCGACGCGCAAGCCGCTCAACTGCGCCTCGGCCCATAATTGCCGGGTGCCGGCGAATACGCTGTTACTCCATAGCAACGGCGCATTCGTGCGGCGCCCATGACGCACGGTCGGGTCTATGCCCAGGTAGCCGGCCTCGGCATAGCGCGCCTGCCAGGCGGAGGGATAGTTATTGACCATGATGATTTTTGGATTGGTCAACGGCAGCGGCACGCGCAGGCCATAAGCGCAATGCTCGAAGCCGAGCATGCGCGCCGCCACTTCGATCTTCCCGAAGACGCCATGCTCGTCCACGTCCGAATCGACACTGGTCAATGTCAATAGATCCTCTGCCCAGCCCTTCATTGCGATTCCTCCCGGAGAGAAATACTGCACAACCCGCTGAGTTGCACGCCACAACCGTGTCCAGACCTCGGGCCATATCAGCCGTTCTCATTCTTGCGAATGTCGTTCTTATTGGAATAATTATTATTTAACTACTATTTCGCAGCCCTGGCTAATATTTCAACCCTATAACTTAGAAGAAATGATAATACACGCAATAAAAATGCAAATCATTACATTATGAGTTGATAATTGTTTCATTATCAAGTCAAGACGTTTTCATTTGCCGGGAAATATGCGCCTGCCCTGCCGCCGGATTCTGGACAAGCATGATGGGCCGCCGGGCCCGACGAGGCGCGCGGCTTTCTCACCACGATGCGCTAGCGGCATCGCGGCGCGGAACTGGATAGATTGGGTGGACCGGGCCAGGAATTCCGGGCGCCGGGCGGGGTCATGCCGCCGGCCGTTACTCCTGCTCGGGCAAGGCGCTGGACGCGCGGCGCGCGCGCACCCGGTCCAGGGCATCGGGGCGGTCGACCAGCACGCATTGCTTGCCGGTGCGCGTGCAGTGATCCTTTACCCGCCAGTAGGTGCCGTGGCTCACGCAGCCGGTCTGGCAAATCACCAGGTCGGCGTCGACCAGAGAAGTTTCCAGCGCCTTGCCATCGATGCCGTCATGACGCAGGAAACGGCCGCCGGAGTTCTCGATGGCGCGTTGCGCGAGCGTCGCGCTGGCCTCATCCTGCCCGATGCACAACACCGCCTTGTCATACAGGTCCGCCTCGGCCAGCCGTTCGGCGGGCAAGTCGACGCCGGAATGCGGCGCGGCGCTTGCCCGCCTTGCCGTGCGCTCGCGCATCAACACACCGATGCGCGCTTTCAGCGCCTCCAGTTCGCGGGCCATGTCGGCCCGCTTCGCCAAGCCAGGCGCGGCCGCGGCGAGCGCCTCGTAATCATCGCGGGCCCAAGCCAAGGCGCTGTCGCGGGAAATCACGGCCGCGCGCAGCATCATCACCTGGGCTTCCAGCCGCTCGATCATGGCGGCCTGTTTGCGGACGACCCGGCTGGCGCGATATTGCGCGCGCCCGTATTCCGTCATCAAAACGATATGTTCCTGCTGAAGGCGCTCAAAATCCAAACACATTGTCCTCGTCGTCGTCATCGTCCGGCCACTCCCACAGTTGCGCGCGCGGGCCGCGGTTCAATACTGCATCGACCGCATTGCACGAAGCGCTTTTCTTGCACATTGAGCCGCATTATAAATGGTAATCATTTCGTTTAATAGCGGCATTGCGTCGCTCGATGACCACCCCCGGCAAGCGCCCCGCTGCTATCAGCCGTCACGCCGCTCCAGCGCCCGCTCACAGAAATGGGTGAGGATCTGCACTAAATACGCACGGTCGGGCGGCTCGCCCGCCGATACGGCATCGTCGGCCAGGCCGTGCAAGGCGTTAAAGAGCATGACGGCCACCCGATGCGGATCGTCCACGGTCCACACGCCGGCCTGTGCGCCGCTTTGCAGCATGACCGCAAGCTGGCGCACCACGACGTTATCGCTCATCTCGCGCCGGTTCTCCGGGCGAAACTCGTGAAAGATCACATCGTGCAGCGCGACCTGGTCAAAATACGTGTCCAACCCCGCCTTCACCCACGCGCGCAAGCGCGCCTTCCAGTTATCGGGGCGATGCCGCGCCATCGCCTGCTCGAGCCGCGCAAAAAACCCTTCCACAAAGCGCTCCTGCAACGCGGCGAGCATGGCTTCCTTGGAGGCAAAATACAGGTAAAAGGTGCCTTTGGCCACCTGCGCGCCCGCGGCAATGTCGTCGACGCTGGTAGCGGCAATGCCCTTGGCAACGAAGAGGTGCTCGGCGGCGGCCATCAGGTCGGCGCGCCGAGCCTGCGGCGCCTTGGTGCGCGGTCGCGCCATGGCCGAGGGTGATTGCCCATCTGGGTCCCGCAGGCTGTCCGCGGCGCGCCGCACCCGACCGGCCATCAGCCAGGTACCTTCATCTGGGCGGCCAGGGATCTGAGCACCGACGGCTGATCGAGCACCAGGCCACGCGGCGTATATACGGTTGCCTGCAGCCACGTCAGCGCGTCCTCGGGCTGCGCGAAGGTGTCCGCGGGTACGCCAAACAGTTTTTCCACATTCATTTTGCGCATTTTTTCATAATGATCGATTGGTACGACGCTGGCCATGCCCATGACTTGGGCGCGGATCGCCGGGCCGCGCTCGTGCAGCCAGAGCTTGGCCGCCTGCGCGGCGCCAGCCGGATGAACCAGCGCGTCGGCGTCGGCGAATACGCGCAGCGACGCAAAGGGCTCGCCACGCTCAAGCCAACGGTTCCATTCGTCGGTAAACGCCTGCATATCCTCGAGTGTCGAAAGGCCCGAAGCCACCGATACCACCAAAGGCCAGTGCGACAAATCATGGTGCGTCATTGTAAACTTCCTCCGATAGAGAACTTGCTGGGTCCCGAAACCTATCATT
Organism: Pollutimonas bauzanensis; assembly: GCF_900129885.1. Lineage (GTDB taxonomy): Bacteria > Pseudomonadota > Gammaproteobacteria > Burkholderiales > Burkholderiaceae_B > Pollutimonas > Pollutimonas bauzanensis. The sequence goes on along the minus strand of NZ_FQXE01000005.1, from coordinate 106,730 downwards.
TGCGTTCGATCAGGCGCAGCGGCGTGCCGTCCGGATCGCTGAACTGCACCCAGCGATAGCGCTCATTCTCCCCGGCCTGCAGGGACAGTCCTCGGGCTTCGAAGTACCGAACGGCCTCACGCAGATCGTCCACCCGAAAACCGATCGATAACTCACCCATTGGCGGGTGGGCGGGCATGCCGCTCGCGCCAGGGCTGCCCTCATGCAGCTCGATCACCAGCCCTGGTGCGTCGACCTCAGCATAGTCCGAGCAGCGCAGACCTAGTGGCAAACCCAGCGTCTGCGTGTAAAAGCTAAGCGACACCTCCAGATCCCGGATCTGCAGGATCACGCCTGAAGCGCTCAGCAACGGGCGGTCGGTTCGCACGGACAATGGAGGCATCGTGGTCATAGGCACCAGTGACCCCGTATGGTTCGCGCCCCGACGGCTCGCAGCGCCGACACTGTGAGTGCGCGCACCGCGCGGCCCGGCCGTGTCGCGACCCTTACGAGTCCGCCGCGCCATGGCGTCGGCCATGTCGACGGTTGGTGACAGCCCATCAAACGCTCCTTCGGATTCAGCATAACCTCAATACTGACTAACGGTCAGTCATTTGTCAATCACATTGAGAATTATTTACACTTTCGGAGATATCCGCGATCTAGTCCCCGGCGCAACATGTCCGGATAGGCAGTCTTTGACGACCGCCGCAACCCAAAACATGACCTGCATAGCTGCGCCAACGCAGCACGAGCGTCGCCCCGCACCAGTGCTATTCTCCATGGACGCAGGCTGCGGTGGTCAGGCGCGCACATGGCCGCACGCAAAATCATGTCAAGCTCACTTTCGTTGGGTGCTGGCTCTTTCAGTAGCGGCTCCGAGCGGCGAGTCAACAGCCAAGCCAAGGCACGCAGGCCCTCTGCTGCCTCCTTTACGCGGTACTCCCCGCTTCCAGTCTCTGTCATTTCGTGCTGCCTTTACCGTGTCGCAACACTTATCATGGGAAATGCCTCAATGCTCAGCTTGGTGACGGTAACTACTTAGTACTTAGCGGCGGCATTGCTGGACGTCGATTCGGCACGCAGCACCCTGGGTAAGCTGCCGACAATAGCACGCCATGTTGTCGACTCCGTTGTCCCAGGCGGCTGTGCATCCATGAAGCGCGCGGCGAGGTTTCCCGCGGTATCGAAGAATTCTACGATTGTGATATCCCCTTGCCGGCTGCCGAGGCGTACAACCCAACCACGGGCGATATCCGGCGCGTGTATGTGCAACGCTAGATCTTTCGCCTGATAGCTAAACCAGCCTTCACCAATGAACTGGGCTCTGTCGAACGCGCCCGAGAACAATTGCACCAATCCCAAGTTGCCGATGGCAACCGTTGCTGGCTCTTTATCTTGCACTAGGCGCTTGGCAAGTAGTTGCACCGATTCTGGGCTGACGGCATAGGCGGCGTTAGATCCCCACTCCTGCCAGAGCTTTTGATGCGCACGCGGCAATTTCTCCAGCAGGAGTTCTACAGCGAGGAAATCCGCGGTCGCACGCAACGCGGTGCATAGTTGTTCCACTGACTCGTTTGGCGGCGAGTCAGTTGCTGCCGATGCAGTCCGAACTGATAAGGTTGTTGGTTGAACGGGTGCCCTGAACTCCCGAGTCATGCGATCGAACGCGTCGTTATGACGCTGACCCTCAAGAATAAATTTATTGATCGACGTTCCATAGGCATCGAAGGCCTGCAGGCTGCGAACCGGTGTCCTCTTCGGGCCGTAGTAATGAATGACCGAAAACAAGTACTTCCAGTTTTTCCAGAGAAAGTGCAAATGCAGCGGTTCGCCGGCATAAAGGACTTCAGGATTGCCGACATGTGCCAAATCGCGCTGCGATTCCAGGACCGCTGTGCGTTCGCTGATGCCGTAGTCGTTACGCGTCACGGAGGTCACCCGGCCGAAGCTAGCGGACTGGGCAAATATGCGGCGCAAGTCTGATGTATCGCTACGCAGCAGAACCACATCCGGACCGACTTCTGTCGCCAGCAACTGGGCTTCGGTCGTGTTCAACGCCTCGCTCGCATCGCGGGCATTGCCGTTCGGATGCGCCGCATGGAACACCTTCCAGCGGCTGGCCAGATCGCTTGGCGGCGACGCCGCCGATGCCGCCACCCAGAACGACGCCGCCAGGCAAAGCGTCAACAGCATTCGATTCCAATTATTCCAACGCATGTTCACTCTCGACGGTTAACCGTATTAAGGACGGCGACCCGCCTGTTGGCGGTCGAGACCGTGCACCGTCAACCGCAACACGCTCAAATCGGAGTCCGAGGCAATATCGTGTTCGGTATATCGCCATCGCGTCCAGTGCCGGGTGGCATAGCGGCGCGTGGCGTTGCTGTAGCGGAGCGATGCGGGGTCATCGGATTGGCTATGGGACAGCATCACGTAAGCCTGCACGCCATCCTTATCAAAACTGACCACCTGCATATAGCTATTCCCGAGCAGATCCCTGTCTCGAATGTCTCCGCTCGCCTCGTCGCCCCATGCCGCGCAAGCCGAAGTAAAGTATCCGGGTCCATCACAGCCTCCGAACAACGGTATGTTGCGGCCATCCTTATCGACATACAGCACCTCGCCTCGCGCTGGGTCTATCGGTCTCCCAGATGCCTCGATGCTCAAAATGGCCGCACCGAAGCCCTGGGCAATATCGGGATTTCTGGCATCAAGGCCCGAAGGGGTATTTACCGGGTCGGCCGGATTAAACGGCACCGCGTACAAGGACGGGCCCGCGATCTTGCCTATGCGTTTCCATATCTCGTCCCACAAATACGCGCCTTTCGCATCCACGGTTGCCGCGCCGTTCCAATGCCGCAACACTTCGCATGCCTTGCCGATTGCGACCTGCTTGGCCGGGTTGAACGTCAGCCCTGTCGCAATGTCCTTGTACACGGAAATAGACGGACGCCGACATACTTCGGTGAGCAGTCGATTCTTCAACAACAGCGCCGACATCGCTTGGCTGCCCAGCGACATGGCGCGCACTGACGCACTGTCGGCTCCTGGGTCGCCAAGACCATCCGTACCGGCCAGGCGTTCACGAACCATCAGATATCCCAGCCGCTGGCGCAGGCTCAATGGTTTTCCGGTTTCACCGAAAATCTGCGCAAAGCCGCCCAGGGGCGCCGCTGGATTGGCAAGCCGGTAGCTGTTGTTCATGTTGGCGACATAATCGCGGCGCAACAGGCTAGGCATGGCGCTGGCAGGCAGCGCGCCAGCCTGTACGGCGTCGGCATCGGTACGCCAGTTGCACATTGAACGGCTACCGTCCAGGAACGGCACGCCTGGGGCACCTTTATCAAACGCCTTGCCCAGCTGCGTGGCGCAGGCGGCGGCCAGGTCGTCCGGGACATTGGGTACTGCGCCGACATCTGCGTACCAGGCACGTCCATCGTTGCGGCCCACCGCCAAGGTGTTGACCCACGGCATTGCAACCAGGCGCTTCTGGATGGCGATGAAATCGTCAAGCGATCGGGCCTGATCCCATTCGAGGAAGTTCTGGAATATCCTGAAGTTCTCCGCGTTGACATCACGCAATGCGAACGCCTTGTGCTCGGTCCACTTCAATGCGGGCGAGAATGACGCCAAGTCCACAACCGGGCCAAACCGGGTTCGATAAAGGGTACGGTTAACCTGGGCCAGACTGCCATCGCCACGCAAGACCTGCACGGTCAGGGGCACGGCAGTCATCGCCATCGGCTTGCCATCGTACAGATAGGTCGTGGGATCTCCCGCCTGGAGCGTCAATTCGAAGATGCCGAACCGGCGGGCCGCTGATACCGTGTGGGTCCATGCGACTGCGTTGTTGAAGCCGAGCATGATGACGGGCACGCCCAGGAAAGACACGCCGCTGACGTTGATCTGTCCTGGAATCGTCAGTTGCGCCTGGTAGAAGCGGTCGGGGCCTGCCCAATACCAATGGGGGTTTCCCAGCAGCAAACCGCTGTCTGTGCCAGTAGCTGAAGCGCCAAAGGCGATGCCATTGCTCCCTATTCCTGACTGCCCGCCTGCCTGAAGCCACACGCCGGCGACCCTGCGGGTCAAGTCCGCAAGCGGTGCCGGCAGCTTCGAATCCCTGCGCAAAGCGGGGTCGGAAGGCGGCTGGGCGTTCGCAATGCCTGAAATGAAACTCGTGGTCCCGCCGGCCATATTGGCCGCGTAAAGTCGACGGTAGATGTCTGCATCGCTGATGTCTGACAGCCACGGCGCAGTTCTGCAGGCCTGATGCGCGTTCGTATTGTTACGGGAACGCAAGCCGTTCAGATAAGCGTTGAAGCCCTTGGCGAATCCAGCGACGAGTTGCCGGATTTCGACCGACTGATGATCACGGTACATATTAACCACTTCACCGCTGTCAACTAGCTTGAAAAAGAAGTCAGCGTCGATGTTCTTGAGCTCGCCGATCGTGGAATGAGTCCGAAGACGCCCTTCAGGACCAAAATACTGTGATCGCTCGCCTCGATAAGTGACGAACGCCTCGGCCATCGTGCATAGATTATCCTCAGCCTGGGCATAACCATATCCGTATCCCAGTGCAACCCAATTGTCAGCTTTGATGTGAGGAACGCCATCCTCCGTTCTTCTGATCTCGACGGATCCATAAACCTCCTTTGCCACCGAGTCATGATCGTTAAAGCTGCGGCTCATGCATCCCGAAATCACAATTACGCCGATCAGCAACGCATAGGCTCGTCCCATCGAATTCCCCAAGTTGCGCGTGGAGCACCCACACCAGTTCATGCCATCATGCAAATAATAGAATAATTATCATTTCATTATTGCATGGGAATTTCCTTGCTGCCAGCACTGATTAACCTGAGAGCCACGTCCCCGACACGCTCCACCGCCTATGCGGTTATGTGCGCTTTGCTAAAGCCGCTCCGTAGCACCACATGTTGGGTTTTTACAAATTTCATTGTAGAATCGAATGAGAATCACTGTCATTGACGTTATTATTGAGTAACATACAGAATTCTTGGTGCCGACGCATTTGCACTCTCGAGCAAGCAATTTCGACCCGTGAAAAATGAGTCTGTCGTGTCGATTTGCGCGCAGCTTGATTGCCTCCTATAGAACCTCCTCATCATCGTGGTCGAACGCTACTACAAAGAACTCATTGGCTTTTTTTCCCGTTCACTGAGAGATCGTGATGCGGCGTGCGACATTGTTCATGAGTGTTACGCACGCGTGTTGTCAATGGACGCATCTATAGCAATTCCAGAGCCGCGCGCGCTTCTTTATCGAATCGGGAAGAATATTGTCACTGACAACGTGCGACGACGAGACGCAGAGGCAAAGATGCTGCAGACACTGGATATGGTCACCCCAGATGAAGCTCCGTCGGTAGAGCGTGAGGTGGGCGCTCGTCAGCAGTTAGACTGCCTTATGGCACGTTTGGCTGCAATGCCACGCAAGCGGCGCGAGGCCTTTATACTTGTGCGTATTTACGGTTGCAGCCATGCCGAGGCGGCCGAACATTTGAACAGTACGAAGATGGCCATCGAGAAGCATATCGTCCGAGGAGTGATTGATTGTATGAATCTCGCATCCGACCATGCATAGATCGACTGAGGATAAGCACGACGTCTCGCCCATGTGCTCCGAAAACGACGCCATAAACCCCTCAAAAGCATACATTGACCAAGAGCCTCTACGCCTGCCCGCAACACCATCGCGTAAACTGCTAGAACACGCTCTGCTTCTGATCGCACGAGAGCATGGTGGCGACACGAGTTGCGCAAAAGCGGCGGAGCAAGAACTGGCCTGTTGGCGGGCGGCAAACCCATCGCATGAATCCGCCTATCAATGGGCGCTGCGCGCATGGGCCTGTAGCGACGCACGCGCATTACGTGACCATGTGCCGATCCCGCCCACGCAGGCTGAACGCGGCATTCGTGTCCGACGCGACCGCCGCCGCGTCATTGCGACTTTGGGCATCGCCGGAATTGCTGCGGGCGTTGGCCGCTGGTTCTGGTCTCAATCTGTGCAGGAACTCGTTCTACAAACTGAACGTGCACAATTGCTCAGCAAGGAGTTATCGGACGGCTCTCAAGTGGATTTAGGGGCGCACACCACCGCTCATGTCCTTTATTACGCCGACCGGCGGGAAGTGCGCCTGAATCGGGGAGAGGCTCGATTCGTAGTCCAACCTGACGCCAAACGGCCCTTCATTGTCACGACGGACTGGGGACGTGTTCGCGTCGTAGGCACCGTCTTCTCGGTTGCAGCACGCGATGGACATATGTCCGTGGCGGTCGCAGAGGGGCGTGTCGAGGTCTGGGCCAATCATAAAGCGGGTCGTCCATTCGATACGGACAGCGCATCCCCAAGCGTAATGCTTGGCCCGGGCGATGCAATACAGACCGACCATCAAGGACTAGGAGATCCTCGCCGCATACAAACCGCCGACGTTGGCGCGTGGCGGCAAGGTTGGCTTGTGTTCGATGGGACGCGATTGCCAGAAGCGATCGACCGCTGGAACGACTACATGACAAAGCCGCTCGTCTTAGGTGCTGATCCCGCGCTTGACACATTACGCCTGACGGGAAGTTTTCCAATGCGCGACCCTGATGCTTTCCTGAGCAGCCTGCCAAAAATCCTTCCGATAAAGATGGCCCAACGTGCCGATGGCGTGGTAGTCATTCGCGCGCGCTGATCCACGCCTCAGAAAATAATTGTCCGGTATTTCGCATCTCGCCCGTCTTCCGATAAACATAACCAAACAGAGAGGACGTCGAAGCAATGCTTAAGCTACCATTCCAAATACCGGACTTGCCGATACCACGCAGCGGTAAAAACAGAATCGCCGCTTCGGGGCATTTATTGACCATAGCGTTCGCTAGCGCAACCGCTCTGGCTTTTATAGCAGTGCCACATACGGCATATGCTCAGAATCAATCTGGCACTGCTGCCCTCGCCTCAACATGGCAGTTTTCACTACCTTCACAGCCATTAGGCAACACAATCAATGCCCTAGCTCGCCAAAGCGGGGTGGCGATTTCGGTGGATGCCACCCTTGTTGCGGGGAAGACTGCTTCGGCGCTGCAGGGTTCAATGACGCTACGGCAAGCACTAGATCGGGCGCTAGAAAGCACCGGCCTGATAGTTGCCGCCAATGGCTCCGCTATAACGGTGCAACCACCAGCAACAACGCAGAATGCCACTACATTGCCAACGATTACGGTTACGGCCCCACAAGCACCGATAACTTCCCTAAACCTTGACGCTCCGGTTACCAGCGGTGCACTCGGGACCCGCACTCAACTCGACACACCGTTCTCAACCACTGTAGTCGATAAGCAAGATATCGAGCGACGTCAGGCTTCGACGCTCGGTGATATTTTCAACCTCGACGCGTCTGTGGTGAACCAAGGGAACACATACAACACGCGTTCCAGTTATTTAACGGTCCGTGGCCTGCAACTGGACTACGCAAATGGCTATAAGTTAAATGGCTTGCCGATCATCAACTATGGCGTCGAGCTGCCTTATCAAGATTTTGAGCAAGTCGAAATACTCAAGGGGCTTTCTGGGTTCATGTACGGATTTGGATCCCCTGGAGGTATCGTCAATTTTGTGACGAAGAAGCCGCCTATCCTTGCCGACGGGCTTCTGCTAAGTGCAGATGTCGGCTACAAGTCTGATGGGATTTTTAAAGAGCATGTCGATATCGGTGATCGATTCGGTACTGACGGAATGTTTGGCTTCCGGCTCAATGCTGCTCACGAAGGGGGCGAAACGTATAACGGAGGTCACGTCAACGGAAATGATGTGTCTCTTGGACTGGATGCGCACCTGACACCGAATTTGACGTGGACATTGGACACCTTGTATCAAAAACGACACGCCTCAGGGCAGGTCGCGGCGATATCGACACTTCTTGGATATACAGGCACCAGTCTGCCGTCGCCGATCAATGGCCGTGCCGATAATTTAACGTCGTCCGATGGCTCTCCACAATCCACCGAATTTGGCTTAATCACAACGGGCTTGAGCTATGCGATCGCGCCGGACTGGAAGGTTAGTACGAACTATAGTTACTCGTCGACAAATCGGCGCTACATCGAAGACTGGCTGTACATCTCGAATCCGAATGGCGACTATACGGAGCGCGTCTACGACCAAGCAAACAAGTATAAATTTCAGCAATGGCAACTAATGCTGGAAGGGAAGGCTCAGACGGGTCCATTTGAGCACCAACTGGTTTTCGGCACATCGTCGCAAAAACAGACCAACGACGGGAATAGTCAGTTCTGCTTTTGCACAATTGGCACGGGCAACATCTATGACCAAAACACCATTACCTATAACAGCGCCATAACGCCGTCGTGGTACCGTCAGTCAACCTATGATCAGACCGGATTTTTCGGAAGCGACACCATCAAACTGACCGACCGCTGGTCAGTCCTCGCTGGTGCCCGTTATACGAACTACGAGCAGAATGGATATACTGCAGCTGGCGCACAGACGATCCATTATAAAAAGGACGGTGTCGTCACGCCAACGTTCGCGCTAATGTACAAGCCCCGCCCGGACACGACACTCTACGGTAGCTATGTTGAATCCCTCGAGCAAGGCGCGCAGGTGCCTCTGATGTATGAAAATGCAAACGACCTTCTCAAGCCGCTGAAAAGTAAGCAGTACGAAGTCGGCGTCAAGACAGAACATGACTCCTGGAGTGCTACTGCTTCCCTGTTCAGGATAGAGCGAGGTGCGGCATACGGTAACAGCGACAATGTCTACGTCCAGAACGGCAAGCTTCGATACCAGGGCCTGGAGCTCGGAACATCTGTGAATTTCACCACGAACCTGTCTGTTGCAGGGTCGTTCACAGCGATGAATACTGAATATGTGAAAACCAGCGAGAACGTGGGCAATCGCGTCTCGGTCACACCCAATTACGTTGGAGCACTACGCGTTGCTTACGCGGTTCCCCAACTGCAGAATTTGGAAGTGGGTGCCGACGGGCGATACGTGAGTACGCAAAAGCTTGACGCTGCGAACTCGATCGAGATTCCCGGTTATTTTATTTTCAATCTCACGGCGAACTACAACACCCGAGTTTCGGGGCACGACCTTCAGTTGACTGCAGGTGTGTTTAACGTCGCCAACAAGAGATACTGGTATGCACAGAGCGAAGGTGTAGTTTTGGTAGGTATGCCGCGAACGGTCGGCATCATGGCGAAAATCAGCTACTAAGCCATCGGAGAAAGAGGTATGCGGACGTACCTCCTCCTCCACCATCGTCAAGCACGAGTGAGAGAAGGCCGCGTTATCGTTGGGTAGGAAAAACGTGGCGTTCGGCTCCGCGTTGAATGGCCCCAAGGAGTCATCGCGATTGAGACGCCAATAGTGATCCGCCGCTATCGCTCAATGCGACTCTGCTATGACTCCGCCACCGAGAACGTCTGTGCCACCGAATGGTTAACTGACATTAGCCAATATCTCCTTCAGCTTATCGGTGGCTTGGGACCGCGTAGTGCCCGATATCTTTTTCTCTCCAAGTAAACTGGTTTTCAGTTCCTTGAGAGTCTTCGCCGAAATCAATGTGGCAAGGTCACATTCCATACCTAGGTCTCGTGATACCCGCCATTGCACACGTATGGCGCCAAGGGAGTCTCCGCCAAGATCAAAGAAGTTATCGTGTCGGCCGACCCGAGCAACACTCAACACCTCCTGCCATATCCGCGCGAGTGCCTCTTCCGCCTCGCCCTGCGGCGCCTCGTAGCCTTGCAATGCGAACTCTGGGGCTGGCAGCGACTTGCGGTCCACCTTTCCGTTTGGCGTTAGCGGCAGCGCCGCAAGCACGACGATAGCCGACGGCACCATGTATTCCGGCACAACTTCTCCGAGCTTAGCCCGTAGTTGCTGAGGGTCCAACTCCAGGCTCGCCGCCGCCGTCACATAGCCTACAAGACGCTTCCCGCTCGGACCCTCGTGTACGGTCACTATCGCCTCGCGTACCCCACCCTGCGCCTGTAGCTGCGTCTCGACTTCACCCAACTCAATTCGGAAGCCGCGGATCTTCACCTGGTGGTCGAGTCGGCCTAGATACTCCAGCAGTCCGTTTGTCCTCCAGCGCATCAAGTCCCCTGTGCGGTACAGCCGGCGCCCTGCTTCGCCGAATGGATCTGGCACGAACCGCTGCGCCGTCAGCGCTGTGCGGTTCAGATAGCCCCGGGCCACGCCGTCACCTCCGATGTAGAGTTCTCCCGCCACACTAGCCGGTGCCAGATTCATCTCATGGTCCAACACATACACCTGCGTCGCCGATACCGGTCGCCCCAGCACGATGGGGCCATCGTCGACGTGGTCTACCGTCGACCAGACAGTTGTCTCGGTGGGGCCATACATGTTCCACAGATCCACGCCGACGTCTCGTAACCGCCGCGCTAGGTCCGCGGACAATGCCTCACCGCCGCAGAGCCCCCTGATTCGCAAATGGTCCTCGCCCGCGGCAAGGAGGACTTGCCAACCAGATGGCGTCGACTGCATCACAGTGACACAATGACACTCTACGAGCGCACGCAGCTCAGCCGCATCGCGCGCAGCCGAGCTCGGCGCTACCACAAGTCGTGCGCCGCGCGTCAATGGTAGAAACAGCTCCAGCGCGGCAATGTCAAACGACAGTGAAGTCAACCCCAACAGGACGTCCTCCGCATCAAGCCCCGGCCGATCACTCATGCTATTCAAGAAATTCGATAGTGCGGCGTGGCGCACCATTACCCCCTTGGGCTGCCCAGTCGAGCCGGACGTGTAAATCACATAGGCCAGGTTCTCCGGGTGCACCTTCACTGCGGGATTGCGATGGGGCAGTCCGTTCACGTCTAGCCGATCGAGTTCCAGCGCCGCGACATCCTCTGGCAATGGCAGTGCGTCGCGCACCGTCGACTGCGTCAGTACGAGCGCCAAACCGCTGTCGCTCATCATGTAGGCCAGCCGCTCTGCTGGATATGAGGGGTCCAGCGGCACGTAGGCGCCACCGGCCTTGAGCACCGCCAGCAGTGCCACCACCAGTTCCATCGACCGCTCCAGCGCCACGCCTACCTTCGTCTCCGGGCTCACACCCAGGCCGATCAGGTGGTGCGCCAATCGATTGGCCCGCTCATTCAACTCCGCATAACTCAGTCCCTCGTCGCCATACACCAGCGCTACCGCCTCGGGTGTCAGCGAGACCTGGGATTCGACCTGGTGGTGTACCGGGGACGGTGCTCGGGTCGACACGTCGCCGCGCCCGCTCCCGAGAATTTTCTCCCGCTGCGCAGCATCCAGCAATGCCACCTCGCCCACCCGTTCGCATATTCCTTCGTCCGATACGAGCGAGTGCAGCAACGCAGCATAGTGTGTGGCCAGTTGGCAGATCGTCGCGGGCTCGAACAGCTCGCCTGCATAGGTAAAGTTCGCCAATATGCCACCGTCCTGGCTTTCAAACGTGTTTAAGGCTAGCTCGAACTGCGCCGTCCTCTCGTGCAGCTCGTAGCTTTCGACCTGTATGCCGGGCAGCCTCTGCAGCACGTCACTGCCCAGCCGCTGGTGGTTGTGCATCACCTGGAACAGTGGCGTATGGCTTAGGCTGCGTTCAGGCTTCAACGCCTCCACCAACACATCGAACGGAAGATCCTGATGCGCTTGCGCGCCCATCACCCCACGTTTGACAAGTTCCAGCACCGCGCTCAGCGACATACGGCCGTGTATCTGTGTGCGGATGACTTGCGTGTTCACGAAAAACCCAATCGTTCCCTGCGTCTCGCCTCGGCCTCGGTTTGCGTTAGGAATTCCTATCCGAATATCTGCTTGTCCCGAGTACCGATGCAGCAGAATCTGCAATGCAGACAACAACACTATGAAGGGTGTCGCCCCTTGTGAATGCGCACGCTTGCGGATGCGGCTGACCAAGTCATCTGGCAACTCGATCGGTACGCGCGCTTCACCATACTGCCCCAGCGTCAGGCGTGGATGATCCACCGGCAGTTCCAGCACGGGGTGCTCCTGGCCGAGATAATCCTGCCAGTACGCCAACTGCCGCTCCTGCTCGCCCGCCTCCAGCCAGCCACGCTGCCACACTGCATAGTCCGCGTATTGGATCGGCATTGCCGGCAGCGACACCTCCAGGCCATTCAGGTTCGCCTGGTACGCCTGCACGAACTCCTTGAGCAACACCCCGATGGACCAGCCATCCGACACGATGTGGTGCATCGACACCAGCAACACATGCTCCACCTCGGCCAGCCTGATCACCTCGATTCTCAGCAGCGGGCCGGCCCTTAGGTCAAACGGTCGGCGCCCGAATTTCTCCGCCACGTGCTTTAACCGCGCCTGCGGATCGGTGTCGCCCGTCAAATCCGTGAACGCATAGTCGTATGGCAGCGAATCGTGGATGACCTGCACCGCCATGCCCTCGTCGCGCTGCTCGAAGGTCGTGCGCAGCGATTCGTGCCGCTGGACCAGGACATCGAAGCTCGCGCGCACCGCCGCGACATCCAGCCCGCCCTGGAACCGAAGCCCTCCGGCGATGTGATACGCGCTGCCCTGCGGCTGCAGGTTCCACAGGAACCACTGGCGCTGCTGCGCGTATGACAGCGGCACGGCCTGCCGCTCGCTGGGTGGAATTTTCCGGATCGGCTGTTGCTCGAGCGTGCTGGTCGCCGTGGCCGTGGCCAGCCCCTGCAGCGTTTGGTGTTCGAACAGTTGCCGAACCGCCATCGGTATCCCGGCTTGCTGTGCACCGGAGACCACCTTCAGGCTCAGGATGGAGTCGCCGCCAAGCTCGAAGAAGTTGTCGTGCCGGCCCACCCGCTCGACCCCCAGCACTTCCTGCCAGATCGTGGCCAGGGCCTTTTCCACATCGCCTTGCGGCGGTTCGTAGCCCTGCGATGCGAACTCCGGCGCCGGCAGCGCCTTGCGGTCCACTTTGCCGTTCGGACTCAAAGGCAGAGCATCCAGCACCACGATGCCCGAAGGAACCATATAGTCCGGCAGCGCCGCGCTGACATGGGCTCGGAGCGTGGTGGTATCGAGCACCTGTCCGGCCTGCGCCGTCACATAGCCCACCAGCCGCGCCCCGCCCGGGCCCTCCTGCGCCGTCACGATCGCCTCGCGCACCCCGGGCTGTGCCTGCAACTGTGCTTCCAACTCGCCCAGCTCGATGCGGAAGCCCCGTATCTTCACCTGGTGGTCGATCCGACCCAGGTACTCCAGCGCGCCCGCATCGTTCCAGCGCGCCAGATCCCCTGTGCGGTACAGCCGGCCGCCGTCCTCCCCGTACGGATCCGGCACAAACCGCTCCGCCGTCAGACCAGGCTTGCCCTCGTAGCCGCGGCCCAGCCCCGCGCCGCCAAGGTACAACTCGCCGGGAACCCCTGGCGGCGCCAGGTTCATCGAGGCGTCCAGCACGTAGGTCTGCACATTGTCGATCGGCCGGCCGATCGGCACCACCGCGTCGCCCGCGGAACATGTCCAGTGCGTGACGTCGATCGCCGCTTCCGTCGGCCCGTACAGGTTGTACAGCCTGGCCTGCGGCAACAACGCCAGCGTCCGGTCTTGCAACGCGGCCGGCAGCGCCTCGCCGCTGCATACAATGCGATGGATCCCGATGCACTGGGCCGCTCCGTCATGCTCAACGAAGGCTTGCAGCATCGAGGGCACGAAGTGCAGCGTCGTGACCTGGTGCCGCTCGATCAGGGCCACCAGCTCGGCCGGATCGCGGTGCGCGCCCGGCGGTGCGACGGCCAGCCGGGCGCCCGCCATCAGCGGCCAGAAGAACTCCCACACCGACACGTCGAAACTGAACGGGGTCTTCTGCAGCACCGTGTCGCTACTGTCCAGGCCGTAGGCCTGTTGCATCCAGTCAAGTCGGTTCGCCAGTGCGCCGTGACGGTTGCCTGCGCCCTTGGGCCGGCCGGTCGAGCCCGAGGTGTAGATCACGTAGGCCAGGTTCTCCGGATGCACCGTCACCTCCGGGTTGCTCGCCGGCCGCGCGCTGACATCGAGCCTGTCCACCTCCAGCGCCGTCACGCCTTCGGGCAAGGGCAGCGCCTGGCGCGAAACCGAGTGCGTCAGCACCAGTTCCAGCCCGCTGTCGACCATCATGTAAGCTAGCCGCTCGGCCGGGTATGACGGATCCAACGGCACATAGGCGCCGCCCGCCTTGAGCACCGCCAAGAGCGCCACCACCAGTTCCACCGACCGCTCCAGTGCCACGCCCACCTTCGTCTCCGGACCCACGCCCAGGCCGATCAGGTGATGCGCCAGGCGGTTGGCCCGCGCGTTCAGCTCGGCATAGCTCAAGGCCGCTTCGCCGTACACCAGCGCCTGCGCGTCCGGCGCCAGTTGTGCTTGCGACTCAATGTGACCGTGTATTAACCCTTGGGCTCCACCCGTGTGCGCCTGCCCTTGATGCGACAAGGCTCCCAAATATTGGGCATCAGCCTCCGGAAGTTCACACGCATTCCAAACGCACCGGTCGTCGTCGCTCGAAATTGCCTCTAAAACCGTAGCAAATAAATCAATCAGGCGAGGAACCACCGCTGCCGATCCAGGATGCTCAGCGTATTCAACGGCAACTTCGACTGAGGCGGCCGAGACTGCCAAATCGATGCCTAGGTCAAATTTCAACGGTGACCTTTCGGCAATCCAAGGAACGAGTGTCGCTTCACCAAGCGCAATTTCCTGAGACCTGGATTGCGGCCTGAAGTTAAAGAGCGATTGAAAGAGCGGTCCCGCGCCAAGAGATCCGCGCTTTCTGAGCCGATCTGCCACCAGTTCCATCGGGCAACCGGCGTGATCAATCGCTGCAATCACGTTCCGGCCTACATCACGAACAAAGTCTCCTATTGCTTGCTCAGGCCGAACTTCGATCGTGAAGGGAAGGGTGTTAACAAAATACCCCACGACGTCCATATGCGAGCTTTCACCACGTCCGGCATACGGAACACCTACAATCAGCCGACGCCTCCCAGAATATGTCCACAGCACCAATTGCCACGCGGCAAAGTACAGGACAAACGGTGACAAGGCCATATCCTGGGACCGTCTGAGGACTTTGGTCGCTAGATCTGATGGCAAGTGGAAGAGTTGCCGCCTGGCTATTTCGACATCACTCCCATCGCTCGTTCCCTCCGGAAGGATGTCGAAGCGAGATATGTCCGAACCGATAGATTCTTCCCAATATGCAACATCAGTATCGAACACGCCGGCCGCGCTCAGGTCTCGCTGTAGCTTCGCATACTGTCCGAACGTCGACTCCGCCCCAGCCTTGAAGTCATCACGGCCCGCCAAGGCCGAGCTATAGGCAACCGCCAGATCACGAAGCAAAAGATCATTTGACCATGCGTCGCAAATCAGATGATGCATGGCTATAACCAGCGCGGATTGCTGCCCGACGCTGGAGACCAAGGTCACCCTCAGGAGAGGAGCTCGGCCCAGATCAAATCGGCATATTGATTCGGCCTCAACGAGGCCTTGCAGCTCGGAACCAATCTCCCCGCTTGCACTAATCTGGGCTAGCTCAAAGGGCGCTTCCGGCAGAACCTTCTGAACGGGGCAGGTTTCACTCTCCAAAAATATGGTCCGAAGCGCCGAGTGCCGTTCGATGAGCGCTTGAAACGCGATCTGAAGGCACGTCACGTCCAGCGTCCCCTTGACGAGGAACGAGTGGACCGTATTGTAGGGATCGACCTCATTCGATAACTTGTGAGAGAGCCAAAGCATCTCCTGTCCGAACGATAACGGATAGGTCGCAAAGTCAGTACGAACGTTCCTAACAGGCAGGTTATTCATTTTGTCCCTCGTTACTGATAGCGATTAGGCAGCAGATCGAGCTGGTCATGGATCATGAGGAAGCCCTCAAAGCGTCTCCGCAAGCGGCTGACCGTCGCCGAGGCGAGGCAGCCGCATCGCCCCGTCAGCCCTGCAGGAGGTAATCTGCAGCGTGCTTCTCTATGTTGGAATTTTCTTGCGCGATTGAGTCGATATGGCTTGCCAGCGCCCGAATCGACCGGTTCGTCAATACGCCGCCCGGCTTGAGATCGACGCGTAAGATTTCACGAATCTTTGCTGCGAGACGAATGGCTTGGAGCGAATGAAGGCCCACATCAAAGAAATCGTCATCAATTTCTATGCGCCGCCCTCCTATCAGGCCAGCGATCGCGTCGACGATGAATCGTTCCACGTACGTACCTGAGCGAACGGCACGTATTTCCACCACCTCCTGACCAGGCCGTACGGGTAGGATAGACGACAGCTTTTGTCGATCGATCTTTCCGTTGGCAAGGCGCGGTATCTCATCAATGACGGAGAAATAGCTAGGGATGAAAGCGTCCGGAAGGTATTTTTGCAACGATCTTCGGGCGGCTGCATGAGCGCCGACGGAAAAGTCCAGCCTACCTACCAGGTATGCTGCCAGTTCGGTCTCTCCTTTATCGCGCGTCGGGCATACAACTGCCTGTTGTATGCCCGGCAGGCGCAGACATGCGAGTTCGACCTCTCTCAATGCGATCCGATATCCGCGGATCTTCACTTGATCGTCGATTCGTCCCGTCAACGCAAGTCTTCCATCAGCGGACTGTCTTGCCAGATCACCGGTTCCGTAGAACCTTTCCCCGGGCGAGTCGGGAAGCTGCACAAAGCCGTCGCCGGGGAGTTGACCTAAATAGCCCCGGCATACCTGCGCACCAGCAATATAGATTTCACCCTCTTCCCCACGTTTCACCAGCCGCCCATCCTGGTCGCGGATGGAGATGTAATTGTTCGATAGAGCAGCGCTCAGGGGCAGGCCCCATTCGCCGGCTTCGAAAGCCTCTTTCTCGCCCAAACGATGTACGAGAACACCGACTGTGCACTCTGTTGGACCATAGTGGTTGTAGATGACTGCTGACGGGTGGATTTCGCGAATCTTGCCTACGAGCGCACTGTTTGCGGGCTCGCCGCCAAGAATAACTATCTTCGGCATCATGCACCCCGGAGCCTCGATTAGAACCTCTAGCTGAGACGGCACGACTTTCAAGCAGTCGATGCGCTCCTCACGAATGAACGCGGAGTAAGCGACTGGGTCTTGCATCTGCCCCTCAGTGGCGACGACAAGCGTCGCGCCGGAGAACAACGCCCCGTAAAGGGTTGTGTTTCCCAGATCCGCTGCGACCCCCGAAGACAGCGCTAAACGCAGCTTATGGTCAAAACCGCACGCCAAGGAGATCGCCGCAGCATAGTTAAGCAACTGAGCATGCTCGACAACGACCCCCTTTGGCACCCCCGTCGAGCCTGAGGTGTAGATGACGTATGCCGCATCTGTTGGGCTGGGAAGGTCCGGAACATGCCGCGGATGTTTAACAGCAGCGGCGAGCTGGCTAACATCGGCGGTGGCCAGGCCCCACTGAATAGGATCCATCACATTCGACACGAGCATCATTTTCGGGGCAGCGTTGGCCAAGATGTACTGACAGCGCTCCACTGGCCATGCTTCATCTAGCGGCAGATACGCTGCCCCAGTACGCATGACGCCAAGAATGGCGATTACCAAATCGAGCGATCTGGGCATGCGGACGGCGACGATATCTCCTGGCCGAATACCGGCCAGGGCAAGTCCGGCGGCCGTAGCTGCGACCCGTTCCATTAAGCCACCGTATGATAGTTCCACATTCGCCATTCGAAGCGCGATTTGGTCTGGAACCGACGCATTCCACGCCTCAAGCCTGTCGAATAAGGTTTGCTCCACGAATTGCACAGTGCTACCAGTCAAGCAAGACACTTCCGAATCGTTCATATAGCCTCCGTCTTGAATTTTGCGCAATAGGCTCTCGACGGCACCATCTCTCCCATGGCGACGACGATCTTCCGTTGCCCTTCATAAGGGTCGCGAGCATGGGCTGTGAGCATATTGTCCAGAAGCACTACGTCACCCTCTGCCCAACTGAACCGGACAGCGCAGGCATCATAGGCTTCAGATAGTGCCCGTAGATTTTCTACTTCTATAGGCTCGCCTCCGCCGTACCGGACATTACGAGGCAGTCTGTCTTCACCGACCATAGACAAGAGATACTCCCTCAGGTCTGGGGCCAAAAAAAAGGGGTGATGCAACTGGATCTGGTTAAACAGAGCCCGTTGCTGCGTAATGGGATGCTCGATGACAGCCGGACTCAGGTTCGTCATTTGCAAGTCGTCATCGCCTAGCCATAGGCAGTCCATACCAGCGGCTCGACAAACTTGCTCTGCGGTCTGCCTATCCTCCGTATGAAAGAAGTCCTGCCAGCGAACATCCAGCCCGTCAGTGAATGTCCTGATGTACAGAAGACCTTCAATCGCCAGTCTTTCACTGAACGCGGGCGGGATATGTTCCAGGATCTGTCGGCAGTCGACGAGCGGTGTCGCTCCACCCTTGACGGATGGCAGCTCGCAGTAGAACCATTGCTTTCTCGGCCACTTGTCGAGGTGTGAGCTCTCGTTATGGAAAAGAATCATCTCGCTTTCGGGATAAGGCGTTGAGCGATATGCCCGCTTGGCACCTTCCTTCGGCGGCAGATCGCCATACTCGCCGTATAACTCATCGCACATTGCACCAGCGAAGCGCTCAAAAGTCTCGATCGTACCGATTCCGAACCCACGAAACAGGATCGCTCCACGAGCGCATAATAGTTCGTCAATCAAGGCAAGATTTTGTGAGGCCCAACTGATGGCGTCTATGGTCGGCGCGCCCGCGCACACCACTGCTGGGCGCGATATCGCGCCGCTCGTGGGCCAGACTTGCTGTATGACTTGCTTGGAGTCAATAGTAATAGTTTGCTCACTCACGATAACCCCATTGATTGAGTTAATTCATTCTTTCGATAGCGATATGCACGCAGCCTGGGCCGCTACCAAACTGATGCATCGACGCGCCTACCCCCGACCGCAGCAATGTCAGGGAAGACGTTCATAAACTTCGTTTCCGGAGAATTCACGAGACGTTTGATCAGTTGACGCCATTGCCGCAGCACCGCCGGCATCGACTCCGTACCAAATAATGCTTTCGAATAATGGCACCGGTACTTGAGCCCGTTGGAGGATTCCGTGAGAAAGAACTCCATCCCGAACTTCGAATAACTCGCGGCGACATCGACCGAATTGATATCCAGTCCCTCAATGCGGAAATTCCCTGTGGGGAAGTTCTGCATGACAAATAGCGAATTAATCAAGCCGCCCGCAGGCCGAATGCCGGCCTCTCTGGCACATTGAACAATCTGGTCTGTAGGCAATTCGGCGTGGTCAAGAACAGTTCGGAGCGATTTAGCGGTCCGCTCCGAAAAATCCCTGAACGTTAGTACTTCGGCAGAATTCGCGAGTGTCGATCTAACTGGTACCACGTTAACGAAGTAGCCAACCATTCGTTGCGTGTCTCCATGGTCGCGACCCGCCACATCGACGCCGACCACAATGTCTGGCGCTCCAGTTAGCCGATGCAAGACGGCAAGATGTGCGGATAACAGCACAGTAAAGAGGGTTACACCCAAGTCGATGCAGAGACTATCCAGCCCCTTCAGTTCCGACCATGGTACTAATGCATCGATGCAATTGGCGGCAGGAGTGTATTGCCCTCCGGCCTGCTGGCCTGGAAGAGCGGCTACTCCCTTGAAATCGGCCAGATAGTTCGCCCAGAACTTTCTAAGCGCAATCCCCCTCACTCCGCTCAGCAGCTTTTCGTGCCAAGCACCGAAATCAACATACTGCAGCTCACCCGAGGGTGGAATATCTAACGCCTTATTCGTCAAACGAAGCCGATAGCATGAGGATAGCTGGTCGAGAAGAATTCCCAATGACCATCCATCGGCAATCAGATGGTGCATCGACACTGCGATGATGTGCCGGTCAGTCGAGATTTCGTACACGCGAGCACGCCAGAGCGGGCCGGTCACCAAATCAAAAGAAATTCTCGCGAAATCGCTGAGAACCGACTCGATGTGTTTTCTTCCGTCGATCTCGTCGGACACTAGGACTTCCACCTCGACGTAGTCAACCGATTCGACATCGATTGATAGGGTAGGCCTGCCATGCATGTCCGGATATCTCGTACGCAGAATTTCGTGCCTAAACATCAGATCTGCGAAGCTCGCTCTTAGCACATGACGGTCTAGCTTCCCTCTGATCTCGAATGCTCCCACGATGTTGTAAAGCGCCGGCTCCGCAGTGAACTGGCACGCGACCCACAGACCGACTTGCTGCGGAGCCAGCGCCATCTCGACATTCCGGTCAATGGACTCGAACGGCAGGCGCGGCACAGCGTCCTCCATTGAGTCTCGTCGAATTTCGAGAAAGGCAGCGAGTTCCGCAATCGAGGGATGGCTAAATACGGCCCCGAGCGGCAGTTCTATGCCGCATGCTTTTCGTACCCTTGCCGTCATTTGAACGGCAAGAATTGAATGGCCACCCAGCTCGAAGAAACTTTCATCTACACCGATGCCGTCAATACCGAGTATCTCTCGCCATACTTCAGCGATCGCCCGCTCTATGTCTGTCGAGGCGGCCCTGACCTCATGCTTGCGGGAGCCGGCGCCATATTCGCGAAGAAGCCCCCGGTCCAGTTTTCCGTTCGCCGTCAACGGGATCCGCGGCAACACGACGATATGAGGTGGAACCATGTGCGGCGGCAATTGCGACCGTAAATGATCTCTGACGATTGCACTCAACGACTGGATATACTTCGCTACCACCGGTTCGCTAAACGTTCGGCCCGCTGCGAGATATTCGCTTTGTTCGATAGAATTTGCTGAAGCATTCTGGCCGTCCTCATGGCTCGATGGGCGGTAGAAATGAACATCGATTAAGCCGCTGTCCGGGTCGGAGCCCCATTCAGTCTCGACGGACCATCCGTGCTCATCTCCAAGCCGGTACAGGTCGGACGGATCAAGGCCGGCTGTAGAGAAGCGCATTTTGGCACGGTTCGCCGCTAGCACCGTGTCCTCGTCGGAACTTGCACTCAACGCACGCACCAGCGCTACATCGGCCATGACTCTCGAATTTGGTACACCAATAATGCGGACCGATGAATGTGTCGCACGGCTCAACAGGTCGCGGACCCAGCCAAAGTCCGCGCCGTCGGGCATCGCAACGATGGAACTTGACGCGCCTCGACTCTGGCGATGCCCCTTGGTTAGCAGCGCATCGTAACGATAGGCGCTGAGCTCATTGGCATATCGTGCGTCCTTGAGTCGCACTTCGACATCGAGAAGGCCTGCCTCTCGTGCAACGAGCCTAAGCGCTTGCGCGTCTATGAGAAGCTCGTCATCCTCCATTACCGCCTTTTCAATCAAATGGCGGATACTTTGCACGCTCAAGTCGCCACTGGCACGAGCCATCTGAATTGCCGTGTGAAAGCTGGCTTGGTTCGCGTACGGCCGAAGGTCGCCCAGAAAGATCGCTCCGTTCTCCGTCAAGCGTGAGACCGCGCTACCAAGCACTTCATGAAAGTACTCCCACGACGGAAAATACTGCGCAACGGAGTTGATGATGATCGTGTCGAAGGGGCCGCCCACGCAGTCAGCCAGTTGGTTCGCTTGCGAAGTGAACAGCTTGACGTTCGTGTATCCGTTTTTTGCAACCCATTGCGTCAAGTTTGATATTGCGGATTGAGAGAAATCGATACCCGTATAGGACTCGCAGGCAGGGGCAATATGCTGCAGTACTAGCCCTAGGCCGCAGCCAATTTCCAATACCTTGCGTGGCCTTAGATCCTTTATGCGACGCACCGTGCCAAGCAGCCACTCATTCATTTCCTCGAATGGTATAGGCCGATCGCTATAACTACTATTCCAGCCAACAAAGCTCGGACTGAACGGCGCCGTTTCGTAGGTGGTGTCAAAAATCTCCTCCCAGTCTTCGGCCAAATTGCTGGCCAGTGGGTCGTCCGACTGTCGGCGAATCTCAGCCTGCTCACGAATACCTTGCAGGTCTGGCACAACGAATAACGTCAGTCTCCTATCATTCGCATCGGTGTCGATCACTACCGCTTCAGCATCCTGCACTGCGGCATGACCGCGCGCGGCGGCCGATACCTCTCCCAGTTCGATCCTGAATCCACGCAGCTTTACTTGCTGGTCTGACCGACCGATATACTCTAGATGATTGTCGCTCGTCCATCTTGCAAGATCACCGGTCTTGTATAGGCGCCCACCCTCAGCTTCACCATACGGGTCCGGAATATATCGACCTGCGGTAAACGCCGGCTTTAATAGATAGCCTCGCGCCAATCCCGGCCCACTGACGTATATCTCGCCTGGCGTACCAGGCTTTACCTTCTCCAACCTGTCGTCAAGCACATACCATTTCAGATCCGGAAGAGGTCCGCCGATTGGACTGCCTTGCGATTTTCGCTCAAACGTAGGGCGATCTATTTCGCAAAAACTAACATGTACGGTGGTTTCAGTTATGCCATACATGTTTAACAATTTTGGCTGTTCAAAGCCGAGCCTATCGAACCACGCGGTTAGCACGCCTAAATCGAGGGCTTCTCCGCCAAAGATAACGTAACGCAGCGGCAAGTCCACCGATTGCTCCACCTCATTCAACAGCGCCACCATCGTTTGGCGAAAAGCAGATGGAGTCTGGTTCAATACCGTGATCCCTTCACTGATTATTAGATTCGAGAACGCCTCGGGATCGCGTGCGGTATCCTGCGGCACGATGACCAGTCGGCCGCCATGCGTCAATGCGCCAAATATCTCCCACACCGAGAAGTCGAAGGAGTATGAATGGTATAGAGACCACACGTCCCTTTTATCGAACCGAAACAGCGGCTGCGTGGTGTCTAAGAGTCGGCAGACGTTATCGTGGGTAACAACTACGCCCTTAGGGTCTCCAGTAGATCCGGAGGTGTATATGACATATGCCATATTCGCAGCATGCGCACATATAGAGCTCTCCTCATCGAGGCTCACATCGCCCACATCAATTTCCAGGGCCTCATCAACTAGAATCAGGCTCGCGCCTAGGCTCTGCAATCGCTCGCGCAGCTGTCTTTGTGAAAGTATTATTTTGGCGCCGCTGTCGGCGAGCATATATTTCAGGCGGTCCTTCGGGTAACTCGGATCCAGCGGGAGATACGCCGCACCGACTCTTAGAATTGCAAGGATGGCGACGATTAACGCCGGAGATCTATCCGTCGACACCCCGACGATTGTTTCGGGGCCAATTCCAGCGGCACGCAGTTGCGATGCCACATGCTGTGAGGCCTTATCTAGCTCACCATATGTGAGCTGCGTGTCGCCCTGAGATATCGCGACCGCCTTCGACCGTCGCTTCGCGTGTGCAAGCACCCTCTGGTGGAGGCTCATCATGGTGTCGTTATGATGACTATGTGCCAGGGCTTGGACCGCTGCGGGCTTTGGCGCAGTCGCCCGGTTGATCTCTCCGACAGTCTTGGCTTTCCCTTCCAGCATCGACACAAGCAAAGACTCAAATTGACTCGCCATACCGGCTACGGACTCTTCGGTAAACTTTGTGCGGTCAAAGACGATATTGAGGATCACATCATCGTCGACCAGAAAACGTACATTCAGAGGATAGTGCGGCTGCTCGACAATTCGTATTTGTTTTAATTTCAATGAGCTCGCCACCTCGGTGGCTGTCGGCGAGATATTCTTTGGATAGTTTTGATAAGCCAGTAACGCGTCGAACAAAGATGTGCCGGCTGTGATACCGCATGCCAACTGAATTTCAGCCAGTGGCGTGTGCTGATGTTGCATCATGGCGGCCAGGTCGCAGTGGATTCCCCATAGCCATTCGCTCAATGGCGCTTCCGGGTCTACCCACACACGGGCTGGCAGCGCGTTAATAAAAAGGCCGATTACCCGCTCGATGCCGTCAAGTTGTGGCGGCCGCCCAGATGCGGCCACCCCGAAAACCACGTCCTGGGTCCCCTGCATTGCCGACGCTAAAAGCGCCCAACCACCTTGCATGACGACATTCCGGGTGACATGCAGATCGCGCGCATATTTCTCTAACTCCGTCACAGTGACTTGCAGCCGAATCTCGTATGTGGAATAGACATCGTGGGAGGGATGACTGACGCCGCTGCCGCTCGTGGCCGGCTGATAACCGTCAAGCACTTTGCGCCAATAGTCCAGGTCTTCCGCAGCGGGTCTGTTCTGTATCCATCCTAGGAAGTCCCAGAAACTGGGTTGCTCCGCCCTAAGGGCAATAGTCGTCGAATGCCTCATATCCCCGCCGCACTCATATGCCTCGCAGAAGGCGCTAAATAGCAAGGGGGCCGACCACCCGTCCATTAAGATATGGTGAAAATGCAGAATGAATCGATACTGCTGGCTTGGAAGTCTGATCAAGCTCGCCCACATAAGGGGGGCTCTGTCCAAATGGAACGATCGAGACCGCTCCGCGCGCAGCAAGCTCTCGACTGCAGTGTCGATGCCCTCTTCGCCGGCATCACTCCAATCCAGGAATTGAACTGGCATGCGTGCGTCTTCGTTGACACGCTGCCGGATTTCGCCGTCTAGGCTCTCGAAGAATTCCGCCTTTAGGGACGTGTGTTGAGCAAGCACACTATCCCAGGCGAGCTGGAACCTATCTACGTCCAGTTCAGCACTGATCTCGTAAACGGTGGATGACACGTACATAGCCGAATTGGGGGCAAAGCGGCTATGAAACACTAGGCCCATCTGCATGGGAGACAGCGGATACCCGTCTACGACACTGTTGGACGCCTCAAATGACAGGCTTCCATTCGTGTGGTCGGCTGCCTGGATCGGTATATCTGCCTCAGTGACCATAGATAGATCAGCTATGGTCTGTCGCCGAAATACGTCGCTCAACTGAACTTTCCATCCTTCAGCGCGGGCTCGACTGACAAAGCGCGTGCTGGAGATCGAGTCGCCTCCAAGCTGGAAGAAGTTGTCATGGCGCCCAACCTGCTCAACACCCAAGATATCTTGCCATATTCGCGCCAGCGCCTCTTCCACCTCACCTAGCGGTGCTTCGTAGTCCTGCGAAGCGAACTCAGGCCTCGGTAGCCGCTTGCGATCCACCTTGCCGTTCGGCGTCAGCGGCAGTGCCTCCAGAGCCATGATCGCCGATGGCACCATATATTCAGGAAGCAACTCGCCAAGCTTGGCCCGCAGCGTTTGAGCCTCCAGTGTGTGGCCGGCCTGAGCAGTCACGTAGGCCACGAGCCGCGTCCCCGACGGACCCTCCAGCGCGGTGACCACAGCTTCCCGAACGCCGGACTGCGCGTGTAGTTGAGCTTCCAGCTCGCCCAATTCGATCCTGAATCCGCGGATCTTGACTTGATAGTCGATTCGGCCCAGGTACTCCAGCATCCCTTTTGCCGTCCACCGCGCCAAGTCTCCCGTGCGGTACAGCCGGCTCCCTCCGACGTCAAGCGGATTTGGCACGAAGCGCTCAGCCGTCAGTCCTGCTCGACTCTGATACCCCCGCGCCAATCCCTGCCCACCAAGATGGACTTCGCCTGCCACGCCCGGCGGCGCTAGCTGACCGCCTGCATCCAACACGTACACATGAGTATTTCGAACCGGGTGGCCCAAGCCAATATCTGGTCCCGTCACCCGGTCCACCATCGACCAAATGGTCGTCTCGGTCGGGCCATACATATTCCACAGCGTCACACCGGCGTCATGCAATCGACGTGCTAACTCGGCCGGCAGCGCTTCGCCACCGGACAACCCCTTTATTTCTAGCCTGTCGTTGCCGCCGGCAAGGAACAGCTGCCATCCCGACGGCGTAGACTGCATGACGGTGACACCGTGCCGCTGGATAAGCTGTCGCAACTCGGCACCGTCGCGCGCCGCGTCTGCTTGCGCGAGCAACAGCCTCGCCCCGCATACCAATGGCAGGTAGAGTTCGAGCGCTGCAATATCAAATGAGAGAGACGTCACAGCCAGGAGTACGTCATCGTCGTTCAGGCCTGGTTGCGTCGTCATGCTGCGCAGAAAGTTTGATAGTGCGGCGTGGCGCACCATTACCCCCTTGGGCTGCCCAGTCGAGCCGGACGTGTAAATCACATAGGCCAGGTTCTCCGGGTGCACCTTCACTGCGGGATTGCGATGGGGCAGTCCGTTCACGTCGAGCCGATCGAGTTCCAGCGCCGCGACATCCTCTGGCAATGGCAGTGCGTCGCGCACCGTCGACTGCGTCAGTATGAGCGCCAAACCGCTGTCGCTCATCATGTAGGCCAGCCGCTCTGCTGGATATGAGGGGTCCAGCGGTACGTAGGCGCCACCGGCCTTGAGCACCGCCAGCAGTGCCACCACCAGTTCCATCGACCGCTCCAGCGCCACGCCTACCTTCGTCTCCGGGCTCACGCCCAGGCCGATCAGGTGGTGCGCCAATCGATTGGCCCGTTCATTCAACTCCGCATAACTCAGTGCCTCGTCGCCATAGATCAGTGCTATGGCCTCTGGTGTCTGCGGTGCCTTGGATTCGATTTGGTGGTGTACCGGGGGTGGTGCTGGGTTGTCGCCGTCTGCGTGCCCGCTGCTGAGGATTTTCTCTTTCTGCGTGGCATCCAGCAATTCCACTTCGCCCACTCGTTCGGCTTTTCGTTCTTCCTCTACGAGCGCTTTTAGGATTGTGGCGTAGTGTGTGGCGAGTTGGTCGATGGTGGTGTGCTCGAACAGTTCGTTTGCATAGGTGAAGTTGGCCGATATGTTTCCGTCTTGGTTTTCAGACGTGTTTAGGGTTAGCTCGAACTGGGCCGTTCTCTCGTGTATGTCGTAGTTTTCGACTTGTATGCCGGGCAGGGTCTGGAGTACGTCATTGCCCCGCTGCTGGTGGTTGTGCATTACCTGGAACAGTGGTGTGTGGCTTAGGCTGCGTTCTGGCTTTAGTGCCTCCAGCAGCACATCGAACGGCAGTTCTTGATGCGTTTGCGCGTGCTTTACGCCATGTTTGACTGTTTCCAGCACGGGGCTCATCGGGGTGTGGTCGTTTATTTTTGTTCGGATTACTTGCGTGTTCACGAAGAATCCGATCGTTCCCTGCGTTTCGTGTCTGTCTCGGTTTGCGTTTGGAATTCCTATGCGAATGTCTGTTTGTCCCGAGTACCGATGCAGCAGAATCTGCAATGCAGACAACAACACTATGAAGGGAGTCGCCCCTTGTGAATGCGCACACTTGCGGATGCGGCTGACCAAGTCATCTGGCAACTCGATCGGTACGCGCGCTTCACCATACTGCCCCAGCGTCAGTCGCGGATGATCCACCGGCAGTTCCAGCACGGGGTGCTCCTGGCCAAGGTAGTCCCGCCAGTACGCCAACTGCCGCTCCTGCTCGCCCGCCTCCAGCCAGCCACGCTGCCACACCGCATAGTCCGCGTATTGGATCGGCATTGCCGGCAGCGACACCTCCAGGCCGTCCAGGTTCGCCTGGTACGCCTGCACGAACTCCTTGAGCAACACCCCGATGGACCAGCCATCCGACACGATGTGGTGCATCGACACCAGCAGCACATGCTCTGCCTCGGCCAGCCTGATCACCTCGATTCTCAGCAGCGGGCCGTTCGTTAGGTCGAAGGGTCGGCGCCCGAATTTCTCCGTCACGTGCTTTAACCGCGCCTGCGGATCGGTGTCGCCCGTCAAATCCGTGAACGCATAGTCGTATGGCAGCGAATCGTGGATGACCTGCACCGCCATGCCCTCGTCGCGCTGCTCGAAGGTCGTGCGCAGCGATTCGTGCCGCTGGACCAGGACATCGAAGCTCGCGCGCACCGCCGCGACATCCAGCCCGCCCTGGAACCGAAGCCCTCCGGCGATGTGATACGCGCTGCCCTGCGGCTGCAGGTTCCACAGGAACCACTGACGCTGCTGCGCATGCGACAGCGGCAGTCCACGGCGCTGCATCTCAGGAATGACCGAGATCGGCTCTTCGACCGCCTGATCACCGATCGCCGCAGCCAGAGCCTGCAGCGTCTGGTGTTCGAACAACTGGCGCACCACCGTGGACAATCCCGCCCGCCGGGCTTCCGACACCATCCTCAGGCTCAGGATGGAGTCCCCACCGAGCTCGAAGAAGTTGTCGTTCCGGCCCGCCCGCGGCACACCCAGTACCCGCCGCCAGACGCCCGCCAGCGCGGTCTCGATCTCGCCCACCGGCACCTCATATCCCACCGACACAAACTCCGGCGCCGGCAACGCCTTTCTGTCCACCTTTCCGTTGGCGGTCAGCGGCAGCACATCCAATACCACCACCACCGACGGCACCATGTACTCCGGCAACACGGCGCCCAGTCGGACACGCAACGTCGCACTGTCGAGCACCTCTCCGGCCTGCGCCGTCACATAGCCCACCAGCCGTATGCCGGCCGGGCCCTCCTGCGCCGTGACCACCGACTCCCGCACCCCGGCCTGCGCCTGCAGTTGCGCCTCCACCTCGCCCAGCTCGATCCGGAACCCCCGGATCTTGACCTGTTGGTCGATGCGACCCAGGTACTCCAACTGACCCTCGCCGTTCCAGCGCGTCAGGTCGCCCGTGCGATACAGCCGACCGCCGTCCTCACTGAACGGGTCCGGCACGAACCGCTCCGCCGTCAGACCAGCCCGATTCAGGTAGCCGCGCGCCAACCCGTCTCCGGCCACGTGCAATTCGCCCGCCACACCTGCCGGCACCAGGTTGCCGTCGCCATCGAGCACATACAACCCCAGGTCCGGGATCTGCCGGCCTACCGGGCTGCGCTCCCCCGCCACATCCGCCTGCGTGATCGGCCGGTAGGTCACGTGCACCGTCGTCTCGGTGATCCCGTACATGTTCACCGGCCGAGGCTGTGCATCGCCGTACTGCGCGATCCATGGCCCCAGCGTGCGCGGATCCAGCGCCTCGCCACCGAAGATCACCGTGCGCAGCGACAACCCGCCGTCGTACACCCCAGGCACCTGCATCAGTTGCCGGAACGCCGAAGGCGTCTGGTTCAATACCGTCACCCCTTCGCGGCGCAGCAGCGCCAGGAATTCGTCGGGCGAGCGGCTCACCAGCTGCGGCACCACCACCAGCTTGCCGCCGTGGCACAGCGCACCGAACACCTCCCACACCGAGAAGTCGAACGCATACGAGTGGAACAAGGTCCACACGTCCGACGGCCTGAAGCCGAACCACGCGTCGGTCGCCGCCAGCAGCCGCGCCACGTTGCGATGCGTCAGTTGCGCGCCCTTGGGCCGCCCGGTGGAGCCTGACGTGTAGATCACGTATGCTAGGTTCTCGTGGTACACAGGAACATCGGGATCGGTCTCCGGTTCGCCGGACAGGTCCACCTTGTCCACCTCCAGCGCTACCACGCCCTCGGGCAGCGGCAGCGATGCCGCCACCGACGCCTGCGTGAGCACCAGCTCCAGCCCGCTGTCGGTCATCATGTAGGCCAACCGATCCGCCGGGTAGGATGGATCCAG
Source organism: Pollutimonas bauzanensis (assembly GCF_900129885.1). Classification (GTDB taxonomy): domain Bacteria; phylum Pseudomonadota; class Gammaproteobacteria; order Burkholderiales; family Burkholderiaceae_B; genus Pollutimonas; species Pollutimonas bauzanensis. The sequence continues at coordinate 77,331 of NZ_FQXE01000005.1, read as the reverse complement.
CGGCACGTACGCCCCTCCCGCCTTGAGCACAGCCAAGAGCCCCACCACCAGCTCGGCCGAGCGCTCCAGCGCCACTCCCACCTTCACCTCTGGACCCACGCCCAGACCAACGAGATGGTGCGCCAGGCGATTCGCCCGGACATTGAGTTCCTGGTAGCTGAGCGCCTGATCGCCATACACCAGCGCCACCGCCTGCGGCGCATGCGCTGCCCACGCCTCGATCGCGTGGTGCACCAATGACGCCTGCGGCCAGGCTGCACCTATGCTGCACCATTCCCGCAAGCGCCGATGCTCAGCACGCGTAAGCAGATCGGTCTCGCCTATCGCGGCGTCCGGTTGACGAACGATCCCCCGCAAGGCAGAGAGGAAGTGCCCCTCCATGCGTTCGACCGTATCCGCGTCGACACGTCCCTCCGCATAGGTAAAGATTCCGCGCCAGTCATCGTCGGCCCGCTCGCGCACGTCCAGCGTCAGGTCGAACTGGGGTCTTGCGGGCGCAACGGGATATTCCTCGCACCGCCAACCAGGGACGCGATTCAACTCGCGCAAGTCGGTGCGTATGTAATTGAAGGCCACCTGGAATAAGGGGTTGCGGCCCGTTTCACGATCGGGCTGCAATGCCTCGACGATGGCATCGATGGGTATATTCCCGTGGCGCCTGGCCTCCAGGAAAACCCGGAATACCTCGGCCAATACCTTGCGCAACGGTGTCGCGCCGTCCAGCGCGACTCGGATGACCTGTGTATCGACCAGGAAGCCCACCACCCGCTCCAGGCCGGACTGGCTGCGCGCCGAGATAGGCACGCCGATACTGATGTCGTCGTTCCCGGTGTTGCGGCGCAATGCCAGATAGAAAGCCGCCAGGAAGACCATGGCCGGCGTGACGCCAGATTCTCGCGCAAGGCGGCGGACATCGGCGACCAGCCCGGGCTCGATCGCCACCGCCAAGATGCGGGCGCGTGGGGCCGTGTCATACCCTTGCGCTGCGCCCTGGTTGAAATCGACGATCCGCGGGGCATCACCGAGCTGAGCCTTCCAGTAAGCCACCCCCGCTTCGAAATCAGGGCCGCCGCGCTGGCTGTCGCGCCTGGCGGCAAGTTCGATATACCCGATTGGCACATCTTCGAGTTCAGGGGATATCCCGGACCGGAATGCGCGGTAGCTCTGTGACAGCTCGTCTACGAGCACCTGCATGGACTGGCCGTCGGCAAGGATATGGTGCACGACCAGAAGCAATACCTGGACCGCAACGCCGAGATCAAACAGTGCGACACGGAACAATGGCGCCCGGGTCAGGTCGAATGGTTCGTCGATCGCGGCCCTTATCCCCTCGTCAAGCGCCGCCTGCTTATCCATGCGTCCACGTAAATCCACGCAGCGCCATGGAAGAGGAACGGAATCCAGAATGGTCTGCTGCGGTCCGTCCGCCCCGTCGTAGAAAACCGTAAGCAGGGAAGCATGCCGGCTCGCCAGATACATCAGGCTATTGCGCAACGCCGGTTCGTCTACCTCGCCCTCGATCCGGATCGCGACGGGAATATGGTAGGCGGAATTATCCGGTTCCAGCTTCCACAAGAACCACTGCTGCCGCTGTCCGGCTGTCAGCGGGAAATGCCCAACCGGCTCAGCTTCTCGCGCCGCGGCTGGTATTGCGACGGCGGCGCCATCCCGAGCGAGGCGATCGATGCGCGCCGCGGCGTCTCGAAGCCTCGGCGATTCGAACAGATCGGCAAGGTCGTAGCCGATGCTCCATATTTCCCGAACACGCGCCACCAGTTGGACGCCGGTCAACGAATTGCCGCCCAGACCGAAATAATTGGCGTGCGCTCCGTCTACTGCCGTACCGAGAATCTCCGTCCACAGTTGCGCCAAGCGCCGCTGGGTGTCGTCTTCCCAGGTATCGGATCGAGCCGCCACGGCTCCGTTGGTCGAAGCGCGGAACCGGCCGTTTTCGTATACCGCGTAGAAATCCAGGCTATCGTCCTGGTACCCTTGCCTGGCGGCGCCTCGCCGCAGTTTGCCGCTGGATGTCTTCGGAAGCGCGCCAGGGTTCAACAGCACAGCTACGGACAGCGGCTCTCCATGGGCCGCGCTCACGATCTCGTTAAGCGCTGCGACAATGGCCTCCGGACTGGCCAGTTTTTGACTACGGTGTGCAATCTCCAGCGCCAGGCCTATCCCCTCACGGCCCGCCACGTTCACCGCAAACGCGGCGACACGGCCTTTGCGTGCGAAGTCGAATTCCGCTTCGACAGACCTCTCGATATCCTGGGGATAGGTGTTCTGCCCTCGCACGATGATCAAGTCTTTGAGCCGTCCTGCCACGTACAACTGCCCGCCATGGACGAAGCCCAGATCTCCAGTGCGCAACCAACGCTCATCCCCTGCCTGGATGAATGTCGCGCCAGTCGCCTCCTGGTTGCGCCAGTACCCGGCGGCCACGCTCGGCCCTGAGAACCATATCTCTCCGATGACGCCATCGGCGCAATCACGTTGCGAGGCCGGCTCGACGACCCGAAGCGCGTGCCCGGCGGCCACCGAACCGCATGCGACCAATCGGGCATCATCGGGCTTCTCGGCGACGTGCCCCCGCGATAATGCCGAGCTGTCGAAGCTCGGCGCAATCACGCCGGCATCACGCGCAACGCCCGTGACCAGCAAGGTCGCTTCGGCCAGACCGTAACAAGGATAGACTGCGGACGGACGGAATCCGACCGGCCGGAATCGCTCGAAAAAGGCCTCCAGCGTGTCGTAGCGCACGGGCTCGGAGCCGGAAAATGCCACCCTCCAGCTCGAAAGATCCAGTTTGCCCAATGCCGCATCTGTTATCCGATCCACGCACAGGCGGAACGAAAAATCCGGACCTCCCGAGATGGTAGCCCTATGCCGGCTGATCGCTTCCAGCCACCGAATGGGATTTTCCAGAAAAAACCGCGGGGACATCAGCACAAGCGGGATGCCCCGATAGAAGGGCTGCATCAGGGCGCCGATCAAGCCCATATCGTGATAGAGCGGCAGCCAGCTTGCGAACACATCGTCTTCACCCACTTGCAGCCGTTCCCGGATGGCGGCTTCATTGGCCATCAAGTTGCCGTGGGTGACCATCACGCCCTTGGGGTCCGAGGTCGACCCTGACGTGTACTGAAGAAAGGCGATATCGTCCAGGTTCGCCTTGATTGGCGCGATGGAGGCAGGGGCCGGCCGCGGCAATCCGTCAACGCCAAGCACCAGCGCATCCGGCGCGATCGTCGAGAATTGCCGGTGCAGCGTTTGCGCGAGTAAGGCCGATGTCAGGATGCACCGGGCACCGGCGTCGGCGGCGATGACGCGCAGCCTATCCAGGTGCTGTTCCTTGCTGGATTCCGGCGGAAATGCCGGCACGGCGATGATGCCGGCGTACAGGCATCCGAAGAACGCCGTGACGTAATCGACCCCGCTGTCCAGCAGGATGAGCGCCCGCGTCCCGCGCTCGAACGTCGTCGACAGTTTCCCGGCGACGCCCAGCGCGCGCCGATGAAGCTGCGCATACGTATAGGCATGGTCTCCCTGCGCGTCGACGCAGACGAGCGCGAGGTCCTCGGCTCTTCGCTCGGCCAACTCCGTCAGCCGCATTGCCATGGTGTCGACTGTCTTAAGCATGAAGGCCGCTCCGCAGTGAAGAAAGAACATGGAATGCGCTGTCGAGAAACGCCGGATGGCGAATGATCTGGATGTGATCCGTGTTGACCGCCTTTACGAGCGTGACCTCCCCTTGCGACACACCGCGCCAGCGGGCCAGGTGATCGTCAACGGGCGAGGCCGCCGTCCCATTGGCAACCCACAGGGAAAGCCCCGCGCACTGGCCGCCTGCGTGCCCTGTCGTCTCGATCGCCGAGAAATGCTTGCCCACCAGAATCGAGGTCTTCAGCACCGAGGCGCCGGCCTCGCCGCCGGGCACGATCCGTTTCCAGCGGCTCGCATCGCCCTGAACCGTTTCCAAGAGCGCATCGATTTCTTCCTGGCTGACACTGCGCGGATAGGCATCGATATCCGTGGCGGCGTCCGGTGCGATGGCGGCCATTGCCTCTCGATCGCGGGGAGAAGAGTCCACCATGCCCAGGAAGGCGACTTCCTCTCCCATGGCTTCAAGCACGAATGCCATCTCCCGCGCGACCCAGCCGCCGCTGGACCAGCCGAGCAGGTGATAAGGGCCGGACGGCTGGACGCGGCGTATGCGCTCCACATAATCGCGGGCCATTTCGACCAGGCTTTTCGGCCACCACGCCGGTTCGGTGTAGAGGGGCGACTGGATGCCGTAGAGGTTCGCCACGCCCTCGACGTGCTTGGCGAGCGTCCGGTATTCCGCCACCAGGCCATATCCCGGGTGGACAGCAAAGAGGTTGTATCGCCCTGATGGCGCATTGAGCGGAAAGAGATTTGACGGCATGTGGGGAGATTTCGCGTCCAGATGCGCCGCCAGGCTGCCTACCGTCTGATGGGAGAACAAGCTCTCCAGGGAAAAATCGGCGATGCGATGGCGGTTCGCCAGCGACGCGACGGTCAGGGCCTTCAGGGAGTCTCCGCCCACTTCGAAGAAATTGTCGGTCACGCCAATGTCGTCACGCTGCAGGACCTCACGCCAGATGGACAGGAGTTTTGCCTCCATTTGCGTGCTCGGCCCCGTGGCCTGGCGCGCCGACCGGACATCCCCGGCGTCCGGCAGTGCCTTGCGGTCTACTTTTCCGCTGGGCAGCAATGGCAGCGCGGGCAGCACCACCAGCGCCGAGGGCACCATGTATTGGGGCAGCGCCGACACCAGGGCATCACGCGCCGCCTCTGGCGCGGCGTCGCCAACGATATACCCGACCAGGCGTTTATCGTCGCCCTCGCCTCGCAGTTCGACCGCGGCCTCCTTCACCCCAGGCACGGCGCGCAGCGCCATTTCGATCTCGCCGGGCTCAATCCGGAAACCCCGCAGTTTGACCTGCTGGTCGACGCGTCCGAGGAACTCGACGGTCCCGTCCTCCTGGCGGCGGCACAGGTCTCCGGTTCTGTACAGGCGGCCGCCCGCCTCGTCGTAGGGATCGGGCGCGAAGCGCTCGGCCGTCAGCGCCGGGCGGTCGTGATAGCCGCGCGCAAGCGTCGCCCCGCCTATGCAAAGCTCGCCCAATCCGCCCGCCGGAACCTCGTTGCCATCCAGGTCCAGGATGCAGGCGTTGCGAGACGGATACGGCTTGCCGATCGGCGCGGCCACATGCTCCGTGTCGGACTGCCGGGTTTCCCTGTACGTGCAGGCCACCGTCGTCTCGGTGGGGCCATAGAGATTATCCAGTCGAATATGCGAAAGCGGACCCGCGCGCCACTGCGCCAGCGCATCGCCGGGCAATGCCTCGCCGCCCACCGTGATCTGCCGTAACGACAGTTCCGCTGCCTGGGGCGGCTCACGCAGCCATTGCTGCCAATATGCCGTTGGAATGCGGGCGAAAGTGACGCGCTCTTCGACCAGGCGCTGGTTGATGGTCCGCAGATCCCAGGGCTGGCGGCCGCGCATTACCACCTGCCCGCCCTGTATCAGCGCCGGCAGCATTTCATGCAGGGCGACGTCGAAGTTGATCGTCGACGACTGTAGTTGGCGGTCCGCATCCGTAATGCGGTATGTAGCGAGAAAATCATCCAGATGGCGGCTCAGCGCTCCATGGCTGATCGCGACCCCCTTCGGCTTTCCCGTCGACCCGGATGTGTAGATGACATAGGCAAGCTGTTCCGGATGGACCGGTTCGTACCATGCCTGCGCCGGCTCGTCAGCCACATCGTCCGCGCGCACGATGTCCCGGCGCTTCATCAGGTCGCCGTGCCTGTCCGCGATCGATGCATCGGCAACGAGCCAGCGTATGCCCGCATCGTCCATCATCTCGGCCAGTCTGCTTTCGGGGTATGCGGGATCCAGGGGCACGAACGCCGCGCCGGATTTCAGGATACCCAGCAGCGATGCAATCAGCGCCGGCGAACGCTCCATGCATAGGCCGACCCGGTCTTCGGGGCCGGCGCCCAGACGCTTCAGACGCCGGCCGATTCGATTCGACCATGCCTCGAGCGTTGCATAATCCAGCGCCTCGCCATCACAAACCACGGCTCGGCGATCGCCCATTTCCCTGGATCGCGCGGCGATACGGGCGGCGACGGGCTGGAACCGATGGGCCGCCAGCGGTTCATGCCGCGGCGTGCCCGGCAGCGCAATTTCGCCAACCCGCCCAATGTCGGAACGCACGATCTGTCCGAGCACAAACTTGAACTCAGCCAGCAGCCTGGCGGCGAGCGCATCGCCCACACGCGAGCGGTTCCATTTCCATTTGACAACGACCGCATCGTTCGGAACGACGGCAATGGCCAAGGGATAGTGTGTTTTCTCTACTGTCTCGATGCCGGCAATACCCAGCGCGTATTCGCCGGCACGGATATTTTCGTCGATGGGGTAACTTTCGAAGACCAACAGCGTATCGAACAGCGCGTCGGCCGAGCGTCCCAGCCACTGCTGGATATCGGCCAGCGAGGCGTACTCGTACTGCCTCAGTTGGCTGTTATGGTCCTGCAGTCCGCTCAACCATGCGGCAATGGGCGCCTCGCCCGGGACGCCAAACCACAGGGGTACGGTGTTGATGAAGAGCCCCATCATGCTCTCGACGTCTGCCAATTCGGCGGGCCGGCCCGAAACGGTAACCCCGAACGCGACGTTGCGCCGGTTGCCGTAGCGCGCCAGCACGATCGCCCAACTGGCCTGCATCAGCGTATTCAGCGTCACCCGGTACTTCTGCGTGGTGGCGCGCAGCAAATCGCTGAAGTCCTTGCCCAGGTTTTCCCGGATCTGGCCAGCCCCCTCGCCATGGACGCGTGAACGCCCAAGGCTTTCCAGCAGGACCGCGGGATCTTCGTACCGCCTCGCGATCTCCCGCCACCATGGTTCCGCGTCAGGCCGCGCCTGCAGCCAGGCCACGTATTCACGATAGAGCCTACCCACGGGCAGCGTTACCGGTCCGCCGTTCGTCAGCACGCCATACAGGTGCATGACTTCGCCCATGAGCTGCGCGCTGCTCCAGCCATCCATCAGCACATGGTGATCCGTCCATACCAGATCGTAGCCCTTGTCCGGACGAGCAAACAGCGCCACGCGAAGCAGCGGCGCGCGGCCCGTGTCGAAACCCCGCGCGATATCGTCCCCAAGCCAGTCTCGCAGGCTCGCTTCGTACGCCGCGGCGGATGATTCCGACCAGTCCATCATCTCGTACGGCAGTTTGACCGAGCGCTGCACCACCTGGAGCGCCTGGCCGCCATGGGCCCATTCAAAGTGCGTGCGCAACACCGCGTGGCGCGCCACCACCATTTCCCATGCCGTTCGCAGATGCTCTGGATCCAGCTCGCCATGCAGCGTCAACCGTTTCTGGTTCACGTATACGCCTGCGCCGGACTTCAACAGGCTATGGAACATCATGCCTTGCTGCACAGGCGTCGCGGGATAGATGTCTTCGATCTCCTCAAGCGACAGTTCCAAGCGCTCCAGTTGCGCCTGCGTCAGCCGTGCCAGAGGAAAGTCCGACGCCGTCGCTTCCGGCTTTTTGCCGGCGCAGTGCCGGATCAATACGCGAACCTTGTCCATGAACGTATCGGCCAGTCCCCGAACCACCGTTGCGTCAAGTTCGCCGGCACGGTAGCTCCAGCGGACCGACAAGCGCCCGCTGGCTACCATTGCGTTCAGATCCAGCGCCATATCCGCCACCAGACCCGGGACTACGGACTCGCCGCCGGACTCCTGTGCGAAGCTGAAGCGCCCGCCGCCCGCCAGGCTGCGATCGAACTGACCCAGGTAATTGAACGCCACGCACGGCCGGCGTAAATCCGCTGCTCGCTCGCCCAGTAGACCGAAATGCAATCCCCGCCTTGGAACCGATCGCAGGCGTTCCTTCACTGACACGATCGACCGGCGCGCATCATCCCCCGCCTCCAGCCAGACCGGGTAGCGCGTCGTAAACCACCCCACCGTACGGCTCAGATCCAGGTCGGCAGCCTCTTCATCCAGCGGCTCGCGCCCATGGCCTTCCAGCGCCACCAGCACGCCGCCGGAGCCGTTCCAGCTACCCAGCGTCTGCGCCAGCGCCGTCAACAGGATGTCTTCCGCACCCGCGCGATAGCTGCGCGCCGCCTCCCGCAGCAACTGGCGGGTTTCCACCTCGTCCAACTCCGCCGCCACCGAACGGCTTTCGCCCGGCTCGACGCCAGTATTCAGGGGTAGCGCCGCATGGGCGCCAGCCAAGGCATCACGCCACCAAACCGCTTCGTTCTGTACGATGGGCGTCCCGCCATACGCCAATTGCCGCTGCACCCACACGCTCCATGGCGTATTCGGCGCAAGATTGGCTTGCTCGCCCCTGGCCGCCCGCTCATAGGCCTGTTGCAGCTCTTCAAGCAACACTCGCCACGACACGCCGTCCACTGCCAAATGATGGATCGCCAGCAACAAGCGCGCGCCGCCATCCACTTCAAAATATCCCGCCTTCAGCAGCGGACCACGCGCGATGTCAAGGCTGCGCTGTAGTTGGCTGCCCCCGCGCTCGAGAGAGGCCTGCCAGTCCGGCACGCCGCGCAGATCGCGCACTTCCAGGACCTTCGAAACCTCGCTTGCCGCGACACGTTGCCGCCACCGGCCTGCGGCGTCCCGCTCGAAGCGCAGTCTCAACGCATCGTGACCCTCGATCAATGCCTGAACAGCGCGCTCCAGCGCGGGAACCTCAAGTCCGCCTTGCACCGCCAGCAATACCGACTGGTTCCAGTGCGACTGTCCTTGAGGGAAGCGTTCAAAAAACTCGATCTGAATTGGCGTGAGGTCCAGCGCCTCGTGTACCTCCTGATGCCACGCGTCCTCGACCGCTTCCCCCGCTACCGTTGCCAGGCTCGCCACTGTCGGATGCTCGAATATCTCCCGAGGCGTCACCTTCTGGCCCGTCTGGCGCGCCCGCGCCACGATCCGCAGGCTCAAGATCGAATCCCCGCCGAGCTCAAAGAAGTTGTCGTGCCGGCCTACCCGCGCCACACCCAGCACCTGCTGCCAGATCTCCGCCAGCGCGATCTCGATCTCGCCCATCGGCGCCTCGTACGCCTGCGAGATGAACTCCGGCGCCGGCAGCGCCTTGCGATCCACCTTGCCGTTGGCCGTCAGCGGCAACGCCTCCAACACCACGATGGCGCTGGGCACCATATATTCCGGCAGTGCCGCGCCCAATTGGGTGCGCAGCGTCTGACCGTCCAATTGCTGGTTCGCTTCCGCAGTGATGTAGCCCACCAGCCGGGCGCCGGACGGCCCTGCCTGCGCCACCACTACCGCTTCGCGCACTCCGGACTGAGATTGCAGCTGCGCTTCCACCTCGCCCAGCTCGATGCGGAATCCCCGGATCTTGACCTGGTCATCGATCCGACCCAGGTACTCCAACTGGCCCTCGCTGTTCCAGCGCGCCAGGTCGCCCGTGCGGTACAGCCGGCCGCCGTCATCGCTGAACGGATCCGGCACGAACCGCTCCGCCGTCAGGCCCGGCTTGGCTTCGTAGCCCCGGCCCAGGCCCGCTCCACCCAAGTACAACTCTCCGGACACGCCCTCCGGCGCCAGATTCATCGCTCCGTCCAGCACGTAGGTCTGCGCGTTGCCGATCGGCCGCCCAATCGGCACCACCGCATCGCCCGACCGGCACGTCCAGTGCGTCACGTCGATCGCCGCTTCCGTCGGACCGTACAGGTTGTATAGCCTTGCCTGTGGTAGCAGCGCCAATACCTGATCCTGCAACGAAGCCGGCAGCGCCTCGCCGCTGCATACGATCCGCTTGATCCCTATGCACCGGCCCGCCGCCTCGTGCGCCACGAACGCCTGGAGCATCGACGGCACGAAGTGCAGCGTGGTCACCCCGTGACGTTCGATCAGCCTCGCCAGCTCGGCCGGATCCCCGTGTACTCCCGGTTCGGCCACCGCCAGCCGCGCACCCACCATCAGCGGCCAGAAGAATTCCCACACCGACACGTCGAAGCTGAACGGTGTCTTTTGCAGCACTGTGTCCGAAGCGTCCAGGCCGTAGGCCTCCTGCATCCACGCCAGCCGGTTGGCTAGCGCGCTGTGCCGGTTGCCCGCGCCCTTGGGGCGCCCGGTCGAGCCCGACGTGTAGATCACATACGCCAGGTTCTCCGGATGGATCTGCACCTGCGGGCTGGTGGCCGGCTGCGCGCTGATATCCAGCGTATCCAGCGCCAACACCCCCACGCCTTCAGGCACCGGCAGCCCCGCGCGCACCGACGATTGTGTCAGCACCAACTGCAACCCGCTGTCGGCCATCATGTAGGCCAGCCGATCGGCCGGGTACGACGGGTCCAGCGGCACGTATGCCCCGCCTGCCTTGAGCACCGCCAACAGGCCCACCACCAGGCCGATCGAGCGCTCCAGCGCCACCCCGACCTTTACCTCGGGGCCCACGCCCAGACCGATCAGGTGGTGGGCCAACTGGTTCGCCCGTGCGTTCAACTTTGCGTAGCTCAATGACTCGTCGCCATGTAACAGCGCCACGGCCGCCGGCGTCGTCTCCGCTAGAAATGCTACGATCTCGTGGACCATGCCCGGGATATCAGGCATATCCTCCCCGCATGACAGGGCTTTAAGCCGCGTCATTTCAGCCCTACCCAGCCAATGCACGTTGCCGATTGCCTGCGTCCCATTTTCCGGCAGCGTCACCAGAATCTGTCTTGCCAGCTCAGCCGCCTGCATGACGGCCCTTGTGTCGACCGCATTGCGCCGGTAGCGAAAATGCAGTGACAAGCGGTCAGCGAGCGTGACAACCATCGTCACCGCGTAGTTCGTTTCCTCGTGGTTCTGTAGACCTCCAAACTGCAGGCCGCTGGAACCCGCCGCTTTCAATGCCTGGTCAACGGGATAATTCTCAAAGACCACAATGGAATCGAAAAGCGCCTGGGTGCCGTTGCCAGCCAGGCGTTGAACTTCGACCAGCGACACATGCGCATGTTCCTGGAGGGCGACACCCTTGGCCTGGATAATCCGCAGCCACTCATCCAGCCGGACGTTTTCTGGAACCGGCACAACCATCGGCAGCGTATTGATGAACAGCCCCAACAGGGTTTCGACCTCGTGAAGGTCCGATGGCCGCCCCGCAACGGTCGCACCGAAAATCACCGTATCCTGGCCTGTGTGGCGAGCGAGCAGCAGCGACCATGCGCCTTGCACCAGGGTGTTCACGGTCACCTGATTTTCACGTGCAAATCCGACCAATCGGGCCGTCGCCGCCGCGTCCAGTTCCACGCTCAACTCGCCGTGGCCGGAAGCCGCGGCTTCCGAACGCGCCATGATGCCGGCCAGGTACGTGGGGGAGTCCATGTCTAGGACCTGCTCCCGCCAATACGACTCGTCCGCCTGCAGATCGCGATTCTGCAGCCAAGCGACGTAATCGCGGTAAAGACCGCCTTCCGCCGGAATCGTCTCGCCGCTATAGTGGCGCAGGATTTCGCTCATGAGTCGCGCGCTGCTCCAGCCGTCCATCAACACGTGATGATCTGTCCACACCACGTCGTGGCCCCGGTCCGGCCGCTCGAATACCGTCACGCGCAGCAACGGCGCGCGTCCTACGTCGAAACCTCGCGCGATATCGTCCGTTCGCCACCGGGCTAGCCGCGACTCGTATTCCCGTTCGTCCAGCGCGGACCAGTCTATCGTCTCGTACGGCAGCGCCACCGAGCGATGCACCACTTGCAGCGCCTCGCCGCCATGGCGCCATTCGAAATGCGTGCGCAGCACCGCATGCCGGGCCACCGCCGCCTCCCACGCCTCCCGCAGCCGCATCCGATCGAGCTTACCGTGCAGGGTCAGGCGTTTCTGGTTCACATATACGCCCTCGCCCGATTGCATCAGGCTATGGAACACCAGCCCCTGCTGAACCGGCGTCGCTGGATAGATGTCCTCGATCTCATCCAGGTTCAGCTTCAGCTGTTTCAACTGTGCCTGCGTCAGCTTCGCCAGGGGAAAGTCCGACGCCGTCGCGCCCGGCCGCATCTTTGCGCAGTGCACAATCAGTGCGCGCAGCCGTTCGATGAACCGATCCGCCAGCGTCCGCACGATGGACTCATCCAGCTCGCCCTCGCGATAGCTCCATTGCATCGACAGCCGCCCGCCTGCAATCATCCCATTCAGGTCCAGCACCATGTCTGCAACTAGTCCGGACGCAACGGCTTCACCCCCTGACTCACGCGCGAAGCTGAACCCACCCCCTTCGATCAGACTCTGGTCGAACTGCCCCAGGTAGTTGAACCCCACCCGCGGCCGCGGCAATTCCGCAAACTGATCGCGCAGCAGGCCGAAGTGCAGACCCTTGCGCGGCACCGACCTCAACTGCTCCTTCACCGACACGATCGCCCGGCCCGGTTCCTCTTCCGCGTGCAGCCACACGGGGTACTGTGTCGTGAACCACCCCACCGTGCGGCTCAGGTCCAGTTCTTCATCCAGCTCCTCGCGGCCATGGCCTTCGAGCGCCACCAGCACCCCGCCATTGCCGGCCCATTCGGCCAAGGTCTGCGCCAGCGCCGTCAGCAGAATATCCTCCACGCCCGTACGGTACGCGCGCGGCACGTCTTGCAACAGTTGCCGCGTCTGTATCTCGTCCAGCCCCACGGTCACTGAACGGCCCGCTCCCGGCTTACTCCCAGTGTTGACCGGTAGTGCTACGCTTGCACCCGTCAGTGTCTCCCGCCACCAACTTGCTTCTGCCCGCACGGCCTCGGTTTGCCCATACGCCAACTGCCGCTGCACCCACGCGCTCCACGGCATGTTCGACGGCAGGCTCGCCACCTCGCCGTTCACCGCCTGTCCGTAGCCCTGCTGCAGTTCCTCCAGCAGCACCCGCCACGACACCCCGTCCACCGCCAGATGGTGAATAGCCAGCAGCAGCCGCGCCTCATCCTTAAGCCCGAAATAGCCCGCACACATCAGCGGACCGTGCTCGATATCCAGACTTTTCTGCAGCCGCGTGCCCTCCCGCTCAAGCACACTTGCCCAGTCCACATCGCCCTTCAGGTCGATCACCTCCAGCAACCGATGATCTTCGGTCGGCGCCACCCGCTGCGTCCAGCAAGCGCCCTGTTCGGCGCGACTAAACCGTAAACGCAGCGCGTCGTGCGCGGCGCTGATCTGGCGCAAGGTGGCGTCCAGCGCAGCCAGATCCGGATGTCCGTCGATGCTTAGCAATACAGATTGGTTCCAGTGCGATTCTCCTTGGGGAAAGCGCTCGAAGAACATCGCCTGGATGGGCGTCAGACCTAGCGCCTGATGCACCTCCGCATGCCGGATCTCCTCGCCATAGTCCTGTGCCATCCGTGCCAGCCCGGCCACCGTCGGATGCTCGAACATCTGTCGCGGTGTGAGCTTCAATCCCACCTTCCGCGCCCGCGCAATGATCTGCAGGCTCAGAATCGAATCACCGCCCACCTCGAAGAAGTTGTCCGTCACGCCCAGATCGTGGCGGCCGAGCACCTCGCACCAGATCGACAACAGGGCCGTTTCTCGTGCATCGCCCGGTCTGACTGCCTCCCGGCCTGGATTCTCATCCGCTGCGGGCAAGGCCTTGCGATCGACCTTCCCGCTGGGCAGCAGTGGCAGTTGCTCCAGCTTTACATAGGCCGACGGCACCATGTACCCCGGCAGCCTGGCCGATGCTGCCTCGCGCAGCGTGGTCTCATCGGCCTCGCCCACCACGTACGCCACCAGCCGCTTGCTCTCGCCCTCGCCTTGCAGTTCGACCGCCGCCTCGTTCACATCGGCCACCTGCCGCAGCACCGCCTCGATCTCGCCCGGCTCGATCCGGAACCCGCGCAGCTTGACCTGCTGGTCCATCCGGCCCAGGAAGTCGATCGTCCCGTCCTCCCGGCGCCGGCACAGGTCACCGCTGCGGTACAGCCGCGCACCGTCTTCACGGTACGGGTCCGGCACGAACTTCTCCGCCGTCAGCCCAGGACGCCCAAGATAGCCGCGCGCCAGCGTATCGCCGCCAATGCACAGCTCGCCCAGCCCGCGGGTCGGCGCCTCGTTCCCCGCGCCGTCCAGCACATACACGCTGCGCGAGGGGTACGGCCCACCGATCGACACGATCGCCTGGTCCGTATCGGCCTGCGTCGTCTCGCGATACATGCACGCCACCGTCGTCTCGGTCGGCCCGTACAGGTTGTCCAGCCGGATGTGCGCCAGCGGTCCTGCGCGCCACCGCCTCAGCGCGTCACCCGGCAACCCCTCGCCGCCCACCGTGATCTGGCGCAGCGCCGGCAGCGACTGCGCCGGCGGTGGATTGAGCAGCCACTGCTGCCAGTACGCCGTCGGAATCCGCGAGAACGTCACCCCCTGTTCAGCCAGGTGCCGGCTCGTCGTCTCCAGATCCCAAAGCTGCGGCCCGCGCATCTCCACCTGGCCTCCTTGGATCAGGGCCGGCAACATCTCATGCAGCGCCACGTCGAAGTTGATCGTCGACGACTGGAACTGCTTGTCCGCTGCCGTGATGCCGTACGTGCCGATGAAGTCGTCCAGGTGCAGGCCAAGCGCGCGCTGGCTGATCGCCACGCCCTTGGGCAAGCCCGTAGAGCCGGACGTGTAGATCACGTAGGCCAGTTGTTCAGCCAGCACCGCGGCGTTGATCGGCGCCACGGACTCGTCTCGCACCTGCGAGACGACGACGACCTCCCGGTCGGCCAGCAGATGGGCCAAATGTGCCGCTGTCCGCGCATCCGCCAGCACGCGCGTTACCCCCGCGTCTTCCATCATGTAAGCCAGGCGCTCCGGGGGATAGTCCGGATCCAGCGGCACGAAAGCTCCGCCCGACTTCATGATGCCCAGCAGGCCGGCGATAAGTCCTGCCGAGCGTTCCACGCACAGCCCGACACGCTCCTCGGGTCGAATACCCCCGCGCTGCAGGCGGTGCGCGATCTGGTTGGCCCATGCATCGAGTTGGCCATAATTCAACCGCTCGCCCTCGCAGTGCAGCGCCGGCGCCTGCGGCTGCGCGGTGGCGCGCGCGCCGATGCGTGCGGCTGCCGGCTGGAATGGATGGTCCATACGCGGCGCGTACGCCGTCTTGTCCACGCTCAGTCGGATCTCGCCCAACGGCAAGTCGGCGCCCGTCTGCGCCACCTGCTCCAGGACCTCCATGTAATGATCCAACAGCCTTTCGATGACAGATGCGTCGAACACATCCTTCGAGTAGTGAAAGGCCGCGATCAGTTCTGTGCCATCGCCGACGTTGAGCACCAAGTCGAAGCGCGATGTCTCCAACGCCATGTTCACACCGGAGATAGTCAACCCCGGCAATCGGATGCTCGTGCGATCCGCCACGCCGAAATTGAACATGGTCTGGAATAACGGCGTATGGCTCAGACTTCGTGCGGGCTGCAAGTCCTCGACCAGCCGGGCGAAAGGCAAATCCTGATGCGTATGCGCTTCCAGCATACGCACACGAACTTGCTCGAGCAGCTCGTTAAAGCGCGTCAATCCTTCCAGTTCGCTGCGAATCACCAGCGTGTTCACAAAGAAACCGATCAACGGCTCGGTCTCGCTGCGGTCGCGCCCCGACACCGGCACGCCGACGCGGATATCCTGCTGCCCGCTATAGCGCGCCAGCAGCACGCAATACGACGACAGCAACAACGTAAATAAGGTTGTGCCCCGCTCCCGCGCCAGCCGTTTCAACGCGTCCGCCGTCCGCCGACCGACGGTGCGCGATATCCGCCCACCTTCGGCCGTACGTAAACCCGTGCGTTTGCGCGAAAACGGCAATTCCAGGGCAGTATGTTCCGTCCCTAGACGCTCCCGCCAATACGCCAATTGCCGCCCGATGGTGGCATCGTCTAGCCATTCGCGCTGCCACAAGGCGTAGTCCCCATACTGGATCGGCAGCGGCCAGGCCGCCGCATGAATGCCAGCATGAATCGCCTGATAGGCCTGCGCGAACTCCTTGTTCAACACCCCCAGCGACCAGCCATCGGAGATGATGTGATGCATGGCGAAATGCAAGACATACTCCCGCGCGGATACGCGGATCAACGCCACGCGAAAAAGCGGCCCACGCTCCAGATCGAAGGGTTGACGCGACAACCGCGCCAAGCGCTCATGCAGCGGCTCTTGCGGGCCCGCCTCGGCTTCGGTCAGGTCGTACTCGCTCCAGCCGTAACTCGTCTCTTCGACGACCTGCCACGCAAGGCCATCGATCTCCTGAAACCGCTTGCGCAGGCTTTCGTGGCGCGCCAACACACGATCCAGCGCGGATCTCACGTCGACCGGCCTCAGGTCGCCGCTCAGGCGCACCGCTCCGGAAATGTTGTAAGCGGCGCCGTTTGGATCCAAACGCCACAGGAACCAAAGGCGCTCCTGTGCATGCGACAGGGGAAATCGGCGGCCACGCGACGGAAATGGAACGATCGGCAACCGGGAGGCATCAATACCGCGGGCTTGAACCTGACTGCGGAAAATGCGCCGCTTCTCGTCGGACAAAGCGACATAGGCCTGCGAGATGGCCAATAGTTCATCGTCGGGTCGCGCAACGGCCTCACTCATCGCCATCACCCTTTCCGCTTTCATTCCCTATTGAAGCAACTTCTGTCGGCGTCCTACTTTCGGTGCGATCCCCGCGCTGCTGGCAGTCGAAGTCCGCCTGTGGCACACCCTCGCCATCGGCCCCAGGTTCTCGACCCTTCCTGCCAATGTTTGAAATAGATATCATTCCATTTTTCGGCTCAGAAGTCAGCCTGTCCGCACGACGGGCGAGAAACGGGCACTTATCAACGTTTGGCGTGTTGTCGTCAGGAAGAAAATATTGTTTCCACTCCAGGTTGCCCGGTTCGCCGTAAAAGCCCAGATCGGGATGGGCCGGAATGTCATCCCATTCTTTCAGGCGACGGCGCACTTCGTTGCGCGCTTGGGCGCCAATCACACGATTGGTCACTTTATCGATAAATACGCTACGCGGCTGAAACAGCAATACCATCCCGGGGCCGAGATTCCGGCTATGGCGTGCGCGGAACGACGGGCATGCACAAACGACGAACATCTGTACCGATGCGTAGGTGAATTCCCATGCCCCGTCCGAAGGGTCCGGCTGGAATAACACGGCAGAATCAACGTCATGGTCATGCAAATACTGCAACGCCTGCCAGAAGTGGGCGTGGTAGTCTTGATGAGTCAATGGGACAGGGTCGGGCTCGAAAAAAATAGCAATATTGTTCTTTTGGTACGCCGGCTGCACGGATAGCGCGGCAAATGTCGACATGGTTTCGGGAAGATCTGAAATATCCTTGCCGCGCACATAGGAATAAAACATCTCGCCTTTTCTTTCTGCTTGCGTACCGAAAAAGCATGGATAAGCGGAATCCATGACGTTGCGCCGCAGGATCCCGTAGGACTGAGTCAGCCATTCGGGAATTGTCTCCGGCCCTACTACACCGCCAACAATAATGCGCCGTCGCCAATCTATAGCATCGGGTGATGAGCTTGGCGCGCCAGCACTATTGGGACCGTCAAGTTGCATGCCGCTCTCCGTTTCTCCCCGCATCTGGCCAAATCGCGCCTGCGGCAGGTTCATTTATTCGATCAATGTGCTTGCACCGGATGACGAATCGCAGTTTCGGCCAACAATTCTTCGATCCACGCGTCCGGGATGATAGGCTGGTGATACGTACACTCCTCGGATACGACGGTAGAGCCGTGCAATCGCCCGTCCGGAATCAGCACCATGTCGCCCACCGTCATCTTCAGTTGCATACCCAGATTTCCCCAGAACACCATATCTCCGCGCTCGATGACGACCAGCCGATGGTCGCTATGCACATGCGTGGTCGAGCACATCTCGCGCGGCTCCACGAACGTGTCGCGGTCGATATTCGGGTACTCCACCTGGATGCGTTGGTCGATGACTCTGGCCCATGCGCAATATCGCGGGATAGCGGAAAGCCAGCGCAATTGCTCACCCAGGTCCCAGCGCGCCCGGTCCGCAAGCTTCGCATAGGCGCCTGCACCCTGGCCTACCCGGGACAGCGCGTTGCCGCCATGGATATCTTCGACGACAGCCAAGGCATGACGCAGGCGCCGGTCCAGATCGGCATAGAGAGATTCTTCGTTGGCGGGCGGGACAGCCTCCAACTGCTTCAAATGCGGGCAGGCCGCGAGCAGCGCGGCGCCAAAGGCCAGCCATTCGGCCTCGGCCGCAAACGCGGCGCCCAGCAGCGCGAACGCCCGATCAGGTCGTGATCCCAGCGCATAGAGCAGATTAACCTTGGCCAAACTGGTCGGCAGATAAAACTGCCAATACGAATGAGATTGCCTGGCGACGCCCGACATGGCCGCCACCTCGCGCATCAACGCGTCGGATGGCAACGCGCCCGCAAGTGTCGGCCAGTCTGTGGATGCAATACCAGCGAAATAACCCGATGCGGCCGCGCGCGCAAGTGCGCTGCGACGGGATGGCGCCAGGGCCCACTGCTGAATAAGGATCAAACGCAGCCCTTCGTTCAGGTAATCGTTGCGCGTCAACATCGCGAACAGGCCGGCCCAATGACGCTGTTCGGCATCGAACACTTCTCGAACAAGGCGGGAATAGTCTCGAATCACCTTGCCCGCGACCGGTTCGTTGCCCAAATAGGTGAAGCCGTAACTTTCCAGGTATGGGCGGATTTGTTGACCCAATAATTGGTTGCTGTCCCGATAGAAACTCTCGAACCGTTCGAACTCCAACGCGTTCTGTCGCCTGGGCAAGCGGGCAATGCCAAGCTCATTGATGCTAAGCAGCAACCGATTGGTGGCGAGCGAAGGAAGGCGGCTGACCGTCTCGGCCGAGATCGGCTTTTGGAATTTAAGAAAGGCCAGGTCTTCGGGACGCAGCGGTCGGCGATAAAAATCCTCATCGAGTTCCAGCTCATCGACCACCGCGCTGCGGAACGCCTCATGCGACGCAAATTGCTTGATCAGACCCAAAATTTCGTCCCGACGCGGCTTATGCTGCGAGAAATCAAAAAGCGGTGGCAGAGATGACTGGTTCACGATTGCTCTCCTGACTAATATTTCTGATATGGGCTACATGGCCGCACACTTCTTTTCTTGCGGGTTGCTCCGAGAAATCGGACGCAGGAGCGAATCGCGCTCCAGGCTCGAAGAAACCTTGTCTATCACCCAGCTACGGTGTGTATTGATAAAGAAGTGGTCAGCTTCAAGCATTTCCACACTAACGGGACCGGAGGTCTCTTCGGACCAAGCCAGCAGATTGTCACGGTCTTTCACGACATCTTCGTCGCGCGTGCCGCCGAGTACCAACATCGGGCACTGCAGTGGCAAACGCTTGCGGTAGTGATGCGTGCCGCACAGATGAAAATCCGCGCGCAGCATGGGGGTCACCAGAGCCATCAACTCGGGGTTTCCCAACAGTTCATCGGCCGTCCCGTTAAGCGACTTTATTTCTTCGAAGAGCTCGTCCGCGGGGCAATCCAGCCACTTGTCTTCCCGCTCCCGCCGCGACGGCGCAATGCACGCCGAAGCGCCGAACCAGACCGGAGACACTCGATACCGATCCCGCAACTCATACGCCAGTTCAACGCCGATCAGAGCCCCCATGCTATGGCCAAAAATGGCAAAGGGACGGCCCAGATCCGTGCGGACGTCATCGACCAACAGGTCCAGCAACGCCTTCCACTCGTGAACCGGCGCCATCCGCTGCCGCACGCCCCGGCCCGGCATATGCAGGGGGATGACATTGACCCATCCTGGCATTCGGGCTGACCACTCCCGGTAGACGGAGGCATTGCCGCCGGCATACGGCAGGCACAATAGATTGAGAGGAGCCGCCACTGGACGCCTTTACGCTGCGGTCGTGGTCGTCGCAGAATCGCCATCCATCGCCTTTCGAAGGCTCAGCGGACGCATGTCGGTCCAGTGCTCTTCGATATAGGCCAGACATTCTGCCTTGGTGCCCTCCTTGCCCGCCTCACGCCAACCGCCCGGAATTTTCGATTTGTAGGCCGGCCATATGGAGTACTGCTCCTCGTGGTTGACCACCACCTTGAACGTCGCATTCTCGTCGTCCCAGCTCATCGCCGCTCCTTGCCTAGTTAATAAAACAAAATAGCCCCAGCACGCCTATGCCTTAATCCAGCACTTACATGATGCAAAATGATAATCATTCCATTTATTGGAGAAATGTACCGAACTCGTGAACGTTCTGTCAACACAATTCTTTCATGAAGTTCCATGCGGGGGCACCACGTCCGTGGCGACGCTATCCGCGCTGCGGGGCCGCGCAAAGCACCTACAATGACAAGGTGCTACCCTGCCGACCCTACGCTTTGGGCTGCATATCGAACGCGATGGCGGCTGAATATTTCGGCCCGGCGTCAAGCATACTGATCGACAATGACCGCAGCATGGCAGCGGTGGACGAATCGGCACACTCGGATACCTCGATGCGCCACCGATCACATGCGCCACGCACCGTTGAAAAATCCTGTAGGCATTGTGTAATACCCAGGCCAGTCGCCTTGAGCACCGCCTCCTTGCGGACCCAGCAGTCGTAGAACCCGCGCCGGCGGTGACTGGGCGGTATCTCGCTCAAAGCATGCAGCTCCTTACCGGTAAACACAGTCGCGCAAACCTCCTCGTAGTCGAAATCAGCGCGCTGCTCTTCCACGTCTACACCAACCCGGCCGAATCGGGATACTGCAACATAGGCTTGCTTTCCTGAATGGGTCACATTGAATTCGATGGGTTGGCCCTTCCAGAGAGGCTTATCGCGACAGTCCGCGTCCAAGTGGATTTCCCTGGGATCGGTCCCTGGCGCGACGCGGCTGAGCGCGTGCTTGAGCACTACGCGAGTAATGGTGAACCGCACGCGATCGGCATGTTGCTGATAACGCGCCGCGCGGTTCAGCTCTGCTGCATCGAGCCGGCCGAGCATGTCTTCGGGGATGTCAGCCTGAAGATCCAAGTCGATGCGCCAAAGCGTGATAGCCGCAGGGAGCTCGTCGGAGCCTATGCTGGTCACGCGACAGGCTCGATCCTGGGCCGTGCCTTCCATGATCTCTTCCAGATTAAAGGAGGCAGACATGGTCCACTTCAATAATGAGAATCGTTCTATAATAGCCGAAATTTTTGCTAGCAAGCACGTCGCGTATCCAAATTCGCTCGTCGGTTTTATAACATTATGGAGAGAGCGTACATGTCGATGGCCAAGAGTATCAGACTCTGGTATTCCATTCACAAGTGGACCAGTTTGGTCTGCACGGCCTTCTTGCTCACGCTTTGCCTGACCGGGCTGCCACTCATCTTCTCGGATGAGATTAGCACGTGGCTCGATGACGATCCGCCTTATGCGGTACTGCCCGCAAATGCCCCTCTCGCCGATCTGGATCACTTAGTCGATGTCGCGAAACAGAAATATCCCGAGCAGATCATTACTTCCGCGTTCATGGATGACGATGAACCGCAAGTAATTATTGGGCTTGCGCCTTCGTGGAAGGAATCCGAGGACACCCCAGACAGCAACCACTGGATCAAATTCGATTCGCGCACGGGCCAGATCCTCGAGGAGTCCAAGCCGGCTGCCGAACGGTCAATGAACTTTCTCACTCTCATGATGCGACTCCACATCGACCTGTTTGCCCGCCTGCCCGGTCAATTATTCCTGGGGCTAATGGGGATCTTATTCGTGCTAGCGGCTGTTTCGGGAGTGGCGCTCTATGGCCCATTCATGAAAAAACTGGAGTTCGGAACTGTGCGCAAGGGCCGCTCATCGCGCCTGAAATGGCTGGATCTGCACAACCTGTTCGGCATCGTGACACTGGTCTGGGTGTTGGTGGTGGGTTTCACCGGAGCGCTAAACGAATTTTCGACCCCGCTATTCGCGTTGTGGCAACGAACCGATGTTCAGGCTATGCTGCTGCCCTGGCAAGGTGCCCCTCCTCCAAATCCGAAGGAATTTTCTTCGCTTCAAGAGGCTGTCATTACCGCCAAGCGCGCAGTGCCGGCTATGACGGTGCTGAGCGTGTCCTATCCAGGCGGCAGGTTCGGCAGTGCATACCACTATCTCATTTGGGCAAAAGGCAACACTCCACTGACCTCCCGATTATTCAGCCCGCTGCTCGTTGACGCGCGTACCGGATCGCTCACTTCCATCATCAAAATGCCCTGGTATCTGCGCGCGCTGGAGGTCTCGCGGCCCTTGCATTTCGGCGACTATGGCGGACTGCCTCTGAAAATCATCTGGACCTTGCTAGACCTCATCACCCTCGTGGTATTGGGTAGTGGCCTGTACTTGTGGGTCGCCCGCCGCAAAGCGCAAGACGAACGAGTCAATCGGCTGATACAGCGGCTCAATGCCACCTCACCGATACCGATCGATGGCATCAGGGAGACCGCATGAATGCTGAACAGCATCGGCTACGAATATGGGGCATTCCGGCCATCCTTGCACTAGTCACGGCATTTGGGCTGCTCAGCGCGTTACTGGGTACCGGCATCTGGCACGGACTGGCCTGGATCGCATTGCTGATTCCCATCGCAGTCGGACTGACCTGCAGCTTCCGATCAAAGGGGTTAGATGACAAGAACAAGAAGGCGGTCGCCAAACCATGAAGTGTTTGGCGACCGTATTTCCACCCAGTACACCGTTCGCGGACTCAGGCGCGCAACCTAGCCGTTCATCGGCTATCCACGCCACCGCGGCGTTTCGCCCGTAATCATAGGAACAGACGACATGTCGGAACATACATCGGGATTACTGCGCACCGTCATGCACCTGCTACGCCCGTTCTGGCTTGTCGCAACCCTTGCCACCCTCGCCGGCACCGCCAGCGGGCTGGCCACAGCATCACTATTGGCCACCATCAACCATAGCCTGCACAGTAGCACCGGCATCACCAACCAATTGATACTTACCTTCGTCGTACTATTTGTCGTTACGCTGGTTGGAGAGATCATCTCCGATATAGGCAACACGCTGGTCGGTCAAAGAATCATCGCCAGCCTGCGCAATGATTTATCCGCCAAGATATTACGGGCGCCTATCGTCGAGATTGAACGCTATCAGCCCCATCGCATGCTCACTGCGCTGAATCAAGACATCAGCACCATCAGCAATTTCACCTTCGGATTTTCCGGCTTTGCGATCGCCGTGGCCGTGACGTTAGGTTGTTTCGCCTATATGTGTTGGTTGTCGCCGATCATGTTCCTCGTCACGGTGATTGCCGTCGCGCTCGGATCGATTGCCACCGGCTGGGCACGATCCAAGGGGATGCGCGGCTTCTCGATTACACGCGATGCCGAGGATCAACTGCAAAAGCACTATCGTTCCATCATCGAAGGCGCCAAGGAGCTGCGCATGCACCGCCCTCGCCGCATCGATATGTACACAAATAAGATCCAGGCGGCGACCCGCAGAATCGTCGAAGCGTTCATGGGAGGAGTCGTTGTCTTTTGCGCCGCC
Organism: Pollutimonas bauzanensis; assembly: GCF_900129885.1. Lineage (GTDB taxonomy): Bacteria > Pseudomonadota > Gammaproteobacteria > Burkholderiales > Burkholderiaceae_B > Pollutimonas > Pollutimonas bauzanensis. Next base: position 53,821 of record NZ_FQXE01000005.1, on the reverse strand, counting down.
AACGCGTTTGGCTCCGCGCTGTTCTTCTTTGTGATCGGCCTTTTGCTCGTACTTCACAGCGATGCGGCATCGGATCAGCAGGCCACCATTGGGGGCTTCGTTCTTGTCTTGCTCTACGTAAAGGGGCCGCTGACCCAGATCATCGGCCAATTCCCGATGTTCGCACGCGCACAGATCGCCATGAAGCGCCTGGCCGAACTCTCGCAGCGCTTCAACAGTCCTGAAACCGGACTCACGCTCGACGAACAGCACGCCGGTGACGGCGAAGGCGAGGCTATCAAGACCATCGAACTGCGGGCCGTGAAATTTGCTTTTCCGGCGCCTGAGGGTGGAAATGCGTTTGTGCTGGGCCCCATAGACCTGTGCCTGCAAGCAGGGGAAATACTCTTCATCACAGGCGAAAACGGTGGGGGCAAGACCACGCTCATCAAGCTGTTGCTGGGCCTCTATGCACCAGCATCTGGAACTATCCTGGTCAATGGCGTTCCACTTTCCGACGACCGTTTGGATGGCTATCGGCAGTCCTTTGCAACCATATTCTCGGACTATTTCCTCTTCGACGAGCTCAGCCTTCCCGAAGGGGTTTTGCCCGATGAAGCCGTCAAATATCTCGAACGCCTGGAAATCGCAAACAAAGTGACGGTCAAGGATGGCCGATTCACCACAACGGATTTGTCCACAGGGCAACGAAAGCGTCTCGCCCTGATCCATACCTGGGTCGAGGGCCGCCCTCTCTTGGTATTTGACGAATGGGCCGCCGATCAGGATCCAGAATTCCGGCGCGTCTTTTACACCGAGATCCTGCCAGCCCTGAAACAGCAAGGCCGCACGGTCATCGCCATTTCGCACGATGACCGCTACTTCCATGTCGCGGACCGGCGCGTCACCCTGCGCGATGGCCAGATGGCAGAAAACCGGGACACCGCCACGGCATCCGCCCCGCAACCTGTCGCCTAAGCCTCAAGAAAAAGAAACGCCCAGCATGCCGCCTCGATCAAGAATACGTCGCTTCGCACTGCCTCCAGTCGTCCTCGCAGCGTTCATAATCATCCTCTGGGCGACGTTCTTTCGCACCGAGCGCCATATCGACACGGTGACCATTGGCCGCGGCAACATTGAGCTTACCGTCACCGCGCTGGGCAACTTGCGGCCACGCAGCTATGTCGACGTGGGCGCGCAAGCCTCGGGGGCCATCCGTCGCATCGCGGTGCAGCCCGGCGACCATGTACAGAAAGGACAACTGCTGGTCGAGATTGATCCGTCCATCCAGCAAGCCAAGGTCGATGTCGACCAGGCCAATCTGGCCGGTCTGAAGGCGCAATTGGCCGAACAGCAGGCGAACCGCGATCTGGCCTGGCAGCAATACGAGCGTCAGCGCAAAATGGCGGTCGACGGCGCCACACGGCAAGAAGACATTCAGACGGCACACGCCGCGTTACGGGTGGCCGTGGCGAGCATCGACAATCTGCGCGCACAGATTGACGCTGCTCTGTCCACGCTGAAGGGCGACCAAGCGCAACTTGGCTATACCCGCATCTACGCACCGATGGCCGGCACGGTCGTCACGCTCGATGCGCGCGAAGGCCAAACGCTCAATGCGACTTATCAAACCCCGACGATTCTGCGCATCGCCGATCTGTCGCACATGACGGTGTGGACCGAAGTGTCCGAAGCCGATATCAAGCGCGTCAGAACGGGCATGCCGGTGTATTTTACGACGCTTAGCGGCCAGACCGATACTGGACCACGGCGCTGGACCGGCACGGTACGCCAGATCTTGCCCGCGCCGCCCACGCCGGCCGGCCAGGATCCCAATACTGCGCCTCCCGCACCCACGGCCGGGACGTCGGGCAAGGTGGTCTTATATACGGTGCTCGTGGATGTCGACAATGCCGATGGCGCCCTGATGCCGCAAATGAGCGCCCAAGTGTTTTTCATCGTCGCTTCGGCGGAAAACGCCATACTGGCCCCGACGCCGTCGTTACAGCCAGTGAATCTGAAGCAAGACACCTACGCCGCCAAAATCCTGTCCGGCGCAGAGGTGATCGAGCGCAAGGTCAAGATCGGCGTGCATGACCGCTTGAATGCACAGGTGCTCTCGGGCTTAAGCGAAGGCGATTCCCTCGTGACGGCGATCCATGAGACGCACGCTGGCGCCGGGAGATTCAGGTGGTAGCCCCGGCGCGCAACACCGAACCGCCCTTGATCGAGCTTTGCGATATCCGGCGCAGCTACGGGGGGGCCGACGGCGCTCCGGCGGTCGAGGTACTCCGAGGCCTGTCGCTCAAGATCCATGCCGGCGAGTTCGTCGCGCTTGTCGGTGCCTCGGGGTCCGGCAAATCGACGCTGATGCACATCCTGGGCTGTCTGGATCGTCCTAGTTCCGGGCGGTACCTCTTTGCTGGCCGGGACATTGCCCGCTTTACCGCAGACGAACTCGCATGGCTGCGCCGAGCAGCGTTCGGATTCGTATTTCAAGGCTACCACCTGATACGGACCATCGACGCGCTGCATAACGTCGAGGTGCCGGCCGTCTATGCCGGCATCACTCAGGCAAAGCGCGAATCCCGTGCGGAATTGCTCTTGTCGCGTTTAGGCCTGGGCGACCGATTGGCGCACCGTCCCCACCAGTTATCGGGGGGACAGCAGCAACGCGTGTCGATCGCGCGCGCCTTGATGAACGGCGGCCATATCATCCTGGCCGACGAGCCCACCGGCGCTCTGGACAGCCGCAGCGGCGCCGAAGTCATGGCGTTATTGCGCGAACTCGCGCAAGCGGGCCATACCGTCATTCTGATCACCCATGACCGGGATGTCGCCAGTCAGGCGCAGCGCATCGTTGAAATCCGCGATGGGCAGATCATCGCCGATACCCCGTCGGACCCATCCGCCGAACCGCAATCCCGGACCCAAGCGGCCAATGAACTGCTCAGCGCACGCAACTTTCCGGCCCTCATGGCCCGCGGGGTAGCACACGCCGCTACGCCGGTGGCCGACATGCTCGAAGCGGTGCGTGCGGCCTGGGAGGTGATGTGGGTGAACCGCTTTCGCACGATGCTCACACTGCTTGGCATCGTCATCGGTGTGGCCTCGGTCATCGTGATGCTCGCGATCGGCGCGGGCACTCAAGAAACAGTCATTGCCAAGCTCGCCACGTTCGGCGTCAACCGTATGTATGTCATCCCCGGCGGGGACAACGAGCGCGGGCCCGGAGGCACGCTGTCCGAAGCAGATGTGGACATCGTGGCGAGTGTGCCCAATGTGACGGTGGCCATGCCGTTTGTCCAGGGCAAGGTCACGCTGCGCGCCGGAAGCGTCGATACCTCGGCGCCACTGTGGGCGGTTACAACGGATGCGCCCAAAGTGTTGAGTTGGAAGCCATCACGAGGCGTCTTTTTCACCAAGGAGGACGAACGCAACCTTGCCACCGTCGTTCTGCTGGGCAAACGCGTGAGCGAACGATTGTTCGGCGCGAAGAATCCACTGGGCCAATACGTCCTGGTCAACAATGTGCCCTTCCAGGTGATTGGCGAGCTGGAGGAAAAAGGCGCCACGTCGGGCGAATCCGATGACGACGATGTGATCATGGTGCCCTTTTCGACGGGCAGCCGGCGCGTGCTCGGCACCACCAATCTTTCCTGGATATCGGTGCTCGTCGATAATCTGGACATCGTCAACGAGACAGCCCGCCTGATTACCACGCCGCTTGCCCAGGCGCATCATATCCAGGACTTCAAGGTCTATAACCGCGCCGCCTCGGTCAAGGCGCAGGAAGACACACAGCAGACGCTGACGATGATGCTTGGCCTGATCGCGGCCATTTCGCTTGTGGTCGGGGGTATTGGCGTCATGAACATTATGCTGATGACCGTGAAGGAGCGCACCCGCGAAATCGGCATCCGGATGGCGACGGGTGCGCGCGAGCGCGACATTCTGCGCCAATTTCTGACCGAAGCGATCCTGGTGTCGCTGGTCGGCGGCGTGGCCGGCGTCGTTATCGGTTTGTGTCTGGGTGCCGCGCTCATCTTCTGGGACGTGGCGATCATCTTCTCGGTACGCGCGATCCTGGGCGCTTTTGCCTGCGCCTTGGCAACGGGACTGATCTTTGGCTTCATGCCCGCGCGTCAAGCCGCCCGGCTGGATCCGGTGGTGGCCCTGGCGAGCGAATGATGACGACCCGGCGCCTAACCCTTGCGATCACGGTGATGCCGCTGTGCATCCTGGCCGGATGCGCGCTGTCCGAAAACCCCGCCAATCGTAAAACCGCCGTACCCGCCGCCTGGCATTTTGCCGCATCCGGCACGCCAACCCGCAGCGATAGGGTAAGCGACCACTGGTGGACACAGTTCGGTAGCCGCGAGCTTGACCGTATCGTGACCCAGGCCGTCGCGCAAAGCTACGACGTGGCGGCGGCCACCGCGCGGGTACGCCAGGCGCAGGCCTATGCCCGGATCGCCGGGGCCCCACTGTTGCCTGAGGTGGACGCTGCCCTGTCAGCCAGCCGCCAGGGACAACTGGGCGGCCATGCGGCGGTTACCGGAACGGCGTTGTCCGCCGGTTTTACTGCAAGCTACGAAATCGACTTCTGGGGCGGCAACCGCGCCGTGCGCGACAGCGCCCTGGCCACTCTTCGCGCGACCGACTATGATCGGGATACGGTTCGCCTGACCATCAGCGCGGGCGCGGCGCGGCTATGGCTGCAGACAGTGGGGTTGCGCCAGCGACTGGCGATCGCGCATCTGAACCGGGACAATGCCGCCCAGGTGCTTAAGCTGGTCGAATCCCAGGTTCGCGCCGGCGCGGCCACGCCGCTCGAGCAGGCGCAGCAACGCGGACTGCTTGCTGCCCAGGATCGCAGCATCGCCGCGGTCGATCAGCAGATCGGCGACAGCGAAAATTCGCTCTCCGTACTGCTGGGGCGCCACGTGGGCGACCTCGCCCTGGACACCGCCTCGCTGGAATCCCTGAAGGCGCCCTCGATCCGCGCCGGCCTTCCCTCGGCGCTATTGCATCGCCGCCCCGATATCGCGCGCGCCGAGGCCGACCTGGCCGTAGCCGATGCCAACATCCTGGCCGCGCGCGCAGCGATGCTGCCCGCCCTGAATCTCACCGCGGGCGTGGGTTACGGCAGCGATCATCTGATCACCCTCCTTGATAACCCGCTTTATAGCGTCGCGGCGGCGCTGACCGCGCCCATCTTCAACGCGGGTCGGCTCGCCGCGGGCCGCGACCTGACGGTGGCACAGCGCGAGGAACTGCTCGCCCAATATCGATCCACCATTGTGTCCGCCTTCGGCGATGTCGAACGCGCGCTGAACGCCATTGAGGGCCTGGATCGCCAGGCCGAGGCGCAGCAGCAGGAACTTTCCCAGGCGCGCACTGCCTTCACCCTGGCGCAGGCACGCTACAAAGCCGGCGCGGAGACATTTCTGACCGTGCTCGATGCGCAGCGCACACTGTACGCGTCGATGGATCTGCACGCACAGTTGAGACAGTCCCGGCTGCAAGCCAGCGTCGGGTTGTGCAAGGCGCTGGGCGGCGGCTGGGCGTTGCCGCCCGATAGCCCCTAACGGTCCACATCCTTGATCGCATCGCCTCGCGCTGCACCATAAGCCACGCGCCCGCCCATGGCGCGGCTGGACTGCATTACGCGTCTTGGGCCACAGCCAGGGCGGCCAGCACCTGCGCGGTGGTCACGACCTCGCCGAACTCGCCATGCACGTTCGCAAGGCTTAACGCATGAACCAGCTCGGCGGGATAGGACTCGCCGTGCACACCGACAAGGTCGAACGTCCAGCTGGCGTCGCTGACCAACTGGGCGTTGAATCCGAGGTTTGCGGCCATCCGCAGGGTGGTCTCCACACAATGGTTGGTCGTGGCGCCGGCCACGACCAAGCTATCGATGCCGCCGGTGCGCAGGCGCTCTTCCAGACCGGTACCGATAAACGCCGAATTCACCGTTTTGAGCAGCACGGGTTCGCCTGCCCGCTCGCGGGCGAAATCCTGCGCTTCGAATCCAGGCTGGCCTTGCCTGAAGAGGGAAGCGGGCTCGAGCGAGGCGTGCCGCACATGAATGACGCGGGCGCCGACGCCGCGAAAGGCCGCCAGCAGCCGCGCGATGTGCGCCTCGGCGCTCGCATTGTTCCGGCTGCGGCCCTCCTGCTCCATGATCTTGAAACCTTGCTGCACATCAATGAGAAGCAATGCGCAGCGCGCAATGGGTCCGCGCATTTTTACCTCGTTAAGTCGGCCGCCCGCCCGGCGCCTTGACGGTCTTGCCTTTGACTGTTGCCGCTCCCATCTTGCTTTGACACACTGAACAGATGCCGTAGAGCGCCAATTGATGGTTTTGCAGCATGTAGCCTAAATCGTCCGCCACCGCCTTCTGCCGCGCAATCATGGCCTTGTCGTAGAACTCGTCCACCCGGCCGCACACCGAGCAGACGATATGGTCATGCGGACGCCCTTCATTGAGTTCATACGTAACCCTCTCCGCATCGAACCGGCTGCTGGACAGCACCCCCGCTTCTTCAAATTGCTGCATCACACGGTAGACCGTGGCAAGGCCGACGTCGATTTTCCGTCCTATCAGCAACTTGAACATTTCGTCAGTGCTGAAGTGAACGGCCTGCGGCCGCTCGCCGGAAAGCTTGGCTTTGTCGGTCTTGCGGCGCTGCTCGTCACGGAAGATCTCCAGGATCGCGACACGAGGCACCGTAGCCCTCATGTTCAAACTCAACAGCTCTTCGCGAATATCTTGTTTAAGCATCGTCATCAGTGGAGTGAGTATCACTCAATTTTAATTGTTAACCCCGCGCGCCAGGGAGAGATATGCATATAGCTTATCACTATATAGTAGAGGGTTGAAAGCCCATGTACGGTTAGGGGGTGGAATTGATAGAATAATAATAATTCTCGTTTTGACCATGGCAGCGCTGCCATGGCGATCCGCCCGGGGAAATTTTACCCGCTGCCACGCCAGCTCGCTACCCGAAGTCATTCCGCGCCGCCCTCAGGCAGCATGCCGGGGGCTTCGACTTTTACCGCTCACAGGGAAAACAATGCGCGTAGTCTTCGCAGCCAGGACAGCCGGGGGCGGGACCCGGCGTGGCGCCGGTGGACAGAGCCAGTTCGTAGGCGAGGAACTTCTTCCAGCGCCAGTACGCGGTATTGCGCGCCACGAGTTCTGGGAAATAGCGCTCCAGCAGCTGGGTCACGTCCTCGCGGCCCGCCAGCCCGAGATCGCGCCACAGATGGTCCGGGCGCAGGCATGCATTGGCGATAATCAATGCCATGCAGCGGGCGTCATCGGGATTGACCGCCGGGCTGGCATACCGCAGCAGCAATGCACACAATGCGGTCACGAAATCTTTGCGTTGACGCGTTCTCAGCACGACCGAGAATGCCGGCATGCCGAACGCCGCGGCATCCTGCGTGAAATAGTGCCGCCCCAGCAGCGCATCCACCTGGGCTGGGGACAGGCCCAGCAGGCCGAGTTCGCCGCGCTCGCAGCGGGGCGCGATGAGCTGGGCGAACAGGGCCGCATCGGGCGATTCGGGATCGCGCGCGCCTTGCATCCACTGGCGCACGCGCGCGGCATGGGCGCCCACCGGCTGTTGCGCGCCGCAAATGCCCGCGCTCGTGAACCCGGCGCCCGCCGCGCCTGCATGAGTCATGGCAAAATCTCCCCCAAAGCCTATCGGACTTGGCACGGCGTATTTTACGCGGCCGCGCTGCCCTGTGGGGGTGGATGGCCTCTTCGGTATTGATCTGCGTCACGACTGTGGCAGATCGCCGGCCCGCCGGCAGCGGGAGCGGCGAAATACCAGGTTCAGGAAGCAGCGGGGCCCGGCGCATAGGCCGGGCCCCGGCTCCAGGCCGTCAGGCGGCGCAGCTCATCAGAAGTCCATTTCCGGAGCCGGCGCGGCCGCCGCCTTTTCTTCCTTCGGAGCCTCGGCCACGGTGGCATCGGTGGTCAGAATCAGGCCGGCGATGGAGGCCGCGTTCTGCAGCGCCGTGCGCGTCACCTTGGTGGGATCGACAACGCCCAGCTCCACCAGATCGCCATACTCGCCTGTCGCGGCGTTGTAGCCAAAGTTGCCCTTGCCTTCAAGCACTTTCGCCAGGACGACCGATGCTTCGCCGCCGGCGTTGTCGACGATCGCCCGCAGCGGCGCTTCCAGCGCCCGCAGGGCGATGCGGATGCCGGCGTCCTGGTCGGCATTGATGCCCTTGAGCGCCGCCAGGGCCGCGCGGGCCCGCAACAGGGCTACGCCGCCGCCAGCCACAATACCCTCTTCGACGGCCGCGCGCGTGGCGTGCAAGGCGTCGTCGACTCGGTCTTTCTTTTCCTTCATCTCGACCTCGGTCGCGGCGCCCACCTTGATCACCGCAACGCCGCCGGCCAGCTTGGCGACGCGCTCCTGCAGCTTTTCGCGGTCATAGTCGCTGGTGGCCTGGTCGATCTGAACCTGGATGGACTTCACCCGGGCATCGATGCGCGCCTGGTCGCCGGCGCCATCGATGATGATGGTGTTTTCCTTCTGGACCTCGATGCGCTTGGCGCCGCCGAGATCTTCCAGGGTGGCGTTTTCAAGCTGCTTGCCGGTTTCATCGGAAATCACCGTCGCGCCGGTCAGGATGGCGATGTCCTCGAGCATGGTCTTGCGCCGGTCGCCAAAGCCCGGCGCCTTTACCGCCGCGACCTTCAGCACACCGCGCATCGAGTTCACGACCAGCGTGGCCAGCGCCTCGCCCTCCACGTCCTCGGCAACGATCAGCAAGGGCTTGCCCGCCTTGGCCGCGGACTCGAGCACGGGCAGGAGATCCCGGATGTTGGAGATCTTCTTGTCGTGCAGCAGCACCAGGGGACCGTCGAGATAGGCGACCTGCTTTTCCGGATCGTTGATGAAGTATGGACTCAGGTACCCGCGGTCGAACTGCATGCCCTCGACCACGTCAAGCTCGTTATCCAGGGATTTGCCGTCCTCGACGGTAATCACCCCTTCCTTGCCGACCTTGTCCATGGCATCGGCGATGATCTTGCCTATCGCCTCGTCGGCATTCGCCGACAGCGCCGCCACTTGGGCGATCTCCCTGCTGGTCGATATCGGCTTGGACTGCTTGCGCAATTCCTCGAGCACGGCCGATACCGCCTGGTCGATGCCGCGCTTCAGGTCCATCGGGTTCATGCCGGAGGCGACATGCTTCATGCCTTCCTGAACGATGGATTGGGCCAGCACTGTCGCCGTCGTGGTGCCGTCTCCGGCCACATCGGCGGTTTTGGAGGCGACTTGCTTGACGATCTGGGCGCCCATGTTTTCGAACTTGTCCTTGAGTTCGATTTCCTTGGCTACCGTCACACCGTCCTTGGTGATGGCCGGAGCCCCGAAGCTGCGCTCCAGCAGCACATTGCGGCCCTTGGGGCCGAGCGTGACCTTCACCGCATCGGCCAGTATGTTGACGCCCGTGACGATGCGATGGCGGGCGCTGTCGTGGAATTTGACGTCTTTTGCACTCATGTTTCTACTCCCGAAGATATACGCTCAGCGGATCAGGCCACTTTCTTCAGTTCGCCATGGCCGTCCTCCAGAACACCCATGACATCTTCCTCGCGAAGAACCAGCAGTTCTTCGCCATCAACCTTCACGGTCTGCCCGCCATACTTGCTGAAAAGGACATGGTCGCCGACTTTCAACTGCAGTTCGCGCAGTGTGCCGTCCTGCAGCGGCTTGCCGCTGCCCACGGCAATGACTTCGCCCTGCTCCGGTTTTTCGGCTGCCGAGTCGGGGATCACGATACCCGAGGCCGTCTTGCGCTGCTGCTCGATGCGCTTGACGATAACCCGGTCGTGAAGGGGACGAATTTTCATGTTCAATCTCCTAATCGATAACAGATAACCAAAGGGAACCCGGCCGCCTTGCAAAAACACAAGGGCAAAGCGGCCGCCTTCTCCAGCGGATACGCTGGCGTCGAAAAATTTATGGGCTGGAAAAGCCGATTTCAAGAGGCCGGTTGGCCATTAATTTGTATCATTGTTTTTCACGCGCCGGCCGTCGGGCAGGATGATGCCGGCGATATGGCCCAGGCGGTATACGGTGCGCTTGGCGCCCGCGCGGGGGCGGGACGGAACCGGACACGGCGGCGTGCGCCCGCCGGCCTCGTCGACCGTATCGTCGGGGTCATCGATTGCCGACCAAAGCCCTCCCTTGCGCGGCCTGAAGAGCCAGCGCAAGTAGCCTTTGCGGGCCGCCAGTTCCATCAAGTCCGCGCGGTCGGGCGCTTGAGCCACTACGTGTTCCCGCGCGTCGGCGGCATCGGCATAGTCGCCGAAGGCCCGGCGCCCCGCGAGCGCCTCGCTTGCGGGCGCGCCAATGCGCCACCAGGCCCTGCGCTCGAGGCGTTCCAGATCCCAGGCGCCAAGCCGCCAGGCCGCATCCAGAAGCGCCCGGTCCAGGGCATCGAATGAATCCCAATGCGCGTCGATCTGTGTGGCCGAGCCCGGCACAGGCCGCCGGGGTATATCCACGCCGGGGATGCGCAGCGGTGTTGCGCGGCGAAAGCCATGCCAGTGCATCATCAACAGCAGCGGCGTGTCGCGCCGGTCCACGGCAGTCAGCGTTACCGCGTACAGCGGCAGTTTCATTGCCTCCATCTGGGCCGATAGCATTGCATAGATGTCCACGTGAACCTCCATCAGGCGCCAGATGAAACTTTAGACATTAATATCCATGAATGCAAGACGCCGCGGATAGCGGACCTTTACAATAGCCGTGACCGGCCCCGCGCCGGAACCGTTGCCATACTCAACTTGTCGGGAGCCTTTGATGACGATCGAATATATGAAGCTCGGAGCCACCGGTCTGGAAGTATCCCAGCTCTGCCTTGGCTGCATGACTTACGGCGCGCCGGATCGTGGCAGCCACAGCTGGACGCTGGACGAGGAAAAAAGCCGGCCCCTTATCCGCCAGGCGCTTGAACTGGGCATCAATTTTTTCGATACCGCCAACGTCTATTCGGATGGCACCTCCGAGGAAATCGTCGGCCGCGCAATAAGAGACTTCGCGCGGCGCGAAGAAATCGTGCTCGCGACCAAGGTCTTCAACCGCATGCGCCCGGGCCCGAATGGCGCCGGGCTATCGCGCAAGGCCATCTTCGCGGAAATCGACGCCAGCCTCCGGCGCCTGGGCACGGACTATGTCGATCTTTACCAGATACACCGCTGGGACTACCGCACGCCCATCGAGGAAACCCTGGAGGCCCTGCATGACGTGGTCAAGGCGGGCAAGGCGCGGTATATCGGCGCCTCGTCCATGTATGCCTGGCAATTCTCCAAGGCGCTCTACACCTCGCGCCAGCATGGCTGGACTGAATTCATCAGCATGCAGAACCACCTGAATCTGCTGTACCGCGAGGAAGAGCGCGAAATGCTGCCCTTGTGCATAGACCAGGGCATCGCCGTGATCCCGTGGAGCCCGCTGGCGCGCGGCCGCCTTACGCGCGCCGCCGACGAGACAACGGCGCGCGTGGAAACCGACGACTTCGGCAGCAAGCTGTATGCGCGCTCGGCCGATTCGGATCGCAGCGTTATCGATCGCGTCGGCCAGGTCGCCGCCGCGCGCGGCGTGCCGCGCGCGCAAGTGGCGCTGGCGTGGCTGCGGCAAATACGCGGCGTCTCCGCCCCCATCATCGGCGCCTCCAAGCCGGCGCATCTTGCCGACGCCGTCAACGCGCTTTCATTCGAATTGAGCGGCGAAGAAATCGCCGCGCTCGAAGAACCCTATGTGCCGCACCGGGTCGCCGGCTTCATCTAGTTACCCGCCGCGCGCGATATAGGCATCGGCGCCGGCGGGCGCAAGGGGTATAGTGCATCCAGGCACAACGAGAATGCTCTCGAGGAGGTCCGACCTATGACGGCAGACTTGAACGAAGACCACGCGGCCCGGGCGGCGCCGCCCGATGCGCGCCTGCTGACGGCAAGCTCCCTGCCGCGGCGCGCCTTCCATGAACTGGCATTCTTCCTCGACCTGGATGGAACGCTGGCGCCCATCGTTCCTACGCCGGACCAGGCCAGAATACCGGACGCGACGCTGTCTCTGCTCGAGCGGCTGTATGTCGCCTGCGCCGGTTCCGTCGCCATCGTGTCGGGACGGGACGCGGCCGATATCGACCGCCTTCAGGCGCCGCTGTCATTGCCTTACGCGGCATTGCATGGCGCGCAGATCAAGGGGCCCGCGGGCCGGACCGAATCCATCGAGGTCCCGCCGGACGAACTGGCCGAAATCATCGCCCGCATCGAAAGCGTGGCGGGCCGGCTGCCCGGCGCGATAGTGGAGCGCAAGGCGCTGTCCGTCGCGCTTCATTACCGCAATGCGCCCCGCCACGAAGCCGAAATACGCCAGCTCGCGGCCAGCGCGCTGGCCGGGCATGGCGCCCACTTCGAAGTCCAGGAAGGCAAGATGGTGGTGGAGATAAAACCGCGCGGCGCCAGCAAAGGCGCGGCGGTGGAACGCTTCATGCGCATTGCGCCTTTTCAGGGGCGCACCCCGGTCTTCGCCGGAGACGACCTTACCGATGAATCGGCATTCCGCATCATCAATGCCATGAACGGCATCAGCGTCAAGATAGGCGCGGGCCCGACCCAGGCCCTTTGGCGGCTGGACGATCCGCCGGCGCTCAGCGCATGGCTGGGCTCCCTCTTCCAGACCCACGCCGCGGCGGCGGCCGCCGACACCATAAAGGACAGAAAATGAGCAGACTGATCGTTGTATCCAATCGCGTCGCTCCGATCACCGAAGGCAAAAGCTCCGCGGGCGGGCTGGTGGTCGGCGTCCTGGATGCCTTGCGCGAAACCGGGGGCATATGGCTGGGGTGGAACGGCAACATCGAGCCCGAACCGACGCAACAGCCGGTTACCGAGAGCGACAAGAACATTGATTTCTGCACGGTGGCGCTGACGCAGCGCGACTACGACCACTATTACCGCGGCTTTTCCAACGGCCTGCTGTGGCCCACGTTCCATTACCGCATCGACCTGAGCCGCTATACCGGCGACGACTATGCCGGCTACCTCAAGGTGAACCGGCATTTCGCTCAGATACTGGCGTCGTCCTTGCGGGATGACGACCGCATCTGGGTCCATGACTACCACTTGATCCCGCTGGGCAAAGCCTGCCGGGACCTCGGCATCCGCAACAGGATAGGCTTTTTCCTGCACATCCCCTTCCCCAGCCCTTCGGTGCTCACCACCATTCCGCCGCACCGGGCGCTGGTCGAGGCCATGTGCGCCTACGACCTGCTCGGCTTCCAGACGCAGACCGATGTCCAGGCCTTTGTGGACTACGCGACACGCTATCTCGGCGCCGCCGTCAGCGGCAATGAAGTCAAGATAGGCGACCGCAGCATCAAAGTGGGCGCTTATCCGATAGGCATCCATCCCGACCAGATCAGGGCCTTGTCCAAGCAGTCCCGCCGCTCCAAGCCGCTGGATGCGCTGAAATCGGGGCTGCAGCACCGCAAGCTCATCGTCAGCGTGGACCGCCTGGACTACAGCAAAGGGCTGGTCGAACGATTCAACGCCTTCGAAAGGCTGCTGGAAACCGCCCCCCGCCACCGCGGCAAAGTGACCTTTGTTCAAATAGCCCCGCCATCGCGCCAGGATGTCCAGGGATACCGCCAGATACGGCGCCAGCTCGAGAGCACCGCCGGGCGCATCAATGGCAAGTGGACCGAACTGTCCTGGACGCCGATCCGCTACATGAACCGATCCTACGAGCGGGCCTTGTTGATGTCTTTCTTCCGTGTGTCGCAGGTGGGGCTGGTAACACCGCTGCGCGACGGCATGAATCTTGTCGCCAAGGAATACATCGCCTCGCAGCCGGCCCACGATCCGGGGGTGCTGGTATTGTCCGAGTTCGCCGGCGCGGCGGCCGAAATGCGCGACGGCGCCCTCATGGTCAACCCCTATGACGTGCAAGGCATGGCCGACGCGCTGGACCGCGCGCTGAGCATGGCGCTGGACGAAAGAAAATCGCGCTACGAGCATTTGATGGAAATATTGAGAAAAAACGACCTGTCCAGCTGGCGCGACAGGTTCCTGGCGGACCTGGGCGACTGACTCCCGCCGGCGCGGCGGCCACAAGCCAGGCGCCGCCATCGATATCGGCTTGACTTTAGTTATGCTCCGAATTAGCATAAGTGGCGCGAGCCCGTTTTTGGCCACATAATGCTCATATGGAGCATTATGTGGCCGGCTTGCGGCCTTCCCCCCACTTGCGGACAAGATCATGAGCCAGGCCAATATCAGGAACATAGAATTCGACCTGCCGGCAGCCTCCCCGGGCGCCACGGGCAATACTTGCGCAGTCGGCCGGGCCTGGGCGCGCGTGCCCGAGGATCTGCCCGGCGCGCAAAGGGAAGCGCTCAAAGCCCGGATACGCGGCCTGCTGGCGCGCGAAAACGCCGTGCTGGTCGCGCACTACTATGTCGACGCGGAGCTTCAGGAGCTTGCCGACGAGACCGGCGGCTGCGTGGCTGATTCGCTGGAGATGGCGCGCTTCGGCAGGGACAACCCGGCGCATACCCTGGTGGTCGCCGGCGTGCGCTTCATGGGCGAGACCGCCAAGATCCTGAGCCCCGGCAAGCGCGTCCTGATGCCGGACCTGGAAGCGACCTGTTCGCTGGACCTGGGCTGCCCGGCCGAGGCATTCGCGGCGTTCTGCGATGCGCACCCCGACCGCAGCGTGGTGGTCTACGCCAATACCAGCGCCGCGGTAAAGGCGCGCGCGGACTGGACGGTAACCTCGTCGATCGGGCTGGACATCGTGGCGCACCTGCACGCCCGCGGCGAGAAAATCCTGTGGGCGCCCGATCGGCATCTGGGCGCCTATATCCAGCGGCAAACCGGCGCCGACATGTTGCTGTGGCAGGGTTCCTGCCTGGTTCACGATGAATTCAAGGGCATAGAGCTCGAACTGCTGCGCGGGCAATATCCCCAGGCGAAAGTGCTGGTGCATCCCGAGTCGCCAATGGCCGTCGTGGCGCAGGCCGACGTCGTCGGCTCGACCACGCAACTGATCGAGGCCGCGCAAAAGCTCGACGCCTCGCACTTCATCGTGGCGACCGACCAGGGCATACTGCACAAGCTGCGCTTGCGCGCGCCGGGCAAGACCTTCATCGCCGCGCCCACCGCGGGAAACAGCGCGACCTGCAAGAGCTGCGCGCACTGCCCGTGGATGGCCATGAACAGTCTGGCCAACCTGGCCGACGCCCTGGAGCGCGGCCGCGGCGAAATCCTCCTGGATCCGGCCCTGGGCGCCCGCGCCAAGGTGCCGATCGACCGCATGCTCGACTTTGCCGCCCACCTCAGCCGGGGCGTGCGCGCCAGCGGCGACCTGGCGCGCGACACCGCCCTTTTCGCCAATATAGGCCCCGCCTGACGCGGCATTTCCGCAACCGTGCGCGGCACGGCGCACGCAAGGACAGCAAGTGAAGAACACCATGCATTTCGACGTGATCATCGTGGGCGGCGGCCTGGCGGGATTGAGCGTTGCGCTCGAACTCGCGCCAGGCCGCCGCGTCGCGCTCATCGCCAAGACCGGCCTGACCGGCGGCGCGAGCGACCGGGCGCAGGGCGGCATCGCCGCGGTGCTGGACAAGAGCGACAGCATCGATGACCACGTCGATGACACCCTGATGGCCGGCGGCGGCCTGTGCGACGCCGCGGCCACGCGCTTCATTGTGGAAAACGGGCGCGCCGCCATCGAGTGGCTGATGGACGCCGGCGTCGGCTTCACGCCGGACGCGGCCGCCGATATGGGCCTGCATCTGGCGCGCGAAGGCGGGCATCGCCGCCGCCGCATCGCGCATGCGGCGGACACCACAGGACACGCGGTGATGGCCACGCTCGGCGAGCGCCTGCGCCAGCGGCCCAACATCAGCCTTTTCGAGCACCACCAGGCCATAGACCTGATAACGACGGGGAACCCGCCGGGCGCGCGCTGCCTGGGCCTGCATGCGCTGGATCTGGCCAGCGGCCGCAAGCTTGCTCTGCGCGCAACGCAGACGGTGCTCGCCACCGGCGGCGCCGGCCAGGTCTATCTTCACACGACCAATCCGGCCAGCGCGACCGGCGACGGTATCGCGATGGCGTGGCGCGCGGGCTGCCGCGTATCCAATATGGAATTCATCCAGTTCCATCCGACCAGCCTCTACCACCCCGCCGCCCGCTCCTTCCTGATTTCGGAGGCCGTGCGCGGCGAAGGCGGCGTGCTGCGCCTGCCCGACGGCACCCGCTTCATGCCCGCCCACGACCCGCGCGCCGAACTGGCGCCGCGCGATGTGGTGGCCCGCGCCATCGATTTCGAGATCAAGACGCGCGGCCTGGAATACGTCCATCTGGACATCAGCCACCAGCCCGAAGCATTCCTGCGCGAGCACTTTCCGGCCATATTCGCAACCTGCCTCGAGTTCGGCATCGATATCTCCAAGTCCCCGATTCCCGTCGTGCCGGCGGCGCATTACACCTGCGGCGGCGTGCTCACGGACCTGGCCGGGCGCAGCGATATGGCAGGGCTGTACGCGGTGGGCGAAACGGCCTGCACCGGCTTGCACGGCGCGAACCGCCTGGCCAGCAACTCCTTGCTGGAGTGCGTGGTGATGGGCCGGGCCGCCGCGCAGGCGATCGAGCGCGATATCGAGCGCGAAGACCCGCGCCCCCGCCTCCCGGCCCATGCGCCGCGGGCGGGCGGCGGGCGGGCCGCCATTCCGGACCCCGATGAACAGGCCGCGCTGGCGCACTATCGCGATGAACTGGGCCGCCTGATGTGGAACTATGCGGGCATCGTGCGCACCGACAGGCGGCTGGCGCGGGCGCAGCGGCGCATTGCGCTGCTGCGCGAGGAGCTCCATGCCTATTATGCGAACGCCGCGCCGAGCCGCGACCTGCTGGAACTGCGCAACCTGGTGGATGTGGCGGCCTTGATCGTGGCGAGCGCCTGCGCGCGCCATGAAAGCCGCGGCCTGCATTACAGCCGGGACTGGCCGCAAGCGCTGCCCCACGCGCTGCCCAGCGTGCTGGCGGCGCCCCCCCTGGCGCCCGCCTGACACCGGCGGCGGCCTGCTGCGGCCTGCTGCGGAAATGCCGGCCCTCGCGTTCTATACTGTAGCGAGTTCGCGCCTGTCCGCGCGCGCCTTTCCTGGCCATTGTCCACCATGCAAAACCCTTCTGATCCCTTCCCCTGCGCCGCCTATATCCGCGAAATCGGCCGGGGGGCGCGCGGCGCGCGCAGCCTGAGCCGCGAGGAGGCGCAAACACTCTATGGCGCCATCCTGGCGGGCCGCGTCAGCGACCTGGAACTGGGCGCGGTGCTGCTGGCCTACCGGGTCAAAGGCGAGAGCGCGCAGGAACTGGCCGGCATGCTCGACGCCGTCCACGCCACCATCAGCCCGCTGCGCTGCCCTGGGCCGACGCCGGTGCTGATACCCAGCTATAACGGCGCGCGCCGGCGGCCCAACCTGGTGCCGCTGCTGGCGATGCTGCTGGCGCGGCAAGGCGTTCCCGTGCTGATCCACGGCGTGCTGGCCGACCCGGGGCGCGTGACCACGGCGGAAATACTGGCCCGGATGGGCATGGAGCCGGCGCGCGACGCCGCCGGCATCGAACGGGCGCTGGCTGAAGGCCGGCTGGCTTTCGCCGCCATCGATACCCTGGCGCCCGCGCTGGCACGACAGCTGTCGCTGCGCGCCGCGCTGGGCGTGCGAAATTCGGCTCACACACTGGCCAAGATGCTGCAGCCTTTTGGCCAGCCCGCGCTGCGGCTGGTCAACTACACCCATGCCGCCTATCGGGACACACTGGCCGAGTGCTTCGCGCTGCCCGGCGCGGCCGGCCCGGCCGGCGTGCTGCTCGGCCGCGGCACGGAAGGCGAGGCCGTGGCCGACGCGGCGCTGCCGCGCGAAGCGCTATGGCTGCATGAGGCGGGCAGCGAGGTGCTGATTCCCGCCGCGGACAAAGGCCCGCGCGCAGCCCCGCCACTGCCGGAAACCCATGATGCCGGCGCCACGGCAGAGTGGATCTCGGCGGTGCTGGCCGGCAGCGTGCAGGCGCCGGCCGCCATCGCCGCCCAGGTCGATGCCATCATGCGGATTACCGCCAGCGCCCTGCCCGCCGCCGGCTAAAACAGGCCCCGGCCGGCCGCTGTAACAATCTGTGCCGGGCGCCTCATGCCAGGCGGCGGAAAACCGGCCATTTAGCGTAATCCTGGCGCCGGCCGGCGGCCGGATACATGCCTGGAATGCCGCCAGCGTGGTGTCCATACCACAATGCCTCAAACTTCCCAAAAGCCTTGCCATGCGGTCCTCTCCGGGAATAGTGCATTTTTTCCCTCTGGCGCGGTCCGCGAAAATTGATGGTAACAATTTCGGCCCGAGGAAGAGAAATGTAACGTCTGAATATTCTTATTGCGTTTGGGTAACAGACCCTTTCAAATAGCGATCTTCCGCCCGTCTATTTGCTTCAAACCAATAAATTTCATGTCTCATACAAGCATTCCCACGCGTTCCGAACCTGCGGCGTTTTGCGCCCTGCCAATTCCCCTGCCCGCTTTGCGCAAGCTGCGCGCCGCGCTCGCCGTGGCGCTGGCCCTGGCAATGCCGGCGCTGAGCGCGCAGACGCTGCCGGCGCAGCTGCCGTCGGGGGCCGAACCCGGGCGCGCGGCGCCACGGCCCGTCATGCCGCAAAGTTCGCCGGCGACACCCGAAGTGACGGTGCCCTCGGGCACGGCCACCCAGGCGCCGGCCGGCGCGGACAAGCTCGACTTCACGCTGACGGCGGTGGACATCGAAGGGGCCACGCGCTATACGCCCGAGGACCTGCGCCCGCTGTATGATAGTTTGCTGGGCAAGACGATCACGGTGGCGGACGCCTTCAAAATCGCCAACGATATCGAACTGCGCTATCGCGGCGAAGGCTATGTGACCACGCGCATCATCGTGCCTGAGCAGACGATAGAGGGCGGGCGCTTCCGCATCATCGTGATCGAAGGGTATATCTCCGAAGTGGTCTACGACGGCGATATCGGTCCGGCGCGCCAGGCCGTGGAGAAGCTGGTCAGCCGCCTGCGCGGCATGCGTCCCGTCAGCGTGAGCCAGATCGAGCGCCAACTGCTGCTGGCCAACGATCTGCCCGGGCTTACCGTGCGGGCTTCGCTCGAACCGTCGCCCAAGGAGACCGGCGGATCGGTCCTGGTGGTCCGCAGCCAGCGCAAGGCCATAGACGCGTCGCTGGGTTTCGACAACCGCAACTCGCCCTACCTCGGCTCCCACGAACTATTGGCCACGGTATCCGTCAATTCGCTGGGAGCGCATGCGGACCGCCTGACGCTGACCGGCCGCGGCAGCACGCCATTCAGCCGCAGCAAGACCGCCAGCGCCAACTATGACATGCTGGTCAGCGACAGCGGCATGACTCTGGGCCTGGGCATGGCCTACGCCAACAGCGTGCCCGGCCGGGAATTGCGGGACCTCGATGTCGACAGCGATGTGACGGCCTACACCGCCACGCTGACCTACCCCCTGATACGTTCGCGCCTGGAGAACCTGCGCGCGGTGGGGCAGTTCGAAGCCCGCGACGTAAGCACCGACATCATCCAGACCGCCTTCACCCGCGACCGGCTGCGGGTATTGCGTTTCGGCCTGAGCTATGACCGCAGCGACAGTTGGAACGGCATCACGGCCCTGAGAGGCACCGTGCACAAGGGCCTGAATGCCCTGGGAGCCAGCAGCAACGGCTCGGAATATGCCTCCAGGGTCAATGGCCGCAGCGATTTCCTCAAATTTACGGCCGAGCTTACCCGGCTGCAGCAGATCAGCGAAAAGGTCAGCCTGGTGGCCTCGCTTGCCGGCCAGTACAGCGCCAATCCCCTGCTGGCCAGCGAAGAATTTTCGCTGGGCGGGGGCAATTTCGGGCGCGGCTACGACTACGGCGAGATGTCCGCCGACAACGGCATAGCGGCCTCGCTGGAACTGCGCTATGCGCCTTCGCTGCCGAAAATACTGCCATACGGAAGCCATTTCTATGGCTTCGTCGATGGCGGCCGGATCTGGTCGCGCAGCGCCTCCGCCGAGATATCGCGCAGCTCGCTGTCCTCGTTCGGAGGGGGCATGCGGGCCAATCTGGCCAAGCATCTGTTCGCCACCCTGGAAATCGCCAAACCCGTCAGCCCCGCCGTCTATACCAAAGGCGACAAGCACCCGCGCATTTTCTTCAGCATCGCCGCCCAATATTAAGATTCACAGAGAACCCCGATCATGGCCAAGCGCAATTCCCGTCGTCAAAGCAAGCCTTCCACTGTCATGTCTTCCTACTGTGCGCCGGAGCGGCCGAATAGCGCCGCGCCAGCGCTGAGCACGCTGACCCTGCTCATCGGTTCGCTGCTGTCCGGCGGCGCGCACGCCAACCCCTCGGGGGGAGCCGTGGTGGCGGGATCGGCCGGCATCGCGAGCGACGGCGCCGGCACGATGAACATCAACCAGTCGACCGGCAAAGCCATCATCAACTGGCAAAACTTCGGCATCAAGGCGGGCGAAACCGTCAATTTCCACCAGCCGAACTCGAGCAGCGTCACGCTCAATCGCGTGGTGGGCAACGATCCGTCGGCCATCTTCGGGCGCATGTCGGCCAACGGCACGGTCATGCTGGTGAACCCCAACGGCATCGTATTCGGCCGCGGCAGCTCGATCGACGTGGGCGGGCTGGTGGCGACCACCGCCAACATCCGCGACGACGACTTCATGGCCGGCCGCTACCGCTTCGACCAGCCCTCGCCCAAGCTCGACGCCATGGTGGTCAACGACGGCAGCATCAGCATCAAAGACAACGGGCTGGCCGCGCTGGTGGCGCCGGCGGTGCGCAATTCCGGCGTCATCCAGGCCAGGCTGGGACAGGTGGCGCTGGCAGGCGCGCGCAGCTTCACGCTGGACTTCCAGGGCGACGGGCTGCTCAGCTTCGACGCCGGCTCGGTGGTGGACCAGTTGCCCAAGGACGCCAGCGGCAAGCCGATAGGCGCTCTGGTCACCAACACCGGCGAGATACACGCCGATGGCGGTTCGGTGCTATTGACCGCCAATGCGGTCAAGAACGTCATCGACAATGTCATCAATACCAGCGGCATCGTCACCGCCAATTCGGTCGGCAGCCGCAACGGCAAGATCGTGCTGTCCGGCGGCGGCGCCGGGACGGTCGCCATCTCCGGCGCCCTCGATGCGCGCGGCGCGGCAGCCGGCCAGAACGGCGGCAAGATAGTCGCGACCGGGCAGCGCGTGGCGGTAGCCAAGACGGCGGCGCTGGACGTATCCGGCGCCGCCGGCGGCGGCGAGATCGCCCTGGGCAGCCTGGGAATCGCGCCGGAAGACGGCTCGGCCGCCTTCAGCGGCAAGTCGGAAACCGTCAAGGTCGCCGCGGGCGCCACGCTCAAGGCCGACGCGCGGGACAACGGCAAGGGCGGCAGCATCACGATGTGGTCCAGCGACACCACCGTATTCGATGGCGCCCTCTCGGCGCGCGGCGGCGCCAACGGCGGCGACGGCGGCTTCGCCGAGGTGTCCAGCCTGAAGAACATCGGCCTGACGGGTTCCGCCGACCTGCGCGCGACCAAGGGCGAGACTGGCTTGCTGCTGCTGGATCCGACCGATTTGCGCATCGTCGACAGCGGCCCCGGCAGCCAGGACGGCAATGCGGGCGACGGCGGGATAGGCGCGAGCGATGGCGACAGCGGCCTGAACACCGTGTCGCGCGGCCTGCTGGAAGGCCTGGCCGGAACGACCAACATCAAGCTGCAAGCCACCGGCCTGATCACGATCGACGCCATGACCAATCAGTTGATCGATTTGAAGACCACTACCGGCCACAGCTTCACGCTCGAATCCACACAGTCCGGCGGCATCCGCTTCGAAGACGCGGCAACCGAGATCCGCACGGCCGGCGGCGACATCACGCTGCGGACACTGGGCGCGGGAAGTTCGCTGGATAACATCGGCAAGCTGACCAGCAATGGCGGCAATATAAGCCTCGTCGCCAATGGCGACATCCGGCTGGCGGGCGCCGTCAATGCCGGCGCCGGCTCGGTCGCGGTGCAAAGCGGCGTCGGTTCCATCTACAACACCGGCGGAACCAGCCAAAACGTGGCAGGCGCCGCTGTGGCGCTGAACGCCGCGGCCGGCAGCGTGGGCGCGCCCGGCGCGGCGATCCGCACGGAGACGGCCAGGCTGTCGCTCACGTCCGGCGGCGACATTGTCGTCGCCAACAATGCCCAACTGTCGTCGCTGGCGGTCGCCAGCCGGCACGCCCGCAGCGGCAACGGCAACGTCTATGACGTCGGTTCGACCGGCCTGATCTTCAGCCTGAGCGACGGCGGCAGCTATCAGCTCGACCAGGTCAGCCAGGACGGCCTGGATTTCTCCTTCACCGGCGACCGCTCGATCGCCTTGGGCGCGCTGAACATCGGCGCCGGTACGCTGGGCCTGGCCTCGACGGCCGGCGACCTCAGTGGCAGCGCCGAGACGCTGCTCACCGCGGGCGCCGTCACCCTGACGGCGGCGGGCAGCAGCGGCGCCAATGGCGCGATCGGCACGGCGAGCCAGGCGTTGAAGACCCAAGCCTCGGCGCTGACGGCCACCGCCGGCAGCGGCGGCATCTATCTTGAAAATACCGGCGCCCTGGCCCTGAACAGCGTCACGGCTACCGGCGCATCATCCATCAAGGCAAGCGGCGACCTGACCGTCGGCAATGTCAGCGCAGGCAATGCCACGCTAAAGCTGGAGTCGGGCGGCAATATCCACGGCAATGCCGATAATGCGATCACTACCTCGTACCTGACGGCCGTCGCCGCCGGCGCGATCGGCAGCGCGGCCGATAGGCTGCGCCTGAACGCCACCAGCCTGTGGGCAAGCGCGGGCAATGGCATCTATGTCGACGGCACCGGCAGCAGCCTGACCCTCGACAAAATCGAATCTCAACACGGCGCGATCTCGATCCGGGGCGCCGGCACCATGACGGCCGTCGATGTCGACTCCCATGGCGGCGACACCGAATTGACCGCCAACAGCATCAGCGCCGGCCAGATCAATGCCGGCACCGGCAACGTTGACCTGACGGCGCGCAGCGGCAGCATCACCGCCTATGGCTCGTCGCTGCTCACCGGCGACACCGTCACGCTGACGGCGCCGGCCTCGAATGCCAACGACACGATAGGGACCTCATCGACGGCGCTCAACACCGCCGCCAAGACACTGAACGCCACGGCGGGCGCCATCTACATCAACCAGGCAGGCGCGGTCACACTGGACTCCCTCAAAGCCTACAACGGCATCTCGCTGCAGGCATCGGGCGGCGACATCACCACCGGCATGCTCGATGCGGGCACAGGCACGCTGAAGCTGGATGCCATGGCCGGCAGCATCGTCAGCGGCGCCGGCAGCAGGCTCTCGGCCGGCAACGTAAACCTGTCCGCCAGCGGCAGCCTCGGCAGCCACGCCAGCCGCATCACCACCGCCACGACCGGCCTGACTGTCAGCAGCGGCGCCGACATCTACGTAAGCAACGTGGACAAGACGCTGACCAGCCTGTCCATCAGCAACACGCACGCCGCCGGCCAGCCCATAAACGCCATCGATATCGACTCGCCCTTCCTGGGCTTCGACGTCGCCGACAATGGAGACGCGCACGAACTGAAGCAGATCTACAGCGCGGCGCTCGACTCGCTCAGCTTCACGGGCGACCGCGATCTGGTGCTCGGCAGCATCAAGGCGGGCGGCTCGGTATCGCTGACATCCACCGGCGGCGACATCGCCGATGACGGCAACGACGATACCCGCGTCGCCGGCGGCAACGTTGCCCTGCTCGCCGATCAGGGCAGCATCGGCACCTTTGCGCGCGACGTGGAGGTCGACACGTCCAACCTGACGCTCGCCACGCGCGGCCATTTGTACGCCAGCAGCGTCCGCGACCTGTCAGTGCTCGACATCACCAACCGGCATGCCAACGACGCGGACAACACACTGCAGGTGCGCGCCCCCAGCCTCGTCTTCGATATCAAAGACGCCGCTGGCTACAAGATCAACCAAGTCGGCGACAGCAATGGGATCGACTTCCGCTACACCGGCGACCGCGACATCACGGTCGGCACCATAGACGCCGGCTACGGCGGCAGCATCAGGCTGACATCGGAAAACGGCTCCATCCTCGACGACGGCGACAAATCCACCACGCTGCTCGCCAACGCCGTGAACCTGACCGCCATCGGCGCCATCGGCGCCACGGGCGGCGGCCACCTCGACATCCTGACCGGCAGCCTCAGCGCCCAGGCCGGCAACGGCGGTATCTACGTCCAGTTGCCCAGCCCGACCGGATCGAGCAACTACACCAGCACCATCACGCTCGGCACCATCTCCGCCACCAACGGCGCGGTGGTCATCGATGCGCTTCAGGGCGATCTGGCGCTGGGCGGCCAGGTTTCCAGCAGCAGCGACGACGTCACGCTGACCGCGGCCCAAGGCTCCATCCTCAATCCCAACGGCAACGGTTCCATCACCGCCGGCGGCGGCGAGATCACGCTGACGGCGGCCGGCTCCATCGGCAGCGCGGACACGACCACCGGAGGCAAGCGCGGCATCGCGGTCGGCGGATCCGGGCTGGTGAACGTCACGGCCCGCGCGGGCGACGACATCTACCTGAGTTCCAGCAGCAGCAATATGAAGCTGGCCGACGTGGACGCCGGCAAATTGGTCAGCTACACCCAATCCTCAGGCTCCACCACAGTCGGCAGCGTGCGGGGCGGCACGTCGGTCAGCCTGGCCAACACTTCCGGCGCCATCCTCGACGACGGCGACCAAGCGACGGGTATTACCGCCAGCCGCATCGCCCTGTCGGCGGCCGGCTCGCTGGGCAGCGCCGGCGCCCATCTTACCCTCGATGCGCCGGACGTCAGCCTCAGCAGCGGCGGCGGCATCGCCGTCGACAATGCCTCCGGCTTCACACGGCTGGACATCACGCGCACCGGGTCCGCCATCGGCCAGTATGCGATCACCGCCCCCAACCTCACGGCCTTCACTCTGTCCGAGGACGGCAGCAGCTACCACCTTTCGGACATCGCCAGCTCGACCGACCTGGACTTCGGGTTCACGGGCGCCAACAAAAATATCATGGTCGGCCAGATCGACGCGGGCGCGGCCGGCACGGTGCGGCTGAGCGCCACGGGTTCTAGCAGCATCGTCAATGGCGTCATCCCCGATCCCGAGGGAGGCGAGGAAGGCGTCGCCGGCAGCCGCATCACGGCATCGACCGTGTCGCTGTCGGCGGGCGGCTCGATCGGCGCCGGCGGCGAAGGCCAGGCCATCTCGCTGCTTGGCACCAAGGATCTCACCCTGACCGCCGGCCGCGACATGTATGTGGGCAGCGATACGGCGCTGAACCGGCTGGCCATCACCAGCACGAACACCTCCACGTCGCCGTCCATGGCCAGCAAGTTCGGCATCACGGCGCCAGGCCAGACCTACACGATCACTGACGATGGCGCCACCCAGTCCCTGACGGCCATCAGCGGCATCGGCCTGACGGATTTCAGCTTCGCGGGCCGCAAGAACATCCAGGTCGGCGCCATCACCGCCAGCAACTCGGTCAGCCTGGCCACCTCGGGCGGCGGCGTCAATTCCAGCATCACCAGCGACGGCGGCAGTGGCCGCATCACCGCCAACTCGGTCAAACTGTCGGCCTCCGGGTCCGACAGCTCATCTTCCCGCAACAGCCAGACGGGGACCATCGGCACGACTGGCCGGTTCCTGCGCCTGGACACCAGCAACCTGACCATTGCCAACAACGGCAATATTTATGTCAACAACAGCGGAAGCCTCTCCAGTGTCGACCTTCATCTGACACACCGCGACACGAGCAGCACCGATCCGTACGGCAATATCTACTCCTTCGCACTGGGCAGTGGTATGCTTTCCATCGGCGATGGCAATACTCAGACCATAAACGCCGACAGCGGCGGCATGGCGCTGACGCTCAGTACCGACCGCGGCATCAGCATCGGCAACATCAATGCCGCCTCGGTCGACTTGACGTCGCGCAGCGCACCTTTCAATACAGCCCCCTCCATCAACGGTGGCAACATCACTGCCGGCAGCGTCAGCCTGACGGCCATCGGCACCGACGGCAACGTGGGCGGCCAAGCACGAGTCAATACGGCGACGTCGCATCTGTCGATCGCCTCGGGAGGAAACGTCAACGTCGCCAACACCGGCACGCTGCAGTCGCTGTCGCTGCAAGCGCTGCACAAAACGACCGGCACACAGACTCATACTTACCAGATTTCATCCAGTGGCCTGACATTCAACGTAGACGACTCGACCGGCACGTCCGGCCTGACGCTAACGAACATCAACACGACGGCCAACCTGGCCTTGTCCCTGGCGTCGGACCGTACACTCACGGTCGAGAATATCAAGACCGGCGCCGGCGGCTCGGTCACGCTGGGCACGACCGGCACCATCTATGGCACCAGCACCAGCGCCGGCGATGCCGACATCACCACCGGCGGCCTGACGCTGAATGCCAACACGGTGCAGGGCCGCTATAGCCAAATCCCGGCGATCCCGCTATACGTCAGCGTCGACACGCTGTCCTCCGACGTGGGCTCGAGCCTATGGGTGTCCAACAACAAGGACTTGACGCTGCTGAACAACCGCGTCGGCAACTCGGCCCACGTGGACGTGACCAGCGGCTCGCTGATCCAATCGGGCACCGGCAGCTTCGTCAGCCCCGTGCTGACGCTGACCGCCGAGCAATCCATCGGCGGCAGCGGCGCGGCCGTGCTGACCGACACACGCCAGTTGACCACGCAGACCGGCAAGGACTTGTATGTCAACAACGCGAGCGACCTGTTCAAGCTCGACATCACGGCCAATCACACCGGCGCAGACAGCAACACGCTGCGGGTCACTGCCCAGGGCCTGGACTTCAACGTCACGGACAGCGGCTACGGCGGCGCCTACGACATCGTCAACGTCACCGACGAGACCGGTCTGAACTTCAGCCTGGCTGGCGACACTGACCTGCGCGTCGGCACCATCGACGCAGGCGCGGGCCGCAGCGTCAGCCTGGCGGCCACCGGCATCAACAAAAACATCACGAATCTGACAGGCGCGGACCTGCCAGAAGGCGCGCAAGCGCCCCACATCACGGGCAACCGCGTGAATTTGTCCGCCACCGGCTCGATCGGAGCCGCGTCCGGGGACGGGTCCGGCATCATCCAGACCACGGCGCGCGACCTGCTGCTGACCACCGGCGGCGACGTCTACGTCGCCAACGACATCGACCTGACCACCCTGTCGCTGACGAGCTGGCAGCCGAGCGGCGCGGCCGCCTACCAGATCACCGCGGGACCGGAATTCAACTTTGACGTCACCAATGACGGCGCCGTCACCCGGGTCAACGACGTCCGCGACACGACGGGCCTGAACTTCACCCTGGAGACCCAGCGCGCCCAGCAAATCGGCCAGATAGACGTGCAGCCCACCGGCACCGTGGCCCTGACCACCCACCACGCCGACGGCATCCAGCAATTGGACAGCGATCAGCACATCACCGCCGCCAGCGTGGAGCTGCGCAGCGACGGCAATGGCGCAATCGGCAGCGGGCCCGCAGCCCTGAACATTACCGCCCCCCGGCTGACTGTGCATAACTCGGGCGATGTCTGGGTGTCCTCCGACACTCACATCGATGCGCTCACCATCGATCGATTCGGCAGCCAGGCGCGTTCTTACGGCATCACCTCGGTCGTCGGCGGCGTCCCCACCTCCATTCTGGATGCCAGCGACAACGGGGCCGGCATCGCCATCAATGAGCTGGCCGATGCCACCGGCCTGGCCTTCAGCCTTTCCAGCGACAGCGACATCACCGTCGGCGCGATAGACCTGGGCGGCCTGGACAACGTCACGCTGTACGCCAGCAGCGGCGGCATCAAGGGCGACGGCGACGACACGACCAAGGTCCACGCGGCCAAGCTGTCCATGTCGACCAGCAACGGCGCCATAGGCGCCGCAGGCAGCGGCAACGGCATCGACGCCACGGTCAGCACGCTGTCGGCGTCCGCCGGCGGCAGCGGCAGCGGCGTCCACCTGGCGCTGGACAGCGCCACGACGCTGCAGGGCATATCGGCCTATGGCGACAGCTCGATCACCAACAAGACCGGCGACATCGCGCTAGGCTCGATTTCCCTGAACAACCACGACCTGGCCGTCGACAACCAGGGCGGCTCCATCCTCAGCGGCAACATCAGCGGCGCCGACAAGCTCAGCCTGATCGCCGAGGGCTCGATCGGCAACGCCGGCGCCATCCAGAGCACCGCCTACGGCGGCGGCACGACCACGCTGCAAACGGTCTCGGCCAAGGCCGCCAACGGCGCCGACGGCAGCATTGCCATCAGCGAAACCTACGGACTGACAGCTGTCAACGTCACCGGCGAAAGCGACATTTCGCTGAAGGCGGGCACCGGCGCTCTGACGGTCGGCATCGTCAACGCCGGCGACGGCGCGGTGACGCTTTCCTCGAACCAGGGCAGCATCCTGGCCAGTTCCGGCAACAAGGTCAGCGGCAGCAGCGTCAGCCTGACGGCCAAGTATGGCAGCAGCCGCTCGATAGGCACGTCCGGCACACGCCTGAACGTCGACACGGCGTCCCTCGCCATCGCCACGCCGGGCAGCTTCTTCATCACCAATTCGGCGGATCTGACAGACTTGACCGTCCTGCGCCAAAGTTCCCTCACGGGCGGCAGCGGCGGCACGATGAGCCTGACCGGCCCGACAGGCTTCACCTTCGCCGCCACCGACAATGGTTCGACCACCACGCTCACCAATGTCACCGACACCAGCGGGCTGAATTTCGACTACCAGGCCACCGGCGCCATCAGCGTCGGCACCGTGAACGTCACCTCGGGCGGATCGGTCAAGTTGTCCACCAGCCCGTGGAGTTCCGGTAGTTCGGGCAGCATCACTGCCGGTTCCGGCTCGCTGATCACCGCCGGACACCTGTCGGCGACCGCGAACAGCAGCAGCCTTTCCGGTTCTTCGAACATCACGTTGAACACCAAGGTCGGCAGCGTCGATGCCACGACGAACAACGGCGGCAACATCAGCCTGACGCAAGACGGTACGCTCAGCCTCGACAAGCTCTCGGCCAGCGGTGCGCTGTCGGTCACGGCCACCAGCGGCGACCTGCTGGTCAGCGGCGCGCTGACCGCCGGCGCGGGCAAGTCCATTACCCTCAACTCGCAATCGGGAAGCATTCTGTCCGGCGGCGGCACCATCACGGGTTCCGGCGACAGCGAGGGCTACGGAGCCGTCAACCTTACGGCCGCCCACGGCATAGGCAGCGATAGCGCGGCCCTGCAGATTTCGGCGCCGAACAATGCGGTATCGGCGACCGTCACCGGCGATGGATCGCTCTATCTGGACAGCCTGTCCAGCCTGACGGGCGGATTGACCACATCCGTCAAGAATGGCGCCACTGTCATCAACGCCAACGGCAACATCAATCTGACCAGCCTGGCCTCGGGCACCGACGCCGTGGGCAACGACATCTCGGTGCGCGCGACCATGGGCAACATCACGGTCAAGAACGTCCAGGCCGGCAGCAACTTTGGCCAGATCTCGCTGAACGCGGACAACGGTTACATCCTCGCCGATGCCTCCGGCTCCAACATCAGCGCCTATGGCATCGGCCTGCACGGCTCGTCCGGCATCGGCTCCGGCACGACTACGGCAGCCCGGGTCGGCGCCACCGGCCAGCGCGTGGAGGCCACCAGCAACGGCGCCGTCTACCTGAAGACCACCGGGAACGCCGCCTATTCATACGTCTCCGGCAGCGCCATTGATATCGCGGCCGCAGGCGGCCTGCTGCTGGCCAACGCCGTGTCCGACAACGGCGCCATCAATGTCACCGGCAGCGGCGCCAACAGCCGCCTGGTCGCCGGCAACATCGATGCGGGCACCTCGGGCAGCGTCAACTTCGACTTCAGCCAGGCCGGCGGGACCATCGTCGACGACGGCAATGCGCTGACGCGCATCGTCGCCGGCAATGTCGCCCTGAAGGCCGGCGCCGGTATCGGCGGCAGCGAGGCCGGCGCGGCCGAAACCGTGCAAACCACCACGGCCAACCTGACCGCCTCGGTGACCGGCAGCGGCGGGCTGTATTTGGATGACAACCGCGCCGACGGCATCACGCTGGCCTCGGTATCGACCCAGAACGGCGCCATCGGCATTACCACTGAGGGCAACACACAGGCCACCAGCGTGGTGTCGCAAACCAGCGCCGCTGGCAACGACATCTCCATCGTCAGCGCCAATGGCAATCTGACGGTCGGCACCATCGACGCCAAGACGCTGGGCGACGTGACGCTGCAAGCAGCCAACGGCGCCATCGCCGCCACTTCCGACAGCAGCCTGATTACTGCCCACGCCCTGACCGCCACGGCGGTCAACGGCATCGGCACGGTCGGCAGCCTGGCCACCGGAGAAGGCGGCCTGGCCCTGCGGATGAAGGTCGCCGAGATCGGCGGCCTGGCCTCCACCGCCGCGGACAGCGTCATCTCCATCAACAATATTGGAACCAGCGCCCTGACGCTGGGCGGCAGCTTGATCCAGATGGGCGCCGGCGGCTCGGCCTACCTCCGCACTGCGGGCGACCTGGACGCCAGCGCCGGCATCGGCGACGGCCAGGGCAACCTGCTGCTATCCTCGGGCGGCAGCCTCAAGATCGCGGCCGCCGGCATCGAAACCAGCGGCGCCGTGACGCTCAAGGGCGCCACCGACATCGTCGCTGGCGGCTCATCGCCGCGTTCGCTGGGCGTCAAGGCGGCTTCGCTGACCCTGACCAGCGGCTCGGCCGGCGGCGACACCACGCTGGTCACCGAGACGGCCAGCATCGACGCCCGCCTGACCGGCGCCGGCGCCTCCAACCTGGCCGTGGACAACACCGGCGACCTGGTCGCGACCCTGCACGCCAACAGCGGCGGCATCACCGTCGACAACGACGGCAAGCTTACCGCCCAGGACCTGAATGCGGCAACCGGCATCACGGCCACGGCCACCGGCACGCTGGACGCCACGAATGTGGTCGCTATTGGAAACACCATCAACCTGACGTCGGAGGCGGGCGACATCAATATCGGCACCGTCGACGCCGGCAGCGCGGACGGCAGCATCATCCTGGCCGCCGCCCGGGGCAAGCTTGCCGATACCGGCGCCGGCTCCGGACTGTTGGCCGACAGCCTGGACCTGACCAGCCAACACGGTATAGGCAGCACGGAGGCGCACTTCACGACGTCGGCGCGCCAGGTCTCCGCCCAGGTCACCGGTCTCGGCGACATTTACCTGGATGGCACGCGCGAGCTCACGCTGGGCGAGATCGTCACGCACGATGGCGACATCGCGCTGACCGCGGCCGGCAACCTGGCGAGCTTGACCGGCCTGAGCGCGGGCAATGGCGGCGATGTCTCGCTGGTTTCCAGCGGCGGCAACATAACCGTGTCGCACGCCATGACCCTGGAAGGCGGCAGCAAGGTCTCGCTGACGGCCGCGAGCGGCAATGTGAGCGTGTCGGAAGCCATAAGCCTGGGCGCCGACGAAAACGGCAATGGCGCCAGTCTTACTGTCGAAGGTGGGCAGATCGCCATGGCTCAGGCCAGCACCGCCGGCGCGCAGCACTACAGCGGCGACGTGACACTCAAGGGCGACCTGACCGCCAGCGCCATCGACATCGACGGCAATCTCACGCTGGCCGGGGCCGGCGTCACCAGGACGCTGGATACCAGCGCGGCGGGCGGCAATATCGGCATCGGCGGCACGCTCAACGGCGGCAACAATGCCGCAGCCATCCGCGCCGGCACAGGCACCGTCACACTGTCGGGCAATGCCAGCGAACTGGACTCCCTGACCATAGGCGCCGGCGCCATCCAGCTGGCTTCCGTCACGACCGCCGGCGCCCAGCGATACACCGGAGCCACCACCCTGGCCGGCAGCTATATCGCCGGCGACGCCGACTTCATCATCGACGGCGCGGCCACGCTGGGCGCCAGCGTCGATGTTGCGACCGGCGCCGGCAAGGTCCAATTCAAGGGCAGTGTCGATGGAGCACACGACCTCGCCATTGCGGCCGACGGCGGCGATGTGGCGTTCGAATCGACCGTGGGCAATGCGGCCGCCCGCCTGGGCGCGCTCTCCATCGATACGGCTGGCGCAACAACCTTGGGCGGCGCGGTCCATGCCGCGTCGCTGCGGACCGACGCGGGCGGCACGGTGGCCATCGACGGCGGCCTGGTCGACACCACCGGCGACCAGGTCTACGGTGAACGCGTGGTGCTGGGCAAGGACGCCACCCTGGCCGGCTCCAGCGTCGCCCTGCAGGACGGCGCCGACGGCGCATATGCCCTGACCATAGATGGCCCGGCCTCCCTGGCCGGCGCGATCGGCGACTATGCCGCGCTGGCCAGCTTGACGGTGAACGACTCCGCCACGCTGGCGGCCGGCAGCATCGCCACCACCGGCGACCAGTCTTACAACGGCGCTGTCACTCTGACAGGGAATCAGCGCCTGAGCACCCAAGGCGGCGACATTGCGTTCGCCGGCACGGTGGACGGCACGCACAACCTCACCATCCAGGCCGCTGACGGCGATGTGGTATTCGAATCCACAGTAGGCAATTCGGCCACGCGGCTGGGCGCGCTCTCGGTCAACACCACCGGCGCCACCATCTTCGACGGCGCGGTCTATGCCGCATCGCTGCGGACGAATGCCGGCGGAACCGTGGCCATCAACGACGGCCTGGTCGACACCACCGGCGCGCAGAGCTACGGCGACCGCGTCGTGCTGGGCCAGGACACCACCCTGACCGGCTCCAGCGTCGCCCTGCTGGCCGGCGCCGATGGCATCGCCCAAGGGGCGCAAAGCCTGACGATAGACGGTCCGGCCTCTCTGGCCGGGGCGATCGGCGCAAATGCCGCGCTGGCCAGCCTGACGGTCAACGACTCCGCCACGCTGGCCGCCGGCAGCATCGCCACCACTGGCAAACAGGCATACAACAGCACCGTCGTCCTGAGAGGGAATCAGCGCCTGACAACCCAAGGCGGGCCAATCGAGTTTGCCGACACGGTCAATGGCAGCCACGGACTTGCCATCCAGGCCAACGGCGGCAATGTCGTCTTTGCCTCGACCATCGGCGACACGGCCCGGCTGGGCGCGCTGTCCGTCGACACCGCCGGCGCCACCGTCTTCAACGGCGCGGTCTATGCCGCATCGGTGCAGACCGACGCGGGCGGAACCGTGGCCATCAATGACGGCCTGGTCGACACCACCGGCGCGCAAAGCTATGGCGAGCGCGTCGTGCTGGGCCAGGACACTGCACTGACCGGCTCCAGCGTCGCCCTGCTGGGCGGCGCCGACGGCATCGCCCATGGCGCGCAAAGCCTGGCCATCAACGGCGCGGCCTCCCTGGCCGGCGCAATCGGCGACTATGCCGCGCTGTCCAGCCTGACGGTGAACGGCTCCGCCACGCTGGCTTCCGGCAGCATCACCACCACCGGCGAGCAGAAATACGCCGGCCCGGTCATGTTGACCGGCGGCCAGCAGTTGAGCAGCGGCACGTCAGTCCGCTTCAATGGCGCGCTCGACGGCGCCCATGCCCTGGCAGTGCGGGCCGGCAGCGGCGGAGTCGCCTTCAGCGGCCCCATAGGCGGCAGCCAGCGGCTGGGCGCGCTCACTGTCGACACCGCCGGCGCCACCCGTTTCGATGGCACGGTACGGGCGGCGTCGGTACAGACCGATGCGCCGGGTTCCCTGGCCATCAATGGCGGCCTGGTGGACACCACCGGCGACCAGCGCTATGGCGAACGCGCCGTGCTGGGCGCCAACACCACTCTGGCCGCCGCCACGGTCCACTTGATGAATGGCGCCGATGCCATCGGCGCCGGCGGCCAGGCGCTGCATATAGCCGGCAACGCCGACATCCGCGGCAACCTGGGCGCCATGGGAACCTTGGCCGCGCTGGCTATCGACGGCGCCGCCACCCTGGATGCCGGCACGGTCGCCACCACGGGCAACCAGACCTACAGCGGCGCGGTCACCCTGAACGGCAGCCGCGCGCTGGACAGCAAGGAGGGTTCCATCGTATTCGGCAGCACGCTGGACGGCACCGATCGCAGCAATCTGGCGATCAGCGCCGCCAATGCCATCCAGGCAGCCGGCGATGTCGGCGGACTGGCTGCGCTGACATTGCGCGCGGGCACCTCCATCGTCTTCAACGGCGCGCTCAACGCCTACCGCATCCAGCAATTGGAAGCGGCGACGGCCGCTTACCGCGGTCCCGTCACGGCGCAAGGCGAAAACGGCATCGAGCTTGCCGGCGGCAGCTTCTCGTTCGGCGATACGGTGACCGCCTCCACTGGCGCCATCACCATTGCCAACAGCGACCCGTCCGGCACAGTGGATTTTGCGCGCAACGCCTGGGTACGGGCCGCGACAGGCTTCACCCAGACCGGCGGTTCGGCTGTGCGGCTGCCCGCCCGCCTCGAAGTGACCAAGGGGCCGATCACGATCGCGGCGCCCGCCCTGCTGCCCTCGGGCGATGCCGCCATCATCACCGACGGCGCCATCACCATGACCGGCCTGTATGGTCCCGGCACGGCGCTGACCATGGCGTCGGGCAGCGGCGCGCAGCGCATAGGCCTGAATGACAGCGACGCCAGCCATAAAATCAACGTAGCGCGCTTGATCGTGCCGAATGCGCTCTCGGCCTCGATGTATGGCTCGGTCAACGGTTATACCGGCGCGCAGGCTGCCTCCCGCATCACCAGCCAACTGGTCGGCGACCCGTACTACATGAACGACACCGTTTGGGGTCCGGTCGAGATCATAGGCCGGCTGGCGGCGACCACGGTTCCTCAATGGGTAGTGCCCAGCACTCCCGGCGCCGATTCATTGTTCCGTGGTACCGTCACTCCCGAGGGCGTCAGCCCCAATGCGCTGGCGCCCTATGCGGACCCGCAGGTCCTGAAAGTCGTCCAGCTTGGCGGGCCGGCGCTCCTGGAATCGTCGGATAATGACGATGATCGCCCGCAGGACTCCGCTCAATCCAATTTCTTCTGATTCCGCACCATGACTTCTACCACGCTTCCGCTGTTCTACATACAACCCAGGCCTTTGCAGGCCGCGCTGCATGACAAGCTGTCCCTGGCCGAGCAGGCCGGCTACGGCTTTGCCGGCGCGACCAATGCCGTGCCGCTGGTCGCCGGCGAAATCGCCGTCGCATGCCGGCACTATCCCATTGTGTTCACCGAAGGCGCGCTGCCGTCGCCGGTTGCCGTGCTGGGCCTGCGCGGCCAGGAAAACCTGTTCGTGGACGCCGACGGCCAATGGCGCGCCGGGCACTATGTGCCCGCCTACATACGCCGCTACCCCTTCATATTCATGGAAAACACCGACCGCGGGGAATACACGCTATGCATAGACGAGGCGGCGGCCAGCGTGGTCGAAGGCCGCGACCATCCGCTGTTCAACGATGACGGATCCCCCAGCGCGCTGTCGCGCAGCGCTCTGGATTTCTGCCGCGACTACCAGAACCAGCACGCCCACACGATGGAATTCATGCGTGCGCTGGCCGAGGCCGACGTGCTTGTAGAGAACCGCGCCGACATCACCCTGCCCGACGGCCAGCGCCTCAGCCTGTCGGGCTTCAAAATCATCGACGAGGCGAAATTCAACAAGCTGCCCGAAGACGAATTCCTGCGCTGGCGCGCCAATGGCTGGCTGCCGCTGGTCTATTTCCATTTCGTATCGATCGGCACCTGGTCCACGCTGCTCGACCGGATACAGCCATCGGCCGCCGGAACGGAGCCGGGCAAGGCGGCGGATAGCCAATAAAAGCTGTTATATTGAATCGAATGCGGCGAGGCGACGATGTGGCGATAGCCTCGCCGGTCCATCCCTTGACCTTGCCTCGATTTTCCTGTGACGCTTCCATGAAAACCAAGATACAGTTTCGCCTGCGCGTCTACCAGGACGACAGCATAGCCATCGGCCCCGGCAAAGTCGCTTTGCTGGAAGCCATTGCCGAAACCGGATCGATCTCCGCGGCCGCGCGCCAGTTCAACATGTCCTACCGGCGCGCCTGGCTGCTGATCGACCAAATGAACCGCGCCCTGAGCCAGCCCGCCGTGGCCACCGCGACCGGCGGCGCGCACGGCGGCGGCACCAGGCTCACTCCCGTGGGCGAAGACATCATCAAGCACTATCGCGCCATCGAAAGCACATCCCGTATCGCCGCCGCCGAGGACATCGCCGCGCTGACCAGGCTGCTCGCGCCCTGAAAACGGCGACGCCGGCGCGGTGTGATAGGTTCAGGCCGCCCGCGCATCCACATACGCCCACGCAGCCGTCCCCGAAGCCAGCACCACCCGGTCGCGCCGATAGTCCGACACTTCATAGCCATCGGCCTGGCGCAATTCGGCGGACGTGATGCGCAAGACCATGCCTTCCACACAATCCCGCGCATCCCCCGTGTAAGCCACGATAGGATGATGAGCCTTGCCGCTGGTGGCCACCACGGCGGGATCGCGGATTTCCAGCAGGCCCAGGCGATACCCGGGCAACTGGTCCGCATGGCCATCGAGCTTGCGCCCGAAAGTTGCCTGCTGCACGGCTTCCAATTGCAAAGTGCCATAGGAAAACAAATATTCAGTGGGTTCGACAGTGGTATCGGACATGGTGCGCGGCTTCCATATATCAATAGGCAAGAATCGGGACAAGCAGGCCTTCACGCGAGCCCCGCGTAAACTCGCGGATATTATGACACCGCCGCATGCTTTCCGAGCTTGTATAACGGTAAACGGAAGGGTCTATCTACTGAAAATCGCTGCTGCCGGCGCCAGGGCCAGCGCATTCCGACCGGGCGTTCCCGGCTGTGCCGGTGTATTGGCTGTCTTCATTGCTTCTCCGTTCCAGAATGGTTTTTATCGGATGATGGCGGGCTCACGGCAGGCAGGGACAACTCGCCTTCGAGCCGGATGCGATCGAAGTCGCTGACAAGAATGTCGATGCGCAAGGTCCAGCGGGCGGCGGCGGGCAATTGCAGGGAGGGGATTTCCCACTGCCCCGGGCCCAGCGGATTGGCCTGGCGCGACAGCGCTTCGATGCCCAGGGCGGGGCTGAAAAAAGCGACACTGACCGCCTGCGCCTGCAATGGCGCCGCGTTCGCGTCGCTCAGCGTCAATTGCAGCCGTCCGGGGCGGTCCGCACTGGCCGCGGTAAACGCCAGGCGCGCCATGGCCGCGGCGCTGTGGAAGTGGGCGGAAACCGCCGCCGGCTGGCCGGCGTGCAGGGCCCGCGGCGGCGGCGTGAAGCGCCATAGCGCCACCACGGCCAGCACGCACAGCGCGAGCGCCGCCTCAAGCTTGATGATGCGGCCCAGCGCAAGGCGGGCCGCATCCTGCCCCGAAAGCGCGGCGGCGGTCAGGCGATAGCGGTTCCAGCCGGCCAGCAGGAAAAGGACCGCAACCAGAGCCAGCTTGCACAGCAATATCCGCCCATAGGCGCTGCCCCACAGCGACGCCGGCCCGTCGATTTGCAGCCAGGCGAGCGCAAGGCCGCTGCCCAGCAGCGCGGCCACGACCCAGCGGATGCCCCGGGAAAACCGGCGCAGCGCCGGTGCCAGCCGCGCATCATTGCCGCGCGCCAGCCAGAACAAAGGCGCCAGCGCACCCAGCCAGGCGGCGATCGCCAATGTGTGCAGCCACACGGCGGGGCGAGCCAGCCATTGCGGCGGCGCGGCGCTGGCATGGCCGCTGGCCGCGAAGGCCAGGCCCAGCAGCAGCGCCGCCACGCCTGCGGCCAGGCGGATCCCCGCGGCGCCGCTGGCGGTCAGCGCGATGCGGGCCGCCGCCAGCGCAAGCACGGCCAGCGCCAGGGTGATGAAATAAGTCGTGCCCAGAGCCGCCTGCCAGACCGCCGCCGCGGCCAGGGCTCGCCACGGCGCATCCAGGGCATCCAGA
The DNA here is from genome assembly GCF_900129885.1 of Pollutimonas bauzanensis. Taxonomy (GTDB): domain Bacteria; phylum Pseudomonadota; class Gammaproteobacteria; order Burkholderiales; family Burkholderiaceae_B; genus Pollutimonas; species Pollutimonas bauzanensis. The sequence goes on along the minus strand of NZ_FQXE01000005.1, from coordinate 15,728 downwards.
CCTTGCAAGGCCAGGCACGCCGGCGCCGCGGCAAGGCCGAGCCAGACCGCCAGCCGGGCATGTTGCGCGGCGCGGCCGCGCGCGGCTTGCGGCAGCCAGGCGCGCGACATGGCCCCGCCCACGCCGAAGAACAAGGCCGCATAGAGGGCCAGCCTGGCCAGCCAGATCGCCGGCTGGCGCAAAGGCGCGGCGCCTTGTGCGCTGGCCGGCGCCGCGCTTGCCGCGCCCAGCGAGAACACCAGGGCGCCGCCCACCGGATGACCGTCCGCCGACGTCACGCGCCAGCTCAAGGCATAAGTGCCGGGCGGCGCCCCGTCCGGAAGATCGATGCGCAGGCCGTCATCGACAGGCGCAATACGATCCAGAGTGCGCGTCGTCCCATCCGGCGCCGTCAAACGGATGATGAGCGGCGACACGGGCTCGTTGAAGGTCAGCGTGGCCTGGCGCGGAAATGCCGCCAGCACCGCGCCGTCGGCCGGCGCGGACGCGGTCAGCGCGGCGTGCGCATAAGCCTTCGGCCCGCCGGCGGCCATCGCCAGCAGGAACAAGACCAGCGCGATGCCGCGCCAGGCGCGGCGGCGCGCGCCCAGGCCCGATATTTTCAGGAACATCAGAACCTCCCCGCGGCCTGCGGCTTTCGATCAGGAATGCCGCGAACCGCGACTCAATGGCTTAGGGCTTAGGGTTTGGGCAGCAGTTTCAGACCGGGCGCGGGCATGTCCGCATTGCCGGAAACCGGTATGTCGATCCAGCGCGCAACACCCTGCTCGCATTCCTGCACCACCGGGAAATACAACGTATCGCCGGCTTTCAGCGTGGGCGTCAGGTAGGCCTGGAAAACGAATTCATCGAAATACTCGTCAGGCAGCTTGCCGCTCCAGACGATTTCCCGCACGCCGGCCGTGGACTGGGCGCCATGCAAGGTATAGGATTGCGCATAGTCGCCCTTGATGGTTTCCAGGCCCCAGCCCGCCTTGGGCTGCGGCTTGACGGCGATCACGCCTTCCGGAATGCGCACGCGCAACTTGAGCGTCGGCGAGCCGGCGCAGCCATGCGGCACGCGCAGGACGGCTTTGTAATAGCTGCCGACCGCGGCCTGGCGGGTTTCCAGCGTGACGTGGGCCAAGGCGGGCGCGGCCGCCAGGACGGCAGCGGCCATGGCTGCGCGTGCAAAAAAGTAATTCATGGAAAAACCCTCGGTGGAATCTATCGTCGGACACCACCCGCAACGACGCCGCGGGCAGAAGGAAATACGATTAACCGAGGTTCAAGGGAGGGGCTCGCGAACCCAGCGGCGGACCCGGCGCCTGCGGCGCGAGCAAGGCCGGGTTCAGTGCAAAGGGCGCGGACCATGCCACGAGCGCCACGGCCGGCGCCACCGCGGTCGCGGCCAGGGGCATATCGAACGCTTGCTGGGCGAGGATGCCAAAGGGGCAAGCGCTTGCGGCGCCATCCTGGTGCGCCGCATTGCCATCGCGATCGCCCAGGTCCAGCGACGCGGTGGAAATCCCGCTGCCTACCGTGCAGAAGGTGATCAGGACCCTGCCGTCGCGCAAGGCCGCCGCATCCGGCATATAGCCGGCCGGAATCAGGGCGCGGAGCATCATGGCCAGGACCAGCAGGCACATCAAGATGTGCCTGCTGGAACCGGGTGTGCGTAAGAGCCTGGGGTGCGCCATGCCGCGGATTATAACCAAACAGGGCCCATGGGTCGTCCAATATCGCCGGCCTGCCAGAATTGATTCTCATTCTCGGCGGTGGTATAGTAGCCCTGCCTCCAGCAAGCGCAGATAGCGCGCTTGTCGCGACTGCGGGGGGCGTTTTTTCTGCTTAGGAAGCGCAGTGCTTATCCCTTTCCTCATCATGTTGCGCGAAGGTATCGAAGCCGCGCTCATCGTCGGCATTGTCGCCGGTTACCTACAAAAAAGCGGTCGTTCCAGCCTGATGCCGGCCGTCTGGGTCGGCGTGCTGCTGGCGGCGGCGCTGTCGCTGTTCGTCGGGGCCGGGCTGCAATTATTCGCGGCCGAATTTCCGCAAAAACAGCAGGAACTCTTCGAAGGCCTGGTCGGCCTGGTGGCTGTCGTGCTGCTGACCTCCATGGTGTTCTGGATGCGCAAGGCCGCGCGTTCGATCAAGGGGCAGCTGCACGCCTCCATCGACCAGGCGCTGGCGCATACCGGCGGCCAGGCCTGGGCCCTGATCGGCATGGTGTTCCTCGCCGTGGCGCGCGAAGGCCTGGAATCGGTATTTTTCCTGCTCGCCGTGTTCCAGCAAAGCAAGGGCTGGGAAGCGCCGGCGGGCGCGCTGGCCGGCGTCGCGGTCGCGGTGGCTATCGGCTACGGCTTGTATTCGGGCAGCTTGCGGCTGGACCTGCGCCGCTTCTTCCGGCTCACCGGCATGTTCATTCTGCTGGTCGCGGCGGGTCTGCTGTCCGGGGTGCTGCGCAAGCTGCACGAGGCCGGCGTCTGGAATCATCTGCAGCAAGTCGTCTTCGATGCGAGCGGCACGCTGCCCATCGACAGCCCCGTCGGCGCTGTGCTGTCGGGCCTGCTGGGCTACCAGGCCACGCCGGTGCTGGGGGAAGTCCTGGTCTACCTGGCCTTCCTGGTTTGCAGCCTGTTCTTCTTCCTGCGCCCCATGCAGGCGCGCCCCACACTGCAACAAGCCGCTGAAAGCTGAAAGGTTTCCGATGTCGCCGTCTTCAAAATCGCCCCGCCTCATGCGCATCGCAGTGGCCGCCTCCGCCCTGCTGGTGGTCATAGCCCTTGGCGCGTTCTGGTATGCCTCCGAAACCGCCAGGAAAGCGCCGCCCCGGGCGGCCGATAACGCGGTGACGGTCACCATCAAGGGCAAGGCCTGCGAACCCAACGAAATCTCCGTGCCCGCGGGGCGCACCACCTTCACCATCGTCAACCAGTCGGACCGCGCGCTCGAATGGGAGATTCTCGACGGCGTGATGGTGGTCGAGGAGCGCGAAAATATCGCCCCGGGCTTTTCGCAAACCATGACAGTGAAACTGCAGCCAGGCACCTTCGACATCACCTGCGGGCTGTTGAGCAATCCCCGCGGCAAACTGCATGTGACGCCGTCCAGCGCATCCCAGGCTGAAGCGGCGCGTCCGTCGCTGGTGAACTACATCGGCGCGCTGGCCGAATACAAGGTATTCCTGGCGCTGGAATCCGACGCGCTGGCGGATGCGGCTGGCAGCCTGGCGCAGGCGGTCAAGGCCGGCGACCTGCAGCAGGCCCGGGAGCTGTATGCGCCCGCGCACCAGGCTTACGCCCGCATCGAGCCGGTGGCCGCCCTTTTTGCGGATCTCGATACGCGCCTCAACGCTCCCGCCCAATACTTCGAGAAGCGCGAGGCCGATCCGGGCTTTACCGGCTTTCATCGCATCGAATATGCGCTGTTCGGGCAAAACAGCACAAACGCGCTGGATCCCGCGGCCGAACAACTGTTGGCCGACATCGGTACGCTCAAGGAAAGGCTGCGCAGCCTGAACCTCCAGCCCGCTCAGCTTGCCGGCTCGGCAAGCAAGCTGCTGCAGCGCGTCGCCGACCGCCTGTCGGCGGACGGCGCGGGCGACTACAGCCGGGCCGAACTCGACAATCTGCGGGGCACGTTCGACGGCACCAAGAAAATCTCCGACCTGCTTGCGCCGCTGCTGGCCAAGGCCGCGCCCGGGCTCCAGCAGGACATCGACCAGCGCTTCGCCGCCCTGGACGCAGCGCTGGGCTCCCACCGCGCAGGCCAGGGCCCGACGGACGCCGCCCTGAACCAGGCGCAGCGCAGCGCGCTGGCCGAACCCGTGCGCGCGCTGGCCCAGGAAGTCGCCAAGGTCAATGCGGCGCTGGGACTCGACTGAACAGGTAACGCCATGAAAGAAAAGCGCCATACGCCTTCCCCGCCGGCCCGTCCGGTTTCGCCGCAAAGGCGCCGCATGCTGGGCGGCCTGGGCGCGGCAGGCGCCGCGCTTGCCGGCCTGCCGGCGGCCGCCCGCGCCGCCACGCCCGGCGATCCCGGAGCGCCGGCACCGGACGCGCAAGTCACCGATGCGCCGCAAAGCACCCACACCCAGGACCGCGTGCCCTTCCATGGGCTGCATCAGGCCGGCATCGTCACGCCGCGCCCCACTGCGGGCATGGTCGCCGCCTTCGATGTGCTGGCCCAGGACCGCGCCGAACTCGAACAATTGTTCCGCACGCTGACCGAGCGCATGGTTTTCCTTACCCAGGGCGGCGCCCAGCCGGACCTCGACCCCAGGCTGCCGCCGGCCGGCTCGGGCATCCTCGGGCCGGTGGTGCAACCCGACGGGCTTACCGTCACAGTCTCGGCGGGAGCGACGCTTTTTGACGAGCGCTTCGGCCTGGGCCCCCACAAGCCGCGCCACCTGCTGACCATGCAGGCCCATCCCAACGACGCCCTCGATGCCGCGCTGTGCCATGGCGATCTCTCGCTGCAATTCTGCGCCAACACCCCCGACGCGAATATCCACGCGCTGCGCGACATCATCAAGAACACGCCGGGCCTGTTGCTGCTGCGCTGGAAACAGGAAGGCACCGTGCCGGCCATACCTGCCGTGCCGGGCCAGCCGACCGAAAGCGCGCGCAATTATCTGGGCTTCCGGGACGGCTCGGCCAATCCCGATTCCGCCGACGCCAAACTGATGGAGCGCATCGTCTGGGTGCAAGCCGGCAGCGGCGAGCCCGCCTGGGCCGTCAACGGCAGCTACCAGGCGGTGCGCATCATCCGCAACTTCGTGGAGCGCTGGGACCGCACCCCGCTGCAGGAGCAGGAAGCCATCTTCGGCCGCGCCAAGGCCAGCGGCGCGCCCCTGGACCGCGGCCACACCGAGCACGATGTGCCCGACTACGAACTGGACCCGGAAGGCAAGCGCACTCCCCTGGATGCGCACATTCGCCTGGCCAACCCGCGCACGCCGGCATCGCAAGCCAACCTGATGCTGCGCCGGCCCTTCAACTATTCCAATGGCGTCACCAGATCGGGCCAGCTCGAAATGGGACTGCTATTCATCTGTTATCAGGCCGACCTTGAACAGGGCTTCATCACCGTACAGAAGCGCCTGGACGGCGAGCCGCTGGAGGAATACATCAAGCCGATAGGCGGCGGCTTTTTCTTCACCCTGCCGGGCGTGCGGGACGAGCGCGACTGGCTCGGCCGGACATTGATGGAAAGCGGCCGCCCCGCCTGAAGCAAACCCAAACCCAACGAACGAGGCACCTATGAAAGACATGACCACGCAGACTCGCCGCCGTTTTCTCGCCGCCCTCGCCGCCGGCGCCATCGGCCTGTACACCGCCCACTCGTTTGCGGCGGTCTCGCCGCTCGATCTGGTCGGCCCGCTCTCCGACTACAAAATCTATGTGGCCGAGAACGTGCGCAAACTGGTGGCGGACACGCGCAGCTTCACCAGCGCCGTGAAGGCGGGCGAGGTCGACAAGGCCAAGCAGCTCTTCGCTCCCACGCGGATGAGCTATGAACGCATTGAACCCGTCGCTGAATTGTTCAGCGACCTGGACGCGGCGATAGACTCGCGTGCCGACGACCACGAGAAGGCCGAAAAAGACCCCGGCTTCACCGGCTTTCACCGGATTGAATATGGCTTGTGGGAGCAAAACAGCGCCCAAGATCTCGGTCCGGTGGCCGATAAGCTGATGGCTGACGTGCTGGAACTGCAGAAACGGCTGGCCGGCCTGACCTTCCCGCCGGAAAAGGTGGTGGGCGGGGCCGCGGTGCTGATGGAGGAAGTGGCCGCCACCAAAATCTCCGGCGAAGAGGACCGCTACAGCCACACCGATCTATGGGACTTCCAGGCCAATTTCAAAGGGGCCTACAAGATAGTCGAGCTGCTGCGTCCGCTGGTTGCCAAGGAAGACAAGGCCTTTTCCGGCAAGGTGGATGCCAACTTCAAGACGGTGTTCGATACCCTGGCCAAGTACAGGACGGCCGACGGCGGCTTCGAGACTTACTCAAAGCTCAACGATGCGGACCGCAAGCTGCTGGCGGGCAGGGTCAATGTCCTGGCCGAAGATCTGTCCAAGCTGCGCGGTATGATGGGCCTGAACTGACCTAAAAGGATACGCTCATGCAGATCGATCTCTCGGGCAAGACCGCCATCGTCACGGGCTCCACATCCGGCATCGGCTACGCCATCGCCAAGGGCCTGGCGCAGGCCGGCGCCCAGGTGGTGGTGAATGGCCGCAAGCAGGCGGACGTGGACAGCGCCGTCGCCGCCCTGGCTTCGGAAGCCGGCCAGGCGCGCCCGCGCGGCGTCGCGGCCGATGTCGGCACGGCCGAGGGCTGCGCCGCATTGCTGGCGGCACAGCCCTCGGCCGACATTCTGGTCAACAACGTCGGCATCTATGGGCCGCAGGATTTCTTCGAGATCCCGGATGCGGAATGGCTGCGTTTCTTCGAAGTGAATGTGATGTCGGGCGTAAGGCTGTCGCGCGCTTATCTGCCGGGCATGGTGCAGCGCCAATGGGGCCGAGTGCTGTTCCTGTCCTCCGAGTCGGGGCTGAACATCCCGGCCGACATGATCCACTACGGCTTCACCAAGACAGCGGTCCTTTCGATTTCCCGCGGCCTGGCCAAGCGCGTCGCCGGCACGGGTGTCACCGTCAATGCCATCCTGCCCGGCCCGACCCTGTCGGAGGGCCTGCAGGCCATGCTGAAGGACGAGCAGCAGGCTTCGGGCCAGTCCATGGAAGAAACCGCCGCCGCCTTTGTCATGAAGAATCGCCCCAGTTCCATCATCCAGCGCGCCGCGAGCGTGGAAGAAGTCGCCAACCTGGTCGTCTATGCCGCATCGCCACAGGCCTCGGCCACCACCGGCGCGGCGCTCAGGGTAGATGGCGGCGTGGTCGATACCATCGCCTAGGCGTTCAAGCCGCGGCCCGGCGCTAGCGGCGCCGCTGGACCCGCCGCGGCGCCACGACGGGCTCCTGCGCGCTGGAATCGCCCAGGGCCGGCGCATCCGCTGCCCGGGCGTCTTCTTTTTCCTCGAGTATCCACTCGCGCCATATCGCCACCAGCAGCGCCATGAGCACGGGGCCGATGAACAGCCCCACCAGCCCCATGGTCTTGACGCCGCCTATCAGCCCGAAGAAAGTGGGCAGGAAAGGCAGCTTGACCGGGCCGCCCACCAGCCGCGGCCGCAATGTCTTGTCGACGATGAACAGCTCTATCGTGCCCCAGAGGAACAGGCCCAGGCCCGCCATCCCATGCCCCGAACCCACCAGGTAAAGCGAAACCAGCGAAAAGGACAGCGGCGCGCCGCCGGGAATCAGGGCCATGAAGCCCGTCACCACCCCCAGCAGCACCGGCGAGGGCACGCCCGCCACCCAATAAGCGACGCCCAGCACGACGCCCTCGCCCAGCGCGATCAGGCCCATGCCGGTCACCGTGGAGTTGATCGTCGCCGGCACCACGCGCGAGAAGCGCTGCCAGCGCGTGGGCAGAACGCGCTCGCCCACGATGTCCAGCTGGCCCAGGATGCGTATGCCGTCCTTGTAGACGAAAAATAGCGTGATCAGCATGAACACGACAGTCAGCAACAGGCGGAATATATCGCCGGTCGCCGTCAGCAGCATGCGGTAAATATTGCCCAGATGCTCGCCGCTGACCACTTGCACCACCTCGCCAAGCGCGTGCGGTTCGCCCAGGTAAGTGGCCCAATACTCGGCCAGGCGCTCACCCACCAGCGGCAGGGCTTCGATCCAGGCGGGCGTGGGCATGCCGTTGCGATTGGCCGCCACCGCCCACGCGATGAAGCTGCTGGCCTCCTGGATCGCATAGGTCAGCGCCAGCGACAGCGGCACGATCAGCACCAGGATGACGATGACCAAGGCAAGAGACGCGGCCAGCGCGGTGTGCCCATGGCAGCGCCGCAGCAGGCGCTGATACAGCAGCCAGCTGGCCAGGCCGATGATCACCGCCGCCAGCACCGGCACCAGAAAACCGCTAAGAAAGTACAGCCCTGCCAGCACCACCAGCACGAGCAGCCAGCGGGCGATCAGGAAAGCGGGCAAGACAGGTTGCATAATGAAAAGGGTCTTCAGTTTCAAATGGGGCGCAGCCGGGAAAAACCGGCGCGCGAGGTTTCGACGATATCACGGAATGCCCGGATACCCCTATGACCTGCCGCAATGCGGCCGATACCCCGCGCGACCCCGGGCAATACCCCTAGAAATGCCCGCGCAGCCCCACCATGACGCTGCGCCCGCCCTGCGGCGCCACATCGCGCAGTATCGATGTGGCGTAGCGGATGGTCTGGTTGGTCAGGTTGATGCCCCGCAGATAGGCCTGCCACTGCGTGCCGCTCATTTTAAAACGATAGACCGCATCGGCGTCCAGGCTGTAATAGGCCGTGGTGGTCGTGTCGTTGTCCGGCTTGCGATGCTGGGCGAAGGCGCGCGTCACGCTGACGCCCGCGCCCCATGGGCCGTGGTTGTAGTCCAGGCCGGCGTTGAGGCGCAGCGGCGGGATGCGCGGCAGCGGCTCGCCCGTGTCGCTATTGCGCGCCCGCGTATAGTCGCCCGACAGATTCAGGTCGACCGTATGGCCGCCGCGCTCGAGCACGCGGAACCTTCCCTCGGCCTCGATGCCGAAGAAATCGGCCGGCACGGCCGTGTACACGGCCTCGGGCAAGGCATCGTCCGTATCCGCGTCGACCAGATCGCCGTCGTCATTGCGGAACCGGCCTGTATTGGTCTCCGCCAGATAATTGGAGAAATGGCTGTAGAAGACGCCCACGCTGCCTTGATGCGGGCCATCCTTGAAACGCAGGGCCAGGTCGCTGGAATAGGCGCGCTCCTTTTTCAGCCCGCTATTGCCCACCAGATATTGGCCGGTCGCCTCGTGCGGTCCATTGGCATACAGCTCATAGAACGTGGGAGCCCTTTCGGTATAGGCCGCGTTGGCCGCCACCGACCAGATGCTGGTCAACTTATAGACGCCGCCCAATGAGAAGCTCCCTGCCGTGAAATCTCGCTTTTCGGAACCGATGAAGCGTTCGGTTCCGCCCGCGGACGGCGACAGGCGCGAATATTCGACCCTGGCGCCCGTGCTCAGCTTGAAACGGTCGTTGACGGCCCATTCTTCCAGCGCGAACAGCGCGGCGGAATCGGTAGTGGTGGTCGGCACCACGGCTTCCGAACCCAGGGCCGAGAACTTCGTGCTGCCAAACTGCAAGCCCAGCGCGCCTTGCAGCGGCCCTATATCGGCATGGCGCGCCTCCAGCCGGGCTTCGTAGCCGCGATTCTTGAATATCGTGCCGGTTTCGCCATCATCGATCTCCTTGTGCTCATAATCGGTATACGCGAAATTGCCCTTGATGCTTTTGAACGGCCCCTCGAGATCGCGGATTTCCCCGGCCAGGCCGAAGCGTTCCTGACGCATCTTGATGCGCACGCTGTCTTCGGCCACCGAACCGTAGTCCGAATCGTAGCCGCTATAGGACAGGCCCGCATAGCCGCTGTCGCCGGTCCAGGACATGCCGACCGCGCCGCCATCGGTCCTGCCGTCGCTGTTGGGCAGGCGCCGCCTCGGCTGCTCATCGTCGGGCGCATCGACCGAGCGCTGCTGCGTGGAACGCGCATAGCCCGGTATGCGCAATTCACTGGTCTTGCGCCCGAAAACATCGGCATGCAAGGCAAATTTCCCGTTGCCCGCCTCCAATTGCACCGCGCCGTCGCGGTCCTTGTTGGCGCCGCCGTAATTGCCCATCACATCGCCATGGACGCCATCGATGGGATCCACAGGAATGCGGTTGTCTATCGTGTTGACCACGCCGCCGATGGCGTTGCCGCCATACATCAGCGCGGCCGGGCCGCGCAGGATTTCAATGCGGCTGGTCGACAGCGGGTCTTGCGGCACGGCATGGTCATAGGACAGCGAAGACGCGTCCAGCGTTCCGACGCCATTTTGCAGCAGCCGGATGCGGTCTCCGTCCATGCCGCGGATGACCGGGCGCCCGACCATCGGGCCGTAGGTCGTCGTCGAAACGCCGGGCAGCCCATTCAAGGTCTCGCCCAGGGTGCCCGCCCTGCGCAAATCCAGGCTTTCGCCGTCGATGATCGTCGACGGCGAGGCCAAGGTGTCGCTGCCCAAGGGATTGCCGGTGATGACGATGGGCGACAGCGTCGCAGCCTGGGCGCCAGCGGCGGCGGTCTGCGCCTGCGCCGGCTGCGCCAGCGCCAAGGCAAGCGCCAGCGGCGTCATTGCGAAAAGCCGGCCCGCGGCGCGGCGCGGCGGTTTCCGCGAAGAAAAATCGGTGAGAGTAGCGTTCATATACCTGTTTATCCAATAACAATGGCTGCCGCCACGCCCGGATGGCGTGCGGCGTTGAAGAAAAATCCTGAGGGGGAAGACTTCAGCCTGGCCGTGGCGGCGCGCGTTGCATGAACCAGCGCGCGGGGGCCGTATCGATCGAACGGGCGGGAGAAATAAAACAGGCCGGGCCGGGGCAGCCGGCGGGCATCGCGGGCGGCGCGGGAAGCAGGACGGCGTAAAGCGCGTTCCAGGCGTCGCAACTGTTGCAATGGTCCAGGCCGCTATCCGGGCCGCGCTGCTGCCCTGCCGCGCCATGGCTGGCCGCGGGCGCGGAGCCAAGATGCGTCATCGCGTGCCGGGTCGCGCCCAGCGGCAGGCTCAGCAGGCATGCCAGCAGCCACGCCAGCGCCAAGGCTTGGCAACGCCCTGCCTTGCGGAAAAAAATGCGGCGGCGCGAGGATGGATGAAGCATGGAAAGGAGAGCGCCATGTCGTTGTTATGTTATATCATAACATCAACTGCCGCCGCCTTCATCCGCCTTCGCGCGCGCACGATTATGCGTATTCCCCCATGTCTGGCGAGCCGGTTTACGCCGTATTATGATTGAGGCGCTAATGACAATCTGCCTGACCGCAGCACTGCCGCCCGGCGGGATCTCATAAGGTGCCCTAAGTGGACAACGACGCACATGCCTTTAACCAGCTTCGCCCGCGATTGCAAAAGATCGCATATCGAATGCTGGGCTCGGTCGCCGAAGCCGAAGACGTCGTGCAAGACGCTTGGCTGCGCTGGCATGCTGCAACGCAACAAAGTATAGACAATCTGGAGGCCTGGCTCGTCACGGTCACGACGCGGCTCTCCATCGACCGCTTGCGCGCGGCCAAGACGCAGCGTGAACACTACGCCGGGATCTGGCTGCCCGAGCCCCAGATGACGGAATTGCCGGCTACGCCCGAAGAAATCAGCGAGCGTGCCGACGATGTATCGATGGCTTATCTGATGCTCCTCGAACGGCTGACGCCCGAGGCGCGCGCAGCCTTTCTTTTGCACGAGGTCTTTGACGCGGACTATGGCCAGGTTGCGGAAGCCATAGGCAAGACGCAGGCTGCATGCCGTCAACTGGTGAGCCGCGCAAAAGCGCAATTGCGCGACGATAGGCCGCGCTTTGCCGTGCCACGCGAAACGCATCATCGTCTGCTGCAGACTTTTGCGCAGGCGCTCGAGCGCGGCGATTTTGCCGCGATCAACGCGCTGCTGGCCGAAGACGCCGTGCTGATGGGCGACGGCGGCGGCCGGGTGGCCAGCTTTCCGAAACCGATGGTCGGCGGTCGGCGCATCGCGCAGCTTTTCTTTGCCGCCTCGCTTCGCTACAAGAGCGAGCTTCGCATTGAACTCGCCATACTCAATGGCCAGTGGGCGTTATTGCGTTTTATCCAGGGCCAGCTTGAATCCGCGCAGGTATTCGAATCAGACGGCAAACGCATCGTCCGCATCTATGTTCAACGCAACCCCGACAAGCTGCTGCGCATCGCTGCGGCATACGGCGGCCATTGAACCCTGTGTCCGGGGCATGAATCGCGCGGCGGTTTGGTGCGTGGCAGGCAACACTGTGAGCCCGTTGGCAGGCCTACCGCCGCGCGCCGCTCCTGCTTACGATGACGACATGCGGCCTTCTGCCGTTGTCGGCACCCGGGAAGGCCAGGGTGCCGCCCTCATCATCGCCTGGAGAAATCATGACACAGCGCATCAACTATATTCAGCAATCGCCCGAGCTATTCAAGAAATTCCTGGAGTTCAGCACTCTCCTGAAAAGCGGCGCAATAGAAGAACCGATCCGCGACCTTGTTTCGATCCGCGCCTCGCAGATCAACGGTTGTGGATTTTGCCTCGACATGCATGTGAAAGAAGCGCACATCCACGGCGAGCGGGCGCTGCGTCTCCATCATCTGGCAACGTGGCGCGAGTCCACGCTCTTTGAGCCGCGCGAACGGGCCGCGCTCGCCTGGACCGAAGCGCTGACCAAGCTGCCCGAGCATGGGGTGGCCGACGACATCTACGAGCGGGTGCGCACGCAGTTCAGCGAAAAGGAGCTGTCCGACCTGACCTTCGAAGTCATGGCCATCAACGCATGGAACCGTGCGAATGTCGCGTTCAAGACTGTGCCAGGATCGGCCGACAAGGCCTTTGGCCTGGACAAAGCCAACCTCGCCTGAACGGCGGCGTACTGCCAGCCACCTGGCTGGCTTTGCGGCCCGGGCAATCGGGCTGCCTCTTTAGGAGTTCCATCATGCCTGGCCTGAAACAAGCCGCACTCGCCCTATTGCTCATCGCAGACATCCTGACCGGCGTGGCCGATGCCGCGCCACCCGAAGCGATCGTCACGCAAGTCATGGAAAAGCCGCTGGACGATTACCCCGGCAAGGAAGCGCTGATGATTACCGTCGAGTATCCTCCGGGCGCCGCCGATCCGGTGCACCGGCATCACGCGCATGGGTTCATCTATGTGCTGGAAGGTTCCATCATTATGCAGCTGCGGGGCGGCCAGGAAGTCGCGCTGACGCCGGGGCAAAGTTTCTACGAAGGGCCGAACGATGTACACACCGTCGGACGCAATGCGAGCCAGACCCGGCCGGCGAAATTCCTGGCGCTGTTGCTGAAGGACAAGGGTGCCCCCATCCTCGTGCCGGAGCACTAGGCCGCATCTGGCGGCAAATGTATCGGAAAAAAACGGCCGGTAGTGTCACAAGTCGCCATGCCCGTTCGTCTAGACGGGTATGGAAACCACGATTTGCCCTCCGATGCCGAACCAGCACCCGCGCCCCTCTGTCCCTGGCGCGGGCGATTCGCTTGCCAGCAGTTTTGTCACCAGTTACGCCGGCGTCGTCGCCTTTCTGGCCGTCGCCGACGAAGGCAGTTTTTCACGCGCGGGCGACCGGCTGGGCATAGGCCGCTCTGCGGTCAGCCGCAATGTGCAGAAACTCGAGGCCCAGCTCGATGCTCGCCTGTTTCAGCGCACGACGCGAAGCACATCGCTGACCCGCGAAGGCGAACTGTTCTACGAAAACTGCCAGCCAGGCGTGGAGCGTATCGTTCAGGCGCTGGAAGACATGCGCGAACTGCGCAATGGGCCGCCGCGCGGCCATCTGCGCATTCACTCGGCCCCTGGGTTCGGGCGCAAGGTAATCGCCCCGCTGCTGCAAGGCTTTCATGCGCAATATCCTGACATCACACTCGAGCTGCTGCTGAACGACCACCCCGCGGATTTCACTGCCGACCGCGTGGACGTTTCCTTTCGCGACGGCCGAATGGAAGACAGCGAGATCGTGGCGCGGCAGTTGATACCGATGCAGATGATCGTATGCGCGTCCCAGGCGTATGCAGAGGCTAACGGCTTGCCGCGCCATATCGGCGACCTGGACAGCCATCGCTGCATCAATTTCCGGACAGCTTCCGGCCGCATCAGGGAATGGGAATTCAAGGTCGATGGCCTTGCCCAGAAGCGCCTGCCGTCCGCGCAGCACACCTTCAACGACATGGATCTGATCCTGCAGGCCGTACTGCAAGGGCAAGGCATCGCGCAGCTACCGGCGTATCTGGTCTGCGATCTGCTCCGTAACCGGCAATTGGCCGCCTGCCTCGCCCAGCATGAACCGGACGACGGCGGCCACTATCTCTGCTACCTGAGCCGCAAGCAGCTTCCCGCCAGAATCCGCGTGTTCGTCGACTATATCACTGAGCACACGCGGACACTCGACCTGCAATGCCCGGCCACAATGGCGCCATCGGCCACGCCCTGATGGGCGCTCCATTGGTGCTTCCGATGCAACACCGTGGGTTCGTCCGCGGCTCTACCGCAGGAGACGGCACATCCCTACAATTTTTCCTACCCACATCGACATCAGGAGAAGGTCATGAAAATCGTAGTCATTGGAGGCACCGGGCTTATTGGCAGCAAGGTAGTCAAGCGCCTCGGCGCACAAGGCCATACCGTGGTCGCGGCCTCCCCCGCATCGGGAGTCAACACCGTGACGGGCGAGGGGCTGGCGGAAGCAATGGTGGACGCAAGAGTGGTCGTGGACCTTGCCAACTCACCTTCATTCGAGGATGCGGATGTCCTCGATTTTTTTGAAACATCCGGCCGCAAGCTGTTCGCCGCCGAGGTTGCCGCGGGCGTACAGCATCACGTCGCGCTGTCTGTCGTGGGCACCGATCGTCTCGCGCATAGCGCTTATTTCCGCGGAAAGATTGCACAGGAAAGACTGATACGCGAATCAGGCATCCCATACACCATCGTGCGCTCGACACAGTTCTTCGAGTTTCTGGGTGGCATCGCGCAGGCTGGCAGCGCGGGCCAGGATGTTCGCTTATCTCCCGTATTTTTCCAGCCGATTTCCTCGGACGATGTCGCCGCGGCGGTCGCCGACTATGCTGTCGGCAAGCCTCGCAATGGCATCGTCGAGATCGCTGGTCCCGAACGCGTGCGCCTCTCCGCTTTGGTACAGCGCTACCTGGAGGCGACATACGATGCGCGCAAGGTCGTGGAGGATGCGCATGCCCCGTATTTCGGCGCGGAACTCAAGAACGACACCCTCATTCCAGGCAGCAACCCACGCCTGGGTGTCGTGAAATTCGATACGTGGTTCGCCCAGTCGCAAGCGTCGAGATAAGCGGCGGGCACGGGCGTAGCAGGTCATGACCATATTGCGACCACCATCATTGTCGCTGCTCGACAAATACCACGGGCGGGATGCGCAGACACTGTACTCGGCCACCGTCACGGTGACGGGCGGTGACGCTGGCCATGGACGGGCATCGGGCCTCGCGCGTTCAGATGACGGCAACCTCGACGTTCATCTGCGATTGCCCAAGGAGCTCGGCGGGCCGGGCGGAGGCACCAATCCGGAACAACTGTTCGCGGCCGGGTACGCGGCCTGCTTTCATGGCGCCCTGAGCCTGCTTGCAGCGCGGGCGGGCATTCCTATCCCCGGCAGTTCGGTTGAAGTCACGGTCGACTTCAACCGCGACCCGATGGATGGCCTGTTCGTGCTGGCCGCGCGTACACGCATCCGACTGCCTGGCGTCGAGCGGGCTATCGCCGAAGAGCTTACCCGCAACACCGAACGTTTCTGCCCCTACACCAAGATGGCGCGGCAGGGCATCACGAACATCGTTGCGCTCGCGCCATCGGACGATGGCGGACCGTAGGGCCCAAAACAAAAAAAGCCCCCACGCTATGGCCATTGCTCGCGCCCCAACGCCAAACCCCCAGCGGGTTGCCCCGCTGGGGGTTGGGTTTTCAATAAGAGCCTGACGATGACCTACTTTCACAGACGTACGTCCACTATCATCGGCGCAAAGGCGTTTCACGTTCCTGTTCGGGATGGGAAGGAGTGGGACCACCTCGCTATGGTCGTCAAGCGTAACCGGGTGTCGCG
>NZ_FQXE01000021.1 GCF_900129885.1 Pollutimonas bauzanensis | reverse complement strand
AGAATTACCGTATGCGGGTCTTGGCCCAGTGCGGTTGGAACGGTGTGATTAACCGAGTGTGATGAGTGCCGATCCCCCGTTAATGGGGAAGAGCCAACCCGCAAAGCCTTAAGCTGTGCGGGTTTGCGATATATGAATTCTGGTGGGCGGTACAAGGTTCGAACTTGTGACTTCCACCGTGTGAAGGTGGCACTCTACCACTGAGTTAACCGCCCGAAGCTACCGTACCAGGACGGTCATCGAGTTTCAGGCCAGAAGTATACACCAAGCTTGCGCCAACGTACGCCCAAGAAGGCACTTTTCGGATTGCGGCTTATAGAGTGGCCTATGCATGGCCCCCGTCCGAGCCGGGCCGCCGCGGATATGAGTCGTGTGTTGACCCTCGCGTCAATAGCTTGTACACTTTCCGCAAGTAGATTTCTCGGGTTGCCTAGTTAGGCAAGGTCTACCTACCCTCATGAAACATGAGATCAGCCGTGCTGATTGTAAAGAGTCGCCCGACATGCTGTACAAAAGGCCCCTTCAGGGCCTTTTGCTTTTTCAGCTTCCCCTTCTTCAGCGCCTACGCGGCCGCCTTGGCCTTTCACCGCGAAAAAGCATGGCGGCAATAGTCTTAAACCGAACGCTATCCCGCCTGTCTTTCGGAATACCCGGCTTACCCTTGCTCGGATCCCGCACATAGGCGCTTTCGATAATCATGTGGAGAAGATTTTTCTGCATTTGATTCTGGTGCATGTGAAAAAAAACCTCATACTCCATATGGCGGTTAATTCCGCTGTGGAAATCCGTAAGGTTTTTAAACTACCGAGCGCCAGACGGAGGGCTTGCCCGCGGCCTTGTCCAGGCCGGCCAGGTAGGCTTCATGCTGCTGCAGTTCGTCCTCGCTGGCCATGAGCACTTGCAGGACCGAGGCATCGAACCGTTCGACGCGCACGCCGTTGGCGTCCATGCCACTGTCTTCCTCGAAGTCCATCAGCAAGGCATCCTGGCCGCGCGTCATGGCGATCCAGACATCGGCGAGCAGCTCGGAGTCGAGCAAGGCGCCGTGCAGCGTGCGGTGGGCGTTGGAAATGCCGTAGCGCTCGCACAAGGCATCCAGCGAGTTGCGCTTGCCCGGATGCAGTTCGCGCGCGTGCAGCAGGGAGTCAGTGACCTTGGCGCATAGCTGGTCGAAGGGCGGCATGCCCACGCGCGCCAGCTCCGCCGTCAGGAACTTGGTGTCGAAAGCGGCGTTATGGATGATGACCTCGGCGTCTTTGACGTAGTCCACCAACTGGTGCACGACATCGCCGAAACGCGGATGGGCCGACAGGAAGTCGGTGGTCAGGCCGTGGATCGCCAGCGCTTCGGGATCGCTGTCGCGGTCGGGATTCAAGTACAGGTGCAGGTGGCGGCCGGTAAGGCTGCGGTTGACCATTTCCACGCAGGCGAGCTCGACCACCCGGTGGCCTCTTGCGGGGTCCAGCCCTGTGGTTTCCGTATCAAGCATTATTTGGCGCATAACAACAATCCTGTTTCCGTTTCTTTACTGCGGATAACCATGCGGGCGCCCCGCCGACCGGCGGGATCGCCGTCAATCCACCACCAGCGGCAGGTCGCCGGTTTCCTGGGCGCCCTGCAATTTAGCCTTGCGGGCTATCAATGTATAGGCGACGGGCACGACGAACAGCGTCAGCAGGGTGCCCAGGCTCAAGCCGCCGACCAGCACCCAGCCGATCTGCTGGCGGGATTCCGCCCCCGCGCCGGTCGCGTAGGCCAGCGGCAAAACCCCCAGCACCATGGCGCCGGTAGTCATTAGTATAGGCCGCAGGCGCAATACGCTGGCCTCGGTCACCGCCTCGAAAAGCTCGACGCCCTCGGCGCGCAGCTGGGTGGCGAATTCGACGATAAGTATGCCATGCTTGGTGATCAGGCCGACCAGGGTGATAAGGCCGATCTGGCTGTAGATCGACAAGGTGCCGCCCGACAGCCACAAGGCCAGCAAGGCGCCCGTCATGGACAGCGGCACCGAGAACATGATGATCAAGGGATTGCGCCAGCTTTCGAACTGTGCCGCCAGGACCAGGTAGATGAACGCCAGCGCCATCAGGAAAACCAGATAAATGCTGCCCGACGAATCGCGGAATTCGCGCGACTGCCCGTCCAGGTCGGTCTGCACCGTATGCGGCAAGGTATCGCGCGCCACCTGGTTCATGTGCTCCAGCACTTCGCCCAGCGCGTAGCCAGGCGCGATGGACGCCTGCACCTTGACCGCCCGCAAACGGTTGAAGTGGTTCAGCGAC
Organism: Pollutimonas bauzanensis; assembly: GCF_900129885.1. Lineage (GTDB taxonomy): Bacteria > Pseudomonadota > Gammaproteobacteria > Burkholderiales > Burkholderiaceae_B > Pollutimonas > Pollutimonas bauzanensis. Next base: position 74,829 of record NZ_FQXE01000021.1, on the reverse strand, counting down.
TGTGGCGAAACGCTTTCGAATACGCTCACGAAGTTGGACATTTGCACCATGCTGCCCTGGCTGGTGCGCACGTAGATATCCGAAATATCGGCGGGATCGGCGCGGTCCTGCTTCTTCACCTGCACGATGACGTCGTACTGTTCGCCGCTGTCCCGGAAGCGCGTCACCTGCCGGCCGCCCAGCATGGATTCCAGCGTGCGGCCCACATCGCCGACATCGACGCCGACATCGGCCAGTTTGTCGCGGTTGACCACCACCCGCAGCTCGGGCGTATTCAGCCGCAGGTCGGTGTCGATATTCTGCAGGCCGGGATAGCCGCGCAGCTTGTCGACGAACCCGTCCACCAGCTTGGCCATTTCCGGGTAGCTCGCCTGGCTCATGACCACGAAATCTATAGGTTTGGACGTGGCCCGCTCGCCGAGCGACGGCGGGTTGGTGGGAAAAGCCCGCACCCCGGGCAGCGCGGCGAACTGCGGCTGCAGCGCCATGGCGATGCTTTGCTGCGAACGGGAGCGTTCGGCCCACGGCTTGAGGCGCAGGATGGCGATGCCGTCGGTCACGGTCGGGTAGCCGATGACGGTCTGGTTGCCGCTGGCTTCCGGGAATTCGGCATAGAAGCCTTCCACCTTCTGGGCGCTCTGCAAGGTGTAATCCATGGTGGCGCCTTCGGGCGCGCTGATCATTCCATACACCACGCCGCGGTCTTCGATGGGCGCGAGTTCGCTTTTGACGGTCTTGAACAGCACGACGCTGCCGGCCGCCACGGCCAGCCCCAGCAGCAGCACGATCATCCGGTGCCGGAAGGCCCGCGCCAGGCCATTGCGATAGCGCCTGGTCAGCGACATCAACAGGTTTTCGACAAAGATGTAGATGCGCCCATGGCTGGCTTCGTGGCGCAGCAGTCCGGCGCACATCATGGGGGTCAGGGTCAGGGCGATGAAGCCCGACACCAGCACCGCGCCGGCCAGGGTCAGGGCGAACTCGATGAACAGGCGCCCCGTGCGGCCGGTCGCGAACGCCAGCGGCGCGTATACCGCGACCAGCGTCAGCGTCATGGCGACGACCGCGAAGCCGATTTCCTTGGACCCCAGGAAAGCCGCTTCCAGCCGCGTCTTGCCCTCCTCGATATGCCGGAAGATGTTCTCCAGGACCACGATCGCGTCGTCCACCACCAGCCCGATGGCCAGCACCATGGCAAGCAGGGTCAGCGTGTTGACGGAAAAGCCGAACAGATACATGATCCCGAAGGCGCCTATCAGCGATACCGGGATGGTGACGATGGGGATCAGGCTGGCGCGCAGATTGCGCAGGAAAAAGAAAATGACCAGCACCACCAGGATGATGGCCTCGCCCACCGTATGGTAAACAGACTTGATGGATTCCTGTATGAACACCGAACTGTCGTAGGCGATGCTCAGTTTCATGCCGGCCGGCAGGTTTTCGTTGATCAGCGCGACTTCCTTGCGGGCCTCCCTGGACAGATCCAGCGGATTGGCCGTGGACTGCTTGGTGATGCCTATGGTCAGGCTGGGCTGGCCATTGAAGCGCGCCAGCACGCGGTCATCGAGCGCGCCTATCTGCACGTCCGCGACATCGCTCATGCGCACCGGGTAGCCGTTGACGTTGGCGACGATCACGTTGTTGAACTGCTCGGTCGTCTGCAGGTCGGTCGACGACACCACGGAAAATTCCCGGTCCCTGGATTCGATGCGCCCCGCGGGTATCAGCACGTTCTGCTGCAGCAGCGCCGCTTCCACGTCCTGCACGATCAGGCCATAGGCGCCCAGCTTGGCGCGGTCGACATAAATGCGCATGGAGGGCAGGCGCTCGCCGAACACGCGCACCTCGGCCGCTCCCGGCAGCACGGACAAGCGCGTCTTGACGTAGCGGCTGATGTAGTCGGAAGCCTGCAAGTGCGAGTAATTGCCGACGGTGACGCCGATATAAATGATGGGCGTGGAATCGGCTTCCACTTTGCTGATGATGGGTTCGTCGATCTCGTCGGGCAGGAAGCGGCGCGCGCGCGACACCTTGTCGCGCACTTCCGCCGCGGCCGCATCGGGGTCGCGCGACAGATTGAACTTGATATTGATGAGGCTGCGTTCGGACCGGCTGCGCGAGGTCATCACGTCGACCCCCTCGATGCCCGCCAACTGGTCTTCCAGCGGCTTGGTCACCTGCGACTCGACCACCTCGGGCGAAGCCCCCTTGTAGGCGGTCACCACCGACACCACCGGCTCGTCGATGGCGGGATATTCGCGCACCGTCAGGCGCTGATAGGAAATCAGGCCCACCAGCACGATGATCAGCGACAGGACGGTAGCGAATACCGGGCGCTTGATGCAGACGTCGGAAAGAATCATGGCAGCATCCGGATCACGAAGCCGCGGGCTTTGCGGCGGGCGGCAAAATTTCGACGGCGTCGCCGTCGGTCACTTTCTGCAAGCCGGAAACCACCACCCGGTCCCCCTCTTGCAGGCCGCTGAGGACTTCCACCTTGCCGGCGCGCCGCTGGCCTATGCCTATCGCCACGCGGCGCACGCGTCCTTGCTCGACACGGAAAACATACTGCGACTCGCCCGAAGGGGCAAGCGCGGCTTCCGGCACCACCAGCGCCTGGTCGTCGGCGAACTGCAATTGCACCCTGGCGAACATGCCCGGGCGCAAGGCGCCATCCGTATTCGGCACATCGGCGCGCAGCAAAAGCGAACGCCCGCCCACGTCGACCAGCGGACTGATCGCCCCGACGACCCCCTCGCGCGTCTGGCCGGGCAAGGCATCGAACCGCAAGGCCAGGCCTATGCCTTCGCGCACCTGCCCCATGAAATGTTCCGGAATGCGGAAGTCCACCTTGAGCGGATGTATGGATTCGATAGGCACCAGATCTATGCCAGGGCTTACATAGTCGCCCACCGACACATTGCGCAAGCCGACAAGACCGTCGAACGGCGCCCGTATCGCGGTTTTATCGAGGTGCGCCTTGGCAAGCGCGGCGGCGGCCTGCTGCACTTGCAATTGGCTGGCGGCCTCGTCGCGCGCCTGCTTGCTGATGAAGCCCTGCTTGCTGAGCTCCACGGCGCGCCGGTGCTGGCTGTTGGCCAGGCTCAGATTGGCCTGGGCCTGCTGCAGCTGGGCCCTGACCACGCTGTCGTCCAGGCGCACCAGAACCTGGTCCTTGAGCACCTTGCCGCCCTCGGTGAAATTGATCTCGGCGATCCTGCCGGTGACTTCCGGGCGCAGCATGACGGAATTCTGCGAGCGCAGGCTGCCGACTGCCGAAACCCCGCGCGGCCAGGGCACCCGCGCCACCTGTTCGACCTCGACCTCGACCCTTTTTTCCGACCCGGCGGGTTCTGTGGCCGCCAGCTTCGCCGGGGGGGACTGCGGCGCATCGCGGCTGGCGAGCCACCTGGCCCCGCCGGCCCCGAGCGCTATGCCTGCGGCGAGAATCAATACAAAGCCTATTGTGGATTTCTTCATCAAATTAGCATGGTTTTCGACACAATTTGTGACTGTAGCATTGGAATGTCAGTCATTGCATACTTTTATATACCAGCGCGGCGGCCCGGGCGTGGTCCACGCCCATGTTGGCCAGTTCGTCGGCGCGTTCATTGCCGGGGTCGCCCGCATGGCCCCGCACCCAGCGCCACGTCAAGGTGTGCTGCTCGGCCAGGGCGTCCAGTTCCTGCCATAGATCGGCATTCTTCACCGGCTTCTTGTCGGCCGTACGCCAGCCGCGCCGCTTCCAGTTGAGCAGCCATTCGCTCATGCCCTTCTGCACGTATTGCGAGTCGGTATGCACCACCACATCGCAAGGCCTCTTCAAAGCTTTGAGAGCCTGAATCACGGCCATTAGTTCCATGCGGTTGTTGGTGGTGGCGGGTTCGCCGCCGTACAAAGCCTTTTCGTGGCGCCCCTGGCGCAGAAAAGCGCCCCATCCGCCCCACCCGGGGTTGCCCTTGCAGGCGCCATCGGTCCAGATTTCAACTTGACTGCTATTCATCAATGTATGCCGCCCCGCGCGGTAGATATATAAAAGAAATGGAAAAATGCCTAGGTTTTCAGGCCCGACTGCCGGCCGGTCACCACGGCCTGGCGCCGGACCCGCTGCCTGGCGGTTTTCCAGGCCGGGCCCACCAGGCGCATGCCGGCCACGCGCTTGACGGCCGACACCACGTACACCGCGCCGCATACCGGCCACCAGCGATCGCCGGCGGACTCCATGAAGGCCCAGCGATCCAGCCATGTCTTGTTCAGGCATGGCGGCGCATAGCAGCCGAAGCGCCCGCGGTCGAGATCGAAAGACAGGAGCTTGAACCAGTCTTTCAGGCGCGCCAGCGATACCTGCATGGGCGCGGGCACGGGAATCAGCGGATCCAGGCCGGGAATGCGCTCGCGCGCCCCCCACAGGCTCCAGGGATTGAAACCCGAAATCACCACACGCCCCTCGGGCATGAGCACGCGCTCGGCCTCGCGCAGGATCTGGTGCGGCGCATTGGAGCATTCCAGGACATGCGGCAGCACCAGCAGATCTATGCTTTGGGTATCGAAGGGCAGATTCTCCGGATCGGCGACCACCACCGCGCCCTGCCCGCCGGCCTGGTCGAATAAAATGCCCGTGCGGCCCTTGAACGGAATGCGGTTGGCCTGCAGCAGGTCCCAATGCGGCAAGCCGATTTGTATGGCATGATACCCAAACACATTGGCCACCATGCCATCAATCTGTTTTTGTTCCCAGGCTTGCACATACTGGCCCGGCGCGGTGCCCAGCCATTCTGCAAGCTCTACAATCAGAGGTTGGTCCGCCAGCACATCGACTCCCTTGGCTTTATGGTAAATACTGAACTCATCCCGGTGCCCGCGCTATCCGACAACTATATCTGGATGGTATGCAAAAACGGCCATGCCGTCGTGGTCGACCCGGGGCAATCCGCCCCTGTGGCGGCACTGCTGGACCAACGCAAGCTGGTGCTTGACGCCATTTTACTGACTCACCACCACGCAGACCACGTTGGCGGCGTGCTCGCATTACAACAGCGAACCGGTGCCGCCGTCTATGGCCCCGCCACCGAAATCCTGCCAGCCTGCGATCACCGGCTGGCGCAAGGCGATACGGTACAATTGCCCGGCGTCGGCCTCGCGCTCCAAGTGCTGGACATTCCAGGGCATACTGCCGGGCACATCGCCTATTACGGGCAATTCGATACGGGAAAACCCTTGCTTTTCTGCGGCGACACCCTTTTTGCGGCGGGTTGCGGGCGATTATTTGAGGGCACGCCGACCCAAATGGTGGATTCTCTGGGTAAACTAAGCGCTTTACCGCTGGATACACTCGTTTGTTGTGGTCACGAGTACACTCTAGCGAATTTACGTTGGGCGCTTGAAGTAGAACCCGATAACATCGCTTTGCAGCAACGGTGGGAAGCAGCGTCGCGCCTTCGCTCGGAAGGCGCGCCTACTTTGCCGTCCACCATAGCCGCCGAGCACAAGACCAACCCTTTTTTTCGAACCTCGCAAGCCGCTGTCTCAGATGCCGCCTCCCGTTATGCGGGCAAGTCGCTGGATTCCGCTGTAGCCGTCTTTGCCAGCCTGCGCGAATGGAAGAACAACTTTAGATGAATTGCCAATGAACTGCTTACGACTATTCATCCTGCTTATCGTAGCAGTCTTGGCTGGATGCGCCACCAATACGCCGCAAAATCCTTACGCGCCGGCCAAAAAAACCTACACCGCGGCCGAAACCTCCCGCACCATAGACCTGACCCACCCGCCGCGCGACATGTGGGACCGGGTGCGGCGCGGCTTTGCCATACCGAATCTCGATAACGAGCTTACCGAGCGCTGGACCGACTACTACGCTTCCCATCCGGAATCCGTCCTGCTCATGAGCAAGCGGGCCAGCAAGTATCTGTACTATATCGTGGACGAGCTCAACCGCCGCGGCCTGCCCACCGAACTGGCGCTGCTGCCCTTCGTCGAAAGCGCTTACAACCCCACGGCGTATTCGCGCGCCAAGGCCTCGGGCCTGTGGCAATTCATACCCAGCACCGGCCTGCATTACAACCTCGAGCAGACCTCCTGGCGCGACCAGCGCCGCGACCCGGTCGCATCGACCAACGCCGCGCTGGACTATCTGGCGTATCTGTACGACTTCCAGGGCGACTGGTATCTGGCGCTGGCCTCCTACAACTGGGGCGAGGGCTCGGTCAAGCGCGCCATGGAAAAAAACGCCAGCGCCGGCGTTCCCGCCGACTATGCGTCCATCAACATGCCCGAGGAAACGCGCAACTATGTGCCCAAGCTGCAGGCCATCAAGAACATCATCACCAACCCCCGGAAATACGGCATAACGCTGCCCGAGGTCAGCAACACGCCTTACTTCACCACGGTACAGAAAGCGCCCAATACCGACATCGAAGTCGAAGTTGCCGCCAAACTGGCGGAAATGCCGCTGGATGAATTCAAATCCCTCAACGCCTCGTTCAACCGGCCCATCATTCTGGCCGAGCATCAAACCGCGCTGCTGCTGCCGACCAACCGGGTGGATATTTTCAATGCCAACCTCGAAGCCTACAAAGGCAGGCTCAGCTCCTGGCAGACCTACAAAAGCAAACCCGGCGAATCGTACGTAGCCATCGCCAAGCAATACGGCATCAGTGTGGCCCAGCTGCGCGCCATCAACGGCCTGGGCAAGAAAGAGACCCGGGCCGTGGCGCAAACCCTGCTGCTGCCGGCGCAAGGCAGGGGCGGCGGCATACAGCTGGCATCGCTCGAAGTTCCCGACAGCGAGGAACGCGCGGCCAAATCGGCGCCATCGTCGCGCCGCAGCAAAGATATCGTCGTGCTCCATCGCAAGGCCAATGTGCGCACGCATACGGTCAAAGGCGGCGACACGCTGTTCTCGCTGGCCAAACAGTACAACACCTCGGTCAACGAATTGCGCAAGCTGAACAACCTTAAAGGCAGCGCGCTGGCCAAAGGCGAGCGGCTGCGGGTTCCAGGAACCAGCATACGCGGCTAACTCTCATATCAAGAAAAAAGGATTTATACATGGGTTTCCTAAACGGCAAACGCATCCTCGTCACAGGCGTACTGTCGAACCGGTCGATCGCCTACGGCATCGCGCACGCCTGTAAACAGCAAGGGGCTGAACTTGCCTTCACCTACGTCGGCGAACGCTTCAAGGAACGCGTCACCGAATTCGCCACCGAACTGGGCAGCAGCATAGTCATCCCCTGCGACGTCGCCGAAGACGAACAGATAGACAACACTTTCAGCGAATTGAAGACGCATTGGGACGGCCTGGACGGCCTGGTCCATTCGATAGGCTTCGCGCCGCGCGAAGCCCTGAACGGCGACTTGCTCGACGGCTTTTCACGCGAGGCCTTCCGCATCGCACACGATATTTCGGCATACAGCTTTCCGGCGCTCGCCAAGGCCGCGCTGCCCATGCTCAAGGGCCGCAGCAGCTCAGTGCTCACACTGACCTACCTGGGCGCGGAAAAAGTCGTTCCCCACTACAACACCATGGGCCTGGCCAAGGCGTCCCTGGAAGCCAGCGTACGCTACCTGGCGTCGGCCCTGGGTCCTCTGGGCATACGCGCCAACGGCATATCGGCGGGCCCCATCAAGACCCTCGCGGCCAGCGGCATCAAGGACTTCACCACTATTTTCAAGTTTGTCGAAGCCCACGCGCCATTGCGCCGCAACGTCACCATCGAAGACGTGGGCAACGTCGCCGCCTTCATGCTGTCGGACCTGGCCGCCGGCATCACGGGGGAAATCACCCACGTGGACGGCGGGTTTTCGACCGTCGTGCCGGGAATGGAATAAGCACGCCAGCGCCCTGAACCGCGCCCCTCGGGGCGGTCCGGGCAATAAAGCCCCGAGTCCAACGCACTATGCGCAAGCGGACTTGGGGCTTTATTGCGCCTGGCCGCCGGCCGGCTCCCCGAGGTTTTTCATGGCCACGGCCGCGGCCTTGGCCACATGTTCGGCGCAGAGTTTCCTGGCCAGCTTGGCATTGCGGCTTTCGATCGCGGCAACGATTTCGGAGAGTTCCTTGATCGTCTTGGGCAGCCTGTCCTTGGCGGACAGCGATACGCGCCTGAGGATGGTCACCCTGTTGTTGAGCAGGGTCAGCATGCTGCCCACGACGGTGTTGTCGCAGCCTTCCAGAAGAATCTTGTAGAAATCGTTCTTGGCGTCGAGCAGGCTATGGGTGGACTGCGGCGACGCATTGATCGCCTCCAGCCTGCCCAGCGCCGCGCGCAGCGCTTGAACTTGCGCATCGGTGGCATGAAGGGCGAAGCCCTCTCCCGCCAGGGCTTCCAGGGCCTGGCGCACCGCGTAGATATCCTTGGCCTCCTGATAAGAAATCGTCGAAACGACCGGGCCTTTATGAGGAATATTGGTGATCAGCCCTTCGGCGCCCAGGTATTGCAAAGACTCGCGCAGCACGGTGCGGCTGATGCCCAGCATTTCGCACAGGTCTCTTTCTACCAATTTCTGCCCAGGCTCGAAGGTGCCGCTCAACACGGCTTCGCGCAGGCGATCGGTTACCTGCTGCCGCAGCGAGCTGTTTTCTCTGGGAATGTGGAGATCCATCGATGGTTTCATTTTCAAGTTCAGGTATGTCAGCGAATGGCCCCAATGCTATCACTAAGCCGGCTCCGTGCCATTTCCGTTCTTCCGGCCCGCCACCCCCGCCGCCCGGCGGGGGTGGCGGGCTAACGGTTTGCGAAAAACCATATACAACCTACAATAGTATTGTATTACAATAATATAAATAAACAAAAAATAAAGGAGACAAGACATGAATAGTGCCCTATGCCGCCGGCGGTTCCACGGACGGCCTGGCGCGCGGCCGATGCGATGGGCCGGCATTTGGCCCGTGGTCACCGCGGGAACACGGCCAGCGGACCACCAGGCGTCCAGGCCGGGTATTTTTCCATGAGGCGCCCGAATAAATCCGACTGCGACCATTGCTCCAGCCAGGCCTGAAGGCCTGGCCAAGGCTGCGCTTCGAACCAGGCGAAATCGACATGGGCGAACTGGCGCACAAACGGGGCAATTGCCGCATCGGCCAGCGACATCTGCGCGCCGAACAGAAAAGGCCGTCCGGCCAGCCTCGGCTCCAGGACATCCAGCCACAGACCGGCTTCGGCGCGATGGGCGAGGCTATCGGCATTGCCATAGCGCTGCGGGTATTTATAGCGATCGAGGTGGTACTTGAAGCCGCGGTCGCACTCGCCTATCAGTTCGAGCATGGCGGCCGTATCACCTTGCGCCGCCCTCAACCAGCCGTCCGGGTCGCGGCGCCCCAAAGCCCACAGCATGATATCCAGGCTCTGCTCGATAATCCGGCCGTCGACATCCACCAGCACGGGCACCGTCCCCTTGGGCGAGGCGTCGAGCAAGGCTTGCGGTTTGTCGCGCAACACCACTTCGCGCAATTCGCACACCAGGCCGCTCGCGGCCACAGCCGCGCGCGCCCGCATCGCGTACGGACAGCGGCGGAATGAATAGAGCACGGGGTAGGCCGCAAGAATAGTCATTGCAAAACCAGGCGCTGGCGCAAAGCCGTTTCCTAGGGGTTTTCCTTGGCCGCTTTTTTCAATTCGACGCGAACCCCGATATGCCTTTCAGCCCGCTGCCTTGCCAGCTCGACCTGCTTCTGGCGCTCGGCGTAACGCTGTTTCTGCTCCGGCGTATGCTGGTCGTGGCAATGGGGACAACTGACGCCTTCCACGAAATGCGCGCTGGCCCGGTCCTCGGCGCTCAAGGGCAAGCGGCAGGCGCGGCAGAATTCGTAATGGCCCGGCTCCAGGCCGTGCACGACGGAAACCCGCTCGTCGAAAACAAAGCATTCGCCACTCCAGCGGCTTTCTTCGGGAGGCACCGTTTCCAGGTATTTGAGGATACCCCCTTCCAGGTGATAGACGTCGTCGAAGCCCTGCGTGCGCATATAGGCGGTGGATTTTTCGCAGCGTATGCCGCCGGTGCAGAACATGGCCACCCGGGGCTTGCCATGCAGCAAGCCGCCTTCGGCCGACTGCTCGCGTACCCATTGGGGAAACTCGGTAAAGCTCGTGGTGCAGGGATTCACGGCCCGATTGAACGAGCCTATGGACACCTCGTAATCGTTGCGCACATCCACCACCACGACTTCGGGATCATCGATCAGGCGGTTCCATTCGCCTGGCTTCACATAAGTGCCGGCCATGGTCGCGGCATGCACATTGGGCACGCCCATGGTGACGATCTCGCGCTTGAGCTTTACCTTCATGCGGTAGAAGGGCATTTTTTCCGACCATGATTCCTTGTGAACCAGGGCCGCCAGGCGAGGATCGCCGCGCAAGTGGCCGAGTATGGCCGCTATGCCTTCGGAGGGCCCGGCGATGGTGCCGTTGATGCCCTCTTCGGCCAGAAGCAGCGTGCCTTTCACACCGTTGGCTGCGCAGCGCTCCAGCAAGGGAGCCTGCAGCGATTCGAAATCGGGAAGGTGTACGAATTTGTATAACGCTGCGATCAGAAAATTAGCCATGGCCGTTAAAGCAGTCAAAGAACCGGAACCGGGTATTTTAACGCCTGGCGATCGAGGCCCGTCAGGTCGGTGACTTGATATGCTTCTTGCCGTAGCGTTCGTTGCCTACGCCGCTCATGCTGATGATGCGTTTCGCCGAAGCCTGCTTGGCCCGCTCTTCATTGATGAGTTGCTGGGTATCCGTCTGCAGCGGCCGGAACGGAGTTGGCGTACGTGGTTTGACAAGCATGCTAGCCTCACAATCAAAATCAAAAACTATCGTCGTCTGATGCGACTTCAAACTGGGCGGTATTTGCCGTTGCATCCCGGCATAAAACCCAGACAAGCCTTAAACATACCCTTTTTTCATGAAAGTTTCGCGAAAAGGGCGAAAAACTCTCGTTAACCCGGATGATTATCACTCATTCCAGCCTCCTCCGAGCGCCTTGACGAGGGCAAGCAGGCCTATCGCGCGAGCCTGCCTGGATTGCAGCCACTGGTCCTCGACCGCCGCCAATGCGCGCTGCGCGGCGAGCAATTCGATCCGCGCCGTCTCGCCGGCGCGATAGCGCTGCCCGGCCAGGGCGACGTTATCGCGCAAGGCGGAGCGCGAGCGTCCCAGGTCCGCCAGGCGCCCGCGCTCCCGGTCGAATCCCACCAGAGCCGTCTCGGTGTCGGCCACCGCCGCCAGAACCGCCTTGCGATAGGCGGCAAGCGCGGCATCGCGCCCTGCTTCGCGGACCTTTACCTGTTCGCGCAGCCGTCCGCCGCTAAAGAGCGGCAGCGCCAGCGACGGCCCGACGCTCCAGGCGCGGCTCATGGCGTCGGTCAATTGCCCTGGATGGATGGAATCGAGTCCCAGGCTGCCGACCAGCGTCAGGCGCGGATATTGATCGGCCACCGCGACGCCGATGTCGGCGGTCGCCGCCGCCAGCTGGCGTTCAGCCTCGCGAACGTCCGCCCGGCGCCGCAACAGTTCGGACGGCACGCCGACATCGACGAATTCCGGCACTTGGGGAATCGGCCGCTGCGCCGCCAAAACGGACCGGACCCGGGCGATATCGCTATCCAGCATAACGGTCAGGGCGGCCAGGACCGCATGCCGCCTGGCCTCCAGGGCAGGCACAACGGCGGCGCTGCGGGCATGGTCGTCCTGGGCGCCATGCACATCGCTGTCGCTCGCAAGCCCCGCCCCCCGCTGCAACTGCGCCAGGCGCAGCAACTCGCCGGCGTATGCCGCGTCCCGATTCGCGTTATCGAGCCGTTGCGCCAGCGCGCGGTACTCGATGACATTGCGCGCCACTTCGGCGGCCACCTGCAGCCGCGCATCGTGCGCGCCCGCTTCCGCGGCCTGGCTGCGGGCGCGGCTTGCCTGGACCTGGCGCGCAGTGCGGCCGAAAAGGTCTATTTCCCATGAGGCATCGAAACCGGCCGCGTATGCGGTGAAGGTAGTCTGCGGATCGGGCAGCGGATTGTTAGCCATCAGTTCGCTATTGCGGCTGATGCGGTCGCGCGAGACGCTTGCCGCCGCCCCAATCTGCGGCAACTGGCCGCCGGCCGCCATCGCGGCGCTTGCGCGCGCCTGGCGTATGCGCGCCTGCGCAGCCTCGATATCGGGGCTGCGCGCCAAGGCCTGTTCCACCAACGCATCCAGAGCGGCGTCGCCAAAAGCGCGCCACCATGCCTGCTCCACCCTGGCGGCAGGCGCGCCGGAATCGGACCTGCCGTCGAACGCCGCCGCCAGGCCGCGCTCGAATTCGGGACGCTGATAGTCCGGCCCGACCGCGCAGCCGCCAAGCGCCAGCGCAAGGGCCCAGGCCGTCAAAAGAAAGGAAGGAGAACGCGGGATGTTCATGAGGTGCTCCGCCTGCGAAACATCGTGTAAGCGATGCCCAGCGTGACGACGGCGATGACCAGCAGTGGCCAAATGCTGCGCCAGGCATCCAGGAAGCCGTAGTGTTTCAGGAAAATGCCTTTTGAAGCATCGATGAAATGGGTGAGCGGATTGATCATGCTGACCATCCGCAGAAACAATGGCATGTTCTCGACCGGCGCGATATAGCCGGACAGGACTATCGATGGCACGAGAAAACAAAACACGCCGAGAAACGCCTGCTGCTGCGTGGCGCACAAGGCGGAAATGAAAAGGCCGACGCCCACGAGCGAAAATGCGTAGCAGAACATCGATAGCCATAGCAGCCACAAAGGCCCGGTCAGCGGCACCCCATAGAACCAGCATGCCGCCGCGGCTATGATGCTTCCTTGCGCCAGCCCGACCAGAATGCCAGGCACGGCCTTGCCCAGCATGACGTAGGCGGGAGTCAGCGGAGTCACCATCAATTGATCGAAGGTGCCTTCCTCGCGTTCGCGCGAGACGGACAGGGCCGTGACCATGAGGCAGCCCACGGTGGCGATAATGGCCACCAGGCTGGGCAGGACGAACCACTTGTATTCCAGATTCGGGTTATAGGCATTGCGGATGACCAGCGCGGCGGGCGCCGGATGCAGGCTGCGTTCGGCGGAAAACTGCTGGACCACCTGCAATGCGTAGCTATAGGAGATCTGCGCGCTGTTCGAGCGCCGCCCGTCGAGCAGCGCCTGCAGCCTTACCGGCTCCCGCGCGGCCATGCGCCGCGAGAAATCGCGCGGTATCCTGATGGCGAGCGAGGCCTGCTGATCGTCGATGACATGCTGCAAGGCGGCATCGTCATGCACCATCTTGATATGCGGAAAGGGATGCGCGCCCGCAAGGCGCTGTATCAGTTCGGCCGACGCCTCGCCGCTGTCCTCGTTGTAGATCGCCAGCGTGCTGTTCGTGACCTCCAGCGTGGTGGCGAACGGGAATATCATCAATTGCAGCAGCAGCGGCATGATGAGCAGGCGGCGGCTCTGCGGGCTGCGCAATAATTGCTGCAGTTCCTTGATTATCAGAGTGAGGATTCTATGCCACATGGCGCTCACCCATCCAGCCGGCGCCGCGTCTTGAGCGCCGTGAAGCCCAGCCAGAAAATCGCCGAAAGCAATAGGAAAAGCGTGTTCAGCCAGATCACCGGCCAGATATGGCCGGCCTGGAACAGCGTCTGCAGAATGCTGACGAAATAGCGCGCCGGCACAAGATAGGTCACCGCTTGCACGACCGCCGGCATGCTGCCGATTTCGAAGATGAAGCCCGATAGCAGCGCCGCCGGCAGGAAGGCCGCGTTGAGCGCGCTTTGAGCTGCATCGAACTGGTCGCGCGTTACCGTCGACAGCAGCAGGCCCAGCCCCAGCGCGCTGCCCAGGAACAGGCTGGCGGGAACGAACAGCACCAGCATCGAACCGCGCATGGGGACATCCATCAGCAAGGTCGCGATCAGCACGCAGATCACCAGCGCAACCATGCCCAGCACGTAATACGGCAGGATCTTGGACAACAGCAGCTCGGTCCGGGTAATCGGCGCGGCAAGCAGGGCCTCCATCGTGCCGCGCTCCCATTCGCGCGCCACAACCAGCGACGTCAACAGCGCTCCGATGATGGTCATGATGACGGAGATCGAGCCGGGGATGAGATAATTGCGGCTCACCGTGGTCGGGTTGAACCAGTAGCGCGGCTCCAGCGTAATGCCCGCGGACGCCGGGCCCGCCAGGCCCCGCGGATCGGCGGCGAGCCAGCGCTGCAGGATGCCCTGCGCATAGCTGGCGACGAAGTTCGCCGTGTTGGGTTCGGCACCGTCGGCAATGACCTGTATCACAGCGCCGCCATGCCCGCGCAATACCTTGCGCGAGAAATCCGCCGGCACCACGATGATCCCGCGGATCTCGCCGGCGTCCATCCTGGTTTGCATTTCCTGGCGGGAAGCGCCGATTACCGGCCGCACATAGGGCGACCCCTCTATGGCCATCGCGAAACGCCGCGCCGGCGCGCCCCCGTCCTCCATGACCACGCCTATGCCGAGCCGGCTGGTATCCAGGTTGATGCCGAATCCGAAAATCAGCAACAGCACGACAGGCAACACGAAGGCAATGGCGATGCTGCTCGGATCGCGCACGATCTGCAGGGTTTCCTTCCAGGACAATGCGCGCAGCCTGCGCCACGAAAATGCGCCACGGCGAGAGGGCGCGCGGGAAGGCGGCCTGTCGTTCGCGGTCATTCCCGCGCCTCGCGCGTCTGTTGCGCATCATCGCGCTCTATCAATCCGATGAAAGCATCCTCCATGGAAGGTTCAGGCAGATTGTCATCGGCCACCCGGCTCTTGAGATCGTCCGGCGTGCCTGAAGCGATCATGCGGCCCCGGTAGATCAGGGCTATGCGGTCGCAGTATTCGGCTTCGTCCATGAAGTGGGTGGTCACCATGACGGTTACGCCTTTGTCCACCAGGCCGTTGATGTGGTTCCAGAACTCGCGCCGCGTGACCGGATCCACGCCCGAGGTAGGCTCATCGAGGAACAATAATTGCGGATCGTGCATCAGCGCGCAGGCCAGCGCAAGCCGCTGTTTGAAACCCAGGGGCAATTCACTGGAACTGGTGTCCAGGTAGCGTTCCAGTTCGAAGCATTCCACCATGGTCGCAATCTTTTCCTTGCGGGAACTCCCACGCAAACCGTATATGCCTGCAAAAAACTTCAAGTTCTGGGCAACGCTCAGGTTACCGTAGAGCGAGAATTTCTGCGCCATGTATCCCAGGCGCTGGCGCGCCCGGCTGGGGCTGGTCTTGAGGTCTATGCCCATTACGCGCGCATCGCCGCTGCTGGGCGCCAGCAGACCGCACATCATTTTGAAGGTGGTCGATTTCCCGGCGCCGTTGGGGCCTATCAGGCCGAAAATCTCGCCGCGCCGGACGCGGAAGCTGACGTGGTCGGTGGCGGTGAAGTCGCCAAAGCGCCGCGTGAGTTCCTTCGCTTCGATCACGGCCATGGGATCGACATCGCCGGGCAGCGCCGCCTTGCCCGTCCGCTGCGCCAGGACCGAATCGCCGCCGGGGCCGCCCCCCAGGATATCGATGAAAGCATCCTCGAGCCGCGGACGGACCTGCGCAAACCGGGCCCGCGGCCCGGCCTGCAGGGACGCCATGGCCGGCAAGCGGTCCGCCTCCTTGAGCACCAGGCGCACGCTGCTCCCCTGGATAACGCCATCGATGACTTGCGGCGCGCGCAAAGCGCGCTGCAGCACATGGCGCCGGTTGCCCTCGATGCCGCCGACAAGAATGCTTCTGCCCCGCATGCGCTCGATCTGCTCTTGCGGAGCCCCAGCAAAAACCACGCGCCCCGCGTTCATCAAGCAGATGGAGGCGCACTGCTCAGCCTCGTCGAGATAGGCCGTGGCCCACACCACCGCCATGCCGCCCTGCGCAAGCGTGCTGACCATGCGCCAGAGCTCGCGCCGCGAAATCGGATCGACGCCGACGCCGGGCTCGTCGAGCAGCAGCACTTCCGGCGACCCCAGCAGCGTGCATGCCAGGCCCAGCTTTTGCTTCATCCCGCCCGAGAGCTGGCCGGCCATGCGCTTGGTGTAGGGTCCAAGGTCGGTGAAGTCCAGCAACTGTTCGAATTGCCGTTCGCGCTGCGCGCCGATGACGTCGCGCAGGTCGGCGTACAGGCGCAGGTTCTCGATGACCGTCAGGTCTTCGTAAAGCCCGAACTTCTGCGGCATGTAGCCCACGCGCCGGTGCAGTTCATCGGCGTTGGCGACCGGGTCCAGCCCCGCCACGCGGACGCGCCCTTCGGTGGCGGCCAACAGGCCCGCCATGATGCGCATCAGCGTGGTTTTTCCGGCCCCGTCGGGACCCGCCAACCCTGTGATCGCGCCGGCCCGCACCCGCAGGTCGAGATCGGACAGGGCATTGCCGCCGCGCTGATCGAAGCGGTGGCGCAATCCTTCAATGCTGATTACATCATCCATCCGGGGCGGCCTCGTCAGTGATGTTCTGCGTCCTGTGCTAGCCGGACGGTGACCGGCATGCCCTGGCGCAGGCCGGAATCCGGGTTGGCCACGATCACCCGCAATCGATAGACCAGGGCGGTGCGCAAGTCCTGCGTTTCGACCTGCTTGGGCGTGAATTCGGCCACCGGCGAAACAAAACCCACGACGCCTTCATAGATCTTGCCGGATGCGCCGTCGGTGCTGATACGCACTTTCGTGCCGGTCGCCACGCGGCCCAGGTTGGGCTCATCGACATAGGCGCGCGCCCATACGGGGCTGCCGAGAGACAGAGCGAACACCGTGGCGCCTGCCTGGACCATCGCCCCCGCCTCGGCCGCCCGCGTCAGGACCACCCCGGAAACCGGCGCCTTGAGCGTCGCGTCGTCCAATTGCAGCCGGGCGGATGCAAGGCGCACCCGCGCAAGCGCGAGATCCGCGCTTGCCTGATCCCGTTCTTCTTTGCGAAAGCCCAGGCTGGCCGCTTCATATTCCTGCCGCGACGCCTCGAACTCGGCGGCAGCCTTGTCGCGGGCGGCGCGGGATTCATCCAGCACGCGCACGGCTATCGCCCCCGTGCCGGCCAGCTTGCGCTGGCGCGCCCATACCTGTTCGGCATTGCGCAGCACCGCCGAGCGGGCCTGCAATGCCGCATGCAGGCGAGCCACATCTTCCTTGCGATAGCCGGCCTGCATCAAGGCGTTCTTTGCGGACACCGCCTGCACGGCCGCCTGGGCTTCGGCAAGCGCGTTGCGCAGCGGCTCCGTATCGAGTTCGGCCAGGATCTGGCCGGCCTGCACGGTGTCGCCTTCGTCCACCGCCAGCGACTTGAGCCGGCCGCCCACGCGAAAGGCCAGGTTCACCTCCCGGATGTCTATATTGCCGCTCAACACCAATTCGGTGTCCCGCGGCCGTTCCGAATACCAAATATAGCCGCCGGCGGCCAGGGCTAGCGCTATTGCCAGTCCGATTACCGCTTGCTTTTTACTCATGCTTCGTCCTTTCCTGTCGCCGCCGGCGCAACCAGCCCTCGAGCGCCCAGTCGAGGCGCTGCGCAATCGCCGCCGGATCGGCGCCAAACTCCGTCAATGCTTCTTGCGTCGGCGCCGGCACCGCTTTCGGCCCCGGCGCAAGATGGCGCATGAGCAAGGGGGAAGCGGTGGCCGCCACCAGGAATGATACCCGTGTATGAATGTCAACCCGCCGCGCAAGCATTGAGTGCTAAATTGTAGGCCGGCGCCATCCATTATTTTTCAGGTATTTATGGATTCATTGACACAGGCCGCGCTCGGCGCGGGAATCTCCGGCGCCATGCTGGGGCGTTTCCATGGACGCAAGGCGCTGCTGGCCGGCGCCTTGCTGGCGACCCTGCCGGACCTGGACGTGCTGATCGATTACGGCGATCCGGTCTCGGGCATGATCAACCACCGGGGTTTCTCGCATTCCCTGTTTGTGCTGACCGGCGTCGCGGCTTTGCTGACCGCCGCCCTGCGCCGCTGGAGGCCGGCGCAGGAGTACGGAGCCGGCCGGCTGTTGCTGGCGCTCTGGCTGGTGCTGATTACGCATCCCTTGCTCGACGCCTTCACCAGCTATGGCACGCAGCTGTGGTGGCCACTGAGGCCCACGCCCACCAGCTGGTCCAGCATATTCATTATCGACCCCTTCTACACCCTGCCATTGCTGGCAGCCGTCATTGCCGCGTCCATCGCCGGACCCGGCCGGCGCCCGCGCCGCGCCCTGGCCTGGGCCCTGGGCCTGAGCACCGCCTACCTGGCCCTGTCCCTGGCGGCCAAGGGCAGCGTCGAAGGCCGCGTCGATAAAATGCTGGCGCAAGACGGAATACAGGCGGAGGCGATGTTTTCCAGCCCCGAGCCTTTCAACATTCTGCTGTGGCGCGTCGTCGCGCGCACGGCCGGCGACCACTATATTGAAGTCATAAGCAGCCTGCTGGACCATGACCCGCCCGAGCGCATCGAACTGCCCCTGAACAGCGCCCTGGCGGACGCCCTGCCGCAATCGCTCCAGCTTGCCGGCCTGCGCTGGTTCACCGGCGACTGGCTGCGCTACGACGATATCGACGGGCAACTGGTAGCCACCGACCTGCGCATGGGCCTGGGCACCGGCTACTACTCTTTCCGTTTCCTGCTTGCGCGGCGGACGGGACCCGGCGGAACGTGGCTGGCGGTCAAGCCGGCCTACTGGCCGAGCGATCGCGGCGGCCCGGCGCTGATGGACACCATACGGCGCGTCTGGCGGCAATCCCCGCCCTTGCCTCTCGCCCAGTGGGAGGAAAAAATGGTCTTGAAGGCCCCGCCGGGTTCATGACCTGGCGGACCGGGGCAAGCTAGACGTCCAGCCGCTCGCGCAAGCGGTTCTGCAAGTCCGGCAGCTCCGCCGGCAGGCGGTGTTCGAGCCGGTCGAACAATTCCGCATGCAGGCCCAGCTCCTTGCGCCATGCGGCGGAATCGATGGCCGTGATGCGCTCGAATTTGCCGGCATCGAAATCCAGGCCGTCCCAGGTGATGTCCTCGTAGCGCGGCGTAACGCCGAACAGATTGTCAGCGCCCTGAGCCCGGCCCTCGATGCGCTCCAGCATCCATTTGAGCACGCGCATATTTTCCCCGAACCCGGGCCAGATGAACTTGCCCTGGTCGTCGGTCTGGAACCAGTTTACGCAGAAGATGCGCGGCAGCGTGGCGCCGCCCGCCTGCAGCCGCTCGCCCAGCTCGAGCCAATGGGCGAAATAGGAACTCATGCTGTAGCCGCAAAATGGCAGCATGGCGAAGGGATCGCGGCGCACCACGCCCTGGGCGCCGGAGGCGGCGGCCGTTGTCTCGGAACCGAGCGTGGCGGCCATGTAGACCCCTTCGAGCCAGCTGCGCGCCTCGGTCACCAGGGGAACGGTGTCCGAGCGCCGGCCGCCGAAGATGAAAGCGTCGATAGCCACGCCGTCGGGGTTGTCCCATTCCGGGTCTATGGCGGGATTCTGCACCGCCGCCACGGTAAAGCGGGCATTGGGGTGGGCCGCCTTGCGCCCGCAGTCAGGGGTCCAGTCCCTGCCTTGCCAATCGATGCAATGCGCGGGCGCGGGCCCCATGCCTTCCCACCACACGTCGCCCTCGTCGGTCAGGGCGACATTGGTGAATATCACGTTGGCGCGCAGCGAAGCCATGCAGTTGAAATTGGTTTTTTCGTTCGTGCCGGGCGCTACGCCGAAGTAGCCGGCTTCGGGGTTGATCGCATGCAGGCGGCCGTCCGGCCCCGGCTTGATCCAGGCGATGTCGTCGCCTATGGTGCTGACCTTCCAGCCGGGCAGGGACTCGGGAGGGATCATCATGGCGAAATTGGTTTTGCCGCAGGCCGACGGGAACGCCGCCGCGAGATGCATTTTCTTGCCCTGCGGCGAGGTCACGCCCAGTATCAGCATGTGCTCCGCCATCCAGCCCTGGTCGCGGCCCATGCTGGAAGCGATGCGCAGCGCGAAGCATTTCTTGCCCAGCAGGGCATTGCCGCCATAACCCGAGCCGAACGACCAGATTTCGCGGTCCTGCGGATAATGCACGATGTACTTGGTATCGTTGCAAGGCCAGGCCACATCGGCTTCGCCCGCGGCCAGCGGCTTGCCGACCGAATGCACGCAAGGCACGAAGTCGCCGTCCGCGCCCAGCACGTCGTATACCTTGCCGCCCATGCGCGTCATCAGCCGCATATTCGCCACCACATAGGGCGAGTCGGACAGCTCCACGCCGATGTGCGCAATGGGCGAGCCCAGCGGGCCCATGGAAAACGGGATCACATACATAGTGCGCCCGCGCATGCAGCCCGCGAACAGGCCGCCGAGCGTTTCGCGCATGGCGGCCGGCGCCATCCAGTTATTGGTCGGACCGGCATCCTCCTGCTTTTCGGAACAGATGAATGTGCGGTCTTCCACGCGGGCCACGTCGCTGGGATCCGACCAGGCCAGGTAGGAATTGGGACGTATGCCGGGATTCAAGCGGCGCATGGTGCCGGCCTGCACCATCAATTCGCAGAGCCTGTCGTATTCCTCTTGGGAACCATCGCACCATTCAATGCGATCCGGCCGGGTCAGCGAGGCGATTTCCTCCACCCACGCCATGAGACGGGCATGGCGCATGCCGGCGGGCGCATTCGATTCGACGGGCGATGGGGAGCTGGCTACAACACTCATAGGAATATTTCTCCGTATATGAAGCATGAACAGGCCATTCTAAAGCCTATCGCCGGACGCGTCTCCTAGTCCGTTCAGGCTAGGTTGCCGGCTTCCAGGCGCACGGCAACGCGCGCCTGCGCCCGCGCAGTTGTGCTCATGATTTGAAGGCGTGCACCAGCGTCCGGATATTGGCCTGCAATTGCGCCACCGGATCGGCGTCATCGGTGGCCAGCACCACGAGTCGCGCCCCGCCGCTGGCGACGGCTTGCCGGACGTCCGCGGCGGGTTCCCGGTGATGCAGGACGAGCGCCACGCCATTCGACTTCAGGCTTGCGGCAAACGCTGCCAGCGATTGTCCGCTCCAATCCGCGTCGGGCCGCGCATCGCTCAGGACAAGATCGAGATCGAAGCCCGATGCCAGGTAGGCCAGCCGGTCCGAGAGCGTGGCCACCGAGACGTTGTCCACGCCGGCCAATTGGGCTTGCGCTTGCGCCGCCAGCGCCACGAGGCGATGCTTGAATTCCCCCAGATTCTTCGCCAGCGCGGCCTTGTCCGCGGCCGCGCGCGTCAACCGCTCCAGGTCGGCCGCCATGATGTCGGCCATGCGGCCCAGATTCACGGGATCGAGCCAGGGATAAGCGCTGGCGCCGGAACCCGGCTGCAGGGCAATCCCGGGCAGGGCGCCGTCGATCGGCCGCGCCGCATCGATTTCGACTATCCGTATATTGGCGCGCCGGGCCAGCGGATACAGCGGATCCTCGGGCCAGATGGAACGCAGGCCGGCCGCGGCGTCCGCGTCTTCGGCCGCCTTGCGCAGCGCCGCCGCGCCTCTGCCCGCGAAGTAGGAAGCCATGCGCGTGGCCGGCAGGCTGGCGGGAGCCGCCAGTTGCACCGAAATGCCGCTGTCCTGGGCCAGCGCCTGGGCCAGCGCATGCACGACAGGATGCGCGACAAGCACCTTGATGCCGGAAACCGCCGCCGCGCCTGGTTTCGCGGCCGCCGCGCGCTCCCCGGCAGCGGCGGGCGCCACGCTCAGCGGCGATCCGCAGCCCAGGGCCAGGGCCAATGTCAAAGCGCCCAGGGCGCCGCAGGAACTACGCTTCAAGATGGATTTCCTCTCAAGGTTGGAACAAGGCCGCGGGTGATCGCCGCCAGCATGAACAAGGCCCCCGACACCAGGATGATGGCGGCGCCCGAGGGCACCGGCAGGTCCAGCTCGATGGGCAGCAGGATGCCGGCCAGCGTGCTGACTGTCGCGATCAGCACCGACAGCCAGAAGAAACTGCGCAGCGAAGGGCTCAGCATGCGCGCGCATGCCGCCGGGATCACCAACAGCGCGCCCACCAGAATGGCGCCTATCACCTTGACGGAGGCCACGGTGACGATGGTGACCAGCGCGACGAACAGGTAATCGAGGGCCTTGACCGGCACCCGGCGCACGGCTGCCAATTGCGGATTGAAGCTTGCCAGCATCAGCCCGTTGTAATACGGCAAGGCCAGCGCCGCCGTCAACAAGGCCACGACGGCAAGCACGCTCAGGTCATGGTTGTTGACGGTCAATACCGACCCGAACAAGACGTTTTCAAGGATATGGACATTGATGCGCCCCGCCAGCACCAGCAGCACGCTGGCGCCCAGCGCAAGCGAAATCGACAGGAATACGCCGATCAGCGTATCGGGAGCCAGGCCTGTGCGGTTGCGCAAATAGTTCAGCAAAATGCCAAAGAGCAGGCAATAGCCGAACAGGCTGCCGTAGGGCCCGGTATACGGTTCGCCCATCAGTATGCCTATGGCCACGCCCGTGAGCGCGGAATGCCCCACGGCCTCGGAAAAGAAGGCGAAGCGCTTGACCACCACCAGCGTGCCGAGCCCGCCCAGGATGGGACCGATAATGAAGCCGGCCAGCACGGCATTGACGACGAAGCCGTAGGTCAGGGACGCGGGCAGGTAGCCGCCGGCAGCCCAGGCCTGGATGGCCGCACGCAGCGTGTCTATCGCCGACGCCGTCATGCCGCGGCCTCGGCAGGTTCGTCACTCACTACCGCCAGCCGGGGACGGGTTGAAAAGAGTTCCAGCAGACGTTGCGGCGTGAGCACGTCGGCGGGCTTGCCATCGAACAGCACGCCGCGGTTCAAGCCGGTGACATGATCGGCCAGCTCTCTTACCGCCTGCAGATCGTGCTCCACCCAGAAGACGGTCACGCCCGCCCGCCGCCAGTCGCAGAGCAGGCGCTCGTAGACCTGGGCGCCGGCCTCGTCCAGCGCCGACATGGGTTCGTCCAGCACCAACAGCGAAGGCGCCGGAATCATGCCTTGCGCCAGCAGCACGCGCTGGCGTTCGCCCCCCGACAGGGCGCCCATGCGGCGCTTGCGCTTGTCCGCCATGCCCACGCGCTCCAGCGCGGCGGAGATGTCCGCGGCGCGCCGGCGCGCAAGACCCAGGAAGGCCGGGCGCCGCTGCGTCATTGCCGCCATGAAATCATTCACGGTCATGGGCAGGCCGCGATCGAACTCGAGGGCTTGCGGCACATAGCCGATGGCGCCCGGCTCGTGTGGCCAATCCAGCGCCAGGCGGCCACGGTGCGGCATCTGCCCCAGCAGGGTTTTGATGAGGGAGCTCTTGCCCCCGCCATTGGGCCCCACCAGCGCATGCACGCTGCCCGCCTTCACGGCGAAGGAGACATCGCGCAGGATGTCCGTGCGCCCCAGCGTCAGCGACACCTGCCTGAAATCGATGGCGGGGCCGCGCGGGGCCGGCCCCTGCCCGGTAGTGGGCGCGCCCGTCATTGCGCGGCCTCCTGGATGGCGCGCACCACGGTATCCAGGTTGCGGGCCGTTTCCTGCTCGAACTTTCCGCTGGTGTAGTCGCCATAGGAAATATGGGTCAGCGCGTACAGCCGCACCCCGGTCTCGCGCTGTATCGTCTCGACGTAGGTCGAAGGAAAATCCATTTCGGAGAAAATCACCTTCACGTCGAGGCTTCTCAGCTGATCTATGGTGGCCTTGAGCTGCGCCGGGCTCGGCTCGATGCCGTGGGCCGGCTCGACCACGGCCGTTACTTCCAGGCCGAATTCACGCAACAGATAGTCGTAGGCGCCATGTATGGTCGCCACCCGGAAGTCCGCGCCGGGCGCCTGCGCGAGCCTGCCCAGCGCATCCGCGCGCAGCTTGCGCAGCTTTTGCCCGTAGGCGCGGGCATTGTTTCGATAGGCATCGGCATTGTCCGGGTCGAGCCTGGCCAATTCCCGGGCGATGGTGTTGATCTGGGCGATGGAGGCCGTGACCGACAGGAAGGTATGCGGGTTGACCACCTTGCCGGCGTCGCCGCCGCGCGCCGCCGTGCCGGTGGCCGCCAGCAGCGGCACCTGGGCATTGGCTTCGATGACGGGCAACTGGGGTTTGTCGCTGGCGGCAATCATGCGGTCGGCGAAATCGTCGTGGCCGATTCCGTTGACCACCACCACGTCCAGCTCGCCGATGCGCTTGATGTCCTCGGCGCGCGGCTCGTAGGCATGGGGATTGAAGCCCGCCGGGATCAGCGGCACGACTTCGGCTTTGTCGCCCACGATATTGACGACATAACTATAGTAAGGGTGCAGGGTAACCCCGATGCGCAGCGCCTTGGCCTGCGCCAGCGAGGGAAATGAGATGATGAGGGCGAGCGCGCCGCAAGCCAGCGCCATCAGTGCGTGGCGCGAACGACTAAACAGGTATTGCGGCAAAAGGGAAGGCATCGGCATCGGTAAGGTCTGCATGGGTAATGTTAGTGGTGGCCGACCGCTCAGGGCTGGCGGCGCTGGCGGGTTACGCTGGCGTCGAACTGCGCCACGATCTGACGCCAGCCGGCGCTGATCAGCGCAGCGTCGTCCAGTTGCGCCGGCGCGTCCGCGCCGGCCTCCCGGTTGAGCCAGATGTCGGGCTCGGCAAGCCGCGCGTCCGCGGCGTCATGGCCATGCGCACGGCGCGCATCATGCGCGGCGCCCGACGGCGGCATGCGCAGCAGCATCGCTCCGGCAATTCTCCTGTCTGCGCTCAAGCCCGCATAGCCTGCCATCGCGCCATCGCCGGCAAGCTGCCAGGCGTGGCCGCCGCGCTGCGATGCGCTGGCGTCCCGCGCGAACGGCGGCAAGCCGGAATCTGCCAGATCCTGGACGGCCGGGGCGGACGCGCCCCCGGCGGCCTGTATCTCGTCGAACGCCACGCGCAGGTCCGCATAAATGCCCTGCTCGGCGGCCGTCAGATCCCGCCGGGCGTCCATTTGATGGGCTTGCACGCCCACGGCCCCGGCGGGCGCGACCCGCCAGAACACGAAAGCGCCGGCCATGGCCAGGATCAGCGCGCACCAAGCCAGCACCAGCAAGGTTTCAGGGCCGGCCCCCGCCGGCTTGACGACCTGTACCGTCACTCCTGGATCTCGCTATGGTCGATCTCGACCACATGGCCGGGGCCCGCGTCGAACAGCACGTAGAATTCGCCCGCGGGTTTCTTGAATGTCAGGGTGGAATCGTCGGCGAGCTTGCCCGGGACAAGGATTTGCTCGTCATAGGAAATGACATCCAGCGTTACGCCCGGCGCCTCGCTGCCGTCCGAAAAGCCGCCCTTGCATTTAATGGTATTGGCGTCCACCTGCAGGCATTGCGCCATGGGATTGTGCGCCCATGCGGCAAGGCTCATGCACAACAGGCCAATGGCCGCGGCGGCGCCGGCGGCGCGCCGGCCGATGTTCGAATGGGGTTTCTTCATTGCGTTTCTCCTTGCTTTCGCAGCCATGCCGCGGTCGTGGGTGATGCCTGCTTCAGCGGCCAGCTTGCCTGATGCACCGAACCGTCCCACCCCTCCAGGGTCAGCCACAGATCGGCATCCGGCGCGGCGCGCACGGGGATGGGCACGCTGGTCATCTGACGATACGGGCTGCCCGAAAACAGCGCGCCCGCCGCCCGCAGACTGCGCGGCTTGCCCACGCGCAGATAGGCGGCCTTCACCTGGCCTACGCATTCTTTGCACAGCGCCAACGTAAAGACCTTCATATAGCCGGCCTCGCCTTGGCGCTGCGGCGCTTCGATGCGCCACTCCGCCAGCCGCAGCGACCATGGCCCCACGGCTTGCTGGCCAATCTCGCGCTGCCCCAGGCCCTTGTCGCCGCGCGACAAGGCCAGGTCGTCGAAATACCGGGGAAGATAGGCCAGCGGCAATATCAGCAGCAAGGCGCTCAGGTGGTATCGCCAGCGGCGCCACTGCGCCGGAAAACCCGTGCGCCGGGCGGCTATTGTCTTATTCATGGCGTCCTCCGGTAAGCGGGCTTGTTTCGGTCGCCATCACCGGCGGCCTCTTTCTGGCGGAAGGCTCCCCGCGCCTGGCCGAAGCGGGACGCAGTATCCCGGCAGTCTGCTTGACGGTGCGTTTGGTCCATATCATCAAGCCGCTGAGCACCATGCAGGTCAGCAGCAGCCCGAAGAGGAAATACACGAGCTTGAGCCACAGCCCGGCGAAGTCGCCGGTGTGCAGGGGCCGCATGGACTCGGTGACCAGCTCCAGGGCCGAGCGGTCCGACACGCGTCGCGTCCCCGCGACGGCGCCGTTGTAGGGGTTGATGTCCATCGTCTCGAACAGCAATGGGTAGCTGCCCCGGCCCCCTACTTCGATATGGCTGTATGCATTGAAGGGAAGGCTGACGAACGACGGCTCCAGGTCGGGAAATGTTTCGTGCGCGATCTGCGCCGCCCGGTCCAGGCTGATGATGGATGGCCGCTGGCCGGCTGGCGCCACGGGTATGTCTGTGCGCGCCACGACGGCCGGCGGCCCTTCGGTGGAAATCGAAATGTGGTTGTCCGACAGAATGGCCTGGATCAGGAACCAGACGGCGGTGACGGAAATGATGGCGATGAAGGGAATCGACCAGATGCCCGCCAAGCGGTGGAAGTCGCCCCAGAATACGCGCGCGCCCTGCCCGGCGCGCAGACGGGGACGCATGAAACCGCGCCAGAATCGCTTGTAGACGACCAGGCCGGTAATCAGCGACCCAAGCATGGGCAGGCCCAGGAACGACACGGCATACCAGCCGAAGTTGAACCCGTTGGTGAACGGCATCAGCAGCCAGCCATGCAAGGCCCTGATGAACTGCTGGAAGCTGAAGCCGGACGTGCTGCCCTGGATATGGCCCGTGTAGGGATTGACGTAAAGCGAAGCCGACGTGGCATCCGGGTAGCTCACGCGCACCGTCAGGGCGAACTGCGACTTGACCGGACGGGAGATGAATTGCACCGCCGCGTCGGGACGTTCGCGCAAGACATTTTCCATGATGGCGTCATAGCCCAGCACCACCGCGTCGTCCGAGGGCGGGCTTGCGCGCACCGCCGGGTTGGCCAGCCAGACGATCTCCTGGCTGACCGTGGCGATAGTGCCCGTCAGGCAGACGAAAAAGACGAACACCCATAGCGGCAGGGCCAGCCAGCTATGGACCAGGAACCAGAGTTTGGAGCTGGATTTCTTCTTGTTGCCGATAGTCGTGACCATATGAAATTCAAAAATAAAGGGGTAATGCTAATAGCAATTGTTTGCATTGTATCTGCTTAAGTCCGCCAGTTCGCATCCGCCCCAGCCTTTCTTGCCCGGCCCCAAGGCCGCGTGCCTGGAAACGCATGTCCAGCCGCGGTTTCGCCGGACCCTGGAAACCGCAAGTGGAAAGCCGTGCCGCGCCCCCCCTGCACCGGCGATTCGACGGCCAGGTGCCATCCATGGGTGGCGCATACGCGCCGCGCAATGGCCAGGCCCAGGCCGACCCGCCCTTCCTTGCCCGCGCCGCCGGGCATGCCGCGCCGGCGCGATTGATCCACCAGCCGGCTGCTGTAATACCGGTCGAAAATATTGGGCAGCTCATCGGCGGCTATGCCGGGGCCGGAATCGACAAACGCCAGCCCGCCGCCTATAGACCTGACATCCAGGATGGCGGGCGCGGCGTGGCTGATGGCGTTGCGCACCAGGTTCCGCATCACCGTAAGCAAGGCGTATCGGTCCAATATGGCGACATGATCCGCGGGAACGCTGTTCACGAGTTCGAGCCGCGCATTTTCCGCCTCCAGCTCCAGCCGGGCGAAAACGTCATCGACGCAATCGGACAGCGACAGGGCTTGCACCGCGCCCATCTCGGCATGCGCGATGTCGTAAGTGCTCTCGAGGGATTCCGCGACGTCGTCCACCGAGCGCATGATGCGCCGCAGCCGCCTGGATTCGCCCTCGCCCATGGCAGGCAGGCGCAACATCAGTTCGCTGTCGCTGCGTATCCGGGCAAGCGGCGTGCGGATTTCATGATGCAGGTTCGCGGCGAATTCCCGCTCGCGCGCGATGGAGTCGTCGAGTTCATCCTGGACGCGGTTGAATGCCTCCATAAGGCGGCCGGCCTCGTCCGAGCGGGCCACCAGGAAGCTGGGCGAGCCGGGCGCCCACTGCTCCAGCCGGTCGGTCAGGGCCTGCAGGGGCGACACAACCCACCTGGCGACACGCCGCCCCATAAAATGGGAAACGGCAATGAAAAACAAGGCAATGGCAAACAGCGCCAGGCCAAAATTGCGCGCCAGCGCCTCATGGTCGGCCGCATCGTACAGCACATACAGCTTGCCATCGAGCGAATCCGCCACCATCACATGCCACAAAACGGACTCCGTCCGGATGTGATGGATTCCGTTGTCCAGGCCGCGCAGGAGCGCGGGCATGCTGGCGGCGGGGTTCGATGGGTGTTCCCCCCAGGCAGACATGACGGGACTAATCTCGCGTTCCAGCGGCTCGTCCCATCTGGCCTTGCCGCGGCTCAAGCCGGCATCCAGATACCTGGATTCGGACGCCACCAGGCCGTCTATCAGCCTGTCCTCCATTTTCTTGTGGGTATAGAAGGCCATGCCCGCCGCCAGGACGGTCACGACCGTCACGAAAGCAGTCAGCGCCCAGGCGACCCGCTGCGCAATCGTCGCCTTGAACTTCATGGCGCCGGCTCGGCCGCGCCGATAATTTTCCAGCCCAGCCCGTGCACCGTTTCGATGCCGTCGAAACCCAGCTCCCCCAGCGCTTTCCTGAGCAGGTGGATCTGGCTGCGCAGCGCGTCCGACGAGGGGGGCTCGCCCTGCCATAGATGATCTTCCAGCACCGCCCTGGAGATGACGACCCCGGGATTGCGCATCAGGATTTCCAGGATCTGCAGGCACTTGCGCGTCAGCTTCGGCTGCAGCCCCCGGGCGCTGACTTTTCTTGTGGCCACGTCGTACTCGAGTTCCCCGCAGCGCAAGGTGCTTGCCGGCCCGTCCGGGCGCGCGCTCCGGCGCAGCAGGGCCCGCAGCCGCATCACGACTTCGACCAGCGCGTATGGCTTGGTCAGATAATCGTCGGCGCCGCGGGAAAAACCCGTGATCTTGTCTTCAATGCTGTTTCTCGCCGTGAGAACCAGGACTGGAATGGCCAGACGCATGACATCCCTGATATGTGTCAGCACCCGGTAGCCGTCCATGCCGGGCAGGCCTATGTCCAGCACCAATATATCGAAATGATCCTTCTCGAGGCGGTAAATCGCCGAGCCCGCGTCATAGGCGGCGTCCGGCGCGAACCCCTCCGCTTCGAGGGCGCTGAAAAGGTTCTCGGCCAGGGCGGGATCGTCTTCGACGATCAGTACCGATAGCCGCGCGCCGATGTGGCAAGTGCTGCGCATACATATCCAGATAAAGAGCCGGCCGCAGCCGGCGAACTGACGCCAGGCGCCGCTGGCCTGGCGTTTTTACAACATCGTTTTTGACGGCTTCATGGCGAATGCCCGGGCCTCGCGGGATTTGACGAAAATTCGACACCCCGCTCATTAGACTTCGGAATGCAAATCAATCTTATTGTAGATCAGCCTCGTGTCTGTCCGGCGATGCGCGCTCTTCAATGATAGCTTGCAAACCGAAAACCAGCGCCTGCGCGCGCGGCCTCCAGCCGCGGCCCGCAACGCCATTTGCCGCGATAGGCGGCCGCATACCGTTACAAAGCCAAGGAAAACCGATGTCCGAAAAACTCATGGCGCAGCAATATAGCCCTGTCGCCGGTCTTATTTCAAGCGCAAGCTTTGCGCCCTCGTTCAAGCGTTCGATGCTTTCAGGCGCCATCGTCACAGGCGCTTTGGCCATCGGCCCCGCGCACGGGCAGCAGGCGGGAGGCGATCCCGCGCAGCTCAGCCCCGTCACGGTCCAAGGACAGGGCGTGGCGCCATACCAGGCGCCCGCCAAGGCAACGAGCCCGAAAATGACCGCCCCCCTGCGCGATACGCCCCGCTCGGTCATTGTCGTGTCCGAAGAACTGATCAAGGACCGCGGCGCCACGTCGCTGCAGGACGTCCTGCGCACCACGCCGGGCATCACGTTCGGCTCGGGCGAAGGCGGCACGCCCACCGGCGACCGCCCATTCATCCGCGGCTACGAAGCCAGCACCGATATATTCATCGACGGCGTGCGCGACTATGCGCGCGGCTCGCACGAAACATTCAACCTGGAATCCGTCGAAGTCCTCAAAGGGCCGAGCTCGGCGTATACGGGCCGGGGCGGGACTGGCGGCAGCATCAACCTGGTCACGAAGTCCCCCAAGCTCCACGATTTCTTCGAAGCGAGCGGCGGCTATGGCACCGATGGGCAGTGGCGCAGCACGGCCGACGGCAATTATGCGTTCACCGACAGCGCCGCATTCCGCCTGAATTTGATGAAAATGGGCGGCGAAGTGGCCGGGCGCGACGGCCTGACCATGGATCGCTGGGGGGTGGCCCCCTCGCTGGCGTTCGGCCTGGGCACGCCTACCCGCGTCATCCTGAGCTACGCGCACATAGAAAACAATGATATGCCCGACCTGGGCGTTCCCTTCCAGAACAAGGCCAGGCCGGGCCGCACGACGCCGCCGGATGTGGACCGCGACAATTTCTACGGCCGCCATCATGTCGACTTTCGCAAGAACGTATTCGACACCGCGACCGCCCAGATCGAGCATGACTTGAACGACAAGTTCACGGTGCGCAACGTCAGCCGCTACGGCAAGACCCTGAATCACTATTTGATGACGCGCCCGTCGTTCGACAATTGCGTCGCGGCGAGCGGCGCGCCTTGCTCCACCGAGGGCCCGGGCGTGCAGTTCACCAGGGCGGACCGCGCCAGGTGGCGTTCGAGCGAATCGCTGGTGAACCAGACGGATGTCTATGGCGAGCTGTATACCGGCGCGCTCAAGCACAATATCGCGGCGGGATTCGAATTCGGGAAAGAGGACATCTACACCAGGAATGTCGCGGGCCTGCCCGGCAGCGACAGGGATTCCCTCTACAACCCCAACCCCGGCAAGCACTACTCCTACAGCCTGACCTACGGCCCGCGCAGCAAGGACGGGGACATCAAGACCCGCTCGGTCTACCTGTTCGACACGATAGAATTCTCCAAGGCATGGTCGGCCAACCTTGGCCTGCGACATGACAATTTCCGGGTGGCCAATCCCTCTGCGTCCCGGTCCGACAACTTCTGGAACTATCAGCTCGGGCTCATCTACAAGCCGGCGCCCAATGGCAGCATCTATCTTTCCCATGGCACTTCGTCGAATCCGTCCGGCGAGAATCTTGGCCAGGCCGGCGGAGCCGACGGCCCCGCCGGCGCGGCGACCCTCAATGACCTGAAGCCGGAGAAAAGCCGCAGCTGGGAACTCGGCACGAAGTGGGATGTCTTTGACGAGCGCCTGTCTTTGACCGGGGCGATATTCCAGACGGACAAAACCGACGCGCGCTCGACCGACCCGCTGACGGGCGACGTATCCCTGAGCGGCAGCAATCGGGTGCGCGGGCTGGAGCTTGGCGCTACAGGCGCGATCACGCCGAAATGGCAGGTGTGGGCCGGCTATTCCTATCTGGATCCGAAAATCAAGGAGTACCGCAATGGCAATAATGTATTCGACGGCAAGCAGATGAAATTCATTGCCAAACAAAGCATGAGCTTGTGGAGCACCTATAAAGTGCTGCCGCAGTTCACACTGGGCGCGGGCGCGACCTATCTGGGCGAGCGCTTCGTCGACGACGAGAATGTCTATGAACTGCCGTCATACTGGCGCTATGACGCGATGGCGCGCTATGAGTTCAACAAGAGCTTCGCCTTGCAGCTGAACGTCAACAATATTTCGGACAATGAACTCTACGATGCCTCCCATGTGGGCATTTTCGCCAACGTCGCGGCGGGCCGTTCTTATATGCTGACGGCAACGTACCGCTACGACTAAGCAGGCTACGCTGCGCCCCGCACATTCACGAACAGGCTGAACAGGCTTTTCCCGGCCGCCATGAACAGCCGGTTGCGGTTCTTGCCGCCGAAGCAGATATTGGCGCAGCGTTCAGGCAAATGAATGTGCCCCAGCGGCACGCCCTGGTCATTGAACACGCGCACCCCGTCGAGCTCCTCGCTTCCCATGCCCCATCCACACCAGAGATTGCCATCCTCGTCGCAGCGTATGCCGTCGGAGGTGCCCGGCCCGCAGTCAATGACCGTGGTTCTGTTGGAGATCGACTTGCCGTCCGCGGACACGTCGTAGGCATAAATGAGGCGATTGGGCCTGGCGCGCGAAGCGACGATATAGAGCTTTTTCTCGTCCGGCGAAAAACACAGGCCATTGGGGCATTCGACGTCCGAGGCCAGTACGGTGATCTCCCCCGAAACCCCGTCGATACGGTATACATTCGCCGGCAATTCCTGCCTCGCCACCCGCCCTTCGTAGAATCCCAGCAGCCCGAATGGCGGATCGGTGAACCATATGGAGTTATCGGACTTGGCGACGACATCGTTGGGCGAGTTCAGCCGCTTGCCGTCAAACGAATCGGCCAGCACCGTGATGCTGCCGTCGTACTCCGTGCGGCTGACGCGCCGGCCCAGGTGTTCGCAGCTGACCAGGCGGCCGGCGCGATCGCGCGTGTTGCCATTGGCCATATTGCTGCCATCGCGAAAGACCGAGACCGACCCGTCGGTTTCATCCCATTTCATGATCCGGTCATTGGGAATATCGCTCCACAAGAGGAAGCGTCCATCGCCGAACCATACCGGGCCTTCCGCCCAGCGCGCGCCGCCGGCCAGCATTTCGACCGCCGCGCTGGCCAGATGGTACTTGGCAAAATCCGGGTGCAGGCTTTTGATTCTCGGGTCTGGATAGCGGTCGCTGGGCTGCCACATGATGTCGTCCTCCGGTTTCATTCTTATGGAACCATACCGCAAATCGGTCCCGGCCTGCGATAATGCCTGTGAGCGCAAGCATGTAATAATGCGAGTTATTTGCATTACAATTCTTGTTGATGACAAACCGCCCGGCCCTCCGGCTCACCGCCCTCCACCTCACTCCCAGGCTGTGTTCGAGCACTACTACCGCGAGCTGCTGAATTTTTGCTCACGCTTCGCCAGGAACCCCGAGGGGGCTGCCGATGCCGTGCAGGAAACCTATGCGCGGGTGCTGGCCGCCCAGAAGGAAGGCGGGCGGATCAGCGAGCCGCGCGCGCTGCTGTACCGGACGGCGCGCAACCTGATGATAGACCAGCAGCGCCGCGCCGCCGTACGCGAGCGCTACCATGACGAAACGGACAATGCGCCGGACGTCGCGGCGCATTGCGGCTGCGAACCGGAAACCGCCGCAATGTCCAGGCAAGCCGTCGACGCGATGCTGGCGGTCATAGAAGCGATGCCGCCGCGCCGCCGGCAAGCCTTCGTCATGCACCGCTTCGAAGACCTGTCGCACGCCGAAATCGCCGCGCGCATGGGCATTTCGCGGAAAATGGTCGAAGAACACATCAAGACCGCCATGCTGGCCTGCCGGCGCGGCCGGGCCGAATGGGACAGCCGGCTCGCCGCGCGCGCGCCGGCCGCGCCCCGCAACACCGAATCTTCCGAGCCTTCCCCGCCATGAATCCGCAATCCCACACCGCCGCCTCGCCCGATTCCATGCTCGAGGACGAAGCCCTGGACTGGTTCGTGCGCCGCATGGGCGGCCACGACGAGGCCGTCGAAGAGGCGCTGCTGACCTGGCTGGCGGCTGCGCCCGCGCACCGCAGCGCTTATGCGCGCTGGGAAGACGAATGGGCGGCGCTGGATGCCGTGCCGGCGGCGGCGCGCGCGCGCCTGGCTGCTGCCCCGGCCGCGTCTGCGCGCTGGCGGCCGGCCCGCCGCCTGACGGCCGCGCTGCTGGCCGGCTGTATGGCGCTGGCGGTCGTCCTGGCGCTGGCGCCAGGCGCGCCGCAATACTCCCGCCACTATGCCACGCAGCCGGGCGAGCTGAGCCGCGTCGCCCTGCCCGACGGCAGCGAACTCGAACTCGACACGGGCACCACCCTCGACGTGGCGCTGTTTGCAGGCCGCCGCGAAGTGTCGCTGCCGCAGGGACAGGCCATGTTCAGCGTGCAGGGCGATGCCGCGCGGCCTTTCGATGTCCTGGCCGGTCCGCTGCGCATCACGGTGGTCGGCACCCGCTTCGCCGTGCGCCATACGCCCGGTTCGCCCGGCTACCCCGGCGTCCATATCTCGGTGGAGTCGGGCCGCGTCCACGTGGGCCCCGCCGACCCCTGGTCCTGGCTGGCGTTCTGGCGCGAGCCCGCGACGCGGCGCGGCGTGGAACTGCGCGCCGGGCAACAGCTTACGCTGGATGACGCGGGCCGGCCGGGACGCATCACGCCCGTGGCACCCGACAACATCGCGCCCTGGCGGGCGCGCCGCATCAGCTTCGAAGACCTCACGATCCGCCAGGCGCTGGCGGAATTCGCCCGCTATGGCCACGCCCCGGCAAGCGCGGCCAGCGAAAAAGTGGCGGCGCTGCGGGTGACGGGCACTTTCGACGCCGACGATCCCGACACCTTCTACCGCCTGCTGCCCAAAGTCCTACCCGTCCAGGTGCGCCGGACCGCCGCGGGCACCGCCATCGAACCCGCGCCCTGAAACACGGCGCGACCTAGGGTTTTTCAAAGCTGATGCGTCTACATGAGAATACAACTGATTCCCATGTCGTTTTTAGGACTACCGCAGCATGCACCTACCTCTGTTCCCCCTCGCGCCCATGACCCTGGCTGTCCTGCTGGGCCTGGCCGCGCCGCTGGCCCAGGCCCAGGCCGACAGCCCCGCCGCCCAGATATCCCTGCCCTCGCAGCCGCTGGCCCAGTCGCTCAATGCGCTGGCGCGCCAGGCCGGCCTGACGCTGATCGTGCGGCCCGAACTGGTCGCGGGCCGCAGCGCTCCCGCCGTGACGGGCACGCTGACCGTGCGCGAAGCGCTGGACCGCCTGCTCTCGGGCAGCGGCCTGTCGGCGCGCCTGGATGGCGGTTCAGTGGTGGTATCGCCCATGGCGGCGCCCGGCGCCGGCGATGTGCAGGTGCTGTCGCAAGTCACCGTGACCGGCAGCGAGCAGACCGCCACCAGCCCGGTCTACGGCGCGGTGGCCAGACGCACCTCCACCGGCGTGAAGACCGACACCGACATCCTCGAAACGCCGCAATCGGTGTCGGTCGTGACGCGCGAGCAGATCCAGCTGCAAGGCGCAACCGGCATCGACGAATCGCTGCGCTACACTTCCGGCGTGGTGGCCGCCGCCTATGGCGAAGACGCGCGCGGCGACTGGATACGCGTGCGTGGCTTTGCGCCCGCCAAATACCTGGACGGTCTGCCGCTGCCCAATGGCTCATGGACCGCCAACACCCGCTACGAACCCTATGCGCTGGAGCGCATCGAAGTGCTCAAGGGTCCGTCATCGGTTCTCTATGGCGCCCTGCCGCCCAGCGGCTTCATCAACGCCGTCAGCAAGCGCCCCCAGGAAGACCCCTACCATGAACTGGGCCTGAGCTATGGCAGCCACGATCGCAAGGAGCTTACCGCCGACTTCACGGGCCCGCTGACCGAGGACGGCAAACTGCTCTACCGCGTGGTCGGCCTGGCGCGGGACAGCAAGGCGGAAAGCGACTATGGCTACGACCGCCGCTACATGCTGGCGCCGTCGTTGACCTGGGCGCCCAATGCCGACACCAGCCTGACGGTGCTGGCCATGATCCAGCGCGCCCGTTCGCGCGGCTGGGGCGGCTTCCTGCCGGCCGAAGGCACCCTGCTGCCCAACCCCAACGGCAAGATCGAGCCCAGCTTCTATGGCGGCGAGCCCAGCTTCGACCGCTATGAGAAAAACACGCAGTCCATCGGCTATTTGTTTGCCCACCGCGTCAATGACAAGCTGACGCTGCGCCAGAACGCGCGCATGAACTGGGCCGATGTGGACCACCCTTCGGTCGGCCTGCTGGGCTTCGTGCCCGGCAGCCAGCGCACGCTGAGCCGCTATATCTATACGCCGCGCGAAGACT
Organism: Pollutimonas bauzanensis; assembly: GCF_900129885.1. Taxonomy (GTDB): domain Bacteria; phylum Pseudomonadota; class Gammaproteobacteria; order Burkholderiales; family Burkholderiaceae_B; genus Pollutimonas; species Pollutimonas bauzanensis. Next base: position 38,892 of record NZ_FQXE01000021.1, on the reverse strand, counting down.
CGACCATGTTCTCCATCGACAACCAGGCCGAGTACAAGCTTTCGACCGGCAGCCTTGAACATACGCTGCTCGCCGGCGTCGACTACAAACGTTCGCGCAACGACTATGCCGTCGGCATGGGGTTCGACGTTGCCACGCTGGACGCCTTCAATCCCGTCTACGGCAGTCCGGTCCAGGCCCCGCCCGACAACCAGCACACATTGCAGACGCAGCAGCAGATCGGCGCCTACCTGCAGGACCAGATCCGCTGGGGCGACGGCTGGGTCGCCACGCTTTCCGCGCGCCACGACTGGGTGGACACCGATACCGACGACAAGCTGGCCGGCGCGACGACCGGGCAGCGCGACCAGAAATGGTCGGGCCGGGTGGGCCTGAACTATGTCTTCAAATCGGGCTTCTCGCCCTATGTGTCCTACGCGACCTCGTTCGAACCCGCGGCGGGGCAGACCTATGGCGGCTCGCCCTTCGTTCCCCTCACGGGCAAGCAGATCGAGGCTGGCTTCAAGTACCGGCCGGCCAACAGCGATTCGCTGTTCAGCCTGGCCGTGTTCGATCTGCAGCAGGAAAACGTCCTGGTCACCGACGTCAATGCGCCGGTGTTCGGCTACCAGATCCAGCAGGGAAAAATCCGTTCCCAGGGCGTGGAGCTCGAGGCCCGCGCCCATGTGACGCCCGCCATCACGCTGATCGGCAGCTATACCTACACGCAGGCCAAGGTCAAGGAAACGACTGATCCCGCCACGCTGGACAAGCAGATTCCCATACAACCGCGCCACCAGGCTTCGGTATGGGCGGACTATCGTTTTCCCGCCAATATCGCGCCCGGACTCGGCCTGGGCGCCGGCGTGCGCTACACCGGCGCGAGCTACGGCGACTCGGCCAACGAGTGGAGGAACAAGGCCTACACACTGATAGACGCGCAGGCGCATTACACGCGCGGAGACTGGAACTTCCTGCTCACCGTGAACAACCTCACCGACAAGAAATACATCGCCACTTGCGACAGCATCACCTGGTGCTATTACGGCTATGGGCGGGCAATCAACCTGTCGGCCAACTATAGCTGGTAAGGCAAGGCTTGCGGGCGGCCCTGATAGGGCGCGACACCGGAGGCCAGCTATTTTTCCTGGCCGGCCACTTCATTGGACCGGGCTGCCCTGATCTCTTCCAGGACATCGCCGGTATGCTCGCCAAGAATCGGCGGCGGATTATTCGGCTGCTGCGAGCGGTCGCCATCGAACCAGACGGGATGCCGGATGGCCGTCGTGGAACCCGCGACAGGGTGCTCCAGCGTCATGAATGTGCCGAGATGATTGACTTGCGGATCGTCGAACACCTCGGCCACGTCATGGACCGGAGCAAAGGGAAGGTCCACGCGGGACAGGGTCTCCAGCCATTCCTTCTGGGTCTTGGCCGCAAATACAGGGGCGGCAAGATCGCGGATTTTTTCATAGTGCTGAATGCGTCCGCCGCGGCTGGCGAGGTCCGGGTCGTCACGCAAGGACGGCATATCCACGATGTCGACAAACATCTCCCAGAACTTTGCCTGGGACGATAAGTGAATGACCAGCGCCTTGCCATCCTGGCATCGGAAAACGTAAGACTGCGAGGTTCGCGGCCTCAGCATGGGGTCCGACATCAATCCCATTTGCGTGAGATAGGCAAAAGGATCCGGCATGAAGGCGATGGCGGATTCCAGCATATTGACATCGATGCGGCGGCCCAGGCCTGTCCGCTGCTGTACATAAAGAGCCGCGAGAATGCCCTGGCAGGCATAATGCCCCGTGGCATTGTCCGCTATGGTGGGGCCCACCAATTGCGGCTGATCAGCGTCAAGGAAAAGGCTGGACATTCCGCCCAGCGCCTGGGCTACGGCATCGTAGGCGGGCCTGTCGGCGTAAGGGCCATCAGGCCCAAAGCCACTGATATAGCAACGTATCAATCGGCGATTCATGCCGGCGAGCCGCCCGTCGGAAAATCCCAGGCGGTCGAGCACGCCAGGCCGAAAGTTTGCCAAAAGCACGTCGCTGTCGGCAAGCAGCGCGGCCAGCGCGCCGCAGCCTTCCCCGCTGCGCAGGTCCAGCGCTACGCTGCGTTTGTTGCGATTGTAGGCGCAGAAATGAGGGCTGTACGCGCCACCCCGGAAGTTTCTGAAGGGGTCGCCGCCATCGGGGTTTTCGATTTTCAGGACATCGGCGCCCATGTCGGCCAGCAACATGCCGGCAAGCGGCGCCGTGATCATGGTGGATAGCTCGACCACTCTGACCCCCGTCAACGGGGCCACCTTTAGCAGGAACGGATCGCTGCTGGCCTCTCTCATGTCCGCGCCCTATTTCGCAGTCTGATCGGTCAATAGCGTGCCGAGGGTGAATGGCCCCTGGACCGGCTTATAGCTCTTTTTATCGATGAACTGGGACAAGCCCGTCCTATATGATTCTTCGGGATCGTTGACGCGTATGGCCATGTTCTTGGCGTGCAGATAATCATAGGCCTGGTTGAAGTCCATAGTGCGGACCTGCCGGACAGCCTGCTTGGTCGCCCGCAGCACGGCGGGACTCTTTTTCATCAACTTGTCCGCCAGCTTCGCCACTTCGTCCTCGAGCTTTTCGGCCGGGACCGAATAATTGATGAAACCGACCCGGGCGGCTTCCTTGCCATCAAAGGCATCGCCCAGGCAAGAGTAATAAAGCGCATGGCGGAACAGGACGTTATCGACCACGACTTTGGCCACCAAGGCGCCTGGCAGGATGCCCCAGTTGACTTCGGACAGAGAAAACTGCGCGGTGTCCGCGGCGATCGCAAAGTCAGTCGCCAGCAACTGCATGAAGGCGCCGCCAACGCAGTAGCCCTCGACCATGGAGATGGTAGGCTTATCGTAGTTGTACAGCCGTTCCCAACGCCAGCGATTTGCGATCTCTTGCATTCTCTTGGCTTCCGCGGGGTTGTCCTCCAGGCCCCGGAAGAATTCCTTCAAATCCTGCCCCGCGGAAAAGTTGCCGCCCTCGCCGCGGATTATGACGATTTTGGTATCGGGATCTCCTTCCAGCTCAAGAAGCGTCTGGTCCATTTGCTCATGCAGGGCGGGGCTCATTGCATTTCGTTTTTCCGGGCGGTTCAGGAAAACGGTGGTGACGCCGTTATATTTTTCGACGCGAACGACTTTCTTTGTTTCACTCATAGCCTGTCTCCGACAAGTATTGAAAAGGTGATGACACTATCGTTCCGAACGATATTCATCGCTAATGAATTCTCTTCATGCTCCCGTGAGCTGCGTTGATACCCGCGCATTCAGCGCTGTCGCTCCGTTCTATATGGGCCATCGCGGCGCCTGGATGCGCCCGGCGGAAAACATCGTCATGAGGCGATGAGGGAAAAACAACGCTGGTATCATGGTGCGCTGGCGATGAACGCAAAATGTGTCGACAGCCACCCAGGAGGCGAAGTCCGCAATGCCCAAACATTTCCCCAAGCTGAATACGCTGCGCGCATTCGAAGCCACCGCCCGGCATTTGAGCTTTACCCGCGCCGCCAGCGAGCTGCATTTGACCCAGACAGCGATAAGCCACCAGATCAAAGAACTGGAACGCATGCTCGCAACGCAGCTCTTCGAGCGTCGGCAGAACAACATAGCGCTTACCGAAAGCGGCTTCGACTATCTCGAATCGATACGGCCCGCCCTGGCCATGATAGGCGCCGCATCGGACCGGGTATCCAACACCCGCGGAGACAGGCTGCAAATCACCTGTCTGACGGCTTTCGCGGTGAAATGCCTGCTGCCCGCCTTATGCGACTTCCAGCGGGAGCACCCCGACATCGAGCTGCGCCTTACTCCTGTCGGGGGAGCGGATCGAACGAGCCACTTTGATTTCGATGTCGGTATCTGGTACGGGGTGAACACCATGCCGGATGTCGACGTTTACTCCTTGTCCACAGATGAAGTCTTCCCGGTGTGCAATCCCGCATTGCTGGGCGGGGACAAGCTTCTGCACCCGCGCGATCTTAAAAGGCACACGATTCTGCGATCCGTCTCCCCCATCGTCGAGGACGATTGGTCGGCCTGGGTTCAACACGCCTGCAATGAACCGGTGACTTTCAACAAGGAGATGAGCTTCAACGGGCTATTCCTTGCCCTGGAGGCGGCAATCAACGGTCTCGGAATATGCATGGGACGCTCGAGACTGGTGCAGGATGCATTGAACAGCGGCCATTTGATCGAGCCCTTCGCGGTGCACCTGCCGGTAGACGTCGGCTACCACATAGCTCACCGGAAGGAGAAGGCCGACATGCCCAAAGTCCGGCTTTTCCGCGAATGGATGATGGCGCGGTTTTCCTGATCGCCTGGCCGGGGATTTACCCATAGCTCATGCGCGGCAGCATGAGGGGACATCATGCAGGCATTAGAAAAGAACATTTGCCTGCATAGGCCACTTGTATAAATACTAGCGCATCAGACGGGGCCGGATACTCCGGCGGACTTCATCCCGCTGCCAATAGGAGACACACAATGAAAATAAAATCTGCGTGCGCATGGCTCGGTTGCCTTCTGCTATCCATCGCCGGCCCCGCGGCGGCACAGAACTTCACCGACAAAGTGGTGACCATGGTCGTCAACTACTCGCCGGGGGGCCCGACCGATATCGAGGCCCGCATCGTCGCTCAGTACCTGCCCAAATATCTAAAAGGGGTGCGCTCCGTGGTGGTGCGCAATGCCGGCGGAGCGGGCGGCATAATCGGTGTGAATCAGCTGGGCGCGTCGTCCGATGGCGAGAAGCTGAACCTCGGGTTCTTCACCTGGGACCCCATGGACCAGCTCATAGACAATGATGCTTTGCGGGTCCGTTACGATCACCTGAATTTGATTGCCGGCATCAAGCAAGTGACCCTGGTCTATATGCGCAAAGATACTCCGCCCGGAATAAAACAGGCTGCGGATATCGCCAAATCGCCATTGGTCACCGCCGGGGCCTTATCGCCCACCAACCACCTGACTGTTCGGCAAAGGCTGGCGCTGGATCTCCTGGGGGTGAAATACGAAACCATCGCCGGTTACAGGGGCCTGCGCGATATTGACACGGCGATACAGCGCAAGGAAATTCAGCTTACCAGCAATTCGCTTCCTGGCTGGTATGCCAGTGTCAAGCCCACCCTGGCCGACACGGGCATAGTCACGCCGATTTTTCAATACGACTATCGCAAGCCGGACGGCACGCCGGGCCGCAGCCCGGATCTACCCGACGTGCCGAGTTTCACCGAGGTCTACAAGAACATACACGGAGAAAATACCCAGCCTGGCGGCGAGAAATGGCAAGCCCTGCAGCTGCTGGGCCGCATCATGGACAGCATGTACCGCACGGTCTTCATGCCGCCCAATGCGCCCAAGGAAGCCGTGCAGGAAATGCGCAACGCATTTGAACAACTGTCACGGGACGCGGACTTCATTGCCGCTTACGAGCGGGTCGTCCAGACCAAGCCGCGCATGATCATAGGCGCCGAGGGAGAGGCGATCATTCAGCAATTGGGCAAGGTCGATCCCTCGGTGCAGGCCTATCTCCGCAAATACGTCGCCCGCTGAATCGCTGCCGCGAGCGCACGGCCGCGCATGGCCACCCACCAGGAAGCCACATGGATTTTGAATTGCCGGAAGAGTTGAGGATGCTGGGCAAGGAGTTGCGCAGGTTTGTGGACCGGGAGGTAATCCCGATCGAGCGCGAAGCCTATAGCGGCCCGGAAATGAAACCCGAAATCCGCGCGCGCCTGAGCGAGGCCACCAGGAAGATGGGGCTATGGCACTTTGCCACGCCGACCGAGTACGGCGGCCAAGGGCTGGGCATGCTGGCGCGTGTCGTCGTTTGGGAACAAATGGGGCGCACCATTGCCGTGCCAGGCCGCAAGGCGCAAATCTTCGGTCCCGAGGTCAGCCCCACGCTCTACCTCCTGAACGAGGAACAGAAGCGGCACTATCTGCTGCCGGTCATCCGGGGCGAAAAAACCGATTGTTTCGCCCAGACCGAAGCAGATGCCGGGGGCGACCCGGCGGCGATGCGCACCACGGCCGTACGCGAGGGGGATGACTACATTCTGTCGGGCGGCAAACGCTTCATCACGTCCGCGGACACGGCCGACTTCGCCCAAGTGATGGCCAAAACCGACGCCGCCAAGGGATCGCGTGGCGGCATATCCGCCTTTCTGGTCGACATGAGCAGCCCCGGCGTCAAGGTGCTGCGCAAAGAGGCCACCATGATGGACGACGAGCCTTGCGATGTGGCGTTCGACGATGTCCGCGTGCCCGCCTGGAAGCGCATAGGAGCGGAAGGCGAAGGCTTCAAGGTGGGCCAGGCATGGATCAATCAAGGCCGGATCCGGCATGGCGCCCGGGCGCTGGGCGTCATCGAGCGATGCCTGGAACTGGCTGCGGCCTATGCGAAACAAAGAATCACGTTTGGCAAGCCGCTGGCCGACCGCCAGGCCATTCAATGGATGCTGGTCGACTCCTATATCGACCTTCAGGCTTTGCGCCTGATGGTCTATCGGGCGGCCTGGAAATACGACCGCGGCGAGGACATCCGCTACGATGCTTACATGGTCAAAATACGCGGCGACCGCCTGTCTTTCCAATGCGCCGACCACTGCCTGCAGATCCACGGCGGCGCCGGCCTGACCCGGGACCTTCCCATAGAAAAATTCTGGCGGGACCAGCGCAGCATGATGATTACCGAAGGCCCCGAGGAAGTCCTGAAGTCGGCGTTGGCCCGCCGGATCTTCGAAGTCTATGCCTGATACGGCGCAACACGCCTGCGGCCTGTCTGCCGCCGGTTGGCCCGGGGCGGGTTCGGGCTCTTGCGGGCGTCACGCATGGCTTTTCAGCAATACGGGGCAGGCTTGCGATTCCGCTTTCTCCTTCGACTCGGCAATCGACAGCTCCGGCGGCATCCGCACGCCGTTCTTGACGGCCGTCATTTCGGCCGCAATGGATACGGCGATTTCAAATGGCGTTTTGCTGCCGATATGGATGCCGACCGGCCCGCGCAGCCGCCTCAGCTCATCCCTGCTTACGTCGAACAATACAAGCCGGTCGCGCCGGCTCTCGTTGTTGCGGCGCGAGCCTATGGCGCCCACATAGAACGCCTCGGTCTTCAAGGCTTCCATAAGCGCGAGGTCGTCCAGCTTTGGGTCATGCGTCAGGGTGACGATGGCCGTATGCGCATCGGGCTTCATGCTTGCCACTGTATCGTCGGGCATGGTGCCGACCACATTGACCCCAGGCAGATCCAGGCCTTCCGTGTATTCGGCGCGCGGGTCGCATACCGTGACCTCATAATCGAGCTTGACGGAAATTTGAGCGAGAAAGGCCGCCAAATCGCCAGCCCCGATAATCAGCAGCCGGTATCGCGGACCATGCACAGAGGTCAGGACGCCGCCAGCCAGATTCAAGGATTCGTCTTTTCCTGCCGCGCGCACCTGGATGGCGCCGGTATCCAAGTCCAGTTCGCGCGCCACCCGGCTTCCGCGGGAAGACTGCTCCAGCACTGCAGAGATCCACGCGGAGTCGCCGACAGGCTCGAGCACCAATTGCAGGGTGCCGCCGCAAGGCAGGCCGAACTGCCGCGCTTCGTCGGCGCCTACGCCGTACGAGACTTGCCGCGGCGCGGCCAGGGCCAGCTGCTGGCTGGTGATACGATGGATCAGGTCGTCTTCTATGCAGCCGCCGGACACGGAGCCGCGCAGCAGGCCATCTTCGCGCAGCGCAAGCATGGAGCCGACCGGCCTTGGACTGGAACCCCAGGTGCGGGTTACGGTGGCCAGCACGACCGCGTAGCCGCTTTCGCGCCATTGCCTGGCGGCAATCAGGGTGTCGCGATTCAAAGTATCCATGACGTCTCAGCTTATGGAGCCGGGCAAGCCGCAGGCCGGCCCGGGCAAGGATCCCGAGCGTCAAGGCCGCCTGGCGGCGACGAGCTGCAGTTCCACCAGGCAGCCATGATGCAGCTGCGGAACGGGTACGACCGTACGCGCCGGCTTGTGCCGGCCGAATGCTTCCATATAAACGCGATTGAATTCCGGCCAGTTCTCCACGCCGACGATATACGCGGTGCATTGCACGACATCGTCGAGGGTGCATTGCGCTTGTGCCAGCACCTCTTTGCAGGAATTGAGCGCCTGCCCGACCTCATCCGCGAAATCCACCGCGCCGGGCCTGGCCGGCAGAATCCCTGAAAGGAATATGAGGCCATTGCTGGAAACCGCCGGCGAGTAATGACCGGCTGGAGGCTTGCCGGCGTTATTGATCAATTCCATAGATAGCCATTCCTTGATGTGGCGTGCCGCGTTCTCGATCAACGCGCGTACATGTAAAAGAGTATGGCCAGGGCCGCGATCGCCGCGGCGAGGCCGGACCACAACAGCGCGTTGCGGCGCCTGGAGGCTGGCGCGGATTCCGCTGCCGTGGAAGCGCCGCCTTCGAAGGCCGCCTCCGCGTCCGCCAACTCCCGGGCCGGCTCGACGGTCATTCTGAAGCGGGCGAAGAACTGATCGGCCATCTTCTTGGCGACGCCATCTATGAGCCGCGCGCCTACTTGCGCCAGGCGGCCACCCACCGTCGCGCTAACCGTGTATTGCAGCCTCGTTCCTTCGGGTATTGGCGCCAACGACACCGCCGCCGTCCCTTTGCCGGAGCCCGCCGCGCCGCCGGAGCCGTCGAAGCTCAACTTGTAGGATTCGGGAGGCGCGATATCGGAGAGCAGCAGCTTGCCGGTGAACTTTGCCTTTATGGGCCCGACTGTCGCGGTCATCACGATTTTGTACTGGTTTTCACCCGTCAATTCGAAAACGTCGCAGCCTGGCACGCACTGCTGCAGCACCGCCGGATCATTCAGCGCGGCCCACACTTGCCCTGCGGGTAAAGCTATGATTTGTTCGCCTTTGAGTTCCACTACGACACCTCTTGTTTCGCTTCATTCATTCGGTTCGCGGCCAGCCGCACCGCCTGGATAATTTCCGGATAGGCCGCGCAGCGGCATAAATTTCCGGACAGGTAATTGCGGATTTCGGCGTCGCTTGGATCGGGATTGGCCGCCAGCAGCTGTTTGCTCATAAGCAGAAAACCCGACGTACAGAAGCCGCATTGAAACGCGCCGCAGTCTATGAAAGCCTGCTGCAGGGGATGCAGCTCGCCATCCGCATCGAGGTGCTCGACCGTCTCGACATTGCTGCCGTCGAGCGCGGCCGCCAGGTAAAGGCAGCCGCTGGCGCTTCTGCCGTCGATCAGCACCGTACAGCATCCGCACAGGCCCTGGCCGCAGCTTTCCCTGGCGCCGTAAAGGGCGAAGGTGTTGCGCAGGACATCGAGCACGGTATGGTGCGGCTCGATATCCGCCTGGACGGGTTTGCCATTGAGAGTGAAGCTGACCTTCATTGCTGTATTGCTCATTGTGATGTCTCCGACCTGAACTGCGGAGCCGAGGCATGCAGGGCGCGGCAGACCGCTTCGTATTTCATGGGCATGCTGGTCAGGCGCAGGCCGACCGCATCTTCGATCGCGGCGGCTATTGCCGACGCCACTCCGTATGTGCCGGTTTCTCCCACCCCTTTCGCGCCAAACGGGCCATTGTGCTGATAGGAGTCGACCATTTCGGTGCCCACGATAGCCGGGACATCGTGAATACCGGGAATCTTGTATTCGGCGAACGAAGCATTGCGCAACTGTCCCATTTCGTCGAAATCCATTTCCTCATAAAGGGCCGCCCCCAGCTGCATGATGGCGGCGCCCGACAACTGAGTCTCGACAATCTTCGGGTTGAGGGGGGTGCCGCAATCCCCCACATTCTCCATGCGCACAATGCGGAACTGCCCCGTCTCGGTGTCGACTTCCACTTCGATGCCCGTTGCCCCCACCATCCAGTTGGGGGTGATATTGGCGGATTGCCCGGTCGCCTTGTCGGGCGAGATGTACTCCGGAATAAAGCTGCCCACACCGATGATGTTGCCGGCCTGCATGCCATACCGCCGTACAAGAATCTTGGCGGCGTCCAGCTTGCCTTCCGTTTCCATGCCCAGTTCCTGCGCGAGACTGCGCATCTTGTCCAGGGCGTCTTCCGCCGCCAGCCGGACGGCATGGCCCATGTGAAAGGTGGACCGGGAACCGAGGGTGGCCATGTCGTAAGGCGTGACGTCGGTATCGGGATGGATGACCCGTACAGCAGTGGGATCAAGCCCCAGAACCTCAGCCGCGACGATGGCAAACGCCGTATCGGAGCCTTGTCCCATGTCGACCGTGCCTGAATAGACGAAACAACTGCCATCCGCCGACAGGCTTACGATGGCCATGGATGTCGTCGGCGCCACCAGGGCCTTGTAGCCTATGCCTATGCCGCGGCCGCGGCGCAAAGTCCCGGCGCCATGGTCGAACGGCAGGTGCCAGTTCATGCGTTCAGCGGTCCGGTCAAGCACCTGGATCAGCGCGGCGTCTTTCATGATCGTTCCCGTGGCATGCGGGCGGCCATCGCGCAGCAGGTTGATGCGGCGGAACTCCACCGGATCCATCTTCAGTTCGCGCGCGATGATATCGGCCTGGCTTTCGTAGGCCCAAACCATCTGGGTAATGCCAAAACCGCGGAACGCCCCCGCCGGCGGCAGATTGGTGTAAATCTGGTATGAATCAATGGATACATTATCTATATCGTAGGGACCGGCGGCCGTGAAGCCGGACTTCTGCGTCACACGCGGCCCAATGTCGGCAAACGCGCCGCCATTCCACCAGACCTCGCACTCCCGCCCGGTAATGCGGCCTTCTTTCGTCACCGAAGTCTTGATCCGGAACGTCGTCGCGTGCTTGGTGATGGTGTAGAACTGTTCCTCCATGGTCAGCGCGACTTTCACCGGGAGCCTGGCTATCAAGGTCAGCGCGGCGGCAAGCGCTTCCAGCTTGATATACAGCTTGGCGCCGAAGCCCCCGCCCAGCAAGGCCGTCCTTACCCTAACCTTGCTTTCGGGCCAGCCCAGCAGCCGGGCAATTTCCAGGCGCACGAAGGAGGGGCTTTGTGAGGACGTATGTATCGTCATCCCCGTGTCGGTAAGCTCGGCCAGGGTAATCATGGGCTCCAGTGGAGTGTGCATTACTTGCTGGGTGCGGAAGGTATGCTCGAAGACATGGTCGGCATTGGCGAAAGCCTGGGCCACATCTCCGCGCCGGACATGAAAATCGAGAGCCACATTCGTGTCGCGCTTGCCCGCCAGATGCTTCAGGTCGGGAAAGGTGCCGGCTGGCTTGAGCACATCATGCACTACCGCTGCGGATCGCGCCGCTTCGACCTCGTTGAACACGGCCGCGAGCTCTTCGTATTCCACCGCGATGAGGTGCAATGCCTCTTCGGCGATGTAGGGGTCCCGGGCGAGGACCACGGCCACCGGCTCGCCCACGTAATGCACTTTATGGATGGCCAGCACAGGCTGGTCGTGGAACGCCGGACCAAAATAGGGTTCCGGTATGATTTTCAAGACGTCTTCCGACGTGACCACCGAGTGCACCCCGGGAAGCGCCTGCGCGGCGCTGGTATCGATGGAGAGAATACGGCCATGCGCGACGGTGCTGCGCAGTATCTTGGCATGCAACATGCCCGGCAAAGCCAGGTTATGTATGTATTCGGCCCGGCCGGTCACCTTGGATCTGGCTTCCAGCCGCGGCTGGGACTTGCCCACCCGGGTCCAAGGCATGGCGGCGAGTTCAGTGTGAGTCATGCGAGGCGCCCTCCTTCGAGGCGTCCATCGCCGCGCGCACGGCGCGGCCCAGATAAACGCTGAGCAAATGTTTCTTGTAGGCGGCGGATCCGTGCTGATCGCTGACAATGTCCAGGGCATCCGCCGCGGCCTGGCCGGCTCGCCGCAGGATTTCATCGCTGGGCGTCGCATTGCGCAGCAGGGCTTCGGCTGCGTGCAGACGCGTAGGGCGGTCCGTCGCCGCGCCGACGATCAGACTCGCGTTGCGTACGGAGCCGCCATCGGGCTGCAAAGACACGGCGACCCCCAGCGCCGGCCAGTCGTGCGCAGCCCGCGTGGTGACCTTGAAGTACACGGCGCGCCTGCCGCCCATGGGGGGAACAATGACTTCTGAAATAAGTTCGTCGCGGTTCAAGACCGTCTCGTAGTAACCCACGCACAGCTCTTCCACGGCGATCTCGCGCGTGCCGGATGGACCGGTAGCCAGGACGCGCGCGCCCAGGGCCGACAATACCGGCGGCATATCCATATGCGGATCGCCGTGCGCGAGATTGCCGCCTATCGTAGCGACATTGCGCACCCGGATATTCGACAAGCTGCGGAAAGTCCTTGCCAGCACGGGCCAACCGCCCCGCAGGAGCGGCGACTGTTCCAGGGCCGCGAGGCTGGCCATGCCGCCTATGCGCAGTTCGCCGGCGTCGTTCACGCGGATTTCACGATACTTGTCCTCGACGCGGCGCAGGCTGACAAGCCGGGTCGGACGCAGCACACCGGCCTTCATCATCAGCATGATGGCCGTTCCTCCACCCACCGGGCGGATATCCGGGTCTTCCGGGTCCAGGCATTGGATGGCTTCTTCCAGGGTCCGAGGCGCCAGGTACTCGAAGGGAATCACTCGAACTCTCCTTTTGGTTTTGCAGCGCCGCGATGAAGCGCCGCTTCGGTTATCGCTCTTTGCATGATTATTCGGCGGCGTCCGCCAGCAAGCCGGACAGGGCTGCGATGATCACGCCGGGGGTCTCGAGCGGAGTCAGATGGCGCGCGGCGGGAATTATCGTCAGGGTCGAACCCGCGATGGACTCATGCAAGCGCCTGGCCATGTCGACCGGAGCCGCGTAGTCCTCCTCGCCCACGATGACAGCCGTGGGCGAGGCGACGTTTTTCGCCTGCTCCTGCGCATTGAAGCCGCCCATGGCATGACATGTCGCCGCGTAGGCGTCGATGTCGTTGGACAGGAATGCATCGATGCACTCCTGAACCAGATCCGGGCGCTGCGCAAGAAAGGCATCGCTGAACCAGCGCGTCGTCTGGAACTTCACCAGGCTGGCCAGGCCCTCCGCGCGCGCTTTCTGCGCCCGCCCCTGCCAATCCCGGGGGGCGTCCGGTCCGTACCAGGCCGTGGTATCGATGAGAGCCAGCGCGGCGGTGAGCTCGGGATAATCGATGGCGAACTGCAAAGCAATGCAACCGCCCATGGAGGCCCCGCCCACGATCACTTTCCCGTAGCCCAGGGTCTGCACCACCTGCTTTACGTCCTGCGCGAACAGAGCGATGGAATAAGGCCCCTGCGGTTTTGCCGAGGCGCCGTGACCGCGGACATCAATACAGACGACTGAAACGTGTTTTGCGATTTCCGGCGCCACCAGGCGCCAGAACCGGTGATCCATCGCCAGCGAGTGCAGCAGGACCACGCAAAGCCCCTTGGGACCACGCTTGTAGTGTTGATAATAGATAGAGGCGCCGTTTCCGACATCCGCCGTTCCGTACTCTGGACCGGCGCCATATGCTGCAGCCATGTTCGTCTACTCCCGCAGAATGATCTCGAGCTTCTATTGACCCTTATTGGTCGACCTGCACGCCGGCTTTCTTGGCGATGACTCGATTGGTTTCGAGGTCGCGCTGGATCCGGGCCCGGAATTCGTCGCTGGTGCTGCCCACTGCTTCTCCGCCGCCCATCGAAAACGCCGTTTGCAGCTTTTCCGATTTCAGCGCGGTGATCACATCGCGGCTTATCTTGTCCACAATCGCCTCGGGCGTGCCTTTCGGCGCAAACAGGCCCACCCAGTTGGCCGCGTCCACGTCCGGCACGCCGGCATCTTGAACCGTCGTCCAATCGGGGTGTGTGGGGATGCGCCGCTTGGTCATCACCGCAAGAATCTTGACGTGCCCCGATTTCGCGAACTGTTCGATCGACGATACCGAAACCAATCCCAGCGCGACTTCCCCGGAGGCAACCGCCGCCGCGGCGGGCGATCCGCCGCGATAGGGCACATGCATGAGCTTGATATCCGCGCTGTTCGCGAACCATTCCCCGGCCAGGTGGTTGTAGCTGCCGGTCCCCGGCGAGGAGAACGTCAATGAGCCGGGATCGGCCTTCGAGCGCTCGATGACGTCTCGCACCGAATTCAGCCTGGAATCGGCTTTTGCCGCCAGCGCCAGCGGCGTGTCGCTCACCAGGGAGATGGGAACAAAATCGCGCTCCAGCTCATAGGGAATATTCTTGAAGATGGCCGGATTCACCGAGAACTCGCCGGTATGGGCCATGAGCAGCGTGTAGCCATCGGGCGCGGCGCGCGCCGCGGCGGAAGTCGCGATGAAACCATTTCCGCCGGGCCGGTTCTCGACCACCACCGACTGGCCCCACATTTGCGAGAGCTCCTCGCTGACATGCCGTGCCGCAATATCCACCACGCCGCCCGGCGCGAAAGGAACGAGGACACGGACCGCCCTTTCGGGGTATTTCTGCGCCAGCGCGCCGCCGGATATCAATGCCAGGGCCAGAAAGGCCGCCAATGTCTTCTTCATGCTTTGTCCCCGTTTGGTCGTTTTGTAGAGTGAATGCACTCGCGCGGCCTGTTTCCGGCCGTCGACTCGTTGCTGCCTAGCTTACTTTTCGGCGATCAACGCGGGCAAACGAAAATTTCCGCTGCGGGCCATGAGGAGTTTTCATGGCCATGGCGGCCGCGTTCCAATCGATCCGCGCCTGGGCTCATTTCCATAGCGGGCACTGCGATTCCTCTTTGGTGTTATAGGCCTGGTCGCCAGGCACCGTCTGCAGGATTTTGTAGTAGTCCCAGGGGTATTTCGATTCCGAAGGCGCCTTGACCTGTGCCAGATACATGTCGTGCACCATGCGTCCATCCGGGCGTATGACGCCGTTGGACGTGAACATGTCGTCGATCCGGGTGGCTTTCATTTGGGTCATGACTTTTTCAGGATGGTCTGTCTTGAGGGCCTTGACCGCTTCCAGGTAATGCGTGGCCGCCGAGTAATCCCCCGCCTGGAGGACAGTGGGCATTTTCTTTGTCCTGCTGTAAAACCTCTTGCTCCACGCGCGGGATCGGTCGTTCAGATCCCAATACCATGCCGAAGCCAGATACATGCCTTGGGTGGATTCCAGGCCCAGGGCATGCACGTCGGAGATGAACATCATCAATGCGGCGAGCTTCATGGTTTTCGTGACGCCGAACTCGTTGGCCGACCGGATCGCGCTGTTCAGATCGCCGCCGGCATTGGCCAGCCCAAGGATGTCCGCGCCGGATGACTGGGCCTGCAGCAGGAAGGATGAAAAATCGGATGTGCCCAGCGGATGCTTGACGGAGCCCATGACCTTGCCGCCGCGAGCTTTGACGACGCTCCCGTTATCTTTCTCGAGAGAATGGCCGAAGGCATAATCGGCGGTGAGGAAGAACCAGTTTGTGCCGCCCTGGTCCACGACGGCATTGCCGGTTACCCGCGCCAGCGAAATCGTGTCGTGGACGTAATTGATGGTGTAGGGATTGCATGCCTCATTGGTCAGCTTGGGCGTGCCCGAGCCGGTGGAAATGTAGACCTTTTTCTTTTCACCCGCGACCTGCGCCATGGAAAGGCCGGTAGCCGAGTTCACGCCATTGATGACCAGGTCGACGCCGCCGTTGTCAAACCATTCCCTGGTCTTGTTGGCCGCCAGATCGGCGCGATTCTGGTGATCGAAGAACAGCAACTCTATTTTCTTGCCGTCTATCTGCCCGCCCTGGTCCTCGATGGCCATTTTCAAGGCTTCCACTCCGCCTGAACCGTCCAGGTCGGAGTACAGGCCCGACATATCGGTGACGAGGCCTATGCGTATGACGTCGCCGCTATACTGGGCCAGCGCGGGCGAGCCGGCCGCCGCCATGGCCGTTGCAAAGGCGGCGCCAAACGCTGCGAGTGTGGGTTTTCTCATTTTCCTCTCCTGATGATCTCTGACGCTTTGGATGCGATCATGAGCGTGGCCGCATTGGTATTGCCGCGGATAATGCGTGGCATGACCGAGGCATCGGCGACATACAGGCCGCCTACGCCGCGCACGCGCAATTCGGGGTCGGCCACGGCATCGCCATCGCCGCCCATGCGGCATGAGCCCACCGGGTGATGAACGGAGTCGCCCTTCCTGCGGCAGAAGTCGAGCAGATCCTCGTCACTGGCCACGCCTGTCCCGGGCGCGAATTCTTCGGCCACATAAGGCCGCAACGCCTCTTGCGCGAAGACCTTGCGCAGGAAGCGCATACCCCTGAGCATCATGGCGCGGTCATAGGGGTGGGCGAGATACCCGCCGAGTATTTCGGGATAGTCCTGAGCGCGCCTCGATGTGATGCGTATATGGCCGCGGGATTCAGGCTGCAGGGCGCACACGATGGCGGTCACGCCGGCGGTCTTGTCCAGCTTTCTGGGGTGGGCCGCGGGATCCAGCGCGCCGGGCGCGAACAGGATCTGCAGGTCCGGATGCGGCACGTCGCCGGCCGAGCGCACGAATGCGCCGGCCTGCGTGGCGTTATAGGCCAGCAGGCCGTCGCGCCGAAGGTAATAGCGCGCTATCTGGCCCAGCAGCGCCAGGCCGCCCGCATAATCGTTGAGCGTAGGGATATTGCGGGTCCTGACGACCACAGGCGCCTGATAGTGGTCCTGCACGTTCTCGCCCACGGCCGGCCGGTCTATCAGTACCGGTATGCCGAGCTTCGACAGCCGCGCCGCCGGCCCTATGCCGGATAATTGCAGCAATTGCGCGCTGCCCACGGTGCCGCCGCAAAGCACGATCTTGCGGCCCCGCATGAGGACGCCGGGAGCGCCTTTGCGCGAAACCCACACACCTGTCGCCACCTTGCCGTCGAACTCGATTCTTTCTACGATGGAGTCTGTGCACAGGCTCAGATTCGGACGTCGCAGCGCGCGCCGCAGAAAGGTCTTCGCCGCGCTTTGCCGGCGGCCCCTTTTGACGGCCTGATGATAGTAGCCGGCCCCCTCCTGCCCGCCGGCGTCGAAGTCGCTGGTGAAGCGCAGGCCGGATTGCACCATGGCCTTGATAAAGGCATCGCTCGCGGGATGGCGCTGGGCGGGCGTCACCGGCATGGGTCCGCCCGCGCCATGCAGGCCGGAGGCGCCATCGGCGTGCTGCTCCATGTCCCTGAAGTGCGGCAGCACGTCGGCCCAGCCCCATCCGGTGCATCCGGATGCCGCCCAGCCATCGTAATCCGCCGGATTGCCGCGAACGTGCACCATCGCGTTGATGCTGCTGGATCCTCCCAGGACGCGGCCGCGGACGTAATCGATGCGCCGCCCGCCCAGGCCGGGCTCCGGCTCGGTCTTGTAATCCCAGATCACCCGTTTATCGAACGCAACGTAATTGAACCCCGCTGGGACATGCAGCATTTCCATCCGGTCGCGGGATCCGGCCTCGATAAGCAGTATCTTTTGATGGGGACGGCCTTCGGTAAGCTTGTCCGCGAGTACGCAGCCGGCGCTGCCCGCGCCGACGATGACAACGTCAAAGTGATCTTCCCGCATGATTGCCGGCCCTCAGTCCTTCGAGGCCTCAGCCCAATTTGAAGGGGTCGCGCGGCGCGCCGCTAAGCTCCACGTAGACGGACTTGGTTTCGGTGAATTCGCGGATGGCGTCGACCCCGTTCTCGCGGCCCAGCCCGCTTTCTCCAAATCCGCCGAATGGCGCGGCGAAGGAGACGACGCGGTAGGCATTGATCCATACTGTTCCCGCCCGCAGCCTATGGGCGACGCGATGCGCCCGGTGCACGTTCTGGGTCCAGACCGCGGCGGCCAGCCCGAAGCGAGTGTCATTGGCAATGCGAACGGCATCGGCCTCGTCCTTGAACGGGATGACGCCAAGCACCGGACCGAAGACTTCCTCCCTGGCGATACGCATGTCATTGTTGACATTCGAGAATATGGTGGGCTGCACAAACAGGCCGCCCCGCTCCGGATCGACTCCCCCGCCGTATGCCAGGGTTGCGCCATCCTGCTTGGCCACCTCGATATATTCCAGGACCTTATTCATCTGCGGCGCATTGGAGCAAGGGCCCATTTCGGTGGCCGGATCCATCGGGTCCCCCAAGCGTATCGTCTTGGTCAGCGCGATGATTTTCTCCAGCATGACGTCATAGATGTCCTCCTGGACAAGCAGGCGCGATCCCGCCATGCAGGTTTGGCCCGTAGCCGCGAATATGCCCGCGACGGCGCCATTGGCGGCCACATCCAGATCGGCATCGTTGAAGATGATGTTGGGCGACTTGCCGCCCAGCTCCAGCGACACGCGTGTCAGGTGCTTGGCGGCTTCGGCGGCGATCCGCTTGCCGGTTTCGGTAGCGCCTGTGAACGCTATCTTGTCTATGCCCGGATGGCTTACCAGAGCGGCGCCCACGGCGGCCTGACCCGTGACGACGTTGAATACGCCGTCGGGAAAGCCCGCTTCATGTATGCGCCGGGCCAGCTCTATCGTGGACACCGGCGTGTGCTCGGAAGGCTTGACGACGAAGGTGCACCCCGCGGCCAATCCGGCCGCGAGCTTGAAGATGAGCAGCAAGCCAGGCGAATTCCACGGCGTGATGGCGCCCACGACGCCTATGGGTTCATGGCGCGTATAGATCATGAAATTGGGGCGGTCCGACGGTATCACGTCGCCCTGCAGCTTGTCTGCCAGGCCGGCGTTATAGTAAAACCACTCGGGCAGATACTGCCACTGGCCCAGCATTTCCTTGTACAGCTTCCCATTGTCGGTCGATTCGCAGCGGGCCAGATCCTCGGCGTCGCGCTTGATGATGTCGCCCAGCCGGCGCAGAAGCGCGGCGCGCTGGGTCGCCGTCATTTCCGACCACGGGCCGGTCTCGAATGCAGCGCGTGCGGCGCGCACCGCCTGGTCGACATCCCCGGCGGTGCCTTCGGCCACTCGCGCCCAGGCTTTCTGGGTATACGGGTTCATCGAATCCATGGTGGCCGACGATGGCTGCTCGCGGCCGTTGATCCAATTGCCATATTCATGCAAGGCCGCGTCGTTCGTTGCGCTCATTCCTGAATTCTCCTCGTGATGGGTTTGCCTGCCACTCTGGTGCCGGGCATCTGATGATCGAAGTATCGCGGGGCTCGCAAGGGCCGGCAAACGAAAGTTTTCGCTATCGACCATGAGCTATTTTCATGGCCTCGCGCCATGGCGGCGCTCGGGGCGGCCGTCTCAAACCGGTCTCATGAAATTAGCTCATGGCGTTCATCGATATTCATCGTTTGCCGGCGAAAGGCGGCGGGCGATATCCTGCCGCTACGAAATACATCGAGGCCCATGCGAGGGCCCGCCACGGAGACAACAATGAAATCAAAGCTCATAGGCTTGCTCGCCGCAATGCTCTTGTCCGCTTCCGCTTCCGCCCAGCAGTATCCCGACAGGCCGGTGCGTATCCTGGTGCCCTTTGCGGCCGGCGGCACGGTCGACATCGCCGCCCGCCACATCGGCCAGGCGCTATCCAAGACCTGGGGCCAGCCCGTCGTCATCGAAAACAAGCCGGGCGGCAACGGCTTCATCGCCACCACCGCGGCCGCGGGCGCGCAGCCCAATGGCTACACGCTGCTCATGGCCCATACCGGCGAGTTTTCCGTGAATCCCGCCATATTCAGCAAAGTGCCCTACGACCTGGACCGGGATTTCATTCCCATCTCATTAGTCAGCGACACGCCTCTCACGCTGGCCGTACCCGCCGGCTCCGATCTCAATTCCGTGGCTGATGTCATCGCCCGCTCCAAGGCGGAGCCAGGCTCCATCACTTTCTCGACGCCCGGCACCGGCAGCTATAACCATCTTGCCGGTGAATGGTTTGCAAACAATGCCGGCATCAAGCTGATGCACGTTCCCTACCGGGGCGGAGCGCCCGCGAGCGCGGCGGTCGCATCGGGCGAGGTCGCGCTGGGGGTCCTCGGGGTTTCGGCCGTCAACGAGTATGTCAAGGGAGGCCGCATCAAAGTCATCGCCGTCATGACGCCCAAGCGCCTGGCTTCCCATCCCGAGTGGAGCACGGTCCAGGAAGCCGGCGTTCCGGATATCGACGCATCCAACTGGGTCGGGCTGTTCACGCCGCGCGGCACCCCCGCGGCCATCGTCGAGAAGCTGAATAGAGATGTGGTGGCCGCGCTAAGCACGCCCGAAATCCAGACGGCGTTCACCGCCGGCGGCGGGTCCGCGGTGGGCACCAGCAGCGCAGCATTCACCGCGCGCATCAAGCGGGAATTGGAACTAAACAAAGAGATCGCCAGGAAAGCCGGCGTCAAGGTGGAGCAATAAATATGGTCAAGACGGACAAGCCAGTTGCGGGGAAGACTCCCGCTGTCATGGAATGGGGCAGCGACGTCGCCGCCGAGATGCTGCGCCGCGCAGGCATCAAATATGTGGCGCTGAATCCAGGCGCCAGCTATAGAGGCTTTCACGACAGCCTGGTGAATTACCTGGGCAATGAAAATCCCGCCATGCTGCTGTGCCTGCATGAGGATCATGTCGTTTCGATCGCCCACGGCTATGCCAAGGTGACGGACAGCCCCATGGGGGCAGTGCTGCATAGCAACGTCGGCCTGATGCATGGGTCCATGGGCATCTTCAATGCCTATTGCGACCGCATGCCCATGCTGGTCGTGGGCGCCACCGGCCCCGTCGACGGACATAAGCGGCGCCCATGGATAGACTGGATACACACCGCCAAGGACCAGGGAGCGCTGATACGCGACTTCATCAAGTGGGACGACGAGCCGCGTTCGCCCGAAGGCATAGTGGAAGCGTTCTGGCGGGGCGCCCAGTTGACGCGCTCGGAACCCCAGGCGCCCGTCTATATCTGCCTGGACGCCGGCCTGCAGGAAAGCCGCCTGGCCGGCGAGCTGTCCATCCCCGGCGCGGCGCGCTACCAGCCGGCGCCGCCGCCACGAGCCGGCGAGCAGACCATGGAAAAGCTGGCCGACGTAATGCTGAATGCGAAAAATCCCTTGCTGCTCTTTGGCAGAGGTTCGCGCCAACAAGAGGCATGGAACCGGCGCGTGGAGCTGGCGGAACTGCTGGGCGCATCGGTCATGACGTCGATACGCGACCGCGCTATCTTCCCCACCGAACATCCTTTGATGGCGGTGCCGCCCGTGTACTGGCTGAATGCCAATGCGAAAAAACTCGCGGGGGCCGCCGATGCGATCCTCAGCCTGGATTGGGTCGATCTGCGCGGCTTCCTCAGGCAAGTCCAGGACGATGTCGACTCCATGGCCGCCACCATCGCCCATGCCTCGCTGGACAACCAGCTGCACCGGGGCTGGAGCATGGACTACTTCGGCCTGCCGCCCGTGGACCTGCCTGTGCAGGCCAGCCCCGATGCCGTCGTCGAGCAGTTGCTGGCCGTCGTCAAGAAGCGCCTGGGCGGCAAAAGGAAATGGGACGGCAGAAGCCGCAACACAGCCCCGCAAGCCGAATACAGCGCGAACAGCGCCACGGAAATCGCGCCACGCGACATTGAAGTGTCCCTGCAGCGCCTGCGCGGCGACCACGCCATTTCCCTGGCGCACGCCACCTATGGCTGGGCCGGCGATGCCTATCACTTCCACGAACCGCTGGATTTCCTTGGCAGCGATGGCGGGGCGGGGCTCGCGGCGGGGCCGGGGCTGACCGTAGGCATCGCCTTGGCGCTCAAGGACAGCGGCCGGCTGGTCGTCTCCGTGATGGGCGACGGCGACTTCCTGCAGGGCGCAACCGCTTTGTGGACCGCGGCCAGATACGAGTTGCCGGCGCTCATCATCGTTTCCAACAATCGGTCCAACTTCAACGACGAAATGCACCAGGAAACCGTGGCGCGCACGCGTAAGCGGCCCGTCGAGAACCGCTGGATAGGACAGCGCATCGACGACCCGGCGCCGGACCTGGCGGCCATTGCCCGTGCGCAAGGCATACAGGCCGAAGGCCCCATAAGCAACGTGCCGGACCTCGAACGCGCGATCCTGCGCGGACTGGAGGCGGTAAAGCGAGGCGAGCCTTACTTCATCGATGCTCATGTGGCCACTGGCTACTCCATTGCGCCCCTCACGCGCGGCAACTGAACGGCACAGAGACAAGGCACCGGACCCGGCCAATGAATATCGACGCTGCAATCAACATACACGACTTGCGGGAGCTCGCGCGGCGGCGCCTGCCGCGCGTCATCTATGAATACCTCGAAGGCGCGGCCGAGGATGAGGTCACGCTGAGGAGAAACCGGTCGTCCCTGGACGAAGTGGAATTTATTCCGCGCATTGTCGCGGGCCACAAAAAGGCAGACCTTGGCGTTACGCTATTCGGCGAATCCCTGGCGTTTCCCGCCGTCGTTGGCCCCACAGGCATGAACGGCATCTTTCATCGCCATGCCGATCTCGTTCTGGCGAGGGCCGCGGAGCAAGCCGGCGCGGCATTCGCGCTGGCCACGGCATCCAACGAGTCGATCGAAACCGTCGGAGCCGCGACCAGGGGAGTGAAATGGTTCCAGCTTTATCCCTGGGGCGATCGGAAAGTATGGAGGCGCTTGCTCGATCGCGCCGCCGCCGCCGGATTCACATGCCTGGTCCTGACGGTGGACACCCCCGTGCCCGGAAACCGCGAAAGGGACAGGCGCAACCGCTTCGCCCATGACGTGACCATAAGCCCGCGGACAGTCCTGGACGGACTGCTGCATCCCGGCTGGCTATGGAATGTATGGCTCAAGGGCGTGCCGCGCTTCGAGAATCTGCTCGAATTCGTCCACCCGGCGGCCGACATACACGAGATCGCGGCATTCACCCGCAAGCACAGGCACCCGGACCTGTCATGGGACGACGTCGCCGCCATACGCGCCATGTGGAAGGGCCCCTTCCTGATCAAAGGCGTCCTGTCGGTGCAGGATGCGCGTCAGGCGCTCAACATGGGGGCTGACGGAATCGTCATCTCGAATCACGGAGGACGGCAGCTGGACGGCGCCGTTTCCACCATACAGTCGATCGAACCCATCGCCGATGCTGTCGGCAAGCGCCTGACCATCCTCGCCGATGGAGGCTTTCGCCGGGGGGCGGACATTGTGAAAGCGCTGTCGCTGGGCGCCAATGCCGTCGTGCTTGGCCGCGCCCCGCTTTATGGCGTCGCCGCGGCCGGAGCCGCCGGGGCTGCACGGGCCCTACAAATTCTCGAAGAAGAAACCGCAAGAACCATGATATTGCTAGGCTGCGGATCAGTTAAAACGCTATCGCCGGATTACGTGTCGGCGCCATACCAGCAGAGGAGATAATTATGCCGCTATTGAACCCCTTACGCAGACAACTGTTTGCCCATGCACTCACCGTCACCGCTGCAACGCTATTGACGGCGCCTCCGGCCTTCGCGCAAGGAGAGGCCTATCCATCCAGGCCGGTTTCCCTGGTGGTTCCCTATGGGCCTGGCGGCGTCGTGGACATCACCGCGCGGACCTTGGCCGAAGGCCTGAGCAAGCTATGGGGACAGTCCGTCGTCGTGGAGAACCGCCCCGGCGCAGCCGGAGCCATAGGCGGCTCCACGGTGGCCAAGGCCAAGGGCGACGGCTACACCCTCTTTTATACCGACGACGGCGTGCTGGTATCCATGCCGCATTTCAACAGCAATATCCCCTACAAAACGCTGTCCGACCTGAAACCCGTATCCACCTCGGGCACATATCCGTATATCGTATTGGCCAATTCCAACGCGGGCTTCAAGTCGCTGGAAGATCTCATCAAAAACGCCAAGGCGAATCCCGGCGCCATCAACTTTGCGACCAACGGCATAGGAAGCACCCATCACCTGGCGTGGGAGCGGTTTCAGCAACAGGCCAAAATCAAGCTGAACCATGTGCCGTACAAAAGCGCCTCGCCCGCGCTTCAGGACGTGATGGCGGGCCACATACCTGTCATGACGGTATCGATCGGCACCATCGTGCCTGTGCTCACGGACAGCAGGGTTGTGCCTATCGCCAATCTCGGGCCCAAGCGCGCGCCTTTGCTGCCCGATGTGCCTACGGCCAAGGAATTGGGCTATGAGCGCTTCGGCGCGCTTGGCTGGCTGGCTGTGCTGGCGCCCGGCTCCACGCCGGACGCCATCGTCGAGAAAATCAGCAAGGACGTCGCTGCCGTCGTCGCTACGGACCAGTTCCGCCAGGACATGACGCGACGCGGGGTCGAGCCGGAGTCCATGTCGCCCGCCGATCTCGCCAAGCGCCTGCGCAGCGAATATGAACAGAACGGCGCCGACATAGCGCGCATGGAGATCAAGCCCAACTAGGCCTTCGCGTCCGGACCGCCGAAGCCGGGCGCCGAACCGCTCCCGGCTTTCTGTTCTGCAGTGTCTCAATGTGTTATAAGTCGTGACTCCAGCAAGATGGCACCCGCCTATCCGAAGAGCGCGCCGATAATTTGGCAGAAGACTCATCCAGAGACACTGGCAGGCATAGGGAATTGCCACGTCCGTTGGAGGCGGACATTCATGCCCAAGCATTTCCCCAAGCTGACTGCGTTGCGCGCTTTCGAGGCCACGGCTCGCCATTTGAGCTTCACGCGCGCCGCGCGCGAACTCAATCTGACTCAGACGGCCATCAGCCACCAGATCAAGGAGCTCGAAACGCTTCTTGCCACTCAGTTGTTCGAACGCCGGCCCAATAAGATTACGCTGACGCAAAGCGGCCTGGACTATCTGAGGCAGATCAGGCCTGCGCTCGTCATGATAGGCACCGCTACGGATGAAGTATCCAGCACGCGGGAGTCCAGGCTGCATATTGCCTGCCTGTCGACTTTCGCCGCCAAATGCCTGCTGCCCGCCCTGCCGGGCTTTCGCCGGCTGCATCCCGACATCGAGATTCGGTTGACGCCGGTGATCGGAGCGGACCGCATAGCCGAGCAGGAGTTCGACGTGGGCATCGGATACGGCGTGAACACCATGCCGAATCTCGCGGTCTATCCTTTTCCGCCGGATGACATATTTCCCGTGTGCAGCCCGGCAGTAATGAAACAGGGAAACCTGAAGCAGCCCCTAGACCTGATCAAGCACACCATATTGAGGTCTGTGTCGCCCATCGTGGAAGACGACTGGTCGGCCTGGATGGCGCAAACCTGCGACGAGCCCATGGTATTCAAAGACGAAATCAGCTTCAAAGGCCTGTTCCTCACGGTGGAAGCCGCGCTGAGCGGCCTGGGAATCTGCATAGGCCGATCCTGGCTGATACAGAAGGAGCTGCGCGACGGCACGCTGGTCGCCCCCTTCGAACAAAAGGTCAGGCTGGACGTCAACTATTTCCTGGCCCATCACAAAGACCAGGCGGACGTTCCCAAGATCCGTTTTTTCCGGGAGTGGGCCCTGGGACAATTCTCACGGAAGACGAAACGGCAGGGCTGAACCGGCGCGTGGCCGTATTCGACCCTTGTGACGTCGTCGGCGTAGACACATCACTGCTTGACGACACCCGCTTTGCGGGCCAGTTCTTCGAAGAGCACCACGTCCCGATTGATCTTGGCGGCGAATTCGGCAGCGCCTTCGGACGGGGAAGGAACGATAGCCTCCCCGGCGCGCATCACCGCCTGGAACTGTGGATCCGACCGCGCCTCGAGGACAGCCCTGGTAAGAATACCGATGACATCCTTGGGTGTTTTGGCGGGAGCCAGCAATCCGTACCAAATCAACAGTTCAGCGCCCTTGCAGCAGGTCTCATTGAGGGTCGGAACATTCGGCAAGCTCGCGATACGGTCCGCTGACGTCACTGCGAGCGCACGAACGCGATCGCCCTTGATATGCGGCAGCGCTTGCACCGCCGTATCGAACAGTGCGTCAATCTGGCCCCCGATCAGGTCGACCAGCGCAGGAGCCGTACCCTTGTACGACACTGCCGTCACCTTGCCGCCGACGCTCGCCAGGAACGTCATTGCCGCCTGGTTCGACACCGATCCGGCGCCGGCATTCCCCAAGTTGATTTCGCCAGGGTTCTTCGACATATAGTCTATGAAATCGCCGACAGTCTTGAAAGGGCTTGCCTTGCCCACCATCAGGATCGATGGAGCTCTCGCGAGTTCCGCGAGGGGTGCGAAATCATCTGGGGATTTATACTGAACGCCGCTAAAGACGTTGGGGTTCAAAGCCTGGGTTCCGGACGACCCCAGCAATAGGGTATAGCCATCCGGAGCAGCGCGGGCGACTCTGGTTGCGCCTATCATTCCGGAAGCGCCCGGACGGTTTTCGACTACGACCGGCTGTCCGAGTTTGGCGGCAAGAGGCGTTGAAAGCGCACGGGCAATGATGTCGAAAGGGCCTCCAGGCGGAAATGGCACAACGATGGTGATCTGTTGCCTGGGGTAGTCGGCTGCCGCGGACGCCGTAGCGGGCGCCAGCGCAAAGATACTCGCGGCCGCTGCCCATGCCAACAGAATTTGGCGACGGCGCGCGCTCGATAAAAACGTTTTTTTCATAATTTTTTCCCCTCTTTTTAGAACAACATTCAAACCATTGAATCGGTGGCGCCCCCATCCACTGTGAGACAGGTGGCATTGATATAGGAAGCCATACCGGAGCACAGAAAGGCCGCGCACGCGCCAATTTCCGCCGGCTCGGCCAGGCGCCCGTAGGGGTATGCCTTTGCCAGGCTCGGCCACTGCGACTTGTCGCCAAACTGGACCAATGCCCGCTGTTCCAGTTGCGCCAGCTTTCTCTCGCTGCGGGTTGCGCCCGGATGCAAGCCGATTACGCGTACTCCGCAAGCCGAACCCTGGAGGCCAAGCGCGCGGGTCATCGCAATCAACGCCGCGTTTGCCATGCTGCCGACCGCGTAGCCAGCTCGGGGCCGTTCCCCGGCAGTCCCGATCACGTTGAGGATGACGCCTCGTCCCCGCGAACGCATGCCGGAAAAGATGAGTTGCGCCAATTGCATGTATGCAAATAGCTTCAGTTCCAGCGCCTCCCTCGCAAGAGCTGTGGGAATTTCCCCAAGCGCGCCCACAGGGATTGCTCCCGCATTGTTGACCAGGATGTCGATGCCGCCAGCGTTCTCCAGCAAGCGCTCAATTCCAGCCTTATTGCTCAGATCCGCGCCAATGGAGCGTGCATCGACATGGAACCTTTCCGCGATGTCCTCGGCCGCCTCCCGGGCGGATACGTCATGGCGTGCCGCCATGACGAGATTGCAGCCTTCTTGCGCCAGCGCCTCCGCAATGGCAAAGCCGATGCCCCGTGACGCGCCTGTGACGAGCGCCGTGCTGCCGCGAAGACCGAGATCCATGAGAACTCCAAATTTCCAAAAGTGCTATTAAGCTTTCATCCCGCGAAGGGGACAAGCGATAAAGTGGAAAGGACGGATTTCCAAAATGTCGCGGCTCCGATCCGGACGATCGCAGCTTCGATACAGGCGGGATCGGGTGTGTTCCACCCAAGGCCGGACAGGGTCTGCATTGATAGACGTTTGAACTGGCTGTGTGCGACACTTGCGCAGCACCCATGCACATCCGGGGGTGCTGTGGCCGCCACCGCCGCACGTCAACTGGAAAGGATCCCATGGCAAGAATCAATCTGCACAGCATGCAAATTCTGTCGGCAGTATCATCGGCAACGAGCTTGGCGCGCGCGGCCACCGACCTGCACATGACACCGTCGGCGATCAGCAAACGCATAGCGGAACTGGAAGCGAGGTTCGGCACGCCCCTCCTGAGCAGGCATAGCACAGGCGTGCGCCTGACTCCCGCGGGCGAGATCGTCGTCAAATATACCGACGACCTCATGGGAAGGGTTGCCGAGATGTCCCGCGAAGTCGCGGAGCTGCTTTCCCAGCAGCGCGGCGAGATAAGAATCATGTCCAACACGACCGCCATCCTGTTGGGTTTGCTCGAAGACATCACACGCTTTCGGGTCGCTCATCCCGGCATCCGCGTCATGGTGCTGGAGGGCGGAAGCATCGAGGTGGCTGAGGCCGTGAAGCAGAATACGGCCGATATTGGCGTCTGCGTCAAGACCAATCGGATGAGCGGCTTGTTGTCCCACCCGTACCGCCAAACCGATCTGGCC
Source organism: Pollutimonas bauzanensis (assembly GCF_900129885.1). GTDB lineage: Bacteria > Pseudomonadota > Gammaproteobacteria > Burkholderiales > Burkholderiaceae_B > Pollutimonas > Pollutimonas bauzanensis. Next base: position 10,871 of record NZ_FQXE01000021.1, on the reverse strand, counting down.
GTGGTCGTTCCACTGGCGCATCCCCTGGCTTCACGGCTGGTTCTCACAAGCGGCGATCTTGCCGGCTATCCTATCGTCTGGACGCCGCCGATCGACATTGTGGACGGCGCATCGGGCGCCTCGAGCTTGCGCGGAGATGTCGAGCTTGCGGTGAGATCTTTCGATGTGGTGCTCCGCTCCGTGAAGGAGGGCGCCGGTATTGCTGTCATTCCTTACGTCGCGGTCCCGGGGACGCTGCCGACAGGTCTGGCCATTGTGCGGCTCGATCTACAGCCGGCGAGGTTTGAAGTCGTCGTGTGCCATGATCCGTCGATCCACTCTGATGCGCCCAAGCAGCAGTTGATCGCCTGGCTGGCCTCCCGGCACGAGCAAAACCTGGAATAGGACGGATGCGCTCGCGGCCGCGATTTTTTGGAAAGGGTGACGGTCTCCGTTTTCGCTACCCACGAATTTTCAGGGGCGGATAATCGTTGGTTCCAAGGCCCTGAGGCCTGCGATCCACGCGGCTTCCTGGTGCCGTGCCACGTCGTAAAGGAGCGAAAACGTGATTACATACCCAAAGTACAAGGCGGCAGCCGCGCATGTGTCGCCTGTCTATTTTGATATTGACAAGACTGTGGACAAAGCCTGCGACCTGATCGCCGAAGCGGCTCGCCAGGGTGTTCAGCTCCTGGCTTTTCCCGAGAGTTTCATTCCCGGGTATCCGCATTGGGGCCGGATTGTCGCGCCGATAGAGACCGATGCCCTGTTCGGAGAAATGTGCGCGCGCGGATTGCGGATAGACGGGCCCGAAATAGCCCGCATACGGTCCGCCGCGAAGATGCACGAGGTCGTCGTATCGATAGGATTCAACGAAGGCACGAACGCCAGTGTCGGGTGTCTGTGGAACGCCAACGTGCTGATTGGCAGCGATGGGGCCCTTTTGAATCATCATCGCAAACTCGTCCCGACCTATGTGGAGAAGCTTTTCTGGGCCAACGGCGACGGGTCGGGGCTGAAGGTCAGCGAGACGGCTCTTGGCCGCATCGGCATGCTGATTTGCGGCGAAAACGCCAACCCGCTGGCCAGGTACACCTTGATGGCTCAAGGAGAGCAGGTCCATATTTCGAGCTATCCATCGGTTGCGCCCGCCAGGAACATTGACGGTTCCGGCGGTTATGACATCCAGGACGGCATACGCATTCGCGCGGCATCTCACTCGTTCGAGGCTAAGGTGTTCAACATTGTGGCGTCCGCGCCATTTGATGCCACCGCGCGCAAGTTCCTCGAGTTCCTGGGCGACGACAAGCTTGCGCTGCTCGACAATGGCTCTCCTACGGTCTCCATGATCATCGATCCCACCGGAAAACCCGTCTCGGAAATTTTCGAGAAGGATGAAGGACTCTGCATCGGCGAGATAGATTTGAGCAAGGCGCTGCCGGTAAAACGCATTCATGACGTGGTGGGCTACTACAATCGTTTCGATATTTTTGATCTGCGCGTCAACACGGCCAAGAACTCTCCCATTTCATGGGTCGATGCCCGCGAATCGGCGATGCCGAGAAGCTCGTGCGAGGAACAGCGCCCGGACGATGGTATCGAGGAGCAAAGCCGCCATCACGAATGACCGATGGGCATCATGGACAGCGTCCATGAGCCCGCATTGAATACCGGCGACTCAATCCAGGAGAACATATGTCCATTCCACGCTCGAACATCACTGTGGGCTTTCTGATTTTTCCAGGCATCACACAACTCGACATGACGGGTCCCTTCGAAGTGCTGAGCCGCATGCAAAATGCGCGCCCGTTATTGATTGGCAAAGACCGGTCGCCGGTGAGCGACCGCGGCTTGATCCTGACTCCCACCCATGATTTTCTGCTTACTGAAAGCCTGGATATCCTGGTCGTTCCAGGCGGACCCGGGGTCGACGAGGCCATGCTCGACCAGGCCACGGTGAAATTCGTTCGTGAAAAGGCCGAGGAAGCCCGGTATGTATTGGGGATATGCACGGGGTCATTGTTGCTGGCCGCCGCGGGGCTGCTTATTGGCCGAAGGGCGGGAGGCCACTGGCAGGCGCGCGATCTTCTGGCCCGCTTCGGCGTGGACGTGTCAAATGAAAGGACGACCATAGACGGAAAGTATTTCACCGCCGGCGGTGTCACGGCGGGTATAGATATGGCGCTTCGCGTCATTGCGGAAATAGAAGGCGAGGATGCCGCCATGCGCGTGCAACTGCAGATCGAATATGCTCCAGAGCCTCTATTTGCCGCCGGCACGCCGTACGAAGCGCCGGCGCATATCGTGGACAGTCTGCTTTCCATGCATCGCGCACGGCGTCAATCAAGAGAGACGGCAGTGGAAAAAGCATGTGAGTCGCTGCTAGACGGGAAGACAGCCCCCTCCCTGTGTGACAAACACGCCACATGAGGTTCTATTACGTGTTTTTGTCACTCTAGCGTCATGCGCCGCGGGTGTAATGCACACATCATTCATTTGCCGGCGAAATTCGACTTGATTGAAGCCCTGGAAAAAACCTCGCACTTTCGTGCCATATGGATTTCGGACCTGCACCTGGGGACCGCCGGGTGCCAGGCCGAACCGTTGCTGGACTTTCTGAAGCATCATGAGTCCGACACGCTGTACCTGGTTGGCGACATTGTCGATGGCTGGCAATTGAAGGGCCGCTGGTTCTGGCCCCAATCACACAACGATGTCATGCAAAAGATTCTGCGCAAGGCCCGCAAGGGGACACGCGTGGTCTACATTCCCGGCAACCACGACTCGTTTGCGCGGGACTATGTCAGCCTGAATTTCGGCGGCATTGAAGTCCTGCACGAAGCCGAACACATAACGCTGACAGGCAAGCGGCTATGGATTACGCACGGCGACTTGTTTGACGGCGTCATCCAATATGCGCCGTGGCTGGCGTATGTGGGTGACCACTTGTACACCCTGGCGCTAAAGTTCAACCGCTGGTGCAACCGGGTCCGGGCCCGCATGGGGCTGGGGTACTGGTCCCTGTCCCAGTATTTGAAGCATAAAGTCAAAAATGCCGTGAGCTTCATTACCGCGTTCGAAGAAGCGCTGGTGCACGAAGCACGCCAACGGAATTTCGACGGGGTGGTTTGCGGGCATATCCATAAAGCGGAAATCCGGGATATCGACGGCATTCTGTACTGCAACGACGGCGATTGGGTGGAAAGCCGCAGCGCCCTGGTCGAACACTGGGATGGCCGCCTGGAAATCATAATGTGGGCCCCGCCCCTGCCCGTCAAGGCCAAAGCAAAGATAAAAAAATCCCAAGCCGCGGCGACACCCGGCACCGATCCCGTCACCAGCCAAACCGAAGGAGTTCCGCACAATTGAAAATCATGATCGTGACCGATGCCTGGGAACCGCAGGTGAACGGCGTGGTGCGAACCCTGACGCAAACACGCCTAGAACTGAGCCGCATGGGACATCAAGTGCATCTGCTGACTCCGCTGGAGTTTCGTACGATTCCATGCCCGACCTACCCCGAAATCCGCCTTTCCCTGTTCCCCAAACGCGGGGTAGCGGCCAGAATCGAATCGGTCGCCCCCGATGCCTTGCACATCGCGACGGAAGGCCCGCTTGGCATGGCGGCGCGCGCGTATGCGCTGCGGCACGGCTTGCCTTTCACCACGGCCTATCACACCCGTTTCCCCGAATACATACGGGCGCGCATCGGTTTACCGCTGTCGTGGACCTATCGTTTCCTGCGCTGGTTTCATGGGCCGGCGGTCGCCGTCATGGTGCCGACCCGGCTCGTCAAGCAAGACCTGGAAGCGTTCGGATTTCCTGCCGCCCAGGTGGTGCTTTGGTCGCGCGGCGTGGATCTGGATTTGTTCAAGCCCGGGCCCCTTTTGCCCCACGAGGAAAAACCGCCAGTTTTCTTATGCGTTGGCCGGGTTTCCATCGAGAAGAATGTCGAAGCGTTCCTGAAGCTGGATTTGCCCGGCACCAAATGGGTCGCGGGCACCGGTCCCCTATTGGACGACCTGAAAAAGCGCTATCCCGCGGCGCGGTTTACCGGCGTACTCGATCAGCCGACTCTGGCCAGCCTGTATAACGCCGCCGATGTCTTCGTCTTTCCCAGCCGGACCGACACCTTCGGCTTGGTCTTGCTGGAAGCGATGGCCTGTGGCTGCCCCGTAGCCGCCTACCCGGTGACTGGCCCCATCGACGTGCTGGGCGGCTCCGACGCCGGCGTCATGGACGAAAACCTGCGCCAGGCCTGCCTGAGCGCACTGAACATTCCGCGCGAACGGGCCCGCGCTCACGCTGAAAAATTCTCCTGGCGCGCGTCGACCCAAACCTTTCTGTCGCACTTGAAACCCATTCCCGCAGCGCCCGAACCGTCCGGAACCGCCGGGCCGGATATTCCACGCGCTTGGTAGGCCTACAGAGCGCCTTGATCCGCCAGTCGCAATCAGTCATTGCCGCAAGCTCTGCGGTGAGTGGAATGCTGCCGCCCAATCGCGGAAGGACAGCCCATCGCTTCGCCTTGCACTATCGTGCTGGGCCGGCGACATGCCGTCAGCATGAACAAGCAGCGGGACGGGATTGCCGCCCCCCGCTCCCCTGAGAAAAACGCGGATCATTACCGCCTCGCCGGGCGCGGGCAGTTTTGGCGACAGCGGGTTTAAGTCGATCAGGATAGCCCGGCGAATGGCAATGGGGGCAATGACGCCATCCCCCATCACAGGAGCCAATCAGATGAGGGCCATAAAAAGTAGATCTCCTGGCCCATGGCGCTAAAAGGTAAAACTATCCTACCGTACACACAGCCCGAAGCTCCCATTCCATCGCTGCGCAATGCTGCAATCCAGCATATCAGGTCGAGGAGCCGGCGATCGCACGGTTCCCAGGGGGGAAGGACGCTCCTGTTGCCATTTTGTACTGTTTTTACATTTGGTAGGCCTGACATGGGAGGGTCAATGCTATGCTTTTCAGCAGAAAATGCGTCATTCGGCGCGGCATATCAACAAAACAGACCGCCACACAGCGATTGATCGGACTCCTGATTCCACGAGGAACCGATACACGCCAGCGTCAGATCCCATCGAGAACGGCAAGCTTGAACAGCCCGGAGCCGATTCTGCGCCCCTGCGCCAACTGTGGCGGCTCAGGACCGATGACCTACATTAAATACCTTGAAAATATCCTTTCCGCAGCACTAGCCTTCACTTTTACACGAAGCAACCGTCAGCGTGCCGCCATGCTCGTCTTGGCGGCGGGCATTCTCGTCCCGCCCGGCCTCTTGGCCGGCGAGCTTGACGAGCAGGAGCGCCAGCCCTCGGCCCAGCAGCTCGCATTGCAAATACCGCCGCTGGAGCCGGAAGAATATACAACGCCGCCTCCGCAGTTCAAGTCCCTGGAGCAGGGGCGCATGCTGAGAGTCGAACAAGAGGCGAAAATACAAGCGCAAACACAGTATCTGGCCGCGAAGTTTGGTCAAAGTGAATCGTCGATTCTCAAATATGTGGAGCTGGCCTGGAAGGAGGCGAGTAAGCGCAACGGGATGTCTCCAGAGATTCTCCTGGCCATGATGCAAAAAGAAAGCTCGCTGCGTCCAAAAGTGCAAAGCCGCTATGGCGCCCAAGGTCTGATGCAGATCGTTCGCCGATGGCATCCCGACAAGCTGCATCCTTCCGAATCGCTCTTCGATCCCGAGGTGAACATCCGGGTCGGGGCCGATGTCCTGGAAGAGTATCTGGAAAAGGCGGGCGGAAGCCTCGACAAAGCGCTTGGACAATACTCGGGCAGCGCACAAGGCTATGCCACGAGGGTGTTGAACGAATCGTACAAGCTCGCCCGGGTCGCCGCCGAAGCCGCGCGCCAGGTTCTGGCATCGAAAGGCTAGCGGCCCGCTCCTGTCGCGCCGTTGATCGCAGCCAACAGGTCTTCAGTATGAACCATCAATTCCCGCGCCTGGCGCAGCATCGGGTATTGGTTCAGCACGGCATCCCACCGGGGCGATTCCAGCAGCTGATGCCAGACAGGCTCGAGGCCTTGAGCATCCGCATGTTGCCTGTCCGCCAGGATGCTGGCGAATTCCACACTGGCCTGCGCGGACAAAAGCTGCATCCGGCTGGCTGCGCTGAGCAGGCGCGGAGCCGCTTCGGCAGGCGCATCGCAGCAATAGAGCACCGCCCTTTTCAGGCCGGCCGCGTCGGTCGTCAGCGCGCTTAGCGATGCACCGCGCAGGCGCACCATCCCCTGCTGGGTCTTGAACGGATAAACAATGTCTTCTTCGGCGTGCGCGAGCAGGCGCAATCCGCGCAGCAGCCGCGGCAGGTCGGTTGCCGCGGCATCCACGGAAGCCTTGGCTTCCACAAGCAGGCAAACGTCCCAGACTGGCGCCGCATCTGCGGTCTTTGCATGCCTTAGCAGGACCGCGTCCCACTCGCTCTTGGCGCGCTGGGGGCTGGCGGGTATCGAAGCCGGCACACGCATCGAGGTCGCGACGCGGTATGACGCCCCGGCCCCTTCCGCCTCATCGAGTCGCCGAGCCAGCGCCTCGAGCGCCTGCGCGGCCGATGCTTCGACGGCGGCGCCGCGCCGCTGCGAGGCGGAGCCTTGCGCAAGGGCCACAGGGCTTCCCGAGCGCGGACCATGCCTGTCCCACAGCGATTGATACTGGCGCACGAGTTCATCCGGCGTCAGGGCTTCGAGGCGCCGCAGGCGCTCCAGGGCGGGACTATCCACTAGCCGCGTCAAGCCGCGCTCGAATGGCGATCCGTTCGCGAACTCCGGCGTAAGGAGGAGGCGGCGCGCGGTATCGGAGAGTTCCGACCAGGATGCGGAGGACGCGCACGCGTGCAATCGGGCCAAGGCCTCGCGCTGCCGGCCTGGCAGGATGCGCTGCCGTTTGGCCGGGTGGGCCATCGCATTGACGCCCGCAAGAATCAGGCGGCGATCCTGATCGGCGTGCGCGGACAGCGACGCGTATTCGCGCACCTGCACTGCCCGGTGCCGAAGCACCATGGCCTGAAAGGCGTGATCTCCGGACTCCGCGCGCATCGCGTCATGAATCATGCGCGCGAGCGCGTCGATGAAAAGGCGCTTCAGCGCCGCGTCCGGCGCTTCACCGCGGGCGACCGCCCCGCGCGCCTGCTCGATCACGATGGCGAGCGCCGCCGCCGGACTGGCTTCTCGCATCTGGGCGGATATGGCGGCCATCGCCGGCAAGCGGTAACGGCGAGCGACGACGCGCAGCGTCTCGTCGAGCAAAGAAGGGGATAGCGGCATGGACATAACGATAGCTGATGCAAAAAAACCAGCCAAAGCCATGTTTTTACATGATTTCGGGCGGGTTGTGCGCGGGTCTTGCCGATTACCGCTGGCTGTTCTTGGCGGACAGAGGGGGATTCGAACCCCCGATAATGCCTTATTTCATACAGGTTCCCGGGCAAATTATGGCAGAATCGTTTGATTCTTTGGATTGAGCACCGGGCCAAAGCGGCTCCAATCAGGGCCCACCTTTGATCTATGAGGCGGCTACACGCCCATTAGACTTTGCGTGAAGGCGAGAAACAACGAAACCTGAAAGGTAGATGTACCGCATACATGAGACTATGGCATGCCTCCAGGTATCTCGTTCGATCATTTATCCACTCGTGAAGCGCCGCGAATTGTCTCTAATCAAGATCCGCAGCACGAAGTGCAGCAATACACCGCCGCCTAATCGTCTCGTTATTGCGCACTCACTGGCAGCACCTCAACCCCATCGCAAATCCGGTCATACGTTAGCCCGGCGATCCTGCCTTTTGCATAGGAACCTAACTGTCCTGCTCTCTCGACAACTGTAATGAGGATGTGGGCAAAGCATATTGGTGGGGCTCCGGTTGCCAGGCCCCAGTACTCATGCAACTGCAATACAGCCCGTTTGGGGAATTGATGCAGACATAGACCATGTGCGCGTCTCAGACTGCTTGATCCGCTCAAAGTGCAGAGCATTGACCTACCGCGTGGCAACTGATGCATTTCGCCTTCTGGTGCCATTGAGCGAACTATCTAGGAATTACATACAGCGATCGATTATTTTTGCCCAATCCACGGCATGATCCTCTTCCGGAACCCGAACCACTCTGCAGGAGATAACAGCGTAGTACAATCCTTAAATGCGGTTACAACTTCCTTTTACCCTTAAACCTCGAGTGCCCAAACGTGACGGTTAAAGCCATGATTAACGCGGCAGCCTTTAACCAAAATATAGAGCTGCCGTACGACTTGAGAATTAGCGACTTTAAAGCAGCAATGGAAGACGTCTATGATTTTTTCCATGACGTGAATAAGCTACTCTCGGAGCGGGGTTTACAGCGCCTTGACGATATGATGAGACCGGCAGCTATGTCAGGTACCATATCCGACATGATCACGGCCTCGTTAGCAAAATTCTCTCGAGCCCTCGTAGAAAACAAACACTTCAACGGCCACCCAGATCTTATAAAACGTGGCCAATATGCAAATGATTCAGTTGCCTCGGGGGAACATGGCATAGAAATCAAAAGCACAAGAAAAGCGGGCGGCGCAGTAGACACACACGGCGCAAGAGAACAATGGATGTGCGTATTCGTTTATACCGTCGACAATCAAAGCGAACCTGCCTCCAAACGGGCTCCGATGCAATTTTCCGAAGTGTACTTAGCATACGTGACTGAATCAGATTTCCGCAAAAATCAGAGGTCCGAGCTAGGTACCCGTACAGCAACATTGCACCGAGAGGGTATTAAAAAGCTCCGAGAGAATTGGATATACAAAGCGTAAGTCTCTCGATTAATCATCGTTCCGCACTTTGAGATTTGCCAACAATGGTATGGCCGATTTTGCCATATCAAAAAAGATCTCATCCAATTCCACCCCAATGCTTCTATAACCGACTGCATTTGCAGCAGCCAATGTTGATCCCGCCCCCATAAAGGGATCGACGATTATGCCATCACCCAGAGGTAGCACTGCACGCACCAAATGCCTCATAAAAGATTGTGGCTTTAATGAGGGATGAGGCGCAATTTTCTTCTCAGACGACGGAGTCGGGTGAGATCGAATCAAGTCCCCGAAAGGTCTATCTGCTGAGATTCGCCGAAATCCGCCAGTACGCCATTTCCTTAAGTTGTCTTGAACGCGACCCTCTAGAGGCGCTCTCAATACCACCCATGGTTCCCATTGAGAGCGTGGCATTACAGATACATCAGAAAATTCTTCATGAGCATTCTTTGGTCTGTCACCCCCACGCATTGTCATTACCTGCCGAGCCAAGTAGCCCCTCAGTTCGAAACCTGCTTCCACCATGGCAGAACTCACGATATGCGAAAGCAAAGGGTTTGACGCTATAACCACATTCCCTCCAGGCACGAGTATTCTTTTTGCCAGTACACCAAATTTCATGAAAAACTTGTAAAGCCTAACCTTGTCGGCTTCGTCTAACACAGTAAAACGGGGCAAGGGTGCCCTTTGATGACCATCGAAAGCAGGAGGAATACGCCATATACCTCCCTTACCGTTTCGAAGTTTAATTGTTTCTTTTTCCGTATACTCAACTAAGCCATAAGGGGGATCTGTCACTATTGCATGTATAGATCTCTCAGCCTGGACTGCCAGCCATTCAAAACAATCAGCATTAAAAGCCCGTGCGCCACCTAAAGTTTCGGAAGGAAAAATAGGGCGATCGACGAACTCACCTTTGTACTCACCTACATGCTCTCTTAAACAATAACGGCCTCTACATAAGCGTTCAAATCGAGTGGGTGTATTAAGATTTAAATAAGAACGTATAGAAGAAGAAGGTACTTCACCAAGTCGCACCCGAACAGCTCCCATGATTTCCTCTGTGGTTGCTCCAGACGCGACTACAGTCAAATACTCAATAATTGCGTCGCGAATAGCACCAGGTGGAAAAGACATACGAAACTCCAAGAAAGTTGGTGGAGTTTAGCATATTGACGTCCAGACGTCAATAAACTACTGTATTTAATTACAGTAGTTTATTTTATATTGCTCACCTGCCGTTTGTCCGCACCCAAGGGCGAATTCCCGCCTCCGGATTATGGTTCAGGCAATCATTACTAACAGTGTAGTGCGTAATCTGGCCACATGTCGCCACGTTACGTCTAGCACCATCCATGCCCCATGGGCTTCAATTTTTTGGATAACGTCTCGAAATGTGGCGAGCATCAGCTCGCCGATAGACAGACATTAAATTCGTAGGAATATATCGGCCTCCAAACGATTGAGCACATAGTCGCATGCCGCTCAGTCCCATTCATGGGCCAAGGACCATGCCACGATGGGCCACCGACTCGAAGCTGCGCCTTTGACTTTGTTCCTGTGCTCCAGAATCGACGCCATCGGCCAGATGCACCGGATTTCCAGATGTTCTTCCCGAGCCTGCGCAACCTGATACAGGGAAGGTATCAAGCACCAGAGTCTTGCTTGCCCTCGAAGCGACAGGCGTGGCGCCAGTACTTACTGCACCAGACCCCAGCATTAGACGCAAGTCATCACCGTAGGACAACTTGATATGTTAGTGCTCCGCCTTGGTGCCGCACACAAGGGGCATCTGTGAACCGTTGCCGGTACATCATCGCCTTGTCGCGCGTCAACTACTTTGGCCGGCCAAGTCAATTGTCGCTGAACAATCGCCTCCCGTATCGGTACCAACGCATATACCAATACCTTTGCGGGGCAATAAGAACACGAGAGCAATCAGCCAACAAATAAAAAAGACCTGAAACCTAGCATTCGTGCAGTTTTCAGGGCTTTATGAGATTTGGCTCTTCATCATTAACGGGGGACACCGACATTCATTAGACTTGTTTTTGCGACGAAACACGTTTAATGGAAGCAATGCCGATGTCCCCAGTAAA
>NZ_FQXE01000014.1:43080-145942 GCF_900129885.1 Pollutimonas bauzanensis | reverse complement strand
TGCACACGTCGCTGAACCTGTATGCCGAGCACGAATTCAACGCCTCGACCTTTACCTGCCGGGTGATTGCCGGCACGGGCTCGGACATGTACTCGGCCATCGCGGGGGGCATAGGCGCGCTGCGCGGGCCCAAGCATGGCGGGGCCAACGAGGTGGCCTTCGAGGTGCAAAAGCGCTACGACACGCCGGCCGAGGCCGAGGCCGACATCCGGCGCCGGGTCGAGGCCAAGGAGGTGGTCATCGGCTTTGGCCACCCGGTCTATACCGTGTCGGACCCGCGCAACCAGGTGATCAAGGAAGTCGCGCGCAAGCTGTCCAAGAAGCAGGGCAACACCAAGATGTTCGACATTGCCGAGCGGCTGGAGTCGGCCATGTGGGACGCCAAGAAGATGTTTCCCAATCTGGACTGGTTTTCGGCGGTGTCCTACCATATGATGGGGGTGCCCACGGCGATGTTCACGCCGCTGTTCGTGATTGCGCGCACCGCGGGCTGGGCCGCGCACATCCTGGAGCAGCGCGCCGACAACAAGATCATCCGGCCCACGGCCAACTATATCGGGCCCGAGGACCGCAAGTTCGTGCCGCTGGACAAGCGCAAGTAAGCCTCCCGACCATTATTTTTCTGCCTCCGGACCCCATGAACACTGCATACCGAAAACCCCTGCCCGGCACTCAGCTGGATTACTTCGATACGCGCGCGGCGGTCGATGCGATCCAGCCCGGCGCCTATGACAAACTGCCATACACCTCGCGCGTATTGGCCGAAAACCTGGTTCGCCGCTGTGACCCGGCCATGCTCGCGGCCGCGCTCAAGCAGCATATCGAGCGCAAGCGCGACCTGGACTTTCCCTGGTTTCCGGCGCGGGTGGTTTGCCATGACATCCTGGGACAGACCGCGCTGGTCGACCTCGCCGGCCTGCGCGACGCCATTGCCGAAAAAGGCGGGGACCCCGCCCAGGTCAATCCGGTGGTGCCTACCCAATTGATCGTCGACCACTCGCTGGCCGTCGAAAGCCCGGGGTTCGACCCCGAGGCGTTCGACAAGAACCGCGCCATCGAAGACCGGCGCAACGAAGATCGCTTCCACTTCATCAACTGGACCAAGAAGACGTTCAAGAACGTCGAGGTGATTCCGCCCGGCAACGGCATCATGCACCAGATCAACCTCGAGCGCATGTCGCCCGTGGTGCACGCCCTGGACGGCGTGGCCTTCCCCGATACCCTGGTGGGCACCGACAGCCATACGCCGCACGTCGATGCGCTGGGCGTGCTCGCCATCGGCGTCGGCGGCCTGGAAGCCGAGAGCGTAATGCTGGGGCGCGCCTCGTGGATGCGCCTGCCCGACATCATCGGCGTCGAGCTGGCCGGCAAACTGCAGCCGGGCATCACCGCGACCGATCTGGTGCTGGCGCTGACCGAATTCCTGCGCAATCAAAAAGTGGTGTCGTCCTACCTGGAATTCTACGGTGAAGGCGCTACTCACCTGACATTGGGCGATCGCGCCACCATCTCCAACATGACGCCGGAATACGGCGCGACTGCGGCGATGTTCTACATCGACCAGCAGACCATCGATTACCTGAAACTCACCGGCCGCGACGATGCGCAGGTCAGGCTGGTGGAAACCTACGCCAGGCAGGCCGGCCTATGGGCGGACACCCTCGAGCACGCCGAATACGAACGCGTGCTCCGCTTCGACCTGTCGAGCGTGGTGCGCAACATCGCCGGCCCGTCCAATCCGCACCGCCGCGTGCCGACTTCCGAACTGGCCGCCCGCGGCATCTCCGGCAAGGTCGAAAACGAGCCCGGCCTGATGCCCGATGGCGCGGTCATCATTGCCGCGATCACCAGCTGCACCAACACCAGCAACCCGCGCAACGTGATCGCCGCCGGCCTGCTGGCGCGCAACGCCAACGCGCGCGGGCTGACCCGCAAGCCCTGGGTCAAGAGTTCGCTGGCGCCCGGCTCCAAGGCGGTACAGCTGTATCTGGAAGACGCCAGGCTGCTGCCCGAACTCGAGCAGCTGGGCTTCGGCATTGTCGGCTTTGCCTGTACCACCTGTAACGGCATGAGCGGCGCGCTGGACCCCGTCATCCAGCAGGAAGTGATAGCCCGCGACCTGTACGCCACCGCCGTGCTTTCGGGCAACCGCAACTTCGACGGCCGCATCCATCCCTATGCCAAGCAGGCTTTCCTGGCCTCGCCGCCCCTGGTGGTCGCCTACGCCATCGCCGGCACCATCCGCTTCGATATCGAGAAAGACGTGCTGGGCATAGACCAGGACGGCAAGCCAGTCACCCTCAAAGACATTTGGCCCTCCGACGAGGAAATCGACGCCATCGTCGCCGCCAGCGTCAAGCCCGAGCAGTTCCGCCAGGTCTACGAACCCATGTTCGCCGCCAGCGTCGCCACGGGCGAGAAAATCAGCCCGCTGTACGACTGGCGCCCGGCCAGCACCTATATCCGCCGCCCGCCTTACTGGGAAGGGGCGCTGGCCGGCGAGCGCGCGCTCAAGGGCATGCGGCCCCTGGCGGTGCTGGGCGACAACATCACCACCGACCACCTTTCGCCGTCCAACGCCATCATGCTGGACAGCGCCGCCGGCGAATACCTGGCCAGGATGGGCTTGCCGGAGGAAGACTTCAACTCCTACGCCACCCACCGCGGCGATCACCTCACCGCGCAGCGCGCCACCTTCGCCAATCCCAAGCTGCTCAACGAAATGGTGCTGGAAAACGGGCAGGTCAAGCAGGGTTCGCTGGCCCGCCTCGAGCCCGAAGGCAAAGTCACCCGCATGTGGGAGGCGATCGAAACCTATATGGAACGCAAGCAGCCGCTCATCATCGTGGCCGGGGCCGACTATGGCCAGGGCTCCTCGCGCGACTGGGCCGCCAAGGGCGTGCGGCTGGCCGGCGTGGAAACCATCGCCGCCGAAGGCTTTGAGCGCATCCACCGCACCAACCTGGTCGGCATGGGAGTGCTGCCGCTGGAATTCAAGCCCGGCGTGAACCGCAAGACACTGAATATAGACGGCACCGAAACCTTCGACGTCATCGGCGAGCCCACCCCGCGTGCCACCCTGACGCTCGTGATCCATCGCAAGAACGGCGAACGCGTAGAAGCGCCGGTGACCTGTCGCCTCGACACCGCCGAAGAAGTGTCGATCTACGAAGCCGGCGGCGTGCTGCAGCGCTTCGCTGAGGACTTCCTCGAATCGGCGGCGGCCGGCTAAAGCAGACAAAGGAAAACTCCATGACTCATGTACCCCAGATCAAGGTTGCGGCGGCCTACATCCGCGGCGGCACCAGCAAAGGCGTGTTCTTCCGGCTGCAGGATCTGCCCGCGGCCGTCCGGACGCCGGGCGCGGCCCGCGACGCCTTCCTGATGCGCGTGATCGGCAGCCCGGACCCCTACGGCAAGCAGACCGACGGCATGGGCGGCGCGACCTCCAGCACCAGCAAGACGGTCATATTGTCCAAGAGCGGCAAGCCGGACCACGACGTCGACTATCTGTTTGGCCAGGTTTCCATCGATAAGGCATTCATCGACTGGAGCGGCAACTGCGGGAATCTTTCGGCCGCCGTCGGCCCCTTCGCCATCAGCGGCGGCCTGGTCGACGCGAGCCGCATACCGCAGGACGGCACGGCGATCGTGCGCATCTGGCAGGCCAACATCGGCAAGACCATCATCGCGCATGTGCCCATCACCAATGGCGCCGTGCAGGAAACCGGCGATTTCGAGCTCGATGGGGTGACCTTCCCCGCCGCGGAACTGCGGCTGGAATTCATGGACCCGGCGGCCGAGGAAGAAGGCGCGGGCGGTTCGATGTTCCCGACCGGCAATGTGGCCGACGACCTCGAGGTGCCGGGCGTGGGCACGCTGCGGGCGACCATGATCAATGCCGGCATCCCGACGATCTTCGTCAACGCCACAGACATCGGCTACACCGGCACCGAGTTGCAGGACGCAATCAACGGCGACGCCAAGGCCCTGGCGATGTTCGAGACCATACGCGCGCACGGCGCGCTGCGCATGGGCCTGATCCAGCATCTGGACGAAGCGGCCCAGCGCCAGCATACGCCGAAAGTCGCGTTCGTCGCCAAGCCGGCCGACTATGTCTCTTCCAGCGGCAAGCGCGTCGCCGCCGGCGACATCGACCTGCTGGTGCGCGCCCTGTCCATGGGCAAGCTGCATCACGCCATGATGGGCACGGCGGCTGTCGCCATTGGCGCGGCGGCCGCGATTCCCGGCACACTGGTCAACCTCGCCGCGGGCGGCGGCGATCGCCACGCGGTATGCTTCGGGCATCCCTCGGGCACCTTGAAGGTCGGGGCGCAAGCCAGCCAGGAAGGCGGCGAATGGTCGATAGTCAAGGCCATCATGAGCCGCAGCGCGCGCGTCCTGATGGAAGGATGGGTGCGCGTGCCCGGCGACGCCTTCTAGGAAGCGGCGCCGCCCGGCCGTTTGCTTCTTCACGCCCCGCCGCCGCGGCGCCCCGAAATCCGGACCAGCGCTCAGCCATATACGGATAAGCGCTTCCTCCCTGTAAACAAGCGCCTCTTCATACATTTTGCAGACGCATACACGCCATAGCCATGTTTGATACCTTCGTCCTTTACGCCCTGCCGTTTTCCTTCACACTGCTGGTCGCCTGCGCCCTCACATCCCTGGTCTCGGGACTCGTGCTGCTGCTTTTCAGGCTCCGGAAAACCAACGAAGTGCTGCGCCATCCCTATCTCAAGCAACATCCCTGGGAACGCTACCCGCTTTCGATACGCGCCACCATCCTGCTCGACTACTTCCTGCGGCTTTGCTTTCCCAAAAGCAAGTTCTGGATTGCCGGCCAGGCCAATCTGCTGCTCGCCCACATACAGCCGACCGAAGTCTCGACCCGCATAAAGTGGCCGCTGATCGGCTTCTGGGGCGGCTGCTTCGTGGGCCTCATCGCCATGCTGCTGCTCTGGGGACTGATCCTGCTTACAATGAATCCCTGATTCCCTTTCAAGACAGGAGCCCGAATGAGCCGCAGCATCGAACACAACCCCGGCAAGCAACGCTTCGAATGGACGGAAGACGGCATCCTCAGCGTCCTGGACTATGAATTGCAGAACGGGGTCATGACCATCATGCACACCGGCGTTCCTGAAGCCCTCGGCGGGCGCGGCATTGCCGCCGACCTCACCCGATGCGCCCTGGCCACGGCCCGCGAAAACGGCTGGGCGGTGCGCCCTCTATGCTCCTATGCCGCGGCCTATATGCGCCGGCACCCGGAATACGCCGGCCTGCTGGCCTGAATCCGCCACGCCCCCGGGGGGTAGCGGTTTAAACACAACAGCCACGCATCTTATGTCTTATATAAGATATAAGACATTTGCTTCCCGTCCAGCTTCCTTCTACAATTGACCACGAGCCTAAGCGCAAGCCTCGCCCTTCAGGGCGAGGTCAAGCGAGGCAAGACCAATGCGGCGCCGAAGGCGCCCCGCATTGTGGCGGAGAAGCGCCGGCCGACAGGCCGGAGTTCTTCACGTAAAGCAATTCTCCATTCATCCTCGAACAAAAGGGCATGCATAATGCTGGATTCATATCGCCAACATGTTGCCGAACGCGCCGCGTCAGGCATCCCTCCTCTTCCCCTTTCCCCGCAGCAGACCGCCGACCTGATCGAACTGCTCAAGAATCCGCCTGCCGGCGAAGAAGCGTTCCTGGTCGACCTCATCACGCACCGTGTCCCCGCCGGCGTCGATGATGCCGCCAAAGTCAAGGCGTCCTACCTGGCCGCCGTCGCCCTGGGCAAGGAAACCTGTCCCCTCATCGATCGCGAGCATGCCACCGAACTGCTGGGCACCATGCTGGGCGGCTACAACATCAGCCCGCTGGTCGACCTGCTGGACAACGAGGAGCTTGGCGCCATCGCCGCGGAAGGATTGAAGAAAACCCTGCTCGTGTTCGACGCTTTCCACGACGTCAAAGAGAAAGCCGACAAGGGCAACAAATACGCCCGCGCCATCCTGCAAAGCTGGGCCGACGCGGAATGGTTCACCAGCCGCCCCGAAGTGCCGGAAAGCCTGACCATCACGGTTTTCAAGGTCAGCGGCGAAACCAACACCGACGATTTGTCGCCCGCTCCCGACGCCTGGAGCCGCCCCGACATTCCCCTGCATGCCCTGGCCATGCTCAAGAACCCGCGCCCGGGCATCGAGCCCGAGGAAGCCGGCAAGATCGGCCCCATCAAATTCATTGAAAGCCTCAAGCAGAAAGGCCACCTGATCGCCTATGTGGGCGACGTGGTCGGCACGGGCTCGTCGCGCAAATCGGCGACCAACTCGGTGCTCTGGCATACCGGCCAGGACATTCCCTTTGTCCCCAACAAGCGCTTCGGCGGCGTATGCCTGGGCGGCAAGATCGCGCCCATCTTCTACAACACCATGGAAGACGCCGGCGCCCTGCCCATCGAGCTCGATGTCTCCAAGATGAATATGGGCGACGTCATCGAGCTGCGCCCCTACGAAGGCCTGGCCTTGAAGGACGGCCAGGTCGTCGCCGAATTCAAGGTCAAGTCCGAGGTGCTGTTCGACGAGGCCCGCGCCGGCGGACGCATTCCCCTGATCATCGGCCGCGGCTTGACCGCCAAGGCCCGCGAGGCCCTGGGGCTGCCCGTTTCGACCCTGTTCCGCCTGCCGCAGGTCCCCGCCGACACCGGCAAGGGCTACACCCTGGCGCAAAAAATGGTCGGCCGCGCTTGCGGCCTTCCCGAAGGACGCGGCATGCGCCCCGGCACCTACTGCGAACCCAGGATGACTTCGGTCGGCAGCCAGGACACCACCGGCCCCATGACGCGCGACGAATTGAAAGACCTGGCCTGCCTGGGCTTCTCGGCGGACCTGGTTATGCAATCGTTCTGCCATACCGCCGCCTATCCCAAGCCGGTCGACGTCAAGACCCATCACGAATTGCCCGCCTTCATCAGCACGCGCGGCGGCATTTCGCTGCGCCCCGGCGACGGCATCATCCACTCGTGGCTGAACCGCATGCTCCTGCCCGACACCGTCGGCACGGGCGGCGATTCGCACACCCGTTTCCCGATAGGCATCAGTTTTCCCGCCGGCTCGGGCCTGGTGGCGTTCGCCGCGGCCACCGGCGTCATGCCGCTGGACATGCCGGAATCGGTGCTGGTGCGCTTCAAGGGCAAGCTGCAGCCCGGCGTGACCCTGCGCGATCTGGTCAGCGCCATTCCGCTGTACGCCATCAAGCAGGGCCTGCTGACTATTGAAACGCAAGGCAAGAAGAATATTTTCTCGGGACGCATCCTGGAGATCGAAGGCCTGCCCGACCTGAAAGTCGAACAGGCGTTCGAACTGTCCGACGCTTCGGCCGAGCGCTCGGCCGCCGGCTGCACCGTGCACCTCAGCAAAGAGCCCATCATCGAATACATCAACAGCAACATCACGCTGCTGAAATGGATGATAGCCAACGGCTACGAAGACGAGCGCACCCTGGGCCGCCGCATCAAGGCCATGCAGGCCTGGCTGGCCAACCCGCAATTGCTGGAGCCCGATGCCGATGCCGAATACGCCGCGGTCATCGAAATCGACCTGGCCGATGTGCACGAGCCCATTGTCGCCTGCCCCAATGATCCCGACGACGTGAAAACCCTGTCGGAAGTCTCCGGGACGGCGATAGACGAAGTGTTCATCGGCAGCTGCATGACCAATATCGGCCACTTCCGCGCGGCTTCCAAGCTGCTGGAAGGCAAGCGCGACATTCCGGTCAAGCTGTGGGTCGCCCCTCCCACCAAGATGGACCAGAAACAGCTTACCGAAGAAGGCCATTACGGTGTCCTGGGCAGCGCCGGCGCGCGCATGGAAATGCCCGGCTGCTCGCTGTGCATGGGCAACCAGGCGCAGGTGCGCGAAGGCGCCACCGTCATGTCGACCAGCACGCGCAATTTCCCGAATCGCCTGGGCAAGAACTCCAATGTCTTCCTGGGTTCGGCCGAACTGGCCGCCATCTGCTCGCGCCTGGGCCGTATTCCGACCAAGGAAGAATACATGGCCGGCGTGGGCGTGCTCAGCGCGAACAGCGATCAGATCTACCGCTACATGAACTTCGACCAGATCGAAGACTTCCAGGAAATCGCCGATTCGGTCAGCGTATAGGCCAATAAGCGCCATGCCTGCATGGAACAAAACTCCCGCTGCGATTCCGCAGCGGGAGTTTTTTTTCGTTCCATAACTCGCGGAAACGGGCCTAAAATATATGGCGGATGCCACGCAGCGCAGCGTATTCCCCTGGCCACGCAAGCCCACAAGACACATAACCGGAGTTCTTTATGCCGCACAATACGTTCAACAGCTTACAAAAGTTCAAGATCGGGCGCAAAACGGCCCAGTTCTATTCCTTGCCGGCACTAGGCGCAACGCTGGGCATCGACATCCAGCGGCTGCCCGTGTCGATCCGGGTGGTGCTGGAATCGGTGCTGCGCAATTGCGACGGCAAGAAAATCACTGAAAAACACATCAGGCAGCTGGCTTCCTGGAAGCCGACGGCCAAGCGCGACACCGAGATTCCATTCGTGGTGGCCCGGGTCGTGCTGCAGGACTTCACCGGCGTGCCGCTATTGGCCGACATCGCGGCGATGCGCTCGGTGGCATCCAAGATGGGCAAGGACCCCAAAAGCATAGAGCCGCTGGTGCCGGTGGACCTGGTCGTCGACCATTCGGTCATGATCGATTACTTCGGCACCAAGAATGCGCTCGACCTGAACATGAAGCTCGAATTCAAGCGCAACCAGGAACGCTACCAGTTCATGAAATGGGGCATGCAGGCCTTCGATACCTTTGGCGTGGTGCCCCCGGGCTTCGGCATCGTCCACCAGGTCAACCTGGAACACCTGGCGCGCGGCGTGCATTACGACGCCAGGAACAATGTGTACTACCCCGACACCCTGGTCGGCACCGACAGCCATACCACCATGATCAATGGCATAGGCGTGGTGGGCTGGGGGGTGGGCGGCATCGAGGCCGAAGCCGGCATGCTGGGCCAGCCGGTCTATATTCTTACCCCGGATGTCGTCGGCGTCGAACTGAAGGGCGAGCTGCGCGGCGGCGTGACCGCCACCGACCTGGTGCTGACCATCACCGAACTGCTGCGCAGGCAGAAGGTGGTGGGCAAGTTCGTGGAATTCTGTGGGCCGGGCACGAGCAGCCTGTCGGTCACCGACCGCGCCACCATAGGCAATATGGCCCCCGAATACGGCGCCACCATGGGCTTCTTCCCGGTCGACGACCGCACTATCGAATACTTCCAGGGCACCGGCCGCAGCAAGGACGAGATCGACGCCCTGAAGGCCTATTTCAAGGCCCAGGGCATGTACGGCGTGCCCGATGCCAAGGATATCGGCTATACGCAGCTGATCACCCTGGATCTTTCCACGGTCACGCCCTCCCTGGCCGGCCCCAAGCGGCCGCAGGACCGCATCGAGCTGGGCGATGTCAAGAACACCTTTACCCGCCTGTACACCGAGCAGTCGGCCGCCGGCTTCAACCAGCCGCCCGAAAAACTCGGCCAGGTCTACACCACCAGCGCCGGCACGCAGGTCAAGAATGGCGACATCCTGATAGCCGCCATCACGTCCTGCACCAACACCTCCAACCCCAGCGTGTTGCTGGCGGCGGGCCTGATGGCCAAGAAAGCGGTCGAGGCGGGCCTGAAAGTGCCCAAGCATATCAAGACATCCCTGGCGCCGGGTTCGCGCGTCGTCACCGACTACCTCACCAAGACCGGCCTGCTGCCCTACCTGGAAAAGCTGGGCTTCGACGTCGCCGCCTACGGGTGCACCACCTGTATCGGCAACGCCGGCGACCTGACGCCGGACCTGAACGAAACCATTATCCAGAACGGCCTGGTCTGTTCGGCCGTTCTGTCGGGCAACCGCAATTTCGAAGCCCGCATCCACCCCAACATCAAGGCCAACTTCCTGGCTTCGCCGCCCCTGGTCGTCGCCTACGCCCTGGCCGGCACGGTATTGCGCGACCTGATGACCGAACCCGTGGGCCGGGGCAGGAACGGCGATGTCTGGCTGGGCGACATCTGGCCGAGCAACGCGGAAATCCAGGCGCTTCTGGGCCAGGCGCTGGATCCCGAAGTCTTCCGCACGAATTACGCCGAGATCAAGTCCAACCCGGGCAAGCTGTGGAACAATATTTCCGGTGTGCATGGCGATGTCTACAGCTGGCCCGCATCGACCTATATCGCCGAACCGCCCTTCTTCGCCGGCTTCGAAATGCGGCCCGCCGCCATGCCGGTGGTAAAGGGCGCGCGCGCCCTGGCGGTTTTCGGCGATTCGGTGACCACCGACCATATCTCCCCGGCGGGCTCCATCAAGGAAAGCTCGCCCGCCGGCGAATGGCTCAAGGCCCACGGCGTCATGAAACAGGACTTCAACAGCTATGGCTCGCGGCGCGGCAATCACGAAATCATGATGCGCGGCACGTTTGCCAACGTGCGCATCAAGAATCTCATGATCCCGGCCCTGCCCGACGGCAGCCGTTACGAGGGCGGCGAGACTTTGTATCAACCTACCGGCGAACGGCTGTCGATTTACGACGCCGCCATGAAATATGTGGCGGCCGGCGTGCCCACCGTGGTCTTCGCCGGGGAAGAATACGGCACCGGCTCGTCCCGCGACTGGGCGGCCAAAGGCACCCAGTTGCTGGGCGTCAAGGCGGTGGTGGCGCGCAGCTTCGAGCGCATACACCGCAGCAACCTGGTGGGCATGGGCGTCTTGCCGCTGCAGTTCAAGGATGGCGACAGCGTGGAATCCCTGGGCATCACCGGCGAAGAAACCTTTGATGTAGCGGGCATCGAAGCCAGCATCAGGCCGCAGCAGGATGTGACTGTCACGATACATCGCCGGGACGGCAGCTCGCAGCAGGTTTCCATGCTGCTGCGCATCGATACGGCGACCGAGGTCGACTACTACCTGCATGGCGGCATCCTGCCTTACGTGCTGCGCGAGCTGCTCGCCGCCTGATCCCGCCGGCCGGCGGCGGCCGCGAGGTGAACAATCAGCGGTGAAGCGTGGGGACACTTTTTGCATGCTCCGCCCCCGCGCCAGCCCACGAAGCCGGGTAGAGCGTTACACTAGCCTACTCATCAACTTGTATTGTCTTATGCCTCGTATGCCTGCCACCCCTCCTTCGCGTTTATCCCGCGAAGCTCAACGTCTTGTGACCCTGACGCAAGCGCTAGCCCGCTCCGGCAGCCGACTCGAAGATATCTACTGGGAAAACCTGCTAGGCATCCAGTTGAACAAGCTGCTGTTGGGCAAAAAAAACAAGACCATCGAAACCGTGCTCGATCACTTGCTGGCCAGCGATCTGAACGCCTACGAAATCCTGGTGGAGCAGGCCGAAACGCTGACCGAGTCCACGACCATCGTCCACCAGGGCGTGGAGTATGACGCCTTGCTGTTTTCGGCGCCGGTCGTGGCCTGGACCCGCTATCAGTTGCCCGAAGGCGAACTGACGCCCGCCCAGCGCCAGGCGCTGGCCCGGCATCTGCAAGCCCATATCGTCGCCGAGGGCGCCAAAATGGCGCTCATCCCGGCCCTCGTCAACTTTGACCAGATGCCGCAATCATTCCAGGAAACCCACGCCTGGACGCAGCGTCTCGCCCTGCTGGCGCTGGGCGCCGGCGCGGAGCCCTGCCAGATCAACAAGCCTGAGGACGCCGACGGCATGCTGGCCGATGCGCGCTTCGCGGTCGGCGTGATCGTCGTGCCCAAAGGGCAGGCGGTGTTCCGCTGGCAGATGCCGCAGGACGACGCCATCGCCATACGGCAAAAATGCCAGGAAGCCTGGGAACAGGCCAGCGCCGAAGTGTTCACCCCGATGTTCACGGGCTGCTATCTTGAATACCTGCAGCCCGACGCCTACTACATGAACAGCCGCGAGGCCGACAGGCGCATACGGCCGCTGGCCCTGAAGGCCGCGGTCACCTGGCTGCAGACGGCCGCCCATCTGCCGGGCGACGAGCTGCGCGCCGTCATCATCGGCTGCGGCGGCGACACCATAGAGGAATACCGGGTGGGCTTCAGCACGCGCCACAGCAACGAAGTGATCTACGGCTGCATCTGGCCCGTGCTGAGCAAGGAAGAGGCTGCCGCCGACGGCACGGAAAATCAGGTCATCGACGTGCCCGATGAAATTGCCGCCCTGCTCAAAGAGCAGGGAATCGCCGACGTGCGCCGGCTGCCGGGCATCCATCCCGCCGAATTCTGCGATGATTGCGGAGCGCCGTATTTTCCCAATCCGCTGGGCGAAATGATGCACCCCGAGCTTCCCGAAGAGACCGACCTGGCGCCCGTCCACTTCCATTAATGCCGCGGCTGTCCTTCGACATCTTTTGCCGGGTCGTCGATAATTTCGGCGACATCGGCGTTTGCTGGCGCCTGGCAAGGCAGCTGGCCCGGCTGCCGCCAGGACGCGAAGTGCGCTTATGGGTCGACGACCTGCACAGCTTCGGGCGGATCGAGCCCGGCGTGGACCCGCAAGCCGCGCAGCAATCGGCCCGGGGCGTCGATATCGTGCACTGGACGCAGCCAGCCCCTGTGCTGCGGCCGCATGCCGTGGTGATCGAGGCCTTTGCCTGCGACCCGCCCGCCGCTTTCATCGAGGCCATGGTCCGGCAAGACAGTTTATGGATCAATCTCGAATACCTGAGCGCCGAAGGCTGGGTCGAGTCCTGCCATACCCTGCCGTCCGCGCAGCACCATGGCTTGCGCAAGCATTTCTTTTTTCCCGGCTTTACGCCCGCCACGGGCGGGCTGCTGCGCGAACCCGGCCTGCTTTCCGAACGCGACGAATGGCTGGCGCAGCCCGGCCAGCGCGATGCGCTTCTGGGCGCCATCGGCGTGCCGGGCCGGCAGATCGAGCGGTTGCGGCAGGGCGCGCGCCAGGTGTTTTTGTTCTGCTACCCGGACGCCCCGGCCCAAGGGCTGCTCGACAGCCTGGAGCGGCAGGCCTGCCCCACCCTGCTGATCGTGCCCCGCGGCGTGTATCCCGGCTTGCAGGACCGCCCAGGCGGACGGGTGCATGTCCATGAAATGCCTTTTGTCGACCAGGCGGCCTTCGACCGGCTGCTATGGAGCAGCGACCTGAATTTCGTGCGCGGCGAGGATTCCCTGGTCCGCGCCTTGTGGGCCGGCAAGCCCCTGGTGTGGCAAATATATGCGCAGGATGCGAACACCCATATGATCAAGCTGCAGGCCTGGCTGGACCGGTCGCCCTGCCGGCAGACTGTCCATGCGCTGATGCGGGACTGGAACCTGGGCGATCCGGAAGCATTCGCCTTGCGGATGAACGAGGCGCTGGAGCCGGGCAACTGGGCGCAGTGGCAGTCCGACAGCGCGCAATGGAGCGATGAATTGGCCGGATATCCCGATTTGGCCTACTCCCTTGTCGGGTTTTGCACGCAACGGCGGCGATCAGGTTAAAATGACGGGTTTTGTAAGTCATGCTCCGGCCCGGCAGTGGCATCTGGCGGAGCAAATCACCCCCCGGAGTCTTTTAAATATATGAAAACCGCACAAGAATTGCGCGTTGGCAATGTGGTCAAAGTAGGCAATGACGCGCTCGTCGTACAGAAAACAGAATACAACAAGTCGGGCCGCAACTCGGCCGTCGTCAAGCTCAAGTTCAAGAATCTGCTTACCGGCTCCGGCAGCGAGTCCGTATCCAAGGCCGATGAAAAATTCGAAGTGGTCCAGCTCGAAAACAAAGAATGCACCTACTCGTACTATGCCGATCCCATGTATGTTTTCATGGATGAAGAATACAACCAGCACGAAGTCGAAGCGGAAAGCATGGGCGATGCCCTGAACTACCTTGAAGAAGGCATGAAGGTCCAGGTCGTGTTCTATGACGGCCGGGCCATTTCGGTCGAGCTTCCCACGATCGTGGTGCGCGAAATCATTTACACCGAACCCGCCGTCAAGGGCGATACGTCGGGAAAAGTGCTCAAGCCCGCCAAGACCAACACCGACATGACGGTCAACGTGCCGCTGTTCTGCAATATCGGCGACAAAATCGAAATCGATACGCGCACTGGCGAATACCGCAGCCGCGTGATGTAAGCCTCTCGGCGGGCGGCCTGGCGCCGCTTGCTGAAAACGATGCGCTTACTGCAGGCGGTCGTCGTCCAGGAACTCGGGTATAGGCATGACGGCTATCCCTTCCTCGGCCAATTCTTCCCTTTCCTCTGGCGTAGCCGTGCCGCGTATGGCGCGTTCCTGCGCTTGCCCGTCGTGCATGCGGCGCGCTTCTTCGGCGAAGCGGGCGCCCACGTTCTCGGTATTGCGCACCATCTGGCGGATGTGGCGCATGACTTCGGCCTGCAACTGCGCCATTTGCCCGGCGGCCGGCGCCGCCACTGCCGTACCCGGCCGGGCGCGGGCGGCGGATGCCGGCGCGGCGGGCGCGGGGGCTTTCGCATGGCCGAGATTCAAGCGCGGCGCCGAAAGCTTCTTGGCGACGCGGCTGCTGTTGCACACAGGGCAGCTCAACAGCCCGCGCGATTGCTGCGATTCATAGCTGTCGGCCGAAGCGAACCAGCCTTCGAAGACGTGGCCCTGGTCGCATTGAAGATCAAAGACTTTTAATGACATAACAGCAATATGCGGGCGTTCGCGCCAAATACAAGGCGGAAAGCCGCCCTGCCGCCGGACTATCCGGCCTACAGGCGGGGCACGGCCGCAAGCAGGCGCTGTGTTTCGCCATGCCGCGGCGCGGCGAGAACGGCTTCGGTGGCGCCCGCTTCGACGATTTTGCCCTGGTGCATGATGGCGATGCGGTCGGACAGATACTCGACCACGCCGAAATTGTGCGTAATGAACAGGTAGGCGATATTGAATTCGAGCTGCAAGGCGCGCAGCAAGTCCAGGATCTGCGCCTGCACGGATACGTCCAGGGCGGACGTGGGCTCGTCGCATATCAGCACCGCCGGCTCCACTGCCAGGGCGCGGGCAATGGCCACGCGCTGGCGCTGGCCGCCGGAGAATTCGTGCGGATAGCGCTGCGCCGTATTCTTGGGCAGGCCTACCCTATCCAGCAGGCTGCGCACCTGCGCCGTCCGGCGGGTCCTGGGGCGGTCGGGCCGCAAGGCAGCAATGCCCTCGTCCAGGATCTCGCCCACCAGCATGCGCGGATCCAGCGAGGCGTAAGGATCCTGGAACACGATCTGTATCGCCTGGCGCAGCTGGCGCAAGCGCGATCCGCGCGCCGTCAGCAGGTCCTGGCCATGAAGATGGGCCTGGCCCCCCACCGCCGCCTGCTTGTCCAGAAGGCGCAGCAGCGCCTTGGCGGTCGTGGTCTTGCCGCAGCCGGACTCGCCCAGCAGAGCCAGCGTCTCGCCGGCGCGCACATCGAAGGACACGTCGTCCACTATCTGGACGGGGTCCGCGGCGCGCCCCCAGAAACCGCCTTTCCTCGAATAGGAGACCGACAGATTCTTGACGACCAGCACGGGGTCGGCGCCCGCCACCTGAGCTTGGCGGGCCGCGGCGTCCGCCTGCGTGGCGGATGTCGCTTCAAAAGACGATGTCGCTCCAAAAGCGTTTGCGCGCTCCGCCGCGGCATCCGGCTCAGCCGCCGACAGGGGCCGGCCGCGCTTGGCGAAAGTGGGTATGGCCGCCAGCAGCTGGCGCGCGTAGGGGTGGCTGGGCGCCGAGAAAAACGTGGCGGCGTCGACCGTTACGACGATCTCGCCGGCGCGCATCAGCGCCACATAGTCCGCCACGTTCTTGACGACCGCCAGGTCGTGGGTGATCAGCAGGATGGCCAGGCCCATTTCTTTCTGGATGTCGGCCAGCAGATCCAGTATCTGCGCCTGCACCGTGACGTCCAGGGCGGTGGTGGGCTCGTCGGCGATCAGCAGGCGGGGCTCGGCCGCCAGCGCGACGGCGATCATGATGCGCTGCTTCTGGCCGCCCGAAAACTGGAAGGGATAATCGTGCAGGCGCCTGTCCGCCTCCGGGATGCCGACCCGCTTCAGCCACCAGGCGGCCCGCTCGGCCAGCGCCTCGCCCCGGTATGGCGTATGCGCGCGCAGCGTTTCGATAAGCTGCTGGCCTATCGTCATGACGGGATTCAGGCTGGTGGAGGGCTCCTGGAAGATGATGCCGACCTGCCCGCCCCGCACGCCGCGCATGCCCTGTTCCGACAGCCCGTTGAGTTCCACCTGCCCCAGGTGGATCTCGCCCGAGACTATCCGGCCGGCTTCGGGCAGCAGGCGCAGCAGGGCCAGCGCCGTCATGCTCTTGCCGCAACCCGATTCGCCCACCAGGGCGAAGGTCTGGCCCCGGGCTATCGCCAATTGCAGGGACTTCACGGCTTCCTGCACGCCGGCGTCGCTGGCTATCTGCACCGACAGATTGCGTATCGATACGACGGTCTCCGGCGAGCCGGAACCGGCGCCCGCGGCTTGTGGCTCAAGTATGTTCATGATGCGCTGTCCTTGAGGGCGAGGCGGCGCGGCCTGAAGCGGCGGGTGCGCGGATCGAAGGCGTCCTGGATGGCGTCGGCGAAGATATTGGCCGACAGCACCAGGGCCAGCAGAAACACGAAAGCCCCCAGCAGATTCCACCAGATCATCGGATCGCGCGACATTTCCAGCCGCGCCATGTCTATCATGGTGCCGAACGAGGGCGTGCTCGGGTCCACGCCTATGCCCAGGTAAGACAGTATCGCCTCGTACAGGACCAGGCCGGAGAACTCCAGCACCATGGTGATGAGCACGATGTGCATGAGGTTGGGCAGCAAGTGGCGGCGCATGATGCGCCAGTGGCCTACGCCGAAGGCGCGCGCCGCCTGCACATACTCGAGCTCGCGCAGCTTGAGGGTTTCGGCCCGCAGCAGGCGGCAAAGGCCCGCCCAGCCGGTCAGGCCCAGTATCAGGCACAGCAGGAACAGGCGCAGGTCGGCGCGCGCCGCCACGGTATCGAACAGGTCCGGATTGTTGTCGATATACACCTGCATCATCAATACGCAGGCGGCGATGAGCAGCACCCCCGGTATGGATGTCAGCGTCGTATAGATGTACTGGATGACGTCGTCGACCTTGCCCTTGAAATAGCCCGCCGCGATGCCGAAGGCAAGCGCGGGCGGCAGCATGGCCACGGTGGTCAGCGTGCCTATCACCAGGGCCGTGCGTATGCTTTTCAGGCACTGCCACAGGACGTCGTTGCCGGTGCGGTCCGTTCCCAGCACGTGATAATTGCCGCCCAGCGCCAGCGCCACGGCGGCCAGCGCCAGGACCATGCTGAACGTGATCCACATGGGGCGCCAGGGGATGCCCGACTCGCCGCGCCACCAGAGCAGCCAGGCATGCCGGAAACCCTCGGCCCGCCGCCTGTGCAGCAAGGTCAGAAGCAAGGCCGACGCCAGGCAGGCCGCCAGGCCGGCCAGGATGCCCCAGGACAGGCGCCTGGATATGTCCCGCCCGCGATCGGCCTCGGCGCGCAGATGCAGCCCGGCATGCTTGAGGCGGGGATAGTCGCGCACGGCCTGGCCGTTGGTCACCACGGTTTCTTTGGTGAACTGCCGCAGGGCCAGCGGCGCCGAATAGGTATTCTCGCGCTTGGCCAATTGGGTAAGCGACAAGAGATCATCCAGCGCGGAGCGCAATGTGGGCGAATAGACGGGCGCCGGCGCGGCGCCAGCCTGCCCGGCGGCCGTCTGCCCGGCGGCCTCGACCGGCGGCAACAGCGGGCGGTAGTGTATGGAGTCCAGCACGCCCAGTGAAACGAAACCGGCCAGCACCACCGCGGCGCACATGGCCGATGGCGTCCTGGCGACGCTTTTCCAGGCGGACTGCAGCGAGGCGCTGCGCCGCACGCGCAGCGCATAAAGCAGCACGGCCAGCACCAGGCAAAAGACGAAGATATCGGTCCACAGGAAAACGAATTTGGGCATAGGCTACTCGAACCGGACCCGGGGGTCAGCCAGGGTATAGGAAATATCGGCCAGGATCAGCCCGACGATATACAGGGCCGAGCCCAGGAAGACCATGGCGCGCACAATGGAGAAATCCTGGGCGTTGATGGCATCTATGGTGTAGCTGCCCAGGCCCGGTATGCCGAAAAACGATTCTGAAATCAGGCTGCCCATGAACAGCAGCGGGATCGCCGAAACCGTGCCGGTCAGTATCGGCAGCAGGGCATTGCGCAATATGTGGCGAAACAGCACGACTCTTTCGGACAGGCCTTTGGCGCGGGCGGTGCGGACATAGTCCTTGCCGGCTTCTTCCAGGAAGAGCGTGCGGTAGAAGCGCGATTCGGCGCCCAGGCGCGACAAGACCGCGACCAGCACGGGCAGGACCAGGAAGCGCAAGCTGCCCCAGCCATCCACATAGCCGGAATACGGCACCCAGCGCAACACCTTGGCGAAAAGCCACTGCCCGGCAATGATGTAGAACAGGCCGGAAATCGACAGCAGCACTACGCACACCACGACGCCGGCGAAATCGAGCCGGGTGCCCTTGAAGAATACCAGCAGCAGGGCGAACGCCACGCAGGCGAACAGGCCGAGAAAAAAGGTGGGCAGGGCCAGCGCCAGGCTGGGGCCCATGCGCTGGCCGATCTCATGGCCTATGTCGCGCCCCTCGTCGGAAAAGCCGAAATCGAAGCGCAGCAGCGGCACCGAGCGGGCAAAGAAAATAGTATCGGTCCACTGCTGCGCGCCGGCGGCCTGCTCGTTGAAGAACAGCGGCTTGTCATAGCCCCGTTCTGTCTTCCACTTTTCTATGGCCGACTGGCTGACGCGCTGCCCGCCTATCGACAGGCGCGCCATGTCGTCGGGCGTGTTCACCGCGAAAAACAGGACGAAGGTCAGCAGGTTCACGCCTATCAGTATCAAGATGCCATACAGCAGGCGGCGTATTACATAGCGCGTCATGGGCGCCTCGCGGTATCGTGATGGGCCAGGGCCGTGGCGCGGTCCCTGCGCCGCGCCGTGCGCCAGGCCAGGTAGGCGCCGAAGGCGAAAACCGCGGCCAGCAGCCACAAGGGCCACCAGCGGGGCGTATTCCATTCCTTGATTTTCTGCGCGCGCAGGGCCGGGTCTATCCGATAGAACTGCAAGGTGTTGCGCACCATTTGCGTCGGCTTGGCGTTGCCCACCCAGGCCTGGTAGGCGCCGCCCGACTTGGGGAAATAGCCGAACATCCAGGGCGCGTCGCGCTGCACGATGGCTATCATCCTGTGCACCAGGGCCGCCTTTTCCGGGCCGTCGTCCAGGAAGCGCATCTGCTCGAAGAGGCGGTCGAACTCGGGATTCTGGTAATTCGAGGCGTTCTCGCCGCCCGTGGCCACCTTGGCATTGGGGCCATAGAGCAGGAAGAGGAAATTCTCGGCGTCCGGGTAGTCGGCGACCCAGCCCCACATGAACATTTGCGCGCTGCCGCTGCGCATCTTGTCCTGGAAACGGTTGTAGTCCGTGGCGCGGACTTCAAGCTCTACGTTGATGGAAGCCAGCTGTCGCCGCATCCAGTCGAGCATGGCGCTCGAGCCCATGCCGCCGGCCGAATCGAAATGCAGTATCAGAGGCTTGCCCGTCCGCGCCTCGCGGCCTTCGGGATAGCCGGCTTCCTTGAGCAGCTGCCGCGCATAATCCAGGGGGCGGCGAACGGCCCGCCCGTCTTCCAGGGTGTAGATCTGGCTGTTGATGCCCTGCGGAAGATCCTGGTAGCCCAGAACCCCGGGCGGCACCGGGCCGTAGGCGACCTGGGCTTCGTCGTTCTCGAAGATGGAAACGTACTGCTCCCAATTGAAGGCGATGCCTACCGCCTGCCTGAGCTTGCGGTTCTTTTCCCGCTGCTCGGGCGTATCGCCCTGCCCCACCACCGGATCGCGCCAGTTGAAGCCCAGGTAATACACTTGCGCCTCGGTCGAGCTGCGCAGCTGGATGCCGTGATCCCGGTACAGCGAGGCCTTCTGCGCTGAGTCTCCCGCCGCGACCCGCATGGCCACTCCGTAGTCGCCGCGATCGGCCTGGGGAATATCGTAATAGCCCTGCAGAAACTTGCCCATCAGCGGCACGCTTTCCTTTTCGAGGGTGAACACTACCTTGTCCACGAATGGCGTGAGCTTGCCGCAGTCGGCCAGCAAACCGGCCGCGGCGTCGCCGGGTTCGCCCTGGCAAGGATAGGGTTCCCCGCGGAAATTGGGGTTGCGCGACAGCACGTGGCGCCGGTTCGGAATGGATGCGCTGAGCATGTAGGGGCCGGTGCCCAGCGGCCAGGTATTGAACGACAGATTGTGCTCGGCCATGCCCGGCTGCTGATAAAAGCGATCGGCCTCCCAGGGGACGGGCGCGGTGAAGGTCATCGCCAGCCAGTATTTGAACTGGGGGTATTTGCCCTTTACCTTGATGCGCAAAGTATGCGGGCCCAGGGCCTGGACGCCGTCGAAGCCGCTCTGGCGCAGGTCCAGCCAGGCCCGGCCGGCTTGCGGCGCCGCCGGAGGCTGGTCCTGCTTCTTCAACTGCTCGCCGTATTCGCGCAAGCCCACGATATGTTCGGCCATGACGCCATAGATGGGCGAGGCCACGCGCGGGCTGGCCAGGCGCCGGAAGGCGTACACATAGTCGTCGGCGAGCAATTCGCGCGTGCCGGTCTCGGGGAAATCGTCGATGCCGAATTTATGCTCGAGTTCGCCGGGCGCCAGCGGCCAGTAGCGGTATCCGCCCGAGGCGCCGCGGGCCAGGGCGGGATGGGGCTGGAATTTTATGCCCGGCTTGATCCGGATGTCGTAGACGCTGACGGCCACTTGCTCGCCCGGCGCATCCTGGGGCAGGCGCTGGCCGGCCTGGTCATAGTAGACCGGGTTGTCTATGGAGGCCGCCGTCTTGGGCACCAGCTTATAAGGCCTGGCCAGGTAATCGTAGCCGTACAGGGGCTCGTATATGGAATAGGTGAACGGCGTTTCGTCGGTCGAATAGGACTTGGCCGGGTCCAGGTATTTGGGCGAGCGCTGCGCGAACGCCGTATACAGGATGTTGTCGCCTTCCCGGCCCTGCGCGTAAGGGCTGTTGACGGGCCCGGGCGAACATCCCGCAAGAAGCGCCACGGCCAGGGCCGGCGCGGCACGCGTCCGCAGCCAGCCTAACACCGCTGCTGCTGCCAGCATTGATAGCGCCATGCCCACGGGCTGACCGGATCGGCCTGCTGCCAGATGCCCAGCCGCGCCTGCCTGGCCTGCCGCTCGAGCGCGGGCAGCGCCGGGTCGCGCATGAACTTGCCGCGGCCTTCCATATTGGCCCAGGCCATTCCCGCCGCCACCTGCTTGCGGCTGGCCGTCGCGCCGCCGCCCAGGGGCACATCGCACACATTGCGGTCGTAGCGGTCGCGCTCATAACAGTTCAGCGTGACCGCCTTGCCCGCGATCAATGCCGCCAGCGCGTCTTTGGAAGCCTGGGCATGCGGCTGCCCCGGGCGCTCGCGGTCCTTGGTGACTTCGGGGGCGTCGATGCTGGCCATGCGCACCCGCTGCTGCCTGCCGCCGGCCAGCAAAGTGAAGGTATCGCCATCGGCAACGCGGACCACGCGGCCGGCCAGCGTGTAGCCCGCCGCCGATGGCTGGCCTCCCGCCACCGGCTTGGCGGCAAGGTCGGATTCCAGGGCGGTAAACGCCCCCAGGCCGGCCAGCGCCACAACCGCCGCGAGCGTCGCCAGCCTGGACCAGCGCCTGGCCATCAGGGCGGCCGCGGCCCTGCGCAGCAATACGTTCAAAACACTATTCACTCGATCCCCGAAGCAATGCAATGACTATGACTGGCCGCGACAACCGGCCAGGCCCAGCGATTATATGGGCTTTGCCGCCGCCCGCGACAGGCGGTTAATCCCTGATGCGGCAAACCGGCGGGACGGCAGTCATTCCGGCCAGGCCCGTTCGAGCACGCTGTACAAGGCCAAGGGCGTCGCGCTGGCTCCGTATACATGCCCGCCGGACCTGCCAAAGCGGCTTTGCACAAAGGCATCGGCCAGCACCTGCGGCGCATGCCGCCGCAGCAGGCCGGCCTGTACCAATAGCACCAGTTCCTGCGCGACATAGCGCGCCGCGGATTCGAGCGTGGGCTCCCCCGAAGCCAGCAGCCCGAGCAGGCTTTGCGCGCGCTGTTCCAGCAAGGGCTCGCCGGCGCAGTCCTGTTCCAGGCTGGCCTGCAGGGCGTGGGCCAGTTCGGGATGCCGCTTCAAGGCGCGCAATACATCCAGGCACATGACATTGCCCGAGCCTTCCCATATGGAATTGACCGGCGCCTCGCGATACAGCCGGGCCATGGGGCCGTCTTCAATATAGCCGTTCCCGCCCCATACTTCCATGCATTCGCCCATCGCCTCGACCGTGCGCTTGCATACCCAGAACTTCGCCGCGGGCGTCAGGATGCGGCGGTAGGCGAGATCCAGGAGATCGTCCGAGGCATCGAAAGCGCGCGCCAGGCGCAGGGCCAGCGCCGTGGCGGCCTCGCTTTCGAGCGCCAGGTCCATCAGCACGCTCTGCATCAGCGGCTGCCGGATCAAGGGCTGGCCGAAGGCAATGCGATGGCGGGCGTGATGCATGGCCTGGACCAGCCCCTGGCGCAACAGCGCCGTGCTCCCCAGCACGCAATCGAGGCGGGTATACGAGGCCATTTCCACCAGCGTCGCAATGCCGCGCCCCTCTTGCCCGATCAGCACGCCCACGGCGTCATCGAACTCGACCTCCACGCTGGCGTTCGAGCTGTTGCCCAGTTTGTTCTTGATGCGCTGAATATGCACGGCGTTCTTGCTGCCGTCGTCCAGCCAGCGCGGCACGTAGAAGCAGGAAAAGGCCTCGTCATGGCGCGCCAGCACCAAGTGGGCGTCCGACATGGGCGAAGAAAGAAACCACTTGTGCCCGACGAGCCGGTAGGCGGCGCCGCGCCCGCCCGCATCCAGGGGAATTGCCCGCGTCGTGTTGCTGCGCAGATCGGAGCCCCCCTGCTTTTCGGTCAGGCCCATGCCTATCATCATGGACGTCTTGCGCGACAAGGGGGCATCGCGCTCGTCGTATTGCAGGGAATAAAGATGATGCGCGACGGAATCAAACCAGGGCTCCTGCTGCAGCAAGGGTATGGCCGCCGAGGTCATGGTCGTGGGGCACAAAGAGCCCGCCTCGACCTGGCCATGCAGGAGATAGGCGGCGGCGCGCGCCACGTGGGCGCCCGCGCGCGGCGCGGACCAGGCGCTGCAGTGCATGCCTTGCAGGAACGCCATGCGCAGGTAGCGGTGCCAGCCGGGATGGAAGCGCACCCTGTCGACGCGGCGGCCCTGCCGGTCGAAGGTTTCGAGCTCGGGCTTGTAGCGGTTGACATCGTGCGCCAGCGCAAAGGTTTCCCGCAGGCCCAGGCGCACGCCATAATGCGCCAGCGATTCGCTGTGCCATTGCGCCCCTTCGCGCTTGACGCCCTCCTGCAAGGCCAGGTCGCTGGCA
Organism: Pollutimonas bauzanensis; assembly: GCF_900129885.1. Classification (GTDB taxonomy): domain Bacteria; phylum Pseudomonadota; class Gammaproteobacteria; order Burkholderiales; family Burkholderiaceae_B; genus Pollutimonas; species Pollutimonas bauzanensis. The sequence continues at coordinate 122,439 of NZ_FQXE01000014.1, read as the reverse complement.
TACAAGTTGTAGTCGCCCAGTTCGGGCACCTGGTTGGTCACTTCATGCGTCGTTGCGCTCATGATGCCATCTCCCCGTATCGCCGCAGCGATTCATAGCCAGTTGGATTTCCTGAACTTCCAGTACAGCACAGCGCAAGCGGCGAAGGTAAGGCCCATGACCGCCGGATAGCCATAGGCCCAGTCCAGTTCCGGCATGTATTTGAAGTTCATGCCGTAGACGCCCGCCACGGCGGTAGGCACCGCCAGGATCGCGGCCCAGGCCGCGAGCTTCTTGGTCGTGTCGGTTTGCTGTGACTGCCCTATCATGAGGCTGGCTTCAAACGCAAAGGCCAGGGCTTCGCGCAGGCTGTTGATGAATTCGTTGGCGCGCACCACCCGGTCGGCCACCTCGCCGAAATAGGCGCGGCTTTCGGCGTCGATATTGCGCATTTCGACGCGCGCCAGCCGCCGGCAGATTTCCGCCATGGGCGCGATCGCCGTATGGATGCGCAGCAAATCGCGGCGCTGGCGGTACAGGCGCCGCACATCGGTTTCGCGAAACCCGCGCAGCAGGAACTGCTGCTCCACCCCTTCGACCACCGCCTCGAGCTTGCCCAGGGCGGCAAGGTAGCGGTCGACCAGCAAATCCAGCAGGGCGGATGCCACATAGTCCGCGCCGCGGCCCAGGAACTCCGGCGAGTTTTCCAATTGGTCGCGCAACTCCACATGCGTGGCCGTGGCGCCGCGCCGTATGGTGACCAGGAAACCCCTGCCTATCAGGATCTGGGTGTCGCCGAAGCTGGGCCGCAGGTTGTCCACTTCCACCGTGATCGCGACGATGAGCGTGAGCTTTTCATATTCGACGACCTTGGGGCGCCGATGCGGGGAGATGATCTCTTCGATAGCCTTGCGCGAGAACCCCAGGTCGGCCCCCAATTGCTCCAGCTGGGCAGCGGCGGGTTCCTTGAGGCCTATCCATAGCAGGCCGTCCTGATCTTGCGCGTGCGCCGCCACCTGCCCCAGCGGCACCTGCACGGGATCATGGCCGGCGCGATACAAGACCGAAGCCACCACCGTGGCGTCGATTGAGCGGTCGTCCCTGTCAGCTATGGCCATACCAGCATTTTCCCTGTGTTGAGTTGCAAGGCGAGGGGGCGCTGTTTGCCTTGGGAGCGGCCCGGCGGCAAAAAATACCCCGAATCGATCATATCACCAGGCGCCGCGTCCACTGCGTGAACTTCTCGCGCGCCAACTGCCCGCCACGAGCGGCCGCGGCTGTTAAAGTATCAATTCATAACCTCAGCCCATGACTTACTGGACCTATCATGATCCGCGATCCCGAAACCCAGGCCTTGCTCGAGGAAGGCGTACGCCGCTTCGTGCAGGAAGCGTTAGTCCCGCGTGAAGACGAAGTCGCGGAAACCGACCGGATTCCCGCCGACATCGTTGCCCAAATGAAGGAAATAGGCCTGTTCGGCCTGTCGCTGCCGGAAGAGTACGGCGGCCTGGGCGTCACCATGGAAGAAGAGGTCCGGATCGCCTTCGAGCTGGGGCAGACGTCGCCGGCGTTCCGCTCCCTGATCGGCACCAATAATGGCATAGGCGCCATGGGCATCTACCTGGACGGCACCGATGAACAGAAACAGGCCTACCTTCCGAGCCTGGCCAGCGGCGATCTGATCGGATCCTTCGCCCTGACCGAGCCCGAGGCCGGTTCGGATGCCGGCGCGCTGAAGACCACCGCGGTTCGCGACGGCGACCACTACATACTGAACGGCACCAAGCGCTTCATCACCAATGCCCCCGAAGCGGGCCTGTTCACCGTCATGGCGCGCACCGACCCCGGCATCAAGGGCGCGGCCGGCATCTCGGCCTTCATCGTCGAAGCCGGCACGCCCGGATTGTCCCTGGGGAAAATAGACAAGAAAATGGGCCAGAAAGGCGCGCATACCTGCGACGTCATATTCGAGGATTGCAAAGTGCCCGCCGCGAACCTGATCGGCAACCGCGAAGGCGTGGGCTTCAAGACCGCCATGAAAGTGCTGGACAAGGGGCGCCTGCACATTGCCGCCGTCGCCATAGGCGCGGCCAAGCGCATGCTGCGCGACGCCCTGGGTTTCGCCATGAACCGCAAGCAGTTCGGCCAGCCCATCAGCGACTTCCAACTGGTGCAAGGCATGCTGGCCGATTCCAAGACCGAGATCTATGCCGCCGAATGCATGGTCATCGACGCGGCGCGCAAGCGCGACGAAGGCAAGGATGTATCGATCGAGGCGTCATGCGCCAAATATTTTTCCACCGAAATGTGCGGCCGCGTGGCCGATCGCGCCGTTCAGATACACGGCGGCTCGGGCTATGTCAGCGACTACGCCATTGAACGCTTCTACCGCGATGTGCGCCTGTTCCGCCTGTACGAAGGCACATCGCAGGTGCAGCAAGTCATCATCGCGCGCGGCCTCATCCGCGGCGCCGCCATCTAGGAGCTTCCCATGACCGACCGCCAACTTGTCATCGTGGCTTCCCTGACGCTGCTGGTGGGCGTCGGCGCCGGGGCCTTCGGCGCCCACGGGCTCAAGCGCCTGATTTCCCCCGACCTGCTTGCCGTCTGGCAAACCGCCGTGCTGTATCAACTGGTCCATGGGCTGGGAATGCTGGCGATAGCCGCCCTGGCGGGCAGGTTCGGATCGGCGCTGCTCAGCGGCGCCGGCAGCCTGATGTTCGCCGGCATCGTCATCTTCAGCGGCAGCCTGTATGTGCTGGCGCTGACGGGCAGCAAATGGCTGGGCGCCGTCACGCCCATAGGCGGCCTGGCATTCCTCGCGGCCTGGGGCATGGTGGCGCTGGCCGCCTATCGCGCGGCCTAGCGAGGCTGTCCGGCGGGCCGCGCACAGAGGCCGCCGGCGCCCAGTCCGCCAGAAATTAGCAAAACTACAAAAAAAATCGGGCCAAAGCCTTGCCTGCCAATCCGGACAGCCAGGCTGATGATCATTTGACCGGCCTGGCAATTCCATGCATGTCCACAGCCCTACAGCAAATGGCCAGGACAGCCATGCCAGAGCGGCCGTGGCCTTGCGCGGGGCGATTGAATAATCCATGTAGTTAAACTACAATGAAAACGCAGCCCTTCTGCATCCTTTCTTCAGGATACGCATCATGGCACTGAACGCCGTCGTCCAAGCCGTTACCGACCGCATCGCGGCCCGCAGCCAGACAACCCGGGGCCGCTATCTGGCGCGCACCCGCGCCGCCTACGGGAAAAAGACCGAACGCAGCCAGCTGGGCTGCACCAATCTCGCGCATGCCTTCGCCGCCATGCCGGAACAGGAAAAGCTGCGGCTGAAGCAAGCCTCCCGTCCCAACCTGGCCATCGTCTCGTCATACAACGACATGCTCTCGGCCCACCAGCCGCTGGCGGCCTACCCCGCAATCATCAAGCAGGCGGCCTTCGCCGCCGGCGCGACCGCGCAGTTCGCCGGCGGCGTGCCGGCCATGTGCGACGGCGTGACGCAGGGCGAAACCGGCATGGAACTGAGCCTGTTCTCGCGCGACGTGATCGCCATGGCCACGGCCATCGCCCTGAGCCATCAGATGTTCGATGCGGCCGTATACCTGGGCGTGTGCGACAAGATCGTGCCCGGCCTGTTGATAGGCGCGCTGAGCTTCGGCCACCTGCCCGCCGTATTCGTGCCGGCCGGCCCCATGAGCACCGGCATATCGAACAGCGACAAGGCCCATACCCGGCAGTTGTTCGCGCAAGGCAAGGTGGGCCGCGCCGAATTGCTGGAATCCGAATCGCAGTCCTATCACGGCCCCGGCACCTGTACGTTCTACGGCACCGCCAATTCCAACCAGATGCTCATGGAGATCATGGGCCTGCATTTGCCCGGCGCCGCCTTCGTGCCGCCCAACACGGCATTGCGCGAGGCCCTGACCCGCGCCGCCGCCCAGCGCGCCATACAGCTGGGCGCGCAGGGCGAGGAATTCACTCCGGTGGCCGAAGTCATCAGCGAAAAAGCCATCGTCAACGGCATCGTCGGCCTGCTGGCCACCGGCGGTTCCACCAACCATACCCTGCATCTCGTCGCCATCGCCCAGGCGGCCGGTATCGCCATCAACTGGGATGACTTCTCGGACCTGTCGGCCGTCGTTCCGCTGCTGGCCCGCGTCTATCCCAACGGCGGCGCCGACGTCAACCATTTCCACGCCGCCGGCGGCATAGGACTGGTGATCGCCGAATTGCTCAAAGCCGGCCTGCTGCATGCCGATGTGAAAACCGCCGCCGGCTTGGGGCTGGAACACTATGCGCAGGAACCTTATCTGGCCGACGGCAAGCTGGCCTGGAGGCCGGCCGCGGCGATATCGCTGGACAGCAATGTCATACGGCCGGCCAGCGATCCTTTCAGCCCCGACGGCGGCCTCAAACTGCTGCGGGGCAATCTTGGCCGCGCCATGATCAAGGTATCCGCCGTCAAGCCGGAACACCGCGTCGTGCAGGCGCCGGCGCTGGTATTCCACAGCCAGGACGATATGCTGGCGGCCTACCAAAGAGGCGAGCTGGCGCGGGATTTCGTCGCGGTGCTGCGCTACCAGGGGCCGGGGGCCAATGGCATGCCCGAACTGCACAAGCTCACGCCTGCCCTGTCGGTATTGCAGGACCAGGGCTTCCAGGTGGCGCTGGTCACCGACGGCCGCATGTCCGGCGCATCCGGCAAGGTGCCCGCCGCCATACACGTCAGCCCGGAGGCGCTGGCCGGCGGGCCGCTGGCCCTGGTCCGGAACGGCGATATCATAAGGCTGGATGCCGGCACCGGTGTACTCTGCGTCCTGGAGCCCGCCGATTGGCTGGAACGGCCGGCAAGCCAGGCCGATATCGAAGAGCATGCCGCCGGCTTCGGCCGGGAACTCTTCGCCTCGGCGCGCAGCCACGCCAGCATGGCGGAAATGGGCGCCACCACTTTTCAACACCCCGACTGGGCCTTCCAGCGCCAAGCAAGGGCCCGCCACAGCGAGAAACCATGAACGCTCTTGAACTCCTGCAACAAAGTCCCGTCATGCCGGTGATCGTCATCAAAGATCTGGATGCGGCCGTCGACCTTGCGCGCGCCCTGGTGGCGGGCGGCGTGCGCAGCCTGGAAATCACCCTGCGCTCGGATGCGGCCCTGCAGGCCATCAGCCTGATCGGCCAAGCCGTCCCCGAAGCGCTGGTGGGCGTGGGCACAGTGCGCAGCGCCCGGCAATTGGACGCCGCCATCGAGGCCGGCGCGCGCTTTGCCGTCAGCCCCGGCCTGACGCCGGACATCGCCCGGGCCGCGAGCCAGGCCGGCATCCCCTTCCTGCCGGGCATTGCCACCCCGTCCGAATCCATGTATGCGGCCGATCAGGGTTTCGTCGTGCAAAAGCTGTTTCCGGCCGAAGCCGTAGGAGGCGTGGCGCTGCTCAAGGCGCTCTATGGCCCTCTGCCCGACATCGTGTTTTGCCCCACAGGCGGCATCAACGCCGCGAATGCCGCGCAGTACCTCGCCCTGCCCAATGTGAAATGCGTGGGCGGATCCTGGCTGACTCCCGATTCGGCCGTAGCCGCCAAAGACTGGAACGCCATCACCGAGTTGGCGCGGCAGGCCTGCCTGCTTCTGAAGCCGTGAACGCTATCGCGCTTGGGCCGCCACCGGCACGAAGACATAACCCAGCCCCCGTACCGTCTGAATGCATTGCATTTCTTCGTGTGGAAAAATCTATATACCTACGAATATCGTTATAATAAAGACATGAAAGGTGAAATCTACGCAGACCGTTTTGCAGCACTTGGCCATATCAATCGCCTGGAAATCTTCCAGACGCTGGTGAAGGCCGGTTCCGAGGGGATGGCGATTGGCGAGATCGCATCGATGCTCGATATCCCAGCGTCCACCTTAAGCTTTCACTTGCGTGAACTGGTTCGCTCGAAGCTTGTAACTCAAAAAAAAGAGGGCCGAACAATCACTTGTGTGGCGAACTTTGATGCGCTCAACGAGCTGCTGACCTTTGTTAAGAAAGACTGCTGCAAGGGTGTGACGCTCCCGGTGTTCTCTTCCTAAAAGCCCCGCGCCGACCCTCACCTCACTGTTTGTGTGCTGCCTACAGAGCCCTTCCATGCGTTGTAAAGAAAAGCGATTTCGCTGGTCTTATTTCGATTTAAATAACTATAAAACTAGTATTATGGTTTAATTATATTGCGCTGATCACAGCACGACTCTGAGGCTGTAATCAACTCGCATCGGAAATCGCGAAAATAAAGGAACTGAGACATGAAACCCTTCCACATCTTCCTGGCGATCTGCGTCGCCACCATCTGGGGCCTGGCTTACGTAGCGACCAAGATCGCACTTGGAAGTTTTTCGCCGCCTCAGCTAACCGCGCTGCGATTCCTCATCGCGTGTACCCCAGTTTTGCTGCTGCCTCGACCTAACGTACCGGTCCATATGCTGGTTGCCATCGGTTTGACCATGTTCACCGGCCAGTTTCTGCTCCAGTTCTTCGGCATCGCCAATGGCATGCCCCCTGGGCTCGCATCAGTAGTCAGCCAGACCCAAGGCATGTTCACTGTAATGCTGGCAATGCTTGTGCTCAAAGAGCGCCCCACAGCTCGCCAGTTGATCGGGATGATCTCCGGATTGGTGGGCTTGGCCATGATCGGCCTGACAGTCGGCAACGGGCTGACCATCGTCGGACTATTGTTGGTTCTGGCTTCTGCCCTCAGCTGGAGCATTGGAAATGTCCTTCTGAAGCGCCTTCCGCCGGTGGACATGCTCCATCTAATGGTCTGGATGAGCCTGGTGCCGCCGCTTCCTGCCTTGGCCATTTCCGGGATGACGGAGGGGTTGAGCGCTCTGCCACTCGCTTTGATGACAGCTCCGTGGCAAGCCATTGCGTCTACGCTGTACCTGGGCGTGGTGGCCACAGTGCTTGCGTACGCCATATGGGGCAAGTTGCTGCGAACATATACAGCTGCCGCGGTAACGCCCTTTGCGCTGCTCGCCCCTTGCGTTGGTGCTGTTTCGTCGGCGCTGGTCTTCGGCGAACAATTTACGAATTTGCGCCTTGCGGGCATGGCCGCCATCCTCGTTGGCCTGGCCATCGTTGTCGTGCCTTTGGACAAGCTCGCCACCGTCTGCTTGCCTAGGCTCCGAACGGGCAAAAACACTGAGATAAAAGTTTCGAAGCAGTCTTGAGCTGTATGGAGGCTGCACTGTTGAGCCGTTAAAGCAGATCATCTTATTCAAAGTCCTGGCATAGTGATTGCGATTATTTTATATTTCGACTATAGTTGAAATATGGAAACAGAGAAAGCACTTGAGGCGCTTGCCGCCCTGGCTCATTCGATTCGCCTATCGGTCTTTCGCCTCTTGGTGCAAGCTGGGCCAGAGGGACTGCCGGCAGGCCGTATCGCTGAGTTGATAGAGATACCAGCCTCCTCATTGTCATTTCATCTGAAGGAACTACACCGGGCAGGATTGCTCGCCAGCCGTCAAGATGGGCGGTCCATCATTTATTCGGCGCGCTACCAGACGATGAATGATCTGCTTGGCTACCTCACGGAGAACTGCTGCGGCGGCAATCCGTGCTCTCCCTTAAGCAACTGTGACACCACCTTGGAGTCCTCATCATGAAACGCTTTCATGTTCATGTCACCGTAGCCGATCTTTCAGCCAGTATCGGCTACTACTCAGCGCTCTTCGCAGCCGAACCCACTATCCTGAAATCCGACTATGCGAAGTGGGCACTCGAGGATCCGCAGGTGAATTTTGCCATTTCGTCCCTGGGCGCAGTGCCTGCCAAGCTCGGTGTCGACCACCTTGGTATTCAGGTGGAAACCGATGAGGAACTGGCAGAAATCCAAGAACGCCTGGTAGGCGCGAGCCTGCCCATGCAGGAGCAAAACGATACAACCTGCTGTTATGCCAAGTCTGATAAGTACTGGTCTATCGACCCCCAAGGCGTCGCCTGGGAGTCATTCCACACGCGGGAAAGCGCACCTACTTATGGCCAATCCCGCCAGGCTACAGACAATGGAGCCGCGTGCTGCGCACCTGAACCAGGCTCCGTCGCTACGCCGCCCAAAGCAGAAAAAGCATGCTGTAAGCCCGGCTCGTCTTGTTGCTAACCCCCGATTAGCTAAAACCCTTGTGACTTCAAATTGATAATCCACCATGTCTGATAAAACTTTCAATGTACTAGTGCTTTGCACTGGTAATTCAGCGCGAAGCATCATGGCCGAAGCGCTTTTCAATGTGCTGGGCAAAGGACGCTTTCGCGCCTTTAGCGCTGGCAGCCAGCCGACGGGCAAGGTGAACCCCTTCGCGGTGGAGCGATGCGAGGCGATTGGCTACGACGTTTCGGCCCTGCGCAGCAAAGGTTGGGATGAGTTTGCCACGCCCAACGCGCCAAAAATGGACTTTATTCTGACGGTTTGCGACCAGGCAGCGGGCGAAACCTGCCCTGTATGGCCAGGCAAACCCATCACAGCGCACCGGGGATTTCAAGATCCAACCGCGTTCGAGGGAAATGATGAGAAAAAGCGTGCGCTTTTCAATAAAATCTTCCGGCAAATCATGGCGCGCGTCAGCCAGTTTGTGAACCTGCCGCTGCATGCTCTTGATCGCAACGCCATTCAGACGGAAATGCGGGCGATTGGTCGGCAACACGTGGAGCCCGGGGAATGACTTCGGTGACACAAGTGGCCGCGGTATCACAGGGCGGGGGCATTAGTTTCTTTGAACGCTACCTTACCGTTTGGGTGGTCCTGTGTATCGTTGCTGGTATTTTGTTAGGCCAGTCGATGCCAGGCGTGTTTCAAGGCATCGCCGCGCTAGAGGTGGCACAAGTCAATCTGCCGGTAGGCCTGTTGATCTGGGTCATGATCATTCCTATGCTGATCAAGATTGATTTCGGCGCAATGGGACAGGTGACACGCCACTGGCGCGGCATGGGCGTGACACTATTCGTAAACTGGCTCGTCAAGCCCTTTTCCATGGCGTTGCTGGCCTGGATTTTCGTGCGTCATTTATTTGCTGGATGGTTACCTGCTGATCAGCTCGACAGCTACGTGGCAGGGCTGATTCTGCTGGCTGCCGCGCCCTGCACCGCAATGGTCTTTGTCTGGTCGCAGCTGTGCAAGGGCGATCCGTATTTCACACTATCGCAAGTAGCGTTGAACGATGCCATCATGATCGTGGCGTTCGCGCCTGTCGTTGCGCTGCTGCTCGGGTTATCCTCGATCTCGGTGCCGTGGGATACCCTCATCACTTCCGTAGCGCTGTACATCATTGTTCCGGTCCTAATCGCTCAGGCCATACGTAAGCTGTTGCTTGCCAGGGGCGAAGCGATGTATCGGCGCGTAGTCGGCGCATTGGGCCCATACTCCATTGCCGCGCTTCTGGCCACGCTCGTTCTGCTGTTCGGCTTCCAGGGCAATGCCATTGCTGAAAAGCCACTGATTATTCTTTTGCTGGCTATCCCGATTCTGATTCAGGTCGTGCTGAACTCGGGTCTGGCCTATTACCTGAATCGCCGGTTTGGCGTAGCCCATTGTGTGGCGGGGCCATCCGCCTTGATCGGTGCCAGCAATTTCTTCGAACTGGCCGTAGCCACGGCGATCAGCCTGTTCGGTTTCCAATCGGGCGCCGCGCTCGCCACCGTGGTCGGCGTGCTCATTGAAGTGCCCATCATGCTGGTCGTGGTTCGCGTCGTAAATCGTTCAAAGGGTTGGTATGAAGCAAAGGCAAACTAAGGACACAAAATGTCAATAGCTATCTATCACAATCCCGCCTGCGGCACATCCCGCAACACGCTGGCCATGATTCGCAATGCGGGCATTGAACCGCAGATAATCGAGTACCTAAGTGTGCCGCCGACGCGCGCTGAGCTGCAACACATGATTCGCCAGGCAGGACTAACGGTACGCCAGGCGATCCGGGAAAAGGATACGCCCTATGCGGAGCTCGGCCTGGATAATCTCGATCTGACAGACAATCAGTTATTGGATGCCATGCTGGCTCACCCTATCCTGATTAATCGTCCGTTCGTTATCACAGAGCTTGGGGTGCGCCTATGCCGGCCATCAGAAGTCGTGCTCGACATTCTGCCTGCACCCCAGCAAGGAGCTTTCATTAAGGAAGATGGTGAAGTGATGATCGACGCAAACGGCCGGAGGGTCGACGGATGAAGGAAACATTGCCTAACGTTGTACCGTCGGTGCTGGATACGCCTGACTTGGGAAAGTTGGAGCCGACGCGGCCTAGCCAGCATCCCCCTCGCATTCTGTTGTTGTATGGTTCGCTTCGTGCCACCTCATACAGTCGGCTGCTCACTTTGGAGGCGGAGCGCATCTTGCAGCTGTTCGGAGCCGAAACCCGCATTTTCGACCCGCATGGCTTACCGGTTACCGATAGCGTACCCGCCGACCATCCCAAGGTCGTTGAGCTTCGAAAGCTGTCCGAATGGTCCGAGGGTCAAGTCTGGTGCAGCCCCGAGCGGCATGGCACGTTAACCGCCGCCTTTAAAAACCAAATCGACTGGCTGCCATTGGAAAGTGGTGGTGTTCGCCCCACGCAAGGCCGCACGCTTGCTGTAATGCAGGTTTGTGGCGGCTCGCAGTCGTTCAACGCCGTTAATGCGTTGCGGATTCTGGGGCGTTGGATGCGGATGGTCACCATCCCGAATCAATCTTCAGTGCCCAAGGCATATCAGGAGTTTGACGCACATGGCCGGATGAAGGCATCTTCGTACTACGATCGCGTCGTGGACGTCATGGAAGAGCTGTACAAGTTCACACTGCTGATTCGCGATCGTTCCGACTATCTGACTGACCGGTATAGTGAGCGCAAGGAAGCTGCCCCGCAAGTGGCATCAACGCTTATCGCAGCCGCTATGAGCCACGAGCCGGCCGGCATACTCGGTGATACCGACAGCGGCGAGGCCGAGTAACCCTAAAGCGTCAAGAGGCAGAAATGGCCGCGCGGCTATTGGAATTTGGCCTGCTACGTAAAGTTCACCCTCGCGCCTGGGCCGCCACCCGGCACGAAGACATAACCCAGTCCCCGTACCGTCTGAATGAACATAGGCCTGGATGGGTCGGCTTCGATAAGCTTGCGCAGGCGGGCGATACGGACATCCAGGCTGCGGCCGAGGGTCTCACGCTTGCGCCCATGGGCCATTTCCATGAGCTTGTTGCGAGACAGCGGAATTCCGCAATGGCGCGCAAAAACCTTCAACATCGAGAATTGACCGGTGGTAATTGGCACTCGCTGCTTATTGCGGGTCAAGCTGCGCGCTGACAGATCGAGCACATAAGGCCCGAATTCGACGCGTTCGTCGTCCCGGCCAGGCGCACTGGGGTGCGGCGCCGCGCTGCAACGGCGCAACACGGCGTTGAGGCGGGCGAGAAGCTCGCGCGGATTGAATGGTTTAAACAGATAGTCATCGGCGCCCATTCCAAGACATTCGATCCGGTCGTTCTCGTCGGCTTTGGCCGCCAGCATAATAATTGCCGTGTCGTCGCGGGCGCCGCGCAGGGCGTGGCAAATGGCCGAACCGTCGCCATCCGGAAGCATGCGGCCAAGCACCAGCAGATCGAAGCGCTCACGCTGCCATAGCCTGGCCATATCGCTGGCGCCGTGCGCCGCACAGACACGGAAACCATGTTCGGACAAGTAACGACGCAATAACAAGCATGATCGCCAATCATCGTCGACGACAAGAATTTTCCGCTTAAGCCTGGAATACGGGTCTGGAATCGCCATGATGGCCATGCTTGTTTTCATACTCGCCTTGAAGGCCAGGCCTTGCGCTGTTCCGGCGTCAGCACGGCCAGGATTTCGCTGTCGATCCGAGCCTTGAGCATGATGACGCGCGCTATCGCGTCAACCGTGGCTTGCGCCAAATCCCTGGCGCGGCCTTCATCGGCCGGGGCGGAACTGGTCCGCTCCCGCAGCGCCAGCGCGTCCTGAAGCGCTTTGCGAAATTGCGGCGCCGCCCTCTCGCAAAGACGGTCGATACTCGCCTTCTGATCATTGCTGAGCTTGATGTTGTAAAGCATTATTCGCCAATCCGGTTCTTCAGATGCCGCTGGCACGATTGCCAGCACAGACTTCTACATTACGTGATCAATTCGGCGCGATTGTGGCGAAACCTGGTAGAAATTGTGAAATCCTTGTCCATTCGGCAGGAGTCGTCAAAGCCCGGACGCGGCGGGCAGGCAGCATGTTCAATTGCGGAAATTTCGTGAACTTCCTGCTTCACGCCGGCCGCGCGGAGCCGGATACCGCATAATGGGTGCCTGCCTGACCTGACAAGCCGCAAGGCGGCGCCCATCATTGTCCATTTCCCGCCTATGAAGCCCGGTGTTACGTTCAAATTGTTTCTGGTGATCCTGGCGACATGCATCACCGTTGTCCTGTCCATGGGAATCGCAGTGCGCTGGAGCTTCGGGCGCGATTTCTTTCAGTACGTCAAAGAGCGGGACGCCGAACTGGTGTCTCGCTTGCAAGTCTCCCTGGCCGCCGTTTATAGGGAACATGGCGACTGGACTTCCTTGAGCAGCAACGGTTTTCTGTGGCACCAACTGATGCGCCGACCTTTGCCGCTGGACAGTGAATCTGGCGCAGTTCCTGAGAAAAGCGAAGGTATCCCGCCTTCGGCCGACGATAGGGCCGACGATAGGGCCGACGATAGGGCTGACGATAGGGCCTACGGTGGTATCCCCGGGCCCAACCCGCATGCGAGCCGCCCTCATCCTCCGCCGCCACCGCCCTATTCGCTCCTGGATGCGGCGGGACAATATGTCGCCGGCGCCGGATTGTTGCCCGCGCATGCGCCGCGCCATGCCATAGACGTCGCGGGACGAACGGTAGGATGGCTGATAACGCCAGTCCCCGATAGACTGCCCGATGATGCCGACCGCCGATTCCAATCGGAGCAAGGCAGAGCGACCTGGATTATTGCTTGCGCATCGGTATTGTTGGCCGCTATGGTCAGCCTCCTGCTGGCGCGGGTTTTCGTCGCGCCATTGCGCCGGCTTGCCCTGGCGACCCACCGGCTGACCGCCGGCGATTACTCTGCGCGCATACCAGTGAGTTCATCCGACGAACTGGGGAAGCTGACGCAGGATTTCAACCGCCTGGCCGGAACACTCGAACGCAATGAACATTTGCGGCGTAACCTGATGGCGGATATTTCGCACGAGCTGCGCACGCCACTGGCGGTATTGCGCGGCGAGCTTGAAGCGCTGCAGGACGGAGTGCGGGAATTGAACCTTCAAGCCTTGAGCTCCCTCCAGTCGGAAGTCGGCCTGCTCAGCAAGCTGATTGACGATTTATATGAGCTATCCCTGGCCGACGCGGGCGCCTTGACCTATCGCATGCAGCCCATAGATATTTCCGCGCTTGTCGCCGAAACGATGGACTCGTTCTACGGCCGCTATCGGGCCAGGAGCATCGCTCTCTCCCTGAGCGCGCCCGGCAATTTGCCAGCCGTCGACGGCGATGTGCAGCGCCTGGCGCAACTGCTCAACAATTTGCTGGAAAATTCACTGCGCTACACCGATCATGGCGGACAGCTGCGGGTCAGCCTGCATGCCGGCGATGGCCGCGTGCATATCGATTTCCAGGATTCGGCGCCAGGCGTGGAGCCTGAAATGCTGCCGCGGCTATTCGAGAGACTGTTTCGCACCGACGAGTCGCGCAACCGCGAGAGCGGCGGCACAGGATTGGGTTTGACGATCTGCCAGAGTATTGTCCGGTCGCACGGCGGCGCGATACAGGCCATGCACTCCCCCCTGGGCGGCGTGCGCATACACGTGGCCTTGCCCGAGGTCCGGGAGAACAGCCCGGACACCGGAGGACAGGAAGCATGATTCTTGTTATCGAAGACGAGCCCAAGCTGGCGGCATTGCTGGTCGACTATCTGCGCGCGGCCGGTTACGAAACTCAATGGGTCGCGGATGGCCGCCAGGCCGTTGCCGCGGTACGCGCCGGCCGGCCGCAATTCATTATTCTGGACCTTATGCTTCCGGGGCGCGACGGCCTGGATATTTGCCGCGAAGTGCGCACTTTCAGCGAAGTGCCCATCATGATGGTGACGGCGCGGGTCGAAGAAATAGACCGTCTGCTGGGGTTGGAGCTCGGCGCCGATGATTATGTCTGCAAGCCATTCAGCCCGCGCGAGGTCGTGGCGCGCATCAAGGCCATTCTGCGGCGCACGCAAAACAACCAGGGGCTTGCTTTGCCCAAGGGCTTGCTAATCGATATGGAGCACTATTGCGCCAGCCTGGATGGCCACGGCCTGACGCTCACGCCCGTGGAATTACGCCTGTTGAATGCGCTGGCGCAGGCAAAGGGCAGGATTTTATCCCGCGATCAGCTGCTCGGTCAGCTCTACGATGACCACCGCGTGGTGACGGATCGCACCGTTGACAGCCACGTCAAGAATTTGCGCCGCAAGTTGCAGGCGCTGCGGCCGGAACAGGACCTGATCCGCTCCATTTATGGCGTGGGATACTGCCTCGATCTATAGCGCCGGCCCGGCCGGGTTCACGATTTCTCCACGGATTCTGCATAGTTGCCACAAATTCCCTGCCTAGACTGGACACAGTCGGATCTGCCATTCGATCGGCGGCGCCCGGCTTACTTCGAACCTTCAGGAGAACTCATGAAAATCAACAGCAACAAATGCCTGGGCGCCGTCGTGGTGCTCGCGATCACAGCGGGATTTGTGATTTCGGCCTACGCCGCTCCCCCGGCGCCCCTCATGGATATGGCTTACTGCGCCATTCATGCGCCCGCCGCGGAACCGCGCATGCCCTTTCCCCGTCCGCCGGGATTCGAGCCCATGCTCAATGAAATGTCCGCTATGCCGCCATACTTGCGCGGGATCGATCTGAGCGACGACCAGCAGGACAAGGTATTCGCCATCCTGCACGCGCAAAGCCCCGCTATCCGCCAGGCGGCCAGGGCAGCAAGAGAAGCACATCGGGCATTGGCCCAGTTAGTCATCTCCGATTCCTATGCCGATGACACCGCGCGGGATCTGGCCTCCAAAGTGGCCAGGCAGCATACTGAAATCGAATACCTTCAGGCAGTCGCCAATGCGCGCATTTTCCGCCTGCTTACGCCCGAGCAGCGCGCGCAAGCGGCGGAGCATGGCGACCGGAATGGCGGGCCGGAAAATATGGCCAGGTAGGCGGCGCGCCCTGGCCCATTCCCGGACTGCCTGGAACACCCCGGCCTATGACGACTGCGGCGCATAAAGCGCCAGGGGCTGCTTGCCCTGCAAGGCAAGCAATAAATTGCTGGTCGCCATTTCAGCCATCGCCTCGCGCGTCTCGTGGGTGGCCGACCCCATATGCGGCAGCGCCAGCACCCTGGGGTGCGTGCGCAAAGGCGAGGCCAGCGGCAAGGGCTCGGTATCGAACACATCCAGCCCCGCCGCGCGCAAGCTGCCATGGTCCAGCGCATGCAGCAAGGCGGCTTCCTGAACGATGGGGCCGCGGGCCCCGTTGATCAGTATCGCGCCCGGCTTCATCGCCGCCAATTCCTGCGCCCCGATCAAGCCCCGCGTCTGGTCGGTCAAGGGCAGTACCACCACCACGAAATCCGATTTCATCAGCACTTCGCGCAGCGTGGCCGCGTGCGCCAGGCCGTCCGGCAGGCCGCTGGGCACCGGCGTGCGCGTGTGATAAAGCACCGGCATGCCGAACCCCAGCCCCGCGCGCCGGGCCAGCGCATGGCCGATGCGGCCGTAGCCCAGAATGCCCAGGGTTTTGCCATGCACATCCCAGCCGTACAAATCCTCGCCGATGCTGCGGTCCCAGCGTCCGTCGCGCACGTAGCGGGCCAGTTCCGCAATGCGGCGGCTGGTGGCCAGCACCATGGAAAACAGCAGATCGGCGACCGTCTCGGTAAGAACCCCCGGCGTGTGGCACAGGGCGATGCCGCGCCGATACATGGCCTCCAGGGAAAACTGA
Organism: Pollutimonas bauzanensis; assembly: GCF_900129885.1. Classification (GTDB taxonomy): domain Bacteria; phylum Pseudomonadota; class Gammaproteobacteria; order Burkholderiales; family Burkholderiaceae_B; genus Pollutimonas; species Pollutimonas bauzanensis. Next base: position 106,461 of record NZ_FQXE01000014.1, on the reverse strand, counting down.
TCCACCCCGACCGAAATGCTCGAGATGACCTCCAGGCGCGGAGCCTGCGCAAGCACGCCGTCATCGATGGGGTAGCTGGAGCCTATCATGCCCTGCGCCCGCGGCAAGGCGCCAAAGAAGGCTTCCCTTTGCCCGGGAACACGCGGATCGGCCAGCACCACGTCGTGTTCCCGCTGGATGCGGGCCAGTTGGCCCGGCGGCAATTGTTTATATACCAAAACCTGTTTGCGGATCATTTTTCCGTTTGCCCCATATTGGCCGGACCCGATCTTCCACCGGCCCGGGCAGCCGATGCGAAGCTCGAGGCCCGGCGTCTGTCGATTGATGCCTGGTGTCCTGTTTGCTTAGTTCGTGCACTCGAACACGCCACTAGCGCCCGGCCTGCTCGAGTTCGCCGCGGGTGGGCAGCCCTTCGGTATCGCCCAGCACCTGCACGGCCCGCGCCCCTATCCAGGCGCCGCGTTCCACCGCCTGGCGCAGCGGCCGGCCTTCGAGCAAGGCGCTGATCACGCCAACCGCGAAACCGTCGCCCGCGCCCACGGTATCCACCACCGTCTTCACCGGAAATCCGGGCACATAGCCCTGTTCGTCGCCGTTGTCGAAGTAGGCGCCCTCGGCGCCCAGCTTGATGGCCACCAGCCTGGCGCCATGCCCGCGATAAAAGCCGGCGATGTCCTCAGGCGTATGCCGGCCCGTCAGCAGCCGTCCTTCCTCTATGCCTGGAAATACCCAATCGGCGCCAAAGGCCAGGGCATTGACGCCCTCGCGCATGCTCTCGGTCGACGCCCACAAGGTGGGACGCAAGTTGGGGTCGAACGACACGGTCCTGCCCGCCTCGCGCATCAATGCCATGGTCTTGCGCACCACCTCGTAGCAATTCCCGGAAATCGCCGCGAACACGCCCGTGCTGTGCAAATGCCTGGCGCTGCGCAGCCAGGGTTCGTCGATGTCCGACACTTGCATCTGGCTGGCGGCGGAGCCCTTGCGGTGATATTCGATCGGGGGATCGCTGCCATCGGTGACCCGGCCCTTGAACTGCAGGGCGGTGCGCTGGCCGGGGTCGCTGACCACATGCGAACAATCTATGCCCTCGCGCCGCATTTCGGCAAGCAGGTAGCGTCCCATGGAGTCCGCCCCCAATCGGCTGGCCCAGCCCACATTCAGGCCCAGCCGGGAAAGTCCGATGGCGACATTGGTTTCCGCGCCGGCCGTGCGCTTGTGAAAGGCTTGCGCCTGCTCCAGCGGCCCGGGCTGATCGGCCACGAGCATCATCATCGCTTCGCCAAACGTTACGACATCCAGGGGACGGCTCACGATTTATTCTCCAGATTGCGTAATTCATCAATAGCGGCGCGCGTCAGGGCCGGCAGGTCCTCGCCCGCCAGGGGATATTCGATGGCGCGCGGCATGTCGCCGGGCAACGCCCGCAATATCGCCCGCCACGGCGCGGCCGAATCCGTCAGGGGTACGGCAACCCAGCGCCCCGGCTGGCGCTGCGCGCCCTTGCAATGGACGTAGCGCACGCGCGCGGAAAACGCCTGCGCGGCCTGGAGGGGGCATTCGCCCACCCAATGCCAGTTGCCCATGTCGAAGGTCATGCCGAGATCCAGGCCGCAAGCGTCCGCCGCCTGGAAGAAATACTGCAGGCTGTCCACGCTGCCGGCGCTGGCCGTCTGGTCGTTTTCAATGAGCAGTCTGACGTCCTGGCGGGCCAGGCGCTGCTGCAAGACTGCGAGCGTATCGCGCGACGCTCGCCCGAAGGCGCCTATGGACATTTTCAGCACCGGCGCGTTCAGAGCGAGGGCGCTGTCCAGGCCATGATCCAGCGCCGGCAGATTCAGCGCGCCGGCCGCGTCCCACAGCATGTCGGGGCAGGAATACACGCAGGACAGCCCGCCGCCGCGCACGCTGGCGGCCAGTTCGGCGAGTTCGCCGCCGCGGCCTTGCAGAAGCTCGCCGCGGATCTCCACGCCGTCGGCGCCCGCCGCCTGGCACAGCTCGACGAACCAGCGCTGCCCATGGCGCCGCACCTCGCTTGCGCCGAAAGATGTCAAGGAAATGATAATTGGATAGGACGAGTTCATGATTCCACAGAAGCCGTGCACAATGCGGCCGGCAGAAAACAGGGCGCGGCGAGGCGCCTGGCCCCGGTATCGATACAAGGGACCGCGCTAGGAATTCAGGATCTGGCCCAGGAAGCTGCGGGTCTTTTCATTCTGCGGGTTGCTGAAGAACTGCTGGGGCGAAGCCTGCTCGATGATGGCGCCGTCCGCCATGAAAATCACCCTGTCGGCCACACTGCGAGCAAACCCCATCTCGTGGGTCACGCACAGCATGGTCATGCCGTCTTCGGCCAGGCCTATCATGGTGTCCAGCACTTCCTTGACCATTTCAGGATCGAGCGCCGAGGTGGGCTCATCGAACAACATGATCTTCGGCGTCATGCACAGCGCGCGCGCAATGGCCACCCGCTGCTGCTGCCCGCCGGACAACTGGCTGGGATACTTCAGGGCCTGGTCCGCGATGCGGACCCGGGTCAGGTATTTCATGGCCATCGCTTCGGCTTCCTGCGAGCTGATGCCGCGCGACCGCATGGGGGCCAGCATGCAGTTGCGCAAGACCGTCATGTGCGGGAACAGATTGAACTGCTGGAACACCATGCCGACTTCCTGGCGAACCGCATCGATATTGCGCGCGCTGGCGGTAAGGTCTATGCCGTCGACCACGATGCGGCCTTGCTGTATCTTTTCAAGCCCGTTGATGCAGCGTATCAGCGTCGATTTGCCCGAACCCGAAGGGCCGCAGATAACGATACGTTCGCCGGCGGCGACGGTCAGGTCGACGTCGGTAAGAGCGTGGAATTTGTCGTACCACTTGTTGAGCGCTTCGATCTCGATAATCGTCCCGCCCTGCTGGACGGAACGATCCGATTCATCGACGGCAAGCATGGTCTGTCTGTCAGTCATGATAAATCGCTGCTATGTGAATCAGGAGGCTTTCAGTTCTGGCAAGGGCGTGCCCAGCCATTTCTGGAACAGCTTGCTGAACTCGCCGTCCTTGATGTTCTTGTCGACCAGCTCGTTGACGATCTTGAGCGTATTGGGTTCACCGGGACGCAGCGCCACCGCCATTTCCTGCTGAAGCAATACGAACTTGTTTTCAAAGCGATCGGGCGCGCGCTGGGCGATCTGCGCGGCCACGGTGGTCGAGCAGCCGATGGCATCCACCTGGCCCGACAGCAAGGCCTGCATGGCCGAAGCATCGTCGTCGAAGCGGCGGATGTTGGCGTCCTTGGGAGCCACTTTGCTGACGGCGATATCCTGCGTGCTGGCGCGGGCAACGCCGATGCGCAAGCCGGACAAGTCTTCTGCCTTGGCGATCTTGGCATCCTTGCCGCCGAACACGACGATCTGGGCGGCGGAGTAAGGATGCGAGAATTGCACTTGCTTGGCGCGTTCCGGGGTAATGGCCAGCGAGGCTATCAGCATGTCGACCTTGTTGGTCAGCAGATAGGGAATGCGGTTGGGGCCCGTGACGCCTATGATATTGATCTTGACGCCCAGTTCCTTGGCCAGTTGCTTGGCCACATCGGCATCGTAGCCGTCGGGCTTGTTTTCAGCGTTCAGAATGCCGTAGGGAGGAAAATCGACGAGCATCCCTATGGTCAGCTCGCCCTTTTCCTTGACCTGATCTATGGTCTCGGCGCCGGCCGGCGCCGCGCCCAGCGCAAGCGCCGTGCAGCCCGCCAGCAATGTTGCGCCGGCAAAAGCGCGCATTTTCTTGATTACGAACATATCGTGTCTCCAGGATTGAACTAAAACGTCAACAAAAACAGGGGTCGGCATGCGCCAGCGCGCCTTTTCAGCGCGACAGCGACACCGCCAGGCGCCGCTCCATGTAGGCGGCCAGCAAAGACAAAGGCCAGCACAGCAGGAAGTAGATAATGGCCACGGCGGAAAAAACCACCATGGGCTGGAAGGTGGCGTTATTGATGATCTGCCCGGCGCGGGTAAGCTCGGTGAAACCGATAATGGCGGCCAGGGATGTGCCTTTGACGATCTGCACCAGGTAGCCGACCGTAGGCGGCACGGCTATCTTCAGGGCCTGCGGCAGGACGACATCGCGCATTTTGTTGCGATACGACAGGCCCAGCGCTTCGGCGGCTTCCCATTGGCCGCGCGGAATCGCCTCGATGCAGCCGCGCCATATCTCGCCAAGGAAGGCGCCGCTATTGAGCGTCAGGGCCACCGCGGCGGCGATCCAGGGGTTGATGTCCAGGCCCAGCACCGGCGCGCCGAAAAACACCAGGAACAGCTGCAGCAGCAAGGGCGTGCCCTGGAACAGCTTGATGAAGCCCATGGACAAGGCGCGCGCCGCGCTGTTTTCAGACGTGCGCGACAGCGCGATGATCAGCCCGACGATGCCGCCGCCGATAAAAGCCATGACGGACAGGGCGATGGTCCATTGCGCCGCCTGGATGATGAACCATAAATCGGAGTAGCCAAAAGTACGCATTATCGACGATCCGGATAATTGAGGCCCCACTGGTACATCAGTCGGAACAAATAGGAAAAGGCCAGGGTCAGTAAAAGATAGATTCCGGTGATGACGATGTAGATCTCGAAACTGCGGAAGGTTTCCGATTGCAGATTGGCGGCCACCGAGGTCAGGTCATCGGCCGAAATCACCGACACCACGCTGGATGCCAGCATCAGCAGGATGAATTGGCTGGTGAGGGCGGGATAGATGGCCCGCAAGGCCGGCTTGAGCACGACAAAGCGAAAAATCTCCAGGCGCGACAGGCTCAAGGCCAGACCGGCTTCGATCTGCCCCTTGGGTATGGATTCGATGCCGGCGCGCACGATTTCGGTGGCGTAGGCGCCCAGGTTGAACACCATGGCGACCAGCGCCGCGGTATAGGGCGACCACCGCACTCCGACGGCCGGCAGCGCGAAGAAAAAGAAAAACAGCTGCACCAGGAAGGGCGTGTTGCGTATGATTTCAATATACGCATTGATCAGCCAGCGCAGGGGCGCCGGGCCGGCCGTCTTGCCCCAGGCGCACAGTATCGCCACCAGCGATCCAAAGACCATGGCCAGGAATGACAACTGAATGGTCATCCAGGTGCCGTGTAGCAATAAGGGCCAGGCGTCGAAGACCGGGCCGAATTGGAAAGAATAATTCACGTTCTCGAACCTAAGGTATTGCCGGCGGATAAAAGCATACCGCGAGCCTGGCAAAATACCTAAACAAACAAAAAGGGATATCGTCGCCGTTCACGGGGACAGGGCCGCCGTTTCGGCGGAGCCAGCAAGGCCCGTGCCGCTGAAACCGGTTTCACAGTTTAATCACAAGAGCCGAAAATTATATCAGCACTTACCCTGATCGGCCCGCGCGCTACTGGCGCGACGACCCCCGCGCCACCAAAGTCCCGGGCAGCAAGGCCTTGCGCGCCGGAACATTGGAGCCCGCCACGCGCTGCATCAGGCACTGCGCCGCCATGCGCCCGAGCTCGTCGGTGGGCTGGGATATCGTGCTGATGCCCGGGCCCACATATGGCGCCCATTCGGTATCGTCGATGCCGACCAGCCCTATGTCCCTGCCCAGGCGCCAGCCCAGCCCGGCGACGGCGGCGACGATGCGCAAGGTCACGACGGCGTTATTGGAAATGACGGCCGGCATGGCCGAGCGGGCCTGCGCGCGCGCCCTGGCGGCTTGCAGCGCAGCCACCAGGGCATCCTGCCCCTGCGCCTGGCTCTCGAAGCACTGGCCGGACACGGCGCCGCCGTGCTCGCGGACGAAGGCGTCGAAAGCCCGGGCGCGTTCAAGGCGCGAACTCACGCCGCCCAGCGGCTCCGTGACCAGCAGCAATTCCCGGTAAGCCGCATCGACCAGGTGCCGGGCGCCAAGGTAGATCGCCTGCCGGTTGTCCAGCGAAACAAAATCCACGTCCAGGCCCTGGTGCAGGCGGTCGACCAGGACGATGGGCTTGCCCTGGCGCGCGGTTTCCAGCAGCGCCCCGGCGTCGTGGCCCATGGTGTTGAGGATGAAGCCCTCCACCCGATAGGAAGACAAGGCATGTATGCCGGCGCTTTCGCGCTCGCCCTCATTGCCCAGGTTGAACAGCATGAGCAGGTAGCCGGCCTCGCGGCAGGCCTGTTCGGCGCCGCGCAGGACCGCCACCGAATACGGGTTGGTGATGTCGGCGACCACCAGGCCTATCAGGCGCGAGCGGCCGCGCTTGAGCGCCTGCGCCATGGGGCTGGGCGTATAGCCGAGATCGGCGATCGCCGCTTCGACGCGCCCGGCGATCCCGGGCGACAGCAGCGTATCGCGATGATTCAGGAAGCGGGACACGGTGGCTTTGGAAACGCCCGCGTGACGCGCTACGTCGGCAATCGTGCTGCGGGCCGGGCTCTGGGTCATGATTACTTTCGGCTGACAAAATGATGAGTGCGGACTGGCTGGCCATTGTAGCCAGCTATTCTACCGGCCCGCGGCGGGCGGAGCCCAAATTGGGGCCTTTGCAGAGCCTGCGCTTTACAAGGCGGCCGACATGTAGCTTAATTACACCAACGGTCCCGCCCCATTCAAAAGGAAAGCTTGCTCATGGCCACAACACCCGCCTTTGATATCGTGTTTTTCGGCGGCACCGGAGACCTTGCCCTGCGCAAGCTGCTTCCCGCGCTATACCAGGCCCACAAGGCGGGAGCGCTGCATGCCGATGGGCGCATCTTCGCCCTGGGGCGCAAGGCGGTCGGCATAGATGGCTATCTGGAACTGCTGCAGCAGCGCGTCAGGCCCGGGCTGGGCGCCGACTACGACGACGAGGTCTGGAAAAGCTTCGCCGCCCGCCTGCATTTCCATAGCCTGGACGCCGACAACATCCAGGACTACCAGACGCTGCTGCAGGCCATGGGCGACGCGCCCGAGCGCGTCACGGTATGCTATCTGGCCACGGCCCCGCATCTGTTCATCACGATCTGCCAGCACCTGGCGCAGGTCGGCCTGAACCATCCGAACGTGCGCGTGGTCCTGGAAAAGCCCCTGGGCCACGACCTGCAGTCGTCCAACACCATCAACGAGGCGGTCGGCCGGTGCTTCGCCGAGAACCAGATCTACCGCATCGACCATTATCTGGGCAAGGAGTCCGTGCAGAACCTGATGGCCATCCGCTTCGGCAATACCCTGTTCGAGCCCTTGTGGCGCCGCGAATGGATAGACAATATCCAGATCACCATTGCGGAAGAACTGGGGGTCGAAGAGCGCGGCGAGTTCTATGACCGCACCGGCGCCCTGCGCGACATGCTGCAAAGCCACCTGCTGCAGCTGCTGTGCATCGTCGCCATGGAACCGCCCGCCAGTCTGGCGGAAGACGCGGTGCGCGATGAAAAGCTCAAGGTGCTCAAGTCGCTCAAGCCCTTCAGCACCGAAGACGTCCTGGCCAAGAGCGTGCGCGGCCAGTACCGCAGCGGCGCCATCAACGGCATGCCGGTGACCGGCTATCGCGAAGAGCACCACGTCGCGCCCGAGAGCAACACTGAAACCTTTGTCGCCCTGCAGGCCGAGCTGTCCAACTGGCGCTGGGCGGGAGTGCCTTTTTTCCTGCGCACGGGCAAGCGCATGCAGGAGCGCGTGGCCGAGATCGTCATCAATTTCCGCGACGTCCCGCACGCGCTGTTTCCGATGCCCATGGGCCTGCACTCGGCCAACCGCCTGGTCATCCGCCTGCAGCCCAAGGAAAGCGTGCGCCTGTACTTCCTGGCCAAGGAACCGGGCGACGCCATGAGTCTGCAGTCCACCTACCTGAACCTGGACTTCCACACCATGTTCAAGGCGCGCTGGGCCGATGCCTACGAGCGCCTGCTGCTGGAGGTCATACGCGGGCAGCTGGGGCTGTTCATGCGCCGCGACGAACAGGCCCAGGCCTGGACCTGGGTGGAACCCATACTGGCGTGCTGGAGCAAATACGCGATAGCGCCCAAGACCTACACGGCGGGCAGCTGGGGGCCCGCGGCCTCCAGCGCCCTGGCGTCGCGGGCCGGCTTCCTGTGGCACGAGGAAACCTGACATGTGGCACGCCTTCGATGCGCAAGAAGCCTATCTCACGCAAATAGTAGACAAAGTATCTACTTCACTGGAACAGGCGGTGGCCGCGCACGGCAGCGCCGGCCTGGCGGTGTCCGGCGGCAAGTCTCCCATCCCCCTGTTCGAAAGGCTCAGCCTGGCGGACATCCCCTGGGACAAGATCCATATCCGGCTGGTCGACGAGCGTTTCGTGCCGCCCGCCGACCCGGACAGCAATGAATGGCTGGTGCGCCAATATTTATTGGTGAATCGCGCCAGGCTGGCCGGCTTCACCGGCCTGGTCAGCGACCCTGCCGACCTTGGGCGCTGCGTGGCGCAGGCCAACCGCCTGCCCTGCGACATCACCGTGGCGATACTCGGCATGGGCGATGACGGCCATACGGCGTCCCTGTTTCCCGGCGCGCCGCAATTGTCCGAGGCGCTGGACACCAGCCGGCCGCAGCGCTATCTGCGCATCAGCCCTCCCGCGGCGCCCCACGAAAGAATCAGCATGACCCTGGCCGCCTTGCTGGACGCGCGCCAGCTCGTGCTTGCCATAGCGGGCGGGCATAAACGCCGCATCTTCGAACAAGCCGCAAGGCAGGCCACGCCCGCCCTGCCCGTGAGCTACCTGATCGCGCAAACCGGAGTGCCCCTGAATGTCTACTGGCAAGCATAAACACAGTCTGCACCTGATCGCGGATATCGGCGGCACGCACGCGCGCTTCGCCCTGTGCACATCGGTCGACAGCATAGAAAAGATCAGCGTGATGGCCGTCGCGGATTTTCCTTCTATCGAGCTGGCCATCGCCCACTACCTGCGCGGACTGGGCAATCCTCCGGTCAGGCATGGGGTGATAGGCATCGCCAACCCCATACTGGGCGATCACGTAAAAATGACCAATTTCCCCTGGGAGTTTTCGATCGAGGCCACGCGCCGGGCCCTGGGCTTCGACAGGCTGCGGGTCGTCAATGACTTCACCATCCTGGCCCTGGCCTTGCCGCAGCTTGCCCCGGACAAGCTGCGCGCCATCGGGGGCGGCCAGGCTGTGCCAGGCACGCCGCTGGGAGTGCTGGGGCCAGGCACCGGCCTGGGCGTATCCGCCTTGATTCCCTCGGCAAAAGGGGCCTGGCTGCCGCTGGCCGCCGAAGGCGGTCACGTCAATTTCGCCCCCAGCGATGAGCTCGAGCTCATGCTGTGGCAGGAAGCCCATGAGGAATTCGGGCATGTGTCCATGGAGCGCCTGGTGTCCGGCTCCGGCCTGCAGTTCATCTATCGAAAATTGTGCCGGCGCGCGGGGGTCCAGGCGCAAGACTATGCGCCCGCGGACATCAGCCGCCGGGCCATGGCCAACAGCTGCGCGCATTGCCGGGAAGCCCTGGATGCCTTCTGCGCCATTCTGGGCACGGCGGCCAGCGACCTTGCCGTCACCCTGGGCGCGCGCGGCGGCATATACGTGGGCGGCGGCATCATCCCCAAGCTGGGCGATTATTTTGCGGCTTCTCCGTTTCGCGCCCGCTTCAACGACAAGGGGCGCTTTTCGGACTATCTTGCAGCCATTCCGGTCTTTGTCATCATGGACGACAATCCGGCGCTCTTGGGCGCCGCCGCCTACCTGGACACCTACCCCGATGAATGAACCCGTGCTGGCCCAAATACGGCAGCAGCTTTCCAGCCTGAGCACGGCGGAGCGCAAGGTGGCGCAGTTGATACTGGAACAGACCCGCGCCGTGGCCAAATCGGCGCTGGGCGATGTCGCCCGGCTGGCCAAGGTCAGCGAGCCCACCGTCATCCGCTTTTGCCGGTCCATGGGCTACGGCGGCTGGCCAGATTTCAAGATCAAGCTGGCCGCCAGCCTGATGGTGGGAGTGCCCTATGTGCATTCATCGCTGAGCGCCGGCGACGGCACCGCCGTGCTGGCCGCCAAGGTGCTGGACAACGCCGTCTCGGCCTTGCTGCGGGTGCGCAACGACATCAACGCCGAACGCCTCGACACCGCCATAGGCTTGCTGGCGGGAGCGCGGCGCATCGAGTTCTACGGGGTCGGCAATTCCGGCATCGTGGCGGCCGACGCGCAGCACAAATTCTTCCGCTTCGACCTGTCCACGGTGGCCTACGCCGATACTCATACCCAGCTCATGGCCGCTTCCCTGCTAAGCCCCCGGGACGTGCTGGTCGCCATTTCGCACTCGGGCCGCTCCAGGGAACTGCTGGACGCGGTAAAGCTGGCCTTGAAGAATGGCTGCCCGGTGGTGGCCATTACCGCGTCGAATACCCCTTTGGCGCAACTGGCCACCGTCATGCTGCGCGCCGACACCCAGGAAGACACGGAGATCTACAGTCCCATGATATCGCGCCTGGTGCACCTGGCGCTGGTCGATGTGCTGGCCCTGGGCGTGGCCCTCAGGCGCGGCAACGATGTCAGCCTGGTCCTGGAAAAAACCAAGCGCAGCCTGCGCGGGCGCCGGCAGGCCTGATGCGCTACATGCTGGAGGACATGCCTCCATCGACGACCAGCACCTGGCCGGTCACGAACCGGGACTCCCTGGCGGCAAGAAACACCAGGGCCGCGGCGATGTCGTCGGGGTCGCCCCATTTTTTCAGGGGAACCCGGTTTTCCAGCCATGCCGTGAACTCGGGATCATTCCATAGTTTCGTCGTCAACTCGGTTTTTATATAACCGGGCGCGATGGCATTGACCGTAATGCCGGACTCGGCCAGTTCGGCCGCCCATTGCCTGACCAGCCCGTGCATGGCGGCCTTGGCGGCGGTATAGGCGGTGATTTCCCGCCGGCCCAGCAGCGCGGTGATGGATCCGGTAAAGATGATGCGCCCGTATCCCCGGGCATCCATGCCGCGCGCGATATGCCGGCCCAAGGCCCACTGGGCGGTCAAGTTGGCGAACACCACGCGCTCGAAATCCGGCAAGGGAAAGGTCAGCAGCTTTTCCCGATGCTGGACGCCCGCATTGGAAAAAAGGATGTCGATCTTTTCCACCGTCTTGCTCACCTCGTCCACCGCCTGGACGGCTTGATCGATATCGGTGATGTCGAAAGGCAGGGCCAGCGCGTGGATGCCCTGGCTGGCCAGGCCCTCCCGCGCCTGCTCGAGCACCGCGGGGTCGCGGCCATTGATGATGACGGTGGCGCCCTGGCGGCCCAGGGCCTGGGCCGCCGCCAGGCCTATCCCGCGCGACGAGCCGGTAATCAGCGCGACCTGTCCGGATAAATCAAACATGCGAACTCCCTGAAATCAGAATGCAACCTTGTCGGCGCCCTTCAGGTGCAGGATGGCGCGGGCCTCGTCCGGCGTCGCCACCTCGAGATTCAAAGCCTCGAGAATAATCCGTATGCGGCCGACCTGCTCGGCATTGGACGAGGCCAGCTGGCCGGGGCCTATCCACAGCGAGTCCTCCAGGCCGACCCGCACGTTCGAGCCCATGGCGGCGCCCATGGTGGCCAGCGGAATCTGGTTGCGCCCCGCCCCCAGGATGGACCACTGGTAGCCGTCGCCGAACAGCCGGTCGGCGGTCCGGCGCATATGCATCAGGTCTTCGGGATCGGGCCCGATCCCGCCCAGGATGCCGAAAACCGACTGGATGAATGGCGGACTCTGCACCAGGCCGCGGTCCACGAAATGGGCCAGGTTGTAGAGATGGCTGATGTCGTAGCATTCGAATTCGAAGCGGGTGCCGTTTTCCGTCCCCTTCCTGAGGATGGCCTCGATATCCTTGTACGTATTCTTGAAGATCAGGTCCCTGCTGTTTTCCAGATGCTCGCGTTCCCACTCGTGCTCGAAGGTCTTGAAGCGCCCGAGCATGGGGAACAGGCCGAAATTCATCGATCCCATGTTCAGGGACGCCAGCTCGGGCTTGAAGGTCATGGCCGGGCGCATGCGCTCCTCGACTGTCATGTGCGGGCTGCCGCCAGTCGTGATATTGACCACTGCATTGGTGCTGGCCTTGATTTTCTCCAGGAACGGTCTGAACAGATCCGGGTCTTGCGAGGGCTTGCCGTTGTCCGGGTCGCGCGCATGCAGATGCAGCACCGCGGCGCCGGCCTCGGCCGCGGCGATCGCCGCATCGGCGATTTCATCCGCCGTCACGGGCAGATAGGGCGACATGCTGGGAGTGTGAATGGCGCCGGTTACCGCGCAGGTGATGACCACTTTCTTCTTGCTTGCCATAATGCATTTTCCTCTGTAATGGACGTATCAGTTCGATTCGATCTGCCGCAATCGGCGCCTGGCTGGATGCGCCATGTCAAATCAGCGCCTGGGTATGCCCGTCCACCACCAGGGCCTGGCCGCTCACGCTGGCCGCCGCGGCGCTGGCGGTGAACAAGGCCATGTTGGCGATGTCGCGGGCCGACACCATGCGGCCCAGCGACGCCTGCTGCTCGTACCCCAGCGCCACGTCCTGGACCGGCTTGCCCAGCGTCTGCGCCTTGGCGGCGATCACCGCCCTGATGCGCGGCCCTTCCACAGCCCCCGGCAGGATGGCATTGACACGTACGCCGTATTTGCCCAGCTCTATGGCCAGGCTCTTGGTAAAGCCGACCACGGCCCATTTCGAGGCCGCATAGGCCGCCCGGCCGGCGAAGCCCAGATGCCCGGCGGCCGACGACATATTGATCATGACCCCCGCCTGCGCTTTCTTGAGCAGAGGAATGGCCAGCCGGGCGCAAAGAAACTGCCCCGTGATATTGACCGCCAGGGTCTTGTCCCAGTCGGCTTTTTCCAGCGTCTCGACGTAGCCGGTGGGCCCCGCGATGCCGGCATTGTTGATCAGAACGTCCAGCGCGCCGAAAACCTCCTGGACCTTGCCGAACAGGGCCGCCACGCTGCTTTCATCGGCGACGTCCGCCACCGCGGTATGGATTTGCGGGTATTGCGCCTTGGCCTGCGCCAGCAGCGCTTCATCGATATCGCAAATGAACACTTCGGAACCCGCCGCGGAGAACACATGGGCCATTTCCAGCCCCAGGCCGCTGGCTCCCGCCGTGATCAGGATTTTCTTGCCCTTCATGCTCACATCTTCAAACATAACCGCCTCTCGTCAAAGCCAAAGTGTTTCCTTGTGGAAATCCAGGTTTATTAATAAATTGAATTCGCGCGCGACGCCCCGGTGCGAGGCGTATGGTTTACTTGTCGTGCCATTTTCCTCGTTATACTATCCAACTGAGATCACAGATCACAGTTGGTGATAACCCTAAGTGATAACCCTAGATGTAGAACATCATGCAAACCCTGCTAAGCCCCGCCCCCAAGCGAGTCACCTTGGGTTCCAATGTTTTGTTGCAAATCAAGGACCTGCTGCTCAGCGGAAAGCTCATGCCGGGCGAACAGCTTTCCCTGCGCTCCACCGCCGAGGCGCTGGGGGTGAGCGTGATGCCGGTGCGGGAAGCCGTATACCAGCTGGTGGCCGACCAGGCGCTGGAAGTCGCGCCCAACCGCTCGGTCAGGGTGCCGAAAATGACGGCGGACCAATTCAAGGAAATTACCGATATCCGCCTGCAGATAGAAGGCTACGCAGTGGAACAGGCGGCGCGCAAGGCCACGGACGCGCTGATCGAGTCGCTCGAGGCCCTGAACGCGGACCTGGCCCGGGCCATGGACGCTCCCGGCGGCGACAAGGCGCCGGTCGTGCTGCTCAACAAGGAACTGCATTTTTCGATCTACGAGGCGGCGGCGATGCCCATGCTGATGAAGATCATCGAAACGCTATGGCTTAGAATAGGGCCTGTCCTGAACTACGACCTGCGCGGCGGGTCGGAAAGAACGGAAAAAAAGATAGCCGTCGAACATCACCAGAAGATGATAGACGCCCTGCGGGAAAGCAATCCATCAGGGGCCAGGCAGGCGCTGCAAGATGACATAAAAAGCGCTTTCAACTATATCCATGCCAAGCAATTCTCCTGAAACGGCCGCTCCGCCCTCTTCCGGGCCGGACGCCGACCTGCGCGCCTTCGTGCTCGGCCTGCCCAAAGCCGAGCTGCACCTCCATATCGAAGGTTCGCTGGAACCGGAGCTGCTGTTCGAACTGGCGCGGCGCAATGGCATTGCGCTGCCCTATGCCACGGTCGAGGCCTTGCGCGCCGCCTATGCATTCGGCGACCTGCAATCCTTCCTGGATTTATATTACGCGGGCGCAAGAGTGCTGATCACCGAGCGCGATTTCTACGACATGACCATGGCTTATATGCGCCGCGCCCAGGCCGATGGCGTGGCGCACGCGGAAATCATGTTCGACCCGCAGACGCATACCGGGCGCGGCGTAGCCATTGAAACCGTGTTCGCCGGCATCGCCCGCGCCCTGCGCGAGGCGCAGGCATCCACGGGCGTCAGCGGCTACCTGATATTGAGCTTCCTGCGCCATTTATCCGAAGAGCAGGCCTTTGCCACCCTGGCGGCGGCGCTGCCCCTGCGCGAACAATACGGGGATCTCTGGATAGGCATAGGGCTGGATTCGGCCGAGCGCGGCAACCCGCCGGAAAAATTCGCGCGCGTTTTCGCCCATTGCAAAGCGCTGGGCTTCCGCCTGGTGGCCCATGCGGGCGAGGAAGGCCCGGCCGCTTACGTGCGCGATGCGCTGGACCTGCTGCAGGTGGAACGCATAGACCATGGCGTGCGCAGCGAGGAAGACCCGGCGCTATTGCAGCGCCTGGTCGACGCGCAGATTCCCTTGACGGTATGCCCGTTGTCGAACCTCAAGCTTCGCGTGCTGCGGGATTTGCGGGACCACAACCTGGCGCGCCTGTTGCGCGGCGGCGTGATGGTCACGGTCAATTCGGACGACCCCGCCTATTTCGGCGGCTATGTGGCCGACAACTACATCGCCTGCGCGCAGGCCCTGGGCCTGAGCCGGCAAGAACTGGCCGCCCTGGCGCGCAACAGCATCGAGGCATCGTTCCTGCCGTGGGAGCAAAAAGAAAAGCTCCTGCGCCGGCTGACGGCGTATATCCGATGAAAAAGGCGCCCCGGCAGCAAAAAACCCGCCTCGCGGCGGGTTTTTTTCAATCTGGCAAGCTGTGTTTAGATAGCTTGGATCGATTTGGCTTGGGGGCCTTTTTGGCCTTCGGCGGCTACGAAAGAAACGCGTTGGTTTTCTTCGAGCGACTTGAAGCCGGTGCCGATGATGTCGGTGTGGTGCGCGAACAAGTCCTTGCCACCCGATTCAGGCTTGATGAAACCAAAGCCCTTTTCGTTGTTGAACCACTTTACAATACCAGTTTCTGTTTGCATTTTTTTGCAATCCCTAAAAAGACGAGCGATATGCTCTATAGAAGACTGTCAAGGTGTAGAGATTTGAGCAAAAAAGTACTGTTTCCTGGTACTTCACTTGTACTAACTTCAACGAACTTGAAAATCTAACGGCTAATGCTACGCTTAGGCCAGCCCATAGTCAAGAAATTATTACGCATGCAAATACTGAACCGAGAGTTTTATAGCAGGGATACCACACTGGTGGCGCATGAATTGCTGGGCAAGCTGCTGGTGCACAAGGTCGGCGATACCGAACGCATTGGGAAAATCGTCGAAGTCGAGGCCTATCTGGGCCCGCATGACCTGGCGGCCCATAGCTCGAAAGGCATCACATCGCGCACCCAGGTCATGTACGGCCCGCCGGGCTACGCCTATGTGTACCTGATCTACGGCATGCATCACTGCATGAATGTCGTCACCGAGCCCGACGGCACGGGCGCCGCGGTGTTGTTGCGCGCCCTGGAGCCCGTCGCCAACTTGGCCGACAACACCAAAGGGCCGGGGCGGCTGTGCAAGGCAATGGGCGTGGACCGCAGCCACTACGGCCACGACTTGTGCAGCGATGATTTCCATATCGCTCAGCCGCCGATGCAGGAAGCCATGCATATCGTGCAGCGCCCCCGGATCGGCGTGGACTACGCCGGCGAATGGGCCGGCAAGCTGCTGCGCTTCTATATAGAGGGCAATCGCTACGTTTCGAAAAAATAGCCGCGCCGGAATCAGCCGCGCCAGCGATGCGCGCTAGCCTCTACCGCACGGCGTCTTCCGTATAGAAAATCCGCCATCCGTCGCGCCCTTGCAGGAAGCGGGCCTGCTTGGCCGAGGGGCCTTCCAGCAGCCGCTTTGCCTGCGGGCCGACCAAAGCGGGATTCAGGTTCTTCTCCACCGCCAGCTCATAGTCGCAGATGTAGCCGGCCTTGCCCATCGCCGGCGCGCACCCCAGCTTTTCAAACTTCAGTATCCTGGCGGGCTTGTCGGGCGCGAGAGTGCCGCTCTGTATGCCTTTGCCTAGCAGCACAATCGCGCACACATAATTCATCGCCGGGTCGCCGGGACGCAGGCCATCGCCCTGGCACTGCGACAGCATCTCGGCCTGCTTGCGCGCCCCCTGATCCAGCACCGTCCGTATCAAGTCATACATCGTTTCCTCGGACGGCTCGCCGGGCGATGAAACGCCAGCGCCGGAAGCACTGGAAGCACTGGAAGCACTGGAAGCACTGGAAGCACCGGAAGCACCGGAAGCACCGGAAGCACCGGAAGCACCGGAAGTACCTGGAGCAACGGCATCCCCGGCAGGAGCGCCGGCCGCCAGGGATGCTGGCGCCGGACCGCCCGATGCCAGCTCCGCCCTGTCCTCCTGCGGGCGCCGCCCCAGCGCCGCCCGCTTCTCGAGCTCGCGGCGCTGGTCGGCCACAGCGGTCAATATCCGCGTCCCGGGCACCGTGGTTTCGTCGCCGGCCAGCAGATACCTGGCCTGGAGGGCCTGCAAATCCTGTTCGTCCTTGCTGTCCGCCACGGCTCGCGCCAGCGCCGGGCCGCCAGCCTCCAGCAGGGCCAGGCGCCTTTCCCGGAAATAGCGCGGCAAATCGGCCAGCGCCTTGACCCGTCCCGACAAGTGCGCCAGGCGCGCCTTGTAGTCGGCCTGCCATTGCAATCCGCGCTCCAGGCCGGTCAGACCACTGCCCAGCGCATCGATGCGCTGCCGCTCGATATCCGCTATCCCGGCGGCGAGCTCGTCGATCCGCACAGTAATGGCCTCGGCGTGGGCATGCCGTGCCGCCTTGGCTCCGGGGGCGGCCCCCGCGAGGGAAGGCTGCCTGTACATGCTGGCGCGCAGCGCATCCAGCGCCAGCAGCCCTTGTACGCCGTCCGCTGCGCTTATGGCCTGGCGTACCAGCTCCTGCTCCACGGGCAGGGCCACCCGCGCGTCCGCCCCGGCAAGCGCCTCCTTGAAGCGCTCGACGGCCGGAGCCGACCCCAGCGACAAGAGCGCCAGGCCCCTGGATTCCAGTTGGCCCAGTTTGTCGTAGCCGGCCTTGTCCGGCGCGAGCGCATCCAGTTGCTGCGCAACGCTGCCCAGGGTTTCCTGCGCCGCGCGCACCCGTTCCAGCCCCTGCAGGTAAAGCTGTTGTCTATATCCGTTCAGCGCGGCGCTCGCCGCCATTTTTTGCGCCAGGGAAAGGCGGACCAATGGGCCGTCCGGCTGGCCGAAGCACGATCCCACTTGCCGGCCGAGCGCAAAAATCTCCTCTTGCGTCATGCTCTCGTAAGTCCGCCCGAACGCCCTCTCGAAGCGGCCATGCGACAGCAAAGCGACGGCCGCGGCTTCCTGGGCGGCGGCCGACACGCGGCCGTCGGCGCCCAGGACGGAGGCCACCGGCCCATCTTCCAGCCAGGCTTCGGCGGGCTCGCAGGCCTTGCGCCGTTCGTCGATGCGCCGCTGCGCCAGCGCGGCCTGGCGCGCCTGGTGCTCCTTTTGGCGCTGGGCCTGCAGCTCCCGGTTCGCCTGTTGCTCGGCCGCCCGCTTGGCCTGGGCTTCCTTTTGCTGGTCCGCCCGCTTGATCTGGGCTTCTTTTTGCTGGGCATCCCGCTTGATCTGGGCCTCCCGCTGCCTGGCCTCCCGGTCCGCCCGGGCCTTCTCCTGCTGCTGCTCGCGCTGAACCCGCGCCGCCTCGTTCCTGGCGTCCCGGAGGGCCTGGGCCTGTTCCTGCAGCAAGGCGCGCTGCTGCTCCTTGAGCATTTTCGCGAGTTCGGCCTGGGTGGACGCGGCATGGCCCGCCAGGGGAAGCGGCAGGGTGGCGCATACCATAGCAACTAGGACCAACCGCATACCGACCTCCCCTCCGATAACCGGTCGCAAGCCAGCGGATACAGGCGGGATCGCCATGGCGATCTTCGATTCCCGGCATGAAACACCGGCTCGCGTCAGCAAAGTCTAGTCAAGGCGAATGCGCGCAGCCACCGGCCTTACGGCTTAGGGCAAAAACCTGCGAATAGTACAGACATGGAACGTGCCTGGGGAGTTGGGCTTCTGAAGGGTTTCAGAAACTACACATGGCGCCAGTCTTCCCCCGGCATGACGCGCCGCATATATTCGTCAAATAATGGGACAGTAAAAGCCGTTTCACCATGCTGGGGGCTGTATATCATTCCTTTGAGAATGAGTTTGGATCTCGTTGGGCCAATGCTGGTGACTTTGACGTTTAAGGCCTCCGCTACATCTCCAGAACGCTTCGACCCTTCTCCAAGTTGAGCGAGGGCACGCATGTAACGTTTTTCCGAAGGCGTGCACCGGTCGAATCGAACCCTGAAAAAACTCTCGTCCAAAGCGCGAATCGCGGCGTTTGTCGCGACCTCTACATCCAATAAACTAATAGGCGATTCCGCCGCGATATTCCAGACCTCATAACCCCATTGCTGAAGAAAATATGGATAGCCCTTGGTCAATGACACGATCTTATCGAGTGCAGCGGAAGCAAACTCCACTCCCGTTGCCGCCGCTGGAGCGACCAGGGCCGCTTTAGCGTCCTCACTACTAAGCGCCCCCACGCTGGGATAATCAAATAATCGCTCAGCGTATGATTTAGATTGTCCCGCCAAGCCAAGAATTTGCGGCAAGCCTGCTCCAACGATGACTAGCGGCAAGTTGCGCTGTGACACCTTATGAACCGCCATAATTAGCGCGCTGAACTCCTTGCTGGAGAGATATTGCATTTCATCTATGCATAATGCGACAGCGGTGGCGCGCTCGGCTGCCGCTTCTCCTACGGCAACGAACAAATCCCCCAGATCGACTTCCAAGTCTCCACTGTCGGCCACACCCTTCTCGGGCTCGATACCTAGTTCGAAATCACCATATGAAACTTTCACCGTCCCGATAAAGCTGCGCAGCGCTCTAAGGGCCTTCCTGCCCTTCTCTCCTGCGGCAGCGGTAACACTCAAGGAATAGAGCATTTTCCGTAAGGGAGGTATTAAAAGCTCAGGAAGGCTTTTCCCTTCATGCGCCTCAATCAACGTCGCTTGATATCCTTGCCGTTCGGCTTGGTCTTGAAAACGAACCAACAACACCGTTTTCCCAACTCCTCGCAGACCCACTACGATAAGGCTTTTTGAAGGTCTGCCGCGTTGAATGCGAGTGAGCGCGATTTCTGCACGTTCCAACACATCATGACGGCCAGCCAGCTCCGGCGGGGGAGTACCGGCGCCTGGTACGAACGGATTATCTCGCGGATCCATGATCACTCCAATTGACGATTTATCTGTTTAGGTGGAGTTTACCTAAATTGATGAATAAACGGGTAATTTCGATAAATATGGATGACGCGGTACCAGCGCTCTGGCGACTCGGCCAGCTTCACGGCCAGCGCGTCTATGTTTTTCATTTCAATCATCGGCCTTCCATGGTGAAGGTAAAAATGCCCGCTCACGGCGAGTGATAAAAAGCCCTTGGGCCTCTTGCCCGTCATCGCGACACATGGCCGGCAAGCCAGGCGACAAGCACTACAGCCGCCACAGGCAGAACCAGATCGAGCTGGGCATCCAGGCTCCAGTTCCAGACATCGAACGCCTCCCATGGAGTGAGTTTCGACGGGCCGCCGTTGTTGTACTCGCGCTGGGCATGTTCGCGCCCCATGAACAAGCCTATGGCCAGCGCGGCCCCCAGCCACCAACTGCGGGTCGGCAGCCATACCGCCGCCTGAATCAGCAGCGCGTAAAAGATGTGTTCAAGGTTGGAGATATTCATAAGCTGGCGAGGATCCGGTGGACACAAATGGAATTTAGCTATTTAGCTATAAATGTGAACCGTGTCGCTTGCAAGCATGGCACACATTTCCTTGTTCGCACACTTGAGCAAGCCGGCCTGCCCGCGATGCTCGCCAGCTGATCAATGCCTGGCTATCGGCAATAGCTGCAACCCAGTGCGCCGAACAAACTCGTCGTAGCCGATCGGCGGCCCGGCCTTGGTGTTCGCGCTGTTCTCCTGCCAGTGCACCCACGACCGTCTCGTCGCCGCATCATAGACCACCTTGTACAGATAGCTCGGGACCGCCACCCTGCCCGCCCCAATCACCTCCGGCCGGGCATCATAAACAGGCCCGGTGAAGATATAGACGTCAGCCGCGGCGCGCATCACATACTTGCGCGTGTCCTGCTCAATGCGGCTCCAGGCGCCGGCATTCTGCGCCTGGTTCTGCGGAACCATGTTGGCCAGCGAGAAGCTTTGCGCCATCGCCTCGGAGCTGCGCATATCGCCCGCCGGCGCCATATGCCCACGCGAATATCCGGAGCCCCGGTAATCGGCCAATTCCGCGCGTTCGGCTTGCGGCACCCGGGCCTCTGCATAGAACCTGTCCGTCCTCTGAACCCCCAGGTCCTGGACCAGCATTCGACGGTTCAGCCGCTGAACGGCAAACACAGGCGTTTTTGTCCGGCCGCTGTGCAGGATGGCGAAGGACGAGAAGCATATCTCGCGCAACGCTGGCGCGGCAGGAACTGCCGGAGGCTGTCCTCCAGGGAAAAACTGCCGGCACCCGGCGAAGTCGGTCTGAACCAGTTCGCCCGGCGATACCGCCTGCGGGGCCGCCTGCTCCTGGCCGGGCAGCCCGATCTGCGCCAGCAGGGGGTCGAGCGAAATTCCGTCGCGCCACTGTGGGTTCAGGGCGCAGCTGGCAACGCTGAATGCGGTGATGGCGGAGGCGCAGAACGCCTTCAGTAAACGCCGGAGTCGGGCGGCGGGCGCCTTCCTTGATCTCGATTGGGTAGTTGAACGTCTTCTGCGGGGAACTGGCTGCTTTTTGCTCGTCATGCTGTTTGGATCGGGATACTACGAGCCGGCGCAGCCGCGCGACCGGTACAACGCCTGATAGTAGGCGACGCGGCGCAACGGCCGGTCAGGCGGCCCGAACAATAGCGCCGCGCGGTACGCTGGCCGGCCCTTTTTTTGCTCCGGAAAAAGAATAGCCCGCCGATCGTGCGGCAGGCGGGGCTGTTGACGGAAATGCCGGGACTCGAACCCGGCGCGCGGTCACCTGCCAGAGCTGCGGCGCAGCCTTTCGGATGCGGCCCGATTCAGGTCTTTCGCTTCCTGTTCGGCATAGCCCTCTTCACCCGGCTCATACCGCCCCTCATACATGCAGCTGCTGCGGTTCCACTTGCACTCATTGCTGCGGCCCGAATCCCCGAGGCCGATCAAAGAGCAGCCAGAAACCAGCGCGGCAAGAAACAGCGACAAGCCGCAACGGCTCAATACTCGAATGGACATTTTCCCTGGACCTGCAGAGTTGCTATAGCCATTCTTATAGCACGCCCCTGAAAGCCGTTGCGGCTGGCAATACGCATGGCGTACCACTTGGCCAAGCCCGCAGAAACGCAAAAGAGTAAAAATGCCCCGCAAATGCAGGGCGAAATAAGCATGGACGAAGCGGGCGATGATGCGGCGCTAATTGCTGCCGCGCTGGGTGACATTGCTCGCGCCAAGGGAATGACACAGCTTGCCAAGGAGACAGGCCTTGGCCGGGAAAGTCTTTACAAAGCGCTTTCCGGCGAAGGCAATCCAAGCTTCGGAACCATCCTCAAAGTGATGCGCGCGCTGGGCATCAAGCTACAACCGCAGTCCGCCATTCACACTTAAATCAATAGTGCAAACAGGTAGGGCCTCCCTTGCGGGAGGCCCTAAATCTGGCGCGGCTGGCAGGATTCGAACCCACGACCCCTTGGTTCGTAGCCAAGTACTCTATCCAACTGAGCTACAGCCGCTGCGAAAGAGGCGTAACTATAACATAGATTATTTGGCATGTCTTGCCAGCCGGCGCGCCCTGCGTAAAATGGAGTGCCACCCATTGCCGCAACGAGTCCTTGCGCGCGGCGCGCCCAGCCGCGGCAGCGCGCGGCCAATACAGGAACCACGCATGAGCACCGCCCGCGCCGCCTTTTCTTATGATTATTCCCGCATCGAAAGTGTCATTTCGGGTTTCGTTCCCGACTGGCGGCAGATGGATTTCGACGCCGTGGTGGCCATTGCCCGCGGCGGCCTGGTGCCCGGGGTGATGGCCTCCACCAGCCTGAGCCTGCCCCTGTATGCGCTGGCCTATTCAAGGCCGGATCGGACCGTATCCTGGCATACGGTCGGCCGCCCTGCCAGGCCGTGCCGGATACTCCTGGCCGAAGACGTGGCCGGGCGCGGCACCACCCTGTCGGACAGCATGGGCTTCCTGCGCGGCCTGGGGCATGAGCTCAGCGTTTTCACCCTGGCCTACGATGCGGAGTCGCGCGTCAAGCCGGATTACGGCATCGCCATCCCGGCAGGCTTCAGGGCCTGGTTTCCCTGGGAAAGGGAGTCCATCACGCCGGCGTTCGACGCCACCTTGAACCGCCCGAACCGGCCCGAACACGAATATGCCTCATGGGCGATAGACCTGGATGGCGTGCTGCTCATGGACCTGCCGGAAGAGCAGTACGCCCGGGCGCTGCATGAAACCCTGGCCCGCCGCGACCTGCTGCGGCCCAATGAAGTCCTGCCCCAAGTCGATTTGAGCCGCGTCACCATCATTACGGGCCGCCCCGAGCAGGATCGCCGGCGCACGCAAACCTGGCTGGATCAGCATGGCTTTCACGGCCCCCTGGTCATGCGCGACGAAGCGCGCCACGCCGCCGACCAGACCGCCGAGCATAAAGCGCAGGCCCTCCTGGCCCGCTGCCACACCCACTTCATTGAAAGCGACCCGGCCCAGGCGCTCGAAATCGCCTGCCGCGCCAAAGTGGCGCGCGTGCTGTGGTGGAATGGCCGCAAGGCGCTCATGGTCTATGCCAACGAGGTCGAACACCTTCATATAACATGACAAAAGCGCCGGGCGCGCCATGCTTCATCACGGCGCGGCGCATACCGCAAGCCCGTCATCGGCGGGAAAATTTTGGTTAAGATGCGTTATTCGCAAAAAAAGGCCGGATCCGCCCGGCGCCATACCAATAATCAAGGAGATGTTTCTTGTCCACCCCATCCCAAATTACCTGCGTGGAAGATTTCCGCCGGCTGGCCGAGCGCCGGGTGCCCAGGATGTTTTATGACTATGCAGATTCCGGTTCCTGGACCGAAGGCACGTATCGCTCGAACGAAAGTGATTTCCATAAACTGAAATTCCGCCAGCGGGTCGCCGTCGACATCGAAAAGCGCACTTACCGCAGTTCGATGATAGGCATAGACGTCGCCATGCCCGTGGCCATCGCGCCTACGGGCCTGACCGGCATGCAGCACGCGGACGGCGAGATCCTCGGCGCCAGGGCAGCCGAGAAATTCGGCATTCCGTTTACGCTGTCGACCATGAGCATCTGCTCGATCGAGGACGTCGCGGCCCATACGCACAAGCCCTTCTGGTTCCAGCTCTATGTGATGCGCGACCGCGACTTCATCGAGCGCCTGATCGACCGCGCCAAAGCGGCCAATTGTTCGGCCCTGGTGCTGACGCTGGACCTGCAAGTGCTGGGCCAGCGCCACAAAGACATCAAGAACGGTTTGTCCACGCCGCCGCGTCCGACGCTGGCCAACCTGGTCAACCTGGTGACCAAGCCGCGCTGGTGCATGAGCATGCTGGGCACCAAGCGCCGGACCTTCGGCAATATCGTGGGCCATGCCAAAGGCGTGGGCGATCTGTCCTCCCTGTCTTCGTGGACCGCCGAACAGTTCGACCCCGCCCTGAGCTGGAAAGATATCGAATGGATCAAGAAACGCTGGGGCGGCAAGCTGATACTCAAGGGCATCATGGACGCCGAGGACGCGCGCCTGGCGGTCGAAAGCGGCGCCGACGCCCTGATCGTATCCAACCATGGCGGGCGCCAGCTGGACGGCGCCCCCTCCTCGATTTCCGCCCTGCCCAACATCGCCCATGCCGTGGGCAAGGAAATCGAAGTGTGGATGGACGGCGGCATCCGCTCCGGCCAGGACGTGCTCAAGGCCATAGCGCTGGGCGCCAAAGGCACCATGATAGGCCGCCCATTCCTGTATTCGCTGGGCGCCATGGGCGAAGCCGGCGTGTCGCGCTGCCTCCAGGTCATTGCCAACGAACTGGACATCACCATGGGGTTTTGCGGCCACACCGACATCCACAACATCGATCGCTCCATTTTGCTGAATGGCGATATTTTCGACCGCTACTGATAGACAGATAAACCGGTGCTGACAGGCTGCCAAGATAAGCAGGCGCCGCCGGCCCGCCGCGCCCCTGTCAAGCTTGCGACGGATTCACAAGATCCGCGGTGAGGCGGGCGCGGCCTGGTTCTTCGGCGGCCAGCGGGTCCACCGCCTGCATGGTCTGCAGGCAGCGGCGGGTCAGCAACTGGTACTGCCGCGTACCGAAGGACTTGCGCGCTATTTCGGCATCGCTCAATTCGCGCAGCACGCGCGCCGGGGCGCCCACCACCAGGCTGCGCGGCGGAACCGCCAGGCCTATCTTGACGAAAGCCATGGCCGCGACAATGCTGGAATGCCCGATGACGGCCTGGTCCATGACGACGGCGTTCATGCCCACCATGGCATTGCGTTCTATGGTGCAGCCATGCAGCACAGCCCCATGCCCTATATGCCCGTCGGCCTCGACCACCGTATCGTTTTCGCCCACGCCATGGATGACACAGGTGTCCTGGACGTTCGAGCCCGCCTTGAGGACGATGCGTCCGAAATCGCCGCGCAAGCTGGCCAGGGGCCCGATATACACGCCGGGCCCGACGATGACGTCGCCCACCAGCACCGCGGTCGGATGCACATAGGCGCTGGGGTCGACGACGGGAATGATCCCGTCAATGGCATAAACTTTCAGCATGCGGCTGGTCTCCGGAATATTTTTAGCGGGTATCGAAGTCGAGGGGTCAATATATCAGGAAGAATGGCCCTCCGCCCCGGACAGGATGCGCGGGTAGTGTGCTTGCGCGGCGGCGATATGCTGCGCCATCGAGGCGCTTTCCTTGGCGCGGCATAGCGCATTCCAGCGCGGAATGCCCATGAGAATTCTTCACCGCCGGCGCTTTCCCGCCATACTACACTGCCCTCTCCCACAACAAGAGGAGACAACCATGGATAACTTGCTCGAGCCGGCGCGCCGTCCCCACAGGCTGCGTCAATGCCTCTCCAAAACGGCCATTCCAGTCGTCCTGGCGCTCGCCGGCCTGCTGGCGCCCCAGGCCCGCGCGGCGCAGGAAGCCAGCTGGCCGACCCGCCAGGTACGGATCATCGTTCCCTATGGCCCCGGCGGCATCGCCGATATTTCCGCCCGTTCGATCGCGCAGAAAATGGCCGAAAACACCGGCCAGCCATTTGTCGTGGAAAACAAGCCCGGCGCCGATACGCGGATCGGCACGGAATACGTGGCGCGTATGAGCGGCGACAGCCATATCCTGCTGCTGGGCGGCGGCGGATTCGCCGTCAACAATGCCCTGTTCGACAAGCTGCCTTACGACACGGCAAGCGATTTCATTCCGGTCGGCCTGGTCGTATCCAATCCGCTGCTATTGGTTACCGGCATCCAGCAGCCATATGCCAATCTCGGCGAACTGATCGCCGCGGCAAAGAACGGGGAAACCATCACCCTGGCCTCCGGAGGCAACGGCACCCTCAGCCATATGTCCATGGAACTGCTCAGCGCGGCCATGGGCGCCCCCATCACCCATGTGCCTTACAAAGGCGGCTCGGCCCACACCAGCGACGTCGTCGGCGGCCGGGTCACCGGAATATTCGAGAATCCCAGTTCCGCCTTGCCGGTCCTGCGTGCAGGCCGCTATAAAGCGATCGCCATAACCAGCGCCGCGCGCAATCCGGCCATGCCGGATGTGCCGACCGTCGCCGAAAGCGGCGCCGCGGATTTCGAGGTAGTCAACTGGTTCGGGCTGTTCGCGCCCGCCGGCGTGCCCGAGGCGGCCGTCGAGCGCATGGCGGCGGCATTGACGCAAGCCTTGCAAGCCCGGGATCTGCGTGAACGCTTCATGCGCGACGGAGTCGCGGTCGGCGGGCCGACAACCCGGGAGTTTGGCCGCTTCGTCGCCAGCGAGACCGAAAAATGGGCCGAAGTCGTAAGAACCAGGAATATCAGCGTTGACCGGTAACATGCCGCCCCTCGCTGAAATCGACGGCGATTTGCTTGAACAGCTGCGCTTTGTCGCTCAGGCAGAAAAACTTTGCGCCGGCCTGGCGCTTGCCGATGCGGATCACAGGCGCCTGGTGAGCGAATTGGGCGCGCTGTCCCTACCACAACGGGCAGCGCAAGACATCGAACGCCGCGATTGCTTTATTGCCGCCGCGGGGCGCGAAATTCCCTTGAGGCTGTACGGCAAATGGGGCTTATCGGCCGCGCCGTCCAGGCTGTTGCTCTATTTCCACGGAGGAGGATGGATGACGGGCAGCCTGGCCACCCACGATCTGCTGTGCGGACATCTGGCGGCGCTGACCGGCTATATGGTGGCCAGCGTTCACTACCGCCGCGCCCCCGAGAACCCTCATCCCGCGGCCCACGAAGATTGCTGGGCCGCCGCCCGCTGGCTGCGCCGGCACGCGAAGATACTCGGCTGTTCGGACGATATGCCCATGGCCATCGGCGGCGACAGCGCCGGTGCGCACCTGGCCTTAGGCTGCGTCATGCGGGCCTTGCGCGACGCAAGCCCCGCATTCGATCGCATGCTGCTGTTCTATCCGCCGCTGACGCCCGATGCAAAAACCGGCAGCCTGCGGGAGTTCCGCAACGGCCCAGGGTTGACCGCCGAAGCCATGCGGCACTATTGGCGGACATTTTCGGGCGGCGAAAATGCCGATGCCGAAGATGCGCTGCTCTTTCCACTGGCCTGGAAACGGATGGCGGAATTGCCGCCGTCCGTCATCATGACGGCGGAACACGACATACTGCGCGATGAGGGCGAAGGGTTCGCGCAGAGCCTGCGCGACGCCGGCGTGCCCGTGTCGTATACCCGCGCCACGGGCATGATCCATGGCTTCGCGCGCATGCTCACGGCCAGCCCCAGGGCCTATGCCTATGTGCAGCAGGCGTGCCGCGAACTACTTTCGATTCTCTGAGTATCTAACCGTCCGTCTGGCGCCGCGCAGCCATTCGGCAGCCATTTCGTCGGCCTGCGCCTTGATCCAGTCGCCGACTGTGCGCAAGGCCACAGGGTTGGTGGCGGCATCGCGCAATACCAGATAATAGCCGCTGCTGCCCACCATCACCTCATCGAAGGGCGCGACCAGCTCGCCGCTTGCCAGGAACTTGCGCACCAGCAGCCGGGGCACCAGGCCTATGCCCAGCTCGGCCTGCAGCGCTTCGATCATCAAGGAATAATGGTCGTACTGCTGTCTGTTGGCATCCAGCTCGATGCTCGCTCCCATGGCGTTGCGCCATTCCGACCATGCCGTGGGATAGAGCACATGGCTCATCAGCAACTGGCCTGCCAAGTCGTCCGGCGCATGCAATGGGCGGCGGGCCAGCAGCTTCGGGCTTGCCACGACGCACATTTCGCGTCCGAACAAATAGCGCGCCCGCGCGCCTTGCCAGCCGCCGGAACCAAAACGGATCTCGGCATCCAGATCCAGGCGCGGCGAAGACGCGTTGAGCAAACGTGGCGTCAAACGCAGGTCGATGCCCGAATGTTCGCGGACAAACTGCGGCAGCAGCGAAATCAGCCAATATTGCAATACCGCCGGTGGCGCCAGCAGGCTCACCACAGCCTGCTCCGCTTCCGCACGCCCTATGCGTTCAGCGGCGCGGGCGATCCGGTCCAGCGCCGGTTCCACTGCCTCGAGGAACTCCCGTCCCGCGCCGGTCAGGCTCACCCCGCCGGCGCGGATAAAAAGCGAGACGCCCAAATGGGCTTCCAATAAGGCAACCTGCTTGCTTACCGCGCTTTGCGTGAGATGAACGGACTCCGCCGCGCGCGTGAAACTGCCCAGGCGCGCGACGGCGACGAAAACCTGCAGCGTTATCAGCGAAAAGGATGGACGAAAAAGTTTCATGGCGGCCAAGTCGTTGCGATTCATTTTTCCACGGGATAAGTGATCGCCATTCCGTCCACCTTCGCAAACGGCGTCAGCTTATGCTCCTGCAGCTTCGCCGGGCTGACGATTTCCTTGACGCATACGCCATGCACCAGCAAGGCATCGGCGATAAGCGAGCGGTGGCAGCGCCATGGCACGGCCTCCGCGCACATCAGCGCCAGCCGTTCGTCCCCGGCACGCTCGAGCAGCCAGTCCAGGCTCCGGGCGAATTCCGGCGTTTGCATATAGTCGGCATAGCCGCGGAACGACGTATTGCGCCACCCCTTGTTCACCGAATCGGGGCGCGCGCGGCGAAAGCCGCCCAGCCCGGCCACATGCTCGTAGCCTATGCCCGCCGCTGCCAATGACCTGGGCAGCTCGTCCATATTGAACTGCGGATTGTGGCGGGAACGCGCAACGGTGCGCACGTCGAGAAGCCGCGTGACGCCGTGCGCGGCCAGCAGCGCCACGAATTCCTCGATGGGGCGCGTGGAGTGTCCCACGGTCAATACTAGCGGTCTTGCAGGGTCGCATGTCATATGGCGGTGCTCCGGAGGCTGGCCTTATTGCATCATACCCGCCGCCTCGGCCGTGTATCGGCCTTGAAAAGGCGGGATTTCTGTGTTTAAGTCATTCAAGGCGGAATATTCCGCCCGGTCCGAACGTCTGTAGGCTGTAGTTCCAACCAACCAAGAGGCTACCCATCATGAAAACCACCTTTCCGGCCGCACTGGCCCTTTGCGCCGCAGCCCTGTTTTCCATGCCGGCGCAGTCCGCCGACATGGCGCTTAAAACCGCGGACGGCATTCTCGTCGACGCCCAGGGCATGACGGTCTACACCTTCGACAAAGACGTTCCCAATAGCGGAAAAAGCGCATGCAACGATGGCTGCGCGAAAGCCTGGCCGCCGGTGCTCGCCGAGCCCGACGCCAAGCCGCAAGGGGACCTGACCATTATCACGCGCGATGACGCCAGCAAGCAGTGGGCGTACAAGGGCAAGCCGGTCTACCTTTTTGCCAAAGACACGAAGAAGGGCGACAAGTCGGGCGACAACTTCAAGGACGTGTGGCACGTTGTCAAACCCTGATCGCCGCTAGCCTGCCGTGCCCATGCGGGCGCAAAAAGAAGCCGAGGTCGTCGCGTGCATTCCCGGCCTGCGCCGCTATGCGCGCGGCCTGACCGGCGATGCGCAGCGCGCCGACGACCTGGTGCAGGACACGCTGGAACGCGCGTGGAGCCGGTTCCCGCTGTGGCGCAGGCGCGGCGAACTGCGCGCATGGATGTTCGGCATCATGCACAACCTGTTTATCGACCAGGTGCGCAGCGCGCGCGACCGCTACGAAGTGCCCTACGGCGACGACGCGCCCACAGTGCCGGTGCGGGCCACGCAGACCGACAATCTGGAAGTGCGCGACCTTGACCGCCTGCTGCAGCAGCTGCCGCCGGATCTGCGGGCGGTGATTCTTCTGGTCAGCGTCGAGGAAATGAGCTACGCGCAAGCCGCCTGTGTCATGGGGGTGGCGGTCGGGACTATCATGTCGCGGCTGTCGCGCGCCCGTGAGCAGTTGAGCGCGCGGATGGAACAGCGCAGGCCCGCGACGGGCATGCGCAGTGTGAAATGACATGAAAAAGACTCCCTCTACCGCCCCCGCGATGCCGGTTCCCGCCACAGAAGCCGACTTGCATGCCTATGTGGACGGGCAACTGCCGCAGGCCCGCCGCGTAGAAATAGAAGCCTTCCTGTCCGGGCATCCCGACGAACGGCAGCGCGTGGAAAACTGGCGCAGCCAACGCCGGGCGCTGCAGCGCGCTTTGCAGCCGATATGGGAAGAATCCATACCCTTGCGCCTGGCCATCCCGCCGGCGGCGCGCGGACAGCCGTGGCGCCGCCTGGCGGCAGGTGTCGCGATCGCCGCCATAGGCGCCAGCGCCGGATGGTTCGCGCGCGGCGCGGCCAGCGCCCGGCCCGCGGTGCTCGTCACCTCGTCCGCGCCGTCCTCGCTGCCGATCGCCCCGGCCGGCGATACCTTTTATCAGCGCGCGGCCATTGCCCATCTGGTGTACGCGCCGGACGCGCGCCGGCCCGTGGAGATCGGCGCCGATCAGGAACAGGCGCTGGCCACCTGGCTTAGCAAGCGCCTGGGCGCGGCGGTCAAGCCGCCCAAGCTCGGCATGGTCGGATACGAACTGGTGGGGGGCCGTTTGCTGCCCGGCGGCGCCGGACCGGTGGCCCAGTTCATGTATGCCGCTGCCGCCGGCCAACGCCTGACACTGTATGTGACGCGCGAAGCCGCCGGCAAGAAGACCGCTTTTCAGTTCACCCGGGACGGGCCCGTGAATGTCTTCTATTGGGTGGACGAGCACTTCGGCTATGCCCTGTCAGGCGCGGCGGACCGCGCGGAACTGCTGCGCGTGTCCGAGGAAGTCTATAAACAGCTGGAGTGAAGCGCCTAACCGTTGCATTACTAACGGTGCTGGTTCCGGAACGCCGCCTCTCCGGCGTCCGACACCTCGACCCATTCCTTGTCGGGCGCCGCGCCTGCGGCATAGCTGTCGTGCCAGTTCCACCACTTGTAGGCCGGAGTCTGAGGATAGCCCTCGGGTGCATCCTCCCAGGTCTCCTGCCGGCCCAGCGGCGTGATGTCGAGGTAGTTCCAGGTGCCCCCCATTTGCTCGTCGCCGCGGTTGTTGAGAAAGTAGCTGCGGAACACGCGGTCGCCGTCGCGGTAGAACACGTTGGTGCCGTGCCATTCGTCCACGTCGAAGTCGGCGTCGAAGCTGTCCGTGAGGGTGAACCACGGCATCTCCCAGCCCATCCGCGCCTTCAGCCGCGCGATGTCGGGCTGAGGCGCGCGCGAGACAAAGACGAGGGTGGTGTCACGGGCATTCAGATGGGCGAGGTGGGCGACCTGGTCGGCCACCATGGAACAGCCCCGGCAGGCGTGGTCGGGCCAGCCGAATACCCCCGGCTCGAAGAAGGCGCGATAGACGATCAACTGGCGCCGGCCGTCGAACAGGTCGAGCAGGCTGACCCTGCCCGCGGGCCCCTCGAACGCATACGCTGTCTCCACCGGCATCCAGGGCATTCGCCGGCGCTCGGCGGCCAGCGCGTCGCGGGCGCGGGTCTGGGCCTTTTCCTTCACGAGCAACTGCTCGCGGGCGGCCTTCCACGCCTGCGGCGATACGACCGGCGGTGTGTGCATGGCGGGCTGTCCGCCTTTGCGTCCGTTCTCTGCTGATGTAGTCATGGCTTTCATCTCCTAATGTGGGCGTGTCCCCGCACTTCGTGATCAAAGCGCGGTTTCCATTCGCTGCTCATCGTTCGTCGTTGGCCGTGAAATAGTTTGGCACGGAAATCGAAATATCGGGAGTAACAAGTATGACGTGTTCTGCTCCATGGCGGCGCTGCCACAGAGGCGCGCACCTGCTGGCAGCGCCACGCTAGTTCTTGGCCAGCGCCGCTTTCAGGCGCCGAACCGATGCCACGGCTTCTTCAGCCGTCGCGAAGTTGGCGAACCCCATCAGCAAACCTCCCTGCGATGACTTGCGCAAGCGCCAGTCACTCAGTGCCTGGACGGGGAGCCCCTTGGCCTGGGCGGCCGCGGCCAGGGTTTTGTCGCTCTGGCGGGCGTTCAGGTGAGCCAATACATGGATGCCGCCCGCCTGGGGCTGGACATGCAGGCGCTCTCCCATCGTCTGCGCCAGCGCATCGACCAGATAGCCGCGTCTCGCCACATACAGGGTTCGCATCTTGCGCAGGTGCCGGGCAAAGTAGCCCTGTTCCATGAAGTCCGCCACCATGGCTTGGGGCAAGATAGAACCGGGGCCGGGAAGATGGTTCACCACATCGCTGAACTTGCCGGCTTGAGACGCGGGCACGACCAGATAGGCCAGCCGTAGACCGGGAAACAGCACCTTGCTGAAGGTACCCGTGTAGAGCACCCGCCCATCGCGATCCAGGCTTTTCAAGGCCGGCAAGGGCCGGCCATGGTATCGGAACTCGCTGTCGTAGTCGTCCTCGATAATCCATGCCTGGCGGCGGCCCGCCCACTCCAGCAGTTCCAGCCGCCGTGGCAGCGACAGGGCCACGCCCATCGGACTTTGGTGCGTGGGTGTCACCACGACGAAACGCGCATGAGCGGCGAGTCGCTGGCCGGCACTCACGTTCAAGCCTTCCTCATCGACGGGCACCGGCTGCAGGCGCATTCCCGCGCGCTCTAAAAACCAACGGGCGAGAATGTACCCCGGATCCTCATACCAGCCCAGGTCTCCAGCTTGCAGCAGCGTGTGACGCACGAGTTCCAGCGCCCCTCGATAACCCGCCGTAACGAATACCTGCTCGTGCGAACAGGCGATGCCGCGCGAAATGCCCAGATAGGTGGCAATGGCGCGCCGCAGAGGATCGTATCCCGCCGGATCGGGA
Source organism: Pollutimonas bauzanensis (assembly GCF_900129885.1). GTDB lineage: Bacteria > Pseudomonadota > Gammaproteobacteria > Burkholderiales > Burkholderiaceae_B > Pollutimonas > Pollutimonas bauzanensis. Next base: position 73,704 of record NZ_FQXE01000014.1, on the reverse strand, counting down.
TAGGCCATAGCCGCCGTCTCCAGAGTGCGCAGCTTGCGCCCAGCCAGGCGGGCCCAGGTTTTTCGCGGGAATGCGTCCAGCGCCGGCAAACCGAGCTGGAACGGCAGGGCTGCGCCGGCCAGGGCTTGCGGGCGCGGTGATGCGTGGACCGGAGGCAGGGGCACCTTGGCGTGGCCTGGTTCAGCCAGGCTCTCCAGCCGGGGGGATACGACGGTCCCCGCGGCGCCACGCGCCACGAAATAGCCTTCGCTCGCCAACATCTGATAGGCCATTTCGACCGTGCCACGCGCCAGGTTCAGCTCGCTGGCGAGGCTGCGCACCGACGGCACCCGGTCTCCGGGACGAAGCTTGCCGGCGGCAATCGCCTCGCGGTAGCGCCGATACAACTGCAGGTAGATCGGCGCATCTTGCTCTCGGCTCGGTTTCAGGTGCCGCAAGTCCATAAGCAATGTCCCATTAATTTATTCAATTCTTGCACCTATGACATAGGCCATTATTCTCCTACAGTGCTGGCTATACGACAAGGAAATCCACATGAGCACTTTTCAATTGAGCCCTATCGACAGCGATCAGGACTACCAGGCCTGCTTCAGCGTCATGCGCGAACTGCGCCCCCATCTGGCCGATGCCGCCACATTCGCCGCGCAGGCGCGTCGTCAGGCCGGGCAGGGATATCGCCTGCTGGCCGCGTGGCGGGACGAACAGGTCAAGGGTCTGGCGGGCTATCGCATCCAGGAGAATCTGCTCTACGGACGCTTCCTCTACGTCGATGATCTGGTGGCATCCTCCGACGCTCGCCGCCACGGCCTGGGCGGCAAGCTGATCGATGCATTGCGCGAAGAAGCGCGGCGGCAAGGCTGCGCCCACTTCGTTCTCGATACCGCCCTGGGAAATGCGCTGGGGCAACGTTTCTATTTCCGTCAAGGCCTACTGGCCAAGGGTATGCATTTCTGCCAGCCGCTATAGATCGCGCGAGCCATGGATGTGGCCGTGTTTTCCACCCTTTCTTACAGGAGACCTCCCATGAGTACCCTTCGTTTGCCCTACTGGACCCTTTCCCCCGAAGCCTATCAGGGATTCAGCGCCACCAAGAAAGCTCTGGAAAAGAGCAGTCTTGGCAAGCAATTGATCGAGCTGGTCTGGCTGCGAATGTCGCAGATCAACGGCTGCGCTTTTTGTCTGGAAATGCATGCGAAAGCACTGCGCGCCAGCGGCGTGCCGGATGCCAAGCTGGACAGCCTGGCAGGATGGCGCGCGGGCGGGCATTTCACCGAGCGCGAACGCGCCGCGCTGGCCTGGACGGAAGCGCTGACGCACGTGGACCGGACCCACGCGCCTGATGAGGATTTCGAGCCGCTCAAGGCGCATTTCAGCGAAGCCGAAATCTCCGACCTGACTTTCGCCATCGCGTTGATGAGCGCATTCAATCGTTTGGCGGTCGGAATGCGGCAATAAGGAATGGCGCGCAGCTCATTCTCGTTAAGTCATTAAAGGACCTTGTATGAAAATTCTGCATATCGACTGCAGCCCGAGGATAGAGTCGCATAGCCGCCGGCTCTCGGCCGCCATTGTCGCGCGGCTGCTCGTGAACAATCCTGACGCGGGCGTTACGCGCCGTGATCTGGGCCGCGAACCCATACCGCATGCCGGCCCCGACTATGCCACCGCCCTGTCGTCCCCCGGCGCTCTGGCGGCTGGACTGTCGAATGGGGCAGTGCGGCTGTCGGAACAATTGATCCAGGAAGTGGAAGCCGCCGACGTTCTGGTCATCGGCACGCCGATGAACAATTTCACCGTACCTTCGGTCCTCAAAGCGTGGATAGACCAGATCCTGCGGATAGGACGCACGATAGGCTCATCTCCCACGGGAAAAAAAGTCGGCCTGCTGCAAGACCGGCCCGTTTATATCGGTATTGCCTCAGGGGGCGTTTTCACGGGCGATCGCGCCAACCAGCCGGATTTCCTCACTCCCTATATGACGGCCGCGCTTGGCTGCGCGGGCTTGAATACGCTGCGCTTCCTGCCACTGCAGGCAACCGCGTTTCTCGACCATGAGCGGCTCGCGGCAGCCAGAGATGCTCTGCTCGCGGCCGTCGACGCGGCGGAGATGGGTGCCGCCCATCCTCATTACAGCCAGTGAGCGCTGCGGGCCGCGCAGGGGAAATGCAATGAATTCCAAAGAGACCCGCGACACGCCGCGCGTAAGCATGAGCTATGACGTAGTCATCGTCGGCGCGGGGCCCGCCGGGCTCGCGGCAGCCATCAGGCTCAAGCAACTCGACGCATCCATTTCGGTCGTGGTTGTCGAGAAAGGCTCGGAGATCGGGGCCCACATACTATCGGGCGCGGTCATGGATCCTGTCGGCATCGACGCCCTGTTGCCGGACTGGCGCGACGACGAAATGCGCCCGCCTGTCACGAAGGTCGCTGACGACGTCTTCTGTTTCCTCACCAGGACAAGCCGTATCCGCTTGCCAAATTTCATCATCCCGCCGCTGATGAGCAATCACGGCAACTTCATCGGCTCGCTCGGCCTGGTGGCGAAATACCTTGCGGCGCGCGCCGAAGCCCTGGGTGTTGAAATCTACCCGGGCTTCGCCGCGGCGGAGCTGCTGTTCAATGAAGAAGGAGCCGTGATTGGCGTGGCCACGGGAGACATGGGCATATCCAAGGAAGGGACGCTTACTGATCGCTTTACCCGAGGCATCGAATTGAGGGGACGATATACCCTGATAGGCGAGGGAGTGCGCGGCTCGCTCGCAAAGATTGCCATCGAACGCTATGGTCTGGCCAAAGAAAGCCAGCATCAGAAGTTTGGCCTCGGTTTCAAGGAGGTCTGGAGGGTCAGGCCCGGGAAATTCCGCGCCGGCCGCGTGCAGCATACCTTCGGATGGCCACTCGATGACCGGACTGGCGGCGGCTCCTTCCTTTATCATTTTGGCGATGGCCTGGTTGCCGTTGGGTTCGTCGTCCATCTCAATTATGAAAATCCGACGCTGTCGCCGTTCGATGAATTCCAGAGATTCAAGACACATCCGGGCATTCGTGATCTCTTCGAAGGCGGCCAGCGCCTGTCCTATGGCGCCCGGGCCATCAGCGAAGGCGGCTGGCAATCGGTCCCGAAACTCGTCTTTCCAGGCGGCGTGTTGCTTGGCTGCTCCGCCGGCCTGGTGAATGTGCCGCGAATCAAGGGAAGCCACAACGCCATCTTCTCGGGCATGTTGGCGGCCGAGCATCTTGCGCCGGCGCTCGCACAGGGCCGCGCTCACGATGAAGTGACTGAAATAGAGGCTCGCTGGCGCGCCTCCAATATCGGCCGCGATCTCAAGCAGGTCCGTAACGTCAAGCCACTCTGGTCGAAGTTCGGCACCATCCGCGGCATCCTGCTCGGCGGCGTCGACATGTGGTGCAACCAGCTCCTCGGCTGGTCGCCGTTCGGCACGATGAAGCACGGAAAGCCGGACCATGCATCGCTCAAGCCCCTCAATGAGGCCAGGACTATCGTATACCCAAAGCCGGATGGCGAGATCTCGTTCGACAAACTGTCATCGGTCTTTCTTTCGTCTGCAAATCACGAGGAAAACCAGCCGGCGCATCTGAAACTGGCGGACGCATCGATTCCGGTCGGGAAAAACCTTCCGCTATATGGCGAACCGGCGCGGCTGTACTGCCCTGCCGGCGTCTATGAAATCGTATTCGGCGACGCCGCCGCCAAGACCTATCCTAAATTTGTCATCAATGCGCAGAACTGCCTTCATTGCAAGGCTTGCGACATCAAGGATCCCGCGCAAAACATTACGTGGACCACGCCGGAGGGCGGTGGAGGCCCCAACTACGCTGGCCTGTAGGGCCGCAGGGGTTGAGCTTGGCGCTCTTGGTATGCAGGCTGCCGCATGAACCGTCGGTGACCAGGATGCGGATGCGCGCCGCCAATTCGTCGTAGTAAGCGCGCGCCAACAACTGGCTTATGGTCCTTGCCATCTGCGCTTACAAGTGATATATTTTTTTGATAGATATCATTACGAATGGAGGTCTCTATGGATACCGCCAAAATCTTCTGGTCTGGACGTTCCCAAGCGGTTCGGCTACCAAAGGAATTCCGTTTCGAGACCGACGAGGTCCGCATTCGCCGCCATGGGAGTGCCATTATTCTCGAGCCGATTGCCCAGGGTTGGGCATGGCTGGACAGCATCATTGGTTCGGTCGATAAAGACTTCGAGTCTGCCGCCGCTGAACAAGGGCCCGCACAGGAACGTCCCGAGCTGGATTTCTTCAAGTGAAGTTCTTGCTCGATAGCAACGCTGTGATTGCCCTTATGAAGGGGCATCCAGGCTTTCTTGCTCAATTACGCCAGCACCAACCCGCAGATTTCGCAATGCCGTCCATTGTGGCGCATGAGCTTTTCTATGGCGCTTACAAAGGGCAGCGTATGGCTGAGAACCTCGCGCGAGTCGAAGCATTGCAGTTTGAAGTGCTCGAATTCGATCGGGAGGATGCGCAGCGGGCCGCAGAACTGCGTGCTCTTCTGGCCGCTGCAGGCACGCCCATCGGCCCATACGACGTATTGATCGCAGGTCAGGCCTGGGCGCGCGACCTAACATTGATTACGCATAACCTGCGCGAATTCCAGCGAGTACCCCATATACGGGTCGAAGATTGGGAAATCTGAAGGTTGGTCACGCACACCTGGATTCGACGATCAACAATCTCAACAACCATTGAGGGCTGCGATTTAGTGAGTAATTTTCGCTAATCGTCATCGTAATGGGGCAAAGGCATAGGGAAATCGGCATCTTTCGGCGCATGCTTGGAATGCCCTATCATGAGCTTCTATTCATAAACGGCGATTTTAAATGCTCACCGCGGAACAATAATATGAGAGATCTGCCTCCTACCGCCACATTGCGCGCCTTTGAAGTTGCGACGCGGCATGCAACATTCACCTCCGCTTCAGAAGAATTGCATGTCACCCAGAGCGCGGTAAGCCACCAGTTGAAGAATCTCGAAGAGATCTGGGGATTGCAGTTATTTCAGCGGGGCAAGTCATTGAGCCTGACACCCGCGGGAGCAGCGCTTGCGCCGATCGTGCGTGAATTCTTCATGAATCTGGAGGCGACGCTCTCTGATCTGAGAGAGCAAAAGGGCAGGGTCCGGCTTAAAGTCAGTACGACTTACTCCTTCGCGCTGAAATGGCTGCTTCCAAGATTGCCGAGTCTGTCCCAGCAGCATCCGGAAATTTTGATCACGCTGGGAACCACTGACAAAGCCATCAATTTTTCGAGCGCAGAGCCGGATGTTGCGATCCGATTTGGCAATGGGAATTATCCAGGCCTGCACTCGGAATTCATGTTCAGGGAGCAGATTTTTCCGGTTGCCAGTCCTGATCTCTTGGACCGCTACGGAGCGCCGCGCGAACCTGCCGAATTATTGCGCTACCCGCTGCTTACACGTGACGGCGCAGATCTGGTGCCGAAATGGGAGCTTTGGTTTCAACAAGTAGGCGTAGGCATTTCCGCGCTCAAGGAAAGCGTCAGGTTTGCTGACACCAACATGACTATCGAGGCGGCACTGCTGGGCCAGGGAATAGCTTTGGCTCGAAGCGGACATGTCGAAACTGAAATACGCGATGGCAGCCTGGTCAGGCTGTTTGACCTGCCCTTCCCCTCCCCGGTCGCCTACTATTTTGTCTGTCCAAAAGGAATCGAATCGCAGCCCCACATCATCAGCTTTCGCGACTGGCTCCTGGCGGAATCAAGCAAGGCCCAGCAAGACTATCGATAATGCATGAGGATACGCTCATTCCGCAATGAGGAGACTTCGCTTTAATCGAGGCGCCGGTTTGCTTAGTATGGCGCATGCCCTTTCACGTTATTTTACTGATACTCTTCGCCGCTCTCATGCATGCAAGCTGGAATGCGCTCCTGCGCGGCGGAGCCGACAGACTTTGGTCTATGACGGTCATGTGCCTGGCGGTAGCGATCGCCAGCGCCGCAATAGCCTTGTTCCTGGCGCCTCCAGCCAAAGCCAGCTGGATTTACGCAGTGCTTTCAGCGGGGCTGCATGTTGGCTATAACCTGTTTCTCGTCAGGAGCTACCAAGTCGGAGACCTCGGGCAGACCTATCCGATTTCACGGGGCTCCTCTCCCATATTGATCACCATCGCGGCATCGGTTTTCGCCGGGGAGAAGCCAGGTATGGGCGCTCTGCTTGGAATTGCTCTGGTGTCGGGCGGTATTATTTCCCTGGCCTTCAAAGGGCGCAGGCTTGCGGTTCCGAGCCTGCCGTATGCCCTGGGAACCGGATGTTTCATTGCCGCTTATAGCGTGACAGACGGCATCGGCGCGCGCCTGTCCGGCGCCCCGATGGCATACACGGTATGGATGTGCGCCTTGTGGGGCATCCTGATGCCGGCGATATACATCGGCCTGCGCGGCGCAAACAGTTTATTTACCATCCGGCCCGGATTCATCACGGCCTTCATCGGTGGGCTGGTCTCTCTTCTGGCCTATGGAATCGTCATCTACGCCATGTCCGGCGCGCCTATGGGAGCGGTATCGGCATTGCGCGAAACCAGTGTGTTGTTTGCGGCGTTGATCGGTTATTTTTTCCTGGGCGAGACACTGACGGCCCGAAAGATGCTGGCATGCGCGGCGATTGCCATCGGCGCGATCATCATCGGCTGACTGGAGGCGCACAAAAAAGCGCCCCGAGGGGCGCATATTTGCTGTATCACTGGCGGAGACGGAGGGATTCGAACCCTCGATGCGGGTATAAGCCGCATGCTCCCTTAGCAGGGGAGTACCTTCAACCACTCGGCCACGTCTCCGAAACAGGCCGCCATTCTAGCACGATAAAAGTCTGTTTTTCCCCGCAGCCCTGGCCGCGGGCCACAATCATGAAAAATTTCGGCAGGAATCAACGACTAAAAACAATAAGAACGGCGGTTCAAGACAAAAATCGGGCAGACGGCCGATCAGGGCCTGCCTTGCTGGCTGCCATCCTGGTCGAGCCCGAAAGCCTTGTGCAGGGCGCGCACCGCCAGTTCCATGTACTTGTCGTTGATGATGACCGAGGTCTTGATCTCGCTGGTGCTGATCATTTGAATGTTGATGCCTTCTTCCGACAAGGTGCGGAACATCAGGCTCGCCACGCCCACATGGCTGCGCATGCCTATGCCCACGATGGAAACCTTGCAAACCTTGTCGTCGGCCACGATCTGGGCGGCGCCCACGGCGGGTCCGATCTGGTTATTCAATAAATCCAGGGTCCGGGAGAAGTCGTTGCGATTCACGGTGAATGAGAAATCGGTCGTGCCATGCACCGACTGGTTTTGCAGGATCATGTCGACGTCGATGTTGGCGGCTGCGACGGGGCCAAGAATCGAATAGGCCACGCCCGGGGTGTCGGGGACGGCTAGCAGGGTAACTTTGGCCTCGTCACGGCTGAAGGCGATGCCCGATACAACGGCGGCTTCCATTTTTTGATCTTCCTCGAAAGTAATAAGGGTGCCCGAGGCCATCTCGTCTTCGAGGGGCATCAGGGGGTCTGTCAGCGAGGACAGGACGCGCACCGGTACGTGATATTTGCCGGCGAATTCGACCGAGCGGATTTGCAGGACCTTGGACCCCAGGGAGGCCATTTCCATCATTTCTTCGAACGATACCACTGTCATGCGCCGGGCCTCGGGCACCACGCGCGGGTCGGTCGTGTACACGCCGTCGACATCGGTGAAGATCAGGCATTCGTGGGCTTTCATGGCCGCCGCGACGGCCACCGCGGAGGTGTCCGAGCCGCCGCGCCCGAGCGTGGTGATGTTGCCTTCCTCGTCTATGCCCTGAAAGCCTGTCACGATGACGACGCGGCCGGCGTCCAGGTCGCCGCGTATGCGCGCATCGTCGATGGACTTGATGCGCGCCTTGGTGAAGGACGAGTCGGTGCGCACGGGAACTTGCCAGCCGGTGTAGCTGCGCGCGGCCACGCCCTGCGACATCAAGGCCATGGCCAGCAGCGCGCTGCTGGCCTGCTCGCCGGTCGCGGCCAGCATATCCAGCTCGCGCGGATCGGGCTGCGGCGAAATTTCCTTGGCCAGGCCCAGCAGCCGGTTGGTTTCACCCGACATGGCCGAGGGCACCACGACCACCTGGTGGCCGGCCGCATGCCATTTGGCCACGCGCCGGGCTACGTTCTGGATGCGTTCGACCGAACCCATGGACGTGCCGCCGTATTTGTGAACAATCAGGGACATCTTTAACTCTGCATTAAGAGACACTGCCGGCGCTCGCAACAAGCGCCCGGATCTATCGATTCGAAGGAAGTCATCCGCCAGTTGTGGGTTCTGGACAGACAAAGTCGGATATTTTAACGTTTTTCAACAAGGGCGTTTTCCAGCTGGATACGGCCCTTGACGCAGCGTATCCACACCGCGCCGTGCTTGACCCGCATCTGCCTGTCGTGGCCCAGGGCGTGCAGGCCGCGCAACTGGCGCATGATGTCTTGCAGCCGGGCATCGGTGGGCATGCGCAGCCCCTGGCGCGACAGCCAATAGCGCAATACCAGGGCCTGGCGGGCGGCCGACAGCGAACGCCAGGCGGCCAGGGAAAAGCTGCCGGCATCGGGGGCCGGATCCAGCTGCGCAAAGTCCAGGGCGGCGACCTCGTCCAATACTTCCTGCATTTGCGCGCTCTGGCGCGCATGGCGCACCACATTGCCCTGCCACCCGGGCCAGCGCTGGTTCAGCGCGGGCACCAGGCGTTCGCGCACCGCGGCGCGGGTGTATTGATCGTCGGAATTGCTGGGGTCTTGCACGGGCGCCCAGCCGCTGACTTCAAAGAATCGGCCGGCCTGATCGAGGATGGCCGCGCGATCGACATCCAGCCAGGGGCGCAAATAGGTCAGGCCCTGGCGCTGCGTTGCGGCGGACATGGCGGCCAGGCCCGCCGGACCGGAGCCGCGCAACAGCCGCAGCAGGACGGTCTCGGCCTGGTCGTTGCGATGATGCGCCAGCAGGATATGCCGCAGCCCGGCCTGCCCCGCCAGCCGCTCGAGGGCGTCATAGCGGGCGTCGCGGGCCGCCGACTCCATGCCCGCGCCGGACGCCATGTCCACCCGCACCGCCAGGCTGTGGCACGGCACGCGCAGCCACTGGGCCAGATCGTGCGCATGCGCCAGCCAGCGCTCGGCGCTGTCCTGCAAGCCGTGATGCACGTGAAAGCAATGCAGTTCGATATGGTTGCGATGGGCAAAGATGGCGGCATGCACCGCCAGCATGGCGGAATCGGCGCCGCCGCTGAGCGCCACGGCAACGCGCCGGGGCGGCTGCGGCAAGGCGGCCAGGGCCCGGCCTATGGCCTGCAGCAGACCGGGCGACCCGAACTCCCGCCAGAACGCGTCGGTGGCCATGGCGCGCTAGCTGATGGTTTCCTGGAAACGGCCGTAAGACATCAGGCGCTGCAGACGGTGTTCGATCAATTGCTCCGGGCTCATGCCGGACAATTGGCGCAGAGAATCCGACAGGGCGCGGCTGAGCTGGCGCGCCATCACCACCGGATCGCGATGCGCGCCGCCCACCGGCTCGTTGACGATGCGGTCGATGAGGCCCAGGTCCTTGAGGCGCGGGGCCGTAATGGCCAGCGCCTCGGCCGCCGTGGGGGCCTTGTCGGGGCTGCGCCAGAGGATGGAGGCGCAGCCTTCAGGCGAAATCACGGCATAGGTGGAGTACTGCAGCATCATGACGACATCGCCGATGGCGATAGCCAATGCGCCGCCCGAACCGCCCTCGCCGATGATGGTGGCTATGATGGGCACTTTGAGTTCGGCCATGGCGTACAGGTTATGGCCTATGGCTTCGGACTGGCCGCGCTCTTCCGCCCCGATGCCGGGGTAGGCGCCGGGGGTATCGACGAAGGTGAAAATGGGCAGCCGGAACTTTTCGGCGAGGCGCATCAGGCGCAAGGCCTTGCGGTAGCCTTCGGGGCGCGGCATGCCGAAATTGCGCATGGCGCGCTCTTTGGTGTCGCGCCCTTTCTGATGGCCGATGATCATGCATGGCGTGCCGTTGAAGCGCGCCAGCCCGCCGATGATGGCCTGGTCGTCGGCATACATGCGGTCGCCGTGCAGCTCGTGGTAATCCGTGAAGATTTCGCGCACGTAGTCCAGGGTATAAGGGCGCTGCGGGTGCCGGGCGACCAGCGCGGTCTGCCACGGCGTAAGCTTGGAATAAATGCTTTTGGCCAGGGCCTGGTTTTTTTGTTGCAGACGCCCGACCTCTTCCGAAATATCCACGGCAGAATCGGTTTGAACGAAACGCAGCTGCTCGATTTTGTTTTCGAGCTCGGCCAGAGGCTGTTCAAATTCCAGGAAGGTATTACGCATAAGGGCTTGATATCCAGATTAGAGCATTCGCTTTGTTTAGTACTGAACAGCGGCCGGATCAAGGCTGCGCCACAAGTACCACGTGGCCACCGTGCGCCACGGCGCCCAGGCCTGGGCGACTTCCCGGGCCTCGAAACGCGAAACGGGCTCACCACTAAAGTAGTGTAACGAAATTGCCTTGAGCAGGCTCGAATCGTCCAGGGGAAGGATGTCGGGACGCTGCAGATTGAAAATAAGAAACATCTCGGCCGTCCACCGCCCTATGCCCCGGATGGCGCAGAGATCGGCGATCACCTCTTCGTCGTCCATGCTGTCCCACAAGGCGGGTTTGACCTTTTTCTCGGAAAAGTGGATGGCAAGGTCGAGTATGTATTCGGACTTGCGCTTGGACAGGCCGGCCAGGCCGCTATCGGCCTCGGCCAGCTTGATGACCGAGCGCGGCGTCGGCTGGCGCCCGCAAGCCTCGGTAAAGCGCTGCCACATGGCGTCGGCGGCCTTGATGGAAATCTGGTGCCCCACAATGGCGCGGGCCAGCGTGACGAAGGGGGTGGCCGACGGGGCCAGCCACTCGGATTCGTGGCGGGGAATCAGCTTCTTGAGGATGCGGTCGCGCCCCATGAGGTGCAGCGAGGCTTCGTCCCAGAATTCAGGTTTGTCTTGCACTGTGATCGGGTTCTCTGACATTGGCATCTCCTAGGCGCGGCGCCACTGCGTCACGCCGCCCGCCTTGTCTTCGAGCTCGACTCCGCCATGCTGCAGCTGGGCGCGCAGGCGGTCGGCTTCGGCGAAATCGCGCTCTTTCTTGGCCGCGGCTCGGGCGGCGATCAGGGCTTCGATCTGCTCATTCGACAAGGAATCCGCCGCCGCGCCATCGCCGCGCTGGTAGCGGCTGGGCGACTGCAGGTACACGGACGGATCGGACTGCAGCAGCCCGAGCAGGCCGCCCAGCGCCCGCATCAGGCCCGCCGCCTGCGCCGAGCCGCTGCGATTGGCTTCGGAGGACAGTTCGAACAAGGCGGCAATGGCGCCGGAGGTATTGAAGTCGTCGTCCATGGCCGCGCGGAATGCCTGGGCGCCGGGATGGCCCCAGTCGATATCCACCTGGGCGGGAGGCACGTTGTGCAGGGTCTGGTACAGGCGGTCCAGGGCGTTCTGCGCATCCAGCAGATTGTCGGGCGCGTAATTCTGCGGGCTGCGGTAATGATTGCGGACGATGAAGAAGCGCAGCATTTCGGCCTCGCGCGGGTTGGGCTCGTAGTCCGGCTGGTCGTCGGACAGCGCCGCATCGGCGGCAATGGTGTCGCGTATCCTGCGGAAATTGCCCAGGGACTTGGACATCTTGTCGGCATCGACCATCAGCGGGCCGCAATGCATCCAGATCGATGCCAGCGTGCCGCCGAACGCGCCCTCGGTCTGGGCGATTTCGTTTTCATGATGGGGAAATTTCAGGTCGGGCCCGCCGCCGTGGATGTCCAGCGGCAAGCCCAGCAGCGCCTTGCTCATGGCCGAGCATTCGATATGCCAGCCCGGCCGGCCCATGCCATAAGGCGATTCCCATTGCGATTCGGGCGGTTCGTCGGCCTTGGCCGATTTCCACAGAACGAAGTCCAGCGGGTCGCGCTTGCCCGAGGTTACGGCCACCCGTTCGCCCGCGCGCAGGTCGTCGAGCGATTTGCCCGAAAGCTTTCCGTAGCCCGGGAAGTTGCGCACCGCGTAGTTGACGTCCCCGTCGTCGGACTGATAGGCCAAGCCATTGTCTTCCAGGCGCTTGATGATGCCCAGCATCTCGCCCACATGGTCGGTCGCGCGCGGTTCGGCATCCGGCGCGGCCACGGCCAGGGCGCGTTCGTCCGCATGCATGGCGGCGATGTAGAACGACGTGACCTCGCTCAGGCGGCGGCCGCTTTGGACGGCCCGCCGTATGATCTTGTCGTCGATATCGGTGATATTGCGCACATAGTTCACCTTGTAGCCGCTGGCGCGCAGCCAGCGCTGCACGACATCGAAGCTCACCAGCATGCGGGCGTGCCCGAGATGGCAGAAATCGTAGACCGTCATGCCGCATACATACATGCGGACCCGTCCGGGTTCTACGGTTTTCAATGGCTCTTTGGCGCGGGAAAGGGTGTTATAAATGTGCAGCATTTGCGGTAAATATCTATAAATAAATACGATTGCGGGCCGGATCAGGGCAGATCCGGTTGCAGTAAACTGGGTGCTAGGCGCAAAGCATGGCTAAAATGGCGGTCGATAAGTATAGCAAGCGGGCGCAACTGACGCTGTGCCAGTCAGGCCCGCTTTCTGATTCAGCGTTGATGCTATACCACCAACACAACCCTCACATATAGGTGCATAACCTGTGTTTCGAATTTCTTGTCCTGTGTTAGCGATCGCCCTTGTTGCGGGCGGGCTGTCGGTACAAACAGCCGGTGCCCAGACCCCCGTGCCCGGCCTCGAGCCACACGTCGATCTTACCGCCACACTGGATGCCGGTCCAGGCAGGGCCGTATTCGGCGACAAATCAGGCGGCATCCTGGTGCGCATGGGCAATCTGAAGGCCGCCGACGACGGCAAGCTGTTCCACGACGCCCGCCCCGAGGAAGGCGGCTGGAAAGGCCTGGCCAGGCTGCTGGAGGCCCTGACCCCCAGCGTGGACACCGAGCTGCCCCTGACCGCGTCGCAGATCACGGCGCGGATTTCGGCCATGCTGGACGAAGGAAAAAACCAGGCCGCGCTGGAGGTCATCGAAAAACGCGCGGCGCAGCTGGAAGCCCGGGGCGGCCTGGGCACCGATGTGCAACTGATGTTTCTGCGGGGCCGGGCGCTGGCCGCGCTGGGCCGCCACGACGAAGCGATAGAGCTCTACCTGAAGATGACCACTCTTTATCCGGAACTGCCGGAGCCCTGGAACAATCTGGCGGCGGAATATGTTAAACAGGGCAAGCTGGAGATGGCGCAGGACGCCCTGACCATGGCGCTTGCGGCCAGCCCCAACTACGGCGCGGCGCGGGCCAATATGGGCCAGGTGCAGCTCATGCTGGCGCGGCAGTCGTTCGAGGGCGCCGCGCAATTGGGCGTGGGCGGCTCGCAGGCCAAGGCGAAAGCGGCCGCCGAACTCCTGAAAAAATAAGCTACCCGGAACCTACTCTGCCTATCATGCCTACACTTTCTTTCCTTACCCGTTCATTTAGCCCCGCGCTGCGCATTTTCAGCCTCGCCTGCGCGACATCACTGGCCCTTTGCCTGGGCGGCGCAGCACAAGCCGCTACCTCAACCCCAACTCAAGGTAAACCTATGAGCACAACACCTCACGTCAAACTTCAGACCAACCACGGCGACCTGCTGATAGAACTCGACGCCGAAAAAGCGCCCAAAACCGTCGAAAACTTCCTGACCTATGTCAAAGAAGGCTTCTACGACGGCACGGTGTTCCATCGCGTCATCAATAATTTCATGGTCCAGGGCGGTGGTTTCGATGCCGACATGAAGCAGAAGCAAACCCATGCAACGGTCGAAAACGAAGCCAACAACGGCCTCAAGAACGACCGCTACACGCTGGCCATGGCGCGCACCTCCGATCCTCATTCCGCAACGGCTCAATTCTTCATCAACGTGGCCGACAACGATTTCCTCAACTTCACGGCGCCTACGCCCAATGGCTGGGGCTATACGGTTTTCGGCAAGGTCATCGAAGGCACCGACATCGTCGACAAGATCAAGGCGGTAAAGACCGGCACCAAAGGCTTCCACCAGGATGTTCCGGTCGAAGACGTCCTCATCGAGAAAGCCACGGTCGTTGAATAAGATACCGCTGGCGGGCACGGTCTGGGTCGCCTCGGATATCCATCTGGGGCCCGATACGCCGGCCACCGCCCGCGCTTTCCATCTGTTCCTGGACAAGGCATGCGCTCAGGCGGATGCCTTGCTTTTATGCGGCGATATTTTCGATGCCTGGATAGGCGATGATTTCGCGCTGGCCTCGCCTCCCGAATGGCTGTCGCAAACGCTGGACAAGCTGGCCCGGGTATCCGCGCGGATGCCCTTGTGGCTGGGGCGCGGCAACCGGGACTTCCTGATGGGCGAGGCGCTGGCCCGGCGCGTGGGGGCGCGGCTTCTGCCTGACACGGTCTGCCTGGCCACGGACAGCGGCCCGGTGCTCCTGTCGCACGGCGACGAATACTGCGTCGCCGACGCCGGATACCAGCGCATGCGGCGCATCGTGCGCAACCCCGCGGTGCAAAAAGCCTTCCTGTCCTTGAGCCTGAAGCTGCGGCGCGGCATTGCCGACTGGGCCAGAAAACGCAGCATGGCCGCCAACCGCCAAAAGTCGCCGGGCATCATGGACGTCGACCAGGGCGCCATCGAACAGGCATTCCTGGATAGCGGTGTCGAGACACTGGTGCATGGCCATACGCATCGGCCGGCGGTCCACAGGCTGACCGTGGGCGGGCAGGCCCGCAGCCGCATCGTATTGCCCGACTGGGACTGCGACCATGCAGGCGCGCCGCGCGGCGGCTGGCTGGCCATAGACCGCCATGGCCCGGTACTGCGGCAGCTGCCCTAGACCGGCGCAGCGAGCGCCGCATGGCGCCCCTGGCGGCTCAACGCAATAACAGCCAGGCCAGCACCACCAGGCCCAAGGCAATGCGATACCACGCAAACGGCCGATAAGTGCGTTTGGACACGAAACGCGATACCGCGCGAACGACGATGAGCGCGCTGAAGAAAGCCCCCAGGAAACCCACCACGATGGCTTCGGTCTGCGCATCGGACAAGGCGCTGCTGTTGCGGTACAGATCGTAGACGGTGGCCGCCAGCATGGTCGGCATCGCCAGGAAAAACGAAAACTCGGTCGCCGTCTTGCGTTGTATGCCCGCCATCATCCCGCTGATGATGGTGGCGCCGGAACGCGAGGTGCCGGGCACCATGGCCAGGCACTGCGCGAGGCCGACCACCAGCGCCTGCTTCCAGGTGATCTGCTCGAGCGTGATCGCCGTGGCGTGCTGCGACGCCACGCTATCGCCCTCCCGCGCCGCAGGTTTGACGCGCAGCGGCCCGCCCAGCCCGTGCTTGGAATACTGCGGCTTGCGCTCCACCCACAGCATGATCAGGCCGCCGACGATCAACGTGACCACGAAGACCCCGGGATTGTGGAAAAGCGCCTTGATGTACTTGATCATCACGGCGCCTATGACGGCCGCCGGCAGGAAGGCGATGAGCAGATTGCGGGTAAACACCAGCTCGCCGCGCTCGCCGGCCAGCGTGCCGCGGATCAGCCGCCACAGGCGCGTCCGGAATATCCACATGACGGCCATGATGGAGCCGAACTGGATCACCACTTCGAATACCTTGTCGCTCCCGGATGAAAAGTCTATCCAGTCGCCGATCAACAGCAAATGCGCCGTGCTCGATACCGGGATGAATTCAGTGAAGCCTTCTATCAGGCCCAGGAACAGGGCCTTAAGCAAAAACCAGGTGCTGTCAGTCATACTCGCTCATGTCGTTGGTGTCGTCAATCTGATGGTAGCTGCGCTCTATCAGCACCGTCGCGATGCGGCGGCCGTCCAGGCGCACTACCGTGAATTTGAATGTCGCGTGCGCCTGCTTGAGCTCGCAGCTGTCGCCGGGGCGCGGCAAGTGGCCGAAGCGCTCAAGAAGATAGCCCGCCAGGGTCGAATAGCCTTCGTCATCGTCGACCAGGTCATCCGTATTGAGCAGCAGCTCCAGGTGATGCAGGTCGGCGGCGCCGTCCACGCGCCAGCGGTTCTCGCCTTCGACCACGATGTCGGGGGTTTCGTCTTCATCGGGAAATTCGCCGGCGATGGCCTCGAATACGTCGATGGGAGTGACCACGCCTTCGATGGCGCCGAATTCATCCGTCACCAGCACCAGTTGCCCGCGCGAACGCTTCAGCGTATCCATCAGGCGCAATACCCCTATGGATTCATGCACGATGATGGGATCGCGCAGACGCGACAGCCGTATGGCGCCCTGGGTGATCAGGTCGGCGATCATTTCCTTGGCGCGCCCTATCCCTATGACCTCATCGAGCGAGCCGCGGCAAACGGGGAAAAAACTGTGCGGTTCGCGGGCGATCTGCTCGCGCAGTTCGGCGGGGTCGTCGTCCAGATCGATCCAGGATACATCGGTGCGCGGCGTCATGATGGAATTGATGGACCGATCCGCCAGGGTGAGCACGCCGCTGACCATGTAGCGCTCTTCGTCGCCGAAAACCTGGGCGGGAGCCTCGGTCTCGGGCTGGTCCTGCTCGGGGCCCATCAGCGGGCGCTTGCCCAGCATGCGCAGCACCCCTTCGGCCGTGCGCTCGCGCAGCGGCCGGCGGGAATCGGCGCGCCGCATATTGCGCCTGGCCAGCTGGTTGAGCATTTCGATGACGACCGAAAAGGTGATGGCGGCGTACAGGTAGCCCTTGGGAACGGAAAAACCGAAACCCTCGGCCAGCAGCGAGAAACCGATGGTCAGCAAAAAGCCCAGGCACAGGATGACCACGGTGGGATGGGCATTGACAAAGCGCGTCAAGGGCTTGGAGGCCACCAGCATGAGGCCGATGGCTATCACCACGGCGATCATCATGATCGCCAGGTGGTCGACCATGCCTACGGCCGTAATCACCGCGTCTATGGAAAAGACCGCGTCGAGGATGACGATCTGCGTGACGATGACCCAGAAGCTGGCATGCATGCGCGCCCCGGAGGCATGCGCCATCCGGCCTTCGACCCGTTCGTGCAATTCCAGCGTGCCCTTGAAAAGCAGGAAGAAGCCGCCGACGATCAGGATCAGGTCGCGTCCTGAAAAGTCCATCGGGCCGACGGAAAACAGCGGATCGGTGAGCTTGATCAGCCACGACATGACCGACAGCAGGACCAGGCGCATCAGCAGGGCCAGCGACAGGCCCACCACGCGGGCGCGGTCGCGCAAGGCTGGCGGCAGCTTGTCTACCAGGATGGCGATGAAAATCAGATTGTCTATGCCCAGCACAATCTCTAGAATGACCAGTGTCAGCAAGCCGACCCAGGCCGAGGGATCCAGCATCCACTCCATCAAGAAGCTCCGTAAGACAAGCAGCGACGCTCAAAAGACAAAGCCGGGCGCATGGCGCCCGGCTTGTGGCGGTGGTCAGTCCTGCAGGTGTCCCAGCATCTGGGTAAAAATCTTGGGCGTGGCGGCCAGCACGCTGCCGCTTTTCATCCAGCCCTGCTCGCCGTCGAAGTCGGCGATCAGGCCGCCAGCTTCGAGTATCAGCAGGCCACCCGCCGCCAAGTCCCAGGGCTTGAGGTTGACCCCGCAGTAGCCGTCCAGGCGCCCGGTGGCCACATAGGCCAGGTCCAGCACCGTGGAGCCCAGGCGGCGCGCCGACGCGCATTCGGACAGCATGCTGGAAAAGCGCGTGTTGGCGGCCACCACGCCCGCCGAACCGGGCACATGGGCGCCCAGCAGGGCATCGTGATAGCGCGTCTGGCTCGACACCCGCACCCGCCTGTCATTCATGAAGGCGCCACCGCCGCGCGTGGCGGTGAACAATTCGTTGCGGGAGGGGTCGTAAATGACGGCCTGGGTGACCTGGCCGCGCTGGGCCAGGGCGATCGAGACGGCATAGATGGGCAGGCCGCGGATGAAATTGGTGGTGCCATCCAGGGGGTCGATGATCCATTGGAAGTCCGCCTGGGCATCGACGGCCTGGCCGGCGGCCAGGTGGGTGCCGGATTCCTCGCCCAGGAAGCCGTGGTCGGGATAGGCGCTGCGCAAAATATCGATTATGGCTTCTTCGGCGGCGTGATCCACTTCCGTGACATAATCCTTGGGCCCTTTGCGTGCCACTTGCAGGCGTTCCAGGTCGAGGCTGGCGCGGTTGATAATGGCGCCGGCACGGCGTGCCGCCTTGATGGCGGTGTTGAGCATCGGGTGCATAAAATTCCGTATTAAACAAAGAAACTGTCAGTGCCTGGCACAGCCAAATCCGACCGCCTGCATAGGCAAAAAGTCAGGCAACAAACGTTAGAAACGATCTATTTTAAATGACTCAGACGTTTTCCCCCGAAACGGACCACGCTTTCTCCCGCGTCCGGTTCATTATGGTACATCCCAGCCACCCTGGAAACGTGGGCGCGGCCGCCCGCGCCATCAAGACCATGGGTTTCCATGACCTGTGCCTGGTGGCCCCGCGCTTTCCCGACGTGCTCGATCTGCCCGAAGCGCAATCGCTGGCCAGCGGCGCCACCGATGTCCTGGCGGCGGTCAGCATCGTTCCCACGCTGCGGCAGGCCCTGGCGCCCGTCACCATGGCCTTTGCCCTGACGGCGCGGGCGCGCATGATAGGCCCTCCGCCCTGCGATATCCGCCAGGCCGCCGAAATCAGTTGCAGCCACCTGCGGCAGGCCGGCAGCCGGGTCGCCATCGTGCTGGGCACGGAAAGATCGGGCCTGACCAATGACGACATCGCCTTGTGCCAGCGCATCTGCCACATTCCGGCCAATCCGGAATACAGCTCGCTGAATGTCGCCCAGGCATTGCAATTGGCGGCCTGGGAATTGCGCTATGCCCTGGCGAGCGCGGCGTCATTGCCCTTGCTGCCCGTGACCGACGGCCACGCTGAAACCGGCGACGAGCCGGCCCCCAGCGAAAAAGTGCAGGCGCTCATGGCGCATTGGGAAGAAGCCCTGGTCGAAGTGGGCTTCCTGGACCCGCGCCATCCCAAGAAGCTGATGCCGCGCATGCGCCATCTGTTCGGCCGCAACGCCCTGAGCCGCGATGAAGTCGATATGCTGCGCGGCCTGTGCACCGCCATGATCAAGGCCGCGAAAAACCGTTGACCTGTGTCCGGGCCCGTCCACCTCGCGGCCTGCATGCCGCTCGGATTCGCCAGGCACAGAACAGTCCACAGGGACTGTTTTGTGTCCGGGCCCGTCCACCTCGTGGCCTGCATGCCGCTCGGATTCGCCAGGCACAAAACAGTCCGCAGGGACTGTTTTGTGTCCGGGCCCGTCCACCTCGCGGCCTGCATGCCGCTCGGATTCGCCAGGCACAAAACAGTCCGCAGGGACTGTTTTGTGTCCGGGCTCATCCAGCCGCCAGCGCAAGCCCTGTCAGGCGCGACAGTTCGGCTATGCCGGCGCCGGCCAGGTCGTCGACCAGCACCACCCTGCCGTCCTTGAGGTCGAAGACCGCCATGTCGGTGTACACGCGGGAGACGCAGGACAGGCCGGTCAGCGGATAGGTGCAGCGTTCCACCAGCTTGCTTTGCCCGTCGCGGGTCAGCAATTCCATCAGCACATAGACCGACTTGGCGCCTATCGCCAGGTCCATCGCGCCGCCCACGGCCGGAATGTCGTCGGGGCCGCCCGTGTGCCAGTTGGCCAGGTCGCCGTTGCGCGCCACCTGGAAGGCGCCCAGTACGCAGATGTCCAGGTGGCCGCCGCGCATCATGGCGAAGGAATCGGCATGATGGAAGTAGGCTCCTCCGGCAAGCAGGGTAACGGGCTGCTTGCCGGCATTGATGAGATCGGGGTCCTCGGCGCCGGGCGCGGGGGCGGGCCCCATGCCGATAACGCCATTCTCGCTGTGCAGCATGATTTCGCGGTCGGCCGGCAGGTAATTGCCCACTTTCGTAGGCAGGCCGATACCCAGGTTGACGACGCTGCCCTCGGGGATATCCTGGGCCACGCGGGCGGCCATTTGTTCACGATTCAGACGCTTCATTTCGCGGCTCCCACGGCTACCACACGTTGTACGAAAAGGCCGGGAGTCACAATGGCCTCGGGGTCCAGCGCCCCCAGCTCGACGATGCGGTCGACTTGGGCGACGGCGATGCGCGAGGCGGTGGCCATGATGGGGCCGAAATTGCGCGCCGTCTTGCGATAGACGAGATTGCCCCAGCGATCGGCGCAAAGGGCCTTGATCAAGGCGTAATCGGCGTGCAGCGGATATTCCAGGACATAGTCGCGGCCGTTGATATGGCGTTGCTCCTTGCCTTCGGCCAGCAGCGTGCCGGCCGCGGTGGGCGTGAAAAAGGCCCCGATGCCGGCCCCGCCTGCGCGTATGCGCTCGGCCAGGTTGCCCTGGGGGACCAGTTCCAGCTCTATCTTGCCGGCGTGATACAAGCCGTCGAACACATGGGAATCGACCTGCCGCGGAAACGAGCAAACGATTTTCCGCACGCGCCCCGCCGCCAGCAGCGCGGCCAGCCCCGTGTCGCCATTGCCGGCGTTGTTGTTGATGATGACCAAATCTCTGGCCCCCTGGTCCAGCAGCGCGTCGATCAACTCTGTGGGCTGGCCGGCGAGGCCAAAGCCGCCCACCATGATAGTGGCGCCGTCGGGGACATCGGACAAGGACTCCCGCAAGCTGTCAAAAATCTTGGAAATCATGCTGCATCCGCTTCCTGGCTAATAATAAATATGCTGATGAAAAAGCAAAGGCCGACCAGAGGGCCGGCCTTTGTCCGCTGCCTTGTGTCTTAGTCGACGGTGGCGCCGGAGGCCTTGACGACCTTGGCCCAGGTATCCACTTCCGATTTGATGAAGGCGCCGAATTCAGCCGGCGTGGTCTTGGCCGGCACAGCGCCCAGGTCGGCCAGGCGGGCCTGGACGTCCGGCTTGGCCATGGCCGCCTGGATGACCGAATTCAGCTTGTTCACCACGTCGTCGGGCGTGCCCTTGGGCGCGATGATGCCGAACCAGGAGGACACATCATAAGAAGGAAAGCCCGACTCCTGCATAGTGGGCAGGTCGGGGGCGGTCTTGGAGCGCTCGGCGGTCGTGACAGCCAGGGCGCGCAGCTTGCCGGCGACGACCTGGGGCCAGGCCGAAGGCATGTTGTCGAACATGTACTGGACTTGGCCGCCCATGAGGTCGGTGATGGCCGGCGAACTGCCCTTGTAGGGGATGTGCGCCGCGTCGATGTGGGCCAGCTGCTTGAACAGCTCGCCCGCCATGTGTATGGAAGTGCCGCTGCCCGAGGACGCGAAATTCAGCTTGCCGGGGTTGGCCTTGGCATATGCCACCAGTTCCTGCACCGTCTTGACGGGGACTTCGGGATTGACCACCAATATATTGGGAACCTTCACGCCCAGCGAGACCGGCGCAAAATCCTTGACCAGGTCAAAGCGCAGGTTCTTGTAGAGCGTCTGGTTGATGGCGCTGGTGACGGCCACCATGTACAAGGTATAGCCGTCGGGCGTGGCGCGCGAGACCATTTCAGTGGCGATATTGCTGCCTGCGCCCGGACGGTTTTCGACAACGACCGGCTGGCCCAGGGCGTCGCCTATTTCCTTGCCGAGAATACGCGCGACGACGTCGGTCGTGCCGCCCGCCGAAAACCCGACGACCAGGCGGATCGCGTGGTCGGGATATGCAGCCCAGGCGCCGCTGGTGAAACCTAGGGTGCCGGCAACCAGCATGCTGGCGGCTACGGCCTTGCCGCAAGCCGTGAGTGTGGAACGAATTGTCAAAGTGTCCTCCGGGGTTTTAGTGTCCATGTCGCGGACAGTTCTATAATAACTATCGAATTCTCCAATAAATCGCTGTTTTTTCCAACTTGCGCGTACATACTGTGGACACTTCCGATACCGACCATACCGAAGCCGGCCCGCGAACCCTGAGGCGGGGGTTGCAAATCCTGCGCACCCTCCAGGAAAACTCCGAATCCGGCCTGACCGTGACCAGCCTGGCGCGCCTCACCGGCTTGCAGCGCCCCACCATCTACCGCTTGCTTGCCGCGCTGGTCGAAGGCGGCTTCGCCAGGAATGTCAGCGGCAGCAAGCGCTTCATGGCCCACCGGAATTCGGCCGTGCCGGGCGTGGACCAGGACCCGCGCATAGCGCTGGCCTTCCCGGTATTGCAAAAGCTGGCAATGCTTACCGGGGACGCGGTTTTCCTGGTCGTGCGCGAAGGCCACGAATCGATCAGCCTATGGCGGGAAATCGGCGCATATCCGGTGCAGATCCTGGCGACCTTCGCCGGCAAGCGCCAGCCCCTGGGCGTGGGTTCGGGCGGCATGGCCTTATTGGCCAAGCTGGACGACGCCGCGGTGGAAGACATCATCGCCCGCAACAGCAACCGGCTCGAGCAGTATGGCGGCATGAGCGCAAGGGAAATGCGCCAGCTGGTGCAGAACACCAGGACGCGCGGGTATTCCGTGGTGGGAAATTATGCGGTGCGCGGCGCCCTCGGCGTCGGCTGCGCCTTGTGCGACGCCAGAAACCATCCCTACCTGGCGATCAGCGTCACGGCCATCACCGACCGCATGCCGGCCACCCGCCAGCGCGAAATCGCCCACCTGATCCAGGACGGGCTCAAAACCATCGCCGACAAAATCTAGGGCTGCGCCGGCTGGCACTTATCCCCAGCAACTGTGGATAAGCGCAAGGACAACCTTTTGATTACTCGAAACAATACTGTAATAACAAAGGCTTGCGCTTCATGCTCGATTACTGGCCAGCATGCCGGCCGCCCAGCGCGCGCTGCGCCGCGGCCGGCATGCCGGCGCGGCCCCGCTTAGGGCGATCGGCCGCTGATCAGGCGCACCAGAACCATGATGATGGCCACCACGATAAGAATATGAATGAAACCACCCACCGTGTATGAAGTAACCAGACCCAACAGCCACAGGATGACGAGTATCACTGCAATGGTATATAGCATTGGCTTTCCCTTCGTAAGTTCTTGATTTATGTGTCAACGACAAACCGCCACGTTGCAGGCGTGCCGCTGCAAGTAGCGTGCCCGGCCGTCGCGCCTCCCGCGGCGGCACGCCGCTTGCTGGAACCGGCATGACCCTTTGGTCGCTTATCAGGAGAAACCATGAAAAAACTTTTCGCAATCGCAGCGTGTTCGCTGCCCCTTCTTATTGCGCCCTCGGTGTACGCTCAGACCACTCCCGCGCCGGCCGCCGACCCGGGCAGCAGCGCGGCGCCGGCCGCGCCCGGGGCCCCGGGCGGCGAAGGCGCCACACCCGCCGCTCCCCCCATGAACAGCCCGGCGCCGGCGGAAACGGCGCCGGGCACCTCCGACAGCGCCGCCATGACTGAAGCCATTACGGGCTGGAGCGTGAAGGACAAGATCATGGGTAAAACCGTCTATAACGAAAAGGACGAGAAGGTCGGAGAAGTCAGCGATGTGGTATTGGCGTCGGACGGCAAGGCGGCCTATTTCATCGTGGGCGCCGGAGGCTTCCTGGGCATGGGCGCGCATGATGTCGCCGTGCCCTTCGAAAAAATCAACCAGGCCGACGATAAATTGATCCTGCAGGGATATACCAAGGAGCAGCTCAAGGCCCTGCCGCAGGTAAAGGTCGCCAAGTAAGGTTCGCGCACAAGCCGGCGGACGCGGCGCCATCGCCGCGCATGGCGTCCGCCCGCGCCGTCGCGATCACTGGCCATTAGTCGCCACGAGAAACCGTGTCCTGACATACGGAGCATTTGATGAAAAAGCCCAGCACCAGCCCGGAAAATCAAAAAACACCTTTCCCCACCCGCCAGGACAACCCGCGCGATGACGAGCCCGCCCTGGACAGCGCCCTGGAAGATAGTTTTCCGGCCAGCGACCCGGCCGCCGTCACCCCCGGCCGACGGGACCCCGTGGCCGAGCCTGGCGGGCCGCAGGGTGATGCCGGCCGCAAGGGCGGAAAAAAACCGCCTCCACCCTCGGAAAATGCCCTGGACGAGGGTCTGGAGGAAAGCTTTCCCGCCAGCGACCCGGTGTCCATAGACACGAAGAAACCTGGCAAACCGGCTTGACCATGGCAGCCAGGCGCGCAGGACCTGGCGCAAGCCGGGGAACCGTGCTGGTTTATCCAGCGCGCGAATATGAGCCCGAACATGAAAAACTGGTGCATTTCGAGCTGGGCAGACGCATTGCCGCCCTGCTCGGGATGCAGTTTGGCGGTGAATACGAGGCGGGCCGCGGCTATGCGGGGCGGCTCTATTTCATTCCCAGCGACACGCTTATCGGCGCGGAGCTGATCGAGGCCTTGGGGATAAAGACCGAAGCGGATCTTTTCGGCGGCGTGGCCCCCCATGCCTTCGTTCCCACCAAAGCCATAAGCCATGGCCTGCTTCTGCCCGATGCCTATGCTCCTGCCGGATGGTCGCATGACTTCACGCGCCTGGTGCAGGACGCCGTCCTGCGCGGCTATACCAGCTTCAGCCTGGACGACGCCCGCAAGGCGGGCGAACAATTGCTGCGCTATGGCTCGCTGCGCATCAAGCCCGTGCACGCCACGGCGGGCCGCGGCCAAGTCCTGGTTTCCGATGTGGCCCAGCTCGAAACGGCGCTCCGGGAATTGAATACCGAGCGCCTGGCCGATTGCGGCGTGGTGCTGGAGGAAAATCTGGATGAGGTCAAGACTTACAGCGTCGGCCAGGTCCGCCTGGCCAAGCTGGTGGCGAGCTATGTCGGCACCCAGCGCCTTACCGCCGACAACCGGGGCGAAATGGTCTACGGCGGATCCGACCTGATCGTCGCGCGCGGCGGCTTCGATGCGCTGCGCCTGGCGGACCTGCCGGCCGATTTCCGAACGGCCATTGCCAAAGCCCGGGCTTATGATCAGGCGGCGGGGCAATGCTACGCCGAGTTCTTTGCCTCGCGGCGCAACTATGACGTCGCCGGCGGCATGGACAGCGGCGGCACGCTGCGCTTCGGCGTACTGGAACAATCCTGGCGTACCGGCGGGGCCAGCAGCGCGGAGATCGCCGCGCTGGAAATCTTCCATGCGCAGGAACATATCCAGCTGGTCCGCGCCAGCACCCTGGAAATTTTCGGCCGGCAGGCCGAGCCCCCCTCTCACGCGGTGGAGATCTTTCGAGGCGAAGACAAGGAGCTCGGCCTGATCAGGAAATATGTAATGGTGGAGCCTTATGGGAACTAGCAGCACAAGCGTGGAAATAGTCGTCGAAGACGAGCATGTTGCCGGGACCTTCCTGGCGCCGCAATCCAAGGTCCCGGGCGTATTGTTCGTGCACGGATGGGGCGGCAGCCAGGAACGCGACCTGGATCGCGCCCGGGGGATAGCCGGGCTGGGCTGCGTATGCCTCACCTTCGACCTGCGCGGCCACGAAAGAGGCTCGGCCCGCCAGCAAACCGTGACGCGCGAGGACAATCTGCGCGACATCATCGCCGCCTATGACCTCCTGGCCCAGCATCCCGCCATCGACACGTCGTCCATTGCGGTGGTCAGCACCAGCTATGGCGGCTATCTGTCCACCATCCTGACCACCATGCGGCCCGTGAAGTGGCTGTCGCTGCGGGTGCCGTCGCTGTACCGGGATGCCGAGTGGAAGGTGCCCAAGCGCCAGTTGAATCGCGAAGACCTGGCCGTTTATCGAGGCGCGCCGGTGACTCCCGAAGAGAACCGGGCGCTCGCGGCCTGCGCGGCCTTCAGGGGGGATGTGCTCATCGTCGAATCCGAGCATGACCATCTGGTGCCCCATGCGACCATCATGAGCTACCGCGCCGCATTCCGCAATTCCCACTCGCTCACCCACCGCGTGGTGGACGGCGCCGACCATGCGCTGAGCGAAAAAGCCTGCCAACAGGCCTATACTTCCATCCTGGTAGGCTGGGTAACCGAAATGGTCGTCGGGGCGCGCGTGGGCGCCAAGTCGGGCAGGTTCTGATCCACAGCCATTGATTTCTCCGCTGGCGGCCCCACTTGACCACAATGACTCCATTTTCCATACTCGACCTTTCCCCCATCATCGAAGGCAGCGATGCCGCCCAGTCGTTTCGCAACACGCTGGACATCGCCCAGCATGGCGAGCGCTGGGGCTACAACCGTTACTGGATGGCGGAACATCACGGCATGCCGGGCATCGCCAGCGCGGCGACGGCCGTCCTGATCGGGCATGTGGCCGCGGGCACATCGACCATACGCGTGGGCGCGGGCGGCATCATGCTGCCCAACCATTCGCCGCTGGTCATCGCCGAACAGTTCGGCACCCTTGAATCGCTGTTCCCGGGCCGCATCGACCTGGGCCTGGGCCGGGCGCCCGGTTCCGACCAGATCACCGCGCGCGCCCTGCGGCGCAACCTCGCCTCGGATGCGGACGAATTCCCGCGCGATGTCGTGGAATTGATGGATTACTTGTCTGACGAACCCAGGCAAGCCGTGCAGGCGGTGCCCGGCAAGGGCGCGAAAGTCCCGCTCTGGATACTCGGTTCCAGCCTGTTCGGCGCGCAGCTGGCGGCGGCGCTCGGCCTGCCCTACGCCTTCGCCTCGCACTTCGCTCCCCAGCAGATGATGCAGGCGGTCCAGCTGTATCGCAGCACCTTCCAGCCGTCGGAGCATCTGCAAAAGCCGTATGTAATGCTGGGCTTCAACGTGTTCGCGGCCGATAGCGACGAACAGGCCCACTTCCTGGCGACATCATGGCAGCAGTCCTTCGTCAACCTGCGCAGCGGCCGCCCTTCGCGCCTGCCGCCGCCCATGAAAGGCTATCTGGAGCAGGTCGGTCCGCAGGCGCAGGAACTGCTGCAGCACGTGCTCTCATGCTCGGCCATCGGCGCGCCGGATACCGTGGCCGCCCAATTGCAGGCATTCCTGGACAAGACCGGCGCCGACGAATTGATGATCACCTCCAATATGTTCGACCACGCGGCGCGGCTGCGTTCCTATGAAATCACCGCCCAGGTGCGCCAGGGCCTGGCGCCGCGCTGACCGCGCCTGCGGACCGCGGCGGCGGTGTCTACAATGACGAAACCGGCCTTGAACCGCCCTGCGCCGCAGGGCGGCGGCCGTTACCCGAGTGTGCCAGATATGAATGAAGCAAGCTCCATCGCCTCGCGCCTCGCGCAAGTCCAGGACCGCATCCGCGCCGCGGCGCTGCGGGCCGGCCGGGCGCCCGACGCGGTCGCCCTGCTGCCTGTCAGCAAAACCTTTGGCGAAGAAGCCATACGGGAGGCGGTGCGCATCGGCATTCATCGATTCGGCGAAAACAAGGCGCAAGAAATCCGGAGCAAGTACGCTCCCCTGGCCGACTGCCATATCGACTGGGTCATGATAGGGCACCTGCAAACCAACAAGGCCAAGGACATCGCCCGCATGGCCGCCGAGGTGCAGTCCCTGGACCGCATGGAACTGGCCATCGCGCTGGACCGCCGCCTGCAGCTTGAAGGCCGGGCCATGGACGCGCTGGTTCAGGTCAAGACCTCCACCGAACCCAGCAAATACGGGCTGCCCCCCGAGGAACTGCCCGCCTTCCTGCGCCGGCTTGCCCGGGAGACGCCCGCTTTGCGGGTGCGCGGCCTGATGACCCTGGCCATCAACGCCCCCAGCCAGGATGCCGTGCGCGCCTGCTTCCGGACGCTGCGCGAACTGCGCGACCAGGCGCAAAACGAAGCCATAGAGGGCGTCGACCTGAGCCGCCTGTCCATGGGCATGAGCGGCGACTTCGAAATCGCCATCGAAGAAGGCTCCACCGAAGTCCGCATAGGCACCGCGATATTCGGCGGGCGCATCTATGGGGATGATTATTATTGGCCGGAGGGCCGGAGCTCATAGTCATCGGCGTCGGCGATCGGCCATCCATTGCTGCAGCCCGGCGGCGGCCATCGGACGGGCGAACAGATATCCCTGGATGATGGGCTGACCGCGCTCGGCGAGAAAGCGGCGCTGGAATTCCGTTTCGACCCCTTCGGCGACCACGCGCATGCAAAGCATCTCGCCTATGCGCAGCACTGAAGTCGTCAGGGCGCGCGCCGCCTCGTTGTGCTCCAGGTCCTGGATGAAGCTCTTGTCGAGCTTGATTTCATCGAATGGCAGCCGATGCAGATAGCCCAGGCTCGAATACCCCGTGCCGAAATCGTCCAGCGACAGGGATATGCCATGGTCGTGGATGGCCGCGATCGTGCGCCGCACCACCGGACCATGCTCGAGCATGCCGTGCTCGGTCAATTCCAGCGTCAGGCGCCGGGGCGCCAGCCCGTGCTCGCGCAAAGTTCGGGACAGGAAAGCGGGCAATTCGGCTTCCTTGAAATTCGCGGCGGTAAGGTTTACCGAGACCCGCGGCACGCGCAAGCCGGCGCCTTCCCACTGCGCCATTTGCGCGCAGGCGCGCGACACGCACCAATGCCCGAGCTCGCCTATCAGGCCGGCGGCCTCGGCCAAGGCGACGATGCGCAGCGGCGAAACCGCGCCCAGCGTGGGATGGTTCCAGCGCAGCAAGGCTTCCACGCCTACCAGCCTGCGTTGGCCGATGTCGAGCTGCGGCTGGTAATGCAGCTCCAGCCCGTCCTCGCGCAGCGCCAGGCGCAGCGATGCCTCCAGGACGGCGCGCTCCTGCACGGCCTGGTTGATCTCGGCGCTGAAGAAACAATAGCCATTGCGGCCATTGGCCTTGGCCTGGGACATCGCCATGTCGGCGTGATGCAGCAGCATGTCCAGGCTGTCGCCGTCGGCGGGAAAAATCGCCACGCCGAAACTTGCCTCGGCGTGTTGCGACAGCCCCGTGTCCAGGCTGGCCAGCGACAGAATCTCGGAGGACAGCCGCCGGATCAGCTGCACGGCCTGATCCGCGCCGCAGCACGGAACCAGAATCACGAACTCGTCGCCCACCAGCCGGGCCACGATGTCGTTCTCGCGCACGCATGCCTGCAGCCTGCCGGCCAGGTCGCGCAATAGCGCATCGCCGGCGGCATAGCCCTGGGCATCGTTGATGTGCTTGAAATGATCCAGGTCGATGAGCACCAGCGCGGCGGGCTGCTGGCCGGCCCGCGCCTCGTCCAGCAAGGGCCCGGCCATCATTTGCAACATGCTGCGGTTGGGCAGGCGGGTGAGCGGATCATAGAAGGCCAGTTCATGGATATGCGCCCTGGCCCGGTCGCGCTCCAGCATCAGCGCGCAGACCTGCACGCTGATGGCCGCGATCTTCCTGTGCAGGGCGTCCGGGCCGCGCGGCTCGCCAGAGTAAATGGTGAAGACTCCCAGCACCTTGCCATCGGGCGCGGTGATCGGGATCGCCCAGCATGCCCCCATTTCGGCGGGCCAGGCAAGGCTCGCATGCCGCTGCCGCAGCGGCAGCGCGGCGCTGTCCTGCGCCAGGACCGCCTCGGCGCGCCGGGCGGCGAGGCCCCAAGGCCCCGCCTGCGGCCCGGCCGCAAGCCCATCGAGCGATTGCGCATGAGCCGCTGGCAAGCTGGGCGCGGCCAGCGGCCTGAGGCGCCCGGCCTCATCGACGGCCAGGATAAGCACAGCCAGGCCGGGCGCAATCCTTTCCACTTCCAGGCAAACCAGCGACATCATTTCTTCCAGCGCCGCGTCCCGCACCGTGGCCTCGAGAACGCGCCGGATCAGCACCTCGTGCAGCTTGGTCAGCGTGATGTCCGTCATGACGCACAGGAATCCGCCGTCCTCGGGGCTGCCGGAAAGCGCATTGACCGTCGCCGAAACCCAGCGCGGCAGCCCCGATAGCGCGTAGGCCAGCATATCGGCCTGGCTGCTTTTCCCGGCGAGGAGGGCTGAATGAATGCGCTCGATGGCGGCGAGGTCGGTGTCGCGGCCGCCAAGAATCTCGCCGGGACGGCGCCCCAGCGCCTGGTCCGCCGCATGGCCGAACATGCGAGTGAAGCCCGCATTGACATAGGTAATGCGAAAGTCCCCATCGCATGCCATGACTGCGCTGTCGCTGTCGTGGACCGCCCGCAGGCAGCGCTTGCGTTCCTGCGCGCGGCGCCGCTGCCTGGTCACGTCGCCGAAGACGGCGCAATAAAGCGCGGGCCGCCCCGGCACATCTATCGCCGATACTGACACGCGGACCCAGCGCCGCTCTCCATCGCGGCGCTCGATGGCCAGCTCGCGTCCATTTGGCGACCCGCGGACCGAGGCCGGGCAGTGCCCGGCGCCGGCCCTTGCGGGCAGCGCCCCCGGCGCCACGGCGTGAATATCCTTGCCCAGCGCTTCGGCGCGGGGCATGCCCCAAAGTGCTTCCGCCGCCGCGTTGAAGAAAACAATGCGGCCATGGTGATCCACCACGGCGACACCGTCAGGCGCCTGTTCCAGCACCTGTATCGAAATGCTGCTCATATCCATTGAATGGCCAATGCTTTCAAGCTCTATCGTCATGCCCACATCTCCGCTTTGGCGGTCCTCGATTGTCCGGCCTCGAAAGGCCTCTCCGGCCGACCCGAAAGGTGTCCGGATAGCTTCTATAACTTGGCGATGAAGTGTCAGGTTTTATCGCATATCGATGCTAAGCTGACGCATCTGGAGCCCTGACTGGACGCCTGGCTGGCCTACACCCCA
>NZ_FQXE01000014.1:0-43070 GCF_900129885.1 Pollutimonas bauzanensis | reverse complement strand
ACGCTCATCGGCGGGCTGGGCACTTTTACCGGCCCGGTGCTGGGGGCTTTTATCGTGGTGATGCTGGAGAACAAGGTGGGCGAGTTCGGGCGCTTCCTGAGCAATGCGACCGGGGTGCAGTGGTTCCAGGTGCTGGGGGAGTCGGTCACGATCGTGATCGGGCTGATCTTCATCATCTGCGTGATGGCTTTCCGCCGCGGCATCGTGGGGGAGTTGATCTATCGCTTCAAAAGCAAGAAGGCGTAGCCGCCAGGCGGCCTGGTTTCCAGGCCGCTACTCAAAAGGGCGCTGCGAAAACGGCGCCCCTTTTTTATTCTTTCATTCGATGGTTGTTTGCAATGGAGGTTTCGGTTGCTGCCTCTTTGTGTGGTTGATCTTCTTGACACGCCGCTGGGCTGCATCCCAGGTTTTGTATCTCTGCCGGGACGGGCTGGGTGCTTGGCATTCTTGCGTAATGGTTACGGCTGGCGAAAGAGCTTGTGCGCTCGCCCGGCGCGGGCCGCCAGCCGGCCCGCTTGGGCATCGGGGCAGGTCTGGCCAACGGTGTCGTTGGGCCGATGGCAGGCTTCAATGGTGCAGCTTCCAACGGTCCGCCCATGAAAGGCTCATTCAGCAACGGTACATCCAAATTATGCATATGCCAATAGGCCACCAGGAGCCGGCCCACGACAAAAGAAACGACAAAGCGCCAAAACTTGGCATCCGTCTTAAGAACAACAACGCACCAGACTTGGCACACGCCTAAAGAAACCTCAGAGCATCAGGACCCGGCCCACATCAAAAGAAACGACAAAGCGCCAAGACCTGGCGCGCGTCAGAAGAACCACAACAAACCACGACCCGGCACAGGTCTAAAGCCCTCTGCCACGGCGCCGGCGGCGAAATTCCCAATTGCCGGATCGCAGGGGCGGTCGCTCGCGCGCGCTTGGCCGGTTCACAAGCGCACTCCGCTGGACGAGGTATCGCGCTACCCGATGGAACCCGGCGCTTGCAGGCCATTGCGCGAGGCGCCCGCCATCTTGAGCTCCACCCGCTCGAGCATGGTATGGGCCGAGTACCACAAATGCTTTTGCATTGCCGCGTAGGCGGCATCCTGATCGCCCGCCAGGATGGCCTCGGCAATCGCCTCGTGCTGTGTTATCGAATTCTTGATGAGCTGGCCCGTGCCTATGACTTGCCGAAGCAGCGTCATGAATACGGCCAGCTGATACCTGTCTATCAGTTCGCCGAGTTCGGGGTTGCCGCTGAGCTTGACGATGGCCTGGTGGAACTCGCGGTTGTGCGTAATGAAGGGCTGAATGTCCTGCTGGCGTTTGTGCTCCAGGCCCTGGTCGACGATGGCCTGGAAAAACTTGCGGTTGTCTCCTTCGTCTATCTTCGCGGCGGCCAGGCGCGCCGCCTGGCCTTCCAGCGCCTCGCGTATTTGAAACAGATGAATGATTTCGTCGGGCGACAGGCGCCGCACCAGCGCGCCGCGGTTGGGTATCAGCTGGACCAGCCTGTCGGCGGCCAGGCGCCGGAACGCCTCCCGGAGAGGGCCCCGGCTGACCCCCAGTTCCTCTATGAGATCGCGCGAAATGAGGCGCTGCCCGGGCGCGAGCGTGCCTTCGAGGATTTGTTCTTTGAGAACGGCCGCTATCCGTTCGACCATGTCACCGCTGCGTAGCACATTCTCCGCTTCCGGGGGACTTGTGATGTTTCGTCGACTGTTCATTGACTGGAAATTTCCGTGACAAATGTAGGGATATACTTTAATCTAAAAGTGTAGGACAAAAATTACGATACCTATTCAGGAGACAAAAAATGAATCTCAAGCCTTTTCTTGCAAAGGCGCTGTGCGGCCTTTTCCTGCCAGCCGTGCTGGCCGGCGGCAGCGCGCGCGCGACCAATTTGACGGTCACGCACTGGGCCGACGGCATGTATGGCACACCTTTCGCTGTCGCCCTGGAAAAAGGCTTTTTCAAGGACGCCGGGGTCAATGTTACGGGATTCATCACGTCTCAGGGCGGCGGAACGACGGTGCGCAATGCCCTGGCTTCGGATATTCCCTATGGCGAAGTCGCGCTTCCGGCCGCCATCGCCGCGATCAAGCAAGGCGTGCAGCTCACTATCGTTCATGGGGGCGTCCTCAGCCTGGCGGACAATGTCTGGGTGGCGAAAAAAGACTCGCCCTTGAGCACCATCATGGACCTGAAGGGCAAGAAGCTGGGCTACAGCAGCCCGAAGTCGGTGACTGACATGGTGTCGACGATGGCCTTGAGCAACCGGGGCATCCTGGCCGATGTGGACCGCAAGGCCGTGGGCAGCCTCAGCTCGGCCTATACGGCGTTGCGCGAGGGGGCCGTCGACGCCATTTACATGACCGAGCCGGTGTTCAGCCGGGAAAGGGACAACATCAAGATCGTCTTCAAGTCCGGCGACGAAATACCCAGGGCGACCCAGACCGTGGGCATCGTCCGCAGCGATTACCTGAAGAAGAATCCCGCGACCATCAAGGCCATTATCGAAGGGCGCCGCAAGGGAGTCGAGTATCTGTTGAAAAATCCCGAGGAATCCGGCGACATCCTGGCCAAGTACTACAAGATCGATCCCAAGATCGCCAAGCTGGCGATCAACGACATCCTGGCGTCGAAAGGGGATTACTGGAGCGCCGGGAAACTGGATTATGAAGGCATGAACGCCATGCTCAAGGGGCTGATCCTGGTCAAGGCGATAGAACCCGGGCCTTTCGACTGGGCGGCCATCGTGGACGAAAGCCTGCTGCCCGCCGACCAGCGCAGCAAGTAGGAAGCGCCATGGCGAGCCCCCTGAAAATGATCAAGCAAACTCCCGGTCCGGCGCCGTCCTGTAAAGCCCATGTCGCGGTCAAAGCGGCTACGAAAATATTCGCCGCCCGCGACGAGGGTCCGCCCCTGCATGCGCTCGGGCCTGTCTCGTTCGATTTGCGGCAAGGGGAGTTTTTCTCGGTGGTTGGGCCGTCGGGCTGCGGCAAGTCGACATTGCTGGACCTGGTCGCGGGCCTGAGTCCGCCCACTGATGGAAGCATCCATTTTGAAGGCGCGGAAATCAAGGGCCAGGTGCCCGACGGGGTCGCCGTGGTGTTCCAGGAGGATGCCAGCTTTCCATGGCTGTCGGTCTTCGATAATGCGGCATTCGGCGCGCGCCGCGCGGGCCTGGCCGAAAACGAGGTCAAGGAAAGGGTGGACCACGCGCTGGCCTTCATGGGCCTGGCCGGCTTTGCCCGGACCTATCCGTCGCAGCTCTCGGGCGGCATGCGGCAGCGGGTTTGCATAGCGCGCGCCATGGTCCTGCGCCCGCGCCTGATGCTGCTGGACGAGCCTTTCGGGGCGCTGGACCAGCAAACGCGCTTGCTGATGGGCGAGGAAACGCTCAAGCTATGGCGCGAAACAGGCTCCACGGTCATGCTGATCACCCATTCCATCGACGAGGCGGTGTTGCTGTCGGACCGCATAGGCACCATGTCGGCCCGCCCGGGCACCTTCATTGATATCGTCGAGACCGGCTGGAGCCGCGAGCGCGGCAGTGAAACGGCGATGGACCCGCGCTACGGAGCGCTGCAGTCGAAAATCTGGGGCTTGCTGCGCAGTGAATCGCTCAAAGCGCTCGGGGCCTGACCATGGACAGCGCAACGATCCTGCCTGCCGATATCCGCCGCCGGGGCCGGGCTGGCGCGGCGTCCAGGCACCGCGTCGCCCTATTGCGATGCGCGGTCATCTTGCTGAGCATCGTCCTGCTTGAGATTGCCAGCCGGCTGGCGTGGATAGACCCGATATCTTTCATCCCGCCGTCGGAAATGGCATGGAGCGCGTGGCGGCTTCTACAGGAGGGAAGCTACCAGGAGGATATGCTTCTAACGCTGTCATCCGCGGCGGTTTCCATATTGATGGCCACCTCGGTGGGCTTTCTATTCGGCCTCGCGCTGTTCAAGCTGCCGCGCTTGCGGCGGGTGATAGACCCGCTGCTGCTGTCGTATTACGCAGTTCCCATTTTCATTTTCTATCCCATGCTGATAGTCCTGTTCGGGCTGAACAGATGGCCCCTGATCGTGCTCGGCTTTCTGTTTGCGGTGGTGGCGATGGCGGTCAATACGCTCAACGGCCTGGAGCGCGTTCCGAAAGTCCTGCTGCGCACCGCGAGAATGCTGCGCATGGGGCGCGCCCAGGAAGTCTTCCTGATCACCCTGCCGGCCAGCCTGCCCTTTGTATTCACCGGCATCAAGCTCGCCATTGTGTATTCCTTCATCGCCATCATCGGCGGCGAGTTCCTGCTGTCGGGCGCCGGCTTCGGCTATCAGATCGCATTCGCCTACAACAATTTCGACAACCCGACGATGTATGGCCTGATGTTTTTGCTGCTGGCCTTCGTCGGCGCCGTCAACCTGGCGCTGCACGCCATGGAGCAGCGGCTCTACCAGCGCCGGGTGCTCAAGGAGCTTGCATGAACGCGCATGAGAAATTCCAGGCCGGCATCCGCGGCCGGGCAGGGCAGTCCCGCGGGATGGATGGCTTGCTGCTGGTCGGCGGAATCCTGCTGTTGTGGCAGATCGCCAGCTGGAGCCTGGGCGTCGAAGTCTTGCCCGGCCCTTGGCGCACTGTGGCGCAATTGCGGCGCGAATTCGGCGACCCGGATTTTGGCGCCCATCTGGCCGAAACCAGCAAGGCCTTCTTTTCCGCCTTGCTCATCGCGGTGGTGGGCGGCACCGCGATAGGCCTGATTTTGGGCGCCCGCCGGCTGGCTGGCGACGTGATGGAGCCGATACTGATCGCCCTGTATTCCATCCCCAAAATCGCCTTGTATCCCATCATCCTGCTGATGTTCGGCCTGGGCATTTCGGCAAAGGTGGCGTTCGGCGTGATTCACGGCATCATTCCCATCGTGATATTCACCATGACCGCGGTGCGCAACATCCGTCCGGTCTATCTGCGTTCCATCCAGGCGCACCGCCTGACGCCGTGGCAAGGGGCCTTGCATGTCCTGATTCCCGCGACGGTCCCCGAAATCGTCGCCGGGCTGCGCATCGGCTTTTCCCTGACCCTGCTCGGCACCCTGCTGGGGGAAATGTTCGCCTCGCAGCGCGGCATAGGCCACCTGCTGATGCTGGCCATAGACCGCAACAATGCGCCGGCCATCATGGCCCTGGCCTTGATGCTGTTCCTGTTCGCGACGGCGGCAAGCATCGGACTGCTGCAGTGGGACCGCCATTTGCGGCGCGGCAGCTAACCCCTTGGAAAAACACCATGGCCAATACTCTTTTCGACAAGATCTGGGACGCCCACGAAGTGGCGCTGCTTCCCGGCGGAACCAGCCTGCTGCATGTGGACCGGCATTTGATGCACGAGCTCACGGGCGTCGAGGCCATCAGGACACTGGAGCGCCGGCGCGCGGCCATACGCAACCCCGGGCTCACCTTCGCCACGCTCGACCACGTGACCTCCACCCGGCCCGGCAGGCGCGCGGGGGATGAGCCATGGAGCACGGCCATGGTCGACGCCTTGCGGCGCCAGGCGGCCGACAAGGGAATCCGGCTGTTCGATATCGACGACGGCCGGCAGGGCATTGTGCATGTCATCGGCCCCGAACTGGGCCTGACCCTGCCCGGGCTGTCGATCGTGTGCGCCGACAGCCACACCTGCACGCATGGCGCGTTCGGCGCTCTCGCGTGGGGCATAGGTTCGTCGGAACTGGTGCATGTCCTGGCCACCCAGACCATCAGGCAGACGCGCCCCAGGACGATGCGTGTCAACTTCGCGGGCGCGGCGGGACTGGGGCTCACCGCCAAGGACATGATTCTTCACCTGATAGGTCTGCTGGGCGCCTCTGCGGGCACCGGCTACGCGGTGGAGTATGCCGGCCCGGCGATCGCCGCCCTGGATATGGAGGCGCGCATGACGCTGTGCAACCTGTCCATCGAGCTGGGCGCAAAGATAGGCATGATCGCTCCCGACGAGACGACCTTGCGCTATGTGCAGGGGCGCGAGTTCGCGCCCACGGGGGCGGCGCTGGAGCAGGCCATGGCATATTGGCGCAGCCTGCCCTCCGATGCGGGCGCCGTGTTCGACATGGAGGTGGAGGTCGACATCAGCCAGGTCAAGCCGCAAGTCACCTGGGGGACCAGTCCGGAACAGGTGGTGGCGGTCGACGGGGTGGTTCCGGATCCCGGCGCGCAAGCCGACCCGCAGCAGCGCTCGAACCTGGCGAGCGCGCTCGCCTATATGCAATTGCGGCCCGGCCAGCGCATGGACCAGATCAGGATCGACCGGGTATTCATAGGCTCGTGCACGAATAGCCGGATTTCCGACCTCCAGGCCGCGGCGGCCGTGCTCAAGGGCCGCCACGTCGCCGCCGGCGTTACCGCCTGGGTGGTGCCCGGGTCGTCGCAAGTCAAGCGGCAGGCCGAGCGCGAAGGCTTGCACCAGGTTTTCCTGGATGCGGGCTTCGAATGGCGCGAGCCCGGCTGTTCCATGTGCGTGGGCGCGAACGGCGACATGGTGGCGCCCGGGCAGCGCTGCGTATCCACGTCGAACCGGAATTTCGTCGGGCGGCAGGGGCCCGGCGCCATGACCCATCTGGCAAGCCCGGCGGTCGCCGCCGCCAGCGCCGTCATGGGGCGGATAGCCTGTCCTGAAATGATGGGGGGCCCAGCATGAAAGCCTTCACGATCTGCGAGGGCCACGCCGCGGCCTTGATGCAGGACAATATCGATACGGACCAGATCATCCGCATCGAACGCATTGCGCAACTGGCGCGCGGCGAATTTGCGCCATGGGCCTTCGAGGTGTGGCGCTACCTGGACGACGGCGCCGAGAACCCGGCTTTTCCACTGAATGCCGAACCCCACCGGCATGCCAGGATCCTGATCAGCGGCGACAACTTCGGCTGCGGCAGTTCGCGGGAAATGGCGGTATGGGCCATCGAGGAATTCGGCATACGCTGCATTATCGCGCCGAGCTATGGCGACATTTTCTTCAACAACTGTCTGCAGAACGGCTTGTTGCCGATAACGCTGGCGCGCGGCCAGGTCGAACGGCTGGCGCTTGCGGCCACGTCCGGCGCGGTGTTCAAGGTGGACCTGCGGGCCTGCACGGTCGCGGCCGGCGCCGGTGGAGCGATTCGCTTCGAGCTGCCCGAGGCGCAGCGGCAGTCATTGCTGCTAGGCCAGGACGAGATCGACCAGACCCTGGCGCTCGAGCCGCGCATAGACGCATTCCAGGAACGGGACAGGGTGGCGCGGCCGTGGGTATACATGAAGCGCTGACCGCGCGGGATTATTTTTTGACGTGGCAATATCTAATCGATAAGGATGTACAGGCATGGCTGGAAACTCTAAAACTTTGAAAAGCCTTTTTGCGCAAAAGAAGCTGCTTGTCGCGCCGGGCATATTCGACATGATCTCTTTGAAGGTGGCGGACCAGCTCGGGTTCGACTGCCTTTACATGACGGGGTATGGCACGGTCGCTTCCTACCTGGGCCTGCCGGACGCGGGTATCGCGACATACACCGATATGGTCAACCGCGTGGGCGCATTCTGCGGCGCCACTTCGACGCCGATTATTTGCGACGGCGATACCGGTTACGGCGGTTTGTTGAATGTGGCGCATACCGTGGAGGGCTATATGCGCGCCGGGGCCGCCGGGATCCAGCTGGAAGACCAGGAATTCCCCAAGAAATGCGGCCATACCGCGGGGCGCAGGGTCATCCCCGCGCAGGATATGGTCAACAAAATCAAGGTCGCCAAGGACACGCGCGGCGACGCGAAGGATTTCCTGATCATCGCCCGCACGGATGCCCGAACTACTCACGGCCTGGACGAGGCTTTGAACCGGGCAGAACAATACCTTGCCGCTGGCGCGGACGTATTGTTCGTCGAGTCGCCGGAATCGAAGGACGAGCTGGCCGCCATCGGCAGGGCCTTCGATGTTCCCCTGATAGCCAATATGGTCGAGGGCGGGCGCACGCCCCAGCCTACCGCGCGCGAACTGCAGGACATGGGCTTCGCCCTGGCCATCCATCCAGGCCTGGGCTTTCTCGCCATGGGGCACGCGCTGCACAAGGCCTATTCGCACCTGAAAAGCGCAGGCGATTCGCTGGGCTATGACGAGATCGACGATTTCGAGGCGTTCAGCAAGCTGATCGGCTTCCAGAAAGTATGGGACTTCGACGCCAAGTACAGGAGCCTGGAGTCGCAGCGGTAAGCCGCAAACCTGTATTTCATGGCTGGCAGCCCAAGGCGATCGCAGTTTGTCATTTCTCCAGCACGCCATCGGCGAGGCGCTGCGCCAGGAAGTTCACCAGCGCGGCAACGCGCGGCGCCAATGTCCCCTGCTTGTAGAAGACCGCCCATACCGGCTGCCGCCATGGCAGCGTGGCGGCTTCCAGCACGGGCGCCAGCGCGCCGCGGGCCACGTCCTCGCGGGTAAGAAAGTCGGCCAGGCAGGCCACGCCGGCGTGAGCCAGGGCCAGGTGCCGCAAAGTCTCGCCGCTGGAGGCGGCGACTGCCGGCTGGACCGGCAGCCCGTCGCCGCTTTCGTGCGCCAATGGCCAGATATTCAAGGACGCCGGCGCGGTGAATCCCAGCAGCCTGTGGTTCGAAAGATCTTCTATCCCCAGCGGCGTGCCGTGGCGGGCCAGGTATTGCGGCGAAGCCAGCAGCTTGAGCGGGCTGCTCCCCAGGCGCCTGGCATTCAGCGTGGAATCGGCCAGGGGGCCGATGCGGATGGCCAGGTCCACGCGTTCCTCGATCAGGTCGATGACGGTTTCGCCGCTTATCATTTCCAGGCGCAGCAAAGGATAGCTGTCCATGAATTCCGCGGCCAGGGGAGCCAGCAGATGGTCCAGGACCGGGGTGGCGGCATTGACGCGCACCAGCCCCGACGGCTGTGAAAAGCAGGCCACCAACTGCTCTTCAGTGTCCTGCAGATCGGCCAGCAGCTTGCGCGCCCGCAAGAGCAGCCATTCGCCTTCCTCGGTGAGGTCCAGCCGCCGCGTGGTGCGCGTGATCAAGGCCATGCCCAACTGTGATTCCAGGCGCGACAGGGCGCGGCTCATGCCTGACGGAGTCTGGCCCAGGCGCTCGGCGGCGCCGGTGAACGAGCCCGTGTCGGACACGGCGACGAAGGCCAGCAGCGAGTCGATATTCAGCATTATTGACTCCGAGTCAAAAGTATATTGTAGACAAGCCGGTTTTTCTCCGGCCGCGCAGGCCCCACACTGCAAGGCATCTATTCTGCATACCGGAGAAAACCATGCCTCTTGCCTTATGGGCCCTGGCGCTGAGCGCCTTCGCCATAGGAACGACGGAGTTCGTCATCGTCGGCCTTATTCCCACCATCGCCGCCAGCCTAGGCGTATCCGTGCCTTCCGCCGGACTGCTGGTCAGCGTCTACGCCCTGGGCGTGGCGGTTGGCGCGCCGGTGCTGACGGCCTTGTCCAGCCGCGTGCCGCGCAAGCAGCTGTTATTGGCATTGATGGCCTTGTTCACCGTGGGCAACCTGGTCGCATGGATGGCGCCGGGCTACGCCGCCCTGATGGCGGCGCGGGTGCTGACCGGCCTGGCCCATGGCGTGTTCTTTTCCATAGGCTCGACCATCGCCACCGGGCTGGTGTCCAAGGACAAAGCCGCCAGCGCGATCGCCCTGATGTTCACCGGCCTCACGGTGGCGCTCGTGACCGGCGTGCCGCTGGGCACCTTCATCGGCCAGACTTTCGGCTGGCAAACCACCTTTCTCGCCGTGTCCTTGCTTGGCGTCATCGCGTTCGCCGGCAGCTGGATACTGGTGCCCGGCAATATCGCCAACAGCGCGCCGGCATCATTGCTGACCCAATTGGCGGTGCTCAAAAAGCCCAGGCTGCTGCTGGTCTACGCCATCACCACGCTGGGGTATGGCGGATCGTTCATCGCTTTCACCTATCTTGCGCCCATCCTGCAGGAGATAGCCGGCTTCTCGGCCTCCAGCGTCGGCCTCGTGATGCTGGTCTACGGGGTGTCGGTCGCCTTCGGCAATATCTGGGGCGGCAAGCTGGCGGACAAGAAAGGTCCCATCAGGGCGCTGCAAATCGTTTTCGCCCTGCTGGCCCTGGTGCTGCTGGCCCTGGCCTTTACCGCCACGAATCCGTGGCTGGCCGTGATAACGGTGCTGGCATGGGGCGCGGTCGCCTTCGGCAATGTGCCGGGCTTGCAGGTGTATGTGGTCCAGCAGGCCGAGCGCCACGCTCCGCAGGCTGTCGACGTGGCCTCCGGCCTGAACATCGCCGCCTTCAACGTCGGCATCGCCGGCGGCGCCTGGGCGGGCGGCCTGATCGTCGCGCATGCCGGCCTGCTGGCGACGCCATGGATAGGCGCGCTTGTCGTGCTCGGCGCCCTGGGCTTGACGACGCTGGCCGGCCGGCTCGACAGCGGCGGCGCCGCTGCGATGGCCCGGCCGGGCCTGGCTGCCGAGTCTCATTGATTGCTGTCATTTCCGCCCGCAAGAGCGGGTTCTTGAACCGTTCATTACAAGGCTTTACTCATGAATATTCCATCCATTGGATTAGGCACTTTCCGGCTGAAAGGCCAGCAGGTCATCGATTCGGTGCGCGCCGGACTGGAAGTCGGCTATCGGCATATCGATACCGCGCAGATATACGAAAACGAAGCGGATATCGGGCTGGCGCTGGCCGATAGCGCCGTGCCGCGGCGGGAGCTGTTCATCACCACCAAGATCTGGACCGGCAATCTGGCGGCCGACAAGCTGCTTCCCAGCCTAAAAGACAGCTTGAGGAAATTGCGCAAGGAGCAGGTCGATATGGCACTGATCCATTGGCCCGCGCCGCAGGATGCGCTGCCCGTCGCCGAATACATGGCGGCATTGCTGGAAGCAAAAGAGCAGGGCTTGACGCGCCTGATCGGTGTGTCCAATTTCACTATCGCCCATCTGGAGCGCGCCATCGCAGCCGTGGGCGCGCCAAATATTGCAAGCAACCAGATAGAGATCCACCCCTTTCTGCAGAACCGGAAAGTCGTCGACTTCGCCAAGAGCAAGGGTATCGGATTGACCGCCTATATGCCCCTGGCGTACGGCAAGGCGCTGGACGAGCCGCTGATCCAGGAAATCGCCGCCAGGCATAAGGCCACTGCCGCTCAAGTTGCCCTGGCCTGGCT
Organism: Pollutimonas bauzanensis; assembly: GCF_900129885.1. Lineage (GTDB taxonomy): Bacteria > Pseudomonadota > Gammaproteobacteria > Burkholderiales > Burkholderiaceae_B > Pollutimonas > Pollutimonas bauzanensis. The sequence continues at coordinate 31,912 of NZ_FQXE01000014.1, read as the reverse complement.
GCTGCAGCAGGGGTTTGCCGTCATCCCTTCGTCAACCCGGCGCGAGAACCTGCAGGGCAACCTGGCCGCGCGCGCTTTGCATTTGCCTGACGAGGACATGGCGGCGATCGCCACGCTGGATCGCAACGAACGCCTCGCCAATCCCGATTTCGCGCCGGCCTGGGATTGAGCCTTCTGTGCTCGCGGGCGGCGGCTGGGGCCCTATCGCTTTAGATGTTCCTGAAAGAAGGCCAGGGTCCGCTTCTGGGCCAGGGCCGCCGATTGCGGATGGAATGAGCCGCGTTGTTCGCAGCCAAAGCCATGGCCAGCGCCCGGATAGGTATGGATGTCCACGCCCGGTTGCGCTGCCTGGATGAGCGCGATGTCCTGCGGCGGTATGGAGCCGTCTTCAAGCCCGAAGTGCATTTGCACTGGAATTTGCGGCGTTTCTTCGCGGGACTGGGCGATTCCGCCGCCATACCAGCATGACGAGGCGCTGAACCTCCGGCTGCGGCAGGCTGCCAGCCAGGCTATGGTGCCGCCCCAGCAATAGCCGACGATCCCAAGCTTGACGGCGGGCGCGAAAGCACTGGCTGCCGCCTCGATATCCAGCAAGGTTTCGCCTTCGGCGATCTTGCCGCGCAATTCCAGGCCGCGCTTGACATCCTCGGGAGTGTATCCAAGCTCGACGCCTGTTTCGGCGCGGTCGAAGAGTGCCGGGCAGATGACCCGATAGCCCTGCGCAGCGAATTGGTCCGCGACATTCCTCATGTGGCTGTTCACGCCGAATATTTCCTGCACCACGACAATGCCGGATTGCGCATCCTCCGGTCCTGCGACATACGCATTCAGTTTATGGCGGTCGGATGCTGTGAGTTGGATTTGCATGAGAGTCCTTTGTTTATGGCTTGTTGAAAAAGGAAATTGAATGGAAGATGGCGCCGTGCGCGGATAGCGGGGGCACCAGTGAAATCCAGCGGATGATGATTGCCCGCAAATTGCTCAAGGGCTGATCACATCAAGGGCCGATCGAATCCAGCCGGACGCCAAGCTTGCGGGTCCAGGCCAGGCCGTCGTCGGTATCGGCCCGCGGCTTGTATTCGCATCCGACCCAGCCATCGTAGCCCAGCTCATCCAGTTTTTCGAACAGGGCTTCGTAGCGCAGTTCGCCTTCATCCGGTTCGGCGCGGCTGGGCACGGCGGCGATCTGCACATGGCCGATACGCGGCAAATAGCGCGCCAGCCTGGTCAATACGTCGCCCTCGGTGACCCCCACGTGATAAGCATCGAACATGATGCGCACATTGGGCTTGCCGACGCGGTCCAGAACGGCGTCGGCCTGAGCCAGGGTGGAATAGAAGTAGCCGGGCGCATCGCGCGGGTTGAGGGGCTCGAGCAGCAGCGTCAGGCCATGCGCCGCCGCTTTGTCGGCGGCAAGCTTCAAGTTCCGCACAAAGGTGTCGGCTGGCGCGGCCGCCGGAGCGCCGGCCGCCGGAGCGCCGGCCGGTACTATGCCGGCCATGGCATGGATCGCGCGCGCCCCGCTGGCGATGCTCCAGTCTATGGCCTGGTCCACGGTCTGCTGGAACTCGGCCTCCCGGCCGGGCAGTGCGCCCAGCCCGGATTCGCCTTTCGCCGCGTCGCCTTTGCTGGTGTTGACGCCCAGCAGGGTCAGGCCCAGTTCGGCGCACAAGCCGCGCACTTCGGCGGCATCCGTATCGTAGGGCCAGTGCAGCTCGATGGCTTTGAACCCGGCCCGGGCCGCCGCCTTGATGCGTTCCGGCAGGGGGCGGTCGGGCCAGAGGAAGCCAAGATTGGCGGAAAATTTCGGCATTATTGCGGATCTCCTTTAAGCGCAGCGCTCAGGTCTGCTTTCAAGTCTTCGATATGTTCCACCCCCACCGACATGCGCACGAAGTTGGGTTCGATGCCGGCGGCCTGCATTTGCGCCTCGGTCATGGTGCCGGCCCACATGGCTGCGGTGTGGACCACGAGGGTTTCGACGCCGCCCAGGCTGACGGCGTGGGTGGCCAGCTTGAGCGCGGATACGAAGCGGCTGGTGGCTTCAAAGCCGCCTTTGATGGAAAACGCGATCACGGCGCCAAAGCCCGTCATCTGGCGCCGGGCCAATTCATGCTGCGGATGGCTCTGCAGGCCCGGATAAAACACCTGCTCGATCTTTGGCTGGGCTTGCAGCCACTGCGCCAACCCCAGCGCATTGGCATTGATGCGCTCCATGCGCAGCGCCAGTGTGCGCAAGCCGCGCAGCAGCAGCCATGCGTCCATGGGCGACAGCACCGCGCCCAGCGTGGTGTGCATGGTCCAGATGCGTTCAGCCAATTCCCTGCTGCAGCATACGGCGCCGGCCGTGATGTCGTGGTGGCCGCCGAAATACTTCGTGGCGCTGTGCACCACGATATCGATGCCCAGCGCATGCGGCTTCTGATTGAGCGGAGACGCGAAGGTGTTGTCGGCGACGGTGAGGATGCCGCGCGGCCGGGCCAGCTCGGCGACAGCCGCCAGGTCGGTAATGGAAAGCGTGGGATTGACCGGGGTCTCGACCATGATCAGCTTGGTCCCGGGCCGGATGGCGCCGGCAATCGCTTGCAGGTCGGTCTGGTCGACGATGGTCGAATGCACGCCGAATCTCGGCAGCACTTCTTCGAACAGCTTGGAGGTGCTCATGTAATGGCGCTGTTGCGCGATGACATGATCGCCCGCCGACAGCAGGCCCAATATGGTGGTGCTGATCGCGCCCATGCCCGAGCCCATCAACAGCGCGGTTTCGGTGCCTTCCAGTTCGGCCAGTATGGCTTCCACGCGCTTGTGCACGGGGTTGCCATAGCGCGTGTAGAAGCCGGGATGGCGCGGCGTGTTCGCCATGTCGGCGAATTCGTCGGCCGTCCCGGCCCGGAAGGTGGCGCTGTAGTGTATCGGCGCCACCACTGAAGCGTCGCTGGCCAGGCCGGCATCGCCATGCAGAACGGTGGTTTCGTCATGCCAGTTGCCGCCACTGGCGACCGATGCGGACTGCGCTACAACCTTCATTACCAGGCTCCGGAAGAATGCGGGCGGCTGACAGTAGCGGGCCTGCATTGAAAAGACGAAAGATGCCATGATACGACAGCGGTGCAGGAATATCGTTATGTTCGCGTCGGCCAGCGGAAAGGGGAATTTCCTGGAAACTAGGGATAACTATAGGGCGCCGTCTATTGCGTAATTTCATCAGGCCGTCATAATTATGAATTATTAATGATGGTTTACGGCGGGAGGCGCGCTTTGAGCACTCGTATTGTCCAGCAGGTGTTGTATCTGGAGGTCGCCGCCAGGCTGCGCGCCATGATCCAGTCGGGCGAGCTCACCTCCGGAGCCTGGATAGACGAAATCCGCCTGACCAAGGAGCTGGGCATTTCGCGCACGCCGCTGCGCGAGGCGCTCAAAGTGCTGGTCAACGAAGGCCTTATACGCCTGGAACCGCGCCGCGGCTGCTTTGTCAATGAACTGTCGGCGCGCGATCTGGACGATATCTTTCCGCTGATGGCGATGCTTGAAGGCCGTTGCGCCTACGAGGCCGCGCGCAAGGCCAGCGACCAGGATCTCAAGCGGCTGGAACCCCTGCACCAGCAGCTGCGCGCGCATGCCGCCGCAGGCGACCCCGACCAGTACTATGCCACGAACGCCTTGATACACGAGGCGGTGCAGGCCCTGGCCGATAACCATTGGCTATCGGACCTTATCGATAACCTGCGCCATGTGCTCAGCCTTTCCCGCCACAAAAGCCTGACCCTGCCGGGGCGCGTGCAGGAATCCTGCGCCGAGCACCTGGCTATTTTCGCCGCCCTCAAGGCGCGCGACTCCGAAGGCGCCGAGGCGCTGACGCGCAAGCATTTGATGCATCAGCTTGCCGCGCTGCACACGCTGTCCGGACAGGCTGCCCTGGCGTCAGGCGCGGCGAGTGCGGCGCATTCCAAAACCCAGGAGCTTGAATCATGACAGCGACGGATACATTGAAACAGGCGCCGGCAAACGCTGACGTGGATGAATCGAAACCCAATGAAACACAGGGCTTGATGGCCCGCCTGGGGCGCTGGCTGGACCGGGACCGCTGGCCCGTGCCGGCGGAAACCCAGACACTGTTCTCGGCGCGCATCACCGATGTGGCCGCCAACCGGCTCGCCAAGCAATGGAGCGTGCGCTATGGCGCGGCCGACGGCAAGGAACGCCGCGCCCTGCTGGCGGCATTGGCGCAGGCCAGCGCCGGCCTGGAGCCGCGCGGCGACCAGGGTTTGCGCCTGTTCCGCCGCCTGTACGCGCAGGCCGACAGCCTGCATCTGCTGGTCGAGCTGCGCGCCGATATGCTGCGCTGGCGCAATCAGGTGGCCGGCTTGACCGTGCTCGAACGCGAACTGGAAGGCCTGCTTTCCAGCTGGTTCGATGTGGGCATGCTTGAACTGCGGCCCATCACATGGGATTCGCCCGCCTCCCTGCTGGAAAAGCTGATCCAGTACGAAGCCGTGCACGAAATCCGCTCATGGGAAGAGTTGCGCCACAGGGTGGCGGACCATCGCCGCTGCTATGCTTTCTTCCATCCGCGCATGAACGATGTGCCGCTGATTTTCGTGGAGGTGGCCTTCGCGACGCAGATGGCCGACAATGTGCAGGTCCTGCTCGATCCCAAGGTGCCGGCTTCTGATTTGAACAAGGCGCGCTGGGCGATTTTCTATTCCATTTCCAATACGCAGCCCGGCTTGCGCGGCATCAGCTTCGGCAATTTCCTGCTCAAGCGGGTTGTCGACGAATTGCTGCGCGAGCTTCCCAAGCTCAAGTCCTTTGCCACGCTGTCGCCGATGCCGGGTTTCGTGGATTGGCTGGCCAAACAGGACGGCAAGGCCATGCAGGAGCTGCTGCACGACAAGGCCGACAAGCAGCAAGCGCTGGATGACGCATCGGCGGGACTGAAATGGGTCGAGCGGCTCCAGGCCGCCGCCAGCGGGACGGCATCCGAATCGGCGCAGCGCACGGGTTTGCGGCTGGCCGGGCTATATCTCAAAAGCATGAAGAATGGCCAGCCTGTCGATGTGGTGGCGCGCTTTCATCTGGGCAACGGCGCCCGCATCGAACGCGTGAACTGGGCGGCGGACCGCTCGGCCAAAGGCATTGCGCAGTCTTGCGGGATCATGGCCAATTATCTTTACGACCTGGAGCAGCTCGATGACAACCTGGCCCAGCTGGCGGCGGGCAAACCCAAGACCGGCCTGAATCTGCGATGGCTATAGTCCCGGAAGCCGATACAGGCGAGGGCCGGGTGCTGGTCGACTATGACGGCCCGATAGCCCTGGTGACCCTCAGCCACCCGGGGCGCTTGAACGCCATCAGCGTGTCCATGTGGCAGGCGCTCGCCAGCCTGTTCGCCGAGCTTTCCGGCAAGCGCGAACTGCGCTGCGTGGTATTGCGCGGCGAGGGCGGGAATTTCGCCGCCGGCGCCGATATCCGCGAGTTTCCGCGCGAACGCGCCGACCTGGCGGGGGTCATGCGCTATCACACGCAAGTGCTTGCGCCCGCCCTGGAAGCCATAGCGGCATGTGTGCATCCGGTGCTGGCCCAGATCGAAGGCGTGTGCGTGGGTGGCGGCCTTGAAATCGCCAGCCAGTGCGACCTGCGCATTGCCGCGAGCTCCGCGCGTTTCGGCGTTCCCATCAACCGCCTGGGCTTCCCCATGGCGCCTGGCGAAATGCGCGGCCTGCTGGCGCTGGCGGGCAGGGCGGCGACGCTGGAAATCCTGCTGGAAGGGCGGGTGTTCGGCGCCGAAGAAGCAATGTCCAAGGGCTTGCTGACGCGCGTGGTCCCCGACGTGGAAGTCGCTGCCGACGTCATGCGCGCAGCCCGTCGCCTGGCCAAGGGAGCGCCGCTCGCGGCGCGTATCAATAAACAGACGGTGGCGCGGCTGTGCGCACGGCCTGAAGCCTTGACCGAGGCCGAGCTTCGGGCTTTTTTCGATTATGCTGATAGCCGCGATCACCGCGAAGGTGTGAGGGCATTTCTGGCCGGCCAAGAGCCGCAATTTTCAGGAGATTGATTTGGACGGCAACGCCAATTTATATGCTTTGCTGGCGACGGGCTTTCCGGCAGACCGCAGCGCCATCGCCATCGAGACACCCGCGCGGTCCTATAGCTGGAACGATGTGGAAGAGCATAGCGCCCGATACGCCAACCTTTTGCGGGCGCTCGAGCTGCCCGCCGGGTCGCGCATCGCCGTCCAGGTCGAGAAGTCCCCCGAGGCCTTGATGCTGTATCTGGCCAGCGTGCGCGCCGGGCTGGTGTATCTGCCGCTCAATACCGCTTACCGCGAGCCGGAAGTGGAATATTTCCTGCGCGATGCCGAGCCCGCGGTGGTGGTATGCGATAGCGGGAATCAGGAATGGATAGCCAGGCTGGCCGAAAAGACCGGCACGGCGCATGTATATACGCTGGACGAGGAGGGCGACGGCAGCCTGGCGGTGGCCGCGGCAAGCCAGTCCGGCGAGTTCGCGACAGTGCGGAGCCTGCCCGATGACCTGGCGGCCATACTTTATACCTCGGGCACCACGGGGCGCAGCAAGGGCGCCATGCTGTCGCATCGCAATCTGTCGTCCAATGCCCAGGTCTTGAACGAATACTGGGGCTGGCGCGCCGATGACGTGCTCCTGCACATGCTGCCCATCTTCCATGTGCACGGCCTGTTCGTGGCCGCGCACGGCGCCCTGCTGGCGGGGGCCCGCATGATCTGGCTGCCAAGGCTGGATATCGAACAAGCGCTGCGCTACCTGCCGCAAAGCACGGTCATGATGGGCGTGCCCACCTATTATGTGCGCTTGCTCAATGATGCGCGCTTCACCCGCGAACTGTGCCGCAATATGCGCCTGTTCATTTCCGGCTCCGCGCCGCTGCTGAAGGAGACCTTCGACGAGTTCGAGGCGCGCATCGGCCAGCCCATACTCGAGCGCTACGGCATGAGCGAGACCGTCATGCTTACGTCCAACCCCTACGACGCCGCGCTGGGCGAGCGCATCGGCGGCACGGTGGGACAGCCCCTGCCGGGGGTCATGGTCAGGGTGGTCGACGACGCGGGAGCCGAATTGGGGGCGGGTGAAATCGGCAACGTGCAGGTGCGCGGGCCCAATGTTTTCTCGGGCTATTGGCGCATGCCTGAAAAAACCCGTGAAGAATTCACCGCCGACGGCTGGTTCCGCACCGGCGACGTCGGGCGCTGGGGCGGCGATGCCGCGCCCGCCAACTATCTGTCCATTGTGGGGCGCAGCAAGGATCTGATCATATCCGGCGGCTTCAATGTCTACCCCAAGGAAATCGAATTGCTGATCGACGACATGCCGGGGGTCGCCGAGTCGGCGGTCATCGGCGTGGCGCATCCCGATTTCGGCGAGGCGGTGGTGGCGGTCATCGTGCCCAAGGAGGGCGCGGCGCTCGATGCGGACGCCATGATGGCGGACTTGAAATCCAGGCTGGCCAATTTCAAGGTGCCGAAACGTATATATTTTGTAGATAGCTTGCCGCGCAACACGATGGGCAAGGTGCAGAAGAACATGCTGCGTACGCAGTATTCGTGAATCCGGGGTTCGCTTCGGGAAGTTGGCAGTGCCGGTGCTTGTGCCCCGCGCATCGCATGCGGGGATGTTTTATGAAGAAATCCATACGAACTTACAGATAAGAAATCAAGAGAGGAGACCTCATGAATAAACGTATTTTGTACTCGGCCGCGGCCGCGCTGTCGGCCATGGCTTTGAGCACGGCCGCCCATGCGGCATGGCCTGAACGCCCCATCACGATAGTGGTTCCCTTCCCGGCCGGCGGCGGAACGGATACCTTCGCCCGGCCGCTGGCTCACCAATTGGGCGAGCAATTGGGCAAAAGCGTGGTCATCGACAACAAGGGCGGCGCCGGCGGCACGCTGGGCGCCGGCGTGGCCGCGCGCGCCGCGCCCGATGGCTATACCTTTTTCATGGGAGGCGCGCACCATGTCGTTGCGCCATCGATCTACAAGAAGCTGAGCTACGACATCCAGAAAGACTTCGTTCCCGTGGCGATGCTGGCGCAGCCGCCGCAAGTCATCGTGGTCAATGCCACCAAACTGCCCGTCAAGGATATAAAGGAATTCCTCGAGCACGCCCGCGCCCACCCGGGACAGATCAACTTCGGTTCCGCCGGCATAGGCAGCACCCATCATCTGGCCGGCGAACTGTTTGCCTTGAAGACGGGGATAGCGCTTACCCATGTGCCCTATCAGGGCGCCGGCCCCATGCTGACGGGGCTGATCACGGGCCAGGTCGATGTCGCCTTCGACGGCCTGGGCTCTTCGGCCTCGCATATACGCGCCGGCAGCATCCGGCCGCTGGCGGTGGCGGCCGCCAAGCGCTCGCCGTCCCTGCCCGACGTTCCAACCGTGGCCGAGGCGGGTGTTCCCGACTACGAAGTATCCACATGGTATGCCATGTGGGCGCCGGCCGGCACCCCCCCGGCCATCGTCGACAGCATGGCGGCCGAATTGACCAAGGCCTTGAATGCGCCCAAGATCAAAGAGCTCTGGATCAGCAACGGCAGCGCCACGCCCAATCTGACGGGCGCGGATTTCGGCAAGTTCGTGGACAGCGAAATCACGCGCTGGGGCGGCGTGGTCAAGGAAGCGGGCGTAGAGCAGCAGTAAACGCCGGGCGGCGCGCCGCCTGGCGGGCGCCGGCCGTTTTACAGATAGGGGCTGGCAAGCCAGATGATCCTGTTGCGCAAGCGCTTGCGGAACGGGATCATGGCCAGGCCTTCGAGCGTTACCGCCTCGGCATGGGCGATTTCCCGGTCTATCAGGGCTTCGATTTCGCGGGCCGTGGCGCGGCTGTATATTTCCATGTCCAGTTCGAAATTCAATCGCAGGCTGCGCGGGTCCAGGTTGGATGAACCCACGTAGGACCAGGCCCCATCGATGGTGATCAGTTTGGAGTGGTTGAAATTGCCGTCGGCGCGCCATACCCGGCAGCCGTTGCGTATCACCTGGTCGAGCTGGGCCGTCATGGCATAGTTCACCAGGCGCAGGTTGTTGCGCCCCGGGATCACGATGTCCACCACTATGCCGCGGCGGGCGGCCGTGTTGATGGCGCCCAGCAGGATCTGGTCCGGCAGGAAATAGGGCGACTGTATGCGTATGTGGCGCTGCGCCACCGCGAAAGCCCCCAGCAGCATATTGTGCGTGCCCACCATATAGCGGTCGGGTCCCGAGCGTATGCAGCGCGCCGGCACGCGCGGCGACGCCGCTTGCCACTCGTCGCTGCACCATGTTTCATAGGGCAGCGCTTCTTTGGTGGTGAATTCCCAATCGTGGGCGAACACCGACATCAGCTGCAGCACCACGGGTCCTTCGACGCGAAAGTGCGTGTCGCTGGAGGTGTTGGCGCCGGCAACCGCCGTGACAAAACCGGCGCGTATATTCATGCCGCCGGTGAAGCCGACGCGGCCGTCGACCACGAGAATCTTGCGGTGGCTGCGCAGATTGGCGTAGGGCATGCGCAAGAATCCGAGCGGATTGGTCATGAACAGCGCGCAGGGTATGCGCCTCTTGCGCAACAGGCGGATGATGGACGGATGCGAATATTTCGAGCCTATGGCATCGATCAGCACCCGGATCTCGACGCCGCGATCCCGGGCGCTGGACAGCGCATCGACGACTTTGCGCCCTTCGCTGTCGTTATCGAAAATATAGGTCTGGAGCGCGATGGATTTTTTGGCGCCGTCGATGGCGGCTATCATTGCCGGATAGGTTTCGTCGCCGCCGGCGAGGGTCTGGATGTGGTTGCCGTCGCGCAGCGGAAAGCGGCTGATGCGGTCTCCCAGGACTTTCAGCGAGCCGAATTGCGGCCCGGCGACCTCGCTGACGTCCGCCAGCGGCGGATCGGGATTGCCGGAGTAGTCTTTCAGGCTCTTGTTGCGCTGCTCGGAAATATGATCGTGGCGTATGCGGTTGATGCCGGCAATCAGATATACGCAGGGCCCCAGCAGCGGCGACATCAGGATGACGCCCACCCATCCTATGGCCGCCCGCACATCGTTCTTGGTCATGGCCGCGTGCACCGCGGCCGTGCCGCCCACGGCCAGGCTCAATACAAACGCCAGATGCGGCCAATACTCCAGGAAAAGGGAATGCAAGGAAGTCATATTCAACGCCATAACAGAATCATTCTTTGCGGCCGCCTGGGCAGTGCCGGGCCGGCGTGCCCGCCATGGCCCGCGAAGGGCCATACCAGCTGCCAGTATATAGAAGATCGTTTATGCGTCCGCGGCGTCAGCGCCGCGAGGGCGGCGCAAGCTTACCCGGGCCGCTCGCGCAGGCTTTCATACCACTCGGGATTGGGCGCGCCCTGGCCGGCATATGCCTGGGCGCGCGAAGGCGCGCGCCATACTCCGCCGCCGATACCCGGCACCGGTTTGACGCCATACCAGAACCAGCGGCCGTCTTCATCCTGCGCGGCCCAATTCCAGCCTTCGGGGGCGCCGGACCAGTCGGGGCTATCGGAGCCGCCAGTCATGGGGCGGAACCGGCGCTTGCCTGTTCCGCCATGGCCGCGCACATGCAAAAAAGCCCACCGGAAGGCGGGCTCGATTCCAAGCTTTTCATTTTCGTTCCAATTTCCATGTCGTGGATAAAGCGGCTCCACGTAATGCGCTGGTCAGAAAGAAGATTTTGGGGTGACCGATGGGGCTCGAACCCACGACAACCGGAATCACAATCCGGGACTCTACCAACTGAGCTACGGCCACCACCGTAAGAGAAAAACATCAGCCAAAAAGTATAACACCGTCTGCTTGAAGGTTTGCTCTGGAAGAGAAGAAGAATTCTAGCATGAAGTGGGAAATAAGTTTTGCGCGCCGGCGCCGTCTTTAAAAAGAGAAACCGCAGGTAACCGAAGCCCCGCGCCGTGACGGTTTGAAACGTTTGGCGGTTGCGGCCTGGCGGCATTCCTCTACGATAAGGCTTCAGCAATCTTCAAAAAGGTTTTGACTGCCATGAAAACACTAAGCAAAACGCTTTTGATTGCAGCCCTTGTGGCTGCTCCTTTTGCCGCGGCGCAAGCCCGTGACCAGTCGGCCCACGAAGCCTGGATCGAGGCGCAGAAAATCGACGTCCAGCCCACGCTCAAGGTGACCGAGACGCAAATCCCGGCGGATTCCGCGACGGGCGCCTCGAGTTCGTCGACGACCGCGCCGGGCGGTACGGGCGCCAACGGTTCCATGTCCGAACCGCGCGCGCCTTCCAGCAACATGCCGTCGTCCTCCGGCGGCTATGCGCCGGCCGCCCCTTCCACCAATATGCCGCAGGAAGGGGGCGCGCCGGTCTACACCCAGCCCGGCGTCAACCCGGGCTCGGGCATGCGCAGCCAGTAAGGGCTAGAGCGACGCCGCGTTGAAGGTATCGCATTGCGCGGTGTCGCCGCTCTTGAAGCCGCGGGTGAGCCACCGCGCCCGCTGGCACATGGAACGCGTCCATTGGGGGGAAGGCTCCATTCCATTGTGATGAATGCGCCTGCCACGTACGCGCGGCCGCGCAATTGACCCTTCGATGCTCCAGCTTAGGTACGACGCAATCGGGCTGAACCGGATGCTCCGTCAGCCTGCGGCGAGTCGTTGATCGTTTTTTCGACCGCATCCAGATGGTCCAGCATGGCCTTGCGCGCCGCAGCCGGATCGCGGGATTGGATTGCTTCAAGGATGGCGTGGTGTTCAAAATGAACAGGTAAGCGGCGGCCCGCAGATATCGCTGTGGCGGTCTTGGACTCTTCTTCCAATAATCGCCGAAGCCCTGCGATTAGCTTTGCGAGCAAAGCGTTTCCGCTGCTGATTGCAATCTGCACGTGGAATTCGGCATCGAGCAGATTGCGCTTTTCTGGATCGCTCTCTGACTCCATGGTCGATAGCAATTTCGACAGACTCTGCATTTGCTGGTCCGTAGCACGGATGGCGGATTGCTCCGCGGAGGGCAGCTCAAGATATTTGCGTACTTGACTGAGGTCCGAGGTACGAAATCCGCCAAGAATCAAATCCGCGTTCACTTCGCTCGACGCAACGAAGTTACCGCTACCCGGACGCGAAGCGATCAGCCCAAGTACCTGCAGGCTGGTGATTGCCTCCCGAATGACTGGCCTGCTTACACCGAACGTTGTCGCCATTTCATTTTCCGAAGGCAGGCGGTCGTTTACCTTGAGCGCGCCTTGACGGATTGCCGCCAGCAGGCTGTCCCTGACTTGGTCAACGATCCGCGTTCGGCTGACTGCCGCGCCGGCTGCAACGCCCTTTAGCCATTCATTATCCATTTCATCCTTCCTTCTAAGGGTAAACCTTCAACCAAACTCATGGGCAATTGACCTATAATGAACCTGTAAGGCAGCTTTACTGCATGTCTATCTGATAAGTTTACCTTAAGGTTCTTACTCATGTACCGCATTTCAGCTCTTGAGACATTTATTGTCCGGCTTCCGTTCTCGCATGGCGGGCCCCCCACCGGCTTCGGGGGAGTGAATTGGGGCACGATCGACATGCTGCTCGTAAAGGTTACTTCAACCGACGGTATCGCAGGTTGGGGGGAGGCCTTCGGTTTCAACATTTGCCAGGCGACCCGCTACGTGGTCGACGGCATGATTGCGCCATTGCTCGTTGGGACGGACGTCACTGATGTGCCGGCAGTTACAGATGTGTTGCAGCGCAAGCTTCACTTGTTTGGCCGAAACGGGCCTGTGAACTACGGCATATCTGGCGTCGACATCGCCTTATGGGACTTGGCGGCAAAGACGCGCAAGGCGCCCCTCTCGGAATTGATACGTCAGGTCCATGGTGCTCCGCCGGCCTCAGAGTTGAAAGCCTATGCGAGCTTGCTGCGATATGGGGAGGTGGGTCCTCTCGCTTCCAACGTCGAGCGCTCTGTGGCGGCGGGTTACACAGCCGTCAAGGTGCATGAAACGGCTCTCCCTTGCATCGCAGCCGCTCGCCGCGCGATGCCGGCGCAATCTCCGTTGATGGTGGACGTGAACTGCCCATGGACGTTGCCAGAAGCCCAAACTGCGGCTGCGGCGATGCAGGACTACGGCATTCATTGGTTGGAGGAGCCGATCTGGCCTCCTGAAGATCAGCACGCTCAGCGCGAATTGCGATCGACAAGCAATGTTCCCATTGCGTTGGGTGAAAACGCTGGCAGCGTGGTTGATTTCAAGCGCATCGCGGAGGCCGGGGCGAGCGACTATCTGCAGCCCAGCGTCATCAAATGTGGAGGGATTTCGGCAATGCGCGAAATTGCGTCGATCTGCCAGGCAACCGGGGTGAAGTTCGCTCCTCATTCGCCTTACTTTGGCCCGGGCTTGCTTGCGACGCTGCATGTGTGCGCGGCGTTGGCTCCGGACGCTCTTATCGAGCGTCTCTATGTCGATTTGCCCGAAAATCTTTACGGCAACGTGCTTACGCCACGCAATGGAACGTTGCAAATTCCCGCTGGATCGGGGCTGGGACTAGACCCCGCGCTGGCAGTCATTGAAAAATACAGGGCTGATTGAACCAAATATGAAACTGATTGATTTCCGCGCTCGTCCGCCGACGACAGAATACCTTCGAGCTCTTGAACTGCCGCTTACCCAATCGGTCATGCGCAAGCTGGGTACTACAGCGCCAGCCTCGCGTACTTTGGCTGAATGGATAATTGAGCTGGATGATCAAGGGGTTGAGAAGGTTGTATTTGCCGGCAGGCAGTCGGCCAATACCGGCTCCAATGACGTCACCAACGAGTACGTCTCGGAGGCTGCGCACCGGTATCCCGGCCGAATCGTTGGACTGGCCGGGATCAATCCGTCGGGTGGCATGTCATCGGTTCGCGAAGTCGGGCGCGCCATCAACGAGTTGAAGCTGAGCGGTATTGCACTGGATCCTTTTGGCGGTTCGATGGCGCCGAACGATCGACGTCTCTATCCGATCTATTCAAAATGCGCCGAGCTCGAGGTGCCGGTGGTAGTGACGACAGGTCCTCTGCCATTTGCAGGCGCCAGGCTTGCTCACGGAAGTGTGGTCACCCTTGACGATGTCGCTTGCGATTTCCCCGAATTGACAATCGTGGTCGATCACACCGGTTGGCCTTGGGTCAACGAGGCGATTGCTCTGGCATTTCGCCATGAGAACGTCTACATCGATACGTCTTTCTATATGCATCTGCCTGGATGCGAACAGTTCGCGCATGCTGCCAACAGCATCATTCCAGACAAGCTGATTTTCGCGAGCGGCTACCCGGTCGTTCCAATTGCGAAGGCGTACGCAGATTTGTCCGCGCTTCCCTTCACGCCCGAGGCACTGGAAGCCGTACGTTATGGCAATGCCAAAAGACTCCTGAACAAGTTCGGCTGTTAAGGAGTGACCATGAGCAGACTGACCACATCCGAATGGTGGAATCGCACGATTCAAATCGTGGCGAACGATGCTGATTTTATCCAGCTTAGCAAACATCTTCAGCCCATCGAAGTCCGATTTGAGGTTGATGCTTTTCAGATCAACCTGCTCTTCCATCAGGGCACCCTGCATAGGGCGGATCACAATAATCATCATCTCACGGTCACCGGCCGCCACGAAGTATGGGAAGACCTGGTCGCCGGAAAGACCGTATGGGGGCAGGCCACCAATGTTCACTTGGGAAAGCTTGCCGTTCAAGGCGATGCATTAGCGGGTGTCTGGCTGACCCGTCCGATTTGGCAATTCTGGAGAGTAACGCGTGCACATCAACTCTGAGTCCCGCCATGGCCGCGAGGCGATTGGACGCTATGTCATGATCCGTGGCGTACGTGCATACTACGAGTGCGCAGGGCGGGGAGTTCCCATCCTCCTGCTGCACACCGCGGGAAGGGACGGGCGCCAGTGGCACCGAGTCATGGAAACCCTCGGTGATCGCTATCGACTTTATGCCCCAGATCTTCCTGGACATGGCAAGAGCTATCCGCTAGCCAGCCAACCTTGCCTCGACACGGTGGATCATATCGCCGAGTGGCTCCGGGAGTTCAGTGCCGCGGTAGGAATTGAGCAATTTGTGGTGATGGGGTGTTCCGTCGGCGGCAATCTGGCATTGCTCATGGCTGCCAAGTTCTCGGAGGTGCTCGCGGTCATCGCTCTGCAAGGCGCTGCCCGGACGCCGACTTTCACCGAGAAAACTCTTGAATTGTTCACGCACCCCCAGGTGAATTTGATGCACTCGAACATGGACTTTTCCATGAGCCTCGTGGGAAGCAAAGCGGACGACTTTGCACGGTCATTCTCCGAATGGGGTGTGCAGTCCATCACGCCGCTCGCCCAACAGGCTGACCTTCGCGCATATACAAGGTGCGATACGCGTGACGTATTGAACCGCGTCACTTGCCCGGTGCTGATCGCGCGAGGGACCGAAGACTGGCTGGTCACGTCCGAAATGGTGCAGGAGGCGCTTTATGCGCTTAACGGCACCAACCACACAGAGTTTCATGCGCTCAATGGTCTAGGTCATTTCCCGCATTTGGAAGCGCCTGAAGTGGTCAGCAAGATGACAGACGATTTTCTTGTAAAGCACCTCGCCCAGGACCAGTGCTCGGCAACCCTGTCGACGCCTGCCGCCTCAATTTAGCTCTCTTTAAAGGTTCGAAATGAAAAAATCCAGCTTCCTTCTGGCCCTGTTCGCCGTCTGCGCCAGCCTCGCGGGGCTAAACGTCCAAGCAGACGTAGCCAGCTATCCGTCCAAGCCCATCCGAATTCTGGTCGGCTATGTGCCGGGTGGGTCGACGGACGGTTTGGCACGCGCACTCGGCTTGGAGTTGAGCGAGAAACTAGCTCAACCTGTCATCGTCGTCAACCGGCCAGGCGGCCTGACGATACCAGTGGTGCAAGCGATGCTTCAGAGCCCGGCCGACGGTTACACGCTAGCCGTATTCGATAGTTCGACGGTTGCCATCAATCAATTTTTGTTTAAAAAACCGCCTTACGACGCTTCGAAGTTCACCACTATTTCGATGTTGGCCCAGAATCCCATGGGCATCATCGTCACGCCGTCTTATCCGGCAAAGACCGTTAACGAAGTGGTGGCGGATTTGCGTGCCAAGCCGGAGACCGCTTTCGCCTCGCCTGGCCCCGGGACAGTGATGCACCTGACGATGGAACTCTTTCGCAAGCGCGCCGATCTCGATCAGATGGTGCACGTGCCCTACAAGGGCGGCGCTCCGGCTCTGCAAGACATCATGGCAGGGCATGTGCCTATCGCCATGATGGATATCGCCTCGTCGGCGGCGCTGATAAAGGGAGGAAACGTCCGGCTTATCGCAGTAACGACCGACAAGCGGCTCGAGGCTTTCCCGGACGTGCCGACTATCGCGGAGGCAGCTTATCCAGGCTTTTCCTCCATCAGCTCCTACGCGTTATACGGCCCACCCGGGATCCCGCCGGCGATCGTGGAAAAAATCAATAGCGCAGTGAAGGACGCTATGGCCTCCCCCCGGATGAATACCTGGCTGACAGGCGTTTCGTTGCTTTCCACGTATTTACCGGCAGCAGAGACCAAGTCGGAAATCGAACGGGAGGCGATCAAGTATTCAAAAATCATCAAATCACTTGGCTTAAGCACAGACAACTGAATTCAATGAGTATTTCCCTGCAGGTCTTTGGCACGATCGCCAAACTGTCGCGCGTCAACTACTTTGGCCTGCCGGTGCGCACCAATTATCCTGGCCGGTTGATGCCTGAAGGCCTGGTTCGAGGCGATGATCAGGGTGCTTCCTGTATCGACCCGGCTTTCCATTGGAAAACGGCATCAGCGCTGAAGAAGTCAGGACAGTAAGCGAGTTTGCATCCTGCGGTGTTTTTTCAAAATAGCGGCTGCTTTTTTATCAAATGTCACGAAGGTTTCACCGCCAAGCGCGAGCCCTTCATTTGCAATTACGCCATCTGCAAAATCGCCCCCGGCGCGAAGCATTACAAGCCCGGTTTCAACCGCGCTGCGGTTTACCGCCACGCTATTGGCTTCCGTCAGGGCCTCAAGAGCGCCCGCTATAGTGTCGCTCGCCATCTTGTAGCCCCGTGAGAGCGTCCAAACGACCTCACATAGGACAGACAGGGGGATTGCGACTAGTGCGGCATCCTGCATCGTCTTACGAGCGATGGCGGCCTGATCTTTGTCATCATTCAGCAAGTAGCGTAGAACGACATTAGTATCGACTGTGATTTTCATTTATCGCCAGACCAGCCAGCTTGGGCAATCTCATTGATTTCGTCTATTGTCAGGATGATCCCATGTGGATTGTTGACGGCCAGGATCCCAAAAGCGTCGGCGATGTCGCGTCCTTCCGGTGCAGCCTGAATCACCGCCCGACCATCTGGCAGTGTATCGACATTGATTTTTTGTCCCGGCCGTATGCCAAGGTGCCTAAGCAAATCTTGCTTTAGGGTGACTTGCCCTTTTGCGGTCACAGTAAGCGTTGTCATGGTGAACCCCGGTTGTTGCATATATTTGGATGGTAAGGTAAGAATGCCTTACCGTCAAGCTTGCAACTCCTCGACTTGCTCGCTGCGGCGTGAGTAATGGTTTAATTTTATTGCCTATGGCGGTGGGGAACCTTAAACTCACCCTTCAAGAATGTTAGGATACGTCAAATGGCTCAATTCTTCGTCGTCCACCCCGAAAATCCCCAGGCTCGCCTGCTCAAACAGGCGGGCCAGCTGCTGGCCGATGGCGGCCTGGTCGCCGTGCCCACCGATTCCAGCTATGCCGTGGTTGCGCGCCTCGATGACAAAACCGCGGCCGAGGCCTTGCGCAGGCTGCGCGGCCTGGACGATCGCCACCATCTTACCTTGCTGTGCCGCGACCTCGCCGAGATCGGCCATTTCGCCCGGGTCGACAACCGGCAGTACCGTTTCCTGAAAATGGCGACGCCGGGGCCGTGGACCTTCATTCTGGAAGCCACGCGCGAAGTGCCGCGCCGGGTCTCCCATCCGTCGCGCAAGACCATAGGCATCAGGGTTCCCGACCACCGCGTGACGCTGGCCCTGCTCGAGGCCGCCGGCTCGCCGCTGATGTCGACCACGCTGATCCCGGACGGCGAAGATGATCCCATGAACGATGCGCAGGCCATCTTCGACCGTTACGCCAATCAGCTGTCCGCGGTCATCGACGGCGGCGCGTGCCCGCGCCAGCCGACCACGGTCATAGACTTGACCGGCGAGGCGCCGGAAATCATACGACGCGGCCAGGGCGACCTTTCCGCCCTGGGGCTGGATTAACGCCATATTGCTGGTTTACGGCCCACCACCAAATGAACCGCGCGCCGCGGCGCGCGGTTTCTTCCGCGGATATCTATGGAATCACTGATACAGACTATTACTGTTTACGCTTTGCCTGTCTTGTTCGGGATTACCTTGCATGAAGCGGCGCACGGCTACGTGGCCCGCATGTTCGGCGACCCCACCGCATGGCAGGCCGGCCGCATCAGCCTGAACCCCGTGCGCCATATCGACCCCATAGGCACTATCGTCGTGCCGCTGGTGCTTTTGTTCAGCACCAAATTGCTGGGCGGCGGCGGCTTGCTGTTTGGCTGGGCCAAGCCGGTGCCGGTGGACTGGAGCCGGCTGCGCCGACCCAAGCGCGACATGCTGTGGGTCGCGCTGGCCGGCCCGGGGTCGAATCTGGTCATGGCCATCATCTGGGCCATCGGCTTGCGCATCCTGGCTGAAACCGGCGCGGCGTCCACCGATTTCTGGGTGCAGATGACGATCGCCGGCATACAAGTGAATCTCATCCTGATGGCATTGAATCTGGTGCCCCTGCCGCCCCTGGACGGCGGACGCATCGTGTTCAGCCTGTTGCCCGACCGCATGGCCTGGCAATACTCCAGGATCGAGCCTTACGGCATCGTAATCCTGATAATCTTGATGCTGACCGGCGTTTTGTGGGCGCTGCTGCAGCCTTTGTTGGCGTTTGGGCAGTTAATTGTTAATTGGTTCTTATAATTTACGGTGCTTATCCGGTAAACTTGCGAGTTAATTCAGGCAAGTTCACCGTTTTGGTGAGTTCGAGGAGATCATTCCTATTATGGCAAGCACGGATTCTGCTATCACTATCCTTCAGGGCAGTATGGTCGCCCTGGTCACACCCATGCATCCCGATGGCAGCCTGGATTTCGACTCCTACCGGAAACTGATCGATTGGCACGCCGCCGAGGGTACGGATGCGTTGGTGGTGGTGGGCACGTCGGGCGAGTCGCCTACCGTCAGCGTCGACGAGCATGCTGAATTGATCAAAGTCGCCGTCGAGCATTCGGCCGGACGCCTGCCGGTCATCGCCGGGGTCGGGGGGAATTCCACAGCCGAAGCCATAGACCTTTCGCGGCATGCGAAGGCCGTGGGCGCGCACGCGGGCCTGTCGGTGGTGCCCTACTACAACAAGCCCAGCCAGGAAGGCCTGTATCAGCATTTCCGCAGCATTGCCGAAGCGGTCGACCTGCCGTCGGTGCTGTACAACGTGCCCGGCCGCACGGTGGCCGACATGTCCAACGACACGATCCTGCGCCTGGCCCAGGTGCCCGGCATCATCGGCGTCAAGGATGCCACCGGCGATATCGCGCGCGGCGCCTTGCTGATACGCGATGCGCCGGCCGATTTCGTCGTCGTCAGCGGCGACGACGCGACGGCGGCGGCCCTGATGCTGCTGGGCGGGCGCGGCAATATCTCGGTCACCGCCAACGTCGCGCCCAAGCTCATGCATCAGCTGTGCGTGGCGGCCGTCAGCGGGGACGCCGTTTTGACCCGCCAGCTCAATGCGCGCCTGGCCACATTGAACAAAGTGCTTTTCATTGAGTCCAACCCGATTCCTGTTAAATGGGCCGTTGCTGAAATGGGCCTGTCCAAGCTAGGCTATCGCTTACCTTTAACCTCCCTGCACGAGCAGTATCACGGCGTGGTGCGCAACTCGTTAAAAGAAGTAGGCTTGATCTAAATGATAAATATGCGTATGAACAAACGCTGTGCCGGTTTTGCGCTGGGCCTGGGGGCGCTGCTCCTGTCGGGCTGCTCGGCGGTGAACCAGATGATAGGCAACGAAGAATCCGTCGACTACAAAAGCACGGTCGCCGGCGAGCCCCTGAGCATCCCGCCCGACCTGACGCAAGCCAATCGCGACGCGCGCTTCCGCGCGCCCGAAGGCACCGCCACGCTGAGCCAGTATCAGCAAAGCCAGCA
Source organism: Pollutimonas bauzanensis (assembly GCF_900129885.1). Taxonomy (GTDB): domain Bacteria; phylum Pseudomonadota; class Gammaproteobacteria; order Burkholderiales; family Burkholderiaceae_B; genus Pollutimonas; species Pollutimonas bauzanensis. Next base: position 11,683 of record NZ_FQXE01000014.1, on the reverse strand, counting down.
GGCCCAGAAGGATGCCGGCCCGGCCGACCGCGTGCTGCCGACGGCCAGCGGCGTGTCGGTCATGCGCGACGGCGATATCCGCTGGCTGGTGGTCGACAAGCCGGCCGAAACCGTCTACCCGCAAATCATCGATTTCTGGGGCGAGCAGGGCTTTACCATCCATTCGCAGGATCCGCGCGCGGGCTTGATGGAAACCGATTGGGCGGAAAACCGCGCCAAGATTCCCGAAGGCTGGATACGCACGGCGCTGGGCAGCGTCATCGACCAGATATTCGACAGCGGCGAGCGCGAGCGCTTCCGCACACGCGTCGAACGCGTCAACGGCAAGACCGAGATCTATATCAGCCATCAGCAAATGGTGGAAACACCCACGCCTGACGGCTCCGCCTTCAAGTGGGTGTTCGGCAAGGAAGATCCGGGCCTGAACGCGGCCATGCTGGCCCGCCTCATGGTGTTTCTGGGAACCGATGTCAAGAGCGCCCAAACGGCGGTGGCCCAGGCCGAGAAAGACACCGACGCGCCGCAGATCACCAAGATGCCTGAAGACCAGGCGGCGCTTACCGTGGGCGAGCCCTTCGACCGCGCATGGCGCCGCGTGGGCGTGGCGATCGACTCGGCCGGTTTTGCCGTCGAAGACCGCGACCGTTCCGCCGGCGATTACTTCATCCGCTACCTGGATAGCGACACGGGCGTGAAAATCGAGGAGCAGAACATCATTGGCCGGCTGTTCGGCTCCAAGAATACGGCCGCGGCGACCCCGTACCGCATTCATGTGGCCGAGCAGGGTTCTGGCTCGCTGGTGACAGTCCTTGACCAGAATGGCCAGGTTCAGAACAGCGACACCGCCAAGCGGATTATTTCGGTGTTGTCGACGCACATGGCGCCGAAGTAAGTTCTTGCGGGCCGATGCTGGCGCCAAACCATTGCAGTTTTGGCGCCAGCGCGGCCACCTCGCCGATCAGGAGCAGCGAGGGCGACTTGAAACCATGTCGCCTGGCCTGCGCCGTCAGCTCCTTCAGTTTGCCGTGCAGCACCCGCTGATTGCTGCGGGTGCCGTTTTCTATCAGCGCGAAAGGCGTATCCGCCGAACGCCCGTTGGCGATCAGGCGGTCGGGCAGCCAATCAAGCTGGCTGACTCCCATGTAGAACGCCAGGGTCTGCTTTTTCTGGGCCAATGAGGCCCAATCCTCGGCAGTCGTATCCTTGCTGAACTGCGCCGTGGTCAGGCGCAGCGACTGGGCGTGGTCGCGATGGGTCAGGGGTATGCCGGCATAGGCCGCACAGGCCATGGCGGCGGTGATGCCGGGCACGACTTCGTAGTCGATGCCTTGCTCGCGCAGGAATTCGAGCTCTTCGCCGCCGCGGCCGAACACAAAGGCGTCGCCGCCCTTGAGCCTGACCACGAACTGGCCCGCCCGCGCATGTTCCAGCATGAGCTGGTGTATGCGCGCCTGGGTGGCGTCATGATTCTCGCCCGGGCTCTTGCCGACGCAGATCTGCGTGGCGTCGCGGCGCGCCAGTTCCCTGATTTCGTTGCTGACCAGGCGGTCGTAAAGAATGATGTCGGCCTCGTTCAAGGCGCGCAAGGCATTCAAGGTGAGCAGGCCGGGGTCGCCCGGGCCGGCGCCCACCAGCGCGACCCTGCCTCGGGTCGAGCCCTGGGCTTGGCGCAATTCGTTTTCCAGGGCTTGTTCGGCGGCCTCGGGCAGTTGCTTGCGCAGGGCGCCCGCTACGGGACCGTCCAGCAGCCAGTCGTAGAATTCACGCCGGCGGCGCATGTCGGGCCGCGCCTGGCGTATGGCGGGACGATACCTGGCGGCCAGCGCCACCAGCGCGCCGAGGGAATGGTCGAACAGGGTTTCGATGCGCTCGCGCACCCGGCGCGCCAGCACGGGCGCATGCCCCGAGGACGAAATCGCGATCACCAGGGGCGAGCGGTCGACGATCGAGGGCACCTGGAAGCTGGACAGCCCGGGATCGTCGACCACGTTGATCAACAGGCGTTTTTCATTCGCCAGCGCGGCGACGCGGCGGTTGATTTCGCGATCATCGGTGGCGGCGATGACCAGCCAGACGCCTTCCAGGCATTCCGCCTGGAAGGCCAGTCCGGTGAATTCGATGGCGCCTTGCCCCTGCAACTCCCGCAGCCCGGGCGTGGCCTCGGGCGCGCAGACGGTGACCAGCGCGCCGGACGCCAGCAGGCTTTTGACTTTTCTTTCAGCGACGCTGCCGCCGCCCACGACCAGCACCCGACGGTCTTTCAGGTCGGCAAATAAGGGAAATAATCTCATCAGCTCAGGTTACGGCGTCCAGGACTATGGGTATCAGCCGTTGCGATGGAGCGGGTATGGCCTTGCTGCGGACCAGGAAGTCGCCAAATTTCTCGTCTGTCTCGCGATCTTTGGCATAGGCCCCGAACAAGGCGTCAAGCGTGCTCAGTATTTCGGGTTCGGCTATGTTTTCACGATACACGATATTCAGGCGTTCGCCGATAAAATCGGCTCCCAGGCGCAAATCGTAGCGTCCCAGCGCGCGCCCTACCAGCGCGATCTCGCCGAGATAAGGGCGCGAGCACCCGTTGGGGCAGCCCGAAAGGCGCAGCAGAATGGGGGCGTCGATCAGTCCGTGCTTGTCCAGCAGCGCTTCCAGCTTGGGCAGCAGAACGGGAGCATAGCGTTCGCTCTCGGCCATGGCCAGGCCACAGGTGGGCAAGGCGACACAGGCAATGCTGTGGCGCCGGATGCCGCTATGCTGGACATAGCCGTCCAGGCCGTACTGGGCCACCAGCTTGTCGATGCGGGCGCGGTCCTTCGGCGCCACATTGGCGATGACCAGGTTCTGGTTGCAGGTCAGGCGGAATTCGCCTTTGTGCACTTTGGCGATTTCGCGCACGCCGGTTTGCAGCAAGCCCCCGTCATGATCCCACAAGCGTCCCGAGTCGATATACAGCCCCAGGTGCCATTGCCCGTCTTCGCCCTTGGACCAGCCGTAGCGGTCGCCGTTCTGGTCGAAATGGTAGGGGCGTATGGGCTGAAGGGCGAAGCCGATGCGCTCTTCGAGCTGCGCCTTGAACCAGTCCAGGCCGCGGTGGTCTATGGTGTACTTGAGCCGCGCATGCTGGCGCTCGACGCGGTTGCCGTAATCGCGCTGCAGGGTCACCACCCCCTCGGCCACGGCAATCAGCTGTTCAGGCGGCACGAAGCCGATCAGGCTGCCCAGCCGGGCGTAGGTGCTGTCGTCGCCGTGTGTCGCGCCCATGCCGCCGCCTATCGCCACGTTAAAGCCCTGCAGCCGGCCATTTTCGATGATGGCGATCAGGCCGAGATCCTGCGCGAAAACATCGGCATCGTTGGTGGGCGGGATGACCAGCCCCATCTTGAATTTGCGCGGCAGATAGGTGTCGCCGTAGATCGGCTCTTCTTCGGGCTCGCCGGTGATTTTTTCGCCGTCCAGCCATATTTCATGGTAAGCCCGGGTGCGCGGTATGAAGTGGTCCGACAGTTTCTGCGTCCATTCCTGCACCAGTTGGTGCTGGCTGGAAAGCTGCGGGTTCACCGAGCTGACCACCTGCCGGTTCACGTCGCCACAGGCCGCTATGGTCGTGGCCATGGCGTTGTGTATGGCCTGCATGGCGGGCTTCAGATTGCGCTTGATGACGCCGTGCCACTGGAAGGTCTGCCGGGTGGTGATGCGCAGCCCGCGGCTGCAGTAGCTGCGGGCGAGTTCGTCGAACGCCAGCCACTGCGCCGGGCTGATCACGCCGCCCGGCAGGCGGGCGCGGATCATGAAGGAATAGGCCGGCTCCAGCTTCTGCTTGCGCCGTTCGTCGCGGATATCGCGGTCGTCCTGCTGATAGCTGCCATGGAACTTGAGCAGCTTGTTGTCGTCGTCGCTGATGGCGCCGGTGACCGGGTCATTCAGGCCTTCTTCGATGGTGCCGCGCAAATGGCGGCTGTCGGCTTTTACCTGTTCCAGGTGTGCGAGGGGGGTGTTGCTCATGAAAATCCTGATTAGTAAACGTCGCGGGCATAACGGCCTTGCGCGGCCAGGTCGTCCAGCCATTGCTTGGCCTGTGCTTCGTCCAGCCCGCCTTCTTCTTGCGCAATGCGCAGCAGGGCCTGGTGCACATCCTTGGCCATGCGGGTGGCGTCTCCGCACACATAGACGTGCGCGCCGCCCTGGATCCAGTCGTACAGTTCGGCGGCGCGTTCCAGCAGCCGGTGCTGGACATAGATTTTTTCGCCCTGGTCGCGCGAGAACGCCAGGTCCAGGCGGTCCAGGTCGCCATCCTTGAGGGCGCGCTGCCATTCGGTCTGATAGAGAAAGTCCGATGAGAAATGCGGATTGCCGAAGAACAGCCAGTTGCGGCCGCTGGCGCCGGCGGCGCTGCGTTCCTGCACGAAGGCGCGGAATGGCGCTATGCCGGTGCCCGGCCCTATCATGATCACGTCGCGGGAATTGTCGGCGGGCAGGCGGAAGCGCGGGTTCTCTTCGATGAAAATGGGCAGCTTGTCGCCTTCGGCAAGCCGGGTCAGGAAATTGGATGCCACGCCCCAGCGGTTTTCGCCTTCGTATTCGTAGGCGACATTGGCCAGCGTAAGGTGCACTTCGGCGTCGACGGCGGCCTGGCTCGAGGCAATCGAGTACATGCGCGGCGTCAGCGGACGCAGCGCCTTGACCAGGCCTTGCGCCGTCCATTTCGCCGGATATTCCTTGAGCACGTCTATCAGTTGCCGGGTGCCCAGGAATTCCTTCAGGGCGTCGAACGCATCGGCCTGCAGCAGCGCCTGCAAGGCTGCGCTCTGGGCCAATTCCGCATGCGCCGCCAGAAATGGCTTGGTCAATTGCGTAAGTTCACGGTGATGGGTCAGCCATTCTTTCAGGCTGCGCGACACCTTGTTGATTTCGACGGCTTCGCCGGCGTCCAGGCGCAAGGCCGCAAGCACGGCCTGGACCAGGGCTTCGGACTGGGTGGGCCACACGCCCAGCGCATCGCCAGGCTGGTAGCTCAGCTGGCTGCCTTCGAGCGAGATTTCCAGATGGCGCACATCTTTCTGGCTGTCCCGGCCCGTCACGGCCTGATTGAGCAGCAGTTCGGCGAGATAGGGCTGTTCGCGCGTAACCCTGGCGGCCTTGGGGTGCAGCGGCGTGACGCTGGCGCCGGGCGCCTCGGCCTGTTTCAGGGCCTTCTGGGCCACGGCTATGGTCGCATCCTGCCAGGGCAGCGCCACGGTTTCGATGTCCAGGTCGGCGGTGCCGAGGTCGTGGACGCGCTGGGCGCCGAGCTCGGCCAGCCGGGCGTCGATATTCTGCGCGATGCCGCAGAACAAGGGGTAGCTGGAATCGCCCAGCCCCAGCACCGCGTATTTGAGCTGAGGCAGCTTGGGAGCGCGGCGGCTGCTGAGGAATTCGACGAAGCCCAGCGAATCGTCGGGCGGCTCGCCTTCGCCCTGCGTGCTCATGACGATATACAGCAGATGCTCGTCTTTCAGTTCGCGGGTGGCGTAGCGGTCGGCGCGCAGCACGCGCGTATTCAGGCCCAGCGCGCCGGTGCGCTCGGCCAGCGATTCGGCAACGCGTTTGGCGTTGCCGGTTTGGCTGCCGTACACAATCGTAAGCTGCCGGGCGGCGTGGGTGGCGGCCACGGCGCTGATGGCGGGCGGGGCGCCGCGTCCTGCCTGTTTTCCTTGCGCCACCCCGGCAAAGTATCCGGAAAGCCAGCTCAAGGCATTGGATTCCAGGCCGTCCGTCAGTTCGGTAAGGAGTTTGTGTTTGGCTTCGGGAAGATAAGAAGGGGCCAGCATTGTATGCTCAAGTAATAACGAATGCTTATATTCTAAGAACCTTGAGGCCTGCGAGGAACGACAAGCTTCTTATTACCTAATTACTTATAAGCTTATAAGTACCGTGCGGCGATGTTTTCAGGCATATGGCGGCCGCCGGCGCCCGCCGCGCCCGCATTCAGTCCGGAATATAGTGCAGCCAGCCTTCCTGCAGCCATTCCGTCAGGACGCGTCTTTCCTCTTCCTTGAGCCTGGCGGCCGCCTGGCTCGCGCAGGCCAGCTCGCGTTCGTCGGCCAGCAGGCGCAGGCGCGGCGACGCCGGTATGGCGGCGACTTCGCCATTGATGAAGAGTTCCCTGTCGCGATACATGAGCCTGCTGCAGCGATCCAGCGCCAGCTTGCCCGAAACCGGCAAGCCGGCCGATAAGTCGAGATCCTCGCTGCTCGGTTCGAAATAGGCGTTGGGCGGAATATCGGTCAGCCATTGGCCCAGGAAGCGCGCCGCAAGCGTCTTGTCATAGCGGATTTTGGCAATGGCCTTGACCGCGGCCTCGACCAGGGAGTCGGGCAGGGCGGCCGGCGTGGCGGTCGCCGCCACGCCGGCGTCCTTGAACGTGGCCGACAGCGATGGACCCGGGATCACCGGGTTCGCATACAAGCCGCCGGTGTCGCCCAGATTGGCCAGGATCTGGTCATTGGCGGCTTCCAGCATGCCGCAGGCCAGCGTTGCCTGGGTGGGCGCGCGAAAGCCGATGGAAATCGTCATGCAATCGCCCACCGCCACGCCGTCGTGCGCGGCGTGGGGCGGCAAATACAGCATATCGCCCGGTTCCAGCAGGAACTCTTCCTCGGCCTGGAAGTTCTGGAGAATCTTCAGGGGCAGGCCGGGCTCCAGCGTCAGGTCTTTCTGCTGGCTGATGCGCCAGCGCCGCTGGCCGTGGGCCTGTAGCAAAAAAACATCATAGCTGTCGAAATGGGGCCCCACGCCGCCGCCGTCGGTGGCGATGCTGATCATGGCATCGTCCAGGCGCGCGTCTGAAATAAAGCGGAACCGGCGCATGAGCGCCGCTGTCGCGTCGTCGTGCAAATCGACGCTCTGCGCCAGCAGCGACCAATTCGGCTTGCCGGCCGCGGGCAGGCGCTTGAAGGGCCCGGTTTTCATGTTCCAGCCGCTTTCATCCCGCCAGATCAGGCGGGATTCGACTTCTTCGCGCTTGACCAGCTGTTTGATGTTGGCGATGGACAGGGAAGGCTTGAAGCCTGGAATGGCCTGGCGTATCAGCAGCGGCTTGCGCTGCCAGTAATGGCGCATGAAGTGCCGGGGCGTGATGCCGCCCAGGAGGGCGAGGGGCTGATCGATATTCATCAAAAGTAGTCTTTGCGCAGGCGGTACAGGATATCCAGGGCCTCACGGGGCGTGAGCTGGTCGGGGTCGATCTGCGCCAGCGCGGATTGTAGCGCCGAGGCCGATGCCGCCCCGACGGCGGCCTCCGCGAGCACGCCATCCGGCTGCTCTTGAGCGGCATATTCCTGATCCGCGGCCGCGGAAAACAAATCCAGCTGGGGCGTGGGCGCGCCTTGCGCTTCCAGGCGCGACAGTTCGCGGCTCGCATGGCGGATCACCGCGGCGGGCAGCCCGGCGCGCTGGGCCACCTGGATGCCGTAGCTGCGGCTGGCCGGCCCGGGCTGGACTTCATGCAGGAACACAATGCCGGATGATGACTCGGCCGCCGCCAAGTGCACGTTGGCCGCCGCCGGGGCCTCGCCGGGCAGGCGGGTGATCTCGAAATAATGCGTGGCGAACAGGGTCAGCGCCTGGTTGTGAGTCAGCAGCCGATAGGCAATGGCCCAGGCCAGGGCCAGGCCGTCATAGGTGGACGTGCCCCTGCCGATCTCGTCCATCAGCACCAGGCTTTGCGGCGTGCTGGCCGCCAGGATCGCGGCCGCCTCGGTCATTTCCATCATGAAGGTCGAGCGGCCGCCGGCCAGGTCATCGGCGGCGCCGATGCGGGTGAAAATCCGGTCGATCTGGCCTATGGTCGCCGCCGCGGCGGGCACGAAGCTGCCGATGCGGGCCAGCAGGGCGATCAGCGCGATCTGCCGCATATAGGTGGATTTGCCGCCCATGTTCGGGCCGGTGATCAGCAGCATGCGCCGCTGCGGGCCCAGTTCGCAGTCGTTGGGAGTAAATCGTTCGATGCTGCGTTCGACCACCGGATGGCGGCCCGCCTCGATGACGATTTGATTATCCCCGGATAGCCCGGGGGCGACCCAGTTGTTCATCTGCGCATGCTCGGCCAGCGCCGCCAGGGCGTCGACCTCGGCCAGGGCCGAGGCGCACTGCGACAGCGCCGGCGCATAAAGCGCGCATTCGTCCAGCAAGTTCTCGAACAGCCATTTCTCGCGCGTCAGGCTGCGGTCCTTGGCGGAGAGCACTTTGTCTTCCCAGGTCTTGAGCTCCGGGGTGATGTAGCGTTCGGCGCTTTTGAGTGTCTGGCGGCGGCGGTAGTCGGCCGGCACCTTGTCGGCCTGCCCGCGCGATACCTCTATATAAAAGCCGTGCACCCGGTTGAACTCGACGCGCAGGTTGGCGATGCCGGTGCGCTGGCGTTCCCGCGCTTCCAGCTCCAGCAGGAATTCGCCGCTGTCGCTGGCGAGGCGCCGCAGTTCGTCGAGCTCCTCATCGTAGCCGGCGGCGATCACGCCGCCCTCGCGCACCATCAGGGCCGGCTCCGGGTCGATGGCCCGGTGCAGCAGGTCGGCGATCTGGGGGTCTATATTGATACGCTGTATAAACGAAGCGAGCGTCGATTCGGCGTTGAAGGCCAGTTTCAGATGCCCGGATACGGCGGGCAGCAGCGCCAGGGCCTCGCGCAGGCTGGCCAGCTCGCGCGGGCGCACCGAGCGCAAGGCGATGCGCGTGGCGATGCGCTCCAGGTCGGGATAGCGGTCCAGCATCTGGCGCAGGCCGTCCAGCGGCGCTTCGGAATTCAGCGTGTCCTGACGGGGCGGGGCGGACAGAAACACCGAAATGACTTGCTGGCGCGCCAGGGCGGCGGCATTGTCGCGCAGCGGATTATGCAGCCAGCGGCGCAGCAGGCGGCTGCCCATCGGTGTTGCGCAATGGTCCAGGGTCGAAAACAGCGTGGGGCTGTCTTCGCCGCTGATCGTTTCGGTGAGTTCCAGGTTCTTGCGGGTGACCGGATCCAGCACCACGTATTCGCCCGCCTGGTCAACGCGTATGGTCTGGATGTGCGACAGCGCTTGTGTCTGCGTGCGGCTGACATATCGCAGCAGCGCGCCGGCCGCGCAACTGGCGACCGGCAAATCGGACAGGCCGAAGCTGGCCAGCGAGTCCACCGCAAAGTGCCGCTGCAGCACATCGCGCGCGCCATCGGCCTCGAAATGCCAGTCGGGAATGGCGCTGATGGCAATGCCGGCGCCGCTGCCGATGCGGCTGCTTTCGGCGCACACCAGTTCGGCCGGCCCTATGCGGTGCAACTCGGTGTCCATCATGTCCGGCGGGCACTCGCTGACCTTGAATTCGCCATTGGCCAGATTCATCCAGGCCAGGCCGGCGCGCTCGGCCTTGTTCACCCGCGCGGTCCACACCGCGGCTATCATGCGGTCGGCCTTGGTCGGCAGCAGCGCTTCATCGGTCAGCGTGCCGGGCGTGACGATGCGCATGATCTTGCGTTCCACCGGCCCCTTGCTGGCCGCCGGGTCGCCGATCTGCTCGCAAATGGCGACCGATACGCCCTGGGCCACCAGCCGCGCCAGATAGCCTTCCATGGCATGGAAGGGCACTCCCGCCATGGGGATGGGCGCGCCATTGGAAGAGCCGCGCTTGGTCAAGGTAAGGTTCAGCAGGCGCGCGCCGCGTTCGGCGTCGCCGTAGAACATCTCGTAGAAATCGCCCATGCGGTAGAACAGCAGATGCGAGCCGGCTTCGGCCTTCAGGCGAAGGTATTGCTGCATCATGGGGGTGTGGGTACTCAAGTCAGTTTCTGATTTACCCTTTGTTTTCATGTTTTTTTCCGCGTATTTCTTGGCTGTCCGAGGGTAACGCGCTTCGCTGGAAGAATGATTCAATCCTGACTACACCTATCAACATATAATGAAACCAACGCTTTCGGCGTAGCTTTATCCACAAGGCACGCATGCGCCGTAAAGCTGCTCAGGCCAAACGATACTTTAACATTGATGCTTGCCGGGGCCCGCGACTCGAGGTCGAGGTCGAGGCTGGCTGGCGGAGCATGCTTGCCCGCAGCTTCCAAGGACTCGTATAAGTTTCTGGTAGCCGGTGTAGTCCGCGATGATAGGCTTGCGGCTCTCCTCCAGATTCATCTCATGGTGTGGAAGGCCAAGTGTTGCATGTAACGAATTCGGCGGGTAAAATGTTGCATGTAACATCTGCGCCGGAGAACGACTATGCCAGCCACCTCTACCAATGAACGAGTACAAAAGTATCGCGATACCTTGCGCGCGTCCGGATTGCGCCTGGTGCAGCTATGGGTGCCCGATACCCGCAAGGCCGGATTTGACGAGGAGTGCCGCCGCCAGTCCCGGCGCATTGCCCAGGCTGAACGCAAGGATGCGAAACTGGATACCTTCATGGACAAGGCCTTGTCCGATGTGGATGGGTGGACCGAGTAAATGCGCGGCAATCTGATCACGATCGCCATGCAAGGCGGCTTGGGCAAACCGCGTCCGGCACTGGTAATCCAGTCGGATCGCTTCGATGCCCATCCTTCTGTCACCATCCTGCCTGTGACCAGCACCTTGATGGATGCGCCTCTGCTGCGCGTCACTGTGCAGCCCGAAGCCGGCAATGGCCTGCAAAAGCCGTCCCAGGTCATGGTCGACAAGATCATGACGGTCAAACGCGACAAGATCGGTGCGACCATCGGTCAGCTGGATGCCGATACGGTGGTCGAGGTGGAACGGCGGCTGGCACTCTTTCTGGGAATTGCGCGCTAGCCTGTGGCTGCAGGGCCGCTATCCGGGCGCGCAGCGCGTCGAGTATCCGACATCGTTGTAGGCAACTACGGATCGTCGCGCACGATCATCGGCAACTTGAGCTATCGCTGGTAGCATGCCGCGGCGGCCGCGATCGGGTAACCCCCGTCGCGGCGCTGCGAATGATGCGCAAGAGTTGGTTCAGGGGTTTCCGGCAGCGGCGATGTCGGGCAATGTAACGCGGGAACAGCGTTCGCTCATCCTCGCTTCAAGTACTGATACAGGGTTTCGCGGCTGATGCAGAACTCGCGCGCCAGCGCGGCCTTGGTTTCCCCCGCGTCGATCCGGACGCGCATCTGTTTTACCTGTTCATCCGAGAGGGATTTTTTCCGTCCCCGGTAGACGCCGCGCTGCTTGGCCAGCGCTATGCCTTCGCGCTGGCGCTCGCGGATCAGCGCGCGCTCGAATTCGGCGAAAGCTCCCATGACCGAAAGCATCAGGTTCGCCATGGGCGAATCCTGCCCGGTAAAGACCAGGTGTTCCTTGATGAATTCGACCCGTATGCCACGGCTGGTCAATCCATGGACTGTGCGCCTCAGGTCGTCGAGGTTGCGCGCCAGCCTGTCCATGCTGTGCACCACCAGGGTATCGCCCTGGCGCACGAAGGCCAGCATGGCCTTGAGTTCGGGCCGCTGCGTATCTTTGCCCGAGGCTTTATCGGTGAAGACGTGATCCAGGGGTACATCTTCGAGTTGCCGGTCCGGATTCTGGTCGAAGGTGCTGACCCGAACATAACCGACGCGCTGTCCGCGCATCAATGCCTTCTCCTTTGTCAGACTGGGATCTAAGACTTGGTCTTAAGGTTGTCAATAAATTGCGTTTATAGCCCTATTCTGACGACTATATTGGATTATTCTGACGTCTATTTAGGGTACACCCCA
>NZ_FQXE01000033.1 GCF_900129885.1 Pollutimonas bauzanensis | reverse complement strand
TTGATGATGGTGGCAACGACGCCGGCGCCCACCGTGCGTCCGCCTTCGCGGATGGCAAAGCGCAGGCCTTCTTCCATCGCGATGGGCGACATCAGGCTGACCTTCATCGACACGTTGTCCCCCGGCAGCACCATTTCCTTGTCGGCCGGCAACTCGATGGTGCCCGTCACGTCCGTCGTGCGGAAGTAAAACTGCGGGCGATAGCCCTGGAAGAACGGCGTGTGGCGACCGCCCTCGTCCTTGGACAGAATATACACCTCGGCAGAGAAGTCCGTGTGCGGCTTGATCGAGCCGGGCTTGGCCAGCACCTGGCCGCGCTCGACATCTTCGCGCTTGGTGCCGCGCAGCAGCACGCCCACGTTATCGCCCGCCTGCCCCTGGTCCAGCAGCTTGCGGAACATCTCCACGCCCGTGCAGGTAGTCTTGACCGTGTCCTTGATGCCCACGATCTCGATTTCCTCGCCCACCTTGACGATGCCGCGCTCGATGCGGCCCGTGACCACCGTGCCCCGACCCGAGATCGAGAACACGTCTTCCACCGGCATCAGGAACGCCCCGTCCACCGCGCGCTCGGGCGTCGGGATGTAGGTGTCCAGCGCATCGGCCAGCTTCATGATCGCCTGCGTGCCCAGCGGACCTTCGTCGCCATCCAGGGCCAGCTTGGCCGAACCCGTGATGATGGGCGTGTCGTCGCCAGGAAAGTCGTACTTCGAGAGCAGCTCGCGCACTTCCATTTCCACCAGCTCGAGCAGCTCGGCGTCATCGACCATGTCGGCCTTGTTCAGGAACACGATGATGTAAGGCACGCCAACCTGGCGCGACAGCAGGATGTGCTCGCGCGTCTGGGGCATCGGGCCGTCGGCGGCCGACACCACCAGGATCGCCCCGTCCATCTGCGCGGCGCCCGTGATCATGTTCTTGATATAGTCGGCGTGGCCCGGGCAGTCAACGTGCGCGTAGTGGCGTGCCTTGGTTTCGTACTCGACGTGCGAGGTGTTGATGGTGATGCCGCGCGCCTTCTCTTCAGGCGCCGCGTCGATTTGCGCGTAGCCCTTGGCTTCGCCGCCGAAGGCCTTGGACAGCACCGTCGTGATTGCCGCCGTCAGCGTCGTCTTGCCGTGGTCAACGTGCCCAATCGTGCCTACGTTTACGTGGGGTTTGGTACGTTCGAACTTACCTTTTGCCATGGCTGACTCCTGACTGTGGAACTATGGAATAAAGCTATAAAGAAAATTTTTGGTGCCCATGACGCGGATCGAACGCGTGACCTCTCCCTTACCAAGGGAGTGCTCTACCACTGAGCCACATGGGCAACTACTTCGTTGCTATCCGCCTTTTCAGGCGGAAATCAAAAAAACCGTAAACTGGAGCGGGTGAAGGGAATCGAACCCTCGTCATAAGCTTGGAAGGCTTCTGCTCTACCATTGAGCTACACCCGCTAGGAGATTCAATCCGCCTGATCGCCTGCGGCCGGAACACTGCTCAACAGCCACAAACTTTTACAACCGCTTCCTGCCAGCGCCGCATGCATCACGCAGCGCCTTGCCATCATTTTTTACAACCAGCTTGTTTTATTCTGCAACCGCCCTGCTTCGATGAGGACGGCCGCAGCAAAAAAGAGCTTCTGGTGGTGGGAGTTGGATTCGAACCAACGTAGACGCAAGGTCAACAGATTTACAGTCTGCCCCCTTTAACCACTCGGGCATCCCACCAAAAGCGAATTGCGAATTATGCAGACTTTTTTAGGGCTTGTCAAACGCCGTGGCGGTCAAAATGCGGAAAGCGCGCCGATATGCCGCCAGCGTGGAATAAAAGCGGCGGGACCGGCGGTCAGGCGTCGACCACCCCCGCCAGACCCTGGCGCTCCAGGAGTGAATTCAAGTGTTCCCATCCGTGGAAATCTATCATCAGCTGGCCCCGGCTCTTGGCGCCGACCTTGAGCGTCACGCGGGTGCCCAGGTGATCCGACAAGGCTTTCTCCATGCGCTTGAGGTCGCCGGAGTGGGCGACCGACTTGCGGCCCGGCTTGGCTGTTTTCTCTTCCGCCTCGCGTATGCTGCGCGCGACCAGCTTTTCGGTTTCGCGCACAGACAGGCGTTTGGCGATGACTTCGTTGGCCAGAAGGATCTGCGTCGCCGTATCGGTCGCCAGCAAGGCGCGCGCGTGGCCCATATCGATATCGCCGGCCAGGAGCATGGTCTGCACCGGCCCTGTCAGGTTCAGCAGCCGCATCAGGTTGCTGGTGGCCGAGCGCGAGCGGCCTATCGCCTGCGCGGCCTGTTCGTGGGTCAGGCCGAATTCGTCGAGCAGGCGGCGCACGCCCTGGGCCTCTTCCAGAGGGTTGAGGTCTTCCCGCTGAATGTTCTCGATGAGCGCCATGACCGCCGCGCTTTCATCGGGCACTTCGCGCACCAGCACCGGCACTTCGGCAAGACCGGCCAGCTGCGCGGCGCGGAAACGCCGCTCCCCCGCGATGATTTCGTACTTGCCGGCATCTTTTCCGGCCAGAGGGCGCACCAGTATGGGCTGCATGATGCCCTGGCTGCGGATGGATTCGGCAAGCTCGTTGAGCGCGCCTTCATCCATGCGCGTGCGCGGCTGGTATTTGCCGGCGCGCATGACTTCCACCTTGAGTACGGAGGGCAGATGCTCGCTTTCGCGATCGGTCTTGCCGAAATTCTCCATCACTGGGCCATCTTCGCCGAGCAGGGCGTCCAGACCGCGGCCCAGCCCTTTAGGTTTCTTCGTTGCCATTGTGTTCCTCTTTCAGATTCGTTTAGCCGCGCGGACGAGCCAGCTGGCGCAAGGCTTCTTTCTTCACGCGCTTGATGAGCTCGTGGCCAAATTCGATATAGGCCTTGGCGCCGCGGGAGTTCTTGTCATAGACGATGCCGGGCAAGCCGTGGCTGGGCGCTTCGGCGAGCCGCACATTGCGCGGCACCACCGCCTTGAAGACCTTGTCGCCAAAATGCGTTTCGATCTGGGCGGAGACCTGCTGCTGCAGCGTCACGCGTGTGTCGAACATGACCCGCAGCAAGCCTATCAGCTGCAATTCGGGGTTGATGTTCCGATGCACCCGCTTGATGGTGTTCACCAGGTCAGACAGCCCTTCCAGGGCAAAGTATTCGCACTGCATGGGGATGATGACCCCGTGCGCCGAAGCCAGGCCGTTCAGGGTGAGCAAAGACAGGGTAGGCGGGCAATCGATCAGGATGAAATCGTAATCGCCCAGCACGTGCTCTATGGCCTGCTTGAGCTGCTGTTCGCGCTGGTCCATCTGGATCAGGTCGATTTCCGCGCCGGACAGCTCCCGGTTTGCCGGAAGCACGTCGTAGCCGCCGGCCTCCGACCTCACGCGGGCCTGGGCGATGGTGGAGTCCCCTATCAGCACCTGATAAAGATTCTGTTCGACCTTGTTCTTGTCGATGCCGCTGCCCATGGTGGCATTGCCCTGGGGATCCAGGTCGACCAGCAGCACACGCTTGTCCATCGCGGCAAGAGCCGCCGCCAGGTTGATGGCCGTGGTGGTTTTCCCCACCCCTCCTTTCTGGTTCGCAATACAAAAGACATTGGCGACGGCGATAGCGGTGTCGTGATTCATAGGGTTCCTTGGCGATTCAACCAGACCAGGCAACGCTGGGCGTTCAATTCGGGGACGAGCAGCGTCTGGATGCGGCTGGCGCGCCAGTCGGTCCGCTGCTCGAGGGTATTGATCTCGTCCTGCGGTTCCCGACCCTTCATGGCGGCCAGATGCCCGCCAGGGGCCACATGGGGCCCGGCCAGCGTCGCAAAATCGACCAGGGAGGCGAAGGCTCTGGAGATGACAATATCCGCCTCCAAGGGCTCCATGGCCTCTACACGGCCATGCACCGCATGCAGGTTGGGCAGGCGCAGCGCGCCGGCTATCTGGCGGATAAAGGCCGTTTTCTTTTCGACCGCGTCCACGCAATACACTTGCCATTGCGGGTACACGATGGCCAATACGGCCCCCGGCAAGCCTGCGCCGGAACCCACATCCATGATGCGGGGCGCATTGACTGTGTTTTTATCCAGTACACTGGCCAGCGGCGTCGCCACGGCCAGGCTGTCGAACAGATGCTGCGCCAGCATCTGTTCCGCATTGCGCACGGCCGTAAGATTGTACGTGCGGTTCCAGCGCTCCAACTGGGCCACATAGCCCAGCAAGGCGGAAGCCTTGCCGGCATCCAGCTCTATGGCCAGCGCTTGCGCGGCCGCGGCAAGACGCCGCCCGTGGTCGTTCGCGGCCGCCATTACGCTGCTTTCTTCCTGTGCTGCAGGCGCTTTATGTGTATCAACAGCAAGGAAATCGCGGCGGGCGTTACCCCTGAAATCCTGTTCGCCTGCCCAACGGTTTGCGGCCGGCTGGC
Organism: Pollutimonas bauzanensis; assembly: GCF_900129885.1. GTDB lineage: Bacteria > Pseudomonadota > Gammaproteobacteria > Burkholderiales > Burkholderiaceae_B > Pollutimonas > Pollutimonas bauzanensis. The sequence goes on along the minus strand of NZ_FQXE01000033.1, from coordinate 3,439 downwards.
TTTCAGGCGATGCCGCACTTCTATGGAAAGGCTGGAGATGGCGTCGTAATCCATGTCCGAAGGAATAGGCTGCGATTCCTGGGCAAGCTGTTTTTCGACTTCTTCCTGCTGCTTTGCAACGTAACCTGAATACTTGACCTGGATCTCGACCTGTTCGGCGGCAATTTCATCGGCCAGGCCCGGGCCCGCCAGCAGGCTGCCATCTTCCTTGTTCAAAGCCATGAGCGCTTCATAAGAGACCTGCGGCCGCTTCAAAAGATCGTACAGGGAATATTCGCGCTCTACTTGCTTGCCAAGAAGTTCTTCGGCGGTGTGCGCCGCCAGGGTGTGGGGATTGATCCAGTTGCCTCTGAGGCGCTCGATTTCCCGGGCGACCGAATCGCGCTTGCGGCTGAACGCATCCCACCTGGCGTCGTCCACCAGCCCGAGCCGGCGCCCTTCTTCCGTAAGGCGCATATCAGCGTTGTCTTCGCGCAGGCTCAAGCGATACTCCGCGCGCGAGGTAAACATGCGGTAAGGTTCGGTCACGCCGCTGGTGATCAGATCGTCGACCAGAACGCCCAGGTAAGCCTCGTTGCGCTTGGGGCACCAGCCCTCCTCGCCTCTGGCCTGCAGCGCCGCATTGACGCCGGCCAACAGGCCCTGCGCGGCGGCTTCTTCGTATCCGGTGGTGCCATTGATCTGCCCGGCAAAGAACAAGCCGTTGATGGCGCGGGTTTCAAGTGTAGCCTTCAATTCGCGGGGATCGAAGTAGTCGTATTCGATAGCATAGCCGGGCCGCATGATGATGGCGTTTTCCAGGCCAGGCAGAGTGCGCACGAGCGCAAGCTGGATATCGAAAGGCAGGCTGGTCGACACGCCGTTGGGATATATTTCCCGAGTGCTGAGGCCTTCGGGCTCCAGAAATATCTGATGGCTGGCCTTATCGGCAAAGCGATGTATCTTGTCTTCTATTGACGGGCAGTAGCGCGGCCCTATTCCCTCTATCGTCCCGCTGTCGCTGTACATGGGGGAACGATCCAGCCCGGAGCGCACGATGTCGTGCGTCCTTTCATTGGTGTGAGTGATCCAGCACGGCAATTGCTCGGGGTGCATGTCCGCCGAGCCCATGTAGGAAAACACCGGCACGGGGTTGCTGTCGCCCGCCTGGGTCTCCATTTTGGAAAAGTCTATGCTGCGGGCGTCGATACGGGGCGGCGTGCCAGTCTTCAAGCGCCCTTGCGGCAGTTTCAATTCCTTCAAGCGCTGGCCCAGGGAAATAGAAGGAGGGTCGCCTGCGCGGCCGGCCGAGTAATGGTCCAGCCCCACGTGGATCAAACCATTCAGGAAGGTGCCTGCGGTCAGCACTACCGTGCGCGCCCGGAAGCGGAGACCTATTTGTGTGACGGCGCCGACGACGCGATCCCCTTCCAGCATGAGGTCGTCGACCGCCTGCTGGAATATCATCAAATTGGGCTGGTTTTGCAGGGCGGTGCGTATGGCGCGGCGGTACAAAGAACGATCGGCTTGAGCGCGGGTGGCGCGCACCGCGGGCCCTTTGGAGCGATTCAATATGCGAAACTGGATGCCGGCCTGGTCGGTGGCATAGGCCATGATCCCGCCCAGGGCGTCGATTTCCTTGACCAGATGCCCTTTGCCGATACCGCCTATCGAGGGGTTGCAAGACATCTGGCCCAGCGTTTCCATATTGTGAGTCAATAAAAGCGTGGAAGCGCCGGTGCGAGCCGCGGCAAGAGCCGCCTCCGTACCGGCATGGCCGCCACCCACTACTATCACATCGAATTCGTCTGGATAAATCATTTTTCGCTCAAGCGAGAGAATACTTAACTCGCCATTATACTGCCGCGACCCTTGTGTTTCACGTGGAACGTGGAATTTAACTGTTTGGGGTTGTTTCACGTGGAACAATTCGGTTGCCGGTGGGCCGGCTGCTGTTCCACGTGAAACGTTCATGAAGATGGTATGGCGGTTGCTTCGACAATTTCTGGTTTCCGTGAGGTGTTGTGCGGTATGTTTCACGTGAAACATCCGATGCCCCGCGGTATAGCGCCTGGCCTGAAGCTTGGGACCTGGATCGCTTAGCGAAACTTTATGTGCTGTAAGGTGCTTGTGGGAGGGCGTCGGAATATGTTTCATTGTTCGCGTATTCGGCGCTGCGATGCTGAGTTGATAGCTAAAAGACCTTGGTATTTGGAGTATAGGCGGCTTGGATGCCGGATGCTGGATTGGCGCCTATGTACGCAGGGTGCTTGGGCTTTGGATATTTCTTCTGACGGGTGGCAGATTGTGATATTTCTTGGCAGTTCCCTGGCATTTCGTGGTTCGAGGCCTGAAACAGGGGGTATGGCGCTTTCTTGCGATTCTTGATGTATGTGCCGGGTCATGGGGTTTCGTAGTTTTTCCTGATGTGTGTGCCGTGTCATGGTGGCTTTGCGTTGCGGAACGTGGCCGATCCAGCACTTGCGCGCTTCCTTCATTTGGCGGTTTCTTCAGGTCTTTGGTCAGCAGCTACCGGAATGAAGAAATGCCGCGTATCCAAACCGTTGCAGCGTTCTAGATCTGGCGCCGTGGCTAGTGCGGGTTATGTTGTTCTTGATCTGGCGCTGTGGGATCGTGTTTTAAACCGTTGCCGTTGCCGTGGGCGGGGTGTGGGTTGCGTTGTCCTTGTTCTTAACCCGTCGCCGCGGGCGGGTGTGGGTTGGGCTCAATATCGCTGCGGTCCCGGGCTTCGCCCGTGACTGCCCGCGCAGTCAACCTGTTTCCGGGCGCCCGCGAACTCGCGGAACGGACAGCCCCCGGCTGTCCGTAAGCGTCTCGCTCAGACAAGCGCGGGCTTGCCTCCCGGAAACAGGCCGCCTGCGCGGCTTGCTCAACATTTCGCCCAACCCACACCCGCCCACGGCGCCTGGACATTGGGTTTATTGGACGGCTGCTGGTATTGGATCTGGCAATCGGTTTATTGGACGGGCTCGGCGATCGGGCTTGGCGATCGGGCTTGTCGGACGGCGGCTCGTATCGGGCCTGGCATCGAGTACGGCGGCTGATATCGGGCCTGGCAATCGGCTTATTGGACGGGCGCTGGTATCGAGCCTGACTATCGGTTATTGGACAGCCGCCGGTATCGAGCTCGGCATCCGGGCAGGCAGGTCGGGTGACTGTTGTCGATTCCAATTGCCAGATTGATGGGTTTGATGTCGTCGCATACGACACCGTAGACTAGACAGCACCGTAGGCCGAACCAGCCTCAATGCCCAAGCGGGCCGGCTGGCGGCCCGCGCAGGGCGAGCGCAAGACCTCTTTCTTGGTAGCCCAAACCCCGGCAAGAATGCCAAGCACCCGACCCGCCCCAGCAGAGATACAAAACCTGGGATGCAGTCGTTGGCGCGGTGGGGGAAGGTAGCGGTCCGTCCGGGGCCGAGCAAGCCGGCCGCGAAGGCAG
>NZ_FQXE01000001.1:427085-649723 GCF_900129885.1 Pollutimonas bauzanensis | reverse complement strand
GCAACACCACGCCTGGGATCCAGTGTGGCCGTGCCGCTTCGATACGTTCTAGCAAATAGCCCTTATACGGATCCAGCTTGGTCGGCCGTGCCGTTCTGGGACTGTATTGCTCGGCTGCCGTCTCTCGTAGATACCGCCTGATCGTATTGCGTGAGCACCCCAGCTCGCGCGCCATCTCTCGAATACCGGCGCCATGCCGCATTAACACCTTGATTTCCACTGCTTGCTCCTGGGTCAACATAGTCGGCGGCCAAAAAACCACCATATTCGCCCAAGTGGGTCAGTTTTACTCCGGCGCAGTGGGTCAGTATTACATCGGCGCTAACAGGCAGGGTAAAGACATCTTCGCTTCGACGAGCTTGCGCCGCCGGACCGGGGTTCGGCGCTGCAAGGTCGACGGCAGCCGATCATCGTCGGGCGGGAGATCTGAATCATGCGTTTTTTTCTGGCTGCATCGCTGGCCGCGGCGGCGTCAGTTCTTGCGGGCGCGCCATCGGATGCCGCCGCGCAGGAAGGCGGCGTTGCGCCCCTGGAACCCATTACCGTAGAAGGCGCGAGCGGTTCCGGCTTGAAACAGCGCGAGCTGGAGCAGACGCTTTCCAACGTTCCGGGCGGCACCAACCTCATCAACCTGGAAACCCGCAAGGGCAGCCAGGCGACGCTGGCCAGCGTGCTCGACTTCGAGCCCGGCATCATCATCCAGGAATTCTTCGGCGGCAATGACCAGCCGCGCCTGAATATCCGCGGCTCGGGCATCCAGGACAATCCGGTCAGCCGGGGGGTGCAGCTGCTCTATGACGGGCTGCCGCTGAACCAGGCCGATGGCTCTTTCATCATCGGGCTGCTGGATCCGGAGCAGGCCCAGTTCATTTCGGTGTACCGGGGAGCGAACGCCATGCGCTACGGCGCCACGACGCTAGGCGGGGCGATAGACTTCAGCCTGCGCAATGCCGGCAACAGCTCTTCGTCGGCGAGCATCGAAGCGGGCTCCTACGGCATGCGCAAGGGCGCCTTGTCGCTTGCGCAGAAAAGCGATGACTGGGACATCTACCTGCGTGCAAGCCGCTATCAGTCTGACGGCTGGCGCGATCACAGTGAAGCCAGCCGCAACAATCTCGCCCTGAACGTGGGGCTGCAGCGCGGCAACTGGGAAAACCGCACATACTTGAACTACACCGACAACAAGTTCGACATCCCCTTCCTGCTGACCAAGGACCGCGCCTTGTCCGATCCGCGTTCGGTGATGGGCGACTATACGCATTTGCCGGCAGACCAGGGCGGGCTGTTCGAGCAGTTCCTGAACGTGCGCACGCGCGACCCGTACCGGGACACCGAGCAATTGCGCCTGGCCAATAAAACCACCTGGTACGGCGAGACATCCGTACAGACCTTTGGCGTCTATGGGGAAAAGGTCAACGACAAATTCAAGAACCCGGCTTCGCAGGCCAATACCGATGCGACCAACTACGGGGTCGACTACGCCCTGGACTATACGCATCTGGGCTCGGGATGGCGCAAGACGGAATACCAGTTTTTCCTGTCGGCCAACACGGGGCGGATGCCGCGCGAATACTTCCTGGTCAGCCCGGTCGACGGGAGCCTGGTGCGACCCTACGCGGACCTTGGCCAGAGGGCGGACAACGTCATAATGGGCGCCCAGGTCCTGCAGGACCTGGTGCCCGACTGGCAAGGCCTGGTCGCGCTCCAGTATGCCTACAACAAGCGCAAGATCGAGGACCGCAAGGCGCCGGGCGTGCTCGACAGCAACTTTGACTACACCGCGCTCAACCCCAAAGTCGGCCTCATTTACACGCCCAGCGAGAACTCGCGCTACTACGCCAATGTCAGCCGCAGTTCCGAGGCCCCGACCTTCTGGCAGTTGGCCGATCTGGGGGCGGGCTCCAATCCGGGGTCGCCCAGCAGCCTGTACCTGCAAGTCAATCCGCTGCGCATGCAGACCGCCAATACCTTCGAGATCGGCACGCAGCAGCGCTCGCGCTATTTCAGCTGGGAAGCGTCCTATTACTATTCGCGCGTCAAGAACGAGCTGATCGCCGAAGTCCGCGATTACGCCATCGACGGCACCACCGTGAACTACACCGACCCGACCAAGCACCAGGGTATCGAATTGGGCTTTAGCGCCCGCACGAAAACAGGCATATTTTCCGGCAGCGATTACTTCACCGTCCGCGGCGTCTACAACTGGAGCGACTTCCGGTTCAAGGGCGGGCGCTATGACGGCAAGCGCATTGCCGGCGTGCCGGTCCACCTGATCTCCGGCGAAATAGGCTACCAGTTCTCCGACAGGGCGGGGGTCAGCCTGAACGCGCGCTGGCAGCCCAGCGATACCCATGTGGACCACCAGAACGCCGACCTGAAACAGGATGCGTACTTCCTGCTGGGCTCGCGGTTTTTCTATCGGCCCAACAAGAAGTGGGAGTTCTTCGTCGACCTGCACAACATCACCGATGAAACCTACCAGACCGCCTATGTCGTGCGCGGCTACTCGCCGGACAACCCCACTTCGCCCTTGAATATGCCCACGTTCGTACCGGGGCCCGGCTTTCACGCGACGGCCGGCCTGACGATGCGCTGGTGACCGCCCTAATGCTATGAACAGGATGCAAATTATGAAGAAGCTTATTGTTGCCGTGGTGCTGGCTTGGGCGGGCTGGTCGCCCGCGGCGTCGTTCGCGCAGGCCGGCGGCACGCCCGGCATAACCGGCGTCTACCATGGCGAGCACATGATCACCATGCGCGGCTGCCCCGGCGCCTGCGGGCCGCAGAATTTCATTGTGCTGGGCAAAGGCGTCAAGAATGCGACATGGACCTGGAATTTCGATGAAGGGTGGGCCGAGATCCAGGGTACGACGCTGACCGTGGGCTTCGTCTACGAAGTGCAGGATCTCGGCAATGTGGATCCGAATCGCAATATCGCCTATTTCGATGACAATGGCGACGGCACCTACACCTTGCAGCACGGGTTCCAGATCTACAACCCCAATGTCGGCAATCCGCGCGCCGACACGTCGACCAAGTTCCGCATCACGCAAGACGGCAACCGGCTGCTCTTCGAGACCCTCGATGACGAGCCCGACGGCCAGGGCGATGGCATTCCCGGCACGCAGATCGTGGGTATCTTTCCCATGACGGTACAGCCCGGCTTCGACGGGCAGGCGCGCCTGGAAGGCAGCAGCAGCGGCGGCGACGGCATCTCCGACGCGGACAAGCTCAGGCTGGGCCTGAACCCGGACAGGCTCGATACCGATGGCGACGGCATCAACGACGCGGACGAGATCGGCGACGATATCGCCGCTCCGCTCGATAGCGACGGCGACGGCGTCATCGACGCGCTGGAACCCGGCGATGCCGCCCAGGATGCGGCGCGCATCGGCGGCCTGGCCTTGCTGGACGGCATACCGGGCGCTCCCCAGTCCGAGGGTTCCCTGTCCGGCGAAACCGTGGCCTTGAGCGTCAACAATGCGTGGCGGTTCAGCGCGGCCGATACCGGCAACATGGCGCTGGAGGCGCCCGAGGGCGGCGCCGCCATCCCGGACACCTCTCTGGGCGATTCGGGCCTGGACTATCGCTATGGCTATACGGGGTTTACCGTGGTCGCGCAAAACCTGGTCGGCGCGGCGCCCGGCTCGGTGACCGTGCGCATGGCATATTCGACCCCCTTGCCGGCGGACAAGCTGCTGGTCTACGCCCTGACGCTGGACGGCGGAAAAGAAAAATACAAGCTGCTGCCGCAGGACGCCTGGTCGCGCGTCGATGACAGGACGCTGGACGTCACCTTCCAGGACAACGGCGGCTGGGATATCGACAGCGCCCAAGGGGTGGTCCGGGCGGGGATCGCGCCGGTGCAGAACACGCTGGGCGGCTTCGAGGAAAAATCCGGCAACGGCGGCGGAAGCGCGGGCGGGGCGGTTCTGCTTGGGCTGCTGGCTGTCCTCGGGCTGCGGCGCGTGGCGCCGTCCGGCATGGCTTATCGGTCCATGGCCGGGCGCCTTCCGTGGCGGCGGCGCGGCGCCGGGGAGGGCCGATGACCGCCACCGGGAAATTCCGCAAGCGCCGGGCATTGCTCGGCGCCTTGCCGGCCTTGTGGGCATCGCCCTGGGCCGCCGCGCGAGCCGCCGCTTCCGGCGCGGGCGCCGATGCCGGGCCCGCGCCGCGCCGCGCCCGCCTGGTGCTGGCCGGGCCGCCGGCCAGCGTGTCCTATCCGCTGGTTCACATCGTCCAGAGCGGCGCCTTGAATGGCGTGGCCGACAAGGTGGAGTTCATTGCCTGGAGCAACCCCGACCAGTTGCGCGCCCTGGCCATGGAAGGGCAGGCGGACTTCATCGCCGCGCCGACCAATGTGGCTGCCAATCTCTATAACCGGGGCGTCCCGCTGGCCTTGCTAAACGTTTCGGTGTGGGGCATGTTGTGGATGGTTTCGCGCCGTCCGGACTACCGCAGCCTGGCTGATTTCAAGGGGCAGGAAATCGCCATTCCGTTCCGGGCCGACATGCCCGATATCCTGTTCAGTTTCCTGGCGGAAAGGCAGGGTCTGGACCCGCGCAAGGATTTCCGGCTGCGCTATACGGCCAGCCCCATGGACGCGCTGCAATTGCTGGTGATGCGCCAGGTGGACCACGCCTTGCTGGCCGAACCGGCCGTATCGATGGCCTTGCGCAAGACGCAGTCCTTTCCGGTGTCCCTGGTGGCGCCCCAGCTTTATCGCAGCGTCGGCCTGCAGGACGAATGGGGCCGCCTGCTGCGGCGCGATGCGCGTATCCCGCAGGCCGGCATGGCCGCCGTGGGCGCCGTCCGGCTCGACGCCGGACTGCTGGCCAATTTCGAGGCCGCCTATGCCGCATCGGCCCTGTGGTGCGCCGCTAATCCGCAGGCTTGCGGCAAGATGGTGGCGGCCCGGATCGATATGCTCGAGGCCGAGGCGGTCGCCGATTCCCTGCTCGCCGTGCCGCAGCATTACGCAACGGCCGCCCAGGCGCGCCCCGAGCTTGAATATTTCTTCCAGCTGCTGCTGGAGCGGGAGCCCGCCACGCTGGGCGGCAAACTGCCCGGCGCCGCTTTCTATGGCGGCGCGCCGGCGCCGGCCTGAATGGAGTCCACCTTGCGGCGATTGCGCGGCGCGTTGTCTGCAACGCTTGCCTACTTATGGAGCGGCTGGGGCGCCATGGCCAGCCTGCTGCTGTTCTGCGCCTTGTGGGAATGGGGCGCGCGGATTTACGGGCCCCTGGTGCTGCCCGGCCCGATGGCCACATTCGAGCGGCTGGAGGCCATGTTCCGCACTGGCATGGCGCTGCCGGAACTGGCGATTTCGGCGCGGCGCACCCTGTATGGGCTGGGGCTGGCATTGGCCGCCGGCAGCTCGCTGGGAGTGCTGGCGGGGCGCTCGCTGACGGCGGCGATGATATCGCGGCCGCTGGTGACATTATTGCTGGGCATGCCGCCCATCGCCTGGCTGGTGCTGGCCATGCTGTGGTTCGGCATGGGCGACGCCACGCCCGTGTTCACGGTATTCGTGGCCTGTTTTCCCATCGTCTTCGCCGCGGCGATGCAGGGCGCCCGCACGCTGGACAACCATCTGAAGGACGTGGCGTGCGTCTATCGGCTTCCCTGGCATATGATGCTCACCGACCTGTATCTGCCGCATGTGGCGTCCTATCTGTTTCCGGCATGGATCACCGCGCTGGGCACGTCATGGAAGGTGGTGGTGATGGCCGAGCTGCTGACCACGGTCGATGGGGTGGGCGCGGCGCTGGCCGTATCGCGCGCGCAGCTGGATACGGCGACCTCGCTGGGCTGGATCGTGGCGGTATTGGGCCTGTTGCTGGCGGTGGAATATCTGTTCCTGGAACCGCTCAAGCGCACGGTCGAGCGCTGGCGCGCGGCTTCCGCATGAATGCCCTGCATATCCGCCACCTGGCGCATCGCTACGGGCTGACGCAAGTGCTGGCAGGCGTTGGCCTGGATCTGTCGGCCGGCGAGACGCTGGCCCTGGTCGGGCCGTCGGGCTGCGGCAAAAGCACTTTGCTGCATATCGTGGCGGGGCTGTTGAGGCCTTCGGAAGGCGTGGTGAGTTCCGGTTTCCGCGGCGTGGGCTGTGTGTTCCAGCAGCCGCGCCTGATGCCCTGGAAGACCGCGCTCGATAATATCTCCCTGGGCTTGAAGGCGCTCGGCGTGCCCGCGGCCGCGCGGCGGCGCCAGGCCGCGGCGCTGGCCGGGCGGCTGGGCCTGGACGCGCAGGACGCGCACAAATATCCGCACGAATTGTCCGGCGGCATGCAAAGCCGCGTGGCATTGGGGCGGGCGCTGGCGCTGGCGCCGGACCTGCTGCTGCTCGACGAGCCCTTCTCGGCGCTCGATATCGGCCTCAAGGCCGAACTGTATGGCCTGCTGCGCGAACAGGTGGCGCAGCGCGGCACGGCGGTATTGATGATTACGCATGACCTGATGGAGGCGGTGCGGCTGGCGGACCGCATCATCATGATGGCGCCTGGCCCGGGGCGCCTGGTGTGCGAGTTCTCCATGGCTTTGCCGCAGGCCGGGCGCACGGACGCCTGGGTGTATCAGACCACCGGCGAGCTGATGCAGGCCGAGCAGGTGCGCATCGGTTTCGGCTTGTCGCCCGGCAGCCTGCCCATGCCCGCGCACGACGCGGCCCATGCCAGGCATGCGGGATGCGCCGTATGAAAGGCTGGCCTGACTATCGGGTTTCGATCGCCCGGCACCCTCTCTTCATGTGCGGCTTCCGGCCCTTCTTCGTGCTCACGGCGGCCAGCGCCACCTTGTTCATGGCGGCCTGGCTGGCCGCCCTGGCCGGATGGCCGCCGGGCTTGTCCGCCTGGCGCGTGCCGGGCGGCTTGAGCGTCTGGCACGCCCATGAGCTGATGTTCGGCTTCAGCATGGCGTCGGTGGCCGGCTTCCTGCTGACGGCGGTGCCCGAATTCACCGGCACCGCGCCGATTTCCCGGCGCGCCCTGGCGGCGCTGGTGCTGCTGTGGCTGGCGGCCCGGGCCGCCTATCTGTGCGCATCGTGGTGGCCGGCGCCGCTGGGGGTCTGGCCGGCCGCGCTGTGCAACCTGGGCATGTCGGCGGTCTTGCTGGCGCAGGTCGGGCCGCCGGTGTGGCGCGATCCCGAGCGGCGCCATATCGGCTTCGCCTGGGCCCTGGGGGCATTGGGCGGACTGCAGGCGGGTTTCTTCGCGTCCCTGGCGCTGGGCGGCGATGCCATGGCCTGGTTGCACGCGGCCGCCGGCGCTTTCATGATTCTTATCGTGATCGCCGGCAGCCGGGTGTCCATGAGCGTGGTCAATGGCTACATCGAAGCCGGGCGGCCCGGCGCGGCGCCGGCCGGCGAGGCGGTCTACCTGGCGCGCCCGCCGCGGCGCTACCTGGCCATTTTCGCGATGGCGGTGTGCAGCGCGGTCGAGTTCGCGCTGGGCGCCGATGTGGTGACCGGCTGGACGGCGCTGGCCGCCGCGGCCGCCATGTTCAATCTGCTGAACGATTGGCATATCGGCCGGGCGCTGTTCACGCGCTGGGCGCTGATGCTGTACGCCAGCTACTGGCTGATCGCGCTGGGCTACGCCGCCATGGGCGCGGCCTGGCTGGGCGCGCCCATGGCGCCCTCCGCCGGGCGGCATTTGCTCATGGCCGGCGCCATGGCGCTGGCCATCTTCACGGTGATGAGCCTGGCGGGGCGCATACACGCCGGGCAATGGCTGGACAGGCGCGGCTGGGTGCCGGTTGCCGCGGCGGCATTGGTGGCCGCGGCGCTGCTGCGCGCCTTGGCCGGCCTGTGGTCGGCGGCCGGCTGGGCGCCGCTATTGGTGCTGGCTTCCGGGGTGCTGTGGTCGGCGGCTTTCGGCGCCTATCTTTGGCATGCCTGGCCGGTGCTGACCGGGCCGCGCAGCGACGGCCTCGATGGCTGCGCCGAACCCGCCGAGAAATCCGCGGCGCCGCATAGCGAGCCCTGTTGATCCCGCAAGCGCCGGCATGGCCGGCGGCCGCCGGCTAGCTGGACAGCCGGCCTATGGATTGCCTGACATAATTGCAGCAATCGAACAGGCTGCTGCCCAGATGGGCCGAGGGGCGCGGATGGTCCACGGTCATGTCCGGCGCCGGCAGGTCCACCGCCTGGCACAAGCCATTGATATCCAGCAGCACGAGCTCGCGGTTGCGTCCGCCTATCAGGCCGGTGCGCTTGAATCCGCCCAACTGGCGCGAGAGCGTTTCAGGCGCGATATTCAACTGGCGGGCCAGCACGTTCTGGCTGGCGGGCAGGACCAGCCATGCGCTGCCTTGCTGCAGATACACGTCCATGAGGTAGGCGACCAGCCGTTGCGCCGAATTGCTGATCGTCAGCAGGTCGATGCGATTGATCGCCTGCGAAATGCGGGTGGCCATGCTTTCCAGCAAGGCGAAGGAAAACTCATTCGAATGCTTCGCCAGGAAAAGCAGCCGCTCGCGGGCCAGGCGGTAGACGAGGCTTTCGGTGTTCGCGTGCGCCGAAAGAGGATAGTGGCAGGGGCTGGCGAACATGGCGGTCTCGGCCAGGAGGTCTCCGTCGCCCACGATGCGGAAGATTTTCTCGTCGCCGCTGTAGCTGGGCCGGTACAGCGTAATGCTGCCCGACTTCACCCAGAAGAAGTAGGCGGCTTCCTCGCCCATATGGAACAGGTGCTGCTTGGGGCTCAGGCGGAGCAGGGTTGCGTCGGCAATGAGCACTTCCAGTGATTCGGCCCCGGCCCCGGCGAACACCGGGGCTGCGGTAAATGCTTGAATCAGTTCGGATTTTGGCATTGGCAGTGATATATGTTCCATGGTGTTACGGCGTATATCCGATGTGCGATCTTATTGCCAATGAGAATCATTGTCAATTAGAATATGGAATAGTTCTGCTATTGCACGAGTTGATTGATCTCGATGATGGGCAGCATGACGGCCAGGACGATGACCAGGACGATGCCGCCCATGACCAGGATCATCAGCGGCTCGAGCAGCGCGGTCATGGTCATGGCGCGGCGCTCGAGTTCGGTCGATAGCGTATGCGCGGCCCGCGCCAGCATGGTGGGCAGTTCGCCCGTCCGCTCGCCGCTGCCGATCAGATGGATGAGCAGCGGCGGAAAGACTTTTTGCGCCTGCAAAGCCGACCCCAGCGGGCTGCCCTCGCGCACGCGCGCCGTGGCTTCGTCGACCGCCAGGCGCAGCCTGTCGTTGCCCAGGGTGCGGCGCGCGGCCTCCAGCGCGGCCAGCAGGGGGACATTGCTGCTGGTCAGGATGGCCAGGGTAGCGGCAAAGCGGGCGACGTCCACGCCCAGGGCATAGCGGCCCAGCAGGGGCAGGCGCAATACGCGGGCATGCCAGGCCAGCCTGGCGGCGGGCCGGCGCAGATGCCAGCGCCAGAGCGCGAACGCGCCCGCCATGATCGCGATGGCGAGCGCGCCCCACGCCCGCACGAAGCCGCTGACGGCCAGCATCAGGCGGGTCAGCGCGGGCAAGGCCTGGTGCGCCTGGCTGAACGCGCCGACCACTTGCGGCACGACATAGCTGAGCAGGAAGATCACGATGCCTATGGAAACGCAGGTGACGATGACCGGGTAGATGAAAGCCGTCAGGATCTTGTTGCGCAAGGCGCCGCGCGACTCGATATAGTCGGCCAGCTTTTCCAGCACCTGGGCCAGGTCGCCGGATTGCTCGCCGGCATCGACCAGGGCCCTGTAGATTTCCGGGAAATCGCGCGGGCGCGCCGCGAGCGCTTCGCCCAGGCGATGGCCGGCGCGGATGTCCGCGCGCACCGACGCCAGGACATGGGCCACGTGCTTGCGTTCGGCCTGCTCCAGGGTGGCGCTCAGGGCGGCCTCGAGCGGAAGGCGCGCGGCCAGCAGGCTGGCCAGCTGGCGCGTGAGCCAGCCCAGATCCGCGTCGTTGATGCGCGCGCCCTTGATGACGCCGCCGCCCCTGGCGCGTCCGCCGGGGGTGGCGCGCAGCGACAAGGGCAGCAGCCCGCGCGAACGCAAGGCCTGGCGCGCATTGCGTTCGCTGTCCGCGTCGATCAGGCCGCGTTCCGTGCGTCCTGCCGCGTCGGCGGCTTCGTACTGGTAGGAGGGCATGGAGGCTCCATAAATGGTCAGGCGTCGCGGGTCACGCGGGCGATTTCTTCCATCGAAGTCACGCCCTGCGCGATCCAGCGCGCGCCGTCCTGGCGCAGGCTGCGCATGCCGGTGGCTTGCGCGGCGCGGCGCAGGGCCTGTTCGTCGGCGCCGGCGTGGATCATGCCGCGCAAGGTGTCGTCGACGGCGAACAATTCGTGCACGCCGGTGCGTCCGCTGTACCCGGTGTGGCTGCAGGCGGGGCAGCCGCCCGGCTTCCAGCTGGCGGTGCCGTCCGGGTGGACGGCCTTGCATTCCGGGCATAGCTTGCGCACCAGGCGCTGCGCCAGGACCCCCTGGAGCGTCGAGGCCAGCAGGAAGGGCTCGACGCCCATGTCGGTCAGGCGCGTCACGGCGGAGATGGCGTCGTTGGTATGCAGCGTGGCCAGCACCAGGTGGCCGGTGAGCGAAGCCTGGACGGCGATCTGCGCGGTTTCCAGGTCGCGGATTTCGCCTATCATGATGACATCCGGGTCCTGGCGCAGAATGGCGCGCAGCGAGGCGGCGAAGGTAAGGTCTATGCGCGCGTTGACCTGCGTCTGCCCTATGCCCGGCAGGTCGTATTCAATGGGGTCTTCGACCGTCAGGATATTGGTGGTGGCCGCGTCCAGCCGGCCCAGCGCGGCATAGAGCGTAGTCGTTTTGCCGCTGCCGGTGGGACCGGTGACCAGCACGATGCCATGCGGCTGGCGTATCAGTTTGTCCAGCTGCTCCAGCACATCGGCCGCCATGCCCAGCCGTTCCAGGTGCAGGCGGCCGGCTTCCTTGTCCAGCAGGCGCAGCACGGCGCGTTCGCCATGGCCGGTGGGCAGCGTGGAGACGCGCACGTCGATAGGCCGCCCGCCGACGCGCAGGGCGATCCGGCCGTCCTGCGGCAGGCGTTTCTCGGCGATATCCAGGCTGGCCATGATCTTGATGCGCGACACCAGCGCGCCGTGCAGCGCGCGGCGCGGGCTGACGATATCGCGCAAGGTGCCGTCGACCCGGTAGCGGACCACCGAGTGGGTCTCGAAGGGTTCGATATGGATGTCGCTCGCGCCATCCCGCGCGGCCTGGGTGAACAGGGCGTTGATCATGCGGATGACGGGCGCATCGTCATGGGTCTCCAGCAAGTCCTCGATTTCGGGTATCTCCTGCATCAGGCGGTCCAGGTCGATCTCGTTGGCGGCCGCGTCCACCACGGCGGCCGCATCGCCGGTCTGGGCATACGCGGCCGCCAGCAGGGTATCGAGTTCGGGGTCCGGCACTACGCGGGCGGGCAGTTCGCCGTAGCGCCGCCGTATCTCGGCCAGGGCCCAGGCCGGCGTGCGCGGGCTGGTGGTCAGCAGGATGCCGGAGGCGCCCGCCTGGATAAGCGCGCGGTAGGTGCGCGCCCAGGCATAGGGAAGCCGGATGTTCATGGCTCGACGGGGGCGGGCGCCCATTTCCGCGCGGGACGGGGCGCGGCGGTCGGCTCCGCGGGGCCCGCGGCGCCCGGCGCCGGCGCCGGGTTCTGCGCCGCGGGATCGCGCAAGTCCAGCAGGCCGGTGTCCGGGTTGCGTTCGATGTCGGGCAATGCCGCCTGCGTCGCATCGGGAGCGAGCCAGGTGGATCGCAGCGGCAGGCGCGCCTGCGCCGCCCGCATGTAGTTGTAGCGGTCCAGCGTCACGCTGGCGCCGTCCTGGGCATTGCGCACGATATGCGGGCGCAGGAAGACCATCAGATTGGTCTTGGAACGCGTGCGGCTGTCGTAGCGGAACAGATTGCCGATGATGGGAATGTCGCTCAGCAGCGGCACCGCCGTCGTGCTGTCCGAGACAGTGTCCTCGAGCAGCCCGCCCAGCACGATGATCTGGCCGTCGTCGACCAGCACATTGGTTTCCAGCGCGCGCTTGCGCGTCACCAGCCCGGAGGTCGAGGTCGAGGCGCTGGTGTCTATGCTGCTGACTTCCTGGTAAAGCGCCAGCTTGACCGTGCCGCCTTCGGAAATTTGCGGCCGGATGCGCAAGGTCAGCCCGACATCCTCGCGCTCTATGGTCTGGAACGGGTTGCTGGCCCCATCCGCGGCGGTCGTGTATTGGCCGGTGACGAAGGGCACGGTGCGCCCCACGACGATGCTGGCTTCCTCGTTGTCCAGCGTCATCAGATTGGGCGTCGACAGTACGTTGGCGCCGCCCTGCGTCTGCATGGCGCGCGCCAGCATCCCCAGGTTGATGACCTCGTTGCCGAGGATATTGACGGTCCCCTTGACGATGCCCAGGTTCAGGCCCTGTCCCAGCGCGTCGATGGTAGTGGCGCCGCCGCTGCTGATACCGCTGCCGCCCAGGTTCGCCCCGCCGATGAAGGAGGTCTTGCCGCTGGAGATATCGCTGCCGCCCAGCATCCACTGGATGCCGAATTCCGCGGCGTTGTCCGCATTGACCTCGACGATCAGGCTTTCGACCAGCACTTGCGCGCGCCGCTGGTCGAGCTGGTCTATGACTTCGCGCAGGCTGCGGTACAGGGGATCGGGCGCGGAGATGATCAGGGTGTTGGTGGACGGGTCGGCCTGCACCGTGGCGCCGCCGGCCGAGAAGGCGAGCGATTGCGTATTTGCGCTATCCGCGCCGCCCAGGGCGCTGCTGGCGCCGGCGCTGCCCAGGGCCGACGTCCTGCGGCTGGCGCTGCCCGATGAGGCCGTCGTCGTGCCCAGCCCCGAAAGGCCTGTCGCGGACGCGCTGCTCGCCATGCCGCCCGACAGGCCGCCGGACGTGCCGGTGGACGCCCCGCCGGATGCCGACCCGCTCGCGCCCTGGCCGGTCAAGGCGCCGCGCAGCACCTCGGCCAGGCGCGCCGCCTGGGCGTTGCGCAAGTACACCACATGGAGATTGCCCGCGCGGGTTTCGGGGCTGTCTATGCGCTGGATCAGGTCGCGGGCAAGCTCCAGCCTGGCCGGGCTGCCGGCGCGCACCAGAACGTTGTTGCTGCGCGGGTCGGCCACGATGGAGATCTGCTGGCTGGCGTCGCCGCTCGCCTTGGCGTCCAGCAGTTGCGAAGCCAGCGCCGCCACGTCGAGGGCCACGCCGTATTGGATGGGGATCACGTCGGTGTTGATCGAGGAAGGCGTATCGATGCCGGCGATGACCTGGGCGATGCGCTCGAGGTTGTCCGCGTAATCCGTGATGACCAGGGTATTGTTGCCGGCATAGGCATTGATGGGATTGTTGGGCGCTATCATGGGGCGCAGCACCGGCACCAGGTTGACGGCGTTTTCATAGCGCAGGGGGAAGACCCGCGTCATGAGCTCGCTGCCGCCCCTGGCGCCCGCCTGCGCGCCGCTGGCCACCGGGCTGCCCTGCAGCTTGGCGTCGGCTTCCGGCACGACGCGGCTCACCCCGCCGACATCGACGACGGCAAAGCCCTGCATGCGCAGCGCGCCCAGCAGCATCGCATAGGCGGTGGGCCGGTCGACCGGGGCTTCGGACACCAGCGTCAACTGGCCCTTGATGCGCGGGTCGACCACGAAATTGCGTCCGGTGAAGCGCGCCAGCGCGCGCACCACGCCCTGCAGTTCGGCGTCCACGAAATTGAGCATGATGTCGCCGCCAGGCGCTTCCTGGCCGGGGGCGCCGGCTTGCGGGGCGGGAGAGGCGGCCGGGGCGGCCCCCGCGCGGGAACGCGCGCGCGGCGGGATGGGCGCCGCCACGGGGGTGGCGCCGGGGCGGCCTTCCTGGCGCCACCCCTGACCCGATGCCGTGTGGACGACCAGCGAAGATGGCTCCAGGCCGGCGTCGGCGGGCGGCTTCAAAGCGGTGCCGCAGCCGGCCAGTGCGACGGCCAGCGCCGATACGGTGCCGGCGCGGCATAAAGCGGAGCCAGGCTGCGGGGCTTTCTTCAGATTTTTCATAAGTCGTTGCGATAAGCCTGCATATAAAGGGCGCTAGCGAAAGCGCAGAAGAGTCCGGTTTCCATCGCGCGGGCCGAGGGCGGCGAGCAAGTCGTCCAGCGCGGCGCGGATATCGGCATTGGCCGCCGGGTCGGCTTGCGCCGCGCCGTCGAACTGCAAGCCGCCGCTTCCGGTCAGCGTGCCTTTGCCTTGCAGCTGCAAGGGGCCCTGCTGGGTGCTCAAAGCCAGGTCGATGCGGTCTTGGGCGCCTTGCGTTATGGCCAGGGTATAGCTGCCCATCGGCCGCAGGGGCGTCAGTGCCGCGCTGGCGTTGCGCCATTGGATATCCACCAGCTTGGCCCCGGGCGGCGGGCCGCCCGCGCCGATGACGCTCGCCGGCCAACTGAGCAGGAGCTCGCCGCCCGGGCCTATTGTGCTCATCGCGGGATGCAGGGCAATGAGCGCCGAGGCGGGCAGCTGCAAGGTTTGCGCCGATACCTTTATGCCGCGCCAGCCCGGCGCCAGGGCCAGGGCGCCGCCCAGCCACGGGTGGGAAGCGAGCACCCGGGGGCCGCCGGCAAGCGAAACGCGCCAGCGCAGCGGCTCGGCCAGCGTGCGGCGGCGGCCCGGCGCGCCGAGCGCGATCGTGGCGCTGCCCGACCAGATCGTGCCGGCGGCGTCGACCACGGCCAGGGGCCAGGCCGCCGGCAGCGCCGCCATCAGCCAGCGCGCGGGCATCACCGCCAGCGCGCCCGCGCAGGCCAGGAGCAGCAGGCCGGCGGCCCCCAGCGCCAGGCGCGTCATGGCGCGCCCTTGGCCGGCAGCTGGACCACGATGCGCCCGGACACATTGCCCGGCCTGTCCCTGCCGTCGATATTCGCGCGCGCCAGCTCGACCTCCCTGGTTTGCAGCTGCAGAAGATAGGGCAGGCCGGCGAGCCATTCCATGACGCGGGCGGCATTGGCGTTCTGCAGCGTGATTTCCCATTGTTGGGCCGGCCCGCCGGACGGTTCGGCGATCGCGGCCAGCGCGCCCGCCGCGCCCAGCCCGGCGCGCTGCAGGCTGCCCTGCAATGCCGCGGACAGGCCGGCGGGCTCTATTGCGCCCGACTGGCCGCTCTGCAAGGCCCGGGCCTCGATGATCAGGGCGTCGACCTGCACGGCATCGGCGCGCAGGCGCGGCAGCAGCTCGCGGGATTTCGCGATCGTGTCCAGCGCCGGCCGCAGCGCCAGCAGCCAGGCCAGCGCCAGGGCCGCCATGGCCGCGCCGGCCTGCAAGAGCAGGCGTTCCCTGGGCTGGCGCTCTTTCCACCAGGCTTGCGCCTGCTGTTTGCGCATATCGGCCTGCCGGCGCCAGGCGGCGGGCAGCCGGGAGCCGGACAGCAAGGGGCGCGCGCTCATGGCCGGGCCCCTTGCGCGGCCTGCGGGCCGGCGCGCCGGACATGCCAGGTATGCGCGAGCTTGTCGTCTTTTTGCAGCGCAAGCGCGTGCACGGCGGCCGACTGCTGCAAGACCGCTTCGTTGCCGGGCGGCGTATAGCCTTCGCTCAGGGTGAGGGTCAGCTGGCCATTTTCATAATGCAGGGCGGCGACGTGGTTGTCGGTGAATTTCAGCGTCGCGGCCGCGGCCAGGGCCAGCGGCATGAAGTCGTCTTCCCCCGCGGCGCCGCGGGCCAGCCGCAGCGCGTCGCGCTGCCCCTGGGCCTGCTTGACGGGATCGATCACCACGGGAATGGCGGGGAAGGCCTTGCGCACCGCCTGCTCCATCGCCGCCTGCAGCGCGCGCGTCTCGTTGCGCAACTGGGCGGCATAGCCTTGCAGCCCGATCAGCCATAGCAGCGCGGCGGCGCCCGCCCACAGGCCGGCGCCGCGCCAGCGGCGCCCTTGCGAGGCCGGCCGCCATTGCGCCTGCGCCAGGGACCAGCGCGGCAGGGCCGCCAGCCAGCGCTCGTCGACGGGAAGCGCCAAGGGCAGGTCGGGGTGGGGATCGCCCGCCGGCAGGGCCAGGCAATGGGGAACGATGGCCGAGAGCGTGAGGCCGGCGCCGGCCAGCAGTTCCCATGCATTCAGGAGGGCGCGCCGCTCCGCCCAGGCGACGCTCATGCTGCCGTCGGCGGCGCGCGGCCCGTGGGCGATGCAGAGATCCGCCGTGTCGGACAGGGTCATCGGTTCGACGCTGGCCTGCACGGCCGCGTCGAACCGTTTTGCGGGCAATGGGGGCAGGGTGATCGATACGACGATGGCGTCGCCCGGATGCAGTATGGCCTGCACACCGCCGGCGGGCAGCGCCGCGGCCAGCCGGTTGAGCGGCAGTTCCCCCGAGCGCAGCAGGCGCCCTTCGTGATCGAGCAAGGCGAATGGCAGCAGGGATTCCGGCGTGAGGCGGGCGAGGGGGGGCAGCGCCAGGCGCAGGGGATGCTTCATGTCAATCCCTGATCCAGACTATGACGGGCGCCCTGCTGCCCTGCCGGTGCAGCAGCGCCTGCATGCCGACGACGCTGCGGTCCAGCGTCACTTCGCCCGCGACGCGGAACCAGTCGCTGTTCACGCCTATCCGCCCGCCCGGGGCGACCTCGGGGTTGCCCAGCCGGTTGGTGAAATCCGCGAGGCTGTTGAACCACTGCCCGCGGTCGCGCTGCCCGGCCAGCGCCCTGGCCTCGGCCAGCGGCAGACCGGCCAGGTTCGCGCTGAGTACTTCCGCGCTGGCGGTATTGGCGTTGACGGTGGTTTTTTCCGGCAGGACGGTCAGGTAGGGCGCGAGGATGTCCACCATGCCCGGCGTCACGCCATCCAGGCCGCGCAGATCGCCGACCCCGCGCAGGCCCGGCGCCAGCGCGCTTCTTTCCTGGCTGGCCTGGGAATCGGCCACACGCTCGGCGATGCTGGCCGCCACCGATGCGGGGATATTCAGTCCGCCCAGCAATCGTTCCAGGACGAGCAGTTCCTGGGGCTGCACGACGCCGTCGATGGCCAGGTTCCGAAGATTGTATTTGCCCTGTTCGTCCTCGATGCGCCCTGAAAACAGCGCCTGGCGCGCGTCGCCGGGCGGGCTGATTTCCAGCCCGGCGATGGGCTGCGCCCACATCGCGTCCTTGTGGGTGATCGGGCTGCGGCGCGCGTCGTAGCGCAAAATGACGCGCGACCAGTCCAGGCCGCTGCGCAACAGCCATTTGGCCTGCGCGCGGTCGCGCTCGCCGATGAGGGTGCGCGCCAGCAAGGCCTGGCGCTCGACGATGGCGGTGGCGGCGATCGAGGCCGCGGCCACCACCAGCAGCGCGCCGATGACCGCCATGCCCCGCTGCCTGAATGCTTGCAGGCGGGTCATGGCAGCAGCACCACTTTGCGGTAGGGCTCGCCGCGGTCGTTGCGCTGGCGCTCGATCACGATTTCCAGGCCGGTGGCCGTGGGGGAATTGGCGGGAGCGGGCAGGGCGGACCAGCCCCGCCCCGGCAGCCAGGCGCGCACGGTGAATTGCCTGACATGGTCCAGCACCACGTCGCCGCGGCCGGGCTCGGGCAAGGGCAGGCGGTAGGCGGCGGGCCCCGCGGCGCGGAGCAAGGTGTCGCCCTCCTGGCGCCAGTACACCTGCTGCCATGCGCCGTCATCGCCCGCGGCCCGCACCAGGGCCAGCACGGGCGTCGCGCCTTGCTGCGCGAGCCAGCGTATGCCGGGCGGCAAGACGGCCGCCGGCGCCGCGACGGCGCCGGCCGGGATGGCCGGCAGGATATCGCCGCCGGCGCGCTGGCCGATATCGCGTTCGATCTGGCCCAGCGCGCGCACGATGGCGAGAGTGTCGTCCGCGCTGGCGTTCAGGCGTTCGCTGGAGCGCTCGACCACATCGAGCGCCCGCCAGGAGATCAGGCTGACCAGGGCCATCAGGGCCAGGGCGACCAGCACTTCGATCAGGGTGAAGCCCCGCTGCCGGCCTGCGCTTGCGGCGTTCATGGCAGCGACGACAGCAAGCTGCTGAGCTCGGCCAGCACCGGGCCGCCGGCAAGCCGCGCGCGCAGGGTGATCTGCCTGAAGCTGCTGTTGCTGGAGTCCTGGATTTCCTGCTCGCACACGAGCGGCAGGGGGCCTTGCGGGCAAGGCTCGCTTTCCCGGCCGGGTTTGGGAAAGGCGCGCAGCAAGCGGATTTCGGCCAGGCGGTTTTCCGCGGCCTGGAGCGCCAGGCTGCGTTCCCGCATGGCCTGGGCGCCGTTGGCGCTCAGGCCCAGCGCCCGCACGCAAGCCGCCAGCGCGACGCTGACGATGGCAAGGGCGACCAGGACTTCGAGCAGCGTGAAGCCGGTTTGCCGCGGCCGGGAATTCATGGCTCGACCTGGTACTGGCCATTGCCCTGGCGCGCGATGCGGACGGTTTGCCGGCCATCGCTCAGTTCCACCACCATGGGGCCCGGCATCCATTCCGCGTTGAACAGCGCCGCCATGGGCGGATCCACGCTCACCCGGATGGCGGCGCCCCCCGCCCAGGGGCGCGGGCGCAGCGCATCGTCGCCGGTGAAATCGTCGATGGCAATGGCGCCGCCGGCCTGCATGGCCATGCCGGCCGGCAGGACCAGGGCACGCGCGCGGCGCACGAAGCGGTATCCGGCGGCGTCGTATTCCCAGGCGATGGGGCGCCCGCCGCTGCGGGCCTCGGCCTGGGCGATGGCAAACAACTGCGACAGGCGCAAGGCTTCCTGCCGCAGCGCCCTGGCCTCGCCATCGGAAAATGCGCCCAGGCTCACGCTTGCCGTCGCGATGCCGATGATCACCAGCACGATGAGTATTTCCAGCAGCGAAAACCCTTTCTGCAAGGCGCTGGACGGCCGCGGCTTACCTGGCCCAGGAACCGATATCGGCATTGTTGCCTTCGCCTCCGGGCTGGCCGTCGGCGCCCAATGAAAAGACATCGATTTCCCCATGCACGCCCGGATTCAGATATTGATAAGGCGTGTTCCAGGGATCATTGGGCAGCCGGTCCATGTAGGCGCGCCAGTTATTGGGCAGGGGGCCGGCCGCCGGCTGCCGGGCCAGCGCCTGCAGGCCTTGTTCCGAGGTGGGATAGCGGCCGTTGTCCAGCCTGTAGAGCTTGAGCGCCTGCATGATGGCGCCGATGTCCTGGCGCGCCGCCACGGCGCGCGCCTGATCGGGCCGGTCGAGCAGATTGGGCACCACCAGCGCCGCCAATATGCCCATGATTACGACAACCACCATGATTTCGATCAAGGAGAAACCATGCTGCCGGCTGCTGTGCGTGAGACCTTGTGGGGAAATTGATAAATCGCGATTCATCGGGGAATGCCGCTACGAAAAAATGGATGGATATGGCATAGTGGCCGGCGGGCGCGCCGCCGCCAGACGGATGAGAAAGCAAACTATTCACGAGTATATTTTTCAAACCCCGAAACAGTAATTGACAATTGTCATATGTCTGCGGCAAATTGATAAATGGCAAGAGTGTTCCGGGCATTTACGGGGCATCATGGTCGTCTTTTCATTTCATGTTCCCCGGCCCGGATGCCCGGCCGCGGGACGGGCTTGCGCAAAATGGCTTTTTTCCACCTGATGTCCAACGCCGATTGGCCCGCCGTCGTCCGCCGCGCCGGCATCCTGGCTTTTGCCGCGGGCGTGGGCATATGGGGCGCGCTGCTTTTCGCGCCCGCCCCGGGCGCGCTGCCCGCGGCGCTCGGCCCCGCCACGACTGCAGGTTCCGATACCGCCGCGGTGGCGCGCTGGTTCGGCGGCGGCAGCCAGCGCTTGCGGGTCGCCGTGACGGGCCTGATCGCGGCGGGCGGCGATAGCGGCGCCGCATTGCTGGCCGTCAATGGCGGCGCCGCGCAGGCCTATCGGGTCGGGCAGGCGCTGGCCCCGGGCGTGACCTTGGCCGCGGTGACTCCCAAGGCGGTGTCCATAGACCAGGACGGCGTGGTCGAGCAACTGCCGGTGCCGGCCAATCCGGCGGCCGTGATCCAGGGCTTCGTCCCCGTCGCTCCCGCCGCCCCGGCCGCCGGCGCGGCGCGGCCCTGATGCGTGATTTTTTTTCCCCCGCCCGGCCGGCTGCCTGGCTGCGCGCGCTGGCGCTGGGCGCTTTCGCGCTGCTTTTGCAGGCGGGCGGCGAGCCGCTGCGCATGGCCTTGCGCCTGGACCGCCAGGCGCTGGCCGCGGGCGAGTGGTGGCGCGTCTTCAGCGCGCATTTCGTGCATCTGGGCTGGGCCCATGCCGCCTTGAATGTCCTGGGCATATTGCTGTGCTGCTGCCTTGCGCCGGAACTCTACGATCGCCATTTCTGGCGGCGGATCGCGGGCCTGGCCCTGGGCGTGGGCCTGTGCCTGTGGTGGGGCTCGCCCGGCGTCCAGGATTATGTCGGCTTGTCGGGCGTGCTCTACGGCATGTTTGCGCTGGGGCTCCTGCCCCAGGCATGGCGCGGCGACCGCGCCGCCGGGCTGGCCCTGGCCGGCATCGCGGCCTGGATGCTTTGGCAATGGGGCGTCGCGCCCTCGGCGTCCGAGGAAGCCATGATAGGCGGGCGCATCGTGGGCATCGCCCATGTCTACGGTTTCCTCCTGGGCATGGCGGCCATGGGCTGGCGGGGCTGGCGCGGATCACGTCGCCTCACCTGATGCTCGAGGCCGGCTGTGGTGTGTCGACCAGGGCATGCGTATGATCATGCGCATGAATGCACGGAGGTCC
The DNA here is from genome assembly GCF_900129885.1 of Pollutimonas bauzanensis. GTDB lineage: Bacteria > Pseudomonadota > Gammaproteobacteria > Burkholderiales > Burkholderiaceae_B > Pollutimonas > Pollutimonas bauzanensis. The sequence continues at coordinate 629,044 of NZ_FQXE01000001.1, read as the reverse complement.
GCATGGTTGCGCCACTAGTCAAAAATCCGCCGAAACGAGCCACTAATATCTCTTTATCGCTTGATGTCTACAACGACGCCAAGGCATTGGGCATCAACTTGTCCCAGACATGCGAACGTTTCCTGCGTGTGGCGATTCAGGAGGAAAAGGCGCGGCAATGGGGCGAGCAGCATGCCGGCTTTATCGAGGCGTACAACGTGTCCGTGGAATCGGAAGGCTTGCCCCTGGCCGACTGGCGCTCGCTCTGACGTGGCCCGCTATGACATTTACCGCAATCCGGGACGGCACCAGGAACCACTCCCTATCTGGTCGATGTGCAAAGCGACCACCTCCGCGGTTTGGCGACGCAGGTCGCCATTCCATTGCGATTGATCAGCACATTTCCTAAGGTCGCGCTGCCCGGCGATCTCGCTCCTGTCTTGCAAGTCGAAGGCCGGGCCTGTTTTCTGGACACGGCCAAACTGGCTGCCGTACCCATTAAAGAATTGAAAAAGCCAGCGCAGCCCCGCCTGGCCCGCATATTCGGCCCCTTGCCGCAAGCCATCCAGCAGCGCCTGCGGGTTGCCACCCTGGCGCGGTTGGAAACCTGGTCCCTGAATATTCTGGACGCCGCCACGCTGGAAGAGGTTTTGCAGGAATAGCTTTTGGCGGGCCGGCGCGCCTGCTTGCGGTCCTTCAGCCGGTCGTTCCTCGTCTCCGCCGTCTCCATCAATTATTGGATTATTAATAACTGGCGGCAATCCGCCAATGGGGCCCGGCCTTGCCAGCCTGGCCGCTTTTCACATCGCGATTTCGCTTGGCCAACGCCAGTTGGCCGGACAGCGACGCCCGCGCCAACACGCCAACACGCCAACACGCCAACACGCCAACACGCCAACACGCCAACACGCCAACACGCCAACACGCCAGGCAAAAGTTTTTCCGGCCCGTTGACAATTGTCATTTGTAAGAGTTCCCTCCCCAGCCAACAATGGCGCGAATAAGAATTGTTATCAATTCTTATCGATGGCCTGCATGCCCGGGCGCTTGCGCCCCAATGCCGGTCTTCAGCGTCGATGGCCGATGGCGAGGGGCGGCCGCCGATGATTTTCTCTCTTGCACTCCTATAAAGGAATCGCTATGAAAGCTAGTCAATTTTTCGCCAAGTCCATGCTGGCGGCATCGCTGGCATTGGGAAGCATAGGCATCGCATGGGCAGGCACGCCCAACCTGACGGGCGTTTATGCCGGCAACCACAACTTGACGATGCGCAGTTCCGACAACGTCATCCGCGGCGTCAGCACCTTCAGCCCGGCTTGGGTATTCAACTTTGACGCGAAGACGGCAACCATCAGCAACGGCGCGGTGAGCGGCCCCATGGGAACGTTCGCCTATGCCGCGCATCCGCAGAGTGGTCAAAGCCACGTCACCATCACCGACAACCTGGACGGCACCTACACGCTTGCCTACAACTTCCAGGCCTACAACCCCAATTTTGGCAACCCGGTGGGGCCGACCACCAGCACGCTTGAAATCACCGAAGACGGCGCGGGCAATATCTCCGTCGTCACGCTCGATGTCGAACCGGGCGGCACGCCGGACGGCGTGATAGGCACGCGACTGTCTGGTTTCGGCTTCCCCTTCATCGTCGAGCGCGACTGGACGGGCACGGCCACCCTGCAGTAAGCCGCAAGCCGCGCGGCCAGGCCTTCATGCCCCAGAAAGCATGAAGGCCTGGCCGGTGGCGGCCCGGATTCAACCTTTTTCTTTTTGCCGGATACTTAAATGAAGACTCAACGCAACCCCATGAAACATAAGAACGCAGCGCCTCGAAAGGCTGGGCGGCTTGCCTGCGCGCTGGCTTTGCTGTCGCCCCTGGGCGCGGCGCTGGCGGCGGGATCGCCCGGCATCACCGGAAAATATGTCGGCGAATATCAGTTTTACATGAATTCGGCCATCGATTCCGGCGCGCCGCATTTCCGCATCGTTACCGGGGAAAACGGCGTCAAGTACAACGTGCTGGGCGGCAGCTTCAAGCGCGCCTACTGGGAGTGGGACTTCGACAAGAAAACGATAGTCATGGGCGGCGGCTATCTTCGCGCCATGAACATCGTCTATCCGCCCTACCAGCTGCGCAACTACGGCTATACGAAAATCATAGGCCAGACCATGCCGCCGGCCGTGCCCGACCTGAATGAGGTGACCGGCACCTTCGTCGACAACGGCGACGGCACTTACACCGCGCGCTACGCCCTGCAGATCTACTTTGACATGGCGGGATACCCCGTGGGCAACATCATCCAGAAATTCCGCATCGACCAGCAGGACGGCAAGCTGAAGATAGTTTCCCTGGACGCGGATGCCGAAACCGGCGAGGAAGACGGCATGCCGGGCCGCAAGATCGTGGGCGTATTTCCGTTTGTCGTGTCGCCGCAATGGGATGCGGACGTCATGTTCAAGGACGACGGCACGGACAGCAACGGCGATGGCATCCCCGATGCGCTGGCCCTGGCGCTCGGGCTGGACCCCAAGGTGTCCGACAATGACGGCGACGGCATTGCCGATGCCGATGAGATAGGGCCTTTCGCGCTGCAGCCGCGCGACAGCGACAACGACGCCTCGCCCGACATCTGGGAAGCCGGCGATTTCGCCAACGACGGCACGCCGGACCTGGCGCAGGGCATGGGCAGCGTCAAGGTCGTCAGCAACCTGCGCACCGTCAACGGCGAGCGCGTCAGCTTGTACGCCCCGCCGAACGACTATTTCGTCACGCCCGCGGCGCGCGGCGAAGCCATAGATTCCGACTATGTCCCGCTGCTCGCGGCCAACGGTGCCGACGGCAAGGCGCTGGATTATTCGCTGGGGACCGTGTACTACAAGGTCACCACGTTCGACACGCCTTATCAACGCTTTTACGACTATAACGTTACCCTTCTGACTATTTACGAATTGCAGACAACGCACATTCCCAACCAACAGGGTTACGTGGAGCAAGCACAAATCTGGCTCGATACGCATGATGCGTCTGATTCGGCTTATGCGTCATGGGTAACCCGGCTGACCAACAGGCAGGCAACGCTAGTCGGTTTTCAGAATGATCTGGCCGCCAAGCAAGCCATACTGCCGGACTACCTTGCGGCCTTCAAGGAAGAAGGCACCGCGGTCTTCGGCGAAGGTTTCGAAAATCTTTCTTCGCCCGATTTCCAGGCGCTTCTGACCCCCGACGACACGGATCCAAGCAACGGCCGGGTCGGGCGCTTCCGGGACAATGTCGTCGTGCGTCTGCAGTTTGCCCAGGGCATACCGCAAGGGCTGACGCTGGTGCGCGGACGCAAGTCCTCTTACGCCGACGATGCGGGCCAGGCGATCTGGACGCCTCACATCGATCCGGTGGCGTGGAAGGCGGTGGACGCCAACACGATAGAAGTAATGGTCGACAGTATCCAAAAATATACCGGAACGGTCGCCGATCCTGTCACGCCTGAATTCGTCTCGCTCATTGTCGCCCACACCGAGACCGGCCGCGGCGCGGGCGATAATGATGACGACAGCGGCGGCGACAATGGCGGTGACGGCGGGGCCGTTGCGCCGCCTGTCGCGCATGGCGGCGGCGGAAGCGGAAGCCTGGGCTGGCTTTCCGCCCTGGGCCTCGCCGGCCTGGCGCTGACCCGCCGGTTGCGCAAAGGCCCGGGCGGGCGGCCCGCGGGCCGCCCGGGTTCGGGGGGATAATTGTGGCATGCCGCCGCGCTCCTGGTCCGCCCGGGTTGCGGCGGTTTTTTGGAACGGGGGCATTCAGTGCAAGGCATGTGGACAACATGGAATATAGGCCAGGCGGGGGCGCTGCTGTTGGCGGCGCTGCTGGCGCTGCCCTTGGCGGTCCTGCTATCCAGGGCCGCCTATCTGTTGCCGCGCGCATTGGACGCCGGCATGGCGGCCGAGCCGTCCCTGGCTCACCGGCGCTGGCGCAATGGCTTCCATGCCGCCTGCCTGGGCATGGCCATGCTTTGCGCCTGGCGCTTCGGCGCGACGCTGGCGGCTGTGGCCGCCATCGTATATACATTGACGCTTCTGGCGCTGGCGTGGGTCGATGCCGAAACCGGCTTCCTGCCCGACAGGCTGACCTTGCCTTTGCTCTGGCTGGGTTTGCTGGCGAACCTGGATGGCGCGTTCGCGCCCTTGCCCGAGGCGGTGCTGGGCGCGGCGGGCGGGTATGCGGCGCTTTGGTCCATCCGCCAGCTCTTCCTGTGGCTGACCGGCCGCGTAGGCATGGGCGACGGCGACTTCAAGCTGCTGGCTGCGCTGGGCGCCTGGCTGGGGTGGATGTCTTTGCCTTGGGTATTGCTGGCAGCGTCGTCGTCGGCCTTGGTCGTCGCCCTGGGCCTGCGCCTGGCGGGGCGGGCGCAGGCCGGGGACGCCCTGCGCTTCGGCCCCTATCTGGCCGCGGCGGGCATTCTGGGCCTGTTGCGGCTGTAGCCTGGGCGGGCGCGCGTCAGGCCAGGGCCCGCTCCAGCACGCATGCCACATGGACGGCGTTGTATGGCCCGTCGCTGCGCATGCCGTCGGCGATCTGATGCCGGCAGCTGGTGCCGTCGGCGATCAGCAGGGTGCCGGGCGCGGCCTTGCGGATGGCGGGCAGCAGCGACAGTTCGGCCATCCGCAAGGATGCCTCGTAGTGGCTGGCCTCATAGCCGAAGCTGCCGGCCATGCCGCAACAGCTCGATTCGATCAGCTCCACTTGCAGTTCCGGGATCAGCGCCAGCACCTGCTGTATGGGCTGGACGGCGTCGAAGGCTTTCTGGTGGCAGTGGCCGTGCAGCAAGGCGCGCTTTTCCGGCAGCGCGGCCAGCTTGAGATCGAGGCGGCCCGCCTTGTGCTCGCGGGCCAGGAATTCTTCGAACAAATATGAATTGTCCGCCAGCAACTGGGCGTCGCCGCCCAGTCCCATCACCAGGAACTCATCGCGCAGGGTGAGCAGACAGGATGGCTCCAGACCGACAACGGCTATGCCGCGGCTGACGAAGGGGCGCATTGCCTCGATGACGCGGCGCGCTTCGGCCTTGGCCTGGTCGACCAGACCGGCCGCCAGATAAGTGCGGCCGCAGCATAGCGGCCTTTGCGCGTCGGCGTCGCCGGGCGCGGCGCTTGCAATATGCACCCGATAGCCGGCGGCCCGCAACACCTTGTGCGCGGCGCGGGCGTTCTCGGAGTCGAAATAGTTGTTGAAGGTGTCCACGAACAGCACTACGTCGGCGCTTGCGTCATCGGTCGCGGGCGCCCGGTTCAGGAAGGTGTCGCGGCGCCACTTGGGCAGCGAGCGTTTCGCGGAAAACCCCAGCCAGCGCTGCGACAGCGCCGCGGCGCCCGGCATGGTGTCGCGCAGATTGAACAGGAAGGGCAGGCGGGCGGCCCACGGCGCCCAGCGCGGCAAGGTGGCGATCAGCCTGTCCTTGAACTTCAGGCCGTGCTTGTCTTGCCATTGATGCAGGAATTCGACCTTCATTCTGGCCATGTCCACGCCCGTCGGGCAATCGCGCTTGCAGCCTTTGCAGCTTACGCATAAATCCAGCGTCGCGCGCATTTCCTCGGACGCGAGTCCTTCGGGTCCCAACTGGCTGGACAGGGCCAGGCGCAGGGTGTTGGCGCGCCCGCGCGTCAAGTGCCGCTCGTCCCTGGTAATGCGGTAGCTGGGGCACATCGTGCCGGCGTCGAATTTTCGGCAGTGGCCATTGTTGTTGCACATTTCCACGGCTTTGGCCAAGCCGCCGCTAGGGTCGCCGCCCGTGCCGGGAGCGCTGGTCGTGTCGGCGGCCGGGTCGCTGGCGACATTCCATGCCGACCAGTCGAGCGCCGGCTTCAGGGCGATGGTCCGGTAGCCCGGCTGGTAGCGGAATAGCGAGGCATCGTCCATTTTTTCGCAGCGCACGATCTTGCCGGGGTTCATGATCCCGGCGGGGTCGAAGATGTCCTTGATTTCTTCGAACGCGGCCGTCAGGCGCGGGCCGAACTGCCAGGACACCCATTCGCTGCGCACCAGGCCGTCGCCATGCTCGCCCGAGAACGCCCCTTTGTAGCGCCGCACCATGGCGGCGGCTTCCTGGGCGATGGCGCGCATTTTCTCGGCGCCGCCGGCGCGCATGTCGAGAATGGGGCGCACATGCAAAGTTCCCACCGATGCATGCGCGTACCATGTGCCGCGCGTGCCGTGCTTGCGGAAGACCTCGGTCAGGCTGCTGGTGTATTCGGCCAGGTGCTCCAGCGGCACCGCGCAGTCCTCGATGAAGGATACGGGCTTGCCATCGCCGCGCATGCTCATCATGATGTTGAGCCCCGCCTTGCGCACTTCCCATAGTGCTTTCTGCGCGCCCGCGTCGCTCATCTCGACCACGGATCCCGGCAGGCCCAGGTCGCCCATCAGTTCCACCAATTGCGCCAGCTTGGCCAGTTGCTCCGCCTGCGATTCGCCGGCGAATTCGACCAGCAAAATGGCTTCGGGCGCGCCGATCAGCGCCTTTTCTATGACGGGCCTGAACGCGGGATTGCCGCGGGCCAGTTCTATCATCGTGCGGTCCACCAGTTCGACGGCGCAGGGCGCCAGTTGCACGATATGGCGGGTCAGGTCCATGGCCTGGTAGAAGGTGGGGAAGTTGACCACCCCCAGGGTTTTGCTGGCGGGCAGGGGCGCCAGCTTCAGGGAGATCTGCCGGGTATAGGCCAGGGTGCCTTCGCTGCCCACCAGCAAGTGCGCCAGGTTCACGCCGCCGTCGCCGGTATAGGGCCTGGGGCTTTGCGGATGGAAAATGTCGAGGTTGTAGCCGCCGACCCGGCGCAAGACCGCCGGCACCATGCTTTGCATTTCGTCGCGTTCGCGCAGGGCTATGGCGTGCAGTTGCTCGATGATTCCGGCCACGCGCGGCGGGGCGCCGCGCATCTGGCGTTCATCGCCGAACAGGGCTTCGGTGCCGTCGGACAGCAGGGCGTCGATGCCGAGCACGTTGTGCACCATGTTGCCATAGGCTATCGATCTGGACCCGCAGGAGTTGTTGCCCGCCATGCCGCCCAATGTGCATTGGGCGGCTGTGCTGACATCGACCGGAAACCATAGGCCTTGCGGCTTGAGCCATGCGTTCAGGTGATCCAGCACCATGCCCGGCTCGACCGTGGCGCTCATGGCTTCGGGATTGAATTCGATCAGGCGATTCAGGTATTTGCTGTTGTCGATGACCAGCGCCGCGCCCACCGTCTGGCCGCATTGCGAGGTGCCCGCGCCCCGGGCCAGCAGCGGTATTTCCAGTTCCCGGCAAAGGCCGATCGCCGCGCGCACGTCATCGATGCTTTTGGGAATCAGCACGCCGACGGGGTCTATCTGGTAGATGGACGCGTCGGTGGCGTAGCGGCCCCGGGAGCCCTGGTCGAACAGGACCTCGCCTTCGGCCGCGAGCCGCAGGCGGGCGGCCAGCTCATTGCTTTTTGCGCTGGAAGACAGCTGCGATTGCTTGGGCGTGGGGGCGTTCATCGACGGATTCCTGGTTCAAGTCTTGCCCGGCCCGGTCAAGCCGGGGGGGCGGCGCCGGGAGCCTGCTGTTTCAAGCCTTCGAGCACCGCTTCACCCTTGCGCTGCAGGTGGATGCGCATGATCCGCGCCAGGCGCTCGCCATCGCGCGCGGCCAGGGCCTCGACCATGTCGATATGTTCCTGCATGGCCTTGTCCCATTTTTCGTGGTTCAGGTTGGAGCGGAAGCGCAGGTTCTGCAGGCGCAGGTTGATGGTTTTATACACCTGCGACAACAACTGGTTGTGCCCGGCCGCGTTGATGCGGTCGTGGATCTCGCGGTTGACGTGGTAATAGGCGGGCAGGTCGCGGCGCGCATGGCATGCCTGCATTTCAAAGGTGAGCGCCTTGATCTCGGCGATTTCGCGGTCGCTGATGTGCAGGCAGGCCAGGCCGCCCGACAGCGCTTCAAGCGCGCCCATGACCTCGAAGCTTTCGCGTATGTCTTTTTCCGACAGGGCGACAACCTGGGCGCCGCGATTGGGCTGTATGCGCACGAGGCCGTCGGCGGCGAGCAGCCGGAAGGCTTCCCGCAAGGGCGTGCGCGAAACCTGCAACTGGTCGCACAAGGCGCGCTCGTTCAGGCGGACGCCCGCCGCCAGCTGGCCTTCGATGATCATTTCCCGCAGCCTGTCGGCCACCGCGGTCGGCAGGGTGCGCCGGTCCACGGCCTGCGCCGCGCCGGCCGGCGGGGCGGTGGGCGGCGTGCGCGGGTCCTTGATGTCGCCTAGCTGTTCAATTTTCATTTGGTATACAAAACAAGATTGCCATGCCATGAATTGTAAGCCATGGCCTGAGCGCTTTATGCCGTAGCGCAGCAAAAATTCCGCTTGCGTGCAAATTGCTTGATGTTTATTATTCCCTAAAGTTTGTATTTTGTATACCAAATTTAGCGGGAGCTTGTTCATGATTGCCTTGCATTCTCATCCGTCCGGACGGCATTTTCTGCAGATCCCGGGCCCCACCAACGTTCCGGACCGGGTGCTGCGCGCCATCGACAACGCCACCATCGACCATCGCGGTCCGGAATTCGGCGTATTGGGCAAGTCGGTCCTGGCGGGCATGAAAAAGGTGTTCAAGACCGAGGCGGACGTGGTCATCTATCCTTCATCGGGAACCGGGGCCTGGGAAGCGGCGCTGGTCAATACGCTTTCGCCCGGCGATCTCGTCCTGATGGTGGAAACCGGCCATTTCGCCACCTTGTGGAAAAAGATGGCGGTCAAGCTGGGCCTCAGGGTGGAATTCCTGGAGGGCGATTGGCGCCATGGCATCGATGCCGCGCAGATCCACGCCCGGCTCACCGCCGACAAGGCCCATGAAATCAAGGCGGTCTGCGCCGTGCACAATGAAACGGCGACCGGCGTGACCAGCAATATCGCGGCGCTGCGCCAGGCGATGGACGACAGCGGGCACCCGGCCCTGTTCATGGTCGATACCATTTCATCGCTGGGCTCCATGGATTATCGCCACGATGAGTGGGGCGTGGACGTGACGGTGGCGGGCTCGCAAAAGGGCTTGATGCTGCCCCCGGGCCTGTCCTTCAACGCGATCAGCGCCAAGGCGCTGGCGGCCTCCGGTACGGCGGCCTTGCGGCGCTCATACTGGGACTGGAAGGAAATGCTCGCCATCAATCCCTCTGGCTATTTCCCCTATACGCCGGCGACCAATTTGCTGTATGGCTTGCACGAGGCGCTGGAGATGCTTTTCGCCGAGGGCCTGGACCATGTCTTTGCGCGCCACCGCCGCTATGGCGAGGCGACGCGCGAGGCGGCGCGGGCCTGGGGCCTGGATATCCTTTGCAAGAACCCCGATGAATACAGTTCTGTGCTGACCGCCGTGGTCATGCCCGACGGCCATAGCGCCGATGCATTCCGGAAAGTCGTGCTGCGGCATTTCGATATGTCGCTGGGCCAGGGCCTGAGCAAATTGTCCGACAAGGTGTTTCGCATCGGCCACCTTGGCGACATGAATGATTTGACCCTGTGCGGCACGCTGGCCGGGGTGGAAATGGGTCTGGGGATTGCGGGGGTACCGCATAGAAAAGGCGGAGCACAGGCGGCTATGGACCACCTGGCCCAATCAAGCATGGCGGCACTGGCGCAGGCAGCTTAGGCCGTTTTCGTAGCACCAACCGGAGGAGAGACAAATGAAGCATTCAACCCGCAGGCTACCGAATAAAACCTACCTGCTGCCGGCGCTGGCCTTGCTGGCCGGCCTGGGCTGGGCTCCCGCACAGGCCGCGTGGGAGCCCGCGCGATCCGTCGAAATCATAGTCCCCGCCGGCGCGGGCGGCGCTTCCGATCAAATGGCGCGGACCATCCAGAGCATCATCCTCAAGCACAAGCTCATGAAGCAGTCCACCCTGGTCTTGAACAAGGGCGGGGCCAGCGGCGCGGAAGGCATCATGGACACCAAGGCCTCCCAGGGCGATCCGCACAAGCTGATGGTGGCTTTCTCCGCCATCTACACTTTGCCCATCGCCGTCGATCTGCCGTTCAATTGGAGCGACCTGAATCCGGTCGCCATGATCGCGCAGGACGAGTTCCTGCTGTGGACCAATGCCGAGGCTCCTTACAAGACGGCGGCCGATTACCTGAAGGCGGTCAAGGCGGCGGCGCCCGGAACCTTCAAGATGGGCGGAACGGGAGCCAAGCGCGAAGACCAGATCATCTCTGTCGCGCTCGAAAAGGCGGCCGGCGTCAAATTCACCTATGTGCCGTATAAAAGCGGCGGCGAAGCCGCCACGCAGCTGGTGGGCAAGCACACCGATTCGAATGTCAACAACCCCAGCGAAAACATAGCCCAGTGGCGGGCCGGCCAGATCCGCGCGCTTTGCGTGTTTTCCAATGAGCGCATGGTCTACAAGGACAAGATCACCGCGGATCAGTCCTGGGCCGATATCCCCACGTGCAAGGAAGCGGGTTATGACGTCGAGTACCAGATGCTGCGCGGCTTCTTCCTGCCCGGCGGGACCACGGCGGAGCAGGTGGCCTATTACGACGGCTTGCTCAAGAAAGTGACGCAGACGCAGGAATGGAAAGACTACCTCGCCAAACAGGCGCTGAAAAGCGACTACCGCGACGGCGCCGATTTCGTGGCATTCCTCAAGCAGGACGAGGCCAAGCACAAGACCTTGATGCAGGAAGCCGGCCTGGCCAGCAAAAAGTGAAACCGGGGAGCCATGAATGAAGCATGAACAAGCAGGCAGCCGTCCGCCGGGCGGCGGGTGGTCGCACAGCGCCATCGACGCGGCGGCCGCGGCCGTCGTCTTTGCCATCGGCGTCGTCATGATGATAGACAATCATCGTATCGGCGCGAGCTGGGCCGCCGATGGCCCCGAGTCGGGCTACTTCCCTTTCCATATCGGCCTGATACTCTGCATCGCCGGCGCGGCGGTGCTGCTCAAGTCGCTATTGGGCCGGCGGCGCAATCGCGAGGTATTCGTCACCTGGGCGCGCTTCAGGCTGGTGCTGATGGTGCTGGCGCCCACCGCGGTCTACGTGCTGGCCATACAGTTTCTCGGCATCTACCTGGCTTCGGCATGCTTTATCGCGGCATTCATGCGCCTGCTGGGCAGGATAGGCTGGCTCAAGACCGTGCTGATCAGCCTGGGCGTGAACGCGCTGCTGTTCTGGATGTTCGAAATCCAGTTCATGGTGCCCCTGCCCAAAGGCCCCCTGGAGGCCTGGTTCGGCTATTGAAACCCACGGCAGGAGAACCCACCAGTGGATGAAATCAACGCTTTATTTCATGGATTTGCCACCGTACTGAGCTGGTACAACATCGGCATGATGCTGATAGGCCTGGTCCTCGGTGTCATCATAGGGGTGCTGCCGGGACTGGGCGGCCCCAACGGGGTGGCGATCCTGCTGCCGCTCACCTTCACCATGCCCCCGACTTCCGCCATCATCATGCTGTCCTGCATTTACTGGGGCTCGCTGTTTGCCGGGGCGATCACATCGATTCTGTTCAATATCCCCGGGGAGACATCCTCGGTGGCCACCACCTTCGACGGCTACCCCCTGGCCCAGCAGGGCAAGGCCGGCAACGCGCTGACGGCTTCCTTTACGGGATCGTTCTTCGGCGCCCTGGCGGGCGTGCTGCTCATCACCTTCCTGGCCCCGCTGGTGTCCCGGTTTGCGCTGCGCTTCGGTCCGCCCGAATTCTTCGCCGTGTTCCTGCTGACCTTCTGCAGCTTTGTGGGCACGGACAAGAAGACGCCGTTCAAGACCGTCATTTCCATGATGCTCGGCTTTGGCCTGGCCGCCATAGGAATGGACACCGTGAGCGGCGGGCTGCGCATGACTTTCGGCTGGTCCGAACTGTTGAGGGGCGTCGATTTCCTGGTCGTGGTCATAGGCCTGTTCGGCATAGGCGAAATCCTGGTCAGCATGGAGGAAGGGCTGGCATTCGAAGGCAAGAGCGGCAAGATCAACCTGAAGGTGGTGCTGCAAACCTGGAAAGAAATGCCCAGATACTGGGCGACCCTGCTGCGCAGCGTGGTCGTCGGCTGCTGGATGGGGGTGACGCCCGGCGGCGCGACGGCGGCATCGTTCATGGGCTATGGGCTCGCCCAGCGCTTTTCGCGCAATGGCCACAAATTCGGCACGGGGGAGCTGGAAGGCGTCATCGCGCCCGAGACGGCGGCCCATGCGTCGGGAACCTCCGCGCTGCTGCCCATGCTCGCGCTGGGGATTCCGGGCTCCGCGACCGCCGCCGTGCTGTTGGGCGGACTCATGATCTGGGGCTTGCAGCCCGGCCCGCTATTGTTCGTCGAACAGAAGGAGTTTGTCTGGGGGCTGATCGCCAGCATGTACCTGGGGAATTTCGTCGGCTTGATCCTGGTGCTCAGCACCGTGCCCCTGTTCGCCGCCATCCTGCGCATACCGTTTGCGATTGTCGCGCCCATCATCATCGTGGTGTGCGCCATAGGCGCCTACTCGGTCCACAGCGCCATGCTGGACGTCTGGTTCATGCTGCTGTTCGGCGTCGTGGGCTATGTGCTGAAAAAGCTCTCCTACCCGCTGGCGCCCATGATCCTGGCCCTGGTGCTGGGAGACCGCATGGAAGACGCCTTCCGCCAGTCCATGCTGGGGCCGAACACCGGCCTGCATGTTTTCTGGTCCAATTCGCTGGTCGGCACGATCACCACGCTGGCCCTGGTCATGCTCTTCTGGCCGCTGGTGCCCTGGCTGTGGCGCGGCATGCGCAGGATGTGAAGCGATAAGCCGCTCCAGGCGCAGATCAGGATTGCGCCTGGCCCGATTGCAGGAGCCGCCAGGTTTCGAACACCGGCAAGCCCATCACGCCGGTGTAGCTGCCGGCGATGTATTCGATGAACACGGCGGCCCTGCCTTGTATGCCGTAGGCGCCCGCCTTGCCCATGGGCTCGCCCGTGGCGCAGTAAGCGTCGATTTCCGCTTCCGAGAGCGGCTTGAACCGTACCTGGGTGATGGACACATCCTGCAGAAGCTGGCCGTCGCGCGCCAGCACCACCGCCGTGTGCACCACATGCGTGCCGCCGGACAGGCGGGCAAGCATGCGGCGCGCCTCGTCCAGGCCTGCCGGTTTGCCCAGGATATCCCCGTCCAGGATCACCGTGGTGTCGGCCGACAGCACGGGGCGCGCCGCATCCAGCGCAGCCGCCGCGCCTGGCGCGCGCTGCCGGGCCAGCCACTGCCTGGCCCGTATCGCCTTTTCGCGCGCGGTGCGCAGCACATAGGCCTCGGGCGCTTCATTGGCCAGGCGCGGCTCGTCCTCGCCTTCCGGGGCGGGCACATTCAATACCTCGTGCTCGACGCCCATCTGCAGCAGGATCTCATGCCGGCGCGGGCTGGCCGAAGCCAGATAAATAGGGGCTGGTTTCATCGCATAGCCTCAATTCACCTTCAGTATCTTCATTCCGTTCGTCCCGCCGCTATTGCTGAAGAAATCGCCCTTGGTCAGGATGATCCAGTCGCCCTCCTGCAGCAGCGATTGCTCTTTGAGCTTCTCGATGGCGGCATCGCTCACCAGGGCCGGGTCGAGGTCCGCGGCATCGAAAGCCACCGTGTAGACGCCGCGGAACAGCGCCGCGCGCCGCTGCGTGCCGGCATGGCGCGTGTAGCAGTAAATAGGCACGCCCGACCGTATCCGCGACATGATCAAAGGCGTGTGCCCGCTTTCCGTAAGGCTGATGATGGCCTTGACGCCCGGGAAATGATTCGCCGCGTACATGGTCGCCAGCGCTATGGTCTCATCGCAGCGGGTGAAGGTTTCCCCCAGGCGGTGCTGGGACCGCGTCGTGGTCGGCTCCTGCTCCGCGCCCAGGCATACCCTGGCCATGGCCGTGACCGCTTCCACCGGATACTGCCCCGAGGCGCTTTCCGCCGACAGCATCACGGCATCGGTGTAGTCCAGCACCGCGTTGGCCACGTCGGACACCTCGGCGCGCGTGGGCAAAGGGCTGCCTATCATGGATTCCATCATCTGCGTGGCCGTGATGACCAGCTTGTTGTGGGTGCGGGCATGCTGGATGATGCGCTTCTGTATGCCTACCAGGCGGGCGTCGCCCACTTCCACGCCCAGGTCGCCGCGCGCCACCATGACGCCGTCGCTCACCATGATGATGGCGTCCAGCGCGCGATCATCGGCCACGGCTTCCGCCCGTTCTATCTTGGCGATGATCCATGCCTGGCTGCCCGCCTCTTCCACCAGCTTGCGCGCTTCCTCGATGTCGCGGCCATAGCGCGGGAAAGACACCGCGACATAGTCCATGTCGAGTTCGGCCGCCAGCTTGATGTCCTCGCGGTCCTTGTCGGTCAGGCTGGGCGCCGAAATGCCTCCGCCGCGCCGGTTGATGCCCTTGTTGTTGGACAGGGGGCCGCCCACCGTCACAATCGTGTGCACGGCGTACTCGTCGACGTTCTCGACCACCAGCACCACCCGGCCGTCGTCCAGCAGCAGCTCGTCGCCGGGATGGCAGTCCTGCACGAGGCTGGGGTAATCGATGCCGACGATGGTCTCGTCGCCTTCTTCGGCCGGATGCTGGTTGGACAAGGTAAAGGGCTGGCCGGCGGCGAGCGTCACCCGGGTATTCCTGAAGCGGGCGATGCGGATCTTGGGCCCCTGCAAATCCCCCATGATGGCGACATACCTGCCGTGTTTCTCCGCCAGCGATCGCACCAGTTGCACCCGTTGCCGGTGGTCCTCGGCTTCCCCGTGCGAGAAATTCAGGCGCGCCACGTCCATGCCCGCGAGGATGAGCTGCTCGATTTTTTCGGGGCTGGAGCTTGCGGGCCCCAGGGTCGCAACGATTTTGGTACGGCGTCTGGTCATAATGGCGATGGGTCCAGGTATTGCGCCGTTCAGGCGCGATGATAGGGATGACCGGTCATGATAGCCCAGGCGCGATAGAGCTGCTCCGCCAGCACCACGCGCACCATGGGGTGGGGCAGGGTCAGCGACGACAGCCGCAGGCGGCCGCTGCAGCCTTGCTTGAGTTCCGGATCGAGGCCGTCGGGCCCGCCGACCAGGAAGACGATGTCCTGGCCGCTGCCGCGCCAGCTTTCCAGTTCGCGCGCCAGGCCCATGGTGTCCATGTCCCTGCCGCGCTCGTCCAGGGCGATGCGCATGGCCTGCGGCGGGATGGCGGCTTCGATGCGGCGGGCTTCCGCCTGCATCATCTGGGCGGCGGTCTTGCCGGAAGTGCGGGGCTCGGGCTTGATTTCCTTGAGTTCGAGCGCGCAGTCGGAGGGCAGGCGCCGCGCGTAGTCGCGCCAGGCGGTTTCAACCCAGCCGGGCATGCGCACACCCACGGCGATCACGATCAGTTTCATCGCCCCGCCCGTTATTCCTCTTCGTCGTAGTCGAAGGACTCGGGCATGCTGGGCTGCATGGACTGCGCCAGCAGTTTTACGTGCACCGGCTTGCCGCCCCAGATTTCCTCCAGATTGTAGTACTGGCGGATCGCGGGCGTCATGCAGTGCACGACGATGTCGCCCAGGTCGACCAGGACCCATTCGCCGGTGTCCTCGCCTTCGTAGGCGACGATGGG
Organism: Pollutimonas bauzanensis; assembly: GCF_900129885.1. GTDB lineage: Bacteria > Pseudomonadota > Gammaproteobacteria > Burkholderiales > Burkholderiaceae_B > Pollutimonas > Pollutimonas bauzanensis. The sequence continues at coordinate 613,481 of NZ_FQXE01000001.1, read as the reverse complement.
GATCTTGCGTTCCCTGGCGCTGTCGGCGACGCTGGAGGCGATGGCGCGGGTCTGGCGATTGGATGAGCCGGTGGTGATGACGACACGGTCGAACAGGCCCGTGATATGCGTGGTGTTGAAGATTTTGATGTCCTGTGCTTTGACGTCTTCAAGGGCGTCAATGACCAGGCGTTGCAGTTTTTGAATTTCCATGGGTGAACTATACCGTGAGACGTTAGGCAACAGGCGCTGGATAGAGCCCATTTTGTTGAATATATTGTGCTACGGCAAGGTCCAGCATGCCGTCGGTGGGCTCGCCGGCCGCCAGGCGTTCGCGTATGAGGGTGGCGGATATCGCCGTGGGGGCGAAGGGCAGTTGTATCAGGCGGCCCCCCGATTCCCGCAGATGCTCGGTCAGCGCCCGGGGCGGGGCGAGATGGGCGCCAGGGCGCTGGGCCACGGCCAGCGTCACGAGGCCGGCGATCTCGCGCCAGCACTGCCAGGTGCAGAAATTGCGCAACTGGTCGGCGCCCAGTATCCAATAGTAATCGATGTTACGCGGCAGTTCGCGCACGGTGTCTATGGTGTAGGTGGGGCCGCCGCGCTGGATTTCCACCGGATTGACATGCAGATGGGGGTGGGCGCGGGTGGCGATCTCCAGCATTTCCAGCCGCTGCTGGCCGGTCGCGGCCAGCGGGGCGCGCTGCCAGGGGTCGGCCGCCGGAATGAGCTGCACTTCGTCCAGGCCCAGCGTCCGCCTGGCGCTTTCGGCCAGGGCGATATGCGCCAGATGCACGGGATCGAAGCTGCCCCCCAGCAAACCCGTTTTTCTTATAGCCATTCGCGCGGTTTCAGGTAATCCGAAAGCGCGGCCTCGGCCGTCCCTTCCTTGGGCGACCAGCTGTAGCGCCAGGCGGCCATGGGCGGCATGGAAAGCAGAATCGATTCGGTGCGTCCGCCCGACTGCAGGCCGAATAGCGTGCCGCGGTCGAAGACCAGGTTGAACTCGACGTAGCGGCCGCGCCGGTAGGCCTGGAAGTCGCGCTGTTTTTCCGTGTACGGCAGGCGCTGGCGCTTCTCGACGATGGGCATATAGGCATCCAGGAAGGAATCGCCCACCGAGCGGGTCAGCGCGAAGCTGTGGTCGAAGCCCTGTTCGTTCAGATCGTCGAAGAAAAGGCCGCCCACGCCGCGGGTTTCGTCGCGGTGCTTGAGGTAGAAATAGTCATCGCACCATTTTTTGTAGGCGGGGTATTTGTCGGCCCCGAAGGGCTCCAGGGCGTCATGGCAGACCTGATGGAAATGCCGCACGTCCTCCTCGAAGGGGTAATAGGGCGTGAGGTCGAGGCCGCCGCCGAACCAGAAGACATCGTCCTCGTCTTTTTGCGCCGCATGGGCGACAAACAGCCGCACATTCATGTGCGTGGTGGGCACGTGGGGATTGCGCGGGTGCAGCACCATGGATACGCCCATGGCCTCCCAGGAACGGCCGGCCAGTTCGCCGCGGTGGGCGCTCGCCGACGCGGGCAGGGTTTTGCCCTGGACGTGGCTGAACAGCACGCCGGCGCGTTCAAATAGCGGGCCGCCTTCCAGGTAGCGCGACAGGCCGCCGCCGCCTTCCTCGCGGGTCCATTGGTCGGACTGGAAGCGGGTGCCGTCGGCGGCTTCCAGGGCCGCCACGATGCGCGCCTGCAGATCCAGGAAATAATCGTAGGCGGTGGAAATGGGAACGGTCATATCGGTCTCCGTGGGTCCTCTGCGCGGCAGGGGGATCGTTATGTCGGACTGGCCGCCGCGGGTATGGCGCGCCATCCGATATCCGTACGGTATTGCTGCCCGTCGAAATGCGTCTGGGCGATGGCCGCGTAGGCCGCCGCCTGGGCGCGCTTGACCGAGTCCGCCAGCACGGTCACGCACAGCACGCGCCCGCCCGAGGTCTTGAGTATGCCATTATCCAGAACGGTGCCGGCGTGGAACACCATGCATTCGTCGGTGTCCCTGGGCAAACGGCTGATGGTGTCGCCGCTGCGCGGCGCGGCGGGATAGTTGTGGGCCGCCATGACGACGCCCAGCGCAGTGCGGCGGTCCCAGTCTATCGTGGCTTCGTCGAGCCGGCCCGCGACGGCCAGTTCGAATACCTGCGCCAGGTCGCTTTTTATGCGCATCATGATGGGCTGGGTTTCGGGGTCTCCCATGCGGCAGTTGAACTCGAGCACTTTTATCGAGCGGGTGGCGTCGGGGCCGCCGCCTATCATCAGGCCGGCATACAGAAAGCCGGTGTAGGGAATGCCGTCCTTGGCCATGCCCGCAACCGTCGGGTGTATGACTTCGCGCATGATGCGGTTATGCAGCGCCGGGCTGATGACCGGCGCCGGGGAATAGGCCCCCATGCCGCCCGTGTTGGGGCCCAGGTCATTATCCTTGAGGCGCTTGTGGTCCTGGCTGGTGGCCAGCGCCAGTATGCTGCGCCCGTCGCACATGACGATGAAGCTAGCTTCTTCGCCGGCCAGGCATTCTTCTATCACCACGCGCGCGCCCGCCGCGCCGAAAGAGCCATCGCCCAGCATCTGGTCCACCGCCGCGAGCGCCTCGTCCACGGTCTCGGCCACGACGACGCCCTTGCCGGCGGCCAGGCCGTCGGCCTTGACGACTATCGGCGCGCCTTGTCCGGCGATGTAGGCCTTGGCCTGCGCCGGGTCGGTGAAGGTCTGGTAGGCGGCCGTGGGGATGTGGTGGCGCACCATGAACGCCTTGGCGTAGTCCTTGGAGCTTTCAAGCTGCGCGGCGGCCTGCGTCGGACCGAAGATCTTCAGCCCCGCCGCCTGGAACGCGTCCACCACGCCGGCGGCCAAAGGGGCTTCCGGCCCGACGACCGTGAAGGCGATTTTTTCTTTCTGCGCAAACGCGACCAGCTCGTCGATATCGCCGAGCGCCACGTTCTGCAATTGCGCCCCGCGGGCCGTTCCGCCGTTGCCGGGCGCCACGTATACGGTCTGGACCCGTGCAGACTTTGCCAGCCGCCAGGCCAGTGCATGTTCGCGGCCACCGCCACCGATTACGAGTAGTTTCATAGTGAGAAATTGTTAGTGCTGTAAGGCAGGTTGATGGTCAAGGCGCCAGAAACGACGGGCGCCCCTTATTCGGATTCGTCGAGAACCGCGGTGGTATAGACTTCCTGGACATCGTCCAGGCCTTCGAGCACGTCCAGCATTTTCTGCATCTTGATGGCGTCGTCCCCGGTGAGCTCGGTTTCGCTCAGCGCCTTCATGATGACGCCCTGCACTTCGGGCACCAGCGACGCCTGCTCGAAAGCGGCCTTGACCGCCGCGTAATCGGCGGGAGGGCAGATCACTTCTATCATTCCCTCGGCATCGGTCTGGATGTCTTCGGCGCCGGCCTCCAGCGCGGCTTCCATCACCTGTTCTTCCGAAGTGCCGGGCGCAAACAGGAATTGGCCGCAATGCTGGAACATGAAGGCGACCGAGCCTTCCTGGCCCAGGTTGCCGCCGTGCTTGCTCAGGGCGTGGCGCACTTCGGCGACCGTGCGGATGCGATTATCGGTCATGCAGTCGATGATGACCGCCGCGCCGCCCAAGCCATAGCCCTCGTAGCGCACTTCTTCGTAGTTGGCGCCATCGGCCCCGCCGGCGCCGCGCTGGATGGCGCGCTGGATGTTTTCCTTGGGCATGTTGGCGGCCATGCCCTTGTCCCACGCCATCCGCAGGCGCGGGTTGGCGTCAGGGTCGGCGCCGCCGGCGCGCGCGGCCACCGTGATTTCGCGGATGATCTTTGTCCAGAGCTTGCCTCGTTTGGCATCTTGGCGACCCTTGCGGTGCTGGATGTTCGCCCATTTACTGTGACCGGCCATAAAGTGTCATTACATTGAGGATAAAGAAGGTGATTTTAGCGCGTGCAGAGCAAGGAGCATCGAATTACACTTGGATCTTCTCTTTGCACCGCCCGGAATGGTAAAAAAATGGCCGATCCCATCGTTATCGCGAAAAATGCCAATACAGAGTCTCTCCTGCTGCCGCAGCTCGCCAATCGCCACGGCTGCATCACCGGCGCCACCGGAACCGGCAAGACTGTAACATTGCAGCTGCTGGCCGAGGCCTTTTCCCGCATGGGCACCGCGGTCTTCATGGCGGACGTCAAAGGCGACCTCAGCGGCATTTCGCAGCCGGGCGCCGCCAGCCCCAAGCTGCGGGAGCGGCTCGCCGCGCTGGGCCTGCCCGAGCCCGTGTGGGGCGCCAGCCCCGTCGTGCTGTGGGACATCTTCGGCGAGCAGGGGCATCCGCTGCGGGCGACGGTCTCCGACATGGGGCCATTGCTGCTGGCGCGCATGCTGGAATTGAACGACACCCAGGAAGGCGTGCTCAGCCTGGTCTTCAAGGTGGCCGACGACGAAGGCCAGCTGATACTGGACCTCAAAGACCTGCGCGCCATGCTGCAGGACGTCGCCGACAGGTCGGCCGAATTGCGCACGCGCTATGGCAATGTGTCCGCGGCGTCCATAGGCGCCATCCAGCGCAGCCTGCTGCGCCTCGAATCGCAGGGCGCCGCCCAGTTCTTCGGCGAGCCCATGCTGGACATCTTCGACTGGATACGCGTCGACGAACGGGGGCGGGGCATCGTCAACATCCTGGCGGCCGACAAGCTGATGCAGTCGCCGCGCCTGTATGCGGTCTTTCTGTTGTGGATGCTGGCCGATCTGTATGAAGGCCTGCCCGAGGTCGGCGACCCGGACAAACCCAAATTCGTGTTCTTTTTCGACGAAGCGCATTTGCTGTTCAATGACGCGCCCAAAGCCCTGCTGGAAAAAATCGAACAGGTCGTGCGGCTGGTGCGCTCCAAAGGGGTGGGCATCTATTTCATTACGCAGAATCCGCTGGACATACCCGATACGATACTGGGCCAGCTGGGCAATCGCGTGCAGCACGCCTTGCGCGCCTTCACCCCGCGCGACCAGAAAGCCGTCAAGACCGCCGCGCAGACCATGCGGCCCAATCCCGGCCTCGATATCGAACAGGCCATCACCGAATTGGGCGTGGGCGAGGCCCTGGTTTCCCTGCTCGATGCCAAGGGCAGCCCCACCCCGACCGAGAGGGCCTGGATGCTGGCCCCCGGCAGCCGCATCGGGCCGGCCGCGGAGGCCGAGCGCCAGGCCCTGCGCAACGCTTCCCCGCTTGGCGGCAAATACGATCGCATCATCGATCGCGTATCGGCCTATGAAGTGCTGCAAAAGCGCATGGAAGGCGGGGCGGCGGACCAGCCCGGGCCGGCAGGCAAGGGCGCGGCCGGCAAGCCGCCCGCGGCGGACGCCGGCTTCATGGGTACGGTCAATGATTTCCTGTTCGGCTCGACCGGCCCGCGCGGCGGGCGGCGCGATGGCGTGGTGCAGTCGGTCGCCAAAAGCGTTGCGCGGCGCACCGCCAATCAATTGATACGCGGGGTGCTGGGGTCGCTCACCGGCCGCCGGTAAGGCCGGCGCGCGGCGGGCCCCGGCCGCCGCGGGATATGGCGGTTCATGATTTTGTTCAACTGAAAATAGAGAGAGCTCAAGGTGTCTAAAGTCCACAAGATTGCGGTGATTGCAGGCGACGGTATTGGTAAAGAGGTAATGCCCGAAGGCCTGCGCGTGCTTGAAGCCGTCGCCGGCCGCCATGGCCTGCGCTTCGAATGGGAGGCTCTGGACTGGAGCTGCGACTACTACGCCAAGCATGGCCGCATGATGCCGGAGGACTGGAAAGAGCGCCTGAGCGGCCATGAAGCCATCTTCTTCGGCGCCATAGGCTGGCCCGATCTGGTTCCCGACCATGTCGCCCTGTGGGAATCCCTGTTCAAGTTCAGGCGCGAGTTCGACCAGTACATCAATTTGCGCCCCGTGCGGTTGATGCCCGGCGTAAAAACGCCGCTGGCCGGCCGCAAGCCGGGCGATATCGATTTTTTCATCGTCCGCGAAAATACCGAAGGCGAATATTCCAACAGCGGCGGGCGCCTGTTCGAGGGCACGCAGCGCGAGGTCGTGATCCAGGAAAGCGTGTTCACCCGCGTGGGCGCCGAGCGCGTATTGAAGTTCGCCTTCGAGCTGGCGCAGAAACGCGGCAAGCACCTGACGGCGGCGACCAAGTCCAACGGCATTTCGATTTCCATGCCATGGTGGGACGAGCGCGTCGCCGACATGGCCCGGCACTACCCGGACGTGCGCTGGGACAAATACCACATCGATATTCTCTGCGCCCATTTTGTCCAGCATCCGGACTGGTTCGATGTGGTGGTGGCGTCCAACCTGTTCGGCGATATCCTGTCCGACCTCGGGCCCGCCTGCACGGGCACGATAGGCATAGCGCCTTCGGCCAACCTGAATCCGGAGCGCAAGTTTCCGTCCCTGTTCGAGCCCGTGCACGGCTCGGCCCCGGACATCTATGGCAAAGGCATAGCCAATCCCATAGGGCAAATCTGGAGCGGCGCCATGATGCTGGATTTCCTGGGCTACCCGCAAGCGGCGCAGGAGGTGCTGGAGGCGATCGAAACGGTATTGGAAAACGGCCCGCGCACGCCGGATATGCAGGGCGGCGCCAGCACCCGGGAAGTCGGCCAGGCCATCGCGGACCTCATCGCGCAGCGCTGATTTTCCGGGCGGCCCTGCTTTCAGGCTGGCGCAGGCCCGACCATACGATGGCGCCTATCATCAAGGCGCCGCCGAACAGCGCCCGCGCCGACGGGTACTGGGCGAACAGCACGGCCGCGAAGAAAATCGCATAGATGGGCTCGAGCGCGATCACGATGCCCGCGCTGCGGGCCTTCAAGGTCATGAGGCTGGATACCAGCAGGTAATGGGACAGGGCGGTGCAGAATACGCCCAGCAGCGCTATCCATAGCCAGTCCAGGGCGTCCAGCCCGGCCATGGCCGGGAAGGAAAAAGGCAGGGTAAGCAGGGCCACCACCAGGTTTTCCCAGCAGGCGACTTGCTGCGCCGGGATATGCGCGGCGGCGCGGCGGTTGACCAGCGTGAAGATGGCGAAGGCCAGGCCCGACAGGATGGCCCAGGCCAGGCCCACGGTCGCCTCGTCCCGCAAGTCGAAGGAGGGCGTGACCAGCACCAGGCCCAGGGTGACCAGCAGCAATATCAGCCATTCTGCAATGCTGATTCTTTCTTTGAAGAAAAGGCATTCGCACAGGGTGATGAAGGCCGGGAAGCTGGCAAAGCCCAGGGTGGCGACGGCGACGCCGGCGATTTTCACCGCAATGAAGAAGGTGACCCAATGCACGGCCAGCATGGCGCCCGCCGCGGCCAGCACGCCTATGCTGCCGGCCTTGAGGCCTTGCGTCAGCGAGCCGCCCTGGAAGCGTATGAAGGCGAACAGGGCGAAAACGGCGAAGCTCGCCCGGCCGGCGGTAATGGCCATGGCGTCGGCCTGGATGAGCTCGCCAAAAATGCCGGTCAGGCCGAACAGCACGGCAGCGATATGAATCGCAAATAGAGCACGCTGACGATTCATATTTTCAGGTACAGGGTCGCAATAAGGATTTAAACTAGGCGCTATTATCGCGCAGCCGGCGTCTGTCCATGTTATGTCTATGAAAGGAGTCCGTCTTGGAAAACCAGGTCAAAGCAATACGTATCGAAGAAAACGGTGGCCCCGAAGTGCTCAAGCTCGTTTCGGTGCAGGTGCCGCCACCCGAAAAAAACGAGGTCACCATACGCCAGAAAGCGGTGGGCCTGAATTTCATCGACATCTACTACCGAAGCGGGCTGTACAAGCACCCCTTGCCCCATGGCCTGGGCTTTGAAGCGTCGGGGGTGGTCGAGGCCGTGGGCGCCGGCGTCAGGCACTTGAAGGTGGGCGACCGCGTCGCGTACGGCCAGAGCCCCCTGGGCGCCTATGCCGAGGCGCGCAATGTGCCCGCCGACCGCGTCGTCAAGATACCCGGGGGCGTCGACTTCGACCAGGCCGCCGCGCTGATGCTCAAGGGCCTGACGGTGCAGTACCTGTTCCGCCAGACCTACCGCCTGCAAGGCGGCGAAACCATATTGTTTCATGCCGCGGCCGGCGGCGTCGGCCTGATTGCCTGCCAATGGGCCAAGGCCCTGGGCGTCAAGCTCATCGGCACGGCGTCCACCGCCGAAAAGGCCGCTCTCGCCAAGGCCCACGGCGCCTGGGAAGTCATAGACTATTCCAGGGAAGACGTGGTGGAGCGGGTCAAGGAACTGACCAATGGCAAGAAAGTGCCTGTCGTGTACGATGGCGTGGGCAAGGATACCTGGCTCGCATCGCTGGACTGCCTGGAGCCGCGCGGCTTGATGGTCAGCTTCGGCAATGCCTCGGGGCCGGTCGAGGGCGTCAACCTGGGCATATTGGCCGCCAAGGGTTCGCTGTTCGTCACCCGCCCCACGCTGGGGACGCACGTGCCGACCCTGGAAAAGATGCAGGCCGCGTCGGACGAGCTCTTCGGCCTGGTGGCCAAAAAGAAAATCGGCATCACCATAGGCCAGCGTTTCGCCCTGGAAGACGCCGGCGCCGCCCAGGAGGCCCTGCAAAGCCGCAAGACCACGGGGGCGACCATTCTTACCCTGGATTGACGGGGCTGGCTACCCAGGGTTGACGGCTACAGCGCTTCCTGGTGGTAGCGCCGCACCCGTTCGACCTCTTCCCTGGACCCCAGTATTACGCCTATGCGCTGGTGCAGCGCCGTGGGCTGCACATCGAGGATGCGCCGGCTGCCGTCGTGGGCGGCGCCGCCGGCCTGCTCGACAATAAAGCTCATGGGGTTGGCTTCGTACATCAGGCGCAATTTGCCGGCCTTGCCCGCGGGCCGTTCGTCGCGCGGATACATGAAGATGCCGCCGCGCGTGAGGATGCGATGCACGTCGGCCACCATGGAAGCGATCCAGCGCATGTTGTAGTCTTTGCCCAGGGGGCCGGTCTCGCCGGCCAGGCAGTCATCGATATAGCGTTTGACCGGCGCTTCCCAGTGGCGCATATTCGACATATTGATGGCGAATTCGGCGGTCTGCTCGGGGATGGTGATGTTGTCATCGGTCAGCACCCATGAGCCCATTTCGCGGTCCAGCGTGAACCCCACCACGCCCGTCCCCACCGTCAGGACCAGCATGGTCTGCGGGCCGTACACGGCATAGCCGGCGGCGACCTGGCGCACGCCCGGCTGCAGGAAATCGTCCTCGTCCACATCGCGCCCGGAGGCATGCTGCGGCGCATGCAGCACCGAGAATATCGTGCCTATGGAGACGTTCACGTCTATGTTGGACGAGCCGTCCAGGGGATCGAACAGCAGCAGGTATTCGCCCTTGGGGTAGCGGTTGGGGATGCGGTGTATGGTCTCCATTTCTTCGGAAGCCATCGCGGCCAGGTGCCCGCCCCATTCGTTGGCTTCCAGCAGGATCTCATTGGACAGGACGTCCAGCTTCTTTTGCACTTCCCCCTGCACATTCTCGCTTTCCAGGCTGCCCAGCACGCCGCCCAGGGCGCCTTTGCTTACCGCGTGGCCTATCGCCTTGCAGGCGCGCGACACGGTTTCGATGAGCAGGCGCACTTCGGCCGAGACGGCCTGTTTCTTTCTTTGCTGCTCGACCAGGTACTGCGTCAGTGTTTTGCGTTTCATTTGTACTCCTGCTGTATTTTCAAGGCCTTGGAAATGATTTCCGCTACGTTGCGCGACAGCGCCGGGTGCCGCTGTATGCGCTGCAGGGCGTCGTGCATGGCGTCGCGGTTGGGCGCGGCGAAGCGCGCCCAGTTGTCGAACGCCCGCGCCAGGCGCGCGGCGATCTCGGGGTTGAGCTCATCCAGCGCCATGACCTGCTCGGCCCAGAATTCATAGCCTTGCGGCGTATGCACGCCCTGCAGATTGTTCATGCAGAACTGGAAGATCAGCGAGCGGGCCCGGTTCGGGTTGCGCAGGGAAAAGGCGGGATGCAGCATCAGGGCCCTCACGGTTTCGACCGTCGTGCCCGGCGCGCCGGCCTGCAGCGCAAACCATTTGTCTATGACCAGGGGATCCTGCTGCCATTGTTCGTAGAAGTGGTTCAGCGCCTCCTGGCTTGGCGCCCCGGCGGAAAAATGGACCAGCGCGGACAGACCGCCCATGCGGTCCGTCATGTTGCCCGCGCCGTAATACTGCGCCGCCGCCAAGGCCTGCGCCTCGGGATGCGCCGCGGCCATCAGGTAGTGCAGGCATAGATTGCGCAGCGAGCGGCGGCCGGAGGAAAGGGGGTCGGGCCGGTATTGCTCCGCGTCATCGGCGCAGGCATGATAGGTTTCAAGCCAGAGGGGCGCCAGGGCCTGGCCCAACTGGCCGCGCAAATGCCTGCCGGCCTGCACGACGGCGGCGGGATTCATCGGACTGGTTTTTTCCAGCAACTCTTTTTCGGTCGGCTGGCTGAGTATTCTGGTTTTGTAGGCCGCGCTCAGGCCCGGGTCGCGCAGCAGGCCGCGCCAGGTATCGGCCAGGCCGGGATGGACGACGGGCTCTCCGCCATCGGTGAAGGCGCGCACCAAGGCCAGCAATTGGCGCGTGGCGAGCTCCTGGACGGCTTCCCAGCGGGCGTAGGGGTCGGGGTCGTGTTGCGCCAGCAGCGTCAGTTCGGCGTCCTGTCTTTCGAACTCGACGATGACGGGCGCCGAAAAATCGCGCAGCAGCGAGGGCACGGGTTTTTCGGGGATATTGGGAAATTCCCAGGTTTGCCGTTCATCGACCAGTTCCAGCAGGACCGTGTCCAGCGCGCGGCCGCCATGCTCGATGGCCAGCGGCCTGCCTTGCTGGTCCAGCAAGCCCAGCGCGAAGGGAATATGCAGCGGCGGTTTCGGCAGCGCGGGAGACTGCAGCTTTTCTATGCCGACCGGCTCGCAATGCTGGCTCAGGGTGACGGCGCAGGTTTTTCTGGCGGCGTCGTAGGCCAGTTCGACCTTGACGCGGGGCGTGCCCGCCTGGCTGTACCAGCGGCGGAAGACATCCAGATTCTTGCCCGGATTCTGCTGTACATATACCGATTCCATGGCGCTCACGAAGTCGTCGCAGGTGACGGCGGCGCCGTCATGGCGGCGGAAATACTCGTCCATGCCGGCCCGGAAGCCCGCCTCGCCCAGTATGGTGTGCTGCATGCGTATCACCTCGGCGCCTTTCTCGTACACGGTCGCCGTGTAGAAATTGCCGATTTCCTGATAGCTTTCGGGCCTTATGGGATGCGCCATGGGTCCCGCGTCTTCGGGGAACTGGGCTATGCGCAAGGTGCTGACGTCATCGATGCGCTTGACGGCCCGCGCGCTGGCGGCTTCGGCGCCGGACAAGTCCTGCGCCAGCATGTCGGCCGAGAACTCCTGGTCGCGGAATACCGTCAGGCCTTCCTTGAGCGACAGCTGAAACCAGTCGCGGCAGGTGACGCGGTTGCCGGTCCAGTTATGAAAATACTCATGGCCGATGACCGCTTCGATGGCCCGGTAGGCCGGATCGGTGGCGGAATCCTTGTCGGCCAGGACATAGGCGGAATTGAATACATTCAAACCCTTGTTTTCCATGGCCCCCATATTGAAGTCCCTGGCGGCGACCACCATGAAGCGGTCCAGGTCCAGCTCCAGCCCGAAGCGCTGCTCGTCCCATTGCACCGAGCGGACCAGGCAGTCCAGCGCCCATTGCGTCTTGTTTTCGGAGCCGCGGTCGCTGTAGATCTGCAGCAGCGCGTCGCGTCCGCTGCGGGTGCGCAGGGTTTGCTCGCGGCAGGCGAAGTCGCCCGCCACCAGGGCGAACAGATAGCAGGGCTTGGGGTGCGGGTCTTCCCAGACGGCCTGGTGGCGGCCGTCGGGCAGGTCGCCGGCCTGCAGCCGGTTGCCGTTGGACAGCAGCAGGGGATAGCGTTCTTTATCGGCGCGCAGGGTCACCTGGTAGCGCGACATGACGTCGGGGCGATCGGGAAACCAGGTAATGCGGCGAAAGCCTTCGGCCTCGCACTGGGTGAACAGCTTGTCGCCCGATACATACAGGCCCATCAGGCTGGAATTCTGCGCCGGCCTGCACAGGCTGGTGATCTCCAGGGTGAAGCGCGCCGTCTTGGGGAAGACCGTCAGCATTTCATCCTGCAACTGATACTGGCTGGCATTCAGCGCCTGCCCGTCCAGCGCCAGGGATTCCAGGTCCAGATCTTGCCCGTTGAGGACCAGAGGCTGGTTTTCGTCGCCCACGCGCTCGAAGACCAGCCGCGAGCGGACCCGGGTTTGCGCCGCGTCCAGGTCGAATTGCAGGGCGACCTCGGGCAGGCGATAGGGGTAGGGCCGGTAGTCGTGGCGCGATATGGTGGGTGCTGTGTCGGTACGCATGGCTGGGAACTCGCTGTTCAATGATGGGCTATTGTAGTATTTGCGCCGCGCCGCGGTTTTTACTGGGAAAATGCAACCTTTGGCGCGATGCGGCGGTCTCATGGCAATGGCAGTATGCAATGTTTTGTGGTGCGCGGCCCGGCAGATGCCGCGCCGCTTAATTCAATATGAAGCAGGGGAATAGCATGTGGAACAGAGTAAGGCGTTCTAATGGCTCGATATTATGGTTCTGGATGGTCATGGCCAGCCTCTTTCTGGTGGCGGGCTGCGCGTCGACCCTTTCGGCGCGCGTGACCAGCTACCAGAAGTGGCCCGCGAATGCGCAGGGGCAGTCCTATCGCATAGTGCCTTCCACCAACCAGCTCAATAATCTGGAATTCGAATCGGTGGCCGATACCGTGAGGGCGGCCATGGGCCCGACCGGGCTGGTCGAGGCGCGCTCGGGGCAAACCGCAAGGTTCGACGTGTCGATCAATTATGAAAATCCGCTCAGCCAGGTCTGGGTGCAGCGATATTACGACCCTTATATGGACGGCTGGGGTTTCGGCCCGGCGTTCGGCGGCTATTATGGCGGTTATCGCGGCTGGGGCGGCGGTATATATATGGCGCCATCGGTGCGCAGCGAACCGGTCGAAGTTTATAAAAATACTTTGACGGTGATTATCAAGGATAATCAAAACAACGGCGCGGAGGTGTACCGTTCTAGCGCCGTGAATGTCAGTTCGTCGGATAATCTCGCGCAGGCGGTGCCTTATCTGGCTCAAGCTGTGTTCGACGGCTTTCCAGGCAATAATGGCCAAGTGCGCGAAGTGAATTACAAGCGCGGCCGCTAGGCGGCTCGAACGCGGCCAGGCGGCTTGCGCCGCACTGGCCGCCGGGGCTTACGCCTTGATCAGGAAGTCGGCGCGGTTCTGGCCTTCGGCTTCGGCGGCGGTCACCCAGCGTGGCGCCTTGCCGCGGCCAGTCCAGGTGGCTCCGGTCTGGGGATGGCGGTACTTGGGCGGAACCGGGCGTTTGGCGCCCGCCGCCGCGGGAGCGGGCTTGCGCGCCACGGCCCGCGTGGTTTTCTTGTTGAAGGCTTCGGCGATTTCCTCCGGCGTGATATCGTATTCGCGCATGGAGCGGATAATGGACGTTATGACCGGCGCGCGCTGTCTGGTTTGCAGGGCCTGCGCCTGTTTTTGCAATTTGAGTATCTCTTTTTCGATTTTTTGCTTCTGGGAAGAATACGTATCTCGGGTCATTGTTGTTCCTGGGTGAATGTATTCAAGTACTTGCCGCAAGACGAGGTAATGCGGTATCAAGACCAAACCGAATTCTAACTTGTCCGCTTTATATTTAATAACAAAATGATGAGCCAAGTCTTTATATTTTGTATTGGCGGGACGCCTTGATCTTTGAATGACGGCAATAATATGACTGAAATAAAGAATAACTTTCGCGTGGCGGCGATTCAAACCGTCTCCTGCGCCCGGCTCGATGAGAATCTGCGCGAGGCCGGATTATTGATAGCCCGCGCCGCGCAGGCTGGCGCCGAATTGGCCGTGCTGCCTGAATATTTCTGCTTCATGGGACATAAAGACGCGGATAAACTCGCCATCAGGGAAATGCCCGGCAGCGGCCCCATCCAGGATTTTCTTTCCAGCCAGGCCAGACAGCACGGTATATGGCTGGTGGGCGGAACCCTGCCTCTTGATAATGACGATCCCGGCCGCATCTATAATTCGAGCTTGGTTTACGACCCCAGCGGAACGCGGATCGCGCGCTACGACAAAATCCATTTATTCGGTTTCAACAAGGGCCAGGAATCTTACGATGAATCGGTTTCCATACGCGCCGGGGAAAATCCGCCACAAACCTTCATGGCGCCTTGCGGCAGGGTCGGGCTTTCGATTTGCTACGATTTGCGTTTTCCTGAATTCTTCAGGGCCCTGGGCCAGGTAAACCTCATTATCCTGCCGGCCGCTTTCACCTATACCACCGGGTCGGCGCACTGGGAAGTGCTGCTGCGCGCCCGCGCCATCGAAAATCAATGCTATGTCCTGGCCTCGGCGCAAGGCGGCAAACACGAAAATGGTCGCCGCACCTGGGGGCATTCTGTTCTAATTGATCCATGGGGCGACATCGTCGACAGTATCGCCGAAGGGCCCGGTTTCGCCATTGGCGACATCGACCTTCAGCGCTTGTCCGATGTGCGCGCATCCTTGCCCGCCCTTAAACACCGAACGATGTGATTTGTCGTTTGTTACGGTACTCCTTTTATGAAACTTGCTGATCCTGCCATCAACGCACTGGCCACCGCCAAAGCGGTTCTGCTCGACCCCTGGGGCCTGGGCGAATCCGACATGGCGCGCGCGCTGGGCGAAATCTTTACCCACAAAGTCGATTATGCCGACCTGTATTTCCAATATACGCGCAGCGAAGGCTGGAGTCTTGAAGAAGGCATAGTCAAGACCGGCAGCTTTTCCATCGAACAAGGGGTGGGCGTGCGCGCCATCAGCGGCGAAAAAACCGCTTTCGCCTATTCCGATACGCTGTCGCCCGATGCGCTGCTGTCGTCGGCGCGCGTCGTGCGCACCATCGCCCGCCAGGGGGCCGGCCGCCAGAAAGTGGTAAGCGGGCATCCGCCCCTGGGACACGCGCTTTATCCCGCCATCGATCCGGTCAACACGCTGTCCGCGCCCGAAAAAGTGGCCCTGCTCGAGCGCTTCGAAGCCATGGCGCGCGCCGCCGACCCGCATATTATCCAGGTCATGGCCGGCCTGGGCGCCGAATACGACGTCATCCTGGTCGCCGGCAGCGATGGCCGCCTGGCGGCCGATGTCCGCCCGCTGGTGCGCCTCTCGCTGACGGTGATCGCCGAACGCAATGGCCGGCGCGAGATGGGCCATGGCGGCGGGGGCGGGCGCAGCGGCCTGGCCTATTTCACCGATGACGTATTGCGTTCCTATGTGCAGCGCGCTACCCACGAGGCCCTCGTCAACCTCGACGCCAAGCCCGCGCCGGCCGGCGAAATGACCGTGGTGCTGGGCTCGGGCTGGCCGGGCATACTGCTGCATGAGGCGGTGGGGCATGGCCTCGAAGGCGATTTCAATCGCAAGGGCTCCAGCATCTTTTCCGGGCGCATAGGCGAGCGCGTCGCCTCCAAGGGCGTGACCGTCATCGACGACGGCACCATCGCCGACAGGCGCGGTTCGCTCAACATCGACGACGAGGGCAACGCGACGCAGCGCAACGTGCTGATCGAAGACGGCATCCTCAAAGGGTATATGCAGGACTCGATGAATGCCCGGCTCATGAAAATGCCGGTGACCGGCAACGGGCGGCGCGAATCCTATGCGCATCTGCCCATGCCCCGCATGACCAACACCTTCATGCTTGCCGGGCAGGTGCCGCCGCCGGAAATCATCGCTTCGGTAAAAAAAGGCCTGTACGCCGTCAATTTCGGCGGCGGCCAGGTCGACATCACCAGCGGCAAGTTCGTGTTCTCGACTTCCGAAGCCTATATGATAGAAAACGGCAAGGTCAGCTATCCGGTCAAAGGCGCCACGCTGATCGGCAACGGCCCGGACGCCATGAACCGCGTCAGCCTGATCGGCGATGATTTGCAGCTGGACTCGGGGGTCGGAACCTGCGGCAAGGAAGGCCAGAGCGTTCCCGTGGGCGTAGGCATGCCCACGGTGCGCATGGACGGCCTGACTGTGGGCGGCACCGCCTAGCTTGCCCCGCCGCAGCTCCCTGCGGCAGCTTTCGTCCTGTCATCGAACGAGCGGCGCCCCAGGGCGCCGCTTGCGCATTCCCCTTTCCCGTCATCCCGCCTGCGCCGGCGCCGCGGCTTCCTGCGGGCTTGCCCGCGGGCCGCGCGATGGCTTGACTCGATCCATTCCAGGACTTATCATTTCGATAGAAATTAATTTAGTTGAACTCTTTTTTGAGATGAATACTACAGTGACTACCCAACAATACGATCTGCGTATCCTGCGCGCCTTGCGGCGCATTACGCGTTCGATCGCCCTGCATTCGCGCCAACTGGCGGCCTGCAGCAACATCACGGCGCCGCAGCTCATCTGCCTGAGGGCGGTGATAGACCGCGGGCCGCTTACCGCCACGGCGATCAGCCGCGAAATCCATGTCAGCGCCAGCACGGTGGTGGGCATACTCGACCGCCTCGAAGACAAGGGGCTGGTGCGCCGCGAGCGCGGCAGGGAAGACCGCCGCATTGTCTTCGTCACGGCCACCGAGGCGGGCATAGAGCTCGCCAGGGAAACGCCCTCGCCGTTGCAGAAAAAGCTCTCGGATGCGCTCAATGCTTTGCCCGAACTCGAGCAGATCACGATGACGATGTCGCTTGAACGCATCGTGGACCTGATGGAGTCCGACGGCATCGCGCCCAAGGAGGCGCCGGGCGAGCTCGCCTCGCCCATCCTCGACGTTCCCGCAACGGGGGCGCTACCCGAGTCGGGATTGGTGGTGTGACGGATTGCGCAAGCTTATTTACCCCTAATGACTCTTGCGCCGCTGGCGCGCGGGCGGGCGCGCCGGCGGACGCCCGCGAATGGATGCGCGCGCCGGGCAAAACCGACGCGGCCGGCATCCACCGCCTGGTGGCCGACTGCCCGCCGCTCGATCTCAACTCTGTCTATACCTACTTGCTGCTGAGCGAGCATTTCGCCGGCACCTGCGTGCTGGCGGGTTCGGGCGACGCGCTCGAAGGCTTTGTTTCCGGCTACGTCCTCGCGCAGCGCCCGGATGTGCTGTTCGTCTGGCAGGTCGCGGTGCACGAGCGCGCCAGGGGCAAAGGCCTGGGCCTGCGCATGCTGCGCCACCTGCTGCGCCGCCCCGGCTTGGCCGCCGTCCAATATGTCGAAACCACAGTAAGCCCCGGCAATCTCGCCTCGCGCGGCATGTTTGCCGGCCTTGCGCGGGGGCTAGCGGCGGGGATGCGCGAAGAGCCTTTTTTCGAGCCCGGCCTGTTCGGCCAGGCCAGCCATGACGACGAACCTTTACTACGCATCGGCCCTTTCCAGGCCGCGGCCGCATAGCGGCCGCCCTGACACAGGCCGGTAGTTTTAAACAGAGGCGCCAGGGGGCATATCCATGCTGCCGGTTTTCCTACAGGACGCCTCGCAACCAGGAGAAAAAAATAATGATGGACTTAAAAATATT
Source organism: Pollutimonas bauzanensis (assembly GCF_900129885.1). Classification (GTDB taxonomy): domain Bacteria; phylum Pseudomonadota; class Gammaproteobacteria; order Burkholderiales; family Burkholderiaceae_B; genus Pollutimonas; species Pollutimonas bauzanensis. The sequence goes on along the minus strand of NZ_FQXE01000001.1, from coordinate 596,007 downwards.
CGACCGGATGGAGTCGGAAGTACGGGGCTACGTCCGGTCGTTTCCTGTCATTTTCAAGCAGGCCAGAGGTTCCGTACTCATCGATGAAGACAACAAGGAATACATTGATTTCTTCAGCGGCGCAGGGACGCTGAACTACGGGCACAATAACCCCATCCTGAAAAGCAAGCTGATCGAATACCTGGATACCGACGGCCTGGTGCACGGCCTGGACATGGCCACCAGCGCAAAGAAGTATTTCCTCGAAACCGTGGACCGGGTATTGTTCAAGCCGCGCAAGTGGCAGTACACCCTGCAATTCACCGGACCCACCGGCACCAATGCGGTCGAAGCCGCGCTCAAGCTGGCGCGCCAGGTAAAAGGCCGGCAGAACATCATTTCATTCACCCACGGCTTTCACGGCGTCAGCGGCGGGTCGCTGGCGGTCACCGCCAACTCCAAGTTCCGCAATGCCGCGGGAGTGGCCCTGGGCAATACCTCCTTCATGCCCTTCGACGGCTATTTCGGCCCCGACGCGAATACCATGGACTATCTGGAACGCATGCTGGATGATTCCAGCAGCGGCATTGATCATCCCGCCGCTGTCATCGTCGAAACGGTGCAGGGCGAAGGCGGCGTGAACGTCGCGACGTGGCGCTGGCTCAAGGACCTGGAAAAACTGTGCCGGCAGCACGATATGCTGCTCATCGTGGACGATATCCAGGTGGGCTGCGGCCGCACGGGCAGTTTCTTCAGCTTCGAATCGGCTGGCATCCAGCCGGACATCATCACGCTGTCCAAATCCCTGTCGGGGTTCGGCCTGCCCATGTCGCTGGTGCTGATCAAGCCCGAGCTCGACATCTGGAAGCCCGGCGCCCACAGCGGCACTTTCCGCGGCAATAACCTGGCCTTCGTCACGGCCGCCCAGGCCTTGGAAAGCTATTGGCGCGACGGCGCCTTCGCCAACGATACCCGGCGCAAAGAGCGCCTGGTGCGCGACTGGCTGGAAAACCTGGTGCACAGCTACCCCATGGCCGGCATGAGCGTGCGCGGCCGCGGCCTGATCCAGGGCCTGGTCACTCCTGGCGACGACGACATCGCGGCCCGCATAGCGAAAAAGGCTTTCGAGCACGGCGTGGTGATAGAGACTTCCGGCGCGAACGATGAAGTGCTCAAGGTATTGCCGGCGCTGACCATCGAGGACGACCTGTTGCTGCGCGGGCTCGAAATCATCGAACGCAGCGTTGGAGAGGTATTGGCGGGCAAGGGCGTGAGCGCCCATGTATTGAAATTTGGAGGGCAGGCGCGATGATAGTCAGGAATGTCAACGAAGTAATCGGCACTGAACACGAAGTCAAGACGGACACCTGGCTCAGCCGCCGGGTATTGCTGGAAAAAGACGGCATGGGCTTCTCTTTTCACGAGACCGTGATTTTTCCCGGAACCGAAACCCACATCCACTACCAGAACCACCTCGAAGCGGTATGGTGCGTGGAGGGCGACGGGGAAATCGAAACCGTCGCCGACGGCAAGAAATACGCGCTGGGGCCAGGGGTCGTCTATGCGCTCAATGAGAACGATGAGCACTGGCTGCGCGGCGGCAAGAAGCCTCTGCGCGTGATCTGCGTCTTCAATCCGCCTTTGACCGGCTTCGAGGTGCACGATGAAAAAGGCGTGTATCCGCTGGAATCGACTGCCGCTTGAACTGTAGGGAGCACGATATGAATACAGCGATGAAAGATTTGTATGTTTCACGCACGGACCGGACCTCCGCCATTATCGCGCGGCAGGACCCGGTCGTGTACGAGGGCGCGGCGTACGCCGACGCCCTGGCGCCCGGGCAGGTGGCCGACTATGAGCGCAATGGATTCCTGATGCTGGAGAACGTATTCAGCGACCAGGAAGTCAAGGCGCTGCTCGATGAAGTCGGGCGCATGAGCGCCGACCCATCCATCGTGGGCCTGGAGGAAGCCATCACCGAGCCGGGCAGCGACGCGGTGAGGTCCATATTCAGGGTGCACCAGCTCAGCGATATGCTGGCGCAGCTGGCGCGCGACCCGCGCCTGATCAATGTGGCGCGGCAAATCCTGGGGTCGGAAGTCTATATGCACCAGTCCCGCGCCAACATGAAGCCCGGCTTCAAAGGCAAGGAATTCTATTGGCATTCCGACTTTGAAACCTGGCATGTCGAAGACGGCATGCCGCGCATGCGGGCGCTGAGCTGCTCGGTGCTGCTGACCGAGAACAACGCCTGCAATGGCCCCTTGATGCTGCTGCCCGGCTCGCACCAGCATTTCATTTCCTGCCAGGGCCGCACGCCCGACAACCACTACAAGCGCTCGCTCAAGCAGCAGGAGTACGGCGTGCCCGACCCCTTGAGCCTGCAGCTGCTGGCCGAGCAGGGCGGCATCCAGGCCATGACGGCGCGCCCGGGTTCCGTGGTGTTCTTCGACTGCAACACCATGCACGGTTCGAACGGCAATATCTCCCCATGGCCGCGAGCCAATGTGTTCATGGTCTACAACAGCGTGGAGAACGCCCTGGCGCCGCCCAAGTATGGCCTGCGGCCGCGGCCGGAGCATATCGCCGCGCGCGGCAGCTTTGAGCCGCTGGCTCCGCTGGAAAGCGCGCTGGCGCTGGGCTAGCCTGGCCGCCGGCCGCGGCGGCGCGCCGGTCGCGCGTTCCGCAGCCTCCGGGCGGCCGCAGCGCGGGGGCCGCCGGCCCCGCATCCGGCGGCCATGCGCCCGCTCAGGCCGGGTTGAGGAAAGCCTTCAGGAATTCCTGGGTGCGTTCCTCGCGCGGTTCGGTAAAGACCTGTTCCGGCGGGCCTTCCTCGACTATCCGCCCCTTGTCGAAAAAACACACCCTGTCCGAGATCTGCTTGGCGAACTGCATTTCGTGCGTGACGAGCAGCATGGTCAGGTCGTGCTCCTGGGCCAGACGCTGGATCACCGTCAGCACTTCGCCCACCAATTCCGGGTCGAGCGCGGATGTGGGCTCGTCGAACAGCATGATATTGGGCCGCATGGCCAGCGCCCGGGCAATGGCCACGCGCTGCTGCTGGCCGCCCGACAGCTTGCTGGGGAATTTGTCGGCCTGGTCCGATAGCCCGACGAGCTCCAGGTATTCTTCCGCGCGCTGGTTGGCCTTTTCCTTGGACAAGCCCAGCACATGGATGGGCGCTTCCGTGACATTGCGGCGCACCGTCATGTGCGGAAAGAGATTGAACTGCTGGAACACCATCCCCATTTCCTTGCGCATCTCGCGCAGATGTTCCTGGCTCGCCGGCACCAGCGCGTCATCCTTGTACTGGTGCCATAGCGGCTTGCCCGCCACGTGTATGACGCCCTCGTTGATGGTCTCCAGCGTCATCAGGATGCGCAGCACGGTCGATTTTCCGGAGCCGGACGGACCGATGATGGTGACTTTCTCGCCTTTGCCGACCTCGAAATCGAGGGCGTCCAGGACGGTGACATCGCCAAAACGCTTGACGACCTTGTCGAATTTGATGATGGGTTCATTCATCTCAGGGGCAATCCTTGCTTGGGCAGGCGGGTGTCGAGGTACCGTATGGCCGCCGAGGCGAACAGGGTGAGCACCAGGTACAGTCCGCCCACCATAGAGAGCGGAATCAGGTAATTGAAGGTCCGGTCGCCGATGATCTTGGCCACGCTGAGCATTTCCAGGACCGACACCACCGAGAGCACGGGCACGTCCTTCATGATCGAGACCAGATAGTTTCCCAGGGCCGGGATGATGCGCGGAATCGCCTGGGGCACGATGATGATGAAGAAAGTGCGCAGCGCCGACAGGTCCAGGGCGCGGGCCGCCTCGGTCTGGCCGCGCGCGATGGACTCGATGCCCGCCCGGTACACCTCGGACATATAGGCGCTGTATTGCACGCCCAGGGCCAGGGCGCCCGTCAGGAAGGCCGGCAGCACGATGCCATAGTCCGGCAGCACGTAGTACAGGAAAAACAGCTGGATCAGCAGCGGCGTATCGCGCAGGAATTCGGTGATCAGCCGGGCGGGCCAGGAAATGATCCGCAGCCGGGCCGATTTGAGCGCGGCCAGCAGCAGGCCCAGCACGGCGGCGACCGCGAAGCCCACGACGGTCGCCTGGATGGTGGTCACCAGGCCGCGCAGCAAAATGGGCAGGATGGAACTGGCGAACAGCCAGTTGCTGGTGGTGTCCCACTCTATGCCGAATAGCATGCTCAGGCCCTCCCCGCGCGCCAGCGCCCGATGGAGCGCTCCAGCAGCTTCATGATGGCGGTCAGGACCAGGGCCATGCCAAAGTACATGAACAGCAGCAGGGTATAGACCGTGGTGCTGTCTTGCGTGAAATTGCGGATCTGTTCGGCGCGAAAGGCGAGGTCTCCCAGGCTGATCAAGGAAACCAGCGCCGTATCCTTGAGGTTTTGCACGGCAAGGTTGCCGAAGCTGGGCATCATCTCGGGAATGGCTTGCGGCAGGGCGATGCGCCACAGCACCTGCCTGGGGGTGAAGTCCAGCGACTTCGCGGCCTCGTGCTGCGAACGCGGCACGGCCTGGATGGCCCCGCGCACCACCTCGGCCCCGTAGGCGCCGATATTCAGCGCCAGCGCCAGGGTGCCGGCAACCACGGGCGGCAGGCGCAGGTCGACGCCTATGGCCTGGCCCACGACCGGCAGGGCGAAATACAGCCAGAACAGCTGGACCAGCAGAGACGTGCCGCGGAACACTTCAATGAAGAAGACCGAGATCGCTTTCGCCAGCCAGTTGCCGGACAATTTTCCTATGCCGAATGCGAAAGCGAAAAACGCCCCGAGCAGGGTGGAATACAGGGTCAGCTGTATCGTTACCCAGGCGCCCTCCAGCAGCGGTTTGCTGTAACTGATCCATTCCATCGGCGCTATGGTCCTGTTTCGTGGGAGAGGGCTTTACCGCTCATTCAGCGCAAAGCTGCGCGCTGGTTTTGCTGAAGGATGCCTTGGCGTCCTCCGGGCTGAAGCCGTATTGGGCCATGGTTTTTTCCCAGCCCTCGGTTTTCTTGTACTTTGCCAATTCGGCGCTGACGGCGTCGCGCAATTCCTTGGACTCCGGCGTGAACGTGAAGGCGCCCCAGCTGCGCACCGGCTGGCCACCGATGACCGGGTCGGTGAAGTCCTGCGCGGCCTCCACCTTGCCGGTCTTGCTGGCCAGCTGGCCCACTGTGGGGCTGGTTGCGGCATAGGCGGCGGCGCGGCCGGTCGATACGGTCGAGATGGCGTCCGCATTGGTCGCGATGGTCACCATCCGGTCGGCCGGCACGCCCAGGGCCTGGAGCATTTCCAGCTGGTCGGCGCCCGCCATGATGGCGATTTTCTTGTCGGATTTGGCAAAGGCTTCGAAACTGTGGAGATTGTCCGGGTTGCCCTTGGCCACCAGCAGCCCTTCGCCGTATGAGCTATTGGGTTCAGAAAACAGCACTTCTTTGCAGCGCTGCGGCAGTATGGCCATTTCGGCCGCCACCATGTCGAAGCGATCCGCCCTCAGGCCGGGAATCAGCGAGCCGAAATTGGTGGTCACCCATTTGATCTCGGGGATGCCCAGCTGCTCCATCACATGCCTGGCGACATCCGGCCCTATGCCTTTGACCTGGCCGTCGAGGTCCGTGTAGCCATAGGGAATTTCATTGGCGACGGCGACGCGTATGTGGCCGCGATCCTTGATTTCCTTGAGGCTGGCCGCGCCGGCCTGGCTGGCCAGGCCCAGGACCATGGCCGCTGCGAGGGCGCCCAGGGCGGTGCTATGGATTTTGTTCATGTGCATGTCCTTTTCTGAAGATGAGGTATGACGAGGACTCGCTTACGAAAGATATCTGCAAAAATCATACACTATAAAATCATTTCAACTCAAATCGATATGGCGCGACAGATGGGATGCTGTGCCGCAACATTCTGGGCAATTTCTTATTGGCAGGATAAGAACTCTGTGCTAGGATTGGTCCATGTCTCGCGTACCTTTCTTCGCTTCCTTTTATTTTTTTATTTTTCCAAAGCCGCCGGTGGAGGAAGGGAAGCGTTGTACGCAGTAAAAAAGAACCAAATTCCCAAAAAGCCGCCAGCGACGCTAGGCGGCTTTTTTTGTACCGCCTGCCAAGCTGAAATTACTCTGGAGTCAAGCTGTGTCGCACAATACTGATGATTTACGTATCCGGGAAATCAAGGAACTCAGCCCGCCGGCTCACGTCATGCGCGAGTTTCCCTGCACCACCGGCATCTCGGCAACGGTTTATGGCGCCCGCCAGGCGCTGCACAATATTTTGCATGGTTCGGACGACCGCCTCGCGGTGGTGATCGGGCCTTGTTCCATCCACAACACGGCGGGCGCGCTGGAATACGCCCAGCGCCTGCTGGGGCAGCGCGAGCGCTTCAAGGGCGAACTCGAAATCATTATGCGCGTCTACTTCGAGAAGCCGCGCACGACGGTGGGCTGGAAAGGGCTGATCAATGATCCCGGCCTGGATGGCAGCTTCAATATCAACCAGGGCTTGCGCACGGCGCGCGAATTATTGATAGACGTCAATGAACTGGGCATGCCCGCGGGCTGTGAATTCCTGGACATGATCACCCCCCAGTACATTGCCGACCTGGTTTCCTGGGGCGCCATCGGCGCGCGCACGACGGAAAGCCAGGTGCACAGGGAATTGGCCTCGGGGCTGTCCTGCCCGGTCGGCTTCAAGAACGGCACGGACGGCAATGTCAAGATCGCCATCGACGCCATCAAGGCGGCTTCGCAGCCCCATCATTTCCTTTCCGTCACCAAGGGCGGCCATTCCGCCATCGTTTCGACCGTCGGCAACAATGACTGCCACGCCATTCTGCGCGGCGGCAAGGCGCCCAACTACGATGCCGAAAACGTCGAGTCCGCCTGCCAGACCCTCAGCAAGGCGGGCCTGCGGCCGCGCCTGATGATAGACGCCAGCCATGCCAACAGCAATAAGGATTACCGCAACCAGCCGCTGGTGATCGACGATGTCGCAGCCCAAATGGAAGCCGGCGACGAGCGCATCTTCGGCGTCATGGTGGAAAGCCACCTGGTCGGCGGCCGCCAGGACCTGGTTCCCGGACAGCCGCTGGTTTACGGGCAGAGCATCACCGACGGCTGCATCGATTGGGAAGCCTCGGTCAAGGTGCTCGAGCGCCTGTCGCAGGCCGTGAAAAACCGCCGCCAGCTGCTCGCGCAATCGGCAAATGCCCTGATCGGCAGCCAGGCGTAAAAGTCGTAGTATCGTAGCGGTCAACATACCGACCCGGTATAAGGAGTTATTGCATGAATGCCCCCGCTCTCGCCCAGAATCTGCGCCGCGCGATTCCGGCTGGTTTTCTCGACGCGCTCAAGCAACGCTTCGGCGACCGATTCTCGACGGCCCTTGCGGTTTGCGAGCATCATGGCCGCGATGAATCGCCATATCCGCCCATGCTGCCCGACGGCGTGGTGTTCGCGCTGAGCACGGACGATGTCGCCTGGGTCGCGCGGCATTGCCACCAGCACAAGGTGGCCCTGATCCCTTATGGCGTCGGCTCGTCGCTGGAAGGGCACTTGCTGGCCATCCAGGGCGGCATCAGCCTGGATCTGTCGGGCATGAACAAGCTGGTGTCGGTCCACGCCGAGGACTTCACCGCCACGGTGCAGGCGGGGGTGACCCGCAAGCAGCTCAACGAAGAAATCCGCAATACCGGCCTGTTCTTTCCCATCGATCCCGGCGCTGACGCCAGCCTGGGCGGCATGGCGGCCACCCGGGCGTCGGGCACCAATGCCGTGCGTTACGGCACCATGCGCGAGAACGTCATGTCGCTGAAGGTCGTGACCGCCGATGGGCGCGTCATCGAAACCGCCAACCGCGCCCGCAAATCCGCGGCCGGCTACGACCTGACCCGTATTTTCGTGGGCAGCGAAGGCACGCTGGGCATCATTACCGAAGTCACCATACGCCTGTACCCCCAGCCCGAAGCCATTTCGGCGGCCATCTGCAACTTCGGCACCCTCGATGCCGCGGTGCAAAGCGTGATCGAGGTCATCCAGATGGGGGTGCCGGTGGCCCGCGTCGAATTCATGGACAGCGCCGCCGTAAAGGCCACCAATGCCTACAGCAAATTGAGCCTGAAGGAATCGCCTTTGCTGCTGTTCGAATTCCATGGCAGCCCGGCGGGCGTGAAAGAGCAGGCCGAGATCGTGCAGGGCATCACGCGCGACAACGGCGGCATGGACTTCGAATGGGCCGAGCAGCCGGAGGATCGCAGCCGACTGTGGACGGCGCGCCATAACGCCTATTTCGCCGGCCTGCAGTTGCGCCCGGGCTGCCGCTCCAGCACCACCGACGTGTGCGTGCCCATTTCACGGCTGGCCGAATGCGTGTCCCAGACCGCCGCCGAACTGGACCAGGCCAGCTTTCCCTACACCATCGTGGGCCATGTCGGCGACGGCAATTTCCACGTGCTGATGCTGCTGGACCCCGACAACCCGCAGGAATGGGAAGAGTCCGAGGCGCTGAACCACAGGCTGGTCGAGCGCGCCATTCAGATGGACGGCACCTGCACCGGGGAACATGGCGTGGGCCTGCACAAAATGGAATTCATGCTGGCCGAGCACGGCCGCGACGCGCTGGACCTGATGGCCAGCCTGAAGAAGGCTTTTGATCCGCACAATATCCTGAACCCGGGGAAAATCATTCCCCTGCCTTGAAAGCCGGACGCCGCCAGGCGGCGTGAAAATATAATAAAGAGAGACAATGAACCATTCCACGATAAGTCCGGCGCCGGTGTCGGCGCCGGATTTCGCAGGGCTGCTGGCGCGGCTGCGGCCGGCCATTCCGGAGCACTGCATTCTGTCCAAGGTCGAGGATACCCGCCCCTACGAATGCGACGGCCTGTCCTTGTATCGCTGCCTGCCTCCGGTCGTGGTGTTGCCTGAAACCGAGGCGCAGGTCATCGCCGTGCTGCAGGCCTGCAAGGCATTCAATATTCCCATCGTGGCGCGCGGCGCCGGCACGGGCTTGTCGGGCGGCGCCATGCCGCATGCGCAGGGCATTTTGCTGGGGCTGGCGAAACTCAATCGCATAAAAAAGATCGACCTGGAAGCGGCTACGGCGATCGTCGAGCCGGGCGTGCGCAACCTGGCGATTTCCGAAGCCGCCTCCCCCTATGGCTTGTACTACGCGCCGGACCCCTCCAGCCAGATCGCCTGTTCGATCGGCGGCAATATCGCCGAAAACTCCGGCGGCGTGCATTGCCTGAAGTACGGGCTGACCATACACAACGTCTTGCGCGTGCGCGTGATCACCATAGACGGCGAAATCCTGGAGCTGGGCTCCGAAGCGCCCGACAGCCCGGGCCTGGATTTGCTGGCCGCGTTCATCGGTTCGGAAGGCATGCTGGGCGTCGTCACTGAAGTGACCGTCAGGCTGATTCCCAAGCCGGCGTGCGCCCAGGTCGTCATGGCAAGTTTCGCCAGCGTCGAGGCCGCCAGCCTGGCGGTCACCAATATCATCGCGGGCGGCATCATTCCGGCCGGCCTCGAAATGATGGACAAGCGCGCCGTGCATATGGTCGAGCCCTTCGTCAAGGCGGGCTACGACCTCGACGCCGCCGCCATCCTGCTGTGCGAATCCGATGGCACCGCCGAAGAAGTCGCCGACGAAATCGCCCGCATGGAGGACGTCTTCCGGCTTGCCGGCGCGACGCGCCTGCAGGTGTCCCGTTCCGAGGCCGAGCGCCTGTTGTTCTGGGCCGGCCGCAAGAATGCGTTTCCCGCAGCGGGCCGCGTTTCGCCCGACTACTACTGCATGGACGGAACGATACCGCGCCGCCATCTCGGGCGCGTCCTGGGCGCGATCGAACAAATGGAGGACGAATACGGCTTGCGTTGCGCCAATGTGTTCCACGCGGGCGACGGCAATCTCCACCCCCTGATCATGTTCGATTCCAACGTCCCCAACGAGGTCGAACGCGCCGAGAAATTCGGCGCCGCCATACTGGAGCTGTGCGTCGAGGTGGGCGGCACGGTCACCGGCGAACACGGGGTGGGCATCGAGAAAATAAATCAGATGTGCGTCCAGTTCACGCGCGAGGAGCTCGACTTTTTCGTGTCCTTGAAAAGGGGCTTCGACCCCTATGGCCTGTTGAATCCGGAAAAAGTCATTCCCACCCTGGCGCGTTGCGCCGAATACGGCAAAATGCACGTTCACAGCGGTGAACTCCGCTTTTCCGATTTGCCCCGCTTCTAAGAGCCGCCCATGGAATTCGCATTATCCGAGATCTGCCAGCAAGTGATGACAGCCCGCGCCGGCGAGCGCCCTGTGTGCATACGGGGCGGCGGCACCAAAAGCTTTTATGGCGAACCCGGCGACCGCGATACGCTCAGCGATATCGCGATGCTCAACCTGTCGGGCTACCATGGCGTGGTCAATTACCAGCCATCCGAACTGGTGATCACGGCCCGCGCCGGCACCTTGCTGAGCGACATTGAAAAAACCCTGGACGAGCAGAACCAGATGCTGGCCTTTGAGCCGCCCCGCTTCGGCCCGGCATCGACCATAGGCGGCTGCATCGCAAGCGGGCTGTCGGGGCCGCGGCGCATGGCGGCCGGCAGCGTGCGCGATTTCATCCTGGGCGCCAAGCTGCTCGATTCGTCCGGAAGCGTGCTGTCCTTCGGCGGCGAGGTCATGAAGAACGTGGCCGGCTACGATGTGTCGCGCCTGCTGGCCGGTTCCATGGGCATTTTCGGCGCGCTCACGGAGGTCTCCATCAAGGTGGCCCCCAAGCCCTTCCAGGAAAGGACCCTGGTGTTCGAGGCGGACGAGGCGGGGGCGCTGGGCCTTTTCACCCTGTGGCGGGGGCAGCCCCTGCCCATCTCGGCCACCGCATGGTGCGCCGGCCGCGGCGCTGCCGCGGGGCTGCTGCATGTGCGTCTGTCGGGCAGCGAGCCGGCGGTGGAGAACGCCACGGCAAGGCTGGGCGGCCAGGCGCTGGGGCCGCCCGAGGCGCGGGCTTTCTGGGACAGCCTGCGCGACCAGACGCATCCCGTGTTCCAGGCGCGGCCCTTGTGGCGCGTGGCGCTGCCGCCACAGACCCCGGCGTTCGGCGCGGGCTGCGCCCTGATCGAATGGAATGGCGGCTTGCGCTGGCTGGCGGGGGTGGAATCGGGGCCCGAGCTGCGCAGCGCCGTGTCCGGGCTGGGCGGCCATGCGGCCCTGTATCGCTATGACTCCAAGCCGGCGGACCTGCCTGTGTTCCACCCCCTGCCGCCGGCGGTCAAGAACATCAGCCTGCGCCTGAAGCAGGAACTCGATCCCGTCGGCATTTTCAACCCCAAACGCTTGTTCCCGGACTTCTGAGACGACATCATGCAAACAAATCTGGCACCATGGGCGCGTGATACCGATCAGGGCCAGGATGCCGACGAAATCCTGCGCCGCTGTGTGCATTGCGGGTTTTGCCTGGCCACCTGTCCCACCTATCAAATCCTCGGCGACGAGCGCGACAGCCCGCGCGGGCGCATTTACCTGATGAAGCAGGTGCTGGAAGGCGTCGAGCCCACCCAGGCCACCCAGGAGCACCTGGACCGCTGCCTTACCTGCCGCAATTGCGAGACCACCTGTCCGTCGGGCGTCGAATACGGCGCCCTGGTCGATATAGGGCGCAATCTGGTCGACCAGAGGGTCCAGCGCCCCTGGTTGCAGCGGCTTACCCGGACGCTGCTGCGGCGCCTGCTGAATTCGCCGCTGTTCGGTCCGGCCATGAAGCTGGGCCGGCTGCTGCGCCCCGCGCTGCCCGGCGTCCTGAAGAACAAGATTCCTCCCGCCCGCGTGGTCGGCGCCTTGCCGGCCAACGGCGCGAGGCATCCGCGCCAGGTGCTGATATTGGCCGGCTGCGTGCAGCCCGCCATGATGCCCACCATCGACGCGGCGACCATACGCGTGCTGGACGCGCTGGGCATAGGCACCCGGGTGGCGCCCGACGCGGGATGCTGCGGGGCCATCAATTTCCACCTCGACGCCCAGGAAGCGGCCCTGCAGCAAATGCGCGCCAACATCGATGCCTGGCTGCCCCTCATCGACAGCGGGCAGGTCGAGGCCATCATCATGAATGCGTCGGGCTGCGGCGCCATGGTCAAGGAGTATGCGCATCATCTGCGCCACGACCGCGATTATGTCGCCAAGGCGCTGCGGCTGGTCGATAAAGTGCGCGACGTGGCGGAAATCGTCGCGCCCCATGCGGCGCAGCTCAAGGCGCTGATGAAAACCCCGCCCGCCCCGGCGGCCTTTCATCCCCCTTGCACCTTGCAGCATTGGCAGGGCCTGCGCGGCGTCAGCGAGCGCATGCTGCTGGACCTGGGATTCAGGCTGCAGCCGTTTGCCGAATCGCATTTATGCTGCGGTTCCGCGGGAACCTATTCCATTACGCAGCCGGAACTCGCCAAATCATTGCGCGACCGCAAGCTCGGCGCCATAGCGGCGGCGCAGCCCGAATGCATAGTCTCGTCCAATATCGGCTGCATTACCCATCTGCAAAGCGGCACGGCCACGCCGGTGCGGCACTGGATAGAAATTGTCGATCAGGCGCTGGGCGCGCAGCCGGGCGATTCCCTTTCGTGAGCGGCGGAACCGTCTAAAATACCCGCATGGCTAAAATATCCGCATCAAAAGGGCGCGTCGTGGTGGGCATGTCGGGGGGCGTCGATTCCTCGGTGACCGCATGGCTGTTGAAAGAGCAGGGCTACGAAGTCGTGGGCCTGTTCATGAAAAACTGGGAAGACGACGACGACTCGGAATACTGCTCGACCCGGCAAGACTGGCTGGACGCGGCCAGCGTCGCCGACCTGATAGGCGTCGATATCGAGGCGGTGAATTTCGCGGCGGAATACAAGGACCGCGTATTCGCCGATTTCCTGCGCGAGTATTCGGCCGGGCGCACTCCCAATCCCGACGTGTTGTGCAATGCCGAGATCAAGTTCAAGGCCTTTCTCGATCATGCGATGTCGCTGGGCGCCGAGCACATCGCCACCGGCCACTATGCCCGCGTGCGCACGGTGGGCGCCGGAGCCGGCGAACGGCGCCAGTTGCTCAAGGCCCTGGACCTCACCAAGGACCAAAGCTATTTCCTGCACCGCCTGAACCAGGAACAACTGGCCCGGACGCTGTTCCCGCTGGGCGAAATACCCAAGACCGAAGTGCGGCGCATGGCGCAGGCGCTGCAACTGCCCAATGCGGCCAAGAAGGACTCGACGGGCATCTGCTTCATCGGCGAGCGGCCTTTCCGCGAATTCCTGAACCGCTATCTGCCGACCCAGCCCGGCCCCATCAAGACGCCGGAAGGCGTGGTGGTGGGCGAGCACCAGGGCCTGTCCTTCTACACTTTGGGCCAGCGCAAAGGCCTGGGCATAGGCGGCATAAAAGGGCGGCAGCGCGACGACGGCACGGCCGACGCCTGGTACACCGCGCGCAAGGACATCGCCCGCAATACGCTTTATGTGGTGCAAGGCCATGAGCACCCATGGCTGCTGGCGCGGGACCTTCAAGCCCAGGACGCCAGCTGGGTGTCGGGCCACGCGCCGCCGCCCGGCGCCTACGCCGCCAAGACCCGCTACCGCCAGGCCGACTCGGCGTGCACGCTGCAAGAGGCCGGGTCGGGCCGCTTTTCCCTGTCGTTCGAGCAGGATCAGTGGGCGGTCACGCCGGGGCAGTCGGCCGTGCTGTATTCGGGCGATGTCTGCCTGGGCGGCGGCATAATCGTGTAGGGACGCCTGGTGTTACCCTACGGCCTGCTTGTCTTGCATTCCCTTTACCTCTCTTTTCAAGGTCTTTATGGATCCGGTTTTTATTGTCAGCCTGGCGTGTCTGGGCGCCGCGGTCGGTTTTGCAGCCGGCCTGCTTGGAATCGGGGGCGGGATGATACTCGTGCCATTTCTGACCATGCTGTTTCCCCTGTACGGGGTGCCGGATCCGCTGGTGGTGCACGCGGCGATCGCCACGTCCATGACGACGATCATTTTCACCTCCATTTCCAGCATGCGCGCGCATCACGCCAAAAGCGCCATACGCTGGGACATCGTGGCCGTCATGGCGCCCGGCATGGTGGTCGGCGGCCTGGTCTCGGGCGGAGCGGTGTTTTCCTACCTGAGCGGGGCGTGGCTGGCGGTGATATTCGGCCTGTTTGTCGCCTATTCGGGGGTGAAAATGCTTAGCGGCAAGCCGCCGGTGGCCGGCAGGACCATGCCGGGCAAGGCCGCGACGGCGAGCGTCGGCGCGGGAATCGGATTCGCATCGGGCCTGCTGGGCGCCGGCGGCGGTTTCCTGTCGGTTCCCTTCATGACGCGCAGCAATGTGTCGGTGCATAAAGCCGTGGCCACGTCGGCCGCCTTGGGCTTTTTCATCGCGGTGGCCAATAGCGCGGGCTATATCTATTCGGGCTTTCACGAAGTGGCCGGCCAGGACGGCATGCTCGGCTATATATATTGGCCGGCCTTGATCGTGCTGTCGGCCATGAGCGTGCTGACGGCCCCGTTCGGCGCGCGCTGCGCGCATCGCCTGCCGGTGGCTACCTTGAAGCGGGTGTTCGCCTGCCTGCTGTTCGCCCTGGCCGCGTACATGCTGTTCGAGGCCTACCAGGCGTTTTCGGGATGAGGGCTTTCAGCTTTTGGGCGGGAGCGTGGCGCTGAACGAAGGGCGGCTTTGCAGCTTTTCGTCCAGACGCTGGAGGTTGGCGTACTGCGAGCGCCAGTTCACGTGGTCGAAACGCAAATCGAGATAACCCAGGGCGCAGCCCACGGCGACATCGGCCAGGCTGAAATTGACGCCCATGCAAAAAGGCTGGTCATCCAGGCTTTTGTCCATGGAGTCGAGCGCGGCCGAAATCTTGCCGTATTGGCGATCTATCCACGCCTGGCTGCGCAGTTCGGCGGGGCGGCGATTGATTTCGATATTGATGGCCAGAGCGGCGTCGAGCAGGCCATCGGCTATGGCTTCCCAGCATTTGGTGGCGGCCCGGTCGCGGCCTTGCTGGGGAATGAGCCGGCCTACCGGCGAAAGGGTATCGAGGTATTCCACGATGACGCGGGAATCGAACAGGCTGCCGTGGTCATCCATGATCAGACAGGGCACTTTGCCTAAGGGATTGTGGCTTTGTATTTGTGTATCGTCGGCCCACACATTTTCGAGTACAAATTCGTAATCGAGTTTTTTCTCGGCCATAACGACGCGCACTTTGCGGACGTAAGGGCTAGTTAGCGAACCAATAAGTTTCATGGCAAAGTTTATGAGTTTCAGGCAAAAAAAGTATAGCAGGATACCGCCGCTTATTTGCCGCCACGCGCGGACAAAACCGGTACGGCCGCCGTCCCGCGCGGAATGTGTCGTTTATATGCGCATTCCGCTCAAGAGGCTTGACGGATTCAATATGATGGCATCCCGAATTCGTTCAGTTGCGCTTCAGCTGGCCGGGGACCGCCGGGCCGCGGATGTTAGAATTCGAGCTAATTTTCCTTTACGTGAACCGCCATGTTAATCGCCCCGCAATTAAGCCATTTGAACGCCCTGTCCCCCCTCGACGGCCGCTATGCCGCAAAAGGGCAGCCGCTACGCGCAACCTTGTCCGAAGCGGCATTCATGGCGCATCGGGTCGAAGTCGAAGTGGCATGGCTGCTGGGGCTGTCCGAAGCCGGGCTGCCGGAACTGCGGCCTTTCTCGGCATCGTCCAGGGCCGCGTTGAAGCAGCTGGTGGATGAGTTCTCGGAAGAGGACGCCGCGCGCATCAAGGCAATCGAGAAAGTCACCAATCACGACGTCAAGGCCGTGGAGTACTGGCTGAAAGAGCGCGTCGCCGACAATGCCGAACTGGCCGCCGCCGCGGAGTTCATACACTTCGCCTGCACTTCGGAAGACATCAACAACACCTCGCACGCCCTGATGCTGACGCGGGCCCGCGCGCAATTCATCGTGCCCAAGCTGGCCGAACTGTGCCAGCACTTGAAGACCCTGGCCCGCCAGTTCGCCGACCAGCCCATGCTGTCGCGCACCCACGGCCAGCCCGCCAGCCCCACCACGCTGGGCAAAGAATTCGCCAACGTCGCCGCCCGGCTCGAGCGCGCCATCGCCGCCATCGAGGCTGTCGAACCGCTGGCCAAGCTCAATGGCGCCACCGGCAATTACAACGCGCACATGTCGGCCTATCCCGAGATCGACTGGCCCGCCTTCAGCGCCGGCGTGCTGGGCGGGCTGGGCCTGACGCAGAATCCCTATTCCATACAGATCGAGCCGCACGACTGGATGGCGGCCCTGTTCGACGCCGTGGGCCGCGCCAACACCATCATTCTGGACCTCGACCGCGACATCTGGGGCTATGTCGCCCTGGGCTACTTCAAGCAGCGCCTGAAAGAGGGCGAAGTCGGCTCGTCGACCATGCCGCACAAGGTCAACCCCATAGACTTCGAAAATTCCGAAGGCAATCTGGGGCTGGCCAATGCGGTGCTGCGCCATTTGTCCGAGAAACTGCCGATCTCGCGCTGGCAGCGCGACCTGACCGACTCCACCGTGCTGCGCAACCTGGGCGTGGCTTTCGGCTATTGCGCCGTGGCCTACGATGCCTGCCTGCGGGGCCTGCAAAAGCTGGAACTGAATGCCGCGGCGATCGACGACGATATCGACGCATGCTGGGAAGTGCTGGCCGAGCCCGTCCAGACGGTAATGCGCCGTTATGGCCTGCCGCAGCCCTATGAGCAGCTCAAGGCCCTTACCCGCGGCAAAGGCATCAACCAGGTGGGCCTGACCGAATTCATCAACGGCCTGGACCTGCCGGCCGAGCCCAAGGCCCGCCTGCTGGCCTTGACGCCGCGCACCTATATAGGCCTGGCCGCGGACCTGGCCAGGAAAATCTAGGGAGATGCCGCAAAGGCCTTGTTCAAAGGCCTTGCTGCTCATTGCCGCGCTGGCCGGCTTCCGGCCAGCAATCGAATACTGTCTTCGCTTTTCTTCATGTCCTTTTTATTTGCTGTTTTGAATCAAGGAGCTTTTATGAAAACGAAACTGGGCTTGTTTGCGCTTGCCGGCTTGATGGCCCTGGTTGCGACGCCTTCCATGGCTCAATTCGCCAAGGCGCAAGACGCCGTCAAATATCGCGAATCGGTCATGACCCTGATGGGCTCCCATTTCGGCCGCATGGCCCCGGTAGCCAAGAAAGAGGCGCCCTACGACAAGGACAAGATCAAAGAAAACATAGGGCTGCTCAACATTCTGGCCGCCTTGCCCTGGGCGGCGTATGGGCAGGGCACGCAGGGCGGCGAAGCCAGGGCCGAGGTCTGGAGCGATCCGGACGGCTTCAAGCAGGCCCAGGATAAATTCCAGGCCGAACTGGGCAAGCTGACCGTGGCGGCCGATGCCGGCGATTTCGATGCCTTCAGGGTCGCGTTCGGCGAAGTGGGCAAGAGCTGTAAATCCTGCCACGACTCTTATCGCAAAAAGAAATAGCCTCTGAGCGCTGCGCCTGGCTGCTCTTCATTGCGCGGCCGGCGGCGTTTTTTCAGTTTTTTTTGGCGTTTGCGTGGCGCACCGCCGTTTTTCGAGGTAGAATCTTTTTCTTCGCAGGACACGGGCTGTTAGCTCAGTTGGTAGAGCAGCGGACTCTTAATCCGTAGGTCGGGCGTTCGAGCCGCCCACAGCCCACCAGAATTACCCGTGAAATCAGTAAGTCAAGGCCGCCTCTCGGGCGGCCTTTTCCTTTTTAAGCGAATACGTGCGCATTGAGCATTGATCAAGGCCGTGCTGTTTGGCGGTGCCGCAGACAGTGGCATGCCTTCAGGTCCTAGGAGTATTGCTTGGCAACTGTTCTGGTATCGTGGAACCTTGACCCCCATAATTATTGCGGGGTTATTTCTCCCTTTTACTTAGGATTTATATTGAAAACAGAATTTGGCATCGTGAAATGGTTCAACAATGACAAGGGATTCGGCTTCATCTCGCCTGAAGCCGGCGGCAAGGATCATTTCGCACACTACAGCGACATCCAAGGCGATGGTCATAAAAGCCTCGAAGAAAACCAGCGCGTGTCGTATGTATCGACAGCCGGGCAAAAAGGCCCCCAAGCGACCATGATTCAAGTGGTTTGATCGCTCCGCTCGCCAAAATTGGTGAGCAGACAGGGCGATTGAATAACTGGTCGAGCCCTTTTAAGCATTGGGTTCGGCCTTTTTATTTTGGGGTGCCGGTTACGTTCGTCCAGCGCCGGATGTTCATGCCAGACCCCGAAAGCACACTCATCGACACCAGCCATCCTCTGTAACGTACATTGCAGGCGTTTGCTGCTATGGTTGCTTCTCACGCACTAGTTTTTGGAGACGGCATGCCTATACATGTAAAAGCACGACATCTGATAACTTGCGCCGTGGCGGCAGGTGTTTTTGCCTTGCCCGCTTATGCGCAATACTCGGGGCCCTCGGAAATTGGCCGGACGACTGTCGCTGAAATCCTCAAAAATCCAGTGGATGACCAGGATGTACAGGTCCAGGGGCATCTGTTGCGGCAAACCGCGCATGATAAATTCATTTTTTCGGACGGCACCGCCGAGATTGTCGCGGAGATAAAAACCAAGCATTTCGCAGGGCAGTCCGTGAACGAAAAAACGAAGGTGGAGCTTACCGGGGAAGTCGATACCAGCTCGAAGCGGCCGCCCGAAATCGAAGTGGAATCCGTTCGGATAATCGAATAGGGGAAATCACCGCTATCGACTCTGCCGTTGGCACCATGCCGCGGATTCAGCGCTCGAAACAGGCATATGCAACTGAAGATGAAGCCAATCGCGCCGGTGAAATAGCGCTTGAAGATTTTCATCCGGAATAGTCTTCGCCTTTTTCGCTAGTCATGCGGTCCAGGCGCCGGCACGGATGCGGATGGGCTGGTCGACGCTGACAGTTTCGGGGATAACGGGGAATTGGACGGGCAGCGTTCCGTTCGTGTCAGGCGTCAAGCTTGCGTGAATCCGCAAGAGCCGCAAGGCGCGATTTTGCAATGCTTGACGATTTGAAGCCGCGATTTTACAGTCCTTGACTATTGAGCCGTGGCGCGCGCCGCGTTTACAAGCAAAATGAACCCAGCTCAACGCGGAAGCGCAGTCGCTCCAGCCAGTCGCTCCGCAGGGGGATTGGCTTATGCTCGATCGGATCAACTTTGTGGGCGGCCCAGGCATCTACGTATCGCGCGCCGGGCGGCTGGTGTTCATCACCAGCGTGGAAGAGGGCGGGGACGCCCTTGAAAAGCCCTGCACCGGCTATATCGTCACCGGGACGAGCGCCCAAATCGTCAATGTATGGGGCCGGTGGTTCGCCACAGGCGCCTATGCGGACGACGGGACTCATGACAACGACATCGTGGCGCGGCTGTGATCCATGGCCGCTTATGCGGCGGCGACGTGCCGGCGCAGGGCCTTATAACCCTAGTGCTTATGGATGTATTCGGCAGCTGACGCGAAACTGAATGTAGAATAGAAAAAGTTTTTCTCTCGACTTCCAAGGACTTTTACTGCGCATCGTTCTGTCAGGCGGCGCCGAAAGGCCTGACTTAATTGGAAAATGCAAATGTTAGAGTTTGTCGAGACGCTCCACTGGGGCGCCGTATTGCAGATCATCCTTATCGATATCCTGCTGGGGGGCGACAATGCCGTGGTCATTGCGCTGGCCTGTCGCAATCTTCCGCCGGGCCGGCGCATGCAGGGGATTTTATGGGGCACGGCGGGGGCTGTCGTCTTGCGGGTTCTGCTGATCGCTTTTGCGCTTGCGCTGCTCGACATTCCATTTCTCAAAGCCGCGGGCAGCCTGCTGCTGCTCTGGATCGGCATCAAGCTCCTCGTTCCGCAAGAGGACTCCCATGGCAGCATCAAGAGCGCAAGCTCCATCTGGAGCGCCGTCCGGACCATTCTGCTGGCCGACCTGGCCATGAGCCTGGACAATGTCATTGCCATTGCCGGCGCCGCGCAAAACGCCCATCTCGATCACCAACTGTATTACGTGATCTTCGGCCTGCTCGTCAGCGTCCCCATCATCATCTGGGGCAGCACGCTGGTGCTGAAGCTTATCGACCGCTTTCCCTTGGTCGTTACGTTCGGCGCCGGCCTGCTGGGCTGGATAGCCGGCGGCATGCTGGTCACCGATGTGTTCGCGGTCGAGCTGTTGGGCGTACCGAGTCCGTCGGCCAAGCTGGCTGCCGAAATCATCGGCGCGGTGCTTGTGATCGGGACGGGCAAGTTGCTGGCGTCGCGCAAAAGGGTTTCCGAGGAACAGAAATCCGCGGCTTAGGCAGTTCTTCAGAACTGACGCGCGGCCGACCAGATCAAGGCCGATCCTGACGCAAGCAGGGCAAGGTCCATCAGGCGCCTGAAATCCGTGCCGCTCAGCCGTTTTACATAGACCTTGCTGATGAAGGTGCCTGCCGCCAGGCTCAATCCGACGATGGCCCCATTCAGGATCACGGTGCCGGGCAGCGCGCCCAGGGACTGGAATGTCGCGGTTTTGCTCACATATAGCATGAATGCGCTCGCGGCCTCTGTCGCTATGAATGCGCCGCCCGTAAGCCCATAGGCCAGGAAGGCGGGAACGCTGAGCGGGCCTGTCGAGATCACCAGCCCGGTCAGGAAGCCGACAAACAGCCCGATGAGCGCAAGCTGGCCAAGGGTCAGCGTATATTCGCGCCGCGCGAGGGCGCGGCGCGCAGGGATCATGAGCAGGAAGAAGCCGCCCAGGATGAGATCGATGACAGCGTTCGGCAGGCTTATCAAGGTTCGCGCGCCAAGCGCCGCGGCGGGGACTCCGGTGGCGGAGTAGGCCAGCACGGCCCGCCAGTCTATCTCCCTGAACCACACCAGCACTCGGGAGATGTTTCCCAGGATGGCGGCGATGGCCATTATGGGCACCGCCTGCTTGGGGCCGAATGTGATGGCGAGGACCGGCAGCAGGATGATGGACGAGCCGGTGCCGATAACGCCGCTGATGGCGCCGGCAATCAGTCCAAGCGCCAGTACCAGGCCATAGGAAATCATAGTGCCATTGCTGGGGTCATTGCTATTTGTTTTATATTTGAATTATAGGGATGGATGGCTTATTGGCGTTTTTATAGCATGGATGAGCCGCCAGAAAAAAAGCCCTCCGCGAGGAGGGCTGCAAGCCAGCCTTGCGGCTGCCGGGGCTATTTTTTTACGGCGTCGCGCACCGCGTCTTTCGCTTCGCCTATCTTGCGCTGCACGGTTCCGCTGGTCTTTTCCACCTTTCCTGCGGCTTGCGTGTCGCGATTACCGGTGACTTTCCCGGCGGTTTCCTTGACGGCGCCTTTGACTTCCTTGCCGGCGCCTTTGATTCGATCTTTGTCCATAACGCTTCCTCTCGGTTAGTGGGTCGAATGCGCAGGCGCCACCCCCTGATGGACTAGGCCGCCTGTACTATTCGCAGGGGCGGCAGCAAGTTTGGTGCCCAGGGCGCCAGTGCGCGCTGGATTCCGGGGGAAATCGGGTACGATGGCTGTCCCGGAACCACAAGGAAGCGTATGACCATCCGTCGAGAATATGAGTACAACGGCAATTGGATTGAAGTCACCGAAAAAGAATCGGATGGCCTCTTCCTGGCGAATATCCGCAGGACGCCCCACGGCCCCGGCTCTTCGCGACGCAAGTGGACCAGGGTAGACACCGAAATTGCGGTGTATTTTGATTTCGAGACGGCATGCGCCGAAGCGTTGGCGCAGGCAAGACAGCATATCGATAAAGAGCGCGACGGCTTGCGCGAGCCAGGCTGACTCCGGCCGTGGCCCGTGCCTGATCAAAGAACCCGCAGCCCCGCCTTTGCTGCCGCTGCGCGGCAAGCCCCAGGGTTTCCCCCAGGCTTATGCACAGATTGTGGGGATAAGTCCCGGCATCCCATCCATGATGGTCCGCCCCGCGCCGCTGGCCGCCGGGCGGCCGAGCTAAACGGCCCATTGACGGCGCCTCGCGTTTTTATCAGCATCGACCCTATGCGCCACGCATGCCACATGCGGGCAATTTTCGGTCAGAAGCTGGCCCCGTCGACTTAACTCCCTGGCTTGAGGAAAGGAAGGTATCCAATTGAACCCCGAGCAAATTGTCACTGGAGTCGGCATATACACAACCCGAGGCGGCAAGCTCGCTTTTGTTACCGAACTGGCCCCGCCGCTTGAGTCGGCCGAGATCAACTGTGTGGGTTATGTGCTGATCCACGACCAGCGGGCCGTGGCAAGCGAATGGCACCGATGGTCGCTGGACGGGCGCTGCCGCACCGGAGACGACCAGGAGTACCACCTGATCGAGAGGGTTTAGCCTGGGGGCGGCGCGCCGCCCCGATGGCGCGCGATCTTGCCCTCGTGCCTGTCATGAGTGAAAAACAGGAAATCGATCGCTTCAGGCCTGCTATCCGGCCAGCGCAGCGCTTCTTGTCAATAATCAGATATCCAAAGTTGGAAACATTCGTTTGAACCGGCGCGGCGAGTGCCTACCATTCCTGTTTGTCCTCAGCGCGCCAAGACCGTGCCGGGGAGCCGATCGGGAAAAAGCATCATGCGCAACGAACTGCCTGCAGCAGGCCCAAAAGGTACAAACCATCGCGTGCGTCTCGCAGTGGATGTCGGCGGGACGTTCACGGATATTGTCCTGCTCCAGGGGGCACGCAAGCACACGGGCAAGGTGCTGACTACGTCTAGCGCGCCTGAAGCCGGCGTGGTGCTGGGCATCGGCGAGATCCTGGGCCAGGCGCAGCTTGAATGGGGCGACGTCGACCTGTTGATTCTAGGCACGACATTGGCTACCAACGCGCTGATCGAGCGCAAGGGCGCACGCACGGCATTGATCACGACAGCCGGTTTTGGCGATCTCGTCGAAATAGGGCTCGAAGACCGATTTGCGCAATACGATATTTTCCTTGATAAAGCCGAACCGCTGGTGCCCCGTCACCTGCGGTTCGGGGTGAAAGAACGTGTGAATGCCGCCGGCCAGGTATTGACGGATCTGGATGAGGCGCAGGTGCAATCCCTGGCATCCAGGTTCAAGCAAGAGGGTATTGAAAGCGTGGCGGTCTGCTACCTGCATGGCTATGCGAACTCTCGGCATGAGCGCCGCACGCGCGAATTGCTGCGCGAACAATTGCCGGACCTGTGGATTTCTCTGGCATCCGATGTCTGTCCGGAAATCCGCGAGTACGAGCGTTTGTCCACGATTTGCGCCAATGCCTATGTGCAGCCTTTGATCGCGGGGTATTTGAAGCGGTTGACCGGGCAGGTGGCCCGGCTTGGGTTGCGCGCCGAGCCATTCCTGATGACTTCAGGCGGTGCCATAACAACGTTGGACAACGGTATTGCCGAACCCGTCAGGCTTGTCGAGTCCGGGCCGGCGGGCGGCGCGGTGCTGGCGCAGCGGGTCGCGGCACAATCCGGCGCGCGGCGTGCATTATCGTTCGACATGGGCGGTACCACGGCAAAGATCTGCTTCATCGACGACTACCTGCCCCAGATAAACCGCAGCTTTGAGTTCGGACGGGTGCATCGCCATCTCAAAGGGTCGGGGCTGCCCATCCGCATCCCGGTCATTGAGATGGTCGAGATCGGGGCGGGCGGGGGCTCCATCGCGCGCGTCAATCATTTAGGGGTCATTCAAGTGGGGCCGGACAGTGCAGGGTCGAATCCGGGCCCCGCGGCATATGGGAACGGGGGCGGGCTGGCCACCGTGACAGATGCCAATGTGGCGCTCGGCGTCACGGATCCGGGACGGTTCGCGGTTGGTAAGGTCGCACTGGATGTTACGCTGGCGCGCGACGCGCTGTCGTCGTCGCTTGGCGCGCAAACAGGCATGAGCATCGAGTCCAGCGCCGTGGCGGTGGTCGAGATCGTCACCGAAAACATGGCAAACGCCGCCCGTGTTCATGGCTCCGAATTGGGCAAGTCGATTGAGGACTACACCGTGATTGCCTTTGGCGGCGCAGCGCCGCTGCATGCCGCCAGGCTGGCGCGAAAACTGGGCGTGGCCCGGCTGATTATTCCGCGTTCCGCAGGCGTAGGTTCGGCCCTCGGGTTCCTGTGGGCGCCGGTAGCTTATCAAACGGTGCGCAGCCTACTCCAGCGGCTGGACAATATCGACATCCCCGCTGTGCAACGGTTGCTGGACGAACTCTCCGCCACGGCGCAAGGCATAGTCGAGCGGGCCTCGGCAGGCGCGCCGCTCAAGCAGAGCCGGCTGGTTTACATGCGCTACGCAGGGCAGGGCCACGAGATAGCCATCGACCTGCCGGTTGCGCCGATCACGCAGGCTACGGTCCGGTCGCTGAAAGACAGCTTTGAGACCAGGTACGCCCAGCTATATGGCCGCCACTTGCCGCATATTGCAATCGAGACCGTCAACTGGTCGGTGTCTGTCGAGGCTGTGGCGGACATAGCGGTTGCTCCCGACACGCTGCGCACCGGCGGCGCGCCGGCCGTTGCGCACCATGCCCGTTCCGTATTCGATGCGCAAGCCGGCGAGTGGCGCTCGCTGCCGGCCTACGAACGTGAAGAGCTTAATCCAGCGCAGCAGGTCGTGGGGCCGGCGCTGATCGTCGAAGACGAAACCACTACCTATGTCGAGGACGGATTCCGGGCCGCAGTCAGCGAACTGGGCTACCTCGTGCTGGACAATCTGCGGGTAGGCCGGGTCGCGCCGGAGGCGTCGTTGGCGCAAGCGGAACAATGATGGCGATGCCCGTCCGCGTGGGGCAACGACTGGCCTGGACCTTGCTCCAGGCGATACCTACCGCGCTGGGCATCATCATTCTGAACTTCCTGTTCCTGCAGCTTGTTCCCGGCGACGCGGCCGAAGTGATGGCGGCGGAGTCCGGCTCGGCTACGGAAGCCACCATGGCGCTACTGCGCCAGCGTTTCGGGCTGGATCAGCCCATGCTTGCCCAGTTGCTCTCCTATCTGACCAAGCTGGCGCATTTCGACCTGGGCTTCTCGCCGCGCTACAACGCGGCGGTCATGGAGCTCGTGATGTCCAGGCTGGGCAATACTCTGGTCCTGATGCTGGCTGCGCTGGGCTTGGCGTTCGTCGTCGGCGTCGCCCTGGGCGCGGTCATGTCGGCATTTGCGGGGAAGTGGCCGGACCGGGTGCTCTCGGTGTTTGCGCTGCTTCTGTATTCCACCCCGAGCTTTTGGGTGGGGTTGATGGCCATAGTGTTCTTTTCGGTGCATCTGGGCTGGCTGCCCATCGGTAGCAAGGAAACCATAGGCGCATCTTTATCCGGCCTTGACCTGTTGTTTGACCGGCTGCGCCACCTGCTCCTGCCGGCCGTGTCGCTCGCCACATTCTACGTTGCCATCTATGCGCGCCTGACTCGCGCCGCCATGCTCGAGGCGGGCCATCAGGACTTCGTGCGGACTGCGCGCGCCAAAGGCCTGCCGGCATGGCGAGTGCAACTGGTCCATATCCTGCGCAATGCGCTGATTCCCATCACTACCCTTGCAGGCCTGCACTTCGGCCATCTGCTGGGCGGCGCCGTTGTCATAGAAACCGTTTTCGAATGGCCGGGCATGGGCCGTTTGGCGCTGGATTCCGTGATGGCCCGGGATTTCAACGTGTTGCTGGGCATCCTGCTGCTGGCTTCCCTGCTTGTGATAGCGGCCAACGCATTGATAGATGTCTTGCATGCGCTCATCGATCCCCGTATCAAAGGCCGCTAATCGTGTCTGCCATCTCTATTCCGAAAATCAGCGGCGCCGGGCGCAGCGGCGGCGGCAGGGGCTTTGCCGGCAACATGAATGCCGTGGCCGGCCTGGCGCTGCTGGTTTTTTTCGTCTTTGTGGCGCTGGCCGCGGACTGGCTCGCCCCGGGCGACCCGCTTGATATGGTTGGCCCGGCGCTTCTGTGGCCCGGGCAGGATGCCGCCTTTCCCCTCGGCACGGATTCGATGGGGCGCGACATCCTCGCGGGCCTGGTGCATGGAGCGCGCGCGTCCCTGGCCGTGGGTGTGGCTTCAACCGCCATCGTATTGCTGATCGGCCTGCTGGTTGGGGCGGTGGGCGGCTATTTCGGGGGCTATATCGACGATGTGCTGAGCCGGCTTACCGTAATCTTCCAGACGATGCCCACCATGCTGCTCGTGATCGTGATCGTCGCGATTGCGGGTTCGTCGATAGGCGTCATCGCCCTGGCGATCGGGCTGGGTTCGTGGCCCACCATTGCCCGCCTGGTGCGGGCGCAATTCAGGTCATTGCGCGAGTCAGACCTCGTCATGGCGGCGCGCAGCCTGGGCTATTCGGACACACGCATTATTTTCCGCGAGATCCTGCCCAACGCGATGGCGCCGGTCGTCGTGACGGCCTCGGTCATGGTCGCGACTGCCATCCTGATCGAATCCGGGCTCTCCTTTCTTGGCATGGGCGACCCCAATATCGTTAGCTGGGGAATGATGATCGCCGACGGCCGAGAAATGCTGCGCACCGAGTGGTTTCTGACAGCCTTGCCCGGCGCGGCGGTTTCCTTGGCGGTCCTGTCTTTGAATTTGCTGGGCGATGGCTTGAACGACGCGCTGAATCCAAGGCAAAGCACATGATGACGCATATCGACAACGTGCTTGAAATCCGCGGGCTGCGCGTCGCGTTTGGCCAGACCGTTGCGGTACGTGGCCTGGACCTTTCCGTGCGTTCGGGTGAAACGCTGGCGCTGGTCGGCGAGTCGGGCAGCGGCAAATCGGCGACCGCGCTGGCGTTGATGCGATTGCTGCCGCAGGCCGCGCGCATTCAATCCGGGCAAGCGTTTTTTGGCGATATCGACCTTTTGCAGGCGGGCCAGGCCGCCTTGCGCAAGCTGCGCGGTAAAGCGCTGTCGATGATATTCCAGGAACCCATGACATCGCTGAACCCGGTCATGCCTATTGGCGAACAGATCGCGGAGGTATTGCGGCAGCATGAATCCTTGTCTCGCAAGCAAGCGCGGCAGCGGGCAACCGAACTGCTCGACCTGGTGCGGATCGCTGAACCGGACCGCCGCTACAAGGACTATGCGCACAATCTGTCGGGCGGCATGCGCCAGAGGGTGATGATAGCGATTGCCGTGGCCGGCAACCCCAGGCTGCTGATAGCCGATGAGCCCACTACGGCCCTCGATGTCACCATCCAGGCGCAGGTGCTCGATCTGATCGACCGCTTGCGGCGCGAATTGTCGATGGCCGTGCTTCTGATTACACACGACCTGAGTGTGGTGGCGCAATGGGCCGACCGTGTCGCCGTCATGTACGCGGGCGAGATTGTCGAGCAGGCTTCGGCTGTCAAGCTGTTCCACAAGCCGGGGGCCTTCCACCCGTATACGCGGGGCCTTCTGAAGTCGACGATCTCCGATGCGCCCGGCAGCCATTATCGCAATGCGCCGCTATATGAAATTCCGGGCGTGGCTGCCTCGGCGGTCGATGAGTCCGGATGCCGGTTTGCTCCTCGTTGCGCGCTTGCGCTTGATTCATGCCGCAAGACGCCGCCATTGCCGGAGTTGATTTCTCCCGGCCACCTCGTTTCATGCCCTGTCGTGCAGCCGCGCAAGCATCAGAATTCATCGCCTTCATCCGCCGTTACTCATGGGAATCACGATGCCTTTGCTTTGCGTTGACAACCTTCACGTCCGGTACGCTTCGGGCGGCAAGATCCTGCGAACGGTCGATGGCGTGTCGTTGCGCATCGAAAAGGGAGAAACAGTTGGCCTGGTGGGCGAGTCGGGCTGCGGGAAAACCACCCTGGGCCGCAGCCTGCTGCGCCTGGTCCCTTCTTCCGAGGGGGAAATCCGGGTGGACGACGTAGACATCAGCCGTTTCAATGCCAAGGCAATGCGGCCTTATCGCAAGCGTCTGCAGATGGTTTTCCAGGACCCCGGCGGTTCGCTCAATCCCAGGCAGACCATTCTGACTCTGCTCGATACCGCCCTGAAAGCCAACGGATTTCCATCGCGCGGCGAGCGCCGCGAACTGGCGCGCGACATCATCGTCCGCGTAGGGCTGGCCGAAAGCGCTCTCGATCGCCGCCCGCATGAGTTCTCCGGCGGGCAGCGCCAGCGGATCGCCATCGCGCGCGCCCTCGTTCTCAGACCCGAACTGATTGTTTGCGATGAGCCTGTGTCGGCGCTCGATGTGTCGATCCAGGCCCAAATCCTGAATCTGCTCCTGCGGGTCAAGCGCGAGCTGAATTTGTCATATCTGTTCATTTCGCATGACTTGTCAGTGGTCCGCTATTTTTGCGACCGAGTGATGGTGATGTATCTCGGGCGTGTTGTGGAAAGCGCAGACGTCCATGTGTTGTGGCGCGAACCCTGCCACCCCTATACCCGCGCCCTGATCGAAGCCGTCCCGAGCACCGACCTGGCGAGGCGCAGGCTCGGGACCAGCATCAAGGGCGATTTGCAAAGCGTTGCGGAGCAGCCGCAGGGATGCCGTTTTCTATCGCGGTGTCCGCAGGCTGCCGAACGCTGCGCGTGGGAGAGTCCTGCGCTGCGCCCGGTCGCTGAAAACCAATACGTGGCATGTCATTTTGCCTAGGCTGGCCGGCGCGGCAATGGTCTCTTTCACTCCATAGCTATTATTTTTTTCAGGAACTGTCATGAGCAATCCACTTGTTTCGAGTCACGAATTCCTGCGCAAGCAGGTCATGTGGACCCGCCTGCTCTCGGTGGTAGAGGAGCAGGCGCAAGTATTGATGCGAACGGCATTCGGCACGTCGACCCGCGAGGCGGGCGATTTGTCCGCCGGCATTTTCCTGCCGGATGGCAGGATGATAGCCCAGGCGGTTACCGGCACTCCGGGCCATGTCAATTCGATGGCCGAGTCGGTCAAGCATTTTCTTGACGCCTTCCCGGCCAGCGGCATGAAGGGCGGCGATGTCTACCTGACCAACGATCCATGGAAGGCGACAGGCCATCTGTTCGATATGACGATGGTCACGCCGGTTGTGGTGCAGGGCCGCGTCCTCGCGCTGTTTGCATCGACGCTGCATGTCGTCGATGTGGGCGGCATAGGGTCCAGTTCGGATGGGCTGGAAATCTATCACGAGGGGCTGTTCCTGCCGATCCTGCGCTTCATCCGCCAAGGCGAGGTCGATGCCGGGGTGCTGGCCATCGTGCGGGCGAACGTGCGCGAGCCGGAACAGGTGGAAGGCGATCTTTTCGCCCTGGTGGCCTGCAACGAAGTCGGCGGCCGACGTTTGCTCACCATGCTTGATGAATTCAGCCTGGCCTCGCTGGAGGACCTGGGCGGTTTCATTATCGAACGCTCTGCGGCCGCGATGGTGCAGGCTCTGAAAGAGTGGCGCCACGGCACATACTCTAGCAGCATGGTGATAGACGGATACGACGAACCCATTGAATTGCGGGCATCGGTAAGCATCGGGGCGGAGGGCATAGATGTCGATTTCGCAGGCACCTCGCCTTCGGTGGCGCGCGGCATCAATGTGCCCAAGGCTTATACCGACGCTTACACATCATTCGGTATCCGCTGCCTGATAGGCCAGGATATTCCCAACAACGCAGGCTCGCTGGACCCCATCAGTATCCGGGCTCCGGAGGGCAGCATCGTGCATGCCTTGCATCCGTCGCCAGTGACGGCGCGCCACGTTATCGGGCAAATGCTGCCGGACGTCATGTTCGGGGCGCTGCGCCAGGCGCGGCCTGACCGCGTGCCGGCGGAAGGGTCGTCTTCCTTGTGGAATATTCATTTAGTTGGCGGGACACCCATCGCCGACGGTCCCAACCGGGATCTGCTGCGGGGGCCGCGATTCAATGTCACGAGCTTTTCGACTGGCGGCACGGGAGCCCGCCCCCGCAAGGATGGGCTTTCCACCACTTCCTGCCCGAGCGGGGTGCGCAATGTTTCCCTGGAGGTTCTCGAAACCCTCAGCCCCCTGCTTTTTCTGCGCAAGGAATTCCGTACGGATTCTGGCGGCATCGGCGAGCTGCGCGGCGGGCTGGGCCAGACCATCGAAGTCCGGCACGCCGACCCTTCGGCCGCAATGATCGTGGCCGCCGCGTTCGACCGTATCCGCTTTCCCGCGCGCGGCGCCCTGGGGGGTGGTCCCGGAGCGCCCGGGAACTTGCTTCTGGGCTCGGGCGCGGTTCTGAAAGGCAAAGGCCGCCAGGTAGTCCCCGCCGGGGACTACCTGATCGTCCAGACGCCCGGCGGGGGAGGCCTCGGCAGCCCGGCCCTGCGGGACCCGCTGCGCCTGGCCAGCGACCGGAATAAAGGGCTGGTCAGCGCGGCGGGCGCTGCAAGCTACGGGGCCGCCGGCGCCGAAGATTCATCCGATGTTCCAACCAATGACCTGGAGAGTGCCTCCGTATGATTTCTTTCATCCATTTTCATAAAATGATGGGCCGGGCAATAGGCGCGGGCCTATTCCTTGCCGTATCGGCGGCGATGGCGTCGACACCCCCGCAAGGAGGGACGCTGACGCTTTTGCTGACGGGCGAACCGACTACGCTGGTGTCGGTCGCCAACACCGCGACGCCGTCGTTGAGCGTTAGCGCCAAGGTAACCGAAGGCTTGCTCAAATACGGCTACGATCTCAGCCCCCAGCCACAGTTGGCAACGGCATGGGAAGTGGCACCGGATGGAAAAACGTATACATTCAAGCTGCGCCAGGGGGTCAAGTGGCACGACGGCAAAGCGTTCACAGCCGAAGACGTCGCTTTTTCGATAGGCCTGGCCAAGACGGTACACCCGCGCGGCCGAAGCACTTTCGCCAACGTAACCGCGGTTGAAACGCCTGACCCGTATACGGTGATCTTGCGGCTTTCCAAGCCAGCCCCTTACTTGATCAAGGCATTCGTGGCCACTGAAACGCCTATCGTGCCCAAGCACATATATGAGGGCACCGACGCGCTGGGCAACCCGAATGGCAATGCGCCCATCGGCACCGGGCCATTCAAGTTCAAGGAGTGGGTGCGGGGCAGTCACATTGTTTACGAGCGCAACGCGCAATACTGGGACCAGCCCAAACCCTACATCGACCGCTTGATCGTGCGGTTCATAAGCGACCCTGCAGGCGCTGCCATTGCGTTCGAAAGCGGCGCGGTCGATCTGGGCTATCGCACGCCGGTGCCGCTGTCCGACCTGAAACGATTGCAGGACGTGCCCACGCTGGCATTCGAGACCAAGGGCAACAGCTATTCGTACAACGTCACCCGCCTTGAATTCAATCTGGACAATCAATACTTCAAAAATGCCAAAGTGCGCCAGGCCGTAGCGCACGCCATCGATCGCAACGTGATAGTCAAAACCGTCAACTACGGCTATGGCAGTGTCAGCTATTCTCCCATTGCGCCCGGGCTGGCTTCCTATCACGATCCGGCGCCCACGCCGTATCCGTACGATGTCAAAAAAGCCAATGAGCTATTGGACGAAGCGGGCTACCCGCGCAATGGGCAGGGGACGCGGTTCGCCGTGGTGCTCGATTTCAATCCCATCGGACAGGATGGCCCGCGTCTTGCCGACTACCTGCGCTCGGCGCTGCGGCGAATCGGCATCAATGTAAGCGTGCGATCGCAGGACGCGGCTGCTTTCATCAAGCGCATCTATACCGATAGGGATTTCGCGTTCACGACGAACGGAGCGAGCAATCTGTTCGACCCGACGGTGGGCGTGCAGCGTTTGTACTGGTCGAAGAATTTCATTAAAGGCGTTCCCTTCTCTAACGGCACGCACTATGCAAATCCGAAGGTGGATCAGTTGCTCGAAGATGCGGCGGTCGAGAATGACGCGGACAAACGCATTGCCTTGTTCAAGGAATTCCAGCAGATCGTGGCAAACGAGATTCCCGATCTGAACCTCTACCAGCCGGAATTCATCACCATCGCGAACAAGCGTGTGCGCGACCACTCCCTGACCGCGGATGGCGTGGAATCGAATCTCGCGGATGTGTATCTGGCGGGCGATAAATAGCCAGGGGCAGCCTTGCCCCTGGCTATTTCGAGAACTCGAAAACGCACAGCTGGGCTGTGCGCAATGCCCCGGATTCAGCGGCGGGCGGCAGGCCCGGAAGCGGCTTCGAATGCCGCCAGTTCGCCCGCGGAGCATTGGTCCAGCAAGCCTGTTTCCCATTCCAGGTAGCGCCGCGCAGCCTCCAGGTTGCCCTCATGCCTGTCATGGGTGAAAAACAGGAAATCGATCGCTTCGGCGTCGGCGGGTTCCGAAGAGGACGATACCTCGGGCCGCCCGAGCTGCCGCCAGGTCGACCAGCGCGTCCATGCCAGTTCTGGAATGGCATTCTCGCGCAGGTCGATGGCGGCTGCCCGGGCGGCGCCGGCATCGTCGGCAATCAGGACGACGGACCGCGCGTCGGGCGTGAGCGCGCGGTCCAGGCGCGGCCGTATGGCCCATGCCGCGCTGGGATCATGGCCGCGGCGAAATTCCTGGCTGGGGCGCAGATCCAGCAGCGCGGGCTGCGCTTCAAGGCGGCGCCGCAAATCATGG
Source organism: Pollutimonas bauzanensis (assembly GCF_900129885.1). GTDB lineage: Bacteria > Pseudomonadota > Gammaproteobacteria > Burkholderiales > Burkholderiaceae_B > Pollutimonas > Pollutimonas bauzanensis. The sequence continues at coordinate 563,554 of NZ_FQXE01000001.1, read as the reverse complement.
AGCTGCAATTCCTGCAGGCCGGGCAATTGCGGGCCGGCCGCTCGTGTAATGGCGAGGCCGGCCCGCAGCCCCTCCTGCACGGCGGCGGCTTCGAATCCCAGGCGCTTGAGCCAATGCGCGATGACCACGGCGCGGCCATCGCCGTCATCCAGGAGCAATATACGGCTGTTGCGCACCCAGACATGCAGATCCGCAGCCTGTATCAGTTGGCCGCCGGGAACATGAATGGCGCCGGCCAGGCTGCCCGCCGCGTATTCTTCATGCGTCCGGATGTCGAATACATAGGTGTTGCGGTCTTGCTCGTCCAGCCATTGCTGGGCCTGCGATGCGCCTAGCGTAGCGACCCGCCAGCGCGCGGCCAGGCCTTCGACGCGCCTGGCGGCAAGCTCCCGGCCGTCGCCCCGGGTGAGCGCGGGCAGTGTCCGCCGGCTGCCGTGTTCGAGATCGAATCCGGCCAGGCGCCAGCCCTGGGTTCCGTCCTCCAGGGCGAGCACGGGATTAGGCACGCCGAGTTCGATCAGGGTTTGGGCGCCGATGATGCTGCGCGTGCGGCCGGCGCAGTGCACGACAATAGTCGTGCCGGCGTCGGGCAGCAAGGCATCGATGCGCGCGGCCAGCTCGCCATTGGGCACGGGCGTGGCGCCGGGTATGGTCATTCTGCCGTGCTCTTCGAGGGTGCGCCCGTCGACCAGGACGAAGGGCTCGCCGGCGCCGCGGCGGCGGAAAAATTCCTGCGCCGAGATGGACGGCGTGTGGCTGCTTTGCTCGATGAACTCGCCGAATGTCTTCGACGGCAGGTTGACCCCCTGGAAAAGCGTGTGGCCCGCCGCCCGCCAGCCCGGCGCGCCATTCTCGAGCACAGCGGCATTGGTGTAGCCCGAATCCCGCAGGCGTCGTTGCGCGCGCATGGCCAGGCCGTCATTGTCGTCCAGCAGGACGATGCGTGTATTCAGGCGCGGCACGCGGGCCGCTATGTCGAGTTCCAGGCGGCTATAGGGGGCATTGACGGCAAAGAAGGGATGGCCTTCGCCATACTGGCCATGCTCGCGCACGTCCAGCAAGGCAATTTCCTTGCCGTCGGCCAGCCAGGCCGCAAGAACGGCTGCATCAATCGCGCCTGTCATTGCCCGGTCCTTGCAGCGTCGCGATCGAGACTTCAGTGGACTTGATCAGGGCCACGACTTCGCGCCCGGGGGCCAATCCCAGCTCTTTGACCGATCTGGTGGTGATAACGGAAGTGATGATGCCGCCCGCCGTTTCCACATCGACTTCCGATACGACGGGGCCCTCGACGATTTCCTTGATGACGCCGCGGAACTGGTTGCGTACGTTGATGGCTTGAATGCTCATGGTGGATTCCTTTGGATGGAGAGTGTTGGAAGAGGCCGGGGAGCGGGCCCGGATGAGGGATCAATCGAGCTGCGGTCCGGGGCGGGCGTGGGCGAGCTGGAAAAGGCAGTCCCCGCGCCGCGCCCGCGCCGGCACACGTTTGCAGATGACCTGCCCCGCGCCCGCGAAATAATAGGCGGCCGGCTCGCGCTGCGGGTTTTCGGGGTCGTGGAGCAGGGCGGCCGCCTGTCCCGCGGCCACTGACGCTCCCAGCTCCACCAGCGGTTCGAAGATGCCGTCGCCGAGCGCATAGACATGATGCGAATCGCCATCGATACGCATCAGCCGTGTGAGCGCGGGCGGCCCGCCCGACCCGGCCAGCGGGCCGGCGCGGAGCACGCCCACTTCCGCCAGCAGGCTGTTCACGCTTTGCCAGGCGGATTGCAGCACGGCCGGCGTGACCATGCCGGCTCCGCCCAGTTCCGCCAGAAATGCCACGGAGCCCTGGCGCCGCGCGGCCGCGCCTATGGTTACCGGATTGGGCGCGGCCCGCAGGCAGGCCCGATCCAGCCCGAAGGCCTTTATCCAGCGGAATATGCGCAGGGCTTCCGCTTCGTCGCGGGGCTCCGCCGTCATCAGCGTGGAGCCGTGATAAAGCAGGGAGCTGCCGCCCGAGTGCAGATCGACGATCAGATCGCTGCGGGGCGCCAGCGCGTTCTCGATATAGTGCGCGATGACATTGGTCGGCCCGCCGGAGGGGTCGCCGGGAAAGCTGCGGTTCAGATTGCCGTCATCCAGCGGCGATGTGCGCAGCCCGGCCAGGGCGGCCGGGTAATTGGCCATGGGCAACAGTATCAATTGCCCGTTCAGCATGTCGGGTTCGATTTCGCGCATGAGCCGCGAGACGATGATCTGCCCTTCATATTCATCGCCGTGGTTGCCCGCCATGATCACCACGGTAGGTCCGCTGCCCCGCCTGATGGATGCGACGGGGAAGGGCAGCCAGCCGTATGCGGAGCGGTGCACTGAATGGGGTATGCGCAAGAAGCCATGGAACTTGCCCTCGGCGTCGAAATCCACTTCGCTGACGACGGGCGTGGCCAGGCGTGCGAGATCACTCATGATGCTCCATTCTCAATATCAAAGCAGTGAGCCTACGCAAACAGGATGGCTTTCTTAACGAATATTTCCGGCTATGGATATGAAAAAAATAACTCATAAGCACAGGCGTTTTTCTTCCTTAGAAAAAACGGCGGCCGCCTGTAGAGTAGTCCGATTCACTCTTTCGGCCTTGTTCCTCCATGTCCTGGAAAAAAAGCAATCTCCCCGCCGCAATGCTGGCCGCCGGCATTGCAAGCCTGTCTTTCATGCACGCAGCGCTGGCGGACCCCACCCTGGACCGCATCAAGCAGCGCCACAAGATCGCCGTGGGCATTGGCCTGACGGGCGAAGCATTCGGCACATTGGATCCCGCCACGCAGGAACCCATAGGCTATCAGGTCGACCTGGCCAGGGACCTGGCCCGCAGGCTGGGCGTGGACCTGGACATTGTCCCGGTGGCTACGCCTAACCGCATCCAATTCCTGCAGTCGGGCAAAGTCGATTTGCTGATGTCCAGCCTGGTGTGGACCGAAGAGCGCAGCAGGCTGCTGGGCCTGGTCCCCACGCCCTACTACCATACCGGCGGCGTTGCCTTGACGCGCAAGGACAGCGGCATTCATGAGCTCGAGGACCTGCGCGGCAAGCCGGTATGCATGTCCCAGGGCAGTTCATTCGCAAGGCCCTTGACGGTCGATTATGGAATTGTGGTCAAGGGCTACCGGACCATCGCCGAATCCGTCCTGGCGCTGCGCGGAGGCACGTGTGTCGCCGCGGTGCACGCCAGTTCGGCGCTGAGTCCGCAGCTTTCCGGCAAGGACCCCGCCTGGAGCGATTATCACGCGCCCATCACCCAGATCGATCCGTCGGCCTGGGTGGCCGCGGCGCGCAGGGAAGACAGCGACACGATCGCGGCGGTCGATGCGGTGATCCAGGAGTGGCACCGCAATGGTTTCTTGATCGCGACTGAAGCCAAATACCATATCGAGCCCAAGGCCCAGGCGCTGGTCGAGCTTCACGACAAATATTCCCGCGCCCGCTAGAAAATCCCGGGCCTGTCCTTGCGAGCCGTGGCGCAAGAGGCCCTCCGTCATCACTGTATGGAAGATTCGACATGAAAATGCCTGTTAAATATTATCTCGGCCGGCTGGCTTTATTCGGCGCGGCCGCGCTGCTGTCCCTGCCCGCGCTTGCGGATGCCACGCTGAACAAGGTCAAGGAGCGCGGCGCCCTGATCGTCGGCGTGACCGTCAACGGCAGCCATTTCGGCAGAGTGGATCCGGCGACCCGCAAGTACCAGGGGTTCAACGTGGATCTGGCGGCGCAGATCGCCAAGGAACTGGGCGTGGCGCTGGAAGTCGTGGAGGTGCAGCCTTCCACGCGGGTACAGTTCCTGCAGACCGGGAAAGTCGACATCCTGATCGCCAACATGGAGCTGACCAAAGAGCGCAGCGAAATCCTGAACCATGTCCCCACCTCTTATTACTGGGTGGGCGGCACCGCGCTGTTCCGCAAGGACAGCGGCATCAGCAAATGGGAAGACTTGCGCGGCAAGCCAGTGTGCCTGTCGCAGGGCAGCAATTACGCGCGCCCGCTGGCCACCGAGTATGGCGCAATTCCCAAGGGGTTCAAAGGCTCGTCGGAGTCGCTGCTGGCCCTGCGCGGCAATAACTGCGTGGCGGCCGTCCACGACGGCATCCTGATCAATCCCCTGCTGCGCGACAACGCCGAGTGGAAGGATTACAGCGCCTTGCCGAACGAACTGATCCCGTCTCCCTCGGTCATCTGGGCGCGCAAAGGCGAGGACGACACGGTCAAGGCCATCGACCAGATTGTGCAGGGCTGGCATCGCAGGGGATGGCTGATCGAGACCGAGAAAAGCAACAATATCCTGCCGCCGTCGCCCGCTTTGGTGGAGTTGCATGAAAAATTCAAGAACGGCTCCTGAGCGCCGGAGAGACAGTCTTCCATGATAGATATGTTCCTGAATGGCGCGCTGGCGCTGGGCGCGCGTCTGGGCCTCGACTACAGTTTTCTGCTCGATGCCTATGACCGCAATATTTTTGTCGAGGGCGCCGCGACGACGGTAGTGATCGCCGTGCTGTCCATGGCCGGCAGCCTGCTGGTGGGCGTGGTGGTGGCCGCCATGCTGACCCGGGGCCGCTGGCTGCGGGCGCCGGCGCGGGCCTTGGTGGAGGTGCTGCGCAACACGCCCACCCTGGTGCAGCTGTATTGCGCCTTTCTGGTCTTCAATATGCTCGTCACCCAGGCATTGAAGGAATATGGCATCGACAATCCCTTGAGCCCGTTCCTGTGGGTGGTGGTCGTGCTGTCCGTGCACAAGGGAGTCTTTCACGCCGAGGCGCTGCGGGCGGGCATCGAGGCGGTCCCGGCGGCGACCCTGGATGCGGCGCGGTCGCTGGGCTTCAGCCGGCACGATTTATTGTGGCGGGTCGAGCTGCCGCTGGCGCTGCGTTTCGCCCTGCCGTCGCTGGTCAACAACCTGATAGACCTCGTCAAAGGATCCGCGGTCGCCTCCGCGGTCGCGGTGGGCGACATCACTTACGCGTCCATCATGATCTGGACCAATCGCGACAATGTGCTCGAACTCATGATCCTGATCCTGCTGTTCTTCGGCGCGCTCACTTTCGCCGTCAATCAAACGGGCCGCTGGCTGGAAGAGCGCTTGAGGATGCCCGGCTATGGCCAGTGACCAGAACATCCTGGCGCTGCCCGCGCGGGCGCCGGGGTCTGCCATCGTCAGGCGCCTGGTCTTCTGGGCCTGCCTGGCCGCGCTCCTGGCCCTGGGCTGGTCGGCATTGTCGATCGAAACGCGCCGGTCCCTGCTATTGTGGGCGCCGGCGCTCGCCAGCGGGTTCGGGCTGAATATCGCGATCAGCGTCCTGGCCATCGCCCTGGGTACGATAGGCGGTTTGATGATAGGCGCGCTCGGCGTGTCGACTGCCCGCTGCCTGAGGGCGGCGGCCCATGTGTACGTGCAGTTCTTCAGGAACGCGCCATGGCTGGTGCTGATCTATTTCGCCACTTATGTCTTCCCCTTCGAGATCGCCGTGGGCCCGTGGACCGTGCCTTTTCCGGACTGGCTGAAAGTGACCCTGGGCCTGGCGCTGCCTGCCAGCGCCAACGTCGCGGAGATCTTCCGCGGCGCGCTGGCGGGCATCCCCAGCACGCAATGGGAAGCGGCCCGCTCGCTGGCCATGACGCGCGGCCAGATTCTGCGCTGGATCATCGTGCCGCAGTGCTTGCGGCGCATGCTGCCGCCCTGGATGAACCTGTACGCCATCGTCACGATGGGAACGGCGCTGGCCTCGCTGGTGGGCACGCACGACTTGCTGGACATGGCCCAACTGGCCAGCAATACGGTCAGCCGCAGCGAGTTCACGGTGCTGATCTACCTGACGGTGCTGCTGGTGTTCTTTCTTTACTGCTACCCCATTTCGCGCTTGACGCAAATACTGGAGCGCTCTTATGGCCACGCTTGATTCCGCCGTCGCAGGGGCGCCCGATATCCCACAGGTCAGCCTGCGCAATGTCCACCTGTCCTTCGGCAGCAATGAGGTCCTCAAGGGAATAGACCTCGACGTCGGGCGGGGGAGGGCCGTTTCCATCATCGGTCCATCCGGTTCCGGGAAGTCCACCATTCTGCGCTGCCTGACCGGCTTGCTGACTCCGCAGGGCGGCGCCATTACCGTCAGCGGCACGCGCGTGGACCTGCTGCGCGCCGAGCCGGAAAGAATCGAACTGCGCAAGCGGGTCGGTTTCGTCTTCCAGCAATACAACCTCTTTCCGCACTTGACGGTGCTGCAGAATCTGGTGGTCGCTCCGCTGCGCGTATTGGGCCGCGATCGCGCCGGGGCGGAATCGGATGCGCGCCGGCTGCTGCAGCGCGTGCGCCTGGAAGACAAGATCCACGCCTATCCCGGGGAACTCTCGGGAGGCCAGCAGCAGCGGGTTGCGATCGCCCGCGCCCTGGCCATGCACCCGGAATTGATACTGTTCGACGAGGTCACTTCGGCGCTGGATCCCGAAACCGTGGGCGAAGTGCTCACAGTCATCCGCGAATTGGTCGACGAGGGCATGACCTGCGTGCTGGTGACTCATGAAATGCAGTTCGCCGAGGAAATCAGCGACGAAGTGTATTTCACCGAGGCCGGGCGCATCGTCGAGCACGGTCCGGCCCGCCAACTGTTCCGCTCGCCGGCCAGCGACCGCACGCGCGCGTTCCTGGCGCGGGCGCTGAACAATCCCGGCAAGGGCGAGGCCTCGGCCCCGCTCCATCCCTACGACCGGCAACAGGCCCTGCGTCTGAAGCTGTTCGCCGTCTAACGTTTGTTGCGGTTCATCTTTTATCAGGAGCATTCCATGAGTCTTGCTGCCACTCGCCAATTGGCCATTACCGAAACCATAGACCAGATACTGGGGATCCAAGCGGCGCAGGGGATTACCCGGGCATCGCTGGCCCGGATCGCCACGGCGCTTGCCGCGCTGGCCGATCGCGAGGAATTGTTTTCGTTCGCGGATTTTCCCGCGCCGGCTGGCGGCGGCGCCGACGCTTCATCGCGTTATGAGCTGTATCGCCAGGCCGGCGACGGCGCGACGCTGTATCTGAATTCCCTCAATCCCGGCAAGAATACCGTGCCGCACAACCATACGACATGGGCGGTGATCGTGGCGGTGCGCGGCGTCGAACTCAACCGCGTATATGCGCGGGTCGATGACGGCAGCAAGCCGGAATACGCCAGCCTGGCCCTGGAACGGGAGGTGAGCGTCGCCCCGGGCACCTCCATCCAGTTCCTGGGCGACGACATTCACAGCATACACGTCCAGGGCGATCAGCCCATCCTGCACTTCCACCTTTATGGCAGGCCGCTGGAAACGCTGAGCGGGCGCATCGGCATCGATCCGGATACCGGAAAGATCGTGCATTACAACAAGGTCCATTTTTCGCCCTCTATTGTGGCGACCGCCTGAACACCATCCCTTTATTGGCGGCGCGCAAGCGCTGCCTGGCGAGCCATGAACCATCATTACGACACACGCCTGCTGCAGGCCGGCAAACCCGATTTCTTCCAGGGCACCGCGCCCGTGAATGTGCCGGTGGTGCGCACCAGCACCGTGCGCTACCAATCTACGCAGGTCCAGCGCGAGCTGCATGAGCGGCGCGACAACGGCGAAGAGGTCGCGTCTTATGGCCGGCACGGCACCGACACGCACCGCGCGCTGGAACAGGCGTTCAATACGCTGGAAGGCGGGCATCGCACATTCCTGACCCCGTCCGGCCTGAGCGCGATCGCCACGACACTCCTGGCGCTGCTGTCGCCCGGCGAACATGCGCTGGTGGCTGACAGCGTCTATTCGCCGCTGCGGCGGATCGAGGCCCGGCTGCTTGAACGCCTGAACATCACGCTGACCTATTTTTCGCCGGCCCGCGACGATATCTCCACCTTGGCGCGTCCCAATACCCGCCTGCTGTATCTCGAGTCGCCCAGCTCGCTGCTGTTCGAGGTGCTGGACCTGCCGGCGCTGGCCGCGGCGGGCCGCGCCCTGGGCCTGACCGTAGTGGCCGACAATACGTGGGGCGCCGGCTACCTCTATCATCCGCTGCAGCTGGGCGCGCATGTGTCCGTGCATGCCGCCACCAAGTATATAGGCGGGCACTCGGACTTGATGATGGGGGCTATCGTCGTCGCCGATGCGAGCCGCGCGGAAAGCCTTGCGCTGGCTTACGATACGCTGGGGCTGGCCGTCAGCGCGGACGATGCCTACCTCGCCTTGCGCGGTCTGCGCTCTTTGCCTGTGCGCCTGGCCCAGCACGGGCGCAATGCCCTGGCCGTGGCGCGGCATCTGCAGGCCCATGCGGAAGTCGCCAAGGTGTTCCATCCGGCATTGCCCGAGGATCCCGGGCATGCCTTGTGGCGCAGGGATTTCAGCGGCGCGAATGGACTGTTGTCCATCGAGTTTTCGCGTTTCGGCGCCGCGGCGGCCGACGCCTTCATCAACGCCTTGACCTTGTTCGGCATCGGCGCTTCATGGGGCGGCTACGAGAGCCTGGTGCTTGCGGCGGCCCCCGGCCGGCTCGCCGAACATAGCTACTGGCAAGGCACCCGTCCGGTGGTGCGCCTGCACATCGGGCTGGAAGATCCCGATGACCTGATCGCGGACCTGGACCAGGCGCTGGCCGCGGCCAGCCGGCAGGAAATTGATTCATGGAGCCAACGATGAAGCGGCGTATCTTGTTACAGGCGGGTCTGGCGGGACTGTTCGCGCCGGCCCTGGCCGCCAGGGCGGCCGCCGGCGATCCGCCGCCATCGTTTCCCGTCCGGAATGTCCGGCTGGTCGTGCCGGTCGCGGCCGGCGGCAGTTCGGACAAGCTGGCGCGCACCCTGGCGCAGCGCTTGTCCGAACTGTGGGGGCACACGGTCGTGGTGGAGAACCTGCCTGGCGCCAGCAGCGCGATAGGCAACGGCCACGTGGCGCGTTCAGTTCCTGACGGCTACACCTTGTTGCTGGGCGGCGATTCCCTGTCCCTGGGCGCGGTGCAGGGTAAGCTGCTATCCTACGACCCGACGAAAGATTTCACCGGCATCACCAAAGCGGTCGTCAACCCGCAGCTGCTGGCCGTCGGCGCGTCTTCAGGCATAAAGACCTTCCAGGAGTTTGTCGCGCTCGCCAAAAGCAGGCCGAACAAAGTGACGCTCGGCCTGCCCAGTGGTCTAGGCAGCCTGCAGCATCTGGCCGTGGAACTGCTGGGGCAGCGCGTGGGCATCCGCCTCAACAACATTCCTTATCCGGGGGGAGGCCCCGCGATGCTGGACGTGCTCGGCGGCCATATCGATTCCACCCTGATTACTTTGGCTGCGGCGACGCAGAATGTGCGCGCGGGCAAGCTGGTGGCGCTCGCCGTGACCACCTCCTACCGCTCCGACGCATTGCCGGAAGTGCCCACCTTGCAGGAACTGGGCCTGGATGGCTATGCGATCGAAAGCTGGCAGGGCATAGTCGCGCCCGCCGGCACGCCGCAAGCCATCGTGGACAAGATCCATCGCGATACGGTATCCGTCCTGCGCCAGGACAAGGTTGCGTCGCAGCTTGAAGGGCTGGGCTTCAAGATCGCCGCGAGCACGCCGCAGGAAGTCAATGACACCATAATCCGCGATATCGGGATTTATAAAAAAATCGCCGCGGACGCCGGCATCACTCTCTGACGGCGGGGATATGGCGATACGCATACGCAGTCCCAGGGATTTCGCGGTCGGCCTGGTCTACATCGCGACAGGCGCCGCGTTTTCCTTCGCGTCGGCCCAATACGAGATGGGTACGCCGGATCACATGGGGCCTGGCTATTTCCCTTTCTGGCTGGGCATCGTGCTGGTCCTGCTGGGGGCGACGATAGTCCTCCGGACGCTGCGTCCGAATGCGGGCGCGGCGGCGCTGGCGCCATGGGATTGGCGCCTGCTTTTGTGGACGGTGGGTTCGGTCGCGCTGTTCGGCGCGGCATTGAAGCCGCTGGGCCTGGTGCTCGCCTTGCTGCTCCTGGTGATGCTGTCCAGCCTGGCCAGCCGCGAATTCACCTGGCGCGGCGCGCTGCTCAACGCGGTAGTGCTGGCCGCCCTGAATCTGGGCGTGTTTGTGTACGGCCTCGATCTTCCCCTTCCGGTATGGCCCAGCTGGGCCGCCGGTTAATTTTCGTATCGGATTTTTATGGAATGGCTCGACAATCTGGCCCTGGGATTTTCGGTGGCGCTTTCCTGGCAAAGCCTGAGCTATGCGCTGATCGGCTGCCTGGTGGGCACGCTGATCGGCATCCTGCCGGGCCTGGGGCCGGTGCCTACCATCGCAATGCTGTTGCCCGTCACCTATGGCTTGCCGCCGACGGCGGCTTTGATCATGCTGGCCAGCATCTATTATGGCGCCCAGTACGGCGGCTCCACCACAGCCATCCTGTTGAAGCTGCCGGGCGAGTCCTCATCGGCGGTGACGGTGATCGACGGGCACGCCATGGCCCGCAAGGGCCGCGCGGGCGCCGCATTGGCTGCCGCGGCGATAGGCTCATTCGTCGCGGGCAGCGTGGGCATACTCTTGCTGGCGGGGCTGGCCATACCCCTGACGGAGGTCGCGTTCCGCTTCGGCCCCGCGGAATATTTTTCCCTGATGCTGCTGGGCCTGGTGGGTTCCATCGCCCTGTCGCCCGACTCCATCGACAAGTCGCTGGGCCTCATGGTGATCGGACTGCTGTTGAGCCTGGTCGGCACCGACATCAATTCCGGAGCGGTCCGCTTCGCCGCCGGGGCGGCGGACTTGATGGACGGGATAGAAATGACGGCCCTGGCCATGGGGGTGTTCGGCATCGCCGAAATCGCCGCCAATCTTGAAACACGGAAAGCTTCGCAGAGCCCGGTGGCGCTGGCGAAAGTATCGGGCTTATGGCCCAGCCGCATCGAGTTGCGGCGCATGGCGCCCGCCATCGCCCGGGGCACCGCGATCGGCTCGCTGCTCGGCGTGCTGCCCGGCGCGGGGGTCACCATCGCCTCGTTCGCCGCTTACACCCTGGAGAAGAAATTTTCCCGGCATGCGCATGAAATGGGCTCCGGCGCGATAGAAGGCGTGGCGGGACCGGAGTCGGCCAATAACGCGGCGGCCCAGACCAATTTCGTCTCCTTGCTGACCCTGGGCATTCCAGGCAGTCCGACGATGGCGCTGATGCTGGGAGCGATGGTCATTCACAATATCCAGCCCGGTCCGCAAGTCATCTCCAGCCATCCGGAGATCTTCTGGGGCCTGATCGCTTCGATGTGGATCGGAAACTTGATGCTGCTGGTATTGAATCTGCCGCTGGTGGGCGTCTGGGTCAAGCTGTTGAGCGTCCCCTACCGTTTTCTGTTTCCGGCTATCCTGGTTTTCTGCTCGGTGGGCGCATTTTCGGTGCGCGGCTCGATATTCGACGTCTATCTGCTGGCCGCGTTCGGGGTATTCGGCTATGGCCTGGTCAAGCTGGCGCTGTCGCCGGTGCCGTTGTTGCTGGGTTTTGTGCTCGGCCCCATGCTGGAAGCCAGCTTCCGCCGGACGCTGATGGTGTCGGGGGGCGATTTCAGCGTGTTTTTCACCCGCTCGCTGTCGTTGGCATTGCTGGCGCTGGCCCTCGCGCTTGTCATTGTTGCCATCCTGCCCGGCATCCGGAACCGCCGGGCCGTGGCGCTCGCGGAATGACCCGAAAAAACCCCGGCCTGTGCGATCAGGCTATCAGCCTTATATCCGGGCTTCCCTCGCGGTCCAGTTGCGCCACCAGGCCCAGTTCCCAGTCCAGATAATCCAGGAAGCCCTGATCGCGCGCTTGCTGGTCGGCGTAGTTGTAGGGGCTGATATTGCGGTCGTCGTCGCCCGTCAGCACGCCGTCGGCGCCGCTGCCGGTGGGCAGCCCCGCAGCCGCCCAGGCATGGGTGCCGCCGGTCGCCGCCCTGGCGTCGCGGCCGGTCTGCCAGCCCAGTTCGGCGGCGACGGCCTGCGCCAGCACGCCATCCGCGCTGAACAGCACGATGGTGGTGTCGCGATTTTCGGGCAGGAATTCGGGCAAGCGCTCCGGAGTGGAGAAACGCGCGCCCTGGGCATGCCGCCGTTCATAGGCGGCGCGGTATTCGATGTCGAACAGCACGGCTTTTCCGGTCCGGGCCAGCGCCAGCGCCGCCTGGGCGGAAATTTGCGGCGCCGGCGGGCGGTAGCGATGCGTGCGTATGGGCTCGGCGCCGGTCTCCAGCACGGACGGCTGGCTGGGCTGATACAGGAAAACCTCCACAGCGCCCAATTGCGCCAGCCATGCTGCGGTCGTCAGCGCGCGCACGCCATCCCAGTCGGCCAGGACGACGCGGGCGCGGCGCGTCGCCAGGTATTCGTCCGTGGCTTGCACCAGTTGCCCGCCCGGCGCCCAGCGCCAGCCCGGCAGGTGCCCGGCCAGGTATTCCTCGCGGCTGCGGATATCGAATCGATACAGCGTGGTCTGTTCCTGTTCCGCTTCGAATCGCCGCAGCTCCTCGTCGCTGATATGGCGGACGCCGGCTTTGCGCGCCACGCGGCCGGCCTGCCCGCGGGCGGCCAGCAGCGCCGGCCCGCCGGGCTCGGCAAGCGCCGCGGGGCGCCCGTAGGCCAATTCGCGGCCTGACAACAGCCATGCCATGGTGCCGTTCTTGAGCGATACGACGGGGTTCGGGATACCGGCATCGATCAGGGTCTGGGCGCCGACTATGCTGCGGGTGCGCCCCGCGCAATTGACCACGACCAGCGTTTCCGGATCGGGAGCGATATTGCCGATGCGATAGACCAATTCCGCGCCCGGCAGGCTATGGGCGAAAGGCAGGCTGAAATTCCGGAATTCCTCGGGTGTGCGGCTGTCGACGACGACCAGATTGTCGCCGCGCTCGATGCGGGCCTGCAGTTCGTCCGCGTCTATCCACGGCGTATGTTTTTGATGTTCGATGACTTCGCCGAAGGCTTTGCCGGGTATGTTGGTGCCGGTGAAGATTTCCAGGCCGGCGGCCTGCCAGGCGTCGATCCCGCCGGCCAGGACGGCGATATTGCTCCATCCGAGGCGGGTCAGCTTGGCCGCGGCGGGCTGCGCCAGGGATTCGTCGTCGTCGATCAGCACGATGCGTGTATCGCGGCGCGGCACAAGACGGTCCACGAGAATTTCCAGCCGCCACAGCGGGGCGGGCACGCCATACAGAATGCCGCGCCGGGCGATGCGGCCGGCTTCCCGCACGTCCAGCACGGCGATTTCCTGCCCGTCGCGCAGGGCGGCGCGCAGGCCGGATGGCGTCAGGTATTCAGCGGCGGAGGTTGGGCTTGCGAGGGAAGGGCTCATTGTGGTCTTCAAGTCATCAAGTCGATAAAGCTTGAGGCTACGGTGTGGGCGGCGGCGCATCAACGCAGATTTTCTTCTATCGATATGCGTTTTGCGCCGCGGGCAGGTGGCGCTAGTCCTCGTCCCGGCTCCCCATGGCGGCTTCGACGACATCCCGCGTCAGGGTCGGCACGAACATTTCGATCAGGTGGTAGGCATAGCCGCGCAGCCAGGCTCCCCTGCGCATGGCCAGCCTGGTCAGATTCACCTCGAACAGATGGCGGGCGTCGATGCCATGCAGGCGGGTGTCGCGTTCGCCGTCCCAGGCGATAGACGCCACTATGCCCACCCCCATCTCCAGTTCGACATAGGTCTTGATGACGTCCGCATCCATGGCGGTCATGATGATGTCGGGCTTGATGCCGGCGCGGGCGAAGGCTTCGTCGATATGCGAACGGCCGGTATAGCCCTGGCCATACGTGATGATAGGGTGCCTGGCCAGGTCCTCCAGGCTCAGCGGCGCCTGTTGCGCGGCCAGGGGGTGATGCGCAGGAACGATGACGGCGTGGCTCCAGCGGTAGCAGGGCAGGTTCACCAGGCCGGCGCAATTGGCCAGCACTTCGGTCGCCACGCCCAGGTCGGCCTCGCCTTGCAGCAGCATATCGGCGACCTGGCGGGGAGAGCCCTGGTGCAGGTTCAGGCTGACAGAGGGGTATTGCTTGCGGAATTCCTTGATGACTTGCGGCAAGGCATAGCGCGCCTGCGAGTGCGTGGCCGCGATGGTGAGCTCGCCCTTCTTGCTGTCGACGAACTCGGCGCCCGCATAACGGATGTTGTCGGCGTACTGGAGGATTTTTTCGGCCAGGGGCAGGATGGCTTCCCCTGGCGGCGTCAGGCCGGTCAGGCGCTTGCCCGAGCGCACGAATATTTCCACGCCGAGTTCGTCTTCCAGCTCGCGTATCTGCCTGCTGACGCCAGGTTGCGAGGTATGCAGGCTTTCAGACACCTCGGTCAGGTTGAAATTGCAGCGTACGGCTTCGCGCAGGGCTTTCAGTTGCTGGAAATTCATGCGGCTCAGGCGTCCAGCAGGGCCAGCTGGTTGCCGCTGGGATCCTTGATGTACATGACTCGTTCCGTGGCCGAGCGCCGGGCGCAGACCGGAAAGTAACCCGCGGCGGTCAGGCGCTCGAAGATGGCGTCAAAAGACTGGGTCTTGATCGCCAGATAGTCCGCCCTGACCGTGTCCTCGACGCTGTCGACCGGCGTCAGCGCAATATTGGCATTGCCCAGGGAGAACCTGATCTTGTGGTCGTGATCCGTGTTTATCTCGCACAGGCCTATGACCTTCCGGTAGAAAGCCCGCACGTCTTCGGCATGGTCTCTCAGGAAGGGAATCTGGACATAATCAAGAAAAAACGAGGGCATAAACGCTTTGCTGAAGCAAAGAACCCAATTTAACTGGCTTTCCCCATCGATCAAAATACATTTTTATATTCTCGTTATTCGACTTAGGGGTGGTCTGGCCGCGCCCATGCGGCGGCGCGCGGTCGCCGGCGGGCACGAGGGCGATATGCATTTCAAGGCGCGACTGGCTGCGCGGCCTTGTGCCGCAGTGATTCCTGCTGCAAGGCCAGCAGCGCGGCCAGAAACAACACCGCGGCCGAGGCGGCCAGCCCGCTCGACAGCGAGCCGGTCAGGTCGCTGATCCAGCCGCAGGCCACCGGCCCGATGGTTTGGCCGATGGCGAACAGGCTGGTTGCCACCGCCAGGGCGCCGCCCCAGGCCGGCGCGGGCAAATTGGCCTTGACGAAGCCGGTGACGGCCGAAGGCACCATGAATACGCTGCCGCCGACCAGCATGGCGGAAAGCCAGATGCCGGCCAGGTTGGGAAGCAGCAAGGGCAGCGCGGCGCCCAGCGCCAGCACGAGCAGGGCCAGGCCCATGGGGCGGCCGTCGCGGCGCCCGCTGAACAGGCGCCGCCAAAGCAGCGGCGCCGCCAGCGTCATGGCTCCCAGGATGATCCACATGACGCTGGTGGCGGCCGCCAGATGCGCCGATTCGCCGATATGGCGGTTCACCCAGGCGATCATGAAGGTCATGTAGGCGATGTAGCCCAGGCCAAAAAAGAAATACGCGATGAATTCGGCTGCGCAATGCCGCCATGGCCAGCTTGCCTGCGTGCCCGGGACGGACGGCTCGGCAATGGCGCGCGCGGCAAGCGCGGCGGCGATGGCCAGGGGAACGCAGATGGCGCCGATCGCCAGCCACGCCACTGGCCACGCCGCGGCCCCGGTGAGGCTGAACAGCCATGGCAGCGCGGCGCCGCTCAGCAGCATGCCGATGCCGCCGCCGCTAAAGAAAATCACGATGGCGCGCGCGCCCAGCACGCCGGACAGCACGCCGCCGCAAATAAACGTCCCCGCGGCGCCCAGGCCCGCCAGGAAGCGGAACAGGGTCAGCCACTGGAAATCATGCGTCATGCCGTTGGCCAGCAAGGACAGCGTGGTCAGGGCTATGCCCCAGACAAATAGCGCCCGATTGCCCAGCCTGGCGACAAAATAGATAGCCAGTACGGCGCCCAGCAGGTAGCCCAGGGAATTGGCGGTATTCAGCCAGCCCGCCTGGGCGTAATTCAAATGCAGATCGGTTTTCATGGCCGGCAGGATGAGCGCATAGCCAAAGCGGGCAAAGCCCACCGAGACGGCCGCCCCGCCCGATAGCGCCCAGGGCGCGAGGGCGGCCTTCATGCCTGCGCCGCCGCGATCAATGCCGCGGCGGCAAGGCGCGCCGCGCGCGCCGGCTGGCCGCTGCGCATGACCTGGGCCGCGGCGACGGCGCCATCCCACAGCAGCTGGCACTGCAGGCCGAACAGTGCCGGATCGCGCCAATGCGCCTCGCGGGCCACCTGTTCGAATTGAAGAGTCATCCAGCGCTTGTGCAGCGCCGCCAGCGTCGCGCCGGGATGGGCGGGATTGGCCAGTTCGACCGTGGCGTTGATGAAGGCGCAACCGCGGAAATCCTTGGCGCCGATGATGCTGGCCAGGTAATCGAAGGCCGCCAGGATTTTATTGCCGGCGGTTCGCGGCCTGCGCATCGCGGCCAGCAGGCCCGCCTGCCTTTGCTCCATTCTTTGCTGCAGCACGGCGCTCACGATGTCGTCCTTGGACTTGAAATGATGGTAGAGCGTCATGCGCGCAATGTCGCTGCCGGCGATGATTTCGTTGATGCCGACGTTATTGATGCCTTTCTGGTAGAAAAGGGCGGATGCGCAGGACAGGATGCGCTCGCGCGCGGAGGGCGCCGATTCGGTGGGGCGGGCCATGATGCAAATGCTTCCCTGTGGGGCCGGTGCGCCGGAGCGCCAGCCCGACGCCAATGCTATATAGACCGATCAGTATATTTATCGGCTGTGCCGGCGTCAAGCGGCAACCGCCCGGTTCTAGCCCTGGCGCGGGCCTGGCCTCAGATCGAGGCCTTGCGCGCATACAGGCTCGGCGCGGCGCCCATCGATTTCTTGAACATGGTGGAAAAGGAGGAGGGGCTTTCGTACCCCATGTCCAGCGCGATGCCGGTTATGCTCTCGCCCAGCGACAAGCGCGACAGGGCGACGAAAACACAGGCCTGCTGGCGCCATGCGATGAAGGTCATGCCTGTATTGGCCAGGAAGCGGCGGTAGAACGTCCGCGTGCTGATATGCAATTGCCCGGCCCATTCGGCTGGCGTGGACATCTGCGTCGGCGCGTCGAAGAAGGCGTGGCAGAGTTGCGCTAGCTGCGCATCGCGCGGCATGGGCAGGTGCAGGGGAACGGCAGGCTGGATGCGGGCCTCCTGCAGCAGCATCTTCATCAATGACTCGTCGCGCGAGTCTTGCTGGTAGAGCAGGGGCACCTTTATGGCGGCGCTGATCAATTCCCTCAGCAAGGGCGGCACTTCGATCACCTGGCACTCAGACGGAGGGCGCATGAATGCGCCGCTCTGGAAATACAAGCTGTGCGTTTTTACCTTTATCGTGCGCAGCTGATGCGGCATGCCGGCGGGAATCCAGATCGCGAAGCCGGGTGGAACGACCCATGTGCCGGACTGCGTTTCCAGCCGCACGATGCCGGCGACGGCGTACAGCAGTTGCACGCGCCGGTGAGTATGCGTGGCGACGACATGCCCGTCGGGGTAGATCGACTCCAGGGCGATGACGTCTCTATCGGTTTTTTCCAGCTGGTCGATTTTTCTCATTACAGCCGTGGCCGAAATTCAATGATGGTTGTCTCATATTATAAAGCCAGTCACGCCGGTATTCTTTATATTTGAAGCACCACATCACGCCGCAAGGCCGACGAGAGCTTCGAAATGAATGGAACAGCAGCGCCCGCCTTGAAAGCATCCCGAACTTCCGGCGTCGCCTATGGCGTGCTGGGCGCCATCAGCGTGGCGCACCTGCTCAATGACATGATGCAGTCCGTCCTGCTGGCGATCTATCCGGTCTTGAAGGGCAGCTTCGATCTGAGCTTCGCGCAGGTGGGCGTGATTACGCTGGCCTTCCAGTTTTCGTCTTCGCTGCTGCAGCCCCTGATCGGCCATTTCACCGACAAGCGTCCCAAGCCATATTCCCTGCCGGTGGGGATGGGCTTTACCCTGCTGGGCCTGCTCCTGTTGTCGCAGGCCTGGAATTTTCCCAGCGTGGTCGTCGCGGCATCGCTGATAGGCATGGGCTCTTCGGTGTTCCACCCCGAGTCCTCGCGCGTGGCGCGCATGGCCTCGGCCGGCCAGCACGGCTTGGCGCAATCCATCTTCCAGGTGGGCGGAAATCTCGGCTCGTCGCTCGGCCCTCTGCTGGCGGCCCTGATCATCGTGCCCTTCGGGCAAGGCAGCGTCGCCTGGTTCTCCCTGGCGGCCTTGCTTGCCATGCTCATCCTGTTCCAGGTCAGCCGCTGGTATTCATACCACCTCAACAGCGTGCGCGGGCGCTCCACGCTGGCCAAGACAGACACGGGGCTGACGCGCCGGCAGGTCGTGCGCGCGCTGGCGATATTGCTGGTCCTGGTTTTCTCCAAGTATTTTTACCTTGCGGGCCTCAACAGCTATCTGACCTTCTACCTGATGCACCGCTTCGGCGTGTCCATACAGGACGCGCAGTATTGCCTGTTTGTCTTTTTGTTCGCCGTAGCCCTGGGCACTATCGTGGGCGGCCCCGTCGGCGACCGCATTGGCCGCAAGCGCGTGATCCTGGGCTCCATCCTGGGCGCGGCGCCGTTCGCCCTGATGCTGCCCTACGCCAATCTGTTCTGGACCATCGCTCTGGTTTTTGTCATCGGCATCGTGATCGCGTCGGCGTTCTCCGCCATATTGGTCTATGCCCAGGAACTGGCGCCCGGCAAGACCGGCACGATATCCGGCCTGTTCTTCGGCCTGGCGTTCGGCATGGCCGGCATAGGCGCGGCGGCGCTGGGCGCGCTGGCCGACGCGACCAGCATCGAATTCGTGTATCACGTTTGCGCATTCCTGCCCTTGCTGGGCATCGCGGCCTTCCTGCTGCCGAATCCCAGGCACGCCAGGTAGCGGCCCGGCCGCGGCGCGTGAGCGAAAATGCCCCCATAATAGGCGCTGCCGGCGGATACCGCCGGTTCGATTGGCTATTGATGGATGGGAACGACAAATGATAGACGCTCTGATAGCGGGCCGGCTTTACGGCGCGCCCAGGCAAGGCACCGGGAAGACGGGCGACACCTACACCACCGCGAAGGTGAAGGTGCTGGCCGGCAACGGCGACACGCTTTTATGCAGCGTGATTGCTTTCGACGACAAGGCGCAGGCCGCCTTGCTGGCCATGGATGACGGCGATTCGGTGGCCTTGTCGGGCAGCCTCACGCCCAAGGTGTACCAGGACAAGGCGGGCGATTATCGGCCCACCCTGGATCTGGTGTGCCATGCCGTGCTGACGCCTTATCACGTCCAGCGCAAGCGCCAGGCGGTCAGCGGCAATGACTGCGGCTGAGATCCGCCGGCGGCGCAGGGTCTAGGCCTTTGGTGCCGTTTGCGCAGGCAGGACCGACGCGAGGTCGCTGCGTACTTCGATGAAAAAGGGTTCGCTTGCGGCTATCCCCTGTTCAATGGCTGACTCGATTTGCGCGTCGTTTTCGACCAGCACCGCCTTCATGCCGAAGGCCAGGGCCAGGGCATGGAAATCCGGATTGAAAAGCGAGGTTCCGCTGACCCGCCCGGGATAGCATTGTTCCTGGTTGATCCGGATCGATGCATAGCAGGCGTTGTTCGAAAGTATGAACAGGACAGGCAGCTTGCGCTGGACGGCGGCGATCATTTCGTTGCCGGTCATGAGAAAGCCGCCGTCCCCGACCATGCATATCGTTTTGCTGTTGGCCATGCGCAGGGCGCTGGCAATGGCTGCCGGCGTGCCGTAGCCCATGGCCCCCGACAGCGGGGCCATCAGGCGCTGCCGGCCGGCAAAGGGGAAATGCCTGTACACCGGCGCGGCGAATGTGCCGGCATCCAGGCAGATGATGGCATCTTCGGGGGCATGCTCCGAAACGCTGCGGACGACTTTGCTGAAGTCGACCCCGCCGCGAGTCGTATTCGAGGGCCATTTCACATGCGCCGCATGGATTTGACGCAGCCGCTGCAGCCAGGCGGCGCGCGATTCTTGAATATCGCCGGCGCCGGGCAACAGCGCTTGTACAAGTTCCCGCGGCTCGCACACCAGGCCGAAATCCGCAACGTAATGCAGGCCTACTATATGGTCGTCGGGATAGCAATGCAGCAGCGTCTGAGAGGGGCGCGGCAGTTGCGGAAAAGTATAGCCCTGCGTTGGAATGTCGCCCAGCCGGGTCCCCAGCGCGAGGATGAAATCGCTTTCCGCGAATGCATCGATTTGCGCCTTCGAATTCGCCAACCCTAATTCTCCGACGTATAGCGGGTGCGTGCCGGGAAAGACATCATGGCGCCGAAAGGAGACCGCCACCGGAAGCTGCCATGCTTGGGCGAATATATGGAGCGCCTCCCGGCCCCCGGGCTTTTCAAACATGCCGCCGGCGATGACCAGGGGACGGCTGGCCTGGCGTAATCTGTCGCGTATTTCGTCCAGCGTATGTTCATTCGGCAGCGTCTGGACGGCGGGAGTATTCTTCCAGGCAGGCTGGTCGGTCTCCTGCTGTTGAATGTCTTCCGGCACCACCAGCACGACAGGTCCAGGGGTCCCGCTGGCTGCAATGCGTATTGCCTTGAAAGCCGCTGCGGCGAGCTGCTCGGGGTCGGTCGGTTCACTGACCCATTTGGCGATGGCGCCGAACATTTTCTGGTAGTCGATTTCCTGGAAGGCTTCGCGGCGCAGATCCCGCTTAGGGATCTGGCCGATCACCACTATCAGCGGGACGGCGTCCTGTTGCGCGGTATGTATGGCGATCGCGGCGTTGCTGGCCCCCGGCCCGCGGCTGACCATCACGACGCCGGGGCGGCCCGTCAGGCGGCCGTCCGCGACGGCCATGTATCCCGCGCCGCCTTCGTGGCGGCAGACTACCGTATCGATGCCGGGAAAGTCGACCAGCGCATCGAGGATGCCCAGGTAGCTTTCCCCGGGAACCAGGAAGACGCGGTCGATGGCGTTGGCGGCAAAAATATTCAATAGCGCGTGGGCGGATGTTCTTTTCATTGAGATGCTTTTCAGTTGGATGGGCGGCGGAATCACTGTTCCCTGCCTTATTCTGGGCGAGCGCCAGGGCGCCGACAATGGCCGCCCGAGCATATCAGCTATACTTTCTTTCAAGTTTTTCCAGGACCTGGGCTTGGGAATGCCTTCATGTCCAAGGCGAGAAGCAACCATAAAAACGTCCGGAAGAAGGGAGTCAAAACAATGCTGACCGGAGAGCGAACGCGGTGGACCTGAAGCGCCTGGAGTACTTTCTTTTGGTTGCGGACCATGGCAGCTTTTCGCGCGCATCAAGTGTCATCGGCATAGCCCAGCCCGCCCTGGGACGGCAAGTGCAGCGGCTGGAAGAGATATGCGGGGCGAAGCTGCTTTATCGTCATGGGCGCGGGGTCTCGCTCACCCCCGAGGGGCAGGTTTTTGCAGACCGGATTCGGCCACTGGTCGCCGAACTGGCATCGGCCACAGAAGGCCTGAGCGCAGGCGAACGTCCCTTGAGCGGCGTCGTGACTATCGGCATGACGCCGACCGTCATGTCCCTGATGGGTTTGCCTTTGCTGCAAAGGCTCAGGGAGCTCGCGCCAGGCGTAAAGCTCAACTTCCTGACCGGATACAGCGGCTACGTCCACGAATGGCTCGTCGACGGCCGGCTCGACATAGCCATATTGCACGATGCAAGACGCTCGCAGCATATTGCGGTGGACTTTCTCGCGAGCGCCCGCCTCTTTCTCGTATCCCATCCCGGACAGGCGCAGAAAGCCGGGATAATGCGCCGGCAAAGCCTTTCCGTTCGTAGTCTCGCCGGACTGCCTCTTGCCCTGCCCAGCCGCACGCACGGATTGCGGCGAACGCTGGAGGCCGCGGCGACCAAGCTCCAGATCGCGCTCGACATCGAATATGAACTCGATACGCTTACTTTGCTGAAAGACGTCGCGCTTGCGGGTATCGCGCACACGGTGCTCGCGCTGCCGGCGGTGCTAGCCGAGGTCAAGAGCGGAGCGCTCAAGGCCACCGCGCTGACCGGCCCGCAAGTGGAGACTCGGTTGATGGTCGCCACATCGCTGAATCGGCCATTGACGCAGGCGGGGAGGGCTGTTCTGGATGAAATTCGTCCTGTGCTGATCGACTCGATAAAACTCGCCTCGATTCCTCTTTACATCCAAGTGGCATAGATTCCACCTGGCGCGCTGTCTATCCCGCAGGCCGGAGATAGAGCAACTTGGCATGGCTGATACAAGCCCGACGCTATGGAACTACGGATGGCTACAAGCGGATAATCCAGCCACCTGGCCATCGCATGCGACCTTGTGCTGGCCGCCGCCACATTCCTTCTCGCATGGACGGCCTGGCGGCGTCTGCCTGCGCTTAGTCCCCGTCGCCGTCCTCGCTCCACTGGGGATCGAAGCCTACGCGCGTCGATAATCGGGCGCAGATGTTCGCCATGATTTCCTTGATCTGTTCGATGTCGGGGCGCGGGGTGCCGTCGATGCGGGCGATGTGGGGGATATTGATCGCCGCCACGACGCGGCCGCCGATGCCGCGTATCGGGAAGGCGATATTGGTCACGCCCTGGATCTGGATGCTGGGCATGGATGCATAGCCCTTGGCGCGCACTTCCTTGAGCAGGGCGAACAACTGGCCGGGGTCCATATAGAGTTCGCCCTCGACCCGGATATGGCTGCTGAGCATGCGGGTGCGCTCGACCTCGTCCTGGTAGGCCAGCAGCACGTGGCCCGACGAGGTATCGGTCAGCCCCATCACGACGCCCATTTTCAAGCCGAAGGACCAGCGCTCGGGGCCGTCCACTTGCGCGATGACGACCACGCGGCCATTCTGGAAAATCGACAGATGGCAGGATTGCCGCGAGCGTTCCGCCAGTTCGTGCAGCAGTGGCAGGGCCGCGCCCACCAGGGACTTGATGGGCTGCTGGCGATGCGCCAGCCGGAACATCTTCAGCTTCAGGGTGTAGCGGTCGTTCTGGTCCGCCTGGATGTAGCCGCGGCGCTGCAGGGTCACGGTCATTCGGAATATCTCATTCACATTGCGTCCCAGCGCCTGGCACAGCTCATTGAGGGTGTAGCCTTCGGTGCTTTCGCTGAGCGCTTCCAGGATATCCAGCCCTTTTTCCAGCGCGGGCGCCGCATAGCGTATGCCTTTTTTCTCGGGCGCCTGGATCGGGTCCAGGATTTCGTCGGGCGTGGTGCTCATATGTGTATGTGTTCCAAATAGATTTCATATAAGAAATGTATTTTTATATACAAAAAACAATAACAGGATAATCTCCTTCGAATTCTATGCGCATTTATCGGAAATTCGTCATACGAAAGGGAAATCCCTAATGAAAAACCTGGATGTATTGGTTGATCGGCGCTAGCTAGTGGCTTAGGATAGCCGGGTAGTTAAAAAAAACCGATTTCATAAATGAAATGAAAAGAGAGACATCCATCATCCCAGCCGCGCCGCGCAAGCCCGCAAGACCCGCGCTTCGCTCCGCAGGAATCGAATGAATTACGAATTCGATTTTGACAGTGCGCTGGCCCACCGGCCCATGTTCCTGGACGGCGCCTGGATGACTTTGCAGATGCCGTTCCGGGCGACCCTGGCGGGCTTTGTCATCGGCGTCCTGTGCGCCGTGGCGCGCAGCGGCGGGCCGCCGTGGCTGCGCAGGGTGGCAGGCGCCTATGCCGAAGCCATCCGCAATACGCCATTGTTGATGCCAAGCCATTCCGGAAAACGTCCCGAGCGCCGGAAAATGACCGGGGCGATACAGAACCAGCGCGGCGCATGGGGCGCCGCGCCTTGCGACTATTGAATTGGAGTAGACAATGGCAGGTCGTTTGGCAGGAAAAACCGCAGTCGTCACCGCGGCGGGGCAGGGCATAGGCCGGGCCACCGCCGAGGCATTCATTGCGCAAGGCGCGCAAGTGATCGCGGCCGACATCAACGAGCACTCGCTGGCCAGCCTGCAAGGCTGCCAGGCGCGGCGCCTGGATGTGACCAAGCCGGCCGAGATCGCCGCCCTGGCCAGCGAACTGGGCAGCATAGACATCCTGTTCAATTGCGCCGGCTATGTGCACGACGGCAGCATCCTGGACTGCGATCTCGATGCCTGGAATTTTTCCATGGATCTGAACGTCACGGCCATGTACCACATGATCAAGGCTTTCCTGCCCGGCATGCTGCAACGCAAGCAGGGCTCCATCATCAACATGTCTTCGGCGGCCTCCAGCATCAAGGGCGTGCCCAATCGTTTCGTCTATGGCACGAGCAAGGCCGCCGTGATCGGCTTGAGCAAGGCGGTGGCGGCCGATTTCGTGTCGCAGGGCATACGCTGCAACGCGATTTGCCCCGGCACGGTCGAGTCGCCTTCGCTCAGGGGACGGATCGCGTCGCAAGCCAGCAAGTATGGCAAGACGGAACAGGAAATACAGGCGGCCTTCGTGGCCCGCCAGCCCATAGGCCGCGTCGGCAAGCCGCAGGAGATCGCCGCCCTGGCCGTTTACCTGGCGTCGGACGAATCATCTTTCACCACCGGCACGACACATATTATTGATGGCGGCTGGTCCAACTAGCCGCCGAATTTGAAAGGAAGGAAGTCATGAAATTATTACGTTACGGACCCGTTGGAAGCGAAAAGCCAGGATGCCTGGATGCGCAGGGCAAGCTGCGGGACCTCTCGGGCAAGCTGCCCGACATCACCGCGCAGACCCTGGACCCGGCGCAGCTGAAAAGCTTGCAGGCCATCGATGTTGCCAGCTTGCCGCTGGTCGAGAATCCCGGCCGCATCGGCACGCCCTATTCGGGGATAGGCAAATTCATCTGCATAGGGCTCAACTATAGCGACCACGCCGCGGAAACCGGCGCCGAAGTGCCCAAAGAACCTATCCTGTTCAATAAATGGTCGGTGCCCACGGGGCCCAACGATCCGGTCGTGATACCCAAGGGTTCGCTGAAAACCGACTGGGAAGTCGAGCTGGGCGTGGTGATAGGCTCCAAGGCGCGCTATGTCAGCCTGGACGAGGCGCTGAAGCACGTGGCCGGCTATTGCGTCGTCAACGACGTCTCCGAGCGCGAATACCAGATCGAGCGCGGCGGCACCTGGGACAAGGGCAAGGGCTGCGACACCTTCGGCCCCGTGGGCCCCTGGCTGGTCACCGCGGACGAAGTCGCCGACCCGCAAAACCTTGCGATGTGGCTCGAGGTGAACGGCAAGCGCTTCCAGGACGGCAGCACCAAAACCATGATTTTCGACGTGGCTTATCTGGTTCACTACATCAGCCAGTTCACCACGCTTTACCCCGGCGACTTGATCTCCACGGGCACGCCGCCGGGCGTCGGGCTGGGGCAGAAGCCGCCGCTCTACCTGAAGGCCGGGGACGTCATGCGCCTGGGCATAGAAGGCCTGGGCGAGCAAGAGCAGAAGGTCCACGCCTGGGACGCGAGTTTGCTGGACTAGCGCTACAAAAAGACAAAAACAACCTGCATCTTTTTTTATGAAAGACCGGAGAGAGACAAAATGACAAATAGATTCCTGCTCAAATCAGCATTGGCCCTCGCAGCGGGCCTGATCGTCGGAACGGCGCAGGCCGCCTGGCCCGAAAGGCCGATCACCATGATAGTGCCGTGGGGCGCTGGCGGCGGGACCGACGCCACGGCCCGCATCATCGCCGCGGAGCTGGAAAAGCAACTGGGCCAGCCCGTGAACGTGGTGAACCGCACGGGCGGCAATGGCGTGGTCGGCCACTCTGCCATCGCCAAGGCCAAGCCGGACGGCTACACCCTGGGCATGCTTACCGTCGAGATCGCCATGATGAAACGGCAGGGGCTGACCAAATTGGCCCCCGCCGACTACACGCCCCTGGCGCTGATGAATGTGGATCCCGCCGCGGTGTCGGTCAGTTCCACCGCGCCCTATAAAACCATGGCCGAGCTGGTGGAGGCCATCAAAGCCAATCCGGGCAAGCTGAAAGCGTCCGGAACCGGGCAGGGGGGCATCTGGCATATCGCGATGGCCGGCCTGCTCAAGAATATCAAGCTGGATCCCAAGGACGTGCCTTTCATCCCCTCGAATGGCGCCGCGCCCGCCATGCTGGAACTGGCGGCCGGCGGCATAGAAATCGTGCCGACTTCGCTGCCGGAAGCGCGCTCCATGATCGAGGCCGGCAAGGCCAAGCCCCTGGCGGTCATGTCGGCCCAGCGCGAGCCTATGTATCCCGATGTGCCGACCCTGCAGGAGTCGATAGGCAGCGACTGGACGATAGGCGTATGGCGCGGCATTGCCGGGCCCAAGAACCTGCCCGCCGACGTGACCCAGAAGCTGGTGGCCGCGCTCAAGAACGTCAATGAAAGCAAGGAATTCAAGGACTTCATGAAGTCGCGCGGCTTCGGCGTCGGGTATGCCGGGGGAGCGGATTACGGCGCTTTCATGCAGAAGTCGGAACACGACCTTGGCGAGGTCATTGCCGCCATAGGCATGGCGCGCGAACCTGCCCAGTAATCCGCCCGGCAATTTTCCGTAGACATTTCCGATGAAGGGGCCGGCAGCGCTGCAGGGCCGGCGCCCTCATCTTTTCTGTGAGCGACGATGAAAATCAATGACGCCCTCATCGGCTTGATACTCGGCATTTTTTCCATTCTTGTCTTCTTGATGGCCCAGACTTTTCCGGTCATTCCCGGCCAGAACTTCGGCGCGAGCCTGTTTCCCACGATCATTGGCATCGGGATGCTGCTGTGCTCCCTGTTGCTGATCGTCCACGGCATCAAGAACCGGAAGACCGATGCGCCCATGGCGATGCCCGCCTGGCTGCGCAACAGGGCATCCGTCCTGCGCTTCCTGCTGATCCCCGCCACATTGGTGTTCTATTTCGAAGCCGCGGATTTTCTCGGCTTCCTGATAGCCGCCAGCCTGCTGCTGCTGGTGCTGTTCCTGGCCTTCAAAGTGCGCTGGCCCATAGCGATCGCCGTGGCCGTGATAGGCGCGCTGGTCATTCATTTCATGTTCTACAGCGTGCTCATGGTGCCTTTGCCATGGGGCTTGCTTGAACCGGTTGCGTGGTGATGCGATGGAATTGACAAATATCCTGGCGGCCTTCCAGCAAGTCTTCGACCCCTTCGTCCTGGGCGTCATTCTCATAGCGGCCATATTCGGCCTGTTCGTCGGGGCGGTGCCGGGGCTGAGCGCCACCATGGCCGTGGCGCTATTGGTGCCCATCACCTTTTTCATGGATCCCGTGCCGGCCATCGCGATGATGGTCACGGCAACGGCCATGGCGATCACGTCCGGCGACATCCCGGGCTGCCTGCTGCGCATTCCGGGCACCCCTTCTTCGGCGGCATATACCGACGAAGCCTTTTCGATGACCAAGAAGGGGCAGGCCGATATCGCGCTTGGAGCCAGCATTATTTTCTCGTTCGTGGGGGGATTGTTCGGCACCGTGGTGCTGATAGTCGCCGCCCCGGTGCTGGCGGACATCGCGCTCAGTTTTTCCTCGTACGAATTTTTCTGGCTGGTCGTGCTGGGCCTGTCCTGCGCCATCTTCATTTCGCCCGCCAGCACCTTGAAAGGCTTCGTGTCGCTGTTCATAGGCCTGCTGCTGGCCTGCGTGGGCATGAACAATCCGGCGGCCTTTCCGCGCTTCACTTTCGGCAACGAAGCGCTGCTCAATGGCGTTACCCTGCTGCCCATGATGGTGGGCATGTTCGCCATATCCGAAGTGCTGCGCTATGCCACGGATTCCGAGCAGAAGCGGGTGGAAATCAAGACCAGCGTGGGCAACATCTTCACCGGCATGTGGAGGCTGACGCGCAAATATCCCAAATCGATATTGCGCGGATGCGTATTGGGCACGGCGGTGGGGGCGTTGCCGGGCGCCGGCGCCGATATCGCGGCCTGGATGTCCTATGGCGTGAGCAAGAAGTTTTCCAAGGAGCCGGAAAAGTTCGGCACCGGCCATGTGGAAGGCATCGTGGAAGCGGGCGCCGCCAACAATTCGGCCCTGGCCGGCGCCTGGATTCCGGCGCTGGTATTCGGGATACCCGGCGATTCCATTACCGCTATTGTCATCGGCGTGCTGTACATGAAGAACATGGCGCCCGGCCCGATGATCTTCACCAACAGCCCGGTCGAGATGTATTCGATTTTCATCGTGTTCATCCTGGCCAACATCATCATGCTGCCTCTGGGCTATCTGGCCGTCAAGGCGGCCAAGAAAGTCCTGAACGTGCCCAGGAACATCCTGATGCCGCTGATACTGATATTTTGCATCGTAGGCGTGTTCGCCATCGACAACAGTATTTTCGATGTGGTCGTCATGCTGTGCGTGGGCCTGCTTGCCTACCTGATGGAAGAGAACGAATTCCCGATCGCGCCGGCGGTGCTGGGCGTGGTCCTGGGCGGCATGCTCGAAGAGAACTTCGTCTTTTCGATGATCAAGGCGGATGGCGATTTCATGATGTTCTTCAGCCGGCCGATAGCCTGCGGCCTGGGGATTTTCGCCATCCTGATTTGGGTCATGCCCTTGTTGAAAGGGCTTTATAAAACGGTTGCGGGCTCGCGGAGGGCGGTGGCATGAATGATTTGCAAGACAAGGTGGTTCTGGTGACGGGCGCCTCCACAGGCATAGGCGCGGCGGTCGCGCAGGAATTCGGCAGGCGGGGCGCCAGCGTCGTGGTCCATTACTTTTCCTCGCGCGATGCCGCGAATTCGGTGGCCGGTCAGATCGACGCTACCGGGCAGCGCGTGCTGGCCGTGCAGGGCGACCTGCGCCACACCCGCGACTGCGAGGCCCTGGTCGCGGAAACCGTCAAGAAATTCGGCCGCATCGATGTCCTCGTCAATAATGCCGGCGCCCTGGTCAAGCGCGTGCCCGTCACCGACATGACGGACGAGATATTCGAGGACGTGGTGAATCTGAATGTCCGTTCGGTGCTGATGTGCACCCGGTACGCCGTGCCCCACATGCCGCAGGGGGCGTCGATAATCAACCTGACCAGTGTCGCCGCGCGCAGCGGCGGCGGCCCGGGCTCCAGCCTGTACGCGGGGTCCAAAGGCTTCGTGAGCACGATCACCAAGGGGCTGGCGAAAGAACTCATCCCCAGGCGGATACGGGTCAATGCCGTGGCGCCCGGCGTCATCACCACGCCATTCCACGAAAAATTCACCACCGCGCAACAACTGGAGGCAATGATGGCGTCCATACCGATGGGGCGCCTGGGCACCGCCCAGGAATGCGTGGGCGCCTTCCTGTATCTGGCCTCCAATGCGCTGTCGGGCTATGTCACCGGCCAGATCATTGAAGTCAACGGCGGCCAGTACATGCCCTGACGATGTGCCGCGGTCTCATTCTATAAGCAAACCTATCGGGAACCTCGATGCTGGAAAATGACAAGAACAAGATGACGCGCAGTGTGGGAAAAGGGGCCGATCTGCTGTTCAGGCTGCTTACGGTGGTCATGGCCCTGAGCCTGCTGCTGATGCTGGTCCTGGTGTTCGGCAATGTGGTGATGCGCTATGCCTTCAATTCGGGCATCATGATTTCCGAAGAAGTGGCGCGCATGACCTTCGTCTGGCTGATTTTCATCGGCTCCGTCCTGGCCTTTCGCAGCAAGCAGCACCTGGCGGTGAATATGCTGGTGTCGCGGCTGCCGGCCAAGTGGCAGAAGATCATACATGTGATACGCCAGTTGTTCATCCTGGCGATACTCTGGCTGCTAATAGACGGCGGATGGGCGCAGACCGTGATAGGCATGAGCACGGTGACGCCGGTCGCGGGCGTGCCCATCGCGATTTTCAGCGCGGCTGTCTGGTTTTGCGCCAGCGCAATGGCCTTGATGATAGTCGCCGATTTGTTCGTGGCCATAAGGGCGCCGGCGACGACGGAAAACATCCCCAAGTTCCAGACATCCTATGACTATATCGAAGATGTCTGAGCCCGGCATGGCCCGGCCATCTTTCCATGCGTCACATGCCCGCTGTCGCGCCGGCGCGGAACTATCCGCCGGCGCGAATCAACCAATAAGAAATAGAGTGTCATGACAGTATTAATCTTTGTAGGCGTCCTGCTGGGCTTCATGGCTTTCGGCGTGCCCATCGCATTCGCCTTGCTGCTGAGCGCCATAGCGCTGATGTTCCACCTGTCTTTCTTCGACGCGCAGATCCTCGCCCAGAACATGCTCACCGGCGCGGACAGCTTCGCCTTGATGGCCGTTCCGCTGTTCATGCTCGCGGGCGAGGCCATGAATGCCGGCGGCATGTCGCGCAGAATGGTATTCCTGGCCAGCACCTTTGTCGGGCATATCAAGGGGGGCCTGGGCTATGTGGCCATCATGGCCAGCATCCTGCTGGCCGCGCTTTCCGGCTCGGCCGTTGCCGACGCCGCCGCCCTGGCCTCCATGCTGGTTCCCATGCTGCGCAGCCGCGGCTATGACATGAACCAGGCTACGGGGCTGATCGCCGCGGGCGGCATTATTGCGCCTATCATTCCGCCGTCGATTTCCTTCATCATTTTCGGGGTGGCGGCCAATGTATCCGTGACCAGGCTTTTCATCGCGGGCATCGTGCCGGGCCTGCTGATGGGGCTGACCCTGGTGCTGGTCTGGGCCTTTATTTCGGCCAAGTCCAAAACCATCCAGTCGTCTCCCAAGGAGCCCTGGCCCATCCGCGCGAAAGCCATGAAAGAGGCCGGCTGGGCCTTGCTGCTGCCCATCATCATTATTGGCGGCCTGCGCGGCGGCATCTTTACCCCCACCGAAGCCGCCGCGGTCGCCGCCGTCTACGCGCTGTTCGTGGGCATGGTGGTCTACAAAGAGATCACGATCAAAAGCCTGTACCCCCTGCTGGTCAATGCGGCGATGACGACCGCGGTCGTCATGTTCCTGGTCGCCGCGGCCCTGGTCACGTCTTATATGATCACCTTGGCGGATTTGCCGCAATCGCTGATCGAAATGCTGGGCCCGCTGGTGGACTCGCCCATGCTGCTGATGTTCGCGATCGTTATCCTGCTCACCCTGGTGGGCACCGCGATGGACTTGACGCCCACCATCCTGATCCTGGCCCCGGTGCTGATGCCGGTCATCAAGAAGGCCGACATAGACCCTACCTATTTCGGCGTCATTTTCATCATGGTCGGCTGCACGGGCTTGCTGACGCCGCCGGTGGGCACGGTTCTTAATGTGGTCTGCGGCGTGGCGAAAATCAGGATGGAAGACATCATCAAGGGTGTCTGGCCATATGTTGTGGCGTATACGGGACTGATAGCATTGCTGGTGATATTTCCAGAAATAGTATTGGCTCCGATGCGCTGGTTTTATTAATAACGATATAAAGGTAGAGACAAATGTCTGTTTTGCTCAAGAAAAAGTTCAATCTCAAGAATATCGTCGTCGGCTTGACCGCGGCCGCCGCCCTGGGGCTTGCGTCGCACAGTGCGCTGGCCAAGGATGTCAAGACGCGCATCGTGCGTTTCGGCTATGGCCTGGCGGACGACAGTCCCGCCGGCCAGGCGACGCGCTATTTCGCCGACGAGGTCAAGCGCCTGAGCGACGGGAAAATAAACGTCAAGACCTATGGCAACGGCGCCCTGGGCTCGGACGAACAGATGCAGAATGCCCTGATAGGCGGTTCGCAGGAAATGACTTTCGTCTCGACGGCGCCGCTGGCGGGCATGGTCAAGGAATTCGGCGTTTTCGATCTGCCTTTCCTGTTCGACAACGACAAGGTCGCCGACTACGTGCTGGATGGCCCTGAAGGCAAGAAGCTGCTCGACAGCCTGACCGGCAAGGGCCTGATCGGCCTGGTGTACTGGGAAAACGGCTTCAGGAATATCACCAACTCGCGCCATGAGATTTCCAAGGCCGGGGATATCAAGGGCATCAAGCTGCGCGTCATGCAGAACCAGGTCGCCCTGAGCGTATTCAATGGCCTGGGCGCGAACGCCATCCCCATGCCTTTCACCGAGCTGTTCACCGCGCTCGAAACCAAGACGATAGACGGCCAGGAAAATCCGCTGAGCACGATACAAACCAGCAAGTTCTATGAAGTGCAGCCTTACCTGACCATCTCGAATCACGTATACACTCCCTTTGTGCTCCTGGCCTCCAAGAAGTGGTGGGACGGCTTGTCCGGCGACGAGAAAGGCATCATCCAGACCGCGGCCGCCGATGCGCAGCAGTTCCAGCGCAAGACCAGCCGCGATGCGGCCATTTCATCCCTGGCCTACCTCAAGGACAAGGGCCTGAAGGTATCCGAATTCTCCACCGCCGAAAAGGAGAAGATCCGGGACGCCCTCGCGCCCATACTGGCGGATCTCACGGTCAAGATCGGCGAGCCGACCGTAACCGCGATTCTGGCCGAGGCCAAGAAAGGCCAGGACCAGAAATAGCCGCCGCATCAGTTTTCATACGCATACCTCAAGGGGAATCCAGCCATGGCCATATCAGACAACAAACCGCTACGCAGTCGCCGCTGGTTCGATAATCCGTCAGACCCGGGAATGACGGCTTTGTATCTCGAACGCTATATGAACTTCGGCATCACGCGTGAAGAATTGCAATCGGGCAAGCCCATCATCGGGATAGCCCAGACCGGGTCAGACCTGTCCCCATGCAATCGCCATCATATCGACCTGGCTACGCGGGTGCGCGACGGGATACGCGACATGGGAGGCATCCCCCTGGAGTTTCCCGTGCATCCCATTCAGGAGACCGGCAAGCGTCCCACCGCCGCCCTGGACCGGAACCTGGCGTACCTGGGCCTGGTGGAGATACTGCACGGCTATCCCCTGGACGGCGTGGTGCTGACCACGGGCTGCGACAAGACGACGCCGGCCTGCCTGATGGCGGCGGCCACGGTCAACATTCCGGCCATCGTGCTGTCGGGCGGCCCTATGCTGGACGGGTGGTGGAAGGGCAAGCTGGCGGGTTCGGGAACGGTGGTCTGGGATGCGCGCAAGCGTTTCTCGGCCGGTGAAATCGGCTATGACGAGTTCATGAACAATGTGGCGTCCTCCGCGCCGTCGGTGGGGCACTGCAATACCATGGGCACGGCCTTGTCCATGAATTCGCTGGCCGAAGCGCTGGGGATGTCCTTGCCGGGTTGCGCCGCCATTCCGGGCCCGTACCGCGAACGCGGCTGGATGGCGTATGAGACCGGCCGCCGGATCGTCGGCATGGTCCATGAAAACCTGCGTCCGTCCGACGTCATGACCAAGGCCGCTTTTGAAAACGCGGTGGTCGCGGCGGCGGCGCTTGGCGCTTCTTCGAACTGTCCCATCCATATGATCGCCATCGCGCGCCACATGGGCGTCGATCACACCCTGGACGACTGGCAGCGCCTGGGCCCGCAGATACCTTTGCTGGTGGATTGCCAGCCGGCCGGGCGCTACCTGGGCGAAGCCTTCCATCGCGCGGGCGGCGTGCCGGCGGTCATGAAGGAATTGCTCGAGGCCGGGAAAATCGATGGCAGCGCGCTGACGGTAACCGGCAAGTCCGTCGAAGAGAACCTGCGGGACGTGGCCGAACCGGACCGCGACGTCATCCGCGCCTACCAGACGCCCCTGCGGCTGGCGGCCGGCTACGTCGTCCTCAGCGGAAATCTGTTCGAAAGCGCGGTGATGAAAACCAGCGTGATCGACGCCAAGTTCAGGGAACGCTTCCTGTCGGACCCCGAGCATCCCAATGTGGTCGACCTGAAGGCCGTGGTTTTCGAGGGACCCGAGGACTACCATGAGCGCATTGAAAGCCCCGGCCTCGGCGTGGACGAAAAGACCTTGCTGGTGATCCGCAACTGTGGCCCGGTGGGTTATCCGGGCGGGGCGGAAGTGGTCAACATGCAGCCGCCGGCGTCCCTGCTTGCCAAAGGCGTGGACACCTTGCCCACCATGGGCGACGGGCGCCAGAGCGGCACGTCGGCAAGCCCGTCCATCCTGAATGTCACGCCGGAATCGGTGATAGGCGGCGGCCTGGCCCTGGTGGAGACCGGCGACCTGATACGGATAGACCTGAACAACTGCAAGGTGGATTTGCTGATATCGGACGACGAGCTCGCGCGGCGCAAGGCGGCATGGGTCCAGCCCGTGCTGCTCAACCAGACGCCCTGGGAGGAGATCTCGCGCAGCATGGTGGGGCAGCACGGCACAGGCGCCTGCCTGGAGCCCGCGACGCTGTATCTGAACATCATCGAGCAGCGCGGCGAAGCCAGGAATAACCACTGATGCGGCGGTCCGGGCCGGCGGCGCATGCCCCCGGCCCGGACGGGTGTGCTATTTCAAGCGAGGGATCCCAGAGCAATCGCCGTTATACTGATCCTGTGTGACCGCAACCAGGAGCGATGTATGGATGTCAACGCGCTATTGCTGGCCCGGATCCAGTTCGGCTTTACGATCTCTTTCCACATCATATTCCCGGCCATCACGATAGGCCTGGCCAGCTACCTGGCGGTGCTCGAAGGGTGCTGGCTCAAGACCCGCAATCCGGTGTACCGGGACCTCTATCATTTCTGGATCAAGATCTTTGCCGTCAACTTCGGCATGGGCGTCGTATCGGGGCTGGTCATGGCCTACCAGTTCGGCACCAACTGGAGCTATTTCTCGGATTTCGCGGGGGGCGTGACCGGGCCGCTGCTGGCCTACGAGGTGTTGACCGCCTTTTTCCTGGAAGCGGGCTTCCTGGGGGTCATGCTGTTCGGCTGGACCCGCGTCGGGCCCGGCCTGCATTTCTTCGCCACTATCATGGTGGCGCTCGGCACCCTGGTCTCGGCGACATGGATACTGGCCTCCAACAGCTGGATGCAAACGCCGGCCGGCTACGAAATCATAGCCGGGCGGGTCGTGCCGGTCGACTGGCTGGCGGTCATCTTCAATCCCTCTTTTCCCTATCGCCTGGCGCATATGGGAGTGGCCGCCTTTCTGGCCACGGCGCTGATCGTGGCGGCCGCGGCCGGCTGGCAACTGCTGCGCGGCAACGACAACCCGGCCATCCGCAAGATGCTGTCCATGGCCATGTGGATGATACTCATCGTGGCTCCCTTGCAGGCGGTCATAGGCGACTTCCATGGCCTCAACACCCTCAAGCACCAGCCGGCCAAGATAGCGGCCATCGAGGGGCACTGGGAGAACAGGCCGGCCGGCGAGGGGGTTCCCCTGACGCTGTTCGGCTGGCCCGACATGCAGGAAGAAAAGAATCATTTCGCTGTCGAGATTCCGCGCCTGGGCAGCCTCATCCTGACGCACAGCTGGGACGGGCAGTTTGCGGGCCTGAAAGAATTCGCGAAAGCGGACCGGCCCAACTCGACGGTGGTGTTCTGGACTTTCCGCGTCATGGTCGGGCTGGCCTTGTTGATGATAGCCCTGGCGCTCTGGGCTGCCTGGGCGCGCTGGCGCGAACGGCTATACGACTCCAGGGGGCTGCTGCGTTTCGCCCTGTACATGGGGCCCAGCGGCCTGGCCGCCATACTGGCGGGCTGGTTCACCACGGAAATCGGGCGCCAGCCCTGGATAGTCTATAACGTGATGCGCACCGCCGATGCGGTGACGCCGCATGGCGCCCTGGAGGTAGGGGTGACGCTGGCCCTTTTCGTCATCGTTTATTTCGTCCTGTTCGGCGCGGGCATCATCTACATCTTGCGCCTGATGCGCAAGGGTCCTGTCCCGCACGAAGGCGACGCCCCGCCGCAAGGCGGCCCGGGCGAACGGCATACGCCCAGCCGGCCGCTGTCGGCGGCGCCCGACAATGACGCCGCCGATACGCTGGCGCAGGCAACTCGAGGATAAGGCTATGGGTATCGATCTGGCCCTGCTATGGGCGATTATCATTCTGTTCGGCATCCTCATGTACGTCGTGATGGACGGCTTCGACCTCGGCATAGGGATACTCTATCCCTTCATCAAGGGCAAGGACGACCGCGATGTCATGATGAATACCGTGGCCCCCGTCTGGGACGGCAACGAAACCTGGCTCGTGCTGGGCGGCGCCGGTTTGCTGGCCGCCTTTCCCCTGGCCTATTCGGTGATACTCAGCGCATTCATGCTGCCGCTCATCTTCATGCTGCTGGGCCTGATTTTCCGGGGCGTGGCCTTCGAGTTCCGTTTCAAGGCGCACGAGAACCGCCGCCATCTGTGGGACAAGGCATTCATCGGCGGGTCGATAACGGCCACCTTCTTCCAGGGGGTGACGCTGGGCGCCTACATCCAGGGCATCAACGTCGTCAACCGTGCCTACGCGGGAGGCCCGCTGGACTGGCTGCAGCCCTTCGCGATCTTTACCGGCCTGGGGCTGGTGGCGGCTTATGCCTTGCTGGGGTGCACCTGGCTCATCCTCAAGACCGAGGGGCCTTTGCAGGACCGCATGCGGCAGCTCGCGCGCCCGCTGACGCTGATCCTGCTGGCGGTGATAGTCGTGCTCAGCATATGGACGCCCATGGCCCATAGCGACATCGCCCGGCGCTGGTTCAGCCTGCCCAACTTGTTCTGGTTCGCTCCCGTGCCTATACTCGTATTGCTGGCGGCCTATTACCTGCTGCGCTCCTTGAACAACGATCCCCACGGCGGGCCCTTCCTGCTGACGCTGGCGCTGATCTTCCTGGGGTATAGCGGGCTGGGCATCAGCGTGTGGCCCAATATCATCCCGCCCGACATCAGCATCTGGGACGCTTCCGGGCCGGCGCAAAGCCAGGGCTTCACCCTGGTCGGCGCCTTGCTGATCGTGCCCCTCATCCTTATGTACACGGCCTGGTCGTACTATGTATTCCGCGGCAAGGTCAAAGCGGGCGATGGTTACCACTGATGCCGCAGCCGCCCAAGAAAGACCGGCCCTCCTGGGGCAGTCGCGTGGCCTGGCTCATAGGCATCTGGGCGGCCAGCATAGGCGTGCTGGCCATCGCGGCCTATCTGCTGCGGCTGCTGATGAATTGGGCGGGAATGACGGCCGGGCACTCTTGATTTGGATCATGGGTAGCCTTGCCCGCGTGTGATACCGTCGTCGATTGCGCATTTTATTTCCGCCGCCGGCCCTGCTTCCTACAGGCCTCGGCGCGGGCACCAAGGATCAAGACATGCAACAAATGGAAAACACAGCGATAGCGCTGGCGCAGCCGCAGGACATCTCCACGGAAGTGCTCATCGAGAAATACGCCAAGGGCGGCGAAACCAGCATTACCGAAGTGCGCGCGCGGGTGGCCGACGCGCTGGCGCAGGTGGAGGACCCCAGGCAGCGCAAGAAATACGCCGGGGAATTCCTCTGGGCGATGCAGCATGGCTTCATTCCCGCCGGCCGCGTCAACAGCGCCGCGGGCACCGATCTGCAAAGCACGCTGATCAATTGCTTTGTGCAGCCGGTGGGCGACTCGATCACCGAGCGCGTCGATGGCAAGCCGGGCATATACACCGCGCTGGCCCAGGCCGCGGAAACCATGCGGCGCGGCGGCGGCGTGGGCTACAATTTTTCCGCCATCCGGCCGCGCGGCGCCATGGTCAAAGGCACCGGCAGCAGCGCTTCGGGCCCGATCTCGTACATGCGGGTTTTCGACCGTTCATGCGAAACGGTCGAATCCGCCGGCGCCCGCCGGGGCGCGCAAATGGCCGTCATCAACGTCACCCATCCCGACGTCATGGAATTCATCACCGCCAAGCAAGAGCGCGGCCAATTGAATAATTTCAATGTTTCCGTCGGCGTCACGGACGAATTCATGCGGGCCGTCGAAGCCGATGACTGGTTCGAGCTCACCCATGCGACCGAGCCCAATGGCGACTTGAAAGGCAAGGGAGCTTACCGGCGCGACGACGGCCAGTGGGTCTATCGCAGGGTACAGGCCCGCGAGATATGGGACCTGATCATGCAAAGCACCTATGCCGCGGCCGAGCCCGGCGTGCTGTACCTGGACCGCATCAACGCCGAAAACAACCTGGCCTATTGCGAAACCATAGAAGCCACCAATCCTTGCGGCGAACAGCCGCTGCCCGATTATGGCTGCTGCTGCCTGGGCAGCCTGAACCTGACCGCCTACGTCGCTGCGCCCTTCACGGCCAACGCCTCTTTCGACTTCAAGCAATTGCGCAAGGCCACCCGGCTCGCGGTGCGCATGCTGGACAACGTGCTGATGGCCACCAAATGGCCTCTGGACGAACAGAAGCGCGAAGCGGACGCCAAGCGCCGGCTGGGCCTGGGGTTCACCGGGCTGGGCGACACCCTGATCATGCTCGGGGTACGCTACGATTCCGAGCAGGGGCGCGAACTCGCCGCCGATATGGCGCGCGAGATGCGCGACGCCGCCTACGAGTCCTCGGTCGAACTGGCCGGGGAGCGCGGCGCCTTTCCTTTGCTGGATGCCGAAAAATACCTGCAGGGCGGCTTTGCGTCGCGCCTGCCCGAGGGCATCCAGGAAGCCATACGCAAGCACGGCATACGCAATTCCCACCTTACGTCCATTGCCCCCACAGGCACGATTTCCCTGGCTTTCGCCGATAATGCCTCCAATGGCATAGAGCCCGCGTTTTCGTGGTTTTACAACCGCATGAAGCGCATGGCCGATGGCAGCAAAAAAGACTATACGGTGGAGGACCATGCCTATCGGGTCTATCGCGCCCTGGGCGGCGACGTGAACGACCTGCCTGCCGCTTTCGTATCGGCGCTGGAAATCTCCGCGATCGATCACATGCTGATGGTGGCCGCCGTGGCGCCTTATGTCGACGCCGCGATCTCGAAAACGGTCAACGTGCCGGCCGATTATCCTTACGACGAGTTCAAGGACCTCTACATGCAGGCGTGGCATCGCGGACTCAAAGGCATCACCACTTACCGGCCCAACAATATCCTGGGCGCGGTATTGTCGGTTCCCGCCGAAGCCAGCACGCCGCAGCCCATCACCTTGTCGGAGCAGGACAAGCGCCTGGTGCTGACCGAAGTCGCCATGTCGCCGCCGCTGGCATCCCTGCGCTGGCCGTCCCGTCCCGGCCTGCCCGCGGGCGCTTCCGGCTGGGTCAGCGAGACCATACATACGCCCCAGGGCGAATTCGCGGTGGTGGTGGCCGACCAGGCCAGCGTGCCGTTCGAGGTGTGGGTGCTGGGCGGCCAGCCGCCGCGGGGGCTGGACGCCATCGCCAAGACCCTGTCGACCGATATGCGCGCCAATGATCGCGGCTGGCTGCGCAAGAAGCTTTCGGTGCTTTCCAGCGCCTATGGCGACGGCTTCCAGATGCCCATGCCGCCCAGGGGCGAGCTGGTGCAGGTTCCCAGCGCCACGGCGGCCCTGGCCCGGCTGGTGGAGTGGCGCTACAACGACCTCGGCGCGCTCGAAGCCCAGGACGACGATCCGACGCCGGTGCTCAATGCGCTCTTCGCCCCGCACGAGCCCAAGACGGGCACCGACGGCACCCTGGCCTGGGTCGCCGACGTGCGCAACCCTTCCACTCAGGACGACTTCGTGCTGATGCTCAAGGAATTGCAAATGCCCGACGGCAGCCGCCGCCCTTACAGCATGTGGCTGACCGGCGCGCACCCGCGCGCCCTCGATGGCCTGTGCAAGCTGCTTAGCCTGGACATGCGGGTGGTCGATCCGGCCTGGATAGGCATGAAGCTGCGCAAGCTGCTCAACTACGCCGAACCGCGCGGCGATTTCCTGGCGCGCGTGCCCGGCAGCGAAAGGCAGGCCAATTATCCTTCCACGGTGGCGTATGTGGCGCAATTGGTGATACACCGCTACGCCATGCTGGGCATCCTGACCGAAGAGGGCATGCCCATCAACGCCATGGGCGTCGTGGCCGACGAGCCCGCGCAAGGCTCTTCCGGCAACACGGCCATGGTGGGCAAGCCTTGCAACGAATGCGGCAATCACACGGTCATCAAGAAAGACGGCTGCGATTTCTGCACGGCCTGCGGCGCGATAGGCAGTTGCGGATAAGGTTGTTCAGGGCCGGCCGGAGGCCAGCATCTTCGCAAGGTCAGGCGCCGGCCAGGCGCAGCGCCTTGCCGAAGAAGGCGCTGCTTTCCCGGGCGAGTTCATTGAGGATGTCGAAGTGATCGCAGCCGGGAACGGTGTGGCGCTCGATAGGTCTTTCGGACGTGGCGTAGCGGCGGGAGTAAAGGTCGGCCTGGCGATGGAATTCCGCGGATTCGGCGCCCCCGCAGACCACTAGCTGCGGCGCAAGCGGGTGCGGGGGATGGTTGACCGGGCTTAACTCGCGCGCTTCGGTGCCGTCCATTTGCAGCGCATCGTTGATGGACGTGCGGCGCAGCGGCGCCAGTTCGTACACGCCGGAGATCGGAATCCCCCCTTTGACCAGGTCTTGCGGCAGGCCGGAGCCTATCGCCGGCCAGTCGGCGGCCATGATCATGGCGGCGAGATGGCCGCCCGCCGAGTGCCCCATCACGAACAGCTGCCCGGCCGACAGGCCCAGCCTGCCGGCGTGGCGCCAGATCCATGCCAGGGCGCCGCGCGCCCTGGCGGTGATGTGGGACAGCGAGACGGCGGGGCACAGGTCGTAATTGACGATGACGACGGAGACGCCGTTCTTGACGAAAGGCTCGGCAATGAAGCTGTATAGGGATTTGTCCCCGCGCTGCCAATAACCGCCATGGAAATAAACCAGGGTCGGGCGGCGGCTGGCGTCGGCGGCGGGAAAGACGTCCAGGCGCTCGCGCGGACCCGGGCCATAGACGACATCCAGGCTGCACGGCGCCGCCGCCCGGTAGGCGGCGCTGCGCCGCGTCCAGTCGGGCAGGACGGCCAGGCCATAGTCGGGGCGGCCCGCCAGCGCGTTGTATTGCGCTTCGATGTCGGCGTCTTGCTTCAAGGCCGGCGCGCCGTGCGGTGCTTGACGGTTTTCCCGTCGTAGACATAGACGTCGACCGCATCGGGCGTATGCGGGCTGGGGGTCTGCAGGGTAAGCTGGCGCCCTTTGGCGCTGACCTTGATCTGGTCGTTGCAGGAGCCGAATTCGGGCGACAAGGTATAGCCGGATTTATCGAGCACTATCCAGCGGTAGGAGATGGGGCAGCCATTATTGCCGCTATTGATGGAAACCAGCGCCGCCTGCGCCGCGGGCATGTTGAAGGCGTAGGTGATATTGAGAATGCCGCGGACTTGCGGATCGACGTCGGTGTTGTCGACCTGCAGGCGGGACTCGTATACGTATTCGCTGCTGGCGACATGCAGGTCCCCATAGGGCGTGGATAACTGCAGGCGCGACGGGCTTACCGGCCAGGTGGGGGGTGCGGCCGCGAGGGCCTGGCTGCCAAGCAGCAGCAGTATGCTGGCCAGGAGCCGTGGAACTGGAGCGGGTATGGCGGGACTCATATCAGGCCGATTGTTACGATGTTGCGCGTGAATACCACGCTTTGTAAAGCCTATTACATTTCATTTTGCGTGGACTTGCAAGTGGCTTTCGGCCGACTTCGAAAAAGAATTAACCATGGGCTCTAAGTCGTAGTAATCATTAGGTATAAGAGCGCCACGGTCATGAGAGAAAAGTAGACTATCACCCCGGCCACCAGGCTTTTCAGCACATTCTTGAATTTTTCGGAAAAGGTGGGTGTAAGGGAGCGGCGCAGGCGCTGCACGTTCCACCACCATGTGCCGGCCGCCGCGAGCATGCTGAGCAGGATAATTGCGATTTTCATGCGCTCATTTTAGCCAGGGAAGGCCGGGAACGGTTTCAGGCGCTAGTAGAAAGCCCCGCCCGCCGGCGCGAGGGTGGTCAGCCACCAGACGCCGGCCGCGATCGCCGCGGCCAGGGCCGCCGCTCCCAGGCGCACCAGCCAGGTGTCCTGCGCGCCTTGAACAGGCGCGCCCGGCTCAGCGGCGACCTCGGCATCCCCATGGATCATGGGGCCGAGCAGATCCTGATGGCGTTTCAGGCGATACCACAGGATGGCCGCGACATGCAGGGCGATCAGGGCGATCATGACCCACTCGTTGAGCTTGTGCAGCCCGGTCAGGGTGGAGGACCATTCGTCGCTCAAATAGGCCAGCGGCCCGGAGGTCAGGACGTCGTCGTTGGCGAACAGCCCGCTGACCGCCTGGAAGCCTATGGACAGCAAAAGCGCCATGACCGAATAGGCGCCCAGTGGATTGTGGCCCGCGAGATGGGCCGATTGCCCGCGCAGATAGCGCCAGGCGGCCGCGGGGCCGCGCAGGAACTGGCTGAAGCGGGCATAGCGCGGGCCTACCAGGCCCCATACCAGGCGAAAGGCCATCAACCCCAGGGTGACCAGCCCCAGCCAGACGTGCCAGTCCATCCACAAGCCGCCAAGCTTGACGGTAATGTACGAGCCGATGACGCAGCACACCAGCACCCAGTGGAACAGGCGGGTGGGAAGATCCCAGACGCGGATGCGGACGGTATTCGTGGCCATGGCTGCGGCGGCTATGGGTTCGCGGCGCGGAGCGCCCATTCAATGCATGCTGGTTTCATTGCTGCGCTTGAGCAGTGCTATCAGCTTCTGTTTCAGGCCGGACGAAAAGATGGGCACGAGCAGCAGCTTGCCTTCGGCGTCCACGGTCGATTTGATCTCGATGAACTGATTGACGAAGGCGGAGGTGTTGCGGGCGTTTTTTTCGTAGGCCTGGAGCAGTTTGTTGGCGGCGGCTTGGGCCTGGAAAAGCACGGTCTCGGGCTGCTCGGGCGTCTGGCTGGCGTAGTGGGTGATCAGCACATCCATGTCGTCCAGGAACAGGCTTAGCGCGTAGCTGCCGCGACAGTCGGCGCGTTCATAGCCCCATTGCTTTGTAGTCATGTTGACTCCCTGGTTGAAGGCGTAGGCGGATGATAAGGGGCAAGGCTTAGTTGATGCTGCGCGACGCGTGCTGCTGAGCCTGCATTTCGATGATCAGTTGTTCAAGATGGGGCGAGGTCTGCAGAGCCAGGACGGGCGCCGTTTCCGGGTCGGAATCGTCGCGCTCCAGCTGCAGCAGGATGGTCTGGCCTTCGAAGGCGCCGGGATTGGCCTGGATCTGCACGTATTGGTTCAGCAGGCGGTCAACGGCCTTTTGCGCTTCGAACAATTGTACGGACAGCGGGGACTGCGCATGCAGGGTGAACTGCTGCTCTATGGTTTTGGCCAGATCCCAGCTGAAAAACATCAAGGCCTTCTGGCCGTGGCATTCGGGATGCAGGAATCCCCAGGATTCGTTTGGTGTGGTATTCAAATTTCGTATCTTTCAGGTTAAGCCGCGACACCCGCCGTGTTGCGGCGCCGCCGCGGCGCGAGCCTTGATTTTATCCGCGTTTTGCATGTTGCGGTTTGCGCCCGCATAGGCGTATGCATCCCGGGACGGCGCGACGGTGTTTGTTATGTAAGTTCTGCGTAAGTTTCAAATTGTATTTCTAATACTGGCTTGATGGCATGCGCGCAATTGCGCAGCCGGGCTGAATAATTAACGCCGCCGCATCCGCGTATGCAAGACGGCAATAAATACGAGACAAGCATTTTGTAGCAAAGTTTCCCTAGACCGACCATTCCGGCATTTTATGCCGGAAGTCTGCGGTTAATCATATCGCTTTACGATATCGTAGAACGATATAAATACGGGGAAAAGCGGGCGGGCGAGGCATTGCCCGGTAGTCTTCAAGCCGGCAAACAGACCGGCGGCGGCACAAGCACCATTTTTGGCACATCACAAAGGAGAAACAGGATGGACGACAGAAAATCAAGCAATAGCGCGAGGGCGGGCGTAGGCCGCCGCTCCATGTTGAAGATGGGCGCGGGCACGGCGGCCGCCGCGCTGGTGCCCGGGCTGCCGGGCGTCGCCCTGGCAGCGGATGAAAAGAAGCCGGTGGGCAACTATCCGGCGGGCGTGGCGGGCGATTCGGTGTTCGTAGGACTGACGCTCGATCTGACCGGACCCTATTCGGCCGAGGGCGCCGACGAGCGCAAGGGCTATGAACTGGCTATCGAGCAACTGA
Organism: Pollutimonas bauzanensis; assembly: GCF_900129885.1. GTDB lineage: Bacteria > Pseudomonadota > Gammaproteobacteria > Burkholderiales > Burkholderiaceae_B > Pollutimonas > Pollutimonas bauzanensis. The sequence goes on along the minus strand of NZ_FQXE01000001.1, from coordinate 519,732 downwards.
ACGCCGGGGCCGAGCAGATCAGGAAAATTTCGCCGCTGACCAAGAAAGGCATTCTGGGCAAGACGGTCAAGTCCGGTGTGGCGGACGCCGAAACCAAGCCCAACACCGCGGTCCAGGCCGCCAGCCGCTTCATCCACGACAACAAGGCCATGATGATCTCCGGCAGCGTCAGCAGCGCTGTGGCGATTGCGCTGCAGAAAGTCTGCGACCGCGAAAAGACGATCTACCTCTCGGCCATCAGCGGCTCCAATGAAACCACCGGCGTCGATTGCCAGCGCTACGGGTTCCGCCTGTGCCATTTCGCCTATTCGGCTTCCAAGGCGATCGCGCCGGTGCTGGCCAAGAACCTGGGCAAGGACCGCAAGGCCATCTACCTGGTTCCCGACTACACCTATGGCCACACCACCTACGACTCGATGGTCGAGTTCACGGAGAAGCAGGGCTGGAAGACGGTCGGCGAACAGGTGCACCCCCTGGGCGCCAAGGATTACAGCTCATACCTGATCAATATCGCCAACAGCGATGCCGACACCCTGGTCGTCGTGGCCTACGGCGCCGACGCCGCCAACTCGATCAAGCAGGCCAAGCAGTTCGGCATCCTCGACAAGATGTCGCTGGTCGTGCCTTACATGGCGCCCTTCCTGGGCGAGGAGGTCGGGCCGGAAATCATGCAGGGCGTGTACGGCGCGACCGGCTTCTGGTGGACGCTGCAGGACAAATACCCGATCGCCAAGGATTTTGTCGAGGCCTTCGAGAAGAAGTTCGGCGGCAAGCCCCATGATTCCGCCTACATCGCCTATTTGCAGACGGCATTGTGGGCCGACGCCTGCGAGCGCGCGGGCAGCTTCTATCCGCCCGACGTGATCAAGGCCTACGAAAAGGGCGAGAAGCGCCAGGGCCCCGTCGGCGAGGTCTACTTCCGCGGGGAAGACCACCAGGGCATCATCAACTTCCCCATCGTGCGCGGCAAGAAACCGGCCGATATGAAAAGCAAGGAAGACCTGTTCGATATCGTCGAAGTGATCAATGGCGCCGATGTCGTACCGGCTTTGGGTGTCCTGGGCTGCAAGCTGGGCGCGTACGCATAGGTTTAGCGACTGCGTTTAGCGCACTTACCGCAAAAGGAGGAGCTTGAATGCCGAGCATGTCGTTGTTCTTGTCGCAGCTATTCAACGGGCTGGCAACAGGCCTGTTGCTGGCGCTTATCAGTACCGGTTTGACCATTATCTACGGCACGCTCGGTGTTGTGAATTTCGCGCATGGCGCCCTGTTCGTCGTCGGGGCCTATGCCGGCTTTACGGCCTATGGCATGACGGATTCGTTCGTCATCGCCATTGTCGCCGGCGCGCTGGTCACGCTGTTCGTCGGCCTGGTCATCGAGCGCGGCCTGATGCGCCTGTATTACGGCCGTCCGCCCGAAGACCAGATCCTGGTGACCTTTGGCATAGGCATCATTCTCATCGAGGCCGTGCGCGCCATCTATGGCGGCATCAGCCAGTCCGTGCCGACCCCCGCATGGGGGCAGGGCATAGTCCATATCGGATCGCTGGTCTATCCGCTGTATCGCCTGCAGGCCCTGGCGATCGCCGCCGGCACGCTGGGGGTGCTGTATTTCATCCTGTACCGCACCAGCCTGGGGCTGATCGTGCGCGCCGGAATTGAAGACTCGCAAATGGTCAATGTCCTGGGCATCAATGTCAAACGCACTTTCCTGCTGGTGTTCGGCATCGGCGCCATGGCGGCCGGCTATGCCGGCGTGATCGATTCCCCGATTGTCACCCTGGCGCCCGATATGGGGCACCGGATACTCGTCGATTCGTTCGTGGTTGTCGTCATTGGCGGTGTGGGGTCGTTTCCCGGCGCCATCATCGGCGGCATCATCGCGGGCGAAATTCTCAGCCTGACTTCCATGTTTGATCCCGCCTATTCTGATGTGATGCTGTTCGTCGTGATGGCCCTGGTGCTCATCTTCCGTCCGCAGGGCTTGATGGGCCAGGAGGGCCGCGAATGAGCACGCATAATCTACCTGGCGCCTTTGCGCGCCGCCAACTGCCCGAACTGATCGTGGGCGTCTGTCTGCTTGCCGCGCCATTCGCGCTGCCGTATCTGGGCATGAGCCCCGATCTGCTGACGCGCATATTGATCTGGGGTCTGTTCGGCCTGGGCTTCGATCTGCTGTTCGGCTACACCGGCCTGCTGTCCTTCGGCCAGGCGGCTTTCTACGGAACGGGCGGCTTCGTGGCGGCCTATCTGCTGACTTCCGGCCTGGTGCCGCATATGCTGCTGGCCCTGCTGATCGGGACGGTGGTGGCGGCGTTTGCCGGGCTGGTCATCGGCTACCTGACCCTGCGGCGCACGGGCATCTATTTTGCAATGAGCACGCTGGCCTTCGGCGAGATGTTCTACTTCCTGCAGAATTCGTCCTTCAAGCGCTACACGGGGGGCGAGAACGGCATTGCCGGCGTGCCTCCGCCGGAAATAGACCTGGGCTTCACGACCATCCATATTTCCAGCGGCTGGCCCATGTACTGGTTCGTGGCGATCTTCTTTTTCGTCGGCTACCTCATCGCGCGCCGCATCGTCCGTTCGCCCTTCGGCGCGGTGCTCAAGGCCATACGCGGCAATCCCAAGCGCGCCATGGCCCTGGGCCACGCCATACAGAACTACAAGCTGACGGTTTTTGTGATCGCCGCGGCGTATGGCGGCCTGGCCGGCGGGCTGCTCGGGGTGTTCCAGGCTTATATGCCGCCGGACGCCTTCGCGCTGGATACCTCGTCGCAGCTGGTGATCCAGACGGTCATGGGCGGCGCGGGAACCTTGCTGGGGCCGCTGTTTGGCGCCACCATCTGGCTTTACCTGTACGAAGGGCTGCAGCAGGTGGCGAATATCGGCGCCTACTGGAAGCTGATACTCGGCATCGTGTTCGTGGTGCTGGTCACCGTGTTCCGCCATGGCGTGGCCGGCGGCGTGCTCGATTACGTCAAGCGCCGCCGCCGCAGCAGCCAGGTGGTCGATCCGGAGGCCGATTCCAAGGTCAGCTCGCAGCTCGATATCGTCGCGCCGGCGGCGGGAGGGCGCGTGGGCGCGCCGGTACTCGAAGCCCGCGGCATCACCAAGCAATATGGCGGCCTGACGGCGGTCAACGATGTAACCTTCGCCTTGGCCGAGGGCGAGCTGCGCGGCGTCATCGGCCCCAACGGCGCCGGCAAATCGACTTTCTTCGCCATGCTGGCGGGCGAGCTGGCGACGACCACTGGCCAGGTGTTCTTCCGCGGCCAGGAGATCACCGGCATCGGCGTCACGGCGGTCTGCCAGCTGGGCATGAGCAAGAGCTACCAGATCAACCAGCTTTTCGAGTCGCTCACTGTCAGGCAGAACGCCATGATCCCGGTTCTGGCGCGCAGCCGCGGCAAGTTCCGCGGCGATATGCTGCGCGGCCTGCATCGCTCGGAAGGCCTGGACGGGCAGGTCAATGCCGCGATCGAGCTGGTGGGGCTTACGCACCAGGCCGATACCCTGGTTTCCGAGCTTCCTTATGGCGAAAAGCGCCGGCTGGAAATCGGCCTCGCCCTGGCCACCGGCGCCAATGTGCTGCTGTTCGACGAGCCCCTGGCCGGCCTGGGGCCGGAGGAACGCATACACGTCGTCGCTTTACTTAAATCGATACGCAAAGGCCGCAGCATGGTCATCGTCGAGCACGACATGGACGCCATGTTCGAACTGGCCGAGCGCATCACCGTACTATATGAAGGCCGCAAGCTGGCAGAGGGCACCCCCGACGAAATTCGGATGGATCCCGCTGTGCAGGCAGCCTATCTCGGAGGGATGGACGAGCATGAGTCTGCTTGAGGTCGACAAAATCAACAGCTACTACGGGGATTCCCACATCCTTTTCGATGTCTCCATGCGCGTGGAGGAAAACGAGGTGGTGGCCCTGCTGGGGCGCAATGGAGCAGGCAAGAGCACGACGCTCAAGTCCCTGATGGGGATGGTGCAGCCCAAGAGCGGCGTCATCCGCCATAACGGCGTCGAAGTGCAGCACCTTCCCCCCTATCAATTGGCCAAGCGCGGCATCCAGCTGGTGCCGGAGGAGCGGCGCATTTTCGGGCAGATCACGGTCCAGGAAAACCTGCAGCTGGCCGCGATGACGGCGCCGCAAGCCCGTTCGCTGGAAGAAATTTACGAAACCTTCCCGCGCCTGGCCGAGCGCAGGCGCAACCGCGGCAAGCAGCTTTCGGGCGGCGAGCAGCAAATGCTGGCCATCGCCCGCGCCATGATACGCAACGCCAGCATCATCCTGCTCGACGAGCCTTTTGAGGGCCTGGCCCCACTGATCGTGCGCGACCTGATCGAGGTCTGCCGCAAGCTGGCTCAAAGCGGGAATACCATAGTCATCGTGGAGCAGAACGTGCGCGCCGCCTTGTCGCTGGCCCATCGCTGCTACATCATCAACAACGGCCACATGGTGTACGAGGGAACACCGGCCGAATTGCATGGCGACAATACCGTCATCGAGAAGTACCTGGGGGTCAAGGTCTGATTGTCCGGCTGGCGGGACGGTGAAAACCGGCAGCGCCTACTACTCCCGGCCTCATTGCGGAAGTATCATTAGGCTTGTGCTTGCGGCTTCCATCGGAGCCGCAAGCGAGCTCAAGCCTGCGGTGCGCCCGGAGTCCGGGCCTGCGCGGCACCGCCGCCCAAGAGTGTTAACCTCGGGTTTCTTTCTGTTTTGAGGTTATTTATGCTGCCCTTGCACGGCGCTGACGCTGGCTTAGTAGAAAACGAAAAATCGGGCGATGAGCCGGGCGGGCCGGCGGGCCAGCAGCTGGACTACATCACATCGAGCAAGCTGCCCACCCCCTGGGCGACGTTCGGCATCCATGTCTTCGTCGAAGCTGCCACCGGCAAAGAGCACCTGATGCTCACCCTGGGCGAGGTCGGCGACGGCGAGCCGGTGCTGGCGCGCGTGCATTCGGAATGCCTCACGGGCGACGCCTTGTTCAGCCAGCGCTGCGATTGCGGCGCCCAGCTTGAAACGGCGCTCAAGGCGATTGCGGCGCAAGGCCGCGGCGCTTTGCTGTACATGCGCCAGGAAGGGCGCGGCATCGGGCTGGTGAACAAGATACGCGCCTACCGCTTGCAGGACGCGGGGGCGGATACGGTCGAGGCCAACGAGCAGCTGGGTTTCCCGGCGGACATGCGCCGCTATGATTTATGCAAGCCCATGCTGGATCATTTCGGCATCGCGTCTTTGCGCCTGATGACCAACAATCCGCGCAAGGTGGATACGCTGGAAAGCCTGGGGGTGCCAATAGTGGAGCGCATCCCCATCCAGGTGAATCGCAACCCCTTCAATGAAAACTACCTGAGCACCAAGGCGGCCAAGCTCGGGCACTGGCTGAAAGAGCGACTTTAAGCTTTAAGCTCAGATTTCCGACATGAAGCGCATCCTGAAGCGTCGGCCCTTGATGTTGCCGGCGCTCAGCTTGGCAAAGGCTTCTTTCGCTATCCGCCGGTCCAGCGCGACGAAGCTGACGAATTCCAGGATATTGATCTTGCCGATCTGGTCGGCGGCGAAGCCGGCGTCCTTGGTCAGCGCCCCCAGCAGATCCCCGGGCCGCAGCTTGTCCTTTTTGCCGCCTTGGACGCAAAGCGTGATCATGGGCGGGTTCAAGCGGCCGCCCGGCGCGGGCTTCAGGGTGCCGGGGCTGGCCCAGACTATGGGCTGCCCCTGATATTTCTCGATCTGGCTGGCCCAGCGCATTTCGTCGGGCGAGCACAGGCTCAGCGCCAGGCCTTTGGCCTGCCCGCGGCCGCTGCGGCCGATGCGGTGTATATGGACTTCGGCGTCCGGCGTGACGTCGACATTGATCACCGCGTCCAGTGTCTGGATGTCCAGGCCGCGCGCGGCGACATCGGTGGCCACCAGCACCGAGCAACTGCGGTTGGAGAATTGCACCAGCACGTCTTCGCGCTCGCGCTGCTCGAGGTCGCCGTGCAGCGCCAGGGCGCTGAAGCCGCGTGATTCCAGGTACTGCATCAGTTCGCGGCATTGCGCCTTGGTGTTGCAAAACGCCAGGGTGGAAACCGGCCGGAAGTGTTCCAGCAGCTGTCCCACCACGGCGAGGCGGCGGCCGGGCTCTATTTCATAGAATAGCTGCTCGATCTGGCTGGCGTCGTGGACCGACTCCACCTTGACCTCGGCCGGCTTCTTCAGGAATCGGGCGCTGGCCTTGCGGATGTCGTCGGCATAGGTGGCCGAGAACAGCAGGGTCTGGCGCTGGGCCGGGCAGGCGCCGACGATGTGGGTCACATCATCGTAAAAGCCCATGTCCAGCATGCGGTCGGCTTCATCCAGCACCAGGCTGCGGATGCCGGATAGATCCACCGTGCCGCGATCGATATGGTCCATCAGCCGGCCCGGCGTGGCGACCACGATATGGGCGCCGAACTTCAGCGATTCGACCTGCGGGCGTATCGGGGTGCCGCCGCATAGCGTGATGATCTTGGTATTGCCCACGGCGCGGGCCAGGCGCCGCAGTTCATTGGCGACCTGTTCGGCCAGTTCGCGGGTGGGGCACAGCACCAGGGCCTGCGTTGCCGACAGGGCCGCGTCCAGGGTATGGACTATGCCCAGGCCGAATGCGGCGGTCTTGCCGCTGCCGGTTTTGGCTTGCGCGATCAGGTCGCGGCCCGCCACGATGAGCGGCAGGGCTTGCGCCTGGATGGGCGTCATGGCCTGGTAACCGAGGTTATCAAGATTATCGAGTATGGCGCGCGAAAGCGGCAGGGAGGAAAAGGAGAGGGGGGTCACAATAGGCAGGCAATCTGTGCGTCTGGCCCGGGACCAGGATTGGTTCAGGGTCGAGACGGCTGGCTTGATTGTAGCCCCTGATTGAAATCCGGCCGCCAGGCGGGCAAGGCGGCCGGCAGCGCGCTGCCGGCGCCGGACTCAGGCCGCGGCTTCGGCCGATTCGGGGACGAACGAGCTGGTGGCCAGGACCTTGATGCATTCATCCGCCGTCTGCAAGGCGTTTGCAAGGCTCTCGGCGCCCATGGCGGTGCCTTCGGCGCGCACGACGCGCACATCGGTGATGCCGAAGAAACCAAATATGGTCTTCAGATAGGTTTCCTGGTGTTCCATGGCGCGGCCGGCTTCGCTGGTCGAGTAGATGCCGCCCCGGCTAAGCGCCGCGATCACGGTCTTGCCCTTGGCCAGGCCCACCGGGCCGTTTTCGGTATAGCTGAATGTGCGGCCTGCCTGGGCAAGGCGGTCTATCCAGGATTTGAGCTGGCTGGGTATCGAGAAGTTGTACAGGGGGGCGCCCACTACAATCACGTCGGCGGCCAGGAATTGCGAAACCAGGGCTTCGGACAGGGCATTTTCGCGGCGCTGGGCGTCGGTCAAGGCCTCGGTCGAAGGCGGCAGGCGGAAACCCATGGCGTCGCTGGAAAAGTGGCTGGGCGTGTCGGCGGCCAGGTCCAGGTATTGGACCTCGGTGCCGGGATGGTCGGCCATCCATTGCGCCACGATATCTTTGGTGAGCTTGCGCGAAATGGAATTGGCGCCGTTGATGCTTGAATCGACATGCAGCAGTTTCATGATTTCTCCGGGTTGGTTTGCAACAATGCATGGTCACATTGTGCATTCGCACCGCGACATTGATAAGTCAGTGAAAATGCGATAGATTGTCCTGAATTTGAGGCGAATGGAAAGGCGATGCAAGACTTGAACGACATGCTGTATTTTGCCGAGGTGGTCAACGCGGGCGGCTTCGCCGCGGCGGGGCGCGCGCTGGGCCTGCCCAAATCGCGGCTGTCGCGGCGCATAGCCAGGCTGGAGGCGCAACTGGGCGTGCGGCTGCTCCAGCGCACCACGCGCAAACTGTCTCTGACCACGGCGGGCGAGCTGTATTACCGCCACTGCGCCGCCATGTGCGACGAGGCCGAGGCCGCCGCCGCCGCGGTCGCCCACGTGCAGTCCGAACCTCGCGGCATCGTCCGGGTGGTATGTCCGGTGACCGTCGCGCAAACCGTGCTGGGCCCCATCCTGCCGGACTATCTGGCGCAGTATCCGGCGGTCCAGGTCCACATGCAGGTCAGCAACCGCGTGGTCGATCTGGTCGAAGAAGGGGTGGACGTCGCCTTGCGCGTGCGCTCGTCGCTCGCCGACAGCGGCAGCGTCGTCGTCAAGCACCTGGGCCTGACCCAGGCCTTCCTGGTGGCCAGCCCGCGGCAGCTCGAGCGCCAGGGCAGCCCCGGCGATCCCAGCGACCTGACGCTGCTGGACTCGGTATCAATGTCGGTCAACGATGGGCGCGCCTTGTGGCAGCTGTTCGGCCCCAACGGCGGGCAGTATACCGTCACGCATCGCCCCGCCTTTGTCGCGGATGATCTTCTGACGCTGAAGTTCGCGGTGCTGGGCGGCATAGGCATGGGCATCCTGCCCGACTATATGTGCCGCGATGAACTCGCCGACGGCAGGCTGGCGCTGGTGCTGCCCCATTGGGCGCCCCAGCCCGGCATCGTGCATGCGGTGTTCGCGTCGCGCCGCGGCCTGGTGCCGGCGGTGCGCTCTTTCCTGGACTTCCTGGGCGAACGCCTGGCGCCGGAGGCGCAACCATGAATTCCCGGATTACCCGGGAGCGCCGCGCTTATTAGCGGGACAGCAGGCGCCGCATCCAGTCCAGCAGGACGGTGGGCAGCAGTTCGGGTTTGGGCAGCAGGGCATATTGGCGCGGCCCGAATACGGCCGGCAGATAGCTGGCGGCTTGCCGGTCTATGGTCAGGCAGAAGGGAAAGATCCCTTGCAGCTTGGCTTCGCCGACGGCGCGCCGCATGTCCTCCACGCCATAGCGCCCTTCATAATCGTCGGCGTCATTGGGTTTGCCGTCCGACAGGAGCAGCAGCAGCCGGTGCTGAGACGCTTCTTTCATCAGCAGCATGCTGGCGTGGCGCAGGGCGGCTCCGGTGCGCGTATAGCGCTCGGGCTCCAGGGCGGCGATGCGCCTGGCGATCTGCATGTCGTAGCGCTCATTGAAGTGCTTGACGGCGCTCACCGTGACGCCCTGGGGCCCTTCGCCGGAGAATGCCTGGACGGAGTAGGGCTCGCCCAGCCCTTCGAGCGCCGTGCACACCAGCAGCAGCGCTTCGCGCTCGACGTCGATGACGCGCTGCGTGGCCGACAGCCAGGAATCGGTGGAACCGCTGATGTCTATCAGCAGCATGATGGCCATATCGCGCTTGCCGGGGCGCTGGCTTTCGTAAAGCGCTTGCGGCATGGCGCGGCCGGCGCGCCTGTCCGCAAGCGCCTCGATGTAGGCGGCCAGGTCTATGCCGTCGCCTTCCCGCTGTTTGCGCAGCCGCGTGCGCTCGGGCCTCAGCATTTCGAAGCGCCGGCGGATCACGTCCAGCCTGCAGCGGTGCTTTTCCAGGGTCTGCTCCACCCATTCCGCGGACGCGGCCCCGGGCGCCAGCAGGTGCACGGTCGTGCCGGGGTCGCGGTAGGCGCCGAGCCGGTAATCCCATTCGGGATAATGGACGCTGGCGGCCCCGGCCTGCATGCTTTCCGGCCGGGTGGTGGCATGGCCGTCCGGCGGATCGTCGGACAGCAGGATGTCCTTGGGGCGCCCCGGCGTGGAAACCAGCCTGGCCTCGGCCAATTCCGAAAGGGAATCGGCGAACTCCTCGGCGGGCGTTTGCTCGTCCCGGTCGGTGGGCCGCTGCATGCCCATGGGGTCTTCCGCATGTTCCATGGGCTGGGACGGCTGTACCATCCAGACCCCTTGCCGTTCGTCGTCTTCGTCCTTGGCGGCGGCGCGCGCTTTGGGGCGGCGCGCCAGCCTGGCGCTGCGCGGCGGCTTGCCGGGCCCGCCAGTGTCGCCCTGGTCCATGGCATTGAAGCCCGAGGCCGGCGCCGCGGCCGGTACGACATCCCCGGTCCAGTAATCCTTGAGCACGGCGGCGGCGCCCCATCTGGACGAAGCCAGGTCTATGGCGGCCAGCCGGGGCGCCAGCCGCCTCGCGCGCGCGATCGACAGCGCCGGCGTGGCGCAGCCGGCGATGCCGTCCGGCGCCGCCCCGCAGCGGCTTTGCAATATGGAGCGCAGCAACAGTTCCAGAGGGCGGTACCACGGTGAAATCGTCTCCAGGGGGGGCCGCGCCGCCAGCGCGCTGGCGCGCAGGGCGTGTATGGAATCGGCCAGGCCGGGCAGCATGCGTGCCAGCGCCTCGTCGCTGGCGCAGGCTTCCAGCAGCAGGCAGATATCGCGCTCGAGCGGCGAAGGCAGGGCGGCGATGGCCTGGACGCCGCCGCGCCGCGCCCGCATGGCTTGTTGCAGCGCCATGGTGCGGAACCGTTCCAGGCTGGCGTCGAAGTCGCTGCTTTGGAAATCGCCAGGCAGCCACAGGGAACTGCCGTCGGTGGCCGGTATGGCGCGCGCCGGCAGAGGCAGATCACCCCTGCGGAATAGCGCCGCAAGCGCGGTGCGAGGCGCGGCCGGCTGGGCGACGCGCAGGGAGTAGCGGACCCCGAAGACCGCGCCTATCAATAAATCCACGCGGTCGGCGACATCGGCCAATTGTATGATGCCGGGGGCGTCCGGCTTGTGGCGGCGGCGCTGCCAGAGCTGCCGGGCGAATATGGTCGCATGGCGCGCGGCGTCGGTGATCAGGTCTTCCGCTTCCGCCATCGCCAGTCCCCGGGCGCCGGCTCAGGCAAAACTCAGGTCGACCAGGTCGCGCATGGCGCCGACCAGCGAGCCGTCGTCCGACAAGGGCGCAACCAGCCCGGCATAGCAGGCCCGGCGCAGCGGAATGCCGCCGGCTATCAGCTTGGCCGTGGCGACCAGCAGGCGGGTGCTGGGCACCTCCGCCAGCCCGCGGTCCTGCAGGCCGCGCAGCTTATGGGTCAGCGTGACCAGCGCATGCGCCGTGCCGGCGTCGACGCCGCCCTCGTGCACCAGGATGGCGATTTCGCGCTCGGCGGGCGGGAAGTCGAAATCCAGGGCGACAAACCGCTGCCGCGTGCTGGGTTTCATGTCTTTCAACATGCGTTGATACCCCGGGTTGTACGACACCACCAGTTGGAAGCCGGCGGCGGCATGGATGAGTTCGCCGGTTTTCTCCAGCGGCAAGGTGCGCCGGTAATCGGTCAGCGAGTGCAGGACCACCACCGTGTCCTGGCGCGCTTCGACCACTTCATCCAGATAGCAGATGGCGCCATGGCGCGCGGCGCTGGCCAGCGGCCCGTCCTGCCAGACGGTATCGTCATGGTGAATCAGGTAGCGGCCGACCAGATCGCCGGCGCTGAGGTCGTCGTGGCAGGAAACCGTGATCAAGGGCCGGCCCAGCCGCCATGCCATGTATTCCACGAAGCGCGTCTTGCCGCAGCCGGTCGGCCCTTTGAGCATCACCGCCAGCTGATGGGCGTGGCACTGCTCGAATACCGCCACTTCATCGCCCGAAGGGATGTAGTAGGGCTCCGCCACCTCAGCCCGCCCGCCCGCCGCTTGCCGGCGCCACGCCCAGAGGCGTGGCGCCGGCTTCGACGCCGGCGGCATCGAGGCGCGGCGCATGCCGGAAGAAATCATAGATGAACAGGCCGACGCCAATCGCGAACAAGGACGCGCAGGCGATCAGCATGACGAAGTGCACCTGGATTTTCAGCTGCACATCGAGGTAGCCTATGCCCAGCACCCGTTCCAGGTAGACCTGCCCTATGCCCGCCGTGGCGAAAGACAGCGTCATGCCGAACATCCCGCTGACCTGCAGCCAGAACGCCCAATAGCCTATGCTGCTGCCCTGCTCATCGCTGTCGCGGGTCATGGATGGCATGGCATACGAGATCATCGCCATCACGATCATGGCGTAGGCCCCGAAAAAGGCGGCGTGCCCGTGCATGGCGGTAATCAGCGTGCCGTGCGTCCATTTGTTGATGTCGGGAAAGGTATGCGCCAGGCCGAGCAGCCCGGCGCCGAACAGGCCGAAGACGGCGCTGCCCAGGGTCCAGTGCAAGGCCAGGGTGTTGGGGTGGTTTACCCCCGAGCGGCGCATGGCGTAATAGGCATACATGGCCATGCCCAGCAGGGCCAGGGGCTCCAGCGCGCTGAAAAAGCCGCCCAGGGGCAGCCAGTAGGCCGGCACGCCTATCCAATAGTAGTGGTGCGCCGTGCCCAGGATGCCGGCAATGAACACCAGGCCCACGATGACGTACAGCCACTTTTCCATGACCTCGCGGTCCGCGCCCGACAGGCGGATGAGCAGGTAGGCCAGGAAGGAGGCCTGTATCATTTCCCACACGCCTTCGACCCACAGGTGTATGGTCCACCAGCGATAAAAAATCGAGACAATGTAATTTTCGTAGTGCAGGAGGGCGGGCAGGTAGAGGACGGCGGAGCTGCCCAGGCCCAGCAGGAGCACGCCCTCCGTGGTGGTGAACCGGCCCGATCGCTTGATGGTCATGCCTATGTTGTACAGGAACATGAGCATCACGACGACGATGACGATCTTGTGGGGCAGGGGCTGCTCGAGGAATTTGTTGCCGGTTCCGTAGCGGAAGAAATAGCCGATCACGGCGGTCACGCCCATGACCGCCCATAGCGCCAGCTGGATATAAGCCAGCTTCACGCTGTAGATTTCGCTGCGCGATTCATCGCTCACCATCCAGTAGGTGGCCCCCATGAAGCCGGTCAGCAGCCACACGATCAGCAAATTGGTGTGGATGGTCTTGGTGACATCGAAGGGCATGATGTTCAGGAAGGGATCCGGCCCCAGGTACTTGGTCGCCGACAGCAGGCCGAACACGATTTGCAATCCGAACAAGATCAGCGCAAGTGCAAAATACCAGTAGGCAACAGATTGAGATTTATAACGCATGGCGACTCCTAGTCTAGATGTCGGTTCTGATTCTTTTGCGTGTCATTTGAAGCTTGCCAGGTAGGCGACCAGGTGGTCGATCTGTTCCGGTTTGAGATCCTTTGCATAAGTGGTCGGCATGAACGAGGCGCCATTGGCCGAATACATGGCGCCCGGATGCAGGTAGGCGCTGGGCTCGACGATGGATTCGTGGATGAATTCCGCCGCGGTCTTGGCCTTGCCTTTGTACTCGGGCGAGGCTATGGTTTCCTGGGCGCGCGTGGCGATGCCCGCCAGCGTGGGTCCGGCGAGGTTCACGCCCGGCGCGGTGGAATGACAGGCGGCACAGGCCGGCGTGGCAGTGCGGAAAAGGGCCTCGCCCAGGGCAACGGGATCGTTGGCGCTGCTGACGGGCGCGGCGCCCGGCGGCAGCTTGCTGGTGGCCGCGGGGTTGCCGGACTGCTGCGCCACTGATAGATCGGTGCCTGGTATGGAGCCGCCGGACACCAGTATGGGGCGCGGCGGCCAGCCCTGGTTGTCGACCTTGCTGACCCAGTCCATGAAGGCGATGAGGTCGGCGATGTCCTGGTCGTCGATGTCTTGTTTGGGCATCAGGCGGCGATGCTTGGTTTCATCGTAGAACTGCGAGGGGTCTTTCAGGAAGGCCGTCAGATAAGGCGTGCCGCGGTGCTGGGTGATCTTGGTCAGGTCGGGGGCGTAATAGGCGCCCTCGCCGAGTATGGTGTGGCAATTGATACAGTTGTTCTTGTGCCAGACGTTCTGCCCGCGGATGACACTATCGGTGATATTTTCCGAATGTGTCAGTTTGGGAAACTGGCGATGGCTGTCCAGGGTGAGCCCCAGGAAAATCACGACGGCGACGCCGGTCGAGGCCAGGGCGAAAATGCGGGTCTGCCTTTTATTCATGTCGGCCTCCGCTCATACACCGATACCGGACCAGTACTTGACTGCGATAACGGCGGCATAACAGATGGCCAGCCCTCCCAGAGCTAGAACAACATGGCTCACGATTCTAAGTGTTTGATACGGCGTCGAACCTTGCATGAATGCACTCCCCGTTGTTGACCAAGAATGGCGAAACGATAAGGTGGATCGGCATGACCTGTGTGTTGTTGTCGCTACACTACCTCTTTAACATTCTTTATGGTGTAACTTTTAATAACTAAAAAGCCGTTTCAATCAATGACCTTGCTCGGGAGTGGGAGGGTTCGCGGGGCCGCCGGCCTTGCGCCGCCGCTAGCCGTTCCGGTTCAGGACGCCCCGGCCTGATGCGCCTAGCGCGTCTTGAGCGTGCGCCGGATGAACATCAGGCACATGGCAAGCAGGCCGAGCAGGCCTATCCATTTGCCCGCCGTGGCAAACCCCGGTCCGACCAGCGCCAGGGGAGCGTCGCTGCCCCCGGATCCCACCGACACGACTATCACCATGGCCAGCACGACGCCTATCAGGCTTTCGCCGACGATAAGGCCGGAGGCGAACAGGGTGCCCTTGCGCTCCGCTTGCGCCAGCCGGGCGCTCAGGGCGGCCGGCCGGCCCCCGCTGGCGGCGTGGATGCGCCGCTTCACGAACCACGAAATCAGCGAGCCGACGAACAGCGCCACCACGATGGAGGGCGGCAAGTACAAGCCCATGGCCACCGCCAGCGAGGGCAGGCGGCAACGCGCGGTGTAGCGGCCCAGCAGCACGTCGATGACAATGACGGCGATCCCGCCGCCTATGCCGATCAGGATATAGGTCCAGTCCAGGGTGCTGGCGAACAGGCCGGTGGCGATGGTGATCATCAGGGTGGCCTGCGGCGCGGCCAGCGCCTGCAAGGGATCCATGTCGCTGCGCGGCAGGGCTCCAAGAAACCCATAGGCGTTGTACAGCAGTTCAAGCACGGGCGGAATGGCCAGGGCGCCCACCACGCAGCCGATGATCAGCGCGGCCTGCTGGCGCCAGGGGGTGGCGTGAACCAGCCAGCCTGTCTTGAGGTCCTGCAGATTGTCGTTGGAGATGGCGGCGACGGCCACCACCACCGAGGTGCAGAAAATCGTCAGCGCGGTAAAGAACCGGACATTGGCGGGGTCGGCCAGCAGGCCCTGCGATTGGGCGATTCCAATGAAAATCAGGGAAATGGCGATGATGGAAATGATGGCGATGCCCGAAATGGGACTGGCCGACGAACCGACCAGGCCGGCCATGTAGCCGCAGGCGGCGGCCACCAGAAAGCCGAAGAGAAACGATACCAGCGTACCCACCAGCACCAGTGTCCAGGCCATGCCCGCCGGCAGGCCGGATGTGGAAATAAAGGAATAAAAGGTGCCCGCCAGCAGCGCCAGCATCAGCAGCGTGACGCGCAGCAGCGTCCTGGGCGACAGATCGGTATCGCGGCGGGCAAGGGTGGCGGCGCCCGGGCCGCTCCTGAGCACCGAAAAAGAAATCTTCATGCCTTCGTACATGGGCTTGATCAATGTCAGCAAAGTCCAGAGCGCGGCGATGCCTATCATGCCCGCGCCGATCAGCCGGACTTTGGAGACCCATACGCCCACCGCGAAATCCGCCATCGAGGCGCCTTCCGGCATGGGACCGATGGCCGTCAGCCAGGGCACCGCCACGCCCCACGACAGCAGCACGCCCAGCAGCATGGCCATGCCGCCCACTATTCCTACCAGATAGCCCGCGCCCACCAGGGCGAAGGAAAATCCCATGGGCACTTGAAAAATGGCGCGTCCGGCGCTGAACCAATAGCTTGCGCTGTCGGCGGCGACTTTGAAGCCATTGGTGAGCAGGCTGAAGCCGCCCGCGACCGTTGCGCCGGCAAGGATTTCCCGCAGGCCGTTGCCGCCGCCCTCGCGGTTGCCGGCGCGCAGGATCTCGGCCGCCGCCACGCCTTCCGGATATGGCAGGTCGCTGTTGACCACCAGGGCATGGCGCAGCGGCACGGTGAAGATGACGCCGAGTATCCCGCCGCAGGCGCAGATCATGGCGGTCTGCAACACGGGAAAGCCTTGCCAGTACCCCAGCATGAGCAGGGCCGGCAAGACGAAAATGATGGACGACAGGGTCCCGGCGGCCGATGCCTGCGTCTGGACGATGTTGTTTTCCAGGATGTTGGAATCCTTGAAGGCGCGCAGCAGCGCCATGGAAATGACCGCGGCCGGAATCGACGATGCGAAGGTCAGCCCGACCTTGAGCCCGAGGTAGACATTCGATGCCGTGAAAATCAGCGTAATGATGGCGCCCAGGACGACGCCGCGCAGCGTAAGTTCTTTCAAGGAGGGTTCGGTGTTTGGCATGGGCGTGTGCTGGCTTTTCGGTATTGGGAATGGCCGGGCCGCCACCGGGAAAAGCCCGCTGGCGTGGTCCGGACCAGTGCGAATTGTAGGCGCAGTTCGGCCGCGGCGCGGAAAAGCTACCCGGATTCCCCACTATGCTTTAAGCTTCAATATGCGCGGCCGGCTGGCCCGGCGCTGTTCGACAGCATGGCGGCGGCCGGCATGATTATTCTCAAACATCGATTTTCAGTCAGGGGAGTGTCCATGAGGATATTGCTGATATTTTTTGCATTTGTAGGCTCGCTGCTGGCGGCGCCGTCTTTCGCTGCCGATGCGGCCCCGCAGCGGGGCACGGTCACCTATACGCCCGACATCACGTTCACCCTGCGCACCAATATTGCCGATGGCAAGCTGGTTTTCGTGGGCGACGCGGGCGCTATCGCCGGCAAAGTCAATCCCGATCTGCAGGTGCCCGAAAACGCCGTGGTGCAAATCAACGTCATCAACGGCGATGGCGCGATCCACGATATCAGCGTGCCCGAATTCGGCGCCAAATCCGACCAGATCACCGGCAAGGGCGCGGCCACGGCCATTGTGTTCCGGGCCAACAAGAACGGTACTTTCGAATACCTGTGCACCTTGCCGGGGCACAAGGCGGCGGGGATGTTCGGCAAGCTTGTCGTGGGCGAACCGCAAGAGCAGGCCGAGAGCGCCGCGCTCGATATCGCCCAGGACCCCACCGCGGTCGGCGAGCCCGTCGGCAAGCGCGGTCCCCAGAAAGTCGTGGTGAACCTGGAGACGACCGAGGTCGTGGGCCAGCTTACCAGCGGCAGCACCTACAAGTACTGGACTTTCAACAACAAAGTCCCCGGCCCGCTGGTCCGCGTCCGGGTGGGGGATACCGTCACCGTCAATCTTTCCAATGCCAAGGAGGCGACGCATATCCACTCCGTGGACTTCCACGCGGTGACGGGGCCCGGCGGCGGCGCCGCGGTGACGCAGGTCGCGCCCGGCCAGACCAAAAGCTTCACTTTCAAGGCCATGCACCCGGGCCTGTTCGTCTACCATTGCGCAACGCCCATGGTCGCCCAGCACATCACCAACGGCATGTACGGCATGATACTGGTCGAGCCGGAGGGCGGCCTGCCCAAGGTCGACCGCGAGTTTTATGTCATGCAGGGGGAACTCTACACCGCGCAGAAGCACGGCTCGCAAGGCATGCAGGAATTCTCGCTGGAAAAGCTGCTCGACGAGAACCCCGAACACCTGATGTTCAATGGCTCGATGAATGCCTTGACCGACAAGTACAAGCTGCAAGCCAAGGTGGGCGAATCCCTGCGCATCTTCTTCGGCGTCGGCGGCCCCAACCTCACCTCCAGCTTCCATGTGATAGGCGAAGTCTTCGACAGGGTATACGACAAGGCTTCGCTTACCAGCCCTCCCTTGACCGACGTGCAGACCACGCTGGTTCCGCCGGGCGGCGCGACCATGGTCGAATTCAAGGTGGATGTGCCGGGCAACTACATTCTTGTGGACCATGCCTTGTCGCGCGTCGAAAAGGGGCTGTCGGGCGTGCTTTCCGTTACGGGCGAGGAAAATCACTCGATCTTCCATTCGACCGAGGCGGTCGACCACACCTCCGGGCATTAGGCGCGCATGGCAGCCTGCCGTTGCAGGCTGCCAGCGGCGGCGGGATGCCGGCCGGGAACGGTATTTGCTCGCACGGCTGTATCGCGACAGGCGCATTGCTCAAGGAGATCGTTATGGCTTGGCACAAGTTGTTTGGCGAACGGGCCACGACCAAGATTGCCGCAGTGTTCGACTCCGAAGCGGCAGCCGAGGAGGCCGCGGCGTCCGTAAGATCCCAGGCGGGCCTGCAGGCCACCCAGGTGCTGCTGGTGCAGCCCCATGAAAAAGAGTATGCCAGGAAACTGGAGCCGGAGCCCCAGGGCGTGGCGCGCACGGCGCTGCGTTCCCATATGATCCTGGGGCTGGCCGGATTGGTGGCGGGCGCCATCGTCTGGATGGCCTTGTATGTGGCGGACCTTCCCGCGATCCTGAGCTCACCGGGGGTGAGCGCCTTGTTTGTGCTGTTTCTGGGCGCTATCGCCGGCCTGCTGCTGGGCGGGCTGATCACCGCGCGTCCCGATCACCAACTGGTGATACAGCGGGTGCAGACCGCCACCGAAGAGGGTCGCTGGTCCCTGGTGGTCCACCCGCGCGACGCCCGCCAATGCGACGCCGTCATGGCGGCCCTGGCCGCTTCCGGAGCGGACGTCGCCCGCAGCGTTTGAAAGGCCGCGGCCGCCCTTGCCGGCCCCCGTTTCATACTGTATCGGCCGGAATGCGGTAACCTTCCTGCTTGCGCCGCCGGGGTGAGCGAACCAGCGCTCGCGCGGCTGGACGCCAACGAGGACAATGACAGGTGAATCGAGCCGGTTCGCCGGGAAAGACGAGGTATATATGCGGACAATGAACAGGATGGCGGCATTGCTGGCCATGGGCGCGGGCGTGGCGGGGTTTGCCATGCTGGCGGCTTGCGCGCCGATGCTGACGGGGCAAATGGCCGAAGCGGGCTACAACGCGGCCAGGGCCTCGCTGGGCGGCGGGGCGGCTTCCGCGGACGCCGAGCAGCGCCAGAAGGGCCTGCAGGCCATCATGAATTCGGTCGAGATCGGCCAAGAGGTAAAGCCCATACTCGAATCCATGGGCGAGCCGCCCAAGGAAAAGTCGGGCAATGCCTACGGCTATACCTGCTATGAATATGCCGCGGTTTATTCCGCCACGGAAGCCGCCGTCATCATGGCCAAAGAGGGCAAGGTGGTGTTCTATGGCAATTCCCGCTGCAGCGCCGAAATGCAGGATGCCAACTTCAGGAACAGCGGCAAGTACATGTCGGGCGCCGCGCCCGGCTGACGCCAGGCTCATTTCTCCAGCAGGCTGCGTACCCTCTTGCCCAGGCTGGCCATCACGAAAGGCTTGGTCATGACCGACATCCCGGCGTCAAGAAATCCCTTGCTCATGATGGCGCTTTCAGCGTATCCGGTCACGAACAGCACTTTCAGCCCGGGCCGGTTGACGCGGGCCGCGTCGGCCACCTGGCGGCCGTTCATCCCCCCGGGAAGGCCGACGTCGGTGATCAGGAGATCCACCGGCATGCCCGATTGAAGAATTTCCAGGCCGCTGGGCCCGTCCCCCGCTTCGAGGGCAATGTAGCCGCTTTCTTCCAGCACTTCGATGATCAACATCCGTATTGACGGTTCATCGTCGATGACAAGAACCGTCTCGCCCCTTCCCGCATTGGCGGCGGCGACATCGAGCTCGCTGGAACGATCCGCATTCCCGGCATGGCGCGGCAGATAAAGGCGCATGGTAGTGCCGCTGCCGACTTCGGAACAGATCTGGACCTGGCCGCCGGACTGCCGGACAAAGCCGTAGATCATCGACAGGCCCAGGCCGGTGCCCTGGCCGAGGGGCTTGGTGGTGAAGAAAGGGTCGAACGCCTTGGTGACGACGTCGGGCGGCATGCCCGATCCCGTGTCCGTGACGCTGAGCGATACATATTGGCCGGGCGGGAGCCCTTGTTCCCGTGCGCCCCGCTGATCCAGACATTTATTGGCGGTCTCGATGGTCAGGCAGCCGCCGCCGGGGAACATGGCATCCCGGGCGTTGATGCAGAGATTCAGCAGGGCGTTTTCGAGCTGCGACGGATCGATCAAAGTCGCCCAAATGCTGTCGGCGCCCGCAATCTTCACGTCGATGTCCGGGCCTACGGTGCGCCGGATCAGATCTTCCATGCCGGCTATCAGCCGGTTCGCATCGGTGGACTTCGGATCGAGAGTCTGGCGCCGGGAAAAGGCCAGGAGCCGCTGCGTCAGGCTTGCCGCGCGCCGCGCGGAGCCTTGGGCGCCGGCGATATAGCGCTCGAGGCCGGCGACGCGGCCCTGGGCGAGACGGGTTTCCAGAATCTCGAGATTGCCGCTGATGCCGGCCAGAAGGTTATTGAAATCATGGGCAATGCCGCCCGTCAGCTGGCCGATGGCCTCCATTTTTTGCGACTGGCGCAGCTCATCGCGCGCAATGGCGAGTTCTTCCTCCGCCTCTTTCTGGCTGGTGATATCGCGGCCGATGCAGTAATAGGCATCGTCGAACGGGGCGGCGGCCCAGACGAACCAGTTGTAGCCGCCGTCCTTTCTGCGATAGCGGTTTTCAAACCGCAGGATGGAATGGCCGGCCTTCAGGCGCTCGAACGCCTCGCGGCTTCGTTCGCGATCGTCAGGATGGAGCATCTCGAAAACCGACATTGACTGCACCTCTGCTTCGCTCCAGCCCAGCGCCGTTCCCCAAGCGGGATTGGCGCTGCCGAAATAGGCATCCGGCCTGAGGACGCCCAGCAGGTCGGGGCTGATCTGCCAGAAGCGGCCGCCCACCGCTGAGCGCGCGATCGCCTCGCGCTCGAGATCAGCGTTCAATTCGCGCAGGCGCGCCTCGCTGTCGCGCAGCGCGGCGTGGGCCAGCGCCTGGTCCGTGACGTCGAAGCCCTCGACGAAAATGCCAGTCACCGCGCCTTCGGCGTCGACGATGGGCTCATAGATGAAATCAATGAACCTTTCCTCGAACGGCGCGCCGGGGGTGCGCGCCAGGCATATCGGTTTCTGTTGCGCCACAAACCGCTCGCCGCTGGTAAAGACGCGATCCAGCAGTTCGAAATAGCCCTGGTCCTGGAGATCGGGAACGGCGTCCTTGACTGTCTTTCCTATGAAATTGCGGTCGCCCGCCAGGCGAATGTAGGCGTTGTTCACGAATTCGAAGACATGCTCCGGGCCCCGCAGGATGGCGATGAAGCCGGGCGCGCACTGGAAGAGGCGTCTTTGTCTTTCGATTTCCTCGGCCAGGCGGCGCTTGGCCTGCACTTTGCGCGTCGTCTCGGTGCAGACCACGAGGACGCCGCCAACGCCGCTGGGCGCCGTTTCGTCGTCGATGGGACTGAAGCTGTAGGTCCAGTAGACGTCTTCGCGCCGGCCATGGCGGGTGATCGGCACCAGGTGGTCCTCATGCCAGGTGGCGCCCCCGCCGCCCATTACATGCTCGATCTGCGGGCCTATGATGTCCCATATCTCTTCCCATACCTGGCGGGCGGGCTGGCCCAAGGATAGCGGATGACGCTCGGATCCTATCGATTCGCGGTAGGCGTCATTGTAGAGACAGGCCCCATCCTGGCCCCACCAGATATACATGGGATGGCCGGTATTCAGTATCAGGCGCACAGCCGTGCGCAGCGACTGCGGCCAGTCAGCGGGCTGCTTCAGGGATGAGGAAGACCAGTCATGCGCCCGCATCCGCGCGCCCATTTCCCCGCCGCCGCGAAGAAAATCGGCGGCCGGAGGGGCCGCAGTGGTGGTGCGTGGAGCATTGATATATCCTGAGGCCATGATTGCGCTTGAAATAGTTGAACATCCATCAGACTGATCGTCGGTCCGTTATGACCGGAAAGGCGGCCCGGGCGTATTTTCTGCCGGGGACGGGCATGCGGCCGCCTGTCGCCGGGCCAGGCATGAATGGCGGGCCGGCTTGCGCAGCGCTTGGCAATGCCGCCGGGCGGACGGCTGGCCCTGGGCGGGCCCTCTTCAGGCAGGATTTTTTTCCCTTTTTGTTATTTTCGCGCCTGTTGAGCGCTGTCGTTCGGCGTGTTCCGATACCTCTCGCTGCTGGAAGCGCCAAGATTCTGATAGTTATTGCTGGTGCCGCTCGACTTGCTGTCCGAGTTCCTGAATGCATCTTTCGACGATTCCTCCGTTTTGCTATGGTCGGCCTCGCTGGTCCGGCCGCGGCCCTCGCTTGCGCCGGTCCGGGCTCCCTCGTTAGGCCTGGCATTGGCGCTCTTGCCGGAGTCCGGGCTGTCGGAAGGGGGCTTGCCGCCCTGGGCGTCCGCGGTGGACGCCCAGGCGAGCGTCAGCGAACACAGGGCAATGGTCATCAATTTTTTCATGGCGCCCTCCGGGTGGCGGCGAATGACTGCTTGGATTCCAACCAGCAAGCGCTGTGCCAGGGCTGTTTTTTCAGTCAGCGTCGCTATACGGTACGAATCGCCCCGTGGCTGGATCGCGGATGAAAAGCAGGCCCGTGCCGACGCCAAAGTAGGCGCCGTGCAAGGTGAGCGTTCCTTCTTCGACCGCGTCGCGAACGGCGGGGAACGTCATCAGGTTTTCGAGGCTGTAGTCGACGACGCCCCACTCGAGCCGCTGTATCCAGCCTTGCCGGTCGCCGGCGGGCGGGCCGACGCGCTCCGCAACCGGCGCGATCTGCGACATCCACTTGCCGATGAAATCGCGCTTCGTCAATGGGGCCGCATTGTTGGCGAAGGCCGAAACGCCGCCACAACTCGCATGGCCGAGCACCACGATATGCTTGACCTTCAGCGCGTTTACGCCGAACTCGATCGCGGCGCTTGTGCCGTGGAACGAGGTTTCAGTGTCAGGCTCGCAGGGCGGGACGAGGTTGGCGATATTGCGTATCACGAATATTTCGCCGGGGTCCGCGTCAAAGATCGTCTCGGGGGCGACGCGCGAATCGCCGCAGCCGATGACCATGATTTCCGGATGCTGTCCGGACTTGGCGAGTTCTTCATAACGCTCCCGCTCGCGGGAGAGGCGGCCGTTCAAAAAAGACTGGTATCCGGAAGTTAGCCGTGATGGAAACACTATGAGTTCCTTTTGTTATTTGAGGCTTATGGATTTTACTCCTGCGCCGGGCACTAAAAAGGGCACATATTTCTATGTGCCCCGTCTAGCGCCACATGGCGTGGCGTTGTGTTAGCTGGTGGAGTCGGCGGGAATTGAACCCGCGTCCGCAAGCCCTATGCAGGCAGTTCTACATGCTTATTCGGTTCATTTTGAGTTTTAACCTTGGATCATGCCAACCGACAGGCCCTTCCTCGGCGATTCACATTAATTTAAGATCAGGCTGAGTGACCCAGCAAGACCCGATTCTTTGTAAATGACGCTGCTGTAGGTTTTACCCTACCTAACCCAAAGACAAATTAGTGCAGCGGCTTACCGCACTAGGCGGCTAAAGCGAAACGCTCGTCGTTGGCGTTTGTAGTGTTCCAGTGGATTTACGAGCTTACTGGTGCTCGGCATGCCCTGCTCTGTTTCGCGACCCACGTCGAAGCCGGATCGACCCCAGAAGTTGTATTGTAACGCATATGGCGGCATTTAGACAGCATGGCGGCCGCCGCCGGCTTGCGGGAAGCGCGTGAGGCCATTTAACAACGGCCCGCCTTCTAGCGTGTCGCCGCCCATTGCCGTATGGCGGGCCAGATGTCTTGCGGCGATTGGGCTATGGCGTCGGCCTGCCAGGCATGCAGGGCGGTTTCCTGGCCGCAATAGCCATAGGCGGCCACGATGGTGGCCATGCCGGCCGCCTTGCCGGCAATGATGTCGCGCTCGTCGTCGCCCACATAGACGCAATCGGCGGGATCGAAGCCGGCTTCCTTGGCGGCGTGAAGCAGCGGGGCGGGGTGCGGCTTGGTATGGTCGGTGGTGTCGCCGCCCACGGTGACCGCGCAGTCGGTGTACAAGCCCAGGTGCACGACCAGCGGCACCGCCAGGTATTCCATCTTGTTGGTGACTATGCCCCATGCGTAGCCGTTTTCCTTGAGCGTCGACAGCAGCGACTGCACGCCGGGAAACAGCGTGGTGAGCGTGGTCATGTCCTGTTCATAGTCTTGCAGGAACTGCTGGCGGCAGGCTTCGTATTCGGGATGGCCGGGATCCATATCGAGCCCCGCCTTGAGCAGGCCGCGCGCGCCGTGCGAGGCATAGGGGCGGAAGGTTTCGTAGGGGAGGGGCCCCAGGCCTTTGCGGGCCCTTTGTTTATTGGCTGCCGCCGCCAGGTCGGGGGCGGTATCGGCCAGGGTGCCGTCAAAATCGAATAAAACCAGTTTTTGCATGGATATCAGCTTTCCCGGCGGCTGGCGAGGAGGTAATTGACTGAAGTGTCGCGGGTGAGTTTGTAAAGGTCGGTGATGGGGTTGTATTCCATGCCGGCCAATGTCGTCGTTGCCAGGCCCGCCTGGCGCACCGCGGCGGCGAGTTCGCTGGGCTTGATGAAGTTTTCGTAGCTGTGCGTGCCGCGCGGCAGCAGGCGCAGCAGGTATTCGGCGCCGATGATGGCGAACAGAAAGGACTTGGGGTTGCGGTTGAGCGTGGAAAAGAACACCCAGCCTCCCGGTTTGACCAGGGTGGCGCAGGCCTGCACGATGGAGGCGGGGTCGGGCACGTGTTCCAGCATTTCCATGCAGGTGACGATATCGAACTGGCCGGGGTGTTCGCTGGCCATCTGCTCGGCGCTGATCGCCTGGTAGCTGACCGGCACGCCGGACTCCAGCCCGTGCAGCCGGGCCACGGTCAGTGACTTTTCGGCCAGATCTATGCCGGTGACCTGGGCGCCGGCCTTTGCCATGCTTTCGGCCAGGATGCCGCCGCCGCAGCCGACGTCCAGCACCTTCTTGCCGTCCAGGGGGCCGGCCTGGTCCAGAATCCAGCCCAGACGCAAGGGATTGATGGCATGCAGCGGCTTGAATTCGCTTTCAGGGTCCCACCAGCGCGAGGCCAGGGCGCTGAACTTGTCGAGTTCGGCCTGGTCCACATTGGATGCGTTGGATTGTGCGGAAGTGGCGCTGGCGTTCATGAGCTGTCCGAGGCTGGGATTAGGGGGTGCAGGCGGGGCGGGCGAACGGGCCGGCCGGCAAATGAATAAGGGCCCCGCAGTGCGGAGCCCTTATTGTAGCGTTTAACGCCACAAGTATTACAACGAGGTATTACTTGCGGACGCCAACGATCTCGATCTCTACGCGACGGTTCTGTGCGCGGCCTTCACGAGTCTTGTTGGTAGCAACAGGGCTCAATTCGCCTTTACCTTCAGCATAGATACGGTCGGCAGGGATGCCTTTGGTGATCAGGTAGTTCTTGACCGTGTTGGCACGGCGTTCGGACAGGCCTTGGTTGTACTTTTCAGTACCGATGGAGTCAGTGTGGCCAGTTGCGATCAGCGTTTCCAGATTGATCGTGTCGGCTTGCGCGGCGACCTGATCAAGGATTTGGCGACCTTCAGGTTTCAGTGTGGCTTTGTCGAAATCGAAGAAGGTGTCAGCATTCAACACAACTTTGGTTGAGGTAGGAGCAACCACTGGAGCTTGCGCCTGGGCAACTGGTACGCCGTCGCAGCCGGGAATGCCGGTGGCGGGGGTCCAGAAGTTGTCGCGCCAGCACAATTCGTTGGTGCCGTTTTTCCAAACGTCGCCGAACGGGTTTTGCCAGTTATCGACAGTTTGCGCAGATACTGCACCAGAAGCCGAAGTGGCTGCAATGGCGAGTGCTAGTGCGATTTTGGAGGGTTTGTTCATGTTTCTCCTCGTTGAGCTTAATGCTGGTAAGTGACCGCAGCGAACCCCCGCCGCATATCAAGAAAACGGAGCCAGTATAGCAACGCTATGAGTTAATAGAATTGCGCTGGGTTTCATGCGTGTTAGGGCGAATCTTACGGCATTTCCGGGCGGTTAGTTAAGCCTGAACCACGCATATCGCCCAGATATTCGGATTTCTACCCTATCTCCGCATTTATCGTTGGTTTTTGGCAACATCGCTACCGGCTTAAAGTGGTTTGTGAACAGCGCGCGGGGGACGGCCGGGATTGGGGCGCCAGGGTCGGCGCAGGGCCGGTCCTGGACAAGCTCTGTATGACATGAGCCGGCGGCGCAGGAGCAAGTGTTAGAATTTCCTATTCGCCCGTCATCGGTCCAGTTTCACGATTTTTACGTTTTAGACAATCTATGGATTCCTTTGCCAAGGAGACCCTTCCAATTTCGTTGGAAGAGGAAATGCGCCGCAGTTACCTTGATTACGCCATGAGCGTGATCGTGGGGCGCGCCTTACCGGACGTTCGGGATGGCCTGAAGCCAGTGCATCGGCGGGTGCTGTTCGCCATGCACGAGCTGAACAATGATTGGAACCGGGCCTACAAGAAGTCGGCGCGGATTGTGGGTGACGTCATCGGTAAATACCACCCCCACGGCGATTCGGCGGTCTACGACACGATAGTGCGCATGGCCCAGGACTTCTCGCTGCGCTATATGCTGGTCGACGGGCAGGGCAACTTCGGCTCCATCGACGGCGATAACCCGGCAGCCATGCGCTATACCGAAATCCGCCTGTCCAAGATCGCCCACGAACTGTTGGCGGACATCGACCAGGAAACGGTGGATTTCGGCCCCAACTATGACGGCAGCGAACAAGAGCCGCTGCTGCTGCCTTCGCGCCTGCCCAATCTGCTGGTCAACGGCAGCTCGGGCATAGCCGTGGGCATGGCGACCAACATTCCGCCGCACAATCTGTCCGAGGTAATAGAAGGGTGCCTGTATTGTCTGCGCAATCCCGCTTGCACCATAGATGAGCTGATAGAACTCATCCCGGCGCCCGACTTCCCCACGGGGGGCATCATTTACGGCATGTCCGGCGTGCGCGAAGGCTATCGCACGGGCCGCGGACGGGTCATCATGCGCGCCAAGACCCACTTCGAAGACATGGAAAAGGGCAATCGGCAGTCCATCGTCATAGACGCCATTCCCTACCAGGTCAACAAGAAGACGCTGCAGGAACGCATCGCCGAGCTGGTCAACGAGAAAAAAATCGAAGGCATTTCCGACATCCGCGACGAGTCCGACAAGGACGGCATGCGCCTGGTCATCGAACTCAAGCGCGGCGAAGTCCCGGAAGTCATACTGAACAATCTGTACAAGCACACGCAGCTTCAGGACACCTTCGGCATGAATATGGTGTCGCTGGTCGACGGCCAGCCGCGCCTGCTGAACCTGAAGCAGATGGTGGAATATTTCCTGTTCCACCGCCGCGAAGTGGTAACGCGCCGCACCGTATTCCAGCTGCGCAAGGCGCGCGAGCGCGGGCATGTGCTGGAAGGCCTGGCGGTGGCCCTGGCCAATATCGACGATTTCATCGCGATCATCAAGGCGGCGCCGACGCCGCCGGTGGCGCGCCAGGACTTGATGGCGCGCACCTGGGACTCATCCCTGGTGCGTGAAATGCTGTCGCGCGCCGACGAAGGCGCCACGCCGGGCGGCCGCGCGGCCTACCGGCCCGAAACGCTGCCCGAAGGGTTCGGCCTGCAGGGCGACGGCTTGTATCGCCTCAGCGATATCCAGGCGCAGGAAATCCTGAACATGCGCCTGCAACGCCTGACCGGCCTCGAGCAGGACAAGATCGTCGGCGAGTACAAGGACATCATGGCGACGATCGCCGACCTGCTCGATATCCTGGCGCGTCCGGAACGCATCACCACGATCATCAGCGACGAACTCATGGCGATCAAGCTGGAGTTTTCCACCAACGCCAAGGATGAGCGCCGTTCGGAAATCGAGCACAACGCCACCGAGCTGGACACCGAAGACCTGATCACGCCCATGGACATGGTGGTTACCCTGTCGCAGACGGGCTACATCAAGAGCCAGCCATTGTCCGAATACCGCGCGCAAAAACGCGGCGGGCGCGGCAAGCAGGCGACCACCATGAAAGAAAACGACTGGATAGATCAGTTGTTTATCGCCAACACGCATGATTACCTGCTGTGCTTCTCCGACCGCGGGCGCCTCTACTGGCTCAAGGTCTGGGAAGTCCCGCAAGGTTCGCGCGGCTCGCGCGGACGCCCCATCGTCAATATGTTCCCGCTGCTCGACGGCGAGAAAATCACCGTGGTCCTGGCGGTCAAGGAATTCAGCGAAGACCATTACGTATTCATGGCGACATCGCGCGGCACGGTCAAGAAGACGCCCCTGTCGGATTTCTCCAATCCCCGCAAGGCCGGCATCATTGCCGTTGCCCTGGACGATGGCGATTACCTGATCGGCGCCGACCTGACCGACGGCAAGCATGACGTCATGCTCTTTTCGGACTCGGGCAAGGCCGTGCGTTTCGATGAAAACGATGTGCGCCCCATGGGCCGCACGGCGCGCGGCGTGCGCGGCATGATGCTGGAAGAAGGCCAGTCGGTCATCGCCATGCTGGTGGCGGGCGACGAAAAGCAAAGCGTATTGACCGCCACCGAGAACGGCTTCGGCAAACGCACTTCCATTATGGAATACACGCGCCATGGCCGCGGCACCAAAGGCATGATCGCCATCCAGACTTCGGCGCGCAATGGCAAGGTGGTGGGCGCCGTGCTGGTCGAACCATCCGACGAAATCATGCTCATCACGACGGGCGGCGTGCTGGTGCGCACGCGCGTCTCGGAAATCCGTGAAATGGGCCGCGCGACGCAAGGCGTGACCCTGATCAGCGTGGACGACGACAGCATGCTGTCGGGCGTGCGCCGCGTGGTCGAAAGCGACGCCGACACGGACGATGATTCCGTCGAACTCGGCGACGGCCAGGAAGCGGCGCCGGATGCGGGGCAAGTCCCTGCCGGCCAGGCGGATACAAGCGCCGGCGAGCAAGACGATTCCGGCCAGGACGATTCCCATCAAGACGATTCCCATCAAGACGATTCCCATCAAGACGATTCCCATCAAGACGATTCCCATCAAGACGATTCCGAGGATAAGAGCTGATGCGCCCGTGGAATTTTTCGGCAGGCCCCTCGGCCTTGCCGCTGGAAGTGCTGCAGCAAGCCGCTGCCGAAATGACCGACTGGCATGGCTGCGGCATGTCGGTAATGGAAATGAGCCATAGGGGCCGGCAGTTCACCCAGATACGGGACGAAGCCGAAGCGGACCTGCGCGAACTGCTGGCGGTGCCCGATGACTACGAAGTCCTGTTCATGCAGGGCGGGGCCACCGCCGAGAACGCCATCGTGCCGCTGAACCTGATAGCGCGCGGCGGCTCGGGCAAGGCCGACTATATCCTGTCGGGCATCTGGTCGAACAAATCGCACAAGGAAGCGCAGCGCTATGGCGACATCGCCATAGCCGCCTCCAGCGGCACCGAGCAGGTCCTGGACGGCATTGCGCAGGCTCCCTGGACCTGGTTTCCCGGCGCGGATACCTGGACGCTGCGGCCCGATGCGTCCTATCTGCATTTGTGCAGCAACGAGACCATAGGCGGAGTCGAGTTTTCCGACTGGCCGGACATGGCCGCGCTGGGCGCGCCCGATGTGCCGCTGGTGGTCGACGCCTCGTCGCACTTCCTGTCCCGCGCCATCGATTTTTCCAGGGCGGCCATGGTGTATGCCGGCGCCCAGAAGAATGCGGGGCCGGCCGGCGTTACGGTGGTCATCGTGCGCAAGGACTTGCTGGGGCACGCCCTGCCTGTCTGCCCCTCGGCCTTCGACTACGCGAATGTGGCGGGCGCCGATTCCATGTTCAATACGCCGCCGACCTATGCGATCTATATTGCCGGCCTGGTGTTCAAGTGGCTCAAGAAGCAGGGCGGCGTGGCCGCCATCGAAGCGGCCAACGCCGCCAAGGCGCGGGCCTTGTACTCGTATCTGGATACTTCGGACTTTTATCTCAGCCCCGTCCATGCCGCCTCGCGCTCGCGCATGAACGCCCCGTTTTTCCTGCGCGATGAAACCTTGAACGGCGATTTCCTGGCCGAGGCGGACGCCGCCGGGCTGATGCAGCTCAAGGGCCACAAAAGCGTCGGCGGCATGCGCGCCTCCATCTATAACGCGGTGCCGCTGGAAGGGGTGCAGGCGCTGATTTCATACATGCAGGATTTTGAGCGCCGCCATGGATAATTCTTTACAAGCGCGTTTGCTGCCCGTGCGCAAGCAAATCGATGCGCTCGATGAACAGATCCTCGATCTGCTGAACCAGCGCGCGGTGGCGGCGCAGGAAGTCGGCAAGATCAAAGAGGATTTCGACCTCGATGGCCCGGTGCTCAAGCCCGAGCGCGAGGCAATGGTCATACGCCGCCTGCAGGCGCTGAACCAGGGTCCGTTCACCGCCCAGGCCATAGACGCGGTATGGACCCAGATCATCTCCACCTGTCGCGGGCTGGAAAGCGTGCTGACGGTCGCCTATCTGGGGCCGCAGGGCTCGTTTTCCGAACAGGCCGCGCTCGAGCATTTCGGCCACGCGGTAACCCGCCTGCGCTGCGATTCCTTCGATGAAGTGTTCCGCGCGGTCGAAGCGGGCCAGGCGGACGTGGGCATGGTGCCTGTGGAAAATTCCACCGAAGGCGCGGTGAACCGCACCCTGGATCTGTTGCTGAATTCCCCCCTCAAGGTGCTGGGCGAGCGCTCCATCAAGATCCATCACAACCTGATGACGCAGTCGGGCACGCTGGACGGCGTGACGCGCATCATGGCCCACCCGCAGGCGCTGGCGCAATGCCAGGCCTGGCTGACGCAGCATTACCCCAAGCTGGCCCGCGACGCGGCCTCCAGCAACGGCGAGGCGGCGCGCCTCGCCGCGCAGGACGCCACGGTGGCCGCCATCGCCGGCGCTACCGCGGCGCAGGCCTGGGACCTGCAGGTGGTGGCTTCGGGCATACAGGACGACCCGCAAAACCGCACGCGCTTCCTGGCCGTGGGCGCCATAGAAACCTTGCCCAGCGGCAACGATAAAACCAGCATCATCCTGGCGGTGCCGAACCGCGCCGGCGCGGTGTACGACATGCTGGCGCCCCTGGCCGCCAACAAGGTCTCCATGACGCGCCTGGAATCCAGGCCAGCCCGCACCGGGCAGTGGGAATACTATTTTTATGTCGATCTGCAAGGCCACCGCAACGAGCCCGCAGTGGCCCAGGCTTTGGCCGACCTGAAAAAACAGGTCGCTTTTTTCAAAGTGCTGGGATCTTATCCCAGCCAGTAAAGACGGGGCTACGCATGAATATTGACATCCTTGAAAGCGCGGCCGCGGGCGCGGCCCTGGCCGATTGCCTTCTTTGCGGCTCATGAGCGCGGCTTCCCGCGAGCCTGCCGAGCCCCTCGTGCCGGTCCTGGCGGTGGTCGGCGTGGGTTTGATAGGCGGCTCGTTCGCCGCGGCGCTGCGCGATCGGGCCGGCGTGGGCCGCGTGCTGGGGGTGGGGCGCCAGGCGGCCACGCTGGCGCAGGCGCGCGACCTGGGCCTGATCGACGAGGTCGCGAGCCTGGAACAGGCGGCGCAGCAGGCGGACCTGATTTTTCTGGCCATGCCGGTAGGCGCCACGGAAGCGGTGCTTTCCCGCCTCGAGCCTCATTTGCGCCCGGACACCCTGGTTACCGACGCCGGCAGCACCAAGGCCAACGTGGCGGCGGTGGCCCGCGCCGTGCTGGGCGAACGCATCGGCCAGTTCATCCCGGGGCATCCGATAGCCGGCGCCGAACGCACCGGTCCCGAAGCGGCCGAAGCCGGCCTGTACCGCGGGCGCACGGTGGTCCTGACGCCGCTCGAGGAAAACACCAGCGCGTCCAAGGCCTATCTGACGCGCGTATGGGAATGCTGCGGAGCGCGCGTCATGGCCATGGACGCCGAGGTCCATGACACGATACTGGCGTCGGTGAGCCACGTGCCGCACCTGCTGTCCTCGGTGTTCATGTGGCAGGTGGCAGGCGCGCACGATTCCGATTTGCGCATGACCCTGGCCGGCAGCGGGTTTCGCGACTTTACGCGGATTGCCGCCGGTTCGCCCGAGATCTGGCGCGACATCTTCCTGGCCAACCGCTCGGCGGTATTGTCTGAATTGCAGGAGGTCAAGGCCGCATTGGGGCGCGCCGAACAGGCTTTGCAGGATGCCGACGGCGACCAATTGCAGGATTTTCTGGAACGCGCGGCGCTGGCTCGCCGCTTTTGGGGTAGCAGGAGCGGTTTGACATGACAGTGAGTCCCAGCTTGTGTTTGCCACCCGTCAGCCTTGCGGCTGGCCAGGTGCATCTTCCCGGATCGAAAAGCATATCCAATCGCGTGCTGCTGCTGGCGGCCCTGGCCGATGGCGCGACGCAGCTCGACGGTCTGCTCGATTCCGACGATACGCGCGTGATGCTGGCGGCGCTGCGGCAACTCGGCGTGGCGGTCGAGGACGCGGGCCCGGGCCGGGCGCGGCTGCGGGGCGGCAGCCCGTTCGCCGTACGCCAGGCGGACCTGTTCCTGGGCAATGCCGGCACGGCATTCCGGCCGCTGACGGCGGCCCTGGCCCTGATGGGCGGCGACTACCGCTTGTCGGGGGTCGCGCGCATGCATGAAAGGCCGATAGGCGACCTGGTCGATGCGCTGGCCGGGCTGGGCGCGGACATCCAGTACCAGGGCAATCCCGGCTACCCGCCTCTGCATATCGGGCAGGGCGCGATCCAGGCGCGCCAGCCGGTCAAGGTCAAGGGCTCGGTGTCCAGCCAGTTCCTGACGGCGCTATTGCTGGCGGCCCCCATTTACGCCGCGCAGGCGGAGCATGACCTGCTCATCGACGTCGAAGGCGAATTGATTTCCAAGCCCTATATCCTGATCACGCTGAACCTGATGGCGCAATTCGGCGTCCAGGTGCAACGCCAGGGATGGCAGCGCTTCATCGTGCCCGCGGGCGCGCGCTACCGCTCGCCGGGCCAGGTCCACATCGAAGGCGACGCCTCCACGGCATCGTATTTCATGGCCCTGGGCGCCATAGGCGGCGGCCCCATCCATATCCACGGCGCCGGCTCGCAAAGCATACAAGGCGACATGGCATTCGCCGATGTCATCGAAGCGATGGGAGCCAGCGTCATACGCCATCCGGACTCCATCGAGGTCAGCGGGCCGCGGGTGGCGCAGGGCGGCAGGCTCAAGGCTTTCGACCGCGATTTCAACCTGATACCCGATGCGGCCATGACCGCCGCCGCGCTGGCCCTGTATGCGGACGGGCCTTGCACGCTGCGCAATATCGGCAGCTGGCGGGTCAAGGAAACCGACAGAATCCACGCCATGCATACCGAACTGGAGAAGCTGGGCGCCAAGGTGGAATCCGGCCCCGACTGGATACGCGTATATCCGCTGGCGCCGTCGCAATGGAAGCCGGCCAGCATAGCCACCTACGACGACCACCGCATGGCCATGTGCTTTTCCCTGGCCGCATTCGGGCCCGTGCCGGTCACCATTCTCGACCCGGGCTGCGTCAGCAAGACCTTTCCGGATTATTTTTCGGTCTTCCGCGGGCTGGTGCGGGCATGAGCGCCGCCGCGGCCAGGATTCCCGTCATCACCATAGACGGCCCCACGGCTTCGGGCAAGGGCACGATCGCGCACCGGGTGGCCCAGGCGCTGGGGTGGGCGGTGCTCGACAGCGGCGCGCTTTATCGCCTGACCGCCCTGGCGGTGCAGCAGCAGGGCGTGGACGAGGACGACGAAAACGCCGTGGCGCAGGCGGCGCAGCGCCTGGACGTGGCGTTCCAGGGGGAGCAGGTGCTGTTGTCGGGTATCGATGTGGCCGGCCTGATCCGCCAGGAAAGCGTCGGCAACCTGGCCTCGAAAATCGCCGCCTACGCGCCCTTGCGGCAGGCTTTGCTGGAGCGCCAGCGGGCCTTCCGGCTGGCGCCCGGGCTGGTCGCCGACGGGCGCGACATGGGCACAGTGGTGTTTCCGGACGCGCCCTTGAAGATATTTTTAGTGGCCGATGTGCGCGCGAGGGCGGAAAGGCGCTGTAAGCAGTTGAAGGAAAAGGGGTTTTCTGCTAACCTAACGCGCTTGTTGGAAGACATGCGAGAGCGCGATGAGCGCGACCGCACACGGGCGAATGCGCCGCTGCTTGCGGCGGCAGATGCCAAAACGGTCGATTCGTCAGCTTTAAGTATCGATGAAACGGTCAATGTAGTGCTCGATTTCTGGTCGAGTCTGGGGTTCCCGGCGGCACAATAGCAGCATTGCCACATCTGCCGCTCGGAATTATTTTCTACTCCACTGGGGCGTCTGCCCTGGTGTGTTTTTAACAGCCATCCTGGCTTATGGATTTCATTTAATGTCCACCATTTCCACCCCTGCCGCCTCTGGCGGTGAAAGCTTTGCCGACCTGTTTGCCGAAAGCATCAAAAACCAGGACATGAAGTCCGGTGAGGTCATTTCCGCCGAAGTCGTGCGCATCGATCACAATTTCGTCGTGGTCAATGCCGGCCTCAAGTCCGAGGCCCTGATACCCCTTGAAGAATTCCTGAACGATCAGGGCGAGCTCGAAGTCCAGCCTGGCGATTTCGTCTCGGTCGCCATTGATTCGCTCGAAAACGGCTATGGCGACACCATCCTGTCGCGCGACCGGGCCAAGCGCCTGTCGGCCTGGCTGCAACTGGAACAGGCCCTCGAGTCCGGCGAAATGGTCACCGGCACCATCACCGGCAAGGTAAAGGGCGGCCTGACGGTCATGACCAACGGCATCCGCGCCTTCCTTCCCGGTTCGCTGGTCGACCTGCGTCCCGTCAAGGACACCACGCCCTACGAGGGCAAGACCATGGAGTTCAAGGTCATCAAGCTTGACCGCAAGCGCAACAACGTTGTGCTGTCGCGTCGCTCGGTGCTTGAAGCCAGCATGGGCGAAGAGCGTCAGAAACTGCTCGAAACCCTCAGCGAAGGCGCCGTGGTCAAGGGCGTCGTCAAGAACATCACCGACTACGGCGCATTCGTCGACCTCGGCGGCATCGACGGCTTGCTGCACATCACCGACATGGCATGGCGCCGCGTCCGCCATCCTTCCGAAGTCCTGCAAGTGGGCCAGGAAGTCGAAGCCAAAGTGCTCAAGTTCGACCAGGAAAAAAGCCGCGTCTCGCTGGGCGTCAAGCAGCTGGGCGAAGATCCATGGGTCGGCCTCGCCCGCCGCTACCCGCAAGGCACGCGCCTGTTCGGCAAGGTCACGAACCTTACCGATTACGGCGCATTCGTTGAAGTCGAAGCCGGTATCGAAGGCCTGGTGCACGTCTCCGAAATGGACTGGACCAACAAGAACGTCGATCCGCGCAAGGTAGTCACCCTGGGCGAAGAAGTCGAAGTCATGGTCCTGGAAATCGACGAAGACCGCCGCCGCATTTCGCTGGGCATGAAGCAGTGCCGCGCCAATCCCTGGGAAGAGTTCTCCATCAACTTCAAGCGCGGCGATAAGGTCCGCGGCGCCATCAAGTCCATTACCGACTTCGGCGTGTTTGTCGGCTTGCCCGGCGGCATCGATGGCCTGGTGCACCTGTCCGACCTGTCCTGGACCGAAACCGGCGAAGAAGCCGTGCGCAACTTCAAGAAGGGCGACGAAATCGACGCGGTGGTCCTGGGCATCGACACCGACAAGGAACGCATCTCGCTGGGCATCAAGCAGCTGGAAGGCGACCCGTTCAACAACTTCGTTGCAACCTACGACAAGGGCGCCGTGGTTCCTGGCGTCATCAAGTCGGTCGAGGCCAAGGGCGCCGTGGTGACGCTGTCGCTTGACGTCGAAGGCTACCTGCGCGCATCGGAAATCTCCACGGGCCGCGTGGAAGACGCCACCACCGCGCTCAAGGCCGGTGAGAACGTCGAAGCCATGATCGTCAACATCGACCGCAAGACGCGCTCGATCCAGTTGTCGATCAAGGCGCGCGACACCGCCGAAACCGCCGACACCATCCAGCGCATGTCCGACGCCAGCGCTTCGTCGGGCACCACCAATCTGGGTGCCTTGCTCAAAGCCAAGCTTGATCAGCAGCGCGACGACGGTTAATTGGTGTGACCAAGTCAGAACTGATAGCGATACTCGCCAGTCGCTACCCGCAACTGGCAGTGCGCGACACGGATTATGCTGTCAAGACCGTGCTCGACGCGATGACCCAGGCCCTGGCCGGCGGTCAGCGCATCGAGATCCGCGGTTTCGGAAGCTTTTCCCTGTCCGAACGCTCGCCGCGCGTTGGCCGCAATCCGAAGTCCGGTGAAAAAGTCATGGTGCCTGGCAAACAGGTGCCGCACTTCAAAGCCGGCAAGGAATTGCGCGAGCGCGTCGATTCCGCCTACGACGAGGAAGTCAAGGCGGCGGGCGAATCCGCCTTCACGTTGGGGCAATTCGACACGCGCATCATGCACGGTTAGAGGGGGAGCGGATCAGCGCCAACGGCGCATAATCCGGCTTCGCTGCAGGACGTCTACGGGCCCTCCATTGCGAGGGCCCGTTTTTATTTCGCGCTCTGAAAGCATTGCCGGCGATTCCCCTTACAATTGTCGAAATCCTGGTTTATTGGAGTATTCGTTATGCGCTATCTGGTTTGGATATTGCGACTGCTGGTGTTCATCGTCGTCCTGATGTTCGCCCTTAAAAACACCGGCCCGGTCGACGTCAATTTTTTCGCCGATCATGTCATAACGGGTGTGCCGCTGATCGTGGTGATGCTGGCCGTCTTCGTGCTGGGCGTCGTCTTCGGCCTGCTGATCGCCGCGCCGTCCATCATGCGCCGCCGCCGCGAGGCGAGCAAGCTCAGGCGCGACGTGGCGCGCCTGGAAGACCAGCTCAGGCATCCCAATGTTCCCGGCGAGGCCCTGGCGCCTGAAACGGTTGCGCCTCTGGCGCCCCTGTAAATTATCTGAGGTCAAGAGTGGATTTTGAACCCTGGTGGTTGATTTTTTTGCCCTTGCTGTTTGCGCTGGGCTGGATAGCCGCGCGCGTCGACATCCGGCAAATGCTTTCCGAAACGCGCACCCTGCCGAATTCTTATTTCAAGGGGCTCAACTTCCTGCTCAATGAAGAGCCCGACCGCGCCATCGACGCTTTTGTGGAGGTGGCCAAGCTCGACCCCGAAACCACCGAACTGCATTTCGCCCTGGGCAGCCTGTTTCGCCGCCGCGGCGAAATGGAGCGGGCCATACGGGTGCATCAAAGCCTGCTGTCGCGCGCCGACCTCGCGCAAGCCGACCGCGAAACCGCCCAGCACGAGCTGGCGCAGGATTTTCTGAAGGCCGGGATGCTGGATCGCGCCGAGCAGGCGTTCGAACAGGTGCTCGATACGCGTTTCGCCGTGCCCGCCGTCAGGGCCCTGATCCGCATCTACGAGTCCGAACACGACTGGCCGCGGGCGATCGAAGCGGTCAAGCGCTTGCGCGCCCTGGTCGATGAGCCGGTGCCGCAACTGGTGCATTACCAGTGCGAACGCGCGGTGGCGGCCATGGCCGTCAAGCCGCCGAATAATCCGGCCGCCGAAGAGGCGCTGGACGCCGCCGACAACGCGGCAGGCGCCATGCGGGGCCAGGCGCGCGGCCAGGCTTCGGAAGCCCGGATCGCCATGCTGCGCGCGCACCTGGCCAGGCTCAACCAGAAGCCGGAACGCGAACTGAGCTACCTGGTGTCGGTGCTGAACATCGCGCCGGAATATGCCAGCCTCGTGGCGGCCGACATCCTGGAAAGCTACAGGCGCATGGGGCAGCAGGTGGAAGGGCTGCAGTTGCTGCGCAATCACTATATGCGCTACCCCTCGCTGGACACATTCAATGTGGTGTTTCGCGAGCTGCGCGCGCAGGAAGGCCACAAGGTGGCCTGGGCTTTTGCGCGCGAGGCCTTGCGCGCCCATCCCTCCTTGCTGGGGCTGGACCGCCTGCTGGAGGCCGAACTGGCCAGCGCCCAGGCATCCGCGGCCCCCGGCGCACCGGCGGGCGCCGGCGCGCCGGGCGGCAATGCCATCGCCTCGGTCGCCACGGCCGTGGATATCGCGGCGGGCGCTGACCTGAGCCTCTTGCGCTCCCTGATCCATAAACATACGCAGCGCCTGGATCGCTATTCATGCCGCGTGTGCGGCTTCGAAGCGCGCAACTTTTATTGGCAGTGCCCGGGCTGCAATTCCTGGGAAACCTACGAGCCGCGGCGCCTGGAGGAAATGAAATGACGCTGTTTCCGGCACAGGCGGTAAGCCGTGTAAGAATCCTGGTCGCGGGAGATGTCATGCTGGATCGCTACTGGTTCGGCGAGGTCGAGCGTATTTCGCCCGAAGCGCCCGTGCCGGTGGTGCGGGTGGCCCGGCGCGAGGACCGCCTGGGCGGCGCCGCGAACGTGGCGCGCAACATCGTGGCGCTCGGGGCGCAGGCCAGCCTGCTGGGCCTGGTCGGCAACGACGAAGCGGGCGACAAGGTCAGGGCGCTGGTGCTGGAGGCCGGGATCCACCCCTGCCTGGTGACCGACCCGGTGGCGCCGACCACCCTGAAAATGCGCGTACTGGGGCGCCAGCAGCAACTCTTGCGGGTGGACTTCGAAGAAGGGCCGGGCGCGCAAGGCCTTGCCGAGCTTGAATCGCGCGCGCGCGAGCTGGTCGCGCAGCACGACATCCTGGTGCTGTCGGACTACGCCAAGGGCGCGCTTGCGCAGGTCGACGCCTTGATCCGCATGGCGCGCGAAGCCGGCGTTCCCATCCTGGTCGACCCCAAAGGGCATCTTTACCAGCGCTATCGCGGCGCCACCATGATCACGCCCAACCGGGCCGAAATGCAAGAGGCGGTGGGCCGCTGGCAGACCGAGCAGGAACTCGAGGAACGCGCCCAGAAATTGCGCGTCGACCTCGGGCTCGATGCCTTGCTGGTGACGCGCTCCGAGCAGGGCATGACCTTGTTCACCAAGGATGGGCGCCAGCATACCGACGCCCATGCGCACGAAGTATTCGATGTGTCCGGCGCCGGCGATACGGTGCTGGCTACGCTGGCGGTCACGCGCGCCGCTGGCCTGGACTGGTTTGACGCGGTCCGCTGGGCCAATCGCGCCGGCGGCGTCGTCGTCGGCAAGCTGGGCACATCGGTCGTTACAGCAGAGGAATTATCATGATAATCGTCACCGGAGGCGCCGGCTTCATCGGCAGCAATCTCGTCCGCGGCCTGAATCGCCGCGGCCATACCGACATCCTGGTCGTCGACGACCTGACCGAGGGCGACAAATTCGTCAATCTGGTCGATTGCCAGATCGCGGACTACATGCACAAGGACGAGTTCCGCGAGCGCATCGCGCGCGGCCAGCTTGCCAATATCGAAGCCATCCTGCACCAGGGAGCATGTTCCGACACGACCGAGCGCAATGGCCGCTACATGCTCGACAACAACTACCGCGTCACGCTCGAGCTGTTCCAGTTTTGCCAGGCCAAGCACATACCTTTGCTATATGCCTCGTCGGCAGCCGTGTACGGCGCCGGGCCGGTCTACGTCGAAGACGCGCTGTATGAATCGCCCTTGAATGTCTACGGCTATTCCAAGTTCCTGTTCGACCAGGTGCTGCGCCGCCATCTCGAGACCCTGACGGCCCCGGTGGTCGGCTTGCGCTATTTCAACGTATACGGCCCCAGCGAGCAGCACAAGGGCCGCATGGCGTCGGTCGCTTTCCACAACATGAACCAGTTCCAGGAGCAAGGCCATGTGCGCCTTTTCGGCGGATGGGACGGCTATGCCGACGGCGGCCAGTTGCGCGACTTCGTCTACGTGGACGACGTCGTCGACGTAAACCTGTTCTTTCTGGACCACCCCGAAAAATCTGGCATTTTCAATTGCGGCACCGGGCGGGCGCAGCCATTCAACGATGTGGCGCGCACCGTGGTCAATACCCTGCGCGTCCATAAGAACCAGCCGGCCTTGTCCCTGGCCGAGCTGGTGGACCGCCAGCTGCTTCGATACATCCCCTTTCCCGATGACCTCAAGGGCCGCTACCAGAGCCACACCGAAGCGGACCTGTCGCAGCTGCGCGGCGCGGGCTACGACAGGCCTTTCCGCGATGTGCAGACCGGCGTGGCGGCCTATGTGACGGCGCTGCTCGGGCAAGGGCGCATTTAGCTTACGGTAAGTCTACGCATGGACTATTGCGTTTCGGCCGGCTATGCGCCGGCCCGCAATGCCGCGATCATTGCAGTCAGGAAGCGCGGATCGAATCAGGTGGCCGCATCCGTCGACTACGCCGCGCTTCCGTTCCCTTTTTTCGGAGGCTGCAAATGAACCCTTTTACCGAATCCACCGTGGCCCATCCCTTGGCGCGGGGCGCCTCGCCCCGCGCGGCAGGCGCGCCGGGCGCCGGCGGCAGGAAAAAACGCCGCTCGCTGGTGGGATGGGCGCTGGGCGCCATGGGCCTGGCAACCAGCCTGGGGCTGCCCCAGGCGGGCGCCTTGCCGGCGGGCGCATTGCTTGCCCGGGCGGGCATGCTGGCCAGCGTTGTCGCGCCCGGCGCCGCGCATGCCATCGATGTCAATAGCGCCACCCAGGAACAGCTCGAGAGCGTGCGCGGCATAGGCCCCAAAACAGCGCAGACCATCATAGACGAACGCGCGCGCGGCGGGCGCTATGAATCATTCGCGGACCTTTCCGAGCGCGTCAAGGGCATAGGCCCCAAGAAGGCCGTCAGCCTGCAGGCGGCGGGCCTGACTTTGGGCGGGCAGGGGGCCGGCAAGCCGCCCGACCCATCCCAGGATGCGACGGCATCCGGCGGGTCCGGGGCCAGGCTGGAACCAGGCGGCGCCGACGCGGCCCGCAAGCCGGGCAGGACGGGCGCCGCGCCGCGCGCCCTGAAAAAATCGCCCTAACTTGCCCGGAATGGCGCCGCCGGCGCGCCGTTTGCCCGTCGGGTTGACGGGTTTTTATGCCGGCGTAAGCCTGATCGGTGTATGATTTCCCGCATGAAAAAGTACCTCACCATCGAAGACACCATAGGCGCCACGCCGCTGGTGCGTCTGCAACGCATTCCGGGCGGCGTGGGCGAGCCGCGCGGCAATGTCATTCTGGCCAAGCTGGAAGGCAATAACCCGGCGGGGTCGGTCAAGGACCGCGCGGCCAGCTCCATGATCCGCCACGCCGAAGAGCGTGGCGATATCAGGCCGGGCGATACCCTCATCGAGGCGACCAGCGGCAATACCGGTATTGCGCTGGCCATGATGGCCGCGGTGCGCGGCTACAAGATGATACTCATCATGCCCGACAACCTCTCGGTCGAACGGCGCGCCTCGATGACGGCCTACGGCGCCCAGCTCATTCTTACGCCGGCCAGCCAGGGCGGCATGGAATACGCGCGCGACCTGGCCACCAGGATGCAGGCCGAAGGCAAGGGCAAGGTGCTGGATCAGTTCGCCAATGCCGACAATCCCCGCGCGCACTTCGAAAGCACGGGCCCCGAATTGTGGCAGCAAACCGACGGGCGCATCTCCCATTTCGTCAGCGCCATGGGGACTACCGGCACCATCATGGGTGTGGCGGCCTATTTGCGCTCGCGCAATCCCGCCGTCCGCATCGTGGGCGCGCAACCCGCCGAAGGCGCGCAGATTCCCGGCATACGCAAATGGCCTGAAGCCTATCAGCCCGCCATCTACCAGCCGGCCGAGGTCGACGAATTCGAATCGATAGGCCAGGCGGAAGCCGAAGGCATGGCGCGCCGCCTGGCGGCCGAGGAAGGCATTTTCGGCGGCATTTCATCGGCCGGCGCCCTGGTGGCCGCCATGCGTGTGGCGGCCCGGGTCGAAAACGCCACCATCGTGTTCATCGTCTGCGACCGCGGCGATCGTTATTTGTCCACCGGCGTCTTCAATTAGCCCGCTTCGCCATGATCAGTCCGGGCCGCCATAACCCATGCGGTCCGCCAGCGCCTGCGCCAGGTCAGCCACCGAGGTGGCGTAGAAATAGCTGCGGTTGTAATGGGTGATCGCGAAGAAGTTCGGCGTCCCGGCCCGGTATTCAGCCAGCTTGCGCGGCTCGTCGAGCAGGTCGACCACGCCCAGCTTGTAATTCTTCCAGTTGGCCGCGGCGCCGGCCGGCGCTGGCCCGCCCTGAGCCGTACCGTTATCGACGCGGTTTCCCGCCTGGGGCCGCAGCGTGGCGCCCTGGTTCTGCAAAGCCGTCCAGTCATAGGTGGGGTACAGTCCGCCCGCCACCAAAGCCTGCGGGTTCGCGGGCAGGACGAGCGGCGCAAAAACCGGCAGACCCGGCTCCCAGCCGTGCTGCCTCAGGAAACTGGCGACGGACACGATGGCGTCGTCCACGCTGGCCAGCAGGTCGATGCGGCCGTCATTGTCGCCGTCGGCCGCATAGCGCATCAGGCTGCCCGGCATGAATTGCGGCAAGCCTATGGCGCCGGCGAATGATCCCTGGACCACGCGCGCATCCAGCTTTTTCTCATAATCCAGCTGTATCAGGTCCGCCAATTGGTCGCGGAACAGCTGGCTGCGCTCGGGCCGGCTGCTGTCGGGATAGCGGAAGCCCAGGGTGGCCAGGGCGTCGAGCACGCGGAAATTGCCGGTGTTGCGGCCGTATATGGTTTCCACACCGATGATGGCCACGATGATGGATTGCGGCACGCCATAGTCGCGCGCCGCCCGGTCCAGCGTGGCCTTGTGCTCGGACCAGAATTCGACGCCGCCATTGATGCGCACCGGCTCGACGAAGCGGTTGCGGTAAGTCACCCAGCTGCGCCGTATGCGGGCCTTGGCGGGCGCCATGAGCCTTGCCGCGGTGGCGCTGTACTGGGCGTTCCGCAGGATGGCGGCGACATGGGGCAAGGGAATGTGGCGCGTCCGGGACACCTCCAGCGCGTAGGCCTGGATGTCGGGGACGAGTTCGCCGCTTGCCAGCAAGAAGCCGCCGCCATCGGCGCTGGACGTTCCCGACTGGATCGAAGGGCTGGGGCTAGTGGCGCTTGGCGGGGCCTGGTTTGCGGGCTGGCTTTCGAGCGGGGCGCCGGCTGCCGCGGCTTGCTGCCGGGCGGGCGTAAGGGCGGAGGTCTGGGTGGTGCCGCAACCGGCGATCAACAGGAAAACAGAAGTAGCTTGCAAAATACGCAGGGGTTTGAACATAATCATCCTTATGGAGACTCTATATATTACTCATCCCGCATGCCGCCTGCATGAAATGGGAAACTGGCATCCGGAATGCCCGCAACGGCTGGATGCCATCAACGACCAGTTGCTGGCCAGCGGGGTGATGCCTTTCCTCGAGCAGCAGGAAGCCCCCCTGGCCAGCCAGGCCGATATCCTCAGGGTGCATACCCACGAACACCTGGCCTATCTGCGCAGCCATTCCCCGGCGGCCGGCTACTTCGCCATCGACCCGGACACCATCATGAACCCGCATACGATAGAGGCGGCGCGGGCCGCCGCCGGGTCGGGGATAGCCGCCGTCGATGCCATCATGGCGCAAAAGGCGCGCACGGCTTTTTGCGCCGTGCGCCCGCCCGGCCATCATGCGCGCCCCGATGCCGCCATGGGCTTCTGTTTCTTCAACAATATCGCCATAGCGGCCGCCTACGCGCTTGAAAAGTACCAGCTCGAAAGGGTCGCCATCATCGACTTCGATGTGCACCACGGCAACGGCACCGAAGAAATGTTTTCCGAGGACCCCCGTGTGCTGATGTGCAGCTTCTTCCAGCATCCTTTCTTTCCCAACATATGTCAGGGCCATCCCGCCGAAAACATGGTAAATATACCGGTCGACGCCTATACCAACGGGGATGCCTTGCGCCTGCTGGCGAGCGACATCTGGCTGCCCCGGCTGGAGGCCTTCAGGCCCGAGTTCATTTTCATCTCCGCCGGTTTCGATGCCCACCGCGAAGACGACATGGGCCAGCTGGGCATGGTCGAAGCCGACTACGCCTGGATCACCGAGCAGGTCGTGCAACTGGCCGGGCACACGGCGCAGGGCAGGGTGGTCAGCTTCCTGGAGGGCGGGTACAACCTGTCGGCCCTGGGGCGCAGCGCGGTGGCCCACATCAGGGCGCTGGCGACGTTGTAGAATAAGAAGGTTTACGTGAATATCTTGTCCGGCAGGCAAGCCTGGGCGCAGCGCCGCGGGGCGCTCGGCCGTCCGCTTGCGATGCCGGGGTGGCAGCTTTTTTTTTAATCCTTGGAGAATGCTCGATGAAGGTATTGGTACCTGTCAAGCGTGTGGTTGATTACAACGTCAAAGTGCGCGTGAAATCCGATCAAAGCGGTGTGGATATCGCCAATGTGAAAATGTCCATGAACCCATTCGACGAAATCGCCGTCGAAGAAGCTACGCGCCTCAAGGAAAAGGGCGTCGCCACCGAGATCATCGCCGTTTCTTGCGGCGTTGCGCAATCCCAGGAAACCCTGCGCACCGCCATGGCCATTGGCGCCGACCGCGCCGCCCTGGTGCAGACCGATGTCGAACTGCAGCCCTTGGCCGTGGCCAAGCTGCTCAAGGCGCTGGTGGACAAGGAACAGCCTGGGCTGGTCATTCTGGGCAAGCAGGCGATCGACGACGACGCCAATCAGACCGGCCAGATGCTGGCCGCCTTGCTGGGCTGGCCGCAGGCCACTTTCGCCAGCAAGGTCGAAGTCTCGGGCGATACCGTGGCGGTGACGCGCGAAGTGGACGGCGGGCTCGAAACGCTGTCGCTCAAGCTTCCCGCCATCATCACCACCGATTTGCGCCTGAACGAGCCGCGCTACGTTACCCTGCCCAATATCATGAAGGCCAAGAAAAAGACGCTGGACGTCATTACGCCCGAGGAACTGGG
The DNA here is from genome assembly GCF_900129885.1 of Pollutimonas bauzanensis. Taxonomy (GTDB): domain Bacteria; phylum Pseudomonadota; class Gammaproteobacteria; order Burkholderiales; family Burkholderiaceae_B; genus Pollutimonas; species Pollutimonas bauzanensis. The sequence continues at coordinate 475,233 of NZ_FQXE01000001.1, read as the reverse complement.
CGTCGATGTCGCCCCGCGCTTGAAGACCCTGAAAGTTTCGGAGCCGCCCGCGCGTTCTGCGGGCATTATCGTGCCCGATGTGGCCGCGCTGGTCGACAAACTCAAGAATGAAGCGAAGGTGGTTTAAATGACGATACTTGTAATTGCTGAGCACGACAACGCGCACCTGAAGGTGGCGACCCTCAATACCATCGCGGCGGCGGCCAAGCTGGGCGGCGATATCCACGTGCTGGTGGCGGGCAGCGCCGCGCAGGCCGTTGCCGACCAGGCGGCGCAAGCCGCCGGCGTGGCCAAAGTGCTGCTGGCCGACGGCGCCGCGCTGGCCGACGGCCTGGCCGAGAATGTTGCCGCCCAGGTGCTGGCGCTGGCCGGCGGATACAGCCACATTCTGTTCCCCGCCACGGCGGCGGGCAAGAACGTGGCGCCCCGCGTGGCGGCCAAGCTCGATGTGGCGCAGATCTCCGATATCATTTCGGTCGAATCGCCCGACACCTTCACGCGCCCCATTTATGCCGGCAATGCCATCGCCACGGTGCAATCGGCCGATGCGATCAAGGTCATTACCGTGCGCACCACGGCATTCGACGGCGTCGCAGGCCAGGGCGGCAGCGCGGCGGTGGAATCGGTGGAAGTGGTGGCCGATTCCGGCTTGTCGTCGTTCGTCGGCCGTGAAGTCGCCAAAAGCGATCGTCCCGAGCTGGCCGGCGCGGCAGTGGTGGTTTCGGGCGGCCGCGGCCTGGGCAGCGCCGAGAACTTCAAGATTCTCGATCCGCTGGCCGACAAGCTGGGCGCGGCCCTGGGCGCCTCGCGCGCCGCGGTCGATGCGGGCTATGCGCCCAATGACTGGCAGGTCGGCCAAACAGGCAAGATCGTCGCCCCGCAGCTATACGTCGCCGTGGGAATCTCCGGGGCCATCCAGCATCTGGCCGGCATGAAAGACTCCAAGGTCATCGTTGCCATCAACAAGGACGCCGAGGCGCCGATATTCGGCGTCGCCGATTACGGCCTGGTGGCGGACCTGTTCCAGGCGGTGCCTGAACTGGTCGAGGCGCTGTAGTCCCTCAGGCTGGCCCGATGCAGGCGGGCAAGGCCCCGGCGGCTTGCCGCTGCGCGGCGGTGCTGTTCACCTGCCTGCATGCCGCTCGGATGAGCCAGGCACTGAACAGTCCGCAGGGACTGTTCAGTGCCTGGCTCATCCCCGGGGCCTTTTCAGTACAGCACCCGGCAGCCCAGCCAGCGCTGCTCCAGGATCAACTGCTTGATCAGCCCCTTGCATAGATTGATGACTTTGCTTACGGCCGGCGTGAGCGGCAGGCTGTCGCTCGAACATAGAACGATCTCCCGCGAAAGTTCGACATCCATTGAATGCGAGGTGATCGCGCCGTTGGCGATCTCGGGCTGAGCCGCCGAATACGGCAGCATGGTGGCGGCCAGTCCTTCCCGGACCGCGGGTATGAGGATGGCCGAGGTGCTGGCTTCGGCGAACAGGTTGTAGGTGAGCCGGGCTGCCAGGAATACATGATCGACGCGCGCCCTGAGCTTGTTGGGCAGGCTGGGCAGAATCAAGGGCAAGGCCGAAATGCTCTTGATCGTCACATTCTTTTCAGGCAGCTTCAGGCTGGGATGGGTAAGCAGGAACAAGTCTTCGACCAGCAGGGGGGTGAGCGAAATGCCCTTGATGGGCTGTTGATCGGGCGAAAGCGAAAAATCGACTCTTCCCTGAAGCACCAGCCGGGTCAGGTCGGCGCTCGGGATATCGACGATCTCCAATACGATTCCCGGAAACTCCTGTTTGACGAGCTTCATGAGCGGAAGGGCGATCATGCGCGCCGTGCTCGAGGCCAGGCCGATCGATACGGTGCCCGCGATCTGGTCATCGGTCCTGGCCAGCAGGCTGCGCGTGCTGTCGACCTGCCGGAGTATGGTCTGGGCGTGCCGGTAGAGCAGGACGCCCTCGGCCGTCGCATGCACCCCCTTGGACCCGCGCACCAGCAAACGCACTCCCAGATCTTCCTCCAGCAGGGCGATCTGCTGGCTCAGCGCGGGTTGCGCGACGTACAGGCTTTCCGCCGCGCGGGTCATGTTCTGCATTTCGAACACACGCACAAAGTATTGGAGTTGCCGCAGGTTCATGATCTGGCCTTGTCGTTACGTCCATTAATGAAATAAGTTTATCTTATGGTTCTATCGTTAAAAAGTATTTTTATTGCTTGCTATCTATACCTAGAATCGATGATGCTTAAAAAGGAGAGAAGCAAGATGAGCCTTCCATTATCTGGATTGAAAGTGCTGGATCTGACCCGCGCCCTGTCCGGGCCTTTCAGCACAATGATCTTGGCGGATCTCGGGGCCGAGGTGATCAAGGTCGAGCCCATGCCGGCGGGCGACATGGTGCGCCAGTGGGGGCCGTTCGACGAGGACATAAGCGTTTATTATCTTAGCGCCAACCGGAATAAAAAGGGAATTGGAATCGACTTCCGCAGCGCGGAGGGCCTGGCCCTGATCAAGGAAATGGCGCTCAAGTCCGACATCGTGGTGGAAAATTTCAAGGTGGGCACCATGGAAAACATGGGCCTGGGCTACGACGAGCTTTCCAGGGAAAAGCCCGGAATCATCATGGCGTCGATTTCCGGTTTCGGCAGCAAGGGCCCGGCGAAGGACTGGGCGGGCTTCGACCAGATTGCCCAGGGCTATTCCGGATTCATGAGCCTGACCGGCACCGATGAATCGGGCCCCACGCGGGTCGGCACCGCGATAGGCGACCTCACCGCGGGCATGTGGATAGTCATCGGGATACTGGCCGCCGTGGTCGAGCACAAGAACAGCGGCCGCGGGCAGCATGTGGAAACGTCGCTGCTGGCCAGCCTGATGGGTCTGCTCAGCGTCCAGGGCCAGCGCTACCTGAGCGTCCAGGAGGTGCCGCAGCCCTGCGGCAACGTGCACCCGGTCATTGCGCCATACGGCACTTTCGAGACGGCCGACGGTCCGCTGAACCTGGCGCCGGCGACTCACGCGATGTGGGGCAAGCTGTGTTCGATACTCGGCCTGGAAGCGCTTGCCTCCGACCCCCGCTTCCTGACCAATGCCGACCGGATGCAGAATCGCCATGCGCTCAAGGAACTGCTGGAAGCCAGCCTGAAGCGCCGCAGCCGCATGGAGTGGACGCCCCTGATGATAGAAAACGGCATCCCGGCGGGTCCCATCAACACGCTGGACGATGTGTTCAGCGACCCGCAGGTACTGGCCTGCAAGCTGGTCCAGACGGTGGAGCATCCGGTGCTGGGCGAATTGAAACAGGTGGGGCTGCCGCTGAGCATGACCCACATGGAAGACGGTTCGTCGGTGCGCACCGCCCCGCCGCTGTTCGGCCAGCACACCAGCGCCGTGTTCGCGGACTATGGTTTTGCGCCGGCGGAAATCGAACGCCTGCTTGGGCAAAAAGTGATACACCAGGCCGGCTGAGCAAAATCCAATATATCGACAGGCAAGCATGTCAGACACCAGCAGCGCCAAAGACGACACATCGAGAGACACTCCCGGCGGCGCGACCGCGCCGCAACTGGCCGTGGACGGCCCCATCGCGACCATCCGGCTGCGCAAGCCCGAATACGCCAACCGCCTGAGCCCCGGCGACCTGCAAACGCTGCGCGGGCATATCGCCACGGTAAACCAGGCGCCGCAGGTGCTGGTGCTGCGGTTCACGGCCGAAGGCAAGTATTTCTGCAGCGGCTACGACATCTCGTCGCTGGCGGCCGCGAACGCCCCCAGTTCGCTTTTCTTCGGGGAAACCATGGACCTGATAGAAAGCGCAAGGCCCGTCACCATCGCGGCGGTCAACGGCGGCGCCTACGGCGGCGGGACGGATCTCTGCCTGGCTTGCGACTTCCGCATCGGCACGCCGGCGGCCAATATGTTCATGCCCGCGGCCAGGCTCGGCCTGCATTTCTATCCCGGCGGCATGGCCAGATATATATCCAGGCTGGGCCTGAACCAGGCCAAGCGCCTGTTCCTGACGGCCGAGAAAATCGATGCCGGGGAAATGCTGCGCATCGGCTTCCTGACGGAAATCGTCGAGGACGACCGCTTGATGCCGCGCGTGGATGAGCTCAGCCAGCTGCTGGCGGGCATGGCGCCCATTGCCCTGCTGGGCATAAAGAAACATTTGAATCTGATCGCGAGGGCGCAGATCGACAGCCGGGACATCGACCAGGGAGTGCTTCTTTCGGAAAGCTCCAGCGATATCTCGGAAGGGGCGCTGGCCTGGAAGGAAAAACGGCCGCCGCGCTTTACCGGCGCCTGAAATACCAATAAACAGCAAAAGGAGACAGCAATGAAAGGGATCAAGGAAGTATGTTTTGCATGCATGGCGCTGGGCGTCGTGGCGACGGCCCAGGGCGCTGAAAGCTATCCCGCCCGGCCGATCACTCTGATCATCGGCTTTCCCCCCGGCGGGGGCGCCGATAATGTCGGCCGCATATATGCCAACAGCCTGTCCAGATTATTGAAGCAGCCCGTCGTCATCGAGAACCGGCCGGGCGCCGGATCGACCATAGGGGCGGCCCAGGCCGCAAAGGCCAAGCCCGACGGCTATACCCTGTACCTGGGCAATTCCAGCGTCATGGGCAGCGACAGCGTGCTTTACAGCGTCAGCTATACCCCCGACGACTTCATGCCGGTGGCCCGGCTCACCATCGCGCCCATGATACTGATCGCCAGCAAGAAATCGGGCATCAGCAGCGTGGAGGACCTGCTGCAGCGGGCCAGAAAGGCGCCCAATACGATCAACGTGGCCTCGTCCGGCAACGGCGTCATCACCCATCTCGCGGCGGTGGAATTCATGAGCGCCAGCGCCACCAAGCTGATGCATATCCCTTTCAAGGGCGGGGCGCCCGCCACCCAGTCGGTTGCCGCCGGCGATACGGATATTTCCTTTGCCACCGCGCCTTCGGCCCGCAGCGCCATCGATACCGGCAAGGCCATAGGCCTGGGGATCACCACCGCCCAGCCGTCCAGCCTTATTCCCCAGTACCGGCCTATTGCCGACCTTGGCGTTCCCGGCTACAACATTGCCAACTGGTGGGGCATCTTCGTGCCCAAGGGCACACCCGCGGCGGCGGTGGACGTCCTGTTCAAGGCGACCAATGAAATACTGGCGGACAAGGACGTGCGCCAGAACTTCGCCTCCGGCTACGAGGATGTCGCGCCGTCGGCCTCCGTCGAGGAATTCGCCAAGTTCGCGCGGCAAGAGGGAGAGCAGGGCCTGCGGCTGGCCAAAGCCAGCCGCGAAACCGCCAATTAGGCTGGCGCGGGCCGTCCGGCCCGAAGCTTGAAGAATAAAGAGAATATCCATCAACAGGAACAGGAGACCTACCTTGGGCAATTCATCTCAGGCGGCCGCGGCCGCGATATCGCTGGCGCAGCGTCTATCGGGATACCATCTGATCGGCGGCCGGTTCACGCCGGCCCTTTCAGGGGCCAGCTTTCCGGTCCTCAATCCCGCCACGGGCAAGGAAATCGGCCGCGCCGCGGAAGGCGCCGCGGCCGATGTGGATGCCGCCGTCGAAGCCGCCTTCAAGGCGCAAGCCGCCTGGGCCCGCACATCGGCGCGCGAGCGCGGCAAGGCCTTGCATGAATGCGCCCGGCGCCTGCTGGAGCACTCGGAAGAAATCGCCCAGCTCCTCGCCCTGGAAACCGGCAAGGCCATCCGCAGCGAAAGCCGGGGCGAAGCGACGCTGGTGGCGGAAAGCTTCAGTTTCTATGGCGGCCTCACCAGCGAACTCAAGGGCGAAACCGTGCCCTTCGATCCCAAGATGCTGACGCTGACGCAGCGCGAGCCGATAGGCGTGGTCGCCGCCATCATCCCCTGGAATGCGCCCCTGATGCTGATGGCATTCAAGATCGCGCCGGCGCTTGCGGCTGGCAACACGGTGGTGGTCAAGTCCGCCGAAGAGGCGCCCCTGGCCGCCTTGCGGGTAATGGAAATCCTCAATGAAGTGCTGCCGGCCGGAGTGGCCAATATCCTGTCCGGGGATGGCCCGGCTTGCGGCGCGCCGCTGGTGGATCACCCCAGGATAGGCAAGGTGACCTTCACCGGATCGGTCGAGACCGGCAAGCATATTGCCCGTGCGGCCGCCGAAAAGCTGATTCCGGTCACCCTGGAGCTGGGCGGGAAAAGCCCCATGATCGTCATGGGCGACGCCGACCTGGACAAGGCGGTGGCCGGGGCCGTGGCGGGCATGCGTTTTACGCGCCAAGGCCAAAGCTGCACCGCCGCTTCCCGCATGTTCGTGCACGAATCCATCGTCGATGCGTTTGTCGAGAAGGTCAAGGAAAAGGTCAACGCCATGAAAATGGGCGACCCGCTCGATGAGGCCACCGATATAGGCAGCATTATTTCGCAGGCCCAGTTCGAACGCGTGCATTTTTACATCAAGCTGGGCGAGCAAGTGCCGGGGGCGAAATCCCATCGCTTGTCCGCGGTGCCCGATGGCCCGGAATTCAAGGACGGGCTTTTCGTCCAGCCCGTGATCTTCACGGGAGTGTCCAACGACCATCGACTGGCCCGCGAAGAAATCTTCGGCCCGGTCACTTGCGTCATCGCTTTCAAAGACTACGAGGACGCCATCCGGCAGGCCAATGACTCGGACTTCGCGCTGGCCGCGACCATCTGGACCAGCAACATAACGCTGGCGATGGATGCGACGCAGCGCCTGCAGGCCGGCTTCGTACAGGTCAACCAGAACATCGTCGCGCAGCCAGGGCTGTCCTACGGTGGCATAAAGCAGTCGGGCCTTGGAAAGGAAGCATCACTGGAGGCGATGCTGGAACACTTCACCAACAAGAAAACCATCATTATTAATCTAGCCTGACCACAGGCATCGAAACCAACGGAGACAACACATGAAAAAGAACATTATGGCCTTGGCGCTGGCCGCCAGCTTTGCCGCGGCGCCGGCTTTCGCCGCCGGCGATGTCATGCGCATCGGCGTCCTGAATGATCAGTCCGGACTGTATTCCGACTTCGGCGGCGTCACGTCCGTGGTCGCCGCCAGGATGGCGGTGGAAGACTTCGGCGGCACCCTGCTGGGCAAGAAGATCGAAGTCCTTTCCGCCGACCACCAGAACAAGACCGATATCGCCACTTCCACGGCGCGCAAGTGGTTCGACGTGGACAATGTCGAGGTCATTGCCGACCTGACCAACTCCGCCGTCGCCCTCGCCGTCCAGGGGCTGGCCAAGGAACGCGGAAAAATAACGCTGGCGTCCGGGCCGTTTTCGACCCGGCTGACCAATGAAAGCTGCTCTCCCACGGGGTTTCATTGGACCTTCGATACTTATGCGTCGTCGGTCGGGACCGCCCGCGGCGTCCTGCAGGAAGGCGGGAAAGACTGGTTCATCATGGCCGCCGACTATGCATTCGGCGCGCAGATGGCGGCGGACCTGACGAAAACGGTGGTCGCCAATGGCGGCAAGGTGCTGGGCCAGGTCAACCACCCGGTCAATACCGCCGATTTCGCCTCTTTCCTGCTGCAGGCGCAGTCTTCCAAGGCCAAGATCGTGGGCCTGGCCAATGGCGGCACGGACACCGTCAACTCCATCAAGCAGGCGGCGGATTTCGGCCTGGTCGACCAGGGGCAGCGGCTGGTGGCCCTGGCCCTGGTCATCAGCGATGTGCATGCGCTGGGCCTGGCCAAGGCGAAAGGGCTGGTCGCCACGACGGCCTATTACTGGGACCGGGACGACGCGAGCCGCGAGTTCGCGCGGAAATTCGAAGAGCGCACCAAGCGCAAGCCGGGCATGGTGCAGGCAGGCGTGTATTCGTCCGTGCTGCACTATCTGAAGGCCGCCAAGGCGGCTGGAACCCTGGATGGCAAGGCGGTCGCGGAAAAAATGCGGGAACTGCCGGTGAACGACTTCTTCGCGCACAACGGCAAAGTGCGGGCGGACGGACGCATGGAGCACGACATGTTCCTCATCCAGGTCAAGACGCCCGAAGAGTCCAAGGGCCCCTGGGATTACTACAAAATCCTCAGGACCATCCCGGCGGCCCAGGTCACCATCCCGCTAGCCGAGAGCAAGTGCGAGCTGATAAAGCAAAAAAGCTGAACAAACAGGAGGAGCATTATGTCGACCATTGCCTTTATTGGATTGGGCAACATGGGCCAGCCCATGTGCGGGAACTTGTTGAAAGCCGGGCATGCCGTCATCGGCTTTGACCTGGTCAGCGGGAATTGCGATCGCCTGGCGGCCGCGGGCGGCCAGGCCGCCGCTTCGATCGCGGATGCCGTGGCGGGGGCCGATATCGTCATTTCGATGGTCCCCACCGGCAAGCATGTGCGCGCGGTCTATGAAGGGCCGGACGGCGTATTGCAGAATGCGCGCCCGGGCGCGCTATTGATAGACAGCTCGACCATCGATGTCGAGAACTCGCGGGCGGTGAGCAAGGCGGCCGAGGCGGCGGGTTTTGTCATGGTCGACGCCCCGGTTTCGGGCGCCGTGCCGGCCGCGCAGGCCGCCACCCTGGTATTCATGGTGGGAGGAAGCCGGGAAGCCTTCGACCGGGCGGCGCCGGTGCTGCAATGCATGGGCTCGTCCCTGGTCCATGTGGGCCCCGCGGGCTGCGGCCAGGCCATGAAGATCTGCAACAATATGATGGCCGGCATGAGCATGGTGGCGCTCAGCGAGGTTTTCACCCTGGCCGAGCGCCTGGGCCTGGATTACCAGACCGTGCACGACGTCATGACCAAGGCATCGGGCAATTGCTGGGCCTTGCAGGCGTATTGCCCGGTGCCCGGCCCGGTTCCCGCTTCGCCGGCCAACCGGGACTATGCCGCCGGGTTTTCCATGGGCCTGATGCTCAAGGACATGCGCCTGTCGCAGAGCGCGGCGGCCGACGCGGCCACCTCCACCCCCATGGCCGCAAGCGCCGCCGCCCTCTATCAGAAAGCCGTCGACGAGGGATACGCCGCCAAGGATTTCAGTTTCATTTTCAAGCTGGTTTCGGGGCGCGCCGGAGCCTGAACCCGGTTGCCGGCGGGGCCGGCTTGCCGATTTCCCGCCGGCCGGTATCCAGGCGCGTCCGGCGCCGGGAAAGTATGGCAAAATGATTTTCGCAGATCGTCCACGAAAACCGGGCCCTAGTTCGAATAAATCTGCTATTCGGCCGTTTAAAGCATGGAGAAAAAGTGACTTACCGCGCGCCTACCCAAGATATCCGTTTTGTCCTGAAAGAACTGGCCGACCTCGATGGCGTGCTGGCATTGCCGGGTTTTGAAGAAGTGTCCGAGGACCTGGTCGATGCGGTGCTTCAGGAAAACGCCCGCTTCGTCGAGCAGGCCATTGCGCCGCTGAACCGCGCCGGCGACACCACGCCCGCCAAATGGAACGACGGGGCGGTGACGACTTCGCCGGGCTTCAAGAAAGCCTTCGCCGAGTTCGCCCAGGGGGGCTGGCAAGGCCTGCAGCACGAACAGGAATGGGGCGGCCAGGGCCTGCCCAAGCTGGTGGGCGCGGCGGCCAGCGAAAACATCAATGCCGCCAACCTGGCGTTTTCCTTGTGTCCCTTGCTGACCGACGGGGTCATCGAAGCCCTGGCCGCGGTCGGCACGCAGGAACAGCAGTCGCGATTCATTCCGCCCATGCTGGAGGGCCGCTGGACGGGCACCATGAACCTGACCGAGCCGCAAGCGGGATCCGACCTGGCCCAGGTCGCCACCAGGGCGGTGAAGCAGGGCGATGGCGCCTACCGCTTGTCGGGGCAGAAAATCTTCATCACCTACGGCGAGCACGATATGGCCGAAAATATCGTGCACCTGGTCCTGGCCCGGACTCCCGACGCGCCCAAAGGCGTCAAGGGGATCTCGCTGTTCATCGTTCCCAAGTTCCTGGTCAACGAGGACGGTTCCCTGGGCGCGCGCAACGATGTCTGGTGCGCGTCGCTCGAACACAAGCTGGGCATACATGGCAGCCCGACCGCCGTCCTGCTGTACGGCTCGGGCAAGGGCGAGGCCGGAGAGGGCGCGGTCGGCTATCTGGTCGGCGAGGAAAACCGCGGCCTCGAGTACATGTTCATCATGATGAATGCGGCGCGCTACGCCGTAGGCATACAGGGCATCGCCGTGTCCGAGCGCGCCTTGCAGCACGCCATGGCCTATGCCCATGAGCGCCTGCAGGGCCAGGCGCTGGAAGGCTCGGCGGGCCCGGTCGCCATCGCCGACCACCCCGATGTGCAGCGCATGCTGCTGACCATGAAATCCTTGACCGAAGGCGGGCGCGCCCTGGCCTATGTCGCGGCCGCGGCCTGCGACAAGTCGCGCCGCCACGCCGATCCGGCCGTGAGGGCGAAGAACAAGGCGGTTTACGAATACCTGGTGCCCATCGTCAAGGGGTTCTCGACGGAATCGTCGGTCGAGGTGGCTTCCCTGGGCGTGCAAGTCCACGGCGGCATGGGCTTCATCGAAGAAACCGGCGCGGCGCAGTATTACCGCGACGCGCGCATCCTGCCCATATACGAAGGCACGACCGCCATCCAGGCCAATGATTTCGTCGGCCGCAAGATCTTGCGCGATGGCGGCGCCGTGGCCCAGGGACTGGCCCTGGAAATGCAGGCCACGGTGGCGCAGCTGGAGGCCGCCGCCGCCCGGGGCGGCGCTGGCGCCGATGGCCTGGCGCTTATCGCGCGGCGCCTGGCCGCGGCCGTTGCCGCTTACGAAAGCGCCACCGGGTTTGTCCTGAGCAGCGCCAAAGACGCGCTGCGCGCCGTCTTCCTGGGCAGCGTGCCGTATCTGCTGCTGGCGGGCGTGGTAAATGCTGGCTGGCAGCTGGCGCGGGCCGCCCTGGTTGCCAGCCAACAGGCCGATGCGGGCAAGGGTTCGGACTTCTATACTCAGAAACTGGCCACCAGCATATTCTATGCGGCCCACATCCTGCCGCGCGCGGAATCCCTGTCGATTGCCGTGCTTGAAGGCGGGGTGGCCAGCCAGTATGCCGGGCTTGCGGTCCACGCATAAGTTTATGCTTAAAGGTTATTTCCTTTAGGTTTCTTATACTGCCAAAATCTAAGGCATACCTTTTTCATTTTGTTCTACGACTAAGAGAGCCATCATGACAACTTTGCGCCTGGGCGACACCGCCCCTGATTTTGAACAGGATTCCTCCATCGGCAAGATCCGCTTTTACGACTATCTGGGCGACAGCTGGGGCGTGCTTTTCTCGCATCCGGCCGACTTCACGCCCGTATGCACCACGGAACTGGGCTACACGGCCATTGTGTCCGGCGAGTTCGCCAAGCGCAATGTCAAGGTGATTGCCGTTTCGGTCGACGATGCCGAGTCGCACAAAAAGTGGATCGAGGACATCAACGACACGCAGAACACCAAAGTGGATTTCCCCATCCTGGCCGACCAGGACCGCAAGGTGTCGACGCTGTATGACATGATCCACCCCAATGCCAGCGCCACCGCCACGGTGCGTTCGGTGTTCATCATCGACCCCGCCAAGAAGATACGCCTGACCCTGACCTACCCCGCCAGCACCGGACGCAATTTCAATGAAATCCTGCGCGTCATCGATTCGCTGCAGCTTACCGACAGCCACAGCGTGGCCACGCCGGTGAACTGGGAAGACGGCGACGACGTCATCATCGTCCCATCCCTGAAGGACGAAGCCGTGCTCAAGGAAAAATTCCCCAAGGGCTATACGGCCGTGCGCCCCTACCTGCGCATCACGCCCCAGCCCAATAAATAAGGGTCTGTTCCCAAATAAGGGCCGCCTCCAGTAAAAAATCCCGTCCTTGGACGGGATTTTTTTTTGCCGCCGGGATGAGCCCGGACACAGGACAGTCCCTGCGTGAACTGACCCCCAAAAGTTGGACACGACTCTAACCTTTGGGTGTTGTGCATGGCGAATCCGAGCGGCATGCAGGCCGCGAGGTGGATAGCGAGCCGCGTAAGCGGTGAAGCGTGGGGCTTTTTTTGCTGCGGCTGTGGTATTTGCAGCACAAAAGCATAAAACGCTTGCAAAGACTACTGTTGTTTTATACAGTCCATCAAGGAACAGCTGTATTTTTAAACAGTATCGCTCGCAGCGTGGCGCTTGCCGCCCAAGCCGGTTTTTCAGGCTGGCGCCGCCTACGCTGCGGCTTACCCGGAGACCGTCCCATGCAAACCTACCAGCCCAAAAAAGCGCCATCCAAATGGCCATTTCCGCCGCGTCCCAGCCGCAGCAAGTCGTCCCGGCTCACACGCGGCGCCATGGTTACCGATATTTGCCTGGTGGCCGTATGGGGGGCGACGATTCCTGGCCTCATGTGGCTGGGGGCCGCAGGCGGCTTTTAAAATAAGCCGATTGCTTGTACAATGATCGGCTTTGCTAACTCATCCTCTGTCGGGCTTTGCCATAAACCAAAAATTGGCCCGCGTCATGATGAAATCTGGAGCTTTACCGTGAATTTGATCGAAACCCTCGAACAAGAAGAAATCGCCCGCCTTACCGGCGGCGAAGCCAAACCCCAGTTTGGCCCCGGCGACACCGTCATCGTCAACGTAAACGTGGTCGAAGGCGCCCGCAAGCGCGTCCAGGCCTATGAAGGCGTGGTCATCGGCCGCCGCAACCGCGGCTTGAATTCGTCCTTCATCGTGCGCAAGATTTCCTCGGGCGAGGCGGTGGAACGTACGTTCCAGCTTTATTCCCCGCAGATCGCCAGCATCGAAGTAAAGCGCCGCGGCGATGTCCGCCGTGCTAAACTTTATTACTTGCGCAGTCGTTCGGGTAAGGCCGCTCGCATTAAAGAAAAGCTGGTTCGCAACCCCAAGAAAGCAGCCGCCAAATAAGCAGCGCGTTTCCGGTTTAAACCAGCAAAGGCACCCAAGGGGTGCCTTTGCTTTATGAATTTATGTCGCAAAGCATTTTTCCTCCTCGAAGCAGGCGTGTGGTGGTGCCGGGTTTTGATCCCCAGGCCCAGCCTGTTGTCCAGAGCGAAATACTGCCGCCTCTTTCGGAAGCGTCCATCCAGCTCGATTTCATCTGCTCGGCTTTTGCCTGTCCTGTCGAATGGCAGGTCGAGCCGGTTTTCAGCGATTCCTTCCAGGCCGATTTCCCGGACAGCCAGGATGCCATCCGGGCTGCGGTGCTTTTCCCCTTGGTGCAGCGTCCGTCGGGCCTGCACGTGCTTTTTACGCGCCGCGCCTCGCATTTGCATGATCATGCCGGGCAAATCAGCTTTCCCGGCGGGCGCATTGAACCGACGGACCGCGATGCGATGTCCGCCGCCTTGCGCGAAACCTACGAGGAAATCGGCGTGCCGCCGGATTTCATCGAGCTTATCGGCACGCAGCCCAGCTTTCTGACGTCGACCCGTTTCACCATGAAGCCCATCATCGGCTTGATACGCCCCGGTTTTACGATAACGCCGGACGTGACGGAGGTCGCGGAGGTGTTCGAGGTGCCCCTGTCGGTGCTGATGGACACGCGTCTGCATCGCCTGCACGAGGCCCAGTTGCCCGAAGGCGGCCATCGTTATTATTTTTCGATGACATGGCACTCTTATTTCATCTGGGGCGCTACAGCGGCTTTGATCCGTAATTTCTACCATTACCTCGCCGCCGCCCAGGCCAAGTTCCATCCATAACCCTGGCGCCTGCGCGTGTGATGTGTGCTTGATCTTGGCGTTTTGTCGTTATTCTTCTGGCACGTGATTGGTTCTTAAGACGTATGCCGGTTCTTGATCTGTTGCTATTCTTCTGACGTATGCCGGTTCTTGATCTGTTGTTATTCTTCTGACGTGTGCCGGTTCCTGGGGGCCTTGTTCTGCGACGCGTTGCCGGTCCAGCACCTGCGCGCTGGACACCGCCCCGCCTTGCTCGTCCGCCCCGTTCGGGGCTCCCTTCGCGATCGGCTGGCTCGGCCCCGGACGTCGCGCCACAAGGCCCCCAGGACCCGACCCACTGCGTATCATTAATTGTTTCGCCGCTGGGGCGGGCGGGGTGCTTGGCATTTTTGCGTGATGCTGCTGGCTGGCAGAAGAATTTGCGGGGCCGCCAAAAAGTCGATCCCCGCCGGATCGCCTTTTTGGCATACGGGCAGGTAGGTTGAGAGGCTGCTGGATTTGAGGTTTGCCTATACTGGGTTGACGCTTGTCTATACTGGGTTTGAGGCTCGCTTATATTTATTTGATCGTTAGATCGTTAATTGGATCGCTGCCTGAATGTTGGGATCGGTAGAATCTCAGCTTTCATTGCTTTAAACACAAAAATACTGACAGTCCCACAGGTCCGGGTAAGTTGTTGCCAAGTTTGATCGGCGCAATACAACATCGAATACAACACCGTAGCCTGGCCAGCATCGTAGGCCGTATCAGCCCCAATGCCCAAGCGGGCCGGCTGGCGGCCCGCGCCGGGCGAGCGCGCAAGCTTTTCTGCCAGCCGCAGCCATCACAGAAAAATGCCAAGCACCCGACCCGTCCCGGCAGAGATACAAACCCTGCGATGCAGTCGTTGGCGCGGTGGTGGAAGGTAGCGGTCCGTCCGGGGCCGAGCGAGCCGATCGTGAAGGGAGCGCGAAGGCGCGGACGAACTAGGCGAGGCGGGGTCCGGCGCGCGGGGCGCCGGACCAGGCAACGCGGACCGCTACCTTCCACCACCGCGGCAGCGGCGTGTCAAGAACCGGCAAGCGTGTCAAGAACCGGCAAGCATGTCAAGAACCGGCAAGCGTGTCAAGAACCGGCAAGCGTGTCAAGAACCGGTAAGCGTGTAAAGAAGAACCACAGTTCCATCAGCACGGCGGCGTCTAAGGCGTCCTAGTCGGCGGCGGCTATCAAATCAATACCGTCCCTGCGCCTCGTTCTCCGCCAATATCCGCTTGTAAAGCTCATGGCGTTGCGTCGTGATGGCGCCTTGCTCTATCGCCGCCAGCACCCCGCAGCCCGGCTCATGCCGGTGCGTACAGTTATAGTAGCGGCAATGCTCGATCGCATCCTTGAACTCGGGAAAGCCCCGTTCGATATCCGTCGCGCTCAAATGATAAAGACCGAAAGCCTGAAAACCCGGCGAATCGATGATATCGCCCGGCTGGTCCGGCAGATGATACAAATGCGTGCTCGTCGTCGTATGCTTGCCGGCCCCCAAAGCCTGCGAATGCTCCTGCGTATGCGCCCTCGCGTCCGGCACCAGCGCATTCAGTATCGTCGACTTCCCCATGCCGCTCTGCCCCAGCAACAGCGTGCAGCGGTCGCGCAGCAGCGGCAGCAGCGCGGCGCGCATCTCTTGCGGCGCATGAGCGCTCAACTCGACGATATGGATGTCCAGCCCCGCCAAAGTCGCCAGGCGCTTGCGCGCCCCGGCCACGCTGCTTTCGAGATCTATCTTGTTCAGGACCACTATCGGCGCTATGCCCGCGCTCCAGGCCGCCACCAGCGCCCGGCCGGTCAGGTCGTCCGAAAAAGCCGGCTCCGGCGCCACCACTATCAGCAGCTGGTCCACATTGGCCGCGAATTGTTTCGTGCGCATATCGTCCGAACGGTACAGCAGATTGCGGCGTTCCAGAATGCGGTCTATGGACCCTTCGTCGGCGCCTTGCGGACTGATGACCACATAGTCGCCCACTGTCGCGCCCGCCTTCTTGCCGCGGGGAAAGCATTTGCGCAAGCTGCCGTCGGGCAGTTCCACCGTGTAGTGGCGCCCATGGGCGGCGATAATGCGGCCCTGGAGGGCGGGGGCGTCAGCCATGTTTCAAGTTCTGTATGCGTAGCACGGCGGGAGGATGACTGTCGTAAAACGCCGAGTGTACCGGATCGGGCGTCAGGGTGGCGGCGTTGTCGTCATAAAGCTTGACCAGGGCAGACACCAGCGCATCCGCGGAACACTGCCGCGCCGCGTACCGGTCGGCCTGGAACTCGTCGCGCCGCGAGAACCAGCTGGCCAGAGGCGTGAACCAGAACGTGAAAACCGGAATGACCAGAAAGAAAAGTATCAATGCCAGGGCATCGTTGGGGCGGCCCAGTTGCGGCACGACGCCCAGTTGCACATAGAACCATACCTGCGACGAAAGCCAGCCCAGCAGCAAGGCGAACACGAGGGCCAGGCCGAAGCTGACGACCATGCGCTTGAGGATGTGCTTGTGCTTGAAGTGGCCCAGTTCATGCGCCAGCACGGCTTCGACTTCGTCGACATTCAGGCGCGAAAGCAGCGTGTCGAAAAAAACGATGCGCCGCGCTTTGCCGAAGCCGGTGAAATAGGCATTGCCGTGGGCCGATCGCTTCGAGCCGTCCATCACGAACAAGCCTCCCAGCGAAAACCCGCAACGCTGCGCCAGGCGGTGGATGCGGTCCGCCATTTCCGGATTGTTCAATGGCGTGAATTTGTTGAAAAACGGCGCAATCACGGTGGGGAAGAGCCAAAGGATCAGCAAGTTGAAGGCCACCCATGTGCCCCATGCCCACCAGACCCAATTGGCGCCGGCATTGGCCATGATCCACAAGACGCAGGCCACCAGGGGCGTGCCCAGGAGCAGCGTCAGGAACAAGGTCTTCAGGGCGTCCAGCACGAACAATTTGGGCGTCATGCGGTTGAAGCCGAAGCGGGCCTCCAGCTTGAATTTTTTCCATATCGAAAAAGGCAGGCCCACGACGCCCAGCAGGGCCAGTACGGCGCCTATCAGGGCCAGCTGGCGCAGCATTTCGTTTTCTATCAGGTAGCCCAGCCGCAGATCGAGAAATTGCAAGCCGCCCAGCAGGGTGAACGCCACCAGCACGGCTGCTTCGACGACCCGTTCGACCATGGAGATCCGCATCTTGGCCGCCGTGTAGTCGGCCGCGCGCTGATGGCTGTACAGCCCTATGCGGTCGGAGAACTCGGCGGGCACCTCCGCGCGGTGCCGCCGCACATGGCGAATCTGGCGCGATGCCAGCCAGAGCCGCAACGCGACATCGGACAGTAAGAAGACAATAAATGCCAAGGTGAACATAAGAAGCGCCAGTATGCGAGAATCTGTGTTTTAAGGAAGGATTATATGGCGGTAAACGAACAGCGTTTGGTGTGGCTAGATATGGAAATGACCGGCCTGGATCCTGAAAAGGAGCGGATTATCGAAGTGGCGGTGGTTATTACCGAGCCTGACCTGACCTTTGTCGCTGAAGGTCCAGTGCTCGTTATACACCAGAGCGATGAATTGCTCGACGCCATGGACAAATGGAATCAGTCGACGCACGGCAAAAGCGGCCTGATCGACAAGGTCAAGGCGTCCACGCTGACCGAAGCGCAGGCCGAAGAGCAATTGCTGGATTTCCTCGCCCAGTACGTGCCCGCCGGCAAATCGCCGATGTGCGGCAATACCATAGGGCAGGACCGCCGCTTCATGGTCAAGTACATGCCGCGGCTCGAGGCGTTTTTCCATTACCGCAATCTCGATGTCAGCACCCTGAAAGAACTTTCCTTGCGCTGGAAGCCCGAGGTCTACCGAAGCTTCGTCAAGAAAAGCCGGCACGAAGCCTTGGCCGACATCTACGAATCGATCGAAGAGCTCAAGCATTATCGCGAGCATTTCATCAAGCTGTAGGCCGGGCTAGGCCGCGGCTTGCTTGCCGGCCCGCCGCGGCCGGCCTCCGAAGCGCTTGTACACATAGGGCTTGGCCGCCTGGTAGCGGGCGGAGTCCTGGTCCAGCAGCTGGTTCAAATGCTGCTCGGCCAGGTCGAATACCGCCCAGTACAGTTCACCGCATAGCTCCCGGGCCGCATGGCCGGGCCATTGTATGGGCAGCATCTGGCTGGGCAGCTGCGGGTCATGCAAAACGATGCGGCGCCATTCGTGTATGGTCAGGGCGCGCACCGCAAAGGCCTGCGAAGGGCGTATGTCTTCGTTGACGGCCCGGAGCATGGGGCCGAATGTATCCGAAAATTCCCGGTACTGGCGCGCCACGCCGTCCAGGTCCCAGCATTGCGAAATCAGCGAACTGATGACCAGGCCATTGCCCTGGTTCATTTCCTGGGCGCTGAGCACCAGGGCGTTGTCCGACAGCTTCAATTTGCCGAGCACTTTCCGGGCGACGCCGGCATGGTCGCGGGGCAGGGCGAAGATGCCGGGGGCAATGGCGCCAAAGCCGGCCCAGATCAGTTCGCGCCGGACTTCGCCGCGCTTGCTCAGGCTGCCGTTGCCAAAGCGCGGCAGGATCACCAGCGTCCAGTCGCCTTCCCATTGCGCCGGGGAGCCTTCGTAGATGCGGCTCGACGCCTGCCGGGTGAGTTCCTCGCCCTGTTCGCTCAAGCGATAAAGGCTGCGGCGCCCATGGCGCTCGGATTGCAGCCAATCCTGCGCCACCAGCCGAAAAACGCTGGTGCGCAGCAGTCTTTCGTTGATGCCCAGGGGCGTCACCAGTTCGATCAGGTCGCTCAGCCATATGCTGCCTCCGTGCGGGCCGATGGCGTCGCCCAGCAGGGTGACGCACAGGGACTTGGCCCGCGGCGGGTCGCGTTCGAGCAGGGAATGGATCAGGCGCTGCAGCGTGCTTTGCGAGTCTTGCATGACTAAGGGTATCCATGGACTGAACAGCCATCTTATACGAAGCTGCCACCGGCTTATTTGATACTAAAATATAATTGACATCAATATTTTTGTATTAAATAATGAAGACATAAAGCTTGTGCAAGATTACTAGGAGACTGCCATGTATGCCCAGCTCGTGGAAACCGGGGTTAAAAGCGTTCGTTCCGTCGATCAGCTGACAGGGCCAGAGCTGGCGTTCCAGCAGCGCATCGATGACGGCATCCGGATCGAGCCCAAGGACTGGATGCCCGAGGCCTACCGCAAGACGCTGGTGCGCCAGATTTCACAGCACGCGCATTCGGAAATCGTCGGCATGCTGCCCGAGGGCAATTGGATCACCCGGGCGCCGTCGCTCAAGCGCAAGGCCATCCTGCTGGCCAAGGTGCAGGACGAAGCCGGCCATGGCTTGTATTTGTACAGCGCCGCCGAAACCCTGGGAGTCTCCCGCGATGATCTGGTCGACGACCTGCATGCGGGCAAGGCCAAATACTCCAGCATTTTCAACTATCCCACACTGACCTGGGCGGACATCGGCATGATAGGCTGGCTGGTCGACGGGTCGGCCATCATCAACCAGATTCCGCTTTGCCGCTGTTCCTACGGCCCTTATGCGCGCGCCATGGTGCGCGTCTGCAAGGAAGAATCGTTCCACCAGCGCCAGGGCTATGACCTGCTCATGCAAATGTGCCTGCACGGCACGCCGGCTCAGAAAGACATGTGCCAGGAAGCCTTCAACCGCTGGTGGTGGCCGGCGCTGATGATGTTCGGCCCGTCGGACGCCGACTCCCCCAACAGCGCGCAATCCATGCAATGGCGCATCAAGTTGTTCAGCAATGATGAGCTGCGCCAGAAAATGGTGGACCAGACCGTGCCGCAGGCCGAATACCTGGGCCTGAAGGTGCCCGATCCCGACTTGAAGTGGAACGAGGAACGCGGCCATTACGACTTCGGCGAAATCGACTGGCCCGAGTTTTATGCCGTGATCAAGGGCCATGGGCCCTGCAACCGCGAACGTCTGTGGGCGCGCGTCAGCGCCCACGAAGAGGGCGCCTGGGTGCGGGAGGCTTTTTCCGCCTACGCCGACAAGCAGGCCCGCAAGCGGGCCGCCGCCTGACGATTGTTTATTGACCGCAAGGCGCGCCGTCAGCGGCGCCGGGGATACGAAAATGAGCCAAAACGGATGGCCCCTCTGGGAAGTCTTCATACGCAGCCAGCACGGCCTGGCCCACAAGCACGTAGGCAGCCTGCACGCGCCCGATGCGGAAATGGCCATCAACAATGCGCGCGATGTCTACACGCGCCGCAATGAAGGGCTGAGCATCTGGGTCGTCAAGGCGGCCGACGTGGCCGCCAGCAGCCCGGGCGACAAGGAGCCGCTGTTCGAGCCGGCCAACAGCAAGGTTTATCGCCACCCGACCTTCTTTCCCATGCCCGACGAAATCAAGCACATGTAGGAGCTGCCATGGATCATGCCTTGTTCCAGTATCTGCTGCGCCTGGGCGATACGACGCTGATACTTTCGCACCGCTTGTCCGAGCTGACGGGCCATGGCCCGGCGCTCGAGGAAGACCTCGCCATGACCAATGTGGCGCTCGACCTGCTGGGCCAGTCGCGCCGGTGGCTGACGCTGGCGGGCGAAGTCGAGGGCCGGTCGCGCGACGAGGACCAGCTTGCCTATTTGCGCGACGCTCCGGAATTCCGCAACTACCTGCTGGTGGAGCGGCCCAATGGCCATTACGGCGACATCATCGCTCGCCAGTTCCTGTTCGATGTCTGGCATTATTTTCTGCTCAAGGAACTCTGTTCGTCGTCCGACGAGCGGGTGGCGGCGATAGCCGGAAAGTCCCTCAAGGAAGTGGGGTACCACGTGCGCCGCTCGTCGGATATTATTGTGCGCCTGGGCGATGGCACGGCCGAAAGCCACGCCAGAATGCAGGAAGCCGTCGACGACGCCTGGCGTTTCGCCGGCGAACTGTTCGCCGACGACGAAATCGTCGCGGCCATGGCTGATCGCAGGGCGGCTCCCCGCCACTCGCAGCTGTGGCCCGCCTGGTTCGAGCATGTGCGCTCGACGCTGCAGGAGGCGACGCTGCGGGCGCCCGACGCCGACGGCGCCAATCATCCCGCCTATCGCGGCGGGACCAGCGGCCGCCATACCGAGGCGCTCGGCTACATCCTCGCCGAGATGCAGCATCTGCAGCGCGCCTATCCGGGAGCGGCGTGGTGAACGTCAGCGCAAGCCCCTACACCATCGACGAGGTCATGCATTGGCTGAGCCAGGTCCCCGACCCGGAAATTCCGGTGCTGTCCGTGGTCGACCTGGGCCTGATCCGCGATGTCGCGTGGGACGGCCGGGCCTGTGTGGTCACCATCACGCCCACTTATTCGGGATGCCCGGCCATGCAGGAAATTTCCGCCGATATAAAAAACACCCTGCTGGCGCACGGCATCGAGCAGGTGCGAATCGAAACCCGGCTCGCGCCGGCCTGGACCACCGACTGGATGACGCCCAAGGGCCATGAGGCGCTGCGCGGCTTTGGCATTGCGCCGCCCGGCGAAAAAGCCATCGATGTTTCGGGCATCACGCGGCGCGCCGCGGGCGTGGTGGTGCCTTGCCCCTTGTGCGGTTCCAGCCATACCCGCCTGATCAGCCATTTCGGCTCGACCTCCTGCAAAGCCCTGTATCGCTGCAGCGATTGCCGCGAACCCTTCGACTACTTCAAGGCGCACTGATGAATTCCTTCTATTCATTGAGAGTGGCTTCGGTCGCCAAAAATACGCGCGACGCGGTGGTGGTGACGTTCGACGTACCCGGCGGCCTGGACGACAAGTTTTCCTTCCGCCCCGGGCAATACCTGACGCTGCGCGCCACGGTCGACGGCGAAGAGCTGCGCCGCTCCTATTCGATTTGCGCGGCTCCCGGCGACAGGCAACTGCGCGTGGCCATCAAGCGCATGAATGACGGCGCCTTTTCCAGCTGGGCCAACCAGCATCTGCAGGCGGGCCAGGTCATAGACGTGATGCCTCCCGACGGCAATTTCACCATCGAGTTTTCGCCCGGCAACGCGCATCGCTACGCGGCCTTCGCGGTGGGCAGCGGCATCACGCCCATCCTGTCCCTGATCAAGACGGCGCTCGATACCGAGCCCGGCAGCAGCTTCACCTTGTTCTTCGGCAACCGCGCCTCGTCGGCCGTGCTGTTCCGCGAAGAAATCGAAGACCTCAAGAACCGCTACATGACGCGGTTTTCCCTGGTCTATGTGATGAGCCGCGAGCATCAGGACATCGAGCTGTTCAACGGCCGCCTGGACGGTCCCAAGGTCGAGCAGCTGCTCAGCCTGTGGATGGACCCGGCGCTGATCGATTACGCCTTTGTCTGCGGTCCGCAGGACATGACGGAGTCGGTCACGCAGGCGCTGGCCGCCAAGGGCCTGGATAAATCGCGCATCAAATTCGAGCTGTTCGGCTCGCCCAAGGGTCCGCGCGCCCTGCGCACCGGCCAGGACGCGCCCAAGGCGCCCGGCAAGGCGCTGTGCGAAGTCACCGTCATACAGGACGGCGTCACGCGCACGCTGACCATAGAAAAGAATCGGGACAGCCTGCTGGATTCGGCCCTGGCGCAGGGCATCGAACTGCCTTATTCCTGCAAGGGCGGCGTCTGTTCCAGCTGCCGCTGCAAGGTGATCGAAGGCGAAGTCGACATGGATGCCAATTTTGCGCTCGAAGACTATGAAGTGGCGCGCGGCTTTGTTTTATGCTGCCAGAGTTTTCCGGTAACGGACCGGCTGGTCATCGATTTCGACCAGGAAACCTGATCCAATAATCAACAGGAGTAAGCCCAGTGTCCACCGATTTCTTCAATACGCATCAGCAAATGCTCGAACAGGCGGTAGCCGCCGCGTCGGCGCGCGGCTACTGGAGCCCGTTTTCGGAATCGCCCAGCCCGCGCGCCTATGGCGAAACCGCCAATGACGATGGGCGCGCCGCCTTCGAGGCTTATCGGGGCGGGGATTTTCCTTTGCGCCAGGATGGCGCCGCGGGCAGCGTCGGCGGCGAGGTGTCGCCTTTCGGCCTGGAGCTGAATATCCGCTATCCGCAAGTTCCGGCGCAAGCGCTGATCGGGCAGTCCGAAAAGGCGCTCGATTCCTGGCGCGAGGCGGGCCCGCGCGCCTGGGTGGGCGTGGCGCTGGAAATCCTCAAGCGCCTGAACCAGCGCAGCTTCGAAATGGCCTATGCGGTGCAGCACACCACGGGGCAGGGCTTCATGATGGCTTTCCAGGCGGGCGGCCCCCATGCGCAAGACCGCGGCGTGGAAGCGGTGGCGTATGCCTGGCAGGAAATGGCACGCATCCCGGAGCTGGTGTCCTGGGAGAAGCCGCAAGGCAAGCAGGACCCCATCAAAATGCAGAAGCAGTTCACTATCATTCCGCGCGGCGTCAGCCTGGTCATCGGCTGCTCCACCTTCCCCACCTGGAATGCTTATCCGGGGCTCTTTGCCAGCCTGGCGACCGGCAATACGCTGATCGTCAAGCCCCATCCGGCCGCCATCCTGCCCTTGGCGATTACCGTCGGCATCGCGCGCGACGTGCTGGCCGAGGCGGGCTTCGATGCCAATGTCGTGCAACTGGCGGCCCACAGCGCCAGCGACGACACCGCTCAGGCGCTGGCCTTGAGCCCCGCGGTCAAGCTGATCGACTTCACCGGCAGCAGCGCCAACGGCCAGTGGCTTGAAGACCACGCCCGCCAGGCCCAGGTGTATACCGAGAAGGCCGGCGTGAACCAGGTCATTATCGATTCGGTGGATGACTTCAAGAGCGTGGCCCGCAACCTGGCTTTTTCCTTTGCCTTGTATTCGGGCCAGATGTGCACGGCGCCGCAGAATGTATATATCCCGCGCGACGGCATCAGGACGGCCGAGGGGCGGCTGGGCTTCGACGAAGTGGCGGCCGGCCTGGCGCTGGCCATCGAAAAGCTGACGGCCGATCCCGCGAAGGCGGTCGAAGTCACCGGCGCGATCCAGAATGCCGCGACCCTGCGGCGCATCGAAGAGGCCAGGGCGCTGGGCTTGCCGGTGCTCAGCGACAGCCGCAGCCTGGCGCATCCGCAGTTCGAAGGCGCCACGGTGCGCACGCCCCTGATGCTCAAGGCCGATGCCGACAACCCGGCGATCTTGCGCGAATGGTTCGGCCCCATCGTATTCGTGGTGGCAACCGATTCCACCGGGCACAGCATCGAACTCGCCCGGCAAACCGTCATCGATCATGGCGCCTTGTCCCTCTCGGCCTATACCACCGACGAGGCGGTGGCCGGGGCAGTGCAAAAAGCCGCCGAGCGCGCCGGCGTATCCTTGTCGCTGAACCTGGCCGGGCCGGTATTCGTCAACCAGACGGCGGCATTCAGCGATTTCCACGGCACCGGCGCCAACCCGGCGGCCAATGCGTCGCTTTCCGATTCGGCTTATGTGGCCAACCGCTACCGCGTCGTGCAAACGCGCTGGCACGCCTGATAAAACACCATAAACATAAAGGGACACAATGAGCTACGAGAACATCGAATTCGAACTGGCGGACGCCATCGCGCGCATTACCTTGAACCGCCCCGACAAGCTCAACAGCTTTACGGCGGCCATGCACGGGGAACTGGCGGATGCGCTGGCCCAGGTCGAAACCCGCGGGGCGCGCGTCCTCGTCTTGTCGGGCAAGGGGCGCGGTTTTTGCGCCGGCCAGGATTTGTCCGAACGCCAGATGAGCGCGGGGTCGGCGCCTGTCGACCTGGGCGCCACCATAGAAAAATATTATGCGCCCCTGGTGCGCCGCCTGCGCGCCCTGCCCATGCCGGTGGTGGTGGGGGTCAATGGCGTAGCCGCGGGCGCGGGCGCCAACCTGGCCTTGGCCGGCGATATCGTCATTGCCAGGCAGTCGGCCAGTTTCATTCAGCCGTTTTGCCGACTGGGCCTGCTGCCCGACACCGGCGGCACCTATGCGCTGCCGCGCCTGGTGGGGCAGGCGCGCGCCATGGGGCTTGCCTTGCTGGGCGATAAGCTGAGCGCCGAGCAGGCCGCGCAATGGGGCTTGATCTGGCAATGCGTCGCCGATGACCAGTTCGATGCCCGCCTCGAAGAACTGGCGCTGCACTTCGCCCAGGCCCCCACCAAAGGCCTGGCCTACACCAAGCGCGCCCTGAACCTGAGCCTGGGCAATTCGCTGGACGAGCAATTGGACCTGGAGCGCGACCTGATGCGCGAGCTGGGCGCCAGCGCGGACTACGCCGAAGGCGTGGCGGCTTTCCTGGGCAAGCGCCCGCCCGTTTTCAAAGGACAGTAATGAATTCCCCGCCATCGGCGCGCGGCGCGGCGCCGTTCGAATTGCCCGGCGATCCCCAGGAACTGGCCGAGCTCGCGGCAAGAACCATGTACGACAACGATGCCGCCACGCAGGCGCTGGGCATGCGGCTGCTGTCCGTTGCGCCAGGCCAGGCCAGCATGGCCATGACGGTGCGCGCCGATATGCTCAATGGCCATAAAACCTGCCATGGCGGCTTCATTTTCGCCCTGGCCGACAGCACTTTCGCGTTCGCCTGCAATTCCCGCAACATGGCCACGGTGGCGTCTGGCTGCGCCATCGACTACCTGGCGCCCGGATTCGAAGGCGATGTGCTGACGGCGCGGGCGGCGGAGTATTCGCTGGCCGGGCGCACCGGCGTGTACGACGTCCATGTCAGCAACCAGGACGGCAAGCGCATCGCCGTCTTCCGCGGCCGTTCATACCGGATAAAAGGCCAGGTTGTAGGCGATTAATGTAGTTGACCATAATGAAGCAAGGGTGGAGTCAGACATGTCAGAATCGAAAACGTCGAATGCCGGGCGCGAGGCCATCGAGCATGCCAGCCAGGATGAACTGCGGGCCTTGCAGCTCGAGCGCATGAAGTGGTCGCTGGCGCACGCCTATGAAAACGTGCCGCATTACAGGAAAGCCTTCGATGCGGCGGGCGTCCATCCGGACGACTTGAAGCAGCTGTCCGACATTGCCCGCTTTCCGTTCACCACCAAGCAGGACTTGCGCGAGAACTACCCGTTCAAGATGTTTGCCGTGCCGCGCGAACAAGTCATGCGGATTCACGCCTCCAGCGGCACGACCGGCAAGCCGACCGTGGTGGGCTATACGGCCAGGGACATCGATACCTGGGCCGACCTGGTGGCGCGCTCGATATGGGCGGCGGGCGGCCGCCCCGGCGATATCGCCCATATCGCCTACGGCTACGGGCTGTTCACCGGCGGACTGGGCGCGCACTACGGCGCCGAGAAACTGGGCTGTTCGGTGGTGCCGATGTCGGGCGGGCAAACCGAGAAGCAAGTCCAGCTGATCCAGGACTTCCAGCCCGCCATCATCATGGTCACGCCCTCGTATTTCTGCAATATCCTGGAGGAAATGGAGCGCGCGGGGCTGGACCCGCGCGACAGTTCGCTGCGCATAGGCATCTTCGGCGCCGAGCCCTGGACGGCCAGGATGCGCGACGATATCGAACAGCGCGCCGGCATCGACGCGCTGGATATCTATGGCTTGTCCGAGGTCATGGGACCCGGGGTCGCCATGGAATGCGTCGAATCCAAAGACGGTCCCGTGGTCTGGGAGGATCATTTCTACCCTGAAATCATCAATCCCGATACCGGCGAGCCCGTGGCCGACGGCGAGTCGGGCGAACTGGTGTTCACCTCGCTCACCAAGGAAGCCATGCCGGTCATACGCTACCGCACGCGCGACCTTACCTGCCTGCTGCCCCCGACATCGCGCAGCATGCGCCGCATCGGCAAGATCACCGGCCGCAGCGACGACATGCTGATCGTGCGCGGCGTCAACCTGTTCCCGACCCAGGTCGAGGAAGTCGTGTTGCGGATTCCCGAGCTGGCGGCGCAATATCAGTTGGTGCTGACGCGCAGCGGCAACTTGGACGAGCTCGAGATCCTCACCGAAGTGCGCTCCGAGTTCGATCACCTGAGCGTCGCCGACCGCGATGTCCTGGCCGTCAAGCTCCAGCATGCGGTCAAGACCTATATCGGCGTTTCGGCGCGCGTTACGGTGCAAACCTCCGGCCTGGTGGAGCGCACCCTCACCGGCAAGGCCCGCCGCGTCGTCGACAAGCGGCAAAGGTAGTAAAGCCGGGCCGTTTTTTTTCATACCCCCCACAAGGTATCATTCCATAATTCGGACCGCGCCACGGCTGGCGCGGCGCAAGGATGAACCACCGGATGGGTAAATGATCGCGCAGGCAGGAAAAGGCAAGGTCGCCGGCATAGGCGTGGATCTGTTGCGGGTCGACCGCATAGCGCAGGTCTATGCCCGCCACGGGCGGAAATTCGTGGAGCGCATCCTCGGCCCCCAGGAAATCGAAAAATTCCAGCGTAGATACCAGCGCGATCCGCAGCGCGGCATCCGTTTCCTGGCTACGCGCTTCGCCGCCAAGGAAGCCTTTTCCAAGGCCATAGGCCTGGGCATGCACAGCCCCATGTCGTGGCCGCGCATGCAGACGCTCAACGAAGCCAGCGGCAAGCCGCTGGTCCAGCTGTCCGAGCCGCTGGCCGGCTGGTATCGCCAGCGCTTTGGCGCGGCGCATGTTTCAATTACGGATGAAAGCGATACCGTCGTGGCCTTCGTCATGATAGAAACGCTTCCCTCCCTTCAGGATCAAACGGATAAAACAGTATGACAGCCCAGAAGACGCGTGCAAGCCTGCCGCCTGGACCGGTGATGGTGGATGTGCAAGGCACGGCGCTGACCGATCACGAACGCGCCCGCCTGCGTAATCCGCTGGTGGGCGGGGTGATCCTGTTCGCCCGCAATTTCGACCATCGCGAACAATTGGCGGACCTGTGCCGCGCCATCCATGCCGAGCGCGATGAACCGCTGCTGATCGCGGTCGATCACGAAGGAGGCCGGGTGCAGCGCTTTCGCACCGACGGCTTCACCGAAATCCCGGCCATGAGCGTATTCGGCGAATTATGGTCGGAAGACTCGCTGGCAGCCATGCGCCTGGCCTCGGAGACCGGCTATGTGCTGGGGGCCGAACTGCGCGCCTGCGGCGTGGACCTGAGCTTCACGCCCGTGCTGGACCTGGATTACGGCGTCAGCAAGGTCATAGGCAATCGCGCCTTTCACCGCGACCCGCGGGTGGTCACCATGCTGGCCCGGGCGCTGATACAAGGGCTGATGCTGGCCGATATGGCGGCCTGCGGCAAGCATTTCCCGGGCCATGGCGCCGTCGAGGCCGATTCGCACCACGAAATTCCCGTCGACCAGCGCAGTTTCGAGGACATCATGCAGGAGGACGCCGCGCCGTACGCCTGGCTGGGCGACATGGTGCTGCCTTCGGTGATGCCTGCCCATGTGATCTACCCCAAGGTGGATCCGCATCCGGCCGGCTTTTCGCGCCACTGGATAGGCAAGGTCTTGCGCCAGGACCTGGGCTACGGCGGCGTCGTGTTCTCGGACGACCTGACCATGGAAGGGGCCACCGTGGCGGGCGATATCCTGGCCCGCGCCCAGGCCGCCCTGGGGGCCGGCTGCGACATGGTGCTGGTATGCAACCGCCCCGATCTGGCCGACGACCTGCTGGCCCGCCTGCAGGCCGAGTCCAGCCCCGAATCCATCCAGCGCATCCGGCGGCTGATGCCGCAAAAGCCCGCCTGCGACTGGGAAACCCTGCAAGCCGATGAACGCTACCAATATGCCAGACGACTTCAATCTCAAATCGTTTCTGGCTGACCTGCCGCATCTGCCCGGGGTATACCGGCATATCGATGCGCAAGGGGAGGTGCTGTACGTAGGCAAGGCGCGCGATCTGAAAAAGCGCGTGAATTCCTACTTCCAGAAAACGCCCGACAGCCCGCGCATCGCCCATATGGTGGCGCGGGTCGTGCGGCTGGAGGTCACGGTCACGCGTTCGGAAGCCGAGGCCTTGCTGCTCGAGAACAACCTCATCAAGCGCCTGAAGCCTCGCTACAACATTCTGTTCCGCGATGACAAGTCCTATCCCTACCTCATGCTCAGCGCCCATGCCGCGCCGCGCATTGCCTACTATCGCGGCAGCACCAGCGGCAAGGGGCGGTTTTTCGGGCCTTATCCCAATGCCTGGGCGGTGCGCGAAACCATACAGATCCTGCAGCGCGTATTCCGCCTGCGCACCTGCGAGGACAGCGTGTTCGCCAATCGCTCGCGGCCCTGCCTGCTGTATCAAATCGGACGCTGTTCCGCGCCTTGCGTGAACCTGATCTCCCCCGCGGACTACCAGGCCGATGTCGAGCGCGCCGTGCAGTTCCTGGACGGCCACGCCAAGGAGGTCATGCATGATATCGAGGCGCGCATGCGCAAGGCGTCCGAGGCGCTGGACTTCGAGCAGGCCGCCGTGCTGCGCGACCAGATGGGGTCCCTGGCCAAGGTCTTGCAGCAGCAGTCCATGGAAAAAGTCGGCAACGACGATGTCGATGTCATTGCGCTGGCGTCGGCGGGCGGGCGCGTGTGCGTGAATCTCGCCATGGTCCGCGGCGGCCGGCATCTGGGCGACAAGCCTTTCTTTCCTTCGCACACGAACGACGACAGCCCCGGCGATGTGCTGGCCGCCTTCGTGGGCCAGCACTATGTCGAAAGCATCATGCCGGCGGTGCTGGTGTGTTCACATCCCTTGCCCGACCCGGATCTCGTCGCGCTGGTGGCCGGGCAGGCGGGCGTCAAGGCGCGCATGATCATCAAGCCCCAAGGCATACGCAAGACCTGGCTGGAGCAGGCCATGAAGAATGCCGAACTGGCGCTGGCGCGCCTGTTGACCGAGTCCAGCGCGCGCGCCGCGCGCACCCTGGCCCTGGCCTCGGCGCTCGAACTGGACACCGACGAGGCGGCATTGGACGTCCTGCATATCGAATGCTTCGACATCAGCCATACCGCCGGCGAAGCGACGCAGGCTTCCTGCGTCGTGTACCGGCACCACGACATGCAGCCGTCCCTGTACCGCCGCTACAACATCGCCGGGATCACCCCGGGGGACGACTACGCGGCCATGCGCCAGGTGCTGACGCGCCGCTTCAGCCGCGTGGCCGATGGGCAGGCGGACATGCCTGATATCGTGCTGATCGACGGCGGCAAGGGCCAGGTCGAAATCGCGCGCCAGGTCTTTGTGGAGCTGGGCCTGGATACGCGCACGATAGTGGGTGTATCCAAGGGCGAAGGGCGCAAGGTCGGCCTGGAGACGCTGGTGTTTGCCGACGGGCGCGAACCCGTGGCCCTGGGCATCGAATCGGCGGCGCTGATGCTGGTGGCGCAGATCCGCGACGAGGCGCACCGCTTCGCCATTACCGGCATGCGCGCCCAGCGCGCCAAGGCGCGCAACGTGTCGCGCCTGGAAGAAATCGAGGGCGTGGGCGCCAGGCGCCGCCAGAAGCTGCTGGCGCGTTTCGGGGGCTTTTCGGGCGTGGTGGACGCCAGTGTCGACGACTTGCGCTCGGTGGACGGGATTTCGGCGGATCTGGCCGAACGTATCTATCAAGCGCTGCGATAAGGTAGTATTCAACCTATGCCTTTCAATTTACCTATCGCCCTGACTTGGCTGCGCATAGCCATGATCCCACTGATCGTGGGGCTTTTCTATATTCCGTCCGACTGGATACCCCTGCCGGTGCGCGATATGGTCGGCGCGCTCGCCTTCATCATCGCCGCCCTGACCGACTGGTTCGATGGCTGGCTGGCGCGGCGCTGGAACCAGACCTCGTCCTTCGGCGCCTTCCTGGACCCGGTGGCCGACAAGCTGATGGTATGCGCCGCCTTGCTCATCCTGCTCGACCTGAACCGCGTGGATTCATTCATCGCCCTGGTCATCATCGGACGGGAAATCACCATATCGGCATTGCGCGAATGGATGGCTAAAATAGGCGCGAGCGGCAGCGTGGCCGTGCACCGGCTGGGCAAGTTCAAGACAGTCGCCCAGATGGTGGCCATTCCCTGCCTGCTTTACTGGCAGCCGCTGTATGGGGTGTCCACCAGGATGGTGGGGCAGGTGCTTATCGTGGTGGCGGCCATCCTGACCGTATGGTCCATGTGCTATTACCTGCGCCGGGCCTGGCCGGAAATCCGCGACAAGGGCGGCAGCTCGGCTTAGCCCGCGCCACGGCGCAAGCCGGCAATGATCTCGGTTTATACAAGAAGGCTTACGCATGAGTTCCGCAACCCTCGACCCTCTCCCCGACGACTCCGACCTGAAGCGCAAAGACTGGCTGATCATCAGCCTGGTGGGCGCGGTGCATGCCAGCTCGCACTTCTTTCAACTGGTGCTGCCCACGCTGTATCTCTCGCTGGCCCATGAATATGGCTATGATTTCGTCAAGCTGGGCTTGCTGGCGTCGGCCTTCTTCCTGGTTTCATGCCTGGGGCAGGCCTCGTCGGGCTTCGTGGTCGATCGCATCGGACCCGCGCCGGTGCTGCGCTTCGGCCTGACATGCTTTGTGCTGTCCGGCATATTGATCGCCGTCTCCAACGGCTACCTGATGCTGCTTCTGGCCGCGGTGATCGGCGGCATAGGCAATTCGATTTTCCATCCGGTGGATTATTCCATACTCAACCACAGGGTAAGCGCGCGCCGGCTGGGCCATGCCTTCAGCACCCACGGCTTGACCGGCAACCTGGGGTGGGCGCTGACCCCGGTATTCATGGCGACCATCATCTATCTGTCGAATTGGCGTGTCGCGGCGTTTTCCGCCGCCGCCCTGGTGGCGGTGGTCTTGCTGCTCACCTGGCTCGGCCGCGGCCTGCTGGCCGGCAAGAACCAGGTGCAAGCGCTCGCCGCCGATGACGGCCCCGCTGCCGCCCCGGGCGCCGGGCAGGCCGACCTGGCCAACCAGACGGCCATGCAGACCCTGGTCACCTTGCTGGCCCAGCCCTCCCTGTGGGGCGCCTTCCTGTTTTTTGCATTCACCTCCATGGCCTTGTCGGCCGTGCAGAACTACACCATACCCATGCTGGGCGAGGTCTACGGCATCGACAAGATCCTCGCCGGAACGACCTTGTCGGCCTATATGGTCGCGGCGGCCCTGGGCATGCTGGCGGGAGGCTTCCTGGTCGGCGCCACGCCCAATACCGAACGCACGGTGGCGGTTTCGCTGGTCATGGCGGGGCTCCTGCTGGTGGTGCTGGCCTACGGCGCGGTGCCGCCATCCTTTGCTGTCGTCCTGGTGGCGCTGGCCGGCTTTTGTTCGGGCGTATCGGCGCCATCGCGCGATATGCTGATCCGGCGCGTCACGCCCAAGGGCGCGACAGGCACAGTGTATGGCCTGGTCTATTCCGGCATGGATGTCGGCTCCTCGCTTGCGCCGGCGGGATTCGGCCTGATGCTTGACGCCGGCCTGGTGCGCGGGCCATGGTTCGGAGCGGCCACGGGCTTCGGCGTGGCGGCCATGCTGGCCTTGTGGGTGGCCAGGTCGGCCAGCGGCGCCACGCTGCGCACCGCGCGCGCCTAGCCGTTC
The DNA here is from genome assembly GCF_900129885.1 of Pollutimonas bauzanensis. GTDB lineage: Bacteria > Pseudomonadota > Gammaproteobacteria > Burkholderiales > Burkholderiaceae_B > Pollutimonas > Pollutimonas bauzanensis. The sequence goes on along the minus strand of NZ_FQXE01000001.1, from coordinate 443,198 downwards.
ATTGCCTTACGGTGCGGACCTGGCTGACGCTGGCCGGCCGGCTGCTGCGCCAGGGGTTGATATCCAGGCCGCCGCGGCGCGTATAGCGGGCGTAGACCAGCAGGGATTCCGGCTGGCAGGCTTGCCAGATATCGCAATACATTTGCTCGACGCAGTGTTCATGGAACTCATTGTGGCGGCGCAGCGAAACAATGTATTCGAGCAGGGCGGCGCGATCGATCTGCGGCCCGGTGTAGCGCACCTGCACGCTGCCCCAGTCGGGCTGGCCGGTGACCGGGCAGTTGGACTTGAGCAGGTCCGACATCAGGGTTTCGCTGACCAGCGCGGCGTCGGGCTGGCAGCGCAGCAGGCCGGCCGAAGGCCGGTAGGCGCTCACATCGATGTCGGCATCGTCGATGCGGATGCCTTCCATCGGCCGGCATAGCTGGGTGCTCTGCCCGATATGGGTATCGATTTCGACTTCGACAGGTGCCCCGGCGGCCTCGGCCAAGTCCCGCGCCAGGCATGCGCGCACCAGGCCGCTGTGCTCGAAGCGCTCTTCGTTCAGTGAATTCAAATACAGCTTGAAAGACTTCGATTCCACCAGCCGCGGGCTGTCGGCGGGAAAGGTGAAGCGCGCCACGCCCGCCACCGGCTTGCCCTTGGGCGTAAGCCAGGACATCTCGTAGGCATTCCAGATGTCGTCGCCATGCCAGGGATGGGGAATGCGCAGCTTTTCGCGATTGGCGGCGCGGTCTATCGGAAAAAGCAGGGCAGGGTCGTACGAGTCCGGGTAGGAAACGTCTTGCCCCAAAGGGGCGCGGGCGAGAATAGGATCAGGCATGGCAAAAGAATGGGACGGGCATCGACCGTCCATTGTACCCCCGCCGGGAGGCTGTATTCCACATTATGAAAATTTGTTCGCGACATGTGAAATGGCCGTGCTGCATTGCACGATAGGATGTTTCACAGCAAAGAATATCGTTTCGTATTGTGGAAATAAATTCATATATCATTGATTTTAAAGAAATATATTTTTTGTCTTATATAAGACATAAGTGCCATCCGCCACGCAGCAAAGGCGTAGACTTTTCTCAACGGTTTCCCCTTCTGTCTTTGTCTTACTTTACAAGGAATAGCATCATGAGCACACGAGAAAATGAAATTCGCAATTTGCAGAAAAGCTGGGCGGAAGAGGCCCGCTGGCAAGGCATCAAGCGCGGCTATGGCGCCGAGGAAGTCATACGCCTGCGCGGCTCGGTCGTCGTCGAGCACACCCTGGCGCGCCGCGGCGCCGAGAAATTATGGGGCTTGCTGCATTCCGAGCCCTTCGTCAATTCGCTGGGCGCGCTGACCGGCAACCAGGCCATGCAGCAAGTCAAGGCCGGGCTGAAAGCCATCTATCTTTCGGGCTGGCAAGTGGCGGGAGACGCCAACGGCGCCGGAGAAATGTACCCCGACCAGTCGCTGTACCCCGCCAATTCGGTGCCACAGGTGGTAAAGCGCATCAACAACGCGCTGACGCGTTGCGACCAGATCCAGTGGATGGAAGGGACAAACCCGGGCGACGAGGGCTACCTGGATTATTTCGCGCCTATCGTGGCCGACGCGGAAGCGGGTTTCGGCGGCGTGCTCAACGCCTTCGAACTGATGAAATCCATGATAGAAGCCGGCGCCGCGGGCGTGCATTTCGAAGACCAGTTGGCGTCGGTGAAGAAATGCGGCCATATGGGCGGCAAGGTGCTGGTGCCGACCCGCGAAGCCGTGGCCAAGCTGGTTTCCGCCCGGCTGGCCGCCGACGTGCTCAACGTGCCCACCTTGCTGCTGGCGCGCACCGACGCCGACGCGGCCGACCTGGTGACCAGCGATATCGATGAAAACGACAAGGCCTTCATCACGGGTGAGCGCACCGTCGAGGGCTTTTTCCGCACCCGCCCGGGCATAGAGCAGGGCATTTCCCGCGGCCTGGCCTATGCGCCCTACGCCGATCTGCTGTGGTGCGAAACCTCGACCCCCAACCTGGAATATGCGCGCCGCTTCGCGGAGGCGATCCACCGCCAGTTCCCCGGAAAAATGCTGGCCTACAATTGTTCGCCATCGTTCAACTGGAAAAAGAACCTGGATGACGCCACCGTAGCCAAGTTCCAGCGCGAGCTTGGCGCCATGGGGTATAAGTTCCAGTTCATCACCCTGGCCGGCTTCCATGCCCTGAATTACGGCATGTTCGAACTGGCTCACGGTTACGCCCGCCGGCAAATGAGCGCCTTCGTGGAGCTGCAGCAGAAAGAATTCGCCGCGGCCGAGCTGGGCTTCACGGCGGTCAAGCACCAGCGCGAAGTGGGTACCGGCTATTTCGACGCCGTGACGCAAGCCATCGAAGGGGGCCAGTCTTCCACGACGGCGCTGACCGGCTCGACGGAAGAGGCCCAGTTCGAAGGCGCCGCCGGCCAGGCCGGCCTCAAGGTCGCCTGACGCCGGCCTGCGCGGCGCTGTGAGCCGGCCGGCGGGATAATCCCCGCCGGCCGGCGTTTTGCGCGCCGCCGGAATTGATCTACATCAATACGGGGTTTCCCTTATTTGCTATAGTGCGCTTCATGCGCGCCTTCTCGATCTTTTCCACCCCTCAAGGCTTGTCTGGCCCGGGCCGTCAGAAACGCCGCCATATGCTCGCCCGCATGGGCCTGGCGTGGCTGGCCATGATGCAGGTGATGATGTTCGCCTTCCCGGGCTACTTGCGCAGCGACAGCATGGCGCCTGACAATCTCCAGTTGCTGGATCAGGCCATCTTCATCATGAACTGGATCAGCCTGGTATTGACCGTGCCGGTGGTGCTCTACTGCGCCTGGCCGGTCTGGGGCGGGGCGTTCGGCCGCATGCTGCGGGGCCGCGTCAGCATGGATGTGCCGGTTGCGCTGGGCATCGTCGCGGCCTTCATTCCCAGCGTCCACGCCACGTGGACCGGGCGCGGCGAAGTTTATTTCGATTCGGTCACGATGTTCGTGGCCTTTTTGCTGACAGCCCGCTATCTCGAGCTTTGCGCGCGCCAGGCGATAGGCGTCGGCGGCGCGCACGCGGTCATTGAAGCCTTCAGGGTCAGCGTTACCCAGCGAGCGAACCAATTGGCCTTCTGGTTTGTGGTGGTCCAGCTGGCGCTGGCCTTTGTGGTGGGCGGCATCTGGTACGCCTACCGGCCTGAGCACGCCATCGGCGTCATGGTGGCATTGCTGGTAATGAGCTGTCCCTGTGCCATGGCGATGGCCGTTCCCACCGCCGTGGCCGCCGCCCATGCCAGCCTGTCGGCCCGCGCCCGCGGGCCGGATTTCGACATGCTCCGCCTGACCCAGGCCACCGGCAGGGTATCCCGGCAAAATCTTTATGCCTCGGTGGCATGGCATCTGCTCATGGCGCCGCTGGCGGCCCTGGGGTGGGTGGCCCCCTGGCTGGCGGCCGTCTCCATGCTGCTGTCGTCGCTGGCCGTTGCCGCGAATTCATGGCGCCTGTTTCACCGGCAGACGCGCGCGCGCGCCGGCGATTGGCAGCCCGCGGCAGTCCAGGGCTAGCGCATGGCCTCTTCCCTTTTTTTGTTGTTGCCGATATCCCTGGTTTTCGTCATCGCGATCGGGGTGTTCTTCTGGTGGGCGATTTTCTCGGGCCAGTTCGACGACAGCCAATCGGGCGGCGACTCCATTCTGCTGGACCAGGACAGGCCCGACGAAAACCCCGCCGGCCTGGCCGGCGGGCAGGAAAACAGGCCGCAGGAGAAGGCGGCCGCAGGCAGGGATGCCGGATAAGGGCGGAACGCCGTCCGCGCGTCTCGATTCAGTTTATTTATCAAGTGTGGTGCGAAAACGTCAGCCTATCCAGCGGGAATCTGATCTTGATTCAAATCAAAGTCAGCTTCCGGGGCATGCTGGATGATGTTCAGCTTAAGCACTATTTATTTGTTCTAGGGGAAGCTCATGGGCACTTCCGATGCAGTCGGAAAAAACGCCGAAATCTTCAACTACGGCGTGGTTCGTCAATTTACGATCATGACCATAGTCTGGGGTGTAGTCGGCATGGCGGTCGGCGTGTGGATCGCCGCGCAACTCATATGGCCGGAGTTGAATTTCAACATTCCATGGCTCAGCTACGGCCGCTTGCGGCCCTTGCACACCAATGCGGTGATCTTCGCCTTCGGCGGCAGCGCCCTGTTCGCCACTTCGTACTACGTTGTGCAGCGCACCTGTCAGGCGCGCCTGTTCAGCGACAAGCTTGCCGCCTTCACCTTTTGGGGCTGGCAGGCGGTCATCGTCGGCGCCGTCATCACGCTGCCCCTGGGCTACACCACCACCAAGGAATACGCCGAGCTTGAGTGGCCCATCGATATCCTCCTGACCCTGGTCTGGGTGGCCTACGCGGTGGTCTTCTTCGGCACCATCGTCAAGCGCCGGGTCAAGCATATATATGTGGCGAACTGGTTTTATGGTTCGTACATTCTGACCATTGCGATTCTGCACATATTCAACAACCTGGAACTGCCGGTCTCCATGTGGAAATCGTATTCCGCCTATGCCGGCGTCCAGGACGCCATGGTGCAGTGGTGGTACGGGCACAACGCCGTGGGCTTCTTCCTGACCACCAGCTTCCTGGGCATGATGTATTACTTCGTGCCCAAGCAGGCCGAGCGCCCGATTTATTCCTACCGCCTGTCCATCGTGCACTTCTGGGCGCTGGCCTTCACCTATATGTGGGCCGGCCCGCACCACTTGCTATATACCTCGCTGCCCGACTGGACCCAGTCGCTGGGGATGGCGCTCTCGCTGATTCTGCTGGCGCCATCGTGGGGCGGCATGATCAACGGCATCATGACCCTGTCGGGCGCCTGGCACAAGCTGCGCACCGACCCGATCCTGAAGTTTCTGGTGGTGGCGCTGTCGTTCTACGGCATGTCCACCTTTGAAGGCTCGATGATGTCGATACGCACCGTCAACGCCTTGTCGCACTACACCGACTGGACCATAGGACACGTGCATTCGGGCGCCCTGGGCTGGGTGGCCATGATCACCTTCGGTTCGCTGTACTACATGATTCCCCGCCTGTACGGCCGCACGGCCATGGCCAGCGTGAAGCTGATCGAGCTGCATTTCTGGCTGGCCACGCTGGGCGTGGTGATGTATATCAGCGCCATGTGGATCGCCGGCGTGATGCAAGGCCTGATGTGGCGCGCCACGGGCGTGGACGGCATGCTCACCTACAGCTTCGTCGAAGCGGTCAAGGCCACTTATCCCTTCTACATCATCCGCATGCTGGGCGGCTTGTGCTTCCTGGGCGGCGTCTTCGTCATGGCCTGGAACACCTGGATCACCATCAAGGGCCAGACCAAGGTCGATCCCGTCGTGCCTTTGTACAGCCCGGACGCGCGCGATCCGGCCTTGCTTGGCCCCGCGTCGGCAACCGCTTGAGGAGAACCCGAATGTCCAAGCAAAATACTGGTTTCTTTACGCACAAGACGCTGGAAAAGAACGTCGGCCTGCTGATCATCTTCAGCATCGCGGTGGTGTCGTTCGCCGGCCTGGCGCAAATCATCCCGCTGTTTTTCCAGCACTCGACCACCACGCCGACCGCCGGCGTGATGCCTTACGAGCCGCTCAACCTCATCGGCCGCGATATCTACATCCGCGAGGGCTGCGTCAGCTGCCACTCGCAGCAGATCCGCATGCTCAGTTCGGAAGTGCAGCGCTACGGCCCTTATTCGCTGGCGGGCGAATCCAGGTACGACCACCCCTTCCTGTGGGGCTCCAAGCGCACCGGTCCGGACCTGGCCCGCGTCGGCCAGCGCTATTCCGATGATTGGCATCGCGTCCATCTGCGCAACCCGCGCGATGTCGTGAAAGAGTCGAACATGCCCGGCTACCCATGGCTGCAGCGCAATTCGGTCGCCAACGAGAATGTGCAGGACCGCATGCGCGTGCTGCGCACGCTGGGCGTGCCTTACACCGATGAGCAGATCGCCAAGGCGCCCGAGCAACTGCAGGGCAAGACTGAAGAAGACGCGCTGATCGCCTATCTGCAGGGGCTGGGCGTAGCCGGGCGCGACGCCGCGGCCAAGGCCGTTTCGGAGGGGGGCTTGTAATGGCCATAATCAACGGAATCATGACTATCGTCGCCATGCTGACCTTTCTGGGCATTGTATGGTGGGCGTTTTCACGCGGCCGGGCCGACGCGAACCACGAAGCATCGCTTCTGCCGTTTGCCGTGCCCGACGAGCGTTCGATGGATCAACAAGAAGGGGGCTCCCATGAGTGATTTTGTCAGTAGCTTCTGGAGCTACTTTATCGGCGTGATCGCCCTGGGCGGGATTGCTTTTTGCGTATGGCTGCTGTTTTCCCAGCGCGCCTGGCTCAAACAGGGCGTCAAGCAAGTCGAGGACACCGGCCATGTATGGGACGGCGACCTCACCGAACTCAACAACCCGGTTCCGCGCTGGTGGACGGTGATGTACCTGGGCCTGTGCGTCATCGCCCTGGCGATATTGTTCCTGTACCCTGGCGTGGGAAGCTACAAGGGCAAGCTGGAGTACACCGCGGCCAAGCAGGTCAAGGCCGAGCAGGTGGCGCTCAATGAGCGGATCAAGCCGGTATTCGAGCGCTACCAGAAAATGCCTATCACGGAAGTCGCGCACGACGCCGACGCCCGCGAGATCGGCCAGCGCCTGTTCCTGAACAACTGTGCCCAGTGCCACGGGTCCGATGCCAGAGGCAGCGGCAGTTTCCCCAACCTGGCCGATGGCGATTGGCTGTACGGCGGCGAGCCCGAGCAGATCCTGCAGACCATCACCAAGGGCCGCCATGGCATGATGCCGCCCTGGAGTTCGCAGATCAAGCCCGCCGAGGCCGCCGATATCGCGCAGTATGTCCGGTCCTTGTCGGGCCTGGCCAGCGATCCTTTGCGAGTCGTTCCCGGCAAGCGCGGCTTCGACACCTTCTGTGTGGCTTGCCACGGAGCCGAGGGCAAGGGCAATACGGCGTTGGGGGCGCCCAATCTGACCGACGGCATCTGGCTGTATGGCAGCTCGGAAGCGACTATTGTCGAAACCATCCTGAACGGTCGCCAGAACGTCATGCCGGCGCAGGAAGGCCTGCTGACCGAAGACCAGATCCGCATGCTTGCGGCATGGGTATGGGGCTTGTCCAACCAGAGCGCGAACGTAGCGGCACAATAGGCGTCACAATAGCGGCACAATAGAGGCATATCATGAGCAGCGAACCATCTGTAAACCCTGACCGGGGATCATCGTCCGCGGAGGTGCCGGCCTGGCAGCCGCCGCGGGTGTCCAGGGTCGGGGCCGGTTCGTCGCCGCAGGTCGAGAAAGCGCTGGCGGACGTGCGCAGCAAGATTTATCCGCGTTCGGTTTCGGGCATCTTCGCCCGCTGGCGCGTCTTGATGGTCGTCCTCACCCAGCTGGTTTTCTATGGCTTGCCGTGGCTGCAGTGGAACGGCCGGCAGGCCGTCCTGTTCGACCTGGCCGCGCGCAAGTTCTATATATTCGGCATGGTGCTGTGGCCCCAGGATGTGATTTACCTCGCGGTGCTGCTGGTGCTTTCCGCTTTCGCCCTGTTTTTGTTCACGGCCATGGCGGGCCGCCTGTTTTGCGGCTACGCCTGTCCTCAAACGGTCTACACCGAGATCTTCATGTGGGTGGAGCGCCGCATCGAGGGCGACCGCCTGGCGCGCATCCGGCTGGATGAACAGCCCTGGTCGTGGCGCAAGCTGCGCCTGAAGGTCAGCAAGCATATCGTCTGGATACTGATCGCCTGGTGGACGGGCTCGACCTTCATCGGCTATTTCGCGCCGATACGCGAACTGGGCATGGGCCTGCTGACCTTGTCGCTGGGCCCATGGCAATGGTTCTGGATGGCGTTCTACGCCTTCGCCACCTGGGGCAATGCGGGTTTCATGCGCGAAGCGGTCTGTAAATACATGTGCCCTTATGCGCGCTTCCAGAGCGTGATGGTGGATGACGACACCTTTGTGGTCACCTATGACCATGTGCGCGGCGAACCGCGGGGCGGGCGCTCGCGCCGCGTCGACCACAAGGAAGCCGGCATGGGCGATTGCGTCGACTGCAGCCTGTGCGTGCAGGTCTGTCCCACCGGCATCGATATCCGCGACGGCCTGCAATACATGTGCATAGGTTGCGGCGCCTGTGTCGATGCCTGCGACCAGGTCATGGACAAAATGGACTACGACAAGGGCCTGATCCGTTATACGTCCGGGCGCGCCATTACCGACGGCCTGACGCAAAGCCAGGTGCGCAAGCGCATGTTCCGGCCGCGGGTGCTGGCCTATATGGCCATACTGTCGCTGATCGGCATCGCCTTCGTGGTGTCGCTGGCCACGCGCACCACCCTCAGGGTGGATGTGATACGCGATCGCGGCGTCCTGGGCCGCGAAGTGGCCGGCGGCATGATAGAAAACGTGTACCGCCTGCAGATCATCAATACGACCGAGTCGCCTTTGACGCTTACGCTGGGCGCCGGCGGCGTGCCCGGGCTTTCCATCATGACGGCCGACCATGGCTCGACCACGGTCGGCATAGATCCGTCGTCGAACCGGCTGGTGCCGGTGGTGGTGCGCGCCCCGGCGCAGCAGGTCAAGCCCGGCCTGTATGATATCGAGCTCACGGCCGTGGCCCGATCGCCCGAAGGGGACGAAACAGTCGTCGTCGAACGGTCCAGTTTTTTCGTACCCAAATAAACATGCTCAGGAAGGATGGCACCATGTCTCAAGCGGAAATGAAAGACGGCCAGGAGCCCGAGGGTGGCAAGCCCTGGTGGCGCGAGCCCTGGCCGTGGATACTCATGGCGGGCCCGGCGGCCGCGGTGATCGGTTGTATCATTACGATCGTCCTGGCCGTGCAGAACTTCGGCGATCAGGCGATCACCGACGGCGGCGTCAAGCACGGCCTGGTGGTGAGCAAGCCGGCTGCGGCGCCCGCGCCGGCGCCGGCCGCTCGCTGATGCCGGCAATAAAATACAGGGGACTGCAGTATGAAGTGGCGTGCATTGATGTGGGTATTATGGCCATCGTTCCTGATCGCCGGGGCGACCAGCGCCACGGTTTTCGCGCTGGTCGATCCGCTGGATATCAAGTTCCTGGGCTATATACAGGTTAGCCGCCAGCTCGCCTATGCGGTCGGCTTCTTCCTGTTCTGGATGATGGCAGCGATGTCCAGCGCCCTGACGCTGCATATGGCGCCGCGCGGCCCCTTGGTCGACGAGTTCGGCGACCCGATATAGCGTTGATGGCGGCGGCCCCGCGGGCGGGCCACCCGCAAGGCTTAGCCGCAGTCGGTTCCGGCCAGGGTGCGCAGGGTGGGCATATCGACGATATGCACCTGGCGCTGCTGGATGTGCAGCACTCCTTCGCGGGCGAAGCGCGAAAAAAGCCGGCTGACGGTTTCCAGCGTCAGGCCCAGGTAGTTGCCGATTTCTTCGCGGCTCATGCGCAGCACGAACTCGCTGGATGAATAGCCCAAGGTCGCCAGCCGTTGCGAGAGGTTGATCAGGAAGGCCGCCAGCCGCTGCTCGGAACGCAGCGACCCCAGCGACATGACCAGTTGATGCGAGCGATTGATTTCCTTGCTCATCAGGCGGCGGAGCTGCTGGTGCAGGACGGGGATGTGCTGCGACAGCTGGTCCATCTCGTCGATGCGTATGACACAGACTTCGCTGTCTTCCAGCGCGATGGCGTGCGATACCTGCCTGTTTTCCAGCAGGCCGTCCATGCCTATGATTTCGCCCGGCAACAGGAAACCGGTGATCTGCACCTGGCCGCCCGCGTCTTCCAGCTGGGTCTTCAAGGAGCCCGAGCGGATGCCGAACACCGCTTCCGCCTTGTCGCCCAGATGGAACAGGGCGGAGCCTTTAGGGATGCGGATGCGTTCCTTGATCAGCTCATCCAGCTTGGCCACATCGTGCCGCGCCATGCCCAAAGGCAGGCAGATTTCGCTAAGCATGCAGGTAGAACAGCGCGTTGAATCGGGTGTAACAGAGATTTTTTTTTGCATACGGTCGCATCGACAAGCTAGTAAAGCTGTTTGCACAGCACTTTGAGGCCATTCGCCGCAAATTGCGGGGATTTTACTGCAGTTGCCCGATAAGCCGGCGTTTGATTTATATCAAGTATACGGGATCGCCGGGCAATTGCTGTGAAACGCTTTGCTATCGATGTGGTATTTCCGCTAATGGGTTTTCCAGTAGGAGGGGTCCGCGTAGCGGGCGCGCAACATATCGACGAACAGGCGCACGCGCAAAGGCAGATGCTTGCGTTCGGGCAGCATCGCGAAGATGCCATTGGCCGGCGCGGCGTAGTCGTCCAGCACGCTGACCAGGCGTCCCGAAGCCAGGTCTTCGTGCACTTCCCACAATGAGCGCCACGCCAGGCCATAGCCCGCCAGGGCCCACTGGTGCAGCACGGCGCCATCGCTGCAGGCCAGGCTGCCCTTGACGCGCACGGCCCGCACTTGGCCGTCCTGCCTTAGCAGCCAGCCCTTGGACTGGTTGCCCTGGCTGCCAAAGGACAGGCAGTTGTGCTGGGCCAGGTCGTCGGGGGTATTGGGCCGGCCGTGCGCGCCCAGATAGGAGGGGGCGGCGACGATCACGCGTTTGTTGTCGGCCAGCCGCAAGCCGACTATCTGCGAATCATCGAGTTCGCCGATGCGAATCGCGCAGTCATAGCCTTCTTCGATCAGGTCGACCAGCCTGTCGCTGAGGTCCAGCGCAAGGGTGACTTCGGGGTAGCCGGCGGCAAAGTCGGGCAGCAGCGGCGCCACGTGGCGCCGCCCGAAGCCCGCCGGCGCGCTGATGCGCAGGTGGCCGCTGGGCTTGACGCTGCCCTGCGCGATACGGGTTTCGGCGTCGTTCAGGTCGCGCAGAATGCGTTGGGCCTCTTCGAAAAAGGCGCTGCCTTCCGATGTCAGGGACAGGCGGCGGGTCGAGCGCAGCAGAAGCTTGATCCCCAGCCTGGCCTCCAGGGCATTGATGCGCCGGCCCATCATGGCCGGCGCCACGCCTTCGGCGCGCGCGGCGGCCGACAGGCTGCCCAGGGTGGCGGCGGCCACGAAACTTTTGAGTTGCTTGAATTTGTCCATGGCGCTTGAGAAAGGTCGGATAGTCCAGGGCGCGGCGGGCTGGGCGGAATATCGGTATGGCTACCGTGCGCGGCTGGCCCGTGGATTCAGGTCTTGAAGATCAGCGCCTGGAGTTTGGCCCGCACCTGGGCGAGTTCGTCGGAGTCGACCCGGCCACGGTGGCTGATCTTGGTGTGGGCCCAGTCCAGGCTCTTGACCTGATCGGCGAGCACGGCCAGGGCCTTGTCGGGCCCGATGGCGACCTCGAACGGATAGCCCTTGATGTGCGGCGTGATCGCGCAGCACACGATGAGCCCGGTTTTTTTATTGTACGAGGAAGGGCTTAGAATAAGGGCTGGTTTGTAGTCCTGTGCCGTGCTTGCCTTGGGCAAGTCGAAATGCAGCCAGATGATATCGCCGGTATTGGGGATATAGCGTTTGCTCATGGAGGCTCCCGGATCAGGTGTCGGCCACGCCGAAGTCGATCTCGGCATGAATGTTTTTGCTCTTGATGCCGCTCAGCAACTGGGACAGCAGGTATTCCTGGGCGCGCACCGGCTCGATGACGATGCATCCGCGTTCGACCCGGATATCGATGACATCCTCCAGGTCGATCTTGAGGGTTTTCATCATGGAGGAGGGCAGTCGGACCGCGGCGCTATTGCCCCATTTTTTAATGACTCCGCGCATGCTGGGCTCCTTGCAGTAAATCTCGATTTTGCCAGCTTACCAGTTTAGACGGTGTGTAAACAAGAGGGGTCGGAGCAGGAGATTCAGACTTTGTCGACGGGCGGTTTGCGCCGGTATTCACTTGAAATTCCTTGTTGTGGCCGCACATATTCACTATTCGAGCCTAGCCGCTCTCTTTTCTTGTGAAATGACTATGCGATTCGACAAACTAACCACAAAATTCCAGCAAGCCATCGCCGATGCGCAGAGCCTTGCTGCCAAGCATGACAACCCCTACATCGAACCGGCCCACGTGCTGGCGGCCCTGCTGGCCGACGCCGACAGCGGCGCGGGCAGCCTGCTGGCCCGCTCGGGCGTCGCGGTCAACCGCCTGGGGCCCGCGCTCAATACCCTGATCGAAGGCTTTCCGCAGGTCAAGGGCAGCGAGGGCAATATCCAGGTCAGCCGCGAGCTGCAGGCCGTCTTCACCCGCACCGACAAAGAAGCCGCCAGCCGCGGCGACAGCTACATCGCCAGCGAACTCTTCCTGCTGGCGCTGGCCGACGACAAGGGCGAGACCGGCCGCATCCTGCGCGAAGCCGGTTTGCAGCGCAAAGCCCTGGAAGCCGCTATCGAGGCGGTGCGCGGCGGATCTTCGGTGTCCGACTCCGAAGGCGAATCCAATCGCGAGGCCTTGTCCAAATATACGACCGATCTGACCGACCTCGCCCGCCAGGGCAAGCTGGACCCGGTCATCGGCCGCGACGATGAAATCCGCCGCTCCATCCAGATACTGCAGCGGCGCACCAAGAACAATCCGGTGCTTATCGGCGAACCGGGCGTGGGCAAGACCGCCATCGTGGAAGGCCTGGCGCAGCGCATCGTCAACAATGAGGTGCCTGAAACGCTGAAAGGCAGGCGGGTATTGTCCCTGGACCTGGCGGCCTTGCTGGCCGGCGCCAAGTATCGCGGCGAATTCGAAGAGCGGCTCAAGGCCGTGCTCAAAGAGCTCGCGCAGGATGGCGGCGATTCCATCGTCTTTATCGACGAGCTGCACACCATGGTCGGCGCGGGCAAGGCGGAAGGCGCCATGGATGCCGGCAATATGCTCAAGCCGGCGCTGTCGCGCGGCGAGCTGCATTGCATAGGCGCGACCACCCTGGATGAATACCGCAAGTACATCGAAAAGGACGCCGCGCTGGAGCGCCGTTTCCAGAAGGTTTTCATCAACGAGCCCGATGTGGAATCGACCATCGCCATATTGCGCGGCTTGCAGGAGCGCTACGAACTCCACCACGGCGTGGCGATCACCGACCCGGCCATCGTCGCGGCGGCGGAATTGTCCAATCGCTACATCACCGACCGCTTCCTGCCGGACAAGGCGATCGACCTCATCGACGAGGCGGCCGCGCGCATACGCATGGAAATCGATTCCAAGCCCGAGGTCATGGACAAGCTCGACCGGCGCATCATCCAGCTCAAGATCGAGCGCGAAGCCGTCAACAAGGATACTGACGAGAGCTCCCAGCGCCGCCTGAAAGTCATTGAAGACGAGCTGCTCAAATTGCAGCGCGAGTACAACGATTACGAAGAAATCTGGAAAGCCGAAAAAGCCGCTGTGCAGGGCTCGCAGGCCATCAAGGAGGAAATCGAAAAGACCCGTTCCGAGATGGCCGAGCTGCAGCGCAAGGGCCAGTTCGACAAGCTGGCGGAACTGCAGTACGGCAAGCTGCCGGAACTGGAAGGGCGCCTGCAGGCCGCCGAGGCGGGGCAGCAGGCGGCCACCGAGAACGACCGCCCGCGCCTGCTGCGCACCCAGGTCGGGGCCGAGGAAATCGCGGAGGTGGTGTCGCGCGCCACAGGTATTCCGGTTGCCAAGATGATGCAGGGCGAGCGCGCCAAGCTGCTGGGCATGGAGGATTTCCTGCACCAGCGTGTGGTGGGCCAGAATGAAGCCGTCAGCCTGGTGGCCGACGCCATCCGCCGCTCGCGCGCCGGCTTGTCCGACCCTTCGCGCCCTTATGGCTCGTTTTTGTTCCTGGGGCCCACCGGCGTGGGGAAAACCGAATTGAGCAAGGCGCTGGCCAATTTCCTGTTCGACTCTGACGACCATATGATACGCATCGACATGAGCGAGTTCATGGAGAAGCATTCCGTATCGCGCCTGATAGGGGCGCCCCCGGGATATGTGGGCTACGAGGAAGGCGGCTACCTGACGGAGGCGGTGCGCCGCAAGCCGTATAGCGTGATATTGCTGGACGAAATCGAGAAGGCGCATCCTGATGTCTTCAATGTGCTGCTGCAGGTGCTGGACGATGGCCGCCTGACCGACGGCCAGGGCCGCACGGTGGATTTCCGCAATACGGTGATCATCATGACGTCGAATCTGGGCTCGCAGCATATCCAGAGCATGTCGGGCCAGCCCTACGATGTGATCAAGGAGGTCATCTGGGACGAGCTGAAGACGTCGTTCCGGCCTGAATTCCTGAACCGGATCGACGAGGTGGTGGTGTTCCATGGCCTGGATGTCAAGCACATCGAGGCGATTGCGCGGATACAGGTTCAACGCCTGGGGCAGCGCATGGCGCAGCAGGAAATGCGCTTGGAGGTTTCGGACGCGGCGCTGGCGCAGTTGGCCCGCACGGGTTTCGATCCGGTGTTCGGCGCCCGTCCGCTCAAGCGCGCGATCCAGCAGTACATCGAGAATCCGGTTGCCCGCCTGATACTGGAAGGCAAGTTCGGGCCCAAGGATGTGGTGCCGGTGGATTGGCAGAACGACAAGTTCGTTTTTTCGCGGACTTTGCAGTAAGCGTTGAGGCGCCTGGCCGGGTTGGGGCCGCGGGGTCGCAACCCGGCGGCGCCACCGGTTTTGCCGACTTCTTATATTCGATTATTCCTTGGAGCGAGCGCCAGACCTCTTGTCTGGCGCTCGCTTTTTTTGTTGTTGATGTTCTTCCGATGCGCTGGCATTTCCTTGGACGCGCTATTGTTTATTCGGACTTGCGGCTTACCTGAGGGTACGCGCTACGCGCCTGGGCGCCGCATCCTCCCGTCCCGGCATAGTCCTTTGTGGTATTAGGTTCAGACAAATACATCTTCGATGCGCTGGGCATCCAGCACGTTCAACGACCAGTCTTGTAGTTGATCGGCGCTGGATCGCGAGAGTTGAGTTTGGTAGTGTCGCGGCACAGGGCCGAATTTGCGTTCGAGCAGGCGGGTAAGGAGTTGGATTTGGCCTTCGTGGCGCGCATAGTCCAGCCCGTCTTCGTAATCGACCAGGGCCTGTTCGCGGCGCTGGGCCATCAGGCGCAACTCTTCGTCGGAATACATCGTTTCCAGATGCGCCAGGGCTTCTTTGACCGGAGGGTGGGTGATTTCGTTCATGACAGCCTCATCCAGGTTGTGCAGCAGGCAGGCAATCCAGGCCGATAATGGCACGGGCAGCTTGCCCAGTGTTTCGGCCTTGCGTAGCTCGATTATATGCACTTGCAGCGCTTGATCCAACTGTACTTGCGGATACTGCGTATCGCGCAGGGTGAAGTGCCAGTCGGCCTTGGCGGGGTGATCGGTAAAAAGATCATGGACGAGGAGGCTGATGCCGATGGCAGGCCTCAAGTGCCGGTAATCCTGGCCCGCCTGCAATTGATCGGCCAGGCCGCGGGCCACGCCGTACACACTGCGCTGCGGCCAGTCGGCGGCGTGGGGCCGGCCTTGGCGGCATCGGCAGGCGGCTCTGGCCGTAAAGAGTCGTTGGGTGAAGACATGCCTGCCGGTCCATAATTGATTTGCCAACAGGCAATCTAGAACAAACCGGAAGAAAAAAACATTGGACGGATTGGTCCGGCAGATGGAAAAATCATCGCCGGCATTTTTCTCGCCGCTTGAACCGCACCCCATCCCACGGCCGCGGTCAAGAAACCCACTGCACTGGATTTAAAAGAACATAGCCCGCTGCGCCTTCATCCCTGCCTTACTTCTGCGGCATCGTCGGCGGAGGATTCAGTTCGAGTTCGTCCTTGCCATAGAACTTGATGCCTATCTTCACGCGATCGCGGCCTTGGGTGCGGCGGTGGCGGTTCGTGTCGCGCAAGGCATAGTATTCAAACCGTCACAGTGCTCTAAACCCGGGGCGGTGGGCTGGTGCTTTCGTTCTAGCGTTCTTAATCCGGTGCCGCAAGTTGGTGCTTTCTTCCCAGCATTCTTAACCCGTCGCCGTGGGCGGGTGTGGGTTGGGCTCAATGTCGCTGCGGTCCCGGGCTTCGCCCGTGACTGCCCGCGCAGTCAACCTGTTTCGGGGCGCCCGCGAACTCGCGGAACGGACAGCCCCCGGCTGTCCGTAAGCGTCCCGCTCA
>NZ_FQXE01000001.1:0-426405 GCF_900129885.1 Pollutimonas bauzanensis | reverse complement strand
AGAACAACGCCCGTGTCAAGAACAACGCCCGTGTCAAGAACAACGCCCGTGTCAAGAACAACGCCCGTGTCAAGAACAACGCCCGTGTCAAGAACCAACACCCGCGTCAAGAACCAATAACCGCATCAAGAACCAATAACCGCATAAAGGACAGGCCTAGGGCACGATAGCAACGTCCAAATAGCAACCCGCAACAGCACAAAAGGCATTTAAAGAACACACACCGACGCACGACAGCGAGACGTAGAAACCTATTGCCTTACTTCTGCGGCATCGTCGGCGGAGGATTCAGTTCGAGTTCGTCCTTGCCATAAAACTTGATGCCTATCTTCACGCGCTCGCGGCCTTGGGCGCGGCGGTGGCGGTTCGTGTCGCGCAAGGAATATACACAGCCGCAGTACTCCTGCTGATAGAACTCCTCGCGCTTGCTGATTTCTATCATGCGCGCCGAACCCCCGCCCTTGCGCCAGTTGTAAGTCCAATAGACCAGGTCCGGATAGCGCGCCGCCGCGCGTTCCCCGCAGCCATTGATCTGGTTCATGTCTTTCCAGCGCGAGATGCCCAGCGAACTGCTGATGGTGTCGAAGCCATGCTCATGCGCATACAAGGCGGTGCGCTCGAAACGCATGTCGAAACACACCGTGCAGCGCTGGCCGCGCTCGGGTTCGTCCTCCAGGCCCTTCACGCGTTCGAACCAATTGTCGCGATCATAATCGGCGTCGATGAACTCGATATTGTGCTCTTCGGCGAAGCGTATATTCTCGTTCTTGCGTATCTCGTATTCGCGGTCGGGATGGATATTGGGATTGTAGAAATATATCGCGTACTCGATGCCCGACGCGGTCATCGCTTCCATCACTTCGCCCGAACAGGGCGCGCAGCAGGAATGCAAGAGCACCTTCTTGCGGTTATCGGGCAGGACAAGCTGGGGGCGTTGGAAATCAGTCATGGCTCGAGGATACGCCCGGGCAGGCGTATGGGTGAAGAGTAATACCGGCTATTTTAGTCCCCTATCACCACATTCCAAAGTTCCCGCACCGCCGCGCGCTCCTTCAGCAGCTGATCGCTCGGCACGCGGGCCTTTTCGGCGCCCTGCAGCCGCAAGGCGTGTTGCCGCTTGCGGAACTCCCGATAGGCGTCCGCCACCCTGGGCGCGAGGTCGGCCGGGATCAGCCCCGCCTCGGCGGCCAGGCGCAGCAGCGCGATATTGCCCAGGTTGTCCAAGAGCACCGGATACTGGCGGGAATGGCACAGCACGAGATATTGGGTAATGAATTCCACATCGACCATGCCGCCGCGATCATGCTTCAGGTCGAAGTCCGGCGTGCGGTTGGGGTGGCCGGCGCCGATCTTGGCGCGCATGGTCCGCACTTCGGTCTTGAAGGCTTGCGGGTCGCGCGGCAAGAGCAGGACCTGCTGGCGGATCTGCTCGAAGCGCTTGCCGATTTGCGCGTCGCCCGTCACAAAGCGCGCCCTGGTGATGGCCTGGTGTTCCCAGGCCCAGGCATGCTGCGTCTGATACTGCGCGAAGGCGTCCACCGACACCGCCAGCAGGCCCGCGTCGCCATCGGGGCGCAAGCGCAGGTCGATTTCATACAAGCGGCCCGAGGATGTCATGGTGGACAGCCACGATGACATGCGCCGCCCCAGCTTGGCGTAAATCTCGCTGGCGTCATCGTCGCTGGGGTCGTCGTAAAGAAACACCAGGTCCAGGTCGGAGGCATAGCCGATTTCCTTGCCGCCCAGTTTGCCATAGGCAATGATGGCGAACTGGGGCGGCGCGAGGTCGGCGCGCCTGTTCTTGCCCTGCACCAGCGGCCATACCCGGTAGATGGTTTCGGCCAGCAGCATGTCGGCCAGCGCCGACAGGCGGTCGGCGAGGTGCTCCACCGTCAGCACCCCTTCCAGGTCCTGGGCCAGCAACTGGAAGGTGATCTGGTGCTGCAGATCGCGCATCAAGTTCATTTGCTGCTCGACATCGGGCTGGCCGTCGGGCAGGGTGCAGGCGTCGAGCTCGTTGTGCAGCTGCTGCGCAATCTGCGCGAAATCCGGCGGCTCCAGCAGCGAATGCCATTCGATCAGGCTGTCGAGCAGCAGCGGAAAGCGGCTCAGGAACTGGGATGCCCAGGGGCTGGCGCTGACAATGCGCGCCACCCTGGCCAGCGTGTCGGGGTACTCGGCCAGCAGCGCCAGGTAGGCGCTGCGCTGGGCTATGCTTTCCACCAGCGTCAAGAGGCGTATGGCGGTCTGGTCCGGATGCTCGGTTTTGGCGGCGGTGCTGATGATGGCGGGCAGCAGCGTTTCGACGCGCTTGCGGCTGCTCTCGGGCAGGCTGCGGATGCGGTGGCTGTCCATCAGCGCATCCACCCGCTGGCAGATGGCGGGCGCCTGCGCGCCGATGTGCTGCCGGATATGCTCGATCAGGTTGCCGCAGGGCGTATCGGCGCGCTGCTCGGGCGCGTCGCCATTCTGTTCGTCGTCGCCGCCCATGCCGGCGATGCGGAAGGCGTTGCGAAAGCTCTGCTCGACGAAGGCGCGGTGGGCCGACAGCCGGGCTTCGAAATCCGGCAGCGTCATGCCCATGGCCTGCGCCAGGCCGAGGCACTGGGCCTCGTCGCGCGGCAGCAGGTGGGTCTGCTCGTCTTCGCGGTATTGCAGCATATGCTCGACGCGCCTCAAAAAGCAGTAGGCGGCTTCAAGATTGTCGGCGACCTCGGGGGCGATGACGCCGGCGCTTTTCTGCTTGTGCAGGGCCGACAGCAGGGAGCGCTGCTGCAGCGACGGCATGCGCCCGCCGCGTATCAACTGGCTCAACTGCACGATGAATTCGATTTCGCGTATGCCGCCGTCGCCCAGCTTGATGTTGTGGACTGTGTCCACGCCGGTGCGCGCCAGGGCCCGCCGCTGCCAATCCTGGCGTATGCGTTCGCGCAGGCCGCGCAGCGCCGCCAGGGCGTCGAAGTCGAAATATTTGCGGTAGACGAAAGGGGTGCGCAAGGATTCCAGCTGTTCCAGCTGGCCGGCCGGATCGCTGCCGGCAAAGGCCTTGCAGGGGATGACGCGGCTTTTCAGCCAGGCATAGCGTTCCCATTCGCGGCCCTGGCTGACCAGGTAGTTTTCCAGCGCCTCCAGGCTCCAGGCCAGGGGCCCGGAATCGCCATCCGGGCGCAGGCGCAAGTCGGTACGGAAAACCTGGCCGTCGGCGTCCATTTCCGAGAGCACGGGCATCATGCGCTGCGTGACGCGGCCGTAGAATTCGTGATGGCTGATCCTGCGCCGGCCCGTGGTTTCGCCTTCCTCGCCATACAGCATGATCAGGTCGATGTCGGACGAGACATTCAATTCCCTGCCGCCCAGCTTGCCCATGCCCAGGATCAGCAGTTCCTGGGGCCGCCCGCTGTGGGGATCGATGGGCACGCCGTGCGTTTCGGCCAGGCTGGCGGCCACGCTTTCATAGGCCTGGGCTACCGCCAGGTCGGCCAGGGCGGACATGGCGCCGACGACTTCATGCAAGGGCGCGGCGCCGTTGATGTCGCGCACCATGAGGGTAAAGAAAACCCGTTCGCGCAGTTGGCGCAATATCCGCCGCACGTCGGCCACCGGCAGCGCGGCATCCGGGCCGGCGCCCCTGAGCTCCTCGAACCAGGCTTGAACGGTCTTGCGTGTGATCGATTGGACGGCGGCTTGCGCCAGCCATTGCTCGAATGGCGCGTTGGCGCCGATCTTGCGGCGCAGCGCGCCGGACCAGCGCAGGGCGGGGTCTAATATAATGGCTGAGGACATAGGGCTTACAAGAAAGGAACGAGGCTCAAAAGCGGGAAGACGAAAACCGTAAAAACGGGTACAAGGTGTGGGGGCCAACCCCGAGAAGATACTGCAAATATTACTGTTCTGGCTAATTCAATCTGTGTTTCGAATCCCTTCCGCCTTGCTGAAGCTGTTTTTCAAGATAGTGCTCTTTGTCTACTTCCTGGCGGCAGGGCTGTTCCTGGGCGTCCGCTATTGGGTATTGCCCAATATCGATCAGTGGCGCCCTTATATTGCGCAGCAATTGTCAGCGGCATTGAAGACCAGGGTCAGCCTGGGCGTAGTGAAGGCCGACTGGAACGGGCTGCATCCGCGGCTGGAGCTGGGCGATGTCGCCTTCACCGACCGGCGCCAGCGCCAGGTCCTGAGCCTGCCCCGCGTGCAGGCGGTGCTGAGCTGGCGCAGCCTTTTCACCGGGACTCCCCAATTCGTCAGCCTTCAGGCCCAGGGCATCGATATCAGCCTGCGGCGCGACCGCCGCCAGCGCCTCTGGGTGCTGGGGCAGTCTTTCCAGATGGAGGCCCTCGATCAGCAGGATGCCGGCGCGCAGGACGAGATCCTCGCATGGCTGGCCACGCAGCGCCGGATCGTGCTGGCCGATGCGACGATACGCTGGGTGGACGAAACCCGCCATGCGCCGCCGCTGGTTCTGCGGTCTGTGACATTGACCCTGCGCAGCCATGGAGCCGATCACTCTTTCTCGGCAAGGGCGATACCGCCGTCCGAACTGGGCCAGTCGCTGGATGTGCGCGGCCAGTTCCGCCAGGCGTCCGGGGGCGGGCCGCAAGCATTCTCCCTGAAGGACGGCGCCGGGCAGGTGTATGTCAATGTGGAGAAAATGCGCCCGCTGGGCTGGAGTCCCTGGCTGGACATGCCCCAGCCGCTGGAATCCGGGGAAGTGTCGGCCCAGGCCTGGCTGACCCTCGCGGCCGGCGGCATCGCCCGCTACACTTCGGATGTGACCGTCAAACAGGGGCGCTGGCGGTTTGGCGACAAGGCGTATGTCCAGGCCGACTTCCTGCGCCTGTACATGGCCGGGCCCTGGGCGGGCTTCCGGCAGATCTTTCCTGCAAGCGCCGGCGCATCGGCGCCCGCCGCGCCGGCCTTGCCGCCGATTGCCGGCGCCGCGCCGGCTCCCGCTGTCGAGTTTCGCCTGCAGGCCAGGAGGCTGGGCCTGGACGCCGGCGACATTTTCGCCCAACCGCTGGACTTCAACAGCATCGACGCCCAGGGCACGGCGCGCAATCTGCCCGGCTCGGTGCTGCGTGTGCAGGCCGACCGCGTGGACCTGGCCAACAAGGATATGGATGCCAGCCTTCAAGGCAGTTGGCAGCAGGGCGGCAGCGGCCCTGCCGGCCTGATCGATATCCATGGCAAGTTCAAGCGGGCCATGGTCGCGGCGATACATGAATACCTGCCTGGCATCGTGGACCTCGATGCGCGCGAATGGATGGCCAAGGGATTGCTGGCCGGCGTCATCCAGGATGCCGACCTGACGCTCAACGGCGATCTCGAACACTTTCCTTTTGCCGAGGACCCCTCCAAAGGCAATTTCAAGGTCCTGGGACGGTATTCGGGCGGGATGATCGATTACCTGCCGCCGGAGGGCAAGACGCTGGGCTGGCCGCGCCTGAACGACATGCAGGGCACCATAGCGCTGCACCGGGCCGATCTGCGCCTGGTGTCGGATCAGGCGTGGATGCAGCCGGCCGCCGGCCTGCCGATTCAACTGAGCCAGGTCAGCGCCCATATTCCCAATATCGAAGATAAGCCCGTCCTGCATATCGATGGCCTGACGGCGGCCAAGGGCGAGGCCTATCTGGCGCTCATGAAGCATACGCCCCTGGGCGAGATGCTGGGCGGGGTATTCAACGAGGCGAGCGCCGACGGCGACTGGGAAGTGCCGCTGGCCTTGACCATACCCCTGCTCAATAGCCGCGATACCAAGCTGCGGGGCGCTATCCGCTTTTCGGGCAACAGCTTGCGCCTGGCGCCGGAGATGCCGGCGTTCAGCCAGATCAGCGGCGCCCTGGATTTTACCGATGAAGCAATGAGTTCATCCGGGCTCAAGGCGGACTTCCTGGGAGGGCCGGTGAGCTTCACCGGCGGCGTGGGCGGGCCCCAGAAGGGCTTGCAATTGCAGGGCCGGGCCAGCGCCAAGGCCCTGGCCGACTATGTCGGCCTGGAGGGCATGAAGCGCCTGCAGGGCACTGTGCCGTATAAAGCCACGGTGCAGCAGCCCGATGCCAAGTCGTTTTCGCTCAGCCTGGACTCCACCCTGTCGGGGCTGGCGCTCGATTTGCCGCCTCCCTTGGGCAAATCCGCCGGGCAAGCCATGCCGCTGCACGTCGATTGGCGCCGGCATGCGGACGGCAAGAGCATGGCCCTCGATGTGGCGCTGGGCCAGGGCATGCGCGCCACGCTGCTGCACCGTAATGGCCGGAAGGAGGGCGCTTATTTCCATGCGGCGGCGGTGGGCGTGAATCAGGAGCCGGATCTCCAGCCAGAGGGCTTGAGCGTGGATGTGAGTTATCCCTCGGTCGATATCGACAGCTGGGACCGGATCGTCAGCGAATTTTCCACTTCGGCCAAGCCCGGCGGCCGGCGCGAGCGCCCCTTGCTGCCCGATGCGCGCCAGTTGCGCCTGCAGACCGCGCAGGCCCGGGTGCATGGCCTCAAGCTCGATGAACTGACCTTTACGGCGCGCCAGCCCGAGCCCGAGCAATGGCGCGTGGATGTAAGCTCTACACAGACCGCCGGCACCCTGTTCTGGCGCGAGGCCAGGGGCCGCATAGCGGGCCGCATCGACGCCAATTTCGACCGGCTGGCACTGGGGCGTGACAAGGCCGGCGGCGCGGCGGACGACAAGAATGCCGAAGACAGCAGTTTTCGCATCGACGACGATCTGGATATTCCCGGAGTCAATCTTTATGTGAAGAACTTGCGCCTGTACGGACGCGATGCGGGGGAATTATCGGTGGTGGGCGTCAACCAGGCGCGCGGGGAACTGTGGCGGCTCGACGAGCTCAAGCTGGCCGGCCGTGGGGCCAGCCTCGCGGGCTCGGGCATGTGGCGCCTGAGCGGCAAGGACCGCGGCTTGACGCTGGACGCGCAAGCGCATATCAGCGACCTGGGAGCGTATTTCGACCAGGTCGGCATGAAGGACGTCATGAAAGCGGGCAAGGGCACCCTCAAGGGCCGGTTCGAGTGGCGCAATATGCCCTGGGATGTCAGCAAGGAGGACTTGAACGGCAAGATCGAGTTCGACCTCGAGAAGGGCCGTTTCAGCAACGTCAATTCGCGTTCATCGCGCCTGCTGGAGCTGCTTTCCCTGCAGTCGGTGAAAAGGATGGCGCGCCTGGATTTCAATCCGGCGGGCTTGACCAAGGAAGGCTTTCCCTACGACAAGCTGCGCGGCACCCTGGTCCTGGATAGCGGCGTGATGAGCACCAGCGATTATCGCGTCATTGGCCCGGTGGGCACTATCGTGATAGGCGGGGATGTCGATCTGGTGCGCGAAAATCTGAATTTGCAGGCGGTGGTGGTTCCCAACCTGGATGTCAGCGGCGCCGCCGTCGCGGCGGGCATTGCCATCAATCCCATCGTGGGCGTCGGCGCATTCCTGACGCAGTGGCTGCTGCAGGGGCCGCTGGCCAAGGCCATGACGGCGCAATATCAGATCCATGGCGATTGGGACGACCCGCAGATCAAGGAAATCGCCGTACCCGCGGCCAATGGGAAAGCGGCCGCGAATCCCGGCGCCGCGCCGAAAGCCGGCACGCTTCCGCGAGTGGAGCCCTAGGGCCGCGCCGGCCGACCCGACTATTTGGTGTTTGTGCTGCCGCGTTGTCTGCCGGGTTGCGCGCCCGTGGCGCCGCAACCCGGCCTGCGTCAGAAAATGCCTTGATGCAGCATTGCGTCGGCGACCTTGACGAAGCCGGCGATATTGGCACCATTGACGTAATTTACCGATTTGCCTTCGGAGCCGTGGCGCACGCAGTTTTCGTGGATGTCGCGCATGATGGCGTGCAGCTTGGTGTCCACTTGCTCGCGGGTCCATTGCAGGCGCTGCGAGTTCTGGCTCATTTCAAGGCCGGACACCGCCACGCCGCCGGCATTGCTGGCCTTGCCGGGCGCATACAGGATATTGGCGTCGATG
The DNA here is from genome assembly GCF_900129885.1 of Pollutimonas bauzanensis. GTDB lineage: Bacteria > Pseudomonadota > Gammaproteobacteria > Burkholderiales > Burkholderiaceae_B > Pollutimonas > Pollutimonas bauzanensis. The sequence continues at coordinate 418,439 of NZ_FQXE01000001.1, read as the reverse complement.
AAGGCGTCGACCGCGGCCAGGCTGGTAGGCATGTTGGCGCCTTCGGCCACGCAGCGCACGCCGTTTCTGATCAGCGTCTGGGCGTCTTCGAGTTCGAGTTCGTTCTGGGTGGCGCAGGGCAGCGCGACATCCACCGGCACATGCCAGGGGCGCTTGCCGGCTTCATAGACCAGGTTGAACTGCCTGGCGTAGTCTTCGACGCGGCCGCGCTGCTGGGTTTTCAGCTCGATGAGCGCGGCCAGCTTTTCGTGGGTGAAGCCCGCCTTGTCGATGACGGCGCCATGCGAGTCGCTGACGGTAATGACCTTGGCGCCCAGCTGCAGGCATTTTTCAATGGCGTACTGGGCCACGTTGCCCGAGCCCGACACGGATACCGTCAGGCCTTCGATGGACTGATGGGCGTGCTTGAGCATTTCCTCGGCGAAATAGACCGTGCCGTAGCCGGTGGCCTCGGGGCGGACAAGGCTGCCGCCGAAGCTCAGGCCCTTGCCGGTGAATACCGATGCCGCGGAATTGGAGAGCTTCTTCATCATGCCGGCCATGAAGCCGACTTCACGGGCGCCCACGCCGATGTCACCGGCGGGGACGTCGGTGTCCGGCCCCAGATGGCGGTGCAGCTCGATGATCAGCGCCTGGCAGAAGCGCATGACTTCCGCGTCGGATTTGCCTTTGGGATCGAAGTCGGAGCCGCCCTTGCCGCCGCCCATGGGCAGCGTGGTCAAGGCATTCTTGAACGTCTGCTCGAAGGCCAGGAATTTCAGGATGGAAAGATTGACCGACGGGTGGAAACGCATCCCGCCCTTGAATGGGCCTATGCTGGAACTGTGCTGGATGCGGTAGCCGCGGTTGGTCTGCACTTGCCCGCTGTCGTCGACCCACGAGATGCGGAACTGGATGATGCGTTCCGGTTCGACTATTCGTTCCAGGATGCCATGCTGCGCATAGCGGGGGTTTTTTTCGATGAACGGCCAGAGGCTATTCATGACCTCTTTGACTGCCTGCATGAATTCAGGCTGATGCGGGTCGCGGGCGCTTATTTGGGCAAGGTAATGATCAAGGGTAGGTAGCGTCATTTTGTTATTTTTTCATCATGTCGAAAAATTCGGCGTTGGTCTTGGTGGCGCGAATTTTATCCAGAATGAACTCCATCGCTTCGATTTCGTCCATGTCGTGGATGAATTTGCGCAGCACCCAAATTTTCTGCAAAAGGTCGGGCTTGATGAGCAGTTCTTCGCGGCGCGTGCCCGATTTGTTCAGGTTGATGGCGGGATACACGCGCTTCTCGGCCAGGCGGCGCTCCAGGTGGACTTCGGAGTTGCCGGTGCCCTTGAACTCTTCGTAAATGACCTCGTCCATGCGGCTGCCGGTTTCCACCAGCGCCGTGCCGATGATGGTCAGCGAGCCGCCCTCTTCGACGTTGCGGGCGGCTCCGAAAAAGCGCTTGGGGCGTTGCAGCGCGTTGGCGTCCACGCCGCCGGTCAGGACCTTGCCCGAAGCCGGAACCACGGTGTTGTAGGCGCGCGCCAGGCGGGTGATGGAGTCCAGCAGGATGACAACGTCTTTTTTGAGTTCGACCAGGCGCTTGGCCTTTTCGATGACCATTTCGGCCACTTGCACGTGGCGCGTGGCCGGCTCGTCGAACGTCGACGCCACCACTTCGCCGCGCACGGTGCGCTGCATTTCGGTGACTTCCTCGGGGCGCTCATCGACCAGCAGCACTATCATGACCGCGTCGGGATAATTGGCGCTGATGGCATGGGCCATATGCTGCATGATCACCGTCTTGCCGGACTTGGGGCTGGCCACGATCAGGGCGCGCTGGCCTTTGCCTACGGGAGCGAAGATGTCCATGATGCGGCCGGTGATGTTCTCTTCGCTCTTGATGTCGCGTTCGAGAGTCATGACCTCGTCCGGATGCAGCGGCGTGAGGTTTTCAAACATGATGCGATGCTTGATGGCCTCTGGCTGCATGCCATTGACCTTGTCGACCTTGACCAGCGCGAAATAGCGTTCGCCGTCCTTGGGGACGCGGACCTCGCCTTCGATGGAGTCGCCGGTATGCAGATTGAAGCGCCGGATTTGCGAGGGCGAAATATAGATGTCGTCGGTGCTGGCCAGGTAGGAGGTCTCGGGCGAGCGCAAAAAACCGAAGCCGTCGGGCAACACTTCCAGGACGCCGTCGCCAAAAATCTGTTCGCCTTGCTTGGCGTGGCGCTTCATGATGGCAAACATGAGCTCTTGCTTGCGCAAGCGGCTGGCGTTGTCAATATCAAGGGCTGCGGCCATTTCGAGAAGTTTCGAAACGTGCTGTGCTTTTAATTCGGTGAGGTGCATGTGAGGAAAGAGGGGGGTATTTGCAAAGTGGTGGCGAGCCTAGAATAGGCTCGCGCGACAACGACCGATTTACAGGGATTCGTCTAGGAAAGTGTTGAGTTGCGACTTGGACAAGGCGCCCACTTTGGTGGCTGCCGCCTTGCCGTCTTTGAACAGCATAAGTGTCGGGATGCCGCGAATGCCGAACTTGGCGGCGGTTTCGGGGTTTTCGTCCACATTGACTTTGGCTATGATAACACGCCCCTCGTACTGGCTGGCGGCCTCGTCAAGGAACGGCGCGATCATTTTGCAGGGCCCGCACCAGGCCGCCCAGTAGTCGACCAGAACGGGTACGTCCGAGTTGAGGACGTCGGCCTCGAAGGAGGCATCGCTCACGTGTTTGATAGATTCGCTCATGATAGAAAGACAAAGAAGATGATTGGAAACTTGGATAAGCTACAGGAAGGCAGGCAACAAGACCATGTATTCTAGTAAGTGCCGGTGGGGCTTGTGACCCATTTTTTACAAGCATACCACCGACGGCCCGGCCGCGCACAGCGGCTTTTCGCCAGCGGCGCGGGTCTGTTCAAATCCGATGTGGCGCATACTCCGTAAAATAGCGCTTTCCTCACAGAAAATTCGAGAATAAATTGGCTACACCACGCTACGACGAAGCATCAATTCGAGTACTGAAAGGGCTGGAACCTGTGCGGCAGCGGCCGGGCATGTACACCCGCACCGACAATCCCCTGCACATCCTCCAGGAAGTCATAGACAACGCCGCCGACGAGGCCCTGGCGGGCTTTGTCCAGCAGATCAAGGTCACCATGCATGCCGATGGCAGCGTGTCCATCGAGGACGACGGCCGCGGCATCCCGGTGGGCCTGCATCCCGAAGAGCACGCGCCCGTGGTGGAACTGGTGTTCACGCGGCTGCACGCCGGCGGCAAGTTCGACAAGAAAGCGGGCGGCGCCTATGCTTTTTCCGGCGGCCTGCACGGCGTCGGGGTATCGGTCACCAATGCGCTGTCGACGCGGCTGGAAGTGCGCGTCTGGCGCGACGGCAGGACGCACGAGCTGGTTTTCGCCAATGGCGACGTGCTCGAGCCGCTGCGCGAACTGGAGCCGGCCGGCCGCAGGAAAACCGGCACGCGGGTGCGCGTCTGGCCCGACCCCAAATATTTCGATTCGGCCGCCATACCCATGGCCGAGCTGGTGCATGCCTTGCGCAGCAAAGCGGTGCTGCTCAATGGCATCAAGGTGACGCTGCTCATCGAGAAAACCGGCGAGACGCGCGAGTGGCAGTACCAGGAAGGCTTGCGCGGCTACCTGGAAGAAGCCCTGGATGACGCCGAGAAAATCATCCCGGTGTTCGAGGGCAAGCAGTACGCCGCGGACGACGACGAGTCCTACGCGCCAGGGGAGGGCGCCCAATGGGTGGTGATCTGGACGGTCGACGGCCCTGTGGTGCGCGAGTCCTACGTGAACCTGATATCCACGACGGCGGGCGGCACCCACGAGGCCGGCCTGCGCGACGGCCTGTTCAATGCGGTCAAGTCTTTCGCCGAGCTGCACAGCCTGGTGCCCAAGGGCGTCAAGCTCCTGCCTGAAGATGTGTTTGCCCGCGCCAGTTTCGTGCTTTCGGCCAAAGTGCTCGATCCGCAATTCCAGGGCCAGATCAAAGAGCGCCTGAACAGCCGCGATGCCGTGCGGCTGGTCAGCGGCTTTGCCAAGAATGCCCTGGACTTGTGGCTGCATGCCAATGTCGAATACGGCAAGAAGCTGGCGGAAAGCGCCATACGCCAGGCCCAGGCGCGCGCCAAGTCGTCGCAGAAGGTCGAAAAGCGCAAAAGCTCGGGCGTGGCGGTGCTGCCAGGCAAGCTCACCGATTGCGAATCCAGCGATGCCTCGCGCACCGAAGTGTTTCTGGTGGAAGGGGATTCCGCCGGCGGGTCGGCCAAAATGGGGCGCGACAAGGGCTACCAGGCCGTCCTGCCCTTGCGCGGCAAGGTCTTGAATTCCTGGGAAGTCGATCGCGACCGCCTGTTTGCCAACAATGAAATCCACGATATCGCGGTGGCCATAGGCGTGGACCCGCACGGGCCCAATGACAGCGCCGATCTTTCCGGATTGCGCTACGGCCGCGTCTGCATCCTGTCGGACGCCGATGTCGACGGCTCGCACATCCAGGTGCTGCTGTTGACGCTGTTTTTCCGCCACTTTCCCAAGCTGGTCGAAGCCGGCCATGTCTATGTGGCCCGTCCTCCGCTGTTTCGCGTGGATGTGCCCGCGGCCGGCAAGCGGCCGGCCCGCAAGGTCTACTGCCTGGACCAGGGCGAACTGGAGGCGGTGCAGGACAAACTGCGCAAGGAAGGCGTGCGCGAAGCCTCCTGGAGCATTAGCCGTTTCAAGGGCCTGGGCGAAATGAGCGCCGAGCAGCTATGGGATACCACCATGAATCCCGACACCCGCCGCCTCATGCCGGTCGCCTATGGCGAGCCGGGCATCGCCGCCACCACGCAGATGTTCGACATGCTGATGGGCAAGGGCGAGTCCGCGCAGCGGCGCGTCTGGCTGGAAGAAAAAGGCAATCTGGCCGAGGTCGACGTTTAAACCCACACAGAGATGACAATGGACAGTACACAAACAGGCTTGTTCGACGAAGCTCCGAACGGCGACGACAGTATTACGCTCGCGCATTATGCCGAGCAGGCTTACCTGGATTACGCGGTGTCGGTGGTGCGGGGCCGGGCCCTGCCCGATCTCACCGATGGCCAGAAACCGGTGCAGCGCCGCATTCTTTACGCCATGCAGGCGATGGGCCTGGGCCCCGGCGCCAGGCCGGTCAAGTCGGCGCGGGTGGTGGGCGACGTGCTGGGCAAGTACCATCCCCACGGCGACCAGGCCGCCTATGACGCCATGGTGCGCATGGCGCAGGATTTCACGCTGCGCTATCCGCTGGTCGACGGCCAGGGCAATTTCGGCTCGCGCGACGGCGACAATGCCGCGGCCATGCGCTACACCGAGGCCAGGCTTACCCCGTTCGCCCGCATCCTGCTCGATGAGCTCGACGAAGGCACGGTGGATTTCGCCCCCAACTACGATGGCAGCCAGAAGGAACCCGTGCTGCTGCCGGCCCGCCTGCCGGTGATGCTGTTGAACGGCGCCTCGGGCATTGCGGTGGGCATGGCCACGGAAATTCCCTCGCACAATCTGCGCGAAGTGGCGCGCGCCTGCGTGGCGCTCATCAAGAATCCCAGGCTTGCGGACGAAGAACTCTACAGCCTGGTGCCCGGCCCCGATTTTGCGGGGGGCGGGCAGATCATCTCCTCGCCCGCCGATATCGCGCATATCTACGGCGTGGGCAGGGGCTCGATCAAGGCGCGGGCGCGCTGGGAATTCGAGGAACTGGCCCGCGGCCAATGGCAGTTGGTGATCACCGAGCTGCCGCCGGGAACGTCGTCGCAGAAAATCCTGGAGGAAATCGAGGATCGCACCAATCCCAAGGTCAAGGCGGGCAAGAAAAGCCTGACGACCGAACAGCAGCAAACCAAGGCGCTGGTCCTGGGCCTGCTGGACACCGTGCGCGACGAATCGGGCAAGCAGGCCTCGATACGCCTGGTGTTCGAGCCCAAAAGCAGCCGCATCGACCGCAACGAATTCGTCAATACACTGCTGGCGCAGACCAGCATGGAAGGCAGCGTTTCCATCAACCTGGTCTGCATAGGCACCGACGGCCGGCCCGGCCAGCGCGCCTTGCGCCAGGTCCTGACCGATTGGCTGGGCTTCCGGGCGCTGACCATCACGCGGCGCACCCAATTCCGCCTGGACAAGGTCACCGACCGCATCCATGTGCTGGAAGGCCGGATGGTGGTGTACCTGAATGTGGATGAGGTCATCCAGACCATACGCGAGTCCGACGAGCCGCGCGCGGCGCTGATGCAGCGTTTCGACCTGTCCGAACGGCAGGCCGAAGACATCCTGGAGATGCGCTTGCGCCAATTGGCGCGCCTGGAGGGCTTCAAGATCGAAAAGGAATTGGCCGCCCAGAAGGACGAGCAGGCCGCCCTGCAGGAGCTGCTGGACAATCCCCTGGCGTTCAAGCGCCTGATGATCAAGGAAATCGAAGCCGACGCGAAACAGTATGGCGACGACCGCCGCACGCTCATCGAAGTGGCCGAACGCGCCGTGCTGGAGAACCGCGTCGTCGAAGAACCGGTGACCGTCATCATTTCTCAGAAAGGCTGGCTGCGCACCCGCCAGGGCCACGGCCACGATGCCGGCCAATTCGGCTTCAAGGCGGGCGATGCGCTGTACGACGCCATAGAATGCCGCAGCACCGACGAATTGGTGGCTTTTTCCAGCAGCGGCCGCGTCTATACGGTGGCGGTGGCCGGCCTGCCTTCGGCGCGCGGCGACGGCCAGCCCATTACCACCATGATAGACATGGAGCCCGGCACGCGCATCACCCATATGATTGCCGGGCCGGCCAGCCAGCGCTATGTGCTGGGCACGCAGGGCGGCTACGGCTTTATCGCCGCCCAGAAGGACATGGCCTCGCGCCAGCGGGCCGGCAAGCAGTTCATGACGCTGGACAAGGGCGACGCCTTGTTGAAGCCCGCAGCTTTGCGCGGCACGGATCAACACCTGGCCATGCTGAGCAGGAAGGGCCGCTTCCTGGTGGTGGACCTGGCCGAACTCAAGACGCTGTCAGGCGGCGGGCGCGGCACCATCCTGATGGGGCTGGACGCGGGCGACGCCGTGGCCCAATGGGTGCCGGCGGGCCCGGCCGGAATACTGGCCAGCGGCGTATACCGCAACAAGGAAACCGTCCTGGAGCTGGGTCCCGATGCGCTGGCCGAATACATGGGCAAACGGGCCCGCAAAGGAAAAGCCTTGTCGATCAAGGTGAAGCAACCTACACTTTTGCCCGCGTAGCCTAGTGCTTCCCGCGGATCGCGCGGGAACCGCCTTTGGCCATCCCGGCAGGCTTGCCTTTAAAATGGGCCTATCCCATTCATTTCTTATATTGTCAGGCGTTATGAGTTTCAAGGTTACAGTTCAACCCAGCAATCACGAGTTCACCGCCGAAGACGGCCAGACCGTGCTGGACGCCGCCCTGGCGGCGGGCATCGTCCTGCCCTACAGCTGCCGCAACGGCGCGTGTTCCACCTGCAAGGGCAAGGTGGTCGCCGGCTCATACGATGCGGGAAGCAGTCCGGCGCAAATCCTCTCGCCGGAAGAGCTGGCCCAGGGCTATACGCTGTTCTGCCAGGCCAGGCCCAGCTCGGACCTGCTTATCGAAGCCCATGAAATCCGCATGGCCAGCGATATCCAGATACGCAAAATGCCTTCGCGCGTGATGGAAATCGAACGCGTCGCCAGCGACGTCATGGTGGTCAAGCTGCAACTGCCGGCGACCGACCCGTTTCGCTTCTATGCGGGGCAGTATCTGGAATTCATCCTGAAAGACGGCCGCCGGCGCAGCTATTCCATGGCCACGCCGCCCGCCGACAACAATCTGGTCGAATTGCACATACGCCATCTGCCGGGCGGGATCTTCACCGACCATGTCTTCGGCGCGGGCGCCACGCAGATGAAGGTGCGCGAAATCCTGCGCGTCGAAGGGCCTTTCGGTTCCTTCTTTTTGCGCGATGACAGCGACAAGCCCGTTGTGTTTCTGGCCAGCGGCACCGGTTTCGCGCCCATCAAGGCCATCGTCGAGCGTATGATAGCCAGCGGCGACCGGCGCCAGGCTGTGCTGTATTGGGGCGGGCGCCGTCCGGCCGATTTATATATGCACGACAAGGCATTGGAATGGGCCGCGGCACTGCCCAATTTCAGCTACGTTCCAGTAATCTCCGATGCGCAGGCCGGCGACGGCTGGATAGGCCGCAGCGGTTTCGTGCACCAAGCCGTGCTGCAGGATATTCCCGACTTGTCGGGGTATCAGGTGTACGCTTGTGGCGCGCCCATCATGGTGGACAGCGCCCGCAAGGATTTCATTCAACTGAACGGCCTGGCGGAAGACGACTTCTTCGCCGACGCGTTTACGACCGAGGCCGACGCCGCCTAGCCGGCGCCCGCGCCGGCCAGGCGGCCAGCAGGAAAGGGCGCGCCGCGGCGCGCGTCTTTCCATCAGCATTAAAGGCAGGAACTATGAGAATAGCGGTACTCGGTAGCGGCATTATCGGAACATCCACGGCATGGTGGCTGCGCCAGGCGGGGCACGAGGTGGTGGTCATCGATCGCGAAAGCGGCCCCGCCCAGGAAACCAGCCGGGCCAATGGCTGCCAGATATCAGTATCGTATTCCGAGCCCTGGGCCAATCCGCAGGCGCCCATGAAGCTGGCGCGCTGGCTATTCAAGGACGATGCCCCCATCCTGTTCAAGCCGCAGTTCGATCCGCGCCAATGGTGGTGGGCGCTGATGTTCCTGCGCGAGTGCCTGCCCGGGCGCCTCGCGCCGAACATCCGCGCCATGGTCCGCCTGGCCGAATACAGCCGCGGCACCCTGCGGCAAATGCGCGCCGAACTGGACATACAGTACAACCATCTTGAACGCGGCATACTGAATTTCTACCGCGATCCGGCCGAATTCGAGAATTCCCAGGAAATGGCCGGGGTCATGCGCGACTTCGGCGTGGACCGCCGGATTGTCACCACGGACGAAATCATCCAGCTGGAACCCGCGCTGGCGCATTTGCGCGGCACTATCGTGGGCGGCGACTATACGGCGGAAGACGAAACCGGCGATATCTATCTGTTTACCACGGCATTGGCCGAGCGCGCCCGCGACGCGGGGGTGGAATTCCGTTTTTCCACCCAGCTCAGCCGCCTGATATCGGTCGGCGGGCGCATCCAGGGCGCCGAGGTCATCAGGCCTGACGGCCTGTACGAAACCATCCAGGCCGACGCCTACGTGGCCGCGCTGGGATCCTACACCCCGCATTTCGTCGCGCCTCTGGGGGTGCCGTGCAATGTCTATCCCGCCAAAGGCTATTCCGCCTCCTTCGATATCGTCAACGAGGCGGCCGCGCCCATGGTCAGCCTGACCGACAGCGCGCACAAGATGGTTTACAGCCGCCTGGGCAATCAGCTGCGCATGGCCGGCACTGCGGAACTTTCCGGCTATTCGCGCGCTCTTAATACAATCCGTTGCGAAAATATGGCCCAATTCGCGCGAGAATTGTTTCCAACGGCGCTCGATTTTGATAACGTACGCTACTGGTCAGGCCTGCGTCCCACGACTCCCTCAAATGTTCCCCTCATTGGCAGAACAAGAATTCAGAACCTGTACCTTAATACCGGGCACGGCACATTGGGCTGGACCATGGGCGTCGGTTCCGGCCGCGCTCTGGCCGACCTGATTTCCGGCCGCCGGCCCGAACCCGAATTTCCTTTTCTAGGCTAATTGTCTTATGAAACAACACTGGTTTTCTGGCGCTCCCGGTTCCGGGCGCCGCCTGGCGTGGATAAGCGCCGGCTCCCTGCTGCTTTCGTCCATGGCCGCCTCGGCCGCCACCGATATCCAGGTCTGGCATTCCCTCAATCCCTATAACAAGAAAGCCTTCGAGGACCTGGTCAAGGATTTCAACAAGGACCAGAAAGAAGTCAAGGTCGAACTGAAAGCCTTCGCCACGCCCGAGGATATCGAAGCGGCGCTGGCCAAGGCCAAGAAACAAGAGGACAAGCCGAATCTGGTCCAGCTCGACGACTCCCGAGCGCCCGACGAGATCGCCAAGCGGTCCTATATCCAGCCCCTGCATGTCCTGGCCGCCAAATACCCGGTCAAAGACGCCAAATGGTTTTTGTCCGACGCCAACGCTTTCATCCGCGACAGCAAAGGGCGCCTGCTGGCCTTTCCCTACATGGTCGATGTGCCGGTCATGTACTACAACGTAGACGCCTTCAAGAAGGCCGGCATCAAGCCCGCCGTGCCGCAGCGGTCCTGGAAAGGGCTGCAGGACCAGCTGGTCACCATGGCCAACAATGGCTCGCGCAATTGCCCTCTGACCAGCGACCAGCCGGTGTCCATCAACCTGGAAAACCTGGCGGCGGTGAACAACCAGCCCTACACCACCGACGACAATGGCCTGAAAGCCAAGGGCACCCCGGTCTTCACCTTCGATTCGATGTACATACGCCATCTGTCGATGATGATCAGCTGGGTGCGCACCGAATTGCTGGTCAAGCCCGAATTCGACAAGGTGGCGGCCAAGCGTTTCGCCAATGGCGAATGCGCGGTGCTGATGTCCACTTCCAGCAACCTGGGCTGGTTCAAAGACTCCAAGAAGCTGGACTTCGCCATCAGCGGCCTGCCGTATTACCCCGAAGTCACCCAGAAGCCGGGCAATCCCTTCGTGGGCGGCTCCGCGCTATGGGCCATTGCCGGCCAGCCCAAGGAAAGCGACGCCGCCAGCGTGAAGTTCCTGTCCTGGCTCAGCCAGCCCAAACAGGCGGCCGGCTGGTTTCAAGACACCGGCTTCCTGCCTCTGACCAAGCAGGCCTTCGAACAAACCGACAAGGGCTATTACAAGAACCTGGGCGACTGGCAGAGCCTGGTGGCGGCCTATGCCACCAGCCCCGCCGTCACGTCTCGCGGTTTCCGCGTCAACAATTATCCCAAGATCAAGGCCATGTTCCAGCAGAAGCTGGACGGCGCTTTCAACGGCAAGCAGCCCGCGGTGACGGCCCTGAAATCGGCCTCCGCCGAAGCGGGCCAGATCATGCGCGAGCGTTGATCGCATAAAGCCGGGCCGGTCCCCAAGGCCGGCCGCAGGCGCTACTGGCGCAAACAAGACACCCCGTGGGCAAATTGAGCCCACGGGGTGTCTTGTTTTCATGGTCATCAAAAAATAATCGATGCCCTGATTTTCAACGCTTATTTTCGGCCTTGGTGAGGCGACAAAACTTTCCATCCGTACAAGCCAGTCTGGCGCCGGCCGCCCGGCATGCGCAAGATAGCGGCAACGCCAAGGCATGGCGCGGTCTATCTTGTTCAGGTGCGTAAATGGCCAGAATGCTTCTTGTTGCGATACTGTCAGGGCTATTGCCGGCGTGCGCGGGCGGGCCGGACTGGTCCCGGCTCATCCCTGGAAAGCCGGGGCAAAGCGCGGCCGCGCACTACAGTTTCGCCTGGCGCCTGTCGGGCGACAGGGCGGTGGCGCCGCTGCAGGTATTCGACAACGGGCGCCAGACCTGGCTGCAATTCGCGCCGCGCCAGGCCTTGCCCGCGGTTTTCGAACACACCGCCGGCGGCGATCGTCCCCTGGCGTATACGCATGAAGGGCCCTATATGGTCCTGGGCGGCGTCTGGCCTGAACTGGTCCTGCGCGGCGGGCACTTGAAAGCCCTGGTCGAGCGGCTGGGCGGGCCGCCTGAAGCCGCCGCGGCAGCGGCGACGCAAGGCGCAGGCGCGACGGCTTTGGCCGCAACCGCGTCGTCTCAAGCTATAGGCGCGTCGGCTCAGGCTGCCACCGCGCCTGCGCGGGCCATGCCTGAACCCCCCGCGCTGGCCGCGCCGGCGCCGGCGTCGCGGCTCACCGCCGCAAGCTTCGACCCGGCCCGGATAGCCGCCCGGTCCGCCCCGCTCGCCGAAGGGCGGCAATCGCCGCAGCCGCCGCAATCGCCGCCATTGTCGACATTGTCGCCATTGTCGCAGCCGCCGCAGCCGCCACAATCGTCGCAATCGTCGCAATCTTCCGAACCGCAACGCTACGAGGTCAGCCCGCGGGACCTGAATCTGCGGTCCGCGCTGGCGCGCTGGGCCGGGGCGGCAGGGTGGACGTTCGAGCCCGAGCACTGGGCCGTCGATGCCGACATCCCCATCGTCGGTTCGGCCACTTTCGAGCCGGGTTTCAAGCTCGCCGTGCGGGAACTGCTGGCATCCACCGAATTGTCGGACCGGCCCCTGCAGCCCTGCTTCTATTCGAATCGCGTCTTGCGCATCGTGCCTTATGCGCAGCCCTGCGATCGCACGGCCGGCGCGGCGGGGTCGCCATGAACCGATACTCGCGGCATCTGGCGGCGACAGGGCTGTGTGTCCTGGCGTCGGGCTGCGCGCTGGGCGCAAGAATGCAGCAAATCGCCGCAACCATAGGCCAGGCCGGGTCCTCCGTCAAGCTGCGCCATGAAGGTTTCGCCCGCTCCCTGGGCAGCCAGGACGAAAGGCGGGCCGCGCAGGACGTGGCGCGCCCATGGCTGGCGGGCCGGGCGCAGCCTCTGGCGCGCGAACTGACCCTGCCGGCGGCCTTGCGGGCCAACGTCAACACGACACTGATGTTCGCCGACGGGCCCATGGACCTGCCGCGCCTGGCCCAGCGCATCACGGCGGCCACCAATATCGCCGTGCACATCAGGCCCGATGCCTTGCTGCCGCTGGAGCATTTCCTGCCGCGCCTGGGTGCCTCGGGGCTCGCGCCGGGCGCGGCGGCGGTCGCGGCGGCTTCCACGGTAGCGCTGGCGGGGGGCGCCGAGCCCCTGGCCAGGATACTCGACCGGGTCGGGGCGCGCCTGGGCGTCATGTGGCGCTATCAGAACGAGCGCATCGAATTCTTTCGCACCGAAACCCGGGTATTCAATGTGCGCGCCCTGACGCTCAACGCCAATGCCGAGGCTTCCCTGGGCCTGGGCGGCAGCAACAAGACCGAAGGCTTTGTCAGCACTTCCAGAACCAGCCTGAGCAGCGACGCGCACGACCTGCTGGCGGTGGTGCGGGCGCGCATCGAGCCTTTCCTGTCGCGCGCCGGCGTGCTGGTTGCCGAGCCCGGGGCCAGCTCGGCCATCATCGTCACCGATACCCCCGAAGTCCTGCAAGGCATAGGCCGGTATCTTGAGCGCGAGAACCGGGCCCTGACGCGCCGGGTACGGCTGGTATTCGAAGAACTGACGGTATCGGTCAACGACAATGCCGAGGCCGGCCTCGATTGGAATCTGGTCTTTTCCAGCGCCAAGGCGGCCGCCGCCATGGCGCTGCCCGGCTCCAGCGTGGCCGACGCCGCCAGCCTGAGCCTGGGCCTGAACCAGGGCCCGTTCCAGGGGTCGGACTCTCTCATCAAGGCATTGGGCCAGGCAGGGCGGGTCGTGCGCCGCAGCAGCATGCCGGTATTGACCTTGAACCGGCGTCCGGTCACCCATGCCGTGCGCACTACGTTTTCCTATATCGACAAGGTGCAGACCACGGCGCTTGCCAGCGGCTCCGGCATGGCCTTGCCATCGGTATCGGTGAGCCAGCGCGAAGAAACCGTGGGTTCGCTGATCACGCTGGTTCCCGATGCGCAGGACGACGGCCAGATCCTGCTGTCGGTCGCTTACGACAATACGGTGGCCCAGCCGCTGAAAACCGTCACCTTCGGCGACAAGGAAAATCCCCTGCAGCTGCAGCAGGTCACCATAGACGGCAACGGCACCGTGCAGCAAGTGGTCTTGCAGCCGGGCCAGCCGCTGCTCATTTCGGGCTTTGACCGCAGCCAGGAGGAAACCGAGGGCAGGCGCCTGAACCCCGGCCTGCCTATAGTCCTGGGCGGCAGCGACCGCGCGGCGGCCCAGCATCTGACCACCGTCATGGTCGTCACCGCGCAGGTCGAGGAAGGGTTCTGACGCCATGGGCGCGAGCGAATCCCTGGTGCTGCCCTTGCCGTCCGCCACCCTGGTGTTCGGCATGGAATGGCTGCCCTTGCTGGGGGGCAGGGCGCAGCGCCTCGGGCTGCGGCTGGCCAGGCGGCACAGGGCGACCCATATGGTGCTGGCGGGGGAGTCGGCGGGCTCGGTGGGCGTGGCGGCATTGAAAACCGGCCGGGCGCAGCGCAAAGCCGGCCTGCATTCGGCGGCGCAGAACGTGGCGCAGCTGTTCTCCACCGGCACCATCGTCCTGTTGCTGGACATGGGCCAGGCCGGATGCTGGCTGGTGGCGGTGCATGAAGGCGCCGTCGTCGCCCGCACCGATCGCTTGTACGCCAGCCCGGACGATGCGCTGCCGGTCCTGGCGGAATTGCGCCAGGCCTATCCGCAACTCGTGTTGCTGGGCGATCCGCGGGCGCCCGAGGCGCCCAGCCTTGCCGCCATCGAGGCCGCCAGTTCGCCGTATAGCCGCCTGCATGCCTTGAGCCGCTGGCGGCCCGTGCTGCCCTGGCCGGTGCAGTCCTTTGCGCTGGCCCTGGTGCTGGTGCTGTTGCTGCCGCGTCTTTGGCCCTTGTTGCGGCCGCCGCCCGGCGCCCCGGCGCGCAAGGCCGCCACGGATCCCCGCCAGGCATGGCGGCTGGCCGTCGAACACTCCGCCCAGGGCCTTTTCGTGCACGGCGTCCAGGGGACCAGGGCACTGTTCGATACCTTCTACGGGCTGCCCGTGGGCGTGGGCGGCTGGGTGCTGCGCCAGGCCGAATGCGGCGCCCAACTGCTGCAATGGCGCTGCCAGGCGCATTACGAGCGGCGCGGCGCCGCTGCCAGCAATAGCCGGTTTCTGGCCGCCGCGCCCGGGAACTGGGCAGTCGACTTCGTTTCCCTGGATCAGGCGCGGGCCGCGTGGAGCCTGCCGTCCTCCGCGGCGCCCTTGCTGGCCCTGCGCTTGAATACTTCCTCGCATAACGAGCGCGAACTGTTCAGTTCGCTGCAGGCGATACGGCCCGCCTTCGGCCAGATGCAGGTCGGCAAGCCGGAGCCGCTGCCTGTATCGGTGCCCCGCGATGCGCAAGGCAGGCCGCTGCCCAGGCCGCCTGGCGCGCCCCTTTATTTCTCCCGTCTTGTGCAGCTTGGCGGTCCCCTGCGCTCGGGCGGCCTGCTTCTGCCGCATACCGCGTCCGTGGCATGGAGCAAGGCCCGGCTCACGCTGCACCAGGTCGAACAACCAGGCTTGAAAAACAGCAGTTTGAGCCTGTCTCTCCAAGGAGTGCTGTATGAAGTCGAAATCCATCCCGAGCCCGGCGGCCGGGCCGCTGCGGCATCGCCCGCGGCCGATGCGCAGGCGCTTTCTTGAGGCTGCCGCCCACGTCCTGCTGGCGCTGCCGGGGCCGGCCGCGCCGCAGGCCGCCGCGGCACTGGCCGACGACCCGGCCGCCGAACAAATGGCGGTGCGCGAGCTGATGCGCCTGGATACCGAACTGGCTCTCAGCCAGGCGAAAAAGGCCTTGCGCAGTGAAGGCCTGGCGGGGCCGGGCGCCGCTGACGGCAGCCTTCATACCCATGACGGCGGGCTCAAACTGGTGGCGATATACGGCGTCGGGAAAAAACTGCTCGCCGAAGTCCTGGTCGGTTCGCAGCCCCGGGTCTACATGCGCGGCCAGGCCCTGCCGGTGGGTGTGAAAGCCGACCCCGACGCCTACAGGCTGCGCGGCATTTCGGGGTCCTGCGTCCAGCTCGAACGCAAGGGTGAGGCCCACACCCTGTGCCTGCCTCCTTCGCTATGGACGGCAGAGTAATGGCCTCTTTCGCCTCCTGGCGCCGGGCCTTGCCTGCGCCATCCCCGGCGGGCCCCGGCATGCCGCCGCGCTTCGATACCGCCCAAGCGGTGCCGGTGGCGAGCGCCGCCGAACTGGCCCGCATGACGCCGGGCTTCGCCCGCTCGCTGAGCGCGCAATTCAATGTCGAGGCGCTGGCCGCCCGCCTGTGCCCGGTATTGTTGACGGACCAGTCCGTCGCTATCTTTGCCCTGGCCGAACACGTGGGCAGCGACCAGGCGGACGAGCTCGCCCGGCGCATCCTGCAGTCCGGCCATGTGCCGGCCAGCCCCTGCCGCTACGTGCTGGCGGCGCCCCTGCTGCTGGCGATCGCGCGCAATCAAGTCACGGCGAAATCGCTGGCCAGCCAGCCCGGCGCGCGCCTGGCGCAGTCCAGGACCGCTCTGGCCGACGCCTTTCATAATCTGGTCGAGTGGGGCGTGCGCAATGGCGCCAGCGACCTGCACATCAACGTCGCCAGCCATGAGCCCGAGTCGGAAGTGAAGTACACCATATCAGGGCGCTACATCTCGCCGGAATGTTTCCGGCGCATGCCCACCAGCATGCTCGCCGACATGCTGTCGGTGGCGTGGATGGATATTTCCGGCGGCAATGGCGCCGTGTTCGATCCCACGATAGAGCAGCAGGGCAGCATGACGCGGCTGGTCGATGGCAGGGCCATCATGCTGCGCTGGGCTTCGCTGGCCACCGAACGCGGCCCCAGCGTGTGCCTGCGCCTGCTCGAGCGCCAGGCCGCCGCGTGCCTGCCCACCCTGGAGCAACTGGGTTACCTGCCGGACCAGATCGGGCTCATCGAGCGGGCGATGCTCTCGGAAGGCGGCGCCATCATCTTCGCCGGCACGGTGGGCTCCGGCAAATCGACCACGCTGGCCTCGCTGATCGCGGGCCTTCCCGCCCACCGCAAGGTGATCACCATCGAGGACCCCGTGGAGTACCTTATTCCCCGGGCCATACAGAATTCGGTGGCAAGAAACCTCGGCGCCGCGGCCCATCAGAACTATGCCGCCAAACTCAGGGCGCTCAAGCGCTCGGCCATGAGCGATGTGCTGCTGGGCGAGATCCGCGACGAGGAAACCGGCCGGGCCTTCATGGACCTGGCCGGCTCGGGCGTGAATATCTATACCACGGTGCACGCGCCGTCGGCCGCGCTCGTTCCAGAGCGCCTGGCTTCCGATTTCATCGGGGTATCGCGCGATTTCCTGGCGGCGCCGGGCATGCTCAAGCTGCTCGTCTGCCAGGCGCTTTTGCCGGTTCTGTGCGCCCACTGCGCCTTGCCCGCGCAGGTCTTGGCTCAAGGCCGCGATGCCCAGGCAGGGGCCGACGGCGGCGGCCGGCATCGCAGCGGCGGCCAATGGCGCATGTGGCTGGACCTGATCCAGGAGCTGTATGCGTGTCCGGCCGACTCCTTGCGGATACGCAATCCACAGGGCTGCCCGGCATGCCGAAGGCAGCAGCTGCCCGAGCTGAATGGCTACGCCGGGCGCACGGTCGTGGCCGAGACCCTCGAGCCGGCATTGTGGCCGGGCTTTCTGCAAAGCCTGCGCGGCGCCGGCACGCCGGTCGGCCCGGCGCCCGACCCGGCGTGGCCCCCGGATCAGGCGGGCGGTCATGGCGCGGCGCGCTGCGCCATGGAATGCGCCATCTTCAAAGCCAGCCAGGGCCTGATAGACCCGCGCGATATCGAACCGCATTTCCATGCCTTTGAAACGCAGCGGCGCTTGCGCGACGCCCGCTGCGCGCAGTCATCGGCCCCGCGCTTGCGGGCGGTGCCATGAGCGCCCTCATGCTCGGCCATTTGCGCGAGCGCTGGCTGCTGCCGCTGCGGCAGGCGATCGACTGCCGGCGGTTTGCCCGGGGGCGCGCCGACTACTACGATTATCTTTCCGCTTTGCTGCATGGCATGCAGGGGCGCCGCACCCTGAAGGAAATCTTCGAGCTGGATGCGCGGCGCTATGGGCCGGGGTCGCTGCGGGGGCGGCTGTCGCGGCGCTGGGTGCTGGCTTACCAGGCGGCCGGCGGCGACCTGTATGGGACCTGGCTGGGCTGTTTCCCGCAGGACGAACTGGGCCTGATACGGGCCGCCCAGGCCTTGGGCAATGCCGCGCTGGTCCGGACCCTGCAGGAGCTTGCGCGGGTGCTGCACCTGACCCGGCGGGCCAAGGAAATCCTGGCCGCCACCTTGTGGTCGGCGGCGCTGGCCTTGCTGGTGGTGGCGGCAATGCTGCTGGCGATGCCCTGGTTTACGGTGCCCCGGCTGTTGCACACGTTTTCCGCGGTGCCGGTTGAATATTATGGCCGCCTCACACAGGCGCTGATCCGGCTTTCGGACCTTGTCCAGGCCAACTGGCCCTTCATGGCGGTGCTGACGGCGGGCGGCTGGCTGCTTTTGCTCTGGTCCTTGCCCAATACCTGCGGGCCTCTGCGGCGCCGGCTCGAAAGGTTCGCGCTGTGGCGCATATACCGCCATGTCGCCGCGCTGCGTTTTCTGGCCCTGCTGGCCATCGTGCTGGGCAGCGACGGCAGCGAATCCACCCAATTGCGCACGGCGCTCGCCTTGCAGAAAACCGGCGCCTCCAAATGGCAGGCCAGCCACATCGATGCCATGCTGGAGCGCATCGATGCCGGGCTGGTTGGCGCGGATACTTTCGACACCGGCCTGCTCGATCGCCAGCAGTTCTGGTTTCTTTGCGACATGGTCATGGCGCGGGGGCTGCAGGCCGGCCTGCGGCTTGGCAGCGAGCGCCTGCGCAGCCATGTGCTGGGCGCCGTGGCCAGGCAGGCGCTGGCCTTGCGCTGGGGGCTGCTGCTTGCCAGCCTGGCCTGCCTGCTGGGCCTGGGTTTATGGCATTACGCCGTGATCGACGAACTGCGCCGGTCGCTGATGCTTTTCTACGCAAGCCAATAGGGGCGGGCGTATTCTTCAAGGAGCTGTCATGTCTGCTACTGTTGCGTCCACCCAGCAAGGGTTCTCGCTGATCGAAGTCTCCCTGGTCACCGCCATCGTATTGCTGCTGGCCATTATCGGCGTGCCCGCCATAGGCAGCTATGTGGTCGAAAACAAGGTTCCGAAGGTGGGCGAGGAACTGGCCCGTTTCATCCTGCAGACCAAGGTCAACGCGCCCAACGGTTCGACCCAGCCTTATGACGGCATCGATATCTCGAACTTCGCCAACATGGTGCGCGATTCCAGCATTTTCTCGGTCTCGGGCAGCGGCGCAAGCACCAAGGTGCTGCACGGCCTCGGCAGCGACGGCGAGGTGGAGGTCGCGGCCAATGAATCGCGCAACGCGTTCTCCATCACCCTGCACAAGGTCAGCAATGCCGCCTGCCCATCCATCGCCTCGGTCATGCAGCGCGTCTCGGACTCCATCACGGTGACGCCGGACGACGGCGCCACCGCGGTCGTCAAGGACATCAAACAGAATATCCACTACAGCGCGCTGGCAACCGAGTCCAAGTGCGCCAAGGGCGATGTCAACACCTTCGTCTTCACGGCCGGCTAAGGAACGGCCATGCGGGCGCAGCGAGGTTACGCCATGCTGGAACTGATCATCGCGGCGATCGTGACCACCCTGCTGACGGTATGGGCCAGCAATAGCCTGGTCAACCGTGTCAATGATGCCGGCGCGCAGGCGAGCGCCGCCTGGATGCTGGTGGTCAAGAAATCGGTGCACGGCTATATGCAGCGCTACGCGGGCGCGTTGATGCAAGCCGATTCCACCGAAGCGCTGCATCAGCACGGGTATGAGGACTGGGCCGCTCCCCGGCTGGCCGAGCTCAAGAACGACGGCTTGTTGTCGCCCGGCTTTCCGGAATCCGTCGCCCCGGGAGGCGGCGCCTCCATACGCTTGCTGCGCCATGGCGCCTGCCCCGGCCCCGCCTGCCGCCTCGAGGCCATCGTGTACAGCAACAAGCCCTTCCTCTCGCCGGCGAGCGGGCAGGTCGATGAACAAATGGTGGCGCAATGGATGCTGGCGGCGCAAGGGTGGGGCGGGCACGTGGCGCGCGCCCACGCCCATCTCGTGCGCGGGCCGGCATTCCAGATGCCCAACCCTCCCGCGCCTGGCGAGGCCTTGCCGGCGGGCACCGTGGCGCTGGCCATCACCTCGGAGCAGCTTGGTCCGCTCGACTTCCTGCGGGTCGGCGATATGCGCGACCCGGATTTCGGCGCGGCGGTCAGCGTCAAGGGCAGCATCAGCACGCAGGGCGGCCTGCGCGCCCGGCAGTATCTGCACCTGGGCGCGCAGGCAAACCTGCAGGAACCTTGCGCCGAAGACGGCGCGGTGGCCCGCGAGGTGAATGGCGGTCTGCTGGTTTGCCGCGACCATGCCTGGCGGTCCGCCGGCCGCATGAGCGGCGGCTATTCCATCAATCTGGTGTACGGCTGCTGGACCAAGGCCCATGCCTCGACAGCCAATCCGGTCACGGGGCAATGCAGCTGCCCGGAATCATCTATTTCCGTGCTGATTTCCGACAGCGGCCCGCAAACCTTTCCCGAGGGCCGCAGCATGGGCTATCTGTGCGTGAACTGACCTTCCCCCCATGCCGGGATTGAAGCGGTTTTACAACAAACCGGAAAACACCCCCTATAATTAAAGGTTACTTATCAATTAGTGTTTTTCTGCAATGAAAACCTCCGAAATACGCCAGAAGTTCCTGTCTTTCTTCGAGTCGAAAGGGCACCAGATCGTGCCTTCGTCCTCGCTGGTGCCGGGCAATGACCCGACTTTGTTGTTCACCAACGCCGGCATGGTGCAATTCAAGGACGTATTCACGGGGAAGGACACGCGCTCCTACCGGCGCGCCACCAGCTCGCAGCGCTGCGTGCGCGCCGGCGGCAAGCACAACGACCTGGAGAACGTCGGCTATACCGCCAGGCACCATACCTTCTTCGAGATGCTGGGCAACTTCAGCTTCGGCGATTATTTCAAGCGCGAGGCGATTCAATACGCCTGGGAACTGCTGACCACCGTCTACAAGCTGCCGGCCGAAAAGCTCTGGGTGACGGTCTACCAGGAAGACGACGAAGCCTATGACATCTGGGCCAGGGAAATCGGCGTGCCGGCCGAGCGCATCATCCGCATCGGCGACAACAAGGGCGCCCGGTATGCGTCCGACAATTTCTGGCAGATGGCCGATACGGGCCCCTGCGGCCCCTGTTCCGAAATCTTCTACGACCACGGCCCCGAAATCTGGGGCGGCCCGCCGGGATCCCCCGACGAGGACGGCGATCGCTATATCGAAATCTGGAACCTGGTCTTCATGCAGTTCGAGCGCGACGCCGCGGGCAACATGCCGCAACTGCCCAAGCCCTGCGTGGACACCGGCATGGGCCTGGAACGTATCGCCGCGGTTTTGCAGCATGTGCACTCCAACTATGAAATCGATCTCTTCCAGGCCCTGATCCAGGCGGCGGCGCGCGAAACCGGCGCCACCGACCTCGGTGACAACTCCCTCAAAGTCATTGCCGACCACATCCGCGCCTGCAGCTTTCTCATCGTCGACGGCGTCATCCCCAGCAACGAAGGCCGCGGCTATGTCTTGCGCCGCATCGTGCGCCGCGCGCTGCGCCACGGCCACAAGCTGGGCCAGTCGGGCACATTCTTTTATCGCCTGGTGGGCGACCTGGTCCAGCAGATGGGCGGCGCCTATCCCGAACTTGCGGCCCAGCAGTCGCGCGTCGAGCAAGTGCTCAAGCAGGAAGAAGAGCGTTTCAGGGAAACGCTGGAACACGGCATGAAGATCCTCGATGCCGCGCTCGCGGGCATCGCCGAAAACGGCGTCCTGGACGGCCAGACTTTGTTCACGCTGTACGACACCTACGGTTTCCCGGTGGACCTTACCGCGGATATCTGCCGCGAGCGCAATGTGCAGGTCGATCACGAAGGCTTCGAGGTCGCCATGAACCGCCAGCGCAGCCAGGCGCGCGCGGCGGGCAAGTTCAAGGCGGTCGAAGGCCTGGCCTATAGCGGCGTCGATACCCGCTTCGAAGGCTACGAACACCTGCAGAGCCAGGGCAAAGTCACGGCCCTGTATGTCGACGGCACCTCGGTCGAGTCGCTCGCCGCCGGCCAGCAGGCTATCGTGGTGCTCGACGCGACACCGTTCTACGCCGAGTCCGGCGGCCAGGTGGGCGATACCGGCCTGCTGCTGGGCAAGGGCTTGCGCTTCCAGGTCGCCGACACCCAGAAAATCCAGAGCGGCGTTTTCGGCCATCATGGCGAATTGCTGGAGGGTTCGCTTGCCGTGGGCGACACGGTCGACGCTCAGGTCGACGCGGCGCAGCGCGCCCGCACCGTGCGCAACCATTCGGCGACCCACCTGCTGCACAAGGCCCTGCGCCAGGTGCTGGGCGCGCATGTGCAGCAGCGCGGTTCCCTGGTGGACGCCGACAAGACGCGTTTTGACTTTGCCCATGACGCGCCCGTGAGCGCCGCCCAGATCGCCGAGGTCGAGCAGATCGTCAACGCCCAGGTGCTGGACAACCACCCGACCAATGCGCAAGTCCTGCCCTATGACGAGGCGGTGCAGGGCGGGGCGATGGCCTTGTTCGGCGAAAAATACGGCGACACAGTGCGCGTGCTGGATATCGGCTTCTCGCGCGAGCTCTGCGGCGGGACTCACGTTGCGCGCACCGGCGATATCGGCCTGTTCAAGATCGTGTCCGAAGGCGGGGTGGCGGCCGGCGTGCGCCGCATCGAGGCCATCACCGGCGACAATGCCCTGAAATGGGTGCAGCAAACCAACGACACCCTGGTGCGCGCGGCTGGCCTGCTCAAGACCCAGCCGGCCGAGCTGGTCGACCGTATCGCGCTCATGCAGGGCCAGGTCAAAGGCCTGGAGCGCGAGCTGGACCAGCTGCAAAGCAAGCTGGCCGCCGCCGCGGGCAATGACCTGGCCGGCAAGGCGGTGGCTCTCGCCGGCGAATCCAAGCTGCTGCTTGCCGGCCTGTCGGGCGTGGACCCCAAGGCCTTGCGCGGCATGGTCGATCAGCTCAAGGATAAACTCAAATCGGCGGTGGTACTGCTGGCTACCGTGGCCGACGGCAAGATCAGCCTGGTCGCGGGCGTGACTGCCGACCTGACCGGCAAGGTCAAGGCCGGCGATCTCGTCGGGCTGGTGGCTGGCCAGGTGGGTGGCAAGGGCGGCGGCCGTCCGGACATGGCCATGGGCGGGGGCACCGACGCGGCCGCCCTCGATGGCGCGATTGCCGGCGCCGACGCCTGGGTGCGCGAACGCCTGGGCGCGGCCTGAAGACAGGGTTTGCCATCATGACCGATACCCTGGCCGTACCTGACGCCGACCTGGAAGTGGACGCTTCGGGCCTGAAATGCCCCTTGCCGATTCTGCGCGCCAAAAAGGCGCTGGCGCAACTGCATAGCGGCCAGGTGCTCAAGGTGATCACCACCGATGTCCATGCACTGCGCGATTTCCAGGCCTTTGCCAAGCAAACCGGCAATGCGCTCGAGGCGCAGGTCCAGACCGAGGCGGGCGCCACGCACTACCTGCGCCGGCGCTAGTGCCAGTTGTTGCTTTTTTCTTGCCGGTTGGGGCTTCATGCCGATTGAGTTTGCGAAGGCGGGCCTAAGAGTGCTAGAATCCTTTGTTTTTCACAGTATTTTTTTAAGGATTACCAATGGTTGTGATTCGTCTAGCCCGTGGCGGCTCGAAGAAGCGTCCGTTTTACAACGTTGTAGCAGCCGACTCGCGTAATCGTCGCGACGGTCGTTTCATTGAGCGCGTGGGCTTTTACAACCCCGTGGCCAATGAAGGCCAGGAAAACCTGCGCCTTGCCTTGGACCGTGTTCAATACTGGACCGACAAGGGCGCCCAGTTGTCGCTTGCTGTCACGCGTCTGGTCAAAGAATATTCGGCCAAAGCCGCTGCCTGATAGCGCTGCTTCATAGCATTCAAGGTGGCTACAGTCGATACTTCGCATGCCGGAGCTCCTGCGGATCTGGTAGAGCTCGGGCGCATTGTGTCGGCTTACGGGGTGCGCGGCTGGGTCAAGGTTCAGCCCCATTCCTCTGATGCCCAGGTATTGCTTGCGGCAAAAACCTGGTGGCTGAAAGCGCCCGTCCCGCCTGGCAGCACGGGCGTTTTGCCGTCCGCTTTCGCGGCGCAGGTCCTTGCTTGCCGCCCCCAGGGGGCGACGGTTGTGGCCGAGCTGAGCGTCGTGCCTGACCGGGATCGCGCCGAAGCCATGAAAGGGCATACGGTGTGGGTGCCGCGCGCGGATTTTCCCGCCGCGGACGACGACGAATACTATTGGGTCGACCTGATCGGCTGCCAGCTGTTCGGCGAACTCGATGGCCAGCCAGCCCTGATAGGCGAGGTCATCGACGTCGTCGATAATGGCGCGCATGCGCTGTTGCGCGTGGCCCGCGCCACGGCGGGCGCCGATGGCGCGCTTGTCCCGATGCAGAATGAGAAAGGCCGCGCCATAGAGGTCCTGGTGCCGTTTGTCGCCGCCCATGTGCACACGGTCGATATCGCCAGCAGGCGGCTCGACAGCAACTGGCCGGCGGAGTTCTGAGGGCTGTTTCTTGGGCGGGCGCTATGCGGTTTGACGTGGTTTCCCTTTTTCCCGATATGTTCTCCGCGGTGCGCGACCTCGGGGTCACCGGGCGCGCCCATAAGCAGGGGCTTTGGTCGCTGGGCTTGTGGAATCCGCGCGATTTCACCCATGACGTCCATCGCACGGTCGATGACCGCCCTTACGGCGGCGGACCCGGCATGGTCATGATGGCCGAGCCGCTGGAGCTGGCTGTCGCGGCCGCCAGGGCCGGCATTGCGGCCGAGCGGGAGCCGCCTGGCGACATTCCTGTCATGCTCATGAGCCCGACGGGCAAGCGGTTTGACCAGGCCATGGCGCAGGAACTGGCCCATGGCGGCGGCGCCATCCTGATTTGCGGCCGCTACGAGGGCATAGACCAGCGTTTCATTGATCGCAATGTCACGCACGAGGTGTCGATGGGCGATTTCGTGCTGTCGGGCGGCGAAATCGCGGCGCTCGCCATCATAGACAGCGCCGTCCGCCTGCTGCCGGGCGCGCTCAATGACGCGGATTCGGCTCTCCAGGACTCTTTCAATACGGCCTTGACCGGCTTGCTGGACAGCCCGCATTACACGCGGCCGGAACAGTATCACGGGGTGTCTGTGCCGGCGGAACTGATCTCCGGCCATCATGCGAATATCGCTATCTGGCGGCGCCAGCAGTCGCTGGCCTTGACCGCGGCGCGGCGCCCCGACCTGATAGCGGCCGCCCGCGAGGCGGGTTTGCTGTCCAAGGCCGATGAGAAGTTCCTGAGGTCTTTGGGCGGTCAGGCGAAATAGGGCGGTTTGCGTGTTCTTTAGACATGCTCTTTGGCCATGCCGCTCTTCTCAAGAACGTATGCCAGGTCCTGTGCTACCTCCTTCATCGCCAATTTCCCTGGACAGCCAATCCAGCAGGCAGTGAATGACAAAATCCGCCACCAGCGCTAGCGTCTTGGCCTGCCGGGGTTGTGCTTGCCTAACGAATAAAACTCACCTCTGCCGCTAATTTTTTTAGCTGCCTGCTTGGCAACGGCTGAGCAGATGGCGCATGAGTTTGTCCGGCCCCCCCTTTATTCTCCTGCCTATCCGATGCAAGATATCCATTGCCAGGCGCCGTGCCCCGCTACTCTCGGGGCAGGTCAAAGCCGGGCTGGTAGTCCATAATAATGTCGATGGGCGTCTTATGACTATTTCCAACCATACGCCAATGGCGTATGATATGGCCATGGAGTTTATCGAAACTCCCATATTCACGGACCAGATTCTAAAACTGCTGGACGATGATGGCTACGCGAAATTCCAGCAGGAACTGGCTGCCAATCCGGCAATAGGCGACCTCATTCCAGGTGGCGGCGGAATTCGGAAGCTGCGTGTGCGGCGGCCGGGCACCGGCAAACGAGGCGGCTTGCGGGTAATCTATTACTGGATCACCGCCGACGACCAAATCCTGCTATTGCTGGCGTACGCCAAGGCAAAACAGGGGAACCTGACACCTGCACAGGTTGAAGTATTGCGGGAACTGGTAAAGGATCTCTGACATGGACGAAAAGCTCTTCTCTGAACTCAAGCTCAGCTTGCGGCAGGCCAAAGCGATTCGAGCTGGCCAGCTCGAAGGCCGACGCACCAACGTCATCGACGTCAAAGCAGTGCGCGAGCGCACACGGCTGTCGCAGGGAGATTTCGCGGCAGCGATCAACGTTAGTGTACGTACGCTGCAAAATTGGGAGCAACGGCGCCGCGCGCCCACCGGCCCGGCAGTTGCGCTGCTCAAAGTCGTGGCATCTGCGCCCGACGTGGTTCTCAAAGCATTGCACCATTAGTCGGCGCCGGCCCGTTTCATCAGCAAAGCGGCGTGTCAAGCAGATTCCGGCATCAAATCAACATGGCGACGTGTGAAGCAAGCGCCGACGCACGCCAGCGACGCATCAAAAGCCATCGCCAATGCACGCCGGCGCTGGGCGAAAGCAGGAATCATCGCCACCGCCCCCGTCAAGCCAGCTTTGCCAGCTGATCCCGCACCTTCTGCAGCGTTTCCCCGAATTGCGCCACGCGCGCCTTTTCCTGCGCCACGACTGCCGCCGGAGCCCGCTCCACGAAACTGGCGTTCGACAGCTTGCCATTGGCCTTCGCAATCTCATTTTCCAGGCGCTCGATTTCCTTGCCCAGCCGCAAGCGCTCCGCATCCACATCGATCTCGACGTGCAGCATCAATTGCGTCGCCCCCACCACCTGCACCGGAGCGCCCACATCCGGCAAATGATCCACTATATCCACATTGTCCAGCTTGGCCAGCGCCGCCAGATACATACTGTTGGCCTGCAGCACCGCGCGGTCGCCCTGCGCAATAAGCGGCACCCGCTGGGCCGGCGACAGGCTCATCTCGCCGCGCAAGGCCCGCACCGCTTCGACCTGCGCCTTCAGTTCGGCGACCTGCGCCTCCGCTTGCGGATCCAGCAAATCCGTATTGGCCCAGGGATAGGGCTGCACGCACAGGCTGGCCTGCTCGCCGGCCTGGCGCTTGCCGGCCACCAGGGCCACTTTCTGCCAGAGTTCTTCCGTGATGAACGGAATGATAGGATGCGCCAGGCGCAATACCGTTTCCAGCACCCGGATCAGCGTGCGGCGGGTGCCCAGCTGCTGCTGCGGCGTGCCGTTCTGAATCTGCACCTTGGCCAGCTCCACATACCAATCGCAATACTCGTCCCACACAAAGTGGTACAGCGCATTCGCGATATTGTCGAAGCGGTAATCGGCGAAGCCGCGCTCGACATCGCTTTCCAGACGCTGCAGCTGGCTGACGATCCAGCGGTCCGCGAACGACAGCTCGCCGCCCGGCGCTTGGCCGCCCGCCGGCGCGGCCAGGTCATGCCCTTCGGTATTCATCAGCACAAAACGCGTGGCATTCCAGAGCTTGTTGCAGAAATTGCGATAGCCCTCGCAGCGCTTCAGGTCGAAATTGATATTGCGCCCCAGCGTGGCATAGGCCGCCATGGTAAAGCGCAGCGCATCCGTGCCATAGGCGGGGAAGCCGTTGGGGTAGTCCTTGGCCGTCTTTTTCCTGATGCTGGCGGCCTGCCTGGGGTTCATCAGCCCGCTGCTGCGTTTTTCCAGCAAACCATCCAGGCCTATCCCGTCTATCAGGTCGACTGGGTCTATCGTGTTGCCCTTGGACTTGCTCATCTTCTTGCCGTCCATGTCGCACACCAGCCCGTGCACATAGACGGTTTCGAACGGCACTTTGCCGGTCATGTGCATGCTCATCATGACCATGCGGGCGACCCAGAAGAAAATGATGTCGAAGCCTGTGACCAGCACGCTCGACGGCAGGTAGCGGGCCAGGTCCGGGGTTTCTTCGGGCCAGCCCAGATCGGTGAACGGCACCAGGGCCGACGAGAACCAGGTGTCGAGCACGTCCTCGTCGCGCAGCAGCGGGCCGCTCACGCCGGCCGCGTCGGCTTTCCGGCGCGCCTCGGCTTCGTTGCGCGCCACGAAAATCCGGCCGTCTTCGGCGTACCAGGCGGGAATCTGGTGGCCCCACCAGAGTTGCCGCGAAATGCACCAGTCCTGGATTTTTTCCAGCCACTGGTTGTAAGTGGTGGTCCAGTTCTCGGGATAGAACTTGATGCGGCCATCGGCCACCACTTCCAGCGCCACATCGGTAATGCTCTTGCCCGGATGCAGGGTATCCGCCGGGGCCGCCTTGCTCATGGCCACGAACCATTGATCGGTAAGCATGGGTTCGATCACGGTGTTGGTGCGATCGCCGCGCGGCACCATCAGTTTGTGGGGCCTGACGCTCTGCAGCAGCCCCTGGGCGCTGAGATCGTCGACGATTTTCTTGCGGGCCTCGTAGCGGTCCAGGCCGCGATAGGCCGCCGGCGCCGCGTCGGCGATCCTGGCGTCCAGCGTGAGAATGCTGATCATGTCCAGGCCGTGGCGCTGCCCGACGGCATAATCGTTGAAATCGTGGGCCGGGGTGACCTTGACGACGCCGGTGCCGAACTCGCGGTCGACATAGTCGTCGGCGATCACCGGAATCTGGCGCCCGACCAGGGGCAGAGTGACGGTCGCGCCTATCAGGTGGGCGTAGCGCTCGTCTTCAGGGTGCACCATGAGCGCCACGTCGCCCAGCATGGTTTCGGGGCGCGTGGTGGCCACCACCAGATGCTCGATGCCGCCCGCGGGCTGGGCAAGCGGATAGCGGATTTCCCACATGAAGCCGTCTTCTTCCTCGCTGACCACTTCCAGGTCGGACACGGCGGTGCCCAGCACCGGGTCCCAGTTGACCAGGCGCTTGCCGCGGTAGATCAGGCCCTGCTCGTGCAGGCGCACGAAGGTCTCCACGACGCCGCGCGACAGATTGTCGTCCATGGTGAAGTATTCCCGCTTCCAGTCGCACGACGAGCCCAGGCGGCGGAATTGTTCGGTAATCGCATTGCCGGATTTCTGCTTCCATTCCCAGACCCTGTCGACGAAAGCCGCGCGGCCCAGGTCGTGGCGCGAGACGCCTTGCGCGTCGAGCTGGCGTTCGACGACGATCTGGGTGGCGATGCCCGCGTGGTCGGTGCCGGGGATGAAGACCGTGTCGTCGCCGCGCATGCGGTGGTAGCGCACCAGGCCATCCATGATGGTCTGGTTGAAGGCATGTCCCATGTGCAGCGTGCCGGTGACATTGGGCGGCGGGAACTGCACGGCAAAGGGCCGGGCGCGGTGCTGGCCGCCGGGTTCCACATGCTGGCCGCCGTTGAAGTAGCCTCGACGTTCCCATTCAGCATACCAGCGGGTTTCTATTTCCTGCGGCTCAAAGCTTTTCGAGAGTTGTTCGGGATCGGTCGCTGCGAGATTTGTGGTCATGATGTAAAAGGTAAATGCAGACAGCCGCAGAGCGGCGAAAGTCTGACTATATATGAAACGTGCGATGCGCGCGAAACTTGGGTCAAATGCCGAACTGGTCGGTAAAACGAGCCGTGATCCGCTTTTGACTTGAATGGCGTTATTTTATGATGTAGCCGGCTGGCTTTGGCATGTTAAAATGCCCGGTTAACATAAACTTCATCAAAGTTATTGTTTTTACTAAGAAAACCGTTTTCGCAACCTGGTTTTTCGCTGTCTTGACTGCCGCCCATGGTCTGCCCGCAGGGCGCCGCGCGTAATCAAACGGCAAGAACCATCCTATACTCTCTGGATTCTACATGGCTATTGAACGCACCCTTTCCATTATCAAGCCCGATGCCGTCGCCAAGAACGTCATCGGCCAGATCGTCGCCCGTTTCGAGCAAGCCAATTTGAAAGTCATTGCGGCCCGTTTGCAACAACTGTCGCGCGAAGACGCCGAACGCTTCTACGCCGTGCACAAGGCGCGTCCTTTCTACAAGGACCTGGTTGACTTCATGGTGTCGGGTCCCGTGTTCGTGCAAGTGCTGGAAGGCGAAAACGCCATCCAGAAAAACCGCGACCTGATGGGCGCAACCGATCCCAAGAAAGCCGAGGCCGGCACCATCCGCGCCGACTTCGCCGACAGCATCGACGCCAATGCCGTCCACGGTTCCGACGCCGCGGAGACAGCCGCTGTCGAAATCGCTTTCTTCTTCGCCGAAAGCAACATCCACAGCCGTTGATTCCTGGCGATAACGCGTCATTCATTGCGCCAAAGTTTATGTCATCCACTGAATCCATCAACCTTCTTGGCCTCGATACCGCCGCGCTGACCGACCTGGTCGGCCAGTGGGGCGGCAAGCCTTTCCGGGCCAAGCAACTGCAGCGCTGGATCCACCAGCGCGGCGTGGATACGTTCGACCAGATGACCGACCTGGCGCGTGAATTCCGCGGGCAACTGACAGAGCACTGTTCGATTCATGCGCCGGTCGCATCAATCGAACAGCGCTCTACCGACGGCACGCGCAAGTGGCTCTTCGATGTGGGCAAGAACAATGCGGTCGAGGCGGTTTTCATACCGGAAGACGACCGCGGCACCTTGTGCATTTCCAGCCAGGCGGGCTGTACCGTGGCCTGCCCCTTCTGCTCCACCGGCTACCAGGGCTTCAACCGCAACCTGACGACGGCCGAAATCATAGGCCAGCTCTGGTATGCCAAGCGCGCCCTGCAGGCCGATCCGCCCAGCGCCCGTATCGGCGAGGGCGCGCCGGCGGCGACCGAACCGGCCCGCGTCATCAGCAATGTCGTGATGATGGGCATGGGCGAACCTCTGCTCAATTACGACCAGGTGCTGGGCGCCTTGCGCCTGATGCTGGACGACAACGCTTACGGCCTGTCGCGGCGCCGCGTCACGGTGTCCACCTCGGGCGTGGTGCCCATGATGGATCGCCTCGGCCGCGACTGCCCGGTGGCGCTGGCGGTATCCCTGCATGCCCCCAACGACGCGCTGCGCGACAAGCTCGTGCCGCTGAACCGCAAGCATCCGCTGGCCGAACTGCTGGCGGCGTGCAACCGGTATCTCGAATATGCGCCGCGCGACTTCATTACTTTCGAATACATCATGCTCGACGGGGTCAACGACACCGACCAGCATGCGCGCGAATTGATTACTATTGCAAAGCAGGTGCGTTGCAAATTCAATTTGATTCCATTTAATCCTTTTCCGCAGTCAGGCCTGACGCGTTCGCCCGCGACCCGCGTGCGTTTGTTCGCTCAGCGTCTCATGGATGCCGGTCTGGTGACAACCGTACGCAAGACGCGTGGTGATGACATTGCCGCTGCCTGTGGGCAGCTGGCAGGCGATGTCAAAGATCGCACGCGCATCAACGAGCGTTTGCCTGACCGTGCGACCATCGCTATCAAACAGGAGCGTGGATGACTCAACCCTTACTGAAAGAATCTCGGCTCGAAGTCGTGCCTCCCCCTTCCGTCCCCAGCGGGATCGGGGCTACGCTGCGCAGTCTGCGCGAAGCCCGGCGCTTGTCGCCCGGGGAAGTCTCCGCGCGCCTGAAGTTCACCAGCCGCCAGCTGGAGGCGCTCGAAACCGAGCAATGGGACCGCCTTCCCACCGGTGTTTCCCTGCGGGGCTTCGTGAAAAACTATGGCCGCTTCCTGGAAGCCGATGTCGACGCATTGCTGGTCATGCTCGATAGCCAGGTGGGCTACACCGCCGCCAAGCCGGTCGCCATTTCGCGCGCCGGCTCCCTGGGGCCCGCCGACCTGCCCATCCATGGCGAGCCGGTGCACCGCCCCTGGGGCTGGCTCATCATCATTCTGGTCTTATTGTTTGTCGCCGGTTTTTACGCCATTGAACGCGGCTGGGTGCCCGATTCGTGGCTGGTATTCGACTGGCTCAAATCCCTGAAGAAATGAACGACACTCCAGGCAGCATTCCGGCCAGCCATTCCTTGCCTGTCGGCGCCGCCGGGCGCCGGCCGACACGGTCGGCCATCGTCAGCTGGGGCGGCAAATCGGTGCGGATCGGCGGCAACGCCCCGGTGGTGGTGCAGTCCATGACCAATACCGATACGACCGACGCCGTCGCCACCGCCATTCAGGTCAAGGAGCTCGCCATGGCGGGCTCCGAGCTGGTGCGCATTACGGTCAATACGCCGGAGGCTGCGCGCGAGGTTCCCGCCATACGCGAACAGCTGGACCGCATGAATATCGCCGTGCCGCTGGTGGGCGATTTCCATTACAACGGGCACAAGCTGCTGGCCCAGTTTCCCGAATGCGCGCAGGCCTTGTCCAAGTACCGCATCAATCCGGGCAATATGGGCGGGGGCAAGAAGCGCGACGACAATTTCGCGCAAATGATAGAAATTGCCTGCCGCTACGATAAGCCGGTGCGCATAGGCGTCAACTGGGGCAGCCTGGACCACGAACTGATGGCCCGCATGATGGACGACAACAGCCGGCGCCAGCAGCCATGGGATGCGCAGGCGGTGATGCGCGACGCCCTGGTGGTGTCGGCGATCAGCAATGCGCAGCGCGCCGAAGAACTCGGCCTGCCGCCCGACGCCATCGTGCTGTCATGCAAAGTCAGCCATGTCCAGGACCTGATCACGGTATACCGGGATCTTTCCTTGCGTTGCGACTACCCGCTGCACCTGGGCCTGACCGAGGCGGGCATGGGCAGCAAGGGGATAGTGGCCTCCACGGCGGCCCTGTCCGTCCTGATGCAGCAGGGCATAGGCGACACCATACGCATTTCGCTCACGCCCGAGCCGGGCGGGGACCGCCGCCGCGAGGTCATCGTCGCCCAGGAAATCCTGCAAAGCATGGGCCTGCGCGCATTTACTCCCATGGTGGTAGCATGCCCGGGTTGCGGGCGCACCAGCAGCACCGTATTCCAGGAACTGGCCGACAGCATACAGACGTATTTGCGCGAGCAGATGCCCGTCTGGAAAAGCCGCTACCCCGGCGTCGAAACCATGAATGTCGCGGTGATGGGCTGCGTGGTCAACGGGCCGGGCGAAAGCCGGCACGCCGATATCGGCATCAGCCTGCCCGGCACCGGGGAAATCCCGTCGGCGCCGGTGTTCGTCGATGGCCAGCGCACCGTGACGCTCAAGGGCGACGGCATCGCCCACGAATTCCAGGCGATAGTCGAGCAGTATGTCGAGCGCCGCTATGGCGCCGGCCATCCGGATAACTACAAGGGGCGGGGCTAGCCCGCGGGAAAACAAGAATTCTATGACGCAGTCGTTTCAAAAAGTCCGTGCCCTGACCGGCATGAAAGATGTATTGCCCGATAGCAGCGCCCAATGGGAAGCGCTCGAGGCAACAGTGCGCGAATGGCTCGCCAGCTACGGCTACCGCAATATGCGCACGCCTGTGCTGGAACAGACCAGGCTGTTCGCGCGCGGCATAGGCGAAGTCACCGACATCGTCGAAAAGGAAATGTATACCTTCACCGATGCCCTGAATGACGAACAGCTGACCATGCGCCCGGAGTTCACGGCCGGCATGGTGCGGGCGACCATCGAACACAATATCCTGTACGACAGGCCGCAGCGGGTGTATGCCATGGGGCCGGTGTTCCGCCACGAAAAACCGCAGCGCGGGCGCTATCGCCAGTTTCATCAGGTCGACGTCGAAGCCCTGGGCTTTGCCGGGCCCGACGTCGATGCCGAACTCATCGTCATGCTGTCGCGCCTGTGGAAAACGCTGGGCCTGAACGACATCCGGCTCGAACTGAACTCGCTGGGCCAGGCCGACGAGCGCGCCGCGCACCGCGCCGCGCTGGTCGCCTACCTGGAACAGCACAAGGACGTGCTCGACGAGGAAGCCTTGCGGCGCATGTACACCAATCCCTTGCGCGTGCTCGACACCAAGAACCCCGCCATGCAGGATATGGCCGACAACGCGCCACGCCTGTTCGATTTCCTGGGCCGCGAATCGCTGGACCATTTCGAAGGCGTATGCGAACGGCTGCGCGATGCCGGCATAGACTACCGCCTGAACACGCGCCTGGTGCGCGGCCTGGACTATTACAATCTGACTGTTTTCGAATGGGTCACCGACAGGCTGGGCGCGCAGGGCACGGTTTGCGGCGGCGGCCGCTACGACGGATTGATTGAATTGCTGGGCGGCAAGGCGGCGCCGGCGGTGGGCTTCGCCATCGGCGTTGAACGCCTGCTGGATCTGTGCTCGCAGTCGGGCGAGCAGGCCGCGCAGCCCGAATGCCAGGTATACATGATTCATCAAAGCCCCGAGGCGCAGCGCCTGGCCGCGCAATTGGCCGAATCGCTGCGCGATGCGGGCCTGCGCGTGATCGTCCATGCCGGGTCCGCGGGCTTCAAGTCGCAGTTCAAGCGCGCGGATGCCAGCGGCGCAACCGTCGCGGTCATCCTGGGGGCCGACGAACTCGCCGCGCGAGCGGCAAGCGTCAAATGGTTGCGGGAACAGGGCGGGCAAGATCAGCCTCAGCAAGAGACGATCGCGCTCGATCGCCTGGTTACAGAATTGAAATTAAAGGTTTAAGGCATGGCATACGATTTGGAAGAGCAGGAAAAGCTGGATGCGCTGCGCGCATGGTGGGACCGCTACGGTACGCTGTGCGCCATTCTGATTTTCGTCATCGTGGCGGGAATAGTCGGCTGGCGCGGCTGGCAATGGTACGAAGGCCACCAGGCCGGGCAGGCCATGGGCTACTTCGAAGCGCTTGAAAGCGCGACTGCGCAAGAGGGCGATGACGCCGTGGCGCGGATCAAGGCCGCCAGCAGCACTTTGCGCAGCGATTTTTCCGAATCCGGCTATACCTCGCGCGGCGTCCTGGTCGCGGCCAGCGCCTTGCAGGAACGCAAGGACCTCGATGGCGCGCGCGAACAACTGGAATGGCTGACCAGGCACAGCACCGATATCGCGCTGGTTTCGCTGGCCAAGCTGCGCCTGGCCGGCGTGCTGCTGGAACAAAAGCAGTACGATCAAGCCTTGGCCCAGCTGGACAATGCCCCCGCGGCGTTCGCCGGGCTGTATGCCGACAGGCGCGGCGACATCCTCCTGGCGCAGGGCAAGGTGGCCGACGCCAGGTCGGCGTGGGAAAGCGCATTGAAAGAACTTGGGCCGGATCCCGTGGCGCAAATCGTCCGATTGAAAATTGATGCATTAGGTGGAGCCTGATTTATGCAGATAACCCTTGCCCGTCGTGTTTTGCGCAGCACCGTGCTGGCGCTGGGCGTAGCCGCCCTGGCCGGATGTTCCATGTTTTCCAGCAAGAACGAGCGCTACGATCCGGCTCCCCTGACTGAATACGCCGCCGGCGTTTCGGCCAATGTGGCGTGGTCGGCATCCATAGGCAGCGGCGGCGGCTACGGCTTCATTCCCGTCCTGGTCGGCGACGCCGTTTATGCCGCCGCGCCCAACGGCGCGGTCAGCAAGGTGGAGCTTGCCTCGGGCCGCGTGCAGTGGCGCGGCGACGCCAAAACCAATCTCACGGCCGGTGTAGGCTCGGACGGGAACATCACGGCGGTCGCCGCGGCCGACGGCACCGTCGTGGCATTCGACGACACCGGCGCTGAAAAATGGCGCGCCAAGGCCACCAGCGCCGTCAACATTCCTCCCGCGGTCGGCGCCGGCGTAGTGGTGGTGCGCAGCAGCGATTACCGCATCCAGGCCTTCGACGAAGCCAGCGGCGAGCCGCGCTGGAATATCCAGCGCCCCGGTCCCGCCCTGGCGCTCAAGACCAATATGCAGATGGTCATCCTCGACGGCCTGGTGATTTCCGGCCTGCCCAACGGCAAGCTGATGGCCATCAATGCCGCCAACGGCAGCGTGCAATGGGAGGGGACGGTCTCCGTTTCCCAGGGCGCCACCGACCTGGAACGCATCAGCGATGTGGTCGGGACGCCGCAGATGCAGGGGCCCTTGCTGTGCGGCGTGACCTACCAGGGCCGGATGGTGTGTTTCGACGTGTCGCAGGGCGGCCGCCCCATATGGGAACAGAACTTCTCCAGCAACACCGGCATGACCACGGATACCCAGCAGGCTTACGCCGCCGACCAGCGCGATGTGGCGCGCGCTCTGGCGCTGGCCGATGGGCATGAAGTCTGGAAACAGGAAGCGCTGCGCAATCGTCGCCTGTCTTCGCCGGCGGTCGTTCCGCAGGCCGTGGCATTTGGCGATTTTGAAGGCTATGTGCATTTTTTATCGCGTACCGACGGCAAGCTGCTGGGTCGCGTGCAGGTCGGTGGCGACGCCATTACGTCGCCATTGCTGGCCACCAATCGCGGTGTGCTGGTGCAAACAGGTAATGGCAATCTGGTTTTGGTCGGTGTCAATTGAATAGTGTTACTTTTAAACCGGTAGTGGCCCTGGTGGGCCGCGCCAACGTGGGCAAGTCCACGTTGTTCAACCGGATCACCCGCTCGCGCGCGGCCCTGGTGGCGGATTTCTCCGGGCTGACGCGCGATCGCCACTACGGGGAAGGGCGCGTCGGCAATCATCCTTTCATCGCGGTGGATACGGGCGGTTTCGAGCCGGTCGCCAAGGACGGCATCCTGCTCGAAATGGCGCGCCAGACCCAGCAGGCGATTGCCGAATCCGATGTGGTGATTTTCCTGGTCGATGCGCGCGCCGGCGTCAACGCCCACGATCACGAAATCGCGCGCTTGCTGCGCAAGACGGGGCAGCGCGTGCTGCTGGCGGTCAACAAGGCCGAAGGCATGCGCTATGGCTCCGCCGCGTCCGAATTTCACGAACTGGGCCTGGGCGAGCCGCATCCCATTTCGGCCTCGCATGGCGATGGCGTGGTCGACCTGATCGAACTGGCCCTGTCCTACCTGGACAAAGAAGGCGGCGCTCCCGGCGCCCAGGCCGAGGAAACCGTTCTCGACCTGGACGAGGCCAATGCCGCCTTCGGCGACGACGAAGAAGAAGGGGTAGAGGGCGCGGAAGGCGAGGCCGGCGCGCACCAGCACCGCATCAAGCTGGCCATCGTCGGGCGGCCCAATGTCGGCAAGTCCACCCTGATCAACACACTCCTGGGCGAAGAGCGCGTTATTGCCTTCGATATGCCGGGCACCACGCGCGACGCCATCGAGATCGACTTCGAGCGCGGCGGCGTGGCGTATACCCTGATCGATACGGCGGGCCTGCGCCGCCGCGGCAAGGTATTCGAAGCGGTCGAGAAATTTTCGGTCATCAAGACCCTGCAGGCCATCGAAGCCTGCAATGTGGTGTTGCTGATGCTGGACGCGCAAACCGAGATTTCCGACCAGGACGCCCACATCGCCGGCTTTGTCCTGGAAACGGGCCGGGCGCTGGTCGTGGGCATCAACAAATGGGACGGCCTGGACAGCCATCAGCGCGAAGTCATACTGCGCGATTTCGAGCGCAAGCTGCGTTTCCTGTCCTTCGCCAAGATGCACACGATTTCGGCCTTGAACGGCCAGGGCGTCAATGCCCTGATCAAATCCGTCAATACGGCGCATGCCGCGGCCTTCGCCAAGCTGTCCACGCCCAAGCTGACCCGCATCCTGCAGGCCGCCGTCGAGCAGCAGCCGCCGCCGCGCAAAGGCATCTTCCGGCCCAAGATGCGCTATGCGCACCAGGGAGGACAGAACCCTCCGCTCATCGTCATCCACGGCAATGCGCTGGACGCCATTTCCGATTCCTACCGCCGGTACCTGGAAACCCGTTTTCGCACCACCTTCAAGCTCGAAGGCACGCCTTTGCGCATTGAATTCAAATCCTCGCACAATCCATACGCACAGGGGGCGCAGTGAGCCGTTTCTGGAGTGATCACGTCGTTAATCTGGCGCCATATACGCCTGGCGAGCAGCCCAAAATCGCCGACTTGCTCAAGCTCAACACCAACGAACATCCGATGGGCCCGTCGCCGCTGGTCCTCGAGGCCATCAGGGCGGCGGCCACTGACAGCCTGCGCCGCTATCCGGACAACGAATCCACGGCCTTGCGCGAGGCGATCGCCGCGCTGCACGGGCTGGACGCGCGCCAGGTGTTTCCCGGCAATGGCTCGGACGAAGTGCTGGCCCATATTTTCAACGGTCTGTTCCGGCGCGGCGACAGGCCCTTGCTGATGCCCGACGTGACCTACAGCTTTTACCGCACTTATTGCCGGCTGTACGACATCCCTTGCCGCACGATTCCCCTGGCCGAGGATTTTTCCATACGTGTTTCGGACTACACGGCGGGCCACCCGGCGCAGCCCGCCGGCATTATTTTTTCCAATCCCAATGCGCCCACCGGCATCGCGCTGGGCCTGGCCGACATCGAAGCCATCGCCAGCGCCAACCCGGATGTGCCGGTGGTGGTCGACGAAGCCTATGTCGACTTCGGCGCCGACTCGGCGGTGGCCCTGCTGGAGCGCTGCGGCAACATCGTCATCGTGCAGACATTCTCCAAGTCGCGTTCCCTGGCCGGCTTGCGCGTGGGTTTCGCCATGGCCAGCCAGGAAATCGTCGATGGCCTGGTACGGGTCAAGGACAGCTTCAATTCCTATCCTCTGGACACGGTCGCCCAGGCGGGCGCGATCGCGGCGCTGCGCGACCAGGCTTATTTCGACCAGGCCCGGGAAGCGATCATCGAGACGCGGGAGTACCTGACGCAACAATTGGCTACGCTCGGATTCGAAGTTTTACCCTCGCGCGCCAACTTCGTTTTCGCCCGCCATCCTGAGCACGAGGGGGGGGCGCTGAGCCGCGCCCTGCGGGCCCGCGGCGTGCTGGTCAGGCATTTCAGCCTGCCGCGCATCGAGGATTTTTTGCGCATTACGGTGGGAACTCGCAGCGAATGCGAGCGTCTATGTAATACCTTGTCCGAAATATTCTTGAAAACCCATTAGAATTACGCGCACAGAGGCTGTTTTGGTCCGCAGTGCTCGTGCGCATTCAGGGAAAACCCTGTACAGTAGATCCTTTCACCAAATTACTTTAAATAACAACATAATTGGAGCCTAGCCAATGAGCAATAAAGGGCAAACACTACAAGATCCGTTTCTGAATGCATTACGCAAGGATCACGTGCCCGTATCGATTTACCTGGTTAACGGAATCAAGCTGCAGGGGCAGGTTGAATCTTTTGATCAATATGTCGTTCTATTACGAAATACCGTTACCCAAATGGTATATAAACACGCAATTTCCACCGTCGTTCCCGCAAGACCCGTCGTCTTCCAAGTGGATGAGCCTTCTGAGTAATCTTGCGCTTCATCCTGTTCGCGAAACACCCGCCGTGTGCCTCGTGCCGGCGGGTCTTTCGTTTGGGGCCTCGTCATGAGGGCCCTGATCATCAACGTGGACCTCGGCAAGCCTGATTACCAGGCCCATGCCGACGAATTCCTCATGCTGGCCAAAGGCGCCGGGGCGCAGATCGTCGGAACGGTGGTGGCGCGCCGCGCCCGCCCGGATGCCGCCCTGTTCATCGGCACGGGCAAGCTGGACGAGGCCGTGCTGGTGGCCGACGAGGCCGACGCCGAAATCGTCCTGTTCGACCAGCCGCTGACGCCGGGCCAGCAGCGCAACCTTGAAAAAGGCTTCAACCGCCGCGTGGTGGATCGTGTCGCCCTGATCCTGGACATTTTTGCGCTACGCGCCAAAAGCCATGAAGGCAAGCTGCAGGTTGAACTGGCCCAGCTGCAGCACCTGTCGACGCGCCTGACCCGAATGTGGTCCCACCTGGAGCGCCAGCGCGGCGGCATCGGCATGCGCGGGCCGGGCGAGGCCCAGCTGGAAATGGACCGCCGCATCATAGGCGACAAGGTGCGCCTGCTCAAGGAACGCCTGGAAAAGGTGCAGCGCCAGCGCACGACACAGCGGCGTTCGCGTTCGCGCGGCAGCATTTTGTCGGTGTCCCTGGTCGGCTATACCAACGCCGGCAAATCCACCTTGTTCAATTCGCTCACGCGGGCCGGCGCCTATGCCGCCGACCAGTTGTTCGCCACCCTGGATACGACCACGCGCCGCATCTGGATCGAAGGGGCGGGGCAGGTGGTCATATCGGATACGGTGGGTTTCATACGGGATCTGCCCCCTACGCTGATCGCCGCCTTCCGCGCCACCCTCGAGGAAACCGTGCAGGCCGACCTGCTGCTGCACGTGGTGGACGCGTCCAGCCCGCAGCGCGACGAACAGATCGCCGAAGTCGACAAGGTGCTGGTCGATATCGGCGCCCACGAAATTCCGCGGATACTCGTCTATAACAAAATAGACGAAGCCGGGTACGAGCCGAGGGTGGAGCGCAACGAACATGGTACGATTGCACGAGTTTTTGTGAGCGCTCTGAAGCGCGCCGGTTTAGATGGTTTGCGTGGGGCAATTGTCGAATCAGGTCAAATCGCGGGAAATAATGCGTCAAATATCGAAAATGTTTAATCTGAATGATCCTGGCTGGGGCCGTGGCAACAATAACGGCTCTGAACCTCCCCGTCGGCCCAAGGGCGACGGTCCTCCCGACCTCGATGAGGTCTGGCGCGATTTCAACAGCCGTCTCGGCTCCCTGTTCGGGCGCAAGCCCAAGCGCGGCGGCAACAAGTTCGGCGGCGGCGGCGACAATGGCTCGGGCAGCGGCGGCTTGCCACAGCTGCCCAAAGGCTCGCCCAAGCTGGTCGGCATCATCGTCGTCATTGTCATAGGCCTGTGGCTGGCCAGCGGCTTCCTTATCGTCCAGGAAGGCCAGGTCGCCGTGGTGACCAAGTTCGGCAAGTACACCAAGACTTTGCCTCCCGGCTTGCAATGGCGTCTTCCCTATCCCATAGAAAACCACCAGATGGTGAATATTTCGCAACTGCGCACCTTCGAGGTTGGCTACCGCGGCACGGCCCGCAACAAGGTGCTGCCCGAATCGCTCATGCTGACCACCGACGAGAACATCGTCGACCTGCAGTTCGTGGTGCAGTACCGCCTGATGTCGACCGGGGCGCCCGATTACCTGTTCAAGACCAGCCAGCCGGACGAGTCCGTGCGCCAGGCGGCCGAAACCGCCATGCGCGAGATCGTTGGCAAGAAGCCCATGGACTTCGTGCTGTACTCCGGCCGCACCGAAGTGGCCACCGAAGTGCAGAAGCTGGCGCAAAACATTCTGAACCGCTACCAGACCGGCATCCAGATCAGCACCGTGGCCATCCAGAACGTGCAGCCGCCCGAACAGGTCCAGGCGGCTTTCGACGATGCCGTCAAGGCCGGCCAGGACCGCGAACGCCAGATCAACGAAGGCAACGCCTATTCCAACAAGGTCTTGCCCGAAGCGCAGGGCCAGGTGGCCCGCATGGTCCAGGAAGCCGAAGGCTACCGCGCCACGGTGATCGGCGACGCGCAGGGCGATACCTCGCGCTTCACCAGTGTCGAGAGCGAATTCGCCAAGGCGCCCGACATTACCCGCGAGCGCCTGTATTTGTCGACCATGCAGGAAATCCTTGAAAACAGCAGCAAAGTCATGATCGACTCGCAAGCCAGCAATAACATGTTGTATCTGCCTCTGGATAAAATCATGCATCAAGCGGCCGGCGCACGCGCCAGCTCCAGCAGTTCGCCCGAAAACACCGCCGCGGCGGCCGCCGCCGCCGCGCAGCCGCCCAAAGCGGCCAGCACTCCTGCCAAACCCCGTACGCCCGACACCAGCGCTTCCGCCAGGAACTCGCTGTTGACGAATCCGTATTCACGCTAGGAGGCCATGATGCAACGTTTTTTCCCCGCTTTAGTCGGCCTGGTCATAGTCCTGGCGATACTTTCTTCCTGCGTGTTCGTGGTGCGCGAACGCGACGCGGTCCTGGTCTTCACCCTGGGCGAGGTGCGCAACACCATCACCGAACCCGGCCTGTATTTCAAGTTCCCGCCGCCTTTCGAAAACGTGGTGCGCCTCGACAAGCGCCTGCAGACCATAGAAACCAACGATCCGGAACGCATACAGACGGCCGAGAAGAAAAACCTGCTGATCGATTCTTTCGTGAAGTGGCGCATTGCCGATCCGCGCCTGTTCTACGTCACCTTCGGCGCCAACGACCGCGCCGCGGTCGAACGCCTGCAGGCCCAGATCCGCGATGCGCTGAACGCCTCGGTCAACGTGCGCACCGTCAAGGAAGTCGTCTCCAACGAGCGCGACACCATCATGAGGGAAGTCCTGACCACGGTCGAGGCCCGCGCCAAGCCCCTGGGCGTGCAGGTGCTGGATGTCCGCCTGCGCCGCATCGACTTCGCGCCTGAAATTTCCGAATCGGTGTACCGCCGCATGGAAGCCGAGCGCAAGCAGGAAGCCAACCGCCTGCGCGCCACCGGCGCCGCCGACAGCGAACGCATCCGTGCGCAGGCGGACCGCCAGCGCCAGGAATTGCTGGCCAAGGCCTATGCTCAAGCCCAGGGCATCAAGGGCCAGGGCGACGCGACGGCCGCGGCCCTTTATTCCGAAGCCTATGGCAAGAACCCCGAGTTCTACGGCCTGTACAAGAGTCTGGAAGGCTATCGCGCGGCGTTCTCCGGCTCCAACGACACCCTGGTCCTGAGCCCGAAATCCGACTTCTTCAAGTT
Organism: Pollutimonas bauzanensis; assembly: GCF_900129885.1. Taxonomy (GTDB): domain Bacteria; phylum Pseudomonadota; class Gammaproteobacteria; order Burkholderiales; family Burkholderiaceae_B; genus Pollutimonas; species Pollutimonas bauzanensis. Next base: position 376,218 of record NZ_FQXE01000001.1, on the reverse strand, counting down.
CTGGAATTCACCGGACGGGGCCAAGCCGGCCACGCCGTAAGGTTCCCGCCCCGCGGTCCCGTTCAGCCGGCCCGCGGCGGCTGTGCCGCGGGCCGGGCCGGCGGCCGCCCGGTTTCCTTATTCGATTCTATCGTTTATACTATCGCGTAAGTTTTGTTTAACTTTTTACCGCAAGCGACTTGGCGGGCTTACGCCCCAGGTCGCTTTTTGTTTGGCAGTGCCTTTTGCAATGGTATTTTTCAGGGCCGCATGATGTCCAATTGGTTGTTGCCAGAAAGTCTGGCCGATATTCTGCCCGCCGAGGCGCGCCGCATCGAAGAGCTGCGGCGCAATTTGCTGGACCTGTATCGCACGTACGGCTTCGAGCTCGTCGCTCCGCCCTTGGTCGAATACATTGATTCGCTGCTTTCCGGAACCGGCGGCGCGCTCAATCTGCGCACCTTCAAGCTGGTCGACCAGCTTTCCGGGCGCACGCTGGGCGTGCGCGCCGACATCACGCCGCAGGTGTCGCGCATCGATGCCCATTTGCTCAATCGCGAAGGCGTGACCCGTTTGTGTTACTGTGGTTCGGTATTGCACGCGCGGCCGGCCGGCTTGCTGTCCGATCGCGAGCTGCTGCAGATAGGCGCCGAGATATTCGGCCACGCCGGGGTTGAAGCCGATATCGAAATCCTCGAACTGGCGCTGGAAAGCGTCAAGCGGGCCGGCGTCAGGAAAGCCCGCCTGGACCTGAACCATCCGGGCGTGGTCAGGGCGGTGATAGACTCCGACCCCGCGCTGGCCGGGGCCGCCGACGATATCTCCGAACTGCTCAGCACCAAGGATGTGCCCGCTTTGGCGGCGCTGGGCGACAGTGTGCCAGGCATACGGCCGGCCACGGTGCGGGCCCTGCTGGACCTGGCCTCGCTGTACGGCGGCACCGAAGTCATCGCCAAGGCCCGCCAGGCGCTGCCGGCCTTGCCGGCGCTGCTCGCCGGGCTGGATGACCTCGAAACCCTGGTCCGCGCCTTGCCCGCGCACGAGTTCAGCATAGACCTGGCCGATATGGGCAGCGGCTATGGCTACCATTCCGGCGTGGTTTTTTCCATTTATGCCGAAGGCTGGCACGACGCGCTGGTCAAGGGCGGGCGCTATGACGGCGTGGCCAAGGCCTTCGGCCGTTCGCGGCCCGCCACCGGCTTCAGCCTGGATCTGCGCAAGCTGTCCTCCGGCCTGCCGCCGGCGCAAGTCGCCAAAGCCATACGCGCCCCATGGGGCACAGAGGCGGCCCTGGTCGCCGCCTTGCGCGAACTGCGCGACGCCGGCGAGATCGTTGTGCAGGTTCTGCCGGGGCAGCCGCATCGCCTGGACGAATTTACCGTTGATCGGGAACTGGTTCTGGATAACGGTGCATGGAAGGTAAGGGCGGTCCAGTAGTCCGCGCGGTCGGATAGCTGTATCGCATGGTTTAAACCTGCTTTGGCCTTGGGTCCCGGGCCGAAACTTTTTTGATACGTAACATGAGCAAGAATATTGTAGTGATCGGCACCCAGTGGGGTGACGAAGGCAAGGGAAAGATCGTGGACTGGCTGGCCGAGTCGGCCCAGGGCGTGGTGCGTTTCCAGGGCGGTCACAATGCGGGGCATACGCTCTGGATCAATGGCAAGAAAACCATTCTTCGCCTGATCCCGTCCGGCATCATGCATTCCCACGTCATCTGCTATATCGGCAATGGCGTCGTGCTGTCTCCCGAAGCGCTGCTCAAGGAAATCGCCGAACTGGAACTGGCGGGGCTGGACGTGCGTTCACGCCTGCAGGTATCGCCGGCCTGCCCGCTGATCCTGCCCTATCATATCGCCGTCGACCAGGCGCGCGAAGCGCGCAAGGGCGAAGGCAAGATCGGCACGACGGGCCGCGGCATCGGCCCCGCCTACGAAGACAAGGTCGCCCGCCGCGCCTTGCGTGTGCAGGACCTCTACGATCCGGCCATTTTCGATGAAAAGCTCGCCGAAGTCCTGGATTTCCACAACTTTGTGCTGACCCGCTACCTGGGCGGCAATGCGGTTTCGGCCGACGAAGTGCGCGACCAGGCGATGGCCCTGGCGCCAGAGCTCAAGCCCATGGTGGCCGACGTGTCCAGCAACCTGCATATCGCCCAGAAGACCGGGCACAAGCTGCTGTTCGAAGGGGCGCAGGGCGCTTTGCTCGATATCGACCACGGCACTTATCCTTTTGTCACCAGCAGCAATTGCGTGGCGGGCGCGGCATCCGCCGGCGCCGGCGTCGGGCCCCAGTCGCTCGATTACGTGCTGGGCATTGCCAAGGCCTACACCACGCGTGTCGGTTCGGGCCCATTCCCCACCGAATTGCTCGACGACACCGGGGCGCGGCTGGCCACGGTCGGCAAGGAATTCGGCTCGGTCACGGGGCGTCCGCGCCGTTGCGGCTGGTTCGACGGCGCCGCCATGAAGCGCTCGGTCATGATCAACGGCATCTCCGGGCTGTGCATCACCAAGCTCGACGTGCTCGATGGCGTCGAGCAGATCAAGATCGGCGTGGGCTATCGCTACAAAGGCGAATTCCTCGACGTGCTGCCCTATGGCGCGCACGCCGCGGCCGAAGCCGAGCCCGTCCTGGAAGAAATGGCGGGCTGGAGCGAATCCACCGTCGGCGTGACCGAATACGACAAGCTGCCGGTCAATGCGCGCCGCTACCTGGAGCGCATCGCCGAAGTCTGCGATGTCGCCATCGACATGGTTTCGACAGGTCCCGACCGCCTGGAAACCATCGTGCTGCGCCATCCTTTCAAGGGATAGCCCAGGTTGTTCACCTCGCGGCCTGCATGCAGCGCGGCGTAGCGGTCCAGGTCGGCTTTCAGGCTGGCCGGGGAGGCAAAAGTCAGTTTGATGCTTTCGGTCTTGGGCAGCGGCCCGAGCCGCAGCCTCTTGCTCGTACTCATTGCGAAGCTCCTCGATTGAAGAACAGCGGCTGGTAGGGCCGCAGCACCAGATCGCGGTTGATGATGATTCGCACCTGCAGGCCCGGCCGCCCGGTCAGCGTCGGCTGAATGTTCATGTTGCGCCGGGTTATCTCCTGGCCGACCTGATTGATGCTGTCCTGCGCGCTGTCTCGCCCGGCGATGACGATGCGATTGCCGTCCTGGCGGTTCTCCGCCGCGGCCAACTCGGCGCCGACGCCAGCAGCGTGGCCGGCGCCGCGACGGCGAAGATACGAGCCCAATGCCAATCCACGTCATCCTCCAGCCCGGCGTAGCCGGCCGGATCGGAGTCCACGAGCTTGTCGAGCGTCAGCGAGGACGTGTCGGGCAGGATGATCCGGTTCCATACTTCACCCTTTGACGGATGCTCAAACGAGAGTCCGATGCGTAGGATTCGCCTCAGCCGACATCGCTGGCAACGTCGCGTAGAAATCGTTCATTGGAAAGGGAGTGCATCGATATTTTTGAATTCTTCATGGAATACCTTCGGCAGTGTTGTTCATCGACACTACCGAGGCCGCATCGCTCCAACACTGTGCGCTGGATCGACGCGCCTCCGGCATCCGGGTGGGTTACTTCCCTTTTGGAGGCAATCCCATTTTTTCGAGCGTCAGCGTCTCGTCGGCGCGGCCCCAGCCGCCGTCTGCGACCTCCTCGACAAGGACCATGGTGAATGGACGGACTTTCTCGCCGAAGTACTCGACGAACATCGCCGTGGTGCGATGAATGATCTCCTCTTTGCGGGCATGGTCCAGGATCCCTTCCGGGAATTTGTAGTTTGCAAATGGCATAAATTGACTCCATTGGTTGTGAAGCGGGATTGAAGAGACGAGGAGAGGTCAAGAATGCTGGACGCCTCTCTGCCTTGCTTGCGCAACTGCGGAAGCGCGGCACGGTCGACCTGCTGTGTGCCAAGCACGTCGACGTCATAGAGCTGGGCGTATTGCTCGGGGGTGAAGCCTCTGCGGCATCGAACACCATGTGCCCGGCATTGTGCATCACCACATCCAAGCGTCCCTGCTCGGCAACGACCTGCTGGACGGCGGCATCGGCAAGTGCTCGGGCACTCATCGCGCCCAACCCGCTGGACGCGCCGGTGGTCAGAATGGCTTGGCTCATGGGTCTCTCCGCAAGTTGGTGTTCAAGCGAAGCCGCCATTAGCGCGCAGCACTTGCGCATGGACCCACGCACCATCGGGGCCGGCCAGAAATGCCACTACCCGTGCGATGTCTTCCGGCGTTCCCAGGCGCTCAAGCGGCGCCACTTTGGCGATCTGGTCGATTTGCTCCAGTGTTTTGCCATCAAGGAACAATTCAGTGCCGACCGGTCCCGGCGCGACCGCATTGACGGTGATGTCGCGGCCACGGAGTTCGTTGGCCAGTACACGCACCAGGCCCTCTACCCCGGCTTTGGACGCGATGTACGGGCCATAGTTGGGGAAGGACTTGGCAATCACGCTGGTCGACAGCGCGACGATGCGGCCGCCCTTGCCGACGTTCACGGCGGCTTCGGCGAGCACCAGGAACGCGCCTCGCAGATTGGTGGAGATCACCTTGTCGAAGTCGGCCAAGCCTCGCGGGGCGATTGGCGCCATGGGCATGATGCCCGCGCAATGCACCACCACATCGATGTGGCCGAACTTGCGCTTCGTCTCTGCAAACAGCATTGCCACGTCATCGGGATCGCTCACGTCGCCTTGAATGGCGACCGCTTTGCCCCCAGCAGATTCGATCGCGGCGATAGATTCCTGCGCCTTCGCCGCATTCTTGGCGTAGTTGACGACGACGGTAAAACCGTCAGCGGCGAGACGAATGGCGATTGCGCTGCCTATGCCCCGCGAACCGCCCGTCACGATTGCTACTTTTTCGTTGATTTCGCTCATGAAAGCTCTCCCTCTATGTAAGGCGCATGACCATGGAGTGGATTATTATTGTTTTTAGCTGGACAATAAAGCGTCATATATTGGCAATAGAATTCAACATGGAACAACTATACTGACCATGGATCGTTTCGACTCCCTCCGGCTTTTCGTCCGCATCGTGGAAATGAGCAGCTTTAGCCGCGCTGCAGCCGTGCTCGAAATTCCTCGGGCGACTGCCACACATGCCATCAAAGAGATGGAGGCCAGGCTAGGTACTCGGCTGCTGGAGCGCACAACGCGCCACGTGCGCCCGACACTCGACGGACAGGCGTTCTACGAGCGGTGCGTGCATGTGCTCAGTGAACTCGACGATGCCGAGTCATCGTTGCAGCACGTCGCATCGAACCCACGAGGAGTGCTGCGAATAGATATGCACGGGACACACGCAACGAAAATCGTCTTGCCCAGAATTGACGATTTCCGGGCACGCTATCCGGGCATCGAGCTGGTCGTGAGCAGTGGAGACAGGTTGGTCGATCTTGTTCGAGAGGGCGTCGATTGCGTCATCCGGGCAGGGAACCCTCACGATTCTTCTTTGGTCGCCCGGCGCTTGGCCGTCATGCCGCAAGTTGTCTGCGCCAGCCCGGACTACCTCGCCTACTTCGGAACCCCCCGTCACCCAGACGAACTCTCGGCGCATCAGGTGGTGAAGTTCTTTGCCAGCAGCGGCGCTGTGAGCTACCCGTTGGAGTTACTGATCGATGGCCGGGTCAAGGAGTTCGTGCTTGACGGATGGATGTCGGTCAACGATGCGGAAAATTATGTTGCCTGTGCGCTGCGCGGCTGTGGCCTGATTCAGCTTCCGCGCTTTCACGTCGAAGACGAGCTTCGTGCTGGACGATTGGTTGAAGTGCTTGGAGCTTGGGACAGTCCCAATTTGCCACTGGCAGCCCTGTACCCGTCGCAGCGTCAGTTGTCACCGCGAGTTCGTGTGTTTATTGATTGGCTCGGCAAGCTGTATGAAGAAAAGTTTGCGCCGCGATGTCCGGTCGCTTCACGTCCTGCACCTTCATCCGGCCCATGATCGGGATGATGTTGCGGTCGATGACGGCCCAGTGGCCGCGCTGCGTGCATGACCATGCATCGGTCCAACCCGCTTCTGCCACGATGCCGTCTGACAGCGCGACGCGCATCTGGCCATGGAAGCCATTAGCCGCCGCCTTCACGCTGTCGCGCGCCTAAACAGGCTTCCCAATGCTGCTGTTCGGTGCTGCGCGAAGTTCCGGCTTTCGCTCGGGGCTCGCTATGGAAAGCGCTCTACGGACGCCTTCTGCATCGAGATTGGCGGCATACACCGGTGTGCCAGGCTGTTGCCCCCAGGACTCGTCAAGCCGGCCAGCGTCGATACCGTCAAATCCGAGCTCGTCGAAGAGGCGCATGGCCTTTGCTTTGTGGGCCTCATCGTCGCCGGAGACCGGTAATGCGATACGGCCGGGCGCGCCCGCTGGTTTGCCCTCATCAAGAAGACTGCGCCAGTGCAAGGTGTTGAGGGCCTTCAACACTGGCCGTCCAAGTTGATTTGCCACCCAACGGCTTTCGGACATCCCCTCTTCGATCGCATCGATCCGGCCGTCGCGCTCTTGGGGATAATAGTTTCCGGTGTCTACGACGACGATATCGGGACTGACGCCGTCGAAGAGGTCCCTCGGCAAATCCGGAATCCTGCACACTGGTATCGTGACGAAGACGATTTCGCCGCTGCGGGCTGCCTCATGGACGGTTACCGCCGTGGCGCCGCTCTCGGCGGCAAGTTCCGCGAGCGAAGCCGGTCCGCGCGAATTGGCGATGAAAACCTTGTGGCCCAACTTCGACAACCGGCGCGTCAGTGTACCGCCAATGAGCCCGGCCCCTATGATTCCGATATCCATGACATGGTCCTCCGGAGGGTTAGACGATCCCGGCGAGGTCAGAGCCTGTAGCCGCCGCTCGCTTCGATCACCTGGCCGGTCACCCAACGACCGTCGTCCGAAGCCAGGAAGGCCGCGACCGCGGCGATGTCCGAGGGTTCTCCGAAGCGTCCCAGTGCGGTGTCGGCTTCGATGCCCTTCACCATATCAGCGTTCTCACGGACGGCGGCGTTCATGTCTGTCCGCGTCCAACCCGGCGCCACGGCGTTCACCGTGATCCCGCGCGATCCAAGCTCCATGGCGAGCGCATGGGTCAGGGTGTTGATGGCCGCCTTGGCCGCGGAATAGATCGCCGCCGCCGGTTGCGGACGGGTGGAAAGACCCGACGAGAGGTTGATGATGCGTCCTCCATCGGAGAGACGGCTCAGCGCCGACTGGACCATGAAGAAAGGCGCTCGGGCGTGCACGGCGACGATGGCGTCCCAGGCGTCCGGCGTCGCATCGGAAAGACCCGCCCAACCCGGATTGCCTGCATTGTTGACCAGAATGTCGAGCGCCTTGCCGCCTGTCCGTTCAGCAAGCTCGCGATCGAGCTCGTCGAACAAGGCCGGGATAGACCCGGCGTCGAGGAGGTCCGCCTGCAGCGCAAACGCGGCGCCGCCCGCCTTCCCCATGGCCGCGACCGCTTCCTCGGCGCCCGCGCGGCTGGCGTTGTATGTGATCGCGACGGTCGCGCCGTCGGCCGCGAGCCGTTCAGCGATTGCCCGACCGATACCGCGCGATCCTCCTGTGACGAGCGCGGTTTTCCCATGGAGGGCTTGCGACATAAGAATCTCCTTCGTTAGGTGAAATGCGATTTCTGTGACTTTGGGGATATGCTTCGCGGGGGTTCCGGCGATGTGTTCGCGCAGGATTGGGCCGGGGCGCGCTGGCCAGACGGAAAGCCTGAAGCTCACAACTTCACGCCGACGCTCTCCAGGAAGCTGTCCATGCGGTTGTCGACCTCGGCCTTCGTCTCCGCCCACTCGGGGACCGACTGGAGGAGATTGTCGTGCCAGGCCATGAGGTTCGGATAGTCCCGGAGGGGAGGCTTTGAACGATCGATCTGGGAGAAGGGCCCCGCAATATCGAAATCAGCAAGGGTCAGAGCTTGGCCAACCATGAACTTGCGGCCTTCAAGATGCTGGTTGAGCACCTTCGCTGCGGCGCGAAACTTGCCCTCGGCGAACGCGATCACCGGTTCGTTCTTCGATAGGCCCATGACCGTCTTCCCGACCCGCTCATCGAAGAGGGTGGTTGCGAAGATGCGCCATTGCTCGCCCGACCAGAACATCCACTGAAGGACCTGAAAGCGATCTTTCTCCGTGGTTCCGACCAGCAGCGAGTCTACCTTGTTAGCCAGATAAAGATTGATCGCGGCGGCCTCATAGAGAATGAAATCGCCATCTTCCAGAACCGGCGTCAAACCGTGGGGATTGAGACGTGATTTGAACTCGTCGGTCTGGCTTTCGCCCTTAAACAGATCGACGTTCACGCGCTCAATTTCAATGCCCATGATCTTCGCGGCGGTGGTCACGCGACGCAAGCTGCCCGAGCCGGGATCGCCGTAAATCTTGATCGTCATAACTATTCCTTTCAGTTGGAGGCCCATGACCGGGCGGTCGAACGAAGATTCTCATATTTCTCCTGAGAATGATATTGACACTTACCGAATACCATCTATTCTGTATTGGAATTGATCGATATATTGCGTGCGTGGTGGGTTGTGGCTTGGTCAGTAAGCTCGATCGACACCCAGTCGGATAAAAAGCAAGACAGCCGGAGGTGTTGCCAACCGCTACGAAGGGTGTCTCGCAGGTCCAGGTGCTGGTCAGCCCGGACTCTCCGAGGACCGTTATGCTGTAGTCGTTTTCTTCACCGTTGTAAGGGCAATAGGTAATGTACTGTGAGCGCTCAAGGAGCGACATGTCGATGTCGCGAAGTGGTACATGTATGTCTTCTGTTCTTCTACGGAATGAAAGTGGTGGATAAATTAGACGCAATGCGGATGTTCGTGCGCGTCGTCGAAAGCGGAAGCTTTTCGCAGGCAGCGCGGGACCTGAACGTCACGCAACCGACAGTCAGCAAACAGCTCGCTGCGCTCGAAGCGCGGCTAGGGACGCAACTCCTCGCGAGAAATTCGCGTGCCCTGGCCGTGACGCCCGCAGGACAGGATTATTACGAGGCCATCGTCCGTATTCTTCAGGATCTCGACTTCGTCGAAGAGAGAGTCCTTGAAGGGCAGTCGGCCCCCTCGGGGCTGGTTCGCGTGACCCTCTCGCCAGCATTCGGGAGGATGTTCGTGATTCCCCGGCTAGCGGAATTTAGGAACCGTTTCCCTGACGTCGCGATCGAGATGGAAGTCTCCGGGCGGCACGTTGACCTGATCGAGGAGAGAATAGACGTCGCGATCCGTATCGGCCGGCTTTCGGATTCAGCACTCGTCGCCCGACGCATCGGCGACATGCGGATGATAACCCTAGCCTCCGCCGGCTATATTGCCCAATACGGTACGCCGCAAACGTTAGACGAACTACGCACCCACCAGCGTATCAGCTATGTCTACCAGAGAGATATCATCGGGTGGGATTTCCATGTAGATGGCCGGCAGGTCACGGTCGACGGTGGAGGAGCGTTCCGCACGAACGACGCCGAGCATGTCCGCGGCGCGGTCCTCGCGGGACTCGGCATCGCCCAACACGCGAGTTGGTTGTTCACGGATGTGCTGGCCTCCGGCGAGGTTGTACGTATTTTGGAGCAGCATGCGCCGCCGCCCTTTCCGATCAACGCTGTTACCGTTGCCGGACGGCGCATGCCCTCCCGGGTGAGGCAATTCATCGATTTCCTCGCTGCGATTTGCGCCGAGGAGCCGGAATTAAGGATAGGCGACGGCTAGCCCGTCATGGAGCGGACGGCTCCGGGTTGGCCCTGCACAGGAGGACACTGAACAGGCCCTTGTCGTCGCTGCAGTCGGCCATTGGCAACATCCCGCTGCGCGCAGCAACAAGGTACGGGCCGAGAAGTCTTATCCGAATTGGCAATGTCGGTCGAGTTTCGGAAAGCACCGGCATATGTTGAACTCGCCCAAGTTATTGATAAACCTGCTGTATCGGGCCTTGGCGTAGTCCAGCGAAGTACCGGGCTGGAGTCATCGTGAAACAAAAAAGCCCCCACGCTTCACCGCTTGCGCGGCTTGCCATCCGCCTCGCGGCCTGCACGCGGCCCGGCGGCAACAGAAACTCCGTATTCATCAATGAATCCGGAGTTTTTCCAATTCCGGCTTTTCGCCCGCCGGCTGCCGGTTTATCATTATGGGCTTTCAACAGTAGCCCGGGGGAACCATCGCCTTATGAACAATCCAAGCACCGACCGCGACCATTGGGTCAGCTGGGATCAATACCATGCGCTGATCGAGCGCCTGGCCTTGACGGTTCACGAATCGGGCTGGCATTTCGACAAAATCTTGTGCCTGGCGCGCGGCGGCGTCCGCGTCGGCGATGTGTTGTCGCGCATTTACGACGTGCCGCTGGGCATTCTGGCCACCAGCAGCTATCGCGAGGCCGCCGGCACGCAGCGCGGCGAACTCGATATCGCCCAGTTCATCACCATTACCCGCGGCACGCTGGATGGCCGCGTTCTGCTGGTCGACGACATGGTCGATACCGGCCTGACTTTCGGCCGGGTCCGCGACCATCTCCTGTCCCAGTTTCCCGCCATTACCGAGCTCAAGACGGCCGTGCTGTGGTGGAAGGGCCATTCGCAATCCACACCGGATTATTTCGTGGAAAAGCTGCCGACCAATCCCTGGATACACCAGCCTTTCGAGGACTACGACAGCATACGGCCCCATCAACTCGAGGCCTGGGTGCGCAAGGGTGTCCGCAACTAAGTTTCCGCCAGGCGCGCCCGGTGCGTGGCTGGCATCCGCCTGATGGCCGATAGGGCGCGCGAATGCGGTTTTCGTGCTAAACTCTTAGGTTGTCGTTAATACCCACTAATTTATAACCTGCAAGGCTTAAGATTACATGCCTATCGTTCGTCTGAAAGAAAACGAGCCGTTTGAAGCCGCACTGCGCCGCTTCAAGCGCACCATTGAGAAAATCGGTCTCTTGACTGAACTGCGCGCGCGCGAATTTTACGAAAAGCCCACGGCAGAACGTAAACGCAAGCATGCTGCGGCCGTCAAGCGCCACTACAAACGCATCCGCAGCCAACAACTGCCTCCGCGTATGTATTGATTGATACCTGAATCATTTGTTCAGGATCTCCTCGCCCGAGTAGATGTTGTTGACGTCGTCGGGCGATATGTACAGCTGCGCAAGGGCGGGGCCAATTTACTTGGCCTGTGCCCGTTCCATAACGAAAAAAGCCCCTCTTTCACGGTAAGTCCCAGCAAGCAGTTTTATCACTGCTTCGGTTGCGGGGCGCATGGCAGCGCCATCACTTTCCTGATCGAACACACCGGCGCCAGTTTCCCCGAGGCGGTTCGCAGCCTTGCGGCCAATGCCGGCATGACCGTGCCCGAAGAGCCGCGCAGCCCCAGGCAGCGCGCCGCCGACAAGACGCGCAAAGAAGAAGTGTCGCGCCAGCAGCAGATACTGGACATGGCCCAGGCGCACTACGTGCGCGAGCTCAAGGGTTCGCGGGGCGCCATCCATTATCTGAAGCAGCGCGGCCTGTCCGGCGAGACGGCCGCCAGGTTCGGCCTGGGCTGGGCCGGCACGGACCGGCGCGGCCTGTCCGCCGTATTTCCCCTCTACGAAGACCCCCTGCTCGTCGAGTCGGGCCTGGTCATCGAAGCCGAAGACGGCCGGCGCTACGACCGCTTCCGCGAGCGCATCATGTTTCCCATACGCAACCAGCGCGGGAATCTGATCGGTTTCGGCGGGCGCATCATAGGCAAGGGCGAGCCCAAGTACCTGAATTCGCCTGAAACCCCGCTGTTTTCCAAGGGCCACGAGCTTTACGGCTTATGGGAAGGGCGGGCCGGCATACGCAGCGAGGGCTATGTGCTGGTGGTCGAAGGCTATATGGATGTGGTGGGGCTGGCGCAGCACGGCCTGGCCAACGCCGTCGCCACGCTGGGCACCGCCACGACGCCGTCGCACATACAGAAGCTGCTGCGCGCGAGCCATAAAATCGTGTTCAGCTTCGACGGCGACAAGGCGGGCCGGCGCGCCGCCTGGCGCGCCTTGAACACCTGCCTGCCGCTGGTGCGCGACGATGTGTCGATGCGCTTCCTGTTTCTGCCGCCCGAGCACGATCCCGACTCGTATATACGGGAATACGGCGCCGAAGCGTTCAAGGCCACGGTGGCCGAAGCGATGCCATTGTCGCGCTTCATGCTGGACGAGCTTGCTTCCCATCATGCCATGCATGAGGCGGAAGGGCGCGCGGCCTGCGTGCATGAGGCCAAGCCGCTGCTGGTCGCGCTTCCGGAAGGGACGCTGCGCGTCCAGATAGAGCGCGAATTCGCCAAGCTGGTATTGCTGACGCCGGAAGAGCTCAGCCAGATGCTGGCGGAGGTTCCCGCGCCGGCGCCGCCTGATCCGGGAGGCCGCAAGACGGGGGTCTCCCGGGCCGATGCGCCGGCGGCGGGCGGGGGCGACGCGGAGCCTCCCGGTTTCATGGATGCGCCCATGTTCGAGCCGGACGACTATGGGTCCTACGATGGCGCCGATGAGGCGCCCGAGCCCTACGCCCGGCACAAGCCGGCGGCGGGGCGCGGCAGCAAGGCGCGCACGGTCACGCCCATGGCCAAGCGGCTGCTGCGGCTGTTGCTGGCCCATCCGGAACTGGTTTCCAGCCTGGGTGATCAACAGCTTGAAATTCTGGAACATGGCCCCCATTTAGTCTTGGTAAGAGACCTGATCGCCCTGGCCAATGCCAGCGGCGCCCGCCATGCGGGGGCTTTATTGCAGGCCGCCGAGCCCGGTTCCGACTTGGAAGGCGTGCTGGCTTCGATCAGCCCGGAGCTGTTGGCCCAGGAAGATCTGCCCGATCCGCAGGCTGAATGGCACGATGCCATGCGGCGCATAGAGCTCGATGCCATCAAGGCCGAGCAGCTGGCGCTGGTGGGGGCGGGTTTGAAAGATGATGTTTCCCGAAAGAGGTATCACGAACTGACGCGACGAATTGCCCTGCTAAGTAGTGCTTCTTCGCGTTGAGTGCTGTAAAATAGAGAGTTTTCGCAACGCCTAGGCATGTATTTGCATAATAATGGTGTTTGAGACCGGCTAGCCCCCTTTGCCTTGCAACGAATCGCGTCAAGGATTATTTTATACGGGCTGCTATGGTCGGCATCAGCGTTACCCGCGGCACATGCCCATTCTTTGCGATAAGTAAGTTCTGCCCTGCAACACTCGTTGGCCGATGGCTGACCGAGTGCTTTTGCGCCTACGGAAGCGACTATGACCCAAAGTACTGGTAAAACCCCCCTGGCAGCTGAAGAAGCTGTGAAAAAAGCTAAAACTGTTGGCGCCACTAAAAGTGCCGCCAAGACGGCAGTGAAGGTCGGGGATGGTGTTACGGCAGAGGCCTCTGCTGCAAAAAAGGCTGCAGCCAAGAAAGCCGCGCCCGCCAAGGCGGCGGCCAAGAAGGCTCCTGTCGCCGAGGCAGGCGCCGCCGAAGCCAAGAAAGCGGGCAAGACCGCGGCCCGGGCAGTGCCTACGGGCCGCCGCCCTGGCCGTCCCGCCAAGAACGCCAATAACGACGCCGCCGACTTCAATGACGATGATGCCGGCGACGCCGAGGTCATTCCCGACCTCAAGCCGCTGCCCAAGCGCGGCGGCAAGCGCGCCAAGGGCGACAAAGACGTGCCCGCGCGCAACCAGATGACGCCCGAAGAGCAAGAGGCCCGCCGCAATCGCCTGAAAGTGCTGATCAAGCTGGGCAAGGACCGCGGCTACCTGACTTACGGCGAAATCAACGACCATTTGCCCGACGACCTGGTCGACGCCGAAGCCATCGATGGCATCATCAGCACGTTCAGCGACATGGGGATCGCGGTCTACGACCAGGCCCCCGATGCCGACGCGCTGCTCATGAGCGACAACGCGCCGGTGGCCACCAGCGACGACGACGTCGAAGACGAAGCCGAAGCCGCCCTGACCACCGTCGATTCCGATTTCGGCCGCACGACCGACCCGGTGCGCATGTATATGCGCGAAATGGGCACGGTCGAACTGCTGACCCGCGAAGGCGAAATCGAAATCGCCAAACGCATCGAAGACGGCCTCAAGCACATGGTCATGGCGATTGCCGCCTGCCCGACCACGGTCAACGAAATTCTGCAGTATGTGCAGCGCGTGCGCGATGGCGCCGCGCAAATCGATGAGGTCGTCGACGGCCTCATCGACCAGGAAGGCGAAGAATACGCCGGCGCCGGCGTTTCCGTCGACAACGACGAAAACGAAGACGGGCCCGCGGGCGGCATGAGCAGCAAGCAGCTCGAATACCTGCGCACCACGGCGCTCAAGAAATTCGAGACCATAGGCGTATGGTTCGACAAAATGCGCAAGGCGTTCGAGCGCGACGGCTATCAGGCCCAGGAATATATACAGGCCCAGGAAGCCATCCTGAACGAACTCATGGGCATACGCTTCACGGCCAAGATGGTCGAGAAGCTGGCCGACACCCTGCGCGAGCAGGTCGGCGAAGTGCGCAAGCTGGAACGCGCCGTCCTGCACGCTTGTGTGGACCGCGCCGGCATGCCGCGCGCCCATTTCATCAAGGCCTTCCCCGGCAATGAAACCAATCTTGAATGGGTGCTGGGCGAAGTCGCCGGCGGGCATGCCTATTCCGAAACGCTGGAACGCCATATTCCGGCGGTCCAGGAAATCCAGCAAAAGCTGATCGACCTGCAAACGGCCGTCGTGCTGCCGCTCAAAGACCTCAAGGACGTCAACAAGCGCATGGCGACGGGCGAAGCCAAGGCCCGCAAGGCCAAGCGCGAAATGACCGAAGCCAACCTGCGCCTGGTGATCTCCATCGCCAAGAAGTACACCAATCGCGGCCTGCAGTTCCTGGACCTGATCCAGGAAGGCAATATCGGCCTGATGAAGGCGGTCGACAAGTTCGAATACCGCCGCGGCTATAAGTTTTCCACCTACGCCACGTGGTGGATACGCCAGGCCATTACGCGCTCGATCGCCGACCAGGCCCGCACCATCCGCATTCCGGTGCACATGATCGAAACGATCAACAAGATGAATCGCATCAATCGCCAGATCCTGCAGGAAACCGGCGCCGAGCCCGATCCCGCCACTTTGGCGCAAAAGATGGACATGCCGGAAGACAAGGTCCGGAAAATCCTCAAGATCGCCAAGGAGCCGATCTCGATGGAAACGCCTATCGGCGACGATGACGATTCCCATCTGGGCGACTTCATCGAAGACACCGGCACCTTGTCGCCGTCCGAATGGGCCCTGCACGGCTCCATGCGCGACGTCGTCAAGGAAGTCCTCGATTCGCTGACGCCGCGCGAAGCCAAGGTGCTGCGCATGCGCTTCGGCATCGAAATGAGCACCGACCAGACGCTGGAAGAAGTCGGCAAGCAGTTCGACGTCACCCGCGAGCGCATCCGCCAAATAGAAGCCAAGGCCTTGCGCAAACTGCGCCACCCCAGCCGGGCCGACAAGCTGAAAAGCTTCCTGGAAGGGCAGTAAGCGCAGGCCGGACAGGCGCCTCGGGCATCTGATCCGGCACCGCGCACCAGTATGATGGCGGCAACCTTCGGGTTGCCGCTATTTTTTTGCCGCCGCTATTTTTTCCGATCCGCACTAGAATGGCCGGAGGCTTCTTCATGGCTTGCGGCGCCTGCCCCTGGCGGGCGCCGGCGCGTATTTTCTGACCAAGAAAGGACTATTTGTGAACGACATCAAAAACATCGCCGTCATTGTCGGCAGCCTGCGGAAAGACTCCATCAACAGGAAAGTGGCGCAAGCGCTGATCGATATGGCGCCCGCATTCCTTAACCTGGAGATCGTCGAGATCGGCCACCTGCCGCTATATAACCAGGATTTCGATGCGGATTCGCCGGCGGCATATATCGAGTTCCGCGAGAAGATAGCCAGCATGGACGGCGTGCTGTTCGCCACGCCGGAACATAACCGCTCGATGCCGGCCGCCATGAAGAACGCCATCGATATCGGTTCCAGGCCCTATTCGAAAAGTATCTGGAACGCCAAGCCCGGCGCCGTGATCAGCGCCTCGCCGTCGCTGCAGGGCGGCTTCGGCGCCAATCACCATCTGCGCCAATCGTTGATGTGCCTGAATGTTTATTGCATGGCCAACCCCGAAACCTATCTCAGCCAGGCCGACAAGTTGTTCGACCCCGCGGGAGAGGTGACGGAAACCGGGCGCGCCTTGCTCAAGCTGTTTATCGACCGCTACGCCGAGTGGGTCAGGAACTGGTAGGCCGGCATCGCGCCAGCGGCGCGTAATCCCGGAGGCGGCTAGTCCGGCCTGCGGGCAGCGTGCCGTGCCGACGCGCGTCCGAGGTAGCGGTACAGGGTGCTGCGGTGCACGCCCAGCTTGCGGGCCGCCAGGCTGATGTTATGGGAGGATTCCGCGATGACCCGTTCTATGGTCTGGTCGCTGATGTCGCGCAGGGTGGGACACAGCGCGCTTGCGGCGGCTATGCCGGCCGCTGGCGGCGCGACGCCCGCCGCGGAAGGCATAGCCGCTGCGGCGGGCACTATGCCGGCTGCGGCGGACTCAGTACTTGCCGCAGGCCGCGCAATGCCGCCGGCCGGGCGGATTTCAGCGGGCAGGTCATCGGCCTGGATCAGGCTGCCTGGCGGCAGCAGCGCCACCAGCCGGCGCAGCAGGCTGTGCAACTGGCGGTAGTTGCCGGGCCAGTGATAGCCCGCGAGCTGTTCGAGCGCCGAATCGGCCAGCATCATGGAGCAATCCGCGCCGCCGACGCGCTTGAATTCCTGGCACAGGAACTCGCGCAGGCGGCGCCTCTCGCGCAGGGGCGGCAGACGGACATCGAAGTCTTGCAGGCGATAGTACAGGTCTGCGCGGAACGCGCCGTTTTCGACCATGGACGACAGGTCGTGATTGGTGGCGCTGACCAGGCCGAAGTCCACCGGGATGCGCTTGTCGGAGCCCAGCGGCTGCACTTCGCGCTCCTGCAGCGCGCGCAGCAGGCGGGTTTGCAGCAATAGCGGCATGTCGCCGATTTCATCCAGGAACAGGACCCCGCCATGGGCTTCGCGCAGCCGGCCGCGCGAGCCTTCGCGCCGCGCTCCGGTGAAAGCGCCGGCCTCGTAGCCGAACAGCTCGGACTCCACCAGGCTTTCGGGCAGGGCGCCGCAATTGACGGCCACGAACGGGCCCTGGCGCCACTGGCTTTGCGCGTGCAGATGGCGGGCGAAGATTTCCTTGCCGGCGCCGGTTTCGCCTTGCAGGAGTATGGCCAGGCCGGCATTGACGGCGCTTAGCGCGTGCCGCATGCTGGGCTGCAGATCGTCGGCCAGCGATGGCAGCCCCGGCGCGCCCGCCGGCAGGCGTCGCGCCCTGGCGGGCCGGGGCGTGGCGGCGCCGTCGGGCGCGGCAAGGCTGGCCGGCCTGGCCGCTGCGGGGCCTTTGCCCGGCCGCAGCGTTCCCAGCAGGGCCGTGCCTCCGCGGGTATGCAGGGGCCGGGGATTGTCGCCCATGCGGTCCCAGCCATCCAGCCAGTCATGCACAGGCGCATCCAGCAGGCTCCAGTCGCCGCCCAGCAAGTGCAGGGCGGCTTCGTTGGCTCCCACGATGCGGTCTTCTTCCAGCAGCAGAATAGCGCGCTCGACGGAGTCCAGCAGCGAGGATTGCCGCTGGAAAACCAGGCGGTGCAGCCTGGCGTCGGTGTGGTCCAGATAGCGGTTGCTGATTTGCCGGGCGCATATTTGCGCCAGCCCCATGGCGTAGGCGTGCAGGGTCGTCGCCTCGCTGGAAATGTCCAGCACGCCGATGACCTTGCCGCGGGGCGAGAAGATGGGCGCTGCGTGGCAGCTGAGCACCCTGTTGCATTCCAGAAAATGTTCTTCGCCATGGACCCTGACGGCGGCGGCGTCGAAGAGGGCGGTGCCGATGGCGTTGGTGCCGCGCAGCGATTCGGCCCAGCTGACTCCGGGCTGCAGCGCTACTTGCTCGGCTTTGCGCAGGAATTCCGTGCATCCCGCCTCCTGGAGGATGACGCCGGTCTCGTCGGCGAGCACGACGACGCTGCGGGCGCTGGCCACCAGCGACGCCAGGGTTTCGATTTCGGGCTGCGCCAGCTGCAGTATGCGGGCGTGCTGTTCGCGCCGGGCTTGCAGGTCGGCCTGCAGCATGGGATTGGGGTCGGCATGCAAGGCATAGCCGTTCGCCGCGCAGCGCTCCCAGGAACGCAGGACAGACGTGGCCGGCAGCCCCTTGATCTTGTCGAGCAGCCCTTGCGATGCCAGCGGCGTGAGCGAGTTCATGCCTGTCTCCTGTGTTGCGTTGTGCGCCAGTGCGGCTGTCGCGTTATCCGCCCCTGCCTGTCGCATTTTGCGACAAGTTATTGTTTTACAAGCAGATTATGCCACTGTCGCAGGCTTATGGGAACCCGCCGCGGGGGAATGCCGCCGCGCCGCTTCCTCGCCGCGGCGGCATATGGCCTGGCACGCATATTGCTTGACTTCCATAGGACGGACCGCTAAAGACGGTAGCCGCCATTCCAACCTCAAGGAGACAAGAAATGGATCTGACCGACCTGAAATATTTCGGCATCGACGTCGAATACCCCTATAAGCGCCACTATGAAAACTACATAGGCGGGCGCTGGGTGGCCCCCGTGGCGGGCAATTATTTCGAAAACCTGTCGCCCATCACCGGCCAGGTTTTCTGCGAGGTGGCCCGCTCCGATGCGGCCGACGTCGACGCGGCGCTGGACGCGGCGCATGCCGCGCGTAAAAAATGGGGCGCAACCTCGGTGACGGAACGCTCCAACATGCTATTGCGCATGGCCGACAAGATGGAGCAGAACCTGAAGGTCCTCGCGGTGGCGGAATCCATCGACAATGGCAAGCCCCTGCGCGAAACCATGGCCGCCGACCTGCCCCTGGCCATCGATCACCTGCGGTATTTCGCCGGCTGCATCCGCGCGCAGGAAGGCGGGATTTCCGAGCTGGACAACGATACCGTGGCATATCACTTTGCCGAACCGCTGGGCGTGGTGGGCCAGATCATTCCCTGGAATTTCCCTCTGCTGATGGCCATCTGGAAGCTGGCGCCGGCATTGGCGGCGGGCAATTGCGTGGTGCTCAAACCCGCCGAGCAGACTCCGGCCTCCGTCCTGGTGCTGATGGAAATCATCGGCGACCTGTTCCCCCCTGGCGTCATCAATATCGTCAATGGCTACGGCAAAGAAGCCGGGCAGGCGCTGGCCACCAGCAAACGCATCGCCAAGCTGGCGTTCACCGGGTCCACGGCCACCGGCAAGCACATCCTGCATGCGGCCGCTGAAAACCTCATCCCCAGCACCGTCGAGCTGGGCGGCAAAAGCCCCAATATCTTCTTCGCCGATGTCATGGACGAAGACGATGCCTTCTTCGACAAGGCCCTGGAGGGGCTGGCCATGTTCGCCCTGAACCAGGGCGAAGTATGCACCTGCCCCTCGCGCGTGATGGTCCAGGAATCGATATACGATCAATTCATCGAACGCGCCATCAAGCGGGTCGAAGCCATCAAGACGGGGCATCCGCTGGACGCCAAGACCATGGTCGGGGCGCAGGTGTCGCAGGTGCAGATGGACAAGATCCTGTCCTACATCGACATCGGCCGCGGCGAAGGGGCTAAATGCCTTACCGGCGGCACGCGCAACGCGCCCGGGGAAGGGCTGAACGAAGGCTTTTACGTCAAGCCCACGCTGCTTTTCGGCGACAACAGCATGCGCGTCTTCCAGGAAGAAATCTTCGGGCCGGTGGCTTCGGTTATGACGTTCAAGGATGAGGACGACGCCATCGAAATCGCCAACGATACCGAATACGGCCTGGGCGCGGGCGTATGGACCCGCAACGGCACGCGCGCCTATCGCGTCGGGCGCCAGCTGCAGGCGGGCCGCGTGTGGACCAATTGCTATAACTTGTACCCCGCCCATGCGGCGTTCGGCGGCTACAAGAAGTCGGGCGTAGGCCGCGAAAACCACAAGATGACGCTTGCGGCCTACCAGCAGACCAAATGCCTGCTGGTCAGCTACAGCCCCAATGCCCTAGGTTTTTTCTAAGTCTCAGGAATCCATTGCCATGACCAAAAAAACAATGAAAGCAGCCGTCGTCCGGGAATTCGGCAAACCACTGACCATCGAGGAGGTGTTGGTCCCCGAACCCGACGACAACCAGATCCTTGTCAAGATCGAGGCGTCCGGCGTTTGCCACACCGACCTGCATGCCGCCGAGGGCGACTGGCCGGTCAAGCCGAATCCACCCTTCATTCCGGGGCACGAGGGCGTCGGCTTCGTCGCGGCGGCGGGCCGCAATGTCCGGCACGTGAAGGAAGGCGACCGCGTCGGGGTGCCCTGGCTGCATTCGGCCTGCGGCTATTGCACGCATTGCCTGGGCGGCTGGGAAACGCTATGCGAAGCGCAAAGCAATACCGGCTATTCGGTCAACGGCGGCTTTGCCGATTATGCCCTGGCCGATCCGAACTTCGTGGGGCACCTGCCGGCGGGCATCGGTTTCGTGGACATCGCGCCGGTGCTTTGCGCCGGAGTCACGGTCTACAAGGGCCTCAAGGTGACCGACACGCGTCCGGGCGATTGGGTGGTGATTTCCGGCATAGGCGGGCTGGGCCATATGGCGGTGCAGTACGCCAAGGCCATGGGCCTGAATGTGGCCGCGGTCGACGTGGAAGACGACAAGCTGGAGCTGGCCCGCAAGCTGGGCGCCAGCGTGACGGTGAATGCCGCCACGACGGATGCCGCGGCCTATTTGCAAAAGGAAATCGGCGGCGCCCATGGCGCGCTGGTCACGGCGGTGTCGCCCAAGGCATTCCAGCAGGCGCTGGGCATGGTGCGGCGCGGCGGCACGATCTCGCTCAATGGTTTGCCGCCGGGCAGTTTCCCGCTGCCGATTTTCGACATGGTGCTGCGCGGCATAACGGTGCGCGGTTCGATAGTGGGCACGCGCCTGGATATGCAGGAAGCCCTGGACTTCGCGGCGCGCGGCTCGGTCAAGGCCACCGTGGCGACGGAAAAGCTCGACAATATCAATGATGTGTTCGCGCGCATGCACAAGGGCCAGATCCAGGGCCGCGTCGTGATCGATATGTCGGCCTGACAAAACTGTGTCCGGGCTCTGCCCACCTCGCGGACTGCATGCCGCTCGGATTCGCCAGGCACAAAACAGTCCGCAGGGACTGTTTTGTGTCCGGGCTCTGCCCACCTCGCGGCCTGCATGCCGCTCGGATTCGCCAAGCACAAAACAGTCCGCAGGGACTGTTTTGTGTCCGGGCTCATCCCCAAACGTGGTGCGCTTTTTGCCTTGGGGCGGCCCGGCGGCAAAAAAGGGGTGGCCGCCAGGCATAGTGCCCGATGCCTGGCCCCATGTCGACGAGCGGGGTTCGCTTGCCTTTGCCGGTCTTGGCGATAAACTGGCGTTTATCCGATCAGCAAATTCTTCGAACCCACTATGACCTTATCGATAGACTTGAATTGCGACATGGGCGAAAGCTTTGGCCCATGGGAAATGGGGCAGGACGAAGCCATCCTGCCCCACGTCAGCTCGGCCAATATCGCCTGTGGCTTCCATGCCGGCGACCCCGGCGTCATGCGCAAGACTGTCGCGGCGGCCATCAGGCACGGCGTGGCGCTGGGCGCGCACCCGGGCCTGCCGGACCTGGCCGGTTTCGGGCGGCGCGGCATGGACATCAGCCCCGACGATGCCTACGACATGGTGGTCGTGCAGGTGGGCGCCCTGGCCGGCGTCGCCGCCAGCCAGGGCGGCCGCCTGCATCATGTCAAGGCCCATGGGGCCTTGTACAACATGGCTGCCAGGAGTCCCGAACTGGCGCGGGCGGTGGCGCAAGCCGTCCATGACGTGGATCGTTCGCTGGTGTTCTACGCCCTGGCTTCCAGCGTCCAGGCCAGCGTCGCCGCCGATATCGGCCTGAACGTAGCCCAAGAGGTCTTTGCCGACCGCACCTATCAGAGCGACGGCTCGCTGACGCCGCGCAAACAGGCGCATGCCATGATCGTCGACGTCGATGCCTCCATCCGGCAGGTGCTGCGCATGGTCGCCGAGGGCCGGGTTGCGACGGTGCAGGGCGAGGACATCGTCGTCCGCGCCGATACCCTGTGCATCCATGGCGACCAGCCGGGCGCGGTCGTATTCGCCCAGGCCATACGCCGGGCGCTCGAAAGAAAAGGCATAGCCGTGCGCAAAGTGGCCCGGTGAACCGGCCCGGGCGCGCCGGCTAGCCGTTCGTCGTGGCGGTGGGCCGAGGCTCCAGGTTGGCGCCGGCCGCGGCATGGCGGGCCCGGGCTCTTTTGCCGGCGCCCAGCAAATGGACGGCGATTCCCAGGACCAGCCCCCAGAATGCGCTGCCTATGCCCAGGAAACTCAAGCCCGATGCGGTGCTCAGGAAGGTCACCAGGGCGGCCTCGCGCCCGGTTTCATCGGCAAGCGCGCCGGCCAGGCTGGCCCCGATGGTGCCCAGCAAGGCCAGCCCCGCGATAGCGGCCACCAGCTCCGCGGGAAAGGCCGTGAACAGGCCGACCACTGTCGCCCCGAACCAGCCCGTCGTCAAATAGAAGGCGCCGGCCCAGACCGAAGCCATATAGCGTTTCCGCGGATCCGGATCGGCATCCTTGCTCATGCAAATGGCCGCGGTGATGGCCGCGAGGTTGAAAGAATATCCTCCAAACGGGCCCAGCAGCAGGCCGGTGAAGCCGGTCCAGCTGATCAAGGGCGAGGCCGGTGTTTCATAGCCGTTGGCGCGCAATACCGCGAGCCCCGGCACATTCTGCGAGGTCATGGTCACGATGAACAAAGGGATGCCTACGCCCACGAGCGCGGAAAGGGAGAAATCCGGCATCATCAGCAATGGTTTTGCCGGCGTCCAGTTCAAGACCTCCAGGTGCAACAGGCCCCGCATGCCCGCATAAGCCGCGCCCACCGCCAGCGCCAGCGGCACGGTATAGCGGGGCAGCCATGCGCGGCCCAGCAGGAAGGCGGCAAACATCAGGCCCACCAGCACCCATTGGGACTGCATGGCGGTGAACAGCTCCATGCCGAAGCGGACCAGGATGCCCGCCAGCATGGCGGCCGCGATATGGCGCGGAATGTACTGCATGATTCTCTGGAACCAGCCTGTAACGCCGCAAATCGTGATCAGCAAGGATGCAAACAGGAAGGCGCCTATGGCCTGGCTCATGTTCAGGCCCGACAGCCCCGTGACCAGCAGCGCCGCGCCGGGCGTCGACCAGGCGGTCAGCACCGGGCTGCGGTAGCGCAGCGACAAGCCGATGCAGCTTGCGCCCATGCCTATGCCCAGCGCCCACATCCATGAGGCCAGCTCGGCCGGCGTGGCCCCGGCCGCGTTGGCCGCCTGGAAGACAATGGCCACCGAGCTGCTGTAGCCGACCAGCACGGCAATGAAGCCGGAGGAAATATGCGAAATCTTGAAATAGTTGCCCATGGACGATCTTCCCGGCTGGCCGTTTGTGCGTTATAACGCTCGATAGGGGGCTATGCTAGCATCGTGCGTTATAGCGTACAAGCTCCGATACGGAAACAAGGACTTATTTTTTGCCGACACGCGACATCGCCATGCAAGAACCCAATGCCTATCTATCGCAAGCGCTGAAAAGCCTGCGCAAGCAGCGCGGCTGGAGCCTGGAGCAGGCCGCGCAGGAGACCGGCGTCAGCAAAGCCATGCTCGGCCAGATAGAAAGGGCGGAATCCAGCCCCACTATCGCCACGCTGTGGAAAATCGCCCACGGCTTCCAGGCGTCCATTTCGTCCTTCCTGGAACCGCCGGCCGGCGATCTGCTCGACGGCGCGCTGTCCCAGGGCGGGAAGCCGCCGCGCAAGAGCCTCGCGGCGGATCCTTTGCTGGTAACCTCATTATTTCCCTACGATGCGCATTTTGGCTTCGAGCTGCTGGAGCTTACCTTGCCGCCGGGCGGCGTGCGCCTGTCCGAGCCGCACGCCGCCGGAGTCATTGAGCATGTGGTGGTGATCAGCGGCGCGATGG
The DNA here is from genome assembly GCF_900129885.1 of Pollutimonas bauzanensis. GTDB lineage: Bacteria > Pseudomonadota > Gammaproteobacteria > Burkholderiales > Burkholderiaceae_B > Pollutimonas > Pollutimonas bauzanensis. The sequence goes on along the minus strand of NZ_FQXE01000001.1, from coordinate 352,232 downwards.
AATTGCTGGTGGATGGGCGCTGGGCGCCCTTGGCCGAACGCAGCGCGGTCCGTTTCGCGGCCGACCGCCCGCACGGCTACCGCAACCTCGGCGACCACGCCTCGATCTTTCACAATCTTATCCATTATCCGGCCGGCTATGAAATGTCCGGCTCCCCCGTCAAAAAACCCTTGCGCCGCCCATGAGGCGGCACCGCCCGCGCGGGACCGCTGCGGGCCATCCTTGAGTCTGGAAATTTGCCATGAAGAATGTTTTTCCCGATGCCGACCGGCGCCACGCCCTGCAGGAAGCCATACAGCAGGGCCAGGCTTATGCCTTGGCGCAGGAAGATATCGCGTTTCTCGCCAGCGAGGACCTGCGGCCGGTGCGCATGCAGCTGGAGCTGCTCAAGGCCGAGCATGCCTTGCGCGAACATGGCGTGCAAGCCACGATAGTGGTGTTCGGCAGCGCGCGCATCCTGTCGCCGGAGGACGCGCAGGCGGCGCTGGCCCTGGTCCGCGAGCAGATGCATGCGCAGCCGGATGAGCAGAGCCTCAAGCGCGCCTGGGCCCTGGCCAAGCGCCGCGTCGAGCAATCGCATTGGTACGAAGAGGCGCGCCGCTTCGCGGAGATGGCCTCGCGCTGTTTCGAGCACGAAGGGCCCTGCGATCTCGTGGTGATGACGGGCGGGGGGCCGGGCATCATGGAAGCGGCCAACCGCGGCGCCTTCGAAGCCGGCGAGCGCTCGATAGGACTGAATATCACCTTGCCGCACGAGCAGTACCCCAACCCCTTCATCACTCCGGAACTGGCATTCCGTTTCCACTATTTCGCATTGCGCAAGATGCATTTCCTGCTGCGGGCCAGGGCGCTGGTTGCTTTTCCCGGCGGCTTCGGCACGCTCGATGAGCTGTTCGAAGTGTTGACGCTGGTGCAGACGCGCAAAATGCCGCGCATCCCCATCGTGCTGGTAAGCAGGCCGTTCTGGCAGCGCCTGGTGGATTTCGATTTCCTCATCGAAGAAGGCATGATTGCCGCGGAAGATGCGCAGCTGTTCGTCATGGTCGACAGCGCCCAGGAGGCCGTCGAGGCGCTGCGCGAATTCTACCGGTTCGCTCCGCCGTGAGGCCAGCCCGGGCCCTGCGGCGCGGGCCCGGGCCTGGAAATTGCTGATTCACCCTTTTCACCCAACTCACAGGAGGCCGCCATGGCTACTGAAAAGGATCGCAAATTCGCCAAAGAGGCCACTGAAATAAAGACCGGCCTTACCGACGCGGCGCTGGGCCCCAGCGACTCTTCGGATTCCGGCAGCGATATGCCGGCCGGCACGCCGGACGCCGACAGCGACCGGGGCAATACCGGAGAGCGGGCCGCCGTGGAAAACAGGATAGATATTTCATCGGCCGAGGATGTGGATGTCGACAAGGTGGTCCCGGAAGACGATGCCGGCCTGGCCCACACGCCGCCCGACCCGGCGCGCAATGGGGGATAGCACGCGCCGGCCCCGCGCCGGGCGGCCGGCCCGGCCAGGAAAAGCCGTCTATTGCGCCGGGGCGAGAAGCTCCAGCAAAGCGCGCGCGGCCGGCTCGGAAGAGGCGGGGTTCTGGCCGGTGACCAATATGCCGTCGGTGACCACGTGCGCTTGCCAGTCGTCGCCCCTGGAATAAAGCCCGCCATCCTTTTTCAGCACATCCTCGACCAGGAAGGGCACTACGCCGGCCAGGCCCACGGCTTCTTCTTCCGTGTTGCTGAATCCCGTGACTTTTTTACCCTGCACCAGGGCCGCGCCGTCCGGGGTGCTGGCATGGCGCAGCACGCCCGGCGCATGGCAGACGGCAGCGACGGGCTTGCCGGCGGCGAACATGGCATTGATCAGGGAAATCGACGCGGCATCCTGCGCCAGATCCCACAAAGGGCCATGTCCGCCGGGATAAAACACGGCGTCGAAGTCCGCGGCCGAAACGCGCGACAGTTCCAGCGTGCCGGCGAGAGCCGCCTGGGCGGCCTTGTCGGCCTTTAAGCGCCGGGTCGCTTCGGTCTGCGCGTCGGCCGCAACGCTCTTGGGATCGAGCGGCGGCTGGCCGCCGCGCGGCGAGGCAAGCGTGATGTCCGCGCCGGCATCCTTGAAAACGTAGTAGGGCGCGGCGAACTCTTCAAGCCAGAAGCCTGTTTTTTCACCGGTGTTTCCCAATTGGCCGTGCGAGGTCAAAACCATTAATATTTTCATGCTGGCTCCAGATCAGGATAGGGGTTCAGGAACGCCGCTTGCTGGCTTTGCCTTATTTACTCATTCGAGGGGAACGGCCATGGCGAGATGCGACAACTGCGGAAACGATTACGATAAGTCATTTCAGATGACGGCGCTAGATGGAAAAATGTATACCTTCGACAGCTTTGAGTGCGCCATCCAGACGCTGGCGCCGGTCTGCGCCCATTGCGGCGTGCGCATCATAGGCCACGGCCTGGAGGAAAACGGCCGCATGTTCTGCTGCAATCATTGCGCGCAGGGCGAAGGCGTAAGCGAACTGCGTGATCGTTCCTGAGCCGGGAGGGATCATGCAAAGCACGCGGCGACACCCCGCTCTGACCGTAGCGGCTATCATCATCGCCATTTTTGGCGCGGCCTTGATCATCGGAGGAGGATGGCTCATAGCGCTGGGCGGCTCCTGGTATTACCTCTGCGCCGGCATAGCGCTGCTTGCAAGCAGCGCCCTGCTTGCGCAGCGCAGCCCCGCCGCACTGTACTTGTACGCCCTGCTGGTCGTCGCCACCCTGGCCTGGAGCCTGTGGGAGGCCGGGCTGGATTGGTGGCCGCTGGCGGCGCGCGGCGATGTGCTGTTCGTGGTGGGGCTGGCGCTTTTGACGCCCTGGATCACCCGTTCCCTGACCAGGCGCCAGCCGGCCTACCCGGGGACCGGGCCGCAAGTGTCGGCCGTACGCGGCGCCGGCCTGGCGCTGACACTGGCGCTGGGCTTGTTCCTGCTGGCGGCCATCGCCTCATGGTTTGCCGAGCCGCAGCGCATCGAAGGCGCGCTGCCCGCCGCGCGTGCGCAACTTGCCGCCGAAAGCCAGGCGATACCGGCAGGCGAATGGCATGCCTACGGGCGCAGCGGCTACGGCCAGCGCTATTCGCCGCTGACACAGATCACGCCCGACAATGTCGCCAAGCTGGAGGCCGCGTGGCACTTCAAGACCGGCGATATGCGCGGCCCCGGCGATCCGGTCGAAACCACGTTCGAAGTCACGCCGCTGAAGATAGGCGACAAGCTCTTTCTCTGCACGCCGCATCAATCCGTCATTGCGCTGGATGCCACCACCGGCAAGGAGATCTGGCGCTACGATCCCAAAGTGCAGGGCAGCCTCGCGCTGCAGCATCTGACTTGCCGCGGGCTTTCCTATCATGAGGCCGCGGGCGGGGGCAGCCCGCGGCCGGCCGCAGAAACCGGCACCGGCGCGGCGGCTGCCGGCCCGGCATCCGCGCCGTCGAGCGATCCCGCTCTGCCCATCGCCGCGGCCGGCGGCCCCGCCGCCGCCGATTGCCCGGCGCGGCTTTTCATGCCCACCGCGGACGGCCGCGTCATCGCGCTCGATCCCGAAAGCGGCAAAGTGTGCACGGGCTTTGGCAAGGGCGCCGGCCAGATCGATCTGTGGGCCAATATGCCCAACGTCAACCCGGGCTCGTATTATTCGACCTCGCCCGTGGTGGTCACGGCATCCCTGCTCATTGTCGGCGGAACGGTGCTGGACAATGTTTCCACCAAAGAAGCTTCCGGGGTGATCAGGGCCTACGATGTCGATACGGGCGCGCTGGTGTGGAACTGGGACTCCGGCAATCCGGATGCCACCGCCCCCATTGCCGCCGATGCCAGCTACACCGCCAACTCGCCCAACAGTTGGGCGCCCGCCAGCGTGGATGAGAAACTGGGCATGGTCTATGTGCCGCTGGGCAACCAGCCGCCCGATCAGTGGGGCGGCAAGCGCAGCGAGGCGGTGGAGCGCTATTCGTCGTCGGTCGTGGCGCTGGACCTGGCCACCGGCAAGGTGCGCTGGCATTTCCAGACGGTGCACCATGACCTTTGGGACTACGATGTGCCGGCGCAGCCCAGCCTGGTCGATTTGACAATAAAAGGCCAAACCGTTCCGGCCCTGGTGCAGCCGACCAAACAGGGCGAACTCTATGTGCTGGACAGGCGCAGCGGCGAGCCGCTGCTGCCGGTGACGGAAACGCCCGCGCCGCAGGGCGCCGCCGAGGGCGACCGCAGCGCCGCGACCCAGCCGGTTTCGGCGCTGTCCTACGATCCGCCGCCCCTGACGGGCGCCGATATGTGGGGCGCCACGATGTTCGACCAGCTTGCCTGCCGCATCGCCTTCAAGAAGCTGCGCTACGAGGGCCGCTACACGCCGCCGTCGATCCAGGGCACCCTGGTGTACCCAGGCAATTTCGGGGTTTTCAACTGGGGCGGCATCGCGGTCGATCCGCAGCGCCAAGTGGCCTTCACGACGCCGACTTACCTGGCTTTTGTCTCGCAACTGGTGCCGCGCAAAGACGATACGACCTTGTACGTGCAGGGCAGCGAACGCCCGAAGGACAGCCTGCCCGCGCTGAATGAGAATTTCGGGGCGCCATTCGCGGTCAAGCTCAGCGCATTCACCTCCGCGCTGGGGCTGCCATGCCAGGCCCCGCCATGGGGCTATGTCGCCGGCGCGGACCTCGCCACCGGCAAGATCGCATGGAAGCACAAGAACGGCACCGTGGTCGACAGCTCGCCGCTGCCTTTGCCCTTCAGAATGGGCGTGCCCAATATCGGCGGGCCCATCATGACGGCGGGCGGCGTCGCGTTCCTGTCGGGCACGCTCGACAACTACGTGCGCGCCTATGACGTGACGGACGGCAGGCAGCTCTGGGAGAGCCGGCTTCCCGCGGGCGGCCAGGCCACGCCTATGACCTATACCGGCGCCGACGGGCGGCAGTTCCTGCTTGTCGTGGCGGGCGGCCATGGATCGCTGGGCACCAAGGCGGGGGACGATGTGATTGCCTATGCGCTGCCGCGCGAGCCCTGACCCTCCCCCGGGGCGGGCAGGCAAACAGCTTGCCCGCGCTGCGTATTCCTTGTCCAGTGAACCTTGAAGCCGCGGATTTATTACCGTTAGGCGACAGGACCCCAGGTTTTCCCCAGGGTTGTGCACAGATTATGGGGATAAAGTACGACATATGGCCAAACTGGAGGCGACCCTGCATGAATGGACTCTTCGACAATGACAGCCGCAGCAACCGCGAAAGAATGCTTGCCGGCGACCCCTATATCGCCGATGATCCCGAGCTTGCGGCCGCGTCCCGGCGGGCGATGGAGCTCGCGCATCGCTATGGCGAGGTCTATCCGGCCGACCGCGAGGCGGCGCGGCCTTTTCTGGAAGCCCTGCTCGGGGCTATCGCGCCTGACGCGCAGGTCAGGCCGCCGCTCTATGTGGACTACGGCTCGCATATCACCATCGGAGCTCGGACCTTCATCAATTATGGGCTCGTCGCGCTGGACGTCGCCGCTATCGCGATCGGAAACGACGTGCAGATAGGCCCGAATGTGCAATTGCTCACGCCCACGCACCCGATAGACCCCGACGCCAGGCGCAGCAAGCTGGAAGCCGCCAAACCCATAGTCATAGGCGATAACGTCTGGCTGGGCGGGGGCGCGATAGTCCTGCCCGGGGTGAGTATCGGCGAGAACAGTGTCATTGGCGCCGGCTCGGTCGTCACCAAGGATATTCCCGCAAACACCGTCGCGGTGGGCAATCCGGCGCGGGTAATTCGCCATTCAGGGGAAGCGCTATGCCCATGATCCACGACTATGCGGCTGTCGAGCCCGTCCGCGCCGATATCGACGCGCTGGCGGGGCCGACCCTGCTGGAATTCGGCGCGCCGTGGTGTGGCTATTGCCGCGCCGCACAGCCAGCCATCGCTTCGGCCTTTGCCGAACACACTGCCATCCGCCATATCAAGGTGGAGGACGGCAGCGGCCGCCCCTTGGGCCGTTCGTTTGCCGTCAAGCTCTGGCCGACCCTGATCTTCCTGCGCGACGGCAAGGAGCAGGCGAGGCTGGTGCGCCCCACGGATGCCGGCGCCATCGCCCGGGCCCTGGCGCTGATCGACGGCGCAAGCCCGCCCTAGCGCTTCCAGGGCTATCGATTCTTGCGGTTCAGCGCCGCAATCAAGCCGTCGATCCCGTCTTGCCTGACCTGCTGCGAAAACTGGTTCCGGTAGTTTTGTATCAGCCAGATGCCTTCCACATTCAGGTCGTAAATCTTCCAGCCCTGGGCCGTGTTTTCCAGGCGGTAGTCGACGGCGACCGCGGGGCCGTTGTGTTGTGAAAAAATCGTGCGCACCACGACGTCCCGGGCGTCGAGGTCGCCGCGGAAGGGCAGGACGTTCAGGGCGGCGATTTTATCGACATTGGCCAGCGCGCCGGCGTAGGTGCGGATGAGCGTGCCCCTGAAAGCATCGACGAGATCGCTCTTCTGCTGCGCGGTGGCGCTGCGCCAGCTTTGTCCGGCGGCCAGGCGGGTGGTCTTTTCGAAATTCACATAGGGCAGCAGGTATTGGTCTATCAGCTCATTGATGCGGCGCAGGTCGCCCTGTTTCGCCGCGGCATCGCTGCGCACGGCATTCAAGGCGTTGTTGCCGACGCTTTGAACGAAATCATTGGGCGCCGCCTGGGGATCGACGGCTTGCTGGGCGCTGGCGGCGCCGGCCATGCAGAGCGGGACCAGGGCCGCCAGGGCGGCAAACAGGAAGCGCCGGCGCCTGCTTTCGATGCGCGCAGGAAAACCGGGCAGGAGTGAGGATTGCGAATTCATGGCTCCAGCCTATTGCATTATGACTCCGCAAGCAATGCGGGCGCCGCCGCCGCCCAGTTCCTGGGGGTGGTCCGAATGATTGTCGCCGCCTTGGTGCACCATCAGGGCGTGCCCGGCGACATCGCTCAGCTTGCGCAGGCGCGGAGCCATGACGGGATTGCCGGCATTGCCCTGGGCGTCCACATAGAGCGCCGGCAGGTCGCCCAAATGGCCATCGCCCCAGGGGAATCCATGTTTGCCGGTATTTTCGGGATCGAGGTGGCCGCCGGCCGCGCCCGCGGCGGTCGGCTTGCCGTCCTTGTCCGCTGGCTCGCAGCTGGCCTTCTGATGGACATGGAAACCATGGATTCCCGGCGCAAGGCCTTTCAGCTGGGGCGTGAACACCAGCCCATACTTGGATTCGGATATGGTGACCGTGCCGGCCGAGGCCGCGGCGCCTTTCTCGTTCACCTCGTGCATTTGCACCACGACATCGGCGCGCGCAAGCGCGGCCACGCAAATGCCCGCGGATATCGCAATTGTGCTTAGAATGGTCTTCATGGTTTCTCCTGTAAGGGTGCTTGCGGCCCGTTGCCCGCCGCGGCGCAGGCAAGCAAGTGGCATGCCGCTTGCCCTCGGCTCAATGGGGGAGGCCGCCGCGCGCAGGGCAGGGCCTCGGGTAAAACCTTTCCAAATGTTTTTCTTGATGGATTAAACTGGGAGATATCTATGCAGCAGCTTAAAGATGTAATGACTCATAATGTCAAGATCCTTAATCCCGACGCAACGATAAAGGATGCCGCGCGGCAGATGCGCGACGGCGGTTTTGGCCTTATGCCGATAGGCGAGCATGACCGGATGATAGGAGTCATCTCGGACCGCGACATTGTCATCCGCGCGGTTGCGCAGGGCAGCGATCCGAATACCAAGGTGCGCGACCTCATGTCCGACACGATAATGTGGGCTTACGAGAACGATTCAGTTGAGCAGGCATGCAAAATCATGAGCCAGAACCAGATCCGGCGCCTGCCTATCGTCAATGCGGACAAGCGGCTCGTGGGCATCGTCGCCCTGGGCGATCTGGCTGTCGACGCGGCCGATACCGAGGCCGCGAGCCAGGCGCTGTCGGGAATTTCGCGACCCGGATAATGATCAGGCACTTCGGGAAAAACGCGGCGGGGCGCGATTTCGTGGTGGGCGACATACACGGCTATTTCAGCCGTCTTCAAGAGGCGCTCGCCGCCTGCGGCTTCGCGCCCGGTAAAGACCGGCTGTTCAGCGTCGGCGATCTGGTGGACCGCGGCCCGGAATGCGAGCTCGCGCTGGATTGGCTGGCCCAGCCCTGGTTCCATGCCGTGCGCGGCAACCATGAAGACTACGCGATACGCCACAGCCTGACCGGGCGCGTCGATGTGGACAATTACATGGCCAATGGCGGCGGATGGTTTCTGGGGCTGCCGGCGCAGCGCCAGAAGGAGTTCGGCCTGGCTTTCGACAAGCTGCCCTACGCCATCGAAGTCGAAACCGCCAAGGGCCTGGTCGGGGTCCTGCATGCGGATTGCCCGGTGCGCGACTGGAAGGACTTGCCGGCGGCCCTGGCCGGGAAGCCAGGCCGCATGACGACCATCTGGTCGCGCGAGCGCACCCAGTACAGCGATCAAAGCGTCGTACAGAACGTCTACGCCGTGATAGTGGGGCATACGCCGCTGCGCGAGGTGGTCGCGCTGGGGAATGTGGTTCATATCGATACCGGCGGATGGCTGGAGCAGGGCCATTTCACCCTGCTGGACATCGGCGTCCTGTGACGGCGGTCCAGGCGCCGCCGCGGCAACAATTCCTCACGCCGGCGCGGTCGCCCGGCCCCCATGCGCATGCTAGGATGGCTCTGGACTCAACCAAAAGGAGCAATACATGAGCAAATCCAAAATGAAGGCTGCCTTTGCCGTTGTCGCCCTGGGAGCCGCCAGCGCCTTCCTCGCGCCGGCCAGCGCGCAATATACCGGGCCTTCGGAAAAGGTGAGCGCGGCATCGGTCGCCGACGTCCTTGAAAAGTCCAAAGACGACGATAAGGTGATGCTCACGGGCATGCTGGTCAGGAAGGTGTCCGACGAAAAATATATGTTTTCCGATGGCACGGGGGAAGTGCAGGTGGAGATCGATGACAAGATCTTCCCCAAGGCGCCCGTAAATGAGACGACCAAGGTCCGCATCAATGGCGAGGTCGACAAGGGGTTTGCCGGCAAGGTGGAAGTCGACGCGAAGTCAGTGCAGATATTGCAATAAATAGCCGCGGCGGCCGGCGCATGCCGGCTCCGTCAGCCGCGATTGGCGAGATTCAGCGCCAGGCCGATGGCAATGCCGATTCCAATGCCGCCGGTGATATTGTCCATCGCGCTGCCTATGGCCGCGCCTATCGCCACACCGATGGCTATCCAGGCTCCCGTATTCATTCACCAACGATAGCACGCCCGCCGGGACGGCTTCATTGCCAAATGTTGTCGCCGCCCGCGTCAAAGCCCGCGGCGGCCTGGAGCCGTCTCAATTGCATACAATTTTGCCGGCCGGGAAGATAGCCGCAGATAGCCCGCGGTTGAATTTTGAAATCCGAATTTTACCCAGGTGTAGGCTAAAAACCGTCATCTTCGCCCAACCATACGTCAAAGCCGGTGTTGCATAAGGGCGCTCTGAACCCATACCATGCTCCATCCAATAACGAATACAAGGGCTGGGCGTGACGACACTTCAAATCATTTCTTCGCAGCGGCAGCTGGGCCGCAGCCGCAAGGCGCTACCGGAGCGGGCGGCATGGGCGATTTGATAACCGACATAGCCGCCCAGCTGGCGCAATTGCAGGAGCGCAAGCTGCTGCGCCTGCGGCGCTCCGTGGAGGGGCCGCAAGGGCCTTGCCTGACCGTCGGGGGCGAGCGCTACCTGGCGTTCTGCAGCAATGATTATCTTGGCCTGGCGAACCACCCCGCGCTGATTGCCGCGGCCCATCGCGGCCTCGACCACTATGGCGTCGGCGCGTCGGCATCAGCCTTGATCAGCGGGCACAGCGGGGCGATGGAACAATTGGAAGCTGCGCTGGCGGCCTTTGTCGGCATGCCCAGGGCGCTCTATTTTTCCAATGGCTATATGGCCAATATGGGGATAGTCCCGGCCCTGGCCGGACGGGGCGACAGCATATTTTCCGATAGCCTGAATCACGCCTGCCTGATCGACGGCGCGCGTTTGTCCAAGGCCGACGTGCACATCTACGCGCATAGCGATATGGCGCAGCTGGAAGCGCTGTTGGCGCAAAGCGCCAGCCCCCGCAAACTGATCCTTAGCGACGCCGTATTCAGCATGGACGGCGATATTGCGCGCGTGCCCGAACTCGTAGCGCTTTGCGAGCGCCATGACGCCTGGCTGTTGCTGGATGACGCGCACGGTTTCGGCGTGCTGGGTCCGCAGGGCAGGGGCAGCCTGGCCCATTTCGGCCTCGCCTCGCGGCGCGTGCTGTACATGGGCACGCTGGGCAAGGCCGCGGGGGTCGCGGGGGCTTTTGTCGCCGGCGATGCGACACTGGTCGAATGGCTATTGCAGCGGGCGCGCACCTATGTGTTCACCACCGCCAGCCCGCCCCTGCTGGCCAGCGCCTTGCTGGCCGCGCTCGATCTGTTGCGCTCGGGCGACGAGCGCCAGCAGCATCTGCGCCGCCTGGGCCGGCAATTGCAGGACGGCCTGGCGGGCCTGCCATGGCGCTTGTTGCCCTCGCAGACCGCGATACACGCGCTTATCGTCGAGGATAACGCCCTGGCCCTGGACTTGATGCAAGGGCTGCGCGAACAGGGCATCTGGGTGCCCGCCATCCGGCCCCCGACAGTGCCCGACAATACCGCCCGCCTGCGCATATCATTGTCCGCCGCGCATTCCACGGAACAAGTCGCGCGCCTGGTCGCCGCCTTGAAAGTATTGGCGGCCCGGCATGCGTGATGAAGCCGGCAAGTCGGACATGGTCCGGCGCAGCCTGAAAAGCGTCTGGCATCCCTGCACCCAGATGCAGCACCACCAGACGGTTCCGCTGGTCGCGGTCAGCCACGGCCGCGGCGCCTGGCTATATGACGCCGATGGCAGGCGCTATCTGGACGCCATCAGTTCCTGGTGGGTCAACCTGTTCGGCCATGCCAATCCGCGCATCAACGCGCAGCTCAAAGATCAACTGGATAAGCTCGAACACGCCATGCTGGCGGGGTTTACGCATGAGCCGGTGATCCGTTTGTCGGAATGCCTGGCGGCGCGCACCGGCAACGCATTGGGCCACTGTTTCTATGCGTCGGACGGGGCCTCGGCCGTGGAGATCGCGCTGAAAATGAGCTTCCATTCCTGGCGCAATGCCGGTCATGGCGCCAAGCAGGAATTCATTTGCCTGAAGGGAAGCTATCATGGGGAAACCATAGGCGCGCTGGCGGTCACCGATGTGGCCTTGTTCCGCGATGCCTACGGCCCCTTGCTGCGGCAGGCGCATGTCGTCATGTCGCCCGATGCGCGCGGCGCCTTGCCGGGCGAAAGCGCCGCGGACGTGGCGCGCCGCGCCGCCGCCGCGCTGGAGTCCTTGCTGCAGCAGCGCGCGGGGCATATCGCCGCGCTCATCGTCGAGCCCCTGGTGCAATGCGCCACGGGCATGGCGATGCATGATCCGGTCTATCTTGCGCTGGCGCGCGCTTTATGCGATCGCTACCAGGTCCACCTGATATTCGACGAGATCGCCGTCGGTTGCGGCCGCAGCGGCACCTTCTTCGCGTCCGAGCAGGCCCCGGCGAGCGGCGCCGATGGCGCCCCGGTCTGGCCCGACCTGCTGTGCCTGTCCAAAGGCATCAGCGGCGGCTACCTGCCCTTGTCGCTGGTCATGGCGACGGAGGCGATCTACCAGGCCTTCTACGACGCGGACGTGACCCGCGGCTTTCTGCATTCCCATTCGTATACCGGCAATCCCCTGGCTTGCCGCGCGGCCCTGGCCACGCTGGAAATCTTCGAGCAGGACGATGTGCTCAACGCCAATCGGCGGCGCGCGCAGCGCATCACGGCTGCCTTGCGCCCGCTGGCGGCGCATGAGCGGGTGCGCGATTTCCGGCAGCGCGGCATGATCTGGGCGTTCGACGCCGCGCTGGACGATCCCGCCGCGGCCGCCGGCTTTTCACAGCGATTTTTCGCCGAGGCGCTGGCAAACGAACTGCTGCTGCGGCCGATAGGGCGCACGGTCTACCTGATGCCGCCATATATTCTCGATGATGGCGAATGCGACCTATTGGCGGCGCGCACCGCCGCGGTGTTTGAAAGCGTGATGGCCCATGCCTGATCCAGCCTGTTCCTATTTTGTCGCCGGCACCGATACCGAAATCGGCAAAACGCTGGTCGCCAGCAGCCTGCTATACGCCTTGGCGCAAGCCGGCGTGCGCGCGGCCGGCATGAAACCCGTGGCCGCCGGCGCCGATCTGCGCGGCGGCGTCTGGCATAACGATGACGCCGATGCCTTGGCCGCCCAGGCCAGCGTGGCGCTGCCGGCATCGCTGGCGACGCCTTACCTGCTGCGCCAGCCCACGGCGCCGCACATCGCCGCGGCGCTGGAGGGCCGTATGATAGATCTGGCGCACATCCTGGCCTGCTACAGGCAGGCCGCTCTGCGCGCCGAGGCGGTAGTGGTCGAAGGCGTGGGCGGCTTCCGGGTTCCCTTGAATGCGGCCTTCGATACGGCTGATCTGGCCCGGCAGCTGGGCTTGCCGGTGATACTGGTGGTCGGCTTGCGCCTGGGCTGCATCAGCCATGCGCTGCTGACGGCCGAGGCCATTGCCGCGCGCGGGCTGCGGCTGGCCGCATGGGTGGCCAATACCGTCGATGCCGACCTGCCCAATAGCGCGGCAACCGTGGAGGCGCTTGCCTCGCGCATCGCCGCGCCGCTGCTGGGCATCATCCCCAGGCTGCCCGCCCCATCGCGCCCGGGGGCGCAACTGGCGCCTGCCGCCGCCCGCCATCTGGATTTCGCCCGGCTGCCGGGCTGGCCCGCCGGCTCGCCCGGCGCGGTCGATGGGGGCTGACGGAATCAGCCATTGACCATGCTGAACACTGTCGACCTGAACTGTTTGAAGAGCCCCAGGAAGTTTTGAATGTCCACGCTGGGCGCGGCAATCTTGGGAAGCTCGAGTATCGAGTCCAGCATGGCGTCGACCTGCTGGTGCATCTTTCCAACGCGGGGCCAGTATGCGGCTGCGTCGTCGGGCGACTTTTCCAGTTCCGCCAAGGCGCGCAGCTTCAGGTATTGGGGACGCCCCGTCAGGCCGGACGATCGCAGCGCCGCCAGGCTGACCCGGTCCAGTTCATTGTGCAACTGCTCGAACCTGGCATAGACATATTCCCGGAACACGGCCAGGGCCTCTTCCCGCAATTCGAGGAATAGCGGCGGCGCGTCCGCGGGCCGCGGATGATCCAGCTGCAGTTGATTATTCAGCAGGTCGAGCAGGAATCGCCTGGCGGCGTCCATGAATTCATGAAGCTGCTCTTTGCCTGGGTCCTCTTGGCGGGCTAGTTCAGTGAAGTAGGGCATCGTGGTCACTCTCCGCGGTTACATTGAGATTCCATCGTAGTAATTCAGTAATGATTCGCCCATCCGCCGCTTGCCGGTGCGGGGCACATCCATTCGGCCGGTCATTGCGCGCAATCCGCGCGCGCGCCTCTGCGCTTTGGGCCGAACGGCGAAGGGAAAGCGCAAGGGCACGGGACTTGCTAGGACTCTACAGCGGCGCCACGCCGTTACGCCTATTCAGAAAGGAGTACGCTTATGTCTATTTTCAAGAGCATCCTCGCCAAGATATTTCCTTCGGCGCATCCAGCCGACAGCCCGCCTGCGCCAACGGCGGCGCCCGCCCCTGGAACGGGAAGCTCCGCGGCGGCGCCGGCCCCCGCAGGCGGCGCCGCGGGCACTTCCGCTCCCGGCACACCGCAAACCCCGGCCAGCCAGCCGGTCGATGTCGAGGCGGTTCTGACCGAGATGCAGTCCAAGCATCCGGAAAAACTCAACTGGAAGACCTCCATCGTCGACCTGCTCAAGCTCCTGGGCCTCGACAGCAGCCTGGCTGCGCGCAAGCAGCTTGCGGCCGAACTGCATTACACGGGAAGTACCGATGATTCCGCAGCCATGAATACCTGGCTGCACAAGGAAGTCATGCGCAAATTCGGCGAGAACGGCGGCAAAGTTCCCGCCGACTTAAAGGATTAGAGGGGCCGCTGCGTCCTCTATGACTCATTACGATAACTGGCGGCATCTGACAAAAAGGTGGTTTTTATGAAAATGCTACAAAAGACGCTTTTGATTTCGGCCATGTTGGCCATTCCGTTCGCGGCGGCCAACGCGCAGGGCACCCAGCAGCCGGGCGAGGCCCTGGACAGCGCGGTGCCTTCCCCGAACTCTCCGCCGACCAAGGCTCCTTCCACCAGTGTGCCGCCCGCCTCGGCCACCGCGCCGGGCGAGGCGCCGCAAAGCACCGTCCCCGGAACCGACAAGCCCGCGACGACCGGCACGCCCAACCCGAGGCTGCATGGCCAGGACAGGACGTCGTCATCCGTGCCGACTTCTCCCGGCCAGCCGGCGCAAACCGCGCCATCATCCAATGTGCCGCCCTCGGGCGCGCCGATGCGCACAGGTTCGGATTCCTCGTCCAACGAAGGCTCCAACACCACAGTGGGCACCGACAAGCGCCAATAGGCGCTTTCAGCCGCCGCGCGGTCTGTTCACGGGTCTGGCCGCCAACGGCGTGAAGGCGCCGCGGCGCGGCGCCGCGCGCGGGACTGCTCGCGCCGGCCGGCGCGAGCAGTCCTTCTGGTCTGCGGAAAGGGCGGCTTGCGTTATCGGTACGCGGCCGCAGCCTTGGCGCGCCGGCTGTTGCCTGGCGCCCGGGCCCGGCGGGAGGGCCGCCTCGGCACTGTGTTGCGCGATGTGTCCTTGCTTTCCCTCTGGTCCCGCCAATGCATGAGCGCGAGAAGGCCAAGCAGGAGCGCGCCCACGCTGTATAGAATCAGCGGGATGCTGTCATTCGACATAGGTATCTCCATTTTGGGACAGGTAGATTCTTTCAACTCTTGAGACCTCTCGTAGCAAATAACGTTCCCGGCGCCTGCCTGATTTCTGGTTTATTTTGTTGATTGGCTGCCTTTTCGTCAGGCCGCCGCCACGGTTGCGGGCAACGCCGATGCGGCCGGGCTCGTTTCCCGGCCTGCATCCCTCGCGTCCTCGTGCGAAAACCCTTTGGTCAATTCCAGGGCCTGGCGTTCGAACAGGCGCCGGTACAAGCCATGTTCCAGCCGGATCAAGGTTTCGTGGCTGCCTTCCTCGACGACCCGGCCGCGGTCCAGCACCAGCAGCCGGTCCAGGGCGCGCACCGTGGAAAGCCGATGGGCGACGACCAGCGTGGTGCGGCCCACCATCAGCCTTTCCATGGCCTGCTGGATGAGCACTTCGCTCTCGCTGTCCAGGCTGGAGGTCGCTTCATCCAGAATCAGGATAGGCGCGTCCGCCAGGAAGGCCCGCGCGATGGCTACGCGCTGGCGTTCGCCGCCCGACAGCTTGACACCGCGTTCGCCCACGAGGGTTCCATAGCCATTGGGCAAAGCGGCGATGAAATCATGCGCGCTGGCCAGCCTGGCCGCGGCCTCGATCTGGGCGGGGGTGGCCCCGGGGCGGGCATAGGCGATGTTCTCGGCCAGCGAGCGGTGGAACAATACCGGTTCCTGCTGGACGATGGCGATCTGCTTGCGCAGCGAGGCCTGCCGCACATTGGCGATATCCTGCCCGTCTATGCTGATGCTGCCCTCATTGATGTCATACAGGCGCTGGATCAGCTTGATGAATGTCGTCTTGCCCGACCCCGAGTGCCCGACCAGCCCCACGCGTTCACCGGGAGCGATACGCATCGAGAAATTCGAATACAGCGGCCTGGAATGGGTTCCGTAGCGGAAGGTGACATTGTCGAAGCGGATCTCGCCCTTGCCGATGGCAATGGGGCCGGCCCCGGGCTTGTCTTCAACGCCCAGGGACTGGCGCTCGAGCGACACAAGTTCTTCCATATCGTTGACCGAGCGCTGCAAGTTGCGGATGTGCATGCCTACATCGCGCAAATATCCTTCCAGCATGAAGAACATGGTCAGGGCGAAAGTGATATCGCCCACGCTGGCCTGGTTGCGGACCCACAGCAGGAGCGCCGCGCCGAGGATGGACGCCTGCATGGCCACCAGCATGCCGCCTTGCACCCCGCCATTGAAAGTGCCGCGCATCCATGTGCGCCGGGTGCGGCTGCGCCACTTGCCGACGACCTTGGCGAGCCGCACCTCTTCGCGCGCCTCGGCGCCAAAGGCCTTGACCACCGGGTTGCAGCCGACCGCGTCGGCCAAGGCGCCGCCCATCCTGGTATCCCAGGCGTTGGCCAGGCGCGCGGCCGGCGCGACAAAGCCCAGCGAAAGCGCGACCGTGACGCCGATGTAGAGCAGCGAACCGATGCCTACGACCGCGCCCATCAGGGGCCAATGCACGCCCAGCAGAACGGTCGCGCCGACCAGCATGACGACCGACGGAAAAAGCGCGATCAGCAGCGTGTCATTGAGCAGATCCAGCGCCCACATGCCGCGGGTGATCTTGCGCACCGTGGAGCCGGCGAAGCTGTTGGCATGCCAGTCGGTCGAGAAACGCTGGACCCGGTGGAAGGCGTTGGCGGCGATATCGCTCATCATCTTGAGGGTGAGCGATATGATGTTCAGGTAGACCAACTGGCGCAGCAGGGTGCCGCCCAGCCCGAGCGCGGCCAGCAGCCAGAACGCCGCCGTCGCCGCATTCCAGGCGATCTCGTCGCTGGCCGCGCCGGAAGCCACGGCGTCGACCAGCCGCCCCGCGAACAAGGGGGTCAGCACGTCCGCGAGGGCCGAAAGCAGGACCAGCGCCGCAATGCAGAAGATGCGCCAGGGCTGTTTGCCCCAATGCAGAAAGGTGAAGCCGAGGACGTCCTTGAAGGCGGGTCCCCGGAAATCGAATGTTTTGCGAGTCATTTACCGCTCCCCGGAGACGCCAGGCGTTCCAGGGTTCCATTGGTTGGGAAACGAAAAGAGACTTCGAGCAGCGCCGGAAAGATTCCGGCGCGGGCTTGCGGCAGTCTGGGTATTGCGCAGGCGGGCAGCGGCCCGCCCAGGCGAGTGGCGACTTAAGGCCGCGCGGTGCCGTGAGGAATGACGCTCTGCGTTGTGGACATGGAACGCCTCCCTGGGTGATGAGTGAAGAGAGAATTTTGCTGACGGGCAAAAGCCTGACGTGATATTTTAACAAGCCGCCGACACGGGTCGCAACAGCGCGGGACCAGGATGTAGTGCGCCAACAACAAGGCTCGACACAAGCGCTGGCCGCCGGCGCCGATGCCCTGACTCGGCAAACAGCAATTGAAAGGAGCATCATGCCGATCGAAAAAACACAGCAAGCCATACACCATGCCGCGGCGGATGGCTATACGGCGGCGGCCGACACTTATGCCCGCGGCCGGCCGGATTATCCGCCCGGAGTCGCGGACTGGCTGCGCGATTCCCTGGGTCTCCAAGCCGGAAAGACGGTCGTGGATCTCGGCGCCGGCACGGGAAAATTCACCCATCGCCTGGCGGCGACCGGCGCGCGGGTGATTGCCATCGAACCGGTGGCGCAAATGCGCGAAAAGCTGTCGGAGGCGCTGCCGCAGGTCCAGGCCCTCGCCGGCACGGCGCAATCCATGGGCTTGCCCGACGCATCGGCGGACGCCGTGGTCTGCGCGCAGGCCTTTCACTGGTTTGCAGGCGCCGAGGCGCTTGCCGAAATCCGCCGCGTCCTGAAACCAGGCGGCAAGCTGGGGCTGGTCTGGAACATGCGGGACGCGCGCGTCGAGTGGGTGGCGCAACTCGACCGGATCGTCAACCAGGCCGAAGGCGATACGCCGCGCTACTACACGGGCGCATGGCGCAGCGCATTCCCGTTTCCGGGATTTGGCCCGCTGCATGAAGAACATTTTTCACACGGCCATACCGGCGCGCCTGAAGACGTCATCATCAACAGAGTCGCGTCGACCAGCTTTATCGCGGCGCTGGCGCCGCGGGAACGGGCGGAAATCGACGGGCAGGTAAGGGCATTGATTGCCGCGCAGCCGGCGCTGCGCGGCAAGCCGGTCGTGACGGTTCCCTATGAAACCGCCGCTTTCCACACCGTCAAGCTCGCTGAATGACCTGGGCAAGGAAACCGCGGTCCGCGCGCAGTTAGCGGTCTTGCGCCCGCCGCGGCGTAGAGGTCAGGGGCGCGGCGATGTCTTCGAGCGAACGGCGCTCCGCATCGACGGCGTAGCGCAGCGCGATAAAGCCCGCGGCAATGACCAGGGCCGCGCCGAAAGCATAGCCCCCGGCGACCGCGGCGGGCTGGCCGCTTTCTATCAGGGCGCCGAAAAGCACCGGCCCGACGACGCCTCCGGCCCCTGTTCCGGCCGCATAGAACAGGGAAATCGCCAGCGCCCGCATTTCCAGCGGGAAGACCTCGCTGACCGTGAGATACGCCGAGCTGGCCGCCGCCGAGGCCAGGAAGAAAACCACCGACCAGCATAGCGCCTGGCCGCGGGCATCCAGCCAGCCCTCCAGGAAAGCCCATCCCGTCAGCGCGAGCCCTACGCCTGCCAGTATGTAGGTGAGGGCGATCATCTTGCGCCGTCCCACCCGGTCGAATAGCGGCCCCAGCACCAATGGGCCCAGGACATTGCCCAGCGCGAACGGAAAGATGTAAAGCCCCACGCGGTTGTCGGGCACGCCGTAGAAGCGCGTCAGCACCAGCGCATAGGTGAAGAAGATGGCGTTATAGAAAAACGCCTGCGACACCATCAGGGCAAGGGCCACGGCGCTGCGGCGCCGGTACATGTGCAGGAACACATGCACGATTTCACCCAGGCGGGGCGCGATGCGGGCGCCCAGTCGGACCCGGGCATCCCTGGGCACCGGCGGCAGCGCGCCATGCCGGGCCGCGACGCGGGCTTCGATGTCGGCGACGATGCGCTCGGCTTCCTCGGCCCGGCCATGCACGAGCAGCCACCGCGGGCTCTCGGGCACGTCGCGGCGAACCAGCACGATGGCCAGGGCCAGCACCGCCCCCAGGATGAATCCCAGCCGCCAGCCCCATTCGACCGGCACGATGGCTTCGTCCAGCACCACCAGGCTCAAGCCCGCGCCCAGGGCCGCGCCCACCCAGAAGCTGCCGTTAATCGCCAGGCTGACGCGGCCGCGCACGCGCGCCGGCACCAGTTCGTCGATGGCGGAATTGATCGCCGCGTATTCCCCGCCTATCCCCAGCCCGGTGGCGAAGCGGCACAGGGCGAAGAACCAGGCCTGGGTCGCGAACCCCGTCGCCAGGGTGGCGATCATATAGACGGTCAGCGTGATGAGAAAAAGCTTCTTGCGGCCTAGCACGTCGGCCGAGCGGCCGAAAACCAGTGCGCCGATCACCGCGCCGGCGATATAGAGCGAACCCGCCCAGCCGACCTGGGCGGCGCTCAGCCCCAATGTTTCCGGCCGCTCGAGAATGCTGCCGAACGAGCCCACGAGCGTGACTTCGAGGCCATCGAGCACCCAGGCCACGCCAAGCGCGATCACGACGCGCCAATGCCACGCCGACCACGGCAGGCGGTCCAGGCGCGCCGGTATGTCGGTGCAGGGGCCGGGCGTGGCGCGGGCGCAGGCGGCGGTCATCGGGTCATCCAGAGGAATTGCGATGCCTACATCTTACCGGCAACCACGCAAGGCGGCAGCCCGCTGGAAAACCATTGCAAATTCCTTACGGTCATAAGTACGAGCGTAAAAGGTCGTTTGAATCGCAGCGCCGTTTCGTTACCATGCGTTACCTTACTACTGACTGAACAAGGGAAAATTATGCGTACAGCTTTCAGAACGGCGCGCGCGGGCGCCCTGCTGTCAGCCCTCCTGGCAGGGGCCGCGCCGCTGCCCGCGGCGGCGGCTGAATCGACATTCGACGTAACGGTTCTGGCGGCCGCCTGTGCCAATTGCCACGGGACGGACGGGCGCTCGCCTGGCGGCATTCCCTCGATCGCCGGACGGCCCGAGGCCATCCTGAGCAGCCAGTTGCAGGCATTCAAGTCGGATGCGCCACCGGCCAACACGACGATCATGAATCGGCTCGTCCGGGGTTTCAGCGACGACGAGCTCAACGCGCTTGCCCGCCATTTCTCGCAAGTCAGGTCGCAAGCCCCATCCCAGTCTCCATCCCAGTCCGGCAAAAGGGGCCACTAAACATGAATAGCTCAAAAACATTTTCGCGCCGCCAGTGGCTGGCCCGTGTCGGCAAGGCAAGCGCCGCCGGGGCCCTGCTGTTTTCCGTAGCGGGCCATGCGCGTGCGTCGGCGGGCCGCGTGGTGGTAATCGGCGGCGGATTCGGCGGCGCCACCGCGGCCAAGTACATCAAGCGGCGCAATCCGGCCATCGAGGTCACGCTGGTCGAGCCGTCCAAGACCTACTACACCTGCCCCTTCAGCAACCTGTATCTGGGCGGGCTGCGCACCTTTGAACAACAAGGCCACGGTTTTGCCGAGCTGCGTGCCCTGGGCGTGAATGTCATCCACGATCACGCCTCGGGCGTGGATGCGGGCGCAAGAAAAGTCAGCCTCGCGGCGGGCCGGGTATTGAGCTATGACAAGCTGCTGCTGTCGCCCGGCATCGACTTTCGCTGGAACGCGCTGGAGGGCTACGATGAGGCAGCCTCGGCGCTGGCGCCGCATGCCTGGAAGGCGGGCAAACAATCCGTCCTGCTCAGGAAACAGCTGGAAGCCATGCCGGACGGCGGCACCTTTCTGATGGCGGCTCCGGCCAACCCCTTCCGCTGCCCGCCGGGGCCCTACGAGCGGGTCAGCATGGTGGCGCACTACCTGAAGCGCAATAAGCCCAAATCAAAGATCCTGATCCTGGATTCCAAGGATGCGTTCTCCAAACAGGGGCTATTCCAGGCGGGCTGGGAACGGTTCTACGGCGACCTGATCGAGTGGGTGCCGCTGGCCAAGGACGGCAAAGTCGTTCGCGTGGATGCCAAGCAGCGCTCTGTCGAGACCGAGTTCGGCCATATCCATACCGCAGACGTGCTCAATATCATCCCGCCGCAGAAGGCAGGCGCGATTGCCGAGCAGGCGGGCGTGACCAACCAGAGCGGCTGGGTGCCGGTCAATCACCAGACTTTCGAATCCGAGCTCATCGCCGGCATCTACGTGGTGGGCGATGCCACCGTTGCGGCGCCCATGCCCAAGTCGGGCTTCTCCGCCAACGCCCAGGCCAAGGTGGCGGCGGCCGCCATCGTAAACGCGCTGGCCGGCAAGCCGCCGGCGCAAGCCTCTTTCGCCAATACCTGCTACAGCCTGATCGCGCCTGACTACGGGATCTCCGTCGCGCACCTTTATAAGCTGAAGGACGGCAAGCTGGCGGAAGCATCGGGCGGGGTCAGCCCCAAGGAGGCGGACGACAATTTCCGCAAGCTCGAAGCCGAGTATGGCGCGGCATGGTACAGCGCCATTGCCTTCGACACTTGGGGAACGCGCAGCTGAGCCATCCAAATTGATGCTGTCGCCACTTGAACTTGCGCTCTGGGCGGGGCTGGCCATAGGCCTGGTTTTCGGCGCCTGCGGCCAGGCGAGCGGATTCTGCCTGCAACGCGGCCTCGCCGAATATTGGTCGGGCCGCGCCGGCTACAAGCTCCACGCCTTCGCGTTGGCGCTGGCCATCGCGCTGATAGGCACGCACGCGGTTGCGGCGGCGGGCCTGGTGGACCTCGGCCAGTCGCTGTATATGATGCCTTCGTTCTCCTGGCTGCTGCTGCCCTTGGGAGGGCTGATGTTCGGCTATGGCATGGGCTTGGCCAACGGTTGCGGCGCCCGCGCGCTGGTATTGCTGGGCCAGGGTAATCTCAGGTCCTTCGTCGTGCTGCTGTGCCTGGGCATCGGCGCCTACATGACGCTTACGGGCATCGTCGCGCCGCTGCGTGTGTGGGTGTCGGAATTGACCAGTGTTACCCCGTCTTCGATCGCCGTGCCCGGCGGCCTGCCGCGGTCCCTGGTGGTTTGGGGCGTGGCGGCGGCGCTTGCATGCTTTGCCTTCCGGTCGCGCGAATCGGGGCGGCGCGCCGCGGACCTGGCCGGCGGGGCCGTCGTCGGCCTGCTGGTCGTGGCAGGCTGGCTTGCCACCGGCTGGCTGGGGGCCGACGACTTCGAACCGGTGCCCGTGGCATCGCTGACGTTCATCGCGCCCATCGGCGACACCATCCAGTATGCAATGATAGCCAGCGGCATGAGCTTGCGGTTCGGCGTGACCGTGGTGCTGGGCGCGCTGGCCGGCTCTTTGCTTGCCGCCATCCTGCGTGGCCGGTGCAGGCTCGAGGGTTTCGAGTCGGCGCGCCAGATGCGGCGCCATATGGCGGGCGGTGTCCTGATGGGCGCGGGCGGTGCGCTGGCGTTCGGCTGTTCGATCGGCCAGGGGCTGACAGGCCTGTCCACCCTGGCCTATAGTTCCATGATTTCGGCGCTCGCCATCGTAATCGGCGCGCGCCTCGCATGGCAGCGCGCGTCAGGGCCGGGTGCCGATGTTTCCCCCACCCTATAAACAGCTGGCCCGCCCGGGATACCGCCTTACACGGAGCGCGAGATTTTCGCGTATGACCTGATGACTCCTTGCATGACCGAGCCCGACAAGGCTTATTTCATGACGCGCCGCGCCGTGCTGCGGTTTGCGCTCGCCGGCGCAAGCGGCGCGCTGCTCGCGTCCCCGCCTGCGCGCGCGCAGACCTGGCGTCAAGTGGCCGCCGTCCGCAACCATATAGGCGACGCGACCGTGTTGACCGGCGGCCTGCTCATCGGCTTGCCGCTGGTCGCGGAAGATGGCTCTGCCGTTCCGCTGGAGATCAAGTCCGACAAGAGGCTCATCGCGGCGCCCATACGGCATCTCGAAATTTTTGCGCCACGCAACCCCACCCCTGAAGTGGCGGCATTCGATTTCGGGCCGGAGGTCGCTACGCTGAATATCGCCACCCGCATCCGCCTGAGCGAATCGCAGACGGTGATCGTGGTGGCGCATGGCAGCGACGGCCGGATCTTCATCGCGGAACGCGAAGTGCGTGTCACCACCAGCGGCTGTATCGCGCCTGCTCAATCCGACCGATCCGAGGAGATGAAAGCGCGGGTCCGCATGCCCAGAAGCTGGCAAGCAGGGGCTTCTGGCGAAGTGCTGACCATGATCAGCCATCCCATGGCGACGGGTCTGGCAAAAGATGCTCAGGGCAATACGCCGCCACAGCGAATCATCGAGACTTTCGAGGCGACACTGGACGGCAGGCCCCTGGTCAAGGCCAGATATCACCGCTCGCTCGCCGTCAATCCCTACCTGCGATTTGACGTGGCGCCCCAGCGGGGGGGCGACATGCGCTTCAAGTGGACGGAAGATACCGGCCGCAGCACGGAACACAAGGAAATCGTCCGTCTCGACTAGAGGGTGTTCATCGATCGCCGATGTCTCCCGGCTGTCCCCCACCGCCTGGATAGAACAATGTCTGATGGCCAGGGCGGGCAGGATATTGGGCCCCTTGGACCTGCTGATCGCTACGCATGCCGCAAGCCTGGATGCCGTGCTGGTGACAAGCGACCAAGCCATTCGTCAAATGGCAGATCTGCACATCGAGAGCTGGGCGCGCTGATCGGCCGGGATCGCGGGGCGGCTGGCGCCACTGCGCCATATTTTGCGGCCCTGCCGGCATTTCCGCCTATCAATGAAAATCCCTGCTTTTCGTCGCCAGGGAGCCATGGTGCGAGATGAGGAGTTGGCGTGCTAGTACGGTTGAATGCGAAATAGCCGGAATACATCGGCTGAGCCGGGATAGGTAGTCAACGGTGTGGTGTGTGGGCTTTGGGCAAATCGCTTGCGGGTACGGTCGAAGACGACGACGGCGCATTCATTATTGAGGTGGCGCGAAACGTAGAGAAAGCCATCGACCTTTGCAGGATGGTCGTGGACAGCCAACGAACAAGCCTGTGGAAGATCGTAGGGCAAGATGGTGGAAAGCGAACCGTCCGCGCCCAATCGCTTGAGATGAGCGCCCGTAAGGTTCGCTAACTGCAGGGGCGTGCCAGTGAATCGTACCACCTGTCTGTCCAACTCGGCCAATGGCAAGGAAAATGCCCCACGGTGTGCGACCCGATCATGCAAAACCGTTTCGGCGAAAGCGCATTGCAAGGTCAGTCCAAAGTAGCATGTTCCAAACCGCCGTGCAGGCGCAAGCGTATGGCGGGGGTCGTCGTAGCGGTTCAACCCGGATTTGCCAAAATGAGGTTCGCCACTTTTGTGGCGGCTGATCCGAAAGAGCCTCGCCGGACCGATGGCAATCACCGGCAAATCGAGCGACGAAAAATCGACCGACGGCCCTTGCAGCGTCAACGCGATGCCTCTTCGGCGAAAGCTTTGGCGCTGCGCATGACATCATCCACCTTGCCTTTACGAAGCGCATCCAATGCACTCATCCCGCTCAGCGAGCCTCGCGCCGAGGTGAAGAAATCCCATTTCGTCCAACCCGGCAGGCGGCCGAGTTGCCTGGAAACTTTCTCCAGCGTCGCACGATCCACCGACCCGTCGGCGAAGAAGGCGGGGTAGTAGACGTCGCCCTCCACGTCGACCGTAAATAGCCGCCCGCTGCGCGTCGCGGCGCTGACCGCCTGGCGCGTGAGCGAGAGCGCCTGCCACAATTGCGCACTGGAAATGAGCGCTTTCTTTCTTACCAGCGCTCGCCGATTGCGTTGGGCCTGTTCTGACAAAGCTTGGATCGAGACCGTGTCCTCCCCGAGCAACGGTGTGCCGAGTTGTTTGTCCAGAGGAGCGATGACTGTCCCACCGCCTCGTGCCGAATCGTCTTCTGAGAGCAGCGTGGATGATGACAGCAGCCGCCTGAACTTCGAAATACGAGACTTCAGACGGCGGCCAAGTTGTTCGTCCGACATTTCCAGCAGCAATTCCACCCCTTCTGCATACGTGGCAGCCCCCGCTGCGCTCGATAGCGCGCGTTCAGCCTTCTCGGTTGCTTGCTTGGTGGAATACTCTTTGAGGGCGGCATTACTCACTTCCTACCTCCTTGTGTGCTCTGACCTTGTCCGAGTATAGTGGATTATGGCAATCAAGACAATCAAGACAATTTTCTTGATGTCAATCGGACAACTTCTATTTTGAGGATCCTCATATTGAAAGCCTCGTAGTTCTGATGTGAGAAGGCTGGCAAATTGGGTGCAAGCTATGCGTCGCTTGTGTTGTTTTGTCCAGACTTCCAGGGCAACACGCATGCGCACCGCCGATGTCGGGTCGGTGTGATTGGCCCTTTCGCGTCGAGTATGTCTGGCCGTACGGGAAAAGACAGGTTTCGTTCAAGGTTTGACACGCTGTATGGCAAGCGGATCGATAGCCCGTTCGGTGTTCGTTATCGGTAAACCTGAAGAACGGATTGGTTCGGACTGCGCTGTCGCCGCATGCAGCGGGCTGCAGTATGTGTTAATACCTTGCGGAATGAGAGGGCATAAGGCTCCAGCTTGGGAGGGTGTGCGATAGGCCTCTGTATCGTTCGACCTCATTCTGCATTTCCACGTCTAGCGGGCTACCGCCGAACCGGATGACGTCATACAGACCGCTATGGACGGGTTGACCATTTTTTCCGGTCAACCTCTCCAACCACTTTTGAATTTCCGCCTCTGGTTTCATCGTATGTCACCTTGGAATGTGTCTGGTGCAGAGCAGATGACACTGATTATCGGCAGAGCTGCTCCATTTGCCTCGCATTCGGCGCATCATTGTACCCATACCAGCATGAGTGGACGTGATATCACCCTCATACTCTTCGCTCGGCCCTAACGGAGCCACGCCTCGATTAGCTCGACATCGCAGCCCGCCAGTCCGGTGGACACACATGGAGGTCAAGAGGGTTTCCGTTGATACCAAGAGGCGCCCAATGCTTATACTTCTTAGACGCGGATATCGTGATCCAATTGCGCACGCAGAAAATCCGACTGCATAATCTGAAGCATGTGATCCGCGTGAAACTGCCGTTCTCGGGTGGCCTGCGTGTTCGGTCGACTCTCGGGCGGCAAGCGTCAGACGTGGCACCTACTTCATTGCCGAGGCGATATCCATAGGGATGGTTGTTGGCGCTGAACACGACGTCGTTACCTGGCCGGTTTGGCGATGGGCACCGTAGTCAATATATCCAAGGCGGCGAGATTCGTGGATACCAGTTCTTCACACCAATACTCCGACAGCTAAGTCCCTCTGTCGATGATTGCCACAATAGAGATTGAGAAGTCCCGGCGCTGCCCATCAATGAAAATCCCCGCTTTTCGTCGCCAGGGCGCCCGGCAGGCGCGAGGTCAATAGTTTCCTCCGATGCTGAGGAGGCCATTCTCCTGTACTAAACCAATGCAATCGAGAACGATACATCCTGCGCGCTAACGTCGCCGGCGGTCAAGGGTCCGAAAGCCAAGCGAAGTTCCACGATCCAGCCGGCTATCGCTACACATTGACTCGTCGTGGCGCGCTGGCGTATGAGTTGGAGATTCGCAGGCCTAAATATCGCCAGCTTACTCACTCCACAGTCATCTGCGACTATTCGAAAACCGTCTCTGGCATCGAGCGCATCCGGCCTTGCGCCGCTACTCGGGGGGGCAAAGCTGGACTGGCCGCCCATTGGCATGCCGCCACCGACGGGGATGACCCCGGTCGTCTGCTGGCCATGATGCATCAGTACGACAATGAAAAACTGGCGGTGCCTGTCCCTGGTGTTGTTGCTATTGACAACAAGAGAAAGCGTTGTCACAATTGACAACATGAAAGCCAAGCTCATCATGGACCACAAAACGGTGGATGCCGATGGTGCCATCGTGCAACTAATAGTCTGGAAAGTGCCTGTGCCAGTGCCACCGACGACCCATGGTCTCAAGTATCGATTGGTTTACGCCTGCAACGGTCAACGTATAGTCGGTTTCGACAATGAGCGCGGCAAGGGCGATCACATGCACTTGGACGGGCAGGAACTGCCATACCAGTTCACCAGCCTGGAGCAATTGATCGACGATTTTATTTCCGAAGTCGATAAGCGTAGGAAGGCATTATGAAACGTACACTCACTATTACTACGGGCAAAAACTGGAAGGACGCGCTGCGCGTCGCCGGCCAGCGTGCGGCCCATGGCATTGCCACAGGCGAATACCAGGGCGAAAGCCTCAATTTCGAGTCGCCAGCCGCCTTTTTTGGTCAGTTGTCCGAGCTGCGCTGGCAGATGGTGCGCGAAATGATGGGTAGCGGCACGGTTGGCGTGCGCGAACTTGCGCGTCGTCTGAATCGCGGTGTCAAGCGTGTGCACGAAGATGCGCAGGTGCTGGTCGCCCTGGGGCTGCTGGAGAAAGATGATAGCGGCGCGTTGCTTTGCCCATTCGACGATATTCACGTCGACATGCATGTAACGCCATTGGAGGAAGTGGCTTAGCAGTTGGGGCTGCTGCATAGACGACTTGCAGGAGCGGGTGAAGGATCTCTGATATGGACGAAAAACGCTACGCTGAACCCAAGCACAAGGCTGCCGCAGGAAGATTTTGCGGCGGCGATCAACGTCAGAGTGCGTACGCTGCAAAATTGGGAGCAGCGACGCCGCGCACTCACCGGCCTGACAGTTGCGCTGCTCAAGGCCGTGGCATCTGCGCCCGACATGGTTCTCAAAGCATTGCACCATTAGCCGCTCGGTTTCCTCTTCTTTTGTGATCTGCTGCGTGCGGCCGCGAGTGAAATCGGTCACGGCCGCATTCCTTACAATGATCCATCTGATCCGGTGGCCAGCCTATTCAATAAGCCGTTCGCCACTGCCTGGCATGAAGCCTCTGAATTGTTGACTGCACGATGTCGCATCCGAGAGGGCCATATCGTGGCTCTATAAGTAAGATTGAGCTGACCACATTTTCGGCCTCATCAAGACACCCAACGGAATAGCGCTGCGCTCCATCGATATATTCTGTTCCCATTTCATTTATGGGTAAGAAAATCATCTCTCTTTTTGCCAAAATGCTCGATCGGCTGATCGGGCCGGGCATGCGCAATGAGTCCATCACGGATCTGACCAAAGCATCAAAGGTTGGTAAATCGACGCTCGCTCGCGCCAGGAAAGCGGAAGCCGCGACACGGATAAATACCTTGGAAGATATTGCCAAGCCATACGGGCTCGAAGCATGGTCATTGGTGTCCGATGTTGATCCGGATCAGCCGCCGGCGTTGATGACGAAGGAGGTTGAGTTAAGGAGCTGGCCACTCGACGGGTCCATCGAATACGACCGGATCGCACGGCTGGATGAATCCCAATTGGAATTAATTTCCAAGGTGCTGGACCCAATTCTCAAACAATACGAAGCTGGAGCAAGGAGTCCGGCCACGCCAAAAGGTCGTCGGCCCAAAGACGCAGTGTGAAGTGAAATTACCAGAACTTCGCTCTCGCCAAATTCGAGCGCTGCGGCTCGCTGAAATGGTTTAAGCGCGAATTGCAGTGTAAAACCAGGCAGGCCGTTGAATCAGCAATTATCCCCGTTGCGTCTGACTGATAGCCATCATTTCTTCATCAGGCCGCCGCAGCTGTAATCGCCTCGAACGGGACAGTGATCCAGGTGTCAGGCCGTAGGTCGCAGCAAAGTGGCGCGTTAAATGGCTTTGATCCGCAAAGCCCGCAAGATAAGCTGCACTGAGAACCGAATGACCAGACATGATTAACCGGCGCGCCATCTGCAGTTGGCGCTGAAGACGATAGGCGTGCGGCGGCAACTGCGTAGCGGCTTTGAACGCCCGTAGGAAATGAAACGGGCTCAAACCGGCTTCGGCCGCCAGCTCTGCTAGCGTCACGGGTACTTCCGGGTGGGCATCAATGCGTTCCTTGGCTCTTGCCAACTCTTTGGATAGCAGGGGCAATTGAATTGCAGGAGATTTTCCAAACAAAGGCGTCAGGATCTGAAAGAGTTCCTGATCAAGGATCTCGTGCCGTGGTCCCAGTGCCGAAGTGGTAAGTGCTGCATACAGGCGGTGGAACGCACCGACTGCAGATGGGTGATTGAGAACCGGATAGATGAACTCAGCCTGTGGGCTGTGTCCCATGGCCTTGGCTGTCTGCGCGATCAGCGCAGGATCAAGATAAAGCATACGCCACGTGCGCGACTCACCGGCAACAGGCCTGCCATCGTGGACCTCGTTGGGATTGACCGTGATCAGATTTCCCGGCGTAGCCCGCACTTGGCCACGGCCACTCGCGGAGTCCTGCGCACCACGCATAACCACGCCTATTCCGAATTGATCATGGGTATGCCGCCTGAATGATCGGTCGGATGATGCCTCTACTGCTGTCACACTGGACAGCCCTGAGGCGCCGGCTTTGAACCGGTTTGGGGCGACTTGCTGGGTCATGTTCCATCCCTGTTCCGTCGGCGATGCCGTAACGACAGGCCGATCTCCCGCCAAACGTCAGGAGCCAACTTTCAACCGGATTATTGCTTCGCCGGTTGGAAATTGCTTACAACCGTTTTAGTGTAATTCATTTCTGTTTCGTGGAACGCTCTTCTTCTTAAAAGCCAATGAAGAGCAATATCGTTCAAGACTGTTCGCTTGATTTGCTCTTAAATAGCCTGTGGCTCTATCCATAGACCCATTGATGAGGTGAAATTTGTCTAGCCGCGCGTTCGGATACCTGCTGCTGTCGCTGGCGATGATGACCGTCGGTTCCACGGTTATTGCTTCCAAACTCATTGTCGGGAGTATGCCACCATTTCTGGCAACCACATTCCGATTTGCGGTGGCCTTACCCGTTTTGATTGCACTAACCTTCTGGCTGCGCGAGCGATGGCCGCGGCTTACTCGAAGCGACTGGCTTTTACTTCTTCTCCAAGCGGGAGCTGGCAGTGTAGGTTACACGACGCTGCTCATTTCCGGCCTTGCGCATCTTTCTGCCGCTGACGCTGGTGTGATCATCGGCACCTTGCCCGCCATCTCCGCGCTCTTCTCCGTCATAGTGCTGGGGGAACGGCCTGGTTTTCGATTGTTATTAAGCGTGCTTCTCGCCACTATCGGTGTAATGGCTGTGGCGTGGAAAGGTGCAGGGCCATCATCGTTCACTGGCACACTTTTTCTTCTGGGCGCCGTCATCTGCGAGAGCGCCTTTATCCTGCTCAATAAGCGTATGCCCGTTCCGCTACGCCCCTTGTTGCAGGCGACCACGATGACGGCGCTCGGACTAATGGTGTCGCTTCCCATCGCATTCTTCGAATTACCAATGGCAGCGCCCAGCAGCGCTGCGATCGCTGCAGTCGTCTGGTACGCGCTGGTCCCCACCGTCGGTGGCTTTCTGTTGTGGTATGGAGGAGTAGCACGGGTGAGCGGAAGTGAAGCCGCGACCCTCACAGCCGTCGCTCCTCTCACTGCGGTAGCGCTTGCTGCGCTGGTGCTCGGCGAACAAATTGGAGTGGCGCAGGCGCTTGGCGTGACCGCCGTCATTCTTGGCATTCTTGTACTCACGATTCCGACATGGGTAAAAAATGGGCCACAAGATTGACAGGGAGTAAAAAGCTCGCTTCTTACGCATGTCACAACATAAGGATGTATTGCAAACATGTATTTCTATCATTCCGACGAAGTGTGGGATCGATTCCCGAAGCTGGTGGCTTTGGTTCTGGTCGTTCACCAGGTTCGCGCGGCTGTGCTCAAGGCGGGCGCTCTTGAAGAAACACTTGCGAGGGTCGGCGCTCGTCTGGAAACGACGCTAGAGAGCGATATCCCTGCCATCCAGGCTTGGCGCCAAGCGTATGCCGACATGGGATTGAAACCCACCCAGTATCGTTGTGCGGCCGAGGCGCTTCTGCGCCGTTTCCGAAAAGCCAAGCATCAGCAGGATTTCCATCCACTGGTGGACACGCTAAATGCGGAATCTATGCATGCCGCCCTGCCGATTGCGGCGTTCGACTGCGCGTGCATTACCGGGGGCGTCGTCGTTCGCCATGCGAATGGCCTAGAAACCCATCGGACCTTTCAGGGCGAAACTGAGCAGCCCACCACAGGAGAGATCATTTTTGCTGACGAGGCCAACCAGGCGCATTCCCGCCGTTGGGTTTTCCGACAAGGGGCCGAATCGGCAGTCTCCAGCACCTCGAACACTGTGCTGATCGTCGCCGAAGCTCTTCATGGTCAGGCTCGTGAAGATTTGCACACGTTGCACGAACGCATTGCCTATCGAGCAAGCGAGCTAGGCGTGCTGATCGCTGAAGCAGATGTGTTGACGAATTCAAACCGGCGCTTTGAATTCATATTCGGGCTGTGAAAGATATGCCATTGACTATCGCGAAGAATATAGAGCGAATAAAAAGCGCCATATGGGATGCAGCAACTGCCCACGGCCGAGATCCAAATGCGGTGACTCTCGTTGCTGCATCCAAAACTGTCGCCCCTATTGATATTCAGGCCGCCATTGATATGGGCCTGCGGACTTTCGGCGAAAACAGGGTGCAGGAAGCAGCTTATAAGTGGCCAGAACTTCGTGAGGCAAATCCAGAGATAGAACTCCATCTGATTGGTCCATTGCAATCAAACAAAGTTCGACAAGCCGTTTAGGTTACATGATCGCCTTGTATTTACCCGTAGATCGTTGAACGAGCCATGGATGTCTGCTCGCGTGTACCCTTAACTCAGCAGGTTGTTGATACAGAGCGAGAGCTATTTCTTTGTTCGGCTTTGCTTGTTCCAACAGATCGGCTACGGAGAATGTATAACCGATTCGAGCATCTCGGCCATATGTTTCGGGGTTGTGCGCATGGAGTGTATTTTGAATATTCGTTCCGCAATGAGCGAGTCCATTGGCGTAAACGAATCCACAGCATTCTTCTGGATAGTATTGCCAGGCATGCGCAAAAATTATTGTGAGTGATTCAGGCTTAAGGAGAATCATGATGTTTTGTTTCCCCATTACGGGCCGGCCAGTACGCTGGAAATTTCGTGATGGTGAAACCAGCTAGCGGTATTCTCGAATCCGCGCGAAATGGCTTGGCTTTCGTACTAGGCGCCGATGATGGTGGTGATTACCGGAAAGATGATGAACACGAAGGAAAGGACAATGCTATCCTATAGTCACGTCTTCAGGGCGGGGTGAAAATCCCCACCGGCGGTAAGTCCAGCGGTGGACGAGCCCGCGAGCGCTTGCGATTCCGCAAGGTCAGCAGATCTGGTGCGATGCCAGAGCCGACGGTTACAGTCCGGATGAGAGAAGATGTCGATGCCCATGCGAGCTCCAAGAAATTGGCGCTCGCTCCGGGTGTTTACGTTAGCCCTGAAACGTTTTTCGCCACTTTTTCTCTGCGAGGAGCGTTTCATGTTTGTTCAGCCACTACCAAAAATTTCCCCACTCCATACCGATGCCAGTCAGCGCATGAAGGACGCCCTTCAGGCCATGCGTGAAGGACGCCCGGTGATTCTGATGGACGATGCGGATCGAGAGAACGAAGCCGATCTCATCGTTGCTGCGGAAAAATTGACCGTATCGACCATGGCCCTCTTGATCAGAGAGTGCAGCGGAATCGTCTGCCTCTGCGTGACCAAGAGTATCGCCCAACGACTAGAACTGCATCCCATGGCAACACGGAATGAGAGCAGATTCAGTACCGCATTTACGGTGTCGATCGAAGCGCGGCGCGGCGTCAGTACTGGCGTCTCGGCTGCGGACCGCGTAACGACCATCAAGGCGGCCATTGCGGATGGCGCAGTCGCCGACGACTTGGTGCGCCCCGGCCATGTGTTTCCATTGTGTGCCCACGACGAAGGTATTATGGGTAGGCGCGGCCACACGGAGGGCGCTATCGAACTGGCTCGATTTGCGGGACTCAAGCCGGCAGCCGTGCTGTGCGAACTCATGAACCCGGATGGCACGATGGCAAGGGGAGAAGATATGCATCAGTTCGCGCTGAAGCACGGCCTACCCGTCATTACAATCGACGAGCTGATTCAGTTTAGATATCAAGAACAGGCTCTGGCCATGTAGAGTAAGGACCTGGACTGAGCTGCGGCCGCGTTCTTCCCCTAGGCCGCAGCCGGTTGCGGCGCATCCACAACCGCGCAAAGCAGATGCAGGCAGGTATGCATTCTCATGTGCCGGTGTCGGCGATTCCAATCAATAGCGGCCCGGATGCTTGTTCCTGGCTCCAGATGCGCAGGTTCGGCGGGCACATGCCAGATAATCTCTTTCCTTACGCCATCCCTGACAGTATCGATGACTTGAAATGCTGCTTCATGAGAAGCATAGATGACGCCGGTGTCTCCTGGCTGCCCCCGCCGGTTGGATAGAACAGTGTCTGGTCGAGAGCAATGGCATTCCCCGATATGCCTACGATGGATGCCGAGAATTCGCGTTCGTATGGCGTCTGCTCGAAAAGCGCCTGGATTGAGGATGGCGTTTGCATTACGAGAGGCTCGCAGGTTCATGCGTTTCGGCAATAGGGCTATCGATTGCCATGCCAGTGAGCTGGAAATTCGATATAAGCCCATGGCCGAATATGACGCCATGGTCATTCCAGTCGAACGCGCCAGGCCGAAGGAGCAGGCCCAATCCAATCATCCCAACCAATAACCCGAAAATGCGTCGTCCGGTGAGTCGTTCATTGAGAAAGTATCTGGCCGCGGGCAAGACCCACAACGGAGTCGTGTATGCCAGCATTTCTGCCGATCAATGAAAATCCCTGCTTTTCGTCTCGAGAAGCTGCAACTGCATGAACCGGAAAGCTTATTGCGTGGTGCGTTTTCCGGCCCGGATCACGATGAACTCCCTGCGTACCGACGTGCCCGGTCGTTCCTTGCTCATCACTGTCTCCTCGTGCACATCGGTCCCCAACACCTCGAGCCCGCTGCTGGAGACCATCTGCCGCACCTCTTCGACGTCGTACAGCCGGAATCCGTATGACGCGAAGGATAATGTCTGCATGAATTCGCGGGCGGCAAAGGCCATGCTGAAGTTGCCGCCAAGTTTCAGGGTGCGATGGATTTGGGACAGAAACGCCAGAGGATCTGGCAGAAAATAGAGGGTGTTGACCGTCATGGCCTTGTCGAACGACTGATCTCCAAACGGGAAGGCGAAGCCCCCGTAGGCCTCGAATCGCGCCTTGCCGTTTGATACCAAGTCACGGTTCAGGCGAGTGGCTTCCCGCTGCATGAGCGCGGACAGTTCCAGGCCCTGGTACAGCAGGCTGGGCCGGTCTTCGAAGAACTCCGGTACATGAGCACCGTTGCCATGGCCGATTTCCAGCAGCGTTTCGCCAGGAGCCACCGCCAAGCTGGCAAAGCAGGCCCGCGTCATGCCGATGTTGCTCTGGTGCATCGTGGCAGCGACCTCGATGCCATCGGCGCCATGCGGTTCACGTAGCTGTTGGGCCAGGTTCTGCATCTGTTCGATATTATCCTTTTGCATGTTTTGATTCTCGCTGGCTGGTCCCGACTGAACGATTGGAAAATACCCCATAGATTTGATATCGATGATTGGATAAGCTCGGATTTCCTCAAACGAGGCGGCACTGGCAATTCGATGAAAATTATCGACAAGGGGTATCGCGCCTTGAATAAGTTTCATATTCGTGTATCGAGTTGACGGGGCTAATCGGCGCATCCTGTCCGGCGGAAGTTAATGGCTCCATATGACCCTCAAAGTCGTAACATACTATTGCTTCATTTGTGGATACGAATTAGAATCATTATCATCTCATTGAGGTAAAGATGGTGCAAGGCCTAAGTTGTTTGATGGGGGACTATTTCATTCGCTCCAGAGCAACGGGCCGGAAAGCATCGGCTATGCAAGAAGATTCTCTATCTTGCGCTCTTGAAGATACCGCTGCGCTTGCGGCTTCTTGGCTATAGGGAAGATTAATGACCATCACCATCATTGCGCCGCTTGACGCTGGCGCCGGCGCGGTAGAGTCCAGCAATAGCCTGAGCGTTTCGCATGTCGATCCGCATATCAAGCTGCTGACGGGAACTTACTACTCAGCCAGCGCGGAACGGTTGGAAGAGCAATTAGAGGACGGGCTGCGGCTGATTTTAGTGCAGAGCGGACAGTTGCGCTGCAGAGTGCCCGGCCAGCCTGAGCATCTGATACGAGGACCAATGCTCTGCACAATCGTCAGCGAGGGTGATTTCACTTCAACTCAGATCTATGCCACCGATCAACCGCTACGTTACACCATCATTCAGCTCGGTGTCGTATCCCTGGAGGGGCTTGGCGGGCTACCAGCACACCTACGGCCCCGGCCTAGTGGCGATCCTCGGATCATGAGCAGTACGGCGCCACGAGCGATGCAGGCTCTAGCTTCACAAATCGCTACGTGCCCGATGGCCGGTCCCATTCGAGACTTTTATTTGGGAGGCAAGGCGTTGGAACTGGCAGCAATGGGGGCGCAGTTCCTGGGTGGCAAAGCGCAGTTATGTGAGACACAACGCATTACCCATCCGGAGGTGGAGCGCATACATGCCGCACGCGACCTGCTCGTGGGCGCCCTCAACGATTTGCCGACACTGGATCAGCTTGCTTTGCAAGTAGGTATGAATAAACGCAAGTTGACTGAAGGGTTTCGCAAAGTATTCGGCACCACTGTGTTCGGCTATCTCCAAGAATACCGCCTGCGTGAGGCTCATCGCATGTTGTGTGACGAAGAAGCCAACGTCTCAATGGTGGCTTATCAGGTCGGCTACAGTCCAGCTCATTTTTCTATCGCGTTTCGCAAGCGTTACGGTATTTCGCCCAGCGAAGTTCGGTGACCCATGCGGCCTGTGAGCATCAGCTTCGGGCCGGCATCCAGCATATTTCTTCCCATTGCCAGCGTTGCGGCATCTTCGCACGCGCATCTTCTATATGCGCGTGCGCCTTCTATTTGTATGCGCGGCGCGCAATCGATAGAAAAGGCCCCTGAATCGAAAAAATACCTCACGTCAATCAAGAATAATAAGCATTGTCATTCAAAATGTAAAAAATCTTGTTAGGTGAGGGTAATGATCAAGCGACGAAACAGAATTCGCAGTCACGTCCTGGATGGCCGTAACAGTGCACTCTTGGCCCTATTGCTTGCGCTTGGTCCGCCGGTGGCGCATGGCCAGGAACGCGAGGCGTCGGAATCGATGCCATCTGCCACGCTGCCGGCTATCACAGTTAAGGCTACGGATGAATCGGAGACGCCAAGGTCGGTTTTCAAGATACCGCTGCAGCCGCGAGAGATCCCGCAATCCGCCAGTGTGATCGATGAATTGCGCATCGAGCAGCAGGGTCTGGTGGATCTGGATGATGTGATGAAGCAAGCAACGGGCGTCATCGTTCAGCCGTATACGAACCTGACCACCAGCTACTCTGTGCGTGGCTTTCAGGTGGATTCCTTCGAGATTGACGGCGTGCCGGCGGGCTTTGGAAGCCAAGCCTCGTCTCCCCAGGATATGGCGATCTATGAGCGGGTAGAAATCCTGAGGGGGGCTAACGGTTTATTGCATGGTTCAGGAAATCCGGCGGCCACCGTCAACCTGGTGCGCAAGATGCCCACGGCCGAGCGACGGATCGGGATCAATCTTATTGGCGGCAGTTGGGATCGTTACCGGGGTGAATTCGATGTTGGCGGACCGATCAATGATGCCGGTACGCTGCGTGGGCGTCTTGTGGCAGCCTACGAAGATCGCGATTTTTTCACCGACATCGCCGATCGGAAAACCGGATTGCTCTATGGCGTTTTCCAGGCCGATCTTTCCGACAGCACAAAGCTGACATTCGGCGCGCAGTATCAGGACATCAAATCCACAACCGATATGGCAGGCGTGCCTATGGCCGCCGATGGCGCGGATCTGGGCCTGTCCCGCTCGACCTATCTGAATACCGATTGGAGCGCCTTCGATTGGACCACCCATCGGGCGTTTGGCGCCTTGGAGCACGAAATGGCAGGCGGGTGGCGCACAAAATTCAGCGTCGAGTACGAAAACACGGAATCCACCCTCAAGTATGCTGGTGTTTATGGCACTGGAATCAACGCTGCAACGGGGACGGGTGCGATTCTCTCTCCCGGAGCCTATCGTTTCAAGACCGAGTACCGCAGCGCGGACCTGAACCTGAATGGTCCTTTTAGCCTTTTCGGCCGCGAGCATCAGGCTTTGGTCGGGGTGAGCTATGGCAGGCGCGACCACCAGATGAAGACAGGCGCGTTTGACACCAACATCATGCAGCCGGTCAACGTCTATACCTGGGATCCGCACAGTATTCCGGAGCCCGGCATCGCCAGTTACAAGCTCAGCACCGATAACACGACGACGGAGAAGGGGCTTTATGTCATGGGCCGCTTTTCGCTGGCCGACCCGCTGACCCTGGTGCTGGGTTCGCGCCTGAGCTGGTGGGAACAAACCACTCTGAGCGCTACCTATAAGCCCGACAGCCAACTGGTGCCTTATGCGGGATTGATCTGGGATTTCAATTCTCATTGGTCCGCCTATGTCAGCTATGCGGGAGTTTTCCAGCCCCAGACTCAGCTTACCTATGATGGCGGAATATTGGATCCCATGAAGGGGAATAGCTATGAGGCAGGTATCAAGGGGGTGTTCGCCAATAACCGGTTCCATGTTTCGGCAGCCGTTTTCCGGATAGACCAGAAGAACCGGGCACAGGAGGATCAGGATCATCCGGGTGTCGGGCAGGCCACATACTATGTAAATGGCGGTGAGGTGCGCAGCCAGGGCTTCGAGCTGGAGGCCAACGGTAATCTGACGCCAAATTGGAATCTTTACGCGGGTTATACATACACAGATACAGAGTATGTGCGCGACAGGGATAATCAGGGCAAGGCCTTCTCCTCCATCACGCCCAGACATGTCCTGAAAGTCTGGACAAACTACACTTTGCCTTGGCAGGAACGCCGCTGGAGCGTTGGTGCCGGCCTTCAGACGCAAAGTGAATACACCAGGGCTTCTGGCCTGGTCACTTTGCGGCAAGGAGGCTACTCCACCATGAATATGCGGGTAGGGTATCGCGTCAATCCGAAATGGAATGTTGCGCTCAATGTCAACAATCTATTTGACAAGCGCTACTACCAAAGCTTCTTCGGCACTGCCTGGAGCAACCGCTACGGCGAGCCGCGCAATGTCATGCTCAGTCTGCGGGGCTCCTTCTGATGCATCGTAGCCAAACAACGCTGCATTGGGGTTGGCGGGTATCGCTGGGCTTGGCGGGCGGTATCGTGGCAGTGATTGCAGTTGCATGGGTGCTGGCACGGCATGCGCCGTTGAATGAACCACTGGAGCGGCTCTATGTCGGCTTGTTCATGGGCGTCATCGGTGGGCAGATCGTGCTCTTGGCCGCATTGCTGGCACCGAGCATCAAGCTCCTGCTCGGGCGGCTTGCATTCTGCTGGATGGCTTTGGCGCTGCTGTTGTTGCCATTGAGTAGGTGGCGGTGATGAGATTGCCCTCGCGTCGTCTGCTGTTGGAGCTGCATGGCGGTGCGGGTGCGCTATTCGGGGTGCTGTTATTCGTGTTGCTGTTCAGTGGAAGCTGGACCCTTGCTCACGAGGCATTACAGGAGTGGGCGAGGCCTCCCGCCATTTCCTTGCGGGAAGAGCCGTTACCGGTTGCGCGCCTGCTGGAAGTCGCTAGGGACCAGGGCATTGACACGGATGATGTCAGCATACTGCTTCCTGGCGCCGGGCAGGCAGGCGTGACTTTCTGCGAGCCGCGTGGGGGCTGCAGACTGACACTGGATCGATTCACAGGCCAGGCACTACCCTCCCTTGCATCACTGGATATTCTGAAAGATCTGCACAAGAGCTTGTTTAGTGGATTTCCGGGACGTGTGCTGGTCAGCTTGTTTGGCATCGTTCTACTGATCTTGTGCGTGGCTGGCCTGCTTCTTCACAGTCGCCGATGGCGTGATCTGCTGCGGTGGCGAAGAAACCGTGGACTACGATTGTCCCTGTTCGACCTGCATGGCTTGATCGGCATGTGGGCATTTCCGTGGC
The DNA here is from genome assembly GCF_900129885.1 of Pollutimonas bauzanensis. Classification (GTDB taxonomy): domain Bacteria; phylum Pseudomonadota; class Gammaproteobacteria; order Burkholderiales; family Burkholderiaceae_B; genus Pollutimonas; species Pollutimonas bauzanensis. The sequence goes on along the minus strand of NZ_FQXE01000001.1, from coordinate 313,311 downwards.
TGTTGATGTTTGCGGTCACCGGCGCATTCAGCGGATTGGGTGCCTTGGGCACGCTGCTGCTGTCGCCGGTGGCCTATCCGCAGGCGCCGCGCCAGGCTTTTGTCGATCTATTGGGGGCGCCGCCTCCAGCCGCATCGGGACAGCCCGTTATATACAGCATCGACATCGATCGCTTGCTTGCCGATGATGCGCGGCGCGCTCCCGATTTCACCGTGCAACAGCTAAAGTTCAACCATTGGGGAGATCGCGAGGCAAGCGTGGAGCTTGGCGGAGTCCGCCATGGTTTGCCCAGCACGGTGAACTTCGAACGGCATTTGTATCGGCTCGCCGACGGGCGCTTGCTTGTGACCGGCAGTTCGGCGCATCACGGATTCTGGACACGAGCTTTCATCGCCATCCAGCCGCTGCATTTCGGGCAGTATCTTTGGCTCGGCAGCGGCTGGGCCGCCACGCTTCGCGGCCTGCATCTGGGGATGGGGCTGGCGGCCTGCCTGCTCTGCGCCAGTGGGTTATTTCTCTGGGGACAGCGCCGTGCCGCAAACCCGCGCTGGAATGCTGTGGTGCTGCCTCGTATGGCCGAAGGCGTATGCGGCGGGTTGACCGTCGCCGCCGCATCGTTGCTGCTGAGCTTGCAGGCGCTGCCGCCGCAGTTACGCGCGGGGAGTTGGCCGGGCTGGCTGCTCTGGGGCGCCTGGGCGGGCTCGCTGCTGTTGGCCCTGGTACTGCCTCGCCCGTGGCGACCGTTGCCTATTCTCCTGCTCCTGGCTGGCCTTGCCTGTGTGCTGGCTGTTGGGCTGCACCTATATGCCTGGCTCGCTGCCGGTCAATGGCCGCCGCTGGTCGCCGACCTGTCGCTGTTGGTCTGTGCTCTATTGCTGTGCCGACCTACGTGGTGGTTGACTCGTGCGCCTGTCGCACGTCGCCATCCTCTCCCATGTCTTACAGAAGATTCTCATGCGTGAATTGTTCCACCATCGTCGTTTGATCCTGACCCTGGCCTTGCTCTATCTATCACAAGGCATTCCCATAGGGATTGCCATGGACGCGTTGCCTACGCTTTTACGGCACGATGGTGCGCCGTTGCAGGCTTTGGCCTTTCTGCCGTTGGTAGGCTTGCCCTGGGTGCTCAAGTTTCTTTGGGCTCCTTTGGTGGACAACTATTGGTCTGTCCGGCTAGGCCGCAGGCGAAGCTGGATTTTGCCGATGCAGATGGTGGTGTTGGGATGCCTGCTGGCTCTTGCATGGGCCGGCGCCAGCGTAGCCACGGCTACCTGGGCGGTGGGGCTATTGGCCGTGGCCTCACTGGCCAGCGCCACTCAGGATATTGCAACTGACGGCATGGCTGCAGAACACTTCAGTGGCGAACTGCTTGCAAAAGTGAATGCAATCCAAGTGGCTGGTGTGATGATCGGCTTCTTTGCGGGCGGCGCCGGCAGCTTGATGCTGACTGGGCTTTTCGGACAGCGCATCGCTTTTTTGACGATGTTTTGTGTCCCATTGTTGAGCGTGTGCGTAGTTGCTGTCTTGAAGCTTGGCGATGTCCACGAGCAACCTCCTGTGGCGCAGTTCAAGGCCAGTCTGCTGCACTTCCTGCGCCGGCCGCTGGCGCCATCGCTGTTGTTGCTGGCGTTTTTATCGGCAATGACGGCGGTGTCGGGTTTCGGCTTGTCCAAGCTGTATCTGAATGACATGGGCTGGGCGCTGGAGGAAATTGGCCGGTTGGGCATGGTGGGCGGTCTGGTCACGGTAGTGCTGGGATGTGGCGGCGGCGCCTGGCTGATCAAGCGCATCGGGCTATGGCGAAGCTTCAGCCTTGGTGTATTCCTCGCAGGGTGCTCCGCACTGCTGTGGTTCGTGCAGGCTGCACAGTGGTTGGCATTGCGCGACGGATTGGTATGGTCATGCATTTTGATCGGCTCGCTGGCCACGGGTATTACCTCGGTGGCGATTCTGACAGCGGCGATGAGTTTCGCAGGGCAGGGGGATCAGGCCGGTACCGATGTCACCGCGGTGCAGAGCACACGCGATTTGAGCGAAATGCTGGCGTCGTCGTTTCTGGTCGCGCTGACTGCACAGGTCGGATATGGCGGCGCGTTTCTCAGTGGCTGCCTATTAGCGGCGGTGGCGCTGACAGTCGCCTTGCGCCTGCAGGCTCGGGACCGGGAAAGGCCGATATTGTCGGCCGATCGTTTCTGAACATTATGTCCCATCACAGTAATGCATAGCATGCTTGCGAGTGATCACCTCATTTGATCGATTGACTTAACCCTGCCGGTGGCGAGAAATTATGAATTTGACTGTTGACCTTGCTGCAGAGGTTGCTCAGGAACTTCGCGCCGCCTTGTCCGCATCTTTGACGTTACGCAGCGGGGAACTATTGGCAGTTTTTGCGCCAATCGAATTGGCTACAGAGCTATCCACAGCCACGCTTGATTCATCTGAGAAAATGCAGATGCTCGCTTATCGTTTCACGAAGGATCGCCAGCGCTATCATGTGGCTCACGTAGTCAAGAGATTGGTGATTGGACAGATGCTTGGGTTGCCTCCACAGCGTCTGGCATTTACCTCGACCGATCGGGGAAAGCCGCAGCTTTCAGATCGTCAACTTCATTTCAGCATATCGCACAGCGGCAACTGGATTGTCATTGCTTTGCGAAGTGATGTAGAGATCGGTGTCGATCTGGAATGGCAACGTAATTCGACGACAGATCTTCCATGGTCCATGCTTCACCATCCGGATGAGCCGCAAATGTACGATGCTGCTTCCTTCTTTAGATTTTGGACATTGAAAGAGGCTATTACCAAGTGCAGCGGTGAAGGATTGATGTTCGACTTTACACGCCTGCTTGTTCAGCCTCAGCATCCGATGGGATACCGAGGCACTGATGGCAAGCGTTGTTGGCAGGCCTGGCATGGCCTGATTGATGCCGCGACCCATTTGGCGGTCGCGTCCCCCATTACTTGGTCTATTTTTCGTTGCCTAAGATTGGCGATACCACCTGCCACATCAGTGCCCCGCGACGTATCTCCCTTGGTAGTACACCAAACGGTTTGTGAGATGTGGCGCTAAATGAAGAACAGCAAACCTATGCAGCAGGAACGTATTTCAACTCCAATCCACTTCGGCAATCTGCTGCGGCTAGCCTCAAGGCCGCTGGGCTGGGCTGTCGCGACCGCCATCGGTTCGGCGGCGCTGAGCATTGCACCGTTCTGGTTCATCTATCGCATCGCTGTCGAGCTGTTCTCGGCGCAGCCGGACATGGCCGTCGTGTGGCAACTGGCGTGGTGGGCACTGGGCCTGCTGGCGTTGCGCTGGGCGCTGATGGCCGTCAGCCATGTGTTGGCGCATACCGGTGCCTTTGCCATTCAGCACCGACTGCGGCTGGCGATGGCGCGGCGGCTCGGTGAGGTGCCGCTGTCCTTCTTTGCCGGGCGCGGCTCGGGCAGTATGCGCCGCACACTCACCGATGATGTGAACGGACTGGAAGGCTTCTACGCCCATTTGCTGCCCGATATGGTGGCTGCCGCGGTGGTGCCGCTGGCGGCGCTGGCGTTGTTGTTTGCGGCCGACTGGCGGTTGGCGCTGGCCGCGCTGGTTCCGCTGCCGCTGGCGCTGCTCGCGCAATGGTGGTGGATGCGTGGCATTGGCGGGCGCATGCGAGAGTGGAACGATCTTCAAAAGCGTATCGCCAACCAAGTGGGAGAGTATGTGCGTGGCGTGCACGTGGTCAAGAGTTTCGGGCTCGATGCGCGCTCCTTCGGAGAACTGGCAACTGCCGTGCGCGGCGCGGTAGCCTGGGTCGAGGGTTATGCCAAGGACAGTTCCGGCGGCTGGGTGCTGTTCACAGGCCTACTGACCGCAAACTTGATCACGGTTGCCCCGCTGGGGGCATGGCTGCATGCGCAAGGCACGCTGGATCTGCCGACCTACGTATTGTTCCTGCTGGTGGCCCCGACCGCGCTGGCGCCGTTGCTGCGCCTGACCTTCGCGCTGGATGAGCAGTTTCAGCGCGCCGAGGCCATGGGCCGCATTAACGAAGTGCTGCAAGCCCAGCCCTCGGCCGATCCTGTAGGTTCACGGATCCCTGATGGTGCGCTGGACGTCGACTTTATCGATCTGCGCCACCGCTACGGCGAGCGACTTGCGCTGGACGGCGTGAGCTTTCGGGCCAAAGCGGGCCGGTTGACTGCCTTGGTCGGGCCAAGCGGTTCGGGTAAGAGCACGCTGGTGCGGCTGGTGGCACGCCTGTACGAATTCGAGTCAGGCAGTCTGCAAGTCGGGGGCATGGACGTGCGCGAGTGGCCGCTGGATGCGCTGCTGGGACGGCTGGGCATCGTGTTCCAGGATGTGTTCCTGTTCCACGGCACGGTGCGCGAGAACCTCGCCATGGCGCGGCCTGGCGCCAGCGACGCGCAGATCGAGACCGCTGCCCGTGCGGCGCGCGCGCACGACTTCATCATGGCGCTGCCACAGGGCTACGATACCTCATTGGGTGATCGCGGCGCGGGCCTGTCGGGCGGCGAACGCCAGCGCCTGGCCATCGCCCGCGCACTACTCAAGAATGCACCGATCCTGCTGCTGGATGAAGCCACCGCCAGCGTCGATGCCGAGAACGAGGCGCTCATTCAACAGGCCTTGGACGAACTATGCCGGGGCCGCACCGTGCTGATGATCGGCCACCGCCTGCATAGCGTGATGCATGCCGATCACATCGTCGTCATGAACGGCGGCGTCATCGCCGGCCAGGGTACCCATGTCGAACTACTGAACAGTTGCCTGATTTACCAGTGCTTGTGGCGCGACCACGAGCAGTCGCGCGACTGGTCGCTGGGCGAATCGAGGCATGCAACGCCTACGCGGGAGTCACGGCCATGATCCGCGAGCTGGTGCAATCCGGTTTCCGCCTCTCGGGCACGCGTGATGCGCGGTTGATACGTGGCTTGTGGTGGTCCATCGCCGAAGGACTGTTTACCGCCGCGCCGTACCCGCTACTGTACCTGCTGCTGACGGAGGTCTTTGCTGGCAGCGTCACGCCGGTGCGCGCGCTGGGCTATGGACTGGCAATGGCCGCCTGCGTGGCGCTGCGCATCGGCGCCGGACGCATCGGTATGCCGCTGGTGTTCAGCGGCGCCTACGCGATGATGGGTGAGGCGCGGCTGCGCATCGCCGATCACCTGCGCAAGTTGCCCATGGGGTGGTTTGGCAAACAACGCGGCGGCGACCTGAGTGCGCGCCTGACCTCTGACCTGGAGTTGATTGAACACCTCTGGTCGCACTTTCTGGGTGTATTCGTGTCGGGTTTGGCTATGCCGGCCTTTCTCGTGCTGTTCTTGTGCTGGATTGACGGGCGGCTGGCGCTGGTGGTGCTGGCCGGCATCCCGCTGGCGCTGCTGGCACTGGCCTGGACGCAGCGCGTCGCGGCACATCCCGGCACGCGCATGATTGCGGCCAGCGCGGCGGCACAGTCGGCGCTGCTGGAGTATGTGCAGGGCATTGCCGTGATCCGCGGCTTCGGACGCTTCGGTGAGATATGGAAGCGGCTGGAGGTGGTTCTGGGTGAACACCACGACGCCCTGCTGGCGGTGGAAACCAAGCCTGCTCCCTGGCTGGCTGCCTACGGCTTCCTGCTGGAGATCGGCTATGTGAGCCTGGTGCTGGCCGGCGCCTGGTGGCTGGCCGATGGCACGCTGGAGGCGCCCACGCTGCTGGTGTTTCTGGTGCTGGCGCTGCCAGTGTACCGGCAGTTGTTCGAGGTTGGCCTGTCCACCATGATGCTGCGCTTCGCACGCCGTGCGCTCGGACGGATCGAGGGCGTGCTGTATGAGGCTGTATTGCCCGAGCCCGCGCAGCCGAAAATACCGCGGGGTCACGGCATTGTGTTCGACAAAGTACGCTTCGCCTACGAACACCGTGAAGGTGCTGCGGTAGTTCTTGATGGCGTGTCCTGCGAGATCAAGGCCGACCGCCTCACCGCCATCGTCGGCCCCAGCGCTGCGGGCAAGACCACGTTGGTACACCTGATCGCCCGCTTGTGGGACGTGGACGCCGGGGCTATCCGCCTGGGCGGCGTAGACTTGCGCGAGATCGGTACCGATCAACTGCATCAGCACGTGGCGATGGTCTTCCAGGATGTACTACTGTTTTCCGGCACTGTGCTGGAGAATCTGCGCATCGGCAAACCCGGTGCCAGCCGTAAAGACGCCATTGAGGCTGCCAGGCGCGCGCAGGCGCATGACTTTATTGAGGCGTTGCCGCAAGGCTATGACACTATGCTCGACGAGGGCGGCGCATCGCTGTCGGGCGGAGAGCGGCAGCGGATCTCGATTGCGCGCGCCCTGCTCAAGGATGCACCCATCCTGCTTCTGGACGAGGCCACGGCCAGCGTGGATCCCTCGGCCGAGGCGGAGATTCAGCGTGCCATTGCTGAACTGGCACGCGGGCGCACCGTGGTGGTCATCGCCCACCGCTTGAAAAATGTGCGATACGCCGACCAGACCCTCGTACTCGATGAAGGGATGCTGGTCGAACAAGGCACGCACAGCGAATTATTGTCACATGGCGGGCTGTACTCGCGTCTCTGGGCGCGTCAACAGGAGGCGCAGAATTGGCGCATGGGCATGTCCACGCACGATAGTCTGCCGGCAACTGCGTCCGCTGCACAGCCGCCCCTGGTCCGTCACCGAGCGGACAAAGTTTAAAATATAGGGAACCCGGAACCATGGTTTTGTGAGCTGCGAGCCACCATGACGTCACAAATACACCCCTCATCCCCAACCATCAAAACCGTCTCGCCGGGCTCATCGGAGTGGCCGGTGTTCTTGCGCCTGTATTCTACTTATCTGCAAAAATATTGGCCCGGGGAATTTGGGCATAGCCCCATCGAACATCTCATTCAGAGCAATCAGGAGATGCTGCAATTTCGTTGGGAACAAGGCGGTCGCGGGCTGTTTCTTTTGCGAGACGGCTCAATCCCGGCCGGTCTAGCCAACGTGTGGCTGGACAAGCAAGCCAGCGTCACTACATTGCAGGTGGCCGAATTTTATGTCGCCACCGAGCGGCAGCGTCAGGGCTGGGGAGGCCTGCTCTGGCAGGCCGTCAAACGCTGGGGGCAGGAGTACGGCGTAACGCGAATTGGGCTTGAAGCCGATGCGGACAACGCAGCCGCGAATGCATTCTGGCGTGCGCAGGGGCTCACGCCGCTAGCCAGTGAAGGTAATCGCATCCACTACGGCAGTGCCTTTTGGCCGCAGAGATGAGTTCCAAGGGCATCATAGCAAGTATTAATCCGAGTCTGAATCGGCTTCTGAGTTACGCTGTCTCCGCGCGCTCGCCTATGAGTGCCAACACCTCTAACTTGCGGGCAAAGACATGGCTGAAACGTCCAGGCCTCGCGAGACAAGTTCGACCGGCGATTCCAATCAATAGCGGCCCGGATGCTTGTTCCTGGCTCCAGATGCGCAGGTTCGGCGAGCATATGCCAGATAATCTCTTTCCTTACGCCATCCCTGACAATATCGATGACTTGAAATGCCGCTTCATGAGAAGCATAGATGACGCCGGCGTCTCCCGGCTGTCCCCCGCCGGTTGGATAGAACAGTGTCTGATCGAGAGCAATGGCATTCCCCGATATGCCTACGATGGATGCCGAGAATTCGCGTTCGTATGGCGTCTGCTCGAAAAGCGCCTGGGTGAGGGTGGCGTTTGCATTACGAGAGGCTCGCAGGTTCATGCGTTTCGGCAACAGGGCTATCGATTGCCATGCCAGTGAGCTGGAAATTCGATGATAGCGAAACCAACTGGCAGTATTCCAATTTCGTCCAACCCGGCAGGCGGCCAAGTTGCCTGGAAACTTTCTCCAGCGTCGCACGATCCACCGACCCGTCGGCGAAGAAGGCAGGGTAGTAGACGTCTCCCTCCACGTCGACCGTAAATAGCCGCCCGCTGCGCGTCGCGGCGCTGACCGCCTGGCGCGTGAGCGAGAGCGCCTGCCACAATTGCGCACTGGAAATGAGTGCCTTCTTTTTTTACCAGCGCTCGCCGATTGCGTTGGGTCTGTTCTGACAAAGCTTGGCTCGAAACCGTGCACGGGTCGATGCGCGCCTGCTGCGCCGTGCGCTGCTTGATAATGGCTATCAAGAGCTGGCTATCACAAGTGAACATATTGTTGCGGTCGACAGCCTGCCCGCCATCCATAAAGATCCATTCGACCGCCTGTTGATTGCACAGGCGACCATCGAAGGCATTACCCTTCCGACCGCCGATGAGCGCATTGGCGAATATCCCGGTCCCATACGCAAAGCATGAGCGGAAACGCAGCGTATCCATTATTAGGGCCCCCGAGAACAATACAGGGAAAGTCGCTGCGGCCGAGTGCCTTGCGATCATGGCTGGCCGCGTTCAAGGCTGTTAATATTGCGCATTATGACCCCGAGAGCGCATAAACGTCTGACAGCATGGCTTGGCTTGTTTGCCATGTGGCTGGTCGTGCTTGCGCCCACTGTCAGCCATCTCGTCCATGCGTCGCAGGATCTGGTACTGCCCATCTGCTTGAGCGCGAGTGGGCCGGATGGGCAGCATACCGTTCTCGTAGAGCGCATTCATGTCGGCGAGCATCATGATGCGCGAACCGATCTGCTGAGCGCCTGCGGCTACTGCGATCTGCTTGAACACAATGCGGTTCTCCTTTCAGTTCCACCTCCTCAGCCAACCGTAACGCCACTTCTGCTGACGACACTCGTCACGCCTCTCGGCATACGTTTTACACCCACGGGCGCATTTCCATCCGGCCGTCCACGCGGTCCGCCCCTTCTTTCCTGATCGATCTGCTGCCATCAGTCAACGCGCCCAGCCTGGACGCACTGACTCGTCTCGACATCGTCCGGAATTACTATGTATCACTCTGCTCCACGCGGCGCACCCGCGCGCGCGAGCCGAACGGCCACACAGGCCTGGGTTCGCCTCTTGCCCTTCATGCTCGCTCCCGCATTGGCCCACGCCGCCGATCCCGCAACTTCAATGGTGCTGCCCGCGATTACCGTCACGGCCTCTGGCGGCTCGCGGCCCGCCACCGATCCGAATAGCCCGGCATCCACCGAGTCGGTCACGCGCGAACAGTTCCAGAACTGGAACGTCGTCAATACCGAAGATACGCTCAAATACCTGCCGAACCTGGCGGTGCGCAAACGTTTCATCGGCGACTTGAACTCGACCATCGCCGTACGCGGCACAAACAACATACAGAGCGCACGCGGCCTGGTCTATGCCGATGGCTTGTTGCTGAGCAATTTGCTGGGGAATGGCTATTCATTCCCGCCAAGCTGGTCGATGGTGTTTCCCGACGATATCGAACGCGTGGACGTCGCCTATGGGCCGTTCTCAGCGCTCTATCCTGGAAATTCGCTGGGCGCGACCGTGCTGATCACCACGCGCATGCCAGACGAATTCGAGGCCCACGCGGACGTCAAGGCATTTACCCAGCACTTCAGCCTGTTCGGGGTCGATCGCAGTTTCAACGGCAGCGAGCAATCCGCCTCGATCGGCGACAAGGTCGGCAAGCTCTCGTATCTGCTGGGGGTCAATCATCTGGAGAACACCAGCCAGCCGATGCAGTTCGCCACATTGGCGCAATCGGGCACGCCCGCCAACGCGACCGACACGCCGGTGACGGGGGCGCACTTCTATGACAACCAGACCAATGTGCCGACAGCCGTGCTGGGCGTGAACGGTGGAGGGATTCAACACACGATTCAGGACCAGTTCAAGCTCAAGCTGCAATATGATTTCACGCCGACCCTTCAAGCCGGTGCCACGCTGGGCTACTGGCATCAGCGCTACAGCAGCGAAACGTCCACCTTCCTGCGCGACGCCGACGGCAATCCGGTCTACAGCGGCAATGTCAATATCGGCGGCTACCATTACGCGATTCCGGCCTCGGCGCTCGCGCCAAGCCGCGGCGAGAGCGAAAACTGGCTATATGGCCTGTCGCTGAAAACCCGTCGCGCCACGGGATGGAATGGCGAAGCCCTTGCATCCTACTACAGCGTTGGCAACAGCGTGGCGCGCACGGCCAATGCGGGTGGACCTGGCAATGGGCCGGGCTTGGCCACCTTTGGCGACGGCACGGGCTGGAAGACGCTCGATCTGAAAGCCACCTACACGCCGGCAAGGCCCGCGCCCGGGCTTGCCGCGCACTGGCTGACACTCGGCTATCACTTCGACACCTATTTCGTAAATAACACGACTTTTGGCACGCTCCAATGGAAGGAGGGGCAGGGCTCCTCGCTTGCCAATGCGTTCGCCGGCAGAACTCGCACCCAGGCGTTTTATGCGCAAGATGCGTGGAAATTCCTGCCGCGCTGGAAATTCGTGTACGGTCTGCGCTATGAGGACTGGCACGCATATGACGGGTCGCAGGCGCTGGGGGCCGTGCGCCTGCCCTACGCCAGCGTAGCCCAGCAGCACGTCTCGCCGAAAGCGTCGTTGTCGTTTGAAGCCACCGACGACCTGACGCTGCGCGCGTCGGTTGGCCGGGCTTATCGCTTTCCGACCGCCGGCGAACTCTTTCAAGGCCAGATCAATGGCTCGTCGATCATCAACAACAATCCGGACCTGCAAGCTGAAAACGGCTTATCCAAGGAGTTGACTGCCGAGTGGGCGCATTGGAATGGCTTGTTCCGGCTCTCGCTGTTTCAGGATGATGTCAAAAATACGATCTTCAGCCAGACCGATACGACGGTAATCCCAAACGTCACGAACTTCCAGAATATCGATAAGGTCCGTTCCCGCGGGGCCGAGCTCAGTTACCAGGGGCAGGACGTCGGTGTCCAGGGGCTGGATGTGATGGCGAACGTGGCCTACACACAGTCCAGAATCCGGGCAAATTCCCAAAATCCCGCTACGGTCGGCAAATATTTCTACCGCGTTCCGCTGTGGCGCGCCAATCTGGTTGGCACCTACCACATTGGCGAGCGCGCATCGGTCACGGCTGGCGTTCGCTATTCCGGGCGCCAGTACAACACGCTCACCAACGACGACACCAATCCCAACGTATTCGGCGGGACCAGCACCTACACCGTCGCGGATGCAAAGTTTACCTACAAGGTGAACCGCTACAGCGAGGTGAGCGTGGGCGTGGACAACCTCTTTGACCAGCGGTATTTCGTGTACCACCCTTATCCGGGGCGCACCTTATATGCCGAAGCCCGACTGCGGATGTGAGCAGGCCATTCGATCCTATCCTCTCGACAAGCGGCCATATTGCTTGTGAATGAGAAGGAGCCGTCGATGATATTCACTGTAAAGGTATGAAAATGAGTAAATTATCACGTCTATTATTGTTTCTGGCCCTTGTTGCCATGCCATGGAGTCTCTTTGCCCATGCGGGTATGCAAATGAGCCATCACAGCATGAAATCGGCGGTGGCCACCAGCGCCGCGTTCGGAGCCGATGGGCGTCTATGGGTGGTCAGCGCCAGCGGGGACCACGTGTTGCTGCGTCATTCGGACGATCTCGGTCGCACACTGAGCGCGCCGGCCGTGGTCAACGCCAAGGCGTCGCCGATTCTTACCATGGGGGAAGATAGGCCCAAAATCGCGCTTGGCGAAAAAGGGGAAATCTACATCAGCTGGATCGAGTCGCTGCCCAAACCCTATACGGGGCGCGTGCTTTTCGCTCGTTCGCTGGACGGCGGCAAGCATTTTTCCGAACCAATCAGGGTGCATCGCGATAGCGCCGAGATCACACACCGGCTTGAGGCCTTGGCGGTCGATGCCAAGGGGCGCGTCCTGATTTCCTGGATCGATCGGCGCGATTTCGAAGCGGCCAAGTCGCAGGGGAAAGACTATCTTGGCACGGCGGTCTACTATGCGTGGTCGAATGATCATGGGGCAAGCTTTGGCCCGGAACACAAGTTGGCCGATCATAGCTGCGAGTGTTGCCGCATCGCATTGTCGCGGGCGCCGGACGACGCTATCGCCGCCATCTGGCGCTCCGATTATCCCGGCGATATCCGCGACCATACCTATGCCCTGTTGCGGAATGGTTCCATCGTGGACGAGCCGGCCCGCGCCACCTACACGCAGTGGCATGTTGAAGCATGCCCGCATCAAGGGCCGGGTTTGGCCGTCGGGGCTGACGGCATACGCCATGCCCTGTGGTTTTCCGCCAAGGACAATATGCCAACCATCTGGTATGGGCAGCTGGAGCCGGGGCAGCCGCCGCGGCATCTGCTGGCGATCGCGCAGCTTGGCGCGGCGCACGCTGATGTCGCGGCGGCGGGCCGGCAAGTATGGATCGCCTGGAATCAAGTGGACGCCGAGGGCATAAAACTCATGCTGCGCGAGTCCGCCGATGGCGGCGTCCATTTTAATGCCGCCCGTGAAATGGCCCGCAGCGATTCGGCTGCGGGTTCCCCGCAATTGCTGTTGAACAATAAAAATCGCGCCTTCGTGGCGTGGGATACCGCCAGCGGCTTTCGTCTGGTATCGACAAGCGAGTCTGCACAATGATGAAATTATTTCTTCTGCTCATTTCACTATTGATGGCTTTTCCGGCGGCTGCTGCGCCGCTGGAACCCTTGGCCGCCGGGGACGTGCCGGCTTTGCTGAAGCCGCCCGCCCATGGGGTGCGCGTCATCGCGCTATGGGCGCTGTATTGTGCCTACTGCGAGGCCAATCTGCGCGAGCTGGCGGCGCTAAGCGCCAGCGATCCCGACGTTCAGGCCGTCACCGTCAGCACCGATGATATCGAGCAGCGCGATGCGATCATCAAACGGCTGAGCTCCGCGCGCGCCGAAAGCATTCCAGCCCGCGCGTATGCCGACGAGTCGCCCCAGCGCTTGAATTACCTGATTGATCCACGCTGGGGGGGTGAGACGCCACGCACCTTGGTGATTCGCGCCGACGGTAGCCGGGCGGCGATCAGCGGCACGCTGACCGCCGCCCGGCTCAAGGCACTGGTGAATAAGGAAACGGATTGAGCCGGGACCTTCTACCCCTAAGCAAAACGCCTGGCAACATCAGCGGATGTTATGGCAATGCCGAATTTCGCCAATACGCGGGGCTGAGTCAATATATCCAAGGCGGCGAGATTTGCCATTGCCTGCAGCGTGGATAGCAGTCTCCACACCAATGCTCCGACAGCTAAGTCCCTCTGTCAATGATTGCCGCAATAGAGATTGAGAAGTCCCGGGCTGCCTATCAATGAAAATCCCTGCTTTTCGTCGCCAGGGCGCCCAGTAGGCACGAGTCTGGATGGAGCCGTGTCGCGCCGTGAAAAAGGGTGGGGTAATTTGATTGTGAGCAAGGGCAAAGGCTTCTTGATATTGACTTGCAGGCAGAGACGTAGCCAAAACGTCTAGATCCTATGTAGCCTAGCGGACCTGGGCGGCACTTTAGATCCAACGCCTCCGGCCGTTCGAGAGTGCTGCCGAACGAGTCGATGAGCGCACGAACGTGACGTCAAGGCCTTCCAACACCTAGGCTACGTCAAGCGCAATCACGATGCGCCAAGGCTACGCCGATCACAGCAGGCGGTCCAGATCCACCGGTATGTCAGTGCTCAGCGCAGGCGCCGCGACGGTGATCACCGGGTCATCCAGACGGTTTACGACGCCTGCATCTTACCGTGGCGCCGGCTCTGTCCTCTCGTGCGGCTCGTCACGTCTTGACGGCGTGGGGAATTTGGTTTGTTATGCCGCTTGTGGCAGCCGAGTAAGAAAAGAACTACGTGGCTCGCGATCTGCCCGCTGGGTCAAGTTCTTTACCACTTGATGGGCGAGGCGTGCATTGACGTTCATAGCATTGGTCCAGAAGTGAGTACCGGCAGTTAGCGCACCGACCGCGTAAACATTTGGCAGCAGTGTGCCTGCTTGCGTACGAAGTTCATTGGAATGGAAGTCTACGACGATCCCTCCGTACGGGTGTGGTGCAGCAAGGCCGGAATCAAGGATTTGTCGAACAAGCTTAGACTTGCATTTGGCAGCATCGGCTGTGAATCCAGTGCCATTGACGAGAGAGTCGCTGTATAAAGTCGCTCTAAAACCGAGGCGATGATCATCGATGCTGGTCGCAAATGAATTCGAAGCTTCATCTCGCCATGATCGCTTAGTTCCGCCGAATACTGAAAGCTGATCGCAATGAATCAGTTCCTGAAGCTTCAACGCGTTATCAACAGGGAATGAAACTCTGTAGGCGAGCCATTGGCTTTTGAAGCCTTTCTCGAAACGAGCTTTATCCGCATCATTCAGGTGGTGCCAAATAAGATCAATGGACTCATTGAGTCCATACAGAACCGATTGCCACGCACGGTTGCTAGAGGTCGCATCCTGCACTTCGATATCGAGATATCGATGCGGTCCGGTTTGGGGTCGCAGGATACTGTCGATATCAAATGGTAAACCGTCAGCGGCAACAATCTCTTCCATCAAAAGCGTATACAGCTGAGTAAGACTGAAACTCTGATTGCCGCTATGGAGCAAGTCCTTAATCGCGTCGCGCGAGAGCTTCCCCGGTGAATAATTCGAGTTATGGATACCTCGAACACTTGGAAGGCGACCTCCTCTTGAAGCCATAATCAACTTTCCTCTATGGCCAGAATCTGCAAGAGATACGACGGCGTCAATTGCGCTTAGGCCTGTGCCAAGGATGCAAACCGTTTCCGTCGGGGAGATTGTATTTACAAGGTCAGTGCATGGATAGGGCGAATTGAAATATCCCGATTCTTGCACAAGATGATCCCATTCCCCTGAATGCAGGTTGCCAATGGCTAAAACAACAGCGTCAGCAAAATAGCTCAATGATCCCGCTTGCAATTCATAGCCCGCTGCAGTTGGCCGCATTCCGCGGATTTCTATTTCTACATGTTGTACAGAAACATCCATCGAATTAAGCCGTTCGACCGATTCAAGGAATAGATCATCAAGGTAGAGGCCAAAGAGCCCGCGGGGCAGAAATGCGGCTTCTGAAATGTGTATCTTAGGAAAGTGGCTCTCCCACTTGGCGGGATTTGCCTTGAGCCATTTGACAAAATGATCCGGCTCATCATCGATGGGCGACATGGTACCGGCGCGTGTGTTCAAAAGATTCGATGGACTATCAAGTTGATAGGCCATGCCAGCGCCTACTTTATTGTTGGGATCAAAAACGATAACGTCAGTAATGCAGCGCTTATCGGACTTCATGATTTCATCCAATAGCTGCCGGAGCACAGAGGTGGCGATCGAGCCTCCTCCAACAATGGCCAAGGTTTTTTTTCCGAATATCATGGTTGCTTCTCCTTGAGTGTATGGACGGATCGCTACACTTCCTGAGAGCCGACGTGGCTAAAAGGATAACTGAGGATTTTTGGTACCGTCTTGGATAAAAAAACATGAAAACTTATGCCGCCTTTTTGAAGGTCTTGAAAGTGCGATGCTTGAATAGCTGTGCTAGGGACGCATCGCTGAAGGCCTCAGTGGGCATAGGCTGTAATTGCTTGTTGACAGCAATTTCTATATCTATGTGAGGAATAATATCCCGGGCCAAGGTGCAGCCAGGCGCCAGTTCGATTATTTCTAGATAGTGTCGATGGATTTTAAATACAGCACGTTCCGTAATCAGCAGGGCCGCACGACAACGGGCCTGCCCATTTGGGTCGTAGCAGATTTGACTGACTTTCTCGACAATCTTTCGAATTTTGCCTTCAGTCTCAATTTGCAGGCCGTCACCTTCGTTGTATGACACTTTCAGACCAGAAGCTGTAAACGTTCCGCAGAAGATCAGTTGTTTTGCTGCCTGAGATATATTGACGAATCCACCTACACCATTGATCCGATTGCCTAATCCAGAGACATTGATACGACAGTTTCTGTCGATTTCCCCAAAGCCGAGAAAGGCAATGTCGATTCCCCCGCCATTATAGAAATCGAAAAGCTCGGCCTGATTCAAAATGGCTTGAGGATTTGCCATCGCCCCAAAAGAATTGCCACCTGCTGGGTAGCCACCGATGGCACCAGATTCCACGCTGAACACAAAGCCTTGGCCAAGCAGTCCGCTGCGTTCGGCAACCGCCGCAATACTTTCAGGGATGCCAATACCCAGATTTACGAGAAGCGGCTGCTCGGTTCTCCGCAATTTGGTGTGTCGCAGTAGTTCCAATATGGCGCGTCGTGCAATGATGCGCCTGGCGCCCTGGGGAAGGTCTGCGTGGACCAGAGGCTCACCCTTGTTCTGAATCCCGCAATAGGAAGCATTGAACTGCTCCCCATAAGTTTGCCAATGCTGCTCTGGGGCCGCCAACACTACATAGTCGACTAGGACGCCAGGAATCTTAACGGCTTGAGGATTGAGATGGCCATCGGCAACCAGGTCTTGGACTTGCACGATAACAATGCCACCCGAATTTTTTACTGCCTGCGCTTGGGCTAATACATCTTGAAAGCTCGCCTCTTTTTCTAACGTTACGTTGCCGCTATTGTCTGCTGTGGTTCCTCTAAGCAGCGCGCAGTCCAGCCTCGGCGCTTTATAGAGCAGGAAATTGCTGCCATCAACTTCGATGAGATCAATTCTGTCGTCAGTGGTTTTCTTGTTGAGGCGGCCGCCGCCAAGGCGTGGCTCTATAAACGTTCCAAGTCCGACTGTTGTAATGACACCGGGTAGTCCCCCCGCAATTGCGCGATACATATGGCTAACAACGCCCTGGGGCCAGTTGTACGCATGGATTTGATTGTCGCGTACCATCTCGCCCAGCCGGGGAGCGAGCGACCAGAATCCGCCGATGATTGTCGAAAGCAATCCTTCGTGCGCGAGTCGGTTTATCCCTTTCGATGCACGATCGCCAGCGCCAGAAGCGAATATCATCGATAGCGCCCGGGGAGAGCCGTGATTCAGAAAACGCCGCTCCAACGCACCGAGTAATGCTTCAGGAGATCCGCAATGCCCAAAACCTCCGATGGTCATCATCCATCGGTCTTGCACCAATGCTGCAGCTTGTTCGGCAGTAATAATTTTCATGACGCCTCCCTTACTCGTCAAGTCGCTGGACTGGCTGCTCCCAGATCACAAGAAAAATGCAACCCTTTTTGGACGAGAGGGTATGGATGCTTCCCACAGCGCATATCTCTAATGTGCCAGCAGGGTGCACACCCGCGTCGTTGATGAGTTCGCCCTCCAAGACAAGGATAAGCTCAGTCCCAGGATGTAAATGAGCGGGCACACTGGCCCCGGGGGCATAGCGCAGAAGAGCACCAGCAGGGCCCACACCATTGCGGCGATCGTCATAGAGTCGAACGATATCGACATTGCTGCGCCCATCTGAAGAGTAAGGCTGCCAGTCCAGATTCTCATCGCGCCACGACTTGTCGAAAATGCTGAAGATCTTCGAGTCGCTAGCTTTTGTTTCGTACGATATTTGCATGGTCATCTCCCTAATAGTTATGAACGAATCAAGATTTTTCCGCGCGAGTTCGGTTATCAACGATCTCGTCGCGTTGCCACACTAGCGACGCGTCGTGAGATACACCCCTGTCGCCGAAATGAAGAAGCCAAAGAGCTGGAGGGCGGTGAGCGTTTCGCCTAGAACGACATATCCCATGATTGCCGTAGCCGATGGAATCAGATAAAACAGCCCGGCGACCTTGGTGGCTTCGCCGCGGCGCATCAGAAGAAAGAGGACGCTGACTGCGCCTATCGAATTGACCAGACTGAGCCAGACGGAGGCGCCGATCAGCTCTGGCGTCCATATGATTGCCAGATGTTCACTGCCGATGGCAATCGGGGCGACAGCAAGGCTTGCGATAGTCAACTGAATGAAGCCGGCGGTTCGCAGATCGATGTTCGTGACGAACTTCTTCTGATAAAGCGTGCCCGCGCTGATTCCAAGCAAGGCGACCAGGACGGCGGCATACCCGGCCCATTGAGCTTGGCCAACGCCGATCTTGTCGAGTACCACGATGGTGACACCGAAGAGTCCGATCATGAGGCCAAGAACCTGCTTGCTGGTGACCCGCTCGTTCAAGAATGCGATGGCGCCTATCGCCGTGAAGATTGGCATCATGCCGACGACCAAAGCCGAGACGCCCGCAGATACGCCCAGACTCAATCCCAAATACAGGCCCGAGAACTGCAAAGCTTGGACCAGCAGGCCGACGACAGCCAAATGCACATATACCATCGGTTTGGTAGGCCACGGCGCTTGGGTGGCTAAAGTCACCGCGAGCAGGATAATCGCAGCACTTGCGAAGCGGATAAAAATCAGGGTGAAGGGTCCTGCATAAGGCAGGCCAATTTTGCCGGCGACATAGCCTGAGCTCCACATCAGGATAAACAACGCCGGCCAGAAAAAACGTTGATATGAAGCAGATGGTGCCAGTGTGGTGGTAGACATGGCGTTGTATCTCCTAAATTAATAACGATTTGTGAATATCTGATAGTCATTGTGGTTTAATCGGCGCGTAAGCAGTAGTTCTTCATTTGTCAAACTCCTGTTGGCCTGAGCGCAACAATGACTTCTCCACGTACTGTCAACGCCGCACGCTGGTTGATCACCTTTGCGAAAATCGTAGAGTCTGGCGGGATATCAGCTGCCGCCCGCGCATTGGGCCAGGACAAGGCGGTGACGAGCCGCCAATTACGTGATCTCGAATCGAGCATGGGGCTTCGGCTATTGAATCGAAGCACCCGGCATATCAGTCTCACAGACGTCGGGGTAGCGATATACGAGCGGGCCGTGAGGATCGTCCAGGAAATCGACGGAGTCCAGGCCGATGCCGAACAATTCCTGATTCAGCCTTCCGGGGTTTTGACCATCAGTACTTCGGTAGCATTTGGCCGTCTGCATGTCACGCCATTGCTTGCCGAATTTTCGGCACTTTATCCTCAGCTCGGAATTGATTTATGCTTGCTTGATCGCTACGTCGATCTGGTGGAAGAGGGCTATGACCTATTGCTTCGACTATGTGACGCGCCGCCTTTGAGCCTTTCTGCGCAACGGGTATGTGAACTCTCCTATTCGCTGGTAGCGACCGAACATGTGCTTGAGAAGGGGCCGCCAGTGCGCGTTCCCCTGGACCTCGCGCAGCATAATTGCCTGTTCTATGGATTCCGCAACCATCGAACGATGTGGAGCATGGTCAAGGATCAAGTGCGCCATCAAGTTGAAGTCACTAATCTGCTATCAGTGAATAACAGCGAAGCGGTGCGCGATTTGGCGCTGAATGGTATGGGGATAGCCTTGCTTCCCGATTTTGCTATTGCGCGCGATATAGCGTCCGGCGATCTGCGTCGGGTGCTGTCCGATTACACGATATCCGGTTCCCTCGGCGATGCCTTGTATTTGGTTCACATGCCCGGTCGGTATCTCCCTGCTAAGACCAGAGTATTTATTGATTTCTTGAAGGAAAGGTGGATGCCTGCGCCACCTTGGCAATTGACATCCTCCCCTGCCTCTCGCTGATGCTCCCCGGCCTGATACCGGAAAAAAAAGGGGATTCCTACGGCGCTCGGACGCGACATTGAGCCGCGCTTGAGTCGCTTCAGAGGGTTGCTGGCAGCCATCCTGCCCGGAGCTATCGGCCTCAAGGTCGTCTAGGATTGTGGTTCAGAAGAATAGGAGAATTGTGATGAAGATCGGGATTATTGGAGCAGGGCATATAGGCCAGGCAATCGCCCGGCTTGCGGTGGGCAAGGGGCACGAGGTGAAAATCAGCAACTCCCGCGGCCCGGAGACACTGACCGATATCGCCAGGGAAATCGGTTGTTCGACAGGAACGGCGCAGGAGGCCGGCAGATTCGGTACGGTCACGGTCGTCACCGTTCCGTTCGTCAGCCTGTTCAAGATCGATCCGGCGCCTTTGGCGGACAGGATCGTCATCGATACCAACAACTACTACCCGGATCGCGATGGCCGGATCGCCGCCCTCGATCTGCACCAGACCACCACCAGCGCCATGGTGGCGAGGCACTTCGCGGCGTCGAAGGTCGTGAAGGCTTTCAACGCGATCCTGGCCGCCGATCTCGAAACGCCCGCTCCCCTGTCGGGGGCGGGTTCGCGACGGGCACTCCCCATCGCCGGCGATGACGTTGAGGCGAAGCGAGTCGTGACTGAACTTCAAGAAGAATTTGGATTCGATACGGTCGACGCCGGCTTGCTTGAGGATAGCTGGCGTTTCGAGCGCGCAAAGCCCGCCTATTGCATTCCGCTGGATCGAGCCGGCCTGGTCGACGCGTTAGCAAAGGCGGAACGTGACGTCGAACTGCCGCATGGATCATGGCGGCGGTAGCACTGAACCGGGCATACACCCACCCATCGCACAGGTCGCATTTAGGGGCGGACTCGGTATGGATCTGGGTAACGCTAGCCACATAGTTTATGCCCGTCCCTCCAACGTGGGAGGGCAGTGAGCGCCTGCTGGCCCAGCCCGCTGCCGCTCGGTGCCAAAAAATTCGATCCTGGCAAGACCGATGCTGGAGCTGTCGCGCGTTTCTATCAACGCTCTGGATTCATCCCCTACCTCGATCAGCCATTGAAGCTGTTTTTGGCATCTCAATGAAAATCCCTGCTTTTCGTCGCCAGGGCGCCCAGCAAGGGGGTCAGGTCGACCAGGTGGCCGACGATAAGATGCTGCACGCCGCTTTGGGATTGCCAGGCGCCGTAGGCGCCCAGCAGGCGCGAGGTCAGGAGTTCCCGCCGCTGGCGCTCGGCGATGTGGGGGCGCACGATCAGGTTGATCTGGCCGGACTCGTCTTCCAGCGTGACGAAGATCACGCCTTTGGACGTGCCGGGACGCTGGCGCCCGGTGACGATGCCGCAGGCGCGCACCATGGGGCGCTGCTCGTACGCGCGCAACTGCGCCGATGACGAGAAGCGCAGGGCCGTGAGTTTGTCGCGCAATAGCGCCACCGGATGCCGGCCCAGCGTCAGGCCCAGCGAGCGGTAATCGGCCACCAGCGCCTGGCCCTCGGTCAAAGCGGCCAATTCGGGCGTATCGGACTCGTGGATATCGGCTTTCTGAAGCAGGCCGCGTTCCGGCGTGCTGACCACGGCTTCCCACAATGCCGCGCGGCGATGGCCCGCCAGGGCCTGCAAGGCGTTGCCCGCCGCCAGCGCATTCATATCGTGGCGCGTCAGGCTGGCGCGCCTGGCCAGGTCGGCCACGCCGGCAAAGGGCCGCAAGCCGCGCGCCTGCTCGATGCGCTCGGCGCTTTCCTGCTGCATGCCTTTGATCTGGCTCAGGCCCAGCCGCAGGGCGGGGCGCTGGCCGTCCACAGGTTCCAGACGCGCGTCCCAATTGCTTATGGTGACATCGGCGGGGCGCACGGCCACGCCGTGGCGGCGCGCATCCTGCACCAGCACGGAGGGCGAATAAAAGCCCATGGGCTGGCTGTTGAGCAGCGCGGCCAGGAAGGCTTCGGGCTCGTGGCGCTTGAGCCAGCAACTGGCGTAGGCCAGCAGGGCGAAGCTGGCGGCGTGGCTTTCCGGAAAGCCATATTCACCGAAACCCTGGATCTGCCTGAAGATCTGTTCGGCGAATTCCCTGTCGTAGCCGCGGCTGGTCATGCCGTTGATGATCTTGTCGTAGAATTTTCCCAGCCCGCCCTTGCGCTTCCAGGCAGCCATGGAGCGGCGCAGTTCATCGGCCTCGCCCGCGGTGAAGCCCGCGGCCAGCATGGCGACCTGCATCACCTGTTCCTGGAAGATGGGCACGCCCAGGGTCCGCTCCAGCGCCTTGCGTATGTCGTCGTGGGGATAGGTGACCTTCTCCAGTTTCTGGCGGCGCCGCAGGTAGGGATGCACCATGCCGCCCTGAATGGGCCCGGGGCGGACGATGGCCACCTCGATGACCAGGTCATAGAATTCCCGCGGACGCATGCGCGGCAGCATGCTCATCTGCGCGCGCGATTCGATCTGGAAAGTGCCTATGGTGTCGGCCGCGCAGATCATGTCGTAGGTCTCCCCGTCTTCGGCGGGAATGTCCTGCATTGTGAAGGGTTGCCGGCGCCGCTCGGAAACATGGTCCAGCGCCCGCCGGATGACGCTCAGCATGCCCAGGGCCAGGACATCGATTTTCAGCAGGCCCACGGCATCCAGGTCGTCCTTGTCCCACTGGACCACGCTGCGATCCGCCATGGCGGCGTTTTCTATGGGCACCAGGCGGCACAGCGGCCCGCGCGAAATCACGAAGCCGCCTGGGTGCTGCGAGAGGTGGCGCGGGAAGCCCAGCAGCCGTTCCGCCAGCAGCACCCATTGCCGGGCTGTGGAGGATTGCGGGTCCAGGCCGCACTCGGCCAGGCGCGCGGCCAGGTTGGCCCGGCCGTCCCAGTAATGGTAGGACTTGGCCACCGCTTCGATGATGATGGGATCGATGCCCAGCGCCTTGCCGGTATCGCGCAGCGTGCTCTTGACCCGGTAGGTGATGACCACGGCCGTGAGCGCGGCGCGGTCGCGGCCGTATTTTTCGTAGATGTACTGGATGACTTCCTCGCGCCGCTGGTGCTCGAAATCCACATCGATGTCCGGCGGCTCGTTGCGTTCCCTGCTGATGAAGCGCTCGAAAAGGCTGTTGCCGCGCGCCGGGTCGACTTCCGTGATGCCCAGGCAATAGCACACGGCGCTGTTGGCCGCCGAGCCCCGGCCTTGGCAGAGTATGCGGCGGCCGCGGGCGAATTTCACGATATCGTATACGGTGAGGAAGTAGGGCTCGTACTCCAGTTCGGCGATCAATGCCAGCTCGTGCTCGATCTGTTCCCGCACATTCGGCGGTATGCCCCCGGGAAAACGCCCCTGCGCGCCGATATAGGTTTCCTGGCGCAGATAGACCGCGGGCGACAGCCCATCGGGGCAGATTTCATCGGGGTATTCGTATTTCAGCTCGTCCAGATTGAAAGGGCATTGCGTGGCGACTTCCAGGGTTTCTTCGAGCGTTTCACGGGGGTAGAGATTGGCCAGGCGCAGCCGGGCCCGCAGATGCTGCTCGGCGTTCGAGGCGCGCTCGAAGCCGCAGTCCTGCACGCAAGTGCGCAAACGCACGGCGGCCAGCGTGTCGTGCAGGGGTTTGCGGGAGCGCACATGCATCTCGACCTGGCCGGTGGCCACGACAGGCATGCCCGCATGCCGCGCGGCGGCCAGGACGGCGGCCTTGTGGCGCTCGTCCTGGCCGCGGTGCAGCAGCGTCAGCGACATCCAGCACCGGCCTGGAAACGTCGCGGCCGCCCATTCGGCCTGCGACAGCAGCCGCTCGAAGGGCGCGCCATATTCAGGCGCCAGCAGCACGACGCATTCTGGCAGGCCCCGCAGATGGCCGAGGCCCGGCTCGCCGGGTTTGTCGAGGTCGCCTGGCGCCAGCCGGTATTCGCCTTTGGCGGCGCGGCGCCTTCCCAGGGTGATGAGTTCGCACAGATTGCCATAGCCGCGCCTGGTCTGGGCCAGCGCCACCAGCGTCACCGCGGGCTTGCCGTCGGCATTGCGCAAGGTGAAGCTGGACCCGATCAAAAGCGGCAGCTTCAGCTTCTTGGCCTCGACATGCGCGCGCACCACGCCGGCCACGGAGCACTCGTCGGTGATGGCGATGGCGGCATAGCCCAGCTGGGCGGCGCGCTCGACCAATTCCTCGGGGTGCGAAGCGCCGCGCAGGAAGGTGTAGTTGGTCAGGCAATGCAGCTCGACATAGGGCGGCAGGACCGGAGGTGTATACAAGATCTATGTCAGGCGAATAGGTGAACGGAAAGCTGAGAGCGCGCCAAAGGAAAGAGCGCTCTGGCACAGCAAGGTCGAGAACAGAAATAAACGCCTCGAACTACATATACTGTTTAAATATACAGTATTTGTACCGCCCATGTCCAGTATGGCAGTTTTACGCACAACGCAGGCGTCTGGAGCCGCATTGATTAGGACATGCGCAAGTATGGCCTCGGTCCCGGGTGATATTTATATTTCCCCGGTCTTGTTTACGACGCCGGACCCGACGTGATTAGATAGGGGGAAGATTCACGCTGCCAATCGGTATGGCATATGGGGCTCCCCCGACGAAATTTCCAGGTAGCCATTGTTCGCTAATAACGATTCGACTGTCTTCTCGCTGACGCCGAAATGAATTGCCGCATCTTCAAAGGATGACTCTGAATAGTCTCCTTCGATGAAGTCAACGAGTGAATCAATAGGGCAAAGAAATTCAGCGGCGAATGCCCTCTGGTATTTCTGTCTGGCTGTCGCAATATCCGAAGATACCAGCCAATCACGGTTATCTTTGGGCCGCTCCATGATATCTGCGAGAAAGCGAACAAACTCAAAGCGCTTGGCAGTCGGATGCTTTTTGCGGGGAATGAAATTCAGATTTCCGCCTTCTTCCGGTTTGGCAACCGCCACTATATTTTTGAAAGGGCCTTCCCAAGCATCGACTTGGACCGCAGTAATACCCAGAAGTTCAAACAAACAGTTATTGTCGATAGGGTTTTCTTTATTGTTCAATAGCTTACGCACCTCCCTGGCAGCATCAACGCCCCGTTGCCATGGTGCGACCGAGGATGGATTTATTTTTATATCTTCGCCTGATACCTGCGGCCGTCCTCGCAGCCCATCTTTTAAAGCAAGATTGGCAATTTCTCCGAGTGCGGTTCCGTCAGCCCGCCGTCCGAAAATTGGAGCAAGTTCTGACATGGCAGTAATGCCGGTCTCATCTTGGATACGTAGTGCTTCTGAAATGATTTCCTTTGGACACTCATCTGGATCGAACCCCATTTGTGCCTCCAAGATGCGGATTCGCTTGGACAGAGGGTTTTCCCTGTCTTCTTGCACGAACGACCAAAGCGCCGCCAAATCGGTTCGCTCGCAACCAACCGCCTGTAGCCTGTTCAGAACTGTTTCAATGAAACCGTGGACTTGATGTTGAAAATCATGCATTTTGACTGCCCGAGGCGCATCTAGACCATAAAGATATTGGATTGACTGTCCTTCCAAGGGGACTCGTTCAGCCCAAATATTTACCATTTCACCATCGGGAGCGAAAAGAATTCTTGGCCATACGAAACCATGATTGGCAGCTCCTAACTCATGCGCCATGCGCCAATCCAACGATGGCCTGATCCCTGGTTGAGGTAGTGGCTCAAAGTTCAACCGCCACCAGGAAGAAGCAAACCACAACGCCAATGGATATGTCGAAACCAATACCGTATCGCGCACAGTTTTCGACCATATGTCCTCATTGCGCGTCAGGCAAGTTTCGTTTAAATGTATCGCCAACTGCGCCGATGTGTCGCGAAAGGCTGGTTCACCGCCTCCCGAAGATAACCAATCAATCGAAAAGTTTATGTTAGCCATGATCTTTCCAGCGGGAAAGCACCTCAGACGAGAGAGGATCGCTACCAGGCATAGGATAACCGTGGTAGCTACCGATTTTTGAGTTTTCCAGTTGAGCCTCTAGCGGGATACCAGACTCCGTAACAGACCAGATATTTTTTGGCCATCCTCCTTCCTCCCTATTACTGACAAGGCCATTGCGTATGCCATTCCTGAGCAGCTCTAGCGCTATTCCACGAGTAAAAACATTCGCCACATCGCATAAGGATTTTCCTTGACGAGGATCTGCTGGAGGGGTCAATCCAAAATCTCCCGGGTTTTTCTTGTGTTCTGGATTCCCTCCATACGAAACGACGCGCACCAATTGAGCTAGACGTTCAGTGTCTGCTTTATCGGCATCGAGAATTTTCCGCTTCGAATTATATTTTTGATAACGGGCTTTCATCGGTTAATTGCTTTATAAGTATGGCGTGCTAGACGCTGACCGCTACTACAATTTTTAGAGTATAGCTAAAAGCTCGTGGTCTTAGCGCCTTGTTGCTGCATGTCATTTGTCCGCATGACGCCGGCCGCGCTTCGCGCTGCGCACGCCCTTGGCTCCGGGGCACCGAAGCGCTATGCATGGTGCCTCACGCGAACAGGCCATGCAGGAACCAGCCGCTCTGGCCGCCGCGTTCCTGGTAGAGCCAGTAGCGCGCGCCATCGGCGGCTTGCGCGATGAAGTAGTCGCGCACGGCCAGGCCGTTCCACCAGCCGTCTTCAATGCGTTCCGGGCCGCGCACGATGCGCAGCGGCGAGCCGTAGAAAGGGCGGTGTTGCCTGACCGGCAAGGGAATGGGCGCGGCCAGCAGCCAGAACGGACGTTCGGCGCCTTGAACGCAGCGCGCGGGCGCCGGCTTTTGATCGATGGGCACCCAGCCATTGGCGACCTCGGGGCGGTGATCGGCTATCGGACTGGGGTGCAGCAGGTTCTCGCGCCCCAGGCGCGCCACCAGCAATTCGAGCACACGCTCGCGGTCGGCCGGACTGCCGCCCGGCTCGGGAAACAAGTCCTTGGGCACGGGCGCCATGGTTTCCGTGTCGGCGGCGTGCAGCGCGACGGCGATGATGGGCGCGGCGAGTTCCAGATTGTGCAAGCGTTCCTTGAGCAGCCGCAGCAGATGCCCGGCCTCCCAGGTGGGCGCGCCCAGGGCCAGTTCGAGCCCGGTGGGCGGGCGCGCGTGGCGGCCCCTTTCATGCTCCAGGGTGAGGATGACGCGCGTCACCGCGCGCTTGTGGGCCGCCAGCCAGCCGCAAAGCTGTTCGATCAGGCGGCGGGCGACAAACTGCACGGCATCGGCGTATTCCAGGCGCTCCATCAGTTCGACGCGGCCGGCGAATTGCGGCGGCGGCACGATCCATTCGAAAAGCTCCGGCGCCTGGCCATAGGCGGCATCCAGGGCCTGCAGTATGGATTTGTGCGTGCGCCGCTGCAGGCCCGCGCGCGGCAAGGCGCGCAGCGCGCCCAAGGTGGCGCCGCCTATCCCTTCCAGCCAATCGAGATAGGGCTGCGCGGCGGGCAGGGCGGCGCAGGGCAGGGCGTCGAGCAGGCGGGCCAGCGCTGCCAGCCGCAATACGCGCCGCCGGCGCGCCGCAATGAAGGTGGCCAACAGCCAGGCTCCGCCGGCCGTCGGCGCCATGGACACCCTGGCGGCGAACCCCAGGGCCGCGAGCGTGGCCTGCACCTTGCGCAACAGCCGCCGCGCCCCGCCGAACAGGCTAAGGCTGGCCGAGACGTCCAGCAAAAGGGTGTCGTTGCCGCAAAGCGCGACTTCAGGCGTGTACTGCAGCAGGGCCAGCGAAACTTCGCCGATGGCGCGCGCAGCGGTATGGGCATCGTATTGGGCCAGGGTCGCATGGGGACATAGCGTATTGACGCCGGCCACACGCATTCCCGCCCGCACGCCCTCCCGCGCGGCGGCGGGCGAACAGGCCTGGACCTGATCGCGCTCCAGCACGACCGCCGCTTCAGTGCGCCAGTTCGGGCACAGCATGTCCAGGCTCGCGTGCGACAGATGCACGCCTATCCATAATCGCATGTTCAAACTCGGGGAAACGGGTATCGGGATAAAGCCGCAGTTCAATAGGCCCTTCGTGGGTGCCGCCGCGGCGCTTCAGGATGGAAACGTTCAGGCCGGGCCGGGCCGGCTGCAGCAGCAGGCGCAGCGGGGCGGGCGAGGCCTGGCTGGCGGCAGTCTGGGGGCGCACCAGGACAAACAAGGTGTCGCTTTCCTGGGCGGCCAGCTGCAGGCGGCGCAGGGTCGGGCTGCGCACGGCGTCCTGCCACAGCAGCAAGGCGCCGAATGCGCTGCTGCGCAATACCTGTTCCGCCGTCCACAAGGCGTCGGCCGGCCGCTGGGGCCGTGCCCACAGCAGACAGGAAGGCGGGCCGCCCCAGCTTGCCCAGGCGGCCGTCTGGGGCAGGTGCGGCGGCTGCACCAGCATGATGGGGCGCCTGCCCAGACGCAGCAAGGCGGGGCGCAGCAATTGCAGTTCGCCCACCCCGGGCTGCCGGACCAGGATGTCGATCAGGTTGCCCAGCGGCCAGCCGCCGCCCGGCAATTCGGCGGACACGGCGGCGAAGCCGGTGTCTGCATAGCATCCCGGCGCGCAGGAAAGCTGCGAAGCGCGCCAGAGCGCGGGATGGATGCGTTCCGGCGGCGGCGAAATGTCCTCATCGAGCATGGCGGCCCACTATTCATATTAACTGTATAAATATACAGTATTGCGAGCGGCAAGTTGTAACGCCGATGGTAAGGTCGCTGTCCGACTTGCTGTCGGCAAGCGGGTGGCCGGGGGAGCCCAAACTGTAAAAATGCCTGTCCCTGCGGCGTGTGTTGCGGGCTTCCGGTGTCGATATGGAAGTTGCTGTAATAAGAATGATTTGCAATAATCAAATGTTTTCCGCCACCCAGCCTCATACAAAACCATGCCCAGCCGCCGTCCGTCTCAAAATGGTTGGCTCGCCTATTATCGCGAGTTGATGCGGACATGGCCTCGCCGAAGCAGCAATTTTCACGATGCCGAGGACGCCGCGCACGATGCCGTGGTGGGAATGCTGCGCAGCGATACCTCGGCCGTTCTGGACGGCCACGCCTACCTCTACCGCGCCAGCCAGAACCGCATGGCCGGGGAAATCCGGCGCCAGGCCCGCAATCAGCTTATCTCGCTGGAAGAACTGGCCGAAGACCATCACCCCCTGCTGGCCGACCCCGAGGCCGCCATCCGCGCCTCGCAATTGGCTGATGCGCTGGAGGAGTCCCTGGCGCAGCTGCCGCTCAAATGCCGCCAGGCCTATATTTGGCATCGCCTGGAAGGGTATTCCCAGCCCGAGATCGCCGAAAGGCTGGGCGTTTCGCTGAATACCGTCGAGCGCTATATCATGCGGGCCTTGCGCCATTTACGCGAACAGTTACAACATTTCGGTCCGGAATGATTCAGGGATTCGCGCTTTCAGAGCGTCTTTATAATAAGAGACACGAAATATTCCCTTCATGACTTATTGCCTGGCGGCCGCCGCTCGATGACCGACTCTCACGACCCGAGTACCTTGGACGATCCCCGCGATGCCGCCGCGTTCTGGTTTGCGCGGACGCGTTCCGGGCAAATGACGCCGTCCGAGCGCGAGGCGTTCGAGGCCTGGCGCCGCGCCAGCCCGGCGCATGATCGCGAATACCGGGTGCTGATGGGTATCTGGAATGCGACGACGGTCCTGCCCGCCGAACGGCTGCGCGCCTTGACGCGCGAGCCCGGCGCCGCCCGCGGCGGCCGGCTCGCCAGCCGCCGCGGCTTCGGCATAGGGTTGGGGCTGGCTTGCACCGCCGCCGTTGTCGCCGGCGTCGCGCTACCCAGCTTGTGGGAAGGAGCGCCATCGTATGCGCAGGAGTTTTCGACCCGGCGCGGGGAG
The DNA here is from genome assembly GCF_900129885.1 of Pollutimonas bauzanensis. Taxonomy (GTDB): domain Bacteria; phylum Pseudomonadota; class Gammaproteobacteria; order Burkholderiales; family Burkholderiaceae_B; genus Pollutimonas; species Pollutimonas bauzanensis. The sequence continues at coordinate 284,098 of NZ_FQXE01000001.1, read as the reverse complement.
CGACGCGAGGTCATGCTGCCCGATAATTCCATTCTTCAGTTGAATACAGGCACCCAAGTCAAAATAATGTTCTACGAGCGCCGGCGGGTCGCCGAGCTGGCGGCGGGGGAGATCACCTTTTCCGTTGAAAAGGATGCGGCCCAGCCTTTCTTTGTCGAGGCCGCTTCAACGACAGTGCGGGTCACGGGCACGCGCTTCAATGTCCGGCGCGATGATGATGCCGTTCAGGTCGCCGTCGATTCCGGTACGGTCGAAGTCAGCAGCGGCCACTGGTGGAATCGCCGCAGGGCCCGGCTGACGGCGGGGCATGGCGTGGGAACGACGGCCAATGGCGGGTTGGCGGCGGTTCAAGCCGTCGATGTCGCCACGCTGCTGGCCTGGCAGCAAGGGCGTATCGTATTTCAAGACACGCCCCTGGCGCAGGCGGTCCGCGAAATGAATCGCTACGCGCCCATGGCCATCCAGTTGTCCGGTTCCCGTCTCGCCGGCGTGCGCATCGCCGGCGTGTTCAGCGCCGACCATCCTCAATCCTTCCTCGACCTGCTGCCGGAGATCGCGCCGGTGCGCGTTCTCATCCAGCCCAACGGCGCCTCGATCATCACCGCCCGCTGATCGGGACGCGTCCGGGCGGGCGCGATGTCAATCCATCCACACGGATGCCGGGGTGGCTCGGTCCCACCGGCATTCCCGCGCGCCATGGAAGATACATTTTGTTTCTAATTGGCCGGAAGAATCCTTCAGGGATTTGGCGCGCCGGACACTCTTTACTAATGAGAGGGACGTTTGCATGTCTCATGCCCCTCGAGAACCTTGGGCCAAGGATGGGAGGCGCGAACCTGCGCTTAAAAAAACTTACTGGATGAACCGTTACGTGAACCATAAAACTTCAAGTGTGCGCGCCCAGGGCCGTCAACGCCGCAGCGCTTTTTCCGGCAACCCAGGCATCCTGGCCCTGTCGCTTGCCCTGGCATGCGCCTTGCCAGCGCCCCGCGCGCAGGCGCAGGAGGCGGCCGTTCAGATCAGCGTCCCGGCGCAGCCCCTGGGCAGCGCCCTGGTGCAACTGGCGAATCAGGCCGCGCTCGAGCTTATCTATTCGCCCGATATCGTGGCTGGCCTGACAGCGCCCGCGGTGTCTGGACGCATCACCCCGGATCAGGCCTTGCGGGCATTGCTGGCGGGAACGGGAATCGAGTTCCGGCGCAACGGAAAGAATGTGTCGCTGTCGCGCTCCGGCTCGTTGACCCAGCTGGAGGCTATAAAAGTAGTGGGCAGCACGGGCAGCCTTCCACCCGCATACGCGGGCGGGCAGGTGGCGCGGGGCGGCCAGCTCGGCTTGCTGGGCAACAAGGATTTCATGGATACGCCGTTCAACGTCGCCAGCTTCACGGCCGAAGGCATCCGGAACCAGCAGGCCCGCAGTATCGGAGACGTGGTCAAGAACGATCCGTCGGTCCGGACTACGTGGCCCGACGGAAGCTATGTGAGCCAGTTCACGATACGCGGCTTTCCCACCCAGACACAGGACATAGCCGTCAACGGAGTCTATGGCATAGTCCCTCCCCAGATGGCCGGCGGGCTCGAATCGATTGAACGCGTCGAGATTCTCAAGGGGCCTTCGGCGCTGATGAACGGCATGGCGCCCAGCGGCGGGGTGGGCGGGAATATCAACCTCGTGACCAAGCGCGCGACGGACGAGCCCATCACCCAATTGACGGCCAACTACTATTCCAATGCGCAGTTTGGCGGCCAGGTCGATCTGGGGCGGCGCTTCGGCGAGAATGGAGAATGGGGTGTGCGCCTGAACGGCGCGTACCGGGATGGAAAGACGGGTATCGATGATCAGGCGCAGCGCGCGGGTTCTGTCGCCCTGGGGCTGGACTATCGCGGGGAAGGCTTGCGCCTTTCCGCGGACGTGGGCTACCACGATGTATATACGGACTCGCCTACTCGGGTGGTCTATACGGATAGCGAGAATTTCCAGATTCCCAAGGCCCCGGATAGCACGCTGAACATAGGGCAACCCTGGTATTTCGCCCAATCGAGGGACCACTATGCACTGATCCAGGGCGAGGTCGATATCGGGCCCGACTGGACCGCCTATGCCGCCGCGGGCGGCAGGAAGAACGAATTCCTGGGGCTGTACAACTTCATTTACCTGCAGGATGATCTCGGCAATTTCCGGGCAAACCAGTACTATCAGCCCACCTACTCCGATACTAAGACGGGGCTGCTCGGCTTGCGGGGAAGCTTCGCGACGGGAGCCGTCAGGCACGAATTGAACCTGAGCGTCACTACGGTGCGAACGGATTCGGGGGCGGTGGCGCCGGTCGTTTCCACTTACCGCTCCAATATATACGATCCGGCCACGATCTCGCCGCCCAGCCTGGCGGGATACAGCGACACCGCGCCCAAGACCGCCGAATCGAATTTGACCAGCCTCGCGCTGGCGGACACCCTCCATTTTCTCGATGACAAGGTTCAGCTGACGCTGGGCGCGCGCCAGCAGAGAGTCGTGGTAAAGAACTTCAATGCCGCAACGGGCGCGCAAACCTCTTTCTACGACAAGGAAAGGGTCACACCCGCGGCTGGCCTGGTCATCAGGCCGTTCGAAGACACATCCTTCTATGCCAACTACATCGAGGGGCTGAGCCAAGGGCCCACCGCGCCCGTCAGCGCCAGCAATGCCGGCACACTCTTCGAGCCGATCAAATCCAGGCAATATGAAGTGGGGGTCAAACACGATTTCGGCCAATTTGCCGCCACGGTCAGCGCCTTTCAAATCGAGCAGCCCAGCGGCTACACCGACGCGGCCACGAACACCTATGGGCTGAATGGCGAGCAGCGCAACCGGGGCATCGAGATCAATGTCTTCGGAGAGCCCTGGCGCGGCATACGCACCCTGGGCGGCGCGGCGTTCACGCAAGGGACGCTGACCAAAACGGCCAACGGCGCCTTTGACGGCAACAAGGCCGTCGGCGTCCCGGCGACGCAGCTGAATCTGGGGGGTGAATGGGACACGCCATTTCTCGCCGGACTGACGCTCACCGGCCGCGTCATCTACACCTCCTCGCAATACTACAACGCATCGAATTCCCAGGACATTCCCGCCTGGACCCGGGTCGATATCGGGGCGCGCTACAAGACCAAAGTCTCCGGCGTTCCCGTCACGATCCGGGCCGGCATCGAAAACCTGCTCGACAAGGATTACTGGGCCGCGGCATCGAGTTCATTCGGCTTGGCGCGCGGCGCGCCCCGGACCTTCCTGCTTTCGACAACGATGGAGTTCTGAGCATGCCGCGCAGACCGGATGAACCGTTGCCGCGATCGACATGAAATCCGCCCGTTCGACAAGGCGCTGGTATGTGTTGCACAAGTGGTCCAGCCTGATATGCACGGGCTTCTTGCTGATCCTGTGCCTGACCGGCCTTCCCTTGATTTTCTCCCACGAGATCGAGGACTGGCTGGACGAGCAGCCTCTCGCCCGCGTCGTTCCCGAAGGACAGCCCCGGGCGGCGCTCGACGACATGGCTGCCGCCGCGAAACGCCGCTACCCGGCGGAAGTCCTGCGTTTCATCTTTATCGATGACGACGAGCCCAGGGTGACGGTCGTCATGGCGCCGTCCGACGGCCCCCGGCGCGACCTGGACCACCGGGTCGAGTTCGATGTCCGGACCGGCTCGGTCGTGAAAGACGATATGTCGGGCGCGCAGCGGCCCGCCACATTCATGGGAGTCATGCTCAGGCTGCACGCGGACTTGTTTGCCGGCTTCACGGGAGAAATGCTGCTTGCGGTGATCGCCCTGGTCTTCGTGGCGGCCATCGTCTCCGGCGCGGCGCTCTATGCGCCCTCCATGAAGCGCCTGGCATTCGGCGCCATCCGCCTACGGTCCTCGCGCACGAAATGGCTGGACCTGCACAACCTTCTGGGCATTTCGGTTCTCGTGTGGATGCTTTGCGTAGCAGTCACCGGCGTGATGAACGAATTGTCCAAGCCGCTCTCGGCGGTATGGAGAACGTCGGAAATGCGCGCCCTGCTGACGGCATACCGGGGGCTTGCGCCGGCGGCAAGCCCGAGCCCGGCGCAAGCCGCGTTCGAGACCGTCCAGCGTGCGCTGCCCGGGCGCAATATCACCAGCATCATCTATCCCAGCGCATCGTTTTCCAATCCGCATCACTATCTGATCTGGACCAACGGCAGCACGCCGCTGACATCCCGGCTGTTCACCGCGGTGCTGGTGGATGCGAAGACCGGGGAATTGACGGCCATCGCCGACATGCCTGTATATCTGCGCGCGCTCCAGTTGTCACGCCCGCTGCATTTCGGCGATTATGGAGGGCTGCCGCTAAAAATCCTTTGGGCATTGCTGGATCTCATCACTATTGCCGTGCTTGGCAGCGGCCTGTACCTGTGGTTCATGCGGCGCAGGACCCATGCCGCCAGAATCGGGCGGCCGGCGGAAGCCGGCGAGCATGGAAGAGCCGCGCCGGTGTGCGACAGAACTCACCGGTGAGGAATGTTGTCCGGGGATGCCGGTTCGCCGAGGAAGCGGGCGAGAAGGCAATTGAATTCTTCGGCGCGTTCGTATTGAAGCCAATGCCCCGTATCGTCGAGGATGGCGGTCTCGCGCAGGCCCAGCCCGCCGGCGGCACTGCGCAGGCGGTCGATCTGGCCGCGATACAAGGCGTCCTGCCGCGCCCATACGCCATAAGCGGGGCACTGCCACTGTTGCGACAGGCGCAGCATGATATCGGTCAAGACCAGCTTGCGGTTCTTGACCCGGTCGCGCGGCGCGCTGCGCTCCTGGACGGCGATTGCCAGGTCATCGACCTTGGCGGCGTCGGACAGCATGAGCGCACTAAGATTGGACCGGAACACTTCGGCGCGCTCCCGCGGGTCTTCGACCCCGCGCATGGATTTGAGCCGCGGCGGCTGGCCGAGCAGCCCCAGCCCCGCGACGCTGACCAGCACCAGGCGGTCGAGCCGCGCCGGCCGCTGGGCCGCTATCAGCGCGGAAACCAGCCCGCCGAAGGAGAACCCGACCAAGTCGAAGCGCTGTCCGTCCAGCACCTGCTCCATGCCGCCGAGGACGTAAGGCGCCAGGGTGTCGGCATCCAGCCCATCGCGCGGCAGATCGGAGTCGCCGAAGCCGGGAAGGTCGGGGGCCCATACCGTGCGCGTTCGCGCCAATGATTCGATATTGCGGATCCAGTGCATCCAGCTGCCGGCTCCGCCATGGACCAGCACGACGGCGGGGCCGGCGCCCCATCGCCGCCACGTCATCTTCGCGGCAGGGCCGCAAGCGGTCCGGACCTTGCTCGATTGCGCATCGAGCCGTTCTATCTCCAGGGCGGCTTTATTCGTGTCCAAACCTGTTCCTCCATGTGTTGCGGTTCGCGGACCGCCACCCGGCAGTCGCGCACAAGGGCCCAGTATATGGCTGATCGCTTCGATTGCGCCTGCGCCATGTTCCGGCGTCCGCGCTTTCTGCGCGGACGCCTGGCATTGCGTTTGCCTCAAGCCGCCGCCTTTTTCCTGCCGGGCGGGAACAGCCTGGCGCCGATCAACGCCGCGGCCGCCAATACGATAAGCGCGGCGCCGTAATAATCGGTCGCGGCGATCAGGCCCACGGCATGGGTCAGGACGCCTGCGCCAATCGCGGGCAGGCTGAAGGCCAGGTAGCTCAGAATATAGAACGCTGCCATCAAACCCGCGCGCTCGTGGGGCTGCGCCGTGGGCAGCACGGTCCGCAGGGCGCCCAGGAAGCCCAGTCCAAAGCCGACGCCAGCCAGGGAGGTGCCCAGAAAGAACAACGATACCGCGCCGCCATGCACGCCGGCCAATGTGACCGCAATGCCCGCCGTCAGCGCGGACGCGCCGAAGACCAGCATGCGCTGCGGCGCCCAGCCGCGCAGCAGCAGCACGGCAATGGCGGCGCTGACGGTCAATGCGAAAATCATCAGGCCGCCAATGACCGGCGCATGGATTCCGCTTACGCGCCCCGCCAGGGTAGGGCCCAGCGACAGATAGAAGCCGCCCAGCGCCCAGGCCGCCACATCCATGGGGGCGATCAGCAGCAAGGCGCGCCATGCCTGGCGCGGCACGTTCACGGTGGGCAGCATGGCCGCCAGGGCCCCCCGGCGCTTGCTGGAAGTCTCCGGCAAGAAACAGGCAGCCAGCGCCTGGACGGCAAACGCCGCCAGCAGCACGATGAACACCACTTGCATGGGCGCCGGCGCAAACTGCACCAGGATGCTGGTACCCAGGGCGCCCAGGGCAAGGCCTATCATGGGCGCCACGCTATTGATCAGCGGCCCGCGCTGGCGATCCAGGTCCATCAATCCCGCCGCCAGCGCGCTGGTCGCGGCCCCGGTAGCCAGCCCCTGCAGCAGGCGCGCCGCTATCAGCAGCGGCACGGCGGAGGCCGTCATGAACACCGCCATCGCCGCGGCATTGAGCGCCAGCGCGCCGATGATGACGGGCCGCCGGCCGATATGGTCCGATAGCGACCCGAGCATCAGCAGGGCCAGGAGCAGGGAAATCGCATAGACGGCGAAAACGATGGTCAGCGTAATGGCCGAAAAACCCCAGTTCGCGCGATAAATGCTGTACAACGGCGTCGGCGCGCTGGAGGCCGCCATGAAGGTAAGCAGGATCAGGGCCTGCAGCCACGTGGCGGCCGGGCGTCCGAACCGGAATGGCTGGCGGGAGCTGCGCGACAGGGCCAGGGAGGAGGGACCAGGAGGCATATTCATTCCAATTAAACGCAAAAAAATTGCATTAGTGGATTGTGCGCTCAAACACTACTTAAAGCAAATAATTTGTGTTAACGTAGCGCCATGAGTATCCGTGAATGTGTTCGTCCGGGGGGGCGCAGCGCCCGCGTGCAGGAATCCGTCCATAAGGCGGTGCGCGAACTGGTCGCCGAAATCGGCCGGCCGCAGCTTACCGTACCCCTGATCGCGGCGCGGGCCGGCGTCACACCGTCGACGATCTATCGGCGCTGGGGAGATTTGTCCGAGCTGCTGGCCGACGTCGCCGTAGAGCGCCTCAGGCCTGACGGCGAGCCGGCCGACACCGGCAGCTTGAGCACCGATCTGCACGCCTGGGGCGAGCAATTTTTCGAAGAAATGACCTCCGAACCGGGCATGGCCATGGTGCGCGATGTCATGGCAAGCGCCTCCGACGGCGGCTGGCAGAACCAGTGCGCGGCCTACATCCGCGAGCAGATAGCGGTCATACTCGACCGCGCCGCCCTGCGCGGCGAAGCCGCGCCGGATGTGGACAAGGTCATGGACCGCTTTGTGGCCCCCATCATCTATCGGAACCTGTTCGACAGCCAGCCCATGGGCGCTGAACGCGCCCGGGCGCTGATGCAATCCTGCCTGGATGAGAAAACCCCAAAGTTCGCCGGATGACCTCGCTCGATAGGCTGTGGGCATCGAGCCGCCCATTCAAAAAACCCGGGTCTTGTTGATAGCGGTCAATAGCTGGCGCCGTCGCGGCCATATCATGATCATACGGCGCCGCGCCGGGCGTGTGTCCCATCACCCGGCGCCCGCGGATGCCGTCATGCTAGCAAAGCTGAAACCTGAACCCGACTTTTTCTTTGATGAGGCTGATCATGGCTAACAATTTAATGCGGTTCGACCCTTTTTCCGATATCGCTCGCTTCGAGCCCTTACGGAGCCTGGAGGATTTTTTCAAGGATTTTCGCATCCAGCCCGCCGCCGGCAATTTCGATGTGGAGCCGAGAATAAAAATGGACGTCTCGGAAACCGAGCAGGCCTATACCGTGAAAGCCGAGATCCCGGGAGTCAGCAAGGACGATGTGAAGGTATCCCTGCAGGGCAACCAGGTCACGATCACGGCCGAAACCAAACAGGAAAAAGAAGAAAAGCAGGATGAAACCATCGTGCGCCGCGAACGTTACTTTGGACGGCAGTCGCGCAGCTTCACCCTGGCGCACGACATAGACGACACGCAAGCCGTCGCCAAATATCAGGATGGCGTGCTGGAATTGTCCTTGCCCAAGAAGGCCGGGCAAGGCGGCGCCAAGGTGCTTGCCATCAGTTGACGGCAAATGGCGGGGCGGCCATAAAGTATCGGCATGCGCCGCGCCCGCCAGCCTTTGCCGGGCGGCGGCGCAAGCGGGGCGGCGGTAGCCGCAGCGCCACTAAGCTAGAGCGCCACTTTGGTAAACCGCCCCCCGGTCAGCGATGCATCCAGCATTAGCCCTTTATTTGTCACGACGTATCCGACGATGCCCGAACGGGCGGTATTGGTGTCCAGATTGCCCGCCACTCCTTTCGTGGCGATGGTGACCGATCCATCGATGCCGGCAGTCCAGCCCTGGCCATTGCGGAAGCGGTCGAGCGCCTCCTGGGTCAGGAACAATAAAACGACTGTCTTCTTTTCCATGCCCAGCTTTGCGCCTATGGACCCGGTAATGAGGTTGTAGTAGGTATGGGCGCCGTCTTCGGTGCGAAGCACGCCGCGCCCGTACTCTACCCCGAGGATGGCGCCGCCGGCGACCACTTCGGGCATGATCAGCACCCCCCGCGACTTGGAAACCAGCTCCTTGGAATCTTTTACCCGCTCGTACAAGCGCTGCAGCGCCTCGTCGGCCTGCTTCTCTACTTGTTGCAATATCACGGGCGATACTTGCACGCTGGGCGCCGTTTCCTGCGCAAACAGCGGCGCCACGTTCAATGCGAGCGCCATGAAAGCCATATGGCCAGCTATGAGGGATTTTTTCATTTCAGTATCCGCTATTCAGAATGGTTCATCGGTCGCGGGCCTTCGTGCCCGGCGCCCCTGGCATGGAACCGGCCGCGGCGCATGCCAGGGAATGCGTCTGCCGCCGCGGGCATGGGTCTTGATGCCATGCCGGGAGGGAGGCCGGATCAGCCTATGGCCAGATTGTCCTTGACGGACGTTACGCCGGCGACGGACCATGCGGCCCGCTCCGCCGCGCTGCGCTCATGCCAGCTGTGCACCACGCCGTCCAGGGTCACCTTGCCGCCTTCGACCTGAACGCGGATGCCATGGGCTTCGAATTCGGCGCCGCGCTTGAGGGCGTTTTCGATGCTGCTCTTGACATTGGCGGAATGAAGCTGAGGCTTGACCTCGATGAGGTTGCTGACGCCAGCCACGCCCGAGAGCCGGCGCACCGCGTCGGCGGCGCTGATGCGCTGGAACTGCCAATCCACCGTTCCCGACAGCGTGACCCAGCCTTTCTGGACCTTGACCAGCACCGCGCCATCGGGAATCGCGGTGTTCCAGGCGAGGATGTCCACGGCCCGCTTGGCGATCTGGTCGTCCGCGGTCTTCTTGGCGTCGGGGAAGCGGACTTCGATCTCCTGGGCGATGCCGCGCACTCCCCTGACACGTTGCGCGGCGTGCTCTGCCGCGACCTTTTCGGCATAGCTGGCGACATGGCCGGACAGCGTGACGATCCCGTCATCGACCGCGACGCCGATGCTGGCGGCGTCTATGCTGGGTTCGAAGTCGAGTTCATCGATAATGTCCTGGCGAAGTTCATCGTCTTTCATAATGCTCTCCATCTCGGTAAGGTTCAGTATGGGTGCACCAGGAAGGCTGAAACGATTTGCCGCGGCGCACAAAACGATTCTGTGCCAAGAGAGGACTAGCGTGTTGATGACGGTCAAGCGCGAGAAAGATAGGCGGTCCGGCAAGGATTTGAAAAACCTGGATCTTGTTGACGCCGGTCAATAGCCGTCATTCTCGCGGCCATATCATGAGTATGCGGTGCCGTGCATCGATCGTGTATCAATCGCATGATGCTTTCCGGATGCCGGCGTGGCAGCAAAGGCAAGACCTGAACCCAACTATTCTTCATGAGGCTGATCATGGCTGACAATCTAACGCGGTTCGACCCTTTTACCGATATAGCTCGCTTCGAGCCATTTCGGGGCCTGGAGGATTTCTTCAAAGGTTTTCGCATACAGCCCGGCCTTGCCAATTTCGGCGTGGAACCGAGAATAAAAATGGATGTCTCGGAAACCGAGCAAGCCTATACCGTGAAAGCCGAGATACCAGGAGTCAACAAGGAAGATGTGAAGGTATCCGTGCAGGGCAAGCAGGTGACGATCACGGCCGAAACCAAACAGGAAAAAGACGAAAAGCAGGACGAAACCGTTGTGCGCAGCGAACGTTACTATGGCTTGCAGTCGCGCAGCTTCACCCTCGACAACGAGATAGACGATGCGAAGGCCGTGGCCAAATATCAGGATGGCGTGCTGGAATTGTCCTTGCCCAAGAAGAAGGCCGGCCAGAGCGGCGCCAAGTTGCTTGCCATCAATTGACGGCAAGAAGAATGCAATGTGGCGGCGCGTCGGGCTGGCGGCGTTGCTGCGCCCGATTATCCGTCCATAGCGGGCAGGCTTTACTAGGCACTGCGGAGAAAAGCAAATGAAGCATCTATCCACCGACGATATTCGCCTGTTGCACCAGCGGCTTGCCGTGATGAAAAGCCAAGCGCTTGATGACCTCCGGGAGGCGGATGCCGATATAAAAGCCGGCTTCGAAGCGCAGAACCTGGATGTCGGAAGCCGCTCGGACGACGCGGAAATCCTGCGTTTCGAAGCGATACGCCGCACTGAGATGGAAATCGACGGCGGCCTGCTGCAGGGGATCGAAGCGGCCGAGCAAAGGATGCGCGATGGCTGCTATGGAACCTGTGTCGACTGCGGCAAGCCCATCGCGCGCGAACGCCTGCTGGCCCAGCCCGCCGCCGCTCGATGTACCGCCTGCGCAAGCAGGAAAGAACTCGCGTCGGCAGCCCCGGGGGGCGGACACGGATATCGCCCGTAATCCTAATCCAGATAGATCAAAGCATCAGACATGGCAAACGATACTTCCCTTTCATTGTTCAGCCCTTATCGCTTGGGCGGCCTCGCGCTGCCCAACCGCATCGTGATGGCGCCGCTGACGCGCAACCGCGCCGCGCCCGGCAATGTGCCGACGCCGCTCATGGCCCAGTATTATGCCCAGCGTTCCTCCGCCGGCCTCATCATTGCCGAGGCAACGCAGGTCAGCGCCACGGCGCAGGGCTACCAGGATACGCCTGGCATTCATACCCCCGCGCAGATCGCCGGCTGGCGCGGCGTCACCGAGGCGGTGCATGCCAAGGAAGGGCGCATATTCCTGCAGATCTGGCATGTGGGGCGGGTGTCGCATCGTTCGCTTCAGCCGGGCAATGCCGAACCCCTTGCTCCTTCCGCAATCCGCGCCAACACCAAGACCTATGTGAATGACGGTTTCTTTGATGTCGATGCCCCCCGCGCGCTCGACATCGCGGAGATTCCGGGCATCGTCGCCGACTTCCGCCAGGCGGCGGCCAATGCGATCGCCGCCGGCTTCGACGGCGTCGAAGTGCATGGCGCCAATGGCTACCTTATCGACCAGTTCCTGCGCGACGGCGCCAATCAGCGCAGCGATGCCTATGGCGGCTCCGTCGAGAACCGTGTCCGCTTCCTGAGCGAGGTGATGCAAGCGGTGATCGCCGAGATCGGGCCAGAGCGCGCCGGCATCCGCATCTCGCCGGTGACGCCCGCCAATGGCATATCTGATTCCGATCCCCAGCCGCTGTTCAACCATGTGGTGGAAGTGCTCGATCGCCTGGCGCCGGTCTATGTCCACATCATCGAGGGCGCGACGGGCGGGCCGCGCGATATCGCGCCAGATTTCGATTTCGGCGCGCTGCGCGAACGCTTCCATGGCACGTGGATCGCGAACAATGGCTATGATCTCGTCCAGGCGGAAAGCGCCATCGCCAGCCATCGCGCCGACCTCATCGCCTTCGGCAGGAATTACGTGTCGAATCCCGATCTGGTCGAACGGCTCTGGCAAGGCGCGCCCCTCAACCCGATAGACCAGGATCGTCTGTATGGCTATGGCAACGGCGCGCGGGGGTACACCGACTACCCGGCCCTGAGCGCCGCATAGCGTGCGCAGCCGCCTTGCCAGAGGCGGCTCGCTTGGGCTTTGATGTCCGGCTTCGATGCCGCCAGGCTTGGTCCGGTGTCACGAGCGCGCGCGGTAGACCTCTTTGCCGCGCAGTCCGTCGTGTGTGTGCCTGAGCGTCAGCGCGCCGTCCGGCGCGCGCCGCAGCTCGGCGCCGACCCTCGCGCCAATATCGCTTTTGGCCGGCGTGACGCCGCCATCGGCCAGCCATAGCGCGCCCGTTACGTAGCTCGCTTCGTCGGACGCGAGAAATGCGAAGATATTTGCGATTTCTTCGGGCGTCCCGCGGCGCCCGAGCGGGACCATGGCGTCGATCGACGCTTGCTCGGCCGGCCCTATCGGGCTGTCGGCGCCGCGGGTCCAGGCGGTGTCGATGGGGCCGGGGCAGACGCAATTGGCCCTTACGCCATAGGGCGCCTGCTCCAGGGCGACGCCTTTCATGAAGGCGTGAAGAAAGCCTTTGCTGCCGCCGTAAGGCGTGAATCCGGGCGAGCCGTTCAACCCGGCTTCCGAGCCTGTGAAAATGATATTTCCGCGGCTGGCCCGCAGATGGGGCAGGGCGAACTTGCTCATCAGAAATGCCGTGCGGATATTGCTCCTGATGGTCCGGTCGAAATCTTCGATACGGTAGGCATCGGTCTCGGCATTGGCGATGAAAATGCCGGCATTGCTCACCAGCACGTCGAGCGCCCCGAATTTCCGCAGGGCGAGATCGACGCACGCGCGGGCTTGCGGCTCGTCGGCCAAGTCCCCGCAATAGGCCTCGGCGCGGCCTCCCGCCCTGGCGATGGCTTGGGCTACGTCGGCGACAGGGTCGGCCGGCAGCCCCGCGAGCACAAGCAACGCGCCCTCGCGGGCGAATTTGTGCGCGATCGCCTCCCCGATGCCGGTGCCCGCGCCGGTAATGATGGCAACCTTGTCCTGTAAACGCATGGCCGTTCTCCCGAATCCTGGATGCTCGCTTCATTCTGCGCCGCCGGTCCGGATCACGGATTGACGGGGATCAACATGCACGTAGCGGTTCGCATGGCGCGATCATCGCGGTGGCACAGGCCGGCTATTGTCCAGCCTCCGCCAGTTCGATCTCCCGCGGCCGATGCCGGGATTTTGCCTTCGGCAAAGGATGCATATGGCGAAACAAATGCAGCAATTCGGGTTTCAGTATTTGTACATGGCGCCGCTCGATGGCGATAACGCCGGCGCTCGCCATGGCGGAAAGCGAGCGGCTGACCGTTTCCAGCGACAGGCCCAGATAGCTGCCGATATCGCGCCTGCTCATGGGCAGCAGGAAATTGCGGGGGGAATACCCCAGGCTGGCGTAGCTATCGGCCTGCTTTTCGAGGAAGCGGGCCACGCGGGCTTCCGCCCTGATCGCGCCAGCCAGGCTTTCGGGGCGCCCGGGCGCCAGTTCGCGGCTGATGGCGAGGTATATCATTTGCTCCAGGTCCCTGTAGGAATGGGCCATGGTCAGCAACTGCTTGAATGGCAGCGCTACGAGTTCACAGTCGGTCAAGGCGATGGCGTCGGTGGCGTAGCGATTGCGGTAGATGCCGTCGAAGCCCAGGAAATCGCCTTTCGCCGGGAAGGAAAGCACCCGGGCGTCGCCATCCACGCTGCGTATCACGGTTTTCAAGAAACCGAGCCTTACGATGTACAAGACATCGAAGGCCTGGCCCATGCGATAGACGGCTTGTCCGGCCTTGGCCCGCCTGTGCCTGAATTGCAGCGCGGTTTCGGTCTGCCCGCCGCTGCGGGCCTGCCGGCCGAACGGCAGCAGTTCATAGATGTCCTGAATCGTGGAGAAGAGCCTGGCGCCCTGCGCGCCGGGGTGGGGATTGGACTCGCCGCGCACACTGGGAACGGCGGCCTGCATACGTTGGATAGCATTCATCATAGCTCTCGATTTATTGCACTATTGGTGCATTGAGCGACTACATCAAGATGACGGTGCGGCAAGTGGAGCGGCCGTATCGCAGGAGCGAGTACTGCAGTTCAGTATAGTATCCGCAGGGCTGCAGGAAATTTGATTTAGATCAAGCACTTCCGTAACGATGTGTGGCATTTTGCATGTAAATACTTGTCCTCGGGGGACCTTGCCCGCATGAGGAGGGGAGCTACCGGTATGCCTGTCCAAGACCAAGCGTCCACCCTGGCTTTTTTGGCCGATCCGGCGAACTACGGCGAGCCTGCGAGCCCTGTCGCCATTATTGAAACTCACATCTCGGTGGTTTTCCTTGTGGGGCGGCGCGCCTACAAGCTCAAGCGGGCCGTTTGTCTGCCCTACGTCGATTTTTCCACGGCGCAGCGGCGCCTGGCTGCGTGCGAGAAGGAGCTCGAATTGAACCGGCGCACCGCCGCCGCCCTCTACATAGCGGTGCACGCCATCAGGCGCGGGGCGGACGGCCGGCTCGCCTTCGCCGACCAGGGGGAGCTCGTCGACGCCGTCGTGGAGATGGCGCGCTTCGATGAGGAAACGCTGTTCGACCGGATGGCGGCGCGCGGCCAGTTGACGCCGGCATTGGCCACGGAACTGGCGCGCGGCATCGCGCGTTTTCATGCCGGGGCGGACATCGACCATCGCCGCCGGGGCGCCGCCAATATCATGTCGGTGCTCGACATCAACGAGCAATCGCTGGCGGCGACGCGCATCTTTGCGCCGGACGATGTCGCCAGGCTCAATGCCGCGCTGCGCGCGGCGCTCAGGCGCCATGAGGCGCTGCTCGATGCCCGCGCGCAAGCGGGCAAGGTCCGGCGCTGCCATGGCGATCTGCACCTGGGCAATATTTGCCTGGTCAATGGCGCGCCCACGCTGTTTGACTGCCTGGAATTCAATGATGCGCTGGCGACCATAGACGTGCTGTATGACCTGGCTTTCCTGGTCATGGATTTGTGGCGCTGCGGCCGCGAATCAATCGCCAATCTGGTCCTGAACCGCTACCTCGACGAGCGCGATGAGGCGGACGGCCTGCCGCTCATGCCTTTTTTCATGTCTCTGCGGGCGGCTGTCCGGGCCCATGTCGTGGCTGCGCGGGCTGAAACGGCCGGGGAAGGAGACCGCGCAGCGTCTATCCGCGAAGCCAGGGCTTTCATGGGGCTGGCGCTGCGCTTGCTCGAGCCGGCGCCGGCCCGCCTGGTGGCGATCGCCGGCCTGAGCGGCACAGGCAAGTCGACGCTCGCGGCGGCGCTCGCCTGCCGCATAGGCCCCGCGCCCGGCGCCCGGATATTGGCCAGCGACCGCATCCGCAAGCGCATCCATGGCGTCTCCGCCGAGACTTCTTTGCCGCAAGACGCCTACGCGGCGCAGGCATCGGAACAGGTCTACGCGATCCTGGCGCGGGAAGCGCGGGCGATACTCGCGACCGGCCATGCCGTGATCGCCGATGCGGTGTTTCTTCGGCCGGAGGATCGCGAGCGCATCGAACAAAGCGCCCTGGATGCCGGCGTCCCCTTCGCCGGCCTCAGGCTCGAGGCCTCGCCCGCCGAGCTGTTCACGCGCGTCGAGGCGCGCCGCGGCGACATTTCCGATGCCAACGCGGACGTGCTGCGCCTGCAGCTTGCGCGGCGGCAAGAATCGGATGGCTGGACGCGCATCCAGGCGGACGATGGCATCGCCGCCGTAGTGGCGCGGGCAAGCGCAGCGTTGCGCTGCGATTAGCGCCGCGCCTGGCTGGCGGTCAGCCTATGGCCAGATTGTTGCTGACGGCGACTACGCCGGGCACGGACCACGCCGCCCGCTCCGCCGCGTCGCGCTCATGCCAGCTGTGCACCAGGCCGTCCAGTATCACCTTGCTGCCATCCACCTGGATGCGGATGCCGTGGGCTTCCAGCGCGGCGCTGCGCTTGAGCGCGCCCTCGATGCTGCTCTGGATGTCGGCGGGGTGAACCTCGGGCTTGACCTCGATGAGGTTGCTGACGCCGGCCACGCCCGAGAGCCGGCGCACCGCGTCGGCGGCGCTGATGCGCTGGAACTGCCAATCCACCTTGCCCGACAGCGTGACCCAGCCCTGCTGGACTTTCACCTGCACCGCGCCATCGGGAATCGTGGTGTTCCAGGCGAGGATGTCCACGGCCCGCTTGGCGATCTGGTCGTCCGCGGTCTTCTTGGCGTCGGGGAAGCGGACTTCGATCTCCTGGGCGATGCCGCGCACACCCTTGACGCGCCGCGCGGCATGTTCTGCCGCGACCTTTTCGGCGTAGCTGGCGACATGGCCGGACAGCGTGACGATCCCGTCGTCGACCGCGACGCCGATGCTGGCGGCGTCTATGCTGGGTTCGAAGTCGAGTTCATCGATAATGTGCTGGCGAAGTTCGTCGTCTTTCATCATGCTCTCCATCTCGGTAAGGTTCAGTGTGTGGGGTGCACATCAAGGCCGCAACGACTGCCGCGGCGCACAAAACGATTCTGTGCCAAGAGAGGACTGGCGTGTTGATGCCGGTCAAGCGGGGGAAAGATTGGCGGGCCGGCCGGGCGCCGCCGCTACGCACGCAGCCATAGCGGCAAGGCGCCTGCCGCAGGCGATGGCATGAGGAGGGGATGCTCAGCCCAGGTCCAGCACCACCGCCCCCTGCGATGCGCCAGAGCGCAGGCGCGCCAGGGCTTCGTTTGCGCGCTCCAGGGGGAAGACGGTAACCGCCGTATGGATGGGGGCCTGCCGCGCCAGCTCGAGAAACTCCAGCCCATCGTTGCGCGTGAGATTGGCGACGGAACGGATGGTCCGTTCCCCCCAGAGACGGGCGTAGGGAAAGCCGGGGATGTCGCTCATGTGGATGCCAGCGCACACTACGCAGCCTCCTTTTTCCGTATGGCCCAGGGCCAGCGGAACCAGCGCGCCGGCCGGCGCGAAGAGCAGGGCGGCATCGAGGGCGGCCGGCGGCGGCTGGTCGGTTCCCCCGGCCCAGGCCGCCCCGAGGCGGCGGGCGAACTGCTGGCTGTCCAGATCGCCCGGGCGCGTGAAAGCGTAGAAGGAACGCCCCTGATGGTTCAGTACCTGCGCGATGATATGGGCCGCCGCGCCAAATCCATAAAGACCGATATGTTGCGCGTCGCCCGCCAGGCGCAGCGCCCGATAGCCGATCAGGCCGGCGCACAAAAGGGGGGCCAATTCCACTGCCGCAGGGGCGTCCGCGGCGTCCCCGAGCGCAAAGCAGTAGCGGGCGTCGGCCACCGTGTATTGCGCAAATCCGCCATTGATCTGATAACCGGTGAAACGGGCCGCGTCGCATAGATTTTCGCGTCCGCTCAGGCAGTAGCGGCATTTTCCGCAGGTCCAGCCCAGCCACGGCACGCCTACGCGCTGATTCAGGGAGAACCCCGACACCTGCGGCCCCACCGCGCTGACGCGCCCGACGATTTCATGGCCAGGCACGATGGGCAGGATAGGATCGTCCAGTTCGCCATCGATAAGATGCAGATCGGTGCGGCAGACTCCGCATGCTTCGACGCGGATTTGGATCTGCCCCGGCCCCGCGACCGGACGCGCAAGCCGCTCGAGGCGCAGCCTGTCGCCAGGGCGGTGGAGAACCATTGCATTCATGGTGTCGGGGCTGGAGTTCATCGCGCTACTTCCTGCAAGCGTTGCGGGCATATCCACCATACCGCGGAAATCGGCGTGGATATTGATCTTGCGCAATATTCACGGCCAATGCCGGCACGGCCTTCATGCCGGCCAAGTCCAGTCGCTTGCGCGGGCGCGCCTGCCGGCGCGGTCGCCTGCCGCTCTCCTTGCGCTATTTGCGGCGCTCAGCCCGATCTCGGCCTTCCAGCGTATCGATATCGACCTCGGCCTGGATGGCTGCCTGTTCAGAGGCGTCCTCCGCGGAGCAGCACGCTTCATCGGTGCGCGTCATTCCCGCCACGGGCAGCCCGTGGCTGTTGAGTATGCGGTAGGTGTAGCGCCACTGCCCCGGCGCAATTTCCACCGGGTCGTCGAATTCGGCGGTATATTTTTCGTTGGGCATGTTTTCCTCCAGAGAGTGCGCCTCGGTGCCGGCCGCGTAAGCCTCGTCATATCCGGACGATCCCCAGCGCGTCGCTGTTGTTCATTGCAGATTCTACCTTCCGTAGGCTCAGCACGCGAAAGAAATGAACACCGCCGCCGGGGCCGCGCGCGGGCGCCCGCTCTTTTCTGAAATACTCCGTTTCAACGTCGTCGCCCCTTTTTTCCGCAGGTGGCCGATACTTGAACGTCCTGCACCACATGCCAACAATGAGGAGATTCCCATGGCTGAACAACCTGCGGACAAGGCCAAAGAAGCAATCGAGAAGGGCGCGGAGAGTGCCGACCGGGCGATCAGCACCGCGGCCAGCAAGGCTTCCGACGCCACGGCCCGCGTCAAGAATATCGCCGAAGACGCGCTGGACGACGGGCGCGATGCCCTCGAAAATGCGCTGGTGTGCGCCAAAGATGCGGTAAGGGCCAACCCGATCACGGCCGTTGCGGTGGTCGCCGCCATCTTCTACCTCTGGGGTCGCATGAAGAAGTGAAGCGGCCCTCGCCGATGTCGATTTCCTGGAGTAGCCATGGGTAAGAAAGTGTTCAACTACAAGGATCGGGAGGTCGAGGTCCTGTCCATCGATAAAGCCGGCGGGGGCCATGGCTTCGGCCTGCTGATCGATGGCATGGCCATCAATCGCGGCGGCTACGATGACAGCGAATCGGCGGACGAAGCCATTGCCGATGGCGTGAAGTTTGCAAAGGAATACATCGATTCCCTGCCGTGAAGCTTTGGCGCCATACCGGTTCCGCAAGGGCGGGCCTGTACAGCGCCGCAAGCCCCGCCACAAATTGGCGCAGGAGATGAAAATGGAACATCAGGAATGACAATGCCCGCGAGGACCTCGCAAGACCAGTCGCTGAATGAGGCCCAGGCCGCCGGCAAAGCGGAAGCCAGTCGCAGAAAGGCCCAGCATCCGCCGGCCTGATTGCCTGGAGCCTTTTACCTGTGACGCAAGCCGCGGTCGCGCCTGTCGTGGCGATAGCGCTGCGCGACCTGGCGGCGTTCGACGCGGGGGCGGGCCCCGCCCTGCTTCCAGCCAGAGCGGCCGCGGTCTTCAGTCAGAACATTGCCAAGCAGGCCGCCTGCGGCCGCGCCCCCCAAGGTCAGGAGTGGATCCCCCTGCGTCAGCACGGCGCCCGCCACGGCTCCCAGGCCGGCTCCAAGCAAGGTGTTGGTGGTTTTGCGATCGGCGGCCGACGCGGAGGTCGCGACGGCCAGGGCCATAAGTCCCGCGATGGCGAATTGAGCCAGGTTCAGGGGTAGTTTCATAGCGGCGCTCCATCAGGTTTCGGAATAGACATCCATAGCGTATCGATGCGCTCGCGCCGCCGCAAGCGCGTCACGCCGATTTTGAAGCACGCTGAAATACCTGGGCTGCCTGGCAGGCGATCTGTTACGTTTTAGTGGCCTGGCGCGCCGGCAACGGGCCGCCGTCCGCGCCTTGATTTTGCTGCTACGCTGACAGGTGTACGATCACCAGGACGACCGGGAGGCGGCCATGGCATACAACGGAGTGGACTGGAAGCAGGCGCCGAAACTTGCGCGCTGGTGGGCGCTGGATGCCGATGGCAAGGCGCATTGGTATTGCGAGCCGGATGTGGCGGCGTCCGCCGATTTCTGGATAGCTGCCGAATTGGCGGCGCCGGATTTCGATTATGAGGGAAGCTGGCGTGAATCGCTGGTGGAGCGCCCGGTCCGGCCCCTGCGCTCCGCATGAACCCAGGCGCGGGCTTGGGGTAAGATGGGCCGCGCGATATATACGGGACAAACATGAGCGAAGAAGCCAGCAGGATCAAAGAAGTGGTGGCCCGCGGCAAGCAGCGGTTTTTCGAGCTCCACCCCCGCTTGCTGCAGGAGATCGAGGCAGTCACCGGCAGGGATTCGGATATGCCGGCGTCCGCTGCGGCCGAGCAGCGGGAAATAGCCAGATACCGCGCGATTGCGGGCGTGGCCAAGACAATGGGGAAGGACAGCCTGATGCTGCTGCTGGAGCTGGGCTCGAGTTCGAAAGAAGAGCTCGATCAGCTCGTCGCGGCCCAGAACAGCCAGATAAAAAAGTCGGTTGGCATGTAATTGCCGCGAGCGCGAGCGTGCCGCCGCTCACCCTTTTGCCTAGGCGGCGGCCGGCAGGACCTCGCTCTCGAATATCAGCTTGCCGTCCCGGTCCGTCAGGAGCAGGTGGGGCGCTTCCCAGCGCTCTTCGGATATCTTTGCCCGAAGCAGGATAAGGGCCTGGGGCCTTTGATGGTCAATGACGGCCGCCGGGACCAGAATAGTGCGCCGGCCTTTTATATGTAAAACACATCCACCATGCCCGCTTTTATTATCATAAGCGGCAATGTAGCCTTCGATACCCTTGTTGAGTTCGCCTACAAATTTGCCATAGCTCATTGGCTTCCTTATATCGTCATGGCGAGTGTGCCGAACAAAAATTTATCAGATCCATGGGCTTAAATCCAGCGGCACATCCCCCGCTATTTGCCGAGGTCTATTCCGTCATCCAGGGGGCTGGCTTTATTGTCCTTGGTCTTGGGTTTGACCGGATTCTCCAGCCCCAGCTCGGGCAACAGGTCGCGCTCCTTGCCGGAGCGCTTCTTGCCGGGGGCGCGGCCGGATTTGTCGTCCTTGCCCGCCAGCGATATTCCGGTTTCGCCTGGCTCGATCTTGGCTTGTGTCATGATGGCCTCCTTAGACTTGGTCAGGGACAAGCAGAAATTGCAGGTCATCCTGACTGGCAAGCAATCGCCGTTCCCGAGTGCGCATGCCGGGGCCGATGCCGCGCGGGCGCGGGCGCCATGTCTGGCGCCTGTTACCGGTCCCGCGGCGCCGCCTCTCTGAATTCCCACGGCGCCACGGGCTCGGGTTCACGCCAGAGTCCCATGTGCGTGGCCCGTGCCTCGGCCTGCAATGCGTACAACTCTTTATCTTTGGCATACTTGCTGTAGACCCAGGCGTGACCCGCTTTGACCATCGCAACATTCGCGTTGATCTCATTGCATGTCACGGAACCGAGCGTACGTTCATGGCGGTCTTTTTTCCCCTGGCTTTCGATCAAGACGTTCATGCCGACGGGGCAGATGAACCTCAAAAAGTCCCGCGATCTGATGCCATTGGGTTGATCGAGTTCGGGGGCGTCGATCTGCATCAACCGTATCGAGATGGGTTTCTTCTGCCCCGGGCAGCGCACGCGCAGGCTGTCGCCCTCGGGTACGGAGATGACTGTGCAGGTTTCCCCCCAGGCGAAGGTGGAGGACAGGACAAGAAGAGCGGCAAATAATAATCTGATCATTTTTACAGGTTGTTCACATCGTCGGCGATATGGCAACACGTCCCGCCATATTACGCCATACAGATAAGCCCTTAATTGCAATTGTTGCAAAGAGCGCGCTCCAGCCGGCATGGCGTTTTCGAGGCGGCCCATCGGGCATTTTCGAGGACGCCGGGGCATCGGGTAAACTGGTTGACGTCTCACTTTTTACGTTAATGACATGCGGCTACTAATCGCTTTGATTCTCCCCTGGCTCACCTTCTTCACGATAGGCCGGCCATTCGCGGGCATCTTTTGCCTGATTCTGCAAATCACGCTGATTGGCTGGATACCTGCCGCCATCTGGGCCGTATATGCCTTGAGCCAGTACAAGACCGATAGGAAAATTGCCAAGGCGCTGGGGCAGCGCTAAGGCCTGGCCGGGGCGCTTGCGATTCCCCGCGCTTTCAATGAGAGGAAGCTTTAGGCAGATAGCGCAAGGCGTCAACCGCCTTGCCGTTGTAGCGCAGTTCGAAATACAGATTCACGGCGTCGCTACCGCTGCTGCCCATCGTGGCTATCGTTTGCCCCTGCCTGACCTGCGCGCCTTCTTTCACCAGCAAGGCCTGGTTATGGGCATAAACGCTTAAAAAGTCAGCGTCATGGTTCACGATGAGCATATTCCCATAGCCGCGCAAACCGTTGCCGGCGTAAACCACTTTGCCCGCCGCCGCCGCCTTGACGGGCGATCCTGCCGCAGCGGCGATATAGATCGCCTGGGAGTTGGACGCCGATGTTCCCCGCCTTGACTTGCCCTCCGCGGGCCAGACCAGATCAATGGACCGGGGCGCGGCTATCGAAGGGCCGTTCGCCGCCGGCGGCGGGGCCGATGCCGATGCCGGGCCGCCCCTGACCTTCAGGACTTGCCCAACCCGAATATGGTCGAGGTCTTTCAGATTATTCAAACGGATAAGGGAGTCGACGCTTTGCCCATGCTTGCGCGCAATCTGCGTCAGCGTGTCGCCCTTCATGACCCGATACTGGCCTTCCACGCCGGGCTTGCTGGTCCCGCATGCGGTCAACAAAGCCGCCACAGCCGCAATCGCAATGAACCGGCCGCATGGCCGGGCCAGGGATGCAAAGCTGAAGAGGTTTGCAAAACCGCGAAATTGGGTAAAAAGTGTCAGTAGTAACATTGCTCGGAAAAAGATGTGCACGGGCCGGGACCTCGGCCAGACTCCACCCGTGTCGGCGCGGGGATGTCGGCCGTCTCGATCGGCGTGGTGCGCGCTCAGGACACTGACATACTACACGATGGCTATTTCCGGCTCTTCATCGGGCCGCGGCGTTGCCGCGGGTTCCCGGCAACTACGTCCGGCCGGCGCGCCACACGTGGGTGGCATCTAGCTTGGCGATACTGTCGACGCCGCTATGCAATACGGTATTGACGAGTTCACGCTGCATGAACTCCATCACGCTGTTGACGCCGCCGGCGCCGCCGACCGCCAAGCCGTACATCAGCGGACGGCCTATGGCCACCGCGTCGGCGCCCAGCGCCAGCGCCTTGACGATGTCGGTGCCGCGGCGTATGCCGCTATCCATGATGATGGGCGCATCGCCCTGCAGGGCCTGGGCGACTTCGGGCAGCACGGCAATGGCCGCCGGCGTGCCATCGAGCGCGCGCCCGCCATGGTTCGACACCTGTATCGCCGCGGCGCCGGCCTTGACGGCGGCCACCGCGTCTTCGGGGCGCGTAACGCCTTTGACTATCACTGGCAAGCCCGTGATCTTGCGGATCATCTCGACATCGCTCCATGAGAGATTCGTTTTGAAGGCATTGGCGCTGCCCGTCGTGAAGTTGCCGTAAGGCAGCCAGGGCCGGGGATTGCCCAGGCGCATGTATTCGTCTGATGAGCCCTGGCCGATGGCGTCAATGGTCAGGACGATGGCCTTGAATCCCGCGTCGCGCGCCCGCTGCAGCACCTCTTTAGACAGCCCTTCGTCGACGTTCAAATACATCTGGAACCATTTGGGGCCGGTGGAAGCCTTGGCGATGTCTTCCATGCTGCGGGTGGAGGCGCTTGAAACCGTAAGCAGGGCTCCCGATCTGGCCGCGCCTTCGGCGGTCGCCACTTCGCCTGCCGGATGATGCAGGCCGTGGCTGCCGAACGGCGTGACGATGACAGGATGAGGAAGCTTTTCCCCTAGCAGGGTGACGGACGTGTCGATTTTTTCGCGCACGATGCCTTGCATGCGCTGCGGAGTAAAGACATAGTCCCCGAAAGCGCGCCGGTTCTCGGCCAAGGTCCATTGATCGCCCGAGCCGTGTGATACAAAAACATAAGTGCCGTGGCCGTATTTTTGCTTGGCCTGCTCTTCAAGGAGATCAATATTGAAGACTTTGATGTCCTTGTCGATGCCTTTGCGTTCTATCATCAGCGACTCGGTGTTCGCTTCCTCGGCCACCTGGGCGCGGGCCAGGCCCGATGCGGACAACGCCGCGGTAGCGAACCCGGCGCCGGCCAGGCGGAGCATATCGCGCCGCGCACGGTTCTGCGGCTCGACTGGATCGTGGGCAATAGCGTCGGTTTTTGTGATATTCATGGTGTTTCCTTTCGTAGATCCAGAATACAGGGATGTCTCGTCGCCATGCCTGGGCTCTCTTTCAACCAGGCCATACTGTCAATACGGCTTATTTCTTGACGGCTTCCAGCGCAAGGTCGATTCGGACCTTGTCGCCGATGTGCGGCGCGAACTTCCCCGCATTGAAATCGGAGCGCTTGATCACCGTGTAGGCATTGGCGCCAATAGCGTCCTTCTTCATCATGGGATGCGGCATCGCCTGAAATGATGTCACGGTGAGGGTGACAGGCTTGGTGATGCCTTTGATCGTCAAATTGCCTTCAATCGTCGCCGGCTTGTCGCCGTCGAAGTTCACCTTGGTGGACTTGAAGATGGCCGTCGGATAGGCGGCGGTGTCAAGAAAGTCGGTCGCTTGAATATGCTCGTCAAACTCCGCAGAACCCGTGTTGACAGACGTGGTGTCTATCGTGATGTCGACGGCGCCGGTCTTCGCCGTCCTGTCGAACACGATTTGGCCGGAGGTGTTGTCGAAGCGGGAAAGCTGCGTGGAAAAGCCAAAGTGGTCGTACGAAAAGCGCGGGTAGCTATGCGCTCCATCGACAACATACGTTTCCGGCGCGGCCATGGCCGGCGCAGCCATGGAGGCGGCAAGCGCGATAGCTGCCAAAGTCTTCGTCAAGTGTTTCATAGGATATCTCCGTGTATTAATGCCGGTTGCGAAGCCGGCAGATGGGGCGCTGCAGCGGGGCGCATGGCGATGGGCTGCGGCACAGTCATGAGCCCTACTCTACAGACATTGGTAGATCTTAAATAGGAGACAATTCGGACATGTTTGTTCCATAAAAAGCAACAATTGCAACGCGCATTTGACAGCGAGGGGCGAGCCAGGAAGCGCTCGATCCATTGCGTATCAACCTTGTCCAGGCGGGTTGGCTCCAGGGCCTGCAGGACAAGGTAATAGCGGTAGGCGCGTAGCGGGAGCGGGGTGTCGAGCGCGACGGCGCGGCGCGCGTCGCCGCCTATCCCGGGCTGCGGGTCAGCCTGCTGTTCAGGGCTGTTCCAGCAAATGCATTTTGTCTTTTACCTTGGCCCAGGCATCGTGTTCAGGCAGGGGGCTCTTGGACCGCGTGATCCGTTTCCATCGAGGATTGCGCGAGAGGTCGCGATTGATGTGTACGAAATGCGCTTGGCCAGGATCGATTTCTTTTTCCTCGACAATGGCGGCGACGGGACATTCCCCGACGCAAATCGAGCAGTCTATGCACTCATCCGGATTGATGACGAGAAAATTGGGGCCTTCATAAAAACAGTCCATGGGACATACGCTCACACAGTCCGTGTATTTGCAGGCAATACACCTTTCAGTAACGACAAATGGCATTGTCTTTGTGTTCCCATTTTTTCCGTTGATAGCGGGGCCAAACGCGATAGCAGTCAAGCTTCGTCCAGCATTTCGCCGGGCTTTCTTCAAACAGCGGGCAGTTGCCGGTGTCGGCCGTTTGCGTTGGAAGACTTTAGCGTTGTTGGACGAAGTTAAATAGACGACAATTTGGACATGTTTGTTTCAGAAAGAGCAACAATGAGTAAACTTAAATCGATGGCAATGTTCATACGTGTTGCCGAACTGGGCAGTTTTTCCGCCGCAGCGCGGCAACAAGGCATTGCCCGCTCTATTGTCACCCGCCACATTGCGCAACTGGAAAGCGCGCTCGGGATAAAGCTGATGACGCGCAGCACCCGGCGCTTGACCTTGACATCGGCCGGCAGCGCCTATCTGGAGAAATGCCGGGAAATCCTTGATTTGATCGAGTCGGCGGAAACCGAGCTGGCGCAAGAGCATCAGACCTTGCGCGGCTCCTTGCGTATCAGTCTTCCATTGAGCTATGGCATAAAGCGCTTGGCGCCTCTTCTTCTGGAGTTCGCGGATAGTCACCCGCAAGTTCGTCTGGAGATGAACTACAGCGACAGGCAGGTCGACCTGATCGAAGAAGGGGTGGATCTCGCGATACGCATTACCCGGCGCTTGGTGGACAGCGACATCGTCCGCAGGATAGGAACCGTGCGCGTGCTGGTCGTGGCATCGCCCGGGTATTTGACGCGGCATGGCGAGCCGCGCCATCCAGCGGACCTGCTCAATCACGATTGCCTCAGCTATACCGCGAGCGACAACTACGACGTTTGGCCCTTCCTCGTGGACGGCGCGCCCGCGGACTTTGCAGTACGCGCACGACTCCATTCAAATAACGGCGACGTGTTGAACCAGGCCGCGGCCCAAGGCATGGGGATTACCTACCAACCCGATTTCATCGTGGCCGACAGCATCGAAGCAGAAAGCGTCAAGCCGATTTTGACCGATTACCCGCCGCCGGAGCTGGGCGTATACGTGATGCTGCCAAGCAATCGGCAGATACCTTATCGGGTGCGCATCCTTATCGACTTCCTTGCCAATCGGCTTTAGCCGCCAGAAATTCTCGCCGGCTTTACCATCCGTGTTCTTGTTTCCGGTTGATTATGCAGCGTCCCGTACCGGCGACCGAATCGAAGCGCGAACGCCATGCCACGCCGGCCCCGAAACAAGGGGCGGGCAAACTTGACAACGGTAGCGGACCGGGATGTGCCGGTCCGCTATCTTGCTATCATGGCCGGGTCCGGGAACTAAAGATGGCCTGGCAAAATATCACACGATACCGGCTCACTATATAAAAAGGTTGTAAGCATGAAGCATGAAAATGGTTTGGGAGCACCGTCGGACTCTTGTGCCGTGGTGGTGGGCGGCGGAACCATGGGCGCCGATGTGGCGGTCGTTTTGCTGCGCGCCGCCTGCAAAACATGGGTGGTCGAGCCCAGGCAGGAAGCCCACGGCGAGATACGCCGTAAAGTCCATGCGAATCTCGAGGCCATAGGCAAGCCGCGGAATATCGAATTATTGCAAACAGTGCGTTCGATTGATGACGTGGACTGGTCTCGCATCGACTTGATGATCGAATGCGTGCCGGAAGTGCTGGATATAAAGCGCTCCCTGTTCAAGCAACTGGCCGACAAGGCGCCTTCCAGCGTCATCCTGGCCAGCAATAGCTCCAGCTTCCCCATCAGCCAGATCGCCGAAGGCCTGCCCACGCAGGGCCGTATGGCAGGCTTGCACTTTTTCATGCCGGCGCATATTGTTCCCCTGGTTGAGGTCGTGCTCGGTCCCGATACCGACAACTCGGTTGCGCAGGCATTGAGAGCCTTCATGCGCCGCTGTGGATCGGTGCCCATCCTGGTGCGGAAAGATGTGCCGGGATTCATTGCCAATCGTCTGCAGCACGCGTTGGGGCGCGAGGCCTTTTCCCTGATCCAGGAAGGCATTGCGAGCCCCGAAGATATTGATGCCGCGGTACGCTTCGGTTTCGGTTTCCGGTATCTGGCTGCGGGGCCCATCATGCAAAAAGAACACGCCGGACTGGATGTTCACGCGGCCGCCGCCGCCACCATTTACCCCACGCTGTCCAACACGGCGGTACCGCCTCCGGTGCTGGCCAGCAAACCGCAAGACGGGACGATAGGAATGAAGTCCGGCAAAGGTTTCTATGAATGGACTGATGAAACCATTCTGGCGGAAAGGCAGCGGTACAACCGCGTGCTGAGAGCGGGACTGGAAATACTGGGCGACGAGCTGCCCAGGATCGATCCCTGATCAGGTAAAAACACTGCTACAAAGGCAAAGAAGGCCGGCATGCCCAGGGCTATCCATATTCGGAAGTAGCGCCAGTATGCCGGTGGCAAGGGGCCATGGTCCCGCAGGGCCTGTTCGGCGAGGTTGCGCAGCTTTATCTGGATACTTACTACTGGCAGCCAGCACGCGATGGCGACAAGGTAAAGCCCGATGGACCATTGCAGCCATGCCGCCGTCATTATCGCCCATAGGAAGCAGGCATGGCCATTCGGGGCATGAGGATTTTAAAACAGCCAGGCGCTGTGTTCACCAATCGCTCTCTACCTTCAGGCTATTCTTTCGGCATATCAAGAATGTCATCTGTTGCATTGCCTGCTTTGTCCTTGGCAGTGTCTGCGTCCTTCCCGGCGCCGCCTTTTACTTGTTCCACTTGCTCCTTGTCTATAGCGCTGTCTTCCTGAAGATCGCGCGCTTTGGGCCCCTTGATGCCGGGATAGCTCTGTGTCTCGCCTTGGCCGGGCTGCCCTTGTTCTTGTTGGCCCGGCTGGTCTTGGCGCGTGTGGCCTGGCGTATTGTGAGCGGGATTTGCATGGCCGGCATTTTTTTTGCCATGAGCGCCGGGCAAGTCTGGATCTGACTGATGTCGGTCCGGATTGGCGGGTTCATTCTGACGGACATCTCTAATGTTGCCTTGCTCCGGGTTTTGTTGAGAAGGGTGCGCGGGCTTTTGATTCTGTTCCATGGCATTTCTCCATATGCGTCGTCTGGGCATGGCTGCGCGGATTGTTATTGATCGTTGCGGGACTCTTTGGATTTTCCAAATGCCATCGGGGTGTCATCCTCGCCGTTAAGGGGCGGGGAAGAGGCTCCCTGCGGATTTGGATTACCGTCAAATTGCGTCGCTTTCCGTCCCGCCGCTTCGCTCTTCTCGGCGCTGTCCTTTGCCTGTTTCCGGTCTTGCTGCGAGGGGTTTGCGCGTTTCTGATCCTGTGTCATGATATTTCTCCATAAGCATCATCCGGGCAGCTCGGTTGAACAGCCTTCACGCTTTGCGTACACGCATTGAAAGCAAACAATGTGCCTGATAGGGGCAGATGACTTCGCCGGGCGCGCATCCAGGAACGGCTTTCAAGAGCATGCTACAAGAAAGGCTATAGCATCTCCGGAGGATCAGGCAAAATGTCCATTCAATCGTTTAGTCGATGCGGCGTAGCGCTTCTTTTTGGCGCACTCGTTGGGTGCTCCTTCACCGGCCCCGAAGCTCCGGGCATCGGCACCAAGGCCTCGGATGCCGGCACCAAGCCCTCGGCTCGTGGAGACAATTGCAGGCAGAATCGCAGCGGGTGCATATATGAAGGGGCGTACGAGCCAAGAGAGCGGGACTACGCTGAACAGGAAGCGAAACGCCTGAATCACGCCGCATTGGAAAGGTTGCGCCGCGGCTCTCGCAAATGACCATCAGTGTTCGAGGATTTAGCCCCATGAAAACATTTACCGATAAAGTCGTTCTCATTACCGGCGGCACCTCTGGCATTGGCCGGGCCACCGCTATTGCTTTTGCTCAAGAAGGGGCCAGCGTTGTCGTTGTCGGGCGGCGGGAAGATGAGGGCGCCGAATCCGTCGCTCTCATCGAGCAAGCAGGTGGCAAAGAACTCTTCGTGCGGGCCGATGTTTCAGTCGAAGATGATATTGCATCAATGGTCGCGCAGACCGTTGAAGCGTTTGGCGGCCTGAATTTTGTTTTCAACAATGCGGGAGTTTTTCTTCAGCCCACTCCCATTACCGAGGTAAGGGCCGAGGCCATCGACCGCATCCTGGCCGTCAACGTGCGCGGCATCGCGCTTTGCATGAAGCACGAAATTCCGGCGCTCATACAGAGTGGTGGTGGCGGCATCGTCAATACCGCCTCGTTCCTGGGCATCCGGCCTTTTCCAGGCACGGCGATATATAACGCGAGCAAGTTTGCGGTCATCGGGCTCTCCAAATCGGCGGCATTGGAGTTCGCTGCGCAAGGAGTCCGGGTCAATGTGGTGTGTCCGGGCGTGATCGACACGCCCATGAACGAGGCGATGCGAGCGGAAGAAAGCGGCCGCGACTTTCTCAATGGACTGCAGCCGATGAAGCGCACTGGTCGCCCTGAAGAGATTGCTGGGGCGGTCCTATACTTGTGCTCGCCGAGCGCGGGGTTTACCACGGGCACGATACTCAGCGTGGATGGAGGGATCACGGTTTAGTGTGATTGCCGGCGCGATTCCGGTGGATCGCAGTCGCGCCGGCGGCCCCCAAAGCGGTACTGGCAAAGAAGGATGATGGACGCTACACCTCACGATCGGCGGAAAGCGTCACCGCTTTCTGCGCCTCCAACTGTCGCAAGCGCTCGGCCAGCGCCTGGCTGATCGAGGCATAGGCGGTGCTGCCCAGGGCAAGGCGCAACGGCGCAGCCTTGGCATCCGCCGCAACAATCATCGCGTCGACCGTCCTGGCGGCATCGCCCTTGATGGCGAAGGCGCCGGATGCGATCGCCCGGCGCACTTCGCCAGCCGGCGTGTCTTCGTAGCATGGCATGGGCGGCGCGCGATCCATGCCCTCGGCGAAATTCGTGCAGGTCGGGCCAGGCTCGACGATCAGGAAATCGATGCCGAATGGTGCGACCTCCTTGGCGACGGATTCCACGAAGCCTTCGATGCCCCACTTGGTCGCGTGGTAGAGGCTGAAGTTCGGGTAGGCGATCTGCCCGCCTTCGGAAGACACCTGGACGATGCGCCCGCCGCCCTGCGCGCGCAGATGCGGCAGGACCGTGCGAATGAACTGGATGGACCCGACCAGGTTCGTAGCGATCTGGCGCTCGATCTGCGCGTCGCTTGCTTCCTCGGCTGCCCCGAACAGGCCGTAGCCAGCATTGCTGACCACCACATCGATGCGGCCCATGCGCGCGAAAGCGTCCGCCACGGCGATCCTCATGGCGCCGGTGTCCGTCACGTCGAGCGTCAGAACCTGCAAGCTGTCGCCGTGCTGCGCGAGCAAACCGTCGAGTGCGCCGGGTTTGCGCAGCGTGGCGACGACCCGGTCGCCGCGCGCCAGCAGACGCTCGGTAAGGAGGCGGCCGAGGCCGGTCGATGTGCCAGTGATGAACCAAGTCTTGACCATGATGTGCATCCAGAAAGAGGAAAAGGCGAACTACTGGAATGGATTGTATGGCCGTATCATTGTTATGATAACCACCAATTATTTGCATGAAGAGGTGAAAATAAATCACCAATGAGCAAACCGACACTGACCGATCTGCGCGCCTTCATGGCGGTGGCCGAACACCGCAGCTTCCGGCTTGCGGCCGATCTGCTGGGAATGACGCGCTCTTCTCTGAGCCACGCCATCCGCGGGCTGGAAGACAAGCTAGGCGCCCGTCTGCTGCATCGGACGACACGCAGCGTGTCCGTCACCGAGGCGGGCGAGCGCCTGCTGAACCGCCTTGATCCGCTGTTGCACGACCTCGACACGGCGCTGGAAGAGGTTGCCGGCGCGCACGGCCAGCTTCAGGGCCGACTGCGCATCAATGGCAACGAGGCCGCGATTCGCCTTCTGTTGCAGACGGTGGTGCCGACGTTCCTGGCCCGCTACCCCGGCGTCGAGCTGGACCTCGTGGCCGAGGGGCGCCTGGTGGATATAGTCGGCCAGGGCTTTGACGCGGGCATCCGGTTGGGCGAAGCCGTGCCGAAGGACATGGTGGCCGTGCGCCTTGGCCCGGACATTCGTTTCCTCGCAGTTGCCTCTCCGGACTACCTGGCGGGACATCCCGCGCCGAAAGTGCCTGACGCGCTTGCAGGACACCAGTGCATCAGGCAGCGGCTGCCTAGCGGCAAGCGTTACCGCTGGGAGTTCAGCAAGCGAGGACAGTCCCTGGAGATCGACGTGCCCGGCGCGCTAACCTTGGACAACAGCCAGTTGATGGTCGAGGCGGCCGTGGCCGGCACGGGAATCGCCTACGTGCCGGAACCCTATGCGCGCGCCGCCCTCGATGACGGGCGCCTGGTTGCCATCCTGGAAGACTGGTGCCCGCGCATCCCGGGATTGTTCATCTATTTTTCCCGCAACCGGCATGCACCGGCGAGCTTGCGGGCTTTCATCGACGCGATTCGGGAAGCGGCAGAAAAGTGAAGGCGGGTAGCAGCCATCAGCGGGTGGCTCGAAGGCATGGCGCGCGCCGTGGGTGTGAAGTTCGTATTCGCTCATGTCATTCCTCTGAGTGGACGCGCGTGCGTGTGATAAAAAAGAGGCGTATGAAACTTGGAGCGGGCGATGACTGCATATGCTGTGGCTGTAATTCGGGAAACTCGATTCAACGATGAAGTAGTCGAGTATTTGCAGCGTATTGATGAGACGCTGGCACCTTTCTCCGGCAAGTACATAGTCCACGGCGGCCCATATCAGCCTCTTGAGGGCTCTTGGTCAGGGGATCTGGTAGTGATCGAGTTTCCTTCGATGGAAATGGCGAAGGCTTGGTATGGCTCTGATGCTTATGCGGCTATTCGCCCGCTGCGCATGAACAACACAGAAGGGGAGGTACTGCTGGTGCCGGGCGTTCCAAAAGGCCACAGGGGCGCAGATATCCTCGGCTAATCATTAGCTATCCAACCGGCCAGCCGATGCCGGGCAATTCCGGTGATACCCGGCGGTAGCTTGCCATTCCCGGCCGATCCAAGAACGGCGTTTCGCCGCCATTGTTTGCCCGGATGTAATCGGCCTCGATCTTGGAACTGGCGATGACCACCTGCCCGATGTCTGACATGGCCTTATTGCAGGCAGGCGAGGATGCGCAGGCAGGAGCCATCCCGATGATCCTCGGGACGAATATTGCAGCAGGCTCGGTTGCGGCAGCCTTCTGGCGGGCGGCGGCTTCTGAACATCGGGAGAGGCAGGTGGCACATACACAGAAAGATCTGCAGGGCCGTGCATGAAATTGATGATTTCTAGTGAAGGTCTGATCTATTGGGCGGCGATTGCTGTGGGGCTGTTGGTGTGGCGCGTGGCTCTTGTGCTAATCCGAACTCAACACGCGGGCTTCACCAGAGCAAAGCGTCAAGCCAATGCTGAGGCGGCCGTCCTCGCGTAAGACCAGATGACAGCAGTCGGCTTCCGTGTCGACAGTAACGTGGCTGTTCTTATCCTGGCCTACCCCAGAGGGCGTTTGGAATACGATGTGCTCATGCCATGTCGCTTTTACGGTTGCAGCATCGGTGCCATGCGAGATGACATCCTTGATTTTTACATCAAGCGAATAGTCGGCAATACTATTCTTGCTCGCCAGCGTGCCAAAGAGTCCACCCAGTTGCAGTATGTCATCCTTCTCGAGCGTCATGGCCACGCTACCCGTATGGGCACCGTCTTTCTGAATGCGGATATCTGCCTGGAACGCGGCGCCTTCGGCCAAATTGGCCTCTGTCCAATCCAACACCAGTTGCGGATCGTAGGCTTGCATCAAATCCTTAGCCTCTTCGCAGATTCTGTGTAAATATTTACGGATATCTTCTTTCGATAAGCCATGCGCTGCCGTGTCCATGTCATCCTCCTTGAGTGTTTTGACATAAAGCCAGCTTTATTCTAGAGCGTTATTCTAGAGCGCAAACGAAATCGCTTCCGCCACGCCTGGTTTCAGAAGCTTACTTTGCTTTTCCCGGGGCTACGGTAACCGTCATGCACTGGCACGGCTACATCATTTCGATGAGCATGCCGATAGCGAAAGATGCTGATGGCCTTGTATAGCGCCCTTGAGCGGAAAAAGGCCAAAGTTACGCCCTTACGTAGCAATGTGGCCGAGGTACTATCAAACATAGCAAAAAAGAGATAAAATGATGACGTGGCGTGTAAAACTGTTGCCCATCGCGGAAGATGAACTGATGACAATACCCGCCGATATGCAAGCGCGCTTTTTACATATATCCGAACTGCTGGAAGAGCTAGGCCCCTGAAACGTGGGGATGCCGCACATCCGGCATTTGGAGGAAAAACTATGGGAAATGCGCATGACCGGGCGCGATGGTATTGCCCGTGCTGTGTACGTGGCTCGCACCGGCAAGCTATTAACGGTGCTGCATGTGTTCATTAAAAAAACACAGAAGACCCCACGCAAAAACATTGCTATTGCCTATGAGCGATTACGGAGCCTTAATGATGACTGAACTATCCAAGCTGAAAGCCCGCTTGCTGGCTGACCCCGAAACAAGGGCCGAGTATGACGCCCAGGCCCCCGAGTTTGCGATTGCCCGTGAACTGATTGCTGCCCGTGTTCGTGCTGGCTTGACGCAAGATGAGATTGCCAAGCGTATGCATACAACGCAGTCCACCGTCGCCCGACTGGAAAGCGGCCGGACTATGCCCTCAATGCGCACGCTCACACGCTATGCCGAGGCCACGGGCAGCCGTACTGTTATCAGGCTGGAAGCAGAGACAGCTTGATGGTTTGAAGCGCTTTACGCCAGCATTTAGTCCGGGGCGAAAAGCCGGACACCTTCACCGGCCTGATGCTGGCACCTTTTCATGAAGGATGCCCGGCGGTCGATACCACCGCTGCCGCGTATTACCTAAACCGTCCAAAGCCAGTGCTCTTTCGAAGCATGATTCACCGGAGGGCTTGCAATGAGCGAAATGCAAGCAGTGCTGTACCGTACGCCAAAGACTGACATGGCACGCGCTGCTCCATGATCTTCCCATGCGCTGCGCGGTTGAAAAAGCGAGATTCCGATGGCCTGTGTTGCTTTAAATAGTTGCGATACAGCCCGAAAATAAAATTGTTTCATTCATGAAAACCCTTACATGGGCGACGGCTTGCCTGCTGTCGAAAGAACGGACTCGTCTGTCAGCCTCAATGCTATTTCACATCGGAAGATAAAAAACATATTCGTTATTATTGTAACTATCTGATTTTTATACATTAAATAATGTAGACGAAAAGTTCGGCGTTGCATGGTACTGCATCGCTGAATTTTTTTCGACTTATAAAGTATATGGTTTGATCTCCGGCTCCTAGTTGACGGTGCCTTACTTTTTAGAGTACTTTTCTCAAAAATGAAACATTTCATTTTTATTGCCTAGAAAATCGATTGTGACTAAATCAGAAGTTTAGAGGAGACGGTATGAAAAGAAAGCTTGTTGGCTTTGTTGTCGCATGCGCGATTACTGCCTTGCCCGGTGTGGCAGCGGCAAACTGTGAGATTAAGTTGGGTGCGACGGGCCCTCTCTCTGGGGCTGCAACTCAGTGGGGGCTCGCCATCAAGGGGGCTGCTGACTATGTGGCCGCCGAGGTGAACGCCAAGGGCGGGATGAAGGTCGGCGATGAAACCTGCCAGCTTCGCGTGATTGCCATTGACGCGAAATATACAGCGGAAGGGGCGGCTGCGGCTGCGAACAATTTCGTCAGCCAAGGCGTCAAATTTATCCTGGGACCCATGGGTTCACCGGAAGTCACCGGTATGAAGCCGATCGCGACCCGCAACAAGATGCTCATGATGAGCGATAGCTATGCTCGCGATGCCATCGGTCCTCGTTGGCCTCTTACGTTTCACATGGGTCCTGGGCCTGCCGCATGGGGCGATCCAATTGTGAAGCATGCCAAGGAGAAATTCGGTGTCAAAAAGGCGTTGACGATTGCACCAAACGACCAGGCCGGAACCGATGTGGCTGAAGTGGTTGCCGGTATTTATGAAAAAAATGGCGTACCGACCAAGCTTGAGTATTACCAGCGCGGCACAACCAACTTTGCACCGATTGTCACGCGCATCATGGCCAATGCACCCGATGTGGTGGATACCGTATCGACCCCTCCGGGCGACGCGGGCATTCTGGTCAAGCAATTGCGCCAGGCCGGCTATCAGGGTGTGATCGGCCGTCTTGGCGGTCCAGGCACTGCCGAGATCGCTCGCGTTGCCGGAGGCATGGACGTATTGCGCGACTTCTACTGGTTTGAACCTGTCTTCATTGATGAGAATGTTCTCGAGCTGCAGAAAAGCTATAAGAAGTTGCTGAACGCAGAACCGCCAGAGAACAACTTCTTCTACCTATTCGTTGCCGGCGGCCGGGCCTTGGTGCAAGCCATTGAAAAAGCAGGTACCTATGAAGATGCCGTAAAGGTGGCCGAAGCCCTGCGCACGATTGATGTGATCGACCCCAACCTTGGCGAGGGCAAGTGGATTGGCCAGGCAACGTACAAAATCAATCAGGAACTGTCATTGCCGTTTGGAATTGGAACGATTCGTGATGGCAAGGAACAGCCTGTGATCCGGGTTGACGCGCCGGTCGATTACTGACATCGAAGACGAGGGGTAGGATCGTGGATAGTTTTATCTCAGCTGGCCTCATAGGGCTTGCGCTCGGCGCTCAGTATGCACTGCTTGCCTTGGGGTTTACTTTGATTTTTGGAATTCTTGGTGTCGTGAATTTTGCACACGGGGGGTTCTATCTTCTAGGCGGGTATGCGGCATACGTATGCGTATCGTGGTTCGGGATACCTTATCCTCTCGCGGTCGTATGTGCGGCTTTGGCAACAGCAGCGCTGGGGTATCTTTTCGAACTCCTGCTCCTTGAAAGGGTGATCGATAATCATCTGGCAACCCTGATCCTGACTCTCGGTCTGTATCTGGTCATCTGCACCGCGGTTGTCGTGGTGTTCGGGCCAGATGCGCCGCTCTTTCAATTCCCTGTGGACGGGGTGTTGCGCTTTGGCGGTGTGTATCTTCCGCTAGCCAACCTCGTTGTCTTTGCGATCTGTTTTGCTGCGATCGGCGTGACATACGGCCTTCTGTATCGAACCAACTTCGGACGCAGCCTTCGGGCGTTGTCTGAAGATCGCTCGGTGGCGGTGGCCTTGGGAATTCGAGCCAAGCTGATGTTCCCACTGGCTTTCGCGCTGGCGACCGGCTTGGCGGGAATGACCGGTGCGCTGGTGACGCCGATTCTTTCGCTCACGCCTCATGCAGGTGATCCGGTGCTGGCCGCGTCTTTCCTGGTTGTGATTCTGGGCGGGCTGGGCAGCTTGAGCGGTGCAACAGTCGCCGCCTTCCTGGTAGGTCTGGTTGAAGCCTATGCCGCTGTTTATCTGGGCGGCTCCAAAGGCGCACTGATGCTGTTTGTGCTTGTTCTGATTGTCTTGCTTGTGAGGCCGACCGGGCTCATGGGTGTGCCGACGCGCGGAGCCTGAAGACATGCAAAAAAATAATCTTGTAAATCGTATTGGATCTTCGGAGCTGATCGCGCTGGCCGCCATGCTGCTTGCGCTGGTTTTACCGGCGATCACCACTGATGCGGCTGCCGTTTCCGTTCTGACGCAGTTTATGATTGCGACCATGGGCGCGCTAAGTGTCTACATCATGCTGCGCATGGATCTGATGTTTTTTGCGGTCCCTGCCTTTATGGCGATTGGGGGCTATTCAGCCGCCATTCTGAGTGCCCACCACGATATCACCGACCTGTTTATCTTGACGGTGACAGCGTTCGGGCTGCCGTTTCTGCTGGCAATCCCGCTTGGCCTTCTGGTCTTGCGGATGAAGGGAGTGTATTTTGTGCTCGTCACCTTCGTGCTCGCTGAAATCATGCCGCTCGTCCTTTTTGAAACTCCTGAGCTTACCGGCGGTTCGAACGGGATATCGGGATTGCCGGCTGTCACGATTTTTGGTGACTACTACGCAATTGAATCCAATAATTCGGTGCTGATGTTCGCCTCTGGCCTGGCGCTGTTGGCCGTGGCGCTTACCGTGATTCTAACCCGCTATTTCAAGCCCCAGTTCGACTCCATCTGTGAAGACGAAATGCTGGCTCAAAGTGTGGGACTGGCGGTCGCGCGCTACAAGATCATTGGCTTCTGTTTTGCTGCAGGTATTGCGGGGCTGGCCGGGTTTGCACTGGTTGAAATGCTCATGACGGCACATCCCACTTCGTTCTCCGCCATGTCTTCAGTCAATTACGTGGCCTACGCCATTGTGGGTGGGCAAAGCGCAATCCTGGGGCCGTTGCTGGGGGCTGGCGTACTGGTCTGGGCAGCCAACTTGTTCAGCTTGCAGGGTGAAATCTCGCAAGGCTTGTTCGGTGTTGTTCTGATATTGGCTGTGGTGTTCGCCAAGGGCGGACTGATCGGTCTCATTCAACAACACGGGGTTCGGCTTCTTGCAGGCAAGCGTCGGGGTAAGGCGCAGGCCAAGGGTCAAAATGAAAAGGAGTACGCATGACTAACGCCTCCGCTCACTCTGCTCCTGTACTGCGGGTCGATGGCGTTTCCAAGCAGTTTGGTGGCAACAGGGTATTCAACAATGTCACCCTGTCCTTGAACGCGGGCGAGGTGCTTGGCGTGATCGGCCCCAACGGAGCCGGTAAGACGACGTTGATCAATGTGGTTTCTGGCCAGATTGCTCCAACCAGCGGCCGTATCTTATACGGCGGGCGTGACATCAACGACAAATTGTTCCACACTCGTAGTTCCATGGGCTTGGTCCGCACGTTCCAGCAGACGAAAACGTTCAAGACGGCATCGGTATACGAGAACCTTCATCGCGCGCAGCTGTTCAGCGGGCGGGGGATTTCGCTTGATGAATCCTATTTGACCGAACTTTTACGTACAGCCAGCCTGCTGGGTCGCCTGGATCAGCTCAGCGATACGCTGCCTTATGGCATGCAGAAGATGCTGGGCCTGCTCATGGCGTTTGTCACTGATCCTCGTATTCTTTTGCTTGACGAGCCTGCCGCCGGGCTTGAGAAAGAGGAGCGCTTTTTCATTGATCAGTACGTGCAGATCGCCATGAGGGAAATGGGTTGCTGCGTGCTATTGGTGGAGCACGATATGGACCTTGTAAAACGGCTTTGTCCCCGTGTGTGCGTTCTGGATGGGGGGTCTCTGATTGCCGATGGCCCGCCCGCCGAGGTGCTGGCTCGCCGCGATGTGATCGAAGCTTATCTTGGAACGGCTGGAGAAGAGGAGCACGCTCATGCTTGAGGTACGCAATCTTGTCGTCCGTTATGGCGGCATTACCGCATTGAACAGCGTTTCTATTACGGTTCCAAAGACTGAGACTGTCATTCTCGTGGGAGCCAATGGAGCCGGAAAATCCAGCTTGATCAATGCCATTATCGGGATGGTGCCGATCAGCGAAGGAAGCATTGTTCTCAATGGCACGGATCTCGGAAAGATTTTGCCCTATGACCGCGCCAATCAAGGAATAGGGTATTCGCCGGAAGGACGTCGGGTGTTCCCGACCATGACGGTACGCGATAACGTGCTCGCAGGCGCATCCCGGCTCGGTAGAGCTGGGCAGAGCGCCATATACGAGAAGCTGGCTGATTTATTCCCCATGCTTGAAGAGCGCGCGAATCATTACGCCGGCTTTCTGAGTGGCGGACAGCAACAAATGGTTGCTATCGCCCGTGCCATGAGTGCTTCGCCCAGGCTGTTGCTTCTGGATGAGCCCTTTCTTGGCTTGGCTCCTGTCTGGATCGAGCAGATCAGCAAGGCGATTCGGGCATTTCGTGCCGAAGGCGTCACGGTGCTTATGACTGAGCAAATGGCAGTACCGGCACTCAAGGTGGCGACCAGCGGTTATGTGATGCGCACGGGCCATATACTGCGTCAAGGTACGGTGGATGAGCTGCGCAGCACAGCTCTCGAAGAGGAATACTTATGAGCTTTTCAAAGAATATCCGGGCAGAAGATAAGCAGTATCGGCTGCTTACAGTGCACTATGCGTCCAGCCCGGCGAACCGGAAGGCGCAACACAACTTCATGTCTGCAGTGGACTTTCATGATGTGCCCATGCCTTTGGATTTTTATGTCTGGGTGGCCATGTCCAAGGATAAGGTCGTACTGATAGACAGCGGTTGCGACCAGGACACATGCAATCGTCGAGGCCACACGTTTCATCGTTGCCCAACTGACGCGCTGCGCAGCCTAGGCGTGTCACCCGAGCAGGTAACAGACGTCATCGTCACACACATGCATTGGGATCACCTGGGCAACCTGGAAAAATTCCCGAATGCACGGATTCATGTGCACAAGGCAGAAATGCAGCACGCCACGGGCTGTGCGATGTGCCATGAAACGCTACGTCGTCCATACGACGTTGATCAAGTCTGTACGGTGTTGCGGGCCCTGTACGCCGGCCGGGTCTCATTCACAGATCAGGATGCCGAGATCTTGCCGGGTATTTTCATTCGGCCGGTCGGAGGCCATGCTCCAGGCCTTCAGATCGTGGAAGTTGCGACGGCTCGCGGGCAGGTGATTCTTGCTTCGGATGCGATGCATTTCTATGCGAATGGTGAATTGACCAACCCTTACCCAGTAATTGTGAATGTATTGGACTATATGAATGGCCTTTCCCTGCTGAAGAGTTTGGGGGCCACACCCGATCATATTATTCCAGGGCATGATCCCAAACTGCGTGAGCGGTTTCCGGCTGTTGCGAACATTGAGGGGATATGGGATATTTCCCAGCCGCCGCTGTCTGCTGCAAATGCCAATTAAAGATTGGATGTTCCCGAGGGCGCGGCTGCGATACTGAAAATAAATGGGTTATATGGAGCATTAGTATGGCGCGAGTCAAAAAAGTGGCGTCGCAATCGTCTCCCGCACGAATTACCGTGCAAGAGGTTGCTGATCTTGCCGGTGTATCGATTGGTACGGTTTCTCGCGTTATCAATAACGTGCCTGGTGTAAAGCCTGCCGTTATCAAGAAAGTGCAGGGGGCGATCGATGAATTGGGCTGGAGCCCGAATATTGCAGCACAGAATATACGGACGTCATCGTCTCGAATGATTGGATTCATATTTTCCGATATTCGAAATTCGCTTTATTCCAGCATGACCAAAGGCGCTGAAGAGGTGCTGAGTACGAGGGGATATCTGTTGGTAACCGCCAGCAGTGACGGCAACCCCGAGCGTGAAGTGGTCCTCATCGACTTTTTCAAACGTCGTCGTGCTGATGGAATGATCCTGACGATCCAGGAAGAAAATAATAATGCGGTGCTTGCCGCTATCGCCAATTCGGGTATTCCGCATGTGATGATGGAGCGGGAAATTCCCATGGGTTCGATTTCCATCGGTGCGGACCACTTTCGAGGAACCCGCCAGGCGGTCCAGTATCTGCTGGGGCTGGGGCATCGGCGAATTGCCTTGATTACCGGCGGTCGGGGCACGCGTGTGGCCCGGGACCGGATTCGTGCTCTCGAAGAGGCATTGGCATCCGCCGGTATCGAGCCCGATCCCAATCTTTTTTGTATTGATTCTTTTGCCGCTGAGTACGGTCTTTCACAAACTCAACGCTTAATGAATATGAAAGAGCCGCCGACTGCGTTGCTATCCATGGGCGTACGCTTGTTGCCCGGCGTATTGGAGGCCTTGCAGCTTCTGGGTAAGAAAATTCCCGATGACCTTTCTTTGATTTGCAGCAACGATACTGATATTGCCCGCATTGTGACGCCACAGATCACGGCTGTGCGATATGACGCCTTGGCGCTCGGCAGAATGGCGGCGGAAAGCTTGATTGACCAAATAGAGAAACGAACACACGAGGACAGGCCTGTCAGGATCGAAATTCCGACCGAGTTGATACTGCGTAACTCCTGCCGGGCGATTTCTTCATAAAAAACCGTGCTGATATCAGCTTGAAAGATAGAAAGAGAGACATAAAAGTGGATGATTTGTTATTTCAATCTTACGAGATGCGTGGGCTGAAATTGCCCAATCGGATCGTGGTGTCGCCTATGGCGCAATATTCCGCGAGCGCGGACGGCCTGGCGACGGACTGGCATCTGGTTCATTATGGCAATTTGTCTCTATCGGGTGCCGGCCTTGTCATTCTTGAGGCAACCGCGGTTGTGCCGGAAGGCCGTGTTTCGCCCTATTGTTTGGGTTTGTGGGATGACTCCCAGGTGGCGGGTCTGCGAAGGATTGTGGAATTTGCTCGCCGGCCGAATGCAAGCCACATGGGTATTCAGCTCGCACATGCGGGGCGCAAGGCCTCGGTTTCTCAACCTTGGCTCGGAGGCGGCGCACTTTCCCTGGCCGAGGGAGGGTGGGGATTGTGGGGCGCCTCGGCCGCCTCTTACCCAGGTCGTGATGAGCCGATATGTCCTGGTGCCGACGACCTGGAACGCATCGCTAAAAGCTATCTTGCGGCGCTCAGAAGGGCGGACGAAGCCGACTTCGACTTGGTGGAGCTGCACGCGGCACATGGGTATTTCCTGAATACCTTTTTGTCGCCCTTGAGCAACTTCCGCGACGACCAGTGGGGCGGGGATATCGAGAGAAGAATGCGCTATCCGCTGGAGATCTTCCAGCGTTTGCGCGCGGCGTGGCCAGCCGAGAAACCGATGGGCGTACGTATCTCCGTAACCGATTGGGTAGAGGGCGGCTGGGATATTGCATCATCCGTGCTGTTTGCAGAGCGTCTGAAAGCATTGGGTTGCGATTATGTCGCCATCTCGAGCGGCGGTATTTCGCCGGACCAAAAAATTACAGTTGGGCCAGCTTATCAAGTGCCTGCCGCTGCCCAGGTTCGAACGCAGTCGGGCCTGCCGGTAATGGCGGTCGGAATGTTGTCCGACCCGGATCTGGCGAACCGTGTATTGGTCGAGGAAAAGGCTGACCTGATTGCCGTGGGACGTGGAATGCTGTTCAACCCCCGTTGGCCCTGGCATGCCGGCCTTGCTTTAAAAGGCCAGATGCGAGTTGCGGATCCCTATTTGCGTTGCCATCCCAGTTTAAGAAACTTGCCGCGCTGACTCATTGAAGTCGAGCGTACATTTTATGAGTGCTAATCATGTCCAATGAGTATTTACTTTTCCGCCCGATCACTTTCCGGGGGGTAACGCTTCCGAATCGCATTGTTCTTTCGCCTATGGCAATGTATGTGGCTGAAGAAGCGGCGCTCAACGATTTTCACATGACACACTATGGCAAGTTCGCCATGGGCGGTGTGGGTCTGGTTATTGTCGAGCAGACAGCGGTTTGCCGTCGAGGCAGAATTACAAACGGTTGCCTGGGTCTTTGGAGCGAGGAACAGCTTCCGGCTTTTCGCCGTTTGACGGATCTAGTTCATGGTTTCGGCAGCAAGGCGGCCATTCAGATTAATCACGGCGGTCGTAAAGCTAGCGCGCAGCGGGCCTGGCAAGGAAATGGCGCGCTGACCGCAGAAGACCTCGCCCGTGGGGAGGAGCTGTGGCAGCCCGAAGGTCCGTCGGATTTGCCTTTTGCAGAAGGATGGCCGGTACCGGAGGCAATGACGCTCGATCGGATCGGCCAGATTCGTCAAGAGTTTGTCGACACCGCCTTGTTGTCTGAGCGAGCGGGCTTTGACATTATTGAGTTGCACCTGGCACATGGCTACTTGTTGCAGAGTTTCCTGACGCCGCTTGCAAATAAACGTACAGACGCCTATGGCGGCTCCCTTGAAAACCGGATGCGTCTACCCTTGGAAATCGCCAGGGACTTGCGGGCAGCTTTATCCGACGATACGCCGATCTTTGCTCGTATCTCTGCCACGGACTGGGTCGAAGGCGGTTGGACACTGGAAGACAGTGTGGTGCTGGCACAGCGCCTTAAAGAGGTGGGCGTTGATTTGATAGATTGTTCATCTGGCGGAAACTTGCTAAGGGGGGCGACCAATTCAAACCTGGCTCGTGGGCCACTATACCAAGTTCCCTTCGCAGAAGAAGTGCGCCGGTGCGCAAATGTTCCCACGATGGCGGTCGGCATGATTCGTACCGGGGCCGAGGCGGAGAGTGTGCTGCGTGATGGCAGAGCCGACTTGGTGGCGATAGGCCGACAGATGCTTTTCAATCCGTTCTGGGCACAGCACTATGCGCAGGAACTCGGGCAAGACCCCGGCTTTTCACGCTGGCCTGAGCCCTACGGTTGGTGGTTGTCCAAATGGGCAAAGGCCTTGGCTTCTGCATAGCGGCGAGGATCCAGATGTATGGCGTCAGGCCCAAGATCAGCAACGATCCACATTTTGCTGAGAACGTGATCGATGTCGTGAGCCTTTATGAACTCGCCCGAGAATGCCATGGTGCTCTCGGGCGACGAGAGGACGCAGATTCAGGCGTTCGATCGTACAAAGCCGATGCTGCCGTTGCGCCCCAGCCAGATCGAACGACGAACCCATGACTATAAGCGCCATGGCACCGCCAGCCTGTATGCGGCGTTCGATGTGCGCATTGATTCATTATATTTGCTACCCATGATGATCTGTTGCCTCATGTAATGTGTTACCCGTCGGATGGGCCGACGGGAGCCCATCATGGCGAGGCAACTAAGCATGGCTACGCGTAAAGAACTAATCGGCGCCGTCAGGCAGCGCTACTGCAATGCGGCGCACGCAGAGAAGAGGCAGCTCCTTGACGAGTCCGTCGCACTCACGGGATATCATCGTAAACACGCCATTCGCATTCTGGGATGCGCGCCTGAGGTGTGCGCCTCGCCACCTGTTCGCAACCGTGTATAC
Organism: Pollutimonas bauzanensis; assembly: GCF_900129885.1. Taxonomy (GTDB): domain Bacteria; phylum Pseudomonadota; class Gammaproteobacteria; order Burkholderiales; family Burkholderiaceae_B; genus Pollutimonas; species Pollutimonas bauzanensis. The sequence continues at coordinate 240,156 of NZ_FQXE01000001.1, read as the reverse complement.
AACGAAGCCGTCCGGCAAACACTGATCGGACTGTGGGAAGCAGGAGACCGGATCTGCAGTAATAAACGATTAAAAGAGCTCATCCCGATCTTAATTGAAGCCATGCAGCGCCTTCGGTAAGCTGTGAATACTGGCGCGGCCTCATCATTCCGATGGGAGTGCCGGTATTTTTGGATACCACGGATGATTAAGGGATTAGCAAGTCACGAAGGGCGGGCTACCGCGCCCGAGCCCGTAGTGCGCCGTGTGAATTTTCAGGCCCGGCCGAACATCAAACACAACGAACCGAAGTTGAGCGCCGACGATCTGTCGGATTTCCGGTATCGATTAAGCGCGATACGGTCGGTTGTGGACGGCCTCATTGAAAGGATGGATGCGCTCAAATAAACGGCTCTATTTTTCGTTTTGCGGAGCAACCCCGTTTTTGCGGAGCAAGAAAAAGGCCCTCGATCTCTCGAAGGCCTTGGTATTACTGGTGCCCCCCCCGTGAGTCGAACACGGCACCAACGGATTATGAGTCCGCTGCTCTAACCAAGCATGAGCTAGAGGGGCTTGCCGATTGTGCGCCTGGCTTTTACGCCGGGTTGCTGCTCAATCGATCAGCCCGCAATTATTACATAAACCGCCGATGCTTGCCTAGCGGCATTCGTTCATGCGGCCTTGGCCATATTCCACGAGCTGACTCGCCGTCTGAACGGTGGTATCGTGGCCGAAAATCGGGTCGGAGAAGGCTAGTGTATCGTATCAGGGCTATGGTTTTGGCGTGGGTTTTATGCGTGTCTCCGGCGTGGGCGGCGCAGATCGTCCAGTTTGCGCCGCAAGGCAAGGTCGCCAGGATCGAAAGCGTGAAGCTGGCTTTTGATGCGGATGTGGTCGCGTTCGGCGATGGCCAGGCGCCGGCGCCGGTGGATGTGTCCTGCGACGATCCCGGTATCAAGGGCGAGGGCCGCTGGCTGGACGCCAGGCGCTGGACTTATGTATTCAGCGCCGCGCCGGGGCCGGGGGTGAGCTGCACGGCCAGGGTCAGGCCGGAGTTCCGCACGCTGGCGAACGAGGCGTTGGAGGGCAAAGCCAGTTTTGCTTTCCAGACGGGCGGTCCGGTGGTGCTGGATACACGGCCTTATGGTTCGACCATAGACGAAGACCAGGTGTTCGCGCTGCATTTCAATGGCGCTGTCGACGCCGGGAGCCTGCTGGCCAATACGCGCTGCGTGGTCGAAGGCCTGGGCGAGGCGGTGCCGCTGCGCCTGGTCACGGGCGAGGCGCGCAAGGCCATCCTGAAGGCGATCTACTATTCGCGCGACGGGCTCATGGATACGGCGGCGCTTCAGTTGCTGCAATGCAAGCGCCGCTTGCCGGCCGAGGCGCGGGTCCAGTTGAAGGTGGGGCCCGGAGTGGCGGCGGCTTCGGCGGGCCGGACTGCGGCGGCAAGTTCACAGGCCGAGGTTTTCGACTATAAGGTGCGGGCGGCGTTCAAGGCTGCATTCAGTTGCCAGCGCGAGAATTCCAGCATGCCCTGCACGCCGGTGTCTTCGCTGAACCTGGAGTTTTCCGCGCCTATCGCGCGGGCCGATGCCCGCAGGATACGCTTGAAGACGCCGTCGCGGGAATTGCCGCCGACGCTGGGCGGCGGCGATGGGGAGCGGGGCGATGTTTCGCGAGTGCGTTTCGACGGTCCATTCCCCGAGCTTGCGACGCTGAGCCTGTCCTTGCCCGAGGACCTGAAGGACGATGCGGGCCGCGCTCTGGCCAATGCCCATCAGTTTCCGCTCACGCTGCGGACGGCCGCGTACCCGCCGCTGGTGAAGTTCGCCGCGGTGCCATTCGGCGTGATCGAGCGCTTTGCCAATGCGGCGGCGGATGGCGATGATGCGCAGGCGCCGGCCAGTGTGCCATTGACGCTGCGCAATGTGGAAGCCGCGCTGGGCACGAAAGAGCTGGCGGTTTCGGCGGGCCGGATCAGCGACTACGCGCCGCGGGACGATCTGGATGTGCTGCTTTGGTACGCGCGCGTGCGCCGGCTGGAAGCCGGGCGCTGGACCGCCCATCAGCTCGAGGACATCATGGCCGGCCGCAAGCCGCGCCAGGAGGACAAGCCCGTTGTGATCGATGCGCGCGGATTTTCGGCCCTGAAGGGGCAGCCTGACGCGCGCGAGCTGGCGCTGCCAGGGATCAAGGCGAACGATCCCAGGCCTTTCGAAGTGATAGGCGTGCCGCTGGCCGAACCGGGCTTCCATGTGCTGGAGGTCGAATCCGCGCGGCTGGGGCAGTCCTTGCTGGCATCCGCTGCGCCCATGTATGTGCGCAGCACGGCGCTGGTCACGAACCTGGGTGTGCATATCAAGACCGGCCGCGACGATATGCTGGCCTGGGTGACGACGCTGGACGATGGCCGGGTGGTGCCCGATGCGGCCATTGCGGTCCTGAGCTGTTCGGGCAAGCTCATGGCTGAAGGCAAAACGGATGCGGACGGCATCTGGCGCCACCGGCAGCCGCTGGATGCGCCGGACTACTGCGAAGACACGGGCCTGAGCGGCGCTTATGTGTCGGCCAGAATCGGCGCCGATCATCCGCTGGCGCGCGGCAAGGCGGATTTCTCTTTTGCGTTTTCGGATTGGAATCGGGGCATAGAGCCGTGGCGTTTCAATGTCCCGACGGATACCAGCCCCAAGCCTACGCTGGTGGCGCACACGGTGTTCGACCGCACTTTGCTGCGCGCCGGGGAAACCGTGTCGATGAAGCATTTCGTCCGGATACAGACGCGCGACGGCTTGGCGGTGCCTGCCGATACTGATGATCTTCCCAGCAAGCTGGTGATCGAACACCAGGGCTCCGGCCAGCAGTATGAACAGCCGCTGTCCTGGCGCAAGACCGCCTCGGGCGGCCTGTTTGCCGTCAGTTCCCTTGCCATTCCGCCGACGGCGGAATTGGGCGTGTACGCGGCGCGGCTGACGGATGCCGACAACCACTGGTACGGCAGCAGCGAGTTCCGCGTCGAGGAGTTCAAGCTGCCGGTGCTGACGGGACAGTTGAAGATCAGCGATGGCGCGGGGTCGGACGTCGTGGTCGCGCCGCAAGCGCTCAGCGCGGACGTGCAGATATCCTATGTGTCGGGAGGGCCTGCGGGGCGATTGCCGCTGCGGGTCTCCGGCGTGCTCAGGGATAGATGGGTGAGCTTTCCCGATTATGAGGATTATTCTTTCAGCCCGCCCGAAGAGCGGGACGGCGGGGCTGATGACGAATCGGATGCCGGCGCCGGGCAAGAGGCGGCCGACGCGCAGAAGCAGTCGCTCTTCCTGGACAAGCAGGCCATGGTGCTCGATGCCCGCGGCGGGGGGCGTCTGGCCATCCCGGCGTTGCCGGCCATAAGCCGGCCTCAGACCATGTTGTTCGAGGCGAGTTTCGCCGATCCCAATGGCGAGATCCAGACCCTGGCCCAGTCGGTGCCGGTGTGGCCGGCGCGGGTGCAGGCCGGCATACGGGCCGGCAGCTGGGTGCAGGCGGGCCAGCCGGCGCGTGTCAGCGGCCTGGCCCTTGCTCCATCGGGGCAGCCGCAGGCCGATATCGCCATGACGATCACGGCGCTGGCCCGGACCACGTATTCGACGCGCAAGCGGATGGTGGGCGGCTTTTACAGCTACGACAATCGCACTGAAACGCGCGAGCTGGGCACGGTCTGCGAAGGCAGAACGAATGCCCGGGGCATGCTGGACTGCACCGTGGAGCTGAAAGACGCCGGGGCTGTCCAGTTGATCGCCAGCGCGAAAGACGCGCAGGGGCGGGAGTCCAGGGCCGAATCCACGGTGTGGGTGACGGGCGCCGGCGATCTGTGGTTTGGCGGCGGGAATGACGACCGCATCGATGTGATACCCGCCAGGAAGGTCTGGAAGCCAGGCGAGACTGCGCAGTTCCAGGTCCGCATGCCGTTTCGCCGCGCCACGGCGCTGGTCGCCGTGGAACGCGAAGGGCTGCTGAAGACCCAGGTGGTCAAGCTGGAAGGCAGCGATCCGACCATCAGCATTCCTGTCGAAGCGCAGTGGGGCCCCAATGTCTATGTGTCGGTGCTGGCTTTGCGCGGGCGCCTGCGCGAGCTTCCCTGGCAATCCTTTTTTACCTGGGGCTGGCGCCAGCCGGCATCCTGGTACAACGCCTTTGTGGACGCCCGCGGAAACCAGGCGGCGGCTCCGACAGCCCTGGTGGATCTGGCCAAGCCTTCATTCCGTTTCGGGCTGGCGCAAATCCGGGTGTCCGACGACCAGGATCAGTTGCGGGTCAAGGTAAGCACCGACAAGCAAACCTACCAAGTGCGCGACAAGGCCAGCGTGACGGTGCAGGTCAGCACGCCGGACGGCAAACCGGCGGCCCACGGCATGGTGGCGTTCGCGGCGGTGGATCAGGCGCTGTTGGAGCTGGCCTCCAACGAAAGCTGGGATCTGTTGTCGGCGATGCGCCAGTTCCGTAGCTACGGTGTAGATACAGCAACGGCGCAGATGGAAATCGTGGGGCGGCGGCATTACGGGCGCAAGGCCATGCCCGCCGGGGGTGGAGGCGGCAAGAGTCCCACGCGTGAGCTGCTGGATACCTTGTTGCTATGGAAGCCCGCGGTCGAGCTGGATGCCGAGGGCAGGGCGCAATTCACCCTGCCGCTCAATGATTCGATAACGCGCTTCAAGCTGGTGGCCATCGCCGATTATGGCGCGGGGCGCTTCGGCACCGGCAGCAGCGATATCGCCAGTACGCAGGACTTGCAAATCATAGCGGGCCTGCCGGCCCTGGTTCGCGAGGGTGACCATTACCAGGCGATGGCGACGCTGCGCAATTCCACCCAGCGCGCCATGCGCCTGGATGTCGCGGCCGCTTACACCGGCACGGGTGTGCCCGGGGAAAGCCTCGAGGCGCAGGCGGTCGACCTGGCGCCGGGCGCCGCCCACACGCTGAGCTGGGAGATACAGGCGCCCGAAAGCGATGCCTGGGGTGAAAAGGCGACGCTGGCCTGGACCTTCGAAGCCCGTGAGCAGGGCGCGCAGGCGGCGTCCGACAGGCTGGCCTTCCAGCAGACGCTGGTCCCGGCGGTTCCCGTCGCCACACGCCAGGCGACGCTGCTGGCGCTGGATTCGGGCGAACCGGCCGTCAGCCTGCCGGTGTCGGTGCCGCGCGGCGCTCTGGCGGGCGCGAATGGCGCGCCGCGCGGCGGCTTGCAGGTGCATGTGCAATCCAGCCTGGCGGGCGGCCTGCCCGGCGTGCGCGAGTGGTTCGCGGCCTATCCCTACACCTGCCTGGAGCAGTTGGGTTCCAGGGCGATAGGCCTGCGCAGCGAGTCCCAGTGGCGGGACCTGATGCAGCGCTTGCCCGACTACCTGGACGAGGACGGCCTGGCCGGCTACTTTCCGGGGGCCCGGTATGGCGATGAAGTGCTTACGGCGTATTTATTGACGGCGAGCCACGAGGCCCAGGCGCTGGGTCTGCCCTACGCCATTCCCGAGCGCAGCCGGCTGGCCATGACGCGCGGCCTGCTGGCCTTTGCGCAGGGCAAGCTGACGCGGCAGCGCTGGGCGCCGCAGAAAGACCTGGACGTGCGCAAGCTGATGGCGCTGGAGGCCTTGTCGCGCTATGGCCTGGTCCAGCCGCGCATGCTCGACAGCATTGCGATAGATCCGGATCGCTGGCCGACATCGGCGCTCATCGATTGGCTGGCGCTGCTGCAGCGCCTTCCCGGCATTCCCGATCAGGCCGCGCAGCTGGAGCGGACCGGGCAGATGCTCAGGGCGCGCCTGCTGGTCTCGGGAACGACTGCGGTGTTTGGCGATGAGGCGCGCAACGACTGGTGGTGGCTGATGGTGAGCCCGGAATCGAATCTCGCCAGGCTGATACTGGCGACGGCCGGGCAGGCGCAATGGGAGCAGGACTTGCCGCGCCTGGCGCAGGGGCTGCTGGGTCTGCAGCGCAAGGGCGCCTGGCGCACGACGACGGCCAACTTGCTGGGGACTCTGGCGATCGAGAAATTCGCCCGGCATTACGAGCGCGCGCCGGTTTCCGGCCGCGTGCAGGCAAGCCTGGCCTCGGGCGGCGATGCGCAGGCTTTCGACTGGGCCGCGCTTGCGCCGCAGGCCGGCGTGCGCGCGCATGACTTTTTGCTGCCATGGTCCACGTCGCCGTCCGATACGCTGACCGTCGGGCAGCAGGGCCGGGGCCAGGCCTGGGCCACGGTAAGCTCGCTGGCGGCGGTGCCGGCGGCCACGCCGTTGATGGTGGGCTATGACATTGCGCGCAGCGTCAAGCCCGTTACGCAGGCCGTGCCGGGCGTATGGTCGCGCGGCGACGTCTATCGCGTGACCCTGAACATCAAGTCCAGGGCCGCGACGACCTGGGCCGTGCTGAACGATCCGATACCGGCGGGCGCCACGATACTGGGCGGCGGCATGGGGCGCGATTCCGGCATCGCCACGCAGGGGCAAGCGGCAAGCGGCTGGAGCGGCCCCAGCTTTGTGGAACGCCGCCACGATTCTTATCGCGCCTATTATGAATATCTTCCGGCGGGCGCGAGCACCATCGAGTACACGCTGCGGCTGAACACGGCGGGGCGGTTCCAGTTGCCGGCCACGCGCATGGAAGCGATGTATCAGCCGGATGTCTTCGGCGAGCTGCCCAACCCGCAGGGGTTGAGCGTCGAACCGGCCCAGGGTGATTGAGCCGCGCGCCGGATGGCGCGGCGGGAAACGGGAATGACGAGAATCTTTGGCGCAATGCTGCTTCAGTTCTTGCTGGCGCTCTATGCCCAGGCCGGGGCCGCGGCCTTGCCGTCTTTCGAGGAGGTCAAGGACCATTACCAGGCTTCCGATATCCTGGTGCTGGATCACGCCGGAGAAGTGCTGGAACGCGTGCGCAGCGATTTCCGGGCCAGGCGCGGCGACTGGATCGAGCTTGGCGATGTATCCGTCGCCCTGCAAAGGGCGGTGATCCAATCTGAAGACCGGCGTTTTTATCAGCACGAGGGCGTGGACTGGCGCGCCATTGCCGCCGCCGGCTGGGGCAATCTGTTCCATCAGCAGCATCGCGGAGCGTCCACGCTCAGCATGCAGCTTGTGGGCTTGATCGACGATGAGTTGCGCCGCGGCGGCGCCGGCCGCAGCCTGTCGCAGAAGATAGACCAGGCCCGCCAGGCGCTGTCCATGGAAGAGCGCTGGAGCAAACCGCAGATACTGGAAGCCTATCTGAATCTGGCGGCCTTCCGGGGCGAATTGCTGGGCGTCGACGCCTTGTCGCGCGTGCTGTTCCAGAAGCATTCCAGCGGCTTGAACGGCCGGGAAGCGGCGCTGGCCGCCGTGCTGCTGCGCGGGCCGAATGCGGCGCCGCCGGTATTGCAGCAAAGGACTTGCGCCTTGCTGACCGATATGGGGCTGGCGCAGGAATGCCGCGGCCTGGACGATTTCCTGTACCAGGCGCTGCGGCGCCGGTCGGCGCCATGGGCCGACAACCGCAGCCTTGCGCCGCATTATGCGCGGCTGGCCCTGGGCCAGTTGGCGGCGCCGCCGCGGCCGGGCCAGTCGCTGTCCACCACGCTGGACGCCAATTTGCAGCGCTACGCCCTGCAAAGCGTGAGCCGCCGCCTGCAGGCGCTGGGCATGTCCAATGTGCGCGACGCCGCGGTCGTGGTGCTCGACAACAGCACCGGCGGGATACTGGCCTACGTGGGATCATCGGGCGGGCTTTCGGCCGCCGGGCGGGTGGACCACGCCCGCGCTTTGCGCCAGGCCGGCTCGGCGCTCAAGCCTTTCCTGTACGCCCAGGCGATCGAGCAGGAGCGCCTGACGACCGTGTCCTTGCTCGATGATGGGCCTCTGGATCTTCCCACTGGCAACGGCTTGTATATTCCGCAAAATTACGACAGGCATTTTTCGGGATGGGTGAGCGTGCGCACCGCGCTGGCTTCGTCCTTGAATATTCCCGCCGTGCGCGCCTTGCTGATGGTGACGCCGGACGCATTCGCGCGGCGCCTGGTGCGCCTGGGCCTGCCGCTGGACCAGGCGGGCGATTTTTATGGCTATAGCCTGGCTCTCGGCAGCGCCGACGTGACGCTGCTTTCCCTGACCAATGCCTACCGCAGCTTCGCCAACCTGGGCGCCTATTCCCCGGTCCGGTATTTCCCGGACGCCGGCGCGCCGCCGCAGTCGCAACAAATCATGTCGCCAGCCGCCGCGTGGATCGTGGGCGACATCCTATCGGACCGCCAGGCGCGCGCCCGCACATTCGGCCTGGACAGCCCTTTGTCGACGCCTTTCTGGACGGCGGTGAAAACCGGCACCAGCAAGGACATGAGGGACAACTGGTGCGTGGGCTGGTCGGCGCGCTACACCGTGGGGGTATGGGTGGGCAACAGCGGCGGGGCCAGCATGCGCGATGTATCCGGCGTTTCCGGGGCCGGGCCTGTATGGCATGACCTCATGGCCTATCTTCATCGTGGCATCGAAAGCCGCCAGCAGCCGCTGCCGCCGCAGGTAAGCCGCGCCCCGGTCAGCTTCGAGGGCAATACCGAGCCGCCGCGCGAGGATTTTTTCATAGGCGATACGGCCATTGCCCATGTGCAATTGGCCCAGGCCGGACAGCAGCCGGGGCAGGGGCCGGCGCGCATCGTCGCGCCGGTGGCCGGCACGATACTCGCGCTCGATCCCGATATACCGCAAGGCAGGCAGCGCATCCTGCTGCGGGCGGACAAGCTGGCGGGCGGCAGGCCGCAGGGCGTTTCATGGCGCGCCGGCCAGCGCATCCTGGCGCGCGGCGCCGAAGCGGCCTGGGAGCCGTGGCCGGGGCGGCATCGCATTCAATTGCTCGATGAGCATGGCGCAATCCTGGACGAAGTGGGCATCGAAGTGCGCGCCGCGAGGCCCAAATAAGCCTTTCGCATACTCCTTCCAACAAATTGACAGAGTTTGACTCAACTTCGTTTAGCGACCTGTTAAACTTTTTCCTTGTTGAATAATCAGTCGGGGGAGTTTCCATGAAAACTATTCGTACGCTAGGCCGCATTCTTGTACCCGCCAGCCTGGTAGTGCTGGCCGCCTGCCAGTCCGTGCCGGGCGACAAGACTGTCAGCCAGGCGCCAAGCACCACGACCCCACAGCCAGAAACGACGCTCGAGGCCCAGCGCCAGGGCGCGCCGGTTGCCGTGTTCCTTGCCGATACTGCCTTGCAGACGGGGTGGACGCCGGTGAGCCTTCAAACCGGCACGCTTTACGTCAACCCCCAGCCTGTCATTACACGGGCGGACCTGAGCGGTATCCAGGCCGGCACCAATAAGCAGGGCGAGGGTCTGCTGGCATTGGAACTGAACGAGGCAGGCAAGAAGAAAGTTGCGGATACCACTGCGCAGAACCCCAACAAGCGGCTTGCGCTGGTGGTGGGGCGCACCATGATGGCTGCCCCCGGATATACCGTGCCGGTGACCACCGGGCAGCTGATCTTCGCCGTGGGCACCGAGGAAAACGCCACCGCCGCGGCGCGCGCCATCGCGGGCGCCAGCCCTGAAGGCGGCGCGCCGGGCACCGGCGCCCCCGCCAGCACCACTGCTCCCGGCGGCGCCGCTACCCCGGGCGGCGCGTCGGCTCCCGGCGCTTCCGGCGCGGGCGCTCAATAATCAACTTTCCGCGATTGCCGCGGCCTTGCGCTTCCGCGGCTTGAGCAAGAACGGCACCTTCAGGGGTGCCGTTCTTGTCGGCCCATTCCCCGGGCGTATCATAGCGATGTCTCGGCCTTGCGGTGGTAAGAGTAAATGAATAGCAATCAAATCAATCCATCGCCGCCGGCCTCCGCCTTGGCGTCGACACTCGCGCTGGGGTTCAAGTTCCTGGCCTGGATCAATAGCATGGGAGTGCTGGCGATCCTGTCGTTCGGCATGGGCCTCATCCAGACCGACCTGGCGCCGCAATGGCTGCGTCTGCCCTTGGCGATTTTCCTGGCCGGCCTGGTCTTGTCCGCGCTCGGGCTGCTGTGGTCTTATCCCCTGCAGGCCAGCCTGCTGAATCAGCTGGTGTCGGGGCATGCGCGCCGCACGCACTGGATTCCCCTATTCTGCACCATGGTGGCCTACAGCCTGAGCCTGCTGGCCTTTGTCTGCGGATGCTGGTTCACCCTGGGCCTGGCCAGCATGGCGTACCAGGCGGGCGACGATGCCGCGTCTTCCGAAGACCAGGGCGTCGCGCCGTCCGACCAGTTGGGCGAGGAGCAGGAGTTCATCTACGACGCCCGCGAAAAAACCGTCAGGTTTTCAGGCGCGCCGGGCCCCCGGTCGAACTAGGGCGGACTGTTGTATTTTGTTGGCGGCTCAAATAAATGCTCGTCAAGAGGCGCTGGATCGAAATAAAATATACGCTTTGCGTATATATTGCTTCAGGATACTCTTATGACTGTCTCGCAACAGGTATTTCTTCGCGACGCGATGCGCCGCTTGAATCTCACTCGCGATGTCTTCGCCGTGCGCATAGGCGTCAAGCGCCGGGCGCTCGATACCTGGCTGCTACCGGAGGGCTCGCAGGAATTCCGGACCATGCCGGAAGTGGTCAGCCGTTTCGTCACGGAAATCGTCGAAAATGAAGGCCTGCTGCAAAAGTATGCGCAAAGCGCACAGTCGGGCCCCTTGCGGGACCGCATTGCCTTCGAAGGCAAGCACCAGTTGCTGTCCGTCGACCAGTTCACGCGCGAATCGGTGGAGGAATTATTCCGCATCGCCGATCAGATGCAGCCGATCGCGCGCCGCCAGAAGGTATCGCGGGTGCTCGAAGGGGCGGTATTGGGCAATTTGTTCTTCGAAGCCAGCACCCGCACCCGGGTAAGCTTCGGGGCGGCGTTTTGCCGGCTGGGCGGTTCGGTGTGCGACACCACCGGCTTCACCTTTTCATCGATGGCCAAAGGGGAGTCGATTTATGACACCAGCCGCGTCATGAGCGGTTATGTCGACGCCATGGTGATACGCCACCCGGAAAAGGGGTCCGTCGCCGAGTTCGCGCGGGCCACCAATATTCCGGTGGTCAATGGCGGCGACGGCCCGGGCGAACACCCCAGCCAGGCCTTGCTGGATCTGTACACGATACTGACCGAGTTTTCGCGCTTGGGGAAATTGCTGGATGGCGCGCATATCGCCCTGGTCGGCGACCTGAAATACGGCCGCACCGTGCATTCGCTGATCAAGCTGCTGGCCTTGTACCGCGGCTTGAAATTCACGCTGATCTCGCCGCGCGGCCTGGAAATGCCCGAATACCTGCTGGAACAGACCGGCAAGCATGGCCACACCGTCAACCAGACCAATTCACTGGAAGAGGGCCTGGCCGGCGCGGACGTGATCTATGCGACGCGGGTCCAGAAAGAGCGCTTTGCCGCCGAAGAGCTGGAAGGCTACACGCCCGACTTCCAGGTGAACAAGGCCATCATCGACAAATGCTGCGGGCCTGATGTGATCGTCATGCACCCCCTGCCGCGCGACAGCCGCGAGGGCGCCAACGACCTGAGCGTGGACCTGAACCACGATACGCGCCTGGCGATTTTCCGGCAGACGGACAACGGCATACCGGTGCGCATGGCGATTTTCGCCGTCCTGCTGGGCGTCGAGGGGCTGGTGCAGCACTCGCTGCGCGACGTGACCTGGAGCCCGCCGTCGCACGTGGGGCCGGACGACAGCGTCTTCCAGGACATGGATTGAAGTCCTCCCGGCCTACTTTCTTTCGCCGCCCAGGGCTTCCACCAAATCCGTGATCAGGCGCGACAGTTCGCCTGTCATCAGGGTGAAATCGGAATCGAACTGCTCGGCTTCGTTGTGGCTCCCGCCGTCCTGGCCTTCTTTCAGCACATCCAGCGGGTTTACCCGCTTGATGTCCAGCCCTTCGGTCAGCGTGAACGATACCCGGTCGGCCCAGGTCAGGGCCAGGCGGGTGCATTGCTTGCCCGCCTGCACATGCTTGCGCACGTCGTCGATTTCTATGCTCTGGCGCACATAGCGCACGGCGGCGCCGTTCTCGCTGGTGGAGCGCAGCTCGGTGTCCTGGTCTATGCTGAACCCGGATGGCGGCTCATCGCTGACCAGCCAATTGGTCATGGCCGCGGCGGGCGATTCTTCCACGAACAGCGGCGCGATGGGGAAGGACTCGATGGCCTTGGCCAGCATGCCCAGCACTTCATCGCTTTTGGCCGCCGCGGCGGCATCGATCACCAGCCAGTGGTTGCGGGTGTCTATCCACACGCGCGTATCGCGATAGATGCTGAAGGCCTTGGGCAGGAGCTCGTCAGTCACCTGTTCCTTGATTTCCTTCATCTGCTTGCGGCCCGGCTTGAAGCCCTGCTGCTCTTCGATGTCCTGGGCCTTGGCCTTTGCCACCTGATTGATCACGGTCGTCGGCAGCAGTTTCTTGTCGGCGCGCAGGCTGAGCAGGAATTGTCCGTCCAGGGCGTGCACCAGGCCGCTGTTCTCGCGCGGCGGCACCCAGCCCAGGCTTTGCATTTCCTGGCTGCCGCTGGGCTGGAAGGCCTGTTTTTCTATGGCCGCTTCGAGAGAGTCCACGGTGCATGACCATGAGGGAGCCAGACGAAATATCCTGAGATTCTTGAACCACATGTTTTGATGTCTTCTTGAGTTGTTGGCGCTGAGTCTGGCGCGCTGCGCGCCGCGAGCGTCGGCCAGAATGATGAGCGACGATTGTAAGCCCATTTTCGCCGCCGATTTGTTGCAAGCCATGTAGCGCTGATATCGCTGGGAAAAATGCCAGCGGCGCTTGCCGCTGGCGCGGCGGCGCTGCCCGCGGCCCGCACGCCGCTTGGATTCGGCAAAAAAATGGCCCGAAATGCCGTGGCATCGGGCCATTAGGGGAACACGCACTGCCGCGCTGAAAAGGCTCGCGGGGCACGCGACAGTGGTGATAGAAAGCGCTTTGTGCCTTTATCAAACCGGGGGATCAGACGTTTGACAAGGGAAACAAAAATTCTTCCTACGCTGCAGATTTTAGCCGGCCAGCCTGACGTTGGCCTGAAACCGGAAACCCGCCCGCCCGTCACGCATTGATGTCGTTGTCCTTGGTTTCCTTGACGAACAGGACGCCGATGACCAGGGTCATGGACGCGATGATGATGGGATACCACAAGCCGTCATAGATGTTCCCGGTCGCGGCCACGATTGCGAACGCCACCGGAGGCAGGAAGCCGCCAAACCAGCCGTTGCCGATATGGTAGGGCATGCTCATGGAGGTATACCGTATGCGCGTGGGGAACATTTCGACCAGCATGGCGGCGATAGGGCCGTATACCATGGTGACCAATATCACCAGGAAGGTCAGCAGCGCCACGACCATGACGTAATTGATCTGCGAGGGATCCGCCTTGGCGGGATAGCCGTGGTTACGTATGGCTTCGGTAAGGGATTTCGTGAGTTCGGCCGATCTGGCGCTGAAATCGGCCTTGCTCAGCTTCTGGCCTTCGAAAGCGGTGAATTCCTCGTTGCCTATCTTGGCCTTGGCGATGGTGCCGGCCGGCGCCTTCTGGTTGTTGTAGTTCACGGCATTGCTGGCCATGAAGGCTTTCAGGACGTCGCAGGAACTGGTGAATGACGACACGCCCACCGGATTGAACTGGAAGGAGCAGGTGGCGGGGTCCGCGATGATGGTGACCGGAGCCGAGGCCTGCGCGGCTTCGAGCGCGGGATTGGCGAAGTGGGTGATCGCCTTGAACACCGGAAAATAGGTCAGCGCGGCGATCAGGCAGCCGGCCATGATGATGGGCTTGCGGCCGATGCGGTCCGACAGCGCGCCGAACACCACGAAAAACGGCGTGCCGATGAGCAGGCCCAGGGCGATCATGATATTCGCCGAGTTGGCTTCGATGGCCAGGGTCTTGGTCAGGAAGAACAAGGCATAGAACTGGCCGGTGTACCACACCACGGCTTGCCCGGCGGCCAGGCCGAACAGGGCCAGCAGCACCAGCCTGAGGTTGCCCCATTTGGCGAAGGAGTCCGTGAGGGGCGCCTTGGAGCCCGTGCCTTCGGCCTTCATTTTCTTGAATGCGGGGGATTCGTTCAACTGCATGCGTATCCATACCGAGATGCCCAGCAGCACGACCGAGATCAGGAAGGGAATGCGCCATCCCCAGGCCAGGAAGGCCTCTTCGCCCATTGCGGTGCGTATGCCGAGTATGATCAGCAAGGAAAGGAACAGGCCCATGGTGGCGGTGGTCTGGATCCAGCTCGTATAAAAGCCGCGGCGATTCTGCGGCGCGTGTTCGGCCACATAGGTCGCGGCGCCGCCGTACTCGCCGCCCAGCGCCAGGCCCTGCAGCATGCGCAGCCCGATGAGGATGATGGGCGCGGCCATGCCGATGGAGGCATAGGAGGGCAGCACGCCGACCAGGAAGGTCGACATGCCCATGATGAGTATCGTGATCAGAAAGGTGTACTTGCGCCCGACCAGATCGCCCAGGCGCCCGAACACCAGCGCGCCGAAGGGCCGCACGGCGAAGCCCGCCGCGAATGCCAGCAAGGCGAAGATGAAGCCGGCGGTGGGATTCACCCCCGAGAAGAAATGCGCCGCGATGATGGTCGCCAGCGACCCGTAAAGGTAAAAGTCGTACCACTCGAATACGGTGCCCAGCGACGAGGCGAAAATGACTTTGCGTTCTTCCGGCGTCATTCCGCGCTGCGTCGCAGCGGGAGCCCCCAATACTGGGCCGCCTGGCGGTTGCGCGACGGTTGTCGTTGTGTTCATGATGTCTCCTATCTCGGATTGGCCTGTAGCAGGTCCGGTATTTTTTCCCGTTTACGTCATCGCAAAGCAGGTAAAGCGTAAATTATGGGATCAGCCTGACGCCAAACTGACTATGAGTTGAACATTGTGGTATTTTCGTAAAAATTTGTAATAATTTTTTTAAGGAGCAGCTTATGCCTGCTCGGGCGGATGATGGGCGCCGCCCGGCGCCGTCCAATCGACCGGCGGGCTGACATCTTTCAGCCGGGCGAAAGTGACGCGCAGGCAGGTGCCGCCCGGGACGCCGTGGCGATGGCCGGGCGGCATGAAATTGACGCTGGCGCGGTGCTGTTCGGCGATTTCCTTGACGATGGACAGGCCCAGGCCGCTGCCGTCGACGTTGGTGCCCATGACCCGGAAAAACCGGTCGAAGATGCGTTCGCGGTCCGCGGCGGCTATCCCCGGGCCGGAGTCCTCGACTTCCAGGTAGGTGGACAGGGCGTCGCCGCCCACCCGCACCGTCACCCACCCTTGCGCCGGGGTGTAGAGCAGCGCGTTGTCGATCAGATTGCCCAGCAGTTCGGCGAGCATCAGGCTGTTGCCCAGGACGTGCATGGGCGCCAGCGCGCATTCGAAGCCCAGGTCTATGTTTTTTTTCAGGGCGGTATCGACCCAGGCCGAAGTGGCCTTCTCGGCCATTTCGTTGAGTTCGACGATATCGGACAGCGGCCGGGTGGCGTCGTCGGCGCTTTCGGCCCGCGCCAGGGTCAGCAACTGATTGACCAGGCGGGTCGCGCGCTCGGAGCCGCGCACCAGCTGTTCCAGGCTGGCGTTCATCTTTTCGGGGCTGCGCTCGCGCAGGGCCAGCTCGGCTTGCGTGCGCATGCCGGCCAGCGGCGTCTTGAGCTGGTGCGCCGCATTCGCCACGAAGCGCCGCTGGGTTTCATTGGTGGCCGCCATCCGGGTCAGCAGGCTGTTCATGGCGGCCACCAGGGGAACGATTTCCGCCGGCGCCAGGTCGTCGCTGATGGGCGACATATCGTTGGTGCGCCGCGCGCGTATGCGTTCCTGCAGCAGGCTCAGGGGTTCCAGGCCCTGGGTGAGGCCCAGGCCGGCCAATAATGCGGCCAAGGGCAGCACGATCAGCTGCGGCGTCAGCATGCCGGTGAGGATTTCCTGTTGCAGCGTGGCGCGCATTTCGTTGGATTGGGCCACCACCGTCAGGAAGTCCAGGCCGTTCATGTCCCGCCCACCCCAGATGTACGCCACGCGCACGCTCAGCCCGTTGAGCGTTTCGTTGCGGAAACGGATCACGTCTTCTTCGTAGGACCAGTTGTCGGGCAGGGGAATGCTGGCGTTGCCCCCTATGGAGTTTGCATTGGCGTCCTGGATTTCCCAGTGGATCAGGTGGGTGGGGTCGCCTTGCAGGATGGTGATGGCCGAGGCGGAAAGCTGGATGCCTTCGGTGATTTTCTGCTGCTGGATTTCATGCTTGAGCATGCGCAGGTGGTCGGCCAGGGTGCGGTCATAGGGCGCATTGGCGATGTTCTGCGCGATGAAATAGGTAATGACCAGGCCTATCGTCCACAGCAGGAACAGCGGCCCGAACATCCAGATCATGATCTTGTTGAGCAGCGCCCGGTTGTTCTTTTTGCGCCGGAAGCGCCACAGGAATGGCAGGCGGGGAGCCGGCCTGCCATCGGTATCCGGCGGGGTAGGGGGATTGCGCGACATTCAGGCTACAGGACCGCCGCGCTTCAGGCGGCGAGGGAATCGCTGCGATTCTCGGCTTCCAGGCAGTACCCCAGGCCGCGCACGGTGACGATCTTGGCGCCGCTGGGTTCCAGTTTCTTGCGTAGGCGGTGTATATAGACTTCGATGGCGTTGGGAGTGACTTCTTCGCCCCATTCGCACAGGAGGTCCACGAACTGATTCTTGCTGATCATGCGCCCGCAGCGCGACAGGAAGATTTCCAGCAGGCTGGTTTCGCGAGCCGAGAGTTCCAGCGGCTGGTCGTCGATGCGGGCCACCCGGCCGTTGAGATCGAAGCTCAGGCGCTTGTATTTGAGCAGGGTGGTGCTGTTGCCGGCGCTGCGCCGCGTGAGGGCGCGCACCCTGGCTTCGAGTTCGCTGAGGGAGAAAGGCTTGGCCATGTAGTCGTCGGCGCCCAGGTCCAGGCCTTTCACGCGTTGTTCTATTGTGTCGGCAGCCGTTAAAATAAGCACGGGTATCGGCGTGTTGCGCTGGCGCAGCAGGCGCAATACGCCCAGGCCGTGCATCAGGGGCAGGTCCAGGTCCAGTATCAGCAAGTCGAAGCTTTGCAGCTGCAAGGCGGAGTCGGCGCTGGAGCCATCGGCCACCACGTCGACGGCGTAGCCGTCGTAACGCAGTGAACGGGATAGTCCATCGGCAAGAATACTGTCGTCCTCGGCGATAAGAATGCGCATGGCGGGTGGTTTTGGCTTGGTCTGGAAGGGATGGGCCCATTCTGCCACGGGCGTCGGGGCCTGACCAGTCAGGGATTACGATGTGATGCGCTGGATATCTGTTTATTTATACAGTACAATTTGATGCAATAATTCCTTCTGCTTCCATTGCCGCCTTACCGCGCTTTTATTCATTTCCGCTTTTAGTCAAGGATCCCCTACATGGACGACAAAAACAGCAAAGCCGCCACCGAGCGCGCCAAAGCATTGGCTGCCGCCTTATCCCAAATCGAAAAGCAATTCGGTAAAGGTTCGGTGATGCGCTATGGCGACGACAAGGTCGAGCATGACATTCTGGTGTGCTCCACCGGGTCGCTGGGCCTGGACATCGCCCTGGGCGTTGGCGGCCTGCCGCGCGGCCGCGTCATTGAAGTCTACGGTCCCGAATCATCCGGCAAAACGACGCTCACCTTGCAAGTCATTGCCGAAATGCAAAAAATCGGCGGCACCTGCGCCTTCATCGATGCCGAGCACGCGCTCGACGTCCAGTACGCCTCCAAGCTCGGCGTCAACTTGAACGACCTGCTCATTTCGCAGCCCGACACCGGCGAACAGGCCCTTGAAATCACCGACGCCCTGGTGCGTTCCGGCTCGGTAGACCTGATAGTCATCGACTCGGTCGCGGCGCTGGTGCCCAAGGCCGAAATCGAAGGCGACATGGGCGATTCCCTGCCCGGCCTGCAGGCCCGCCTCATGAGCCAGGCCTTGCGCAAGCTTACCGCCAACATCAAGCGCGCCAATTGCATGGTCATCTTCATCAACCAGATCCGCATGAAAATCGGCGTCATGTTCGGCAATCCCGAAACCACCACCGGCGGCAACGCGCTCAAGTTCTACGCCTCGGTGCGGCTCGACATCCGGCGCATCGGCGCCATCAAGAAGGGCGACGAGGTCGTCGGCAACGAAACCCGTGTCAAAGTGGTCAAGAACAAAGTGGCCCCGCCATTCAAACAAGCTGAATTCGACATCATGTACGGCGCCGGCATTTCGCGCGAGGGCGAAATCATCGATCTCGGCGTGCAGGCCGGCATCGTCGACAAGGCCGGCGCCTGGTTCAGCTACGGCGGCACGCGCATAGGCCAGGGCAAGGACAACGTGCGCGAATACCTGAAAGAACATCCTGAAATGGCGTTCGAAATCGAAAACCGGGTGCGCGAGCAATCCGGTGTCATCGCGCAGGCCGCGGCGACCGTCAGGGCGGCGCCGCCGGTGGCGCCTGAAGAAGACGCCGTAGAATAGTTTTTCGAGGCCGGCCATGCATTCCAAGGGCGACGATTTCGAAACGCTGGCCGCGGATGCCGCAGATGCTGCGGACGCCGCGGGCGGCGGCCCGAAGAAGAAAGGGCCTGGCCTGAAGGCGCGGGCCATAGCCATTCTTTCCAGGCGCGAAAATTCGCGCCTGGAATTGCAGCGCAAGCTCGCCCCGCATGCCAGCGGCCCGGACGAACTCGAACAACTATTGAACGACCTCGAACGCGAAAACTGGCTGTCCAACGAGCGTTTCGCTCAAAACCTGGTCCACCGGCGCGCCTCGCGCCAGGGGGCCAAGCGCATCGTCCAGGAACTCCGGCAACACGGCCTGGCCGACGAGGCCATCGCCGGCCTGAACCAGCAATTGCGCGGCACCGAGGTGGACCGCGCGCGCGCCGTCTGGGAAAAGAAATTCGGCCACGCCCCGGCAGACGCGAAGGAATACGCAAAGCAATTCCGCTTCCTGGCCTCGCGCGGCTTTTCCGCCGATTGCCTGCACCGCATCCTGGGCGACCTCCCTGAAGACGCCCACGGCTTCGGGTAAACCAACCGAACCATACGCCCCAAGCCTAGCGCACCGCCTTTATCCCTTCCAGCGTCTTGAAGCAAGTATCGCGCGCCTGCGCCATGAAGGCCTGCAGATAGTCCGCCTGCAAGTCCTCGCTGCGCACTGCCGCGTACAGCGTGCGCCATACCCCTTGAGGCCCCAAGCGGCATATGCGCAGCCAGCTTTGGTTCAGGTACTCCGTCAGCGCCCAATTCGGCAGGGCCGCCACCCCGCGCTGGCTGGCCACCAGTTGCACAATGATAGGGGTGAGCTCGGCCTTGCGTATCGCGGCCGGCTCCACATCGGCCGCGTCCAGGAAAGCCGTGAACACATCCAGGCGCTGGCGCTCCACGGGATACGTAATCAATACCTGGTCGGCCAACTGTTCCGGCTCTATATATTTGCACTGCGACAAAGGGTTGGCGGCAGCCACCGCCAGCACCAGCTCATAGCGGAACAGCGGCAGGTACTCCACCGCTTCTATCGTTTGCGGGTCCGAAGTGATCACCACATCGAGATCGCCGCGCACCAGGGCGGGCAGCGGGGCGAAAGAGAAAGCGGCCGACAAATCCAGCGCCACATCGGGCCAGTCTTGCCTGAAGGCATCGAGCGCCGGCATCAGCCATTGGAAACAGGAATGGCAGTCTATCGCCAGATGCAGGCGGCCGGTGCGCCCCGCGGCCAGGCGCTGCAGTTCGCGTTCGGTGGCCTTGACCCGCGGCAGCACCTCATCGGCCAGCGCCAGGATGCGCAAGGCCGCCGTGGTAAGCCGCGCGGGGCGGGTGCGCCGGTTCAGCAGCGGCGTCTTGAGCCGCACCTCCAGGTCGCGCAACTGGTGCGACAAGGCCGATTGCGTGACATGCAGGCGGTCCGCCGCTTCCTGCAGGCTGCCCGCCTCGCGTATGGCGCAGAGGGTTTCCATGTGGCGTATCTCAAGCATGCGCTGCGTCGCCCGGTTTATTAAAGTGAATTATATTCATGCTAAGTATGGTGTATTTGATTTTGACTCACTCAATTGTATAGGCACAATATCCGGGTTGACAAATATTCCTCATTTAATAAAGATTCATCATGACTATTACTCATAATTTGGGCTTTCCGCGCATAGGCGTCCAGCGCGAACTGAAACGCGCGCTCGAAGCCTACTGGGCCGGCAACTTGTCGGCGCAGGCCCTAGACGACACGGGGCGCGAACTGCGCGCCCGGCACTGGCAGTTGCAGGCCCGGTCCGGCCTGGATTTCGTGCCCGTCGGCGATTTTGCCTGGTACGACCATATCCTGGAATGGACTACCTTGCTGGGCGCGGTGCCCGCCCGCTTTGCCCAATCGGACAAGGAGGCGGTGGATCTGGACACCTTGTTCAGGATGGGGCGCGGGCGCGCTCCCAAGGGGACGCCGGCCGCGGCATGCGAAATGACCAAATGGTTCGACACGAATTACCACTACATCGTGCCCGAACTGGTGCCGCAGCAGTCCTACCGCATCGCCCGCAGCTATCTGTTCGACCAGATCCGCGAAGCCCAGGCCCTGGGGCATAGCGTCAAGCCAGTGATTCCGGGCCCCTTGACCTGGCTGTGGCTGGGCAAGGGCGATGCGTTTGCGCAAGGGGCGGGCGATGTCGCCAAGCTGGCCTTGCTGGAAAATCTGCTGCCGGTCTACAAGGAAGTGCTGCGGCAAGTCAAGGCGCTGGGCGTGGAGTGGGTGCAGATAGACGAGCCCATACTCGGGCTGGACCTGCCCGGCCCCTGGCGCGAGGCGTTCGAGCGCGTCTACGGGGAATTGGCGCAGGCCGGCGTGCGCGTCCTGCTGGCCAGCTACTTCGAACGCTTGGACGAGAATATCCAGGTATTGAAGGGCCTGCCGGTTCAGGGCGTGCACATAGACCTGCTGCGGGCGCCCGATCAATTGAATGACGTGCTGGCCGTCCTCGGCGACGACCAGGTGCTGTCCCTGGGGCTGATCGATGGCCGCAATGTATGGCGCACCGATCTCGACCGCGCCCGCGCTGTGGCCGAGCCGCTGGCGGCCCGGCTCGGCGACCGGCTGTGGCTGGCGCCATCGTGCTCGCTGCTGCATGTGCCGGTCGACCTCGACGCCGAAAAGGAGCTGGATGCCGAACTGCGCAGCTGGCTTTCTTTTGCCACGCAAAAACTCGATGAGCTGGCATGGCTGGCGGATTCCCTGTCCGCCGCGCCGGCGCCCGCCACGCAAGAGGCCTTGCAGCGCCAGCGCTCGGCCCTGCAGGCCAAGAAGGAATCGGCGCGCATCCACAATGGCGCCGTCCAGGCGCGCCTGGAGGCATCGGCCGGGCTGGCGCGCAACCGCCGGCCTTTCGCCGAGCGCATCGTGGTGCAGCAGGAAAAGCTGCGCCTGCCGGCCTATCCCACCACCACCATCGGCTCCTTCCCGCAGACCGCGGAAATCCGCGTATCGCGGCGCGACTGGAAAAACGGCGCGCTAAGCGATGCGGCGTACGAGAGCGCCATGCGCAAGGAAATCGAACAAGTCATACGCTTCCAGGAAAGAGTGGGCCTGGATGTGCTGGTGCACGGCGAAGCCGAACGCAATGACATGGTCGAATACTTCGGCGAATTGCTGGGCGGATTCGCCTTTACGCAGAACGGCTGGGTGCAGAGCTATGGCTCGCGCTGCGTGAAGCCGCCCATTATTTTCGGCGACGTGGCCCGCCCGGCCGCCATGACCGTGGCCTGGTCGGCCTACGCCCAGTCTCTGACCGACAAGCCGGTGAAAGGCATGCTGACGGGGCCGGTGACCATATTGCAATGGTCCTTCGTGCGCGACGACCAGCCGCGCGAGACCACGTGCCGCCAATTGGCGCTGGCCTTGCGCGACGAAGTGCTGGACCTGGAGGCGGCGGGCATCGCTGTCATCCAGATCGATGAGCCCGCCTTCCGCGAGGGCTTGCCGCTGCGCCGCGCCGACTGGAAGCGCTATCTTGAGTGGGCCGTCGACTGCTTCCGCCTGTCGACCGGGGCGGTCAGGGACGAGACGCAGATACACACCCATATGTGCTATTCCGAATTCAATGACATCATCGAGGCGATTGCCGCCATGGATGCCGATGTCATCACTATCGAAACGTCGCGCTCCAATATGGAATTGCTGGGCGCCTTCGAGGATTTCCGCTATCCCAACGACATCGGCCCGGGCGTGTACGATATCCATTCGCCCAACGTGCCCGAAGTGGAATGGATGGTCGGACTCATGCAGAAGGCCGCCAAGCGCCTGCCGTCCGAGCGCTTGTGGGTCAATCCCGACTGCGGCCTGAAGACCCGCGGCTGGGCCGAGACTGAAGCCGCGCTGGTCAGGATGGTCAGCGCCGCCCAGGCTCTGCGCTATACTTAGAGGGTTTATCGCCATATACGTTTTTTTGTAAATGCCTTTGCCGCCTCCCGACATAGCCCGTGAACCAGTGCACACGCGTTCCATACGCGTGAACGCGTTCGCCCGGGAGGACGGCCAATGGGATCTCGAAGCCGAGCTCATCGACGTCAAGGCCTACGATTTCCCCCTCAGGGATGGCGCAACCATACACCGCGCCGGCGATCCTATCCACCACATGCATCTTCGCGTCACGATAGACGATCAGTTCACGATCACGGCCGCCATCGCCGATTACGACGCCGCTCCGTACAACCAGCATTGCACCGCCATCGCGCCCGACTACCGGGCGCTGGTCGGCATGAATCTGCTGCGCAATTTCCGCCAGGTGGTCAAGGATCGCTTCGGCAGAACGGCCGGCTGCAGCCATATGACGGAACTGTCGTATGTATTGCCGACGGTCGCGATCCAGACCATGTCCGGCAAGCGCCGCAAAGAGCAAGCGCAGCCCGGCCATCAAAAGCGTCCGTTCCAGCTCGAGGGTTGCCATGCGCTTCGGCTCGATGGCCCGGTCGCCCTGGAATTCTATCCCCAGTGGTATGTCGCTCCCAGGGCCGAGGCAAAGTGCGAGTAGGCCATCCTCATCGGGCGGGCAAGCGTGTTTTCGGGCACGGGCGCACGCGTTCTTTTTCTTATTCTTTACGTTCTGACAGGTAATAAATGAAAATTCACGAGTATCAAGGCAAGGAACTGCTGAAGAAATTTGGCGTGACTGTCCCGCGCGGAATTCCTGCTTTTTCCGTTGACGAGGCCGTTGCCGCAGCCGAAAAGCTGGGCGGCCCGGTTTGGGTGGTGAAGGCGCAGATTCATGCGGGTGGCCGTGGCAAGGGCGGTGGCGTCAAGCTGGCGCGTTCCATCGACGAAGTGCGCCAGTTGTCCTCTGAAATCCTGGGCATGCAGCTGGTCACGCACCAGACCGGCCCCGAAGGCCAGAAAGTGGGCCGCCTGCTGATCGAGGAAGGCGCCGACATCAAGAAAGAATACTACGTCGGCATCGTCACCGATCGCGGCACGCAGCGCGTATGCGTGATGGCGTCGAGCGAAGGCGGCATGGACGTCGAAGAAGTCGCCGAAAAGACCCCCGAAAAAATCCTGAAGGTGTTCGTGGATCCGAAAACCGGCCTGACCGACAAAGAAGCGGCTGAACTCGCGCGCGGCATAGGCGTTCCCGAGGCGTCGGTGTCCAAGGCGGCCGCCGAATTCCAGAAACTGTACAAGGCTTACTGGGAAACGGATGCGTCGCTGGCCGAAATCAATCCGCTCATCCTGAGCGGCTCGGGCGACATCATCGCCCTGGACGCGAAGTTCAATTTCGATTCCAACGCTTTGTTCCGCCACCCTGAAATCGTCGAATACCGCGATCTGGCCGAAGAAGATCCCGCCGAAATCGAAGCCAGCAAGTTCGACCTGGCCTATATCCAGCTCGACGGCAATATCGGCTGCCTGGTCAACGGCGCCGGCCTGGCCATGGCGACCATGGACACCATCAAGCTGTTTGGCGGCGAGCCGGCCAACTTCCTGGACGTGGGTGGCGGCGCGACGGCCGAGAAGGTCACCGAAGCCTTCAAGATCATGCTCAAGAACGAAGGCGTCAAGGCCATACTGGTGAACATTTTCGGCGGCATCATGCGCTGCGACGTCATCGCCGAAGGCGTCATCGCCGCCTGCAAGGCCGTCAACCTCAGCGTGCCGCTGGTCGTGCGCATGAAAGGCACCAACGAAGAGCTGGGCAAGAAATTGCTGGCCGAGTCGGGCCTGCCCATCATCAGCGCTGACACCATGGCCGAAGCCGCGACTAAAGTCGTAGCTGCCGCGAAATAAGAATATTGCCGAGGATTTGTAAATGTCGATTTTGATCAACAAAGACACCAAAGTCATTACCCAGGGAATCACCGGTAAAACCGGCCAGTTCCATACTCATATGTGCCGCGAGTACGCCAACGGAAAAGCGGCGTTCGTGGCGGGCGTGCATCCCAAGAAGGCCGGCGAGAACTTCGAGGGCGTGCCCATTTTCGGCAGCGTCAAGGACGCCAAGGCGCAAACCGGCGCTACCGTTTCAGTCATCTACGTGCCGCCAGCAGGCGCCGCGGCCGCCATCTGGGAAGCCGTCGACGCCGATCTGGACCTGGTGATCTGCATTACCGAAGGCATACCCGTGCGCGACATGCTGGAACTGCGCAATCGCATGCGCGACCAGAACAAGACGGCTTTGGTGCTGGGCC
The DNA here is from genome assembly GCF_900129885.1 of Pollutimonas bauzanensis. GTDB lineage: Bacteria > Pseudomonadota > Gammaproteobacteria > Burkholderiales > Burkholderiaceae_B > Pollutimonas > Pollutimonas bauzanensis. Next base: position 215,537 of record NZ_FQXE01000001.1, on the reverse strand, counting down.
CGAACTGCCCGGGCCTGATCACGCCCGACGAACTGAAGATCGGCATCATGCCCGGCCATATTTCCCGCAAGGGCCGTATCGGCGTGGTCAGCCGTTCCGGCACGCTGACATACGAAGCGGTTGCCCAGCTGACCGAATTGGGTCTGGGGCAATCCACTGCAGTGGGTATTGGTGGCGATCCCATCAACGGCCTCAAGCATATTGATATCCTCAAGATGTTCAACGACGATCCCGATACCGACGCGGTCGTCATGATAGGCGAAATCGGCGGTCCCGACGAAGTCGACGCCGCGCAATGGGCCAAAGACAACATGAAAAAGCCCGTGGTCGGCTTTATCGCCGGCGTTACGGCTCCGGCGGGCAAGCGCATGGGCCATGCCGGCGCCCTGATTTCCGGCGGCGCCGACACGGCCGACGCCAAGCTTGAAATCATGGAAGCCTGCGGCATCCGCACCACGCGCGATCCATCCGAAATGGGCAAATTGCTCAAGTCGGTGATATAAGCCTTGCTGTAAACAAAAAGCCTCCCGCGGGGAGGCTTTTTGGCTGCCAGAGTCGATTCGGCGTATTGGTCCCGATGGTCCGCGGGGAATACGCATAAAGATCAAAAAAACATCGGCCGCGCGCAGCGCCTATTTCATTCGCTCAAGAAGGGGGATCTTCTTATGGGACAAATGAAGCATGGATATCAGTTCAACACAATTCTGGCTGGCCTTGTTGGAGATCATCTGGGTCAATATTCTATTATCCGGCGATAACGCCGTCGTCATCGCCCTGGCTGCGCGTTCGCTGCCGGTGGCGCAACAGCGCACGGCGATCACATGGGGCTCGGCCGGCGCGATCCTTCTGCGCATCGTCTTGACGCTGGTCGCGGCCAAACTGCTGCTGCTGCCCTGGCTCAAGATCGTCGGGGCCATACTGCTGTTGTATATCGGGGTCAGCCTGCTCATGCCCGAAGGCGAAAGCGACGGCGAAGCCAAGGAATACGGCAGCTTGTGGGCGGCGATACGCACCATTCTGGTGGCCGACCTGGTCATGAGCCTGGACAATGTGGTGGCCGTTGCGGCGGCCGCGCATGGCGATACCGTCCTGCTGGTATTGGGGCTGGCCATCAGCATTCCGCTGGTCATTTTCGGCAGCACCCTATTGCTCAAGGTTATTGAGAGGCTGCCGGTCATCGTCTGGCTGGGCGCCGCGCTGCTGGGTTTCATTGCGGGCGAAATGCTGGTCAGCGATCCCGTCCTGACGCCTTATGTCGATAGCTTCTCCAGTTCCGCGCAGGCTTCGGCTCATCAACTCGCGCTGGCGGCGGGGGCGGTGGGAGCGATCATCGTGCTGCTATCCGGAAAATTTTTTCAGGCAAAAGCACAGGCTGACTAAAACCTGAATTACAATAGCGCGGAATCTTGGCCTCGGTGTTCTTCCTGCCGAGGCTTTTTATCGCTATTCGGCTAATACAGGAATTCAGATGGTAGAGTTTTTTGACACATTGCACTGGGGCGCGCTATTTCAGATCGTCATGATCGATATTCTGCTGGGGGGCGACAACGCTGTTGTCATCGCGCTGGCCTGCCGCAATCTGGCACAAAAGCAACGTGTTCAGGGAATTCTCTGGGGGACGGCCGGCGCCATCTTCCTGCGCGTCATCTTGATTGCCTTTGCGCTGACCTTGCTCGGCATTCCCTTCCTCAAGATCGTCGGCGGTTTGCTGCTGCTGTGGATAGGGATCAAACTGCTGGCCCCCGAAGATGACCACCACGACAACATCAAGGCCAATGCCTCGGTATGGGCGGCGGTGAAAACCATCATCGTGGCCGACTTCGTCATGAGCCTGGACAACGTGATCGCCATCGCCGGCGCCGCGCAGAATACCGTCCCCGATCACCAGCTCGGCTACGTGATTTTCGGCCTGCTGCTGAGCGTGCCCATCATTATCTGGGGCAGCACGCTGGTCCTCAAGCTCATCGACCGTTTCCCCCTGGTGGTCACCCTGGGCGCGGCCTTGCTGGGCTGGATCGCCGGCGGCATGGTCGTCACCGACTTCTTCGTTGAAAGCCAGCTGGGCGAACTCTCAAGTACAATCAAGATAGCCGCAGAAGTCATAGGCGCAGTTCTGGTGGTGGCGGTTGGCAAATGGATAGCCAGCCGCAAGAGCGCCGCCAAGGAAAAGGTACATGGGTCTGTTTAAATCATCGGGGCGCAAGAAGCCGGACGAGGCCGGCTTGTCGCTATTGCAGGGCTTGCTCATTCTGGCGATCATCGGCATAGTGCTTGCCGTCGTGTTCACCCAGCTGGCAAGCTAAGGCATGGCCGCAGCACCCGCCACCCTGGTCATCGCCACCCGCGCCAGCCGGCTTGCCTTGTGGCAGGCCGAGCACGTGCAAGTCCGATTGCAGGCTCTCTACCCCGCATGCCGGGTCAGCTTGCTGACCATGACCACACGGGGCGACCAGATACTGGATCGCACCTTGTCCAAAATCGGCGGCAAGGGCCTGTTTGTCAAAGAACTCGAAACCGCCTTGCTCGACGGGCGCGCCGATCTGGCCGTGCATTCGCTCAAGGACGTGCCGGTCGATATGCAAAGCCCCTTTGCCTTGTCCGTCATCCTGGAGCGCGATGATCCGCGCGATGCCTTCGTTTCCAATGATTACCCGTCCCTCGACGCCCTGCCGGCCGGCGCCATAGTCGGGACGTCCAGCCTGCGCCGCGAGTCCCAGATACGCCAGCAATTCCCGCAGCTCAAGATCCAGGCCCTGCGCGGCAATCTCGACACCCGCCTGGGCAAACTGGATCGCGGCGACTACGCAGCCATCATCCTGGCGGCGGCCGGCTTGCGCCGCCTCGGGCTCGAATCCCGCATCCGCGGCTATCTGTCGATCGAGCAAAGCCTGCCGGCCGCGGGCCAGGGCGCTTTGGGCATCGAGATCCTGGAGCGGCGCAGCGACATGCATGCCTGGCTGGCTCCGCTGGCCAGCGCCGAGGCCACCGCCTGCACACTGGCCGAGCGCGCGGTTTCACGCGTGCTGGGCGGGTCCTGCCAGGTGCCTCTGGCGGCGTTCGCGCAACTGGACGGCGGCACGCTGCGTGTCGACGCCCTGGTGGCCGAGCCCGACGGTTCACGGATCATACGCGCGCATATTTCCGGCCCCGTAGCCTCGGCGGTGCAACTGGGCGAACAGGTCGCCGGCGATCTGCTCGAAAAAGGGGCCAGGGATATCCTGTCCAGGCTCTTGCCTGCGGATTCGGCCTCCTGATACGCGGCGGCCGTTTCATGACGGGCACCACCATGAAAGCCAGCGTCGTGTTGACGCGTCCGCAAGGCAAGAACGAGCAGCTTGCCGGGCGCCTGCGGGCCGCGGGCTGGCAGGCGCTCATCCTGCCAGCCCTGCGGATATGCCCGCTGCTGCGCGATGGCGATCAACTGCCGTCGCCGGCCGATTACGATTTGATCGTTTTTGTAAGCAGCAATGCCGTTCGCTTCTATCTGGATCTGCTGGATAGGCGCCCGGGCGGGCATTGCTGGCCCGAGCGCACCCTGGCCGCGACCGTGGGGCGCTCCAGCGCCCAGCCCTTGTACGACTCGGGCCTGATGCCTCATGCCCATATCCTGCATCCCGATCCCGGCAGCCAGAGCCAGGATTCGGAGGCCTTGTGGGCCCTGCTGCAGCCGCGGCTGCACCGGCTCGGCCGGGTGCTGATAGTCAGGGGCGTATCGGGGCGGGAATGGCTGGGCGCTCAATGCGAAGAGGCGGGCGCCAGGGTCGAGCGGCTGGCTTTGTACGGGCGCGAGCCGGCCCTGTGGCGCGCCGACCAGGCGGCGGACCTGCGGAAGGCGCTGGCCCGGCCCGAGTCCTGCGTGTTTTTGCTGACCAGCGGCGAGAGCGTCGACGCCGTCCATGCCAATGTCCGGCGGCTGGGCCTGGAAGCCGCATGGGCCCGCTGCCGTTTCGTGGTGATACACGAGCGGGTGGCAGGCCGATTACAATCCGTGCTCGGCGCTTCTGGTAATGTGGCGGCGCCAATGGTAAAAGTATGCTCACCCAGCGACGATGCCATTTTTCAGGCTATCGGCCAGATGGCGTCGCCTCAAGAAAGCTCCTAGGATTACAATCTCGCCATGACTGATAAAAAACCCGAGATCCCGCAAGCTGGCCAGGCCTCTGCCCCAGGTATTCCTGCCTCCCCAGGGCCAGCCACCAATGCCCGGCCCGCCCAGCCATCGCCAGCCAAAAAACCGCGGTCCGTCCTGCTGCCGGCTTTCATTATTGTGTTGCTGGTCGCCCTTGCCCTGGCGGCGGCGCTTTGGTATCAGCAGCGGCAGTTCCATCAGGCCGCCGACAGCCTGGCCGCGCAGGTGCAAAGCGGCGCGAGCGCCGCCAACCAGGCCGCCGAACAGGCCCAGCAGGCCTTGTCGCTGCAGCAGGAACAGTCCGGGCAAATCGCCGCGCTGGAACGCTCGGTGAGCGAAGCGAGAAGCCATGCGGAAAGCCTGGAACAGGCATTCCGCAACCTTACCGACAGCGGTTCCGACCTGGTGCTGATCAACGATGTCGACCATTTGCTGACCATCGCCCAGCAGCAGTTGCAGCTCAGCGGCAACGTCGCCAACGCCGTCATTTCGCTGGAAACGGCGCAGGCGCAGCTGGCCCGGGCCAACCGCCCGGGGCTGGCTTCCTTGCTGCAGACCATCAATGGCGACCTCGACCGCTTGCGGGCCGCGTCCACCGTCGATGTGGCGCTGCTGTCCACGCAGCTCGATGAACTGAGCGCCCTGGTCGGCGAGGCCGCATTGCTGGTTCCCGATGACGCGGCGCCCGACATTGTTCCGTCCACGCCGTCCGCGCCGCCGCGCGCCTCCGAAAGCCGCGGCGGCATGGACGCCGATGCGCCATGGTGGCGGCAAACCCTGGACACGGTCGACGGCTGGTCGCGCAGCGCCTGGTCGTCCATACGCCAGGACCTGGGTCAGTTCATTACCGTGCGCCGCGTCGACGACCCCACGGCCCTGCTGATGTCGCCGGACCAGGCCACGCGTTTCCGCGAGAACCTGCGCTTGCGCATCATGACGGCGCAACTGGCCCTGATGATGCGCCAGCCCAAGATCTGGCAGTCCGAAACCGAGGCGCTGGTCAAGGCGGTGGAAAGCCGCTATGACCAGAAATCGCCGCAGTCGCGCCAGGCGCTCAAGCTGGCTCGCGAGATGGCGGACACTTCCATCGAAGTGAAGCTGCCCACGGTCACCAATAGCCTGCAGGCTGTCGAGGCCCTGCGCGAAGCCAGCGCCAAGTCGGCACAGGAGGGCGCCATTACGTCGCCGTCGTCCAACGGCCAGGCTCCCGCCGATGATGCGCCCGGCGCGGCGCAGGCCGAGCCGGAAGAGCCGCCGCAAGCCGGCGAAGCGCCGCAGTCCGAAGCTGCGCCGTCCGATCCCGTTCCGCCAGCCGATGCGGCGCCTACTACGCCACAGAGGTAAACAATGAGAACCTGGTTCTGGACACTGCTGGTATTCGTTGCCGCCGTCGCGCTGGCGCTCGTCTTGCGCGATCACAGCGGCAATGTGCTGATCATGGCGCAGCCCTGGCGCATAGAGCTGTCGCTCACCCTGGCGGTTCTGCTGGTGCTGGCCACCTTTATCATCCTGTACGTGGTGCTGCGCGTCCTGGCATGGATCTCCGGCGGCCCGGAACGCTTCCGCTCATGGCGCAGCCTGCGCGCGCAGAACCGCGACCACAAGCTGCTGGAAAGCGGCTGGATCAACGTGCTCGAAGGGCGCTACACCGAAGCTGAAAAAGAGCTCTCGAAGCTGCTGGGGCGCACTCGCTCCAGCAGCCGCAAGGTGCTGGCCGGGCTGGCTTCGGCGCGCGCTTCCCATCATCTGGGCGAATTCACCCGGCGCGACCAGGCGCTGGCCCTGGCCCAGGAAAGCGCCGGCAACGACCCGCGGCTGCGCGAAGCGGCGGCCACGGTCGCCGCCGAGATGTACCTGGACCAGAACCGCCCGCAAGACGCCCTGGTGCTGCTGCAGCCGCTGCAAGACGCCAGTTCGCGCTATTTCCACGCCACCCGCCTGTTGTTGCGCGCCCACCGACAATTGCGCAATCATGACCGCGTCTACGAACTGACGCGCCTGCTGCTGCGCCGCGGCGTCATCGAAAAGGCCGAAGCCATGCAGCTCATCGAGACATCGGCGGCGGCCCGCCTGCATGCCGCGGGCGCCGAGGGCTTCAAGTCCATCTGGGGCGACCTGAAGGCCGATGAGCGCAGTCTGCCCGATATCGCGCTTGCCGGCGCTGCCATCCAGGAAGCCGAAGGCAATTACGAAGAGGCTTCCCGGATACTCGAAGCGGCGATCGGCGCCAGGCTCGAGCCGCGCCTGCTCAATGCCTATTCGCAATGCCCGCCCGAGTTCGTCGCGCGCCGGCTCAGCAAGGCCGAAGTCTGGCTCAAGAACCATCCCGACGATTCCGCGCTGCTTGCCGCGCTGGGCAATTTGTGCCTGACCGGGCAATTGTGGGGGCAGGGAGAACATTATCTGTTGCGCAGCATGAAGATACGCAGCGACATGCGCATACACGCCTTGCTGGGCAACCTGTACGACCGCCTGGGCCGGCCGGCCGATGCCATGAAGCATTGGCGCCTGGCCTCCGGGGTGGCGGGCGTGCTGCCGGTGCTGCCTGTCAGCCGGGCTTTGCCGGCCGCCGACACGCGCGGCGATCCCACCCTCATCGATGTCGAAAGCCTGCCCGAGCCCGACATGCCCCAGACGGATCCAGCGCCCGTGGCGGCCAGCGCCGCCGATTTCATGGACGACGATGCGGCGGGCTCCGCGCCGCTGCCGGCGGCGCCGCCCGCGGACAGGCCGGCGCCCGGCGCCGCGCAATCTTCTTCCTCGCCGGATACCGCGCTGGACGAATATTTCGACAGCGCGCCGATTCCGGGCGTCGACTTGTCGCAAACTTCCGACCGGCCACGTCGTGGTCCGGGCCAACACTGATCTTTTTTACATCCATATCTTGAGGCTGAACCTAGCATGAGCTTAGACCGCGTACCCGCCGGCAATAACTTGCCTGATGAATTCAATGTCATAGTCGAAATCCCCATGAATGCGGACCCGGTCAAATACGAAGTCGATAAAGAATCCGGCGCCGTGTTCGTGGACCGCTTCATGCTGACCGCCATGCACTACCCGTGCAACTACGGCTACATCCCCCAGACGGTATCCGACGACGGCGACCCGGTGGATGTGCTGGTGCTGGCTCCCTTTCCTATACAAATCGGAGCGGTGATACGCTGCCGTTCCATAGGCGTATTGATCATGGACGACGAGGCCGGCGGCGATGCCAAGGTCCTGGCCGTTCCGGTCGATAAACTCTATCCTCCCTACCGCCACATCCAGAAGCCGGAAGACCTGCCGCACGAGGATCTTGCCCGCATCCAGCATTTTTTCGAGCACTACAAGGATCTGGAAAAAGGCAAATGGGTGAAGGTCAAAGGCTGGGAAGGGCAGGAAGCTGCGCTTAAAGAAATCAGAGATGGCGCAGAGCGCTACGTAAAAGGAGCTTGATAGAATGGATACAATTATTCCCGCACACCCCGTCGCCGCTATTCCGGTGGCTGGTTCAGCCGCGGTATTCCCCGTGAGGCGCGTCTATTGCGTGGGCCGCAATTATGCCGAGCACGCCAAGGAAATGGGTTTCACCGGCCGCGAAGACCCTTTCTTCTTCAACAAGCCGGCCGATGCCCTGATCAACGTGGCCGACGGCCAGACGGGCGTCATGCCTTATCCGCCCAAGACGGCCAATCTGCATTATGAAATCGAACTGGTTGTCGCCCTGGACAAGGGCGGGCGCGATTTGACGACCGAGCAGGCCGCGCAATGCGTGTGGGGCTACGCCATCGGCCTGGACATGACGCGCCGCGACCTGCAAGGCGAAGCCAAGAAACAGGGCCGCCCATGGGAAGTCGGCAAGGCCTTTGACCAGTCGGCGCCGATAGGGCCTCTGCACCCCCGCGAACAGACCGGGACGCTGGATTCCGGCGCGATTTCGCTGAGCGTGAATGGCGTCGTGAAGCAGACCAGCGATTTGTCGCAAATGATCTGGAACGTCGCTGAATCCATCGCTTATCTGTCGGGCCTGTTCGAGCTGAAGGCCGGCGACATCATCTTTACCGGCACGCCTGAAGGCGTGGGCCCAGTGGTCGCGGGCGACACCATGGTCGGCGCGGTTGCCGGCCTTGGCGAACTCCGTGTGAAAATCGCTTGATCTCGCAGTAGAGTCCAGGCGTCTCGTCATTTAAAACACTTCTGTAAAAGGGGAAAATCATGGCTGCTCGAATTCTTGCCTGCCTGGCCTTGCTGGGCTGCATTGCCCTTGCGGGCTGCAACACCATGGCGGGCGCCGGCGAAGACATCAGCAAAGCCGGCGGCGCGATCACCAAGTCGGCGAACAAGTAAAGCCTGCGCATACAAACGGCAAAATCCGTCGTGCATGCAAGCCCCCTCATGGGGGCTTTTTTTTATCCCCGGCGCGCCGCCAAGGCAAAAACGCCATGCCATTTTTCTATCGATAGCATCGATTGAATCAATGGCTATTAATCATTTCCATATCTGGATTGAGCTTTGTAGAATGCCGATGAAGCCTAAAACATAAATCCCTGCACGATGGAGAGGACGAACATGAAAACATTATTGAAGCTGACGCTGCTGAGCATTGCCGCGGCCGGCAGCGTGGCGAGCGCCGCCGGCTATCCCGAAAAGGCGATACGGCTGGTGGTGCCTTTCGGGGCGGGCACGTCGACCGACACCACGGCGCGGGTCATTGGCGAAGCGCTGTCCAGGCAGCTGGGACAAAGCGTGGTGGTGGAAAACAAGCCAGGCGCCGGCGGCGCCATCGGCACGGACTATGTCGCAAAATCCAAGGCGGACGGCTACACCCTGAGCTTCGGCTCCGTGGGCACATTCGCCATCAACAAGGGCCTGTACAGCCGGCTGCCCTACGATCCCTCGAAAGACTTCACCTACCTCGCCATGCCGGGCTATACGCCCACGCTGCTGGTGGTAGGCAGGAATTCGCCGTACAACAGCCTCAAAGACCTGCTCGACGACGCCAAGAAGAATCCCGACAAGCTCGCCTTTGCCTCGGCGGGCAATGGCACGTCGGGCCATCTGGCCGGCGAATTGCTCAAGAAGATGGCGGGTGTCTCCATGCTGCATGTTCCTTATAAAGAGGGCGCGCAGGCCATGACCGACACGATAGGGGGGCAGGTGGCATTCATGTTCTACCACCCGGTTGCCGTCGTGCCGCATATCAAGGCCGGCGCGCTCAAGGCCCTGGCGGCAAGTTCCAGCAATCGGGCCACCCTGGCTCCCGATGTGCCGACCATCGCGGAGTCGGGATATAAAGATTTCGACTTGACCGCCTGGTATATGCTGGCGGCGCCTTCCGGCATGCCAAAAGAAACCGAGGACAAGCTGGTCGCCGCCGCCGACAAGGCCATGCAGGACCCCGCCGTGATCGACGCCTTGAAAAAGCAGGGCGTGGAGGGTTCCCCCCTGCCATCGGAAAAAATCGCCGCCTTTGTGGCCGGCGAAATCAGCAAATGGGCGGAAGTGATAGATTCGGCCCATGCGCGCATTGATTAATCACATCGATATACAGGTTTTCAAATGAGAATTGGCAAGCAGGACCAGCCCTTTACCGCGATATCCACCTCCGATGCGGCGTCCATTACCGTCAGGGGCAAGGACTTGTGCTCGGAACTGATAGGGAAAATGGGCTTCACCGACTATTTTTTCTTTATGTTGACGGGGCGCGAGCCCAGCGACGAGCAGCGCTTCTTTATCGACGCGGTGTTGTTGTCCATTGCGGAACATGGCCTGGTGCCCAGCGTGCAGGCGGCAAGAATGACCTATGCCGCTGCTCCCGAGGCGCTGCAGGGCGCGGTGGCGGCCGGCCTGCTGGGCTGCGGCTCCGTCGTGCTCGGCAGCACTGAGGCATGCGGCAGGTTTTTGAGCAGGCTCATCGCCGAGTCCAGGGAAAAAGGGCTGTCATTCGAAGAGGTCGCGGCCGGCAATCTGGCCGCCATGAAACTGAGCAAGGCGTCGATTCCGGGCTTTGGGCACCCGCAGCATTCCGAGGGCGACCCGCGGGCCAACAAGCTGCTGGCGCTGGCGGCGAGCCGGAACCTGGCCGGAGACCACATAACGATGCTGTACGCCGTGCAGGCCGCCATTCCCAAGGCGATAGGCAAGGGCCTGCCCATCAATGTCTCGGGCGCCATACCGGCGATCATGCTCGATATCGGCTTCCCCCTGGCCGCGCTCAAGGGCATCCCGATATTGGCGCGCACGGCAAGCCTGATCGCGCACCTGAACGAGGAAGCATCCAGGCCTATCGGTTTCGTGCTGTCGCATCATGCGGCGCAAGGCATTCAATACGACGGCGAGTGAACGGCCAGAGGGATGGAACAGCATGATTAAAGTACTGGACGGCATCACTGTCGTCGACCAGGGCACATTCATCACCGGGCCGGCGGCGGGCATGCTGCTGGCCGACCTGGGGGCCAAGGTGATCAAGGTCGAACAGCCGGGCACCGGCGACCCTTTCCGGGCCTTCAATGGCGGTCTGTACAGCCCCCATTACCAGACCTACAACCGCAACAAGAGCAGCATTGCGCTGGACACTCGCGATGCCGGCGATCTGGAAGTCTTCGACGACCTGATCCGCGGCGCGGATGTCTATATACAGAACTTCAGGCCGGGCGTGGCGGGCAAGCTCAATGCCGACGAGGAGCGTTTGCGCGCCCTGAATCCGGGCTTGATCTATTGCTCGATCAGCGGCTTTGGCGCCACGGGGCCGTCCGCGGGCCGCCCCGCCTACGACACGGTGGCCCAGGCGGCCAGCGGCCTGCTGCACCTGCTGGTCAATCCGGAAAATCCGCGCATCACGGGGCCCGCGCTTGCCGATTCGATCACCGGCATGTATGCGGCCTATGGCGTCATGGGCGCCTTGTTTGAACGCAGCAGAACGGGCAAGGGGCGCAAGGTGGAAGTATCGATGCTGGAAGCCATGTGCCACTTCAACCTGGACGCCTTTACGCATTTCTTTTCGGAAAACGAAGTCATGGGCCCTTACAGCCGGCCCAGTGTTTCGCAGTCCTATGTGTTTGAATGCGCCGACAGGAAATGGCTGGCGCTGCATATGTCTTCGCCCCAGAAATTCTGGGACGGGCTGGCCCTTGTCATAGGATTGCCGGATCTGTTCGAGGATGCGCGCTTTGTGGACCGCCCCGCCCGCATCAAGAACCAGGAAGCGCTCATCAAGATACTGGGCGATATTTTCATCAAGCATGACAGGAACTTCTGGTGCGCCGCCTTGACCGGAAAGGATGTTCCCCATTCCCCGGTCTACGATTCCAGCGAGGCGCTGGAAGATCCGCAGGCCAGGCATCTGGGACTGACCGTGGCGGGGCTGCACCCGACATTGGGCGAATTCAGGACCGTGCGCAACCCGATTTCCTTCGACGGGCAAAGGATGACCGAAGTGACTCCTCCGCCCTTGCTGGACGAGCAGCGCAGTGAAATTCTGGCGGCGCTGGGCAAGAAGCCGCGCGCGGCCGGCTGAGGACCGCCCCTAGTAGTTCTCCTTGACCAGCTTGGCGAATTCCAAAGCGGTTTGGGAATAATGCCGGTTCTTCTTCCAGAGCAGGGCGGCGGTGCGCGTCGGCGCCGGGTCCTGCAGGATAATCTTGTGCAGATCGGCTTCATCGGGAATGGCCCGCTCGGATATGATCGCTCCGATGGGCAGGGTCTTGACGAGGTGGATGATGGGGAAGATCGTGTTGGTTTCCGCCACCACGACCGGCTTGATCTTCACCTGATCGAAATAGCCATCCAGCAGCTTGCGCGTGGCGAATGTGCGCGACAGCAGCACCAGCGGCTGGTTATGCAGCTCCACCATCCGCAGCCGCTTGCGCGTGGCGAAGGGGTGCTCCCTGTTGGTGACCAGCACCAGCGACTCGGTGAACAAGGGTTCGGACCACAGGGCCTCCGAGGCGCTCGGCGTATAGGCGATTCCGATATCCAGGCTTTCGTCCACCAGCCGGTTTTCTATCTCCTGGGCCGGCAGCTCCAGAAGCTCCAGCTTGACCAGCGGAAACTGCTTCACGAACAGCGCCAGGTACTGGCCAAGCAGCTTTATGGAAAAGGTATGCGTGGCGCCTATCACCAGGTGGCCCGTGAGCGGCTGCTGAAACGACTTCAGCTCGCGCAAGGTATTGTCTATCCCTTCCACCGCCCGGGTGGCGCTGGCCAGAAAGTGCTGCCCGGCATGGGTCAGGGCTATGGTCTTGCCCTTGCGCGTCACGAGTTCCAGCCCGATTTCTTCCTCCAGCTGCTTGATTTGATGCGACAGGGTCGATTGAGTGATATAGAGCCGCTCGGCTGCGCGCGTGAAGTTCAAATGCTCGGCAAGCATCCTGAAATAGCGCAGATGTCGAAGTTCCATGGCGGTGTCCGTCAGTATGGGTATGGGCATATTAGACCTCATGCGGGCGATGTTCCGCCGCCGCTCCGCCAGCCGCCGCCGGCGCGTCATAAAACCGTCACCTGCGCTTAATCCCCGCGTCATACGCCGTCCCTAAGATGCTGGGCATCGAAGGCGATTTGTGTCGCCTGGCCTTTTGGGGATATGTGAATGAACACAGTGATCCGGGTCGAAGGCTTGAACAAAAGCTTCGGCGGCAAGCAGGTTTTATTCAATATGGGCCTGGCGGTCCAGCCCGGTGAAATGGTCGCTCTCATCGGCGCGTCGGGCTCGGGGAAATCGACCTTGCTGCGCCATTTGTCGGGCCTGGCCTGCGGCGACCGGCGCGACGCCGGCTCGATCGAGATTCTGGGCCGCCAGGTTCAGGCGGCGGGGCGCCTGAACCGCCGGGTGCGCCGCCTGCGCGCCGACATAGGCTACATCTTCCAGCAATTCAACCTGGTGGGGCGGCTGAGCGTCATGAGCAATGTGCTGCTGGGCTGCCTGGGGCGCGTGCCGCGCTGGCGCGGCTGCCTGGGTTGGTTCACGTCCGAGGAAAAAGCATCCGCCATGGCGGCCCTGGAGCGGGTGGGGCTGGCCGAATACGCCCATCGCCGCGCCTCGACCTTGTCGGGCGGGCAGCAGCAGCGCGTGGCCATCGCCCGGGCGCTCACCCAGGGCGCGCAGGTCATTCTGGCCGATGAGCCGATTGCGTCCCTGGACCCGGAGTCCGCGCGCAAGGTAATGGAAATCCTCGCCGATATCAACGGGAAGGATGGCAAGACCGTGGTGGTCACTTTGCACCAGGTGGATTACGCCGTGCGCTATTGCCGCAGGGTCGTGGCCTTGAAAGCCGGCCATATCCATTTCGATGGCTCGGTCGATGCGCTCAACGGCGTGTTTCTCAACGATCTTTATGGCGGCGACCTGGACGCCTCCCTGATGTTTCCCGACCATGCGGCGCGCGCCCGCGAGCCCCGGCCCCTGGCCCTGGTCGCGGCCTGATTCGGGCGCCGCAAAGCAGGTTTTTCCAACAGGCCTGCCGGGACAGCCGTCCAGGCAAGCCAACTGAGCACTACTGGAGTATCGATATGTTTAAAGGCATGCATCGCGTCGTTCTGGCTTCGGCCCTGGCTGGCATGACGATGGCGGGTCCGGCCCCGGCGGCCGAACCTGCGGAATTGAACTTCGGCATCATCTCGACGGAGTCGTCGCAGAACCTGAAAACCATGTGGGACCCTTTCCTGGCCGAGATGGGCAGGCAGACCGGCATGAAGATCAATGCTTTCTTTGCCCCCGATTACGCCGGCATCATCCAGGGCATGCGCTTCAACAAGGTGGATGTTGCCTGGTACGGCAATAAATCGGCCATGGAGGCCGTGGACCGCGCCGGCGGCGAAATCTTCGCGCAGACGGTGGCGGCCAACGGCAATCCCGGCTACTGGAGCCTGCTGATCGCGCACAAGGACAGCCCCCTGAATTCGGTCGAGGACATGCTCAAGAACGCCGCGAATCTCACCTTCAGCAATGGCGATCCGAACTCCACCTCGGGCTATCTGGTGCCGGGATATTACGTTTTCGCCAGGAACAATGTCGAGCCCGCCAAGATCTTCAAGCGCACCTTGAACGCCAGCCATGAAGTCAATGCGCTGAGCGTCGCCAACAAGCAGGTCGACGTCGCGACCTTCAATACCGAAGGCATGGAGCGCCTGGAGCAGACCAACCCGGCCAAGGCGGCTCAGCTCAAGGTGATCTGGAAATCGCCGCTGATCCCCGCCGACCCTATCGTATGGCGCAAGAACCTGTCGGCGGAAACCAAGAAGAAGATCAATGATTTCTTCACCTCCTATGGCGCCGACGAGAAAGAGCTCGCGGTGCTGGCCGGCTTGCAATGGGGCAAGTTCCGCGTGTCCAACGATGATCAACTGCTGCCCATCCGCCAGCTCGAACTGTTCAAGCAGCGCAGCCAGCTGAGCGCCGACAGCACCTTCGACGCCGCGGAGAAGCAGGCCAGGCTCAAGGATATCGACGCCAGCCTGGAAAAGCTCAATGCGCGCATGGAAGCGCTGGACAAGAAAGTCGCCAGCGCCAAGTAATGGCCCCTGCCATCATCCGGCAATCGGCCGGATGATGGCTTCTGATCTGGAACCCGCCGCACATGACCGCTTTTGCGTCCGCCGCCTTGCCCGACCCGCAGCTCAAGCGCCCCTGGTATCAATGGATGGCCTGGGCCTTGCTGGCGGCCATCCTGGCCTGGTCCTGGAAGGGCGCCGAAATGAATCCGGCCATGCTGTGGCGCGATGCCGGCAATATGCGGCTGTTCGCCGCCGATTTCTTTCCGCCCGATTTCCGCTACTGGCGGCTGTATCTAGGCGAAATGATAGTGACGGTGCAGATCGCCCTGTGGGGCACTGTCCTGGCCATCGTGTGCTCCATTCCCCTGGGCATTCTGTGCTCCGAGAACATCGCCCCGTGGTGGGTGTACCAGCCGCTGCGCCGGCTCATGGACGCTTTCCGCTCCATCAACGAGATGGTCTTTGCCATGCTGTTCGTGGTGGCTGTCGGCTTGGGGCCGTTCGCGGGGGTGATGGCGCTGTTCGTAGGCACCACCGGCGTCCTGGCCAAGCTGTTCGCCGAAGCGGTCGAGGCCATAGACAGCGGCCCGGTCGAAGGCGTCAGGGCGACCGGGGCCAGCGCCCTGCAGGAAGTGATCTACGGTGTCATCCCGCAGGTGCTGCCGCTGTGGATTTCCTACGCGCTGTATCGCTTCGAATCGAATGTGCGCTCCGCCACGGTGGTCGGCATGGTGGGCGCCGGCGGTATCGGCGTCACGTTGTGGGAAGCGATACGCGGCTTCCAGCTGGCGCAGACCTGCGCCATCCTCCTCATCATCATTGCCGTGGTGAGCGTCATCGACATCGTTTCGCAACGCTTGCGCAAGCATTTCATTTAAGGACGCAGGCCGGATGCCGCCGACCGTCGCCGCATCAGCTTATTTCCGGAGACCCGCATGAATAGTAGTGTAGACAGCAAGGGCGACGAAGCTGCCCCGCGCCAGCAATGGATGGGCGTCCTGGCCCGCGCCGGCAAGCAGCTCGATGCGTATGGCGAACAGCTGCGCGCAGCCGGCTATCGCCTGATCCGTCCGCCCGAAATCGGCATGGTGATGGTGCGCGGGCGCATGGGCGCCAGCGGGGCGGCGTTCAATCTCGGCGAAATGACCGTGACCCGTTGCGTGGTCCAGCTGGACGACGGTTGCACCGGCCATAGCTATGTGGCCGGCCGCAACAAGCCGCATGCGGAACTGGCCGCCCTGGCCGACGCGCATCTGCAGGGCGCCAGCCAGCAGCATTGGCTGGAGCGGCTGATAGTCCCGCTGGCGCGGGAGCAGTCGGCGCGCCGCGGCGTCAAGGCGGCGCAAAGCGCCGCCACCAAGGTGGATTTCATGACCCTGCGGCGGGGAGAGGACTGATGAAAGATGCATTGCTGCTGCCGGCCTTTTCCGATCCCGTCGTCCACGCCCAGCAGTCGTTTCGCCTGGCCCTGCGGGCCATGTCGGAGCCCGGCGCGATACAGGCGGTCGAGCATGCGCCGGCGCTGGATGCCCTGGCGCCGGCGACTTACGCCTTGTGCCTGAGCCTGCTCGATAGCGATACGCCGGTCTGGCTGGCGCCGGCCTTCGATACGCCGGGGCTGCGGGCCAACCTGGCCTTCCATTGCGGCTGCCCGGTAGTCGGCGAGCGCGGCGCGGCGGCGTTCGCCTTGCTGACGGCCGATGAATTCGGCGAACCGGGCGGACTGGGCGAATTCAGGCAAGGCAGCGATCGCGACCCGGAGCTTTCGTGCACCCTGCTGGTCCAGTTGCCGGGCCTGGAGGAGGGTGCGCCCTTGTCCTGGCAAGGCCCCGGCATCCGGCAGGAGCGGGTGCTGCGCCTGCCGCTGCCGCAGGCCTTCTGGCAAGAACGCAAGGACGCTTGCGGCTTCCCCAAAGGCCTGGATATTTTCTTTACCAGCGGGCAAAGGCTGCTGGCGCTGCCGCGCAGCACGCGCGTGCTCCACACCATGCAAGAGGTAGTCTGAATGTATGTTGCCGTCAAGGGTGGCGAAAAAGCCATCGACAATGCCCATGCCCTGCTGGCCGCAAAGCGCCGGGGGGACGCCTCGGTGCCCGAGCTGGGCGTGGAGCAGATACGCCAGCAAATGCCGCTGGCCGTGTCCCGGGTTATGGGCGAGGGATCTTTGTACGATGAAGAACTGGCGGCGCTGGCGATCAAGCAGGCCGCCGGCGACTTGCTGGAGGCCATCTTCCTGCTGCGCGCCTATCGCAGCACGCTGCCGCGCTTCATGGCCAGCCGCCCCCTACAGACCGAAGGCATGAGCCTGGAGCGCCGCATTTCGGCGACCTTCAAGGATTTGCCGGGCGGGCAATTGCTGGGCCCCACGTTCGACTACACCCACCGCCTGCTGGATTTCTCCCTGCTGGCCGAAGGCGCGGCGCCGCAAGCGGCGATGCACGAGCCGATGCCTCGCGAGCCGGCGCCGTGCCCGCGCGTGGTCGATATGCTGGCTCAGGAAGGCCTGCTGGCCGTCGAGGCCGATAGCGCGGGGGAGGTGCCCGACATCACGCGCGAGCCGCTGGATTTTCCCGCCGGCCGCGCGCAGCGCCTGCAGGCCCTGGCCCGCGCCGACGAAGGCTTCCTGCTGGCGCTGGGCTATTCCACGCAGCGCGGCTACGGCCGCAATCATCCCTTCGCCGGCGAGATCCGGATCGGCGCGATAGAGGTTTGGGTCGAGCCCGAGGAATTGGGTTTCGCCGTGCCCTTGGGCGATATCGAAGTGACCGAATGCGAAATGATCAACCAGTTCGTGGGCAGCAGGGACCAGCCGCCCCAATTCACGCGCGGCTATGGCCTGGCATTCGGCTGCGCCGAGCGCAAGGCCATGGGCATGGCCCTGGTCGACCGCGCCTTGCGCGCCGGGGAATACAACGAGGACATCGAGTCACCGGCCCAGCAGGAGGAGTTCGTGCTGATGCACTGCGACAACGTCGAAGCGGCCGGCTTTGTTTCCCATCTGAAATTGCCGCATTACGTGGATTTCCAGTCGGAACTCGATCTCATCCGCAAGCTGCGCCAGCCATCGGCCGGCGCGACTGACCTCATCCAGGAGAAACGGGCATGAATAGTCAGGCGCAGCAAGGCGGCGCAAGCGCGGCCGCGGGCTACAACTTCGCCTACCTGGATGAACAGACCAAGCGCAGTCTGCGGCGCGGCCTGCTCAAGGCCGTGGCCATTCCCGGCCACCAGGTGCCGTTCGGCGGCCGCGAGATGCCCCTGCCTTACGGCTGGGGCACGGGCGGCATGCAAGTGACCGCGGCCATACTGGGCCGCGACGATGTGCTGAAGGTGATAGACCAGGGGGCCGACGACACCACCAATGCCGTGTCGATACGGCGCTTCTTCACCCGCACGGCCGGCGTGCGGACCACCGAGCGCACGGTGGAGGCCAGCATCATCCAGACGCGCCACCGCATTCCCGAAACGCCGCTGCGCAGCGGCCAGATCGTGGTTTACCAGGTGCCCATCCCGGAACCCTTGCGCTTCATCGAGCCGTCCGATTCGGAAACGAAATCCATGCACGCCTTGAACGACTACGGCGTCATGCACGTCAAGCTGTACGAAGACATCGCCACATACGGGCATATCGCCACCGCCTATGCCTATCCCGTGATGGTCGACGGCCGCTATGTGATGGACCCGTCGCCGATCCCGAAATTCGACAACCCGAAACTCAATATGAGCCCGGCGCTGATGCTGTTCGGCGCCGGGCGCGAGAAGCGCCTGTACGCCTTGCCGCCCTACACCCGGGTGGAGAGCCTGGATTTCGAGGACTATCCCTTCGAGCTTCCGAAGTGGGAGCAGCGCTGCGCGTTCTGCGGCAGCGCCGAGTCCTACCTGGATGAGCTGATCGTGGATGACCAGGGAGGCCGGGAATTCGTGTGCTCCGACACCGATTACTGCCAGGAACGCCGCGCGGGCCAGGAGGCCGGATAATGAGCCCGCTGCTGTCGGTGCGCGATCTGACCCTGCTGTACGGCCCGGAAAAGGGCTGCCAGGGCGTGTCCTTCGATCTGTATCCGGGCGAGGTGCTGGGTATTGTCGGGGAATCCGGGTCGGGCAAGTCCACGCTGTTGAAAGTGCTGGCGGGCCGCGCCGCGCCCGACAGGGGGGCGGTGGCCTACCGCGACCGGCAGGACCGCGGCGTGGATCTTTATGCCGCCAGCGAAGCGCAGCGGCGCACCCTGCTGCGCACGGAATGGGGCTTTGTCGAGCAGAATCCGCGCGACGGATTGCGCATGAGCGTATCGGCGGGCGCCAATATCGGCGAGCGGCTGATGGCGCAGGGCGTGCGCCACTACGGCCAGTTGCGGCAGGCGGGGCTGGCATGGCTCGAGCATGTCGAAATCGATCCGCAGCGCATCGACGATTTGCCGCGCACTTTTTCGGGCGGCATGCAGCAAAGGCTGCAGATCGCCCGCAATCTGGTGTCCAGCCCGCGCCTGATTTTCATGGACGAGCCCACGGGCGGCCTGGATGTTTCGGTGCAGGCCCATTTGCTGGACCTCCTGCGCGGCCTGGTGCGCGAATTGCAACTGGCGGTGGTGATCGTGACCCATGACCTGGCGGTGGCCCGCCTGCTGGCCGATCGCCTGATGGTGATGCGCCGTTCGCATGTCGTGGAAGCCGGCCTGACCGACCAGATCCTGGACGACCCGCAACACGCATACAGCCAGTTGCTGGTGTCCTCCGTTTTACAGCCTTGAGGCAAAGATCATGATGCCCGTTATGGAAGTGAAAGGCCTGGCCAAAACCTTTACCCTGCACCAGCAGCATGGAACGGTATTGAAGGTATTGCGCGAGGTGGACTTCGAGGTGCTGCCAGGGCGCTGCCTGGTGTTGCACGGGCGGTCCGGCGCCGGCAAGTCCACCCTGCTGCGCACCCTCTACGGCAACTATTTGCCCACCGCCGGCAGCATACGGCTGCGCCACGCCGGCGGCGTGCTGGAGATGGTGGGCGCCGAACCGCGCCAGACGCTGGCCGTGCGCCGCGCCACGGTGGGCTATGTCAGCCAGTTCCTGCGCGTGATACCGCGCGTCAGTTGCCTGAATGTGGTGATGGAGCCCGCCCTGGCGCGCGGGATGGACCGCGCCGCGGCGCATGAACGGGCGGCGGCGTTGCTGGCGCGCCTGAATATCCCGCAGCGCCTGTGGCAGCTGGCGCCCGGGACTTTTTCGGGGGGCGAGCAGCAGCGCGTCAATATCGCGCGCGGCTTCGTGGTGCCCTGGCCCTTGCTGCTGCTGGACGAGCCGACCGCGGCGCTGGACGACGCCAACCGGGCCGTGGTGCTCGAGCTGATCGCCGAAGCCAAGGCCGCCGGCTCGGCCCTGATCGCCATTTCCCATGATGCGCGGGCGCGCGAGGGCATGGCTGATTGCTATTTTGACATGACTGTCGAGGAGCCGGCTCATGCCTGCTGAACAAATATTCACCAATGCGCGGGTGGTCACCGCCAGCGACGTCTTCACCGGCACGGTCGCCGTGCGCGATGGCTTCGTGCACGAGGTCAGCCAGGGCTGCAGCCGGCTCGCCCAGGCGCAGGACCTCGAAGGCGATTACCTGATGCCGGGGCTCATCGAGCTGCATACCGACAACCTGGAAAAGTACATGAATCCGCGCCCCGGCGTGGACTGGCCTTGCGAGTCGGCGGTGCTGGCCCACGACGCCCAACTGGTGTCCGCGGGCATCACCACGGTGTTCGACGCGCTGTCGATAGGCGACGTGAATCCCAAAGGGGATCGCTTGCGGCAATTGCCCATCATGCTGCGGGCGATAACCCAGGCGCAGGGCGATGGCCACACCCGCGCCGAGCATCGCCTGCACCTGCGCTGCGAGCTCAGCCATGCCAGGACGCTGGAGGTGTTTCACGAACTCGTGGACAGCCCGCTGGTGCAGCTGGTGTCGGTCATGGACCATTCGCCCGGCCAGCGGCAGTTCGTGAAAATGGAAAAATACCGCGAATACTATCAAGGCAAGTACCAGTTGAGCGATTCGGACATGGACGCCTTCATCGCGCTGCAGCTGGAGAACTCGCGCCAGTACAGCGACCGCTATCGGCGCGCTATCGTCCACGAATGCCATGAGCGCCTTTTATCGGTCGCCAGCCACGACGACGCCACCCTCGAGCACGCCCAGGAATCGGCCGATTACGGCATGAGCATCGCCGAGTTCCCGACCACCGTGGAGGCCGCCGCGGCCAGCCACCGGCTGGGACTGAAAGTCCTGATGGGCGCTCCGAATATCGTGCGGGGCGGCTCGCATTCGGGCAACGTGGCGGCGGCCGAACTTGCTTCGCAGGGCGTGCTCGATATCCTGTCCAGCGACTATTATCCGGCCAGCCTGCTGCAGGCCGCGCGCCTGTTGGCCGGCCAGGATGGGGATGGCGCATTGCCCTCGGCCGTGGCGGCCATCAGCCTGGCGCCGGCGCGCGCCGCCGGCTTGCATGACCGCGGCGAAATCCGCGCCGGCCTGCGCGCGGATCTGCTGCGGGTCCGCGGCCATGAAAAGCAATTCGTCGTGCAGCATGTATGGCGCTGCGGAAGGCGGGTATTCTGATGGCCGGCCGCTTGATCTATCTGATGGGGCCGTCCGGATCCGGCAAAGACACCGTCCTGCAAGGCTTGTCCAGCTTGCTCGGCGGCAAGGCCTATCTTGCGCCGCGGGTCGTTACCCGGGGGGCGACGGGCACCGAGCCGGGCGCCGTGGCGGTGACCCTGGCCGAGTTCGAGCATATGGAAACCTGCGGGCGGCTGGCCATGGCGTGGCGCGCCCATGGCCTGGCCTATGGCGTCATGCGCGACATCAACGACAGGCTGGTGGCGGGTTGCGATGTGCTGGTCAACGGCTCGCGGGCCTACTTGCCGGAGGCGCAATCGCGCTACGCGGACCTAGTGCCGGTATTGCTCAGCGTCGAGCCGCGCCTGCTGCGGCAGCGGCTGCAGAGCCGCGGCCGCGAAAGCGCCGAACAGATACAGGCGCGGCTGCGGCGCAATGCCCGGTTCATGCGCCCCGTCGCCGCCGGCGATGCCAGGCCGGTGCTGCTGCTCGATAATTCCGCCGACCCGGACAGCACCATCCAGGCGCTGTACGCTCACCTGACGCAGGCGCCGCCGCCGCAATCGGCCGCGGGCCGGCCTGCCGCGCACCGGCTTGCCGAATGCGGTTGAGCCTGCTGGGCACGGGCGATGCCGCGCAGGTCCCGGTCTACAACTGTCATTGCCCGGCCTGCGACCGGGCGCGGCGCGAAGCATGCCACCGGCGCGGCCCGTGTTCGGCATTGATGGAGTGCGGCGGCGCGCGCTGGCTGGTGGATGCCGGCCTGACCGACCTTGCCGAACGTTTCGCTCCCGGCAGCCTGGACGGCATTGTGCAGACCCACTACCACGCGGACCACGCCCAGGGGCTGCTGCATTTGCGCTGGGGTCGGGGCATGCGCATACCGGTATTGGGTCCGGATGATCCCGACGGCTTTGCCGACTTGTACAAACACCCCGGCATACTGGATTTCTCGCAGAAGCTGAACGCATTTCAAACGCTGACGCTCGCGGGTTTCTCCCTGACGCCGCTGCCCTTGTGCCATTCCAGGCCCACTTTCGGCTATGTGTTCGCCGACGGATCCAGCCGCATCGCCTACCTGACCGACACGGTAGGCTTGCCGCCCGCCACGGCCGCCTACCTGAAAGAACGGCCGCTGGACCTGCTGGTCATGGACTGCTCGTTCCCGCCATTGGCGCAGGCGCCGCGCAACCATAACGATTTGACGCGCGCGCTGGATGTCATCGCTTCGCTGCCGGTAAAGAAAACCGTCCTGACCCATATAGGCCACGACTTCGATACCTGGCTGATGGCCCATCGCCACGAGTTGCCGCAAAACGTCTCCGTGGGATTCGATGGCGATGTGCTGGCAATCTAGCTAGTATTGATATGGATCCCCGCCAGCCTGTGCGCTGGCTTGTGCGCACAGGCCCCGCAATGTGGCTGCGAAACGGCTGTCTATCGGCCGGGGCCGGGCGTCCGCGCGCGCGAATAGCGCAATGGGGGGCAAAGTCCAGTCGAAGGAGTAGGGCACGATGGCTACGCCCGCCGTGCGCGCCAGTTCCTCCGCGACGTCGGCGGGAACGATGGACACCGCCCGCTCATTGGCGGCGATCATTTCGCCGATGAGCTTGGATGAATAGCTTTCCACGATGGGCGCCGGCGGATTCAGCCCGGCGCGCAGGAAAATGTCCGAAACCTGCTCGCGCATCGAGGTGCGGCGCGGGCCCAGAATCCAGTCCAGGTCGGCCAGCTTGTCCCATTCCAGGCGCCGCCGCCCCAGCCGCCCCGCCAAGCCCCGGCTGGCTATCAGTCGAGGATGCTGGCGATACAGGATCTCATGGGTGATGCCGGCCATGTCCAATGCCGCCGAAGCCCGCCCGATGACAAAGTCCAGCGCATGGTCGCGCAGCATCGCCAGCAACTGCTCGCTGGTGCCGTCATGTATGGTGACCGTCAGACGCTGCTCGCCGGGAAGGGTGCCCTGGATCGCGGCGGACAGCAATTGGCCGGAAATGAACGGGATGGCCCCGATATGAAGATGGGCCGCCCTTCCGGAGGCGACGGCCTCCATGTCGAGGGTAAGCAGATCCAGGTCGTGCAGCATGGCGCGGGCGCGCGCCAACACGACTTCCCCCTGCGCCGTGGCGGCCATGCCTCTTGCAGAGCGTTCGAACAAAGGGGTGCCGAACATGGCCTCCAGCTCGGCCAGGGCGTGGGTGACCGCCGGCTGGCTGGTGGCCATGTGTTGCGCCACGCGGGTCAGCGAACCCTGCTTCTGAATCTGCAGAAGCAGGGTCAGGTGGCGCATTTTCAGGCGGCTGGCCAGTCTCCTGGCAATATCGTCGGGCTCCGGATGCGCCATGCCAATATTTCTCCCATTAGGAAAAAGTAATGGGGTCATGTTAATCCCAAATAGTTATCTCATGCATATTGTCTACACTGCCTGAAAGCGGAAGCTTGCGCATCGTGCCGGACCCCGAGGACGGCCTTTACCCGGAAGACAGAAGGAAGCGAAGAATGAGCACAGTAGACAGACAGGCGGCATTGGACTATCACGAGTTTCCAGTGCCCGGCAAGATTTCCGTCACCGCGACCAAGCCGCTGGTGACGCAGCGCGACCTGGGCCTGGCCTATACGCCGGGCGTCGCGGCCGCCTGCGAAGAGATCGTGGCCGACCCCTTGAACGCCTTTCGCTACACCGGCCGCGGCAACCTCATCGGCGTCATCACCAACGGCACGGCCGTCCTGGGCCTGGGCAGCATAGGCGCGCTGGCGTCCAAGCCCGTGATGGAAGGCAAAGCGGTGCTGTTCAAGAAATTCGCCGGACTGGATGTCTTTGACATTGAAATCAATGAAACAGACCCCGACAAGCTGGTGGAGATCATCGCGGGCCTGGAGCCGACCTTCGGCGGCATCAACCTGGAGGACATCAAGGCGCCGGAATGCTTCGCGATCGAACGCAAATTGCGCGAGCGCATGAAAATCCCGGTCTTCCATGACGACCAGCACGGCACCGCGATCACGGTGGCGGCCGCCTTCATCAATGGCTTGAAAGTCGTGGGCAAGGATATTTCCGCGGTCAAGGTCGTGACATCCGGCGCCGGCGCCGCGGCGCTGGCCTGCCTGGACCTCATGGTCGATCTGGGCTTGCCGCAGGAAAATATCTGGGTCACGGACATCGACGGCGTGGTCTACCAGGGCCGCAAGCCGGCGATGGGGCCGGAAATGGCCCGCTACGCGCAAAAGACCCGGGCGCGCAAGCTGGGCGACGTCATCAAGAATGCGGATGTATTCCTGGGCTTGTCGGCCGGGGGCGTCCTCAAGCCCGAAATGCTCGCGGCCATGGCCGCCAGGCCGCTGATCCTGGCGCTGGCCAACCCCGCGCCGGAAATCCTGCCCGAGGTCGCCCATGCGCTGCGCGGCGATGTCGTCATGGCCACCGGACGTTCGGACTATCCCAACCAGGTCAATAATGTCCTGTGCTTCCCCTACATCTTCAGGGGAGCGCTGGACGTGGGAGCCACCACCATCACGCGCGAAATGGAAAAGGCCGCCGTGTACGCCATCGCGGGGCTGGCCGAGGAAGAACAAAGCGACGTCGTGGCGGCCGCCTATGGCGGCTATGACCTGGCATTCGGCCGCGAATACCTGATACCCAAGCCCTTCGATCCGCGCCTGATCGTGCGGGTCGCGCCGGCCGTGGCCAAGGCCGCCATGGATGGCGGCGTAGCCGCGCGGCCCCTGGCGGATCTGCAGGCCTATGCCGAAAAACTGCAACAATTCGTCTACCATTCGGGGGCCTTCATGAAGCCGCTCTTTGCGGCGGCCAGGCAACTGCTGCGGGATGGCGGCAAGGCCCGCATTGTCTTTACCGAAGGCGAAGACGAACGGGTGCTGCGCGCCGTGCAGGTCGTCGTCGACGAGAAGCTGGCCCGTCCGATACTGGTGGGCCGTCCGGCCGTGCTGCTGGCGCGCATCGAGAAGCACGGCTTGCGGCTGCGCCTGGGCCAGGATGTGGAAGTGACCAACCCCGAGGCCGATGAACGCTTCCACCAGTACTGGACGACTTATTGGGAGCAGATGTGCCGCAGCGGCATCAGCAAGGAGATGGCCCGGGTGGAGATGCGCCGCCGCTTGACGCTGATAGGCGCGATGATGGTGCATCTGGGCGATGCCGACGGCATGGTGTGCGGCACGGTGGGGGCCTACCATGATCATTTGCGCTTCATAGACCAGGTCATAGGCAAGAGGCCGGATGCGCGGTGCTATGCCGCCATGAACATCCTGCTTCTGGACGAGCGCACGGTAGCCCTGGTCGACACCCACATCAACGATGACCCGAGCGCCGAACAGATCGCCGAATTCACCGTGGCCGCCGCCGAAGTACTGACCCGGCTGGACCTGACCCCCAAGGTGGCATTGCTGTCGCGCTCGAATTTCGGTTCCGGCAGTTCCGCTTCGGGGGCGAAAATGCAGCGGGCGCTGGCGCTGGTCTCGGAACTGGCGCCAGGGCTGGAGATCGACGGGGAAATGCATGGCGACTGCGCCCTGGACGAAGCCCTGCGCCAGCGCATCCTGCCGACCTCGACCTTGAAAGGGCCGGCCAACCTGCTGGTGTGCCCCAATGTCGACGCCGGCAATATCGCCTACAACCTGCTGAAAACCGCCGCGGGCAGCAACGTCGCCGTCGGGCCATTCCTGCTCGGCGTCAATGCGCCCGTGCACATCCTGACGTCCAGTTCGTCGGTGCGGCGCATCGTCAACATGGCCGCCCTGACCGTCATAGATGCGAATCGGGTGGAAGCAGAAGCGGGGGCGTGAGTCGATGAGGGCGGGGCGCATTCATTGCGGCGCTTAAAGCTAAAGCGCCCAATGGCAATCCAAGGAAGGCGGGTTCGAAATCGAACCGGCTTGACAGCGGTGTGCCATATATGCGGCAAAAGCCTCGATGAGTTCCGGCGGATGATTCATAATAATTGAGCAGTTCGGACCCTTTCTCCCACCTGAAGTCGCCGGCAGCTACGCGCGCCCGAGTGCGAAATGCGGCGCCATGGGCTTTGCGGCACATGGAGCAATGGCAATTCAACGCAGAGGTGAGGGGGCCGGTAACTAGGTAGGCGATGCCTCCGCAAAGACAACTTCCTCGTATTGGAGACATGCAAACTCCTATGCAATAAAAAGGACCGGCCGCGCCCCTTGCAATTTATATACGAACAGGTATATTATGCAAAAAAAGCAACGCAAGATTCTGTACTGGGAAGGTTCCTCGAAGAAAGACTTCATGGCTTTCCCAGTGCCGGTGCAGAAGGACATGGGCGTGGCCTTGTTCATCGTACAGCTGGGGCGAACTCCCGGTTCAGCCAAGGCCTGGAAGGGCTTGGGTCCAGGTGTTTATGAACTGGCCGAGGATCACTGGGGCGATACCTTCAGAGCAGTCTATGCCGTCCAAAGCGGTGATGCCGTCCATGTGTTGCACGCCTTCCAGAAGAAATCCAAGTCCGGCATCAGTACGCCGCAGCCAGATGTCGAGCTGATCGAAAAGCGGCTCAAAGCGGTGCTCGCCCGTTACGCGCGCGACAGGAGATAACAATGCTACACAAAGCCACTCGTGAAGGCACCGACAATGTGCTGGCCGATCTTGGGTTCGACGACGCTGAAGACTTGTCCGCGAAAGCTATGCTGGCCGTCAAGTTCAACGATCTGATCGAGACGCGCGGGCTGAACCAGACCGAGGTGGCGACACTCACCGGCATGACCCAGCCCAAAATATCGCAGCTGCGCCGCTATAAGCTCCAGAACATTTCGCTGGAACGCCTGATGCAAGCCCTGGTATCGCTCGATCAGCAGGTGGAGATCATTGTCCGGCCCGCGCGCCGGGCGCAGGAAGCCGGCATCACGGTGGCTGCGTGACATCGAAATCCGCGGGAAGTCACCGGGGGATGCCGGCTGGGCTCAACGGCTCTGTCGCCCGCGCCGCAATACCGCCGTCCCGTTGCCGTCCGCCGCCGGCTGCCGGAACGCCAGGGCTAAACCCGCCAGGATAGCCGCCATGCCCATTATTGCGGGCGCGGACATGGCATTGCCCAGGACCAGATAGTCCAGGATGGCCGTGACCACCGGCACCAGGTAGAACAGGCTGGTCACGTTGACCAGGTTGCCGCTGCGTATCATCCGGTATAGCAGCAGTTGCGCGCCGACCGAGATCACCAGCCCCAGCCACAGCAGGGGAATCAGGAACCCCCAGTTGAACTCGAAGTGGAAAGGCTGGAATGGCGCGAAGCACAGGCATAGCAGCAAGGTCACGGCATATTGCAGCGGCAGCGCTGCGCTGGGCGCCTGCCGGATACGTTTTTGCAGCATCGCGCCCATGGTCATGCACGACAAGGCGCCCAGCGCAAAAGCCATGCCCAGGCCGGAAAACTTGGCCAGCGCCAGGCTCTGATAAACCACCAGTGCCAGTCCGGCCAAAGCCAGCAGCAGGCCGGCCAGCCGCCATGCCGAGTAGCGCCTCTCCGTCAGCAGCAGGGTCAGTATCGGTTGCACGCCGAGCAGGGTGGCCAGCAGCCCCGGCGTGATGCCATGCGCCATGGCCTGGAAGTAGCAGACCGAATAGCCGCCGATCAGCAGCAGGCCCGTCCCGGCGACATGCCGGCGCGTCCCCGGCGCCGGCAGCCAGTTCCCGTTCCTCAGGCCGATCAGCGACAAGGCGCAGAGGGCCAGGGCGAACCGCAGGATCAGCAGCGCGAAGACCGAGCCGTGGTCCAGTCCCCAGCGGGTAAAGACGGCCGCGCTGCCCCAGAGCAGCACGAATATGGACATGGCGCCGTAGGCCGCCCATGCGGAAGTTTTTGGAATCATGATGTACTCACCTGTCGGATGATGAACAGGCCCCGGCCATGCGCCTGACGCAAGCTGCGTCAGCGGAAAATGCGAAGAAAGAGGCGGGGCCGCGAAGTGGGCTGGATCAGCCCAGGGCGATCGCGCGTGGCGGATGTAGGCTTGCCACTGCGATGCGCGCCGGAGGAGCGACAGATGATGCGGGAGGAGGATTCGTGGCGCGCAGGCTGCCATCCGCGTGTTGCGGGGCAGGCGGGTCGATGCGCGCGAACGAAGTCATGGAAAAGGCCGTGTTTTTGGGTTTGAAGTAGCGGACTGGACAGGAATTCGCCAAATATATCACACTCTTTGGCTCATCTATGTGTCCGGGTCCTTATGCCTGGCGCCGTCGGCTATGATGGCTTTCGGGCAAGGCCGTCGTTCTGTGTCCTGTGAGTCAGCATGGATTGCCTCCGATGGCCATTTCTTGGAGAAAACGGTGAAGATCATAGGCCTCATGGGCGGGATGAGCTGGGAATCGACGATACCTTACTATCGTGAAATCAATCTGGCGGTCAAAGCGCGGCTGGGCGGGCTGCATTCGGCGAAGATCATTCTGTACAGCGTGGATTTCCATGAAATCGAGCGCCTGCAGCATTCCGGCGACTGGGAGGCCGCCGGCAAGCTGCTCGCCGATGCGGCCCGCGCGCTTCAGACCGCGGGGGCCGACTTTCTTGTCCTGTGCACCAATACCATGCACAAGGTGGCGGGCGCCATTGAAGCCGCCGTCCAGATTCCTTTGCTGCACATCGCGGATCCGACGGCGCGGGAAATCCGGCAGGCGGGCTTGGCGACGATAGGCTTGCTGGGAACGCGCTTTACCATGGAGCAGGGTTTTTACAAGGAGCGGCTGCGTGAACGCCATGGACTCCGGGTGCTGGTGCCGGATGCGCAAGACCGCGAAATCGTGCACGGCATTATTTATGAAGAACTCTGCCTGGGGAAAATCAACCCGCCATCCCTTGCGGAATACCGCAGGATCATGGCCGGCCTGATCGATCAAGGCGCGCAGGGAATCATCCTGGGATGCACGGAAATTTCGCTGCTGGTCGGCCAGCGGGATTCCGCGGTTCCTTTGTTCGACACCACGGCCATCCACGCCCGCCATGCGGCCGAATCGGCGCTTGCGCCTGGCTGATATTGAATGAGGAAGGGGCAGCCGGCCCCCCTCCCTATAGACATAATGACGTCATTATGTCATTATGCCGCATGAACGGAAATTTCCTCGACCCCACTCCGCTTTATGCGCGAGTGGAAACCGCGCTTGCGGCGGACATCCTCAAGGGCGTCTTGCCCGCGGGCGCCCAGCTTCCGAATGAAGACCGCCTGGTCGAACAGTTCAACGTCAGCCGGACGACGGTGCGCAAGGCCATTCAGAATCTGGCCCGTCGCGAACTCGTCGAAATCCGGCGCGGCAGAGGCACGTTCGTGGCCTCGCCGAAAATCACGCAGGAACTCACCGAACTGAGCGGCTTCGTGGAAGACATGCAGGCGCTGGGGCGCAAGCCGACGGCGCGCCTGATGGACAGCCAGGTCGTGGCCGCCAGCGATGCGGTCGCCCGCCAGCTTGCGCTGGCGACCGGCGCGCGCGTCATGAAAATCCAGCGGCTGCGTCTGGCCGACGGCGTGGCCATGTCGTTCGATGAAACTTATCTGCCACTGGAAATCGGCGAGCAGGTCATCACCCATGACCTGGAGGCCGAGCCCATTTTCATGCTGCTCGAGCAGAAATACAATATTCCGCTGCTGGAGGCCGAGTACCGGCTGGAAGCCGTTGCGGCCGAATCCGCCGTGGCCGCGGCCCTGGGCATCCCGGTCGGCAGCCCGGTCTTCCTGATCGAGCGCACCTCGTATTCCGAGGGAAACACCCCCATCGACTATGAAAAGCTTTATTACCGGGGCGATCTGATCCGGTTCGCCACCCGCCTGAGCCGGCGCGCGCCGGCCGGGCTGTGAAAGGGAAGCGCCAGGGTGGATCTTGAATTCGGGGCATGGCTGTTTGCCGTAGCGCTGGGAGCCAGCGCCCTGGGCGGGATGCTGGGCATGGCCAGCGGGATTTTCATCGTGCCCATTCTTACCGTGTTCGGCGGCGTAGGCATCCACACCGCGATTGCCGCCAGCATTGTGTCGGTGATCGCCTGCTCTTGCGGCAGCGCCGCGCCATTCCTGAAGGGCGGGCTCACCAATATCCGTTTGTCCATCGTGCTGGAGACCGCCACGACCCTGGGTGCGCTGACGGGCGTCTTTCTGATAGGCGTGCTGCCCATCGCTTTTCTATACTTTCTTTTTGCCCTTATCCTGGCCCTGTCGGCCTGGCAAATGCTTGCGCGGCGCGGCGAGCCCGCCGGCGCGGCCCCGGCGGGGGATACCGGCGGATGGGCGAGCGCCTTGAAGCTGCACTCCAGCTATCCCGACCGCGGCCTCGGGCGCGACATTGCGTATCGGGTGCAGCGCGTGCCCATGGGCATGACCCTCATGTACGGGGCGGGGCTCGTCTCCGCCCTGCTGGGCATAGGCAGCGGGGTGCTCAAGATCCCGGCCATGGACAGCGCCTTGCGCCTGCCCATCAAGGTATCGTCCGCGACTTCCAATTTCATGATCGGGGTGACGGCGGCCGCCAGCGCCGGCGCCTATTTCGTCCGCGGCGATATCGTGCCGGCGATCGCGGGGCCGGTGGCGCTGGGATCCGTCCTGGGCGCGCTGCTGGGCGCGCGCATTCTCATGGCCGTGTCCAGCGAGCGGATCCGCTTGCTGTTTGTCGCGGTGCTCATCGCCCTGGCGATACAGATGTTCCTGAGCGCATTCGATATCCATGTGCCCTGGAGCGCGGCATGAAGAGCGGCGCGGCCGGCCATCCCAGGCTCGAGCGGATTCTGGCCGTGGTGCTGCGCTATGGCACCGGCCTGGCATCGGGCGTGATCGCCCTGGGCCTGGCGCTGGCCGCGGCCGGCTGGCCGGCCGGTTCAAACCGCCTGGCGGCGCTGTCCGGCATCGACGTCGTGAGCGCGGGCATCGCGCTGTTCATCCTGCTGCCGGTATTGCGCGTGGCGCTGATGCTGGCCGTTTTCCTGTTTGAACGCGACTACCGCTACGCCGCGATCGCGGCGCTGGTATTGACCATCATTTCCCTGGGATTCGTTTTTGGCATGCAGGCGGCGGTCACGGCGGCCTAGCCGGCGCGCCGCCGTTTTCCCGGGATTCGGCGCCTGCCGCGTCGATGGTCAGTATAGCGAGCCGGCGACGATGAAAAGCCTGGGGAATGGCAGCAGCACGGTGCCGTCGGGCAGGGCCGGATACGCCTGCGCCACGGCGGCCTCGTAGCGTTCAAGAAACGCCGCCTGTTCGGCATCGTCCAGCAGGTCGAGATAAGGCCGCAGGGCGGAACCCTTGAACCATTCCACCACCGCCGCGGCGCCCCCCGCCAGCGGATGGTAGTAGGTGGTGCGCCACACATCGACCCGGGCGCAATGGGGCTTCAGAAGTTCGTAGTACCAGGCGGCGCTGTGCCGCTCGGGGTGCCTGGCTCCGGCCACCTTGCCGGCCCACGGGCCGGCGGCCGCCACTTCGCGCAATAGCCGGTGGGCCGGCTCTTCAAGATTGTCGGGCGTCTGCACGGCCAGGCTGCCCCCCGGGGCGAGCTTGCCGGCAAGGCGAGGATAGAGCGCGGCGTGGTCCGGCAGCCATTGCAAGGACGCGTTCGCCAATATCACGTCGAACTTTTCCGGCGGATCCCAGGTTTGAATATCGGCCTGCTCGAAGCTTATCCCGGGCAAGCGCTTGCGGGCCGCCGCGATCATGTCGGCGGAACTGTCCACGCCGCTGACGGCGGCGCCGGGAAACCGCTGCGCCAGGACCTCCGTGGAATTGCCGGGGCCGCAGCCCAGGTCTATGGCGAGGCGCGCCTCGTGCATGGGCAAGGCGGCGACCAGGTCGCGCACGGGGCGCGTCCGTTCGTTTTCAAAAGTCGTGTACTGCTTGGCGGACCATGTCATCGTATTTCCCGTAGTAGCTTGACGTTCCGGGAAGAGGATACGCCCGACCCGCTATGATTTCAAACGGCGATTTTTCCGCTCCTGCCGCAGCAGGTTTTCCAGCACCTCCCAGCCATGCCGGTTGTCCACCATGGACACCGCCACCCGAAGATGGGAGGAGGGCGCCTGGCGTGGCGAAAACAGCACGCCGGGCGCAAACAGGACACCCTGCGCAGCCGCTTGGCGCGCGAGGGCTTCGGTATCGACGCCGCAGTCCACCCACACGAACATGCCGGCATGGGATTCATGCGCAATCGAGCAACCCATCGCCTGCAGGGTCTTGAGGCATTGGTCGCGCGCCTGATCGACGCGCGCTCGCAGCCGCTCGACATGGCGCCGGTATTGCCCTTCGACCAGTATGCGGCAGACCACCTGTTCGCCCAGCTCCGGCGTCGTGAGTCCGCCCAGCAGCTTGACATCCACCAGCTTCTCTATCAGGGCCGGGGCGCCCGCCACATAAGCGACGCGCAGGCTGGCGGCCAGCGTCTTGGAATACCCGCCCACCAGCAATACCCGGTTCAGGCGGTCCAGCGCGGCCAGGCGCACCGGCGCGCCCGGATGGAAATCGGCATAAGTATCGTCTTCGACCAGCAGGAAATCGTGCCGCTCGGCAATGCGCAGAACCTCGTAGGCGATGCCGGCCGACAAGGTATGGCCGGTGGGATTATGGACCGCGGTATTCACGATGAACAGCTTGGGGCGATGCGTTTCGGCCAGTCGCGCCAGGGCCTGCACATCCGGGCCATCGGCCAGGCGCGGCACGCCCACCACCCGCGCGCCCAGCGCCGCCAGCCGTCCGAAAATCAGGAACCATCCGGGATCTTCCACCAGCACCGTGTCGCCCGGCTGGACGACTGAACGCACGATAAGATCGAGGCCATGGGTGACGCCCGACACCGTCATCAGATGATGGTCGGGGTGCGCGGGAACATCCTGCGCCTGCAAGACCGAGGCGATCTGCTGGCGCAGCGCCCTGAAGCCTTGCGGCACGCCGTAGCTCAACAGGCTGCGGCCGACGCTGCGGCCCACCGAACGCACCGCCGCCGAAACCATTCCGTGATCCAGCCAGGCGGGCGGCAGCAGGCCCGCCCCGCCCGGCATGTCGGGCGGGGCCCCTTCGCGGAACATGCTGCGCAGCAGGAAAGGCGTGTCGAACGCGGCGCCGGGAGCCAGCGCGCCGGCAGCGGCGGCGGGCGGGGCGGCGACAGCGGCGGGCGGGCAGACATAAAAGCCCGCGCCGCGCCGCGACTGGACCAGCCCCTGCGCGACCAGGCGATCGTAGGCCTGCACCACGGTAAAGCGGCTGAGTCCGGCTTCCTCGGCCATTGCCCGCACCGACGGCAGGCGCATGCCTGCGCGCAGGCCATGATTGCGGATACGCTGGCTGAAATGCTCGCTCAACTGATCGGCGAGCGATACGCCCGACTGCCGCAGCGGCGCCCAGGTGGATGCAAAGGAGGGATGTGTCATGGTAAACCGACCAGGCCAGTTTTTATATTGAACTGGATAATTGTACCGGTACTGTATTGGGCGCGCAGGGTAGCATGATGCCTGGTAGCCATTCTGTCCACTTCGCGGAAACGTCCATGACCCTGACCGTACTGCTGTCCCTGGCCCTGTTTGCCTTTGTCAGCTCCATCACCCCGGGCCCCAACAATGTGATGCTGACCGCATCCGGGGCCACTTTCGGTTATCGCCGCACACTGCCCCACATGCTGGGTATCAGCGCCGGGGTGGCGCTCATGCTCTTGCTGGTGGGCGCGGGCCTGGGCACGGTGTTCGAGGCCATGCCCATGCTGTATACGGCCCTGAAGTATGCGGGGGCGGCCTATCTGCTCTATCTGGCCTGGCGCATCGCGCGGGCGGGCGGCGTGGACGGCGCCGCGGCGCGCAGCAAGCCTTTCACCTTCCTGGAGGCGGCCGCCTTCCAGTGGGTCAATCCCAAGGCGTGGATCATGGCGGTCGGCATTGTCGCCACCTATACGCCGCAGGAAGGGTTCTTCCGGAACCTGATCGTGGCGACCCTGGTGCTGTCCATGGTCAACTTCCCAAGCATCAGCGTATGGACGCTGTTCGGCAGCGCTTTGCGCCGGCTGCTGCGCCAGCCCAGGTCGGTGCAGCGCTTCAATATCGGCATGGCGCTGCTGCTGGTCACCTCGCTTTACCCTATCGTGCTCGAATACTTCGCGGGGTGATGCGCCGGGCGGGCCCCTTGCTGATTTTGCCTACCCCGGCATTTGCGAATTGTGCGCAGGCCCTCGCGCGATCACACTGCAATCCTGAATATCCGCCAGGAGAGCACCGTGCAAAAACGACCCGCCGGGCAACGCGGCCAGGGCATGACCGAATACATCATCGTGGTGGCGCTCGTGGCCGTGGCCGCGATTGCCGTGTATCAATTGTTTGGCCAGGTCGTGCGCTCGCAGACCGCCGCCATGGCCAAGGAACTGGCCGGCGAGGACGGCTCCGAGCAATCGCGCATGGCGCAGACCGCCGCCGAAGCCGCCGCCGCCCAAACCGCGGCCAAGACCCTCAAATCGTTCACCGGCAACGCCGGCGCCCAATGACCGCGCGCCGCTTTTGGCCACCGCATTGCGCTGGCGCGCGCAAGGCTTCGACTGCCGCGGGCACATGGCGCAGGCCACTCACGACTTGCGGACGCGCCTGCGGGCGCAACTGCGCCGCATGCCTCTGGAGAAACCGGAGTTTCGAAGTCGGCCTGCTCGCAGTCGTTGCTTGCGGCGTGCTGTGGGTCGCGCAGGATACCCTGGGTCCGGTGTTGCTGGCGGCGGTGGTGGTCGCCCGCTTTAGCAACGGCATCTACCATAATGTCAAGTACCGGGAGTCAGTGCTGTCGATCAATATATGTATTAGCTGGGATGGAGATGAATCAAATTCCATACTACAAGGTCCATGCATTTTTTATTGCCCAATTTATTGTTATGTTATAACATTCTAATAAATTTAAGAGTAGACAGGGTTGGGGCAGCCTTTCGTTCCTATCATGTTCCGCACCGTCCGCTCGTTAGCCCCAGATGACAGAGGTAGTGGTATGCGCATCCGCAAGGCAGCCCGGACCGTGTTCAAAAGAGCTTTACTAGCGACTTTAATCGTGGCCGGTTTCAAAGGGGCATTTGCGCTTGCACAATCCGAGCCGCAGGGTCCGGTGACGGAATTGGGGACCGTGACTGTCACTGCAGCTCCTTTGAACAAGGCATTCGAGGTCAATGCCGGCGCGTTTGGCGCCAAGGACACAATGGAAGTGCCGCTCGCTATCCAGAGCTACGGCCCGCAGATTCTGGCTGAGACGTCGCCCCGTACAGTGCGCGACGTACTTGTGATTGATCCCTCGGTGCTCAGTTCGTCTTATGGTGGCGGCTTCGACAACTTCCGCCTGCGTGGCTTTGCGATGGACAACTTCAATACCATCCGCCGCGATGGCCTGGCCCTCGCACCGCACTACGATGTACCGCTGGAACTGGTCGAGCGCGTGGACGTGCTCAAGGGGCCGTCTGGTTTTCTGTACGGTTTCAACTCGCCTGGCGGCACCATCAACTACATTCCCAAGCGGCCCACCCGCGACCCATTCACCAATGTGTCCCTCCAAGGCTCGTCGCTGCAAGGCCGCTACGCGGCGGTCGATACCAGTTCGTCTCTCGCCGATGGGGCGGTGGGCTATCGCCTGAATGCCGGCTACGAAAAGGTCGGCGACTTCGACCACATGGGGGACCTGGAACGCAAGTTCGTTGGGCTGGCCACGGATGTGCGCTTCAGTGATCGCGCGCTGCTGCAATTGAATGCTGACTGGGCCTGGAAAAGCGCCATGTCGGATCCATTGCTGCGCGCCGACCAGAGCGGCCGCGTCAACTCGCTGGACCCTTCCAGCTATGTGTTGCCGCCCAAGGTAGATCGGCGCGATGCGCTTTCGCCGTCGTGGTATCGCCACAAGACCGAGGCGTACAACCTGGAAGCCAAGTTCGATTACACCCTCAACGACAACTGGGCCTCGATCACTCAGGCCAATTACTCGCAGGTCGAACGCCACGGCGGCTACGTCGATCTGTTCGACATCCAGCCCAACGGCGACATCGGTTACGCCGACCTGTACCAGTCGCGCGGCGAGGTGTTCACCACTTGGTCTTTGCAATCCTACCTGGCCGGCAAGTTCGCGACGGGCAAGCTCTATCACGACCTCTTCGTGGGCGCCTCGTACCGCCAGTTCCGCGACAAAAGCCCGTACTGGGACTTCGTGGAAAGCACGGGGGGCATCAGCGTGGGCGACATCTCGGTGGGCAACATCCGCCATCCGGCGCAGCCGCCGCACTGGGACTTTGGCCCAGAGCAGGACATTGAATTTCGCTCCAGCATCAAGGAGAGCTCGGTCTTCGCCAGTGATTTGATCAGTCTAAGCGACCAATTTCAGGTGCTGCTGGGTGGTCGCTATATTTGGTACAAGGCGCAAAACCTGTCCGCGACGGCGCTGCCACAGGACAAGAACGTGTTCGTGCCTACCGGTGCGCTGATCTACCGGCCAACCGAAAGCGTGATGACCTATGTCAGCTATTCGCGTGGGTTCGAGAAAGGCGACTACGCGCCCTACAACGCCAACAACGCGAACCAGCCGACGGATGCCATCGAGTCCGAGCAGTACGAAATCGGCCTAAAGGCGGACGTCAACCAAAACGTCAACGTGGGCGTGGCGCTGTTCGACATCAAGCGCGATGCCAGCTACCTCGACACCGCCAATGACTACGTCAGCAACGGGCGCTTCCACCATCGCGGCATCGAAGTCAACGCCACCGCCCGCATCACCCATGGCCTGACCATGCTGGGCAATGTCGCCTACCTGGACACCGAGTTGGAAGATGTGACCGACACCACCTCGCTGGGCAAGCGCAGCGAGGGCGTGCCGCGCTGGAAGGGAGCGCTCGGCGCGCGCTATGCCCTCGCTTCAGCACCGGGCCTGTCAGTGGACACCATGATCAACTACGTCGGCAGCCGGCCGGTGGATGCGCAAAACAGCGGTTTCATTCCCGGCTATACGCTGTGGGATGCCGGTGTGAGCTACGAGACCAAGGTCGGCGGCACTCCGACCACCTTCAGGCTCCACGCAAAGAACCTCACGGACAAATACTACTACGCGGGTGTCTACTACAGCGGTGGTCTGGAAGTCGGGCGCGGCCGGGAGGTTTTTCTCTCGGCGCGCATGCAGTTCTAACCGCCGGCGCCAGTCATGATCGCGGGAAACGGGGGAGGCGGATATGGACAGCAACACACATTATTCGGCCTCGCTTGCTAGCGTACCAGCGGCGGTTTCGTTTCCACTGACCGCGCATCTGCATCAGATCACTGCCCGTCTCCTACAAGCGCACAGCGCAATCCTGAGCGAGCTGACGGACGGCCTCGGGTCGCCGCTGCACTTTGTTTTGCCGCAAGTGTTCAGACAGAACGTCGACCAGTTTCGCGAGGTGTTCAACCAACACGACCTGGATGGCGCCGTGCTGTTTGCCAAGAAGGCCAACAAGGCGGATTGCTTCGCCCGGGCCGCGGCCCTGATGGGTATCGGCGCAGATGTGGCCAGCACAGGTGAGCTTGCCAAGGCGCTGGCCGCCGGGATAGTGGGTGAGGCGATTGGCGTTTCGGGACCGGAAAAGGACGATGCGCTGCTCGCTCTCTCGCTGCAGCACCGCTGCCTGGTTGCCATCGATTCACTGCACGAGCTGGAACGTATGGCTTGCCTGGCTCATCGTATCGGCAGTAGCGGGCGCATCCTGTTGCGTTGCCGCCTCGCCAGTCAAGCCAACAGCCGCTTTGGGTTGAACCCTGCGGAACGCGAAGCCGCCATTGGCGTGTGCCTGTCGCACAGCGAGGCCATCCGGCTGCAAGGCTTTTCTTTCCACCTCGGTGGTTATAGCACTGAAGAACGCGCCCAAGCGGCCAGCCAAATGATCGATCATTGCCTCGAAGCGCGCTCACGCGGCTTGGCGCACTGCCGCCACGTAGATCTCGGCGGCGGCCTGGCGGTTCAGTATGTCGATCCAGCATGCTGGAAATCGTTTACAGACCAGGATGAGCCTAGCCACTACCACGCGGGAAAGAGGTTCGGGGGATTCTATCCCTATGGAGCGTTGCGGGCTGGACCCCAGGCATTGGGCGACATCTTGCATGAACTGGTCGATGCGAAAGAGACCTTGGCATCCAAGGCCAGGCGGCATGGCATCGGGATCATCGTCGAACCAGGCCGCGCCTTGCTGGATCAGGCCGGATTCACAGTATTTCGCGTTCAGGCCGTCAAGGACCGCCATGCGAGCGACGGCTACGCCATCGTGACCGTGCAGGGCAGCAGCCTGAGCCTGTCCGAGCAGTGGTTCAACAGCGAGTATCTGCCCGACCCAGTGCTGTTGGGCACTGATCCATCGCCCGAGCGACCGTTTCTTGCCTGCATTGCCGGCTCCACCTGCCTGGAAGGCGACCTGCTGACCTGGCGCAAGCTTGGCTTCCCGCGCGCCATCCGGGCAGGCGACTCGCTGGTGTACCTGAATACCGCCGGCTATCAGATGGATTCGAACGAATCGCGATTTCATGAGGCCCGCCTGCCCTTGAAGGTGGTCCTGGACCTTCACGATGACGACACAAGACCGCGGTGGCGGTTGGACGATATCTGATTATGTGAAAAAGGGGTGTTGACTATGGAGCAGTCCCGGCATTACGCAGCCCGCGGTGAGCTTTGGCTCCTGGCCCAGGCCGAACTTGAAGACCTGGGGATCAGCTACGCGCAAGTCATCCAGGTCGTCGAACGGGCGTTTATCGCTTTGCGCAATGGCGACTCGCAGAACCCGCTCAAGACCATCGTCCAGCCTCGCGACCAGCGCTCGATCGGCTACTCGATGGTGGGCCGCGACGGCGCCAGCGATACTGTCGGCTTCAAGGTGGTCTACGAATTCGACCCACAGCGCAGCCGGGGCGGCTACCGTTTTCACTCCTTCATCTTCCTGTGCGATGACGCCACGGGCGCGCCGATTGCGCTGATGGATGTCGTTAAGCTCGGGCCGTTGCGCACATCGGCCACTTCGGCATTGATGGCGCGCGCAGCGTGCCCGGATGCGCGCAGCGCTCTGGTCGTGGGCACTGGCGTACAGGGGCAGATCGCGCTGCCGATGCTGGTAGCGGCCTTGCCGAAGCTGGACCATTTGCAGGTCTTTGGCCATTACGATGAGGGGCTGCGCGCCGTGCGCGCAGAAGTCCGGCGCTTGTATCCCGAACGTGACGTCGAGATCGTAGAGGACCTTGAGCGCGCCGCCGTGCGGTCGGACATTGTGATCGGGGCATCCGGCCTCTCGGCCCGTCAGCAGGTGCGCCATGCCTGGCTCAAGCCGGGCGCGGTCGCTGTACTGCTGGGCTATGGTGTGGATGCCGATGTGCTGCACGGTGCCGACTATCGCATCGCCACGGACATTGCGCAGATGAAAGTTACCTGCAGCGATCTGGCCGCGCCTGACGGCGGCATTCCGGCAGTGGATGCCGAACTGCCGGATATTCTGTTGGGCCAAGCCCCCGCCCGCCGCGATGCGCGCGATGTGGTCTTCGCCTACAACAGCGGCATGGTGGTGACCGATGTGGCGTTGGGCCGCTATTTGGCCGACCTGGCGCTAGCCAAGGGCCGTGGCTTGAGGGTCAAGCTATGGTGACCAAAGCCGAGACGGGCACGCCACGGTCGCGCTGGTGGCGTGGCGACGTGCTGGCCATCCTGTTGCTGGCCTTACCGTTGATCCTGACCAATTTCGCGCATGTGGCGCTGACCACCATCGACATTGTGGTGCTGGGTCGACTCGGCACGCTGGAACTCGCCGCCGGCGGCTTGGCGATTGCGCTGTTCAACCAATTGCGTACTACTGGGACGGGTCTGGTGACCGGCTTAAGCAACCTTGTGGCCGAAGCGCACGCACGTGGCGAACATCAGCGTGTCCGCGATCTGCTGGTGGCAGGGTTCTTCTGGGCCACCGTATGTGGCGTCATGTTCGCCATCGCCTTGCTGCTGCTTGAGCGTCCACTGGTGTGGCTGGGGCAGGATGCCCAAGTGGCGGCCATGGCCACCCGCTTCCTATTGATCGCCGCGCCGGGCCTGCTGCCGTGCCTGTGGTTCCAGACACTGCGGCATTTCACGGTGGGGCTCAAGTATCCCGGGCCGTTGTTGGTGATCACGCTCATTTGCATCGTGCTGACGGCGGGGTTGAACTACGGCTTGGTGTTTGGGCAATTCGGATTGCCGGCCCTGGGGCTCCAGGGCGTGGCATTGACCACAAGCATCGTCTTCCTATTGTCCTTTCTGATGTTCCTGGCTGTGGTTCTCAATAACCGTATCCTGGCACCGCATGTCGCCTGGCCAGGACTGCGCTGGTCGCCCGATGCCATCAAAGCGGTCTGGCGGCTGGGGCTGCCAATAGCCGGAACCTATGCGTCCGAAGCGGGCTTCTTCAGCGTGCTGACGCTGCTGATCGGCACGCTGGGCAGGGAAGCCCTGGCCGCGCAAACGGTACTCAATCAGATCATCTACATCGTATTCATGATCTCGGCGGGCATCTCCCATGCGGCCTCCATCCATATCAGCGAGGCTTGCGGTGTCGCTGACTATGCGCGCGCTCGGCGGCTTGGCTTCTTGGGTTTGGCCTTGGGCGTCGCGGCCATGCTCGCGGTTGCCGTGCCCTATGTGCTGGTGCCTGATGCGATCGTGGCGCTATTCATTTCGGCCGACCATCGAGCCAATGCCACCACGCTGGCGCTGGCTGCCTCCGGCCTACTGATTGCCATAGTGCTGCAAATCTTCGATGCCAGTCAGAACATAGGCAACGGCATCCTGCGCGGCACCGGCGACACGGCAGGACCGTTCAGGATTTCGCTGCTCGGCTACTGGCTGGTTGGACTGCCTTGCGCCTATCTGTTGGGCGTCACGCTCGGCTATGGCATCTACGGAGTGTGGATTGGCCAGACGATAGGCCTGGCCGCTACAGCCACCTTGCTGTTGGCCTCGTTTCGCAAGCGCGTAGGATGCTTGGCGCGGCAGGCGGAATATGTCACGCCTGCAGCCAATCCGCTGTAAGGCCGGCGGACCGGAGAGAATCGATATGAACGAATATTCTGAAACGGTGCAGTCCTTGCTGCGTCCCGAAATTCATGGCTTGCCAGCCTATGATCCGGGTGCCGATTCAGAAACCGTGTCGCGCGAGTTCAAGCCGCCGCGCGTCATTAAGCTCTCTAACAATGAGAACCCGTACGGCCTTTCGCCAGTGGCCGCTCAGGCCATCCAGCGGCGGCTGGACCAGGGGATGGGGCGCTATCCCGATCCAGCCGGGAAAGAGTTGTGCCGCGTGCTTGCCGAGCGCCACGGCGTTGAACATAGGCGCGTCGTCCTCGGCAACGGTTCGGAGAATATCCTGGAGTTGCTATGCCAGGCGTTCCTGGGCAAAGGTGAAACCGTGGTCGCCCAGACTCCGTGCTTCGGCCTGCATGAGATATTCCCGTTGATGATGGGCGCGGGCGTACACAAGGTGCCGCTGACCGAAACGTTCGGTTTCGATGCGTCACGTTGGCGCCAGGCGCTGGAGGGCCCGGTAAAGCTGGTGTTTGTCTGCCAGCCGTCCAATCCGGTTGGGACGGTGTTTAGCCGCGAAGAACTGCAAGCGCTAATCGCGTACACCTCCGAAAACGCTTTACTGGTGGTCGACGAAGCTTATTACGAATATGCGCGACTGGACCCGGCGTATGCCGATGCACTTGACCTGCTACGCCACGTCAACCGTCCGTGGATCGTACTGCGGACGTTTTCCAAGGCCTACGGCCTCGCCGGTCTGCGGGTGGGCTATGCCATTGCCTCGCATGCCAACCTGATCGAAGCTCTGCATCGCGTGCGCACGCCCTATAACGTCAACCAACTAGCCCAGGAGGCGGCGCTTGCGGCACTGGACGATGTGGCACACCTGGAGAAAAGCGTGAGCTTGATCAGCCAAGAGCGGGCCAGACTCACTCAGGCGCTACGCGTAGCGGGTTTTCGCGTAGCACCTTCGCATACGAACTTCCTGTTTATCGATACCGGGATGGATGCCATATACGTCATGCGGCAACTGCTGCGCGCAGGCGTCATCGTCAAGGCATGGCGCGAGCCGGGCTATGACACTTATATCCGCGTCTCGCTCGCACTACCCGCCGACAACGACGTATTTTTGCAGGAACTGATCCGTGTCCAGAACAGGGTATAGACCACGCGATGCTTAAGGTCCCAATAATGTCCAGCGTCAAATTCGAGACCGAAAGAAGCCGCTCCTGTCCATATGATTTCGGAATCTTTTAGGAGGTTGTCATGCATCCGATCTCGTCTCATTCCCCGATCAAAGTCCGCATTTCTGATCTGATTGGAGGGGCACCGCTGCTCGAACTACCGATGGCAGCGGGCTCTGGCCGGGTATTATTGAAACTGGAGCAGTTCAATCCGACTGGCACTGCCAAGATCAGAATGGCCCGACAGATGATCGATGAGGCTGAGGCGCAGGGCCTGCTCGCGCCCGGTGGCTGGATCGTCGAGTCCACCTCGGGCAACACCGGCTTGGGGCTGGCGTTGATTGCCGCCGAGCGGGGTTACCGGTTTACAGCGGTAGTTGACCACCATTCGAGCGTTGACAAGCTGCGCGGCATGCAAGCGTATGGCGCCGAACTGCTCACGGTGGGTGATCCCGAGGGAGGGCTGGCCACGGCAGATCGCGATGCAACCGCCGCCCGGCTCGCTCGCGAGCATGGCGCCTACTGGACTCAGCAGCATAACAACCCCGGCAATGCAAATGGCTATCGTGGGCTGGCCGAAGAGCTAAGGCAAGCACTTGGCGATGACATCCATTTCCTGTTCGGCGCCGTGGGCACTGGCGGCTCGTTGTGCGGCACTGGCCGGGCGCTCAAGGCTCATCTTCCGGATCTGCGCATCGTCGGTATCGAGCCGGAGGGTTCGGTGATCTTCGGTGGCGACGGTGCGCCATACCACCAATCCGGAACCGGCACACCCGCCGGGGCGGAAATCGGCATGTTGATCGACTATGACCTCATTGATCAGGGACTCAAGGTCAGCGACTCGGCCGCATTCGAGACCGCCCGCTATCTCGCCCGCCACCATGCCGTCCTGGTGGGTGGGTCAGCCGGTGGCGTGATCTACAAGGCCTTGCAACAAGCGCATCTGACCACTCCCCAGATCACCATCGTGGTATTGGTATGCGATGGCGGCGAGAAGTACCTGAATACGATCTTCAATGATGAGTGGATGGGGGCAAACGGCCTATTCAGTGAGCGGATCATCCAGGAACTAAATGGCCTGCTGCTGCCAGCGGCGCGCCGCGGGATAAGGCCCCACGAACCGCAACCCGTTGCGCCGTATCATACTGCCTAAGAGTATTGTCCTCGGTGATGGAATGTTGCGTAACATTCCAAGGTAATATGCGCTGATGAGCCAAGCAAGGTTTTGCTTCTACAAGTATTTTGCGGCATGGATCGCGTGCTTCGCTATCCTGCTGGGGCCCCTTGCATCGTCGTTTTCCCATGCTCAGCGTTCGGCGGCGCAGGGAGAGTGGCATGGACTGTGCGGCAGCACAGGGCTGGTCAAGATATTTGTTTCCGACGCGAACGAACACTTGCCGGCGTCGTCCGATCAGCCGGACCATTTCTCGCACCACTGCCCGTGGTGCTGCAGTCATGGCGCGCCGTGGATATCGCCTCCCACTCAACCCTATGTGGCATTGGAGCCGCAATCACAGCAATCGTATCCCCGCCTGTTCTTCATCGCGCCACGCACATCATCTGTGTGGCGAGCCGCTCAGCCTCGCGGCCCTCCAACGCATTCCTGACCCCGTCCATCGACATGGCACAGGTGAGCGAGCCATCGCTCCATCTGGCGCACACCCGAACCCGGCGCCCCTAACCATACGTTGTTGATGTCTTCTATGGCATCGAAGTGCGCGGACGCGGGCCCGGCGCCAGTTCCTGCTGCCATGTTGCACACTTTTATTGCATGGAGGCGGCATAGGGCGCTTCTCATGCCGCATTGTCGATGAGGACAGCATGATTCAAAGAGCACATTGCATTGGGCCGCTGGCAACGGCCATTTGCGCCGTCTTCCTGGCGGCATCTCCCTTGACAGTTCAGGCGCAAGACAGTTCGCTACGAGACAATCCGGCGCACGATAGGGCTATCACTACATTACCGGCCCTCGTTGTTGAGGGGGCGTCAGCCAGCCCGTCGCAAAGCCAAACCGCAACCAAGACAGAAACCCCTCTGCAAGAGACACCCACGGCCATCCAGGTAATCGATAAACGGGAAATCCAGGAACAGCAGGCCACACGCTTGGGGGATGTATTGAAGAATGTCAGCGGCGTCCAGTCGGTTTACGCCTTCGGCGGCGGCTACGAACGCTTCGTGATCCGCGGGTTCGAGCAGAGCGTGGCAAACTACCGCAACGGTCAGCTCATCCCGCTCTCGCGCTTTGACCTGGCCAATGTCGATCAGATCGAAGTGCTCAAGGGGCCGGCCGGCGCGCTTTATGGAACCGGCGATCCTGGCGGTATCGTCAACATCGTCACCAAGCTGCCGTCCAGCACACCGCGCTATGACCTGTCCCAGTCGATAGGCAGCCATGACAGCTACCGCAGCGATCTCGGAGCCAGCGGACCGTTGACCGAGGATGGCAGGCTGCGCTATCGCCTGGATGCCGCTTATGATACCGGCCACAACTTTCGCCTGCTGTCGGACAATGATCGGGTCTTCGTCGCTCCCGTGCTGGAATGGGACATCACGCCGCAAACGCTGCTGCGGCTCTCTTACGAGCACCAGCGCGACCGCTACGCCTATGACAGCGGCACCCCGGCCGAAGGCAAAG
The DNA here is from genome assembly GCF_900129885.1 of Pollutimonas bauzanensis. GTDB lineage: Bacteria > Pseudomonadota > Gammaproteobacteria > Burkholderiales > Burkholderiaceae_B > Pollutimonas > Pollutimonas bauzanensis. Next base: position 170,544 of record NZ_FQXE01000001.1, on the reverse strand, counting down.
GATTGGCCGGCTATCCGCGCAAGCTGAGTTTCGGGCAGCCCGGTCTGCGCGATCAGAATCAGAGCAATCTGGGCGAAGTATTTTTCGAACATCGCTTCAGCGATGCGCTCAAGCTCTCGGGCGGTGTGCTCAAGGCCGGCAACCGCAAGACCTACCAGGACGTGTATCTGTACGATGGCGGTGATCGCTACGCCTGGTTCGGCAATGAGCGGGTGGACACGACATCGGCCTGGCTCGATCTGCAGGGCAAGAGCCGCCTCGGTGGTTTTGAGCATGAATGGCTGGTTGGGCTGTCCTCTCGCCGGGTGAAGTCCTACACTGACGCAACCGACGATTATTTCGACACCATCGATCCGTACAACTTCGATCCGCGCCTATCGGCGGTGGACGTGGCGCCATTCCTGACCGCAGAACGCGGCGTGGTGTGGGACCAGCGCAGTCGCAACGTAGGCCTGTCGCTGCAAGACCAGATCACGCTGGCGCCGCAGTGGCGGCTGCTTGCCGGCGTGCGCATCGAGCGGCTGACGCGGGACTTGAGCTATGCCTACTACTCGCCCACGGAAATCAGCCATAGGCGCGACACCGGCACCAGCCCACGACTGGCCCTGAGCTACCTGGCATCGCCTCAATGGACCTTCTACGGCAGCTACACCCAGTCCTTCGGGCCCGGCGTGCAATACCAGAATGCCGAGCTTGGCGAACCGGAAAAAGCGCGCCAGTTCGAGCTGGGCGCCAAATGGCAGGCGGCCGATGGCCGTTATACGGGAAGCGCTGCGCTGTACCAGTTGAACAAGAGCAATATTTCCACGCCGGACCCGGATAATCCGAATATCAATGTCGCCATTGGCGAAGCGCGCAGCAGGGGAGTGGAGCTGGACTTGCAGGGCCAACTGAGCGCGCAATGGAGTCTGCTGGGCAGCTACAGCTATACCGACGCGCAGATCACCAAAGACACCGGCGGCCATGTCGGCAATCGGCTGCCCTATGCCGCGCGCCACCAGGGCAGTCTGTGGCTCAAGTACGCGCCGCAGGCTGTTCCGGGCCTGAGCCTGGGAGCCGGCGTGTTCGCCGCCGGCCGGCGCTACGGGGACACGGCCAACAGCTACAGCGACGGCGGCTATGCACAGCTGGATCTTATGGCCGCCTACCGTTTGTCTCTATTGGGGAGCAAGGCGACTTTGCAACTCAATATCCACAATGTGACCGATGCGCTCTACTACAACCTGCGCACGCGCTGGAGCAACATGCCTGCCGCGCCCAGGACGGTCATGGTGACACTCAAAGCGGAGCTGTAAGCCGATGAAGACACTGCGCGCATGCTGCATACGTCTACACCGTTGGTTCGGCTTGGCCAGCGCAGCTTTTCTGGTACTGGTCGGCCTGACAGGCAGTGTGCTGGCCTACTATGAAGAGCTCGATGCCTGGGTGAACCCGCGGTTCCTGGCGCAAGTCAGGCCTGGTGAGCCCAGGCTGGATTTGGCTACATTGGCCGAGCGTGCGCAGGACCTGGCCCCCGAAGTGCAGGTGATGGAGGCGACCTGGCGCTATGGCGGCCGGCAGGCGGAAATCCGTACGCGGCCCTGGCCGGACTCGGATCCATCTTTTGCGCCCGGCTTCGACAGCATCCTGCTTGACCCTTGGACCGGGGCGCAGTTGGGCCGGCGCACCTGGGGCGATATCCGGCAGGGGTGGGTCAACCTGATTCCCTTCCTCTACCGCCTGCACTATGAGCTGGCGCTGGGGCACCCGGGCATGGTGCTGTTGGGGCTGGTTGCGTTGGGCTGGACGGCGGACTGCTTCGTAGGCCTGATCCTGACACTGCCGGCCATTGGATGGCAGTCGCGCTGCCAAAGGAGGAAGTCGACTCGGGGGTGGTGGATACGCTGGTTGACCGCCTGGCGCATCAAGCATCCCGCCTCGGGGACGCGCCGCCTGTTCGACTTGCACCGGGCCTTCAGCCTTTGGTGCTGGATGGCCCTGCTGGTCTTCGCCTGGTCCAGCGTACTCCTCAATCTTCCTTCGGTTTACGAGCCCGTGATGCTAACGCTGACCGGCTATACACCGCCGGCGGTGTCAATCATTCAGGCGTCCGGGAAGCGGGGAGACGCCGAGCGCGGCTTGTCCTGGCGCCAGGCATTGGAGCAGGGGCGCCACTTGATGTCCTATCAGGCGCGGTCGCTGGGCTTTACCGTCCAACGCGAAATCATGTTGCGCTTCATTCCGCGCGACGAGGCGTGGCTATACCGCACACATGGCAGCAGGGACGTATTGCATCGCCGTGGCGCCACCGATTTGTATTTTGATGCACACACGGGACGACTGCGGGCATTGCAGCTACCCACTGGCGAGGGTGCAGGCCAGGCGGTGACGAGTTGGCTCTATGCGTTGCATGTGGCCGACGTATGGGGCTGGCCGTTGCGCGTGGTCGTATTGATCTTGGGTGTGGTTCTGGCAATGTTGTCAATGACCGGTGTATTAATCTGGCGAAGAAAACGCATGGCTGAGAACAGATCAGCAGGTGAGTAGCGCAATGCTTTGCAAACAGCCAGGCGACGCTCGCCAGCATCGCCAATTTGCATCAATATACGGTGCTCAAGCACGCGCGGCACCGCAACGCTTTATCCTATTATGCTCGAACACTTTGCGGGATGACACGCCTGGCGGCCCCTTGCTGATTTTGCCTACCCCGGCATTTGCGAATTGTGCGCCAGCCCTTGCGGGATCACACTGCAATCCTGAATATCCGCCAGGAGAGCGCTGTGCAAAAACGACCCGCCCAAACCGCGGCCAAGACCCTCAAATCGTTCACCGGCAACGCTGGCGCCCAATGACCGCGCGCCGCGCCGTTTCGGGCAGGGCCGGCAGTCACGCCGCGCAGCACGGGCAGGCTCTGGTGCTCGGCATGCTGCTGGCGGGCGCCGCTGTCCTGGTGTTCGTCCGCTATTTTGGCGCCGGCCAGGTGGTGGCGGCCAAGGCCAGGCAGCTTCACGCGCTCGATGCCGCGGCTTACAGCGGGGCGCTGACGCAGGCGCGCGCCTTGAATATGCTGGCCTACATCAACCGCGCCCACGTCGGGCACCAAGTGGCCATGGCGCATCTGGTCACCCTGGGGTCGTGGGCGTCGCTGGGCGGCGCCCAAGCGCGCCAGCTGGCCAGCGGCAATCCGCCGGCCTACCTGCTGGCCATGATGTTCGGTTCGCAGCACGGCGCGGCCTACCAGGCGGCGCAAAAGGCCGCCGGCTTTGACGCGCGGGCCGGCTCGCAGGGCGAGCTGGCCCGCGCCTACGCCGCTCACGACGACGTGGTCCAGCAGGTTCTCGGCACGGTGCAAGACGCTGTCGTCGCGGGCCTGCCGCAGGCGCGCCTGGCGGCGATGCAGGCGGTGCTTGCGCGGAATTATCCCGGCCTTCCCCCCGGCAGCGCATTCGATCTCGTCATCGAACACGACAACTGGGAGGCTTATGTGCAGCGCCATTCGGCGCAGCAGTTGCGGCCTTTCATCCAGGGTGTGGCGCAGTTGTACGGTTTCTTGTCGCCGCGCGACCATACCGTTTACAACCCATGGGTGGTCCAGGCCAGGTGCCCCCATTTAAGGCACCAGTTGCGCCGCCGCGGCGGCACGGAACTCGACGCCACCGGCCGCTGGCAGTCCACGGACACGCAGTCCTACCATGCGCTGCGCTCCAATAAATGGATAGGCTGCTACTACCGCGAGTACGCCATGGGCTGGGGCTGGATAGCCGGCGCCGCGGCGCCGGCCATGGCCGGGCCGCATGTGGATAATCCTCCCGACGATTTTTCGGACCAGGATTTCTGGCGCTGGGTAAAAGAAGCCACCGACTGGGACATTGCATCGGGCCGCGACAACCCCCTGGCCAATTCCAGGGCGGTGGCAAGCCGGCCGCGCTGGCAGGGTTCAGGCTTGCCCGGCTACTTCGATACCGCTGCTGGCGCGGGCGGCCATGCCTTGCGCCTGGACGTAAGCTTGCGGCATCCGGGCCCGCAGGGCCTGACGGTAAGCACGCGCAGCGCCGCAGAAACCTTCTTCGACCGGCCCCGGGCGCGCGCGGATGGCCGGGCTGAAAGCGCCAATTTATTCCACCCCTACTGGCAGGCGCGGCTGGCCGCGCAGCTGGAACCGGGCATCGCTGCGCGGGGCCAGCCATGACAGCTCTTTCGATCCACCGTCCGCAACACGCCGCGGCGCCGCGGCCGGCGGCAGCCACGCCGCAGCTGGGCCAGGCGCTGATGGAGGGGATGGTGGCGCTCATGGCGCTGCTATCTTTGTGGGTGGGCTTGTCCTGGCTTGCGCGGCTCCAGGACATGGCGCTCCAGGCGGCACATGCCAGCCGGTATGCCGCCTTTGCCTTTACCCGCAATCCGCAAGCCGATACAGAAGGGGATGTGCGGCGGCATTACTTTTCAGGCCCGGCGCACCAGTGGTCCGATCGCCGCGGCCAGCGCCTGCTCGGCGACGGGCTGGCCGAAGTGGCCTTGCGCTACGATAGCGGCGCAGCGCTGGCCGCCCAGGCTCAGGCGGGCGGAGCCGCCCCCTATGCGCAGTCGCTGCGGCAAGGCTGGCGCATCGAAGATACCGGCATACTGGCCGGCCATGTCGCGGTGGCGCCCTGGCCCGGCCTGCCGCCGGGGCCCGCGGCCTCCCCATCGGCCGGCCTGAACTATTTCGACAGCCAGCGTCTGGTGTTGCGCCGCCACACGGCCATCCTGGCCGGAGCCGGCCATGCGCCGGACGACGCGGCGGCGCAGCAGTTGTTGGCCGGCTCAGCCCTGGCGTGGGGAAAGAGCGCCGACGCTTCGTATGCGCTGGGCGCGCAAGTCGCGGCAGCCATGGTCCGCGTGGATGCCGCCTGGAATCGCAGCGCGCCGGTCTTCGATTGGCTAGCGCCCTGGGCGGGGCGCGTCCCGGACCCGCATCTCCATTCTGAAATTGAAACGGAGGCCCCATGAAGAACCGGCTTGCGGCAAACACGAGCAGCGGCCTGCCTGGCAGACGCGGGTTGCGCCTTTCCGCCATCGTCCCGGGCATGCTGTTGCTGGCATTGGCGGGCGGTGCCTGCCGCGCGACGTCCGCCCAGGGCGCCCATGCCGTGGAAGCGCGCCTGGCCGCGCTGCCGGCAGGGCAGTTCAAGTGGGGCGAACACCAGGCCCTGCGCCTGTCGGGCGTGCTGGTCTACGTAAAGCCATTCACGTCCGGCGGTTCGGCCGCGCAGGCGGCGCAGTCTCTTGCCAACCATGCGGATCTCTTCCAGCGGGTGCTGGCCGCTGGCGATACCATTGTATTGTCGGGCCTGCAGCGCGATTGGCATTGGCTGGCCAGGATCGAATCCGCCGGGCCGGGGTCCAGCGGCTATGTCTCGGCGCTGCACGTGGATGCCGGGCATCCGGGCCAGGAATAAGGGGAACGCCATGCGGCTGCCCGCGTTCAACCGGTCCATGGCCATGCTGCTGCTTGCGCTCGCGGCTGGCCTGTGCGCGGCCTGGGCCGCGCGGCAGCATATCCAGCGGCGTGTTCAACTGCTCGAAGACCAGGCCCGGGTGCCCATGGTGAACCGGGTCGTGGCGGCCTATGACCTGCCCGCCGGCACCCGCCTGGGGGCCGAACATCTGGCGCTGCGGTCACTGCCGGCGGCCACCGTATCGAGCGACAGCATCCCGCCCGAACGCTACGCCGAATTGAACGGCACGGTATTGCGCGCCCCATTGCGGGCTGGCGATCCGGTGCTGCCGGTGCATGCCATGGCGCAACATCAAACCGCCTTTTCCACCCATCTGGCCCCTGGCCGGCGCGCCATCACCATGCCTGTGGATGTCATCAATTCGGTTTCCGGCCTGCTGCAGCCCGGCGACCTGATAGACCTCTACGTATCATTCGAGTACCAGCGCCGGCGTATTACCGCGCCTCTCCTGCAAGGGGTATTGGTGCTGGCGACCGGCGCCAATACCCAGCATGTCCAGGATCCGGCGCAGTTGCGGCAGGGCGCCTATGCCACCGTCACGCTGGATGCCGCGCCCGAGGACGCGGTCAAGCTGGTCGCCGCCCGGCAGGGGGGCGCCATCACCGCCGTGCTGCGCCATCCGCACGATAGCGAATCGAGCCAGAAGGCCGTGCGCGGCGACCTCGCGAGCCTGCTGGGCGTGAGCGCGGCGCCGCCCGCCGCCGCCAAGAAAATTCCGGTCATCTACGGCGACAGCGCGCAGCGCAGCGTGCCCGGCCTGGCGCCCCGGGCGTCTTCTTCCAGCCAGGCCAGCGGGGTCTTCGACCTGCCTTATACCCCTGAACTGGCCAGCGCCTGGATGCGGCAGCTTGCCGATGGCGAGGAAGCATTGCCCATCTACGGTTTGCCCGCCGGCCCCGCGCAGCCATTCGACGAGACCCGCGGACAAGGCGGCCAGCCATGATGCCCAAAGCCCTTTATTGCCTTCTTGCCCTGGCGCTGCTGCTGGCGCCGGCCAGCTCGTCCGGCCGCCAGGACAGCCTGCTGAGCATGCAGGCAGGCGAGGTCAAGGTGCTGGCCATACCCGGCGTGGCGCGCGTGGCCGTCGGCGACGGCCAGATATTGAACGCGCTCGCAGCCGATGATAAAGAAGTCATCGTCTTCGCCCGCCGCGAAGGCTCCAGCGCCCTGCAGATATGGTCGACCGGCGGGCAGCGCCACCACTACCAGGTCGAGGTCGCGCCGGAAGGCGCGCGGCAGGCGCAGAAAGAACTGCGCGGGATGCTGGAACGCATACCCAAGGCGAGGATCTCGGTGGTGGGCGACAAGCTCATGGTAGAGGGCGAGGATCTCTCCGACCGGGACCGCCAGCGGGTCGCCGAGCTGGGCAAGCGCTATCCTCAACTGCTGGACTTCACCAGCCAGGTCGGCTGGGATCGCATGGTGCTGCTCGACGTCCAGGTGGTCGAGGTGCCGCGCTCGCAATTGCAGGAGCTCGGCGTGCGATGGAACCCGGCCGCCGAGGGCGGCATCAACGCCGGGCTGTCCTGGGACGGCGGTTCCGGGCGCCTGGCCGACAGGCCCGGCGAAACCGTGCTGCCCATGGCGTTTCCGGCCACCGCCGCGGCCGGCTATTTTGGCGTCAACGCCTTGTTGTCGGCCCGCATCAACGCGATGGCCCAGACCGGCGCGGCCGTCGTGTTGGCGCAGCCGCAGTTGCTCGCGCGCAGCGGCGCCACCGCCGAATTCCTGGCTGGCGGCGAAGTGCCGTATTCCACCGTCGACGCCAACGGCAACACCAATACCGCATTCAAGCCCTACGGAGTGTCGCTCAGAATAACGCCGCAGCTCGAGCGCAATGCCGCGGTGCGTTCGCGCATCGAAGTGGAGGTCAGCTCGATCGATCCATCCATGTCCGTCGCCAACGGCCCGTCCCTGAAGACGCGGCGGGCCGCCACCGAATTCAATGTGCGCTCGGGCCAGACCCTGGTGCTGGCGGGCTTTCTTTCGCGCGACGAATCGCGCAATGCCGATAAAGTGCCGGGGCTGGGCGATATCCCCATTCTGGGCCGCCTGTTCAAGTCCACCCGCTTTCAGCGCAATGAAACCGAACTGGCGATATTCGTCACGCCGCTCGTCGTGACGGCCGACCATCCCGACCTGACGCGGCGCGTCCAGAAAGGGCAGGCGATAGTCGATGCCGCCTTTCCCGGCGAACAACTCATCAATGTGCCGCTGCGCCCCGCCGGCGCTTTGCCTGACGCGCTGCCCGATGCGGCGCAATCCTATTGGAATCCCTGGGGCCCGGGTTCGCAATGGGCGCAGCGCGGCCAGCAATCCGGCCCCCTGCCGCCGCAGGAAAGCTTCACGCGCGCCGGGTCGAACCAGCGCAATTTTTCGGAGTAGGCCATGCTAGAACTGGAATTGCGTTTCGAGGACGGCAGGGTGGATCACCTGCAAGCCGGGCTGCCGCTGGAAATCGGCCGCGGCGCCGAATGCGGCTTGCGCCTGAAGGCATGGCGTGTTGCCAGGCGCCATGCCCGCCTGGAGCAGCGCGAAGGCGGCCTGTTCCTGGAAGATTTCGGCGCGCTCAGCGGCACGCTGGTCAATGGCCAGCGCGTCACCCGCCATGGTCCGCTCCATGCCGGCGACGAGATCGTGATCGGTCCCTGCCTCATCCATCTGCGCGACACAGGCCAGGCTGGCACGTCCGGGCCCGCTCCAGCTTCGGCTGCGGCATCCGTCGGTTTGCCTGGCGGCCCGGTTCCGGCACCGGTATCCGGCGGCTGCTACGCCGGGCCGTCCGGCGCGGATGCCGCCGCCCTGGCGGGGCCGGCGCTCTCGCAGGCCGCCGCGCCTGGCGCGGCGCTCTCCGGTCCGGCCATGCCGCCGGCCGATGCCGCGGCGCCCATCCTGAAGGTGATGCTGGGCCACCGCCGGCGGCTGCATGGCGTGCTGCTTGAAAAGCTGGATCTGCGCCGCCGCGACATCGCCGGCATGAGCGACGAGGCCTTGCGCGGCGAAGCAATGGCCGCCATGCGGGACATCATCGCCCACGATACCGAAGTGCCGGCGGGGGCGGATCGCGCCGCGCTGTTGCTGGAGGTGGTGAACGAGGCGGTCGGGCTGGGCCCTCTGGAGCCCTTGCTGGCGGATCACGCCATTACCGAAATCATGGTCAATCGCCACGACGAGATTTTCATCGAATCCGGCGGCCGGCTGAGCCGCCACGCCGCCGCCTTCAGCAGCGAGCAGGCCGTGCTGGGCGTCATCGAGCGCATTGTTTCGCCTTTGGGGCGGCGGATAGACGAAAGCTCGCCCATGGTCGATGCGCGCCTGCGCGACGGGTCGCGGGTCAATGCCGTCATTCCGCCGGTCGCCTTGCGCGGCGCCAGCCTGACCATACGCAAGTTTCCGCAAAGCCGGCCAGCCATGGACGACCTGCTGCGCGCCGGCGCGCTGGACGAGGCCATGCGGGACTTTCTGGCGGCATGCGTGCGGCACCGGAAAAACCTGATCGTCTCGGGGGGCACGGGCTCGGGCAAGACCACGCTGCTGAACATCCTGTCCAATTGTATTCCCGATGGCGAGCGCATCGTCACCATAGAAGACGCCGCCGAATTGCGCCTGAATCACCGCCACCTGGTATCCCTGGAAGCGCGGCCGGCGAATCTCGAAGGGCGCGGCAGAATCGATATACGCGACCTGGTGCGCAATGCGCTGCGCATGCGGCCGGATCGCATCGTCATCGGCGAATGCCGCGGCGGCGAGGCTTTCGATATGCTGGCCGCCATGAATACCGGGCACGAGGGTTCGCTGACCACCTTGCACGCCAACAGCCCGCGCGATGCGCTGGCGCGGCTGGAAACCATGATACTGATGGCGGGCATGGATCTTCCGCTGGCCGCGGTGCGCGAGCACATAGCGGCCAGCATAGACTTCATCGCGCAGCAGGCGCGCCTGAGCGACGGCCGGCGGCTGATCACCTCCATTGTCGAGGTCACGGGCATGGAAAGCGGCAGGATACAGATCCAGGAACTGTTCCGCTACCTGCCCGGGCCGCCAGCCGTTTTCGCGGGCTGCGGGGTAGTGCCGGAGGCCTTCACGGACGAGTCCGGATCGGCGCGCCTGCCGGCGGCCTGGTTCGACCGGCGCACTGCCGCGCATGCTGCGCCGCAAGGTCTGGGCGCCGCCCCGCACGCCGCCTCGCACGCCGCGCCGGCTGCCGGCCACGCGCCGGCCTGATGGCGCCCGGAGCGCATCATGGTAATCGTGCTGGCGCTGTCCATCGCCGTGCTGGCGGGGGTGTCGAGCTGGTTTCTGCAGCAATCGGCCAGCCGCGCCTATGAACGCTATCGCAACGCCTTCAAGAAAGAGGCAACGGCGCGCATGGGCGAATTCTTCCTTTTCCTGGACCCGGCCCAGCTCTGGCTTGCGAACCTGGCGCTATGCGGCCTTGCCGCGGCCCTGGTCTACATCGCCTCGGGCCCGCTGTGGCTGGCCGCGGCGGCGGGCGCGCTGGCCTTGCTTGCGCCGCAGTACAGCATCAAGCAACTGAGGCGCCGCCGCCTGCGGCGTTTCGACGAACAACTGCCCGACCTGCTTCAGGCCCTGGCGGGCGCCCTGCGCGCCGGCTCGGGCGCGCAGGGCGCCCTGCGGCATATCGTGGCGCAGTCGCCCATCCCCCTGGCCCAGGAATTCGGCCTGATGCTGCGCGAACAGCGCATGGGCGTGCCGTTCGAACAGGCCCTGGCCGCCCTCTACCTGCGCATGCCCACCGAGGGCACGGGGCTGGTCGTGTCCGCCCTGCAGATCGCCGCCCAGACCGGCGGCGGCCTGGCCGAGACCCTGGAACGCATTGCCGCGACGCTGCGCGCCCGTTTGCATTTGCTGGGCCGCGTGCGGGCCCTGACCGCCCAAGGGCGCATGCAGGCCTGGGTAATGGCCTGTCTGCCCCTGGTGCTGGGCGTGGTGCTCGCCCAGCTCGATCCGGACTCCATGCGGGTGTTGTGGCAGACCCCGGCGGGCTGGACGGTGATGGCGCTCATCGCCGGCCTTGAATTGCTGGGGGTATTCTTCATACGGCGCATCGTCGATATTCAGGTGTGAGGGCCAGGCCATGTTTTTCTGGATAAGCAGCGCAGCGGCGGGGCTGTCGCTATGCGCGCTGGTTTGGGTGTTCACGCGGCCTCTGGCCGCGCCAAAGGCGGGCGACGATTCCGGCGCTCCTCCCTTGAAGCTGGTATGGCCCTGGGTGCTTGCGCTGGCGCCGCTGTGCGCGCCGCTTGTCTCCTGGCCCGCGCGCGAATATCTGCGGCGGCGCATTCAGGTGGCAGGGCTGGCCGGGGCCTGCCTGCCCGAGCATATTGTCGCCCTGCAATGCCTGGCCTTCGCCGCCGCGGCGGCGGCCGGCTTCGCGCTGTGGTCCGCGGCCGTGGGCATGAGCCCGCTCCAGGGCGCGGCGCTGGGCCTGGCCGGCGGCCTCGCCTCGATGTGGTGGCCCAGGAAATGGCTGCGCGACCTGGGCTTGCGCCGCCAGGCCCTCATGCTGCGCGAATTTCCCTTTTTGCTGGACATGACCACGCTATGCGTGGAGGCCGGGCTCAATCTTCAAGGGGCCTTGCAGCAGGCTGCCGCCCATGGCCCGCCGGGCCCCTTGCGCAGCGAACTGCGCCGCGCCCTGGCGGACATGCGCGCGGGCATGCCGCGCATGCAGGCCTTGAACGAACTTGCGGCTCGTACCGGCCTGGCCGCCGTGCGCAGCCTGGTGACGGCATTGATGCAGGCCGATCAACTGGGCATGAACCTTGGGCCCTTGCTGCGTTCCCAGTCCGAACAGCGGCGCGCCGAACGTTTCCTGCGGGCGGAAAAGCTTGCCCTGGAGGCTCCCGTGAAAATGCTGTTTCCCATGGTGTTCTGCATTTTCCCCTGCACCTTTCTGATTATCGGCTTTCCGATAGCCGTCAAGCTGATGGGGACGCAGTTTTGAAAGGCGTATTGACGCTGCGCAGGGCCAGCGGCTTCCGGGCCCGCTTGCTCGGCCTGCACGCCTGGCCCTGCCTGCCTTGGCACACAGGCCTGCATCTGGCGCCATGCCGCGCCATCCACACCTTCGGCCTGGCCTACGCCATAGACGTTGTCTTCCTGGACGCGGCGTCCAGGGAGCTGAAGCTGGTCGCGGGCCTGGGCCCTTGCCGCGTGGCCATCTGCCTGCCCGCCGCGTCGGTGGTCGAGCTGCCCGCCGGGTATTGCGCGGCCAATCCAGGCTATGCCGCCGCTATAGCGCGCTGTCTGTGTCCGCGCCCGCATTGCCGCCGGTCGGGTAATTGACCCCGAACACGCTGACATAAGCCGGATAGAAGCTGCAATACAAAACCGCCGCCACGATGATATTGACTGGCGTCAGGAAGACCTGCACCATGCCGGGCGACGCGCCCAGCATGGTCAAAAACGAGCCTGTGGTTTGTATGGCGAAGAAGATGGCCGCCCAGCTGACGCCGTATGCCAGGAACGGCCATTTATTGCGCCAGCAGGCCACCATGGAAAAGAACAGCGCCTGCGTCATCTTGATGCGGTGCCAGCCTATCAGGGCGGGCGCGTGCCAGAACAATGCCGAAATCACCACATACAGCAAGGCAAAGGTGATGAATGGGCCGCGCATGGCGGATATCAACGCATTCTCGTCTATGGCGCCCTCGGCGTTGATGGCGCTCATCAGGCCGTCCATGAAGGGCAGGGTGGCCAGGAAGCCCCCGGCCAGGCAGCTGGCCAGGTAGGCCAGGCCCAGCCCGAACAGGCGCTTGCGGGTATCCTTGTCGCGCAGGGGCTCCAGCCACATGGGCAGCAGCATGGGCTTGCCGCCCGCTATGTTGCGGCAGGCGCTCAGCGTGATGAAGGTCAGCAGCGGCGTGCTGGCGATGAGCGCCATTTGCCCGAAGAGCGGAATCAGGTAGCTGACAGTAATGAAGAATCCTGTCATCAGGCTCCAGAAAAACATCGCCATGGGCTGGCGCTTGAAGAGCTTGAATCCATCTTGTATCCAGGACCAGCCGGATGTGATGGGAAGGATGGCAGCTTGCATAATGAGTCGGGCTTCCTGGCGACGCAGCGCGTCTATGGTGATTGCGCAAAAATGCGCTTTGTTCAATGATAGCGGGTTAGCGCGCGCCAGTCTCAGGGAAGAGCCAGGGCGGGGGTTTTCCGGCGCTCCCGCAAAATGCGTTCGAAATGCGTGGGATCGTGCGGCTTGAGTGTCTGGGCCGGCCGCGGCAGGTAGAAATCATAGAGGCGCGATACCCAGAAGCGCAGGGCGGCCGCCTGCAGCAAAGTGGGCCACGCGGCTTTTTCTTCGGCCGTGAAGGAGCGCACCGCCGCGTAGGCATCCAGCCAGGCCTGCAGCTTGCTGGTTTCGAAGACGCCCGTATGGCGTTCGATGCACCAGTCGTTCACGCTTACCGCCACGTCGAACAGCCAGGTATCGCAGCCGGCGAAATAAAAGTCGATGAAACCGCCCATCCGGGGCATCTCGAAGGTGCCGTCAAACAGCACGTTGTCGCGGAACAGGTCGCAGTGGGCGGGACCGGACGGCAGGGACCGGTAGGCGGCGCTGGCGGCAAACAGCGTTTGTTCCTCCAGCGTCTGCCGTATCAGCGCGGCCTGTTCGCCGCTCAGGAAGGGCAGAACCTTGGGTATGGTTTCCTGCCACCAGGGCAGGCCGCGCAGATTGGGCTGCCGGATGGCGAAATCGCGGGCGGCCAGGTGCGCCCGCGCCAGGGTCGCGCCCGCCAGGGCGCAATGCGCCGCGCTGGGCGCCGGCTCGTAGCCGCCAGACAGGCGCGTGACGATGGCGCAGGGCTTGCCGTGCAGCAGGGTCAGCCGGGTGCCGTCGCGCAGCGTCTGCGGCTGCGGCACCGGTATATGGCGCTGCGCCAGATGGTGCATGAGTTCTATGTAGAACGGCAATTGTTCGTAGGTGAGGACTTCGAACAGGGTCAAGACATATTCGCCTTGCGTCGTGGTCAGGAAATAATTGGTGTTTTCGATGCCAGCGGTAATGCCGCGCAGGGAAACGAGGTCGCCCAATGTATAGCGGGTCAAAAGCTCGCGCGCATCGTTGTCGCTGACGGGGGTAAAAACGGCCATAGGCTGAAAGCTCTGCTTGGGTAAACCGTGAATGAATAAAAAGCCCGCAAGGTCGGGCCAGTGATTTTAGTCGAGGTTCAGGGTTCGTGCGGCCGACCGTGCAAACATGGGCGGCCGGGCGCCTTGCGCCGGCCGCCGCGCCCGCTGCCTTTCTTGCGGCACACACTGTCACGTAAGCGCAACACCGCTGGCCGGCGGTGCGCACGGTGTATCGAAACGCCTGCCGGGCGATCGGCCAGGGTCCGTCGCCCATTGTGGCGCAAGCGGGCGCGCAAGACCGCGGCCCCGCTGGCGCGGCCTTTGCCGGGCGGGCCCGGCCGGCCTGCCCGGGAAAAGTTGGTACGGGTCTTGCTTTAGCCTCAATGCGAGATATTTACGCACAGCTTGCATGAGGTGCCGCCGGCGAATGCCGTGAATTGGCCAGGTGGCAGATCCGAGACCGCTAGCAATAAATAAATGGATGGAGACAAAAATGAAGCGTTTACTGCTTTCATTGTCTGTCGTTATGGGCGCCACGATGTCCATAGCTCAGGCAAACGACAAATTGATTGAATTGTCCAAGAGTGATGAAAACTGGGTCTTGCCAGGCAAGAACTATAGCGCCAACAACTACAGTCCCATGAAGCAGATCAGCGTGGAAAACGTTGCGAAGCTGAGCCCGTCCTGGTCGTTTTCGACCGGGGTGCTGAACGGGCATGAAGGGACTCCTTTGGTGGTCAACGGCGTGATGTACATTCATTCGCCATTCCCCAACACGACATTCGCGGTGGACCTCAAGGAGCCCGGCAAGATTCTGTGGACCCACAAGCCCAAGCAGAGCGCGGCCGCGCGGGCGGTGGCATGCTGCGACGTGGTGAACCGCGGCCTGGGCTATTGGCCGGGCGACGACAAGTCGGGGCCGCTCATCCTCAAGACGCTGCTGGACGGCCACGTCGTCGCGCTCAAGGCCGACACCGGCGAGGAATACTGGAAAGTCGAGAACTCCGATTACCGCGTGGGCTCGACGCTGACCATTGCGCCCTTCGTCGTGAAAGACATCGTGCTGATCGGCTCGTCCGGCGCCGAGCTGGGCGTGCGCGGCTATGTCACCGCCTACGACGTCCATACCGGCGAACAGAAATGGCGCGCCTACGCCACCGGCCCCGACGAGGACATCATTCTTGCGGACGACTTCAATGTCAACACACCGCAATATGGCACCAAGGGCCTGGGCACCTCGACATGGGAAGGCGACGCCTGGAAGGTGGGCGGCGGAACCAACTGGGGCTGGTACGCTTTCGATCCCGAAACCAATATGGTGTACTTCGGCACCGGCAACCCCGCGCCGTGGAACGAAACCATGCGCCCGGGCGACAATAAGTGGACCATGGCGATATGGGGCCGCGACGTCGACACCGGGCAGGCAAAGTTCGCCTATCAGAAAACCCCGCATGATGAATGGGACTATGCCGGCGTCAACGTCATGATGCTCAGCGAGCAGAAGGACAAGGATGGCAAGATGCGCAAGCTGCTGACCCATCCCGATCGCAACGGCATTGTCTACACGCTGGACCGGGTCACGGGCGAACTGGTGTCGGCCGACAAAATGGATGACACGGTCAACTGGGTCAAGCACGTCGACCTGAAAACCGGCCTGCCGCTGCGCGATCCGGAATTCGCCACGCGCATGGACCACAAGGGCCGCGATATCTGCCCATCGGCCATGGGCTATCACAATCAGGGACACGATTCCTACGATCCCGAGAAGCGCAAGTTCTTCCTGGGCATCAACCACATCTGCATGGACTGGGAGCCCTTCATGCTGCCATACCGGGCAGGGCAGTTCTTCGTGGGCGCGACGCTGTCCATGTACCCCGGCCCCAAGGGCGACCGCCAGAATTTCGTCGGCCTGGGCCAGATCAAGTCCTTCGACGCGATCACCGGCCAGTTCGCCTGGGAAAAGATGGAGCGCTTCGCCGTATGGGGCGGCACGCTGGCCACGGCGGGAGACCTGGTGTTCTATGGCACGCTCGATGGCTTCATCAAGGCGCGCGATTCCAGGAACGGGGAATTGGTATGGAAGCACCGCCTGCCTTCCGGCGCTATCGGCCACCCCATGACCTATATGCATGACGGGGTGCAGTATGTCGCCATCTTCTACGGAGTGGGGGGCTGGCCCGGCGTGGGCCTGGTGTTCGACCTGGACGATCCGACTGCGGGCCTGGGTTCGGTGGGCGCTTTCAAGAACATCCAGCACTACACCCAGATGGGCGGCGGCGTGATGGTGTTCGCGCTCGACGGCAAGAGCGTCTACAACGATCCCAGGACGGGAGAGTACGCCGGCAGCTAGGCGGGAAGCTGCGCGCGCCGTCCGGGCCGGGCGGCGCGCCGAGTCGCACATAATAACGGAGACAAAGATGTCGAACATCAAGAGCGAAAAGAACGGCCGGCGCCCCTGGCGCCGGCTGGCCCCGGCAACGATAGGCGCTTTGGCCGCTAGCTGCGCGCTGGCGCAGGCTGCGCAGCCTGCGGCGCCGGCCGGCGAGTTGCGTATCTGCGCCTCGGAAAACGAGGCGCCGTACTCGATCAAGGACGGCACGGGTTTCGAAAACCGGATCGCGGCGCTGGTCGCCGAAACCATGGGCCGCAAGCCGGTTTTCATCTACACCAGCCGGCCGGCCATCTATCTGGTGCGCGACTATCTGGACAAGGACCAGTGCGATGTCGTGATGGGGTTGGATGCCGGCGACGACCGGGTGCTGACCACGCGTCCGTATTACCGTTCAGGCTACGTATTCGTGACCCGCATCGACCGCGACATCCGGATACGCAGCTGGGACGACGACAGGCTGGCGGAGATGTCGCGCCTGGCGGTGCCCCTGGGGTCGCCGGCCGAGGCCATGCTCAAGGCGATAGGCAAGTTCGAGAACAATATGAACTATATGTATTCGCTGGTGAACTTCAGGTCGCCGCGCAACCAGTACGTCCGCGTCGATCCGGCCAGGATGGTCAACGAAGTGGCGCAGGGCAACGCGGACGCGGCCATCGCCTTCGGCGCGGAAGTGGCTCGCTACGTGAAATCCTCGGTCGTGCCCCTGCGCATGGAACTCGTGCCCAAGGATACGGTGCCGGACGCCAGCGGCAAGACGATAGAGTTCAACTACGGCGAATCGATGGCGGTGCGCAAGGGCGACACGCGGCTGCTTGCCGCGCTGGATGCCGCCATTGCAAAAGCGCAGCCGCGCATTACGAAATTGCTGGAGGAAGAGGGCGTTCCTCTGCTGCGGGAAGCATCGTGACGGTCACGAGGGCCGCGCGGCAATCTTTAGGAATAATCGGGAAGCACAATGAGCAAATTGGTATCAAGGCAGGCCATCTGTGGACGGGTATTGAAGCAGGCCGTCTGTGGCATGGCGGCGTTGCTGTTCGTCTCGACGGCGTGGGGCCAGATGACGTTTCGCAACGCGGTGACAGGCGAGGAACTGAGCCTGGACGAGGGGCGCAGCGAGGGGCGCGATACGCCGGCGGTCAAGGCGTTCGTGCAGACGGGAGTGAACCCTTACAACGAGGACCGGGCCGTTTTGCCCAAGGCAAAGGAGCTGTTTTCCACGGCATGCTCCGGTTGCCATGGCCATCTGGGCGAAGGCAAGATAGGCCCGGCCTTGAACCACAGCGGCTGGAATTATCAGATAGAGGAGGACAAGGGCCTGTTTGAAGTCATTTACGGCGGCGCGACCCGCCAGATGGGGCCCCAGTATGAAATGTTGACCCAGGATGAAATGCTGCAGATCATGGCCTGGATCCGCCATCTGTACACGGGGCCCGCCGAGGACGCCGTGTGGCTGACCGAGGAGCAGCAAAAGAATTTCAAGCCGTACAAGGAATGATTCCGGGCCGCGGTAGTTCCACGGCCCAGAAGTGATCCCGCGCGCCATGCCGCGCGCGGGCAAAAAGCCGGCGTTTCGGCGAGCCAGGCTCGGCGCGACGGCGGTCCATTACAGAAGGAGGAGCGACGATGATATTGCGCATACTACGTCCCGCGGCGGTTCTGGCGGGTGCATCCATTATGGCGTTCGCGGCGATGAACGCACAGGCCTACGACGGAACCAAATGCAAGGCCCCCGGAAATTGCTGGGAGCCCAAGCCCGGTTATCCCCAGCAAGTGGCAGGGTCGAAATACGACCCCAAGCACAACCCCAAGGAAGTCGCCAAGCAGCAGGACACCATCCAGCAGATGGAGGACCGCAACAAGCAGCGGGTCGAGCATTTCAAGAAATCCGGCGTATTCATCTACGATGTGAAGAAAATCCCCAAGTCGTGAGCCGGGCGGCGCGGGGCGCGGGGATACGCCGGGCGGAATCCGCTCGCCGGCCCCGCGCGCAATGACAAAAAGGGATGGGCCCGGGCATGGGCCTGTCCGCAGCATAGGCGGCCAGCGACCGCCAGAGGAGACCATGTCCATGATTCAAGGCACGGCGTGCGCCGGCGTAGATCTTGCCCATTGGCGCAGCCGCGCGCTGGCCTTCGAGCGCGAGGTTGCCAAGGCCGCCGTCGGGCAGGCGCGGGTGATCAGGCTGATTACGCTGGCGATATTCGCCCGCGGCCATGTATTGCTGGAGGGCGATGTCGGCGTGGGGAAAACCATGCTGCTGCGCGCCGTGGCGCGGGCCATAGGCGGCGCCTACGGCCGGGTGGAAGGCACCATCGACCTGATGCCCGGCGACCTGGTCTATCACACCTTCCTGAACGAGGAGGGGCGCCCGCGCGTCGAGCCGGGGCCTATTCTGCAGCATGGCGAGAATATCTCGGTATTCTTCTTCAATGAGATCAACCGGGCGCGACCCCAAGTGCATTCGCTGTTGCTCAGATTGATGGCCGAACGCACCATCAATGCCTTCAACCGCGATGTGGGGCTGCCCTATGTGCAGGTGTTCGCCGACCGCAACCAGGTCGAGAAGGAGGAAACCTTTGAGCTGCCCGCCGCGGCGCGCGACCGCTTCTTCATGGAAATCGCCGTGCAGACGCCCCGGGATTCCGCGACCCGGCGCATGCTGCTGTTCGATCCACGTTTCCATGATGTAGATACATTGATAGCGGCCGTAGCCGAGGGGGTGCTGGATCACAGGCAGCTGGACGGCGTGGCGCGGGAAATCCAGCGCCAGGTCAAGGCCAGCCCGACGCTGGAACAGTACGTACTGGATTTGTGGGACGCCGCGAGATATCCCGAGCGCTGCGGCATCCGGATAGCGGGCGTGGACATGGACCGGCTCATCAAGGGCGGCGCCAGTCCGCGCGGCATGGCGGTGCTGGTGCGGGCGGCGCGGGTGCAGGCCTGGCTGGAAGGGCGTGACATGATGGTGCCCGAGGATCTGCGCGAAGTCTTCCAGGAGACCGTGGCGCATCGCATCTTCCTGAATCCGGTCTACGAGCCGCGGCGCGACGATATCCTTCCTGAATTGTGCCGGCGGATCTTCGAACGGGTGCAAGTGCCATGAGCGCCCTGCCTCCTTTGCATGCCTGGTCGGCGGACGTCAGCTACGCTCTGCGCTGGCGCGTGCGGGGCCTGCATCCGGGCGCCCACCGCGGCATGGGCGGAGGGCGGTCGGGCGTGTTCCGCGGCCTGGCGCCGTTCGACCGCTGCCCCGACGTGCGGCGGCTCGACCTGCGGCATAGCCTGCGCGATCCCTTCGGGCAGTGGCAGGTGCGGGAGTACGAGCCGCGCACCGCGGCCACGGTTTATGCCTTGGTCGACATATCCGCTTCCATGGCGGGCGGCCCCGCGGCCGGGCAAATGCCGCTGGCGGCCCGGCTATGCGAGCTGCTCGCGCGGTCGGCGCGGCGCAATGGCGACGCGTTCGGCCTGTATGCCTGCGGTTCGGAAATCCATGGCGAATTCAGTTTCCCCGCGCGGCGCGCGGGTATTCATGCCGCCGAGATAGCAAGCCGCCTGGCCGCCGTGGCACCTGCCGGGCAGGGCGCCTCGGGGCTGGGCAAGGCCGCTGGCCCGCTGGCCGGGCTGCGCAAACTGGTCTTCCTGATCTCCGATTTCCTTTTTCCGCCGCAGGAAGCGGCCGCCATCCTGACGGCGTTGTCGGCGCACGATGTCGTGCCCATCGTGCTGGACAGCGACGCGCTGGCGGATTTGCCCGATTGGGGCCTGGCGCAGTTGTATGACCTGGAGTCCGGCCAGCAGCGCCTGATGCTGCTGCGGCCCTCCGTGCGCAAGCGCTGGATGGCGCACGCCGCGGCGCGCGCGGCGCGGCTGGACCAATTATGCGCCGAGCATGCCTGCCGGCCGTTTCGCCCGGGCCGGCAGCTGGATATCGACGCCTTTGGCCAGTATCTTCTGGAGCGCTAGCGCGATGGGTATGCAATGGATATATGCCCGCTTTGCGCCCGTCCTGCTCGCCCTGGCTTGCGCGGCGGGCCCGCGCGCCGGCCAGGCGCAAGTGCATGGCGTCGAGGTGCAGGCGCCGCGTCCGGCCGGATGGATGACGGGCGATGTCATCCCCTTGCGCATGCGGGTCGCCGTCGACGCCGCCTTTCCTTTGCAGCGCGCTTCGCTGCCCAAGCCCGGGCCGCTCAACTACTGGCTCGAGTTGCGCAGCGTGGATGTCCAGGAGCGCGCGGCGGCCGGCGGCAAAGAATACCTGGTGGCCCTGGACTATCAGACTTTCTACGTTCCCCTGGACGTGAATACCCGGGAAATCCCGGCACTGGCCCTGACCTTCGGCCAGGGCCGGGATGCGCTGCAAGTCCGCAGCGAACCCTGGTCTTTCAGCATGTCGCCCCTGCGCGGCGTGCTCATGCCCGACGCGGCCAAGACGCCCCTGGCCTTGCGTCCCGATGCGGCGTCGCAGCTGCTGCCGGTCGACGGCGCCTTGCGGCTGACCCTGGCCTTCGCCGGCGCGAGCACGCTGCTGTTGATCGCCCTGGCGTGGCATTACGCCGCATGGCCTTTTCATGAGCGCCGGGCAAGGCCTTTCGCGCGGGCGCTGCGCGGGGTGCGCGCAGCCAGCCGCGACGGCAGTCCGCAAGCCTACCGGCAGGCCTTGCTGCATTTGCATCGGGCCTTCGATGCGGCGGCAGGCAAGCGCCTGCTGGCCGCCGACGTGGCGGAATTCCTTGCCGCGCGCCAGGCATTCGGCGATGTCCAGGGCGACCTGGTGGCTTTCTTCCAGGCTTCGCGGCGGGTTTTCTTCGCGAACGAGGATGCGCGCGCCATGGATGCGATGCCCTGGCCGTCGTTGACCGGTCTGGCGGCGCGCCTGGCCGCGGCCGAAAGGAGGATGCCGTGAACGCCGCCTTCGCCGGTGTGGCGCTGGACCGTCCTTATGCCTTGTGGCTGGCGGTACTGGCCATATTGCCATTGCTTGCCTTCGGGCGGCGCCTGTCGGCCAGTCCATGGCTGGGCGCGGTGCCGCCGGACCGCCTGTCGGCGCTGGTCGACGCCGGCTTGCGCATCCTGGGCTGTATCGCGATTGCCGCGCTCGCCCTGGGCGCGGCGGGCCTGTATCTGCCGGGAGGCAGCATGCAAAAGATAGGAAGAGGGGCGCACCTGGTGTTGCTGGTGGACCGCAGCTCGAGCATGAACGACAGCTTTGCCGGCCGTACGCCCAGCGGCCGCGAGGAATCCAAGGCGGCCGCGGCCAAGCGGCTGCTCAACGGCTTCGCCGCCGATCGCCCGCAAGACAGGATAGGCATGGCCGCCTTTTCGACCATGCCCTTGTTCGTGCTGCCGCTGACCGACAAGCGGGCGGCGATAGAGGCGGCGATAAATGCCATCGATCGTCCCGGGCTGGCCTACACAGACATAGGGCGCGGGCTGGCGATGGCCTTTTCGATGTTCGACCGGGATGACGACCCGCTGGCGTCGCGCGCGGTCGTGCTGGTGTCGGACGGCGCCGCGGTCATCGACCTGCGGGTGCAGAACCTGCTGCGCCAGGCCCTGGCCTCGCGGCCGCTGCGCTTGTACTGGCTGTTCCTGCGCACGGCGGGAAGCCCGGGCATCGGCGATATACCCGGGGATCCCGGCAGGGACACGCCGCAATCGATGCCGGAGCGGCACCTCGACATCTTCTTCAAGTCGCTGGGCATTCCCTACCGCGCGTTCGAGGCCGAAAATGCGGAGGGCGTCGCCGCCGCGATGCAGGAGATCGACAAGCAGGAGCGGGCGCCGCTGCTCTATATGGAACACTTGCCGCGCCGCGATCTGGGCGGATATGTGTTCGGCGTGGCCGCGCTCGCCCTGCTGGGCCTGCTCGCGGCAAAGCTGGCGGAGCGGCGGATAGGACCCGATCTGCCCCGGAGCGCCGATGCCTGATCTTTCATTCCATCGCAGCCGCGACGCCGGCGCGGTCCGCGGCCGGCATAGGCGCCAAGCCTGGCGGCATTGGCTGCTGTGGCCGGCGCTGGCGGCCGCATTGATCGGCGCCGCGCTGTCGGCCGCGCAGTGGTATCGGATCGGCGCCGACAACCGCGCGATACAGGCCTTGTCCCAGGGCGACGATCTCGCCGTCGCCCTCGATGCCGCTCCCGGCGTGGCCTTTGCCCGCTTGAATTTCCTGCTCGAGCGCTACCAGCTGGATGAGGCCTTGCCATGGGCGGAAGCCCTGGCGCGCGCCGACCTTCCAGGGCCCGGCGCCCGGGAAACGCCGCCTCTGGCGGCGCTTGCGCTCTACAACATGGGAAACGCGCGCTTGCGGCATGCGCTGGACATGATAGACCGCAACCGTATCGGCGAGGCGCCGGCGTCGATACGCGTGGCCAAGGACTATTACACGCGCGCGCTGCGGCTGGCGCCGGACTATTGGGACGCAAGATACAACCTGGACCTGGCCTCGCGCATGGTGCGCGATCTGCCCCGCGGCGCGGCCCAGGAAGAGGACGACGCGCCGGATTCGCCCAAGCGCTTGTGGACCGATCTGCCGGGCCTGCCCAAAGGCCTGCCATGATGCCGCGGGCCTTTTCCGACTATCGTTTCTGGCTGTTGCTTGGCGCGCTGTGCCTGGCGCTCTGGGCTTGCCTGCGTCCGCAATGGCGGCTCGAGCGCGCCAGGGCGCAGGTGCTTTTCGTGGTGGACATTACCCGCAGCATGAATGTGCGCGACTACGCGGCTGGCGCGCAGCAGCGCAGCCGGCTGGAGCAGGCCAAGGATACCGTGACGCAGGCCCTGGCGCGGATGCCTTGCGGCTCCAGGGCCGGCCTGGGCGTGTTCACCGAGAGGCGCAGCTTCCTCCTGCTCGAGCCCATGGAGACCTGCGCCAATTATGCCGCCTTGTCGCAGACCGTGGCCGAGCTCAATTGGCGCATGGCGTGGGAGGGGGACAGCCGTATTGCCAGCGGCCTGTTCGGCGCACTGGAATTGGCCGACACGCTGGGGGCGAATCTGGTTTTCGTGACCGACGGCCAGGAGGCGCCGCCCCTGCCCGCGTCGGGGCGGCCGCAGTTCGAGGGCGAGCCGGGCAAAGTGCGGGGCCTGCTGGTCGGCGCGGGCGGGCATACGCCGGCCCCCATCCCCGCCTATGACGACGACGGGCACGAAAAAGGCTTTCTCGGCCCGGATGACGTGGAGCAGGAGAATCGCAGCGGGCAGCCGCCGGCGGACGCTACCCAGCGTGAAGGATGGCATCCCCGCAATGCCCCGTTCGGCGCGGCGCCGCCCTCGGGAAATGAGCATCTCTCGGCCGTGCGCGATACCTATCTGATGTCGCTGGCGGCGGCTACCGGCTTGTCCTACCTGCCTTTGGGCGACGCCGCCGGCATGCTGGCCGCCATCGACCAGCATGCCGAGGGCCGCCTGGAACCCACGCCGCTCGACCTGCGGCCCTATATCGCGCTGGCGGCCTGTCTGCTGCTGGCGCTTCTGTATGGCTTGGCGCTATTGGCGCCGGGCCCCTTCCGCCCTGGGCCCCGCCGCGGCAAGCTTGCCGCGGCCCGTGATCCAGGTGACCATTAAAGGAGTTGCGTTCGATGAAATTATCTTTTGCCGCAGCAATGCTATTCGGATTTACCGTGATGCCAGTTCATGCGCATGGCCCCACGCCCAAGAAAGTCGATGAAAGCATTGCCCTGGCGGCCGCGCCACAGGCTGTGTGGAAGCAGATACAGGACTTCGGCGCCATCGCCCATTGGCATCCGTCGGTCAAGCAAAGTTCGGCCAGCAAGGGCAATGAAAACGGCTCGGTGCGCGAGTTGACGCTGGCCGGCGGCGTCCTGAAGGAAAGCCTGGATGAATACGACCCGCAAAACCGCAGCTACAGCTATCGCCTCGATACGGAGAACGTCGAGGCGCTGCCCGTCAGTTCCTATTCCGCCACGATTACAGTCCAGCCGGCGGCCTCCGGCGCCGGCAGCCAGGTGGCCTGGATAGCGCGATTCTACAGGGGAGACACCGGCAATTATCCGGCCGAGAACCTGAATGACGAGGCCGCCGTCGCCGCCATGACCGCGTTCATACAGAGCGGCCTGCAGGGGATCAAGGATGCCGCCGAAGGCAGGTAGCGGTGGCGAGCATTGTTAGGCACAGGAGGCCGGCATGTGGGTGATAAAGCTCGGAGGCGGACTGGCGCAGGATCCCATCCTCGATGAATGGCTTGCGCAACTGACGACGCTCGGCGGGGGTAGGGCTGTCGTGGTGCCGGGCCGCGGGTGCTCCGCCGGCTTCGTGCGCGAGCTGCAATTGCAATGGCAGTTCGATGACCTGGTTGCCCATAATATGCTGGTCCTGGCCCGCGCGCAGTATGGCTTGCTGATGGGCGGGCTCGCGCCGGCGCTGGAGCCGGCGGTCGCCGCGGCCGACATCCGCGGCATATTGCAGCGCGGCGGGGTCGCCCTGTGGATGCCGCTGTCCCTGATGCGCGAGCAGGCCGACGAAATGGCTGTGCCGGATATGACCTCGGACTGCATCGCGGCGTGGCTGGCGGCGCACTTGAATGCCGAGCGCCTGATACTGGTCAAGTCCCGGCCCATCGCTGCGCAGGCAAGCATCGCGCAGCACATTCGCGACGGCGTGCTGGACCAGCGTTTCGCGCGCTACGCCCGGATCGCCGCCTGCCCCGTGGACGTCCTGCATAAAAGCGAGCCGCAACGCCTGCAAAGCCTGCTGCTCAACGGCGCCGCCATATAAGCCATATAAGAAGCAAGCGCGGACGGGAAGGGGTGTTGCGCCGTTTGCCGTCCGGCGTGGCGCATGTCGACGAAAAAGCGGCGGGAAGCTTCTTCCCGCCGCCTGCTCGCGTAAAAATTCATTTATCGCGGGAGAAACGCGCCATCACCGATTGGCAATATACATGGTGATTTCAAAACCGAACCGTAGATCGGTATAAGCCGGTGTAGTCCATTGCATGAAGTATTCCTCCTGAATGTCATTGATGAGGACGGCGGCCTTTTGTATGCCGGATGGGCAATACATGAAGAGGCCGCCAAGTCCAGTCTAAGGCGATAGCCGGCGCAATTCAAGCCCTTCAGGCCCTTGTTTTCATGCGGTTTTTGGCGCTGATCCGGGCCGCGATGCCAGATTGGGCGCAGGGTGGACTGCAAAAGGACCAAAGTGTCCTGGAAATGACACGCCGGGCGTTCACGGCCCCTGCCGGCCCGCCGCAACGCCGTCCTGCTCGGATTGCGAGGAAAGAGGAATGCATAGCCTGTGCAGCTTCCTGTATAGCGTATTGCGGCTGATGCCCAGCGCTTTCGCGACATTGCTGATATTCCACCGGTAGGTGTCGAGCAGCTGTATCAGCGTGGCCCGTTCTGTCACCTGCAAGGGGTTCAGCGCATCCATCATCGTCATCGACGCCGCATCGGCGGGAAGGGATTCAGGCGCGGCGGGAGCGGGCGGCGCGATCATGGCCGGAACGGCCGCCGGCGGCTCCGGCGCATTGACGGCGGCTTCGGACAGCGAGGCGGGTATGTGCTGCAGGCCCAGCGTATCGCCGTCGCACAGGACCACCATGGTGCGCAGGATATGGCGCAATTGGCGCAGGTTGCCGGGCCAGGGGTAGCTCATCAGAATGGCTTCGGCCTGGGGGCTGAGCCGCAGGGGGGCGCCGGCCTCTTCTTGAAGTAGTGAGTGGATGAGTTCGCGCTTGTCGGCCCGGTCGCGCAGGGCCGGAAGCCGGACCTCGACGCCATTGAGCCGATAATAAAGATCTTCGCGGAACAGGCCGCGGCGCACCAGTTCGGCCATATTGCGGTGGCTGGCGCTGATGAGCTGCAGTTCGACGCTGATGCAAGTTTCCGACCCCAGCGGTGTTACCTTGCGTTCATCCAGCACGCGCAGCAGGCGCGCCTGCAGCGCCAGCGGCATGTCGCCGATTTCATCCAGGAACAGCGTGCCGTTGTCGGCCTGCAGTATCTTGCCTTTGCGGCCTTGGCGCTGGGCTCCGGTGAACGCGCCGGCGCGATAGCCGAACAGCTCGCTTTCTATCAGGCTTTCGGGAAGCGAGGCGCAATTGACCGCGACAAAGGGGCCATCGCGGCGGGCGCCCTGGTCGTGAAGGGCGCGCGCGAACACCTCCTTGCCGGACCCGGTTTCGCCATACAGCAGCACGGGCACGCGGCGGGCGATGACCCGGCTGGCCAAGGCGAACTGCTCGCGCAGGCCCGCGTCGCCCAGCTCCAGTTCAGAGGCGGCGGCGAGGTCGGCCGCGGCCTTGCCGCGCAATGGGGCCGCGGCGGCGGGTATCACTATGCCGCGCGGCGTGGCGCCGTGCAGCTCGGGGCCGGCGGCGCTCATCGCCATGGGCGGGTGCTGCGCGATCGCGAAGAAGCGGCTGGACGCCCCGGCGCGATATATGGGCACCGGATGGAAGGAGCTTTGCAGGCTGCGCTGCAAGATGGTTTCCAGGGACGACTGGAAAATATCGTCGAAACGGCTGGCGCGCAGCTCGGCCATGGAGGCAAAGCCCAGCTGGAACAGCGCGCTGTGATTGGCGGCGACGATCGTGCCGTCGCCGTCGACCATCAGCTTGCCTTCGTGCACGGTGTAGATGCTTTCCGGACGGCTATGGAAATGGATGGCGTGGGCCTTCTGGCAGGTGGCGTCGAGCAGCCGGTTCTCGATCATGCGCGCCGTCATGCCTATCAGCACAAGGGAGTGCTGCTGCAGCAGGGCGGAGCGGCTGGTGACGTCGAGCACGGCTATCACATCGCCGTGCTGGTCCTTGATGGGAACGGCCGAGCAGGTAAGGCGTATGTGGCTGGAAAAAAAATGGTCGTTCTGCTGGATGGCGATGGGTTCGGCCACGACCAGGCAGGTGCCCATGCCGTTCGTGCCCGCCTGCTCTTCGCTCCATACGGCGCCCGGCCGCAGCCCCAGCATGGACAGATTGTGCTCCAGGCTGGCCGCCGCCACCATGTGCAATATGCTGCCGTCGGTATGCACCAGCACTACCGCCAATTCCGGATCGGCCAATTGCTGGTACAGGATATTCATTTCCTGCCTGGCTTCGGCCAGCAGGATGCGCGAGCGTTCGCGCCGTTCGAGCAATTCGGTCTGGGTCAGCACGGGCGGCAGGCGCTTGCTTTCCGGATCGAGCCCGTAATCGTTGATGCAGCGCGTCCAGGATAGTGTCACCGCCGCGCTGACTTCAGGATTGTCCATGCCGTACTGGACTATCCTGCGTATCCGGTCTACATGATTTCCTGCTTCCAACGAAAGCATCGCTTGTCTCCTCTGAGCGCACGTGCTTGCGTTGGCGGATCGTCGCGGACAAACAGGGCGTCGTCTGGGAAGACCTACAAGCGCTGCAGTGCTGCGTGGATATGCCGGTTTTTATGTAGTGTGTTGCGTTTCTGTAGCCGGCTTCGCTGAATTGTAGCTTACCCGCCGGCCGATGTATCGCTTTCGGCCGGCCAAGATGCGACATTTCGTCTCCATGGCGTTGCGCATGCGGGCGGCCGGAACGGCGCGGCGGCCGCGGCCGGCCGCGCCGCCGTCAATCCATCAATGCTTGAGCAGCGCGCATTTGGAATCCGCGGCCTTGGTGAAAGCCTCCTCTCCGGGGATGGTGGCCACGATCTTCATATAGTCCCAGGGCCCGGTGGATTCTTGCGGGGTCTTCACCTGCAGCAGATACATATCGTGGATATAGCGGCCGTCGGCCCGGATATATCCCTTCGTATATACATCGTCTATCTTGAGCGACTTCAAGGCTTTCATGACCTCGTCGGAGCGGGTGGTTTTGGCGGCCTCGACAGCCTTGATATAGCTGCGCACCGCCGAATAGGCCGCGACCTGGTGCGTGCTTGGCATCTTCTTCATGGCCGCTTGGAAGCGCTGCGCAAATTTGCGCGACGCTTCGTCCCTGTCCCAGTACCAGCTGTCGGTCATCAGGAGTTTCTGCGCCACCGGCAGGCCGAGCCCATGAATGTCATTGATGGTCATCAGCAGGCCGACCAGCTTCATGTCGTCGGCCAGCCCGAAATCATTGGCGGCCTTGATCGAATTGATGGTGTCCGATCCCGCGTTGGCCAGGCCCAGGACCTGGGCTTTGGAGGCTTTGGCCTGCAGTATGTAGGACGACATGTCGGCCGAGGAAGGGGGATGCCTTACCGATCCCACCACGCTGCCGCCGCTGGCCTTGATCACGGCGCTGGTGTCGGCCTCCAGCGAGTGGCCGAAGGCATAGTCGGCCACCAGGAAGTACCAGGATTTCCCGCCCTGCTTGATGACCGCCGAGCCGGTGCCCTTGGCCAGCGCGACCGTGTCGTATTCATAATGGACGGTATAGGGCGTGCAGTCCTCGTTGGTCAGGCGCGCCGTGGCCGCGCCGATATTGATGTAGGGAATTTTTTTCTCGGCGACTATGGTGTTCATGGCCAGGCCGGCCGCGGAATTCACGCCGCCTATCAGCAAGGCGAGGCCTTGCTGGTCTATCCATTCCCGGGCCCGCGACGCGGCAATCTCCGGCTTGTTCTGATGGTCGGCGGAAAGGATTTCGATTTTCCTGCCCAGCACCTGGCCGCCGGCGTCCTGCACCGCCATCCTGATGGCCTGGACGCCGCCGGGGCCGTCGGTATCGGCATAGGGGCCCGACATATCGGTAATGAAGCCGATGCGTACGGTGTCGCCCGCGCCTTGGGCGTGAGCGCCGCCCGCGATTGCGGCGAGCGCCAATGCCAGGGCGCTAAAGTGGGACAGGTTTTTTTTCATGGTTGGTCTCCGTTTTTCAAAGTCGTTATTCTGTTTTCCCCGGCAGGCGCGGGGCCTGCCGCTGGCGCTGCTGGGGAGCCATGGGTCAGGATTTTCCGGCGCGCCGCGCCTGCATCAATTGCAGGGCCAGGTCGACCCGCACGTCCTTGGCGGCCACCATTTCCCTGACCACCCAGTCGACATCCGCGCCTTTGGCTCCCGCCGCCATGGCGATGTTGCGGGCATGCAGCGCCATATGGCCGCGTTGTATGCCTTCGGTCGAAAGCGCGCGCAAGGCCGCCATGTTCTGGGCCAGGCCCACGGCCACGGCTATTTCGGCCAGTTCCCGGGCGGTCGAGACGCCCATGATTTTCAGGGACAGGCGCGCCAGCGGATGGGTTTTGGTCGCGCCGCCCACCAGGCCTACCGGCATGGGCATTTCCAGCGTTCCCACCAGGTCGCCGTTGGCGGCGATTTCCCATGTGCTCAACGAGGTATAGCGGCCCTGGCGGCAGGCATAGGCATGGGCGCCGGCCTCCACGGCGCGCCAGTCATTGCCCGTTGCGACGATGACCGGATCAATGCCGTTCATGATGCCTTTGTTGTGGGTGGCGGCCCGGTACGGGTCGACGGCCGCGAAGGTATAGGCGTCGACGATGCCGTCTATCACTTCCTGTCCCGTGTAATCCTTGCTGCGCAGGCTGCTGGCCGATAGCTGCACGCGGGCGCGCGCCAGGCGCAGATCCGCCAGATTGGACAGGATGCGCAAGCGCACGCGGCCGCCGGTGATCTGTTCGATGCGCCCGGCCACGGCCTCGGCCATGGTGTTGACGGTATTGGCGCCCATGGCGTCGCGCACATCCACGATAAGGTGCGCCACGACCATGGGGCCGCGCGCCGTCTCGGGAAAGACATGCACTTCGATGTCCTGGCAGCCTCCGCCCAGCCCGATCAGCACGCGGTCGCGGCTGTTGGCGATGTCGATGATTTCCTGCCTGTGTTGCAGAATGGCGAGCCGCGCCCCGTAGGGGTCCGAGAGGTTCATCACCTGTACTTGCGCCCGCATCAGCGGCCCGCTGCTGGAGGTTTGAAAGCCGCCGTTTTCCCGCGCGAGCTTGGCCATGTACGAGGCGGCCGCCACCACGGAAGGCTCTTCCACCACCATGGGCACCAGCGCGTCCTTGCCATTGATTTGAAAATAGCCGGCGATGGCATAAGGCAGTTCGAACTTGGCGATGACATTTTCTATCATGCCGTCGGCGGTCTGCAGCGACAGCGCGCCGGATTCGGCCAGCAGCTTGCGTTCCTCGGCCGTCAGTTGCGCTTTTGCGGCGATATGCTCGAGGCGCTGCGACGGCTCGAGCTTGCGGAAATCGGGTAGGCGTGAATCCAGGCTCATGGTTGGTATTTTTCTGTGATGATGGGTTGAGTGATGGGTCAAGTACAGGAACCAAGCCCAGTATAGGTAGCGCCGTCCGGAATTCACATGTTATAAGCGAACATATAAATGCCAAAAACATGTCCATTTCGAACAGGTTCGCCGAATGGCTCTTTCCAGCCTTGATACTTCCGCGGCTGGCGCGCCCGGCTTTGCCGCCGCGCCCGAAACGCTCGAGGCCCGCCTCGTGCGCATGCTGTACCACGGCAAGGACCGCCACGAGCTGGCCCAATTGCTGGACCAGGTCCGCTTGCTGCCCGATGGCGCGGATAAAAACCGCCTGCTGCAAAGCGTGGAAATGGGCATCACCATCCGCGAGCGCTTCGAACAGCACCAGTTGCGCGAGCGCGGCCTGCTGGCCGTCATTGAAACGGCGCAGGATCTTACCGCCCTGACGGATCTGGACCGGGTCCTTCAAGCCATCGTGCAGCGCGCCCGCAAGCTGGTGGGCTGCGATGTGGGATATTTATCGATCTACGATGAGCAGCGGGGCGATTTTTATGTGCGGGCCACGGACGGCGCTTTTTCCGAAAAGTTCAAGCAGGTACGCGTCGGGCTGGACGTCGGTGTCTGCGGTTTCGTTGCGCGCAACCGCGCGCCGTACTCGTCATCGGACTACGAGGCCGACGGCCGTTTCACTCATAATCGCCTTATCGACTCGGCCATGGTCGACGAGAATATCAAGTCCATCCTGGGCGTTCCGCTTTTGGCGGGAGAGCACGTCATAGGCGTGCTGTTCGTGGGCGAGCGCTATGTCCGTTCTTACGTGGCCTGGGAAATGTCCATGCTGTCGACGCTGGCGGCCCATGCTTCCGTGGCCATCGGCAATGCCCGGCTGTTCGAGCAGGCGCAGCAGGCATTGCAGCAGGCCAGCGCGACGAACGCCTTGCTGAGCCAGCAAACCGCCGACACCCGCGCCGCCGCCGAGGCCCATGAGCAGTTGACGTCACTGGTGGCGCGCGGCGGGGAACTGCCCGACATCTGCCATATGGTGGCGGGCCGGCTGGGCGGACATGTGGCGGTATGCGATGGCGGCGAACGCGAAGTCTGCCAGGCGAGCAGCGCGGGATGCGAATTCGAGCATTTCCGGCAGGCCTGGCCGGAACGCAAGCACTGGTTCGAGGACAAGATCCATGCGGCCCTGGACCAGAGCCGGCGCCTGGGCCGCTCGGTAAACGCGTTTTCCATGGCCTCGCAGGTCTGCCGCGTGTCGGCCGTTACCGGCGGCGGCGCTGGCTTGCTGGGCGGCCTGATCATCCATACGGCGGCGCCGCTCAACGATGTCGCGGTCCGGATCTTCGAACGCAGCTCCATGGTGACGGGCATTGTGTTGCTGCTCAAGGAACGCCGGGAATCCACGGCCCTGTCCGACATTCCGGCCGTGCTGCGGCGGCTCGTCCTGCGCCCCCAAAGCGATCCGGCCGCGCTGGCGCGGCAGGTGCAGGCCTACGGGCTGGATTTGTCCCGGCCGCTGCGCATGGTGCTGGTCAGGACGGGCGCGGAAAAGACCGCTTACGCGCTGGCGCAGCTGCGTTCGGTATTGCAGGCGCCGGCCGCCCTGTTCGATGAAGTCGGCGGCGCGCTGGTTTTCCTGGTCAACGCGGCATCGGCCGCCGGCCTGCAGGATACGCTGCTGCAGTATTTCCGCGAGCGCCGCCTGGATTTCAGCGGCGTGGTTTCAGAGCCGGTCGCCGAGCCGTCCGGCATTCCGCCGGCTTTTCTGTCGGCGGGCCGCTGCCTCGATTTTCTGGACGCGCTGGATCGCCGCAACGCGATATTCCAGGAGCGGGAATTGATCATGTATTCATCGCTGTTCGGCGGGCGCGGCGCGCGGGATATCGATCTATTCATGGAGTCGGCGCTGGGCGGGCTTCACCAGGGCGGGGAGCCGCGGAAAGCCGAATTGGCCAGGACCCTGCTGGCTTATCTGGACCACGGCTACAATGCCAGGGCCGCCGCCACCGCCTTGTCCATACACATCAACACCTTTCGCCAGCGGCTCGATGTCCTGGATGCCTTGCTGGGCCCGTGGCGCGATTCCGCCCGGGCGCTGGAGATCCACCTGGGGCTGCGGCTCTGGCATTTGCGCGATCCCGCGGCGTTTTCTGCCGGAATTTCAAAAATGTCCGAAAATACGCCTTGACGCCGATTTCCGGGGGCTGACGCCTCCCCTTTATTGTGACTATTGACCAAGCCCGATTTCCCGCCCCGCCTTCGCCCCAGGCTGCGGCCGATTGGCGCCTTTGCGTGGCGCCCATGATAGACGTGACCGACAGGCACTGCCGCTACTTTCATCGTTTGCTGGCGCCGCGCGCCCGGCTTTACACCGAAATGATCACCACCGGCGCGCTGCTGCATGGCAAGGTGGCGCGGCACCTGGATTTCGATCCCGCCGAAGAACCCGTCGCCCTGCAGCTGGGGGGCAGCGAGCCCGAGGCGCTGGCCGCCGCGGCCCGCCTGGGCGAGCAGTGGGGCTATGATGAAATCAATCTCAATTGCGGCTGCCCGTCCGAGCGCGTGCAGCGCGGGGCCTTTGGCGCCTGCCTGATGGCCGAGCCCGGCCTGGTGGCCGACGGCATGAAGGCCATGCAGGACGCGGTATCCATCCCCGTCACGGTCAAGCACCGCCTGGGCCTGGATTACGACGACTCCTATGATTTCGTGCGCGACTTTGTCGGAAAGATATACGACACCGGTTGCCGGGTATTTATCGTGCATGCCCGCAATGCGGTGCTCAAAGGGCTGTCGCCCAAAGACAATCGCGAGAAGCCGCCGCTGCGCTATGCCATGGCGGCCCGCCTGAAAGCCGATTTTCCGGATTGCGCCGTCGTCCTCAATGGCGGCATCGCGGAAACCGGCCAGGCGCTCGCCTTGATGGAACAGTTCGATGGCGTGATGCTGGGGCGGGCCGCCTGGCACAACCCCGGCGTGCTGTCCGACATCACGCGCGCCTGCTACCCCGCGCTGGCCTTGCCCGAGCCCGCCCAGGTCGTCGAAGCCATGGTCCGGTATGCCGGGCGCGAAGTGGAAAAAGGCGTGCCGCTGCGCCTGATAGCGCGTTCCATGCTGGGCTGGATGAGCGGCAGGACCGGGGCGCGCGCCTGGCGGCGCGCATTGTCTGACCATGCCTTGTTGAATCGCAACGACCCGCGGCTGATCGAGCGGGCCTGGGCGGACCTGGCGTCGCGCACGGGGCAGGCCGCCTACGAGCTGGCGGCTTCCGAATCGGACGGCCAGTCGCGGATATAGGCTTTCAGCATATTGTTTTCGAACGCCTGGGCCGCCACGATGGCTTGGGCCATGTCGTAGAAAGAGATGACCCCCATCAGCGTGGGCCCGTCCATGACCGGGATATAGCGCGCGTGTTTTTCCAGCATCAGGCGCTGCACTTCGTCGGCGCTGGTGTTGGGCGAAACGCTTACCGGCGCGTCGTCCATGATGCTGCGCACGGTGTGGTCGCCGGTGTCGCCATGGTTGTCGTGCAGGTGGCGGATGATCTCCCGGAAGGTGAGCATGCCGGCCAACTGGCCGTGTTCCATGATGACCAGCGAGCCGATGTCCTGTTCGCTCATGGTTTCGAGCGCTTGCCGGATGGGCATGTCAGGTGTGGCGGTATATAGCGTGTGCCCCTTCACGCGTAGAATTTCACTGACTTTCAACATGGTTGTTCTCCTGTGTGTCCCCGTGCGACACGGTAAGGGTATTTTGCACCATATGCGGGCTTTCGGGTAGTGCCAGCTGGCCGGCGAACAAATCCTCCAGCCTTTGGTCCGCGTGTGTCAAAGACAATGAAGTTGCATCGAGAAGTAAATTTTCCGCCAGCAGCCCGGGCTGGGCGCGGTCGATGAGCACGGCATCGATCAGCGGGCCTATGGTGGCTTCGCGCTGATCACAGGCCAGCACCCACTGGTCCGCCTCCTTGCCGTGGGTGTCGACGACGTAGCCCAGGCGCTTGAGGGCTTTGAGCACTGTGCTCAATTCGTCCTGGTGCAGCTGCAGACGGGAGCAAAGAAAACCCATGCTGCGCCCGGGCGGCTGCGTGCCCTGGGCGATCCAGAGCATGCGCAATACGCGTATGGCGTCGACGAAGACGGCGCCGGGATAGTGCTGCAGTTCCCAGCGGCGCTGTTTCAGGGCGGGCAGGGTGGCCGCCACCGTGGCGCCCAGCAGAATGGCCAGCCACGACAGATAGATCCAGAGCAGGAAGATGGGCAGCGTCGCAAAGGCGCCATAGATGATCGTATATGAGGGAAACTGGGTCAGGTAGTAGGCGAATCCCGAGCGCATGATCTCCAGCACCACGGCGGTGCCCAGGCCGCCGACCAGCGCATCGCGCCACAGCACCCGACGATTGGGAACGCCGACGAACAGGGCGGTGAAGCCCAGGCCGGTGGCCAGCAGCGGCACGAAAGACAGGGCAAAGCTGAAAATGGCGGGCAGCTCTTCGACGTGGCCCAGCGATTCGCGCGCCAGGACGGACGTGGCCCACAGGCTGCCGCCCGCCAGTATCGGCCCGAGCGAGATGATCGCCCAATAGACCAGCATGCGCTGGCGCAGCGGCCGCTGGCGCTCGACCTGCCAGATATCGTTGAAGGCTTCATCGATGGTCATGATCAGCAGCGCCGACGTCACGATCAGGAACAGGCTGCCTATCGCCGTCAATCCCGAGGCCTTGGCGGCGAATTGGTTCAGGTAGAACATGACGTTCTCGGACACTGCCGGCGGCATCAGGCTGGTGGTGAGGAAGCCCTCGAGCGCGACCCGGAAGTCGGCGAATAGCGGAAAAGCCGTGAACAGGGACAGCACCACGGCCAGCAGCGGCACGATGCCCAGCACCGTGGTGAAGGTCAGGCTGGCGGCCACCTGCGTAAGCTTTTTTTCCCCGGCGCGCTGCAGGGCGAAGCGGGCGATTTTCCCGGCATTGCCCAGGCCGGACTGCGGCGCATCGGCGGCTTCCAGCCGCGCTGCTTCCTCGGGCGCGACGGCGGACCCGGCGGGCGCTGCGGGATCTTGCGGATCGGCGGACTTTTCGATGGCGCTGTCGTTGCGTGTCGTCATGGCGGCAGTGTTCAAACCTTTACATTCCGGGGCTTGTGCAAACCATTCCCCGGCTCTTTCGGGTCATAATACCAGCATGACTACGCAACTAAACCCTGTTTTACGCTACGGCGCGTCGGCGTCGCTGATAGCGCTTATCGCTTTATGCCTGCTTTGGGAGCTGAAAATCGCTCCCTTGAAGGCCGGCGGTTCCCTGCTGGCCTTGAAAGCGCTGCCTTTATTGCTGCCCCTGCGAGGCGTGCTGAAAGGCCAGTTGTACACCCTGCAATGGGCGGCCATGTTGATCCTGCTTTATTTCATGGAGGGCGTGGTGCGCGCCTGGTCCGATCCCGCGCCCATGTCGGCCCTGATGGCGGGCTTCGAGATCGCCTTTTCCCTGGCATTCTATCTGTGCGCCGTCCTGTACCTGCGGCCCGCGAAGCGGGCGGCCAAGCGGAACGCGGCGCGCAGCGCATAAGGATTTCCCATGATCGATTCCATCAAACAGCTGCAAGTGGCCAACTCGTTCGCGCAGTTGCCCGCGGCTTTCTACACCAGCTTGCCGCCGCAGCCGCTGTCCAGGCCGCGGCTGCTGCATGCCAATATCGATGTGGCGCGCATGCTGGGTTTGTCCGAAGCGGCGTTGGCCGAACCCGGTTTCCTGGACGTGGTGTCCGGGGCGCAGCCCTTGCCGGGCGGCAAGACGCTGGCGGCGGTATACAGCGGCCACCAGTTCGGCGTGTGGGCGGGCCAACTGGGCGACGGCCGCGCGCATTTGCTGGGCGAAGTCGCCGGCCCTGCGGGGGATTGGGAATTGCAATTGAAGGGATCCGGGCGCACGCCTTATTCCCGCATGGGCGATGGCCGCGCCGTGCTGCGGTCCTCGGTGCGCGAATACCTGGCGGGCGAGGCCATGGCCGGGCTGGGCATACCCACCACCCGGGCGCTGGCCCTGGTTGTGTCCGATGATCCCGTCTACCGCGAAACGGTGGAGACGGCCGCCATCGTGACGCGGGTGTCGCCAAGCTTTGTGCGCTTCGGCTCGTTCGAGCACTGGTCGTCATCGCCCGATAAGCTGCGCGCCCTGCTCGACTATGTGGTGGAGCGCTTTTATCCGGAATGCCGCGAGGCCGGGGGCGGCGAGGCTGGCGCCGGCCATGATGTGGTCCTGCGTTTTCTGCGCGCCGTGGTGCTCAGGACGGCGGACCTGGTCGCCCACTGGCAGACAGCGGGCTTTTGCCACGGCGTCATGAATACCGACAATATGTCCATCCTGGGGCTGACCATCGATTACGGTCCTTATGGCTTCATGGACGGCTTCCAGGTCAACCATGTCTGCAATCACAGCGACAGCCAGGGCCGCTACGCATGGAACGCCCAGCCTTCCGTGGCGCACTGGAACCTGTACCGCCTGGCCAGCAGCCTGCTGGGGCTGGGAGTGGACGCCGAAGCCCTCAAGGGCGAACTCGCGCATTTCGAGCCGGCGTTCCTGCAGACCTACCGAAGCAATTTGTGCAAGAAGCTGGGGCTGTCGCAGTGGCAGCCGGGCGACGCGGAACTGGTCGACGACTGGTGGGCCTTGCTGCACACCCAGCGCGCCGATTTCACTCTGAGCTTTCGCGCCCTGGCCACGGCGCCGCGGCAGGCCGAGGCCCTGCTCGACGGCTTCGAGGACCGGGCCGCGGCACAAGCCTGGCTGGACCGCTATACGCAGCGCCTCGCGCAAGAGGGGCGCCCCGAAGCGCAGCGCATTGCCCAGATGAACCGCGCCAATCCCCTGTACGTGCTGCGCAACCATTTGGCGCAAGGCGCCATAGCCGCGGCGCAGCGCGGCGATGCCGGCGAAATCGACACCTTGCTGAAACTGCTGCGCGACCCTTATACCGAACAGGTCGGCTATGAGGCTTACGCGGCAAAGCCGCCCGAATCGGCCCGCCACCTGGAGGTCAGCTGTTCTTCATGACGGGGCCGGCCGGGCGCGCCGCCCGGCTGGTCCGCGTCTTCACAATTTTTAATAGAATCATGGCTTCGGATGGCGTAGACGGGCAGGCCATCGCCCGGTTTATCGCGTATCCTTGGGCCTCAATCATGAAAGATCGACTATGTCCGGCAACACACTAGGTAAACTTTTCTGCGTCACCAATTTCGGCGAATCGCATGGCCCGGCCATAGGCGCCGTGGTCGATGGCTGTCCGCCGGGCCTGGCCCTGGACGCGGCCGATATCCAGCTGGAGCTGGATCGCCGCCGCCCCGGCACCTCGCGCCATGTCACGCAGCGCCAGGAAGCCGACCAGGTCGAAATCCTTTCCGGCGTCTACCAGGGGCTGACCACCGGCACGCCCATCGGGCTGCTGATCCGCAATACCGATGCGCGCAGCAAGGACTACAGCAATATCGCCGACACGTTTCGTCCCGGCCATGCCGACTACACCTATAGCCGCAAGTTCGGCGAACGCGATCCGCGCGGGGGCGGGCGCTCGTCGGCCCGCCTGACCGCGCCCACGGTGGCCGGCGGCGCGATCGCCAAGAAATGGCTGGAGCAGACCCACGGCATAAAGATACGCGGCTACATGAGCCAGCTGGGGCCTATCGCCATTCCCTTCGAGTCCTGGGACGAGGTGGGGAACAACCCTTTCTACGCCCCCAATGCGCAAATCGTGCCCGAGCTCGAAGCCTACATGGATCAGTTGCGCCGCGACGGGGATTCCATCGGCGCGCGCATCGAGGTCGTCGCGGAGCATCCCCCCGCGGGCTGGGGCGAGCCGCTGTACGACCGCCTGGATGCCGATATCGCGCACGCCATGATGGGCCTGAATGCGGTCAAGGGCGTATCGATAGGCGCCGGCTTTGGCTGCGTGACCCAGCGCGGCTCGGAGCACGGCGATGAAATCACCCCTGGCGGTTTCCTGAGCAACCACGCCGGCGGCGTGCTGGGCGGTATTTCGTCGGGGCAGGCGATTACGGTTTCGGTGGCCGTCAAGCCCACGTCCAGCATACGGATAGAGCGCCAGTCCATCAACCGGGCGGGCGAGCCCGTGCAGGTGCAGACCCTGGGGCGCCACGACCCCTGCGTGGGCATACGCGCCACGCCCATCGTCGAAGCTTTGCTGGCCATAGTCCTGATGGATCACGCCTTGCGCCATCGCGCCCAGTGCGGCTGACCATCCCGCATCAACATCGAGGAACATCCCCATGAAGAAAACCGCTATATCCCGTCGTATCGCCAACCTCGGCCTGGCTTGCGCCATCACGATCCTGGCGGGCTGCGCCGCGGTCCAGACCACCGGTTCGGGCGAAGTGGGCGTCGATCGCAAGCAGTATATGTCCGGCATGGTGTCCGAAGCCGCCCTCGAGCAGGAAGCGGCGCAGCAGTACGCCACGCTGGTGGGGCAGGCCAAAGCGCAGGGCGCCCTCGATAGCGACGCGGCCCAGACCCAGCGCGTCAAGGCGATCACCCAGAAACTGATACAGCAAGTCGGGATATTCCGCCCCGAGGCCAGCAACTGGAAATGGGAGACGCATGTATTGACTTCCGACGAGGTCAATGCGTGGTGCATGCCTGGCGGGAAAATCGCCGTCTACACAGGACTGATCAAGCAGATCAAGCCCACCGATGCCGAACTGGCCGCCGTTATCGGCCACGAAATGGCCCATGCCTTGCGGGAACACTCGCGCGAACAGGTATCGCAGCAAATGGCGACCAACCTCGGCTTGTCGGTGCTGTCGGCGATCACCGGCGCGGGCCCGACGGCCGACTTGGGCAGCGCCTTGAGCGACGTGATGTTCACGCTGCCCAATAGCCGCACTCACGAAGCCGAAGCCGACCGGATCGGGGTGGAACTGGCGGCGCGCGCCGGCTATGACCCGCGCGCGGCGGTCACCCTCTGGCAAAAAATGGGGGCGCTCAGCGCCGGCAATGCGCAGCCGGAATTCCTGTCCACCCATCCCTCTGCCGCCAGCCGCAGCGCCGACCTGACCGCGGCCGCCAACAAGGTGCTGCCTTTGTACGAGCAGGCCGCGGGCAAACAGTAAGCGGCGCAGGCGGTAAACACGCGCCGCGGCCGCCCGCTGGTCAGGCGGCTGGCGCGCAGGCCGGCTCGAGCGCGGCGCTTCAGCCCGCCGTCTTTGGCTTGTACGCGGTGACGTCGATTTCGACCTTGGCGTCTATCATCAGGCGGGCCTCGGTGGTCGAGCGGGCGGGCCGGTGCCCGCCCAGGCACTCCATGTATACGCGGTTGAAGCTGCCGAAATCGCGCGCGTCCTCGAGCCAGACATTGACCTTGCAGATGTCATCCACGGTGCAGCCGGCCAGCGCGAGCGCCTTTTTCAAGTGCTCGAAGACCTGGCGGGTCTGCGCCTCGATGCCGCCCGGCACGACCTGGCCCTGGGCGTCGGTCGGGACCTGGCCCGACACAAAGACGAAGTCGCCGGCGCGCACGGCCGGAGAGAGCGGGCGGGCCAGGCGGTCCGAAGCCGCGGGCGCCAGCCCCAATAATTCGACAGTAGGCATTGTTTTTCCTATTTTGTAAAAAAATTACAGGAAAACCCCTATAAAAGCGGATTGACCGGGATATTTTGGCTTGATAGCATCATATTTGTAATTTTATTACTAAATGGTGCCGCCATGCAATCTTCCTCCTGTAGTTTCAGCTTATCCCTGTCCGGGCGGCACGACCCCGCCCGGCGCAAGCTTCTAATACTCGGCGCCCTGGGCCTGGGCGCGGTCTCCGTGGCCGGAAACAAAGCCTTTGCGGCGGGCGGCGGCCAGTCGGCCAGCCTGGCGATGATAGGCGATCTGCAGACCCTGGACCCGATGATGACCACGGCGGACCTGGTGGGCACCATCATGCAGCATGTCTACGAGCCTTTATATACCTTTGACGACCAGTGGAATGTGGTTCCCATGCTGGCCGCCGCGATGCCGGTGATCTCGCAAGACGGCAAGGTGTTTGAAATTGCCTTGCGCGAGGGCGTCCAGTTCCATAACGGCAAGACGATGGGCGCCGACGACGTCGTCGCCTCGCTCGAGCGCTGGACCAGAATCTCGCCGCGCGGCAAAGCGGTCGCCCAGCAGATAAGCGCGATCAAGATCATCTCGCCCGCCAAAATAGCCATACACCTGGCCAACCGCTATGCGCCTTTGCTGGCGCAGCTGGCATTTCCGTCCAGCATGGCGGCCATTTTCGCCAAGGATACGATCGCCACTCCGCTGACCCAGTTCATAGGCACCGGCCCTTACAAGCTGAAAGAACGCCGTCCCGACCAATACACCATACTGGAACGCTTCGAGGCCTATTCGGCGCGTACGGAAAAGCCCAGCGGCTACAGCGGCCGGCGCACCGCCGCCATCAAAGAACTCAGATTCGTGCCGGTGCCCGATTCGAATACGCGGGTGGCGGGCGCCCTGTCGGGTCAATTCGCCTATGCCGACCTGCTGCCTGTCGAATCCGTGGGCCAGCTCGAGCGCGGCGGCGACGAGATCGTCCCCATCATCACGCAGAATTTCGGCTTCCCTTATCTGGTGCTCAATACCAGGGAGGGCGCGCTGCAAAAGCAGGCCATGCGCCAGGCCGTCCAGACGGCCATCAGCGCCGAGGAACTGATGGCCGCCGCGTTCGGCGACCCGCGCTTCTTTATCGTCGAGCCCAATTTCTTTCCCAAGGGCACGCCATACTATTCGGCCGCGGGCGCCGCGCATTACAACAACAACGACCCCAAGAAGGCCGCCGAACTGGCCAGGCAGGCCGGCTACGACGGCAAGCCCATCCGCATCCTGACCAGCCGCCAGTACGAATTCCACTACAACATCGGAATGGTGATGGTCGAGCAGTTCAAGCGGGCGGGCCTTGCCGCCGACCTGCAAGTGGTCGACTGGGCCACGCTGCTGCAACGGCGCAATGATGCCAAGCTGTGGGACATCTATATCACTCATTCCGGCTTGTTTCCGGAGCCCATGCTTTCGCCGCCGCAATTGGGGTCCGACGCGCCGGGCTGGTGGGACACGCCCGAGAAGGCCGCCAGCCTGAAGGCCTTCAACGAGGAAGTGGACCTGGCCAGGAGGGGGCCGCTGTGGAGCGCCGTGCAGGAGGTGGTTTACGACCAGGTCCCCTTCATCGAGCTGGGCAAGTTCAACAGCCTGTCCGCGCGCTCGAGCAAGCTGCGGAATTTCGTGCCGGGCGCCTGGCCTTTCTTCTGGAACACCACGCTGAGCTGAGCGAAGGGCCCCGATGCTGACCGCTATAAAGATACTGTCGGTGCGCCTGCTGGGCGCCTGCATGGTGATGCTGATCGTTGCCGTGCTGGTCTTTTCGCTGGTGCACCTGGCTTCGGGCGATCCGATAGCCGTGCTCCTGGGCGACCAGGCGACGGCCAGCGACATCGCCCAGGTCAGGGCGCTGTACGGGCTCGATCAGCCCTTGCCGGCGCAGTTTTTCATCTGGCTGAGGCAGGTGCTGCATGGCAATCTGGGCACTTCCATATTTCTGCAGCAGCCCGTCGCCGAGGTATTGCTGAGCCGTGCCGAGCCGACCCTGCTGCTGGCTTTTTTCTCGGTCGCGATCGCGACTCTGATAGGCGTTCCCTGCGGCGCATTGGCGGCCGTCTGGCGCGGCTCCCGGACGGACCAGCTGGTCAGCGCCGTGGCCATGCTGGCGGCCAGCGTGCCCAGTTTCTGGATGGGCCTGATCCTGATACGCGTCTTCGCCGTGCAAATGGGCTGGTTTCCCGCGTCGGGATACGGGCCGCCAGACGCCGGCCTGGCGCAGCGCATGTACCACCTGGCATTGCCTTCGATAGTCCTCGGAGTATTGAACTCGGCCCTGATCATCCGCTTCACGCGGGCCTCCATGCTCGACACCCTGGGCGAAGACTATGTGCGCACCGCCAGGGCCAAGGGGCTGCCGGAAACCGCCATCATGGTCAGGCATGTGATGAAGAACGCCCTGATTCCCATTGTGACTGTCATAGGCTTGACCACCGCGCTCATGATAGGCGGAACGGTGGTGACCGAGACCGTTTTCAATTTGCCGGGAGTGGGCGGGCTGGTGGTGCGCGCGGTGCTGCGCCGGGACTATCCCGTCATCCAGGGCGCGCTGCTGGTGGTGGCCTTCATTTATGTGCTGATCAATTTTTTCATCGACTTTCTCTATACCGTCATCGATCCGCGCATCCGCTTGCACAAGTAAGCCCGCGCCGCCTTTCATTGCGTTTCTATTGTTGCCTGTCCAGGATGCCATCTATTTCCATGAGTGTTTCCGCCGCGCCATCCCCAAGCCGATTCAAATACCTGGCGGGGCGCTATTTCGCCCGCCGGGTGGTGCTGCTCGCGACGCTGATATTGCTGGCGGTCATCGTGGCCGCCGCAAGCGTTTCGTGGATATCCAATGTGGATCCCAGCGCCGTGTCCATCATGCAGCGCCTCAAGGCCCCGTCGTGGTCGAACTGGGCCGGGACGGATCAATTGGGGCGCGACGTATTCCTGCGCATGGCCTACGGGGGACGCTATTCGCTGACCATAGGCGCGGTCACGGCCATCGGCGCCGTGGTCATCGGCACCGCGCTCGGCATCGCCGCGGGCTATTTCCGCTGGGCCGATGCGCCCATCATGCGCGTGGTGGACGCCATGATGGCCTTTCCCGATATCCTGCTGGGCATCGCCCTGGTGGCCATTCTGGGGCCTTCCTTGTGGAACGTGGTGCTCGCGCTGGTCATCGTCTATACGCCCAGGGTGGCCCGGGTAGCGCGCGCCTCGACACTGGTATTGCGCGACCTGCTCTATGTGGACGCGGCCCGGGCCATCGGCACGCCGACCTGGAAGATCCTGTACCTGCATATCCTGCCGGGCCTGGTCTCGCCCATCCTGGTGCAGCTGACTTTCATCTTCGCCTACGCCATTCTGGCCGAAGCCGGCCTGTCTTTCCTGGGCGTGGGCGTGCCGCCGTCGATTCCCACCTGGGGCACGATGATAGTGGGCAGCCTGAATTATTCCGACCAGGCATTCTGGACCATCATCTATCCGGGCCTGGCCATAGTGATGACCTCCCTGTCTTTGCAAATCGTGGGCGATGGCATACGCGACTCGCTGGATCCCAAGCTCAGGATAGCGGTATGACGGTTTCTTACCCTGACAATGGCCCGCGGATAGCAGTGCAATCCCTGTCGACCTCCTTCCTGACCGATCGCGGGCGCGTGCAAAGCGTCTCCGATGTGTCCTTTTCGATACCGGCGGGCTCGACGCTGGCGCTGGTGGGCGAGTCGGGGTCGGGAAAATCCGTCACCAGCCTCAGCCTGATGGGCCTGCACGCCAGGACATCGCATCCGCGCGTCGACGGCAAGGCCATGTTCCTGCGGCGCAATGGCGAACGCGTAAGCCTGCTCGATTTGCCGGCGCGCCAGTTGCGCTCCTTGCGCGGCAACGAGATGGCCATGATCTTCCAGGAGCCCATGACGAGCTTGAACCCGCTGCTCACCGTCGGGGAACAGATTGCCGAGGCGACGCGCCTGCATTTGGGCCACGACCGCAAGCAGGCGATGGCTCATGCGCGGCGCATGCTGGACTTGGTGGAAATACCCGACGCGGCGCGCCGCGTCCAAGCTTATCCGCATGAGCTTTCCGGCGGCATGAGGCAGCGCGTGATGATAGCCCTGGCCATGGCCTGTACGCCCACGCTGCTGATCGCCGACGAACCCACCACCGCGCTCGACGTGACGATACAGGCGCAGATCCTGGCGCTGATAGGGCGCCTGCAAAAGGAAAGCGGCATGAGCGTGCTGTTCATTACCCACAACCTGGGCGTCGTGGCGCAGTACGCCAGCGATGTCGCGGTCATGTATGCGGGCAGGATAGTCGAGACCGGCGACGTCAGGCGCGTGTTCGCCAGCCCGGCCCACCCTTATACCCGGGCGTTGCTCAACTGTCTGCCCGCCATGGCGAAGAAGGCCAATGTGCGGGACGCCTATGGCAGGTTGAGGCTGGCCGCCATAGAAGGGCAGGTTTCAAGCCCTTTCAATATGCCGCCAGGATGCGCGTTCAGCCCGCGCTGCCCCC
The DNA here is from genome assembly GCF_900129885.1 of Pollutimonas bauzanensis. Lineage (GTDB taxonomy): Bacteria > Pseudomonadota > Gammaproteobacteria > Burkholderiales > Burkholderiaceae_B > Pollutimonas > Pollutimonas bauzanensis. The sequence continues at coordinate 126,313 of NZ_FQXE01000001.1, read as the reverse complement.
TGGCCGACGGGCAATGCGATGCGTCGGCGCCGGGGCTGTCCCGCCTGGCCGATGGCGGCGGGCAGGTGCGCTGTTTCAAGGCCCACGGAGTCCTGCCATGAGCGCGCCGCAACTGATGATGGATATCCGCGGGCTGTGCAAGAATTTCGGCTCGCCGCGGGCGCCGGTCCAGGCCGTCAGCAATGTCAGCTTCTCGATTTTCCAGGGCGAGACCGTCGGGCTGGTGGGGGAGTCGGGTTCGGGCAAGACCACCATAGGGCGCATGCTCAGCCGCCTTACCGACCCGAGCGCCGGCCAGATGTGGTATCACGGCGCGCCGGCCGCGGTGGACCTGGCCCGCCTCAGCCAGCGCCAGTACCTTCCTCTGCGTTCCGAAATCCAGGTGATTTTCCAGGACCCTTATGCGAGCCTGAATCCGCGCATGCGGGTGCGCCAGATCCTGGGCGAGGCGCTCGATGCTCACGGCCTGGCGCGCGGCGCGGCGCGCCAGGCCAGGGTCCGCGAATTATTGCGCCAAGTCGGCCTGAACGAAGAGCACGCCGAGCGCTACGCGCACGAGTTTTCCGGCGGCCAGCGGCAGCGCATCGGGATCGCCCGGGCGCTGGCCGTCGAGCCGCGGTTTATCATCGCCGACGAGCCCTTGTCGGCGCTCGATGTCTCGATCCAGGCCCAGGTGATCAATTTGCTGGGCGATATCAAGGACAGGCTGGGCCTGACCATGCTGCTGATCTCGCACGACCTGGATGTGGTTGAATATCTATGCGACCGGGTAGTGGTGCTATACCTGGGGCGTATAGTGGAAATCGCGCCCACTGCGAAGCTCTACGCGCAGGCATTGCACCCCTACACCCAGGCCTTGCTGGCGGCTTCGCCTGTTCCCGATCCTCTGGTGTCCCGGCCGCTGCGGCCGCTGCAAGGCGATCTGCCCAGCCCCGCCGACCCGCCTTCGGGCTGTGTGTTCAGGACGCGCTGCCCGCTCGCCGAGGCGCGCTGCGCCCACGCCGATATGGGCTTGCGCGAACACAGCGAAGGCCATTGGCAGGCATGCTGGAAGAATTTTTGAATAAAGCAATGGCGCAAGACAGCCGGGGAAGTGAACGAATATGAGATCGAAGAATTTGCTGGATGCCGGGTTCAAAGGGTTTCCGCTGGCCGCGGGGTCTTGTCCGGCCGAGGATGTCGGCCGCTATGGCTGGAATCTGTTCAAGGATGATTTGCCTTATCCCATGGCGGTGATCAGGCAGGCCGAACTCGAACATAATCTGCGCTGGATGCAGGCGTTCACCGAAGAGCGTGGCATCTTCATCGCCCCGCATGGCAAGACGACCATGTCGCCGCAGCTGTTTCGCCGCCAGTTGGCCCTGGGGGCCTGGGGCCTGACCTTCGCCACGGTCTTCCAGGTCAACGCCGGGCTGGAAGCCGGCGCCAGGCGCGTGATCATCGCCAACCAGGTGGTGGGCGACGCCGACCTCGACGCCTTGGCCCATATGCTCGCGCGGGATGCGCAGTTGCGCATATGGTTCCTGGTCGACTCCATCGCCCAGGTGGAATTGACTGAATCCTGGGCGCTGCGCCGCTCCAGCGCGCGGCGCTTCGACTGCCTGCTTGAGATCGGCATAGAGGGCCAAAGGACCGGTGCCCGGACTCCGGCCCAGGCGCTGGCGCTGGCCGAACGCATCAATGGGTGCGCCAGCCTGGTCCTGGGCGGCCTGGAGTGCTACGAGGGAGGGCTGGCGCATTGCCAGACCGAGCACGACAGCAAAGAGGTCGGGGCCTTGATGGCCAGGGTCGAGGAAATTGCCAGGGAATGCGACAGGCGCGGGCTTTTCGAAGGCGGGCAGATCATCATCAGCGCGGGCGGCTCGGCGGTGTTCGACCTGGTGGTGCCGGGGCTCAAGCTGGCGCTGTCTAAAACCGTGGAGGGCATTCTGCGCTCGGGCTGCTATATTACGCAGGACCATGATTTCTATTCCAGAATGCTGCGCAATGTCGAGCAGCGCCAGGGCCTGAAGGACAGCCTGCTGCCCGCGCTGGAAGTCTGGACCATGGTGCAGTCCGTGCCCGAGCCGGGCCTGGCCATCCTGACTTGCGGCAAGCGCGATGTGTCCTACGATCTGTCTTTGCCGGTGGTCACCCACCATGCCCCCAAAGGCAGCTTGGAGCGGCAGGCGGCTCCCGCGGGCTGGCGCATCGCCGCGCTCAACGACCAGCATGCCTATTTGCGCTTTGCGGACGGCGCCGCGCCGCCCGAAGTGGGCGACAGGGTCGTGCTGGGGATATCGCATCCATGCACCACCTTCGACAAATGGACATGGCTGCCCATTATTTCCGAAACGGGCGTCGTGGTTTCAGCCGTAAGCACCCGTTTCTAGGATATTCGATGGCAATGAATTCTTCATCCGCCGGCTTGTTGCGCCGGCTCCAGGAATCCCTGGAGCTCGTTCCCAAGGCGCAGCAGCGCGTGTTGCGGGCCATGCTCAAGGACCCGGCGGCGATCGTGAACAGCACGATAGAGCAGATCGCCCGGGAGGCGGGCGTCTCCATGCCTTCGGTCATCCGCGCCTGCCGCAATTTCGGCTACGACGGCTTCCGCGATTTCATGCTGGCCCTGGCGCAGGACCTGGCTGTGTCGAATCACCAGCTCCATCGCAGCGTCTCGTTCAATGACGCCGCGCCCGAGGTGGCGGCCAAGATCGTGCAGAGCGCGATATCCTCGCTGGCCGCGCTGGAGCGCCAGCTGGACATCGAACTGCTCGATACCGTGGCGCGGAAGATCGCCCACGCCTCGCGCGTGGATTCCTATTCGGTCGGCTCCACGTCCGCGTTCATGTCCCAGGAATTGCAGACGCGCCTGTTCCGCCTGGGCATCAACGCGAATGCCTTCTCCGATCCTCATCAGCAATTGATCTCGGCCAGCTCCCTGGATGAAAACGGCATCGCCTTCGTCATTTCCCACGTGGGCAGCATGCCTTTCGCCCTGGAGGCCGCGCAGGTGGCCAAAAGCCGCGGGGCGACCGTGGTCGCTTTGACGCAAGCCGGCACGCCGCTGGCCGAGCAGGCCCATTTGACCATTGCCGTGTCGGTGCCGCAGGACGCGATCATGCGCGTCAGCACCGAAGCCTATCTGGCGCACCTGCTGGTCATCGAAATACTGGCGGTGCGCGTCGCCCAGAACCTGGGCCCGGGCACCATCAAGAAGCTCAAGCTGTTCAAGGACGTGCTCGAGCAGCATGGAGTGGACAGTGTCTTGCATACGAATATTTAAGTTTAAGCGCGGGGATACAGGTGTTTGGGGTTGAAGCGATGAGTCAGGCGATAACAGTATTGAGCAACGGCAGGCTATGCGACGGTTCCCTGGCCGACGCGCTGCGGGCCGATGTCTGGATCCAGGGCGAGAAGATCCTGGCGGTGCAGCCGCCGGGCGTCGCTCCGGCGGGCCTGGCGGATTCCCCGGGCGCCCGGCGGCCCGCCATCCATGACTGCACCGGCATGGTCGTCGCGCCCGGCTTCATCGATGTGCACACCCATGACGACGCCGTGGTCCTGGATCATCCCGACATGCTGCCGAAATTATCGCAAGGCATTACCACCGTGGTCGCCGGCAATTGCGGCATTTCGCTGGTTCCCATGGTGACCGGCGAGCCGCCGGCGCCGCTGTCGCTGCTGGGCAGGCAGCAATTCCGCTTCGATTGCCTGCGCGCTTATCGCCAGGCGGTCGACCAGGCGCGGCCCGGCGTGAATGTCGCCGCCCTGATCGGCCACACGACCCTGCGCATGCAGGTCATGCCGGATCTGGAGGCGCCGGCCGCGCCTGGGGAAATAGCGGCCATGAGCCGGATACTGGACGAGGCCATGCGCGAAGGCGCGCTCGGCATGTCGTCGGGCGTGTTCTATCGCCCGGCCTACGCCGCCAACCAGGAAGAACTGACGTCCCTGGTCAAAGTCGTTGCCCGGCACGGCGGAGTGTATTCCACGCATATCAGGGACGAGCTGCGTGGCATCGTCGAGGCCATCGAAGAGGCCGCCCTGACCGCCAGGCAGGCGGGCGCGCCCCTGGTGCTGTCGCATCACAAGTGCGCCGGCCCCGCGAACTGGGGCCGCACCGCCGAAACCTTGCCGCTCATTGAAAAGCTCGCCTTGCAGCAACCCATCAGCATGGATGTCTATCCCTACACGGCGGGCTCCACCGTGCTCAGGGAAGACCTGGTCGATGGCGTGATCGACATCCTGATCACCGGCAGCGAAGCGCACCCCGAAATGGCGGGGCGCTATCTCAAGGACATTGCCGCCTTGTGGGGCGTTTCCCAGGCCCAGGCCTGCCAGCGCCTGCAGCCGGGCGGAGCCTGCTATTTCCAGATGCGCCAGGATGACGTCGACCGGGTGGTCTGCCACCCCCTGTCCATGATAGGCTCCGATGGCCTGCCCCACGACAAGCGTCCGCATCCGCGCCTGTGGGGCGCCTTCCCGCGCGTCCTGGATCAGTACTGGCGGGTGAAAGGCACGCTTGCGCTGGAACAGGCAATACATAAAATGACGGGCATGTCGGCCAGCCGCCTGGGGCTGGGCGGGCGGGGCTATGTGAAGCCGGGCTTTTTCGCCGATATCGTCGTCATCGACCCGGACAAGGTGCGCGACCGCGCCACCTATGCCGATCCGGTCCAGTTCAGCGACGGTATCGAGCAGGTGTGGGTCAACGGCTGCCTGAGCTTTACCGGCCGGGAAAAAGGCCTGCCCGCGCGGGCAGGCCGGTTTGTCGGCCGCCATGGATCTGAACCGCTATGAATAAAGGATATCGCTTGAAATGTCTGCCGCAACGCACTTGATCGCACTGGACTGGGGAACTTCATCGTTGCGGGGCGCCTTGATGGACGCGCATGGCGAGGTACTGCGCGAGGCCGATACGGCCGACGGCATCATGTCGGCCGCCGGCCGGGGTTTTCGCGCCGTGTTCGACAGCCTGGCCGGTGGCTGGCTGCGGGACTACCCGCGGGCCGCGGTGCTGGCGGCCGGCATGATAGGCAGCCGCCAGGGCTGGCGCGAAGCGCCCTATGTGGCGTGCCCGGCCGGTTTCGCCGAGCTGGGCGCGGGCCTGGCCTGGCTGGATGACGCGGGCCTGTCGCTGGGTTTCGTTCCCGGACTGGCCACGCGGCACGCGGATGGCGCGCCCGATGTGATGCGCGGCGAAGAAGTGCAGATTTTCGGCGCCCTGGACGCGCTGGGCGTGGATGACGGCATATTCGTGCTGCCCGGCACCCACAGCAAATGGGCGGTGGTGGAAAACCGCCGGGTATTGCGCTTTCATACCTTCATGACGGGCGAGGTCTTCGCCTTGCTGCGCCAGCACTCGATCCTGTCGCGCACCATGCCGGCCAAAGACGCGACGCCCTGGTCCGCGGCGCGCGACAGCTTTCTCGCGGCATGCGCCGCGGCCGCCGGCGGGACGCTGCTGCATCGCCTGTTCTCGGTTCGCGCGCAAGGCCTTTTCGGGACCTTGCCCGAGGAATTGCAATCCGACTATCTATCGGGGCTGGTGATCGGGGAGGAAATCCGCGAAGCGCTGTCCTTGCTCGGCGGCTCGATGCCGCGGCAGGTCCACCTGGTATGCAGCCCGGACCTGTTCCAGCGCTACCACGCGGCCCTGTCGGTCTTCGGCATCGGCAGCTCGGACTGCGTGCGGCAGGCCAGCTTTCGCGGCATGCTCGCGATTGCCCGCGAACGCGCCCTGATCTCTTGAACACTATTGGAAAATCAATGCATATCGAACCCTTTCTGGACAAGTTCCCCCTGATCGCCATCCTGCGCGGCGTCACGCCGCAAGAGGCCGTTGCCATCGCCGAAGAGGTCGTCAATGCCGGCTTCGGGATCCTGGAAGTGCCGCTGAACTCGCCGCAGCCGCTGGCCAGCATCGAGCTGCTCGCCAAAAGGTTTCCGGACCAGCTCGTGGGCGCGGGCACCGTCATGTCGCCCGACGATGTGCGGGCGGTGGCGCAGGCGGGCGGACAACTGATCCTGATGCCGCACAGCGACCCCGCCGTGGTGCGCCAGGCCAAGCAATCCGGGCTGCTGTGCGTGCCAGGCGTGGCCACTCCCACCGAGGCCTTCGCTGCATTGGCCAATGGCGCCGATGCCCTGAAGCTTTACCCCGCCGAACAGATCGCCCCGGCGGTCGTCAAGGCCTGGCGGGCGGTCGTGCCGTCCAGGCATAGGCTGCTGCCCGTGGGCGGCATCACTCCCGACAATATGGAAGGCTATCTGCGCGCGGGCGCCAACGGTTTCGGCCTGGGCTCGGCGTTATACAAGGCGGGCATGGCGAGCATGGATGTCGCCGCCAACGCGCGGGCCTTCCGGCTTGCGGTGACGCGCCTCAAGGACGCGGGGCTGCTTGGCGGCTGAAAGAGTGGAAAAGCCATCCTGGCACTTTCCATACCAGTATACGCACTAGTCTTGTACCAGGTTTGTACAGTGGCATAATGACATGGAGCTTCTTTTTTCCTTCTCAAAGAGCAATATCATGGCCCAAACCCTGTACGACAAACTCTGGCATGCACATGTTGTGCATCAAGAGGCCGACGGCACCTGTTTGCTGTATATCGATCGCCACCTGGTGCATGAAGTCACCAGCCCCCAAGCTTTTGAAGGCCTTGCGTTGGCGGGCCGCAAGCCCTGGCGCGTCAGCGCCAACCTGGCGGTGGCCGACCACAATGTGCCCACCACCGCGCGCGCGCAGGGCATCACCGACCCGATTTCGCGCCTGCAGGTCGATACGCTGGACGATAACTGCGAAAAATACGGCATCACCGAATTCCGCATGAACGACAGGCGCCAGGGCATTGTGCACATCATCGGGCCGGAGCAGGGCGCCACCTTGCCCGGCATGACCGTGGTCTGCGGGGACTCGCATACCAGCACGCACGGGGCGCTGGGCACCCTGGCGTTCGGCATCGGCACCTCCGAAGTGGAGCACGTCCTGGCCACCCAGACCCTGCTCATGAAGAAGAACAAGAGCCTCCTGATCAAGGTCGAGGGCGAGCTGCCGTTCGGCTGCACCGCCAAGGACCTGGTTCTCTACATCATCGGCAAGATAGGCACGGCGGGCGGCACCGGCTACGCCATTGAATTCGGCGGCAGCACGATACGCGCCTTGTCGGTGGAAGGCCGCATGACGGTATGCAATATGGCGATCGAAGCCGGCGCGCGTTCCGGCATGGTGGCTGTGGACCAGAAAACCATTGATTATTTCCGCGGCCGTCCCTATGCGCCCTCCGGCGCCTTGTGGGACCAGGCGGTCCAGTACTGGCGCACGCTGCACAGCGACGACGGCGCCAAGTTCGACCGCGTGGTCGAGATCAACGCGCGCGAAGTGATGCCGCAGGTCACCTGGGGCACGTCGCCTGAAATGGTGCTCTCGGTGGATGCCCGCGTGCCCGATCCCGACAAGGAAAAAGACGACGTGCGCCGCAACGGCATGGAGCGGGCCTTGCAGTATATGGGCCTCAAGCCCAATACGCCGCTGGTGGACATCCCGGTCGACCGCATCTTCATCGGCTCCTGTACCAATGCCCGTATCGAAGACCTGCGCGCCGCGGCCAGCGTGGCGCGCGGCAGGCGGGTGGCGGCGTCGGTCAAGCAGGCCATGGTGGTGCCGGGCTCGGGCCTGGTCAAGCTGCAGGCCGAACAGGAAGGGCTGGACAAGATCTTCCTCGACGCCGGCTTCGAATGGCGCGAGCCCGGCTGTTCCATGTGCCTGGCCATGAACGCCGACCGCCTCGAACCGGGCGAGCGCTGCGCATCCACTTCCAACCGCAACTTCGAAGGCCGCCAGGGGCAGGGCGGGCGCACTCATCTGGTCAGCCCGGCGATGGCCGCGGCCGCCGCGATCGCCGGCCATTTTGTTGACGTACGAAATTTTCGATAGGAAGCCATCATGCAAGCATTCACGACCCATCATGGCCTGGTAGCGCCGCTCGATCGCGAAAATGTCGATACCGACCTGATCATACCCAAACAGTTCCTCAAGTCCATCAAGCGCACGGGCTTTGGCGCCAACCTGTTCGACGAGCTGCGCTATCTGGACCACGGCGAGCCGGGCATGGACAACAGCAAGCGTCCGCTGAACCCGGATTTCCTGCTGAACCAGCCGCGCTACCAGGGCGCTTCGATTCTGTTGGCGCGCAAGAATTTCGGCTGCGGCTCCAGCCGCGAACACGCCCCCTGGGCCTTGTCGCAATATGGCTTCCGCGCCATTATCGCGCCGTCCTATGCCGATATTTTCTTCAACAACAGCTTTAAGAACGGGCTCTTGCCGATTATCCTGCCCGAGCTGCAGATCGCCCGCCTGTTCGACGAGGTCAAGGCTTTTGTCGGCTACAAGCTGCGCATCGACCTCGAACGCCAGGTCGTCATCACCCAGGACGACCGCGAACTGGCCTTTGACATCGAGCCGTTTCGCAAGCATTGTCTGATCAACGGCCTGGACGAGATCGCGCTGACGCTGCAGAAATCCGATGCGATCCACGCTTTCGAGGCCGAAAGGCTGGCGCGCCACCCCTGGCTGGAAGCGCATCCCATCGCATAGCGCATCTGCTTTGGAGCTGTGGATCCAAAGCTCCATCCCTAAGGGCCGCGGCGACGCAGCCCTTTTTTCTGTTGTGTATGGCCAACATGTTTAGGAAATAAAATAATGAGTCACAAGATTGCTGTATTGCCGGGCGATGGGATCGGCCCCGAGATCATCGAACAAGCCCTGCGGGTGCTCGGCGCGCTGGGCATGGACCTGGATTTGCGCAGCGCGCCGGTGGGCGGCGCGGCTTTCGACGCGCACGAGCATCCCTTGCCGCCGGCCACTCTGGAGCTGGCCAGGAATTCCGCCGCCATCCTGTTTGGCGCCGTGGGCGACTGGAAGTACGACGCGCTGCCGCGCGAATTCCGGCCCGAGCAGGCCATACTGGGCCTGCGCAAGGCCTTGGGCCTGTTTGCCAACCTGCGTCCCGCCATCCTGTATCCGCAATTGGCCAATGCCTCCTCGCTCAAGCCTGAAGTGGTGTCCGGCCTGAATATTCTCATCGTGCGCGAACTGACCGGCGATATCTACTTCGGCCAGCCGCGCGGCGTGCGCGATATCGAGGACGGCCCCTTCAAGGGCGAGCGCCAGGGCTTCGACACCATGCATTACGCCGAATCGGAAGTGCGGCGCATCGCCCACGTGGGCTTCCAGGCGGCGCGCAAGCGCGGCAAGAAACTGTGCAGCGTGGACAAGGCCAACGTGCTGGAAACATCCCAGTTCTGGCGCGACATCATGATAACGGTGGCGCGCGAATATCCCGATGTCGAACTGTCGCACATGTATGTGGACAACGCCGCCATGCAACTGGTGCGCGCGCCCAAGGCCTTCGACGTGATCGTCACCGGCAACCTGTTCGGCGACATCCTTTCCGATGAAGCCGCCATGCTGACCGGCTCCATCGGCATGCTGCCGTCGGCTTCCCTGAATGCGTCCAATCAAGGCCTGTACGAGCCCAGCCATGGCTCGGCCCCCGACATCGCCGGCCAGAACATCGCCAATCCGCTGGCGACGATCCTGTCGGCGGCCATGCTGCTGCGCTATTCCCTGAACGAAGCGGGGCAGGCCGACCGCATCGAGACCGCTGTCCAGGCGGTTCTCGAGCAAGGCCTGCGCACGGCCGACATCCACGAGGACGGCACGACCAGGGTCTCGACCAGCGAAATGGGTGATGCCGTCCTGAAAGCATTAAAATAATGTTTCAGAACCGATTTTTATCTTTTTAGAGTGACAGCAACATGAACCAAGTAGTGGGTTTGGTAGGGTGGCGCGGCATGGTGGGTTCGGTCCTCATGCAGCGCATGCGCGACGAGGGCGACTTTTCCCTGTTCCAGCCGGTATTTTTTTCTACCAGCAATACAGGCGCCGCCGCTCCGGCCTGGGCCGATGGCGCCGGCCTCCTGCAGGACGCCTACGACATCGACGCCCTGAAAAAACTGCCTATCATCCTCACCGCCCAAGGGGGCGACTACACCTCGGCCGTCTACCCGAAATTGCGCGCCGCCGGCTGGGATGGCGTCTGGATAGACGCCGCCAGCACTTTGCGCATGGCTGACGACGCCATCATCGTGCTCGACCCCGTCAACCGCCCGGTCATCGATGCCGCCTTGCAGCGCGGCGTGAAGAACTTCATAGGCGGCAATTGCACGGTCAGCTGCATGCTGATGGGTCTGGCCGGCCTGTTCAACAACGACCTGATCGAGTGGATGACCAGCATGACTTACCAGGCGGCCTCGGGCGGCGGCGCCCAGCACATGCGCGAACTGCTGACCCAGTTCGGCCTGCTCAACGCCGCGGTCAAGCTGCAGCTGGACGACCCCGCATCGGCCATCCTGGATATCGACCGCGGCGTATTGCAGGCCCAGCAGGACCCCGAGCTTCCGCGCGATCATTTCGGCGTGCCGCTGGGCGGCAACCTCATCCCCTGGATAGACAAGGATCTCGGCAATGGCATGTCGCGCGAAGAATGGAAAGCCGAGGCCGAGACCAACAAGATACTCGGTCGCGGCGAAGCATTCGGCAGCGCCCCTACGCCCATTGACGGCCTGTGCGTGCGCATCGGCGCCATGCGCTGCCACAGCCAGGCCCTGACCATCAAGCTCAAGCGCGATGTGCCGCTGGATGAAATCGCCGGCATGTTGCGCGAGGGCTCCAAATGGGCCAAGGTCATTCCCAACGAGCGCGACATCACCATGCGGCAGTTGACGCCCGTCGCGGTGACTGGCACTCTGGACATCCCGGTGGGCCGCCTGCGCAAGATGTCAATGGGGCCGGAATATTTAAGCGCTTTTACGGTGGGCGATCAGCTATTATGGGGGGCGGCGGAACCGCTGCGCCGAATGTTGCGAATTACTTTGGGTGAATTATAAAAATGCGTATGTCCCGCTGTGTGTCGTCGTCTGCTGCGTTAGTCTCAAATACTAAACCTTTGGTCGGGGCACTGGCGGCGGCACTGCTGATGTGCTCGACGGCGCATGCGGCAAGCTTCGGGCATTCGCGCATCGTCTCCGCGCTGGGCCAGCCCTTGCGCATCGATGTGCCGGTAACCCAACTCAGCGCCGACGACTTGCGTTCGATTTCGGTCAGCGCCGCGCCAGCTTCGGCGTGGTTGCAGGCCGGCCTGATACCGCCCGTCGACCTGGCCAGCCTGCAGACCCGGCTGGCCGATGGTTTCGCTCCGGGCAGCAAGATCATACAAGTGCGTTCGGATCAGCCCTTCGACAAGCCGGTGGCCGACTTGCTGCTGGATGTGCGCACCGCGTCCGGCCAGCAGCGCTATCAAGTCAGCCTGCTCACCCACGCAAGCCAGGACGCCATAAGGTCCGCCGGCGCGTCGCCACAAGGCGCCGCGGCCGGCGCATCGGCCGCGGCTATGGGCAATCCAGCCAGCGGCGGCCATGCGTCCGCGGCCGCCATTCGGGTAAAGCGCGGCGACAATATGTTCCGCATCGCCAGGCGCCATGCCGTGCCGGGCGTCACGATTTATCAGATGATGATCGCGCTGCAACGCGCCAACCCCCAGGCCTTCATCGAAGACAACGTCAATCTGGTCAAGGCCGGCGCGACGCTTTCCATGCCGGACATGGCCGGGCTTACCGCCATTTCCGACCGTGAAGCGCGGCGGATTTTCCAGAGGCAGGCGCAGGCTTTCGCCCTGTACCGGCAGCGCGCCGCGGGCCAGGCTTCCGTTGTCGGGCAGGAAGGCGGCGCGGCCAGCGGCGTGGTTTCTTCGGCCGGCGCTCCCCACGCCCCCGAGCCCGCCGCGGGCCCGCGCGACCAATTGCGCCTGTCCGGCGGCGAGACCGCAAGAAACAGGGGCGGCCAGGCCGCCGGCAATGAGCGGGGTGCCGCGCAAGGGGCCGCGGGGTCTGGCGGCGCCAACGCGCAGGGCGGTGGAGGTTCAGGCATTGCCTATGCGCAGGGCGCTACTGGTTCTGGCGATGCCTATGCGCAGGGCGCCGCGGGAGCCGCCGGCAGTGCCCGCGGCTCGGCGGCCAGCGGGACTGGCGCGGACGGGCAAGGCGGCGCATCGTCCGCCGATGTCCAGGCGGACGATAGGCTGGCCACCCGCAAAGGCATCCAGGACTCGGAACAGCGGGTTTCGCAACTGGAGCAGAACGTCAAGCATTTGAACGAGGCTTTGCAATCGCAGGGCGAGGCAGCCAAGGATCTTCTTGTCGATGGCGCAAAGGGTCTCGGGCTATCCTTGCCCGGCATGGCCAGCGGCGCAGGCGGCAGCGACGCGCCGTCTTCCGCGGCTTCTGGCGCGGCGGGCTCTGGCGCAAGCGCCGCGCCAGGCGCCGCAGCGGGCGGTAGCGGCGCTGGCGCGCCTGTGGACTCAGGCGTCGGGGCGGCTGCCGGCAGCACAGCGGCCGGCAACGCTGGCGGCAACGCAGGGGCCGGCAACACCGGCGATGCCGCAGCCGCCAACGGGTCGGGCTTGGCGGCTTCAAACGGCGCGGCTTCAAACGGCGCAACGTCGAACGATGCAGCGGTGGATGGCGTCGATACCGCCACGCCGGGCGCCGCGGCAGCCGGTGCGGGCAGCCCGGCGGGGAATGCTTCGGCATCGGGCGCTGGCGCGAGTGCGGCAGGCAAATCAGGTGGCGGCTCCGCTGCCAGCGGCGCTGGCCGGACGGGCGACGCCGCGCCGCCCATGCCCTCTAATTCAAACAAGGCGGAACACACCGTGTCCTGGATACAAGAACATATGCTGGGCGTCATTACCGGCTTGCTGGCTTTGATCGTGCTGATCATCGCCTGGATATTGCGCCGGGCCAATGCCTCTCACGACGACGACCACAGCGGCCTGGTGACAGAGGCCATGGTCAAGGAAAAGCTCGACCAGATCAACTTCGATCTCGAAGAGCCGCCGCGGGACGATCTGAAAACGCAAAAGAGCTGAGGCGCCATGCCGCGCATGGCCTTGGGAGTGGCCTACGACGGGTCGTCCTGGCAGGGATGGCAGACGCAAACCGGCGGCCGCACCGTGCAGGACCGGCTGGAGTCCGCGCTCGGGCAATTCCTGGCGCAGCCCGTCGGCACCATCTGCGCGGGGCGCACCGATACGGGAGTGCACGGGCTGGGCCAGGTGGTTCATATCGACACCGCCGTGCAGCGGCGCATGGAATCCTGGGTGCGCGGGCTCAATGCGCTGCTGCCCGACAGCATTGCCGTGCAATGGGCGCAAGCCGTGCCCGACACCTTCCATGCCCGGTTCTCCGCCGTGTCGCGCACCTACCTTTATCTGGTCCGCAATTCCAGGGTACGTTCGCCCATGCTGCACGGCCGCGCCGGCTGGGTATACCATGCCCTGGACCTGGCCAGCATGCGCGAGGCGGCGCGGTTCCTGGTCGGCGAGCATGATTTCAGCTGCTTCAGGTCATCCCAATGCCAGGCCGCCAGTCCCGTGCGCACTCTGCAGGCGCTGGACATACAGCGCTACGGCGATTTCTTCCTGTTCACATTCAAGGCCAACGCCTTCCTGCATCATATGGTCCGCAACCTGATGGGCGCTCTGCTGTATGTCGGGCAGGGCAGGCAGGCCCCCGCATGGATGGAAGCCTTGCTGGCGCAGCGCGACCGCCGCCTGGCCGCTCCCACGTTCGCGCCCGACGGCCTGTACCTGGCCAAAGTGGACTATCCCGCCGAGTTCGGCCTGCCTGTTCTGCCTGCCGACAAGGCGCTGTTCTCGCACCTCGGTTTTTACCCGGCCGGCTGCTGACCCTGGGCATACACCAAGAGCCAGGCGCCCTGGAATCGGATAGAATTCATGCCGTTTCCATCAGACACCCATCGTTTATACTTGTTAGCTTTTGCGCGGCAAAATGCGCAGCAGGCGCGCCGCTGTTAGTCCGGAGTCATTGTCACCTTCCTGAGTGGGACTCATGAAATTTCTTCTCGCTTTATCAAAAATAATCGACAACATCAATCTGCGCGTGGGGCAGGCCGTTATCTGGCTGACGCTCGTCGTGGTGCTGGTGAGCGCAAGCAACGCCATCATACGCAAGGTGTTCAATACCAGTTCCAATGCGTGGCTGGAATTGCAGTGGTATCTGTTCGGCGCGATCTTCCTGCTGGCCGCGGGCTATACATTTTTGCGCAATGAGCACGTGCGGGTAGACGTTCTCGCGCAAAAGTTTTCCAAGCGCACACAAATAAAAATAGAGATCTTCGGCGTGCTGTTTTTCCTCTTTCCCGCGTGCTTCCTCATTTTCTGGCTTTCCCTGCCGTTCTTCTATGAATCGCTGGTGCTGCACGAGCTTTCGTCCAATACTGGCGGCCTGATACGCTGGCCCGCCAAGCTGTTGATACCTGTCGGCTTTGGCTTGCTGATCCTGGCGGGGCTGTCCCACCTCATCAAATGCATAGGTTTCCTGATCGGGGCCTGCCCCGACCCGACGGCGCGCGCCCACGGCAAAAGCGCCGAAGAAGAGCTGGCCGATGAAATCCTCAGGCAGGCCGAGCTGGATGCCCGCAATGCCGCTCAAAACACAATAAGCAGGGGCCGTTGATCATGGAGTTTTTTGTCGATAACCTGGCCCCGATCATGTTCATCAACCTGATCGTTTTTCTGCTGCTGGGCTTTCCGGTTGCCTTTTCGCTGGCCGCCAATGGCATCCTGTACGGCCTGGTTGCCATAGACCTGGGGCTGATGCAGCCCGCCTTGTTCCAGGCATTGCCGCAACGCATTTTCGGCATCGTCGCCAACGATACGCTGCTGGCCGTGCCCTTCTTTACCTTGATGGGACTGATACTCGAACGATCGGGAATGGCGGAAGATCTGCTTGAAACCGTCGGGCAATTGTTCGGCCCGATACGCGGCGGCCTGGCCATTGCCGTCGTCCTGGTCGGCGCCATGCTGGCGGCCACGACCGGCGTGGTGTCCGCCTCGGTCATTTCCATGGGCCTGATTTCGCTGCCCATCATGTTGCGCTACGGCTACGACCGGCGGCTGGCCGCGGGGGTGATCGCGGCCTCGGGCACGCTGTCGCAAATCATTCCGCCGTCCCTGGTGCTGATCATTCTTGCCGACCAGCTCGGTCGTTCCATCGGCGATATGTACCGCGGCGCCATGCTGCCCGGCCTGCTGCTGGCGCTGGCCTACATCGCTTATATCGTGGTCATTTCGCTGCTCAAGCCGGCCAGCGCGCCGGCCCTGCCCGAAGAGGCGCGCATCTATGTCAAGCCGGACGGCAGCCGCGGGCTGCGCTCGCTTGGCGTGCTGACCCTTATCGCTTCGGCCGTCTCCTATTTCGGCTCCGAATATTATTTCAGCGAGCACACCCAGGTGGCCGTCGACGAGCGTGTCGTCATCATGCTCGTCGGCTGGGGGATTACCGCGCTCGTCATTGCCCTGGTGAACAAGACTTTGCGTCTGGGGCTGCTGTCCGACATTGCCGAGCGGGTCACTTTCGTGATGATCCCGCCGCTGTTCCTGATTTTCCTGGTGCTCGGCACGATCTTCATCGGCGTGGCCACCCCGACCGAGGGCGGCGCCATGGGCGCCGTGGGCGCATTGGTCATGGCCGTGTCGCGCGGCCGCTTTTCGTTCCCCCTGCTCAGGCAGGCCATGGACACGACCACCAAGCTGTCATGCTTCGTGGTCTTCATCCTGGTGGGCTCGACCGTATTCAGCCTGAGCTTCCGCGGCGTGAACGGCGATATCTGGGTCGAGCACCTGCTCAGCGGGCTGCCCGGCGGGCAATGGGGCTTCCTCATCGTGGTCAGCCTGCTGACCTTCTTCCTGGCCTTTTTCCTGGATTTCTTCGAGCTGGCTTTCATCATCATTCCCCTGCTGGGGCCGGTAGCCGATAAAATGGGCATAGACCTGATCTGGTTCGGGGTGCTGCTGGCGGTCAATATGCAAACCTCGTTCATGCATCCGCCCTTTGGCTTCGCGCTGTTCTATTTGCGCTCGGTGGCGCCCAAGGACGATTATCATGACCGTGTCACGGGCAAGCTCATATCCAAAGTGACCACGGGGCAGATCTACTGGGGTTCGGTGCCGTTCATCGGCATACAGCTCGCCATGGTGGCGGCCGTCATGCTGTTTCCCGGCATGGTCATGCATTACAAGAATGATGCGCCGGTGGTGGACCCCACCACCATCAGGTTCGGCGCTGACAACGTGTACGGAACCGATTCCTACGATGGTGGTTCCAGTGGCGAGGGTACGGCCGACCCTGGCGCCGCGTTCAAATAGATAAAGATAAGGAATATTCAATTGCAAGCACGCACTCGCGTCAAAATCTGCGGCCTGACCCGCCTCGAAGATATTCATGCGGCCGTGCAGGCGGGCGCTGACGCTGTCGGGCTGGTGCTGTACGCCAAGAGCGCGCGCGCCGTATCGCTGCAGCAGGCGCGCCTGCTGCGCGCCGCCGTGCCGGCTTTCGTCAACGCCGTCACCTTGTTCGTCAATGCCCCGGAACACGAAGTGCAAGAAGCCATCGATCAGCTGCGGCCCGAGCTCCTGCAGTTCCACGGCGACGAGTCGCCGCAATATTGCGAAAGCTTCAACCACAGGTATATGCGGGCATTCCGCGTGGGCGCCCCAGGGCTGGATACGCCCGAAGGCCTTCTGCAGGCATGCCGGCGCTACCAGTCGGCCAGCGCCTGGCTGTTCGACAGCTACAGCGAGGGTTACGGCGGCAGCGGCCGCAGGCTAGATCCCTCCCTCCTGCGGCTGGTGCAGGAGGCCGGCGACAGCCGCCCGATGGTGCTGTCCGGCGGCCTCTTGCCCGATACGGTGGCCGCCGCCATCATGGCCACGCGGCCCTATGCCGTGGATGTCAGCAGCGGCGTGGAAGCGGCGCCAGGCGACAAGTGTCCGCAGAAGATCAGGCAATTCCTGGCCGCGGTGCGCGGCCTGTAGTCTTCAGGCCACCATCCCCGCATCCATGTCTGCGCGCGCCGCGGGCCACGCCCGCCCCGTTTCCACCGGCCGCCGCATCGCGGCCGAGCTGTCCCTGGCTGTCGGCGGCTTCGGGATAGGCACGGGCGAATTCGCCATCATGGGCCTGCTGCCCGATATCGCCGCCGATCTGGACCTCAGCGCGCCCGAAGTCGGGCATCTGATCAGCGCCTATGCCCTGGGCGTGGTGATAGGCGCTCCGCTGATTTCGGTCATCGCCGCCAGGCTGCCGCGCCGTCTGCTGCTGATTCTGCTGATGGGGGTGTTCGCGGCGGGAAATTTCGCCAGCGCGCTGGCGCCGTCCTATGGCTCGGTCATGCTGTTCCGCTTCTTGAGCGGCATGCCGCACGGCGCCTATTTCGGCGTGGCGGCGCTGGTGGCGGCGGCCATGGCCGAGCCCTCCCGGCGCGGGCAGGCCGTGGGCCGCGTCCTGCTGGGCTTGACCGTGGCCGTGCTGATCGGCAATCCGCTGGCGGTCTGGCTTGGCCAGGCTACGAGCTGGCGGGCCGCTTTCGCCGCCGTCGGCGCGACAGGATTGCTCACCATGGCGCTGCTGCGCGGCATCCTGCCGGACACGCCCGCGTCGCGCCTGAACAGCCCGATGCGCGAGCTGAGCGCGCTGCGGCTGGAACAGGTATGGCTGACGCTGGGCATAGGGGCAATAGGCTTTGGCGGCTTGTTCAGCGTGGTCAGTTACATTGCGCCCACGCTGACGGAGGTGTCCGGCGTGGCGCCGGTGTGGGTGCCATTCGCGCTGTCCTTCGTCGGGGTGGGCATGATCATAGGCAATATGGTTGGCGGATGGCTGGCCGACCAGGCCCTGATGCCGGCCATCGGCGTGCTGCTGGTCTGGAACATACTGGTGCTGGCGCTGTTTCCGTTCGCGGCGGGCCATCCATGGACGGCCATGTTCAGCATGCTGCTCATAGGCAGCGGCGTCGCGATCGGCCCGCCGCTGCAGATACGCTTGATGGATGCCGCTCCCCATGCGCAAACCCTGGCCGCTTCGCTGAATCATTCTGCGTTCAATATGGCCAACGCGCTGGGCGCCTGGCTGGGCGGCCTGGCCATCGCCGGGGGCTATGGCTGGACTTCCACAGGCTGGGTAGGCGCGGCCCTGGCGCTGGGCGGACTGCTGATCTTCGGCGTGGCGCTGTGGCGCATGCGCCGCCACGCGCCCGGATAAGCAGAGGACTGCGGACGGGTTTCTCTGTTTCCGCAGAATCGTATACAATTATACGACTCAATAAATCTAGGCTCGGAAATGGACTGGCTATTCAACGAAGTCGCACAGAACGATTTCGACGAAATCAAAAATACCTCGCTGGGCAAGCTGGTGCGGGACCAGTTGCTGAGCCAGATCCTGTCGGGAGCTTTTGCGCCCGGCCAGGTCTTGAGGGAATCGGAACTGGTCGAACAGCTCAAAGTGTCGCGCGTGCCGGTGCGCGAAGCCCTGCGGGCGCTGGAAAGCTCCGGCCTGGTGGTTTCCAGAAAGCACTTCGGCGTGTACGTGCGCGAACTGACCGACGCCGAGGTGCGCGACCTCTATGAATTCCGCGCTCTGCTGGACAGCCATGCCGGCCGGATGGCTTCGCACCTGCCCGCCGAACGGCGGCAAATGCTGGTGCAGGACCTGGAAGCCTGCACCCAGGCCATGGACGCCGCGGACGCGGAGGACAATCCGCAGGCCTATTACCGCGAGAATCTGCGCTTTCACTGGCTGTTTATCGACTATGCCGGCAACAAGGAAATCGCCAAGGCTTATCGCGAAGTCATCCAGAAACTGCATTTGTCGCGGTTGACGAATCTTTCGACTTCATCACATCGGCAGCGATCCAACGAGGAACACAAGCAGATCGTCAAAGCCTTGCGCGATTCCGAAACGATCGCGCATGCGGATTACTGCGCCGAGCTGCTGAGCCACCATGTCATCAATGCGCATGGCCGGCTTTCCGGCGACGACTAGCCCGCAAGGCGGCTGGCACAAGAAAACTTAGCGACCCTTCAACATCCAGGAGACAATCAAGATGAAACGCCGTTCTTTCTTACTGGGCAGCGCTGCCTTGCTGGGCATGCCGCAGATATCCTCCGCCCAATCAAAATACCCCTCTCACGCAATCACCTATATCGTGCCGGTCGCGCCCGGCGGAGGCAGCGATTTCGTCGGCAGGGCGGTGACCAACGCCTGGGGCAAGGAACTGGGGCAGACATTCATCGTGGACAACCAGGGCGGAGGCGGGGGCATCATCGCCTGCCAGAAGACGGCGCGCTCCCAGCCGGATGGCTATGTGCTGATGCAAGGGTATGTGGCAACGCTTGCCACCAGCCCGGCCACCCGCCATGTCCCCTACGATCCGATACGCGACTTCACCCCGGTGGGCATGATAGGCGGCACGCCGAATGTGCTGGTAGTCAACTCGAAGCTGCCCATCCATAATCTGCAGGACTTCATCGCCTATTCGAAAAAGAACGATGGGAACACCAACTATGGTTCGGCGGGCGCCGGTTCCCTTACTCACTTGCTGATGGAGCTGCTCAAGCAGCGGGTGGGCTCGAACATGGTGCACATTGCCTACAAGGGCGTGTCGCCCGCGTTTACCGATTTGATCGCCGGCCAGACCCAGGCCATGTTTCCCGGGCTTGCCGCCGCCGTGCCTCACCTGAAATCCCAGACGGTCAGGGCCATCGCCGTGACGGGCAAGACGCGCAACCCCCGCTTCAAGGATGTGCCCACGTTCGAAGAGCTGGGCATAAAGGGCTTTGACGATGTCCTGCAGTGGTACGGCGTGTCGGGTCCGGCGGGAATGGACAAGGACGTCGTGAAGGTCCTGAATGACAGCCTGAACAAGGTGCTGGTTCTGCCCGACCTCGCCAAGCAACTGGAAATCGAAGCCATCGAGCCCATGCCCATGACTTCCGCGGAATTCGCCGATTACGCCAAGCTCGACCTGGAGCGCTGGACCAAGCTGGCCAAAGAACAGAACATCAATTTGACGGCTTGAACAGCCGAGCTTTTTATTTGAATAGTTGACGCTTTTTTTTTGGATGAATGAAATTTATGGCCCGCAATACACAGGTCGACGCCGACCGCAATGCCCCTCCGGTTACCAGGATACTGGCGGAATATATCGTCAATCACCCCTCGCAGGGATGGAGCGCCGAGGTCGAGCACGAAGCGCACCGCACTTTCATGAACTGGCTGGGTTGCGCCATAGGCGCTTCGCAGCATGAAGCCGGCCAGGCCGCGCTGGCCGCCGTCCAGGTGCTCGAGCCCTCGGCCCAGGCCACCGTGCTGGGGCGCAAGGAAAAGGTGGACATCGCCGGCGCGGCGCTGATCAACGGCATTACCTCCCACACCTTCGATTTCGACGATACGCACCTGAAGACCATCATCCATCCGGCCGGCCCGGTATGCTCCGCCTTGCTGGCCCTGGCCGAGCATACGGGGGCCAGCGGCCGCCAACTGATCGATGCCCTGATCATCGGCATTGATGTCTCCTGCCGCGTCGGCAACATGATTTATCCGGATCACTACGATCGCGGCTGGCATATCACCGGCACCACGGGCGGCCTGGGCGCCGCCGCGGCCTGCGCGCGCCTGCTGGGCCTGGGCGTCGAGCAGACCGTCATGGCGCTGGGCATAGCGGCTTCGCAGCCTGTCGGGCTCAGGGAACAGTTCGGCACGATGACCAAGCCGTTCCACCCCGGCGCGGCGGCGCAGGCGGGCCTCATGGCGGCCTTGCTGGCGAAGGAAGGGTTCACATCCAGCAGCCGGGCTATCGAAGCCCCCCGCGGATTCGCGCAGGTCGTATCGACCAAGTACGACTGGAACGAAATCACCGACGAGCTGGGCGAGCGTTTCGAGATTTCATTCAATTCCTATAAGCCGTTTGCCTGCGGCATCGTGATTCATCCCAGCATCGACGCCTGCGTCCAACTGCGCCAAAAGGGCGTGACGCCGGAGAACCTGGTCCGCATCGATCTGAAGGTGCATGCGCTGGTGCTCGAGCTGACCGGCAAGAAAACGCCCACCGACGGCTTGCAGGGCAAGTTCAGCGTCTACCACGGATGCGCCGCCGGGCTGATCTTCGGCCAGGCTTCGGAGCAGGAATATGCCGACGACATCGTCACGCGTCCTGACGTGGTCGCCGTGCGCGACAAGGTCGTGGCCACGGTCGACAGCGCGATCAGCGAAGCCAGCGTCGACGCCGTCGCCACCTTGAAGGACGGCAGCAGCGTGCACGTGCACGTGGAGCACGCCATTGGTTCTTTGCAGCGCCCGATGACCGACCAGGATCTCGAAAACAAATTCCGGGGCATGTCCGACGCCATACTCGGGGCCGGGCAAACCGGGCAGCTGATCGCCGAATGCTGGAAGCTGGCGGATATCGCCAACGTGCAGCGCATTACCGAGCTGTCCAGAAAGTGAGACGCATGGGCGCCTTTGACCGCGTCGTCCTGCCCGCATGACGCGGGCTGGTCTTAATGCGATGTGCTCATTGATTTGCGTGTCGTCGCGCACCGCGCCGTTGCCGAAATCCGTTTCGATCGCGCGTCAGGCATTCAAGATCAGCGCATCACCAGCCCGCCATCCACATACAGCACCTGGCCCGTCATGAAACCGCTCCAGTCGGAGGCCAGGAACAGCACCGGGCCTGTCACGTCTTCGGGGGTGGCGATGCGGCGCAGCGGCGTCTGGGCCGCCAGTTGCTGGCGCAGCGACTCCCGTGTCCCGCGGCTCGCATCAGTGGGCCAGACCAGGCCGGGCGCCACGCAGTTGACCCGTATGCCCGAGGGCCCCATTTCAGCCGCCAGATGGCGGCTGAAGCCCACCAGCGCGGCCTTGGCCGTGGCATAGTCATGATAGGGCACGATGGGGTGTTCCGCCAAGTCGCTGGCAATGTTCACGATGCTGCCGCTGGCGCGCTGGCGCATGTGCGGCAGCACCGCCCGGCATACATTGCAGGCGCTTTGCACCGCGCCGTCGAATTGTTCGCGGTAGGCGGGCCAGTCCAGCTCCTGGAAGCGGCGCCGCTGGTCGGGATCGAAACGATAGGGGCGCAGCGCATTGTTGACCACGACGTCGATACGCCCCGCTTCCTGGAGGACTTGCGCCACCATGCCGTCCACCGCCGCGGCCTGCATCACGTCGGCGCGCAAGGCCCAGGCGTCTCCGCCGAGCTCCGCGCAGCGCGCGACCACCTGGGCGGCTGCATCGGCGTTGCTCAGGTAATTGACCGCCACCAGCGCGCCCTCGCGGGCGAAAGCCTGCGCGATGGCGGCTCCTATGCCGCGGCTGGCGCCGGTCACCAGCACTACTTTGTTCTTGAAGTCCATATCTGATCCGTCCGGTATCTATTCAAATTCAATATTCGGGCAACAAGCCATTCTGGCAAACACGCTATTCGGGCAGCAAATCCAGGGCCACGACGTCGCGCACCGCGATGCCGCGGCTGATCAGGCCCAGCTTGAGGTAGGCATCCGCCGCCTGTTGCAGCGAGGCCAGATCCAGCGTGCCCAGGCCGCGCCGGCGCGTCAGGTCGGAGACGCTGGAGCGATTGCGCACGTCGATGATTTCCCGGTTCAGCGCCGCGTCCTGCCCGTCAATGGCGCGGCGCTGCGCCAGGCTGGCGGCCTGCCCGGGTTCGCCTATCATCCATTCGACGCTGCGGCGATAGGCCGCGAGAAAGCGGCGCAGCCTGTCTTTGTCCTGCTGGTAAGTGGCTTCGCGCACCACCAGCAGATCGCTTGAATAATTCAGGTATTTCCCGACTTCGATCACGTGGACCTCGCCCACGCCGCGCCTGCGCGCCAGCGCCAGGCCTGTGTCGGTGGCGGCCGTGGCGTCCACCTGGCCCTGGATGAGCGGCGCGAAATTGAGCAGGCCGGTCACCACCACCGTCACGTCATCCTCGCTCAGTCCCGCCTGTTGCAGGAGAATCTGCAGATTCTGCCGCGTGCCGCTGGACAGGCTGTACACGCCTATCCGCTTGCCCTTGAGATCGGACGGCGCCGTGATGCCGCTGGATGCAAGCGTCACCACGTTGAACACATTCTGCGGGTAGATGTCGTAGACCGCGCGCAGCCTGGCCCCTTTGTCCAGCGCGGCGAAGAAGGAGCCCGGATCGGTGAAGGCCACGTCGGCCTGGCCGCTGAGCAGGTTGCGCAGGGCGTCGCCGCCGCCGGCGCCGGGCAGATAGTCCAGCGCCAGCCCTTGGGCGCGGAAGAAGCCCTTGTCCGGCTCGGCCAGCAGGTTGATGATCTCGGTGATGGGCTTGCTCCAGCCCGCCAGGGTGATTTTTTCCAGTTGGGCGTCGCGGGCGCGGACCGCCGGCATATTCAGCGTCAGCGCCGCGCCCGCGCCGAGCGCGGCCAGGCGGCGCATGAACGCGCGTCTCATGTGTTTCATGCTTGATTTTTTCCTGAATGATGGGCAGCGTAGGGGCGCAGCAGGCGTTTCTGCAGCCATATGGCGCCGAGGTAGAGCAATAATCCTTCAGCGGTGATGAGCGCCAGCGCCGCGAACATCAGCGGCGTGTCCATGGAGCCCTGGGCGGCGATGATCACGGCGCCCAGGCCCTGGTTGCCGCCGATGAACTCCCCGACGACGGCCCCGACCAGCGCCAGCACGACCGCCATGCGGAAACCGGCCAGGATGCCGGGCAGCCCGCTAGGCACTTTCAGGCGCCACAGGGTCTGCCAGCGCGTGGCGCCCAGCATCCGAAACAGTTCCAGCCGGGAGATGTCGGCCTGGGCGATGCCGGTCAGTGTGCTTTCCAGCAAGGGAAAGAAGCATACCAGCGCGGTAATGACGACCATAGGCAAGGTGCCGAAGCCCAGCCATACGATCAACAGCGGCGCGAGCGCCAGCTTGGGCACGACCTGGCTGGCCACCACATAAGGCATGAGCACGCGCCGGCCGAAGGCCGATACGCCCAGCGCCAGGCCGCAAGCGAAGCCGAACGCGCCGCCGAGGGCCAGGCCGGCCAGCACCTCCAGGGTGGTTTGCGCGATGTGCGGCCAGAAGTAGCCGGAATGCAAGCCGCGCCACAATGAGGCGGCAACGGCGGAGGGAGCCGGCAGCACCAGTTGCGACCATGCAAAGGCGGCCGCCGCCCATTCCCAGGCCAGCAGCACGGCGGCCAGCAGCAACAGCGACCAGGCGCGCGGCGATTTCCATAGCGCGGCCTCCGCGGGCGCGGCCTTCATTGGACGGTCTCCATGGCCCGGCGCAGTTTGGCGCAGACCGCATTGAACTGCGGACTGTGGCGCAGCCCTGGCGATCGCGGGCAAGCCAATTCGACCGGCTCGTCGCAGCGGATGCGGCCATGATCCATCACGGCCACGCGGTCCCCCAGATAAACCGCCTCGGTGATATCGTGGGTGACGAACAGCACCGAGGTGCCCCGCAGGCGGCAGGCGGCGAGCAGGGTGTCCTGCAGTTCCTCGCGCGTCAGCGCGTCGAGCGCGGCGAATGGTTCATCCATCAGCAGCAGTCGGGGCTGTGTGAGCAGGGCGCGCGCGATGGCCACGCGGCTTTGCTGGCCGCCCGAAAGCTGCCGCGGATAGCGCCCGTGCAAGGCGTGAAGGCCCAATTGTTCGAGCAAAACCCGCGCGCGCGCGGTATCGGCGGTGCCGGGACGGCGTTGCAGCGATACCGGCAGCAGCACATTGTCGATCACGCTCAGCCACTCCAGCAAGGTCGGGGTCTGGAACACGAAGCCGGTCGCGAGTCCGGGGCCGCGCACCGGCTGGCCCTCTATCATGATCGCGCCGCTTTCAGGCAACAGCAGTCCCGCGGCCAGCTTGAGCAGCGTGGATTTGCCGCAGCCGCTGCGTCCCAGCAGGCAATGGAAAGCGCCGGCCGGCATGGACCAGTCCACCTCGTCCACCCCGACCGCTGCGCCGGGATAGCGGTAGTTGACCTGCCGCATGCTCAAGAAAACGTCGTCCATAGTGGTCCGTGGTTCAGTCCCGGTATAAGGCCAATGCCTCGGCGGCCTGTTCCGCGGAGGTTTCGATGTCGACCATGCGCACCAGGTCGAGCAGACTGAAGCGCCCGTCGTGGTGCCATCCGGCTTCGGGTGTCGCCATGGAGCCCAGGGCGCAGATGCGGGTCGCGCCCGCCCGGCCCAGTGCGGGGGCCAGGCGGAACAATTCTTCCGGACTGGCCGCGAGGCCCACCGTCTGCAGGTGGACGCGCTGGCCGCCGAGCCAGCGCGCGGCCTGCTCCAGGCTGTCGACCGCCAGCACGCAAGCCGTGCGGTTCAGCGCGCCGGGGGAGGGAGCTTGCGGCATGTCGATGTAGGCCACGCACCAGGGCGCGTCGGCCGGCCCCAGCAATTCGACATTTCCGTCGCGCAAACCCTGCAGCTCGAGCGCCTGGCGCCAGCTGGCGACGCTGTGGATTTCTTCGAGCGACAAGCTGCGGCGCGCGAACTGGCGCTGCAGCGCCGCCAGCTCGCCGGCCAGTTGATAGGCGAACTCCCTGGGAGAGACCTGGGCGCCGCGCTCGACATAAAAAACCTGCGGCGAATAGCAGCCCTGCTGGTCCCACTGCATCATGTCCCGCGCGGCCAGCCGGGCGGTGAGCTGCGATTGGCGCGCGTCCAGCGCCGACGCCGATACCAGCCCCGCGCTCAGCTTGTGGCCGTGCGCCAGAAGGCGGGCTCCCGCGGGCACCTGGCGCTGCCAGGCGTCCAGCGCCGCTACCCCGCCGTAGACGGTCAGCACGTCGGCCTGCCGGCAAAGCGCCTGCTCCAGTTCGGTTTCTCCGCCGCGCCACCAGACCACGGCAAACACGCCGGCCAGGCGCGGTTCGACCTCGGCCAGCACGCGCGCGAACCAGCCCGCGAACAGCGGCTCGTCGCTGGAGACCTTGCCCACGCTGCCGGCTTTCACCAGCAGGCCCGCCACCATGCTCCATAGCGGCAGGCCAGGCACATTGCCCGCCCAGACATGCGCCAGCAGCGCCGGCCCGTAGGCGCGCGACCAGCCGCCCTTGGCGCGCGGGCGGAAGCCATCGAGCAGGCCCGGATCGCCAAAGTCCTCGGCCAGCATGCGCAGCAATTGCGGCCGGCGGAAAGCCTTCAGGCTGGCGTTGAGCCCCAGGCGCAGCATCTCGGGATCGAAACCCGTCACGACAGCCAGCAATTGCTCGGCCTCCTGACGTTGGGGATCCGAAGCGTCGAGCATCCGGGCTATGGCCCGGTCGATGGCGTCCACGATATCCAGAACCGGCAATGCGGCCAGATGCTCCTGCGCCGCCGCGCTCACGCCGGCCGCCACGGTTTCCAGCTGCGCCGGGGTGAGGCGCGGCAGGGCCACCTGAACCCGCTGTCCATGGGCTTCGAAGGCCAGCGTTTCCCAGCTCAGCGCGCCGGGATCGATGCCAGGGATATAGCCGGCCACGGCTTGGACCGCGCGCGGCGCGCATTCGGCGCGGCCGGATGGATGCGCGGGCGGGACGGCCCTGAATGATTCCGCGGGGCTCATGCTCTTGCCGCCTGCAGGAAGGCATCCATGGCCATCGAGCAGCCCTTGGCCTGGGCGCCCTGGGCGCGTCCCAACAGCAGGAAACCGCCGTCTACGGCCACGCCCACGTCCTCGGTCAGGATGGTGGTGACCGAGTTGAAGTTGGCCAGGTCGCAGTGGGCCAGCACGCCGCGTTCGCCCGTGGGCACGTCCCGCCCCGACAGCGGGTCCACCAGGCGCGACCGGATCCAGTGCGGTCCCGACTTCACCGCGGGCAGCGTGGCGTTGCCATCGTCGTAGAACTGGGTGCTCAGTTCCGTCATGCCATACATATTGGTGCACGCGCTGGCGGGCACGCCGAAGCTTGCGGTGAGCTGGCGATAAAAGTCGTCCATGGCGAGTTCGCGCGATTGGCCCTTGAATCCGCCGGTATCGAACAGGCGGCTGCCTGGCGGCAGCGAGAACGCCAGCCCCCGCTGCCGCAGTTCATCCATGAAGTGAACGAAGCTGTAGCTGGCCCCCAGCAAGGCGTAGGGTTCGCCGTCGCGCTGTGCCCGGGCCAGGCTGTCGCACAGGCCCTCGGTGTCCATGCCTTGCGGGTTCACGAAATATCCGCTGCCCGGGGCGCCGAAATCGCGCAGCGCCAGGGCCAGGTAATGAGCCAGCGACGAGTTGGGCATCATGTCTTCGGTCGGAAACAGGATGCCCATGCGCAGGCGTTGCGCCCCGCGCATGAAGCGCCGGGAAAAATGCAGCGCCATGGAGCGGTCGTACACGCGCAAATGCGGGTGGTAGTGGCGGCCCTTGACGTCCGCGCGCGTGGTGCCGCTGGTCATGAAGACCCGCTCGCAGCGTTCGGGCCGCACGCAGCTCAGCGTCAAGTCCTTGAAAGCGTTGATGGGCACCTGCGGAATGTCGCGCCAGTGCTTGATGGTGCGCAGCGTTTTGCCCTGTTGCTGGCAATAGCGCTGGAAAGCGAGGTTGTGCCGGAACTGATGCGCGAACAGCCTCAATGCCAGGGCGTTGAATTCATCATCGCCGGCTTGTGGCCGGTCCATGAAATCCAGCAGGTCTGTCACGATGTCCGGCGCCATTTCTGGCGCAGCGGTGTCGGTATTGGTCACGGTCGCCCTTTCTCTGGTCATTCGCCGGCAAGGGCCGGCACTCATGCTCCGAAAGGGTAGGCAAGCGCCAGCCTGGCGCGCCAGCGCGCAAACCACCCGCCTGGGGCGCATGCGGCTCGCGGCTTGCACCGTGGCAGACGACTCTTCTTACGTCGGTATGATCCGATTCAAGTTCGCGGGTTCGGCGCGGCCATCTCAGCGTCCGCCTTTGCAGGCCAGGACACACCCCGGAGCATCGTCGATTATACATAGCCTGGCGTGCGAGGGCTCGCGGAATGAAATAGCTCTCCGGCAAGGCGGACTGCCTTGCCGTCCGAGCCGAGGAAAGCTGCCGCAGGGACTGGCAAGCCGGGCCTTGTAGTCGCTCATTGCGCGGGCATGGGCGACCGCGGCGCTTGCGCTCCTATTTCGGGTTCTTCAACGGGCAGGTGCCAGTGCCCAGAATCGCATAGAGCGGGCAGAAACCCGCCAGGCCCGTCAGCAGAGGGATGGCGCCCAGCCAGCCCCACCACCCTACGGTATGGGTCGCCGCCAGGGCAATGAGCACGATACCGGCGAGGATGCGCAATAGCCGGTCGATACCACCTACATTGAATTTCATGATTTTTCCTTGGCAAGTTCATTGAAAAGCACTTCCCCGGCCGCCATGGGCCGGGACGAAAAACAGGCGCCGCCGCCGGCGCCGCTTCATGCGGGCGGGTCGCGGTTCCACGGCATTTTCCCGAGCACGCGCGCCAGCCCGCAGAAGCCGGAAAGCCCCGCAAACATCAGCCCGATGCCGACCAGTCCCGAAAGCGCGTGGAACCAGGGCGACACCGCCGCGCCCAGGACCGCGCCGGCCACGATCAGCAGCCCGGCGGCGATCTGAACCTGGCGCGACAGTTCAATGGGCCGCGATTTGTCCTTCACCACGGGCAGCCCGGCCTTCTTCCAGGCATCGATCCCGCCTTCCAGCACATAAACCTTGCAAGCGGCGCAGGCCGCCAGGGCCTGGGCATTTGTGCGCGTGCGATTGCCCGAGCGGCAATGGAAGATCACCGCGCTCGCCTGGCCCGGCGCGAACCCCTGCGCGGCCAACTGCTCCATTGCAATATGGCGCGCCTGGGCAATATGTTCGCGCGCATAGTCGCCGGCGGGGCGGATATCGACCAGGACCGCCCCGTTGGCGGCAAGCGCCTGCGCTTCCCGGGGCTCGATGGAGGGAATAGGCATGATGGATTTCCTCGACCAGAATGGTTCGACTGCATTATATTAGTAATAACTAATTTAGTGTATTCTAATGGATAATCAATGCAATGCAATTGATGCAGCGCAACGCAACGGCACATCACTTCAAGGAGCCAGCATATGACCTCTCGCCATTACCAATCCCTTACCCGGGACATCACGGACAAGCTCGGTTCGCTGCGCAGCGGCCTGCCGCAAGTCATGCAGAGTTTCGGGGCGCTGGGCAAGGCCGCCATGGCGGGCGGCGCACTGGAGCCCAAGACCAAAGAACTGATCGCGCTGGGCATCGCCGTCGCCGCGCGCTGCGACGGATGCATAGGCTTTCACAGCCAGGCGCTGGTTCGCATGGGCGCCACGCCCGATGAATTGCGCGAAGTGCTCGGCGTGGCGGTCTACATGGGCGGGGGGCCTTCGCTGATGTATGCCGCCAACGCCATCGCGGCATACGAGGAGTTTTCAGCGGCGCATGCGGCGGGGCAGGCCGCTTAGATCATCCCAATGGCGTCGGCCGGCATTCCCGGGCGCTTCCCGGCGGCTGGCATGCAAGAGAGGACGTCCAGGCGTCAGGGGCAGAATATCCGCTTAAGCGTGCCGACGAGTATCTCGACGTCGGGGTTGCCGATGCGATAGTAAAGCGTCTGCGCCTCGCGGCGAAACGTCACCAGGCCTTCATCCCGCATCTTGGCCAGGTGCTGGGACAGCGCCGACTGGCTCAGGTCGACATGATCGAGCAGGCCGCCGACTGTCAGTTCGCCATGCTCTATCAGCAGGCACAACACCAGCAAGCGATGTTCATTGCCTACCGCGCGCATCATCGCGGCCGCGCGGGCCGCGCCTTCCTGCATGAAATCGCCGTTCTTTTTGCCTTTCGTCATCTTGCTCCGTGTATCAGCCTTTATTGATTTGGACTGTTCCAATTCTATTCGCTATTCGCGGGCAGGCGTATTCGGCCCGGCGGCGGCGCGCCGGGCCAGGCCCGCCCTCGATTGCGGCGCGGACAGCGGTTCAGCAATAGGCCTGGATTTCCTCGTAGAGTCCGCGGCTGATGGCGATGCCGGATTCCCGGCTGCCGGCGCGGGCCCGCCACCGGCCCGCGCCGGGCACACGGGCGCCCGGTTCGCGCTTTATCCGATCACAGATCTGGTCGACGCGTTGGCCGAATCCGGGCAGGAACCCGTCCGGAGCCATTGCGATGAACAGCTGTCCAATCCCTGGCGGCCCGCCCTCGTCGTCAATGATGGAGCTTGCTTCGTATGAAGGCTGGGCGCCTGTCAGCGAGGATGCCAGCACTTCCGCGATCCATGCCAGGTTCACGCCCTTGGGACCGGCAATGGGGAGCATCGTCCCGGCCAGCGCCGCTTGCGGGTCCCGCGCGGCGCGG
Organism: Pollutimonas bauzanensis; assembly: GCF_900129885.1. Taxonomy (GTDB): domain Bacteria; phylum Pseudomonadota; class Gammaproteobacteria; order Burkholderiales; family Burkholderiaceae_B; genus Pollutimonas; species Pollutimonas bauzanensis. Next base: position 96,134 of record NZ_FQXE01000001.1, on the reverse strand, counting down.
CCGTCTGCGTCGAGCGCCCAGCCTTCGGGCAGCGCTTCGCCTGCCAGCGCCTTACGCAGCACCTCGCCCCGGGCGACAATGCTGCACGCTTGGTCGATGACCAGCGCCGGCCCTCGAGGGCCGGGCGCGGAGAAAGCAATGGGATTGGTCCCGAAAAGCGGCCGTATACCGCCCCAGGCCGCGATAGAGGCGGGTGCATTGGCGAAGGCCAGCCCCAGGACGCCAGACCGCGCCAGCCGCTCGACGTGGTAGCCCATCGCGCCGGCATTGTATGAACGCGTCACAGCCATCATGGCGATACCTTGTTTTTTGGCCGCGGCGCTCAAGCTCGGCAAGCCCAAGTCTATCGCCGGATGGGCGAAGCCGTGAGCCGCATCGACCAGCAACGCGCCCGGCATCGGGTATCGCAGGCAGGGAACCGCGCTTCCGTCCACTTTTCCGCACAGGACGTGGCGGCAATATGCCGGCAGGCGCATCAGCCCATGGCTGTGCATGCCGTCGGCTTCGGCGGCCTCGATCGATTCCGCGACCGATGCGGCATTGCTCTCGAGCACGCCGCAAGCACGCAGCGCGCGCACTGCCAGGTTGCGGACGTCTTCCGGCATTAGCAGCACGGGCTCTGAGTTTTCGCGCATTGCTGGGATTCCATATATGTGGAGGTTTTCCGGACAAGGCCGGCGCGTTAGTTGCCGGGCTTGCCCAGGACACTGCTCAGGCTGCCCAGGTCGCCGCGCTGATCTAGGCTGTCGATGACGCTGATGATTTGATCGGCTTGGCCGGCGCTCATGAAGTCCTCGACACAGAAGCGGAATTTTTCTTCCAGTTCCTGATCGGTAAAGGGATTGCGCGGATCGCCTTTCTGGTAGTCCACGCGCTTGCTCAGCTTTCTGCCGTCGTTCAGCGTCATGGTCAGGATGGAAGGCATCGACATCGGACGAAGGGGCACCTTGTCCAGTTCGGGATCGGCGCTGGCGTCGACCTTGTCCGCGATGGCATGGATGCGCGGGTCGCCATAATTGGCGGGATCGAAATGGTCTACTTTCAGCTTTCCATTCTGCAATAGCCCCATGGCGATGCAGAACGGCAGGCTCATTTGCGCGTCCAGTTCATTCCGGGGCCGGAATTTGCGGGAACGGTCACCGTGGTAGTCGATGCAATAAGGAACCAGGAATGATTTGATCCGATAATGCAGCGAGGCCACCTGCTCGATGGCGATCCCATGCTCCTGCAGCAGAGCCAGCGTCGCTTCGAGCGGAGGGGCGTTGCCGTCGCAAAAAGGATATTTCTTGAATGATGTCTCGAGAATGTCGTAGCGTGCGCCGAGCTCGGCCAGCAGGCGCTCGGGGCGCGACTGTTCGGAATAAACATTGAAGATGCCGAAAGCCCCCTCGAATACGGACCTGGGGCCGTTCATGCCAGCCATGGCAAGCCGGGCGCTCAGCACTCCGCCCTGCGCGGCCTTGGCAACGTGAAAGCGTTTGGTGTCCGTGCCTTCCTTGAGAAATTCAATAGTGCCACCCGCATAGCTGGCGGCGATTCCAAACGCATCGGCCATCTGGCCCACGGAAAGCTTGAGCAGTCTGCCCGCCACGGCCGTGGCGGCGAACACACCGCAGACCGCGGTAGGTTGGAAGCCTCTCATGTAGAGTTGCTGGGAATTGATTGCATCGGCCAGGCGCACGGCTACGTCATAGCCCAGCGCGATGGCGGTCAGCACCTCGCGTCCGGAGGCGCCGACCGCCTCGCCGACCGCGGCGGCGGTTGGCGGGATCAGGCTCCCGACCTGAATTCCGGCGTGATCATCGTTATAGTCCATGCTGTGCGCGAACATGCCGTTGACAAGAGCGGCGGACGTATCGGGCACCCGATCCCCATATAGCCATATGCTCGCCTGCCCATGCCCGCCCTGCCTCCTGACTTCACGCAGCGCTGCCTGCGCCCAGGTTTTGGCGCTGCCGGCAACCGCCACGCCGATCGAGTCCAGCAGACAGCGCTTCGCCTGCTGGATGACCGCCGCGGGCAATCGCTGGCTGTCTTGTTCCACGACATATTGCGCCAAGAGTTCTCCCATGGCTTTGCTCATTTCATGATCTCCCTATCCAACGAAATTAATGAATCGGACTGCGTGTTCCAGCAGTCGGCCTGTTTTGCGCCGTCATAGGCGAGCGAGGCAACGGCAAGATCCTCCAGCGCGGTGCCCACGGCTTTGAACAGCGTGATGCCGTTCGGGTCCCGTCTGCCCCGTTTCAGCCTTTTGCACAATTGTTCGAGGGTGGCGCACACGTCCTCCGCGCGAAAGACGCCATCTCGCAGGGGGGCCAAGAAATCCCCCGACTTCTGAAGCGCTTCTTCGGTGTCGATATAGACATTGGCGCGCAGCAGGCAAGTCTCATCGGCTTCACGCATCGCGGCGGTGAAGCTGCCTATGAGATCGAGGTGCATGCCCGGCTGCAGCCAATCGCCATGGATCAGCGGCTGAGTGGCGAGCGTCGCGCAACTGACGATGTCGGCCTCTTTGACTGCCCGCTCGAGATCATGCGCCCATTCGGCATCGAAACCCGCAAGGCGCAGGCGCTCGATCAGCGCCTGCGCCATCGCCGGGTCGATATCCCACACCTTGACTTGCTGGATATCGCAGACTGCCTGGTAGGCTTGCGGAATCAGGCTTGCAACCCGGCCGGCGCCCACTACCAGCAGGCGCGTGGCATCCCGCCTGCTGAGAAAGCGGGCCGCCAGCGCGGAGGCGGCCGCCGTGCGCCGGGAAGTGATCTCGTTGCCATCCAGATGCGCTAGCGGCGTGCCGTCGGCGGCGTCGAAGAGGGTGAAGGTGGAGTTCAGCGCGGGCATGCCGCGATCGGAATTATCGGGATGAACGGTGACAATCTTTACGCCCAGGCGCCCATGGAGTTGCCAGGCAGGCATCAACAGCAGCGAGGCGCGGCCCGCTGGCGGGTCGATGGCGTGCATGTGCCGCTGAGGAACAATACACCCCGATCTGAACATATTCTCGATTGCATCTATCATCTGCGGGAAGGGCAGATGGGTGCGCGTCTGCGTCGCGTTCAGTGTCAGCATTTTTATGCCTCCTGGCTCAGGCCGGCCTGGCCAGCGGCTTGCCGCCCACTCCCCATTCGCTGCGGGGAATTTCGTTGATAACGACCCAGGTGGAATCCGGGTTCGAGCCTAGCGTGTTTACGAGGGCCTGGGTGACAGCCTGTATCAGCTGCTCTTTTTCCTCGTAACTGCGTCCTTTCCCGATGTATAGCTGCGCAAGTGGCATGTCATTTCCTTTCTTGGGGTTAATTCTTCTGGAGGCCGATACTGGCAATGATCGATTGATACTTGGCTACCTCGGCCTGAATGAAATCCTTGAACTCGGCCGGCGCAAGGGGATTGATCATTCCTCCTTCCCCGCTGATGCGCTGTTTGACCTCGTCGGTGGATACCGCAAGCCGTATCTCCGCGTAAAGCTTGTCGATGATGGGCCGCGGGGTTCCCGCGGGGGCGAACATTCCAAACCAATTTGTGATGTCGAAGCCGGCATAGCCCATTTCCGCGACGGTCGGAGTATCCGGCAGCGCCGCCGAGCGGCTGCGGGTCGAGACCGCAATCGCCTGCAGCCGCCCATCCCTGATATGAGGCATGGCCAGCGGCATGCCGGAGAACACCATAGATATGCGCTTGCCTATCACTTCGGGAACGGCCTGGGATGCGCTTTTATAGGGGACATGCAGCACGTTGATCGAGGCCATATGGTTCAGCAGTTCGGACCCAAGATGGGGCGTGCTGCCGACTCCGGCGGATCCGTACGAGAGGGCGCCGGGGTTTTTCCTGGCCAATGCGATCAGCTCCGGCAAGGTCTTGACGCGCAGGGCGGGATCGACGACCAGGACCATGGGGGTGGCGCCCACTATTGTGATGGGCTCCAGATCGCGGATCGGATCGTAGCGCATGCGGGCGAGCAGGCTTTGGTTTATGGCAATTTCGGCGTTGTATCCCAGCAGCAGGGTATAGCCGTCGGGCGCGGCTTTGGCCACGCTTTCCGCGCCTATCATGCCGCTGGCGCCAGGCCGGTTTTCAACCACCACGGGCTGGCCCAGCGATTGGGACAGCTTGCTCGACACCAGCCTGGCGAGGATATCGGCGGTGCCGCCGGCGGCCAGGGTGACCACTATCTTTATCGGCTTGTCCGGGTACGCCGCGCGGGCGCTACCCAGGGATAAAACTGCAAACAGCAGCCAAAGAAGTTTTATCATGCTCGGCATTATTCTTCCTTTTCCGGTTCTTGTACCCTTGGTTTGGGCGGATCGCCAGGGCAGCGTTTCCTGCATGCCCTGGCAGCTACGGACGGTCAATTCAACGCGATACCTTCACTCTTGATGAGACTTCCCCACTTTTCCTCCTCGGCGGCAATAAATGCGGCAACTTCCTCGGGCGGACCATCGGTGAAGTTGTAGCCCTGCGGGGCCAGCCGCTTGCGGAGTTCGGCCGATCGAACAGCCTGGGTGACGGCGGCGTTGAGCTTGTCGATTACGGGGCGCGGGGTGCCGGAGGGCGCCAAGAGGGCCCACCACAAATTGATTTCATAGTCCGGCAGGGTTTCCGCCATCGCGGGCGTGTCGGGCAATTCGGGAATTCTATGTCTGCTGGTAACGGCCAGGGCTTTCAATTGACCCGATTTGATGAATGGCATCGCCAGGGGTACCGTGCCATAGACAATATCGATGTCGCCGGCCAGCAGCCCTTGTATTGCCGGGGCGCCTCCGCGGTAGGGCACGTGGATCGACTTGGCGCCGGCCATCGAATCGAGCAGCACGCCCGCCAAATGGGATGTGCTGCCCGCGCCGAATGAGCCGTAGGTGAATTTCCCCGGAGCGGCGCGCATCGCGCTTATCAGGCTCCCGGTATTGTGGTGGGGGGAATCGGCCCGCACGATGACGACGTGGGGAGCCCAGGCTGGCATGATCACAGGCGTCAGGTCTTTTTTGAGGTCGAAAGAAGCCTTTGCCTGCCGCGCCCGATTCAAAGCCAGCGCCGTCGTATCCAGCAATATCGTGTATCCGTCCGGCGCGGCCCTGGCCGTATAGCCCTCGGCGATCAATGCGTTCGCCCCGGGTTTGTATTCCACCACCACGGGCTGCCCCAGCGCCTGCGTCAGGCGTTCGCCTATGCCGCGCGCCAAGGGATCCGAGCCCCCGCCCGGGGCGAAGGGCACTACGAGGCTGATGGGGCGCGCGGGATAGCTTTCGCCGGCAAGGCCAGCCATTGTGCCGGCGAGAAATATCGCGGCGCCCGCGGCAAGCATTCGAAGCATTTTCATGTCTGGCCTCCTCGCTGAAAAATTTGTGCTTTCTTGTTAAAACGGAGTCTATCGTAGTTTCTTACCGACGACAAGTAATTTAAAGCTGCCTGCGTTTCGAGGCCATCAAGCTGAATGCTTGTTATGATCTGAGGCCATGCACCGACCAAAAACACGCAGCATTTCCACGCAGGATATCCGCCGGGACAACCGCAGCCTGGTGCTTAATCTATTGCGCAGGCACAAGCTCATGTCCAGGGTGGAGCTGGCGCGCATCGCCGGTCTGACCGAACCCGCCATTTCCCGCATCACGCGCGAGCTCGTCGACGCCGGGCTGATTGCCGAGCGGTCGCTGGCCGCCGATGGCCGTCCAGGCCGGCCTATGGTCAGCCTGGGGCTGAGGGGGGAAGGGCTGTTCGTGCTCGGAATGGACATAGGCGCGAATTCCCAGTCCCTGTGCCTGGCCGACCTTTGCGGAGAAGTCGTCGCCCGCCAGGATTTGAACCTGCTGTCGTTCGACAATCCCGAGGCGGCTCTGGAATATGGCGCCGACAGGGCGCGCGACATGCTGCGGACGGCGGGGCTGGAGCCAGGGCGCCTCGCGGGCATAGGCATCGGCATCGCCGGGGCCGTGGATCGGTCCAATCGCATTCTTCTCCAGGCGCCGACGCTGGGATGGGAAAATCTTCCCGTTGCGGATATTTTCGAGTCCGCGCTGTCCGTCCCGGCGTGTGTCGAGGGCAGGCCAAGGGCGATCCTGCATGCCGAACATACGATAGGCATCGCACAACAAAAAAATAACGTCTTGCTGATACACCTGGGGCTGGGAGTCGGAGTGGCGCTAATGATAGACCGGCGCATGCTGCGCGGTGCCAGCAATTCAGCCGGGCAAATAGGGCACTTGAAAGTGGATGCTGCCGGCAGCCAGTGCACCTGCGGCGAATTCGGCTGCCTGAACACGGTGGCGTCGGGCTATGCCGTCCTGTCCCAGCTGGGCATGGCGATCACCTCCGCCCAGCCTGACGACGCCCGGGTAGGCAACGTATGGCTGCTCAAGCATGCGGCTGCGATGGCTTATGCCAACGATATCGCCGCCGTCAGAATATTTCGCTCGGCTGGCGAATGGCTGGGCCGAACCTTGAGCCAGTTGACGCCCATTTTTGATCCGGAGCTGGTCATCCTGGCGGGAGCCATGGCGCAGATTCCGAGTTATGTCGAGGGCGTGAGGAACAATTTCCACCTCGCCCGGGAGCTACCCCTGTCGATATCGACGATGACCCTGGAGCAGGCGGCGGTATGCCTGGCCCTGGACGCTTTCGTGTTTGATCCGCGCCTGGATTTTGGGCGGTTCGCGGGGCTTGCTTAAGGGTGTCGGGAAGCGGCGGCGCCAGGACACGGCGGGCCGACTGCGGCGGCATGCAGGAGCGATGCGCCAGGCTTGCCGCCATGCAAGAATCCGCCCTGGTCCGGGGACGCATGCGAGACGCGTTCTGGCCTGATCAGGATTCTCTGGCCAAGGCGGAAAACGGCAATTGCTGCTTGACCAGAATGACGGTGCACGGCGCGTCGCGCACCACGCGCATGGGCACCGTGGCGACTAGGCGCTGCATCTGGATGCCGTGCGTGGCGGCGCCAAGTATCATGACGCTGACAAAGTTGTTCTGGGCATAACGCACGAGCGCCTGGGCGACATCGCCGGCCTCGATGACGTGGCAACTGACGCTATGCCCCGTCATGTCCAGGGACTGGGCCCACTGCTTGAGCCGCGCCAGATGTTTGCGTTGCAGCGCGGTTGCGCTGCGGTCGGCGTCGGTCGTGCTCCGGTCTGCAGGGGAAATCACGGTGACGCAGGCCAGCCTGGCTCCGGGACGGATGCCCAGCGAACGCCTGACCGCCTGCTTCAGGGAGTAAAGCGTGGCATCGGTGACATCATCATGCGGAATGGCGACCATCAGGATGGGGACTTCGTCGATCTGCTGGGCGGGCAGCGGGCTGGGCTTATAGCACATGCCGGCGGCCTTGATCCAGCGCTTGAAATGCGTCCAGGCGCCCACGCCCCGGGTGCGCCGGCCGCGCTCGGTGATGGCGACCTGGCCAGGGTTGGCGAGATCGAAGGCAAGATGCGCCGCCGAGGGATAGCGCTGCGCGGCTTCCGGCTCCAGGCAGCGCAGAATGATTTCCTGCAGCCAGTCGGGCAGATCGGGGCGGTGCCGGCGCGGCGGTATGGGCGTCATCCATAGACGCTGGCGCAGTCCGCCCTGAGTCAGGGGCGCGCCAAAAGGATATTCGCCGGTCGCCAGTTGATACAGCATGACGCCGATGGCGAAAATATCGCTGCGCAGGTCGCCGCGCACCCCCACGACTTGCTCCGGGGCTATCCATGCCGGCGAGCCCACGGCCTGGCGCATTTCTTCGGCCAGCAAGTCCGGATAATGGGCATGGCATGAGAGGCCGAAATCCAGCAATACCGCTGTGCCGTCATCGCGTATCAGGACGTTGGCGGGCTTGAGATCTAGATGGCATACGTTCTGCCTGTGCAGGCTGTGCGCGGCGATCGCCATGGCATCCCCCAACTGCGCGATGGTCTGCGGCGATAGGGCTTCGGGCTGGTCCAGCCAATGTTGCAGCGTTGCGCCCTGGACATGCTCCATGACCAGATAGGGCAGGTGCAGCAAGTCTCCGGCAGCCACGAAACGCGGCACATGCGGGCCGGTCAGTGTCGGGTAGATCTGCAGCTCGACCTCGAAACCGACTATGTTTTCCGCGCCGGCGGCCGCGTCCATGCGGGGTATTTTCATGACCATGGCAAAGCCGGACACACGGGGCCCGGCCTGTTCGGCAAGGGCTGTTGCGCCTGCGCAGGGCCCGGACCCTTGTTCATTCTTGGCATATTCAACCGAATATATGTGGGCCATGCTGCCGGAGTGTATGCATTCCTTGATTTCGAAGCAGTCTATCCTGGTGCCAGGCTCAAGCTGCTTCATCTTCCATGCTCCAGCCTGTCGGCAAAGAACGCGGGCAGCCCGGCCGCAAGAATGGCGGCCGCGGTCTGCGCGTAATCGTAAGGGACGCGATGGAATGTCAGATGCAGCGTGTCGTCGTCAAACAAGGCATACATGGCGCGCGGGTCGCCGTCGCGCGGCTGGCCGACCGAACCGACGATGGCAAGCCATTGCCGATGGGCCGGCAATGGCACGGCGACGCCGGGTTGAGGGGAAAAGCTCATCAGCTTGCCGGTAGGCGTCAGGAAGTACAGCAGCTGCTCGTGGACATGCCCGCTGAATACATACCGGATGGCTGGATCGTCCTGGCCCGCGGCATTCAGGCTGCGTTCGGCGGCGACGGTGTCGCGCACGTAATGCCATTGTTCGGGATTGTCCGCGCTGGCATGGACAAGCAGGGCATTGCCGCCCAGCGGCGCCGTCAATGGCAATGACGCCAGAAAGCTGCGTTGCGCGGGGGATAGCTGGTCGTGGGTCCATCGGGCGCTCTGCTCTCCCATGTTGCGCGCCGTCAGCGGGGGATCTATGGCATAGCGGTCGTGATTGCCCATGACCAGCGCGGCCCCCTGGCCGGCCAGCATCATGGCCTGCTCCACGACCGCCGCCGGGTCCGCGCCATAGCCCACCAGGTCTCCGAGCAAGGCAATCCGCTGCGCCCCTTGCCCGCGCGCATGGGCGAGGCAGGCCTGAAAGGCCTGCCAGTTCGAATGGATGTCGGATAACAGCGCTGTCTTCATGGGACTCTTGCGGGGGCGGGAATTCTGACCCGTATGGATATTGTGCCGTTGCGGCCAGCCGCCTGACAGGATAATGGCATGGAATGCTTACTTCAACCTTGCGGGGTAATAGCCGTTTATTTTAAGGCGGCCTGTTCAAGCGGGGTGGCTTATGAGGAATCGCGGCGGCCTCGTTTCACGCGTAAGGATTGCGCAGTGTCAGACTATCTTCAATGAGCAGGCCGTGGTGCATATCCTCAGTGTAGAGGGTCCGGCAGCGCTCCAAGATAGCCGTTGCAACGATGCAGGCATCATAGAAGCCCAGGCCGTAGCGTTCAGCGAATCGCCGAGCCAGGTCGTGAATTTCAACCGTCAGCGGCACGACCTTGCACAGGCTTTTCACCACGCCCAGGAACTCACTGACCTCGCTCCAAGCCATATGGAGTTTGCGGACGCATGTACTCGCGACTTCGTTGAGCACCTGGACGCTGATCGTCGGCCGCTGCTTGAGCAGTTCTTCGGAACGGTCGGCCTTGCTTGCGTCGGCCGATAGCAGGTAGAGCACGACATTGCTGTCGACAAAGACCGTGTTCTTAACCTCGCTCATTGGCTTCGTCCCGGCTGAACTTGAAATCGGCAGGCAGTTTGCCGCGGAACTGGCGCAGGCGCTCCAGCAGCGCATCGGCGCCGGGCTTCTTGCGCACGGCGAAGGATCGCGGCGCGTCGATCACGATTTCGATGTCGTCGCCTTCCTGCAATTCAAGCGCATCCACTACGCTGGACGGAAGGCGCACGGCCAGGCTATTGCCCCATTTTGAGACTTGCATGATACGACTCCTTGGATATACATGAATAATTGTATATCTAGACCGGAAAAATGCAAGGGCTGCTGGTTGCTCGCTGGCTCTACATCCCCTGGAAATCCCGACGCCGGACAGGAGTTCGAAAGGTTCTTCATCGGCGAGCACATCGCTTCAGCAAAACCAACGCAATGCACATCGAGTTTTGTTCGCCACATGCGGGCTTTTCAAGCACTCTTTGCGCGCGCGCGCGGTCCATACGGAAAGTTGCCGGGCCGGCGATGTGCGCCTATGATTGTGCGTGGCCCGGGGGGGCGCTCGCCCCCCGTCATCAATGGAGAGTAGAAATATGGTCGTAGCCATCGGAAACAGCGTCATCGTCGGGCGCAAGGAGTACATCTTTTCTGATCGTGATGACGCCATCGACTTTGCCGATTGCCTGAATGCCGGCGGCGCCATAGGGCACTGCTCGACTATCGTCCCGCCGGCCAGGGTTGTCGATCCCGACCAGGGGCTCGATCTTGCTGATGACGATGCCCCTGGCCCGTAATACCGATATCTGGCCGGCGGCGTTCACGCGCGGGATCATGGATCCAAAATTGCAGTTTCTATACCGGGCCTGCACAACATGCCGATAATGTTGTACCATGCAACAAAATTGGCCAGGTATGAAAATGAAACGACAGGATCTCGAACTGATTGACTGCATCCGTTCCGCGTCCCGGCAGATGGTGCGCGAACTGGGGTTCATGCAGTCCACGCTCGCCGCGACCGACTATCCGCCATCTGCCGTCCACACCATACTGGAGATCGGCGCCCAGGGCCGGATGACGGCTGCGCAGTTGTCGGAATGGCTATGCCTGAAGAGATCCAGCGTGAGCCGCATGGTGCGCAAGCTGGTAGACGCGGGCGAGCTGAAGGAGTCCGCCAGCGAGGCCGACGGCAGGCTCAAATGGTTGACGCTGACGGTAAAGGGCAAGCGCTCGCGCGCGGCGATCGAGGCTTTCGGCAGAAAGCAGGTCAGGACGGCGCTCGCACAGCTGGCTCCGGCGCAGCAGTGGGAGGTGGCCGCGGGCTTGGCGACCTATGCGCAAGCGCTGGCGTCTTGCCGGCAGGGCGCGCCGGTAACGAACCTTCGCTCGGTGCGCATCGAAAGCGGTTACCGGACGGGCGCCATCGGACGTATCGTCGAGATGCATGCGCAGTTCTATGCAGTTCAGGCGGGCTTCGGTTCCTTCTTCGAGCGCAAGGTCGCCGGTGGCTTGGCCGAATTCATCGACCGTCTGGAGCGGCCTTGCAACGGTCTATGGCTCGCGCTATCCGGGGAGCGGATCGTCGGGTCGGTGGCGATCGATGGCGAAGATCTGGGCGAGCGCCGGGCCCATCTGCGCTGGTTCATCATGGACGAGGGTTTCCGCGGCACGGGCGCCGGCCGGCACCTGCTGCGGGAGGCCGTGGCCTTCTGCGACGAGCAGAGGTTCGCAGCGGTCGAGCTATGGACGTTCAAAGGCCTGGATGCGGCGCGCCGGCTCTATGAGGCATTCGATTTCGTGCTGGAGCAAGAGCGCCCGGGCCGGCAATGGGGCAAGGAAGTCATCGAGCAGCGATTCTTGCGGGCGCCGCGCGATCTTCATGGCCGCGCCTGGAAGACCTGAGCCATCAAAGTATATGGAATCCGATGGACAGGTAATGGCATGTCGTGCCGCTGAGCACAAATAGGTGCCAAGTTCCATGAGCATGTTTGAATTTTGAAGTGTTGCAGTAGAAAACCGTGCCTGCCGTGTATAACGCAGCACCGGCCAGTAGCAACAGGAACGATGTTGTGCTCAAAAGCCGCCATTCACGCGAAACCGAGATTACGCCGATCCAGCCCAGACTGATGTACAGCCAGACGGAAGGCGCCATTCTGTGTGTTGTGCGTAATTCGCACCACATGCCAAACCCGGACAGACACCAGATGAGGCAAAGTGAGCCCCAGGCCCAGGAGTCCATGCTCGACTTTAGGATAAAGGGCGTGACAGTTCCGGCAATCAGAAGATAAATAGAGCAATGATCCATCCGTTGCCAGACGCTTTTTATGGGTTCTCGAGTGCTATGGTAGATCGTTGAGGAAGCATATAGCAGAATCACCGCCATCGAGAAAATCATTGACCCTGCTAACTGATACTCATCGCCTGTTTGAATCGCTTTTTTAAAAAGCCAGCTTGCCCCATGAATGCCCAAGACGAGGCCTGCCAAATGGCTAAGGCTATTGAATCTCTCACCTGGATACATGATTTATTCTTTCGCTGTCAGGATACAACGTCTAGTACAGCATGAATCGATGAACCTTTTGTGGCAGCAGTCCCCAGGGGGCGGATTGATTGGCGCCCGTCATTTTGCCCAGGGCCGCCGTGCGATCGTAGGCGCTGCCGAAGCTCTTGAGCGAAATCGAGAATGCCGTTACTTTGCCGCCGTCCGGCGTGACATGTACCTGCGGCGTCTTGCCGGCGCGCAAGGCCGTGAGCAGTTTGGCGCCCACATCGATGGTGACCACGCAGCCCACGGGCAGGCAAGCGACGCCGCAGTCGCCAGCGGCAGCCGGCCGGAGGCCGAGATGTCGTACCAAGTAGCCTGCGCCGCGCTGTCCAGGCCGCCGTCAGCTTGCCGATGTCTCCAGCATATTCATAAAACGCTGGAGAGCAGTGGAGGGAATACCGTTCCATACCAGGTGCGTATGGTTGCGGCGGACACGCAGGGGAACTTCGTGCAATGTGAGGTCCTGGACCGCGCGCAGGGAATGAAGAAGAGAGCGGGGAACCAGCGCGAATCCAGTGCCTGCGGCGACACATGCAATCATGGCTTGATAGGAGCCGAACTCCAGCACGCGCGTAGGCATCACCCCCGCGGCGCCCAGCCAGTCCCGCAAACGGCGGCGGTACGAGCAGCCATCCGCGAATGCGATCAGAGTGGCGCTCTCCAGGTCCGCGGCGCGCTTGACCGGAGCGACGCCCTTGGCCGTGATCAGTACCAGCTCTTCCTCGAATGCCTTGACCGACTGCAGGCCGGCTGCTGTGAACGGTTCGGACACGAACGCGGCTTCGATCTCATAGTTGCCTACGCGCTGAATCAAGGCGCCGGTGGTTCCCGTCACAAGCTCGACGACCACTGCGGGATATTTCCGGTGAAAGTCCGAGAGTATTGTGGGAAGGCGGCTTCCCGCGGTGCTTTCGAGCGATCCGATGCGAAACGTCCCTACCGGGCCGCCCGTTCGTAGCTCGCTCTCGGCTTCGTCGGCGAGACGAAAAAGGCGCTGGGCATAGGACAACAGCAGACCGCCCTCTGACGACAGCACGAGATTGCGGCCCTGCTTGCGAAAGAGCGCGACCCCAAGACGCTGCTCAAGCTGCTTGATGCGCGTGCTTACGTTCGATGGAACCCGATTCAGCTTTTCCGACGCGCGGATGATTCCGCCTTCCGCGACGACGGTGCGAAAAATTTCAAGCGACTCCAGATCTATTGTTCTCATGAGAAGAATGATAACAATTAAATATTCAATTGCGGAATGAATGGATTTTCGCTCTAATCCTTGCCTATGGCAACCATAAAACATTCTCCCTCGCTGTTATTCGTATCGCTGGCAGGCGTGCTGTCTTTGGCGGCGGCAATGGGTATCGGGCGATTCGCGTTTACGCCCATGCTGCCGCTGATGGTTCAAGAAGGCCATCTCGACGCGGCGCAAGCCAGTTGGCTGGCGGCGGCGAACTACGTCGGCTATTTCGTGGGAGCGGTCACCGCGTCCCGGCTGCGCGTCAGCGCCGCGTTGCTCGCCTTGGCGTCGCTGATCATGATTGCTTTGTCCACCGCGGCGATGTCGTTGCCCGGCAATATGCTGTGGATGGGGCTCAGGTTTGTGTCGGGAGTGTGTTCCGCATGGGTTTTCGTTGCAACGAGCGTCTGGTGCCTCGGCGCGCTGGCAAGGCTGCGGCGGCAGGACCTGGGTGCGAGAGTGTACTCGGGTGTCGGCGCGGGGATCGCGGCGGTGGGAGTCTACTGCCTTGCCGTGACAGTCATCGGCATGCGCTCGCAACTGATATGGCTGCATCTCGGGCTTTGGACGATAGTGGCTGCCGCGCCCTTGGCATGGGTAGTCGGATCGCTTGAGAACGAGCCGTTGACGAAGCCTTTTGTTGCCCATCCGTCTCAGCCGCTTCCGGGGGGCACAGTCGGGATTGTGGCGAGCTACGGGATCATGGGCTTCGGCTACATCCTTCCAGCCACTTTTCTCCCCGAGCTTGCGCGCAGTGTCGTGGCTGATCCTGCTGTATTCGGACTGGCTTGGCCGGTGTTTGGAGCGACCGCGGCAGTTTCCACATTGATGGCGGGGCCGTGGATGCGGCGCGCTTCCCGCCTGCGTGTCTGGGCGGTATGCCAAGCGCTGATGGGGGCGGGCGCCTTGTTGCCCAGCCTCTGGCTGCATCCAGTCAGTATCGTGATTTCCGCTGTACTGGTCGGCGGTACGTTCATGGTGATCACTCTCGCGGGAGTGCAGGAAATCCGGGCTCGAATCAATTTGAATCCCGGTCCCTGGGTGGGGTATCTGACAGCGGCGTTTGCCCTCGGGCAGATTGCCGGCCCGGTAGTTTCCGCGCTCCTGTTTTCCCAGCCCGCCATTGCAGGTCATGCGCTGGACCTGGGGCTGCAAGCGTCTGCATTGTGCCTGTTCGTCTCGGCCTTCTGGCTGTGGCGCCAATCGGCCGGCTGATGGCGCATGGGATCAGCGATCTGACACCGGCTCCATCTTCATCTCGATGCTGGCCTTCTCGGACGAGAACCTGCTCGGCGCTGCCAAGCTGGGCGTGCTGCTGGGATCGCTGGTGGCCGCTGTCCTTGGCATGGCCTGGGGCGTGATCTACGTCAGATAGCGGGCCAAGGTTCGTTCTCGCGTGTATTCGAACGGCGTTCCTCGAGCGGCAATCGCCGCCGGTGTGCCAATGCTCCTTTCATCGCATGCCAGCGTTCGCCTGGGATAGCATAATCACATGAAACTAGACGCCCGAACCCGCAATATCGTCGTCATCGGCGCATCGGCTGGTGGGGTCGAGGCGTTCACGACTTTGTTTGGCCATCTGCCGCCGGACCTGCGGGCCGCCGTGCTCGTGGTCCTTCACATCCCTGCGCATACGCCCAGCCAACTGCATCACATACTGGCAAGGACAACACCCATGCGGGTCGTCGTGGCCGAAGATGGACAAGTGCCCGAGGCCCAGGCCGTCTATGTCGCCTCTGCCGATCGCCTGTTGCGGGATCAGGCGAGGAGGCCGTGCGATGCCAATTTCTTTGGACACGATCCTGAGACATAAGCGGCCGGTTCCCGCTGCGCGGCCCGGTAGCGGAAACTCACCAAGTATCTGTATGCTGAAATCATGTCAGCCGTCATGTTTGTAGAATCCATTGATCTTTCATTTCAAATCGCTGGGAAAGACTGGCCTCGTCAGGGCAAAGGCGTCTCGGATTGCTTGCTGGCCATGAGGTGTCACGGTCACGGCACGGCTCCCCGCGGCACGCCGGATCCAGCCATTGTCCAGATAACATTGATACATTGCAGCCCCGAGCGCGCCGCCAATATGAAGCCGCCTTTCACTCCAGTCCAGACAAGGACGGCAGAACACCCGTCTTGTTCCTCGGCTCGATGCGCGATGGCGGGCGGCATCCAGATCCACGCCCAGCGACCGCAGAAACCGATGGCCCTCTTCGGTCAATGCGCCGCCGTCGCTTGATAATTCGATTCGACCGAACTCGATCAAGCTGTCAGTCATTTCCACCGCCAGTTGGCCTGCCAGGTGGTCGTAGCAGCTGCGGGCATAGCGCAAAGCTTTGTCACGGGGGCCAGTCACGGGAACAGGCGGTCGCGACGATACGCTTGCGGTATCCAGATCGGCCGCTACCGACATGATGCTTTCAATCATGCGGGCAACCGCGGGTGAGGCCAAGCGATGGTACCGATGTCGCCCTTGCCTTTCTCTGGCAACCAGGCCTGCATCTGCCATGCGGTTGAGGTGGCCGCTGGCGGTTTGGGGCGCAATACCGGCGATATGAGCCAACTCTGTTGCTGTCAGCGCGCGCCCGTCCATCAGTGCGGCAAGCATGCTGGCGCGGGCGAGATCGCCAATCAATGCTGCGGTTTGGGAAATCGAAGAGATACTAACCATGGCGGCTCCTGGAATGTCTCCCGATTCTAGCAACAAGATGCGGCGCTATAGTACGGCCCGCGCCGTAACATTCGACACCCGTCATGGCGACAATGTAGCCATTACCCTCCTTGACAAGAGGCCGACGTTTGCCGGATTGAAGGACAATCTGCATGGAATTCCTCCAGACCTGCCATGCGCCAAAGTTCTTTGGTGTTTGGGTTGTACGTGCCGCATTCCTCCTGGCTGTCTTGGGCTGGGGCGTGGGATTCTACGGTCCGCCTATTTACCTGGCAGAGGTGGCACGGCGAACGGACTGGTCGTTGAGCCTTGTTTCATCGGCTGTGACCTTGCACTTTCTCGTCGGAGTACTGGTGATTGCGAATCTGCCTCGCCTTTATGCGCTGATCGGTTTGCCTGCGGCCACGGCAGCCGGTGCCGTACTCACTGCCGTCGGTGTAGTCGGCTGGGCAATTGTCCAAGAGCCGTGGCAATTATTTTTCGTGGCCATATTGACTGGATCTGGATGGGTAGCGATGGGAGCGCTTGCGGTCAATACCATTGTTGCCGCCTGGTACCACAAGAACCGTCCGACGGCTTTGAGCAAAGCCTATAACGGAGCCAGCGTCGGTGGCGTGATTTTCTCGCCATTGTGGGTGGCCTTGATTGGCTGGCTGGGCTTCGCGGGCGCTGCAAGTATCGTGGGCGTGATTGTAATTGTCGTCGCGCTGCTGCTGACCAGCTATGTGTTTACCAAAACCCCGGAAAGCATCGGACAGCCTCTGGACGGCGAGGGTTCGGATACGCTCAAAGTTCAGCGTCTCGGATCAAATCTCAAGAGAGCGCTACCTGGCTCCTTGCTTTGGCGTGATTGGGCGTTCATTACCCTATCGGCGGGTATGGCAATCGGCCTGTTTGCGCAGATTGGCCTGCTGGCTCATCTTTTCAATATCTTTTCCCCAGTTGTAGGCGCTCAGCGGATGGGGTGGCTCATGGGGCTGGGAACCGCCTGTGCTATTGGTGGCCGCTCCATAGCGGCGCGGGCCGTGCAGCGGTTTGGAAACCGGCGTGTCGTTGCCGCCGCTGGTTATTTCGTTCAGGCGCTGGGCTCGGCGACGTTGCTGCTGTCTGATGGACACAACATATGGCTCGTTACCCTTGGCGTGCTACTGTTTGGTTCAGGCATTGGCAATGCCACCTCTATTCCGCCGCTCGTTGCGCAATCGGACTTTGCGCCCGAAGATGTATCCAGGGTCGTGGCCCTGATCGTGGCAATAGGACAGGGAGCTTATGCCTTCGCACCCACATTCTTTGGCCTGCTGCAAAGCAATGCCCACGGCGGGCCGGATTTTATGCAAAGCCAGTTCTTCACCGCGGCCATTGGCATACAGCTCCTTGCCGCGGCAGCGTACCTAGCGTATCGCGCGCCCCCGATGAATACCCCTGCGGCTGACACCGCATAGCAATGCGCTGAACCGGAATCGCTGGTAATGGGCGAGCGGCTACGGCACGTCGTTAATATCTTCGCCTGCTTCGATGCCGGGCGCGCGCCCAGGATGTGCGGGGTGAACTGGTTCGGCGCCTACCGGCACCGTACGCCCCAGAAACGCAATTACCGAAGTGCCGAAAATGTCGTTGCGGTCTCCCGCCACCATATGGCCGGCGTTCGTTACATTAACGTATTCGCAGTGCGGGCAAAGAGCCAGAAACTCCTGCGCTCCTTCTTCGCTGAGCACGTCGGACAAGCCGCCGCGCACCAGCAAGGTCGGCAGGGCAAGCCGCCGTGCGCACGCCTCCAGGCGCTGCTGGCGCCGTTCCAGGTCCCGTTTGGCGGCGCGCATGCGCGGATCCCAATGCCAGTGGTATTTGCCATCGGCGCCCAGGCGCACATTCTTCACAAGGCCATCGAGGTTTTTGGGACGCACACGTTGAGGCTGATAGTTGCTGATGGCCTGGGCAACTTCTTCCAGCGAATCGAAACCCTCGGGCTTTTGCGTCATGAAGGCCTGGATCTTGTCGATTCCCTCAGGCTCGATGCGCGGCGCGATGTCCACCATGATCAAGGCAGTGGCGTCGACATGACCTTCGCCAACCGCCACCAGGCTGGTGCCGCCGCCCATGGAGGCGCCCACCAGGACCGGGCGGTGCTTGCCCAGGGCCGCGATGACGCATTCCAGATCCCGCACCATCACGTCCTGTCCATACAATCCGTCGCCCGCCCAATCCGAATCGCCATGGCCGCGCGCATCGAACGCAACGGCGTAATAGCCCGCGGCGCCGAGCAGTGCACCGGTGCCCCCCCAAGCATGGCGGGTTTGTCCGCCGCCATGTTGGAGCACCACCAAGGGGCCATCGGGATTTCCCCAGGCGTCGCCCGCGATGCGGATGCCCCCCGCGCCTGGCCATATATGCATAGGGTCAGGGGTGCCCGGAAGTCTTGTGCCAGCTGTCATCGGATTTGTCCTTTTATACTAGTTGCATGATTTTCAGCCCCTTCGGGCCGGAGGGGCATCGCCAAGCATACATTTTTCGCCACCTGCGAAAGCGCGCTGCCGCTACTGGGGGCCGCCATGGGCGAACACCGGGACGATGCCATTGAAAGAATAACACTCGCGGTATGCGCGAATGCCAGCGATTCGGGATGGCATTCCCCGTCATACCCGCCGTGGGGAAGCTTGAGCGGATCATCAGCTTAATGGACTTGCCCTCGATGCGCGCCGAGATTTCCACTGATTGCGCCAGTGGTTCTAGAGGTCAGCCTGGCTTGACGCCTGGCTCCCGTGTCGGCGCCGGTGCGACGTGCGCGCGCCGCACAGAACCGACGAAGACAGCGATGAAGATGAGGGACAACAAGACGACGATGGTCGGCCCCGGCGCGCTGTCGAGGTAAAAACTCATCCAGATTCCGCTTACCGCGGCCGCGACAGCGACGATCACGGCTACGATCAGCATGAGGCCAAAGCTGCGCGTCACCAGCAAGGCGATGGCGCCCGGCGCAATGAGCAGCGCGATTGCCAGAATGATGCCCACGGCCTTGAGTGCCCCCACTATCGTCAGCGAGATCAGCGCAAGCAATCCGTAATGCAGCAGACGGACCGGCAAGCCCACGGTCCTGGCGAGAATAGGATCGAATGCGTGCAGCAAGAGGTCCTTCCAGCGGAGCGCGATGGCGCCGGCGACGACGGCGCTGATGATGGCGCTTTCGATGATGTCGGGCCACCCCACGCCCAGCATGTCGCCAAACAGGATATGGTCCAAATGCACATCGCTCTCGATCTTCGTGTAGAGCACCATGCCTAGTCCGAACATGCCCGAAAAAACGACGCCCATGATGGTGTCCTGCTTGATTCGGCTGTTATCCGCCAGATAGCCGACGGCCAGCGCGCAGCACATGCCGGCCGAAAACGCGCCGATGGCAAAGGGCAGACCGGCGATATAGGCCAATACCACGCCAGGGAAAACGGCGTGGGAAATGGCGTCGCCCATCAGCGCCCAGCCTTTGACGACGAGAAAGCAGGAAAGCAGCGCGGTGGGAATGGCGACTGCGATCGAAATGAGCCCGGCCTGTTGCATGAAATCGATTTGCAGCGGCAGCAGCAGGGTGTCGAGTACGCTATTCATTGCGTATATGGCTCCTGAACCAAGGCCCGCGCTGCGCGGCGGCCTGCGGCCAATACGCCGTATTTCGGGGCAAAGACAAATGCCGTCAGAAAGATCAGCGTTTGCAGGACGATGATAATACCGCCCGTCGCGCCATCCAGGAAATAGCTGATATAAGCGCCGAGAAAGCTGGTGCCTGCGCCGATCGCCACCGCGATCATCAACAGCCGGGGAAATCGGTCGGTCAGCAAGTAAGCCGTTGCGCCCGGGGTGACCACCATCGCGATCACAAGAAAGGCGCCAACCGTCTGCATTGCCGCCACGGTGCAGGCCGATAGCAGGGTGAAGAACAGCACCTTGAGCATGACGGGGTTCAGCCCAATGGACCGTGCGTGGCTCTCGTCAAAAAAGGTGACCATCAGATCCTTCCATTTGGCCAGAAGAATGGCGAGTGATAGCCCGCCGATGATGGCCAGTTGCAAGGTGTCGCCGGGGGTGATCGCGAGAACATTGCCCAGCACGATCGTGCGGATATTCACGGACATGGGTGACAAGGACACCATGAAAAGTCCGACGCCGAAGAAGGCGGAGAACACCAGGCCGATGATGGCGTCTTCCTTCAGTTTGGTGCGCTGGTTGAGAAACAGCATGGCGCCGGCGGCCAGTGCGCCGGAGAAGAATGCGCCCAGCGAGAAAGGCAGTCCGAGCATATAGGCGCCGGCGACCCCCGGGACAATGGCATGGGACAGGGCGTCGCCGATGAGCGACCAGCCCTTGAGCATCAAATAGCAGGAAAGAAACGCGCACACGCCGCCCACCAGCGCGCAGACCCACATGGCGTTGACCATATAGTTGTAGGTAAACGGCTCCAGCAGCAGGGCGGCCATTACTTTGCCCCGTCCCAGTGGGTGGCCCCGTCGCCGCCCTCGGGCGGCTCCGGACGTTCGCGAACCGCCGATTTGCCATCGTAGATGACCAGAGGCCGTTCGTCGTCGGTAATGATCCCGACGGCTTGGCGCAGCGCATGGGTGTCGGCCGGCGCCAGATCGAAGTGGCGCAATACTCCACCGAACGTCTTGGCCAGATTCTCGCGCGTGAAGACTTCAGAGGTCAAACCCTGGGCGAGCACCGTACGGTTGATGAGTACCGTGCGATCGCAGAATTCGGGCACGCTTCCCAAATTGTGCGTGGAAACCAGCATGACCCGGCCTTCATCGCGCAGCCCGCTCAGCAAATGGATAATGGCGTCTTCCGTTTGCACATCGACACCGGCGAAAGGTTCATCCAGCAGAATGACGCGCCCATCCTGGGCCAGTGCGCGAGCCAGGAAGATCCGTTTTTTCTGGCCGCCGGAAAGCTCGCCGATCTGGCGCTTGCGAAAATCGGCCATGCCTACCCGCATCAGCGCCTGCTCGACCGCCTCGTGGTCGCCGGCTTTTGCCCGGCGCATGAAGTTCATGTGTCCATAGCGCCCCATCATGACGACGTCTTCCACCAGCACCGGGAAATTCCAGTCCACTTCCTCGCTTTGCGGCACATAGGCAATCAGGTTGCGCTGGATGGCGGCCTGCACGGGCATGCCGAGCACGGAAATTTCCCCTGCTGCCAATCGCACGAACCCCATGATGGCTTTGAACAGGGTCGATTTCCCGCTGCCGTTGACGCCCACCAGCGCCGTGATCGTGCCTGTCGGAATGGCAAAGCTCGCATCATGCACCGCAGTGAGGCCATTGCGGTAGGTTACCGTTGCGTGCGCGACGTCAATCCCGCCGCCGTCGGCTGCCGCTAGACTTTGCATTATTTGGCCAGGCCTTTCGCAATGGTGCTTGTGGTCACACGCAACAGGTCGAGGTAGGTGGGTACCGGACCGTCCGGACCACTTAACGAGTCGACATACAGTACGCCGCCATACTTCGCGCCGGTCTCGCGCGCCACTTGCCGGGCGGGCTCCGCGGAAATGGTGCTTTCGCTGAACACGGCGGGTATGTGATGGGCCTTGACCGCATCGATGACTTTGCGTACCTGCTGCGGGGTGCCTTGCTGGTCGGCGTTGATGGGCCAAAGATAAAGTTCCTTCAAGCCGAAGTCGCGCGCAAGATAACTGAACGCTCCTTCGCTGGACACCAGCCAGCGGCGGTCTTCCGGGATGGCCTCGAGTTCGGCCCGGATCGGAGCGATGGTGGCGCTTATCTTTTGTTTGTAGGCCTCGGCGTTGGCACGATAGTTGTCCGCGTTCGCTGTGTCGTGCCGGCTGAGGGCATCGCGGATATTGTCCACATAGATCAGCGCGGAAGAAGGGGACATCCAGGCGTGCGGGTTGGGTTTCCCGGTGTAAGGGCCTTCGGCGATGCCCATGGGTTCGACCCCTTCGGAGACCACGACGCTGGGCACATTGGACAGGCGCCGGAAGAATTTTTCGAACCAAAGCTCCAGGCCCAGCCCGTTCCAAAGAATGAGCTGGGCATCGCGCGCCTGGAGGATGTCGCCCGGCGTCGGCTGGTATTCGTGAATCTCCGCGCCCGGTTTTGTGATGGACACAACCGTGGCGGCCTCGCCAGCCACATTGCGGGCGATGTCGGCGATGACGGTAAAGGTCGTCACGACTTTGAATTTTTCCTGCGCGTTTGACGCGGGACTGAACAAGCCTTGGGCAACGATCAGTGCCGCGACGGCGAGCAGTGTTCTTCTTGGGCTGCGGGCGGCGCTCATTCTGTCTTTCCCCGATGGGCGATAGAAATTTTTTCTACCTTGGAAGTCAAATATAACACCTGCTATATTTTATTGTCTAGGTTATTATTGGCCGTACGCTTACGCCTTCGATGCAAGGAATCAGAGCGGGTTTGTCAAATAAAAAGATAGGAGATCCCTATGTCAGAAACTGCGGCCTGTAGCAACACGCAAGTCCAGGCTGGCGACATCGCCCATCCTGCCAGAGAGTCCGGTCTGCGTGATGTAACGCTGCAGGCCGACAGCTTCCGGCATGTGCGCAATGCCCGTCGCCAGGAACTGGTAGACGATTACGTGGAACTGATTTCGGACTTGCTCCGTGAGGGGGGCGAGGCCCGCCAGGTGGATTTGGCCTGTCGCCTGGGTGTGAGCCAGCCGACCGTGGCCAAGATGCTGGCGCGATTGATCGACTCCGGATTCGTTGTGCAGCGCTCTTACCGGGGCGTCTTTCTGACCGAGGCAGGAGAGAAGCTGGCGGAAATCAGCCGCAGGCGGCACCAGATCGTCGAGCAATTCCTGGTGGCCATCGGCGTGGATGAAGACTCTGCCCGCAGGGATGCCGAGGGCATCGAACATTACGTCAGCGAGGCGACCCTGGACGCTTTTGCGCGCCACCTCGACGACTTTCCTTCACCGCGGACGGATTGACCCCAAAGTGTTTCCGAAACGCCGCAGCAAAGTGGCTTGCGTTGGAATAGCCCAGATCGGTCGCCACATGCATGACACTGAATTGCCCGCGCAGCAGTTGCGTGCGGGCGTGCTGCATGCGCTCTTGCTGGAACAGGCTGTAGACGCTCTGCCCGTATTGTCGGCGAAAGGCGCGTGCCAGTGTGGGCACGCTCGTGCCTGCCTCAGTGGCAAGTTCCAGCAGGGTGGGCGCGCAACTCAGGTCGGACAGCAGACGATCGTGCACCCGCGCCATCCGTTTCTGCATCGCGGCGGACATAGACGTTTCCTGCCGTCCGCGGCTCTCAAGAAAGAGACCGACCAGCGCCAGGCTTTGTGCCCGTATCCACAGGCTATGGCGGCTGGGCGTTCCGTGTCCTTCTGTTGTGGCATTCAGGCTGCCTGCCAGGCAGATGGCGGTGCGATGCAACTCCGCGCCGTGATGCCCTTGCAGGAAGCACGCGCCTGAACGCAGTGCTTCGCCCAGGCCTGTATCCATGTCGTGCGTCCAGGCGCTCAACACGTCGGGGTGAACCATAACCGTCAGATTGTTCAGTAGGCCTTGCTGGCAGTAGTGGCCGCGGCGTCCTGGCCCATAGCTGATGTTGCCAAAGCCGCCCGCAAGAGTATATGCGCGCCCGCCTTGCAGTGTGTCAAAGCGGCAGGTGGCGCTGCCCTGCAGTTGGCTGTTGAAACTGAAGTGGACGCGATCGCTGTCGTCCTGCAGGGGGATATCGTGCTTCTCTTCGAACCGGCTGCTCCAGTAGACCAGATCGGCACCGTCCTGCAGCCGCAGGGTCGTCACGCTGCACTGGCTGCCTCGGTCCAGGCGCAAGACCGAGGTGTCGGCAACCATCTGGGAGACGGGTAGCAAGCCAGCTGTGGCGGACGATGTCATGGCAAGCAGAGATCCGGGAAGGCAAGTGCGTTCGGAATAGTGATTAGATCCGGGCCGCGTGATTAGATTCGGGTAGAAACATAAATGAAACTCATTATCATCCAATTGTCTTGCGCACGCAATGTCGGTTCGGTGGAAACCAGCTGCGCTGGACGACATGTTTTTCGTGATCTCTTCATTAAGGCTGCTTATGAATTTCCGCTACTCATCTCCCGCCGGCGCAGGCCTGTCCCTGGCGCCAGTCTTTCCGATGTCCATTCTGGCGGTGGCGCTCGCGCTGGGCAGTGGCGCGGCTCAGGCGCAGCAAACCGGCGCGGCCCACGCATCGGCGGTCGATGAAAGCACGCCATCTCCGGAGTCGGATGCGCAGGGGCTCACTTTGCCGGCGATTACGGTACATGCGCGCGGCAGCGATGAAAGCGCCAAGGACCTGCCTTACGGCCTGTCTGTCATCTCGGGCGAGACACTGACCGAGCGTCGCTTGCTCAGTGTCGAACAGGTGCTGCGCGCCACGCCCGGTGTAAACATCAATTCGTCGGGCGGCGCGAATGTGTCCACGATTTATATACGCGGGGTGGGGGCGTTGTACCCCATGAGCATGGACGACAGCTCCGTAGCGATGAACGTGAACGGCAGTCCGATGTCCATGCGGAACATTTCCATTGGCACCCTGGACGTGGACCAGGTCGAGATTCTCAAAGGACCTCAGGGCACATTGTTTGGCGGCATGGGAGAAGCCGGAGGCATCAACCTCGCGACGCGCCAGCCGACGCGCGAGACCGAGGGTTATGCGCGCGTTGAGTACGGGCAGGACAAACAGTTTCTGACGGAAGCCGCTGTTGGCGGGGCCTTGACCGATAGCTTGGCCGGGCGCTTGGCGATTCGCGGCAGCGGCTCGGACCATTGGATCGAAAACAGCCGCAGCGGCGCGCCCTTGTCCAAACCGCGTGATCTGGCGTTTCGCGGCAGCCTGCTGTGGGATATCACCCCTGATACCAGTGCGCTGGTGTCGGCCGAGCGCCATAAAATGCAGCATCTGGGCGAGCAGCTCGTTTTGCGGCCCTATGGCAAACCGCCCATCGTGGATATGGATCCGTCCCTGCTCGACGATGCAAAAAAGACAGTGGAGCGATATGCCCTGGAACTGGACCACCGCTACACGGGCAGCCGCTTGACGGCCATCACGGCATTCACCGACACCTACAATATTGCACCCGTGGTCTACGACGCGCGTTTGCAAAACGCGATGGGTCGAGGCAGCAGCGAGTTCTGGAACGTGGATGAAGCCCGCGAACGCATGCTGACGCAGGACCTGCGCCTGGGCTCGCTGCCGCAATCGAAAGTCTTCTGGGTGACCGGCCTGTCGTTTTCGAAATCGGATCGCTCCTATGACACGCCACGCAATACCTACGGCAACGCCAGCGCCAATTATCGCGACTTCACCACCGAGCGCTATGGCGTGTATGGCGAGGCAACGTATCCGCTCACCGATGCGCTCAAGCTCACCACGGGGCTGCGTCAATCCTGGGATCGCAAGACCTATGACGGACAGTATCACGGCAGCGGCCAGGTCACCGGCGATCATCGCAAGCTCGACGATAGCTTCACGACCGGGCGCGTCGCGCTGTCTTACGCGCTCACGCCCAATACATCGCTTTACGGGACTTATGCGCGTGGCTATAACCCGGGCGGGTTTAATGACTATGCCGCGCAACCGGCCGACAGCGAACCATACAAGTCCGCCAAGACGGATTCGTTCGAATTGGGTTTCAAGATGGAAAGCGCCGATCGGCGCTATGGCTTGAACGGCTCGGTCTACATGAATCGGGTTCACAACAACCATCTGCTTTCTTATGATTCGGCGACCTATGTGGTCAGCGTCATGAATGCCGATACCCGCAGCAAGGGGGCCGAGCTCGAAGGCGTATGGCGGCTGGACAATGGTCTGGCGTTTACCGCCGGCTTGAGCTTCATCGACGCCGAGATCGCAACCACGGTGACAGGGATAGGCGATGGCGATGTCATGGCGGGAAACCGCATGCCGGACGTCTCGCGGTGGAGCGTTGCGCTGGGCGCGACCTATCGCAAAGCATTGCCCGGGTTTCTGGGCTTGTCTTCGCCCGTATTCGATGCCCGTGTGGACTATCAGTACGTGGGTTCCCGCCCCGCTGACCCACAGAATCATTTCGATCTGAGTGCCTACCACAAGGTGGATATGCGACTGGGTATTGCCAATGGCCGCGCGGAGTACTACGTCTGGGGGAACAACCTGCTTGATGAGCAGCCCGACCTGTACGGTTACTTCGCCCCGCCTTCGGTCGCCTACGGCGCGCCAGCGCGCGGGCGCACGCTGGGCGTGGGCCTGTCCTACGCTTTCTGACTTTTCAAAGGGAAGCGCCGCATTGTCCGCCCATCCATCGCCCATCGCTTCGATGTCGCGCGCACGCATGCCGCGCGCGACGTGGCGCTTGCTCGCCAGTCTTTACAGCACGCAGTTTCTGGGGCTGATGTTTTTCATTGTGGCGATGGTGGCCATCTTGCGCGAGCGCGGCGCGGGGCTCGATGTCATCAGCATGATCTATATGCTGGGCATGATATGGCCGCTGAAGATCCTGTGGGCGCCGCTGGTTGATCGGTTTTCGTTTGGACGAGCGGGCCACTATCGCGCCTGGCTGCTGTTGACCCAGGCAGGCATGGTTGCGGCGTTGGTGGCGGTGGGTGGCTACGACGTGCGTGATGATTTCAGTGTCATTTATGCCTTGTGCGTCGTCACGGCGCTGTTGTCCGCCACGCAGGACATTGCGCTGGACGGTCTCGCGTGCAGCTTGCTGGAGACGAGCGAGCGCGGGCTGGGCAACGGTCTGCAGATCGCGGGGGGCCTAGTCGGAAACATGGTTGGGGGCGGCGTCATGCTCATGGTCTATCCGGTCATCGGATGGCGCGGCTGCACCCTGGCCCTGGCCGCGCTGACGGCGGTGTCTGTTGTGCAATTGCTATGCTACCGCGAACCCGTATGGCCAGGAATGCGCCGGCAAATGAGCGCCATGTATGGGCGCTTCTGGATGTTCTGGAAAGCCCCCGGCAGCATACGGTGGCTTGTGGTGCTGTTGTTGTATCCGGTTGCCAGCGCAACCGCCTATTCAGTATTGATGCCCATACTGGTCGACGCGGGCTGGGCGCTGGATCGCATCGGCTTGATCGTCAATGTGCTCGGGTCGGCCGCCGGCCTGTTCGCGGCGCTGGCTACGGGTCGCGTATTGAGCCGGATCGGCCGGGGCAGGGCAATGGCCGGCGCGGCGGTGCTGCAGTTGGCGGGGGTGCTGGCGATTACGGTTCCCGCGCTAGGGTATACCAGCCCGGTGGCGGTGACCCTCGCCGTCATCGCGTACTTTTTGTTCTACAACCCGGCGGCCACCGTATTGGCCACGTTGATGATGGATCGCGCGTCCACGCACAGCCCGGCGACCGACTACACGCTGCAGTACAGCCTGAGCCAATGCTTTGTCATGGGCATGACCTCGGCAGGCGCCGCGCTGGCCATGCATATCGGCTACCTCGGCGTACTTTCCCTATCGGCCGCGCTGGCCGTGCTTGCCATTTTATTGGTCTTCTTGCTGGACCCCACCCGAATTCGCGCTGTCGCGCTCAAAAATGAACGCTGAACCTTCTTCCTGCTCATCCGAATATCCTTGCGGCGGCAGGTCGCCATGGGCAATCATGCGGCCCGTGCGCGGCCAGATCTGCCTGGCGATGGCCTTGTCCGTGCTGAGCGCCCTGGCCGGCATGGCGGCGCTGGGCTTCTTTGCCTGGTCGATCAACGCCTTGCTCGTACGTCCCGACCAATGGCCATGGTTTGGGATGGGTGGGCTGTTGGGCAGCACCATCGCCAGCTATGCATTGCGGTTGATCGCTTTCGATCAGTCACATTATGGCGCGTTCCGACTCGAGACTCGCTTGCGTACCCGGCTTGCGACGCATTTGGCGCGGGTTCCTCTGGGCGACCTGCAAGGGATAGGGGCCGGTGGCCTGGCGAAGGTCATACAGGATGACGTCAAGTCGCTGCACGCCTTCGTCGCCGACTCCACGCCGCTCTACGCCCGGGCCTATGCAATGCCGGTGGCGAGCGCCGTCGCGCTGTGCTGGCTGGATTGGCGCCTGGCGCTCGCTTGCGCGCTGGTCCTTGTGGCGGGCGTGGTGATGATGGCGCTGGCGATGCGGGGGCGCAGCGATCTGACGCGCCGCTATAACACCGCGCGCGAAGCGGTTAGCGCCGCGGTAGTGGAGTTTGTGCAGGCCATGCCCGTTGTGCGCACGTTCGATACGGGGCAGGCGACCTTCAGCCGCTATCGCCAGGCGCTGGATGAGTACTTGCAGATTCTCGTCTACTGGTATCGCAGCGCCAGTTTCAATTTGCGTTTTGCGCTGGCGATATTGAATCCATTGACAACCCTGACCGTTTTGTTATGGCTGGGCGCATGGTTGATCTGGCGTGACTCACTTGCGTTTTCAATCTGGCTCACCACGCTGCTGGTGGGCGCGGGCATGGCCGAAGCCATGATGCCGCTGATGTCGCTTGCGCATATGGTGGACAAGGCCAAACTGAGCATTGCACGCATCGACCAAATACTGGCTCTTGCTCCACTGGCCGAACCGCCTGGCCGCGGCCTCGAGCCGGCGAACGCCGATGTGCGGTTTGAAAGCGTGAACTTCAGGTACAGCCCCGATGGGCCGGCGGCCTTGACTGGGCTGAGCTTCGTGGCGCCGGCCGGCAGCATTACCGCGCTGGTCGGTCCATCGGGAGCCGGAAAGACGACCGTGGCCCGGCTCATCCCGCGTTTCTGGGATGTGTCGGCCGGCAGCATACGCGTCGGCGGCGTGGACATCCGCGAGCTGGATCACGACACGCTCATGCGACAGGTCGCATTCGTTTTTCAGGACAGCTTTCTTTTTACCGGCACCATCGCCGAAAACATCGGATTGGGACAGCCCTCGATGGATCGCGGCGCGATCGCGCGCGCCGCTCGGGCGGCGCAGGCGCATGATTTTATTCAAACGCTGCCCTCCGGTTACGACACGCAGGTGGGAGAGCGCGGGGGCCAACTGTCCGGCGGGCAGCGCCAGCGCATCACGATTGCCCGCGCGATTCTGCAGGACAGGCCCATTTTGATACT
Organism: Pollutimonas bauzanensis; assembly: GCF_900129885.1. Lineage (GTDB taxonomy): Bacteria > Pseudomonadota > Gammaproteobacteria > Burkholderiales > Burkholderiaceae_B > Pollutimonas > Pollutimonas bauzanensis. The sequence goes on along the minus strand of NZ_FQXE01000001.1, from coordinate 67,085 downwards.
GGATGAAGCCACCGCGTTTGCCGATGCGGAAAACGAAGCCGCCTTGATTGCCGCGTTATCGGTGCTGATGCGGGGCAGGACCGTCATTATGGTGGCGCATCGGCTATCGACTGTTCGCGATGCCGATCAAATCCTGGTCATGGACCGGGGGCGATTGGTCGAGTCGGGTCGGCATGATGACTTGTTGGCTGACGATGCGCTATACGCCCGCATGTGGCGCAATTACGAAAGGGCGCAGCAGTGGACCTTGCACAGCGCCGCAGGCGAGTGCCCCGGCATGACGACCGTTGCCATTGCTACCGGGACGGAGCGTCTGATATGAAGGCCGGGCCACCTCCGACGACATGGCGCGCCACCTATGTCCGATTGCTGCGCGGGGCAGGCCAACAAGCCGATAAATTGCGGTCCAGCCTGCTGATGCTGCTCATTGCCGCCGCGCTGCAAGGGCTTGCCCTGGCCTGCATCACTCCGATTTTCCTGGCGATCGTCCATGAGCCTTCGTCGGAACAAACGGTGGGCTGGTTGAGCGCCTTCACACTGATGGCGCTTTTGGCCACCGCATTGCGCTGGCGCGCGCAAGGCTTTGACTATTGCGGGCACATGGCGCAGGCCACCCACGACTTGCGGATGCGCCTGGGGGCGCAACTGCGCCGCATGCCTCTGGAGAAGCTGGAGGATAGGCGCGCCGGGGAAATCACGACCAATCTGCTGGGCAGTGTGGACGAGCATATGAACTACGTGGTTACGGTCGTGAACCTTATCTTGACTGCGGTCGTGACACCTCTGATCACGGGGGCGGCTACGCTCTTTCTGGACTGGCGATTGGGCCTGGCATTGTTATTGCTGTTTCCGGCCATCATTCCGCTGTACCGCCGGCGGCGTCCGGCGCTGGATGCCGGCATGCGCGCCACCGCCCAGGAAAACGAGCGCCTGAGCGCCGAGGTGGTCGAGTATGTACAAGGGTTGCCCGTGTTGCGTGCGGCATGTTGCGCCGGGGCGGTCAACGAGCGTCTGCAGCAGCAATTTGAGACTCTGGAACGTGTCCAGCGCCAGTCTCACAGGGCAGGCGCCAAGCCCAATTTGTTGAGCGCCAGCATTTTCGAAGTCGGCCTGCTCGCGGTCGTTGCTTGCGGCGTGCTGTGGGTCGTGCAGGGCACCCTGGACCCGGTCTCGCTGGCGGCGATGGTGGTCGTGGTCGTCCGTTTTGCCGAGCCGCTGGCAACCTTTATCACCTACACCACGATATTCGCGCTGATCGAAGCCGCGCTGGAGCGCATTGAACTATTGCTTGCGGTGCCGCCGCTGCCGCAGATGCCGCAGATGCCGGCTACTGGCCGGCCCGGCCCGGCCGTCATCCGCTTTGACAACGTCAGTTTTCAGTATGCGCATGCCCGGACGCCAGCGCTGCGACGCTTGAGCCTGAATTTGCCGGCGCGGGGGCTGACGGCACTGGTTGGCCCATCGGGCTCGGGCAAGACCACTGTGACCCGTCTGTTGATGCGCTACGCCGATCCCCAGTTGGGAACCATCAGCATAGGGGGGGTCGACATACGCAGCTTATCGGCGGAGGATCTCAACCGCATGATTGCCACGGTATTTCAGGATGTCCACCTGTTCGACGATACGGTACTGGCAAACATTCGCATGGCGCGGCCCGACGCCAGCGACGAGCAGGTGATGCAGGCCGCGCGATCGGCCCATTGCCTGGATTTCATCGACCGTCTGGCCGACGGTTGGCTCACTCGGCTAGGCGATGCCGGCAGCCGCTTGTCGGGCGGAGAACGCCAGCGGATCTCGATTGCGCGCGCGTTGCTCAAGGATGCGCCCATTGTGATTCTGGATGAGCCGACTGCCGCGTTGGACACCGAAAGTGAACTGGCCGTGCAGGCGGCCGTCGACACCCTGGTGCGCGAGCGCAACGTGATCGTCGTTGCGCATCGGCTGTCCACGATCAGAGCGGCTGACCGGATTCTGGTGATCGAGAACGGCGAGCTCGCGCAAAGCGGTACGCATGAGGGACTGCTGGCCGAGGGTGGGCGCTATCGCGCGATGTGGCAGGCTCAGGTCAAAATCAATGACTGGCATTTGCTTGAGCCGGGTTAGGCTGCAGCCGCCTTGCCATGCCGGCTTGTAAGAGATTTACCTTCAATGCTGGCGAGGGCCCGAGAACATTTGACGGCGGGCCGCCAGTACCGGGCAGGCCGCCGTTCGGATGCGGGCGAGAGAGCCCGCATCCAGGCATAGAATAAATTTATCGCAAAGCGGCCCGGCTATGAGCTGAATCGTCGTTAGATTGGAAAACATCGAGCTTTTCAATCGGCCCCGACTTTTAAAATAACAATAACAAAGACGCAAAGAATATCTGCCTGTAGGGCGTCCGCCTGAACCTGGTCGGAACTCCAAGCACTTGCCCTTTGTACTTTTCAAGACCACCCAGGAGGACGACTTGCTACACACCCCAATTCTCAAACACTCGGCCAAACAGATACAAGCCCGCGCGGGAAAACTGCGCGCAGCGCGGAACAGCCTATGGCTTGCGTCAGCCCTGTGTATGGCTTGGCCCGCTGCCCATAGCGCATCCAACCCGAAGGATCCGTCGGCAAAAGCCCAGTCTGCGGCCTCCAGTAGCGATGGATCCCGATTCGGTGTCGCGAAAAAACCGCTAGCGCCGGAAATGAAGGCCATGTATGAGTATCGTTCCAAAGCGAAGACTCTCTCGGATGCTACGTTCGAGGCGCAAACGGCAATACACCGCGCGCATATCATCATGCTTGCAGAGCAGAAAATCATATCCCGGGACGAAGCGCGGGCGATTCTCGCAGGACTTGGCGCCGTCAACAAGGCAGCCCAGACCAATCCCTCCTTGTTTGCATACATGGTCTATGAGCGCGCTTTGATGAAAGAGGTCGGCGAGGTTGCGGGCAAAATGCATATCGGCCGCAGCCGCAACGACTTAGTCAATGCCGCTAACCGCATGTACTACCGAGAGGGGATCAATCGCATAGTCGGCGTGATGATACGCCTGCGTGAAGCCTTGGTGGACCAGGCCAAGCAGAATCTGGATACAGTCATGCCGGTATACACCCATAGGAAACAAGCGCAACCTATCACTCTTGGCCACTATCTCATGGCACATGCGGAAGCGCTCGGCCGCAACATCGACCGGTACGAGGACCTCTATCGCAGAGTCAATTTGAATCCGCTGGGCAGCGCAGCGTCGGCCGGAACGGGTTTCCCGCTGAATCGGGAGCGCACGGCCGAGCTACTCGGATTTGACGGACTGATAGTCAATACCGTCGAAGGCGTCGCCGCCTGGGACCAAATTGGCGAGCTGACGACGGTCAACGCGCTCTTTACCTCACAACTCTCCAGGCTGGCTTCCGAACTTCAGCTCTGGGGCACAGACGAATATGGCATGTTGGACTTCGACGGCGGCTACGTCGGCAGCAGCAGTATCATGCCGCAGAAGAAGAATGCGGTTTCGCTCGAGTACATCCGGCAGGCGTCGGCGGAGGCGCTTGGCGATGTAGTAACCGTGATGTCATCCGTCAACAGTGTGGAGTATCAGCACACGATGGTGCGTGAGCCTCTGGAACCGCGATCGTTGGATAGGGTGTACGTTGCCGCAGATCTGATGAAAGGCGTCGTTCAGACCATGACGCCGCAGAAAGCGCGGATGCGGCGAGCCGCCACTGACGGTTTCCTGGCGATGACCGAACTCGCAGACACACTGGTGCGCGAAAGCGGACTGACTTTCCGAGACGCCGATGAAGTGATGGCTGAAGTCGTGCAAGAAGCCATTTCACGCAATATTCAAGGCAATCAAATTACCCGTGACATGATCCGTGCAGCGGGACAACGGGTAATCGGTCGGAACGTCGAGATATCCGGGGCATCGCTCAAGGACGCGCTCGATCCGCAGGTCAATGTGGACCGCCGTAACGGCGCTGGCGGCCCGGCGGCCAGCGCAGTCATGGCAGCGATCAAAGAGGCGACGCAGCAAATCGCTGAGCAAAAGCGCCGTCTCGCGCAGCGCGAGGATAAGCTCAAAAATAAGTATTCACTGCTACTGAAAGCCGAACAGGATCTGGCGCTCAAAAAGTGATTGCGCGGCATCAGAAACGTAGACGATGTCCATGTGTTCCAGCCGATATGCAATTTGGCTGGATTACAGCGGAATACTCAGGCTGACCTTCACCCGATCCATCGCCACGAAGGTACGAAATTTCCTGACGTTTGGATTCTGGAAAAAGAGGCGCTTGGTCAGCGCCTCATAGTCGGCCATCGTCGGAACAATGATTATCAACACAAAGTCGGCTTCGCCTGTGACGTAGTAACACTGCTGCACTTCTGGCATGCCGACAAATTCGCGCTTGGCCGCGTCGATAAGGTCGGCAGTTTCAGCGATAAGTTCCACCTCTACGAGGATGGTAATCGTCGGGCCCACTTGTATCGGGTCCACGATGGCGACATTGCCCTGAATGATTCCGCTGAGCTCCATACGCTTGATCCGCCGCTGGACTGCTGGTGCGGAAAGATTGACAGCTTCGCCGATTACCCGTTGCGGGGTGCTGTTGTCCTTTTGAAGAATGGTAAGAATTGCCAAGTCGAACTGATCCAAATGGTCACCGCGAGAATTCTGGCGCACAGCCACCTCCGAACGAAAGAAAGTTGCATTTTATCGTTGGTTTTATAGCCATGTCGACAGGTTAGGCGAACTATTATTTCGTATCGAACAACACTGCGCACCTTTGAACCTATGTACATTCCAAACCGCCACATCGATTTTCGTAAACCCTTGTCGCCCGGGGACGCCGACACGCTGGGAGTGGCCGCAGCATTGGAAGTGGAGCGATTCCTCAGCTTTCGAGAGCATCACGCCCCCACACCGCTGCATAGCCTGCCGGGATTGGCGGCCGAACTAAGCATCGAGGCCATACATATCAAGGACGAAGGGCACAGGCTCGGGCTAGGCAGCTTCAAGGCGCTGGGAGGCGCCTACGCCGTCATCCGTCTGGTTCTTGAAGAAGCCAGCAAACAGTTGGCGCGCCAAGTTGATGTCTCCGAACTACACGCAGCTGAAGTTCGTGCAATAGCTGAAAAGATGACCATGGCGTGTGCCACTGACGGCAATCACGGCCGGTCCGTCGCACAAGGCGCCCAGTTAGCGGGAGCGAAGGCGGTCATCTTGGTGCACGCGGGCGTCAGCGCCGAACGAGTGGCCGCCATCGCCAATTTCGGTGCCCAAATGATTCATGTCGAAGGCACTTACGATGACTCGCTGGCTGAGGCCACAAACAGGGCTGCTGCCAACGGCTGGATTGTGGTCTCCGACACATCCTGGCCCGGCTACGAACGTATCCCGGCAATGGTAATGCAAGGTTATACAGTCATGGTGCGGGAAGCGTTGCAGCAACTGCCAGAAACTCCGACCCATGTATTCGTGCAGGCGGGCGTAGGCGGCATAGCCGCTGCGGTGGCGGGCCACCTTGCCATTGCCCTCGGCGCGAATCGGCCGCGCTTCATCGTTGTCGATCCGTCTCGGGCTGCTTGCCTATTCGAATCGGCCAAGGCGGGCCACGCCGTAAAAATCGCAGCATCGGAGCCGACCGTAATGGCGATGCTGGAATGCTACCAACCCTCACAGATTGCCTGGCGCATCCTGTCCCGGCTGGCCGACGGGTTCATGATTGTCGAGGATGCTGATGCCGTCGCAGCCATGAACCGACTGGCGCGGCCTGTTGCGGGCGATCCGGTGATCATCGCTGGCGAAAGCGGCGCTGCGGGACTGGCTGGGCTCGTCCTTGCGGCCACCACCGCCGATACGCGCAAACTCGCCGGTCTTGATCGAGCCTCACGGGTCTTCGTCATCAATACCGAAGGGGCCACTGATCCCGGACGCTATGCCGAATTGGTTGGTATTCGACCCGATGGCACGCCGATCGCTGCGCCCGATACTTCCGTTGGCGATAGGAAACCATACTGATGTCTGAACTGAACGCACGCGCTAGTGGACCTTCGACCATGCCAAGACATTCAGGCGTTTACGACGTCGCCGTGGTGGGCGGCGGGCTGGTCGGTTCAGCAATCGCATATGGCCTGCGCCGATCACTGGACCGCATCGCGGTCCTCGATGAAGATGACGTCGCCTTTCGTGCCTCTCGCGGCAACGCGGGTTTGGTGTGGGTTCAGGGCAAAGGGCTCGGGCTGGCCCCCTACGGCAACTGGACTCAATCCTCCGCCGCGCTCTGGCCAAGGCTTGCCACGGAACTTCATGAACTGACCGGCATCGACGTTCACCTGGAGCAGCCTGGCGGCCTGCATCCTGCTTTTTCGGACGCCGAGTTCGATGCGCGACGGCAGGCGATGGCGTTGCTGATGGCCCAGCCGGGCATGACTCCCTATCCGTGGCAGATGCTCGATCGGCAACAAGTTGCGGATCTCGTGCCCGGAATAGGTCCAGCGCTACGCGGCGCAAGTTGGACGCCCAGGGACGGCACCGTCAATCCGCTAAAACTCTTGCGGGCGCTACACGCCGCATTCGCGTGCTGCGGAGTCGACTATCTGCCTGGGCATGGCGTGCAATCGATCACGCAATCCAACGGCGTGTTCAAGCTCGTGACTGCCCGAGATGTCGTGCGCGCCAAATTAATCGTCCTGGCCGCTGGTCTCGGCAATCGCCGCCTGGGTGCAGAGATCGGGCTGGATGTTCCCGTACGGCCGCAACGCGGGCAAGTCATTGTCCTTGAGCGCACCGCGCGCACCTTGCCGATCCCGTTCACGACGCTGCGCCAGATGGACGAAGGCAGCTGGATCATCGGGGATGCGCATGAGGAGGCCGGCTATGCCGACAAGACGACCGGATTGCCCGTCCTCGCCACCCTTGCGGATCGCGCCCTCATGCTGCTGCCGGCGCTGCAGCATGTCCGGGCCGTGCGGACATGGGCGGCGCTACGCGTCATGTCGCAAGACGGCTTTCCCATCTACGAACAGTCCCGCACCCATCCTGGCGCATTCATCGCCACTTGTCATAGTGGGGTGACATTGGCTGCGGCCCATGCCTTCCGGTTCTCCGCCATGGTGGCTGCGGGCGCCGTGCCCAGTGATCTGGACGCATTTTCTACTCGGAGGTTCCATGTTCCACAGCCTGCCTGAGGCCGCGCAAAAATCGCTCGCGGTGACAATTGATGGTCATGCCGTGGCCTGTCGGGAGGGCGATAGTGTGGCGGCCGCCTTGTTGACGCAAGGCGTCACCGCATGCCGCACAACCGCCGTCAGTGGCGCGTGGCGGGCGCCATTCTGCATGATGGGCGTCTGCTATGACTGCCTTGTCATGATCGACGGCACGCCCAATCTCCAGGCCTGCATGACGCCAGTCTGCGCTGGCATGCGTATCGAACGGCAGCTCGGACCGCGAAAGGTGACAGCGTGAACACAATCAGGGCCGAAGCACCTGCGTCGGGCAAGGGGCCGATTGCATCCGATCCGAACCTCGTCTGGCACTACGACAGCGATGCCGCGCCCGACCATGAGTGTGAGCTCTTGGTCATCGGGGCGGGGCCGGCGGGAATCGCCGCGGCAACTCAAGCAGCGCAACTGGGCATAGATACTCTCCTGCTCGACGAACAAGTCGCGCCCGGGGGGCAAATCTACAGGTCCATCACCGCCACGCCGGTCGTCCAACGCCAAATTCTTGGCGAGGACTACTGGCATGGCGCTCCTCTCGTCGACGCATTTCAGCGCTCATCGGCGCGCTACCAGGCCGGCGCGACCGTCTGGGCGATCGTACCCAAGACCCCTGACCGCCAGCAGTACGAAGTCGCGTTCTCGATTGCGGGCAAGGCGCAGCGGCTTCACGCCAGGCACATCCTGCTCGCCACCGGTGCGCACGAGCGTCCCTTCCCTGTGCCGGGCTGGACCCTGCCCGGCGTCATGACGGCGGGGGCAGCACAAATCCTGTTGAAATCAGCCGCGGCAGTGCCCGGCGGCCACACCATTCTGGCGGGCTGCGGGCCGCTCCTGTATTTGATCGCCTGGCAATATTTGAATGCTGGCGTGAAGATCGACGCTCTTTTGGACACCACACCCAAAGGCAGGATGCGCGCCGCCTTGCCCCATGCGTGGGGGTTCCTGCGCTCCCCTTATCTGAACAAGGGCCTGCGTCTGCTTCGTACGGTCAAGTCAGCCATTCCCATCGTTAAGAGAGTCAGCTTGCTGGAAGCGCTTGGCGAGAACAAGATTGAATCTCTACGTTATGCCGCAGACGGTGTCGCCCACACGATAAAAGCCGATCACCTGCTGCTGCATCAAGGTGTCGTCCCCAACATCAATCTCTCAAGCGCTCTCGGCATCGAACACGACTGGAACAACGCCATGGCGTGCTGGGAGCCACGAGTCGACGGGTGGGGCGCAACCATGCTCAGGGGCATCGGTGTCGCAGGCGACGGCGCTGGCATCGCCGGCGCTTTGGCGGCCGAATATCGTGGTCGGATCGCAGCCTTGCAGGTGGCCATGGCACTCGGGCGCATCGATATGCACGAACGCGACCGGTTGGCCGTTCCGCATCAACGGGCATTGGCGCGCGCGGTGCAAGGACGGGCATTTTTCGACGCCCTGTATATGGCGCCGGTTGGTTTTCGGCGCCCCCGGGGTGAGGTCATTGTCTGTCGCTGCGAAGAAATTACCGCCCGGCAGGTCCGCGAAACAGTTGCGCTCGGCTGCCAGGGTCCCAATCAAATGAAAGCCTTTTTGCGTTGCGGCATGGGCCCTTGCCAAGGACGGTTTTGCAGTTTGACGGTGACAGAACTGATCGCGGACGAACGAGGTTGCGATCCTAGCGAAATAGGAAGTTACCGGATACGTTTTCCTACCAAACCAGTCACCGTTGGCGAGCTAGCCTCCTTGCCACAAACCGAAGCGTCCCAGCGCGCGGTCATCCGGTTCAAGTCGTCCAACGGGTGAGAGCATCTTTTTTTTTACCAACCAGAGGAATCCATCCATGAGTGCCATTGTTCGAAACGACCCCAACCCCCGTCTGGCTCGCAGTGTCGTGCACGGCAACACAATCTATCTGACGGGGGTCAGCACCACTGTCGGCAACGACATCGTGGCGCAAACCCAGGAAGTGCTACGCCGGATAGATGGATATTTGACTGCGGCGGGCAGTGATAAAACCCGCGTGCTCCAGGCCACTATCTGGCTGAAGAACATCCAGCGCGACTTTCCAGGCCTGAACGAAGTGTGGGTCCCTTGGATCGGCGAGAACGTACCTGCACGATCGACCTGCCAGGCGGAACTGGCGGAAGACGCCGAACTTGTCGAGATCACCATCATAGCGGCGATTTAAAGCGCTGATCGACGGAACGCGCCGATTCACGTACTCATTCTGCAGTACATGAATGTTATACGGCCCACCAGCACCAGGCGGACTATCAGTTGTCGAAAAAGGGGAATACATTATGAAAAAAAATGCCTATGCAATCTCGGTTGTTCTTTCCGCACTGTGCTGCGCGCCGTTGACAGGCGTACACGCCCGAACGCTGTTCGTTGCTGCAAACGGCGGATCGACTGAGAAAACAATGAAGGAAAAATTGTTTCCGACGTTCGAAGCCGAGAACCCGGGCGTCACGCTGATACAGGTCACCGGCACCTCCACGGAAACCCTGGCCAAGCTGCAGGCGCAACGCAACAAGCCCGAGATCGGCGTCGCGCTGATCGACGATGGCCCCATGTATCAGGCGCTGCAACTGGGGTTTTGCGATCCGATCGCCGCCGACGCCTATGAAGGCCTCTATCCCTTGGCCAACATGAGCGGCAAGGCCGTGGGGGTTGGACTGGTCGCGACAGGGCTGGCCTACAACACCGATGCCTTCAACAAGTTGGGTCTACCGCCCCCGACTTCGTGGGAAGCGCTGGTCGACCCCAAGTTCAAACAAAAAGTCGTCATCCCGTCGATCACCAACACCTACGGCTTGCACACGCTGGTGGTATTCGCCAGGTTGCGCGGCGGCAGCGAGAAGAACATCGATCCGGGATTCAAGGCGATGATTGACGAGGCAGGCAGCAACGTAGTGGCCTGGGAGCCGGCGCCAGGCAAACTGGCCGAAATGTTCCAGAACGGCAGCACCATTCTTGCCGCGCACGGCAGCGGCCGGGTGCAGGCGCTCAAGGCTACCGGCTTTCCGGTGGAGTTTGTCTATCCGAAAGAAGGTGCCGTCGCGCTGCAGGTCGCAGCATGCCCCATCGCTAAGAGTCCAGAGCCCGAGCTGGCACAGAAATTCCTCAAGTTCCTGCTGCGCCCCGCCTCGCAAGTCATTCTGGCCGAAAGCGAGGGTTGGGGGCCCACCAATGTTTCCACCAAGTTGAGCGACGACATCGCAAAACGCGTTCCCTATGGCGCCGAAGCGGTGAGCAAGATGCAGGCTCTCGATTGGGCTGCCATCAATGCGAGTCGCAGTGCATGGACTACCCGCTGGAATCGCACCGTCGAACGTTGATTGCGCTGTAGAGGACTTGCCATGAGCTATCTGACACTGAACGGATTGAACAAACGCTACGGCGATCTCACCGTGGTCGAAGACGTCGGCCTGGAGGTGGCGCAGGGCGAGTTCGTATCGCTGTTGGGGCCTTCGGGCTGCGGCAAAACCACCACGCTGCAGATGATTGCCGGTTTCGTCGAACCCACGCGCGGCAGGATTCTGCTCGAAGGCCACGACATCACCGGCTTGCGTCCCGAGAAGCGCGGAATGGGAATCGTGTTCCAGAGCTATGCGCTCTTTCCGCACATGACCGTGGCCGAGAACATCGGCTTCGGTCTGGAAATGCAGGGCATGGCAAGTGCTGAGCGCAAGCGTCGAATCGATGATACGCTCGATCTGGTGCGTTTGAGCGGCCTGGGCGCACGTTACCCGCGCAATCTGTCGGGCGGACAACGCCAGCGTGTGGCGATTGCCCGCGCGTTGGCGATTCGTCCCAAGGTGCTGCTGCTCGATGAACCCATGTCCAATCTGGACGCAAAGCTGCGCGAAGAAATGCACGGTGAGTTGCGCGGCATTCAGAAAACCCTGGGTATTACGACGATCCTGGTCACGCATGATCAGGTTGAGGCGATGACGATGAGCGATCGTATCGCCGTCATGAATGCCGGTCGCCTAGTGCAGGTGTCGGCCCCGTTCGATGCATATGAGCGACCGCAGTCCGCGTTTGCCTCGGGCTTTCTGGGCAAGACCAATTGCATCGACGCAAGCCTCGTGCAACGGCATGCGTTGTGCTGCGAAGTGCAGGCGGGTGCGCTTGCATTGAAGATCCCCCACGGTGGACTGCCCTGTCCGGAGCAGATACAGGTGTACGTGCGTCCGGAGAAGATCCGGCTTGTACCTGCCAACGAAGCACGCGTCACCAGCATCGTGCGTACACGCATGTTCCTCGGCAGTCATTGGGCGCTGGAAGTGGAAGGCGAATTGGGCCGCCTGCGCATCAGCGTGCCTAATGTGGGCGTGGCACCTGCGGCCGAAGGCGGTCAGGTGTACCTGGGCTGGCAAGACGACGATATGCGCATGCTGGCCCCGGAGGCCAACCATGGCTAGCGCTCATCCGGTCGTCGCTGTGCTTATCCGTCCGCGTTTCAACCCGGTTCCGCTGCTGCTCTCGGCACCCGCCCTGTTGTTGTTCATGGGCTTGCTGTTGCTGCCCCTGGCGCTGACGGCCGTATTGTCGTTCTCGGTCTACGACAGCCAACTGGGTGTCGGCGAGGGCCATACGTTCGCCAACTACATGGCGGTGCTGACCGACGATTATTACCACGAGATTTTCACGCGCACGCTATTGATGTCGCTGACGGTCACGGTCTTGTCTGTCGTGCTGGGCGTGCCCGAGGCCATCATTCTGTCGCGCATGCGCAGCCCCTGGCGCGCGATTTTTCTGGTGATCATCCTGGCGCCCCTGCTCATCTCGGTCGTGGTGCGTACGCTGGGCTGGGCGATCCTGATGGGCAATGAGGGCTTGATCAACACCGGCCTGCTGAACCTCGGACTGATCCCGTCACCGATGAAATTGCTCTACACCATGACCGGTGTGACCATCGCCCTGACGCACGTGCTGATTCCGTTCATGATCATCTCGATCTGGGCCTCTCTGCAAAAACTCGATGACTCGGTGGAAAACGCCGGCCTGTCGCTTGGTGCATCGCGCGCCACGGTATTGCGCAGGGTAGTACTGCCGCAAATCATGCCGGGCATTTTGTCCGGCGGCATCATCGTGTTCGCGCTCTCTGCGTCAGCCTTCGCCACGCCGGCAATCCTGGGCGGCCGACGCCTCAAGGTCGTGGCCACCGCCGCGTACGACGAGTTCACCGCCACGCTGAACTGGCCGTTGGGCGCCGCCATCGCCGTGCTGTTGTTGGCAGGCATGCTCGCCGTCATCCTGGGCAGCAATCGCATTATCGAACGGCGCTATGCGCAAGTGTTCGAGAGCTAAGGAGCGACGACATGCAAAAAAATGGCTGGCTGGGTCTGGCGTTCCACGCGCTTTTCATCCTGTTCATTCTGGCGCCGCTGGTGGTCGTGGTGGCTGTATCATTCACCTCGCTGGGCTATATCTCCTTGCCCGCCGCCGGGTTGTCGCTGCGGTGGTTCGAGGAGATTCTGGCGCAACGGCAATTCATCGCTGCTTTTCTGATGTCGGCATGGCTGGCGCTGGTGGCCGCTTCGGTGGCCACCATCATGGCGGTGCCTGCCGCACTGGCGTTGGCGCGCTATCGCTTCCCGGGGCGGGGGGCGCTCACCGCATTTTTTCTGTCACCATTGATGATTCCACACGTGGTGTTGGGGATCGCCTTTTTGCGGTTCTTCAATCTGGCCGGGCTATCGGGATCATTCGAATGGCTCTCGCTCACACACGTGATCGTGGTTTTTCCGTATGCGCTGCGGCTCACACTGGCGTCGGTGATCGGGCTGCCACGCGATACCGAGCTGGCCGCGATGTCGTTGGGCGCGAGGCCTGCCACAGTCTTTCGTCGCATTGTGCTGCCGCTCATCATTCCGGGGGTGGCGGGCGGCTGGATGCTGGCGTTCATTCAGAGTTTCGATGAGGTGACCATGACGATTTTTGTGGCCACACCGGGCACTACGACTTTACCGGTAGCGATGTACAGCTATATCTCGCAGAGTATCGACCCCCTGGTCGCCTCGCTGTCTACAGTGTTGATCGTAGCCACGCTTATCGTCATGTTCTTGATGGACAGGTTGGTTGGCCTGGACCGCGTGTTGGTCGGAAATGGTTGAGGGTAGGCGGTTCATCCGGATGCGGCCATGACAGCTTATGTTCATAGGATAGTGGGATTGGGCGCGTCACCGTAGACCTGCTTCGGGTCAAATGTCTTCTCAGCCTCTGTGTAGATCAGTGCATCGCCGTCCTTGCGCGCCTGACCAATGGGAACCCGCCGGTAGAAGCAGGAACGGTAACCTACATGACAGCTCGCTTTTGTGCCTGCGATACTTACACGCAGCCAGACGGCATCCTGATCGTCATCGATACGAAGCTCCTCGATCCGCTGTATGAGGCCGCTGGTGGCACCCTTGCGCCAGAGCGTTCGGCGTGAACGGCTCCAATAGTGCGCCTCACCGGTCTCAATCGTCATGCGCAACGCTTCGGCGTTCATATAGCCTAACATTAGTACTTCGCCGGTCTGCATGTCCGTGGTGACGCAGGCTATCAAGCCGTCGCGGTCGAACTTGGGGGCAAGGACATGGCCTTCTTCGACCTGCTCAATCGAGATCCTGGGCGCGAATCCGGTATCTGAACGTTGGCTCGTTTGCGGATTGGGTTCAGCCCGCTCTGGGTGAATGTCTCGATTCATCATAATGTCCTTATCGTGTTGTCTGCGGATCCAGAGCGATGCTCGCAATTGGTTTTCATGCAGCGTCCATAGAGAATGAGCGTATGGTCATACAGCTCAAATTCCAGCCTTCGCGCAATACGGCGCTGCCCTTGCCCGATCGCCTGATCCCGAAACTCTTTGACCAGTCCACAGTCCGTACAAACCAGGTGGTCATGATGCTGCCCGTCGTCCAGTTCATAGAAGGCCTTGCCGGTTTCAAAGCGTGCCTGCTTGAGCAGGCCAGCTTGCTGCAACTGCGCAAGCACGCGGTAAACAGTTGCCAAGCCGAATTGAAAGTCGCTCTCCAATAGAAGGCGGTATACGTCTTCGGCGGACAGATGTCGTTGACCCGTCTCTTCGAAGATGTCCAGAATGCGTAGGCGGGGCAGGGTCGCCTTCAGCCCCGCGTCTTTTAGATCTGCTGATTCGCTCATGTACTCTCCTGGCGAGAGTGCTTATGGGTGGCGCGCTGAGCTGAACGTGCTGCGGCGGCCTCCAGGAACTCAATGGCGCGGCCCTGTGGTTGGCCCACCAGCGCTTCGTCCCGCATGACGACGGCACCCCGCACGGCAGTCGTTACAGGCCAGCCTAGCACCTTCTGGCCATCATACGGTGTCCAGCCCGCCACGCTGGCAATCCAACCATTTGTGATGTGACGGCGCGCCGATAGATCGACCAGCGCCAGGTCAGCGTCGTAACCCACCGCAATCCGCCCTTTGCCTGCCAAGCCGAAAATTCGGGCGGGCCCGGCGCTGGTCAGATCCACCAGCCGCTCCAAACTCAGCCGGCCTGCATTGACGTGATTGAGCATGATAGGTAGCAAAGTTTGTACACCGGTCATGCCGCTGGGGGAGTCGGGATAAGGTTTCGCTTTCTCCTGCCGTGTATGAGGGGCGTGATCGCTGCCCAGCACGTCCACAATTCCGCTCCTGATGGCTTGCCAGAGGGCCTCCTGATGGTGGCGCTCGCGCACGGGTGGATTCATCTGCGCAAGACTCCCTAAGCGTTCATAGCAGTCCGGAGCGCTCAATGTCAGATGATGCGGCGTCACCTCGACGCTGACACGGCGCTTGTGCTCCGATAAAAACACCATCTCCTCGGCGGAGGATACGTGCAGAATGTGCAGGCGGCGGTCCACTTCGGCCGCAAGGCGCACGATCCGCCGTGTGGCCGACAACGCGCTCGAGACGTCACGCCACACGGGATGCTGGCATACATCGCCGCTGGCTTGCGCCAGCGCCTTGCGCTCGCGCAGTCGCGTTTCGTCTTCGGCATGGATGGCCATGCGCCGGTGGCCGCGACGGACGATGCGGCGCAGCACGGCTTCATCGTCGGCTAGCAGGTCGCCAAAGGAGCTGCCCATGAAAACCTTGACACCGGCGCAGCCGGGCAGACGCTCCAGATCGGCCAGCTGTTCGGCGTTCACCGCCGAACCTCCGATGTAAAAGGCATAGTCGCACCAGGCGCGGCCTTCGGCGTGATCGAGTTTGGCTTGCAGGTCGGCAGCCGTCAGCGTCAAGGGGTTCGTGTTGGGCATCTCGAAGACCGATGTCACACCACCGAGAATCGCCCCACGGGTACCCGCCTCAAAGGTTTCCTTATGTGTCAGGCCGGGTTCGCGAAAATGGACCTGGCTGTCGATGACACCTGGCAGCACATGCAGGCCGGTGGCATCGACCGTATCGTCGGCGGTCCAGCCGGCGCCATCCAGATCAACGATGCGACCATCCAGGCAAACGACGTTGCAGGCTGTCCGGCCGCTTGGGGTCATGACCGTGCCACCCCTTACCAATAAGTCAGCATGGCGCCGGCGTAGCCGATTCCCTACATCTGTGTGCAAGCTCATCGTGGTATCTCTCCGTAGGCGGGCAGGGTTTGAATACGTGGGCCGTTTTGTGAAGCGCCCACCGTGAAGCCGTAAAGGCTTTGAAAGGCCATGCCCGATAAGCCGAACGCCTCATGAATGACGTCATCGAAATAGCAGCCAATATGCAAGGTCCGCTCGAAATCAGCCAGCTCGGGCAGATGAGCTGCACGCCGGGCGCAAGCCCGTCCACGCGGCAGATTCATGTCGACCTGCATCGTGCCGCACTGCCAGTCTCCATCCATCCGTACCGCCATGGCGGTGCTGAGCTGATCGTGTGCGATCTCTTTCAGTATCTGGAAGGCCGGCAGGATGGCGTCCTGCGCCACGTGGTCCGCTGTGATGTCGTTCATGGAGGCTCAGAGTTCATTTTGGATGGTCTTGTAGCCTAAGACCAGGCTATTATTGATACGCGCCACGTCTTCGGAGAATTCGCTGGCGTCGGCCGAGGTACGGGGGAAGCTGGCCAGGTCCGTCGTCGCCCCGATACGTTCGGTGGACGGCACGTGGAATTTCGGCGGCAGGTGACAGCCGTCGACCACGGCGTTGTAACGGACCACACAGCCGTCCTCCACCGTACAGTTGAACAGCACGCTGTTGAATCCGATGAAGACGCCGTTGCCCACACGGCACGGCCCATGAACGATGGCGCGGTGGGCGATCGACGTGCGTTGGCCGATGGTCACCGGCGAACCGGATTTGGCGTGGATCACCACGCCGTCCTGGATATTGGAGTGGGCGCCGATCACGATCGGCGCAAGGTTGCCTTCGTCATCCACCTCGTCGGCCCGGATGACGGCGTAGGGGCCAATGAAGACGTTTTCCTCGACCACGACTTTGCCGCACAGGATGGCGGTCGGGTCGACGAAGGCGCTGTGGTGGACTTGAGGCAGATCGCCGCGGGGATTCTTACGGATCATGGGTTCCTGGAGGGTAAATTGCGCGGTGGGCCGTTTGACGCCACGGCATGCGGGGTTGGTATTGGGCCAAGCGAGTCGACGTGCCCGTGTTGGCCGCGCCAGCCAAGCAGCACCCGCTGCAATAGCGCGAGATGGGGGAACTCCACCAGCATGCCGATGACGATGGCGGCATAGACCAGCGGCTGGCCGGGTAGCGCCACCATTGTCACGGCGAGCATCAGCGGTGCATTGCGGGCCGCGATGGTCATGGTCAGCAGGGCGTGTTCGGGATAGGCGAGCCGGCCCAGGCGGCTGATCGCCTCGCCGAGCAAAAAGGTGGCGACGAAGAAGACGAATACCGCCAGCAATACCCAGCCGAACACGGCGCTGTGCTGGAGGATGACGGCGATGTTGCCGGCGAAGATCTCCACCACCAGCAGTGCGATGACCCAGGGCGTAGCGAGGTCTGCCCAGCGCAGCAATCGGTCGAACCGCTCGGCGACGAGTAGCCGGCGCAGGAAGTAATGGGCCGCCACCCCCACGGCGAACGGCAGAAAAAACCAGTGCAGCAGCGTGCTGCCGATGACGTCGGCCTGGACAGGAACGGCGTTGCGCGTGAAAAGATAGAGATAGACCGGATACAGCAGAAGCTGCAGCACCATATTGATCGGGATGAGGACCGCGCCCAAGGCAACGTTGCCGCCCGCGAGCCGCGTGAAACCCAGGAACCAGTCCGTGCACGGCGACATGAAGTAGATCACCAGCCCGACCATGAACAGGGGGTATGCCGACAACGCGACCGAGGCAATGGCGTAGCCGATGACGGGAACAAAAAGGTAGGTGGCAAGCAGGGTCAGGCCCAGAAAGCGCAAATTGCCCCAGGCGCGCACGACGGCCTCGAAGCGCACGCCGAAGAAAAGCAGCGCGACCAGCATCAAAAGCGTACCGTCCACGTAATTGCCCAGCGCCTCGCCGGCCGCTGGCCGCTGGTGGCCGACGACTGCGCCACCGAGGATGCTGGCGACGAGCAATACGGAAATCCACGATGATCGGGCAATGTTCTTGAGAGCGCTCAGCATTCGCAGCCCTCGCAGCATTCGCTGTTGCCGAATGGCCCCCAGGCGCCGGCGCCGATTTTCAACGTGCTCGTGTCCCGATCCAGGCACTGGCCGATGCTGTCCGCGATCAAGCCGAAACGCTGGCGAAACTTGTAGATGAAGCAGTAGATGCGCGAGTCGTGGCGCACCTGCGGGCCGACCAGGAAGAGGCCCGGGGTGATGGTCGATTCGTCGGCTTCGGACAGCACCACACGCCCGTCCCCGTCCCAGTCCCAGAGTTCGGCGATCTGCTGGGCGCCGCCGCCTTTGACAAATCCCGTGCCCAGAATGGGGGCCTGCTTTTCATCCCAATACCGGCCGTCGCCCGCATGAATGCGAAAGCCACCGCGGTCGTTCTGCGTCACCCCGATCACGTCGACCCCGAAGAGGATCTCCAGCCTGCCGGTATCGACCGCCTCGTAGAGCCGCTGCCGGGTGTAGGGCGAGAGCGACAGGCTAGGGTCGTGCGGACTTTGCGGGTCCCACGTGGATTTGCGCGCGAGCAGCCGTACCTTGCGCCCGAGCTTGACCAGGCTGACCGCCGCGTCCACGCCGCTCTCGTAGCCGCCGATCACGGTGTAGCGGCGGGCCTTGAAGGTTGACCAACCAGCGACTTGGGCGTAATGCGGGCACCATTGGGCCCCAGGGAAAGGAGCCAGATCGGGAAATTGAAATTCGCCCGTCGCCCAGATCAAGAAACCCGCCTGCAGCCTGCCCCTAGGGGTATCCAGGATGAAGCCGCCGCCTGGCACCGCCGCCACCGCTTCCACCTTGCAATCGCTGGCGATGGGCAGCTCATGCCCCTTGGCGATGAAGGTCAGGTACTCGGCGTACTGGGGGCCGCTCAGATGCTCGGCGCCGGCGTGAATCGCCGGCGAGCTGGGCTCGTTCACGGCGTTCAGGTCCGCCAAGCCGAAGGGGTTGCTGTGAAAGGAGGGCGTGATAAAGCGGGTCTGCGCCGGCCAGCGCCGGAACGATTCGCCGACGCGTCCGGCCTCCAGCACGCCATACTTCAGCCCCGGCACTTTCTGCAGCGCCAAAGCCATGCCTATCCCGGCGGCACCGGCGCCGACGATGGCGACATCCAGGCGGTGCATCAGGCGTTCCTGTTTTTGGCGCCGCCCTGGCGGGCCTTGAAACGAGGGTTGGACTTGCAGATGATGTAGATGCGGCCGCGGCGGCGCACCACCTGGCAATCGCGGTGGCGGGTCTTGGCGTCTTTCAGGGAGGAAAGGACTTTCATGCGGGGCTCCTTTGTAAGCAAAATGGAAGAATCAACAGGTTGGCTTCATGGCGTATCGGTCTTTATTTCAAGGTGGACAGGATCTGGCTCGCGGATCAGTGGGGTAGTTTTTCCGCCCCGCGTCTCGGCGGCACCGGGTCGTAGCCGCCTGGGTGCCAGGGGTGGCAGCGCCCGACCCGGCAGACTGTCAGCCAGCCCCCCCGCAACGCCCCGTGCGTGCGCAGCGGTTCCTTGGTGCGCGTCAAGGTGTTGTACAGATGGATTGCGGGCATCATGCGGCAGCCTCCCGCGCCTGGGGCAAGACATTGCGAAAGGCCCGAAAGGTGTCTTCTATATTTTGACGGCTCACATCCCGGGTGATGAACACCAGCCGCGAGCGCCGATCCGCGCTGGGCCAGGCCGGGAGCGTCGCGGGGGGATGAAAAATATGCTGCACACCGTGGATGACCACCGGCTGGTCGCTGCCTTCGATGTTCAGGATGCCCTTGACGCGCAGGATATTCTCGCCGACGAAACTCATCAGCACCTCCAGCCACGCGGCCAGCAGATCCTCGGGAATTGGTTCGTCCACTGCGAAGCAGAATGCGCGGATGTGATCGTCGTGGCGATTGACATCGTGGTGATGGTGGTGGGCCTCGTGCTCTTGCTCGTCATGCCCATGATGATGGCCGTGCTCATCCTCATAATGGTGGTCATGGGCGTTGCCGACTTCCTTGCCACGGTGATGCGTGTCGTCCGTGTATGCTTCTTCGCGCAGCCAGCGCTCGACGTCGGGCGCCTTGCCCTCGGTCGAGAACAGTCCAAGGTCCAGCACTTTGGCCGCGGCGATTTCGCCGTGGCGCACCTCCCAGCGCGGCGCGGCCGGGTTGATGGCGTCGAGCCGGCGCAGGAGCGCATTGCGCGTCTTGGCATCCACCATGTCCGCCTTAGTCAGCAGCAGGCAATCGGCGATCGCGGCCTGGCGCACGGCCTCTACGTGGCGGTTCAGGGTGGCGTTGCCGGTGGCCAGGTCAAGGGTTGTCACGATGCCGTCCAGGCGGTATCGGTTGACCACCTGGGGGTGGGTCATCAGCGTGTGGACGATCGGGGCCGGATCGGCCAAGCCCGTGGTTTCAATCACCACGCGGTTGAACTGGCGCTGTCCGTTGCGCGAGAAGCGCCAAGTCATGTCCGATAGCGTCTTGACCAAATCTCCCCGTATGGTGCAGCACAGGCAGCCGCTGCTCATTTCCATGACGAGGTTTTCGGCACTATGGGTGAACAGCAGGTGGTCCAGGGAGATTTCACCGAACTCATTGATGATGACCAGCGCGTCGGCCAATTCGGGCTGGCGTACCAGGTGGTTGAGCACCGTGGTCTTGCCGCTGCCCAGAAAGCCGGTCAGCAGCGTAACGGGTATGAGAGGGAAGGTAGAATGGTTCATGCTTATGCTCGATCAGTTGGCGGCATGCCCCAACCTGTCAGATGTATTCATATTGTTGATGGATGGCTGCCGGCTGTATTGCACAGCGAATTCGCGCATGCGCTCGACCATGCCGGCCAAGCCCGTGGCTCGCTGAGGCGATAAATGATGGTGCAGCCCCATTGCTTTGAGACACCAGGGGGAGGTCGTCAACACGTCGGAAAAAGTTCTGCCGGAATAGAGACGAAACAAGAGCGCCATCAAGCCTGCGGCGATCAACGAATCGCTTGTGCCGGTGAAGTAAATGCGGCCATCCCGGCACTCAGGCTTTAACCAGGCACTGGCTTGGCAGCCATGCAGCTTGTACCGGTCGATCCGGTATTCTTGCGCAAACCCCTGCAGCGTCCTTCCCAGATCGATCAAGTATTGGTAGCGTTCCGGCCAATCCGGCATGCAAGCGAAGGCCTGAACCAGCTCAGTCTGGATCGTTTCCTGATCAATATCCGGTTGCGGTTGCGGAGATGCCACCATGCGTATGATCAACTCAGAATGCGGGTTGACGTTCAGGCCACTGGGCGAAGGGGGATGGCCACTGTTGCCAGCCCTCCGGACCCAAGGCCATTTCCTCATCGGTCAGCAGACAGGCATCGAAGTGCGCGCGCAGCGCGCTCTCGTCCATGTCCATGCCGATCAGAACGAGTTCCTGGCGCGCGTCGCCCACACGCTCATCCCATTTTTCGCGGATCAGACGGACGGTTTCCGGGTCTTGCGGCCAGCGCTCTGGCGGCATGGCCGCCCACCAGTAGCCAGCCGGGCCGTGCCGGACGATGGCGCCTGCTTGTGACCAAGAGCCGGCCAGCGTGGGATGACTGGCCAGCCAGTAAAAGCCCTTGGAGCGCACCACGCCAGGCAATTCGCTTGCGACATAATCATGGAAGCGTTGCGGATGAAACGGCCGGCGCGCGCGGTAGACGAAGCTGCGGATACCGTATTCCTCGGTCTCGGGCGTGTGGGTGCCGCGCAGTTCCTGCAACCACCCCGGCGCCTTGGAGGCTTCCTGGAAATCGAACAGGCCCGTGGCCAGCACGCGATCCAGCGGCACCTTGCCGAACTCGGCCACCTCGATGCGCGCCCTGGGGTTCAGCTTGCGCAGAATCGCCATCAATCGTTCGCGCTCCTGCTCGTCGATCAGATCCACCTTGTTGAGCACGAGGACGTCGCAAAACTCGATCTGTTCGATCAGCAAGTCCACCACGGTACGCTCGTCTTCTTCGCCCAGGGATTCGCCACGTTCTTGCAGGCTGTCGCGCGAGCCGTAGTCGCGCAAGAAGTTGTAGGCATCGACCACCGTCACCATCGTGTCCAGGCGAGCCACCTCGCCCAGGCTGCGGCCGTCTTCCCCCTCGAAGGTGAAGGTTTCCGCGACCGGCAAGGGCTCGGAAATGCCGGTGGATTCGATGACGAGCTGGTCGAATCGGCCCTCCTTGGCCAAACGGTCCACTTCAAGCAGCAGGTCTTCGCGCAAGGTGCAACAGATGCAGCCGTTGCTCATTTCGACCAGCTTCTCGTCGGTGCGGGACAGTTCGGCCCCGCCTTCGCGGACCAGCGCGGCGTCGATATTGACCTCGGACATATCGTTGACAATGACCGCCACGCGCCGTCCCTCCCGATTGTTCAGGATGTGGTTGAGCAGCGTCGTTTTGCCCGCACCGAGAAAGCCGGAGAGGACGGTGACGGGCAATCTGGGGTCAGGTAGAAAAGTATTTGGATTCATCGCTCGATATCTAAAGGTGCTGTTCGATGACCGCAGGACGAAACTCGAATGCGCGGCCGTTGGCCAAACGTTGGACGGTTACAGGGAGTTTTTTTATCCGCAGCGCGGAAGGGGCTGACTTTCATCGTTATGGTTCATATAAGGTTGTAATCGGAGTATCAATGAGCGCCCGCTGCCCGGTTGCCTTGCGTGTTCGCTACGCTGACGCAGGCCGAGCACAGTCCCCGAATTTCCACTGCTGTGCTGGCAAGCACAAACTTCCGGCCCTGCGCGCACTGGCTCACACGCTTCCCGAGGTTCGAATCGGAGAGTTCATCGACGTGTCCGCAGTTGTCGCAAATGGCAAATAGCGTGAACGCCTGCGACGCATTAGCGCTGCGTGGGATGTAGGCGTTGATTGACTCCAGACGGTGGACTAAACCATGTTTGATCAACTGAGCCAGGATGCGGTATATCTGAATAGGCGTCTTGAAGTCCTCGTTACGCAAGCGGTCGAGCAAGGCATACGCGCCGAGCGGAGCTTCTGCACGTCGAAGGGCCTCGAGCACACGCTGTTGCTTGGCGGACAATCGCATTGCAATCCTTGAACAGTTCGAAGAATGAGTCCTATCGGGAGGCATATGTGTCTGTTATGTTATAACATAACACTATTGTAGTGGCAATCACACTGTCACTGATAGATGCTGATGCTTAGATCGCGGATCGCGCAACGCGGATGACGGGTTATCCCGGCTAGTACGGTGCGCCGTTACGCGCAAAGTCTCTTAATAGACGCTGCGAAGCCGTCACCGAACCGCCGCCACGGCGAAAGGCTGACGCTTCCCCGCATGCCGGCTATTCGGCGCATTGGCCGTCCCCTTGGGCTGCGATCCGGCATCGCCTTTGTCGAGCGCGCAGCCCCAAACCGTTCAGAACTCCATGCGTAGATTGGCCGACACCGTTCGCCCGGGCGAAGTGTACGCCGCAAGCCGGGCATCGTTGCCGGTCAAGCCGCTCACCACCGACCAATCGTAGTATTTGCGGTCAAAGAGGTTGAATACCGCAAGGTTGAGCGTGGCCTGCTTGCCCAGGCGCACGTAGCCAGTCATGTCGACTGTCGTGTAGCCGGCGGTGGTCAAAGGCACCGGGGCCGTGGGGCCGGTTTGCGTGAGCTCCTCGTTGACCCGTTTTTTGGCCGACACGAAGTTGCCGATCAATTGACCGCCGTACTGGCCGCCGGAGGCGTCCCAAGCGAGACCGGCGACCAGTTTGAAGGGCTGCACGCTATTGAGGGGCTGGTCATTGCTCAGGTCATTGCCCACTGACCATTGCGCCGCGCCAATCAGGCGCCATCTGTCCTTGCTGTCTATCCACTGATTCAAGGACAGGGAGCCTTTGGCTTCAACGCCGTAGATCTCGACCTCGCCAATGTTGCGCGACTGAAAGCGCCGGATGGCGCGCGGGCCGCCGCTCGCCCCGGGTGGAATATAGGCGATCATCTGGGTGTCGATGAAGTCCTTGTACCGGTTGTAAAACCCCGTCAATTCATAAGTACCCAGATCGGACTCGCCGCGAACGCCCAGCTCCATGCCCCGGCTGCGCTCGGGCTTCAGATCGGGCGAGGGGATGAAATCGTGGATGAAGGTGGCCACTGGCACTTGCCCAATCCGGTTCAACTGATCGTAAGTCGGCATCCTGAAACCCGTGACGTAGTTTGCGTAGACGACCTGCTTGGGGCGCCATTCGTAACTGAGTCCTAGCCGCGGCGTAATTGCGCTTTTCGATAGGCCCACCGGCACGCTGTTGGCCACATTGGCGTTGGCGAACTCAGCATCGGGCTTGGGGGAAAGCTTGTAGTAGTCGTAGCGTACGCTGGGCGTGAGTTTCAAGCGTCCGTCGCCGAAAGATATCTCGTCCTGGATGAATAGGCCGACGTTGCGCACGTCGGTGTCGGGCGCGATCTTGCGCGGATAGACCTCGCCGTCGACCACGTTGGTGGGGGCGCCGCCGGCGGCCGCGCGCTGGCTGGCATCGTTGTAGAAGCTGATCGATTTGGACAGCAGGTCAACGCCGCCCACCCAGCGGTGTGTGGTGGCGCCAGCTGTGGCGCGCCCGTCGAGTTGGAACGAACCGGACCATTGCGGCTCGCGGTACGAGAGCAGGGTATCGCGCAGCAGTACCGGCGCCGCGCCCGGTGGCTGACGGTTTTCGGCCGTGCGCTCTTTGCTCGTGCTGCGCTGATAGTCGATCTGCGCTCTGAATGTGTCGAACCATCCGGCATTGGCGTCCCAGCGGTAGGCCAGGCCCAGGCGCGAGCGTGTGCTGTCGTCGTCAGCGGTGCTGCGGTTGATGCGCGTGCCTCCGGCAATCGGCACCGCGAGCGAGTCCTGGCCGGTCTTGGCGCTCTGGTTGTAATGTTCGCCGGTCAGCGTGAGGGTCTGCGCCGAACCCAGATCGAAGATGGATTTGAGCAGCACGTTCTGCTGACGGATGTTCTGTGGGTTTGGCTGTACGCTGCTGTCGTTGTTTTCCAGCTCATGGCCTTCGCGCGTGGTCACCGAGATCAGATTCTGCGTAGGGCCGGCTCGAAACGCCAGATTTGCATTGGCTGACCGGCTGTTGTCGGCGCCGTCGTAGCCAATCGAGGCATTGCCCGCGAAGTTTCGCGTGTCATCCAGAAAGTCGGTGGGCGAAAGAGTGCGAAACAGCACGACACCGGCCAGCGCGTCGCTGCCGAACAGGCTTGAGGCCGGACCGCGCAATACTTCCACGCGCGACAGCGAGGCCGGATCCAGCTTGAGCTGGCCCAGATTGGCGCCGGCGGCCACGTAGCCGTTAGGCAGGCGCACCCCATCGACCAGCATGGCCAGGCGCTGCCCGCCAATGCCGCGCACTTCTATGCCCGCTTCCGCGCCCCGGCCGCGCGGCTCGCGCTTGACGGCGATGCCGGGCTCGTAGCGGAACAGTTCCCGAAAATCGGTGACCAGATTGTCCTGGATCTGCGTTTGGTCAATGACGCTGATGGTCGCCGCAGTGGTGAGGGCATCGGTAGCCTGGCGGGTGGCGGTCACGACCACGGGAGCCAGTTGCGCGGCGGGCGCTTCTGGCCTGGTGGCATTGGCGGAGAGGCTGCTTTGCTGCCCCTGGGCGCCGCCCGAGAAAGTGCTGGCGATGGCCAGGGCAAGAGGAGTCCAGTGGTGGGGTCGAATCATGAGAGCTCGTAAGAGGGTGTTAAAAAATGCTATGTTATAACATTGCATTTACATAAACGGAAGCGCATTGATGATTCGCGTAACATGGTTGGAGCGATACAGAGCGGGGCGGAGGCGCTCGCGCCGTGCGATCGGGTGGGGGTTGGCGGCGGCGCTGCTGCTGGGTCTGCTGGGGGCAGCCTGGCATTATTGGCTCGCGCCGACCCGCGTAGCGCTGGTCAACTATCCGGACTTTCAGGCCGCGCGGATTGTTCAGGCGCGTCCGAATGCGCTGATCCGCGTCGATCCATTAACGACCGACCAGCTGGATGGCATCCAGGGCTATGACCTGGCGCTGGTCTTTGGCCGCGGACTCAAGCTCGATGACGCTCAGCTCGAACGCTTGCGTGCAGCGCCGCTCAGCGGCACGCCTGTCTATGTGGATGGCGCAACCGACCCTCGCCATGATGTGACCAGCCTCAAGGGCGCGGACCTGGACGCGGTCTCGGGCTACCTGCGCAATGGGGGACGGCGAAACTATGCGCAATTGCTGAACTACGCGCGCCGCGTGTTCGATGGCAAGCGCCTATTTTCCGCCGACGTGCAGCCACCTCAGAAAATGCCCAAGGACGTGTTTTTCGGTCTGGAAGAGCTTGCGGTGTTTACCGACTTTCCGGCTTTTCAGGCATGGCACCGCCAGCAGCCCGGTTGGCGCGCGGGCCGGCCGCGCCTGGCGCTCTTGACCAGTGTGCCCGGCCCCTTTAATGCCAACCGCGAGCACGTCGATGCGGTGATCCGTGCGTTTGAAGCCAAAGGCTTTGACGTGGTGCCGATCTCGGCAGTGGGCAAGCGCCTGGCTCTACTGCAGCAGGTGGATCCGGCGGCGGTCGTGTACATGCCGCATGGCCGCTTGACCCTTGGGCAGGCCGACGAGGCCCAGGCCTGGCTCGCCAAGCGCAATATCCCGCTTTTCGCACCGTTGACGATTTTCGACGAAGAGAGCGAATGGCTGCGCGACCAGCGCAGCTATGACGGGGGGCTGTTGACCATGTCGGTGACGCTGCCCGAACTGGACGGGGCGATCGCCCCCATGGTGATTGCGGCGCAGGCGCGTGACGCGAACGGCTTGAAGGTGTTCCGCGCCTTGCCCGATCGCCTGGCGC
Source organism: Pollutimonas bauzanensis (assembly GCF_900129885.1). Taxonomy (GTDB): domain Bacteria; phylum Pseudomonadota; class Gammaproteobacteria; order Burkholderiales; family Burkholderiaceae_B; genus Pollutimonas; species Pollutimonas bauzanensis. The sequence goes on along the minus strand of NZ_FQXE01000001.1, from coordinate 40,597 downwards.
GCTTTGCCAGCCTCGTGCAGCGCACGGTAGCTCTCAAGGACCTGGCCAATGCCGACAAGAAACTCGCCATTTATTACTACAAGGGCCCGGGCCAGAGCGCGCTGACGGCGGGCGATCTGGAGGTCGTGCCATCCCTCTATGCGCTGCTGACGCATTTGAAAGCGCAGGGTTATCGTGTCCAAGGGCTGCCCGATACGGTCGAGGGGTTCGCAAAGCTGATTCAACAGCGCGGACCGAATATCGGCCCCTATGCCAAGGGCGATTTCGCGGCCTTTGCGCGCGAGGCGCAGCCGGCCTTGGTGTCCGCCGACCAGCTTGGGGAGTGGTGCGGCACGAGCCTCGCGCAGTCCTTGTGCGACCAGGTCGCCCAGCAGTTCGGGCCGGCGCCGGGCAGTTATCTGCGCCTGGATGACAAGGTCGCCGTGGCACGCGTTCCGCTGGGCAATGTCGTGCTTTTGCCGCAACCTTTGCCCGGTATCGGGGACGATACGTTCAAGCTGGTCCACGGCACGAATCTGGCGCCGCCCTGGCCCTATGTCGCCTCCTACCTCTGGACGCGCAATGTGTTCCAGGCCGATGCCATCATGCACTTTGGCACCCATGGCAGCCTGGAGTTCACCCCCTGGAAACAAGTGGGCTTGTCCGATCGCGACTGGTCCGATGCGCTGATCGGGGAAACGCCGCACACGTATCTGTACACCATGGGCAATGTGGGCGAGGCTATGATTGCCAAGCGCCGCAGCTACGCGACCATCGTGTCGCACCTGACGCCCCCGTTTCGCGAGGGCGGTGCGCAGGCGGGCGCCAAGCAACTGGCCGACCGCCTGCAGGCCTGGGACAGCGCCGAGAGTGCCGCATTGAAGGCCGAGTACGCCAAGGATGTGCAGCGCGAGGCCGTGGCCCTTAAACTGAACGAGGATCTGCGCTTGCCGGCTGATACCGCCTGGAGCGCAGACCAGTTGCATACGCTGGCCGACCATCTTGAAACCGTGGAGAGCGCCAAGATCACGGCAGGTTTATATACCCTTGGTACTGCGTATTCCGCGCAGGACCAGCGCGGCTCGGCGCGGTTGATGGGGCTGGATGCCCTGATCCAGGCGCTGGCCGAACTGGATGTGGCGCGCGGCAAGGCGCAGCGCGCACAGCTCGATAGCGCCCAATGGCTGGCCAAGCATTATCGGGGTCAGGCCGACACATTGATCGCTGCTGTCAGCGCGGCGGGCCCTGAGGCAAGCGCCCAGGTGCTGGCAAGTATTGTCAGCCCTTCGGAACTGCAGCGCGCCCAAGCCTGGGAGCGCGCGCAACAAAAGCCCAGCGACGATGAGCTGGTCAAGGGCTTCATGGCCTTGGGCGCCTCGCTCTCATCCGAGCCCAGTCCAAGCCTGGCGGGTGCTGCTGCGCCCGACGATGGCGGCCTGCGGCAACACCTTGTCCGCTCCGTGTCAGATCCGGCCAAGCGTGCGTTCCTCGCGGCCTTGCGATCGGACCAGAAATTCAAGCAAGCCCTGCGCACGCTCGACCCGCAGGCGCTGGAGAAAGCCCGAAGCGTGGCCCGTGCCATCCCCGCGATGGCCCAGGGGCTCGACATTGCGGCCGATCGCGACGTGCGCGCGCTGCTGCTCGCCATGCGCGACGACCGGGTCCGCGCCAAGGTGCTAGCCTGGCTGGACGATCCTGGCGTGCTGGCGCGCGCGCGGGAACAGGCCGAGCAGGCGCGCCAGGCCTTGGCCGAGCGCGCGCGCGCCGAACTGCCTGCGCTTGAGCGCATGAGCGAGCAGGCCTCGGGCCAACAAGTGGGTACGATGCCTGCCGTGCAGCTTCAAACCACGTTGGCGGCAATCCGTTACTGGCGCGAAGCGCCGGCGCTGCCTGACGACCTGCAAACCCGCCTCGGGGCCGCGCAGCCTGGACTGGCGAGGATGCAGCGCGAGCTGGAACGGGAGTTGACCCAGCGCGAGGATCAGGAGCGCGAGTTTGCGCAAGCGGTGCTGACTTTGCGCGATCGGCTCGCGGCGATCCCCACCTACCAGAAAATGCTCGCAGAGAGTCCCGGGCGAGAACTTGCCGCCTTGGATAATGCCCTGGCCGGCGGGTTCACCCGGCCATCGTCGGGCGGCGACCCGATCGTCAACCCAGCCGCGCTGCCCACGGGCCGCAATCTGTTTTCCATCGACGCCGAGAAAACGCCTTCGGAGCAGGCGTGGCGGGTCGGCGTGCGCCTGGCCGATCAGTTGCTTGCTGAGCACCGGGCGGCACACGGCGGCGCCTGGCCCAGGAAAGTGGCGTTCACGCTATGGGCCGGCGATTTCATCCAGAGTGAAGGGGTGGCGCTGGCACAGGTTCTCTACCTCCTGGGGGTAGAGCCGGTGCGCGATCCGTTTGGCCGTATCGGGGGGCTGCGGCTGATTCCCGGCGACGAGCTCGGGCGTCCGCGCATCGACGTGGTTGTGCAGACCTCGGGCCAGTTGCGCGATCTGGCGGCGTCCCGCTTGTATCTGATCAACCAGGCGGTGGCGCTGGCCGCCAGCGCGCGCGGTCAGGACAACGCCGTGGCGCGAGGCGTTCTGGCGGTGGAGCGCCAGCTCAAAGACCAGGGCCTGTCGCCGGCCGACGCCCGGCGCTATGCCGCGGTCCGGGTGTTCGGCGGAGTCAACGGCAACTACGGCACGGGCATCATGGGCATGGTCGAGGCGGGAGACCGCTGGCAGGACGAGTCCGAGGTGGCGCGCACCTATCTGAACAACATGGGAGCGGCGTTCGGAGAGGGCGACCTGTGGGCGGCCTTTCAGCCCGGTGTCTTCGAGGCGGCGCTGGCCGGCACCGAGATGGTGGTGCAGCCTCTGCAATCCAATACCTGGGGCCCGATCTCGCTGGATCATGTCTACGAGTTCATGGGCGGGCTGAACCTGGCGGTGCGCCAGGTCACCGGCAAAGAACCGGCGGCGTACTTCAGCGATTTGCGCAATCCCTCGCATCCCGTTATGCGCGAGGCCGGCGCGGCGATCGCCATCGAGGCGCGCTCGACCCTGCTCAATCCGGCCTACATCGAGGCGATGGCCCAGGGCGGGGCATCCTCGGCCGAGACATTTGCCGAGACCTTCCGCAACGTGTATGGCTGGAATGTGATGAAGCCGTCGGTCATCCCGCCCGCGCTGTGGGACGCGCTGTACCAGACCTATGTCGAGGATGCGCAGAACCTGGGACTGCGGGGTTTTTTCGAGAAGGCCAATCCCTTTGCCCTGCAGGAGATGACCGCGGTAATGCTGGAGACGGCGCGCAAGGGATACTGGCAGCCTGATGCGCAAGCGTTGCGCACGGTTGCGCGCCTGCACGCTGATCTGGTCGGGCGCTTTGGCGCGAGCGGCACCGAATTCGTCAATGACAACCGGGCGTTGCGCGGCTTTATCGCGCAACAGTTGGACCCCTTACAGCGCAGGCCCTACGAGGATGCGCTCCAAGAGTCTAACGAGGGAGGCTTGATCGATACCGATGCTGGCGTGGTATTGCGAAAAGAGGGCGATGCCGCCGAGCCGTCGCGGGCCGTTGACAAGGCGGGTGAAAAGCCGGTTTCGGCCGCAAAAACAGACACCGCGGCGCCCCAGCCCGCATGGCGCAGGCTGGCCGTGCCGGTCAGCGCCGTGCTTGGGCTTTTGCTGGCGCTCGCGACGGCCATCGTCTGGATGCGCCGGCGCCACGCGAATCCGGGGAGCGGGTCGTGAGCCTGGTCCACATTCCCATGCTCATCCTTGCGACCGTTAGCCTTGTGCTGGCGGCAACGCAGATGGCGCAGTTGCGGCCGCTGGCCTTGCTGGCGTTGGCCCTGGCCATCGCGGGCGGCGTGCTATTGACCGGCGAGGCGGCAAGCCGCACGAGCCTGGCCGAAGTCAGCCGCTGGCTATCCGACCCTCAAAGACGGCTGGACCTGTCGGCGCTGCTGCTGCTCGAGGCGCTGCTTTTTGGCAGCCACGCGGTGATGGCCGCGCAAGGTGGAACTGGCCTGTTATGGCGCATCGTGGGCGGGTTTCCTCCGCCATCCATGCTGCTTGCGCTTTTCTTCGGACAGGTGGCGGCCATGTTGACGGTCGATGGCATGGACTACGGTCTTGTGTCGTGGGTATGCGCCACCACGTTCGGGGCGTTGTTCGCGGTCTGCGTCCTTTTTCTGCGTTGGCTATTGCCGGACCAGCTCATGCGCTCCGGCCTGCGCATTGTGCTGCACGTGGCGCAGGCGGGAGCTGGCCTCTGGTTGGCAAGGCCTGCGCAAGGCATGCCTGCGGACCCCGCGCCGGCCATGTGGGGGCGGCTGGGCGTTGTAGCCGCCGTGGTATTTGGATTAATGGCGCTCGGCTGGCTTTGGCAGCGCCGCTCTACTTGGAATCGATAAATTGGAACAGTTGATACAGACCCTTTCCTGGATCGCCGCCGCCCTGCAAGTGCCGGTCGTGGTCGCCATTCTCTACCTGCTCGCGCGCGGTCTGCTGGCCTTGGGCGGGTTTTATGGCCTCTGGTCGGATCGGCAGCGCTGGCGCCGCCGCATCGGCGCGGACAATGACGGCCACCTGCCCGAGGCCAGCATCGGCACGCTGGTTGCGGCGCTGGGCGGTGGGCGGCGCCAAGCTCAGCCGTTGCAGCTTGCGGCGGCGGCCCTGCAGCAGGCTCCCACCGACGCCGCCTGGCACGAGCGTGTCATCACCGCGTTCGAGCTGGACACGGATCGGCAATTGGGCTTGTACCGCACTATGACCCGCATTGGGCCTTTGCTTGGTTTGATGGGAACCCTGATCCCGCTGGGCCCGGCGCTGGTTGGCTTGGCTTCGGGCGACATCAGCCTGCTGGCGCGCAAGATGGAGGTCGCTTTTGCCACCACCGTCGTGGGCCTGGTGATCGGCGCGATGGGATTCCTGCTGCACCAGAGCGCGAGCCGCTGGGCACTCGATGATCTATCGCTGCTGGAATTCCTGAGCAGCAAGCTGCGAGAAAAACCATGAGCCGGCGCCGTTCTGTGCTTCGGGCCAGTCTGGGAGGGAATGGCGACGATATGGATCCGCTGGGCTTTCTGATCAATCTGTTCGATGTTGCGCTGGTCTTTGCGCTCGCGCTCATGATCGCGCTCGTCTCGAACCTGAAGATGGCCGATCTATTGACCTCCAAGGACTTCACGATGGTCAAGAACCCGGGCAAATCCGATATGGAGATCATCACGCGTGAAGGCGGGAAAGTCAGCCGGTATGTTGCAGGGGACGCCAAGGCCGGCAGCCGCCAGGGGCAGCGTGTAGGCACGGCCTATCGGCTTCAAAGCGGCGAAATTATCTACGTGCCGGACAGCCCCGGGTCCCCTGCGGCACAATAGGGTTGGACAGTGGGTAACTCCGCGCCTGTCGGGCGGCGATAGGCAGCGTATCTCGATTGGGACATGTAGTGGCCGATATGGCGTGTCCTTAGTTTGCCTTCGCTTCATACCAGCGGCGCGAACGGCCACGACCATGATCGCGGCATTGAGCGCTACCTGCGACAGTGTGAAATAGGGCTCGCCCTTGTTTTGCTGCGCAGGCGCGAGACATCGTAGCCAATCGCCTCGCATCGCTCGACAGCAAAAGGGCTGACCTTGCCCGTGGGGTGGCTGCCCGCGCTACAAGCGCGAAAGCGCCCCTTGCGCGGGCGTCCGTGCAGCAGGCATGGCCACCGGCGTGGCGACCCGGGCCGGCGAGCGGGCCAGGCGCGGGCATCCTGATTTATTGCTTGACGGGCGCTAAATCAGTGAGATAGTATACAATTTCAATAAATTAGATCAAATCCTCAAATAGAGGATCAAAACGAGGAGACAATGTCATGGCGTTTTTTTCCAGGCTGATCATCGCGGCCGCGGCGGGCGGATGGGCCTTCGTGGCCGCCACGCTGCCGGCGGCCGCCCAGGATTTTCCACGCCAGGCCATCCAGGTGGTCGTACCCATGCCGGCGGGCGGGCCGTCGGATACCGTGGTCCGGCTGCTGCAGCGGGCCACCCAGAAAGATTTGCCTCATCCTATGGTGGTCGTGAACATGGCCGGCGCCGGCACGTCGCTGGGCAGTCGCAAAGTCGCCACCTCTCCCGCCGACGGCTATACGCTGCTGATGAATCACGAGGGACTGTTTACCTCGTCCGCCCAGGGCATATTCAGTATGGGGCTGGATTCGCTCAGGCCCGTGGCGATGACCGGACTGGACGTCTATACCGTCACCGTCCAGGCTTCCTCGCCGTATCGCACACTCGCCGATCTTTATAAGGCGGCGCGCAGCAAGGGCGTCAACGCCGGCGTCAATATCGGCGGGCTCAATCACCTGACCTCGATCCTCGTCGGGCGCGCGGACTCGGTGGAATTCCAGCCGGTGCCGTACCGCGGCAATGCGGACGCGCTGTCAGCCCTGCTGGGCGGACACATCGACGTCATATTTTCTCCTCCCTCCGACGTCGCCGGCTACATCGAAACCGGCGACCTGCGCATCCTGGCCGTCCTGGGCTCCAAGCGCATCGCGTCGCTGCCGGATGTGCCGACCGCGATCGAGCTCGGCTACGACGTCGTCTCCGAACTCAGCCATATGTGGTGGGTCCCCGCCGGTACGCCGGACGAGGTCGTCGCCACGCTGGCGCGGATCTTGCAGAAGGGCTTCGAAGACGATGTGGTGCGCAAAGCATTTGAGGACCGGCGTGTCGAGCGGGTGTTTCTCGCCGGCGACGATCTCCAGGCGCGTGTCGATAAAAACTCCGCAATGATTCAAGGCCTGGTCAAAGAACTGGGCCTAGGCAAGTAAGACTGCGTCGAACTCGGAGAAGCTATCCATGTCGACCCAATCCTGGATCCGCGGCGACGGCGCGCTGATCCTGCATGGCGGAACGCCGCCGCCGTCGCGCACGCATCGGCGATCGGACGACCGCATTTCAACCGGGGCCTGAACTTGAAAATAACGCATATTGAAACCTTTATCGTCGACTGCTACCGAACCAACTGGGTTTTCGTCGAAGTCCACACCGACGAAGGCATCGTCGGTGTCGGGGAGGGCAGCATCGAATACCGCGAGCCGACCGTCTGCCAGGCGATAAACGAGCTGTCGCGCATCCTGGTCGGCGCTGACCCCTTCGCCATCGAAGGTCTGCACCGGCTCATGCAGCGCGACAGCTACTGGTGGTCGGGGCCGATCCTGAGCACCGCGATCAGCGCGATCGATCTCGCCTTGTGGGATATCAAGGGCAAGGCGCTCGGGGTTCCGGTCTACCAGCTTCTGGGCGGCAAGGTGCGCGATCGCATCAATGTCTATGCCAACAGCTGGTTCTTCGGCGCGCGCACCAAGGAAGAATTCGCCGAGAAGGCGGTCGCGACCGTGGCGCAGGGCTTCAAGGGCCTGAAATGGGATCCCTTCGGCCAGGCCTATCTGACCCTGTCCACCGCCGAGCTGAATGCGTCGATCGCCAATGTGGCGGCGGTGCGCGTTGCGGTCGGCCCGGACATCGATCTGATGGTCGAGGGGCACGGACGGTTCAATGCCATGACGGCGATTCAGGTCGGCCGGGCGCTGGCGGATTTCAACATCCGCTGGTTCGAAGAGCCGACCGTGCCATTGCGGTCCAGTGTCCTGGCCGATGTGCGCAAGTCCATACCGGTGCCGGTCGCAGCCGGCGAACGCAGCTATTCGCGGTTCGACTGCGCCGATCTGCTGGATTGCGGGGCGGTCGATGTGCTGCAGCCGGACATCTGCCATGTTTCGGGCCTGCTCGAGATGAAGCGCATCGCGGCGCTGGCCGACGCGGCTCTCATCCCCATCGCCCCCCACAACGCCAACGGGCCGATCTGCCACGCGGCGGGACTCCATTTCGCCGCCTCATGCAATAATTTCCTTGTCCTCGAAACCTTCGTGATCGACGTGCCATGGCGGCGCGATATCTCGACCGAGGGCTGGCGTTTCGAGGACGGCTGCTTTGTGGTGCCGGAGACGCCGGGGCTGGGCGTCGAGCTGCGCAAGGAGGCTTTCGCCAAGCACCCCTACAAGGTGCACGACCTGCGCCACTACACCGGCAAGCTGACGGACATCCGCCCGCCGGATTCCTGCCGCTGGTTCTGACTCCGACGAGGCCGGCTGCGACCGCGCCGGCCCGTTTTCCAACTTATTGAGAGAAGATGATGGCCCTTCGCGTCACCATAGCAACCGACGGCTTTCTGGAGCCGGATACCATGCCGCCGATGGCGCACGAGTTGATTTTCGTTCCCCATTCCGATCCGGCGGCGCTTGCCACCGCGCTCGCGGATTCGGATGCTTTGGTGAGCCGGCGTGTAAACGTCAGCCAGGCGTTCCTGGCCAGCGCGCCCGTATCGCGGCTGCGGCTGATCCAGCAGGTCGGCGTTGGCGTCGACCGGATCGATCTGGCGGCCGCGCGCGCGCGGGGCATCGCCGTCGCCAATACGCCCGGCGCCCCGACGACCGCCGTCATCGAGCAGACCTTCTTGCTGATTCTGGCCCAACTGCGCGACATCGCGGGTCAGTTCCAGACCTTGCATGCGGGGCGATGGTCTGACGCAGGTGACTGGAATAACGGCGAGATCGCGGGCCGGACCATAGGCATCTTTGGCCTGGGATCGATTGGCCGGGGCGTGGCCACGCGGGCGCTCGCCTTCGAGGCGCGCGTGCTCGCATGCGGCAGGGCATCCGCGCCGCCGGCCGACGTGCCAGCGGGGGTCATGATCGTGGGACTGCCGCAACTGCTCGCGCAAAGCGATATTCTGGTGATTGCGGCGGCGCTGACGCCCGAAACGCGGGGCGTGATCGACCGTCAGAAGCTGGCTCTGATGAAGACGTCGGCCGTTCTGGTGAATATCGCCCGCGGCGCAATCGTCGACGAGGCCGCGCTCGCCGACGCTCTCAAGGCGGGCCGGTTGGCGGGCGCGGCCCTCGACGCCTTCACGCGCGAACCGCTGCCGATGGAGTCGCCGCTGCGCGGACTGCCCGGCGTGGTGCTGACCCCGCATGCTGGCGGCGCGACCCGCGAATCCCGGGATCGCATCTGGGCGCAGATGCGGGCCAATCTCGACCGCTTGGGAAATGGACAGCCATTGGCGAATGTGGTTAACTGAGTTCGCTGCCTCATGGCAGGGACCATGCTGTGGCCCGCATGGCTTTTACGTTTGACGAGCAACTTGTGGCGCGTGCTATCGGAATCGAATCTCATGTCGGGTGAATTTCCTGAGAATGACCAGTTTGGCGCAAGAGCTGTCATCACGCCCAATCTGGAAATTCCGCCGGGCGTTCCGACCTATGCGGCACTGCGTGATCGCTTGCGGGCCGAGATTCTGTCCGGCCGGCTTGCCGCCGGTTCACGGCTGACGACGGCCTCGCTGGTCCAGCGGTTCGGGGTCAGCCAGATGCCGGTGCGCGAAGCGCTGCAGGCGCTCGAGGGCGAAGGGCTCCTGGAGATTGCGCCGCACAAGGGCGCGGCGGTGCTTCCTCTGGACGAAGCCCGGGTGCGCAATATCTACGATCTTCGCGGCGCCCTGGAAGCGCTCCTCATCCGGCTTGCTGTGCCGAACTTGAGCAATCGCGCGATGGCGCAGCTCGCCGCCGCGCATGAGCACATGAAGGAAGAGGCTAAAAAGGACGACCCCGCCCGGCTGTTCGCACTCAATCATCAGTTTCATGACTTGATCTACCGCCACGCCGACAACCCCGAGGCCTACGCCATGTACAACCGTTATGCCAGCCTCCTATGCTCGCTGCGCGAGAGATACGGTTTTGGCGTCCTGCGAATCAGGGACATGCTCGCCGAGCACGAGGAGATCCTGGGACTGCTCCGTTCGCAAGACGAGGGCCGGCTCAGCAGCCTCGCCGAGCGGCACTGCCAAGGCGCCAAGTTCGACCTGCTCAACCTCATGCGCGGTGAGTTGCGCCCGAACTGAACCCCGGCGGTGAGGTCTCGCTTGATGGCCTCGGCTCGCTGCCCGAAGCAATAAGAATGCTTGCGATTTTCGGCCTCGCCACGCTGGCAGTGCAGTGCGCCGTAACAGGGCCATGAAAAAACCCGCAAAGCGTTTAAGCTTGCGGGTTTTGCTGCCTTGTGATGACTTATCGAACATCACCAAAGGCAAGTGTCTGGTAGGCAGTACTGGGTTCGAACCAGCGACCTCTACGATGTCAACGTAGCGCTCTAACCAACTGAGCTAACCGCCTAGGAAGAAAGAGATTCTAACGCAATTATTTGGTGCTTGTCAAAGCGCTTTCCGGCCAGCGTTTTTTTTGCCTCGCAAGCCCGCCATCCAGGGAAGGGCGAATGAAGTATTTTAGCTTTTTCGCAACATACTGCCTTGCAATGGCGGCCTGAAGCCGGTTTTTGCGGCGGATTGGAGGCTTTCTTGCCGCAAGGTGTTACACTAATGCAACGATTATATTACTTATTTTTGATCATATGAACCGGACCACTACGCGAACTACGACTTGTTGTGCTTAATTGTCGCCGCGTATCGTTCCGTCTGATTGGCAGATCAAAAAACCCAGAACGCGGCTAGTGCCGCGTTTTTGCATTTTCAGGACATCTTATGGTTCAAATTACCTTGCCTGACGGCTCGCAGCGCGAGTTTCCGGGTCCCGTGTCGGTCAGCGACGTTGCCCATTCGATAGGGACCGGGCTGGGGCGCGCCGCGCTGGCCGGGCGGGTCGCGGTGGGCGGTGCCGAGCCGCGGCTGGTCGATACCAGTTTCGTTATTGAACAGGATGCGCGCCTGGCCATCGTTACCGCCAAGGATGCCGACGGCCTGGATTTGATCCGCCATTCAACGGCCCACCTGCTGGCCTACGCCGTCAAGTCGCTTTTTCCCGAAGCCCAGGTCACGATAGGCCCGGTCATCGAAAACGGCTTTTATTACGATTTTTCGTACAAGCGCCCGTTTACGCCTGAGGATCTCGAGGCGATCGAGAAGAAAATGGCCGAACTCGTCAGGAAGGACGAGGTCGTCACGCGCGAGGAATGGCTGCGCGACGATGCCGTGGCCTATTTCAAGGGAATAGGCGAGCATTACAAGGCCGAGATCATCGCGTCCATCCCGTCCAACGAACCCATCAGCCTGTACCGCGAGGGCGATTTCATCGATTTGTGCCGCGGCCCGCACGTGCCTTCCACCGGCCGCCTGAAAGTCTTCAAGCTGATGAAAGTGGCCGGGGCCTATTGGCGCGGCGACAGCAAGAACGAGATGCTGCAGCGCATCTACGGCACGGCCTGGGCCTCCAAGGAAGAGCAGGCCAGCTACCTGACGATGCTGGAAGAAGCGGAACGGCGCGACCATCGCAAGCTGGGACGCGAACTGGATTTCTTCCATTTCCAGGACGAGGCGCCGGGGCTGATTTTCTGGCACCCCAAGGGCTGGACCTTGTGGCAGCAGGTGGAGCAATACATGCGCGGCGTGTACCGCGATAATGGCTACCAGGAAGTCAAGGCTCCCCAGTTGCTGGACCTGTCGCTATGGAAGAAAACCGGCCACTGGGACAACTACGCCGAGAACATGTTCACGACGGAGTCGGAAAATCGCGTCTATGGCCTCAAGCCCATGAATTGCCCGGGCCACGTGCAGATTTTCAACGCCGGCCTGCATTCCTACCGCGAGCTGCCCATACGCTACGGGGAATTCGGCCAGTGCCATCGCAACGAGCCGTCGGGTTCGCTGCATGGCATGATGCGCGTGCGCGGTTTTACCCAAGACGACGGCCACATTTTCTGTACCGAGGACCAGTTGCAGGAGGAATGCGTGGCGTTTACCGCGCTGCTGCAGAAGGTTTATGCGGATTTCGGCTTTACCGAGATTCTGTATAAAGTGGCGACCCGGCCCGACAAGCGCATTGGCTCCGACGAGGTCTGGGACAAGGCGGAAAAGGCGCTCATGGACAGCCTGGACCTTGCGCAATGCGAGTACGAAGTGTCGCCGGGCGAGGGCGCTTTCTACGGCCCGAAAATCGAATATACGCTCAAGGATGCGATCGGACGCCACTGGCAATGCGGCACGATCCAGGTGGACTTTTCCATGCCGCAGCGCCTGGGGGCCGAGTATGTCGATGCCGCGGACCAGCGCAAAACGCCTGTCATGCTGCATCGTGCCATACTGGGGTCGTTCGAGCGATTCATAGGCATGCTGATCGAGAATCACGCGGGCGCTATGCCGGCATGGCTCTCGCCTGAACACATCGTGGTTTGCTGCATTTCCGAGCCATCGGCCGAATATGCCGCCGAAATTGTTCTAAGCTTGAAAAAACAAGGGTTTAGGGCCAGTTCCGATTTGCGTGCTGAAAAAATCACCCGTAAAATCCGTGAACACAGCATGCAAAAAATACCGTACATTCTAGTGGTGGGCGAAAAAGAACGCGAAACCGGTAAAGTGGCGGTACGAGGCAGGGGCGGAATCGATCTCGGGGTAATGCCCCTGGATGATTTCTCGGCCCGCCTGCAAAACGAAATCAACGCCCGGGTATGACCGGGCAAGCCCGCACAGGCCTGATTTTTTATTAATTCTAGGAGTTTTAGACATCGCAACCGAAAAACCACATCGCATCAATGGTGAAATCCGCGTCCCCGAGGTGCGTCTTATTGGAGTAGAAGGCGAACAGCTGGGGGTTGTCAAAACCGCCGATGCTCTCCTTCTGTCGGAACAGCACGACGTAGACCTGGTCGAGATTGCACCTAATGCGGAGCCGCCGGTCTGCCGGCTGATGGACTACGGCAAGTTCAAATATCAAGAACAAAAGCGCCAGCAAGAAGCACGATCCAAGCAAAAGATTATCCAGGTAAAGGAAGTCAAATTCCGTCCCGGAACCGATGAAGGCGATTACCAGGTCAAGCTGCGCAATCTGCGCCGCTTTATCGAAGAGGGCGACAAGGCCAAGGTGACTTTGCGTTTCCGCGGCCGCGAAATGGCCCACCAGGAACTTGGCATGCGCGTTCTCGAGCGCGTGCGCGACGATCTCACCGAGTTGTGCCTGGTCGAAGCCATGCCCAAGCTGGAAGGCCGCCAGATGGTGATGGTATTGGCGCCACGCAAGAAAGTGACTCCCGGCAAACCTGGCGACGCGACCTCCTGAACCTGAACTCTTTCATTCCCGCGCGCCGGCGGTTTACGGCGCACGGGTGCATGCAGGTATTTTATGCACGTTTTATTTGTTATTGATCCCTTGCAGTCTCTAAGGGCTTACAAAGACTCTTCAGTAGCGATGATGCGTGCTTTGGCTGCCCGGGGCCACACCTTGAGCGTGGCCCACCAGGGCGACCTGTATATCGATGAAGGCACGGTCAAGGGCTGGACCACCGGCATAGCCCTGGTCGAGGGCGCGGACCTGCGCGGCCATGCCTGGTGGCGCGAACGCACGCCGGCCGGCGATTACGCTTTGGCGGAATTCGACGCCGTGCTGATGCGCAAGGACCCGCCGTTCGACATGGAATATGTGTACTCGACGCATCTGCTCGAGTACGCCCAGGCCCAAGGCGCGCGCGTGTTCAATTCCGGCGCGGCGATACGCAACCATCCCGAAAAGCTCGCCATTACCGAATTCGCTTCGTTCACCTCGCCTACGCTGGTCACGCGCGACATGGCGCGCCTGCGCGCGTTCCATGCCAGGTACGAGGACGTGATCGTCAAGCCGCTGGACGGCATGGGCGGGACGGGGATTTTCCGCTTGCGCGAGGCCGAGCACAATCTGGGCGCCATACTTGAAACCCTGACGGACAACGGCACGCGCTCCATCATGGCGCAGCGCTATATTCCCGAAATCCTCATGGGCGACAAGCGTATCCTGCTGATCGCCGGAAAGCCGGTGCCTTATGCCTTGGCGCGCATCCCGCTGGCCGGCGAGACCCGCGGCAATCTGGCGGTGGGCGGCCGCGGCGTGGCGCAAACCTTGTCCACACGCGATCTTGAAATCGCCCATGCCATAGGCCCCAAGCTGGTCGACCGCGGCTTGCTGCTGGTGGGGCTGGACGTGATCGGCGACTACGTCACCGAAATCAACGTCACCAGTCCGACTTGCTTTGTGGAAATCACCGAGCAAACCAATTTCGATGTCGCCGACTGTTTTGCGGCGGCGCTTGAGCAGGCGGCGGGTATTTGAATGGCCCGTATCGTATTGGTCATGCACAAGCCGCTGGGGTCGGCCTTCGCTGCATGCGCCGAACATATCCTGGGCCAGAAGGCTGACCTGACCGTCTTCGATGTCGCGCCCGACGCCGAACCGGCGCCGCTCATAGCCGAGCTGTCGCGGCGGCTTCTGCAAAATGCCGACGAGGCGACACTGGTGCTTTGCGATATATTTGGCGCTACGCCGTTCAATATCGCCAAGCAGGCGCTCAAGCTGGCGAACGAACAAGGTCTGACCGCGCATTTGATTACCGGCACGAATCTGTGCATGGTGTTGAAGGCGCTGACCGATCAGCAGGAAAATCCGGATAAACTGAGCGAGAGCGTGCGCCTTGGCGCCCTGAGGGGTATCGTCAATGCCGACCAGGCGACCTGACCGGTGTCCTGGAGTTTTTGCCTGTCAAATAAACAAGAGCCTTATGCCATCCATCGACATCGTCATCAGCAATAAATTAGGTCTACATGCCCGCGCGGCGGCCAAGCTTACACAGCTGGCGGGCAAGTTCAGCAGCGAGATTTTCATTGCCCGCGGCGCGCAGCGGGTCAATGCGAAAAGCATAATGGGTGTCATGATGCTGGCCGCGGGCATGGGCGTCACGGTCAAGGTCGATGCCTCCGGCAGTGACGCCGAGCAGGCGCTGCTTGATATTCAATCGCTGTTCAATAATAAATTCGGCGAGCAGGAATAGCCCCGCCGCCGCAGCTGGAATCCAGGCGCTCAATGACTACGCATCCCATCTCCGATAGAAGCGGGCTTGGTCCCATGCTGTGCATGCAGGGCCAGGGAGTGGTCAAGGGCTATGCCATAGGCAGAGCCGCCATCATGAGCGCCGCTGCCCTGGAAGTCGTGCATTATCGCATCGCTCCCGAAGATGTGGAGGCCGAATGCGGGCGCTTGAAAAAAGCTTTGGCCACGGCGAGCGACGAGCTGCAGGTCATGGTCGGCGCGCTGCCTGACGATGCGCCGCGCGAACTCGGTCCGCTGCTCACGGTGCACAGCCTGCTGCTGGACGATCCCATGCTTCTGCAGCAAACCTGCGACCTCATCATCGAGCGCCATTACAACGCCGAATGGGCGCTGACGACGCAGGGGCAAATATTGGCCGAGCAGTTTTCCGTCATGGAGGACGAGTATTTGCGCGAACGCGGCGCGGATATCCGCCAGGTCATTGAAAAAGTGCTGCGCGTGCTGTCGGGCTCGACCGCCTTGCTGCCCAGTCTCGATGCGGGCGATTCCAACGATCCGCTGATCGTCGTCGCCCGCGATATTTCCCCGGCCGATATGCTGCGCTTGCGCGGCGCCCGCTTCGCCGCCTTCCTGACCGACCTGGGCGGCCCCACTTCGCATACGGCCATCGTCGCGCGCAGCATGAATGTGCCCGCGGTGGTCGGCCTGGGCCATATCCGGATGCTGGTTCGCGATGGCGACATGCTGGTCGCGGATGGTTTCACCGGCGCCGTGCTGGTCAATCCGTCGCCCAAGGTGCTGCGGGAATACCGGCAGCGCCAGGCCGCCTATGCCGACGAGCGCGCCGAACTGGCCTTGCTGCGCGATGCGCCGGCGGTCACTCTGGACGGTATACAGATCAGGCTGGAAGCCAATATCGAACTTCCCGAAGAGGCGGTCGCCGCCCTGCAGGCCGGGGCCGACGGCATAGGCCTGTTTCGCAGCGAATTCCTGTTCATGGGCCGCCGCGATTTGCCCACCGAAGACGAGCAGTACGAGGCTTATGCATCGGTGGTAAAGACCATGGCCGGACGGCCAGTCACCATACGCACCCTGGATCTGGGCGCCGACAAGACGCTGGACGGCGACATAACGGTGGCCACCAATCCGGCGCTGGGCCTGCGGGCGATACGCTATTGCCTGGCCAATCCGGAAATTTTCGCGACCCAGTTGCGGGCATTGCTGCGCGCTTCTTTGCATGGACACATTCGTATCCTGATACCCATGATCTCGCATATGCACGAGGTTCACGCCACGCGGCAGGCCATAGATTCCGCCTGCCGGGAACTGGACGCCAGCGGCATGCCTTACGCGCGCGACATTTCCCTGGGCGCCATGGTCGAGATCCCGGCCATGGCCATTGCCATCGAACCTTTTGTCGAGACGCTGGATTTCCTGTCCATCGGGACCAACGATCTTATCCAATACACCCTGGCCATAGACCGCGGCGACAGCGAGGTGGCGGACTTGTATGATCCCATGCATCCGGCCGTCTTGCGCTTGATCGCCCATACCATCAACGCCGGCGAACGCGCCGGCAAGCCAGTGGCCGTTTGCGGTGAAATTGCGGGGGATTCGCGCGTGACGCGCATGCTTTTGGGTCTGGGCCTGACCGAATTCTCCATGCATCCGCAGCAATTGCTCGATGTCAAGAAAGAAGTCCGGCAGGCCCATTCCAATGCCTTGAGGGTCAAGGTGGCGTCGGCGCTAAACCGAGCGGAGCGCATCGATTTAGCGGCCTTGTCCAATTAGTAGTGATAGGCGGTTTCGCCGTGGGAGTTGATGTCCAGCCCTTCGCGTTCGACTTCGGGGCTGACGCGCAGGCCGCATACCTTGTCGGCTATAAAGTAGGCAATCCAGGCGACCACTCCCGACCATACCAGGGTGATGACCACGCCTTCGAACTGTATCCAGACCTGATGGGGAATGGCGGCGGCGGTTTCCAGGCCCGGCCCGCCCAGCGCCTGGGCATTGAATACCCCGGTCAGCAGGGCCCCGACTATCCCGCCCACGCCATGGATGCCGAATACATCCAGGCTGTCATCGGCGCGCAACATGCGCTTCAAGCCATTGACGCCCCATACGCAGATCGCGCCGGTTACCACGCCGATGAACAGCGCGCCTGCGGGACCCACCAGCCCCGCTGCGGGAGTGATCCCCACCAGGCCGGCGACAGCGCCCGAAATAGCGCCCAGCAGCGAAGGCTTGCCCTTGTATTTCCATTCGATCAGCAACCATGCGAGAATCGCGCCCGCCGTCGCCACCATGGTGTTGAAGAACGCCAGGGCCGCCGTTTCATTGGCGCTTAGCGCCGAGCCGGCATTGAAACCGAACCAGCCGACCCACAGCAGGGCCGCCCCTATCATGGCCATGGGCAGGTTGTGGGGCTGCATCGATTCCTTGCCGTAGCCCACGCGTTTGCCGATGAAGTAGGCGCCCACCAGGCCGGCGATGCCGGCATTGATGTGCACCACCGTGCCGCCGGCGAAATCCAGCGCGCCGCGTTCGAACAGCCAGCCGCCCGGGGCCCATACCATGTGTGCGATGGGAACATAGGCGAAGGTCAGCCAGATTGCGGTGAACAACATCACGGCCGAGTACTTGGCGCGCTCGGCAAACCCGCCCACAATCAGCGCGCATGTGATGCCGGCGAAGGTGGCCTGGAATGCGGCGAAGGTCAGTTCCGGAATGGTGCCCGACAGCTCGAAGGTATTGCTGGCCAGGTTGAACATCCCGCCGAACAGGACGCGCGAGAATCCGCCCACCACGGCGCTGCCTTGCGTGAACGCCAGCGAATAGCCGTAAACGAACCAGATGACAAGGGCCAGGGCGAAAGTCGAGAGCACCTGTATCAGTATCGACAATACGTTCTTGGCGCGCACCAGGCCGCCATAAAAGAGCGCGAGCCCCGGTACAACCATTAGTAATACCAGCAGGGTTGAGACGCTCACCCATGCTACATCGGCTTTATCCATTTTTTACTCCTGAGTATCAAGCGCCGGCCTTATGGCAATGGCAGGACTTGGCGCTGGATGATGGTTGTGTGAAGAATTCGGGCGAAGGCTTATAGCGCGCTCTCGCCATACTCGCCGGTACGGATGCGTATGGCTTGCTCGATGGGCGTGACGAATATCTTGCCGTCGCCGATCTTGCCGGTATGGGCCGCCGTGCAGAGGTTCTCGATGGCTTGTTCCACCATGTGGTCGGAGACGGCCATTTCCAGGCGCAGCTTGGGCAGAAAGTCGACGGTGTATTCGGCGCCGCGGTAGAGTTCGGTGTGGCCCTTCTGCCGGCCGAAGCCTTTGACCTCGGTGACGGTCATCCCTTGTATGCCGATCTCGGAAAGAGCCTCCCGGACTT
Organism: Pollutimonas bauzanensis; assembly: GCF_900129885.1. Lineage (GTDB taxonomy): Bacteria > Pseudomonadota > Gammaproteobacteria > Burkholderiales > Burkholderiaceae_B > Pollutimonas > Pollutimonas bauzanensis. The sequence continues at coordinate 22,378 of NZ_FQXE01000001.1, read as the reverse complement.
CATCCAGCTTGAAGGGTTTGATAATGGCGGTAATGAGCTTCATTGCAGTTTCCTCGTGAGGTTGACCACCAGGCATACGCAAAAGCCATGCCAATTCCACCACGGCTGGCATTTCGGCGCGCGCGCCGCAATCCGGCCCGCTATGGCGGCGATAAGCCTTCGCTTTGGGTGCTTGGGCGCGGCGGACGGGCGGCATCAAGCTCCATATTGGTGCAGCAGTGCAAGCTCGGCGCACCAAAGCGTGGCGGTATCTACGTTGTAGCCGCACAAAACTGTAACAAGAGCTTGGGGCTGGCTGGGCATTTGTATCACTATGTGTGAATGCAATCCGGCCGGAATATGAGTCCAACTCGTGATGCCTAAAGGCCTTTCATCCAAAAATGAACTCAATAAAAAATATTATTGAAATCAGTATTTACACTAGGTTCCGGGGTGAGGGCCTTTCTCTGGCTAGAATCGTTACTAGGCCAGTTGTAACAAGCTCGCTGCTGAACCGTTAGTCGCAGCGGATCAGATAGACAGTATCGCGACTTAGGATTAGTGAGGAATATTATGGAAAAGACTCGTACACATCTTGCCGTCATTGCAATGGTCGCTTCAATGAGTCTGCTTGCCGCATGCTCGAAAGGCGAGGACACTGCGCCTGCCAATGGCAGCGCTGGCACCGAAACTCCCGCTCCTGCGCCAGCTCCGGTGCCGGAACCCGCTCCAGCGCCTGCGCCAGCCCCGGAAGCCGAACCTTCGCCAGCTCCCGCGCCGTCGCCTTCTTCTTCGACAGACACGCCGGCCGCCACCCAGTCGTCCAGCGGCACGGGCGAGTCCGTCAAGGAATCCGCCAAACAGGCGGCCGACACCATTTCCGAAAAGGCCGGCGACCTCAAGGACGCCACCGCCAGGAAGGCCGGAGAAATGGGCGATTCCATCAAGGAAGGGGCTGCCAAGGCGGACAGGGCCATCCAGAACAAGGTGGATAATGGCCAGACTAATGTCACTCCTCCGGCCAACAACTCCCAATAACCGAGACCGCGGGCGATCGCTTGTGGCGGTGTTTCGCCGCCGCCAGCGCGCCACCGATAAAAAACGGGCCGACGATGCCCGTTTTTTTTATTACACTAGGTGCTGGCCCTTATGGAGACTGCCATGATCAACCGAACCGACTGGATTGAAGACTTTCAAAGGAATATGTCCGAGCTGATCGCCAAAAGCCCGGCCGCCGATATCGAGCGCAATGTCAAGGCCATGATGGCGCAGACCTTCGCCCGGCTGGACTTGGTCACCCGGGAGGAATTCGATATCCAGGCGCAGTTGCTGGAGCGCTCCATGGCGCGCATCGCCGCGCTTGAATCCAAAGTCCAGGCGCTCGAAGGGCGCCCCGATACCCCGCTGCAGCAGGGTGCCGCGCCCGGCGCCCCCGTCTAGGACGGGGGCGGGCGCCCAGGCGCCGGCCATCTCCCCCCGATATGCCGTCGCCAGCGTGAAACCGTTGGTTTGCGGCGCCCCGCAAGGGGCGTTTTTTCTGCAGCGGGCGCGTCGGGGGAGCCAATACGCATTGGTTTGGCGGGCAATGCCAGGCCGTATTTGTATTTAATTGTAGCCGATCAAATCGCGGTGTATTACACTGCTTCCTGCGCGGACGGGCTTCCCTGCCGTCCAGAGCCACCCCTATGGCATAAGATTCGAAGAAAAAGACGGCGAAATAACGTTCCCCTATGCAAAATTTCCTGAATGCATTGGACGACAACTCTCCCATAGGGCTTGTGGTCCTGGATCAGAATAGTGCGATCAAACACCTGAACCGCTGTATGGCTCGGTGGACCACGGGGGTGGCCGGGCAAGCGATCGGCAGGCATTTTCTTGCGGTGTTCCCCAATGTCGACGGCGCGGCGTTCGCCAGCATGCTGGCGCGCGACGAAACCCGGGCCGCGGCGCCGCGCGCGCCGGAAGAAGGGCTCGCCGAGGTCGAGATCAGGCTGGGCAGGGGCTGCGGACAGACCGCGCGGCTGCTCAGCCTGCTGTGCTTCTCGTTTTCGGGAGGCGATTGGGGCCTGTGCCATGCCTTATTGTTTTACGATCCGGACGAGATCGATGGGTTTCACCGGGGTTTCGCCCTGACCATACGCCGCCTGCAGGCCGTCCAGCTCGAAAAGCATCGCCTGCAGAAAAAATTCGAACGCACCAGCAATCATCTTTTACAATCCGAGAAACTGGCGGGAATAGGGCAGCTTGCGGCCGGCGTCGCGCACGAAATCAATAATCCGATAGGCTATGTATTCTCGAACCTCAGGACCCTGGCGGGCTATATGCAGGATCTGCTCAAGATTACCGACGCGGTCGATACCGCCAATAGCCTGGAGGAGTTGCGCCAGTTGAAACAGACCCTCGAATACAGCTATATCCGCCGCGATGTCGAGGCGCTGATAGACGAATCGGAAGAAGGCATAGGACGCGTAAAGAAAATCATCACGGCGCTGAAGGATTTTTCCCATATAGACGAAGAGACCTTCCGCCGGGTGGATTTGCACCGCGGAATCGAAACCACATTGAATGTCGCGAACAACGAGATCAAGTACAAGGCCAAGGTCGTCAAGGAATACGGCGTGCTGCCGGAGGTCGAGTGCAATGCCTCGCAAATCAACCAGGTCGTCATGAATTTGCTGGTCAACGCGGCGCAATCCATTTCGGGCTTCGGCACCATCACTATCCGTACCGGCCACGAGGATCTGTGGGTATGGCTGGAAGTGGAAGATACCGGCCGGGGCATGGATGCCAGCACGGTAAAGAAAATTTTCGACCCTTTCTTTACGACCAAGCCGCTGGGCCAGGGTACCGGGCTTGGCCTGTCGCTGTCTTACAGCATAGTTCAGAAGCACCAGGGGCACATCGAAGTCGTGAGCCAGCCTGGCGAAGGCGCGCGATTCAGGGTCTGGCTGCCCGTGATTCACACTGAATTGACGGATCTTTAGGGAAAAAGAAAATGGTCGAGTCGCAAGCGATGGAAGCTTCCACAACCCTGCTATTGGTGGACGACGAAAAAAACATCACCAGCAGCCTGCAACGTGTGTTGCGCAGACAGCCTTATCGCATTCTGACGGCGGAAAGCGGCGAGGCCGCGCTTGAAATTCTCGAAGGCCAGGACGTGGATCTCGTCATATCGGACGGCCGTATGCCGGGCATGGATGGCGCGACGCTATTGGCGCAGGTGCAGCATCGCTGGCCCGAGCGCCTGCGCATCATGCTGACTGGCTATTCCGATATCGACAGCACCATCAAAGCCATCAACGATGGGAAAATCCATCGCTATATCAGCAAGCCTTGGGACGATGACGAACTTTGCGTGGTGATAGAGCAAATGCTTCAGCGCCAGCAACAGGAGCGCGAGCTGGCGCGCCGGCATAGGCTGGCGCATGAACAGAATTCGGCGCTGCAGGACGCCAATGCCGCGCTGCAGGCGCGGGTCCGGGAGCGCACGGCGGAATTGGAGGCCACCGCGGATCTCCTGGCCGTGGCTCACGCCAACCAGCAGCGCAGCTATCTGACGGCGACGCAAGTGTTTTCTTCTTTGATCGGCCAGCGCCTGCCGCAGAACAGGCAGACGAACAAGGAGGTCGGCGCGGTGGTCCGGGCGTTTTGCAAGGCCCGCGAATTTCCCCAGAAACTGGCCGACGACCTGTCCATGGCGGCGGCCTTGTACAACATTGGCAAGCTCACCTGGGATGATGCCCTTATCGCGCTGCCGGTGGAAAAAATGGAAAAAGACCAGCGTGAGCGCTACCGCGATTATCCCGGCGCCGGCGAAAGCCTGCTGATGGCGCTGGAGCCCGCGCAGGACGTGGCGCTCTTCATCCGCCATCACCAGGAGCGCTGGGACGGCGGCGGCTTTCCTGACGGGCTGGCTGGGCACGCCATCCCCCTGGGCGCCAGGGTGCTGAAAATGGCGGTGGACTTCGTCGAGATGCAAAAAGGCATGGTGCTTGCGCGCAGGCTGTCGTGCGACGACGTGCTGGGCAATATGCCGAAATATTCGGCCCGCCTGTACGACCCCTTGCTGTGCCAGGAATTCATAGGGGTGGCCGCCAGGATAGAAAACGAGGAAGCGGCGGCGGCGGGGGATCATGCCGTCCTGGAGCTCAATATACTGTCTTTGGAGCCGGGCATGATCATCGCCCGGGACCTGCATGCCGCCAGCGGCATGTTGCTGCTCAAGGAAAATACGATACTCACGGAACGCTTCATCGAGAAGCTCAGGGCGTTCGAAGAAAACGAAGGCACGAAGTACACATTTTATGTCCGCTGCGCGCAGCCCGAAGCGAGTCAGGAATGAGGCCGTCGAGGATAGGCGGGACGGGCGGCGCTCCCATGGAAACGCTGCCGCCCAACGATATTGCGCAGATCAATACCAAAAGCCATTTCAAGCAATTCCCTATTTTCCTGATCGCCATCACCCTCATGTGGGTCGGGGCGCTGACGTATGCGGACTATTTCCTGACGCGCATCCCCTCACTGCTGTCGCTGGGCTGCGCGGCCGTATTCTTCCTGTGCGGCGCTGCGCTGCTCACGGCGCAGAGCAGGCCGGGGGTTTCGAGCGCACTGGCGACCGCCGCGCTCGCCCTGATTGCCTACAGTCTCGTTCATAACCTGGCGCAGGCGTTGGCGCTGGGACCCGACAGGGCAGGCCCTTTCGGCCTGCACCTCGAGATTGACGGGCCATGGGCCGTCCTGTCCGGCATTCTGTCGATAGCGATTATTTGCAGCCGGCGCGGCGCGGCCAGCCGGCGCCTGGCGCGTTGTCTGGGCTTCATTGTCATTGTGGGCGCGGTATCGTTGCGCCTGGCGCCGGGGCGGCTCGCCTTGAGCGCCTACAGCACGCCGGACATGGCCAATCTGGCTGCGCTGCTTGGAATCATGGCCGGATATGCGGTCGTGGCCTTGTCCCGCAGGTGGAAGGCCGAGAGCGCTTTCGCCGACCGGACCATCGCGGCAATGGGCATTATGGGCGCCCTGGTTTCGGTTTTGGCCTGGTACGCCATGACCGAGCAGGACCGCTCATGGCTGGAGCCGCTGGCCAAGTTTTTGCCCGACCTGGTCTTGCTGGTCTGTCTGACCTTCACATTCTTCCTGACGCGGTCGCAAAAGCTCGCGACCATACTGCATTACCGCTCCATACAGTTGCATTATGGTTCGCTGCATGATTATCTGACCGAACTTCCCAACAGGAAATACCTCGAAGCCAAGCTGAAAGAGGCTTGCCGGCTGACCAGGCATTGCGGCGGCAAGCTTTGGGTCGTCGTGTTCGATCTGGACGGAATGAAGCTGATCAACGACTCCATGGGCCGCGATGTCGGGGACGAAGTCCTCAAGAAGGTTGCCGTGCGCATCGTCCAGGGCGTAGAAGGCAAGCAGTTCGTCGCCCGCATGGAAGGCGCCGAATTCGTCGTGCTGTTCACCAACGCCGATAACGACGCAATGCTCGAGACCACCAACCGCATCATCGCCGCGCTGGCCAAGCCGTATTGCGTCGAGAACATGGAGCTGCGCTTGACGGCCAGCGCCGGCATCACCGTCAGCAATGGCCATGTGGACCGCCCCATGGAAGTCGTGCGCGAAGCCGACCTGGCAATGGCGCGCGCCAAACGCGAAGGGCGCAGCACCTGGCACGCCTATACCGCCGACCTGAGCGCATCGGTCGCCGAACGCCTGGCCTTGCGCAACGACCTGCAGACCGCCCTGGATGATGGCGGCTTCGATCTGCATTATCAGCCCCTGGTCGACGGGCATACCGGGCGCATAGTGGGGGCCGAAGCGCTGTTGCGCTGGCCCCATCCCGTGCGCGGGCAGATTCCTCCCTCGCATTTCATACCGCTGGCCGAGGAAACCGGCCAGATCATTCCCTTGAGCGATTGGGTGCTGGAGACCGCCTGCCGCGACATCGGCCGGCTGCGGACAGGCAATTTGTCGGATTTCCCGGTAATGGTGAACATCTCTCCCTTGCACTTCCAGCGCAGCGACTTCGTCAGCAGCATACGGGCCAAGCTGCAGGCCTATGCGCTGCCCGCCAAATGCCTCGAACTCGAAATCACCGAGGGCGTTCTGCTGGACAACGCCGCCCATACCATCGCCAAGCTGGGCGAGTTGAAGGAGCTGGGGGTGAGGGTATCCATCGATGACTTCGGCACCGGCTACTCGAGCCTGAACTATCTGAAGAACCTGCCCATAGACAAAATCAAGATCGACCGCTCATTTGTCAACGAGGTCATCAGTGACAGGCATGATGCCGCGATCACCAAGGCGATCATCGGCCTGGCACATCACTTGAGCCTGAAGGTCGTCGCCGAAGGGGTGGAAACCGAGTCGCAATTCTGGTTCCTGAAGCGCAATTTCTGTGACGAGTTCCAGGGCTATTTGTTCGCCCGCCCCATGCCTTTCGCGGATTTTTCCATAAGGCTGCGCGAGCGCGGAGGCCGTGAAGTCCTGCCCGAGCCGTATCGCGAGAAAGAATCGAACCGCACTCTGCTGTTGCTGGACGACGAAGAGAACATACTCCGGGCGCTTACCCGCCTGTTGCGGCGCGACGGCTATCGCGTCCTGACCGCCACCACGCCGCAGGAAGCGTTTTCCCTGCTTGCCCGGTATAACGTGCATGTCGTGGTGTCCGACCAGCGCATGCCCGATATGAACGGCACGGAGTTCTTCAGCAGGGTCAAGGAAATGTATCCCGATACCGTGCGCCTGATTTTGTCGGGCTATACCGATTTGAAATCCGTCACGGAAGCCATCAATCGCGGCTCCATCTACAAATTCCTGACCAAGCCGTGGGATGACGAAGACTTGCGTGCGGAAGTGGCGCAGGCTTTCAAGGGCCTGGCATTGTCCTGAGACGCCGCCGAACGCCAGGCAAACCCGGCCCCATCATTTTTCGGCCAGCGCGCGGTCCAGGAAATCCAGCCTGTCCTGCCCCCAAAACGATGCGCCCTCGTATTCATACCAGGGCGCGCCGAATACCTGCAGGGCCAATGCTTCCCGGGTGTAGCGTTCGTATAGCGCCGCGGCAGCCTCGCGCCCGGAATACAGCGCCTGGCCGTCCAGTTTGCATTCATTGCCGATCTGGATGAGAGTTTGAGGGTCGGAAATGTCCCGCTCTTGCGCCCAGACGCCTCGCAGCAGGCCGCCGGCGAGCCTGAGCGCCGCATCGTTGCCTTCGAGCTGGACCGCGGCCGCCACCATTTTCGCCGCGTCCACGTCGTCGACCGGAAAGAATTCCGGATGAAGATTGAGGGGCAGGCCCAGGTGCTCCGACCATCGCTTCAACTCGACAAGCCGGTAGGCCTGCCGTTGCGGGGGACGCTGATTCAGCGGCAAGCCGCCCGATGCCGGAAAAATGCTTTCGCTCAAGCCCATCGGCCTGGGCTCCACGGTGGCGCCGTGCCGCTGGGCTATGGCCAAGAGCCTTTCGTGGCCCAGATAAGTCCATGGCGATTTGGGCGTGAGGTAATAATGTATGGTCTTCATGGGTGGCGCGGCCTCGTTCTTCCATAGTGGTGGCGGTTACTTTATCATGCGCTTGCGGCGCTCCTGGACGGCCTACTCGATTTTGCCCATTTTGTTCACCGCCCTGGCGATGGTCCGGGAATCCTCTTTCCAGTAGGCGTCGAAGTCGGCGGCGGACATGTATTCGAGCGGGCTGCCCAGGTTCAGCATGGTCTGCCTGAATGCCGGGTCCGCCGCTATCTTCGCCATGCTCTGGTCCAGCTTGGCGGCGATTTCCCGCGGGGTGCCGGCCGGTACGAATACGCCGGACCACTGGATGAATTTCGCGTCGTAGCCCAGGGAGTCCAGGCTGGGCACATCGGGCAAGGCCGCGAGGGGTTTATCGCCCCAATGGGCCAGGGCGCGCAATTTGCCGGCCTTGATTTGCTGGATGGCGCTGGCCGGCCCAGTGGCCAGGGCCTGGACATGGCCTCCGAGCAGGGCCGCTACGGCCGGACCCGCGCCGGTATAAGGTATGTGCGCCAGCTTTACGTCGGCGGCCTGGGCAAGCATTTCCATCGGCACGTGCATGGTGCCGTAGATGCCTGAACTGCCATAGGTGATCTCGTTGGGATGCTTCTTGGCGTATTCGATGAATTCCTGCGCCGTTTTCCATGGCGCGTCGGCACGCAGCACCAGGACCGTCGGGTCGGCGGTGATGCGGGCCACGGGCTTGAACTGGTCAAGCTGGAATGCCGCCTTGCGCCCCAGTATTTTGTCGGCTTCCGGCAGAATGGAAATGGATGACAGGCTCAACAGGATTGCGTAGCCGTCCGGCTTGGCATGGGCGGCCGCGCCTATGCCTATGGCGCCGCCGGCGCCAGCCTTGTTCTCAATGACCACCGTCTGGCCCAGCTCTTTGGACAGGGCGTCCGCCACGGGCCGCGCAACGGTGTCGGCTACGCCGCCCGGCGGGAACGGCACGATCATGGTGATGGGGTGTTGGGGATATTGCGCCATGGCGTGGCTCGACAGGACGAGCGCCGCCGCGGCGCAAATCCCCTTGAGCGCCATTGTTGTATTCGACCAATTTCCACGCTTGATAGTCATGAGTGTCTCCTCCGGCCATGCAAATAAGAAAAAATTAAGGGAAGTCGTTTTTTTAATTGAAGGTATTTTCCAGCACGCCGATGCCGTCGATCTCGATGCGGACGACGTCGCCGTTTTTAAGGTATTGCGGCGGATTCATGCCCATGCCCACGCCTGCCGGCGTGCCGGTGGCAATAATGTCCCCCGGAAAAAGAGTGATGCCGCGCGAGCAGGTCTCGATCAGCGCGGGCAAGTCGAAGATCAGGTCCGGAGTGGCGCCATCCTGGCGCAATTCGCCATTGACCCAGCAGCGCACGCGCGTATTGCTGCCGTCCAGTTCATCGCTGGTGACTATCCAGGGCCCCATGGGGCAGAAGGTGTCGAAGGACTTGCCCATATCCCATTGCTGGTGGCGCATTTGCACGTCGCGCGCCGTGACATCGTTGACGATGGTGTAGCCGAAGACATGATCCATCGCCGCGTGCCGGGAAATATTCTTTCCGCCCTTGCCGATGATGATGGCAAGCTCGGCTTCGTAGTCGATTTGCCCGGAGATTTCGCCGGGCAGCGCCACGCGGTCCGAGGGGCCGATCACGCACTCGGGTACTTTGGTAAAGACAATCGGCCAGCTCTGGGCATTCTTGTCATTGTCCTTGAATACCGAAGCGGCCAGCTCCTTGGCATGCGCATGGTAATTGCGGCCGACGCAAAAGATATTGCGCCGGGGCCGGGGTATGGGGGCCAGGATCGTGGCGCCGCGCAAATCCCGCCCTGGGGCGGAGATGTCTAGCTGGTCCTTGATTTTCTGATAATCGTGTACCAATTGGTTCATATCACCATGGAACCCGGCAACCATCTCGGAAATGGGCCAAAACAGCTTGCTTTCTGCGTCCACCACACATGGCTGGGCTCTTCCTCGATGCTGCAGCGTTGCGAATTTCATTTTCCCCTCGTCGAGAAATATCGTAAAGGCATTAAATTTACCATATGGGTGATACCAAATTGGGCTCATATAAAGCCCAATTACCGGCGCCGATTGCTACAATGCGCAATGGCATGGGGCAGGCAAGGGGGGATCGGCGTGAGAAAGGCAAATGCCCTGGAGGGCATACGGATGCAAGGCGGGCGGGCGCTGGCGGATCATCTGACGGCCGAAATGGCCGCGGGGAAACTCAAAGAAGGTATGAAGCTGCCTCCCGAAAGAGAGTTGGGCGAGCGCTTCGGCGTATCGCGGGGCGCGGTGCGCCGTGTGCTGGCCACGTTCCGCGAACAGGGCTTGATCACCCAGATGGTGGGCAGCGGCACATTTGTTTGCGCCAAGGCGGAAACCTTGTTCGAGCCCCGGGCCGTCCCCGCGGCCACTGCCCACACCAGTCCGGCGGAACTGATGGTGGGGCGCCTGCTGCTCGAGCCTTTGATGCCGGGGCTGATCGTGCAGCATGCCACCGCCGCCGATTTCGAGCGCATGGTCGAGTGCCTCGGCCAAGCCGAGTCCGCCCCGACTATCGAAGCGTTCGAGCATTGGGACGAGGCCCTGCACAGGTCGTTCGCACTTGCCACGCACAATTCGTTTTTCGTGCAGGTTCTGGACCTGACCAACAGGATACGCGAGCAGGGGGAGTGGGGGCGCCTGAAGCGCATTTCCTTGACGGACGAAACGCGCAAGCAATACGAAATCCAGCACCGGGCCATTGTCAATGCGCTCCGGGATAGGGATGCGGAGCTGGCCAGGAAGCTGTTGACCGAGCATTTGCGGCAAATCCAGCGCAATTTGTTTGGCTAGGGCTGCGTCGTAATCTCCGGACGGCTCCTGGCCGCTGCGCATCGCCGGCGGGCTCTGCGTACTAATTCTCCTGGGCAAATCCTGGAATGTGCGCCCCGCGCGACCGGCGGGCGGGCCATACTTGGTGACTTTGGCGAGTCAGCCCGCGGGCGCGGGTGCCAGCGCGGCGGTGACGCCATGTCTCTAGCGTGCCGGATATGCGTCTGGATGCAATCCGCGGTGCTTGCCTGTGCCTATTTAATGAAGCTACAATAATCAAAAATGCTTGTCCGCTACGACTGGAATGAAGCCAAGCGCCGCGCGAATGTCGCCAAACACGGCGTGGATTTTTCCGATGCTCCAGCATTTGAGTGGGCCGATGCGGTGGTCGAGCTCGACATCCGGCAAAACTATGGGGAAATGCGCTGGATCGCTTTTGGCCCCATCGGGCGGCGATTGCATGTAATGGTGTACGTGGAACGTGACGGCGGTATCCGGCTCATCAGCCTGCGCAAAGCCAATCAGCGGGAGTTTGATTATTATGTCTCTCAAATTGATACGACCGAGTAATGCCGAGGATGCTGCCATTACGGCAGCGGCCCGCAATGATCCTGATAATCCGCCATTTACGGACGCCGAGCTGGCCGCCTTGCGGCCACGTCGCGGCCGGCCGCCCAAGGCCAACCCCAAGGTGCAGATTTCGATACGCTATTCCGCCGAGGTCATTGATTTTTTCAAGTCGACCGGCGCGGGATGGCAAGCCCGCATGAATGCCGTGCTCGAGGATTACGTGAGCTCGCGCCGTTAGGCTGCGCATCGCCGGCGGGCTCTGCGTACTAATCCCCCTGGGCAAATCCCGGCCTGTGCGCCCCGCGCGACCGGTGGGCGGGCCATACTTTCTGCTTTGGCAAGTCGCCCCCGCCAGCGGGGGAGCCCAGCGTAGCGGAGGTGCGTCATGTCTTTAGCGGTGCTGGCAAGCCGGGCGCTTTGCGGCCTGGACGGCCTTCCGGTGCGGGTCGAAGTCCATGTCGGGCCGGGCTTGCCGGCCTTCCACGTGGTGGGCCTGCCCGACGCCGGTGTGCGTGAAAGCCGTGAACGCGTGCGTTCGGCGATCATCAGCAGCGGCTATGAGTTCCCGGCGGGCCGGATCACGGCCAATCTCGCTCCCGCCGATCTGCCCAAGGAATCCGGCCGCTTCGACCTGCCCATAGCGCTGGGGGTGCTGCTGGCGTCCGGCCAGGTGCAGCCCGAGGCCGGCGCCGGCATGCCGGAACTGCGGCACTATGTGTTCGCGGGAGAATTGTCGCTGACCGGGGCGATCGTGGCGGTGGGGGCACCGCTGGCCATCGCCTTGGCGGTGGCGCGAGGCGAGCCCGGCGCCCGGCTGGTGATGCCGCCCGATTGCGCGCGCATTGCAGCAAGGGTGCCGGGGCTGGCCGTCCTGGCCGCCGGCAGCCTGTTCGACGTGGTGGAGCATTTTTCAGGAAGGGCGCCGCTGGCGCAGGCGCAGCCCCTGCCGCCGGCCGCCGCGACGGCCGCCGCCCCCTGCCTGTCCGAAGTGCGCGGGCAGGCGCTGGCGCGGCGGGCTCTTGAAATTGCCGCGGCGGGCGGCCATAGCCTGCTGATGGCGGGTCCGCCGGGCACGGGCAAAAGCATGCTGGCGCATCGTCTTCCCGGCCTGCTGCCGCCCTTGAGTCCCGACCATGCGCTGGAAGTCGCCGCGCTGGCCGGTATCAGCGGGCGCGACCCGGTCTTCAGCGATTTGCCGCCTTTCCGGGCGCCGCACCATACGGCATCGGCGCCGGCCGTGGTAGGCGGCGGCGTGCATCCGCGCCCCGGCGAAATCAGCCTGGCGCATCGGGGCGTCCTGTTCCTGGATGAACTGCCTGAATTCGAGCGGCGCGTGCTGGAATCCTTGCGCGAGCCTTTGGAGACCGGCTGTGTCTCGATCGCCCGGTCGTCCCGGACCCTGACTTTCCCCGCTGCGTTCCAATTGGTGGCGGCCATGAATCTCTGTCCCTGCGGATGGCTGGGCCACAAGAAAATGCATTGCAGCTGCAGCATCGACCGCATTCAAAAGTATCGCGCCAGGCTTTCGGGCCCTTTGCTGGACCGGGTGGATCTGCAGATCGCGCTGCCCGCGGCCGGCGCCGACTGGATGGATGCGCCGCCCGGCGAGGCCTCGGCAGCGGTGCGCGAGCGGGTCCTGCTTTGCCGGGAGCGCCAGGCGCATCGCCAGCCGCAGCTCAATGCCGCCCTGGGCGTGGGCGAAATCGAGAAATATTGCGTCTTGCGCAAGCCGGCACAAGAGCTGCTGCGGCAAGGCATGCTGCGCTGGGGCTGGTCGGCCCGGGTGGCGCACCGCGTGCTGCGGGTCGCCCGAACGCTGGCCGACCTCGCCGGCGAGGACGTGATCGGCGGCGCGCATGTGGCCGAAGCGATGCAATACAGGCAGCCTTGGGGCTGAGGGGACTCTCATCGCCCGCATTGCCCTGGACCAGGTTCCCCATCCGGGCGCGGCGCCGCCCAAAGTCAAGCGAGGGCCTGCCCCAACGCGTTTAGCGGCACATCTGGACAGCAGCTTTGAAAGCATCGTATAATCAAGGGCTTTTCCAGCTATTTTGGGAAAGATCAAGAAGATTAAGCCCAGGAAACCATTCCAGGGCGCCCCCCAATAAGTGATTGCTGGGTCATGCAAGCACCGCCAGTTTGGTTTGGCGGTCACCTACATTCATAAACAACAGAGTTACATCATGCCTAAGATGAAAACCAAGAAAGGCGCTGCCAAGCGCTTTAAGGTTCGTGGTAGCGGGTCTATCAAGCGGGGCCAGGCGTTCAAGCGCCACATCCTCACCAAGAAAACAACCAAGAGCAAGCGCCAGTTGCGCGGCTCAACCGCGGTGCACAAGTCTGATGTCGCCTCGGTCAAGGCAATGTTGCCTTTCGCTTGATTAACGGAGATCTCATACCATGCCACGCGTAAAACGCGGCGTAACTGCCCGTGCTCGTCACAAAAAAGTTATTAAAGCAGCTAAAGGTTATCGCGGTCGCCGCGGTAATGTATTCCGTATCGCCAAACAGGCGGTAATGAAAGCTGGGCAATATGCCTATCGCGATCGTCGCAACAAGAAGCGCACTTTCCGCGCCCTCTGGATCACCCGTATCAACGCGGCTTGCCGTGAATTGGGTGTGTCGTACAGCGTGTTCATCGCTGGCACGAAAAAAGCCTCGATCGAACTGGATCGCAAAGTACTGGCCGATATGGCCGTCAACGATAAAGCCGGCTTTGCCGCGGTGGTTGCCCAAGCACAATCTGCCTTGGCTGCCTGATCGATTTCGATTCTGTATTGCTGCAAACGGGGCTCAAGTGGGCTCCGTTTGTATTTGGAAAAGCGACACTATGACTCCTCCGGTTGATGACCTGATTGTTCAGGCAAAAGAACAATTTGCCCAAGCTGCCGATGCGGCGGCGCTGGAAAACGCCAAGGCCAGGTTTCTGGGCAAGCAGGGCGCCCTGACCGCCATGCTCAAGGGGCTGGCGCAGCTCGACCCCGAGCAGAAAAAGGCGCAAGGCGCGCGCATCAATCAACTGAAGCAGCATATCGAAGGCCTGCTCAACGCGCGCCGCGCCGAAATGGCGCAGGCCGAGCTGGACAAGCGCCTGGCATTGGAAACGATAGATGTCAGCCTGCCGGGACGGGGCAGGGGGTTTGGCGGCATCCATCCCGTCATCCAGACCTGGCAGCGGGTCGAAGCGATTTTCCGTTCCATCGGTTTCGACGTGGCGGACGGCCCGGAAATCGAAAACGACTGGACCAACTTCACCGCCCTGAACAATCCGGAAAACCATCCCGCGCGCTCCATGCAGGATACCTTCTACGTCGACATGCAGGATGCGCAAGGCTTGCCCTTGCTGCTGCGCACCCATACCAGCCCCATGCAGGTGCGCTACGCGCGCATGCACAAGCCGCCGATCAAGGTGATCGCCCCCGGGCGCACTTACCGGGTCGACAGCGACGCCACCCATTCCCCGATGTTCCATCAGGTCGAAGGCTTGTGGATCGCCGAAGATATTTCTTTCGCCGATCTCAAGGGCGTCTACACCGATTTCCTGCGGGCATTCTTCGAGACCGACGATCTCTCGGTGCGCTTCCGCCCGTCATTCTTCCCTTTCACCGAGCCCTCGGCCGAAATCGACATGATGTTCACCTCGGGACCCAATCAGGGCAAATGGCTGGAGATTTCCGGTTCGGGGCAGGTGCATCCCGAGGTGGTGCGCAACTACGGGCTGGACCCCGAGCGCTATATCGGCTTCGCCTTCGGCTCCGGCCTGGAACGCCTGACCATGCTGCGCTACGGCGTCAACGATCTGCGCCAGTTCTTCGAAGGCGACCTGCGCTTCTTGCGCCAGTTCAACCGCTAGCTTCCCGGCTGCGCCATTTGGCATGCCTGGTTTTCGCGCTGGATTGCAGGTCAGTGCATGCTTACAATCCCGCTGTTAAGTCCTTGCAGTAGTTAAACGAATCCAACGAGTCTCTTATGCAATTCCCCGAGTCCTGGCTGCGCGCTTTTGTCAATCCCGACCTCGATACGGATGCCTTGTCGCATCAGTTGACGATGGCGGGCCTGGAGGTCGAAGAAACGGCTCCGGCGGCGCCGCCGTTCAGCGGCATCGTGGTGGCCCGCATCATTGAAGTGGCGCCGCACCCGAATGCCGACAAGCTGCGGGTGTGCCAGGTGGATGACGGTTCGGGCGCGCCGCTGCAGATCGTTTGCGGGGCGCCCAACGCGGCGGCCGGCATCAAGGTTCCGCTGGCCCGCGTCGGGGCGCAATTGCCTGGCGGCATGATAATCGGCACCGCCACGATGCGCGGCGTCGAATCGGCCGGCATGCTGTGTTCGGCGCGCGAGCTCGGTTTGTCGCAAGACCATGCGGGCCTGCTGGCGCTCGACGCCGATGCTGTCGTCGGCATGTCGCTGCGCGAGGCGCTGGACCTGGACGACATGCTGTTCACCCTGAAATTGACGCCCAACCGCGCCGATTGCCTGTCGATACTCGGTGTTGCGCGCGAAGTGGCGGCCCTGACCGGCGCGGCGCTGACGCTGCCGGCTTTCGCGCCGGTGGCCGCGACGCTGGACGATCGCCTTCCCGTCGCGGTGGCGGCGCCCGACCTTTGCGGCCGTTTTGCCGGGCGCGTGATACGCGGCGTGAATGCCAGGGCCGCAACTCCCGCCTGGATGAAGACGCGCCTGGAGCGCGCCGGCCAGCGCTCGATTTCCGCTCTGGTCGATATTTCCAACTATGTCATGCTCGAACTGGGCCGCCCGACCCACGTGTTCGACCTGCAGAGAATACAGGGCGGCCTGACGGTGCGCTGGGGCAAGCCCGGCGAAACGCTCGAACTGCTCAATGGCCAGACGGTGGAGCTTGCCGCGGATGTCGGCGTCATCGCCGCCGGCGGGATCGTGGAAAGCCTGGCCGGCATCATGGGCGGGGCGGCCACGGCGGTGACGCTGGATACGACTGATATCTACCTGGAAGGGGCCTTCTGGTGGCCGCAAGCCATCATGGGCCGGGCGCGCCGCTACAAGTTCAGCTCCGAAGCCAGCCATCGGTTCGAGCGCGGCGTCGACTTCGAATCGATCACCGAGCATCTGGAATTCATGACGCGCCTGCTGATCGACATCTGTGGCGGACAGGCCGGCCCGCTCGACGACCAGGTGCTGGAGCTGCCGGCCCGCGCGCCGGTAAGCATGCGGCTGGATCGCTGCCATCGGGTCCTGGGCGTGCCGGTATCGCGCCAGGAGGTCGAACAGATCTTCACGCGCCTGGGCCTGCCCTTCCAGTTGCGGGATAATGTTTTCATCGTAACGCCGCCATCGTACCGCTTCGACCTGTTCATAGAAGAAGACTTGATCGAGGAAGTGGCGCGCATTTACGGCTTTGAGCGCATTCCCGACCTGCCGCCTATCGCCCGCGCCCAAATGCATACCGCGCCTGAAGCGCTGCGCGGGCCCCATGCGCTGCGCGAACGCATGGCCAGCCTGGATTACCAGGAAGTCATCAATTTCGCTTTTGTGGAAGAGGCCTGGGAACGCGACTACGCGGGCAATGCCGACCCCATCCGGCTGCTCAATCCTATTGCCAGCCAATTGGCGGTCATGCGTTCCAGCCTTATCGGCGGCCTGCTGGCCAATATTGTCCATAACGCCAACCGCAAGCAGGGCCGGGTGCGGGTGTTCGAGCTGGGCCGGGTGTTCATGCGTGATGCCAGCGTGCCTGATGGCGACCTGACGGTGGCCGGCGTGCGCCAGCCGCAGTATTTGTCGGGCGCCGCGTGGGGGCCTGCGTTCGAGGAGCAGTGGGGCGTGCCGGTGCGCCAGGTGGATTTCTATGATGTCAAGAAGGACCTCGAAACCTTGCTCGGCGCGCAGGCGAGCAAATTGATATGCCTTCCCGCCAGCCATCCGGCCTTGCATCCCGGCCGTTCGGGCCGGCTGGAGCTGGACGGCGTGGCGGTAGGCTGGATAGGGGAAATCCACCCTCGCTGGGCCCAGCAAAGCGACCTGGCGCACGCGCCCGTGGTATTTGAAATCGACGTGGCGGCGATTTCGGTCAACGAAATGCCGGCGCCCGCGGAATTGTCGCGCCAGCCGGTCGTGATACGCGACCTGGCGGTGTGGGCCGGCGCGGACGCATCGTATCAGGATTTGTTGAATACACTTACCCACACGATTGCATCTAATGCTACTCTTGGCATCGTCAAAGATATTAAACTGTTTGATGTGTGGCGCGACAAATCGGCGCAAACCGCGGAAAATAGCCTGGCCTTTCGCTTCTGGCTGCAAGGGCGCGATTCCACACTCGACGATGCCACGGTGGAACAGTGCATCGATTGCCTGCTGCAGGCGCTAGTTAGCGAGCATGGCGTGCGCCAGCGCGCCTAAGGAGTACAGACATAATGAATACGGACCGCACCCTGACCAAGGCCGAGCTTGCCGAGCTGCTGTTTGACCGCGTGGGCCTGAACAAACGCGAAGCCAAGGATATCGTCGATACCTTTTTCGAGGAAATCCGCGAGTCGCTCGCGCGCGGCGTCGAGGTCAAGCTGTCCGGATTCGGCAATTTCCAGGTGCGCGACAAACCGCCGCGCCCGGGGCGCAACCCCAAGACCGGCGAGGTCATTCCCATCGCCGCGCGCAGGGTGGTGACCTTCCACGCCAGCCAGAAGCTCAAGGGCGTGGTCGAGCAGGGCGGCAAAGCCGCCGCCAATCCGGAGTGAAGCCCTGGCCGCGCTGGCGCGGCCATGCTTGACTCGCTTTTACGAATACGTATCGTCTATTAATCGGCCCCCCATCCGCCCATGAGCCCTAGCGAAAATCCTGTCACCCTGCCTCCGATTCCTGCCAAGCGTTACTTCACGATAGGCGAGGTTAGCGATTTGTGTTGCGTAAAACCCCATGTATTACGCTATTGGGAACAGGAATTCACGCAACTGAAACCCGTAAAACGCCGTGGCAACCGCCGTTATTACCAGCACCACGAGGTGCTGCTGATACGCCGCATACGCGACTTGCTCTACGAGCAAGGCTTCACCATCAGCGGCGCGCGCAATCGCCTTGGCGATACGCACGATATTCCGCACGACCAGGACGCCGCCGTCCGTCTTTCGGGTGCTGAATTGCAGGGTTTGCGCAACGACCTGAATGCAATACGGGACATGCTGTCCGGCGCGCTGGAACAAAGCGTCAATAACGGTTAAGAAACGGCCAAAAGGTTGGACAAAACTCCAGGGCGAACTTAAGGTTGATGGCGTTAACATTGTTGCGTCCGCGTCGTCCGGGCGCTTTTGGTTGTCCAGCCCTATGCCTACCGCTCCAATTTCTTACGGTCTTGACGAGCCCGGCGATCAGATACTGATTCGGGCCGTCAAGCAATATATTTCCACTCGCCTGGCAGAGCCCGCCCGTCTCGATGAGCTGGCCCGGGCCCTGGGCGTGAGCAAGAAGCGGATTTCTGCGGCTTTTCGCCAGCGTCTGGGCGTATCGGTGGCCGAGTTCGTGCGCGCCGAGCGGATGCGCACGGCGCAGCGATTGCTGGCGCAGAGTTCGCTTGGCATCCAGGCGATCGCCGAGGCGCTGGGGTTTTCCAATGCCGCCAATTTTTCCACCGCTTTCCGCGAGCACGTGGGAATGTCGCCGACGGCCTTCCGCCGCAGCGCGCCGCTGGAATCCATGACCGCGCTGCAGGGCTCGCTGAGCTGGAATTCGCCCGCTGGCTGAGGGCAGTCCCTGACAACGGTCAGCCCGCCCGCTTCAGTTTGCGCCAGAGCGTGCTGCGGCTGATGTTCAGTCTTGCGGCGGCGCGGGCGCGGTCTCCCTGGCAATCCTGCAGCACGGCGCATATGTGCCGCAGCTCCGCGTCGTCGCGGCTATCGCGCAGCCTGGCCTCCGGCGCATGCGGGCCGTCCACGAATAGTTCGGGCGCGATATCTTTCAGTTCCGCCAGAGTCACATGATGTTCGCGCAGCTGCGGGTCGTGGAACACCATGGCGCGCTCGATCAGATTCTCGAGTTCGCGCACGTTGCCGGGCCAAGAGTAATGTTTTGCCGCCTCGGCGATGGCGTCGATGATGGTATTGTCGGCGGGGTTTTTTTGATTCAGGCGCTGCGCGATCTTTTCTTTTAGATGCATGGCCAGCAGAGGCAGGTCCTCGCGGCGCTCGCGCAGCGGGGGCAGGGCAATCAGCAGGATGTTGAGGCGATAGTACAAGTCGCTGCGGAATTCGCCGGCAAGCGCGCGGGCGCCCAAGTCGCGGTGGGTGGCCGCTATCACCCTTACGTCGACGGGGGTGGGTTCGGTTGCGCCGATGCGCAGGACTTCCTTTTCCTGCAGCACCCGCAGCAGCCGGGTCTGCAGCGACAAGGGCATTTCGCCGATTTCGTCCAGGAAAATGCTGCCGGTATGCGCCGCCTCGAACAGGCCGATTTTTCCGCCGCGGCTCGACCCTGTGAATGCGCCTTCCACATAGCCGAACAGCTCGCTCTCCAGCAGGGCTTCCGGAAAGGCCGCGCAGTTGATTGCGACGAACGGCTGGGCGCGGCGCGGACTGGCGTTGTGTATGCCTTGCGCCAGAAGCTCTTTGCCTGTGCCGCTTTCGCCGATGATAAGGACCGTGGCCTGGCTTTGCGCGCAGGTAACGGCGCGCGCCTTGGCCCGTGCGATCGAGGCGCTCTGTCCGATGATGTGGCTCAGTTCATATTTGGTCGGTGTGGGACGCGGCAGGACGCGCGCGCGCAGATGGCGGTCGAGCCGCTGAATGGCCACGGGGTCCTGGCATATCAGGACCGCGCCGGTGTGCTTGCCCTGCTCGACGATGGACATGCGGGTCGCCACCACGGCCTTGCCGTTTACCTGCTGGACTTGTTCTACCTCGTTTTGCGCATAGCGCAGGGTGTTGCGCAAGCTCAGCTCGGCGCACACGGCGCTCAGGCGCTGGCCCAGAAGCCGTTCCGCAGGCTGTCCGAGTATTCTTTCCATAGGCGGATTCAAGGTTTCGATGCGCTCGTCGAGGTCGACGGCGACGACACCGTCCTTGAGCTTGCCCAGAATGATGTTCAGCCTTTCGCGTTTGGCCGATTCCAGGCGCGCGATGCGGGCGACTTCTATTGCGTCGTCCATGGCTTCGCGCACGGAGCCTTGCGAATACAGCAATACGCCCTCCAGGCCGTAGGCGCGCGCCAGGTCCACCACCAGGCCGGGGGCAACGACCACATCGATCGCCATATTGCGCAATTCCTGCACGCAGATTTCCGCCTCCTGTTCTCCGCGGTAAGTGCGCAGTTCCAGCGCCAGGGAAAAGAATTCGTTGAAATGCTTTATTTCGGGCGGCACCGCGCCATAGGTGACCAGGGCAATGCGCCGCGAATGGCGCGATGCCTTGGTCAAGGCGTGCATCACATCGAAGCCGCCCACTTTGACGAGTATCACCGGAAGGTCCAGATGCTGGCGCAGAAAGCCGCCATTGGATCCCGCCGCCACGACGGCGTCTATCCCCACGTCCTTGCGCATTGCCGTGATTTCGGCGACGGCATCGCCATATGCCTTGTCCAGTATGCGTATCTCGGCGGCGGCGTGGTAATGCGGCGCGAGTTCCTCCAGCAGCGTGCGCAGGCCATGGAAGCCGACGGCCACGATGCGCAGCGGGGGAGTATGGGGAGTGTGGGGGATAGACATGATATGGGGCAGGGCGGGTAACAGGAATGAAACGATTGGAACATATGGATTGCATAAATGAAACGCCTATCTCGTGAAAACCGCCGCGTCCCCGGGTCTATGCGCGGCAGTTTCCTTTCTAAAACAAGGTGATAGAGAACAAAATATTCAGAACGGCGCAAGGGCGATGAATTTGGCATCGATATTGCTTTGAGTCCCATATTGACCACAGATCGAGAGTATTCCTCCATGTCCAGCTCAAATTTGAAACCACGTTCGCCAGGCGCATTGTTTCGCGAGGCGCTGAAAACCGAGCAGCCCCTGCAAATCATCGGCGCGATCAATGCCAACCACGCCTTGCTCGCCAAACGCGCCGGCTACCGCGCCATCTATCTTTCGGGCGGCGGCGTGGCGGCTGGCTCGCTGGGCCTGCCGGATCTGGGCATCAATACGCTGGACGATGTGCTCACCGATGTGCGCCGCATTACGGATGTCTGCGATGTGCCCCTGATGGTGGATATCGACACGGGTTTCGGGCCGTCGGCCTTCAACATCGCGCGGACCATCAAAAGCCTGATCAAGTTCGGCGCGGCGGCCTGCCATATTGAAGACCAGGTCGGCGCCAAGCGTTGCGGCCACCGTCCCGGCAAGGAGATCGTCACGACCCGGGAAATGGCCGACCGCGTCAAGGCGGCGGTCGATGCGCGCACCGATTCCGACTTTTTCATTGTGGCGCGCACCGATGCGATCGCCGTGGATGGCGTGGACGCGGCGCTGGAACGGGCGCTGGCATGTGTCGAGGCGGGGGCCGACGCGATTTTTGCCGAAGCCTCGTACGACCTGGCCACTTACCAGCGCTTCACCCAGGCATTGAATGTGCCGGTGCTGGCCAATATCACCGAGTTCGGCCAAACGCCATTGTTCAGCGTGCCGGAGCTGGCCAGCGCCGGCGTCGGCATGGTGCTCTATCCGCTGTCGGCTTTCCGCGCCATGAACAAGGCCGCCGAGACAGTCTATACGGCCATACGCCGCGACGGTCACCAGAAGCAGGTCATCGACATGATGCAGACCCGCGAAGAGCTCTACGACCGTATCGGATACCACGAGTTCGAATCCCGCCTTGATGCGCTTTTTCAGCAAGGCAAGGCGAAATAATCCTTTCAGGAGCATGAGACATGGCGATTAGCGACAGCAAAGAGACCAAGGCGGGCCCCAAGCCCAAGAAATCGGTGGCCCTGTCGGGGGTGGTGGCGGGCAATACGGCCCTGTGCACCGTGGGGCGCAGCGGCAACGACCTGCACTACCGCGGCTATGACATTCTGGACATTGCCGAGACCTGCGAATTCGAAGAGGTGGCCCACCTGCTGGTGCACGGCAAGCTGCCGACCAGGGCGGAGCTGGCCGCCTACAAGGCCAAGCTGCGCAGCCTGCGCGGGCTGCCCGCGGCGCTGCAAACGGCGCTCGAGGCGCTGCCGGCGGCCAGCCACCCGATGGACGTGATGCGCACGAGCGTGTCGGTGCTCGGCTGCATGCTGCCCGAGAAGGACGACCACAACGCGCCGGACGCGCGCGACATCGCCGACCGGCTCATGGCCAGCCTGGGCTCGGCGCTGCTGTACTGGTATCACTTCAGCCATAACGGGCGGGTGATCGATGTGCAGACCGATGACGACAGCATCGGCGGGCATTTCCTGCACCTGCTGCACGGGGCGGCGCCCAGCGAGGACTGGGTGCGCGCCATGCACACGTCGCTGAACCTGTATGCCGAGCACGAATTCAACGCCTCGACCTTTACCTGCCGGGTGATTGCCGGCACGGGCTCGGACATGTACTCGGCCATCGCGGGG
>NZ_FQXE01000007.1 GCF_900129885.1 Pollutimonas bauzanensis | reverse complement strand
TACCCTTCGGACGCGAGGAAGCAAATTTATTCTTTAACGTGGTCGCCAAGCGCTATGAACGCGCCAGCATTATCTTGACCAGCAATCTGCCCTTCGGGCAGTGGTCTTCAGCGTTCGCCGACGACCAGACCTTAACGGCTGCCATGCTCGATCGCCTGCTGCACCACGCGCATATTGTTCAGATCGCCGGAGAAAGTTACCGGCTTAAAGATAAACGCAAAGCCGGCCAGGTGAAGGCAAAAGCTTAAGAAAATTGGAGGCCCGGGTGGGTCAGTTTTACTCCGGCCGAAAAGCCGGAAAGTGGGTCAGTTTTAAACCGGCGTTGACAAGTGGTATGCAAATTGAACCAAAGTGAAGCCATCAGGAGGTTTCAGACTGGGCGTGTGTTGTTTTTTTGCGGCACCGCATTTAATCTTTTAGCCTGCGTATTCGGCTTACTGGGCATATTCGGCTTACTGGGCAGTTCGTTGTTTGGTATTTGTCTATTAGTGAGCTTGGTGTTCCACTCACTGGCGGGATCAAAGTTGCACGATCTCCTATACACGATTCTTTTTGAAAACTCGGCATGCGAGCACGAGGCTGAAGGTAGTGACCTTACGTCAGCTACCCCTCGCGAGACCGGGTCATCTGGCGTGCGGATCCGGAAAGCTCGCGGAACGTAACCTCCCGTACGGTACGCCGCTGGCTCAAAGCGGGAAAGTTACCGGCACCGGGCCGTGATCTGAGTCGACGCACCAAAGGTCGGCGTCTACCTACCCTGCATATAGTTAAGTCCTTATTCACCGAAAAGCGAACGGTGATATGGAACTGGTGAGTTTGAAATGACTACTTTAAACACTCAATTCGACTACGACGAGTTAGCCAGACAGATAGCAGCGCGGATGTCACCCGAATCACTGCTAACACCCGAAGATATTGGCATAATGCTCAGGTATCCAGCACGATACATTCGCGAGACCATATCATTATCGCCCGGGTTTCCTGAACCAATCCGGTTTGAGTTACCTTCAAACAAAGACAACAAGGATGGCAATCCTGGTAGCTCAAGAAAGCGCGGAAACCGTCGCTGGCGCCGTTGCGACATTGAGAGCTGGATCGACTCGCTGGCAAATGGTCGTAGACCAGGCGCTAAGCAAAGAAACAGTTAATGTGGCATAAACGCCTCAATTTAATAATTATCCCCATCACCCCGCAAAGCCTTTATACGTGCGGCCCTCGAGTCTCTCCGTTCGCACCATTGTTTAATAATTGACCCTCTTAAATCATTGATTTTCGAGGGTTTTTTATTGGTTTGAACCCCTTCCACGGATAAACAAATCCAGCTCGGCGATCGATGCTGGCGAGGCCGGGATGGCAACGCTTTTGTACATGAACGCAAGCCCTTGCTGCAACGAGTGGCGCAAGTCGCCGTATTCGCCAAACCAGGTGCCTTCAAGCCCATTGCGAGGCACATGCCCCGGCCCGGGCAGATGACAGAAGCCTATATGTCCAATAGCATCGCGTTTGATCATGGCCACCAGTTTCTATATACTGAAGCATAGTGTGGTTTTATTCAGCATACGGAATACAGGCATTCCTCATGGCCATTGCTCCCAGCCGTTCCGCGCTTCGTCCATTCGATATTCTGGACGCGTTCTGTGCCGCCAAGCGGCCGCTATCCCTATCCGAAATGGCGCAGTTGGCAAGTATTCCGATCTCGACCTGCCATAGCGTAGTGCATTCCATGGAACAGCGCGGCCTGCTGTATTTCCTGTCTTCGCGAGAAACCTACCCCACGCGGCGGCTATGGGATATGGCGCGCGAAATCAACAATAATGACCCCATTGCGACACGCTGCCTACCATTCCTGACAGCCTTGCGCGACTCGACCAATGAAACGGTGATTCTGGGCACGCGCCAGGACGATCGCGTGCTGTATCTGCTGGTCGTGGAAAGCGGGCAGACCATACGCTATTCGTCGCGCGCGGGTGATTTCAAGCCTACGCACTCAAGCTCTATTGGCAAAGCGCTGCTCGGCACAATGCCAGACGCCGAGTTGGCCGCGTGGTTAAAATCCCATGATCTGGCCCGGGCAACCAATCAAACCATCACATCAGCCAAGCGCTTGATGGAAGATATCAACACGAGCCGAAATCGCGGCTATAGCATCACCCGCGGAGAAAATGTGGCGGATGTCATGGCCATTGCCGCGCCGCTGCAAAGGGGCTCGATAACCCTAGGCCTGGCCGTGGCCGGCCCGCTCGATCGGATGGACCGGAAAGTCGACGACATATCCAGGCAACTCCTGTCGTGCATCCAGCAAATATCGCTATGACGGCACATTTACATCGCAGCGCCGGAATGCACAATGGGCAATTCGCGGCGTCTCAAAATCTTTTATCCAAACAGGAGTATTGCCATGGCAACCCGACTTTCCGTCATTGCGACCCGTACCGGCGATACAGGCACCACCGGACTTGGCGATGGCAGCCGCGTCGACAAGAACGCGCCCCGCATCGAGGCCATGGGCAATGTCGATGAGCTGAACAGCGTGATCGGATTGCTGCGCACCGAGCCCTTGCCTGAAGACGTGGACGCTTTGTTTTCGCGGGTACAAAACGACCTGTTCGACCTTGGCGCCGAACTTTGCATCCCGGGACACATTGCCGTCAATGAGGCCCACGTAACATTTCTCGATCAAAGCCTGGAGCGCTACAACGCGGATCTGACCCGATTGAAGGAATTCATTCTGCCAGGCGGCTGCAGGGGCGCCGCGCTCGCCCATCTGGCGCGCACAGTCTGCCGCAGAGCGGAGCGCTCCGTCGTGGCGGTGGGCCGCAGCGAAGCCATCAGCACGCCGGCAAGGCAATACTTGAATCGGCTCTCGGATCTTTGCTTTGTCATCGCCCGGGTTTTGAATCGCGAAGCCGGACAGAACGACGTAATGTGGAGCCGGGAATCCTCTGCGTAACGGTGGCAGCCCCGGCAAGCGCGCGGACACATCAAAGCGGGCGCTGGACAATCACAGACAAACAGAATGGAATCCAAATGGAAATACGGAAAATTGCGGGCGCACTGGGCGCGGAGATTTCAGGGGTCGACCTCGCTGCCGGCTTAAGCGCCACGCAAGCTCGCGCCGTGCGCCAGGCGCTATTGGATCATCAGGTCATTTTTCTACGCGATCAGGATCTCACTCCCCGGCAATTCCTGGACTTTGCGCAAGCAATGGGAGAGCCCGTTTGTTATCCTTTCATCAAAGGGATTGAGGGCTTCCCGCAAATCATCGAGGTCAAGAAGCTCGAAACCGAAACCGTCAATTTCGGCGGCATCTGGCACTCGGATACCACCTATCTGAACGAGCCGCCCATGGGGTCGATGCTGCTGTCGCGCGAGGTGCCGCCCTATGGCGGCGATACGCTGTTCGCCAATCAACAACTGGCCTATGACACCCTATCTGACACCATGAGGAAACTGCTGGACGGTCTGATCGGGATCAGCACGTCGTCCAAGGCGGATGTATCCCGCACGCGCGAAGACCGCATCAAAACAGATGGCAAAGACGGCATAGCCCAGGAATACGTTGCCGAGCATCCCATCGTACGCACGCATCCTGAAACAGGCCGCAAAAGCCTCTATGTGAACGTCGCCCATACCGCAGGAATCAAGGGGATGGCCGGCGAGGAGGCAGCTCCTTTGCTGGACTTCCTGTTCCGGCACCAGGTCAAAGCGGAATTCACCTGCCGTTTTTCCTGGTCCCGGCATGCCATTGCGTTCTGGGACAATCGCTGCACAATGCACAACCCCATAAACGATTATCACGGCTTTCGCCGCGTCATGCACCGGATTACGCTAAAGGGCGACAGGCCTTCATGAAACAACATGGCTAAGCGCAACCTTATGGCGGGCCCGCCATAAGGCGGCCCCGACTGGCGCGTTCCGCTGCCTATGACCTCGCCTGGAGCTTTTGAAGCTGGCCGCGATCCATCAAGGCATTGGCAACCGTTGCGCAATAGCTCCACAGATCGCTCTCAACAGCGGCATCCAGCTTTACTGCATCGACCAGCCTGATGATGGCCAATCGATCATGCTTGAATGCAACGCTGCGCCGTAGCAACTCAAGCGCCGCGGCGCGCGCTTCATTCTTTTGCATTTCGGACGCATTAGCCGAAGCCCCAGCATGCATAATCCTTTTGAGTTTTTTTATTTGAGCGCGCGACACGTTTCAGTCCACCTGCGCGCCAGACGCCTTGACCACTTCACCCCACTTCACGACGTCCGCCTGGAGCACTGCGGCGAAATCGTCCGGCGACGTCGCGTAGGGTTCAGCTCCTTGAGCGGCAAAGCTGGCCATCACATCCTTCGAGCGCAGGAGTTCGTTCACATCCTTGTTGATTTTGAGTATCACATCGGGCGGCGTCTTCTTTGGGGCCATCAGTCCAAACCAGGGGTTGACATCAAAATCCTTGAAGCCGGCCTCCGCGATGGTCGGAATGCTATTGAACGAAGGCACGCGCCGACCGCTAGTGACGGCAATGGGATGCAGCGTTCCACTCTTGATGAAACCGGCAACAGACGGCAGGCTGGTAAAGACCAGGTCGATCTGCCCGCCCATCAGATCCTGCAGCGCGGGCGCCGCCCCGCGGTATGGAATGTGGACCAGCTTGACTTTCGCAGCAGCATTGAACATCTCGCCGACCAAATGGTTGACGGAGCCGTTTCCGGCCGAACCGTAAGTGATCCGCCCCTTTTTGGCGGCATCCAGGATTTCGGGAATTGTCTTGAACGCTGCGTCCGCCTTGGCCACCATCACAAATGGCAGCGTGGCCAAGGTCGCCACCGGTGCGAAATCTTTGCCCGGATCGAATGACAACTTCTTGTACAGCGCCCCGTTTATGGCCTGCGTGCCAACATAGCTCATGAGCAGTGTGTAGCCATCGGGACGCGCGGCGATCACCGCCTCCATGCCCACGTTGCCGCCGGCGCCCGGGCGGTTTTCGATTACCACCGTCTGACCCCACTTATCGCCAAGCTTCTGCCCAATAATGCGGGCCAGCGCGTCGGAGGCCCCCCCTGGCGTTTGGGGAACAATGATTCTCACCGGTCTGTCCGGAAAACTCTGGGCGGGAGCTATGGTCGGAACAGCCATGCCGCTGGCCAACAGTATTAGCCAAAAAAGTCGCTTCATCATGAGGTGTCTCCTATATTTATAGTTATCTGCTTACAGTGAAAAAGTCTTGCTGACCAGCAACTCCAGCGCAAGTTCTAATTGACGTTCAAGGGGTGCCGTAAAGAATGCGGCGTCCTGCCGCGCGATCACGTCCGCTGCGCGTATCTCAAGCAGCCGCTTGAGCCGGTAACGGGCTCGCTGTTCCCGCAAAGCCTGCTGACGCGGATCCGCGGTCAGCCATGCTTGGTGCCGGTCTATCGCTTCCGACAGCGTTTCAATCGATTCCGGTTGCGACGCAGAAGCGAGCAGTACCGGCGGAATCCATGCCCCTTGCAATTGCCGGCTGATCGCGGCGATACGCTTGATGTCTGTGGCCATTTTTTGCGCACCCGGAAGATCCGCCTTGTTGACCACGAAAATATCGGCCATTTCCATGATCCCAGCCTTCATTGCTTGCACCGTGTCACCGCTGTCAGGCAGCAGCACCAGCACCAGCGTATCGACCTGCACGCGCACGGCGTATTCAGCTTGTCCTACACCAACGGTTTCCAGCAGCACTTCGGCAAAGCCAAAGTCGTCCATCGCATCCAGCATCTCGGACATGTTGTCCGCAAGACCGTCGGACGTTCTGCGCGAGCCGAGCGAACGGATGTAAAGTTCCGAGGCGCCAGCCAACTCGTCCATGCGAACGCGGTCGCCCAGAATCGCGCCCCCGCTTTTGGGACTGCTTGGATCGACCGCCAGCACACCCAGGCGGCCGTTGCAGGCCCGCTGCAGCGCCAGGTGCCCCAGCAATGTGCTTTTCCCGGCGCCGGGCGCGCCCGTAATACCGATACGGCGGGCATGGCTTGCTGGTGGCTCGCGTAGCGGCCGCTGCGCCAACTCGACCGCGCTGGCGTTCGCGAGCTTGGTCAATGTTCGGCCCAACGCCCGGCGATCAAGTGCCTGCGTGTTCACGGCCAAGCCCTCCCCAACACTTCTTCACGATGCTCGTCCAGCAAGGGAGGCAAGCCATAAGTCGGCGCATAGCCATCAAATCTGATCGGGCTTGCGATGGCACGCAAGGGAAGGCTGCCATCGCCCAGCGTGACAATCAGCGAACGGGCCGCCGCGATGTCACTTTCCAATGCATCGTTGAGGGTGCCCACCTCCGCCGCGACGACGCCCAATGGCTGCAAACGGCGCACCCATTGCGCCGCGGACGCCTCGCGCAGCACCGCCGTAATCCCGGCGACCACGGTATCGCGGTTGGCCCTCCGTCCCGCCATGCTTGCGAAGCGAGGATCGGTGATCCAGTCTGTCCGCCCGACCTCCGCGCAAAATTTCTGCCAGAACTTGTCGTGCGTGATGAACAAGGTGAGCCATCCGTCCGCGGTGGGGAATATCTGCGCGGGCACCACATAGGGATGTGAAGAATCGGGCAGCCGCTCGATCACCTCGCCGGCATTCAACGCGGCTCCCGCCAGGTAGTTCAACTGCGAAAGCATCACGTCATACATGGACACGTCGACCTGCCCGCCTTGACCCTGCACGATCTTCGCAAGCAGCCCGAGGGCGGCGACAAGGCCCGCGGAGTTGTCCACCGCGGAATATCCCGCTTTGGCGGGGGGCGCAGAAGGATCGCCGGTCAATGCCATGACGCCTGTCATCGCCTGGATGACATAGTCATATGCGGGATTGTCTACATATGGGCCTTCCAGGCCATAGCCGGTCAACGCCACGCAGACCAGGCGCTCGTTCCAGGTTCTCAGTGTTTCGTACGTCAGGCCCAGCTTGCGGATGGCCGAGGGCCGCAAATTGGTAATGAGCGCATGCGACTCCTTCAGGATCCCGCCCAGATTCCGGCGCCCTTCGTCACCCGCCAGGTCGAGCACCACGCTTTTCTTGTTGCGATTGAGACTTGCAAAATAGGCGTTATGCGGCCCGATGAAGTGGGGGCTGACGCTGCGGCCGATATCGCCTTCGGGCGTCTCGATCTTGATGACTTCGGCGCCCATGTCGGCCAGCATGAGCCCGCAATAGGGTCCGGCCAGCATGTGGCCGACCTCTACCACCCGTATGCCCGCGAGTGGCCCATTCATGCCAGGCACTCAGCCAATATCTTGACCACGAGGTCCAATGGCATATCCGCAGTGAAGACGGCGGCCACACCGAGCTTTCGCAGGTACGGTTGATCTTCCGCGGGAATAGTGCCGCCGACAAATATCTTGATGTCTCCGGCTTTCAGTTCATGCAACTGCCCGACCACGTCTTCGACCAGTTCTCTGTGGCTGCCGGAAAGAATGCTCAGGCCAACAGCATCGACGCCCTCATCCACCGCCACTTGGGCGATCTGCAGCGGGCTGCGGCGCAGTCCGGTATAGATCACTTCCGCACCGGCGTTGCGCAGTGCAAGCGCGATAATCTTGGCGCCAATGTCATGGCCGTCGAGCCCGGGCTTGCCTATCAATATCCGTTTGCCCGTCAGTGCAGGCCTTGTTTCAAGTCTGTTCATAGATTCACCGGTTCCTTGAATTCGCCCCATTGCTTCTTCAGACATGCGACCATCTCGCCAACAGTGGCGTAGGCGTGGCAGCAATCCACGAGGTAAGGCATGACGTTCTCGCGGTCGTTGGCCGCGGCCGTGGCAAGCTTCGCCAGCGACGCATCGACCTGCGACTGATTGCGCGTATCGAGCACACGCTGGAATTTCTCAAGCGCGCGTTGCGCGACTGTCGGATCGAGCTTGAACACATCCCCTACCTTGATCTCCTCGTTGAGCTTTTTGAAGTGGTTCTGCCCGATGATGACGTTGTGGCCGGAATCGGTGTCGAGCTTGCGTTCGAGGCCGCGCTCGGCCAGCCGCAGCTGGAGCCAACCGTCCTCGATGGCCCTGACCACGCCACCATAGGCATCTATCTCGGACATCACTTCCGTGATCCTCTCTTCCATGCGGTCGGTATGCTGCTCAAGAAAGTAGCTGCCCCCCAAAGGGTCGACAGTGCGTCCAATGCCGCTTTCATAGGCGATGATCTGCTGCGTGCGCACCGCAAGTTCCGCAGAGAACTCAGTGGGAATCTGGAATGCCTCATCGAAGGCGCAGGTGAAGATCGACTGCGCGCCGCCCATCACCGCGGCCATTGTTTCCACGGCCACGCGCACCACGTTGTTATAAGGCTGGGGCGCCACCAGCGACGAGCCGCCGCACACCACCCCGAAACGGAAGTGCTGCGCCTTCGGATCCCGGACGTCGTAGCGCTCCTTCATGAGGCGCGCCCACAGGCGCCGGCCGGCACGGAATTTTGCGATTTCCTCGAAAAAGTCCATATGCACGTAGAAGAAGAAAGACAGGCGCTTGGCGAATTTCTCCACATCGCCGCCGCGCGCCTGCAATTCGTCCACATAGGCAAGACCATTGGCCAATGTATAGGCCATCTCTTCCGCGGCCGTCGCACCCGCGTCACGCACATGCGCGCCGGCAATACTGATCGGATTAAAGCGCGGGGACACATCATTGGAATAAAGAATCGAGTCGGCGATCAAGCGCATCGAAGGACGAACCGGAAAGATCCAGGTGCCGCGCGCCACGTATTCCTTGAGAATGTCATTCTGGATGGTGCCGGTAAGCTTGGCCCGGGGCACATTCTGCTTGTCCGCCACGGCGAGATACATGGCATAGATGATGGCTGCCGTGCCGTTGATTGTGAAGGACGTGGATATCTTTGAAAGGTCCAGGCCGTCAAAAAGAATTTCGGCCTCGCTCAGATTGGAAAGCGATACCCCGACCTTGCCGATCTCGGGCCGAGCCATCGGGTGAGTGGGATCCAGCCCGCACTGCGTGGGCAGATCCAGTGCGACCGACAGCCCGGTCTGCCCCTTGGCCAGCAGGAACTTGTAGCGTTCATTGGATTCCTCGGCCGTGCCGAAGCCGGAATATTGCCGAATAGTCCAGAGGCGCCCTTGGTAGCCATCGGGAAAAATGCCGCGTGTGAACGGGTACACGCCAGGCTCGCCAATGTTTTCCGGATTGACCGCCGAGGCATCAACGCTCGCCGGAACCTCTATTCCACTACGATTGACTGACTGAAGCGTCGGCTCGATGGCCATAGCTTCGGACTTGTGTTTGCTGCTCATTTTTTTCCTTTGGACAGAAGTTTTTCCGAAAAACTCCAATGATCCTCATGGAGCCAAGTGGCTATCAATTGACGCTGCTCCACGGATCGGCGCTCGTCGTATGCAAGGCCCTGCCGGCAGGCGCGGGTTTGCGCCTTGATCCCGCGCAACACCTGCGGCGGACACGAAAGCATGGGGTCCAGGAAGGCCTGGATATCCTGCTCCACCGAGGCCTCGCCAATGACAGCATCGGCCAAACCCCAATCCAGGGCCTGCCGGGGATCCACCAGTTCGCAGCGGCTCATCATTCTCATTGCCCGGGAAGTGCCTATCAGCTGGCATAAATCCGGTCCCCCTCCCCAGGCAGAGGTAATCGCCAGCTTGGCTTGAATGAAGCCAATGCGCGCCTTGCTCCCTTGCATGCGCATGTCGCACGCAAGCGCCAACTCGGCGCCGCCGCCGATCGCGTCACCGTTCAGATAGGCGATGACCGGCAGGGGGCAATTGCGCAGAGCGTCAAGCGCGGTACGCGCGCCGTTGGCCATCTCAATGGTGGCCTGTTCATCGCGAACACTGGCCAAATCCACAAGATCGCCGCCAGCCGCAAAGTAGCGCTTTCCGGCGCCGGTCAGGACGATGCATCGCGCGCTGGCCTGGCCTGCGGCCAGCGCCACCGCCTGCGCCAATTCCCGCAAAACGCTGCGTGCGAGAGCGTTGTGCTTTTTCTCGCGATTGATGGTGATCCACCACACGCCGGATACGCGCTCTTGAACCAGGATGTCATTGTCGGCCTGCATTGATTGATGTCTCCTGCTCATTTTCTTGATGCGACTATAATTAATAAAATTCGGTATTCAATACAATGAATTCAGTATTTCGAATAAATTTTAAATATGAGGTCGAATATTCTGCTTAAAAAAGAGTTTGTTCAGAATATTGAATTTAAGAAAATCATTTCCCAGGATTTGGAAAGCTCTGCTATGTCCTTGCCTACACCCGCGCAAAAGCCCGCCACCGTTGTCGGAATTGAACGTCTTCTCGACATTTTTGAAGCATTCCAGCTCAGCCAGCGGCCGCTGTCACTGACTGATCTGGCCGAGGCGGCGAACATCCCGAAAAGCACCTGCCACGCCATCGTCGCGACCCTGTCCAGCCGGGGTTACCTGTATTCGCTCAGCCGCCCGCGCGCCCTCTATCCCACCAAACGCATGTATGACGTGGCGCTCGACATTCTCAAGAAGGATCCCTTTCTTGAACGCGCTACGCCGCTGCTGGAGCGCCTGCGCGATACCTCGCGCGAGACTGTCATTCTGGGCAAACGGCAGGGTGACTCTGTCGTCTACCTGCAAGTCATCGAGAGCTTGCAATCGATACGCTATTCGGCCAAAACCGGGGATATCAAGCCCATGCATTCAAGTTCGATTGGAAAGGCATTGCTCGGCAGCCTCAAGGAGACGGAATTGCGGCACTGGCTGGCTGAAAAGCCATTGCCCGCAATCACCTCTTCGACCATCACCGATCCCGAAAAATTAGCGGATGACATCCTGCAAAGCCGCCAGCTCGGATATTTCCAGACGCGGGGAGAAAATGTCAGCGATGTCTGGGCGGTATCCGCTTTCCTTAAGGTCGACAAAGAGACTTTTGCCATTGCCATCGCCGGTCCAAAGCATCGGATGGAAGCCAGCCTGCCCGAATGCGCACATCTGCTGGTCGCGACATGCAGCTTCCTGTCGCATACTTTGTGTAGATAGCCGTCCTGGGCAGCTTCCGGGCGCCGCGCGTGCCCGGCCGGTGAAACCAGATATTGCTTGGCGCGAAGCGCTCCGCAGGACGGCCTGCTAAAATCGCTAGCTTACTGTTTACGCTGCGGCAGCCATGAATCCCCGACTAAGCGCCCTCCATCCCTACCCCTTCGAAAAGCTGCGGCGTCTGCTGGCTCAGGCCGACACCCCTCCCGCCCATCTGGCTCCCATCAATCTGTCCATAGGCGAACCCAAGCACGCCACGCCGCCGCTTATTGTCGCGGCCATGCAGGACGCGATGGGCGGCCTGTCGGTGTACCCGCCCACCAAGGGCGATGCGGCTTTGCGCGGCGCCATCGCCGACTGGATAGCGCGCCGCTACGCCATCGCGCGGCCCGACCCGGAGACCCAGGTGCTGCCCGCGCTGGGTTCCCGCGAAGCCTTGTTCGCCTTCGCGCAGACCGTCATCGACCCGGACGCCGGCGCGCTCGTGGTTTGCCCGAACCCTTTCTATCAGATCTATGAAGGCGCCGCCCTGCTGGCGGGCGCGCAGCCCTACTTCATCAACGCCCAGGCCGAGTTGAATTTCGGCTACGACTGGAATTCGGTGCCGGCCGATGTCTGGCGCAGGACGCAATTGCTGTTCGTGTGCTCGCCCGGCAATCCGGCGGGCAATGTCATGTCGCTGGACAACTGGAAGACGCTCTTCGCGCTGTCCGACGAATACGGCTTCGTGATTGCCGCCGATGAATGCTATTCCGAGATCTATTTCGACGAAGCCGACAAGCCCCTGGGCGGCATGCAGGCGGCAAGCCTGCTGGGGCGCGGCGACTATCGCAACCTGGTGTGCTTTTCCAGCCTGTCCAAACGCTCCAACGTGCCCGGCCTGCGCTCGGGCTTCGTGGCGGGCGACGCCGGGCTGATCAGCCAGTTCCTGCTCTATCGCACCTACCACGGCAGCGCCATCAGCCCGGTGGTATCGCGCGCCAGCATCGCCGCCTGGAACGATGAAGACCATGTGGTCGAGAACCGCCGGCTCTACCGCGAAAAATTCGCGGCCGTCCTTCCCATACTCGGGCCGGTGCTCGATACCGGCTGGCCCGACGCCTCCTTTTATTTGTGGACCCGGACGCCTTATGCCGATACCGACTTCGTGCGCGACCTGTACGGCGCGACCGGCGTCACCGGGCTGCCAGGCAGCTTCCTGGCGCGCGAAGCACAGGGCGTGAACCCCGGCGCCGGACGCATGCGCATCGCCCTGGTCGCTCCGAAACAGCAATGCATCGAGGCTGCCGGGCGCATTGCCGCCTTTCTGAGCCGCGGCGCGGCGGCATAAACCCGGTACAGCCAGATACCCCTACCACTGGGCCAGTAGCAAGACTGCCCATCGGTTCCCACCAAACCTTGCATCAACAAAGACATGAAACGCCTATGACTATCGATCTGCAAAGCACCATAGAACAAGCATGGGAAGACCGTGCGCAACTCTCGCCGACATCCGGGCACGCCGCCATAAGGGTAGCCGTGCAGGCCGCGCTGGCGGACCTGGACGCGGGCCGGCTGCGCGTCGCCGAGAAAATCGGCGCCGAATGGGTCGTGCACCAGTGGCTCAAGAAAGCCGTGCTCCTGTCTTTCCGGCTCGAAAACAATGTCGTGATGGGCCAAGGCGCCCTGCAGTTCTACGACAAGGTGCCCACCAAGTTCGAGAGCTACGACGCCCAGGCTTTCGCCGACGGCGGCTTTCGCGTGGTGCCGCCCGCCGTCGCCCGCAAAGGCTCTTTCATCGCCCGCAATGTGGTCCTGATGCCTTCGTACGTCAACGTCGGCGCCTATGTCGACGAGGGCACCATGGTCGATACCTGGGCCACCGTCGGCTCTTGCGCGCAGATAGGCAAGAATGTCCATTTGTCTGGCGGCGTAGGCATAGGCGGCGTGCTCGAACCCTTGCAGGCCAATCCCACCATTATCGAAGACAATTGCTTTATCGGCGCGCGCTCGGAAATCGTCGAAGGCGTGATCGTCGAGGAAAACTCGGTATTGGCCATGGGCGTGTTCATTTCCCAGAGCACCAAGATCTACGATCGCGCCACGGGCGAAATCACCTACGGCCGCGTGCCCTCGGGCTCGGTGGTCGTGCCGGGCTCGCTGCCCAGCGCCGACGGCTCGCACAGCCTGGCCTGCGCGGTCATCGTCAAGCGCGTCGACGCCCAGACGCGTTCCAAAACCAGCATCAACGACTTGCTGAGGGCCTGATGTCCGATTCCGCCGTCCTGCAACTTGCCAAGGACCTGATCGCCAGGCCCTCGCTGACGCCCGCCGACTGCGATTGCCAGCAAATGCTGGCCCGCCGGCTGGAGGCCGCCGGCTTCGCCTGTGAAAGCCTGGTCTTCGGCGATGTCGTCAACCTGTGGGCGCGGCGCGGCGCGGCCCAGCCGCTGCTGGTGTTTGCCGGGCACACGGATGTGGTGCCGACCGGGCCGCTGGAGCGCTGGGACAGCGATCCGTTCACCCCGACCGAGCGCGACGGCATGCTGTACGGGCGCGGCGCGGCCGACATGAAAAGCTCGATCGCGGCCTTCGTGGTCGCGGTCGAGGAATTCGTGGCCCGCCATCCCGGCCATCAGGGCTCGATAGGCTTGCTGATTACGGCCGACGAAGAAGGCCCGTCGATCAACGGCACCGTCAAAGTCTGCGAGGAACTGGCCCGGCGCGGCGAGCAGCTGGACTACTGCATAGTCGGCGAGCCCACTTCTGTCGGTACCCTGGGCGACACGGTAAAAAACGGCAGGCGCGGGTCCTTGTCGGGCAAGCTGACCATCAAGGGCAAGCAAGGCCATGTGGCCTATCCGCAGTTGGCGCGCAATCCCATCCACTTGCTGGCGCCGGCGCTGGTGGACCTGACCGCCCATC
The DNA here is from genome assembly GCF_900129885.1 of Pollutimonas bauzanensis. Taxonomy (GTDB): domain Bacteria; phylum Pseudomonadota; class Gammaproteobacteria; order Burkholderiales; family Burkholderiaceae_B; genus Pollutimonas; species Pollutimonas bauzanensis. Next base: position 210,422 of record NZ_FQXE01000007.1, on the reverse strand, counting down.
AATGGGATGCGGGCAACGAATATTTTCCAGCCACGACCTTCCAGGTGTCCAATCTGCATTCGGGCACCGGCGCCACCAACGTCGTGCCGAGCACGGCGGTGCTGGACTTCAACTTCCGCTTTTCGACGGCCAGCACGCCCGATATGCTGAAGGAGCGGGTAAACGCCATTCTGCGGCGGCACCAACTGGACTATGATCTGGACTGGACCCTGGGCGGCAAACCCTTTCTCACGCCCAAAGGCGAACTGAGCGCGGCGCTGGCCCAGGCCATCGAGGCCGAAACCGGTGTCGCCACCCAGCTATCGACCACCGGCGGCACATCGGACGGCCGCTTCATTGCCGGAATATGCCCGCAAGTCATTGAATTCGGGCCGATCAACGCCAGCATCCACCAGATCAATGAACACATCCGGCTCGATACGCTGGAACCCTTGAAAAACATCTATCGCCGCAGCCTCGAGCATCTTTTGCCCGACACGGCCTGATTGGAGCCCGCATGCACGAAACCGCCCACCATGAGCTATTGACCCTGCGCGATCTCCTGCGTTATGCCATCAGCCAATTCAACGCGTCGAAGCTGTCATTTGGACATGGCAGCGACAACGCCTGGGACGAAGCCGCCTATCTGCTGCTGCACACCCTGCATCTGCCCCTGGATACGCTGGAGCCTTTCCTGGACGCCAGGGTCCTGCCGGAGGAGCGCGAACGCTACTTGACGCTGATCGAGCGCCGCATGGAAGAACGCGTGCCCGCCGCCTACCTCACGGGGGAAGCGTGGCTGCAGGGCCACCGCTTCGTGGTGGACCAGCGCGTCATCGTGCCGCGCTCGCCGATATCCGAACTGTTGTCCGACGGCCTGAGCCCATGGATTTCCGACCCCGCCGAGGTCGAATTCGTGCTGGACCTGTGCACGGGCTCGGGCTGCCTGGCCGTACTGGCGGCGCTGGCCTTTGAAAACGCCCAGGTCGACGCGGTGGACCTGTCCGAGCACGCACTGGAAGTGGCCGACGAGAATATCGAACTGTCGGGACTGGACGGCCGCATCACCACGCACCGCAGCGACCTGTTCGACCAGTTGCCGCAGTGCGAATACCAGCTTATCGTCTGCAATCCGCCTTACGTCAATAACCATTCGATGGAGGCGCTGCCCGCCGAGTATCGCCACGAACCCACCATGGCCCTGGCGGGCGGCGAAGACGGCATGGACCTTGTGCGCCGCCTGTTGCGCTCGGCGCCCGACTTCATGGCGCCCGAGGGCGTGCTGGTGCTTGAAATCGGCAATGAGTACGAAAACTTCATCGCGGCATTTCCGGACCTGGAGCCGGTCTGGCTGAGCACCGCCAATACCGAAGACCAGATCCTGCTGCTTACCCGGGAACAATTGGCCTCGTGATCCGCGCTACAGGTTTGACATTACGCCGGGGTGCGAAAGTACTGCTGGAGAACACCGATTTCGTGATCAATCCCGGCGAGCGGGTGGGCATGGTCGGCAAGAACGGAGCGGGGAAATCGACCCTGTTTTCCCTGCTGCAGGGGCGGCTCGACGCCGACGCCGGGACGGTATTCATCCCGGCGGGTTGGCGCATCGCCAGCGTCGAACAGGAAATCAGCGACAACAGCGCCCCGGCCCGCGAGTTCGTGATGGACGGAGATACGCATCTGCGGGCCCTGCAGGCCGAACGCGCCAGCACGCCCGACAGCAATGGCCATCGCATCGCCGAGCTGGAGTCTGCCCTGGTCGAGGCCGACGCATGGAGCGCGCCTTCCCGGGCGGAGCAACTGCTGGCCGGCCTGGGCTTCGCCCCCGGCCAGTGGCTCTCCCCGGTCAACAGTTTCTCCGGCGGCTGGCAAATGCGCCTGGCGCTGGCCCGCGCGCTGATGGCGCCTTCCGAACTGCTGCTGCTCGATGAGCCGACCAACCACCTCGATCTGGACGCCATGTTGTGGCTGGAGCGCTGGCTGGGCTCCTATGAGGGCACCGTGCTGCTGATTTCGCACGACACCGAATTCCTGGATGCGGTGGCCAGGACGATACTGCATTTCGACCATGGCAAGCTGATGCGGTACCGCGGCGGCTACGAGGACTTCCTGACGCAGCGCGCCGAGCGCATGCGCCTGACCCACCTGGCCTGGGACCGCCAGACGCGCGAAACGGCCCGGCTGCAAAGCTTTATCGACCGCTTCAAGGCCAAGGCCACCAAAGCCAAGCAGGCGCAAAGCCGCGTGAAAGCCCTGGCCCGGATGGAGGTGCTGGCGCCGCTGCAGGCCGAATCCGGCATCGATATACGCATACCCACGCCGACGAGCATGCCCGACCCCTTGCTGGTGCTGGACAAGGTGTCGACAGGCTATACCGACGACCAGGGCAATGCCCGGGTCGTGCTGCGCGATGTGCAGCTCATGGTGCGCGGCGGCGGCCGCATCGGGGTGCTGGGCGTCAATGGCGCCGGCAAGAGCACGCTGATCAAGACCCTGGCCGAGGAATTGCCGGTGCTGGCCGGTGAACGGCGCGCCTCCAAGGGCCTGGAAATAGGCTATTTCGCCCAGCATCAGCTGGACATGCTGGACCTGGAATCGACGCCGCTGCAGCATCTGTCGCGGCTGGCTCCGCAGGCGCGCGAGCAGGAATTGCGCAATTATCTGGGCGGCTTCGGCTTCAGCGGCGACACGGTCAACAACAAAGTGGCCCCGATGTCGGGCGGCGAGAAAGCGCGGCTGGCGCTATCGCTGATAGTCTGGCAGAAGCCCAATCTGCTGTTGCTGGACGAGCCGAGCAATCACCTGGATGTGGATACGCGCGAAGCATTGGCGACCGCGCTGGCGGAGTTCGCCGGCAGCGTATTGCTGGTATCGCATGACCGCCATCTTCTACGCACGACAGTGGACAGTTTCTGGATCGTGGCCGATGGGCAGGTGCATGAATTCGACGGCGATCTGGAAGATTACCGGGATTGGCTGGCGGCGCGCTCGGCCTCGGCCCGGGCCGAGGCGCGCAATGATGCACGCAACGATGCGCAAGGTGGCAGCGCCGGGGCGCAGGGGCTGGACCGCAAGGCGCAGCGCCGGCAGGATGCCGAGGAGCGGCAACGCCTGGCGGCTTTGCGCAAGCCGCTGGACAGCAGGCTGAAGAAGGCCGAAGCCGATATGGAGCAGGCCAGCCGGCGGCTGAAGGAGCTGGACGCCTTGATCGCCGACCCGGATTTCTATTCGGAGGCGCGCCGCGAAGAACGCATCAGCTTGCTGGGGGAACACGGCGAACTGAGCAAAAGGCATGGCCAGCTGGAAGAGCAATGGCTGGAGTTGCAGGAGGAATTGGAGTCGCTTGCCGGGAGTTGAGTGAACACGCGGCTGTTGCCCTTGACACGCCGCTGTCGCCTACATTAACTTTCGGCTGAACCACGTCTCGCGGCAAAGATACCGGCGCCCCTCCGATGAATCCGGTTGCCAGGCTCGATACCAGCACCCGTCCAATAAACCCAATGGCCAGGCGCCGTGGGCGGGTGCAAGTTGCGCGCGAGCTAATACTTATACATTGTTATGTCTCCGTTGGCTTTCCAGTCTGCACATCGTTAAAAAACGATGGCGTCCCGCAAACTGCCACCCGAGGCGAGATGGTCGAAGCCTTCATTGACCTGGTCCAGCGAAAACGATTTGCCCAGCAGCCGGTCGACCGGCAATCTTCCCGCCTTGTACAGGTCGATGTAGCGGCCGATATCTATCGCCGGCACGCCGGAACCCAGATAGCTGCCGCGAATTTCGCGTTCTTCGCCCACCAGTTGGGACAGTGACAAGGAGAAGCTGGATTTGGGATTGGGCAGGCCCGAGGTAATCGTGACGCCGCCCCGGCGGGTCAGTTTATATGCGGTCTCGAAGGCGGGAACCGCGCCGGCCATGTCGAAGCCGTAATCCACCTGCCCGCCCGCCATCTCGTACAGGTCGGCATCGCTCTTCACATGCCTGGGGTTGACGGCATGCGTCGCGCCCAATTGCGTGGCCAGCGCCAGCTTTTCATCGCTGAGGTCGACGGCGACCACGCGCCGCGCCCCGCCGGCCACGGCCGCCAGCAAAGCGCTCAGGCCCACGCCGCCCAGGCCCACGATGGCGGCCGTATCGCCCACCCTGATCCGGGCGCGATTAATCACGGCTCCCGCCCCGGTCAATACGGCGCAGCCGAACAAGGCCGCCTCGCGATGCGTAATGTCCGCAAGGACCTTGACGCATGAACGCCTGGACACGACGGCGTGGTCCGCGAAGCATGAAACGCCGGTGTGGTGATTGAGGTATTCGTCGCCGATATGGAGGCGGCGCGCGCCGCCCAGCAAAGTGCCCTGGGTGTTGGCCGCGGCGCCGGGTTCGCACAGCGCCGGCCGGGCCTGCATGCAGGGATTGCAGCAGCCGCAGGCCGGCACGAACACCATGACGACATGGTCGCCAGGCTGCAGGTCGGACACGCCGCCGCCGACTTGCACCACTTCCGCCGAAGACTCGTGCCCCAAAACTATGGGCACTCCGCGAGGGCGGTCGCCGTTGATGACCGACAGGTCGGAATGGCACAGGCCCGCCGCCTTTATCTTTATCAGGACCTCGCCGAAACCGGGCGGGTCCAGTTCAACCTCGGTGATGCGCAATGGCCGGCTTTCAGCATAGGGAGCCGCCATCCCGACCTCGCGCAAAAGCGCCGCTCTGATTTTCATGGGTTTGTCATCCGAAAGTAATCGATTAAACGGGTACGGCCGCCGTCCACGGGAAACTGACGAATTTTATACCGAAGGGCCGCGCGCCTGCCGGCCGCTATTGCCCGTCGTAGCCGATGATCACCACGTCGGCCGCCTGCATGCGCAGGGGGACGATGGCCTGATAGGCGGCGGACGCGTGCCAGCCGGCCAGGGAGGCGCGATCCGGAAAGCGTATCACCACCGCATCGGTGTGGGCGTGTTCGCCGGCCAGCGCCCGGGCGCGCCCGCCGCGGAACACCAGTTCCGCGCCCCAGGGCGCCACCGTGGCCGGAACCTTGCTGCAATACTCCGCCCATTTGGCCGCATCCTTGACGGTGATGTGGCCGATAAGGTAGGCGGGCGATTCCGCCACGCCGCTCGCGGGACCGGCCGCTGCCGGGGCGCCATCGATAGCTTTCTGGTTTTCCATGCGTCCTCCCCTTCAGCCCGCGATGATTTCGAGCTTGGCCACGCCCAGGGCCAGCGTCTTGGTGCCGGCTTCGCGAAACTGGATCTGCGCCTGGGCATCCTGGCCCATGCCGCTCAGGCCGATGACCGTGCCTTCGCCGAATTTGCCATGGCGCACGCCCGAACCTATGCGAAAGTGCTGCTCGCCCACTGTGACGCCCGTCGCGAGGCTGCGCGGCATGCGGGGCGCCACCGTGCCGCTATCCGGCCGATTGTAGGCGTCGCCGCGCCGGAATGCGCCGCTCCAAGTGTTCTCGCGCACCGCCGCGCGCCCTTCCTTGGGCGTCAGCCATTTCAGGTGTTCGTCGGGAATCTCGTCCAGAAAGCGCGAGCGCATGGCATAGCGGGTCTGCCCGTGCAGCATGCGGCTTTGCGCCAGCGTCAGGTACAGGCGCTCGCGCGCCCGGGTAATGGCGACATACATCAGGCGCCGTTCCTCTTCCAGCCCCGCGGCTTCCAGCAAGCTGTTTTCATGCGGAAACAGGCCTTCCTCGACACCGGTGATGAATACCGAATCGAATTCCAGTCCCTTGGCGGCATGCACCGTCATCAGCTGAACCGCGTCCTGGCCCGCCTGCGCCTGGTTGTCGCCCGCTTCCAGCGAAGCGTGGGTCAGGAAGGCGGCCAGCGGCGACATGGCGCTCGCCGCCCCGGGGAAAGCATCATCCGGCGGGGCGCCGGCATCGCCGTCCGCGCCATCGGCACCCGCGGGCATGCCGGCCCCGTCGGCCGCATTCGGGACCGCCGCCGCGTCGCGGTCGTCGGCGATCCGCCCCGCCGGCAGGTTTTCGAAATTCTCTTCGGCGACGAAGCCAGCCGCGGCGTTCACCAATTCCTGGAGGTTTTCCAGGCGGTCGACGCCTTCCCTGTCGTTCTGATAGTGCGCCAGCAGGCCGCTGTGATGCACCACATGCTCGATAAGCTCGGGCAGAGACAGTATCTGCGCCTCATGCGCCATTTGCTGGATCAGTTCGGCAAAACGCGCGAGATTGGTGCCGCCCTTGCCCGCCATGTAAGGCACGGCGCGGAACAAGCTGGTATTCTGCTCGCGCGCGATATCGGCCAGTTGCTCCAGCGTGCGCGCCCCGATGCCGCGCGCCGGGAAATTGACCACCCGCAGCCATGATGTGTCGTCATGCGGGTTGTCCATGAGCCGCAGATAGGCCAGCGCGTGCTTGACTTCCTGGCGTTCGAAAAACCGCAGGCCGCCGTACACCTTGTAAGGAATGGCAGCCGAAAACAGGGCATGCTCGATGATCCGCGATTGGGCGTTGCTGCGATAGAGCACCGCGATTTCGCGGCGCAGGCGGCCATCGTTGATCAGCGCCTTGATTTCGTCGATGATCCATCGGGCTTCAAGCAGGTCCGATGCCTGCTCCACGACCCGCAGCGGCTCGCCCACGCCCTGCTCCGTCCACAGGTTTTTACCCAGGCGGGCGGTGTTGTGCGCAATCAGGGCGTTGGCTGAATCCAGTATATGGCCGTAAGAGCGGTAATTCTGCTCCAGCCGTATCACATTGCCCTGGGCGTAGTCGCGCTCGAAGTCGGCCATATTGCCCACATTGGCGCCACGGAAGGCGTAGATAGACTGATCGTCGTCGCCCACGGCGAAAATGGAAGCGCCGCCGCCCGCCAGCAAGGTCAGCCAGCGGTACTGCAGCGTGTTGGTATCCTGGAATTCGTCGACCAGGATATGCTGGAAGCGGCGCTGATAGTGCTCGCGTATCGGGGCGTTGCGTTGCAGCAGCTCGAAGGCGCGCAGCAGCAATTCGGCGAAATCGACCACGCCCTCGCGTTCGCACTGGTCCTGGTACAACTGATAGATTTCGACCAGGCGGCGGCCATGCGGATCATTGACCGCGACATCGTGGGGCCGCCGCCCTTCTTCCTTGGCGCCGTTGATGAAGCGCTGGACATCGCGCGGCGGAAACTTTTCGTCATCGATGCCGGCGCCCTTGATCAGGCGCTTGATGGCCGCCAGCTGATCGGCGCTATCGAGTATCTGGAAGGTCTGAATCAGGCCGGCGTCGCGGTGATGCGCGCGCAACAGGCGATTGCATAATCCGTGAAAGGTGCCGACCCACATGCCGCGCGTATTGATGGGCAGCAAGGCGGACAGGCGCGTGAGCATCTCACGCGCCGATTTATTGGTGAAGGTGACCGCCAGCAGCCCAAACGGACTGGCCTGGCTGGTTTGAATCAGCCAGGCCATGCGCGTAGTCAGGACTCGGGTCTTGCCGCTACCCGCACCGGCCAGAACCAGTGCGTGTCGGGAAGGGAGAGTTACTGCGGCTTGCTGTTCAGGGTTGAGACTGGATATCATGCCGCGTAGCGGCGCAACCGGTTGGCGAACTGCTCGAGGCCTTCGATGCCGCTTTGTTGTGCGCGCTGGCACCATGCCTGCAGATCGGCCAGCAATTGTTCGCTGCTGGCGCTGGAGCTTTCCCAGAGGCGGGTCAGTTCGCGGCGCATTTGCACCAGGGTGGACAGGGACTGATTATCGGCCAGGATGGTTTCGAGTTCGGCGCGCTGGGCCGGTTCGAGCGCATCGTCGTTGCGGGCCAGCCAGTCCTTGCTGCGGCTGAGCAGGGTCCAGCGGCAGTCGGGGCTGCCTTGCTTGCGCGATGGCTTGAGCTTGGCGAGTTCCTCGCTGGCCGCCTTCTTGACCAGGTCGGTATAGCGGGCCAGGATTTCGTAGCGGTGAGTGATGACGCCCTGCAAGGTGCTGGCGTCGACCGCGCTTTTCGATGGCTCGAGCTTGAGCTTGGGCGCAACCCGGCGAACCGTGGCCAGGCGCAGCGCGCTGAGCACCTTGATATAGCCCCAGCCGATATCGACTTCATACCATTTGGCCGAAAACTTGGCCGATGTGCCGTAGGCGTGGTGATTGTTGTGCAGCTCTTCGCCCCCTATGATGATCCCCCAGGGGAACACATTGGTGCTGGTGTCGGGACTGGCGTAGTTGCGATAGCCCACATAATGGCCCAGGCCGTTGACCACGCCGGCGGCCCAGAAAGGAATCCAGGCCATTTGCACCGCCCACACGGTAAGACCCAGGACGCCGAACAGGGCCAGGTCCAGCACCAGCATGATCAGTATGCCCATCAGGCTGTGGCGCGTGTAGAGGTTGCGCTCGATCCAGTCGTCGGGCGTGCCATGGCCGAAACGCTTGAGCGTGTCGGGAATGGAGGCTTCCTGGCGGTACAGTTCGGCGCCGCGAAAGAACACTTTGCCTATGCCGAATACCAGCGGGGAATGGGGATCGCCCTCGCGCTCTACGTAGGCGTGATGCTTGCGATGGATAGCCACCCACTCCTTGGTGACCATGCCCGTGGTCAGCCACATCCAGAAACGGAAGAAATGCATCACTGCCGGATGAAGGTCCAGGCCGCGGTGGGTCTGGCTGCGGTGCAGGAACACCGTGACGCCGACTATGGTAATGTGGGTCAGTACAAGCGTGGCCAGCAAAACCTGCCACCACGAAAACTGCAGCAAACCACCCGCTAGAAAATTGAGTATGTAGTCCATAAACCAGTTAAGGCCTCATGTTAAGACAGTGAAAAGTGTAGCCGACTTGTAAGCCATATGACAGCTAAATTTCAATTTAGTTTTAACGTAAATCAATAATTAAACAAGGCCTTACCTTGCTGTCATCAGGGTCTTTAAACCCTGTCCCGATGCCGCCGCGCGCCTCTGCCCAGCCATGGCGCCGCCGCCAAAGCCGTCATGCGCGGGCGGCGGATTTCAAGCTTGCGCGTCCATGTCGGCGTCCAGCGCCTCCTCTGGGGCGTCCTGGGGAGGCTCAGGCGCATCGGCTGGCCGGGCCGGTGCCTCTTTGGCCTGCGCCGCGGGCTTTTCAGGGTCGGCCGCCTTGGCGCGCTCCATGACCGCCGCGAAGAAGCCGTCGGTGCCATGGAGGTCAGGCCGCATGCTCAGATAAGGGCCTTGCAGTGTCAGATTTTTGCAACGATCTGCCACGATGTTGCTGGCATCGAGCAGCGTAAAATCAGGATTATCGGCTAAAAACGCACTAATCTGGTCTTCGTTCTCTTCCGGAAGCACGCTGCAGGTCGCATACACCAGCCGCCCGCCGGGCGCGACGCAACGCGCTGCCTGGCGCAGGATGCTGGCCTGCATGTCCTGCAGCTCTTGCAGCGATTCAGGATGCTGGCGCCACTTCAGGTCGGGATTGCGCCGCAGCGTGCCCAGGCCGCTGCACGGCGCATCGACCAGCACCCGGTGCGCCTTGCCGCGCAGGCGCTTCACGCGCTGGTCGTTATCGGCGTTGATGACCACCGGCACGATATTGGACAGGCCGCTGCGGGCAAAGCGCGGCTTGGCCCGCGCCAAACGCGCGGCCGAGACGTCAAAGGCGTACAGGCGGCCGGTGGAGCGCATCAAGGCGCCCAGCAGCAGCGTCTTGCCGCCGGCTCCCGCGCAATAGTCGATGACCATTTCGCCGCGCTTGGGAGCCACCAGCGCAGCCAGGATCTGGCTGCCTTCGTCCTGGACCTCGATCTCGCCTTTCTCGAACATCGGCCAGCGATTGACCGGCGGGCGGCCCTGCATGCGTATGCCCCACGGCGAATAAGGCGTGGGCTGCGGGTCATAGCGCGCGGCGGGGCCGCTGCGCAATAATTTGAGCATTTCGTCGCGATCGCCCTTGAGCGGATTGATCCGCACATCGAGCGGAGCGGACTTGTTCAATGCAGCGATCAGGGAATCCGCAGCTTCCAGCTTGGCCAGACGCTCGTCCAGCCAGTCGGGCAGGCTGTCGCGCACGGCGCGCGACAGGCTTTTGACGTCGATGCGCTGGACATGTTCGAGCCAGTGCTGCTCGGTATCCGACAAGCCCGTGTCCAGCACCGCCTTGTCGAACACCGACGCCAGGCCCAGTATGGCCAGGCGGCGCGCAGCCGGCCCGCTGCCGCTTTCGGCGAACTGGCGATAGCGGCGCAAATGGCGCAGCACATCGAAAACCGCTTCGGCGACCTCGCCGCGGTCGCGCGCGCCCAGTTTGGGATGGGCCCGCAGCCAGCGGGACAATACCGCGTCGGCGGGAAACTTCCATTGCAGTATTTCGCCCAGCACGGTGCGCACCTGGTCGATGCGCACGGCGGCCATTACATAGGGCCGGCTGACATAGGCGCCCCCCTCGGCCTGGCGGGCGGCGGCGTCCTGGTCGCGGGCCGGGGCCGGCGCGTGGCGGTCGCGCTGGCCGGAGCGGGCGCCGCCCCTTGCGTGTTCCTGCCTGCCGGGCTCGGGCCTTTTGCCCTGCGCGCGCCGAGGCTTGTCTGTACTGTTCATGTTTACCTTTGTGATGGCTCGACGCCTTGCGGCGTCAGGACGAAGGAGCGGCTGGCGACGCCGTGCACCTGCACGCGCTGCATGGCATCAAGCGAAACGCGCCCTTCGGCCAGCCAGCGTACCACGTCCGGATATAAACGGTGTTCCAGCTGCAGCACACGGCGGGCCAAGCTGTCGGGCGTGTCGTCGGACTGCACGGCCACCGCGCCTTGGGCGATGATGGGGCCATGGTCCAGCACCGGCGTCACGAAATGGACCGTGCAGCCGTGCCATTGCACGCCCGTCGCCAGTGCCTGCTGGTGGGTGTGCATGCCCGGGAAGGCGGGCAGCAGGGACGGATGGATGTTGATGAGCCGGCCATTGAAATGTTCCACGAATCCCGGCGTCAGCACCCGCATGAAGCCCGCCAGCAATACATAATCCGGCTCGAAGGCATCGATGGCGGCGGCCAGCGCCGCATCGAACGCTTCCCGGCTGGGATAGTCGCGATGCGCCACCGACAGGCTTGCTATGCCCTGCGCGCCCGCCCATTCCAGGCCCGCCGCCTCGGCCTTGTTGGCGATGACGGCGCAGATTTCCGCCGGCAGCGCGTGGTCGCGCACCGTATTGACGATAGCCTGCATATTGGAGCCGCGGCCGGAAATCAGCACGACGAGGCGGCAGCCAGGGGTAGAAAAAGCATCCGGCACAATAATTCCTGAGTAAGTCGACGCAAAATTGTAAACTCTCGGGTGTGAAAGCATCTCCCAGAATTTATCGCAGCCTGCCCCGCTACGATACGCAGCGCCCCAGCGCCGTGACCATCGGCAATTTCGACGGCGTCCATCGCGGCCACCAGGCTATCCTGGCGCGCCTGCGCGCATCGGCTCTGGAACGCGAGCTGGCCGCCACGGTCATGACCTTCGAGCCCCATCCGCGCGCCTATTTCGCCCGCCGCGGCCAAAGGCCCGAACTGATTCCGACCCAGATCAGCAGCCTGCGCGACAAGATACAGGCGCTCAGGCTGCATCAAGCCAGCCAGCTGGTGCTGGAACGCTTCAACCAGGCGCTGGCCGACATGTCCGCCGAAGACTTCATCGAACGGCTGCTGGTGCGCGGCCTGAACACCCGCTGGCTGCTGGTGGGCGAAGATTTCCGCTACGGCCACAAGCGCAGCGGCGATGTCGACCTGCTGCGCCGGGCCGGGAAGCAATATGGCTTCGATGTGGAAACCATTGCGGACATCGCCGACGAACATGGCCACCGCATTTCCAGTTCGGAGGTCCGCACGGCGCTGGCCGTGGGCAACCTGGAGCGCGCCGAGCATTTGCTCGGCCACAGTTATCGCATCAGCGGCCATGTGGTCCACGGCCAGAAGCTCGGACGCACCATAGGCTACCCTACGCTGAATGTCAGGGTGCCGCTGCAATGCGCCGCCCGCTCGGGTGTCTATGTGGTGCGGGCGCACGGCCTGGCCGCCGCGCCGATCCAGGGCATCGCCAGCCTGGGCGTGCGCCCGACCATCTCGCATGGCGGGCGCCTGATGCTGGAAGTGCATTTGCTGGATTGCCACCTGGACGCATACGGTAAACTCACATCTATTGAGTTCCTCGAGTATCTGCGGGACGAAGAAAAATTTCCCGACCTTCCCACAATGATCGCCGCCATCGACAACGATGTACAAAGCGCTCGCGACTATTTCGCCTTCCATGGACTATAGAAAAACCTTAAACCTGCCCGAAACCCCCTTCCCCATGCGGGGAGACCTTGCCAAGCGCGAACCCGGCTGGATTGCCGAATGGGAAGAAAAAAAGGTTTACGCCGCCATACGCGAGGCCAGCAAAGGTCGGCCGAAATTCATCCTGCACGACGGCCCGCCCTATGCCAACGGCGACATCCACATAGGCCACGCCGTCAACAAAGTGCTCAAGGACATCATCGTCAAGAGCCGCGCCATGGCCGGCTACGACGCGGTATACGTGCCCGGCTGGGATTGCCACGGCATGCCCATCGAGATCCAGATCGAGAAAAAATACGGCAAGCACCTGCCTGTCGCCGAGGTCCAGGCCAAGGCGCGGGCCTATGCCTATGAGCAGATCGACCGCCAGCGCAAGGATTTCAAGCGCCTGGGCGTGCTGGCCGACTGGGAACGGCCCTATCTGACCATGAACTTCAGCAATGAAGCCGACGAGCTGCGCGCGCTGGCCCGCATCCTGGAAAAGGGCTATGTATTCCGCGGCCTCAAGCCGGTCAACTGGTGCTTCGATTGCGGTTCGGCGCTGGCCGAGGCGGAAGTCGAATATGCCGACCGCAAAGATCCCTCCGTCCATGTCGCATTCAAATTCGGCGACAAGGAAAAGCTCGCGCATGCCTTCGGGCTGCCGCAGGTCGACGATGGCGCCATCGTCATCTGGACCACTACCCCCTGGACGCTGCCCGCCAACCAGGCGCTGAACGTCCATCCCGACATCGACTACGCCCTGGTCAGGCTGGACCAGCCGCGCGGCACAGGCAGCATGCTGCTGCTGGCCAAAGACCTGGTTGCGTCCTGCCTGGAACAATGGAAACTCGCCGGGCGCATTGTCGCCACGGCCAAGGGCGACGCGCTGACCAATCTGGAATTCAAGCACCCGCTCTATGACGCGCACGAAGGCTACCGGCGCATGGCGCCGGTGTACCTGGGCGACTACGTCACCCTCGATAGCGGCACGGGCGTGGTGCATTCATCGCCGGCCTATGGCATTGAAGACTTTGTGTCATGCAAGGCCCACGGCCTGACCGATGACCAGATCATCAACCCGGTCATGGGCGACGGCCATTATGCCGAAAGCCTGCCGCTGTTCGGCGGGCTGATGATCTGGAAGGCCAACCCGCTCATCGTCGAGACGCTGGACCAGGCCGGCAGCCTGCTGCACACCGAGCAGCACGTGCACAGCTACATGCATTGCTGGCGCCACAAGACGCCTATCATTTACCGCGCCACCAGCCAATGGTTTGCCGGCATGGACCGCCAGCCCGAGAGCGGCCGGACCTTGCGTGAAACCGCCCTGGAAGGCATAGACAACACCGAGTTCTACCCCGCCTGGGGGCGCGCGCGCCTGCATGCCATGATCGCCAACCGCCCCGACTGGACCCTGTCCAGGCAGCGCCAATGGGGCGTGCCCATGGCTTTCTTCGTGCACAAGGAAACCGGCGAACTGCACCCGCGCACCATCGAGCTGATGGAGCAGGTGGCCCAGCGCATCGAGCGGCATGGCATCGAAGCCTGGCAATCGCTCGACCCCGCGGAATTGCTCGGCGACGAGGCCGGCCAGTACGAAAAGAACCGCGATACGCTAGATGTATGGTTCGATTCCGGCACGACCCACGTCACGGTGCTGGGCGGCCAGGACCGTGATGTGCAAGGTTCCCATGCCGACGATCTCGCATGGCCCGCCGATCTGTATCTCGAAGGCTCGGACCAGCATCGCGGCTGGTTTCATTCCTCGCTGCTGACCAGCTGCATGCTGTATGGCCGCCCGCCCTACAAGGCCCTGCTGACGCATGGCTTCGTGGTGGATGGCGCAGGCCGCAAAATGAGCAAATCCGTGGGCAATGTGATTGCGCCGCAAAAGGTTTCCGATTCCCTGGGCGCGGAAATCCTGCGCCTGTGGACGGCCGCCACCGACTATTCAGGCGAGTTGTCGATTTCCGATGAAATCCTCAAGCGCGTGGTGGAAGGCTATCGGCGCATCCGCAACACGCTCAAGTTCCTGCTGGGCAATCTGCAAGACTTCAACGCCGCCAGCGATAGCGTGGAACTCGAGCACATGTTCGAGATCGACCGCTATGCCCTGGCCATGACGGCGGCCATGCAGGCTGAAACCCTGGCCAACTACAAGCGCTATGAATTCCATCCCATCGTGTCGCGCCTGCAGATCTTCTGTTCGGAAGATCTCGGCGCCTTCTATCTGGATGTGCTGAAAGACCGCCTCTATACCGCCGGCAAGGACAGCATTGCGCGCCGCTCGGCGCAGACGGCGATCCACCACATCACGCACGCGCTGATCAAGCTTTTGGCGCCCATCGTATCGTTCACCGCCGAAGAGGCATGGAAGGACCTGCATACCGGCCATGCCGCGTCCAGCATCTTCACCGAGCTGTTCCATGCCCTGCCCGACCAGGTGGACGCGCAACTGCTGCGCGATAAATGGGAACGCCTGCGCGAGATCCGCGCAGAGGTCATGCGCAAGATCGAAGAGGTGCGCGCGGCCGGCGACATCGGCTCTTCGCTGGCGGCGGAACTCGATGTCTACGCCGGCGGCGGCGACCACGAATTGCTGGCCAGCCTGGCGGACGACCTGCGCTTCGTACTGATCGTTTCGCGCGCCACGCTGCATGCGGGTGAAGGCGCTTTGCGCATAGTCGTCAATCCCACGAAAAACCAGAAATGCGAGCGTTGCTGGCATCACCGGGAGGATGTCGGCGCCGATCCCGAGCATCCCGCCATTTGCGGGCGCTGCGTAGCCAACTTGTTCGGCCTGGGCGAGCCGCGCCAGCATGCCTAAGCCCTGCGCCAGCCCATCCGGCCAGCCCCGCAAAGCACTGCGCTTTTGGGGCTGGATAGCGGGCGCCCTGCTGATCATCCTGCTGGACCAGGCCACCAAGATATACTTTGACGGCCAGATGCGCTACGGTGAGCGCTGGCCCGTGCTGCCGTTTTTCGACTTCACCCTGCTGTACAACCCCGGGGCCGCCTTCAGCTTCCTGGCCGACGGCACAGGCTGGCAGCGCTGGCTCTTCAGCGCCATCGCCCTGGGCGCGACCGGCCTGATCATCCATCTGCTGCGTCGCAGCCCGGCGCAGACCCTGTTCAGCGCTTCCCTCATGTGCATCCTGGGCGGCGCGGTCGGCAATGGCATCGACCGCATGCAGCACGGGCATGTCATCGATTTTTTATTGTTTTATTGGAACAGCTGGTACTTTCCGGCATTCAACGTGGCGGATATCGCCATCACCTGCGGCGCCATTCTGCTGGTGCTGGACGAAATATTGCGGGTGCGCCGCAATAAGCATAAGCCCGAAAAGCCGGCCTGATCTTCCAGCCTGACCTTTACATAGAGCGAACGTCTTCATGCTAGAACTCGCGCAGAAACGCATTGTCCTGGGCCTTACCGGCGGCATCGCGTGCTACAAGATAGCCGAACTCCTGCGGCGCGCCCAGGACCAGGGCGCCGTGATCGATGTGGTCATGACCGAGGCGGCCACCCGATTCATCACGCCGCTTACCATGCAGGCCCTGTCCGGCCGCCCGGTATTTGTCGATACCTGGGACAATCGCGTGCCCAACAATATGGCGCACATCAACCTCAGCCGGGGCGCCGACGCCATTCTCGTGGCGCCGGCCAGCACCGACTTCATGGCCAAGCTGGCGCATGGGCTGGCCGATGATCTGTTGTCCACTTTGTGCGTGGCCAAAGGCAGCTGCCCGCTGCTGGTGGCGCCGGCGATGAACCGCGAAATGTGGCTGCACCCCGCGACCCAGCGCAATGTGGCGCAGTTGCGGGCCGACGGCGTGGCCATCCTCGGGCCGGCCGAAGGCGACCAGGCTTGCGGGGAGGTCGGCAGCGGCCGCATGCTGGAGCCGAACGAACTGCTGGCCGAACTGACCGCCTTTTTCCAGCCCAAGCTCCTGGCCGGCAAGCGTGTCGTCATCACGGCGGGACCCACTTCGGAAAAGATCGATCCGGTGCGCGTCATCACCAACCGATCCTCCGGAAAGATGGGCTACGCGGTCGCGCAGGCCGCGCGCGAAGCCGGTGCGCAAGTCGTCCTGATTTCAGGAGCCACCGCCTTGCCGGCCCCCTATGGCGTCCTGCGCCTGAATGTCGAAAGCGCCCTGGATATGCATGCCGCCGTGATGGCCGAGGCGGCCGGCGCCGATGTGTTCATTTCCGTGGCGGCGGTGGCCGACTGGCGGGTGGTGAACGCCAGCGACAACAAGCTGAAGAAAAACGCCTCCGGCCAGGCCCCCGAGCTGGAATTCGCGCCCAATCCCGATATCCTCGCCGAGGTTGCCAGGATGCGCGCCGGTCCATGGTGCGTGGGCTTCGCGGCCGAAACAGAAAACCTGCTGGAATACGCCGAAGCCAAGCGCCGGCGCAAAGGCGTGCCCCTGCTCGTCGGCAACCTGGCGCAGCATGCCATGAACGCCGATACGACGGAACTGGTGCTGTTCGACGATGCCGGCCACCACGCCCTGCCCCGCCTGCCCAAGATAGCCGCCGCGCGGCAATTGATCCGGGCCATTGCCGAACGCCTGCCGCGAAAACATGCCGCGGCATGATCCGGCAGGGCCGACCCTCCACGACATCGACACAAGACCATGAGAAAAATCGCTCTTAAAATACTCGACCCGCGCATGAACGACTACCTGCCCGCCTACGCCACGGGCGGCTCGGCGGGACTGGACCTGCGCGCCTGCATAGACCAGCCGCTGACGCTTGCCGCCGGCGCGACCGAACTGGTGCCCACCGGCCTGTCCATACACATAGCCGACCCCGCCTATGCGGCCATGATCCTGCCGCGCTCGGGGCTGGGCCACAAGCATGGCATCGTGCTCGGCAATCTGGTCGGCCTGATCGATTCGGACTACCAGGGCCCGCTCATGGTTTCCGCCTGGAACCGCAGCCGGCAGGATTTTGTGCTGCAGCCCATGGAACGCCTGGCGCAGTTGGTGATCGTGCCGGTGCAGCAGATCGAATTCGACATCGTCGACGAATTCGAAGACAGCGCCCGGGGCGCCGGCGGCTTCGGCAGCACCGGGCGGTCTTGAAAGGTCCGGCGGAATTATTTGCCGCGGGACTTGCCGCCGCGTCCCGCCGCCACGAGTACATTGTTCATCAACTCGTCGCGGCGCTGCTTCAGGAAGGTGATAAAGGCGCGGCCGACTTTTGAAAGCGGGCGGTGGCTGGCATACATCAGGCCGACACGAAAATCGACGGAGGGCGACATGAGGCGCGCCACGACACCATCGATGTGGTCCTGGACACTGAAGGGATCGGCCAGGCCGACGCCCAGGCCGGCCTGGACCAGCTTGCATACCGCCGACAGATAGGATGTTTCCAGACGCATCACGCGATTGACTTCATGGGTGCTGAAAAACTGATCCACCAGATGCCGGACTGAATTGCTGCGCGTCAACGAGATGAACGGCAGGCCGTCGAAATCCTTGGGATGCAGGGCGGCGCGCCCGGCCAGCGGGTGATCCCGGGGCAGGACGGCATAGTAGGGAATATTGCAGAAATCATCGACCACGATATCATCGCGATTGAAGGGCAGTTGCGCCAGGCCGAAATCGATGTGCTGGGCGACTATCCAGTCTTCGATCTTGGGAGAGACCTGGATATCCAGCGAAATGCTTACATTGGGATGCTCGGCGCAGAAATCATGGATAACCGAGGGCAGAAACCCCAGGCCCAGCGCGGGCATGCATGCGATCGACAAATTGCCTATCCGGGTGTTCTGGATATCCGAGGCGAATTCCCGTATCTTGTCGACAGCGCTGAAAGTGTGTTCGACCTGCTCGTAGATCATCCTGCCTTCCGGCGTCAATACGAGGCGGCCGTTGGCCCGGTCGAACAGCACGACCGTCAATGATTTTTCCAGCTGGGAAATCAAGCGGCTGATAGACGGTTGCGATACGCCAAGCAGGCTGGCTGCGCCATTGACGGTTCCAACCAGGACCGTGGCGCGGAATGCCTCTAACTGTCGTATATTCATGCCATCCCCTACCTTTAAGCGCTAGGGCGCCCCTGCGCTGGACTGCAGCAAGCTGCGCGTGTATTCGTGCTGCGGCCGCGCGAAAACGGAGCGGGTCGGGCCTTGCTCCAGGACTTCGCCGAAGCGCATGACGGCCACGTCTTCGCAAAGATAGCGCGCCACATCGAGGTCGTGCGTAATCAGCAACATGGCCATCGATGATTCCTTGATGACATCCTTCAGCAGGTTCAGCACCTGGGCCCGCACTGATACATCGAGCTTCGAGGCAGGCTCATCCGCAATGATGAGCTTGGGCGAAACGCTGATCGCACGCGCGATGCTGAGCCGCTGCAGCTGCCCGCCGGAGAGCTGGTGCGGATATTTTTCGAGCAACTGCGGATCCATTCCGACACGATGCGCCAGCGCATCAAGCCTGTCGTCGCGCGCCCTGCGATCGGACCAGCCATGCACGCGCATGGGCATGGCCAGCGAGCTGCGCAAACGGTAGCGGGGGTTGAAAGAGGACATCGGGTCCTGAAGCACGACCTGTATGCCCGGCTGGTGTTTCGCGCGAAAATTCCGTTGCCCGGCGTTGCACAGGTCTTGATCGCCGAACCGTATGGCCCCCGAGGCAATGGGAACCAGACCCAATATAGCATTGGTGATCGTGGTTTTCCCACTGCCCGACTCGCCGATGATGGCCAATGTCTTGCCCTTGCCCACCGACAGGCTGAGGTCCTTGACGGCATGGACCAGGCTGCGGCTGAATCCATGGCTTATCCGGAAAATTACCGAAACGTCCTGTATGGACAGTTGTGCGTCAAGCATGATCTGCCTCTTGTGCATGTGCATTGAACTGCATGATTTCGTCTTTCAGGCCGGGGGGAACCTCTTTGAGCCGTTCATCGCCGCGCACCAGCGACCGCGAGGACTCGAGCAAGGCTTTCGTATAGGGATGGCGTGGATTGCCAAGCAATTCAGCCGCCGTGCCGGTTTCCACAAATTCGCCCTCGTACATGACGGCGATGCGGTCGCAGTGGCGCTGGGCGACGAGCAAATCGTGTGTGATCAGAATGACAGTGGCTCCGACCCGCCGCCGGGCATCGGCGAGCAGGTCGAGTATCTGGTTCTCAATGACTTTGTCCAGGTTGGTGGTGGGTTCGTCGGCAATGATGAGTTTGGGCCGCATGGCCGCTACCATGACGATGAGCACGCGCTGCAGCATGCCGCCGCTGAGCTGGAACGGATAACTGTGCAGCACGCGTTGGGCCGACTCGATGCCTACCGCCTGGAGCAGAGCCACGGGATCGGCCCGTTTGTCCCGCCCGCGCAAAGCCACCCTGTCCAGCACCTGCTTCATATGCCAGTCGACACGCTTGACGGGGTTGAAGGCCCCCGATGGGTCCTGGAAAATCATGGCCCAGCCGGCGCCGCGCAGCCGGTCTATCTGAGCGCTAGACGCGTGCGCCATGTCCGCCCCGTCAAAGCGGAAAACCTGGCTGGACCGCAGGGCGTTGAATGGCAGGAGATGGGAGAGCGCCAGCGCCGTCACGGACTTTCCCGAGCCGGATTCGCCGATGATGCCGAAGGTCTCCCCCCGATTCAGATGGAAACTGATACCCTTGACCACGGGTTTTCCTGAAAACTCGACCCGCAGATCCTGCACATCCAATAGTTTATTAGTCATCGTATCGCCTCAGGCCTTCAAACGTGGATCGGTCAGGTCGCGCAAGCCGTCGCCCAGCAGATTCAGGCCGAGCAGCGCGAAGGAAATGAACAATCCCGTCAGCGTCAAGACCCAGGGCGCCCTTTCAAAATATTCGCGTCCGTCAGCCATGATGGAGCCCAGCGAAGGCGCCGGCGGCTGCACGCCCAGGCCAAGAAAGCTCAGCCCGGCCTCGATCACAATGCCGAAAGCAATGCCCAGCGTCAGTTGCACCAGCAGGGGGGGCAGGATATTGGGAAGAATTTCGCGAAACATGATGGATGCGCCCGACTGCCCGTTGATGCGCGCCGCCCTTACATAGTTGTCGTCGCGCGCCACGACCGTCAGATTGCGCGCCAGCCTGACGAAAACAGGCAGATAGATCAGCGCGATCGCCACCATGGTATTGCGCGCCCCGAACCCCAGAACCACCATCAGAAAGATCGCCAGCACGAAACTGGGGAAAGAAAACAGGAAGTCGGAGATACGCATCATGACCTGCGCCGCCACGCCGTCATTGCGCCCGGCAAAAAGCCCGACGGCGGTGCCCAGGCAGGCCGCGAACAGAACACCCAGGCTGCTTATGCTCAGCGACATGCGCGCGCCATCCAGCACACGCGCCAGCACATCTCTTCCCATGGAATCCGTGCCGAACGGATGCAGCAGCGAGGGGGCCGCCATGATGTTGGCGAAATCCATGTCGATGGATGAATACGGGATCAGCCACCGCCCCAGAGATATGGCCAGCACCACGATGACAAGAATGCATGAGCCGACGAAAGCCGCCCTGTGATGCAGAATTTCTTTGAAAAACATTCTTCACCCCGCCTGACCGCGAGGGTCTAGAAGCTGACAAACCAGGTCGACAACGAAGTTGACCAATAAAATGCACACCAGAAACACCAGCGCGCACGCCTGCACCACGGGATAGTCGCGCGCAAACGCCGCATCAACCATCAAGGAACCCAGGCCCGGGATTCCGAACACGCGCTCGACGACAACCGTGCCTCCGAGCAGATACCTGGCCTGAATGCCCACAATCGTGACGAACGGCACCAGCGCGTTGCGCAAAACATAGTGCAGAAAAACGAAACGCTGCGAGAATCCGAAGGACCGCGCCGCGCGCACATAGTCTTTGGACTGGTTCTCGATAAGAGAGACCCGCAGAATCCGGGTGAACACCGCGGCCAGCGGCGCGGATACCGCCAGCGCCGGAAGGAATCCGCTATGCAGCGCCTGGAACATATCGGTCGATGGCGTGATGAAGCCGTAGGCGGGAAAAATCTGCCACGTCAGGGCAAAAACGAATACCAGCACATAAGCAAGCCAGAAATCAGGCATGGAAATTCCGAGCACGGCCACTGACGTGGCGGCGACGTCTATCGCATTGCCCCGGTTGCGGGCCGCCAATGTGCCGGCTATCAACGAAAAAGCCAGCGCCAGCAACATGGCATAGGCGCCTATGAACAAGGTATTGGGCAGCCGGTCGCCGACCAGCCCGGCGACCGGCTGCCCCTTCGCGACGGACAGTGACAAACCGAAATCGCCAGTGAGCAGTCCCCTGCCCCAATGCAGAAACTGGACTAGCGCCGGGTCGTCCAGGTAATGGGCCGCCCGGTAGGCCGCGACCGCTTCCGGATTGGCCTGCTCTCCCAGGACAACCAGCGCGGGATCGCCCGGCGCCGCCTGCATAGTCAGGAACACCGCCAAGGCTCCCGCAACGCACATCAGCAGCAGCAATACCGGCCTGATCAATAGAGTCCGAAAGTCACGCATGGCGCTCACCATCCCCTACACAAAGCGCAAGTCCTGGAACTGGTCGCCGAAATTTCCGAAAGGCAGTTGCGTAAAGCCTTGCAGGCGCTGCGATGAAAGATTGTGGATGTTGGAGTAGAAGCATGGGATGGCAGGCATGTCATCGATCGCGATCGACTCGACCTGCGCGTACACCTCTCTGCGAGCCGCCAGATCCAGGGTGTTGCGGCCCTTTTCCAGGAGGGCGTCCAGGCCGGGATTGCTATACCCCTGGAAATTCCGCCACTGCCCTGTCCCCAGGATTTCGCCCAGGTATTCGTCAGGGTCGGTAAGGCCCAGCCAGCCCCATACCGCCGCATCGAAATCACCCGCCTTCAGGCGGCTGTAGACGGTATTCGAATCATAGACCTCGACGCGTATCTTCGTGCCCAGGACCTGATTCACCTGCGCGACGACAATCTCGGCAAATCGCTTCCACCATGATGAGCCCCAGCCCAGCAGCACAGCCTGCGTGCCTTCTTTATACTTGGATTTGGCCAGCTCGGCCTTGGCGCGTTCAGCGTTGAAGATTGCCAGCTCCGGCAGTTCCCGCGGGTCCGACAAGCTTGGCGGCAAAAGGCTTCCCGCAGCCGCGCCCTCGCCGAACAGCACGGCATTGACCAGCACGTCCCGGTTGATCGCCAACGACACGGCGCGCCGAAAATGCACGTCATCGAAAGGAGCGCGCCGGACATTCAGCGTTATATAGCGATTGTTCAGCCCGGAGGCGCGATAGACGCGCACATCCTTGCGGCCTTCCAGGCTCTTGATGTCGGAGAACGGCGCGGTGCTCGTGATATCGAGCTGTCCGCCCAGCACGGCGCGCATCCCGCTGGACTCTTCCGGTATGAGCGGCATCTGCACGCGCGCAATGGTCGGCTTGCCGCTCTGGAAGTAGGCTTTATGCGCTTCGAGCTCCACCATGCTGTTGGCCTTCCATTCTTTTACGGCATACGCCCCCGTGCCTATCGGCTGGCGTTCGAATTGAGCCGCTCCGCGCGCCTTGAATGCGCTGCGCGAAACGATCTGCGAGCCGGTGCGAGTGTTCGTCAGGCTGGACAGCAGGGTCGCCAGCGATTTGTCGGCCAGGATCTGCACGCGATGAGTATCCAGGATTCGAATTTCGCGAACATGCGCAAAGCGCCCCCGATTGGAAGACGCCGTCGCGGGATCGGCCAGCCGCTCGAATGTGAATTTGACGTCGTCGGCGGTCAACTCGCTGCCATCGTGGAACTTGACGCCTTTGCGCAGCACGAATTCAAATCCGCCATCGACGGGCGAGAAGCTTTCGGCGAGATCGGCGGTCACCTGCATTTTCTCGTCGAACTTCAGCAGACCGTTGAAGCAGGCCCATATCACGTAGAACTCGGGCAGCAGCGAAGCCTTTGCCGGATCCAGCGTATTGATTACATTAAAGCCGGTAATGCCCGCGCGCAGCAAATCCTGCTTGCCCTGCCCCCATGACAAGCCGGGAAAAGTGGCGAACGGCGCGGCCGCGGCGGCGCCTGTGGCCTTGAGCAGCCGGCGCCTGTTGTGGAAGAGTCTGTCTGATGAATGCATGATTTCACCTCCGATATAAGAAAGATCACTTGGTGGCGCTGGCCGATCGAGCATCCGCCTGTCGCCTTTTCACGGCTTGTATCAGGGCACCGCCTGCTGCAGAACCGCCAGTTCCTGCCTGAACGCTATAATTTCCTGATTCTTCTTTTCGTCGCTCCATCCCAGCCGCGTGCCCAGATGCAGGGCGACATTTTCGACATCGGCGTCACTCAGCCGCCGATACCAAGGCAAACCGCAGCGCCGCATCAAGGCATCCGACAAATGCACCACCAGTCCGTCGTCGACCAGGGAGGTCAGCCAGGCAGGCTCGGGACGCCGCCCCGCCAGCGCGGCGAGCGTCTCGTCATCCTGCGGATCGGGGAACTCGGAACTGTACTTGACCGCTTTTGCCGGGCCCTTGACGCCCAGACGGGCGGCAACCGCGTCGGCGATCTCGGCGCCGGCCGAGCGATGGGTCATGACCGGACCGCCGGTCATCGCAAATACATTCATTAGCCCATCGCTTGAAAGATCGTGCAGCACCCGGTTGCGATTGCCTTTTGGCAAGGCGGCATCCCATGTCAAGGGACGCACTCCCGACCATGTATGGACGATGTCTTCGGGCTTGAGATTGAAGCCGGGAAACAGATGATTGGCCTCGCCCAGCAACCAGTCGCGATCCGCCTCTGTGGTCCTGATGCTGTCAAGATCGCCTTCATACACGAGCTCGGTCGGCCCGAAATAGTGATAGCGCCCCCACGGAAGACAATAAAAGGGTTCGTTCTTGCGATTAATGGTGGCCACGCCGATGCCATGGCACGATGGGGGCAGTTCCACCGCGATGTGCGAACCCTTGGTGCCCAGCACCTTGGGCGATTTACCCGCCCTGTGCTTGCCCAGAACCTTGTCGATCCAGATGCCGGCCGTGCTGACCACGGCATCGGCCGTGACGCGCGCGATTCCCGACCCGGCCTGGTCGCGCAATTCGACCTCCCAGCCTTGCGCAATACGCTGCACCAGCGACGCCTCAACATAGTTCAGAACGACCGCCCCCAATCGGCGCGCGTCCAGCGCGACGTCCGCCGTGACCCGTTCCGGCCAGGAAATCTGGTACTCATCATAGGATGCGACACTATCGAGCCTGTCCTGGTCGCGCAAGGCGTTGACCAGGGGGATGGCGGCAATGTTCTTGCCACGCACGCGGTCATACTTCAAGGGAATCTTGCCGGCGTTGAAACGCCCCAGCAGCTTGAACGCCAAGTCGACTTGCCAACCTGAATACGCGCCGCCCTTATATATCGGAAAATACAGGCGCGATAGCTGCGTTCTGGTCGGCGTGGTCGTCGCAAAATCGTGGCGTGCCTCAATGGCAAGGCGCGCCATGTTCATGCCGGTTTTCAAGCGCGAGGGATGCCGCGCGAACTCCCATGGCGAACCGCCTGGCGCCAGATAGCGCAAACCGCAATGCAGCAACCGGCTGGACCGGCTGCTGGACCCGGAACCGAAATCGCCTTTTTCGGCAAGCAAGACTCGGTAGCCGCGCGCCTCCAATTGTTGCGCGCCGGCCGCGCCATTGATGCCGCCGCCAATAATCACCACATCAAAATGCTGATCTTCCAAAGAGGATAAATCCGTTCTATTGCTCATTTTTTTTCACATCTCTCGTATGAATGCCGTCAAGTCATGCAGCGTCGTTTCGTGTTCGCCGTTATCCAGCCAGGCCAGCATAGGCTCCCCGCGCTGGCGTCCCGCCAGATCAAAGAACTTGGCGACGACCTTATCGCGGTCGAACCTGGAATCCTCGCTCCACGGATCGCCATCCGCGTAGTCGCAAATCGTTGTCCATTCTTTGCCGGCCGCTTTCAACGTAACGCCGCCCGGCATCTTGCGGATCTGATTACGGACCATGGCGCCCGCAAACGCGTCAGCCGCGGGCAAGCGCTTTATCCTGACCTTGGCGCGCAAGGCCAGCGCCGGCGCCGATCCCGCAATTGCGGGATCGAACCAGTCGGGCCCCGGCCTGACCCGCAGCGCCATCATGGCCACCACATGCGGGTAACTGAACTGATGGCTCGCGAAGGTCCGCGGCTGCGGATTGCGGAAACGGCCTGAATCCGCAAGCGGTCCGGTATGGATGATGACTTCCTCGATGGCGTCCGCGGATATGCCCGATTGCCGCAGCAGGCGCTGCAAGGCGCTGAGCGGAGCGTGCATGAAGCGGCAGCACGGCCAGGGCTTGTAGGTAAGGTCGGCCAGGTGCCAGCTTGCGCCGAGTCCATCGAGCATCAGGCGCGGGTCGGCCATCACGGCGCTATACGCCTGCGGAATACCCGACTCGCCCTCGAGAATATCCTCGAATCCCGTCAAACCCAGCAAAGCCGAATGCACGCCATGCACGCCCGCCACGGCGCACCAGCCTGCATCGCAATATTTGACATCGGGCAAGTCAATAGCGTCCGACCATTTGCTGCCTATGGGCAAGGGGATATTCGACCCCGCAATGCCCAATGCGCGCGCCAGCACAGCCGGCCCTGCTCCCAGCGTGCGCCCGTAGGCGACGCAGGCGGCCACCACAACCGGCGCGGCGACGCCCCATACACGGGAGAAGCCTGCCACCACGCCATCAGATACTTGCATCATGGGCCCGATGGCGCTTGCCATGCGCGCGCCCGCCTCGTAGCCCGCGATGACTCCCGTCAACAAATCGCGACCGCTGCGACCGCCGGATTCGGCGGCGCCTATGGCCGCTGCGACGGCGCCCACGCCAAAATGCACGCCGACAGGATAGGTTTCATCGAAATCCAGCAAATTCGCCAGGCGTGCATTGGCATAGACCGCGCGCGCCACGCCAACATCCGCGGCGAGCCCCGCCTGCGAAGCCCCTGGCGCGCCGCCAAACAGTTCCGCCACCTGTGCAATAGGCGCCGCCGGCGGCGTAGCCTGCGCCGCCGCGATGCAGCCCAAAGTATCCAGAATCAGCCAGCGCGCGCTATGCACGATATCGCGCGGAATCTCATCCAGTTGAAGTCCGCAGAAGTAAGCCGCGTAGCGGGACGTTTCGTTCAAGGGCGACACGGAAATGGTTACTCCTGCGGTAATGAGAAATACAATCAAGTAGATCTCATCATCCGATCCGCAGGCTTTTAAAGCAATGACTGAAACATGCGCCGCCTATTTGATTTTCAAATATGACCGCCATTCATAAGTGAAAACCCGAATGTTTCCGGGCAAATAAATGGGCGGACTTGGCATTGCGGGATATGGGGTCGCCACAAAGTCGCATATACACAATGAGTATGCGTAAGAGTTTTATCGGGGGAAGCGCCTATACCCGCGCCGCAGGTCTATACCGTATCCTCTTCGCCGAGATATGCCGCCCGCACCTTGGGATCGTCCAGCAACTGGCCAGCCGGGCCTTGCAGGATGATCTGTCCCGATTCCATCACATAGCCGCGGTTGCTGGTTTCCAGCGCCAGCTTGGCATTCTGCTCGATGAGCAGGATAGTCACCCCTTGCGCGGCGATCGTCCGTATCACTTCGAAGATTTTTTCCACCATCAGCGGCGCCAGCCCCATGGACGGTTCATCCAGCAGCAGCAGGCGCGGCCGGGAAATCATGGCGCGGCCCATGGCCAGCATCTGCTGCTCGCCGCCCGACAAGGTGCCGGCCGACTGGCGGCGGCGCTCGGCCAGGCGTGGAAACAGGCTGAAGACATGCTCCGTATCCTGCTGCACTCCGGCCGCGTCATTGCGGCTGTAGCCGCCCATGGCAAGGTTTTCTTCTATCGTCAATTGCCCGAAGATGCCGCGCCCTTCGGGCACCATGACCAGCCCCTGGCGCACCAGCATGTAGGACGGCGTGCCTACGATGGACTTGCCATCGTAGAGGATTTCGCCGGCCGCCACGGGAACCAGGCCGCATATGGCGCGCAAGGTGGTGCTCTTGCCCGCGCCATTGGCGCCGATCAGGCTGACCAGTTCACCCCGGCCCACCGCCAGGTCCATGGCGCGCACCGCGCGTATGCCGCCGTAGGCCACGTCCAGTTGGCGTATTTCAAGCAGGTAGTCCGGCTGGCTCATTGCATGTCCTTGTTGTTTTGGCCGGCCGCCGCGGCGCCGCTGGCCTGATCCTGCGCAAGAGGATTGCTTGCGGGCACTTTCACCGGCGCATGGTCGGCCGCCCCCGCGCCCAGGTAAGCCTCGATGACCTTGGGGTTGCGCTGCACGTCTACGGGCTTGCCTTCGGCCAGCACCTTGCCGTATTCCAGCACCAGCACGCGGTTGCACAAGCCCATGACCAGCTTCATGTCGTGTTCGATCAGCAGCACCGTCACGCCGTCGCCGCGTATCTTTTCTATCAGGCGGCGCAGCACCAGCGTTTCCGAGGCGTTCATGCCGGCGGCGGGCTCGTCCAGCGCCAGCAGGGTCGGTTCCGTGGCCAGCGCCCTGGCGATTTCGAGCCGGCGCTGATCGCCGTAAGGCAAGGATTGCGCCACGTCGTTGGAACGATGGCCGATGCCGACGTAATCCAGCAATTCCTGGGCGCGGCGCTCGATCGCCGCTTCCTCGGCGCGCGTGCGCTTGTTGCGGGTAATGGCGCCCCACAAGCCCGCCCGGGTGCGGATGTGCCGCCCTATCATGACGTTCTCGATGGCGCTCAGGTTGCCGAACAGGCGTATGTTCTGGAAGGTGCGCGCCAGGCCGACCACGGCGATTTCGTGCGGCTTGAGGCGGGTCAGTTGATGGCCCATGAAATTGCACGAGCCCGACTCCGGCACATACAAGCTGGTCAGGACATTGAACAGCGTGGTCTTGCCCGCGCCGTTGGGGCCGATGAGGCCGTAGATATCCCCCTTGCAGATGGAAAAGCTGACATCGGACAGGGCTTGCAAGCCGCCAAAGCGCTTGCTCAGCTTGTTGGCCACCAGCAGCAATTCGGGCATGGAGCGGGCGTCGGCGTTCACAGCAGCGGAAATCATGCCTTGCCCTCCTTGCCGGCGGTCAGTTCGCGGCGGCGCACCGCGGAGGGCCAGAGCCCGGCCGGGCGGAAGATCATCACCAGCACCAGCGCAAAACCGAACAGCAGCATGCGTATTCCTTCAGGATCGAGTATCACGTCGCCAAACGCCGTTTGCTGCAAGGGCACCACGATGGCGCGCAAAAGCTCCGGGAAAACCGACAGCAGGATGGCGCCCAATATCACTCCGGGTATATGCCCCATGCCGCCGAGCACCACCATGCACAGGACGGAAATCGATTCAGTCAGGCTGAAGCTTTCCGGACTGACGAAGCCCTGCATGGATGCGAACATGGCGCCGGCCACCCCGCCGAAGCTGGCGCCCATGGAAAAGGCCAGCAGCTTGATGTTGCGGGTATTGATGCCCATGGCCTTGGCGGCCACTTCGTCTTCGCGCACGGCCTCCCAGGCGCGCCCTATGCGCGAATTCTGCAGTCGCGCGCACATCACCACGATGATGAGCGTAAACAGGAGCAGCAGGTAATAGTATTTCTCCGGCCCGGTTATGCGGAAACCGAAGATTTCCTGGGACCGGCCGAAAAGAAACCCGCCCGCCGAAAAGGTATCGACGCGGTTTATCCCCTGCGGGCCGTTGGTGATATTGATGGGCGCATCCAGATTGTTCATGAAGATGCGGACGATTTCGCCGAAGCCCAGGGTGACGATCGCCAGGTAGTCGCCGCGCAGCTTGAGCGTGGGCGCGCCCAGCATGGCGCCGAAAAATGCGGCCAGCAGCACCCCGGCGGGCAGCACCACCCAGAACGGCAGGTGCAGGCCGAAATGCGGCGAAGCCAGCAGCGCCCAGACATAGGCGCCGACCGCGTAGAAGGCGATATATCCCAGGTCCAGCAGGCCGGCGAAGCCCACCACGATGTTCAGGCCCAGGGCCAGCATCACGTACAGCAAGGCGAAGTTCAGCGTGCGCACCCAGCTTTGCCCGGCCATGCCGAGCACGAAGGGAAGCACGGCCAGCACCACGCCAAACAGCGCGATGCCCAGCCATACCTTGAGGCTAACCCCGGCGCGGGTTGCGGATGAATGGCTCATGCGCGGTCTCCTACGCGTTCGCCCAGCAGTCCCGACGGGCGGAAAACCAGCACCAGTATCAGCACAATGAACGAGAAGACGTCCTGGTAATTGCTGCCGAACACGCCGCCGGTGAGGTCGCCGATATAGCCGGCGCCCAGGGATTCGATAATGCCCAGCAGCAAGCCGCCCAGCATGGCGCCGCCCAGGTTGCCGATGCCGCCCAGGACCGCCGCCGTGAACGCTTTGAGGCCCAGCAGGAAGCCCATGGTGTATTGCGCCACCCCGTAATAGGTGGTGACCATGACTCCCGCGACGGCGGCCAGCGCCGAGCCGATCAGGAAGGCCGCGGATATGACGGTATTGATGTTCACGCCCATCAGGCCGGCCACCTCGCGGTTCTGGGCGGTGGCGCGCATGGCGGTGCCCAGGCGGGTGCGGTGCACCACCAGCAGCAGGCCGGCCATGATGGCGGTCGCGGCCACGATGATGAGCACCTGCAGAAGGCTGATGCGCGCCCCGCCTATCGGGAAGATGACGGGTTCGATGATGTGCGGGAAGCTCAGGTAATTGCGGCCCCATACCATCATCGCCAGGTTCTGGATGATGATGGAAACGCCGATGGCCGTGATCAGCGCCGCCAGCCGCGGCGCGCGGCGCAGCGGACGATAGGCGTAGCGCTCCGCCAGCCAGCCCAGGGCCATGCATAGCGGGATGGACACCAGCAGGGCGACCGAGATGGCCAGCCAGGCCGAAGTGCCGCCGGGGTCCGCGCCTATCAGTGTGACCACCATTGTGGTCGCCACCATGGCGCCGACCATGACGACGTCGCCATGGGCGAAATTGATCAGGCCTATGATTCCATAAACCATGGTGTAGCCAAGGGCAACCAGGGCATAGACGCTGCCCACAGTGATGCCATTGATCAACTGTTGTATGAGAATTTCCATGCTTTATGACTCAAGAAACGGGCCGGCGCAGCCGGCCCTGGAAGGACCACGGAAAAGCGTCGCTGCTTTTAGTCGGCCTTGCTGACCATGGTCTTGACCATTTCCCATTTGCCGTTCTTGACTTCATAGATGGTGACCGAGATTTCCTTCAGGTCGCCCTTGGCGTCGTAGGCAATGTCCTGGCTGGTCGCGCCGGAGCGCTTGAGGGCGGCGAGCTTGGGCAGATAGGCCTTGGGCTTGGCCGAACCGGCTTCCTTCATGGCGGTGATCATGTTCCAGGCGCCGTCATAGGCGTAAGGCGCGTAGACGCCGGGATCGGCCTTGAAGCGGGCCTTGTAGTCGGCTTCGAATTTTTCACCGGCGGCCATTTGCTTGAGCGGCACGCCGGCGAGCGAAGCAAAGGTGCCATTGGCGGCATTGCCGGCCAGCTTGAGGAAAGTGTCGCTGCGCGTCATTTCTCCGGACACCAGGGGCGCCTGGATGCCCAGCGTGGCCATCTGGCGGCGCATCGGGCCGGATTGCGCATCCAGGCCGCCGAAGAAGATGGCGGCGGGGGCCTTGGCCTTGATGTTGGTCAGGATGGAGGTGAAATCATTGGCCTTGTCGGTGGTGTATTCGCGCGAGATCACCTTGCCGCCGGCTGCTTCCACGGCCTTGGCGACCTGATCGGCCAGGCCTTGCCCGTAGGCGGTGCGGTCGTCGATCAGGGCGACGGTTTTGGCGCCCAGGTCCTTGACGATGAATTCGCCGGCCGCGGCGCCCTGCTGCGTGTCGCTGGTCATCATGCGAAACGTGGTTTTGTAGCCTTGGTCGGTATATTCGGGCGATGTCGCCATGGCTATCTGCGGCAGGCCGGCATCGTTGTATACGCTGGACGCGGGTATCGTGGTGCCGGAATTGAAATGGCCGAGCACGCCATCCACGCCGTCATCGACGATCTGCTGGGCCACCTGCACCGCCGTGCGCGGATCGGCCTGGTCGTCGCGCGTGACCAGCTCGAATTTGGCCGTCTTGCCATCGAGCTGGATGTTTTGCTTGTTGGCCTCTTCGAGCGCAAGCGTCAGGCCGTTTTTCATGTCCTCGCCGTAGTGCGACTGCGGCCCGGTCAATGGCGCGGCAAAGCCCAGTTTCACCACCGCGGTGTCGGCCGCCTGCGCAGCGCCGAAAGCAAAGCCGGCCGTGATGGCGGCCGTCGCGGCCAAAAGTTTGTATCCTTTAGTGGACTGCATGTCTATCTCCGATGTCTAAGAATGCGAATTGAGCCGGGCGCAAGTACCTCCCCGCATTAAACCAAAAGCACAAGCCGTTTTTAATTGGCTGTAACCCTTAAAGCCTTAAAAGAACTGCCTTTACCCCTGCGGGCCGGACGGCTAGCCCACCATCATCAGGCTGGCATTGCCTCCCGCCGCCGCGGTGTTCACGCTGACCGAAACCTCGCGCAACAGGCGCTCCAGGCGATAGCCGTTGCCGGCGGCCAGCTCGTCGCTGCTCAGGCCCTGCACCGACACAATAGGCCCGGGGCGCAGCGCCACGGCCTGGTTGAGCCCGCGCAAGGCGTCGCTGTCGCCCTCGAACAGAACGGCCTGGTAATCGCCCTGCTCGATCTCCTCGCGGCCCGCCAGCCGCATGGCTTTCTGCTCGGCGGCACTGCGCGCGGCAAAGAAGGCCCGCCCCGCGTCGCTGTCCAGCAGCGCCATGCGGTTTCCCGTGAGCCGGCAGGCGTCGAACTGGGCGCTCGCCCCCAGCTCGGTGGCCGCCACGCACAATACCGTGCCGCGGGCCTTGATGTGGTAAAGATTGCTTTCGCCGGTCGGCCCGTCCAGCGCCAATGGCGCGCTGGCGCCGCTATCGATGCCGCAGCCCGCCGGCAATCCCGGCGGGCGCCTTGCCAGCAGGCGCAGCAGGTACAAAGGCCCGCCCGCCTTGGGGCCGGTGCCCGAAAGCCCTTCCCCGCCGAATGGCTGAACGCCGACTACGGCGCCGACAATATTGCGATTGACGTAAATGTTGCCCGCATGGATGCGCTCCGACACCCGCGCCACCGTTTCATCCAGGCGCGTATGCACGCCGAAGGTCAGCCCGTAGCCTGTCGCGTTGATGGCGTCGATCAAGGCGTCGAGGCCGTTGCGCTGATAGCGCAGCACATGCAGGACCGGGCCGAATACTTCTTTCTTGAGGGCGGCGACATCGCCGATCTCGATAATGGTCGGCGCGACAAAGGAGCCGTGCTGGCTGCGGCTGTCGAGCTCGAGCTGATCCACCCGGTGGCCGGCATCGCGCATGGCCTGGATATGCGCCTGGATGCCCGCCTGCGCCTGCGCGTCTATGACCGGACCCACATCGGCCGACAAGACATCCGTCCTGCCGACCTGCAACTCCCGCAAGGCGCCGCGCAACATGGTCAGCACGTGGTCGGCGCAGTCTTCCTGGACGCACAGCACGCGCAGCGCCGAGCAGCGCTGGCCGGCCGAATCGAAAGCCGAGGTCAGCACATCGGCCACCACTTGCTCGGCCAGGGCCGATGAATCGACCACCATGGCATTCTGGCCGCCGGTCTCGGCTATCAACGGAATGGGATGGCCGGCATCATCCAGGCGCTGCGCCAGTTCCCTGGAAATCAGCTGGGCCACATCGGTGGAGCCGGTGAATATCACCCCGCGCACGGCGGGGCTGGCCACCAGGGCCGCGCCCACGGTTTCGCCCTGGCCAGGCAGCAGTTGCACGGCGCCGGCGGGCACCCCGGCGCGGCGCAAAATGGCGATGGCCGCCGCCGCGATCAGGCTGGTCTGTTCGGCTGGCTTGGCCAAAACGGGATTGCCGGCGGCAAGCGCGGCGGCCACCTGGCCCGTAAAAATCGCCAGCGGAAAGTTCCAGGGGCTGATGCATACCACCGGCCCCAGGGGGCGGTGCGTATCGTTGGAAAATGACTGCTCGATTTGCGTCGCGTAATAGCGCAGGAAGTCGACGGCCTCGCGAACTTCGGCGATGGCGTTGGACAGCGACTTCCCGGCTTCGCGCACGATCAGGCCCAGCAGTGGCTGCATTTCATCTTCGAGCATCTGCGCGGCCCGCAGCAGGCATTGCGCGCGCTCGGGCACCGGGGTCGCCTGCCAGATGGGAGCGGCATGCAGGGCTGCCGCCAGGGCGCTTTCCACCTCGGCCTGGCTCGCCTCGATCACATGGCCCACCACGTCGCGGTGGTCGGCCGGATTGCGCACCGCCTTGGCGCGCGCCTCGTCCCAGGGGGACGCGCCCTCGCCCACCATGGGCGCGGCGCGCCACACATGGCTCACGCTATTGAGCAGCGCCGCCGACAGGGAACCCAGGCGCTGTTCGTTGGAAAGATCCAGCCCGGCGGAGTTGAGGCGGCCATCGGCCTGCTGGTACAACTGCCTGGGCAGGGGGATCTTGTCATGCGGCGCGCCCAGAGGCTGGATGCGCGAGGCGGACTGCACCGGATCGGCGATCAGGCTATCGACGGCAATCGCCTCATCGCCGATCTGGTTCACAAACGAGGTATTGGCGCCGTTTTCAAGCAGCCGGCGCACCAGGTAGGCCAGCAGGGTCTCGTGCGTGCCTACGGGCGCGTAAATGCGGCAAGGCCGGTTCAGCTTGCCCTGGGCCAGGGGCCCCGTGACCTCGTCGTACAGCGGCTCGCCCATGCCGTGTAGGCACTGGAATTCATACTGGCCGGGATAGTAGTTCTGGCCCGCCATATAGTAGATGGCCGACAGCGTATGCGCGTTGTGGGTGGCGAATTGCGGATAGACCGCCTGGGGCGCCGCCAGCAGCTTGCGGGCGCAGGCCAGGTAGGATACATCCGTGTAGACTTTACGCGTGTAGACCGGATAGCCCTCCAGCCCGTCGATCTGCGCGCGCTTGATTTCCGTGTCCCAGTAGGCGCCCTTGACCAGGCGCACCATCAAGCGATGGCCGCTGCGCTGGGCCAGGTCGATCACGTAATCGATGACGAAAGGCGCGCGCTTCTGGTAGGCCTGGATGACAAACCCGATGCCGTTCCAGCCCGAAAGCTCGGGATCGAAGCACAGGGCCTCCAGCAGGTCGAGCGAAATTTCCAGCCTGTCGGCTTCTTCGGCATCGATGTTCAGGCCGATATCGTAGCTGCGCGCCAATTTGGCCAATTCCGTTATGCGCGGCAGCAGCTCGGCCATGACGCGTTCGCGCTGGGCGCGCGAATAGCGCGGATGCAAAGCGGAGAGCTTGATGGAAATGCCCGGCCCTTCGTAAATGCCGCGGCCCCGCGACGCCTTGCCTATGGCGTGTATGGCCTGTTCGTAGGAAACGTAGTAGCGCTGCGCGTCATCCGCCGTGGTGGCGGCTTCGCCCAGCATATCGTAGGAATAGCGAAAGCCCTTGTCTTCGAGCTTGCGGCTGTTGGCGATGGCCGCCGAAATGGTCTGCCCGGTCACGAACTGCTCACCCATCATGCGCATGGCGATATTGACGCCCTTGCGTATCAGCGGCTCGCCGCCTTTGCCTATCAGGCGGGTGAGCGCCTTGGACAGCGACTGCTCGCTATTGACGCCGACCAGCTTGCCGGTAAGCATCAGCCCCCAGGTCGCCGCATTGACGAATAGCGAGGGGGACTCGCCCATATGGGAACGCCAGTCGCCATGGCTGATCTTGTCGCGTATCAGCGCATCGCGGGTCGCCCTGTCGGGGATGCGCAGCAAGGCCTCCGCCAGACACATCAGCGCCACGCCTTCCTGGCTGGACAAGGAAAATTCCCGGATCAGGCCCTCCACCCCGCCGCCCTTGCTCTTGCCCCGCAAAGCCTCGACCAGCCGGCGCGCCAGGGCCTGCACTTCCTGGGAACGGCTCGAACGCGCCTGATCGATCAGGACCGGCACGCATTCCGTCTCGGGCCGCCTGTAGGCTGCGGTAATGGCCGCCCGCAGCACGGATTGCGGCTGTATATCCTGCGCGAACTCGTAGAACGGCAGCGCCAGTTCCGGCGCGACAGGCTCGTCGCCCGGCGCTTCGCCGTCGCCATTGCCGAAATAACTGATTTCAGCGGGCAACTGGCCGCGCTCGATCGCATCGACATAGGCCAGCACCGCCTGCTTGTGCAGCCAATGCGGGGTGCAACCCAGTTTGCCGGCCGCGATTTTAAGACGCTCGCGCAGCGTTTCGTCAACCTTGACGCCCAATGTGGTCGTTGCCATAGCCGTATTCCCTGTATGTCGTGTCGCTACGCCCGGCCTGCGCCGCGCATGCCCCGGGCCCTGGCATTCTGGCGCCAGGCGAAAACGAATACTAAACAGGTTGTACCTTTTTTTATATTATGGTTAACCCTGAATCAATAAATTACTTAAAAGGTACAACCTTTTTCTTGCACGCCCGCAGCCGCAGGCGCCGCGCCTGCGCCGGAAAGCTGGGCGGCAATGAGCGCGGCAAGCCGGCGCAAGGCTTCCTGATGGCTGGCCACCATGGCCGGCATGCCCCCCGCCGCAGGCACGTCCACCTGGGCCCTGCATATCCGGGTTTTCTTGCCCGGCTGGTTGACGGGCGCCAGGCGCCATGTGGCGTCGAGCACGGCGCGCTGGCCATAAAGGGAATCGAAGCGCTGCACCTGCAAGGAGATTTTCCATACAGGGAGAGCATCCGGGATGCCGCCGCCGGCAATATCGAGCACGCCCAGCGTGCGCGACAAATCGTTGGACAAGGCATTGCGGATCTCGTCCGACAATGGCGAAGCCCACAAGGCGCTGTTCAAAGGCGTTACCTGGGCCGTGCCGGGCTCGCTGATGACGATCTGCGGACGGTCCACCTGTTCGGGCAAGGCCACCGGCTGCACGCTGATGGCGTACTTGGGCCTGGCGCCGCCGGGCGCGTCCGCCGCCGGCCCGGCGGTCGGGGCCGGCAGCAAGGTATAGTATTCGGGAGCCGTGGTGGCGCAGGCCGCCAGGGCCGCGGCCAGCAATACGCAATAAAAGATACGGCCAAGACTCATGAGGTTTCCTAGGGGCTGGCGGGCATGGCGTCGCGGGCTGGCCCGCGCAACAGCGCCGTGGGATGGGTTTGCAAATAGTCGGCCAGCGCCCGCAGCGATTTTGCCGCCGCGCTGATTTCGCGCAAGGTGCGGTCCAGGTTGTCGTTCATGGGGGAGTCCTGCGCCAGCAGCTTGTCCACACGGCCCAGCGACTTCTGGGCCGCCTTGAGCACGGCGCTGGCTTGCGGCGCCACCTGGCCGTCAAGGCGATCGACAAGCTTGCTCACCGACTTGAGGCTGGCGCGCAAATCATTGCCTATGCCTTCGAAGGGAATGGTGTCTATCTTGGCGACTATGCTGCTGATCTGCTGCTGCAGCCGGTCGAAATCGCCGGCTATGGTCGGCAACAGCGGGGGCTGGGCCTTGGCGTCGAAAGCCACGGCCTTGGCGTCGGGGAAGAACTCCAGCGCGATGTACTGTTGCCCGGTAAGCAGATTGGCTGCGCGCATCTGCGCGCGCAGGCCCCGCTCGACCATGACGCCCAGCAAGTCTGCCCCGGATTCGCTCGAATCGGCATTGTGCTTGAGCATGTTCTGGTAGGCCGAGCCGAAACGCAGGGGGTACAGCTCCCCCTTGACCAGCGCGTAAAAATACTTTTCCTTGGTATTGAACTCAAGGTCGATGTCGACCACCTTGCCCAGTTCCAGGCCGCGGAAATCGATGGGCGCGCCCACTTTCAGGCCGCGCACCGATTGCCGGAACTGCATGGAAATGGGCAAGGCCGGGCCATCCGGATCGGCCATTGCATGGGCCTGCGTGTCGGCAAGCAGGAAGGCCTGGTCGGCGTCGGCCGGCTGCGTATCGGCGTCGTCCGGGGCGGCGAAAGCCACCCCGCCCGCCATGACCGACACGATGGACCCGGTCTGCACGTTAAACCCATCGGCGCTCAGAGAGACATTAATGCCGCTGGCATTCCAGAAGCGCGTGTCCTTGGTCACGAATTTGTCATTGGGCTTGTCGATGAAAACCTGGATCGAAACCGCCTTGCCGCTCTTGTCCAGGTCGTAGCCTATGATCTGGCCGACCTGTATGCGGCGGAAATAGACTGGCGAGCCTATCTCCAGCGAGCCGAGTTCGGAAGCCCTCAAGTTGAAACGCGTGCCGGGACGCCCGCTGGTCACTTCGGGCGGCTTTTCCAGGCCGGTGAACTGATACACCGGCTCGCCGCCATTCTTGGATTCGGCCGCATCGACACCGATATAGGCGCCTGAAAGCAGGGTTCCCAGCCCCGACACCCCGCTGATTCCCAGGCGCGGACGCACCACCCAGAAGCGCGTGCCCTCCTGGGTAATATAGGCGGAACCCTCGCGGTTGAGCTCGGCATCGACCAGCACCTTGGACCTGTCTGGCGCCACCTTGATATCGGTGACCAGGCCGATGACCACGTCCTTGTACCGCACCTTGGTTTGCCCCACTTCCAGCCCGTCGGCGGACTCGAAGCTGATGGTCACGGTGGGCCCCGTGTGCATCCAGTTGCGAACCAGCAGCGAGACGCCCACCAATGCCGCCACCAGCGGCACCAGCCATATCCATGAAAAGCGCGATTCGCGTCCGGCCTTGACGTCAGGCTGGCGCAAGCCGGGCGTGGCGGGGCCCGCGGCGTCGCCCGGCGCGGACGACGAGGATTCTGGCGCAGTATTGTGGTCTGACATACGGTTCTCTTAGGACTGCGTTGTTTCCGGCGCCGCCGGCCCGGAGCCTGAACTGGCGTGCGATTGTATCGCGCGCGCCTGTTGCGCGGCGGGCTGGCGGTCCCAGCCGCGGCGCGGATCATAGCTTGCGGCCGCCAGCATGGTGAGAATGACCACCATGCCGAAACTGGCGGCGCCGGGCCCGGCAATCACCTGCGATATGCCGGGAAAATCGGCCATGGCGGTCATGAGGATGACCACGAAGACGTCCAGCATGGACCATTGCCCGATGAACTCGACGAACTCGTACATGCGGGTGCGCTGACGCTGGACGGTCCTGCCGCCCCAGCGGCGGTTGAGCATGAGCATCATCAGCGCCAGGATCTTGGTCATGGGCACCACGACGCTGGCCACGAAGACAATCAGCGCCAGGTCCCAGGAGCCCATGCGCCAGAATTCGATCACGCCGCCCAGAATCGTATGCGCGCTGTCGTCCGTGGGCGTGCGCAAGTGCATCACGGGCAGCACATTGGCAGGTATGTAAGTGATGCTGGCCGCTATGATCAGCGCCCATACCCGCGCCGCGGACTTGGGCTTGCGCAAATGAATGCGCGCGCGGCAGCGCGCGCAGGCGCAGGGGCCGGAGCCCGGCTCGATATTCTGCACGTATCCGCAAGCCGAACAAGCCGCCACGAGCTTGCCGGCGGAAACATCCGGCGCCGGCGCCGGCGCCAGCCCGGCATCCTCGGCATAGCGCCACAAGCGGTGCGCCGTGACCCGGCTCAAAGCGGTAAGCAGGAAGGTCAGGATAGCATAGGCCGCCAGGCCCGGACCCACGCTGAGACTGGCCAGGCTGGAAAATTTCACCATGGCGACCAGCATGCCCAGCATCAGGACGGGGACCATGCTCCATGGCTCCATCAAGTGCAGAAATCGCATGCCGTGGCGGAAATCAGGCGGCAGGCGCCGCGACTGGATGGCCATCAGCGCCCACAACAGGAAAAGCAGTTGCGTCAGCGGCAGCCAGAAGCCGAACATGCCGGTCATGACCGCCAGCACCAAGTGGCCCTGCGTCCAGGTCAGCCACAAGGCCCCCGGCAGGGACGCCTGCACCGACATGCCCTGCATGGTCAGGGTGGCGACCGGGAAATAGTTGGCAATGGCGAAAACCACCAGCGCGCCCACGACCAGCGCGATCCAGCCCCGCAGCGGAATACTGCTTTGCCGGTAGAGCTCCGAGCCGCAACGCGTGCATGTAGCGATGGCGCCCGGTTCTATGGGCATGCGCTCATGCACTGTTGCGCAGTTCTCGCAAGCGACAACCGGCCCTGCCGCCATTAATCGACCAACTCGGGTTCCGGGTGCGAAGGCGAGGCGTGGTTGGACTTGGAAGGCTTGTCGGATTTCTCGGAAAACACGAGATCGACCTTGCCGTCCTTGTCCAGGCCGACTTCGACATGCCCGCCGTCGGCCAGGCGCCCGAACAGCAATTCGTCGGCCAAAGCGCGGCGTATCGTGTCCTGGATAAGCCGCTGCATGGGCCGCGCGCCCATGGCGGGATCGAAGCCCTCTTTGGCGAGGTGCTCGCGCAATTCCTGCGAAAACACCACCTCGACCCGCTTCTCGTGCAACTGGTCTTCGAGCTGCATGAGGAACTTGTCGACCACCCGCATGATGATGTCGCGCGACAGCGGCGTGAAGCCGATGATGGCATCCAGGCGGTTGCGGAATTCGGGCGTGAACAGGCGCTTGATGTCGGCCATTTCATCGCCCGTGCGGGCCGGCGCGGCAAAGCCTATGGTGCTGCGGTTGAGCGCTTCGGCCCCGGCGTTGGTGGTCATCACCAGGATCACATTGCGGAAGTCCGATTTGCGGCCGTTGTTGTCGGTCAGCGTGCCGTGATCCATGACCTGGAGCAGGATGTTGTATACGTCCGGGTGGGCTTTTTCGATTTCGTCCAGCAGCAGGACGCAATGCGGCTGCTTGCTGATGGCCTCGGTAAGCAGGCCGCCCTGGTCGAAACCCACGTAGCCCGGGGGCGCGCCAATGAGGCGCGACACCGTATGGCGTTCCATGTACTCGGACATATCGAAGCGCAGCAGCTCGATGCCCAGGACAAAGGCCAACTGGCGCGCGACTTCGGTTTTGCCGACGCCGGTGGGCCCTGAAAACAGGAAGGAGCCTATGGGCTTGTCGGGGCGGCCCAGCCCGGAGCGCGCCATTTTTATGGCGGCGGACAGGGCTTCGATGGCGGCATCCTGGCCGAAGACCACCGTTTTCAGGTCGCGTTCGAGCGTCGCCAGCTTGTTGCGGTCGTCGTTGGACACGCTTTGCGGCGGAATGCGCGCGATCTTGGCGACCGTGGCCTGCACTTCGGCCTTGCCTATGACTTTCTTCTGGCGCGAGCGCGGCAACAGCCGCTGCGCGGCGCCGGCCTCGTCGATGACATCGATGGCCTTGTCGGGCAGGAAGCGGTCATTGATGTGGCGGGCCGCGAGTTCGGCCGCGGCCGTGATGGCCGCCGCCGAATAACGCACGCCGTGGTGGGCCTCGAAGTGGACTTTCAGGCCGCGCAGAATCTGGATGGTCTGCTCGACGGTGGGCTCGGCCACATCGATTTTCTGGAAGCGGCGCGACAAGGCGTGGTCTTTCTCAAAGATGCCGCGATACTCATTATAGGTGGTCGCGCCCATACACTTGAGCTGGCCCGACGACAAGGCGGGCTTGAGCAGGTTGGAAGCGTCAAGCGTGCCGCCCGACGCGGAACCGGCGCCGATGAGGGTATGGATTTCATCGATGAACAGAATGGCGTGGCTATTGTCCTTGAGCGACTTGAGCACGCCCTTGAGCCGCTGCTCGAAATCGCCGCGATACTTGGTGCCGGCCAGCAAGGCGCCCATATCGAGCGCATAGACTTCGGAGTCGGCCAGGATTTCGGGGACATCGCCCTTGGTGATGCGCCATGCGAGCCCTTCGGCTATGGCCGTCTTGCCCACGCCGGCCTCGCCCACCAGCAGAGGATTGTTCTTGCGGCGCCGGCACAAGACCTGGATGACGCGCTCGACTTCGTGCTCGCGCCCGATCAGGGGATCGATACGGCCCTGGCGCGCTTCGGCGTTGAGGTCGGTGGCATAGAGTTCGAGCGGCGATTTTTGCTGGTCGGATTTGGGTTCGGCTTCCATAGCCTGTGCCTTGGCGGGTTCCGGGACGGATTCCTCGTTGAGTTTCGTGATGCCATGCGACAGGAAATTGACCACGTCCAGGCGCGTGACGCCCTGCTGCTGCAGGAAGTACACCGCGTGGGAGTCTTTTTCGCCGTACATGGCGACCAGCACGTTCGCGCCCGTGACGGTATTCTTGTTGGAGTTGCCCGACGACACATGCATGATGGCGCGCTGGATGACGCGCTGGAAGCCCAGGGTGGGCTGCGTGTCGACTTCGTCTTCGCCTGGGAATACCGGTGTATTTTCGTTGATGAACTTGCGCAGTTCCTGGCGCAAGACGTCAATATTGGCCGAGCAGGCGCGTAGCACCTCGGCAGCGGCGGCGTTGTCGAGCAGGGAGAGCAGCAGGTGCTCTACCGTAATAAATTCATGTCGCGCTGTGCGGGCCTCGACAAAGGCCATATGCAGGCTGACTTCAAGTTCTTCGGAAATCACGCTTCCTCCATTACATATCGGAGCGGACAAACAATTCGATAAATCCTATTCTATGACTAAATCGACCTTGCGTATCAACATTAATAAAAGAGTCATCTCAGTGTTACCGGCCAGCATCAAAAAAGCCGATGACCTTACTATACCCGTACTTTTTACGGATTGCGCGGGCGCGATGCAAGCCGCGTGAAACAAAGGCGGCGGCTAGGCATCCGGGGCCGGTTCCATGACGCACTGCAAAGGGTGCTGGCGGGCGTGCGCCAGCTGGCGCACCATCTCGACGCGGGTGGCCGCGATGTCGCGCGGATATACCCCGCACACGCCGCGCCCTTCGTGATGCACTTTCAGCATGATGCGTGCCGCCTCGTCCTCGCTCTTGCCAAATATACGCTGCAGCACACCGACGACGAAATCCATGGGGGTGTAGTCGTCGTTCAACAGCACCACCTGGTACAGAGGAGGCGGCGCGAGTTTGGCGGCTTGACGATCCAGAACCGTATCGCGTTGGTTTTCGATTTGAGTAGCCATGACAATACTAGTGGTTTCCATAGTTGACTAGGTAAGGATAAATTGCGCATTATCATAGTATTCTGACTGCTCGGGGAGTATCGTTGGCAAGCAGAATACGTAGGCTAAAGCTAACCCTTGTAGTCGAGTTTCAACCTTACACTATAGTCGAGAGGCAGTCCGTATGTCTGACACAACCGCAACCTCTGCACCAGGGGATACCCAAAAGCTGACAGGAACCGTCAAATGGTTCAACGATGCTAAAGGTTTCGGCTTTATTACCCCCGACAATGGGGGCGAAGACCTTTTCGCGCACTTTTCATCCATCCAAATGAACGGCTTCAAAACCCTCAAAGAAGGGCAGAAGGTCGCTTTTGAAATTGCTCAGGGCCCAAAAGGCAAACAAGCACTCAATATTACGGCTGCCTGATCGCACGCAACAACTGGGTTTGCTTTCAATAACAATGTATAAATTTTATCCGCATACAGGGCTTGCACGCCCTGTTTTTTTTGGTATCTTCCTGATGGCGCTGCTCCTGGCCTTCGGGCCCCTGCCAGCCCGGGCGCAAAGCATGCTGCTGCCAACGGCGCAACTGATGGTAGGCAAGCACGCCGTGAACGCCGAAATAGCCGCGACCGACGAGAGCCGGTCCTATGGCCTGATGCAGCGCCAGTCGCTGCCGCCCGACCATGGCATGCTGTTCGTATTCGACGACGCGGGCATGCCGTGCTTCTGGATGAAAAACACGCTCCTGCCGCTGTCGATAGCCTTTATCGACGCGCAGGGCGTCATCGTGAATGTCGCCGACATGGAACCGCTCAGCCTGGAGGGCCACTGCCCGTCCGGGCCTGTCGTCTATGCGCTGGAAATGGAACAGGGGTGGTTCAAGCGGCATCAGGTGCAAGCCGGCGCCAGGGTGGCGAACCTGCCGGGCGGGAGCCGCTAGGAGCGCGCCGCGCGGCGGGATCCCGGCGCCGCTTTCTTTCTTACACGCGCTCGAGAATGACCGCGATCCCCTGCCCCACCCCTATGCACATCGTGCACAGCGCATAGCGCCCGCCCGTGCGGTGCAGTTGGTTGACGGCCGTGATCGCCAGCCGGGCGCCGCTCGCGCCCAAAGGATGCCCCAGGGCGATCGCGCCGCCATTCGGGTTGACCCGCGGATCATCGTCGTCCAGCCCCAGCAGGCGCAGCACCGCCAGGCCCTGCGCCGCAAAAGCTTCGTTCAGCTCGATGACATCCATCTGATCCAGCGTCAGTCCCGCCAGCGCCAGCACCTTTTGCGTGGCCGGCGCGGGGCCTATGCCCATGATGCGCGGTTCGACGCCGGCGGTGGCCATCGCCACCACCCGCGCGCGAGGCGTCAGGCCCTGGGCGCGGGCCATGGATTCGGACGCGACCAGCAAGCCGCAGGCGCCGTCATTCACGCCGGACGCATTGCCCGCGGTGACCGTGCCATCGGGACGCACCACCGGCTTGAGCCGCGCCAGGCTTTCCAGCGTGGTCTGGCGCGGATGCTCGTCGGCATCCACCGCGATAGGCTCGCCTTTTTTCTGGGCGATCAGGACGGGAACGATTTCGGACTGGAAAACGCCGGCCGATTGAGCGGCAGCGGTTTTGGTCTGGCTGGCCAGGGCGAAGAGGTCCTGGTCGGCGCGCGACACCTTGAATTGATCGGCAACGTTTTCGGCCGTCTCGGGCATGGAATCCACGCCATACTGCGCTTTCATCAATTTGTTGACGAAGCGCCAGCCTATGGTCGTGTCGAACACGGCAGCGCTGCGCGAAAAAGCGGTTTCGGCCTTGCCCATGACAAAGGGAGCGCGGCTCATGCTTTCCACGCCGCCCGCCAGGACGAACTGCACGTCGCCGGAACGAATGGCGCGCGCCGCGGAGCCTAAGGCGTCCAGCCCAGACCCGCACAGGCGGTTGATGGTGGCCCCCGGGACTTCGGCTGGCAAGCCCGCCAGCAAAGTAGCCATATGGGCCACATTGCGATTGTCCTCCCCCGCCTGGTTGGCGCAGCCGAACAAAGTGTCATCCAGCCGGGCCCAGTCCACATCGGGATTGCGCTGCATCAGGGCCTTGAGGGGCACCGCCGCGAGATCGTCGGCGCGCACCGAGGCAAGAGCGCCGCCATAGCGGCCGAAGGGTGTGCGAACAGCATCGCAAA
Organism: Pollutimonas bauzanensis; assembly: GCF_900129885.1. Lineage (GTDB taxonomy): Bacteria > Pseudomonadota > Gammaproteobacteria > Burkholderiales > Burkholderiaceae_B > Pollutimonas > Pollutimonas bauzanensis. Next base: position 166,202 of record NZ_FQXE01000007.1, on the reverse strand, counting down.
TGAAAGCTTGAGTTGTCATGTTAAACCCGGGAATCAAGAAAAGAGAATAGCTGGAAGTCGTATGGCTCACGGCCGGCGCAAACCATAAGCGGCGCGGCAACGGTTTATCTTAGCCCATTCCCCCGCGGCGTCTTTGCGTTCGACGGCGAGCCGTCCACGGCATGGTCGCTTGGGTCCATGGCAAAAAGCAAAACCCCCGAAAGCCGGGGGTTGGAAACAGGCGATGCGCGCCTGCGCATGCGAACCAGGCAGACTTAGCCGAGGTTGGCCGCGGCGAATTCCCAGTTCACCAGGTTCCAGAAATTCTCCAGGTACTTGGGACGGGCGTTGCGGTAATCGATGTAGTAGGCGTGTTCCCAGACATCACAGGTCAGCAGGGGAACGTCGGACGTGGTGATGGGCGTTGCCGCATTGCTGGTGTTCACGATGTCCACCGAGCCGTCGGATTTCTTGACCAGCCATGTCCAGCCCGAACCGAAATTGCCGGCGGCCGACTTATTGAATGCTTCCTTGAAGGCGTCGACGCCGCCCCACTTGGCGTTGATGGCCTCAAGCAAGGCGCCAGTGGGCGCGCCGCCGCCTTTGGGCGAAAGACTGTTCCAGTAAAACGTGTGATTCCACACCTGCGCCGCGTTGTTGAAAACGCCGCCGGAGGACTTCTTGACGATGTCTTCCAGGGAAGCCGATTCGAATTCAGTGCCGGCAATCAGATTGTTCAGGTTGGTGACGTAGGTCTGGTGATGCTTGCCATAGTGAAACTCGAGGGTTTCCTTGGAAATATGGGGAGCCAGAGCGTCGAGGGGGTAAGGTAGCGGGGGAAGCGTAAAAGCCATGTTCAATTCCTTAAAAAAAACCAGTCGGAATGCCAGTAAAAAGTGCATGTAGCGCGCTTGGCTTGCAAGCGCCGGGTTCACAGCAAGGCATGCGCCTGTAGCACACTGACACGCGCACTGCCTTGACCCAGCTCAACACCAAGCTGTTCGCCTATGCTCAAGTCTAACGCATTTTTTATGATTTTCCCTTCGTCGTTGCGCACTATCGCATAGCCGCGCCCAAGGATATTTCGCGGGCTCAGCGCCTCCAGGGTCTGCGCCGCGGCGGCCAGGCGCTGGCGCTGGCGCTGCAGGTGGTGCTGCGCCGAACTGGAAAGGCGCTGCTCCTGGCGGGCCAGCGCGCTGCGCAGTTCGGGGAGCCGAGGCTCGGCATGGACCAGCTTGGCCCTGATCAAGGCCAGGCGGGCCCTGTGACGGTCCTGCGGACTGGAGGCGGCGCGGGCCAGGCGGCTTTTCAGAACCTGCAGGCGCTCGTTTTGCTGCTGCAATCGCTGCTGCGGCGAGACCAGGGACGCCACCGCGCGGTCCAGCCGCAAGGCCGCGCGCTCCAGCAGGCGGTGATGCTGCGTGCTCAGGGCGCCGAACGCCGCGTCCAGCTGGTTCAGGCAGGTTTGCCGCGTGCGGCAGCACAATTCGGCGGCCGCCGTAGGCGTAGGCGCGCGCAAGTCGGCCACGAAATCGGCAATCGTAAAATCGGTCTCGTGGCCCACCCCGCTGATGACGGGAATGGGGCTGGCGACTATGGTTCGCGCCAGCGCCTCATCATTGAAGCTCCACAAGTCCTCCAGGCTGCCGCCGCCGCGCACCAGCAGCAGCGTATCGACCTCGTTGCGCGCAATGGCGCCCCTCAGCGCCTGGACCAGCTTGCCGGCGGCATCCAGGCCCTGCACCGGCGCGGGATAGACGATGACCGGGACATGCGGAGCGCGGCGCGCCAGCGCCGTCAGCACGTCGCGCAACGCGGCCGCCGCCATCGATGTCACCACGCCCACGGCGCGCGGCATGGCGGTGATCTGGCGCTTGCGGGCGGGGTCGAACAGGCCTTCGGCGGCCAGCTTCTCCTTGAGCAGCAGAAACGCTTCGTGCAAGTCGCCCCGGCCGGCGCGCCGCATGCTTTCCACCTGGAGTTGATAGTCGCCGCGCGGCTCATACAGCGTGACATTGACGCGGAATTCGAATCGCTCGCCCGGCTTGGGAACGAAGCCAGTCGCCTGGGCCCGGCCGCGAAACATGACGGCCCGCACCGTTGCGCCTTCGTCCTTGATGGAAAAATACCAATGACCGGAAGCCGCCTGCGTGAAATTGGAGATTTCGCCCCTTACCCAAATGCGGGAGAAATGGCTCTCCAGCAATTGCCCTACCCGGCGATTTAGCTGGCTTACCGTCCAGATGCCGTCATTTGCGAGTTCCAGGCTGCCTGAATCCATAAAAATTCCCATCTGATTTAAGTTCTGTCCACAGAGAAAATCATTTTGTCAAATTGGTGAAATATCAACCCAATCCCACCCATAGATCAAAAACCGCTTTAGATTAAGCTCACAACACATTGATTAATAACAACAATATAAAAATCCGGCCCATGAGCGGAAATTAGCCATTGAACCTCAAGAGCTCTCAAATAGCGGCTGTCCGTAGAGTTATACACATAATTATCCACAGATTCTGTGGATACCCTTCGGAAAGCCCCGCCACACGCCATTTAGCCTAGATTTTTGAGGCTTTTACTACGTTTGGCGGGCATCGCCTTCGCCAGCTTAAGATCCAAGCCGCTTTCAGGCAGCCTCGATGGCCATTTGGCGGAGCGCATCGCAAGCCGACGGCTAGCAGCATATCGATTGTAAAATGCCATACTACGCAAACCCCGAACGGAGACAACTTTGCTCGAAATCATTCATGCCGCAGGCTGGCCCATCTGGCTGCTGGTCGCCACCTCCGTTCTTGGCCTCGCGCTGATTATCGAACGGTTTCTGTCTTTGCGCAGCAAGCAGGTATTCCCCCGCCGCCTTCCAGGGCAGGTGCTGGAGCTCCTGCGCCAGAAGAACGATAACCCGGAAGCGGTGCTGCGCCTGGCCGGCAATTCTCCGCTGGGACGCGTCCTGGCCGAAGTGCTGGTCAATCGCAATGAATCGAACGTCTATCGCCTGGCCGCCATCGAAGACGTCGGCAAGGATGTGGCGCACCGCCTGAACCGCTACTTGCCGGCCCTGGCCACCATTGCGGTCGTCGCGCCGCTGATGGGTCTGTTCGGCACGGTGGTCGGCATGATAGAGATTTTCGGCTCCTATAATCCGGCCGGCGGCGACCCGGCGCAGTTGGCGCGCGGCATTTCGATAGCCCTGTACAACACCGGCTTCGGCATCATCATCGCCATTCCCGCATTGATCTTCCACCGCTACTTCCGCTCGCGGGTCGATCACTTCCTGCACCAGATGGAACGCGAAGCCAATGTCCTGAACCGCCTGATCGGCCGCGGAGCCGCGCAATGAACTTCCGGCGCCCGCAAAGCGATGACGAGCCGGAGATCAACCTGATCCCCTTGATCGACGTATTGCTGGTCATACTGATTTTCCTGGCGGCCACGACCTCTTTCACCCGCTACAGCCAGTTGAAGGTCGCCTTGCCCGAGGCCAGGGCCGATGCGGCCGAGATCGATGCGCTGAACATGGCCATCAGCCAGGAAGGCCTGTATGCGCTCAATGGCCAGCTCTTGCCGGACACCACCAGCGCGGAAATCGCGCAAGCCTTGCGCAATGCCGCCGGCGACCGGAAAGAAGCGATTCTGGTCATCAATGCCGACGCCCAGACGACACACGAATCGGTGGTGCGCATCATGGAAGCGGCGCGCCTGGCCGGCATATCGCGCGTCAATTTCGCCACCCAGAGCCCGCCGTGAAAATACCCGTCCCCGTAAGCAGGGCCGTCCATGCGGCCTGGCAGCGCAAGGGCCTGGCCAGCGCCCTGCTATTGCCGCTATCCTGGCCCGTGCTGGCGGCAATAGCCTACAAGCATGGGCGCTACCTGCGGCAACCCGGCCTCGCGCATCACAGCCGCCTTCCCGTGGTGGTGGTCGGCAACATCTACCTGGGGGGAACGGGTAAAACGCCCGTCGTCATCGCGCTGGTGCAAGCCCTGCGGGAACGCGGCTGGCACCCGGGCGTCATCAGCCGCGGCTACGGGGTCAAGATGGGCGAGCAGGCCAGGTCGGGCCGGGGGAAACTGGCCGCCGGCGAATTCGGCGATGAGCCGGCGCTCATCGCCCAGGCGACGCAGGCGCCGATAGCCGTGCATCCGAACCGCGCATTGGCGCTCAAGAAGCTGCAAAAAAGCTATCCCGATGTCGATGTGGTCATCGCCGACGACGGCCTGCAGCACCTGGCGCTCGGGCGCGACCTGGAAATCGTGGTGCAGGACGCGCGCGGCATCGGAAATGGCCGGGTGCTGCCGGCCGGCCCTTTGCGCGAACCGGCCAGCCGGCTGCAGTCGGTCGACTACGTGATCACCAATCTGCAGGACGGGCAGCCGGACCCCGCCCCGATTGCCACATTGGCGCACCAGTTGAGCATGCGCCTGGCGCCCGCCACGGTCGTCCAGCTGAGCACCGGGCAGGCGCTGGACTGGCCGGCATGGCTGGCGCGCTATGGCGCGGAATCCGTCAGCGCCGTGGCGGCCATCGGCCAGCCCGAGCGGTTTTTTTCCATGCTCAGGGCGGCGGGCCTGGAACTGGCGCATACCGTCGGGCTGCCGGACCACGATGCTTACGAGGGCGAGCCATTCCAGGTCCTGCTGTCGCCCCATATCCTGATCACCGCGAAGGATGCCGTAAAGTGCGAACGCTTCAACGACCCGAGGCTGTGGGTCGTGCACGCATCCCCCCGATTTTCCGACCCGGGCTGGATAACCCTTGCCGACCAGTTGCTGCGCGTCATCGCGCAGAAAAAAGCCGCCATGGCCGCCCGGGCCGGCAGGCATTAAACTCTGTCTTTTAATTCTTTGATTCTCTGGAGCCGCGCATGGAATCCCGCCTGCTTGAAATACTGGTCTGCCCGCTGTGCAAGGGCCCCTTGCAGCACGACCGCGAACAGCAGGAACTGATCTGCCGGGCCGACAGGCTGGCCTTTCCCATCAAGGACGGCATCCCCGTCATGCTCGAGAACGAAGCCCGCGAACTGCCACCCGGCGCGTCCAGCTCCAGCCCCGCCTGAGCCCCATGAGCTTCATCGCTGTCATTCCGGCGCGCGCCGCCTCGACCCGCCTGCCCGACAAGCCGCTGCTGGATATCGCCGGCAAACCCATGGTGGTGCGCACGGCGGAGCGGGCGGCGCTGTCGGGCGCCACGCGCGTGGTGGTCGCCACCGACGATGCCCGCATCCAGGCCGCGGTCCAGAAGCATGGCTTCGAGGCCCTGCTCACGCGCGCCGACCACCCCACGGGCACCGACCGCCTGGCCGAAGTGGCCCGCCAGCTGGCGCTGGCCCCCGGGGCTATCGTGGTCAATGTCCAGGGCGATGAACCCTTGATCGACCCTCGGCTGATCAACCAGGTGGCGCAACTGCTTGCCGGCCAGCCCGACGCGGCCATCGCCACTTGCGCCACGCCCATACTCGACGCCCGTTCGCTGTTCAACCCGAATGTCGTCAAAGTCGTGTGCACCCGCCAGCAGCGCGCCCTGTATTTTTCGCGCGCGCCGATCCCATGGGCGCGCGACGCCCTGGCCGACGGCGGGCAGCGCCTGGCCGGCGGCCTTCCCGCCCTGCACCATATCGGACTATATGCCTATCGCGTGGACTTCCTGGAGCGCTACTCCTCACTGCCCGTCGGGCCGCTGGAATCATTCGAATCGCTGGAGCAATTGCGCGCGCTGGAAAATGGCTATGCCATCGCCGTGCACATTGCCGCCGCGCACCCGGCGGCGGGCGTCGATACGGCCGACGATCTGGCCCGGGTACGCGAAAGCTTTGTAAATCGGTTATAAATCGTCTTCCAATTCGCTGATTCCGCGGCGAGGAATAGACCCTAGTCCGTGCAAAAATTGCTGCATTGCGGCATAATCGGAAAAAGTTAGAAAAACGAAACTCAGGAGGAATTCATGCGACTGATACTGCTCGGTCCACCCGGTGCGGGTAAAGGTACCCAGGCAGCATTCATTACCGAAAAATTTGGCATCCCCCAGATTTCCACCGGCGATATGCTGCGCGCTGCGGTCAAGGCCCGGACGCCCTTAGGCCTCGAGGCCAAGAAAATCATGGATACAGGCGGCCTGGTGTCCGACGACATCATTATCGGCCTGGTGCGCGACCGCCTGCAGCAGCCCGATTGCCAGCACGGCTATTTGTTCGACGGCTTTCCGCGCACCATTCCCCAGGCCGATGCCCTCAAGCATGCCAAGATTCCGCTGGATTTCGTGGTCGAGATCGTGGTTCCCGAGGAAAACATCATTGAACGCATGAGCGGGCGGCGCGTGCATCCCGCCAGCGGACGCAGCTACCACACCAAGTTCAATCCGCCCAGGACGCCCGGGATCGACGACATTACCGGGGAGCCCCTGGTGCAGCGCGATGATGACCGCGAAGAAACTGTGAGCCATCGCCTGTCCGTATACCGCGACCAGACCCGTCCGCTGGTCGACTATTACTCCGAATGGGCCGAGTCCGGCGCCGCCGACGCTCCGGCCTACCGCCAGTTGTCGGGGCTGGGAACCGTGGACGAGATCAAGGAACGCGTATTCCAGGCGCTCGAAGCCTGAGGCACCGGGGCGTTTGAATCGCTGTCCGGCCCCTGCCGGACCGGGCGGCGCTTCAGAGCCAGTCAAGCGCCCTGGCGCGAAACCGGCCATTGGGCCCATATTGCGCAGAGCCGCTGCACGCTTTCGCGCCAGGGCGCGCAAGCGGACCGGGCCGCCCGGGCGCCAGGGCGCCGCTCATCAAGTTATCAATAAAAACCAGCAGAGACCAGACATGGAAATAAAGAACAAGGTATTCATCATCACCGGTGGCGCATCGGGCTTGGGCGCGGGCACGGCGCGCATGCTGGTGGCCGAAGGCGCCAAGGTCGTATTGGCCGACGTGCAGGACGAGGCCGGCGAGCAACTCGCGGCGGAACTGGGCCAGGCTTATGTGCACTGCGACGTCACCCAGGAAGCCGACGGCCAGGCCGTTGTCGCCGCGGCCCTGAAAGCCGGCGCCCTGTTCGGCCTGGTGAACTGCGCCGGCGTGGCGCCCGCCTCCCGCATCGTGGGCAAGAACGGGCCGCATGCGCTGGACCTGTTCCAGAAGGTCGTCATGATCAATCTGGTCGGCACCTTCAACATGTCGCGCCTGGCCGCGGCGGCCATGAGCGAGAATGCGCCGGAGCCCACCGGCGAACGCGGCGTGCTGATCAACACGGCATCGGTGGCGGCTTACGACGGGCAGATCGGCCAGGCCGCCTATGCCGCGTCCAAGGCGGGCGTGGTCGGCATGACCTTGCCGGTCGCGCGCGACCTGGCCAAGGCCGGCATCCGCTGCGTCACCATCGCTCCCGGCATTTTCGGCACGCCCATGGTCTTCGGCATGCCCCAGGAAGTGCAGGACTCGCTGGCCGCGAGCATTCCCTTCCCCTCGCGCCTGGGCCGTCCGGAAGACTACGCCAAGCTGGTCAACAGCATCATCACCAATGAAATGATCAATGGCGAAACCATCCGTCTGGACGGCGCCATACGCATGGCCCCGAAATAATCGATCGTATCCATGAGCCTGCTTAGGTCGGCCGCCACGGTCAGCAGCTTTACGCTGTTTTCCCGCATCACAGGCCTGGTGCGCGACATCCTGATCGCCAGCGCGTTTGGCGCCGGCCCGCTGACCGACGCCTTCTGGGTGGCGTTTCGCATTCCCAACCTGCTGCGGCGCCTGTTTGCCGAAGGCGCGTTCTCGCAAGCCTTCGTGCCGATACTCGGGCAGGTGCGCAGCACCCGCTCGACCGAAGAAGTGCGGGTGCTGCTGGACCGCGTCGCCCTGCTGCTGACCGCCGCACTGATGGTCATTACCCTGGCCGGCATCGTCGCCACGCCATGGGTCGTCAGCGCCATGGCCAGCGGCATGCGCAGCGCCGCAAAGCAGACCGAATTCAATGCGGCGGTCTGGATGACGCGGCTGATGTTCCCCTACATCATCTGCATGTCGCTGGTGGCCTTCGCATCGGGCGTGCTCAATACCTGGAGCCGCTACGCCATACCCGCCTTCACGCCGGTATTGCTCAACGCCGCGATGATAGGCGCCAGCCTGTTCCTGACGCCTTATTTCCAGACGCCCATCTACGCGCTCGCCGCCGGCGTCATGATAGGCGGCGTGGCACAATTGCTGGTGCAATGGCTGGCCCTGGCCAGGCTGGGCCTGCTGCCGCGCTATTCGCCCAGGCTGCGGACCGCCTGGCACGATCCCGTCGTAAGGCGCATCATGCGCCAGATGCTGCCAGCCATCATGGGCGTGTCGGTGGCCCAGATATCGCTGCTGATCAATACCAATATCGCCACCTGGCTGGCCCCCGGGAGCGTCACCTGGCTGTCGTTCGCCGACCGGCTGATGGAATTTCCCACCGCCCTGCTGGGCGTCGCCCTGGGCACCGTGCTGCTGCCCAGCCTGTCGGCCGCCCATGCGCGCCAGGACCACGCCGCCTATAGCGCCCTGCTGGACTGGGGGCTGCGCCTGGTGTTCCTGCTGGGCCTGCCGGCCGCGCTGGGGCTGGCCTTGCTGGCCGACGGGCTGGTGGCCACCTTGTTCAACTATGGCGCATTCAGCGGGCACGATGTCATGCAGACGCGGCTCGCGGTCATGGCCTATGCCGCCGGCCTGATCGGCCTGCTGGCGATCAAGATCCTGGCTCCCGGCTTTTACGCCAAGCAGGACATACGCACGCCGGTGAAGATCGCGGTTTTCGTCCTTATCCTCACGCAGCTCTTCAACCTGGCCTTCGTGCCGCGCTACGCCCATGCCGGCCTGGCGCTGTCCATCGGACTGGGGGCCAGCGTCAACGCCCTGCTGCTGGTCGTCCTGCTGCGCCGGCGCAAGCTCTATGAACCCGGCCCGGGCTGGATACGTTTCGGGTTCAAGATCCTTCCCGCCCTCGCCGCCCTGTCCGCGGTGCTGTGGACGGCGGACCAGCGGCTCGACTGGGTGGCCCTGGGGGCGCATCCCGGCCAGCGCGTGCTATGGCTGGGAGGCGTGATGCTGGCCGCCGCGCTGGTCTATTTCGCCGTTCTGCTCGTGTGCGGGTTCAGGCCTATTGACTTTACACGTCGGCACAAGTGATATAGAATAGCCGTCTTTGCCGATCAAACCTGACAGCTAACAGAAAAACGGATACGCAACACTATGGCCAATACCGCCCAAGCCCGCAAACGCGCTCGCCAATCGGTTGAGCGCAACAAACACAACGCCAGCCTGCGCTCCATGCTGCGCACTTCGATCAAGCGCGTGCGCCAAGCCATCGAAGCCGGCGACAAAGCCGCGGCCGCCGAAGTTTTCCAGAAAACGACGAGCATCATCGACCGCGTGGCCGACAAGAACATCATTCATAAAAACAAGGCCGCTCGCCACAAGAGCCGCCTTGCCGCTGCGGTCAAAGCCTTAGCCTGATTACTGTAATGGTTTAGTCGGCAAAGCAGTACACGAGCCAAGGCTCGACTCAAACGGGACGCCTGCGCGTCCCGTTTTTCGTTGGCGGCGTCTGCGGTATAGTGCGGTTTGCACAAGAATTCCATAACCGACCAACGAGGCATCAATGTCCACAGCGAAACCTGCCCTGCTGCAGTTGCTTCCCCTGCCCTTTTCCGACGCCCATCCACCGCTGGCCACGCATTTCGATGTCATCGAGCTCTGGAAAGAATCCGAACCTGATGCGGTGATAGCCGCCAGGAGCAATGACATCACCGTCCTGGTCACCAACGCCATGACGCCCACCCGCGCCGAACTCATAGACCGGCTGCCCAATCTGCGCGCCATTTGCAGCAATGGCGTGGGCTACGACGCCATAGACGTCAAGCATGCCCAGCAAAAAGGCATACAGGTCAGCAACACGCCCGATGTGCTCAACGACTGCGTGGCGGATCTTGCCCTGGGATTGCTGCTGGCCACGGCGCGCAGGCTGGGCCAGGCCGACCGCTACGTGCGCGCCAACCAGTGGGGCGGCGACGCCAAATTCCCGCTGGGCGTCAAGGTCAGCCACAAGAAGCTCGGCATCGTCGGGCTGGGCCGCATAGGGATGGCCATCGCGCAGCGCGCCGCGGGCTTCAACATGGAAATCCGCTACCATAACCGCCGCCAGCGCAGCGATGTCGATCTGCCCTACGAAGCGTCGCTGGCCGGGCTGGCCGCCTGGGCCGATTTTCTGGTCATCGCCACAGTGGGCGGCGCCTCCACCCACCATCTGGTCGACCGGCAGGTGCTGCAGGCGCTGGGGCCTGAAGGCATACTCGTCAATATTTCGCGCGGCTCGGTGGTCGACGAAAAGGCCCTGGTCGACGCCCTGGCCGGCGGCGAGCTGGGCGGCGCCGGCCTGGATGTCTATGAGTCGGAACCTCATGTGCCGGACGCGCTCAAGACCCTGGACAATGTGGTGATCGCTCCCCACATTGCCAGCGCCACCACGGAAACCCGCAGGGCCATGGCCGACCTGGTCGTGGACAACGTCGAGGCTTACATGGCCACTGGCAAAGTGCTGACTCCCATACCGCCGCTGTAGGCCCATGCGACAATGCGCCTCATGAACCCCTCCACACTGATAGGCATCGCCGCCAGCGTCCTTCTCCTGGGCGTCGTGCTGTTTTTTTCCGCCGAGGATCCCGGCCTGTTCGTGGACTTGCCCAGCCTGGCCATCGTCCTGGTGGGGACCATGGCGGCCACCTTCATCAGCTATCCTCTGAGCGAAGTGGTGCGCATCTTCGGCCTGATCCGCACGGTCATCCGCAATGAGCGCCTGTATACCGCGCACGACATCGAGGACCTGGTCGCCATTTCACGGATATGGATGAAGGGCAATATACGGGCGGTGGAAGAGGCCCTGGAAGGCGTCTCGAACCCCTTTCTCAAGACCGGCGTGCAACTGGTCATCGACATGACCCCGGAAGAGGACATCCTCGACCTGCTGCAATGGCGTATTTCGCGGCTGCGCGCCAAGGAACACGCCGAGGCCCAGCTGTTCCGGATGATGGCCAACTATGCGCCGGCCTTCGGCATGGTCGGCACCCTCATCGGGCTGGTGAATCTGCTGTTCCTGCTCGGCGATGGCGACATGGCGTCCATAGGCAAGCACATGGCGCTGGCGCTCATGACGACATTCTATGGCGTGCTGCTTGCCAACCTGCTGTTCAAGCCAGTGGCTGTGAAGCTGGAGCGCCGCACCGAACAGCGCGTGGAACTGATGAACATGGTGCTGCAAGGCATCTCCATGATGTGCCAGAAGCGCAGCCCGACGCTGATGCGCGAAACGCTCAAATCCTTCATGGCCGAGTACCAGGACGAGATCAACGACGGCAGCAGCCGGCGCCTGCAGGCCGAGGCCGAGTCCTGAGGGGGCAAGCCCATGATCAATGATAAAGGAGGCAACCCCTTGGCGCGCCTCGCCGCGCGCCAGCGCGAACTCGAGGCGGAGCTGGCCGCGGCGCGCAAGGCGAACATCCGCAGCCGCGTCAAGCCCGACCAGAGGCAGTGGCATGTGCAGCCTACGCAGATCCATGAGGACGAAGGCTGGTTCACCACCTACCTGGACGTGATGACGCTGCTCCTGGTCCTGCTGGTGGTCATGCTGTCATTCGCCGGCAAAGGCAGCGCGCACAGCCCGCGGCAGGCGCCCGGCGACGCCCCGGCCAGGATAGTCCTGATCCCGCCCGGCCCGGGCATCCCCGCAACCCGCGTCAGCCCTATCGCTCCGGCCGACATAGGCCTGCTTCCGGCCGGCAACGGCTTGCTGCCCGAAATCGGCATACACCACGAGCACCAGGCGCCTGCGCCGGGCCCGGAGCGGCCCGGCGATGCGCCGCCGGACGATGTTGCCGCGGATACCGCGCCGCAAGCCGGCGCGCTGGCGCAAAGCGCGCCGCCACATGAAGACGCGGCAGGGGCGGCGCCGATGCCTGAACCGATGCCTGAACCGATGCCTGAACCGATGCCTGAACCGATGCCTGAACCGATGCCTGAACCGATGCCCGAACCGATGCCCGGCACCAGTGCCCGGGACATGCTCGCGGGCCTGCCCTTGGGCGAGCTGGGCGACGATATCGACGTCATCGTCAATGAAAAATCGGTGAGCTTTCGCATCAATAGTGAAATCCTGTTCAGTTCCGGGCAGGCCGACCTGAGCCTGGCTGGCCTGGCCGTGCTCAAGCGCCTGATTCCTGTATTCAACGGCGTCGACTACAGGATTACCGTAGAGGGCCATACCGACTCGGTGCCTATGCTGCGCAATCGCCGCTATCCGTCGAACTGGGAACTGTCGGGGTCGCGGGCGGGCAGCGTCGTGCGCTACCTGGAGGCCAACGGCGTCGCCAGCGCCCGGCTGCGGGCCGTCGGCAACGCCGACACGCGGCCGCTGGCCGACAACGCGACGCCCGAAGGTCGCGCAAGCAACCGGCGCGTGGAACTGATCATGGAACGGCAGCCAGGCTGATCCGGCGCAAGCCGGCTGGCCGGCTTCAGGGAACCTGGGTTTCCTGCTCGGTGACCTGCAAGTGGTTGTCGGCGGCGAAGTCGCAAACGAATTTCCAGGCCAGCGGCTCGAGTTCGCGCAAGCGCTTGTCCACGACCACGCAGCGGATGCCATTGGATACGATGGGCACTACATAAGGCGAGTAGGTATTGTGCCCGCCGCAAGAGCCGGCCGGACGAAACTGCGACAGCACACCGGCAAGGCGTTCGGCCCAATCGCTGGGACGAAAACGCTGGCCTTCGAGTGTGAGGCCGTGAATAAGCAATTGCTGTACAAGATGAGTCATAGATTTCCGCGGACAAATCGTACCCATTTCAGGGGTACCAAACCTTCCCTGCGCCGCGAATTGTATATGATAGCCACTTGGATTTGGTCTGTCCGACTATGGTGCAGGCCACTAGCTGTGAATCCGGCCGCCATCGGCGGTCAAACCGTTTTTGCTGACGGCCATCTTGCAAGGTAAGATGGCTCTTTTAAACAAGGCTTACTATGTCTGGCGCCATACCGCAAACAGGTCCACTTCGGCATTTTCTGCAATTTCGCGACCTATCAAGAACCGAGATCCAATACGTGCTGGATCGCGCTCGTCTCATCAAGAACAAATTCAAGCGCTACGAGCCGCACCATACCCTGCACGATCGCAACCTGGCCATGGTGTTCGAGAAAGCCAGCACGCGCACACGCGTATCGTTCGAAGCCGGCATGTATCAACTCGGCGGTTCAGTCATACATCTTACCACTGGCGACTCCCAGCTCGGACGCGCCGAACCCATAGAAGACACCGCGCGCGTCATATCGCGCATGGTCGACCTGGTCATGATCCGCACCTTCGAGCAAACCCGCATTGAACGCTTTGCCGCCCATTCCCGGGTGCCGGTGATCAACGGCCTGACCAATGAATTCCATCCCTGCCAGATCCTGGCCGATATTTTCACGTTTATCGAGCACCAGGGCCCCATAGCGGGCAAAACAGTCGCCTGGATAGGCGACGCCAACAACATGGCCTATACATGGCTACAGGCGGCGGAAATACTGGGCTTTCATTTGCATGTGTCGGCGCCCGAAGGGTATCAGCTGGACGCGCAGCGCATAGGCCAGCCGCCGGCATCCGCGCTGCGGGAATTCGCCGATCCCATGCAGGCCTGCGAAGGCGCCCATCTGGTTACCACCGATGTCTGGACCAGCATGGGCTATGAGGCCGAGAACGACGAGCGCCGCGAAGCCTTCGCGGACTGGCGCGTGGACGCCGACATGATGGCGGTGGCCGACCCGGCGGCGGTCTTCATGCATTGCCTGCCCGCCCACCGCGGCGAAGAAGTCACCGGCGACGTCATCGACGGCCCGCAAAGCGTGGTGTGGGACGAAGCCGAAAACCGCCTGCACGTCCAGAAGGCCCTGATGGAATTCCTGCTGCTGGGCCAGATCGCGTGAATGACTATTATTTGTCGCTCTTGCCCTTCAACTGAGGCAGGGGCGCGCTGCCGGCGGGCGCAAGCAAGCCGGCCTTCACATAGGTGAAGAGCTTCTCGCGCGTATCGACGATGTCCAGGTTGCGCATGGTCAGCTGGCCTATGCGGTCGCGCGGCGAGAACGTCGATTCGCCCTTCTCCATCGTCAGGCGCTCGGGCTTATAGGTCAGGTTGGCCGAGCGCGTATCGAGAATGGAATAGTCATTGCCGCGGCGCAATTCGACCGTGACTTCGCCGCTGATGGCGCGCGCGACCCAGCGCTGCGCCGTCTCGCGCAGCATGATGGATTGCGGATCGAACCAGCGGCCTTGATACAGCAGGCGGCCCAGCTTGCGGCCGTTGTCGCGGTACTGCTCGATGGTGTCTTCGTTGTGGATGCCGGTCAGCAGCCGCTCGTAGGCGATGTAGAGCAAGGCCAGGCCCGGAGCCTCATAAATGCCGCGGCTCTTGGCTTCGATGATGCGGTTCTCGATCTGGTCGCTCATGCCCAGGCCATGGCGCCCGCCTATGCGGTTGGCTTCCAGCAGCAGCGCCACGCTATCGCCGAATTCCACGCCATTGAGCGCCACGGGCTGGCCTTCCTCGAAGCGGACCGTGATTTCTTCGCGCTCGACCTTGACCTCGTCGCGCCAGAACGCCACGCCCATAATGGGCTGCACGATCTTGATGCCGGAATTCAGCTGTTCGAGGTCTTTGGCTTCATGCGTGGCGCCCAGCATATTGGAGTCGGTGGAATAGGCTTTCTCGGCCGACATCTTGTAGTCGAAGCCGGCCTGGCGCATGTATTCGGACATTTCCGAACGCCCGCCGAGCTCATCGATGAAGGCCTGGTCCAGCCACGGCTTGTAGATTTTCAGTTCGGGATTGGTCAGCAGGCCGTAGCGATAGAAGCGCTCGATGTCGTTGCCCTTGAAGGTGCTGCCGTCGCCCCAGATATTGACGTCGTCTTCCTTCATGGCGGCAACCAGCATCGTGCCGGTGACGGCGCGGCCGATGGGCGTGGTATTGAAATACGTCACGCCGGCCGTCGAAATATGAAAGGCGCCGCATTGCAAGGCGGCGATGCCCTCGGCCACCAGTTGCGGGCGGCAATCCACCAGGCGCGCGGCCTTGGCGCCATACTGCAGGGCTTTGCGCGGGATGTCGTCGTAATCCGGCTCGTCGGGCTGGCCGAGATTGGCCGTATACGCGTAGGGGATAGCCCCCTTGTTGCGCATCCAGAGCAAGGCGGCGCTGGTATCGAGCCCGCCGGAAAAAGCGATACCGACCTTCTGGCCGGCAGGAACGTCTTCAAGAATGGTTGTCATAGCCCTAAAGCCCAGTAAAATGAATTCAGCTAACCAGGCATTATATCTTGACGCGCCATCGCCGGCCCCCGCCCGCGCCTTCAGGCGGCCTCGCGCGCCTGCTCCCCGCGGGCCACGCTGCGCCTGCCGTCGACACTGACCGGAACGTCGCCGGCTATGGTCACGCGCCTGACCACCCGCCCGAATCGGAATTTCAAAAAAAATCGGATCCGGCGCGCAAACCGCCTCGCATTTTGTTAGAATGCACAGCGACGGGGAAGTAGCTCAGTTGGGAGAGCGCGTCGTTCGCAATGACGAGGTCGGGAGTTCGATTCTCCTCTTCTCCACCAAGTATTCAAATCCTGGCCGGTATCGGTCAGGATTTTTTTTGCCCGAAGCAACTATCGAAACCTCCATCCCGGGCTGTTTCGCAGCCTGATCTGCGCAGCGGAAAAATTCGCAGGCCGGCTCGGATGTTACGCTTCTATCTGTTTCTGGGGCGCCGTTGCCCATCCCTTCCCAAGAAAAGTGTTTCCAACATGGCCAGTACTCTAGCAATCGTCGTTTCCCTGTCGCTCCTCATGTACCTGGCCTACCGCGGCATCACCGTGCTGCTCCTGGCGCCGCTCATGGCGGCCCTGGCCGTGCTGCTTTCCGGCGAGATAAGCCTTTACCTGCCCATCTACACCGACACCTTCATGAAGGCGCTGGGCAATTATGCGATCCAGTTCCTGCCGATCTTCCTGCTGGGCGCCCTGTTCGGCCAACTGATGGCGGATTCGGGGGCCGCCCACGCCATTTCCCGCTGGATCGTTGCCAGGCTCGGCGATAGACATGCGATCGTCACCGTGGTGCTGGCCTGCGGCGTCCTGACCTATGGCGGCGTATCGCTCTTCGTCGTGGCGTTCGCGATCTATCCGATTGCGACCGATCTTTTCCGCACGGCCAACATCCCGAAACGGCTGATACCGGCGACCATCGCGCTGGGCTCCTTCACTTTCACCATGACGGCGCTGCCTGGCACGCCGGCCATCCAGAACGCCATACCCATTCCTTACTATGGCACCAATGTGTTCGCCGCGCCCGGGCTCGGCCTGATAGCCGCCGCCATCATGCTGCTGGGCGGCCTATGGTGGCTGCGCGGCCGCGCGGCTGCCGCCCGCCTTGCCGGCGAGGGCTATGGCAAGCATGAAGACGATACCGGTATCTCCGCTGTGGAGGGCGCGGACAGCGCCGCGCTCTCGCACATGCCGCTCTTCCTGGCCCTGCTGCCCCTGATCCTGGTGATAGCGGTGAACGCCCTTTTCACCTACCTGGTGTTTCCGCGCACGGACATGAGCTTCATTATTGAACGCTTTCCGCATCTGGCGCCTGAGAAGGTGATCGGGCTGTGGGCGCTCATTATTGCGCTCGCGGCCGCCTGCGCAACGCTCGTCGTTTCGCGCCTGGGGCGCTGGAGCGACCTGCGCGATACGGTCAACAAAGGCGTCTTCGGGTTCATGCTGCCATTGTTCAACACGGCTTCGGAAGTCGGCTACGGGGCCGTCATTGCCGGTCTGGCCGGTTTCGCCATCATCCGCGACGCGGTGCTGAACGTGACGCCCGGCAATCCCCTGATTTCCGAGGCCATTGCCATGAACGTGCTGGCGGGCATCACCGGCTCCTCTTCCGGCGGCCTGAGCATTGCGCTGCAGACGCTGGGCCCCGACTACCTGCGCATGGCGCAGGAGGCCGGCATCAGTCCTGAATTGATGCACCGGGTGGCCGTGCTGGCCGCCGGCGGCTTCGATACGCTGCCTCACTGCGGCGCAATCATCACGCTGCTGGCGATCTGCAAGCTGACACACCGCCAGTCGTACCTGAACATCGCCGCCGTGACCATGGCCGCGCCTATGCTGGCCCTGGTGGCGGTGATCGCGCTGGGAACGGCATTCGGCAGCTTCTAGCGCCGTCCACATCCTTTACCCGCCGCGGCCCTCCCATCCTGCGGGGGGAGGCGCTTTTCGAGTTCGGCGCCTTCCTGCTCCCCCATAGTCCGTCACACCCGCCGCCCCCCGCGTGAGCACCCAGCTGGGGGAAACCCCTAGCCATTTATCCGCGCGAAGTATTGCGCGGCCATGCGCTCGTCTGTATATTCTTAAACAATATCATTTATCGAATAGCAATAAGGACAAGTGCATGACCGATTCTGAACTGGAAACCCTGCGCAACGAGTGCGAGTTGTCGGGACGCTTTTGGGGATTGGCTTTCGGAGCGCTCGGCGCCATCGTCGTACGCGAAAAAGGCGAAGACGCGATCAAGAAACTCTGGTCCCTCATGCTGCACCAGCACCAGCAAGGCTTTTACAAGCAGGGGCTTAAAAAACTGGGCATACGCGAAGATGAGCCGCCGGCCGTCATCGCCGCCAAATATCATTGGTATACGAATCTGATCGGCGGGCTTTCCATGGAGTACGTCGAAGAAACACCGAAGAAGGTCTGGATTCGCTACACCGCGCCCATGTGGACGTATCCGGGCACGACGCTGATGGCCATGCCCTCGTCCCTGCGGCGCACCATTTTCTCCATATGGCACCCGGCGAATGGCCGCATGATGGGAAACAAGAGGCTGGGATGGGTGGCCACGAAATTCGTCATGGAAGGCCACCCGTACGACGAAGGCTACTTCATCGAGCATGACCACGACCTGGCGCCCGGCGAAGAGCTCAAGTTTGAACAGGCGGACCATACGCCCGAGTTTGATCCGGAAGCCGCGCCAAAGCTGGATCCGGAAATATGGCCGGAAGCCCGCAAGCTCAAGGCGCGCCGGAACTGGTCCCGCGAATACGTGCACACGACCGTCGATTGCCTGACGCAGATGTACGGTCCTTACATTACGCGGTTTCTCTTCGAAGAGACCATGCGCGGCATGGCCGTACAGTACACCCACGAGATGAAGAGGATAACGGGGGTGCAAGGCAATGACGCCGCCGCCATTACCGAGTTCTTCGCGCGCATGCTGGCGTCCCAGAACCAGTCGTTCCATACCGAGCAGGTCAGCAGCACGCAGTATCGCATCGTGCTTGACTCCTTCTTTCCATTCAGCGGCGAAGTCGGCGAAGACATGCGCCAGGCCAGCTTCGCCTTCCAGAAGACGGCGGCTTGGGTACTGAATGGCCGGGTCGCCGTCACGCGGCGCGCTGTCCCCGACACCCTCGCGCCCCAGTCTGAAGTCTGGGACATTCAAGATACCGGCAAGTGGCTGTACTAACCGCAGGCATCTCCAGACCATGGCCCACATGTACTTCGACTCTCCCCTGACCATCGGCCGCATGCTGCGCCAGCGCGCGGCGCAGGACCCGGATCACGTGTTCTGCCGCTGGGACACCGGCTCTTTCACCTGCCGTCAACTCGATGACACCGTCGATGCATTGGCGTTCAAATTCAATGAGCAAGGGCTTGGTCGAGGCGATCGCGTCATGACGATGCTCGGGCATCATCCCGACCACATCGTCACAATGCTGGCTTTGATGCGGCTGGGCGCCGTCGTCGTGCCGGTCAATACCGCCCTGCGCGGCGACAGCCTCAATTACCTCTACAGGCACTGCGAACCCGCGGCTATCGTGGCCGATGCCCTGTTCGCGGACCAGCTCATGCCTGAACTGGACGGCGCGGTTCCCGTATTGTGGCGCAACGAAATGCCCGCCGGCGCGTCATCGTCCAGCATTTGCCTTGCCTACCCGCCTATCGCGGAGACCGACCTGGCGCGATGGCCTGATGGCGACGCCCGCGCGGACGACACCGTGGCGATCTGCTACACCTCCGGCACGACGGGGCCGCCCAAAGGCGTGCTGATCACCGACAAAATGTGCCGCTGCGCCGCCCAAAGCTCGGCTTTTCTTTCGCGCATGAAGGCCGGCGACACCGCGCTGTTCTGGGACCCGCTGTACCACTTGTTCGGCATGGAGGTCATGATCCTCGCCCTGGCCAAGCCCATTACGCTGGCCATGGTGGAACGCTTCAGCGCAAGCAGCTTCTGGCAATGGGCGACAGCGCTGGAAGCGACACACATCCATTATGTGGGAGGCGTCATCCAGCTGCTGCTCAAGCAGCCTCCCACCGATGCCGACCGGGCGCACAGTGTGCGCGTCGCATGGGGCGGCGGCTGTCCGGCCGACCTCTGGAGACCCTTCGAAGAACGCTTTGGCGTCAAGGTCCACGACAGCTTCGGGATGACGGAAACATCGGCGCTGAACATTATCAATACCGAAGGCGTGCCAGGCTCTGTCGGCATTCCTCTTCCCTACTTCGAGGCCAAGCTCCTGACCGACTCCGGGGAAGAAGCCCAGGCTGGCGAGCTGGGCGAGCTGCTCATACGCGACCGGGTCCCCGGCCTGATCACGCCCGGCTACTTCCGCAACGAAGAAGCGACCGCGGCGCTCAAGCAAGATGGCTGGCTGCGAACCGGGGACCTGCTGAAGCGCGACCCGTCCGGACGCTTTTATTTTTTCAGCCGCATGAAGGACTGCGTGCGGCGCCGGGGCGAAAACATTTCCGCCTGGGAAGTCGAGCACGTCATAAACAAGCACCCGGCTGTCGTGGAATCGGCTCTGGTGGGTGTCCAGAACGAGTTCGGCGATGAGGACCTGAAGATATTCGTGCAAAAGGCGCCCGGTGAAGCGCTGAAAGCCGAGGAACTCATCGCATGGTGTGTTGACCGCTTGCCACGGTTCCAGGTCCCGCGGTTTATCGCCTTCATCGAAGCCTTTCCCAGAACGCCGACACAACGCATACAGAAATTTGCGCTGAGCAAGGCGATCGACGACTGCTGGGACAGAGAGCAGTACACAGCACGCCCGAACAATCATCCCGATAGCCGCTTGGCGCGGACAGAACTTTAACCGGAAGGAAACAACATGCCATCCAACGATATCCTGCTGACCATGGATCAGTCGATCGCCATCATTACCATCAACAAGCCTGAACGCTACAACGCCTGGACGCGCGGCATGCGCCACGAACTGGCGGACCGGTTAAAGGAGCTCGCGAACGACGATGCGGTCAAGGGGCTGGTGTTCACAGGCGCGGGAGACAAGGCATTCTGCGCCGGCCAGGATTTCACTGAATCGCAGGACTTCGGCGACGATGCGACAAGCCGGGCCTGGCTCTTCGAGATCCGCGATCTGTACGACCTTATCCGCCGCATTGAAAAGCCCACCGTGGCCGCGCTGAACGGCATTGCGGCCGGATCGGGCTTCCAGCTCGCCCTGCTGATGGACTTCCGGATTGCGCACGATGGCGTAACCATGGGCCAGCCTGAAATCAACAGCGGCATTCCGAGCGTGGTCGGGCCATGGGTAATGTCTGAGCGCATCACTCTTACCCAGGTCATTGACCTGGCGCTGACGGGGCGCATGATCGACTGCGAAGAAGCGGTACGAATGACCCTCGTCAATAAGGTCGTGCCGGCCGGCGACGTGCTTGCCACCGCCATCGCCCTGGCGCGGGACATCGCATCGAAACCGCCCACAGCGCTGCGCCAGACCAAGCGCGCATTTCGCTTGAGCACCCAGGCCCGCTTCGACCTGGCCTTCGAGATTGCCGAAGAGGCGCAGGTCGCCGCCTTTGCGTCGGGCGAACCGCAACAATGCATGGAAGAATTTCTGCGCGTGCGACAGTCCCGCAAAACCGCCAGGCAATAACGCTACAACCCGAACCACACCGGCTTTATCAGGAGAGATCCGTGCAGCACACCTTCCAGGAACTTGTCCGGCTCAGGGCAGAAAGCCATGCGCAAGCGCCCTTCTGCTTTTTCGACAATACCGTGACCACCTATCTGGACCTCGCGACGGCTATTGAACAAATGGCCCGAGCGCTGGCGGTATCGGGTGTCAGGGAGGGAGATCGTGTGGCGCTCATGCTGCCGAACTGCATCGAGCACATCGCCCTGTTCTTCGCCATTTCCAGGCTTGGCGCCACTGCCGTTCCCGTAAGCATCCACCTGCGCAAATCAGGGATAGCGCTGCAGCTCTCGAGTTCGGAACCGGGACATATGGTGGCCGACGCGGCCTTCTCCGAACTCGTCCTGGCCCTTCCCGAAGCGCCCGGCATCAAGAGCATCATCTGGCGCGGCGACGCCATCCCCGCAGGCAATGAATCGCGCCGGCAGACGCGCCTTTCGACCTTGCTCGCGGATAGCCGGCTTGCAAGCGTCCCAGTCGACCGCCGCGAAACGCTGGACGACATATGCGCCATCGCTTATACGTCCGGCACGACCGGGGCGCCAAAGGGAGCCATGCTCAACCAGCGCTGGTTCCAGGTGGGCGCCAAGAATGCCGGGCTCCTGGCCGACGTCCGCCCTGACGATGTCCTCTTCCTGTGGGAGCCGTTCTACCATGTCGCCGGATGGATGACCGTGCTGATCGGTTTGCAGCATGCGGTGCCGGTCGCCATGGTGGAGCGCTTCAGCGCCTCCAATTGCTGGGACCAGATTCGCCGGCATGGCGCTACCCTCTTTCACTATCTGGGCGGCGCAATGAATCTGCTGCTCAAGCAGCCGGCCAAAGACACCGATCGCGCGAATCCGATCCGGGTCGCCTGGGGCGCGGCCGCGCCCACCCAAAGCTGGCTCGAGTTCGAGAACCGCTACGACGTCAAGATCCGCGAGGGCTACGGCATTTCCGAAGCCGGAAACTTCACCATGCTGAATCTCGACGGCCCGCTGGGTTCTATCGGCAAGCCGGTGGACGAGTTTGAGGCCTGGATAGAAAATGATGCGGGCCAACGCGCCGCGGCCGGCGAAATCGGCGAGATAGTTCTGCGCCCCCGTCAGCCGGGCGTCACCATGACCGGTTACTTCAACGCTCCAGAGAAGACCGCTGAAATCCTGCGCGACGGCTGTTTGTATACAGGCGATCTGGGCTACCAGGATGGCGAGGGCTATTTCTATTTCTCGGGGCGCAAGAAAGAAGCCTTGCGGCGGCGCGGCGAGAACGTCTCTGCCTGGGAGGTCGAGCGCATCGTCAATTCCCATCCAGACGTCGAGGAGTCCGCCGTCATCGGCGTGCCCTCGAAGATGGGCGAGCAGGACATCATGGCCTTCGTCAAACCCGCCCCCGGCAAGACCATTGATCCCATTGACGTCATAAGATGGTGCGAACGCCATCTGGCCTATTACCAGATACCGCGCTATATCCATATCGTGGACGATTTCCCGCGAGGCCCGACGCAACGCATCCGCAAGACAGAACTGCTTGCCGATGTGGAAGCCGCGTGGGACTTTGAAGCATCCGGCGCCGCATCCAATGCACATCGCATTTGAACGGACAGCCGGCAATCCAGACAAACTCTGAGAACGCTCAAGATCCCCTGAAGACGGTCGAGGAGTTGGTTGGCAGCACTTAAACATTGGAGAATGCAATCATGGCTACTAAGCAACATCCCGTTTACTCAGTGAGACGCAGGTCGGTACTCAAGGCAATGTCCCTCGCCGCCGTGGCGGGCATCGGAGCGCCGGCCTGGGTAAGGCGCGCCCATGCCGCCGAACCGCTGGTCATGGTCAGCTATGGGGGATCCTACGCTGACGCGCTGAAAGAGGTCATCGCCGACCCGTTTACCAAGGCATCCGGCGTGCCGGTACAAATCCTCAACACGCCCGACCTGGCCAAAGTGAAGGCCCAGGTCACATCCGGCAGTGTCAACTGGGACATCTTCGATGCCTCCGGCCCGCTGATCATGGCCGGATCATCGGCCGGATACTGGGAGGCGATCGACACCAATATCGTTCCGACCTCCAAGGTCGTCGGCGGCGTCGGCGCGGACCGGGTCCCGAACTATATCTTCTGCGGCGGCGTCGCCTGGAACTCGGAACAGCACTCGAGCAAGCAGCCCCGCAACTTCAAGGACTTGTGGGATATTGAAAAATTCCCGGGAAGGCGGGCGCTGCGCAACCGCGTATCCGAAACCCTTGAAATGGCGCTCCTGGCCGATGGCGTATCGCCCAAGGACCTTTACCCTCTCGACGTCGAGCGCGGGTTCAAGGCGCTGGACCGGCTCAAGCCCCAGGTCCGCAAGTGGTTCGAGCAAACGCCCCAGATGGTGACGCTGATCCAGAGCAAGGAAATCGACTGGATTTATGCCTACCCGAATCGTATTCGGGTGGCGCAGGAATCGGGCATACCGCTGGAGTTCTCGTTCGACCAGACCTTGAATCTGTTCAACTACATGGCGGTTCTCAAAGGCTCCAAGCGCCGCAAGGAAGCGATGGAGTACATCGCCTTCGCGCTGCAGCCGCAGATCCAGGCCAATCTGGCGGATAAACTCGGGCTGGCGCCCGTCGTGGCCGGCGCCGAAAAGCTGATGAAGGAAGCCTCCCGCCGCTGGCTGCCCGACTTGAACAACCCCAACAACGTATTCGTTGACGACGAATACTGGGGCAAGCATTATGTCGAACTCGACAAGCGGTTCAAGGAGTGGATATTGACCTGAGCGATTGCACGGCGCGCCGCGAAACAACGTTCCCTCCTGGCGCGCGCGCCGCTCGGGAAAATCCCTAGATACAAGGTCCACGATGTCAAGACGATACTCCCGCCTGCAGCCTTCTCTACTGGGATTCGCCAGCGGAGCGCTCATCATTTCCCTCGTCTTCTTCGTGGTGCCGATAGGGTTTATCGCGACCTACCTCGGCACCGAGGAAGCGGACGCGCTGACAGGCCTGATCAAGGTCGCCACATCAAGGCTGATACAGGTCGTTTTCCTGAATACGGTTGAAATCAGCGTCAGCGCCGCGATACTGAGCGTAGCCCTTGCCTATCCCGTTGCCTTGCATATTGCGCGGCAAAAGGGGCAATGGAAGATTATCTGCCTGGCTCTTGTCCTGATGCCGTTCTGGACGAGCATTCTCGTCAAGAGCTATGCATTTCTTCTCATTCTCGGCGATAACGGCATCATAAACACCATGATCAAGACCGCCTTCGGCGGCTCGGGTTTCAACATGATGTTCAACCGGTTCGCCGTGCTGGTGGGCATGACCAACTTCCTGGTCCCGTATGCAGTGTTTCCCATACTCGCGAGCCTGGCCGCCCAGAACGCGCAGGTGCAGCGCGCCGCGGAAGTCATGGGCGCCTCCCGATTCCGCATCTTCTGGAGCATCACCTTTATTCAAAGCCTGCCCGGACTGCTGGCCGGGCTGCTGATGTGCCTGGTGATATCAATGGGGTTCTTTGTCACGCCCGCGCTGCTTGGAGGACGACAAGACATGATGATGGCCAATATCATAGACATGTACACGCGCGAAATCCTCGACTGGCAGAGCGCCGCATTGATCTCGATGCTATTGCTGGTGTTCTCCGGGACGCTTTCGAGCATCATCCTGAAAATCCAGTCAAGAACCGGAGGCTGACCCCGATGATCACGACCCCCGCCCGCCCCGCCGTCCGCAGCGATTCCGCGCCCCCAAGGCGCGGCGTCCGCAGAAACGCCTTGCCGGCGTTCTCCACCATCGCCGCCTGGATGGTCTACTTGTATCTGGTGCTGCCCAGCCTGACCGTCATCCCGATTTCATTTTCGCAGGGCTATTCCTTCTCTTCCTTTTCCCTCAAGCTTTACCAGCAGCTGTTCCAGTCCAGCGGCTGGATGTCGTCGATGGCCAACAGCGCCATCATCGCCACCATTGCGTCGTCCCTGGCCATCGTCGCCGGCGTGCCCGCCGCCTATGCATTCTCGCGCGGGCGCTTCCGCGGAAAATCGATCGCGCAGCTGCTCGTGGTCTGCCCTCTGTTCGTTCCCGTCATCGTCATTTCCCTCGGGATCTACTTCCTGGGCGCCAAGACCGGCACGCTTGGCTCGCACAGCATCCTG
Source organism: Pollutimonas bauzanensis (assembly GCF_900129885.1). Lineage (GTDB taxonomy): Bacteria > Pseudomonadota > Gammaproteobacteria > Burkholderiales > Burkholderiaceae_B > Pollutimonas > Pollutimonas bauzanensis. The sequence goes on along the minus strand of NZ_FQXE01000007.1, from coordinate 141,102 downwards.
GTGCTCGCGCACAGCATGTATGCGATGCCGTTCGTGGTCGTGATGGTTCTGAGCGGCCTGCGGCAAGTGGACCCCAGCCTTGAACGGGCCGCGTACATCATGGGCGCCTCCACCGTAAGAATTTTCTTCCAGATCATCCTGCCGCAACTCAGGATTTCGATTATTGCAGGCTGGGTCTTCAGCTTTCTGGTTTCGTTCGATGAAGTCATTATCGCGTGGTTCATCTCCGGGCCCGACACGCAAACGCTCCCCGTGCGGATGTACAGCAGCATCATGTGGGACAACACCCCTGAAATCGCCGCTGTGTCCACCTTATTGACTGCTTTGTCGCTGCTTATCTGCCTCGTCATGATCCGGGTGGGCGGCATCAAAACAGTAACACCTTCGCTTTAGGAACCAGCCACCATGAGCAGCGTAGTACTCAAAGAAATCAACAAATCGTATGTTGATTGCCGCGCACTGGATAACGTCAGTCTGAGCATCGAAGACGGCGAGTTCATGACATTGCTGGGCGCCAGCGGCTCGGGCAAGACCACCCTGCTCAATGTCATTGCAGGCATGGTGGAGCCCGACACCGGCAGCGTGCTGATCAGCGACACCGACATGACCTGGATCGAATCGCGCAAGCGCGGCCTGGGCATGGTGTTTCAAAGCTATGCGCTGGTCCCTCACATGACGGTGGAAGAGAACATCGCCTTCCCCCTGAAAATACGCCGCCTGTCCCGAAGTGAAATCCGCCAGCGCGTAAGCGGCATCCTGAAGATAGTCCAACTGGAGCACCTGGCCAAAAGAAAGCCGCGGGAGCTTTCGGGCGGCCAGCAGCAGCGCGTCGCGATCGCGCGCTGCCTGGTCTACGAGCCCCCGGTCATCCTCATGGACGAACCCCTGGGCGCGCTCGACAAAAAACTGCGGGACCAGCTCCAGCGCGAGATCCGGCGCATCCATCAGGAGACTCGGGTCACCATCATCTATGTGACGCATGATCAGGAAGAAGCCCTGTTCCTCTCGGACCGCATTTGCCTTATGCGCGGAGGGCGGATAGAGCAACTCGGCACCCCCGAGGATCTCTACTTCCGTCCGCGGAACGTGTTCGTCGCGGATTTCCTGGGCGAATCGAATTTGCTGGATTGCAAGGTCGAGTCCGCCAAAACGGTCAGGCTTCCGGGGGGGCAGGTGCTGCGCGCCACCTTGCCCGAACACGACGACGCCGAAATAGGCGATGACCGCCAGCTCATGATCCGGCCGGATCGACTCAGGTTCGTGGAAAACGATGACAGCGCGTTGAACACGCTCGAAGGCATCGTAGACGCGACGGCCTTTGTCGGCGAAGTGACGCGCTATACCGTTCGCATCGGCCAGGTAAGCGTTATCGTGAAGGCGAGGCCGATTCCGGGCGCCTGCCCGAGAAGCGCAGGCAGCACAGTGCGCGTGGCCTGGGCGCCGGAAGACGCGCTGATACTGCAGCCCGGTTCGACCGATTAGGCTTATGCCGGCTTTACCGTGGATGGCCGGAGATCGCGGCGGCGGCGGTGATCACCAGATCGGTGATCCGTTTCTGATCGCGCGCGGCATCCCACCGGCTCGTCGAAATCGAAATATTGACGGCGCCCAGCGGCCTGTTGTTGATGTCCAGAACCGGCGCCGCCGTCGATACGTCGCCTTTGTAAAACTCCCCTTCGGCGCGAACGTAGCCCGTTTCACGAATCTGGCGCAGACGATCCATTGCCGACGATTTGTCGTGATACGGGTGTGACGTATAGGACACGAAATCCGTCCGGGCCAGGATGTCTTCCGCCTCGGCGTCAGGGAGATAAGCCAGCATGGCGAGTCCCGGAGCCGCGCAAAACGCCGGTATGCGCGTGCCCACGATGACGTTGGGCGCCAGCATATGCCGGCTTGCTATCCGTATGATGTAAACGATTTCCGTATCATCCAGGATGGTAAGGTTGGTCGTTTCCTCGGTCTCGCGCGCCAGCTGCTGCACATAGGGAATGGCGCGGCGAGCCAGTTCGTTTGAAGCAAGATAGCGAAAAGAGAAATCCAGCAAACGCGGCGCCAGCTCGAACTGCCGTGTCGCTTCGTCTTTCCTGAGATACCGCAACGTTGTCAAGGTATGGACGGCGCGCTGGGCGGAACTCAGGTCCATCTGCGTCTTGGCGGCGATTTGCGAGAGTGTCAGCGCAGCCTGGGAACCATCGAACGCTTCGAGAACGCTCAAGGCCTTCTCGACAGAGCTGACAAAAAGCGTCGACTCCTTTCCGCGCGGACTCTGCTTTACCGCGACCCGCGCGCTATGTTGGGGCTTGGAGCGATTGAGACGCGAGACGGGCACCGGATTGGACCTTGGTAAATGAGGGAGCGATTGATGATGGAAACAGCCAGCGGACCTGCCGCTGGTGCATTCTAACAAAAATTAGCGTATTGCGATTGGCAAAGGCGCGCTATGCCGCGCCCCTAGCCGGCGGGCTTGGCGGCCTTGACCATGGTCATGGCCGCGGCAATCATGCTGCCCATATCGCCCATGTTGGCGGGCAATATCAAGGTATTGTTTTTCTGGGCGACTTCCTTGAAGGCGTCCACATAGCGTTCGGCCACGCTCAGGTTGACGGCATCCATGCCGCCAGGTGTCTGGGTGGCCTGCGCGACCCGCTCCAGGGATGCGGCGGTGGCCTGCGCGATGGTCAGTAGCGCCTGAGCTTCGCCCTGCGCGTAGTTGATCATGGATTGCTGCTCGCCTTCGGACTTGAGGATGGCCGCCTGGCGGTTGCCCTGGGCAATATTGATGTCTTCCTGCTTCTTACCCTCGGATTCGGTCACCAGCGCCCGCTTGGTGCGTTCAGCGGTGATCTGCAATTGCATGGCCCGCAGGATTTCGTCCGGAGGGGTCAAGTCGCTGATCTCGTAGCGCAGCACCTTGACGCCCCAGTTGGTGGCGGCCTCGTCCAGCGCCTTCACCACGGCCACATTGATCAGGTCGCGCTTCTCGAAGGTCTCGTCCATTTCCAGCTTGCCAATTACGGAGCGCAATGACGTCTGGGCCAGATTGGAAATTGCCAGCACGTAATTGGTCGACCCATAGGACGCCTGGCGTGGATCGGTGACCTGGTAGTACAGCACCCCGTCCACCTTCAACTGGGTGTTGTCCTTGGTGATGCAAACCTGGCTGGCGACATCCAGCACCATTTCTTTGAGCGAGTGGCGATAAGCCACCTTTTCCACGAAGGGAACAGTAAACCCCAATCCAGGAGACAGCGTGCGATCGAATTTGCCCAAGCGCTCCACCACCGCGGCATGCTGTTGGGGCACGATCTGAATTGTGGATTTGATAATGACAAACACGACCAGAGCCGCGATTATCCAGAAGGCTAGCGTCATTACATAAGCGTCCATAGGGGATCCAATAAGAAAAAGATGAAGACGTTTGGGACTCCAAACGCTTAATGTCGGGTATCCGATGCGGGATACCGGCCTGGCCGCAAAATCAGCGTCAGGCCTTGCACAGCTTGAATATAGTGTTCGCCAGGCTGCGCGGGCTGGCCGGCGTCTATGCGCGCGCTCCAGTTGGCGCCCCGATAAAACACCCTGACCTGTCCGTTTTCGTCCCAAGCGTCCACGATCACGCTGCGGCCTATGTCTTGCACCACATTGGGATTGGACTGAGTCGGCACCTGACCTTTGGACTGACGATAACGATGCAGCGCCACCAGCCCTACCAGCGATACGGCCAAACCGCTGATGATTTGCCACACCAGCGATAAACCCGCGTACGCCGCCGTGCCAGATGCCGCCAGGCCCAAGGCCACCAGCAACAGATAGAAAGTGCCCGTAGCCATCTCCAATAACAGAAACAGCGCGGCTACGCCAAACCAAAACCACATGCCAGATTCCTTATAAATTGTTTCTATTTTGACACGTTAAGGCGTTTGTAAGGAAACTAATCGCGCGTGATCCTGTTCAAGATGCTACCGGGCCGGGTCTGCAGGAAATAACAGGCAGCCTGCCATGGCAAGGCGACAGCCGACCTGCCACACGAACGCACGCTCGAGTCACTGATGGGGTCGGCCTACATAGCCAGGCGCGATATCTTCCAAGCGGGTTGGTTGCCGTGGGCAACCAGAAGCGCAGACACTTGCCGTCTGCAGCGAAGCATAATTGTCGCGGGTAAAGGGCTTCCCGGGCGCGAACTCCAGCGCCCTGGCCTGCACGCGCGCAACCCAGTCGGGCAAAGGAAGAACACGGCGCGGGTGCCCCGACACGCGAGCCGCATAGGCCACAAGGTCGCGCAGCGCATAATCGCGCGGACCGCATAGGTCAAGGCGTTGCCCGGCCTTGCCCGGGTCCCGAAGGGCCGCAAGGAACTGGTCGCAGACATCGCCAACATATACCGGCGCGAAACGCGCTTGGGCACAGGCCAATGGAAAAACGCCTGGCATCAATCGGGCCAAGGCAGCAAAACGACTTAAAAACGAATCGCCTGGCCCGAAAATAACCGAAGGCCGAAAACTGGTCACCGCGATACCGTGCGACGAACCAAATTCGTGCGCCCAAGACTCTGCCGCCCCTTTGCTGCGCAGGTAAAAACTGGAGCCATTTACCGCATCGGCCCCCAGCGCGCTCATATGAAGATAGCGTGCAATGCCAGCCTGATGCGCCGCAGCCAGTGCAATATGTGTAAAACCGACATGCACCTGCTCGAAAACTTGCCCGGTATGGCGCGGTTCATTCAGTATGCCGACCAGATTAATCAGGGCAACATGCCCCTGCAACAATTCGGCCAACGAGGAGGATGAATCGGCGTCATCTGCATCAGGCTTGATTGGCAGGCCCAGCACATGCACAAATGGATGCGATGCCAAATTTCCATGGAGACTAGCGTGTCGGCTGAGAACCGTAACAGCGTAGCCCGCCTCAGTCAGGGTGCGGACCAGAACTTGACCGACAAAACCCGTCCCGCCCAAAATCAGGACGCCCGGTTTGCTTGAGAAAGTAGCGGCATCGACCATATCTATACGATACGCCTAAAAGCGGCAGGCAGCCAAGTGAAAAACTTGTTACCACATCAAGTCGTCCGGGATCTGGAAGGCGGCGTAAGGATCGTCCTCATCGATCTCGGTGCTGGTCTTGTTCACCCGTAAGACGAGCGAAGGATCACGCTCGGCGATTTTGTCTGCGACTATCCTGGGCACCAGCTCGGTCGCGCTGCCCAGACGGATAATCACGAGGCGCCCGGCTACTAAATGCGCCTGGACCGCAGCCGACACATACAGCCGTTCGATGGTCTTGCCGTGGGTAAAGTTGTAGGCAATGTCGCCGGCGCCCTTGCTCTGGCGGCTCTGCTGCACCATCTGGGCAATTTGCGCCGCGATCGACTTTTGCTTGGCGGCTGCAACGCGCTGGGCATTGAGTTCGCGGGTCCGCTCGAGATTCTTGTGTTGCGTTTCGAGCGCGGCCAACCTCGCCTCATCGATGCTTTGCGTGCCGGTTCGCCGCTCGACCTTCTTCTGCTTGCTCTTGTCCTGGTGGGCCTGCTTGGCTTTTTTTTTGTCGGCCAGACCCGCTTTCAAAAGCTGCTCTTGCAGCGAGACCATATAGGTTGCTCCGTAGATAGTGTTCGTCAAACGAGTAGTTATAGCATTAAGAAGCAGAGTTTCCTCAAGCCAAGCCCAACTCGACTTTCTTGTGCTTGACCCAGGCACCGATCAGGCGATCCGCGGCAATTCCCATGAATGCAATACACAAGCCCGCGACCAAGGCCTTGCCAATTTCATTGCCTGAACGCGCCGCATTGATTTCAGCGCCCAAATCCTGTGTCCCGATCAAGGCGGTGATCGCGACCATGAACAAGGCCATGAAAATCACCTGGTTCACGCCCAGCATGATTTCAGGCAAGGCTATCGGCAGCTCCACTTTCACTAAGCGCTGCAGCCGCGTCGCGCCTTGTTGAGTCGCAGCCTCGATGATCGGCGTCGGTACGCCGCGCAGCCCCAGTATGGTGTAGCGTATCATCGGCACCACGGCAAACAGCAACACTGCGATGATGGCTGACAAGTCGCTCACCTTGAACAACATCACTACCGGAATCAGGTAGATGAATGATGGGAAGGTTTGCAGGAAATCGCACACGCCCGCCGCAAAACGAGACCAGCCAGCGGTACGCGATGCGCCCAGTCCGATGACAAAACCCACGCTGACACAAACCACGGCCGCTGTCCCTATCATATACAGCGTGGTCATCGCCTCGAGCCAAAGACCGGTGGCCGCCGGGAATAAAATGAGCAGACCGGCGATCAGCGCCACTGACCAGCCGCCCAGGCGATAGCCCAGCAAAGCGACCAAGGCGACAAAGGTGATCCACGGAATTGCCTGGAAAAAGTCACGCGTCGGGATCAGGATCTCAAGCAGCGTGAAATTGCGAAATGCCTGGACCGACTCATACAGATGCATGTTGATCCAATCGATGCCGGCATTCCAGTATGGCGCGGTGGTGATGCTGTGTTCATTGGTCAGCAGCGCCAGATCCGGCAGCGCGCGAGCGAGCAAAATGCTCACGACCAGGAAGGCCAGCGCGAGCACCACATAGGGGTGGCGCCGCCACCAGCCGAGGCTCGTGTCGATGTACATCGGCTGCTTCAACGCATACGCGCGGCTGTAACGGTCCAGCACCACGGCGATCACGACAATCGCGATCCCTTGCTCCAACGCTTCGCCCAGACGCAAGGATTGCAGCGACGTCAGCAACTCGCTGCCAAGGCCCGACGCCCCGATCAGTGCGGCCAGCACAATCATGGCCAGGGTTTGCATGATGCCCTGGTTCAAACCAACCAATAACACCGACCGCGCAGCCGGCAATTGCACCTGCCACAATAATTGCCAGCGCGTGCAGCCCATCATCCGACCCGCCTCGAGCACACCCTGACGCACACTTTCCAACCCAAGTGAAATGCAACGCGCAACGGGCGGCACCGCAAACAAGGCGGTAGCGATCATGGCGGGCACGTTGCCCACGCCATACAGCACCACAATAGGCACCAGGTAGGCAAACGGCGGCATGCTCTGCAGGATATCGAACAGAGGCGTCACCGCATTTTTGAAATGCCGGCTTTTACTCATCAATACCCCGGCCACCAAGCCGATCAGGAAAACCATGGGAACCGTGACGAGCACGAGGGAAAAAGTCTGCATCGACGCCTGCCAGACGCCAAACAACGCCAAATACGCAAATGCGAGGGCGCCGAGCAGCGCGCTGCGCCAGCCGCCCAGCCAATGCCCCAACAGCGCGGCAAGGCCGACCACCGTGATCCACGGCAGCGCCGGGACCTGCTTGGAGAAACCGTCAAAAAACAGCGACTCGGACAGCCCCAGCGGATACGCCAGCAGCCCCGAGACGCCACGGGTCAAGTCACGCGGCGTGAACTCAAACGCCGTTCCGGCAAAGAAACGAAGCCCATACACCAGCCATTCGAAAAATGAATCGATCCAGTCTTTGAGAGGCAGAACCCAATCAGACGGGTAGTCCGCGACCCAGGCCAGCCTGCTCACCGCGAACTGGCCCAGCACAATAATGGCAAGCGCGGCGACCCAATACAAGGGCCGATGCCTAACTGTCCTGGAACGCCCATCCGTCAGCGGCGCCGCAACGCCGCCGGCCCGAACGGCGGGCCCGGCAGGCCGATGCGCGCCAGAATCCGCTCTGTTCAAATCATCGTTGGATAGAGTTGCGCTATGTGTCATTGGAACAGCGCCCGTGCCAAATGCTCGCGACTGACCTGCCCCACCAGCAGGCCCGCGGCGTCGACGACAGGCAAGGCCCGATCGGCTTCGATCACGCGCCGCGCTATATTTTCCAGAACGTCAGTGTTCCTGATCACATTCTGCTTGCCGGCGAGACTGAAATCGCCAGGGTTTGCAGGCGCCATGATCTTCTGCGTCGAAATCAATTTGGCGCGCGGCGCATACTGCACAAATTTTTTGACATAGTCGTTCGCCGGCGTCATCAACAATTCTTCCGCGGTGCCGATTTGCGCCAGGCGGCCATCCTTCATGATGGCGATACGATTGCCCAGGCGCACGGCTTCGTCAAAATCATGCGTGACGAATACGATGGTCTTGTTCAGCCGGGATTGCAGGCTCACGAACTCATCCTGCATCTCGCGCCGGATCAGCGGGTCGAGGGCCGAGAACGGCTCATCCAAAAACCAGACATCGCATTCGCCGATAAGGCTGCGCGCAATCCCGACACGTTGTTGCTGGCCGCCCGACAATTCGCGGGGAAAATTGTGCTCGCGCCCTTCGAGGCCAACGGTTGCGACCAACTCGCTCGCTTTGGCTAAACGGGTCGCTTTCGGTACGTTCTGGATCTCGAGCGGAAAAGCGATATTGTCCAATACGGTACGGTGCGGCAGCAGGCCAAAGTGCTGAAACACCATGCCCATCTTGCGCCGGCGAATATCCGTCAGGCTGCGGCGCGAAGCTTGCAATAGATCGACGCCATTGAACAGCACCTGGCCGGCGCTGGGCTCGATGAGCCGCGTGAGGCAGCGCACAAGCGTGGACTTGCCCGACCCGCTCAAGCCCATGATGACCAGGATCTCGCCCGCATAGACATCAAAGCTGACGTCGCGTACAGCCGCAATCAAACCCGCAGACGCCAGCTCGGCGTCGCTTGGGTCGCGCTGATGTTTATCGAGAAAACCGTGGGCGCCTTTGCCAAACAGCTGCCACAGATTTTTGCATGAAATTTTTACCGTATCGCTCATAGTTGACCTGTCAAATAAACGCGCAAAAGCGCTACACTTTCCGACAGGATCAGCGGCATTATCAATCGGAGCTGATTCAGAACAAAAAACTATGCAGTGTCGGATAAGTGTCGATGTTGAACTGGGATGAAGCCCATGATGCTGCGAAGACCAGCAGGAGTCGCGCGTGACCGCATAAACATGGTCACGCGTAACCAGGCATCAGCTAGCGCAAGCCGGCATCCACGCTGCGACCTGTTTCTGATTCTTGTCCACCCACGCAGCGGCGGCGGCGTCATGCGTCATGCCATCGACATCCGCCAGCGCGGCAGCCTGGTCTATCATCGGCCCGGTAAAGTCGATGTTTTTAATCAACTGATAGGCGCAGGACCACTTTTTTTCGAAGCCTGACCATGCGGCCTTTTTCAAATAGCCGCCCTTGGGCGACCCGCAATCGTAGGTCTTGTCCGGGTTGATGCCCCATTTCGGATCCTCGGTGCAGGCTTTTTCGTGCTCTGGAAATTCAACGAATTTCCCTGGGAATGCCGCGCCCACCCAGTTGGGCGCCCAGTTGAACAGCACGATAGGTTCTTTGCGCGCGGCGGCCGACTTCAATTCGCCAAACAAGGCCGCGGCGGAGCCGGCATTGACCACCGTAAAATTCAGATCCAGCGCCTCGATTTTTTCTTTGTCGTGCTTGATCCAATCAACGGGACCGGCCAAATAGCGCCCTTTAGGGGCTGTTTCAGGCGCGGCGAATTTATCGGCGCATGCATTGAGCGCCTTCCAATCGGGCAAATCGGGGCAAATTTCTTCCATGTAGTCTGGGTACCACCAGTCTTCACGCGTCGTCGCGGTGTGGCTGCCGAGATCGACCATGCGACCCGCCTGGACTTCCTTCATGAAGCTGTCGTTCATCGTGCCTTCCCAGACTTCCATCTGCAAATCCAGATCGCCCAAGCCCATTGCCGCAAACTGGCCCTGACTGTCCGATGGCACGATTTTGGTGTCATAGCCGATTTTCTCGAGCAGCTGTTGCGCGATGCGGGCGAGCACCTTTTGGCTCGACCAATTGTTGTCGACTATTTTGATCGGATCGCTTGATTCTGGCGTGGCCGCATAGGCGGGCGCGCCGATCGCGACAGCGGCCAGCAGCATGCTGGCGCCAAGTTGGTTAAGTATTTTCAATGAGAACTTCCTCCATTTCTGAAAGAGCGACGGGTCGGCTCGTTTCAAGGTTTTGATAAATGACCCAGCCATGCGAACGACCAGGGCGGTCCGTTTATCAGGAGCACGGTTACTTTGCTGCGCTGCGAAAGCAAGGTTCGTAGCCAAGCACGCGAGCACTGCTCAGTTGGCGCGCACAATAGAAGCATCGTTGGCAAGCATGTCGCCAACGCAGTAAAACCAGACGGTTCAGAATGCCGGATTTATTTCAGACACATCGAATGGAGCTACTCTTTCCAGCGCTACCCATGGCGCAACTGCTTTATCGCCTCGCGCGAATTCTTCAGCTGTGCATTACATCCGGGTAGGTGGATGATTTTGATAACAACAATTTTGCCGCGTATGCGGCGTTTGAGCGGTTATTTAAACCGTATTATTGATCTGAAGCTATGTATTCTACTAGAAGTAGGCCTTTCCTGTTTTTCCACCCTGTTTTCTCTGGTATGGCAGCCTCCCGCCGGCTGCGCATCACAAGGACAAAACGGCATTGACTTCAATCAATACGCGCGAGGTCGGCAACCTCGGCCGGTGTCAGGTAGCGCGACTCGCCTGCTTGCAAATCGGAATCCAGGGACAATGGGCCGATGCGTTCACAGTGCAAGAAAAGTACCTGGCTGCCCAAGGACTCGAACATGCGCTTGACGTGAAAATCTTTGCCCTCCTGGATCGTCAGCCGTACGCTGCGTTCATCGACCCGCAGGAGCGCGGCAGGCAAGCCTCGCTGTTCTTCGTCTTCCAGCTTTATTCCGGCCTGGAACCGGACCTCGGCGTTTTCCGGGAGAGGTTCGGCCAGCGTGACGAGATAGACCTTGTCGCAGCGCTTGCGCGGCGAGATGATGCGATGCATCCAATGCCCGTCGTCCGTAATCAGGATCAGCCCCGTGGTGTCCACATCGAGCCGGCCAACAGTTTGCAGCCGGTCGCGTTTGTCCACGTCCAGCAGGTCGATCACTGGCGGATACTGACTGTTGCGATTGCCGCATTCGTGGCCGGCGGGCTTGTTCAGCATGAGATAGCGCAACCCGACAAGGCTGAGCGTTTCGCCTTCCCATTGCACCTCGTCGCCGTCCTGCACCACGTGAGTGCCCCGCTTGATGATTTCGCCGTTGACCGTGACTTCACCGCTGAGGAGCACGGAACGAGCCTGCGAGCGTGTCAGATCGGAACTTTCGCAAAGATACTTGTCCAGGCGCATTCGGTTTCCAGGTAAGTTGCTATCCCGCGTAATATACAATTCTTTGCAGGCAGTCATCAGCCTGCGGCTGCAAATCAGGGACAAGTTCCCGATTTGCTTCGGCCCGGCGCGCTTTGCGCGCATGATGCCGTGTGACTGTGTCATTTAACATTATTCAAGAAGCAGGCTATGGGTAGTTTGACGGGCGGTATCATTGTCGTGGTCGCGTTTGCTGTCGCTTTCGGCATTGCCCGGGCTGTCATGCTTTATCGCGCCCGGCGCGAGGCCGGGCGCAAACAGGCGTATGCAGCGGTTCAGCGCCTGGAAAAGTCCTTCCAGCCGCCTTCAAAAAACAAGAATAAGCGCCGGCGCGAGCAGCGGAAAAACCCCGCGACGCGAGCACATACGCCGTAGCCATCGTAGCCGGCACCTGCGAAATACGCCCCGCTTCGCCGCATTGATGCCGCCAGGCTCTAGTCTTCCAACCAGAGCGGCGCTTGCGATTGCCCCGTCCTGGAAATTTCAGCGCAATAGTCATGGGCGGCGAACTTTTTCTCCGCCCTGGCTTTGGGAATGGGCTCCCAAGCGACAGTAAGGCTCTGATGATCGCCGGCATCGCTTCCCGTCTGGTTGGCGTCGTCGCGCTCTCCATAGACGACAAGAGCCGGAGCCACTTTGTTTTCGTCCGTTTCCCACACGCATATCATCAAATAACGCGGCAGCTCATTGACAGCCACCAGAGGCGCGCTGAGCAGGAGCCGGCGCTTGGACTGAGCCAGCGTCAGCGAAGGCAGGTATTTCGCATGGCTTATCAGGACCACTTCGTCCCGCTCTTCCATCCAGCCGAATACAGCGCTTCCGCCCGCTACGCCGGTCTCTTCCTCGAAATGAACGTGGGCGAAAATATCGGCGTGATAGGATTTCTTCCTCTTGCCGGACATGTTGTACAAGCCAAGAAAACTGGCGCGCCCCGTGTGCGCTTTTTGATGTATTGAACTTGCCATCTCCTCCGGCGGCGCGACAGGCTCCGCGCCGCGCCGGGCGTCCTTGGCCGCGGCTTGCCCGCTCTGAGGCGCCGCCGGCATGGGCGCTGGCGCCTCCGAAGCAGGGGCCGCCCGCGCCGCCGCTGTCGGTTTGCATTCCGGGCCCGGGCCGCCCTCTCCCTGATTGGCCGACTGCAGTTCGCAGGTCCTTGCCTTGGTCATGGACCGGATGCACTCAGCGGCCTCGACCTGGCTGAGACTGCCCTGCGCGGCCCCGTAGAACCCGCAGTTTGCGTCGCGATATTTGATCCACAGTCTCTGCGCCGCCTTCAATGGCGCCTGCTGCTGCGCATCGCTGCGTTTCATCAACGCCTGGTATGAACTGTTCAGCCGTTTGTCCCATTGTTTCGTGGCATTGCCCAGGCAGTCGACGATGCCGACCGTCGTGTTTTCGTTGCATTCTACGTATTCGGCGCCATACATTTGCGCGGGACATGTGACGGGCAAGCCGAGCAGGACCAGCAGAAAAAAGACATGGCGCATGGCTACACCTGCGAAAAGTATTGAGCTACGATGCCGGCATGCGGGCTTCGTGGAAGGCTACGCCGATCCAGCGCGCAAAGCCATAGGGTAAATGACTGAAAGACGCCAGCCAAACCTTGAAGAAAATGGCCGGCTTTCACCGCAAAGCATCGCATTCAGGCGGATCGACCGCGAGCCTAAGCGCAAGCCTCGCCCTTCGGGGCGGGGCCAGGCGAGGCAAGACCAATGCGGCGCCCTGCCGTAAGGTATTATTTCAACCTTCACCGCGCGCCGGCGGCGCGGGCCATCGCCCGATGGAAGCCACAGGCCCGGCCAGATGGAAGGTAGAAGGATAGAGATGCGAGGACTGTTTTATGCGTTGCCATTGCTGCTGCTTGCCGGTTGCGCCACCACGCCTCCCGCCGATCCCGAAAATCTTTGCGCGATATTCCGCGAGAAACCGGACTGGCACAAGGCCGCCGTGAAGGTGCGCGACAAATGGGGCGTGCCGCCCCAGGTGCCGATGGCCATGATGTACCAGGAATCCAGCTTCCGCTACGACGCCCTGCCGCCGCGCTACTATTTCCTGGGCTTCATCCCGTGGGGCCGCGTCAGTTCGGCCTATGGCTATGCGCAGGCCAAGGACGAAACCTGGTCCGACTACCAGCGCGAAGCCGGCAGTTGGCTTTCCAGCCGGGACGACTTCGGCGACGCCATGGACTTCATGGGCTGGTACATCAGCAAGACCCAGCGCCTGAATGGAATTTCCAAGTGGGACGGCTACGGGCAGTACCTGAATTACCACGAAGGCTGGACGGGCTACCGGAACCGCAGCTACGATGGCAAGGCATGGCTCAAGCGCGTTGCCTCCCAAGTGAAAACCCGGGCCGAGCGTTTCGGCGCCCAGTACAAGAGTTGTGAAAAAGAACTCAGCCGCGGCGGCGGGCTGCTGGGGTGGTTCTGAGCAGCAGCATCGACGCGCAGGCAACGGCTATTGCGCCTGCCGCTGTATTTTTTCGCCCCCGCGCTCGATATCCTCGCCCGCGCCTCTCATCGTATTGCACCCAGCCGCCAGCGTCGCAAAAACCAGAAATATAGGTAACCAGATTCGCTTATTCATTTGCATCTCCCTTTGAATGACAATTCCTGCGCGCAACCTTCCGGCCCAACCGGGTGGCGCTGGCATTTCGCCAGCAAGTAGCGGGCCTGCCCGCGAGCGACCCGCCGCTCCCGTTCGACGGCGAGTTCGCGCCAGAGCGGGATCCGACAGCAACTTTCCGCAAGCACGCAAGCCTTCCATGCGTGCCTGAGCCGGCGGCCGAATTCCAGCCTTGCGCAGGGGCAATCAGCTGCCGGAATATCCCAATTGCCTGGAAAGCCCGCCCGCCGCCTGCCGCAAGGCGCCGGTTATTTCGTTGGGCTCGGGCGCTTTCCAGCGAAACTCTGGAATCAAAAACCCCAGGCTGCCGACGACTTGGCCGTCGCCATCGAAAAATGGCGCCGCCACACCCACGGTATTCGGCGTCCGATGAGAATGGGTCACCCCATAACCGTCGGCGCGAATGGCCGCCAAGGCTGCGCGGATTTTCCGCGCGTCCGGCGCCTGGCCTCCGACGGGCGAGCGCTCGTTTCCGGCTATCGCCCGGTCTATCTCTTCTTGCGTAAGGTGCGCCAGTATCACGCGCGCGGTCGCGCCCCATACCAAAGGTTCGAGGGTGTTCAACTGAATGTCGTAGCGCATGGGATCGGCCGGGGAGCCGCTGGCTGCGTGGAACATCTTCAGATGCCGCCGCTCCAGCAGCGTCAGAATCGAGCTCTCGTGGAATTTTTCCGACAAGGCTTTCAGATAAGGTTCCGCCAGCTTTATATACGGCATGCGCGCGCCCAGCTTGCCCGCAATGCGGTACATCTCCAAGCCCGGCTGGAATGTGCTTCCCGCTTCATGCGTCACAAAGTCGGTGTCGCGCAGCGTGGCCAACAGTCTGTGCACGGAGCTGCGCGGCAGATTCAGGCGCTGGGCCAGGCTCTGCGCCGTTTCGCCCGGGTGATCGGCGACGCAGCGCAGCAGCAATAGCACCCGCCTGACCGTGCTGGTTTCTTTCAAGTCAGCGGGAACGCGGGCATTTTTGTTCGCAGTTGACGACCCTGCCCCGTCTTCTTCATTCATCCTCTGTCCTCAATTGGAATCCACACTGTCGCGGATTGTAGCCAAGCAAGGGATAGCCATCATATCCGCATATTGACAAAAGCCTGCCTGCTGTCATAATTATCACTCAACGGTCTATTGTCTCATTCAATGGACATATTATGCAAGACCGACTATCGGATAATGCGCCGGCGGGAACGAGGCATCGACAAGCCGACGCAGCCAAGAATGATGAGGACAGACAATGAATCTTGATTTCACTGGGCGCACAGCCCTCGTTACAGGCGCCAGCCAGGGCATAGGACGGGCAACGGCGCGCATGCTTGCGGAAAGCGGCGCGACCGTCGTGGGCGTCGCGCGGCGCAAAGATCTGGTGGAAAAGCTGGCCGCCGAGGCCGCGACAAAGGGCGGCGGCAGGATCATCGCGCTCGCAGCGGATTTCTACGACGAAGATGCCCCTGAATATGTAGCCAATGAAGCGCAGCGCCTGCTCGGGCACATCGACATCCTGATGAATGCGGCGGGCGCAAGCCGGCCGGTATCCTTCGACGCGGGCCGCGAAGCATGGCATGAAGGCATGCTGCTGAACTTTTTCCGGATCCGGGAATTGACCCACGCAGTCGTTCCCTACATGCGCGAACGCAACTGGGGCAGGATCGTGACGTTCACCGGCACATCCGAGCCGCGCATGCTCAATGCCGCATTCACCGCAAAGGCCGCCGTGCATGTCTGGTCCAAGGGCCTGTCCAGGGAGCTCGCCGCCCATGGAATCACCGCCAACTGCTTGCAGCCCGGCCGTATCCACAGTGAACAGATATCCCGCCGCTACCCGACGCTGGAAAGCGAACTCGAGTATGCAAAGGCCGAGATTCCGGCGGGACGGTTCGGCGAGCCGGAAGAGATAGCCGCAGTCGCGGTGTTTCTCGCTTCGCCCCTTGCAAGCTACGTTACGGGAACCGTCATACCGGTGGACGGCGGATCCAGCCGTTTTGCCTTCTGATGGCGGCCCCAGCCATGGCATCCCCATGCGCGGCCGCCCCGCCCAGTGTGCTGCAAAAGCTGGCCCGCGTCGTCCATGACGTGCACTACGATAATTTGCCGCCGGCAGTGATCAAGGCGGCAAAAGATCTCATCCTCGATACGCTCGGCTGCGCCTATGGCGGCTTTGCCAGCCCGGTGGCTATCGCCTTGCGGAAGATGGCAGCCGATTGCGGCGGCGCGGAACAAGCCACGCTCATCGGCACCGGTGGCAAGACTTCCGCGCCTTTGGCCGCTTTGGTCAACGGCAGCCTTTTGCGCTACCTGGATTCCAATGACTATTACTTTGGACGGGATCCCGCCCATCCCAGCGGAAATGTGGCCGTCGCCCTGGCGGTGGGCGAACGCGAAGGGCGCAGCGGAAAAGACCTGATCGCCGCCCTGGTGGCCGCCTATGAAGTCCATCTGCGCCTTTGCGACTTCGCGGGCGCGCCTTCGCTATGGCGCCGGGGCTGGCACCATGGAACGAACGCCCAGTTCTCCACATCCGCCCTGGCGGGGCGCCTCAGCTGGGATGAGCCCGCCCTTACTGCGCACGCCATGGCCATTGCCGGCAGCCATCAGAACACACTCGCGCAGCTTCAGAGCGGCGCCGTCTCCATGATCAAGGCGACGGCGGAGGCCTGGGTCGGCAAAGCGGGCATAGAAGCGGCCATGTTGGCGGGGCACGGAATAACCGGGCCACTGGACCTCATGGAGGGCGTACATGGCTGGGCCAAAAGCGTGGCGGGCGAAGTGGATTTTGACGCCCTTGCCGCGGCCGCGCCCAAGCACCGGTATCGCATCCTCGACGCCAGCGTCAAACCCTATCCGGCGGTGGCGACCGCGCTCGCTCCGATAGCCGCCGCCATCAGGGTTTGCCACGCCAACACGATAGTGGCGGACGATATCCAGGACATCGTGGTGTATTTGCCGGGCTTCGCCCTGAATAGTCCGTCAGCCCATCCCGGCAGACGCTATCCGGCGAGTATCGAAAGCGCTCAGCACAGTTTCTATTACTGCGCGGCCGTTGCGCTTCTGGATGGCGCATGCGGCGACGCGCAGTTCACCGAGGCAAGGCTGGCCGACGAAACACTGCGCGCCGTGCTCGCCAAAGTCGAGCTGCGCGAAGACCCCGCCTTGAATGAACTGTGGCCTCAGGCCGCCGGAGGAGCGGTGGAAGTGCGCATGGCCGACGGCGCCCTATACGGTCACCGCTGCCCCTACCCGCCGGGACATCCCCGCTTTCCGCTAAGCGCCGCCGAACTGGACGGCAAATTCTATGACTATGCGACGCCGGTCCTGTCCGAACCCGGGGCCCGGGCGCTCCACGACGCCATTTACCGCCTCGAGGACTTCGAAGATCTGCGGGACCTGACGCGATTGCTGGCGCCAGCGGCATAGCGCAATGCCGTCCAGGCAGGCATTCCACCTACATATAAACACAAAGGAGACTTCCATGATCGGTTTTTTACTCAGACGCGCGGGCAGCGCAGCAGCGCTGGGGGCGCTGCTCTCCATGCCGTTTGCCTGTAGCGCCCAGTCTTATCCCGCCAAGCCGATTCATTTGGTGGTGCCCTTTCCGCCCGGCGGCGTGGCGGATATCATCGCCCGCCCCATTGCGGAAAGAATCGGCCGCTCGCTGGGCCAAACCGTTATCGTCGAAAACCGGGGCGGCGCCACGGGAACGATAGGGGCCGCCTACGTGGCAAATTCAGCGGCGGACGGCTACACGCTTCTGTTTGCCACGACCAACGAAATAGCGATGAGCCCCACGCTGTACAAATCCCTGCCATACGATCCCGTCAAGGCTTTCAGCCCGGTCATGCCGCTTGCGGAGTTTCCGAATGTACTCGTGGTCGGCGCATCGACGCCCGCAGACAGTTTGGCCAAGTTGATCGATCTGGCAAAAAGCCGCAAGGCGAGCCTTTCCTTCGCATCGTCCGGCGTGGGCAGCACCAATCACCTGACGGCGGAGCTTTTCAAGTCCGAGGCCAAAGTGGGCGTCCTGAATGTTCCATACAAAGGCGGCGGCCCGGCGCTTGTCGATCTGGTCGGAGGCCAGGTCGACGCCATGTTCGCGACCCTTCCGTCGGCGATCAATATGATAGCAAGCGGCAAGCTCAAGGCCATAGCCGTCACGGGACAACACCGCTCGCCCGCTCTTCCGGATGTGCCCACCGCAAAGGAAGCAGGCCTTTCCGGGCTCGTGGTCACCACATGGAATGGCGTGCTGGCCCCGGCGGGCACCCCGAAGGCCGTCATCGACCGCCTGCATCAGGCCCTGGGCGAGGCGGTCGCGGATCCGGAGATCCGGCAGAAACTGGCGGCCGCGGGGGCCGAGCCCATGACCGGGACGCCTGAAGCATTTGCCTCGACGATAAAGGCCGATTTTGACCGATGGTCGGAGGTCATCAAGCGCGCTGGCATCGAGGCCCAGTGACAAGCGCCAGCCAACGGAAAAAGGAAAACGAAATGAGCACATTCCTCGGTTCCGGCATATTGGCCTTATGGCTGGACGTGGCTCCCGATCTGGACAAGGAAACGGATGCCTGGTACGTCGACGAACATCTGCCCGAACGCATCGATATCGGCGGCTACCTGCGAGCGCGCCGCTACCATGCCCTGCAAGGAGCCCCCGCCTACCTTACGCTGTTCGAAGCAAGCACGCCCATGGCGCTGGCCAGCGAAGGCTACCTGAGCCTGGTCAAAAGAATCAGTCCCCAATCACAGCGCATTCGCGCGGGCTTTTCCAACGTGGTGCGCAACACCTTTGAAGTCAGGAAGAGCGTGGGCCGCGGCATTGGCGGAATCATGGGCAGCCTGCGGCTCACGGCCAGGGACGGCGCAAGCCTTGCGTCCGTGTCCGCAATGGATATGCTCATGCCCCGGCTCCTGGAACAGCATGGCGTGGTGGGGGCGCATTGGATACAAGCGGCGCCCGAAGTTCGCGCCGGCATGGACTCCGTGCGCGCGGTGGGACAACAAGACAGGAGCGCGGACTATGCTCTGCTGGTCGAAGCGACACGCGCAGGCGAAATCAGCCGCCTGCGCGAAGATCTGCTGTCCCCGGCCAGGCTTGAGCAAATGGGTTGGCGCGAAGATGGCTTTGCCATCTACGGCCTGCTCTACGAAGTGTCCAAGGACCAGGCACCATAAACTCAGGAGACACAGCATGAAAAGAACTATCAGGTCGGCGGGCGGCGCCGCGCTTCTCGCCATAGCGGCCTGCATGCCGGCCGCAGCCACGGCCGCAAGCTACCCGGAACGTCCCATTACGTGGATAGTCCCCTACCCGCCCGGCGGCACCACCGACGTCGTGGCGCGCAATATCGCGCAAGCCATGTCCGGAAATCTCGGCGTATCGATCGTCGTCGAGAACAAGGCCGGCGCCGGCGGACAGATAGCCATGGCAGCCGTTGCCCGCGCAAAACCGGACGGCTACACGCTGCTCGTCAGCGACGCAAGCCTGGCCACCGCGCCCAGCCTGTACAAAAACATGCAGATCGATCCCTTTAAAGATCTGCAGGCGGTTTGCCTGTTCGTCACCGTGCCCCATGTGCTCGTGGTGACGCCCACGGTCAAGGCAAGCTCGTTGTCCGAATTGATAGCCCTCACGCGGCAATCGTCCGGCAAGATCAATTTCGGCTCGGGCGGGGTTGGGTCGCCCCTGCATCTTGCGGGCGCGGCGCTGCAGATGGAAACGGGCATGGAATGGACTCACATACCCTACAAGGGGGCGGGCCCCGCCATCATGGCAGCCATCAGCGGCGAGGTCAAAGTGGCGACGCCATCGCTGCCCGCGGCCCTGCCGCAGATAGCAGCGGGAAAGCTGCGCCCGCTTGCCGTGACCAGCTATAAGCGCGTGGCGACATTGCCCGACGTTGCCACCATAGGCGAGCTCGGCTATCCGAAGGCCACTGCATTCGGCTGGGTGGGGCTGCACGCCCCGGCCGGCACGCCCGCGGACGCGATACAGCGGCTGGAGGACGCGGCAGGCAAAACAATGGATGATCCCGATCTGGCCAAGCGGCTGCAGGCCCAAGGCGCCGACATCATGTTCGAACGCCGTTCCGGCTACGGCAAGCTGGTGTCCGAGGAAGCCGTGCGCTGGCAAGGCGTTGTAAAGACACTGGGGCTGACGCCTCAATAGCGGCATAGGCCAGGCGCCGCTTCAGCGGCGCCTGGAATCAGGCTTGCGGCGCGAAAAATCGCTCGCGCATTTCCTCCAGCCCCAACATTTTCAGCAGATTCTCCAGCCTTTCAGCGGCCTTGCGGCGCGGCAGGTTTTTATAGGAAGCGATGATCAGTTCGTTTTTCATCGAGTGCTCCCAGCCCACCAGTTCGGTCACCGTCACCTGGTAGCCATGCGCTTCCATCTGCAGGCTGCGCAATACATTGGTGGCCTGGCTGCCGAACTCGCGCGTATGCAGCGGATGGCGCCACATTTCGGCCAGGGCCCCGGCGCCGAGAGACTGCGCTTTCTTGCCGCGCAGCACGCTTGCCACTTCCGCCTGGCAGCACGGAACGACGACAATGTACTTGGCCTGTTTATGCAGGGCGAATCGTATGGCGTCGTCGGTGGCGGTATTGCAGGCATGCAGCGCCGTGACCATGTCCACCTGCGCCGGCAGGCGGTCCGACGCGATGGAATCGGCGACCGAAAGATTCAAGAAGGACATGCCGGGAAACCCCAGCCGCCGCGCAAGGTCGGTAGCGCTATTGACGAGCTCTTCGCGCGTTTCGATGCCGTACAAATGCGACTGGTCCTTCAATTGCTTGAAGAACAGGTCGTAAAGGATGAAGCCCAGGTAGGACTTGCCGGCGCCATGGTCCACCAGGGTGATGCCTACGCGATCCCGCTTCAAGTCCTCGAGCAGCGGCTCGATGAACTGGAACAGGTGGTAGACCTGCTTGAGCTTGCGCCGGCTGTCCTGGTTCATCTTGCCGTCGCGCGTAAGGATGTGCAGCGCCTTCAACAATTCTATGGATTGTCCAGGACGGATTTCGTGTGAAGAAGGCATGGGATGCGGCGGGGCCGGGTCATTAAGGAAGACAGCCTTTTAGTTTACTCAATATCGGCGGAGCTGCGGCGCTGACATAATCGATACGCTACTATCTGAGCTGCTACGTGCCCGTGATTGGCCATGTAGAAAGCAGAGCGCCAAATCGTGGGGACCGCAAGGGTGGTGGAAATTACATCGAGCAAACAGGCCGCGGGAATCGGCAAGAGTTTTTTTCTTATAGCAGGCGCTGGCTTCGCCAGCATGGCCGGCATGCGCATCTGCGACGCGCTGCTGCCGGACCTCGCCCTATCCTTCGAGGTGACCACGGGAGCGGCCGCCGGATCGATATCGCTGTTTGTGATCGCCTATGGCTTTCTCCAGCTGGTATATGGCCCGCTGGGCGATCGCTATGGCAAGCAGCGCGTCATCAGCTGCGCCGTGGCGGCTTCCGCGCTGATCAATCTGGCGCTGGTTTTCGCGCCATCGATGTCGGCCGTTATCGTATTGCGCGGCATGGCCGGCGCGGCCACCGCCGGCATCATTCCGCTGAGCATGGCCCTGATAGGCGATTCGGTTCCCTATGCCGAAAGGCAGGGCGTGCTGGCCAAGTTCATGTCGGCCACCATCATAGGCATGATTTCGGGGCAATGGGTGGGCGGGCTGTTTGCGGACTTGCTCAACTGGCAGGCCGCCTTTGGCTTGCTGGCGCTGATTTTCGGCGGTGTTGCCCTGATGCTGCTGCGCTCGCTGCCGGCCAAGCCGCCGGCCAACGCCGCGCGGCGCAGTTTTTTTTCCCAGGTGACCAGCGTGCTGCGGATTGCCTGGGCGCGCCACATATTGCTGGTGGCCCTGATCGAGGGCGCCTTCGTATTCAGCGCGCTGGTTTTCATCCCGACCTATCTGCATGACCGCTACGGCCTGCCGCTGACCGCGGCGGGAGCGATTGTCGCCCTATACGGCGCCGGCGGCCTGGTCTACACCTTTTTCGCGCGCCGCCTGCTTGGCCGCTACGGCGAGCGCGGCCTGGCCTTGAATGGCGGCGCGCTGATGGCCGCCGGCTTCGCCATGCTGGCCTTCGGACCACACTGGGCCTGGTCCATGCCGGCCTGCTTCATTGCCGGCATGGGTTTCTATATGCTGCACAACACCCTGCAGGCCAACGCCACGCAAATGGCGCCCGACACACGGGGAACGGCGGTATCGCTGTTCGCCTGCAGCCTGTTCCTGGGGCAATCGCTGGGAATAGGCGCGATCGCGGCCGTGGTCGACCATTATGGCGTCGACGCGGCATTCATCTGCAGCATGGTCGCTCTGCCCTTGCTGGGCGCCTGGTTCGCGCACAGCGTTGCGCACAGGCCCTGAGGCGGCGCATCGCCCGCGCAAGGCGGCGCGGCGGGTCCGGCGCTCAATTGAGCGCTTCCTTGGCGGCCTCCTCGGGGGTCAGGCCGTTATAGAACTGGTCCGTAAACCATTCGGCCTGTTCCTCGATGTGGTCCTGCGCCTGGCGCAATGTCGCGCCGGCGGCCACCAGGAAATCCTCGACCTCGATGCACCATTCAATCAGCGCCACTTCATCCGGATCCGGCGCGCCTTTCTTTTTCATCTGTTTTCCTTTACTTGAAGCCATGTCATGCCTGCACGGGCGCCGCATGCGAAATGCGGCGCCCCAAAGAGGGTACACATAATACAGAATACTGCTGTTTCCGGGGCGGCATGAACCCGCCGGGTACGGCTCGCGTCAGCGCCCCGAATCATTCGCCGCCGCGTCAGAAGGCGGCGCCCGACAGCCACCCGGCCATGGCGCTGCCCAGGACGACCAGCCAGGGCGGCAGCTTCCAGAACATCAGGGCGGCAAGCGCCATCAACACCAGTCCGAAGTCCGCGGGCCGGTGCACGGCGCTGCTCCAGGCGGGCTGGTAGAGCGCCGCCAGCAGCAGGCCGACGACCGCGGCGTTCACCCCGGCGAATGCAGCCCGCGTGTGCGCGCTACGGCGCAGTTGCTCCCAGAAAGGCAGCGCGCCGACCACCAGCAGAAAAGCGGGCGCGAAGACAGCGGCCAGGCATGCCAGCGCGCCCAGCCAGCCGCCCGGTGGAACCGTCATCGAGGCGCCGAGAAAAGCGGCGAAGGTGAAGAGCGGGCCGGGAACGGCCTGGGCCGCGCCATAGCCCGCGAGAAAGGTTTCATTGGTCACCCAGCCGCTGGGCACCACCGCCGATTGCAGCAGCGGCAGCACGACGTGGCCGCCGCCGAAGACCAGCGCTCCGGCGCGGTAGAAAGCGTTGACCATTGCCAATGTCTGCCCGGGCCAAACCTGGGCGGCGGCGGGCAAGCCGGCCAGCAGTCCAAAAAACAGGCATAGGGCCGCGATGCCGGCGCGCCGGCTCACCGGAACCGCGAGCGGATCATGGGCCAGGCCGCCGACTGGCCTGCAAAGCCCTAGCCCGGCCACGGCAGCGGCGGCGATCACGCCGACTTGTCCCCAGGCATTCGGCCACAGGAGGACGATACATGCCGACACGACGGCAATCGCAACCCTCGGGATGTCCGTGCATAGATGGCGCGCCATGCCCCACACCGCCTGCGCGACCACAGCGACCGCGACCAGCTTGAGGCCTTGCAGTGCGCCCGCGGGAAAAGCGCTGCCCCATGTGGACAGGCCCAGCGCGAACAGAACCAGCATGAGCGCCGATGGCAGGGTGAAGCCGGCCCAGGCGGCCAGCGCGCCAGGCAGGCCGGCCCGCGACAAGCCGAGCGCCATGCCGACCTGGCTGCTGGCCGGGCCGGGCAGGAACTGGCACAAGGCGAGCAGATCGGCGTAGCTGCGCTCGCTCAGCCAGCGCCGGCGCATGACGAACTCATTGTGGAAATAAGCCAAATGCGCCACAGGGCCGCCGAAGGAGGTCAGGCCCAGGCGCAGAAAGATGAGAAAAACAGCCCACGGCGTCCGGTCGTCGATTTGCCTGTATGCCATGCTATTCATCCGCGGACCGAGAACCGCGCCGCTAGCCGCCAGCGCGCTTGACGGTCCAGCGCGGGCCCAGCTTCTGCACGACCAATTCGCGATGATCGCCTTGTATTTCGATCACGCCGTCTTTGACGGTGCCTCCCGACCCGCAGGCGGTTTTCAGCTGCTTGCCCAGGCCGGCCAGCGCCGCCGCGTCCAAGGGGACGCCTTTGACCACCGTGACGCCTTTGCCGCGCCGCCCCTTGGTTTCGAACGACACCCGCACTATGCCGTCGCCATCGGGAAGGCTTGTTATCGTCCGGCAAGCGCAGCGGGCCATGGGTTGCGCGCATACCGGGCACATGCTGCCGGTTTCGGTGGAGTAGACCAATCTGCTGCCTGGTCGCGGCTTGACTGTCGTTGCCATGGAATATCGCGGTGAAGAAGGGGTAAGCGGGAAGCGGCGCGCTTCATGTCCTTCCATTATCGCCTACGATTATGGCCGGCGCTAAGCGATGCGCGGGGCCGCGGCGGCATGCTTGGCGCCCACGACGCAGGCCGCGGCAGCCGCCATGACGAACACCATGGACCATTTGAACGGTTCACCCAGCAGCGTCGCGGCAAGCAAAAGGCCGAAAAAGGGCTGCAACAGCTGCAGCTGCCCCACCGATGCGATGCCGCCCTGCGACAGGCCCCGATACCAGAACATGAAGCCGATCAGCATGCTGAACAGCGATACATAGGCCAGGCCTATCCACGCCGGCGCCTGCACCGCCGCAAACGACACCGGCCAGATGGCCAGCGCGGCCAGCAGCATCAGCGGCAGGGGCAAAACCAGGGCCCAGCAGATCACCTGCCAGCCGCCCAGGCGCCGCGACAGCATGGCTCCTTCCGCATACCCCAGGCCGCAGACCACTACGGCCGCGAGCATCAGCAGCGCTCCGGTCACCGATGAGGCGCCATTGCTGCTGAAGGCAAAGGCGGCGACCAGCAGGCTGCCCATGCAGGCAAACAGCCAGAAGGCCGGACGGGGCCGCTCCCCCCCGCGCAGGACGCCGAATATGCCGGTGGCCAGGGGCAGCAGGCCGATGAACACCATGGAGTGGGCGGAGGTGATGTGCTGCAGGGCCAGGGCCGTCAATAGCGGAAAGCCCACCACTACCCCCAGCGCCACGACGGCCAGCGGCAGCAGCTCATGCCGCCCGGGCAGCTTCTGGCGCGACACCAGCAGCAGGAACACCGCCAGCAAGCCGGCGATGGAGGCGCGCGCCACCGTGAGGAAAACCGGGTCGAAGCCCAGGACGGCGACTCGCGTGGCCGGCAGAGAGCCGCTGAATATCAGCATCCCGATGGATCCATTGAGCCAGGCATGGGCCGTTTTGTTCATGATGTGTCTCCATTGCGCAGACAGTGTCGCCGAAAACACTGGCACTCGCCAGGGACAGAGGAGTACACTTTGGACAAACTGTAATGGCATGAAAGGCAGTACGGATGGATACTCTCCTGGTTCAGAAAGAAGCCGGCACGCTCGTCGAGCAGGCCATGGACGCCATACGCCGCCGCATCGCCGCGCGCCAGCTGGTGCCCGGCGCGCGCCTGCCCTCGATACGCGGCTACGCCGAATTGCTGCGGGTGTCCAAATCCACGGTGGTGGACGCCTACGAGCGCCTGGCCGCCGAGGGCGTGATCTGCTCCCGCCCGGGTTCCGGCTTTTACGTGGCCGGCCACATCGCGCCGCTGTCGCTGTCGGACCTGGGCCCGCGGCTGGACCGGGCGGTCGACCCTTTATGGGTGTCGCGCCAGTCGCTGGAGGCCGGCGACGATATCCTCAAGCCGGGCTGCGGCTGGCTGCCGGCCTCCTGGCTGCCGCAAGACGGCTTGCGCCGCGCCTTGCGTTCGGCGGCGCGCGCCCCGGATTCCGGCCTGGCCGACTATGCGTCGCCGCTGGGTTCGGCAGCCTTGCGCCAGATCCTGGCGCGGCGGCTGCTGGAACGCGGTACGCAAGCGTCGCCCGACCAGGTCATGCTGACCGACTCGGGCACCCAGGCTATAGACCTGCTCTGCCGCTTCCTGATCGAACCGGGCGACGCCGTGCTGGTGGACGACCCATGCTATTTCAATTTCCATGCCCTGCTGCGCGCCCATAGAGCCAAGGTGGTGAGCGTGCCCTACACGCCCAACGGCCCGGACATCGACCTGTTTGCGCAGGCCTTGGCCGAGCACCAGCCGCGCTTGTACATCACCAACTCCGGGCCGCACAACCCGACCGGGGCGACGCTCAGCCCTGTCGTCGCGCACCGCCTGCTCAAGCTGGTCGATGCGCACGACCTCGTAGTCATCGAGGACGACATCTTTGCGGATTTCGAACTGGAACCCGCTCCGCGCCTGGCGACCTTCGATGGCCTGAACCGGGTGGTGCAGATCGGCAGCTTCTCCAAGACACTGTCGGCCTCGGTGCGCTGCGGCTATATCGCCGCCCGGCCGGACTGGATCGAGGAACTGGTCGATCTGAAAATCGCCACCACGTTCGCGGGCTCGCGCATATCGCAGGAGCTGGTGCTGGCCATCCTGCGGGACGGCAGCTACCGCAAGCACCTGGAGGCGCTGCGCCTGCGGCTGGCCCAGGCCATGCGCCAGGCCACGCAGGGCCTGGCCGGCATCGGCATCACGCCCTGGATCGCGCCCCGGGCGGGCATGTTCCTGTGGTGCCGCCTGCCCGCCGGGCTGGACGCCACCGAGATGGCCAAACAGGCGCTGCAGCAAGGCATGGTGCTGGCGCCAGGCAATGTGTTCAGCCTGTCGCAATCGGCGGCCGGGTTGATGCGCTTCAATGTAACGCAGATGTCGGACCCTCGGACATTCCGGATGCTGGATGCCGCGGTTGGCGCCGCGCGGCGGCGGCCGGCCTGAAACGCGCCATGCCCAAAACGGCCGAATGCTACAATTGACGCCCCTTTTGCGCAGTTGCCACCATACCCCCGATGATTATCCTCAAGAACGTGACCTTGCGTCGCGGCAGTAAAGTATTGCTCGACAAAACCTCCGTCACGCTCAACCCCGGTGAAAAAGTAGGCCTGGTCGGCCGCAACGGCGCGGGCAAGTCGTCCCTGTTCGCGGTGCTCAATGGCACGCTGCACGAAGACGGCGGCGAATTTTCCATTCCATCGCAATGGCGCATGTCGCAGGTCGCGCAGGACATGCCCGAAACCGGGCAAAGCGCCACGGATTTCGTGGTCGAGGGCGACACCCTCCTGCTTGCCGCGCAGACCGAAGTGGCCGCGGCGGAAGCCAGCGACGACGGCATGCGGATGGCGCACGCCTATATGGCCCTGCACGATGCCGGCGCGCACGACGCCCCCGCCCGGGCGCAGTCGCTGATACTGGGGCTGGGCTTCAGCGTGGCCGAGCTCGACCGGCCGGTGAACAGCTTCTCGGGAGGCTGGCGCATGCGCCTGCAACTGGCGCGCGCGCTGATGTGCCCGTCGGACCTGCTCTTGCTCGATGAGCCGACCAATCACCTGGACCTGGACGCCCTGGTGTGGCTGGAAGCCTGGCTCAAGAACTATGCGGGAACCATGGTGGTGATCAGCCATGACCGCGAGTTCCTGGACGCCGTGACCAATGTCACGCTGCATATCGATCACAGCAAGCTGGTGCGCTACGGCGGCAATTACAGCAAGTTCGAAGACATGCGCGCCGAACAGATGCTGCTGCAGCAGGCCGCGCACGCCAAGCAACAGGAAAAAGTCGCGCATCTGCAAAAATTCATCGACCGCTTCAAGGCCAAGGCCAGCAAGGCCAAGCAGGCGCAAAGCCGCGTCAAGGCGCTGGAACGCATGGAAAAGATCGCGCCGATACTGGCCGATGCCGACTTCCAGTTCGAATTCAAAGAGCCCTTCAGCCTGCCCAACCCCATGCTGTCCATGTCGGCCGCCAGCTTCGGCTATCCCGCGCCCTCCGACGCGCTGGCCGGCACGGGGCCCACCGTCATCGTGCAAAACATCAACCGTTCGGTATTGGCGGGACAGCGGATCGGCATTCTGGGCGCCAACGGCCAGGGCAAATCGACGCTGGTGAAAACCATCGCCGGCGCCTTGCAGCCCATAGGCGGCGAGATCATTACCGGCAAGGGCCTGAACATCGGCTATTTTTCGCAACAGGAACTCGACGTCCTGCGCCCGGCCGACAACCCGCTGGACCACATGATACGCCTGGTGCGGGACACGCCGGCCAGCGTGAGGCCCAGCGCCATGGATTGCCGCGAGCAAGGCTTGCGCAACTTTCTGGGCACCTTCAATTTCAGCGGCGACATGGTCAAGCAGTCGGTCGGCAGCATGAGCGGCGGCGAAAAAGCGCGCCTGGTGCTGTGCATGATAGTCTGGCAGCGCCCCAACCTGCTGCTGCTGGATGAGCCGACCAATCACCTGGACCTGGCGACCCGCGAGGCCTTGAGCGTCGCGTTGAACGAATTCGAGGGTTCGGTGATGCTGGTCAGCCACGACCGCGCTTTGCTGCGCTCGGTATGCGACGAATTCTGGCTGGTGTCGCGCGGCGGCATGAAAGATTTCGACGGCGACCTCGACGATTACCAGGTCTATCTGTTGGACGAGGCCAGGCGCCAGCGGGAAAGCGCGTCGCGCAAGGCGGCGTAGGGCCGGCGGTTTACGGCGGCGCGCGCCGGCTTGCGGCGCTTTCATCAAGGCAGCGCCCGTGAGCTAATATCATGGAGCCAGGAGCTGCCGGATCGCTTCCCTGCCCCCTGCTCTTACATGGAGAACGATATGGCTTCCCAACCCGAAAACGTCAGCATGGCCCTGTTCTGCGACTTTGAAAACGTTGCGCTCGGCGTGCGCGACGCCAGGTACCACGAATTCGACATCAAGCTGGTGCTGGAACGGCTGCTCTTGAAAGGCAGCATTGTCGTCAAGAAGGCCTACTGCGACTGGGACCGCTATAAATCCTTCAAAGCCACGATGCACGAGGCCAACTTTGAACTGATCGAAATCCCGCACGTGCGCCAGTCGGGCAAGAATTCGGCCGATATCCGCCTGGTCGTCGACGCCCTGGATCTTTGCTATACAAAAGCCCACGTCAACACCTTTGTCATCATCAGCGGTGATTCGGACTTCTCGCCGCTGGTCTCCAAGCTGCGCGAAAACGCCAAACAGGTGATAGGCGTGGGCGTCAAGCAATCGACGTCCGACCTGCTGATCGCCAATTGCGACGAATTCATTTTCTATGACGACCTGGTGCGCGCGACACAGGACGGCGCCGACAAGCACGAAGCCAAAGACGCGCCCGCCGGCGGCCAGCCCGCGCCCGGGGCGGGAAAGCGCAGCCAGGATGAATTGCAGGCCCTGAAAGGGACGGCCATCAAGATCGCCGCGGATACCTTCGACGCGCTGCTCTCCGAACGGGGCGACAGCGGCAAGATATGGGCATCGACGCTCAAACAGGCCATCAAGCGGCGCAAGCCCGACTTCAATGAGTCCTACTACGGCTTCCGCGCATTCGGCAATCTGCTTGAAGAAGCCCAGGCGCAGAACCTGTTCGAGCTGGGCCGCGATGAGAAATCCGGCACCTTCGTATACAGCGCCGAAGCCGGGACAAAAGGCCCTCACGCTGGCCGCGATGCGGCGGCGCTGCCCCCCGAGGGGGCGCTTTTTGCCTTGGGGCGGCCCGGCGGCAAAAAACCGCCAACCCCGCTCAAGGAGCGCAGGAGCCGCAAAACAGCGGAAAGGCCAGCCGCCGATGTCGCGGCTGCGGCTGCGGCTGCGGCGGCCCCGGCCCCGGCTCCGGCCAAGAAGGCCAGCAAAGCCGCTACCCGCACGCGCCGCAAATCGCCCCAGGCATAGCGCGCGCAGCCGCTACCCCGCAAACCAGAGGAGGCCCTTCCATGTTCTTCGCACTCTTGCTGACCACCTTCGTGATTGCCGCGGCGGTATCCCTGGTGGTGGTCCGGATCTTCGACCAGCCCGTAGGCCGCATCCTGGATCGCATCATCCAGGACGCCATCGCGAGCGCATGGCGCCGCTATATCACCTTTGCGGCCTTCGTCGTGGGGATTTCCGGCGGCGTGCGCATTTATGCTCTGGAGCGCTACATACAGCCAGAACAGAAAGGCGCCGCGCCTCTGGTGCTGACCAGCGAGCGCTGGGTGCTGGAAATCTACCGCTGCATTATCCAGACCCTGCAAAGCATCGCCTGGATGTATTTGCTGGTATTCGTGTTCGCGCTTATCGCATATGTCATCGTAAAGGCCAGCGAACTCAAGCATAGGCGCCGGGAGAGCCAGCCCGACTGAACCCCGCCGGCCGCGCATCAGCGCAATCGGTCAGCGGCCTCGATAAGGGCGGCCGCCCCAGCGCGGGCCGCCGTAGCCGCCGCGCGGCCCGCGATAATGGCCGCCGCCCCAAGAGCGAATGCCGAAATTGAGGAACACGGGCGGGCCCACATACCAGGGGTCCACATAGACGGGGGCGGGCGCGTAGATGGGCGGCGCCACGTAAACCGTGCCGGGAACCGCATAGACGGGCGCGGCCGCTTCGTAATACACGGGGGTCGAACCGTAGATGGCGCAGCCGCCCAGCATCGACAATACCGTCAGTGCCAGACCCAGCCGCTTCGCAACACAAGTCGTAATTTTCATGGTGAAAATTAGACAAGCCAAACCGTACTTGGTTCACGGCCTCCTCAGAACCCGGGCTAGCGGGTGATCGCGGCGTCTCGAAGGCCGACGTCCTTGGCATGATTCTTTCCCAGGAACGGCAACTGCGCAGAAAGCGGTCCGGCCGATGCCGATCTTGCGCCGATGAATTTCATGCGGTCCATGACTGGTCCCGCGGCAACGCGGGCCGGCGCCGGGTTCATCCCGGCGATGCCGAAATACCGGGCGGAGTCCGCCAACAACCTGATGATGCTTTCTATCAAAACTATGCTCCTGTGCGGAAATGACGGGACACTGCGGCGGGCAAGAACTATGCAGACATGGCATTGTGCCCTTTGCGGCCCGGCGCATCCATCGGCCCGATGGCCGAGGCCGGGGGCCCAAGGCAAAACCCCAGACCATGCTTTTTAACCCACGCGGATGTCCGTTTGATGACTGCCGACGGCCTGCGCAATCGGGACGGCCAAGGAACTTGCCGCGGCGGCCCTGGACGATGTTGCGGTTATGATTAGCCATCGCATGGCAAACCAGGTCAAGGGAACAGCATGAAAGCCTTTTGTTTTGATGTTTTCGGCACGGTCGTCGATTGGCGCACGGGAATAGCCCGCGCGGCGGAAGGCTTCTTTTCCAGGCACGGCCTGGGGCAATACGATCCGCAGGGCTTTGCCGATGCCTGGCGCCAGCTATACCAGCCCGCCATGCAGGCCTGCCGCAGCGGCAAAAGGCCATACACACGGCTGGATGTCCTGCATCGCGAAAACCTGGAAGCCACGCTGGCTGGCTACGGCATCGACATCGGCGCCCTGCAGCCCGGCGAACTCGAGGCGCTGAATTCAGCATGGCACTGGCTGGACCCATGGCCCGACGTGGTCAGCGGGCTGGCGCGCCTCAAGCGGCAATATATTATCGCGCCGGCCTCGAATGGCAATATCGCATTGATGGTGGACATGGCCAAACGCGCGCAGCTTCCCTGGGATGCGATTCTGGGCGCCGAAGTCACGCAAGCCTATAAGCCATCGCCGCAGGCCTATACGCGCATGGCGGATATCCTGGCCGTCGCGCCAGCGGAAATCTGCATGGTGGCCGCGCACAACAATGACTTGAGCGCGGCGCGCCAATGCGGCCTGAGCACGGCTTTC
Source organism: Pollutimonas bauzanensis (assembly GCF_900129885.1). Lineage (GTDB taxonomy): Bacteria > Pseudomonadota > Gammaproteobacteria > Burkholderiales > Burkholderiaceae_B > Pollutimonas > Pollutimonas bauzanensis. Next base: position 109,541 of record NZ_FQXE01000007.1, on the reverse strand, counting down.
GTGGCGCGGCCCACGGAACACGGGCCCGGACAAGCCACCGACCTGGAGCCCAGCGAGGACTGGGACATCGTCGCCAGGGACTTCAACGACCTGGCGGATCAGGCCGGCTGTTAGATCAATACGCGGTGCCCGGGCAAGCGCGAAAGCCAGCGGCATGAATCGCGCCGCAGGCGGCCCGCGGCTTGGCGTCGACCATGCCATATCCGCAATCGCAATGGCGCAGGCCCGGATGGGCGAAGCGCAAAAAAATCCTGTTTCAAAGGTTGTTTTCACAATGCGGGCTTTCTTTACACCACTCCACCGCTGGGCGGGCCTGGCTATCGCGCTATTCCTGATCGTCGCCGGCCTGACCGGGGCGGTGACTTCCTGGGACCACGAGCTCGACGAATGGCTCAACGCCGACATCATGCAGACTCCGGGGCGCGGCCCCTTGCAGGACCCGCTGACGCTCGCCGCGGCGGTGGAGGCCGCCGACCCGCGCGCGCAGGTCAACTATATGACCCTGGGCCTGGAAGAGGGCCATGCCGCCTCCTTCCTGGTGCGCCCGCTGGTCGATCCGGGCACCGGCCGCCCCTATGCCCTGGACTACAACAACGTCTTTGTCGACCCGGTGACGGCGCAGATCACCGGCCAGCGCGATTCGCGCGCCATATCCCTGTCGCGCCGCAGCCTGATGCCCTTCCTCAGGCATTTGCATTACAGCCTGCATATTCCGGCGTTCTGGGGCACTGACCGCTGGGGCTACTGGCTGATGGGCGGCGTCGCCCTGGTCTGGCTGCTCGACAGCTTCGTCGCTTTTTATCTCACCATGCCGCGCCCGCTGCGCAGCGCCAGGGGCGGCGCTCCCCGCCATCGCAAGCCGGGCAACTGGTGGCAGCGCTGGAAACCGTCGTGGCTGCTGCGCTGGGCGGCCGGCGGCTACAAGCTCAACTTCGATCTGCACCGCGCCGGCGGGCTATGGGTCTGGGGCATCATCCTCGTGGTGGCCTTCACCTCGTTTTCGCTCAATCTGTACCGCGAAATCTTCTATCCGCTCATGTCGCTGGTATCGCAGACCACCCCGGGCCCTTATGAAACCCAGGCGCCGGCGCCCTTGGGCACCTATATCGAGCCCAGGCTGGGCTTTGCCGACGCCGCGCGCGTGGCCCAGGCCGAGGCCAGGCGCCGCGGCTTCGAGACGCAGGCCGGCGGCATTTACTACGGCGGCGACTATGGCTTCTACAACGTCTCCTTCTTCGATCCCGCCGACGAAATGGGCGCGCTGGGCATGGGCCTGTCCAATCTTTACATCGACGCCGCCGACGGCCGCGTGCTGGGCGAACACCGGCCGTGGAAAGGCACCGCGGCCGATGTCTTTGTGCAGCTTCAGCTGCCGCTGCATTCGGGGCGCATCCTGGGCCTGCCGGGCCGCATCCTGATGTCGCTGATGGGCGTGATCGTCGCCATGCTGTCGGTGACCGGCATCGTGATCTGGGAGCGCAAGCGCCGCTCGCGCAGGCTGCAGCAGCGGCGGCGCGAACCGCCGCCGGCTTGAAAGCGGCGTTATTGCTCACGGGGGCTGCGGGCATTCCGCGATATGGAGCAAGCGGCCCTGTTCTCTATAGCAAAACAAGCAGTCGAGGAAAATACTCAAACTACAATACGCCTGCTACCTGACCAACGATAAGGCGCCCATGAAACCCGAAGACCTGGAGCTGCTGGTGACCCGCAGCATGCCTTATGGCAAATATAAAGGCCGGCTCATCGCCGACCTGCCCGGCCATTACTTGAACTGGTTCGCCCGGGAGGGCTTTCCGCAAGGGGAGATCGGGCGCCTGCTCATGCTGATGCAGGAAATCGACCACAATGGCCTGGGCCGGCTGCTGGATCCCCTGCGCAAGAAGCCCTGAGACCCAAAGGCGCCGCCTGCACACCGCGGCAGCAAATCAGCGCACGCCCCCCGCCTGATCCCCGAACAGCTCGCCCACGGCCTGGCGCAAGCAGGTGATCAACTGCCCGGTGGTCGTCGTCAGCCGCTGGCCGCGCAACGTGATCAGGCCGACCGGCGCAACTTCCACGGCGACATCCAGCGGCAATATTTTGCACCAGCCTTCCCGTTCAAAGTATTGCCCCACCGAACGCGCCACGAAGGCGGTCGCTCCGCGCCGGTTGACGAATGTCGCCATCACGAAATAGGAAGAGGTTTCTATCAGGTCGGCGGGCGGCGCCAGGCCATAGCGATAAAACTCCTGTTCGATCCTGACCCGCAGGGAGGCCCAGGGCGGAGGCACAACGCAGGGCAAATCCACCAGGTCCGACCACGTCGGCCCGGCTTTGGCCGCCAGGGGGTTGTCCCGTCCGATGATCACCACCATGGGATCGCAATGCAGCGGGTGGGTGAGAAGATCCGGCGCGGCATAGCCGGGCTCCAGCCGCCCCACGAAAAAGTCCAGCTCGCTGAGCCTGAGCTTGGGAAGCAAATGCGTAAGGTCGCCCTCTTCCACCAGCACCGTCGCCTGGGCGGAATGTTGTTTCAATAGCTCGATGCCGCGCGCCAGCAGCACCGGCACGGTGCCGCTCATGGATCCGACGCGCGTGCGCCCGGCCGCGCCGCTGGCGACCGCCGCGATCTCGTCCCGCGTGCGCTCGTACTGCGCCAGCACCGAGCGCGCAAAGCGGATCAGCGACACACCCGCCTCGGTGGGCTCGGTCCCCCGGGTGGACCGATTGAACAACTGCAGGCCCAGCATACTCTCGACTTCCGCAAGCATTTTGGAAACGGCCGGCTGGCTCACGGACAGAAAGTCCGCGGTGCGCCCCAAGTGCCGGAATTCATCCAGGGCGACGACCAGTTGCAAGTGGCGCAGCTTGATATTGGAACGCAGCGCGCGGTCGATTTGAGCCATAGTCTATACATTACCTCTAAGTTATAAATCAATTCCTTTAATTGATTAGATAATTATGATGGATTTTATGACAATGTCGCCACAAGGCCGGCAATCTCCCGCCTTCCATCATCAAAATAAAAGTAGAGGAAGACAAATGAAAGCAACTCCCGCTCCGAACATGCAACGCCGCCGCCTGCTCGCCGCCGGCGCCGCGGGCCTCGCCGCCGCCGGCAGCGGCGGCCTGTTATTGCCGCGCGCCGCGCGCGCCGCCGCCTATCCCGAGCGCCCAATTACCTTTATTTGCCCGTGGCCGGTCGGCGGCACCGCCGATCAGTCCATGCGGGCGCTCTGTCAGGTGGCCTCCCAGGCCCTGAAACAATCCGTGGTCCTGGAAAACCGGGCGGGCGCGGCGGGCATGATAGGCGCCCGTGCCATAAGCCAGGCCAAGCCGGACGGCTACACCATAGGCCAGATTCCGATTTCGGTGACCCGCTTCTCGCAGCTGGGCTCCCTGCCGCTGGATCCCCGCAGCGACTTCACCTATATCGCCCGCACTTCGGGCCAGACCTTCGGCATTGCCGTATTGGCCAATTCGCCGTTCAAGTCGCTGCGGGAAATGGCGGCCTATGCCAAGGCCAACCCGGGAAAGCTGACATACGGCCACTCCGGCATCGGCGGCGCCACCCATGTGGGCATGGAAGAATTCGCGCAGGCGGCCGGCATCGAGCTTGTATCGGTTGCCTATAAAGGAGGCTCGGCGGCGCTGCAGGATGTGATCGGCGGCCAAGTGGATATGCTGGCCGACTCCAGTTCCTGGGCGCCGCACGTGGAATCGGGCAAGCTGCGATTGCTTGCCACATGGGGCGAACAGCGCACGCCCCGCTTCAAGGATACGCCGACGCTCAAAGAGCTGGGCTACGAGGTGGTCGTGGAAGCGCCCAACGGCGTGGGCGCCCCCAAGGGCCTGGACCCGGCCGTGGAGCAAACCCTGCGGGCGGCCTTCCGCGATGCCGTCGCCAGCAAGGAATTCAAACAAGTCGTCGCCCGCATCGATGCGCCCGTCATGTATCTGGACGGCCCCGACTACCAGCGCTATGTGGCGGCCGTGTACGATCACGAAACGCAGCTGATCCAGCGCCTGAAGCTGAAAGAAATGCTGCAAAAAGGTTGAATCGTCAATGAACCACGACTACCCCCTGATCCGGCTGCATGCCAATGATAATGTCCTGATTGCGAAGGCCCAGCTCGCGCTGGGGCAAGTCTTGCAGGACCTGGGCGTGCGCGCCCGCGCCCAGGTGCCGGCCGGACACAAGATCGCCGCCAGGCGCATAGCCAAAGGCGAGCTGGTCAGGAAATTCGATACCGTGATCGGCGCCGCGACGCGCGATATCGAAGCTGGCGATTATGTGCACAGCCACAATATCGAGCTCGTGCACGTGCATCGCGATCCGGGCTTTTGCCAGGACGTGCGTCCCGTCGACTATGTCCCCGAACACGAGCGCGCGAGCTTCATGGGCCTGGTGCGCCCGGACGGGCGCGTGGGCACGCGCAATTTCATAGGCATTCTGTCCTCGGTCAACTGTTCGTCCACCGTCATCAAGAAAATCGCGGCGTATTTCACGCCCGAGATCCTGGCGCCCTACCCCAATGTGGACGGCGTGAGCGCCTTCGCGCAAACCAGCGGCTGCGGCATGTCCTCGCCCAGCGAGCATTTCGACGTGCTGCGCCGCACGCTGGCCGGCTACGCCCGCCACCCCAATCTGGCCGGCGTGCTGATAGTCGGCCTGGGCTGTGAACGCAATCAGGTCTCGGCGCTGGTCGAATCGCAGGGGCTGACGCTCGGCCCCCACGTCCGCACGCTGGTAATGCAGGACGAGGGCGGCACGCGCGCCACGATCGAAGCCGGGGTCCGGGCCATCCGCGAAATGCTGCCCGCCGCCAACGCCGTCGAGCGCCAGCCGGTTTCCGCCAGCCATCTCAAGATCGGCCTGGAATGCGGCGGTTCCGATGGGTTTTCGGGCATCAGCGCCAATCCGGCGCTGGGCGCGGCCATGGACATCCTGGTGCGCCACGGGGGCACCGCCATCCTGTCCGAAACGCCTGAAATCCACGGCGTGGAATATATGCTCACCCGCCGCGCCGTCACGCCGGAAGTCGGCCAGAAACTGCTGGACCGCCTGGCCTGGTGGGAACGCTATACGACGGGCCAGAACGCCCAGTTCAACGGTGTCGTCAGCCCCGGCAATCAACAAGGCGGCCTGGCCAATATCTTCGAGAAGTCGCTGGGCTCGGCCATGAAAGGCGGCACCACGCCGCTGCAGGAAGTCTATGAATACGCCGAAGAAATCGACAAGGCGGGCTTCGTATTCATGGATTCGCCGGGCTATGACCCCGTCGCCGCGACAGGCCAGATCGCCAGCGGCGCCAATCTCATCTGCTTTACCACCGGGCGCGGCTCGATGTTCGGCTCCAAGCCGGCCCCCACCATCAAGCTGGCCAGCAACACGCCCATGTTCGTGCGCCTGGAAGAGGACATGGACGTCAACTGCGGCCAGGTCCTCGATGGCACGCTGACGGTCGACCAGATGGGCCAAGTCATTTTCGACCATATCCTGCAAGCCGCTTCGGGCCGGCACACGAAGAGCGAAATGCTGGGGCTGGGCGACCACGAGTTCGTACCCTGGCACCTCGGCATCGTCAGCTGACCGCCGCCATTATCGCCTCCCGACCATACCCGACACTTGCCACCGGAATCAGCCCATGCCCGCATACAACAATCCCTTCAAGGCGGCGCTGGCCGCAAGCCAGCCCCAGATCGGCCTGTGGCTATCCACGGCAGACGCTTATCTGGCCGAAGTCAGCGCGACAGCGGGCTTCGACTGGCTGCTGATCGACGGCGAACACGCGCCCAACGATTTGCGCAGCACGCTGCAAGCGCTGCAAGCCGTCGCCCCCTACCCGTCGCAGCCGATAGTCAGGGCGGTGGCCGGAGAAGCCCCTCTCATCAAGCAATTGCTGGATATCGGCGCCAGGAATCTGCTCATTCCCATGGTCGACACCGCGCAACAAGCCCAAGCCCTGGTCGCGGCCACACGCTACCCGCCCGCCGGCATCCGCGGCGTCGGCAGCGCCGTGGGCCGCGCCTCCCGCTTCAGCCTGCGCGGCGATTACCTGGATGTGGCCGACGATGAAATCTGCCTGTTGGTGCAGGCGGAAACCGTGAAGGCCCTGGAAAATCTCGAGGCGATTTGCGCCGTCGACGGCATCGACGGCGTATTCATAGGGCCGGCCGACCTTGCCGCGTCCATGGGCCGCCGCGGCCGCCCGGGCGACCCCGAAGTGCAGGCCGCCATAGAACGCGCCATGAAAACCATAGTCGCGAGCGGCAAGGCGGCCGGCACCCTGACGTCCGATGCAACGCTGGCGCGCCGCTATCTGGACCTCGGATGCACCTTTGTCGCCACGGGCGTCGATATCCTGCTTTATGCCCACGCCGCCCGCCGCCTGGCCGCCGATTTCAGCTCATTCCAGAAAACGGCCCGCGCCGGCGCCATCGAGTAGAGGCTTTTGACGCAGGGCAATCTGCAAAAGAGGGACAGTCTGCTAAAGTGCCAGGAAATGCGTGAATAGGACTGTCCTCATGATGTTGAAAATCCCCGATGTGCTCACCGCCGAGCAGGTCAGGCAGTGCCGCCAGGCGCTGCAGCAGGCCGACTGGGTGGACGGGCGCGCCACCGCCGGCCATGTGGCGGTCAAAGCCAAGAACAATCTGCAGCTGCCGCTGGATCACCCCGTGGCCCGGCAGCTGGGCGATTTCATCCTTGGCGCCCTGGGCCAGAATCCGTCCTTCATTTCAGCGGCCCTGCCTTTGCGCATCCTGCCGCCGCGATTCAATCGCTACGAAGGCGGCGGCGACTATGGCTATCATATCGACAATTCCATTTTTGGCGTGCCGGAAACGCAGCAGCGGATACGCAGCGACATCTCGAGCACCCTGTTCCTGAGCGACCCCGATGAATACGACGGCGGCGAACTGGTCGTGCAAGACAGCTATGGCGCCCATACGGTAAAGCTGCCGGCGGGCCACATGGTGGTTTATCCCGGCGCGAGCCTGCACCGCGTCACGCCGGTCACCCGCGGCACCCGCTACGCCGCTTTTTTCTGGACGCAAAGCCTGGTGCGCGAAGACAGCCGCCGCTCGCTGCTGTGGGAACTGGATACCGCGATCCAGCGCATCGCCCAGTCCATGCCCGACCACGAAGCCATGCCGCAATTGACGGGCGTGTATCACAACCTCATCCGCGAATGGTCCAACACCTGAAGCGCAGCGCGACAACGGCCATGAGTTCCCATCCCCTGCCTGCGCTGGCGCAGATTCCCCCCCAGATCGCCGCCGTCGCGGACTACGAAGCATTTGCGCGCGAACGCATGAGCGCCGCGGCCTGGGCCTATATCAGCGGCGCGGCGGCCGATGAATTGACGCTGGCGGAAAACAGCGCCGCTTTCCGCCGCCTGCGCCTGCGCCAGCGCGTGCTTGCCGACCTCGATGGCGCCAACACGCGCCTGGAACTGTTCGGCGACGCCTTCGAATATCCCATTTTCCTGGCCCCGGTCGCGTACCAGAAACTGGCCCACCCGGAAGGCGAACTGGCGGCGGCCCTGGGGGCATCGGCCATGCGGGCCGGCATGGTGGTCAGCACGCAGGCCAGCGTCGCGCTCGAGGACATCGCCGCCATGGCCAGCGCGCCGCTGTGGTTCCAGCTTTACCTGCAGCCGGATCGCGGCTTTACCCAGGAACTGGTGAACCGTGCGGAATCGGCCGGCTATCGGGCGCTGGTGCTCACGGTGGACGCGCCGGTCAATGGGGTGCGCAACCGCGAACAGCGCGCGGGCTTCGTGCTGCCGGCCGGCGTCGATGCGGTGAACCTGCGCGGCATGCGCCCCCTGCCGGCATACACCGCCCAGGCCGGCGCCAGCGCGCTGTTCGGCGGGCCGCTGCTGGCCGGCGCGCCGACTTGGGCGGATGTCCGGTGGCTGATCCAGCTTGCCCGCCTGCCGGTGCTGCTCAAAGGCATCACCACGGCCGAGGACGCGCAACGCGCCGTCGATTGCGGGGCCGCGGGCATCATCGTTTCCAATCACGGCGGCCGCACGCTCGATACCGTGCCTGCCACCATCGAGGCTCTGCCCGCCGTGGCCCAGGCCGTGGATGGGCGCGTGCCTGTCCTGCTGGATGGCGGCATCCGGCGCGGCACCGATATCTTCAAGGCCCTGGCGCTGGGGGCCGCCGCCACACTGGTCGGACGGCCCTACGTCTATGGGCTGGCCGCCGCCGGCGCCCCCGGCGTCGCGCATGTCCTGCACATGCTGCGCACCGAACTGGAAGTCGCCATGGCCCTGACCGGCCGCCGCACGCTCAAGGATATCGACGCGTCGGCGATCTGCTGACCGGCCGGCGCCCGCCAGGCGCGGCAGCGCTACGGCGCATACCACACCACCACGCTGCCCTTGACGAACACAGGCGCAGGCAAAGGCCCGCGCCCCTCGCCCGGCACCTTGTGCACCAGGTACATGGGCCGGGACGGATCCAGCCCGTTGAATTCATGGGTATTGATGCTGCCGCCGGTCATTGGAATGCAGCGGCTCGTGCCGTCCCAGCATACCTCGGTCTGCACCATGGACCCGCCGCCATATGAGCGCATGGCGTGCACCCGGGTGATCCGGGCGCCCGGGGCGATGGGCGCGGCGGCGGCATCCGGCAGATAGGCCGTGGCCACGGCGACATTCTTGTAGTTGATGGCCGGGCTTACCTTGGCCTGCGTCCATGAGACGTCGCCGGCCCGCGCCGCGCAACAGCATACGGCCAGGGCAAGAAGCGCGCCGGCTCGAGCCGCCCAGCGCCTTGGAGTCTGCATGGCATCTCTCGCTTTTTCCATTGCCCGTACTTTTTCCACCGCCCGCATGATGGGCGCGATTCAATATCGACAAGCCGAAGTTTACAATGCTCCTGAAGCATGACGCACCCTGAAGCCGACCCGATATGTCTACCAAGGAAAACGATCCGCGCCCTGTCCCTCCACCGCGTCCCGACAATGGCGACTGCTGCGGCGGCGGGTGCAATCCCTGCGTGTTCGACTATTACGAAGACGAAATGGACCGCTATCGCGCCGAGCTGCGCGCCTGGGAGGCGCGGCAACGGGAAAAGCCCCCGCGCTTGCCGCCGGGCGGCCCGGCGGCAAAAAAAGCCCGCAAGCCATTCAAGCTTGCGGGCTCCAAGGCGCGACTGTCGTCACGCCGTAGCAGTCTTCTTCTTGCGGCTCATGCCGGGCCGCTGCTGCGCTATTTCCTGCGGAAAAAACCGCCAAGCAGGGCCAGCACGGCCAGCACGATAAAGATGAAGAACAGGATCTGCGCAATCGACGCAGCCCCGGCAGCGATACCGCCAAAGCCGAGCACGGCTGCGATGATGGCAATAACGAAAAAAACAACGGCGTAGTACAGCATAGTGTTTCCCCTTCATCTGTTTTTAGTGATGCTTCTTTCTTCAGCGATGCTTCTTTCTTCTTTCCTATAGGGACATGCGGCCGGGCTAGCGATTATTGTCGAAGAAATCCTTGACTTCGCGATCCGCTTCTTCCCGCGTGCGGCCGTACTTTTCCTGGATGAGGCCCGCCAGGCGCTCAGCATTCCCATTGACTTTTGTCAGATCGTCGTCGGTAAGCTCGCCCCACGCGGCCTTGGCCTTGCCGGAAAGCTGTTTCCATTGACCTTCAAGAGTATCTTTATTCATGGTCTTGCTCCTTGAGTAACGAGGGGCCCAAGGCCACATCCACGCCCGCCCCTCATTGATTGAACCCCACTGATGCATTAAGGGTTGAACTTAGCCTATCCGCTAGTCTCGGCATCGGTCAAGAAGGAAAGGTTGCGAATGTAAGCGGGCAACTTGCATGCCGCGGCGCTTTCCTTCCCTGCGCCGCCTGGCAGAAAAAGGCGCCGCGCCCTTGTATTGCGCGCCTCTGGGGCATGCGCCGCGTCCGGGCGCGGGGCTCCCGCCAAGAGATCAGTGGCGGCGGCGGCCGGTAACATCCGCTTAACCATAAGACCTCTCTGTAACAAGAACGGCGGGGCGACAAACTGATAAACTGTACAAATACCCAGCACATGACCGGCGCCGCCTTCGCGGCGCCCCTTTTTCCTATGCCTTCTCCCAAGCCGCTCGAAAACCCCTGGTACTACCTGGACAATTTCGAGTTCGTCCTGCGGTGGATCGCCCAACGCTATGGCGATCTCCTGCAAAGCGACGAGCACGAATTCATCCGCGCTTTCCTGCAGGCGCCCCAGGCGTCTCGCGGCCTGCTGGTGCGCATGATCATGCGCAAGGGCAGCCTGTTCCGCGCCAGCAAACTGCAATACCGCGAGATCGGCAGCCCCTCCATGGCGGCGCGGCCGCTTATCGCGGCGGGATGGGTGAGCGAAGACCCCCTGCTCACGCTGGACGAGCTGTTCGACCTGCTGACCAAGGCCGAACTGGCCACGCTGTTCCGGCCGCAATTGGCCGCCGCGCAAGCCGCCGCGGCGGCCAAGCCCGTCCAGCTGGCATGCCTGCAGGCGCAGTTTCCCGAAGCCCGTCCCTATAGCCAGTGGGCCGGCCAGCGGCCCTCGGCGCCCGGCGGCGCCGCAAGCGGCTTGTCCGGCGATGCCGTTTACCGGGAAAACATCGCCGCGCTTTCGGAACGCTTGCGCCTCATGTTCTTTGGCAACCTGCGCCAGGACTGGACCGAATTCGTGCTGTCCGACCTTGGCCTGTTCACCTACGAAAAAGTGGAATTCTCCCGCGGCTCGCGGGCTTTTCACACGCGCCAGGACGTGGACGCTTACCTGCACCTGCATCACTGCAGGGAAGCCTACATGGCCGGCGTCGAGGCGGCCGACGCCGAGGCGATCGCCGCCGTCCGCAAGGCGATTCCGCCCGCCCATGAGAACGACTGGCTGGAAGCCCGCCGCGGAAAACTGCTCTTCCAGATAGGCCAGCACCACGAACGTTCCGGCAATTGGGACCACGCGCTGGACTGCTATGAAGGCTGCGCCTACCCTGGCGCGCGCGCGCGCCGCATACGCGTGCTCGAACGCGCGCAGCGCTTCGAACAGGCGCTGGAACTCGCGCAAGCGGCCCTGCCCGCTCCGGAAAGCGAGGCCGAGCAGCAGTTGTTGGCGCGCATGATGCCGCGGCTGCTGCGCCGCAGCGGCGGCGCCCGCGCCGCGCGGCGGGCGGCCAGCGGCGTGCCGCAAACCCGCCTGGAACTGCCGGCGCCGGCGGCCTGGCTGCGCGTCGAGGAACAAGTCCGCCATCATCTGCAAAAACCCCAGGCGCCGGTTTTCTATGTCGAGAACACGCTGATCACCGCCCTCTTCGGGCTGTTGTGCTGGGACGCGATCTTTGCCGCCATACCCGGGGCCTTTTTCCACCCCTTCCAGCAGGGCCCGGCCGACCTGCTGCGCGCCGACTTCCATCCGCGCCGCCGGGCGCTGTTCGCCGCCTGCTTTGCACAGCTGGCTTCGGGGCAGTACAAGCACACCATCCTGCGCAACTATGCCTGCAAGGCGGGGATTCAATCGCCCTTCGTCGCCTGGGATGTCATTGGCGCGGAGGTACTGGCCATGGCTTTGGCCTGCATACCGGCGCGGCACCTCGAATTCGCCTTCGAACGCCTGCTTCGGGACCTGCGCGGCAACCGATCCGGCCTGCCCGACCTGATCCAGTTCTGGCCGGCGGAGCGGCGCTACCAGATGATAGAAGTCAAAGGGCCGGGCGACCGCCTGCAGGACAACCAGATCCGCTGGCTGGATTACTGCCATGCCCGCGACATGCCTGTAGCCGTCTGCTACGTGCGGTATCAGCCCGCCGACATGCCATGAAATACACCGTCGCCGTGCGCACATTATGCGAGTTCACCGCCAAGTGCGGCGATCTGGACCTGCGCTTCACGCCGTCGCCGACCGCCCAGGAGGGCATGGAAGGCCATGCGGCGGTCAGGTCCAGGCGCGGGGCGGGCTACCAATCCGAAATCAGCCTCTGCGGCGAATACCGCAATCTGCGGGTGCGCGGGCGCGCCGACGGCTACGACGCCAGCCTCAGGCAAGTCGAAGAAATCAAGACCTTCCGCGGCGAACTGGATGCCATGCCCGCCAATCACCGCGCCCTGCACTGGGCGCAGGCCAAAGTCTATGGCCACCTGCTATGCGAGCAGCAGGGGCTGGAGGAAATCCGCATCGCGCTGGTCTACTACGACATCGCCCAGCGCAAGGAAACCGCCATCGTCGAGGCATGCAGCGCGGCCGCGCTGGAACAGTATTTTCATCAGCGCTGCGATCTTTTCATCGATTGGGCGGAACAGGAGTTGGCGCATCGCGCCCAGCGCGACCTGGCGCTGGAAGCCCTGGCTTTTCCCCACGTATCGTTTCGCAAGGGGCAGCGCCAGCTTTCCGAAACCGTCTACAAGGCAGCCAGGCAGGACCGCTGCCTGATGGCCCAGGCGCCCACCGGCATAGGCAAAACCGTGGGGACGTTATTCCCCCTGCTGAAAGCCGCCCCCAGGGCCGGCCTGGACAAGATATTCTTCCTCACCGCCAAGACTTCCGGGCGGCAGCTGGCCCTGGACGCCCTCGCCACGCTGGCCCAGGGGCGCGGCGCAAGGCCCGCCGTCCGGATGCGCGTACTGGAACTGACCGCCAAGGAAAAGACCTGCGAATATCCCGGCCAGGCCTGCCACGGCGAGGCCTGTCCGCTGGCCCGCGGCTTTTACGACCGCCTGCCCGCCGCCCGCCGGGCGGCGGTGGACGCCGCCACGCTGGACAAGACCGCATTGCGAAAAATCGCCTTGCTGCACCAGGTATGCCCCTATTGGCTGGGCCAGGACCTGGCGCGCTGGTGCGACGTGATCGTCGGCGACTACAACTATTTCTTCGACGCTTCGGCGCTGCTGTACAGCCTGGCGACGAGCAGCCAGTGGCGAGTCGGCGTACTGGTCGACGAGGCCCACAATCTGCTGGAACGGGCGCGCGCCATGTACAGCGGCGAGCTGAACGAATACGACCTGCACGCGCTGCGGCAATCGGCGCCGGCCGCCCTGCGAAAAACCCTGGGCAGCCTGGCGCGCTGCTGGCGCGACACCTGGCGCGATCAGGCCGGCGCCTACCAGGCCTACGACGAGATTCCCTTCAAGTTCCAGGCCGCCCTGCTGCGCGCCAGCAGCGCCATCACGGACTACCTCGCCGCCCGCCCGCAAGATGGCGACAGCGCGCTGCAGCGTTTCCATTTCGATATCCTGCATTTTCTGCGCCTGGCGGAAGTATTCGGCTCGCATTCCGTATTCGACGTCAGCCTGCGCGCCGGGCGGGCGGCGGCAGGCGCGCAGCCAGGCAGGGCCGTGCTGTGCCTGCGCAACCTGATCCCGGCCCCTTTCCTGGAACCGCGGTTCGCCGCCAGCCAGGCGGCCACGCTGTTCTCGGCCACGCTAAGCCCATGGCGGTTCTACCGCGACACCCTGGGCCTGCCGGAAAATACCGCATGGGTGGACGTGGAATCTCCCTTCGAAGCCGAGCAGTTGCAGGTGCGCGTGGTCGGGCGGATATCCACGCGCTATCAGCATCGCGCACTATCGCTGGCGCCCATAGCCCAGTTGATGGCCAGCCAGTACCTGGCGCAGCCCGGCAACTACCTCAGCTATTTCAGCAGCTTCGAATACCTGCAGCAAGTGGCCGGTGAATTCATCCGGCGGTTTCCCCACATACCGGTGTGGGAGCAGGCGCGCAGCATGGACGAGGCGGCGAAAGAACAATTTCTGGCCCGCTTCAGCGCCGATGGCGCCGGCATAGGCTTTGCCGTATTGGGCGGCGCGTTTGCCGAAGGCATAGACTTGCCGGGCCGGCGGCTCATCGGCGCCTTCGTATCCACGCTGGGGCTGCCGCAGATCAACCCCGTCAACGAACGGCTCCGGCAATGCATGAGCGCTGCATTTGGCGAGCGCTGCGGATACGACTACACCTATCTTTATCCCGGCATCCGCAAAGTAGTGCAGGCCGCGGGCCGGGTGATACGCAGCCACGCGGATCGCGGCGTGGTCTACCTGATCGACGACCGCTATGCCCAGGCCCGCGTCCGCGAGCTGCTGCCGGCATGGTGGCATGTCCAGCTGGCGTGATGCCGGCAACGAAGCGCTTTCCCTTATTGGCAATGTGGTTCTGAGCCTGATTCCGGCCCGCCCTACCTATAATTCAGGCACGTTTTCGCAGCAAGAATCTGCCCCGGATCAATATATGCTTCCGGCCCCTGCGGCGCTTGCCAGGCAGCGTCATTGCGCGAACTTTCAAACCGCAATTCCACAAGGAATCCATTGTGTCCAGTGATACCCCCATTCCCGTATTTTCGCAAAACATCCATCCCTTCGATGCCCGCGGCGTAGCCAAGCGATTCCGCCATGCGGCGATATTCGGCGCCCTGGCGGCCCTGCAGCCCGGCGAAACCATGCGCTTCTGCAACGACCACGATCCCTTGCCATTGCTGCAGCAACTGCAAGGCCATTTCGGCGACCACATAAAAATCGACTACGTATCGCGCCAGCCAGGGGAAATCGTGATCGATTTCCATGTGCTGGCCTGAGCAGGCGTTCCATCCCACCGCGGCACCCCTACCGGCGCAAGCCGGTTTTTTTACTGTTTTTTTTGCCGGCCGGCAGCTTATTTAACCTATATCAAGCTATCGCAAAATACTCGCAACAGCTCCTTGACCACACTACATATAGTATTTATTCTTCGTATGACCACAACATATAGTGATACGGAGCTTACATGCCTCAGATCGACGTCGCGTCTTCCATCAACGAATATCTCGAACAAATGGATTGGCGCGTCAATGCCAACGCCAACCAGGGCTACTCGCTCGGCGGCCTCATACTGAACGTATCGGGCAAAGTCATCGCCAATTACTGGCTTAGCCATGTATACCCCGCGGCGGTCGGCCAGGCGCACCGCGACGCCGACCTGCACATCCACGACCTGGACATGCTTTCGGGCTATTGCGCCGGCTGGTCGCTGCGCACGCTGCTCAACGAAGGCCTCAACGGCGTGCCCGGCAAGGTGGAATCCAGCCCGCCCAAGCACATGTCCAGCGCCGTGGGCCAGATCGTGAACTTCCTGGGCACGCTGCAGAATGAATGGGCCGGCGCCCAGGCCTTCAGTTCGTTCGACACCTACATGGCGCCCTATATCCGCCAGGACCGCCTCAGCTATGCCGACGTCAAGCAATATATACAGGAACTGATCTTCAACCTGAATGTCCCCTCGCGCTGGGGCACGCAGACGCCATTCACCAATCTCACCTTCGACTGGGTGTGTCCGGAAGACCTGCGCGAGCAGGTGCCTCTGATAGGCGGGCGCGAAGTGGCTTTCACCTACGGCGAGCTGCAGGCCGAAATGGACATGATCAACCGCGCCTACATCGAAATCATGATGGCCGGCGACGCCAAAGGCCGCGTTTTCACCTTCCCGATTCCCACCTACAACATCACCGACGACTTCGACTGGCACAGCCCGAATGCCGAACTCCTGTTCGAGATGACGGCCAAGTACGGCCTGCCGTATTTCCAGAACTTCATCAATTCGGAACTCAAGCCCAACATGATCCGCTCGATGTGCTGCCGCCTGCAGCTGGATCTGCGCGAACTGCTCAAGCGCGGCAACGGCCTGTTCGGATCGGCCGAGCAGACCGGCTCGCTGGGCGTGGTCACGATCAACTGCGCCCGCCTGGGCTACCTGCACGCCGGCGACGAGGCCGCCTTGCTGCGGCGCCTGGACGAACTGCTGGAACTCGGCAAGACCAGCCTGGAAATCAAGCGGGAAGTGATCCAGCGGCATATGGACAACGGCCTGTTTCCCTACACCAAACGCTATCTGGGAACCTTGCGCAACCATTTCTCCACCCTGGGCGTCAACGGCGTCAATGAAATGATACGCAACTTCAGCAAGGGCAGGCACGACATCACCAGCGCCTGGGGTTATGACTTCGCCATCCGCCTGCTGGACCACGTGCGGGCCCGCATGGTGGCTTTCCAGGAAGAAACCGGCCATATGTACAACCTCGAGGCCACCCCGGCCGAAGGCACCACCTACCGCTTTGCCAAGGAAGACCGCAAGCGCTATCCCGACATCCTGCAGGCGGGCACCGCGCAGATGCCTTATTACACGAATTCATCGCAATTGCCGGTGGGCTTTACCGACGACCCCTTCGAAGCGCTGGAACGCCAGGACGACTTGCAGCGCAAATACACCGGCGGCACCGTGCTGCACCTGTATATGACCGAGCCGCTGTCCACGACCGATGCCTGCCGCAGCCTGGTCAAGCGGGCGCTAAGCCGCTTCAAGCTGCCCTACATCACCATCACCCCGACATTTTCCATCTGCCCGGTGCATGGCTACCTGGGCGGAAGCCACAAGTTCTGCCCCAAATGCGACGAGGAAATCCTCGCGCGCAAACAGCGGCAAGCCGCCTAGGCGCACCGATACCCCGGCCGCCCGGCCGGCTCGACCACGCACTTACTTTTTTTATTCAACCCCAGGAGAACCAACCATGAACACCATCCAAACATCGCCAGCCGCCCAAACCGCCGCCACCCTGTCCGACGATGAACGCCAGCCTTGCGAAATCTGGACGCGCGTCATGGGCTACCACCGCCCCATGTCCTCGTTCAATATCGGCAAGAAAGGCGAATTCCACGAGCGCAAATACTTCACCGAGCAAGGTGCCCGGCTTGCCGCCTGAAGCCAGCCAACAGCGCCCGCTGGATTTGCATGCCGGGCGCCAGCGCATGCTTAAAGTGGGCGGAGTGACGCCGTTCACCGCCACCGACTACCCGGGCCAGCTGGCCGCGGCGGTATTCGTGCAAGGCTGCCCCTGGCGCTGCGGCTACTGCCACAACCCGCATCTGCAGGAGCGCACCCGCCACAGCCCTATCGCCTGGACCGACGTGCTCGGTCTGCTGAAAAGACGAATCGGGCTGATCGACGCGGTGGTATTTAGTGGCGGGGAACCCACCATGGACCCCTGCCTGGCCGATGCCATCGCGCAAGTGCGCGCCCTGGGCTTCAAAATCGGCTTGCATAGTGGGGGCACGCATCCGCAACGGCTCAAAAGCATCCTGCCATTGCTGGATTGGGTAGGGCTGGATGTCAAGGCGATGTTCGCCAATTATGCGAACGTCACCCAGGTGGGCGGCAGCGGCGGCCCGGCCCTGGCCAGCCTGGAAGCGGTGCTGGCCAGCGGCGTGGACTATGAATGCCGCACGACGGCGCACCCCGCCCTGCTGCCTGAAACGGAACTATGGCAGCTGGCGCAGGCCCTGGCCGGCATGCAGGTCAAAAACTATGTCTTGCAGGTGTTTCGCATGCAAGGCTGCAGCGACCCCGCCTTGAACAACACCATGACGGGCAATTACCCCAGCGCCGGCCTGGTGCAGCGGATAGCCCCGCTGTTTCCGGCGTTCACTTTGCGGCGGGCATAGCGGCCGCGGCCGGCCCGCCGTACATCAGATCAGTCCACCATATTCGAGGACTTCCCCGCGCGGGCGGCGCGGCCGGGCAGGTGGGCGGCAAGGAAATTGCCCGGCGAAAATACCGAAAGGTCGATCGCGTCGAGGGTGTTCTTCACCAGCAGGCCCAGCTCGGTGTCGCCCTCCATGACCAGGCGCCGGCTGAAGAACAGCGTATCCGGGTCCTCTTTGCGCTGCGCCACCAGGAAAAAGTCATGGGCGCTGGCGCTGATGGTCAAGGCGATGTCATCGCCATGCCTGGCCGCCGAAAACGAGCCATCGCGCCAGATGAAATCGAAAGCCACCCCGGCATCCCTTACCTGTATGCGCAGCTTGCGGCCATCCAGCAGGCGCAGCGTGTCCGCCGGCAGATGCCGGGCCAGCGCCAGGTTCAGGCCCGCCGCGAACAGGACGGAACCGGGATAGGCGGGCAAGCGCGACAGTATTTTTCCCAGGGGAGCGGGAACTTGGTAGGACGCGGGACTCATTGACAACTCCTTATGAAGACCCATGATTCAAAAGACCCATGCCTCAGGCGACATAGGACACAACGGTAAAATAATGACAAGCGCTGCCGGCCAGCACGAACAAATGCCAGACCCCATGGGCGTGGCGCCATTTGTCGTCGAATGCATAGAAGATGATGCCGACGGTGTAGATCAGGCCGCCGCCGGCCAGCCACAGAAAGCCCGGCCATGAAAGCGCCTCGATCAGGGGCGCCGCGGCTATGGCCGCCAGCCAGCCCATCAGCACGTAGATCAGCAGCGAAAGAATGCGCTGCCCCTTGGCCAGCCAGATTTCCTGCACAATGCCGAACGCGGCCAGACCCCATACGCAACCGAACAGGGACCAGCCCCAGGCGCCGCGCAGGCTGACCAGCGCAAAAGGCGTATAGCTGCCGGCAATCAGCAGGTAAATCGTGCAATGGTCGAATTTGCACCAGATTCTCTTGGCGCGGCCGCGCAGGCTGTGATAGAGCGTCGAGGACAGGTACAGAGCTATCAGCATGGCCCCGTACACGCTGAAACTGACGATCTTCCAGGGGTCGCCCAGGCGCGCCGCCAGGATGACCAGCACCGCCGTGCCGACCGTCGCCAAAGCGGCGCCCGCCAGGTGGCTGATGCTATTGAACCGCTCGCCGTAGTACATGAATTATTGCCGCTCCTTTGTTTACGCTACCATCAATTCCAGGCCGGGCTTGCCATACCAATAGCCGTTACAGGGCGCGGCCGGCATCAAGGGCAGCAGTTGATCGTAGGCGTCCGTCGGGTTCAGCTGCGCGTGGATGACGCCATGGAACAATTCCACGATATCGGCCGTGTACTGCGATTGCGGGCTGATGCGCACCACGTCCACCTGCAGCTCCCGCATGGCGCCAAGCTCGTGCAGCAAGGTATAGACCAGGGCCGACTGGGTCTGTATGCCGTTCAATACCAGGAAAGGCTGGCCTTCGCGGGTTTCCAGCAGCAGTCCGTCGGGATGGTCCATGCAGACATACTGGCAATTGTCCTTGGGTATATTGCGGTTGCGGGCGGTAAAGCAGCGGGCCGAGAAAGCCAGGGGCATGCGCCCATAGGCGAAGACTTCGGTCTCCATGCCCGCCGGGCGGTCCTGCTGCATCTGGGCCAGGCCCGCACTGCCCATTTCAAGAGGCATGACCCAGCGGCGCGCCCCGAGCTGCGCCAGCAGATTCAGCGTCGGGGCGCTGTATACGTTCAGATAAGGCCCGCCTATGAACGGCCTGCCTTCGAGGCAGTGCACCGCGCCCATATCGTTGGCCTCGACGGCATAGCGGCCATTATCGGCGATTTTGCGCATCACGGTCAGGTCATTGCCGGACTCCAGCAGCACCTGGGTCGACAAGACCACCTCTTTGCCGGCCTCCGCCAGCATGTCGGCGATTTCCAGCCAGTCCGGCAGCCGCAATTCGTGCCTGCGCGAGCAAACCGTTTCGCCCAGGTAGACGATGTCCACCGGCGTGTGCGCCATGGCTTCATAGAACTGCATCGTGGTCACACGCGACCAGTAATATTGAAGGGGTCCCAAAGCGATTTTCACAATACTGCCTCCTGCATGTTGCGGCGTGTTCCTGTTGATCCGAGCAATGCCATGCTCCTTATTTCCATGGACGGTGATAGGCGCCCAGCGTGTGCTGCTGCCCTTCGGCCACCTTGTTCAATTCCGCCATCCAGCCGGGCTTGACGGAATAGCGCTGCTGGCTGGCCAGGCACTGGTCGATCGCATCGCGCCATACGCGGGTGACCTGGGCCACATACGCCGGACTGCGCTGCCGCCCCTCGATTTTTATGGCGCGCACGCCCATTTTCATGAGCTTGGGCAGAAGCTCCAGGGTGTTCAGGCTGGTCGGTTCTTCGAGCGCGTAGTAGTTTTCGCCGGCCACATCGAAGCGGCCCTTGCACAATGTGGGATAGCCGGCGTTTTCACTGTCGGCGTAGCGGTCTATCAGGACGCCGTTCAGGCGCGACTCCAGCCCCGCGGCGGTCTGCTGCCAGCGCACCGACTTTGCCGGCGAGCACACGCCATGCGTATTGGGCGACTCGCCCGTCGCGTACGACGACAGGGCGCAGCGCCCTTCCACCATGACGCACAGGCTGCCAAAACCGAATACCTCGATTTCGACCGGCGTTTTTTCGGTGACCTGCTCGACCTGCGCCAGCGACAATACCCGGGGCAGCACGGCGCGCGCCACGCCGAAATGCTCGTGATAGAAATTGATGGCTTCATAGTTGGTGGCCGAACCCTGCACCGACAAATGCAGGCGCAGCTGGGGATGCTGCTGGGCGGCGTATTGCATCAGCCCGGGGTCGGCCACGATCATGGCGTCTATGCCCGACGCGGCCGCCCGGTCGACGGCCTCGCGCCACAAGCGCCAGCCGGCGGGCTGCGCGTAGGTATTGAGCGCCAGATACACCTTGCGCCGGTTCGCGTGGGCGTAGCGTATGCCTTCGTTGATCGCCGCTTCGTCGAAATTCAGGCCGGCGAAATTGCGCGCGTTGGTGGCGTCGCGAAAACCCAGATAGACACAGTCGGCCCCGTTGTCGATGGCGGTTTTGAGCGCCGGCAAACTGCCCGCCGGGCAGACCAGTTCCATGGCCGGCGAGCCGCCGGCGCTGGTGGGATCTTGCTGTATGGGAAATGTCTGGTTCATGGTATCGGTCGTGTATGAGTAAGCTGCTCGCGGAAATCCGGGCGCAAGTCCCCCGGGGCCATTGCGTCATCAGGATTTCCGATAAGGCGCCCCCGGTTTCTTGTTCCGGTAAAAATGGATGTGAAGACGCTCAGGCGGGAGCGAATGCCGGTTCCAGCCTCACGGTAGGGGCCGATACGGCCGCCAGCGCGGGGCGCAGGCCCGTCAGCAGGTACTCGATGAGTTCCCGCACCGGCCGTATGGCATTGCCGAAGGGCAGTTTTTCAGAGCCGCGGAAAAACAGGCCGCGCTTGATATCGCCCGCCAGGGCGAATGCCAGCTGGGTGTCTATGCAGAACTGGCCATGCTTGGAAATGCCATCGCGCAGGCCGCACTGGGCCAGGCAATCGAAGCCCACGGTGCATGGCTTGGGCTTGGCCATGCGCTGCAGCTTGGCTTCCTTTTCGAGGTAGTTGGCCAGCCAGGGCGTGCGCACGGCGCGGGCCGGCAAGCCGGCGACGCTCATGAACGTGACGATATCCTCGGGCTTGGCTTCGACCAGCACCTTTTTGAAATTGGGATGCGCATCGCCTTCTTCGGTGACGGCGAAAGGCGTGCCCAGCTGCACGGCGCTTGCGCCCATGCCCATGAGATCGACCACCTGGCGGTGGGTGTGAATGCCGCCGCCGGTGATCAGGGGGATGTTTTCCTGTTCGAGCCCGAGGTCCTTGAACAATTGCAGCGTGCCTTCCAGCACGGTGGGAAAGGCGAAATTGGGGTTGTTCAGGGCATCGGTGCTGGGTGCGCCCAGGTGGCCGGCGGCGTAGCGCGGGTTTTCGATGACGATGGCGTCGGGCAGGCGATTCTTGCGCATCCATTTCTTTATAATGACGCCTATGCCGCGCACGTCGGACAGGATGGGGACCAGGGCCACCTTGGGAAAATTGGTGGTGAGTTCGGGCAGGTCCAGCGGCAGGCCGGCGCCCACCACTACGGCATCGGCATCGCTTTCGCAGGCCTGGCGCACGTAGGCGGCGTATTCGGCCACGGCTTTCATGACATTGACCGCCACCAGCCCATTGCCCTTGGCGATTTTTTTCGCCGCGATGAGCTCGCGGTCCAGGGCCACCAGATTGGCGGCATCGATCAGCGCCTTGTCGCGCGAACGGCCGGTCTGGACCATGAGGTCGGGATGATGGCGGCGCAGGTCGACGCTGGAGATGGTTCCGAATGCCCCGAGGGAGGCTACCGTCCCTGCCAGCCGGTGGGCGGAAACGCCCACGCCCATTCCGCCCTGCACGATGGGTAATAGCGATTTGCCTTTCAGCTTGAGTCGTTCTAGAGCGGAATGCAGCACAATAATCGTCCTTCATAAAATAATGGGCGTGGAAACGCAGTAGCCACTATGCAGCCGAATGGATTCATATTCCTTAATAAAAATCAAGGTTAGGTCTTTTAAGTCAATGTAAAAATGCACGGTTCACTTTGTGGTTATTCTGCCAGGGCGCCCAGCGCGCGTGTATGGTTGCAACATAGTCAACCCGTCTTCGGATCCCGCCCGCCAACCATGACCCCTGAACTCCCGGAACACGAGATCACCCTGGACGCTCGCGGCCTCGAGCCGCCCGAACCGCTGGAGCTCGTCCTGGAAGCGCTGTCCGTCCTGGAACGCCATCAGCGCCTGCGCATGCTGATAGACCGCGAACCGCGGCCGCTGTACCCCATCCTGGACAACAACAACTTCTCGTACCTGGCCAGCGCCACCGCCGACTTCCGCTACGAGATCCTCATCTGGCACAAGGGCTGATGCGGCGCGCCCTGTCTTTCGGCAACTCGCCGCCGCTCGCCGTGCCGCTGCGCTTTTTCATCAATGTCCCGGTTTTCGCCGCG
This sequence comes from Pollutimonas bauzanensis, assembly GCF_900129885.1. GTDB lineage: Bacteria > Pseudomonadota > Gammaproteobacteria > Burkholderiales > Burkholderiaceae_B > Pollutimonas > Pollutimonas bauzanensis. Next base: position 87,054 of record NZ_FQXE01000007.1, on the reverse strand, counting down.
CTGGCCGGCGCGCTGCTGTTATGGGCCGGCCCGCAGGCCATGGCGTCGCGATGGACCCCGTACACCCTGGCCCTGACCCACTTGCTGACACTGGGCGTGCTGGCAAGCGCCATGGCGGGCGCGCTGATGCAGATATTGCCGGTCGCGACCGGGGTGAGCGTGCTGGCCCCGCGCCTGACATCCGCGCTGGTGCATGCCTTGCTGACCCTGGGCACGCTGGCCCTGGCGGGCGGCTTCCTGCTGGCGCGCCCGCTGCTGTTCGCGCTCGCGCTATGCGCGCTGGCGGCGGCCTTTGCCTGGCTGCTGGCCGCCTGTCTGGGCGGATTCTGGCGCTATCGGCGCGCGGCGGCAAAAGAGGCGGCGGAAGTCCTGTCGGCCGTCCGGCTGGCGCTTGCGGCATTGTTCGCCACGGTCGCGCTGGGCGGGCTGCTGGCCGCCGGATTCGCGTGGCCGCTGCCCCTGCCCATGGCATTGCTGACCGATATGCACGCGGCCTGGGGGCTGCTGGGCTGGGTGGGGCTGCTGGTCGTGGGCATGGCGTATCAGGTCATCCCGATATTCCAGGTCACCGAGCTATACCCGCGCCTGGCGACGCGCTGGCTGGCGCCGCTGGTATTCATCCTGCTGGCGGTCTGGACCGCTGCCGCGCTGCCGCGGCCCGGTGGCGGCCTTGCGCCCGGCCGCGCCGCGGCGGCGCTGATCCTCGCGGCCTACGCGGCATTCGCCAGCGTCACCTTTTACCTGTTGTGGACGCGCAAGCGGCCCAAAGCCGACGCCACCACGCTGTTCTGGCGCACCGCCATGGCCAGCCTGGCAGGCTGCGCCCCGGTATGGCTGGCGCAAATCGCCACGGGCTCGGACTATTCGGTGACGCTGGGCGCGCTGTTCATCGCCGGTTTCGCCTGGTCGGCCGTCAACGGCATGCTGTACAAGATCATCCCTTTCCTGCTGTGGTACCACACGCAGAAAGACCTGGCGATCGCCCTGCGCATCGTCCCCAAGGTCAAGGACATCATTCCCGATCATATTGCGGCAAGGCAGTTCCGGGCGCATTTGGCGGCCCTGCTGCTGCTTGCGGCGGCCAGCCTGTGGCCGGGGCCGTTCACCCACGCGGCGGCGGCGGCCTTCGCCTTTTCGGCCGCCTGGCTGGGATGGAATATGGCGGGCGCCATACGCCTGTACCTGCGCGTCAGGAAGGAGATTGCCCTAGCCCTGGTACGCTCTTAGCTTATTGAGATCCAGGATGGTTATTTCACGGCCCTTGACCCTGATGAGGCCGTTGGCGCTCAGGTCGTGCAAAATCCGCGAGAAATGCTCCGGCGTCAGGTTCAGGCGCGAGGCAATGACGGTCTTGCTGGTTTCAAGCCTGAACTGCCGGCCGTCTTCGAGGTCTTCCCCCTGCAGCAGATAGCCTATGACCCGCTGGGTGCCCGAGCGCAGCGAATAAGCTTCGACGTCATTGACCAGGGCATGCAGGCGCTGGCTCAGGCCGGCCAGCATTTTCCTGGCCAGGCCGGGGCAGCGGTCCAGCTCGCGAAACAGCACCGCCTTGTCGACGTGCAGCAGCAAGGTATCGGCCAGCGCCTGCGCCGAGAGGATATAGGCTTTGTCCATGAACATCAGCGCCTCGCCGAAGCCGCCGCCGGGGCCGATGAGCCGCACGACTTTTTCGCCGCCCATGGGCGATACGAACATGAGTTTCACTTGGCCATAGACCACCGTATGGAAGCCCAGGCAAGGTTCGCCGCGATGAAACACCATGTCTCCCCGGGCGACCTGCACTTCCGTCGTGCCCGCCGCAATATTGTCGAGCTCGTCGGCTCCCAGTTCATTGAACAACGGCACCCTGGACAGAAAATCCTGAATCCGCAGCTTGTTTGTCGTCATATTGCTAGAATCCCGTAACGATGCTGTATTTACACCGCGTCACGCCACAAAACCTGTAGCGGAATTACCGTAGTGATCAAAACCCTGTTCAACATTGCGGGAACGCTGGCGCTGGTTCTTGCCGTTCTCGGCATATTCCTGCCCCTGCTTCCCACCACGCCTTTCCTGCTGCTCGCCTCGGCATGCTACCTGCGCGGCTCCGACCGCCTGCATGGCTGGCTGATGGACAACAAGGTATTCGGCCCCTATCTTGCCAATATACACAGCGGCCGCGGCATTACGCTGCGTGCGAAGATCATGGCCTTGATTTTCCTGTGGTCGTCGCTGGCATTTTCAGCCTGGTTCATCCACATCGCCTGGCTACGCGTCTGCCTGCTGATTCCCGGCGTGGCGGTGTCGGCTTACCTGCTCAGGGCCAGGACCCCGCCGGCGGCGCCGCCACAGCCCCGCGCCCCCGAATGAAAAAACGCGGCTAGATCAGCTTGGAATAGGTCGATACCGTAGGCTGCCCCATGTATTTATCGAACACCATGCCTATGGCCCGCACAAACAGGCGCCCTTTGGGCGTGATGGTAATGCCTTGTCCGGTGGTCCGCATCAGGCCGGCCTCTTCGTATTGATCGAGGCGCGCCAATTCCGGCGCGAAATAACTGACGAAATCGATGCCGTGCGTTTGGTTGATCGCGGCGAAATCCAGGGGCATGCTGCACATCAGGGCCATGATCACCTCGCGGCGCAGGACGTCGTCGGGGCTGAGGTCGAAGCCCTTTTCGATCGGCAGCCGGCCTTGGTCCAGATACTGGTAATAGGCATTCAGGGTGCGCACGGACTGGCTGTACGAGCGCCCGACCTTGCCTATGGCCGACACCCCCAGGCCGATCAGGTCGCATTCGGCCCGGGTCGTGTAGCCCTGGAAGTTGCGGTGCAGGCTGCGGTCCAGGCGCGCCTTGTTCAATTCGTCGTCCGGCTTGGCAAAGTGGTCCAGGCCGATATAGACGTAGCCGCCTTCGAGCAGGCGCCGCGTCGACATCAGGAAAATCTGCAAGCGCCTCTCGGCCGACGGCAGATCGCTGGCCACGATCAGGCGCTGGGCCTTGAAGCGGCTGGGCAGATGCGCATAGTTGTACAGGGCGATGCGGTCGGGCGCAAGGCGTATGACCTCGTCGAGCGTGCGGTCGAAGCTGGCCAGGGTCTGTTTGGGCAAGCCATAGATGAGATCCACGTTTACCGACTGAAAGCCGGCGCTGCGGCTGGCGAGCAGCGCCTTTTCCACCATTTCCAGGGGCTGTATGCGGTTGACGGCGGCCTGGACTTGCGGGTCGAAATCCTGCACGCCGAAGCTCGTGCGGTTGAAGCCCAGGCCGGCCAGCATGGCCAGGGTCGCGTCGCTTACCGTGCGCGGATCGATTTCGACCCCAAGCTCGGCATCGGGCGCAAAATCGAAATGGCCGCGCAGGGAATCCATCAGATGGGTCAGTTCCGCCGCGCTCAGGAAAGTGGGCGTGCCTCCGCCCAGATGCAGCTGCGCGGTTTGACGATCGGGCCCGAGATGGCCGGCCACCAGCGCCATTTCCTTGTCCAGGTAGCGCAGGTATTCGGCCGAGCGGCCATGGTCCTGGGTGATGATCTTGTTACAGCCGCAAAAATAGCAAAGCGACTCACAGAAGGGCAAATGCACATACACCGACAGCGGCGGGTTGCTGGCGGCCGTGGCGCGCTGGGCCAGATAATTTTTATACGATGGTTCGTTGAAACCCGACCTGAAGCGGTCGGCCGTGGGATATGAGGTGTAGCGCGGCCCGGAACTATCGAAACGGCGTATCAGCGCCTCTGAAATTTCGATTTCGGGAAAGATGACGGTATTCTGTGCTTCCTGCATATTGCTGACATTAACGGCACTCATGGCCTTGCTCCGATTATGGCAGGCCCGATCCCTTGCGCCGCGCCGTGCGCGCCGCCCGGAACGCGGTCTGCTTCAATGTGACATTGTCTGCTTTGAGGCGGAAAATTTTTTTGACCTAGGTCAAGTAAAGAAGCAAACTAAAAATAATCCGCGATCAAAGCGCAAAAAAGCCTAGCTTTCGCAAAGCTGAAAGCAACATATCGTATTATTAGGGTTAGATTCATTCATACCATACTCCCAGCCCCCTGATGCCTTTAGTATTCATCCTTGCCCTGCCCTTCGCAGGCAGCATTATCGCTGCGCTGCTGCCTTCAAATGCTCGCAAGCTCGAGGCGTGGCTGGCGGGTTTCGTGGCCATAGCCTGCGCCGTCCTGGTTTTTTCCCAGTTCGGCAACGTCATCGACGGCCATGTCGTCAAGACCGTCGTGCCCTGGGTACCCAGCCTGGGGGTGGATTTCACCCTGCGCATGGACGGCTATTCATGGCTGTTCGCCATGATCATCACCACCATGGGCGCGCTGATAGTCCTCTACGCCCGCTATTATCTGTCGCCCCAGGATCCGGTGCCACGCTTTTTCGCCTTTTTCCAGGCCTTCATGGGATCCATGCTGGGCGTGGTGCTGTCCGGCAACCTGATCCAGCTGGTCGTCTTCTGGGAACTGACCAGCCTCTCCTCGTTCATGCTCATCGCCTACTGGCACCACCGGCTGGATGCGCGCCGCGGCGCGCGCATGTCGCTCACCATCACGGGGGCCGGCGGCCTCTGCCTGCTGGCGGGCATGCTGATGCTGGGCCATGTGGTGGGCAGCTATGACCTCGACGTCGTCCTGGCATCGGGAGACCTGATACGCACGCACCCCTGGTACACCACCATGCTGGTGCTGGTGGCCTTGGGGGCCCTGACCAAAAGCGCGCAGTTTCCCTTCCATGTATGGCTGCCCAATGCCATGGCGGCGCCCACGCCGGTGTCGGCTTACCTGCATTCCGCCACCATGGTCAAGGCCGGCGTCTTTTTGCTGGCGCGCTTCTGGCCGGTCATGGCCGGAACGCCCGAATGGACCTGGATCATCGGCGGCGCCGGGCTCTGTTCGCTGGTGCTGGGCGCCTACGCCGCCACGTTCCAGCTCGATATGAAAGGGGTGCTGGCCTACTCCACCATCAGCCACCTGGGCCTGATCACGCTGCTGCTGGGCATGAACAGCGAACTGGCGCTGGTCGCCGCCGTTTTCCACATGATCAACCACGCCACTTTCAAGGCCTCCTTGTTCATGGCGGCCGGCATCGTGGACCACGAAACCGGCACCCGCGATCTGACCCGGCTGTCGGGCTTGTATCGAAGCATGCCCATCACCGCCACACTGGCCGTGGTGGCGGCCGCTTCCATGGCGGGCGTGCCGCTGCTCAATGGCTTCATTTCAAAAGAGATGTTCTTCGCCGAAACCGTGTTCGTCAGCGGCAACTGGGAAACCCGCTACGGCCTGCCGATAGCCGCCGTCATCGCCAGCGCCTTCAGCGTGGCGTATTCCCTGCGCTTCATCACCCAGGTGTTTTTCGGTCCGGCGCCACGCGACCTGCCCCGCGCGCCCCACGAGCCGCCGCTGCGCATGCTGATCCCCAGCGCCATCCTGGTCCTGACCTGCCTGGTGGTGGGCATCATTCCAAGCTTCACGCTGGGCCCCTTCCTGCATAACGCCACCATCGCCATCCTGGGCGCCGACACCCCGCAATACGATCTGCGCGTCTGGCACGGCTTCAATCTGCCGCTGGCCATGAGCTTCCTGGCCATGGCCGGCGGCATCGGCCTGCTGTGGCTGCTGCGCCACCGCCACCGCACGCGGCCGGGCAAGGCGCCGCTGATCTACCGATTCGATGGCCGCCGCACATTCGAATCCCTGCTCGAAGGCCTGGACACCTTGGCGTCGTTTCTGCTGGACTGGACCCGCTCGCCGCGCCTGCAGCCGCAGTTGATGCTGATCGTCCTGGCCACTTTCTTCGTCGCCATGCTGCCGCTGCTGCGCGGCGCCTGGCTGCAGCCCGAGCTGTCGACGCCGGTCAACCCCTTCTTCGTGCTGATGTGGCTGGCCGGCGGCGCCTGTGCCATTGGCGCGGCCACGCAGGCCAAGTACCATCGCGCGGCCTCCCTGCTGATGGCCGGCGGCGCCGGCCTGGTCACCGCCCTGACCTTTGCCTGGCTGTCGGCGCCCGACCTGGCGCTCACCCAGCTGGCCGTCGAAGTGGTCACCATGGTGCTGATTCTGCTGGGGCTGCGCTGGCTGCCGCCGCGGGTCGAGGCCGACGACGAACAGCCCATGCAGAATGCCCTGCGGGCCTTTGTGCGCCGTTTCCGCGACCTGATCATTGCCGTGATAAGCGGCGCCGGGCTCTCGGCCATTGCCTATGCCGTCCTGACGCGCCCGCATCCCAAGGGGATTTCATCATTCTTCGTGCAGCAGTCCCTGCCCCTGGGAGGCGGCGCCAATGTCGTCAATGTCATACTGGTGGATTTCCGCGGCTTTGATACCTTCGGCGAAATCACCGTGCTGGGCATCGTCTCCCTGACCGTCTATGCGCTGCTGCGGCGCTTTCGGCCGCCGCCCGAAAGCCTGGCGCTGCCGGCCGCCCGCCAGGTTCTGCCCACCAAGGGCAAACTGCTGGACCGCTTTGCCGAGCCCGACCCCAAGGCGCCCATCCCCGACGGCGTCATGAAGATACCCGCCGTGCTGGTGCGCTTGCTGCTGCCCATGGCCGCCCTGGTGTCCCTGTACTTCCTCATAAGGGGGCACAACCTGCCGGGCGGCGGCTTCGTGGGGGGACTGATCATGGCCACGGCCATCATTCTGCAATACATGGTGGGCGGCGTGATCTGGGTCGAAGCGCGCCAGCGCCTGCATCCGCAGAACTGGATAGCGCTGGGCCTGCTGCTGGCGGGCGCGGCCGCGATGTCGGTATGGTGGGCCTCCAAGCCGTTTCTCGCGGCCATGAGCTGGGATCTCATGCTGCCGGTCGTGGGCCACGTGCACCTGTCCACCGTGCTGTTATTCGACATAGGGGTGTATATGCTGGTCATCGGCGCCACCGTGCTGATGCTCGTCGCCCTCGCCCACCAATCGCTGCGGCTTTACCGCAAGCCCGCGCCGGCCGTCGCCGCGCCCCCACCCGAAGAAGAAGGAAGCCCTTGATGGAAATCGTCCTCGCCATCGCCATAGGCGTGCTCGCCGGATCCGGCATCTGGCTGCTTCTGCGCCCGCGGACCTTCCAGGTCATCATGGGCCTGTCGCTGATTTCCTATGCCGTGAACCTGTTCATATTCGGCATGGGCCGCATCAGCCTGGGCGCGCCGCCCGTCATCAACCCTGAATGGGGAGCCGACGCGAGCCACTACGCCGATCCCCTGCCGCAGGCGCTGGTGCTGACGGCCATAGTCATAGGCTTTGCCACCACCGCCCTGTTCCTGGTGGTCCTGCTGGCCTCGCGCGGGCTGTCGGACACCGATCACGTAGACGGCAGGGAGACCAGACAGTGAACGGCTGGTTCCAGCATTTACCCATACTTCCGGTAGCCATCCCCCTGGTGGTCGGCGCGGCCATGCTCATGCTGCGCGATTCGCAGCGGCGCTTGCGGCTGGTCCTGAGCTTTGCTTCCATCGCGGCCCAGCTTTACGTCGCCATTACCCTGCTTTGCCTGACGGCCGGCTTCATCCCCAGCGGCTGGCCCGATGGCGTGGGCGTCTACCTGCTGGGCGACTGGCCGGCGCCTTTCGGCATCGTGGCGGTCGTCGACCGCCTGTCCACCATCATGCTGGTGCTGACCGCCGTGCTGGGCGCCGCGACGTGGGTCTACGCCACAGCGCGCTGGGACCGGGCCGGCGTGCATTTCCATCCATTGTTCCAGTTCCTGCTGATGGGCCTGAACGGAGCCTTCCTCACTGGCGACCTGTTCAATCTGTTCGTATTCTTCGAGGTGCTGCTGGCTGCCTCATATGGACTGATGCTGCACGGCTCGGGCAAGGCCCGCGTGGCGGCCGGCCTGCATTACATCGTCGTGAACCTGCTGGCCTCCTTCCTGCTGCTGATCGCCATGGCGCTCATCTACGGCGTGACGGGCACCTTGAACATGGCCGACCTGGCGGCGCGGGCCGGCGAACTGGCGGGGCCGGACCGCCGGCTGTTCGAGGCCGGCGCGGCCATTCTGGGCATCGCCTTCCTGATCAAGGCCGCGGCCTGGCCGCTCAATTTCTGGCTGCCCGCCGCCTACGCCAATGCCTGCGCGCCGGTCGCCGGCATCTTCGCCATCATGACCAAAGTAGGCATCTACGCGCTGCTGCGCATAGGCTCTTTATTGGTGCCCACCGGCGCGCCGGCCGCCTTCGGCGGGGAATGGATGTTTCCGCTGGGCATGGCCACCCTGGTCTTCGGCGCCATCGGCCTGCTGGCCGCCCCGCAGGCCGAGCGGCAGGCGGGCTATTGCATCATCATGTCGTCCGGCACCCTGCTTGCCGCGCTGGGCATGCCGGGCGTCACCCTGACCGGTCCGGCGCTGTTTTACCTGATCAGCTCGGTGCTGGCCCTGGGCGCCTTCTTCATGCTCCTGGAAATGGTCGAACGCACGCAGGCCTTCGGCGCGGACCTCCTGGCCGTCAGCCTCGAAGCCTTCGACCTGGAAGATCCCGAGCCCGCCGACCGCTCCGACGATGTCGTGGGAGTCGCCATCCCCGCGGCCATGGCCTTTCTCGGCATGGCCTTCATCGCCTGCGCCCTGCTGGTGACCGGCTTGCCGCCGCTGTCGGGCTTCGTTGCCAAGTTCTCGCTGCTGTCCGCGGCCCTGCAGACCTCCGCTACCGCCCCCTCCCCGGCCGCCTGGATGCTGGTGGGAGGCGTGCTGATGTCGGGCCTGGCGGGCATCATCGCGCTGAGCCGCACAGGCATACGGCTTTTCTGGAGCACGGAAGACGCCGTCACGCCGCGCCTGCGCATCAGCGAGGCCGGCCCGGTGGGCGCGCTGGTGCTGGCCTGCGTCGCGCTGGCGTTCTGGGCCGGCCCGGTGATGAGCTTTGTGGAAGAAACCGCCAAGTACCTGGACCGTCCGGCCACCTACATCAACGCGGTATTGACGCAAAACCCGGTACGGGGCGTAGCGCCGGGAGTCCACCGATGAAACGCTATCTGCACAGGCTGATCCTGCCGCTGCTGCTCTTGGCGCTATGGCTGCTGCTCAACAATACCCTCTCGCCGGGCCAGCTGGCGCTGGGCGCCATACTGGCCCTGCTGCTGGGCTGGGCCGCCCTGGCATTGCGGCCTTTGCAGGCCTACCCCAAGAAACCGCTGCTGGCGGCCAGGCTCATCTGGCATGTCGCGGTCGACATCACCCATTCCAACATCGCCGTGGCGCGCATCATCTGGCTGGGCGCCAAGGCCGACGTCACCCCTGGCTTCCTGAAAATCGCCTTGCGCATGCGCGACCCGCACGGCCTGGCGGCGCTGGCCTGCATTATCACCTACACCCCCGGCACGGTCTGGTCCGACTACTCCGAAGATGACGGCCTGCTGACCTTGCATGTCCTCGACCTGAAGGACGAAAGCCAATGGCGGCATACCATTCAGCACAGGTATGAACGCCCCTTGATGGAGATCTTCGAATGAACCAACTCGTTTACTGGGCCGCCACCTTTGCATTGGGCTGTTTCGTGCTGGCGCTGGCCTGCGCCGCGCTGCGCTTGCTGCGCGGGCCGACGGCCTCGGACCGGGTGCTGGCGCTGGACACCCTGTACGTCAACGGCATGCTGATCCTGCTGGTCCTGGGCCTGCAATTCAACTCCGGACTGTATTTCGATATCGCGCTGCTGATCAGCATGTTCGGCTTCGTGGGGTCGGTGGCCATGGCCAAGTTCCTGCTGCGCGGCGAGGTCATCGAGCCATGATGGATACCCTGCCCCTTTGGGCGGCCATTCCCGCCGCCATCCTGCTGGTCATCAGCGGCATCATCACGCTGACCGGCTCGCTGGGCCTGCTGCGCCTGGACAGCTTCTACTGCCGCATCCACGCGCCCACCCTGGGCAATACGCTGGGCGTCTTCGGCGTGCTGCTGGCATCCATCCTGATTTCCTCCGCGCTGGAGCACCGCGTGGTGGTCCACCAGATACTGATCACCGTGTTCCTGGTGATCACCTCGCCGGTGACCGCCATGCTGCTGATGCGCGCGGCCATCCGCCGCAAATTGCGGGTGGAGCAGAAAGCGGAAGAAAGCCCGGAATGAAGCCGGGCGCGGGCCGCCTCGCGCGAGGCGGCCCGCGCCTCCAGCCGGCCGCCGCCGGCAAGCATGGCAGGCTCAATGCCCGCCGCCGAGGTAGGCGGCCACAACGGCCGGATCCGTCTTGAGCTGCTCGGCCGGCCCCTGCACCGCTATCCTGCCGTTTTCCAGGACATAGCCGTAATCGGCCACCGCCAGGGCGGCCGCGGCGAACTGCTCGACCAGCAGCATGGTGACGCCTTCCTCTTTCAGGCGGCGGATGATCCGGAACACCTCGTCCACCAGGATGGGCGCCAGCCCCATGGACGGCTCGTCCAGCAAAATGATGTCCGGGTTCAGCATCACGGCGCGCGCCATGGCGAGCATCTGCTGCTCGCCCCCCGAAAGCGTGCCGGCCTGTTGCTGGCGGCGCTCCTTGAGCCGCGGGAACAGGTCCATGGCGCGCTCCAGGTCGTTTTGCACGTCGCCTCTGGCCCGGCTGCCGGTCAGGCGCGGGAAGGCGCCCAGCAGCAGATTGTCGGCCACGCTGAGCGTCGGGAACACCCGGCGCCCCTCCGGCGAATGCGCCAGCCCCTGGCGGGCGATGCGGTGCGATTCCAGCCCGAATATGTTTTTTCCGCCCAGGGTGATTTCCCCCGCGCTGGGCGCCAGCATGCCCGAAATGGCCTTCATGGTGGTGGTCTTGCCGGCGCCATTGGAGCCGATCAGCGTCACCACCCGCCCCTTGGGCACCTCGATGCTGACGCCATGCAGCACTTTCACCTTGCCGTAGCCGGCTTCCAGATTCTTGATCGATAACATTGCTTGCTCCTGGACTAGGCTGCGCTGCCACCGAGGTAGGCCTCGATGACGCGTGGATCGGCTTGCACTTCCGCGGGCAGGCCTTCCGAAATTTTCTGCCCAAAGTCGAGCACGGAAACGCTGTCGCAAATGCCCATGACCACATCCATGTGATGCTCGATCAGGATCACCGTCAGGCCATAGTCCTTGATCTTGCGCATGATCACCAGCAAGTCCTGGATATCGGGCGCCGTCAGGCCGGCCGCCGGCTCGTCCAGCAAGAGCAGTTGCGGGTCCAGCGCCAGGGCGCGGGCGATTTCCAGCAGGCGCTGCTTGCCGTAAGGCAGATTGCGCGCTTCCTCGAGGGCCAGGCCGGCCAGGCCGACAAAGTCCAGCAAGGCATAGGCCCGCTCGCGGGCGGCGGCTTCCTGCCGCTTCCATGACGGCAGGTGCAGGGCCACGCCGGCGAAACTCACCGTAAAGGTGTGGTGCAAGCCGACCAGCACGTTTTCGAGCGCCGTCATTTCGCCGAACAGCTGCACATTCTGGAAAGTGCGCGCTATGCCTTTCTGGGCGATCTGCGCCGGCGACACGCCCACCAGGGATGCGCCCGCAAAGACTATCGCGCCGGACGTGGGCGTATAGATGCCGGTGAGCACGTTCATCATGGTGCTCTTGCCCGAACCATTCGGGCCGATCAGGCCATGGATGGTGCCGCGCTCGATCAGCAGGTCGACATTGTTGAGGGCCTTGAGGCCGCCGAACTGCATGACGGCATTGTTGACGCGCAGCAGCGCCTCATGGGCCCCCGCCGCCGCGGCGCTCAGCCCCGTCGCTTCGCGGCGCAATGGCGGCAGCTCGTTGACCGCATGGCTGGAAATGCCGAAGACATTGCGCAAGAAACCGATGATGCCGTCGGGCAGGTAATACACCACGAATAGAATCATCACCCCGAAGATCGTCAGGCGCCAATCCGTCATCTGGTCCATGACCAATGAGAACGCCGCCAGCAGGACCGTGCCGGCTATCGGTATGGCCACGCGGCGCAGCGTCGACCGGCCGCGCATCACCAGCACGGCGCCGCCGACCAGGATGATCAGCGCCAGCCCGATGGCGATGGACCGGAACGTGGAGATGTCATCCAGCATCTTGGGCAGCAGCACGATGATGGCCGCCCCCAGAATGGCGCCGCTGCGCGTCTTGCGCCCGCCCATGATGATGGCCAGCAGGAACAGGATGGTGAGCTCGAAGGTATAGGTATTGGGCGAAATGTACTGCTCGGAATAGGCATGCAGCGCGCCGGACAAGCCGGCCAGCCCTGCGCTGATCACGAAGGCGTAGACCTTGTACTTGTATACCGACACGCCCATGCAGTCGCAGGCGATGGGGCTGTCGCGCAATGCCTCGAACGAGCGCCCCAGGTGCGACTTGGCCACCCGCTGCGTCAGTATCAGCGACAGTATCATCAGCGCCGACACCAGCCAGAAGTATTCCGCGCCGCTGAAGGTGTGCCCCGCCACCTCGGGCTTGTCGATCACGATGCCCAGCGGGCCTTCGGTCAGGAAGTCCATTTCATTGATCAGGATCTGGATGATGGTGCCGAAGGCCAGCGTCACCATGGCCAGATACGGCCCGGTCACCTGCAAGGAAGGCAGCGCGAGTATCGCCCCGAATACCGCCGTCACGGCAATCGCCGCGGGAATGGTGTACCAGATGGGCAGGCCCAGGTGGTAGAACAGCACGCCCGCCGTATAAGCGCCCACGCCGAACAAGCCGGCATGCCCGAGGGACACCTGGCCGGTATAGCCCACCACGATATCCAGGCCATACAAAAGAATGGTATAGATGAGGATGGTTTCAATAAGATGCAGGTAGAACGAGTTGGTGACCACCAGGGGCACGCCCGCCAGCACTGCGATGAATACGATAAAAAGACCAAGACGCATCGGTTTCATTGCTACACCTTCTTGATCGCTGTTTTGCCGAACAGGCCGGCGGGTTTGATCGTCAGCACCAGCAGCAACAGCACCAGGCCGGGCACGTCTTTGTAGCCCGTCGACAGGTAGTAGCCCGTGGTGGTTTCGGCGATGCCCAGTATCAGGCCGCCAACGATGGCGCCCATGCCGCTGCCCAGGCCGCCGATGATGGCGACCGCAAATGCCTTCAGGCCGAGCACGGCGCCCATGGAAGCGCCGGTGAGTGTCAACGGCGCGACCAGCACGCCGGCGAACGCCGCGGTCAATGAAGACAAGGCATAGGAAAAAGTAATGACCAGGCTGGTGTTGATGCCCATCAGGCCGGCCGCGTCGCGGTCCGCCGACGTCGCCACCACGGCCTTGCCATAGATGGATTTCCGGTTGAACATCTCGACCAGCAGCATGATGAGCAATGCGCCGCCCACCACCAGCAATTCCATCGGCAGCACATTGGCGCCCAGGACTTTCAGCGGTGTTTCGGATATGGGGGACGGAAAGCGCAAGGCGTCGCGGCCCCACACGTTTTCCGCGGTGTTGCGAAAGATGATGGCCAGGGCTATCGTGGCCATGATCCAGCCGAACTCGGAGCGCGACTTGAGCGCGGGACGCACCGCAACCCGCTCCACCACAGCGCCTTGCACAAGGCCGAATACGCAAACGATGGGTATCATTACCCAGTAATTGACGCCCATTCCGACCAGCGTCAGGCCGACCAGCGCGCCCAGCATCAGCGCCTCGCCCTGCCCGAAATTCAATGTTCCGGAGGTCGAAAACGTCAGTTGATAGCCAAAGGCGATCACGGCATAGATCATGCCCAGCGCGACCCCGCTGTATACCAGTTGAAGAAGAATAGCCATGAAATTTCCGATAGAAAAGAGTCCCCCCCGCGTTATGGCGAGGGGGAGTGAACGTCTTTTATAAACGCCGCGTCGCGGCTGTTATTTTGCCGACGACAGCTCTTTCTTGTTAGGCTTGGCGCTGTTCTGCTCGTCCTCCGGGTGGGCGAAAACCACGCGCCCATCCTTGACCTCGCCCATGTACACCAGGTTCGCGGTGATCGCGTCGTGGTCTTTCACCGAGTACGGATGGTCGTAGGTCATGATCACGCCCTCGACCGGCGTTTTGAGGTCTTCGAGCGCCGCCCGCACTTTGGGGCCTTCGGTGCTGTTTGCCTGCTTCATGGCGGCCGAGAGCAGGTACAGGGAATCGTAGCCCTGGGCCGCCGAAACCGCCGAGTCGATGCGGTCGTTTTTCGGCTTGAACTCGGCCAGATAGGCGTCGATGAACGCTTTGCGCTTGGGCGTGTTGGGATTCTGTATGAAGGTCTGCGGCATGATGGCGCCGTTGCCATTGGCGCCCGACGTATCGATGTAGTTGGCCATGGCCAGCGTCCAGCTGCCCACCATCGGAACTTTCCAGCCCAGCTTTGCCATGCCGTTGGCAAGCTGCGCCAGTTCAGGGCCGATGCCGTAAGTCAGCAGTGCCTGGGCGCCCGCTTCCTTGGCGCGCAGGAGCTGCGCCGTCATGTCCACATCGCCGATGTTGAACTTCTCGACGGCAACAGGGATGACGCCTTTGGCCTTGAGCGCGGTTTCCAGGTCCTTGCGGCCCAGTTGCCCGTAATTCGTCGAATCCGCCATGATGGCCACTTTCTTGAACCCCAGCTTGGACACCGCTTCCTCGGCGATCATCGGCGCCTGGATGCTGTCGTGCGCGGCCAGGCGGAAGACGTAATTGTGTTCATATTTCGGCGGCTCGAACTGATGCGACAGGACGCTGCCGGTCGCCACATTGTTCATCACCGGAATTTCGGCCGTTTGATAGAAACGCTGCGACGCCAGGGCGACGCCCGTATTGATGTAGCCCAGCGTGGCCACCACTTTTTCGCGGTTGATCAGTTCCTGGGCGATTTGAACGCCCCGCTCGTTCTTGGCTTCGTCATCGCGTTCCACGAGTTCGATCTGGCGCCCCAGCACACCGCCATTCTTGTTGATTTCCTTGGCGGCCAGGCGCACGCCGTCGCGCATGCTCACGCCCATCGACGAGGAACCGCCCGTATAGGGACCCGAAACGCCTACCTTGATCGGGTCCGCCGCGAACGATGTACCGCCTGCCACCAGAGCGATGGAACCCACGAGCAGCTTGAGCTTGAAATGCATATTGTCTCCTACCGGATATTTGAATTTTGAATATTGGAAATAAACCCGAGGGCTGACTCGGGGAGCCTAATATCCGGCAATTTACTTACACCAAACTTACCTTTGCTGACATCCTCCTGACAGCCGCCCCGCGTTAAGCCCGCCGCGCCGGCAGCGGCGTCCGCGGGCGGCGTTTTTCCGTGGGCGCCCGCCAGGAACATGGCTTGCTGTATCGATTGCCTGGCGGCGGGGGGCAGGGAAAACCATAAAAAACATTTGGTTACGTAACCGCCGCCGTGGGTCGATATACTGATTCCAGATTCATGGCTATTTCTGCGAACTGATATCTAACAAGGAGTACATCTACGATGCATACTCGATCAATCACATTATCCCGCCAGCTTCTGGCCGCCTGCGCTCTGGGCGCCTGCCTTGCCGCTCCCCTGGCCATGGCCGCCGGCCCGGGCGCAAGCCCGGGCAATGCGGACATCGAAGCCCGCTACAAGACGGATATCGCGCGCTGCAATGCCGGCCAGACCAATCAGGACAAAGCCACCTGCCTGCGCGAAGCCGGCGCGGCCCGCGACGAATCCCGCCGCAATCGCTTGAGCAACGGCAATCAGGCCTACGATAAAAATGAAGTGGCAAGGTGCCAGGCGCTGCCCGCGGCGAAGCGCGACGATTGCATGCTGCAGATGTCGGGCCAGAACACCAGGACCCAAGGCAGCGTGGGCGGGGGCGGCGTCTTGCGCGAAACCACCATCACCACGCCCGGCGCCGTCGCCCCGGCCCCGGTGCCGGCCCCGCCTGCGCCGGGCCTGACGCCCAACCCGCCGCCGGCAACGCCAGCCCCGTCGCTGGCGCCACCCGCCCCGCCCTCCGTGGCCCCGCCCGCGCCCTTGACCCCGGCCGCGCCGGTGCCGGGCACCGGCATCGCCAAATAAGCCTTACAGTTCCAGCTGCATACCCATCTCCACCACCCGATTGGGCGGAATCTTGTAGAAACGGGTGCTGCGGCTGGCATTGCGCGCCATGAAGGCGAACAGCCGGCGGCGCCAGGCCAGGTGGAACGGCAGTTTGCGCACCACGATGACAGTCTGGCGCGACAGGAAATATGAAGTCTGCATGGGATCCAGGTTCAGTTCGGGATGTTCCTGGCTGATCTGCTCAAGCACCTTGGGCACATTCGGCTCCTGTTTGAAACCCCAGCGCGCCACCGCCTGCCAGGCGGTCCGGCTCAATCGTTCCAGCCGGTATCGCTCGCTGAAGGGCACGTAAGGCACATCGGCGCTTTCCACGGTCAGGAACAATGCCTGCTCATGCAGCACCTTGTTATGCTTGAGGTTGTGCAGCAGCGCCGGCGGCACCGTATTGACGATCATGCTCATGAACACCGCCGTGCCGGGCACCCGGGTGGGCGGGTATTCTTCCAGCGATTCCATGAAGGACTTGAGCGGCTGATGGTCGCCCGACAGGGTTTCATGCATCTGGTCGCGGCCCTGCTTCCAGGTCATCATCAGCGTCAGCAGGCACAGGCCGACCAGCAAGGGCACCCAGCCGCCATCATGTATCTTCAAGGCGTTCGACGAAAACAGCAATACGTCCAGGACCAGGAATACGCTGATCAGGCCCAGCCACATCAGCCGCCTGGGCCCCTTGGCATTGCGCGGCAACACTGCGAAAGCCAGCAGCGAGGTCATCAGCATGGTGCCGGTGACTGCGAACCCATAGGCGTGCGCCAGCCCTTCGGACGAGCCGAAAGCCAGCACCAGGACCAGCACGGCAATGAACAGCAGTATGTTGACGCGCGGCAGATAAATCTGCCCCTCTTCGCGCGCCGAGGTGTGCAGGATAACCATGCGCGGCCAGAAGCCCAATTGGACCGCCTGGCGCGTAACCGAAAAGGCGCCCGAGATGACCGATTGGGAAGCGATGACGGTCGCCACCGTCGCCAGCACCACCAGCGGCACCAGCCCCCAGTCCGGCGCCATATGGAAGAAAGGGTTGCGCATCGTGGACGGATCGGCCAGGATCACCGCCCCCTGCCCGAAATAGCAAAGCACCAGCGCCGGCAGCACCAGGCCGAACCACGCCCGGCGGATGGCCGAGCGCCCGAAATGGCCCATGTCGGCATACAGGGTCTCGGCGCCCGTCAGCGCCAGCACGATGGCCCCCAGCAGCAGGAAGGTCTCCCAGGGCGCCTTCGCGATGAATGCGTAGGCCCACATCGGATTCAAGGCCTGCAGGATATGCGGCTCCAGGATGATGCGCCACGCCCCCAGCGCCCCGAGCGTCAGGAACCAGAGCAGCATGACGGGACCGAAAAGCTTGCCCATCGCGCCCGTGCCGCGCGACTGGATCATGAACAGGCCGCCCAGCACCAGCACCGACAAAGGCACGACCCATGGATCCAGCCTGTGCGAAACGATGGCGATTCCCTCCAGCGCGGACAATACCGAAATGGCCGGAGTGATCATGCTGTCGCCATAGAACAGGCAGGCGCCGATCAAACCCAGCACGATCAAACGCCATCTCTTGCGCCCCGAGACCCCGCGCACGGCCAGTTCCATCAGCGCCAGCGTGCCGCCCTCGCCGCGGTTGTCGGCCCGCAGGATGATGGTCACATACTTGAGCGACACCACCACCATCAGCATCCAGAACAGCAAAGACAGCAGGCCGAGGATTTCGGCCTCGCCCGGGTTGGCGACCTGCGCGAGCGCGGCCTTGATGGTGTACAAGGGGCTGGTGCCAATGTCGCCGTAGACCACGCCCAAGGCCCCCACCAGAATGGCGGCCCCCGGCGTCGCGGCCGGTTTCGGGGGGTCGTGCGCCGCAGTTGCCTGGTCCATGTTTTTACTCTTGTCTTCTGAGTTTCGCCCCTATCCGGGGCCCTGGGAATACAACAGTAATTCGCGTGCCCGGAAAAGCGGGACGGCTGGTCAGATTCCACCAGGCGCCATGGGCGCGCGCGATTTCACGCACGATGGCCAGGCCCAATCCCGAGCCTCCGGCGGCGGCGCGCGAAGACCGGTAAAAGGCCTCGAATACGCGTTCGGAATCTTCCGGCTCGATACCGGGGCCATCGTCCTCAACCGTCAGGGACGGCGGGTTGGCGCCCACTTGCAGCGTAATGGCGCTGGCCCCGACGCCGTAGCGCAAGGCATTGTCGATGAGATTGCTCAGCAGCTCTTCCAGCAACAAGGGGTCCACGTCCACCCAGACCGGCTCATCGGGGGCCATCAACTGGATATCCACGTGGCTGGCCCGCGCCGCGGGTATCCATTCGGCGCCGCTGGCCCGCACCCATTCGCATAAATCGCGCCGCACAAAGCTGTCCTGCGGGCGGGTCGACGAATCGGCGCGCGCCAGCACGAGCAACTGCTGGCCCAGCCTTATCATGCGATCGGTGACTTTCTTGATGCGCTCGGCGCGCTCGCGCACGTCGTCCGGCAGGCTGCGCGTAAGCATCAGCTCGGACTCCAGCTTCAGTCCGGCCAGGGGCGTCCTGAGCTGGTGGGCGGCATGCCCGATGAAGCGCTTCTGCGCCTGCATGGAATCGTCCAGGCGCAGCAGGAGGTCATTGAAGTGCGCGACCATGGGCGCCACCTCGGTAGGCAGCCCCGCCACGTCGAGCGGCTGCAGGTCATCGATGGAGCGCTGGCTGATTTCCTGGGACAAACGGTTGATGGACGCCAGGCCCGAACGCACGCCGGAAAGCAGGACCCAGGTAAATACCGAGACCAGCACCACCTGGCTGACCACCATGGTCCAGAAAAGGTCGCGCAGCAGCCAGGCTTCAAGGCTGACCTTGCGCGTCATCACCCATGTGACGCTCAGATCCAGCACGACCAGCACAATGACGGCGGGCAGCAGGCGCAAAACCAGGTGACGCGCGAGCGAGCCTCGCGGCATCAACTCGCCGCGGAACTTACGGGGCACTTTCTACGTCGAGAAGATAGCCGAAGCCGCGCACCGTTTGTATGCCGGTGCCGGTGCCTTCCAGCCGCTTGCGCAGGCGGTATACATAGACTTCCACCGCGTTTTCGCTGAAATCGGCGTCCCATGCCGAAAGCGAATTGACGATCTGCCGCTTGGTGACCACCCGCCCCACGCGCGCCATGAGCATTTCCAGGACGGAAAGCTCGCGCACCGACAAGCTGAGGCGTTCCCCGTGGACGCGCACTTCCCGGCCCACGGTGTCGAACTGCAAAGGGCCGGCTTCGATGAAGGGCTGCGCCTGCCCGGCGCGCCGCCGGGCGAAGGCGCGCACGCGCGCCGCCAGTTCAGGCAGTTCGAATGGCTTGGTGACATAATCGTCGGCGCCGGCATCCAGGCCGGCGACGCGATCCTCGATGCCGTCGCGCGCGGTAAGGATAAGGACGGGTACCTGCAGATTGCCGGCGCGCAGCTTGTGCAGCACATCCAGCCCGCTTTGGCCCGGCAAATTAAGGTCCAGCAACAGCAGGTCGTAGCTTTGGCCGGCGACGGCGCCCAGCGCCTGATCGCCATCTTCAAGCCAGTCGACCGCATACCCCTGCTCGACCAGGAATTCCTGCAGCGCATGACCCAGCGTGGTGTCGTCTTCGATAACTAGTACTCTCATACCGTGATTCTATATCGAAGCGCCCGAATTTTTATAGTTCCGCGAGGATTTATCCCGGTGCCGTTACAAAGCTGACAGGCGGCTGTTCAGACGCCGGACCAGGCGCCGCTCATCGCGCCGCGGCCGGCTCGGCCGCCTTGTCGGCCGCGACGTGGTCCTCGGCCGCGTCCTTGGAGCCGGGCCGGGTAATGAAGCCCAGCCGCTTGAGGCCCGCCGCCTTGGCGCTGCTCATGACCTGCGCCAGCACTTCGTAGCGCGTGTTCAGGTCGGCCCGGATGCGCAATTCGGGCTGGGGCTCCAGCGCCGCTTCAGCGGCGAATTTTTGCGTAAGCTGGTCCGCCGTCACCGCCTGCTCGTTCCAGTACAACTGCCCCTGGGCATCGACAGCCAGGTCTATCGTCTTGGGTTCCTGCTCGACGGGCTGGGAAGAGGCCTGCGGCACATTGATCTTGATCGAATGGCTGAGCAAGGGCGCGGTGATGATGAATATCACCAGCAGCACCAGCATTACGTCGATGAGCGGCACCATGTTGATCTCGGAGACCGTATGGCTCACCCCTTTGTTGTCAAAGCTGCCGAAGGCCATTTATTCACCCTTGCTTGCGGCAAGCACGACGCGGCGCGCTTTATTGGAAGATTCCGACACCTGCTGCCCCGTGGACAGGAAGGTGAACAGATCGTGGGCGAAGACATCGAGGCGCGCCAGGTAGACCCGGTTGCTGCGCACGAAACCGTTGTAGGCCAGGACCGCGGGTATGGCCACCGCCAGGCCCAGGCCCGTCATGATGAGGGCTTCGCCCACCGGGCCGGCAATGCGGTTGACGGTGACGCCATCCGACAAGCCTATGCCCACCAAGGCATGATACACCCCCCACACCGTGCCAAACAGCCCCACGAAAGGCGCGGTCGACCCTATGGATGCCAGTATGGTCAGGCCGTTCTCGAGGCGCGCGGTTTCTTCGTCTATCACCTTGCGTATGGTGCGTGTGACGAAGGCGCCCGTGGAGCCTTTCTCCTCGAGCTTCATCGCGCCGTACTTGGCATGATGGGTGCGCGCATGGATCGCATGAATTGCCAGGTGCGCAAAGGGCTCGTTGGCGCCGTGTATGGCGATTTCGTTTTCGACCTGTTCCAGCGAGCTGGCCGCCCAGAAGCTGGTCAGGAATTTCTTGGAACGCATGCCTATCCGGATATTCGTGAACGACTTGACGAAGATCAGATACCAGCTGGTCAGCGACATCACGATAAGAAAACCGAACAGGGTCTTGCCGACGATGTCGCTTTGCGAAATGAAGTGCAGCATGCCGCCGCCCTGCGCAATGTCGGCTGCCGTGGTCCCCGCCGCGGCAGCGGCCGCGGCCGCCGGAGCGGCCATGCCAGCCGCGGCGGCGCCTGATTGCGCAGCGGGTGCGGCTTCACCAAGCTGGGCAAGCACATGCAGTGCGCTATTTAGAAAATCCAACATTCGTTGCGTCCTATAAAACAAAATCAAAGGGAATATCGGCCATGGCCTGATATGCGATACCGTTTTCCGTATAAGGCTTGAAACGCGCGGTGCGCGCGGCCTTCAAGGCGGCGTCGTCCAGGCGCGTGTAGCCCGAGGACGAGCGCACCGACACATCCAGCACCGAGCCCTGGGCGGAAATCAGCACTCGCACCACGACCCTGCCCTGCTCGCCGCGGCGCTCGGAAACGCGCGGGTATTCCGGGCTGGGCCGCTTGCCGAGATAATCGACCTTGCCTATCATGCGCGGCCGGTTTGGATCGACGGGCGCCGAAGGGGCCTTGGGCATGGCCGGAGCGCTTGCCTTGCCGACCGGCGCAGCCGCGGCAACGGGCGCTTCGGGCTTGGGCGGCGCCTTGACCACCGGCTTGGGCTTGGGTTTGGGTTTCGGCTTGGGCTTGGGTTCGGGTTTGGGTTCAGGCTTGGGTTCGGGCGGCGGCTCCGGCGTTATGGCTTCCGGCTCGGGCTCCTCCACGACAGGCTCCGGCTCCGGTTCCGGCTCGACCACCGGTTCGGGTTCGGGCGGCTCGGGCTCGACGACGGGCTCGGGCTCGGGCTCGGGTTCGGGGACCACCTCGGGTTCCGGGGGCACGACAGCCACCTCCTGAACCGGCTCCAGGTCGGTCTCGATGTTGGCAGCCGCATCGACCGGATCGTCGGCGATTTCAACGAAACGCACCTCGACCGTTTCGGGGAGGTCTATTTCGGGCTTGATCGGCGGGGACGCCAGTATGGCCCCCAGCACCGCCAAGTGTAATCCCACCGCAACGGCAACCCCGGCCACTTTGATAAGCACGGGGCGGGATTTCGGTTCAGCATGGGAACGCGGCATTGAATAAGCAATTGAAAGTGTTAAACAGCGAACCCGGCATGCGTCGCGCGGAAACCGCTGTAGTTGAAACAAGAACAAAATAGTAGCAGAAATGCGAACCATTCGCAATAATGGCCGCAAGCTGCGGCATCCGGGCGCCGGCAGGCATCACCGCGGGCAAGACACAGCCAAGTTTACGTCCGTTTCAATGGGCTGTGTATTGATCAATGTCGTGCCGGCCGCTGGCAAGCCGAGCGCATACGAAAAAGCCACTTAAGCAAACCTTAAGTGGCTATTCTTTCATTGCATAGTAGTGGTGGGTGCTACAGGGTTCGAACCTGTGACCTACGCCTTGTAAGGGCGCCGCTCTACCAACTGAGCTAAGCACCCGTTATCGCTGGGTACCACTGCTTTGGCGCAAAACGCGAAGACAAAATTATAACGTAGCGCGTTTGGCTATGCAAATCCAAGTCAAATATTAGTTGACGGCTTCTTTAAGCGCCTTGCCGGGACGGAATTTCGGCACCTTGGCTTTCTTGATCTTGATCGCCTCGCCGGTGCGCGGGTTGCGGCCCGTGCGCGCCGCGCGTTCCGATACGGCGAACGTGCCAAAGCCGACCAGAGTCACTGTGCCTTTCTTTTTTAGTGTAGTTTTCACGGCCCCGATAAACGCTTCGAGCGCGCGGCCAGCGTCGGCTTTCGACAGATCGGCCTTGGTGGAAATGTGTTCGATAAGCTCTGTTTTGTTCATTAAGGATTACCCCTAAAAATTATTGTAGCCAAGTTCGTCCCGCAAGGGGCTGACTTGGCGCTTGATTGAAAAATACGCAGCATGGTCAGTGACATTCGTATTACCCACAGGCAATGATGTGGGTGCAACCAGGTGACGTTGCTGCAAATAAGCACACCCAGCTGACTACCGCGTATTAAGCCTTTGAAACCCATGGCTGTCAAGCAAAAAACCTTGAAAACCCGCATCGTTGCTGACTTTTTTGATTTTTGCGCGGCAACAACAATAAATTTTGCAAAGTTTGCAACTGGGCTGGCCGGCGGAGAGAAAACTATGTTATCTCCGGCCGCCCGCATCGTTCTTCAAGCGATGCCCGCTTTACTGCAAGGCCTGCACAAAGTCGCCGATCAGATCCTGCACATCTTCGATACCGACGGATACGCGCAAAAAGTTGTCGGAAATGCCCATCAGCGCGCGGCGTTCCGCGCCCATCTCGTAATAGATCGTGTGGGCCATGGGCAGAACCAGACTGCGATTGTCGCCCAGATGGGTCGCCAGTATCAGCACATTGAGGCGGTTCAGGAAATCAAACAGGTCGACCTCGTCGACCAGCTCGATGCCCATGAGCGCGCCGTAGCGATTGCCGAACAACTGCGCGGCGCGCTCGTGCTGAGGATGGCCCGCCAGCCCCGGATAATGAATTTTGGCGACTTTGGGATGCGTGCTCAGGAACTGCGCCAGCGCCAGGGAATTCGCGCAGGCGCGATCCATGCGCAAGGCCAGCGTTTCGGCGCCCGCGGCGATGCGGTGGGCCGCCTCGGACGCCAGCGTGCCGCCCATATCGCGCAAACCCTTTTTCTTTATCTGGGTCAGCCCCCATGAAGTGGGCTTGCCGCCGCGATAAGGCGCGGCGATGTTTTCGTAGCCGGTCCAGTCGTACAGCCCCGTATCCGTTACCGCGCCGCCCAAGGCATTGGCATGCCCGCCTATGTGCTTGGACAAGGAATTGATGACCAGCGACGCCCCGACCGCCTTGCCCTGGCACAGCCAGGGCGTGGCCAGGGTGTTGTCGACCACGTAGACCAGATGCTTTTCCCGGCACCAGTCCCCTATGGCTTGCAGATCCGCCACCTGGGTGCCGGGATTGGCCAGCGATTCAGTGAACACCATCCTGGTTTCGGGCCTATGGGCGGCGATCACATTCCTGGCGTCCGTCGCGTCGACCAGGCTGACCTCGACGCCCAGGCCGGCCAGGGTGCCAAGCAGGCTGTTGGTATTGCCAAAAATATACTGGCTGCTGATGAGATGGTCGCCCGCTTTCAGCAGGGAAAAAAAAGTGGCCGCCAGCGCCGCCATGCCGGTGGCGAAACTGACCGTTCCGGCGCCGTCTTCCATTTGCGAAATTTTGGCTTCGAGGGCGGCGGTCGTGGGCGTGCCCTGGCGCGCATAGGTAAAGCCCGGCTTGCCCTGGAACACGGCCGCCAGTTCCCGCGCATCGGCGAACGCATACTGCGATGACGGATGCATGGGCTTGTGAATGGCGCCGTGTTCGACCGAGGCGCGCCGGTCTGAATGAAGAATCGTAGTGGTAAAGCCGTTTTTAGCCATGATGGAAGAAGAGCGATATATAGATATAGGGTGAAGGAAAATGGGAAGGCCGCCGCCGCAAGGCTAAGAGCGGCGCTGCCGCAGCGTTTCGTACAGGCAGACGGCGCTGGCCACGCTGACGTTCAGGCTCTCGACAGATCCCAGCATGGGGATATGGACCAGCTCGTCGCAGGTCTCGCGGGTCAAGCGGCGCATGCCCTCGCCTTCGGCGCCCATCACCCACGCCATGGCGCGGCGGCCGTCGACCTGATGTATGGTCGAGGCAGCCTGGTCATCCGTTCCCACGAGCCAGACGTCGCGCTCTTTGAGCTGGCGCATGGTGCGCGCCAGGTTGGTCACCATGATGTAGGGGACGGTCTCGGCGGCCCCGCTCGCAACCCGCTGCACCGTGGTGTTCAAGCCCACGGCCTTGTCGCGCGGCGCAATCACCGCATGCACGCCCGCGGCATCGGCCGTGCGCAGGCACGCGCCAAGATTGTGCGGGTCGGTCACGCCGTCCAGTATCAAAAACAAGGCGGGCTCGGGCTTGTCCTCGAGCCAGTCGAGGACCTCGTCGACATCCGCGGCCAGGGGATGGGCTTCGGCCAGGGCCACCACCCCCTGGTGCCGGGTGCCGCGCGCCAGGCCGTCGAGGCGCTCGGCGGCGACTGGATGAACCCGGATATTGGCCGCCTGCGCCTGCTCGATGAACGTCTGCATGCGCTTGTCGCGCCGCGATGCTTCGACGTAGAGTTCCCTGATCGAGCCCGGCGCGTGGCGCAAGCGGGCGATCACGGCATGGAAACCGGCCAGAACCTGATGAGACGACATGTATATCCTTATGGAGTTGTTTTTGCGCGGGCCTCGCACGAGCCCCGCGCAAACGCATTTTACCCCCCAAGGCCGGCGCCGCTAGCGCCTGGCGTTTGCCGCGGGACCGCGGACCGTCAGCGCCGCCGTATGGTCTTCGGCGCCGAGGCCGTCTTGGCGCTGCGCTTGGCTGCCGCCCTGCGCTGCCTCGATGTCGTGCCTTTCAATGCTTCCGGCTTGGTGGGCGCGGCGCGCTTGACACGGCGTTCGGCCGGCGCCTCGGGCTCTATCGCCGCTTTCAGGGCCTTGAAGGTGGTGCCCTTTACCAGCCGGAACTCGATGCGGCGCGCTTCCAGATCGACGCGCGCCACCTGCACCTGCACAGCATCGGTAAGGCGATAGCGTATGCCGGTGCGCTCGCCGCGCAATTCGTTCATGGCTTCGTTGTACTGGAAATAATCCGAGCCGAGTTCCGATACATGCACCATGCCTTCCACGAACAAGGTGTCCAGCGTAATGAATATGCCGAACGTCGCCACGCCCGTGACCCGGCCGCTGAATTCCTCGCCCACGCGTTCCTTGACGAACCAGCACTTGAGCCATGCTTCGACGTCGCGCGAGGCGTCGTCGGCGCGGCGTTCGCGAGCCGACAGCAGCACGCCGAGCTTTTCCCAGACGGCATGCTCGCGCTCGTCCTTGGGCAGCGCCGCCAGGTTGCCGATATCGGCGGCCTCGGGCACGTAGCGCTTGCCGCGCAGCACGCCCTTGATGACCCGATGGGTGAGCAGATCCGGGTAGCGGCGTATCGGCGAAGTGAAATGGGCGTAATGGTCGTAGGACAGGCCGAAGTGCCCCACTTGCTCGGGACTGTAGATGGCCTGTTGCAGCGACCGCAGGCACATGGTCTGGATGATCGCGAAGTCGGGCCGGTTGCGCGCGGCCTGGACCAGCTTGGCGTAATCATCGGTGGTGGGGTCTTCCCCACCGCCGAGAGTCAGCCCCAGGTTGCGCAGGTAGTCGCGCAAAGATTTGAGCTTTTCGGGCGTCGGGCCTTCGTGGACGCGATACAGGCCCAGCCGCTTGTTGCGCGTCATGAATTCGGCCGCGCAGGTATTGGCGGCCAGCATGCATTCTTCTATCAGCTTGTGGGCATCGTTGCGCGTATAGGCTTCGATCTTTTCTATCCTGCCCAATGAATTGCAGACTATCCTGGTTTCTATCGTGTCGAAATCGATGGCGCCGCGCTTCTTGCGCGCCTGCGCAAAAAGCTGATAGAGCTCGTGCAGATTCTGTATATGCGGCAGCACCGCCTGCATGGACTGCCCCGCCGGCCCGCCGGGCTGCTGCAGGGCCGCCCAGACATCCGTATAGGTGGTGCGCGCGTGCGAATGAATGACCGCATCGTAAAACTGGTAAGCGGTGATGCTGCCGGCCTTGGCGCCGCTGGCGGCGATCACCATATCGCAGACCAGCACCAGCCGGTCGACATCGGGATTCAGCGAGCAGATGCCGTTGGACAAGGCCTCGGGCAGCATGGGTATGACCCGCCGCGGAAAATAGACGCTGGTGCCGCGCTCGATGGCATCGTTGTCGAGCGCATCGCCCGGGCGAACATAATGGCTGACATCGGCAATGGCCACCAGCAGGCGCCAGCCCGGCTTGCGGCGCTTTTCGGTGCCGAGCTCGACCGGCGTGCAAAACACCGCGTCGTCGAAGTCGCGCGCGTCCTCGCCGTCGATGGTGACAAACGGCACTTCGCGCAAATCGATGCGGTCTTTCAGGTCGGTGGCCTTGACCGTGGCCGGCAGTTTCTCGGCCAGTTGCAAAGTAGCCGGGGAAAATTCATGCGGCACATCGAACTTGCGCACGGCGATTTCGATTTCCATGCCGGGGTCGTCGATTTCGCCCAGCACTTCGACCACGCGGCCCAGCGGCTGCGTATGGCGGGTGGGCTGCTGGACAATTTCGACCGTGACCACCTGCCCCGGCTCGGCGCCGCCCATATCGGAAGCCGGAATGAGAATATCGTGCTTGATGCGCTGGTCCTCGGGGACCACGATATAGTTGCCGCGCTCTTTCAGGAAGCGCCCGACCAGCTTGTTGGTGCGCCGCTCGATGACTTCGACGATGGTGGCTTCCGCCTTGCCGCGATATTCGCCGTCGGGCTTGGCCAAAACGCGGTCGCCGTGCAACACTTTGAGCATTTCGCGCGGCGACAGGAATAAATCCGGGCCGCCGTCGTCGCGCAATAAAAAGCCGAAACCGTCGCGATGGCCTTGCACGCGCCCGGCGATGAACTCCAGTTTGTTGTTCAGCAACAACTGCCCTTGCGGATTGAAAAAGAGCTGGCCGTCGCGTTCCATGGCTTTCAGCCGACGATCGAAACCCACCGACAATGGCACCGACGCCCCCAGCGATTTCGCCAAAAGCTCAGGCGCCACGGGCGTTTCCGAGGATCGCAGGTACTGCATGATGACTTCCCGACTAGGCACGTCCGGATCGAAATCCGGCGGCAAATCGTGTGCGCCAGCTGGATTTTCTTTGCTGTTCGAGTCGTTCTTGGAGCGTTTGTTCAAAGGTGATTTCCGTTCGTTAAAAAAATGCGTTATACTTTGCGCCTCTTAAAGATGTAATGCAAAACGCAGCAGTAGTCGGTAAAGCGATAGCATACACTTTATGCCCAGGTGGCGGAATTGGTAGACGCGCATGGTTCAGGTCCATGTGCCTTCGGGTGTGGAGGTTCGAGTCCTCTCCTGGGCACCACTGCTTTATACATAGACCCTCGTTAATCTTCGATTTTCGGGGGTTTTTTGTTGCCTTCATATCGCCATATGCCGGCTCCCTAGTCCCGAGTACCCCTACAGGATATTCATCCTTAGCTGCAGACGCAGGCTGCTCAGCCAATCTTCCTGGAAATGGGGTTGCAAGCTGTCCAACTGCTTGCGTCCGACACCCGCCGCCTGTCCGAGTTGCTGCAGAGAGGTAACACGATCCAAGAGTGTCAGCACATGCGTGGCGCGTATGGCAGCACGGTCAGCCGTGGAGATCGCTGTCAGCACCGCGCCTTCGGGATGGGCATGAAGCCAAGCCATGATGTGGTGCTCACCATCATCGAGCGCAGGAAGATGCGGGCAATCGAGCCGAAGCATTGCCAGCATCGTGTCATCCACGTCATGCACCTGCGCCAAGCCACCGAGGAGTTCTTCACGAGGGATTTGCACACGTCCGGGCTGGAGTGGGTCTCCTGTGCAACATTCAATCACGCAGGTATCGACTAATACTCGCGGCTTAGCCATCTGCCGAGCCTACATTGAAAACGGCACGGCTTTCCCATGTTCCATCATCAGTTCTGCGAGCTGATCAAGTCTCATGGACAGCGCCTTGGCGGCCTTGCGTGCGGAAACATGGCCATGTGCGATTCCGTCGTGCAATAGCGTGGCGAACGAAGCGGAGAACAGCTTTGGCAGCTCCGCCCGGGTCTTGGGCGCATAAACATCGAGCAATGCATCGCAAGTTGGCTTGTCGATCATCTTCGCGTTGAATAGTCGATAGGCGAGTGCGCCATTGGAAACCTGAAGCTCGCGCGCGACACTCGCTAGGTATTGCACATCGGCCAACTGCTCGGATGGGATCAGCTTGTCGAGGGTCGCCTTGGGCATTAGCACCGCGGCGGCGAAGTTGTCGGCTAATTGCTCGATGCGCGGAATGCGCTTGCCTGCCGGTTGTTGGGGAAGTTCGCGCCGATCGGGTGGTATGGCGTCCCATGTCAGGGCATGGAACAGCTCGTGCGCCACATCGAAATTGCGGCGCGCAGCCGACTCCTGGCGATTGATGACAATGACGCCTAGATCTGACAAACGACACATCGCTCCCGAGATATCTTGGGGGCCGGTATCGATTTCCGCGTCAATGAAAAGTACCGGAACGTCGAGCTTGCGCTCGATGCTATCAACCAGGTTCTCAGAAGGGATGACTCCTAATTGCAGTTCCTGACCCACTGCTTCACCCCACGCCCACGCATCCTCAAAGGTAGGGTGGGGAGGCATGCGCAACATCGGTGTGAGCGCCTTGGAAGGGCCGTGCAAGGCGACTTTGAGATGCCGCATGAGCCCGACGATTTGACCGATGCGGGACTCGAAATCGTTGAGCATTGCATCAGGAACCGTTTGCGCTACTCGCCATGAGAAGCGAGCCTCGCCTGTGATGACGAACGGGTCAATGAACCAGTCGATAGCGCGGCCCAGCACTTGGCTTGCCCGCACCAGCTCGGCGGCCTGCACTCGCCGGTCGCCATTCTCGATGGTCGAGAGGGTCTGGCGGTCTGCGAAGCCAAGGGCCTCAGAGAGTTGCGCTTGCGTCATCCCTGCAGATTCACGGGCTGCACGAATGCGAGCCCCCATCCTGCGGGCGGTATCATGGTGAAGTTGCTCTTGCGTATTCATTTGCGCATTTTAATCTTGCAATTTCATCTTTGCAAGATTGGCGACTATCGAATAGTCGGCGAGCCAAAAAGTGGAATTGGCATGTATTGTCAGATAGCCTGTCATCGATTTGCTGCTCTTGATTTATGTGCCTCAGGCAAGTAATAATATGCCTAGAGCATATTTGAGATATCTTCCATGCAAACCGATCCCATCGAAGCCCGCGCCGAAGCCGTCCGTCGTTTCAATCGCTTCTACACACGCCAGATCGGCGTGCTTCATGAACATCTCCTGAATAGCGCATTCTCGCTTACCGAAGTCCGCATCCTGTATGAGCTGGCGCACCGCTCGATGCTCACGACCTCGGACCTATGCCGGGAACTGGGCTTGAACGCGGGATATTTGAGCCGGGTGGTTGGCGGGTTCGAAAAGAAAGGACTGGTCGCCAAGACGCGCTCGGCGACCGACGCGCGGGTCGCCCAACTGGAGCTGACCGGCAAAGGGCGCGCGACGTTCGCGCCGCTGAACGAGGCGTCCCGCCGTGAAGTCATCGCGATGCTCGAACGGCTCTCGGAGCCCGAACAGCATCAACTGGTCGACGCCATGAGCCAGATCCATGACGTGCTCGGGGAAACAGCGCCCAACTATTTACTGCGCGACCCGCAGCCGGGCGACATGGGCTGGGTCGTCCATCGGCAAGGCGTGCTGTATGCGCAGGAGTATGGCTGGAATGCGGAGTTCGAGGCGCTGGTGGCCGAGATTGTCGCCAGCTATGTGCGGGAATTCGATCAGGCTTGCGAGCGATGCTGGATCGCCGAAAAAGACGGCAAGGTCGTAGGCTCCGTATTTGTCGTCAGGCACGACCGGGAAACCGCGAAACTGCGCCTGCTCTACGTCGAGGCCAGCGCGCGCGGCCTGGGTATCGGCCATCGGCTGGTGGATGAATGCCTGCGCTTCGCCCGGCTTGCCGGTTACAAGAAGATGGTTTTATGGACCAATAGCGTACTGACCGGCGCGCGCAGAATCTATGAGCAGGCTGGATTCCAGCTCATCGAAGAGCAGCCGCATCATAGCTTCGGCAAAGACCTTATCGGCCAGACGTGGGCGCTCGATTTGTGAGCGCCCACCTGAAGGCGACGATCGCCGCCGCGACCACCGGTGTCCTGGTCGGCGCGGCAATGGTGTCCACACGGGTGGTGTCCAGCGATGCGTCGCCGGCCACACTCGCCTTTTTGCGCTACCTGATCGGTTTGTGCGTGCTGGCCGTTCCGGTTCTTCTCGCGTCCACATCGCGCACGCGATTCCCGCCGGCGGACGCGGTCGCCGTCTCTGTTCTTGGCGTGTTCCAGTTTGCCCTGCTGATCGTGCTGCTCAATTACTCTCTGGAAACACTGCCGGCGGCGACTTGCGCGCTGGTTTTTTCGACCATGCCCCTGTTCACCATGTGCCTGGCCATCGCATTGCGGCGCGAGACATACAGTTCGAGAAAGCTCGGCGGACTGGCGCTTGCGATCTCCGGCGTGGGATTCCTGCTTTATTCGTCGCCGGCGCAAATCGACGCCCCTCCGGCCGACCTGCCGGCGCTTGCGGCCCTTGTCGGCGCGACACTGACGGGCGCCGTATGCAGCATTCTGTACCGCCCCTATCTGCAGCGCTATCCCGTCTTGCCCACCAGCGCGCTGGCCATGTTTGCCGCGGTGATCTTCCTGACCGGGCTTTGCCTGGCCACCGCCCAGCCTCTCGCGCCCCGCTTGTCGGCAATCCAGTGGGCGAATGTGGGCTTCATCGGCCTGTCCAGCGGCCTGGGTTATTTCTGCTGGCTATGGGCCCTGGCCAAGATCGACGCCAGCCGCGTGGTCGCCTTCCAGGCATTGGGTCCGGTCACCGCCGCGGCCATAGAGCTGGCCTTGACGCGCCACCCGCCATCGTGGCAGCTTCTTCTGTCAATCACGCTGGTGGTCTCCGGGCTTCTTCTGGCCTGCCTGCGGCGCGCCGGGCCGGCGGCTGGATGAACTCGATGAAGGCGCGCAGCGGCGCCGGCCTATGGCAAGTTTTGGCCTTGCGCTTCATGAAGGACCGGCGCAAGGTGGCCGAAGTAGCCATCGACTACCCGCACATGCTCCGGCGCCAGCGTGCCGGCATGGAACTTCAGCGCCAGCCACGACAGCAGATAGGCGTAGCGCGCCTGGGCGAGGTTGCGCAGCGCATCGTAGTATTGCTGCTCGGCCTGCAGCACATCGGCATTCACCCGCTCGCCGCCCGCCACGCTTTTTTTCATCGCCCGAATCAATTCATGCGTCGAATCCACCGCGAGCTGATAAGCGCGCATCTTGGCGGCGCTGCTGCGGAATAAATTGAATTGCCGGCGCAAGTCGCCCAGGATTTCGCTCTGGCGCGCGTTGCCCTCGAAGCGCATCTGCTCCCGCTCATCGACCGCCTGGCGCACCGACGCTGAGACACCGCCGCCGGCGAATATCGGGATGCTCACCTGCAGCCCAACGCTGTTGGTGACGTAGCGCTGGTCGTAGGTGGACTCCGAGCTGGATTTCTGCCGGCCGGCCGAAGCGTACAGGCTCACCGATGGCAGGTGGCCGGCACGGGCCTGCTCGATGCGCTGCCGGGCGGACTCCAGGGCGTGCTGCTGAGCCGCCAGTTCCGGGTTGTGGGCCAGCGCCACGCGCTGCCAGCCTTCATAAGCCGTCTCCTCCAGCGCCAGTTCCCCGAACTTGCCGGCCAGCGGCGCCAGATCATCGGCCCGCGGCACGCGGCCCACCATCGCGCCCAAGGTGCGCAGGGCCGCGTCCAGCGCATCCACGGCCTCTATCTCCTGGGCGACCGCCAGATCATGGCGAGCCTGCGTCTCCAGCAGGTCCGTGCGCGTGCCTTCCCCCGCGGCCAGCATCCGCCGGTTCAGCGCCAGCAATTCCGCATAGGAACGCTTCTGCGCCTGTGACAGATCGATCTGATCCCGCGCATACAGCGCTTCGGTATAAGCTTGCGCCACGCGCAGCGCCAGTTCCTGGCTGCGGCTGCGGAAGCGCTCATCGGCATGATGCGCCTGCGCCACCCCGTAGTGGTAGCGCGACAATGCTTCGTAATCCAGCAAGGGCTGCTGCAGCGTCAGCGCCGACGAATAGCTGCGGTAGGAACGTTCTGTCGTCGTGGTGCCGCCCAGCCAGGCGGGTTCGGTGACGCCGGACTGGTTGCGGCCCGCCTGGTACTGATAAGACAGTTTGGGCAATAGCGCGGCTCGCCCGATGGCGCGCTCCTCGCGGCCGGCGTCGCGCTCGGCCTGCGCCGCCCGATAGCCGGGGTCGTTTTCCAGGGCCATGCCGTAGAAGGCCATCAGCCCCTGCGCATGCGCGCAAGAGATCGCGCCCATTGCCACCAGTATCAGCATCAGCGCCGCGGCGGATAAGCGGCGCCGCGCGGCGCAACGAGGCGGCCCCACCGGACCCGCGGGCTGGACCAGGATGCGCATCCCTACCGCTCCCTCAAGCTCTCGGTGCCATATTCGATCAGCGGCCCCAGGAAATACTCGATCACGCGGCGCCGTCCGGTCTTGATCTCGGCGCTCACCGCCATGCCTGGCGCCAGCCGGACATCCGCGCCATTGACGGGAATGGTCGATTGCGCCAGCGCAATGCGCATCGAATACACCAGGCCGAGCTTTTCATCGTTGATCGCGTCGTCCGACACCGACGTCACCTTGCCCGGCACGATGCCGTATTTGGTATAGGGAAAGGTCTCGATCTTGACCTCGGCCTCCTGGCCGGGCAACACAAAGCCGATATCCTTGTTTTCCAGAAAGGCTTCGATTTCCAGCGTGTGCTCTTCGGGCACCACTGACAATAGCGGCTGCGCCTCGGTAACGACGCCGCCCAGCGTGCGCACCGCCAGCTGCTGCACCGTGCCGGACAAGGGCGCCGTCAAGCGCGTCAGGCGCTCGGACTGCCTCGCCTTGATCAAGTCCTGCTCCAGCAGCGCCAGGCGCTCGCGCGCCTCGTTCAGGCGCTCAAGATTGGCGTGCCGGGCATCGGCCAGCAATCCGATGCGCTGCTGGCGAACCTCATTGATCGAGGCCTCGATCTCCTTGGCGCGGCTGCGCTGCACGGCCAGATCCGCCTCCTGCTCGATACGTTCGCGCTCGCGCTCCAGGTAGGTGTTGCGGGCCACGTACTCGTCGCCGGCCAGCTCCTTGAGCGCCTGGGCGCGCTGGCGCGCAATAGGCGAGGTGCGCTCCAGCTTGCGCACCAGCGCCGAGGTGGACTGGTGCTCGGCCTGGCGGCGCAGCAGTTGCGCATCGAGCGCGGCCAGCTTGGCCTGCAAGGCGGCGTACTCGCCTTGCGCCAGGCGCTGAACATCCGCCAGGGCTTGCGGCGGCACGGCCGGCAGGGGCGCGATCAAAGGCGGCCGGTTCGATTCGATCGCCCCGAGCATGGCCTGGGCATGGCTGGCCTGCAAGGTCCAGGCATGCATCTCGTTGAACAGGCGCTGCTGTTCCGCCATCGGCACCGTGCCATCCAGTTCGATCAGCAAGTCGCCGGCGCGCACCGGCTGGCCTTCGCGTACGTGGATAGCCTTGACGGTGGCCGTGCCTATCGGCTGCACCACCTGCGTGCCCTCGCTGGGAATGATCTTGCCCCGCGCGGTGGCGACGATGTCCATCCGCCCAAAGACCGACCACAGCACCGTCAGCGCCGCCAGGCTGGAGAGCAGCCACATCAATGCCCGGGGCGCCGGCGAGACCGGCGCCTGCTGCAATGCCAGCGCCGAAGGCAGGAACTCGGCCTCGCGGGCTTCGTAGCGCTTGCCGGCGCCCACATTGCGCTCGCGCCACGCCGCGGCGAACACACTGCCATAGCGGCGCATCAGATCGCGCCACGCGCCAAGACGATGCCCCCGGCTCATTGCATTACCCCTGCTGCATCCGGTACAAGGCCGCATAGTGGCCAGGATCGCGGGCCACGAGATCCGCATGCGCGCCCTCCTCCACGATCTCGCCGCGCTCCATCACAATGATGCGGTCGGCGTCCTTCACCGCCGACAGGCGGTGCGCGATGATCAGCACCGTGCGGCCGCGGCTGATCTCGCGCATATTCTGCTGGATAATGCGCTCGGACTCGTAGTCCAGGGCGCTGGTGGCCTCATCCAGGATCAGGATACGGGGATTGGACAACAGGGCGCGCGCGATGGCGATGCGCTGGCGCTGCCCGCCCGACAGGGTAGCGCCGTGTTCGCCGACCATGGTGTCGTAGCCCTCGGGCAGTTCGGCTATGAACTCGTGCGCGCCGGCCAGTTGCGCGGCGCGCATCACCTGCTGCAGCGGCATGCCGGGATCGGCCAGCGCGATATTGTCGCGGATGCTGCGGTTGAACAAGAGGTTCTCCTGCAGCACCACGCCGATCTGGCGGCGCAGCGAACTGGCGTCGATGGTCGAGATATCCACCCCATCGATCAGCACCCTGCCCTGTTCAGGCTGGTACAAACGCTGCACCAATTTGGTCAAGGTGCTTTTACCGGAACCCGAGCGTCCCACGATGCCCAGGGTCTCGCCCGCCTGAATGTGCAGCGCCACGCCGCGCAAGGCCGGCTGGGCGGTGGGCCGGTATCTGAACACGACCTGGTCGAAGGCTATCATGCCGCGCACTGGCGGCAGCGCCGGCCGGGCCGTATGGACTTCAGTGCGGGTATTGAGGATGTCGCCCAGGCGCTGCATGGAGATGCCCACCTGCTGGAAGTCCGTCCACAGCTGCGCCAGGCGCATGACCGGCCCGGCCACGTTGCCGGCCAGCATGTTGAAGGCGATCAGCTGGCCCACCGTCAACTTGCCATCGATGACCAGCATCGCCCCCAGCCAGAGCGTGCCCACCGTGACCAGCTTGCTGATGTAGGTCACGCCGCTGCTGGCGATGGTGCCCAGCGTCGCCGTGCGCAGGCCCGCCTTGACGTAGGCCGCCAGCTGGTTGTCCCACTTGCGTATCCACTGCGGCTCGACCGCCCCGGCCTTGAGCGTTTCCACGCCGCTGATGGTCTCCACCAGAAAGGCCTGGTTCTCGGCGCCGCGGTTGAATTTCTCGTTCAGGCGCGCCCGCAATGCGGGCGTAAAACCCAGCGACAGCAGGAAGTAGCAAGGCAGGGACGCGACCACGATGAGCGTCAGCCACACGCTGTAGTAGGCCATGACAGCCAGGAACACCACCGAAAAGATCAAGTCCAGCACGGCGGTCACGCCATTGCCGGTCAGGAAGGAGCGGATATTCTCCAGTTCCCGCACCCGCGCCACCGAGTCGCCCACCTGGCGCGCCCGGAAGTAGGCCAGCGGCAGGTTCAGCAGGTGGCGAAACAGCCGCGCGCCCAGTTCGACGTCGATGCGGCTGGATGTATGCGCGAACACATAGCTGCGCAAGGCCGAGAACAGCACCTCGAAAGTGACCACGACGAGCAGCCCGACCGCGATCACGTCCAGCGTGGTGAAACTGCGATGCACCAGCACCTTGTCCATCACCACCTGGAAGAACAGCGGCGTGACCAGCGCGACGGTCTGCAGCACGAACGA
Source organism: Pollutimonas bauzanensis (assembly GCF_900129885.1). Taxonomy (GTDB): domain Bacteria; phylum Pseudomonadota; class Gammaproteobacteria; order Burkholderiales; family Burkholderiaceae_B; genus Pollutimonas; species Pollutimonas bauzanensis. Next base: position 51,099 of record NZ_FQXE01000007.1, on the reverse strand, counting down.
AGCGATGAAGACCTCGCCCAGCAGCCGGCGGTACTTGACCACGGCCGGGATGAACCAGCTGAAATCGAACTTGGCCAGCTCCCCCGCGATCGAGGCGCGCGAAGCCAGCAGGATCAGCTCCCCCGACCAGCGCTGTTCGAACTCGTCCAGCGTCAGCTCTGCCGGGCCTTTGCCGCGCGGGTCCTGGATCAGCACCTTGCCCGCGTCCTGCCGGGCCAGGATGAAGAAACAGCCGTCGCGGTCGCCGGCAATGGCCGGCAGCGGCGTGGTCGGCAGCCGCGCCATGCGGGCCGCGGCCTTGCGCGCATGCAGGCCGAGCTTGCGCGCGGCCAGCAGGATCTCGGTCGTGCCGAAGGGTTGGCCGGGAGCGCGAAACTCATGGGCAAGCTGGTCCATGTCGGCGGCCACCAAGTGGTAGCGCGCCAGCATGACCAGGCAGGCCAGGCCGGTGTCGATAGGCGGTGTTTCAGGCGAGACGGGATCCGGCGCAGAGCCGCCCGGCGGCGGGGCCGAAGCCCCGCCGGCTGCCGCATCGAGGCGTTTCATGAATCGTCGGACCGCCCCCTACTGCCAGTTGGCCGCAATGACTGGCGCCAGCGCGGTCTGGTAGGCCGGCGGCAGCGTGGTCTGGCCGCTGGCGGGCGGGGCGAAGGCGGCCATGGCCTGGACCAGATTGTCCACCTGGGTGTCCAGCAACACTTCGCCATCCGTGGTCTGGAATCGATCCACCTGGTACTGCCCGCCAAGGTACCAGTTGTTGATCGTCGCGCCACTGCCGGTGCCGATGATCCGGATGTCCAGATTGTTGCCTGAACGGCTGAACCAGAGCTGGCTTGCCTGCGTCCCACCGGCAAAGACGACGCTGTCGGTATCCCCGGGCAGCGCATCGTCCTGCAAGATGGTATCCACGCCGTCGCCAGGCATCACGACATAGTGATCGTCCCCGGCGCCGCCGCGCAGTATATCGCTGCCGCCCTGGCCGTTGAGAATGTCGTTGCCCGCGCCGCCGGACAGTACGTTGGCGCCGGCGTTGCCGACCAGAATGTTGTCTGCGTTGTTCCCGGTGCCATTGATATCCTGGCCGCCGACCAGCGTCAGGTGTTCCACATTCTCCCGAAGTACGTAGCTGATCGAGGCCACTGCATGATCGATGCCTTCGCCCGCCTGTTCGAAGGCGGTATCATTGAAAGCATAGATGTAATAGGTATCGTTGCCGCCTCCGCCCTGCAATATGCTTCCGGCCCATGGATTTCCGATGAGAGTATCATCGCCGCTGCCGCCGATCTGCCATAAATTGCCGTATCTGGCATCCAGCTCCCGGCCGTCGAAAGCGTCGCGCCAAAGGGCGGGGGACACGGAATACAGCACGTCGTATTGCGCCGCCGATAGGCTGGCCTGCCCGGGGGTCGGCTTGGCCACGGTGGCGAGCGCCGTCACCACAGTGTCCACCTGCGCTTCGCGCAATATATACCCGGGACCGTGAAACTCCTCCACGCGATACCGCTCGCCCAGATACCAGTCGCTGACGATCACCCCATCATCGGTTCCGATCATGCGCATTTCCAGGTCGTCGCCGACCCGGCTGAACCAGAGTTCGTCATACCAGGCTTCGAGGTAGACCAGGTCCTTGTCGAAACTGCCCTCGTCCACATCGTCCTCGACAATGCGATCCATGCCGCCGCCAAAATCCACGCTATAAAAATCGCCGCCCGCGCCGCCAATCAGCAGATCGTTGCCGCCGTTGCCAAACAGTAGGTCGTTGCCGGCGCCGCCGATCAGGGTGTCGTTGCCCGCGCCCCCTTGCAGAAAGTCGTCGCCGTCCCCGCCGGTCAGCACGACAGGCGGCACGATCTCTGTCCGCCAACCCGCCGCCAGCGCTGCCTGCAGCGCCTGGGCCTGCGCCGCAGGCAGAACTGTCTGCCCCAGCGCAGGCATCGGCAGGGCCGCCATCGCGGCTACCAGGGATTCCACTTGTTCCCAGGACAATTCCTTGCCGGGCGACGCCAGGAAGCTCTCGACGCGATGCTGGCCGCCCAGATACCAGCCACTGACGATGGCCCCGTCGCCGGTGCCGATGATGCGCACTTCCAGGTCGTCGCCGATCCGGCGGAACCAGAGCTGGTCGAACGCAACGTCTGTCGAGAATACGACCGTATCGGTATTGCCCACCGTCGCATCGTCCTCGACAATGCGGTCCATGCCGTTGCCGCGCGCGATGACGTAGCTGTCGTTGCCGGCGCCGCCCTGCAGGATGTCATCGCCCGCCCCGCCATTGAGCATGTCGTTGCCGCCCCCGCCGATCAGGATGTTGGCGGCGGCATTGCCGACCAGGGTATTATCCCCGTCATTGCCTGTTCCATGGATGGCATGGCTGCCGGCCAGTGTCAGGTTCTCCACATGGTCGGCAAGCGTATAGCTGACCGAAGCCACCACGTGGTCGATGCCTTCGCCGCTTCGCTCGACGACCAAATCGTAGGCGCTGTCGACGTAAAACGTATCGTTCCCCAGGCCGCCGATCAGCGTGCTGCGACCGGATCCGCCATACAGTATGTCGTCGCCCCCGCCGCCATCCAGCGTGTCGTCCCCCGTCCCGCCACGCAGCACATTGGCCAACGCATTGCCGGTGATCCTATCCGCGTGGACCGACCCGGTGACGTTCTCGATGCTTGCCAGGCTGTCCGTTCCTCCGAAGCCGTTGCTGGCCGTGCCGGCCGACAGATCCACCACGACACCGGCGACAGCGCCGGCATAATCCACCGTGTCGGTCCCCGCCCCGCCATCCAGCGTATTATTGCCGGCTCCGCCCGCCAGCCGGTCATTGCCGGCCCCGCCTCGCAGCACATTGTCCCGCGCGTCGCCCAGCAGTACGTCGTCGTAGCCGGTCCCGGTCAGGCTGTCGACATGCACGTACCCATCATGCGCGCGAGAGGTCAGTGAATCCAGGTTGATCGACACCTTCGCCGTCATCCGGCTGAAATCGACAGTGCGTATGCCGATCAGGTTTTCATACACAGACAGATCCGCCAGCGTCACGCCATTGAGCCGTATGCGCGCCGCCTGCCCGCCGGCGGTCGTGTAGGCGATTTCCAGTCCACTGGTGCCTTGCGTCAGGTACGCCCTATCGTCACTGGAACGCAACAGCCACAGCCGGTCGGCCGTCAGCCCTGTCGCAAACCCCAGCACATCGTCCACCTGGCCGCTGGCCGACTCCGCAAACAGGAACGTATCACGCCCCGCCCCGCCGACCAGGCGCCGGGCGCCGCCGCTGCCTGCGATCAGCAGGTCGCCGCCCGCTCCGGCCTGAATGACCTGGCCCTGCGCGGCGTAATGCGCCTGCTGAAAGTTGTCCCACCCCGCCAGGGCGACGATCAGCCCGTTCGCCTGCTGGAGGGCCTGGTCATGCGCAGTCTGCGCCTGTTGCTGCAGCGACAGCAGCGCCTGGTACTTGGCGCTGTCTACGCTGGAATAGAAGGTGGTTTCGTACTGGTACCAAATCGTTCCATTCACATTGCGGTACGTGGCCGGCGGGGCAGCATCCTGCAATAGCTGCCAATTCGCGCCCAGCAGGCCCTGCAATGTCGCCAAGGTAGATACATAACTCTCGTAGCCCTTCAAGGCATTCCACAGCGCCGACGCGGAATCGCCGGCGCCATTCCTTGCCGTGGCATCGTTGCCGGCGGTCGGCGCCGCATTGGCCTGCACTGCTGACGCCAGCGCGGCTTGCCGGCCCTGCAACGCGGCCCCGAAACGGTCCGCAAACGGGAGGATCGATGCAAAACTGTCGCGCAACTGGCCGCCCTGCGAAATCAACGCAGTCACTTGATTGGCGGGACCTTCTTGCAGGCTGATGGACTCGCTGGTCTGATTGCTCGTGACTTTCCGGTTGTAGTAGAACCGGCCAGGGTCCGCACTCGTCAGTTCCACATAACTGACGACATAGCTTGGACGGCCGGTCAGTGGATTCAACGTCTGCCAACTCCAGTTGCTGCGGCTGATGAATTCACCCGCCATGTCATTGCGTGTATAGCGATAGACATACCTTCTGCCCTGGTGAATATCCGGCGTGACCGCCTGCGCCTGCTGCTGCGCGGCCGCGTATAGGCTTTCCACTTGCTGCCGGTTCGACGACATGGCCGAAACGATGGCATTGACCGCGTTGACGGATGCCGCCGTCTTGCCGCTCTGATAGAACTGCCGGGTCTCCAGCGACACGTCGATGGCCTCGCCCACCTGGGGCAAATCGATATCCGTTCGATAGTAGGCATCCGCCTCCAGGCCTGCAGGCACCCGCAGCGCGATCTGCGGATCGAAGTCCGGATTGGCCGCGTGCCAGGCCTGCATGGCCTGCGCCAGCGATTCGATGCCGGCCGCGTCGATGCGCAGCCCGCCTTCCAGTTCCAGCACCGCCACCTTGCGGAAGGCATCCTGGTACCAGTCCTGGATCACCAGCACATCGTCCGTGCCCAGAATGCGCACTCGCAGGTCGTTGTCCTGGCGCTCGAACCACAGGTCCCGCGCCGCCACGCCCGGCGCCAGCTGAATCAGCGCGCTGGCCCCGCCGTTGGCGGCAATACCGTTGCGCACCGTGTCCACGCCATGGTCGCGGCCGAACCGGTACACGTCGTTGCCGCCGCCGCCAATCAGCAGGTCGTCGCCCGCCCCGCCATCGAGCCGGTTGCCGCCGCCGTTGCCGGTCAACTGGTCATTCCATGCCGACCCCGTCAGGTGCTCGATGTTGGCCAGCGTGGAGCCCAGGTTGTCGCTGCCGCTTGACAGGCTGGCAGCAACAGCCCGGCCGGCCTCGGCATACGACACGGTATCCGCCCCTGCGCCGCCGTCCATGGTGTAGCCGGTGCCAGTCACCACCAGCGTATCGTTGCCCACGCCGCCGCGCAGGATCGTGTTCCATGCCCCGCCGATCAACGTGTCGCCGTAGTTGGAGGCGATCAGCTCGTTGACGTGCACCAGGCCGTCGAACAGCAAAGCGCCGCGCAGGCTGCGCGTGCCGGCGGCGTTATCATTCTGGAACGACACCGTCGTCACGCCCGCCAGGTTGGCGAACAGATCGAACTGGTCAATATCGGCGCCCAGCAACAGTACCTGCTTTCCGCCGATATCGGTCGTCAGTTCCAAGCCGCCGGATACCCGCTTGAGATGCACGCGATCTCCAACGCCGGCAATCTGCACCTGGTCTCCTGATGTCCCTGTTTGGAAGCCAGACAATATCGTATTGCCCGATGTCGAACTCAGTAGCAGATGATCCACATGGTCGGACAGCACGAATGACTGATTTCCCCGGTTTGCCAGCATCAGGTTGAAACCCGATCCGAGCGTGGTCTGTTGATCTGCATTTCCCAAGTAAACACTGGTATATCCGGACGACTGGGCAAAGACACCCAAAAGCTGGTCGATGATGACCTTCCGATCTGCCGCATACTGCAACGCCAAGGCATAGGCATCGAATGCCGCCGCCGCAAATGCGGCATCTCCTGGGGAATAAAACGTCGAGCCATCCGCCAAGTGCCTGGTGGCATCAAAATTTACTGGAACCAGCTTGTTCAGTTCCACGCCCAATCCGTCCAAATGCTGGTTCAGCATCAGGAACTGGCCATAGGCATCCAGAAAACGATCCAGGGCCGTTCCAAGCGCGCCGCCCGCCAGGCTGGCCGCCCCCAGCGCCTGATAGCGGTCGGCATCCCCGCCTGTCATATTGGCGACGACGGCATCAGTGCCGGAACGGATCACACCATTCAACCCCTGTTGCATGGCGCCGATCGCCGCTTGCGCGGTGATATCCATAGCCACGGTACCCGCCAGCCACTGCGCCATGTCCCTGCCTGCGCTGCTGGTCGCCGTGCGATTGCTGGAATCGTACATGGTGATCAGCGTCATGTCTGGAACCGGCATGAGGGGATTAATATAACCCTGGCTCGTCCGATAACGCTGCGTCTGCATCCATCCCTGGATGGCGCCGGACACTCCCGAAAAATCATGCTGATTCTGGTTGAACATCTGCTGCAATGCTTGGGCTTGGCCCAATGCCATTGACGCATAGCCTTGAAAAACATACTCCGCATGGGCGACCGCAGCCTGATTCGGCAGCCATTTTGTCGACGCCTCCCCTTGCCCCGCCGCCGATCCAGCCGACATTACCATGGGCGAGATCGCATATGGCGTCATCGTTCCCGGACCAAACCCGAGAATATCCACCGAAATGATGGAAGGCGCGCCACGCGCCCCAAGCCATGTCGACTGCCGGATACTGCTCAACACCTGGCTGATCGCCCCCATTTGCGACCACGCGGCTTGAAGGCGACGCACCACTCCCGCGCCCAGCGTTGCAAAATACCAATGGTTCGACATATTTCCATTATCGATCCGGTCAGCCATCAATCGCAGACCATCGGCATTTTCCGCCGCAGTACCACGCCCCTCGGGGATGAGACCAAGCCGCTCACCGATGGTATGCAGCCAGGATCCCTTTTCTTCCGAAGCGAGCGCAAGCATCTTGCGTTGCAGGCCATCACGAACGGACTCATCGATCGAATCGGCATCACCCGCATAAGTCTGCCCATCCACATGAATCTGATAGCTTGTGCCATTGCCAAACAGTTCCGTGGTGTAGCCGAAGGAAAAGTCCCCATTGCCGTTCACCCAGCGCACAGACAATGTGTCCCGCTGCAATACGCAGCTTCCTGACAGCGTCTCGCCCTGCATCGATACCGCCAGCGACTGTCCGTCGATCCGGATCGAACTGCCCAGGGGAATGTCCAGCACGCCTTCGCCAAGCACGGCAGCCGTCACACTGCCATCGGGCCGGCAAACCAGCGATGGCCCCCACTCTCCTTGAGCGTCCTGCAGTGTCAGGCGGAACGTCAGTTGAGCCTTCTCGTTCAGGCCGATGTGCGTGAGATTCTTGGGATCAATGGTGAATGAGGTACCGCGCTGGAATAGATCGACGTTGATGGTGCCCGCCGAGCCGAACCCGATACCCAGCAGCGGCTCTCCCGTCTCTTCATATTGCTGCAACGCCCTTTGCAGACCCGGCAGGCCATCGACAAATCCGTCGCGAATGGCCATCTCGAGATCAACCATGGTGCTGCCGATAACACGTGCCGTCCCTGCCGAAGCACCTTCCAGGGAAAGGCCATACGCTCGTAGGCTTTCAATGAAAGACTGTTCCAGAGGCATTGTTACGTGATCACCGCCCAGGAACAGAAAATCCGTCAATGTTCCAGGCCAAGTCCATTCGGGAACTTGAAACTGTGTCTGCATGTTTTTTGCATCAGCCTGGACAGTTTCCTTGACAGAAGGCAAAGTTCCATTTTCTATGATCAGGTTAAGCAGCAAACCCGCAAGGTCATTAGATGCCTTGTTAAAGGCAAATTCAGTCAGTGTTTTTTCATGAAGCTGCACAATACGACCGGAGGCACCGCGCACATATTCCGACCAAAATGAGCCATCATTGCTATTCACATGGTAGGCGATGGCATACCAAGTGGCCAGCCCTTCCAGATTGGCTTTTTCAGAAGGTACCAGAGGTTTTTTTAGTGCGTCATCTACAATTCCACGTATATGGGCATAGGCACCCACGTAGTTTTCAGCCTCAAGAAACTCCTGAATTTTGATAACATCCTGAGGAGCCAATTTGTATTGTTCATCTGACATTTGAATTTTCCCCATCAATCCTGAATAAATGATCGCACACGCTCAACGACTTTTCTATCAATTTGATAAAAATCATCCATACGATTTTTTTGTGCTGTATATTCCAAACGCATACCATCCTCAAAACTGCGAAACACTGTATAAGCCAGGAATGTTGGATCGTCTACGTAGGACACATACATGGAATATTCAGATTCATCCTGTTTAAACCAATAAATCTTATAAGAATATTCAGCGAAGCGTGATCTATAAATATCAAAACCATTTTCCTCACCAAGAAAAACAGAATTCGGCAGTTTCTTTATACGCTCGAATGTGAATTGGGACACACTCCCAGCCTTCGTTCGAGATCGTACACTTACACTTATGCGATTATCATTCCCAAATACATTCGGATTTCCAGGAAACATATCCGGATATTCAAACAATGTCTCAAAATATCCAGGATTCTTGGCGCTATCAAGAATCACCAGATATGTCTTGGGTACCATCCACTGCCTGCCCGCCAGTGTGAAATACCGGTCTTCCTGAGGCTGATTGACCTTCCACGCAACCCATCCGAGAAAAACGATCACCGGCGACAGCACCAAGAGTATGACGATCAACCACTTCCTATACCTGCGCATAGCATTCGGTTCCTATCAGCGATGACGGCAAAGAATATTGACTTCGGCCATTTCATTTCACTCAACCCAGAAAAAAACATCACCCACCCGCCGAACCTTTATGCCGCTCATATGTGGTGATTGCAAAAAATTCCCCATCAAAAAGCATAGAGCCTGGCCTTCAGCATCCCTAAAATGCTTTAGCCCACATCCAATAATCTTCCCTGACATTTCATTCATCAACCCATGGAGGCCCCAGCTTTCCGTGCGATTGAATCGCACCGCCAAGGTCTAGCCTCAAAGCCCTGGAAATCGCCCATATCCTGTATGACGCATTTCCGGCACGAAAATGGAGCGCTGTCATAATAAAATTACGATCAGGGCATTACCTCGTGACGACAATCGCAGCCATCGTTGCCGGTTCTCATTTTCTGACTTGAAACCAGCAGATACAAATGAATTTTTTATGACACCATGAAATCGTCGCAGTATGTCTTTCACTCCGCAGTATCGGTCGACGCACCAGATTTATCATGCATATATTGCAGTCTGGTTCACCCGCCCTGGAAAGGCTGGTACAGCCTTTCGATTGATTTTTATTGAAAGCCATTTTTATATTGATTTGGATCAAAAATTCCATGCGTTTTAATGTCCGCCTCGCCACCAGCTTCGTCAGGATCGAAGCGAAGATATTTTCTCGGTATGGTGAAACGAGTATTCGGCGCGCCTTTTAACGTGAAGTGGCCAATACCTTTTCCTGTCCGGAAACATCAGGGCTTTGGAAATTTACGGCGTGATATCGAGGCCGCTTTTAAGACCTCGTTGCGCGCTCCCGTTATTGGCGGTCGCGACTTCGGCGGCGAACGCTTGGAGTCTTCTTGATTGCATGCGGTTGTCGACAGGCTTGCCGCCACGGCCAGGCAGAGAAAAAGGCGGCGGACTACCGGCGCAGCAATACCTTGGGCCATAGCGTTGCGTAGCGCGGCGGCCGGCGATTGCCTCGTTGAAATCCATGCGCCGCCTCTCCCAGACGTGGCCGGCATGCCGGGCTAATAATAATTTGCCTTGCTGAAATTCCCCTTAATGCCGGTTAAGGCGGCGCAAGGTCAAACAGCGCGGATGGCAATTGGCGCTCGCGAAGCTGCGCCAAGTTTCCTCAATCGCCTATCCATCGAGCCGCGGCGGCTCCGGTGTCTTCGGGCTTTGTATTGAAGGCGATGAACGCGTTCGGAGCCGCCTTATGCACAGCGTTTATGAGCGTCTCAAAAAGCAGCAAGCTCTTTGGAGGAACGCGAATTCCGCCCCCAATCACAACACAATCATAGGTCGCGGCCGCCAGGTCCCGCTCAATGGCAATGCGCGCGGATTCGTCTGGGCGAACCAGGCAGAGATCAGGCTTCCACCCACGCTCCGACATTTGCCTCATCCCGGCGGCAATCCCGCCACGAATCTTCTCAGCGTCGAGCCCCGGCGGCAACGCGGGATCGGAAAAATCGACGGTTTCCGGCTCCTGGCCGACGAACAACACTCGTTTCATGCTTGAGTCTCCATTAATCGTGATATTTTGATGGCAGACTCATTATGCTTCGTGCGGCGCTATTATCCGCCCGACCGCCGTTTGAATTCACCTGACTGGCGCGGCTTCCCATGATCGAGCGCGCTGTTTATCAAGAAGCATCCTCGCAACCTTCCACTCCCACGATGCGACCGTCGGTATTTGCGGAGCCTGCCCGATGAATACCGGATGCCTAGGTGGATTGCTGCTCCGACGATGATCAGAAGCAGGAACAAGCATACGAGACCCTGTAGTTGCAAACCAGGCATGTGGTTCCCAACGGCCAAGGCGAGCTAACGTGAAGGTAATTTGGTTCGCTCTGATAGGCGGCTATCGCTCGGCCAAAGCGTAGCCGGCGCTGGCGGGCGCCACGACAGAAACGAACGCAAATGGTTCGCTGCCTATGTTTCGCGCTCCGTGTACCTGGCCAGGCCGAGCCACGGCAATTTCGCCTTTCTTGAGGGTGCGCACGACCCCGTTGCCTTGGAAGTAGTCAGCCATCCCGGACAAAACAGTCCAGGTATCCTGGCCGTTGGGGTGAAGATGCGCCGCAATCTCCTGACCGGGATGGACATGCCAAACTACGATCACCGCATCTGGTGTTTCAAGCACCACGGAGCGGATAGGTTCGCCTTCGGACGGCCGAACATAATCGGCCACAGAAAATATTCTCGATTCGGCAGTCATGGAAGGTTCCTTTTTGACATGCGCCTCGATTGGCCACTTGGAAACAGCGATTCCGGAGTGTGCCGCAGCGCTGGCGACAATGCCGCGCAAAAAATCCTAATTCATCGCATAGCACTTGGCGTTGCGTTGGATCAAGGGCGGGATCGATGATTGGCCCGCGGAACAGACTCAAGGAATACGCGGAGGCACTACGCAGATGTGGCGCCAGAATTGCGTCAGCGCATACTGGCACTTGAAGGTTATGACAGATATGATAATATAAGATAACCTATATAACCCTCAAGAGAGCCGCCATGAGCGTCGTCGACGAACATCCAGGGGTTTCGACCTTGGTGGGGACGCCCGCGGAAATGCGCAAGCGGCTCAGCCATTCCCACGCGGAGCGTGTACTGGTGGTCGCGTTCGAACACCTGAAGTCTGCCCATCTGGATACGGTGGCCGAGACCTTCGCCAGCATGGCTTCCATGCTGGGCGCCTTTGTCGAACACCGCGACCGGGAGGCCTTGGAACGCCTGGCCGATGTGCTGGTGCCACGAACACCGCCCTCGCCCCGTCTGCTCCGCGAAATGACCATGCTGGTGCGTGCGCGCAATGCCGTGCTTGAAAGCGGTGATTGGCTGACGGCTGCGCAGGTCGCCCAATTGGCTGGACTGAGTACTCGCAACCCGAGCGCCCAGCCCAACAAATGGAAGAAGCAAGGTCAGATCTTCGCGATACACCATAGCGGTGTCGACTACTTCCCGGGATACGGGCTGGACCGCAACGCCGGCTTTCGTCCCCTGAAGTCATTGGCCAAGGTGATCGAGGCCTTCGATGGCCGTAAGGATGGTTGGGGACTGGCGTACTGGTTCCGTTCGGACAACAGCTTCCTGGGCGGCAAGCGCCCGCAAGACTTGCTGGCGGCCGAATCCGAGCGCGTGATTGCCGCCGCGCAGGACGAGGCGCAGGAGCTTGCACATGGCTAGCCGCCGCGGCAAGCCGCCGCCCGCGGTGCCCGCAGATGCGACCGGTTCCGTCGATCCGGCCGCTGCGCAGGGCGTTGGCGCCACGCCGGCTCCGCCGGCGACCCTGCACATTACCCTGACGACCTTGCCCAGGGGACAGGCGCTGCAGCGCGTGCATCAGGACAAATATGCCGCCACGCAGTTCAATCCTGGCGTCCTGGGCAATGCGCGCTTCAGTCCGATACGCAACGACCGGGGCGAGGCTATCCCGACGCTGTATGCCGGCACCACTTTTTCATGCGCGCTGATGGAAACAGTATTCCACGACGTGCCCTACACGGCAGGCTTCAAGAGCTTCGACAAGAACAAGCTGTCCGGCCAGATGCATTCCAAGGTCGAGATCACCCTCGACCTGAAAGTCGCCGATCTGGGCGGCGTTGCCCTGCGCAAGCTTGGCGTGCCGCGTAAACAACTGATAGACACCGAAAAAGACCAATATCCATCCACCAGGAAGTGGGCCGAAGAGATACATCGGCAATGCTCAAAGGCGCAAGGCCTGTCCTGGGTGTCCCGGCAAGATGGTTCGGCGCGGGCCTTCGTGCTGTTCGGCGATCGGATTCCCGGAGACGCCCTTCGTTCACAAGGCGATGCGCGAAGCCTGCTGGACGACCTGGATGCCTACGACGAGGTCCTTGCCCTGGCTGAGAGAATCGGCGTCAACATCGTATCCGGGAAGGTTTGACTTTCGCGGAGCTTCTGTGGTCCGCGTTGTTCCCTCCCTGCTTGCCATCCGCCGCACAGAAGATTTACCGGACGCGGGGGGCTGGTTTGGCTCAGCCTATCCAGCGGACCTGCGGCTGGCGGCGCGGGACGCGGGGCGGTATGGCTTTCGGATGCCCGACGACGATGGGAGCAACCGGCACCCATGGGCCGGGAAGGCCTAGCACCTTCTTGCCTTCCAGCGTATTAAGGAACCCCTGGGCGAAGCCTATCCAGCATGTGCCCAGCCCCGCTGCGTGCGCGGCCAGCATCAGGTTCTCTGCGGCCAGCGCGCAATCCTCGATGATCCAGGGGCCTGGCGCGGCCGCCGAAATCACGATCAGGACGGGCGCGTGATAGAAGATGTGGAAATCCGGATCGGCGAGCAGAGCTTGAAAGCGCGAAAGTTGCCCATGGGCCTGGGCGCTGTCGGGAAGCGTGTGGCGATAGGATTTTGCGGCTGCCGAAATCCCGTCGAGCACCCCCTGTTCGCGCACGACCGTAAACGTGCACGGCTGCTCATCGCCCGCGCTCGGCGCATACAGGGCGGCGTCGATCAGGTGTCGGATTACCGGCGCGTCAACATTTTGAGCCGTATAGTCGCGCACTGCGCGGCGGCCGGTGATTGCCTCGTTGACATCCATTACGCCCCTCCCAGACCTGGCCGATATGCCGGTTCAATGGTAGTTTGCCTGGCTCCGCCCCGTGTTGACGCCCGTCAAGCGAAGGCCGGCTGGACAACGCGGATGTAGCGGATTGAAGCGGCGGCGCCTTATGCCGCACCCGGGCGCAGCGCAGCGTCTCCAAAAGGTCCTGGCCGTCGCTAGCCCCTCGGACAACAGCCTGATAAGATCTTGTGAAACGCCTCCCGTTAAGTTATATTTATATATAATTTAACAAAGCCGGCTATGCATACCACCAATTTACGAAAAGTCGGAGGATCCGTCATGTTGGCCGTTCCCCCCGCCATTCTGGATTTGCTTCAGCTCGTTCCGGGGGCGACGGTCGGGCTTGCCATCGAGCATGCCCGCCTGGTGGTCGATCCCAGGCCCAGGCCGCGCTATACGCTGGCTGAACTGCTGGCCGATTGCGACGGCACGGCGCCCATCGACGCGCAAGACCAAGCCTGGCTCGGCGACAGTTCCACCGGAAGCGAACTGATTTGATGAATCGAGGCGATATTTACCTGGTCGACCTGAATCCGGCTTCCGGGAACGAACAGCAAGGTGTGCGCCCCGTGCTTATTGTCTCCCCGGCCGCATTCAACCGCCTGACTGGCACGCCGGTGGTGCTTCCCATCACCCATGGCGGAAACTTCGCCAGGACGGCGGGTTTCGCCGTAACCCTGATGGGCGCGGGCCTTGAAACGACAGGCATGATCCGTTGCGATCAACCGCGCGCACTGGATATCCATGCTAGCCGAGGTAAAAAGCTTGAAAGCGTGCCTGTGTCCATCGTGAATGAGGTGCTGGCCAGGATTGCCCCCCTGTTCGAGTAAGCTTTCTAATTTAAATTAAACAAGCCGCTTTTGCCGGCCGCTTAACGCGCGGCAGCCTTGGCGTTCGGCGTGGCAGCCGTGGCAGTCGACTTGACGGCCGCCGCCTCTTGGTTGCTCTGTGTTTCGGCCAATACGGAAAGCTTTTCGTCCGTGGACTTTTCTTCGGCCAGGGTCTCCTTGAGCAAGCGCAGCGCGTCGGTCAAATTCAATTGCTTGGCAAATGTACACAGCGTGCCGTAGCTCGCGATCTCGTAATGCTCCACCTTCTGGGCCGCGGCGATCAGGGCCGCGTCCAGCACCGGCCCTTTTTCGATTTCGTCTATGACTTCCTTTCCTTCTTCAACCAAACCCTCCATCGCCGCGCATTTCATCCGCTTGAGCTTCAGACCGCCTGTTTCCACGATCTCGTCGATGCGCTCGATCTGTCCCTCGGTTTCATCCAGATGGTTACGGAACGCCTCCGAGAGCTTAGGATTCGTGGCGGCGCGCGCAAGCTTGGGCAGCGCTTTGGTCAATTGCTTCTCGGCGCTGTAGATATCCGACAACATATGAATGAACAGGTCCTGCAAAGTCTTGGCAGCCATATGATTCTCCAAAAAAAATACATAGCGTCGAATCGCTCTGTAAGCCGATTGGAAGCAAGCCTTATGCCCACCGGCCGGCCGCCGTCTCCCTTTCGGCGCCGGATCGGGCCGATCGAACCGGCCGCGGGACGGCCAGGCTCGAAGCTGCAGGCAAATGCGTTTACACTGCTGCCACCTGATGCCACGCGACTGCCCCATGAACGAAATTGAACTCGACGATGAAACCGCCGACCGCTACCTGCTCGACGCCACCGGCACGTCCCTGCTGGTGTTCTACGACCCGAAGTGGAGCGAGGCCGATACCGCGCGCGAACAGCTGGCGAAAATGAACCTGCCGGTGGAACACTTGTGCTGGGTGGATGCCAGCGGCAGCGCTTCGCTGGTCGAGCGCTACGAAGCCTTCCATTTGCCCTCGATATTCATGATACGAGACGGCGTATTCTATGGACCGGTGCAAGCCACGCTCAACGAGTGGGATATCCGGCGCCAGCTGGCGCTGGCCGAAAGCAATTATCCGGCCGAACTGCCTTAGCCTACCGATAAGCCTTCCTGCTGCTATCCATTGCCGCGCTCTGCCTGCCGTTAGCGGAAAGGAAAATCAGTTCCTGGGATGCTGGTTTCCCTCTGCTCCAGAATCTCGGCCAGGGCGCCGAAGCCATCGATCAGGATTTGATCGCCGCCAGACACATTACTGACACTGGCCCGCACAAACTGCTGGACCGCGGCACGCCCAATGGCGAAGGCTTCCGAGCCGGCAATGAGATATCCCCTCTGCTGCAGCTCGGCAACGATGTGGGAAGCCCTCCATGGTTCCGGAACCTCGATCCAGTAATGCGGACTATGGGTATGGGTGGCGAGAACAAGGCCTTTCAAGAGTGGGCCGACACACGCCTTTCTGCGGACGATCTCGCCAATCTGATGCTGCCGCAACTTTTCCGCCGTACCATCTTCTATCCAGCGGCTCGCCAGCTCCAGGGTCAAAGACGTTGCCATCCAGCAGCTCGCCCGTATCGACGCTTCCAGGCGATTGATCAGCGGCAAGGGAGCATAGAGATAGCCCACCCGCAAGCCGGCGGCTACTGCCTTGCTCAGGCTGGAAATAAGAATACTGCGCTCCGGTGCAAACTCGCATAAGCGTGGCGGGCGGTCATCCACCAATACGCCATGCGCTTCATCCTCAAGAATCAGTAAATTGTGTCGGCGGCAAATATCTGCGATGGCTGCCCTGCGTTCACTTTCCAACACCCCACATGTCGGATTCTGAAGCGTCGGCGTACAGTACAGCACGGTTGCCCGATTGACTTTGCAGGCATCGTCCAAAGCTTGCGGCATCAAGCCCTGCTGGTCCATGGCTACGCCGACCAATCTGAGACCCAGCATGCGAGCCGCCGAGATCAGACCCGGATAGGTCAATTGTTCAGTGACAATGGTATCTCCGGGGCGAGCCAGAGCCATCAAGGCACACAAGAGGCCATGCTGAGAGCCGTTGACGCAGACCACTTGTTCGGCATTTACTATCGCACTCTGTCCCCTGGATAACCACGATGCGCCAGCCTCCCGATGCCTGGCCAACCCCGCCTCTGGCCCATATAGCATCAACTCTTGAAGAACGCTGCTGTCTCCAGCCAGAACCGCCAGGCTCTTGCCCAGGAAAGCCGACTCCAGACCGGGGATATGGGTGTTGCGGCTCATGTCATAAGGCCTCAACGGCTCCTCGACAAAATTTTTAAAACCACCGTCATGCTTTTCCATTAATCCCTTGCGTGCGACGAAAGTCCCATCTCCCACGCGGGCGCATACCAGACCGGTGCGTTCCAGCTCCCGGTAAGCCCGGCTGATCGTGCCAGTGGTCACATTGAGCTTGTCAGCGAGCAGCCTGTGGGTCGGCAGCTTCGCGCCATTATCCAGGAAGCCTTCGGCGATGAGCCGCTCCAGGCATGTTGCGACACGTTTATATTTCGGACCACCTTCTTGATGTAGTGCCTCGAGAAGCATTGACACCATGTCAATAATATGTTTGACAGCCATCATTATCGCCTTCATGATCAGAACAAATTCAAAATACCGCTTGAATGACTGCTATAAAAGAAGTCAATTTGTCACTTTATGGGAAGCACGGCATCTATGTCAACGTCTCTTGCACCCTCTGCCTTGGAAAGCGCGCATCGCTCCTGGGCCGCCATCGCGGTTACTTGCGTGCTTTTTGCCATCGTATGTCTGAGCTGGGGCACGACATGGCTGGGCATCAAGATCGCCGTCGAAACCGTTCCGCCCCTCACGGCGGCTGGCCTGCGCTTTCTCATTGCGTTTCCATTGTTCCTGGCTCTGACGCTGGTCTGCCGAGAGCCTCTCTATTTTCCTAAAGGCAAGCGGGGATTTTTCGCCTTCGTGACCCTGGGCTACTTCACGATTCCCTACTATCTGCTCAACCATGGAGAGATGTTCGTTTCATCGGGTTTGACTGCGCTGCTATTTAGCGCCATGCCTGTGTTCATACTGATCTTTTCGGCTGTCCTTCTGAAGGAACGCATCGCCCTATTCCAGGTGTTCGGCATCGGGATCGGCTTTTTTGCGCTCTACATGATCATTGTGTCGCAAGGCCTGCATCTGGACTACGCCGGGATATTCGGCGTTGCCGCCATTCTTGCCGCCGCCATCATGCACGGATTGGCCTATGTGCTGACAAAGAAAGACGGCGCTGACATCAGTGTCATCACCTACAACACGCTGCCGATCGGCATCGCCGGCGTCCTGCTGACGCTCACCGGATTTATCATCGAGCGTCCGGACTTCTCGGAGATCAGCGTCAGGTCTTGGGGCGCGCTTGTTTATCTGGGGATAGTCGCCTCGGTAGGTGGATTCATTGTTTACTTTGTACTCCTGAAGCGACTGCGTCCTATTGTCCTCTCGTTCGTGTTCATCATCTTCCCGGTAATCGCCATCATCATCGGCGCTTGGTACGAAAGCCATGCCATTTCGCGCGAATTAATCATTTATTCGGGAATACTGCTAGCTTGTTTCGCTATCACGAAATTGCCCGCTCGCTGGCTTGTCCGTAATGGGGAAGCATCATGATCCTCTTACGCCCGAATCGCTCGCAATAATTTTTTCGATTGATTTTCGTGCGATCAAGCGCCGGAGCCGGTTGTGGCTTGGAATCTGGCACACCTTCTTGCCGCCCTTCAGCCGATTTATCAACGACAAGAAGCGGTCGTGATGGCCTCATTCACCTTGACCTCGAATCCGGCGCATTCTCTCAGTAGCTCGTCGAAAGGTAAGGCATTTCTGATCATTATTTCGTCGGCAAGCATAGCTTTATAGTCCCTCGCCAAAGCTTTTTTTGCTTCGCCTTGGGGCACAACCTTTAAACCGCCGGCAGTTGCAGCGTGATAGTCAATCACACGCCCTTGTGCATCTTTCTCGATGAAGAAGCAGGACTTATGACGTGCGACCGCTGTGGCCACATCGCGATCTGAAATGGCAACTCTGAAATGTGGACTGCGCGCAATCGCAGCCAGATCGTGCCAGTGGCGCGCATAGCGTTCGCTACGAATCCGTCCCTGTGCACAGAAGACATGCGCTGCCGTCGCCTTTTCCCAGAAGGTCCGGGCGACGCTCATCACCAGTGGCGAGGCGGTCGGGAAGCATACGTCAGGCAGGTATTCTGCGATGTCGCAGGCGACTTGAAGCACTTGGTGAGGTTCGCCTGTGGCACGGCCGCCGAACTCCAGTGTTACGACTGGCGCCACATAACCGGTGCCCTGCGCCAGTTTGATAATGGCGAGTTGAAGAGCGCGCGCAGCGCCCAGACCACCAGATATCTTTTTCCAGAAGGTGGGCCGGGCGGCCTGATTGGGCGCGGGCGTATTCCAGCGCTTCATGTTGGTCTTCATGGCCGAGCTCAAAGAAGGACTCAGCCACGAATTGCCTCGGCGCCGATGGCCTGGGCCATCCAGCCCGGTAGGATTGCGCGTGCAGCGATCAAGGTATGCCACTCAGTGCTTGAAAGTGTGTGGCGTAATGAAGCCAGGGACTCACTGGCATGCGTTGGTCCCATCCATGCCAGGGCGCGCACTGCCGCGCCTGCTTGCCGCGTCCCCAGAGCCAGCATCCAGCGAGGAGCATGCTTGACCAGGACTTCCGAGCGGCCAAGCGTCAGTTTTCGTGTCCGACCTGACGTGAGATACACCTCGCGAATGGGAACCTGTTGCGTCAGCCCTAGAGTGTTGGCAGCGCTGGCACCGTGCGGTACGACAATTTCGCCACTCTGCTCGGCCAGCGCCTGGACTACTTTCTCGGGGGCCGGGGCGCGCGGACCGAACCGGCTGGGCACCGGGGCGACATAGGCGCCACGCGCCACGCGAAGCAGCTTTCCCGTCTTGGTCAGACGGGACAACGCCTGATCAATGGCAGCACGACCACCAAGATGCAGAAACTCCTTGGGCGACAGGATACCTCCTTCGGGGAGGGATTGTGCTTGCTGCAGGATGGTTTCAGGTAACGTATTCATAGGGTGCCTTAATAGTAAGAAAGGATACATCAGTTTCTGACATATTGGAAGTGGCTGCATGCCCTTCGCTGCAACCAACGAGCACCGTAAGGAAGCCACGCTCCGCACGAATTGCCCGATCTGTAACCGGTTGCGGCATAGGCACGCAGCCTTGCGAGGGTTGCGGTCAGGTTTGCCGCCGCGGAATCCTGATTTCCCGGAAAAGCCGGCCCCGGCTTGGTGCAAGCCGTCAGCTATCGCTCGGACGCTAAGGGGATAATCAGTGGATTAATGGCCTGCCTGGTTTTACACTGCAATTCGCGATGAAAGCATTTCGCCTGGCCGCAGCACTCAATTCAATGGAGAACTCAATATGCCGCTCAAGCTTCAGGTCATTATCTGCAGTACCCGCCCCGGGCGGGTCGGGCCCTCGGTGGCCCGCTGGTTCAACGAGGTCGCGGCCCGGCATGCGGGGTTCGACACGACCCTGATCGACCTGGCCGACTTCAACCTGCCGCTGTATGATGAGCCGCTGCACCCGCGGCTGCAAAAGTACGAGAACGAACATACCAAGAAGTGGAGCGCCAGCGTGTCCAGCGCGGACGCCTATGTGTTCGTGACGCCGGAATACAATTACTGCCCGCCGCCCGCCTTCGGCAATTCGCTCAATTACCTCTACAACGAATGGAATTACAAGCCCTGCGGCTTCGTCAGCTACGGCGGCGTTTCCGGCGGCATGCGCGCGGTCCAGCTGGAAAAGCAGCTGGTCACCACGCTGAAGATGATGCCCATGGTCGAAGGGGTCGCCGTGCCTATGGTGGCCACGCTGCTCGATGAAAACAGGAATTTCAAGTCGAACGAGCTTATCGACAATTCCGCGCAGGCGATGCTCGATGAACTCTATAAATGGGCGCAGGCCTTGAAGCCGATGCGCGCGCCAGGCCAGTAACGCCGGCCGCGGCGCGAAACTCATGGAGCAGCCGCGGCATTATTTCACCCTTCGCGGCGGGCCTGGACGTCATAGGACCCGAACGCCTTGCGGACGGATCGGCTTTCGGGCAGGACATAGACGATACCGTTAGTGCCGGTGAACGCGGGGCTTACCACGTTCTCGTAGAAGGTAACGGGGACATTGATGCAGCCATACGAAATGCGGTTGTCCAGCGGTGTTGCAGTGGCCAGGCGCTGCGGGCGCCGGTCCTTGGCATTGGATGTCGCGACGCGATGCAAGGCGATGCCTGCCTCGTAGTCGACCCAGAGTATCTCCTTGCCATGCAGGTTCCTGGCCAGCGAGGCCACGAATCGGCCCGCGGGCGTCGTGCGCTCATCCGGGCGGACGTCCGCCAATTTGCGCGTCCCGATATTGACCGCGGAATCGTCGCCCAGCGCCGCGCCAAGCAGTACGGGCGCGGCGCCGCGCAGTTGTCCTTCGGCGCCGAACAGAAAGGCCATCGCGCGCACCTTGTCGATAATGATGAACGGCATGCCCTGGTTATCGCCCGAGTCGACGACCCAGTCCGCTATGTAGCGGCTGTCCGGCGACGGCCGCTCTTCCAGGAAATCCGCCCGCCCGGCCTTGCGGGCGGGCGGGGGCATGATTCCTTCCACAGCCGGTTTCCGCGCCTCTTCCCGGGCGAGGGCCGGACGGGCCCGGGCCGGGTCTTGCCGGCTGTCTTGAGCGGCCGCCATGGGATGAAGGAAGAAACAGGCAAGGGCCAGGCCCAGGCCTGGCGTGATTGCCGCCAGGCCCGGGCGCGAACGCTTAGTTGCGCTCATGCTTGGGGCGGAAAACAGGAGCGACATACGGAGGCGGCGGCGCAGCCGGCTGCTCCTGCACCAGTATCATGGACGGCGGGCTGGCCGGAGGCGCGACCAGCAGCGCCACCATGGGCGGCCCCATCCAGGAAGGTACAGGACCGGGTGGAACGCTGGCCGGCGGCACCGGCTGGATTATCGGCCATAATGGAAAGGACGCTAGCGGCGTTCCGTCGGGCGCCAGCGCCCCGGGAACCACTTGGCCGTTCGGCAATACCAGGCCCGGGACAACGGGCGCAGGCACGACCGGGACAGGACCGGGCACGCCCACCGGGGGCGGTGCTAGCGCCGCGATAATGCTTCCCGTTGTTCTCGCAAAGACGGGCCCGCAGCAATTGATCGCCAAGACATAATCGCCGGCGTTGGCGCCAGCCAGGCTGTAGCCGCTGTAAATGATCGTCTTGCCGGTTCCCGGGTCCGCCGTATCGAAATTGGCGGAGCTGCCGGCGCCCGCGACCAGTTCCACACCGGCGGGATTGCCCTTCAAGGAGGAAAGCGCCGTGCCTGTCGTGCCGTCAAAGACTTTGTCGCCGCCATCGGCGAACACCAGCATGCGCTGAGTCAAGATCGCGCGTGTCAGCGTGAAGCGGCCCGAATAATCCGTGGGCGCCGCGTATGAAACGGGGTTGTAGTTGATCGAGACCGAAGCGTCTGTGACCGTGGCAGGGGGCGCGGCCAGCCCAAAGACCACGGTGCCGCCAGTAGGCCCTGGGCCGGTGCCGCCATAACCGGCGCTGAGCACCAGGCCTTCAGGCAGGCCCAGGCTGCGCGCAGCGTCCAGCGTGCCGTTGGTCAGCGTGATTGTTCCATTCACGTTCACATCGTTGGCCGCGCACATCATGATGTTTCCATTCGTCGTCGTCGTGGTGGCATTCATGTTGACGTCGCGTCCGGCGCTCAACAAGACGCTGCCCCCGACCGTCGTAATATCTGCGGCCACATTGATATCGCGCCCGCAGCATACTGAAAGGTTGCCATCGGTGGCGGAAATCGCCGCATTGATGTGCACATCGCCGACGGCATTCAATGTCAGGGTCGTCGGACTCCCGCTCGCCGTCCATACGATCGCCTCATTGACGTAGATATCGCCATTGCCCGCCAGCGCCGCGCCGGGTCCGGTCGCCGTATCGATGATGACATTGTTGGCGACCAGTTGGCCGCTTAGCGTCGAACCGGAGATATTGCCGCCGCTGCCGATGATGAAATCCTGGGGGTCGATCAGCCAGGTCCCCGTCAGCCCGGTGGGCGCGGCGGTAGTGACGCGAATGCCATCCGCGATGTTGACATGCGCGGCGGACGTTTCGATGAAGCCGCCATTGCCCCCGCCGGGCGCGCTGGCGTCCAGTATGCCGGCCGCGTTCACTGCGCCGTTTTGCATGCCGCCCAGCAGCTTGATCGTGCCTCCGACGTTCTCTATGGTTTGCGCCTGGATCACGCCAGTGTTGTTGACCGCATTGGACAGCAGGCTGCCGGCTGCTTGCGTCGTCATCAGCACGCGCCCGCCGTCGGCCCGGATCAGCCCGCCGTTCTCCGCCAGCGCGTCGACGGCGCCCTGGGTGACGGCGACATTCAGCAACTTGTCGCCCGCGACATCGAGCGTGACCGCGTTGCCGGCTGCCAAGGCGATGGTGCCCAGCCTGGCCACTATGGTGCCATGGTTGCTCACGGTCGCGCCCAGCAAGGCGACATAGCCGCCATCGCTGACGCTGATCGTTCCATGGTTGACAACGGAACCATGGCTGGCGCCCGACAACTGGTAGTTGCCCGCCATGAAGTCGGCGTTCGCGATCCCGAGCGTGGAGGCGGCCAGGCCGCCCACATTGACCGAGGCATTTTGTCCAAAAAGAATGCCGTTGGGATTGACCAGGAATACTTTCCCGTTGGCCGTAAGATTGCCCATGATGGCGGACGGGTCGGAGCCCGTTACGCGGTTGAGCGTTACCGAACTGGCGTCAGGCTGCTGAAAACGAACCGTTTCCCCCGGCCCTATGCTGAAGCCCTGCCAGTTGATTATTGCCTTGGCGGTCGACTGGGTGACGGTCATCGCGTTGGCCGCATCGTTCGCGTATCCAGCGCCGCCTTCGACGACCACGCCGCCCGTGGGCAGGGCCCAGGCCGCGGAACCGAAGGCCAGCGCTGCAAACAGGGTAAGCGTTTTCGAGATTGAAACCTGCGGGTGTGCCATTATGCTTGCGCTCAAGTGAGTTGCTGCCAGATAGTGATTTCAGAAGTACTTGACAAGCTGGACCCAGAAACGTCCGTTCTTATCCGGAGCCGACAAGGTCTCGGCATTGCCCAGCTTGCGCGCGTACGAAACCTTGACCGCGAAATTGTTGTAGTCCATCCAATTGACGCCCACGCCTGCGCCGCTCAGGGTTCTGCGGTTCGGCCCGGGAAACCAGGGGTTCTTGTGGGCGGTGGTGGTGCCGGTGTCGGCGAAGGCAATCAGTTGCACCTGGCCCAGCTGGTTCGCGGCAAACTGCGGCAAAAGCCAGCGCGCCTCGACATTGATGACATAACCTTCGTCGCCCCAGGCCTCGCCTTCGGGGTAGGCCCGCACACCGTTTATTCCACCCAGGCTCATTTTTTCGGAGCTGTCCAGGTTCTTCGAAGCGAACTGCCCATTGATCCCCGCATACAAGGACACTGATCGCGTCAAATTCTGCAAGCGCATGGCGCTGAAGCCGAGCTTGTTGTAATGGCCGTTGCTATGCGCCGTGATCCCGTCGTATGCCCTCACCTCGGGTGTTTGAATATTGATCCTGCCCGTGGTGCCCGTAAGCGAAAAGGCGCTCAGTCCGCCCCCGCCGAAATTGTCACGATGATCGCCCAGCAGGCTCAAGCTGACCGCGTCGGCTTTCCTGTTGCTGACAAACTGCTCCGCCCTGTCCCGGAGACGCTTGTGGTCATATCCAAGCTGCACCGACAGATTGGTGTTGCGCGAACGGATCAAGGGGTAGCTGCCATAGACGCTCGCAATGTCCGCGGTACCGTGGGCGTCCAGGCCATCGAACTCTTTGCCCAGCCTGTAGCCCAGCCGGCTATAGGCGACCCCCAGCGTCGCCTTGCCAAACGGCATCTGGTAAGACGCCCGGCCATAGTTCAAGCCGCGCCCCGAAGTCACCCCCCGCAGCGTAGCCACATCGCCGCGCCCCAGCAGGTTGTTGAAATTGACGGTTCCCCCGGCCCGGTACTCGCCGGTGTAGCGGTTGCCTGCGTTGTCGGCATCGACGCTGCCCGTGACGCGCCGTCCCGGGTCCACGTCGACAATGAGGTCAGACGCCCCCAGTGTCGCGCCCGGCGTCAAGGTGGAGCTCACGTTCACGCCCGGAATGTCTGAAAGCAGCAGGAGACGGTTCTCCAGCGGCTCGATGTTGATGGTATCCGCGCTATCGATGCCGCGGAGCCGGCTGTTGATGAGGCTGTCCGATAAGTTGGTGTTGTTGCGCAGTTGGATATTTCCGAACTGGCCTTCCAGCACCGCAATCGTCACCGCGCCATTCTTGATGTCCTGCGCGGGCAGATAGGCTTGGGCCAGGAAGTAGCCGTCCTTGTGGTAGTGATCGGTGATTTTCGCGGCCATGCCGCGCAGGTCGGCCAGGGATAATTCACGGCCCGGTTCAAAGCCGGTAAGCGCCAGCAGCTCGGCATCGGTATACACATGCGCGCCGGTAAGATGCAGGGCATCCACGCGGATTTTCATGTCGTCCGGGACGCCGGCTTCAGCCTTGTTTTTCTGCTGGATGCGGATTTGCGGTGGTGCTTTTTCTAGGGTGGGGGCAGGCGGGATTTGCTGGATCTGGCTTCCTGCGTTCGGAAATTCAACGGCAGCGGCGTTTTGTCCGGAGGACAGCAGCAGTCCCAGAGCCAGCAACGATAATTTGGGTCGGAGCATGGGGCCTTTTATGAGCACGGGATATTCGGAATGAATTTTTCCTGTGCCTTCGCCGGTGATCTCACTGCATCGTTACGGCTGTGTCGGGATTGTACGCAGCAGAAATCAACTGTCGAGAAAAAAACAGTTTTCCTTACAACATATCGCAGCCGCCGCGCTACCCGCCATATGGCCGGCTGTCATGTCCGACAGCGTGATGATGACTGCGCCCTCGCCCGCTATACGCCCTCTCCCCCTACAGCTTGTCCGGAGTGAATTGCGCGCGGCGGCTGATGGTTTTGCCCGACACCATGAACACGCCATCGCCGGTGTAATGCAGCGTCTCGGGGTATTTCGGCGTCGCGTTCACGTGCGCCTTCACGACTTCGAAGATAAAGAAGTTGTAGCGTCCGACCAGCGCGTCGTCGGCCAGCCGGCATTCGAGGCTGGCGTGGCATTCGCGGATCAAAGGCGCCTGCACGGCTTGCGCGGGGTCCGCGGTCAGCTTGAATTTTTCGAACTTGTCGACCGAAGCGCCTGAGGTATTGCCTATGCCCACGACCTCGTCGGTCAGCGCCGTGGTCGGCACGTTGATCACGCACTCGCGGCTACGCCGGATCAGCTCGAAGCTGTGATTGCCGCTGGAGATCACGCAGCCCACCAGCGATGGGCTGAATTCCATGACGGTATGCCAGCCCATGGTCATGATGTTGCGTTCGCCGCGCCAGGCCGACGAAACCAGCACGATGGGGCCCGGTTCGAGATAGCGCCGGATCAATTCGACCGGCAGATCGATCTTCTTTGCATGCTTGGTCATGGTGTGGCCTCGCTGGCGGGCAGCCCCGCCATGGTGGCGCCGACGCCGCCCTGGCCGGCGAATTGCCGGTTCATGGCGTCCGCTTCGGCAAGAATCCAGTCCTCGAACAGCTGTACGCGGGCCGGCTTGGGAACATCCGCCCGATAAGCCAGATAGTATGCGCCCGAGGTCGCCACCCGCAAGCCGAAAGGCGCCACCAGGCGGCCGGAAGCCAGATCATCATTGACGAAGGCCAGCTGCGCCACCATCACGCCCAACTGGTCCGTGGCCGCCTGGTACGCCAGCGCGGCATTCTCGAACTTGAGCCCGCTGTTGCCGTCTATGTGCCCGACCCCCGCCGCCTCCAGCCAGGTCGGCCAGTCCAGCGGGCGATTCATCGAACACAGCAGGACATGGCCGGCCAGGTCGCCGGGCGCCGACAGCGCCGGCTCCCGCTTCAGCAGGCCGGGTGCGCATACCGGCAGCAAGGTTTCTCCGAACAAATACAGATACCTCGAACTCGCGGCGGAAGCGCCGGGATGCCGGGCCTCGGAATGTATGCTGACGTCCACGTCCTCCCGGTCGAAGTCGGCGCGCTGGTGAGACGTCGTGATCTGGACGTCGATGCCGGGGTGCAAGGCATGGAAACGGGCCAGCCGCGGCACCAGCCAGCGGATCGCGAAGGTCGGCGGCAGCTTGATGCGCAGCCGGTTCTCATCCGGACTCTGGCGCAATTGCTGGCTGCCGTATTCGATCTGGTCCAGCGCATTCTTGATCGTGCGGAAATAGGCGCTGCCCTGGGCGGTGAGCTCTATCCCGTAGCGCCCGCGTTCGAACAATTTGATTTTCAGCCAGTCTTCCAGCGCGCCGACGTGGCGGCTGACCGCGCCCTGGGTCACGCACAGTTCCTGGGCGGCGCGGGTAAAGCTGGCGTTGCGCGCCGAGGCGTCGAACGCGCGCAAGGCATTCAAGGGAGGCAAACGACGCATAGGGCGGCTCCAGGCATGAGTTTTGCTCATATCTATTATGCCTTAATTGTGTTTGCCAGAGGCCTCCTTTTATTCAAGAATGGCAAGGCAGAATTATAAAAACCCAAAGGAGACTTCTATCATGAATAAAATACATATGTGGCTGGCTGGAATGCTGCTTGGTTTCAGCTGCGCTTGCGCAGCCCAGGCGCAAACTTATCCCACTCACTCCATCCGCATGTACCTGCCCTGGCCGCCGGGCGGCGGCGTGGACACCATGGGCCGCATCCTGGCCGAACCGCTTTCGAAAAGGCTGGGTCAGCCTATCGTGGTGGACAACCGGGCCGGCGCGGGCGGCAATATCGGCACCGCCATCGCTGCGCGCGCCGAACCCGATGGCTATAACCTGCTGATGGGCTCGATCAGCCCCAATGCCGTCAATGTCCATTTGTATTCCAAGCTGGGCTTCGATCCGGTCAAGGATTTCGCGCCCATCATGTTCGTCTCGTCGGTTCCCAATATCCTGGTCGTTCCCACGGCATCGCCATTCAAGAGCATGCAGGACGTGGTGGACTATGCCAGGGCCAATCCCGGCAAGCTGAACTACGGATCGGGAGGGGTCGGCTCCTCGCAGCACCTGGCCGCGGTGCAGTTCATGAGCGCCGCCAAGATCGAGATCGTCCACGTGCCTTACAAAGGCACGTCGCCGGCCGAGAGTGACCTGATGGCGGGCCAGATTTCATTGATGCTCGACACCACCACCTGTCTGCCCTTGATCGCGGGCGGCAAGCTGCGGGCGCTGGCCGTGGCATCGAAAGCGCGCAACCCGGCGCTGCCGGATGTGCCGACCTTCGCCGAACTGGGCCTGCCCATATACGCCTCGTCCTGGTACGGCCTGATGGCGCCCGCCGGCACGCCGCGCCCCATCATCGAGCGGCTCAATCGCGAGGCCAACGAAGTGCTCAAGTCCGACAAGAAACTGCGCGCCCAGATGGCCGACTACGGCGCTGAAATGGGCGGCGGCACCCCTGAGGAATTCGGCGCTTTCATGGCTTCCGAAACCGAGCGCTACGAAAGCATCGTAAGGCTGTCCGGCGCCAAGCTCGACTGAGCCCCGACCCCGCAACCCATACTGTAGACATCATGCCCATAGCCTCTCCGCCCCGCAGCCTGTTCGAGAAAATCTGGTCGCGCCATGAAATACTGCGCCGCGAAGACGGCCAGAGCCTGCTGTATGTGGATCGCCACCTGGTCCAGGACGGCTCGGCGCCCGCATTCGAGATGCTGCGCCAGCAAGGCCTGCCGCTGCGCGCGCCGCAGCGCGCTTTCGCGACGCCCGACCATTACGTGCCTACCGGCAGCCGCGACCTGGCCGATATCGCCGACCCGGAAAAGCGGGCCATGGTCAACGCGCTGCGCAGCGACAGCGCCGAGGGGGGCATAGAATTCTTCGGGCTGGACGACCCCCGCCAGGGGATAGTGCATGTCGTGGGGCCGGAGCAGGGCCTGAGCCTGCCGGGGTCGCTGATCGTCTGCGGCGACAGCCATACCTCCACCCACGGCGCGCTGGGCGCCCTGGCCTTTGGCATAGGCGCCTCCGAGGTCGCCCATGTGCTGGCGACGCAATCGATCTGGCAGCGCAAGCCCGCAACGCTGCGCGTGACCATAGCCGGCCGCATCGCCGACGGCGTCACGGCGAAGGACATCATCCTGGCGATCATCGGCCGCATCGGCGCCGCCGGCGCGACCGGGCATGTCATCGAGTATGCCGGCCCCGCCATCACGGCCCTGTCCATGGAAGGGCGTCTGACTGTCTGCAATATGTCGATCGAGGCCGGCGCGCGCGCCGGCATGATAGCCCCGGACGACACCACCTTTGCCTGGCTCAAGGGCCGCCCCTACGCCCCGGCCGGGGCCGACTGGGACGCCGCCCTGGCCGGCTGGCGCGCCCTGCCCAGCGACCCAGGCGCCAAATTCGACCGCGAAGTCGCCATGCACGCCGACGAGATCGCGCCCATGGTCACATGGGGCAATAGCCCCGAGGACGCCCTGCCGATTTCGGGGCGCGTGCCGGACCCTCGCGCCGCGCAAGACGCCGGGCGGCGCGATGCGATGACGCGCACCCTGGCCTACATGGGCCTGGAGCCCGGCACCCTGCTGACCGACATCGCCGTCGACCGCGTGTTCATCGGGTCCTGTACCAACGGCCGCATCGAAGACCTGCGCAGCGCCGCCGCCGTGGCCAGGGGGCGCCATATCGCCCAGGGCGTCCAGGCCTGGGTGGTGCCCGGCTCCAGCCTGGTCAAGGCGCAGGCCGAGCGGGAGGGGCTGGACAAGATATTCCGCGACGCCGGATTCGATTGGCGCTATGCCGGCTGTTCCATGTGCCTGGCCACCAATGGCGACCTGGTGGCGCCGCAACAGCGCTGCGCCTCGACCTCGAACCGCAATTTCGTCGGACGCCAGGGCCCGGGCTCGCGCACCCACCTGATGAGCCCCGCCATGGCGGCCGCCGCGGCCATCGCCGGCCACCTGGTCGATGTGCGGCAACTTCCAGCCAGGAACTGAAAAATGCAACCCTTTCCCCATCTCGACGCCCCGGCATTGCCCGTCCCCCGATCCAATGTCGATACCGACCAGATCGTTCCCGCCCGCTATCTGCAAAAGCCGCGCTCGGACGATTTCGGCCAGTTCCTGTTCCGCGATCTGCGCTTCGATAAAGAAGGCAAGGAAAATCCCGATTTCATGCTGAATGCGCCGCCTTACCGCGAGGCCCGGATAGTGGTCGCGCAAGACAATTTTGGCTGCGGCTCCTCGCGCGAGCACGCCGTATGGGCTTTGCACGATTATGGCTTTCGCGCCGTGATCGCGCCCAGCTTCGGCGACATTTTCTTCTCCAACGCGCTCAAGAACGGCCTGCTGCCGGTGGTCCTGCCGGCCGCGGCGGTCGATCACCTGCTGGAAATGGCGCAGGCCGAGCCAGGCATGCGCCTTGTCGTCGACCTTCCCGCCCAGACTGTTGCGGCCCCCGATGGCGCCGTCTATCGATTCGATATCGACGCCTTTTCAAAGAAATGCCTGGTCGAAGGCTTGAACGAAATCGACTACACCCTGCAAAAGGCCGACCAGATCACCGCGTTCGAACAGCGCTACGCCGCCGCGCATCCATAGCGGCAGGCGCGCATGGCCACCCACCGTTTATTCTCGAGGAACATTTGATGAAAATTGCAGTCCTGCCAGGCGATGGCATAGGCAAAGAAGTCACGACCGAAGCCGTCAAGGTATTGCGCGCGGTGCTGGGCCAGGACGCGGCGCTGGAATTGATCGAGGCGCCCATAGGCGCGGCGGGCATAGAAGCCGCGGGCGACCCGCTGCCCCCCGCGACCACCGAGATCGCGCGCGCCGCTGACGCCATCCTGTTCGGCGCCGCCGGCGTCCCGGGCGACGAAACCATCCCTTACGCCATGCGCCCCGGCGCAAGCCTGCTGCGCCTGCGCAAAGAACTGGGCCTGTTCGCCAACTTCCGCCCCGCCTTCCTGTTCCCCGAACTGGTGGGTGCGTCCAGCCTGAAGCCCGAGATCGTGGAGGGGCTGGACCTGATGATATTGCGCGAACTGACCGGCGACATCTATTTCGGCGAACCGCGCGGCATCCACACCCTGCCCTCCGGAGAGCGCGAAGGCTACAACACCATGCGCTACTCGGAATCGGAAATCGAGCGCATCGCGCATGTGGCGTTCCGGACGGCCCGGCAGCGCCGCCGCAAGGTCTGCTCGGTCGACAAAGCGAATGTCCTGGAGACCATGCAGCTGTGGCGCGAAGTGGTCACGCGCGTTTCCCGGGAATACCCGGACGTCGAACTGACGCATTTGTTCGTCGACGCCGCGGCGATGATGCTCATGCGCGCGCCCAAGCAGTTCGACGTCATGGTGACCGGCAATATCTTCGGCGACATACTCTCGGACGCCGCCGCCATGCTGACCGGTTCCATCGGCATGCTGCCATCGGCATCGCTGGCGCTGGACCAGAAAGGCCTGTACGAACCCGTGCATGGCACGGCGCCGGATATCGCCGGCCGCAACCTGGCCAATCCGATCGCGTCCATACTTTCCATGGGCATGATGCTGAGATACTCGTTCAATCAGCCCGGCAATGCCGATCGCGTCGAACGCGCCGTGCGCAAGGTGCTGGCCGACGGCTATCGCACGGGCGACATCGCCCAGCCCGGATGCAAGCAGGTGGGCACTTCGGAAATGGGCGACGCGGTGGCCGCCGCGATAGCCAGCGGCGCCTAGGACCATGCTTTCAGGCGGTCAGGGCATGCCGCATCGTAACGTGTTCGATGCCGGCATCCAGGAACACACCGCCCTCGGCGACAAAACCGTGGGCGGCATAAAACGCCTGGGCGTGCAACTGGGCCGCCAGCACGACCTCCAGATACTTCCGCCGCCGCGCCTCGTTCACCAGCGCGGTCAACAATAGCGAACCCACGCCCCGGCCGCGATACGGCGCCAGGACCGCCATCCGGCCTATATGCGCATTGCGCAGCAGGCGCCCGGTTCCCACCGCGGCGCCCCGCTCGTCATACGCCACCGCGTGTACGCAATGCGGGTCTTCGAGATCCTGCTCTTCTTCGACGGGAACGCGCTGCTCCTGCACAAAGACCTCGTAGCGTATGAGCATGGCATCCCGCTGGCAGGATGCCCAGTCCCCTAGAATGACTTTAATACGGCTCAATGCAAGCCCCTGAAAAAATTTGCGAAACCAATCTAAGCGGCGAGCTTCAAGCCTATGATTCCGGCGATGATGAAACCCACGCTGATCAAGCGCGCCGGGCTGGCGGAATCGCCCAGCAGGACTATGCCTAATATAACTGTTCCCACGGCGCCCACACCCACCCATATGGCGTAGGCCGAGCCCACGGGCAACTGCCGCATGGCCAGGCCCAGCAGCGCCACGCTGATGATCATCGCCACGATAGTGCCCAGGCTGGGCCAGAAGCGCGAGAACCCTTCGCTGTACTTCAAGCCTATCGCCCAGCCCACCTCGAAGAGGCCTGCGATGATCAATACCAGCCACGACGTCGATACAGACACGATATTTTCTCCAAAAAAGGGCCGTCCCTATGGCGTTCGCCGCAAACAGCCGGCGGCAAGGCCGTCCTTGCTGGTGAAAAAAAGCATTTTACCGGGTTGCGCGAAAAGCTCTGTTTTCAGGCGGAGGAGGATGTCAACGGCTTGTCGTCGAAGCCTGCCAGAGCCCGCCTCCAGTGCCATGCGCATGCGCATGAGTTCAAGGTCTGGTATGGTTTCCCATTGAAGCAGGATACAAAAGGAAACCCAATGGACCGTCTATTGACACGCTATACCGCTTTCTACATCGTCATGCTTGGCGCCGCCCTTTTTCTTGGGCTGGGCCTGGCCCTGAACGATTGGTGGCTGGTGCCGGCGCTGGCCTGCGCCGCCCTGACGGCATTGGGCATATGGGATCTGCGCCAGACCCGGCACGCCATCCGCCGCAACTATCCCGTCATAGGCAACCTGCGCTTCTTCTTCGAATTCATCCGGCCCGAAATGCGGCAATACTTCATCGAGGCCGACAACGATGCCCTGCCGTTCACCCGCGTGGACCGCTCGCTGGTATACCAGCGCGCCAAGCAGGAAATCGACAAGCGCCCTTTCGGCACCCAGCACGACGTCTACCGCAGCGATTACGAATGGATCAATCACTCCATGGAGCCATCCCACCCGGCGGACAGCGACTTCCGCATCACGGTCGGCGGGCCGGACTGTACCCGGCCCTACTCCCTATCGGTATTGAATATTTCGGCCATGAGCTTTGGAGCGCTGTCGGCCAATGCCGTGCTGGCGCTGAACAAAGGCGCCTCGCTGGGGAATTTCGCGCACGACACCGGCGAAGGCGGCATCAGCCGCTACCACCTGGAACACCAGGGCTCGCTCATCTGGAACATCGGTTCAGGCTATTTTGGCTGCAGCGACGGCAAGGGCAAGTTTTCCGAAGAAGTCTTCGCGCAGCGCGCCCGGCAGGACAGCGTCAAGATGATAGAAATCAAGCTGTCGCAAGGCGCCAAGCCCGGCCATGGCGGCATATTGCCCGGCCCCAAGGTCACCCCCGAAATCGCCCAGGCGCGCGGCGTTCCCGCGTGGCAGGACTGCAATTCTCCCGCCCGGCACAGCGCCTTCACCACGCCCGTGGAACTCATGCAGTTCGTCGCCCGCTTGCGGGAACTCTCCGGCGGCAAGCCCGTCGGCTTCAAACTGTGCATCGGCCACCCCTGGGAATGGTTCGCCATCGCCAAGGCCATGCTCAAGACCGGCATCACGCCGGATTTCATCGTGGTCGACGGCGCGGAAGGCGGCACAGGGGCCGCCCCCATAGAATTCGTCGACCATGTCGGCACCCCCCTGCGCGAAGCCCTGCGCCTGGTGCACAACACGCTGGTCGGCATCGGCCTGCGCGACAAGATCAAGCTGGGCGCATCCGGCAAGATAATCAGCGCCTTCGACATGGCGCGCGTCATGGCCCTGGGCGCGGACTGGTGCAACAGCGCCCGCGGTTTCATGTTCGCCATAGGCTGCATACAGGCGCAAGCCTGTCATACCGGAAAATGCCCCACCGGCGTCACCACCCAGGACCCCAAGCGGCAAAAAGCCCTGGTGGTGGGCGACAAATCCCTGCGGGTGGAGAGCTTCCATCGCAACACCCTGAAGGCGCTGTCCGAACTGCTGGGCGCGGCCGGCCTGCAGCACCCCTGCGAGCTGCGCCCCCACCATATCGCCAAGCGCATCGCCAATGGAGAAGTGCGGGTGCTGTCCGCCTTGTTTCCCGACCTGGAAAAAGGCGAACTGCTGGAAGGCAAATTCCGCCTGACCATATTCCGGACCGCCTGGCCCATGGCGCAGGCCGAATCCTTCGCGCCCTTGTACAGCCTCAGCGCCGCGCTGTCGGGCAATACCAACAGCCCCATGCCGGACGGCGCCAGCGACGCCAACAAGGTCCATGCGGGAGCGTCAGCGTGAAATGCCCTGCACACCTACGCCGGTGTCGATCGTGCCGTAGACCTGCACCCCCGAACTCGACGATGCGGACGAACCATCATGGCCTGGCCTGCCCGCGCACGCGCTCAGCAAAAGCAGGATGAGCGCCAAACCGGAAAGAAATTTCATATAGTATTTACCCTTACTTGCAACGACGAAATTTTCGTATTATCTTTATCTTACTGCCTGAAGGCAGCACGGCTACCCTTAGCGGTAGCTCATTCGGCACTACCCTTCTGCGTAGTGCCCACTGCCATCCCGGCAGTAAGGCCCCGCCAAAAGGCGGGGCCTTTGTTTGTGCTTGCCATGCCGCCAGCGCCCAGCAATATTGCGGGTGCGCGGCACACAACATAAAAAAGTTATGCTATAGTTTCGTGCTTTGGCGCATTAGCTCAGCCGGTTAGAGCGACGGAATCATAATCCGCAGGTCCCCTGTTCGAATCAGGGATGCGCCACCAAGGAATTCCAAGCAATATCAAATACTTACGCCAGCCTTTAACGAGGTTGGCGTTTTGCTTTTTAGGGCATTCTGTCAACCAAGTGTCAACGCAGAAACAACCGACCCGTTGGGGTTCGACGCCATCGAACCGCGGATGGGCATGCCCGGCCCTACGGCTCTACCCATTTCGGGACCTTTGATGGTAAAGTGTTCGACAGGTTGATACGACTTTTCTTGTCGCGCCCCATTTTTCAAGCCCGCCTACTGCAAGGTACGCGGGCTTTGCCATGCTTGGCATATGAAAATGGAGCGCAACATGGGCAGGAGCAGACGCAAAACCCCAATCACGGGCATTACCACGGCCCGTAGTGAAAAGTTCGATAAGAAGCTTTGGCACCGAGCGTACCGTCACGCCGAGCGTCAGCGACTTCACAGCAACCCGTATTCGTACCCGCACCATCCGTTTGAATTTGGAGCACATGCCTGGAATCTGAGCAAGGATGGAAAGCAGTACTGGGGGCTAGACGTTACCGCAAAGCTGATGCGTAAGTAGCATCCTCGGTTACGATAGTTTGCCCGCTGAAATTGGATTCAACGTTCTTGCAGCCTCTAAGTGGTTCGGCGCAAGGTGGGCATACCTCATGGTCGTCTTCAAATCTTGGTGCCCGAGTATCCGCTGCAAGGTCAGGATGTTGCCGCCGTTGATCATAAAGTGGCTGGCGAAAGTGTGGCGCAGCACATGGGTAAGCTGACCTGGCGGCAGCTCGATCTTGGCCCGTTCGATTGCTTCCTTGAACGCCCCAGTGCAGTAGTCGAACAGTACATTGCCCCGCTTGTGCATCTTGCGGTGGGAGCGTATAGCTTTATCCAGGTCATCGGTAATCGGTACTGCGCGGGTCTTCCCTGACTTGGTGCGGGCAAACTGAATCAGGCCATCGCGCACTTGCGTAAGAGTCAGCCCTTCGCCCTCGCTCCATCGAGCGCCGGTAGATAGGCAAATTTTCGCCACCAGGTATACATGTACGTTTGACGACGCCCGCAGTTGTTCCAGCAGCGCTGGTATCTGCTCACTGTTCAGATAAGACAGTTCGTTTTCCTGAACCTGAAACTGTCGTAGGTCTTTCAGCGGATTGTCTTTCTTCCAGTAGCCCAAGCGGATCAACTCATTGAACATGGCCCGAAGGTAGGCATGTTCGCGGTTGACCGTGTTCAGGGTGATACCCTCTTCAAGTCGTGCTGCCCGGTACTTGGTGAACGTGGTCACAGTAAAGGCGCTGGCTATGGGGTTGCCCATCGCATCGATAACAGCCTTGATGCGTTTGTAGGTATCTTCTGCCGCCCGTAACTCTTTGCCGTGGTTGTCGTACCAGAGTTCAGCCAGGGCGAGCAGCTTGCGCGTATCGCGCTTCTCCGGCGCCCACGCTGCATTACTGTTTGTCTCTGCCTTCACCCACGTTTCCCAAACCTTGGCTTCGGCCTGCGTTCGGAACGTCTTTCTGTACCGCTTGGAACCTCTACCGCCTGGCTGCACATCGACCAACCAACCGGCATTAGTTTTCGTTATGGCCATAACTTTGCCCACACCAGAGAAAAGCCATAGACGGCAACAGGCACAAGGACGACAGAGTACCAATAGAGGAACCTACGGAATCTGGGGTTAGCCTTGAATTCCCGGCATATCGAGTACCAAGCCCACACGCCCATTATCCAAAAGACAACCGTAGTGAACGTATCAAACATTTTGCTTACTTCGTGATCGAGCCAGTTCCACGGCCTACAGAGCCACCGGATTGGAAACCTGCACGAGCCGCACTGACAATAGAACGGTGACTCATAGCACGTGCCGCCCCAGTGCCCATTTGAGACATGGAGTTCACGCCAGCCATTGCGTATTGCATGGCCCGTGACGACCCCATTGCCTTACCTATGCTTGATCCCGCTACAGCGGCACCGGCCCTACCGGCCACATTACCGGCTGCTGCACCCGTAACTTTGCCAGCCTTTGATAGTGCAGCACCGGCGGGATTCACAGCCCAGCTACCAGCTTGTGCCAAGCCCGCGATATGCAGGGCAGCACCCCCGGCCAATTCTGCTCCAACTCGCGCGCCCATTATCGTCAGGATGATCAGAATTAGACCCGCCGCTAACGATGAAAACATGATTCCGATGTAGTCCGCCTTTTCAGGGGCCAGCGCTGTCAATCCATCTGCGTACCCGCTGATCACAGATGTGCCAACACCCAGCACCGCCGCGATGACCACCGCGGTCATGATGTATTTCAAGACGGCAGAGAACCAGGTGTTAAAGAACTGTGCGGTAGCCTGAAAGGCTAGGCTGGCAAGAAACAGCGGGCCGATGGCTAGCAGTACGGCCAAGGCAAAATCAATGGCAATGAAGTAGATGGCGGCCACGGCGCAGTACACGACAACGATCAGAGTTAGTATCCCGCCGCCTACGATTGCGGCCACACCTGAGATATCTGAACCTGTGACCCCAAAACTCACATGATCCGTACCCCAATCCCATATCGCCTTATAGGCATCGGCGGCTTGGCCGGCCGATTTATCGAGAACGGCGTAAGTGTTTGTCAGCCCACCAGAAAACAGACCTACTAACTGATCTCGAAGTTCTTGCAATAGGCCGACCACATTGGCTGAGTATGCCCCTGCTGTCAGGCACAGGGCGACAACAAGGAATGTCCTAATGGAGTTGAAAAACACATCGAGTAGATGATCCTGCCCGCCTGCCCCACGAACGATCTTGTAGCCATGCCACATGATCGAGATAGTCAGCCCCAAGAGTATCAATGGCGTCACCCAGCCGATAATCGTATTGGGGATATCCGCCCATTCCTTGGTTGTTTGAAGAACTATTTCAGATAAATTCGTGAAAATTCCCATTTTGTTGCCTACTTCGTCGTTTTGATGATGGCTTGGGTGTTGCCGTCCTGCTTCTTATCCTGCTTGCCCTTTTGGGCCATCTTTTCCAGGGTGGATGCCATCGGGTCGTAGGAGTCAGTGGGCTGCTTGGTGTTGCTCTTGTCGCATCCAGTCAGCACGACAGCAAAGAGCGCCACAGTGAGGGAGGCCGACAGCCGCTTGAATTGGTTGATATGCATGGTTGTCCTTTATTTAAAGCCGCCGACAGGGTTGGCGGTATTGGTCAGGATCGCTTTCTTGCCTTCTTCGCGGCGAGCCTGAGCCAGCAGCATCGACTGGCTTTCGCGCTGCGCAAGCGCCAAATTCACTAGCGTCTGTTCGTTTTGCAATAGTGATTGTTCTGCTGCAATCCGATTGGACAAGTCAGCCGCAGCTTTCAGGTCGGTAGCACCGTCAATCTGGCCAAGTAACTGCTGTAGCTGGGCAGCGCGTTCTTGCGCGGCAGCGAGTGCGTTGTCAATATATGAAGCATTTTCAGGCTCAGCGTATGCCTGGGCCTCACAAGATAGCTTTGTGTCCGCATCCCCGAAGCGTGAGCAGTCCAGTTTTTTAATAACGTCATATATTTTCTTTGCCCCGTTGCTTGCACCGCCTTGCCCCATTGTCAAGAGCTTGTTATAGCTTTGCGTGAAGTCATCCGGCAGTACCTGGTGCGTGGCGTTATTCATTAAATTTTGCATTCCACGCGGGCCAGTGATGGCGTCATATTGCGCTTTCATTTGCACATATTGCTGTTCCATCGCTTTTAGTTGGTCTACCCATTTAGCCAATTCAGCCAAATGACCTTCCCAAGATTTTGTGATCGCCGCCGTGTCAGTCACAGGGATTTGAGCCTGCGCCGGGACCGATCCCAGGGCCGCTATGGCGACAAGGCCAATAGCAATAAACTCCACGATTTTCTTTTGTGAAAAACCAGTTTTTTCCATATAAGCCTCTACCTTGTAAACGTTGATGGTTTGCGTCTATGTATGACGCGCTTTTTGTTGATATGCTTAACCTGATCGTCGGGGAACACGACCACGACGCGTACTAGGTCAGCAGATGTGATACTCCATTCCTTCAGGAAACCCGCTGTCACCAAGTCACCAAGGGCGACCTTAAGCATCTGGCGAAATTTCCAAAGTTCCTTTGTGGTGCTGCCGCACAGGGCGCGTACCGTTGCAACCTTGTATGGGTGCGGTTTATCGTGGGTACTGAAGAAGCCGTGCAGCCACTTGGATAGGCTACTTTTCAAGGCTTTCCGTTGTGTCCAATCTATGTGCGTATATCCATCGTCATAAAGGCCAAGCAGTTTTTCATTCAGAACAACGACATATTCTTGGGTCATATCATCGCGGAATGCGTTTCCTACCAGTTGGCCGCTGAAGGTTTTTCTATCTTTCTTCCATGTGATCTCGACAACGCCACCTTGCAGGCGGGCAATTCCGTCTTTCAGTTGTTCGCGCTGCGCTTTTCCGGTGCCTCTACCCAGTGCCTTTAGCAAGGAATACGCACTGAACCGAACCTCTGTTTCAAGGGGCTGCGTACGAGCCACATGCAACAAAACCTCCCACACATCTAGATCAGTCTGATTGAATCGCTCACCAGTAAAGCGCAGGTCAATATCGCTTGTGCTGGCCAGCAAGTTCCTGGGTTTGGATGCTTCGCGATCTTTGCTGATGGTGAACAGTGCAGTGCGTAACAGGGCGTTTGGCACACCCCGAACCGTCTGCGGCCAAAGCGGCAATTGAGCGTTCGGCTGCGGAGTAGGTTTGTCATCGCGATTTTTCTTCCGAGCTTCTTCACCTATCGCTTCCAGTCTTGCAATTAAGCAGACAGTCGGTGTTTGCAACCTACCCGCAGCGACAGCAATCGATGGAGTAACCATCGATTGTTCGTTGTCCATAGGAGCTGCTAACCGCTGCATGGCGCTTGCTTACTGCGGAAGAGCGTCTAAAAAACTCTTGCTCACTTGTAGGCGAACAGCTTCAACGTTCACAAAGACACGTTTCCCAACTTTGATAGTTGGCCAGTAACCTCGGTTTACTTGGGCCTGCAATACGCTTGCTTCCAGACCAATGAGTTGTGAGAAGGCGGTTACTGTCATGACCGGCGCGGACAAAGTAAGATGTGAGTTGATATTGGTCATCATCATGTAAACTCCGAAGTACACTTTTGCCGCCACACTGCGTACCAAAGCGCATAAATGAGTAGGTAAAGACATGTATCACGTAAAATTTACGTGATTAACGCAAATAATACATGATTCTTAGGAAAAGGCAAGATGATGGATGCCGACGGCGGACAAAAGCAGAGAATCCAGCAAAAAGAGGATGAATTACGCGATCGCGTTATCTATCTGGCTATGGATTTAGCACCGGCTGGGCGTGGCATTTATAGATATTTGGAAGAGCGAACCGGCATACCTGCCGCCCGTTGGCAGAACGTTATGTTGAAGCGACAGTTGCCCACCTTGGCCATGCTCATAGCTTTGCTGGACTATCGCAGACCCTATGCAGAGTGGCTGTTGACTGGCGATGATCTAGGGCAAGGCCGCTCCCCATCAAATGAAAGATGGGAAAGCTTCTTGAAGCACCGTGAATGGGTGCAGGGAAATAAAGCCGCAGGCAAAGAAGATTAGATTCGGCATTTCAGACATGGTATGGGGGGCATTTCAAGTAGGGTGTGGGGGTATTTCAGGTAGGGTGTAGGGGCATTTCAGGTAGGACATAGGGGTATTTCAAGTAGGACGGTCATTTTCTAACCAGCCTGGAAAACTGCATATAAAGAGGCTCTTAGCACTTTCATCCACAGATTTTTTTAGCCCCTAATATTCTTTTAATATTTATTTAATCCACACGCGCGAAGCCAGGCTGTGGAAAACTGTTCGCAGATCTCGGCCCCGCACGGGGCACCCCTGCGGGGTTCCCCCACCGCTTCGCGGCGGCTCCCCCTCCTGCATGATCGACGCCCCCAAGGGGGCTTAGACTGGCCCCCGGTGACGGGCCTATATTTGTGTGCGGCGCACTTTGCGCCGGTGCAGCACCATGTGACGGCCAAGACTAGCTGTCGGTCTGCAATGGGTCGAGGGCTTACCCAGGTAAGGGCTGGGAAGCGGCAGCGTCTCGGATATCCGCCCATGTCCCCTCCGGGTACGCCTAATGGCGTGCGCTTTCGGCGGCATCGTCAAATCAGTTACGGGCTTGCGCCCGACGAGGCTACGCTGGGGACAGTGGATCATGCGCGGCTAGAACGCTCTACGAGCCGCAAGGCGGCGCAAATGCTGATTAAGGCAGGGAGGCAGGTATGGATGCAATAGCAAAACGCCACCAAAGGGCTGTACTGCCGTCCCAGCAGGTGCTTCGGTTGCCAATAGCTCACCTAACCCCGGCAAGGCCGGGGCACGATTCCGACCGCTACTGTGCTTCAGACAAGTCGATCATGTCCAACAGCTTTGGGCATGATCGCCTATAGGGCCATCCAGAACCTAGCTGTGCTGAAGCCCGCACGTTCTAAACCATCTGCCAGCGCCTGGGGAATCGGAGCGTGGCCCTCTAGAACGGCGACCAACAGATCGACAGGAACGCCGAAGCGTCGCGCCGCATCCTCAATGACTAGACTCAGTGGCTCCATAACCTCAGCCTGG
This sequence comes from Pollutimonas bauzanensis, assembly GCF_900129885.1. Taxonomy (GTDB): domain Bacteria; phylum Pseudomonadota; class Gammaproteobacteria; order Burkholderiales; family Burkholderiaceae_B; genus Pollutimonas; species Pollutimonas bauzanensis. The sequence goes on along the minus strand of NZ_FQXE01000007.1, from coordinate 10,796 downwards.
ATGAATTCGCCGGGGTGAGAGTTCTTCATCACACACTACCTCAACTGGCTTTCTCAGCCTGCATGTAAACCAAAAAGGCTACACCAAAACCAAAAATAACGAATGAAACGCAATGAAAACGAACGAAGCGCAATGAAAACGAATAGAGCGCAACAGAAACACACTTCACGGATGATCGCTTGGTCAAAGCAGACGCAACAAAAACGATTGAAAATTAACGAAAACGAATAAAAACGAATGAAACGCAATTTATGCAGGCTTCAATAGCGCCTACACAGATATATTGGCATGATGCAAAAAGCACGGTGGGTATGTTTACACATACCGTGCTTAAAAAAGGCACTATGGGCATGTTTACACATGCCGTGCCCAAAAAGGCACTACTGGTATGTTTACACTTCGGCTACGCCTACGGTAAAACACCAGTGTGCCAAAGGTTCCACCTTTGCAACCGGGAAGCCTGGCCATACGGCCAGGAAAAAGTGAAATGCTGGCGACGCCAGCATTCGAAATGTTCGCGGGGCGAATACGAAATGTGAGAATCGGGAGGCCGCTATGAACGAGGCTCTTTCAAGCGGCAAAACCGAAATTATTTGACACGCCAGCGATGTGGAAAAATAATGGTGGTCGATCAGCTCCAGAGGCACCTGATTTATGCAGAAAATCTTATTTATACAGGCAGAGTGGGATCAGAATGCAGAGGTTTGGGTGGCTGCATCTAATGACGTGCCGGGTCTTGTCACAGAGGCTAAAACGTTAGAAATTCTGTCCACGAAGCTCAATCGCATGATTCCTGAATTACTGGATGCAAATGGCGTAACACGGGATGCTGAAGTACCGTTTGAACTGCTGGCCCGCCGCTTTTTCGTTACGCGATCCCCTGATCTAGCCGGTACGCTTAATCGGCAGTGCCGCAGCCTACGCGGAGACAAGGCCGAAGCAGACGCTATTGGCTTTGGAAAAGCTGCGGCCAGCTTAATTGAGAGCTGGGAATAATGCAGCTTGGGATGTCGTTCCAGTCTCGCTGCCAGAGGGGTTATGGAAAACTGCGCCTGGCGTGGGTGCTGCCGCTAGCTCGCGGCCCCAGCGCTTATAGCATGGCCCCAATCCTGCGGAACCACCCCTCAACTTCTCCCAAAGGATCTCTCTCGGCCACCCGCTCTGCAGTCATCCTGGGGAATGCCTTGTCCGCGAGACGTAGCTTTGCCTTGTCATCGCCTAGAACCCCATCATAATGCTGTTGTACCGAGAAAGCTTCAGCAAAAATCCTTGGGACTGACTTCCCGTCGGCAGCGGGCTGATCAATGACAACAATCTCGACGTCAAAGGCATCCTTAATCGCGTCCGCATGCAGATAACATTCAATCTCGTGCTTGTTCGTTTGGACGGCCCAGGAGCCATCCGTACGCAGGTTTACCTCAGTGACAGATTCCGCATACTTGGCCACGTCGCTGTCATAAATATGTACCTCAGGACGATTCAGCGACCGGAGATAGTGTTGTGTAACCCAGTGCTTAAGCGTCGAGCCGCCGAGCAAGACGAAGGCAACTCTGTCATCTAAAGCCAGGTTCGGCAGCGTTTGGTCTGCCGTATGTAACGCCCGACTGAGCGATTTAAAGGCTGCTACGTCTGTTGGCCCTTCGACGCAAAATAAGATTTTGACACGACTATCCGGCACGACCCCGAGCGTTTCAGCCACCTCCCCAAATACGTCTGCGCCCTCCAGGATAACGGGTTGAAGATCTGCGTCGCGCGTTACAAACCTGATGCTAGCGGTAGGCAAATCCGACGCAAAGCCAGGACTGTGCGTCGTAAGCAAGATCTGACATCCAGGCTCCAACGCCAATGTCTTGAATGATTCGATAAGGATGCGCTGGTTGTTCGGGTGCTGTGCCGTCTCCGGCTCCTCGATCGCGTAGATAATGCTCCGGCTAGTCCCGGCCTTTAACCGGCGCTCCGCTTCTGCCTTGAAAAAAGCGACCAAGACAAGGCGACGAACGCCGCTGCCGCGCTTGTTCAGCGGGATACCATCATCAGTGTCCATGCCGACCGAAAACAATCCGGTCCATTTTGCTGCAGTCGGTGGCACAAATTGCGGCGTCAGTTCTTTGGCGAGATTAGGGTCGATTGTTTTCAACGCTTCGTGAGTGATCTTCGCGATCAACTCGGCTTTCTCGCGCACCTTTTCCTGAATCCGGTTGATATCGTCCTGCACTTCGGCAATGGCGGCTGCCACAGCAGCCTTCATTGGATTTTGTACCTCCCCGTCAGAATCGCGGCTGCTCCGGTCGCTCTGAAACAGTGCATACATCGGCAGGTAGCTCTCGAGCTGATCCCAGATCCGTTTGCTATCTTCCTTCGGCTTGGTAACTGGAAGAGCCACCTCCTTCAGTTCCAGGTCTTTCGTCGCGGCCCATAGAGCCTGCCGCATGCCTGGATTCCCTTTTAGCGCTGTATCGAGCTTTTGGTCTTTTACAAGTTTCTGGAGATCTTTTTCCTTCAGATCGAGAAGGTCTGCAACCCCGGCTGCGGTCGGATGATTCGCAAGGATATACACTTCCACGGATGGTGTCCTCTTGCCGCAATCGAATACTTTCTGAATCTTCAGGGTACCCTCAACCGAGAGAAGGAATTCCGCCGCAAGAGTCGTCTCTGCCCCTGCGTCAAGGCTCAACTTGGACGGCAAATCAGAAAATTCGCAGGTAATGGAAACTAGTGGGGAGCCGCTGTAGATGTTGGCGTCACCCTGTTCGATCTTGACGGCTTCGTTGTTAAAGAATATCTCCAGCGCCTCGAGAATTGATGATTTTCCTATGTCATTTTTTCCAACAAATGTCGTCAGGTCCACCATCGATACCGTAGTCTCTTCGCGGTAGCAGCGGAAATTTTTTATCGAAACAGATTCCAGTCTCATGCCGCCCTCGTAAGTTGTAGCTCGATTAAGGTCAAACACCAAATAGTTACATTTCATGCAACCTTAATACATAAAGATATTTTTGCAAAGCAAGGCGGTATCAAATGACCGTTTTGCGGCTTCTGTCTGAATGTTGACTTTGGATTGTGGCCGCTCAGAGATGCGATGCATCTTAGTTGTGATAACTGCGTTGGCTGAACAACCCCCGCCAAGAAAACGGTGGTTTTCTGAACACATGCGATCTTCTCGTCCGGCGCTGCCAGCAAGGCTGTCAAACTGTTAAAATTCCCATCAATTTTTCATCGTCCGGTAATTGTCAATGAATCAACGGATCGGTTACGCCCGCGTCTCGACGGATGACCAGAATTTAGACTTGCAGCGCGACGCTCTACATCTGTCTGGAATTCAATCGATCTACGAAGAGATGGCGAGCGGAAAGGCCACTGGCCGCCCGGAGCTGGATCACTGCCTGAAGGCATTGCGTGTAGGCGACACCTTAGTGGTGTGGCGTCTGGATCGATTGGGGCGCAGCCTACCTGACCTGGTGCGTATCGTTGCAGATCTGGAAGCAAGAGGAATCGGCTTCGAGAGCATCACCGAGAAGATCGAAACCGCGAGTGCCGCCGGAAAGTTGGTGTTCCATGTCTTCGCTGCACTGGCCGAGTTCGAGCGCAACCTGATTCGGGAGCGTACACAGGCGGGCTTAGCTGCCGCACGTGCGCGAGGGCGTGCGGGAGGCCGCAAGCCGAAGCTGGATGCACGACAAATTAGAGAGATCAAGCGACTCATGTCTGACCCGGCAATTCCAATCAGTCAGATTGCCGAGCGCTACAACGTTTCACGTACAACCATTTATAAAGTAGCTCCCCGCGATGCAGTGGCAATTGCCGGGCACCAATCGGACACGAGCGGGAATAAGTTACATAGGCAAGACGCCCCATGAATGCAGTAGAAATCGAAGCAGCCATTTCTAATCTGGCGGAGCAGCCATTCGACGCGGCAGAGTTTCCGTTCGCCTTTTTGGCAGCGTTCGGCAATAAAGACACCACCCTCAAGCGCTTACGAGCTGGCAATAACAACACCTCGGATGTGCCTGGTGGTGTGTTGTTGCGCTACAGCATTCATATAGCTGTATGCGAAACCGGTACAGTCGCCAACACTCTCCGTGCATTGCGTGCCAGCCTTGCGACCGCAAAGGCAAAGGCAAAGTTTATCCTTGCCACGGATGGACAGACGCTGGAAGCCGAAGAACTCGGCAGCGGTGAAACCATCGCTTGCGACTACGCGGACTTTCCGAACCAGTTTGGCTTCCTGTTGCCGCTCGCTGGTATCTCCACGATCAAGGAGATCAAGGACAACCCTATTGACGTACGTGCCACCGGGCGTCTGAACAAGCTGTACGTCGAATTATTACGCGAGAACCCAGACTGGGCCAAGGACGAGCGTCGTGCTGATATGAATCACTTCATGGCGCGGTTGATTTTCTGCTTCTTTGCCGAAGACACAGATATCTTCAACGGCGACGTGCTGTTCACTCGAACCGTGGATCAGTTCAGTGAACGTGATGGCTCGAACATCCATGAGGTTTTGGAAATCATCTTCCGGGCAATGAATACAAAGATCGCCGACCGTGCGGATGCCGGTTTTCGCCCGTGGGCAGATCAGTTCCCGTATGTCAATGGCGGCCTTTTCTCGGGTAGTACCGAAGTGCCTCGCTTCACGCGCATAGCGCGTACCTATTTGTTGCACGCAGGTGGCTTGAACTGGAAGGAGATCAATCCTGATATCTTCGGCAGCATGATCCAGGCGGTGGCTGATGACGAAGAGCGTGGCGCATTGGGGATGCATTACACCAGTGTACCCAATATCCTGAAGGTGCTGAACCCGCTGTTTCTGGACGATCTGCGCACTCAGTTGGCAGAGGCGGGGAATAACGAGCGAAAGCTGTTGAACCTGCGCAAGCGCATGGCGCGTATCCGTGTTTTCGACCCCGCTTGTGGCTCCGGCAACTTCCTGGTCGTCGCCTACAAGCGGATGCGGGAGATCGAGGCCGAGATAAATCGCCGCCGAGGTGAACCCCATTTAGGCAGTGACATGCCTCTGACTAACTTTCGTGGGATTGAGTTGCGGGATTTTCCCGCAGAAATCGCCCGCCTGGCGCTCATCATTGCCGAATTTCAATGCGACGTCCTTTATCGCGGGCAAAAGCAGGCACTGGCGGAGTTCCTCCCTCTGAATGCAGAGAATTGGATCGTATGCGGCAATGCTCTGCGGCTGGATTGGCTAAGCATATGCCCACCTACAGGTACTGGCGTTAGGGTGGTGGCGGATGATCTTTTTGATACGCCACTTGATCAGGCAGAGATCGATTTTGAGAACGAAGGTGGAGAAACCTATATCTGCGGTAATCCGCCATATATAGGTGCGACAACTAAAGCCCCAAAGGGTGCAAGCAAGGAAGTAAAGGAACGTTTGAAGAAGGAAGCCGAGATCCGCAAGACTGATTTGCAATCTATCTTTGGCAAGCTCACCAATACCTGGGGATCGCTGGATTACGTTTCCGGCTGGCTTATGAAAGCTGCTGAATACGGCCGTCAAACCAAAGCGGTTGCTGCATTTGTGTCCACCAATTCCATATGCCAAGGCCAGCAAGTTCCAATCTTATGGCCCTTGATTTTTGCAACCGGACATCAGATCGCATTTGCACACACGTCATTCAAATGGGCCAATCTTGCTGCACACAATGCAGGCGTAACCGTTGTGATTGTTGGCCTTTCGACTCAGCCAAGCAAAAAGCGCAGAATTTATGCTTTAGATCGAGATGACAACATTTCTGTGAAAGAGGCTGATTACATCAACGCCTACTTAGTTCCTGCACAAGATGTGATTGTGAAAAAACGGGTTGAACCGTTTGGTGAACTCAATGCCATGATTAAGGGAAATGCACCAACTGACGGAGGAAATCTGTTGCTCAACAGAAGCGAAGTTAAAACACTTGGTTTGACGCAACAACAGCGTCAGCAGGTTGTGCGCCGTTTTCTCGGTTCTGAAGATGCCATTAACGGCAAAGCGCGTTTCTGTTTATGGCTTGGCCGCACTGAAGCGGATGCGCTGTCGACGAATAGATCTATTGCAATGCGATTGGAAAATGTAAGGCAGATGCGTTTGGAAAGTGAAAAAAAACAAACTCAAATATTAGCTAATACCCCTTATCTTTTTGGTGAAATTCGCCAAACAGGAAGGGAATTTCCCATCGTCATACCGCGCCATAGCTCAGAAAATCGAGAGTTTTTGCCTTTTTCTTTGGGGATAGAGGGCGACATTGTCGCTGACAGCGCATCGGCCTTATATGACGCACCGCTTTGGAATATTGCCATTTACGCCTCGCGTCTGCATTTGATCTGGATTGCTACGGTCTGTGGCAAGATAAAAACTGATTTCCGTTACTCCAATACGCTAGGCTGGAATACTTTTCCCACCCCTTTGCTTACGGAGAAAAACAAAGCCGACTTGACCCGTTGTATTGAGGACATTCTGCTAGCCCGCGAGGCGCACTTCCCAGCCACTATTGCCGATCTTTACGATCCAGATAACATGCCGGACAATCTGCGCCATGCTCATGAGCGCAACGATGAAGTGCTGGAACGTATCTACATCGGTCGCCGTTTCAAGAACGACACCGAGCGGTTGGAAAAATTGTTCGATCTGTACATCAAGATGACAGCGACAGTGGCCAAGATCAAGCCTGCAATAAAAACGAAAAGGACGAAGAACGCATGAGCCAGCCAGCCAGCAATCCCACCAATGCTTACACTGTACCGTCAGTATCCATTACCACGGGACGCACAGGCGCATCCAGCAAGGCGAACGCGTTGGGCATGCGTGCGATGCAGGAGCGCGCTTATGCCAAGCGCGGTGAGCCGTTCCTGTTAATCAAGTCACCACCTGCCTCCGGAAAATCCCGCGCGCTGATGTTCATCGCGCTGGATAAGCTCTACAACCAAGGCTTGCGACAGGCGATCATTGTCGTACCGGAACGCTCCATCGGCAGTAGTTTTTCCGATGAACCCTTGAGCCAGCACGGCTTCGATTGGGATTGGCAGGTGGCTCCGCAATGGAACCTGTGCAATGCCCCTGGCGTGGATGAGTTACGTGTGGCTCAGTCCAAGGTGGAAGCTGTACGCAAGTTCCTGGAGAGTACCGACAAGGTGTTGGTTTGCACACATGCGACTTTCCGCTTCGCCGTAGAGGAACTGGGCGTTGATGCATTTGACGGTCGCCTGATCGCCATCGACGAATTCCACCATGTTTCCAGCAACCCGGATAACAAACTGGGGAGCCAGTTGGGTGCCCTTATGGCGCGCGACCAAGTGCACGTGGTGGCGATGACCGGCTCTTATTTCCGAGGCGATAGTGAAGCCGTGTTGGCCCCTGCAGATGAGGCTAAATTTGAGACTGTCACCTACACCTACTACGAGCAGCTCAACGGTTATCGCTGGCTCAAATCGTTGGACATTGGCTACTTCTTCTATACTGGCCGCTACGTGGATGCGATTGCCAAGGTGTTGGACCCGACGTTAAAGACCATTGTGCACATTCCCAATGTCAATGCGCGTGAAAGCCTTAAGGATAAGGAGCGCGAGGTTAACGAAATCATGGGATCGCTGGGTGACTGGCAGGGAGTTGATCCGATCACGGGCTTTCACTTGGTGAAGGCAAAGGATGCCCGCGTTCTGAAGGTGGCCGATCTTGTGGACGACAGTGATACGGCAAGGCGCTCTCGCGTGCTAACCGCACTTAAAGACCCTGCGCAGAAGGAGAACCGTGATCACGTGGATATCATCATTGCGCTGGGCATGGCGAAAGAGGGTTTTGACTGGATTTGGTGCGAGCACGCGCTGACTATTGGTTACCGTAGCAGCTTAACCGAAATTGTGCAGATCATTGGCCGTGCCACTCGTGATGCTGAAGGCAAGGAACGGGCGCGATTCACTAATCTAATCGCCGAGCCTACCGCCGAACAGGCCGCTGTGGCCGAAGCGGTGAACGACATGCTCAAGGCTATTTCTGCTAGCCTGTTAATGGAGCAGGTTTTAGCTCCACGCTACGAGTTCACGCCCAAAAATGCCGGGCCTCAGCCGGGTTTTGTTTACAACGGCGGTGACGGCTACCAGGAAGGACACACTAACGTTGGCGTAAATGAGGCCACTGGCCAGTACCACGTGGAGATTAACGGCCTCGCAAAGCCTGAAACCGCTGAGGCAACGCGTATCTGCAAGGAGGACTTGAACGAGGTTGTTACCAGTTTCTTACAGGACAAAACTGTGCTGGAACGCGGCCTGTTCGACAAGGAAAATACACTGCCCGAAGAACTGACTCAGTTACGTATGGGCAAAATCGTACGGGAGCGATATCCAGATTTGAGCGACGCCGATCAGGAGGCAATTCGACAACATGCCATTGCAGCGATGAACATTACTCAGCAGGCCAAGTTGGCGTTGGCACAAGCAGATGCCGACGGCAGTGGTACAGCTCAAGGCAACACGACGTTGCTGGATGGTGTGCGCAAGTTTGTCAACGTGCGAGACCTGGACATCGATTTGATTGATCGCATCAATCCTTTTGAAGCCGCATATGCAGTGCTGGCGATAGCGATGGATGAGAAATTACTGCGCCAGGTGCAGGCCAGCATTGCAGCCAAGAAGGTAAATATTCCTGAAGACGAGGCGCGGGAACTGGCAAGGCGAGCCTTACAGTTCAAAAATGAACGCAATCGTCTACCTGACATCAATTCTGCCGATGCATGGGAGAAGCGGATGGCCGAAGGTATTACCGCTCTCGCACGTTATCGTGCTCAGGCCAAAGCGGCGCAGGAGGGAGTATCTGGCAATGGCTGATATGAACGATGATGAGCTGCTAGATGCGCTCGGTGTTGAAGTTGTTCCTCTGAAGTCCTCTAGCCAAACCCCGCGCGAGGAACGCATCATTGCTGGTTTTGAGGACATTTTGCGTTTCCATGACACTCATGGCCGAACCCCGCAGCATGGCGAAGAGCAGGATATTTTCGAGCGCCTGTATGCGGTACGCCTAGATCGGCTACGTAGGTTGCCAGAAGCGCAGGCATTGCTGGGCTCGTTGGATGGACCAGGGTTGCTCTCTGGCGTGGCGACTCCGGTTGATGTGAATGAGCTGGATGAGGATGCTTTGTTGGCTGAGCTGGGGGTGACTGCCGAACCGACGGTAGGCGATATTCGTGTTTTACGGCATGTGCGCTCTCATGTCGAGATCAAAGCAGCAGAGGAAATTGCTAATCGCACGCCCTGCAAAGATTTTGAGCGTTTTGCTGATGCATTTGAGGAAGCTAAAGATGGTCTGAAAACGGGTGAATGGCTGACCAAGCCATTCGCTAAGGATGCCAGTATCCAAGTGGGCGACTTCTACATCATTGGCGGGCAAGTCGCATATGTAGTAGAGAAGGTAGAGGGCAACACTACCAAAGATGGCCGCGACAACCCTCGTTTACGTGTGATTTTTGATAACCATACTGAAGCGAATTTGCTGTTGCGCTCGCTCTCGCGTTCGCTTTATCCCGATGGAGATACCCCGGTTGGAAAACGCCTGATTAAAATCGAGGCGGGGCCGTTGTTTGCGGACACAGCGGAGTCGGGTGACATTGAGTCTGGGACGATCTACGTACTTCGCAGCCAGTCGGAACATCCTTTTGTTAAAGAGCACCACGAGCTAGTTCACAAAATTGGAGTGACTGGAGGCAAGGTGGAAACCCGTATCGCGGCGGCCGCGAAGGATGCCACCTATTTGTTGGCTGAAGTCGAGGTCGTGGCCACCTATAAGCTTCACAATGTACATCGAACTCGGTTGGAGCATATCTTTCATCGCTTGTTTGGAGCCGCACAACTTGATCTCCTCATCGAGGATCGCTTCGGCAATCCAGTAAAGCCCAAGGAGTGGTTCCTTGTGCCGCTCCACGTGATTGATGAAGCTGTGCAGCGCATTTTGGATGGAACGATTACCGATATAGTCTATGATCCGAGCACCGCTAGGCTCGTTCGTGAATCCGAAATTCGCTAAAAATTCTGGCAACGCCAAGTAGCATCAAATAATGCCACGTATATTTCTCTGAATAATACGGGTGGATTGGACATACGTTTTCGAAGACCATTTCAAATGCGTACTGACCACTTAAATGCGAATATGCACGTGGTAACTACAAATGACTGAACAACAGATCCAAATTTTTGTTAGCCAGGACGGTAATGCACAGTTGGAAGTGACTGTGGACCAGGATACAGCCTGGCTTAGTCTTGATCAGATGGCTGCTTTATTTGATCGTGACAAATCAGTAATCTCACGCCATATCCGTAATGTGTTCAAAGAGGGAGAATTGGAGCGAGGCTCAGTTGTTGCAAAAAATGCAACAACTGCGTCTGATGGGAAAACCTACCAGGTCGATTATTTCAATCTTGATGTCATCATCTCTGTAGGCTACCGGGTAAAGTCCCAGCGCGGTGTGCAGTTCCGCCAGTGGGTGTCAACGCCGGTTTAAAACTGACCCACTTTCCGGCTTTTCGGCCGGAGTAAAACTGACCCACCCGGGCCTCCAATTTTCTTAAGCTTTTGCCTTCACCTGGCCGGCTTTGCGTTTATCTTTAAGCCGGTAACTTTCTCCGGCGATCTGAACAATATGCGCGTGGTGCAGCAGGCGATCGAGCATGGCAGCCGTTAAGGTCTGGTCGTCGGCGAACGCTGAAGACCACTGCCCGAAGGGCAGATTGCTGGTCAAGATAATGCTGGCGCGTTCATAGCGCTTGGCGACCACGTTAAAGAATAAATTTGCTTCCTCGCGTCCGAAGGGTAAATAGCC
>NZ_FQXE01000009.1 GCF_900129885.1 Pollutimonas bauzanensis | reverse complement strand
GCCGTCATAGCCATGCTCCTGAATCTCGCGTAGCAACACCACGCCTGGGATCCAGTGTGGCCGTGCCGCTTCGATACGTTCTAGCAAATAGCCCTTATACGGATCCAGCTTGGTCGGCCGTGCCGTTCTGGGACTGTATTGCTCGGCTGCCGTCTCTCGTAGATACCGCCTGATCGTATTGCGTGAGCACCCCAGCTCGCGCGCCATCTCTCGAATACCGGCGCCATGCCGCATTAACACCTTGATTTCCACTGCTTGCTCCTGGGTCAACATAGTCGGCGGCCAAAAAACCACCATATTCGCCCAAGTGGGTCAGTTTTACTCCGGCGCAGTGGGTCAGTATTACATCGGCGCTAACAACCACTCTTGTTCTCCTAGCTATGGTGTATGGTGGGTCTTCATCGTCATACTTTTTCTTATGCCCGTCCTTCTTTAGCTGCGCTGCCCAAAAAGGACTTGACCGGGGCACGTACATCGCCCAGCGCCGTCAATAAGCCATCAACTTCGTCGGGCGTAAACGTCAGCGCCAGTAGCTCACTTCTTGTCAGGCGCTTGATGAATCGATCAAAGAGCTGGACTTGCTGCCGTGTCCTGAACTCCACGGAAATGCAAATCGGGATGTTGGATACCATATCCAGACCGGTATCGATAGTCGCGTTTGCACGGTGGCCGGTATTCTTGGAGATGTTCAATGTTCAACTGCCTCTCGTGGTGGCAAAGCGTGCGGCATTTACCGGCCGTGATTGGCGGGCTCCTGTTCATGATCGCTGAGCCGCTCCTCGGTTGCGGGTGATTTCACAATCACAACCTGGCGGCAGGTTGGATTCCACATCGCTTTGACTGATTTGGGCTTCTCCATCCAATAGAGCACCTCATCGTCTCCGTATTGTTCTGTTTTCTCAGACGAATACCAGTGATGAAACAATGAGTGGTCACTTCGATGGCGAGACAATATTGTGATCGGGCTGCGGCCGCTTCCCGAGCGCCGTGGGACAAAGGCAATGACTTCTTCACCAGGCCTGGGGCGCATAACGTTCGTCGGTATAAAACGCAAGGTCTGTTCCGTTATCAGAGGCGCCATTTCTGAACTCCTATTTAGATGGCCAGCCATGTACTGGCAAATTGCGTAACGATCACGAGGGCCCAGAGCCCGGCAAATTACGAACCGGATCGTCGACTGCATCACTTCAAGACCGCCAGCGCTTCGGTTGCATGGGTCTCAAAATCCGTAGCCGTCTTTGGCCAGTTCAATCCCCCTGTCCAGTTCGTGTCCGAGATTGGCATCCTGCACAATGCCCACGTCGCCGGTGCGATAGCGGATCTGGACGGGTGAATTTCCCCGCTGCGCCGGCAGGTCAAGGCCCACCAAGCATTTCGCCTCGTGCGCGACGTAGCCACCATCTTTCACACGCTGTAGAACTACGCCCGATGAGATGGCCTCTATCGGCCCGATATAAGTTTGGCCCGCGAGCGGGTACAGATCCTCGATCTCATCTTCAAGGTAAAGTTCAATGATGTCGTGCGCCTCCATTGATACAACAGGCTTGTAGCTGCGTGCGAAGCTACCCGCAATGTCAGAGTAATCGAAGCGATTCGGAAGCAATCCAAATCCATGCTCGCTTGCGAATTCCTTTACGATGTCATGGCTGGCGCGATAGTTCTCGATGATTGTGAAGGCTTCTTCCTTGGGCATGATCTTGAACGCATATCCCTCTGAGCCCTCATAGTCGAATGAGACATACGAGCACACGAGAGATTCACCGGCATTATCTATCGCGACAATCTGTACGGCACTCGTTGTGGAAGCCAATGAATTGGTCAAGGCCATCGTGGCGTCGGGGTGTTCACGCCTCGCTTCTTTGACCCAACCCTGGTACTCCGGGGGCACTGTGCGACTAAGATGCTTGCAAGCCAAGGTTTCCCAGGGAGAGTTCTCGTAGTTTCCCAGCGCCTTGATGTCCTGAACGGATGCCCCCGTCCAGCGCGACATGCTGTCACCGAATATGTCCTCAACGTCGGATACGTCCTCAATATCTCCCATGTCCAAATCATCTACCGCTTCATGATCTCCGCCGCGATCGAACTCGGTCGTGGCATCCGAATTCGCGGGTTTGCGCCAGAACTCGGCAATCTTTGCCGGCAAGTCTTTCAGTTTCATGGTTATTCCTTGAGGATTGGCATGCACCATTACAGCGATCGCGAGGGTAACTCGGGGAGCTCATCTCCCGCTGCACCGTTCCAAGACCACCAGTTGCCAGGGCCATAGCTCGAATCGTAATGGGCGATTTTTTCCTGTTTGCGCGCCTGATAATCGGGTGTGGCCATGCCCCAGACCTCCATCGGCACGGGAGCTCCTGTGTCCTTGAGCCAGAAATCAGGGAAAACGTGTTCGTGGCTGTCAAAGCGCAGGGGCTTTTCAAACCTGCGGTTCTCCTGGACCAGCCTTTCGGCCAGCAGGGCTTCGAACCCACTGTCAACCGGAATCCAGTCTTTTGTCATCCACATGAGCGCCAAATCGATGACATGCGCCTGCAGCGCGCCGGCCGCAGTTTTGGGCGGGTCAGTCTGGGCAAACATCATCACCGGATTGCCGGCTATCCACGCGCTCACCTCCGAGCCAAAGCGGCGCTTGGTGATTTGCCACAGTTCGCTACCCATGTCCAGGTATGGTATGCCGTGAAAGCCTGAGATCGGGAGTGTGCGGGCATTCTCCAGGCCTTCGCGGTGGCGCGCCAATGGCGCTGCCACCACCAGCCTGCGGCGCTCATTACTGGCCGAAATGGCTTTCGCCTGGTTAAGGCGGGGTTGTTGGCCCTCGGGCGATGGGGTGCCAATCAAGAGGTTCTGCGCAAGCTTTACTCTGCCGGCGTAGGTCGTCATGGCCACCCGCATCAGGTGGTGATGCACGACACCTAGGTTGCGCTTTCCCAACATGGCCGGTGTCCAGGTATTGAGCGCGGCCTGGGTCCACAAATAGTGCAGCAGCCCAAGCAACGTCATGCTGGATTGACTGACGCGGGATTGCGAAGTGGTCTTGGAATTGGAAGCCGGCGCTTCGTTGTCTGTAGGCGCTTTCGTGACGCGCTGCTGTAGACCGATCTTCAGTTTGATCTTTGTGTTGCCGTCGTCCAGCTCTTGGATGACACCTCGCTTGTACGCGCCCATCCCGGATGCATTAGGGTCCACGCTATAAAATACGCAGTCTTCGGCATGTTCCGGACCCGTCTCTGGAAATCGAGCCAGGTGGAAGCGATCCGAGTTTGATCGGCTGTGGATCGATAAACGCTTCTCGCCCATGCCAGCGCACAGGCACCGGACTACGGCCTTGCCATGAGCCATCACGAGTACTTTCTTCCAAGCATAGGCGAATTGATCGTCAGTCTGAAATTCCGGACTATAAGTTTTCGTCTGGCCCGCCAGGCTGACTTCGACTGGGTAAGATTTGTACTCTTTCATTGATGTTCGAACTCACGTTTGATTTCGTCGGCCAGGGCCTGGACTCGGCGCATCGCGGCGCCGGAAATTGCCTGGGCGAGTTGTGTGTCGCCACTGCGTTTCATTTGTTCGTTGAAAGCTTTGCTTCCTTCGTTCAGGACAATCACTTCGGCAAATGACAAGTAACCGGGTTGGTCATTGTCCGGCGCTGTATATCGTTCGTATTCCATCCTGAGGCATCGACATAGGTCGTCACCATCTTGACCGGTGTATTGTGTTTCCATTGAGCACATTCCAATGGGGTTGGGAACAAGCTAGGCATCATGTATCAACGCGCAAAGCGTTGAGCGTGGCGAATGATTTCACAGGGATCCAAATAGTCGGCAGACGGCACGCATCCCCGGTGTAAGGCCCCGGTTGCACGGCATGGGTGAAGTGAAAGGGAAATGCGCTGCCCGACGCATCACGCGTGTCGTCTGCGGGCCATTCGGTCTTCAAGGGCTGTGCGGCCTCTAGATGTCCACATTTAGGGTATTCGGTAAAGCCGGTTAATGGAGGGCCATATTTCGCGACCGGCAGCAGAGTTACGATTGAAATCGGCACGGCGTACTCCAACAGGGACGTCCAACCGCCGCGTTATTGCTCAGTCATCTACCTGAGTAGCGCTCATGATGTCCAGCCGCGTAGTCTTAGGATCGGCCGTGATCTTTTCTTGGAGCCAGTTCCAGTCAGCTTCAGTCTTGATCGTTCGTTCCAGGCAAAAGAAGCTCGCACCAGCACCTATCTCATAAAGCCATCTTGTTGTTTCGGTGGTCGGGTCGAACTGCCTAATTCCCGCAATAGGTCTGCTTCCCTTTGCCTAGTTCTTGCCGCCGAGTCAATCGCCTTGCTGGACTGTATGTATAGATTAATTGCATCCAAATCGCGCTTGCGCAATGTAAGCCCTTGGGTTAACCATTTCCGCACCGCTTCGGCAACATCATCGTTTTCGTCGGCAAGATGTTTTAAATAATCCAAGTCATCAACGCTTAACGGCTCAACCCCCCATTTATCACGTAAACCAGGAATGACGACCAAAACCCCACAAACTCCAAAAATAAAATGCGCTACAGCGGTAAAAAATGCCGATATGTGCATACTCTTCGAAAGACCTTCCATCATTGGGGTGGTAAAGATCACGACAAGCATAGCCATGGACAGCAACCAAACTAGAGTAGCAACCCAAACAAAGCCCAACAGCAAAAAAGTTTGGCGTTGAACCGTTTGTTCCGATGGTTTTTGATAAGTGAATTTAGGATTCATATTCTCCTTCTTTGAAAATTTGTCCTTGTTTGGCCGTTTTACACATTCAGCGCAGCCTCGACGATTTCGTCCAGAACGGCATCGTTATCGACCACCCAACTGGCAATCGTTACATTACCGCCAACCTCCAGTCGCTCATCAAGGGATAGCGCAAGCCGCAAAAATGAGTCCGACCAAAGAATTTAGCCACTAAAGTTTTAGTCTGTCAGTTCTCGCCTGCCGCCTTCTGGATGCGGGCGATATAAAGATCGGACAGATCTTTCCGGCGCTTGGTTGACGTATCACCAGCGTAATAGAGGCCCACGCCCTGCCACAGATCGCCACCGGCCCGTCGTCGGGCGTCAGAGAGAAACCAAGCAGCAGCCCGGAAGTTTTGACACGTGTCGATTTTCGCCTCGTCTGGGTCGATATTGGCTCCTTTTTGCGCTGCTAGGAGCGCTGGTTCGCCCAGCCCCATCGGTCCAAACAATCGGGCTGCCAAGGCCTCGTTATGCGGGGGCGAATCCGCTAGACGCATTGCATTTAGCACCTTTGCTGGCACACCAAACTCGGAAGCAGCCTTTTCCAGACAAGGATCGATCACGTCCTTGCCGAGAGTTGCAGTAATGGTGAAACTTATAGATGCCATTGCCAGTAGAGAAACGCCGAAGATACGCGGCCAACTCTGCCAGAAAATTACAAGATATACGCTGCTCAAACCCAACAAAAGAGTGGCCGCTACAAGGAAATTGGCAGGCAACGAGGAAGCTGCTTCCGCAAGGTTACTGGCCATATTCATACTTTTTTCTCCAAATTTCGCGGCGTCAAGTGAAGGGCAATTGTTCCGATTTCGGCAACCGGCAACATGATCAGCCAGATTCGCAACATGCCGTCCCAAAATGTTGCATCGCCAACGATGGGCCATGCTGACGGCCAAAACCATTGCAGTCGATGAAATGCGGCGATGATACCGGCAATATCATCCAGCACGCTTGGCCGCTCGGTCTAGCCCCTCAATTTCAGCCAGGACGAGGGCACCCGCTTTGACCAACTCGCGGCGTCGGTCGGGAGCCTTGCCGATCCACCCTTCCAGCAGGATGGCATCGCCCAGCGTGTCTCCGTACCCTGTTTCTGATGCAGGCCACTCGCGCGCGCCCGGTGGCATCGCGTAGAAAGCCGCCATTGCTGCAATTTCGTCATTCACATTCGTCATTCACATGAGTATCGTCATGCTCCGGCGTCCAGCCCTCAGCCTCAACCTGCCGGCGGCGCTCGGCCAGTACGTCGCGTGCGGCGGCCGTCGCTGGGTCGGGCTGGGCTGATAGCGCGGCGCTTGCTGCCGGAGCATCTGCCAGGATATCGCCACTATCAAGCCCTGGAATGATCTTGCAAATCAGTCCTGCCAGTGCTAGCTCATGTAGTAGCGTTGTATCAGGCAGTGCATCCTCCGTATCCGCATCCTGCTCCGTTTGGGGGTTATCGGGATTGCTTCCGGGATTGAAGTTTCGGTCGTATCCGGCAAATGGTGGGGTGGTGGCGGCAACGGGGGTAGAAAGAAGCCATTCGCCGTATGCGGACAGTCGGTGTTTGCCAAAACCGCGCGGCTCAAGCGCACCAAGTTGCGCCAGATGCTGGATTGTCGACTTATCGATACTGTGCGCGCTGTCCATGATGACGGTCCTCTGGAAGTCACGTAGCGCAATCATTTGATCATGCGTCAACCGTGGGGGCTGCGGGTCCGCGGCAGGCTGTACACTGGTCCGTTGCGCCTCGATCAGGTCAAGCGGCACTCTATACCATGCCGGCTCGCCGATCGCGAATCGCGCGGGGCCGAACGACAGGGCGTAGCGCCCGTCTTCGTGCTGGTATAGGATGGGAATAGGGTCAGTCATGGTGTTCTCTCTGTGCGCTGGTGTAGTTCCACGTTATCGATGTCAATCGGTACAAACTTCGCTACGTAAGAGGTGGGGGTTCGGAGCTTGCCCATTGCTTTGGACTCTTCCAGGCGACTGCGGTATCGGCGGCAGGGGTAGGCTTATACGGTTTGGGCTACTGTGCGTCAGCGGCCGGTTTTCCCGCGGTGTGAGTGAGGACCGGAGGCGCTCCCGCGTGGGGCGCTTTCTACACAGCCCGGTCGCACGATTTCAATGTTCTACTACGGTTGAGCATGCACATCACGCATTCATGTTTGTGCTATAGGCCACGATCTTTTTGAAACGTCTGTTTGTAAGACGACTCGGCCTCGTGAACGACGCCGAACCGACCCGAAGAATAATCAATAGTGACTATTTGACCAGATTGCGGCCAACCGGAAGCAACGACCGTTTGGCGTTGATGAACAATCACGTGATTCGTCGCATCGGCTTGTTGCTGCACGATATAGCGATCCGTCTCCCCAACAATCAAACCGTGATACTGTTGCCCGGCTATTGGCGGTTCAATGTGCACCTGGTCGCCAACCACTTCTTTTGCGAGTTCAATCGCTGCTTCCCGATCAAAGTCCAGCAAATTGTCTTCAATGAGTTTAGCCAGGCCCGATGAGTCGCCCTGATACGCCGCAACGGAAGCTTGAATGTTGGCTTCGCGGTCAATACGATGCCAGAGTATTTCGTACCCGGCTTCATGGGCAAGCTGTCTAAAGAAAGCTCGCAACGTTCGCCCATTGCCTTCTCGAAAGGGATGCAGCACGTTCAGTTCGCCCAGATAGTGCCCGGCGCGATTGCTGAACTTATCGGGTGGCAGTCCTTTTAACAGTCCTTCCCGGTCTAGTGCATTGGTAATTATCGGGGCATAACTGTCAATGTGTGCATGGTGGGCAAATCGTGTATTACCCTTGGAGATGTCCACCGTACGTAGTTCACCTGCCCACGAGTAGATGTCACTAAACAAGCGTTTGTGAATCTGCTTGAGGTGATTCAAGTCAAATCTGCCCCGAACCGGGTTGTGGGCAAGTTCATATAACCGCACGGCCGATAATGCTGCTTCTGTTCGCTCAAGTTCGACCTGGTCAGAAATTCCCAAGCGATTACGCAGTACTTGATGACTGATGTCGATGTAGGGGTCGCTGGGGTCGGTCTGATACTTCGACATAGCTCAGTCTCGCAAAACGAAGTGGTATTTAGCCGCTAAATTCCGCCACTTGAAAAGTCGGAGCCGTTGGATTTGGTACGAAACTCGCCCGCTTGAATGCGGGCTTTTACGCTACGCAGGACCTCCTCGACGCTCAATTCACCATCGGCGGCACGCTCTAATTCGGAGATGGTCTGTGAATCCACCTCCAGACCTTCGAGGCGCTGACTGGCTATTGCATCGGTTACTGCACGGTGCCGGCGCTTGAGTTCTTGATTAGTCATGGTGATCCCAGAGCAATTATGGTGACGATACAAATACAGTTTCTATTATAAAGCGCATGGTTTCCTGCAAGACTGTTTACTAAGGAATTCTTCGTCGGCCTGCGCTTGGCCTAAGTCGACGATCATATCCAAAGCAACAGGTTCCAGGCACTGATTTATGCATAAGATATGCAGTCTCGCGACGTTTTGATGGTGACCAACTTATCCATATTTTCAGTTGTACATATGGATTTTCCTTTTTTCTTAATCACTTTCCTGGTCGTTCTTTCTTTGGTCCGCATCGATTTTAAAACCGATACAAGTAACCACGATGCCGGCAAGGATTCCAGGTACTACGGCAGCGGATATCAATGAGCCTGGTTGGCCATATAAGATATCCGTGATTGACACCATGAGAATCATAACCGTACCCATAAATTGTAATAACGATCCCATAACTTGCTCCAAATCACTGTTGGAAACTTATATCTTCGATTCGGACCCAGAACGCCGATCCTATATCGGCTGGCAGTCGATTTTAGTGAATTGGAATCAGTGCCGCCGGGACAGGTGCCGTAATTTTCCTCTATGATTCCCCATAACGGGCGCTCTAACGAACTGAGCCTCTTTGGGGTTATGGTTGGCCGGGTCGGTCGGGCTCGGCGATACGCGTGCGATGGCTGTTGATGTGTGGATGGCGGGGCGACTGATCCGCTCGCACGCCTAGCGAGCGCGCCAGCCACGGTTCTTATGGCTATTTCGGCCCATGCCATCACCAGCCGGGATACAGCGCATAGAGCTTCGCCCAATCGGCCAGTACACCCTGCGCGTGAAGAATCTCGATGCCTTCGGCGGCGTGCCATTTTTTCGGTACCCGCACCATCCAGTACCGATCGTCGCCTTGCAGGTAGAGCTGCAGCACAGTCGCTACCATCAACTGGCGGACTGGTGGCAGCTCCCTGTAGTCGCTGCGCCACTTTTGCAAGCCGCCGGGAAGCTCCGGCTGGTCCGGGTCGCTCCAATCCAAACCGCGCGGACGCATCAGGTAGTGGTCCCCCTCGTTTCCGTAGCGATGGTTGACGCGCTCGAAGAAAGCGCCAAGCTCGTACAGGTCGATGATGTTCCACACGTGCTCACCGAAAGGGCGCGGATTGCCCCAGAATGGTGGCATCACATCGACGCCGCAGATTGCCGCCAGGGCGCAAGCATCCCGGTCGTCCATCGACGACCGCTTCTCGATCATGTCAATGAAGGAACACTCCGGGAAACGTCCACGCGCGAACGCCGGCGAGACAAGGGTGTAGCCGGTGATGGCCACGGGAACCTGATCATGGCGGACGGAGCATTGTTTGGCCCGCTTGAAGTTGACGAGTTCGACCTGATGGGAACCTAGCGTAAGCCCCAGGTTGTCCAGCAGGTCCGCCACGTGGGAAGAAATGTGCAGCATTTGATACTCCTGAGAGAAGTCCGCCCCGAAAGGCGGCCGTGGAAGTTCGGCCAATACGAACGTCTTGGCGTCCTGCACAGAGGCTTCGGCGCGATCGGTCCTGGCGAGCGCTCCGAATGAGAGCTCGCCAAAACGGCCTCGCCAGAGCCGCTTTGGTAATAGCCGATATCCGGTCAATGCAGGGTGCGATGCCCTTGGCACAATAGATTATTTCGAGCACGCGCGAATAGACCGGTTCGGACAAGCGCGGATAGACTGGTTTCGACAAGCTCGAATGGGTCGGGTGGCACATGCGCGGCTTCCATCGCCCGGATTTTTTGAGGCCGCTCCGTATGTGTCGGCTCGCCCAGCGGCGGTGAAAGCAGCCGACAGAGCGGCATTCAAAAAGCCAGCGAGTTTCGCTTGTGATGAATACGGGGCCCACAACGTAATCTGGATAATGGGGCTTGGCGGCGGGGCGCTTGATTCCAACGTCATACCAGAACGAGACTGGCTCGAATGGGCCCTAATAGCCTCAAGCCTAGCTTTCCGCACCGTGTCCAGCTTTCCGACCTTTCGGTGAATGCCGTATCTGGTGTTGCGAGCTGAAGCGATGTATTCCCCGGCGCCGCTCTTGATGATGCGCGTGCGGGTAATCATAAGACTCATCTCGTTCTCCTATTTATCGGCTTCAGTAAGCACCCGTATGGGTGCTTGCCAAAGCGGCCTCTCCAGAGGCCTGTTGCCCGGCCCGCCGAGATACCACGACGGGGGCAGGGGGCTTTGATCCCGCCAGGCGCAGTTGTCGCGGTACCCGGTGGCCGGTACGACAATGCATTTCAAGCGGTGCGGTCTTTCCCGCGGGCATCAAGGATTTACTCCGCCAATCCTCGATTCAGGGTGCTCTCACGAGCAGTCCGGGCGTCCATTTGGTAGTTGGGAACAGGGCATATCGCCCCGCTGTGTTCCATGGATAGCCGATAGTTATCGAGTGCTTCAGAGTCCCGGCGGACCGGTGACTCTACCTCAATCACATCTGACCTTTAACCTGTTTTGCTTCTACCCAGGTCTCGATACTGCAGCAGGTAGCCGCGCAATCGGTTGGTCCCGTTTATAGGGCCGGCGCGGTATTTATCGACTTCCGGATTGTTAAGGAGCGCCCCCGCCTAGTAGCAAAGGGTAAGTAAATAGTAGCATACGCTACGCTGTCCAGCAATAGCATTTGCTTCTATCCTCCGATAACAAGGTCTTGGCATGGTTACAGCGGAAAAGCCCATAGGATTTGCGGTCAAGAGCCGAAACTCAGACGCAGTAACGTTTTATATCTAAATTAATAATTAGTTACTTTACAGCTAAATTTTTTTCTTGAAAAGGTCGATTACTTTCGCGCTGGCTTTGGGAGGTTTCGCGCTTGCTTTGGGAGTTCAGTTTGCGGCTCTGTTGAGAGTTCCGCAATAGCAATGGCTGTGTCAACCGCCGAAATTAAGGGCCTAGTCGCCCAAACAGGCATGGGCTCATCATCGCGACGCAGCACAAGGTCTACAACTCGTTGAGCCGCATCGCCGATCGCCGCGTATCGTGCCGCAATCTCGTTTAACGCCTTCGCTTCTATAGATTCGACGTTGTTGCCGACTTTGACTCGCGCATTTGAATATTCTTTCGCGAACCAACCGCGCATACCCGGAAGATTCTCAATCTTATAAACCGTTCGTTCGGATATGGCCCGACTGCCACTAATCATTTGCCTGATAAAGGCTCCGTCGCGATAGCCCAAACGACGCCCAAACGCAGTCCTGTCTCCTTTAGAGACAGCGTCGACAGCGTCAGCTAGCCGCTGTCTGCGATGGTTTGCGAGCTCAATTTCGTTCATCGGTGAAAAGTAGCATGTGCAACAGTAGCTATTGCATCTACAGTCTAGTAGCATGTGCTACTATTTCATTCAATGCGTCTGAAGACAATGCTCCTTTCGGCTGTTGCTGACGACGCCGGACTGGTAAGCCGCCGGGATAGTCGCCCTGATGATCGGCATCCAAACTGGCCCAGAATCGACCTCTTAATAGAGAGAAAGCGCCGACCCGTGCGGCTTCACGAAATGAAACGCCGATACGAATTCACTATGACAAACAACCCCTGTTTAGCAGCTAAACACTGCTCGGTGTACTGCTGACTCTTGCCGCGTTTAGCGGCTAAACACTCCAGGAGCTATCGTGAAAATATTCGTTGTCGCAGGAGGCAAGGGCGGTGTGGGAAAGACCGCTTGCGCCGCTCATACTGCCTTTTTTTCCCACGAAGCGGGTTTGCGTACGCTCGCCGTGGACCTAGATACGGGCAACCTCTCGAAAACCCTGGCGGCATATGATCTAGGCATCGTCGCCAGCGCTCTTTTCGGCGATACGCCGCCGGAGCGTTTAGCGGCTAAACAGGAAGCCGCCGGGTCACAGGGCCCGATTGCAGCCGACGTAGCCCTGGTAACGGATCTGTCGGCCAACTGCCACAAGGGGCGGCTCGATCTGATTCGCGCCGACAACCTGTTGCCCAACCTCATCTATCTGCCGTTGGAGCAGGCGCTTAGCCGCTTTACCGCCAATCTGCAGCGCTTTGGGCAGGACTATGACCTATGCGTGATCGACACGGCGCCGGGCCTGGGCATTGCCTTGGCTGCGGCGTTGCATGCGGCCGACGCTGTCATTTCGCCGGTGGAGATGGAGGCATACTCCATCGAAGGCATCAAATACTTGATGCGCACCATCCTCAATGCTCGCCAGCGCAACCCACGGCTCTCGTTTCTTGGCATCCTGCCAAGTCGGGTCGATCGTCGCAATCCGCGCCAGGTGACGCATTTGGCACAGGTCCGGGCCACGCAGGGAACCTTTGTGGTGCCATTGGTTGTCGGCCTGCGTTCCAGCGTGGCCGAGGCCTTGGCCCTGGGCGTACCCGTCTGGAAGTTGCGCAAGACATCGGCTCGCGCCGCCGGCGTGGAGATGCGAACCCTGGGGAACTACGTGTTGATCAAAATGGGAGTGCTGCAATGAACTATGCAAACCGTTTAGCGGCTAAACAATCTGCCGGCTTGGACCTGGCCGGGCTCGGGGATTTGGCCGCGATGCTCAACGCCCCTGTGTCGCCTTCCAGCAAACCCCAGATGTTCGACCTGGATCGCATTCGCGAGGGTCGAAACCAGCGATCCGAGGACAATCCAGGTTTCAGCAAAGAGAGCATTGCAGAGCTTGCTCAAAGCATGACGGGAGGCCGCGGCATCAAGGTGCCACTGTCCCTACGCCCAGATCCAGATGCGCCGGGCTACTACATTATCAATCACGGACATCGCCGCTACCGCGGCGCCAAGGTCGCTGGCTTAAAGCAGGTTCCGGGATTCATCGATGAGCACTTCGACAAATACGACCAGTTGATCGAGAACATCCAACGCGAGGGACACACCGCGCGCGAGATCGCCGATTTCATCGGCAGCGAGCTGGCCGATGGCAAGACGTTAACGCAGGTCGCGCAGTTGCTTGGGAAATCAAAAGCTTTCGTGTCGCAGCATATGAAGTTGCTCAATCTTCCCGATCCCGTGGCAGACGCCTTTTTTTCGGGCCGAGTCCAAGACATCACGCTGGTCAATGAATTAGCGCGCGCCCATAAGGAAAATCCTCGGCTCGTCGAGCAAACCTTGGCCGAAGCGGGCGACAGTTTAGCCGCTAAACAGGTGACGCGCGAGACGGTCAAGGCGTTGCGTAAGCAGGCTGTTAAGCGTGCGGGCAAATCCGGCAAGCCCGCTAAGGGCGGCGACGTGCGACGCATGGAAAATGCCCTGTCCGACCGGCTGGCAACCACGGTGAGCATATCCGAACGCCAAAAGGGCAAGCGGGTGCAGCTCATCGTATTCGCCCAGAACTGGGAGCATTTCAACGATCTGCTGGTTCGCCTGGGGTTCGGCGAGCTTGTCGACGGATCTGTTTAGCTGCTAAACAGATCCGACCGGAGGAAATCATGCTTGATGGTCTTTTGGCAACCTCACCATTGCTAGGCATCGCAGGTGCGATCTTGGGCGCGACGTTGCTGCTGCTGGCCTGGGTCGACATCAAAACCGGGTTGTTGCCGGATGCCTTGACCCTGTCTCTCATGTGGGTGGGGCTGCTTTTCAATCTAGACGGGCTCATCGCCCCTTTGCGCAGTGCAGTGCTGGGCGCCGCGGCCGGATACCTGCTGCTTTGGGCGGCCAATCGCGCACATCGATGGGCCATAGGCCGAGACGGCATGGGATACGGCGACTTTAAATTGACAGCCGCTTTAGGCGCGTGGTTCGGTGTTGCGCTATTGCCTTGGATCGTGCTCGGCGCTTGTATCGCAGGATGGGGAGCCGCCATGGCACGGCGCAGGGCAGGGCGGGCCGATCGGCCCTTGCCCTTTGGGCCCAGCCTGGCGGCAGCGGGCTTGGCGGCGTTAGGCGTTGTGTTTAGCCGCTAAACTTTTGAATTGCTCGGATTTGGGGAACGCATTGCTTATTCTGAATGTCAAGAAGGCGGCGGTCATATTGGCGGGGGGCTTCGCCGTCGCCGCCATGGCCACGACCATCTGGGGGTCGCAATTAACAGCCTTGTTCCTTTGCGCGGCGATGCTGGCGTGCCTAGGCATCATGGGTATCATTCAGCGTCGGCAAATGCGTTATTTGGCACGCTATAACGGTGTCAGCATCTTCTACCTGCAAGAAGGACATTACACCTGGTCCAGCCACGTGGGAGGGTATCCGCCGCATTTTTGGGCCGACCTCTTGCCACGGCTGCTTGGAAAACGCCCGCGGGGCATAAAGCTGTTGGGCGAAAAGGCTGATCGCGACAAGGTGAACCGGTTGGCGTTGCTAGCATTTGAGACCATGCTTGATGAGCTTAGCGCCCAACCCGGCGCGGTGCTGATCAGCGCGAGCGCGCTTAATTTTCTAGATCGGCAGCCTGAGCGCTTGGCCGATAGAGTCCGGGCGATCGAGCAACGACCGCAATGGCGATATCGAGTTATCCACCGCCAATTAAATCCGATTGATACTCTGACTGGGCGCTGGCTCTACGCATGGCCCATACGGCCCGGCGAACGCTATTGGCGGGCAACGGCGCCGGGAATCATCGCTTGGCGAGCACAAGATCCAGTACCAGTCCTTACTGCGGGCATGCCCGGCTGGTCCATTAGCAGTAGCAAGCTGACCATGCCCAGATAACTTCGATCCAACAGGTTTGCTGCGACGTAAGTAAACTTGGTCTCCTCAGTTTCGGCCATCTGCCAATATGTCACGAAGTCAGAATGTTGAGTTGCCACGAGCCAATAAAAAGCCGGCAAGCCCCATAGGACTGATCCGACCCTTGTAATCTTCGACTGTGACGGCGTCCTGATTAACAGCGAAATGATCGTCGCACAAGCTCAAGTCCGCGTATTGACGAAATTCGGCATTGCCATAACGTCCGCTGATGTTGCCAGGCGCTTTGCAGGTGACCCGGACAAGGCCATGTGGGCGTCTTTGGAACTCGAATATGGCGTGACCTTGCCTCCCGATCTGCCGGATCAATATAAGCAGGCGTTGGGTCTGGCTTTTCGCGACGAACTGCGTCCAGTACCAGAAATAAGGCAGGCCTTGGTCTCCATCAAACTGATCGGGCTGCAGTGCTGCCTCGCATCGGGTAGTACGCCCGGTAAGTTACAGTCCATGCTAGGGCAAGTGGGTGTCTGGGATTCGTATCTGCCAACTGCTCGGCAAGGCTCGGGTATAGCGTCTCTCTGTCGTCATAAATAATGAGTTGCTAGGGGAATACACTGCCCCGCTTGCCCTTCTCAAGAAGGTGGCTCCTGATTATGAGCTTCGAGTTGTTTTGATCGAGAAATTGGATAAGCGTTTCTTGGTCAAAATCAGCGAATGGAAAAAGCTGGGTATCAGTCTCGCCGTCTCTATACGTAGCAGTATAGAGGATGACTTTTATTTAGCCTGGGCTCGATCCACCTCGCGCACCTGCTGCCTGAATCGACCCGCGGAATGATGATAAAAGGGCAGGGGCGAAAATAGGCGTGAGACAATTGACGCGACCAGGGAACAGACCAGCAGCCAGAACAGCATCGGCTGGCTGCCGGTCATTTCCATGACAACGACACTTGCCGTCAATGGGGACTGCGTCGCGGCCGCCAGGAAGGCGGCCATGGACAACAGCACAAGCACCTTTTGATCCGCCACGCCCCCCACCCAGCTCGCCAATTCAGCGCCGATGCCAGCCCCGGTGGTGAGGGCCGGGGTAAAAATCCCCCCTGGAATGCCGGCCCAGTAAGACGCAACGGTTGCAAGCAACTTGGCCGGGCCAAACCCCGCTGACTCCAATTGCTGTCCGGCCAAAGCGGTAGATGCAACGCCGTAGCCCGTTCCGTACACGCTGTTGTTGGTCAGCGTTCCCAGCACCGCGACAATCAGCCCCATGATGAAAGCCAGCCATACCGGATGCCTGCGTATCCAACCACGCCAGATCGATGGGGCGAATGAAGCGGCCCCCTTGCTAAGCAGCCAGGAAAAAAGTCCGCCTCCCACTCCGCAAGCCACGCCGCACAACAACGTCCAGCCAAGCATATCATGCGTCAATGCCTGCCCCGTAAATTCCCCAAAATATGGGTTGTTGCCGGCGAAGGCGACGACAATAAAGCCAGCGGCAAGTACGCCAATCAGCACAAGCCTCTGCCAACGCAAGGCTGTGCCGCGCCCCAATTCCTCGATGGCAAAGATAACGCCAGCCAGTGGGGCATTGAATGCCGCCGCCAGTCCGCCCGCCGCCCCAGTCGCAATGAGTTCCTCTGTATGAATCCCCTTCAGCGGCACCCCCAGAGCTTTGCATGCCTGGCCCCACGCCAGCATCAAGGCCGCTCCGACCTGCACCGACGGCCCCTCGCGTCCGATTGATGCGCCACACATCAGCCCGAGAAACGTCAACGGCACCTTCCAGGCCGCTTGAGACAAGGCTACCAGCGAGCGCCTGCCCGAATCCGCAGGCAGCGACAATGCGGCAATGACTTGCGGGATTCCACTGCCGCCGGCATTCGGGGCAAACCGCAGGGTCCACCATCGCAAGAGCGCCAGGCCGAAAGGCAGGATCAGCCAAACCGCCCAGGGCGCCGCCTGCAGCCACCGGTGATTCAAGGCCAAGGCCAAGTCGACCAGTTCCGCAAACCCCAGCGAAACGAAGGAGACGAGCGCGGCTCCCACCAAAACCAGGCTAAATTGAATCGTTCTACGTGACAAACGATGCACTTGCCTCGTCTTGCGCGACACCGTGCGCTTGACGCCCTTGAACCTTGCCCACAACCATGTTTGCAGCATTCAGAATTCCTTTAGTAAAACGAACCGCCGTCGGAAAATTTCCCGCTCGAAGAGAGATCCGTCGAATATGACTCTCCGGCATGGCCCTCGGGCTTTTTTCCATACGGGATAGTTTAATCGACCCTATTTCTCGGTCTCATGAGTCGTGAGCTGGGTGGTGAATCGGCGGACGGCCTACGAGCACATAATTCCGAGGTCGTCACGGCGGGTGGTGGGGCGGACTTGATTCATCGCATGAACTATACGCAACGTCTGAATACCGGGGGAGAGATAGCCCCGGCAGGAGTCGAATTTGTAAAAGTAGGAATTAAGACCAATTAGCTAGTGTCCTTCGTGGGGAGTTGCAAAGAATTCGCGCTAAGTCGCATACTTTGTCCCAAAGTCTATCCCGCGTCCCGCCTGATCGAAAAGGATACAGAGTCGCGTACCGCTTTCGTGAGCGATTTCCTTAGGCGAACATCTTATTTTGTATTTTGAATACAGGATCGAGTCGATGCGCGATACCCATATGAAAAGCGCCGCAGCCTTGAACTGCATGTCACCCCCTTGGACCACCTGCTGGGAGTGCTGTCCGGATAGAAGAAAATTGCGTAAATAACTATAGGGTGCGGGGCCCTGCATATGGTCATCAATGCTATATTGCCATTTTTTAATGGTGGAATCTCTTGATGCAGCAACGATTGCTAAATGAATAGCAAGGACGCTCCAGTCGGTACGGACGACGATATTCGTTCACCCAGCACAGCGATCCTATTAGGCGCCTTGGGGGTCGTGTACGGCGACATTGGCACGAGTCCCCTGTATGCGATGAAAGTTTCCCTTTCGGGGTTCGCCGTTCTGAATCCCGAGCATGTTCTGGGCGTATTATCGCTCTTGTTCTGGCTGCTTATGATCGTTGTCTCGCTCAAATATGTCGTCTGCATTTTACAGGCTGACAATCGAGGTGAGGGCGGAATTTTGGCTCTAATGGAACTAGCCATCCGCAGATTGTCGGGACGCAAGAAATGGGTATACACAATCCTTGGGCTTATCGGCGCTTCATTATTCTATGGCGATAGCGTCATCACACCGGCTATTTCCGTACTCTCGGCCATTGAAGGCATCAGTGTCGTTTCTCACAGATTTGATGAGTGGGTTGTGCCGTTAGCACTCATCGTACTGACTGCGTTATTTGTAATACAGTCGCGGGGCACCGGAGCAATGGGCAGGTTATTTGGCCCCATCATGTTGCTGTGGTTCCTAACTTTGGGCGTATTAGGCGTTTGGCGCATTTCGGAGACACCGGAAGTCCTTCGCGCACTTAATCCATTTTGGGCCATCTCCTTCATTGGCGATGCGCCATGGGAAGTATTTTTATTGTTGGGTGCAATCGTGTTGGCAGTAACCGGCGCAGAGGCTTTGTATGTCGATATGGGCCATTTTGGACGCCCGGCAATTCGGCGAGCTTGGTTTGGTGTTGTCATGCCCGGCTTGATTCTTTCTTATTTCGGGCAAGGAGCATTGCTTTTAGCCGATCCCACGACTATCAAAAATCCATTCTTTTTAATGGCTCCCTCTTGGGGCCTTATTCCTCTGGTGGTTTTGGCGACGTTTGCGACAATCATTGCATCGCAAGCTGTCATTTCCGGCGCATTCTCTATTACGCGGCAAGCCGTGCAGCTAGGCTATTGGCCTCGCATGGTTATTCAACACACGTCAGTACGTGAAGAAGGTCAGATTTATTTACCGCGCGTAAATAGCTTATTGTTTATGGCGGTAGTAGTACTAATCGTTGGATTCGGTTCTTCCGATCGCCTAGCCCATGCATATGGCTTTGCTGTCACGGGGACGATGCTAATGACATCACTTTTGGCTTTTATGGTACTGCCGAAAAATTCTAAGGGACCAAAACGAGCGCTGTGGTTTGCTCTCCTGAGCGTTTTCCTGGTGATCGATGTGCTGCTGTTCTCCTCAAACGCCCTAAAGCTTCTTGAAGGCGGTTGGCTGCCTCTGGGAATTGGATTGAGTATATTGGCGCTTATGCTCGCATGGAAACAAGGACGAGATAAATTGCATGAGGCCTTGGCAGACGGTCAACAGCCTCTTAAAGAGTTTATGGCATCGCTTGAGGCGTATCCACCAATACGTGTGCCCGGCACTGCCGTATTTATGAGCGCGATCGTTAATACGGTGCCGCCGGCTTTATTACATAACCTGAAGCACAACAAGGTACTGCACGAGCAGGTCCTGTTTTTGACTGTTCAGAGCGCCGGCGCTCCTTATGTCCCCGCCCACGAACGATACCAGTTGGAGCGATTGAGCCCGTCGAGCTGGCAGGCGACTGCGACATGGGGCTTTAAACAAGATCCCCACGTACCGCAGATGCTCGAACAAATGGCCAAAGAGCATCCTGAACTGAATCTGGAGCCGTTGCAAGTCTCCTATTTTCTATCGAGGCAGACAGTTTTGGTAGTGCACAAGCTGTCACTGATATCGCGCTGGAGGCGAACCCTATTTGCATTTATGGCGCGTAATTCAGCGGCCAGTACGCGGTTTTTCAAGATTCCTCCGAACCGTGTGGTCGAGATGGGGATGCAACAGGAAGTATAGGATATCGCGGATGGCGGACGGAGGTAGAACGGTACAATTCCACTTGTAGTGTTATTTTTACACTATAAAAAATCTCTGTATTAACACTAGATGATGAAAAATTGGCACTTAACTCCATGAACCACATAGATATCATTGCAGCTGCTCTTTTTGCTCTGGCGCTCGTACATACCTTCGCCGCAAAATCATTCGAGCGGATAGCTGACCGAAGCCAAAGGCATGCGGGACTATTTCACTTGCTAGGGGAAATAGAAATCGTTTTCGGCTTGTGGGCGGCAGTTTTAATTGCCGTGATGGCCTTCGTTGTGGGCGGGGCCGAAGCGCTTGACTACGCGGAGTCGCGCCAGTACACCGAGCCATTATTTGTCTTCGTTATCATGGTCATCGCAGCATCTCGCCCGATTTTGGAAGCAGTTCATGGACTAATTGGTACTGTAGCAAAGGGGGCTCCCGTCAGAACGGCCGTGGCGCATGTGTGGCTCTGTTTCGCTTTGGTTCCTCTTATAGGCTCGCTTATTACGGAGCCGGCCGCGATGACACTGGCCGCCTTAATGCTGGCGCCGCTTGTCTTTCGCCCGGGCATTCCCGAATGGAAAAAATATGGTGCGTTGGGCGTGCTCTTCGTCAATATCTCTATCGGTGGAACGTTGACCTCGTTCGCAGCCCCACCCGTACTAATGGTAGCGGCAACTTGGAATTGGGATAGCGCTTTTATGGTGGCCAATTTTGGATGGAGGGCAGTGGTTGCTGTTCTGATCAATGCCACAGCCCTAACGCTGCTATTGCGGCCCCATCTATCAGATCCGAGCGCTGACGGTAGTAATGAAGTCCAAGCTAAGGTACCCGCTTTTGTTATTGCGATACATCTGGCATTTCTTGCTGCGGTGGTGGTCTCGGCCCACCATCCCAATATTTTCGTCGGAATTTTCCTCTTTTTTCTAGGTTACACCCAAGCCTATGCCAGATACCAAAACCCATTGATTCTTAGAGAAGGCCTGCTGGTGGGCTTTTTTCTGGCTGGTTTGGTGATATTGGGCGGCATGCAACAATGGTGGCTTCAGCCAATCGTATCAAGCCTCGAACCCACGGCGTTATTCTTCGGGACGCTTGGCCTTACCGCGATTACCGACAATGCGGCGCTCACCTACCTCGGTTCATTAATCGAAGGCATGTCAGATCACTCGAAGTACATGCTCGTTGCTGGAGCGGTAGCTGGTGGCGGTCTAACGGTGATTGCCAATGCTCCTAATCCTGCCGGAGTAGCATTGCTGAGAGACGGTTTTGACGACGGCGCAATTGGAATTGGTGGTTTGCTATTGGGTGCGCTGTTGCCCACCGCCGTGGCGGCGATATTCTTCTTAATATAGCGTCGCTGCTACCAAGCCATGCGATGACGGTAGCGGTCACTGCCACGTCAAGGTCTTCGGGGCTGCTCATCCGTTAGATCCGAAACGGACTGTATGCCCGGCCCGTCTTCGAGCCGCGAAACGTTCCGCCAGATGATTCGGCGCCACCCCATGGTAACGTTCCGGCGAACACACCTCGAGCGCGATCTGCATTCGTTAGAGCATGGTGTGTGACCCTACCTCGCTTCCACGTACATCAAGTTATGCTGCTTTCAACATGGCTTCAGCAGTAACTGGGGCCTGAAACCCGTTCGAGGAATTACCGTAGCTTGCGCGCCAGCGCGCGCAGTTGCTGTTCGTCCAGGGTGTCGAGATCCGTAACGGCCCGGTCAGTACCGTCTTGCCTTAAATTCGAACCTGCATCAACCGCTCATTGACCTCTTGCAGATTGAAGGCGGTCGGATCGAAGGGGCCACCATGCCATTGCATCATCTGCGAATGATCAGGGTGATCGGTGTCAGACATGGCTTGCAGGAACTCCATGTAGCCCGGTTCCCCACCCACATCCTCAGGCGGACATGCATTGGCTCCGTCCAGATACCAGGGGGAGTCCAGCGGGCCGCTGAAGGGCGTCACTTCAAGCAGACGAATTCGATGTGCCCAATTATCACCGTAGTCGTAGATGTAATCGAACTGGCGACGAAGGCCCAGAGCCTTGTCCAAGTGCACGCGTTTTTCGTTTTTCAGATCAGGCTCAGGGTAGTCAGGATCGGGTTCGCCGTAATGTGTATCGTCGATGACGAACTCGTGCACGTGCCCACCAAGCCAACCCATGGCCTGCTGGATCGTGACGTGCAGCTTGGGCAATGTGATGCGGCTCGGAACCACAATGGTGCGGTGGATAATCGGCTGAACGTAGCGCAGTTCGATGCGCAGCACCATGGCCTGACCTTGCAGCGCAACGACCTTGGCCACCATTACGCAGCCCTATCAAGCGGTAGCACTTGTCCGGCAAGCTTCCACGGCAATAGCGTATCGATCTGGTTTACGGGGTGATCGGCGATCACAGTCAAGACATGACGCAGGTATGCTTCGGGATTAACGCCGTTCAACTTGGCTGTACCAAGCAAGCTATACATGGTTGCCGCACGTTCGCCGCCCGCATCCCCATTGGGGCCCGGTTTCGACGCTATCTATATACATTTCGAGACCACATCCGCGGTTCATTTTCATTTGTCTCTCTGTACCGTACCTGACGCAGTCTTGCCGCGCCTTTTCCTCAACGCTCACCACCAGGGCTCTTTACCCAAGCAGCTTGAGGTGGTTTGGAGCCTGCTCCTGCAAACCGACTCCGAGGGGCCATCCCTCATCCTCAATAAAGCTCCACAGCTCCCCCTACTGCTATGGAGGCTGTGTTCGTAACACACGATGATCGGCGTACTTCGCTACCAGCACATGGGCCAGCAGACCCGAGGTAGCAATTCCCTTGTCGATGATCTGTGCCGGCATGGGTGCCTGAGTCAGGATCTCGCACTGGCGGCAGGTCCACTCGCCACGGATGTGTTGTTCGACGCTGAACACCCCAGGGGTGTAGTCCAGCTTCTCGGTGATGTCTTGGCCGATGCGCTGCATCTGGCAGCCGCAGGTACACGTGGTGCAGTGCGGTTCGTGGCGAACTTGGATACGAGGCAGTTCCGGTGGCAAGACCTGACGCGTGGGTTGGGAAACAGCCTTTTGCCCCGGGGGCTGCCCGCCCAGATTGATCAGTTCCTGCTCGATGGCAGCGATGTCGGCATCGACCGCGTCCTCCAGCAACAACCCCTGTTCACCGCCGAGCTGTTCGCTCTTCTTGCCGAAGCGATAGCGGCGCAGCACCGCAATCTCATGCGTGAGTTTGCGGATGTGGATTTCCTTGAACTGGATGTCGTGAGCTTGCGTGGCCACCACCTGGCGGGTCTCATCCAACTCACCCATCAATTGCCTGGCCAAGGCCCGCAGGGCATTGGCATCAAGCTGATCGAGATTAGGAACAGATTTCACAGACATGACCGCCATGATGCCATGCCTGTGAGCGGCGCACCATTCGGATTGCACCGGATTGCAAATCCGTGGTCACAAGAGGGCGATCGACTCATACTCGTCCAAGCGATGCCACGGCAGGCCAACGACCAGGGCGCGTACCTGTTCAGCAGAGAGCTCGATCTGTGTGTCACCGGGCCGTGGCCAGTGCACACTACCTTGATGCAGGCGGCGCACGGCCAACCAGATGCCGAAGCCGTCACACACCAGTACCTTCAGCCTTGTGCCTCGACGGTTGGCAAACAGGTAGGCGTGATGGGGCTGCGAAGCGCCGAAGACTTCCACGACACGAGCCAGCAGTCGGTCCATGCCGCTGCGCATGTCCACCGGATCAACTGCCAGCCAGATCTGGTCGATGCGGATCACCGCAACCACTCGCGCAGGAGCTCGGCGCACTGCACTGCGGCGCTCACCGGCCCAGGATACGCACACTGTCGTGGCACCACGCTTGAGCTCCAGACGGACGGTCTCGTTGCCAACGGGTGACTGGCTTGGACTCAGAGGCACGGGTAGAAACGGGGTGATGGACTGAGGCGTGGAAACCCTGAGTGCGGTTGTGCCCTGCTCGTGCCGATCATCGTCACTTAAGATGTGATGTCCGTAGCGCTCGTGCTCTGTGACCCACCGATGCAAGACATTGGGGTTCATGCCGTGCTCCACCGCAAGCGATGCCAACGACACATCGCCCTGCAAACATTGCGCCACCATTTCGGCCTTGAACTGTCGCGTGTAGGTGCGCCTGCGTCGGCTCGAGTTAAGAGAGTCTGCGCTCATTATCGTGTCCACTTAATTATCGTGGACGCGATCTTCTCGTATCACACAGCGCGACTCAATGTGTGTTCACCGGACGCATACCGAGATCCGGCGCGGCAGCACGTTATCCTAAAACGCCACCCGCAGGCCCGCATTCACGGCGCCCAGCGTGGCGCCGCGGCGGGCCTCGCCCGATACGCCAAGGTAGGCATAGGCGTTGCGCGCAAAGCGGGCCGTGCCATGGACGCCCGCCTGAACGAACGTGCGGCCCACGGTGGGCGCATAGATCGTGGTGGCAATGCCTCCAAGGGCGGCATCCAGGCGGGGACGGATCAGCCCGCCCGCATCCGCGCCCACGCCCGCATAGGCCTTATAGGTGTAGGCTTCGGCCAGCGGATCCGAGGCCAGCGAGCCCGCGGCCAGCCCGAGGACGCCGCGCACGCCATTGCCCGTGTAGCGCCCGATATCGAGCGCGGCAGGGCTGGATTCCTCGTTGAACGATGACTGGGCCACCCGTTGCCAGGTCAGGCGGGCGTACGGCGTGAGCACCGTGTCCTGCCATGCCCATGGGCGGCTGATCCCGACGCTGAGCAAGGCGCTGTTGCCCCAGGCGTCGTTTGCCTTGAACTTGCCGCCATAGCCCGTCAGGTTGTGGCGCGATGCGTCGGTGGTGGTCAAGCCGAAGCTGGCCATGCCATCGACGACAAAGTCCTGAACCGGCAGATTGCCATACAGAAACAGCGAACCTTCCTGCACGGTGCCCGAGCCCTGGCTGGCCGAGACGCTGGTATTGGAGAAGGCGACGCCCCCGCCCACCGTCGCGCCTTGCGCCAGGCGCGTGTCGGTTCCCACCACGGCCTGGAACAGGCTGCTGGAATGGCTGCTGGCGTAGTCGTCGCCGGAGCGGTGGCCGCCCTGGTAGACCAGATCGACCCAGACCTTGCCATCGGGCGCGACTGCCTGGGCCGATGAGCCCTGGCTGGCGCCTGCCTGCGCGCGCGACTCGCCCAGGCGCGCGACCACGGCCTGCTGCAGCCGAAGCGCGGCTTGCGGCGCGGCGGCAAGCGTGGCGCCATAGACCTGGCCCGACAAAGACTGCGTGAAGGAAGCCAGGCTGGCGGCGTTCTGGCCCGAGGCGGCGTAAAGCACCTCGTCCTGCCTACCGCTGGCCGCGCCCGATTGATTCAGGTCGCGCATCTGGTCCAGCGCGCTGGCCGCGGCGCGGGTGTTGGCATTGCCGGCGGACAGGGTCGCGGCGTAAGACGTGGGAACCAGGGCCAGGTCCAGGCTGTTGCTGTCGGCCAGGTTGTAGAACGCGATGAACTGGGTGCCGGGGGCAAGCTGCGCCGGCTGGGTCAGCGTGGAGAAGCGCCCGGCAATACCGCCGTCGGCCGTGACGATGCGGAACCGGTCGCCCAGCGCCGGCGTGTAGGCGGCGCTGCCGTAGCCGGGCTCGGACGGAGTGAACAGATCAGCCAGGCGCGGGCTCAGGGTCGTGTCGGCGCCGATGGCAAACTGCCCGCCCGTCGACAGGAACGAATAGTAGCCCGTGTCCGCCGGAGACGTGCCGCTGGCCTGCACGGTGCCCGCAATATCCTGCTGATACGTGCTGCCGCTCACCATCGTGACACTCGAATTGGCCCGGATGTAGCCGGGCGAGTTGCCCGGTTTGAAGGTGCCCGCCACAGTGATGGGGCCGGCAATGGTACCCGTGCCATGAAGCATGGCCGGGGCCGCCACATAAACCGCTCCTGTGCCCAAGGCGGAATCGCCCGCAATGCCCAGCGCACCCGACGCAACCGTGGTGCCGCCGCTATAGGTATTGTTGCCCGATAGCACCACCTCGCCCGCGCCCTCGAAGGTCAGGCCGCCGGCGCCGGAGAAGGCGCCCGACAGGCTGGCCGTGCCGTTGGCGGGCGCCGTGATGACGC
This sequence comes from Pollutimonas bauzanensis, assembly GCF_900129885.1. GTDB lineage: Bacteria > Pseudomonadota > Gammaproteobacteria > Burkholderiales > Burkholderiaceae_B > Pollutimonas > Pollutimonas bauzanensis. The sequence goes on along the minus strand of NZ_FQXE01000009.1, from coordinate 173,593 downwards.
CGCCGGCGCCTTGCACGGCAAACGCCTGGCTGGAGCTGTTCCCCGCGGCGAGCGTCAGGCTGCCCCCATCGAACACCGGCTGAGCGGCGGTGCCTATGTCGGCGAGCGTAAAGGACAGGCCGCGATCGATATTGGGAACCGTGGCGGGAGGGATGAAGGCGGGCGTGAAAATCAGGTCCCAAAGAGTGCCCGACGAATTGACCAGGGACCAGTCGTAGGCGCCGAACACGCCTTGGGTGTTGGCCAGATTGCTGGCCAGTATGCCATCGAGGACCGAGGAATACGTGGCGGCCGCCACGACGGAATCGGAATAGATGCCGAAATTCATCGTACTTGTAGATGTGCCGCCGCCACCTTCGGCTAATTTACCGTATTCCGATGGACTCTTGATGATGATGTTGTAATTCTTGGGCAGCTGGGTATGAACAGGACTGGTCGCGTCGTCAGAAATGATGATAAGTGGCGTGCTGCCGCCTTGGAGATTGTTCAGTGTGGTTATGGTGCCCTGGTTGTTGAGGCCCGGAAACGTCCCGTTTGTTATGGAGCCAAAATTGCTCAGTACCGTGATGGTGCCAGAGTTGGCAATGCCAGTGGCCAAGCCCCCCGTCACCGAACCATAATTAATGAAACTATCGATCGTTCCAGCATTAAGGATACCAGTAAGGAATCCGGAAATATTTCCGTAATTTGTAATCTCGATTCCCGAAACATCAAGAACGGCAAGTCCAATGATTCCGCTTGCATTAGAAGGCGAGGATGCCGTTCCAATCGAGATCGTTTGATTCGAAAGAGTAATTTGCAAATTGCTGCAGCTGACAGTTTCGCCATTGGCGGTGCAACCGGAAGCAATAGGCGTGGCGATAGCACCAGCGCTATACGAAAATATGACAATGCTGAATGTTAATGCGCAGAAAAGGGAATGCTTGTACATGCTGGAGCCTATGGCGGAAAGAAGGTTTCCGCGCCAAACCTGGGGTTCCAGAATTGCGGAGTTCCGAACTATACTACTACATAATTTACTAGTCGTTGTATTTATACAACGATATTTTGAATTTCACGTCGGCCAGCGTCACCGTCTCCAGATGCCGGTTTGCACTCAGTCGCCCGATAGCCGCGCCTTCCTAAGCAGCGCCTGCAGTGCCAATATCGTTGCCAGCTATTTAGCTATTCCGGCGCGAAGGGCGTTATAAGTAGGTCGAGCAGTAGCATTAAGTTCTGCGGTTCCTCCATCGTCCACGCCCGTGGTGCAGGTCGCGGCGAGGCGTAGGCGCACAGTGCCGGCAGCAACAGCGGCGTTAAGCTTTTCGTTTTCATCCTGTTTTTCCTTGAGCCACAAAACACCTCGTACTGAAACTAGTGGACTTGGGGCTGGCAAATGGTAAGCATCCGGTGAACCTTGCAATTACCCAAAAATATCAGTTAGTTGCTTATGATTTCTAATGAGTTGGTTTAAGTAGGTTGTATTCTGTTGCCATACGGACGATCCCGGAGGTCATTCGAATGGCGACGCTATCAAATGCGAGATTCAGTGCAGATGCCAGGGCGGAACAGGAAGGCGCAACTGCGCAGTGCGAGTTCTGTGATGCGCGTTTGGCCCGGCGTTTTCGCCAGGTTCTCAAACAGATCACGACGGCCGGTGAACCGAGTATCCCCTTTGCTTGCCAAGACGCAGCACAATCGAAGGCGGCCTATCGCTTCTTTTCGAATCCGCGTGTTGATGAATGGGCGATTTTGTCCGGGCATATGCACTGCACACGTGATCGTGTCCAATCAACGCCAGGATCATTGCTCGTGTTGCACGATACGACGGAGATTTCGTATGGCAGTAACGAGGGTGACATAGGGCTGCTCAGTCGGGTGGCGCGTAAAACGATATGCGGCCTATTGATGCATTCGAGCCCTGTCGTCACTCCCGAGGGACTGCCTCTGGGGATAGCTGCTGTTAAATTCTGGACGCGCAATAAATTCAAGGGAACTAATGCCCTCAAACGCAAGGTCAATCCAACCCGTGTACCGATTGAGCAGAAGGAAAGTATCCGCTGGTTGCAGAACGTGCAGCAATCAACAGAATTGCTGAGATGTCCGGATCAATGTATCCACGTGGGCGATCGTGAAAGCGACATCTACGAATTATTCTGCGCCGCTCAAAAATTGGGTACACACTTTCTGGTGCGCACCTGCGCTGATCGGCTCTGTGGCGATCAGCGCACACGGTGGCGCAGGAGATGCGCACTGTACGTAGCAGGGGCGTGCACAAGGTAGAGTTCAGAGATAAGAACGGACGGGTGTGCGAGGCACGGTTGGCATTGACGTTTCGGCGATTGCGTCTTTTGCCGTCGCGCGCAAAGTGTAGCCGATATCCTGAATTGACGGTTACTGTTATCCATGCGCGAGAAAAGGATAAGCCTAAAGGGCGAGATCCGATCGACTGGAAGCTGGTAACTGACATGCCGGTGCGCACGCGGACCGAGGCGATTGAGAAGCTACGATGGTATGCATTGCGCTGGAAAATTGAGGTGTTCCACTACATCCTGAAATCAGGCTGCCGGATCGAACAATCCAAGCTGCGCACGGCGCAACGGCGCGTTAATCTCATTGCGCTGTGTTGCATCGTCAGTTGGCGAATCTTCTGGCTCACCATGATTCATCGCTCGGCGCCCAGAGCGCCACCAGGGCTAGCGTTTACAACAGACGAAAGATTCGTGCTGACCCAGCTATCCCAACAGTGGCGCAAGCCCTTATCGCAGCAGTCATGTCTGGCAAAATATCTGATTTGCCTGGCCCGGCTTGGCGGCTATCTGGCGCGGACGCATGATCCACCTCCGGGCAACTTGGTTATCTGGAGAGGAATGCGTCGGCTTAGCGATTTGCTGTTGGGCGCGCAGCTCGTCAAGAATTGTGGGTAATTGCAAGCCGGTGAACCTTTCAATTACCCACAATTTCAACTAGGAATATTATTTAGTTAAAGTAAATTATAGGTAATTGAGAGCATCATGCATACGTTAATCCCTAGCGTGAGCCACCTCTCGGATACCGTCAATGACCGAACCTGGATAACGCATGAATTGGCGGATAGCCAATTTGGCGACAAGCGATTGGATAAACGCTTGAAGCAGGTCATATCGAGCCTTTGGGGTTCTGACCCTGCCTCGCTTCCACGTACACCAAGTTATGCTGCTTTCAACATGGCTTCATCAGTGACCGGGGCCTGAAACCCGTTCGAGGAATGCAGGCGTCGTCGGTTATAAAAGCCTTCTATCCAATCCACGATATCGAGCCGAGCTTGCTGGCGATCACGATAATGGACCCGATAAAGCCTCTCCACTTTCAACGTTTTAAAGAAACTCTCCATTGGCGCATTATCCCAAGCATTGGCCTTGCGGCTCATAGACATCACGAAGCCATACTGCGATACCAGCTTCTGATGCATATGGCTGGCATACTGACTGCCGCGATCCGTGTGCAGGATCAGGCCCGGTGCCGGCTTTCGTTGCCAATAGGCAGACTTCAGGGCTTGGCAGACAAGCGCGGCATCAATCCTCTCAGACATCGACCAGCCCACTATCCGACGAGTGGCAAGATCAAGTACAGCAGCCAAATACAGCCATCCCTGACCAGTGGCCAGTAGAGTAAGAGACAAGGCGTAGTCGAACTATTTCCCCGCCTCTCCGTGAGCGTCCGGTAAAACCATCTTGAAGATCGAAGGCAGTTCGTAGAGGATGGCGGCTCCACTATTTTCTTGGTGGAGTAACTCATCCTACTAGGTGGAGTAATGCATCCTTACGAGCCTCAAGCACAAGAAGGCCGGCGCCGCCAGCGCCAGTACAGCAACGAGTACAAGCTCGAGGTAGTTGCGAGTTGTCAGCAGCGTGGCGTCTCCGTCGCAGCGGTGGCCCGGGCACACGATCTGCATCCGAACCTGCTTCGCAAATGGATTCAGGAGCATGAACGCTTCGGCGCCCCGGCGCCTGCGCCCGTACCCGTTTTGCGGCGTGATGTGGCTGCGCAATTCATACCGATTCAGTTGCCCGAGCCTGAAGCGCCGACGGCCAAGGCCCGCGAAGAGATCGTGATTGAGTTGCAGTACAACGGTTTGAAGGCTTCGATATGCTGGCCAATGGCTCAGTCCGAACAGTGCGCGACCTGGCTGCGCGAGGTGATGCGATGATCCGTATCGACGCCGTCTGGTTGGCGGTGGGCCCCATGGATATGCGCGCGGGCGCCGACACGGCGCTGGCCCGAGTGGTGCAGGTGTTTGGGGCGGCGCACCCGCACCATGCGTATCTGTTTGCCAACCGGCGCGCCAACCGCATGAAGGTGCTGGTGCACGATGGCGTGGGCGTGTGGCTGGCGGCGCGTCGGCTGAACCAGGGGCGCTTCGTGTGGCCACGCGCCCCAGACGCGCCCTACGTGGCATTAAGTCATGAGCAGGTGGACGCGCTGGTGCTGGGCTTGCCGTGGCAGCGTATCGGCCCGGGGGGCATCATTACCGTTTTATAGTGATCAAGGCGGCGCCGCCTTGGCAATCCGGGCCTTCGCCAATGGCTGCGCGCCACCGGTTCTGGCACACTGGGGGGCTATGGATCTGGCCTCTGAACCTCTCGACCAACTGACCGCGCAGCAATTGCGCGAGCTGGCCAGCGGCCTGATGGCCAGCCTGGCTGAACGCGACAGCGTGATCGAGCGCAAGGATCAGGAGATTCATTACCGCGACACCAAGATCGGACAACTGACGCACGAGATCGCGGTGCTGCGCCGGCACCAGTTCGGTAAAAGAAGCGAACACTTCCAAGGCGTGCAAGGCAGCCTGCTCGATGAGGCGGTGTGCGCCGATATTGCCGCCATTGAACTGGAGCTGGAACAATTGGCGGGACGCGCCACGGCCCCGATGCCGGTGCGCGAGCAGCCTAAACGCGCCGCCCTGTCAGCCTCGTTCCCACGCACGGATCACTACCATGAACCCGAATCGACGCTGTGCCGCTGTGGTTGCCGGCTTGAGCGCATCGGCCAAGACGTCAGCGAAAAGCTGGACTTCACGCCGGGGCTCTTTAGCGTGCAGCGCCACATCCGTGGCAAATGGGTGTGTGGCCAGTGCAAAACCTTGACCCAGGCGCCGGTACCCGCACACGTGATCGACAAGGGCTTGCCCACTGCCGGGTTGCTTGCCCAGGTGCTGGTGGCCAAATATGGTGATCATATGCCGCTGTATCGGCAGGAGAAAATCTTCGAACGTGCCGGCTTGGCGTTGTCGCGCTCGACCATGGCGCAATGGGTAGGCGTGTGCGGTGTGCAACTGCAGCCGCTGGTCGATGCACTGCGCGAGGCGATGCTTGCCCACCGAGTCCTGCACGCTGACGAGACGCCAGTACAGATGCTCAAACCCGGTAGTGGCAAAACCCATAAAGCGTACCTGTGGGCTTATGCGCCCGGGGCCTTCGAGGACTTGCGTGGCGTGGTGTACGACTTCGCCGAGGGGCGCGCGGGCGAACATGCCCGCGCCTTCTTCGGTGATTGGCGCGGCAAGCTCATCTGCGACGACTACGTGGGCTACAAGAAGTCCTTTACCGAAGGCATTACCGAAATCGGTTGCATGGCGCACGCACGTCGTAAGTTCTTCGATCTGCACGCCAAGCATCAAAGCCAGCTGGCCGGTAAAGCCCTGCAGTACTTCGGCATGCTCTATGACATCGAGCGCTATATCAAGTCTCTGTCGAGCCAGGATCGACGTCAGTTCCGGCAGGATTACGCGAAACCCATCACAGACGCCTTGCATGCCTGGATGATAGGCCAGCGCCTGTTGGTGCCCGACGGCTCAGCGACGGCCAAAGCGCTCGATTACAGCGTCAAGCGCTGGGTGGCGCTCACGCGTTACCTGGACGATGGACAATTGCCCATCGATAACAATCATATCGAGCAGCAAATCAGGCCTATTGCCATAGGAAGATCGAACTGGATGTTCGCGGGTTCCTTGCGCGCTGGAAAACGGGCCGCCGCCGTCATGGGTCTGATCCAGTCGGCCAAGTTAAACGGCCACGATCCGTATGCCTATCTGAAAGATGTGCTCACGCGTCTGCCAACCCACAAGGCCAGCCAGATCGACCAATTGCTGCCGCATCACTGGCAACCCTCGATCTGATCAATGACAACGCACGCCCATGGCGTGCGTGTCAATCTGTGTTCCCCACGCGCTTACGCCTCTCCTCTCCGAACCGGACGTGCACCTCTCAGCGCATCCGGCTCTCCATAACAAAGTCATCTGCATACCGGCAATAGGCAACTGCTGGTTTCCATTGCCGGTTTTCTCGTACAGCAATGGGACGCTGTTTGAGAATACCGAAGTTCCACGCCCGCCGATCTTTGCGCCCTTTCTTGCTCAGGTAGTTCCTTTCCATCCACAAGTCAAACTCGTGCAGCATGATGTTGGATAACAGGAGTGAGATGACACCGCCCTGAGGAACACGCCTTCGCTCGAAGCACGGAACAGATCGCGATCAACGCAGCCCGCCTCGATAAATTTCCAGAGTAAGGCAAGGAAGCGCTGATCGGCGATCCGCTTACGAATCGCCTTCAGAAGCAGGCGATGATGCACGGTGTCGAAGTAGCTGGCAAGGTCGCCCTCAATAACCCAGCGTCCGGCGACACTTTGTTCACCACCGTCTTGTAACTGAAGCTTCACCGTACGAATCGCATGATGGACGCTACGGGCCGGTCTGAAGCCATAGGAAGCCGGGTGGAAATCGCTTTCCCATATCGGCTCCATGGCCATCAGCATGGCCCGTTGCACGATCCGATCCCGTAGGCTCGGGATGCCGAGTGGTCGGAGCTTGCCGTTCGCTTTCGGTATATACACGCGTCGTGCGGGCAGCGGACTGTACGAGCCCGCTAACAGGCCGTCGCGTATCGTCGATAGTTCATTATGGAGATGTGCCTCCATCATGCGTTTATCGACCCCGTCCATGCCCGGCGTGCGAGCCCCGCTGGAAGCCAGCGTAATGCGGGCCGCTTCACTCAGCCAAGACTTGTCAGCAACAAGCCTAAGGAGTCGATCGAACTTGCGTTCTTTGCCCTCCGTCGACCATGTCGCCAGTTTGCTTTGCATTTCACTGATTATCAAAGGTCTTCACCTCACTACGGTCAGTTAATCAACCCAACAAACCATTTAAACGGTCCGCCTTCGCCATGTGGCTGGTTTTCCCAGCCTCGGACTACTACGCGGGCTCCGCCAGCCCGCACATCATCGGGGGGCACACTCCCTTGGCATTTGTGCAAGCCTTCCCCAGTTCACATGCTGGACTCAACGCATGGGTGAGGTTGCCTGTCGCAGTCTTTATCCTTGCTTGTCGCAAGTCGTCGCAAACACCACGGTCTAGCTGCGCGCTCCCCGTAGTTCCACACTGTCGGACATACATACTCAGACAGTCTTCGTGCCGCCGGGCCATACGTGTGACCGACGACAATTCGCGTCCTACCCGTAAAGCGGTGTGGGCAGGGGTGACATTTCAACCCTCAGATGCGATTTAACAGGTTCGTGTTCCTCAACCGTCCCATGCTCAGCCGAGAGACTCATCTTGGCGTAACCGCTTCGCCGCAAGCCCCGTTTCCCACGGACTACGTCACCTTGCCAGTGTCGGCAAGTCACCGCCGCTTCGGCTCACTTCCTCTCACAGCAGAGAAAGGGCATGTCCCTGGTACTGCTCCATCAACTTCTCCAGGTAATGCATTCCAAACATGCTCAAGCAGCATTACCCCCGTATGGGCGGGCTACGCTGTCTGGGCGTACCATACGTAATGTCCGCTACCCACGCCTGATTCGGATGCCAGCCATCGAAGCGCCTCTGGAGCACATTTCGAGCAACCGGCAGTTTGTGGTTCGAATCGGTTGTGACCCGGTAAGGGCGTCTGTAGACCGGATTCAAACCCTGGCGCAACAGACTGCGGCGTACCCGCTCGCTGCCAACACGCAAGCCTTGCTGGCGCAGCGCCTGTATGATTCTGGGCCTGCCGTAGCTGCCTTTGCTCTAACGATGAATCACTGCGATTCGAGCATCGAGCGACGCGTTTTCCCTAGCCCGAGAACTCGGTGGCTGCGTTCGCCATTGGCAGTAACCAGAACGAGATACCGACAAAAGGTGGCACAAACGGCTAACTGCGTAATGGCCGCGGTTTTGTTCGATCAAGGCATACTTCATCGCGATCCCTTGGCGAAGTATGCCGTTGCTTTTTTTAGAATTTCAACATCCAATTTCGCCTCTGCCAGCTCCTTTCTCAGTCGGCTGTTCTCGGCCTCCAGCTCTGAGATGGGGCGTTTAGACAGGCCAGGTAGGGCCACCGACGTCGCAGAACCTTCCTTGCGCGCCCGACGAGCCCAGTTGCCCACCGTGGCCGTGGGAGCACCCAACCTTCGGGCTGCTTCATTCACGCCAACGGACTCCACCAAGCGAACCGCTTCAACCTTGAACTCCTCGGTGTACTCCCTCTTGCCAATACTTTTCTCTTTCATCATCACTCTCCGTACAGTAAGAATTTAAACAATTCCTGCTGTACGTGAAACCGGGGCAAGGTCACGTGTTTTAGGGGGGTCATCATGACGGTTAACTCTTTACGAAACCGAGCAATTTCCGCGAAATGATCTGAGCGAAGAAGGATTCAAAGCGGTGGGCAGGGCCGATTAGCCAGATACGTTGACGCAGCACTCGTTGCGTTACACTGGAAATCACACTTTCAATGGCCAAGTCGGTTAAGGTTTTCAACATCAAAAAAGCGCCATCAGACCAGAGTGGGCGAAAGTAATGAGAGGCATCCATGAAAACAACGTTACATCCACCCGTATTTATCACTTCGGCCGCGTTTATGCTGGTCATAGTGCTATTGACCGTTTTTGCGCCGGCCACTGCCGAATCCGTGTTCAATATGGTTCAATCATGGATACTCGAGAAACTGAGCTGGTTCTATATTCTAACGGTGGCGATCATATTGCTTTCTGTCGTCTACTTGGCGATCAGCCGATATGGCGACATCAAGCTGGGGCCTGATCACAGCCAGCCGGATTACCGAAGCGTCACCTGGTTCGCCATGCTGTTTTCGGCGGGAATGGGTATTGGCCTGATGTTTTTTGGCGTGGCCGAACCAGTCATGCATTTTCTCAGTCCACCCGTTGGTACAGGCAGCAATGTGGATGCGGCCCGCGAGGCCATGAGAATAACGTTTTTCCACTGGGGCCTGCATGCATGGTCGATCTATGCCATTGTCGGGCTCATCCTTGCCTTTTTTAGCTATCGACACGGTTTGCCGCTAACGCTGCGGTCAGCGCTTTACCCATTGATAGGCGATCGAATACATGGCCCTATCGGACACGCTGTTGATATTTTCGCCATCATTGGTACGGTTTTCGGTATCGCCACATCGCTGGGGGTGGGAGTTGCACAAATCAACAGTGGCCTGAATCATCTGTTTGGCGTGCCAGTAAGCGTCACCATGCAAGTGATACTAATCATCGTCGCCTCGTCGCTGGCGACGATCTCCGTTGCAAGCGGATTGGATCGCGGTATACGCATCCTCTCAGAAACGAATCTTGCACTGGCCGTCTTGTTGTTATTGTTCGTGCTGATACTGGGTCCCACTGTCTTCATATTGCAGACATTCGTGCAAAACACGGGTTCATACCTGTCCGACCTCGTGACCAAAACGTTCAATCTGTATGCTTACGAGCCTAATGACTGGATTGGCGGCTGGACGCTGTTTTACTGGGGCTGGTGGATCGCGTGGTCGCCCTTCGTCGGCTTGTTTATTGCTCGTATTTCGCGCGGCCGCACCATAAGCGAATTTGTACGTGGTGTGCTGTTGGTCCCCGCAGGATTCACTTTGTTTTGGATGACCGTCTTTGGCGACACCGCGATTCATTTCATTCTGATCGACGGCATCAAGGACTTTGGGCAAGCCGTCGCTCAAGACAGTTCGCTCGCTTTATTTTTGTTCCTGGAGCAGTTGCCGTTGGCCAGTATTACATCCTTCATCGCTATCATCATGGTGGTTGTGTTTTTTGTTACCTCGGCTGACTCTGGCGCGCTCGTCGTCGATCTGCTGGCGTCAGGCGGTGCCGAGAACTCTCCCGTATGGCAGCGTATTTTCTGGTCGTTGCTGATCGGTGCTGTCGCCATAGCGCTTCTACTGGCCAACGGGCTCAAGGCACTTCAGACTGCTACTATCGCGAGCGCGTTACCGTTTTCCGTCATTTTATTGTTTTCGATATGGGGACTCTTCAAGGCGCTTAAGTTAGATGCCACTAAGCAGCGTATTCGCTATCAGACTGTGATGCGATCCCAGCCATTAAGCAATGGTCAGTCATGGCAACGACGCTTGCGCAATATGGTGATGATGCCCAAGCGCAAGCATGTGTTGTTTTTCATGAATGATGTTGTGCTTCCCGCTATGCATGCTGTAGCGCAGGAACTTCGTCAGCAGGACTACGAGGTTGAGGTGTACGAGAAGGGCGAAAACGATGAAATTCGTCTGGAAGTACTCCACCAGGGAGATGTCATGGACTTTAGCTATGCGGTGTGGCCGTTGGAGCAAGTCCGGCCCGTGTTGACTCCAGACGAAGTTAATGACGAGGAAGAGCGTCGCTTCTTTCGTGCCGAGGTTTTCCTGCGAGAGGGCGGTCAAGACTATGACATTATGGGCTGGAGCCGTGAAGATGTTATCGGTGATGTCCTGGATCAATACGAGCGCCATCGCCAGTATCTGCATATAGTTCATGGCTCGGTGGCCGCGCCTGCAGAGATCAAGCTCTCGGGTTCATAATTCACGGCAATAAGCTGATCAGCTCCCCCAAATGACGAAAAGGGGAGCTGATCAGTTCGATGCCGCGTCGGCTTCAAAGTACCCATTCATCTTTATGAAAATTCTTTCGCTTCCCAAAATTTCGTAGTTTGATATAGGAGTGCTGGCTCAAGGAGCTATTCATGACGAGCCGGCAATTCACGGTCAGCCATCTCAACGAAAATGAATACAAAATGGGATGGCTTCGTAGTTATTCTTCCATTCGTGACTAAGGGGTTGCCATGGAAGCCAACGAAATCACTACGGCGTACGTAATTCGAGTGATTTCGCTGTTTTCAGAAAGCTTCGGCCAGCAGAATCACGATGTGCAATACCAGCTCATATATTTCCTCAAAGGCTGGTTCAAAGTAAGCGGTCCATTGGACACAGGGCTTTCAGGCGGTCAGTCCCATGGCCGTCACCTGCGCGAGGGGTATTGACGTCTATTCTGAAGTTGTCGGCGGCGCCGTATTTGACGCCGTTCTCCCGTTGCTCAACGGCAAGCGCGTGGACAACACAGGTGCATTCATCAAAGCCGGTAAAGCGCTGTTCGTGCTTGGGAATCAAGATCGGCTCGAAACTGACATCGCGGTCGCGCGGATAATCCATACTCACGGGGCCCCGGTCGGTGATAATGGCTGTGCCGCTGGCGCCGTGGCGTTCATTGGACTGCTCGGGGGCTTAGCCTGGCCGGGTCGGTAGCCGAGGTCCATATTCATCCCGGCGCCCATGGCGCGTTCGATGATCGCCTTGTTAAACGCCAGCATCAGGCCCCAAACCTCTCCGGGCGCCATCGGCCCCTTGAGCAGCTCATCGAGCAGTTTCTGGGGCAACTCAGGCAATGGCCCTCGGGCCGCCGCCTGGGCACCTATCGTACGTTTCTTTTTTATTGGCATATCCATGCTGTTTACCTCGCACAATATGCCTTACCCACCAATTTCTGGATAGGCTCGCTGGTGCCAGTATTTCGCAATCCCCGCGCCTGGCGTGCGCTCAATGCACTTATTGCCTTGTTCATGCTGACGCCGTGCTTGCTGTCGCCGCTGCACCCGATCACCTAAGCCTCATGTTTCGTCCAGTCATGCGGTACAGTGGCCGATGTACCCGGATGAGCTCCGAATAAAATAGCAATCAACCGTCTGCTTTCCAAGATGTCTTGAATACCTGCTCAGTATCGGGAAGCTCCGGTGGCTAAGACTGGTACCGGCGCAAGAGCGATCCTTACTACTATCCGCTGTCGTGCCCGACCGCTAGGCATTAAGCGTCATTGCAAGAGAGATTCTGCAACGGCCACGCGGTCACTAATCTCGCGAGTGTTCGTTCGTGAGAGCTTGGTATCCACACCGCGACTTCGCTTGCAGATAACTTCAAACCGGTAGTGGCTGTCATGGCAATCAGTATAACCTTCTCCCTATCAATTACCTCAATTTCTCCAGAAAAGGCCGGCATTGCTGCCCGGTCATTGTGTCACGCCGTTCTCGCGTTCAAGGGCTGCGCTGCCGTGGGCAGCACTTGCGGCCGTGAGCCGTCTATGACCCTTGATCGCTTGCGCTGCGGCGTGTCCCTGCCGGGTCCGGGCAATCCCGCCCCGAGACACAGGAGAACACTATGCAACTTCCCTTGTTTAATTCGACTACCGTCTACGGCCCCGACGCATTTCCGTCCGGCGCCTTGCTCTTGCGAGATCCCGCGGGCCAGCTGGTCCAGGCGCGCGATCAGGATATTTTGACGGCGGCGCGCATGATTGCCGACCAGGCGCTGCCACGCAATGTGCGGCTAGACAGCCCGGGCCTGGTCGAAGACTTCATGCGCCTCAAGCTGAACTCGGCACTCGAATACGAGGTTTTCGGCATGGTACTGCTCAACGCACAGCATGAGCTCATCGAGTATCAGGAACCGTTTCGAGGCACCTTGACGCAAGCGAGCGTTTATCCGCGAGAGGTTGCCAGGATCGCGCTCAAGGCCAATGCGGGCGCCATTATCATCGCCCACAACCACCCAAGCGGAGCGCTTGTACCGAGCGAGGCTGACAAGGCACTAACGGCGCACCTGCGCAACACATTGCAGTTGATCGATGTGCGCCTGCTCGACCACATATTGGTGGCGGGCAATCAAACGCTGTCATTTGGCGCGCACGGCTTGCTTTAGGCGAAGCCGGATCGGTGCGCTTGCCGCGCCAGCTCGAGCAGCGAGCGCCGGCATCAAGTTTGGATGGCCGGCGCTTCTGGCCTCGACCTATTCGAGCCCATACCCCCGACGACGCTCGAAATCGCGATAGCCTTGTGCCACCTGCGGATCTGCGTACTGCGGTGACTTCGTTCGTGCCGCAGCCGTCCCGGCAAGGCCCGGCAGCTCACCGACAGATAACTGCCACTGCTGACGTGGTATCTGCTTGCCGATAAACGGACGCAAATAATCGTCCAGGTAGCCCGCCTTTGGGTCTTCCAGCTCCTGGGTCAGCGCCCGCAGTTAGCGGGCTTTCTGGGTTTGAGTCCAGTCGACCGACATATTGGCCCGAAAGCACAGCTCCGAACGCACCACGAGCATGGTGCGCCCGTTGCCATCAAGAAAAGGGTGGCCATAGGCAAACATCCCCATGACCAAGCCCGGCAGCGTAGCGATACGTTGCTATTCTTGCGCCAGTGACAGGTCTTGCTCATCCGCACGATGGCACGACTGCGGATGGCAAAAATACACATTGCCTTTGACGATAGCCTTGTCCGGCAAAACCTGAAACACCCGCCAGATATTCATACTCAATATTTTATGTGTTTATATCGAGTGAAACCTGGATAAGTCTCCTGCGTCACGAGGCATATGAGTATGCCGCCATCAAACACGAAAAGCTCGGCAAACCGCCCCTTGGTTATATAAGCCCCCCTCTGCTCGGCTTGCCCAATCACATACCACCGCGCTGATATCTGCCATGGGTCCCGCACAACACGAACAACGCAAAATAGCTTTATATGGACCGTTGATTCACGCGCGAGGATAGTTCTGCGGCGCTCTCTTTGCGTTCACTGTAACGGTCGATTAGGTAAGGGCTGACGTCTCGCGTCAACAAAGTGAATTTGAACAGCTCTTCCATGACATCAACCACCCGGTCGTAATAACTGGACGGTTTCATGCGGCCATTTTCCTCGAATTCCATAAAGGCTTTCGCAACCGAAGACTGATTAGGGATGGTCACCATCCGCATCCAGCGCCCAAGTACTCGCATTTGATTTAATGCGTTGAACGACTGTGAACCTCCCGACACCTGCATGACTGCCAACGTCTTACCCTGGGTCGGACGCACCGCTCCCATAGCAAGAGGAATCCAGTCAATTTGCGATTTCATGATGCCAGTCATGGCGCCATGGCGTTCCGAAGAGGTCCAGACGAAGCCTTCGGCCCACTGTACCAACTCACGCAGCTCCTGCACCTTAGGATGGGTATCTGGCGCATCATCGGGCAACGGCAAGCCACTTGGGTCAAAAATCTTGACCTCGCCGCCCATGGCTTCGAGGAGCCGTGCAGCTTCAAAAGTTAGCAGCCGGCTGTATGAACGTTCTCGCACCGAACCATACAGCATCAGAAAACGTGGCTTATGACGAGACGGCTCTCGAGCAGTCAGACCAACCATGGTAGGCGCTTCAAAGAGCGCTTCATCGAGCGCGGGGAACAGTTTAGGATTTTGGAGATAAGTGATTTCAGACATAGGAGTAATTAAGTAGCAGATTGACCTGCTTCATACCAATTTTGCGTGCGGTTAACCACGGCCACAACGGCGAGCATCAAGGGAACTTCAATCAGAACACCCACCACGGTGGCCAACGCTGCACCGGACTGAAAGCCAAAAAGGCTAATCGCGGTGGCAACGGCCAATTCGAAAAAATTGCTGGCCCCAATCAAGGCGGAGGGCCCAGCAACGCAATGTTTCACGCCCAATTTTCGATTGAGCATATAGGCCAGGCCGGAGTTGAGAACGACCTGGATGAAAATAGGTACGGCAAGCAGAACAATAATCAGCGGCTGGTCAAGGATGGCTTCACCTTGGAAAGCGAAGAGCAGTACCAAGGTCAGCAGCAACGCCGCAATAGAAAGGGGTCCGAGCTTGGACGTCACCGCTTGAAAGTAGTTCGTACCGCGACCCAGGAGCCTCTTGCGCCAAACTTGAGCGATGATGACCGGGACCACGATGTAGAGCCCTACTGAAACCAATAACGTATCCCATGGAACCGTAATGGACGACAGCCCAAGCAACAAGGCGACGACCGGTGCGAAGGCCACCACCATGATGGCGTCATTCAACGCTACTTGCGAGAGTGTGAAGTATGGGTCACCCTTGCAAAGCTGACTCCACACAAAAACCATCGCTGTGCACGGTGCCGCCGCGAGCAGAATAAGTCCAGCCACGTAACTATCAAGCTGTTCAGCCGGTAGGTAAGGCGCAAAAACGTGACGGATAAATACCCACCCGAGCAACGCCATTGAAAAGGGCTTTACCGCCCAATTGATAAAGAGCGTGACGCCAATTCCTCGCCAATGAGAAGTTACTTGAGTCAAGGCGCCGAAGTCGATTTTCAGCAGCATCGGAATAATCATTACCCAAATGAGCAGACCCACCGGAATGTTCACCTTTGCGACTTCGAGGTTAGCGACATCCCGGAAGAACCCGGGCATTAATTGCCCCAGAGTAATCCCGATCACGATGCAAATGGCTACCCAGATGGTCAGGTAGCGCTCAAAGAAGGAAATGCCGGGCTTAGCCGAGCTTTCAGCTGTTAATGTAGAAGCAGTCATGACAAACTAATTCTGAGAAATGCTGATGAGTAGGGTTTGCAGCTCAGCGCTGTCGAGCTCAGCCAACGGATGGGCAAGTAATTGCAATACGCGATAACCGATGGCTTGGCGTGTAAGGTCAAAGGCGAAGGCCTTTTCTGCCTCAGGGGCGTTCGACGGGTCAGGGTATCCCCAATGTGCTTTTATAGGCTTACCGGGCCAATAGGGACACTGCTCGGCAGCCGCGTTGTCGCAAACAGTAATGACGATGTGTATTTCGGGCGCAGCCTCACCCGTGAACTCATCCCAACTCTTACTACGATAGCCCTCGGTATCTATGCCAGCGGCTTGCAACGCGGCTAACGCATGAGGATTGATGCGACCACTAGGCGCGCTGCCCGAGCTGTATGCACGTATATCTTTACCGAGCACCCCGGCCCAGTGGTTGAACATGCCTTCAGCAAGTACGCTGCGTGCCGAATTGTGTGTGCAAAGAATGAGTATATTGAGAGTCATTGTTTACTTCTTGCCGATGTCTGTAATTTCATGCTTAATGGCGAGCGCATCCAAACGATGCAACGGTAACGAGAGCAAGAGCTCGATACGACGCGTAAGGGTGATGGCCACGGCGCGGAACTGCTGAAGCCTTGCGTCATCAGCTCCTTCAAATGCCGCTGGGTCAGCAACGCCCCAGTGTGCGGTGGACGGTTGGCCTGGCCAGACAGGGCAAACTTCTCCCGCTGCCTTATCGCAAACCGTGAGAATGAAATCCATGCGTAGAGCATCGGGTTTTGCGAACTCTTCCCAACCCTTGCTGCGAAATCCGGTCGTTGGGATACCCAGTGACTTCAGTGTCTCAAATGCAAACGGACTGACTTGGCCCGCGGGGTCGCTCCCCGCGGAAAACGCCTTGAAACGGCCTTTGCTGAGTTCGTTCATGAGCCCTTCGGCCAAGATAGAGCGTGCAGAGTTGTGAGTGCAAATGAACAGCACGTTGTAAGTCTTGTCAGCCAATATGGGCTCCTTTAGCAGCAGGTAGAGGTGGATTCACTGTCAATTCCTTTCGGCTTGCCCGGAGTTAATGAGACGCAACAAGCACTAGCTGCTGGCGCACGCTGCTCGGTACTCTGGCCAAATACAGGAATGCTTTCGAGCGTATGGAAGTGCTCCCAAGCAATGCCTTGGGGGTCAGTAACCCAGTGTTTTTCGCTACGGGCATAACAGCAACTGGTCCGACCTTGGTCAAGAAGGGCCATATGAAGGGCCATATCCGCGTCGCGGGCGCGGGCTTTTAGTTCCGCCAATTCTTCCAGCTCGTCAGTCTGAAACCCTAGATAGTCCACACCTACTGCGTTACCTCGCGTAGATATTGCGAAATTGATACACGGGTCCTCAAGCATCCACTTAGCATAGTCCGGCTCGACGACGACCGGCTTAGCGGCAAAAAGTTTTGAGTAGAAGGCAAGATTCGCCTCTAGGTCGTTAACACGCGCATGGACGTGAAATCGTTTCATGGTGTACTCCTATGGAAAGGTCAACACTTGCAGGTATCGCTGACCGTGTCAGTGGTGCACGGCACCCCTTGGCAGCAGTTGTCGGTGAGGTATGTGAGTAGCGCATTCATATTTTCGTATTCTGCTCGATAGATCAGATTGCGACTCGCACGCTCCTGAGTCACCAGTCCAGCTGTAGCCAGCTCCTTCAGGTGGAAGGATAGCGTCGCCGGCGGCACGTCCAATCTCTCTTGGATGACGCCTGGAGTTAGGCCGTTACCTCCCGCAACCACGAGCGCTCGAAAGACTTCGAGACGCAATGGATGAGCGAGGGCAGCTAGGGCTTGAACTACATCTTTAGATTCCATGTTTCCAGAATAATGGAATAATTGTTCTTAGTCAAGAAAATGTATTGTCGGTCCAACTCAGTGGCACAGCACAATGTGGCGCTTTGGGAAGCTGAGCCCGGAACAACTGGTGTTCCACCCGCTTAATGAACGATAGATCCTTCTCGGCCGCCACGTTGCGCAAATAGCCCGCCGTGGCGTAGTCACCGAACAGATCAAACGTGCTTGGGCATCCCTATGGTGCGCCATCACGAACTTGGCCATCTCGCCCGGCGGAAGCTTGCCGGCCCGAAGTCGCCAACTGATCCGGACGTACGCCCACTGGGCGCGCATGGCAGCCCTGTAGTTGGATCGCAGGGCCGCGAGCTTCCTTGAAAACCCTGCCGCAGGCGGAGTTGAGCGCGATCGCGGCGGGAGACGTGGTCTCGCCGAGTTGGCCGCCAGAGTGCTGGCCAAGCCAGGGGCATAGGCGACGGCCGACGGGCTGGCCCGCCCGGAATCGGGCGCGCCTGCGCGCACGGCGGGGCTCGTTGCGCGATAGCACAACCGCATCGCTACGCGTACCCCGGACGGGCGGAGCGCTATGGGTTTCGAGCGGCCCATTATCGCGCCGATACCGGCTCGGCCAATGCCAGGTTCACGAGGACGCCGCCAGCTTCTGAAAGTTGCTCCGGTATCGGTCGGGGCACGAAAAGGGTAAGTGCATCGCCTTTGAGGACTGCTCGAACCAAAACCCTTCCGGCGGCATCCACCGCATCACCACGGCGTTCAAGCGCGAGCCGATCCAGCTTATTGATGGCGGGATCGTCCAAGTGCTTTCTGATACGGGCAATAAACGCTGACGTGATGGGTACATGAGGCAGGCGATCCAGATAGGCCAAGACCTCATTGAGCAGACTCAAGGTCTGCGCATGGCGTTCATCCGATGTGATGGGCATAAGAAATGACTCCTCATTCAAGGCAGATTGCGGCTGTGTTGTTGTGGGCTCGCCTGACGGCGCCCGACAGAGCCCCGCGCGTCGCGCGCGGGGGGAAGAGGACGACAAACCGGGACACAGGGTAGGGCGGTCTTGGTCCCGGTCAGTGTGTCATGCCGTTCTCGGTTTCAAGGGCTGCGCGCTGCCGTGGGCAGCCCTTGCGGCCATCCGGCCGTTCTGGACCCTTGAAACGCTGCGCTGCGCCATGCCATGGGACTTCCGGGCAATTCCGCCCTGAATACCGGAGCACACCATCATGGCCACCAAGGCGCAACAACAACGATTTCTGAACACCGCGCAAGAGCATCAACGCGGCGTCGTCAAGAACATTCAATCCGTATCGCGTCGGCACGGCATCGAACGGGCTTTCTCCGACTTCGTTGAAATCTCGGCGATCACGCTGGCGCGCCTTGACCAAACGCAGTTTGACGCGCGCGAGGCGCGATACCTTCAGATCGTTGGACACTATGACCGTGACGAGCTGACCTTGCTGGTGGAAGCTTTTTTGCACCTAGTCATGGCGTTTGAGAGGCACGTGCACGTTGATGACGACGGGCAGCTGATTGCCGCGACATTCTCGGACATTCTGGGCTGCATTTACATGATGCTTGATCTTGGCAACGCCGGCGCCGGGCAGTTCTTCACGCCCTACGAAGTGTCGCTTCTGATGGCCAAAATGACGATGACCGATGCCAAGCCACTGATTGAGAAGCGCGGCTTCAGGCTGCTTGAGCCAACTGCCGGCGCGGGTGGCATAATGATCGCCGCCGCGCAGGTCCTGGCCGAAGAGGGCGTTAACTATCAACAGTGCATGCACGTCACCGCGATCGACATCGACCAGCGCTGCGTGCATATGACCTATATCCAATGCGCATTGCTGCACATTCCGGCGGCCGTCATTCATGGCAATTCACTGGCCGACGAAGTCAGATCCATCTGGTACACGCCGGCACACATCCTGGGCGGCTGGGGCGCCAAGTTGCGTGCCAATGACGCGCAGAACGGCGCGCGCGCTCTGGTCCAAGCGTCTGCCGTGGCGGCTAGCCCGGCATCCGGCAAAGCCGAAGGTGCCCCCAGGCAGAAGGGGGCCAGCCAGATGACGCTTTTTTAATGGTTATTCGTGAAATCATGTAGAAATCGCGCCGTTGCCAAGGAGGCCATCCGTGTGGAATCTCACCCTTGATGTACTGGATACACCGTTCGATCATGCGCCTGGAGGCGTCTATACTCCGGAGTTCGCCAAGGAAGGTCTCGCCGCACTCACCGCACTTGTCACGCTGAACAGAGGCTTCAAGTACCGACGGCATGCCACGCATTGGGCTGTCACGGTATTGGGTAGACTTGGCGCCGTGTCGGTAGAGACAGCCCACAATCCCGCACTTGACGCAGAAGTCGGCGGGGATTGTGTACTTGGCCTCAATGATGAACTCGGCCTGTTCGATGCGCCTCCCGGTGGAGAGGCGGCCTGGGAGTTGAAGAATGTCGGTCAATTCTCGCCAGAGCACTGCAAATCCCAATAGGCAAGCGGGTCCTTCCACTGGGGGTAATGCGCAGCAAGCCATGCCTCGCCGGATAACCTGAGTTTATTGTAGAGCGCGTAGTCGTCTTTGCGCCACTCACCAAGGTCGTAAACGATGGCATCGCCGTCCATCACTGAGGCATGCCTGTGCTTTTCGTCCTTTCCGTCACCAAACACCTGCACAGAGAAGCGCGGTTCCATGGTCATGTTCGCCCGGCGGTCGTAAAAGGCAGCTTTATAGAAAACTCCAGCCCGCCGGCGCCCTTTGTCATCCAGTAGCTCGGAGTTCATAGGGTGTTCTGTAGCTCGCTTTGTCCAACCGGAAGGCAGTTTGCACCGAACAAACAATTCATCGACGTCCTCCCCGAACTGAAAACCAATTCCAGCCAGCTGCTCGCGGGTTGCCTCTCTAATTTCCTTAGGTAGCATTGTGCTTTCCACTAACGCGCGCTGTCCCTTCGTTTCCTGTTGCTCAATGCCGCCAGGAGTGGCTGCGGTAACCGCATTCGCTATATCGCCATTGAGCGCTGCTTTAAGCACGGCTCGGTTCATTTGTCCACTCCACAGGAAATTTCCAATTCTAAATCTATCATGAACTTATCATTTCCACAGCGTTCTACGAATAGCCTGTTTAATTAGACGACCGCCGCCGTAGGTTGGTGAAAGGTCTGAGCAAGGCAGCTTCGCCGCCAGGATTGCTGTCCATGAAGGAGCTTCACGAAACGCCCGGCGGCCACTGCTGCGCAGCATGCAGCACGTTCAGAATCACCACGTCGGCGCCGTCGAGCTCGTAGACCACGATAAAGTTCGGGCGCACCACCATTTCCCGCGTTCCTTTTATGCGGCCAGGCTTATATAGCGTCGGATGTTTGAGCAGCGCGTCCGCTTTGACTTCGATTTCTTCGTCCAAATCAATCGCAGCCAGCGGGCTATCCTGGGCAATGTAGTCCATGATGGCTACGCGTTCAGCGATAGCTTCGGGTCGCCATACAACCCGTGCCGGCTTCATTGAACGAATCGTGCTGGGGGCAGGACCGGGCGGCCCGGACACTTGTATTCAACCCGGATATTAGCCACGACGCCTGCGGCCGTAAACACCGCCCAGGCGGCCCTGCTCATCTCGGGCATCGCGGTCCACCAGGCCATACCTTCGGCCGCGTCTGCGCTTAGGGAGTGTTCGCGGCTATTCATCGGGTGGCCTTTGCCCGCAGGGCCTCGCGCCGCTTGGCAAACTCGGCTTTGACTTCGTCGTTCGGGATCGAGGGCCGGGGATCATCGCGGCTTGCCTGCACCCGGCCCCGGAACCATTCGTCGTACGCAGCAGCCTCATGGGCGCGACGCATCCGATCGGCTGCGTCCGGGCGTTTTGGATTGGACTCCATCAAGGCTAGCGGTGCGTAGTTCACCGCGTCCACCTGGTAGTGGTCCAGGCCCATATCCTTTAGGTAGCTCGCCAGCGTTTCGAAACGCCGCCACACACGCAGCGGCCCGCGCTTTGCAGCCACGGCCCGCTGCGTTTTACCATATTGAACCACTACGCCCCAGCCGCCAGGTTGGCCGATGACGGTCGCCCCGCGCACGGCCCCAGCCTCGACCAAGCGGGTCAGGGTGTGGTGATCGATGGTGTCAGAGGTAGCCATAAAGCACCTTTTTTCGGTAATTGATCGATGAGCAATATTGTACCCAATCAATAGATAAACGGGAATAGGCTAATAGGTAATAGAGACAAGAACTTGACTAATTTGAAACGCTTTGGGCGTGCTGGCGCAGGAGCGCCAGTCGGCTCGCGTGAACCGAGCCAGCCGCATGCGCTCCCGTCTCGGCCCTTGCGGGCTTTGATCCTCACGCCTTCGCGCCTGTCGGCGCTGCGCGCTTGCGCTTGCATAGGGAGCTTCGATTCAGCGAATTCGCGGGTTTGGCGGGGGGAAAGCAACAAGGTCAAAGACGCCGTGGTGTCGGAGATTCTTTTCGGTTTGGACCTCATCGACGCCGCAAAACCACCCACCTCTGACTTTCTGCCAGCCATATCGTTGCATGAGTTGCAGCGTCTTTATGTTCTCGGCAGCGTCGGCCTCATCTTCATCTTTGACCGTCTTTGGGATGCATTCGACCAGCACTGCGCCGCCGTGCAGGCGCGTCCATGCAGAGCCTTTTCCTGTTTCGTGTTGATTGTACCTGCGGTGCGGCCGTGTAGTTCGCCCTACGTAGTAGCAGCCGTTGTTCAACTTATAGACATAGATATAGGTGACCAGCATACCGGTGCAATGGGTGGGTGACGTTTAGAGTTGGATGTTACTCAGATCGGCCTGGTTCGTAAACTTCACAGGCTGGTTGGTTCTCTGCAACTGCCGCGCCTGTCGGCGCTGCGCGCTTTGCTTGCCTGCGGCCATTCGGCCGAGTTTGACCCGCGCCAAGGCGCGGGTAGGCGCGCTCGCCGCGCGGGCCGTGGTCGCAGTTCGGCCTACGTCATCGCATGCCTGGTCCAAAACGTGAGTCATGAGTACCGTGCCCTAAAACGCCGACTGTATCACTCCAGTCCGGCACTGCAAGGGGCTTTCGCGGCATAAACCGGTCGCTCGCGCTCCCTATTTATTCCACGGTCCCCTTTACGTTTGTCCTTGCATGATCCAGATCGGCACGGGCATGGAACTCACAACTCACAGGACTGGCGGCAAAACGCGAAAGACAAAGCAAAACCTAACCACGGTACGAACCGGGACAAAGAATCTTCAATCTTCAGGCCCGGTCAGCAGTAGAAACCATTTCGTGCGCAAGCACTTTTTCAAAGGAGCATCACCATGGCATCAGTTAACAAAGTCATTCTCGTCGGCAACCTCGGGCGCGACCCCGAAGTGCGCTATACCCCCGACGGCGCAGCGATTTGCAATATATCCATTGCTACCACCTCCCAATGGAAGGACAAGATCAGCGGCGAAAAGCGCGAAGAAACCGAATGGCATCGTGTGGTGTTCTACAACCGTCTGGCCGAAATCGCTGGCGAGTTCCTGAAAAAGGGTCGGCCGGTCTACGTCGAAGGGCGTCTCAAATCACGTAAGTGGCAGGATAAAGAGACGGGCGAGGACCGCTACAGCACCGATATCGTGGCCGATCAGCTGCAAATGCTGGGGAACCGCGAAAGCGATGTCCCCCCACCCAAAGCCCCAGCGTCGGGCAAAGGCAAGCGTCCTGGCGCAAAAGCCACCGCGCGACCTGCTGCACAACCTGTTGCCGACGAAACGGCCGACATTCCGTTCTAGCACCTACGACCTATTAGGCGGCGGTGCGTTCGCCGCCGCCCATGGAGCCAGATGATGAGCACAACCATTGAACCCGACCATGTAGTACGACTGTTGCTGCGCGTAGCGCCCGCAGGCCGCGAAAAACGGTTTGTGGTCGTGGCCGTGCGCACCTACTTCTGGCGTGTCATGAATGCGTCGATGCGCAAGTTGGTCGCGCATGGCTTGCGGCCTGTTGTCGCGCCGATTGTCGCAGAACTGGCTCTGGCTCGCGCAGCGGCGGCCAGGACCTACCCCGAATTCATCACACGGCTAATCGACGACGATCACGACGCAGCGGACCTTGCGCTGCGCGCCATCGGCCTCTACGCCGCCCGTTTCGCTGACATGACGCTCGAAGCCATAGAGCGGGAAATCGGCAAGCACGCCGGTGACCTGGGCGATGCCGCCCAGGTAGTCCAGCGCAATCTTTCCTACATCACGCCCCGGACAGCTCAAAGGGCTGATACCAAAACGCCCCTGGTCGGCGGCAACCGGCCAGAGGCGACCACCGCTACCAACCATTGAAAGGAGCTTATAGCGATGAATCTTGATCTTACCAAACTTGCCGAGCAAGTGCGCAGCGCTCACGCCCAAGGGCTGGCCCTACGCCTTCCCCCGATGACGATTCGAGAACTCGGTATTTTGTGCCGCATGCTCGATGCTCCGCCTGTTCAACCCTCGCCGTTTCTGCGCTGACCAACGCCAATTGCAAAAGGAGTAAGTACGATGACTACCCATTTTCAGATCGAAGCAAGGAAGCTCGTTTTGTCCAGCCGCTACCAAGCCCGCAAAACACCTGGACAGATGCCTCTGGCAGAGTTGGCCGATACCATTGCGGCGCAAGGGCTATTGCAAAATCTTGTCGTCACCAAAGGCAAAAAGCGCGGCGTGTTCGAGGTGGTGGCCGGTGGCAGAAGACTGCGGGCGATACAAATGCTGCTCGCTGACGGACGCTGGGCCCAAAATCAAACGGTGTGGGTCGAGCTGGTCGACAACGATCACGCCCTGGAGGCATCGATCACCGAGAACGTCAAGCGCGAGGATATGCATCCCGCCGACGAATTTGATGCGTTTGCCGCATTGGTTGGGCAGGGCAGCTGCATCGAGGACGTAGCAGCCCGGTTTGGCGTGGCACCCAATGTCGTCAAGCGGCGTCTGCGGCTCGCTGGCGTTGCTCCGGAACTCATTCAGGCATATCGTGACAAGCAAATGTCGCTCGACGTGCTGATGGCATTCACCGTTTGCGAGGATCAGGACCGTCAGCGCGATCTCTGGCAAGGGCTGGACGCGTGGGATAGGAAAGACCCAGGCACGATCCGCAGGCGGCTGGCGGCAGAAACGGTCACCGCCGCCCACGCCCTAGCGCGATTTGTCGGGCTGGAGGCGTATCACGAAGCCGGCGGCAAAAGCTTTGAGGATCTTTTTGCTCAGGACGATGGTCAAAGCACGTACCTGCAAGATACAAAGCTGCTCCAAACTCTGGCCCTAGACAAACTGCAAGCGGCTGCCGCGCCGATACGCGAAGAGGGCTGGGCATGGGTTGACGTACAGCCAACCACTGATCGACTCTGGGACAACTTTGGCCGCGTCCGCGCGCAACAGGGCAAGCTGACCAAGGCGCAGGCCGCGCAGGTCAAGGCGCTGACCAAGAAGATCGATGCGATTTCCGTCAGGATGGATGCGCTCGCCCAGGAGGACGGCGACGACGATGACGAATGGCTTAGGTTGGAAGAAGAGCATGACTCGCTGTCGGAAGAGCGCGAGGCGATTTCCAATAATGCTCAAATTTGGCCGGCGACCGCAAAAGAGCTTGGCGGCGTCGGCATTTGCATAGGTTCGGACGGCGCAGTGCGCGTCGAGCGCGGGCTGATCGATCCTAAAGATCGAAAACAGTTCATCAAGGCCAATGAGACGGCGATAGCGAACGGCGAGGACGGCATCGCAAGCTCGCTCCCAGCAGCTGTTACCCGCCCAACACACTCGGAACGGTTGGTTCGGCAACTGACTGCCAACAAAGTCGGCATCGTCGCGGCCGACTTGGCCGGGAAACCCGATATCGCCTTGGCCGTGATGGTCGCGCAGTTGGCCCGCAATGTCTTGGGATGGGGCTACTTCGCATACGGTAACTATGGCCTGGGCATTAGCGTTAAACAAGAGGCCATCAGCCAGCATGCCCCGGACTTCGAAGCCAGCAAGGCGGGAATTGAGTTGGCGAAATATCGGCAGCACTGGCTGGATACGCTGCCCCTGGATGAGGACGGCCAATTGAGTGAAGCCATTCTGGATTGGGCATTGACGCAAGACACTGCCAGCTTGCTTGACCTGTTGGCCTACCTGCTGGCTGTCAGTGTGCAGGGTGTCCAGCACCAGGAATCCGATAGTCCGACGGCGTTGGACCGGCTGGCTACGATAACCGGCGTGGATATTGCGCAGTGGTGGAAGCCGACCGCCGACAGTTATCTCGCCCATGTGTCGAAAGACCAAATCTCGGGCGCGGTCGCTCAAGCGCTGGGGCCTGATCAGGCGCAACCGATCGCCAAGCAGAAAAAAATCGAAGCAGCCGCCAGCGCTGAACAATTGCTCGCCGGCAAGGGCTGGCTGCCGACGATCTTGCAGGTCAAGGTAGAAACAGTCGCCTCGTAATTGAGGAGGGCTGGGCCAGGACGGCCCAGCCCGATTACTGGACAAGGAAACATCATGGTCAATATCCGATTTTTGCGGGCGGTGGAATTTCTGCCCGAGGTTGGCGCGTCAATTCTGCGGCAACGCGATGGTGTCCTTAACCTTTTGGCCACGGCCAGCGATTTGCGCCGGCGGGCCGAACTGATCGAAGAACAGGCGCAGCAAGCACAACAGGTGCTTGAGCGGCGGGTCCGCGAAATTTGGTCCGAAGCGCAACTGGAGGCAGCGGCGGGGAGGGCGGGGCGATGATCCGCATTAAAAAACCGTACCGAATGAGGGCTCAACGTCTCTACGAAAACCGTCTCTGGCATCGAGCGCATTCGGCCTTGCGCCGCTACTCGGGGCTGGTCAAAGGAGAACTGCTGGTTCGCTGGCGTGCCATGACCGGCGCGGATGATCCCGCTCGGCTTTTGTCGATGATGCATCAGTACGACAATGGCAAACTCGCTTCCGAAGTGGATAAGCGGCAGAACACATTATGAAACGTACACCCACTATTACCACTGGAAGAATGTGTCGGGGGCCATCCGACGCGGCGGGTGAAGGCGGCGCTGAACATGACCGCTCTGATTTGGAGAGACCTCTATGAAGGCGACAGAAGAACACACAAAAGTCCGGGCCTGGATGCGGCTGCCGTCGGGCAAGCGGCTGGATCTTATGAACCCGGACCCACACGACTGGGAGCACAGCGATCTTTCGGTGCGGTTGTCACGGACATACCGATGGGGCGGTGAATCGTGCTGGCCCTGGCCGCTATCGGTGGCCCAGCATTCGCTCTTAGTGCTTGAACTTCGGCGCCAGAAAAGCACTGAACCGCTGCATGCTGTGGAAGAACTGCGGGAGCTTCTGCACGATGCTGAGGAAGCCTTTCTGGGCTTCGATTGCATCTCCCCGCTCAAACAAGCCCTGGGTGAGCCCTTCAAGATCATCGAGCATGGTTTGGTAAATGCGATCTGGCAACGGTATCAGCTCCCTGCTTGGTCGGGCCCGGCCTACATATTCCACAAGGAGGCCGACCACGTGGCGGCCGCATGTGAGGCCGTCCATTGCGTGGGCTGGAAGCGACGGGAGGTCGTGGATGTGCTCGGGATCATGGCCCCGGTGCTGGATCAGGACCCCTTGGTATCCCGGTATCGCGGCCCTCATTGGAGCCCCTGGCCAGCCGACGTAGCAGAGGCGAGGTATCACGACGAACTGATGCGGCTATGCCGATCGTTGAATATGGAGTGAGCGGCTGTATTCGCTGTGTCTTGGCGCGTGTATAGCGCCGCCCACCCGTTCGGTGGGCTTTTTTCTGCCCATCCATTGCTCGTTCATCTCATCGCCTCTATCCCTCGTTACATCGCAGACCTTCTCCCCCGCGCATCCGTACCACCCTGTTGCCAGCTGCTGTCCGCAGCGCCTATGTTCCCGAGCGCATGGTGGCGTCCGGTGTGCGCTACGGTTTCGCGTTGCGACGTTGGCTGCATGGCTTTTGCTTGTGGCGTCGGCCTCCCCACCAGGCTGCGCCTGGTGGGGCCCCATGGGGCGACGATGCCCCTTAAGGGCAGGGTGGCTTGCGGGGTCAAATCCTACCGGATTCCGCCCCTTAAGCCACCCACACAGGACGCACCCTACGGGTGCCGTAACTCATTGATATAATTGTGTTTACTTAGACGGCTGCTCTGGATCGTGTATGACAACATGCCCGCAAAGCCGCATGGATAAACGATCTACGTGTATTACAAAGGGGTAGCAAGGCACCCGCGAAGCCGTAGATCAGATGCTTTGTGACAAAAGCGGACAATTCCGTACGTTATCACGACAAAAACGTTGGTTTGCAGTTGAATCGTGACATTGCATCGACAAAAACGGACGGTTCCGATATAGTTTGTGACACTAACGTTCAGATTCCGAACAAATATGGACAATCCGCAATCCTTGCTCGACGCCCTCGAAAAAACACTCTCCGATTGGCAAAAACTCGGCCGCCGCGCGCAGCTCGAAGCCGTGATGCCCATGCTTGAGATCCTGGCAAAAAGAAAAGTCGGGTATGCCACTCTTGCCAACCTCTTGCGCGGCCAGGGCCTGGATATCAAGCCCGATTCCCTGCGCCAAGCGCTGCACCGCTGGCGCAAGAAACAAGGATTCTTTCCAGCCGAAGACATTGGAGTTCATCCGACAAGGACAGCATCGCATGGTGCCACCGACCAGGCTGGCACTGTCGCCGCAATACCGATGTTGGCCAACCCGCCGGCCGCGACCAACTTCGCGATCGAAACCCCGCGCCCGACATTGACTAAGGCGCGCTTCAGGGAAATCCGCGATCAGCATATTGATCTCGAAGCCATCATCAAGGCAAGTCGCAAGATCGATGGACCGAAATAAGGAAACACGGGTGCCGATGCGTCCTTGATGGCGTAGCGGTTTTTCCAGGTATATGGGCTGACAAATGACGCTGTAGACGCACACGTTAATCCTCGCGTTCATTATTGCCACGCTTGCTGGCCGTTCGACATCGCCAACGGGAAAGAAAAAGGGCATACTGTGCAACAGGAGGAAACAACTGTGCCAATGGACTACAAGCAATACCAAGAAGAGGTCGGCGCCGATATCGCGGAAGTCCTCGCCGACGCCGAATGCCAGCCAATTTTGTTCGTCGGCTCGGGTTTCTCCAAGCGATACGCGGGTGGACCAAATTGGGAGGAGCTCCTGACGCAACTGGCGAAGAAATGTCCCGCCATCGACAAGGACTTTGCCTACTACAAGCAGGCGAATAACGGCGATTTGAAGAAGATCGGCAGCGTCTTCTCTGATCTCTACCGCGAATGGGCATGGGGCAAGGGCAAAGCCTCGTTTCCCGCTGAGTACTACACTTCCGATGCTCCATCTGACATCTTTATTAAGCATGCGATCGGCAAGCTCCTGAAGGGCCTGGGGCCTGACGCTGAAGGGTCGTATGGTTCACCCGAACTCGATGCGGAGATCGAGGCCTTCAAGAACATTAGCGCCCACGCGATTATCACGACGAATTATGATCAAGTCATGGAGTCGCTCTTCCCGGAATACGAGCCGATCGTCGGTCAGCAGATTATGCGCAAGGGGTATCTGTCGATCGGCGAGATCTTCAAGATCCACGGCTGCCAGACTGTTCCCCAGTCGCTGGTCGTCAATGAGTCAGACTACCGACGCTTCGACGAAGATCACAAGTACCTCAGTGCCAAACTACTGACATACTTCATTGAACATCCCCTATTGTTCATTGGCTATCGCGCCGACGACCCGAACATTAAGACCATTCTGTATGACGTCGACCGTATGGTTCGTGCCGAATTTCAGCTTATTCGCAACATATATATACTGGAATGGGATACCGATATCAATGACGGATCGTACCCGGCGCGGGACAAGGTTATTTCGGTAGCTCCTGACGTTAATATTCGCATCAAGAGCATTTCTGCAAAGTCGTTTGAATGGGTCTTCAAAGCATTCGGCCAGGCCGGCGACTTAGAAAAAGTTAATATGAAACTGTTGCGATCGTTGATGGCGCGCTCTGTCGAGTTAATCCGATCGGATATCCCCAAGAAGCATGTCGAAATTAACTTCGAGCAGTTGGAGCATGCGGTCGAGTCCGGGGCTTCATTTGCGAAGCTGTTTGGTGTCACATCTCTTACCGATCCGTCAAAAGTTAATATCGATTACAAATATGCAATCACTGGGGTCGCCCAGCAATTGGGATACGGTACGTGGCATAAAGTGCGGGACATCATCAAGGTAATTAAAGACGTGAAGGGTTTTGATGTCACTGCTACGGACAATAAGTACCATATCGCGTTTAAGCCGGGGCACAAGTCACCTCAATTAGCACATAGGTACACGGACGCCGCCGTTGATCTCTTCCGAAAGGTCGTGAACGGAGATCCCTATGATGTTGACACGGGAACGGTGCAGGTGGATAAGGGAGTAGCGGGGGCCACCGGCCAGGTACGTAAATCACCGTAGCGTCTTCGCACCATCCGAAATGCGAAGGCGGAGAATTTCGTATCTCTACTTACCGGGAAGCCAACGACCAAATTCGGCGTGGATGCATTGTTTGTGACCATTCCCTATTCTACGGACAAAAACCGTATGTCAAACAAAGTTGTAATCGAGAGGCTAAAGAGCGAAGGGATATTACTAGCTATTGTCCCGTTCCTTGGCTCTCTCACCGCCTTTGCATTTGAGGCCGGCTATTTATCCTATTATGACGTTCCATATGATGTCATCAGTATTAGTCTATACAGAGTTCTCGCTGCCACCCTTTGGCTTTCACTGGCTTTTGCATTTGCATGGGCATTTGCCGCTCGAGTGATCGCGTTTGCACTTCACCGAATAAAGCAATAAAAAACGCAATGCTTTTCTTTTTTTTAGTCGGATCAGTCGCATTGATGATCTGGATGGTCGACTTCAGGAAGGAAATGCTCTATGTGGTAGCCGGCGCACTAATTTGGCCGTTGCTAGGGTTAATAAGTTGGGGCCTTCGTGAAAACGGCTTTATAGGTAAAAGACTGTCGCCCCAAGTTGCGGAGGCATTGAAGGATGGCCAAGAAATAGCTGAGACCGCAGAGCGCATTTCCAGTATTTATTTTGGACCGTTCGCGTTAGGGTTTGTTGCTCTTCTCTTCGTAGGAACAATAGGATATTGGACGGCGAAGCTCGATACGAGGGCATGGGTGATTGATGATCAACCTACATTTATATTGGTTAGGAAGTATGACGATGCATATATTTTTAAAGAATATGATCCAAAAACAATGAAGGTCGGAGATCGGGTGCAAATCGTCAGCCTGGGTGACAGTAAGAAGCTCTCTCTTAAGCCGGTGGTGTTAAAAGGCTTCGTAGCGAGGTTTGGAAGTTCAACACCCCGCGACACTACCGAAAACAGTGCGGCCCGATAGTCATATAAATTTCCGAATGCAGGATGAAGTCTGCATTTCCAATGCTATGACATAGTAATTACTACTCTGTCCCTTGTGTAAATTTCTCCTTTTGGACAACGTTGGGCCGACATCTGAGCCAGCTAAATTTATCCTCGCCATAGCCCGCAGCCGTTCCATAGCGCGTTCACCGTAGTGCGCATAACAGATTCGACCATCGGGTCCGATTGTTCCTGAAGGAAACCGTACAGCACAGCATGCATATGGTCCAGCCCTTGTGGGGCAATCTGTTCGCCATATGCGCGAATCGTGGCATGAGCCTTTTGAATCTCGGCCTCGTAAGGAGCCATGATTGTGTCGTACTCGTCCATTTCAACGTAGGTCGCGGGATCTGGCTCGATGGATGCCAGGTACTCAAGCGCGCTGGTGAAATCATGGTGAGTCGGGTTCATTTCCATTCTCCGTGTCGTAGTCGATTATCAATTATTTTCTGTTTGATCGGCCAGTGTTCCAGGCAGTGGCCACGGCCCGGCAGGGATATCCGCCAGCTATCGGAGGCCGTTGCCTGGAACACTGGCCGATATAGCAGAATCGCCATCCCGATTTAGCTGCGTACTGCCATATCGGCTGGCCGACCGGCCCAACGCTGCCGGTTATGCTCGCGCCAGAGGGGTGAGCTTGCCCTTGAATGACGTAGTCCTTAGTTCCAGTTAAATTGGAACCAAGGAGTAAGAAATGTCTGATACATTGAAGCGCGGAAAGTACACGCAGGAGTTCAAAGAGGAAAGTGTTCGCCAGGTATTGGCGGGCGCGCCTCAATCGGGTCGGTGGCGGAGTCACTGGGTATCCCGAAGGCCAGCCTGAGCAACTGGGTTCGCCAGCAGCGCCGAGGACAGCTGGGCGGTATGGAAATGCCAGTCTCTACTGCCTCTGTGGGTACCGA
The DNA here is from genome assembly GCF_900129885.1 of Pollutimonas bauzanensis. Classification (GTDB taxonomy): domain Bacteria; phylum Pseudomonadota; class Gammaproteobacteria; order Burkholderiales; family Burkholderiaceae_B; genus Pollutimonas; species Pollutimonas bauzanensis. The sequence continues at coordinate 141,877 of NZ_FQXE01000009.1, read as the reverse complement.
ACAAATGGAAATTTCCCGCTTGCGCGCCGAAGTTGCGCAGCTTCGCATGGAGCGCGACATCGCAAAAAAAGCCGCGGCGTACTTTGCGCAGGACACGCTGCAAAGTACGCCTGGATTCAAAAAATGAAAGGCCATCGGCCTATGAGAGCGATGTGCCGAGTGCTGTCTGTTAGCGAAAGCGGATTCTACGGCTGGCAACGCTCCGGGAAGGTGCCTGGGTCCGCCCGATTGCCGATCAGAGACTGCTTGTACATATCCGAGCCATTCACCGCGAGGTGAAGGAGGAATATGGCTGGCCGCGCGTCTATCACGAGTTGCGTCGTCGCGGCCTGCGGGTGGGCAAGGAACGTGTCCGATTGCTCATGCAGGCGCACGGCATTCGTGGCAAGGCCAAACGCCGGTATGTTGCCACGACCGAAAGCCGGCATGCGTTACCCGTGGCCCCGAACTTGGTGCAGCGGCAGTTCTCCACCGCGGCACCGGATCGGGTCTGGTGCAGTGACATCACCTACCTGCCTACCGAGGAGGGATGGCTGTATCTGGCTGCGGTGGTCGATCTGTTCAGCCGTCAGGTCGTGGGCTGGAGTCTGAAGCCTCACATGCAGACTTCGCTGGTCAAGGGTGCCTTGACGATGGCATGCTTGCGTCGGCGACCAGCGGCGGGGCTGATCTTCCACAGTGACAGAGGCAGCCAGTATTGCAGCCATGAATTCCAGCAAACCCTGCGTGCGTGGAAGATACGTGCCTCCATGAGCAGAAAAGGCGACTGCTGGGACAATTCCCCAACGGAAAGCTTCTGGGCGGCTCAAGCTGGCATGCCTGGAGGGCCGGAAATTCCGCTCCCATCGCCAAGCTATCGCTGCCGTGATGGACTGGATATCGTTCTATAACCATCGACGATTACACTCGTCATTGGGCTACGTCAGCCCTATGGAATACGAAAAACGCTGGCACGCGAGTCAATATAAAATCGCTGCCTGATCCCGGCGCTAAGGACTACGGAAAACAGGGGCAATATCAGGGGATCAATTAAGGCCGTCTCCTCATCTACCACGCGGTTAATAGGGTCCGCCACTCGGGGGCTATCGAAGATCGTTGCAACCGCGTCGATCACACCTGCCCCATACTTCTGGAGAAGAAGGGCGGCAAGCTTCGGCGTCTCAGCCCCTCGCGCAACATCCGTCGCTCGCCCACTGGCATACTCTCTCACCTGCAGCACGAGGCGTTCAATCGCAAAAGTTTCATTCATTTTTAACCTCCTCATGTCGTCGCCAGTTCGGATCCCTGCCAAAATCATCCGCCCGTACCGCTGGCCCAAACCGGACAACTCCGCAGATGGGTGTCGTCGTTTGGCCATTCGTGCGCAATCAGCTAAGTACGATTCCAAAAACATGGATCGCCATTACATCACGCGCCATAGTAGGTATCCTTGACCGATCATAAGGTATGGGTGTGAGGCGTCGGCCTCGTAGGCCCGGCTTCATAGCCCTGCACGGATTGATGGACTTTCGCGGCAATGCCGATATCGAGGGCGGCAGACTTTTCTTCAGTGCGCGACACGGCGAATGGCAGCTTGGTTATATCGTCGGTGTAGACCTGAATCCACTCCTTTTCACGCGAGATCGCCACGTAGAATACGTCCGATTTCGTGGTGCGGCTGAATGTCTCCTGATTCAGGATGACGCCGGTTTCCGATAGGCCCTGCGCGCTATGCACCGTCGAAGCGTAGGCCCGATCCAAGTGCAAGGGGTGAGATTCCAGATCGCCGATCAGCCCTACTTCGCGCAGGATGTTGCCGTCCGCATCGAGCCGGCCCAGCTTGACTGTACCGGGTGTGACCGCGAGCACCGTGTAGCGTTCGCCGTTGACGAGATCCAGCCTGGCATCGTTGCGGGTCACCCGCACCACCTCGCCCGCCGAAAGTTCGGCTTCGACTCGATCGTAAACGGACAGTTTGGTCGAGCGTGATGGGTTGAACTCGATGCGCTCTCCCGTTACCAGATGAGCGACGGCGATGCGGTTGCGCCCGGTGTCAATGGCGGTTACAACATACTGCGCATCCGGCTCGAGGCCGTTCTTATACGCCCGCTCCGGTTGGATAACATTGCCCAACTGGTAATACTTGGCCGATCGGCGTTGAGCTTGTGTCGTATCGATCCGTGTGAGCAGGGCATAATCAAACCCTTTGCCGGCGAGCCCCAGCTTGGCATGCACTTGATTATTGATGGCATTGCGCGACGCGTTCGTGCCTGTAATGATTAAGGTCTGGCGCTGCTCATCAACAGACAGACTCGCATAACTGTCCGCGATCCGTTCATAGCGCGCCTGGCTGTCCTTAATTTCCTGGACGGCCTGCAGCTTTGTTTGCAGTACGTGCAACGCCTGCGAAGCGTTGCCTTCTGCGGCAAGCTCAACCGCGCGCTTGAGAACAGGATTCTTTTGTCGAACGATGTCGCCCATATGCGCCGTTTGCATGCCGGCGTCCTGCAGCTGATGCAGGGGACGCCCGGCTTCGATCGCTTTGGTCTGGGCGATGTCTCCCAGTAAAACGACTCGCGCGCCAGCCTTCTCAGCGCGACGCATGATCTGCTCCATCTGCCGCGTCGGGACGACTCCGGCCTCGTCGACAACCAGCACCGTGTTTTTGTCGAGTTCGAAACGATTGGTATGGGCTTGCAGCATCGAGGCGACAGTCACGGCTTCTACGCCTACCACGCGCAACGCCTTGACTTGCGACCCATAGGGCGCGATCGATCGCACGGTGTAGTCGGTCCCTTGTGTCGCTTCTTTGACGTATTTGAGCATATGGGATTTACCGACGCCTGCGAGGCCCTGGACCCCTACGATTCGATCTGCCGAGGTTACGATAAGCTGGGCGGCGGCCAGTTGGCCCGGCTTGAGCCCCTTGTTAGACAGTGCTCGGTGGGCGGCCTCTTGGGACAGGACGGCCGGCATCTTGCCACGACCTTCCCGCTCGATTTGCAAAATGCGCTTCTCGCGCTCCCGAGCCGCCTGAGTGGTGTATCGCGTATCGTCGAGCACTAAACCGCCCATCGCAATGGCGCGGCGCACGTTTCTACGGGCTTCGTCTAGCGTGGCACCCTCGTGGACCATCCTTTGTATCCAGGCCTCGCGTGATAGGGTAATTTCATTGCTTTGGAGCAGATTGGAACGATAGACCGGTGCGCCTTGGACCAGATGGCCTCGGGCTACCGCGGCGTGGATCGCCTGCTTGAGTTCCCAAAACGTCGCGCCGGCACCCATGGCATGCTCCATGGCGGCTTCCAAGATCTGTTTTTCGGTCATCACCGACTCACGTTCGGCAATGTGCCGAATGGCCCAGTCCACGCATTCCTCGGCGATGCGTCCGCGTAGCCTCTGAATCACCTCACGACCCTGGCCATTCGGGGCTTGGCTCGGAACCAGCGGTTCGCCAGCGTCTCGCGGACCGGGATAGCGGCGATCACGGTCAGGCCCATGTCGATCCTCTGGCGCAACAGGCCCAAGGTCTCGCGGATTTCGGCCAGAGCCGCGGGCTCTACCTGCACCCGGGGTGCCGCGATCTACAATGGCCCGGTCGCCACGCTCAAACCCCACGTTCTTGCGCGCCGCGCCAAAATCGATGTCCAATTCCAGTGCCTGCCGTTGCCATCCCGCATTTAACGCGTCGCGGGTGATCTCCGGTCGTTTTTCGTTGCGGGTGGCAAGGGTGATCGTCTGCTTGAGTTCGCGGCTGGCTGTTTTGCGGGTCTTGCCCATCTTGGCGAGTTCTGCCTGGACCGTCATCCCGCGCTTGGAAAACTGCTCGATATGCTCGCGGCTGATATGCGCGAGTTCGAAATTGTCCTTTTCATAGCGCAGTGCGTAACCCGCCTTTTCCAGATAGGTCGCCATTTCGTTTTTGTAAATGGCATCGAGCATGCGCTTGGCCCGATAGATCTCCTCATTGCTGACTGACACCCAGGCGCCGTCGGCGCGCTGCGTGACATTCATCACCAGCGTGTGCGTATGCAACTGCGGGTCGGCTTCATCAAAATCGGTGGGGCGAGCCGTTTCGTGCCGAAACTTGGCCATAATGGCGTTGGCCGTCTTTTCCGTACGCGTTTCCCCATTCTCTTTCTGACGCGCGCGGATAAGCTCCTTTTCAAGGAATTCGAGGGTTTTGGTCACCGCATGATCGTGCGCGGCCAGCACCGTCGCGTCCTTGCCGACCAGGGCCTGTATGCTGACCGATTTGGGCGCGGAGAACGTCACATCCATCGCGGCCCGCGCTTTTGCGTCCTTTCGGATAGAACGTGACAACTGCACGTCGGGTCCGAAATCGCCGCGCATCGCCGCGACAAACTGCGCTGGTGCCACCTCTCCAGTCAGTCCGACCAATTCGGCGCCCTGGCCTTGCCATTGGGCCGAGTTGCCGTCGCGGCTGTAATAGTCATCTTTCTGGTCAGCGTAGTAATGACCGGCTTTCGCGGCATTACCCTTGTGTAGTATCTGCAGGGAGATCATTGAAGCTCCATGGCGTTGTGCCGTCTTCAGAACCCCAGGATGTGCTCGATGCGCGGCCCACGCTTATATCGCTGCGCTCGATAAAAGGGGGGTTCTTTGTGATAAATGAAATCGGTTTGAGGACAAATTTTGCAATCGGCCGGTCTTCGGCAAACGCGACATAGCCGGTCAATGCCGCAAGTGCCTGAATTTGGGCCGGAGTCACGACGGGCTCGGTCTGGCGCACCAGGCGTTCGCTCGTACCGCGAGATCCGCCGGGATTGCGCGAGTCGGTGTATTCGGGCCGGGCGACTTCGTGTTCGCCCAGTGCCGTGGACATTTCCTTGGCCGTCTCGGCATCGGTCTTGGAGCCGCCCAGCACAACCAGGTTGCGAAAACACGCGCGCAGCGTTTGGGCCATGTCCTTGCCGTAGATTGCGGCAAGCTGAGATACCGCCTGCAGGCCTGCCACCACTCGTACACCGTGTTTTCGACCTTTGGTTAGAACGTCTACCAATGAGGCGAGCTTTTCCAGCGATGCCAGCTCATCGATCACCAGCCACCAGCGGCGCACCGCGCTTTCCGGCATGGATAGAATGGACGAGCAAAAGATATCGACCCAGGCCGATAGCAAGGGCTTCATGGCTGTCTTCATATCTTCGCGCCAGGTGATGTAGAGGCTGCCCCGTCCGTGCTCCATCCAGTCGCGGATACTAAAGCCGCCCGCCGGCATGGCCCGATGCTCGGAAAGCTTGTTCGAGAGCACAAAGCGCGCGCTGTCAAAGGCCCTTGTCGATTCGGACGCGCCAGCAAAGAGCGATTGCGCCTCGGTACCCTTCAAGAATGCCTGGATTTCTTTGAACGGCGCTTCGCAACACCAGTAGTTCACCTGGTCGATGTCATGCACATTCATCTCGAATAGCTTGCGCGAAACGGCGCTTAGCAGCAGGCGGCCAAAGCTATTCCACTCTTCGGCATTGGCGTCAACGCCTAACGGCACGATCGAATAGACGAGGCGCTTCCAATCGAAATCGGCCCGCACCTCATTGAAGTACATCCACTTCTGAGTTCTCTCGTCGTAGGGATTGAGCAGCACGTCGTCCGAGCGGCCGAACTTGCTGTACAAGTCACCGTTCGGATCAACGATGACCGCGCGGTCCCCACGCTTGAGCGCGGAATAAATCAAGGGCCGTAATAGCACGGACTTGCCCGAGCCCGTGGCGCCGTTGAGCAGCACATGCAGGTTTTCAACCGATGTGGGCATGGGTACGCCAGCAATCTCGACTTGACGCTTGTTGCGCTCTATGCACAGGCGTGTCAACCGTTTGAATGACACGACTTGGGTCCCGCGGATGTAGCGTTTATACCCCGCGCCATCAAAACCCTCGCTTTTCGAAATTTTCTTTAATGAAAAAGCCAGCAGGAAGCTCAACACCACGCCGGCGGCCAAGGCGGCGAGCAAGCCTGTGTGTTGAGGCGTTGCGCGCAGCCAATGTGACACCAAGAGCCAATTGACCGAACGTGGCGAGGTGCCGCTTAGATACATCGCCGTGAGCAACCAGCTCGATAGCGGCAGAATAAGCAGCGCGAATCGGATGATGCGCCGGCGGAGATCGGGGGCCATGTATGCTCTCCAAGGCTAATTCAGGGGGGGATGCTCCGCGTGGTGGCGGGTCAGCCCTGCATCAACACCACGACGATCAAGGCGCTCAGTAGTCCGCCCGCAAGGCCGCACAGAGCCGATACGCAGGCCACGAACCACGCATTTCGCAGGCTCGCCCGATGCAAGGCTTGATGCGCGCGTTGCAGTGCTCGATCGGCCGCCACAAGTGTCTGAGTGGCATCCTGAATCTGGCGATTGGCCTGGCTGCTGGCCTGCACCGCGATCGTGGATGCTGATTGGCGTAGGACGGTGGGCAGGGCCCCCAAGCTCATTGCGGTGTCGCGGATCTGGGTGGCCAACGCCTCGTTGCGCGTTAACAATCGATCACATTCGACCAGCAGATCGCGGTACATGTACTCAAGCTTGGAGCGTGGCGGCGGCGTGTTCTCGGGCTCGGATTGCATGGCCGCGCCTACGAAAAGAGCGCGATGAAAGCCTGGTCGAGCTGCCGATTGACCGGTCTGGCCAGGCTTCGCAATGCGATCAGGTCGCTCAATCGTTCGATTTGCTCTTGATCGTGCGGATCGGTCTCGCGAAGCTGCCGCCGGTAGTCGTTTTGGTCGGCCAAGACCGCTTCGATGGTCAGGCGCCTGTTGGCCAGCAGATCGAACACTTCGCTTTCCAGCACCCGGGCGTCCGGGTTCGCCAGAAAAGTGGCCGAGAATTTTTCGTAGGCGAAAATCGCTTCGAATTCATCTCTGGCTTGCACGTCTACGCGGTTGAACAGGATGCGGATACGCTGGCGATCGACGCCGGCCGCCGCCAGCGCCTCGATCGTTTTGATCGTTTCGCGTTGTGCTTTGCCCGAGGCAACGACAGGCAGCACGTAGTAATCGATCTCGGCCTGGGCCTGGTCGTACTTGTTCAATTCTGCAAGGAAATCCTCGATGTTGGAGGCGCCAACGTCCACGATGGCCGCGCGGGCGATGAGCAGCTTGCGAAAGAGCTTGCCGAAATGTTCGCCACGCAGCTGATCCACGCTTAGGCCCAGATCCGCCGCACTTTCGTTGGTGGACTCGACTGCGATGATCTCCGCGCCCGGTACGCGAGGTGCGAGCAGATGGCTGGTAGCAACCGTCTTGCCGACGGAGCCGGATAAGTTCACTACTGCGATTCTCATGGAAACTCCTGAACAAAAATCGGTTTCGTGGCCACCGCCACGGTCGCCACGAGAGCAGGCGCAGGGCTTGTTCCGATGACGGGGTTTGAGGGGAGGGGGGGCCGCCGCCTGCGGGCGGCGGGGGAACCCCGAAGGGGTGCCCCGGGGGGTCGAAGCACGGTTGCGGCCGGGTTTGCCGCAACCGACAGGGGGGCTGCAAGCCCCCGGTGCTAGGGGTCTGCCTTTCCCCGCCCTGAAGCCTTCGGCGAAAGGGTGGGGACTCTTTTTATGTTTTCAGGCCGACGCCTTCAGGCGTCGGGGCGCAGGGAGCGCAGCGACCGGAGGGTAGGCGCGCGATCGTCAATCACCCGATGGCGTCGGCACAGTGAATTGGCGGTCGCGCAGGCCTGCTCGCCGATTTGTCCACAGCCAGGAAGTCGCATTTTGGACATTAATGTTTTAAATAAGTTTTAATGTTTTAGACAAAAAAAACGCCAAAAAACCTTTTGAAAACAATGCGATACGAAGATGGCCGGTTCCCAATACACGGGTTTTGGTTCCTAAAGGACGGGGCGCGGTTCCCAATAGACGGGTTTTAGTTCCTAAAAGACGGAAAACGGTTCCCAATCGACGGAAGTATCCACAGATTTGGAAGCGAAAAGGGCCGTTTGAGGCGCTTTTTCGCCCCAAGGTTCCTGATCGACGGTGGACGGTTCCTGATAGACGGCGAAAAGTTCCCAATGGACGGCCGGCGGTTCCCAATCGACGGTGCGCGGCCCCCAATAGACGGGGTTTGGTTCCCAATAGACGGCCAAGGGCCCCTAATAGACGGCAAGCGGTTCCCAATGGACGGAACTTGGTTCCTAATCGACGGGCCATCCGGTTCCTAATGGACGACTAATGATAGCGATGCGCAACGGGCATAGGGCATGAATGTCTAGCTTCCGGTGCTCCGTCCATTAGGAACCGCCAGCGGTATCAGACATTGCTTTGCCCGCCCGGATCGCTCGGATCAGGCAATTCCGTCTATAAGGAACCGGGGCCCCCGTGCGCCGGCACCACCGTCGGCGCGAGGCTATTAGTCGGGGCGCTCCATCGTGGCACCGCGGTGAGTCATGAGCAGTTGCGGCCCGGAGACACCGCCTTCTTCGCTTAGCGTGTACTCGGGAAGATCATTGGCAGCAATGATTTGACGTAGGGCATAGGTGAATTTTTTGAATGTTCCTGTGCTGCCGCTACGCTGGTAGATCGTTTCATACGACCACTTGGCACTTCCCCGGCCGGCAGCACGTCGGGCGAGCCGATAGAGGAATCGCCCAATGCCTAAGTCGATCAAGAAAAATGCGGGATCGATGGTCAGCACTTCGGGATGCTTGGCATCGACCACCTCGCGATAGATCCAGGTCGGCAGCTCGATCTCCACGCTCATCAAACGCCCCGTCTCTGCATAGGAAATGGTCCGGTAGTTGCTGATCAGCCCTTCGGCATCGGCCTCCCGCACGACGCGCCCGCCTTTGCCAGGCCGCGTTCTGACAAATTTCAAGGTGGTGTTCTTGAGCCGATCCAGTGCCGCTTCAATCTCCTCATATTGACGCCCACCGTCAGAGCGCCGGCAAAATTTAAGCACGTCTGAAATATGTGGACGGAACACCCGCCCAGGCTTCTCGGCTCGGCCGGCCCGATAGGCCTTGGCGCCTTCCGCAAGATACGAGATGGCCATGAGCACGATGTCGTAGTCCCAGATCGAGGCCATGCCGTCAGGCCCGGCCTTTACTTCCACATACCCGTCGGCCAGGACATGGCGAATGGTTTCTCCAGCGCGTTTATCGCGCTTGGAAAGACGAAAGACCGCCACATCCATCAGGGAGCGGCTGTCTTTAGTCGAAACGTCCCACATGGCCGGTATAAAGAAATCGCGCTGGCCGTCGCTATCGGGTGCTTGGCGAAGCGTGCTGAGAGCCGCCTGCTTTTTGGGCTTATCCATTTCAGGCTCGTCGCTTTCCTGCAAAAATCGGGACTGCGCTTGCTGAATGGATTCGCCCGGTCGCGCTTGCGCTTCAATGGCTTTGCGTTGGGCGGACAAGGCCGTGGATTTGATCTTGTCCAGAGCGGTCTGCTGCTTTTGCATACATGGCTCCGTCTTGGTGTCTGAGGTGTGTCCAACAGGGAAGGGCACGGCCGCTGTTGTTGCCGCCCATGCTTTGGCTCACATTTTTGTAATTCCGCCGCCGAGTACCTCGGGGCGGTGAAAAGAGAGTGCCTATTTGGGGCATCCACTGGAGGCTGAGTCGGCGGGCGCCCCTTGCATCTCATTCAATTCGGGTGCGGGGACTATCCTGGACGGTTCGAACATGAACCCTTCATCGATAAGCGACGCAACCAGATCCTCAACAAAGCACAATGCAGCCCCCTCGTATACGCGATCGCGAACGTACCTTTCGATGTCTTCGTCATTGAGACGAGGGTAGAGATAGGCGATATCTTCTCTTGCAATCTGTTCGGCAGCATATCGCTGAACCTCGTACGGCGGCCTACGATACCCACTTTCCGTACCGGTCTGTGGCGTGACACGGTAGCCCTTCATAGCCAGCGCATGTTCATACGCCTTAAGTCTGCGCTGGTAAAGGCGCCCATTTACGCGGCTGTGAACGGCGTTGGCAACGGAGTAATCGCTGACCCCATGCCAATCGCTAGAAGTCACACTTTCGGATTCAAACCGCCTCCTGGCCGCAAGTTGGCTTTTGGTGATCCGGCGGTGCAAGTACGATGCGATCACCACCATGATCAAGATGAGCCACCCACCATAAGTAATAAGTGGTTCTTGCGGTCGGGCCGCTCCTGGGTGACCGGCACCAGATTGGGTGGGGCTAAGAGCAATGAGTGGTAGCTGCTGCTCCGTTGCTATCACCAGTGGCTCAGCGGCCTCCATGCCTGCTATGTCTTGCGTCGAGCTTGTCATCATTGGTAATTCCAATTACAAAAAGAGGATGGCCCCAGCCATTTCGCGCACGGGGCCAAAAGCCATAATGTCTATCGAGCACCTGTCGTCTTGGGTGGCGGCAGGGTGTAATCCGCATAGAACTCACGGCGCGCGATCAGCCACGCCTGCAAGCGCCAGGTTTGACACACCCCCCAGGGATTGGCTTTCTCAATCTCCTGGCTGATTTGTGCGGGTGTCATACCTTGCTGGCGGCATTTTTCATAAACGTCCAGCATGACCATGTATGCCTGTCCTACCTGCTCGTTGCGCAGGCTATGTTCGTGTTGATCTCCAGTCATCGGCGGCCTCCCAGGTCGCTTAGAGCAAAGCGCCAGCGCGCTCGGGATTGAAATAAACTTGAACCAGCTTGTACGCTGAGAAGTACAGGGCGATATCAAGGGTCGATAGCAAGTAGGTTCGGATCGTTGCAATGTCGATCTGGTTTCCAGCGCTCGATTGCTTAATCAACAACGCAACCCGACTGAATGTGTCCCACGCCGTGTTGGCGTGCGTGGTCGTGATCGAGCCGGGATGCCCGGTATTGAGGGCCGAGAGATATTCCCAGGCTGCTTCCGCGTCGCGCAGCTCCGACAGGAAAATCCGGTCCGGTGAGCTACGCATGCAGGCCGCCACGCAATCGGTGGCTGAAACTTGACCTTCATTTGCGCCGTACATCATGTGCACCCGGTTCGGGTGGTTAAAGAGGAACAGCTCATGCACGTCTTCGATTGTGATGAGTCGTTCATCGGTGGGCACGCGCTCGATGAGGCTACGCGCAAACGTCGTTTTGCCCGAACCGGTCTTGCCGCCAATGATGATGTTCTTGCGCAGCAATACGGCACGCTCCAGGAAGGCGCGCATGTTGCGCTCTTCCTTTAACGTGAGCAATTCGCGGTCCTCCGGCGTCAACTGCTCGGGCGCCTCGATCCGGCCGCTGACATCCTGCCAGTGATCGAAGGCCCCTTGGCTGGCCAGCTCGTCCAGGTTTTTGACGACACCGCTAAATTTGCGGATATTGACCGAGATGCAGCCCTCGATCACCGCCGGCGGGCGCATTACCTGAGCACGCTCGCCATCGAGCAGCATTAGCGATTGGATTGGTTCGAAATTGACCTTGTTGTAACTGGCCATTGTTGCTACCAAGGCGTCAAGGTAGTCGTAGCTTAATTCTGGCGCCGCCCGCTCGTGCCAGGCTCCGGCGATGCGAAGAAATAACCTGCCCGGTGCTGGGATAGTAATCTCCCGAACCTGATCGTCTGCTAGATACTGGGCAACGGGTCGCAGCATCTGACGCAGCGCTACGCCATGCTCGGCCTCGGGTTGATCGGCGAGCTCCGACGCGAAGCGATCCTCGCCCACGTCTTTGACGACGGACAGGTTGGTCTGTTGCATGACCGGCTCCAAACACCTCGCCGCGCGCTCTTTAACACGCAGCCATTAGGATAGGAAAAGAAGGAGGGGGAGAAAGGTAAGGGGCTGCGTCCCTAATGTGCCGGCGCCGCAGCGTAAGCACCCACCGCAGAGGCCGGACGCAATGCGTAGACAGAGCTGAAATCCAGGTCCCGCGCCACATAGATTCCCACGCGTCCGCCCTGATTGCGATATAGAGTGGGCGGAATGTTTATCGTGTTTTGCAGGACGGTGGCCACCGCTTGCTGTGCCGCATCGCTGGAACTATCGAGGCGGATGCCGTCGGAACTGTTCCCGCCGCCGCGGTTGCTCAGCCAATTGCCAAAGTCGTCAATCAGGCTGACCATCATCGCCCCGCCAAAGCGCTGCGCAAAATGCTTGTCGATTTCGCCGTCCAGTCCAGCCTCGCCAAGCGGCCCGGTGCCTGGTGAGTCCAGTTCAACGACCACGCCCTCGGGCGTTTCCAGCCGCGACCAGACCACACCAATGCGCGGCTGCCCCTGGGCCAGCACACTTTGCTGGTATCCAACAAACATCGTGCCGGCGTCAATTAACACAACCCGCCCATTGGTCGAACGCACTTCGCGCGTGGCGTAGCAGGTGATCATGCCGGCCTGAGCCGAGACGAACTTGGTCTGCTGGACGCAGTCGATCATGCTGCCTTGCGTCAACAGTAAATCCCGGTTGCGCAAGAGTGTCGCCTGCGCGCTGTTTAAGCGCAGCGGCCGCAACCGATCGGCCATCGGACCACTGTCTTGTTCGCGCCCTGGCGGCTTGGAGGCTGCTTGCGCGCCCGAGGGCTGCTGCTGCCCGGACTGCTGGCGCTGCAAGCCGGCGGTCAGGCGCCGTTTCTCAATCGGATCTTCAAAAAGCGTGGAATTCGCTTTGTCGGTGCCTGGCAAGGTAATTTGCGCCAGCTGCCGCACGGCTGGATTATCTTTCGCGGCAAGGTCGGGCGCGGGCCCAGGCGCCGGAATCGGCGCCGCAAGCTTGAGTTCGGGCAACACGTTCTCGATTTTTGAGCGCATCGAACCGGTTTTCTCCTGTTTGGAGTGGTCGGTGCGCAGCGCGCGCAGCACCAACAAACCGATCAAAATGATGACCGTCAGGAGAATCAGCGTCAGAAACGCCTTGGCGCCCGGCGCCATTGGCGCAGCCGCACCGTCCAGATTGGGTCGACCACGCTCGTCCAGCAAGGCCTGGGCCTCGATCTGCTCGACCGCGTCCACCGGTTGTTGTTTGCGGGCACGCCCTCTCTTGAACCACCTCATTGCACGGCCTCCTTGCGCAAGACTCGCTCTACACGAGGCGAAATGGTGCCTGTGGAGAGGCTACGGGCCTGGTTGCTGTTTTCGTTATAGACCGCGAGCACCTGGTCCCCCAGCCGCAAATGCCATTTGGCGGCGATACGGTGCAGTACGATCGTGTGCGCGTCGGCCATGTGCCGGTTGGCCAGTACCTCATTACCGTCCGCATCCACGAAGTACGCGGCGGGCAGATCCTGACCAGGCGCAAAGCGCAACCAGGTCTGCGCTCCATCATCCCAGGCGTTGACCGGGGCCAGGGATTGGTCCCCGCTCATGGTGTAGCCCTGCCAATTGATTGCCTGGCCGGGTTCGGTCAGTGCCTGATCGATCTGCGCGGACACCGCTTGGGCGACCGATTGCGCTTGCTCGATGTCCGGATATTCCAGCTTGAGCCGATACACTTCCTGGCCGCTGCCTCGTTCCTTGTTTTGCAGAAGAAAAGCGTAGTTGCGCTTTGTCGTGATAACGATCAGGTTGGTGTCCGCGTCACGGGCTATCGGCTTGAATAGCAGGTGTTTGCCCCCGACCTCCTGAAAATCATAGGCGCTCGCATCTCCGAAAGCATGCGTGACATACTGCTCGTCATCGGACAGCACAATGTGGGTCGCAACACCGATGACCGTCGGCACGACGATCACATTGGTCGGATCGTACTGGGTGGTCCGTATCCGCTTATCCTTGGGGGATGGCTTGGGATTGTCCAGCGCCCAGGATGTGAGGGTCGCCGCGCTAAGTGTGGCCGCGAGAATCATTCGGGCCACCGCTGCCATGCTCATAATAGTCCATGCTCCACGCTATGTTCGGCCTTGGAGGCGTTCGCTTCATGTTGCAGGGCGTGTCCAGGCGTCATGCCATGGCCTTCCTGCATCCGCATGACCAGGCCTACGCCGCCGATTGCCGCCTGGGGATAGTGGATGGACAGATCCTTGTCCCGCTCGCTGGACTCGAACGCGCAAACCAGGCTACGGCGGGCATGAACGATCAAATCACCCGTATCCTTGTCCATCTGCACGACGCAATTCGGGGTGGTGCCCACAACGGGCCCCACGTAGTGGCGACCCGGCTCGGGCTGGCGCAATTGCTTGTCGCGCTCGTGATGCAGATCAATGGGGCGGCGCTGCTCATTCATGCGCGCCTCAAAGTGCTTGGCCAGCAAGGGCGCCACTTGCAAGGCCGACGGCAATCGCAAGTCGGCCTCTTTGCTCAAGTGATCCTTGCATAGGCGGGCCGCGCCATACAGATCCCGCGCGGCATAGCGTTCCAGGTCTCGCAGCAGCGCGTTGCGCTCGGCATGCGTCAGTTGGTGGGCGTGTTCCAGGCGCGCGGCCAATTCTTCAGCTTTTAGAGATTCCATCATCTATTTCCTCTCTTCTTACGGGATGTCGGCAGGGGAGGGATCAACATCGAGCGAAACAGGCCTAACGCGCAGGCGAGCAAAAGCCCGATTTGCATTACGAGCAGGCCGTAGGTATGGGTGCGTAGCGCAAAGGCGATCCAGCAGGCGTTAGACAAGAGCAAGGCCAGGAACCCCCAGCTCGATGCGCGGTAGCTGCCGGCCATCAGGCCTACACCGAGTAAGCCCAATAGGGCGCCTGACCATTCCAATCCAAGGTTTGCAGTCATTTGCCTTGAACCTCCACATCGGTCGTGTAGGTGATGACCTGGAATCCAAGGGGATTTTTTCTGCCGACGGCTTCGGTGAGGTTCGCGTTGACGTAGTCGTAGGCCAGGGTGGCCACGAGATGTTCATCGGTGACGCCAGTTTGATTGGTATTGCTTTCAATGCGCCTGGTAAAGCGCACCGTCGCGCTTTGTTTTGGGCCTAGAGTGATGGAACGCACATTGATGCGCTGGCGGGTGTGGTTGGCGTAGCGCTTGATCCAGCCCTCGTCGCCTTTGAACTTTTCGTAGTACTCGCGCTGCACGGATGGCGCGCTAAAGAGCGCGCAGCGATCATACGAGTTCTGAATGGTGTTCCAGTCGTAGCCTTCGCAGGCCAACACGTATTCATGGATGAAGAAACGTGCGATGCGCTCTCCATAGTCTTCTTGCGCGTCGCCCAGCCTAGTCACGCTTTCTACCTGACCCTTGGCGTTATCCACCCTCACCACGTACAGTTCTGGGGGAGCCTTCAAGGGGGTCAGGCCCGCCACAGCGCCGACAGAGACCAGGGCCAGTACGAAGGCGCCAATGGCCACACGCCAGGCCGTACGGCGAGATTGCAATATTTCGACAAGCAGATCGCGTTCCAGGCCCTGGGCGCGCGCGATTTCATCATCTATCGACAGTTTCGGATCGTCAGAAGGCATGTGTACTTCCTGGATGGGGCGACAAGACGCCGCCCGGCCTCGGTAACGAGGCCCGGTAGGCGTTTGCGGTAATGGGAAAGGAGAGGGGCCGCCTAGGCGCGGCGTATAAGTCCTGGCGCGTAGCGTTGCGCTACCCGCTCAAGTCTAAGAGAAACCCGGCATGCCGGGTTATGGCCCTAGGTGTAGGGGGCCAGATTCACAGGTCGCCGGACTGCGCGTGGCGGATCTGCGCATGAAGGCGAGGCAGATCTTGCTGGATCGTATTCCAGACAATTTCAAAGTCGACCTTGAAGTAGCCGTGCGCTACGGCGTTGCGCATTTGATAGGCGAATGCCAAGGGCAGCTCGGGGCGAGACGCAGCGAAATCGGGGAAGCGTGTTTCGATGTTGTGGCTAGCCTCGCCGATGATTTCGAGGTTTCGGATTACGGCGTCCTGCACCAAAGGATTATTCATAAACGCCTGTGCATCCATGTCCTCGGTGTAGCGCTCAATGCGTGCAATCGCTTCGATGATATGGGCCAAATAGTGAGCAAGGCGCTCATCCTTGCGGCTCATATGGCTTGTGCCTGATCAAGTATTGCCGCCCGAAACGTATCAGGCAAAGCGTTGGGCGTAAGCACGTCAACCGGCACGCCGAGCAGTTTGCTCAACTCATGGCGAATTGCGCCGATATCGAAAAGAGTGGTCTGCGGTGTTGGGTCGACCAGGATGTCCAGATCGCTGGCATCGGTGTCTTCACCCCGAAGAACCGATCCGAAGATCCTGGCATTCCCGGCGCGATGCAGCTCGACGATGCGGCGAATGGCAACACGGTTGGCGATCAATGCTTCAGATGGTTTCATATTTGTCCCACAGTGAGATCTGCTTTAACGATAAGCGAATGGGAGGCAAAGCACAACTTAGATACTGCGGCTTCCTCTGCCTGCCTGCTTCATCGAGAGCGTACTACTTGCCTGAAAAGCTGACTGCGCAAGCGTAAGAATTCATTGGGCGGGGGCACATACGCTAAAAGAATAGACGCCGCCGACGTTTTGCCTCTTCTTTGCGCCGCCGCGCGACTTCGCGGTTGTATTCCCAGTCCACATACCGATATATGTACTTGACCGGCCACCAGAGGATAGGGCGAGCGATCCACCTCCCGATGAAATACACCACTTGCACGCCCCGATTTTGCGCGCGAATAGCGTGAAACTTCGCAATCAGCGCCGCCATGTCTGCATCGGCTTGGGAAACCGAAGTGGATGTCGTCTCGACCTCGGCCTCCGGTTCGGGAGGGCCGGGCGCGTCGTCTTGGCGCAATTGAGCGAGGCGCTTCCAGCGTGAGTAGGTACGAGTAAACATTGTGGTAGAAGCGAAATAGCATATCCTATTAAGAGTGCCTATTCGCGTTGCCTCTCCCATTCCTCTTCTTCTTCTTCCGGGCTTGGACTTATCAGCACCGTGAATTTATAAGTAAACAGGAAGAAGTATCTGACCGGCCACCAGATGATAGGGCGTATGATCCGTTTACCGATGAAGCGCACAATCCGTATGAATGTGATCTGCGTGTGGATGGCCTGCAGCTTCTCGGCCAAAGCTGCGGCTTGCGCATCGGGCTTGGAAAGATCGATAGGAGCAGGGTCTGGCGCGTTGTCTTGACGCACTTGGGCGGCCTGTTGCCAGCGGGAATGGGCGCGGGTGGTCATAACGTCAAATATTAAAATCGCGACGTCGCTGCGCCTCTCTATTACGCTTTGCAATTTCGGGTGACGGAGAAGTCAGCACCATGATTTGGTTCGTGAAGCGGTAGAGGTACTTGATTGGCCACCAGACGATGGGGCGTATAACCCATCTGCCTATGAAGCGCACAATCCGTATGAATGTGATCTGTGTGTGGATGGCCTGCAGCTTCTCGGCCAAAGCTGCGGCTTGCGCATCGGGCTTGGAAAGATCGACAGGAGCAGGGTCTGGCGCGTTGTCTTGACGCACTTGGGCGGCCTGTTGCCAGCGGGAATGGGCGCGGGTACTCATCATCGCGTTCCTGTATAAGGAAAGGTACTACGACAATCATGGCAAGTTACTATACATACAGTAACGCTTTTCTTTTCATTTGTACAGCGTCTTTGCGCGTGTTTTATTCTCTTAAAGTTGGCCGATAAATGGCATATCGACTGGCGATCCGCCGGTAATCTTACCGACGATGACAGAAGGTAATTTCATCAAGAACATGGCCAAGGCGGCAACGAGGATAACGACGCCGAGAATCTGCAAAACATTGATCTCGGCAGCGGTCGTCATCCCCAAAAGAATGTTTTGAACATAGCCGAGCATTCCCATGACTAAACCGAAAACCAGCGTAAAGAGCGTGCCATAGAGCGCGAAGTACAGGGCCTGTTGCAGCCAAAACTTGAAGAACTCCTTGGTGTGATCAAACAATAAGGCGGCGATAAATAGCGGCCCCACCATCACTATCAGGGCCATGCCGACTTTAGCCACGGACATCATAAGGATGCCCATGATGGTCACTAAGGTGTAGATGACCGTGATGACGAGCGAGACAAGGGCAAAAAGGATACTTTGCCCAATTTCCGTCAGCACGCTTGGCGCCCGCTCATCCAACCGGGTGGCGGTCTCAAGCCCTGAATTATGGAAATCCGCCAGCACATCCCTGGCGCTCGCAGGCTCTCCAGTGACGGCTTGCATGAGCCCATCGGGCAGAGCCAGCATGGCGCCCATGATCTGGCTCTGGTAAAACCCACCGCTCTCGATGATCGCCACCACCACCACAATCCTGAAGATTCTAACGAGCGCTTCCCCATAGGGAGTCGGGATACGCTGAGCGGCGACCATCCAGCCATAGGTCATCAAACCAATGGTTACGCCCAGTTCGAGCGGCAACCAGATCGCGCCGGTCAGCCGTTCGACGTTGTCTGCCACACCATTGATCAGCATGGTATTGAGCGATTCATCGATCCATTGGACGATGCTGCCCAGGCTATACAGGGTGGCGGGTGCGGGTATTGCCATGATGGTGTTCCTGGTAGTGGGTCATCCCCGGTGAGTCAGTCGCCCTGGCTGCATCGGCGTCCTAGCGCATGTCAGGCAGCGGGGCCCGAATCGCATCAACGCTTAGTGAGGTTTGGCGGGCCATCTTGGACGCTTGCTGCTCAATCAGCGCCTTTTCAGCTTCGATCTGGCGGCTCAGCAAATCGGCGCGGATCTGATCGGCGTGGATATTGGCCTGCTCCACTTGCAGCCTTGCCTGCAGGTCGGCGATCGCCTTGGGGTCCTGGGCCAGGTTGATTTGTGTCTGCAATTGATCCAGCTGATCCATGCGCGCCTGCATGCCTTCCTGGGCCTGCTCAAATAGCGCCTTGCTGCGCACGCTCAGATTTTCGATACGCTGAGTCAGCGCCTGGCTGTCGACGGAGAAATCGCCCGAAAGGCGTTCTTCGCCCTGAATGCGCTCAACCGACCGTTGTATCGATCCCAGGCTCTTATCTCCGCTGTTGAGCACTGAGCGCACGTCGGCGGGCAAGGACTTGCGGATGGCAGGATTGTTCAGGATGTCGCCCAGGTTACGGGCGCCGGTCAAGGCCTCATATTGCCGATGCAGGCTTTCCAGCTGGCCCTTGAGCGTGGCGATCTGCTCCAGGTACTTGGCCAGGGATTCGGCATGCTGGGCCGCGCGCGCGGCGATGCTGGCCGCATCGGTCACGGGAATCTGTGCGTGTGCCGGCAATACCAGCGCCGGCAGCGCGGCCAGCGTGAGAGATCGAAGGTGTGCTGAAACTTTCATGAAAGAAACTCCTTGGATTAGTGCTCGGTTAATTCACGGGCTTTTTCGAAATAAAGGGGCAGCCAGTCCTGCGGGTCGGGACCACGCTCAGTGCGAGCGGCTTCGGCCAGCAACGCCATGTCTTCGGAACCAGAGAACACCAGCAGCGCATCAGGACACGTGGAGAGGTCAAGCTCGGCCGTCACGACGGCTTCGCCTTGCTTCACAACGAACTTGCGGCTGAATTCCCCAAGACTTCTGATCAGTTCGAACTCGGCCGGATTCAGCTTGAAGCCCCCGATGTATTCGTCTGCCGTTGCTTTTGGGTTAGGCAGATAAATGCTGGTTGCTGATTGCTGTACGAGCGACTTGCCAACGGGGTTGTCCAGGATGGGCTGGGGTTCTTGCGTGGCAAAGACGAATACGCCGTTTTGCTTGCGAATGGTGCGCGAGTTGTTTTGCATCATGTCCTGGAAGTACGGTACTTTCAGCGGATGCTGCACTTCGTCGAAAATATAGGCAAAGCGGCGCCCATCAATCATGGCTTCCGTGCGGAATATCAAATAAGTCAGGGCGGCATCCCGAACCGGGCCTTCCTCTAGAAACTCGGTCAGGTCGAACCCGAACAGATTATTTCTCGATAGATCCAGCTCATCGCGCGGATTATCAAATACCCATCCGTTCTCATGACCCTGGCACCAACGTTGCAGGCGTTCACGCAGGCTCAATGTGGCATCGCGCGAGGGCGCCGCGGGCAGGTATTGCAGCAAGGTCGATAAGCGACGATTGGGCTGATCGAGAAATGTGGTCAACCGATCGATGGCCTGGCTGATTGAGCGTTGATCGTACAGCGACGGTTCATTGCCGCCTTCGGTGGCCAATTGCGCCGTCAGCCGACGCATCAAGGCGATATTGCGTTTCGTAGGCAACAGTTGCAGATAGTTCCAACCCGTGGGCTGGCCCAATTGCAATGCGAAGTACTTTCCGCCCATGCTCTCGATCGTGACCTGCATGCCCCGGCCATTGTCAAACACGGCGCCTGTGTAGCCAAATTTGCGAGCCTGGGCGATGAAATGACCGAGCAATACGGTCTTGCCGGTACCGGATTGCCCGATTAGCATGGTGTTTCCCAGGCGTCTGGCGCCCTTTTCGTCCCTCTCGGCCAGGGAGGTATGGAAGTTGAAGAAGTAGGGCGTGCCGCTATTGGTCTTGAGCATCGTGACAGCTGGCCCCCAGGGGTTCCCGCTCGCTTTGCCAAAGAGATAGTTATGCAGCCCCGAGAAGCTCAAGAAGTTCAGCGACGAAATCGCCGCTGGCCGTGGCCGCCAGTACCAATTGCAGGGCAACTGCGCCCGCCATGCCGAGATCAGGGCCCGATCGACCATGCGGCCGATAATCATGTTATCGCTTAGCACGCCGATGGCATCGGCTGCATAACGCAATGTCTGTTCTCCCGTTTCCCCAAAAACTGCCAGCGTCGCGTGATGCTCGCCCATGACGAACTTGCCCGCCATGAGATCATCGAGCGCGAGGTTGAGCTCGGCGATCTGTGACTTGGAGTCGTCTCCCGAGTCGGTCAACCAGCGGCGCTGGCGCACGAGGGCAGCCCGGCCTTCGGCCTTGGACATTGCGGCGAATGATTGGGTCAGCACAAATTCGAACGGCAGCGTGAGTAGCGAGTTCAGATGGCCTGGCGGGTTGCTCGGCGGATACTCACGCACTTCGACCATGGCGAAACGCCGACTCCAGTTTGCGCCGCGCAGTTCGCCTTGTTTGCCATGCAATGAGAAAAACGGGCGCGCGCTGGGGAGATAGTCGCATAGGCGCGAGGGCAGCACAGGCACGGGCTCCCATACGCCGTTGAGGATCAGCCCGAGGAACTCGGCCGGCTCCGAGAAACTGCCTTGGCCGCGGTCCACGATCGACAGCAGCTCCCCGGAATAGCGTTGCAGACTGCTTTCCAACTTGCGGTTGATGTCATCAAGTTGCTCAATCGCATGGGCCTGCCAGGCTTGGACGTCCTTTTCCGTGCGCCGCTCAAAGCGCGAGAATAGTTTCATCGACGCGTCCACCATCATCCGCATGCTAACGGTCAGGTACAGGTCGTTGACCATCGGCGGCTTGCCTTCGAACAAGCGACGATAAGACCTGTCATGCTCACGTGAAAACCAGTCCGGGTATTGGCTTTCGGGGTACTCCATGACTCGCCGGCGCACCAGATGCGTGTACAGACCGAACCCATTGGGAAGTCCGCGCAACAGGTTGTTTAGCTCCTCGCGCCAGCTGGCCATGTCGGCTTGCGAAAATCCCTCAAACGTGCGCCCGCCGATGCGCCAGACCGACAGGTATTCCCAGGACTTGGTCGAGATGATCGTTCGCGTGACGTGATGCGAATAGGGGACATGCTTGGAGATGCTGGGCTCAAATGCGGGCCGGCGAAGATCAGCTGGATGATTCATTGTGGTGGATCTTCCTTGTAGCGGCACCAGGCGCGACGGCGTTGGTACGGCGTGGGCGAAAACGAGATGGCGTTCCAGAAGCGCTTGTTGCGGGCGAACAGATTGGTACGCACCCAAAGCTCCAAAATCCAAAAGGCGCGATCGTCCTCGCGACTTATGATGGCCATGATCGGGTAGATGACGGGGATCAATAGCAGAAACCAGAGCCAGAACATGGCAACGGAGCAAACCGTGATTATCATGATCACGAAAGCGCGGGCTGGCACGCCGCCCTTGACGGTGGCCACGCGCGTGGCGCCCTTGAACAACCGGACATGGTTTTCGGGAATCGCGGATAAGGCAACGGGGAGCGTCGATGCGGCCGGTTGCTCAGTACGTTGGCCGGCCATCAGAACACCAGTTTGATGATGCCGCCTGCAACAAGGCCAGCGAATACGACGCCGACGACCCAGGTGTACATGGTGTCTTTGCGGATCAGGTCGGCACTGTAGGCAGCGCCCAGGATGCCGCCGATGATCAGGCAAACGACGGGGATAATCAGCCAGAGCCAATCGCGAATCTGCTCAAACACACTGACTGACTGATCCAGCCCGCCTGAAGCGGCCAAGCACAGCTGAGGTAGGGCTATCGGCATCAACATCAGAAGAACGCGAATTGCCGTGTTCAATATGCCGGGGAGCGGCGCAGCACGAAGAGACGAGACGACAGGAAAGGTCGACATGAAAACCTCAGAAAAAAATGCCGACATCGAAGCGTGTTCGGTCAGCGAGACTTGAAATCGGAGAGGGGATAGCCTGTCAGCAAACCAGGAATTCGCCGGGCTGGCAGGTGCGGCTACTCCTGAGAGCGGGAGTGGTAGATGATGGAGCCCACCGGTACACGCGTGGATGGCGGTTGAGCGAATGCATCGGCGCGTGGCTGGGCGAATGCATCGGGGCGCGGCTTAGCGAATGCATCCGCACGCGGCTGCTCAAACGTGTCGTGCCGGCGCCCAAACCCGTCGGCATCCCCCGGACGTTTTGGCTCGCCTTTGGCGCTTTCTGTCCGCTGCCCCATTGGAGCGGCCTTCGTTTCCGGCGCTGCGCGGGGCAGGGCCGGTACTTCGAGACCAGCGCCCGCCAATACATTTCGGACATAGCCGTTGCGCAAGCCACTGGTGTAATCGCCGGTGTTGTAGCAGCTTAATGCGGCATATAGCGCAGCTTGTCCGCCGTGATTGCGGCCGGCGCCCTGGTAGCACTCGACCAACACGCGTTGCGCTGCCCGAAGGTTGATGCAGGGGTCGAACACGTTCTCGGGCGTGATGCCCAATCGGCTCCAGTTGCCACTGTTGATTTGACCATAGCCAGCATCAAAACTCGCTCCCTGGTCCAAGAGCTTGCGCGCCTCCTGTATCGCTTCTGCCCAGGATTTTGGCCGGATACGGCGTCCGGGCTTGCCATTGACATGAATGACAAGCGGATCAAAGCCCGACTCCTGACGTACAAGAGCGACCAAGGTACTCGCATGCACCTGTGGTGCGCAGACTTTGGCCAGCTCAAGAAATTCCATCATGACCAAACGCTCCCATCAGTTCGCAGAGTTGTACTGTTTCAGCGCCTTGTTACGGGCCTCCAACGCGGATTGGTACTTCATCTGCGCCGCTTCGTAGTCCTTGCCTTCCACCCAATATCCGCCATCTGCTTCGGTTCCAACGTAGCGAGGCATTGCCGCCTCCAGATCGGTGGATTCATGGTGCACATACGCATCGCAGTAATCGGGTAGTTGCGCGCTGATGTGTTGCGTTTCGCCTTCCTGGCCCATCGAGGACCAGGTCGTCAAGACACTGTTCAGTGAGGCCGCATCGCAGCGCCCCACGCCATGCGCTAGCGCTTCGGCGAGCGAGGCCATCTGCGGTGTTTGGCTAGCGACGGGACATTGGTGCAAGAAGTTCAGTCGCGCGTCCAGGGTTTTGGAAAGTTTCTTCTTCTTGATGCCGTAATAGTGAGACAGCGCTGGATTGCAATCAGCGGTAGTGCCGCCAGCGCTGGAGGACAAGCACAGTAGTGCTTCGCAAGCCAGTCGAGTCGTGCCAGTGAAATACGAAAAATCCCCCGTTCGCGCGTGAACGACAGGCGAGAGCCAAAAAGCAGGCAGCACGAGACTGAGCGCGCATAGCCGCCTACTGCGTGATCGTAAATCCATAATTCACTCCTAGGAAGAAAACGACATGTTTTTGCATCAAGGATTGGCCCTATACGAAGAGCGCGTTTCCATACACAAACAGGGATATGAACAAGAGCGATATCGCATCCAGCAACTCAGCCGCAGTGTGTTGGCACACCGGGAAATTGATGAGATTACGTCGGTCGATATCGCCAGTTATCGTGACGCGAGATTGGCCTGCGTCAATTCCGCTACCGGCAGAATGTTGGCGCCCGCGACGGTACGACATGAGCTCGTTTTGCTATCCCATTTCTTCGATATCGCACGCGTGGAATTTGGCATTTGCTCGATTCCGAATCCTTGCCTGGCGGTTCGAAAGCCGAAGCCCGCGCCAGGTCGGGACCGCAGATTGCGCCGTGGCGAGGAACGTTTGATGGGGCGTTACTGCACGGGTCTGCAGAAACTGGAACTGATGAGCATCGTTCAGCTGGCGCTGGAGACTGCCATGCGTCAGGGAGAGCTGTTGTCACTGCGCTGGGAAAATATCTCTTTTCGCACCCGTATCGCGCACTTGCCAGAAACCAAGAACGGGAATAAGCGAGATGTGCCGCTTTCTGAAAAGGCTATCAGCGTTCTGCGACGCATTGGCTCCAAACCGGTTGGCCGGGTGTTCACCTATACGCAGGCGGGGCTGAAATCTGCATGGCGGACTATGCTTGCGCGGGTGCGGATCGAAGATCTGCATTTTCATGACCTTCGGCACGAGGCGGTATCCAGACTCTTCGAGTTAGGCACCTTGGACATCATGGAAGTGGCCGCCATTACGGGGCACCGCAGCCTTTCCATGTTGAAACGCTATACGCACTTGAGGGCTCAGAAGCTCGTCGCCAAGCTCGATTTGGGTCGAAAACGAGCCCAGAGACTGGCTAGCGAATATTTCTCGCCTCAATTCGGGTTGCTCACCCATGAGGGCGGACTTTGGCAGGCATATTTCCCCGATTACGAGCCCGCGCTGGTGGTCAGCGCTGAAACCCAGGAGGAATTGCATACCAGGGCGCAAAGCGCGCTGGCGATGGCTATTATTAAACGGATGATGTCGGGACTGCGCTCACCGACCACAGGGGAGTCGCTGAATATCTCCGAGAATGAACAAATCATCACGATCGAATTCGCTACTACTTAGGCGGCATACCCCTCGTTGATACGCAATATTCGGCCGGGAAGTCCACTTCCCGGTTGTCATCGTCCAATTGGACAGGATGATGATACCCACCGCCACCGCCTTTCTTGCCAATCCGGGATGTGGAAAAAGCAGGGCGGAACCAGCGTCATCACCGACATGTGTGCAATCGGCCCATATGATACCTACGGCGGGGACGCCTACTGCCAGGCCGCTTGCGGTGGGTCAGCGCCGGGGGTTTGGCGATTCCTTTTTGCTGGTGACGTCGAGAATTGGGGCGGCTATGGACGCACTTCGCTAGTTCCATTAAGCGGCATATCTGCACTTGGCGCAGGCTTAGTAGGGCTGTGCGCCAAGATCAACGGATAGCTCGCCTGCCTACTGGCCAATACCGCTACATTGGCGATATACACGAGTACAAATAATTGCTATCTGCTTGAAAAACCAATACCCGATTAAATCCTGATGGGCAGGAATAGCGCGGATCGTTCCCCTTGCATAAATAGATATTCGTGTGGCCCACCAAGTGGTCATCCGATGAAAAGCCACATATTTCACCTTGTTTTTTCTGTCCACCATTCCATATCCCGGATTGGCAAGGTGATGGCGGCAAACAAAAAGCCCATATCTACGCCTAGGGGAGTTTCGGCATCGCCGGTCTGCTGGCTAAGGCCAGCAACTTCTTCCCGCCTGTTCCCTCTCGCAACTATTACTGCGAATAGTCCCTAGCCGTAGATATGGGCTTTCATGCAGATTACCACTACTCTTTTCCTGGGTAAAGGCCACCATGTTGCTTTTGAAGAACGGATTGGCAAGCCTACCTATATTCTGCCCATATCTCCAAAGTGCTTCCACTTGGGGCGCTAAACCCATATTCAGACCCGGCGGAAACCATTCCGCCTACTGAACCGGTTATACCTGCGCCCATTGCATTTGTTATTGCGTTACGGGCAAGTGGTACGCCATCAACGACCAGAGTGAGATTGCTATATGGCGCTGGATTGAAGGCCGATGCAGTGACGAAAATAGCGTGACCGGTCGTGTTTAAGTAAGGGGCGGCATTTAACGCTCTTGATCCGGTGACGTTATACCAATGGTTAGTGGTCCCAGAAGACGGTCGCCACACTCCGGATTGGCAAGAAAGGATGAGACCGTCCCAGGTACTGCCTATCAGCCCGTTGGGTGAGCACGCCGTCCCTTCGGTTGCGATGCCTCCAATTTGTAAATACTCACCGGCAGTCAAGCGCCGAGCCGCCGCCATATTGCCCGCTTGATCGACACTAGCCAGTTCGGCAGTCCAACTGCTATTGACCCAGCGAAACCTGCCGTTCGCGTTTTGAACCCATATTGACTGACCATTGGCCGCCGTCATACGCATGCGCTGGCCTTCAGCAGGTATCCAGTTAAGGCTGGCGGTCTGGGTCCAGACACCGTCCTGGCAGGACAACGGATTGCCCGCGCTGTCGCGAGCCAAAGCCCCGGCGGGAGCGCAGGCCGTTGCTTCCGCGACGATTCGGGTCAGATGCGCTTCGCCTGTCTGAATTCGCGATGCGTTGTTGATGGCGTTGGCCGCCATATCAATATCTGTGCGCATCTGGTTGACTTCGGGGCGCCCAGGCACGGAATTCCGATAGAGGTAGTCGGCGATCATGCCGGCGTCGCTGAAGAACATTCCAACCGCTAGATGGCCCGCGCCTGGTGAACCTCCGAAATTTGCCAACTGCGCTTCCCAGCCGCCGCTGTTGCCGATGGCCACTGCCGGAGTGTTCGAGCGGATACTGCCGCCGGCGCTCAGTTTGCCGGCGATGCGCAGAAGTACATTGTCCGCGATCGGACGTCCCCCCTCGGTCACGAGAAGCGGTTCAAGAACATTGCGCATGTTGGCGCCCGAGCCTTGGGTCGCATAGCGTACCCGCAGCGAGTAGCTCTGTCCGTAGGGATTGCGGTCGGCCAGGCTAGGGCTTAAGTACCCCGAGTCCTTGATCGTCGCCAGCGTAATCGTGGTTGCTGCCCCGTTCAGGGGAAGGGATGAGGCCAAGTTCGCATAGCGATCCTGGACATACTGCGCAGCGGCCAAGCTGACCTTCTCCATATGCGCTGCCGCCTCGTTGACAACGGGCGTAGCCCTAAAGTAGGCCAGGGTGGAGGCAAAGCCCTGATATATGAGGAGCACGATCGCTACGGCCGCGAGCATCGAACCCAAGCCAAAGCCAGCCTGCTTGCGGGTGTCGCCTACGGTGAGTCGGGCAACGGAGAAAAGGTTGCTGAGTGTAGTCATGGTCGGTGCACCAAGAATGGGTCTCCAAACTGCTAGGTGCCGCGAGCGCGGCGAGCGGCCTGCAAGTCAATGTCGTCATTGAGGCCAACAAAATTTCCGTCCCGGATCTTGCCGATCGCACCCAGGCAGGTCGCATCGGTGCGATCCAGCACCAGGCATCGCGGCACATAGCGCGCCACGGCCTGGCCGCCCGGCGCACGCACGTATTCCTTAGTCAAATGCACAATACCGGCCACCGACGCGGCCAGCCTGGCATTGGCCTCCGCGCTACTGGCATGCCCACCGCGCAAATAGGCTTGGTACTTGTCAAAGGTCTCCTCGATCGAGGAAGCATGCATCGTCGCGATCACCGGCATATCCGTGTTGGCGATGTCCTGGGCTTCGATGGCTGTGGTTGCATCCCGGATCTCCCCGATCAGGATGAAGTCAGCTCGCGAGCGCCGGACGAGCTGCAGCGCCACGTGATAACCGCCGCGATCTCTCGAGATGGGGATTTGGATAATGCGGCCTTGCCCATGGCGGCCAGCCATGCATACTTCGCCGGTGGGATCTTCCAGCGCGACGCCTGTGCCGCCCAACGTCGCAATGCGATGGCAAAAGAGGCTCGATGCCGCCGTGGTCTTGCCCGCGCCGAAGCCGCCCGTGATGAGCAGTAGGCCTTGCAGCCGGGGGCGTAGGGTATACGCGACGAAGTCCCGGGGTAGGGGCAATTGATAAATCGGTCGCATGTGCGCATCAATGCGCGACAAAAACCAGATCGGGCCACGCTCTTCGTTCATGGCGGTCACTCGAAACCGTAGCGTGCCATGATTGAGCGTGAATTCCGAACCTTCATCCTTTCTGTGCCGGCATTGCTCGCGCAGCGCGGCAACGTCGTGCGGGTAGTCGCGCTCGACGTCGACCAAGCGAGTTACGTCGGGTTCTTCGACTTTGACATCGCAGAAATCCTGCCCCAGGACGATATCGACGAATTGCATCCCGGCCAAATGAGCGGTTTCCATCAGTACGCGATGAAGGTCAGATCCGACGCGTCGGATTCGCTGCACGTCGGTAACGAGTCGGCAGCGAACTCGCCGCTATCCTTTGCGCTGGCCAGAAAACGCTCGCAGGCCGATGTCGGGACGCCACTGTACCGAATCTCCAGCTGACTGGCCGATCCCGTGACCACGACGGTGCCGCCCCAGCCGTTGCGCACTGTTCCCCCCGGTGTCGAGCCCGTCATGTTGCCAAAGGCCTTGATGCGTTGGAGCACCGCATTATCCACGTTCGCATATGATCCACCCGATTTAAGTGACTTAGCCCCGCTCACGATGGCCATGAGGTTGTTGCTCTCTATAGTGCCGCGCAAGCTTGCGCTGATGTATTGGAAGACGCCGTAAACAAACAATGAAACGAGGACGACGATCGCTATCGTGCCCAGGGCTGGACCAATGTAGAAGCCCCGCTGAAACTTTCGGCGCGCCTGTTGTTGCATGAGGTAGTGGGAAATTCGCATGATTAACCCTTATCTAAATGAGGTGGAGATGATTTCGAGCACGGTCATGGCCAATAATCCTACCCAGCCCAGTACCCATGTACGCCCCGCCGCATTGGCGCGGCGGGAAAATTTTTCAATATATTTGGCGGTGTCTTCCAGCCAGTTCTCGGCATATTCGATCAAGCTATCGGACGAGCCGGACAAGGAACTGATGCTCTCCAGTACCGGCAACGCCTCCCAATCAGGAAAGTCGTGACCCGCGTGGCGAAACGATTTCCCAAGGTTGTAGCCTTGGCGCACGCCATACATGGCGGCGGTAATCCGGCTCTTTAACCATGGATTGGCCGACGCGGCGAGATTGGCGAGCGCTGCCTGAATAGGCACACCGCTTTTCTGCAGAACCGCGAACGAATAGAGGAACAGCGCGCCATGGATGCGGCGGTAAAAGGACCATGGAGCCAAGCGATCCGCCTTGGCTCGCCAAGCCCCTCGCCAGCGGCTTAATGAACCCAACACGGCAATGACGGCGACGATGGGTAAGGCTATGGCCAAGTACCAATAGTCGTAAACCAGCTTGGCGATCCATAAGACGAGCTGGGTAGATGGCGAGAACACCGCTTTGCGGCTGACATCCATAGACGGGATCATGACGCCGGCAATCAGATACAAAATGGCCATCACCGCGCCGGTCAGCACGATCGGATAGGCGAAGCCGCCCACCACTGCGGCCCACATACCGCCTTGCTGACGTGCGAACCGTCCGACCATATTAAAGGCTCCGGCCAAGTTGCCGGAATCCTCGCCTGCCGCCAGAATGGCCCGCTCCGCAGGCGGTATCCAATCCTTGAGCGCTTCAGCCAGCGGTAGGTTGCTGCGCGACAGGGCCGCCTCGGCCACGGCGGCTATGACAGGCCGGAAGATGATGCGTTTCCCCCCCATCAAGCTATAAAGCTTGTTGCCCAGGCGCTGGGGCGGCGAAAGATGCGTGCCATAGGTCTCACTCAGTTTGCGCAACGCTTCGAGCTTGCGGGCGCCGGCACGCTGGTACAAGTACATGGCGCGGTAAAAGTCGATGCGCTGTTTGCGCTTGAATGCGTTCTCCCGCGAGCGGCCAGTTGCGACACGCAGGAATGAGGTAATGATCTGCCGTGTCTGGGCGCTCAAGACGCGCACGATTGAATTCACTCTTCGTCCTCCCAGAGCGGGTCATCGGCGTCCAACGGCAAGACAATGCGCTCGGCATCGACCGGGTCGATCTCACCTGCATTGATCTTGTCGATCATGTGTGCGGCTTTCGTCTTCCCACCACGTTCACGCACCCAATAGCGCCGTAAGGCCATCGCGCCTTGCCTGCGATACACCGACAGCTGCGAATGATCGGTGTTGAGCACTTCCGCGCAAATGGTGCGGACCCGCAAAACGCCCCGGTAGCAGTGCTCGCAGCCCCGGCCCCGCAAGCGCACCGTATCCGGTGTGCAATGCTTTTCGATGCGTGAGACCAGGCCAGGGGATAGGGTAGTGCGACCTCGCGCATAGGTGATGGAGCAGTGCGGACACAATTTCGCCACCAGGCTCTGGTTGGCAAAGAGACGGAAGATTTCCGGATCGCTCAGATAACCCATCTCGATCCCCGCTTCCTGCAAGCGTGTCGGGACCAAGGTCGCGGAGCTTGCATGCAGCATGCCCCAGGTCAAATGGTTCGTCAGCGCGGCTTTGAGCGCGGCATCCATGGTTTCGCGCAAGCGTAGCTCGCCGGCGATGATCCAGTCGGGGTTCCAGCGCATCAGCGTCTCAAACCCCGCGATCCAGGCTTGGCCCTCGGCCTCGCGATCCAAGCCTTTGCGTAGGACGGCTTTTTGCACCGCGCCAAAGATGGGGATTTCGGGCGGATCTTCCAGCGAAATGACCTTCCTGCGGCAGTTGTCCCGCTTTTGACAATAGCCGATCAGATTGGCCAGGGACGTCGATTTTCCGGAACCGGTCGGACCACTGAACAGCACAATGCCGGACGAATAATTGGTCACGCCTATGACCATCGCCTCTTGTTCAGGTGTAAATCCCAATTCGACCAGCGATCTGGGCTCGCCCAGGTCGTAGTGCAGTCGCAGCGCCATGAACGGGCGATCTTCGTCGGTAGGCCCGGTCGAGACCCGAACCTGGTGCAGGCCTAGCCCTTCGGTATGACGTCGGGCAATACGGCCGCCCTGATCTCGACTGGGATCGTAGAATGGGTCGGTCGCTTCGCACATCGAGTCATAAATCGTGCGGATGAGCTGTTTGGCGCGGTCTGGCTGCATCGCGAAGCGACGCTCGATGTCGCCGGCGATTCGGTAATGAATCTCCGCGTGCGCTTCGTAGTTTTCCACGAACACGTCGCTAGCGACGCCCTGCGCGGCTTCGGCGATGATGGAGGCGGCCTGACTCTCTTCGGCCGTGCGCCGAGTGGCAGTTTCCGCGCCGGCTGCGTCTTGCGTAGATTCGGCATACAAGCGTTGAATCTCCGTGTAGGGCACAACCCGTACCTCGGAGTAGGGGACGATTTCCCCGTCCGAAAGCGCTTTGCGACGATCCAGGGCAGCGATATAGCTTATTACCAGCACGTCGCTGCGCGCGCCTTCGGCCAGATACAGGATGCCATTATCGGCCAGGGCCGCTTTGGCGCGCACCGCTGGAGACGCATGATAGTCATGGCCGTCGATTGCGGACAAGATAACCTGCGGCGCTGGACTTTGAGCGGGGTCGGTCAACTCCTGCGGCGAGACCGGTGTGATTGGCGGTAATTCAGGCAGTTCCGGCAACGCCGGGAGCTGCTTATCCTGCTCCACGTGACCAAATAGCTGCTCTTGCTCAAGGACTGCGCTCATTTCGCTCTCACTGAGGGATGGATAAGGGGATGGCCGAGGGGCGGGGTGGCTCAGGGCGGCCCGCTTCGGTGGACGGCCGAGCGCCGGATGCGGCGGCGGTCAATTCGATGATTTCGCCACCGCGCTTTAGCTTGACGCCGCGCTCGTCAATCTGAGCGATCTCCAGGTCGCCGGGTAGGCGCTCGCCCACTCCAGCGATCAGCGATGCGCCATTGTCCAAAACGAATTTGGCAAGCCACCCCGTTGCGGTCGAACGCCGCCAGGCAAGCTGGGGCAACGAATGGTCCGCCAGAATGGTGTCTTGCGCGGCGCCGTTGTAGCGTCCCAGCTCGGCGCGTTGCTTGGCGCGATTGGCCATGGCCTTGAGCACGATTTCCTCTTGCATGATCGCGTCAAGATCGCTGACTGTTACCGGCGCCTTGCCCGTGTTCGTCGATTGCGCCGCGGCGGAGCTGGCCAGACATACGGCCAGCGCCAGCATCGGCAGCGCGTTGCGTTTATTCACCATACAGTTCACCTTTGAGGCTCCAGTTCAGTTGTCCATCTGACCCGAAGGTCAACTCGACCTCCTGCAGACGCGTTCCGTCTTGCGCAAATCCCGCCAGCAGCCGGGTCGGCGTGCGTTGCGTGGTCTTGATCGCCCAGCGAACCGTTTTCCAGTGTGGCGTGGTGAGTCGCTTGTCCGATGCTTCTTTGGGCGGGGTGTAGCCCGGTGCAAACGCGGAGGGTACGGCTGCGGTTTCGAAGGGCACCAGGCGCGTCTGCCACCAGCTCATAAAGGCATTGGCGCGCTGCGCCATGGGCGCAAGGTCTTCGTCGCCGCCTGGCGGCATGCTCATGGGCCACTCCAGCGTTCCCAGATCGCCATCGCTGGAAAATTGCACACCGGCCTCAGGTCGCCACGCCCGGGCCGCGTGTGCAAACCCCTGGACCGTGCGGCCTTCGCTGCGTGCAAAGGAGGCGGTCGTCGCTTTCGCGTTGCATTGCGCGTTAAGCAGCACCCAGCCATCAAGGGTCACTGGCACGGCGCCAATTGCCCGTGTGCACAAATTGCCAAATACCTGCACGGCTGCTTGGCTCGTCCAGGGGCGCATGAGCGCCAGTTCAGAGAGGCTGAAGGAGGACTGGCCACGCAGCCGCGCAAGCTCTTGCGCCCGCCGGACCGCCTCCTCACTCGCTACCTTGGCCCGGTGCGCTTCCCACACGCCCCAGCCCACCGCGATAGACCCCGCGAGCACGGTCCATATCAACCATGTCAGCGCGCTTTTGGACGTGAGCGCCGGTTGCCGACGCAAGCGATGGGCGCGTTTAACGCCGGCGAGCAGGTCTTCAAGCTCAATGGGCTTTGCGCCCGGCCACAATTCCGACGGCCCATAGACCTGCAACTCGGCGCTGCCCACGCTGCCAGACAGTGCATTCCACAACTCCAGCACACGCAGCTTTGCTTCCTCGAACTCGTACACGCCGTCGGAGTCCGGCACGATCGCGTCGTGTATGGCCGAGGCCAATGCATAGCGGCCGTCGGGCAGCGCAAACGCGACGATGAATGTCGATCCCAGCACATCGGCGGCAACTGCCGCTAGAGCGACAGTGCCTTTTCTGGCGCGCCCGCCGCGTACCACAAAACCGGCTTGCACAAGGTCAACGTGGCGGCGCAAGAACACGACGTCGAGCGTCTTACCCGTGCGCTCGCGTTCGCGCCTAGCGATCTTGCGTGCCTCTTGCATGTAATTCTGGCCGTTGGGCAAAACTTGCCAGTACAGGCCACTGACAAATATGCGGCGGCCCACCTTAATGGGGGTAACCCCCTTTGCGGTTTTGAAAATCGTGATGGTGGGGGGCATCGATAGACCATTCCTCGTTGGTCCACCATCGATCTACCCTAGGACACCAACACGATGCTGTTGTCCGGGATAATCGGTGGCAGGGGGGTAGTGGTTTGCAGCCTGGGCGAAATCAGCTGGGCATTGCGTGCGAAGCCGGTCAGCCCGGGTGGCGTGCCTGCAAGCATCGAGACCAGGTCGGCTTTGGGCTGGTTGGGCGTGTAGTAGACATACGTCCTCCCGGCTTGCACCCAAGTGCGTAGCTCCGCACGCGGTCGGAACCAGCCGGGCAGACCCAGGTCTGGCAAGGCGATCTGGCCACTTGCTGCCGGATTCGCCCGCAGATAGGCTTGCAGCGCATTGCGCACCACCAGCATGTTCGAACCCAGCGCGCTGGCTTCGGCCGCCTGCGTCGACGCGTGAGACAGCCTGCTGGCGTCACCCCCGATGTCGACAAGGATCATGCCGATGATGAAAGCGAGATAGAGTACCGGCATCGCTATGCATCCTCCATCGTCTGGGACATGATTTTTGGCGAAATGATGATCACCAGAACGCGCCGGGCCTTCTCCCGAGTACCGCCTCCGGTGGCCACCCAGGTCGATGTACCACCCACCCCCTGTTTGCTCGCCGCTTCACTGGCCTCCTGAAAATCGGATATGACCAGAGTTTGTCCCGAGCGCATCCCAACGCGTTGCAGGAACACCTGGCGATCCACCGATGCCGTGAAAACCAGCTTTTGAATATCGCCAGGGACCTGTTGAATCGTCGCGGGCGGACTCATATTCAGGGCGAATTGCAGGGTGAGGTCTTGACCATGTATGTCGGGCAGGATATCCATCGCAAAACCTGTCACTACGCTGCACATCTGAATCGATTCGGTCGCGCCTACCTGCGCGGTATTGGTCTGGCTGCGCCCGCAAACATATTGCTCCTCATTGGTTAGATGAATCGGGGTGGGCTGTAGATGTTGGGTGGTCACGCCGCGCTGGCGCATGATCGTCACCGACCCTTGCCGCGATAGCGCGTTCAGAATCGCTTGCGTACCGGCAAACTGTGAGGCGTTGCCCGTAGCGGAATCAAGAATGCCAAATCCGGCGGTGGAAGACCCTTCCAGAGGCGAAAAGGAGTTCACGAGATTTACGCCATAGTTTCCTGATAGCGATTTCCAGATGACATTCCAGTTGATGCCTTGGCTGTCGGCATCTGTGATCGTTACCGAGGCAACGGTCACATACAACATGGCTTGGCGGCTCATGCGGGCATTGACATCATCAATGTAGCGCCCAACCCGATCCAGGACGTCCGGTGTGTCGGTGACCGTCAACGTGCCGATGGAGGTCGAGAGCGCCTGCAGGCCGACGCCCGGAGTGAGCATGGCCTGGATGGCCTTTTGTATGTCATCGCCAAACCGCGATTTGATGCTCAGCAATGTCTTCTGCGCGGATTCGTTGATCGACTCGTTGGCGCTTGCCCCCACGCCGCTACCCGAGGAGCCGGTCGAAAGGCTCGCGCCGCTGGTCACGTTTGATTCGAAATCCAACTCTGAGGACAATGCAACCCGGTAGGTGCGTGTGTCCAAGTAATGGATCGCGATGGATTCGTTACGGTATGACCATGACAGGCCAAGCTGCGATGTCACGACATCAAGCAGGCCCGATATCGGCTTGCCCAGCCAGCGGATCGGTTGAATCTGTTTCTCGCCGCTGGTGGTATAGGCAAAGTTACGCCCGGTGCCGCCCGCGGGTGCGGCGGGCATCTGGCCGGGCTGGCCGCCCAGGGGTGGCACGATAGGGGCTGAAACCGCGCTGGAGGATCTTGCTGTATTGAGCGTGCCGCCAGCCAGTGCCGCCCAGGCATCCTGGCTGATGCGAACGGGCAGCTGACAATCCGCCGTGACGATCTGCGCGAAGGTATCCACTGACATCGGTGCGTCAGCGATCAGTTTCATGCGACAATCGCGCTCAGCGGGGATCTTCGTGGGTTGAGGCGGGGCCTTCTCAATCGGGCGGGTCGAGATCCACGGTTTATCGGCCGTGATGATCTCCTTTCCCTCGCGTTGGGCCGTGGCTTGATCCACGGCGAGTTGAAAAGCTTCTTCAGCAACGTGGGGCGCATCATCAATACGCTTATAGGCCGCGCAGCCCGATAACACAGCCAAACTGACCGTAAGAACGGTCAGTTTGCTCAGTGGCCAGCGCCGATGGTTTTGATTGCTCATATCTTGCTTATTCCGTAGAGGCTGAGACCACCAAGACCCGGTTGGAATAGGCGGTGGCGGTAAATGCGTATCCGGCGCTGCGGTACGCCCTGAAAATATCGCTGGCAGCCGTCAGAAAATCCGATGCTTTGATGGAGAACGACGCTTCCATTCGGAAATCAGTACTGGTTTCCCAACGCACCATCCAGTCTTCCTTTGTGCCCCATTCACGCATCAGATCGCTTAGGGTGATACCTTTTTCGGCCGTCCAAACCACCTGCGCCGGCACGGGCTTCGATTCGGCCTGGGCTGCGATAGGCGGCTTGGGCTCAGGTTCGGCATGAATGGACGGATTAGGAGCCACCCCGGGTTCTGTGTGCGCAGAGCCGGTTGTTTGCGCCACGACCTCTGGCGGCGCTGCTTGCTCGAGCGCCGCCGGCGCGTTAAGCGGCTTGGGAGGCTCGATTGATGCAAGATGAACGGGCAGCGGCTGCGCTTCTTCCTTGGCCGCCTGCACGCCAGAGGTATCGGCTAAGGCCGCAGGCTGCGCGCGAACGCTGGACGAAACCGGTGTCGTCGCGGGCGCCCACTGGAAGGCCACATGTTTGAGCGCTCGCCGCAAGTTCGGCAGACCCAGAGAATCTGTCGGCTTAAACGTTAGCGTGACCGGCCAGACGGGAGCCGATACATCTTGCTTCGCGATTTGTGAGTCCAGGGATGCGGGATTCGGGGTCGGTTCGGTCGCGATCCCGGACTTGTCCTGGGCGTTATTGCTCCTTTCAATGTTCGCCGCGGGCTGCATCGGCCGCATTGGTTGTGGCGATACACGATCTGGCTGGATCGGCATTGCGACTTGCGGGGCAGCGGGTGGCGGCCATGACCGTGGGAAGGGCGCTGACAGGTTTACTGGAACGCGGTGGTTGTCATTCGGCTTGGACGGCTTCTTGGGAGCGAACCCGCAGCCCGCGACAAAGCAGGTTGCCGCCAGGGCGGCAACCACAACGTGCAATTGCATGTAAATGCTCCGAGGAACCCCGTCGGTTAGGGAAGGCAGAGGTGTTGCCTGGGCAGGTAAAATTGCTGGATGATGGGGCCCCGGATTCAACGGGTGGCCGCAACCGCGCAGCGGCATGTTGAAGCTAGTTAGGTTTAGAAAGGGCGTGCCGAATGGTCGGCACGATTTACAGGACGACCACGCAATGAACGATTCCAACCCAACGATCCAAACCGTGCTTGACCATTTGTGGCATGCGTCTACTGGCTTGAAGATGCTGTCCATGTATGGCGAAGGTCCACAGGCCGAGCGATTTAACGAAATATCCGGCCTGCTTCAGGCCCTGCAGATGGACGTCGCCGAGGCTGCGTCGCTGCCGGCACATCGCGTAGCGTAATTTCAGGGCGGCCTTACTCCTGATCAGTCGCACTGAAGGACTGTTAAGTTGAAGACGTGTCCGTAATGACGGTGGGCGCAGCCCAGGGCGTGTATCCCAGACGCTGCAATTCGGCGCGAACCATCCCGACATCGGCGGGTTTACAGATGCGGCGCATCAGGAGCAGCAGTTCCAGCGTCATGGGGAATGTATCCTCTTCGATGGGGCTGATGTTATCCAGCAGCGTTAGTCGGAGTTGGGCGATCTGGTCGGCCACATAGTCATCACCGACGCTCACTAGGCGCAACCGCACATACTCGGAAAAGGTCATACCGAGGTCGGCCGCGGCGTGCATGTAGCGCTGGTGTTCCTCTTGCGAGATCCGGATGGAGATCGGCTTGCCAAGCAAAGGACGCATGTCTTCATTCCTCGATATATCAGCTCAAGCGCTTCGAGCGCGACTACTCTTACGCGCCGAGCCGCTGGATTTTCATCGCGTGAAGGATTGCTGACGCTGATGATCGGATATGCCATGGCTATGGGCGAGTTCCAGGCCTCTGGACTGGAGTCCCGCCTCAAGAGATACCAGACCGACTTGGCCGTTCGGATATCTCACCTCGGCGGCCTGTCCGGCCGCAAGCGTCTCGCCCACTAGATAGCGCAAATCATGGCGGACCAAGCGGTCTGCCTCCGTGTCGATCTGGATCGCATATTCGGACCCCACAACATGGATAACGCCCCGGTAGCTGTGGCCAGGTTGCGCATGTTCGATTGGCAGTTCGGGTAGTATTCGGGCCGCGTTGAGCAAAAGTTCAGCCTTCGCTCGTAACTGGTCGGCTTGCTCGCGAAGTCTCTCAGCCGTTGTGAAATTATCCCAGCCCGATTCATAGGCGGCATCCTCGCGCAGCATCTTGATCTGTGTGCGCAAAACGGGGATCTCGGCAAGGCCTTCAAGTGGCGCATGGCCGAGCTCGGACGGGCTTGGAGACCGTTGCGCCGTGAATCGGCCAACGATCTTGTATTGGTCTGCAATTCGCTCGACCTGGTCCCAAAGTTCGTGAAGCCTTAGTTGGAGCTTGCGAGCCTGATCGCAGCCGGGTACGAATTGGAACCGCCCGCGAAGGCTTGAGACTTCATCTTGCAGATTCAGAAACTGTTGTAGATGAGGTAGAGCGACGGTTTCGTTCAGTCCTTTTCCGGTCCATTGGATTTCAGCCGTCTGGAGATCCATCATGCTAAGCATGTCGCCAGCGGCATTGAACAACACGACACGATGATCGAGCTCATCCACACCGAAGATAGGGCTGATTTCAAGCGCGCTCAGCGCCCGCTCACGCGCATCGACCAGGGACAACGAACCCTCCTGCTCCACAATGTATGAGTGTTGTTCGAACGCACCGGGCTCGTCCTCGCATTCGAGCAGGCCGTCCACGCGAATCATATGCACACGCTCGAAATCTTGCGGGGCGAATAGCGATCGAAGTTCGGAATCTTGATTAATCAGTTCATGGACTGCGAGCTTAGCCTGTATGGGGCCATGGATTAGCATCCCGTGAATGCAGGAAAGTCGGGCAATTGGGTCTAGCGATTTGACCCTTTCGGCCCAGGCCAGCCTCTCCAGCAACACGTCTCGTACATCGCAACGAAAGTCCGTATCCTCCACGGCGTCAAAATTGCGGACCCAAGTTTGTACCCCAAGGCCGCTTTTCCACGCCTGAGCCAGTTCCTCGATTTCCGCCAGTACGGCTGGGCAGGAGCGTTTGTCAGATAGTCGCGACGCGACGGTCCAGACGTCATTGCGCACTTCGCGCATGGCGACGGTGTCACTGATAATCAGTGCCGTGGAATACCGCACGCGCAAGTCGACCGCTTCATCAAGATCAAGTTGGCCCATGGTTCATACTCCCATTCAAAATGACAGAGGGCGGCGCCAACCGCTTCGCGGTCCATGCCAAGCGCCTTGGTTTTTTGACTTTAGTGTGGGATCAAGAGCAACCACAACGATCCGGCAGTGGGATACGTCACGTCGGCGGCCTTGCCGGTGGCCAGTGTCTGGCTCACTAAATGCGCAAATGCTGGCGCGCCAAGAGCGGTCCGTCTCGATCAGGGTCGCGTGCTCCTGCCCGACGGCATGGATAACGCTCCGGTAGATATGGCCACGAGCAGTCAGGCTTCTTCGGTGCGCGTTTGAGTCGACACGTGGCGCTTGCGGTGCCACTCGACCTGGATGCCATCAGCCTTAGACGGCCAGTGCAGAAAATAATCAGATAGCGGGTTGCATTCTTACGCTGCTTCGCTCATGGAGCGCCCGAGCTTGTGGGTAGTGATCCCCAATCAAGTTACGCCTGATGAGAGTGCCATCATAGTCATTCAATCGCTCTGGTAAAGACATGGCTATACGATTAGCGTCATCGTTGTAATAGGTGTCACGAAGCAACTTAAGATCCTTTGTCCCGAGGGCGTGCGAGAGCGCAATGACATCGATATGTCTTGCCAGGCGTGTCGCTGCCTCATGTTTCATATCGTGAAAGGTCAAATTCGTTACACCTGAGCGGTCGCGGGCTTTGCGCCAGAGTATGTCGCGCTGGGAATCGTTGACGCCCACTATGTATGGAGGCATGTTCATTTCTGGGCGCGGAACTTGGTTTGGTGGCATTGTGGCCAACAATTGGTCCAACAGGTAAATAGCTTGTTGAGTCAGTGGCACGTAGCGGTCAGCGCTGAGCTCCCCGCTACGCGAACCCTTACGGCCACCGCGCTCAAGCGCGTGTACGTATACGACTCTCGCATCACGATTGTAATCATGGGGACGAATGCGAAGAATTTCACCAGAGCGCATGCCGGTTTCCATGGACAGAAAAAAGCATGCACCTACTCGAGCAATTATGGTGGTTAGCCGCGGGTCGTTGGCATAACCGGTTGCAACGGCGATAGCGTCAATTTCAGGTTTGGTCAGTAGAGGTCGGTGTCGAGCGCGAATTTTTGCTGGCTTTTTAACCGGAGTGCATGGATTTTCTGTGATCCACTTTCTTACCGTTAACCCATAAGTAAAGGCCGCGCTCATCAAGGCCAATTCGCGCCGCACAGTGGACGTCTTGACATCCTGCAGGCGCCTTGCTATCCAGAGTTCGATGTCGTGGGGACTCACTTCGTTGAGTAGAACTCTGCCCAAGGGATCGTTGCAGAACTTCATTATTCGCAAGCGGTTCCACTTTGCCGAGTCAGTCGCTTCAGCACTGGGCAGGTACGCTAAGAACAAGTCTTCGACAGTTCGACGTTTTGATGTCGCAACCGTGCCGAGCTTCTTGTTACGCTCCGTCATTGCCGCCCAGGCGCGAGCTTCGCCCCACTTGTCGAATGTTTTCGTTTTTTTCCCATCCGGGAAACTTACGATTGCCCGAACTGAGTTTCCACGCTGCTCGAATGACGCCATTTACCTCTCCCTATGGGGAAGAAGTATGGGGGAAGCATGGGGAAATGACTAGCGGCGCCACTGGGGATTAACGGGGGTTTTCTGGGGTTGAGTTCCCCAGAAAAATGCCGGTTTGGGGCCGCTATAAGGCTTAATAATCAAAGCCTTACAGTGGCTGACATCAAAAAATGATGGTGCGAACGGAGAGACTCGAACTCTCACACCTCTCGGCGCCAGAACCTAAATCTGGTGCGTCTACCAATTCCGCCACGTTCGCATGCAAGGAAAGCCCGCTAGTGTAGCCGCAGTTACCCCGTGGCGCAAGTAAGGCGGCCCGCTTCAATAGACCGGCGCTTCGCCGGCGGGGCGGCGCTTGAAGCGCCGATGCACCCAATAATACTGCTCGGGAATCAGGCGGATTTGTTCTTCCAGGAACTGGTTGATGCGCAGCGCATCCGCTGCGGGATCCCGGCAGGGAAAATTCTCCATGGGCTTGAATATCGACAGCGTGTAGCCGAGATAGTTGGGCGCTACCCCGGTCACGAAGGGCACGACCCGGGCGCGGGCCAGCCTGGCCAGCCGCGACACGGTCGTAAGGGTGCAGGCCTGCACGCCGAAAAACGGCACGAAGACCGAGTCGCGCAGGCCGAAGTCCATGTCCGCGGCCAGCATGATGGGCTTGCCGGATTTGAGCACTTTCAGTATCTCGCGCGCGGAGCCATCGCGCGGTATCATTTCGGTGCCGAAGCGGCCGCGTTGTTCGCGCGAGATGTCGTCCGTGGCCTGGTCCGACATCGGCGTGTATATCGACGCGACCGGATGCAGCGTGGAATAATAAATACATCCGGCTTCTATGGCCGCAAAATGGAAGCCCAGGAAAATGGTGGGTTGGTCGTAGCTGTCTTTCAGCTCGATGGCGCTGTCCATCTCGACGAGGTCGGAAATGGCCTGGGTGCTGCCGTACCATTGCGTGCCCCGCTCCAGGTAGCTGCGTATCACATGGCGAAAGGTCGACCGCGCCAACAGCTCCCGCTCGGCTTCGGTTTTTTCGGGAAAGCACAGGCGCAGATTGGTCTGCAGTATGTGTTTGCGTTTGCCTGGCACCCGGTAGAGCAGGGAGCCCAGAGCTTCGCCGAGCCGGGCGACGAGCCCATAGGGAAGCATGGACAATGCGCGCAGCAGGCCCGATGTCAGCTGGTTTTGTATACTGTTTTTCATTGATGGGGGGCGCCTCTCGAAGGGCCCCGGGGCTGATAGCCGTAGAATGGTTGTGGTTTCAACTAATGGAACATGCTAACACGCCATCGGCTGCAGTCCGCATATCGGCGGCCCGGCGGGGGCCAAATGCGGCCGCGGGCCAAATCAGGCTATAGTTCCAGATAGGAGCCGTTACATCGATATCGTGAGTTTCCGGTAAAATGTTCTGTTCATTTGTTCAATTACTCATTTAAATAGGTCCCTAATGCAGCCCGTGGTTGAAATATTGTCCGGCCTGGAGCGCCGTGTTGATCTGGTCGTGTCGATCGCCGACGTCGAAAAAGAAGTCCAGGCGCAACTCAAGCGCGTCGCACGCACTGCCAAAGTCCAAGGTTTCCGCCCGGGGAAAGCTCCACTGTCCCTGATCGAGCGCAGTCACGGGCCTGGTATTCGCTACGACGTAATTAATACCGAAGTGGGTCGTTCGCTGGATAAAGTCATAGGCGAAAGCAAGCTGCGCGTGGCGGGCACGCCCAATCTGGAACCCAAGACCGAGGGCGTGGAAGAAGGCGCTATGGCTTTTTCGGCCACTTTCGAGGTCTACCCCGAAGTCGCCGTTCCCGACCTTGGCGCCCTGCAGGTCAAGCGCGCCCACGTCGATGTCGGCGATGCCGAGGTGCAGCGCACCATCGACATCCTGCGCAAGCAGCGCGCCAGCTACGAAGCGCGAGAAGGCCGCGAGGCCCAGGACGATGACCGCGTTACGCTGGATTTCGCCGGCACCATAGACGGCGTCGCCTTCGACGGCGGCACAGCCGAGAAATTCCCCTTTGTTCTGGGCCAGGGCCGCATGCTGCCCGAGTTCGAAACCGCCGTGCGCGGCATGAAGGCGGGCGAGTCCAAGACTTTCCCGCTGGTTTTCCCGGAAGACTACGGCAGCAAGGAAGTGGCCGGCAAAACCGCCGAATTCAAGGTCACGGTGACGGAAGTCGCCGAGGCCGTCCTGCCTGAAATGAACGCCGAATTCGCGAAATCGCTGGGCCAGCCGGAAGGCGACGTCGAAAAGCTGCTGGCCGACGTGCGCGCCAATATCGAGCGCGAAGTCAAGTCGCGCGCCCAGGCGCGCACCAAGGGCAGCGTCATGGACGCTCTCATCGCGGCGTGCTCCTTCGACGTCCCCAAATCCCTGGTCCAGAACGATGCCCAGGGCCGTGTGGCCGCGGCCCGCGAGGAACTCAAGCAGCGCGGCGTTCCGAACGCAGATTCCATGCCCATCCCGGCCGAAGCCTTCACCGCCGAATCCGAGCGCCGCGTGCGCCTGGGCCTGCTGGTGTCCGAACTGGTTCAAAACGCCGACCTGCAAGCCAAACCGGAGCAGGTTCGCGCCCGCATCGAAGAATTCGCCCAGAACTACGAGCAGCCCGCGCAGGTCGTAGCCTATTATCTTTCCGACCGCCAACGCCGCGCCGAAATCGAAGCTATCGTGCTTGAAGACAATGTTGTGGAACATGTATTGTCCAAAGCCCAGGTCGCCGACGAGGAAGTCGCGTTCGACGAACTCATGGGGACCAACTAAATGTCACGTTTTACCGATTTTTACGCCTCAATGTATGGTGGTGACTCGGTTACCCCTTCGGGGTTGGGCTATGTGCCCATCGTGATAGAACAATCCGGCCGCGGCGAGCGGTCCTACGACATCTACTCGCGCTTATTGCGCGAGCGCGTCATTTTCTTTGTCGGGCCGGTCAACGACCAGTCCGCCAACCTGGTCGTGGCGCAACTGCTGTTCCTGGAATCCGAAAACCCCGACAAGGATATTTCCTTGTATATCAATTCGCCGGGCGGCTCGGTATATGCCGGCCTGGCCATTTACGACACCATGCAGTTCGTCAAGCCCGATGTGTCCACATTGTGCACGGGCATCGCCGCCAGCATGGGCGCCTTCCTGCTGGCTGCCGGCACCAAGGGCAAGCGCTACACCTTGCCCAATTCGCGCATCATGATCCACCAGCCTTCGGGCGGGGCGCAGGGCCAGGCTTCCGATATCCAGATCCAGGCCCGTGAAATCCTCAGTCTGCGTGAACGTCTCAACACCATCCTGGCGCATAGCACAGGCCAACCCGTCGAGCGCATTGCCGAAGACACTGAGCGTGACAATTTCATGTCGGCCGAAGATGCGGTATCGTATGGTTTGGTAGATAAAGTACTGGTCTCGCGCACCGACGAGGTGTAATGGGCCAGCCGGTCGGTGGACGCCTCGCGCGTTCGCCGGTTATACCCGACAGGGCGCAACCCTGTCCACTGAACTGAACGAAGAGTTTTATGCCCGAAAAAAAAGGATCGGCGGACGATAAAGTATTGCATTGTTCGTTTTGCAATAAAAGCCAGCATGAGGTTCGCAAGCTTATTGCCGGACCCTCGGTTTTTATTTGCGATGAATGTATCGATCTTTGCAACGATATTATTCTTGAAGAAACGCAGGAAGCGGCCCGCGATGCGATCCGCAACGAATTGCCCACGCCGCACGAGATCAAGAGCTTTCTTGATGGCTATGTCATTGGGCAGGACACTCCCAAGCGCACGCTCGCCGTGGCGGTCTACAACCACTACAAGCGCATACGCTATGGCGATGTCAAGGGCGACGACGTAGAACTGTCCAAAAGCAATATCCTGCTGATCGGGCCCACCGGTTCGGGCAAGACCTTGCTCGCGCAAACCCTGGCGCGCATGCTGGACGTGCCTTTCGTGATGGCCGATGCCACCACGCTGACCGAAGCC
Source organism: Pollutimonas bauzanensis (assembly GCF_900129885.1). GTDB lineage: Bacteria > Pseudomonadota > Gammaproteobacteria > Burkholderiales > Burkholderiaceae_B > Pollutimonas > Pollutimonas bauzanensis. The sequence continues at coordinate 97,683 of NZ_FQXE01000009.1, read as the reverse complement.
GGCTATGTGGGCGAGGATGTGGAAAACATCGTCCAGAAGCTATTGCAGAATTGCAACTACGATGTCGAGAAGGCGCAGCGCGCCATCATCTACATCGATGAAATCGACAAAATCTCCCGCAAGGCCGACAATCCGTCCATCACCCGGGATGTATCCGGCGAAGGCGTGCAGCAGGCGCTGCTCAAGCTTATCGAAGGCACGGTCGCGTCGGTGCCGCCTCAGGGCGGGCGCAAGCACCCCAACCAGGACTTCGTCCAGGTCGATACCACGAATATCCTGTTCATCGTCGGCGGCGCCTTCGACGGGCTGGAAAAGGTCATACGCGATCGCACCGAACGCTCCGGCATCGGCTTTTCGGCGTCGGTCCGCGCCAAATCCGAACGCGGCGTGGGCGAGCTGTTCGCCGAGGCGGAGCCCGAAGACCTGATCAAGTTCGGGCTGATTCCGGAACTGGTGGGGCGCCTGCCAGTGGTGGCCACCCTCGAGGAACTCCAGGAAGACACCCTGATCCGCATTCTTACCGAGCCCAAGAATTCCTTGCTCAAGCAGTTCCAGAAACTGTTTGAAATGGAAGAGGTCGAGCTCGACGTGCGGCCGGAAGCCCTCGCGGCCATCGCCAAGCGCGCCATCAAGCGCCGCACCGGCGCTCGCGGCTTGCGCTCCATCGTCGAACAGGCGCTGCTGGGGACGATGTATGAACTTCCTTCGCAAAAGAACGTCAAAAGAGTGGTGGTCGATGAGAACGCGGTCACCGGGAAGGGCGCGCCATTGCTCATTTACCAGGACGATCTCGACGCTGGCTCGGAACGCCGGCAGGATGCGCCCAAGAAGCTGAAGGATGCTGCCGCTTAGGGTTCCTTATAGAATAGCCCTAGGGAAAGTAGGTATTCGGGGTCGCCGACTTGAAAATTTGACCATCGTCACTACATACACCTACAGGTAGTACTACAGAAGGGAGGCCTTGGCTTCCCTTTTGTATCTAGAGGTCAATTTTAAGGAAATTACTATGTCTGCGAGCCAGATTCTTTCTTCAGAACCCACGGATTTGCCCCTGTTGCCTTTGCGCGATGTGGTGGTGTTTCCGCACATGGTGATTCCTCTGTTTGTTGGACGCCCGCGCTCCATCAAGGCCCTTGAACTGGCCATGGAAGCAGGCAACAACATAATGCTGGTCGCGCAGAAGTCGGCCGGCAAAGACGATCCCACCCCCGAAGACCTGTACGAAATCGGTTGCGCCGCCAGCATTCTGCAAATGCTCAAGCTGCCCGACGGCACCGTCAAGGTCCTGGTCGAGGGCCTGCAGCGCGCGCGCATCACGCAGGTCAGCGACGCCGAAACTCATTTCATGGCGCGCGTCGTGCCGATAGCCCCGGAATTATCCGAAGGCGCCGAATCCGAGGCCTTGCGCCGGGCCGTAGTGGCGCAGTTCGAACAGTACGTCAAGCTGAACAAGAAGATTCCCCAGGAAATCCTTACTTCCCTGACTGGAATCGATGACGCGGGCCGCCTGGCCGACACGATTTCCGCGCATTTGCCGCTCAAGCTTGAACAGAAGCAGCAGATGCTGGAAGTCACCGGCACGGCGCAGCGCCTGGAAAACCTGCTGTCGCAGCTCGAGTCCGAAATCGACATTCTCCAGGTCGAGAAGCGGATACGCGGGCGCGTCAAGAAGCAGATGGAAAAGAGCCAGCGCGACTATTACCTGAATGAGCAGGTCAAGGCGATCCAGAAAGAGCTCGGCGAAGGCGAAGAGGGTGCCGACATCGAAGAGCTCGAAAAAAAGATCGCCGCCGCCCAGTTGCCCAAAGAAGCGCAGAAGAAGGCCGACTCCGAGCTGAAAAAGCTCAAGCTGATGTCGCCCATGTCGGCCGAGGCGACGGTCGTGCGCAACTATATCGATACGCTGATCGCCTTGCCCTGGCGCAAGAAGAACCGTATCAACAACTCGATTTCCAACGCCGAGGCCGTGCTCGACGCGGACCACTATGGCCTGGAAAAGGTCAAGGAACGCATCATCGAATACCTGGCCGTGCAGCAGCGGGTGGACAAGCTCAAGGCTCCGATCCTCTGCCTGGTCGGGCCTCCGGGCGTGGGTAAAACCTCGCTGGGGCAGTCCATCGCCCGCGCCACCAACCGCAAGTTCGTGCGCATGGCGCTGGGCGGCGTGCGCGACGAAGCCGAGATCCGCGGCCACCGCCGCACGTATATCGGCTCCATGCCGGGCAAGATCCTGCAGAACATGACCAAGGTGGGCGTGCGCAACCCCTTGTTCCTGCTCGATGAAATCGACAAGATGGGCGCTGATTTCCGCGGCGATCCGTCGTCGGCCTTGCTGGAGGTGCTGGACCCGGAACAAAACCACACCTTCCAGGACCATTACATCGAAGTCGACTTCGATTTGTCGGACGTGATGTTCGTGGCGACCAGCAACACGCTGAACATCCCTCCGGCGCTGCTCGATCGCATGGAAGTCATACGCCTGTCGGGCTATACCGAGGACGAGAAGGTGCATATCGCCTTCGACCACCTGCTGCCCAAGCTCATGAAGAACAACGGCGTGCAGGAAGGCGAGGTCACGATCGAGGACTCGGCCGTGCGCGACATCGTGCGCTATTACACCCGCGAGGCTGGGGTGCGCGCGCTCGAACGCGAAATCAGCAAGATCTGCCGCAAGGTCGTCAAGAAGATGCTGGCGGCCAATCCGACGGTCCGTTTGCGTGGCAAGCGGGTTGCGCCTGCCGAGCCTATCGAACGCGTGGTGGTCAATTCCGACAATCTCAGCGATTTCCTGGGCGTGCGCCGTTTCAGTTTCGGCATGGCCGAAAAGGAAAACAAGGTGGGCCAGGTTACCGGTCTGGCCTGGACGGAAGTGGGCGGCGATCTGCTGACCATCGAAGTCGCCGACATGCCGGGCAAGGGCGCCGTGCTGCGCACCGGCTCGCTGGGCGATGTGATGAAGGAATCCGTCGAGGCGGCGCGCACTGTGGTTCGGGCCCGCTCGCAGAAATGGGGCATTCCGAACACGGCTTTTGAAAAGCGCGATCTGCACGTGCACTTTCCGGAAGGCGCTACGCCCAAGGACGGGCCGTCGGCGGGTATTGCCATCACTACGGCCATGGTGTCGGCGCTCACGGGTATTCCGGTGCGCGCGGATGTGGCCATGACGGGCGAAATCACCTTGCGCGGCGAAGTGCTGGGCATAGGCGGCCTGAAGGAAAAGCTCCTGGCGGCGCACCGCGGCGGTATCAAGCTGGTGATGATTCCCGAGGAAAATGTGAAGGACTTGGCCGAGATCCCGGACAGTGTCAAGAACCACCTGGAGATCATTCCTGTGCGCTGGATCGACCGTGTGCTGGAAGTGGCGCTGCAGCATATGCCGACGCCTCTGTCGGACGAGGAGGTTGCTCGTCTGGCGGCGGAGTCGGTGGCCAATGCGAAGCGGTCGGATGACGCTTCAGGCGGCCTTATGAAGCATTGATGCGGTTTTCGGGGGCGGGGCTGTTTATCGTCCCCCGTATCTGAAGGCAAAAGGGGCGCTCCGCGGAGCGCCCCTTCCGTTTTTTGTTGACCCTACCTTAGTGCAGGGCGGTCGTGCGTATCAGGCCGACGGCTATGCCTTCGAGGGAGAATTCATCGTCGGGGGTCACGATGATGGGATCGAAGTCCGGATTTTCGGGCAGGAGCTCGATGCGGTTGCCGGACCGGGACAGGCGCTTGACGGTGACCTCGTCTCCCAGGCGGGCGACGACGATCTGGCCATTGCGGGCGTCGGGGGTTTTCTTGACGGCGAGGAGATCGCCGTCGAGGATGCCGGCGTCGCGCATGCTCAGGCCGCGCACGCGCAGCAGGTAGTCAGGGGTCTGGCTGAACAGGGAGGCTTCGATGCCGATTTCCCGTTCCACGTGTTCCGCAGCCAGTATGGGGCTGCCGGCGGCCACACGGCCCACCAGGGGAACCAGCAACTGGCTGAGCGCCTGGGAGGCTTGTTCCAGGGACGCGGCGAGGGTGTTGCCGGCATGGGTGTCGTTAAGGCGTATGCCGCGCGAAGCGCCGGCGGTGAGTTCTATCGCGCCTTTCTTGGCCAGGGCCTTGAGGTGGTCTTCGGCGGCATTGGCCGATTTGAAACCCAGCGCGCGCGCGATTTCGGCGCGCGTGGGCGGAAAGCCGGTACGCGCGATTTCGCTGCGGATGAGGTCGAGAATTTGTTGCTGACGCTCGGTGAGCTTGGCGGCCATGGCAATCCAGACTGTGTTTTTATACAGTCTGGATTTTGCAACACTTTGGCGAAAAGATCAAGCCTTAAGCCAGAACTTTGGCGATGGACGCCGCCACGTAGTCGATATTGCCCGTATTCAGGGCCGCGACGCAGATGCGGCCGCTGCTGATGGCATAGATGCCGTATTCATCGCGCAGGCGGTCGACCTGCGGGGCGGTCAGGCCCGAATAGGAAAACATGCCGCGCTGCTTGAGCACGAAATCGAAGTTTTGCTTGACGCCGTGTTCCTTGAGTTTTTCCACCAGCTGTATGCGCATGCTGCGGATGCGCTCGCGCATGCCGGCCAGTTCGGTGGCCCACAAGGTGTACAGCTCGGGGGTGTTGAGCACGGTGGACACCACGGTGCCGCCATGGGTAGGCGGGTTGGAGTAGTTGGTGCGGATGACGCGCTTGAGCTGGCTGAGCACGCGGGTGGCTTCTTCCTTGCTGGACGATACCAGCGTCAGGGCGCCCACGCGTTCGCCGTACAGCGAGAACGATTTGGAAAAAGACGAGCTGATGAGCATGGTAAGGTCGTGCTCGGCGAAGAGGCGCACGACCGAGGCGTCTTCCTCGAGGCCGTCGCCGAAGCCTTGGTAGGCGATGTCCAGGAAGGGCACCAGATTCCTGTCTTTGACGACTTGAACGATTTGCTGCCATTGCTCGAAGGTGGGATCGATGCCGGTGGGGTTGTGGCAGCACGCGTGCAGGACCACGATGGTCTGCTCGGGCAGGGCCCGCAAGCCGGCCAGCATGCCGGCGAAATCCAGGCCATGGCTGGCCGCGTCATAGTAGGGATAGGTGTCGACCGGGAAGCCGGCGCGTTCGAACAGGGCGCGGTGGTTTTCCCAGCTGGGGTCGCTGATGACGACCCTGGAATTGGGCAATAATTGTTTCAGGAAGTCGGCGCCGATTTTGAGCGCGCCGGTGCCGCCCAGGGCCTGGGCGGTCAGTACGCGGCCCGACGCCATGAGCGGGGAGCCGGCGCCGAACAGCAGGGTCTGGGCGGCCTTGTTGTAGCCGGCTATGCCTTCGATGGGCAGGTAGCCGCGCGCCGCCGCGGCGTCGAGGCGGGCGATTTCGGCCTTGCGCACGGCTTGCAATAGCGGCAGGCGGCCCCCATCATCATAGTAGACGCCAACGCCGAGATTGACCTTGCCCGCGCGGGTATCCGCGTTATATTGTTCGTTCAGGCCAAGGATGGGGTCGCGCGGAGCGAGTTCGACGGATTCGAATAATGAAGGCATTTTGAATGAGAAGGGAGGCAGTAAAGGATGGATAGGGGAAACAGCGGTAATAGTGTGATAATAAGGGGTTTACCCTGAATATGTCTAGTATGAACGCCCCCGCGCCCGGTTTCATCGAATACCCCAACAGCCCGTTCCAGCTTTATCGGCCCTACCCGCCGGCAGGCGACCAGCCGGCGGCGATAGACGCGCTGGTCGAAGGCCTGGACGATGGCCTCATGTTCCAGACATTGCTGGGCGTGACGGGCTCGGGCAAGACCTACACCATGGCCAATGTCATCGCCCGGACCGGGCGGCCGGCCATCGTGCTGGCTCCGAACAAAACGCTGGCGGCGCAGCTCTATGCCGAAATGCGCGACTTTTTCCCGAACAACGCGGTCGAGTATTTCGTGTCGTATTACGACTACTATCAGCCCGAAGCTTATGTGGCCGCGCGCGACCTGTTCATAGAGAAGGACTCGTCCATCAATGAGCACATCGAGCAGATGCGCCTGTCGGCCACCAAAAGCCTGCTGGAGCGGCGCGACACTATCATCGTCGGCACGGTATCCTGCATCTACGGCATAGGCAACCCCGGCGATTACCACGCCATGGTCTTGATGCTGCGCTCCGGCGATCGCATCGCGCGCCAGGAATTGCTGGGCCGCCTGGTCGCCATGCAGTACGAGCGCAACGACGTCGAGTTCGTGCGCGGCACATTCCGGGCGCGCGGCGAGATCATCGACGTCTTTCCGGCCGAGCACGCGGAGCTCGCGCTGCGCATTACGCTGTTCGACGACGAGGTGGAATCGCTGGAAATGTTCGACCCGCTCACCGGCAAAATCAAGCAAAAAATCCCGCGTTTCACCGTCTTTCCCAGTTCCCATTACGTCACTCCGCGCGAAACCGTGTTGCGGGCGATTGAAACCATCAAGCAGGAATTGCGCGAGCGCGTGGCCTTTCTGGTGGCAGACGGCAAACTGGTCGAGGCCCAGCGGCTCGAGCAGCGCACCCGCTTCGACCTCGAAATGCTGCAGGAGCTGGGTTTCTGCAAGGGGATCGAAAACTATTCGCGCCACTTGTCGGGCGCCGCCCCTGGCGAACCGCCGCCCACGCTGATCGACTACCTGCCGGCCGACGCCCTGATGTTCATCGACGAAAGCCACGTCACCCTGGGCCAGCTTAGCGGCATGTATCTGGGCGACCGCTCGCGCAAGTCCACCCTTGTGCAGTTCGGTTTCCGCCTGCCTTCGGCGATAGACAACCGCCCTTTGAAGCTGGAAGAGTTCGAGCAGCGCATGCGCCAGTGCGTATTCGTGTCCGCCACGCCGGCGGCCTACGAGCAGGAGCATTCCGATAACGTCATCGAGCAAGTCGTGCGGCCCACGGGCCTGGTCGATCCCCTGGTCGAAGTGCGGCCGGCGATTACCCAGGTGGATGACTTGCTGGGTGAAATCAAGAAGCGCGTGGCGGTGCAGGAACGCGTGCTGGTCACCACGCTGACCAAGCGCATGTCGGAAGATCTGACCGATTACCTGAATGAAAACGGCCTGAAGGTGCGCTATCTGCACTCCGATATCGACACCGTCGAGCGGGTCGAGATCATACGCGATCTGCGCCTGGGCGTATTCGACGTCCTGGTCGGGATCAACCTGCTGCGCGAAGGGCTGGATATTCCGGAAGTGTCGCTGGTAGCCATCCTGGACGCCGACAAGGAAGGCTTTCTGCGTTCCGAGCGCAGCCTGATCCAGACCATGGGCCGCGCGGCGCGCAATATCAATGGCCACGCCATCCTGTACGCCGACAGGATCACCGACTCGATGCGCCGCGCCATGGGTGAAACGGAGCGGCGCCGGCTCAAGCAGCTGGAATTCAACAAGGTGCACGGGATTACGGCGCGCGGGGTCAGCAAGGCGGTGCGGGAAATGATAGACGGCGTGATGGTGACACCCGTGGAAAAATCGGCCGCCGATGATATTTCCCCCGACGTGTTGCACGACGACAAATCCCTGGCCAAGGAGATCCGGCGCCTGGAAAAGCTGATGATGGATCATGCCAAGAATCTGGAGTTCGAACAGGCGGCCGCCGCGCGCGACGCGTTGAATCGCTTGAAACAGAAAGCCTTGTTTTCCTGACGCCGCCCTTCGCCGGCGGCGGGGCGCGGCGTCGAGCTATCTTGGCCTGAAATTGTTGGAAAATCCCAACATTGCTCTATTTTTCATCGCCGCGTCATACTTCTTGCGATCGGGCTGGCGCGGCGGCGGGCGAGGGCCGGGCCTAGGGTTTACCATTAAATTCCATCGGCGCTCCCGCCCGGGAATGGAACATGCTGCGCTGCATGAATATTAGCTTTGCGACGGTTTCAGGGCAGGCTATAGCTGCTAAAATGGCAGGTGGAAAAAGCCGCTAAGGCCTTGTTGGAATTGTGTTTTTATTTTTGTCAATGCGTGTCTTGCGGTAAATGCGGGCATGCAAAAACTCTTGCCTTATAGCGGGTTTTCCCTCACACTCTTGCCTATGATGACTAAGGTACTTTTCGTTTGTATGGGTAATATCTGTCGCTCACCAAGCGCAGAGGGTGTCTTCCGCCGTTTGATAGACGAGGCGGGGCTCTCTGAGGTCGTGGGCGTGGATTCGGCTGGCACCCACAGCTTTCATATTGGCGAGGCGCCCGACGCCCGTGCGCAGGCGGCTGCGCGCAAGCGCGGCTATGAATTATCCCATTGCGTGGCGCGGCAGATCACCGCCGATGACTTCCGGGAATTCGACCTTATCCTGGCAATGGACTGGGAAAACCTGTCCGCCCTGCAGCAGCAATGCCCCAAAGTATACCAGCACAAGCTGATGCTGCTGATGCGCTTCGCCAACGAGTTCGAAGAAGCCACCGTGCCCGATCCCTATTACGGCGGCCCCGAAGGCTTCGCCAAAGTGCTCGATTACCTGGAAGACGCCTGTCAGGGCGTAATGGAACTGGTGCGCAAGCGCGCCACCCAGTACCAGGCCGCATAAACCGCAGGTATTCGGCGTAAAACAAAAACCGTGCGGCAGCGCGGTTTTTTTTCGCCGCCGGTTGTTTCTTGGCCAGAAGGGTTGGTGTATACCCTAGCAATTTAGTCGGGATTTGGCTATACTTGACCTAATTAGTCGGATATAAAGCAGTTGCCGGCTGATCTCTTCATTTTTTAGCCTCAGGCTTTGGCAAGGAAATCACCATGCGTTTGACGACTAAAGGGCGTTTTGCGGTGACCGCCATGATTGATCTGGCGTTGCGGCAGCAAAGCGGCCCCGTTACCCTGGCAGGCATCAGCGACCGCCAGAATATTTCGCTGTCTTATCTGGAACAGTTGTTCGGCAAATTGCGCCGCCACGAACTGGTCGATAGCATACGCGGCCCGGGCGGAGGCTATTCGCTGGCCCGCCTGGCTCGCAACATTACCGTGGCCGATATCATTTTCGCGGTGGACGAGCCCCTGGACGCCACCAGCTGCGGCGGCAAGGAGGACTGCAACATCGGCCGCAACGGCAATACCGGAAAATGCATGACCCATGAATTATGGTCCACGCTTAACCGTAAAATGGTGGATTATCTGGATTCTGTCTCGCTGCAAGACCTGGTGGACCAGCAACGCATGCGTCTGCTTCAGGAAGCCACCCAGGCGCAGGCGGCGGTGCGCATGAACCGGTCCCCCGATGTGGTCATCAAGTCCGTCGCGTCGGCATAAAGGATTTTAGGAGCTCTTCAATGTCACAACGCCCCGTGTATTTCGATTATTCCGCGACTACGCCAGTAGACCCGCGCGTGGTCGAAAAGATGATTCCGTGGTTGTATGAAAACTTCGGCAACCCGGCCTCGCGCAGCCATGCCTACGGCTGGGATGCCGAAGAAGCGGTCGAGTTGGCCCGCGCCGAAGTCGCCGGGCTGGTCAACGCCGACCCGCGGGAAATCGTCTGGACTTCCGGCGCCACCGAGTCCAACAATCTAGCCCTGAAAGGGGCCGCCCATTTTTATTCGGGGCGGGGCAAGCACATTGTCACGGTCAAGACCGAACACAAGGCGGTGCTCGATACCTGCCGCGAGCTGGAACGCCAGGGCTTCGAGGTCACTTACCTCGATGTCCAGGACAATGGCCTGCTGGATCCGGCCGCCTTCAAGGCGGCGCTGCGTCCCGACACCATTCTGGTTTCCGTGATGTTCGTCAATAATGAAATCGGCGTGGTGCAGGATATCGCCGCCATAGGTGAAACCTGCCGCGAAAAAGGCATAGTGTTCCATGTCGACGCGGCGCAGGCCACGGGCAAGGTGGGCATAGACTTGCAGGCGCTCAAAGTCGACCTGATGTCTTTTTCCGCGCACAAAACCTATGGCCCCAAGGGTGTGGGCGCCCTGTATATACGCCGCAAGCCGCGCATACGCCTGGAAGCGCAGATGCATGGCGGCGGCCACGAACGGGGCTTCCGCTCCGGTACGCTGGCCACGCACCAGATAGTGGGCATGGGCGAGGCCTTCCGGCTGGCCCGCCTTGAAATGGCCGCCGAAAACGAGCGCATACGCGGCTTGCGCGACCGCCTCTGGGCCGGCCTTGCGCAAATCGAAGAGGTCTACCTGAATGGCGACGTCACGCAGCGGGTGGCGCACAACCTCAATGTCAGCTTCAACTATGTCGAGGGCGAATCGCTGATCATGGCCATCAAAGAGCTTGCGGTTTCCAGCGGCTCGGCCTGTACCTCGGCCAGTCTGGAGCCCTCCTATGTCTTGCGCGCCCTGGGCCGCAATGACGAACTCGCGCATAGCTCCATCCGCTTCACGCTGGGTCGTTTCACCACCCAGCAGGATGTCGATTTCGCCGTCGATCTGCTCGCCCGGCGCGTAGGCAAGCTGCGCGATATGTCGCCTTTGTGGGAAATGGCCCAGGAAGGCATAGATTTGAACTCGGTTCAATGGGCCGCACATTAAAACAAGGATATCTATCACCATGGCATACAGCGATAAAGTGCTCGACCATTATGAAAACCCGCGCAATGTCGGCGCATTCGACAAATCCGACAGTACCGTGGGCACCGGCATGGTCGGGGCTCCAGCCTGCGGCGACGTGATGAAATTGCAGATCAAGGTGAATGAATCGGGTATCATCGAAGATGCGCGCTTCAAGACTTATGGCTGCGGTTCGGCCATTGCTTCGAGCTCGCTGGTGACCGAATGGGTCAAGGGCAAGACGCTCGACCAGGCAATGGATATCCGCAACACTCAAATTGCCGAAGAGCTTGCCTTGCCACCGGTAAAGATTCACTGTTCCATTCTGGCCGAAGACGCCATCAAGGCGGCCGTCCAGAACTACAAGGAAAAGCACCAGGACTAATCATGGGAATTACGCTTACACAACAAGCGGCTGACCATATCAGCCGCTATATCGAGAAACGCGGCAAGGGCCTGGGTTTGCGTCTGGGTGTCCGCACGACGGGATGTTCCGGCATGGCCTACAAGCTGGAATATGTCGACGAGCCTCAGTCCGAGGATCAGGTGTTCGAGCAATTGGGCGTCAAGGTGTATATCGACCCCAAAAGCATGCCCTACCTGGAAGGCACGCAGCTGGACTATTCCCGCGAAGGGCTCAACGAAGGGTTCAAGTTTTCCAACCCCAACGAAAAAGCCACTTGCGGCTGCGGCGAGTCCTTCACGGTGTAATGTGGCAGGCGAAAATTATTTCGAATTATTCGGCCTGCCGCCGCAGTACGCCCTCGATCCCTCATCGCTGGAACATATCTGGCGCGCCCACGCCGCCAAGGTGCATCCGGACCGCTATGTCAATGCCAGCCCGGCCGAGAAGCGCGTCGTCATGCAATGGGCCTCCACTGTCAACGAGGCCTATCGCGTGCTCAAAGCGCCGCTGAGCCGGGCCCGCTACCTGTGCGAGCAAGCGGGGTGCGACCTGCAGGCCGAAAGCAACACCCGCATGGATGCCGCTTTTCTCATGCGGCAAATGGAATGGCGCGAACAGCTGGATGAAGCGCGCGATGCCTCGTCCATCGAGGCCCTGGCCTCCCTGGAAAACGATATCCGGCAGGCGCACGCCGACATGGACAGCGCAATGCTGGCCCTGATCGACCGGCAGCGCGATTACGAACAGGCCGCGGGCAAAGTGCGCGAGTGGATGTTCATAGACAAGCTGGCCCGGGAAATCCGCGACGCGCGCCACGATCTGACCGACCGTCAAAGCTGACATGGCCTTATTGCAAATTTCCGAACCCGGCGCATCGCCGGCCCCTCATCAACGCAAGCTCGCCGTGGGCATAGACCTGGGCACCACGCATTCGCTGGTGGCCGCGGTGCTTAGCGGCGCGCCGGAAATCCTGCGCGATGACGCCGGGCGCGCCCTGCTGCCGTCGGTGGTGCGTTATCTGGCTGGCGGCGCGGTCGAGGTGGGGTATGGCGCCATGGCGCAGCAGGCCGCTGATTCGGCCAACACCATCGCCTCGGTCAAGCGCTTCATGGGGCGATCCCTGGAGGAGGCCAGTCGCGAAGGCGTTTCCTACCACTTCTCGGCCGAGCCGGGCATGGTCAAACTCAAAACCGCCCAGGGCGAATTCAGCCCCGTGGAAATTTCCAGCCAGGTATTGCGGGTCTTGCGCCGGCGCGCCGAAGACGCGCTGGGCGGCGACCTGGTGGGCGCGGTCGTGACCGTGCCGGCCTATTTCGACGACGCCCAGCGCCAGGCGACGCGCGACGCCGCCCGGCTGGCCGGGCTGAATGTATTGCGCCTGCTGAACGAACCCACCGCCGCCGCCATCGCCTATGGGCTGGACCATGGCTCTGAGGGCATTTACGCCGTGTACGACCTGGGCGGCGGCACCTTCGATGTTTCCATTCTGCGCTTGACGCAAGGCGTGTTCGAAGTCGTTTCGACCGGCGGGGACACCCGCCTGGGCGGCGACGATTTCGACGCCGTCATTGTGGCGCGGGTGCTTGCTTCGACTGCGCTGCGGGTGGCCGGAAAGGGCGACCAGCGCGCCCTGCTGGTGGCGGCCCGGGCGGCGCGGGAAGCCCTGACTTCGGCGCAAGAGACGCGCTTCCAGGCCAGGCTGGCCGATGCCACGGTCATCGATATGCCGATTACGCGCGGGCAGTTCGAGGACTGGGCCGGGCCCTTGGTCAAGCGCACGCTCGACCGCGCCACCAGCGCCATGCGCGACGCGGGGCTGGCGCCCGCCGAGGTGAACGGCGTTGTCATGGTGGGCGGCGCCACGCGCATGCCCATCATTCAGCGCGAAGTGGGGCGCCTGTTCGGCACTGCGCCGCTCACCGACCTGGACCCGGACCAAGTTGTGGCTTTGGGCGCCGCATTGCAGGCCAATTTGCTGGCGGGCAATCGCGCGCCCGGCGACGACTGGCTGCTGCTCGACGTCACGCCATTGTCCTTGGGGCTGGAAACCATGGGCGGCATAGTCGAGCGCGTCATCCCGCGCAACAGCACCATACCCGTGGCGCGCGCGCAAGAATTCACCACCTTCAAGGATGGCCAGTCGGCCATGAGCATACATGTGGTGCAGGGCGAGCGCGAGCTGGTGTCCGATTGCCGTTCGCTCGCACGCTTCGAGCTGCGCGGCATTCCTCCCATGGTGGCGGGAGCCGCGCGCATCAAAGTGACTTTCCAGGTCGATGCCGATGGCTTGCTCAATGTGTCGGCGCTCGAGGAAAGCACGGCCGCCGTGGCGGCCGTATCGGTCCAGCCTTCCTACGGCTTGTCCGATGCCGAAGTGGCCCGCATGCTGTCCGACGGCATGAGCCACGCCGACAGCGACGCCAGGGCGCGCGCGCTGCGCGAGCAGCAAGTGGCAATGAGCCAGTTGATCGAATCGGTGAACGCCGCGCTGGCGGCCGACGCCGACCTGCTGGACGCCGCGCGGCTCGGGGACATCCGGCAATGCCTGGCCCATGCCGCCGAAGCTAACCGCTGTGGCGATATCGATGTGCTGCGCGAGGCCGTGCAGGCATTGAGCAAGGCGACCGAATCCTTCGCCGCCAGCCGCATGGACCGCAGCATACGCGCCGCGCTGGCGGGCCGCGCCGTGGACGAAATATAAAGTAGAAACCGACAAAGCCATGCCAAAAATCACCGTCCTGCCTCATCCCGATGCCTGCCCCGAAGGCGCGGTAATCGACGACGCTCCTGCCGGCGTATCCATTTGCCGCGTCCTGCTGGATAACCATATCGGCATCGAGCATGCCTGTGAACTGTCTTGCGCCTGCACCACTTGCCATGTCATCGTTCGCGATGGCTTCGATGCGCTGGAAGAGGCCAGCGACAACGAAGAAGACTATCTGGACCGGGCCTGGGGCCTTGCGCCCACGTCCCGCCTGTCCTGCCAGGCGCTTGTGACCGACACCGACCTGACCATCGAGATCCCCAAATACACCGTCAACCACGCCAAGGAAGGCCACTGACGCGGCATCGCGCCGGTTAACGTTTGTAAATCAATTAATATTGATTTACATTGCCTCCGCCAAATGGTCTAATGCGAAATAGCTAGTTGTTTTAGGCTTCATGCATTTAACCGTACGTAACAGCAACGGTCTGATCGATCACAATTCATAAAAAAAATAGATCAGCCGCTCTGTATCGATTGTTATTCCCGCAAATCACTTCGTAGCACGTATCGCGCCGTCGCAACGGGCCGCCAGCAGCACGCAGTAGATATCTCCTCAAGCAGCACCTCGATGTTTTGCATTTTCTGACGCATTTTGAGCCATAAGTCATGGCCAAGGATGGAATGATGAGCAAGCAAGCCGCAGGGCCCGGGGGCCGGGCTTTCAGAGTCGCCACGCTTACAGCCGCATTGCTGGGCATATACGGAACGGTCCAGGCGCAGACGGCGCTGGTCCTGGACGATGGACAGGCGCACACGATCCCCAGCCCAGCCTTGCCCGACCAATCTCCCTATAGCTATATCGGCGTGACGAACGGATCCAGCCTGAGCGTGACGGGCGTGGGAGTCGAGGGCGGCGTCGGCGCCGATACGGGCGGCAGGCTGGAGATCGATGGCGGCTCGATAGAGGCATCGGGCGAAGGCGTGTGGGCGGTGCATGCCGGTACCGGCGCCATCATCACCCTGGACGGCACTTCCGTCGGCAACACCAATACCGAGGCGGCGGCGGCCGGAAAGCTGGGCGGCGGCGTTTTTGCCGCGGGCCAGGATGCGCGCGTGGAGATCATCAACAATCCTTCCATTTCCGTTGCCGGGTCCGGCACGAGCACCACCTATATGACCATGGCCGTCAAGGCCCAGAACGGCGGCTATATCAGCCTGGACGGCGGGACGGTCAGCGCCACGGGCTCCACGCTCACGCGTGGCCTGTATGCCCAATTCGGCTCGAGCCTGGCGGGCTCGACCATAGATGCCAGCAATGCCCGGATTTCCACGACGGGCACCAGGTCGCATGCGGTGCATGCCGACGGCGGCACGGACCCCGATCAGCCCAAGGCGACGATCAATGTCATCGGCGGGGAAATATCCACGGGCGGGAACGAGTCATGGGGGCTGTTCTCGCAAGGCGGGGGCATCATCCATAGTTCGGCCGCGATTACCACAGCGGGGCAGGCTGGCTTTGGCGCCTTTGTCGATGGCGCCGGCTTCATCGATATCGACGGCGGGTCCATTACCACCACGGGCGGCCCGCTGACCGGCAATGTGGGCAGTTTCGGGGTGCTTTCGAAAAACGCGGGCGCTCTCGTCAATGTCGCAGCGATACCTGTCACCACCATGGGCAATTATGCGGAAGGCTTGCGCGCGGAACTTGGTGGGGAAATCCGCGCCACGAATTCCGTCATCAATACCGGCGGCGCGGCGGCCCACGGCGCGGCGGCATATACCGGAAGCTTCATCGATCTGACCGGGGGCAGCGTCACGGCGAATGGCAATGCCTACGGTCTTTACGCCAGTGGCGCCGGCTCCACAATCGCCACGGATGGCACCGCGGTAGCCACCAGGGCGGGCAAATACGGGGCATATGCTGCAGACGGCGGCCAGATAAGGCTGACGGGCGGCTCGGTCGGCAATACCAACCTCTCGGCGGGCAGCCAAGGCATTGCCGCCAGCGGCGCAGGCTCATCGATCGAGGCGAGCGGCGCCGCCATCAGCGCCATGGGTGAATATACTGGACCCGGGGAGCTTTCCAATGCCGTAGCGGCCAGCAACAAGGCCGTCATCAGCCTTGCGGGGGGCGCTGTGTTGTCGCTGAGCAATCAATACGGCCGCGGGCTGCTTGCCAGCACCAGCTCGAAAATCGATGCGAACGGCGTGGCGATTTCCACCGTAGGCGTCATGTCGAATGCCGTGCATGCTTTCAGCGCCCAGCAGACAGGCGACAGGCCGGCGGATACGCCGGAAATCACGCTGGCCGGCGGGTCGGTAAGAACTTCGGCCGCCGACGCCTACGGCCTGTCGGCGCAGAATAATGGGGCTTTGATCAAAGCGTCCAGCCTGACCATTGCCACCGAGGGCGCCAACGCGTATGGGGTCAGCGCCTACAATGGCGCCAATGTCGAGCTGGAGAACGCCAGCATCGGCACGAATGGGCCGGGCGCCTACGGCATTTCCGTCAACGCCATGAGCGCGGCGCAGACACCCGGCGGGGTTCCCGTCGCCAACTATGCCAGTTCGGTCAGGATGAATGGCGGAAGCATTACCAGCGCCGGCCCCAACGCAACGGCCGTGTACTTGCGCAATGACAGCACGGTCGAGCTGAACGGCGTTGGCGTGGCCGCCAGCGGGCCGGTATTGGCCTCCGATTTCACCAAAGCCGGCCAGACGCAAACCATTACTGTCGGCGCGGGCTCGAACCTGGCATCCTCGAGCGATACTTTGCTTCGGGTGGATCGGGATACCGCCGGCTCCGACGGCAGAGTCGCATTGTCCTTGAGCGCGGGAAGTTTCGCTTCGGGCAATATCATGAACTACCTGAATGGCGAGCTGGACAACCATGACGAGGCCAAGACGGTGCTCAGCCTCGCCGGCGCGCATTGGGCGGGAATCATTGTCGAAAAAGACACCAGAGTCGTCGAAGAGGGGCAGACGCAGCATTATTCCGATGCCCTTATCGAGAGCAGCGTTACAGGCACGCAGAACTCGAGCATCGTGTTCGACAACGGCGCCAATGTCGGCGGCAGCGTGGCCTCGGGCACGAATTCCACCGTCCAGTTCAATGGCAACACCACTATAAGCCAGAATGTATTGGGACAGCAGGGATCCAGCCTGGTCTTTGGCGGCCCGACCGATATCGGCCAGTCCGTCACGGGTGTCGGCAGCAATATGGTGTTTGGCGGCAGCCAGACCCATATCCATCAGGGTTTCGCCGCTTCCGCGAGCACCGCCGCCTTTAGCGGCGCAACGACGATAGGCCAGTCCGTCACGGGCGCATCAAACTCCAGCATAAGCTTCACCGGCCCGTCCACCAATATCGCCGGTTCGGTGGACGCCACGCAGGGGACGGCGATCGCCTTCGGCGGGGGCAATACCACCATTGCCGGCGGAGTAAGCGGATCCAACAGTTCCCTGGTGTTCAACGGCGCCTCGACCCGCATACAAGGGGCGGTACAACTGAGCGAGGGCGCCACCTTGCTGGGCGGCACGGTGGACACGCCTATTGCCATTGCGGGCGATGCCGTGGTGAGCAGCGGCGCGGTCCTGGGGGGCAATCTGTTCGTCGGCGGCGCCTTGAGCGGCTCGGGCGGCTTCCTCAGCCCGGGCAATTCAGTGGGCACGCAAAGCTACGGTACCGGCGCCGAGGTTGAGGCCACGTATCTGGCGGAAGTCAATTCGGCGGGGGGATCGGACAGAATCATCATCAGGACGGGAGATATCGATCTTTCAGCGATCAATCTCATCGTGGCGCAGGAAAAAGTGGGCGGCGTCGCCAACGGCGGCTACCTGCTCGACCATGACTACACCATACTGCAGACCGAGCTTGGCAATGTGCAGAATACCTTCCAGAGCGCCGCCCTGGATGGCAGCCTGGCCGATACGCTGGTCAGGCTCGATCCCGTCAAGTACAACCCCCAGGATGTGAAAATCAGCCTGTCGGTGGACCCCGGCAAAGTCGCCGCGGGGCGTCTGGGGTTGTCGCGCAATCAGAATGCGGTGCTGGATGGCGCTTTATCGGTGGCGGGCAGGAATACGACGGTCGACGCCGCATTGCTGATGCCAGCGGCGCAGCGCAACGATGCCTTGAATCAGCTCTCCGGCGAAGCGCACGCCAGCACGCAGTCGGCGCTGCACAGCTCGGCCGGCCTGCTGGTGAGCACGGTGTCCAGCCGCATGCGCGGCAATGCGGGCGCGGGCATGATGGCGGGCGCGCCCATTGCCCAGGCCTCGGGGCCGGTTCCGGCCGGCGCCATGCCCGCGTCGGCGGCCTATCCCCTATGGGCCGACGTCGTGGGCAACTGGAATACGCTGGATGGCGGCGAGGCCGCCAAGGCCAGAAGCCATACCGCCGGCATCTACGTGGGCGGCGATGCGGCGGTAGGCCAGGGCTGGCGCGTGGGCGGGGCATTGGGCTTTACCGATGGCCGGATCAAGGTCGACGATCGCGGCTCGCGGTCCGATGTGCGCAGCTATACGGCTGCCGTATACGGAGGTAACAGTTGGGCGGCGGGAAACGGCCGGTTGAATTTTCTGGCGGGCGCCGGCTATACCCGCCACGATATCGATAGCCGCCGCAACGTCAATGTGGGCGGCAGCCAGACGATCAAGGCCGACTACCACGCCGACACCTTGCAGCTGTTTACCGAACTGGGCTATGCCATTCCGGTGGGGCAGGCCAGCGCCGTGGAGCCTTACCTGGGCGTGGCATGGTTCAGCCAGCGCAACGGCGGCTTTGACGAAACGGGCGGCGCGGCGGCATTGAAGGGGCGGGGCCAGACCGATGATATTACGACGTCTACGTTGGGCCTGCGAGGCAAGACCACGGTAGAGGTCGGCAGGCACGAGGCTCGCCTGAGCGCGGGCCTGGGCTGGCGCCACGCGATGGGCGACGTAAGCGCAGCGCGCAGGATGTCCTTCATCCAGGGCAATGGCGCGGCGTTCACCGTGGCGGGCGCGCCGGTGGCGAAGAACTCGGCCGTGCTGGACCTGGGCGCGGAGATGAATGTGGGCAAGAACAAGGCCATGGGCGTAGCCTACAGCGGGCAGTTCGGCAAGGACAGCAGCGGCAGCGCCGGGTCGCTGTATTTGAAGATCAGGTTCTAGCCCGGGGCAGCCCCGGCCCGCGCTCTTCTTTGTCGTAATTCCATACGCATTGCTCGGGTATAGTGGCTGCATTTGCATACTTCGGCTAATGAACATGTCACCAATGTCACCACCCACTTTGCGTTTTGGCCTGGCGGCGAACCGCCTGCATCACGAGTCCTACGGGGCGGCTCTTTTCAAATGGCTGGAACAGTCCGCCGCGGGCATACGCGAGCTGGGCGTCGAACTGTACACCGTCGGGCGCACCTATGACGCCATCGAGCGGTCCGGCCTGCTGCGGGGCCATCCCGGGCTGGTGCGCTACCCCTACGGGCGCGAAGGCGGGCTGATGAAACTGGTGGCGCGCGTAACCGAAGGGCGCGACGGCGCAGCGCCTTTCGACGGCGCCATTTACCTGATCGATCCGGTCGACCCCTCGTCCATTTTTCCCGAAGCGCTGGCCTTGAAGCGCCAGTGCATTACGCATGGGCGGCCTTTTGTTTCGACCTTGATGGGCGCGATCGAATGGGTCGAGGTCGAGCGCGTTTGCGCCGGCCTGGCGCCCGATCCCGCCCTGAGTCCGATATTCGACTTTTCGCGGCAGACCCTGGCCATGATCGCCCACGACGCCCTGAAGGACCAGATGGTGCAATTCGCCGATGCGCACTTCGATCTGCTTACGCGTTTTGCGAACCGGGTGGGCACGGGCACGACCAGCGGGCGCCTCAACGAACTGGCGTGGTCCAGGGGCTGGCCCCGCGACAAGCCTTGGGTGCAGGCATACCTGAGCGGGCCTTTGGGGGGCGATGCGCAGATCGCCGAGCTGGTGCTGGAACAACGCTGCCAGCGCGTGATCTTTTTTGAAGACCCGCACGTAGCGCGCCAGCACGAGGCGGACATCCAGTTGCTGGAGCGCGCCGTGCGCGTGGTGACCGACAAGGCCTGCTGCGTGGCGTCGCCGGCCGTGGCGCACAAATGGGCCACGGCGATGGCGGGCCTTGCCGCGGCCTAATCCTCCCGGCGCAGATGCGGGAAAAGTATCACGTCGCGGATGCTGGCGCTGTCGGTGAGCAGCATGACCAGGCGGTCGATGCCGATGCCGCAGCCGCCGGTGGGGGGCATGCCGTATTCCAGGGCGCGGATGTAATCGGCGTCGTAGAACATGGCTTCCTCGTCGCCGGCGTCCTTGGCTTCGACCTGGGCAAGAAAGCGCGCCGCCTGGTCTTCGGGGTCGTTGAGTTCGGAAAAGCCGTTGGCGATTTCGCGGCCGGTCATGAACAGCTCGAAGCGTTCGGTGACGCCCGCCTGCGTGTCCGAGGCGCGCGCCAGCGGCGAGACTTCGACCGGATAGTCGATGATATAGGTAGGATGCCACAGCCTGGCTTCGGCGGTTTCCTCGAACAGCGCCAGCTGCAGGCCGCCGACGCCGGCGCGGGCCAGCACCGGGCCATTGACATCGGCCCCCACGCGCTTGAGTTCGGCGCGCAGGAAGCTTTCGTCGCCCAATTGCGCTTCGTCATAGCCGGGCGCGTATTTCAGGATGGCCTGGACTATGGTCAGGCGGTCGAAGGGCTGGCTCAGGTCCAGGGTCTTTTCCTGGTAGGTGAGCACGGCGCTGCCGGTCGCGGCGATGGCAGCCTCGCGGATCAGGGATTCGGTGAAGTCCATCAGCCAGCGGTAATCGGTGTAGGCCGCGTAGAACTCCATCATGGTGAATTCGGGATTGTGGCGCGGGCTGACGCCTTCGTTGCGGAAGTTGCGGTTCACTTCGAACACCCGCTCGAAGCCGCCCACCACCAGGCGCTTCAGGTACAGCTCCGGCGCGATGCGCAGGAACATTTCCATGTCCAGGGCATTGTGGTGGGTGACAAAGGGCTTGGCCGCCGCTCCGCCCGGTATGGGGTGCAGCATGGGAGTTTCCACTTCCAGGAAGCCGGCATTGAGCATGAACTGGCGGATGCTGCCCATGGCCTTGCTGCGGGCCACGAAGGTGCGGCGCGTTTCCTCGGTCATGATGAGGTCGACGTAGCGCTGGCGATAGCGCAATTCCTGGTCGGCCACGCCATGGAATTTATCGGGCAGGGGGCGCAGCGACTTGGTCAGCAGGCGCACCGTGGCGGCATGCACTGACAGTTCGCCCTTGTTGGTCTTGAACACCGTGCCTTCCACGCCGACGATGTCGCCGATGTCCCAGGTCTTGAACTGGGCGTAAAGGTCTTCGCCCACATTGTTCTTGTCCAGGAAGATCTGGATGCGGCCCGTGCTGTCCTGCAAGGTGGCGAAGCTGGCCTTGCCCATGACCCGCTTGAGCATCATGCGCCCGGCCACCTTGACATGCTTGCCGACTTCGGCCAGGGCTTCTTTGTCGAGCTCGTCGTAGTCTTTGTGCAGGCCGGCGGCGGCGCTGTCGGGGCGGAAGTCGTTGGGATAGGCTATGCCCGCGGCGCGCAATTTGGCCAGCTTGCCACGGCGTTCGGCGATCAGGTGATTTTCATCGATGGCAAGGGGTGATGGCGTAGGTTCGTTCATGGTCTATGGTTTTAAGCGTGATTTCGTATGTCGTCGAGCACGGTGGCGCCGAAGTCGTCATGGGCCAGGTAGCGCAGTATTTTTTCCGCCACGGCGCCCGGGGAGGACAGCTGGCCTTGCTCATGCATCTGCGCAAAGCGCTCAACATTGGGAAAGCTGGCGGCGTCGCTGCCGCGGATTTTTTCCTGCATGCCGGTATCTATGACACCGGGCGCCAGCGATGCAACGCGCGCGCCGTGGTTTTCGGCATGCAGCACCTGGGTGTAATGATCCAGGGCGGCCTTGGTGGCGCAGTAGACCCCCCAGCCCGCGGTGGGGTTGCGCCCGGCGCCCGACGATATGTTCAGTATGCGGCGGTCCGCCGCGCCTCGGGTGGCGCGCAGGAACGCCGCGGCGAGCACGATGGCGCTGGTCACATTCAGGTTGAAGGCGCGGGCGATGGCCGCGGCGTCGTCCAGGCCGTCCGCCTGGCTGATGGGATCGACCGTTCCCGCATTATTGATCAGCAGATAGCGCCGCGCGCCCGGGGGCAGGGCGGCCGCGATCTGTCCGGCGCATGCCTGCGCGGCGGCCGGATCGGCCAGGTCGGCCTGGACCTGCAGCAGCGCGCAGCCCGCCTGGGCGGCCTGCGCGGCCAGCGCCGCGTCCTGGCCGCGCGCCACGGTCACCAGATGCGCGCCCGGTTTCAGCAGGCCCAGCGCCAGGGCATGGCCCAGGCCGCGGGAAGCTCCCGTAACAATGGCAACGGTCGACAGTTCCATGATTCATACTCCTTGTTTGAGGCTGGCCTGAATGAAGGGGTCAAGGTCGCCGTCCAGCACTTTCTGGGTATTGGATATTTCCACGTTGGTGCGCAGATCCTTGATGCGGCTTTGATCCAGCACGTACGAGCGGATCTGGTGGCCCCAGCCGACGTCGGTCTTGGAGTCTTCCATCTTTTGCTGCTCGGCCATGCGGTTGCGCATTTCCAGTTCATAGAGGCGCGACTTGAGCATTTGCATGGCTTCGGCGCGGTTGCGATGCTGGGAGCGGTCGTTCTGGCACTGCACCACAATACCGGTAGGCATGTGCGTCAGGCGCACGGCCGAATCGGTCTTGTTGATGTGCTGGCCGCCGGCCCCGCTGGCGCGATAGGTATCCACGCGCAGGTCCGCCGGATTGACCTCGATTTCGACGGAATCGTCGACCTCGGGATAGACGAAAACGCTGGCGAACGAGGTATGGCGGCCATTGGCGGAATCGAAAGGGCTCTTGCGCACCAGGCGGTGCACGCCGGTTTCGGTGCGAAGGAAGCCGAAGGCGTATTCGCCCTGGATCTTGATGGTGGCCGATTTGATGCCCGCGACTTCGCCATCGGATTCTTCCAGCACTTCGGCCGTGAAGCCCTTGCGTTCGCAATAGCGCAGATACTGGCGCAACAGCATGGAGGCCCAGTCCTGCGCCTCGGTGCCGCCGGCGCCGGCCTGGATGTCCATGAAACAGTTGAGCGGATCGGCGGGGTTGGAAAACATGCGCCGGAATTCGAGATCTTCCAGGCGCTTGCCTATGGCATCGGTGTCGTGTTCGATGGCGGCCAGCGTGGCGTCGTCATCATCGTCGGCGGCCAGCTCGAAAAGCTCCTGCGCATCGGTCAGGCCCGCGTCGATTTCGGCAAGGGTATGGACCGTGGTTTCCAGGCTTTTTTTCTCGCGCCCGAGTTCCTGTGCGTGCTTGGGGTCATTCCAGACCTCCGCGCTTTCCAGTTCGGCGTTTACGACTTGCAGGCGTTCGGACTTGGCATCGTAGTCAAAGATACCTCCGCAATGCCAGCTGGCGATCCGCGTAGTCTTCCAGGCGGGCGGCAAGTTGGTTTTGGCGTTCGGCTTCCATAAATATTCCTGAATGGGTTGGGCACTTGCGTGCCGCGATTCTTGGGTTAACCCGGTATTTTAACCTGCGCCGGGCGTAGAATGCGGCTTAAGCACCAATACAGGCCTGCACATTTGAAACCATGACTACTTTTATATCGGACAAGGCCGGCGCCGGGGCCGCTGCTCCGCCGGCCGGCCCGGCCGGATCACTCGGCGGATTGGCGGGGATGTCTCCCGCGAATTTCGGCATGGTGATGGCCACCGGCATCGTCTCGCTGGCCGCCCATATGCTGGGGCGCGACGCCATCGCCCACAGCCTGTTCTGGCTGAACATAGGGCTGTACGGCGTGCTGTGCGTCCTGACGGTATTGCGCGCCGTGCGCCATACGCGGGCGTTCTTCGGCGACATGTTCGACCATCTGCGCGGCCCGGGCTTCTTCACCACGGTGGCCGGCACCGCCATCCTGGCCGCGCAATTCATGGTGCTGGCCCATAACTCGCGGGCCGGGCTGGTCTTGTGGACGATCGCCGTCGCGCTGTGGTTCGGCTTCACCTATGCGATTTTCACCGCGCTGACCATCAAGCAGGACAAGCCCGCGCTGGATCGCGGCATCAACGGCGGCTGGCTGCTGGCGGTGGTGGCGACCCAATCGATAGCCGTGTCCAGCGCGCTGCTGGCTTCCGTGACCGCGCAGCCCTACCGCCTCGAATTGAATTTCATGGCGCTGTCGATGTGGCTGTGGGGCGGCATGCTCTACATATGGATGATGTCGCTGATTTTTTACCGCTACACTTTCTTCCGGCTGTCGCCCGATGACCTCACCCCGCCGTACTGGATCAACATGGGGGCCATGGCGATCTCCACGCTGGCGGGGTCCCTGCTGATCGTGAATTCGGCGGATGCGCCTTATCTGATTTCGCTGTTGCCTTTCCTGAAGGGATTCACCATTTTTTATTGGGCGACAGGGACCTGGTGGATTCCCATGCTGCTGATATTGGGCATATGGCGCTATGCCTATAAACGCATTCCCTTCACATACGACCCCTTGTACTGGGGAGCGGTTTTTCCCCTGGGCATGTACGCCGCCTGTACGTGGCAGATGGATGCGGCCATGAGATTCGGGTTTCTGGGGGCCATCCCCGTGATTTTTTTCTGCGTCGCGATAGTGGCCTGGGGTCTGACGCTATTCGGTCTTCTCATGCGCTTGCGGCGGCGCCTGCTTGGCGAGCGTTGAGTCCCGCTCATGGCCGGCCGCGACGATAGGGGAGTCCGGTCTACTTGTATTGTTATAAGTACAACTATACAATCAGGCTAATGTCTTTTCTTCCAGGTGTGTCCGATGCCAGCGCAGACCCTAGCCCAAAAGCTGATTGCCAACGCCTGCAACCGGGCGTCGGTCGAAGTCGATGAGATCGTCACTTGCGGCGTGGATCTCGCCATGTTCCATGATTCCAGCGGGCCGCGGCGCCTGAAGCCCATGCTGGAAAAACTGGGGGCCGGCATCTGGGACAAATCCAGGGTGGTGCTGGTCATGGACCATTTCGTCCCCGAAGAAGACGAGGACTCCCGCAGCATCCTGAAAATCGCCCGCAGTTGGGCCCGCGAGCAGCAATTGCCGCAGGTCTATGATTCGATCGGCATTTGCCATGTCGTGCTGCCGCAGAAGGGGCATATCAGGCCAGGCATGTTTTGCGTCGGGGGCGATTCCCACTCGCCTACCGGCGGCGCGTTTGGCGCCTATATGTTCGGCGTCGGAAGCACCGAGATGCTGGGCGTCGTGGTTACCGGACAGATTTGGGTGAAGACGCCCAGGACCATCATGATGCGCTGGTCGGGCCGCCTGCCGGCGGGGGTCATGGCCAAGGACATGATGCTGCACATGATAGGGCTGTATGGCACCAACGGCGCCGATTACAGCGCGGTGGAATATTCCGGCAGCGCCATCGACGCCATGTCGATGCAGGAGCGCATGACGCTTTCGAATATGAGCGCCGAGCTGGGAGCCCAGGTGGGCCTGATCGCGCCCGACCAGACCACGGCGGACTACCTGCGCCATGCCGGCGTGGTGGGCGGCGCGGACCTGGAGCGCTGGAAAACCGATGACTCGGCCGACTATGAAATGCGCCAGTTCGACGCAACAGCCCTTGCGCCCATGGTCGCCGCGCCGCACAGCCCCGGCAATGCCCATCCGGTGCAGGAGATGGCCGGTACTCCCGTGCAGATCGCCTATCTTGGCGCCTGTACGGGCGCCAAGCTGGATGATTTGCGCGCCGCCGCCCTGGTCTTGAAAAACCGCAAGATCGCTCCGTCGGTCAGGCTGCTGGTCGCGCCGGCGTCGCAGCAAGACCAGCGCGATGCGCAGGCGGAAGGCATCATGGACGTCCTGATGGCCGCGGGGGCGGAATTGTTCGCCACGTCCTGCGGCGCATGCTCCGGCTATGGCAATGCCCTGGCCGGCGCCTCCAATGTGATATCCAGCACGGCGCGCAACTTCCAGGGGCGCATGGGCTCGGCGCAAACCAGTGTGTATCTGGCGTCTCCGTATACCGTGGCGGCTTCGGCCCTGACCGGGCGGATCGCCGATCCGCGCGCGATCCTGGCGGAGGCGCGGCGATGACTTGGCATAGAGTATGGCGCGTCGGTTCGAATATTGACACCGATGCCTTGGCGCCGGGCGCATACATGAAGCAGGAACTCAAGGACATCGCCCGGCACTGCCTGGAAAACCGCCATCCCGGCCTGGCGCAGTCCATAAGCCAGGGCGACGTGCTGGTGGCGGGCCCCAATTTCGGCATAGGCTCGTCGCGGGAGCAGGCGGTCGGCGTGCTGGTGGAGCTGGGCGTCAAGGCTGTCGTCGCCCCTTCGTTCAGCGGCCTTTATTTCCGCAACGCCTTCAATCTGGGCTTGCTGGCCGTGGTATGTCCTGATGCCGAACGCATCCCCGAGGGCAGCTATGTCGCCGTCGACCCCGCCAATGCGCTGATCCGCAACGCGGCGGCGGCGGGCGGGCAGGCGATGGCTGCCGGCGGCCCGCCGCCGCAGGTACAGACTCTGCCCTGTCAGAAAATTCCCGGCTTCCTGATCGACATGGCCGCGGCCGGCGGCTTGCTGAACCAACTCGAACAACTGTATTTGGCGCGACCCGCATGAAAACCTTGAAATCCACGCTCGAATCCGTACCGTATCTGCTCGCCCCTGGCGTTTACGACAGCTTTTCCGCCCTGATCGCCGAGCAGGCCGGTTTCGACGCCGTCTATCTGTCGGGGGCTTCCATCGCCTACACGCGCCTGGGAAGGTCCGATGTCGGCCTGACCACTTATACCGAGGTCGAGCAAACGCTGTCGCGCATTGCCGACCGGGTCCGGATACCGATCATCGTCGACGCCGATACCGGCTTCGGCAATGCGCTGAATGTGATCAGGACCGTCAAGGGCTTCGAAAAGGCCGGCGCGTCCATGATACAGATGGAAGACCAGACCTTTCCCAAGCGCTGCGGGCACCTGGACGGAAAATCGGTGGTTCCGGTGGCCGAGATGTGCGGCAAGCTCAAGGCGGCCGTGGATGCGCGGCGGCACGACACGACGCTGATACTCGCCCGCAGCGATGCTTTGGCGGTCGAGGGTTTCGACGCCGCCCTGGACCGCGCCGAGGCTTACCTGGAATGCGGAGCCGACGTGCTGTTCATAGAGGCCTTGCGGACGGACGAGGAAATGGCCCGCGCCTGCGAGCGCTTCAAGGGCCGCGCGCCCTTGCTGGCGAACATGGTGGAAGGCGGCATGACGCCGATACAGTCGGCTTCGGCGCTGGCCGACATCGGCTTCAAGATCGTCATCTTTCCCGGCGGTGCGGCGCGCGCGGTCGCCCACTCGCTGCAAAGCTATTACGGGCTGCTGCGCAAGAATGGATCGACCGCCGCCTCGGCCGGCGCCATGCTGGACTTCCGCCAGCTGAATGAACTGATAGAAACCCCCGCGCTGCTGGAGCTGGGAGCCCGCTATCAATAGCGCCGCGCGCCCCGATGGCTAATGGCTGTCGTCCATGATCCATGCGTCTTCCCCCTTGGAGCGCTTGTTGGACATGGTCATGCGGTATTCGAATCGCGCGGGATTGTACGCGGCGATCAGGTATTCCATGGGCCTGTTGCCGGCGTCGCGCACCACCCGCCTGATGCATAGCAGGGGCGAGCCGACCTCCACCGCGAGGGCGTCGGCGTGCTGAGTGTCGGCCAGGGTCGCCGTAAGCGACTGTTCCGCCGCCGCCGCGCGCATGCCGGATTTCTTGAACAGGGCCTGAAGGGGGTGGCGCATCAGGTCTTCCTCAGTGTAGCGCCGCCCCAGATGTTCGGGCACATAGGTGATCAGGTAGGAGAAGGGCGCGCCCTCGTAATAGCGCACCCGTATGGCTTTCTGAACGGCGGTATTGGCGGCCAGCTCGAGGCGGTTCTGGACATCCGGATTCGGCATCTCGTAGGCGAAGCTGAGCAGCTTCGCCTCGGTCGTGGCGCCCATCTTGTTCAGATGCGCCAGCAGCTTGTTGATGTCGGCCGGCAGGGGCTGGACCTTGACGCTGCTGACGGTGGGGTAGGTGCCCGAGCCCTGGCGGCGCTCGATCAGGCCCTCGCGCTGCAGCAGCTCGAGCGAACGGCGTATGGTGAGCCGGGACACCTGGTATTTCTCCGCCAGGGCGTTCTCGCCCGGCAGAGCCTCGTCGCTGGCGAAATCCCGATTCTCGAGGGCTTGTTTCAGCAGGCGGTAGATTTTGTAGTAACGAGGAGTGGGATTGTTGATCATTAGCGATGTCAGTCTACGGAAGCTCCGGTGAATTCTACGACTTTTGCATAGCGCTCAATGTCCCGGGCGACGAAATCGGCCAACTCATCGGGAGTGCTCGTCACCACCGCGCCGCCTTCCGGGGCGATCAGCTTCACAAAATCATCATGCCTGGCGCCTTCCACCACGGCCTTGTTCAGTTGCGCGATCCGGTCCTGCGCGATGCCGGCCGGGCCGAACATGCCGAACCAGGCTTTCGAGGCAAAGCCATCGAGAGTGCCGGATATCGGCGGCACGCCGGGGAACTGCGGCATCGCCTCGGGACTGGTCACGCCCAGGAATTTGATGCGGCCCGAGCCGATCAGGGGAAGGACGTTCACGGCGCTGGCGAACATAAGGTCGACTTGTCCTCCGACCAGGTCCTGAAGCGCTGGAGAAGTGCCTTTGTAGGGCACATTCAGGCCTGCGATGCCCGACGCCATCTCGAAGCTCGCCGTGGCCATGTGCAGCGAAGAGCCGATGCCGCCAATGGCGAAACTGTATTTCCCGGGCTCCGCCTTGGCGCGCTGTATCAAGCCGGCCACGCTGTCCGCGGGGAAATCCTTGCGCGCGACCAATACGCTGGGCACTTCGGCCAGCATGCTGATCGGGCTGAAGTCTTTCTCCGGATCGAACGGCAGTTTTTTATAAAGGCTGGCATTGACCGAGAAGCTGCTGAAGCTGACCAGCAGCGTGTTGCCGTCCTTGGCGGAACGCGACACATAATCGGCGGCTATATTCCCGCCGGCGCCCGGCTTGTTCTCGACAATGACGGTCTGCTTGAGGATGCCGCCCATTTCTTTGGCGATGCCGCGCGCCACGCGGTCGGTGGTGCCGCCGGCCGAGGCGCCCACGACGAGCACCAGCGGCCGTTCCTGCGCGGCGGCCGGGGCGAGCGGCAGCGCCGCGGCGAGGATGAGGCCCAGCAGGCCCATGCTGAAAGTTTGTTTGCTCATTTTTGGTCTCCTGTGTATGACTGGGGCCGATGCTTGGCTGGCCCAGATAATATACTTGTATTGATATCAATACAAGTATACCAATTGCAGGAGTGCCTGCGCGCTTGCGCCGCGCGCCTATTCTTTTACCGCTCCCGTCATGCCGGAAACGTAATACTCGACGAAAAACGAATACACGATGGCCACCGGCAAGGAGCCGAACAGCGCGCCCGCCATCAGCGCGCCCCAGTGATAGACATCGCCCTCGATCAGTTCAGTGACTATTCCCACCGGCACGGTCTTCATTTCCGTGGAGGAAATGAATGTCAGCGCATAAATGAACTCATTCCAGGAAAGCGTGAAGGCGAATATGCCGGCGGAAATCAGCCCCGGCACCGACAAGGGCAGGATGATTTTTATCAGGATCTCCCAGCGCGTGGCTCCGTCGATCAGGGCGCATTCTTCCAGCTCGTAGGGGATGGACCGAAAATAGCCCATCAGCAGCCAGGTGCTGAAAGGAATCAGGAAGGTCGGGTAGGTCAGGATCAGTGCCGTGCGCGTGTCGAACAGGCCCAGCTGGAAGACGATGGCGGCCAGCGGGATGAACAGGATGGACGGCGGCACCAGATAGGCGAAGAAAATGCCCAGGCCGACCTGTTTGGAACCCTGGAAGCGCAGCCGCTCGATGGCATAAGCGGCGAAGACGCTCGCCGCCAGGGAAATAAAGGTCGCCACGGTGGAAATCAGCACCGAATTCCACAGCCAGCCGGGGAAGGGGGTGTTGAAGAGCAGCGTCTTGAAATGCTTCAAGGTCGGCGCCAGCACCCAGAAGGGGTTGCCCGAGCTCAACGCCATCTCGGCGTCCGGCTTGAAGGCGGTAATGCCCATCCAGTAGAACGGAAACAGCAGGACGAAGACGAAGATGCCCAGCGGGATATATACGGTGACCCAGCGTTGCGGAATGGACTGCAGATACTCCATGCCCTGCTTTTCGTGCTTTTCGTGCTTTTCATTCTTTTCGCGCTTTTGATCGGTATTCATTTGTCGCCCCCCTGCTGCCAGGCACGCCGTTGCAGGCCGAAGTAGGAAAACATGATGGCCGCCAGTAAAAACGGCACCATCATGATGGCCAGGGCGGCGCCTTCGCCCAGCGAGCCCCCCGGGATGGCGCGCTGGAATGACAGGGTCGTCATCAGGTGGGTGGCATTGAGCGGCCCGCCGCGCGTCAGCACATAAATCAGCTGGAAGTCGGTGAAGGTGAACAGGACGGAGAATGTCATGACCACGGCGATGATGGGTGTCAGCAAAGGCAGCGTGACATAGCGGAACTGCTGCCATGGCGTCACGCCGTCTATGGAGGCGGCTTCGTACAGGGCCGGCGAGATGGTCTGCAGGCCGGCGAGCAGCGTGATGGCGACGAAAGGAATGCCGCGCCAGACATTGGCGGCAATGGTCGAAAAGCGCGCCATCCACGGGTCGCCCAGGAAGTTGATGTAGGTGTCGATGAGGCCCATCTTCACCAGCACCCAGCTGATGATGGAGAATTGCGCATCGTATATCCACCAGAAGGCCAGCGCCGAGAGTGCCGTCGGCACTATCCAGGGCAACAGCACGACGGAACGGAAGAACGATTTGAAGGGCAGGTTTTTATTGAGCAGGAGCGCCAGCCACAGCCCAAGGGCGAACTTCAGGACACTGGCCACGGCGGTATAGAACAAGGTGTTGAACAAGGCCAGCTGCGCCACCGAGTCGCCGGACAGGTAGATGTAGTTGTCCAGCCCGACCCATTCGCCGGCCCGGCCTATCTTGGCATCGGTGAAACCCAGCCATATGCCAAGTCCAAGGGGATAGGTCAGGAAAACCAATAGCAGTACGGCCGTGGGGAGCATGAAAACCAGCCCCAGCCAATTTCTGTTGTTCAGCACACGGGAAAGCATAATCATCCTCAAGAAGATCCGCTTGGACGGCGGCGGCGCAGGGCCGCCCCGTCAAGGGATAAAAACCACGCCGCCGCTGCGCAGGACCGAGTCTTCAGGTCTTGTAATAGCGCTTGGCGCGCTCCGCGGCCTGCGCTGCCGCTTCCTTGGGCGTTTTGGAGCCGCTGGCCGCCGCTGCGATCATGTCGAGAACGACATAGTCGGCCATGACCGCCGCCGATGCCGTACCGAGGGGACCCGCATGGCCGTTGTCGAGCATCAGCGCGGCGGCATCGCGATAAACCGTATGCTTGGGGTCTACGGTCCAGATGGGGTTGGCCTCGTAGGCTTTCAGTGGCTGGCTGACGTAGCCGATAGCGGCTTCCATCCATGGGTTGTACTGGTCTGCCTCCATCATGAATTGCAGATAAGCCTTGGCCGCGTTGGGGTACTTGGTGTGCTTGAACAGCATCATCTGCGTGATTTGCATGAGCTCCGTGGGCTTGCCTATGGGGCCGATGGGCAGGTGGGCATGCTGGATGTCCTTGGCCATGTCCTGCATTTTCGGATCGGACGAATTCTTGGCCGAGTAGTACACCGAGATGCCGTTGGCGGTAATGCTGACCTGGCCGTCTAGGAATGCCTTGTTATTGGACGGGTCTTGCCACGACAGCGTACCGGGTACAAAGGTGGGATACAGCTGTTTGGCATATTCGAGCGCCGCCCAGGTTTCCGGGGAGTTGATGACCACATTGGACTTTTCGTCGACCATCATGCCGCCATGCGACCACAGCAGCCAGTGCGCCCAGTTGTTGCCGTCGCCCACGGCCTTGCCCAGCGCGAAGCCGACAGGCGTGCCTTTGGCCTTGAGCGCCTGGCAAAGCTTGAGGAAGCCGGCGCTGTCCTTGGGAATGCCGTCGAATCCCGCCGCCTTGACCTGGCTTTCCCGGTACACCAGGGCATTGCCGACGACGCCCAGGGGCAGGGCTATCCACTTGTCGCCGCGCATGCCGTACTTTTTGCACACGTCGTACCAGCCGCCGTATTTTTTATCGAGGTAGTTGGCCAGCTCGGACAGATCGAGCAGCTTGTCAGGGTACTGATGCGGGTCATCGAACCAGCCGATGATGATGTCCGGGCCGCTGCCTACATTGGCCGCCACCGCCGCCTTGGGCCGGACGTCTTCCCAGCCCTCGGAGTCGATGCGCACTTCAACCCCGGTTTTTTCGGTGAATTTCTTGGTGTTGGCATTCCAGAGGTCTTCGTCCCCCTGGACGAAGCGTTTCCACCTTAGAACGCGCAGTTTTGCGCCTTCTTCGGGCTTGTAATTCAATTCGCCCGGGGAAGCCGCCAACGCCTTGCTTCCCATAGTCGATGCCGCGGCAATACTCGCCGTGGACACCAGGAAATCACGTCTTGTCAGTTTTGTCATGTCTTCCACTCCTTTGGTTATTGGGACCGTGTCCCGTGCAGCCGCGTTTACATCGTCAAAACCTCCTGGAATCAGGCCTGCGCCAGCGCCTTGCCGGACTCGGCGTCGAATAAGTGGGTATGGCCGGGATCGGGCACCAGATGCAGGGTGTCGCCGGCGGCGAAGTCGTGGCGTTCGCGGAAAATCGAGATGATGTCGATGCCGCAAAAGCGGGAATAGACCTCGGTGTTGGCCCCGGTGGGCTCGACCACGCTGACCACGGATTTCAGGCCCGAGCCGGGCGGGCCTATGCTCAGGTGCTCGGGCCGCACGCCGTAGACGACCTTGTGGCCGTCGGCCGCGGCGCCCGCGGCGCCGACCGGCGCGGGCAGGAAAGTGCCGTCGGCGAATTCCAGCTGCGGGCCCTCCGGACGGTGGCGCAGCACGCCGGGGATGAAGTTCATGGCGGGCGAGCCGATGAAGCCGGCCACGAACAGATTGGCGGGATGGTCGTAGATATGCAGGGGCTTGCCGTGCTGCTCGACGATGCCGTCATGCATGACGACGATCTGGTCGGCCATGGTCATGGCCTCGATCTGGTCGTGGGTGACATAGACCGAAGTGGTGCGCAGGCGCTGATGCAGCGCCTTGATTTCGGCGCGCATCTGCACGCGCAATTTGGCATCCAGATTGGATAGCGGTTCGTCGAACAGGAAAACCTGCGGGTCGCGCACAATGGCGCGCCCCATGGCCACGCGCTGGCGCTGGCCGCCGGAGAGCTGGCGCGGATAGCGCTGCAGCAGCGACCCCAGGCCGAGCACTTCGGACGCCTTGTCGACCCGCTGCTTGATGACGGCCTTGTCGGAGCGGGCCAGTATCAGCGAAAAAGCCATGTTGTCGTAGACCGTCATATGCGGATACAGCGCGTAGTTTTGGAACACCATGGCGATGTCGCGTTCTTTGGGCTGCACATTGTTGACGACTTTGTCGCCGATCAGAATGTCGCCATGGGTGATTTCCTCGAGGCCCGCCAGCATGCGCAGCAGGGTCGATTTGCCGCAGCCGGACGGCCCCACCAGCACAGCGAATTCGCCATCCTTGATATCGATATTCACGCCCCGGATGACTTGCGTGCCGCCAAAATATTTCTGCACATCGCGAATCTGGACTGATGCCATGCTTGTTCCCTTTTGCCCGACCGGCGGCTATGAATATTCGATCTGCTACCTTCCTTCGACGACTACGTAAGATGGACTGCCCTTGGCCGCCCAGTCAATCAGGTTCTGCGCCGCTTTACGCCTTAATTCCTTTTCCGCAACGACAGAGTAGAACGCGGCGTGGGGGGAAAGCAATACCCGCGGATGCTGCACGATGCGCGAACCTGCGGCGGGCGGCTCCTGCGGCAGGACGTCCAGGGCGGCGCCGTCGAGCCGGCCATCGTCGAGAGTGTCCAGCAAGGCCTCGATATCGACTACCGGGCCACGCGACGTATTGACTAATACGCTGCCGTGTTTCATCAATTGGAGCATTTGCCGGTTGACGATGCCGCGTGTTTCATCATTCAGGGGCACATGCAGCGAGATGGCATCGGCTTGCGAGAACAGTTCGTCCATGCCGACGCGTTCCACATAGGCGGGGAAGTCGCCGTCCAGCAGGTAGGGATCGCAGGCGATGACGCGCCTGAAGCTATTGCGGGCGATGTGCGCCATGCGCTTGCCTATGCGCCCCAGCCCGAGGATGCCGACGGTCATGTCGGACACCCGGCGCATGGGGCCGGCCGAGCTGAAGTGCCATTTCCCGGCCTTGACATCCCGGTCGTAGAAGGCGATGTGGCGCAGCAGCGAAAGCATCATGGCGAAGGCGTGCGTGGCGACTTCGCCCACGCCATAATCGGGCGAATTGCCGACCCAGACGCCATTGGCCTTGGCGTCGGCGACATTGATGGTGTCAAAGCCCGCGCCGTAGCGGCTGACTATGCGGATCTCCGGCCGGGCGTTGAGCACGGCGGCGTTGACCGGGGCGTATTGCACCAGCAGCCCCTGGCATCCGGCGGCCGCGGCGATCACGTCGGCTTCGCTGCGGCACTGCGCCGTCACGACTTCGATGCCCGCGTCGCGATACAGGGACTGCTCCAGTTCGAGGTCGGGGAAATCGTAATCGGTGATCAGAATTTTCATCGCTATCCTTCTAAGGGCGGTCTTGGGAAAGCGGGCGCCTGCCTTGGCTGGCCCGGCCCGCATGTGGAAACAGGACTCCAGGGCTGGAGTCCGCAATGGCGAAGGCCGCGATGGCTACATCGTCGGGCCGAGTATCCAGGGGGCGAATTCGTCTTCGCCAAAGCCGTGCTCTTCGCTCTTGGTGCGCTGCCCGGATGCGATCTCGATGATGCGTTGGAATATCTGTTCGCCTTTTTGCTGCACCGTCGCGGCGCCGTCGAGGATCTCGCCGCAATTGATATCCATGTCTTCGCTCATGTGGCGATACATCAGCGAATTGGTCGCCAGCTTGAGCGAAGGCGAGGGCTTACAGCCGTATACCGAGCCGCGGCCGGTGGTGAAACAGATGACATTGGCGCCGCCGGCCACCTGGCCCGTCGCCGATACGGGATCGTAGCCCGGGGTGTCCATGAAGACCAGGCCGTGGGCCTGCACCGGCTGGGCGTACTCCACGACGTCGGACAAATTGCTGGTGCCGGCCTTGGCGACCGCGCCGAGGGATTTTTCCAGGATGGTGGTCAGGCCGCCCGCCTTGTTGCCGGGGGAAGGATTGTTGTTCATTTCGCCGCCCAGGCGCTCGGTATATTCTTCCCACCAGTGGATACGGTCGACCAGCTTTTCGCCGACCTCGCGCGATACGGCGCGGCGCGTCAGCAGATGTTCGGCGCCGTAGATTTCCGGCGTTTCGCTGAGTATGGCCGTGCCGCCATGTTCGACCAGCAAATCCATGGCCGCGCCCAATGCCGGGTTGGCGGTGATGCCCGAATAGCCGTCGGAGCCGCCGCACTGCAGGCCCACGGTAAGGTGGCTCAGGGGCACGGCCTGGCGCGACGCCTGATTGGCGGTGGGCAGGATTTCCTTGATGAGCTCGATGCCGTGTTCTATGGTTTTGCGCGTGCCGCCGATATCCTGGATGGTCATGGTGCGCAGGCGGTCCGATTCGGCCAGGCCCTCGGCGCCCAGCAGCGAGGTGATCTGGTTGGATTCGCAGCCCAGCCCTATGAACAGCACCGCGGCGAAATTCGGATGGCGGATATAGCCCGCGGTGACGCGCCGCAGCAGGTCCATGCCTTCCCCGCTGCTGGCCATGCCACAGCCGGTTTTATGGGTAATCGGCACGATGCCGTCGACATTCGGGAAGGCCGCCAGCGCGTCGCCGCGGAAGGCTTCGGCGATCTGGCGGCACACGGTCGCCGAACAATTGACGCTGCTGATGATGCCGATGTAGTTGCGCGTGGCGACCCGGCCGTCGGCGCGCACTATGCCCTGGAAGGTCTTGGCGGCGGGAGGGGCGGCGGCGGGCCGCGCATCGGCGCAGAACGCGTAGTCGCGCTCGAAATCGTGCATCGCCAGATTGTGCAGATGGATATGCTGGCCAGGTGCGATATCGCGGGTGGCGAAGCCTATGATCTGGTTGTAGCGGCGCACCGGCGCGCCGGTGGAAATCGCCCTGGCGGCCATTTTATGGCCGGCCGGGATGGCTTCGGAGGAGGCGATCGCGTGGTCGGGAAAGGCCGTGCCTGGCTTGATGTCGCGCGTGGCGATCAAGACGTCGTCATTGGCGTTCAGGCGCAGGGCCGCGGGCGCCAGATCGCGCCGGGTGATGGATTCGACTGCTACCGCTATTTCTTGTGTCACTGTGTTTTTTCCTGTGTGGTTGGCGCCATGCGGATATGGTTCTTGTTATCGCATGGGAAGGGCTGTTCTCAGCGCAGTCTATTACACAAGCCGGGACAGGTAAAGTGGTAATACCAATCTCCGATCTAAGGAATTACCCGCGTTGCCGAAGGGGGGCGGGCGCCGCCATGAGGGCCAGGCGGCGCGGGCCGATAAGCTGCGCCGCGGGTTTTTATCTTGACAAGATTATGGGGCTATGGAAACCTACGGCTACTGGTAAGGCCAATTTACCAAATACCTATAAACCGAGGAGAAAAACAGGTGGCGCAACGCAATCATTACGAATTTTCAGGACGGCACGCCGTGGTCACGGGCGGGGCGGCGGGCATAGGCCTGGCCATCGCGCATCGCCTGGCCGAGGGCGGCGCGGCCGTCACCCTGTGGGACCGGGATTCCGCCATGCTGGAAGAAGCGCTGGCGTCGTTCGGCGCAAACAAGCCGCATGCCGTCAGTGTCGATGTCAGCCAGGAAGATTCGGTCAATGCGGCCGTGGAAGCCAGCCTGCGGGCCGGCGGCCCCATGGACATCCTGGTGAACAGCGCGGGCATTACCGGACCCAATACAACGGTGTGGGATTACCCGGTGGCCGACTGGGACGCGGTCATGAGCGTCAATCTGCGCGGGCCTTTCCTGTGCTGCCGCGCTGTCGTTCCGCACATGCGCGAAAAAGGCTACGGGCGGATTGTCAATATTGCATCGATCGCGGGCAAGGAAGGCAATCCGAACGCCTCGGCGTACAGCGCTTCCAAGGCGGGCGTCATCGCCCTGACCAAATCCCTGGGCAAAGAGCTGGCGAACAGCGGTATCGGCGTCAATTGCATTACGCCCGCCGCGGTGCGCACAGGCATTTTTGCGCAAATGACGCAGCAGCATATCGATTTCATGTTGTCCAAGATCCCCATGGGCCGTTTCGGCGCGCCGGAAGAGATCGCCGCAGTGGTCGCCTGGCTTTGCTCGGAGGAATGCTCTTTTTCCACCGGAGCGGTATTCGATGTTTCCGGCGGACGGGCGACCTACTGATGACTACGCATCGATATTCGGCAGCGGAACTGAATCGCTGCGCCACGGAAATCCTGTCGGCCGCCGGCATGGAAGCCGCCCTGGCGGCGGTTGTGGCGGAAACGCTGGTCGAGGGCGACCTGCTCGGCCACGACACCCATGGCCTGGCCTTGCTGGCGCCATACATAAAGGAAATCGAAAACGGCGCCATGGCGCTGTCGGGCTCGGCGCAGTCCTTGTCCGATAGGGGGGCCGCGCTATTGTGGGACGGCCGCCGCCTGCCGGGGCCATGGCTGGTGCGCCAGGGCCTGGACGCCCTTGCGCCGCGCGCGCGCCAATACGGCAGCGCCACGCTGGTCATACGCCGCAGCCACCATATCGCCTGCCTGGCGGCGTATTTGCTGCGGGCGACCGAGCAGGGCCTGATGCTGGTGCTGGCCAGTTCGGACCCCGCCGTGGCCAGCGTCGCGCCGCATGGCGGAACGCGCGCCACGTTCACCCCCGACCCCATCGCCGCCGGCATTCCCACGTCCGGCACGCCATTCCTGGTCGACATCTCGTCCTCCATCGTCACCAATGGCATGAGTTCGCGCCTGCACAAGGAGGGCGGGCAGTTCGGCCACGAATGCATGCTGGACGCGGACGGCCGGCCCAGCCGCGACCCCGCCGTGTTGGCCACCGATCCGCCGGGCACCATCATGCCTCTGGGCGGCCTGCAGTCGGGGCACAAAGGGTTCGGGCTGGCGCTCATCGTGGAGGCCCTGACGGGCGGCCTGGCCGGCCATGGCCGCGCCGACCCGCCATTGGGCTGGGGCGCCACGGTCTTCATGACGCTTTACGATCCCGCCGCCTTTGCCGGGGCCGATGAGTTCATGCGCCAGACCGACTGGATCGCCGATGCCTGCAGGAACAATCCGCCGCGTCCCGGCTCCAGCGCGGTGCGCATGCCCGGTGATCGCGGCATTGCCAGCAAACAAGAGCAAATGCGTCTGGGCATCGCCCTGCATCCGACCATCCCGCCCATGCTCGAGGAATGCGCGCAACGCTACGGCGTTGCCTTTCCCCGGGCAATCGATGGTTAAATGTAGGCCATTGCAGAAACCTATCAGCGGTGTATTCCCATCATGCCTATCAAGGTCATCGAGCCACAGCGCCTTTATCGGCAGATAAGTGACCAATTGCGCACGCTGATCCTGGCTGGCGAATTCCCCGTGGGCTCGCGCCTGCCCTCCGAACGCGACCTGGCCGTGCAACTGGGCGTCAGCCGGCCATCGTTGCGCGAGGCGCTCATCGCGCTGGAGGTGCAAGGGTATATCGAGGTGCGCATGGGGTCGGGCATTTATATTTGCGAGCCGCCGCCGCCATCCAGGGCGGGGCTGGACCTTTCCGGCGAAGAAGGGCCGCTGGAATTGATACGCGCGCGCATCCTGCTGGAAGGCGAAGTCGCGGCAACCGCCGCCAAGCATGCGCGCAAGCCCCAGTACGACGCGATAGCGCAAGCGATAGACATGATGGAGGCGGACGCGCGAGCCGGCATAAAGCCGCTGGAGGCCGATCGCCTCTTCCATGTGCGCGTGGCGGAAGCCACCGGCAACAGCGTTCTGGTGGACGTGGTCAAGCGTTTGTTCGACTTTCGCCTGGGGCCTTTGTTCGACCAATTGCACAGCCATTTCGAGACCAACGATGTATGGCAGGATGCGATAGGCGAGCATCGTGAAATCCTGCAGGCTTTGCGCAGCAAGAATCCGGAGTTGGCGCGGGCCGCGATGCAGCGCCACATGGGGGTTTCGTACAAACGGCTGATGTCCAGCCTTGTCGCCGGGAAAAAGCGCGCAAGGCCTTCCGCAGGCGCGGGCGGCGCCGCGGTGAAGGCCGGCGCGCCGCATGCGCTGGCGCTGCGCAAGAAAGCCGGCTAGCCCTGACTCGGGCTGGCGCCGTAGGCATGCAGGCCGATGCGGGCTTTGTACCGGGTATTGCGGGCTTGGGGCTGGCTGCTTGTCATGGCGCCGGCCTCCTCCAGCGTGAATCGCGCAATGGTGGCGGCCAGGCCATCGGCCTGCTCGCGCTGCAGCAGCGTGGCCTGGGCCGCCTCCTGGACCTGGGCCGCGTTTTGCCGGGTTATGGTGTCCAGATGGCTGACCGCCAGCGTAATCTGCCCAATGCCCCCGGCTTGCTCGCGCGACGCATCCGCGATCCCGCCCATGATGCCTTGCACCTGCTGCATCGATTGCGCGATTTCCTTCATGGCGCCGCCCGCTTTGTCGACCAGCGTGGCGCCGGCGTCCATTCGCGCCGCGGACTGTCCGATCAGTTCTTCAATTTCCTTGGCTGCCTGCGCCGAGCGCAGGGCCAGGCTGCGCACTTCGGCCGCCACGACGGCGAAACCCTTGCCTTGCGGGCCGGCCCGCGCCGCTTCGACCGCCGCGTTCAGCGCGAGGATATTCGTATGGAAGGCAATGCTGTTGATAAGGCCGGTAATGTCGGCCACCTGGCGCGAGCTCTGGCGGATTTCCCGCATGATGTCCATGGCGCCCTGCGCCGTCAGGCTGCCCTGGGCCGCGCACGAGGCGGTATGCGTGACGAGCCGCTTGGCCTGTTCGACGTGGTCGGCGTTGTGCGCGACGGCGGCGTTCAATTCCCCCATGGCCGCGGCGGTCTCCTGCAGGTTGGCGGCTTGTTCATCGGTGCGCCGGGACAGGTCCTGGTTGCCGCCGGAAATATCATGCGAGGCGGCCGCGATATGCAAGGCGCGGCCGCGCACATCCTGCACCGCCTGGTGCAGGCCAATGCCGATGCCGTTCAGGGCTTGCAGCAATTTGCCCAATTCGTCGCGGCGCGTCAGGCTCACGCGCGCGCTCAGATCCCCCGCGGCCAGCCGCTCGGCGAGCCGCACGCCCTGGTCCAGCGGCCGTTTGATGGCCTGGTATAGCGCCCATAGCGCCAGGGCGCTGCAGAGCAGCAGGGCGGTGAGCGCCGATACCGCGATCCGGTAGGCCAGTTTGCTGGCGTCGCTCGCCCGGCTCACTTCCTGCGCGTAGCGCGTCGCCTGCATGGTATCGAATTCGTCTATGGCTTGGGCGATGGCCGAGGCCGCTTCCGTGTATTGCTGGCCGAAAATCATGACCTTGGCCATCAGGGCGTTGGGCAGCGCGACCTTGATGCCGCCTTGCCCGTCGTCAAACTGGCCGCTGGCGGTGCTGATGGCTTCTACCTCGGTCTTGGCCAGTTCTATGCCCTGGGCATGGGCCGATTCCAGCCTGGCCATTTCGTCGGCGGTGAAGCCGGCCTGCCGGAAGCGCTCTATCATGGCCTGCTGCAAGCCATGGCCGTCGGGCGCGCGGCCATGCAGGACGGCGGTATGATGCAGGTAGCTCTCCTGGAATTCCGGCTGCTCGGTGGCTACGAACGCCATTGCGTCGCGCGTCATCGCCTGGGTCAGGCTTTTGTAGTCGTTGGCCAGCCCGGTAGCCGCATAGCGCAATGCTTCGATGTTTTTCAGATGGTCGGCGCTGGCCGCCATGTTGTACAGGGCGCTCAAAACCAATAGCGACAGCAGGGCCAGGGTGGCCAGGAAAAAAATGAAGCTCTTTTTCAGAGTAAAGAAATTTGCCATAGGCTGCACCCATCTACATCTATATTCATATCATGGGCCCGGGCCTGCTCGAAGCGAGGCGCCGGGCCGTCGCTGTACAGGAAGATTATTGCAGCGCAACATTACAGCTAAGTGACAACAGGGAATCGAGCCTCATGGCAGGCCGCCGTGATAAGGTTTGCCTGGTCAGTTCGCAGAAGGAAAAATTACGTGAGATTCATCCATGCCGCGGATATCCATCTGGATAGTCCATTGACCGGCTTGAGCGCCTATGCCGATGCGCCCGTCGAAATGCTGCGCACCGCCACGCGCGACGCCTTCACCAATCTGGTCAACCTCGCCATCGAAGAGCGCGTGGATTTCATGGTGATCGCCGGCGACCTGTATGACGGCGACTGGAAGGACTACAACACCGGGCTTTATTTCGCCAAGGAAATGGGGCGCCTGAGGAAGGCGGGAATTCCCGTGTATCTGCTTTACGGCAATCACGACGCCGAAAACGAAATGACCAGGAAGCTGCTGCTGCCCGAGAATGTCTTCGTGTTCGACAGCCGCAAGCCCAGCACCTTCCGCCTCGATCATCTGGGCGTGGCGCTGCATGGCCGCAGCTTCAAGGATGCGGCCACCGTCGAAAACCTGGCGGCGGGCTATCCCGAACCGATCGCGGGGATGATCAACATCGGCGTGCTGCATACCGCCCTGGAGGGCAATGCGGCGCATGCCAACTATGCGCCATGCAGCCTGGCGCAATTGCATGCCAAGGGCTATCAATACTGGGCGCTGGGGCATGTGCACGAATACTGCATCTGGCGCGGCGATGCGGTGGTGGTCTTTCCGGGCAATCTGCAGGGCCGCCACATTCGCGAGACCGGGCCGCGCGGCGCCGTGCTGGTCCATTGCAATGCCGCGGGCGCCATGGAAGTGGAACGGGTTCATGTGGACGTCCTGCGCTGGCATCGCCTGGGCGTGGATGTGTCCGGGTGCCAGTCTTTCGCCGAGGCGGCGAGGGCCATAGGCAATGCGCTGGAAAGCCTGCTCGAAGCCGGCCCGGCGCATATGCCATTGGCGCTGCGGGTGGTGGTGAGCGGCCAGACGGCGGCGCACGGCGAGCTCTTCGGCATGGAGGCGCAGTTGCGCCTGGAAGTCCTGGCGGCCATCGCGGCGCTGGGCAACGACAGGCTCTGGCTGGAAAAGGTAAGGCTGGAAACTCAGGCGCTCGATGACGGCCAGGCGCTGCGCGAGCGGGCCGATGCGCTGGCCGACTTGCAGGACCTGCTGGAAAGCGCCGGGACCGACCAGGAATTCCTGGATGGCTTGCGCGGCGAGTTGTCCGGCCTGGTCGACAAGGCCCCGCCTGAGCTGAAGTCCGCCATACCCTATTTCGCCGACATCAAGAATGGCGACCTGGCGGCGCTGCTGCGGGAAATCCGGCCGTCGCTTGTCGCCCATCTGGCCAAGGTGGAGTAGCAATATGCGTTTCAAGCGCCTG
This sequence comes from Pollutimonas bauzanensis, assembly GCF_900129885.1. Classification (GTDB taxonomy): domain Bacteria; phylum Pseudomonadota; class Gammaproteobacteria; order Burkholderiales; family Burkholderiaceae_B; genus Pollutimonas; species Pollutimonas bauzanensis. The sequence continues at coordinate 55,561 of NZ_FQXE01000009.1, read as the reverse complement.
GACCTTGCCCGCTACGGCAAGTTCACCGACCGCCGCATTGAATTTCCGGCGGCGCGCCGCGATTTCCACATGATCGTGGGTCCCAACGAAGCGGGCAAGTCGACCTTGAGGCAGGCGTTCTTCGACCTGCTGTTCGGCTTTCATCCCCGCACGCCGCTGGATTTCCTGCATCCCAAGAGCGAATTGAGGCTGGGGGCGGCGCTGGAGCATGCCGGCGGCCCGCTGGATTTCCAGCGCTTCAAGGGCAACAAGAATACCTTGCGCGCGCCGGATGGCGCGCCGCTGCCCGATACGGCGCTGGATGGCTTCCTGGGCGGCGCCACAGGCGATTTTTTTGACAAGATGTTCGGCCTGGATCATCCGCGCCTGGTGCAGGGCGGCAACGACATGCTCAAGGCCCAGGACGATGTCGGGCAAGTGCTGTTCCAGGCCGCCGCCGGGGTGGCCAGCCTGGGCAAGGTATACGAGGCTTTGCAAGCGGAGGCCTCCCAGCTGTGGGCGCCGAAAAAATCCAAGGACAGGCTATGGTACATGGCCCAGGCGCAACTGGACGAGGCCAATGCCGTCCTGAAGGCGGTCACTGTGCGCACCCGGGAGTGGGCCGAGCTGCATAAGCATGTGCAGGACCTGCAGGATGCCGCTCATGAACAGCGCGAACGGCACGGGCATTTGATGGCCAGACGCACCCGGCTGGAACGAATACGCCGCCTGGCTCCCGGACTGACGGCCCTGATCGGCCACGAGAAATCGCTGCGGGAGCTGGGCGCCGTCATCGAACTGCCCGCGGACGCGGCGGCCGTTCTGGCTTCGGCGGAAATCGAGCTGGCCAAGGCGGAGCAAAGGCTGGCTACCCATGGCCTGGAAGCGGCGAGGCTGGAAGCCGCGCTGGCCGGCGTCGAGATCGACGAGGATGTGCTGGCCCTGGCCACGGAAATCGAGGCGCTCGAGGTCCTGCGGCATCGATACGGCGCCCATGCGCAGAACATCCAGCGCTACCAGGGCGAGGCGGCGTCCTTGTGGCAGGACGCCGTCGATGCGGCCATGCAATTGGGCTGGCCGCCAGTCGGCCAGTCGCCGGGGGCCGGCGGCGGGGCGGATGACGCCCAGGCAGCCGCCGCAGCGGCGCTTGCCGCGATGCAGGCGCGCTTGCCCGCGCTGCCCTTGCGCCGGCACATTGAACAGCTTTTGCGCGAGCACGGCGGCCTGCTCCAGGCCTTGCAGGCATCGGAAAGAGCGATGCGCGGCAGGCAGTCTGAAATCGACGGCCTCAAGGCCAGGCTGGCGGAACTGCCGGTCATCGAGCTGCGTCCGGGCTTGCGCGCCGCGCTGGAACATGCGGCATCCCTGGGCGAGCCGCAAGCCGCCATGCGCAAGGCCATCGCAGCGGTCGAAAAGGCGCAGTCCGACCTGGACAGCGCCGCCGCGGGGCTGGGCGCGTGGTTCCGGGGCGTGCCCGAACTCATGGCTTTGCAGCCGCCTTCCCCGCAAGAACTGGCCGGCCTGGCGACCCAGCGCCAGGAACTGGCGTCGGACTTGAAGACGGCCAGGCAGCGGCATGCCGAATTGGCCAAGTCGGTGCAGGAACGCGAACTGGCCCTGCGCCACTACCAGCAATTGCACCACCCGGTCACCAGCGAGGATGTCCTGCGGGCCCGCGAGCAGCGCGATGCCGCATGGCAAGCCCTGTCGGGCGGCGCCGTGCCCATGGCTGCGGGCGCGCCGGCATTCCAGCAAGGCATGCGCCGGGCCGATGAGCTTGCCGATGCGCGGCTGGATAATGTGCAGGAAGCCGCCGAACTGCAGAGCCGCCAGCATCAATTGGAACAGGAGCAGCAAAGGCGCGAGCTGGCCTCGGCGGACTGCCGGGCGCATGAAGCCCGGCTGCGGGAATTCGAGGCGCGCTGGAACGATATGTGCCAGGCGCTGGGGCTGCCGGACATGCCTATGGAGCGGGTTTCCGGCTGGCTGGCGCAGAAGGACAAGGTCCTGGATGCCGCGCAAAGCCTGGCCGCGGCCAGGCAAGAACAGGAAGGGCTGGCCGCCAGGCAGGAGGCCATCAGGGCCGAACTGCGCCAGGCCCTGCTCGCCGCGGGCTTGCCCGCGGACGAGGATGCCGATATGGCCGTCCTGCGCCTGCAGGCCAATGATTATGTGGCCGCGGCGGAAGCGTCCAGGGTGCGCCGGGCGGCGCTGTCGGACCAGTTGATCGAGGCGCGGCCGGTGTTGACCGGCTTGCAACAGGCCAGGGACGCGGCGCAGGGCGACATGGAGCGCTGGCGCCAGGACAGCGCCGCCGCGCTGGCCAAGGCGGGCTTGCCGGCCGATAGCGAAATAGCCGCAGTGCAGGGCGCGCTGGCGCTGATGGAAGTCATTGCCGAGAAATTGAGGCAGATAAGGCAACGGCGCGTCGAGCATATCGATGTGATGCGCGGCGAGCTGCAGGGTTTCGAGGCGATGGCCGGGCGCCTCGCGCAGGCGCTGCGCGCCGGCGCGGACGGCGCGGACGGCGTGGACAGCGTGGACAGCGGCGATCCGGCCCAGGCCAGCCGCGATTTGAGCGCCCGCCTGGCGGCGGCGCGGCAAGCGCTGGAGCAGGCGACGAGCATGCGCGGGGAACTCGATCACCTGCGATCCCAGTTGCGCGAGGCGAACGAGTCGATTCAGCTTGCCAGCGCCAGCCTGCGCCCTTTGCTGGCGCGCGCCGGCGTCCAGGACCAGGAGGCTCTGCGGCAGGCGATAGCCAGGTCCGACCGCCATGGCAGCCTGGCGGCGGCCATAGGCCGCGCGCATGCGGAGCTGCTTGAGAACGGCGATGGCTATACGCGCGAGCAGCTGCAGGCTGAAATCGAAGGCGCCGACTTGACGCAGCTGGCCGCGGAACTGGAGGCGCTGAACGCCGACATCAATGCCGCGGCGGCGGAGCACACCCGCCTGGCAGTAGAGCTGGCGGACGCGGTGCGCAGGCTGGAGGCGGTAAGCGGCACGGATGCGGCGGCGAGGGCGGAGTCGCAGCGCCAGGAAGCGCTGGCGCGGATGGCCGATGCCGCCGAGCGGTATATCAAGGTGCACACGGCCGCGCGCCTGCTGCGCTGGTCGATAGACAGGTATCGCGAGGAAAAGCAGGGTCCTATGCTGGCCAGGGCGGGCGCCATTTTTTCGCAACTGACTTTGGGCTCGTTCGAACGGCTGGCGGTCGATTTCGACCGTGAACCCATGGTGCTGGAGGGTTTGCGCAGCGATGGCGCGAAAGTCGGGATAGCGGGCCTGAGCGATGGGACGCGCGATCAGCTGTACCTGGCCTTGCGCCTGGCGGCGCTGGAGCTGCATCTGCAGCAGGCGGCGCCGCTGCCGTTTATTGCCGATGATTTGTTCATCAATTATGACGATGCGCGTGCCAGGGCGGGTTTGCTGGCGCTGGCGGCGCTTTCCGAACGGACTCAGGTCATTTTCCTGAGCCATCACGATCATCTGGTGGAGACTGTTCGGGAGGTGTTCGGCGGAGAGGTGAATATAGTGTCGTTGTGATGCAAACGTCCCTGGCACTGGGTTTTAAACCGGCGCCGTGGTTTCTAAACCCGTCGCCTGGGTTTCTTAAATCGGCGCCGTGGGCTGGGGTGCTTTCGTCCCAGCGTTCTTAACCCGTCGCCGTGGGCGGGTATGGGTTGGGCTCAATATCGCTGCGGTCTGGGGCTTCGCCCGTGACTGCCCGCGCAGTCGACCTGTTTCCGGGCGCCCGCGAACTCGCGGAACGGACAGCCCCCGGCTGTCCGTAAGCGTGTCGCTCAGACAAGCGCGGGCTTGCCTCCCGGAAACAGGCCGCCTGCGCGGCTTGCTCAACATTTCGCCCAACCCATACCCGCCCACGGCGCCTGGACAATGGGTTTGTTGGCGGGCTTCGGTATCGTGCCGGTCAGCTCGTCAGAACAGCCCACATCCCCGCATCGGCCTGCCATGGTCATGACTCAGTCTTATATTTCTAAATCATATAAGCATAGACAATAAAAATTCTTGTGGGGCATTACATCGCTGGTTACAGTTCGATATAACTAAATCGTAAGATGAATTTAATGAAGCTGTCCTTCAAGAATATAGAAAAGCAATTTTCCGGCCTCCAGGTTATAGACAACTTCAGCCGGGAAATCGACGATGGCGAACTCGTGGCCCTGGTGGGGCCGTCGGGCTGCGGCAAGTCCACGCTCCTGCATATTGCCGCCGGCCTGGAAAAGCCCAGCGGCGGCGTGATGCTGGCCGATGGCGCGCCGGTGCAGGGGCCGCATCCCGAGCGCACCCTCATGTTCCAGGAGAACGCCCTTTACCCGTGGCTGACCCTTGAGCAGAACGTATCGCTGGCCCTGGAGTTTCAAAAAAACGACAAACAGCAGTCGCGCGCAGAGGCCCGGCTATGGCTGGAAAAGGTCAACCTGGCAGGCTTCGAAAGCTATTATCCGCATCAGGTATCGGGCGGCATGCGCCAACGCGCCGCGCTGGCGCGGGCGTTTATCTCACATCCCAAGGCCTTGCTGCTGGACGAGCCTTTCGGCGCGCTCGATGCGCTTACCCGCATGACCCTGCAGGATGCGCTGCGCCAGTTGATACGCGAAGCGGGGCCTACCGTGCTGCTGGTTACGCACGATGTCGACGAAGCCTTGTTCCTGGCTGACCGCATACTCGTGTTCAGCCCCCGCCCGGCTACGGTGCTGAAGGAATTCAGCCTTGCGCGGCACGAAAAAACGCATGATCTGTCGGAATTCGCGGCCATGCGCAGGGAAATTCTAGGCCTGCTCGGCATTCACGCCGAGCAGGATGACGTTGCAAAATTAATAGAGGAAGTCGAAGTATGAAGCTGTCACGTTTATTGATACCCGCGCTGGCCGCGCTGGCCATGGCCGGCCAGGCCTTGGCCGCCGACAAATTCAAGATCGGCTATCTGCGCGTCATGGACGACGCCCAGGCCATCGCCGCCTATGAAGGCGGCTTCTACAAAAAGCATGGCCTGGACGTGGAATTGATCGAATTCCAGTCGGGCACCGACTTGATCAAGGCCATTGTCGGCGGGCAGCTGGATACCGGCGTGCTCGGCTTCACCAATGCCGCATCGTGGTCGTCCAAGGGCGCCGACCTGAAAGTGGTGGGCGGCGCCCAACACGGCTTTCACGCCATCGTGGTGCGCGACGACGCCAATATCAAAGATGTCGCCGGGCTCAAGGGCCACACGCTGGCCTCGCAAAAAGAAGGCAGCACCGCGGATACCGTGCTGCGCGGCGTAGTGCTCAAGAACGCCGGCCTGACGCCGGACGACCTGACCGTGCTGGGCGTAAGCCCGCAGGTGGCGGTGCAGTCGCTGGTCGGCAAGCGCGTGGACGCGGCCTTCCTGTTCGAGCCGCAGGCGCGCATTGCGCAGTTGATCGCGCCGGTCAAGCAGATCTATGAAATCGGCGAGGTATGGCCTTTCCCTTGCATGGTGGTGATCACGTCGGGCGCGACGCTCAAGAGCAACAAGGAAGGCGTCTGGAAATCGCTGGATGCGCAGCGCGAGGCCATCGAGCTGATGCAGAACAAGCCCGAGGAAGCCGCCAAGCTGATTGCCAGCTACTTCATCTCCGAGCCGACGCTCAAGACCCTCAAGCATGGCGACATGCCCCGCGAAGACATCATACGCGACGCGATCAAGAGCCAGACCTTCAGCCCGGTTCTGACCGCCAAGGAATTGGACCGCATGCAGGAAATCGCCGACATCATGCAGGGGCAGGGCGCGCTCAAGACCAAGGATGGTTCGCCATACGACGTCAAGAGCATAGTCGACCTGGAATGGCAAACAGCGCGCAAGCTGTAAATCGCCGATAATCGCTTGCCTGATGGGCCAAGGCGGCGCGCGGCGCCGCTTGGTCCATAATGCCAGATTTTCCTGTCTACATTGAAGATGGCCGGTATCCGCCGGCCATCTTGATTTTGAAGCCTTTATGAGCACCCAGATTCGTCTTTCCGGTTATAGAAAAAAACTCGCCATGGTGGTGGCGGTCGCCGCCATTTTGCTGTTCTGGCAGATCGCCGCCTGGCTTCTTCCCGACTTTCTGATGCCGGGCGTGCCCACCGTCGTGGCCCGCCTGTGGCAGGACGTGCAGACCACCGCGTTCCGTAGCGGGCTGGCGGGTAGCCTGACGCGGCTGGGCTTCGGCTATGGTTTTGCCCTGCTGTTCGGCATCGGCTTCGGCCTGGCCGGCGCCGTGCTGTTTTTCTTTCGCGAAGTGCTCAAATCGGCCATCATCATCCTGCAGTCGATTCCGTCGATTGCGTGGGTGCCTCTGTTCCTGATCATGATGGGCTTCGGCAATATGCCCATCATCGTCGTGATCGCGCTGGCGGCATTTTTTCCCGCGGCCTTGTCGGTGATGAACGCGACCGAAAGCGTGCTGAATGTGCATGTGTCCGCCGCGCGCGTCATGGGCGCGAGCCGCTGGGACATGCTCAGGCGGGTATACCTGCCCGCCGTCATGCCCGAGCTGATCACCGGCGCCCAGCTGGCTTTCGGCAATGCGTGGCGGGCCCTGATATCCGCCGAAATGCTGATAGGCTTCGGACAGGGCCTGGGACGTTCGCTGGCCTACGCCGGCGAGACGGCCGACATGGTGGGCGTGATGGGCAATATACTTACCATCGCCATTCTGGCGACCCTGATAGACCAGGCCATCCTGGAAAACCTCAAGCGCCGGCTGCTGCGCTATCAATACGTCTGATCATGAACTCTCTCGTCCCGCGCCGCTTTTCGATCCTGTTCCGGGCATGCCTGGCCGGCGCGCTGGCCTGTGCCGGCGCGTCCGGCCTCGCCGCGCGCGCGGCTTCGAGCCTGGCGCCCGGGGGGACCCTGGCGCTAGGCGTCGATTATGTGGTGCCGCCTTTTGCGGCGGGCTCCAAGGTGCGCACCCCCGAAGGCATCGAGACATTCCTGGCCGACGATCTGGCGCGCCGCCTGTCGGCGCCAGCGCAGACCTTGCAGGCCGACCCCGCCAGCCGCGGCCGCTTGCTCGACGAGGGCCGGGCGCAGCTGCTGCTTTTGCCCGTGGCCGATGCGGACCCGCTGCGTTCCTCGGCGCTGGTCATACCCACCGGCTACAGTTCCGGCGCGATGGCGATCATGCGCAGCGATACGAATATCAAGACATGGCAGCAATTGGCGGGGCGCACCGTTTGCCTGGCGCAAGGCGGGCGCTACGAGGGCCGCATCGCGGCGCAATACGGGGCGCTGGAAAAGGTATTCAAGGCGCCCGCGGACTCCTTGCTGGCGCTCAGGACGGGCGGCTGCGACGCCGCGGTGCACGATAGCGCCATGCTGGAAGAACTGCTCAAGCTGCCGGAATGGAAGAAGTTTTCAGCGCGCCTGCCGACGCGGGATCTCGTCCCATTGGCTTTTGTCGTCGCCAGCGGCGACAGCGCATCGGCGGGCTTGCTGAGGCAGGTGGCCAAGGACTGGGCAAGCAGCCGGTTCCTGGAAAAAACCACAAAGAAAGCGGTGCAGGATATCGCCTTCGAAGTGTACCTGGACCAGACGGTGACTGACTGCCATTGAGCGCGCGGCTAGCCTATGTCCGCGATGCCGCGCCGTTCGCGCATGGCCCGGCCTATCCGCGTGATTTCCGGGGCGCCCAGCAAGCGCGCCGCCATCGGCAGCAATTCGTCTTCTTCCAGCCTCATGTGGCGCTCGTACAAGCCGGCGAAGGATGCCACCTGGTCTTCGGACAGGAGCGCAGCGTGGCCCGCGGCAACCTGTTCCAGTGTCTGCCGCAAGCGGCGCCACATGGCTTCCAGCCGGCGATGGTCGGCGCTCAAGCCTTGCGTGAGCTCGCGTATGCAGACCGCGTCGGATCCGGCCATGGACTCGATCAGGGCGGGGAACAGGTCCCGCTCCTCGTCGGCGTGATGCTGTACGGCCGAGGTTTCGAAATAGCGCATGATATTGGCGGCGGCGCTGCGCGCTTCGGCGTCGCTGCCGCGCTCGCGCAGATGCGCGGCCAGGCGCGCCAGGGTGGCGCACTGGCGTTCGATGCGTATATGGCAGGCGGCGAGCATTTCCAGGGGCGCCTCGGTGCTGGCAGCGGGAGTTGAAAAGCCTGGAAACGCCGTGCTCATGGTGCTTTCCTCGAGGTTGCACTGGGGTGTTCGGAAATATTGCCGGTATGATTCATTATTGGTCAAAAGCGGGCCCGCCGCAAATCGGCATAGGGCCGCCATAACAACGAGAGGAAACTTCTATGCCGCAACCGGATCATGTCTCAGCACTGGGTATCGCCGATCCCGCCACCCTGGATGAGGATCTGCAGGAAGTGTTCAGGAAATGCGTGGACAAGCTGGGGTTCATCCCCAATGTGCTTGCCGCTTACAGCCTGCGCCCCAACAAGCTGCGCAATTTCATGGCCATGTACAACGAGCTGATGCTGGCGCCCTCGGGGCTGAGCAAGCTCGAGCGCGAAATGGTCGCCGTGGTGGTGTCCAGCGTCAATCATTGCTATTACTGCCTGGTCGCGCACGGGCAGGCGGTGCGCACCTTGTCGGGCGACCCCGAGCTGGGCGAAATGCTGGCCATGAATTATCGGGTCGCCAAGCTGGATGCGCGCCAGCGCGCCATGCTGGATTTCGCCTGGAAGCTGACCAGCACGCCCGCCCTGGTCGTCGATGACGACCGGGAGCTCTTGCGCGCGGCGGGGCTGAGCAGCGAAGACATCTTCGACCTCGCCGACACCGTGGCCTTCTTCAATATGTCCAACCGCATGGCCATAGGCATAGACATGATCCCCAACCGGGAATACCATGCGATGGGCCGGCCGCAGCCTTAGCGCGGCCCGCCGCGCGCCTATTCCTGGACGGCTGGATCGCAGCTCTGCATGCCTTGCGAATCGGCCTGGGTCACGTGGCCGCCCGGAGGCACATCGTCGATCAGCCAGACGTTGCCGCCGACCGTGCAGCCTTTGCCCAGGGTAACCCTGCCGAGTATGGTGGCGCCGGCGTAGATGACGACGTCGTCTTCGACGATGGGATGGCGCGGCAGGCCTTTTTCCAGCTTGCCGTTGCCGTCGGTCGGGAAGCGCTTGGCGCCAAGGGTCACGGCCTGGTAAATGCGCACGCGCTCGCCGATGATCGATGTCTCGCCAATGACGACACCCGTTCCATGGTCGATGAAAAAGCTCGCGCCGATCTGCGCGCCGGGGTGGATGTCTATGCCGGTCTGGGAATGGGCCAGTTCCGAAGACATGCGCGCCAGCAGCGGCATGTCCTGGATATAGAACTGGTGCGCGATCCGGTGGTGGATCATGGCCAGTACGCCTGGATAACAGAGCAGGACTTCGTCGACGCTGCGGGCGGCGGGGTCGCCATGGTAGGCGGCCAGCACGTCGGTGTCGAGCAGGCGGCGGATGTCCGGCAGGGCGCTGGCGAAGGCCTGCACGGCGGTTATCGCCCGGGCTTCGATTTCCCCATTGTCATGGTCCCGGTGCCGCGCCTGGTACTGGAGTTCCAGCCTTACCTGGTGCAGCAGGGCATGCAGGGCCGAATCCAGCGTGTGGCCGATATAGAAGTCCTCGCTTTCCTGGCGCAGGTCCAGCGGCCCGAGGCGCATCGGGAAGAGCACGCCCTTGAGGTCGTCGAGGATCTTGGTCATGGCCTGCGGCGAGGGAAACTCGCGGCCCCCCGGCTCGCGCGAGCGGCGCTGGGAACTGCGCCATTCCTGGCGTATGGCGTTAAGGGAGCTGACTATGGGGTTGATGTCGAAAACTGCCATGGAAATACTGTTCTCCGGATCGTATGGGGGCGTCTTGAGAAGCCCGCAGCCGCAAGCGGGCTCCGGTTCAAAACGTTAAGATCGTAGCAAACATTATGTGTCGGGGGACAAATATGATACCAATCTATTCGCCGAAATCGGAATCCGAAGCGGCCGTCATTGTTTCGCTGATGCAGGCATATGGCATTTCCTTCCTGATGCGCGGCGCCGGATTCAGTTCCATGTACCCGGGACCGCTGTCCAATAGCCTGAACGCGCAAACCCTGATGGTGGATGCCGAGCATGTCCAGTTGGCGACCCAATTGATCCAGCCCTTCGTCGACGGCTGAGCGCCGGTCGCGATGGTTACAGTACGATAGCGGCTCGCCGCGCCCGCCTTTAGCCATCACCGTCTGCTTCCATGGATCACAAACTTACGCCGTCCACTGCTTTACTGCTGATCATTCCGCCCTTTCTTTGGGCCGGCAACGCCGTCGTCGGCCGCATGATGAGCGAACTGGTTCCGCCCATCACCCTGAACTTTTTGCGCTGGGCTATCGCCTTCATCATACTATTGCCGCTGGGCTATTCCATATTCCGCAAGGGCAGCGGCTTATGGGCCCAGCGCAAGCGCTACGCCTGCCTGGGGCTATTGGGAATAGGCCTTTACAACGCCTTGCAGTACATGGCGCTGCACAGCTCCACGCCTATCAACGTGACCCTGGTCGGGGCCAGCATGCCGATGTGGATGCTGCTGACCGGCTTTCTGTTCTTCGAGGCCAGGGTTTTGCGCAAGCAGGTGGCCGGCGCGGCTTTGTCCGTGATCGGGGTGTTCGTCGTGCTCAGCCATGGGGAATGGCGTCAATTGCTGGGCTTGCGCTTCGTGATCGGCGACCTGTTCATGATCGTGGCGACCATAGTCTGGGCCTTTTACAGTTGGTCGCTGATTCAAGCCAGGGATTCCAGCGAGGTGCGCCGGAATTGGGCCACTTTTCTGTTGGCCCAGGTATCGTTCGGCGTAGTGTGGTCGGGCATTTTTGCCGCGGGGGAATGGACTCTGGCCGATAGCCGCATCCAGTGGGGCTGGCCGCTGGCCGGGGCGCTGGCGTATGTGGCGATAGGCCCCGCCATCATTGCCTTCCGCTGCTGGGGCCTGGGCGTGCAGCGCGCCGGACCGAGCACGGCGGGATTTTTCAATAACCTTACCCCTTTGTTCGCGGCGCTGATGTCGTCCGCTTTTTTGGGCGAAATGCCCCAGGCTTATCACGCCGTCGCGTTTGCCTTGATTGTGAGCGGCATCATTTTGTCGTCCCGCCGCTAGCCGCCTGCTGGCCGAAGGCCCCCTCGGGCAGGCTGAACAGGCCCAGGAACCGTTCGACGACCGTTTTGTCGCCCGTGAAGGCGAATGCGCCCGACCGCAGCGCGTCATCCAGGCTGGCTTTGCCATAGGCAAGCCTGACCAGGGTGTCGGTGCCGGTCTGTATCGTGGCGTCGGGCTGGCTGGCGCTGCCGCGCGCCAGTTCCAGCCGCGCTCCGGCCACGGTGGCGCGGAACTGGTCATGCTCCAGGCCGATTTCCAGCGTCGCGGCATAGCCCTGGGCGAGGTCCGGCCTGAACATGGTGCGCAGGGACAGGACCATCGAATCCACGCCCAGCCCGGCGGGCGGGGCGAATGAGGGAGACAGCACGCCCCAGCGCGCAAGCTGCAGGAGGACAGGCTCGAGTTCCCGGCCCCATTCGGTCAGTTCATACACCCGCGCGCTGGCCGGCGGAGGCAGCTTGCGCCGCCGCAGGACCAATGCCGTTTCGAGCTCGTTGAGCCTTTGCGCCAGCACGTTGGGGCTGATGCCGCGCAGCCCGGCGCGCAGGTCGGTGTAACGCTTGGGGCCGAGCAGCAGTTCGCGCACGATCAACAAGGCCCAGCGCTCGCCGACCAGATCCAGCGCATGGGCCGCGGCGCAACTGTCGGCGTAGCTTCGCTGTATTGCCATAAGTAAAAATTGACTAGATAACTTAATAATCAGGATTATATAGTTGTTTTTCAGGACTATAAAATGCTAATTTATGCCCGATGACGGCAAGCCGCGGCCAAAGTCCCGCCGCGGCGTTCCGCTCATCATCAATTTCCATAAAGGAGAGAGACTATGGACACAGCAAGTACAAGCACCGTGGCCCAGGGCGAAATCCGGGCCAGGGTCGAAAGCTGGATCGAGGCGGTGAAGGGAGGCGATGTGAAGGCCATCATGTCGCACTACGCGTCCGATGTGGTGGCCTTCGACGCCGTGAGCCAATTGCAGTTCAAAGGGGTGCAGGACTACGGCAAGCATTGGGAAGCCTGCATGGCCATGTGCCCGGGTCCCATGATTTTCGAGCCCCGGGAACTGGATATCGCGGCGCAAGGCGATCTGGCATTCGGCCACTGCCTGCTCCGATGCGGGATGAAGGACGACAAGGGACAGGAAAAAGCGTCGTGGATGCGCATGTCTTCCTGCTACCGCCAGATCGACGGCAAATGGACGATAGTCCATGAGCATTTTTCCGCGCCCTTCGATATGCAGAGCGGCAAAGCGCTGTTTGACCTGACCCCCGATGGCGCGCCCGCGGTGAGCCGCATTCCCAGGGGCATGAATAGCATAACGCCGCATTTGATCTGCGCGGGCGCCGCCGATGCCGTCGAGTTTTACAAAAAGGCGTTCAATGCGACCGAAATCCGCCGCCTGGCCGGCCCGGAAGGCAAGCTGGTGCATGCCTCCGTGCGCATAGGCGATTCGGTCGTCATGCTGATGGACGAATTCCCGCAATGGGGCTCGCTGGGCCCCAAGTCGCTGAAGGGGTCACCCGTGACGGTGCATCTATATGTCGATGATGTCGACGCGTCGATGGAGCGCGCCGCGGCCGCGGGGGCCAAGGTCGTCATGCCGGCGGAAGATATGTTCTGGGGGGACCGCTATGGGGTCGTGGAGGACCCGTTCGGGCATCGCTGGTCCATCGCCACTCACATACGCGACGTCAGCCCCGAGGAAATGCAGAAGGGCGCGCAGAACGCCTGCACCCAGGGCGCTGCCGACCAGGCCTGAACCTGGCCATGGCGCCGCCCGCGCGGCGCGGGCGCATGGACAGCGCGCGCAAGGCCGGTAAAATGGCAGTTGCACTACTTGAAAGGCTGCCAGCAATTGACTTCCCCGAGCCCCCCGCCCAGCCGCCTGGCCGCCTACGGGTGCCTGGCCCTGAGCATGTCCCTGGTCGGTTCCTATGTGGCGCTTTCCAAGCCTCTGGCCATGGTATTTCCGGTGGTGCTATTGGCCTGGCTGCGCTTTGGCATAGGCGGCCTGGCCATGCTGCGCTGGCTGCGCAAGCCCAAGTCCGAGCCGGCCCTGTCGGCGCAGACCCGGGGTCTGATTTTCCTGGAATCGTTTCTGGGGAATTTTCTGTTCACGCTTTGCATGATTTTCGGGGTGAGCATGACCACGGCGGTCTCGGCGGGTGTGATCATGTCCGCGATTCCGGCCATGGTCGCCCTGATGAGCCGCGCTTTCCTGAAAGAAAGCATAAGCCCGCGGGTCTGGGGCGCTATTCTCTGCGGAGCGGCGGGCATCGCTTTGCTGTCGCTGGCCAAAGGCGGGGCGGCGCCGGCCGCGGACGGGTTGTTGCCTGCCGCGGGCGCGCCCGGCAGGGCCTGGCTGGGCGATGCGCTGATATTCGGCGCGGTATTGTGCGAAGCGTCGTATGCCGTCATCGGCAAGAAGCTCACGGCGGTGATGAGCCCCAAGCGGATCAGCGCCGTCATCAACTTATGGGGCTTCGCGCTGATGTTTCCTTTTGGCGCCTACGCCGCCCTGGATTTCGATTTTGCGGGCGTGGCCGCCGAAATGTGGCTGCTGTTGCTGTTTTACGCGCTGGCGGCCAGCGTCTGGACGGTCTGGCTGTGGATGACGGGGTTGAAGTCCGTGCCGGCCTCGCGCGCCGGGGTCTTTACCGTCATGCTGCCGGTCAGCGCGGCCGTGGTCGGCGTATTGGCATTGGGTGAAACGCTGGGCGGCATGCAGCTTGTGGCCTTCGCCCTGGCCCTGGCCGGCCTGCTACTGGCGACGCTGCCCGCCAGGCCGGCGGGCGCCGGCATTGCCGTGGCGCAGGAATAGCCGCCTTCGTTGCTCCACTGGCTCCTGGCGCGCCGCCAGGCTGGCCTGTGGCGCGTCAGCTTGCGGGGGCGCAGGCGTATTCGATGATCAACTGCGCCGAGACCATGCCGTTCCATACATTCTGGTCCAGCCGGTAAGCCACGTCGGCATACTCGGGCAGCATGTCGGCGTGGTTGAACCAGATGGCGTCGAAGCGCTGATTGCCGCGCTCCAGGTTCAGCTTCAGGTGCTTGTCCTTCAGCAGGCGCTGCTGGCGCACATGAAAGGTGTCGCGGAATATGGGAGCGGGAAAACCCGCGCCCCAGACCTGTTGCTGCAGCAGCCCGGCCACTTCGGCATTGGCATAGCCGCTTTCGAGGGACCCGTCGGTTTCGATGACGGGGTCGAAGCTGGCCTTGCCGCTGAGCTCTATGACCGCGGCATCGAAGCCGCCGATGAAAGCTCCGTAGGCCTCTTCGCGCAGCGTCAGGCCGGCGGCCATGGCGTGGCCACCGAATTTCAGGATAATGCCGGGATAGCGCTTGGAAACCAGGTCCAGGACGTCGCGCAAGTGCACATCCGGGATGGAGCGGCCCGAGCCGCGCAGTTCGCCGGAATCCGAGCGGGCGAAGGCCAGGGTGGGGCGCCAATAGGTTTCTTTCAGGCGCGAAGCGACCAGCCCCACCACGCCCTGATGCCATTCGGGGTGATAGACGCAGACGCTTGCGCCTATGGTGGGGCTGGACGCTTCTATGGCGGCCAGCGCTTCCTCGCGCATGGTGGTTTCGATGCCGCGGCGTTCCTGGTTCATGCCGTCGAGCTGGCGCGCCAGTTCGAGCGCCTGGCCTTCATCATCGGTGATCAGGCAATTGATGCCTATGCTCATGTCGGCCAGGCGGCCGGCGGCATTGATGCGCGGGCCCAGGGCGAAGCCCAGGTCAAAGCCGCTGGCCTGGCGCGGCTCGCGCCCCGCGACGGCAAACAAGGCGCGCACGCCAGGCTGCATGCGCCCCGCGCGCATTTTTTGCAGCCCCTGCGTGACGAGCACGCGGTTGTTGGCGTCGAGCTTGACGACATCGGCCACGGTGCCCAGCGCTACAAGGTCCGCCAGATTGTCCAGGCGCGGCCCGCCATCCTTGGGGTAGACGCCGCGCTGGCGCAACTCGGCGCGCAGTGCGAGCATGAGGTAGAAAATCACCCCCACGCCGGCCAGGTTCTTGGAGGGGAAGCCGCAACCGGGCTGGTTGGGATTGACGATGGCCAGGGCCTGCGGCAGGATGTCGCCGGGCAGGTGGTGGTCGGTGATGACGACATCGATGCCCGCCAGGGTGGCGGCATGCACGCCGTCGACGCTGGCGATGCCGTTGTCGACGGTGACCAGGATATCGGGCTTGCCGGCGGGATGCCGCAGCGCCAGTTCCACGACGGCCGGCGAAAGGCCGTACCCGGTTTCGAAACGGTTGGGCACCAGGAAGTCGACGACGGCGCCCATGCTGCGCAGCGCGCGCATGCCCACCGCGCAGGCCGTGGCGCCATCGCAATCGTAGTCGGCGACGATCAGCAGGCGCTTGCGCGCGTGTATGGCGTCGGCCAGTATGCCGGCGGCGCGCTGTATATGAGTCAGCTGGCCGGGCGGAATCAGGGCGCCCCAGGCGAGCAGCGTCTCGCCCGGGTGGCAGACGCCGCGGGCCGCCCAGAGGCGCGCCAGCAAGGGGTGTATGCCTGCGGCTTCCAGGGCTTGCGATGCCTGGAAATTAGCCAGACGGGTGCTTAATCTTGGGGTGACCACCACTTCCTCCATGCTTGCCGGCTGCCGGGCAGCCATTGTGTCCATTGTTGCCATGCGTCAGGCCTGACTTCGACGATGCGGTCGGCGCCGGTGAGCACCAGTTCGGGCGCCTTGCCTGCCGCCAGGGGCCGGAATATCTGTGTTTCGAGCTGGCCCAGCGCCGCCAGCCAGCCGCCCCAGTCATGGCTGATGCCGGGGGCCAGCAGGGCGTCGTGGGTCTGGACGGCGCCAGGCCTGGCCGGAGCCTGCAATTGATCCGCGCTCGCCCCGCCGAACAGCCACAGGCTGTTGACGGGAACCAGGCCCTGGCGATAGCGCGCCTGGTTGACCGGGTGGTCGAACCATAGCATTTGCAACTCGTTGACCAGGCGGCGCCAGGGCCGCGCGCCGATGTCTTGCGGCCACCAGTCGTTCACCGAACTGATGCTGACCAAGGCCGGGCTGGCGCACAGCGGCGCGAAACCCTCGGGCAGACCGAGGCGCCAATGTTCGGTGCCGCGGGCTTGCAGTGTGAAGCCTGTGCCGGCGAACAGGCTTTGCGCCGATTCGAACAAGGCTACACTCTGCTCTGGCGTGATGGCGAGCTCGCGCGCCGGCAGCAGCGCGGCGCCATCGCGGGAAGGGGCAACATGGACCAGCTCCGCCAGCCAGACCGGCGCCTGGTCGCGGGCAAGAGGCCCCGCCCATAACGGAGCCAGGCCTGCGCTGAGATTCTGCCCATCGCCGGGCTTGAACCCGCGCGTGGTCAATTGCCACTGCTCATAGGGCGTACAGCCGGTCTGCGCCGGATCGGCTGGTATGCTGCGGGCGCGGCCTTGCTCCAGCCAGCGCAGCAGCGTGGGAGCGGTTTTTTGCAGGTAAGAAGTCAGTTCGCGCGCCTCGCGGGGGTCGGGCAGGGCGCCAGGTAGTACGATTTGCATTCCTGGATTGTAGTGTTAATGGAAAACGGTGCTTAACGATGTCTTATGAATTATGGATAGGGGCGCGCTATGCGGGTCTGGCGCGGTCCCGGCGCCGGGGCGGACGCGGTGACCGCTTCGTGTCGTTTATCGCCGCCAGCTCCATGGCGGGTATTGCCCTGGGCGTCGCGGCGCTGATCGTGGTGCTGTCGGTCATGAACGGGTTCCAAACCCAGGTCAGGGACCGCATGCTTTCGGTATTGCCGCATATCGAGCTGTATGTGCCGCGCATGGACCCCGAGCAGGTCTTGTCGCAATGGCGGGAAATCGCCGCGCTGGCCAAGGAGAATCCGCAAGTCAGGGGCACGGCGCCGTTCGTGGCGGCGCAGGGCATGATAGTGCGCGGCGAGGCGCTCAGCGGGGTGCAGGTGCGCGGCATCGATCCCCAGCTGGAAAGCGCCGTCTCGGACGTGGGCGGGCAAATGATAGCCGGCGATATCGCGGCGCTCAAGCCCGGCAGCTTTTCCATTGTATTGGGCAACCAGATCGCCAACATGCTGGGGGTGAGCGCCGGCGATACCGTCCTGGTGCTGGCCCCCCAGGGTTCGATATCGCCCGCCGGCTTCACCCCGCGCATGCGGCAATTCACCGTTACCGGGATATTTTCTTCTGGCTACTACGAATACGATGCCTCGCTGGCTTTCATCAATTATGAGGACGCCGCCAAGGTCTTCCGCGATAGCGGGACCAGCGGCGTGCGCTTGCGCATCGCCGACATGCAGCAGGCCCCGCTGGTGGCGCGCGACTTGGGAAAAACGCTGCCGCCTTTTGTGCAGGCGCAAGACTGGACGCAAAACAACCGCACCTGGTTCGCCGCGGTGCAAACCGAAAAGCGCATGATGTTCCTCATCCTGGCCTTGATCGTCGCGGTCGCCGCCTTCAACCTGCTGTCGTCCCTGGTGATGGCGGTCAAGGACAAGCGTTCCGACATCGCCATCTTGCGCACCCTGGGCGCCAGCCCGCGCGAGATCGCCAAGATCTTCCTGGTGCAAGGGTCGCTGATAGGCATCGTCGGCACTTTGCTGGGCGTGGCCTTCGGAGTCCTGGTCGCCTACAACATCGATGTCATCGTTCCCTTCATCGAGCGCATGCTGGGCGTGCAATTCCTGCCGCAGCAAATCTATTTCATCAGCGAGCTGCCGTCCAACCCGCAACTGACCGACATCCTGGTGGTGGCGCTTACATCGCTGGTGTTGTCCCTGCTGGCCACGCTATATCCCAGCTGGCGCGCGTCCAGCCTGCAACCGGCCGAGGTGCTGCGCCATGACTAATAATACCCCTGTCGTCCATGCCTTGAGCGCCCGCAACCTGGTCAAGACCTATCGCGAGGGCGGCGTCGCCATCGAGGTCTTGCGCGATGTCAGCCTGCATGTGGACCCCGGCGAAATGGTGGCCATCGTGGGCGCATCCGGCTCGGGCAAGAGCACCTTGCTGCATACCCTGGGCCTGCTGGACTTGCCGACCTCGGGCTCGGTATTCGTCAACGGCATGTCGGCCGATGGTTTGAGCGAGGCGCAGCGCAGCCAACTGCGCAACCGCACGCTGGGTTTCGTGTACCAGTTCCATCATCTTCTGCCGGAGTTCTCGGCATTGGACAATGTCGCCATGCCGCTTATCGTGCGGCGCGAAAGCCGCGGCAAGGCCCGGGAACAGGCGCAGATCGTGCTGGAACAGGTGGGCCTGGCCGCCCGCATCGACCACTATCCAGGCCAGTTGTCGGGGGGGGAGCGCCAGCGCGTGGCGCTGGCCCGGGCGCTGGTGACCCGCCCGGCCTGCGTGCTGGCCGATGAACCGACCGGCAACCTGGACCGCTACACGGCCGAGAGCATGTTCGATTTGCTGGTGCGCATGAACCGCGAGTTCGGCACGGCATTTGCCATTGTCACCCACGATGCCGCGCTGGCCGCGCTGGCCCACCGGCAGTTGTCCATGGACAAGGGCCGCCTGGTGGACCCGGAGGTGCCTCCCCTGATCGCTGTTGGGGATCAGCGATAGCGCCGGATTAGCGGCGCCCGCGCCGCGTATTTGGCGGGGCTGCCAAGGCAGTGCCGCTCAGGTGGGGCCGCCGAGGTGGGGGCCGCTCAGGCGGGGCGGGTAAGACGCGGCCACGACGAAGACTGGAGATGATGGAATGCTGATTGACACCCACTGCCACCTGGACGCCAATGAATTCGCGGCCGATCGCGCCGCGGTCATTGAACGGGCCGGCGAGAAAGGCGTGGGCGGCATAGTGATTCCGGCGGTGGCGCAATTCAATTTCGGCGCGGTGCGCGAGCTCGCCCATTCCTTCAAGGGGGGCAGCTATGCGCTGGGGATACATCCCCTATGCGTGCCCGACGCACAGGCCGGCGACCTCGCCGAACTGGAATCCCGGATCCAGCAGTCGCTCGATGATCCGCGCTTTGTGGCGATAGGGGAAATAGGCCTGGATTTTTTCATTCCGGCCCTGAAAGAGCCCGAAATGCGCGACAAGCAGGAAAGTTTTTACCTGGCGCAACTGGAACTGGCCGAGCGCTATGGCTTGCCGGTATTGCTGCACGTGAGGCGTTCGCAGGATGTATTGCTCAAGCACTTGCGCCGGCATCCCCGGGTCAGCGGCATCGCCCACGCCTTCAATGGCAGCTTCCAGCAGGCGCAGCAGTTCATCGAGCGCGGCTTCGCCCTCGGTTTCGGCGGCGCCATGACCTTCACCCGCGCCCTGCAGATACGCCGCCTCGCGGCGCAGTTGCCGCTGGCGGCGCTGGTGCTGGAAACCGACGCGCCCGATATTCCCCCAGCCTGGCTGGGCGAACCCGCCCAAGCCGCGTCCCGGAACGAGCCTGGCGAAGTGGCAGGGATTGCCCAGGCGCTGGCCGAACTGCGCAATATGGCGGTCGAAGACCTCATCCAGGCTTGCGGGGCCAACGCCAGGCGGGTGCTGCCGCGCCTGGGCGGGGCGCTGGGCGACGCATCCTGAGCCTTGTCAGGGCAGGTTTGCGCGGGAAATGATCCGGCTGCGCGGAATCGATGCCGCTCATGATGGATCGATGAGTAGAATCCGAAGGGATGGCCCGATCCCGCCAACGCTCCTTTTTTTCCGCGCGGCCCTTACGCTACGCCATTTGGGAGCTGACGAGCGTGACAGGGCGCATCTGCTTGCTGGCCTTCGTCGCCGCAACCGGCGCGGCGCATGGCCTGCCTTACCTGCCCGATCATGTCATATGGGCGGGGGCGCTAGCCTTGGCCGTCCTGGTGTCGATCGCGGTTTTTTCGCTGGCGGGAAGGCATCGATGGCATGTGCTGCTGCCCTTGTGGGCGGGGATCGCCGGGCTGCTCGTCGCCGTGGCCCGCGCCGAACACCGGCTTGCCGACAGCCTGGATAGCGCCAATGAAAACCGGGTTTCCAGAGTGGTGCTGCGCGTGGCGGCGCTGCCGCGCCTGGACCCGGACAGCCGCCAGTTCGAAGCCGAGGTCATTTCCTCCATGCCGGCGGGCGTGCCCTCGCGCATCCAGGTCACTTGGGCCGCGCCGGACTGGGCGGGTCCCTACGGCCGGGCAGGGCGCGCGCCGGCCGATGGCGGCTACGCCGGCTTCGCGGAATTGGCGCCTGGCCAGGTGTGGCGCATGTCGCTCACGCTCAAAAAGCCCCACGGCAACCGCAACCCGCATGCCTTCGACTATGAGTCCCATCTGTTTGCGCAGGGTATCAGGGCCACCGGCAGCGTGCGGGGCGCGCCGCTATTGCTGCGCGACGAACCCTGGGCCAGCCTGCCGGTGATGGCGCAGCGCGCGCGGCATCGCGTGCGCGCCGCCATGCAGCCGTATCTGGCGGGCAAGCGCTACGGCGCGGTGCTGCTGGCCCTGGCCATAGGCGACCAGGCCAGTGTCGAGGCATCCGACTGGCAGGTGTTCAATCGCACCGGCATTACCCATCTCGTATCGATCAGCGGCTCGCATATCACCATGATCGCGGCGCTGGGCGGCTCATTGGCTTTCTGGCTATGGCGGCGCGGGCGTTTGCGGGGCCGCGCGCTGGCTGAGCGGCTGCCCGCCCAGGTGGCGGCCGCCCTGGCGGCCTTGCTGGTCGCCTGGCTGTACTGCCTTTTGGCCGGCTGGGGCGTGCCCGCGCGGCGCACCTTCCTGATGCTGGCGGTCGTGGCGGCGGCCTATTTGCTGCGCCTGCCCATGGATGCGTCCCGGCTCCTGCCCCTGGCCGCCTTCGCGGTGGTGCTGCTCGATCCCTGGGCTTTGCTGGCCAGCGGCTTCTGGCTGTCATTCGGCGCCGTCGCCGTGCTGATGGCCAGCGCGGGCTGGTGGGGCCGGCCGCTGGGGCCGCGGCCCGCCAGCCGCTGGCGGCGCTGGCGCCTTTTGCTGGCCAAGGCCGCAGGCCTGCAACTGGCCATCACCGCAGGCCTGATGCCTTTGCTGGCGCTGGTTTTCCACGAGGTCTCGCTCGCCGCGCCGCTGGCCAATGCCTACGCCATCGCGCTCGTCAGCCTGGTGATAACGCCCTTGTCCCTGCTGGCGGCGGGCGCCGCCCTGGTTCCCGGGCTGGAGCCGCTGGCCGCGGCTTCGGCCTGGCTGGGCCACGCCGTCCTGGAAATCATGATGGCGCCCACGGCCTGGCTGGCCGCCTCCGGCGCGGCCAGCTTCACCGCCGCGGCCGCGCCGCCATGGGCCACGCTGCTCGCCTTGCTGGGATTGTGCCTGGCGTCGACGCCCCGCGGCATCCCTTCGCGCAATATGGCCTGGCTGCTGATGCTGCCGGCCTTGCTGTGGGCGCCCAAGCGGCCGCCCGAGGGCGGCTGGGACTTGTATGCCCTGGATGTCGGCCAGGCCGGCGCGATAGTCATACAGACCGCAAGCCATGTCCTGCTGTTCGATACCGGCTTGCGCAGCAGCGCCGCATCCGATGACGGGGCGCGCGCCATCTTGCCCTTCCTGCGCTCGCAGGGCATACGCAAGCTCGATGTCATGGTGATTTCGCACGCCGATATCGACCATGCCGGCGGGGCGCGCAGCCTGCTGCAGGCGTTGCCGGTGGGGCAGTCATACAGCTCCTTCGATGTGCGCGGCTACCTGGCGCGGGAGGCGCGTCTTCTGGGCGCGCCGGGGCAATTGCCGCCGCTGCCTTTGGCGATGTCGCCGTGCGGGCAAGGGATGGGATGGCGGGTCGATGGCGTGGCCTTCGAATTCCTATGGCCCCTGGAGCCCGCCGCCGCAAGTCCCCCGGCGCAAGACCGGCAGCGCAATAGCCGCGGCTGTGTGCTGCGGGTGCGGGGGCGCCACCATTCCATCCTGCTGCCCGGCGATATCGGCGCCGCGCAGGAAGCGTCCTTGCTGGATCGGGGCCTGCAGCCGGTGGACGTGGTGCTGGCCGCGCACCATGGTTCCAGGAATTCATCCAGCCGGCAGTTTGTCGACGCCGTCCAGGCCGCGCATGTGATCGCGCAGGCCGGATGGTGGAACCGCTACGGTCATCCGAGCCCTGTGGTCGAGCGGCGCTGGCAAGACGCCGGCGCCGCGTTCTGGCGCACCGACCGTGACGGCGCTGTCACGCTGCGCTCGCGCGCCACGGGCCTGTCGGCCCACGGCGAGCGCCAGTTCGCGCCGCGCTATTGGCAGGGCCAATAGCGCCCCGGCCGGCCTCGCGGGCGCGCTTGCGCATTCAAGGCGAATCGGCGATGATGGAATCTGCTGTCCACAAGACGGCGCACAAAACGAGTAGCGGTTCGAAAATTCCACAAGACATTTTTGAAGCAAACATGAGACAAAACATTCCATTACGGCTGCACGTGCCCGAGCCCTCCGGGCGCCCCGGCCATGCCACCGATTTCTCTTATTTGCGCCTGGCTGCGGCCGGCGCGGCGCGCAAGCCCCCCGTAGACACCTCCGCCATCGACACCACCGACATGGCCTACACCCTGGTGCGCGTTCTCGATGACGACGGCAATGCCACAGGGCCGTGGGCGCAGGCCATAGCCCCTGAGCTGTTGCGCAAGGGCTTGCAGTCCATGATCAAGACGCGCATCTTCGACGCCCGCATGCTGATCGCGCAGCGGCAGAAGAAAATGTCGTTCTATATGCAGAGCCTGGGCGAAGAAGCCATAGGCACGGCGCAGGTGATGGCGCTGTCCAAGGGCGACATGTGCTTCCCGTCGTATCGCCAGCAGAACCTGCTGATCGCCCAGGACGTTCCTTTGTTCGACATGATGTGCCAACTGTTCTCCAACGATCGCGATCGCCTCAAGGGCCGCCAGCTGCCCGTCATGTATTCGGTGCGCGACGCCGGCTTCTTTTCCATTTCCGGCAACCTGGCGACGCAGTTCGTGCAGGCGGTGGGCTGGGCCATGGCCTCGGCCATCAAAGGCGATACGAAAATCGCGTCGGCCTGGATAGGCGACGGCGCGACCGCCGCGGCCGACTTCCAGACGGCGCTGACCTTCGCCCATGTGTACCAGGCGCCGGTCATACTGAATGTGATCAATAACCAGTGGGCCATCTCTTCCTTCCAGGCGCTGGCGGGCGGCGAAAGCACCACTTTCGCCGCCCGCGGCGTGGGCAGCGGCATTGCGTCCTTGCGGGTCGACGGCAATGACTTCCTGGCGGTCTACGCGGCCTCGCAATGGGCCGTCGAACGCGCCCGCGGCAACCTGGGTCCGACGCTCATCGAGTGGGTGACCTACCGGGCCGGCCCGCATTCCACCTCCGACGATCCTTCCAAGTACCGGCCGGCCGACGACTGGGCCCGCTTCCCGCTGGGCGATCCCATCGACCGCCTGAAGCGGCATCTCATCGGCATCGGCGCGTGGTCCGAGGAAGAGCAGCACAGCACCCAGAAAGCCTACGAGGCCGAGGTCATCGCCGCGCAGAAACAGGCGGAAAGCCACGGCACGCTGGCCACCGGCCAGACCTCCAGCGTCGCGAGCATGTTCGAGGATGTCTACAAAGACATGCCCTGGCACTTGCGCCGCCAACGCCAGCAACTGGGGGTATGAACATGGACGACACTTCCCTGAAACAGAAAACCACTCCCATGACCATGATCCAGGCCTTGCGCTCGGCCATGGATGTCATGCTGGAACGCGACGACAATGTCGTCATTTTCGGGCAGGACGTCGGCTATTTCGGCGGCGTGTTCCGCTGCACCGAAGGCCTGCAGGCCAAATACGGCCGCAGCCGGGTGTTCGACGCGCCCATCTCCGAAGGCGGCATCGTGGGCGCCGCGGTGGGCATGGGGGCCTACGGCCTGCGCCCCGTGGTGGAAATCCAGTTCGCCGATTATTTCTACCCGGCCACCGACCAGATCGTCTCGGAAGCCGCGCGCCTGCGCTACCGCTCGGCGGGCGAATTCATTGCTCCGCTGACCATACGCATGCCTTGCGGGGGCGGGATCTATGGCGGCCAGACCCATAGCCAAAGCCCCGAGGCCCTGTTCACCCACGTCAGCGGCTTGCGCACGGTCATGCCCTCGAATCCCTACGACGCCAAGGGGCTGCTCATCGCCGCCATCGAATGCGACGATCCGGTCATTTTTCTTGAACCCAAGCGCCTGTACAACGGCCCCTTCGATGGCCACCACGACCAGCCGGTGGTGCCCTGGTCCAAGCATCCCTTGGGCAATGTGCCCGATGGCTATTACACTGTCCCGCTGGAATCGGCGTCCGTCTTCCGGGCGGGCGCCGAGCTTACCGTCCTGACCTACGGCACCATGGTTTTCGTCGCCGATGTTGCCGCCGCCGAATCCGGCATCGATGCCGAAATCATCGATTTGCGCAGCCTCTGGCCGCTGGACCTCGACACCATCGTGGCATCGGTCAAGAAGACCGGGCGCTGCGTCGTCCTGCACGAAGC
The DNA here is from genome assembly GCF_900129885.1 of Pollutimonas bauzanensis. Classification (GTDB taxonomy): domain Bacteria; phylum Pseudomonadota; class Gammaproteobacteria; order Burkholderiales; family Burkholderiaceae_B; genus Pollutimonas; species Pollutimonas bauzanensis. The sequence goes on along the minus strand of NZ_FQXE01000009.1, from coordinate 31,114 downwards.
CACGCAAACCAGCGGTTTCGGCGCGGAGTTGACCGCATTGATCCAGGAACATTGCTTTTACCACCTGGAAGCCCCCATCGAAAGAATCGCCGGGTGGGACACGCCGTATCCGCATGCCCATGAATGGGCCTATTTCCCCAGCCCCAAACGGGTCGGGGAGGCCTACCGGCGCGTGATGGGGACCATGCAAGGCTCCCATGCCGGCGACGGCGCCGCTACGCGGGAGGCGCGATAATGGGCACGCACATTATCAAAATGCCGGACATCGGCGAAGGGATCGCCGAGGTCGAACTGGTGGAATGGCATGTGCAGCCGGGCGACAGCGTGGTCGAGGACCAGCTCCTGGCCGACGTGATGACCGACAAGGCCACCGTCCAGGTGCCATCGCCCGTGCACGGCAAGGTGGTGTCGCTGGGCGGCGCGGTAGGCGAAGTGATGGCCGTCGGGTCCGAACTGATACGCCTGGAAGTCGAAGGGGCGGGCAATGCAGCCGCCGCGCCCGCCACGGCGCGTTCCGCGCCGGCATCTGCGCCCGGCGTGGCTTCGGGCGCTGAGGCTTCGACGGCTTCAGCGCCGGCGGCCGCGCGCGATCAGGCTGCGGACCGGCCGTCTTCCGTTGAACCTGCTGCGGCCTCGGCAGCGGGCGTAGCGCCTGACGCCGCCGCCCAGCCCGTCCCGGCGCCTCAGCCGCGGCGTGCCGAACCGAGCCAGAGCGGCGACTATCATTCCGCCATTGCCGCGGGCGCCGCGCGCCCGGCCGGCGGCAAGCCGCTGGCGTCGCCGGCCGTGCGCCAGCGGGCCTGGGACCTCGGCATCGAATTGCAATACGTGCCGGGCACGGGGCCGGCGGGGCGCATTTCCCACGGCGACCTGGACGCCTACCTGGCGCGCGGCGCGACGGCGGCGGTTGGGCGGGCCCGCCCCGCCGCCTATGCTCCGCGCGATGACGAGCAGCAGGTTCCGGTCATCGGCCTGCGCCGCAAGATAGCGCAGAAAATGCAGGAATCCAAGCGCCGCATTCCGCACTTTACTTATGTAGAGGAAATCGACGTCACGGAGCTGGAAGCCTTGCGTTCGCGCCTGAACGCGCAGTGGGGCGCCGAACGCGGCAAGCTCACCATCCTGCCATTTCTGGCCAGGGCCATGGTGCTGGCCTTGCGCGAATTTCCGCAGATCAATGCCCGCTACGACGACGACAATGGCGTGGTCACGCGCTACGGCCCCGTGCATATGGGCATTGCCGCGCAGACCGATGCGGGCTTGATGGTGCCGGTCCTGCGCCACGCCGAGACGCTGGACCTGTGGTCCTGCGCCTCGGAAATCACCCGGCTGGCCGACGCGGCCCGCAGCGCGAGCGCGGCCCGCGACGAGCTTTCCGGTTCGACCATCACGCTTACCAGCCTGGGTTCATTGGGGGGCATAGTCTCCACCCCCGTCATCAATCACCCCGAAGTGGCGATCGTCGGCGTCAACCGCATAGTCGAGCGTCCCGTCATCCTGGGAGGCGCCGTCGTGGCGCGCAAGATCATGAACCTGTCTTCATCCTTCGACCACCGGGTGGTCGACGGCATGCATGCGGCCCAGTTTATCCAGCGCATACGGGGATATCTCGAATGCCCGGCCATGCTGTTCGTGGAATAAGGGGCGCTCATGCAATCAAGCACATTACTGGTCATCGGCGGCGGCCCGGGCGGCTATGTGGCCGCCATCCGCGCCGCGCAATTGGGTATCGCCACCACGCTGGTCGAAGCCGGCAACGTTGGCGGAACCTGCCTGAACATAGGCTGCATACCGTCCAAGGCGCTGATACACGCCGCCGAGGAATTCCACAAGCTGGCCAGTTATGGAGCCGGGTCGCCCCTGGGCATACAGGCGCAGTCGCCCCATATCGATATCGCCAGGACCGTGGCCTGGAAGGACGGCATTGTCGACCGCCTTACGGGCGGCGTGGCGGCCTTGCTCAAGAGGAACGGGCTGCGGGTCGTCAAGGGCTGGGCGCATATCGTCGACGGCAAAACGGTCGAGGTCGCGCAGCAGGACGGCCAGGCGGGCGGCGTGCTGCGCATCGCCTGCGAGCACTTGTTGCTGGCCACCGGCTCGCAGCCGGTCGAACTGCCTTTCATGCCGTTTGGCGGCCCGGTCATCTCGTCCACGCAGGCCTTGTCGCCGGCAAGCCTGCCGCAAAGCCTGGCCGTCGTCGGGGCCGGCTATATCGGGCTGGAACTCGGCATGGCCTACAGCAAGCTGGGGGTAAAGGTGAGCCTGGTCGAGGCCCAGGACCGCATCCTGCCCGCCTACGATGCCGAACTGGCCAAACCGGTGCTGGCCGCCTTGAAGAAACTGGGCGTTTCCCTGCATTTGTCCTGCCGCGTACTGGGCATGGACGAAAAAGGCGGGGCCTTGCGCCTGGAGAATGCGCGAGGCGAACCATCCGCGCTGGCGGTCGACCAGGTGCTGGTGGCCGTGGGCCGGCGCCCGCGGACGGCGGGGTTCGGCCTGGAATCGCTGATGCTGGACATGGACGGGCCGGCGCTGCGCATCGATGAGCAATGCCGCACATCCATGCGCAATGTCTGGGCCATAGGCGATGTCGCCGGCGAACCCATGCTGGCCCATCGCGCCATGGCGCAGGGCGAAATGGTGGCTGAAATCATCGCCGGCAAGCGGCGCCGCTTTGTTCCCGCCTCGATTCCGGCGGTGTGCTTCACCGACCCTGAAATCGTGGTGTCCGGCCTGTCGCCGGACGAAGCCGCGCAGGCCGGCATGGACTGCATCAGCGCGGCCTTTCCGTTTGCCGCCAATGGCCGCGCGATGACGCTCGAGGCGGGCGAAGGCTTTGTGCGCGTGGTTGCGCGCCGCGACAACCACCTGATCGTGGGTTGGCAGGCGGTGGGCCGTGGCGTCTCGGAATTGAGCGCCGCCTTTTCGCAGTCGCTGGAAATGGGCGCCCGTCTCGAGGACATTGCGGGCACCATCCACGCTCATCCTTCTTTGGGCGAGGCCGTGCAGGAAGCGGCCCTCAGGGCGCTGGGGCACGCCCTGCACATCTAGGGCGCCGCGAGCCCGCGGCTTCCCGCAAGCCCCTAAGCTACAATCGGGACTCCTCTTTGCAGCGAGCGCCCCATGACCGATATGTACACGCCCGACGAGAACCTTCAACCCCGGCTGGACTATGTCATGTGCGCGAGTCCGGCCGGCACGCATCGCATGGCCTACTGGGAATGGGGCGATCCCGGCAACGACCGCGTCCTGCTGTGCGTGCACGGACTGACCCGCACCGGGCGGGACTTCGATCATCTGGCCAGGCGGCTGGCGCCGCATTATCGAGTGGTCTGCCCCGATGTGGTGGGCCGCGGCAAGTCCGATTGGCTGATCAACGCGGCCAACTATGTCGTGCCGCAATACGTGGCCGATATGCTTACCCTCATTGCGCGGCTCAAGCCCGCCCAGCTAGACTGGGTGGGCACGTCCATGGGCGGCCTGATAGGCCTGGGGCTGGCTGGCACGCTGGCTATCTCGGCGATCGTCAGGCCCGATCGCGGCGCTTGCGGTTTGCCCGCCGACCAGACGCTGTCCCTGGGCAAGATGGTGCTCAACGACATAGGCCCCAAGCTGAGCTTTTCCGGCCTGACCCGCATCGCCGAATACGTGGGGCAGCCCATGCAGTTCGACACCTTCGCGCAGGCGGTGGACTATGTCCGCTCGGTGTCGGCCGGCTTTGGCGCGCACGACCAGGCCGGCTGGGAGGACCTCACCCGCTATGTGTTCAATCAGCAGGGGGATCACTGGGCCAGGCATTACGACCTGCGCATCGCCGAACCCTTCGCGGAGCAATCCGAGGCCAGGATACAGGCTTCCGAGGCCATTCTCTGGGCGGCCTACGAAAGCATCACCGCGCCCATCCTGCTGATGCGCGGCGAGGAGTCGGATTTGCTGACCGCCGAAGTGGCCGAGGAAATGCTGGCCAGGAACCCCCATGCGCGGCTGCATACTGTGCCCCATGTAGGGCATGCGCCGACCTTGCGCAGCGGCGACCAAATCGAGCCGGTGGCGGAATTTTTATTGACAAACTAATCGGCGTACACTTGAGAAAACAGCCCTTTCCAGGGCTGTTTAACCTTCAACGGAGTTTGCATATTAAAGTCGATTTACATTCCCACTCGACGATGTCGGACGGCGTCCTGGCTCCGGCCGAGCTGGCCGCGCGCGCGCACGCCAATGGCGTGCAGTTGTGGGCCCTTACCGACCATGACGAGCTCGCCGGCCTGGCCGAGGCGCGCCGCAAGGCCGAGGCCTTGGGCATGCAGTTTGTTCCCGGCGTCGAGATCTCGGTCACCTGGGCCAGGCAAACCATACATGTGCTTGGGCTGGGGGTCGACGAGTTCGACACGAAACTGAACGCCGGGCTTGCGGGCCTGCGCGCCGGCCGCTCCGTGCGCGCCCGCGAAATGGCCGACAGGCTGACGGCCATGGGAGTTCCGAACAGCTACGAGGGCGCATTGCCGTATGCGGCCAATCCGTCCTTGATCAGCCGCACCCATTTCGCGCGCTTTCTGGTGGAGCATGGCTATTGCAGGAATATGCAGATGGTCTTCGATAAATACCTGGGTGAAAACAAGCCGGCCAATGTGCAGGTGCAGTGGTCGACGCTGGAGCAGGCCCTGGGCTGGATCATAGGCGCGGGCGGCCGCGCCGCCATTGCGCACCCGGGCCGCTACAATTATTCGCCCATGCAGTTCGATGCATTGTTCGAGCAGTTCAAAGACCTGGGCGGCGCGGCGATCGAAGTCATCACCGGCAGCCATACGCCCGATCAGTATGCGGAATACGCCGCGGTGGCGCGGCGCTACGGTTTCATGGCGTCTTGCGGATCGGACTTCCACAGCCCCAAGGAAGCCAGGCTGGACCTGGGCGAGCTTCCATCGTTGCCGGCCGACTTGACGCCTGTTTGGCGGGACTGGATCTGATATGAACAAGGCTTTTGTAAAAGAATCCGATGGCGATGATGACGATGAGCTGGGTTCGGAGGACATAAAGCTTCCGGCGGGCACGAAGAACTACATCACGACCGGGGGCTATCAGCGTCTGCGCGAGGAACTGGCGCATCTGATGACGGTGGAGCGCCCGTCGGTGGTGCAGGTCGTTTCGTGGGCGGCGTCCAATGGCGACCGCTCCGAGAATGGGGATTATCTCTACGGCAAGAAACGGCTCAGGGAAATTGACAGGCGCATGCGCTTCCTGACCAAGCGGCTCGAGATCGCGGAGGTGGTCGACCCCGCCGCGCAGCCGAACAAGGACCAGATTTTTTTCGGCGCGACGGTGGTTTATTCGGACAAGGCGGGCGAGGAGTTCCGGGTGACGATCGTGGGCGTGGACGAGGCGGAGCCTTTGCTGGGAAAGATCAGCTGGATTTCCCCGGTTGCGCGGGCGCTGACCAAGGCCCGCGAGGGCGATACGGTTACCTTGCGTACGCCTGCGGGGATCGATGAGCTGGACATCCTGGAAGTCATATATCCGACGTGAGCCCGCCTTGTCACGCAAGCAGGTAAAATGGAGCGTTTCCCTCCTTTTGCCTGCGCCGTATCGTGAATTCTATCCAGCATCTTCTTGGTTCCTCCGTATTGTCATCCTTTCGCCGCGAACGGTTGCTGCAGCGGTTTGCCGAACTCGATCTGCCCGTCGCCGATATCAACGGCCGCTTCGAACACTACGTCTGGACCGAAACAGACCTGGCTGCGCGGGACCAGCAGCGGCTTGAACAACTGCTCGACTACGGCGTTGCGGCCGATGCCGATAAAGAGGGCAGGAACGCACTCATCTTGCGCGTCGTGCCGCGCTTCGGGACCGTGTCCCCTTGGGCCAGCAAGGCCACCGACATCGCGCACAACTGCGGCCTGCAGTCACTGCGGCGCATCGAGCGCGGCATACGCTATACCCTCACGCCCGCGCGCGGCTTGCTGGGCGCCAAGTCCATCGACGCCGGACAACTGGCGCAAATCGCCGGCTGCCTGCACGACCGCATGACCGAAACCGTCGTCGATGCCTCCTTCGACGGCGCGGCCCTGTTCGCCTCCCTGCCTGGCAAGCCCATACAAACCATAGACGTTCTCGGTCTGGGCCAGGCCGCGTTGGTCGAAGCCAATCGCGCCTTGGGCCTGGCGCTGTCCGACGACGAAGTGGAATACCTCGAAGCCGCTTTCAAGCAGCTGGGCCGCAACCCCACCGACGTCGAACTCATGATGTTCGCGCAGGCCAACAGCGAACACTGCCGCCACAAAATCTTCAATGCGCAGTGGGTCATCGATGGCGTCGAGCAGCAAAATACCCTGTTCGGCATGATACGCGCCACCCATGCGGCCCAGCCCGAAGGCACCGTGGTCGCTTATTCCGACAATTCCGCGATCATGACGGGCGGGCCGGCGACCTTGTTCCATGCCGGGAACACGGCTTCGACCACAAGCTATGAACACCACCAGGCCGTAGTCCACACCCTCATGAAGGTGGAAACCCATAACCACCCCACGGCGATAGCGCCTTTCCAGGGCGCGGCCACCGGCGCGGGCGGCGAGATCCGCGACGAAGGCGCCACGGGCCGCGGCTCCAAGCCCAAGGCGGGCCTGACCGGTTTCACGGTGTCCAATCTGCGCTTCAAGGATGCGCCTGAGCCCTGGGAAAGCGACGCCCACGGCTTGCCGGACCGCATCGCCAGTCCGCTGGACATCATGATAGAAGGGCCCATCGGCGGCGCGGCGTTCAACAATGAATTCGGCCGCCCCAATTTGCTGGGCTACTTCCGTGCCTTCGAACAGACTGCCGGCGGCACGCGCTGGGGCTATCACAAACCCATCATGATCGCGGGCGGCCTGGGCTCCATCGACAGCCGCCTGACCCACAAAGATCCCATTCCGCCCGGCGCCTTGCTGATCCAGCTTGGCGGCCCCGGCATGCGCATCGGCATGGGCGGCAGCGCGGCCTCCAGCATGAGCGCCGGCGCCAATAGCGCCGAGCTCGATTTCGATTCCGTGCAGCGCGCCAATCCTGAAATCGAGCGGCGCGCCCAGGAGGTCATAGACCGCTGCTGGCAGCAGGGCGGGAACAATCCCGTCCTGGCCATACACGATGTCGGGGCGGGCGGTTTGTCCAATGCCTTCCCTGAGCTGGTCAACGATGCGGGCCGCGGCGCCATTTTTGAATTGCAGCAGGTGCATCTCGAGGAATCGGGCCTGTCGGCGGCCGAAATCTGGAGCAATGAATCCCAGGAACGCTATGTCCTGGCCATTCTGCCCGAGGACTTGCCGCGCTTCGACGTGATCGCCAAGCGCGAACGCTGCCCTTATGCCGTGGTCGGCGTGGCCACGCAGGAGCGCCAATTGCGGGTCACCTACGGCGAAGGCCTGCCGGGGGTGTCCGAAACCGTCCAGGCCAAGGCCGATACGGCCATACGGCCGGTGGACGTGCCCGTCGATGTGATCCTGGGCAAGCCGCCGCGCATGACGCGCGATGTGCGGCGCGTGGCGGGCGTCGGCGCCGGGCTGGACATCACCGATATCGCGCTCGATGAAGCGATAGCGCGCGTGCTGCGCCACCCGACGGTGGCCAGCAAGAATTTCCTGATCACCATAGGCGACCGTTCGGTGGGGGGCTTGACCAGCCGCGACCAGATGGTCGGACCCTGGCAGGTGCCGGTCGCCGACTGCGCGGTGACCCTGGCCGATTACGAAGGCGTGCGGGGCGAAGCCATGGCCATGGGCGAGCGCACCCCGATTGCGATGATAGACGCGCCGGCGTCGGGCCGCATGGCCATCGCCGAAGCTCTGACCAACCTGGCCGCCAGCGACGTGCGGTCGCTCGAGGACATCAAGCTTTCGGCCAACTGGATGGCCGCTTGCGGCGCGGCCGGCCAGGATGCCGCCTTGTACGACACGGTATCCGCCATCAGCGACTGGTGCCAGCAGCTGGGCTTGTCCATTCCGGTCGGCAAGGACTCGCTGTCCATGCGAACGGCGTGGTCGCACGATGGCGAGCCGCGCGAAGTGCTGGCGCCGGTCTCGCTGATCGTGACGGCGTTCGCGCCGGTGGCCGATGTGCGCGCCACTTTGACGCCGCAATTGCGCACCGATGCCGGCGATACCGCGCTCATCCTTATCGACCTGGGCTTCGGGCAGCAGCGCCTGGGGGCTTCCATCCTGGCGCAGGCCTTCAATCAGGTGGGGCTGGCGGTGCCCGACATGAGCGACGCCGCGGCGCTCATCGCATTTTTCAAGGTCCTGCGCCAACTGGCCGCCGACGGACGCATCCTGGCCTACCACGACCGCTCAGATGGCGGGTTGCTGGCGACGGTATGCGAAATGGCGTTCGCCGGGCATGTGGGGGTGTCGATCAACCTGGATATGCTGACCATCGATCCGGTCGCGGCCGACTGGGGCGACTACAAGATACGCTCGGAACAGATTGCGGTCCAGCGCGACGAGATTACCCTCAAGGCCTTGTTTGCCGAGGAGGCCGGCGCCGTCATCCAGGTGCCGCTGGCCCAGCGCGATACGGTGCTGCAGCAATTGCGCGCGGTGGGCTTGTCGGCCCATTCGCATGTGATGGGCAGCTTGAACAAGCAGGACGAAATACAGATTTTCCGCGACGGAAAATGCATATACCAGAAGCCGCGCGCCGAACTGGCCCAGCAATGGAGCGAAGTCAGCCGCCGCATCATGGCCTTGCGCGACAACCCCGCCTGCGCGCAGGCGGAATTCGATACCTGGCAGAACAAGGGCGATCCCGGCCTGAGCCCCGTGGTGGGCTTCGATCCGCAAGAGGATATCGCCGCGCCTTTCATCGCCACCGGCAAACGTCCCAAGGTCGCCATCCTGCGCGAGCAAGGGTGCAACAGCCAGGTCGAAATGGCATGGGCTTTCGACAAGGCCGGCTTCGAGGCGCAGGATGTGCACATGACCGACCTGCTGGCCGGGCGGGTGCGCCTGGACGATGTGCAGGGGCTGGTGGCCGTGGGCGGATTCAGTTACGGCGACGTGCTGGGCGCCGGCGAAGGCTGGGCCCGCACGATACGCTTCAACGATCAATTGGCCGACCAGTTCGCCGCCTACTTCGGGCGCCCGGATACCTTTGCGCTGGGGGTCTGCAATGGCTGCCAGATGATGGCGGCGCTGGCCGGCATGATACCCGGCGCCGAGCATTGGCCGCGCTTTACGCGCAATCTATCGGAAAAATACGAGGCGCGCCTGTCGCTGGTGGAAATCCCCGAGTCGCCTTCCCTGTTCATGCGGGGCATGGCGGGCACGCGCGTGCCGGTGGCCGTGGCGCATGGCGAAGGCTATGCGGATTTCACCGGGCAGGGCACGCTTGCGCAGGTAAAGAGCGCCTTGACCTTTGTCGACAACCAGGGCGCGCCGACCGAGCAGTATCCCTACAACCCCAACGGCAGCCCGCAAGGCATCGCCGGCGTCACCACCGCCGACGGACGTTTCACCGTGCTCATGCCGCATCCGGAGCGTGCCACGCGCAATGTGGCGATGTCGTGGGCCCCGCAGCGCTGGGGGCAGCTTGATGCCGGCGGCCAGGACAGCGCCCATGGCGGCTATACCCCCTGGCTGCGCATGTTCCGCAATGCCAGGGTATGGCTGGGCTAGGGTAGGCCCGCGGGCCGCCGGGGGCCCGTCGTTCAAGAAGGAAACACCCAGACGTGTTCGGGCGGCAGTTCAAGATGGCACTGCCCGGGCACGCGCTCCTGGTTGCCGTAGGCGCGCAATACCAGGGCGTCGTGCGCGTCCGCGCCATGGGCGCGAAACAGGTATTCCCACTTGTCGCCCAGATACATGCTGGTCACCAAGGGCAGCTGCATGCTGTTTACGCCGGCGTCCGAGCCCAGCCGCAGCTGCTCGACGCGTATGATGGCGCTGGCGGGCTGGCCTTGCTGCAGGCCCGCCCCGGCCCGGCCGCGCAGGCGCCATCCCTGGCCCTGCACCACAGCCTCCTGCCCGTCGATTTCGCTGACCGTGCCTTGCAGGATATTGTTGCTGCCCATGAATTCGGCGCAGAACAAGGTAGTGGGCGAGCCATACATTTCCTGCGGTGTGCCTTGCTGCTCGATCTTGCCATTGTTCAGCAGCAGGATGCGGTCTGAAATCGCCATGGCTTCATTCTGGTCATGGGTGACCATGATGGCCGAAAGCCCGAGCCGCATGATCAGTTCGCGCAGGAAGGCCCGCGCCTCCTCGCGCAGCTTGGCGTCCAGGTTGGACAAGGGTTCGTCCAGCAGGAGGACCGGCGGGTTGTAGACCAGGGCGCGTCCTATCGCCACCCTCTGCTGCTGGCCGCCCGAAAGCTCGTGGGGATAGCGCTGCCCCAGCTTGCCCAGTCCCAACTGGTTGAGAATGTCCTGGACCCGCGTGCGCTGTTCCGCCGCCTTGACCTTGCGCAGCTTGAGCGGATAGGCGATGTTCTCGGCCACCGTCTTGTGTGGCCACAGGGCGTAGGACTGGAACACAATGCCCAGGTCGCGCAGCTCGGCCGGCACTTCGGAGCGGGTTTCGCTGTCGAAGAGCACGCGGTCGTTGATGGTGATGCGGCCTTTCTTGGCCGCCTCCAGGCCGGCCACCGCGCGCAGCAAGGTGGTCTTGCCGCTGCCCGACGGCCCCAGCAGCGATACGACTTCGCCGCGCTGCAACTGCATGGATACGCCCTTGAGCACCGGATTGTCGCCGTAGTCCAGGTGCAGGTTCTCGACGGATAATTCAATCATGAAGCTTGACTCCAAAGCGCAGCGCCAATCCCAGGCCTGCCACTACCAGTACGATATTGATGAATGAAAGCGCCGCCACGATGTCTATCGCGCCTGTCGCCCACAAGGATACGAGCATGGACCCGATGGTTTCGGTGCCCGGCGACAGCAGGTACACGCCGGTGGAATACTCGCGCTCGAAAATCAGGAACATGAGCAGCCAGGAGCCGATGAGGCCATAGCGGGCCAGCGGAACCGTGATATGCCGGGTTATTTGCGCGCGCGTGGCGCCCGTGCTGCGCGCGGCCTCTTCGAGTTCGGGCGCGACCTGCAGCAGCGTGGCCGAGATCAGGCGCAAGCCGTAGGCCATCCACACCACAGAATAAGCGAGCCAGACGCTGAAAATCGTCGACCGCAGGCTGCGCAGGGGCTCGATGGCATGGTCGCGCAGCCATTGCGCCGCCGGCAGCGCCGCGAGCCAGCCTTCCTCCAGGGACTTGTCCAGCCCCATGGGCACGAACAGGAATACCCACAGAAAGGCCAGGCCGGCGAGCAGGCCAGGCACGGCGCGCGGCACCAGCACGCTGTAGTCCATGAAACGCGTGACATGGTCATTCTTGCGATGCATGGCAAGCGCGATCGCCGTGTAGCAGGCCACCGCCAGCGCGCCGCCCAGCACGCCGATGGCGACCGAATTGACGATGGCGCGTATCAGCGTGGGCTGCTCGAACACCGTGCGGAATGCCTGGATGGACAACACGTCGAACAGCGAGACGCCGAAGCCCCAGTTGGATACGAAGGCCCGCAGCACCACGCCGGCCAGCGGCACGAGGATGGCGACCACCAGCCAGGCCAGGACGACGGAGCCGGCCACCCAGCGCCATTTGCCCAGCGGCAGAGGGCGAGGGCGCGAGGCCTTGCCCTTGACGGTGGCATAGCGATTGGCGCTGCGCAATAAATAGCGCTGCAGCATGACCAGGGGAATGGTGAAGGCGATCAGGACCATGGCCACCGCGGCCATGAGATGATAGGACGGGATGCCCAGCTTGTTGGTCAGCTTGTACAGATAGGTCGACAATACCAGATGCCCTTCGGGGTCGCCCAGCACCAGCATCAGGCCGAAGACCTCCAGGCCCAGGAAAAACAGCAGCACCGTGGCATACGACAGGGCGGGCCGCACCATGGGCAGGCTGACCGAGGTCATGACCTGCAGCGGCGAGGCGCCCACCGTCCGCGCCGCCTCTTCGACGTCCGAGCCCAGGCTGTGCAGGGCCGAGGAAATATAAAGATAGGCGTAGGGCACATGCGTGAGCCCGGCGATGATGATGATGCTGGGCAGGGAATAGATGTTCCAGGGCACGAAGCCCAGGATGTCCTGCGCCCATGTCGAGAAAAAGCCCACGGGGCCGGCGGCGACCACATAGCCGAAGCCCAGCACCATGGGCGAGACGAACACCGGCACCAGGATCAGCGGCTGTATCCAGCGCCGTCCGGGCAGGTCCGTGCGCGCCACCAGGAAAGCCAGGATGCCGCCCAGCGGCACGGCAATGACGCAAAGCCCGAAGGCCAGCAGGAAGCCGCTCTTGACCGCCTTGTAGAAATCGGGGTCGGCGAAAATGAATTCATAGCCCTCGATTCCGAACTTCCTGGACGGCATGAAAAACGGCGCCGACAGAAAGCTTTGGAAAATGATGAGCGACAGCGGCAGATAGATCGCCAGCGCGGTAAGGGCTACGACCAGCCCGCGCGGCAAGGACTGCCATCTTCGGCGCAAAGAATACATGCAATCACCTGAGAATTAATGCATGCCGGCCGCTGTCGGGGAAACAGGCGGCGGCATGCCGGACTAGGGGCGCAAGCCGCGGCTTATTTGCCGGCGGCGGCGCGCCATTCCTTGATGAATGCCAGGCGCTTGTTCTGGTCGAGGTATTCAAGCAGCGATTCATCGACGGGAATCGGCTTGAGCGCGGCGCCCAGTTTCTTGGTCATGCCGTCGACATCGTTGTCGCCCTCGATATCGCTGCGTATGGACGCGAGGTCAGCCTTGTTGGCAAGGACGTTCTGACCGCGCAGCGACAAGAGGTAATCCAGCCACAGCTTGGCGGCATTCTTGTGCTTGGCCGTTTTGCTGATGAAGGCCACGCGCGAAAGCACCAGAGCGTAGTCCGTGGGATAGGCCACGCCCAGGCCGGGATCCTTCTTGGCGCGCGTTTCCGCATACGACCCCAGGATGTTGTAGCCGATCAGGTTCTCGCCCGAGGACACGCGTTCCATCATGGTGCCGGTCGACGACTGGACCACCAGCCCCGCCTTGGCGGTGTCGCTCAGGGTCTCCTTGTATTTTGGATCATTGCGGCTGTCCTGCACCGCCAGCATGAAGCCCACGGCGGATTTTTCGACGTCGTAAGTGGTTACCTTGCTCTTGAAGCGGTCGGTCTGGCCGCTGACCAGCTTGGCCAATGCCGTGTGCGTGGTCGGCACTTCCTCGGGCTTGATCAGGCGCTTGTTGTAGATGAACGCCGCCGGTTCATAGGTGGTGCCATAAGCGGCATCCTTCCATACCGACCATTTCGGCACATTGGGAATTTCGGGCGATTTGTAGGTCAGGGCGAAATCCACGGCCAGCTTCAGCGCCGAATCCATGGAGGAACTCCAGACCACATCGCCGCTGTTGCCGCCCGAGGCCTGCTCGCTGATGTAGCGGCTGTACAGTTCGGTGCTGTTCATGTCGTTGTACTCGACCTTGACGCCGGGATACAGCGCTTCGAAATCCTGGATGACAGGATTGGCCGCCTTGGTGTCGGTGGTGGAATAGATGACCACCTTGCCTTCCTTCTTGGCGGCGTCCACCACTTTCTGGTAGTCGGCGGGATAGTTTTCGGGGGCCTGAGCCCAGGCGGCGCCGGAAACGGCGGTAGTGAATACGGCAGCGCATACCGCTGCCAAGCGTGAAAGACGCAACATGCTGGTCTCCTCCAAAGGTTGCAAAAAAGCAGGCTGAAAGCCTATCTTGCAGCTATCTTAGAGCAAACAGCTGTCAGCATCCTGTCATGGGCGCGGTGGCGTGTCCGTCACCAGGCGCTTCCAGTTCTGCAGGAAACGGCTGTGGCGCTGCTGGTCCAGCCCCACCAGCAAGGCGGGGGTCAGGGCGATGGGCTGCACGATGCTTTGCGAGAGCGCCAGCGGGCCGCTCGCATAGCCCTTGCCGGTATGCGCGCCCATGATGGCGCCCAGGCCCGCCTGGCCCGCCGCCACGGCCTGCCCGGCGGGGGACAGCAGCCAGTCCAGGAATGTCCCGGCCAGTTCGGGCTGCGGGCTGTGGCGCGCAATCAGCGCGGCTCGCGCCAGCACCAGCACGTAGTCTTCCGGGATGACTATGCCCAGCCTGTGGCCGGCCTGCTGCCGCGCCAGGGCGTAGGACCCCAGCACGTTGTAGCCCAGGTCCAGCTCGCCGCTTTCTATCTTGTCCAGGATGTCGGCGGTGTTGGCTTCCAGTTGCACGTCCACTTGGCCCAGGGCATTGGCCAGGCCCCAAAAGTTGGACGAGAGGATCTCGTCCTGCACGGCCAGCAAGTGGCCGACGCTGCTCAAGGCGATGTCATAGGTGCCTATGCGCGCGTGCATGCGCTTTCGGTCCTGTTCCAGCAGGCGCAGCAAGGCCTGGCGCGAACGCGGCGCCGTCTTTTCACTGTAGCGGTCCGGGTTGTAGACCATGACGATGGGCTCGAAGGTGAATCCGAATACCTCCGATCGCCAAACGGCCCATGCCGGCAGTTCCCTGGTATGGCTCGATGCATAAGGCAGGGCATAGCCGTCATTGGCCAGTTTGAGCTGCAGATCGACCGCGGAACTGACCAGGATGTCGGCCTGCCGCAGCTTCCCGGCGACGGCCAGCTCGTACAGTTCGCGGGTGCCGATTTCGCGGTAGACCAGCGAGACGTCCGGATGGGATTCCTGGAAGGCCAGGGCCAGCGAGGCAAACAGCGGCGTATCGGTCGACCCGGCAATGGTCAGGGTGGAGGCTTCATGGGCCGCGGGGTAATAGCTGGTGATGGCCGAGCCGGACGCCGCTTCATGGGCCCATGAAGGCCTGGGCCACGCCAGGCAGGCCAGCGCCAGCAGGCCGGCCACGCCCAGCATGCCGAGCATGGCCAGCGCCGGAGCCACTGCCGCGGCTGGCGACAATGGCAAGGTGACGTATACCAGCAGCCCGCCGCCGGGCCGGTTGCGCAGCGCCAGCGTACCCTTGTGCCCATCGATCACGGCCTTGACGATGGAGAGCCCCAGGCCCGAACCCGGCTGGGATTCGGCGCCGCTGCCGCGCCCGAAGCGCTCCAGCACCAGGTCTTTTTCATTGTCCGCAATGCCCGGCCCGCGGTCCGCCACGGTCAGGCCCAGGCGATGCCCGGGCAGGCCTTCGGCCTGCAGCTCGACCTCGCCGTCGGGCGCATAGCGCAGCGCGTTGTCCACCAGATTGCGCAGCATTTCGCGCAGAGCCACGCGGTCTCCCAAAATGCGCCCGCGGCGCACTTCGGGCGCAATGGAAATCCGCAGGCGCCGGGCGTCCAGCGGACCGATGCGCTGGCGGGTTTCATTGATTATTTCCGCGACCCCCACCATGGCATGCCCCCGGGAGCCCAGGCGGTGGGTAATGGTCGCGTCCATCAGCAACTGGTTGACCAACTGGCTGGCGCGCGAGGCATTCAGATGGATGCGGACCAGGCGCTCATGCAGCTTGGCCGCATCGGTTTCTTCCAGCGCGACCTCGGACTGGGCGCGCAAAGAGGCCAGCGGCGTGCGGACCTGGTGCGCCGCGTCGGCCACCAGGTTGTTCAAGCTGTTGAGCATGGCCTGCAAGCGCAGCATGAAGCCATTGAGGGCCTCCACCAGCCGGCGGACTTCGCGCGGCACCGGGCTGGACAGCGGCTCCAGGTCATTGGGCTGGCGCTGGCGCAGCTCGGTTTCGATCAGCCGCAGCGGCGCGAAGGCGCGCGTCACGCCGAACCACAGCAGGCTCAGCGCCACCGCGACCATGACCAGCAAAGGCAGCACGCTGCGGTTGAGGATTTCCTGGGCCAGCGCCTGCCGGGCGCCGCGGGTTTCGGCAACCCGCACGGTGACCCAGCCGGCCTGCTGGTTGACCGACACCAGCCGGCCCACCGTGGCGATGCGGATATCATCGCGGCGGTAATGCGCATTATTGAAAACCGCGCTCGCCGACCCCGCCAGCGGCATGCCGGCATCGAGGTCGCCGTAGCCTGTCACCAGCTTGCCCTGGGCATTGCGCACGGCATAAAAGACCCGTTCATTGCCCGACAGCATGGCCAGGGCGGCGAAAGGCAGTTCCACCGCGACCTGGCTGTCCTCGATCTGCACCGCGCCGGCTATCGACAGAGCCGAGGCGGCCAGCAGCCGGTCGAAGGCGCGGTCCGCCGCGCGGGTCGCGTAGTCATGCAGGAACACGACCAGCACCACCGAGGACAGCACCAGCAGCACGATCGCCACCCGGAATATGCGGCTGCGTATGGAAAACACGTCATTGCTCATGGCAACAGGCCTGATAGCCGACTCCCCGCACGGTGACGATATCGACAGAGGAGTTGACCAGCTTCTTGCGCAGGCGCGACACCTGGAGTTCGAGCGCATTGAGCGTAACGTCGTCGTCCTGGCTGAATATCTGGTTCATCAGGCGTTCCTTGAGCACGGTCTGGCCGACGCGTCCGAGCAGGATCTCCAGCAGGCGGAATTCCCGCCGGCCGAGTTCCAGCGGACGCCCGCCCACGCTGGCGCTGCGGCCCGCGATATCCAGGGCCAGATTGCCGTATTGCGCCAGGCTGGACGTGTGCCCGGCGGGGCGGCGCATCAGGGCGCGCAGCCGCGCTTCGAGCTCGCGCAAGTCGAATGGCTTGACCAGATAATCGTCGGCGCCCAGATCCAGCATGTCGATCTTGTCTTCGATCTCCGAGCGCGCCGTCACGACCAGCACCTGGGCGTCGCAGCCGGCGGCGCGCAACTCGCGCAGCACGGCGAAGCCGTCCTTGCCGGGCAGCATGATGTCCAGCACGATGGCGTCCCAGGCGCCCTCGGCCACCCACCGCAATGCCGATTCCCCGTCGCGCGCCCATTCCACGCCATGCCCGGCGGCCTTGAGCTTGCTTTCGATGGCGTCGCCAATATCCGGATTATCTTCCACGAGCAATATGCGCATGCCGGTCTCCTCCCTATGGTAAGCAATACTAGGTATAGACCCTAGGTTCGCGTATAATCTTGCTTTGCACGGAGCCTAGTTTATGCGTCTAATCAAAAAAGCGCTCACCTTCGACGATGTGTTGTTGGTCCCCGCGTATTCCGAAATACTGCCCCGCGATACTTCCCTTGCCACGCGCTTCACGCGCGACATCACGCTGAATATCCCGCTGGTTTCCGCCGCGATGGACACCGTGACCGAAGCGCGCCTGGCCATTGCCATGGCCCAGGAAGGCGGCATAGGCATCGTTCACAAGAATCTTACCGCCGACCAGCAAGCGCGCGAAGTCGCGCGCGTCAAGCGCCATGAATTCGGCATCGTGATCGATCCGGTCACCGTGACCCCCACCATGAAAGTGCGCGATGCCATTGCGCTGCAGCGCCAGCATGGGATTTCCGGCCTGCCGGTGGTCGAGGCGGGCAAGCTGGTGGGCATCGTCACCAATCGCGACCTGCGCTTCGAAGACCGGCTGGATGTCCCCTTGCGCGACGTCATGACGCCCCAAGACCGCCTGATCACCATGAAAGAAGGCGCCACGCTGGACGAGGCGCAATCGCTCATGCACAAGCACCGCCTCGAACGCGTGCTGATCGTCAACGACAAATTCCAGCTGCGCGGCCTGGCGACGGTCAAGGATATCGTCAAGAATACCGAGCATCCCAACGCCTCGAAAGACAGCCAGGGCCAGTTGCGCGTCGGCGCGGCGGTGGGCGTGGGCGAAGGCACCGAGGAACGCGTTGAAAAACTCGCCAATGCCGGCGTCGACGTGATCGTCGTCGATACCGCGCACGGCCACTCCGCCGGCGTCATCGAGCGCGTGCGCTGGGTCAAGAAGAACTACCCGAAAATCCAGGTCATAGGCGGCAACATCGCCACCGCCGGGGCGGCCAAAGCCCTGGTCGAAGCGGGCGCCGACTGCGTCAAGGTGGGCATAGGCCCGGGCTCGATCTGCACCACGCGCATCGTCGCAGGCGTCGGCGTTCCGCAAATCACCGCCATCGCCGATGTCGCCAAGGCGCTCGAAGGCACGGGCGTGCCCTTGATCGCCGACGGCGGCATCCGTTATTCCGGCGATGTGTCCAAGGCCCTGGCGGCGGGCGCCTCGGCCTGCATGATGGGCGGCATGTTCGCCGGCACCGAAGAATCCCCCGGCGAAGTCGTATTGTTCCAGGGGCGTTCCTACAAGTCCTATCGCGGCATGGGCAGCCTGGGCGCCATGGCCGACGGCTCGGCGGATCGCTACTTCCAGGATCCCAACAACAATGTCGACAAGCTTGTCCCCGAAGGCATCGAAGGCCGCGTCCCCTACAAGGGCAGCGTCATCGCCATCATCTATCAGTTGATAGGCGGCATTCGCGCTTCCATGGGGTATTGCGGCTGCGCCTCCATCGAGGAAATGCGCACCAAGGCCGAATTCGTCGAAATCACCTCGGCGGGCGTGCGCGAATCGCATGTGCACGACGTGCAGATCACCAAGGAAGCGCCCAACTACCGGGCTGAATAAGCGCCTGCGCGCGGGCCCGGCCGCCCTGACAACAACAGGAGGGCGAGTCCCGCGCGCAGCTGCAGCGAGGCAGGCCAGCGCACGCTGGCGGCAATCAAGGCCCTCGCCATATAGCCCAGGTAATTCGCGCTGGCGAGCCAGCCGCCTCGGGTCAGTACCAGCCACGTATCGGTTTGCATCATGGGCAGCATGGGGTAAAGGCGAAGCGCCCCATACCCATGGCCACGGCCAATACGATGAAGCCTGAAAAGGAAAGTAGGGCGGCGGACTGCCTGGATTGCATGAGGGCTTCTTTGTTACACGAAACTGTGGCCTGATCAGGCCGCATGCGCCAGCGTAACCCGCCTCAATACGTTACATTAACGCCTTGCATTCTTTTTCTCCTTCATGCCATGCACCAGCGCATTCTCATCCTCGATTACGGTTCACAAGTCACTCAACTTATCGCCCGCCGCGTACGCGAAGCCGGTGTCTATTGCGAAATTCATCCCGGTGACGTGGACAACGCCTTCATCGAGTCGCAGGAAGGCCTGAAAGGCATCATCCTGTCGGGCAGCCACGCTTCGGCCTACCATGAGGAATCCCTCAAGGTCCCCAGCAAGGTATTCGAAGCCGGTGTGCCGGTACTGGGCATCTGCTACGGCATGCAGTCGATGGCGGCACAGCTGGGCGGCAAAGTCGAATGGTCCGACCATCGCGAATTCGGCTACGCCGAGGTGCGCGCCCATGGCCATACCAGGCTGCTGGACGGCCTGCAGGACTTCACCACCACAGAAGGCCACGGCATGCTCAAGGTCTGGATGAGCCACGGCGACAAAGTCACCGCGCTGCCGCCCGGCTTCAAGCTCATGGCCTCCACGCCATCCTGCCCGGTCGCCGGCATGGCCGACGAAGAGCGCGGCTTCTATGCCGTGCAATTCCATCCCGAAGTCACCCACACCACCCAGGGCGAGGCCATACTCGCGCGTTTCGTCACCGAGATATGCGGCTGCGCCGGCGACTGGAACATGCCCGACTACGTGGCCGAAGCCGTCGCGCACATCCGCGCGCAGGTCGGCAGCGACGACGTGATCCTGGGCCTGTCTGGCGGAGTCGATTCTTCCGTGGCCGCCGCGCTGATACACAAGGCCATCGGCGACCAGCTCACCTGCGTATTCGTCGACCACGGCCTGCTGCGCCTGAACGAAGCCAAGCAGGTCATGGAAACCTTCGCCGACCATTTCGGCATCAAGGTCATCCACGTCGATGCCACTGAACAATTCATGGGCAAACTGGCCGGCGTCTCCGACCCCGAAGCCAAGCGCAAGATCATAGGCCGGGAGTTCGTCGAGGTATTCCAGGTGGAAGCCGGCAAACTCGCCAACGCCCGCTGGCTGGCGCAAGGCACCATCTATCCCGATGTCATCGAATCGGCCGGCGGCAAGACCGGCAAAGCCGTCGCCATCAAATCGCACCACAACGTCGGCGGCCTGCCCGATACGCTGAACCTGAAATTGCTCGAACCCTTGCGCGAACTCTTCAAAGACGAAGTCCGCAAGCTGGGCGTGGCGCTTGGCCTGCCCCCTCCCATGGTCTACCGCCACCCCTTCCCCGGCCCCGGCCTGGGCGTGCGCATCCTGGGCGAAGTCAAGCACGAGTTCGCCGACCTGCTGCGCCGCGCCGACGCCATCTTCATCGAAGAGTTGCGCAAAACCATAGACTCCGTCAGCGGCAAGAGCTGGTACGACCTGACCTCGCAAGCCTTTGCGGTATTTTTGCCGGTGAAATCGGTGGGCGTCATGGGCGACGGCCGCACCTACGACTATGTCGTGGCGCTGCGCGCCGTGCAGACCTCCGACTTCATGACCGCGGACTGGGCGGAGTTGCCGTATGCGCTGCTCAAGAAGGTGTCGTCGCGGATCATCAATGAAGTGCGGGGAATCAACCGGGTGACGTACGACGTGTCGAGTAAGCCGCCGGCTACGATTGAGTGGGAATAAAATCAGGTTCTTTTGGGACTATCGCTACTTATCGAAAAACCACCGTAACGTATTGATTTATAAATAAATATGTTGCGGTGACTATCGGTAGCTATCGCTGACCAGCAAAACAAGTTGACGATAGAAGTGGCGGTAGGAACCGGTGGCCCGATTAAGACCCTGCCGTTCACTATTCAGACCAAATCGGTCTTTGACGGTAAAACGCTCTTCTGGAAAGCTTATTTTATGCGGCTTTCCGGGCATCAGCAGGTCTCCTGACCCCTGACGGTAAAAAGCCGTCATAAACAGGAGAAAACCTCGATGCTTACTGACACCGCACTACGCAATCTCAAGCCTAAGGCCAAGATTTATAAGGCTTCTGACCGCGACGGGATGTACGTCACGGTATCGCCTGCCGGTACCATCACCTTCCGCTATGATTACCGTCTCAACGGCCGCCGTGAGACGCTGACCATCGGCCGCTATGGGCCGGCTGGCATTTCGCTGGCGCTGGCTCGCGAAAAGCTGATCGACGCTAAGAAAGCCGTCGCCAAAGGCATCTCCCCGGCGCTGGAGAAGCAGCGCGAGAAACGCCGGCTGACAGCGGTCAAGACTTTCGGCGACATGACCGAAAAATGGCTGGCCGGTGCCCGGATGGCCGACAGCACCAAGGCGATGCGCAAGCACATCATTGCTCGGGACATCCTGCCGGCCTTTCAAAATCGTAAGCTCAATGAAATCACCGCCGGTGACCTGCGCGCCCTTTGCAACAAGGTGAAGGATCGTGGTGCCCCCGCCACAGGGGTCCACATTCGAGACATCGTAAAACAGGTCTACGTCTTCGCCATCCTGCACGGCGAGAAGGTGGATAACCCGGGCAACGACGTGAGTGCTGCGTCAATTGCGACCTTTGTGCCAAAGGATCGCGCCTTGTCGCCGCTGGAGATTCGGCTGATGGCCCGACAGATGGAGTCGGTGGCAACCTATCCGACCATCCGGCTGGCGTTGCGCATGATTCTGCTCACGCTGGTGCGCAAAAGCGAACTGATCAAAGCCACCTGGGATGAAGTCGATTTTGAGAACGCGGTCTGGACGATCTCCAAGGAACGGATGAAAGGGCGTAATACGCATGTGGTCTATTTGTCGCGTCAGGCGCTCGATATCTTCGTTGCGCTGCATACTTGTGCGGCTGGCTCCAAGTTTGTGCTTCCCTCGCGCTATGACTCTGACCGCTGCATGTCCCAGGCGACCTTGAACCGGATCACGCAGATTGTGGCGGAGAGGGCCAAGGCCGCCGGTTTGCCGCTGGAGCCGTTCACCGTCCACGACCTGCGCCGCACCGGCTCGACGCTGCTGAACGAAGTCGGCTTCAACCGCGACTGGATCGAGAAGAGCCTGGCGCACGAAGACGGCCGTTCCTCGCGCTCGATCTACAACAAGGCCGAGTACGCCGAGCAGCGGCGCCACATGCTGCAAGAGTGGGCCAACATGGTTGATGCCTGGATCGACGGGGAGACCTACGTGGCGGCATTGATGCCGGCGAACGCGGTGGTGCCAGCGCTGAGCGCGATGGCGTAAGATGGCGGCCAGGCTGTCATCTGGCAGCCTGGCCAATCGTTCCCATGCTGGAGATCACAAAACTGCATCACGCACCGTAAGCAGCAAGAGGCTGGCGACGATGCTAAGGAGTAGTGCGATGAAATACACCTTTACCCTGACATATCAGCTCGCCGACGACGATCGCAACCCGGATGCGTTGCTTGAGCGCCTGGGCGAAGCGGGCTGCAACGATGCCTTGGTGGGCATCGGGCAACCGGGGCGCTTGGCGCTGGAGTTCACCCGCGAAGCCACCGATGCCGGTGCCGCAATGCGTAGCGCGTTGGCGGACGTACGCCGCGCGGCGCCGTCGGCCCGACTGATTGAAGCCGCGCCGGATGTGCTCGGGACCCAACGTGCCCTAGGGGATTAAGAGGGGTAGGGGGATGATTGGGCATTACGATGAGTTTTTCACGGGACGTGTTTTACGTTGCCGGACATCCGGCCCTGTCGAGCGATTTGTTGAAGCGAAGCGTGAGGCTTGCTTGCGCGCTTCTATCCAAGCATGCACCTCTTCCAAGTCCCAGACGACGCAACGCGGCGTCAGGTTGAAGCGGCGCGGGAACTCGCCTCGGCGCTCCATTTCGTAGATGGTCGTTTCGGCTAAAGGGACAATTTGGCGCAGTTCCTGGCGGCGGATGGTGCGACGAAAAGGCAAGACGCCGCCCTTTGGAAACTGAGGCAGATCACCGTAAGCGTCAGAATCGGGCAGCGGCATCAATGCAGGGCAGGGCGATGCTTCGGTGCCCTGGCTTTGGCTGCTTTTCTGGAACGGTTGATTGTCCATGTCGCACTCCGCGAATATGTGGCGCTGCACGTTTTTCTGTTGTACGGAGCAATGGTAGCGTTCATCTACTATTGCTGAAACTCGCTGCAGCGTAGCGGGGCGTATCTTGCTGCTGTAGACAGCTAAGTTGTCTGTCCAGCGACCGGCTCGCCGGTCGTTTCATCCGCTGCAATTAACTGCGCAACGATATCTGCTGCGTGTCGCGGATCGGGGTCGTCGACGGGAAGCACATGTGCGAAAAGATGACGCACAGGTTCAAGAACCGCCGGAAAGTTCTTCGATAACTGTAAGGCGATGGAGCCTTTTTTCAGCGTTTTTTCGATGAAGCGAATATGCTCAACGATGGATTCAGGCTTGTTTTTGAAAATCAGCAGACTGTACCGAATAAAAGGAATAGCCTTCTCTCGGGTGATCGCGGCTAACCCCGTTGTTGCATAACCTTGTGTTCTTAGGTTTTGGGAAAGCCTATCGCTGAATGCCGTGATGTAGGTATCCCCGATTTCATAACATAGGAGGAGCAAGGGGGAGTTTGCATTTTTCCACTCTTTCATGCCGATTGCGCCGGGTATGAGCTGATCCGGAAGGTGGCAGGCCGCAATGAACCGTTCGCCATAGCCGCTAAGAACTTCGTCTTTGACGAATCCGCGCTGCTCCATCAATTTGCGCCCATAGACCTGATGGTCTGACGCCCGCTCAAGCGACAGGTCTTCTTATAGTTGCCAGGGCCAGATGGAGGGATCAATGGAAACTTGCTTGCAATGTAGGCGACTTGCATTTCCTTGACGTCATTTAGCGATAGTTCACGTAGCGACAAGGTAAAAAAACGAATGTCTTGCGGTGTGATACGGCGCAGAGCCGCATTCTTTGCAAGGGCTGCATAGAGTTCTGTTTTTTCATCTTCCAGATCTTGGACGCATGCGCTCAACAGCAAGTGGTAATCGGCGGCCTCAATGCAGGCATCGGCCATGTCCTGATTCCAATGCTCGTCCTGCTTGATAAGCATGGCGTGAAAATCCACTATACGCTGATTCTGCTTTTGTTCTACATAGGCCTGTGCTTGGGTCACGCCCAGCTTTGCTAACTCATAGGCGGTGGATGCGCCAGGGATGAAACTCAATGAAATTTTGGCTCCGAGGTCGGCTGTTTTTCTGATCGCGGTTTCGGTGACATCGTGCTGAGATTCTTTTGGGGATTTCATGGTTGGCCGTATCTTCTGGTTAACGGGCACAGTGGCCTTTTATGCGGAGGAGAAATATAAACTGTGTTGGCTTGTTAGAATAAGCCAGAGCTATGCGTGATGCTGATTATGGCATCATGACGCCGAAGGCCTGATTTGCGCAAGGAAGGCAGAGTCTTCCAGCCTTAGCTAAGGATAGTGAGCAAATGAACTCGATAGGAATGACTCGTTGGAAACGCGGCTGTCTCTCGGGCAGCGACCGCGGTCGCTGCCCGAGAGTTGGAACTGCTGGAGGATTTTATTGGGTTTCGATTGTTTCGATAATTTCGAGTTAGTGTTATCATATCACCTATGACTACTAAGCAAACGTTCTCTTCTTCGGACAAGCGGCGTACTGCGCCGGCCCCCCGCCGGGCGGCTAGGGCGCGCGCCGAGTCTGCTCGCGCTTTGCCGATGTTCGAGTTATCGTTCGACGTGGAACCCGTCGTGTCGATTGTCCGGCGCCATGTCACGCTCAGCAAGGAAGCCGATGAGGCGATCAAGCACGAGTTGATCGAAATGCTGGGCCGCGCAACCGTGCAACTGCGAACCGCAGATCACAAGTCGGGGGCTCACAACGACGATCCGGTTCTCACCACCGAACAGGCGGCGCAACTCGTCAACGTCAGCCGGCCCTACATGGCCAAGCTGATCGACTCCGGCGTGGTGGAACTGCATCAAAAGGTCGGTAATCAGCGCCGTGTGCTGCGCAGTGCTGTGACCCGTTGGCAGGCAGCCGAACGTACGCGGCAGGCCAAGGCGCTCAAGCGCCTGTCCAAAGATCTGGACGAGGAAATTTTCTCGTCGTGAGCATACCTGTCGTTGCCGATGCCGATACGCTGTTTGCGGCGACGACGCGCGGGTTGCTGATCTACCTCGATTACCAGGGGCTGATCAAACTGCACTGGTCGCCGCTGATTCTCGATGAGGTCAATCGGGCACTGGTGGACACAGGGCGTAAAAAGACCTTGAAAGAGGCCAAAGCGCACGAAGCGCGTATGTGTGATGCCTTACCGGATGCGCTGGTGTCGGTGGCTGATGTGCAGGCTCAGTTTGAGGCCGTGGCGTCTGCTGTTCGGTCTGCGAAGGACACGCATGTTGCGGCGTGCGCACACTATCTGATCGCCGCCAAGGCCTATCCGGACACGTCAGCGGTCGCGCTGGTGTCACACAATACCAAGGATTTCAAGAAAGCCGTGCTGGCCGGGCTAGGTATCGCACTGCAAAAACCGGATGCCTTTCTCCACGGGCTGACTGTAGCGCAGCCGGTTGAGGTCGCAGCGACATTCCGCCGGTTCCGCCTGGACCTGAGTTCCAAACCCGAACCGCAGGCGCTATTGGAGCGCCTGGAACGGGATGGACAAGTGAAAACCGCGCAGCGACTGCGGGAACTGCATCTGGCGCGGACAGTCGAGCTTTAGACGGGGCCGGAATCACACGATGGCTGTAAAGCCAATGTTTATAAGGGTTTCGGGATTTTCTCGTTTCTCGGGGTACACCTTTGGGGACTTTAGGTGTCCGCGTTGCGTATAAGCGACGATTCAAGGTGTTGTGAGGGCTGGAGCATGCATGACGCTGGAATGTGCTGACGTATCTACTCGAATTTTGCAGAATAATACATTCCAATACGCTGCGAGAACGATGGAATCATTTACGGTGCAATGATGTCAGGTTTAGCTAGCGACGCTTACTTCGTCCTGGCCATGGCAGTTCGCCTGTCAGTTCGGAAAGGCCGCCGTCGTCTTCGACTCGTGCGCCGAAACGATTCACCTCAACGTCCGGCAAGTCTTCGCCATCAAACCAGAGTAATGAAGTGGTGGTGTCAGTGCGAGCGTAGTGCCTTGAAAGTTCCCACAGATCAAGGCCTTTTTCCCAGTTGTCGAACCATACGTCCTGGGAAACTTCTCCGGTATCAGTTGTATTGTTCCCGGTGAATCTGATTCGATGAGCCACTGAACCTGCCGGGATCACTGACCGGGGTGATATCCAGGCGCCAGCTTGCCTCAAAGAGGTGGAGCGTGCGGCATATCGTACTGCGCCGCGCTCCATGGTGACGAAGGCGCACGGCACATCGCTGAGACTGGCAAATCTTGACGCAGCGGCAGGGAACGAAGTGCCGAACAAATCGGCCATTTGTTGGATAAGCTCCAGGGAAGGCTCTTCCTTGGGAACGACAGAAAGCCATAGCTGATAAGGCATCAGCAGTTCAGCGGCAAATGTGTCGCAGGCGACCTCGTTAGGATGCCGTTTGGCATAAGACCAAGACGGGACCTCCTCGTGACTCGACTCAAGGTCGAGCACGATATGAGCTATTTCGTGGCAAATAGTGAAACGTTGGCGTTCATCCGTTTCCAAGGAGTTCACCGTGATGATGTGCTTCCCGTTCGGCTTAGTAATGGTGTAGCCAGACTCCCCTTCGTCAAGGTCATCTTTCTTGACCCTGGCGTTAGCTGCGGCCACATAGGGGGACAGGTCTTCTCGGATGTTAGAAACATCGACTTTCGCAACAAATGCGCGTGCTCTTTGTCTGACATCCGCCTCGTCCATACTCAATCGTCCTCGTCGTCATCCTCAAAGGCCCTTTTGATTCGGGCAATCAATATGGCAGGATCAGGCCTTACATTGCCCCGATGCCTGACTCCGGCCGCAGCTGTAAATATATCGATGCTAATAGAATAGTCTTGTAGCACAAATTTGACGAGACTGGGGTCAGCCTCTGCATGGTCAACCAGCCAAGTTACGAGTCCAGCATCCCGTTCCGACGGCTTAAGAACCTTTAATAGCTTTTCAACCAGGTCTTGGGAAGGGTTTGTTTTTTCGCCTGTTTCGAGACGGTGGATATAGGCATGATCCACTGACGATAGTTGGCCAATTTCACGCAGAGAAAGGGTTCTGCGTTCGCGTAGCGTCTTGATAGCGACGCCCAAGCCTGTTTGCGGCATGAGTTTTGATCCTTGCGGCTGCGGGAAGAAGACCATAGCCTTCTGTTGCACTAACCCCACATCCAGTCGAGTTTAACGGCGCATGTCACGCGGGAGTTGCTCCGGCGCACATGCTCTGATATATTGTTGTCTAGTCAGACAACGGAAACCGGTTTTGATACGGATTCAGCTTGGATTGGCTTGGTCTTCCTGTTGTCTGAATGAGCAACATATTATGCTACAGCGGGCGGCCATTGACAACCCAGCCAATGGGCTGGGATTTCCAAAGTTCCACTATAGGAGAGCCATCATGGCCAAAAAAAATCAGCATGTTGTTCCTCATCAGGAAGGTTGGGCCGTCAAAGGCGCTGGTAACCAACGGGCGACCTCTGTGCATGACACGCAGCAGCAAGCAATAGATGCTGCGCGGGATATTGCACGCAACCAGAAGTCTGAACTCGTCATCCATCGCCCAGATGGCCGTATCCGCGACAAGGATAGCCATGGCAACGACGACTTTCCCCCGAGAGGTTGATGCGCTGTGACTGACATCCCTACCTACCATGTGCTCGCCCTGTCGGGCGGAGGCTATCGCGGCCTTTATACGGCTACGGTTCTTGCCGAACTTGAAGCCGTATTGGGTCGTCCTATCGCTTCGCATTTTGATCTGATTTGTGGCACATCGGCAGGAGGGATGCTGGCTTTGGGGCTGGCAGCGGAAATTCCGGCCATCGAGCTCAAATCATTGTTTGAAGACGAAGGTAGTCGCATCTTCGATTGTCGCAGCATTCCACGGCGGCTTTTGGGATTCTGGTTGACTGCTAAGCATGGCTCGGCGGGGTTGCGAGAAGTGCTGACAGAGCGCTTCCAAGAAACCACAGTCGGTGACTTGAAGCATCGTGTTCTCGTACCGGCAGTCAACTATTCGACGGGCCGCGGACAGTTCTTCAAAACGCCTCACCATCCTTCATTTGAATTCGATCATCGCATGAAGATCGTTGATGTGGCGTTGGCGACAGCCGCCGCGCCAGTCTACTTTCCGCTGGCGCGCAATGACCGCGGTGTCTTTGCGGATGGGGGGCTGGTAGGCAACGCTCCCGGTCTGTTCGGATTGCACGAAGTCAAGACGTTCTTAGCCCCGAAACAGGATACGTTGATTCGAGTTCTCTCCATCGGCACGATGACAATCGGGGCAACGGTTCGTGGCGGCGCTAGCCTTGATCGCGGATTCGGCAAGTGGCGCGGAGGGCTCTTTGATCTTGTGATCTCCGCACAGGAATCGTCGGTGGACTACATGCTGCGGCAGTCGCTGGGAGACAACTACTTCCAGATCGACGACCAGGCGACGCCTGATCAGAGCAAGGACGTGAAGGCGCTGGATCGGGTTTCCGTTGGCGCCACGAATACGCTCAAAGATCGCGGCAACCACGCTGCGCAGCGTGCGCTCGGCGATCCTCTTTTTAAACCGTTTCGAGCGCATCAGGCCGGCGCTCCGATCTTCTATCACGGCCCCAATAAAAATGTTCCGGAGGTCGTATGTTGAACCTGAGCCCGCTTTTCTTTACCACCGTTGATGATGAATCCTGCATGCATGACGAGCTGGATTTGACGTCTGATGAACGCACCTGGATCGCCAGCGCCCGTACTGCTGTCAGGGACTGTCTGCGCACCGGCATCCCTCGGGCGCTGAGGGCGAGCGGATACACGGAAGACGTGCCCCAGCCGCGCTTCTTCACGCAAGGGTCGTGGGCATATAAGACACTGAATTCTCCGGCACAACAGCCACAGCAGGCGGATGTCGATGATGGCTGCTATTTACCAATGAGTTTTGTCTCGCAGACTAAACGTCCCAGCACTGCGGCGGCCGTGTTTTTTGCTGCGGCGGAAGAAGCCTTGAAGCCGCTGGTCGAAGAAAAACGGTGGAAGCTTGTCACCGACAAGCCGACGTGTATCCGCATCGTTATTGCCACGTTTGCCCATATTGATATTCCCCTGTATGCCATTCCAGACGAAGAGTTTGTGATGCTGAAGGCATCGATGGAGCGGTACGGCTACGATTCGCTGTCGGAAGCTGTAAACATGGCGGAGCGGGATACATGGACGGCGCTGCCCGCTGACAAGGTGCTTCTGGCTCATCGTGAATGCAATTGGATGTCCTCCGACCCTAGGCCTGTAAAAGAGTGGTTCTTGGACCAGGTGGCGGCCAAGGGGGAGCAGTTCCGCCGTGTGGTTCGTTACTTAAAAGCATTCCGAGATTGGAGGTGGCCCAGTGGTGGGCCCGCTTCGATTCTGTTGATGTCTGCTGCGGCTCCACTCTTTGAGAAACGTGATCGGCGCGACGACCTCGCCTTGTTAGATGTTGTCGCGTTGCTGCCAGCCCGGTTGCATGCAGGAGTGAATAACCCCGTAGACGAGTCCGAATCGCTTACGAAACGGTTGGGTAAAACTGGTGTAGAAGAAGCCGCAAAAGCCTTCGAAGAGTTTGAGAGGGTACTTCGCGGTGCAATCGGCGCTGGTAGCCGTTCACAGGCTTGTATTTGGATGCAGGGCGAGTTCGGCTCGCGTTTTCCGAACGAGCCGGACCGTGTCAAGGTGGTATCCGTCGCCGCCACCATTGCCGCGGCTCCCGCCACGGCAGGCCCGAGCGAACTTGTCGGTCGAACGAAGGCAGGATGAGAGACGTAGCAGCGGTTGCGGACGTGATCGAGGCCTTCAAGCAGCGAGGCTTCGAGTTTGTTGGCAATACGGATGATGGTTGGTTCAAGCTGCATGGGCGTTTGACTCCATCCGACGCGGACAAGAGCTATCCGTGCGAAGTCCAGCTCGACCCCATGTTCTTTGATTTGCCTCGTATCCGGTTGCTGGAAATCCCTCCTGATCTGCCCGCAGCGGTTCCTCATCTTGGCCCGGATGGTGGACTTTGCTATCTCGCCAAGGGTACGGTCGTTCTGGACATTTATGACCCTGTAGGGCAGTCGCTAGCATGTCTGCAAAGCGCCGCCGCCGTTTTTGGGCAGATCGTGAAAGGGGAGATGATCAAGGATCTCGCGGAAGAGTTCTTCGCCTATTGGCACGGTTGGTATTGTTTTGTGGATATCCAGGGCGATCATTTAGGGCAACAGAACTGCATAGTCGCACAGGCCAATGGGAACTCTTTGTGGTTCATTACTGACAACCAAGGTCGCACAACAGAGAAGCTGAAGTCGCTCGGCTACCACGTCGTCGATAAAACGGTGCTGACTTACCGGGTAAAGACTGGCGCTCAACCCCGTCCTCTGACGAGCCAGTGGCCTCCTGAAACAGTTGGAGATATCTTGGCGTGGCAAAGCACCCTTGATCTTCGTTGTCGGCGAAAGATTCACAACCGTATTAAGGAAGGCGAAAGGAAGAAGGCCAACGGCGTTCTGATCGTTATCGAATCTCCGTTAATGACGTACGGCTTTGTGGTTTTTTATGACCGTCAAGCTCCGATCACGAAGAGTAAGCTCGCAGATGGTAGGGATTCGAGCTATGGATTGAAGGCGATTCCCATCTCGGTGGTACGAATCGACGATCGGTACCTTGCTCAGCGGAACATACCGAACTCAAAGACGTTGGCAGGTAAGAGCATTGTTGTCGTTGGCTGTGGCACGATTGGCGGATACCTCGCCGATATGCTGGTCAAGGCCGGGGCGGGGACATCCGGTGGAAAGCTCACTTTGGTGGATTTCGACTGCCTTCTCCCGCAGAACATCGGGCGTCATCGCCTAGGATTTCCGGACCTACTGTTGAACAAGGCCGAGGCCATGGCGAAGGAACTCAAGCGGTTGGCGCCAGGGGCTGAGATTCGTGCACTCCCCGTGGATGTCAGGCAGGCCCGACTGGGAAACCTAGACTTGCTCATCGATGCTACCGGGGAGGAATCACTCGGGCATTGGTTGTCCGGTCAATACGTGTCTCCGACACCGATGCTTTCGGTCTGGATAGAAGGTCCGGGAACGGCTGTCCGCGCGCTCCTACGCACGAACACGTTTGGTGCGTGTTATAGATGTCTTTGGCATAGCAGCACGAGAGGCGAACTGCGTTCCATCATTGATCCTCTTCCTGTTATCTTGGCGGGACATGGGTGCGAGGGCTTGTACGTGCCATTTCCGGCTTCGGTCTCGGTGCATGC
>NZ_FQXE01000010.1 GCF_900129885.1 Pollutimonas bauzanensis | reverse complement strand
GCCGGGGAATATTGAACCACTGGCACAGCTTGGCAATCGAGACGGAGTACCCGTCGGCTTTAAGTCCCTGGCGGATCGTCTCGATCATTTCTCGTCCTCGCCCAACAGGGACTGCAATTTTTTTCTTGCGCGCAGTTCCAGCATCGCTTCGCCGTACGCCTCTTGAAGATCCTTGAGCTGGCGTTCATATTGCTCTCGGATATCTTCCGGCTTGGCTCGTAAGGCGTTTTCCATGCCCCGCTTCGCATCGTCCAGCCAATTCTCGATCTCTGAAGGGGCCAAGTCGTGGGACCGGCTCGCTTCGGCAACTGTAGTCTTGCCCTGAATAATATCCAGCACCAGCGCACTTTTACGCTTGGCCGTCCAGCGTTTGACTTCGTCTTCCATCTTCATACTCATAGTGATTTCCTAAATTATCACCTGAGCAGGACTTCAGTGGGTCATTACAATCGTCCCTACTTGTTGGGAAGCAGGGGCCGGTTGCGCTGGGTCATTTCGGAATACTTTTCGAATGAGACCCGATGCATAGCTAAACGCAGATGCTCCCCGTTTTTTCTTCGGTGTTGCCAGTAGCGGAAGGTGCCAGCCAAAATGCTGTGCTAACAGTTTCAGTAAGGTTGTCTTCCCAGCACCATTCGCCCCCGTAATTATCGTCATATGCGGATGAAACGCGAGATCTACCTTTGAAAACTGCCGCCAGTCGGAGATTGTTAATCTTGAGAATTTTATTGGTTTTGTTTGCACTTTCGGTTCTCGTTTTTGCTCATTGAGCTAGTAGGCCCCGCTATTGAGGCAGGAGTAAATCATGGATAATTCGATACTGCTGTCTCTCCTAACGTTCGAATCTTTCCAGATGTGCGCAGTCCACGCCCCCCCAAACTGCGGAATTGAGCGTTGGCGTTATAAGTCGGTTGACCGCGATCAGTTCAAGCGTTGACGTTTCCTGATTCAAGTCCACCGTCTCTCCTTGGCCGGACAGCGACCATCTCGGCTGCTGTCCTGTTCTATTGTAAGTAGATATCACGCTTCTGTCCGCTATGCCATTTCCAGCGCGTCATCGACTTCGATACCAAGGTATCGCACCTTGCTTTCGAGCTTGGTATGGCATTGGCACCACGCATGCTGCCACTTGGTGCTGTGGCGGTAGGTTCCAAGTTGGGGCTCCCCGACTTACCGTGCTTGCCTGTACTGCTGCACGCTAGGTGCAAAGATGAGAGGACACGTGACGCGATTGCCCCGCTTACAGCTGCCTTCCGGAGTGCAATCCGAAGTTAACCGTTCAGTGAAATCGTTGAACTGAGCGTCCGCTTCTGGCCGCAAGCGGCCAGCTAACTCACGATCGACATGCATCTTTGACCTCGATAAACCACGTAAGCTGCATGGCATCAAAATCGTAGCGGATATTGGACGGCAGGTAGCTGGCTGAATCCAATACGAACGACTGGCTATTCTCGCATTTGAGAACGACCCAGTGCCCAAAGTCTTTGCCTTCCTCCTGGTAGTGCTTGATGGACAACAATGCGAGATCGGGTATGGGAAGGCGTGAATACCCATAGCACCGGCCATAGCCTTCATGTCTGAATATGTTTTGCCCAGAATGTGGGCGACCGATGCGATTCCGCATCCAGTGGCTTCTGCTAGACGATGGCGAATCGAAGCTGGTCGACATTTTGCAAATCAACGCGTTGGCGGGCGAGCCACAAGTCGTGAGCATCCTGCATGGCCAGCCAGCTTTCGGGGCTGCGTCCAACTGCCTTGGAAAGACGAAGCGCCATTTCTGGCGTGACACGAGAAGTGCCGCTGAGTACTCGGCTTAGTGTGGAAGCAGCTACGCCCAGCGCTTTGGCAAGCTCACGCCCGCTGATATTGTTGGGCTCGAGGTAGATGCCGGATATAAATTCACCCGGATGGGGCGGGTTGTGCATATTCATCAGTGATAGTCCTCGTAATCCAGTACAAAGGCGTTTCCGTCTTCAAACTCAAAGATGATGCGCCAGTTTCCGTTGACGGTGATGGGCCAGCGCTTCTTCATTGGGCCCTTGAGGGGGTGAAGCCTGAATCCCGGGATATCCATGTCTTCGATAATCTGAGCGGTATCGAGCGCGGACAGTTGTAGGCGAAGGCGTTTGGAGTGGCTAGCCTGGACGCCGGACGCGTTTCCGGTTTCGAACAAACGACGAAGGCTCTTGTGCCGAAAACCTTTGATCATGAAGTGATTTCGTGCTGCGCATCACGAATCAATGAATGGAAGTATAGGCTATTGGAAGGTCGGTTTGATCGTCTGAATGTTGCGCGTTGTACTGCCAACGCAATGCGCAGAGTGTAATGCGCATATACCTATGCACATTAGTTAATGACGGTAGGGCGACTAAGAATACAGGTAGCCATGGCCGGTATTCTTTTTTATAAGCCTGCCCTGAAAAGCTAGGCCTGGCGGGGCTTGGCGGCCGACCCGGAACAAAGTTTGGAACATAAGTGGGGGCGAAAAAAAAGCACTTACGTGATGTAAGTGCTTTTTTTACTTCAATCTTTGGCGGAGCGGACGGGACTCGAACCCGCGACCCCCGGCGTGACAGGCCGGTATTCTAACCAACTGAACTACCGCTCCGCAGCGATGCACTACTGGTGCCAGGCCGAAAAACCTGGCGTCCCCAAGGGGATTCGAACCCCTGTACCCACCGTGAAAGGGTGGTGTCCTAGGCCTCTAGACGATGGGGACCGGACAAAACAAGCTGCGCATTGTAGCATGTAAAAACGCGCGTTCACTGCTGTCTTTTACTGCTTTCTTCGTTGGACTGGTGGAGGTAAGCGGGATCGAACCGCTGACCTCTTGCATGCCATGCAAGCGCTCTCCCAGCTGAGCTATACCCCCGTACTGGCTTGTCTAGCGAAGAAGCGAGATTATGCACCATATTTTCCATGTGTGCAAGTCGGCGGTGTTGTTTTGGCGTCAGCCTTGATCTGGCTCAAGACGAAATGGCAAGGCATAGCCCATGATGTCCGTGCTGCACAAGCCGTCATCACGGGCACGGCTGCGGTTTGGCGATCATGGCTCCGAAACCTCACCCACAACGACAATATGATTCCCGAGACTTCGAAACTCGCTGGTCCCTTACCCCGCAGGCGTGTCATTCCCGGATTGAGCATAGGCCGCAAGATCGGCGCCATATTCTTGCTGGTGCTGTTCGTGGCGGCCGCCAATATCCTCCTGGTCAAAGGTTTGCTGCACGACTTCAACGGCATTGCCGCCACCGTCAACGTGGCGGGCAAGCTGCGCATGCTGAGCCAGAAAATCGCTTTCGAAACGGTCGATATGTCGATGGGGCAGGGGTCCGGCATGGACGATATCGAGCACGGCATGGCGGAGTTCGATACGGCCCTGCTGGCGCTGACCCATGGCGGCGTGGCCTTCGGGCTGGATGTCCACAAACTGCCCTTGCGCCATGCGGCGCCTCTGGACGCGGTCGGCGCGCGCTGGGACAGCTATCGGGCCAATGTCGAGAAATTGCTGGCGGCCGCGGCGCCGGACGGCGCCGCATTGCTGCAGGCGATCAGGGGCGACGCCGCGCTTCTGCTCGACAATACCGAGGCTCTCATCGGGTCTATCGTCAGAGAGAACCAGTCGGCGCAGGAGCAGGCATTGCTGAAGATGTATGCCTTGCTGCTGGCGGACATGCTGATGCTGTTCGCGGCCTTTGCGGCGGTGCATAGGCAGATGATCATCCCTTTGCGCCAGTTGTCGCATCATTGCCGCGAGCTCGCCGCGGGCAACTACAGCGCGCGGGTGGGCTATCGCTCTTCGGATGAAATCGGCCAGCTTGCGCTGGCCTTCAACGATTCGGCGCAACGCATAGGGCTGCTGGTCGCCCATATCGAGCAGGACAGGCGCAGCCTGCAGCAGGCCGAGGCCATGTTTCGCGGCATCGCGGAAAACACCATGGTGGGCGTGTACATCGTGCAGGATGGGCGGTTCCGCTTCGTCAACGCCACGATGGCCGAGATGTTCCGCTACGACCGCCATGAAATGCTGGCCTCCCTGGATGCCTATGACATCTTTGCGGAAGAAGACCTGCCGAAGATCAAGGGGAAGGCATCCCCGCGCCCCGGCGGCGACGCTTCAGGCGAGCGCCAGGAGCGGCGCGGGCGCCGCAAGGACGGCTCCATCATCAATCTTGAGATCTTCGGCTCGAAAATGGAGCTAGACGGCGAATTGGTCACCATGGGCATCGCCATGGATATCACCGCCCGCAAAGAAGTCGAGGCCTCCGTGCGCATGGCCGCGCTGGTCTACCAGAACAGCAGCGAGGCCATGGTGGTGACCGACGCCGACGGCGTGATCATCAATGTCAACCCGGCCTTCTCGGCGATCACCGGCTTCAGCGCCGCGGAAGTCGTCGGCGGCAAGCTCAGCATCCTGAGTTCCGGCAGGCACGATACGGCGTTCTACCAGGCCATGTGGCATGCGCTCAACAACACCGGCAAATGGCAGGGCGACGTCTGGAACCGGCGCAAAAACGGCGAGGAATACGCCGAACGGCTTACCATCAATACCTCTTACGATGACGACGGCTCGGTGCGATGCCGCATAGGCCTGTTTTCCGACATCACCAAGAAGAAGCAGTCCGATGCCTTCATCTGGCGCCAGGCCAATTACGACCACCTGACCGGCCTGCCGAATCGCCAGCTGTTCCAGGACCGCCTGGATCGCGCCATTGCGCGCTCCGACCGCTCCCGCCTGCCTATGGCGCTGGTCTTCCTCGACCTGGACTTCTTCAAGGACGTCAACGATACCCTGGGCCACGGCACGGGCGACGAACTGCTCAAGCAGGTCGCCAAGCGGCTGAGCGCTTGCGTAAGGGCTACCGACACGGTGGCGCGCCTGGGCGGCGACGAGTTCACCATAATAATGGGCGAATTGCGCAGCACGGATATGGCCGAAAGGCTATGCCATCAAACCTTGCGGGCGCTGGCCAAGCCCTATGATCTGGGCGAGGAAGTCGCCACCATATCGACCAGCATGGGCGTCACCTTTTATCCGTCCGATGGCGCCGATGCGCAGGAACTGCTCAAGAATGCCGACCTGGCGATGTATGCGGCCAAGGACAAGGGCCGCAATCAATTCTGCTACTTCACGCGCGCCATGCAGCAGAACGCGCAGAACCGGCGCCAGTTGCTGCGCGACCTGGCCGGCGCGCTGGGCCAGCGCCAGTTCCTGCTGCATTACCAGCCTATCGTCGAGCTGGCCACGGGGAGGGTGCGCAAGGGGGAGGCCCTGATACGCTGGATGCATCCCTCCCTGGGTTTGATCGGCCCGGGGGAATTCATTCCCCTCGCCGAAGACGCCGGCATCATCGTCGGCATCGGCGACTGGGTGTTTCGCGAAGCCGCGCGGCAGGCGGCGCTGTGGCGCGCATCGCATCACGCGGATTTCCAGATCAGCGTGAATGTGTCGCCCGCGCAGTTCGCGGCCGAGGGCCTGAGCCACGACGAATGGCTGGCGCATCTGCAGCAACTGGACTTGCCCGGCCACAGCATCGTGGTGGAAATCACCGAAAGGCTGCTGATGGACACCAATCCCGAAGTGCGCAACAAGCTGCTCGCGTTCCGGGATGCCGGCATACAGGTCGCGCTGGACGATTTCGGCACGGGCTATTCGTCGCTTTCCTATCTGAAGAAATTCGATATCGACTACATCAAGATCGATCAGTCCTTCGTGCGCAACCTGGGGCCCGATACCGACGACATGGCCTTGTGCGAGGCCATCATCGTGATGGCCCACAAGCTGGGGCTGAAAGTGATCGCCGAGGGCGTGGAAACCATAGACCAGCGCGACCTGCTGATACGGGCCGGCTGCGATTACGGCCAGGGCTATCTGTTCTCGGCGCCGCTGGCCGCCGAGAAATTTTCCGTCTTCCTGGAATCCTTTGCCTAGCGCTGCCGTCAGGCGCCGCCGCGCGCGGCTTGCGGCGCGGGGCGGCGCCCGCGCAGCGCCAGGCCCAGCAGCAGGATCAGGCAGGCCCAGGCCAGGATGGGGCCGTTGCCCCAGCGCACATAAGGCGTAAAGCCCGCCATGCCTTGCACCTCCACGTCCAGCACGCCCCTGCCCGCGGGGGCGAGGACCGCGCGTACCGCGCCATTGGGATCGATGGCCGCGGTCATGCCGGTATTGGTGGCGCGTATCATCGGCCTGGCGGTTTCGATGGCGCGCATGCGCGAAATCTGCAAGTGCTGGCGCAATGCCCACGAATCGCCGAACCAGGCCAGATTGCTCATGTTGACCAGGATGGTGGCGCCCGGGCCGAGATCCGCGCTGCCGCGCACCGACTGGATTATCTCTTCGCCGAACACGTCCTCGTAACAGATATCGGGCGAGATCATTTGCCCGGCGATGGGAAACAGGGCTTGCCGCAAGGGGCCGCGATCAAAATCGCCCAGCGGAATGTGCATGGCGTCGACGAACCAGCGAAAACCCGGCGGTACGAACTCGCCGAAAGGCACCAGGTGATGCTTGTCGTAGCGCATGCCCGGGTCGCCGGCAATCAGGTCGGCCAGCGGGGTTTGCGCGTCGAAGCTGATGGCGCTGTTGGTGTAGCGGTCCCGGCCCTGATGCCGGTCATGCAGCGGCGCGCCCATCAGTATGCGGGCGTCGCGCTCGCGGGCGATATCCAGCCATTGCTGCCATACCTGGGGCGCGATCCGGTCCTGGAACAGCGGCACGACGGTTTCGGGAAGCACGATCAATTGCGGCGCGCCGCCCGCTTCCTTGGGCGCCAGGGCGGCCAGCTGCATATAGGTGGCCAGGCCGCGTTCCATCAATTGCGGGTCGAATTTCTCGGACTGCGGCACATTGCCCTGCACGAGGCGGATGATGAGAGGCTCGCCTTGCGCCCTGGACCAGGCGACATGGCCCAGCGCTATGCCCAGCAGGCCGACGACGATGGCGCAGCCGACGCCCACGGCGGCCCTGGCATCGTTGCTGCTGTCCTTGGCGCAAGCCAGCAAGGCGATGGCCGCCGACGCAAAGGCGGCGAACCATGCCAGCCCATAGACGCCCAGCAGCGGCGCCCAGCCGGCCAGCACGCCTTCGACATGGGCATAGCCCACGTTCAGCCATGGGAAGCCGGTAAACAGCGTGCCGCGCAGCCATTCGGCCAGCGTCCAGCTCGATGCCCACACGGCGGCGATCAGCAATTGCCAGCCATAGCCGGAATGGACATGGAGATGGCGCGCCGAGAGCCAGCGGGCCAGCGCGGCCGCGGCGACCACGAACAGCGCTTCGGCCGTCGCCAGCAGCAATACGGCGGCGCCGGCCAGCCAGGCGGCCATGCCGCCGTAGTCGTGCATGCTGGTATACAGCCAGTAGAAGCCCAGCGCAAAATTGGCCAGCCCGAACAAATAGCCGATCGCGGCGGCCTGGCGGAGCGTGGCCGCTTTGAATACATAAAAGGCCAGGAAGGCCAGGCTGAATATTTGGACGAAAGGCAGCGACCAGGACGGCAGGGGCCCGGGCGCGAAAGACAAGGCGTGGATCGCGCCAAGCAGCAGCGGGCCGGCATAGCGCCGGCTTAAATGTCTGAAGTGATTCAAGAGTTTACTCGTTGGCGTCGGGGCGCGCGGCGGGATCGGGGTTGTCCAGCTGGATATGCAGCCACAAGGCCCGCTTGGCGTCGGCGCCTACCACGGTTATGTTCAGGCCCTGGTGGCTGATGCTGTCGCCGCGGCGCGGTATGCGTCCCAGCTCGGCGGCCAGCCAGCCGCCCAGCGTATCGTAGTCATCGTGGGGCAGGTCGGTGTTGAAGCTGCGGTTGAATATGGGGATCTCGGTGATCCCCATGGCGCGCCAGCTGTTGGTGCCGGTCTGGAATATGGTTTTTTCGGCGTCCTCGTCGTATTCGTCTTCGATTTCACCGACTATCTGTTCCAGCACATCTTCCATGGTGACCAGGCCGGAGGTGCCGCCATGCTCGTCGACCACGATGGCCAGGTGATTGCGGCTGCTGCGGAAGTCGTGCAGCAGGACGTTGAGCCGCTTGGTTTCCGGAACGAAGACGGCGGGGCGCACCAGCGGGCGCAAGTCTATGGCGGGGTTGGTGATGGACAGCAGCAGGTCTTTGGCCAGCAGGATGCCCACGATATTGTCCCGGTCGTCTTCGTAGACGGGAAAGCGCGAATGGCCGGTTTCTATGATTTCCGGCAGGACTTCGGCCAGCGGCTTGCTGACGTCCAGCATATCCATTTTCGAGCGCGGCACCATGATGTCCGCCACGGTCTGGTTGGCGACTTCGAGGGCTCCGGAAATCATGGCGTAGGATTCGCCGTCCAGCACTTGCCTGTCATGGGCCGCCTCGAGGACGGCCTTGAGATCGTCGCGGTCTTCGGGCTCGGTGGGCCTCATGAACGCGGTAAGGCGTCCAAACAGGGTTTTTGATGTGGTTTTCGCCGGGCGGGGCTCGGCATCGGGTGAGCTAGGTTCTGACATTGTCCAAGGGACTGGTTACACGGAGTTTTAGCATAACCGAAATCGTGGATCGGAGTTCGGCGCGCTATGCCCGATATGGATCGGCTATGCCCAGTTTGCCCAGGATGTCGATTTCCAGGGACTCCATTTCGCGCGCCTGGCCGGCTTCGATGTGGTCATAGCCCAGGGCGTGCAGCACGCCATGCACGGCCAGGTGCGCGGCATGGTCGAGCAGCGTTTTCTGCTGTTCTTCCGCTTCGCGCCGCAGCACGGGCAGGCAAAGCACGATATCGCCCCCGGCCGTGCCGGACGGGTCCACGCCATATTCGAAGGTCAGGACATTGGTGGCATAGTCGCGCCCGCGATAGGCGCGGTTCAGTTCCTGCCCTTCCTGCGCATCGACCAGGCGCAGAGTGAGTGCGGCGGCGCCAAAGCCGGGCCGCCTGGCGCCGCGCTTGCCGCCGCCGCGCAGGCGCGCCCGCGCGACGCCGTCCACGGCATGCCGCACCCAGCGGCGCAGGCGCCAGCGCGGCAGTTCAGGCGCGGGCGCGCCGTATTGCACAGCAAGGGAAAGCGCGGGCGGCAAAAAATCGGCCGCGGCGCCCTTGGGCGGGATGTCAGTCGTCATGGTCGCCGGCCTGTTCATGGCTGGCCGCCTTCTCGTAGGCATCCACTATGCGGGCCACCAGCGGGTGGCGCACCACGTCACGGCTGGTGAAGCGCGTGGTGGCGATGCCCTGCACCGATTCCAGCACATCGACCGCATGAATCAAGCCGCTGAGCTGGCCGCGCGGCAGGTCGACCTGGGAGGGGTCGCCATTGATGACGGCCTTGCTGCCAAAGCCGATGCGGGTCAGGAACATTTTCATTTGTTCCGGCGTGGTGTTCTGGGCTTCGTCCAGGATGACGAAAGCGTGGTTCAGCGTGCGTCCGCGCATATAGGCCAGCGGCGCAATTTCTATGGTCTGTTTTTCGAACAGGCGCTGGACGCGGTCGTATCCCATCAAGTCGTACAGGGCGTCATAAAGGGGGCGCAGATAGGGATCGACCTTCTGCACCAGGTCGCCGGGCAGGAAGCCCAGCCGTTCGCCGGCTTCCACGGCGGGGCGGGTAAGCACCAGGCGCTGTACTGTTTCCCGCTCCAGGGCATCGATGGCGCAGGCGACCGCCAGCCAGGTCTTGCCGGTGCCGGCCGGGCCTATGCCAAAGGTGATGTCGTGGCGCTGGATCTGATTCAGGTATTCGTGCTGATGCGGCGTGCGGGGACGCAAGTCCGCCTTGCGCGTGCGCAGGCTGAGGCTGCGGTCGTCGACGGATGGGACTTCGGGTATGGCTGGCGGCACGACGAGGACTTGCTCCGGTTCCTGCGGGCGCCCGGCGCCCAGCTCCACCATGCCAAGCTGGATATCGTCGATCGACAGGGCTTTGTGCACGGCACGTTGATGAAACCACTCGAGCGCCTTGCCGGCGGCTTTGGCCTGTTCGCCCGTGATCGACACCTGGTCGCCCCGGCGGTTGAGGCTCACGTTCCAGCCGTCCGCGATCTGGCGCAGGTTTTCATCCAGCGGCCCGCACAGATTGGCCAGGTGGGTATTGTCGCCGTCCAGCCTCACCGTTACGGGACCTTTGCTGCGGGCGGCTCGCGTCATGCGTGCTCCGGGGCGCGCGCTTCGACGGTGACGATCTCGCCCTTGAGCGTATTGGTCATGGCCTGCACGATGCGCACGTCGACCATATGCCCGATCAGGCGGGGCTGGCCCACGAAATTGACGATGCGGTTGTTCTCGCTGCGGCCCGACAGTTCCTCGGGATCTCGTTTGGACGGTTTTTCAACGAGTATGCGTTGAACGGTGCCGACCATATCCTGGCTGATGAGCGCGGCCTGTTCATTGATCAAGGCCTGCAGGCGATGCAGCCGCTCGAGCTTGAGCTCTTTGGGGGTGTCGTCCTGCAGGTCGGCGGCGGGCGTGCCGGGGCGGCGCGAATAGATGAAGGAGAAGGATTGATCGAAGCCGACGTCGCGGATCAGCGCCATGGTTTTTTCAAAATCGGCCTCGGTTTCGCCGGGAAAGCCGACGATGAAATCCGATGACAGCGTAAGCCCGGGGCGCGCCGCGCGCAGCCGGCGAACGATGGACTTGAACTCCAGCGTAGTGTAGCCGCGCTTCATGGCCGACAGGATCTGGTCGCTGCCGGCCTGCACCGGCAAGTGCAGGAAAGGCACCAGCTTGGGCAGGGCGCCGTGGGCTTCGATCAGCCGCGTGGTCATTTCCTTGGGATGCGAGGTCGTATAGCGTATGCGTTCTATGCCTGGAATTTCGTGCACATATTCCAGCAGCATGGCAAAGTCGGCGATCTCGGCGCCTTCGGCCATGGGGCCGCGGTAGGCGTTGACATTCTGGCCCAGCAGGGTCACTTCCTTGACCCCCTGGTCGGCCAGGTCGGCGATTTCCACCAGCACGTCGTCGAACGGGCGGGAAACTTCGGCGCCGCGGGTGTAGGGCACGACACAGAAGCTGCAATATTTGCTGCAGCCTTCCATGATGGACACAAAGGCGGTCGGCCCGTCCACGCGGGCCGGCGGCATGGCGTCGAATTTTTCGATCTCGGGAAAGCTGATGTCGACCTGCGAGCGCCCGGATTCCCGGCGCCGCGCGATGAGGTCGGGCAGGCGGTGCAGGGTTTGGGGGCCGAAGACGATGTCCACATAGGGCGCGCGCTTGACGATGGCGTCGCCTTCCTGGCTGGCGACGCAGCCGCCCACGCCGATGACCAGGTCGGGATTGAGCTGTTTGAGATGGCGCACCCGGCCGAGGTCGGAGAAGACTTTTTCCTGGGCTTTTTCGCGCACCGAACAGGTGTTGAACAGGATGATGTCGGCTTCTTCGGGATTCTGGGTGATTTCCACCCCTTGGTCTTCGTGCAGCACGTCGGCCATTTTGTCGGAATCGTATTCGTTCATCTGGCAGCCGAAGGTACGAATGAAGAGCTTGCGCGTCTTGGCCGGGGCGGGTTCCGGTTCCGTGGGAATCAGGAATTGCCCGGAGGATTCTGGCTCCGTGGGGAGAAAGAGTTGTGGAGGGGCGTCAGGTTCCGCGGGAATGAGGAATTGCGATGAGGCCTCAGGTTCCGTGGGGATCAGGAATTGCGACGAGGCAATGGGCGCCGTGGCGGCCGGGGCCTGCGCGGTTGCAGCGCGCTTGATGATGGTTTCTTGCATGATAGTCGCCGTGACGGGTGAATATCCCGGGGGCAGTGATTTAAACCCTGGATTGTACCTTTAGTCGTGTCGCTGTTGTAGGTGGCTGCTGTGGGATGCTGCCTTTCGTCGTTATTCTTCTGGAGCGTGGTTTGTTCTTTAGGCGTG
Organism: Pollutimonas bauzanensis; assembly: GCF_900129885.1. Taxonomy (GTDB): domain Bacteria; phylum Pseudomonadota; class Gammaproteobacteria; order Burkholderiales; family Burkholderiaceae_B; genus Pollutimonas; species Pollutimonas bauzanensis. The sequence continues at coordinate 180,630 of NZ_FQXE01000010.1, read as the reverse complement.
CGCCAAGTTGTGGTTTCTTAATACGCGTGCCGGTTCTTGATCTGTTGCTGTTCGTTCTTAAGACGCGCGCTTGATCTTGGCGTTTTTGTCGTTATTCTTCTGTCACGTGATTGGTTCTTAAGACGTGTGCCGGTTCCTGGTGGCCTTGTTCTGCGACGCGTTGCCGGTCCAGCGCCTGCGCGCTGGGCACCGCCCCGCCTAGCTCGTCCGCCCCATACGGGGCTACCTTCGCGATCGGTTGGCTCGGCACCGGACGTCGCGCCACAAGGTCCCCAGGACCCGACCCACTGCGTATCATTAATTGTTTCGCTGCTGGGGCGGGCGGGGTGCTTGGCATTTTTTTGTTGAAGTTGCTGCTGGCCAAAGATCTTGCAGTGCCGCCAAAAAGTCGATCCCCGCCGGATCGCCTTTTTGGCATACGGGCTGGTGGGTTGAGAGGCTGCTGGATTTGAGGCTTGCTTATACTGGGTTTGAGGCTCGCTTATATTTATTTGATCGCTAAATCGTTAATTGGATCGCTGCCTGAATGTTGGGATCGGTAGAATCTCAGGTTTCATTGCTTTAAACACAAAGATAATAATAGTCCCACAGGTCCAGGTAAGTCGTTGCCACGTTTGATCTCGGGGCAATACACCACCGACTACAACACCGTAGCCTGGCCAGCACCGTAGGCCGAACCAGCCTCAATGCCCAAGTGGGCCGGCTGGCGGCCCGCGCGGGGCGAGCGTGCAAGCTCTTTCTTTCTAGCGAAAACCGAAGCAAGAATGCCAAGCACCCAACCCGCCCCAGCAGAGATCCAAAACCCGCGATGCAGCCGTTGGCGCGGTGGTGGAAGGTAGCGGTCCGTCCGAGGCCGAGCTAGCCGATCGTGAAGGGAGCGCGAAGGCGCGGACGAACTAGGCGAGGCGGGGTCCGGCGCGCAGGGCGCCGGACCAGGCAACGCGGACCGCTACCTTCCACCACCGCGGCGGCGGCGTGTTAAAGACAATCACCGATGCGCGCCAGCGGCGTGTTAAAGACAATCACCGATGCGCGCCAGCGGCGTATTAAAGACAATCACCGATGCGCGACCGCGGCGTATTAAAGACAAGTACCGATGCGCGACCGCGGCGTGTTAAGAAGAACCGCAGCCACATCAGCGACAGCGGCGTGTCAAGAAACCCGCGTCCGCATCAGCGCAGCGCAAAGAACACCGGCCAGAGGACAGACAAAAAACCAGCAGCAGGTAAAAACCAATAACAAACCCACTAAATAAACTAAACCGCTCAACCTATTTCAGCGCTGGGGTCGTCCTTCTTGACAGTCTTGACCATATCCTCGCGCTTGACCCCCAGCCACATCGCGATCGCCGCCGCAACGAATACCGAAGAATAAATCCCGAACCAGATCCCGATGGTAAGCGCCAGCGCGAAATAATGCAGCGTGGGGCCGCCAAAGAACAGCATCGACAGCACCATCATCTGCGTCGACCCGTGCGTGATGACAGTCCGTGAAATCGTCTGCGTAATCGCGCTGTTGATCACTTCCTGCACCGACGCCTTGCGCTGCTTGCGGAAGTTTTCACGGATCCGGTCCATGATGACCACCGACTCGTTCACCGAATACCCCAGCACCGCCAGCACGCCCGCCAGCACCGGCAGAGAAAACTCCCACTGGAAGAACGCGAAGAAGCCCAGGATGATCACCACATCGTGAAGATTGGCCACCACCCCCGCCACCGCAAATTTCCATTCGAAGCGAAACGCCAGGTACAGCATGATCCCGATAACCACGCATAACAGCGCCATCAGGCCATTGTGGACCAACTCCTGCCCCACTTGCGGGCCGACGAACTCGACCCTGCGCAGCTCCGCATCCGGGTGCCTGGCCTTCAAGGCGGCGACCACCGAATCGCTTTGCGTCGCCGATGTTTCACCCGTGCGCAGCGGCAGGCGGATCATCACATCCTGCGACGTGCCGAAATTTTGCACCTGGAAGTCGGTATATCCCAGCGAATCCACAGCGCTGCGGATATCGTCCACCTGCGCCGCCTCGGCGTAGTGGACCTCCATGACCGTGCCGCCGGTGAACTCGATCGATAGGTGAAAGCCACGCGTGGCAATAAAAAAGACCGCGGCGGCGAACGTGAGAAGACTGATCAGGTTCAGCACCAGCGCGTGGCGCATGAAGGGAATGGTGCGGTGGATGCGGAAAAATTCCATGTTTCTTTCTTGCCTGAATTTGATGAATGGGCGGCGCGCACACACGCGCCGCGCTGCGGCTCAATCCTGCTTGGGCTTCCAGATCTGGCCTATGGAAACAGTCTGCAGCTTGCGCTTGCTGCCATACCACAGGTTGACCAGGGCGCGGACGCCCACTATCGACGAGAACATCGACGTCAGAATGCCTATGCAGTGCACCACGGCGAAGCCGCGTACCGGGCCGGTGCCGAAGGCCAGCAGCGAAAGCCCGACGATCAGCGTCGTCAAGTTGGAGTCCAGAATGGTGCCCCAGGCCCGTTCGAAACCCAGGTGTATGGCTTGCTGCGGCGGCAAGCCCGCCCGAAGCTCTTCGCGTATCCGCTCGTTGATGAGCACGTTGGAGTCAATGGCCATGCCCAGCGTCAGCGCAATGGCGGCAATGCCCGGCAGGGTAAGGGTGGCCTGCAGCATGGACAGCACGGCCAGCAGCAGCAGCACGTTGAAGGCCAGCCCCAGCGTGGAGAACACGCCGAAAAGGCGGTAGTAAACGATGATGAAGACAGCGATCGCGATAAAGCCGTACAGCGTCGAATAAAAGCCCTTGGCGATGTTGTCCGCGCCCAGGCTCGGCCCTATGGTGCGTTCCTCGATGATCTCCATCGGGGCGGCCAGCGCGCCGGCGCGCAGCAGCAGCGATGTGTCGGCGGCTTCCTGGGCGGTCATGCTGCCGGTGATCTGCACTTGGCCGCCCGGGATTTCGCTGCGGATGACCGGCGCGGTGACGACCTGGCCCTTGCCCTGCTCGAACAGGACAATGGCCATGCGCTTGTTGATGTTGTTGCGGGTCACGTCGCGGAAAATACGCGAGCCCTTGGCGTCCAGCGTCAGGTTGACGGAAGGCTGCTGGGTCTGCTGGTCGCGGCCGGGCTGGGCGTCCTGCAGGTTTTCGCCGGTGAGTATCACCTGGCGGCGCAGCAGCAAGGGGCGGCCGTCGCGGTCGGTATAGCGTTCCAGGCCGAAAGGCACCGTGCCGGCGTTCAGGGCGGCAATGGCGGTGGGCGAGTCGTCGACCATGCGGATTTCCAGCGTGGCGGTGCGGCCCAGGATTTCCTTGGCCTTGGCGACGTCCTGCACGCCGGGCAGTTGCACCACGATGCGGTCGGCGCCCTGTTGCTGGATGATGGGCTCGGCCACGCCCAGTTCGTTGATCCGGTTATGCAGCGTGGTGATGTTCTGCTTCAAGGCATTGCCCTGGACCTGCGTGACCGCCGCTTCCGTCAGCTTGCCGGTCAGGATGTACTTGCCGCCGTTTTCGCCGCTATTGGTGAACACCATGTCGGGCATCGTGCGGCGCAGCTCAGAGGCCGCGGCGCTGCGGTCGTCGCTGCTGTCAAAGGATGAGACGATGGACAGGTCGCTGCGGTCCACGCTGGCGACCTTGATCTTGGCTTCGCGCAAGGTATTGCGCGCATCGCTGGCCAGCGAATCATAGCGTCCGGTCAGGGCGCCGTGCATGTCGACCTGCAGCAGGAAATGCACGCCGCCGCGCAGGTCCAGGCCCAGGTACATAGGGTTCGCGCCCAGCGTTGCCAGCCAATTCGGCGACGCGGGCAACAGATTCAGGGCCACCGTGTAATCGGGGTCGGCCGGGTTGGGATTGAGCGTCTTCTCGATCAGGTCCTTGGCCTTGAGCTGGACATCGGTGGACTCGAAGCGCGCCCTGACGGTTCCCACGGGACCGTTCTGCTCGAAATAGGCGCCGGTGGGGGTGATGTTGCCGCTTTTCAGTATGTCTTCGACCCGATTGAGCACGTTATTGTCCACCTTGACGGTGGACTTGGCGCCGGCGACCTGCACCGCGGGGGATTCCCCAAAAAAATTGGGTAGCGTATACAGTATGCCGATTACCAGGGCGACTGCTACGGTGAGGTATTTCCAGAGAGGATAACGGTTCATCGTCGGTCAAAAACTAAAGCGGGAAAAGAACCCCGGAGCGGTGTCCGGGGCGCGCACATCGAATCAGAGCGCCTTGATGGTGCCCTTGGGCAGAACCGAGGTCACGGCAGTGCGTTGCAGTATCGTTTCGACTGGCTTGTCGGCCAGGGTGCTGATTTCGATAGTGACGTAGCTGTCGCTTACCTTGGTAACCTTGCCCAGCATCCCGCCCGAGGTGATCACTTCGTCGCCCTTTGCCAGCGCCGCCACCATGTTGCGGTGTTCTTTCTGGCGCTTCATTTGCGGGCGTATCATCAGAAAGTAAAGAATCACGAACATCAGGATGATGGGCAGCATGCCCATCAAGGCGTTTTCTCCGCCGCCGGCTGCGGCCTGGGCGGTTATCAGTTTCAAGGTGTCAATAGCGGCCATCGGGTACTCCTGAGGTGTTTGGGTAACTTTGTATTGTAGCGATATCTTGCCTATTCGATACCGCGTGCGCGATCGCGGGCGAATTGCGCGCGCCATGCCTCGAAACGCCCGGCGGCTATGGCATCGCGCATTTCCTGCATGATAGTCAGGTAAAAATGCAAATTATGCAATGTATTCAGCCGCGAACCGGTGATTTCCTTGGCCCGCTGCAGGTGATGCAGGTAGGCCCTGGAGAAATGGCGGCAGGTGTGGCAGGAGCAGCCGGGCTCCAATGGCCGGGTATCGTCGCGGTAGCGGGCATTGCGTATCTTGATATCGCCAAAGCGGGTGAACAGCCAGCCGTTGCGGGCGTTGCGGGTGGGCATGACGCAATCGAACATGTCCACGCCGCGGCTGACTCCCTCGACCAGGTCTTCGGGGGTGCCCACGCCCATCAGATAGCGCGGCGCATGCTCCGGAAGGCGCGGCGCCACGTGGGCCAGCACGCGCATCATGTCTTCTTTGGGCTCCCCCACCGACAGCCCGCCTATTGCGTAGCCTTCGAAGCCGATGTCCAGCAGGCCGGCCAGCGACTCGTCGCGCAGTTGCTCGAACATCCCGCCCTGCACGATGCCGAACAGCGCGTTGGGATTCTCCTGCTGCTGGAAGGCCTGGCGCGAACGCCTGGCCCAGCGCAGGGACATGCGCATCGATGCGGCCGCTTCTTCGCTGGTGGCCGGGCGCCCATCGATGGTGTAGGGCGTGCACTCGTCGAACACCATGGCGATGTCCGAATTGAGCGCCCGCTGGATGCGCATGGATTCCTCGGGTGTCAGGAACAGGCGGGCGCCGTCGATGGGCGAGGCGAACTTGACCCCTTCTTCGGTGATCTTGCGCATGCCGTGCAGGCTGAACACCTGGAAGCCGCCCGAATCCGTCAGTATGGGCTTGTTCCACTGCATGAAGCCGTGCAGGCCGCCATGCTTTTCCATGACCTCGGTTCCCGGGCGCAGCCACAAATGGAATGTGTTGCCCAGTACGATTTGCGCGCCGATCTCTTCAAGCTCGTGCGGCAGCATGGCCTTGACGCTGCCGTAGGTTCCCACTGGCATGAATATCGGCGTTTCGACCACGCCGTGACTGAGAGTGATCTGGCCGCGCCGCGCCGCGCCGTCCGTGGCCAGCAGCTTGAACTGTATACCGGTCATTGCTTAAGGAGATTCTATGAACATGGCATCGCCGTAACTGAAGAAGCGATACCGGGATTGGACAGCGTGCGCATAGGCGCGCTGAATGGGCTCCATGCCTGCCAGTGCCGACACCAGCATGAGCAGGGTCGATTGCGGCAGATGGAAGTTGGTGAGCAGGGCGTCCACCCAGGAAAATTGGTAGCCGGGCGTAATGAACAGCCGCGTATCGCCTTCGATGGGCCCGGGCGCGCCGGCCGCGGACGCCTGCAGGGCGGCGGATTCCAGCGCCCGCACGCTGGTCGTGCCTACGGCCACCACGCGGCCGCCCGCGGCGCGCGTAGCCCGCAGCAGTTCGATGGTTTCGGGCGGAACGCTATAGCGTTCCGCATGCATGACATGTTCGCTCAGTCGCTGCGCGCGCACCGGCTGGAAGGTGCCGGCGCCTACGTGCAGGGTGACGAAAGCCTGGGCGATGCCCAGGCCGGCGAGCTGCTCCAGCATGGCCTGGTCGAAGTGCAGGCCGGCCGTGGGCGCCGCGACGGCGCCCGGCTCGCGGGCGTACACGGTCTGGTAGCGTTCGTCGTCGTCCTGCCCGGCGGCGTGTTCGATATACGGCGGCAGCGGCGTGGCGCCGTATTGCTCCAGCAAATCCAGCACGCGCCCGGGGAATTCCAGTTCGAAGAGCTCGCCTTCGCGGCCCAGCACCGTGGCGGCAAAGGCGCCGGCCAGGATCAGCTTGCCGCCGGCTTTGGGCGATTTGCTGGCCTTCACGTGCGCCAGCGCCGTGCTGGCCCCGGTCACGCGTTCGACCAGGACCTCGACCTTGCCGCCGCTGGCTTTCCGGCCCAGCAGCCTGGCCTTGATGACGCGGGTGTTGTTGAACACCAGCAGGTCCTTGGGCCGCAGCAGGCTGGGCAGGTCGACAAACTGCCGGTCGTGCAGGGACCCCCTGCGGTCCAGGTGCAGCAGGCGGCTTTCGACCCGCTGCGCGGCGGGCGATTGGGCGATAAGTTCTTGTGGCAGTTCGTAATTGAACTGGGAAAGTTCAAGGCTAGGGTTCACGCGGATGTCTTTGATGGGGGCGCGGCACGCGCCCGGAATGAGATTTGTGCGGTATTTTAAGCTGTTGCGCGGGATTTATGCCCAAACCCCATACCAAGCCGGCCTTCTTTGGTTATGCTGATACTTTTTCGGGGAACGAAGCATCATGTCCTTGTGGGCGCCGCGGCTAGGGGTTGATCTCATGAAAAAGAACGGCTGGCGGGGCGCCGGCGGCCTGGCCTGCGCGGCGGCATTCCTGTTCGCCACGCAGGCGCTGGCGCAGGCTTTGCCCGCCGATCTGGAAAAATCATGGCGCGCCACGCGCCTGCCCGACAGCTCGCTTTCCCTGGTCGTCCAGGAAATCGGCGGGCCTCGCCTGATGGCCATGAACGCTTCGACGCCGCGCAATCCCGCCTCGGTCATGAAAATGGTGACGACCTGGAGCGCCTTGTCGGGGCTGGGGCCCGACTATACCTGGCGCACGGCGTTCCACGCCAAGGGCGGCGGCCAGATCGACGCCCAGGGCAGCCTGGCCGGGCCCTTGTACCTGAAAGCGGGGGGCGACCCTCTGCTTACCATAGAGGACTTGTGGGGGCTGCTGCGCGAATTGCGCTTGCGCGGCATCAAGAATCTGACCGAAGTCGTGGTCGACCGGTCGCGCTTCGGCCGGGTAAGCACAGACCCGGGCGAATTCGACGGCGCGGCCGACCGGCCCTACAACGCCAGCCCGGACGCCATGATGGTGGGGCTGGGCGCGGTGCGCCTGCTGTTCCAGCCCGACCGCCAGGCCCGCAAATGGATACCGATAGTCGATCCGCCCTTGCAGGGGATACGCATAAACGGCGACATCAAATGGAGCAATGTGGCTTGCCCGGGGTCGCCCTCCATTGCCACGCAGATAGTGCCGGCGGGCCGGGACATCGTGGTGAACGTCAGCGGCACGGCGGCCGGGTCCTGCGGCGAATTCAGCGTCTATCGGCTGGCCTTGTCGCAGCCGGATTACTTTTCCGCGCTGTTCCAGATGTTGTGGAAGGAATTGGGCGGCACGCTGGCCAAGGGGCTGCGGGACGGCAAGGTCGCGGCCGGCGCCGAGCCGGTGGTGTGGCACGAATCCGAAAGCCTGGCCAACACCATACGCCAGATCAACAAGCAAAGTAATAACGTCATGGCGCGGACCTTGTTCCTTACGCTGGGCGCCGAGCGCATGGGCGAGGGCGCCACGCCTCAAAGCGGGGCGAGCGCCACGCTTGCCGTCCTGAACGGGCAGAGGGTGGACACGCGCGGCTGGGTCCTGGACAACGGCGCCGGCCTGTCGCGCGAAGGGCGCGTGACGGCCGATGGGCTGGCGGGCATGCTCGATGCCGCCTGGCGGTCGCCGCTGATGCCTGAATTCATTTCTTCGCTGGCGATTTCCGGCGTGGACGGGACGGTGCGGCGGCGCCTGCGCAATGACGAAGTCAAGGGCATGGCCCATCTCAAAACCGGCACATTGCGCGATGTGCGCGCGCTGGCGGGCTATGTGCTCGGCGCCAGCGGCAAGCGCTACATCCTGGTGAGCATCGTCAACGACGAGCGTTCGGCGGGCGTGCGCGCCTTTGACGATGCCCTGGTCAGCTGGCTGGCCGCGCGCTAGCCGGCGCAGAATGTATCCACATTTTTTTTGCAGGAAGCTTTATGCCCATACATGAAATCCGCCATCCCTTGATACGCCACAAGCTGGGGCTGATGCGCCGCGCCGACCTGAGCACGAAAAATTTCCGCGAAATGGCCCAGGAAATCGCCGCTTTGCTGACCTACGAGGCATCCAAGGACCTGCCCCTGGAGCCGGCCAGCATCGAAGGCTGGTGCGGGGCCGTCGATGTCGAGAAGCTGGCGGGCAAGAAAGTGACGGTGGTGCCCATCCTGCGCGCCGGGATAGGTATGCTCGACGGCGTGCTCAGCCTGATTCCGGGCGCGAAAGTCAGCGCGGTCGGCATTGCCCGCAACGAAGAAACCCTGCAGGCCCAGGCCTATCTGGAGCGCCTGGTGGGCCAGCTGGACCAGCGCCTGGCCCTGATCGTCGATCCCATGCTGGCGACCGGCGGGTCCATGGTCGCCACCATAGATTTGTTGAAGAAAGCCGGCTGCGTCAATGTGCGCGCCCTCGTCCTGGTGGCGGCGCCGGAAGGCATACGGGCTGTCGAGGCGCGCCATCCCGATGTGCATATCTACACGGCTTCGATAGACAGCCACCTGGACGGCAAGGGCTACATCATCCCTGGCCTGGGCGACGCCGGCGACCGCATTTTCGGCACGCGCCAGAAGGACGCATGAGGCGCCGGCGCGGCCGGGCGGTGCAACAGTACCTCATGTTTCCTTACGTTTGTTTGTCTTTTGTCTAAACCGGCCATAGTAAATGCGGTAGTATGAAGTTCAGCCATACCCTAGAGGCAATGCTTATGCGTTTTATCCAGTATTCGAGCAGTGCACTGCTGGCTTTGGCGCTTACGTCAACCGCGGCTTACGCCGGGCTCTGCGAAGCGCCCTTCATGCACGACGGCGGCCAGGCCCAGCTCAGCGGATCGGGCGGCATGCAGTTAGGCGCCGACCTGAGCTTTTCCGACGTCCGCAAGGACGGCGCCGACAGCTGCGAGGCCCGGGTGCAAGGCACTGCCACTTTCGGCCTGGCCGGCCTGCCCCCCGGCAAGTCGTCCCTGGATTACTGGATGGCCGTGAAGAGCGGCAAGGCCTCCTTCGAGCGGCGCGATGCCCAGGGCAAGCGCGAGCCCGTCAATGGCAAGTTCGATTTGCGCATGCTGGGCCTGTTCGCCTATGGCGCGCCGGTCACCAAGGCCGGGCAAACCTTTCCGGCGATGCGCTTCCAGATCAATGTCGATCACAAGGCCGTGCAAACCCAGCCGATCGTGGTCAATACCGGGCTCAAGAAAGTGGGCGAGCGTCAAACCATACAAACCGCCACCGGCAGCCAGTCCTGCTGGCCCATCCGCTATACACGCATTACCGATCCGACCCAGGCGTCTTTCAATGGCCTGGTGCTTCCCGTGCCCGGCATGACCTCGGCGGTTACCGACTGGTTCTGCCCCGATGTGCATATGGTCATGAAGCAGGAAAGCGAACAGAGCGGGGTGGCGTCCGTGGTCGAGGTGACCAAACTCCGCTAGTGGGCATTAAAAGTTACTCCATCGTTGTACTAACCCAATCTTGATTAGGAGCTGATCATGGCGACAAAGAAAAATGTAGCAGCAACAGAAGAGGAATTCATCGACAGCGTCAAGGCCAGCCTGGACGACGCCGAGAAACTGCTGCGCGAAGCGGCTTCATCGACGGGCGACAAAGCCGCGGAATTGCGGGAAAGCGCCATGCAGTCCCTGCGCCGCACACGCGAAGCCCTATACGACACGCAGGACGCCTTGCTGGAACGCGGCCGCCGCGCGGCCCGCGTCACCGACGATTATGTCCATGACAACCCCTGGCAGGCGATAGGCATGGCTGGGCTGGCTGGCGTGCTGATCGGTGCGCTTATCTGCCGCCGTTAAAGCAAAGGGCACACCATGGCGCTCCGACAATCCGTTGGCGAACTGGCATGCACATTGCTGTCCATCGTACGCACCCGACTTGAGCTGTTTTCGCTGGAAGCCGCAGGGCAGAAGGCGCATCTCATCACCATTCTGGGCATGGCGTTCGGGGCGCTGCTCTTCCTGACCCTGGCGGTTCTGGTCTTTTCTATCGCCGTAGCCTTGTATTTCTGGCCCACGGACCAGCGCTATGTCGCCCTCGGGCTGCTGGCGCTGTTCTATGGCTTGCTGGGCTGCGGCTTGTTCCTGGCGGTGCGCAGCAAGCTGCTTTTCGCGCCCATCCCGTTTGCCGCCACGGTGGACGAGTTGCGCCGCGATCTGAGCCTGCTGGAGCGCTTGCGCGAGCCGTCTTCGCCGTCCGGGCAGTCATTTGAACAGTCCTCGAGCAGGGATCTGCGATGAAAAAATCCTTGTCCGCCAAAGAACGGGCCTTGCAAGTCGAACTAATGCGCGCCCGCGCCGCGCTGGAGCGCCAAAGCCTGGCGCGCGACCTCAATGGGCTGAGCCAGTCCATGAGGCCGGCGGCGCTCATGCATGCGCTGTTTCCGCGGCTGTCTTCCAGGAAACCTTCCGACTGGCTATTCCAGGCGCTGGCGCTGAGCCGGCAATATCCTTTGCTGGCGTCCGGCGCCTCGGCGCTGCTTACCGGCATAGGCAAGCGCCGGCGTTTGTGGCGCATAGGCGCCGGCCTGCTGCTCAGTTGGCAGGTCGCGCGCGCCATGAAGAAATAGCCGGCGCCTCCGCCTTACAATCCCAATTCGCCCCACATGGCGTCCACCCGCGTTTTGACGGCGGCGTCCATGTGTATGGGCGTGCCCCATTCGCGTTGCGTTTCGCCCGGCCATTTGTTGGTGGCATCCATGCCCATCTTTCCGCCCAGGCCGGACACGGGCGAGGCGAAATCCAGGTAGTCGATGGGTGTGTTCTCGACCAGCAGGGTATCGCGCACCGGGTCCATGCGGGTAGTCATGGCCCAGATCACTTCCTTCCAGTCCCGGGTATCGATATCGTGGTCCACCACGACTATGAATTTCGTGTACATGAACTGGCGCAATACGCTCCATATGCCGAACATCACGCGCTTGGCGTGGCCGGGGTATTGCTTGCGTATGGACACGACCGCCAGGCGGTAGCTGCACCCTTCGGGCGGCAGATAGAAATCCACGATCTCGGGGAAGGTTCGTTTCAGTATCGGCACGAAGACTTCGTTCAGGGCGACGCCCAGTATGGCGGGCTCATCTGGCGGCTTTCCCGTATAGGTGCTGTGGTAGATGGGATTGCGGCGCATGGTGATGCGCTCGACCGTGAAGACGGGAAACCAGTCTTTTTCATTGTAATAGCCGGTATGGTCGCCGTATGGCCCTTCCAGCGCCATTTCATAGCCGCTGGCGGGCGGCCCCGAAGCGCCGTCCGGCACTGCCGGCTCGATGGCGCGCGGGTCCGACGAGGGCAATATATGGCCTTCGAGGACGATTTCGGCGTAGGCGGGGACGGACAGGTCGCTGCCCAGCGCCCGGGTGACTTCGGTGCGCGAGCCGCGCAGCAGGCCGGCGAACTGATATTCCGAAAGGCTGTCGGGCACCGGGGTCACGGCCCCCAGTATGGTCGCCGGATCCGCCCCCAGCGCCACGGCAATGGGGAAGGGCGCGCCGGGATTGCCCAGGGCATGATCGCGAAAGTCCAGGGCGCCCCCGCGATGCGACAGCCAGCGCATGATGAGTTTGTTGCGGCCTATGAGCTGCTGGCGGTAGATGCCCAGGTTCTGGCGCTTGGCATTGGGGCCGCGGGTGATCACCAGCCCCCATGTCAGCAGCGGGGCGATGTCGCCGGGCCAGCAGCGTTGCAGCGGAATCTGGTTCAAGTCGACATCGTCGCCTTCGAGGACGATATCCTGGCAGGGCGCGCCTTTGACCGACTTGGGGCTCATGTCCCACAGGGCGGCCTTGAGCATGGACACTTTGGCCAGCGCGTCGCGCAGGCCGCGGGGCGCCTCGGGTTCGCGCAGGGACGCCAGCAATTCGCCGGTCTGGCGCAGGGCGCCGACGTCTTCGGCGCCCATCCCCCAGGCGACCCGCCTGGGCGTGCCGAATAGGTTGGTCAGCACCGGTATGGCGGCGCGCGATCCATTATGCATGGGGTGTTCGAACAGCAGGGCCGGGCCCGCCGCGCGCAGCACGCGGTCGCTGATCTCGGTCATTTCGAGATCCGTCGATACGGGAGCCGTCAGGCGCTTGAGTTCGCCCGCGCTTTCCAGTTGCGCGATAAAGTCTCTTAGGTCACGGTATTTCACAGAGTTCGCCGATCAGGTTACATTAGTACGACAGGCTAAGGTTAACATCGAGTCTCATTATTTCATCGAAAGGGGCGCAATGGCCGTGATTGGTTCCGGCAGTCTGGTAAGCCGTTCGGCGCGCGGCGCAATGTATCAGATGGGCGAGCTCATGCATGTCTGCGCCGTCTACTTGGGGATCGCCGTGCTGGTCACCCTGGCGCTCAGCGCCACGGTGCCCTCTTTGCGCGAGCAGGCCAGGCAAGTGCACGCGGCGCTGGTGCTGGTCCTGCGCCCCGACGGGCTCAAGGGCGATGTGTTCGCTACGCTGGGCGCGGACCAGAGCGGGATATTCCTGGGGGGCGAGGACTTCGACGCGGACGATGCCGAGCCGCCGCCCGCGGCGCCGCCCGCCGGGGGGCCGGCGCCGCCCCCGGCCGTGAAACCGGCGCCGCCGCCCGTGGCCGCCCCGCCCAATTTCAGCAAGGCCTTGAGCGCCTCGATGGCGGGGCAGCCCATCGCGGGTGTCACCCCGGCCCAGGCGCAGGCCTTGCGCAGCTATATCGCGCGCAAGTACAAAATCGCTCATAGCGTGGCCGGGGCGCTGATCAATACGGCATTCCTGGTCGGCAATGAAACCAAGCTGGATCCCCAGCTGTTGTTGGCGGTGATCGCGATTGAGTCCCGCTACAACCCCTACGCCGAAAGCCATGTGGGCGCGCAAGGCCTCATGCAGGTGATGACCAAGGTCCACAAGGAAAAATTCGATGCCTTCAACGAAGGCTCCATCGCCGCGCTCAATCCGATAGCCAATATCCGCGTGGGTTCGCAAATCCTGCGCGACTGCATCAAGCGCCGCGGTTCGGAAGAGGGCGGCCTGGCCTGCTACGTGGGCGCCACCGGGCCCAGCGACGGCGGTTATGGCGCCAAGGTGCTGGCCGAAAGGCGGCGCATTGCCCTGGCTTCGGGCATCCCCATAGGGCGTTGAGGCGCTCAGGCCAGGAAGCGTTCCATGCGCTGCACGGCTTCCTGCAGGCGGTCCAGCCCCGTCGTATACGAGAACCGCATGCTGTAAGAGGCATGCGCCGGGCCGAAATCCCTGCCGGGCACGGCCGCCACGCCGGCCTCGTGCAGCAGCCGGTGGGAAAAATCCCCGCTGTCCTGGCTGTGCTGGCGGATATCGGCATATATGTAGAAGGCGCCATCGGGCGCGACCGGAACCCGCAACCCCAGGCGTTCGAGCTCGGGCAGCAGGTAGTCGCGGCGCTGCTTGAATGACAGGCGCCGGTTTTCATAGATGCGCATGACTTCCGGCTCGAAGCAGGTGATCGCCGCGTGCTGCGCCAGGGACGGGGCGCAGATGGCCAGGCTGGCCGCCAGCTTTTCGATGGCCGGCACCATATGCGGCGGGGCGATCAGCCAGCCCAGGCGCCAGCCCGTCATGTGGAAGTATTTCGAGAAGCTGTTGATGATGACGATATTGTCGTCCAGCGTCAGGGCGCTTTGCGGGACATCGCCGTAATACAGGCCGAGGTAGATCTCGTCCATGATCACGAAGCCGCCGCGCTGCCTGACCTCGCCTATCAAGGCTTGCAGGTCCTCCCTGGCTATCGTTGTGCCGGTCGGGTTGCTGGGCGAGGCGATCAGCACGCCGCGGGTCGCCGGGCCCCAGTGCTCGCGTATGGCGGCCGCGTCCAGCTGGAAGCGCTGCCGGGCCGAGCAGGGGATCAGCCGCGGTATGCCGCCGGCCGCGGTGATGAAATTCTGGTTGGCCGGATACGACGGGTCCGGCATCAGGACTTCGTCGCCCGGATCGATCAGGGCCATGGCCGCCAGCAGCAGGGCGCCCGAGGCGCCGGCGGTCACGATGACGCGGTCGGGATCGAGCGCCGCGCCGAAGTGCTGCTCGTAATACAGGGCGATGGCGGCGCGCAGGGGCGCTATGCCCGCCGGCGAGGTATAGGCGCTCAGCCCGGCCTGCGAGGCCCGGTTCAGGGTTTCAACGACCTGGGGCGGCGCCGTAAAATCAGGTTCGCCGATTCCCAGGCTGATGATATCGCGGCCCTGCGCATTCAGCGCGCTGGCCTGTTTGAAGAGTTCCACAGCGTAGAATGGCATCACTTGTTCAGTACGCTTGGCAAGGCGGGGCATAAGGCGCAGTCTCAGGCAAAAAGCAAGATTGTAGCGCCCGCATTGCCGTCTGATCATTTTCAAGGTCGTTCAAAGGAAGTAAAAAATGGAGTCTCGTTCTCGCCGGGCCTTTCTGACGGGCAGGCGCTTGTCCCAAAACCCATGGGAGGCGTTTTGCCAGCGCGTGCGCCGCGTGGTGGCCGGTACGTTTTTCGAATTCGAGATGCACGAAGGCGTCGGCAGCGCCCGCCTTATTCCCAGGCAGGGCAGCGATGTGCACCAGGCCAGGGCCTTGTGCGCGGAATATGGGGTGGTGATGGCGCTGGACGGCATGCAGCATGCCGCAAGGCTCAATGACCAGCCCGTGCTCTGGGTCGAGCCGGGGCGCGATATGGCGGGCTGCCAGCGGCTCGAGCCAGGCGGCAGCAAATGGTTTGTACAGCCGGGCTGCCTGCTGGGCGAGCTCGAGGCCGCCGGCCTGCGGCAGTTCGCCGACTTGCCCTGCCACATCACCGTCGCCGCCTGGCTGGCCGACCGCACGCTGTGCGACTGGGACGCCGGTGAAACCTACAAGTCCGGCATCGAGCACGCCTGCGTGCTGCTGGCCGACGGCTCCAGCGTCAACCTGGGGCCTTTTGGCGAACGCAACCAAAAGCCGCTGGACGGCTTGCGCCTGCAGCAGCTCGTGCCCGTCCTGTTCCAGACGGCGGCGCATCCGGATGCGCTGGCTTGCCGGCAGGCCGCGCGCTGGCCCGGCCGCTACCGCCTCGACGCCCTGCTGCCCGCCGCCGGGCAAACCACCAATCTGTCGCACCTGCTGCTGGGGCATGGCAGCGACCTGGGCTGGGTGGAATGGATAGTGCTGGACCAGGAGCAGGCGCAGCCGCAGGTCGAGGCGCCCTATGCCGAACGCTATTCCTCGCGGAAAAACGGGCAGGACGAACTCGGCACGCGCGCGGCCGACCTGGACGCCCGCGTGAAGACGCTTTTCGACCCCGCCGAGGTATTCCCCTACCCCGGCCAGGATGTCTGAACGGCAGCGCGCCTGTTGTTTATATGGCGTATAGACATGTTCTAAACCCCGTCCAAAGGCTAGAATGTCTGTCTCTCACTCTAGACTATAAAAAACACCATGGAAGAAAATTTTCGCAAAGCGGCTCTGGAATACCATGAGCACGGGCGCCCCGGCAAAATCTCCGTTACGCCAACCAAGCAGTTGTCGAATCAGCGCGACCTCGCCTTGGCGTATTCCCCGGGAGTCGCGGCCGCTTGCGAAGAAATCGTCTCCGATCCCGCCAATGCGTTCCGCTACACGGCGCGCGGCAACCTGGTAGGCGTCATCACCAATGGCACGGCGGTGCTGGGCCTGGGCAATATCGGCGCGCTGGCGTCCAAGCCCGTCATGGAAGGCAAGGCGGTCCTGTTCAAGAAGTTTGCCGGCATCGACGTGTTCGACATCGAAATCAACGAAACCGACCCCGACAAGCTGGTCGACATCATCGCCGGCCTGGAACCGACTTTCGGCGGCATCAACCTCGAGGACATCAAGGCGCCGGAATGCTTCACGGTCGAACGCAAGCTGCGCGAACGCATGAACATCCCGGTCTTCCACGATGACCAGCACGGCACGGCCATTTGCGTTTCCGCGGCCTTCATCAACGGCCTGGAAGTCGTCGGCAAGGACATCAAGAAAATCAAGGTGGCGGTGTCGGGCGCGGGCGCGGCGGCCCTGGCCTGTCTGGATCTGCTGGTGGACCTGGGCCTGCCGCTCGAAAATATCTGGGTGACCGATATAGAAGGGGTGGTGTACAAGGGCCGCAAGACGCTCATGGACCCCGACAAAGAGCGTTTTGCGCAGGAGACCCCGGCCCGCAAGCTGGGCGAGGTCATCGACGGCGCCGACGTATTCCTGGGGCTGTCGGCGGGCGGGGTGCTGAAACCCGAAATGGTCGCCAAGATGGCCGCCAAGCCGCTGATCCTGGCGCTGGCCAATCCCAATCCCGAAATACTTCCCGAAGACGCCCACGCGGTGCGCGGCGACGTGGTCATGGCGACCGGCCGCTCCGATTACCCCAACCAGGTCAATAACGTCCTGTGCTTCCCCTATATTTTCCGCGGCGCCCTGGATGTCGGCGCCACCACCATTACGCGCGGCATGGAAAAAGCGGCCGTCATTGCCATTTGCAAGCTGGCCCAGGAAGAACAGAACGATGTGGTGGCCGCCGCCTACGGCACTTACGGCGTCTGCTTCGGCCCTGAATACTTCATTCCCAAGCCCTTCGACCCGCGCCTGATCGTGCGCATCGCGGTGGCCGTGGCGGTCGCGGCCATGCAGGACGGCGTGGCCACCCGGCCCATTGCCGATATCGAAAGCTATGCCGAGCAGTTGCAGCAATTCGTATATCGCTCGGGCTCCTTCATGAAACCGCTGTTCTCGGACGCCAAGAAGCTGGTGCGCGATGGCGGCAAGTCGCGCATCGTATTCACCGAAGGCGAGGACGAGCGCGTCCTGCGCGCGGTGCAGATCATCGTCGACGAAAAAGTCGCCAAACCCATTCTGGTGGGGCGTCCGGCCGTGCTGGCCGACCGCATCAAGAAATTCGGCCTGCGCCTGCGCCTGGGCCACGATGTCGAAGTGACCAACCCGGACTACGATGAACGGTTCCACCGCTACTGGACGACCTACTGGGAATTGATGTGCCGCCGCGGCATCAGCAAGGAAATGGCGCGCGTCGAAATGCGCCGCCGGCTGACCCTGATCGGCGCCATGATGGTGCATCTGGGCGACGCCGACGGCATGGTGTGCGGCACCGTGGGCGCCTATGCCGACCATTTGCGCTTCATCGATGAAGTCATAGGCAAGGCGCCCGGCGCCAAAATCTACGCCGCCATGAACATACTGCTGCTGGCCGAGCGCACCATAGCCCTGGCCGACACCCATATCAATGACAATCCCGACGCCGAGCAGGTCGCCGAGATCACCGTGGCGGCGGCCGCTGAAATGCGGCGCCTGAATATCGAACCCAAGGTCGCCCTGTTGTCGCGCTCCAATTTCGGAACCGGCAGTTCGTCGTCGGGCAGCAAGATGCAAGCGGCTCTCGCCCTGGTGCGCGAACGCGAGCCCGGGCTCGAGATCGACGGCGAAATGCATGGCGATTGCGCCCTCGACGAGGCCTTGCGCAAGCGCATCATGCCGTTGACCACATTGCAGGGGGAGGCCAATCTCCTGATATGCCCCAACGTCGATTCGGGCAATATCGCCTACAACCTGCTCAAGACGGCCGCGGGCGGCAATGTGGCGGTGGGGCCCTTCCTGCTGGGCGCCAACGCGCCCATCCATATCCTGACGTCCAGCTCCACCGTGCGCCGCATTGTGAACATGGCAGCTCTCACGGTTGTCGATGCGAACACCCCCCGCAGCAGCTGACGGGGTCGCTGTCAGCGGTTCGCCCGTCGGACTGATCCTGACAGGGGGCGGCGCGCGGGCCGCCTATCAGGTGGGCGTGCTGTCGGGCATCATGGACATCCTCGACCCGGCCCGCGCGCCGGGTTTCGCCAATCCCTTTGCGATTATCTGCGGTTCCTCCGCCGGCGCCATCAATGCGGCGGCGATGGCCTGCTTCGCCGACGACCCACATACCGGAATGGAGCGCCTGCGCAAGCTGTGGAGCGACCTGCACACCGGCATGGTGTACCGCGCCGATGCGGCGGGCCTGCTGCGCACCGGCCTGCTGTGGCTGGGCATTCTGGCCATGGGCTGGCTGCTGCCGGGCCTGCGCAATCGCCAGCCGCAATCCTTGCTCGACAACCAGCCGCTGGGCGAGCTGTTGTCCGCGACGCTGGATTTCGACCGCCTGCGGGACAACCTTTCCAGGAACCACCTGGATGCGCTGGCCATAACGGCCACCGCCTACACGACGGGCGAGCATTTGACCTTCTACCAATCGCACGGCACCATCAAGCCGTGGCAGCGTTCGCTGCGGCAAGCCGTGCCCTGCGCGATAGGGGTGGATCACCTCCTGGCATCCAGTTCCATACCATTCATCTTTCCCGCCCGGGCCATGCTGGTGCGAGGCCAGACCGCGTGGTGCGGCGACGGATCGATGCGGCAGCTGGCCCCCATGAGCCCGGCGATACACCTGGGCGCCAAGAAAATATTCGTGATAGGCACGGGCTATAACGACGATACCCATCCTGAAAAGCGCAAGGTCGACACGAAATACCCTACACTGGCGCAAATTGGCGGGCACGCCTTGTCGAATATCTTCCTGGACAGCATCTCGATGGATGTCGAGCGCATGGAAAGAATAAACGGGCTGCTTGCGCAGTTGCCACCAAATGTATTAAAAAGCCAGTCGTTGCGTCCGGTCAGCACTTTTTCGATTACACCCAGCCGGTCCCTGGACGAGATCGCCCTGGCGCACCTGGAACAAATGCCGCGCGCTGCGCGCGCCCTTTTCCGCGTTATCGGTGTATCGTCGAATTCCAGGCAAGCCAGCGGCGGCGCGCTAATCTCATATTTGTTGTTCGAGGCCAGCTATACCCAAGAGCTTATCCGTTTGGGACGAGCCGATAGCATGAGCCGTATTGAAGAAGTAAAAGCGTTTTTCAAGGAGACGCCAGAATGAACCAGGCGCAGTCATTGCAAAAGAAATTGCAAAAAGGCGGTTTGATGGATGTTTCCGCAGTTTCTCGGGACGAAGTGATAGTCGCCGCCGGCGCGCTGGGCATGACTGCTTTTGTGGTGGATTGTGACCGGGCCAGAAGTCGTTCCGCTGTATTGCGCGCCGTCGTCAAGGCCGTGGATTTTCCCGAGTATTTCGGCGGAAACCTGGATGCGCTGTACGATTGCCTGTGCGATACCCTGCTGGACCAGAAAACAGGCATGTTTTTATGGTTTCATAATCTGCATTCCGGCGATCCGGCGCTCAGCGACGATGCCCAAGCCATTCTGGGCGTATGCGCCGATGTGGTGGAGTTCGCCTCGAATAATGAAAAGTGCTTTACCTATGTCGTGGAGCACGCCGGCAGGCATCCGGACCCCGAACCGGGGATATCGCCCACGCCGTATTCCGGCTCGCGTTCGCCCGAATGAGCCCGCGTTCCGGGCGGCGGCCCTAGGTCCAGCCGCGCAGGGCGCTGACGGCGGCGATCAGGGCCAGGCCGGCGGTTTCGGTGCGCAGCACGCGTTTGCCGAAACTGACGGGAGTCAGGCCATGGCGCTCTACGGCGGCCTGTTCTTCTTTCGACCAGCCCCCTTCGGGCCCCACCAGAAGCGCCAGGCTATCCTGGCCCGGCGCAAGAGCCTGGGCCAGTGTATCCGGGCTGCCCGGATGGCAGAACAGGGTCGCGGCGGCTGATTGTTGCCTGGCGTCCTGCGCCAGGTAGTCCGGGAGGGGCAGGGGGTCGTCGATTTCCATGATGCGGTTGCGGCCGCTTTGCTCGCTCGCCGCTTGCGCAATCCGGCGCCAGTGCTGCATGCGCTTGCGCAATCGTTCGCCCGTCAGCTGCAGCACGCTGCGTTGGGCTGCAATGGGAACGAGGCGCCTGGCGCCCAGTTCCACGGCCTTTTCCACGATCCAATCCATTTTGTCGCCGGCGGGAATGCCTTGCACCAAGGTGATGTCGCCATCCAGTTCGGCCTCGGCGGGGTCGTGCTCGCCGACGGCTGCCAGGCCGTTCTTGCCTTCGATCAGCAGCCGCGCCGGATACTGCCCGCCCTGGCCGTTGAACAGGATGATGTCCGAATCGGGTTTCAGCCGCAGCACGCGTATGGCGTGATGCGCCAGTTCGGGCGGCAGTTCGATGGTGGCATTGGCCGCCAGGGCAGCGGGGCAGAAGAATCGGGGGGTGGCCATAAGACAAATACCGGACGGTGATCAAGACCGAAATGATACTGTCACATTCCCATATCGACACAGCGGCGTGTAAAACACCCCGGCCGGCGGTGCCCGCCCCTTGACTTCCATCTCGTCATAAACTATCGTACGACATATCTTAAGATATAAAAGGACGAAGAATGCATACCCACGACAGGATGAAATTGCAGCACAGCATATCCGGAACCCACGCGCGGGCGCTATGGCTGGCGCTGCGCGGGCACCACGGCCGGCACGGCGGCGGCCGGGGCGCCATGGACGATGACGACGGCATGGGCGGCGATGGCGCCGGCGGGCGCCTGACGCGCGGGCGCAAGTTTGGCTCGGACGAATTGCAATTGATGCTGCTGGCCCTGCTGGAAGAGCGACCCAGCCACGGCTATGAGCTCATCAAGGAATTGGACGCCCGGTCCAATGGCTTTTACAGCCCCAGCCCGGGCATGGTCTACCCCGCGCTGACGTATCTCGAAGAACTCGATTACGCGACGATAGAGGCGCACGGAAACCGCAAGCGCTACCATCTTGCCGAACCGGGACGCCTCCACCTGGAAGCCAATCGCGACCGCGTCGAACTGCTCTTCGCCGGCCTCAAGCATATGGCGCGGAAAATGGCCTGGGTGAAGCAGGCCCTGAACGACGAAGCGGCTACCGACCGCGCCGCGGTCGAGGCCGACGGGTGGCTGCCTGAGTTCGTCGCCGCGCGCCGGGCCTTGAAGACAGCCTTGCTGCGGCGTACCGACGCCTCCGCCGCCGAGCAACGGCGGATCGCCGCGGTCCTCGAACGCGCGGCGTCCGAAATCCTGGGCGACGCCGCTGCGCCTTCCCGATCTATTTAGGAACCACCATATGAATGCTTTAATGAACCCTGGACGATTGGCGCTGCAGAAAGTTCGCCATCCTCTCAAGACGCGGATGTTGCAGGTGCTGCGCGTGTCGCGGCTTGCGCCGTCGCTGGTGCGCGTAACCTTCACCGGAGACGACTTGGCCGATTTCATATCGGCGTCGTTCGATGACCATGTCAAACTGTTCTTGCCGCCTTCGCCAGGCGTCCGGCCCGTATTGCCTGTCATTGGTCCGCAAGGGCCGGTTTTCCCCGAAGGAGAGCCGCGTCCGATTGCGCGGGATTACACGCCGCGCCGATACGATCCAGCGGCGCGCGAACTCGACATTGATTTCGTGTTGCACGGCAGCGGCCCCGCGGCGACCTGGGCCGCTCAAGCCGCCGCGGGCCAGTACGCCGGCATTGCCGGGCCGCGCGGCTCCTTCGTCATTCCGCCGGAATTCGACTGGCATCTATTGATCGGGGACGAGTCGGCGCTGCCGGCCATTGGCCGCAGGCTGGCCGAGCTGCCCGAAGGCAAGCGTGTACTGGCCGTCATCGAAACAGGGCATCCCGGCGCCCAGATCGAGCTCGAAACCCGTGCGGATGCGAGCATCCAGTGGGTGCATTGCGCCGTCGACCCCGCCGACGGAATAAGCGCTCTGGAACGCGCGGTTCGCCGGCTTCAGCTTCCCGATGGCGATGGCTATGTATGGGCCGCCGGCGAGTTTGCGTCCATCCGGGGCATACGCCAGTATCTGGTGCATGAACGCGGGCTGGACAAGTCGCGCATACGGGCCGCCAGCTACTGGCGGCGTGGCGCCAGCGCCGCCCACGAAACCTTCGACGACTAAGGCGGCCGCCCGCCCGAGGGCCTTGCGGCAATGGGCGCGCCGGCCCGTTTTCCTTACTTCGCCAGGGCTTTCAGGGTTTCCAGCTGGTCCGCCTGCGCCGCGGACTTGTCATGCCGCCAGCGCAGTATGCGCGGGAAGCGCACGGCAATGCCGGACTTGTGCCGCCGGGACAGATTGACCGCTTCGAACGCCAGCTCGAAGACATGACGGGGCTCGACCGACCGCACCGGCCCGTAGCGTTCCAGCGTGTGGGCGCGTATCCAGCGGTCCAGTTCCAGTATCTCCGGGTCGCTCAAGCCGGAATAGGCCTTGGCGACCGGCGTCAGGGCCTGCTCGTTCCACAGCCCGAATGTATAGTCGGTATAAAGGGTGCTGCGCCGCCCGTGGCCGGGCTGGGCGTACAACAGCACCGCATCTATCGTCAGCGGGTCGATTTTCCATTTCCACCAATCGCCGCGCCGCCGGCCGGCCTGGTAGGGCGCGGTCTGGCGCTTGAGCATCAGGCCTTCCACGCCGCGCTCGCGCACGCCGGCGCGTAGCAGCGCCGCTTCGTGCCAATCGGCCGCGCCCACCAGCGGCGACAGGCGCAAGGGGGAGTCGCGGGGGCCTGCCGCCAGCAGCTCTTCCAGCGCAAGACGGCGCTCGCGCTGCGGCCGCGGCCGCCAGTCTTCGCCGTCCAGCTCCAGCAGGTCATAGAGCATTACCTGGACAGGCGCTTGCTGCAGTGTTCTGGGACCCGGCTTCAGCCTTTGAATCCGGGTCTGCAGCGCGGCGAAGGGTAGCGGAGTGTCCTCGTCATCGCGCCACGCCAGCAATTCACCATCGAGCACGCAGTCCCGCGGCAGTTGCGCCGCGGCTGCCTCGATTTCGGGAAAGCGCCCGTCGAGGCGTTCTTCGCCCCTGGACCAGAGCGCTACGCCGCCGCGCCGCTTGAGCACCTGCAGCCGGATTCCATCCCATTTCCATTCGAGCATCCAGTCTGCGATATGGCCGAGCGCGCTGGCCTGGCTTTCCAGGGGCGAGGCCAGGAAAAAAGGGTAGGGCTGCTGGCTGTCCGTGGGCAATGTTTCCGGCGTGAGCAAGTCGCGCAGGAAAGCGGGGGACGGCAGCCATGCGCCCAGCATGCGCTGGGCTATGCGGGCGATGTCTATGCCCGAAAGTTCCGCGAGGGCCTGCTGCACCAGCCGCCTGGATACGCCCACGCGCAGGGAGCCGGTCAGCAGCTTGTTGAACAGCAGCCGTTGCGCCAGCGGCAGGCTGCGCCAGGCATCGGTGATGGCTTCCTGCCGGACCAGCGGCGCGTCGTTGGCGACGGGCAGGAGGCGCAATTCGATCCAATCCGCCAGCGAAATATCCACCCTGGGGAAGACGGGATCAGGCAGCAGCAGGGCCAGGGTCTCGGCCAGGTCGCCGACGTGCTCATAGCTTTCCTGCACCAGCCAATCCGACATGCCGGCCGCCGCGGCAGCCCACGCGCGCAGCTCGGACGTGGTGGCGATCTTGCGTTTCGGGCTGGTGATCTTTCCACCCGACAGCAGGTATAGCGCCCATGCGGCGTCGCGCGGCGGCGCATCGCGAAAGTAGCCTACCAGCGCGGCGCGCTTGTCCAGGGTGGCGGTGCTGCGGTCGAGTTCCTGGTAAAGAAGAGCGAAGCGTTCCATATTGGTTTCAGTCGTCCTCGCCAAACTGGGTCGCCAGCGCTTCGGCGGCGATGCCGTCTTCATTGAGCGCGCGCACCAGTGCGCGTGTATCGCCATGCGTGACGATGACGCGGCGGGCGCCCGTGTCGCGTATGGTGCGCATCAGACCGGGCCAGTCGGCATGGTCCGAAATGACGAAGCCGCGATCCATGTTGCGGCGCCGGCGGTTGCCGCGCACCCGCATCCAGCCCGATGCAAAGCCTTGCTGCGCGCCGCCGAAGCGCCTGAGCCAGGCGCTGCCCGCCGCCGACGGCGGCGCCAGCACCAGCTCGCCGGCGAAATCCGCCGCGGCAGGCGTTTCGCCGGCCAGCCGTGTCCGGATCATGGAAATGCCGGCGCGGCGATAGATTTCCACGCCAGCCGCAATGGCGCCGTGCAGCAGCACCGGCTTGTCGGTGTGCGCCATCAGCTCGGCCAGCACGCGTTGCGCCTTGCCCAGCGCGTAGCAATACAGTATCGCGGCCTGGCCGCGCGCGGCGCAATGATCGCGCCAGCGCACGATGTCGCGGACGACTTCGGCGGTGTCCGGCCAGCGGTAGATCGGCAGGCCGAAGGTGGATTCCGTGATAAAGGTATCGCAGGGCACCACTTCGAAAGGTTCGCAGGTCGGGTCGGCTTGCCGCTTGTAGTCGCCCGAAACCACCCACGTGCCGCCGCGGGCCTCTATGCGCACCTGCGCCGATCCCAGCACATGGCCGGCGGAATGCAGCGATACCCGCGCATCGCCCAGCTGGAATACCTCGCCATAATCATGGCAGTGGAATTGCTGTTCCCGCAAACGCCATTGCAGAATGGGCAGGCCGCTGCGCGAGGTATGGTACTGGCCCATGCCGGCCCGGGCATGATCGCCATGGCCGTGCGTGATGACGGCGCGCGCCACCGGCCCCCAGGGGTCGATATGGAAATCCCCCGCTGGACAGTACAAACCTTCAGGGCGCAGCTGGACGATGTCTTCCACGGCTCGGCTTTATTGGCTGGATTCCTGTAGTGTAAGGAAAATCGCGCCTTGCCGCCGATGGTCCATGAATGGCGCGATCGCCGCGATTCGGGCGGATCGCTATTCCGCCTCAGGCCGTCCCGCCGCGCGCCTCGGCAAGCGCGATGGTCAAGTGCTGGACTTTCTTTTTCAGATGGTCGCGCTCTTCGGTGAGTTCGGCGACCAATAGCGTCAGGCGGTGGATCCGGATCTGATCGGGTGTGGCGTCGCTGGGCGGCGCCTCTGGTTCCGGCCTGAGCGGCAGCCTGGCTTCGCGCACCTGCCTTGCCGCCTGGCGCAGTTCCTTCCTGCCTCCGGCAACGGCCGCGGCTTGCTTCTCGCTGGGCAGGGACGCCACGGCGGCCGCGGCATTGATGGAGATCACGCCCGACTTTACGGCGTCCACCAGTTCCGGCGCGGCGGTCTTCTGGATTTTCTCGATCTGGCCCAGCGTTGCGCTGCTCACCCGCGCGGCGCGCGCGACGAGCTCGCGGGTCCAGGGCGGCTCGGCCTCCGGCGCGGCCCCGGCGCCGGCGCCGGCATCGGCGAGTTCCGCCGAAGCCCGCCGGGCTTGCGCCTGCGCCAGGCGCGCGGATATGATTTCCTTCTTGCGCAGCGCGAGCACGCCGCGCTGAAAATCCGATACGCTGCGCCGCCCGAGGTGGTTGTCTATCATCCACAGGTGCACGTCCTCCATGGACTGGAAGCTGTGGTTCTGCGTGGTGTTGAAAGGAATTCCGTGCTTCTGGCAGATGCTGTAGCGGTTGTGCCCGTCGACCAGAATATCGCCCCACAGCACCAGGGCATCGCGGCACCCTTCGGACAGCAGGCTGCGTTCCAGCGCTGCGAATTCGTCATTGGTCAGCGGGTCGATATAGGCACGGAGGTCTTCGTTGATAATAATGGTCATGGCCTGAAAAAAAGCGAGGGTAGCGCGCGTAGTGTACACAGCGGCGCCGCGGCGCGCCGGTGCAAGCGGCCTGTCCGGGAAGCCGGCCAGCCCCTGCCCTGCGGCTCAGCCGGCGCCGAGCAGGTCGTGCGCGTCAAGGAGGGCGTAGGCGATGTCGGGGTTTTTATCGAGGCAGCGGCGAACGGCCGCGGGGATGGATTGCCGCGTCTTGCGGCAAAGCCCGGGACGCTCGGCGAGCTGGATATTGAAGCCGCGCACGGTTCGGACTCCGCGCCCGCTCGGGGTGATCCGGAGGACAATCCCCAGTTGCGCCTGCATGCGTTCTTCGACATGCTTCAAGTCGGCATAGCTGGAAATATTCTCGATGCGCTCGATGAGCTTTTTTTCTTCCTGCCTGGTCAGCATCAGCACGCGGGTATCGCCGCCGGCCTCGTTCAACAGGCCGTCGCGCTCGCAGGTGCAGGCGCCAGGCGGGCAAGCCTCGCGTATCGGGACGGGGTTGGTCTGCGACATATGGGCCACACTGCGGACATGCATCCGGTTTTTCGGTAGATAATGGCATTTATCATAGCAAGAGATAAAGCAACAAAGGGATCATCATGAATTGGAGAGCCTGGCGCCGCCAGTGGCTGACTGAGCCTTTATACCGCAAGGCGCGCGAAACAATGCCGACCCTGTCGCCAACCGAGAGGCAAGCCATCGAAGCCGGCGACGTATGGTGGGATGCCCAGCTCTTTTCGGGCAAGCCCGACTGGCGCACCCTGGTCAATGCAAGGCCGGTCGCACTAACCGCCGGCGAACGCGCCTTCATGGACGGCCCCGTGGCCCAGGTATGCCGCATGCTCAATGATTGGGACATCACCTGGAAGCATGGCGACCTGCCCGAGGATGTCTGGGCCTTCCTCAAGCAGCACGGCTTTTTCGGCATGATCATCCCGCAGGAATATGGCGGGCTGGGCTTCTCGCCCTACGCCCATTCGGAAGTCGTGCGCCGGCTGTCCGTGCGCTCGGTCACTGCAGCAGTCACCGTCATGGTTCCGAATTCCCTGGGCCCCGGAGAGCTTCTCATGCAGTTCGGCACCGAGGAGCAGCGGCTATATTGGCTGCCGCGCCTTGCGCGCGGCGAGGAAATCCCGTGTTTCGGCCTTACCAGCCCTGAAGCCGGTTCCGACGCCGCGGCCATGACCGACACCGGCGTGGTATGCCGGCGCGATATCGACGGCGTCGATACCCTGGGCATCCTGCTCAATTGGCGCAAGCGCTACATTACCCTGAGCCCGGTGGCGACGGTGCTGGGCCTGGCGTTCAAGCTGTCGGACCCCGAACGGCTCATAGGCGGCGAGCGGGAATTGGGGATTTCCGTGGCGCTGGTGCCGACTCATCTGCCCGGCGTCGTCACGGGACGGCGCCATCTGCCCGCGATGCAGGCCTTCCAGAACGGCCCTACCGAAGGCACTGACGTGTTCGTCCCCCTTGACGCCCTGATAGGCGGCGTGGAGCGCGCGGGGCAGGGCTGGCAAATGCTGATGAGCGCCCTGGCCGCCGGCCGGGGCATTTCCCTGCCTTCATTGTCGGCGGCCGCCTGTGTGTTTGCGGCGCATACTTCGGGGGCATATGCCCGCGTTCGCACGCAGTTCGGCATCCCCGTCGGCAAATTCGAAGGCGTGCAGGAAAAGCTCGGCCGCCTGGCCGGCAATGCCTATCTGGTCGAAGCCGCGCGCCGCTTCACCTGCGCGGGCCTGCAACTGGGATACAAGCCGTCGGTAGTGTCGGCCATCATGAAGCTGCACGCCACCGAACGCATGCGGCTATCGGTAAACGACGCCATGGACATACACGCGGGCAAGGCGGTCATCGACGGCCCCGGCAACTACCTGGGCAATCTGTATCGGGCCCTGCCGGTGGCCATCACGGTGGAGGGCGCCAATATCCTTACCCGCAGCCTCATCATATTCGGGCAGGGCGCCATCCGGGCCCATCCTTATCTCATGAAGGAAGTGGTGGCCCTGGGCGACAGCGACCTGGCCGCCGGCGAGGACGCCTTCGACGCGGTCATCTGGAAGCACCTGGCCCATAGCGCGAAGAACGCCCTGAGGGCCATCGGCATGGCCTGGACGGCGGGCCGTTTTGCCGCCGCGCCCAAGGGTGTGGGGCCGGCGGCCCCCTACTATCGCGGCCTGGAGCGCTACGCCGCGGCATTCGCCCTGGTCTCGGAAGTGGCGCTGCTGACGCTGGGCGGCTCGCTCAAGCGCAAGGAGATGCTTTCCGCCCGCCTGGGCGACGTGCTGGCCGAGCTCTATCTGCTGTCCGCCGTGCTCAAGCGCTGGCAGGATGAAGGCCAGCATGAGTCCGACCTGCCGCTGGTGAAGTGGTGCTCCCAACAGGCTTGCGCCACCATCGAAAAGCGCCTGGACGACGTGCTGCTCAATCTGCCCTTGCGCAGCGCCGGATGGGTTTTGCGGGCGCTGCTGCTGCCGCCAGGCCTGCGGGCGGCGCCGCCGCTGGATAAAACCACGGCGCTTTGCGCCAATATCCTCCTGGAGCCCTCCGATACCCGCGACCGGCTGGTCGGCGCGGTCTGGGAAGGGCACGACAACCCCGGCGTGGAACGGCTGGAGCGCGCCTTTGAGCTGGTGGTCGAGGTGCAGCCGGTCCTCGATCGCATCAGGCACGCGGGCCTGAAGGACTGGCGCGTGGCCCATGCCAATGGCGCCATCACCGATGCCCAGGCCGGTTCGCTGGAGGCGGCCGAAGAGGCGGTCGCCGCGGTCATCGAAGTGGATGACTTCCCGCCCGGCGCCTTCGACCGTCAGCCGGCCTAGGGCCGGCGGCTTTTCCGGCGGACCGGGCCTAGTCGGCCCGTTCCTTGCGCTGTATCAGTTCTATCTTGTAGCCATCGGGGTCTTCCACGAAGGCAATGACGGTCTGGCCGTGCTTCATGGGGCCGGCTTCGCGCGTTACATTGCCGCCCTTTTCCTTGATGCGGGCACAGGCGTCATAGGCGTCTTCCACTTCCAGGGCGATGTGGCCATAGCCATTGCCCAGGTCGTAGGCCGGGGTGTCCCAATTATGGGTCAGCTCGATGACGGCGCCTTCGCTTTCATCCTGGTAGCCGACAAAGGCCAGGGTGAATTTGCCGTCGGGATAGTCTTTGCGGCGCAGCAGTTTCATTCCCAGCACATCGGTGTAGAACATCAGCGAGCGGTCCAGGTCGCCGACGCGCAGCATGGTATGTAGCAAACGCATGGTTTTCTCCTTCAGATTATTCGGGGTAACAGGAACGGGGCGTCAGAGCAGCGGCAATGAGCCGGGATCATGCTGCCGCAGGGCATTGCGCGATCGTTCGAAGCCGGGCAGTATCAGCCCCACTTCGCGCCAGAAGTCCTTGCTGTGGTTCATTTCACGCAAATGGGCGATTTCATGGGCGATCACATAGTCAATGATATCGTGTTCGAAGTGTATCAAGCGCCAGTTCAGCATGATATTGCCGTCGCTGCTGCACGATCCCCAGCGGGTGGCGGCCGACGAAAGCCTCCAGCGGCGTATCGTCAGCTGGCTGGCATCCAGGAAATGCTGCAGGCGCTGGCCGAACCAGGCCAGGGCCTGCTGCTGCAGCCATGAGTGCACGCTGTCGCGCACCCGGTTGCGATCCGCGTCGGCCGGCAGCGGCAGGCTGAGCACATTGCCATGCTCGGGCGCGAAGGGCGCGCCCTGGAACACCGGCGTTTTTTGCATGCCGTCCAGCTTCAGGACGATGCGCCTGCCCAGATAGGGAATGGTGCCGCCATTCTGCCACAGGGTATCGGCGGTGGCCAGGTGCTGCTGGCGCGCTTGCCGGATGCGCAATTTCCCCAGTATCCAGGGCGCTTTCTCGACCACGGTGGCGTCGATCTGGCCCAGCGTGACCCAATTGGGCGCCGTGACCTGCAGGCCATCGTCGTTGATGGTCAGGCCTATGCTTTTGCGCCGCGACCGCTGCAGCACATAGCCTATGGTTTGTTGCGCCGCCCGCACTTCGCGCCAGCGGGCGTTATGGGGCAGGGCCGGCGGGCAGGCCGTGGCGACGGCGTGCTCGGCCCTGGGCTGGGGCGCGGGCTGCAGCGCCGAGGTTGAAGCCGGGGTATCGGGAAACAGTGGAAGTTGCTCAGGCCAGCCCATATCGCTCGGGGTTAAGTACGCGCATTTCGGATTCGATCCAGTCCTGGACTTTCCGGTTTACTGTTTCGGCATCCAGCCCCGCGGTTTCGATGAGAGGGCCGATCGAAACGGTAATGAGGCCGGGTTTCTTGATAAAGGCATTGCGCTGCCAGCATTCCCCGGCGTTGTGGGCGACCGGGATGATGGGCGTGTTGGTGCGGGTGGCCAGCATCGCCCCGCCGAGTTTGTAGCGCCCCGTCTTGCCGGGCAGGATGCGCGTGCCTTCCGGAAACAGTATAGGCCAACGGCCTTCATTGATGCGTTCCTGGCCGATCTTGACGACCTGCTCGAAGGCGTCGCGCCCCTTGGCGCGGTCTATCGGGATCATGCGCAGCAGGGCCAGGCCCCAGCCGAAGAAGGGAACGCGGTGCAGTTCGCGCTTGTAGACGAAGCACATGTCTCGCGGCATATACGCGATGATGAACATCGTTTCCCAGGCGGACTGATGCTTGGACAGCATGACGGCGGGGCCGTCGGGAAGATTTTCCGCGCCTTTGATCTGCCAGCGTATGCCCAGTATCACCTTGGCGCCCCATATGCCCAGGCGGGGCCAGCCTATGGTGAGGCGATAGCGCCAGTGCAAGGGCAGCGGCGCCCACAGGAGGCAGGCGATGGCATAGGGAATGACGGTGACGATCAGAAAGATCTGGTAGAGCGTAGCGCGAAATACGGCCATGTTTATTCCTCGGAAAGCCAGGCGTCGACGACGGCGGCAAGATTGTCCCTGACCTGGGTGCCTGCCGGCAGGTCGCCTGCGTCCCGGGTTTTTTTTCCATTGCCGGTAAGCACCAGCCATGTCGGGCAGCCCGCCGCCTGGCCCGCCTGCAGATCGCGCAGGGAGTCGCCCACGGTGGGCACGTGTTTGAGTTCGATATCATAGCGGCGCGCTATGTCCAGCAGCATGCCCGGCTTGGGCTTGCGGCAGGCGCAACCGTCGTCGGGGCCGTGCGGGCAGACGAAGATCGCGTCGATGCCGCCGCCGGCATAGGCCACTTCGCGCCGCAATTTGGCGTGAATGGCGTTGAGCGCGTCCATGCTGAACAGGCCGCGCGCCACGCCCGACTGGTTGCTGGCGATGACGACGCGCCAATTGGCGCGCGACAGCCGCGCTATGGCTTCCAGGCTGCCCGGCAAGGCTATCCATTCGCCGGGAGTCTTGACGAAGGCCTGGCTTTCATAATTGATCACGCCGTCGCGGTCGAGTATGGCAAGTTTCACTGGGCTAACCTGGAGATGTCGGCCACCTGGTTCATGACCTGATGCAGGTCGGCCAGCAGGGCCAGGCGATTGGCGCGTATGGCCGGGTCGTCCGCCATGACCATGACGTCATTGAAAAAGGCGTCGACGGCGTCCTTGGCTTGCGCCATGGTGGCCAGGCTGGCCGTGAAATCGCCTTGCGCCAGTTGCGCCTGGGCTTGCGGCTTGAGCGCGGCTATGACTTTGGCCAGAGCCTGTTCGGCAGGCTCGCCTAGCTTGTCCGGATCGATGGCGCCTGGCTCGGCGCCGGCTTTCTTGAGCAGATTGGCAATACGCTTGTTGGCGGCGGCCAGGCTTGCCGCCTCGGGCCGCTGCGCAAAACTGGCGCAGGCCTGTATGCGGGCATGCACCTGGTGCAAGGGTGGCTCGAGCGCCAGCACGGCGTCGACCACATTGCGGTCGAAGTCGTTGGTCAACAGGTTGCGATAGCGTTCATAGATGAAGGCCCGGACCTCGGCGCCGCTTGCCTGGCTGGCGATGCCCGGCGCGAAGGTGCTTGCGGCAAAGGCCAGCAGCTCGGCAAGGTTCAGGCTGTCGCTGTCGCTGATGGCCAGGTAGCCGCCCGCCTGCAGTTGCTCGAAGGCGCTGATCAGGCCCAGCGCGGCGCGGCGCAGGCCGTAGGGGTCGCGTTCGCCCGTAGGCACCAGGCCTATGCCCCAGATACCCAGCAGCGTTTCGACGCGTTCGGCAATGAACAGCGCCGCCGAAGTAAGGGTGGCGGCGTCGACCGGCGCATCCAGGCGTATGCGGTATTGGTCTTTCAGGGCCAGGACGACGTCGTCGGGCTCGCCGTCGGCCTTGGCGTAATAGGCGCCCATGACGCCTTGCAGCTCGGGAAATTCGCCCACCATGCTGGAGCCCAGATCGGCCTTGGCCAGCAGGGCCGCGCGATCGGCGTTATCCGTATTGCCTCCCAACTGGCCGGCGACATGGCGGGCTATCTGGCGCACGCGCTCCACGCGCTCCAGTTGCGAGCCCAGCTTGTTGTGATAGACGCTGGTCGCGAGCCCGGCGACGCGGTCGGCCAGCCGGGTCTTGAGATCGGTCTGGAAAAAGAACTGGGCGTCCGCCAGGCGGGGGCGCACGACGCGCTGGTTGCCTTCGACGATATTGACCGGATCATCGACCTGCATATTGCTGACGATCAGGAAGCGGTGCGTGAGCCCGCCGCTGCCGGGTTCGAACAGCGGAAAGTATTTTTGATTCAAACGCATGGTCAGGATCAGGCATTCGGGCGGCACCTGCAGGAACTGCTCTTCGAATGCGCCGACATACACGGTGGGATGCTCGACCAGCGCGGTGACTTCTTCCAGCAGGGCGTCGACTTCCGGCCCCGCGCCTATGGTGGCGCCCAGCGCCTGGGCCTGGCTTTGCAGCTGCCGGCTGATGAGGGCGCGGCGCTGCGCGAACGAGGCGATGACCTTGCCGTCGTCGTGCAGCTGCTTTTCATAGGTATCGGGCGAAGCGATGTCGATGGCGTGGCCCGCCATGAAGCGATGGCCCAGGGTCCTGCGGCCGGCATCCAGCCCCAGCGCCCGAACCGGGATGACCTCGTTGCCCCACAGGGCGATCAACTGGTGGGCGGGGCGCACGAACTTGACGCTGCTGACGCCGTCGGCCAACTGGTAGCGCATGACCTTGGGGATGGGCAGGTGGGTAATGGCGTAGTCCAGCGCCTCTTGCAGCCCGTCGGCAAGCGCGGCGCCCGCCGCCACGCCCCTGGCGTACAGGTAGTCCTGCTTGCCGTCGGATTCCGTGATCAGGTCGGCGGCCGCGAGATGGCCCAGGCCTTTAGCGGCCAGCTTCTTCGCCAGCGCGGGGCTGATCCCGCCGGTATCGTCCAGGCCGATCTTGGCCGGCATGAGTTTTTCGGTATAGGTCTGTTCGGGCGCCTGGGCCAGTACCGCGCCCAGCACGACGGCCAGGCGGCGCGGCGTGGAAAAGTCGCTGACGCCGCAGCCGGGCGCCAGCAGATGGTGCTGATCCAGTATCTTGCGCAAGCCTTCGGCAAAGGCCAGGCCGAGTTTTTGCAGCGCCTTGGGCGGCAATTCCTCGGTAAGCAGTTCAATCAGCAATGGCCGGATGGTTGCGGCGGCTGTCGTCATAGCGCGGCCTCCGCAGCGTTGCGCTGGACTAGCATGGGGAATCCAAGTTGTTCGCGTGAGTCAAAATAAGCCTGGGCTACCGCGCGCGACAGGTTGCGGATGCGGCCGATATAGGTCGCCCTTTCGGTCACGCTGATGGCGCCGCGCGCATCCAGCATGTTGAAGGTATGCGCCGCCTTGAGCGTGGCCTCGTAGGCCGGCAGCGCCAGCGGCACTTCGATGAGGCGCTGGGCTTCAGCCTCGTAGTCGTTGAAATGCGCCAGCAGCATGGGAATCGAGGCATGCTCGAAGTTGTAGGTGGATTGCTCGACTTCGTTCTGGTGGAAGACGTCGCGGTAGAGCACTTTGCGCCCTTGCGCGCCTTCGGTCCACACCAGGTCGTATACGCTTTCCACCCCTTGCAGATACATGGCCAGCCGCTCGAGCCCGTAGGTGATCTCGCCGGTAGTGGGGTTGCAGTCCAGGCCGCCCACTTGCTGGAAGTAGGTGAACTGGGTGACTTCCATGCCATTGAGCCAGACTTCCCAGCCCAGGCCCCAGGCGCCCAGCGTGGGGTTTTCCCAGTCGTCCTCGACAAAGCGGATGTCATGCTCGCGCGGATCTATGCCCAGGGCGACCAGCGAACCGATATACAGATCCAGGATGTCGGTGGGGGCGGGCTTGAGCACCACCTGATACTGGTAGTAGTGCTGCAGGCGATTGGGGTTTTCGCCGTAGCGGCCATCCTTGGGGCGGCGCGAAGGCTGCACATACGCCGCGCGCCATGGCTCCGGCCCGATCGACCGCAGGAATGTCGCCGTGTGCGAGGTGCCGGCGCCGACTTCCATGTCATAGGGCTGCAGAAGGGCGCAGCCCTGCTTGTCCCAGTATTGCTGGAGCGTCAAAATGATTTGCTGAAAAGTGAGCATGAGCGAAGGCCAGTAAAGCGATGAGCCGCAAAATTTTTCAATTTTAACTGGTTCGCGCCAAAGAAGGCGGGCCGGCTCCCGGGGCCCGCGGCAATTGGTCGTATGATATTGGGTTATCGACCATCTTCAACAGGCGCATGTCGGCGTCGCGGCTTTTTTGGGAATTGTTCTATGTCTGACTTGGTAAAAGTGGAAATCATCGATCGTGTCCAGATCATTACGGTCAATAGGCCAGAGGCGCGCAACGCCGTCAACTACGAAACCGCTCACGAACTGGCCAGGGCCTTCGACCAGCTTGATGCCAACGACGACGTGGTGATAGGCATCCTGACGGGGGCCGGCAACACTTTTTCCTCGGGCATGGACCTGAAAGCCTTTGCGTTCAACGGGCAGCGCCCGCTGGTCGAAGGCCGCGGCTTTGCCGGCCTGTGCGAAAAGCCACCCAGAAAGCCGCTGATCGCCGCGGTCGAAGGCTATGCGCTGGCGGGCGGCTGCGAAATGGCTTTGGCCTGCGACATGATAGTCGCGGCCAACAACGCCAATTTCGGGCTTCCGGAAGTCAAGCGCGGGATCGTGCCCGGGTCGGGCGGCATGGTCCGCCTGCCCGGCCGCATTCCCTACCATATCGCCATGGAAGCCGTGCTCACCGGCGAAATGCTGCCGGCCGCGCGAGCGCATCATTATGGGCTGGTGAACAAGCTGGTCGAGCCCGGCCAGGCGCTCGAAGGCGCCCTGGCGCTGGCCCGCATCGTGGCCGCCAACGGGCCGCTCGCGGTGCAGACCGCCAAGAAAATCGTGACCGAATCACGCGATTGGCGCCAGGCCGACATGTTCGATCTGCAGCGCCCGCGCGTGGCCCATATCTTTGTCTCGGCCGACGCCAAGGAAGGCGCGACCGCCTTTGCCGAAAAGCGCCAGCCCGTCTGGACCGGCAAATAAGCCTGGCGCAACCGGCCAGAAATCCGGCGGGCTTTGCGTTGCCCGCCTTTTTTACGATTGAACCCGCAATATGACCACGATAATCAAAGAAAACGACCTGATCCAGTCCATCGCGGACGCCGTGCAATTCATCAGCTATTACCATCCGGCCGATTACATCCAGCATCTGGCGCGCGCCTACGATCTCGAAGAAAGCCCCGCGGCCAAAGACGCGATCGCGCAGATACTGACCAACTCGCGCATGTGCGCCGAGGGCCATCGTCCTATTTGCCAGGACACCGGCGTGGTCAACGTATTCCTGAAGATAGGCATGGGCGTGCGCTTCGACACGCGGCGCGGCATGCAGGAATTGTGCGACGAGGGCGTGCGCCAGGGCTACCTGAACCCGGACAATCCCCTGCGTGCGTCGATTCTTTCCGACCCCCTGTTCACGCGCAAGAACACGCGCGACAACACGCCCTGTATCATCAGCGTCGACCTTGTCGCCGGCGACAAGGTCGACGTGCAGGTGGCGGCCAAGGGCGGCGGCTCGGAGAACAAATCCAAGTTCGCCATGCTCAACCCCAGCGATTCGCTGATCGACTGGGTATTGAAGACCGTGCCGCAAATGGGCGCCGGCTGGTGCCCGCCGGGAATGCTGGGCATAGGGGTGGGCGGAACCGCCGAAAAAGCCATGCTGATGGCCAAGCAATCCCTGATGGAAGACATCGACATGTACGAGCTGCTGCAGCGCGGCCCGCAGAACAAGCTCGAAGAACTGCGCATCGAGATTTACCAGAAAGTGAATGCGCTGGGCATAGGCGCGCAGGGCCTGGGCGGCCTGACCACGGTCCTGGATGTGAAGATCCATACCTTCCCGACCCACGCGGCGTCCAAGCCCGTGGCCATGATTCCCAATTGCGCCGCGACGCGCCATGTGCATTTCGAGCTCGACGGTTCGGGCCCGGCGCAGCTGACGCCGCCGTCGCTGTCGGATTGGCCCGATGTGCACTGGGCGCCGGACTACAACAAGTCATTGCAGGTGGACCTGAACACGCTGACCAGGGAACAGGTCGCCGCGTGGAAGCCCGGCCAGACCCTGCTGCTGTCGGGCAAAATGCTGACCGGCCGCGACGCCGCCCACAAGCGCATTCACGACATGCTCGAAAAGGGCGAACAGCTGCCCGTCGACTTCACCAACCGGGTCATCTATTATGTCGGCCCGGTCGATCCCGTGCGCGAAGAGGTCGTCGGCCCGGCCGGCCCCACCACGGCTACCCGCATGGACAGCTTCACCGACATGATGCTGGAGAAGACCGGGCTGATTTCCATGATAGGCAAGGCCGAGCGCGGGCCGGTTGCGATCGAGTCCATACGCCGGCATGGCTCGGCCTACCTGATGGCGGTCGGCGGGTCGGCCTACCTGGTTTCCAAGGCCATACGCGCCGCCAAAGTGGTGGGCTTCGAAGACCTGGGCATGGAAGCCATCTATGAATTCGACGTGCAGGACATGCCTGTGACCGTGGCGGTGGACTCCACCGGCACGTCGGTGCATGAAACCGGGCCCAGGGAATGGAAGGCGCGCATCGCCGAGATTCCCCTGATGGCGGTCCAGTAGCCCGCGCAAGCAGCAAATAAGCCACCGCCTCGGCGGTGGTTTTTTTGCCGCCGGGCCGCCCCAAGGCAAAAAGCGCCCCCTTGGGGGGCAGCAAGCCGATAGGCGCAGCGTGGGGGTTTTTTTGCCGCCGGGCCGCCCCAAGGCAAAAAGCGCCCTTTTTTTCCGTCATTCCAGTGACTAGGGTTTTTGCCGATATTGCGCTGGCGGTGCAAAGGCTACTATCATTGAGATAGTAATATATTAGTATATATATCTTCCTCAGGAGTACATTGCCAATATGAAAACCTCCATCAAGCTGAGCGCCGCCGCCTGTCTGGCCCTGGCGTCCATCACTGCCCAGGCCAATGACGCCGGCGCTTATCCCGCCCGCCAGGTAACCATAGTCGTGCCATTCTCTCCTGGCGGCGGCACCGATACGACGACCCGGATCCTGGCCCAGAAACTGGGCGAAATGTGGGGCCAGTCGGTGGTGGTCGAAAACAAGGGAGGGGCGGCCGGGTCGATAGGCGCGGCGCAAGTGGCGCGGGCCAAGCCTGATGGCTACACCCTGCTGATGGGCAATATCGGAACGCAGTCCATCAATCCTTCCCTGTACAAGCTGCCATACGACCCCAAGACCGCATTTGCTCCGATCACCCAAGTGGTGGAGCTGCCGCTGATCCTGGTGGTCAATCCCAAAGAGGGGATAGGCTCGGTGAAGGACTTGATCGATGCGGCCAAGAAAAGGCCGGGGGAATTGTTCTTCAGCTCATCGGGAGCCGGCAGTTCCATGCAACTGGCTTCCGAGGCGTTCCAGAATGCCGCCGGCGTAAAGATGACCCACGTTCCTTTCGCGGGGGAGGGGCCGGCGATTTCCAATTTGATAGGCGGGCAAGTCAATGTGACGTTCGGCACGGTCATGGGCAGCGGGCCTTTTGTCAAGCAGGGCGCCTTGCAAGCCCTGGGCGTGACCAGCTCCAAGCGCTACCCTTCGTTTCCCGACGTGCCCACCATCGCCGAGAGCGGCCTGGACGGCTACAACTCCGTTTCCTGGGTGGGTCTGCTGGCTCCGGCGGGAACGCCGGCAGCCATCGTGGACAAGGTTTCCGGCGACGTGAAGCAATTGCTCTCGGACGCGAAGTTCAGCGAGCAATTGATCGGCCAGGGCGGGCTGCCGGTCGGTTCGAGTCCGAAAGAATTCTCCAAGAAGATCAACGATGACTTCGAGCTTTATAACAAGATCATCAAGGACAATAATATCGCGGTTCAATAGGGCCCGCCGGCCAGCCCGGCCTCAGGCCCGCGTGTAGGCGGTCTTGACGACGGTATAGAACTCGGCCGCGTAGCGCCCCTGTTCG
Organism: Pollutimonas bauzanensis; assembly: GCF_900129885.1. Lineage (GTDB taxonomy): Bacteria > Pseudomonadota > Gammaproteobacteria > Burkholderiales > Burkholderiaceae_B > Pollutimonas > Pollutimonas bauzanensis. Next base: position 142,420 of record NZ_FQXE01000010.1, on the reverse strand, counting down.
CGCGGGCCAAAGCTCGAACCCTTGCGGCCGCCGAATGGCACGTGATAGTCCACGCCCGCCGCGGCCAGCGCCTGGCCGCCGGTGACCAGCGTGGCGCCTTCCTTGCGGCCGATGTCGATATAGGACAAGTTCTGTTCGAGCTGCCGTCCATCGACGACGGGCCCGATATGCGTGCCGGTCTTCAGGGCGTCGTCCACCACCAGTTCCCCCAGGCGCTGGGTGAGCGCGGCGACGTAACGGTCATGCATGCCTTGCGTGACGATTCTTATCGGCCCTTGGCCTGCCGCCAGGCGGCAAAATCGCTGCGGGCTTTTTCGTCGGTGGCGGGATAAAGCCCGATGATGGATCGCCCGTCGAGCACTTCTTCGGTGACAAAGTCTTCGTAAGCCGTCATTTCGACCGCTTCGTCGGCGATTTCGTCGGCCAGGTGCGCCGGTATCACCACCACGCCCTCGGCGTCGCCCACGATGATGTCGCCCGGAAACACGGCGACGTCGCCGCAGCCTATGGGCACATTGATGTCCAGAGCCTGGTGCAGCGTCAGATTGGTCGGGGCGGAAGGGCGCTTATGGTAGGCCGGGAAGGGCAGGCGGGCGATTTCGGGCGAGTCGCGAAAGCCGCCGTCGGTGACCACGCCGGCCGCGCCGCGCTTCATGAGGCGCGACACCAGTATCGAGCCCGCCGACGCCGCGCGGGCATTCTTGCGGCTGTCCATCACCAGGACGGCGCCCTCGGGGCACTGGTCCACCGCCACGCGCTGCGGATGCTGGCGATCCTGGAACACGGTGATGGGGTTGAGGTCTTCGCGCGCCGGGATATAGCGCAGCGTGTACGCGATTCCGACCATGTTGGGCAGGTCCGGATTGAGCGGACGCACATCCTGGATGAACTGGTTGCGCAAGCCGCGCTTGTATAGCGCGGTGCACAGCGTCGCTGTGCTGATGCTTGCAAATTTCTGGCGAGTGGCGGGCTTCAGGGACAAGGTTTGCTCCTAATCAATAAATACTGGGTTCGCTGTTCGGGGCTCCGAACTCGGTTTCGAGGAAATCGAGATCGCAGCCCGCATCGGCTTGCAGGATATGCTGCGAGAACATCCATCCGTAGCCGCGCTCGAAACGCTTGGGGGGCGGCGTCCATGCGGCGCGGCGCCGCGCCAGTTCTTCGTCGCTGATTTCAAGATGAATGCGGCGGGCGGGCACGTCCACGGTGATCAGGTCGCCGGTTTGCACCAGGGCCAAGTTGCCGCCGATATAGGCTTCGGGGGCCACGTGCAATATGCAGGCGCCGTAGCTGGTGCCGCTCATGCGGGCGTCGGACAGGCGCAGCATGTCGCGCACGCCCTGCTTGATCAGCTTGGCCGGTATCGGCAGCATGCCCCATTCTGGCATGCCCGGCCCGCCCTGCGGGCCGGCGTTGCGCAGCACCAGGATATGCTCTGGCGTGACGTCGAGGTTTTCATCTTCCACCGCGGCCTTCATGCTGGGGTAGTCGTCGAAAACCAGGGCCGGCCCCGTGTGCTGCAGGAACTGGGGCGCGCAGGCGCTGGGCTTGATCACGCAGCCCGAGGGCGCGAGGTTGCCGCGCAATACCGCCAGGGCGCCTTCCGGATAGAGGGGGTTGTCCAGCGGGCGGATGACGTCGTCGTTATAGACCTCGGCGCCGGCGATATTCTCGCCCAGCGTGCGGCCGTTGACCGTCAGCGCATCCAGGCGCAGGCGTTCGCCGAGGCGCGCCATCAGCGCCGGCAGGCCGCCGGCGTAAAAGAAATCTTCCATCAGATAGGTGTCGCCGCTGGGGCGCACATTGGCGATAACCGGAATGTCGCGGCTGGCCGCGTCGAAATCGTCGAGGCTGACCGCGCAGCCTGCGCGGCGCGACATGGCGACCAGATGAATGACCGCGTTAGTGGAACAGCCCATGGCCATGGCGACCACGATGGCGTTCATGAAGCTGTCCCGGGTCAGGATGCGCTGCGGCCCCAGGTCCTCCCACACCATGTCGACGATGCGGCGCCCGCATTCGGCCGACATGCGTATGTGGTTGGAATCCGCGGCGGGAATCGACGAAGCGCCGGGCAGCGTCATGCCTATGGATTCGGCGATGGCCATCATGGTGCTTGCCGTGCCCATGGTCATGCAGGTGCCGGCGCTGCGGGCAATGCCGCCTTCCACGCCTATCCATTCCGTCTTGGTGATTTTTCCGGCGCGGCGTTCGTCCCAGTATTTCCAGGCATCCGAGCCCGAGCCCAGCACTTTCCCCTTCCAGTTGCCGCGCAGCATGGGGCCGGCCGGAAGGTAAATGCACGGCAGCCCGGCGCTGATGGCGCCCATCAGCAAGCCGGGAGTGGTCTTGTCGCATCCGCCCATCAGCACGGCGCCGTCCACCGGATGGCTGCGCAGGAGTTCCTCGGCTTCCATCGCCAGCATGTTCCGGTACAGCATGGTGGTGGGCTTGACGAAATTTTCCGACAGCGAAAGCGCCGGCAATTCTATCGGAAAGCCGCCGCTTTGCAGTATGCCGCGCTTGACGTCTTCGACGCGCTGCTTGAAATGGGAATGACAGGGGTTGATATCCGACCAGGTATTGAGAATGGCGATGATGGGCCGGCCCTCCCAGTCCTCGGGCGCATAACCCATTTGCATGAGGCGGGAGCGGTGGCCGAAAGAACGCAGGTCGTCAGGGGCAAACCAGCGGGCGCTACGCAAAGAGTCGTAAGGGCGGTGTGACATGGGATTCAGGCCTGTTCGAATGGGGAATGAAAACGTTGCGGTCATTAAAACACTAATATATTAGCGTGTAAAGAATGGGGCGCGCAAATTTTCCCTGGCGAGCCGTCCCGGCTTTTCCTGATCTTTCGCGCAGGATGCGCGCTGGGGCCGGGCCAGTCTGCAGACTGGCCAGTTCAAGGCCAGTGAAGAGGGACTTATCGAAAATCGAATTCCCAAGCGCGCCATAAACCGGCAAGCTACGGGCTTTATGTGACGCAAGGCAGAGAGGCCGCAATGACAACCATGAATCCATCCGACTGGGTCGGCCGGACCGAAGCGTGCGACGATACGGTCGACATCGGCCATATCGAGAAAGTGGCGCTAAGCCTGGATGCCGAGGCGCCCCGGGCGGGCGGCGAATTGCCGCTGCTGTGGCATTGGGCCTTGTTCGTGAAGGGGGCGCCCTATGGCCAGCTGGGCGACGATGGCCACCCGCAGCGCGGCGGCTTTTTGCCGGCGGCCGACAATCGCAACCGCATGTGGGCGGGCGGGCGGCTCGAGTTCCGCCACCCTTTGCGCGTGGGAACGCCGGGCAAGCGGGCATCGACGATAGCCGCGGTCAAGGAAAAAGAAGGCCGCAGCGGCAAACTGCTGTTTGTGACGGTCAAGCATGAATACAGCCAGGACGGCGTGTCATGCATAGCCGAAGAGCAGGATATCGTCTACCGCGAACCCAGCCCGCCCAAGCTCGAAGGCAGCACGCCTGCGCCGCGGGCGCAGTGGTCCGAAACCGTCGCGCCGTCCTCCGTCATGCTGTTCCGTTATTCCGCCGTTACCTTCAATGGCCACCGCATCCACTACGACGAACCCTATGTCACGCAAACGGAAGGCTATCCCGGCCTGGTCGTGCATGGCCCGCTGATCGCCACGCTGATGTGCCGGGCGTTCTCCCGGGCCCATCCGGACAAGGCGGTCACGTCCTTCTCGTACAGGGGCTTGCGGCCGCTGATCGCGCCGCGCCCGTTCCAGGTCGCGGGGGCGCTTGCGGACGACCATGGCGCGCAGCTATGGGCCGAGCAGGACGGCATGCTCGCCCACCAGGCCGAACTGAGGTTCAAGCCATGAGCGGCCCGGCACAGCCCGCGCGCGATTCGAATGGCGCCGCGCCGCGGCCGCTGGACGGCATCACGGTAGTCAGCCTGGAACATGCCATTGCGGCTCCCTTCTGCACCCGCCAGCTTGCCGACATGGGCGCGCGCGTCATCAAGGTGGAGCGCCCCGGCGTGGGCGATTTCGCGCGCGGCTACGATGAGCGGGTAAAAGGCCTGGCCTCGCACTTCGTCTGGACCAACCGTTCCAAGGAAAGCCTCACCCTGGACCTGAAGCAGCCGCAGGCGGCAGAGATCCTGGGGCAATTGCTGGACCGGGCCGATGTGCTGGTGCAGAACCTGGCGCCGGGGGCCGCGGCCCGCCTGGGCCTGTCGTTCGACGCGCTGCGCGAAAAGAACCCGCGCCTGATCGTCTGCGATATTTCCGGGTATGGCGAGGGCGGTTCGTATCAGGACAAAAAGGCCTACGACCTGCTGATTCAAAGCGAAAGCGGCTTCCTGTCGGTCACCGGCACGCCCGACACTCCCGCCAAGGCGGGCTGCTCCATTTCCGATATCGCCGCCGGCATGTACGCCTATAGCGGCATTTTGTCGGCCTTGCTGCTGCGCGGGCGCACAGGCCTGGGCAGCCGCATCGACGTATCCATGCTGGAAAGCATGGTCGAGTGGATGGGCTTTCCCATGTATTACGCCTTCGAGGGCGCGCCACCTCCGCCCCGCGCCGGCGCCTCGCACGCCACCATCTACCCGTATGGCCCCTTTCCGGTGGGCGATGGCAGCGAAGTCATGCTGGGCCTGCAGAACGAGCGCGAGTGGGCAGCATTCTGCGAAGTCGTCCTGCAGCAGTCCGACGTGGCCGCCGACAGCCGCTTCAACAGCAATTCGCAGCGCGTGGCCAACAAGGAAGCGCTGCGCGTGCTGATCGTCACGACGTTCGCGTCGCTGTCGCGCGCGCAGGTCATCGAAAGGCTGGAAGCGGCCAGCATCGCCAATGCCAGCGTGAACACGATGATAGATGTGTGGAACCACCCGCAGCTTGCCGAACGCAAGCGCTGGCGCCAGATCGACAGCGCTGCCGGGCCGCTGCCGGCCCTGATGCCTCCCGCAAGCAACTCGGCTTTCCAGGCGCGCATGGACAAGATCCCGGCGCTGGGCGAGAATTCAGCTTCCATTCTTGCCAGCCTCGGATATTCCGAAGAACAAATCCGGAGCCTGGCGCAACAAGGGGTTATTTAATGCAGCAACAGATCCGGTCGGCCTTGTTTGTGCCGGCGACGCGGCCCGAGCGCTTTTCCAAGGCGCTGGCCGCCGGCGCCGATACCATGATCATCGATCTCGAAGACGCGGTGGAGCACGGCCTCAAAGACCAGGCGCGCGAAAACCTGCGCGACTTCGCCGGCGCCCATCCGCAAGCCTCGTTCCGGGTGCGGGTCAATGGCGCAACGACCTCCTGGTTCAATGCCGACCTCGCCGTGTGCGCCGCGCACCCGAATATCAAGGGCGTCTTGTTGCCCAAGGCCGAATCGGCTTTGCAGGTCCAGCAGGTGGCGCAGGCCGGCAAGGCGGTGCTGCCCATAGTGGAAAGCGCCAAGGGCGTGCTGGCGCTGGAACAGATCGCGGCCCAGCGCGGCGTGGACCGCCTGTCTTTCGGCAGCCTGGACCTGATGCTGGAACTGGGCACGGCGCCCGACACCGCGGGCGCGGCCTTAGTGCTCAACCACATACGCTGCCAGATCCTGCTGCAGAGCGCGGCCCATGGGCTGGCCGCGCCGCTGGACGGCGTCTACCCGGATTTCTCGGACCAGGACGGCCTGGCCGCGCTGGCCCTGCAGGTGCGCGACATGGGTTTCGGCGGCATGCTGTGCATACATCCCGCGCAGGTCGCCACCATCCATGCCGCGTTCGCGCCTACGGCGGCCGACGCCGATTGGGCCAGGCGCATAGTCGACCTCGCCGACGCCACCGGTTCGTCGGCCTTCCAGCTGGACGGAAAAATGGTGGATGCGCCGGTCATCGAGCGCGCCCGGCAGATCTTGCGGTAAGCGCCGGGACCGGCTCGCGCGTTCAGCCGGGAATACGCGCCAGGGCCTGGCCCGCGCATGCGGCCAGCAAGTCCGCCACCGGGCCTTGCTTCAGATGCAGGCCGGGGGCGAGGTCCGCCAGCGGCCGCAGCACGAAAGCCCGTTCATGCATGCGGGGGTGCGGAACGATCAGGTCGGGTTCCTGAATTTCTTGCGTGCCGTAGAGCAGCAAATCCAGATCCAGCGTGCGCGGGGCATTGCGGTAGGGCCGCAGCCGGCCATGCCGCTGTTCCACGCGCTGCAGCGCATGCAGCAGGTCGCGGGCCGTCATCGGGGTTTGCAGCGCCGCTACCGCATTGATATAGTCGGGGCCGCTGGAATCCACCGGGGCGCTGCGGTATAGCGGCGACAATTCAAGCTGCGCAATGCCGGGCGTCTGCGACAGCTCGGCAACAGCCTGCCGCAAAGTCGCCGCGGCGTCGCCCAGGTTCGCGCCCAAACCAATATAAGCCAGCGCCATTTGCCCTACCCGGCGCGGCCCGGGGGCGCGAAGAAGACCGTCATGCCTGCGGGGTGCCGGCCTGGGCGGCAGGGCGGCGCTTCGGGCTGCGGCGGCGGCGCGCGGCGGGCGTCTTGCCGCGGTTCTCGGTCTGATACGCTTCTATCATTGCGGCGCGTGTCGAATCATCGGCGTCGGCCAGGTCCATCCACCACTGCGCCTGGACGCTGTCGACCTCGTGCGCTTCGGCGCGCAACTGCAAAAAGTCGACGGCGGCCCGCAAGCGCGGCTGTTCCAGCAGGCGCCAGATGGTCTTGGGGTTGGGGCGCTCGAAGCGCGCCTGCATGAACCAGATCTCGCGCATGTCGGCCTGGAAGCGCTTTTGTATGGCCAGCTTGCGGGTTTGCTCCTCCACCACCGAATCGGCGGCCTGCATGAGCGCCTGGGCCGGATGTTCGCCGCTGGTGCATATCTGCTGCCAGCGCTTGTTGACCAGTTTCCACAGCAGCGCGGCGAACAGGAAGCTCGGGCTGATGGTTTTGCCGGCGCGGACCCGGGCGTCGGTGCGCGCCAGCGCCAGCTCGACGAATTGCTCGCCGCCGTCTTCCTTGAAGATGACGTCCATCAGCGGCAGCAGGCCCTGGTGCAAGCCCACCGATTGCAGCTGGCGCACGCAATCCATGGCGTGGCCGCAAGTCAGCAATTTGAGGATTTCATCGAACAGGCGCGACGCGGGGACGTTCTCGATAAGGTGGGCCATGCGCAGGATGGGCTCGCGCGAAGCCGGGTCTATCGTGGCGTTCAGCTTGGCGGCGAAGCGCAGCGCGCGCAGCATGCGCACGGGATCTTCGCGATAACGGGTTTCCGGGTCGCCTATCATGCGCACGACACGCTTTTTCAGGTCGTGGACGCCGCGGTGGTAGTCGATGACTTCCTCGGTGATCGGGTCGTAATACAGCGCGTTGAGCGTGAAATCGCGCCGCGCCGCGTCCTCTTCGTGCGTGCCGAACAGGTTGTCGCGCAGGATGCGGCCGTGCTCATCGGTGTCTTGTTCCACCGACGCGGGCGCCCGGAATGTCGACGTTTCGATGATTTCCTGGCCGAACACCACATGCACCAGCTGAAAACGCTTGCCTATGATGCGCGCGCGCCGGAACAGGGGGCGGATCTGGCTGGGCGTGGCGTTGGTGGCGACGTCGAAATCCTTGGGCTCGAGGCCGACGATAAGATCGCGCACCGCGCCGCCCACGATGTAGGCCACATAGCCGTGCTGGTGCAGAACCTCGCACACCTTGATGGCATGGCGCGAGACATTGCGCCGGTCTATGCCGTGCTTTTCGCGCGGCAGGCGCTCGGGCCCGCGGCGCGGCGTGGAGAATAGGCGTCCGACAAAGTTTTTTATTGTTTCTTTAAGCATGAATGTATTTTAAGACTTTGCGTCTTGCATGTCCTGGAACAGGTCAAGGATCTTCCAGCGGCGTTGCTGCGCGACCTGGCGCAGCGTCGGGCTGGGGTTGGTGGCGACAGGATGCGTCACGGCTTCCAGCAGGGGAAGGTCGTTGGGCGAGTCACTGTAGAAGAAAGAACATTCGAAATCGGCCAGCGCCAGGTCCATGCCCGCCAGCCATTGCTTGACCCGCGTGACTTTCCCGGCCTGGAAGCTGGGCACGCCCTGGATCCGCCCGGTATAGCGGCCGTCATGCATTTCGGGGATGGTGGCTATCAGGTGCGGCACGCCGAAGGCGCGCGCAATGGGAGCGGTGACGAATTCATTGGTGGCGGTGACGATGGCGCACAGGTCGCCCCGGGCCATATGTTCCTGGACCAGGCTGCGGGCAATCGGCAAGATGGCGGGGCGCACCACTTCGGCCATGAAGGCCTCATGCCACTGGGCCAGCTCGCTGCTCGCGGCGCGGGTGAGCAGGCCCAGCATGAATTCGGCCGACTGCTCGGCGGTAAGGTTGCCGGCGTTATAGCGCTGCATCAGGTCGTCGTTGCGCAACTGCGCCTGCACGGGGTCGCCGGCCCGGCCGGTGCGCGCCAGGAAATCGGCCCACTGGTAATCGCTGTCCAGGGGCAGCAGGGTGTGGTCAAGATCGAACAGGGCCAAGCGTTTTGCAGCCGTCATAGGTATAGGTTCATTCTAGGTCTGGCTCGATGCCAGCAGGTCTTTCAACAAAGGCAGGGTGATCGCCCTGTGCTTCTCCAGGGAATAGCGGTCCAGGGCCTCGACCAGCGCGCTCAGGCGGCTCATGTCGCGGGCATAATGGGTGAGAACCCAGCTTATGACCTCGGGCGAGAGCTGCAGGCCGCGCTCGCTGGCGCGGGTTTTCAGGGCCTCGGCGCGGTCCTGGTCGGACAGCAATTCCAGGCGAAACACCAGGTCCCATCCCAGGCGGGTACGCAGATCTTCGCGCAGCGGCATCGCCAGCGGCGCGCGATCCCCCGCCAAAATCAGCGCAAAGCCCTGTTTGGCGGCTGCGACCTCGCGCCAGCGATTGTACAGGGCAAACAGGGCTGCCTGGCCGGCGTCGTCCAGAAGCTCTATATTGTCGATGGCGATGAGCTTGTGTTCGAGCAGGTCGCCGGTGGCGATGCCTTTGAGCGCGGCGGGGTTGGCGCCGGGCCCGTGGTACAGGGCATCCGGCCGCGCGGCGACGGCCCGCAGCAGATGCGTGCGGCCCGCGCCCGGCGCGCCCCACAGGTAAATGGCGCGACCGGCTTCCCAATGGCGCAACGCGTCCAGCGCCGCCGCGTTTTCGCCGACAACGAAGTTGTCCAGCGTGGGCGCGGAAGGCGGTAACAGGTCGAGTATCAGTTGCTGTGTCATGTGTTGTCTAATGAGGGGCGGCGCAGTTCGAGCCTGGCCGCCGCATGCCAGGGGGGTGCATATGCCGCGTTCATCGTAAAATCAACCCTGGTATTTAATTCAACATGCAATTCTTACACATCCCACGGCATTTCTCATGACAAACAAACATTCAGCTTCCTTGACCTATCGCGATGCAGGGGTCGATATTGATGCCGGCGATGCGCTCGTCGACCGCATCAAGCCGCTTGCCGCCAAGACCATGAGGGCTGGGGTCATGGCGGGTATAGGCGGATTCGGCGCCTTGTTCGAGGTGCCCAAGCATCTCAAAGAGCCCGTGCTGGTGTCGGGAACCGACGGCGTGGGCACCAAGCTGCGCCTGGCCTTCGAGTGGCAGCGCCACGATACCGTCGGTATCGACCTCGTCGCCATGAGCGTGAATGATATCCTGGTGCAGGGGGCCGAGCCGCTTTTTTTCCTGGATTATTTCGCCTGCGGCAAACTGTCGGTGGATACGGCGGCCAGCGTGGTCGGCGGCATCGCCAAGGGCTGCGAGCTTTCGGGCTGCGCCCTGATCGGCGGCGAAACGGCCGAAATGCCCGGCATGTACCCTGACGGCGAATACGACCTGGCGGGTTTTGCCGTGGGGGCGGTGGAAAAATCGCGCATCATCGACGGCAAGTCCATAGCGCCGGGCGACCTGATCCTCGGGCTGGCTTCCAGCGGCGCGCACTCCAACGGCTTTTCGCTGTTGCGCAAGATCCTCACGCACGCCAACGCCAGGCCCGGCCAGGACCTGGGCGGCCGCCCCCTGGAGGACGTCGTGATGGAACCCACCCGCATCTATGTGAAGCCGGTGCTGGCGGCGCTGGCGGCGCACGGCGCCGCCATCAAGGGCCTGGCCCACATCACCGGCGGCGGCCTGCTCGACAATGTGCCGCGCATCCTGCAGCCGGGCCTGGCGGCCAGGCTGCGCCGCGACGCCTGGGCCATGCCGGAGCTGTTCACCTGGCTGCAGCGCAATGGCGGCGTGGCCGATGCGGAAATGCACCGCGTGTTCAATTGCGGCATAGGCATGGTCATCGTCGTGCCGGCGGATCAGGCCGAGGCCGTGAAGGCGACCCTGGCCGCCCATGGCGAGCAGGTCAGCGTCATAGGCGAAATCATCGAGCGCGCAGCGCCCGATGCCCCGCAAACCGTAGTGGTCTAGGAAGGCGGGCCTACGAGCCGCGGCCGCCTGCCGGCGGCCAGAATCCGGCAATCCTGTCCACGGCGCGCGCGGCCGCGTCGGGGGCCAGGCAGTCGATGACATGGCGCCCTGGCTGCGAGCGCAGCCAGGTCAGCTGGCGCTTGGCCAATTGGCGCGTGGCGGCGACCGCCTGCTCCACCGCCGGTTCCAGGCTGGTCCTGCCCTCCAGATGGTCCCACAATTGCCGATAACCCACGCAACGGATAGCTGGCAGCCCCGGATGCAGGTCGGGCCGCCGGCGCAGCGCCTGCACTTCCCCCAGCAGGCCCTGCTCTATCATGGCCCGAAAGCGCAGCGCTATCCTTGCGTGCAGCGCCAGGCGATCGGAGGGCTCCAGGCTGATCGTGATGAATCGCAGGCCGTCGTCGCGGGGAGGGCGGCCGTCGTCCAGCCAGGCGGACATCGGGCGGCCGCTGATCCGGTATATTTCAATGGCGCGCTGCAGGCGCTGGCTGTCGTTGGGCGCCAGCCGCGCGGCGGTCGCCGGGTCGAAGCCGGCCAGTTGCCGGTGCAGTTGCGGCCAGCCGCAAGCCTGCGCCTCATCGTCGATTTGCGCGCGGACCACTGGGTCCGCCGCGGGCAGTTCATTGAGCCCTTCCCGCAAGGCCTTGTAGTACAGCATGGTCCCGCCGCAGAGCAGCGGAATATTGCCTCTGGCCCTGATGGCTTGAATCAGCCCGGTGGCGTCTTGCTGGAACTCGGCGGCCGAATAGCTTTCGGCGGGGTCGCGGATATCCAGCAAATGATGGGGCGCCAGGGCCTGCTCGGCCTTGGACGGCTTGGCCGTGCCGATATCCATGCCGCGATAAATGGTCGCCGAATCGACGACGATGATTTCTATCGGCCAGCGCCGCGCCAGGGCCAGCGTCGTGGCGCTCTTGCCCGCGGCCGTGGGCCCCGCCAGGCAGATAATGGGCGTCGTCATTGGCCGCGCATGAACATTCTGTCGAGATCGCTGACCTGCCACTGCACCCAGGTCGGCCGGCCATGGTTGCATTGGTCGGCCCTTTCGGTCTGTTCCATTTTGCGCAGCAGGCCGTTCATTTCGTCCAGGGTCAGGCGCCGGTTGGCGCGCACCGAGCCATGGCAGGCCATGGTGGAAAGCAATTCGTTGCGCTGCTCGGTCAGGCGCGGCGACGTGCCCACGCTGGCCAGGTCGCGCAGGACGCCGCGCGCCAGCGATTCGATGTCGCCGTTGGCCAGCAGCGCGGGCACGGCCCGGACCGCCACGGACGCCGGCCCCGCCGCCCGCAGGGTCAGGCCCAGTTGCGCCAGGGTATCGCCATGTTCCTCGATGAGCCCGATTTCCTTTTCGGTGGCGGCGAAGACTACGGGCACCAGCAATTCCTGGCACGGCAGGCTTTGGGCGTCCATGGCTTTTTTCAGCTGTTCGTAGACCACGCGTTCGTGAGCCGCGTGCATATCGACGAGGACCAGTCCGGACTGGTTCTGGGCCAATATGTAGATGCCATGCAATTGCCCCAGCGCCATGCCCAGAGGGAATTCCTGCTCGCTTGCGGCCGCCGCGGCTTGCGGCCCGGGCGTGTCGCCGGGCGTGTCGCCGGGCGTGTCCAGGGGGCGGTAGAACGATTGCCAGTCAGCGCCGGCTCCGGCGCCGTGGTCGCGCAAGGGAAACGCGCGCTGGTACTGGCTCGGACGGAAAAAAGCCGGGCCCGGGACTGCCGGGTCGTCTGGCGGCGCCGGCGGCATTGGCGCGGAATACGCCGACGGCGCCGAGCCAGCGCCGCCGGGCGGGGCATAGGGGTCGGCATGCGGCGGCGCAAAGGCTGGGACCGGCCCGCCGGCGGCGGACTGCCCGCCGCCGCTGCCCAGCGTCTGGGTCAGCGCCTGGGATACGAAGCGGTGTATGGCGCCGCTGTCGCGAAAACGCACCTCGTGCTTGGCAGGGTGCACATTCACGTCCACGCCCGCGGGATCGACTTCCAGGAACAGCACATAGGCTGGCTGCCGGTCGCCATGCAGCACGTCGGCGTAAGCCTGCCGTATGGCATGCGCCACGGTGCGGTCCTTTACATAGCGGCCGTTCACGTACAGATACTGGCGATCGGCCCGGCTGCGGGCGTAGGTGGGGCGGGTCACGATGCCGCGCAGCGCGACCAGGCCGTGCTCCTGTTCGACCTGCAGGCCCTGCCCGACGAATTCGGCGCCCAGCACGTCGCGCAGGCGCTGGGGGATATCCGCGGCGCGCCAGTGGCGCTGCGGCTTGTCGTTGTGAAACAGCCGGAAGGCGATAGCCGGCTGCGCCAGGGCGATGCGCTCGAGCGCATCGACGCAATGGCCGTATTCGGTGGCTTCGGCGCGCAAAAACTTGCGGCGCGCCGGCACCTCGTCGAACAATTGCCGCACGTCTATGGTCGTGCCTATGGGGCCGGAGGCCGCCGCCGGATGGCTCTGGGCCGGCTCGATCTGCCAGGCATGGGCCTCGCCTTCGGTGCGCGAAGTCAGTGTCAGCCGCGCCACCGAGGCCACGGAAGCCAGCGCCTCGCCGCGGAAACCCATGGAGCTGACCGATTCGAGCTCATGCAGGCTGGCGATTTTGCTGGTGGCATGGCGCGTCAGCGCCAGGGCGAGCTCGGCCTCGGGGATGCCGCAGCCATCGTCGCTGACCGCGATGCGGCGTATGCCGCCCCCGTCCAGGCGCACTTCAATGGCCCGCGCGCCGGCGTCGATGGCGTTTTCCAGCAGTTCTTTCAAGACCGAGGCGGGGCGCTCGATGACTTCGCCGGCCGCGATCTGGCTGATGAGCAGATCGGGCAGGGGCGCGATGGAACGACGTTCAGGCATTAAGACATTCCGTTAGACTGTGGGTTGCGTTGAGTCCGATTTTAGCCCGTTGAATCGGACTTTTCTTTTTTTGCCGCGTCGAACACGCTATATTGCCGTATCTTTTTTTGGTAGCTTGCCATGCCCGATCTGTTGCACATGATTCTCCATATAGACCAATTCCTTGGCGCCTGGGTCGCCCAGTATGGGGAATGGATTTACCTGGTGCTGTTCCTGATTGTTTTTGGCGAGACCGGCCTGGTGGTGCTGCCATTCCTGCCCGGCGATTCGCTGCTGTTCATCGCGGGCGCCTTTGGCGCGTCGGGGATGCTGGACCCGGTGCTGCTGGCCGGTTTGCTGGTCCTTGCGGCCGTATTGGGCAATACCGTCAACTACGGGGTGGGCCGCTACCTGGGGCCGCGCGTCTTTACCAGCAATTATCGCTTCCTGGACCGCAGCGCCTTGATCAAGACCCATATCTTCTACGAGAAGCACGGCGGAAAAACCATAGTATTGTCGCGTTTTCTGCCGATATTCCGCACCTTCGCCCCTTTCGTGGCGGGCGTGGGCAGCATGAACTTCCTGCGCTTCCAGCTGTTCAATATATCCGGCGCCATATTGTGGGTGGGCAGTCTGGTGACCCTGGGCTACTTCTTCGGCAATGTCCCCATCATCAAGGAACACCTGAACACCATAGTCCTGGTGGGCGTGGGCGCCGCGGCGGTGCCCGTGGTCTTCGGCGCCTTGTGGAAAATCTTCAAGAAGAAATCGCCCGCTTCCTGAAGCGGGCGGCGTTCAGGCCCGGCGCGCCAGCGCGGGGCTGGAGGCGAAATAGCCGCTGATCCCGCTGAGCATGGCCTGCGCGATGCGGTCCTGATGCGCCGGGCTGCGCAGCAGGCGCTCTTCCTCGGGATTGCTGATGAACGCCGTTTCCACCAGGATGGATGGAATGTCCGGCGCCTTGAGCACGGCAAAGCCGGCCCGCTCGACCCGATTCTTGTGCAGGGTGTTGATTTTCCCGATCTCGCTCAGTATGCGGTCGCCCACCCGCATGGAGTCGTTGATCTGTGCCGCCGTGGACAGGTCCAGCAGCACCTGGGCCACCTGCTTGTTGTGCGACCCGAGGTTGATGCCGCCTACGAGGTCGGCGTCATTTTCGCGCTGGGCCATCCAGCGCGCGGCCGAGCTGGTGGCGCCGTTTTGCGACAAGGCGAAAATCGACGAGCCCCGGGCGCTGGGCTTGATCCAGGCGTCGGCATGGATGGAGATGAACAGATCGGCCTTGACGCGGCGGGCCTTCTGCACGCGCACCTGCAAGGGCACGAAGTAATCATTGTCGCGCGTCAGGTAGGCGCGCATATTGGGCTGGGCGTCGATCAGCTTCTTCAGGCGCCGCGCGATGCTCAGCACGATGTCTTTCTCGCGGGTGCCATTGCGGCCCACGGCGCCGGGGTCCTCGCCGCCATGGCCGGGGTCCAGGGCCACCAGTATCGGCTGGCCGCTGTCGCGCGGCTGGGCAATGCTGGGGGGCGGCGCCGCCGGCCCCCTGGGGTTCTTTGCCACGGGCGGCAGCTTCTGCCCTTCGACCGAAGGGATGGGCGCCTCCGAGGGCGAATTCTGGGCCAGGTCTTCCAGCACTTTGGCCAATGGGTCGCTGTCCTTGCCATCCATGATGGCCAGCAAGGGGTCTTGCGCAACCTTGGGATACAGATCCAGCACCAGCCGGTATTTGTATTCGCCTATGGGCTTGAGGGTAAAGACCTGCGGCGCGATAGGCTGCTTCAGGTCCATGACCAGGCGGATCACATCGGGCCGGTTCTGGGCGACGCGCACCGATCCGATATAGGGATCGTTGGGCTTGATCTTCGATACCAGGTCATTGATGGCGCGGCTCATGGTCAGGCCCTGGATGTCGACGACCAGCCTGTCGGGATGTTCCAGCACGAAATGTTCGGCCTTGAGTTCGCTGTCCATTTCAAGCGTGACGCGGGTGTATTCATCCGCCGGCCAGGTGCGTACCGCCAGGATCGTGCCCGCCATGGCCAGGCGGGGAACGACGGGCAGAAGAAACAAGGTGCTTGCGGTGGCTATGAGGCGGCGCCGGGAGAGTCCCGGGGAGGGAGGGCAAGTGTCGTCAGCCATAATTTTCCTTTGTTGCTATGGGCAGTTAAGCTGGCGTGCCGCCCGTTGTCTGCATATTCGAGATTGATGTCCAGGTCCGGGGGGGGTAACAAGTCGCCCGCTTGCTCCGGCCATTCGATCAAAACTACCGCTCTTTTTTGGAGTATATCCCGAAACCCGGCGTCCAGCCATTCGCGTGGATCGCTAAATCTATAAAAATCAAGGTGATAGAAGTATAAGTTAGAAAGATTATAGCTTTCAAGCAGCGCGTAGCTGGGACTTTTTATTCGGCCGGTGATGCCGGCCGCCCGCAGGAAGGCCCGCGCGAAGCTGGTCTTGCCCGCGCCGAGATCGCCGCGCAAGTGGATTCTGCCTCCCCGCTGGCTCGGTCCTATGGCCGGATGGGTGCCGCACAGCATGGGGGCCAGTGCCGCCGCCAGCGCTATCGTGGCGTTTTCATCTGGTAAATACAGGCTTCTTGTCGCTAATATGGTGTTTTCATTTTTCATATGCGCAGGCTATGGGCGGACGCCCATCATTAGCCAGAAAGGAATGGTCAATGCGGAAAGCAATGTCCCGACCGACATCGTGACGGCCACCAGCCGGCCGTCGCCGCCCATTCTCGCGGCCAAAACATAGGCGGAAGAGGCCGTCGGCAAGGCGCTAAATAACAACAGTACCTGGCGTTCGACCACCGGCAGGTCCATCGCCCATCCGATAAAGATGGCGGCGACCGGGGTCAGCAACAAGCGCAGGGCCAGCATCCATGCCATCAGCCTGGCGGCGCCTTTGGCACCCTGCAGCGAAAGCGTCGCGCCCACGCACATCAGCCCGATGGCGATGGCGCAGGCGCCCAGGCGTCCCAGGGCGACATCGACGGCCTTTGGAACAGGCACCGCAAAAATATTGCATAACAAGGCCAATACCGTGGCGATGATAAACGGATTGCGCAGGATTTCCGCGAATACCTTGCCGCCGTTCTGGCGGGCCAGGCCATGCACCGCCGCCATATTGGAAATAGGCACGGCAAAGCCCACGATCACCGCCATGACGGTCTGCCCGGCCGAGCCCGCCAGGCCGCCAGCGATCGACAGGCCCATATAGGTATTGAAACGATAGGCGCACTGGGCGACGGAGGCATGCGCCACCGGGTCGGGCCTCAAGACCGGCACGGCCAGCCAGGCCAATGCCACGCCGAAAGCCATGACGCCGACCGTGGCCTGCAACAGCACATAGGTCCCCGAAAGGCTCAAGGGCGTTTGAGTAATGGAATGGAACAGCAAGGCGGGAAACAGCACGAAATAGACCAGTTGCTCGGCGCCACGGAAAAATTCGCCGGAAAACTTCAGCTTGTGAAACAGCGCCCACCCCAGGGCGATCAGTAAAAAGTCGGGCAGGACGAGCTGGATGACGGACATAAGAATACAGGCAGGAATCGCGGAATGGGACGCCATTTTAGGCGCATTGCCGGACGCGGGGCGAAGAATGCAGGGGCCGATACCGGCAGACAGGTGCAAGCAATTGCTGTTATCCTTCCTTTCAGAATGAAGCGGCTTGGCTAAAATAAAGGCCTCGTTTTCCAAAAATATGTTTTTTCAACGGAGAGACTCCCTATGGCCCCATTTCGAAATAAATTTGCCGTCGTCGCCCTGGTTGCCGGCGTCGCGTCGGCGTTCGGCGCCGGCCCGGCCGCTGCCGCCGACTATCCCAGCCAGCCCATACGGGTCATCGTTCCTTTTGCGCCTGGCGGCTCGACCGACATCGTCGCGCGCATCGTCACGCAGCGCATGGGCCAGGAACTCGGCCAGACGCTGGTGGTCGAGAACAAGGGCGGAGCCGGCGGTGCCATCGGCGCCGCCGAAGCCGCGCGCGCCAAGCCGGACGGCTACACACTGTCCATAGCGACGGTGTCCACTCTGGCGGTGCTGCCGGCATGCCGTCCCAAGGACCTGCCCTACGATCCGCTGACCGATTTCGTTCCGGTCACCAATTTCGCCAACGTGCCTAACGTGATCGAAGTCAATCCCAAGTTCCCCGCCAAGGATTTCAAAGAATTCGTAGCGGCTCTCAAGGCCAATCCAGGCAAGTACTCCTACGGAAGCTCGGGTACTTGCTCCGTGCTGCACCTGTTTGGCGAGGCCTTCAAGCTGGCGACCGACACGGATGCCGTGCACGTCCCCTACAAGGGCTCGGGCCCTGCCGTGACGGACGCCGTAGGCGGCCAGATCGAAATCATGTTCGACAATCTGCCGTCTTCCATGCCGCAAATCCAGGCCGGCAACCTGCGCGCCATGGCGGTTGCCTGGCCGGAACGCCTGGCGTCCCTGAAGGATGTTCCGACACTGGCCGAAGCCGGCTACCCCCAGCTCAACCAGCCGGCATGGTATGGCTTGCTGGCTCCCAAGGGCACGCCTCCTGAAATCGTCAAAAAATTGCGCGACGCGGCGGTGGTGGCTCTGAAAGATCCCAAAGTCATCGAGACCCTCGAAAAACAGGGCGCCGCTCCTTCGGGCAACACGCCTGAAGAATTCGCCAAGGAAATCAAGGTGCAATTCGATTGGGCCAAGGACGTGGTCGCCAAAGGCAACATCAAGCTGGAGTAGCGGGCTTACTGCCGTTTTATTGCCTCGGAGGAAGCCGGCATGAAGCGTGCCGGCTTTTTTCCGGGCAGAGTGTCTTATAATTGCCCCCTTCGGCCGAGTCCCCGTAGTTAAATGGATATAACTTTCCCCTCCTAAGGGAAGATTGCAGGTTCGATTCCTGCCGGGGACGCCACTCAATTATCGGGGCTGGCGCCTAGCCCTTGGCCAAGGCCACATTCACGGGTTTGGCGCCCAGCAAGCCGCTCAGCGCCGACGCTGGCACGCCTATCAAATAGCCGCGCCGGCCGCCATTCAGGTAGATCACCGGCAACTCCAGAAGCCCCGCCTCGATCCAGACCGGCATTTTCTTGCGGGTCGCGAAAGGCGATGTGCCGCCCACCAGGTAGCCCGAATGCTTCTGCGCCGTCTCGGGACTGCATGGGCCGACTTTTTTTGCGCCTATCTGGCGCGCCAGGTTTTTGGTCGAAACTTCGCAATCGCCGTGCATGACGACGATCAGCGGCCGTGCGCTCTCGTCTTCCATGATCAGGGTCTTGGCGACCTGCCGCGGCTCCAGGCCCAGCTGCCTTGCCGCTTCCAGGGCGCCGCCGTGGTCTACATATTCATAGGGATGCTCGCTGTAGGCGACCTGGTTTTTTTTCAGAAACTGGGTGGCGGGAGTTTCCGAGACGTGCTTGTCTTTTGCCATGATGTCGATGCTTATGTGCTTATGTGCTTATGTGCCCGCGCCCGCCTGTTCAGGCGCGCGGATGGTGCCTGGCATGCAGGGCCTTGAGCCTTTCGCGCGCCACATGAGTATATATCTGCGTGGTGGAAATATCGGCATGCCCCAGCAGCATCTGCACGACGCGCAGGTCGGCGCCGTGGTTCAGCAAATGCGTGGCGAAGGCGTGCCGCAGCACATGGGGCGACAAGGGCGTATGGATTTCGGCCTGGAGCGCGTGCTTTTTCACGATCAGCCAGAACGACTGGCGCGTCATGGCGGCGGCCCGCGCCGTCACGAACAGGGCATCGCAGCGGCGCGGCCCCAGCAATTCGGGCCGCGCCTGTTTCATGTACAAGTCTATCCAGTGCTGCGCTTCGTCGCCCAGCGGCACCAGGCGGTCTTTTCCGCCCTTGCCCATGTTCACGCGCACCACGCCTTCGGTAAGGCTCACGTCCAGCACATTGAGGTTGATCAGTTCGCTGACCCGCAGGCCGGTGGCGTAAAGCGTTTCCAGCATGGCGCGGTCGCGCAGGCCCAGGGTGCCGCGCTCATCGGGGGCCTGCAGCAGGGCGTCCACCTGGTCTTCCGACAGGGTCTTGGGAAAGCGCGCCGCCTGCTTGGCCGCGCGCAGGGTCAGGCAGGGGTCCCTGGACACCAGGCCGTGGCGCAGGGCCCACAGGTAATAGCGCCGCAGGGCAGCCAGGCGGCGATTGGCGGTAGTGGCCTTGCTGGTCGCATGGCGTGCGGCAAACCAGTCCTGGATGTCGGCCGCGTCCGCCTGCTCCAGCGCCTTGCCCTTTTTTCCGTGCAGCCACAGCGCGAAAGCGCCGAGGTCGCGCCTGTAGGCCGACAGCGTGTTCTGCGCCAGGCCGTCTTCCAGCCAGACGGCATCGATAAAGGTATCGATGGAAGCGGGGGGCGAAAAAACCAAGTTCGTTGCCATGGAAAATGCCGCGGATACGGCGTATGGATGGGAAAGGCGGGGCCGGATCCGGCCTCGCCTGGTCATCCGCATCTTATCCCATCGGCGGCCGGCCTGATCTATTTCAAACAAGCTTGACCATTGCGTTTGACTATCGCTATATAGGTGGATATATTACGAAATCGTCCAGTATGTAATCTTCACAACAGCTGTCTATCGGGGAAAACAATGAAATTGAAACGATTTATCGCAACAGCGGTTTTTGCTACGCTGGGATGGAATGCCACGGCCCTGGCCGACGATATCGTCGTGTCGGCGGCGGCCAGCCTGACCAATGCTTTCACTGAACTGGGCACGCAGTTCCAGCAGCAGCATCCGGGCACCAAGGTTTTGAACAGTTTCGCCGCGTCGGACGTCCTGGTCCAGCAAATCATCCACGGCGCGCCGACGGATATCTTCGCCTCGGCGGACCAGAAGGCGATGGACAAGGCCGTCGAAGCCAAGGTCATCGACGCGGCGTCGCGCAAGGATTTCGTCCGCAATGAAGTCGTCCTCATCGTGCCCGCCGACAACCCGCTCAAGATCAAATCGCTGGCCGACCTCAAGGGCGCGAGCGTCAAGCGCGTGGCGTTCGGCAATCCGGCCACCGTCCCGGTGGGGCGCTACACCCAGGCCGGCCTCGAGAAAACCGGCAACTGGGATGACGTGAAGAAAAGGGAAGTCCTGGGCCAGAATGTGCGCCAGGTGCTGGACTATGTGGCGCGCGGCGAAGTGGACGCGGGCTTTGTCTTCGCCACCGACGCGGCCATCATGAAGGGCAAGGTAACGGTCATTGAAACACTGCCTTCGCCCATACCGGTGCTGTATCCCATCGCCCTGGTGCAGCGCGAGAAGCGCAATCCCCAGGCCGCTGACTTCCTGGCTTACATCCTCTCGCCTCAAGGGCAGGCCGTCCTGGCCAAATACGGTTTTTCCAAACCGTAAGAGGCCCTGCGCATGAGCAGCCTCACCGTTCCTTTATTGCTTTCCTTGAAGGTTGCGGGCTGGGCTGCCTTTTTCGCGGCGATCCTGGGCATCGCCATGGCCTATGGCCTGTCGCGCTGGCGTTCGCGCTGGTGCGACGTCGTCGATTCGCTGCTCACCCTGCCCATGGTGCTGCCCCCCACCGTCATCGGCTATTACCTGCTGGTGCTGCTGGGCCGCCGCGGCTGGCTCGGGCCCTTCCTGGAACAATTCGGAATCCAGCTGGTGTTCACCTGGCAGGGCGCGGTCATTGCCGCCACGGTGGTGGCCTTCCCCATGGTGCTCAAGGCCGCGCGCGCCGCCTTCGAGGGTGTCGACCATACCCTGGAGGATGCGGCCAGGGTATTGGGCATAGGCGCTCCCGGCGTGTTCTTCAGGGTCACCCTGCCGCTGGCGCTGCGCGGCATCCTGGCGGGGGTGTTGCTGGCATTTGCGCGGGCATTGGGCGAATTCGGCGCCACTTTGATGATAGCCGGCAGCATACCCGGGCGCACCCAGACCTTGTCGATTTCCATCTACGAGGCTGTCCAGGCCGGCAACGATGATCTTGCGAACATCCTTGTGCTGGTGACGTCTTTCACTTGCATCGCGGTGCTCTGGATAGCCAGCCAACTGCTGCCTGACAATCTGCGCATAAAAGGGTCGAGGGACAGGTCGTGATGATCAGCATGCACATCAAGCGGCGCCTGCAGGCTGGCGCGCGCGAATTTACACTGGATATCGCGATAGAATCGGCGGCCCCGCGCATCGCCTTGTTCGGCCCATCGGGCTCGGGCAAGACTCTTACGGTGCAAGCCATTGCTGGCTTGCTGCGCCCCGACAGCGGCTATATCCAGGTGAACGGGGTCACCCTGTACAGCTCGGAGCAGGGGGTCTTCCTGGCCCCGCAGGCGCGCCACCTGGCTTACCTGCAGCAGAACTACGGCTTGTTTCCGCATTTGAACGTCGCGCAGAATATCGGTTTCGGCCTGAAGAAGGGCTGGCTCAATCCGCGGCGCAATGCCTTGCCCGAGGCGGCGCGCCGCTGGATCGAGGCCTTCGAGCTGGAAGCCATCCTCGGCAGCTACCCCGCCGAAATATCGGGCGGGCAGAAACAGCGCGTGGCCCTGGCGCGCGCCCTGGCCGTCGAGCCACGGATGGTGCTGCTGGATGAACCGCTGGCGGCGCTGGATTCCACCCTGCGCCAGAAAATGCGCGGCGAACTGGCTGCGCTGCAGGCCAGGCTGAACATTCCCACCATCCTCATTACCCACGATCCCGCCGACGTGGTGGCGCTGGCCGACCATGTGTATCAAATCGAAAATGGCAGGATAGTGGCAAATTGCTCGCCGCAGCAGTTGTTCCCATCCGGCCGCGCCGCGCCGGGCATCACGCAAGACGCCCTGAAAATAGCATAGCCCGGGAGGTAAGCCGTTAGAATGACGCTCTTACTTATCAGCATGGCGCCCTGGAACAATGATAGCTGCCTACGCATCCGTTTCCCCGGATGGTCTTTCGGATTTCAACCCCGGCTCGACCCTGATCCTGACCGTCAATAACCGGCATGCGCGCCGCATTCTCGCCGAGTTGTCGGCCAGCCTGAGCGAGACGCGCCGGGTGATGGCCGTGCCGGACATCATTCCCCTGTCGGGCTGGCTGGCGCAGGCCGCCGACCAGTTGTCGTTCATTCCCGGTTCGGAGCTGGCCTCGCACACTGTCGATGCCTTCGGCTCGCAATTCCTGTGGCAGCGCGTGATTGCCGATGTGGAGTCCGACCATGCCCTGCTGGACGTGGCGCAGGCCGCGCGCCTGGCGGCGCAAGCCGACCATTTGCTGGATGAATGGCGGATCAAGGTGCCGGCCGAACTGGAAACCGCCGAATATCAGCGTTTCCAGGTATGGCGCGCGCATTACCGGGCCATGCTGGCCGACATGGATCTGGAGGACGGCAACCTGGCCTACGAAAGAATACATGGCGCCATGCATGGCGGCTTGCTTTCCCTGCCTTTCACGACGCTGGTGCTGGCCGGGTTCAATGAAGTATCGCCGCGCTTCTCCAGCGTGCTGGCGGCCATGCAGGCGCAGGGCATAGAGGTGCTCGCCCTGGACAGCCGCCAGCAGAAGGCCGGCGACCTGCGGCGCGTCGCCGCGCCCGATCCGGACCATGAATGGCGCATGGCGGCGCGCTGGGCCGCGGACAATTTGCGGCGGCATCCCGCCGGACGCTATGCCATCGTGGCCGCCAGGCTCGAGGCCGATGTGGTGCTGGCCCATCGCAGCCTGCGCGCCGCCCTGGGCGCCGACGCCGAGGGCAGGCCGGTTCCATACAATATCGCGGTGGCCAGGCCCTTGGCGGAATGGCCGCTGGTGCGCGCCGCGCTGGCCTGGCTGCGCATAGTGGCCCAGTTCGCCCAAAAGAAATATTGCGCGCCGGCCGACCTGGGCCAGGCGCTGCTGGCCGGAGGGTGCGCCGGCGATGCGCGCGAGGCGCCAGGGCGTGCCGCGATAGACGCGTTCTGGCGCAGGCAGGCCACGACCAGGGTGTCGCTTGCCGACTTCCGGCGCCTGCTGGAACGGCACGCCCCCAGCCTGGGCGCCGCCTGGAAGCTCTGCGAGGATGCCTGGCCGGACCAGACCGGCACGGCGGACATCGATGCCTGGACACGGCGCTTCCGGCTATGGCTGCAAGCCCTCGGGTTTCCCGGCCAGGCGGGCCTCGACAGCCATGCCTACCAGGTCGTGGAAGCCTTCGATAGCCTGGTCGATCGCCTCGCCCGGCAAGCGCCCGCGGTCGGGCCATCGGGTTTTTCGGGGGCGGTGGCCATGTTGAGCCGCCTGGCGCGCGAGACGCCATTCCAGCCGCAGCGCGATCCGGGGGCGCGGCTGGACGTGCTCGGCTTCCTGGAATCGGAAGGCGGGCGCTGGGATGGGGTGTGGGTGCTGGGCCTGACCGACGACGTGCTGCCCGCGGTGCCCAAGCCCAACCCCTTCATTCCCTTGGCGGCCCTGCGCCAGGCCAATGCGCCGCGCGCCACGCCCGACCGGGAGTTGCATTGGGCCCAGACCATGTACGACGCGTTGCTGGCCTGCGCGCCCGAGGTGCTGCTCAGCCACGCCCTGCACGAAGGCGAAAGCGAATTGCGGCCCAGTCCTTTCATCGCCGGGCTGGATATCGCCGAGATGGCGGCGCAAGCCGTGGAGCAGGGCGCCTGCGCGCTCGAATATGTGCTGGACGATCACGGGCCGGCCTTGCAGGCGGGCGGCAAGACGCGCGGCGGCATAGGGGTCATAGACACCCAGGCGCGCAATCCCTTGTGGGCTTTCGTGAAGTACCGGCTGGGCGCGAGCCAGATGGTGGACTACGCCGATATTTCCGACCAGAACGCGCGCGGAATATTTCTGCACCGGGCGATCGAGCTGGTGTGGCGCATGGTGCCCGACCAGCAGGGCTTGAGGGATCTGCAGGCTGATGGACGGCTGGCCGGCTTGCTGGAGCAGGCCCTGCGGCAGGCGGCGGATGAATGCCTGCAGGATTACGGCGCGGCGCTGCGCTCGCTGGAGACCGCGCGCGCCTTGCGGGTGCTGGAAGAGTGGCTGGCGCTGGAAGCGGCGCGCGCGCCATTCAGGGTGCGCGATGTGGAGCAGAGCTATCAATGGTCGCACGGCCCGCTCGAACTGAATCTGCGGCTCGACCGCATCGACGAATTGCATGACGGCCGCCTGGCGGTCATCGATTACAAGGCGGGCGACAGCGACATCGACCCGCGCCCGGACTGGATGCGCCAGCGTCCGGTGGGCTTGCAGCTGCCTTTTTATGCCGCGGTGCTGGCGGGCGAGGACCAGGCGGTTGCCGCGCTGGTCCTGGCCAGGCTGCATGCGCGCGGGATACAGGTGAAGGGGCTGGTCGACGGCGATTACGGCCTCGATGGATTGTCGGCCGTGAACGAATGGCCGGCCTTCGCCGGCTATACCTGGGACAGGCTGATGTCTGAATGGCGCCATACCATCGAAAGCCTGGCCCGGGAATATGCCGCGGGCGTGGCGCGCAATGAAAGCCTGCGCCCGGACGACATCAGGTTCTGCGATGTCCTGCCTTTCCTGCGCCTGACCGAGGAGTACCGGCATGCCGATTAAGCAGCCCAGCGACAGCGCCGTGCGGGCCGCCGCCATCGATCCGGCCCGCTCCTTCATCATCCAGGCTCCCGCCGGCTCGGGCAAGACCGAATTGCTGACCGACCGGATCCTGGCGCTGCTTGCCACCGTGAACCGTCCCGAGGAAATCGTGGCGATTACCTTCACGCGCAAGGCCGCCTCGGAGATGCATGCGCGCGTGCTTGGGAAGCTTGCGGCGGGCAGGGGCCCATGTCCGGCCGAGTCCTACAAGCAGCGCAGCTGGCAACTGGCGCAGAAGGCCATGCAGCGCAATGACGAGCTGGGCTGGAACCTGCTGCAATACCCGGCGCGCCTGAGCATACGCACCATAGATTCGTTTTGCACCTATCTGGTCAGGGCGATGCCGTGGCTCAGTTCGCTGGGCGGCTTGCCGGGCATTACCGACAATGCCAGGGAACACTACGAGGCGGCGGCCAAGGCCACGCTGGCCATGGCCGACGAGAACGACGCCGTGGCCAGGCTGATTTCGCACCTGGACGTCAACCGGCAAAGCGCGCAGGGCCTGCTGGCCGATATGCTGGCCAGCCGCGACCACTGGCTGCCGCTGCTTGCGCCGGGCAGCGACGTCGACCAATTGCTCGACAACCTGGACCGGGCGGTGCAGTCGGACCTGGAGCGCCTGTCCCAGGCCATGCCGCCGGGCTGGGCCGGCGCGCTCGCCCCCATGGTGTCGCGCGCGGCCAGCGTGCTGGCGGGCAAAGGCGCGCCCGAGGACTGGTGCATCCTGGAAGACTGGCGAGGCGAGGCTTTCGATAGCGACATATCCTGCCTGGCGCAGTGGCAGGCCTTGGCCGATGTGCTGCTGACCAAGGAAAACAAGCTGCGGCGCACAGTCAATATACGCCAGGGCTTCGAAGCCAAGGCGGATTACAAAGATGATTTCCTCGCCTGGATCAAGGCGGTGCCGGAGGCCGAGCCCTGGGTCGCGGCCCTGGCCGATATCCGCAGCGCCCCGCGCGGCGGCTACAGCGGCGAGCAGCAGGAAACCTTGCGCGTCCTCATCGAAGTCCTGTGGCTGGCCGCCGCCCAGCTGAATGTCTGCTTTACCGAAGCGGCCGAAGTGGATTTCACCGAAATCTCGCGCCGCGCCCTCGACGCCCTGGGGCAGGTCGACGACCCCAGCGACCTGCTGTTGGCGCTGGATACCGTCATCCGCCACATACTGGTCGATGAGTTCCAGGACACGAGCCAATCGCAGATCCAGCTGCTCGAGCGCCTGACTTCGGGCTGGATGGCGGGCGATGGCCGCACGCTGTTCCTGGTGGGCGACCCCATGCAGTCGATCTATCGTTTCCGCAAGGCCGAAGTGGGCTTGTTCCTGACGGTAAAAGAGCGCGGCCTGGGCGAGGTTGCCCTGACTCCGCTGGAGCTCAAGGACAATTTCCGTTCCCAGGCGCAGCTGGTGGACTGGGTGAACAAGACTTGCCGGCCTATTTTTCCCAAAGAAGACCATCCCGGGCTGGGGGCCATCCGCTATACGGACTCGGTGGCGTTCAACGACGCGGTGGAGGGCCTGGGCGTGGAGTTCCATCCGGTATGGACGCTCAAGGGCGCGCAGGATCCCGAGTCCGGCGACCCGGCCGCCACCGCCGAATCCATCGCGATACAGCTGGCCAATGAGGCTTTGGCGCGCCATCCGGACAGCGAGCATCCGGTGGCCATACTGGTCAGGGCCCGCAGCCACCTGGACAGCATCGTGCATCGCCTGGCCCAGCAGAATATTCCCTGCCGCGCCGTCGAGCTCGTATCGCTGAAGTCCCGCCAAGTGGTCATAGACCTTGCGCAACTGGCGCGCGCCTTGTCGCATCCGGCCGACAGGCTGGCCTGGCTGTCGGTCCTGCGCTCGCCGCTGTGCGGCCTGACCCTGGCCAGCCTGCACGCCTTGTGCGGCGCCGATTTGCGCGCGGCAGTGCCCGCGCTGCTGGCCAAGTGGCTGGCGCAGGGCGGCGGGGCCGGGCTGGACGAAATGGAAGCCAAGCGCATGCGGCACGCGGCCGCGGTGCTGCTGGACGCCAGCAATGCCTCGGGCGCCATCCCGTTCGCCGCCTGGCTGGAGAGCTGCTGGCAGCGCCTGGGCGGGCCGGCCGTCTACAGCAGCCAGAGCGATGCGGCCGATGCCGAACGGCTGTTGCGGCTGGTCGAAGAGCTGGCCCCCTATGGCAACCTGGATCCGGCGGCGCTGGACGAGCGGCTGGAAAAACTGTATGCGGCCCCCGAGGGCAGCGGCCAGGCGGTGGAGGTCATGACCATACACAAGTCCAAGGGGCTGGAATTCGACACCGTCATCCTGGCCGGCCTGCATCGCCGGCCCAAGGGGGATACTCCGCCCTTGCTGCGTTTCGAGCATAGCGGCGGCGAGCTGTTGCTGGGCCCGATCAAGCACAAGGTATCGGACGAGCATGACCCGGTGTCGGTGTACCTGGCCGGGCGCGACAAGAAGCGCGCGGCCTACGAGGCCGACCGGCTCTTGTACGTGGCCTTGACGCGCGCCCGCCAGCAACTGCATTTGATAGGCGCCGTAACGCTGGAGGACGGGCCCGCCATGAAAAGGCCCGAGCCGGCTTCCTTGCTGGGGCGTTTGTGGGACTACATGCAAGCGCCCGAGATTCCCGAGCTTGCCGAACTGGGCGGCGATGGCGCGGCGCCCGACGCTCCCCGGCCGCAGCGCCTGCTGGTGCGCATGGCGGCGCAATCGCTGCCGGCCGCCGCCGCGCCGCAAATCGTTCCGCCGCAGGCCGGCGGCTGGGCCTGGCGGCCGGATTCCGGCCACGAGAGCATGGTCGGGACAGTGGCTCACGCCTGGCTGGAGCGCATAGGCAAGGAGGGCATCGATGCCTGGTCCGTTGAGCGCGTCGACGGCAGCCTGCCCATCTTCCGCAAGCAACTGAGCCGCGCCGGCCTGGTCGGGGCGGCGGTCGATGCCGCCACCCAGGTATTGCGCGACACCCTGGCGGCCACCCTGGAGAGCCCGAAGGGCCGGTGGCTGCTATGGGCCGCGCGCGCCCACCGGGAATGGTCGCTGCTGGACGTGAGCGGCCGCGTCTCGGTGATAGACCTGGCGATTTCGCAGGAGCAGGACTGGCTCGTCGTCGACTACAAGACCGGCGTGCCGCAAGGCGGCGAAACGCGCGATGCTTTCGCCGGCCGCATGCGCGAGCGCTACCGCGAGCAAATCGAACGCTACTGCGCCCATGTCAGCGCCCTGGACGGGCGGCCCGCGCGCGGCGCCCTGTACTTTCCCCGGGCCGATGTGTGGGTGGATTACTGAAACCGCAAACCCTGTTAAACTCTTACTTGGCGGGCCCCTTCGCATGGTTCGGCGGTGAAACTGGTCAGGTCGGGAACGAAGCAGCCATAGTCGCTCAGAATCAGTGCCGAAGTCAGGCTCGCCTTCTTGTTTTTCTGTTTATCCCCCCGAATACCCCAAGCTTGCGTCTAATCCGGTACACTTTTCGTTTATCGTCTGATAGCCTCCGGCTTTAAGCTTTTCGCATGACTTATCTGGTACTGGCGCGTAAATGGCGGCCACGTTCGTTTGACACCCTCATAGGCCAGGACCACGTGGTCCGGGCGCTGACGCACGCCCTGTCCACCCAGCGCCTGCATCATGCATGGCTGTTCACCGGCACGCGCGGCGTGGGCAAGACGACGCTGTCGCGCATCCTGGCCAAGTCGCTCAATTGCGAAATCGGCATTACCGCCACCCCTTGCGGCGTTTGCCGCGCCTGTACGGAAATCGATACGGGCCGTTTCGTCGATTATGTCGAGCTCGATGCCGCCTCGAACCGGGGCGTCGAAGAAATGACGCAGTTGCTCGAGCAGGCGGTGTACGCTCCGGGCAGCGGGCGCTTCAAGGTCTACATGATCGACGAAGTCCATATGCTGACCGGGCATGCCTTCAATGCCATGCTCAAGACGCTCGAAGAGCCGCCGCCGCATGTGAAGTTCATCCTGGCCACCACCGATCCGCAGAAAATACCCGTCACGGTCCTGTCGCGCTGCCTGCAGTTCAACCTGAAGCAGATGACGGCGGAAGCCATCGTGGCGCATTTGCAGGAGGTGCTGGGCCAGGAGGACATGCAGTTCGAAACGCCCGCGCTGCGCCTGCTGGCGCAGGCCGCATCGGGCTCCATGCGCGACGCGCTGTCCCTGACCGACCAGGCCATCGCCTACAGCGCCGGCAATCTCACGACCGATGCCGTGCAGGGCATGCTGGGAACGATAGACCATCGGCATCTGGTCGAACTGCTGCAGGCCCTGGCGGCGGGCGATGCGACGCAGGTATTGCGCGTGGCCGACGAACTGGCGTCGCGCGGCTTGTCCTATTCGGGGGCGCTGGCCGATCTGGCCGTATTGCTGTCGCGCGTCGCCATCCAGCAGCGCATTCCCGGCACGATACCGGCCGATGACCCGCAGGCCGGCGATATTGCGCAGCTTGCGGCCGTCCTGCATCCCGACCAGGTGCAATTGTTCTACTCGGTGGCGGTGCATAGCCGCCAGGAACTGTCGCTGGCGCCCGACGAATACGCGGGCTTTGTGATGGCCTGCCTGCGCATGCTGGCGCTGGTGCCGGCCGGGTCGCTGGCCCCCGCCGACCCGCCTCAGACACCGACACCGACACCGACACCGACCGATGCGGCGCCGCTTTCGGCGCCCGCCGCCCCTGCGCCGGCGCAGCCATCCCCTCAGCCGGTTGCCGATGCCTCTGCGACCACGGCGTCGTTGCGTGCAAGCAGCCCTTCGGCGGCCAAGGCCGTTGTCGCAGCGGTCGCAGCGCCCGTGGCGAATCCCGCCGGGCTTGATGATACCCCCGCCTGGGAAGAGGCGCCCGCGCCGTCGGCGCCGCGGGCCAGCCGGCCGGAGCCCAGCCAGGCTCAGCCCAGCCAGCCCAGCCAGCCCAGCCAGCCCAGCCAGCCCAGCCAGCCCAGCCAGCCCGAACCTCCGATCGCGGCGGCCCGGCAGCCCTCTAATCCGTCCGCCCGGCAGGCCGTCCGGGCGGACGAGCAGGATGCCGCCTTCGAAACCCTGCAGACCCGGGAATTCGAAAGCGCGCAGCCTCAGGAATTCGAACCCATGGACGAGGGCCGCTATGAGCCGGTCGACATGGGCGATCCCGGCTTCGATATGCCCGAAGACACGCTGCAGGGCGCCGTCGAACTGGCCGCGCCGGTGTTTGCGGCGGAACGCAAGAAAACCAGGTCGCCCCGCTTGCGCGGCATGAGCGGCCAGGCCTGGCCCGCCCTGGCGGCCACTTTGCCGGTCACCGGACTGGCCGCCGAACTGGCGCGCCAGAGCGAATGGCTGGGCGTGCAGGGCGAGCAGATCAATTTGCGCGTGGCGATCCGCACGCTGGCCGAAAGCCCCGGCAAGGCGCGGCTTTGCACCGTCCTGTCCGAGCACTTCGGCACGGTGGTCCAACTGAATGTGGAATATGGCGCCACGGGCGATGAAACCGCCCATGCGGTCGAGCAGGCTCAAAAAGCCGTGCGCCAGCAAGAGGCCGAGCAAGCCGTGGCGGCCGATCCCTTCGTTCAGACCCTCATTAGCGAATTCGGCGCCAAGGTGGTGCCGGGTTCCATACGCGCCGCGCCCCTGAGCCGGGCCGCCTAGGCGCCAGTCCCACTTACTCTCTTACTTCAGGAAAGCTAGCCATGATGAAAGGTCAGATTGCCGGTTTGATGCGCCAGGCGCAGCAAATGCAGGAAAACATGAAAAAGGCGCAGGACGCGCTTGCCGACATCGTCGTCGAGGGCGGTTCGGGCGGCGGCCTGGTGAAAGTCTCGATGACCTGCAGGCACGACGTCAAGCGCGTCACTATCGATCCCAGCCTGCTGGCCGACGACAAGGACATGCTGGAGGACCTGGTGGCCGCGGCCTTCAATGACGCCTTGCGCAAAGCCGAAGCCACGTCGCAGGAAAAAATGTCGGCCGTCACGGCCGGCATGCCTTTGCCTCCAGGAATGAAGCTGCCCTTCTGATGGACGAGCCGCTGCCCGAGCCGGAGCCGCTCAAGACGCTGATCGATGCCTTGCGCCGTTTGCCCGGCGTCGGTGTGCGTTCGGCCCGCCGCATGGCCTACCATCTGCTTCAGCACGACCTGGCCGGCGCCGAGCAGCTGAGCCGCGCCCTGTCCAATGCGGTGCAGGGCCTGCGCCACTGCTCGCGCTGCAATGGCTTTGCCGAGGACGATATCTGCGCCACCTGCGCCAATCCCAAGCGCGATCCCGCGGTGCTGTGCGTGGTCGAGACGCCCGCCGATCAGAACATGATCGAGTCCAGCCACGGCTACCGCGGCCTGTACTACGTGCTGATGGGGCGGCTGGCGCCGCTGGAAGGCGTGGGGCCCAATGAGCTGCAGTTCGACCGCCTGATAAGCCGCGCCACCGACGGCGTGGTGCAAGAGGTCATACTCGCCACCAATTTCACGGCCGAGGGCGAAACCACGGCGCATTATTTGTCGGAGCTGCTGCGCTCGCGGGGGCTGTCGGTGACCCGGCTGGCGCGCGGCGTGCCGGCGGGCAGCGAGCTGGAATACGTCGATGCGGGCACCATCGCCTGGGCGCTGATGGAAAGGCGCAGCACATAATCCGGCGCCGGATCGCCCTGCATCGCATGGAATAAACAATGTTTATCAATACAAATCCCGATGAGCAGCGGCTGCATTCTCGGGTAAGATGTGAAAAAATTCATACTTCCCAGGAGACCCCTAATGTCCATATCCCGTCGCGATTTACTTAAACTGGCTGGTGTCGCGGGCGCCGCAAGCGTCGCGCCCGGCATGGCCCAGGCCCAGCAACTCGAAAAGAAAGACGTCGTCGTCGCCGTGGGCGGCCAGGCCCTGATCTACTACCTGCCCTTGTCCATCGCCGATATCAAGGGCTACTTCAAGGAAGAAGGCCTGAATGTCCAGATCGCGGACTTCGCCGGCGGCTCCAAGGCTTTGCAGGCCGTGGTCGGCGGCAGCGCGGACGTGGTTTCGGGCGCCTTCGAGCACACCATCACCCTGCAGTCCAAGGGCCAGGCCTACCGCACTTTCGCCCAGCAGGGGCGCGCGCCCATGATAGTGCTGGTGGTGTCCAACAAGACCATGGCCGGCTACAAGACCCCGGCCGATCTCAAAGGCAAGAAAATCGGCGTCACCGCGCCGGGTTCCTCCACCAACATGATGGCCAGCTTTTTCCTGGCCCAGCATGGCCTCAAGCCCACCGATGTTTCCTTCATCGGGGTGGGCGCCGGCGCCGGCGCGATCACCGCCATGCGCACCGGGCAGATCGACGCCATGGCCAACCTGGATCCCGTGATCAGCACGCTGATCAAGGAAGACGCGGTCAAAGTCATTGCCGATACGCGCACCCTGAAAGACACGATGCAGATCTTCGGCGGCAACATGCCGTCGGGCTGCCTGTATACCTCGCAGGAATTCATCGACAAGAATCCCAACACCACCCAGGCCCTGGCCAACGCCATCGTGCGCGCCGACAAGTGGATACAGGCCGCCAGCCCGGACGACATCGCCAAAGTGGTGCCGCAATCGTACTTGCTGGGCGATCCGGACCTGTACAAGCTGGCGCTCAAGGGCAACAAGGAAGCCTTGTCGCCCGACGGCAGCGTCGCCCAGGACGGCCCGCAAACCGCGTTGAAGGCCCTGGCCGCCTTTGTGCCCAACTTCCCGACCGATAAGATCGACATCACGAAAATCTCGACCAACGATTTCGTGGTCAAGGCCAACAAGAAGTATCCGAATGCCTGACGCTGCACTATTGCTTGACAACATCACCTGCACCTTCGCTTCGCACGACGGCGACAAGCAGGGCTATACCGCGGTAAAGCAGGCCTCGATCGCCATCGCCCCGGGCGAGTTCGTTTCGGTGGTCGGGCCTACCGGCTGCGGCAAATCCACCTTGCTCAATGTGGGGGCCGGCTTGCTGGCCCCCTCGTCGGGCGAAATAAAAGTGTTTGGCAAAACGCTGCGGGGCGTGAATCACCGCGCCGGCTACATGTTCCAGGGCGAAGCGCTCATGCCCTGGCGCAGCGCCTTGTCCAATGTGATGGCGGGCCTCGAATTCGCCAATGTGCCCAGCGCCCAGGCCCGGGAGCAGGGGCGCGAATGGCTCAAGAGGGTGGGGCTGGGCGGGTTCGAGGACCGCTATCCGCACCAGATGTCCGGAGGGATGCGCAAGAGGGCCATGCTCGCCCAGACGCTGATCCGCGACCCCGATATCATCCTCATGGACGAGCCGTTCTCCGCGCTCGATGTCCAGACGCGGCAGTTGATGGAAAACGAGGTCCTGGACTTGTGGATGGCCAAGCGCAAGGCGGTGCTCTTCATCACCCACGATCTCGACGAAGCCATCGCCATGAGCGACAGGGTGGTCGTGCTGTCGGCTGGCCCGGCCACGCACCCCATAGGCGAATTCGATATCGACATCCCCCGCCCGCGCGATGTCGCCGAAGTGCGCAGCAACCCGCGCTTCATCGAGCTGCACAAGGCTATCTGGGATGTCTTGCGCGAAGAAGTGCTAAAGGGCTACGCCCAACAAAAACGGGCCTGAAATGTCCAATTCCAAGAAATCAAATTCCTACACTATGCGGTTCTGGCAAATCCTGCTGCTGGTGATCATCCTGGTGGCATGGCATTTTGCCGCGCGGGACAAGAACTTCGCTTTTTTCTTCGGGCAGCCCATCGAGATCGCCAAGGTCGTCTGGGTATGGTTCGTCGTCAATGCCGACATCTACCGGCATCTGGGCGTGACGCTTTCCGAAACGGTGCTGGCCTTTTTCATCGGGACCATCGCGGGCCTGGCAGCCGGGCTCTGGCTGGGACTGTCGCGCGGGGCCAGCGCTTTGCTCGATCCCTACATTACCGCCGCCAATTCCATGCCGCGCGTGATCCTGGCCCCGATTTTCGGCATGTGGTTCGGGCTGGGCATCTGGTCCAAGGTGGCGCTGGCGGTCACCCTGGTGTTTTTCATCGTGTTCTTCAACGTGTACCAGGGCGTGCGCGAAGTGAGCTCCACTTTGCTGGACAATGCCCGCATGCTGGGCGCCAACCGCAAGCAGCTCCTGCGCCATGTCTATATCCCGTCGGCGACCAGCTGGGTGTTTTCCAGCCTGCACACCTCGGTGGGGCTGGCCTTCGTGGGCGCCGTGGTGGGCGAATACCTGGGATCGGCCAGCGGCGTGGGTTATCTCATCCTGCAGGCCGAAGGCACGCTGGACGTCAACACCGTCTTTGCCGGCATCGTGGTGCTGACGGTCTGCGCCCTGATACTGGACGGCCTGGTCACCCTGTTCGAAGACCGGATGCTGTCCTGGAAGCCCAAGGCCGGGGAAACCGAAAAGCTGTAGGGCCGCCGGATCGCGCGCCGCGGCCCGCATGCGGGCCGGCGGCGCATTCCGCTACTTCTGGCGCGCCTGGGCGATCAGCGCGTCCAGCTTGACGGCGTCGGCGGCGAACACGCGTATGCCTTCGGCCAGCTTCTCCGTCGCCATGGCATCCTGGTTCATTTCCGTGCGGAAAGAAACTTCATTGCTGGCCTGCCATTCCGGAGCATGCTGTTTCGAGGCTTGCGGATCCAGCTGGCGTTCGAGCGGCCCGGTGTTGGCGGCCAGCTCGCCCAGCAATTCGGGGCTGATGGTCAGCAGGTCGCAGCCGGCCAGGGCCTGTATCTGGCCGATATTGCGAAAGCTGGCGCCCATGATCTCGGTGGGGATGTCATAGGCCTTGTAGTAGTCATAGATCCGCTTTACCGACTTGACGCCGGGGTCGGCGGCTCCGGCATTGGCGGCTTCGTCCCACTGGCCGCCCGCCGATTTCTTGTACCAGTCGTAAATGCGGCCCACGAAGGGCGAGATCAGCTGGGCTTTGGCCTGGGCGCAGGCCAGGGCCTGCGGCAAGGAAAACAGCAAGGTCATGTTGCAGCGTATGCCTTCCGCCTGCAGCACCTTGGCCGCCTGTATGCCTTCCCAGGTGGATGCCAGCTTGATCAGGATCCGTTCGCGCGCGATCCCGGCGCGCCGGTAGATTTCGATGATCTGCCGCGCTCGCTCGATGCTGGCCTGGGTATCGAAGGACAGGCGCGCGTCGACTTCGGTCGAGACCCGGCCGGGCACTATCTTCAATATTTCCTGCCCGAAGGCTATCAGCAACTGGTCGACCAGCTCGCTGCTGGAACCCTGACTGTGGTCGGCGACCACTTTCTCGAGCAAGTGCCGGTTTTCTTCTTTTTGCACGGCCTTGAGTATCAGCGACGGATTGGTGGTGGCGTCGGTGGGCCGATAAATGCGCATGGTTTCGAAATCGCCGGTGTCGGCGACCACCGTGGTGAACTGGCGCAGGGCTTCAAGTTGATTGGGCATAATATTCACACTGTTAAACAAGTACGGGAAAGCGTCTGTTAATGTAGACCATTTTGGGGCCGCGCACAGGGTGGAGGCCGGTACTTGCCGCCCGTTCTTTGGGCGGCGACTGTCTCAAGGTATAATCGGAAGGTTTAATTATTGACTTTACAACCGGGGTTTACAGTGCTGCCGTCACTCTTTCCTGAGGGGGCCAACAGGTTTCCTTCTGCAATTCTTGCCTTGGCAGACGGTACCATCTTCAAGGGTGTCTCTATCGGCGCCGATGGTTATTGCGTCGCCGAAATTGTCTTTAACACCGCCATGACCGGCTATCAGGAAATCCTGACCGATCCCAGCTACAACGGGCAGATCGTCACCCTGACGTATCCGCATATCGGCAATACGGGCGTCAATGCGGAAGACGTCGAGTCCAGCCGCGTTCACGCGGCCGGCCTGGTCGTGCGCGATTGCTCCCTGCGCGTGTCCAATTTCCGCGCTACCCAGTCCTTGCCCGACTACCTGAAGGCCCAGGGCGTCGTCGCCATTTCCGGCGTGGATACCCGCAAGCTTACCCGCATATTGCGCGAGGGCGGAGCCCAGGGCGCCTGCATATTGGTGGGCGACGACGCCGAACGCGCCGTCGAGCTTGCCAGGAACTTTCCCGGCATGTCGGGCCAGGACCTGGCCAAGGTGGTGTCCATCAAGGACGCCGAAAACTGGCGCGAAGGCACCTGGCAGCTCGGCCGGGGCTTCGCCCAGCCCGAAAACAGCGGCTACCACGTCGTTGCCTACGATTACGGCATCAAGACCAACATCCTGCGCCTGTTGGTCGACAGGGGTTGCCGCATCACCCTGGTTCCGGCCCAGACCCCGATCGAGGAAGTGCTGGCCCTGAAGCCCGATGGCATCTTCCTGTCCAACGGCCCCGGCGACCCCGAGCCTTGCGTGTATGCCATCGACGCCTTCAAGGCGGCGATCGACAAAAAAATACCGCTATTCGGCATTTGCCTGGGCCAGCAGATCATGGGCCTGGGCCTGGGCGCCAAGACCATCAAGATGAAAACCGGCCACCATGGCGCCAATCACCCGGTCCAGGACCTGGGCACGGGCAGGGTCTTCATCACCAGCCAGAACCATGGCTTCAATGTCGATATCGATACCCTGCCGGCCAATGTCCGCGTCACGCATGTGTCGCTGTTCGATGGCAGCCTGCAAGGGTTCGAGCTCACCGACAGCCCTGCGTTCTGCTTCCAGGGCCATCCCGAAGCCAGTCCCGGCCCACACGATATCGTGGTGCTATTCGATAAATTCATCAGCCTCATGGCCGGACAAAAATAATTCAGAATTATGCCAAAGCGTTTAGACTTAAAAAGCATTCTCATCATTGGGGCCGGCCCTATCATCATCGGTCAGGCCTGCGAATTCGACTACTCCGGCGCGCAGGCCTGCAAGGCGCTCAAAGCCGAGGGCTACCGCACCATCCTGGTCAACAGCAACCCGGCCACCATCATGACCGACCCGGAAACGGCCGATGTCACCTACATCGAGCCGATCACCTGGGAAGCCGTCGAAAAAATCATCGAGCGCGAAAAGCCCGATGCCCTGTTGCCCACCATGGGCGGGCAGACCGCGCTCAATTGCGCGCTCGACCTGGTGCACCAGGGCGTGCTGGAAAAGCACGGCGTCGAACTCATAGGCGCCAACGAGCACGCGATCGAGAAAGCCGAAGACCGCCAGAAGTTCAAGCAGGCCATGACCAAAATCGGCCTGGAATCGGCCAAATCGGGCGTGGCGCACAGCCTCGATGAAGCCTGGGAAGTGCAGCGCCGCATCGCCAAGGAAGCCAATGTATCCGGCTTCCCGGTGGTGATCCGCCCCAGCTTCACCATGGGCGGTTCGGGCGGCGGCATCGCCTACAACAGCGAAGAATTCGAAAGCATTTGCCGGCGAGGCCTGGAAGCGTCGCCGACCAGCGAATTGCTGATCGAAGAGTCCCTGCTGGGCTGGAAAGAATACGAGATGGAAGTCGTGCGCGACAGCGCCGACAACTGCATCATCATCTGCTCCATCGAAAACCTCGATCCCATGGGCGTGCATACGGGCGATTCGATCACCGTGGCGCCGGCGCAGACCTTGACCGACAAGGAATACCAGATCATGCGCAATGCGTCGATCGCGGTATTGCGCGAGATCGGCGTCGACACGGGCGGCTCCAATGTGCAGTTCGCCGTCAATCCCGACAACGGCCGCATGATCGTGATCGAAATGAATCCGCGCGTGTCGCGCTCCTCGGCCCTGGCCTCCAAGGCGACGGGCTTTCCCATCGCCAAGGTCGCGGCGCGCCTGGCGGTCGGCTATACACTGGACGAGCTGCGCAACGAAATCACCGGCGGCGCCACGCCGGCCTCGTTCGAGCCGTCCATCGATTACGTCGTCACCAAGGTGCCGCGTTTCGCCTTCGAAAAATTCCCGGCCGCCGATTCGCGCCTGACCACGCAGATGAAATCCGTGGGCGAAGTCATGGCCATAGGCCGCACTTTCCAGGAATCCTTCCAGAAGGCCTTGCGCGGCCTGGAAGTCGGGGCCGACGGCCTGAACCAGAAAACCACGGATCGCGAAAAGCTCCAGATCGAACTGGGCGAGCCCGGTCCGGAACGCATCTGGTATGTGGGCGACGCCTTCGCCCAGGGCTTTTCTCTTGAAGAAGTGCAAAGCCTGACCCGCATCGACCCCTGGTTCCTCGCCCAGATCAAGGAAATCGTCGACATCGAGCTCGCGCTCGAACAAAAGACCCTGGCCGATCTCGACTACGACACCGTGCGGGAGCTCAAGCGCCGCGGCTTTTCCGATCGCCGCCTGGCTTTTCTGCTGGACACCTCCGAAACCGAAGTGCGCAAGCTGCGCCACCAGCTTGGCGTGCGCCCCGTCTACAAGCGCGTGGACACCTGCGCGGCCGAGTTCGCCACGCGCACCGCCTACATGTACTCCACCTACGAGGACGAGTGCGAGGCGGCGCCGACCGACCGCAAGAAGATCATCGTTCTCGGCGGCGGCCCCAACCGTATCGGCCAGGGCATAGAATTCGATTACTGCTGCGTGCACGCGTCGCTGGCCTTGCGCGAGGACGGCTATGAAACCATCATGGTCAACTGCAATCCGGAAACGGTCTCCACCGATTACGATACCTCGGATCGCCTGTACTTCGAGCCCGTGACGCTCGAGGACGTGCTGGAAATCGTGCACAAGGAAAAGCCGGTAGGCATGATCGTGCAGTACGGCGGCCAGACTCCGCTCAAGCTCGCGCGCGCGCTCGAAGCCAATGGCGTGCCCATCATCGGCACCAGCCCCGAATCCATCGACATGGCCGAAGACCGCGAGCGTTTCCAGAAGCTGCTGACCAAGCTCGGCTTGCGCCAGCCGCCCAACCGCACTGCCCGCACCGAAGGCGAGGCACTGGCCCACGCCGCCGAAATCGGCTATCCCCTGGTCGTGCGCCCAAGCTATGTGCTGGGCGGCCGGGCCATGGAGATCGTGCATGAGCAGCAAGACCTCGAACGCTATATGCGCGAAGCCGTCAAGGTCAGCAACGATTCCCCCGTGCTGCTGGACCACTTCCTGAATAACGCCACGGAAGTCGATGTCGATTGCATCGCCGACGGCGAGACGGTGTTCATCGGCGGCGTGATGGAGCACATCGAGCAGGCGGGCGTGCACTCGGGCGATTCGGCCTGCAGCCTGCCGCCGTATTCGCTGTCGGCCGAAGTCATCGCCGAAATCAAGCGCCAGACTTCGCTCATGGCCCGCGCCCTGAACGTGAAGGGTCTGATGAACGTGCAGTTCGCCATCCAGGATGGCGACGTGTACGTGCTGGAAGTCAACCCGCGCGCCTCGCGCACGGTGCCTTACGTGTCCAAGGCCACCGGCCTGCAGCTGGCCAAGATCGCCGCAAGGGCGATGGCGGGCAAGACGCTGGCCGAGCAAGGCATACGCAAGGAAATCGTGCCTGCGTATTTTTCGGTAAAGGAAGCCGTCTTCCCCTTTGTGAAGTTCCCGGGGGTCGACACCATACTCGGCCCTGAAATGAAGTCCACCGGCGAAGTCATGGGCGTGGGCGAAAGCTTCGGCGAAGCCTTCGTCAAGTCGCAACTGGCCGCCAGCGTGTCGCTGCCCGAATCGGGCACGGCGTTCATCAGCGTCCGCGAACAGGACAAGCCGCGCGCCGTCGAAGTGGCGCGGGGCCTGATCACTCTGGGCTTCAAGATCGTCGCCACGCGCGGCACCGCCGCCGCCATCGAGGCGGCCGGGCTGGAAGTGCAGGTCGTCAACAAAGTGACCGAGGGCCGCCCGCATATCGTCGACATGATCAAGAACGGCGAAATCGCGCTGGTCATCAATACGGTCGAAGAGCGGCGCAATGCGATTGCCGATTCGCGCACGATACGCATCAACTCGCTGGCGGCGCGGGTTACCTTCTTCACCACTATCGCCGGCGCGTGCGCGGCGGTGGAAGGCCTTCAGTACCTGCGCCAGGGGGGCGGCCTCAAAGTCTATTCCCTGCAGGACCTGCACGCCGGCCTGCCCAGGCAATGACGCGCCGCCGCCCATGACGCGCGTCTTCATTACGGGAGCGAGCGGCGGCATAGGCGCCGCGCTCGCCGTGCTTTATGCGCAGCGGGGGGCTCAATTGGGGCTGGTGGGGCGCCGCCATGATGCCTTGCTGGCCTTGAAGAACAGCCTGCCCGGCGATGGGCACAGGGTCTATGCGCTGGATGTGCGCGATCGCGGCGCGCTGCACGCGGCAGCCAGGGATTTCCTGGCGCAGGGCCGCGTGGATGTGGTGATTGCCAGCGCCGGCATCAGCGCGGGCACGCTGACCGAGGAGCCCGATGATTATGCCGTATTCGAGGCGATCATCGCCACCAACCTGAATGCGACGGCAGCGACTTTCGAGCCTTTCATTGCGTCCATGAAGCAGCAAGGCGCGGGGCGATTGGTGGGCATAGCCAGCGTCGCCGCGCTGCGTGGCCTGCCGGGAGCCGGGGCGTACAGCGCTTCGAAGGCGGCGGTCAGGATGTATTGCGAGAGCCTGCGGGTGGAGCTGGGCCTGACGGGCGTCAAGGTGGTGACCCTGGCGCCGGGTTTCATCCAAACGCCGATGACGGCGCGGAATCCATACAAAATGCCTTTCCTGATGCCGGCGGAACGCTTCGCCGCGCTTGCCGCGCGGGCGATCGACAGGGGCGTGTCGTACAAGGTGATTCCGTGGCAGATGGCCTGCGTGGCCAAGCTGCTGCAGGTCGTTCCCGACTGGCTCTACGATCATTTCGCCGCGCGCCGCAAACGCAAGCCGCGCATGGGGGCGTAGGTTTTGTCGGATCGTTTTTGAGATATGTGTTTGCCGGGATGTGCATGCCGATCCGGGCTGATCGCGCCGAGGACATTGGTAAACAGTTGTTGCAAATCAATCTGAATATCATTATCGTATCAAGAGCGTGTGTGGCTTTCTGATTCCACTCCTGTCGCCTTCGTACAGGGGCGCCTCCGGCCGCCTAGCCCTCAATTCGCGATGCTTCCAAGGTAAGACCGCCTGCGTACGTATTGCCTTGCGCTGCAACCGTTGAGTGCGCCTGTCACTGCGGCGGTGCAGAAGGTATGCAATGTGCCACGCGTTTTTTAGGAAAGCGGCGATGATGGCGTGCCAGAACCAGCGGATTTTGGTCATCGAAGATGATCTTACTCTCGCCTTTGCGTTGCAGAATCATCTCAACGATATCGGCTTCGATGTCACCCTGAATTGCGACTGCGCAAGCACCCTGCCGCTGCTGTCGGACGGGCGGTACGACTTGATGCTGATGGATATTCTGCTGCCGGGCGGCAACGGTCTCGAAGTGCTTTCCCGTGTGCGCGCCACCCATAAAGTGCCAGTCATTCTTATGTCTGCGCTCGGGTCGGAGCACGACCGCATCGCTGGCTTCGTGCAAGGCGCGGATGATTACCTGCCCAAGCCTTTCAGCATGGCGGAACTCGAAGTCCGCATTGCCGCGCTGCTGCGGCGCGTGGCCTACGAGCGCGTCGAGGCGCGGACGCCGTTCCGGGGCGGCGCGCAGCTGCATTGCGACGAGCGCCGGCAGGATGTCCGGGTCGGTGAACGCTGGGCCGGTCTGACTCCGACGGAATATCGTCTGCTGATGCTGCTGCTGCGTCACGACGAGGTGCTGAGCAAAGCCTTTCTCTACCAGCAGGTGCTGCATCGGCCGTTCATGCGCCAC
This sequence comes from Pollutimonas bauzanensis, assembly GCF_900129885.1. GTDB lineage: Bacteria > Pseudomonadota > Gammaproteobacteria > Burkholderiales > Burkholderiaceae_B > Pollutimonas > Pollutimonas bauzanensis. The sequence goes on along the minus strand of NZ_FQXE01000010.1, from coordinate 101,104 downwards.
GATCGCGTGCTCGACATGCACGTCAGCCACGTTCGGCGCAAGCTGCTCAAGATTGGCTACACCGAAGGCAGCATCGAGACGGCGTGGGGCACGGGCTATATACTGAAAACCGCAGGTTGAATAGATGACGGCATGAAAATCCCCAACCGGCATTCCTTGTTCTGGAAACTGGTCGCGTCCTTGGCCGTGTTCTGCTTTCTGCTGATTGGTCTCTACGCCCAGCAGCGCGAGTCGCTGATTCAAATTACCTCATTCATTTCCGACGCCGACAAGGATATCCTGCGGAATTATGCCCGCCAGGCGGAGCTGGCCTGGAAAGAGCAGGGGAACGGCGGCTTGGCCGCCTATCTGGCAATGGTGCGTCAGAAAGAACAGGTCTGGGTCGAGGTGGTGGATGAACACGGGCGCACGATGGACGGTCTTCCTTTGCGGGGCCGCGAGCGCAAGCGCCTCAATTTCATGCGCGAACTGGATTGGAGCGTGGGCCGCCCCCAGCGCAACGACAATACCACCGTCTTCCTGCCATTCGCCGACGGGCTGCACCGCCTGGTCATGGAACTGCCCTGGCACATGAACCCGCGCCGCAATCTGGCCGCGCTGACCAATCTGCTGCACATAATGCCGGTGGCGCTCTCGCTGCTGCTCGGGCTGATGCTCTACCGCATCTTCATGACGCCGCTATCCCGTCTCGGCAGGAAGGCCAGTCTGCTCGGGGCCGGCGACCTCTCCGCCCGCATCGGCGCGCCGATGGTCAATCGCACGGACGAACTGGGCCGGCTGGCGGCAACCTTCGACCACATGGCGGATCGTCTCGAAAATACCATCGAGCTCCAGCGTACGCTGCTGCATAACCTGTCGCATGAACTGCGCACGCCGCTTAGCCGCCTGCGCGTGCTCAACGACAAAACTCCGGACGCGGACATGTTGCGCCAACGCCTGGGCTACGAGGTGGAGGGCATGGAGCGGCTGATCAGCAACACGCTGCAGCTGATCTGGCTCGAGACCGACACGCCTGACTTGCCATTGGAGCCGGTGGACGTGGCCATGCTGTGGGACATCATCCGCAGCGATGCATGCTTCGAAAGCGGCTGGGACTCAGGACGCATCCGCTGCGCAGTGGCACCCGGCGACTGCCTGGCAAGGGCGAATCTCTCCGGCTTGGGACAGGTGCTGGAAAATATCCTGCGCAATGCCATCCGCCACTCGCCGCCCGACGGCATCGTCACCTTGTCAGCCCGGCGCGAAAACGGCAATTGGCGCATCGAACTGCGGGATCGGGGCCCGGGTGTGCCGCAGGATAAGCTGGAGTTCATTTTCCTGGCCTTTGCGCGCCTGGACCAGCCGCGTGTCGGCGGCAATGGTTTCGGCCTGGGCCTTTCCATTGCGCGCCGCATGATGGCGCTGCAGGGCGGAGCGCTATGGGCCGAAAACGCCTGCCCGGGGCTGCGCGTCTGCTTGTCGCTGCCGGCCTGGCGCCCGGCCGGCGTAGGGCGCGATGCGCCGGCCGACCCTGACGCAGGCAGCGCGCTGGCCGCCACCACCTCCTGACGCTTCGCATCGCCAGACATATCCGTTGCGCAAAGCTGTGCGGCGCAGCCTGTTTCACAGGCCCGCGCGCTAACCCGCGCCCGCGGCTTGCGCAGTACGCAAAGGGCTGAAAGGGCCAAAAGTATATTCTGTAAATTCAGTTCGTCCAGTGAAAGATAATCATTATCATTCGTAGCGTTGAGCGGTGGGAAGTTGCAGAGCCCATCCGGAGGCCCGCTTCGGGAAAGGGAATGGCATGTGCATCAGCTTGAAGAAATGGGCAGGTTCATGCGCAAGCGTTTTCGTCCAAAACGCGGCGCCGCCGTCCTGTTGCCATACGTGCAACGGAAAGGGCCGCCAAGACCTTGGCGGCATCCATTTTTCAATAGCTTGTTTCAGCCATTTTTGAAAGGAATTGAAATGAAGAAAAATGTGATTTTGATTGCGGTGCTGCTGGCTTGCAGCGGGGTTGCGCACGCGGAAATAGAATCCGCTGTCTCGGGGTACGGGGTGACGCTGACTGGCGGCCTGGGCGGCGAGCAAGGCGTCGGTTTCATCCAGCCCATCGACTCCGACAGCCTCAACTCGGTGACCATCGACGTTGGCGGCAATGACGTCACTTTCGACGTCACGCTGCCCAGCCTCAAGGGTGATGCATACACGCTGGAGGGGCCTAGTCATGAATTTGAATACAGCGCCAACGTCGCGCAGAAGAAGTTCTTGTATTCGAGCAGGGACCTTCAATACGCGAAGTTCGGCAGCTGGATCAGCCGCATCACCAATCCCGACAAGATCGACGCCTTCTTCGCGCAGGGCAATGCCACGCTCGCGGCCGACGTGCCGTCCACGGGGACGGCAAGCTATTCCGGAGCGGCGGTATTCGGCGCCGCGGATGGCGCGGGCGGCTACGCCGGCCGGGTCGTCACGCCCGCATCGTTCGATGTCAATTTCGGCGCGCATCAGCTCATCGGCACCATAGGCGCGGACGGCGGCATCCTGAGCAATGATCTGGTCTTCAATGCCGCCATCAATGGCAATGCCTTCGAAGCGGGCTCGGCAGCCGGCGACGGCTTCCATACCCAGGGCAAGTTCTACGGCCCGAATGCCGACGAACTGGCCGGTGTGTTCCGGGACGCCACCTATGCCGGCGCCTATGGCGCGGCAAAGGACTGACGCCTGCGCTTTGAGCGCATGACCGTCCCCGGCTGACCGGGGACGCTTCGGCCTCGGCTTGCGGGCCGCGCCCAGGCCAAGGCGGCTTTTCCCGCCTGCCGGTATTTGAATAATCAAAAGTTCTGGAACATGAAAAACAATGGGGTTCAACGTCCTATGAATAGGAACAAATTCAGCGCCGCCGGCCTGGCCGTGGCTTCCATCCTGGCGCTTGGGGCGTGCAGCACCAGCCATCCGGTGGTTTTCAATACAAATCCCCCGGCTTCCGACGTCGGTTCGGGCGATGGCAATGACAACAGCGATGGCCTCAGCTACACCAAGGATACCTTCCCGTCCGACGCGACCACGGTGTCCGGCAGCTATGTCCGGCGCAGCAGCGAAGGCGGGGAAATCAGCGCCCTTACGGACACCTCGCATACGATTGCCGGCGGCCGTCCGGTCTTTACCGATACGTACCCCATCGCAATGGCCGATGGCTCCACGTACAACCCCATTTACGATTACCAGGCCAAGCTGCTCAACGAGGCGGTGAGCGCCGGCGAGGATTTCTTCGTCCTGGACAGATACGGCTTCTACGGCATAATCAAGTATTTCGGTGCCAATCTGGGCGCGGCGTTGTGGGGGCTGTCGTACAACAGGACGGACAGCATCAATGGCTTCGTCGAGGTGGCTTTCGCCCAGGGTTTTGCCACGGATGCCGGCGTGGTGGACGCGCAAACCGGCTCCGCCGTCTACAACGGCCGGGCCATCGTCAATGGCGCGGGGATCGAGCGCGTACAGGCGGATTCGTCTTTTACCGTCGATTTCGGCAACAAGATCCTGAGCGGCACCATTTCCCCTTCCGCGGGCAGCGAAACCACGTTTTCCAACATCCTTCTGGCGGCAAGCATCAATGGCAATTCGTTCAGCGGCGAAAAGGACGGCACCACGACGGCGGGCCAATTCTACGGTGTCAACGGCAATGAACTGGCCGGTACCTTTGCCAATGCCGAAAGGGATTTCCTGGGCGCCTATGGCGCGATCAGGGGTGTTTCGGGTGGTGGCGGCGGCGATGGCGGCGGCGGACCAATCGAACCGGAAATAGACTACAAGTCCGGCGGTTTTATTGTTGCTAAAAGCAACTTCTTCGACACCGGCCGCAGCATCATGGAAATCAACAAAAGCGAGCAGACCTTTCTTGATCTCACCCAATATCCCACAGATAGATATGGACATGTGGCATATCACGCTTACGACACTACGACATATTATGACCCGGTGTCAGAGCAGTATGTCGATCCGCTCTCGGATGCCTGCGTGATAAGCGAATGCACGGTCGAAGTCAGATCCATCACTTTCAATCTAAATGACCCCCACTATTTCCTGACCTCCTCCGCCACGGCAAGCAAGCTGGTTCTTTATCCTAATGCGGGCCATATCTATTTCCAGAGCAAGAAGTCCACGGGATTGGGTAATACGGCTATAGGATTGAATCTGAGACAGGGTCAATGGAGCGCTGGCCCCAGCAATGGAGTGAGTGCTGTATGGGCATTCGGCAACTTTACGCCCGAAGACGCCATGCCCATCAGCGGAACCGTGAATTACACCGGGTTGGCCGCAACCTATACCGGCGAATCCACGCTTGCGAACAAGTCAAATAACGTTATTCCGTCCACCGCGGCGTTCAGTGTCGACTTCGCCAACAAGGCGTTCGCGGGCACCATCACCGCCATGGACAGTTCGATCGACGAGATCGCGCTGGGCGGCAGGGTCGCCGGGAATACCTTCGTTGGCACCAAGGACGGCTTCGTGACGCAAGGCCATTTCCTCGGACCAGGCGCTGAGGAAATGGCTGGCGTCTATGTGAACAACGACACATTGGTGCAAGGGGCTTTCGGCGTCAGCAAGTAGCTGCGCCCGCGGCGCATGGCCGGATCCGGCGATTTTCCGGTAGGCATGCGCGACCCATACCGTAGATCCCTGCAGGCATGCGCGGCACTTACTTGTTGGAAAGAAATATGACGGAAGGACAACGCTGGGTCATCGCTATGCTGATGCCGGCATTGCTGAATGGCGGCGCGCTGGCGGCGCAGGCTGCCGAGTCCGCGCCCATGGCTGTTCCCCAGAACAATGTGCCCGAGCAGAACAGGAATTTCAATCTGACCGACCAGTGGCGGGAGGAGCGTCGCAACGATCAGCCCGCCATGCCCTTGCCCGGCGCGCAGAAAAGTCATTCCATCCGGCTGAGCGAGAAGGAACTGCTGCAGCATCCACAACTGCTCGGCCGCATGATGCTGTTGTCATTGCTGAAGCAGGATGTGGCGGGCGTGCGCCTGCTGCTGCCGCTGTACGTGCAACTGCCCGACCACGACCCTCTGATGGCCCAATACGGCGAAGGCCTCATTGCTCAGGAAGATGGCAACTTCGCGAGCGCGATTGAAAAGTACCGGGGCGTTCTGGAACGGGATGCCGCCCTGTCCATGGTGCGTTTCAGCCTGGCGGTGGCGCTGTTCATGGACAGCCAGCTGAACGAGGCCAGAGCGGAATTCAAGGCTATCGGCAATGACCCGCGGTTGCCCCAGGAACTTAGGGCCGTGCTGGAACAGTTTGAGAAGGGGATAGACAGGCAGACCGGGTTGAAAGTCGACGCCAGCCTCAGCTACGTGTCCGACCCCAACGTCAACAACGCCCCGAGCCAGCGCTACATCTATACCGCTTACGGCCGCTGGACCCTGCCTGAACCCCAGTCTGCGCATGGCGCCCGCTATTATCTGGGACTGCGCAAAGACACGCCGCTCTCCGGTCATTTCCACTGGCGCAACCAGGCTTATGTCTTCGGCAAGTATTACTGGGACAAGCACGATTACGACGACACTTACAGCCGCGTGACCAGCGGCATCGCATGGCGCAATGCGCGCCACGAGATATCGGTGATGCCGTTCTTCGCGTACCGCTGGTTCGGCACCGAGCCGTATTCGCAGACCGCGGGCCTGCGGGCGCAGGAAAGCTACTTCATCAATCGCGACTGGCAGATCCTGGCCGCCGCCGAGTATGGCCGGCTGTCGCACAAATCGCGCACGTTTCTGAATGGCCACAGTCTGTCGGCCTCGCTCTCGGTCGTGCACAGGCTCTCCGACCGCCAGTATCTCGTGCTGGGCACGGACGTGGGCAAACAGACCGCCGCGGACAGCAGCGAAGCCTACGACTACTACGGCCTGCGTCTTGGGCACATGTATGCCTGGCCGCTGGGCATTACTTCGCAAATAGATGCCAGTGCGCTGCGGCGCAAGTACCGGGCGCTCAATTTTTTCAATGTCATTCAGTCCGACAAGGATTATTCCGCGACGCTGTCCTTGTGGAAAAGCAATTGGAGCTGGAGAGGCTTCACGCCGCGGCTGACGTTCGAGTACCGCAAGGTGGACAGCAATTATGTGCTTGCCGCGTATTCGAAAAAGCAGTTCGGTGTGCAGATAAGAAAAGAATTCTGAGATACGCAGGGGCTGGCGCGCGCCCGGCATGAAAACTTCAATTCGAGCAACAGCGATTCGGGGAAGAGATGAAAAAAGAAATGAAAATCAGGAAAACCATCGTTGCGTCGCAGATCATGCTGCTGTTCTCGCCATGGTCAGCGCAACTCGCATCTGCGCAGGACGGCAGCGGCGTAACCGAACTCGAGACTATCTACGTGACCCCGGCAGAGCAGGTCAAGCAAAGCCTGGGCGCTTCGGAGGTGAGAGCCAAGGACATCGACCGGCAAGGCGTCACCAATGATTTATCCGAAATCATACGTAAACAGCCGGGCGTGAACCTGACCGGCAATTCCACCAGCGGCCAGCGCGGCAACAACCGCCAGATCGAGATCCGCGGCATGGGGCCGGAGAATACGCTGATCCTGGTTGACGGAAAGCCGGTGCGCAGCCGCAATTCCGTGCGCTACAGCCGGCGCAACGAGCGCGATACGCGCGGCGATTCCAATTGGGTGCCGGCCGAAATGGTACAGTCCATCGAGGTGTACCGCGGCCCGGCCGCGGCCCGTTACGGCGATGGGGCGGCAGGCGGCGTCGTGAATATCATCACCAAGAAAAAATTCGATGCGTTCTCGGGCAGCGTCAATACCTATTACGCTGCTCCATATCATGATGAAGAAGGCGACACGAAGCGCGCCAACTTCAACCTGATGACGCCTCTGGGCGGAAACTTCGGGCTGCGCGTCTATGGCAGCTACAACAAGACCGACGCCGACGCCTGGTATATCAACCTGCTGCACAACCGATCGGAAGACGGCAGCCTGCCGTCGACCATCACGGCCGGCCGCGAAGGGGTGAAGAATCGCGACGGCAACGTTCTGCTGCGCTGGTCGCCCGCCGCCCGGCAGACTCTCGACCTGGAATTCTCCAACAGCCGCCAGGAGAATATCTATGCCGGCGACGCGCAGATCAGCCAGGGCACCGTGGACGCCATCGCCAAGGGCGGCGGGCAGTTCGACCTGACCGACCTGATTGGCCAAAATTCCAACACCATGACGCGCAACGTCTATTCGCTGACCTACAACGGATCGTGGGACAACGTGAGCAATACCACCTATGTGCAGTACGAGAACACCAGGAACAACCGCTACGACGAAGGCCTGAGCGGTTTGGCGGAAGGCGCGATTTCCGGCGACCGCAGCCGCATCACGTCCAGGCTCAATAACCTGGACATCATGAGCGAGACCACGGTCAATTTCCGCAGCCCGTTCGCGCATAGCCTGACGCTAGGCCTGGGCTATACCCAGGCCAGGCTGCACGATATGAACATCGTGAAGCAGCAGGTGCTGGATCCGGACGATATCGGCGACCGCAGCCCGGACTATAAAACGAAATTGTTCAGCCTTACGCTGGAAGACAACATCATCCTCGAGAACGGCCTGACCATCACGCCTGGCGTCTTCTACGAGCGCCACAACGTTATTGGTTCCAGTCTCAACCCATCCCTGAACGTCTGGTATGCGCTCAATGATGAGGTGACCCTGAAGGCCGGGGTGGCGCGCGCCTACAAGTCGCCCAATATCTACCAGCTGGATCCCGATTACCGCATGTATAGTCAGGGCTTCGGCTGCTGGGGCGGCACTGGCCCGTGCTACGTGCGCGGCAACGAAGATCTTGAAGCCGAGAAAAGCCTGAACTCGGAGATAGGCCTGGAATACAAGAGCGAGCGCATCCTGACCAACCTGACATTCTTCAATAACGACTACAAGAACAAGGTGGAGCCGGGTATCCAGAGCGAGGGAAAATTCGGCAGCCTGTACGAGTACCAGTACTACAACGTGCCCAGGGCCATCGTCCGGGGGCTGGAAAGCACATTCAATGTACGGCTGACGGATAGGCTGAGCTGGGACAACAACGCTACCTACATGATCAAGTCGAAGAACCGGGATACCGGCGAGGCGCTCTCGACGACACCCAAGTTCACGTTGAACTCGATACTCGCCTGGGACATTACCGACAGGCTCAATGCGAATGTGATGGTGACCTGGTATGGCAAGCAGAAGTCGAGGACGCTGGATTCACGGGGAGAACCGTATCTTGGGGAGGATCGCGATCCCTATGCATTGCTTTCGGTGAGCGGAACTTTCCGGGTCAGCAAGCACCTCAATCTGCGGGCCGGCGTCAACAATGTGTTTGACAAGCAGCTGTATCGCAGCGGTGCCGGGGCCAACACCTATAACGAGCCCGGGCGCCTTCTGTGGGCCGGCGCGAGCGTTTCGTTCTGAGCGGTCGCGTTCCTTATGCGCCAGCCATCACCGCGACGACGCGTCGAAATCCACGTCGCCGTCCACATAAAACCATTGCCCGTTTTCCAGCACGAAGCGGCTGTGCTCTTTCAGGCGCCGCGCGCGGCCGCCTTCGCGGTACCTTGCCGTGAACATCACCTGCGCCTGGGTTTCCGTCAACTGCGTGTGGCTGTGGACCGCCAACTCCAGCCAGCGCATCGCATGCGGCGCGCCCGCGGCGTCCAGCGCCAGCTCCGGCGGCCGCGTGCTGGCGTGCCAGGTCGACAGCACATAGGCCGCGTCGCCCAGCGTGTAGGCCGTATAGCGCGACCGCATCAGGTGTTCGGCCGTGGGCGCCCGTTCGCGCCCCTCGATATAAGGCTGGCAGCAGGCCGCATAGCTAGCCCCCTGGACCATCCCGCCGCAGGGGCAGGCCGAAGCATTTCGCGCTTTTTTCATGCTTCGGCTAAACGATATCGTCCAGGGCGCTGATTTCCAGATGCCCGACGCGGCCCCAGTCCATCAGCGTCCAGTTATTGTCCCCGTCTATCGAGAAGCGGTTGATGCTGGTGTTCAGTATCGGATCGGGCCGTTCAGCGTCCAGCGACAGCCGGCTGGCCCTGCGCCAGGCGATATCGATGACGCCGCCGTGGGCGAACGCCAGGACATTGCGGCCCTGATGGCGCCGCGCCAGGGCTTCGAAGGCCTCGCGGATGCGCGCATCGAAGCGGTGCAAGGCCTCGCCTTTCTCAATGTCCTGCTGCGGATCGCGAAAATTCACCGCGGCGGCGCCCGTCAAGGGATTGTTGAGCATGGCCCAGTCCTGGCCTTCGTAGACGCCGTAGCTGCGCTCGCGCAATTCCGGGCTGGCCTCGATGGCGTGGCCAAAATGGCTGGCGGCGATGCGCGCCGTTTCGAAGGCGCGGCTCAGGTCGCTGCTGACCACGGCGTCGATGGCCGCGTCAAAGGACGGCGAACGCAGATAATCCGCCAATTGTTCCGCCTGCCTGATCCCGACCGAGCTCAAGGGGATGTCCAGCCATCCTTGGAGGCGCCTGCTGGCGTTCCATTGCGTTTCCCCATGGCGGACCAGCCAGAAGTGAGTGATGCTCATGCTACGATTTTTTCCATTAGGTTATCGATGTTCCAGATCTCTTTCAGCATCGAAATCAGGGCGACAAGTATCGGTTGCGCGGCGTTTTCGGTGGACGTAATGAACCCCAGGCTGGCGTCTATCCTTGCATGACCCCACACAAGGAAGTCCTGCCGCTGGGCGCCGGCCAGCGCGACCTCTTCGCGCACCAGCGCGCAGCCCGCGCCGGCCCGGACCAGCGCGTCCATATTGGCCTGGTCGGCGCTATTCATGACGACCCGTGGGGTAAGCCCATGCCGTTCGAAAAGCTCCCGCAACAGAAGGTGTATATGGCTGCCATGCGGACCGTCTAGCCAGGGCAGCATGGCCAGTTCCGGCCAGCCGCCCAGTTTGAGATGCTCCGCCATGGCGTTGGGCAGTACGATGCGGTAGGTGATGCTGCGCAGCGGCATCCACTGGACATCGCGCGGCGGGTAGGCCGCAATGGTCAGGGCGGCCGACAGGCGGCCGGTGCAGACATATTCTACCAGTTGAGTGGTCGGCAGCACCTGGGTCTGCAGTTCGATGAGCGGCAGGCTTCTTGTGACGCTGCTGGCCAGTTCGCCCAGGCGCAGGAAATCCACCTGTTCGCTGGGAATGCCCAGCTCCACCGTGCCATGCAGCTCGCCCTGCAGCTTAAGCGCTTCGGACTTGAGCTGGGTGCCCAGCGCCAGCACGGCTTCCGCGGTGGGCAGCAGGGTCGCGCCCGCCTTGGCCAGGGCGAACTTGCCGGCGCTGCGGTCGAACAAGGCCACGCCCAGGCTTTGTTCCAGGGCCTTGATCTGGGCGGTGACGGCGGGCTGAGTCAGGTTCAGGGCCTGGGCCGCGCGGGTCAGGTTGCCGACCCGCGCCACGGTGACGAATGCCCGTATCTGATAGATTTCCATCGTCCAGCTTGCCGGTCAGGCGCTGAGCAGGCGGATCTGGGCCGGTTCCAGCCCGATGGATACCGGCGCGCCGGGCCGATACAGGCTCAGGCCGGCATAATGCGCCTGGTCCGCCGTGATGCGCTGTTCTCCGACCCGCACTTCGTAGCGCGTGAATTCGCCCAGGAATTCGCTGCGCTCGATAATGCCGGGCAGCCAGATAAAGCGCGCGTCGCCCCAGCCGCCGGCGTTTTCCATTTGCACGGTATGCGGGCGAAAGCTTGCCGCGATCCGCGGGCTGTCGGGAGCCTCGGCCTGCAAGGGCAGGCTCAGGTCGCCGACGCCGCCTATGCTGAGGGTGATGTTCTTGCTGCTGCGCTGCTTGACCTCGCCTTCCAGCACATTCATGGTGCCCACGAAATTGGCGACAAAGCGGTTGCACGGAAAATCGAACAGGTTGGACGGGCTGCCGACTTGCTGTATCACCCCCTGGTCCATCACGGCCATGCGGTCCGCCGTGGTCATGGCTTCTTCCTGGTCGTGCGTCACGAAGATGGTGGTGATGCCCAGCCGGCGCTGCAGCGCCAGCAATTCCTGGCGCATCTGCACCCGCAAGTTCTTGTCCAGGTTGGACAGCGGCTCGTCCAGCAGCAGCACTTGCGGTTCTATGACTATGGTGCGGGCCAGCGCGACACGCTGCTGCTGGCCGCCGGAAAGCTCATTGGGGCGCCGCTTGCCGTACTGGGACAAGCCCACCAGCTCGAGCGCGGCGCCGACCCTGGCCTTGATTTCGGCCCTGCGCAGCTTGCGCTCCACCAGGCCGAAGGCGACGTTGTCCCATACCGTCATGTGCGGCCAAAGCGCATAGCTCTGGAATACCATGCCGATATTGCGCTTGTGCGGCGGCACCCCGCCTATGTCCTGGCCGTCGACGAACAGCTGGCCGGAGTTCTGCTGGTTGAACCCGGCGACCAGGCGCAGCAGCGTGGATTTGCCCGATCCGGACGGTCCCAGCAAGGCGAAGAATTCCCCGGGTTCGATCAGAAGGTTGATGTCTTTCAGGACTTCGGTCCTGCCATAGGACAGCCTGATGTTGCGGCATTCGACACTGACTTTTTTCATGTTGTTTCCTGGCTTGCGGGGGAAGGGCGCTGGCGGGCCGAAGCGCGCTCGACGATGACATGGGAAGCATAGGTTCCCGCCGCGACGGCGACCACGGCCAGCACGCCCAGAGCCGCGCCGGGCCCGCGCCCGGATGCGCTTTGCATGTAGAGATAAATGCCGTAGCTCATGGGCGCATCGCTGTCCCGGGTGACCAGCATAATGGTAGCCGAGAGTTCGACCGCCGCCGTGATGAAGCTGGTCACGAAGCCGGCCAGCATGCCGCCGGCCATGAGGGGGATCACCACCCGCCGTATCGTGCTGAAGCGATTGGCGCCCACGGAGGCCGCCGCTTCCTCCAGCGACAGGTTGATCTGCTGCAGGGCCGCCACGCAGGAGCGCAGCGCGTATGGCAGGCGGCGCACCGAGTAGGCGATCATGATGAGCACCCAGGTCGTGGTGAGACCTATCTGCGTGCCGGGCAGGTCGACACCGCGGAACGTGCGCATGAAACCTATGGCCAGCACAATGCCGGGCACCGCCAGCGCCGCCGAAGATATCCAGTCCAGCCATTGCCGGCCGGGAAGCTTGGTGCGCAGCATCAGGTAGGCGATGGCGGTGCCCAGGATGACATCTATGCCGGCGGCCAGGCCGCAGTAAAGCAGGGTGTTGCTGATCATGCCCTGCGATTCCTGGAACACCGCCGAATAATGCGCCAGGGTATAGCCGTCGGGCAGCGGGGCGTAGCTCCATACGGTCGCCAGCGAGAGCAGCAGTACGCCCAGGTGGGGCGACAGCACCAGCAGCAGCACCATGGCTATCCAGCCATAGGCCAGGACGGTCTGGGTCTTGTTCAGGGCGCGCTGCTGCAGCGAACTGCCGCCCTTCTGCAGCGTGGAATAGTCCTTGCCCTTGAGCATCCTGGCCGAGAGCCACAGCGCCAGGATGGAGAAGCCTATCATGATGACGCTGATGACATAGCCCAGCGGGTCATCGATGCCGACCTGCGTGATGCGCAGGTAAGCCTGCGGCGCCAGCATATTGGTAATGCCCAGCACCAGCGGCGTGCCCAGGTCGTCGAAGACCTTGACGAACACCAGCGACGCGCCGGCGACATAGCCCGGCAATGCCAGGGGGAAAATGACGCGCCTGAACAGGCGCCAGCCTTTGGCGCCGAGGTTGACCGCCGCCTCTTCCATGGCGCCGTCGATATTGCGCAGGGCCACCGTGAGATTCATGAGGATGAAGGGGAAATAGTGCAGCGATTCCACGAAGATGATGCCGTTGAGGCCGTCCATCAGGGGCAGCGTGACGCCGAACCATTCATCCAGCAGCAGGTTCACGCTGCCTGCGCGGCCGAAGATCAGTTGCATGGCGACCGCCCCGACAAAAGGCGGCATGATGAGCGGCAGCACGCCCAGGGTCTGGATGATGAGCGCGCCCCTGAAGCGGAAGCGTATCGTCAGATAGGCCAGCGGAACGGCGATGATCGAGGAAAAGAATGTCGCGGCCAGGGCGACGTACAGGCTGTTGAAAAACGACTCCTTGAGGAGCGTCTGGTGGAAGAAAGCGCCGAAATGGCCCAGCGTGAAGCTGCCGTCCGCGTTCACGAAGGCGCTATAGAAGACGGTGCCGACCGGAATGACCAGGAACATGGCCAGGAACGCCAGCACGATCAGCGCGACAAGCACGAAACCCGAAGGGAATCGCGATGAGAAGAATGGGGTCATGGAGGCCTCGGAATGCGCCTGGCGCAGCCTATGTCGCTACGGAAAACAAAACGGGCCCAAGGCGCGCCAGGCGGCCTTGGGCATACACGGCCTATAGCGACGCGGCTTCTTTCGCCAGCGCCTGGGCCTTCTCGTAATTGGCCTTGGCCTGGCTGTTCCAGTCGCCCTGGAGCCTGGACAGTTTCTGGCTTATGTCGGCGTCCTTCTTGTTGCCCTTGAATATGGCCAGCAGCTCCGGGGATTGCGCCTGCTTCACGTCCAGCAGAGGCGTCCAGGCGAGTTTCCTGGCTTCGGCCAGCAGCTCGCCGGCCTTCGCGCCAGGCTGGGCGCCCAGCTTGGCCTGGGCGTCGTGGATGGCCTTGGTGGCCTGCTGCAGATCGGCGAAGCGGAAGGTGATCGTCTGGTCGAACAGGGACTGGACAATGTAGTAGCGGCTTTGCGACAGGTCGACGTCGAACTGCACTTTGCTGCGCTTGGCGATTTCGTCCGGGTCGGGATAGCCTTGCGGCACATTGGAGAGGTTTTTGTACGGCAGCACCGGCAGGCGCGAAATCTCCGGCCTCAGCAGCAGCTCCTGGCCTTCCTTGCTGAGCGTGTAGGCAATGAATTTCTTGCCTTCTTCCGTGTTTTTCGCGCCGGCTATCAGGGCGATATTGGCCGGCACGATAGCGGTTTCCTCGGGGTATACGAATTCGACCGGGAATTTGGAGTATTTGCTGGACAGGCCGAAAAAGTCGATGACCGGGCCGGCGCCGAATTGCCCGTTGTTGACGCCGTCGGGCACGCCGAAGGAACGATCGGTGACGGCGGCGCTATTGCCCGCCATGCGCAGCAGCGTGTTCCAGCCCTGGTCCCAGCCTTCGCCCTGCAGAATGGTTTCCACCGTCAGGTGCATCGTGCCGGAGCGCGACGGCGAGGTAATCCCCACGTTGCCATACCATTCGGGCTTGAGCAGGTCGGTCCAGGATGCCGGCGCGGCCAGCTTCTTGGCCTTGATCAGGCGCGTGTTGTACATGATGCCGTAGCCGGCCAGGGCTTGGCCCATGAACATCCCGCCCGGGTCGTTGATAGGAAAATTGCCTATCTTGTCGGGCACGTCGGGGTTGGCGATGTCGCCCGCTTTTTCCAGCAGCTTGGCCTGGGCCAGCACTTCGAAGGCGTCGGGGGCGCTCGCCCAGAAGACTTCAGGCCGCTTGCCCGCCTCGGTTTCCCTTACGTAGGCGATGCCCGACACCGTGTTCTTGTTGAGGATCTCCAGCTTGATATCGGGATGGGCTTGCTCGAAGGCGGACTTGTATGCCTGCGTCAATTCCTTGGGAAAAGAGGTGATCACCGTGACGGTTCCGGCCAGCGCCGGCGCGCCCGCGGCCAGCAATAAGGCGGACAGCAAAGGCTTGAGCTTCTTATTCATGTTTGTCTCCCTGACAGTGGTGGATCTTCGCAACATAGGCAATGCGGGCGCCGCAGTCCAATCAAAATTTTTAATGCGGACGATAAGCCCCAGCCAATTGGATGCTTTTTTCAGGGTAAACGCCAGGGAAATGCATCAGTGATTGCCGCCGCGGGCGCGGCGACCGTACACTCTCGCCACGGTAAAACAGCTCATCTTTAAAAAAAGGTCCCATTCCATGTCGAATTCTTATTTCCCGCGCTGGCGCAAGGTGCAAGGCGGCTCGCAGGACGTTGTCGTGCAGCCCGACGAATGTCTGTCCTGGCCGCAGAATATTGCCATGGGAGCCCAGCACGTCGTGGCCATGTTCGGCTCCACCATCCTGGCGCCGCTGCTGATGGGCTTCGACGCCAACGTGGCCATCCTGATGTCCGGCATAGGGACGCTGGTGTTTTTTGTTTTCGTCGGCGGGCGCGTGCCCAGCTATCTGGGCTCGAGTTTCGCCTTTATCGGCGGGGTGATCGCGGTTACGGGCTACGCCGGTTCCGGGCCCAACGCCAATATCGGGGTTGCGCTGGGGGCCATCATTGCCTGCGGCCTGGTCTACACCCTTATCGGCCTGTTCGTGTGGTGGATGAATGCCCGATCCGGCGGCGGCGCCGACTGGATCAACCGCTGGATGCCGCCGGTCGTCACCGGCGCCATCGTCGCGGTCATAGGCTTGAACCTGGCCCCGATAGCGGCCAAGGGCGCCATGGGCGGCTCCACCTTCGACGCCTCGATGGCCCTCATGACGGTCCTGTGCGTGGGCGGCATCGCGGTGTACACGCGCGGCACGGTGCAGCGCCTGCTGATACTGGTGGGCCTGCTGCTGGCCTGCCTGGTGTATGCCTTTTTCGCCAATGTGCTGGGTTTCGGCCAGGCCATAGACTTCAGCGGCGTGGCCCGGGCCTCATGGCTGGGCCTGCCGCATTTCGCCGCGCCGGTATTCCAGCTGCACGCGGTCAGCGTCATCGTGCCGGTCGCCATCATACTGGTGGCGGAAAACCTGGGCCACATCAAAGCCGTGAGCGCCATGACCGGCAGGAATCTGGACGTATATCTGGGCCGCGCCTTCGTCGGCGACGGGGTGGCCACCATGCTGTCGGGCGCCGTCGGCGGCACCGGCGTGACCACCTATGCGGAAAACATCGGCGTCATGACGGTGACCCGCATCTATTCCACCCTGGTGTTCGTGGTGGCCGCGCTGATCGCCATATTGCTGGGCTTCTCGCCCAAGTTCGGCGCCTTGATCCAGACCATACCCGGCCCTGTGCTGGGCGGCATGTCGGTAGTGGTGTTCGGCCTGATCGCGGTGGCCGGCGCGCGCATCTGGGTCGTCAACCAGGTGGACTTCGGCGACAACCGCAATCTCATCGTCGCCGCGGTCACGCTGATATTGGGCGCGGGCAATTTTTCCCTGCAGCTGGGCGCCTTCAAGCTCGACGGCATCGGCACGGCGACATTCGGCGCCATCATTCTTTACGCGCTCCTGCGCCTGGGATCGCGGGGCCGGGCGGCGGCGGGCCGCTAGTCCTTTCGGGGGGCTTGCAATTTTCCTGAAGTTTGCCGACAATAGACCCATATCCCCGGTTTGGATCCAGGCCGGGGTTTTATTTCGAGCTAGACCCAACCGTTGTTTACAGCCATAACAAACCAACGCTTCCTTTAGTTCGCATCACAGAACAGTCCGGTACTGTCTGACCAATTCATTGCTAGGCGCTCCTTTGTGAGGAGCGTCTTTTTACTTCTTATTCAGGAATATTATGTCTGCGATACCGTTGACAGCACGCGGCGCTGAGCGCTTGCAAGCAGAGCTACACCGTTTGAAAACCAAAGAACGCCCCGAGGTCATCAACGCCATCGCTGAAGCCCGGGCGCAGGGCGACCTTTCCGAAAACGCCGAATACGACGCCGCGCGCGAGCGCCAGGCATTCGTGGAAGGGCGCATCCAGGAACTGGAAGGCACCCTGTCCAACGCCCAGATCATCGACCCCGCGGCGCTGGATGTCGAAGGCAAGGCGGTATTTGGCGCCACCGTCGAGATCGAAGACCTTGAATCCGGCGAACGGGTCACCTACCAGATCGTCGGCGATGTCGAGGCCGATATCCGCGCCAACCTCATTTCCGTTTCCAGCCCGGTGGCGCGCGCGCTCATCGGCAAAGGCGAGGGCGACGTCGTATCGGTCAAGGCGCCCGCCGGAATCCGCGAGTTCGAAGTGCTCAACGTCAGCTATTTATGATGTAGCGCGCCTGCCGCTGCGGCGGCTGGCGTACAATGCAAGGCACAAAAAAGAAAAGCCCATGCACGACGCGTGCTGGGCTTTATAATTTGTGCGGGCCGTATCAGCGTTTTCCAGGGCCCTGCGTCCGGCGGGCGCCGGCGCGCAGCGACATGGCGCTGCCGGCACGGCGCGGGATTGCGTGGGCCGGGCGCTCGGGCGCGGCGGCAGTGGCGCGGCGGGCCCGCGGCGGCGCCGATTCGAGCCTTTCGGCCTTGAGGGCCTTGCGCTGCGCTTTTTCAGTGCGCCGGGTGCGCGTAACCCCTTGCGCCGCCAGTTTCTTGGGCGTATGCGGTTCCGATGGCTTGCGCACCGCGCGTGTTGCGTTCTCGGCCTCGGCCTTGGCGCGCGCCGCGGCGGTGTCGGGGCGGTAGATGATCAGGGTTTTGCCCAAGTGGTGAACCAAAGCGCACGATAGCGTCTCGCATATGGTTTCGAGCATGGCGGTGCGCGCCTGGCGATCGTCGTCCGCGATGCGTACCTTGATCAGCTGGTGGGCATTCAGGTTGAGATCGATTTCTTTAAGCACCGATACGGATAAGCCCCGGTCTCCAATCAGTACGACCGGACGCAAAGGGTGGGCGGCGGCGCGAAGTGCGCTGCGCTCTTGGGAAGTAATGTCGAGTTTTGGCATAATGAGATTGTACGGGAATGGCCAAAAAAAAATTCTCAAAAGAATGGATTCAGCAGCATATTAATGATCCCTACGTCAAAATGGCGCAGCAAAAGGGGTATAGGGCCCGTGCGGCCTTCAAGCTGTCTGAAATTCTGGATACTGAAAAGCTCCTGCGCGGCGGCGATATCGTGGTCGACCTGGGCTCGGCGCCCGGCAGCTGGTCGCAGGTTGCGCGCGAGCGCCTGCTGGGGGCGGGCGGGGTTGTCAATGGGCGCATCATTGCGCTGGACATGCTGCCCATGGAGCCCGTGGCGGGCGTCGAGTTCATACAAGGCGATTTCCGCGAAGATTCCATACTAGAGCAATTAAAGAATTTGCTCAATGGGCAGCAGGTAGACCTTGTGATTTCCGACATGGCCCCCAATCTATCAGGGGTAGGCTCGGCCGATTCAGCTAGAATTCAACATGTGTGCGATCTGGCGCTCGATTTTGCCTGCCATCACTTGAAACCGGACGGGGCGCTTATCGTCAAGGCGTTCCATGGCAGCGGGTTCTCCCAAATAGTGGAATCGTTCAAGCAACGCTTTCAACGGGTGGTGGAGCGCAAGCCCAAGGCCTCGCGCGTCAAGTCCTCGGAAACCTTTCTGGTCGGACGGCGTCTTAAACCTTAAGGGTTTTGACCACGGGCCGGAGTTCTTCACAAACAGGATTCTTTCTATCGAGTAGAATGAGTCATTGACATACTTGTTTTGCTGCCGTATTTGCGGGGGTCTGGCAAGTCGTAGTTACAAGTAGGAGGTTGGCTTTGAACAACTCGTTTTCCAAAGTTGCGATCTGGATGGTGATCGCGCTGGTCCTGTTTACTGTATTCAAGCAGTTTGACGGGCGCGCGACCGCCACCGAGACCGTGACTTATACCCAATTCATGAGCGACGCCCAGGCGGGCCGCATCAACAAGGTGGACATCCAGGGCGACACCCTTTATGTAACGCCTGATGCCGGCCGTCCGTACAGCCTGACCTCGCCCGGCGACCTCTGGATGGTGCCCGAACTGGTCAAGTCCGGCGTCCAGGTGTCGGGCAAGGCCCGCGAAGAGCCTTCCTTCCTTACCAGCCTGTTCATTTCCTGGTTCCCCATGCTGCTGCTGATAGGCGTATGGGTATTCTTCATGCGCCAGATGCAGGGCGGCGGCAAGGGCGGAGCCTTCAGCTTCGGCAAATCGCGCGCCCGCATGATGGACGAGAACACCAACCATATTACGTTCGCCGACGTCGCCGGCTGCGACGAGGCCAAGGAAGACGTCCAGGAACTGGTCGACTTCCTGCGCGATCCCACCAAGTTCCAGCGCCTGGGCGGCCGCATTCCGCGCGGCGTCCTGATGGTCGGCTCGCCGGGCACCGGCAAGACGCTGCTGGCCAAGGCCATTGCCGGCGAAGCCAAGGTGCCGTTCTTCAGCATTTCCGGTTCCGATTTCGTCGAAATGTTCGTGGGCGTGGGCGCGGCCCGCGTGCGCGACATGTTCGAGAACGCCAAGAAGCAGGCGCCTTGCATCATCTTCATTGATGAAATAGACGCCGTGGGCCGCCAGCGCGGCGCGGGCCTGGGCGGCGGCAACGACGAACGCGAACAGACGCTCAACCAGCTGCTGGTCGAAATGGACGGCTTCGAAACCGGCCAGGGCGTGCTCGTCATCGCGGCGACCAACCGCCCCGATGTGCTCGATCCGGCCCTGTTGCGCCCGGGCCGTTTCGACCGCCAGGTAGTGGTGTCTTTGCCCGACATCCGCGGCCGTGAACAGATACTCAAGGTGCACATGCGCAAAGTGCCGCTGGCCACCAATGTCGACGCCATGATCCTGGCGCGCGGCACTCCCGGCTTCTCGGGCGCCGACCTGGCCAACCTGGTCAACGAAGCCGCCTTGTTCGCGGCGCGCCGCAGCGGCCGTACGGTCGAGATGAGCGATTTCGAAAAAGCCAAGGACAAGATCATCATGGGCGCCGAGCGCAGGTCGCTCATCATGCCCGAGGAAGAGCGCCGCAACACGGCCTATCACGAGTCCGGCCACGCGCTGGTGGCGCGCAGCCTGCCCAAGACCGACCCGGTCCACAAGGTCACCATCATTCCGCGCGGGCGCGCCCTGGGCGTCACCATGCAGTTGCCGGACAGCGACCGCTACAGCATGGACAAAGAACGTCTGCTCAATACCATCGCGGTCCTGTTCGGCGGCCGCATCGCCGAGGAAGTCTTCATGCACCAGATGACGACCGGCGCCTCCAACGACTTCGAGCGCGCCACGGCCATCGCCCGCGATATCGTCACACGCTACGGCATGACCGATTCGCTCGGGCCGGTGGTCTACGCGGAAAACGAAGGCGAAGTCTTCCTGGGCCGCAGCGTCACGAAAACCACCCACGTCTCGGAATCCACCATGCAGAAGGTGGACCATGAAATCCGCGCCATCATCGATCAGCAATACGCCGTGGCGCGCAAGATCATCGAAGAAAACCGCGACAAGATGGAAGCCATGACGGCGGCCCTGCTCGAATGGGAAACCATCGATGCGGAACAGATCGAAGACATCATGCAAGGGCGTCCTCCCCGTGCCCCGCAGCCGCCGGCTTCGCACAACGACACTCCCGACAGCCCACCGCCGGCAGGCCAGACTTCGGCCGGAGGCAACGCTGCCGCTACTCCCGTATAGGGCGGACCTGGCATTACACGCATTACGCCAATGAGCTCAACCTTGGTTTGTGGGCGCTTCGAGCTGAAACTCGAGCGCCCATTAATAATGGGGATCGTCAACGTCACCCCGGACTCCTTTTCCAGCACTTCCCCTCATTTCGGAACCACTGCGGCCATCGATCACGCCCGGCGGCTTATCGCCGAGGGCGCGGATATGCTGGATATCGGCGGCGAATCGACGCGCCCCGGCGCGGAACCGGTGCCTGCCGCCACTGAGCTGGAGCGTATCCTGCCCGTCATCGAAGGCCTGCTTGACGCCGGCGTGCCATTGTCGGTCGACACCTTCAAGCCCGAGGTCATGCGCCGGGCGCTCGCCGCCGGCGCGGACATGATCAACGATATCTACGGCTTCCGCCGGGAAGGCGCGCTGGATGCCGTGGCGCAGTCGCATTGCGGCCTTTGCGTAATGCATATGCAGGGCGAGCCCAAGACCATGCAGCAGGCGCCGCGCTATGACGATGTATTGCGGGAGGTCGGCGATTTTCTGCAGGCGCGCGTCCAGGCCTTGCGGGAGGCCGGCATCGACAGCCGGCGCATAGTCCTCGACCCGGGTTTCGGTTTTGGCAAGACGCCGCAGCAGAATTATCTGGTGCTGCGGCGATTGAACGATATTGACAGCAAAGGCTACCCCTGGCTGCTGGGCATGTCGCGCAAATCCATGATAGGCCACGTCACCGGCCGTCCGCCGGCCGAACGGCTGGGTGGAAGCGTGGCGGCGGCGTTGGCGGGTGTTGCGCGAGGTGCGCATATCCTGCGTGTGCACGATGTCGCGGCGACGGCGGATGCGGTAAAAGTGTGGCAGGCAATAGAACATGGGACATACGTATGACAGATCGTAAATATTTCGGCACCGACGGCGTGCGCGGCGAAGTGGGCGGGCCAACCATCAATGCGGAGTTCGCATTGCGCCTGGGCTACGCGGCCGGCCGTGTGCTGGCGCGCCAGCATCCCGGCCGCGGCCGGCCTACGGTGGTCATAGGCAAGGACACCCGCATTTCGGGCTATATGCTGGAATCGGCCCTGGAGGCCGGCTTGTCGGCCGCGGGCATCGACGTCTTGCTGGCGGGCCCGGTGCCCACCCCGGCGGTGGCCTACCTCACCCGCGCGCTCAGGCTGGTGGCGGGGATAGTGATCAGCGCCTCGCACAATCCCTATCAGGACAACGGCATCAAGTTCTTTTCGGCGCAAGGCATGAAGCTGCCCGACGAGATAGAATCCGAAATAGAAGCGGCCATAGACGAACCGCTGGGCTGCGTCGGTTCCGCAGCCCTGGGCCGCGCCCGCCGCATAGAAGACGCCGCGGGCCGCTACATAGAATTCTGCAAAAGCACTTTTCCCAACGAACTGGACCTGTCGGGCCTGTCCATCGTGGTGGACGCCGCCAACGGCGCCGCCTATAACATCGCCCCGCACGTGTTCCGCGAGCTGGGCGCCGAAGTGTACGCCATAGGCTGCAAGCCGGACGGCTTCAATATCAACGAAGGCGTGGGCGCCATGCATCCGGAGCATCTGGCCGCCGAAGTGCGCTCGCGCGGCGCGGATCTCGGCATCGCATTGGATGGCGACGCCGACCGCCTGCAGATGGTCGACGGCTCGGGGCGCATATATAACGGCGATGAACTGCTCTATGCCATCATCCGCGACCGCATGACCCAGCATCCCGTCGAAGGGGTGGTCGGCACGCTGATGACCAACTTCGGCTTCGAAAAGCAGATGCAGGCCCTCGGCGTCGGCTTCGAGCGCGCCAAGGTGGGCGACCGCTATGTGCTCGAAAGCATGCAGAAGCGCGGCTGGCTGTACGGCGGCGAAAGTTCCGGCCATTTGCTGTGCCTGGACTGCCACACCACGGGCGACGGCATCATCGCGGCCCTGCAGGTCCTGACGGCCATGAGCCGCAGCGGCGACAGCCTGGCCGACCTGGTCGCCGACCTGAAAATGTATCCGCAGAAGATGGTCAATGTGCCGCTGGCCCCGGGCGTGCAGTGGCAGACGCATGCAGGCCTGCAGGCGGCCAAGGAAAATGTCGAGCGGCAATTGAACGGCCGCGGGCGGGTCCTGATTCGCGCTTCGGGCACCGAGCCCAAGCTGCGCCTGATGGTCGAGGCGGAAGAGGCGGTCTTGGCCGAGGAAGGCGTGCGGCAGCTGGTCGCGGTGAATTTAACCGCCGCGTAACGTGACCATCAAAAACCTGCAATATTTGGTACGCATAATCGTGCCATCTTTACGGGGGTCACAGAAATGCACGAGCTTGCACGCACTCAACCGGAAACTGGCAGAAGCGCCGGATGGCCGCAGCCCACCGCGGGCGGCCTGGCCTTGGGGCTGGCCCGCAGCAACGAGGAGCTGGAGGCCATACAGCGCCTGCGCTACCAGGTCTTCACCGAGGAAATGAACGCGGTGTTTCCCGACACGGCCGACGGCCTGGACAGCGACCGCTACGATGCCTGGTGCGAACATCTCATGGTCCAGGAAATCGATACCGGCCGCGTGGTGGGAACCTACCGGCTGCTGTCGCCGGCCAATGCGAAAAGCGCCGGCGGCTATTACTCGGAATCCGAATTCGATCTCGCCGGCCTGGGCGACCTGCGCCGGGAAATCGTCGAAATCGGCCGCTCGTGCACGCATGCCGATTACCGCAATGGCGCGGTGATCATGCTGCTCTGGTCTGGCATCGCCAGCGTGGTGCGGCAGTTGGACCTGCGCTATGTGCTGGGCTGCGCCAGCGTCAGCCTGCGCGACGATGGCGCGGCCGCGGCCGAGGTCTGGCGCAGGGCGCGCGATACGATGGCCGCCCACCCCGACCTGCCGCGCCTGGTTCCGCACCATCGCTATCCTGTCGAGCGCCTCGATAGCGTGTTGCCGGCCCGCGTGCCGGCGCTGATCAAGGGCTACCTGAAGGCCGGCGCCCAAATATGCGGCGAACCGGCGTGGGACCCCGATTTCAATACCGCCGACTTCCCGGTGTTGCTGGATGTGGAGCGCATGGACGCGCGCTACCGCAGGCACTTCGGCATGGTCTAGCCGGCACGGGCGGGCTTAGATCTCGGCCAGCTCGAATTCGAATCCGGCTTTGTGCCATTCGCGCTTCTCGGCCTGCAGGGAATATTCGGTCAGGGGATGCGCCGCCAGCCATGAGCGGTCGGCGCTCACGCGTATGCTCTTGCCATTGGCCTTGATCGTGATCGGCAGCGATTCCGGATCGTCGCGGCGGCGCGACAGCAGGACGGCGAGCCGCAGGCAGAACAGGGTCAGCCATTTGGCGCGGGTGGGTTCCAGCACCTGGAGCTTGCCTATCTTGCCTTGATGCCCCAGGGCGAACAGGGCGAGCACCGCCTGGTCGTCATTGGAGAATCCCGGCATGTCGGCATGCTCGAGGATATAGGCGCTGTGCTTGTGATAGTCCGCGTGCGCGATGCTGATGCCTATTTCATGCAGATTGGCCGCCCAGCCCAGGGTGCGCGCCAGTTCCTGTTTTTCAGGGCCATCCTGCAGGTCCAGCTGCGCGAAGAACTCCAGCGCCGCGCGCTTGACGCGGTCGGACTGGCGTGTATCGACATGGTAGCGCTTCATGAACTGGCGCACGGTTTCGTCGCGCTTGTCGTGCTGCGAATCGCGGCCCAGCAAATCGTACAGTACGCCGACCCGCAAGGCGCCTTCGCCCGGCAGCATGAGCTTGATTTTCAGTTCCTGGAAGGCCGCCATCATGATGGCCAGGCCGCCCGCCAGCACCAGGGAGCGGTCATGCTTGAGGCCCGGCAATTCGCTCATGATGACTCTGCCGTCCTTGATGAGCTTGGCCTTGAGCTGCTCCATGCCGTCCAGCGTGATGCCTTTCCGGGACATGCCGCCTTCGGTCAGGATGGCCAGCAGGCCTTTGGCCGTGCCTGACGACCCATAGGCTTCCTGCCAGCCCGTCTTGCGGTATTGCCTGGAAATGCCTTCGAGTTCCCGCCTTGCCGCAAGCTGCGCCTGCTGCATGCGCGATTCGGTGATGCGCCCGTCGGGGAAAAACTGGCGCGTATAGCTGACGCAGCCCATGTACAGGGACGACAGATGCAAGGGCTGGAAGCCTTTGCCGATGATGACCTCGGTGGAGCCGCCGCCGATGTCTATCATGAGCCTGCGATTGGCCGAGGGCGGAAGCTCGTTGGTGATGCCCGAGAAAATCAGCCGCGCCTCTTCCTGCCCGGCGATAACTTCGATCGGAAACCCCAGCGCCTCTTCGGCGCGCGGCAGGATCTCGGCCGCGTTGCGGGCGATGCGGAAGGTGTTGGTGGCCACGGCGCGCACCCGGTTGGGGTGGAAGCCATCGAGCCGTTCGCCGAAGCGCTTGAGCACCGTGATGGCGCGCTGGATCGCCGCTTCGCAGATGATTTTGTCGTCGCCCAGCCCGGCGGCCAGCCTTACCGATTCTTTCAGGCGGTCGATGGCGTAGATCTGGGCAATGCCGTCCTGTTGCACGACTCGTCCGATGGAAAGCCGGAAACTGTTCGAGCCAAGGTCGACGGCGGCTAGTAGGTAGTCCATTATGCAGGTGTTCTTCGGTGAATACTCCGCGATTATAAGGACCGCGCCGGACCCGGCTGCCGGGTCCGGCAAAAAAACCGGCATATTTGCTAGTATTGGCTACATAATGGCCTATCTCGCCGACTGTCACATAACCGTAAAAAAAATGTAGTAAAAGATCGCGTCATATTCCCGCACGGACCCACTTTATGCTTCCTTCGTCGTCTGAACCTGTCTTGCTGAACCGGGAATTGTCCCTGCTCAAATTCAACGAGCGGGTATTGGCCATGGCGGAGCACCGCGACACGCCTTTGCTGGAACGGCTGCGCTATCTTTGCATAGTCAGCTCCAACCTGGACGAATTTTTCGAAATCCGCATTTCCAGCCTGAAGGAACAGCAACGCCAGAACCCCGGCCAGACAGGGACCGACGGCTATACGCCGGGCGAGGCCTTCGACCGGGTGCAGATCGCCACGCATGGGCTGGTCGACAGGCAGAACAGCCTGCTGACCCATGATGTGCTGCCCAGGCTGCGCGACGAAGGCATAGCGCTGCTGGACCCGCCGTGCTGGAGCGAGGAACTGCGCGCGTGGGCCCATGCCACTTTCGAGCGCGAAGTCATGCCCATGCTCACGCCCATAGGGCTGGACCCGGCGCATCCCTTTCCCCGGGTGTACAACAAGAGCCTGAACTTCATCGTGTCCCTGCATGGCCAGGACGCCTTCGGCCGCAGCGCGTCGATCGCCATTGTGCAGGCGCCGCGGGCCTTGCCGCGCGTCATGAAGGTGCCCACTGAAGTGTCGGGCCTGCCCCACGGCTATATGCTGCTGACGGCCCTGATCAGCGCATTCGTGGGCGAGCTTTTTCCCGGCCTGGACATCAAAGGCTGCTATCAGTGGCGGGTTACCCGCAACAGCGACCTGTTCGTCGACGAGGAAGAAATCACCAATCTGCGCCAGGCCTTGCAGGGCGAGCTGTCGCAGCGCAATTTCGGCGCCGCCGTGCGGCTGGAGATCGATCACGCCATGCCCGCCGCGCTCGCCGTGTTCCTGCAAAAGGAATTCCTGCTCGAGCCGCGGGATACCTACCGTGTCAGCGGCCCGGTGAACTTGTCGCGCCTGATGCAGCTGTGCAATGTGGTCGAGCGCCCCGAGCTCCTGTTTCCCGAATACCGGCCCAAGATACCCCCGCCCTTCGATATGGCGCTGGACAATCCCGTCGAGCTTTTCGGAGCGATAGCCGAGCGTGACCGCCTGCTGCACCATCCCTACCAGTCCTTCCAGCCGGTGCTCAATTTCCTGACCGCGGCGGCGCTCGATCCGGCGGTGGTCGCCATCAAGCAGACCATCTATCGCACCGGCGAGGACTCGGAGCTCATGCGCCTGCTGGTGGCCGCGGCCAAGGCCGGCAAGGAGGTCACGGTAGTCGTCGAACTGATGGCGCGCTTCGACGAGCAGACCAACATCAACTGGGCCGCCAAGCTCGAAGAAGTCGGCGCGCATGTCAGCTATGGGGTGGTGGGGCACAAGACGCATGCCAAAATGGCTTTGGTGCTGCGCCGCGAAAACGGGCACATCCGCCGCTACGGCCACCTGGGCACCGGCAATTACCACCCGCGCACCGCCCGGCTCTATACGGACTTCGGCCTGCTCACCGCCGACCAGAAGCTGTGCGTGGACATGGACAAAGTGTTTTCCCTATTGACCGGGCTGGGCGCGCGCCGGCCATTGAAGCTGTTGCTGCAATCGCCCTTCACCCTGCATGAAACCATGGTCGCGCTGATCCGCAACGAGGCGATCAACGCCAAGGCGGGGAAAAAGGCCCGCATCATGGCCAAGATGAATTCCCTGCTCGAACCCATCATCATCGAAGCCTTGTACAAGGCCAGCCAGGCGGGCGTCAGGATAGATCTCATCGTGCGCGGCGCCTGCGCATTGCGCGCCGGCGTCGCGGGCCTGTCGGAAAATATACGGCTGCGCTCCATCATCGGGCAGTTTCTGGAGCATTCCCGGGTTTTCTATTTTTACAATGACGGCGCCGAAAACGTGTATTTGTCGTCCGCCGACTGGATGGACCGCAATTTTTTCCGGCGCGTCGAGATCAGCTTTCCGGTTCTGGACCCGGCGCTCAAAAAGCGCGTCATCAATGAAGCGTTCACCTACGCCTTGCGCGACAACCAGCTGGCATGGCGGGCGCTGCCCGACGGCACCTACGTGAAAGTCAGGGGCCGCGGCAAGCCCTTCAACCTGCACCACCACCTCATGCGGCAACTCGGTTCGTAAACAGTTTGCGCCCTGTCACGAACATGTCATATTGCTTGCTTAATATAGCGTTTGTGCAGGCCCAGCCTGTCTTAACTCGTATCAGGTAAAGAGGATTCCTCTATGTTTACACGCGCTTTATTGCAAGTTTCGGTCGGCGTGGCTTTCGCCGCGGCCTCTCTGGCGGCGCATGCCGCCGATATCACCGGTGCGGGGGCTTCCTTCCCTTATCCTATTTACGCCAAATGGGCGGCCCAATACCAGCAGGAAACCGGCAACCGCATCAATTACCAGTCCATCGGCTCGGGCGGCGGGCAGCAGCAGATCATTGCCAAAACGGTTGATTTCGGCGCGTCCGATGATCCCATGGCGGCCGACGCCCTGGACAAGAACGGCCTGTTCCAGTTTCCGGCCATTATCGGCGGCACGGTCCCGGTCATCAATGTCGCAGGCATCAAACCGGGCGAACTGAAGCTGTCGGGCCCGGTGATCGCCGACATCTTCCTGGGCAAAATCACCAAATGGGACGATGCGGCGATCAAGGCCATGAATCCCGATGTGAAGCTGCCCGCCGCGGCCATCATCGTCGTGCACCGTTCCGACGGCTCGGGCACGACATTCGGCTGGACCAACTATCTGTCCAAAGTGTCACCGGCCTGGAAAGAGCAGGTCGGCGAAGGCAAGGCCGTGAAGTGGCCCGCGGGGCAGGGCGGCAAGGGCAATGAAGGCGTGGCCGCCTACGTGCGCCAGTTGAAGAACTCCATAGGCTATGTCGAATACGCTTATGCCAAGCAAAACAATCTGGCCTGGACGCAGCTCAAGAACAAGGACGGCAAGTTCGTCCAGCCGACGCAAGCGGCGTTTGCCGCGGCCGCGGCCAATGCCGACTGGAAAAGCGTTCCCGGCATGGGCGTGGTGCTGACCGAAGAGCCCGGCGCCGAATCCTGGCCCGTGACCTCGGCCAGCTTCATCCTGGTCCACAAGAAACAGGACAAGCCCGAAAACGCCAAGGAAACACTGGCTTTCTTTGACTGGGCCTTCAAAAAGGGCGGCAAGCTGGCCGAAGAACTCGACTACGTGCCCATGCCCGACAGCGTGACCGGCGAGATCGCCAATGGCTGGAAGACGGAAATCAAGGCGGCCGACGGCGCTGCAATCTGGAAGTAATGGGTAAAATCGGGTTTCTACTAGCCCGATGAGCCTGGCAAAGACGGTGCTGTGCAGATGGCACCGTCTTTGTGTTGTGTAAAAATGATGGAACGCAAAAAAATCCGACATGAAAAATAACCAGAGCGCGCTCATGGACATGCTGTTCAAAAACCTGACGCGCACCTTCGCGTTTCTTGTTTTCATATTGCTGGCGGCCATTATGGTGTCGCTGCTTTATGGCAGCCGGGAATCCATTGCCGCCCATGGCATCGCTTTCCTGTGGACCAACAATTGGGACCCGGTCCAGAACGTATACGGCGCCATGGTGCCCATTGCGGGCACCTTGCTGACATCCGCCATCGCGCTGGTGATCGCCGTGCCGGTATCGTTCGGCATCGCCATGTTCCTGACCGAACTGTCGCCGCTCTGGCTGCGCCGGCCCCTGGGAACCGCCATTGAAATGCTGGCCGCCATCCCGTCCATCATCTATGGCATGTGGGGCCTGTTTGTGTTCGTGCCCTTGTTCCAGGAGTACGTGCAGCCGCATATCATCGATTTTTTCGAGGGTGTTCCCCTTTTGGGCGAGGCTTTTGCCGGCCCCCCGTTCGGCATAGGCGTGTTCACCGCCGGCCTGATACTTTCCATCATGGTGATTCCCTTCATCACGGCGGTAATGCGGGACGTCTTCGAGCTCGTGCCGCCCCTGCTCAAAGAGTCCGCCTATGGCCTGGGCGGCACCACCTGGGAGGTGGTCTGGAAAATCGTCCTGCCCTACACGAAAAGCGGCGTGATCGGCGGCATCATGCTGGGGCTGGGCCGCGCGCTGGGCGAGACCATGGCCGTGACCTTCGTGATCGGCAACGCCTTCAACCTGCCCTCGTCGATTTTTTCGCCCTCGAATTCCATCGCCTCGGCCTTGGCCAACGAATTCAACGAAGCGGGCGGAATGCAGAAAGCGGCGCTCCTGGAACTCGGCCTTATACTTTTCCTGATTACCACCGTAGTGCTGGCTTTCTCCAAACTCCTGCTTCTTCGCCTGTCAAAAGGCGAAGGGACTTCGCACTAACCCGAGCGATAAGCCATGTTTACTTCCGATTCCATCGTCAATTTGTCCAATCCGGTCTACAAGAAGCGGCAGCGTTTTAACCGCGTCCTGCTGGGCTTGTCCGGAGCCACCGTGGTGTTTGGCCTGTTCTGGCTGTGCTGGATCATCCTGACCCTGTTCATCAAAGGCGGCTCGGCGCTGTCGCTGACCCTGCTGACCGAAAGCACGCCGCCCCCCGGCGCCGACGGCGGGCTGCTCAACGCGATCATGGGCAGCGTCATGATGGCGGCCGTCGGCACCCTGATCGGCACTCCCATCGGCGTGCTGGCGGGGACCTACCTGGCCGAATACGGCCAGCGCGGCTGGCTGGCGCCGGCCACCCGCTTCCTGAACGATGTGCTGCTTTCCGCGCCTTCCATCATCATCGGCCTGTTCATTTATGCCACCTATGTGGCGCAAGTGGGCCATTATTCCGGCTGGGCCGGCGCGCTCGCCTTGTCGATACTGGTGATCCCGGTGGTGGTCCGGTCCACCGACAACATGCTGCTGCTGGTGCCCAACAGCCTGCGCGAGGCCGCCGCCGCGCTGGGCTGCCCGCAATGGCGCATAGTGATGAACATCTGCTACCGGGCCGCCCGTTCGGGCATCATCACCGGCATCCTGCTGGCCATCGCCCGCATTTCGGGCGAAACCGCGCCGCTGCTGTTCACCGCGCTCAATAACCAGTTCATGTCGCTGAACATGAACGCGCCCATCGCCAACCTACCCGTGGTCATTTTCCAGTACGCGGCCAGCCCCTATGAGGACTGGAACCGCCTGGCGTGGGCGGGCGCCGTGCTGATCACCTTGCTGGTGCTGGGCATCAATATTGCCGCCCGCAGCCTTTTCCGTAAATAAAATGTGGCGGGCGGCCTTGCCTGCCCGCCGGGAACCATTATGCCGATCTCTACTCACCATACCGAACGCACCAAGCTGGAAGTCAAGAACCTGAATTTCTTTTATGGCAAGTACCAGGCCATAAAAGACGTGAATCTGTCCATCAAGGAAAACAAGGTCACCGCGTTCATCGGCCCTTCCGGCTGCGGCAAATCGACGCTGCTGCGCACGTTCAACCGCATGTTCGAGCTCTACCCCGGCCAGCGCGCGGAGGGCGAGATCAATCTGGACGGCGAAAACCTGCTGTCGTCCAAGACGGATATTTCATTGATACGCGCCAAGATAGGCATGGTTTTCCAGAAACCCACCCCTTTTCCCATGAGCATCTACGACAACATCGCTTTCGGCGTGCGCTTGTTCGAAAAGCTGAGCAAGGGCGAAATGGACGAGCGCGTCGAGTGGGCCTTGTCCAAGGCTGCCTTGTGGACCGAGGTCAAGGACAAGCTCAGCCAAAGCGGCAACAGCCTGTCGGGCGGCCAGCAGCAGCGCCTGTGCATCGCGCGCGGGGTGGCCATCAAGCCGGAAGTATTGCTGCTGGACGAGCCCTGCTCGGCCCTGGATCCTATTTCCACCGCCAAGATCGAAGAGCTGATCGCCGAGATCAAGTCCGACTACACCGTGGTCATCGTGACGCACAATATGCAGCAGGCGGCGCGCTGTTCGGACTACACGGCGTACATGTACCTGGGCGAACTCATGGAATACGGCGAAACCGACCAGATATTCGTGAAGCCCGGCCGCAAGGAAACCGAGGACTACATCACGGGCCGCTTCGGTTGACGCCGGGGCGGGGACACCAAATGTAGTAATTCGGGCTTGACGCGCGGCGCCCGCGCTCGCATGCTGGGAATTCCGGCCGGCCCGGCCCGCGGCTTGCGCGCCGTCCCCGGCATTTTCCAGGAGAGCGCGCGTGCCCAAGCCAGATGAAAAGCCCCGGCCTTCCGCCCCCGGCGCCGATTCCGCCGCGGGCAGCGGCGGCCCTGTCCCGCCGGAGCCCGCCGGCCCGGATCAAGGCGCTACAGGTCGTTACCTGGTATTGCTATGCCAGGACAAGGCCGCGGAAGCCGTCAAGACACTCAGTGAAATGGCCGGCGTCGAGATCGTCGGCGCGGCGGCGGGTTCCGCGGATGCGGCGCTGCGCGGCAAGCTCCCGGCCGAATGCGCCATTGTCTTCGAACGCATAGGCGTGGCCCTCGTCCGGTGCAGCGGCGACAAGCAGCAATTGCTGCATATGGCCGCCGTGGGCGGCAATGAGTCGATTCTGGCCGTCGAGCCGGAAAGGCGGGTATACGCGATTGCCGGGAAGCGCGATGTCGGCATTCCGGCTCCCGTGGCGCCCGGGGATGCCTCGCTGGCGACATACCTGGCCGGCTACCGCGACGCGGTGAACGACCTTGTCGAGCGCGCCCTGGCCCGGGACGGCAAGGCCGGCGCGGCCGGCCAGGCGGCGGCGACCGATGAAACCTCGTCGACCTGGGGCATACAGGCCACCCGTTCGGCGGTTTCTTCGTATACGGGGAAAGGCATACGGCTGGCCGTGCTGGATACGGGCCTGGACCTGGAGCATCCCGACTTTGCCGGGCGCGGCATCGTATCCCGTTCTTTCGTGGAAGGCCAGGCGGTGCAGGATGGCAATGGGCATGGCACGCATTGCGCCGGCATTGCCGGCGGCCCCGCGGCGCCGGGCCGGCCGCCGCGATACGGCGTGGCCGGCGAGGCGGAGCTGTACATAGGCAAGGTGCTGGGCGACGAAGGCGGCGGGGCGGACGGCGGCGTGCTCGACGGCATCAACTGGGCTGTCGAAAACCAGTGCCAGATTGTGTCGATGTCGCTGGGCAGCGCCCTGCAGGACGGGCAAGGTTATTCGAGGATTTTTGAAGAGGTCGCCAGGCGCGCGCTGGCGGCGGGCACTGTCATCATCGCCGCGGCGGGCAATGACAGCCGCCGCCCGGAATTCATCGCTCCGGTTTCCCACCCGGCCAATTGCCCGTCCATCCTGGCGGTCGCCGCGGTCGACCAGGATCTGCAGATCGCGCCTTTTTCAAGCGGCGGGCTGGTGGAGGACGGCGGCCAGGTGGATGTGGCGGCCCCGGGGGTTGCTGTAACATCGTCCTGGCCTGCGCCGCAGATGTACAACACGATAAGCGGCACGAGCATGGCGACGCCTTTCGTATCCGGCATCGCCGCGTTGCACGCCCAGGCCGATCCGGCTGCGCGCGGGCGTGTTCTACTCAATCTGATTCTCCAGAATACGCGCCGCCTGGCGCTGCCCTCGCGCGATGTGGGAGCCGGGCTGATTCAGGCGCCCTGATCGCAGAGGCGAACCATGGCCCAGATATTAGTGTCCATTCTTGTCGATGAAACCTTCCTGCCGCGCTTTGCCGAAATCGTGGCGAGCTGCAAGGCGGCGGGCATGGTGGTTCAGCGGGAAATGACAACGGTTGGTGTTATTTCCGGCACGATAGACGGGGCCGGCATTCCGGTTCTCAGCCGGATCAAGGGCGTGCGCCATGTCGAGCAGTCGCGTGACGTGGGCTGCCTGGGGAAACCTCAATGATGAAAATACCCAAACCCTCGCCGCGTTCTAAACCCGGCGCCGTGGGTTTCTAAACCCGTCACCGTGGGCGGGTATGGGTTGGGCTCAATATCGCTGCGGTCCCGGGCTTCGCCCGCGACTGCGCGGCTTGCTCAAACTTTCGCCCAATCCACACCCGCCCACGGCGCCTGGGCATTGGGTTTATTGGACGGGCGCTGATTTTTTTCCGTGAGTCGTGATTCAGCCCAAAGAATGGGCCAGGTTCTCGGTGTGTTACGGCAAGGTCCGATTCTAAACCCGGCGTTGTGGGTTTCTTAACCCGTCGCCGCGGGCGGGTGTGGGTTGGGCTCAATATCGCTGCGGTCCCGGGCTACGCCCGTGACTGCCCGCGCAGTCAACCTGTTTCCGGGCGCCCGCGAACTCGCGGAACGGGCAGCCCCCGGCTGCCTGTAAGCGACCCGCTCAAACAAGCGCGGGCTTGCCTCCCGGAAACAGGCCGCCTGCGCGGCTTGCTCAAAATTTCGCCCAACCCACACCCGCCCACGGCGCCTGGATAATTGAGTTTTATTGGGCGGGCGTTTGGGTCCAAGAAGCCTACGCCGGTCGATCTCGGATCAGCGCATGTAACGGGCACGCCCGTGTATTTTGCCCACGCTGAAACTGTCGGTATAAAAACCAGCAGCCTGTCAACTTATCAACCCGAATGCCAAAAAGGCGATCCGGCGGGGATCGACTTTTTGGCGGCCCCGCAAAGTCTTCGGCCGGCCGCCGCCACAACAAAAGAATGCCAAGCACCCCGCCCGCCCCAGCGACGCAACAATTAACAATACGCAGTGTGTCGGGTCCTGGGGGCCTTGTGGCGCGGCGTCCGGGGCCGAGCCAGCCGTAGGCGAAGGGAGCCCCGTACGGGGCGGACGAGCAAGGCGGCGCGGTGTCCAGCGCGCAGGCGCTGGACCGGCAACGCGTCGCAGAACAAGGCCCCCAGGACCCGGCACACGTCAAAAGAAACCATGAGGTACCAGAAACCGGCACACGTCAAAAGAAACCATGAGGTACCAGAAACCGGCACACGTCAAAAGAAACCATGAGGTACCAGAAACCGGCACACGTCAAAAGAAACCATGAGGTACCAGAAACCGGCACACGTCAAAAGAAACCACGAACCACCAGGAACCGGCACGCCTTCACGTTTACCCTTTGTTTGATTTCATAGTCTGATTCGAGACACTTAATGTCCATTTCGGATGAGTAGGGACCGGCCGGTTTTGATAACCTCCCTTCAATCGTTCGGCACAACAACTCGTAACAACGCTGACGATAGACTGAAAAAAAGAAGTGAGACAACACCGCCCATGCGCGCGCCCAAGTCGCTGCAGGGCGAATCCTGAGATCAAAATGCATTGCTTTCCCCCTCGGGGGGAAGGGCGCAGCCTGCCGGTGTAGGTCGGCAGACAGATCCGCGGATCACAGAAATACTCAAAGGAGAGTGACAGTGAAAGAGACAAACAGCCACAGCACCGAAACAGCTACAGCTTCCACCCATCGCCGCGGTTTTCTCAAAACCGGGGCGGCGGCCGCCGGCGGACTGCTCGTGCCGGGCGCGTACAGCTCCGCCGCATTTGCCCAGCAAAAGGACTATCCAAAACTGGGCAACTACCCCGAAGGCGTCGCCGGCGATACCGTGGTCGCGGGGCTCACTCTGGACCTGACCGGGCCTTATTCCGCCGAAGGCGCCGGCCAGCGCCGCGGCTTCGAGCTGGCCGCGGAACTCATCAATAATGGCGATGCGAGAATCAGGAAAGTTTCGCCTCTGACAAAAAAAGGCATACTCGGCAAGAAACTGGTGCTGGCCGTCGGCGATGCCGAAACCAAGCCCAATAGCGCCGTGCAGGCGGCCACCCGCTTCATTCGCCAGGACAAGGCCATGATGATAGCCGGCAGCGTCAGCAGCTCCGTCGCCATCGCCCTGCAAAATACCTGCGAACGCGCCAAGACGCTGTACTTCCCCATTATCAGCGGCTCCAGCGACACCACGGGCAAGGACTGCCGGCGCTACGGTTTCCGCCTGTGCCACCATGCCTACACCGCCGCCAAGGCGATCGCTCCGCCCATGGCCGAGGCCTACGGCAAGAAGATGAAGGCCATATACCTGGTGCCCGACTACAACTACGGCCATTCGATTCACGACCACATGCGCGAATTCACCCAGGCGCAGGGCTGGACCACCATCGACGCGCCGCAGATCCACCCGCTGGGCGCCACCGACTACAGCGCCTATCTGCTCAACATCGCCAACAGCGGCGCCGATATCCTGATCAATCTCGACTACGGCGCCGATGCGGTCAATTCCGCCAAGCAGGCGCACCAGTTCGGCGTGCTGAAGAACATGAAGATGTGCGTGCCCTATATGCCGGCCTATATGCTGGAAGAAGTCGGCCCCGAGATCATGCAGGGCGTGTTCGGCACCATGGACTTCTGGTGGACGGTGGCCGGCACGAATGAAATCGCCAGGGATTTCGTGGAGGCATACGAGGCCAAGTTCGGCGGCAAGCCGCGCGATCCCGAGCATAACGCCTACATGAGCATGCTGCTGTGGGCCGACGCCATCGAACGCGCGGGCACTTTCTATCCGGCCGAAGTCGTCAAGGCGCTGGAAGACAGCGTCAACCACAAGCGGCCGCACACCATGGGCGGGGACGTCTATTTTCGCGCCGAAGACCACGACGGCGCGGCGAACTTCGCGGTCGTGCGCGGCAAGAAGCCCGCCGATATCAAGAACAAGGACGACCTGGTGGACCTGGTCGCGGTAGCCGACGGCGTGGCGACGCTGCCGCCCGTGGGATACGCCGGCTGCAAGATGGCGCCCGCCGCGTAGCGGGAACACCAGGTTCGCTTGCCTTAAAGAAGAAGAGGGGGATTCGTATGCCTAGCCTGGGCCTATTCATGTCACAAGTGTTCAATGGCCTCGCGCTGGGGGTGCTGCTCTCCCTCATTGCGGCCGGCCTGACTATTATCTACGGCACGCTCGGTGTCATCAACTTCGCGCATGGCGCGCTGTTCGTGGTGGGCGCCTATGCCGGCTTTTCCGTATTCACTTTCACGGGCTCCTTCGTGCTGAGCATCGCCGGCGGCGCCCTGGCCGCGATGCTGGTCGGGCTGGTCATGGAGCGGGGCCTGATCAAGCGCTTCTACCACCGCCCGGTGGAAGACCAGATACTGGTCACCTTCGGCATCAGCATTGTGCTGGTCGAAGTGATCCGCGCCATCTACGGCGGGATCGGCCAGCGCGTACCCGTTCCCTCGTGGGGCGAGGGCGTGGTCGACATGGGCTTTGTCGTCTACCCCTTGTACCGCATCCAGATTCTGGCCATTGCCGCCGGGGCGCTGGGCCTTTGCTGGATGGTGCTGTACCGCACGCGCCTGGGCCTGATCATCCGGTCCGGCATCGAGGATGCGCTGATGGTCCGCTTGCTGGGCATCAACATCCAGCGGGCCTTCCTGGTGGTGTTCGGCGTGGGCGCCGCGGCGGCCGGCTTCGCCGGCATGATCTACGCGCCCATCGTATCCATCGTGCCGGACATGGGCTTCAGAATCCTGATCCAGTCCTTCGTGGTGGTGGTGCTGGGCGGTGTCGGGTCGTTCCCGGGCGCCATCCTTGGCGGGCTTATCGCCGGCCAGATATTGAGCCTGACTTCGCTCGTCAATCCGGTCTATTCCGATGTCATGCTGTTTGCGGCGATGGCTCTGGTTCTTATTTTGCGGCCTCAGGGTCTCTTGGGTGTGGAGGGCAGGGCATGATGAATCAGCCAAATCAATCCGTGGCCATCGATGCCGGCGCAAAGGCATCCAAAGCCGCGGGGCATGCGGCGGGCGGCCGCCCTGGAGGCGGCCTGCGGCGCCGCTACAGCGTGGAGTTCTTTACCGCTATGGTGCTGGCCGTGGCGCCGTTCCTGGCGCCTCTGGTCGGCGCCGGGCCGGACCTGCTGGGGCGGGTCCTGATCTGGGGCCTTTTCGGGCTGGGCTTCGACCTCCTGTTCGGCTACGCCGGCCTGCTGTCCTTCGGGCAGGCGGCGTTCTATGGAACCGGCAGCTTCGTCACGGCCTATCTTCTGACCACCGGCCTGATACCCAATATGCTGCTGGCGCTGCTGGCCGCCATGCTGGTCGCCTCGGTGCTGGGGCTGCTGATCGGCTACCTTACCTTGCGCCGTAGCGGCATCTACTTCGCCATGAGCACTTTGGCATTTGCCGAAATGATCTACTTCCTCGAGTTCGGGCCCTTGCGCGAATGGACCGGGGGAGAAAACGGCATACCCGGCATTCCCGAGCCGGTCCTGGACTTCGGCTTCTACAGCGTGTTGATCCAGCCGGGCTGGCCCATGTATACCTTTCTCGCCGGCATGTTCTTCATCGGCTTCATCATTGCGCGGCGCATTGCGCTGTCGCCTTTCGGCGTCGTGCTCACCGCCATACGCGGCAATCCGACGCGCGCCATGGCGGTGGGCCATAGAATCCAGCGCTACAAGCTGGCGGTGTTTGTCGTCGCGGCGGCGTACGGCGGCGTCGCCGGCGGCCTGCTGGGCCTGTTCCAGGGCTATATGCCGCCGGACGCGTTCAACCTGCACACTTCAGCCGAACTGGTCATACAGACGGTGATGGGCGGCTCCGGCACGCTGTTCGGCCCCTTGCTTGGCGCCTTGATCTGGCTGTACCTGTATGAAGTGCTGCAGTTCGTCGATGCCGTGGGAGCCTACTGGAGGCTGATACTCGGGGTCATCTTCGTGATTCTGGTGACGGTGTTCCGGCGCGGGATCTGCGGCGAGTTCATAGCCTGGCGCGACAAGCGCATGACGCGCCGCCTGACCCGCGCCATCGGCGCCGGCAATGGCGGTCCGGCGTCCGGCCAGCGCCATGGCGGGCAACTGCTGATGCGCCAGGCCAGGCCCGCGCCGGATGGCGCGCCCGTGCTGCAAGCCAATAATATCGCCAAGCATTATGGCGGCCTCAAGGCGGTAAAGGGCGTGTCGATATCCATCGAAGAGGGCGAGCTGCGCGGCCTCATCGGCCCCAACGGCGCCGGCAAGTCGACCTTCTTCAAGATGCTGGCGGGCGAAATCGAGCCGACATCCGGCGAAGTCTTCCTGCGCGGCAGCAATATCACCGGCATAGGCGTGACCCAGGTATGCCAGCTGGGCATGAGCAAAAGCTATCAGGTCAATGAACTGTTCGACGCGCTGACCGTGCGCCAGAACATCCTGATGTCGGTGCTGGGCCGGCAGCGCGGTTCCTTCAGGTTCGATGCCCTGGCCAGCCTGAATGGCGTCAGCGGCTACGGCCAGCAGGTCGAGGCGGCGCTGGAACTGGTCGAACTCGCCCACAAAGCCGATACGCTGGTGCACGAATTGTCCTATGGCGAGAAGCGCCGGGTCGAGATCGGCCTGGCGCTGGCGACCGGCGCCAATGTGCTTCTGCTGGACGAACCCCTGGCGGGCATGAGCCCCGAGGAGCGCGTGCAGACCGTCGCCTTGCTCAAGAGCATACGGCGCGGCCGGACGCTGCTGATCGTCGAGCACGATATGGACGCCATGTTCGAACTGGCCGACAAGATCACTGTCCTGTATGACGGCAATTTCCTGGCGGAAGGCACGCCAGAGGAAATCCGCAACAGCAAGGCGGTTCAGGAAGCTTATCTGGGAGGCGTGGACGCATCATGAGTCTGCTCGAGGTCGATCGCATCAATACCTTTTATGGCGATTCGCACATTTTGTTCGATGTATCGCTCAATGTGCGGGAAAACGAGGTGGTGGCGCTGCTGGGCCGCAATGGCGCGGGCAAGTCCACGCTCTTGAAAACCATAGCCGGCGCGCTGTCGCCCAAGTCGGGCGCGATAGCTTTCAACGGGACGCCGACGCAGCATTTGCCGGCGCACCAGATAGCCCGCCTGGGCCTGCAACTGGTGCCGGAGGAGCGGCGCGTAATAGGCGGCATTACGGTCCATGAAAACCTGCAGCTTGCCGCCATGACCGCCAGGAAGCCGCTGAGCTACGCCGAGATCTACCGGACGTTTCCGCGCCTGGACGAACGGCGCAACAACAAGGGCCGCGAGCTGTCCGGGGGCGAGCAGCAGATGGTCGCCATTGCCCGCGCCATGATCCGCGACGCGCGCCTGATATTGCTGGACGAGCCGTTCGAAGGCCTGGCGCCGCTTATCGTGCGCGACTTGATGAAGGTATGCCAGGATCTTGCGCGCCAGGGCCGGACCATAGTGGTGGTCGAGCAGAACGTCGCGGCCGCGCTGGCCATGGCCAGCCGTTGTTATCTTTTGAATACCGGCCACGTCGTGTTCGGAGGAAGCACCGCGGAGCTGCAGCAAAAGCCCGAGATCATGAATCGCTATCTGGGCGCAGCCGCCTGATTCATGCCTTAGTCATTGCCGGAGTGTATGTGATGTCGTCTACTATTGATTCCATTCTTGTCGAAGACCGGGTGTTTCCTCCATCTCGCGCCGCCGTCGAGGGCGCCGCGGTGCCGGGCATGGCAAGCTATAAAGCGTTATGCGACGAAGCCGAACGCGATCCTGAAGGGTTCTGGGGCCGCCTGGCCAGCGAGCATCTCCGGTGGCGCAAGCCATTCACCAGGATACTGGACGAATCCCGGGCGCCGTTCTATACCTGGTTCGAAGACGGCGAACTGAATGTCTCCGAAAACTGCCTGGACGTCCATCTTGAAAATGGCAATGCCGACAAGACCGCCATTATCTTCGAGGCCGACGACGGGACGGTCGAAAGCATCTCTTACCGCCGCTTGCACGCCCGGGTATGCCGCATCGCCAACGGCATGAAGTCACTGGGGTATGGCAAGGGCGATCGGGCCATTATCTACCTGCCGATGTCCATCGAGGCCATTGCCACCATGCAGGCCTGCGCCCGCCTTGGCGTCACGCATTCGGTGGTGTTCGGCGGATTTTCATCCAGGAGCCTGCATCAGCGCATTGTCGACGTGGGCGCGACCCTGGTCTTCACCGCCGACGCGCAGTTGCGCGGCGGACGTCCTATTGCATTGAAGCCCGCGGTCGACGAGGCCCTAGCCGGCGAAGGCGGCGAAATCGTCAGGAAGGTCATCGTGTACAAGCGCAGCGGCGCGGACGTGGCGTGGGACGATGGCCGCGATGTATGGCTGCATGAACTGGAGGCGGCGCAATCCGATATCTGCGAACCCGTTGCGGTCGAATCCGAGCATCCGCTGTTCATCCTGTACACCTCGGGCTCCACCGGCAAGCCCAAAGGGGTGCAGCACTCCTCGGCGGGGTATCTGCTGTGGGCGTCGCTGACCTCGCAATGGGTGTTCGATGCGCGTCCGGGCGACGTATTCTGGTGCACGGCGGATGTGGGCTGGGTCACCGGCCATACCTATATCGCCTACGGCACATTGGCCGCGGGCATGACCCAGGTGGTGTTCGAAGGCGTGCCTACCTATCCCGATGCAGGGCGTTTCTGGGAAATGATCCAGCGCCATAAAGTCAGCGTTTTCTACACGGCGCCCACCGCCATCCGGTCGCTCATCAAGGCGGCCCAGGCCAGCCCGGATACGCACCCCCGGCGCTACGACCTGTCCAGCCTGCGCCTGCTGGGTTCGGTGGGCGAGCCCATCAATCCCGAGGCCTGGATCTGGTACTACAACAACGTCGGCAATGGCCGCTGCCCGATAGTCGACACCTGGTGGCAGACGGAAACCGGCGGGCATATTCTCGCGCCGCTGCCCGGCGCCACGCCGCTCAAACCGGGTTCATGCACCTTTGCGCTGCCCGGCATATCGGCGGGCATCGTCAATGAAGCGGGCGAAGACATCCCCAATGGGCGCGGCGGCTATCTGGTCATCAAGAGGCCCTGGCCGGCCATGATACGCAACGTCTGGGGCGATTCGAAGCGGTTCAAGGACAGCTACTTCCCGCCCGAGCTCAAAGGCTACTACATGGCCGGCGACAATGCGCAGCGCGACAGCGACGGCTATTACTGGATCATGGGGCGCACCGACGACGTGCTCAGCATCTCGGGGCATCGCCTTGGCGGAACCGAAATCGAATCCGCGCTCGTGGCGCATGAACTGGTGGCCGAGGCGGCCGTGGTGGGCCGGCCCGATGCGACGACGGGCGAAGCCATCGTGGCCTTTGTCATATTGAAAGGCCGGACGCCGGAAGGACCACAGGCCGAAGCCCTGGCCAGGGAACTGCGCGACTGGGTGGCGAGCGAGGTCGGTCCGATAGCCAAGCCGCGGGATATCCGTTTTGGAAACAATTTGCCCAAGACCAGGTCGGGAAAGATCCTGCGCCGCTTGCTGCGCGTCGTCGCGGAAGGCCAGGAAGTCACCCAGGATGTTTCCACGCTTGAAAACCCCGACGTATTGAAGCAGTTCAGCGGCGTGTATTGATCAAGGGCCAAAGCGCGGGGGTTTTCCTCCATGGATATAAATGCGCGTCCCGTTAGAATCACTATGGAATGCCGCGACAGATCGGTGTGCGGGGGATAAGTATTCGTTATGACGTCGCAAATCAATACGGGTGCTGCAGCAGGCGCCGGTGTGCGGGTGGGCGGCATTAGCCGGGACTTCGCCGATTCAACGGTGCTTACCGGCCACGGCCACGAAATGGGCGAGCTGAAATTCGCCTTGAGCGGGGTAATGGTGGTGGCGAGTTCGGACGGGCATTGGGTCGTGCCTCCCGGCCGCGCGCTCTGGCTGGCGCCCAACGTCAGGCACAAGGTGCGCATGCTGGGCAAGGTGCAATTGCGCTCGGTATTCATAGACCCCGATAGCCTTCCCGGCTTGCCGGTCGAAAGCCGCATGCTCTCGGTTTCCCCGCTGTTCCGGGAAGTCATCACCGCCGTGGCGGCCGCGCCCGCCAGGCCCAAGCCATGCCGGCGCATCCTGTTGCTGATGGATCTACTGCTCGAAGAAGTCAATGGCTGCTCGGCCCTGCCCTTGCATTTGCCGGCGCCGCGCGATCACCGCCTGGCCAGGATCTGCACCCATATCCAGGAGCACCTGGATGACATGACGACCCTGCAGGAGTGGGCCAGGGACCTGGGCTATGACCAGCGCACCCTGCATCGGCTGTTCATACGCGAACTGGGCATGTCATTCGTCCAGTGGCGGCAACAGGCCAAGCTGCTGAC
Organism: Pollutimonas bauzanensis; assembly: GCF_900129885.1. Taxonomy (GTDB): domain Bacteria; phylum Pseudomonadota; class Gammaproteobacteria; order Burkholderiales; family Burkholderiaceae_B; genus Pollutimonas; species Pollutimonas bauzanensis. The sequence goes on along the minus strand of NZ_FQXE01000010.1, from coordinate 59,172 downwards.
TGCGCTGGAGTGGCTGGCGCAGGGGCGGCAGGTATTGAGCATCGCCCTGGACCTGGGCTACCAGACGCAAAGCGCCTTCACCGCGATGTTCCGGAAGAACCTCGGTATCACGCCCAGCGATTTCATCAAGAATTCATTGATGGAGGAGTGAGGCCGGGCGGCGCCCCGGCGCCGGGGCTCGGCGCCAAGCCCAGTTCGACGAGGCTGGGAATGCAGCCCTCCGCGGCCCGCCGTCCTTCGTCTATGGCGACTTTGGCCCGGTGGAAATCCAGCAGGCCCAGATGCGCCAGCCTGGGTGAAATGACGATGTCCGGCGGCTCGCCAGCCATGCGGCTGCGCGTGAGGCGCACCTGCATGATGTTCAGGCTCGCGGCCACGACGTCCAGCATGGAGGGCAGCCGTTGGTCGCTGGGCAGTTGCTCGGGCAGGAAGGCGCTGATGTTCTGCTGCAGCTTCTGCATCCATTCCCTGCCCATCGATCCGGTCGCTCCCCCGGTGGCGCCCGGCTGGACGTTGCGGTTCAGGTGCCGGCCGAGGATGTCGGAATTGAGATCGACCGCTATCACCAGTTCGGCGCCCATGGCGCGCGCCAGCGAGACCGGCACAGGATTGACCAGCCCGCCATCGACCAGCAGTTGTCCGTCATGCCAGACCGGTGAAAACAGCCCGGGCAGGGCAATGGAGGCGCGCACCACGTCGACCGTCGAGCCGCTGCGCAACCATATTTCGTTGCCCGTGTGCAGCGCGGTGGCGACCGCTCCGAATGGAATCTTCAAGTCTTCCACCGGGTAGTCTATGAAGTTGCGGCGAAAGAATTCCATCAGCCGTTCGCCTTTGAGCATGCCGCCGTTCAGGCGCAAGTCCATGAAGGAGATGACGTCCTTGATGCCCAGCCCGAGCACCCATTTCTCGAAGCGTTCCAGTTCGCCCACGGAATACGCGGCGGCCACCAGCGCCCCGATGGAGGTGCCGCACACGATGTCCGGACGGATGCCGGCATGCTCCAGCGCCTGGATGACGCCGATATGCGCCCAGCCGCGCGCCGACCCGCTGCCCAGCACGAGGCCTATGCGTGGTTTGCGTCGGGGCGGGTTCACGTGCGTGCTCCTGTGTCGGGTGTGGGCCGGGCTTTGCCCGGATCGAGGATTCAGTTCCAGCTGCCGCCTTTGCCGCCTATGCTGTAGCGGCCGGCGCCCAGCATGGCGACTGCCAGGCCGCCGAACAGGAACAGGCCCTGGAGCTCCAGCCGCCAGCCGCCGCTGCCGCCCAATTGCAGCAGCTGCCCGCTATGGGCGAGCGCGATGGCGACCAGCATATTGACCATGATCAGCAGGCCGCCGAGCCGCGTGTACAGGCCCAGGATCAGCAGCAGCGGCGCAACGACCTCGCCGATGTACGCCGCCCAGGCAAGAAAGGCGGGCAGGCCGCGCGCCGCCATCATGGCTTCGATGGGTCCGACGCCATGGAGCACTTTGGCGATGCCGTGCAGCAGTATCAGTATGCCTATGGCCAGGCGCAGAATCAGTTTGCCCAGATCATCGAGGGTAGCGGGGGACATGTGCGGTTCCGTGAGTGAAGATGAATGCGATGTGCGACCGTGCGATTATAGGAGCATGCAGCGCGTCGGCCGCGTCCGCCTTCGCCTGGCCGGACGCGGCCCGCTTTATTCGCCGGACCCGGCTGCGGCTGACGCAAGGTCGGGCTTGCGGCCGCGATAGGTATACACCAGCCCGGGGAATTGCGAGAATGGGATCTTCAGCTCGTCCTCGCTCTTGATCAGCGCGTTGCCCAGCTCGTCGACGATGATCGCGCTGGGATGCGCTTCCATGAGAATCTGGTGCATCTGTTCGGAAGTGCCGTGGCAATTCATGGGCACCAGGACTTTTCCGGCGGCCAGTATGGCCAGCAGGCTGACGACATATTCCATGGAATTGGCGGCGCACAGGCCCACCCGCGAGCCCGGCGAGGGGTCTTTCACCTGCAGCGCCACGGCCAACGCATTCACCGCCGTCGCCAATTCGGTATAGCTGACCTGGGTGCTTGCGTCTTCGAGGGCGATTTCGTCGCCATGCCGTTGCGCCATGTCATTCAGGAAATCAAGGGAAAGCAGCATGCGGGGCCTTTGCGGAGTATCGATATGCGCTGAGTATAGATAGCGCCACCCCGGCTTTCCGAAAAAAATTCTAAGGGTTTCCCCTTTGATTCTCATTTTATGGGAATCAATATTGCAGTTTATGGGAAAAATTCTATATTCTTCCATGCATCATGCAAGAACAAGTCACTAAAGGCGGCGCCGAGCGCGTGTTGTTTGTGCTGGCGACCCTGGCCAGGCTGGAGCGCCCGGTGTCGATGGCCGAGCTCGCGCTGGAAACCGGCCTGGCCAAAAGCACGCTATACCGGCAATTGTCCCTGCTCAAGCGCTGGGGCTTCGTGGTGGACGGCAGCAGCGGCTATGCGCCGGGTCCCATGTGCCTGCCGCTGGCCTGGGGGTTCGACCAGTCGTCGTACCTGGTGCAAGAGGCGCACGCCGAACTGGAATTGCTGTCGCGCAGCAGCGGCGAGTCCATAGGCTTGCTGGTGGCCGCCAACAACCAGGCGGTTTGCCTCGATATGGTCGAGAGCCAGCAGCCGCTGCGCTGCTCCTTCGTCAAGGGCCGCGGCCTTCCGCTATGCCGCGGGGCGTCGGCCAAGGCCTTGCTGGCCTTCATGAGCCATGAAGGCCAGGCGATGGCGCTCAGGCGATTGCGCCAGGAGGGGGTGATCGCCGCGGAAGATCTGCCGGAGTTGAGCAAAGCATTGAAAACCATACGGGCGCAAGGATATGCGACCTCCGACAGCGAAGTGGATATCGGTGTGTGGGGCATAAGCGCGCCCGTCTTCCAGCAAGGCAGCCATGCGGCGGCGGTGATAACGCTGATGGTGCCCAACACGCGTATCAGCAATCGTACGCAATCTTTTACCGATATGACGGTGCGTGCCGCATCGCGTATTTCTTCCAGGCTGCAAAGCCTTTAATCAGCGCAGTGCAAATGGAGTTGCCATGATATCCCGCAAAACACTAATCGCCACACTGCTCGCCGTTTCCTTGAGCAGCTTTGCAGCCGCCGGCAATGCCGCATCCGACACGGTCCGCATCGTTACCGATCCCACCTTCCCCCCGATGGAATTCACCAAGGCGGGTCAGCGCACCGGCTTCGACATAGAACTGCTCGAAGCGCTGGTCAAGGAAATGGGTAAAAAGCTCGAATGGACCGATATCGACTTCAAGGGTCTGATTCCGGCGGTGCTGTCGGGGCGGTCCGATGCCGCCGTGTCGGCCATCTACATTACCGACGAACGCAAGAAAGTGGTCGATTTCACCGATTCGTACTACGCCGGCGGCCTGGTGGTGCTGACACGGAAAGACGGCCCCATCAAGTCCCTGAAGGATCTCGACGGCAAGAAGGTGTCCGTGCAGGTGGGCACCAAGTCGGTCAAGTATCTGCAGGACAGCTATCCCAAGGTGCAGCGCGTCGAGGTCGAGAAAAACGAAGAGATGTTCAACCTGGTCGGCATCGGCCGCTCGGATGCCGCGGTCACCGGCAAGCCGGCCGCCAAGCTGTACGCCCAGGCGCATCCCGACCTGGCTGTCCTGGATGAGCAGATCACGACCGAAGAGTACGGCATCGCCGTCAGCAAGGACCAGCCCGGGCTCACCAAGGACTTCAACGCCGCGCTGCAGCGCATCAAGGCCAATGGCACCTACCAGAAAATCGTCGACAAGTGGTTCGAGGGTGGCGCTCGATGAATTTTGATTTCACACCGGCATTCACGGACTGGCGCGCGCTGCTGAGCGGGGCGTCCGTCACCATCGAGGTGACGGTCTGCGCCCTGGTCCTGTCATGCGTGCTGGGCCTTTTGATAGGCATAGGCCGCCTCAATCCCCGGCGCAAGGCCTTGTACGGCTTCTGCACGGTCTACCTGTCCTGCTTCCGCGGCACGCCATTGCTGGTTCAATTGTTTATCTGGTTCTTTGGCCTGCCGCGCTTTGGCATCCTGCTGCCCGCCTTTGCCTGCGGCGTGCTGGGCCTGGGGATGTATTCGGCATCGTATGTGTCCGAGATCGTGCGCGGCGCGATCCAGTCGATAGACCGGGGGCAGATGGAAGCGGCGCGTTCGCTGGGCATGTCGGCATCGCAGGCGATGTTCAAGATCATCCTGCCCCAGGCTTTTGTCCGCATGATTCCGCCTTTGGGCAACGAGTTCATCTCGCTGATCAAGAATTCGGCCCTGGTGTCCTTGCTGACCATCCACGATCTGATGCACGAAGGCCAGAAAATCATCAGCGTGTCCTATCGCTCCCTGGAAATCTACCTGGTCATCGCGGTGATCTACTGGGTCATGACGACCTTCACCACTGTCGTCTTGCGCCGCATCGAGTTACGTTTGAAAGCCGGAGGAATGGTGCAATGACAAATCCCGCCATGATCAAAATCAGCCAGCTGCACAAGTCTTACGGCAGCAACCAGGTGCTCAAGGGCGTGGACCTGGAAGTGGACCTGTCGCAGGTGGTGGTGGTCATCGGGCCCAGCGGCTCGGGGAAAAGCACCTTGCTGCGCTGCTGCAATGGCCTGGAACTTGCCCAGGAAGGCACCATCGATATCTGCGGCCAGCGCCTGATCGAGCACGGCGTGATCCTGCCCGAGAAAGAACTCAACAGGCTGCGCACGCAGGTCGGCATGGTTTTCCAGTCGTTCAACCTGTTTCCCCACTTGACCGTGCTGGAAAATGTCGCTGTCGGCCCGCGCACCCTGCGCGGCATGAACGCGGCGCAGGCCGAGGCGCTGTCCATGGGCCTGCTGGCCAAAGTCGGGCTGTCGGAGAAAGCCCAGGCCATGCCGGCCAGCTTGTCGGGCGGGCAGAAGCAGCGTGTCGCCATTGCCCGCGCGCTGGCCATGGAGCCCAAAGTCATGCTGTTCGACGAGCCCACCTCGGCGCTCGATCCCGAGCTGGTGGGCGAAGTATTGAGCGTGATGAAGCTCTTGGCCAAAGAAGGCATGACCATGATGGTGGTGACCCACGAGATGGGCTTCGCCAAGGAAATGGCCGACATGGTGGTGGTCATGGACGGCGGCCGCATCATCGAAGCCGACGTGCCCGAAGTCATTTTCAAGCGCCCGAAGGAAGAGCGCACCCGGGCTTTCCTGCAGGCGGTATTGAAGAACGAAGAGCCCGCGTTATGAACCTCACCGATAACCCCTGGCAGGGCCGCGACGATGCCGCCGAGCAAGGCGACACGCGCCGCCTGTTCCAGATCGTAAGAACCCAGGCTGGCGGCTATGGCGCGGCCAGCGCCGTGCTGCTGGGCTTTGCCAGCGATGCCGGCGTCAAGCGCAACCGCGGCCGCCTTGGCGCCCGCCTGGGCCCGCAAGCGATACGCGCCATGCTGGCCGGCCTGCCGGCCCACGGCCTGCGGGAATTCTGGGATGCCGGCGACGTCGTCTGCGAAGGCGACCGGCTGGAAGAGGCCCAGGCGGAACTGGGCGAGCGCGTCAGCCGGATACTCGACGCCGGGGCCAGGCTGGTGGTGCTGGGCGGCGGCCATGAAATCGCCTGGGGCAGCTTCCAGGGCCTGGACCGCCACCTGGCCGGGCTGAATGCCGGCAGCGGGGGCGATGCCGCCGGCAAGCCGTCCATCCTGATCGTCAATATGGACGCGCATTTCGACCTGAGGACCAGCCGCCCGGGCAGTTCCGGCACACCCTTCGACCAGATACTGGAAGCCTGCCGGGACCAGGAGCAGCCGGTCACCTATGCCTGCTTCGGCATTTCCAGGCTGGGCAATACGCGCGGCCTGTTCGAGCATGCCGGGCAGCTCGGCGCCGTGTATGTGGAAGACAGCGCCATGCAGGAGCGCCACCTGGATCAGCGCCTGGCCGAGCTCGACGGGCTGCTGGAAAAGGCCGACCATGTCTACCTGACGATAGACCTGGATGTGCTGCCCGCCGCCGTCGCCCCCGGCGTATCGGCGCCCGCGGCGTATGGCGTGCCGGTCAGCGTCGTGGAGGCGTTCGCGCAGCGCGTCAAGGCCTCGGGCAAATTGCGGCTGGCCGACATTGCCGAAATGAATCCCGCCTTTGACATCGACAACCACACGGCCCGGGTTGCCGCGCGCCTCGCCTGGACTTTGCTGGCGCCTTGAGAAATGCCGCAATGCTGTTAGCATGGCGGGGGCGGTTTTTTCTTGGGCGCGCGAAGGGCATACTATGATGAACAGCAGCAGGGCATGGGTACAGCAGGCGGTACGCAAGATCGAGGCCGATTTCAACCGTTCGGCCGATACCCATTTGATTCCCTTGCCCTTGCCGGCCTACCCGGATGTCCATCTTTACCTCAAAGACGAGTCCAGCCATCCCACCGGCAGCCTCAAGCACCGGCTGGCGCGCTCTCTTTTCCTGTACGCCTTGTGCAATGGCTGGCTGAATCGCGGCAGCACTGTCATCGAAGCGTCATCGGGTTCGACGGCGGTCTCCGAAGCCTATTTCGCCCGGCTCATCGGCCTGCCTTTCGTCGCCGTCATACCCAGGAGCACATCGCTGGAAAAAATCGCCGCCATCGAATTCTATGGCGGACACTGCCACCTGGTGAACTCCGGGCGCGAGATCTACGGGGAATCGGAGAGGCTGGCTCGCGAGCTCGGCGGTCATTACATGGATCAGTTCACCTATGCGGAGCGCGCCACCGACTGGCGCAGCAACAACAATATCGCCGAATCGATTTTCAGCCAGATGCGCCAGGAGCCGCACCCAGTGCCGGCGTGGGTCGTATGCAGCTGCGGCACCGGCGGTACGACCGCCACCATCGGCCGCTACATCCGCTACCAGGGCTTCGACAGCCGGGTATGCGTGGCCGACCCGGAAAACTCGGTTTTCTTCGACGCCTATGTCAACAACGACAATACGCTGGAGCTCGAGACGGGCTCGCTGATCGAAGGCATAGGCCGGCCGCGGGTGGAGCGCTCCTTCATTCCCAGCATCATCGACCGCATGGTCAAGGTGCCCGATGTCATATCCCTGGCCGCGCTGCGCTACCTGGAGCAAAGCCTGGGGCGTCGCTGCGGCGGGTCCACCGGCACCAATTTCGTCGCGGCCCTGCATCTGGCCCGCGAAATGCATGTAGCGGGACAGGCGGGTTCCATCGTTACGGTGCTGTGCGACAGCGGCGAGCGCTACCTGCCGACCTATTACGACGATGCTTGGCTTGCCGCCCGAAATATCGATGTCCAGCCCGCCGCCGCCGCAATTGCCGCCTGCGCCACGCGGGGCGATGCCGTGCCGTGGACGCTGGCGCAGCACCCCGCGCCAGCCTGATGCCGGGCGCGCCCGCGCCCTTAAAGGTCCGACAATTCCTGCAAGAGCCTGGACGGCGCGGTCCGGCGCTGTTGCGCCTGGGCTATGGCCCACGCCGGGGCGCCGATATCCCTGAGAATGTGGGCGTCCAGCTCCAGGATGCCGGGCAGGGCGGTGGCCCAGATCTCCTCGTCGGATTTGGCTTTGCGCGCTGCTTTCAACAAAGAGCAGAGGCGGCGCCATAGCGTGGGCGCGGCCGCCGGCTGGCATGCCAGGGCTATTGGCAGGGTGGAATCGGCGCTTTCGCCGGGTAGGGCAGCCATGGTGGTCTCCTGTTGATTATGGGTATTGGTAAGCTTAATCGCCCAGCTATTCCAATGGAATCAACTTGTTTTACCCATTCTGGTCGGATATGCTTACCAGATGTCCAGACTGCCCTTGAATACCTTGCCCGCTTTCCGCTGCGTGGCCGAACTGCAGAATTTGCGCGCGGCCGCCGACGTCCTGCACCTGACGCATAGCGCCGTCAGCCAGCAGATCCGCGTGCTGGAAGAGCAGCTTGGCTTTGCCCTCTTCGAGCGCCGCGGGCGCCGCGTGGTATTGAACGTGGCCGGCGCAGCCTTGCTGCGCAGCGTCCAGTCGGCCCTCGCCCAGCTCGATGACGGCGTGCAGGCCGCCGCGGCGGCGGCCTGCGGGCTCGAACAGCGCCTGCGGGTGACCGTGCTGCCTTCATTCGCGCAACGCTGGCTGCTGCCGCGCATGAGCCGCTGGCGCGAGCGCCACCCCGACCTGGCCCTGGAGATCGACGCTTCGCAACAGGCCCTGGACTTGCAGCGCGAAGGCTTCCATGCCGCGATACGGCAAGGAACCGGCCCCTGGCCCGGGCTGGTGGCCGAGCGCCTGTTCGACGCGCCCATGCCGCTATTCGTCGTCGGCTGCGCCATCGACGCCCGGCGGCTGGTGGGGCAGCCCGCGGCCGCCCTGCTGCGCGAGCCATTGCTGGGCGACCGGGAAATCTGGCGCAGGTGGTTCGCGGCCGCCGGCCTGCAGGTGCAGGTGACGCCGGTTGCCGAATTCAATGATATGGGCTTGATGCTGCAGGCGGCCGAACAGGGCCTGGGGCTGACGCTCGCGCGCGAGCTGCTGGCCGCCGACGCCCTGCGCGACGGCCGTCTGATCAAGCTCTCGCCGGTTGCGCTGGACTACGAAACCGGGCACGTCTACCATCTGGTGTATCCGCCCGCCTTGCGCGATTGGCCGCCTCTCGGCGCGCTGCGCCAATGGATCAATGACGAGCTGGAAATTTCGCTGCAGGACTTGCAGCGGAAGTAGCCGCCGCGATGTCCTGGATGAAATCCCTGACGGCCCCGTCATAGGCCATGCCGCTGCGGCTGGCGCCGGAGTGCGAGGCGCCTTCTATCTTCACCAGCCGCTGCAGCGAGCCGCGCCGCTTGCCGGCGGCGGCAAACAGGGCATCGCTCATGGCTGGCGGCACCACGCTGTCATGGGTGCCATGCAGGAACAGAATGGGGCAGCGCACGTCCTGTATGGCGGCCAGGGAATCGAATGGCTGCGTGATCAGCATGGCCAGGCCCGGTATGCCCGCATAGCGGGTGGTGGCTATCATGCTGCGGATATTGGTGAACGCGGATTCAAGGATCAGGCCGGCCAAAGCGGGCTGGTCCGCCTGCGCCGCCAGCGCGACGGCGACCGCGCCGCCCAGGCTATGGCCATAGACATAGCGGCGCGCCGCGTCGGGCTGGCGGCGCGCCAGTTCGCGCAGGGCGGCGCCGGCGTCTTCCGTCGCGCTGGCCTGCGAAGGCAGGATGGGGCTCGATTCGCCAAAGCCGCGGTAGTCGATGGCCAATACCGAAAAACCCATTTCCGCCCAGCGTTCCATGCGGAACGCGCTGCCATTGAGGTTCCAGCGCGAGCCGTGCAGGTAGAGAACCGTGGGCGCGCCGGGGTCCGCGTTGGGCAGGTACCAGGCCCTGACTTTATCGGCATTGCGCAGCGTGATGTCGAAAATTTCCGTGCCGGGCGGTGGCTCGCGCCACCAGCGGCTGTCGCCCAGCTCTATCGAGAATATCGTCGCCCGCTGCCAGCGGTCCAGCATGACATAGCCGCCGGCCGTGGCAAGCAGGGCGCAGGCGGCGATGAGCAGGGCGGGACGCAGGCGGATACGCATCGTTCAAGGAAATGAAAAAACCGACAGCTAGTAATATACGCGATGCACGGCGTAAGTTCCGCCGGCCCGATATTTAAGACTCAAAATGGATTCGATCCCGATATGCAGGAAGTGACTTTGACGGAAGCCGACGGGGTGCGCAACCTGCACTTTGGCACCCATTGGGTGCAGGGTTCGATGCGCCTGGCCGATCCCGATGCGATCGAGCTGGAATATGTCCAGCAGATGATGATGTGGGCGCTTTTTGATCCGCTGCCGGGCCGCATCGTGCAGTTGGGCCTGGGCGCGGGCGCCCTGACCAAATTCTGCCATCGCCATTTTCCGGGCGCGACGGTGACGGCCGTGGAGCTGCATCGCGCCGTCATCGACACATGCCGGTCCGCGTTCGCCCTGCCGCCCGACGATGCGCGGCTCGATGTCGTGGAAAGGGATGCCATGGCTTTCTTGATGGACGCGGCGAACCGCGGCGCGGCCGATGTGCTGCAGGTGGATTTGTACGACGCCGAGGCCCGCGCGCCGGTCTTCCAGTCGGCCGGGTTTTATCAGGCATGCGCGGATTGCCTGGCGCCCGGCGGCATGATGACGGTGAACCTGTTTTGCGATCCTCCCTATCATGGCAAGAACCTGGAAGCCATGGGGCTCGCATTCGAGGCGGTGGCCTGGCTGCCGGAAGTCCATGACGGCAATGTCGTGGCGATCGCCTTCAAGCGGGCGCCGGTCGTGGATTTCAGCGCGCTATATGAACGCGCCGCGCAGATACGCGGCGCATGGGGCCTGCCTGCGCAATCCTGGGTGGACGGCTTGCAAAGCTGGATGCAGCAGACCTAGGCCCTTGCGGCCTACTTCATTTCCAGCCTGGGCTCCTGCCCGCCCCAGGGCATGAGGGGGACCGTGGAAATGCTGTTGAAGGGCGAGCCTTCGATGATTTTTTCGCTGACGACCAGGTAGATCAGGGAATGGTTTTCCTTGTCCACCAGCCTGGAAACGTTCAAGCCCTTGAACAGAAAGCTCATGCGCTGCGTGAATACGTTTTCTTCGTTTTGCGCGATCGGCTTCTTGCCGGCTATCGGGCCCGACTGGCGGCACGCAATCGAAAAGCGCGACGGGTCCTCGGCAAAGCCCAGCGCGCCGGATATCCCGCCGGTCTGGGCATAGGATACATGGCAGACCACGCCGTCTATTTCCGGGTCCCGGAATGACTGCACGCAGACTTTATCATTATTGACCACGCGCCAGGTGGTGCTGACGCAGCCGATTTTTTCGGCATGGGCGCTATTGGCCAGCAGGCTGGCGGCGCTCAGGATAATGAAAGCGAATAAGTGTTTCATGGCAGCCCGCAAGGTAAAAAATCGATTTTATCGCGGCGCCGGCGTATTGCCCGCGTGGTTAAATGTGTTTTACCTGAATCGACCCGGGAAAACGGCTTTCCGGAGGGCCCGCGACTATGAACACGATACCCCTGTTTCCCCTGGGAACCACGCTTTTTCCCGCCGGCGTGCTGACCCTGCGTGTCTTTGAAGTGCGCTACCTGGACATGATCAGGAAATGCATCGCCAACGGGACGCAGTTCGGCGTGGTCAGCCTGATCAGCGGCAGCGAGCTGCGCAGTCCCGAGGGCAGGGAAGAACTGGCCGCGGTTGGCACCATGGCGCGCATCGATGAATGGAGCGCGCCCATGCCCGCCTTGCTGCATCTGCGCTGCACAGGCACGACGCGCTTTCACCTGGCGTCCAGCGAGCAGGGCAGATACGGTCTATGGGTGGGCGATGCCTTGCCGATAGACGACGATCCGCTGGCGCCGATACCCCGGCAGTTGCAGGCGAGCGCCAATGCCCTGGGCGGGGCGATCGCGAAGCTGCAGAGGGATGGCATGCCGGCGGCCGAAATGCCGTTCGCGCCGCCTTTCCGGCTGGATGAAAGCGGCTGGGTGGCCGACCGCTGGTGCGAGCTGCTGCCGCTGCCGATGGAAGAGAAGCTGCGCCTGCTGGCGCTGCGGGACCCTGTCGCGCGGCTGGAATATGTCCAGGCCTTCATGCAGGAACGCGGCCTGTTGGATTGACCACGAGCCCGAGCGGCATGCAGGCCGCGAGGTGGACGAAGCTCCGGCCCTTGGGCCGGAGTTCTCCACTAGGCCTTTCGGCCCGGTCCGGCAATAATATCTTGACACGATATATATTCAGGAGCAAATTAAGAGCCCGGGGGTAACAGCGTCACGCAGACCAGTGCGGCTTTTGATACGTTGTCCGTCCAAGGACACACGGGGATCCTTCGCTCGCACAGGCCAGGCGTAGAAGGAGTCTTTCAATGGAAAGTCAAACTACCTCAGCCCCGGTCAGCCGCCGTGCTGTCTTGCAACTTGCCGCGGCGGCGGGCATTGCGCAACTGGCGCCGCCCTTCATCATCCAGGCGCGGGGCGAGCAGCCGGTCAAGCTGGGACTGGACAACCCGCTCACCGGCACTTATGCGGCCACCGGCAAAAACGAACAGACGGGCTGCCAACTGGCGATCGAGCAGATCAACGCCAAGGGCGGCATACTCGGACGCCCGGCCGAACTCCTGAGCGAGGATTCGAGCAGCGGCGATGCCGGCACCGCGGTCCAGAAAGCCCGCAAGCTGATAGACCGCGACAAGGTTTCTTTTCTGCTGGGCAATGTCAATTCCGGGCTCTCCCTGGCGATGGCCCAGGTCAGCAGCGAGAAGGGCGTGCTGCATGTCGTGCCCGGCGGCCACACCGATGCCATCACCGGAACCACCTGCCATTGGAATGTGTTCCGGGTGTGCAATACGACACGCATGCTGACCAATGCCATTGCCAAGTCCCTGATGGACCGCTACGGCAAGAAGATGTATTTCATCACCTCGGACTACGCTTTCGGCCATACCCTGCAAGACGGCTACGACGCCAACTTGAAGCAGTACGGCGGCGCCAAGCTCGGCGAAGACCTCACGCCGCTGGGCACGACGGATTTTTCTTCCTATCTCATCAAGGCGCAGGCCACGGGCCCGGACGTCATTGTTTTCCTGATGAATGGCGACGATCTGCTCAATGCGCTCAAGCAGGCCGTTCAGTTCGGCCTTGACAAGCGCTTCCATCTTGCCGGCGCCAATACCGAACTGGAGGTGCTCGAGGGCTTGCCGCCCGAAGCCCGGATAGGCGATTGGGATGCCGAGTGGTACCACATTCAGCCCGGCGTTCCCCACGTCGATGAATTCGTGGCTGCCATCAAGAAGAAGACCGGCCGCGTGCCGACGGCGCGGACCTGGTTCGGCTTCGTGGGCGCATGGACCTGCGCGCTGGCGGCCAACCAGGCCAAATCGCTGGACGCCGTGAAAATGGCCCGCGCCCTGCAAGGCATGCATCTGCCGCCCGAGGTCGGGCTGATGCCGAACGCGCCGTTCTACCGCGCCGGCCAGAACCAGCTGATCGGGTCCATTTTTGTTGGCCATGCGCAGGCGCAGGGCTCGCAGCCCGACGACCTGTTCCACGTCGACAAGGTGGTCGACGGCGCCGAGATGGCGGGCACGGTGCAAGAGTCCGGCTGCAAAATGACCTGGCCCGCCTGAGGTCTTACGGCCCGGCACCGGCATGGGGAGGCAAGGCGCGCAATGACTGAACTGATTCTGTTCAATGTTTTCAACGGCTTGATCGTCGGGGCGTTCTATGCGCTGATGGCGCTGGGCCTGTCCCTGATCATCAACCTGACCAGCGTGATCAACTTCGCCCATGGCGGCTTCCTGGCGCTGGGCGCTTATATCGCCTATGAGCTGATTCCCTACCTGGGTTTCTGGGGCGCCCTGGTCGTGGCGCCACTGCTGACCGCGCTGCTCGGGCTGGCGGTCGAGCGCGTGCTCATACGCCGCCTGTACGGGCGCGATCCGCTCTACAGCCTGCTGCTGACATTCGGGCTGGCTTATGTCTTCCAGGACGGCACGCGCTATATCTGGGGCGCGCAAAGCCTGCCCTTCCAGGTGCCGGGGTGGCTTACCCGGCCGTTGAGCTCCTATTTCTTCTTCCTGACCGGATACCGGGTCTTCATGGTCGTGCTGGTCGCGCTGGCGGTGGCCGGACTGTTCTTCATCCTGACCCGCACGCGGCTGGGCATACGCATACGCGCCGGCACGCTGGATCTGGAAACCGTCTCGGCGCTGGGGGTCAATGTGCGCATTCTGCGCAACCTGAACTTCGGCCTGGGGATTTATCTCGCGGGCCTGGCCGGGGTGCTCGCCGCGGGCCTGCTCGGCCTGCAGCCAACCATAGGCGATTCCCTGATCATGCCCAGTTTCGTGGCCATCATCGTGGGCGGCCTTGGCAGCCTGTTCGGCACCTTGCTGGGCGGCCTCCTGATAGGCGTGGCGTCGGGCATCGCCACGGTATTCGTGCCGTCGGCGTCCGAGGCGGTCATCTACATCATGATGGCGCTCGTGCTGCTGGTCCGGCCGCGCGGCCTGCTTGGCGAAGAAGGGATGAACCTGTGACTATCCTGAATAGAAAAACGCTCGCCGTCATCCTGCTATGGACGGCGTTGCTGAGCATGCCTTACTGGATGGGGTTGGTGGGCGGCTACACAGGGCTCGCCACGCGCGTGCTGGTGCTGGGCCTGGCCGCCATGTCGGTGAATTTCCTGCTGGGCTTCACCGGCGTGCTGTCGTTCGGCCATGCGGCCTATTTCGGGCTGGGCGCATATGGCGCGGGCATGCTGCTCAAGTACCTGGCGCCCAGCACGCCATTGGCCATCGTCGTCGGCGTGCTGGCCGGGACGATAGCCGCCGCGGTCGTGGGAGCGCTGATCGTCAAGCTGCGCGGTATTTATTTCGCCATGGTGACCATCGCCTTCGGCCAGATGTTCTACTTCATCGCGTTTCGCTGGAGCTCGGTGACCGGCGGCGACGACGGCTTGACCGGCTGGTCGCGCAAGCCGATAGACCTGGGTTTCACGCGGATCGATATCGCCGGCAGCGGGGAAACCTATTACTACATGGCGCTGTTGATCTTTGCCGTTTCGGCGCTCGCCATGGCCCTGATATTGCGCTCGCCCTTTGGACGCACTTTGCTGGCCATACGCGAAAATGAACGCCGCGCCCGCTTCCTGGGCATTCCCGTCGAGCGCCACATATGGATCGCGTTCGTGATTTCCTGTTTCTTCGCCAGCCTGGCCGGTTCCCTTTACGCGCTGCTCAACAACTTCGCCGATCCGCATACGCTGCATTGGACCCAGTCGGGAGACTTCGTCATCATGGCGGTGGTGGGCGGCATGCGTTCTTTCTGGGGGCCTCTGGTGGGCGCGGCCATTTTCGTGGTGTTGCAGGACTATGTTTCCAGCTACACGCAGAACTGGATGTTCCTCATCGGCGTGTTCTTCGTGCTGATCGTGCTGTTTTTCCCGCGCGGCGTGCTCGGCATCATCCGCAGGAAGCTGTCATGAGCCTGCTGGAAGTGCGCCACGTATCGCAGCATTTTGGCAGCCTGGTGGCCGTGGACGATGTCTCCATGGCCGTCGAGGCGGGCGAGCTGCGCGGGCTGATCGGCCCCAACGGCGCGGGCAAGACCACCTTTTTCAACCTGATCAGCGGCTTCTTCAAGCCGACCGCCGGACATATTTTGCTCGATGGCCGGGACATCACCCGGCTTGCGCCGCACGAGCGCGTTGCGCGGGGCATGGCGCGGACATTTCAGATCACCGAAATCTTTCCCGAGCTGAGCGTGCGGGAGAATCTTCGCATCCCGGTCGAACTGGCGCAGGGCCTGCGCATGCAGCCGTGGCTGACGCGGGCGGCCGATGTCCGCATCAAGGAGCGGATAGACGAGCTCATGCAACTGGGCGGCCTGGGCGCGCACGCCAATCGGCTGGTGGGCGAGCTGTCCCACGGCGATCAGCGCGCGACCGAGATCATGATGGCGCTGGCGCTCAAGCCGCGCCTGCTGTTGCTGGACGAGCCGACGGCCGGCATGGGCAGCCATGAAACCTACAGCACCTCGGTGCTGATACGCAAATTGCACCGATCGCAAAACCTCACTATCGTGCTGGTCGAGCACGACATGCGGGTCATTTTCAACCTGGCCGATCGCATCACCGTGCTTGCCGAGGGCGCGGTGCTCGACGAGGGCGCGCCCGACGAGATCGCGGCGAGCGAGCGGGTGCAGGAAGCCTATTTGGGGAAAGCCGCATGAAAGCGCTGCAAGTGCAGGGGCTGCACACCTATTACGGCAAAAGCCATATCCTGGACGGTGTCGATCTGGTCGTGGAAGAGGGCGAGCTGGTCACCCTGCTGGGCCGCAACGGCGCCGGAAAATCCACCACCCTGCGCAGCATCATGGGCTTGACGCCGGCGCGCAGCGGCGCGGTGCGCGTGTTCGACCAGCTTGCCACCCGCTTGCCGCCTTACCGGATCGCCGCGCTGGGCGTGGGCTTCGTGCCCGAGGGCAGGCGCATTTTCGCCAATCTCACGGTCGACGAGAATCTCAAGGTGCCGGTCGACCGGCCCGGGCCGTGGACCATTGCGCGGGTATATGAACTCTTTCCCCGCCTGGCCCAGCGCAAGTCCCACAAGGGCCGCCAGTTGTCGGGCGGCGAGCAGGAGATGCTGGCGATTGCGCGCACGCTGCTGCTCAACCCCAGGCTGCTGCTGCTCGACGAGCCTTCCCAGGGGCTGGCGCCGCTGATAGTCCAGGATGTCTTCAAAGTGATCGCCTCCACCCGCGACGAAGGCACTTCCATCCTGCTGATCGAACAGAATGTGCGCGCCGCCGTCGAAATCGCCGACCGGGCCTATGTGCTCGATGACGGGCGCATCGTGTACGAAGGCTCGGCCGCCGAATTCGGGCAGAACGAGGACCGGGTGCGGGCGCTGGCCGGGGCGAGCGCGGAAAAATGGGACGAGCTGGAGAATGTCCAGCTGGGCGGATGAATGCATGCATAATTACGCCTGCTGCTAAAGTAGGCGGATATGCATAGTTCAAGACATTTCATCAACCCACAGACCAGTCCGGGGAAGCGCCATGTTGCCGACAGCACCAGCAAGTTATGAAGACATACGCGAGCGCTTCGCGTGGTCTATCCCGCCGCGCTACAACATCGGCGTCGACGCCTGCGCCAAATGGGCCGAGCGGGAGCCCGGGCGCCTGGCGCTGATCCATGTGAACCAGGATGGGGAGGCCCGCAATTACAGCTTCGGCCAGATGCATGAAGCATCGAACCGGCTTGCCAATCTGCTGGCCGGCCGGGGAGTGGAGCCGGGCGACAGGATAGGAATCCTGTTGCCGCAGGATCCGGCGACGGCCATCGCGCACATCGCCAGCTACAAGTCGGGATGCATCGCCATTCCGCTGTTTTCGCTGTTCGGCGCCGAAGCGCTGCAATACCGGCTTGCCGACAGCGGCGCCAAGGTGGTCATCACCAATGGCGAAGGGGCGGCCAAGCTGGCAGGGATACGCGATCGCCTGCCGGCATTGGCCGTGGTGTTCAGCATAGACGGCGCCGCGCCGGGCGTATTGGACCTGCACCGTGAAATGGCCGCCCGCGGCGGCGATTTTTCCGCCGCCGACACGGCCGCCGACGATCCCGCCGTCATCATCTATACCTCCGGCACGACCGGCCAGCCCAAGGGCGCTTTGCATGCGCACCGTGTGCTGCTCGGCCATTTGCCGGGCGTGGAGATGTCGCACAACCTTTTCCCCCGGGAAGGCGACCGGATATGGACGCCGGCGGACTGGGCCTGGATAGGCGGCCTGTTCGATGTATTGCTGCCCGCCTGGCATCACGGCATTGCCGTCGTGGCGCACCGCTTCCAGAAATTCACGCCCGAGGCCGCTTTCCAGTTCCTGCAGGACTTCGGCATACGCAACACCTTCCTGCCGCCCACGGCCCTGAAGATGATGCGCTCGGTGGCCAGTCCGGAAAGCCGCTGGAATTACCGGCTTCGATCGGTGGCCAGCGGCGGCGAAACGCTGGGCGGCGAATTGCTGGACTGGGGCAGGCGCACCTTCGGGCTGACGATCAACGAGTTCTACGGGCAGACGGAATGCAATATGACGGTCTCGTCGTGCGCCGACATCATGCCGGCCCGCCCCGGCGCCATCGGCCGCCCGGTGCCGGGGCATCGCCTGGCCATTGTCGACGCCGCGGGCGAGCCGGTGGCGCCGGGCTCTCCCGGCAATATCGCGGTGCTGCGCCCCGACCCCGTCATGTTCCTGCAGTACTGGAACAATCCCAAGGCCACGGCGGCGAAATTCGCCGGCGACTGGCTGCTGACGGGCGATGTCGGCACGATGGGCGCCGAGGGCTATATCCACTTCGTCGGGCGCGACGACGATGTGATCACCTCGGCGGGCTATCGCATCGGGCCGGGAGAGATCGAAGACAATATCCTGCGCCATCCGGCGGTGAAAATGGCCGCCGTGGTGGGCGCTCCCGACGCGCAGCGGACCGAGATCGTGGTGGCGGTGCTGGTGCTGCAGGACGATCAAGTCCCGAGCGATGCCCTGAAACGGGAAATCCAGGAGCATGTCAGGGTAAGCCTGGCGGCGCATGAATACCCGCGCGAAATTTTCTTCGTCGACGAATTGCCCATGACGACCACGGGCAAGGTCATCCGCCGCGAACTGCGCGATGCCGTGGCGCAGTGGCGCGCGGCCGGGGGCAGGCCCCAGGGTTTGGGCTAGGGCCGCCCGAGGGGCGGCAATGTCTTTTCCGTGTAGCGCGCGACCTTCTCCAGTTCCTTCCAGAAAGCCTGCGCGGCGGGCGAGGGATGGCGGTCGCGGCGCTGCAGTATGCCTATGGTGCGCTGCGCGGTGTCGTCGTCGATAGGGCGGTAGAGCAGGCCTTCCAGGTGCAGCGCCGGCAGGGCCAGGCGCGGCAGCAGCGCCACGCCCAGCCCTTGGCGCACCAGCTGGACGGCGGTGGTCATGTGCGTCACGTCGTAGCGCAGGCCGGCCGGCGCCGCGCTGTTGGCCACGGCCCGGTCGAATTGCGCGCGCGCGCTGGAGCCCTGGGACAGGAGTATCAGATCGAACGGAACCAGCTCGTCCCAGTGCAGGCTTTCCATGACGGCGACCGGATGCTTGGACCGGTATACCGCGAAGAAGGAGTCGGCGACCAAAGGCTTGAAGTCCAGGTCGGGGGCGGCGCCCAGCAGGGTGGCCAGCGCGAATTCGATCTGATTGGTGCGCAGCATGGTCAGGAGCTCATCGTTGTGCGCCTCGACCACCCGTATCTGCAGCCCCGGATGCTTGTGCTGGAGCGCCCCGAGCGTGGCCGGGATGAAGGTGAGGGCGGTGGACGGCAGAGCGCCCAGCACGATGGCGCCGCGCTTTACGGCGGCCAGATCCAGCATGCTGCGATAAGCTTCTTCCAGGTCGGCCACCGGCCGCTGGATGCGGGCCAGGAATTCCGCCCCCGCGGCCGTGAGGCCTATGCTGCGCGTCGTGCGCTCGAACAGCCGGACATCCAGGATGGCTTCCAGGTCCTGTATCAGCGAGGTGAATGAGGGCTGCGTCACGCCCAGGCGATCCGCGGCGTGGGTGAACGAACCGGTTTCCGCCGCCAGCAGCAGAGCCTTGAGCGAGCGATATTTTATATTTATAGTCATAGACTAATAATAATAGAAAAATATCTATTTGTGTCTATGAATGGAGTGCTGGAAGATAGCGTTCTTGCTAGCTTCTTCGACTTCGAGACATTATGGATATTCCTGTCACGCCTTTTCTCGTCGGCAATTCCTTGCGCCAGGGCGCCGACGACGGCCACATCATCACGTCCATCAATCCCGCCGACGGCAGCATTGCGGGGCGGGTGGCGCGAGCCACTCCGGAGGACGTCAACGACGCCGTCGCGGTTGCCTGGGATGCCTTTCGCAACAAGCCCTGGCGCAAACTGCGCCCGGACCAGCGCGCCGCGACGCTGTACGAAATCGGCCGCCGGCTGCTGGCCGAGCGCGACGCGCTTGCGCGCCTGCAAATGGCCGACAGCGGCAAGCCCCTGAAAGAATGCCTGAACATGGTCGACAGCGCGGCGGGGCATTTCCGCTATTACGCCGCCGTTTGCGAAACCTGGCAGAACGAAGTGACCTCGCCGCGCGGCGAGTACTTCTCCTTGGCGCTGGCCGAGCCTTTTGGCGTGGTCGCCTGCATCACGCCGTGGAATTCGCCCATCATGAACGAGGCGCAAAAGGCCGCGCCGGCGCTGGCGGCGGGCAATGCGGTATTGATCAAGCCTTCCGAAGAGACTCCCCAACTGGCGATCGAGCTGGCGCGCATCTGCGCCGAGGCCGGACTGCCGCAGGGCCTGCTGACGGTATTGCCGGGCCTGGGCGAGGATGTCGGCGCCGCTTTGGTGAAGCATCCCGGCGTGCGCATGGTGTCCTTCACCGGCGGAACGGAAACCGGCCGCGCCATCGGCGCGATCGCCGGCCAGCGCCTGATACCGGTCGGGCTGGAGCTGGGCGGCAAATCGCCGCATATCGTGTTCGATGACGCCGATTTCGACAAGGCGGTCGCGGGCGTCATTTCGGGCATCTTCGGCTCCGCCGGACAAAGCTGCGTGGCGGGTTCGCGCCTGTTCGTCCAGAAAAGCATCTACGACCGCTTCCTCGACGCAGTGGTCGAGCGCACGCGGGCCATACGCGTCGGCATGCCCGACAATCCGGCCACACAGGTGGGGCCCCTGGTCTCGCGCGCGCATCGCGACAAGGTCGCGGGCTACGTCGACCTGGCCCGCAAGGAAGGCGGCAGGGTCCGTGTCGGCGGCGAGCCGCCCGCCGATCCGGATCTGGCCAAGGGCTGCTTCTACATGCCTACCGTGATCGACGGCTTGTCCAACAAGGCCCGCGTGTGCCAGGAAGAAATTTTCGGCCCGGTCCTGGTGGCGCTGCCATTTGCGGACGAAGCCGACGTGATCGAGCAAGGCAACGATACGCCGTTCGGCCTGGCCGCCGGGATGTGGACGGGCGATTATGCGCGCGCATGGCGCGTGGCCCGCGAGCTGGAGGCAGGCTCGGTCTGGATCAACACCTATAAGCAATCGCATATCGCCACCCCTTTCGGCGGCTTCAAGGACAGCGGCATCGGACGCGAGAAGGGCCTGCACGGCTTGCGCCTGTACAGCCAGGTGAAGAGCCTCTACTGGGGCATGCACGAAAAACCATTGGGACTTTAAAAATCTGGAGCATCAAGAATGACGGAAAAGAAACGAGGAAAGGCGTTGAACCTGGGCGAGTCGCGCATCCTGATCGCGGGCGCCGCGAGCCTTGTGGGATCGCACACGGCCGACCTGCTGCTGGAGGCGGGCGCGCGCGAGGTGATTTTGCTGGATAATTTCGCGTTTGGCTCGATGGATGCCATCGCGCATCTGGTGGGCAACCCGAGGATCAAGGTATTGCGCGCGGATCTGATGCGTTTGCCCGATCTGCTGGCCGCCACCGAGAACGTGGACGGCGTGGTGCACTTGGCCGCCTATATGACGCTGGGCTTTGCCCAGACGCCCTGGCAGGCGGTGGATGTGAATATCCGCGGCGCCCAGAACATGCTGGAAGCATGCCGCGTCAACAAGGTCGGGAAAGTGGTTTTCGCGTCCTCCAATGCCGTCTATGGCTACGGCAGCGGCATCCATGGCGCCCTGGTGGAAAACGGGCCTTTCCATTCCGAAGGAGCGCCGCCCGCCGCCATCCTGTATGGCGTCTCCAAGATCATGGGCGAGCAGTTATGCCGCCAGTATCATCAAAAACATGGCCTCGATTATGTCGTGCTGCGCTATTCCACGGTGTATGGCGAACGCCAGCACTACCGGGCGGCCAATTCCCTTTACATCATGGAAACCTATGACCGCGTGAAGAAGGGCGAACGGCCTTTGCTGCCGGGCGATGGCAAAGACACCAAGCACTTCGTGCACGTTTCCGATGTGGCGCGCGCCAACGTCGCGGCCCTGGGCAGCACGGCGACCGATATCGCGGTGAATGTATCGGGGCCGGAGCCCATCACCACGGGCGAGCTGGTCAAGCTGGTGCTGGATTACTGCAAGAGCGACCTGCAGCCTGAAGTCAAGCCCGACCCGCCCGACACCGTGCGCCTGACTTCCGGCGGCGCTTTCCATATCCCCCACGAGCTTGCCGGCCGCGAGATAGGCTGGCAGCCCGAAGTGCGCATGAAAGAAGGCGTCGAGCGGCTGCTGGCATGGCGCGAAGCGCAGGAAGCCGGCTAGCTCCTGTAGTGGAGCGCAACGCAACGCAACGGCGCGCGCATGTCGCCGCCGTCGATTATTAGAAATCCGGTCGAGGAGATCATCAATGTCAGGATTCAAACCTTTGCTTGCCAAGGCCGCCGTGGGCGCGGCCTTGGCCTTGTCGGCGGCCGCGGCGTTCGCGTGGCCGGATCGCCCTATCGAACTGGTGGTGGGGTTCGCGCCGGGCGGGGGCACGGATATCACGGCCCGCACTCTTGCCTCTTATCTGGAAAAGGAGCTGGGCGGCTCCATCCTGGTGATCAACAAGCCGGGCGCGTCGGGCGCGATCGGCCTGAGCCAGGTCGCGCGCGCCAAGCCCGACGGCTATACGCTGGGCATGACCAATATGCCCGGCCTGCTGACCCTGCCGATCGAGCGCCAGTCGGGCTTTACCGCCCAGGACTTTACCTACCTGGCCACGCTGGTGCGGGATCCGAGCGCGTTCAGCGTAAGCCTGGACGCGCCCTACAAGACCCTCGATGACCTGATAGCGGACGCCAGGGCCAGGCCCGGGGCCATCAGCTATGGCTCCACCGGCGTCGGCACCGATGACCATCTGGCCATGGTGCTGTTCGAGCAGTTGACCCAGGTGGATCTGAACCACGTGCCGTTCAACGGCGCCGGCCCCTTGCGCAACGCGGTCATGGGCGGCCATGCGGTGATAGGCGGCATGAACCTGGGCGAAGCCATGCCATACAACGGCAAGACCTTGCGCATCCTCGGGCAGGCCAGCGAAAAGCGCTCCGAACTGGCGCCCGACGTTCCGACCTTCAAAGAGCAGGGCGTCGACCTGGTGTTCGCCTCGGAGCGCGGAGTGGTCGCGCCCAGGAATCTGCCGCCCGAAGTGGCAAAGAAGCTGATGCAGGCGCTAGACCGCGTCGCCAAGAACCCGGAATTCCAGGGCAGCATGAAGCAGCAGTTCACCGAAATGGATTATTTGCCGGGCGATCAATGGCAAGCCCGGCTGAAAGAAGCCGACACGCAGTTTCGCGCGTTGTGGGCAAAACAAAAGTGGGTCGAGTGATCGAGGGATCGCTCGCGCATCCACGCCCTGCCGGGCGTGCAACCTCTGCTGCGATCATCGCGGCGCACATGAAACGGAGACTTCAATGAAACTGATCAAGCATATTGCAGGTATCGCCCTGGCCGGCTGCATGGCGGCGGGCGGCGCGGCCCATGCCGCATTTCCCGACAGGCCGGTGACGATAGTCGTGCCCTATCCCGCGGGCGGGGCTACGGATGTCATCGCCAGGCTGGTCGCCGAAAAACTGCCGGCAGTATGGAAGCAGCCCGTGGTGATACGCAACCAGCCAGGCGCAGGCACCACGGTGGCCGCCGAGGCCTTGAGCCGCGCGGCGGGCGATGGATATACTTTGTATATGACGACGGCGGCCCACACCATCAGCGCCAGCCTCTACAAGAACCTCAAGTACGATCCGCTCAAGGACTTTGCGCCCATCACGCTGGTATCGACCATCCCGCTGGTATTGGTCACCACGCCGTCCTTGCCGGCGAAGACCCTGCCGGACTTGATCGGCGACATAAAGAAATCCAAGGAGGGCATGACCATAGCGTCGACGGGCAACGGCACGCCGCAGCATCTGACCGGCGAATTGTTCAAGTCCAAGCAAGGCCTGGAGCTGGTCCACATCCCCTATCGCGGCGACGCTCCCATGATCACCGATCTGATAGGCGGGCAGGTGCAGCTCGCCTTTGTCACCTTGTCGGCCGCCGTGTCCAACATCCAGGCCGGCAAGCTCAGGCCCATAGCCTTGGCGCACGCCACGCGGGTCAAGGCCATAGCCGATGTGCCGACATTCGCCGAGGCCGGCATGCCGGGCTTCGAGGCCGCCACCTGGTTCGGCCTGTTCGGGCCGGCCAGCATGCCTCAGGAGCTGCGCCAGAAAATCTATCAGGACGTCGCGAAAATAGTCGCCACCCCTGAAATGACCGAGCGGCTTGTCGCCATGGGCGGGGAAGTCAATAATAGCTCGCCCGAGGAGTTCCAGGCCTTCATCGACAAAGAGGCCAGGAACTGGGCCGAAGCCGTGAAAATCTCCGGCGCCAGCGTCGATTGACGCCGGACTCCATCCAACGGCCATCAGCCATCGATATTCAATTTGTTCAGGAGCTCGATATGAGTGAAGACCACCAAGACCTTTTGGCACGCTGCGCCGCTATTGCCTCCAGCACATGGTCGGACGCCCTGGATGCGCTGGGCATCCAGGGCGTGGTGCAGGGCGTGCCGCGGCGCGGCGGCGCGGGCCGCATCGCCGGCTTTGCCGTCACCGCGCGCCACGTATGGGGCAAGCTGGGCGACTTCGATCGTTCCGATTTTGCCGTGGGGCGGCTGGTCGCGGCCACCGGGCCGGGCAAGGTATTGATGGTCGACGCCGGCGGCGCGGCCATCTCGACTTTTGGCGGGATAGCCTCGCTGGCGGCCTCCCGGCGCGAGGCGACGGCGGTGGTGATAGACGGCGCCTGCCGCGATGTCGACGAAATCCAGGCCACCGGCCTCTGGCTGGCCAGCCGCTACGTGACGCCGTTGACCGGCAAGACCCGGCTCAAGCTGCAGGAAATGGGCGGCCCGGTCACGATAGGCGGCATTGCGGTCGCGCAAGGAGACCTGGTGGTCGGCGACGACACCGGCATGGTGGTCGTTCCGCGCGCGCGCCTGGCGCAAGTGCTCGAAGCGGCCGAGCATGCGCTGGAAGTGGACGAGCAGGTGGAGCAGGGCATAC
Organism: Pollutimonas bauzanensis; assembly: GCF_900129885.1. Lineage (GTDB taxonomy): Bacteria > Pseudomonadota > Gammaproteobacteria > Burkholderiales > Burkholderiaceae_B > Pollutimonas > Pollutimonas bauzanensis. Next base: position 34,703 of record NZ_FQXE01000010.1, on the reverse strand, counting down.
GCGGCGGCTTGTCATTCGCCGATGCGGCGGCCGCCGCCAACTATATCCCGGCCAAAGCGCAATGAGCGGCGCCGGCGCCTATGAGGTCGTGCAGGTCGCCACGCTGGGCGAGGACTTCGATGCGCGGCTGGCGGCGCGCTTTCGCGTGCTGCCGCTTTGGCAGTGCGCGGAGCCGCTGGAGGCCTTGGCGCAACATGCGGGGGCGAGCCGCGTCGCCGTGACGTCGGTGCGCGCCGGCCTGTCGCGCCGCCAGATCGAACTAATGCCCGCGTTGCAGGCGGCTTGCAGCTGGGGCGTCGGCTACGAGACCCTGGACGTGGACGCCGCCGCGCAGCGCGGGGTGCTGATCAGCAATACGCCCGACGTGCTGGATGATTGCGTGGCGGACCTGGCCTGGGCCCTGCTGCTTGCCGTGGCGCGGCAAACCGCGGTCGGCGACCGGTATGTCAAAGAAGGGCAATGGCGCAGCATCGGCGCGTTCCCGCTGTCCACCCGGGTGTCGGGCAAGAAGCTGGGCATACTCGGCATGGGGCGCATCGGCGCGGCGATCGCCAGGCGCGGCGCGGGCTTCGATATGGAAATCGGCTACAACAACCGGCATGCCCGCCCCGACTCGCCCTACCGCTATGTCGCGTCATTGGCGGAGCTGGCGCAGTGGGCGGACTTCCTCGTGGTGGCCTGCCCCGGGGGCGCGGCCACGCGCCATCTGGTCGATGCCGATGTCTTGCGCGCCCTGGGTCCGCGCGGCATCCTCGTCAACATCGCCCGCGGAACCGTGGTCGATGAGGCCGCGCTGGAGGCCGCGTTGCGCGCCGGGGAGCTGGGCGGCGCCGGGCTCGATGTGCTGGAACACGAGCCCGCGGTGCCGGAGGCTTTCAAGAATATGGACCAGGTCGCGCTCATGCCGCATGTCGGCAGCGCCACCCGCGAGACGCGCGCCGGCATGACGCAGCTGGTCTTCGACAACGTCGTGTCGTTCTTCGAGCACGGCATATTATTGACGCCTGTGGCGCCGGCGCGGGGCGGCGCATGAGCCTGGTCGATGCATTGATAGGCTGCGCCGGCGCGGCTAATGTATTGACGGGCGCGGACGCCCAGCCTTATTTGACCGATTGGCGGCGGCACGCGACCGGCCGCGCGCTGGCGGTGGTCCGGCCGCGGGACGCCGCGCAGGCGGCGCAAATCGTCCGCTTGTGCGCCCAGGCCCGCGCCCCTATCGTTCCCCAGGGGGGCAACACCGGCCAGGTGGCCGGGGCGACTCCGGACGGCACAGGGCTTGCTGTGGTCATCAACATGCAGCGCCTGAATCGCATCCGCGGCATCGATACGCAGAACGATACGATCACCGTCGAAGCCGGCTGCGTCCTGGAGGCCGTCCAGCAGGCCGCAATGCAGGCGGGCAGGCTGTTTCCGCTGTCATTGGGCGCGCAGGGCAGCTGCTTCATCGGCGGCAACCTGGCAACCAATGCCGGCGGCACGCAGGTCCTGCGCTACGGCAACGCCAGGGAACTGACCCTGGGCCTGGAAGTGGTGACGCCGCAAGGCGAAATCTGGCACGGCCTGCGCGGCCTGCGCAAGGACAATACCGGCTACGACCTGCGCGACCTGTATATTGGCAGCGAGGGTACGCTGGGCCTGATTACCGCGGCGACCCTGAAGCTTTTCCCGCTGCCGCGCGCGCGGCGCACGGCTTTGCTGGCCCTGGCCGGCCTCGATGCGGCGACCGCGCTGCTCAACCGCGCGCGCGGCGGGTTTGGCGCGGCGCTGACGGGGTTCGAAGTGATGTCCGCGGACTGTCTCGATCTGGTGACCGGCGTCTTTCCCGAACAACGTCTGCCGTTCGGTCCGATGCATCCCCGGCCCGCCTGGTACGCCTTGCTTGAACTGTCGGACAGTGAAAGCGAGGCGCATGCCCAGGACAGGTTCGAATCGGTGCTTGCGCCGGCCCTGGAAGCCAGCGAAGCGCTGGATGTCGCGGTGGCCAGCTCCGAGGCGCAAAGCGCCGCCTTCTGGCACCTGCGCGAGACCATCACCCTGGCCCTGGCCGCGGCCGGCCCTTGCATCAAGCACGACATTTCATTGCCGGTGTCGCAATTGGCGGACTTCGTCCACGAGACCGATGCCATCCTGCGGCAGTCCTACCCGGGCCTGCGCCTGATGGTATTCGGCCACCTGGGCGACGGCAACCTGCACTACAACATGCTGGGCCCGGGCGGCGCGGGCAAAGAGCAATTCGCGGCCATGGAAAGCGCGATCCAGGCGCTGGTGCATGACCGGGTGCACGCCAGCGGCGGCTCGATCAGCGCCGAGCAAGGCATAGGCCAGCGGCGGGTCGACGACCTGCGCCGCTATAAAAGCCCGCTGGAGCTGGAGCTGATGGGGCGCATCAAGCAGGCCCTGGATCCGCTGGGGATCATGAACCCGGGGAAGGTGCTGGCTTGATTCATCGCGCCGCCGCGGCCCGCGGCGCCCATCCGCTGCAGTCAAATCGGCCGCGACGTAGATAACATCTTCCGGCGCCTCCTCTGGAACCGATCCTGCCGCCATGGCGGCCTCTGACGCTCATATGATGATTTCCAGGGATGCGATCTTGTCGCCTTCGAGGCCAAAAAAGTATCGAAGATCGACGGGACTGCCGGGGAAGTTGCCGGTCACCCGGCTGGCGACCATGATTTTGCCTTCCCTGTCTTCGCAAGCGAAGGGCTTGCTCGTGTAGGTATATTTCTTTGAGGAATCCGCTTTCCACTGCTTGATGGCGGCTAAGCCGCTGTAGCTGCGGCCTTCGTCCTTCACGACGGCGTTCTCGGTGAAGCACATGGCGACAGCCTCGCTGTCGCCACTGTCCGCGGCGAAATAGGTGCCTATGGGCTTTGGGAGATTGATAGACATGCGGACAGCTCCTTCGTGAATGATCGGATCGCCGTGCGCGATCCGAATTGGCAAGTTGGAAGGATGAATGTAAACTCCGAAAATAACAAGAACACACGAAAAAGTAAGGTACGCACTAAAAAGTAAGGCGAAAATAAAAAGTAAGGCGAAAATAAAAAGTATGGGAAAAGCATGGACACCCACTTCGGCCGCCGACGGTGTCGAGCAGGCGCTCAAGATTCTCGAAGGGAAGTGGAAGCTGGTCATCCTGTTCCATCTGTTCGGCGGCAATTTGCTGCGATTCTCCGAACTCGAAAGGGCGATCCCTGCCATCACGCAGAAGATGCTGATCCAGCAGCTACGCCAGATGGAATCAGACGGCGTCGTTCGGCGCATCGTCCACCATCAGGTGCCGCCGAAGGTGGAATACGGCTTGACCGATTGGGGCCAGGCGCTCTGCCCGGCGCTTGACGCGCTGCTGAAATGGGCCGACCTGCGCCAGGAACGCCGTAGCGGCGACTGATTTTAAGATTCGTTTGAGGAGATGAGCAGAACTTCCCGACCTTCTTCCAGCCGCAACATGTATCCATCGTACAAGTCACGATGAGACGGGGAGTCGACAAGAGACAAATGGCTCGTCCATGATCCGCTGGAATGAATGCTTAGTCATCGCGACGCAGGGTCTCTAGTTCTTGAATGAACTGCTCTTTGTTGCGCGGCGAGATCATGATTGTGGAGCCGAGGCCATAATCTATCCGTAACCGGTCAAGCGACAGCGCCGGACTGGAAAGTGGATTTGAAGTTGGCGCGATGCTGGCAATATCGGCAATTGCGACACGCCATTTGAACGGCCCACTCTTTATGCGTAAATGCCTGGAATCAAGGGTGTAATCAGTACTGAGCAGTAGCCATAATGGCAGGCCTGCGCCAATACCGGCAATCAGAAAAGCTACGCACCATATCCATATGGACGGCGAGCCTGTCAAGATGATTTTGACACTCGCCCAAGCGGATGCGGCCATTGTGCCCAGAATAATGACGGCAAGCCACCAGTCGATCTTTGATTTGTACACCGTTGCCATGGCGCGCTCCTTCTTTTGGCTAAAGCTTTGGTCAAGCCGCGCCTCCAAGCGGTGTCGGCTTGAATGAATTGTCAGGCGTGTGCCTCATCTGATAGCGCTTGGCACCGCAATAGGCTCGGGGCCAATGTCTTTGACATGGTCAGAGTTTGCCTTTGTCCACCGCCTCGCGGATGAGCTGATGCAAGCGACTTTGCCAGCCTTTGCCCGATGCCCGTAAGCGTTCGAGCAGATCCGGGTCCATCCGCATGGTAAGCGCCGGGCGCCTGACCGGCACCCTGGGCCGCCCGGGCCCCCGGACTGTCACGGTTGCGGCTTCCAGATACTCGGCAGTGGCCTGCTCGTCGTTAGGGTCGTAGGGGTCAGTCGCGGGGTCAAACGGAATCGGCTTCGCATACGCCGCTTCTTGCCTGACTCGCTGCCAATCAGTCTTGGCGTGCTTCGTTGAGTGTTTGAACATAGTGGAGCAGGACCGGGATGGACACAGATGGGCCGATTTTATCGAAAACTTACGCGCAAAGAAAAAGGGCTTACGCGCGATTTGCGTAAACCCTTGATTTCCTTGCTACGAATTGGTCGGGGCGAAAGGATTCGAACCTTCGACCCTCTGGTCCCAAACCAGATGCGCTACCAGGCTGCGCTACGCCCCGAATTATTCACTGCCTCACGACAGCCAGCTACTATAACACAGAAAGGAGTCAGGCCGCGTGGGCGGAGTGGGCGCTGTCCTGGCCGTCCACCGCGCGCCGCTCGACGCTTACCTTGGCGATGCGCCGGCCCTCCAGTTGCAGGATGCGGAAATGGTATTCGCCGTGAGCCTGCGCGAGCGTGATGTCGTCGCCCACTTCGGGCAGGCGTCCGAACTGGCGCAGCAGATACCCCGCCACGGTGCTGTATTCGTCGGACTCCTCCATCAGGCCTTCGATGTCCAGCGTCTGCTCGAAATGATGCATGTCGGTGGCGCCATCGACGATCCAGCGGTTCTTGCCGTCGGCGATGATGTCGGGCGTCTCGTCCTCGTCGGGAAAGTCGCCGGCGATCGCTTCGAAGACATCGATGGGCGTGACCAGCCCTTCGACGGTGCCGAATTCATTGATGACGATGACCAGTTGCCCGCGCGCGGCCTTGAGGGTTTCCATCAGGTCCAGGATGCGCACGGTTTCGTGGACGATGATGGCCGGGCGGAAGCTTTTTGCATTCAGCGCCTTGTGCACGATGAGATCGGCGATCATGTCCTTGGCGCGGCCTATGCCGACGATGTCATCGAGGGACCCGCGGCATACCGGGAAAAAGCCATGCGGGGTGCTGCTGACTTCCTTGCGTATGGATTCCGGGTCGTCGTTCAGGTCTATCCAGGTGATGTCGGTGCGCGGCGTCATGATGGAACGCACGTTGCGGTCGGCCAGCCTGAGCACGCCGCTGACCATATTGCGTTCTTCGGCGGCGAAAGGGGTGTCGCCCTGGCCCGGCGCGATGTTGTCGCCGGCCTCGTCGGCGGATACCGGGCGCTTGCCCAGCATGCGCAAGATGCCTTCCGCCGTGCGTTCCCGCATGGGCCGGGGCGCATTCCTGTTCAGCAGATTGCGCCGCGCGACCTGGTTGAGCGTTTCGATGGCCACGGAAAAACCGATGGCGGCGTACAGATAGCCCTTGGGCACTTTGAAGCCGAAGCCCTCGGCGACCAGGGCGAAGCCTATCATCAGCAGGAAGCCCAGGCACAGTATGACCACGGTGGGATGGGCATTGACGAAGCGGGTCAGGGGCTTGGAGGCGACCAGCATGATGCCGATGGCGATGACCACCGCGGCCATCATCACTTCGAGCCGGTCGACCATGCCGACGGCCGTGATGACCGCGTCCAGCGAGAACACCGCATCCAGGACGACGATTTGCGTCACGATCACCCAGAAGCTGGGATACATGCGCGAGCCCGACAGGCTCGCGGCCTTGCCTTCCACGCGTTCGTGCATTTCCATGGTGCCTTTGAACACCAGGAAGAAGCCGCCGGCTATCAGGATCAGGTCGCGTCCGGAGAAGGCCAGGGGGCCGAGGGAAAACCACGGTTCGGTAAGCTTGAACAGCCACGAGATGCCCGAAAGCAGGGCCAGGCGCATGATCAGCGCCAGCGACAGGCCGATGACGCGGGCCCGGTCGCGCTGCGCGGGCGGAAGCTTGTCCGCCAGAATGGCGATGAAAATCAGATTGTCGATGCCTAGAACGATTTCCAGGACGACCAGTGTCAACAAGCCGACCCACATGGTGGGGTCAAGCAGCAACTCCATTAGAAGGCATCCAATAATAAAAAAGTGATTATAGAGATGTTTTGTCGATTTTTTTGCCGATTTTGCGCGCAGTTATAAAAATTCAGCTGTTTGTAATTATTCGGGCCCGCTTGTTTTTTTATTGGTTTGGATTGAATATGGCGCAGTCGGCGAACCGCCGGCGAGAGCGCCGCGGCAGGGCTGTTGTGGCGGCGAATTCATCAATCGGGCAAAACCAGGACGGGACGAATCATGAGCAAAAAACTGTTGATGCTGGTCGGCGACTATGCCGAAGACTACGAAACAATGGTGCCGTTTCAAACATTGCTGGCCGTCGGGCATACGGTGCATGCGGTGTGCCCGGACAAGAAGGCGGGCGATACGGTCGCCACCGCCATTCACGATTTCGAAGGCGCGCAAACCTACAGCGAAAAGCCGGGCCACCGCTTTGCGCTGAACCACGATTTCGACCAGGTCGACGTGGACGACTACGATGGTCTGGTCATCCCGGGCGGGCGGGCGCCGGAATACCTGCGCATGAACGAAAGGGTACTGGAAATCGTGCGGCAATTCGACTCGGCCGGGAAGCCTATTGCGGCCGTGTGCCATGCGGCGCAAATACTCGCCGCGGCCGGCATCCTGAAAGGCCGCACTTGCTCGGCGTATCCGGCGTGCGCGGCGGAAGTGCGCCTGGCTGGGGGCAACTACGCGGAAATCGGCATAGACCAAGCCCATACCGACGGCAATCTGGTGACGGCCCCGGCCTGGCCCGCCCATCCCGCATGGATGGCGCAATTCCTGGCCGTGCTGGGCACCCGCATCACGCACGCCTAGCCTCCGCGCGGCCCGCTGCGGGCCCGGCCTAGCTTTTGGGGCGCAGATGCGGCAGCGTATAGCCCTGGTTGCGGTAGACCCAGTTGGGCCACAAGGCGTGGGCCAGGGCCGTGCGCGCCAGGCCCGGGTCCGCCGGCACAGGGGTGTAGTTTGCCGGCGCCTCGTAGCGGTACTGGCTTGCCTCGCGGTGTGGCTCCAGCACGACCAACTGGTCGCCCTGCAGATAGCCATAGTTGTCGCCGTACTGCATCATGGCGCGGCCGCCGCCGTTACCCGTGAGGTCCTGCCCTATCATCGGGTGCTCGCAGCGCAGGCCCATGATGGACAGCAGCGTCGGGGGCAGATCGATCTGGCTGATCAGGCGGCCGTCGCGCCGCGGCGCCACGTCGGCGCCCAGGATCATCGCCGGGATGTGGAAGTGGCGCAAGGGCACGAGGCTGGCGCCGCCGACCCGGGAATCATGGTCGGCCACTATCAGGAATACGGTATTGTCCCAGTAGTCCGATTCCCTGGCGCGGTCGAAGAAGTGGCCCATGGCCCAGTCCGCATAGCGCACCGTGTTTTCCACCGTGGCGGGGTCGCCTTCGGGGTCGATGCGGCCGCCGGGATATTCCCACGGCGAATGATTGCTGACCGAGAATGCCAGCGTAAACGTTGGTTGTTCAGGCGTGGCATCGAGCAGGCTGTGCAGCTTGCTGAACATGTCCTCGTCGCTGGCGCCCCAGGTGCCCACGAAGGCGGGGTTCTTGAAGGTGGGCAGATCGTAAAGGTCGTCGAAGCCGTTGCCCAGGAAGAAGCTTTTCATATTGTCGAAATGGGCTTCTCCGCCATAAATGAAGCGTGAACGGTAGCCATGCTGCTTGAGCACCTGGGCCATGGTGAAGAAATTGCTTTGGGCACCGGAAAGCCGCAGCGCGGCGTCCGACACCGTGGGCGGAAATCCGGCCACCACCGCTTCCAGCCCGCGCACCGACCGTGTGCCGGTGGCGTAGGCGCGCGTGAAGTTCCATGCCGTCCTGGCCAGTTCGTCCAGGCAGGGGGTGAGATTGGCGCCGCCCAGGTTGCCGACATATTGCGCGCCCAGGCTTTCCTGGACAATCATGACGACGTTCAGCGGACGCGCCCGTTTGGAGCGGGGTTCCTGCAAGTGCAGGGTGGGAATCGCGGCGGGGCCGGGCCCGATATCCGCGCAGCCCCTGACGATGTCGTTCATGTCGCCGGCGGGCATCTTGCCGTATACGTCTTCGGCCGAGCGCTCGTTTTTCATGCTGTAGACGGCGTAAGACACGCTATAGAGCGAATTGAGCGGCAGGGCGTTGAGCATGCTGTCGCCGCAATAGGCCACCGTCGACGGGTTGATGGGCCGGTGGCCCAGCGTCCCGCGTATCGCCAGAAAGGTCAGGGCCGCGGCGGCAAGGGAAATTATCGGGCGCAGCCACCACAGCATGGCGCCGTCGGCCGCGGCGCCGATGAACAGCGCATGGCCCAGCCAGGCGAACAGCGCCAGCGCCGCCACGCCGCCGAAAATGACCGCCTTGTAGCCCTTCCATAGCATGCCGAAGACTTCATGCGGGTGCTTGAGGTATTCCACATAAATGCGGTTGGGCCGGGTATCATATTCGTGGATGAACTGCGGGGTGGAGACTTCCAGCAGCACCAGCAGCAGCCAGGCCAGCAGGAACCACCAGCCGGTAATCGCCACGGCCAGCGGGAAATGCCCTATCCATGGCGCAAGAATGGCCGGAATGCCGGCGATGATGGCTATCTGGTGGGCATCGATGCGCAGGCCGCCTTTCAATATCGGAAGCATGCCGCCGCCCTGTTTCACCCGCCGCCATTGCCAGGCCGCCAACAGGCATCGGCTCAGCGTCAGCAGGCATAGGCTGGATATGATAAAAATCAGGGTCAGGTCGCGCATGGGTGGTTCATGAAAAGTCGGTAGGGCGTAGTGTAATGGCTGCCGCTCCCGGTCCGTCTATATTGCGTACAATTTATTGCGTTACTTTTTGCACGGTCCAGCACAGGAATCTATATGCACTCCCCCCAGGTTTATGCGAAGTTATTGGGCGTGGCGGCCTTGGCCACGGCGGCCTCCGTCTGGGCGCAAGACACCATCAAGATAGGCGAGCTCAACAGCTATAAAACCCAGCCCGCCTTCCTCGGGCCTTACAAAAAGGGCATGGAGCTTGCCGTCGAGCAGATCAACGCGGCCGGCGGCGTGAACGGCAAGCCGCTGGAGCTCATCGTCCGCGACGACAACTCCAACCCCGGCGACGCGGTCCGCGCCGCCGAGGAACTGCTGGCGCGCGACAAGGTCGATGTCCTGACCGGCACCTTCCTGTCGCATATCGGCCTGGCGGTAACCGACTTCGCCAAGCACAAGAAAATGTTTTTCCTGGCCAGCGAACCGCTGACCGACAAGATCGTCTGGGCTGACGGCAACCACTACACCTACCGTTTGCGCAATTCCACCTATATGCAGGTGGCCATGCTGATTCCCGCCGCTGTGAAAATGAACAAGAAGCGATGGGCCATCGTCTATCCCAATTATGAATACGGGCAGTCCGCGGTGGCCACTTTCAAGACGCTGCTCAAGCAAGCCCAGCCGGATGTCGAGTTCGTGGCGGAGCAGGCCGCGCCGCTGGGCAAGATCGATGCGGGCAGCGTGGTGCAGGCCCTGGCGGACGCCAAGCCCGACGCCATGTTCAATGTATTGTTCGCCACCGACCTGGCGAAGTTCGTGCGCGCGGGAACGCAGCGCAATTTCTTCAAGGGCCTGCCGGTGGTCAGCATGCTTACCGGAGAGCCGGAATATCTTGACGCGCTGGGCAAGGAAACGCCGGTGGGCTGGGTGGTGACGGGCTATCCCTGGTACGCCATCGACACGCCCGAGCACGGCAAGTTTCTGAAAGCCTACCAGGACCGCTACAAGGATTATCCGCGCCTGGGCACCATCGTGGGCTACAACGCCATCCTGTCTCTGGCCGCCGGCATCAAGAAGGCCGGCTCGACCGATACGGAAGCGCTGGTCCAGGCATTCAAGGGGCTGGAAGTGGATACGCCCTTCGGCCGCATCATGTACCGCGGCATCGATCATCAGTCCACCATGGGCGCCTACGTCGGCACGCTGGGCCTTGAAGACGGCAAGGGCATCATGACCGATTTCGAATATGTCGACGGCGCCAGCGTTCAACCCACCGACGAGCAGGTCCGGCAGTGGCGGCCCGCCTCGGCCGATTGATGCGCCTTGGCGCGCCGCGCCGCCGGGCGCGGTAACCCCATGCATCTTACCGGCTTTATCGTTCAGTTCCTGAACGGCCTGGCGGAGGCGTCCTCCCTGTTCCTGGTGGCCGCCGGCCTCTCGCTGATCTTCGGCGTCAGCCGCATCGTCAATTTCGCGCATGGCTCGCTGTATATGCTGGGCATATACATTGCCTATTCCATTGTGCAGCATTGGGGGCAGGACTCTTACGGATTCTGGGCCAGCCTGATTGCCGCCGCGCTCGTGGTGGGCGCGCTGGGCGCGCTGGTGGAAATGGCGCTGCTGCGGCGCCTGTACAAGGCGCCGGAGATGTACCAATTGCTGGCCACCTTTGCGCTGGTGCTGGTTTTCAATGACGCCGCCCTGTGGCTGTGGGGGCCCGACGATTTGCTGGGGCCGCTGGCCCCGGGCTTGAGCGGCTCGGTGCAGATCTTCGACCGCTATCTTCCGGTATACGACCTGGCCTTGATGGTCATCGGCCCCGCCGTCCTGCTGGCCTTGTGGCTGCTGCTGACGCGCACCCGCTGGGGCACCCTGATACGGGCCGCCACTCAGGACCGCGAAATGCTCGGCGCCCTGGGCGTCAACCAGGCCTGGCTGTTCACCGGCGTGTTCGCCCTGGGCGCTTTTTTGGCGGGCCTGGGCGGCGCCATACAGATTCCCCGGCAACCCGCCAGCCTGATGCTGGACTTGAGCGTCATCGGCGATGCCTTCGTCGTTGTGGTGGTGGGAGGCATGGGCTCCATTCCCGGCGCCTACCTGGCCGCCTTGATCATCGCGGAATTGAAGGCCCTGTGCATTGCCCTGGGCGTCATGGAGATCGCCGGCGTCAGCATCGCCTTCCCCAAGCTGACCCTGGTGGTGGAGTTCATTTTCATGGCTTTCGTGCTGGTGTTCCGCCCTTGGGGGCTGCGCGGCAAGCCGCTGGCGGCCATCCGCCATGCCGGCGCGCCGCAGGCGCCGCTGAGCGCCGCCGGCGCGGCGTTCAAATGGCTGGCCGTGGCGCTGGTCGCGGTGTTCGCCGCGCTGCCTTTGCTGGCCGGCGCGTTTCCCTATGCTCCGGTATTGGCCCAGGACATCCTGGTGGCGGTATTGTTCGCCGTCAGCCTGCATTTCATGATGGGGCTGGGCGGCATGGCCTCCTTCGGCCACGCCGCCTACTTTGGCATCGGCGCCTACGGCGCGGCCTTGCTGTTCAAGTCGGCGGGCCTGGGCATGGGCGCGGCCATATTCGCGGCGCCCCTGGCGGCGGGTCTCGCCGCGGCGGTGTTCGGCTGGTTCTGCATCCGGCTCTCGGGGGTGTACCTGGCCATGCTGACCCTGGCTTTCGCGCAGATCGTCTGGTCCATCGTTTATCAATGGGACGCGGTCACCGGCGGCTCCAACGGCATAATCGGCATATGGCCGCAGGGATGGCTTTCCGGCGGCGCCTATTACTATTTCACCCTGGCCCTGGCGCTGCTGGCGATTTTCGCTGTGCGGCGCATGGCCTTCGCGCCTTTCGGCCATGCCTTGCGCGCGGCCCGCGATTCGGCCCTGCGGGCCGACGCCATCGGCATCGATGTCAAGGGCGTCCAGTGGACGGCCTTCATCGTGGCGGGCCTGCTGGCCGGCCTGGCGGGGGGGCTCTATGTCTTTTCCAAGGGAAGCACGTCGCCGGAAGTGATTACCGTGGGCAAGTCGGTGGACGGCCTGGTCATGGTGCTGCTGGGCGGCATACAGACCTTGTTCGGGCCGGTGGTGGGCGCGGCCAGCTTTACGATGCTGCAGGACTATTTCGTAGGCGTCACCGAATACTGGCGCGCCCTGTTCGGGGCGGTCATCCTGCTGATCGTCCTGGCCTTCCCGCAAGGGATCGCCGGTTATTGCGGCATGCTGATGCAAGGCAAGGGAAAGCGGATATGAGCCTGCTGGCGGTGCGCAACCTGACCAAGCGTTTTGGCGGCAACACGGCCGTCGACGACATCAGCTTCGACCTGGAGGCCGGCGAACTGCTGGCGCTGATAGGCCCCAACGGCGCGGGCAAGTCGACCACTTTCAACATGATGGGCGGGCAGTTGCCGGCCAGCTCGGGCTCCGTCAGGTTCGACGGGCGCGAACTGCTGGGTATGCCATCGCGCCGCATTGCCCACCAGGGCATAGGGCGCACATTCCAGATCGCCGCCACGTTCGCATCGTTCACCGTGCTGGAAAATGTCCAGATGGCCTTGCTGTCGCACCATCGCCAAGTGTATTCGTTCTGGCGCCCCGCGATCGGCCGCCACCGCGACGAAGCCTTGCGATTATTGGAACAGGTCGGCATGGGCAGCCAGGCCGGCCGTCCCTGCAGCGAGCTGGCCTATGGCGACGTCAAGCGCGTGGAACTGGCCATGAGCCTGGCCGGCAAGCCGCGGCTGTTGTTGATGGACGAGCCCACCGCCGGCATGGCGCCGGCCGAGCGCAACGCCCTGGTGGCCCTGGTGAAAAGCCTGGTCCTGCAAAACGATATGGCGGTGCTGTTCACCGAACACAGCATGGACGTGGTCTTTGCCTACGCCGACCGCATCATCGTGCTGGCGCGCGGCCAGTTGATCGCCCAGGGCAGCGCGCAGCAGATACGCGCCCACCCCAAGGTCCAGGAAGTCTATTTCGGCACGGGCAAGACGTTTGAAACCCTGGCGCCCGGAGCCACGCCGCCATGAACGACGACCGCAAACGGGCCGCGCCGCCGCCCTTGCTGTCGCTGGCCGGCCTGAACGCCTGGTACGGCGCGGCGCACATCCTGCACGACGTCAGCCTCCAGGTCGGGCCGGGCGAGGTCGTTGCGCTGATGGGGCGCAACGGCGCGGGCAAGTCCACCACGCTCAAGGCCATCATGGGCCTGGTTCCCAAGCGCAACGGGCAGGTCCGGTTCATGGGGCAGGCGCTTGAAAAGCGGCAGCCATACGAAGTGGCGCGCCTGGGCCTGGGCTATGTGCCCGAGGACCGGCGCATCTTCACCGAACTGACGGTCAAGGAAAACCTCATGGCAGGCCGCCAGCGGCCCCGGACCTGGCCCGATGGCCGGCCCGGCTTGAACTGGTCCCTGCCTGCTGTCTTCGAACTGTTTCCGAATCTGGAGGGCATGCAGGACAGGCCCGCCGGCGCGATGAGCGGGGGCGAACAGCAGATGCTGACCGTGGCGCGAACGCTGATGGGCAATCCTTATCTGCTTCTGCTGGACGAGCCCTCGGAAGGGGTGGCGCCGCTGATCGTGGAGCAGATGGCGCAGATGATATTGACGCTCAAGGCGCGCGGCGCCAGTGTGTTGCTGTCCGAGCAGAATATCCATTTCGCCGGCCTGGTGTCCGACCGCGCCTATGTGCTGGAGAAAGGCGCCGTCCGCTACAGCGGCAGCATGGACGAGCTGGCCGCCGACGAAGACGTCCGCCGTTCTTACCTGGCGCTGTAGGGCGCCCGCCGGCGCGGCGGGCGCCGCTAGGCGACCCGCCCCAATGGCGCCGCATCGCGGTAGCTCGCCAGCAATTCGCGGCGCCGCGCCTTGGCCGCCAGCAGGCTCTTTTCTTTTATATGGCCGAAGCCGCGGATATCGTCCGGCAGCGCCGCCAGTTCGACGGCGGCCGCAAGATTGCGCCGCGTCAGGGTGCGCGCGAGCTCGTCGACCAGCTCGAAATATTCGCGCACCAGCTCGCGCTCCTGGCGCCGTTCCCGCGTCTTGCCGAACACATCGAAAACCGTGCCGCGCAAGCCTTTGAGCCGCGCCAGCGCCTTGAACACCGGCAGCATCCACGGCCCGAATTTCTTCTTCACCAGTTGGCCCTGGTCATTGCGCCTGGCCAACAGCGGGGGCGCCAGATGGAAATGCAACTGGTAGTCGCGGCCGGGCTCGCCCTCGAACTGGGCGCGCAGCTTTTCCTTGAACGCCGGGTCCGTATACAGGCGGGCGACTTCATACTCGTCCTTGTAGGCCATGAGCTTGGCCAGGTTCACGGCCACCGCGCGGGTCAGCCGCAAGCCCTTGCCCGCCGGCGCCGCGGCGGTTTCCCGCGTAGCGGCCTCCCGCAGTGTGGTCTCGCGCGCGCGGATCAGCTCGACGGCTTGCGCATAGCGCCGCGCGTAGGCGGCGTCCTGGTATGCGGTCAGCCATTGCACATTGCGCTGGACCAGCCTGTCCAGCGTCTCCGGCATGGCGATGACGGTCGCCGCGGCTTCTTTGCCGGCCAGGTCCGGCGCGATCGCTCCGGCGCCGTGATGCGCCGCGGCGCGGCCCCATTCGAAGGCCGACAGATTTTTTTCCACCATGACGCCGTTGAGCTCGATGGCGCGCGCCAGGCTTTCATGCGACAGCGGTATCCAGCCTTTCTGCCAGGAATAGCCCAGCAGCAGCGGGTTCGCATAGATCGCGTCGCCCAGAAGCTTGACGGCCAGGGCGTTGGCGTTCAGGAATTCGCAATCCTTGCCTATCGCCCCGGCCAGGTCCTGCGCGGCCGCCGCCGCGGGAAACCGCCACTTGGGATCGTGGATGATGCCGGCCGTGGGAATCGGCGCGCTGTTGACCGCCGCCCGGGTCAGGTCCTTCTGCGCCTTGGACAAGACCTCGGGCGACGTGGTGACTATGGCGTCGCAGCCTATGATCAGTTCGGCCTCGCCCGTCGCGATGCGGGTGGCATGGATATCGGCGGGATGGGCGGCGATCTGCACATGGCTGAGCACCGCGCCGCCTTTCTGCGCCAGGCCGGCCATGTCCAGCACCGTCACCCCCTTGTTTTCCAGGTGCGCCGCCATCCCCAGCAGGCCGCCTATGGTGACCACGCCGGTTCCGCCTATGCCCGTGACCAGTATGCCGTAGGTGCCGCTGATGGCAGGCAGCACGGGCTGCGGCAGGCCGGTATTGGCCATGCCGCCGCTATCCGCCTCTTGCGGCGCGGGCTGCCTGATCTGCGCGCCCTCGGCGGTGATGAAGCTTGGGCAAAAACCGTTGACGCAGGAAAAGTCCTTGTTGCAGGAGGACTGGTTGATTTTGCGTTTGGTGCCGGCGGGCGTGTCCAGCGGCTCGACCGACAGGCAATTGGACTTGACCGAGCAATCGCCGCAGCCCTCGCAGACCGCGTCATTGATGAAAACGCGGCGGGCCGGGTCGGGATAAGCGCCGCGCTTGCGGCGGCGCCGTTTCTCGGTGGCACAGGTCTGGTCGTAGACCAGCACGGTCGTGCCTTCGATTTCGCGCAGCTCGCGCTGCACGCGGTCCAGCTCATCGCGATGGTGGACGGGCGGATTGCCCGCCAGCGCGACGCCCCGGAACTTTTCCGGCTCGTCGGTGACGACCACGATCTTGCGGGCGCCCTCGGCGTGGACTTGCGCAATGACGTCGCCGACCTTCAATACGCCGTCGACGGGCTGGCCGCCGGTCATGGCGACCGCGTCGTTGTACAGGATTTTGTAGGTGATGTTGGCGTTGGCCGCGATCGACGCCCGTATCGCCAGGACGCCGGAATGGAAATACGTGCCATCGCCCAGGTTGGCGAAAACATGCTTTTCCCGGGTGAAGGATTTTTGCCCTATCCACGCCACCCCTTCGCCGCCCATATGGCTGAAGGTCTCGGTTTTCCGGTCCATCCAGATGGCCATGTAATGGCAGCCGATGCCGGCCAGCGCCCGCGACCCATCCGGCACCTTGGTCGAGGTGTTGTGGGGACAGCCCGAACAGAACCAGGGCTTGCGTTCCGCGGTGGCGGCCGGCTTCTGCAGCTCGCGGTCCTTGGCTTCGACAATGGCGATACGGGCGGCGATCCTGGCGCGCACCTCGGCGGGCAAGTCGGCCTTTTCGAGCCGCCTGGCGATGGCTCGCGCGATCAGCGCCGGCGACAGCTCGGCGCTCGCGGGCAACAGCCACTGGCCGCGCGGAATCGACCATTCGCCGCCGGCATGGTCTTTCTCGTCGAATTTGCCGTACACCCTGGGCCGCACATCGTCGCGCCAGTTGTAGAGTTCTTCTTTCAGCGCGTATTCCAGTATCTGGCGCTTTTCCTCCACGACCAGGATTTCCTCCAGGCCGGTCGCGAATTCGCGGGCGTCCTGCGCGTTCAAGGGCCATACACAGCCTATCTTTATCAGGCGTATGCCGATGCGCGCGCAGGTGTTTTCGTCCAGCCCCAGGTCCGCCAGCGCCTGGCGCGTGTCGAGGTATGCCTTGCCGGCCGTCATGATGCCGAAGCGCGCGCGCGGCGAATCGATCACCACGCGGTTGAGCTTGTTGGCGCGCGTGTAGGCCAGGGCGGCATACCATTTGTAGTCGATCAGGCGGGCCTCCTGGGCCAGCGGCGGATCGGGCCAGCGTATGCCCAGTCCATCGGGCGGCAGCATGAAATCTTCAGGAATGATGATGCGGGCGCGATCGGGATCGATGTCCACCGAGGCGGTGGATTCGACCACCTCGGTGACGCACTTCATGGCGACCCACAATCCCGAGTAGCGGCTCATGGCCCAGCCGTGCAGGCCGTAGTCCAGGTACTCCTGGACATTGGAAGGATAGAGGACGGGGATGCCCGCCGCCTGCAAGGCGTGTTCGGACTGATGCGCCAGGGTGGAAGATTTGGCGCCGTGGTCGTCGCCGGCCAGCACCAGCACTCCGCCATGGCGCGCCGTGCCGGCCGAGTTCGCATGCTTGAACACATCCATGGAGCGGTCGACGCCGGGCCCCTTGCCGTACCACATGCCGAACACTCCGTCGCGGGTGGCGTCGGGGTACAGGGTGACCTGCTGCGTTCCCCATACCGAAGTCGCGGCGAGGTCTTCATTGAGGCCCGGCTGGAAGACAATATCGCTATCGCTCAGATGCTGCTTGGCTTTCCACAAGGCCTGGTCCAGCGCGCCCAGGGGAGAGCCGCGGTAGCCCGAGATAAAACCCGCCGTATTCAAGCCGGCGCGCTGGTCGCGGGCCTTTTGCAGCATGGGCAGGCGCACCAGGGCCTGCGTGCCGCTCATGTAGGCGCGGCCATGTTCCAGCGTGTACTTGTCGTCGAGGGATACCTTGGCCAGTGCCGCCAGCACCGCCTGATCTCGGGGAGCGTTCATCTCGGCTGTCTCCTGTAGGAATAATCTGTATTCTGGAATGATCCGGCTTTGCGCGGACCTTTACCCAGTGTATGGGTTAACGCCGCTATCGTAAAATCAATTTTTCCGCTATCAGGTATCTGAAAAACCAATGAAGAGCGAAGTCACACTGAGGCAGTTCCGGTACTTCATCGCCGCCGCGACGTCAGGCCAGTTTTCCGCGGCGGCCGTGTCGGAGCATGTATCGCAATCGGCCATCACCAGCGCCGTGCAAAGCCTGGAAAGGCAGTTGAAGGCGCGCCTGTTCGAGCGCCTGCCGCACGGCGTCGTGCTCACGCCCGAGGGCCAGGTGTTCTTCCACCATGCGCGGCATGTCATGGACTCGGTCAATGACGCCATGCGCCATGCCAGCCTGCTTCCGCAAACGGCCACTGGAACCATACGCCTGGCGGCCACCTACACGGTGCTGGGCTACTTCCTGCCGGATCTGCTGAGCCGCTTCAAGCGCAGCTACCCGCAGGTGGAAATCGATCTGGTCGATATGGACCGCCCGGCGCTGGAGCAAGCCCTGGCCGATGAAACCATAGACCTTGGGATAGGGCTGCTCTCCAATATCGAGGCCCGGCAGCGCTACGGCCACCACCTGCTCGTGCGTTCGCGCCGCCGCGCATGGATGGCGGCCAATCATGCCCTGGCAGAGCAGGCGGCGGTAAGCCTGTCGGAGCTTGCGCAGTGCCCCTACATACTATTGACCGTCGACGATGCGGACGCCGCGGCCATCCGCCACTGGGGCGCCGCCGGCGCCAGGCTCAAGGTGGCGATGCGCACCGGCTCGCTCGAAGCCTTGCGCGGCCTGGTTGCATATGGCTTTGGCGTGTCGATATTGTCGGACCTGGTGTATCGGCCCTGGTCTCTGGAGGGCAAGAAGATCATCGCGATCCCGATCAGCGACCCCGTGGCGCCCATGGATGTCGGCCTGCTATGGCCCAAAAAACAGAAGCCCTGCGGCCTGGTCGATGTTTTCAGACAGTTCCTGATCCATGCCTGCGACAGCGACGGCGAAAGCCATGCCGCGGGCGCGGTGGCGCGCAAACGGCAATAGGCGACCGGCCCTGGCGTTTCAGCGCGGCGTCATGGAATCAGCGCCAGCCCTATGCGAACCTGCGGCGCGCTCTTGTGGTTGTAGCCCAGCACGGTTTCCCCATAGCCCTTGAAATACTGGACGTGCAGATAGCCGTTCATATTGAGGAAGGTGCGGCGCAAGGGCCAGGCCGCTTCGACCAGCGTGGTGCTGCGGCTTTCGCGCCCCTGGCGGTACATGCCCGACAGGACCAGGCCGTTATCCTGGGCCCAGCGCAGCTTCCAGTCCATGTGGCCGGCGTAATCGGCATAGTCCGGGTTGTTGGACACGCCGAAATAGGCTTTCACGCGCGGCGCGAACGTCAGCGTGCTGCCGCCGTCGAAACGGTAATTGAATTCCGGCTGTATATAGCCGAAGTTGAGCGCGCGCGAATCGTCGCCGCTCTTGCCGTTGGATTCATGCTCGACGCCGCTGGCGAATCCCACGAACCAGTCTTTGCTGGCCGATTGCCAGATGGCGTCCTTGCGCCAGAAAACACTGGGCTTGAACGAGGTGTCGACAAAGGGGTGCGAATCCGAGTGCAGGTCCCACAAGGCGGTCTGGGTGTAGCCAAGATAGAGATTGTCTTCGAATCCGGGATTGGCCGGGTCGTTCGGAGTGAAAAGCCGATACTTGAAACTGACCTGGTAGCGCGCATTGCGTCCGTCTTCATGGCCCAGGTCGAAATAAATCGGCTCGTAGGGGGAAATCGCATTCCGGAAATTGTCGAACGCCGAAGGGGCGGCGCCCTGGGTCGCCGTGGAAGTCACCGCCGGCCCCTGAGTGAGCGACGCGCCCGTCGCCGCCGCGACGTTGGCCGGCAGGGCGGGATCTTCCCGCTGCCGGCCCTGGGCCGCGCCCGCGTCGACAATAGGCCCGTGCGCGGGCGTGCCCGATATGGGGCTTTTCTCGAGCGGACTGGTGTCCAGCGCCAACAGCGCGGCTTCGCCTTCGATGCTGACGGCTTGCAAGCCCTGGACGCCGGTGGGCACCACGGCGCGCCACGCGAACTTCACGAAATTATTGACCGGCACATTGGCCTGCCCGCTGTCCGTGGCCAGGTAGGCCAGGCTGCGTATGGCCTGCCCGTCCTGATTGCGCCACTGCAAGACCAGATTCTTGGGCGCCGTCCAGGTTATGGCGGTGTCGGTATCGTTGAACAAAAGGCCGATGACCTGTACGCTTTCGCCGGGCAGCGCCTGCGGCCGGTCCAGCCTGTATGTGATGCCGGCCGAAGCCGTTGCGGCCATCAGCACCCAGCCCAGCAGGGCGGTGATTTGAAGAAAGCGCTGCGTGGTTCTGGGGAAACAGATCATTGATAATTTAGGATTTTTATTGATACGCGGAAAACTGTAGCATTAGGCTGGATGGTTTACGCTACCTATTGTAAACAGTGTGGCGTAACGGCGACTCGGCCGCGGCATGGCGGTGCGAATCCGCCCGAAAAATCGCTTTCAAGTGGGCGATAACAGAGGCTTTTCCGCTTTTCCGCTCGACGCGCTAAAATGCGCGCTCCGCGATGGACAACGCGGCAGTAGCTCAGCTGGATAGAGCACGGGCCTTCTAAGCCCGGGGTCGGGGGTTCGAGCCCCTCCTGCCGCGCCACGGATCAATATGAATAAGCCGACGGGCTTGGGGTTTTCAGCGGCAGTTCGCAAAAGCCATCAAACCGTTGCGGAACCGGCTAGCTGGCGCTGCAAGACTGTTGTATAGCTAAAACGGTCGGCCGGCTGGATGCTGACCGCGACCTCGATCAGATTGTCCGATTGGTCGTAGTATTGGCGCAGGAATTCAAGCGCATGGGCGTCCGGCTTGGTGCCCATTTTCTGCGCCAGCTCGGCTGGCACGCCCACCGCCCTGACGGTCTGGCGGATTTCCTTGACGATGGAGCCCGTGGCTTCGCAAACGAGATCGCAGATCAGGCTCTGCTTCTGCCTCAATAGCCGGCGTATCTTGGCGCCGTCGGCCGCCTTGATATAAACATGGGACCATGCCACCGGGTAGGCTGGCGCGAGCGGGTTCATGCGCGCGGTCTGGATCTCCATCCAGTGGGTGCCGGGCGGGCAGCCAAGGCGCGCGCTCATTTCCACGTCGATCACGATGTTCCGGATACCGTGGATGACCCGTTCGGCATTGGTGCCGTATTGCACCAGTTCTTCTATGGTGGAAATCGTCGGGGTGTATTCCGTGGAACGGGGGCTTGCCGACTCGACCCGTGTGCCGGCCCGCTTGCGCCGGGAAATCAAGCCCAGCGTTTCAATCTGCTCGAGCGCGGCGCGCACGGTTCCGCGGCCGACTTTATACTTTTCGGCGAGTTCGAGCTCGGTCGGAAGGCTGCTGCCAACGGGATAGGCGCCGCACGAAATATCGCTCAGCAATATTTTGGTCAGTTTGATGTAACGCGGCTCCATTAGCTTGCAGCCCTCCTGTTCGGTTCGGCAAACAGGGATTTTATAGTCATCCGTGTTTATTAGCTGGCGCGCCCCGCCAGGAGAGCCGCGGCCTTGCTACTTGAATTGGCGCATGCGGTCGACCATCTGCGGCGCCGATCCCAGATAGTTGGCTGGATCGCAAAGCCGGTCTATCGCGGCGCGATCCAGATGAGCCGATACTTGCGGATCCTGGTACAGGACCTGGGCGAGCGGACTGCCGGAAGTGGCGGCCTTGCGGCAGGCATCATAGACGACGTCATGCGCGGTCTGGCGGCCCAGATACGGGGCAAGCCCCATCATGACCGCCTCCGAGGCGATGAGCCCGCCGGTAATGTCCAGATTGCGCTGCATGCGCTCCGTGTCGACTTCCAGGCCAGCCAGCATGAATTTCGCCTGCCGCAGCGACCCCGCCGTCAATACGAAGGATTCCGGGATCGCGGACCATTCGATATGCCAGGGGCCGGTGGCGCGTTCGAAGTCCTGCACCATGGCATCGAGCGCAAGGCCGGCATGCTGCCGCACGGTTTTCGACGCGCTCCACATCAGTTCGCAGGAAATCGGGTTGCGCTTCTGCGGCATGGTGCTCGATGCGCCCCGGTTCTTGACGAAAGGTTCGAATGCCTCGCCTATCTCGTTGGCCATCATCAACATGATGTCCAAGCCGATCTTTCCCAGCGTCGATGTGACCAGCCCCAGGAACTGGACCGTCTCCGCCAGCCCGTCGCGGGCGACGTGCCAGGTGACGGGAGCCGCGTCCAGAGCCAATTCCTTCATCAACGCTTCTTGCACGGCAATCCCTTGAGCGCCCAGGGACGCCAGAGTCCCCGCCGCGCCGCCGAATTGCCCGACCAGCACACGGGGGCGGAGCTGCTCCAGGCGCTGGCGGTGGCGGCGCACCATCAGCAGCCATACCGCCGCCTTATAGCCGAAGGTGATGGGCAGCGCATGCTGCAGATGCGTACGGCCCGCCATCGGCGTGTCCCGGTAGCGGCAGGCCTGCGCGTCCAGGATCGCATCGAGCTCTTCGAGGTCCGCTTCGATCAGGTCCAAGGCCTCGCGGATCTGCAGCACGGTGGCCGTATCCATGATGTCCTGCGTGGTCGCGCCCCAATGCAGGTATTCCCCTTCGGGACCGCACATCTTCGAGATCTGATTTACCAGCGGTAGAATGGGATAGCCCACGATCTCGGTTTCGATTTTTAGCTGTTCGAGGTCGATGAGCGACGCATCGGCGCGCTCCGCGATGGCGTCGGCGGCCGCCTGGGGAATGATGCCCAGGCGCCCCTGCACGACCGCCAGAGCGACCTCGGTCTCGACATAACGGCGCAAGGTCGCGCCATCGTCGAATACAGCCCGCATCGCCGCGGTGCCGAACATGTCTTTGAAAATGGCTGACTCGATAACGGAAATTGGCATGGTTGTGTGTGCTAGTGAATTTTAAGGAATCCGGGCTATTCGATCTTGATATTGGCCTTCTTGACCACTTGGGCCCAGCGCGCCATTTCCTGCTTTATGTAATCCATGAATCCCACCGGCGACGAAGGCGAGGGGATGTATCCCAGCCCTTCCACGACCTGGGTGAACTGCGGATCGGCCAATGTATCGGCCACGGCCTTGTTCAGAACCGCCACGGCGTCATCGGGTGTGCCGGCCGGCGCCAGCAGTCCGTACCAGCCCTGCACCTCATAGTCTTTCAGGCCCGATTCCTGGATGGTCGGGGTATCGGCCGTCAACGCCAGGCGCTTGGGACTGGTGACCGCCATCACATGCAATTTTCCGGCCTGCGCCAGATGCAGGCTGTCGGGCCCCGCAAATACAGCGTCCACCTCGCCTCCCATGGCGGCGATGATCGAAGGACCGCCTCCTTTGTATGGCACGTGCATAAGCTTGACGCCCGCCATGTTGGAAAACAGCTCGAGCGCGAGGTGGCTGGTGTTGCCATTGCCGGCGGACCCGACCGACAGGTCGCCGGGATGGTCCTTGGCGTACCGGATGAATTCCGGGATGGTTTTCGGCCCGAACTTGGGGTTGGTGTAGAGCACCAGCGGCAGCTTCGCCACCATTGAAATCGGCGTGAAGTCCTTTACCGCATCGTAAGGCAGATTGGGATAAAGGCTGGGATTGATCGCATGCGCCGCCAGCACCATTATCACGGTATAGCCATTCGGCGCCGCCCGCGCGACGTATTGGGTTGCTATCGCCCCGCTTGCGCCACCCTTGTATTGAACGACCACGGGCACGCCGAGACGCTTTTGCATGCCGGCGGCGAGAGGGCGTCCCACCGCGTCGGCGGTGCCGCCGGGCGGATAGGGAATGATCAATTCGATCGGGCGGTCGGGAAATGGCGCAGCGCTTGCAATCGATGAAGCCAGCAGCACCGCGCCGCCTATCAGATGTTTGAACAGATTTTTCATTGGTCTCGCTCCCTTTGGGTGATGTTGTGTCAAATAAAAATCAGTTTGTCCGGGAATGCCAGGGGCGCCCCGGTGGAAGCCTGCAGCGCGTCTCTGGCCATGCCTTCGACCATGGCCCGGACAACGAAGCCGCGTTCGGGATCGATATCGATGATTGCCATATCGGTATAGACGGTGTTCACGGCGCCTTTGCCGGTCAATGGAAAGGAGCACGACTCCAGCAGTCTGGGCGCGCCTGCGCGGGTGGTGTGTTCCATCACGACGATGACTTTGCGCGCGCCGGCCACCAGGTCCATGGCGCCGCCTATGCCTGGAACGGCTTCGCTGTCGTCCGTCGCCCAGCTCGCGATGTCGCCATTGCTGGATACCTGGAATGCGCCAAGCAAGGTGGCGTCCAGGTGCCCGCCGCGCATCATGGCGAATGAAAGCGACTGGTCGCAGATGGAAGCGCCCCGGATCAATTGCAGCCTTGCCTTGCTTGCATTGATCAGATCCTCGTCGCCATCGTCGCCGGGGCTCACATCTTCTATGCCAAGAATGCCGTTCTCGCTATGAAGAATGATTTCCTTGTCCGGATCCAGGTACTTGGCAACCAGGGTCGGCATGCCCAGGCCGATATTGACGTAGCTGCCGGGAAGGATGTCGGCGGCGACCAGTTGAGCGACACGGTCGCGGCTTAATTTTTTGACGTCGTTCATTGATGGCTGTCCTTGCGTACGACCTTGCTGACAAAAATTCCCGGCGTCACCACGGCCTCCGGCGGAATCAATCCCAGCGGAAGGATATCGTCGACCTGGACGATCGCGGTTTTCGCGGCGGTGCACATGACGGGACCGAAGCCTCTCGCGGCCAGGCGATAGGTCAGATTTCCCCAGCGGTCGCCGTGATAGGCCTTGATCAAGGCGAAGTCGGCATGCAGAGGCTCTTCCAGCACATAGCCTTTTCCCTTGAAGAAACATTGCTGCTTGCCATCGGCGATGGGCGTGCCAAAACCGGTGGGGGTATAGAACGGCCCCAGGCCTGCGCCGGCCGCGCGCATCCGTTCGATCAGCGTGCCTTGAGGCACCAGTTCCAGCTCGATCTTCTTCGCTTCGTACAAGGCCCTGAATACGTCCGCGCCGGACGACTTGGGATACGTGCATATCATTTTGCGCACGCGCCCGGCGGCAAGCAGGGCGGCGAGGCCGCCGGTCCCTGTCCCGGCGTTATTGCTGATGATGGTCAGGTCCGCGGCGCCATGCTCGATCAGCGCGTGAAGCAATTCGCGGGGCAGGCCGGAATCGCCGAATCCCGTGACCATCACGGAGGATCCGTCGACGATGCATGACACCGCTTCGAGCAGAGTGGCAGAAATTTTGTTGATCATTTGGGTCTCTTGCAAAGAGGGGAACATGAACTTTCCTTGAGCTTGCCGGCCGCGGATTTCATAGCGTGGCGGAACTGCCTAGAATCGCGGTCGATTGGCTCGATAGCGTGGCGCCGTTGCCATGCACCAGCGCCACATCGACCTTCTGCTGCCTTGCGCCGGCTTCGCCACGCAATTGCAGTACCGCTTCGATGATGAGGAATACGCCATACATGCCCGGATGGCCGAAAGACAGTCCGCCGCCATTGGTATTGACCGGCAGTATGCCGCCTGGCGCGATTGCGCCTGCGCTGACGTAGCGGCCTCCTTCGCCTTTGGGGCAGAACCCCAGGTCCTCCAGGAAAAGTATCGTGTTGATCGTGAAGGCGTCATACAGGCAAAGCAGATCGATATCATCTTTGGATAGCCCGGCCATTTTGTAGGCGCGCTGTCCCGATTCGGACGCGGCGGTAACGGTCAGGTCGCGCATGGAGGATATCTGGCGGTGCCAGACCGCCGTGGCATTGCCCAGCACATACGCGGGCTTGTGCGGCGTTTCCCTGGCGCGGTCGCCGCGCACCAGGACAAAAGCGCCGGCGCCATCCGTCAAAAGGCAGCAATCCCGTATCGTCAATGGATCGCAGATCATGCGCGCATCCAGCACATCCGAAATCGACAAGGGGTCGCGGGAATATGCCTCGGGATTCAACTGGGCCCACGCGCGAGCCGCGACCGCGACCTCCGCCAACTGCTCGCGCGTCGTGCCGAACTGCGCCATGTGGCGCGCCGCCGCCAGGGCGTAGGCGCTGATCGGCTGCATCGGTTCATAAGGCGTTTCATAAGGCTGAGGGTCCAGCGTCTGGCGCATTTTCCCCACGGCGGCGCGGTTGACCGCGCCCGTGCGCTGGGTGCTGCCATAGCAGATCAGCACCGCTTTGCATTCGCCCGCCATCAAGGCATGGATAGCGGGCATCAAGTGGGCGACAAAGCTGGAGCCGCCCAGCATGGTGCTATCGATAAAGGTCGGGCGGATTCCCAGATATTCGGCAACGGGCATTGCCCACATCGTGGCCGATGCGCTGCATGTGCACAGGCCATCGATATCCGACATCTTCATCCCGGCATCCGCCACGGCATTGGCTGCCGCCTGGGCCAGGATCTCCATTTCGGTATAACCATGGGCCGCGCCCAGGCCGGCGTGGCCAATGCCGATGATGGCCGTGGCGCCGCGGATCGAGGAACCGTTCATGCCGCGGACTCTGCCAGAGTGAACACGACGAGATTCTTGTGCGCCTCCCGATGCAAATTTGCCTTGACCCTGTCGCCGATCTTCGGCGCGCCGGGGTCGGCGCATTTGATTCGGCTCATCATGCGAAAGCCTTCGTCGAGGTCGACCAGGCATAGATTGCGGTCTCCGCCCGCTTGCGCAGGACGCCGCATCGTGGTGGTCGAATAGACGGTGCCCAACCCGGATGGCGCGATCCAGTCGAAAGCGGTTGCGCCGCAAGCGGTGCAGGCGATGCGTGGATAGAACACCATCTTGCCGCAGCCCCGGCATCGCGGCACCCGCCATTCGCCAGCATCGAGGTATTGGAAATAGGTTTGTTCGGGGCCTGCCGCAACCGGAGCGGCCAGGATATCTTTTTCCGGCATGACATTCTCTTTTCGAGGGAAGCTTCAGATGGGATCCCAACTGACAACGTCGGGCGAGCGTTCAAGTTCATAAAAATTCGTCTGCATGGCCGGAATCGCGACCTCGGCGATGAGTTCCGGCGTCCAGCCATCGCTCATGTGCACCGAGCGGATCGGGCGCGGCTGGCTGAAGAGAATGATTTCATTTGCCCGCACACCGAAGATCTGGCCCGTGACCGCGCTCGCCGCAACGCTGGCCAAATAAACCGCCATGGGCGCGATCTTGCCCGCGTCCATCTTCTTCAGCTTTTCGATACGTTGCAGTTCTTCCGGCGTGTTCGCGGGAATGGAGTCGGTCATGCGGCTCCAGGCAAATGGCGCGATGCAGTTGGATCGGACACCGTATTTCCGCATATCCAATGCGATGGATTTCGAGAGGCCCACGATGCCAAGTTTGGCCGCCGAGTAGTTGGCCTGGCCGAAATTGCCGATCAAGCCCGAAGTGGACGTCATATGCACGTAAGCGCCATTATTCTGGGCCCTGAAATGCGTCGCGGCAGCTCTGCTGACGAAAAAGGTGCCATGCAGGTGCACGTCGATGACGCAGCGCCATTCTTCTTCGGTCATGTTGTGGAAGAAGCGATCCAGCAAATTGCCGGCATTGTTGACCACGGCGTCGATGCGGCCGTAAGTGTCCAGGGCGCATGCAATGATTTTTTGCGCGCTATCCCAATTCGACACGCTGTCGGAATTGGCAGTGGCGATGCCGCCGGCCGCCTTGATTTCTTGCGCGAGCCGTTCGGCGACGCTGCCGTCTCCCCCTTCGCCGGCCAATGAAACACCCACATCGTTTACCACCACGCTGGCGCCGGCTCGCGCCAGCGCCAGCGCAATGCCGCGGCCGATTGCGCCGCCCGCGCCGGTAACCACAACCACACGATGTTCCATTTGATTCGTTCCATAAGCATTGGCCCGGCATACGTTCAGGAGGAGCATCTGTTTGTCATCCTGACCCGGGAGCGCCGGACCTGCGCTCTCGTACCGCCGTGAACCGATAGTTTCTATGTCCGAACATATTATAAGTTCTATACATATTTGCCGTCAACTGAATATCTCTCGCGATGCAGGGAGGCCCCGCAATGGCATCGGGTTCATGGGATGCTGGGCTTGTGGGGGCGCGAACTGGCGACCGGGCGATCGGAAAATGCCGTTATGCGCTGCGGGCTGGCGGGGTCGTCGATATGGAGTTGGCCTGGATAGGCCGCCGATGCCGGAGGGGCTTGCGCGGGATGCGGACGGCCCGCATCAGCGGGCGCTTATGGCGGCGCTCGATGCTTCATTTGCCGCCATAAGCATTCGGTCATCCGAGTATGGATAGCATCGGTCTAAGCGGTTTCTTGACGCTCTTCTGCCTCTTGCTTGTGAGCGTCGAGCCGGGTCAAATACGGCGGCAATTTCAGTTTGGCCATCTTGGCAGTGATTTCGAAACGCAGGAGCCAGCGATCCACTGCCGCGGAAAGATGCTTCTGCAAGGCTTGGGCGGATTGCTCTGGCTTTTTGGCGATTAGAAGATCAATGATCTCCTTGTGCTCTTCGATTGCTTCGCGGATAAGTTCCAGCGGAATACCCAGAAACTCATTTGTTAAATAGCGGGTCGGTCCGAAGAGAAAATGTGTGCGATTCAGCGCGCCCAGTATTTCTTTATTCGGGCAAAAACTCAGGGCGCGAACGTGCAGATCATTTTCCACATGATCGAAATGCGCGCTATCAATGGTGCCGTTTTCGAGGGCGGACAGGATATTGCCGCGGAATTCGTCCAGCAAGGATGCGGGTAGATAGGGGGCCGATCCCAGCAGCGCTTGGGGTTCGAGAATCGAGCGTAATTCGTAAAGATGGCGTATCCGTTCCGGAGTCACTTGCCGCGCGACCCAGTGGCCGGCGATATCTTTCGAAATCATGCCGACGCCATGCATATGCGCCAGGAGGTCGCGCGTAACGGTTCGGCTTACATCGTAATGCTGGGCGAGCCGCATCTCGTTAATTCGGACGGACCCAAAAAGCATTCTTATGATCAGATCCTGCTCGACCTCTTTGTATATTAGTTCCCACTGGCGAGGCACTGTCAGCTTGACGAGTTCTAGCCTTGCCATCCGATTATGCTGTGTGCCTGCCGGCTTGCCCGACACATGATAGCCGCGCTTTCCATGGGCCTCGACAAGTTTGTCTTTGCATAATAGTGTCAAGGCATGACGCGCGGGAGATCTGCTTATGCCGAAGGCATGCGCCACCTGTGCTTCCATCAGGCGGTCGCCGGGCTGTATTTGCCCTTTAGTTATCATTTCCCTTAAAAGGGTGTATGTCTGCTCCTGCAGGGAGGTTTGCCCTTCATTAGCGGAGCGCAAAGGACCGGTAATAAGTTTGTCGTTTGCTTTATTCGCCATACCTTTCCCTTGCGCCTCTCTATGGTGCAGACTGAACAAATGCCAGTTTAACGTACCCCATCAAGCACCGGCGCAATGCGCGTCGATTGCATGTTCCCGGCGCGGATGCATCACCCTGCGCCACGGTTCTGTTTTCGTACAGCCAGGGGGAATACAAAATATCGTTGACAGCAATGCATATTGGATGCAATATACGTTTGTCGGAAATATTGGCCGGACCGGCCTTCCGCAATATCGAATTATCCAGGTGTCATTCAGCCGCCCCCATGCCAGGACTCCCAACGTGAAACGCTCATACAAGAACATTACGTGCATCAAGGATCTGCAGATTCTTGCGAAGCGGCGTGTTCCACGAATGTTTTATGAATATGTGGATTGCGGGTCTTGGGATGGCGTCACCTATCGCGCCAATTCCGATGACTTTTCCAGGGTCAGGTTTCGCCAGCGTGTTGGCCTGAATATCGACCAGCGCATACAGCGCTGTGAAATGGCGGGTGAAAAAGTGGCGATGCCGCTTGCCATAGCGCCCACAGGCCTGGCCGGGATGCAGCGCGCGGATGGAGAAATTCTGGCTGCCCGCGCCGCAGAGCGTTTCGGCATCCCTTTTACGCTTTCAACAATGAGCATTTGCTCGATAGAGGATGTCGCGGCAAACACACGGCGACCATTCTGGTTCCAGCTTTATGTAATGAGAGACAGGGTATTTGTTAAACGCTTGATTGAGCGGGCTCGCGATGCCAATTGCTCCGCTCTGGTGTTGACGCTTGATTTGCCGGTTCAAGGGCTGCGCCATAAAGATATCAAGAACGGCCTGTCGACGCCGCCCAAACTGACGCTGCGAAATATCGTCAATATGGCTTCCCGTCCCGGCTGGTGCTTCGGCATGATGCGCACGAGGCGCCATTCGTTCAGAAATATTGTTGGCCATGTGTCTGGAGTTTCGGACATTTCATCCATGGCGCATTGGGTTAGCGAGCAGTTCGATCAGACGATGTCCTGGGATGACGTCAGATGGATCCGGAGGATTTGGGGGCGAAAACTTATCTTGAAAGGCATTATGGATGTTGCCGATGCGGAAATGGCAGTCCAATGTGGTGCCGACGCTTTGATAGTCTCCAATCACGGCGGGCGCCAGCTTGACGGCGCATTGTCGAGCATCGCCGTCCTTCCGCGCATTGTCGAAGCTGTTGGCGAGCGCATCGAAGTCTTGTTCGATGGAGGAATCCAATCCGGTCAGGACGTTTTAAAGGCCGTGGCATTGGGAGCTAAAGGCACCTTCATCGGGCGCTCTTTTCTCTATGGTCTCGGCGCCATGGGCGAGGCCGGTGTGACGCATTGTCTTGAGATCATTCAAAAGGAGCTTGATTTGACCATGGCGCTTTGCGGTGTGACCGATATAACAAAAGTAAATACAGAGATTCTGGAGTTCGACCATTTTCCGGTGTCTTATTGACGTGATCCATATTTTTGCAGATCTGTATCGATCGTCCTTTGGCATCAAGTAGTCGAGCCGGAAGTACTGGACAAGGTGGTCTGCTGAAACCCAATCTAAAGGAGTTAGTATGTTTGGCAAATATAAAATGCATCAGAATAGTGGCGTCAACCCGCCTTACGCCCCGGCCTATCCGTTGGAATGGGAGTGCGCGCTACGCACAGTAGAGGTTGTGACGCGGGTCGATAAAGCCAAGCTGGAGGAATTGCTTGCCGATACCCCGTTTGAACTCGTCAATGACCGGGTCGCGTTCCGTTTCATGCTATCGCCGGGGCATACGTTGGCGTTGCAGTCGGGTGCCATGTTCGATCTGATGGTTACCGTGGCCGTCCGATATGAAGACCTTTTCACCCAGACCCACATCTACATGTATTGCAGTGATCCCATGGGTATTGCGGCGGGCCGGGAAATCTTCGGATATACAAAAAAGGACGCGACATATCGGTTCAATGAGGCTGAAGATGGTTCGATCGACGGCTGGGTCAAGCGCCGCACCATTCCTTTAGCCGATTTCAGCTTTATCCCTGATCCGGCGGCGCCCCTGGTCCGGCTTGTTGATCAGCATGAACAGCCGTCGGGGGAGATCCACGTTCGCCGCGTGCCTCATCCGGAGCGCCCCGAGCCGGTGTATGCGGATATCGTATATCGCCGTACTCCGCTTGAATACTCCCGGCCTTTGCCCGGCCGCGTAGTCATGAAACTTCATGATTCTGAATTCGATCCGATCGCCTCTCTGAAGCCGGAAATACTTGGCGCGCATTTTATGGTTTCAGATGTTTATGGGGGCGGATTCGGCGTCGAGGACAGACGCCTTCTCAAGCGCCTGACACCCTAATACCTTGAGCGGTTCAGCCATGCCCTGGTTTTTGGATGGCCTGGATCAATGGAGCCTGCCCGGCGGCCTTCAATTGCCTGACTGCGGCCGGGCGCGATGGGCAAGTCCGGCGATCTCCGGATCAGAGACCATTTTCGATAAGCAGCGAAAAGATAATGAAAATAAATTGAGGAGCAATAAAATGAGCAAGGAAAAATTCAAGTACAAGAGGCGTTCGGTGCTTTTGAGCGGGCTCAATCTGCTTGCCCTTGGAGCCATGAATGTCAAGGCGCAGGATGTGAAGCCTTTGACGATCGGGGTTCTTACCGACATGTCCGGTATTTATGGCGATGTGACGGGTCAGGGGTCTGTGATTGCCGCCAAGATGGCCATGGAGGATTTTCTCGCGCAGGGAGGGCGAAGCACACGGCCCATAAAGATCATCAGCGCGGACCATCAGAACAAAGCGGATATCGCCGCGGCGACAGCACGGCAATGGATAGACAGGGAAGGCGTGGACGTCATCGTCGATTTGCCCAATTCGGCCGTCGCTCTGGCGGTCAACAATATTGTGCAAGGCAAGAACAAGGTGATGCTTGTCTCGGGCGCGTCATCATCCGACCTCACCGGAAAGAATTGTTCGCCCAACACCATTCAGTGGACCTATGATACGCACGCGCTTGCCGCGGGCGCCGCAACGGCGATTACCCAGTCGGGAGGAAAGACTTGGTTCAATCTTACTGTCGACTATGCATTCGGCCACGCCATGGCGAGGGATCTCGCGAACACGGTTGCCAAGAATGGCGGAAAGGTCATTGGAAGCGTGCTTACGCCGCTTAATACTCCGGACTTCTCGTCATTTCTTCTACAGGCCCAGTCATCCAAAGCTCAAGTGATCGGCTTGATCAATGCTGGCGGAGACACGATCAATTCTATCAAGCAGGCTGTAGAGTTCGGCATTACCAACAGCAAGCAGCGGCTGGTTGCAACGGTGCTGTATATCAACGATGTACATGCGCTGGGGCTGCCAATTGCGCAAGGCCTCCAATTCACGGAAGCTTTTTATTGGGATTTGAACGCGCAGACGCGCGCCTGGAGCCAACGTTACGCAAAACGGCTTGATGGCCGCTATCCCAGCGCTCTCCAGGCGGGCGTCTATTCATCTGTGCTGCATTATCTGCGCGCGGCGACAGCGCTGGAGGATCCGAAGGACGGGAAGCGTGTCGTTGAGAAGATGAAAGCGCTGGCGACAGACGACCCGCTTTTTGGCAAGGGGAGTATTCGGGTGGACGGCCGGAAAATCCATGACATGTACTTGTTCGAAGTGAAAAAGCCTCAGGAGTCCAAGTATCCCTGGGATTATTATCATGTCGTGAAAACCATTCCCGCGGCCGATGTATGGCGCCCGCTGAGTGAAGGTGGCTGCTCATTCGTGAAGTCGTCATGAGCGTTGCCTTGGTAACTGGGGGTGGGGGCGGCATCGGCCGGGCGGTCGCTTTGAAGCTTGCCGAAATGGGAAGTGATGTGGCTGTTGCCGATATCGATGCGGAGCTCGGCGCGGAAACGGTCCGTTGTGTCGAAGCGACTGGCCGCCTGGCAATCTTCGTTCGTACGGACGTCTCGGCGGGCGATCAGGTGGCCGCTTGCATCGATGAGGTGGAGAGTCGGCTTGGCCCCATCACGGCATTTTCAAATAACGCCGGTATCGAAGGCGTGGTTGCCCCGATTCACCTTTATCCTGACGAAGTTTTCGATCGCCTGTTTCAGGTCAATGCCAAGGGAGTGTTTCTTGGTCTGAAGCATATGCTCGCGCGGATGATGCCGCGGGGCGAAGGCGCTATCGTCAATACGGCGTCCACGTCTTCAATTCGCGGTCGAGCGGGTCTGGCCGGATACGTCGCGACCAAGCATGCGGTCCTGGGTTTGACGCGAGTGGCCGCGCTCGATGTCGCGGGTACGGGAGTCAGGGTCAATGCCGTGCTGCCGGGGCCTGTGGAGACTCGAATGATCAGGGCATTGGATAAGCAGGCGGGGCATCTGGGAGGGATACGCCGCGCGGGCGCATCAGCGTATGCGAATCCAGAGGATGTGGCCAGTGTCATAGCATTTCTCTTGTCGGCCCAGGCGGCGCACGTCAATGGCGCCGCCTGGGTGGTTGATGACGCTGTCACCGTCTCTTGAGCCGTTTTACGGATGGATGCTACGCCTGCACTGACCACCGTCGAAACCATGGCGATCCGCTCCAACGGGCGGGCGGGAAGATATCTGGACTTTTAAAACCAGTTGATAGGAAGCTGTTTGGAAATGAAATTATGTCAGTTTGGCGACGCCAATATGGAAAAAGCGGGTGTCATTGATGCCGAGGGGCGTTTGCGCGATTTATCGTCGGTTGTGGATACGATCGAGCCGCGAGATCTGTCGCCCCGGGGCCTTGCCCGGCTTGCATCGATAAACCCGTCCGACTTGCCTGTCGTATCCGGCGAGCCGCGTCTCGGTATTCCTTTCCGGGGGACTTCCAAGATTGTCTGTATCGGGTTGAATTATTCGGATCATGCCGAAGAGGCCGGATTGGCCGTTCCCGCGGAGCCCATCATTTTCTTGAAGCCCACGACAGCCTTATGTGGGCCCTATGATAATGTGGTCCAGCCGCGTCATTCGACTCGTCTGGATTGGGAGGTGGAGCTCGGCGTGGTCATTGGCAGCAAAGCGCAATATGTTCCTAAAGAAAGCGCCCTCGATTTTGTCGCGGGCTATTGCGTGGTCAATGATGTATCCGAGCGTGCATTTCAAATGCAGTCATCTCAATGGGACAAAGGCAAGGGATGCGACACTTTTGCTCCCGTGGGGCCTTGGCTGGTCACCACGGATGAATTGCAGGATCCGCAAAACCTGGACATGTGGCTCGATGTCAACGGCGTGCGTATGCAGCATGGCAAAACCAGCACCATGATCTTCGATATTGCAACGCTCATTTCTTACTGCAGTGAATATTTGACCTTGCTTCCTGGCGATATCATCGCAACTGGCACTCCGCCCGGGGTGGGTATGGGCAAGACGCCTGATCCTGTCTGGCTGCAGGCCGGCGATATCGTGACATTGGGCATAGAAGGCCTGGGTCGGCAGCGGCAGCGCATCGTCCGGTGGCCGGACAAGACCATGTAGCGCTTGAGGGCAGTGCCCCGGCTTGCCGCCGGGCATGAAAATCCGTTCGGCGATGTTGATCGCCCACGGCGCTCAGGCCGACCTATGCATAACAGAAAGGAATACATGATGGCTGATTTTATTCTGGAGGCCAGGCACCTGACCAAGGAGTTCCGCGGCTTTGTGGCCGTGAGCGACGTCAATCTCCAGGTCAGGCGCGGGACCATCCATGCGCTGATCGGGCCCAATGGCGCGGGCAAGACGACCTGCTTCAACCTGCTCACCAAATTCCTTACGCCCACTTCCGGAAAGATCTTTTTCGCGGACCATGAAATCACCGGCGAGAAGCCGGCGCAGATCGCCCGGCGCGGCATCATCCGGTCGTTCCAGATTTCCGCGGTGTTTCCGCAGCTCACGGTGCTCGAGAACGTGCGCATCGGCTTGCAGCGCGCCACCGACCTGTCGTTCCATTTCTGGCGCAGCGACCGCATTCTGGACAGCCTGAACGATGCGGCCCTTGAACTGCTCAAGGAAGT
>NZ_FQXE01000023.1 GCF_900129885.1 Pollutimonas bauzanensis | reverse complement strand
GGATCCAGTGTGGCCGTGCCGCTTCGATACGTTCTAGCAAATAGCCCTTATACGGATCCAGCTTGGTCGGCCGTGCCGTTCTGGGACTGTATTGCTCGGCTGCCGTCTCTCGTAGATACCGCCTGATCGTATTGCGTGAGCACCCCAGCTCGCGCGCCATCTCTCGAATACCGGCGCCATGCCGCATTAACACCTTGATTTCCACTGCTTGCTCCTGGGTCAACATAGTCGGCGGCCAAAAAACCACCATATTCGCCCAAGTGGGTCAGTTTTACTCCGGCGCAGTGGGTCAGTATTACATCGGCGCTAACACGAAGGATAGGACGATCAGTAAATGGTCGCTGGCATGTCCGTATACGTCGTGATTTGGCAGCCGATTCTATTGACGTAAGGCGCATCGCCGATGG
The DNA here is from genome assembly GCF_900129885.1 of Pollutimonas bauzanensis. Classification (GTDB taxonomy): domain Bacteria; phylum Pseudomonadota; class Gammaproteobacteria; order Burkholderiales; family Burkholderiaceae_B; genus Pollutimonas; species Pollutimonas bauzanensis. The sequence continues at coordinate 75,094 of NZ_FQXE01000023.1, read as the reverse complement.
ACTCTGCCGCAATGGCGGAGGTCAAATCGGCGGAAAGGAATGAATCTTGGTGCCCGCAGTGGTAATTCTCTCACACAGTTCGGATAGTCCCACCGTCTAGCACGCAATCCATTCCAACAGCGAAAGATGCGCGATCTGATGCGAGGAAGGCAACGAATTCTGCGACTTCTTCGGGATGCCCAGGCCGTCCTAGCGGAATGCCACCGATCAAGTCCATGATGCGTTGCCGTGCGCCTTCGAGTGAAGCGCCGCGGGCATCCTGATACTGGGCCATTTGCTCTCTTGCTCCTGAGGTCTCTATGAAACCAGGTGAAACCATGTTGACCCGCAAGCCACGCGATGCAAGGCTAAGGGCCAAGCCTTTGCTATAAGTCCTCAACGCGCCCTTGGCCGCTGAGTACGCCAAGGTGGCGCCAGACTCGGGCAATATGTGTGCAATCGAGCCTATATGAATGACGACTCCGTTTCCTCTGGCGAGCATGCCTGGAACCAGTGCGCGATCCAGACGCACTGGAGCAAGCAAGTTCAGGTCGAGTGCAGCGCGCCATACCTCATCGTCGAGGGTTGAAAAATCCCCCCTCGGCGCTTCACTGGCACCAAGGTTGTTGATCAGAATATCGATGCCATTCCAGGACGACTCGATGCGCTTTACGATGTCTTCGACGCCAGCAGGCGTGCCAAGATCGGCTTCAATGAAGACCGCGCCAGTGGGTGCCTCTTCCGAGAGCTTTCGAGCGGTGATCGCAACTTGTGCGCCAGAAGCGAGAAACCGTGAGGCGATGGCGGCACCCATACCTCGTGTGCCACCGCTCACCAATACACGTTTAGACTGAAACTCACTCGATAGGTCGCGCAGCTGCGTTGTTTGCATGGTCGTTTATCCTAAAAAAGCATTAGCTATTATCTTGTTTATAGAGATGATCAACTGCGTGGATTAGCGGATACCAGGCTCTGGCTTATCGGGATAGCTGACCATGTTCAGCAGAACGATCAGTTGCGCAATCTTGTCATTAATCAGTGTGAAATAATTAGTGAGAATGATGGGGTCGGGCAAACCGGCTTTGTCAAAGTCGCCATCATTCTTGAGTCGCACGATGTACATCCCCTCAAGCTCGTACGCACTGACCAGTTCGACCCGGACGTTGTCGCCAAAAATTTCTTTTTCAGCCCACTTCGAGATGGCATCGACTCCGACCCATTCCCGCCTTGCGTCGTTCACGAGAGCGTTTGAAGCGAAGGTCGCTGCGAATGCCGCTGGGTCAGGTGTGTTGTGGGCTTGAATGTGATCAAGGATCACTGACGGCAGAGAGTTGGTTACGTCTTTCATAGAAGCCTCCATTGATAGAAGCCGCATGATGGAGCATCCGACTGACAGAACCTGTCAGGAGCCGAGAAGCGCCGTATGCATCCGCTTCAATAGCGTCGCTCGGCGCTCTGTATAGCGGCCGCATTCAACCGCCGATACGATGCGATCAATGCGAAACGTTCGAAAATCCTGCCGGAGTTCACACCATGCACCAACGATGCGGGCGCTCTCCATAAAACCTACGGCGATCGGCCATATGATCCGAGCACTATGATCGTTTTTGGCATCAGCGTAGGCTATTTCTAACTTTTCCTGTGAGCGGATAGCACGTCTGATCACGCTTACTGGCACCGGCCCTTCAGCCTGTTCACCTACTGGCCCCGGCATTGCCAAAGGCTCATCAAACGCAGCTATCTGGACGGAAGCTGGCAACATCGACGAAATTTTTGCCCTTGTAGTGACCACCGCCCGTCGAAGCACATCGTCTCCACGCTGGTTCACATACTTGAGACCGAGCAAAATCGCTTCGACTTCCTCGATCTCCAGCATCAGGGGAGGAAGGAACATGCCTGGCCTAAGGACGTATCCAAGGCCCGCCTCGCCTACAATCGGCGCACCCTCGCCTATCAGAGTCGCAATGTCGCGATAGACTGTCCGCTCCGATATGGCTAAATCGCGCGCAAGTGCTGCGGCAGTGACTGGAGTTCGCCGCCCGCGGAGCAACTGAAGCAAGCTGAGTAGGCGTCCCGAACGCGACACGGCTTAGACCTTATTGGCACTAATAGTCTTTAATATAATCGCAATAGGTTCCTCGCCTATCAAGATTAAGTAATTTACCCATCCCAAGAAACTTTTGGATGGGCCGCTTAGCCCCGCCATGCTTAACTTTCCGGGAATCTGACTAAGAAGAATACCTTCAAATTTCTGCCAGCATTCGTGGACGCCCCCCTCGTCGTTTTGTTCTGAAGTAACGATACATCGCATCACGAAGATCCAGCTATTGGAGAATGTTGTGTCGAGCAACACACAATGCGCACAGCGTTCAGATAAGCCAGTTTTCCACGGCCAGGCCACGTATGCGCTCAAACTCCTTGGTGTTGGCAGTCACCAGCGTCATGCCTAGCGCGTAGGCGTGGGCGCCGATCAACAGGTCATTGGCGCCGATGGGTTCTCCAGCCGCCTCCAGTCCTGCGCGAATGCCGCCGTATTCAGTGTCGGCCGGGATGTCCAGAGGCAGGACGGGAATTGTCTCCAGGAGGCTTTCAACCCGGGCCAGCAGCTTCGCAGAGCCTTTCTTTGCGCAGCCATAGCGCAGCTCCGCTGCAACAATGATGCTGGTGCAGATTTCTTGGTGGCCGACCCGCTCTATATGATGGGCGGCGGGGCCATCCGGGTCGCGCAGGAGCGCACTGATGATGTTGGTGTCGAGCAGGTAGCCGCTCACAGGACATCCTCCGGCACGCTCGGTGTGTCGGGGATGTCGGGGAACTGATCTTCAGGAGCGAGCGGCTCGTCTTTTCTCCATTGGGCCAAAAGCTCCACGATGTTCCTTGGTCCGGTCACAGGCTCAATGATGAGCTTCGTGCCCTCTCGACGGATCAACACACTATCGCCCGGCAACTCGAACTCAGCAGGGATACGCACGGCCTGGCTGCGGTTGTTGCGAAAGAGCTTGGCCTCGCGAGGCCTGGACTTGGTGGCGGTCATGTTCGCCTCCTTGAATGCATATGCCATATTGTATATGCCAAAACATTGGAACGAAAGCATCTCCTCCCTACCCTGGTCCCGCCCCCTGCATGACTCAGTGAAAATTCTGATCTTCCGGCAGGGAAATGATCCGCAAGACTTATGACCCCCGCCGTATGCGAGTGTCAAAGCCCGCGAAGTCCGCATCCGCCCGCGCGGCATCGAGGATGAAAGCGCGGCGCGATCGATCAGGCAGTGCTCCTCTGGCTTGATGCGCAGATTCAGGGTCTCGCTGCCATTGCGTCAGCCGCTGGCCGGCTCACACCAGGGGCGGCGCGAAGTAGTTGCCCTTCTGTATGACATTGCGGGCGATGCGCACGACCGCCTCCAGGCCGTCGGAGTCCGAGGAGCGCGGATAGGCGGCGCAAATCTTGAGCGGCTTGAGTTCGACGCGCTGACGGTAGCTGACCACCGCGCCGCGCTGGATCTCATCGCGGAGTATGCAGGTGGGCAGGACGCTCATGGCGACGCCGCTGGCGACCAGCCTTGCGATCATGGCCAGGCTGTTGCAGGTGCTGAGCGCCGGGCGGCTGGACTTTTCCGCCGCGCACCACTTGGCCACGATCTCATATAAAGGCGACGGCGGGGGCACGCAAAGCACAGTCGTTTCCGCCAGGTCGCCGGGGCTCAGTATGGTCGTTCCCAATAGCTTGTTCGCGCTGCCTATCCATGCGACGGGGGCCAATGCCAGGGGCTCGAGATGGATCTGCGCCTCGATGCCCGGATCGCTCAGCAGCGCGATATCAAGCTGGCCGGATTTGAGCTGGTCGCAAAGGATAAAGCTGTTGCTGACGGTAAGCTCCACGCGCAAGCCAGGATAGGTGGCGCCCAGCGCCGAGATGATTTCCGGCAGGCAAGTTATCGCCACCGTTTCCGACGAGCCGACGCGCAAGGTTCCCTGCAGCGGATCCCCGGTGCGCAGCCTCGTCTCCATCTGGTCGAACAGGCTCAGTATCTGTTCCGCATATTGCGCCGCGATGACGCCGTCGCCGCTCAGTTTCGCCTTGCGTCCTTCGCGTTCGAAGAACTTCGAGCCCAGGGCTTCTTCCAGTTCCTTGATGCGCAGGGAAATCGTCGGCTGCGTGACATTGATGTGCCTGGCCGCGGCCTGGAATGTGCCCAGCCTGGATATGGCCAGCAGCGCTTCGACTTGCGCGAGCGAATATTTTCTCATAAGAAAAACCTATCAAATCAGCGCTGAATCTTTAATTGGTATCGTATTTTATTTATTGATAGCATGTCCGGACGATATATCGCAACGACCATCAAAGGCAAGCAAAATGACCAAGGCAAGACAATTGCGGGATGCGATACACGCGCCGGAAATACTCGCCCTTCCGGGCGTATATGACGGCTTCAGCACCCGGCTGGTGGAATACAGCGGCTTCAAATCGGCGTTCATCACGGGCAGCGGCGTCAGCGAAGCCCGGATCGGCCAGCCGGATGTCGGAATCATGGGGCTGGAGGAAAACGTCGCTGCCGCCCGGGCGATAGCCGCCTGTTCCGACCTCGCCCTGCTGGCCGATGGCGACACGGGCTACGGCAATGCGATCAATGCCTATCATACGGTGCGGGCCTTCGAACGGGCGGGCGCGGCCGGCTTGATGCTGGAGGACCAGGTATGGCCCAAGCGCTGCGGCCACATGCGCGGCAAAGAGGTCATCCCGCTCGAGGAAATGGTCGAGAAAATCCATGCGGCGTGCGAAGCGCGGGCCGACAAGGATTTCGTCATCAAGTCGCGCACGGATACGCTCGCCACGGATGGCGTGGACGAAGTGATCAGACGGTTGAACGCCTACGCGGAAGCCGGGGCGGACCTGCTCTTCGCCGACGCTTTGCTGACCCGGGAGCAAATCTCGACCGTGGCCCGCCATATTTCCAAGCCTTTATGCGTGAACATGGGCTTCGGCATCCGGCAGCGGTCGACCACGCCCCTGCTGTCGGCGGCGGAATTGCAGGAACTGGGCGTGGCCGTCGTGATCTTTCCTCGCTTGCTGACTTCCTGCGCATTGATGGGAATGAAGAACGGCCTGGCATTGCTGCAGCAGTCCCTGGACAGCGGCAAGGCCGTCGACCGCCCCGACGCCACCGTGACGTTCGAAGAACTGAACGAGATCATGGGGATGCGCGAAGTGCAAAGCCTGGAGGACCGCTACCTGACCAAAGCGCAAAAGCAAGCCAAATATCACGGGGAGGCGTCCTCGCCCGTGGCGCAAAGGCAGGCCTGACATGGACGCCCACCCTGCCCGCCAGTTGCCGCAAGGCGCGGTCGACTGCCATGCGCACGTCATGCAAAAAGACGCTCCGCTGGCGGCAATGCGCCATTCGGCGCCGGCCCGGGATGTCTCGGTGCAAGAATACTTGAGGATACTGGATGCTCATCATGTGGCTTTCGGGGTCCTGACGGCCCCCAGCTTCTATGGCACCGACAACTCGCTTCTGCTGGCGGCCCTCGGCGAGGCGAGCGGCCGATTGCGCGGAACCGTCACCGTGGATCCGGACATCGCCCATGGCGAATTGCTTGCCATGAAGGAAAAGGGGGTGTGCGGCGTCCGGCTGAACTGGATAAAGCGCCCGGCATTGCCGGACATCTCCAGCGCGCAATACCAGCGGCTGTTCGACCTGCTGCGGGAGCTGGATATGCATGTGGAAGTATTCATCGAAAGCCGGCTGCTGGGCCAGGTCCTCCCCGCCATCCAGCGCAGCAAGGCCAAAATCGTCATCGACCATTTCGGCAACCCGGAGCCGGAGCAAGGAACCGATGGCGAGGGCTTCAAGCGCTTGCTGGACGCCATCCACTGCGGCAATACCTGGGTCAAGCTTTCCGCGCCGTACCGGCTGGGCGGCGCCAGCATCCAGCCCTATGTGGACCAACTGCTCCAGGGCAGCGGCGGCGAGCGCGCCGTATGGGCGACCGACTGGCCCTGGGTCGGCTTCGAAAACCAAATCACTTACCGGCAGTGTGTCGAATGGCTGTTCGACTGGGTCCCCGATGAGAAGCTCAGGCATAAGATTCTCGTGGAGACTCCCGGAAAGCTGTTCGGTTTCTGAAGCCGGGCGGGATATTTATTGTCTTGAGCAGTCGAGGTCATAGGCAACATCGAACGTTAGCGTTGTACCCACCAGACGGATGCAAGGAGACAAAAATGAAATCATATCGCGCATTAATCACCGTACTGTTATTGGCGGCGGCGCAGCTCGCCCTGGCCAAGGACGTGGTCAAGCTCATCGTGCCCACGGCGCCGGGCGGCGGAACCGATGTGCTGTTCCGGGCCATCGCCAGGCAGGTCGAGCCTTTTCTGGATGCGACAGTGGTGATACTCAACGAGAGCGGCGCCGGCGGCACGATAGGCGTCAGCGGGCTCACGCGGGCGGCCCCCGACGGGAAGACCATAGCTGGGGTCTGGATGGGGCCCATCACGGTGGCGCCGCATACCATCAAGACGACATACGGGCTGGATGACTATATTCCCGTGATACAGCTCGACAGCGCCCCCTACGTCCTGTGCGTGCGCAACGACTTTCCCGCCAAGGACGGCAAGGCCTTCATCGAGGAATTGCGCAAGCATCCGGATAAATACACTTATGGCACGGACGGCGTGGCCGGCCCTGGCCAGTTGTCCGTCGAGCGGGTGTTCAAGGCGCTGGGCATCTCGGCCCGCGACATCCCCTACAAGGGCGCCGGCGAGACCATGCCCGCCTTGCTCGGACGCGTGATCGACATTTATTCCGGTTCGGTTCCGCTGGGCGTCAATCTGGAAAAGAACGGCCAGGGCAAGTGCCTGCTGGCGACTTCCGCCAAGCGGATATCGGCCTTGCCCAATGCCCTCGGCCTGGAGGAGCTGGGCATTGCGGATCACGAAACGCTGCTCTGGCACGGCATCATCGTCCCCAAGGGCACACCCGCGCGCGAGGTGGAGAAGATACAGACCGCTTTTGAGAAGGCCGCCAATTCGCCCGACATGATCAGCTTCTTCGAAACCGCCGGCGTGGAAAAATCCATCATCGTCGGCGACGCGCTTAAAAAGCGCATCAGGCAGGAGTACGACGCGCTCGGAGAGCTGATAGTGTCGTTGGGACTGAAGCAGAAATAGCGGTTCGGCGCGCCCGCCTTCCCTTGCGCGGCATAGACCGGTTTACTGGAAAAGCATGTTTTCCGCATGCCGGGCAATGGCAAGGCTGGCCGTCAAGCCCGGCGACTCGATTCCGAAAAGATTCAGCAAACCGGGCACGCCATGTTCGCGCGGGCCATCGATGACGAAGTCGGCCGGCGCCTGCCCGGGCGCGGAAATTTTGGGCCGTATGCCTGTGTAGCCGGGCACCAAGGCATCATCGGGCAGGCCCGGCCAGTATGTGCGTATGGCGGCGTAGAAGCCCTGGGCCCGGGCGGGGTCGACCTTGTAGTCTTCTTCCGGAACCCACTCGGTATCAGGGCCGAATTTGGCCTGGCCGCCCAAATCCAGCGAAAGGTGGATGCCCAGGCCGTCCTCGACTGGAACCGGGTAGATCAAACGCGAAAAAGGGGCGCGCCCTTTAAGGCCGAAATAGGTGCCTTTGCAGAAATAGCGCTGCGGAATCGCGGCCGGGGCAATGCCAAGTATGTTTTGCGCGACCTGCGGGGCGTGGATGCCCGCGGCATTGACGAGCGTGTTGCATGAAAGGCTTGCCGCCTCGTCGCCGCCAAAATCAAGGACAAAGCCTCCGCCCGCGCGCCGCTGGCCGGACAGGAAGGAAGTATGGAATACGCATTGGGCGCCGGCGTGTTCGGCCTCGCCCTGAAGCGAGAGCATCAACGCATGGCTGTCGACAATGCCGGTCGAGGGCGACAACAGCGCCGCCACGCAGTCCAGCGCGGGCTCCAAAGCCAGGATATCGTTGCGCGTCAGGCGCTCGAGGTCGGTCACGCCATTGCCATGCGCCCGCGCGGCCATGCCATCGAGCTGCGCCATCTGCCGCGGCGCCGTCGCCACAATGAGCTTGCCCAATCTACGATGGGGTATGCCGCGCTCCACGCAATATTGATAGAGCATCCGCTTGCCTTCGACGCAAAGCCGCGCCTTGAGGCTACCGGCTGGATAATAAATACCGGCATGGATGACTTCCGAATTGCGGGAACTGGTGCCCGTGCCTATTCCCTCGGCGGCCTCGACCACCAGGACTTCTCGCCCATTCAGCGACAGGGCGCGGGCGATGGCCAGGCCGACCACGCCGGCACCGATAACTATGCAATCTATATCAGCAGTCATGTTCTTGCGACTGGCTAGCAGTCCGTTGGCGAATCAATTGCCGGGCCATGGCGCGGCCAGCACCGTTCCAGACTGGGCTTCTGTAATGTAGAGCAGCCTGGGCGATCCGCCGCCGCGGGCAGGCCCAAGGGCGATATTGGTGGTGTTGGCGCCTGTCGCGCTCGCCAATGCATGCGTAAGCTCGCCGCGCGGCGAGAACACGAATATGTGGCCCAGCCCCACATGCGCCACCATAAGGTTGTCCGATTCGTCCAGACACAGCCCGTCCGGACCGCCCGGGCCGAACGTATTGCAGAAAACACCCACCTTTGCAACCGACCCATCCGGCATCAGCGGCACCCGCCATACCGAATTGGCGCGGGTCGCCGCGACAAACAAGGTTTTCTCGTCCTGCGACAAGGCAATGCCATTCGGGCTGGGCATGTTTGACAATAAACAGTCAAGGCGGCCATCTCCGGCCAGGCGGAAGACTCTGCCCGTCGGGTCGTGCATGCCTGTCTGCCCCTGGTCCGTGAAATAGACGGTTCCGTCCCGGGCGATGCACAAATCGTTGAGCCCCTTGAAGCTCTCTGAATGCCGGCGCGCCAATACCGGAATGATTTCGGGCTTGCCGGGATCGAGGCTAAGCAGCCCCTTGCGATAATCGCAGATCAGCAGCGTTCCGTCTTCCTTCATCGCCAAACCGTTGGGCCAGCCGTCATATTCGACGAGCAGCGACCATTCCCCGTGCCGATCGATACGGAAAATTCGCCCGAAGGGAATATCGGCGACAAACAGGTTTCCGGCCGCATCGCAGACCGGGCCTTCAAGAAAGGAATCAGCAGCCTTGCCGCCCTGATTGGCGTCGGACCATTCATTCGTCTGATTTTTCCTGTAGCGGTCCGGCAGGGTTGCGAATACCGTTGTGCCGAGCTGCCTGGGAGGGGCCAAGTGTAGAGTCATATTCCGCCACCATGCTTGTCGCGCCCATCCTTGCGGACTGCCAGGCAATCCGCAAGGCTCATGCGCGTATGTATTATTGCGCCTCGATATTGTTTTCTTCGATGACTTTGGTCCAATGCTCCATCTCGCCATATATGAAAGCCTTGCTGTCGGATGGCGAACCGCCTATCGGCTCTCCGCCCATGCTTATGAGCTGCTTCTGCACTTCGGCATCGCCAATGGCGTCATGCGCCGCGGAGCTGAGCTTTTCAATGATCTCGGCCGACGTGCCCTTGGGGGCGAACAGCGCATTCCATTCATATACTTCGAAGCCTGGAACACCGGCCTCGGCCATGGTGGGTCCTTCGGGCAGAGCCTCCGAACGCTCGGACCCCGTGGTCGCCAGCGCGACGGCCTTTCCACTCTTGACGAACGGCAGGCTCGATGCGCCGTTGGCAAACATGATCTTGACCTGGCCTCCGGCCAGATCCGTCATGGCGGGGCTTCCACCCTTATAAGGAACATGCAGCATGTCCAGCTTGAACTGGCTGGCAAACAAGGCCGCGGCCAAGTGCTGCACCGACCCTATCCCCGAAGATGCATAAGTGATCTGGCCAGGCTGCTCTTTCGCCATTTTCACCAGATCCTGCACGCTGCCGGCCCCGAATTTCGGCGTTTTCACCAGAAGGTTGGGAAACTTCACCAATAAAGATATCGGCACGAAATCATTCTTGCTATCGTAGGGAAGCTTTTTGTATAGCCCGGGATTGATCGCGAATCCCGTGGCATCCAGCAGGATGGTATAGCCGTCCGGCGCGCTATGAGCCACGGCGCTGGCGCCGATCTGGCCGTTCGCCCCAGGGCGGTTCTCCACGACAATCTGTTGCCCGAGCGATTGCGCCATCTTTGCCGAAACCAGCCGGGCGACGATGTCCGCGCCGCCGCCCGCCGGATATGTGACGATGAGCCGGACAGGTTTATTGGGCCAATCATTGCTTGCGGCGAAGCCGGCTTTCGAGCCGGTGATGCCCAGCGCCAGCATCGCGAGCAGAAGCAATATGCGTTTGGAAGGACGTGCCATGGTTGTAGTCTCCACTTCTTGTAATTACAGGGTTATAGAAAAAAATAATGAAATCCCTCAGCGGCCGGTGAATGAGGCCGGCCGTTTCTCGCTCCAGGCGCTGAGCCCTTCCTTGAGATCTTGCGAGCGCAGCGCCTGCGCCTCCCGCAGCTTGAATTCCCATCGGTCGAATTCGTTTCTTGCCATATCGTTGATGGCCCGCTTCGCGCCTTGCACGGCAAGAGGCGCCTGCGCGATCAGTCTTGCGGCGATCGCCATGACCCGCGCGTCCAGCGCTTCGGCCGCGACTATTTCGCTCAGGAAACCGACGTCCAGCATCTTCTGCGCATCGATTTTCTCCCCCAATAGAAATAGCTCTTTGGCCGTTTGCATTCCCAGGCGGCTGGTAAAACGCTGTATCCCCGACGGGTAGTAGAGCAGCCCCAATGCGGCGGCCGGCATGAACATCTCGGTCGCCGGCGTCCCGATGCGGAAATCGCAGGCCAGCGCCAAGTCCGTGGACCCGCCGTATACGCCGCCGTGCAAGCGCGCAATGGTGGGTTGAGGCAGGCGCTCGAACGCTTCGATGACCGCCTCGAAAGGGTTTTCTAGGGTATCGGCCGCTGATTGGCCCGCGATGTCGACGATTCGTCTTATGTCGTAGCCCGCGCTAAAGTAGCGTCCGGAAGACTCGATAATAATGGCGCGGACTTCTGGCCGGGCGCTCAACTGCCCGCAGTAATCCAGCAACAGGTCCAGATCTTGAGGCTCGAGGCGATTGGCCTGGGCTGGGCGCCGCAAGCGGATCCGGGCGATGTGTTCGTCAATATGGAGGCTGGGGGCATCAGAAGTAGGCTGGAGTTTCATTATTATTTAACTTGATTGTGTAATTATTAAACAGCAGTATATAATTATGACTGAGGATATGCAACATGAAAATACAAAATAACCTGGCGTCCACGGTTAGGGAAAAAATCGAGGACGAAATGGCCGCGGGGCGCTATGCGCCCGGCGAACTGCTGGACGAGAAAGTTCTGGCGGAGCGCTACGGCGTGTCCCGCACCCCCGTGCGCGAGGCAATCCAGCAATTGTGCGCACAGGGCCTGGTCTATCACGTTCCGCGCGAAGGCGCGTTTGTCGCCAAGCTGACGAGCAAAGAGCTGTTGGCGCTGCTGGAGCTGCTCGCCTATCAGGAAGGCCTGTGCGCCATGCTTGCGGCCCGCCGGATAACGGCCGACAGGCTGGAAGCCATGCAAGGCATGGTCGAGCGCTGCGAAGTCGCCGCAAAACAAGGAAATTACCAGTTATACGCAGAAGAGAATGTCGCCTTCCACGAGCTTCTGTATGCAAGCTGCCGTAATGAATATTTGATCAGGCAGGTAACGGCGCTGCGCAGGCGCTCGCAGCTGTATCGACGCAATAATTTTCACCAGGTCGGGCGGATGCTTGAATCCGCCGCCGATCACCGTTCCATCCTGACCGCCATCGAGAAGCAGGATGAGTGGGGCGCGTTTCGCGCTGCCGTCGATCACATCGCCGTAGCCGGCCGTTCATTCGCCGAATTTCTCATGACACTGCAAGACGAGTTCGTATCGGATCGCGAGCATGTGCCACCTTTTTTTCCTCCCGACCATCACTGAGGCAACTTATGACACTTTCCCATTCAGGCAAACCCGGCCCCTTGAGCGACCTGATCGTCATCGATCTGACCCGTTATTTATCCGGGCCTTATTGCTCGCTGCTGCTTGCCGACCTTGGGGCGCGTGTCATAAAAATAGAAAGCCCCGCCACCGGCGACGATTCGCGCTATGTTCCGCCCATCTTCGACGGCCAATCCGCATACTTCATGTCCATCAACCGCGGCAAGGAGTCGATTGCGCTGGACTTGAAGAACGAGGAGGACAGGCGGGTCCTGGACTCCCTGCTGAATGAAGCGGACATCCTCGTGGAAAATTTCCGGCCGGGCGTCATGGATAAACTGGGATATTCCGCGGAGTCCATCGCGCAGCGCTATCCCTCCCTCGTCTACGGGTCGATTTCCGGATTCGGACAGACAGGTCCATGGCGCGACTTGCCGGCCTATGACTTAGTGGTACAGGCGTTGAGCGGGATGATGAGCATCAATGGCCAGCCGGATGGTCCGCCGACGCGGGTGGGAACTTCCATCGGCGACCTGGGCGCCGGCATATACGCGGCCCTTGCCATTGTTTCCGCCATCCATGAGCGCGCGCGCACAGGCCGCGGCGGCCGCGTCGACGTCGCCATGCTGGACTGCCAGGTAGCCTTGCTCGAAAGCCACTATATGCGATACCACGCAAGCGGCGAAGTGCCGGGCCGGATAGGCTCCCGTCACCCGCTCATCACCCCTTTCGACACTTTCGAGTGCAACGACGGCTATCTGGTGATCTGCACCGTTGGCGATGCCATGTACCAGGCGCTGGTAAAGGCGGTGGGGCGGCCGGAGCTCGCCAGCGACGAACGCTACCTGACGCCGCAGGACCGCCTGCGCAACGGGGAGGTGTTCAAAGCCGAGTTCGAGGCGCATTTGAAAACGGCGAATCGGGAGCATTGGCTAAAAGTGATAGGCCAAGCCGGCATCCCCTGCAGCCCCATCAATTCCATCACCGATATGTCCGATAGCCCTCAACTGGAAGCGCGCGGGGTGTTCGTCAATGTCGAGTCGGCCAATGGGTTCTCGTACAAGGCGGTGCGCTCGCCGATGAAGCCCGCCATGGCGACTTCAGGCGCAATCAACGAGACCGAGCGCGCGCCCACGCTGGATCAGGATGGCGAACGCATCCGTGGCGAGCTCTTGAAAATGGCGGCAAGCTGACAGGATCACATCGTCGAGCGCTCAGTCCACCGACGCGCCCGATTGCTGCACGGCCTTGCCCCATTTTTCGATTTCCGTATCGATGAACGCTTTGCCTTGGGGCAGCGTCAGCGGCATGCCTTGCGCGCCGCGGCTTTGGAACGCCTCCCGGATGGCGGGCGACTCCAGGATGCCGACGACTTGCCTGTTCAGGAACTCGACCACTTCAGGCGGCGTGCCAGCGGGCGCCAGCAAGACCGCCCAGCCTATGGCTTCGAACCCCGGGTAGCCGGACTCGGCCACAGTGGGCACGTCGGGCAATTGGTCGACACGCTTGCTGGTGGTGACCGCCAGCGCAATGGCGTTCTTGCTCTTGATATGCGGCAGGCCCGCGGTGACCGAATCCACCATCAAGGGCACGTGATTCCCTAAAAAGTCGGCCTGGGCCGGGCCGCTGCCTTTATAGGGGATATGCCGAAGCGATATCCCGGCGGCGCTCTTGAGCATCTCGGCCGAAAGATGCTGCGTTCCGCCTATGCCCGCGCTGGCGTAGGCCAGTTTGTCGGGATCGGCCTTGGCCTGTTCCACCAATTGCTTCAGCGTGGCAATGCCGGACTGCGGGTTGGCGAGGAAGACCAGCGGCACGGAGAAAATGCCGCTGACCGGGATAAAGTCCCCGGCAAGCGAATAGCCCGCGTTCTTGTACAAGGTCTGGTTCACCGCGGCGGCGCTGCCGCCCACCACCAGCGTATAGCCGTCGGGCTTGGCGCGCGCCACGTACTGCATGCCGATATTGCTGCCGGCGCCCGCCTTGTTCTCGACCACGACCGGCTGCTTGACCGCCTCGGCGAGTTTCTGCGCCACTTCCCGGGCGAAGATATCGGTCGCCTGCCCGGGCGGAAAAGGCACCACGAGGGTAATGGGCCGGTCCGGATAGGCGGCGCAGGCCAGCCCGCTGGCGCTCAGCAACAGCGCAGCAAGCAGGGACTTCTTAAATGGGCATGGGAAGGACATGTAGGCAACCTCGTTGGGCAGTAGGATGGGGCCGGGCGCTGTAAGACATATGTTTTGAACCATATGTTTTGAACGATACTATAGCAAGCCAGGCCCATGGCCGTTTCCCTGCCCACCGCCATTTCTGCCCTTTACATCCCGCAGTCCCAGAACCGCAAGTCAGAAATCGTTCTCACACCCGACAATCAGCTGCCTCTGCCGCCCCAGCCCGTCTATGCCCAGAGTTACGATATTTCCGGGTTTGAGCCATTGCGGAGGGTTCATGCCCATCCCCACGCCGGGTGGCGTGCCGGTAGAAATCAGATCGCCCGGCAGCAGAGTCATGTACTGGCTGCAATAGGATACGAGGCTGGGCACATCGAAAATCATGGTCCGGGTGTTCCCTGTTTGGCGGCGTATGCCATCGACATCCAACCACATATCCAGGTTACCGGGATCCGCTATTTCATCGGCGGTTACCAGCCAGGGGCCGACGGGACCGAAGGTATCGCAACCTTTGCCCTTGTCCCACTGACTGCATTGCAACTGAAACGCGCGTTCGGATATATCGTTTACTACGCAATATCCCGCGACATAGTCGAGCGCCTGCTCTTTGCTCACATAACGCGCCGTCCTTCCTATCACGATGCCAAGCTCGACCTCCCAATCCAGTTGAGAAGAATGCGGCGGCTGTATCGTGTCATCGTTGGGACCACACAGAGCCGAGGGAGCCTTCAGAAAGATAATAGGCTCCGCCGGTATAGCCATCTTCGCCTCTTTGGCGTGATCCGAATAGTTCAATCCGATGCAAATGAACTTGGACATGCCCTCCCACGGCACGCCAAGACGTGGATTGCCAGGGACGATGGGAAATCCGTCGACTGGCATGGACGCCAGATTTTCGAGACTGTCTCTGGCCAGATCCCGTGGCGTCAGATTGCGCATGACAGATGAAACATCCCGGAGCACTCCTTGCGGGTCCACAATGCCGACTTTTTCGGCTCCCTGTTCGCCATAACGGCACAGCTTCATATAGATTCTCCTGTGTCAAAGACCTGCGCGATTACGGCCCCGAACTGCCGTATTCACCACATTGATGGGCCATGCGCCCGAAAGCGCACGCCGGACCTCGGAAGGCGCGCCAGCTTGCAGGCCCGCCATGGCTTCCTGGCTATACCATGCCGCATGCGGCGTGATTACGACGTTATCGCGGTTGCGCAGCGGATGGGACGGCGGCAATGGTTCGAGATCGACGGTATCGAGGGCGCATCCGGATATCAAGCCCGCATCCAGCGCCCTGACAAGGGCCCCGGTATCGACAATAGGACCTCTTGCCACATTCACAAGCAAAGCGCTTGGCTTCATGCGGGCAAACGCAGCATCCGCGACAAACCCCCGTGTCTGCGCCGTAAGGGGAAGGTGAAGGGAAACGATATCCGAACGGCCAAGCAACTCGTCCCACCCGGTCTTCTCGCCTGGCACGCCATGCACCGCGCCGTCGACATTGGGATCAAAAAATAGAATTTTCAGGCCGAAAGGAGCTGCGCGCAGAGCGACCTCGCGCGCTATTCTTCCGAATCCCACGAGGCCCAGTGTCATCCCTTTCAGGCGGGAGATAGGCTTGCCATTGAGAACGCTCCATTGCCCAGCCCTGACATCCCGATCATATAGCGCGACTTTCCGCGAGGCTGCAAGTATCAGCGCAAGCGTATGCTCGGCGACTTCTTCGATACAGTACGTTGGGTTATTGGTCACGATGATGCCGGCGTCCGTCGCCGCTTCGAGGTCGATTGTGTCGACGCCTATGCCATAGCGAGCAATAATGCGGCACTTCGGCATGCGAGCCAGGACCTCTGCAGTAATTGGTCCGGCATAGGTATTTAGCAAAGCATCGCAGTCCGCGGCCTCGGCCAAAAACTCATCGGGATCCAAGGTGTTCAGCGCAACAAGGTCCGCCAGCCCGCCCAGTATGCTTTTTTCAACATCGAGCTGGGCCCAAACATAATCCGTTAAAACGACTTTGAAACTATCACTCATTATTCAGCTCCATACTATTCACCACGCCACATCGGAGCACGCTTGCCCAGAAATGAAGTCAAACCTTCGCGAAAATCCGCGGAAGAATATGCGCGGGCGACAAGATCCCGCGCCTCGGGCTTTCCGCCGCCTCGCAATCGTAGAAGCTCGAGCTTGCTCACCTCGAGCGTGATCGGCGCAAGCGATGCTATCCTGGAGGCCAGTGATTCCGCATGAGCAAGCAATTGCTCCCAATCCGGCAACACTTCGCTCACCAATCCCCAGTCCCGCGCTTCGGCCGCGCTGATCAAACGCGCAGTGAACAGCAACTCTTTCAGGCGCGCCGCTCCCATCAAGCCGGAAAAGCGCTCGACATTCTCGATGGACAGGCAGTTGCCCAATGTCTTAGCCATTGGCAAGCCAAGGCGCAGATTCTGCTGCGCGATGCGAATATCGCAACATGCGGCGATCGCAAACCCGCCCCCCGCGCATACGCCGGACAGCGCTGCTATGGTGGGAACGCGGCAAGACTCCAACTGTGTCAATGTCTGATCTATGACGCGCTCGTAGGCAAGCGCATCTTCGGCTTCCGTGAAATCGCGGAACTCGTTTATGTCCGTGCCGCTGGCAAAGGCCCGCTCCGTGGACGACACCAGCAACAGCGCGCGTATCGAGGGCTGCGCGTCAACCAGGCCGCAAATGGATGCAAAGTCCCGATACATTTGGATGGTGAACGAGTTGTACGCATCGGGCCGGTTAAGCGTCAGGGTGGCAAGGGAACCCTTGACATCCAGCCTGAGCCTGCCGGCCGCTACGCTTTCAAGCTCAAGCGCGACTGACAAATTCTGCATATGCCTCTCCTCGATTGCCTTCATGGCTCAAAGGCGTGCCTGCCCGCCAGATCCGCAATCTCATCGTCCGTCAGGCCAAGCTCTGACAGAATCTCTTTCGAGTGCTCCCCCAGCAGCGGAGGCGCCAGACGCACTCGCTGCGGCGTCAGCCCCAGCTTCACCGGAAAGCCAAGCAGCTTCAACGACCCTTCAGCGGGATGCTGCACGGTCAATGTCATTTCCCGCGCAGCGGCATGATCGCTGCTTAAGGCCTCGGCATAGGTATTGATCGGGCTCGCCGGGATGCCAACGGACAACAACTGCTCCACCCAGTGCGCCACCGGCCTGGTTTCGAAGGTTTGCTCGAGTTCCTCGATCAAGGGCCTGCGGTTCTTCAGCCGGTCCGAGTTATCGCGGAAGCGGGGATCCTCGGCCAAGTCGGCACGACCCACGACGCCGCACAGCAAGCTCCATAGCTTCTGATTAGCCGCGGCGACGACGAAATAGCCGTCCTTGGCGTGGACCACCTGGTAGGGCGCACTCATCCGGTTGGCGGACCCTATGGGTTCAGGCACGGTGCCGGTGCTCCAGTACTCGGCCACTTCCCAAATCGACAAGCCAAGCGCGGCCTCAAAAAGAGAAGCATCTATGGACTGGCCGCGTCCGGACTTCTCTCGCCCCAACAATGCCGAAAGTATGCCGTAAATCGCCATCAATCCCGCGCCAAGGTCAGCGATGGATACGCTGTTGCGCACGGGCGGCTGATCGGGATGGCCGGATACGCTCATCACGCCGCTCATGGCCTGGGCGATCATGTCGAAGCCTGGACGCTGCGCCCACGGGCCTGTTTGACCGAACCCCGAAATGCTGGCGTAGACCAGTCGTGGATTTATCGCCGAAACAGTTTCGTAATCGAAACCAAGCCGCTGGGAAACACCCGGCCGGCTATTCTCCACCAGCACATCGGCGCTTTCGACCAGCTTGTAGAACAACTCCCGCCCCGCTTCGCTTTTCAGGTTGAGCGCAATACTGCGCTTGTTTCGGTTAAGCTGCAGAAAGCCATTGCTGTCGTCGCCTTTGAGTCGATAGCCCATGGCGCCTCTGGTTTGGTCTCCGGTGCCCGGCGGCTCAATCTTGATGACGTCCGCCCCCATGTCGCCCAATAGCATGCCGCAATACGGGCCAGCCATCACCTGGCTAAGGTCAAGCACCCGAAAGCCTTCAAGAGGCAGCGGTTTAGTTAGATCTTTCATTTCTACCTGTAAAAAAAGTGGGTCGATATCGCATCCGGACATTTACCCGCAAGGCTTTCCGATTAATCGCCTGCAGTTAAGTCGAGCGCTTTGATGAGCCGCCCTGCTTGTTCGGCTTCGTTCTGGACAAAAGCGCCAAACTTTTCCGGTGTTTCCAAGCCTTCGGTCAGACCCCCCTCCTTTTCGATACGAGCTTGTATCTCCGGGTTCTCCATGATGGCGGCAACGTTCTGACTAAGCAGGCCTATGATTTCCTTGGGTGTGCCCTTGGGTACGAAGAAGCCTATCCATACGTTCTGATCGTAGTCCGCGATGCCGCCCGCCTCCGCTACTGTGGGCAAATCTGGAAGGGAAGGCCAGCGCCGCCCCGAGGTGACAGCCAACGGGCGCAAGCGACCACTCTGAAAGTGCGGGGTAGCCGCCACCAGCGAGGAAATCACTACTGGAATCTGCCCACCGATGGCGTCGATAATTGAAGGCCCGCTGCCCCTATAGGGTATGTGGACGAGATCAACGCCCGCTTTTTGCGCCAATAATTCTCCAAAAATATGATGCGGCGACCCGTTGCCTGCGCTTCCGAAAGCTATCGTTCCAGGATGCGCCTTGGCCGCGTCCAGCAGGTCCTTCAGCGTGTGATATGGCGTGCCGGCTCCCACCGAGATCACCGATGGGCCGCGCATCAGCCCGATTACCGGCTCGAAGTCGTCCAGGCTGTAGCCTGCATTCTTGAAAAGCCATGGATTTATCGTATGACTATTCGCCGAGATCAACACCGTATAACCATCGGGCTTGGAGCGCGCCACGGCTTGCGTGGCGATATTTCCGCCCGCACCTGGCCGGCTTTCAACGATGACCGGCTGGCCCAGTTTCTGCGAAAGCGGCTCGCTGATGATGCGCGCCAATGAATCCACGCTGCCGCCAGGCGGCAGAATCGAAACTATCCGGATCGTCTGGTTGGGATAGTTATCCGGCTTCTTGTCCGCCATCGCCGAAGCGCTTATCGCCGCCAAGGAACATGCAAGCAAAACACATGCTGCGAAGCGTCTTTTTTTCTCTATCACTACTGTCTCCTTGTTTTGGTATCGGCAAAATCACCCGCAAGGGCACATGCCGTGAAGCCAGTATAGGTAGGCACTTTGGGGCTTACAAATAGTTTCTCAGTCTAGGGGTATAAGCAAAATAGATATGTTGGCTGCCCTGCCCGCCGCCTATCCGGCGGCACGCTGCTTGGTCAATGGAGGACCGTGCATTGGCTTACCGGGCCTCTGCGGGAGCGCGAGCCGGTGGTCGCCGCACTACAATGCGGGCATGTTTGAGACGCGACCGTCGGCAAACGGTTCGCCTTGGAGAATGCGCATGGAACTTCGTCAGCTTAAATATTTCATCAAGATAGTGGAGCTGGGCAGCATCTCGCGAGCCGCGGGCGCAGTCTTTGTGGCGCAATCGGCGCTCAGTCAGCAAATTGCGTCTCTGGAATCGGAATTGGGATGCAAACTGCTTTCACGCAATGCCCGCGGCGTTACGCCGACCTTGGCCGGCGCCACATTCCACAGACACGCGGTGGCTGTGATAAAGGGAATGGAGAATTTGCAGTCCGCGGTGCGCGTCGCCGCAAAAGAGCCTTCTGGACGCGTGACAATAGGACTGCCCGTTTCCATGTCGCGAATATTGACGGTTCCGTTGCTGTTGGCCGCGGCTGAAACGCTTCCGAACGTTGTCTTGACTATCGATGAGTCTCCAAGCAATTATCTGCCGGAATTGCTGCTCTCGGGGCGCTTGGATCTCGCTCTCGTTTATTCGGAAGATATCGTGCGCAGCATCAAGACGACCTATTTGCTTGAAGAAGACCTATTCCTCATAGAAAGCGCTTCGATGGATGGCAAGCCAAACCAAAATGAGACTGTGCCTCTGGACTTCCTTGATGGCATGCCGATAGCCCTGACATCGGAGCCCAACAGCATACGGAGACTGGTCGATGCCGCCTGCAACAGCGCCAACGTGTCATATAAGCTCGTGGCAGAGGTGTCGTCCCCGGTCACATTAATCGATATTGCCCGCAGCCGCCTGGCCGCCACCATAATGTCGTGGTCCGCATTGGGGCCCGCGCGCGATGATCCGAGCCTTTCCATCCGGCTGCTCGACTCACCAAGGCTCAGTCGCACCATAGCAATGGGGGAAAATGCCGACATGCCGGGAAATGAAGCCACTCTTGCAGTAAAACTGATTCTAATGAACGTATTGGACCGGCTTCTCGAAGAACGCGGCTGGTTTGGCGCCCGCAAGGCGAAAGGCCATCCCTCTCCTGACATCTAGCGCATTTCAACAATAGGCATTCATCCAGGTCACGGCTGAACGCTGAAAAAAGCATGGCCTTTGCGGTTTCCGGAAATAGCGTCTATCGAAGACGCCATTTCCGATTAAGCCAACATACGAGCCAGCATGCGTGAAGGCATCGCGGGCATACCGGCATGGCCATCGACCGACGCTCGTCGGCCACAAGCGCCTACCTGAAGCGCATCTTCAGATACAGGCTGGCGGCATTGTCGGTGCTGCCGTCGCCGAACTGGCCGCTGTAGGCCAGGCCCATCGCGGTGTTCTTGCCAACGGCCATTTCCGCGCCCAGCTCCGCCACGGCGGCATTCCTGGCTATCGGCGCGCCCGCCACCTTGAAGGCCGCGCCATTGCCCTGGATGAAGGACAAGCGGCGGCTGGGATCCACGTCGCCCGCCGCGTGGCGCCAGCCCAGTCCCGCGGACAGGCTGGCCGTGCCGGTGCCGACCTCCACGGTGGTGGCGCCGCGCAGGCCCAGGGTGAAGGTGGTGATGCTGTCGGTCTGGCTCTTGCCGGCCAGGGCCGCAGGGCCGCCGCTTTCACTAAACGCCTGGGCGCGCAGCTGGTTCCATGCCACGCCCAGGTAGGGCTCCACGGTGCTGGCCCGCCCCACGGGCACGGCGTAGCCCAACTCGGTAAACAACTGAGCGGTGTTGGCGTGGTAATCCGCTTTCAAGGCCTGGCTTGCGCCCAGCGCCACATTGCGCCGGCTGTCTATCTCGTGATGGGTATAGGCGCCGCCGGCCAGGAAGTTGACGCGGCCCGCGTCCGTGGCCCAGCTGTTGCCGCCATACAAGGCAGCCGTATAGCTGCGAACGTCGGACTTGGAATCGCGCCCGTCGACCTTGATATTGCCGTCGGTAAAGCCCAGGGCGCCGCCGGCGCGCCAGCCTTTGCCCAGCCCGGTGTCGCCGCCGATGAACAGGCCGGCCATGTCGCTCTTGACCTTGGCGGCATTGCCGTCGCCGTCCAGGGAGTTCCAGCCACCCACGACCTGCGCCCACAAGGGATAGGCCGCGGAACGAGGCATGGATCCCGCCGTCGCACCATAGGCTTGCGCCGTAGGTGCGCCGTCCAGCATGCCTGCGCCAAGGTTGCCGCGCATGCGGTTCGATAGAGTCCGCACAACGAGACCGCCAGCGTTCATCAGCGCTGACTGCGTGCTGGCGTGCACTTCACCCGACAGCTGATCCAGCGCATCTTTGACATCCGGAGCCATCAGGGCTGCCGTCGCAAGCGTGTTGCCACCGGCCGCCGACATCAAGCCGTCGAATGTTGCGCTCTGGTTGGCCGACCATTCAGTACGCGCCGCCGCGACTTTGTCGCCATCAACCGAAATCCCGACCCTGACGTCAGAAGGATTGTCGTACTTGACGTCAAGCTTGGCGAGCGAATCGAAATTACCGGCCAGGGTTGGATCCGAGAACTGGTTTATGACCTGGCCTGCCTTCGTTTCGAGAATCGTGTAGTCATGATTCAACAAATACCCGCCATTGCCGTTCTCTTGGGCCACGGTAAGCTTGACGCCACCGATATCGATATTTCCCGTGGTAACGACAATCTTGTCGGACTGGCCGGCAGCATTGATTTCCGCAATGTATTCGGAATCGGTCAACGCACCGACGCTTTCAAACGTCTGTGTACCCACCGAATTGCCCGGGCTGAATATCCCGCCGCTGGATGCGACTGTTCCCAGCACATTCAAATTTCCACCAAGAGTCGAATTTTGCACTGCCACCGCACCGCCGATCTGAATCGGAGTTCCGACGGTACCACCGCCCAATGACGAGCCGCTGGTCAACAACACATCGCCCTGAATATTGGTCGGCTGGGTGCGGCTGAAGGTGAACTTCGCCCCTTCGCCCGCGATCGCTGTGCCAGTGCCGCTGCCGATGGTGGTAGCACCCGAAAAGGCAAAATTCGAACCCTGTACACCAGTAACCGCGTTACCGATGGTTGCCGGGCCGTTGAATACAACGCTTGAATTCTGCTGCCCCGTCAGATTGTTGTCGATCGTGGCTGCGCCCTGGAAAACGGAGCTTGAACCGACGCCCGTCGACACGCTGTCCTGGATCACGACATCATTATCAAACGTGATGGCAGAGCCAGCCCCGCTGGCAACGCTTCCGCTGATGTTGGCGTCGGCATAATTCTTCGATGCGCCATCCTCGACCACGTCGTCCCCATCATTCAAGATGATGCCGGCCCAATGAGCGCCATTGTTGGACACATTCGTTTTACCAGTACCCGTGGCGCCTCTGTCGTCCACATTACCAGCCGTGAAAGCGTCGGCTTCCAAAGCCAGATTCACGTTACCACTCTGGCCATCGGCGTTGCGATCCACCAGCAGCAAGGTACCGTTATTGACAGCCAGCGTCGAGCCGTTGGTGATCGTGATGTTCTGCGTGGCGCCGCTGGTCCTCAGTTTGGAGACCAGCGATGCGCCTTTGGCTTCGACGGTCGTGTTATCCAACACAACGGTAGCACCGTCGGTCATGACTATGCCATCGCCTTGAGTCGAGACAAGCTTGGTGCCGTTCGTGGCGGTCAACGCGCTGCCGTAATTCACCATTGCAGCTGTGGCATTGTCCCCTGTGACGGTTATAGCCGTGTTGTCAAGGTTGATGGTGCCCGATGTCTTGAGTGAGCCTATGTCAGCACCCGCCAATGCGCCAACGCTGTCGATACCGGTGGTCGTGATCGTTGCGCCATGTATATTGATAACGCCATTGCCCACGCCTGCCGCACCGCCACTTGCCACCAACCCATTCGCCGTCTCGCCGGCCGTAGCGTTGGGACCGCCGCCAACCAAAATAATGCCGCCATTGATCGTGGCATTACCGCCGTTATACGCCCAGACTGCATCGCCCACGTCGCCGGTGGTGGAAATATCCACGTTGTGGGTGGTCACCTTGGATCCGGCGCCCGATGCGTAAACGCCGTAGGCCATGAAGCCGTGCGTTTCCACCGAGCCGCCATCCAGTTCGACGCTCCCGCCGTTCGTGGCATAAGCACCATACGCGCGCTGCCCCTGGGTGCTTATCGCTGTGCCATTTTTCGTGCTGATGCTTGAGTTGGCGCCGTCGGCGGTCAATGCATAGGCGCGTGAACCATCGCCGTCCTGAGCATCGCGGCCAGTTGGATTAGTTGTCGTGATCGAACCGCCATCCAGGCTGATGACGCCGCCGCCTTCGGCACGCGCACCAAATCCGTACAAGCCGTTGGTTGCGATGAATGCGCCGGCAGCGCCGATTGCGGAACCCGGACCCTTGGCGTACAGGCCGTATGACCGGTATCCGTCCGTCGTTACTGTGCCGCCGCTCAATGTGATCGAGCCACCATCGTGCGCGTAGGCACCATGGGAGGAATCGCCCTGGGTATACACGCTGGAGTTCGTGCTGGCAATGCTGCTGCCAAATGCCGATTCGATGCCTGCCGCATTGCTGCCCGCGGTCATGATGATTGCGCCCGATAGATTGGCGATTCCACTCGTGGGTTCGGCGATGTCGCCGGCCAGGATGCCGGATGCGCCCGCGCCGCTGGTGGTGATATGTGTGCCCTCGACAGTCACGGTGCCTGATCCGAGACTCCCTCCATAGACCCGCAGGCCCGCGGCGCCGACTCCGCCAGTCGTTATGGACCCGTTGGAGAGCCTGGCCGCGGCACCATTGAACGACTCGACGCCAAAGCTGCCGATTCCTTCCGTGGTGATATCCGTATCGGTGGCGGTAACGCTGGCGCCCTTGTTCGCCGCTTGAATGCCGACGGAATAATTGGCGCCATGGGTCGTGATCGAAACGTGATCCAATTCTATATGGGTGGCAATCTCGTCTGCCGTGGGCGTCCGATATGCCTGGATCGCATGCCCGAAATTGCCGTTGGTGGTGATCTGAACATTGTTCGCGCTGATGGAGCCGCCGTCGTTCGCCTGCATACCGACGGTACGCTTGCTGCCCGAGGCGGTGATACTTCCCCCGGTGATATTGACATGGCCGCCATCCGCAGCCCCCACCCCTGCGGTGAACGCATGGGCATAGTCGGCGCCGGGATTGGTCGATTGCGCGCTGATTACGATTGTCGAGTTAGTCAAAGAGGCCGTGGCGCCGGAACCCTTGGCTGTGATTGTGCGGCCGTTTCTTCCTGTCGGATCGTCCAGATTATTCGATAGGGTGGCATTATCCAAGGCCAGGCTGCCGCCCGAATTGACCAGCACCAAGTCGTAGGCGGCGCCGCTGATTTTCGTGCCATCGCCCGTAGCCACGCCGCCCGCGTTCACTGTCACCGTACTGTTAGTCATACTAGAGGCACCCAAGTCATATGGGATCTCGATCGTCAAATTGACTGCGGCGGTACCGGGCGCGTAGCCATATATGGCCAGCAGCGCTGCGGTGAGCACTGTTTTCCGGAGTATGCCGCCGCGTGTGGCCGTCTCGCCCATTGCGGATTTCGCCGCGGCCAGCGTGGCGACCTGGAAAGCCCGCCGATTCCGATATGTGTATTGTGTGCCCATGAGTGCGTCCTTGATCTGAAACTTCCGGCTGGAAAAGTTGATATGAAAAATGCGGTCAGCCCGATGTGCTTGGATGGCCGGGCCCGAATGCGTCCCGGACCAGCGCCGGCGCGCGCAGCCAGTCGGCCATCACAGAGGGCTTTCCAAGGAAGAGCCCTTGCGCGGCATTCGCGCCTGAGCTGATGACGGCCTTCAAGTCGTCCTCGGTCTCGACCCCCTCGACGACGACGCAGGGGCTGTAGTCCGCGCATAGCCTGACCAGCTTGCGCAACAGTTCGGGAGAACGCGGGCGGCCTCCCGGGCCGCTGAGGAAAGACTGGTCGATCTTGACCACATCCGGACGTGACTTGGCCACGAAATCCAGCGTGCTGTAGCCGGCGCCCATATCGTCGATCGCGATCTTGCAGCCGTACAGGTGCAAGGAATGAATCAGGTTCACGGCCTCGTCCACGTGTGGAACCGCGCTGGTCTCGGTGATTTCCAGGGTCAGGCGCCGCGCCAGGCCTGGATCGCGCCACAACTGGGCGAACAACAAGCGCCACCAGGAATCGTGCTGCATGGACAGCGCGGAAACATTGCACCCCAGGTGTATGGCCTTGTTCGACTTGAGGATCTGGATGGCCGCCCACAGCACGCTGCGATCCAGCCTGTCGACCATGCGCAAGCGCTCCAGAGCCCCGACATCGTCGGCGCAGGAAACCGCCTCGCCCCCGCCCGGCGCAGCCAGCCTTCTGAGCAGGCATTCGTAGTACAGCACTGGCTTTGCCCCATAGACGGACAGGACCGGCTGGAAGGCCAATGCGATCCGGCCAGCGCCCAGGGCATGAAGAAAATCGCCGGCCAGCGACATATCCGCCCGATACGCGCGGCGGCGGTTTTCCTGGTCCTGGGGATCCGGCGGCGCCACCGCGCCGGGCGCAACCGGCCTGGCCTTGACGAGTTTGTCGAAACTCGGCGCGTTCCTGTCCGCGAACGCGACCAGGACTTCCAGGTAGACGCTGTGCCGGCCCTGGACTACCGGCTCATACGACAGGCTTGCCTTGATATGCTCCGCGAGCAGGTCATCGTAGCCCCGGCCGGGCGGCTTGGCGTCCTGGAAGTCGACGCAGATATATTCGCCGGCAAGCGTGACGGAGCGCCTCTGCACGCCATGCCGGGACAAGCGCTCCTGCATCGCCTCGAAGGCGGCGCGATAAAAATCCTGCCCGTAGGCATCGGACAGTTCCCATAAATTGTTTATGTAAATCAGCACGCAATCATGGCGTGCCGCGCGCGGCGCAGCATACCGCCCCAGCATATGCCGGCTTGCGTTCAGCATGGCCATGCCGGTCCCTTGCACAAGGGACCGCAGCGGCACGGCCGGCACGGTCCGCAGGAGGCCTTGCCACTGTTGCCTGGCCTCATTGCTTCCGCATGGAAAAGGACAAAAGGCTCCCCTTCTGTCACGATGCGACCGTATCAGACAAATGCCCTAAACAAGGTGGCCTATATGACATTTTTTGTTGCGTTATCGTTGACGCCAGAAGGGGACGCTTTTGTCAACATTTTGCAACGCTTGGTCCCAGGCCATTCGTGCTGCAATAGCCCCCGCCAGAATCAATGCGAAGAGCCGCCCATACTGTCTCGGCCATCAATCTTTAGCAATGCTGCCCACGCGCTCTGCCGCAAGCAGCCGGAATGATGCGCCTAGCATGGGCCTGAAATACGCGCAGCGTCCGCTTCTACCCAAGAAGGCCGCGAGGACGGCCCCCCAACAGACAATCGTCCCCCGTCGCTGCTTGCGGCTTAACCGGCGCGGCAACAGTCGGAGGTAGATACATTAAAGAGCATCATGGATACCAAATACGGATACGCAAGAGTTTCAACCGAAGACCAGAACCTCGATTTGCAGGTCGCGGCGCTCAAGAAGGCGCAGTGCGCCTACATATACACGGACAAGGGCATATCCGGCGCAATAGCCTCCCGGCCCGGCCTGGATGCCCTGCTCAAAAGGCTGAAACCCGGCAACACGCTGGTCGTCTGGCGTCTGGACCGGCTCGGGCGATCACTGCGCTACCTGGTGGACGCCATCGACAAACTGGGAAAAAAGAATGTCCATTTCGTCTCATTGACGGAAAACATCGACACGACCACTTCGGGGGGCCTGCTGCTGTTCCACATGATGGCGGCTCTGGCTGAATTCGAGCGTTCATTGATCAGTGAGCGCACCAAGGCAGGCATGGCTGCGGCGCGGGCCAATGGCAAGCACATGGGCAGAAGGCGCTCCTTGACGCCCAGCCAATGCGCCGAAGCCATATTGTCGATCCAGCGCAATACGCCCATCCAGGACGTCGCGGCCCGCTACTCTGTGCACCCGAGGACCCTGCGCAGGCTCATGGCCGCCAGCCCGGGCCGCATGCCGTAGCGGCGCCGGAAGGCGGTGGCGAAATTGGCGGGGCTGGAGTAGCCCGCCAGCCACGCGGCATACGCCACGCTGACGCCATCCTGCTCGAGCGCCCGGCGGGCCCGCGCCAGGCGCGATTCACGCAGATAGGCGACCACGGTCGTTCCCCACACCGCGCTGAAGTGGCGTTGCAGCGTATTGGCGCTGACGCAGACGTGCCGCGCGATCTCGTCCAGGCTCAGCGCATCGGCCTGGCCGCTGTCCAGCAGATCACGCAGTTGCTCCATGCGCACCCGGTCGCGCTTGCGCAAGCCCGCAGCCGCGATTTCAGGCGCCACCCCTTCCAGGTTCGCGAGCGCCTCGACCGCCAGATCGAGCGCGCGCGACTCCTGGTACATGCGCCACAGGGAAGGCGTAAGGGCGGGCGGCCCCAGCATCTGTTCGACCAGGGCCACCGCCTGCGCCGAGATATGCCAGGGGCACACCGACAAATGGCGCCGCGCGAACGCCATGCAGGCCGCCGATTCGGCGCCCAGACGGCTCTCCAGCCAATCCGCGGCCATGGTGAGGCTGACGGTGCGCTCCACGTCGCCGCGGCGTGATTGCCGCAAGAAAGCGGCGGGTTCGGCCACAGACATCACCGCGCCGCGCAAGCGCCCGGCGGCCTGCGGCCCGAGCAGCAATCGGTGCCCGCCGATGCTGACCTCGACCCTGCCGCCCACCACCAGCGCAATCCGCAAGCCCGGCTTCACGACGCCTTGAATGGCCACTCCCTGCATGTCGCGCGCATCGACGCGATGCAGGATCAGCCCCTCGGCAAGCTCGACCGTTTCGACCAGGCCATCGAACAAGCCGTGGCCCGCCCCTGCCGGGTAGTACTGCGGCGCCGCGGGCTGCGCCTGCCCATATGCCGCCTGCGCAAGCGGCATGTCGGCGGCCTTGGAGGCGGATGAGGAAAAAAGCGGCGCGGCGTGGATCATGACGGGAATGAGGATAGCGCAAAGGTTTTCGGTGATCTGGAAGTGCCTGCCCCCAGAAATGGCTGACATAATTCTGAACGACAAATGCTATTAGAAATCATTCTCAACAAACCCGCAAACGCGCCAGGAACACATACGCATGCCCGCCACTCATTTCCCCTTGCAATACGCGAGCGCCGCAGTCGCTCTGGCCCTGTCCGGCGCCGCGCTGGCCCAGACCGGCGCGCAGGCCCAGGGCGCGTCCCAGGTCCATGAAATGGAAACCATCCAGGTGCTCGGCACCGCCGAGGAAGAAATCAAGGAATCATTGGGGGTGTCCGTCATCACCGCCGAAGAGATCGCGCGCCGCCCGCCCGTCAATGACCTCTCCGACCTCATCCGCCGCGAGCCGGGCGTGAACCTGACCGGCAACAGCGCCAGCGGCGCGCGCGGCAACAGCCGCCAGATCGACATACGCGGCATGGGCCCGGAAAATACCTTGATCCTCATCGACGGCAAGCCCACGACCTCGCGCAATGCAGTGCGCTATGGCTGGAACGGCGACCGCGATACGCGCGGCGACTCCAACTGGGTGCCCGCCGAAGAGGTCGAGCGCATCGAAGTCATACGCGGCCCCGCCGCCGCGCGCTATGGCTCGGGCGCGATGGGCGGCGTGGTGAACATCATCACCAAGCGTCCGACCGACAAGGCCAGCGGGTCCATCACCTATTATCACAACCAGCCGGAAGACAGCAAGGAAGGCAACACCAACCGCGTCAACATGCATTTGTCCAGTCCCATCACGGACACGCTCAGCATGCGGGTTTACGGCAACTACAACAAGACCCAGGCCGATGCGCGCGACATCAACGCCGGCAGAGCCCCTGCCGGCGTCACCGGCGACCCGAGCACATCGGGGCGCGAGGGCGTCGTCAACAAGGACATGAACGCGCTCTTCTCATGGCGGCCCGACCGCAGCAACACCGTGGACCTGGACCTCGGCTTCAGCCGCCAGGGTAATCGGTATGCGGGCGACACCATGAACAACGCCAACAGCGAATTCTCCGACAGCCTGTACGGGGAAGAAACCAATGTCATGTACCGCGAGAACTTCGCGCTGACGCACCGCGGCGACTATGAATGGGGCACATCGCGCGCGTCGCTCGGGTACGACTACACGCGCAATGCGCGGCAGGCGGAAGGCCTGGCGGGCGGACCGGAAGGCGCGCCGACGGACCTGGGATGGGACACGGCAAGACTGAAAAACCTGCGGGCCGCCGGGGAAATCAACCTGCCCTTCGACCTGGGCTTCAAGCAGGTTGCCACCGTGGGCGCGGAATGGCTGCGCGAGACCCTGGACGACCCATCCGGCACGCGGCAAACTTATACCAGCGGCAGCATCGGCAACACGGGCCAGGGCAACCGCGACCCGAAAACAGAACAAGACAGCTATGCGATCTTCCTGGAAGACAACATCGAAGCCGGCGATCGCACCACATTGACGCCGGGTGTGCGCCTGGATCACAGCAGCGAATTCGGCAGCAACTGGAGCCCCAGCCTGAACGCGTCGTTCGACGCCACGGATACCTTGCGGCTCAAAGGCGGCATCGCGCGCGCCTACAAAGCGCCCAATCTGTACCAGTCCAACCCCAATTACCTGCTCTACAGCATGGGCAACGGCTGCCTGGCTTCCGAGACCAATTCGCAGGGCTGCTACCTGGTCGGCAACGAGGACCTGGCTCCCGAAATCAGCGTCAACAAGGAAATAGGCTTCGAGTACGACCCAGGAACCTGGCGCGCCAGCGCGGCCTATTTCCGCAATGACTACAAGAACAAGATCGTGGCCGACACCAGCGTGCTGTACCGCCTGCCCAACGGCGCTCGCGTGCTGCAATGGTCCAACAGCGGCAAGGCCGTGGTCGAAGGCGTGGAAGGCAATCTGTTCCTGCCCCTCACGCCCAGCCTGGACTGGAACACCAACTTCACCTACATGATAGAGTCCAAGAACAAGTCCACGGGCGAACCGCTTAGCGTCATTCCCGAATACACCATCAACAGCACGCTGGACTGGATCTATAGCTCCAAGCTGTCGTTCCAGGCCAACGTCACTTATTACGGCAAGCAGACAGGCCCATCGTTCAATGTGCGCACCGGGGAAGCATTGACCGGCGAGGCGCTCGACACCATCAGCCCCTATGCGCTGGCCGGCTTGAGCGCGGGCTATGAAGTCAACAAGAACTTGCGCTTTCGCGTCGGCGTTGCCAATCTGTTCGACAAGAAATTATATCGGGAAGGCAATGCCAGTTCGGCGGGAGCGGCCACCTATAACGAACCAGGGCGGGCTTATTACGCTACCATGACGGCTTCGTTCTAAGCAGGGGCGGCACACCCCCTAACCGAGGCCCGCGCAGCGGCTTACCCAAGATGCAAGCTGACCTGGACGGCTATACCGGCGAAGTCGGCTATGCCGAACGCTTCCACCGCGGCACCGCGCCCGCCTGGCTGCACTTCGTGGCCGGCGGCCTGGGCCGCAGCGCCCCCGACCCGTCGCGCCCCTACCGCTGGTGCGAACTGGGCTGCGGCCCGGGGCTGGGGGCCGCCCTGCTGGCCGCCGCCAACCCGCATGCCGCCTTCCATGCGGTGGACTTCAACCCCGCCCATATCTCGGCCGGCCGGGCCTGGGCCGCCAGCGCGGCGCTGGGCAACCTGAGCTTCCAGCAGAGCAGTTTTGCCGACCTGGCGCAGGCGCCCGCGGGGCAGCGCGAACCCTACGACTATATCGTCCTGACAGGCGTCTACGCCTGGGTTTCGCCATCCAATCAGCAGGCCATACGCGCATTCGTGCGGCGCTTCCTGGCGCCCGGCGGCCTGGTGTACCTGAGCTACCCATGCTATCCGGGCATGACCGAAATGGTGCCTGTACGTAACCTGCTGCGCGAATATGCGCGCGCCGCGGATGGCGATGCCCCCCGGCGCGCCGCCACGGCGCTGGCGCAATTGCGGGCGCTGGGCCATGCCGGCGCCCCCTGGCTGGCCAGCCGTCCCGAGCTGCTTGGGGCGCTGGATGACGCCGCCGGCCGCGACCCGGCATACCTGGTCCACGACCTGCTGGCCGAGCACTGGCAAGTCCAGCATGTGGGGCAGGTCGTAGGCGACTGGACTGATGGCGGCTGCTCCTGGCTGGGCGCCGCCCAGCCGGCTGACAATATCGACGCCATCGCCCTTCCCGCGCAAACCGGCCCGCTGCTGGCCGGCCTGCCGGGTGCCGCGCTGCGCGAGAGCGCCAGGGCATTTGCCGCCAATCAGGCGTTGCGCCATGACATTTACCAGCGCGTTGGCGGTCCGCCGCGCCTGGACGAGCCGGCCCATCGCCAGGCGCTGCTGCGGCAGCGCCTGCACCGCCTTCCCGCGCCGCGGGATCAGGCGGCCGACGCGCGGGCCCTGGCTGCCGTATCGGCACCCTATTTCGGCCCCTTGCGCCAGGCGCTGGCGCGAGAGGCCATCCGCTATGATCGCTGCGCCGCGTGGCCGTCCTATGCGGCGCAGCCCGGCGAACTGAATGCGGCCTTTCAACTGCTGGCAGGCGCCGGCATAGCCCATCCGATACTGCACGCTGCGCCCGATCCCCGGCCGGCGCAGGCGCTGAACCTGGCCTTGTGCCGCGCCGCCTTGCAAGGCCGGCCGATACAATGGCTGGCAGCGCCGGCCCTGGGCAGCGCCATCAGCGCCAGCCTGGCGCAGATGGCGGCCTGGCTGGCGCTGCATGAAGGCGCCGGCAGCGGCGCCGCACCCATCGCCGACCGGGCCTGGCAGGCTTGGCGGCGCCTTTCGGCGGCGCTGCCGGCCAGGCCGACAGCGGCCTTCGCCCACGCGCTGGCGGACTTTGAAAACGAGGTGCTGCCCTGCTGGCTCAGGCTGGGAGTGGCGGCCGATCGCCGGCCCTGAGCCGGCTTATCCCTACCGGCCTTTATCCATGCAAATTGTTCATTCCCGCCGCCGCGCGATGCCGCTCTCCCTTGCCACATTCTTCTTCATATGCTGGGCGCTGCTGATGGCAGCGCCCGCCGCGACGGCCCGGCCGAGCGAAAGCGCGGGCGTTCCGCCGGCCCAGCTGCGCGCGCAATTGGGCCGCCTGGGCGTGGTCCAGCAAATCGTGCTGCCGCGCGGCGATGGACGGCGCGCGCTGCGCCTGTATCTAGCCTACCCCCAAGGCGCGGCGCCGGCGCAAGGCTGGCCGGTGCTTTATATGCTGGACGGCAATGCGGCCTTCCAGGCGCTGGCGGCGGCCGGACGCGGCGATCTGGCCCGCCGCGCGGTGCTGGTGGGCATAGGCTATGACGTGGAGGCTCGCCTGGATGGCGATGCGCGGGCTTGGGACTACACGCCGCGCCTGCCTGGCGCCGGCGACGACGGCACGCCCGATCCCCGGGCGGCGCAGCGCCGCAATGGCGGAGCGGATGCCTTGCTGGACCTGATCGAGCTGCGCATCAAGCCCCTGGTGCGCGCCGCCGCGCCCGTCGATGACACCCGCCAGACCCTGTATGGACATTCCTACGGCGGCTTGTTCGTGCTGCATGCATTGCGCGCCCGGCCGGGCGCCTTCCAGCGCTATGTGGCGGCCAGCCCGTCCTTGTGGTGGCACGCCCCCTTTATGGCGCAAAGCATGCTGTCGCTGGATGCCGCGCCATGTTGCGGCAAACATCCAGCCGAACTGCATCTGATGGCGGGCGCCGCCGAAAGCCTGCGTTCGCCCGGCGCAGCCCCGCGCGCCACCGCGGGCGACCTGCGCAGCCTGGCTGCCGTCCTGGCTGGCAGGCCAGGACTGCGAGTGGATTATCGCGAATTTCCAGGCCTGGGCCACGGCGCCATGCTTCCCGCCTCGGCGATCGCCGCCGCCGAAATCGCGGGCCGGCCCTAGAAGCGGTAGCCGACGCCGACCGTGGCGACCCACGGGTCGATCTGGGCCTTGCCTATCCGCTGGCCGTTCAGTTTCACTTTCGAGGAAATGTCGATATAGCGCATATCGGCGTTCAGGAACCAGCGTTCATTCAGCTTGACATCGACGCCCACCTGCCCGGCCAGGCCCCAGGAATCGGCCAGGTCCAGATCGCCCAGCGAACTCTTGGTGCTGAAGAAAGTGGTGTAGTTCAGGCCCACGCCCACATAAGGCTGCACCCGGGCATCGGGCAGGAAGTGCCATTGCAGGCTGAGCGTGGGCGGCAGGTGCTTGGTGGAGCCGATATTGCCCACGCCCTGGGCGCCGATATCGTGCTTGAACGGGAAGGCGCCCAGCAGTTCGACCCCTATATTGCGGGTCGCCATATAGGTCAGGGTGAAACTGGGGCGGGTGCTGTTGCCGACGTCCAGTTGCACATTGCCCAGGACATCGCCATTATCGGACTTGGGCTTGACATGCGTAACGCCGGCTTTCAGCAGCCAATCCCCGGCTTCATGGGCCGCCGCCGGGGCCGCGGCGAAAGCGCCGGAGGTCACCAGACAAGCCAGGACGACATTGCGTAAACGTAGCTGCATTCTATTCTCCATGTTTGACGTAGGGTTATGTGGGACCATTGTGAAAGGGGAAGCCATGAAGAATTTTGATACATATCAAGCGCCGCCCGCGGCGGCGCCGACTATTGGATTTGCTTTTGATACAGATCAATAAAGCCCTGCTCGCCGCGTTCCAGAACGCCAACTACGCCGTGCATGCGCCCGGCGCCCGCCTCACCCTGCGCATCGGGCGGCACAGCGCCGGGCTGGCCGCGCTGCTGACGCAATACGGCCAGCCCGGCATTGCCATACTCACCGCTTTCAATCCTTGCGCCATCACGGCTTCCGACCATGAAAACCGCCGCGCCCAGCAATCGCTGCGGCGGGCCGTCCGCGCGCTGGGGCTGCCCTGTTTCAATGGAGAAAATAGCGCGGCGGACGGCGACGGGCCTTCCGAGCCCACTGTGGCGGTGCTGGGAATCAGCCGCTCGCAGGGGCAGGCGCTGGCCCGGCGATTTCGCCAGCTGGCTTTCGTATATGCCGATAGGGACGCGGTGCCGGAACTGGTGTGGACCGGGCAGCCGCGGATATAACAATCGGACACAATTCCGCCTGGCGCCGGATTGACGGCTCTTCGACAAGCGATCCAGGCAAATTGCGCGATTATCGGCGAAAATTACGCTAACTACGCTCTTTTACAGTCGTTCGCGCCGCAACATCCATCTTGCCGCGGCCCTGCGCCTAGCCCTACCATAGGCCAGACCTATGGCGCAGCCCCCTAATCGAGCATGATTGTGACCCAGACTACCCTGACACCCCTATCCCCGGCAGCCGCCGCCGTTCCCCGCTGGACCGTGCAAAAAATCGTGGATCTCTATGAGCTTCCCTTCCTGGACCTGCTTTTCCGGGCCCAGACCCAGCACCGCAAGCACCATCAGCCCAACGCGGTGCAGTTGTCCAGCCTGCTGTCCATCAAGACCGGCGGCTGCTCCGAGGACTGCTCCTACTGCCCGCAGTCGGCGCGCTACGACACGCAGGTCGAAGCCGAGCCGCTCATGCCTTTGGCGCAAGTGCTGGAAGCCGCCGCGAAAGCCAAGGAAGGCGGCGCCCAGCGCTTCTGCATGGGCGCCGCATGGCGCTCCCCGACCGCGCGCCAGCTCGACGCCGTGACCGAAATGGTCGGGGCGGTGAAAGCCATGGGCCTGGAAACCTGTGTCACCCTCGGCATGCTCAAGGACGGGCAGGCGCAGCGGCTGCGCGACGCCGGCCTGGACTATTACAACCACAACCTGGATACCTCGCCCGAGTTCTACGGCAACATCATTTCCACACGCATTTACCAGGACCGCCTCGATACCCTGGAGCGCGTGCGGTCCGCCGGGATCAATGTCTGCTGCGGCGGCATCATCGGGCTGGGCGAATCGCGCCGCGAACGCGCCGGCCTGATCGCCCAGCTTGCCAATCTTTCGCCCTATCCCGAGTCGGTGCCGGTCAACAACCTGGTCAAGGTGGAGGGCACCCCCTTGAGCGACACGCCGGCCGTCGACCCCTTCGAGTTTGTCCGTACCATTGCCGTGGCCCGCATCACCATGCCCAAGGCCGTGGTAAGGCTCTCGGCCGGGCGCGAAGCAATGAGCGACACCATGCAGGCCCTCTGCTTCATGGCGGGCGCCGGCTCGATTTTCTAC
This sequence comes from Pollutimonas bauzanensis, assembly GCF_900129885.1. Lineage (GTDB taxonomy): Bacteria > Pseudomonadota > Gammaproteobacteria > Burkholderiales > Burkholderiaceae_B > Pollutimonas > Pollutimonas bauzanensis. Next base: position 39,550 of record NZ_FQXE01000023.1, on the reverse strand, counting down.
GGCGACATGCTGCTTACCACCGGCAACCCGCAACTGTTGCAGGACAAGGCGCTGTTCGAACGGCTCGGCCTGACCGCAGCCTTGTAAGCACACAAACCAGGCGCCGCGCAGCAAAGCAATAGAAGAACCGGATTTTTATGTATACCTTGATTATCAGCGTGGCGTGCAGCGTCGCCGTGTCGGTGCTGCTGAAAATGGCCCGCCGGCAGAACCTCCAGATCGAGCAGGCCATCGCGGTCAACTACGCGGTGGCGGCCAGCCTGTGCCTGCTCATCCTGCGCCCTCACCCGGCGTCCTTGCTGGACCCAGGCACGCCATGGTGGGTATTGATAGCGCTGGGCGTGCTGCTGCCGGCCATTTTCCTGGCCATGGCCGGCGCCGTGCGCCACGCGGGCATCGTGCTGAGCGACGCCGCGCAGCGGCTTTCGCTTTTCATTCCGCTGATGGCGGCCTTCCTGCTGTTCGGCGAAGCCCTGTCGGGCAGCAAAATGGCCGGAATCGCCGTCGCCCTGGCCGCGCTTGGCTGCCTGCTGGCCCGGCCGCGCCAGGCCGGCGCGGCGGGCGGCAGCGGCACGGCGGTGGCGCTGCTGTTATCGGTATGGGTGGGCTACGGCGCCATAGACATCCTGTTCAAGCAGCTCGCCAAAAGCGGCGCCGTGTTTTCCAGCAGCCTGTTCGTGGCCTTTGCCCTGGCCGGCGTGCTCATCTTCCTGTATCTGCTCGCCCGGCGCACCGCCTGGGCGCGCCGCAATATCGTGGCGGGCGCGCTGCTGGGCCTGCTCAATTTCGGCAATATCTATTTCTACATCCGCGCCCACCAGGTCTTCCCGCAAAATCCCACCCTGGTTTTCTCGGCCATGAACATAGGCGTGATATCGCTGGGCACGCTGGTCGGCGCCGGCCTGTTCAAGGAAAAGCTATCGTGGGTAAATGCGCTGGGCATAGCTCTGGCCATCGCGGCCATCATCGTGCTGATTCCGAAATAAGGTCGCGGCAACCCGTGCCGCGCGCGCTCACGGCGCCGGCATGATTTCCTTCTTCGGGTCCGCATCCCCGTCCTGCACGGGGTCGTGCGACACGTCGCTTTCCAGGTCGACGCGCGGGTCCAGCGCGGCGACCACATTGGAGCTTTGCAGACTGTCGGACATAGGCACGAAATGGGTTGGCGCGTCCTCGCTGCGATTGGCGCCGGTGACCCGCTGCGGCCGGATGAATATCACCAGCACGGCGGCGCTGGCCGAAACGAAGATGAAATAGACGCTGGGATTCAGTTCGCGCATCAACAAGCCGGCAATCAGCGGCCCGACACAGGCCCCCAGCCCATACACCATGTACAGGATGGCGCTCAGGCCGACGCGCCGCTCCGGGTCGACGTTGTCGTTCGCGAAGGCGGCCCCCAGAGGATAAAGGGTGAACTGCAATATGCCGAAGGCGCAGGAAAACAGCAGCAGCGCCCAATACGGAAAGCTCCACCAGCCCCACAAGGGGATGGAAACCACGCACAGGATGAGCGCGTTCACGCGTATCATCCCCACCCGGTCTATGCGATCGGCCAGCCAGCCCACCGGCCACTGGAATACCAGCCCCGATGCCACGGCCGCGGCCAGGAACATGGCGACCTGGTTGCTGGACAAGCCCTGCTTGACCGCATATACAGGCGCCAGGCCATAGAACGCCCCGACTATCGTGCCGGCGACGAACAGCACCGTCAGGGACAGGGGCACCCGCGACAGGTAGTATTTGATCTGTATGGGCGCGGGAACCTGCAGGGCGGGATGCAGGCGGCGCGTCAGGGCGACCGGCACCAGGCACAGCGCCGAGCAGATGGCGACGAAGACCAGCGGCTCGTAGTCGAGCTTGGGAAAAAGCATCAGCGCCAGCTGCCCCAGCACGGTTCCCATGCTGGAGCACACCATGTAGAAGGCGAACACGCGGCCGCGCTGATGGTTTTCCGTCTGTTCATTCAGCCAGCTTTCCAGCACCATGAACTGGGTGACCATGGCGACGCCGGCCACAAAGCGCAACCCCAGCCATACCCACAGGTTGTCCACCAGGGCCAGAGCCAGGACAGTCACCGTGACTATGGCGGCAGTAGCCGCATAGGCGCGTATGTGCCCGACCTGGATGATGACTTTATGGCCTATGCGCGCGCCAAAGACCAGGCCGAGGTAGTAAACCGCGATCAGGGCCCCTACCCATACCTCCGATACGGATACGGCCGTCAGCCGCAGGCCCAGATAGGTGTTGAAGAGCCCCGACCCGACCAACAACAGCAATGTGGCCAGATAAAGCGAAAAAAATGAAGCGATCGTCTTTATCACAAGGGTCGCAGATCCAGGAAGTGAACGAAGACTATGCCAATTGGTCCAGCAGGGTCCGGGCGTCGCTGACTTCAAGCTGGCCGGCCTTCTCGACATTCAGCTGCTTGACGACGCCATCCACGATCAAGGCCGAATAACGCTGCGAGCGCACGCCCAGGCCGCGCGCCGACAAGTCGAAGTCCAGGCCCATCTGGCGGGTCCAGGCCGCGCTGCCATCGGCCAGCATGCGCACACGGCCGTCCACGCCCTGGTCGCGCCCCCAGGCGCCCATGACGAAGGGGTCGTTCACCGCCACGCACCAGATCTCGTCCACGCCCTTGGCCTTGAGCTGATCGCTCAGTTCCAGATAGCCCGGCAAGTGCTTGGCCGAGCACGTGGGCGTGAAGGCTCCGGGCACGGCGAACAGGGCAATGGTTTTTCCCTTGACCAGATCGGCGACCTGGAAATTGTTGGGACCAATGGCGCATGTCTCGGTCGCGGTTTCAATGAATTCGCCCAATGTGCCGTCCGGCACCCGGTCACCGATTTGAATAGACATAAGCGTTCTCCACAGGTATTGCTTATAGAAGGAAAGGCGCCGAAAGGCGCCGTCTGGAACTGCAATCATACGCCGGCCACAAGCCGGTTATGCCGGAACTACATATCCAAATTACAAAACGATCCGGTTCATTAACAGTTTCGTAATGATACGCGCCGAAAATGTGTGGCATCCTAGCACCCAGAAGAAGGCCTTGCCGCAATCCGCAAACAGCCTCGAATCGCTCCGCACAAACAGGAGTTTACTTTGATACTGCCCAAATTATCCGCCGCCATCCTTTCCATGTCGCTGCTGGGAAGCGCGTACGCCGCTTCCCGCCTCGAGCGCGACATCTCCCTCGATCAATGGGTGTTGATGTGCGGCGCGGCCAATGGCGCGGCCGATGCCGCCGGCGCCACCGAAGAAGACCGCCACAAGCACCGCAAGACCGCCAGAAGCCATCTCATGCGCTATGCCGCCGAGCATGGCTACGCATTGAGCGAATTCGACGCCCTGTTCGAGCTCGGCATGCTCGAAGGCAGAAAACTCGTGGCAGCCCGGTCGGCCAGGGGCGGCGCCAAGTTCCAGGCCTTGATGCATGGCTTCCACAGCGATAAAAGCATCCAGTACGGGGATGTGGAAAAGGCCCTGGACACCACCTGAACGCCCGGCTCGCCGCGGGCCGGGCCGGCGGGCTTCCGCCCGCGCAGGAATCGTATATCATAGGACGGTCATCATGTCCTTCGATATACCGCAATGAGCAATACTCCCACGGGCCGCGCCGCACTCAGCCATCTCGACGAATCAGGCCAGGTGCGCATGGTGGATGTCGGCGGCAAAGCCGACACCCGGCGCAGCGCCATCGCCGAAGGCCGGGTCCGCATGGGCGCCGGCGCCTACCAATTGCTGTCGGCCCAGGCCAACGCCAAAGGCGAAGTCCTCAATACCGCCCGGGTGGCCGGGGTGCTGGCGGCCAAGCGCTGCGCCGAGCTCATTCCGCTGTGCCATACCCTGCCCTTGAGCTTCGTTGGCATAGAATTCTTTCCGGACGACGCCACGCACAGCATAGTCATCACGACGACCTGCCGCAGCGACTACAAGACCGGCGTCGAAATGGAAGCCATGATGGCATGCAGCGTCGCGGCCCTGACCATTTACGATATGTGCAAGGCCGCCGACAAAGGCATAGTGCTCGAACATATCAGGCTGCGCTACAAGTCGGGAGGCAAAAGTGGCGAATGGCACAACGATTAAGGTCCTGTATTTCGCGCAGGTGGCCGAACTGACCAGAATCCGCGAGGAACAGTGGCCGCTGGCCCGGGCGCTGACGGGCGCCGACTGGCTCGCCCAGCTGGAATCCCGCTACCCGCAACTGGCCCCCGTCAAACGGCTCAAGCTCGCCGTCAACCAATATCACGTGGGCCACGACCGCCTCATCGAACCGGGCGACGAGGTCGCCGTCTTCGAGCCGGTTACCGGAGGATAGGCCATGGTCATCGTACAGGAAGCCGATTTCGACGCCGCAGCCCTGGCGGCGCGCCTGCGCAGCGGCACCGCGGGCAAGGCGGGGTCTATCGTCAGCTTTACCGGATACGTGCGCGACTACGCCGAAAACGCCCCCACGCGGTCCCTCTTCCTGGAGCACTACCCCGGCATGTGCGAACGGGAAATCGAAGCGCTGTGCGCCGCCGCGCAATCGCGCTGGAATGTGCTGGACTGCGTGGTGGTGCATAGGGTCGGCGAATTGCGCCTGAAGGACCAGATCGTCTTCGTCGCCGTGGCCAGCGCGCATCGCGGCGACGCGTTCGCCGCCTGCGAATACCTTATCGACGCCCTGAAAACCCGCGCCCCTTTCTGGAAACGCGAGACCCTGGCCAGCGGCGAACAATTCTGGGTCCAGCAGCACGAAGCCGACCAGCATAAAACCGAACAATGGGACACGCCCAGCCAAGCCTGAAGGACATCGATGAGCAAAGCCGACACCAGCAAGCCAGCGGTTTCATTGAACTGCGCCGTTCTCACCATTTCCGACAGCCGCGACGCGTCCAGCGATACTTCCGGCGACTACCTGGCCGACAGCCTGGCGGCGGCCGGGCACCGCTGCGTGAAACGCGCCGTCAGCCAGGGCAATCTGTACCAGCTGCGCAAAGTCTTCAGCGACTGGATCGCCGACGACGCCATACAAATCATCCTGGCCAATGGCGGCACGGGCTACACCCACGGGAAATCCACCGCCGCCGCCGTCATGCCGCTGCTGGACCTGACCTTCGCCGGCTTCGGCGAACTGTTCCGGCACCTGTCCTACCTGGACATCGGCAGTTCGGCCCTGCAATCCGACGCCTTTGCCGGCTCGGCCAACGATACGCTGGTCTTTTGCATGCCGGGTTCGACCGGCGCCTGCAGGACCGCGTGGGAAGGCATCATCAAGGAACAGCTCGACAGCACGCACCGGCCGTGCAACTTCGGTACCCACTATCTTGCCGGCACATAGGAAAATAGCGCCGGCCGCCCCGCGGCCGCGCTCCGTTTGCAAACCCCTTTTTTTGCGTCTCCGCCATGCTTGATTTCGATGTCGCCCAATCCCGCCTCGCCGCCGCCGGCAAGCCTCCAAGCATCAGCGAAAGCTGCCCGCTGCACGAGGCCCGGGGCCGCATTCTGGCCCAGACCCTGTTCGCCACGCTGGATCTCCCCCCGGCCGACAACAGCGCCATGGATGGCTATGCCATCAATTACGCCGACTACGCCCCCGGCCGGCGCTTTCCGGTCCAGCAGCGCTGCTTCGCGGGCGAACAGCCGCAGGCGCTGCAGCAAGGCAATGCCATACGGCTGTTCACCGGCAGCCTGATACCCGAAGGCGCCGATACCGTGGTGATGCAGGAGGACGGCATCGAAATCGACAACCAGTTCGAGATCAGGCAACTGCCCCCCAAGGGCTCGCACATGCGCCTGCGCGGCGAAGACATACGCACGGGCGACCAGATGCTGCCGAAAGGCAGCCTGATGCGCGCCGCCGAAATGGCCCTGCTGGCATCCCAGGGCTATGCCGAAGTGACGGTTTACGCCCGGCTGAAAGTCGGCATACTGACCACCGGCGACGAACTCATCCAGCCCGGGCAGCCGCGCGCCAACCAGCAGATCTACAACTCCAACGGCACGATGCTGGCGAGCCTGGTCCAGAACATGGGCGCCAGCGTCGTGCACGTGCTGCATGCCATGGACACGCAGGAGTCCCTGCAGGCCGCGTTTTCGACGCTGCTCGCCGATTGCGACTTGATCCTGACCGCGGGCGGCGTGTCGGTCGGCGAAAAAGACCTGGTAAAGCCCGCCATCGAGCAATATGGCGGCACGCTGGACCTGTGGCGCGTCTGCATGAAGCCGGGCAAGCCGGTAGCCCTGGCCCACGCCCATGCCAAGCCCATAGTCTGCCTGCCCGGCAACCCCGTATCGGCCTTCGCGGTTTTCGCCGTGCTGGTGTCGCCGCTGATACGCGGCATGCAAGGGCGCGCGCAGATCACGCCCGATGTGCAATACGGCAGGCTCGCCACCGTCAAGTCATTCAACGACAAGCGCGAAGAATTCCTGCGGGTGCGCGCCGAATTCAATGCCCAGGGCCAGCCGCTGCTCAAGCCCTATGCGCAGCAAGGCTCGGGCATCATCAGCTCCCTGCCCTGGGCCACCGGCTTCGCCCGCATTCCCGCCAATACGGTCGTGCGGGACGGCGACGTCGTGCCCTATTACGACCTGCAGCACTGGCTGGCCTGAAGCGATCGCGCGCCGGCTAGTCCGGCCGGGCCCTGGCGCGCGCCAGATCCTGCGGCGTATTGACATTGAAAAAGGCGTCGCCCGCGCCGTCGAACACGACCGGCACGGCGCCATTGCGCTGCTGCCACAGCTGCACCTTGCGCTCGCCCGCCTGCAGGAAGTCATACAGGCTCTGCCTCAGGCTGCAATGCAGCACCATGCACAGGGGATGCACACCCTGCGCGGTGCTGGCATAGGCAATGCGCGGACCGTCGAGGCCGACCGCGGCGCCCAGGCGCCGCGCCAGATCGGGCGGCGGCTGGAGCACGTCGACGGGCATCACCAGCAGCCAGGAAAACCCGCAGCGCCCCAGCGCGCTGGCGACCCCCGCCAGCGGTCCCGCATAGGCGCCCAGGGCCGGGTCGTCGGGCACCACCGCGCCATATTGCGCATAGGCATCCAGCTGCGTATTGGCGCTGACCAGGATCCGCCCCACGTGGGGCGCCAGGAAACGCCGGGCATGCTCGATCAAGGGCAGGCCGTCGAGTTCCAGCAAGCCTTTTTCCACCGCTTGCGCGTCCGGGGCCGCCCGCATGCGCCGGCCCTGGCCGCCGGCCAGGATAAGACCCGCCAGGTCGCTCCGGGCTATCATCCGCCGATGTAGCTCATTTCGATTTTTTCCTCGGCCTGCGTTGCGCGGCCGCGCAGCTCCGAATAACGATCGTCGCGCGCGGACCATATCCCCGCCAGCCGCGCCGCGATTTCGCCGTCGCCGGCGCCGCCGCGCAACAGAGCCCGCAGGTCATGGCCCTGCGACGCGAACAGGCACAGGAACAACTTGCCTTCGGGCGACAGGCGCGCGCGCGTGCAATCCCCGCAAAACGGCTGCGACATGCTGGTGATAAGGCCTATTTCACCGCCATCGTCGGCATAGCGCCAGCGATTGGCCACCTCGCCGCGGTAGCCGGCCTGCACCGGCTCCAGCGGAAATTCGGCGGCTATCCGTTGCAGGATTTCCGCGCCGGTCAGGACTTCCCGGAGGTTCCAGCCATTCGTGCTGCCCACATCCATGAATTCAATAAACCTCAGGATGTGGCCCGAATGGCGGAAATGGCGGGCCATGGGCAGGATCTGTCCGTCGTTCAGGCCTTTGCGCACCACCATGTTCACCTTGACCGGCAGGCCGACGCGCGCCGCTACATCTATTCCTTCCAGTACCCTTTTGACGCTGACCTGGCTGTCGCTCATGCGTTCGAACATGTGGTCATCCAGCGCATCGAGGCTGACCGTCACGCGGCTCAGCCCGGCGTCCTTGAGAGCCTGGGCTTTTTTCGCCAGCAAGGTGCCGTTGGTGGTCAGCGTCACTTCCAGCGGGCGCCCCTGCGGGGTGCTCAGGCGCGCCAGCATTTCGACCAGCGCTTCCAGGCTTTTGCGCAGCAGCGGCTCGCCCCCGGTCAAGCGGATTTTCTGCACGCCCAGCTGCGCCGCCACGCGCGCGACGCGCGTGATTTCCTCGAAGCTGAGCAAGGCGCCATGCGGCATGAATTCATGGTGGGCGTTGAACACTTCGCGCGGCATGCAATACGTACAGCGGAAATTGCAGCGGTCGGTTACCGAAATGCGCAGATCGCGCAAGGGACGGCGCCTGGCGTCCAGCAACGCCGCGCCCGCCCCGGGCGCCGCCGATGGCGCCGCAGCAATGGCAGCGTAACGGGAGTCCGCATGGAAAATCACTTTGCTCATGGCTTAATCATAAACTCTCTGCGGGCGCTCGGCAGCGATTTCGTGAATGCCGCGCCAAAGGCTTCTTCCAGCGTCTGCACGCTGCCCAGACAGCTGGCGTCATAGCCTACCAGCTGCGCCACATACTCCCGGTACTGCTCGCCCTTCATCAGATCCAGCAGGCGCTGCATTTGCGGCGCATTGAGCGTATCGCGATGGACGGCGAAGAAGTAGCGCTCCTTGGCCAGCGGAATGAACCACAAGCCACAGCGCCATGCCGCCGTCTCGACCCCTATGCCCGCGTCGGCCATGCCGCTGGCGATGTGCGCCGCGATCGCCATATGCGTGAATTCGCTGCTGTCGAAGCCTTGCACCCGCGTGGTGTCGATATTCAGCTGCTTGAGCATCAGTCCCACCAGCGAGCGCGTGCTGGAGCCGATCTGCCGGTTGACGAAACGCACGTCCGGCTTGACCAGGTCGGCCACCGAAGTGATGTTCTTGGGGTTGCCCGCCTGCACGAACATGCCGGTATTGCGTACCGCCAAATGGATGAGCCTGTGCCGGTCCGGATCCAGCCATTCATTGTAGCGCTGCAGGATGGGCGCTTCGAATTCGCCCACCGGCACCTGGAAGCCGGCCAGGTCGCACTCGCCGCGGTCCAGCGACGCCAGCGCTTCGATCGCGGTGCGGTAGCGCAATTCCAGGGGCAGCATGTCCAGGCCGTTGGCCAGCTGCATCAAGCCTTCCACGGCAAAGCCGTGGCTGGCATGCAGGCGCAGGCGCGGCTGGCTTTCGGGATACAGGCGCTCGAGCTCCTCCTGGAGTTCGGACGCCATGCTTTCCAGGGTGGGCATCAGGCGCGCATCGACGCGCCGGTTGGCCCAGATCAGGTGCTGCCCGAACGCGGTCAGCTTGGTGCCCTGCCGGCGCGAGGTTTCGAGCAGCGGCGCCTCGAATTCCTTTTCGGCGTTGCGCAGCAGGCCCCAGCCATGCCGGTACGACACCCCGCAGGCCTTACAGGCGCCGGCGATATGCCCGGTGGCGTCGACGGCGGCAAGCAGCCTGATGACCTCGCTCAAAGGCAATACCGCGCCCGACGGTTTTTCCAGCGCCCATTCGGAACTCAGACGGGCTTTGAATTTATAAGTCATTTATCTCCTCGCCCCATTAGTCTTATTAATATGTTTTCAATTGCATATAAAGAGCGCCCCATATATGTGAATTTTTTCCTATTGATAGAATCACTTATCGAGGGTAGATTACTCTAAATCCAGAATTAATAAATATGCAAATTTATGCATATAAGAGACAAAATATCAATCAGCCTGCCCCTTTACTTTTCAAGGATAGCGCCATGTCCATGCCGCCCGCCGTCAATGACTTCATCCCGCCCGATGCGGCCGTGCAACAGCTTGCGCGCCAGGTGCTGCAGCGCCATGAAGGCCAGCCGGGCAGCCTGCTTCCCATCCTGCACGCCATACAGCATGCCCTCGGCTGCATTCCCGCAGCCGCCGTGCCGGTGCTGGCCGAAGGCCTGCAGTTGTCGCGCGCCGAAATCCACGGCGTCATCAGCTTCTATCCGCACTTTCGCGACACCCCGGCGGCGCCGGTGGTGCTCGAGGTCTGCCGCGCCGAAGCCTGTCAGTCCATGGGCGGCGAGGCGCTGGCCGAATACGCCAGGCACAAGCTGGGCTGTGATTTCCACAGCACGGCCGCCAGTGGCGCCGTCAGCCTCGAACCGGTGTACTGCCTGGGCCTGTGCGCCCAGTCGCCCACGGTCATGATCAACGGCCAGCCCCACGCGCGCATGACGCCGGCCAAGCTGGACCAGCTGCTGCAGGCCGAAGGGGTGTGGAAATGAATCAGGCCATCCGGATTTTCGTCCCCCGCGACAGCGCCGCCATCGCCGTGGGCGCCAATGAACTGGTCCATGCCATTGCCCGGGAAGCGCAGCGCCGCGGGCTCGATATAGACATCGTGCGCAATGGCTCGCGCGGCCTGCTGTGGCTGGAAACCCTGGTCGAGGTCGAAACCCCCGCCGGCCGGGTGGCCTACGGCCCCGTCGAAGCCGCCGATGTCGCCGGCCTGTTCGAGGCCGGCTGGCTGCAGGGCAAGCCGCACCCGCTGGCCCACGGCCTGACCGCGGACATCCCCTATCTCAAGAACCAGGAGCGCCTGACCTTCGCCCGGGTCGGCATCACCGATCCCCTCAGCCTTTACGACTACCAGTGCCACGGCGGGCTGCAGGGTCTGGAAAAGGCATTGGCCATGACGCCCGCCGCCATCGTCGACGCCGTGGTGGATTCAGGCCTGCGGGGCCGCGGCGGCGCGGCCTTCCCGACCGGCATCAAATGGAAAACCGTGATGGCGACCGCCGCCGACCAGAAATACATCGTCTGCAATGCCGACGAAGGCGATTCCGGCACATTCTCCGACCGCATGCTGATGGAAGGCGACCCCTACGCCCTGATAGAAGGCATGGCCATTGCCGGGCTGGCCGTGCAGGCCACCTGCGGCTACATCTATATCCGCTCCGAATATCCCTACGCCATATCCACCATGGAAGACGCCATCGGCCGCGCCCGCGCCGCCGGCTGGCTGGGCGGCAACATCCATGGCAGCGGCCGCGCCTTCGATCTCGAAGTCCGCAAGGGCGCGGGCGCGTATATCTGCGGCGAGGAAACCTCGCTGCTGGAAAGCCTGGAAGGCAAGCGCGGGCTGGTTCGCGCCAAGCCGCCGCTGCCGGCGATACGCGGCCTTTTCGGCAAGCCCACCGTCATCAACAACGTGATCTCGCTGGCCACCGTGCCCGTCATCCTGGCGCGAGGGGCCGATTTCTACCGCGACTACGGCATGGGCCGCTCCAAAGGCACCCTGCCCTTCCAGCTGGCGGGCAACCTCAAGCATGGCGGGCTGGTCGAAAAGGCCTTCGGCATCAGCCTGCGCGAGCTGCTTTACGATTTCGGCGCGGGCAGCGCCAGCGGCCGGCCCCTGCGCGCCATACAGGTGGGCGGCCCGCTGGGCGCCTACCTGCCAGAGTCGCAATGGGATACGCCGCTGGACTATGAATCCTATATTGCCATCTCGGCCATGGTGGGCCACGGCGGCCTGGTGGCCTTCGACGACACGGTGGACATGTCCAGGATGGCCGAGTACGCCATGGAATTCTGCGCCGTCGAATCCTGTGGCAAATGCACGCCCTGTCGGATCGGCGCCGTGCGCGGCACCGAAGTCATCAACAAGATCCGCAACAATGAGCAGCGCGAAGAACAGGTCCACCTGCTGCGCGATCTTTGCGACACCATGCTGGCCGGCTCGCTGTGCGCCCTTGGCGGCATGACCCCTTATCCCGTCCTGTCCGCGCTCGATCACTTCCCCGAAGACTTCGGTCTGCAGCGCACCGTCCCAGCAACCGAACAAGCCGCCTAACGGAGCCTACCATGCTAGAAACTGTCGTTAAACGCGAACGCGATTTTGGCACCCCCGCCTCGACCAGCACGCAAACAGTTCAAATCACCATCGATGGCACGCAAGTGGACGTAGCGGCCGGCAGCTCCGTCATGCGCGCCGCCGCCGAGGCGGGCATCAACATCCCCAAGCTGTGCGCCACCGACAACCTGGAAGCCTTCGGCTCCTGCCGGCTCTGCCTGGTGCAGATCGAAGGCCGGCGCGGCTACCCCGCCTCGTGCACCACGCCGGTGGAGGCCGGCATGGTCATCTGGACCGAAACGCCCAAGCTGCACGAACTGCGCCGCGGCGTCATGGAACTGTATATATCCGACCACCCGCTGGACTGCCTGACCTGCCCCGCCAATGGCGACTGCGAACTGCAGGACATGGCCGGCGTGGTGGGCCTGCGCAATGTGCGCTATGGGTATGACGGCGCCAACCACCGCGCCGACGCGACGGACGAATCCAACCCCTACTTCGCCTACGACCCTTCCAAATGCATAGTGTGCAGCCGCTGCGTGCGCGCCTGCAACGAGGTGCAGGGCACCTTCGCCCTGACCATAGACGGGCGCGGCTTCGATTCGCGCATCACCGCCGGCCAGAAGGACACCTTCCTGGAAAGCGACTGCGTTTCCTGCGGCGCCTGCGTGCAGGCATGCCCCACCTCTTCGCTGACCGAGAAATCGGTCATCATGATGGGGCAGGCCGAACATTCCGTCATCACCACTTGCGCCTACTGCGGCGTGGGCTGCGCCTTCAAGGCCGAAATGAAAGGCCAGGAAGTGGTGCGCATGGTGCCCTGGAAGGACGGCAAGGCCAACCGCGGCCACTCCTGTGTGAAAGGGCGCTTCGCCTGGGGCTATGCCACTCACCAGGACCGCATGCTCAAGCCCATGATACGCGGCGACATTTCCCACCCCTGGCGTGAAGTCAGCTGGGAAGAGGCCATCGCCTACGCGGCCTCGGAACTCAAGCGCATACAGGCCAAGTACGGCCGGGACTCCATAGGCGGCATCACTTCGTCGCGCTGCACCAACGAAGAAACCTACCTGGTCCAGAAGCTGGTGCGCGCCGCCTTCGGCACCAACAACGTCGACACCTGCGCCCGGGTCTGCCATTCCCCCACCGGCTACGGCCTGAAGACCACGCTGGGCGAATCGGCCGGCACCCAGACCTTCGACTCGGTCATGCATACCGATGTCGTCATCATCATGGGCGCCAATCCCAGCGCGGCGCATCCGGTGTTCGCCTCGCGCCTCAAACGCCGCCTGCGCGAAGGCGCCAGGCTCATCGTCATCGACCCGCGCCAGATCGAATTCGTCAATTCGCCGCATATCAAGGCCGATTACCACCTGCCTGTCCGGCCGGGCACCAACACCGCCCTGCTCACTTCCATGGCGCACGTCATCGCCACCGAAGGCCTGGTGGACGAGGCCTTTGTCGCCGAACGCTGCGAAGCCCCGGCATTCCAGCAATGGCGCGATTTCGTGTCGCTGCCGGAAAACTCGCCCGAAGCGATGGAAGCGGTGACGGGCGTCAACGCCCAGGACCTGCGCGGCGCGGCCCGGCTCTTCGCCACCCACGGCAATGGCTCGATATATTACGGGCTGGGCGTCACCGAACACAGCCAGGGCTCCACCACCGTGATGGCCATCGCCAACCTGGCCATGGCCACCGGCAACCTGGGCCGCGAAGGCGTGGGCGTCAACCCGCTGCGCGGCCAGAACAACGTCCAGGGCTCCTGCGACATGGGTTCCTTCCCGCATGAGCTGCCGGGCTACCGCCATATTTCCGACGACGCCGTGCGCGGCCAGTTCGAACAGGACTGGGGCGTCAAGCTGCAGCCCGAGCCCGGCCTGCGCATCCCGAATATGTTCGATGCGGCCATCAGCGGCTCCTTCAAGGGGATGTACTGCCAGGGCGAGGACATCGTCCAGTCCGACCCCGATACCCAGCACGTGGCCAAGGCGCTGGCCTCGATGGAATGCATCATCGTGCAGGATATCTTCCTGAACGAAACGGCCAAGTACGCCCACGTTTTCCTGCCGGGCTCTTCCTTCCTGGAAAAGGACGGCACCTTCACCAATGCCGAGCGGCGCATATCGCGCGTGCGGCAGGTCATGCAGCCCAAGGCGGGCATGGCCGACTGGGAAGTCACCTGCGCCCTGTCCCATGCCCTGGGCTATCCCATGGACTATCGCCACGCCAGCGAAATCATGGATGAAATCGCGCGCCTCACGCCCACCTTCTCGGGGGTTTCGTTCAAGAAAATCGACGAGCTGGGCGGCAGCGTTCAATGGCCCTGCAATGCCGACGCCCCGGACGGCACGCCCATCATGCACGTGGACCACTTCGTCAGGGGCAAGGGCAAGTTCATGATCACCAAATACGTGCCCAGCGACGAGCGCAGCACGCGCAAGTTCCCGCTGCTGCTGACCACCGGGCGCATCCTGTCCCAGTACAACGTGGGGGCCCAGACCCGGCGCACGCCCAATGTGCTCTGGCATAGCGAGGACATGCTCGAAATCCACCCGCAGGATGCCGAAGACCGCGGCATCCGCGAGGGCGATATGGTGGCCGTGCAGAGCCGCTCCGGCGAAACCGTGCTGCGCGCCAATGTCACCGAGCGCGTGCAGCCCGGCGTCGTCTACACGACCTTCCACTTCCCCGAATCGGGCGCCAACGTCGTCACGACCGACAGCACCGACTGGGCCACCGATTGCCCGGAATACAAGGTCACCGCGGTGCAATGCAGGCCGGTCGCCGAGCCGTCAAAATGGCAGGCCAGATGGTCGCGCTTCAGCGATATCCAGCAGAATCTGCTGGATCAGCGCGAGCGTGAAGGAATGGCGGCGCCACAGCCTGCGCCGGTGTCCGCGCCCGCGCCGGTGCCGGCCGAAACCGAGCCGGCCCCCGTGCTGAGTTCGCAGGAATAGGGGCAAGCGTGAGATTCGCGGATATTCCTGGCGGCGACCTTCCTCCCGACTCCCCGGCCATGGCGGGGCATAGCCGGCATCAGGTCCTGCGCGCGGGCCGGCATACCGCCAGCTACGCCGAACGCGACGAACTCGCCCAGGAAATTCCCGTTGCGCTGGAATACAACGGCATCAGCCATGCCGTCTTGCTGGCGACCCCTGTCGACCTCGAAGACCTGGCCTATGGCTTCTCCTTTACGGAAGGGATCATCCGGTCGGCGGCCGACCTGCACGACCTGGACATCATGGAAACCCCCAAGGGCATGGTCATCCAGGCCACTATCGCCAGCGCCTGCCTGAACGCCCTCAAGCTGCGCCGGCGCAGCCTGGCCGGGCGCACCGGCTGCGGCCTGTGCGGCCTGGAAAGCCTGGACGAAGTGCGCCGCGCCCTGCCGGCCCTCGCCGCGCGGCCAGCCTGCCACGACGCCGGCGCCATCGCCAGGGCCGTGGAACAGCTGCGCGCCAGCCAGGCCCTGCATCTGCTTACCGGCGCGACCCATGCCGCCGGCTGGGCCGACAGTGCCGGCGACATCCTGCATGTGCGCGAAGATGTCGGCCGCCACAATGCCCTGGACAAGCTTATCGGCCATATGCTGCGGCGATCGCTGGACGCGACCAGCGGCATCACCGTCATTTCCAGCCGCGCCAGTTTCGAAATGGTGCAAAAAGCCGCGTCGGCCGGGATGTCGGCGCTGGTGGCCGTGTCGGCGCCCACCACCTACGCGGTGGCCATGGCCGACGAGCTGAATGTGCTGCTGGCCGGCTTTGCCCGCGACAATCAATTTACCGTCTATAGCCATCCCGAATATCTCGGCAACAAAGGAGGCCAGCCTTGAACAACGTCGACCATTTGATCCGCCAGGCCAATCGCATCGGCAACTTTTTCGAAGCCATGCCCGACCGCGCCGAAGGAATAGAAGGCATTGCCAACCACATACAGAAATTCTGGGAACCTCGCATGCGCATTGCCATGCTGGATTTTCTTGAAACCCAGCCCAATGGGCAATCGGGCGAAACCGGCCTTAGCGACATCGTCCTTACGGCCATTACCCAAAACAAGCAGCGGCTAACCCCAAAGGCATCCATCATCAACTGATTTCCAGATCTTTTCCCATACCCTTCTGTACACACTCATAGATAGAGGCGCGCTCGAGCGGCCACAAGGAGACAACATGAGCACAGGTTCCACAGACCACGGCTTTTTCAGCAAGGAACGCATTACTGCTGCCCCCGGCTTCAACCGCTGGATGATTCCACCGGCGGCGCTGGCCGTCTTTGATTGCCTAATATTAGGGATAATTTAATATGATAGAAAGTCAATCTGACTAAATTATCTCTAATTTGGATAATTGCGACTATCTAGCGCCTACAGGCAGTCAATAACCAGTCCATTTATCAAACAGGATTGTTGCGTGGAAGGCTAAGCGCTATGGGGCGTGGTGAGTAACCAAGTTCAATTGGTCTGCCACGGCTCCAGTCGATGTTTAGCACGGTACCGTGGCACTACTGGTCCACGCGTCCAATAGCTCCAAATTCAACCGGCGTTTTTGCATAAAACAGTTCCAAATTCGGCTCGGCGTTGAGTCGTTCGAATAACCGGGCTGATTCGTCTTCGGACACGATCATCGTGATTTCCAAGGGTTGGTCAGTTAGTTCAAGAAAGTGGACCGAATGGAATCGGTGGCGTGCCCCGATCCCTGTTTGTGCTCCAATTAATGTCGCACCGTGCAACTGCATGGATTTAGCAAGCTCAAGTAGCCAATCACCCATTTGCTTATGGCCGTGACGGCGATCTTGCACCGTGAAAAATGTCACTTGATAACCTTTCATGATGTATACCTCCAGCGAGAGACTGCCGTAGCTGTGGAAACGCTGTCTTTCCCGCAAATACAGCGTTTTCGCCCAAGGCGCGTTCGATGTGTAATAAACGGTTGTACTTGGCCACTCTTTCTCCTCGTGCCGGAGCGCCTGCCTTGATCTGACCGCAATTGAGTGCCACGGCCAAGTCGGCAATGCTGGTGTCTTGGGTTTCTCCAGATCGATGTGACACGAGGCAGGCATATCCCGCGCGCTGTGCCATGCGTGCGGTTTCCAGCGTTTCACTGATAGTTCCGATCTGGTTGGGCTTGATCAGTATGCCCGTGCAACATCCCGTGTCGATTCCTCGCTGCAGGAATTTTCGGTTCGTGACAAAAAGATCGTCCCCAATAATCTGCACTTGCTTGCCTAGTCGAGACGTGATGCGCTGAAATCCATCCCAATCATCTTCGGCCAAAGGATCTTCGAGCGAAATGATTGGGTAGCGGCGCGTCCAGTCGGCCCAGTAGTCGATCATTTCGCCTGTAGATAACGTTCGCGCATCCCGCTGTAAATGATAGAAGCGCTGTTCACAGAAAGTCGTGGCGGCAGGATCCAAGCCAATGGCGATTTGTTCGCCGGGCCGATAGCCTGCGCGCTCGATCGCCTGCATGATAACGTCCAGGTAGGCGGCATTCGATGTCAGGGCCGGGGCGAAGCCGCCTTCGTCCCCAACGGTGGTCGGCGCGCCTGCGTCGTGTAGCACGTCGCGCAATGCATGGTAGGTTTCGGCGCCGAAACGTAAAGCTTCGCGAAAGGTCGGCGCACCAACCGGAATGAGCTTGAACTCCTGGATATCCGATCCATCCGGCGCGTGCTTGCCGCCGTTAAGTACGTTGAGCATGGGTACGGGAAGCACGTGGGCTTCAATCCCACCCAGGTATCGGTATAGATCGACGCCGTGGGATGCGGCTGCAGCCCGCGCGCATGCCAGCGAGGCTCCCAGGATCGCATTAGCGCCCAAACGCTCCTTGAACTCAGTGCCATCCAACGCCAACAGCGTTGCGTCAATGACGGACTGATCGTCCGCCGGCATGCCGGTCAAAGCAGGAGCAATGATGCCTGTGACATTCTCAATGGCATGAAGGACACCTTTACCTTCATATCGGTTAGGATCGCCATCGCGGCTTTCCCTCGCTTCGTGCTTGCCGGTGGACGCACCGGCGGGGACAGCAACTGTGGCGACCGTCCCATCGCCAAGTCCGATGGACACCTCAAGCGTTGGATAGCCGCGTGAGTCGAGTATCTCTTGCGCGGTGACAACCGAGATTCGCCTGGCGTTAGTCATGATCGCCTCTCGATGAAACCGATTTAACGGGTAGCCAGCGTGCAACCAGTCCCGCCTTAATTAGGCGCGGACGGTGCGTAACCGTATTGCATTGCGTCGAATACAAGAGAGAGCGCCCGGAAAAATGAGCGGGATGCGCAACGAAGTTGTGGGGAAGTAATGGACAGCGCACTACGATCTCCTGAGTAAGAAATTCGTAGGCATCATCAGCTGGGAATCCAGCGGTTGGGATAGGAGGTATGCCATCTCCGTATCTGAATCCTAGCACCGATTACGAAAAATGGCGACGGTAACGTGATCTGCTCTCGCACCCTTAGTAGGATTGTTTCGCTGGTATCACGCCGCGCACGCCGCCGCGTGGATTGTCCACGTCGCCGACGTAACGCGGGATCAGATGAATATGTACATGGGGAATGGTCTGGCCGGCGACTTCACCCACATTGATACCAATGTTGTAACCTGCCGGCGCATGATTCTGCACCAGCCAGGCTTTGGAGGCGGTGAGCAATTGCAGCAATGCCATACGCTCTTGGTCGGTGGTATCGAAATAACTAGCGACATGACGGAACGGAATGACGAGCAGATGGCCCGGTGTCACCGGATTGATATCGCGTCGGACATAGGCATGACTGTTTTTTAGTAATACGTCGTCGTTGGCACTGCAGAATGGGCAAGTTGAGGTGGTAGTTTTCATAGCAATGTCCTTGCGAAACTGCTGCGTTATTCATTTCCTTGAGTACTCACATGTTAGTGCTGATTATCGAGTATCGGCTTCAAGATCCTTTGGCAGGTTACGAAAAAACACTATATAATTCGCACCCAACGGAGATGGCATTCCTCCGCTAACCGCCGCGCTCTGCGGCTGATGATGCCTACAAGTTCCTGGACAGGGAAGTTGTAGGCATTTTTTATTGCCGTGTCCGCTGTCCAGGTTTTGTGTGTCAATTTTCACATTCCTGGTTCTCATGAAGAAGAAAAAACCTCCTGAGCAGTTAGCGATGCTCTCAATTGTTGTACGTTGGCTGGCTCTTTCCTCACTGGCCGGCGCCTTGGCAGGCTTGGCGTCCGCTGTCCTGCTTGTTTCGCTTGATTGGGCGACAGACACACGCCTGGCGCATCCGTGGCTCCTGTGGCTTTTGCCCATTGCAGGGCTTGCGATCGGTTGGGTCTATCACTGGCTTGGCCAATCGGTCGAGGGAGGAAACAACCTTCTCATCGATGAAATTCATGACCCTAAGCGCATTGTCCCCAAGCGCATGACCCCCCTTATCTTGCTCGGCACAGTCGCGACGCATTTATTCGGGGGTTCTGCGGGGCGCGAAGGAACCGCTGTGCAAATGGGCGGAGCCTTGGCGGACCGGCTGACCCACTTGTTTGGCCTAAACAAGGAAGACCGGCGTATTTTATTGATGGCGGGCATCAGCGCCGGTTTTTCGTCGGTATTTGGCACGCCGCTTGCTGGCGCGATTTTCGGACTGGAAGTACTGGCCATTGGCCGCTTACGCTACGACGCTATCTTTCCCTGCCTAGTCGCCGCGATCATTGGTGACCAGATACCCGGACTGCTGGGTGTTCATCACACGCTCTACACGGTGCCTTTTGTGCCGGCCGTCTCGCCAATAACACTACTCGCGACTCTTGCGGCTGGTGTCGCATTTGGTCTTGTTGGAATGCTGTTTGCCGACATCACGCACGCCGTGGGCCGTTGGTTCAAGCGGCATATCAAGTTCCCGCCGTTACGTCCGATGCTGGGCGGTGCCGTGGTCGCATTACTCGCAACTATCTTCCTGGGTGCTGACAAGTATTTGGGTCTGGGTATTCCCACCATCGTTCAAGCCTTCCAGCAGCCACTGCCAGGCTACGATTTTCTGGGTAAATTGGGCTTTACGGCGCTCACGCTGGGGGCCGGGTTCAAGGGGGGTGAAGTAACACCCTTGTTTTATATAGGCGCCACGCTGGGTAATGCCCTGGCGTATGTGCTCCCCCTGCCTTTTCCCGTACTAGCGGGACTTGGTTTTGTCGCGGTATTCGCGGGCGCTGCCAACACACCCATCGCATCCACCATTATGGCCATTGAATTATTCGGGCCGCAGATCGGCGTATTTGCTGCATTGGCGTGTGTCGTTAGTTATTTGTTTTCCGGCCACACCGGGATCTATCGATCTCAACGCCTGGGTTTGGGCAAACATGCCCTCTTTCCTGAAGGGCTGCGTTTATCCGATTTGGCCGAATTTCGCAAGAGCGCTACCCCTGTCGTACCCACCACGGCTAACAATGAAGAAAGGAGCTCTTCATGAGCAATATCGTTGCTCTACGGTTTTACTTCCAGTCTGCCGAGAAAGCGCTGCCGTCGCGCAAGCTACACCGCTTCTTTCGTCCGTCGCTGGCTTCGCATCTGCTACGCCATGCCGCGCGCGAAGGCATCGAGCAGGTCATTTTTCACCAAGTACATGCAGGCTATCTAAAAGGTCAGCGCATGTCGGCCCGACACGTGGAGACGATTCATCCCTCTCATCCGCATTGCATAGAGCTCATTGATATAGAGGAAAAGCTGCGCGATTTTTTGCGTCGTCACGAGCACCACCTTGCTCAGGCGCGAGTCATTTTCATGCGTGCGGAAATGGCGTTGGGCACATAGTTGAAAACAGACTGCCCAAGCGGTATGGACATATAACGCATGGGTGCCATCAGAGCGTTGCAACCCATGCTGCTTGGGTAGCGCCAATGAGTTCCTACTGATGGGGTTATCCGCCAAGCGCTTCTTTGTCTTTGAAGATTTCTTTATAGAGATCTTCACCATAGCCTGTTTTTAAAGGCTCGCCTTCAATTAGCTTAAAGGTTCGCGTGCCACCGCTCTGGCGTTCAGCTCGCAGAAACACGGCGTTTGGCATTTTTCTTTCATAGAAAGCATGGGAAAGTTCGTACATATGGGTCACAAAAACGATCGTGACGCCACGTTCCAACAGGGCGTTCATGATCTGTGTGGCAATCTGCGAACCTTCTCGTTCGTTCGTAGCGGCAAACGATTCGTTGAACAACATCAAGCTATCCGCGGTGTGCGGCGCTGCCTGATCGACGATATCACTCATTCTGGCGAGCTCTTCATCAAGCTTGCCGCTTTTCATTGTTGCGTCTTCTTCGCGCTTGTAATGTGTAAAAAGGCCGTCGCAAACATTGGCGCTGAACGATTCGGCTGCAACGAACATGCCGCATTGCATCATCAACTGGGACAACCCTAGGCTACGTAGGAAAGTCGATTTCCCCCCTTGGTTAGCGCCAGTAATGATCACCAAATTTTTATTTTCTGCATTCAGGTCGTTACCGACGATCCTGTGTCCCATCTGCAACGCAAGACAGACATCATAGAGTTCCGTGAAAGCGTGTTTCCGTTCCTGTTTGTCCTTGGGCACGGGAAAGCATATTGGCTCCTGCTGTTGAGTCAGGTTCGCATGTAAGTTCGAGCAGGCAATATAGAAGGCCAGTTCAGTCTGCAGCAGACAAAAGAAACTCAGGATATGATCGGTCGACTGCGCCAGCGCATTGGCGACGAGATTGATGCCTCGGTCTCTGAGCTCTGATAATGCCCTGGCTCCGTTTTCATCGCGATCCGCGAGGGTAAAGGAGTAGGCCGATTTTTTTCGGATAAAAATCTGCTTTAAAAGCCTTGTTATCCACCACTCGGTACTGCGTGGCAGCTCTCGAAGTATGTAATGGGCGCCCTTGTTACCATCGTCTAGCTGCGCACTGATCAAAACGCCATCACGAAACTTCAACGTTTTCAAATGCTCCTGGATCTCGGCAAAATAGTCATCGCTAAGCTCGGTGCGCAGCATCGCAAAAAAAGTAACGAAACCGTCGGACTCGAATTTATCCGCCTGGAGCTCGGCGATGCTCCTGAGCTCCTTCAAGGTTCCAACGAAACCCTGAAGCACTTCAATTGATCTACTGAGTATGGCGGCCGGATACTTGCTAAAAAATCCGTAATACGCTTTCTTTTCCAGTTCCATCGAGCGTAGCGTAATAGCATAGATACGCTTTATAAGCTCAGGATGTTTCAGGCAATCTTTAAGCACGCTTTGGCGATACAGGATAGTGTCCACATCGTTACCCACACTCGACAGGATCGCTTGCCGTGTCACATCGAACAAGAATTTGTCCTCAAGCGCCATCGCAGTAAACAAGGTGGTCAGTTCAAGATCCTGTGTGAGGGCCTGCTCATTCATGGGCAAAGTCTGGTGTAAATCAAAATCGCGATCTTTATACATGAGAAGAGCCTTCATGATTTCAGCCGCTCCTGTAATAAGGCGTAGGTAAGCCGGTATTTTTCAGCCAGGGATAGCGCATAAGCCAGTCCATCGGAGGGCTTTCTTACCAGTTTGTAAGTCCGCAGCGTTGGGTTTTTAGGGACGATGGTGCTGACTACGCTCACGGTTTTTTCGCTCATGGAAGACAACTCATCCAGGAACGTCACGCACACGCAGAGCAAATCCCGCTTTATGATTTCTTCCAACACATATTTGCTCAAAAACAGGGCGTCTTGCGACGTGGTGGAGGTAAATATTTCGTTCATGATGACGATGCTGTTTGGTGACGCCTTTTCCAGAATGCTATGAATTCGGACCAGGTCATCCTGCAATTTACCCCTCAAGTTTTTGATATTCTCTTCTCTTTCGAAATGTGCAAACAATCGGTCAAAGTGAAAGAGCTGCGCCTGTCTGCCGGCCACGGGACATCCCAGACTTGCCATGTAGTGCAATTGTCCGAAAGTGCGTGCGAACGTCGTTTTGCCGCCATTGTTGGGTCCTGACACAACGAAGATACGCTCCGGGCCGCTCAAGTAGAAGTCGTTGCATACAACGGCGGACTTATCGTGAATGAGTTTGTGGGCCAAGGCCAGGTCAAAGCACTCATCAGCAAGCACTGCTTTCGTTTGATCCGAAACCTTTGCGTAGCAAAACGTCAATCCGGCCTGCTTGAGCACGGCGACGTAGCCAAGATAAGCGACATAAAACTGTACTTCGCGATCGAAAACGGCAATCGTCGGATCCAAATAGTCGCCATGCGTCACACAATAATCGTCCAGGCGCTCAAAGAGTTCCGGATTCAGCTGCGCGACGAACTCAAGCACCTGAGCCTCAACATGATTCATATCGGGCCACTCGATAAACTTGGCCTTGTAGTCCTTCACCGCTCCCCGCTTGAACTTTTCGAACGTTTTTTCGACGCTCGCACTATAGTCCGCTTGGGATCCGTATTTTTGAACCTCGATGGTGGCGCCCTTTATACGCATGCAGTATTGAACGGCAGACAAATCTGCTTTAAGTTGCGTGGTCTCTTGCAGCAGTGACGTAAATGGTTCGGACCCTGTATAGCTTGCCAAATAGTCACATAACCCCAAGCCGCCAGCAGACGCCAAATTGCAATGTGATAAATCCCGCGCAAGCGTACTCACGGCCTCGCAGTAGATTTGCACCGCATCCAGAAACCACCATTCCTTCTGATACTTATAAGAGAGCTTTCCGGATTGCTTAATATGTTCGCGCATGGTGCGCATGCTTTGCGCAAAGGCGTTTACACACGCCATCGCCGTGGGGTCTTCGAGATCCTGCATTACCTCATTTCGATACGTGATGGTTTCCATATCGCCCAAAGAAACATGAAAAAATGGCGGTAAGTTGTACTCGTCCGCGCCTGCGGTGATAGCAGCGACTATCTGGTCGAGGTTTAAATCGACAAAGAATTCCGGAGCGTCCGCGCTTTCCTTTGTCATACTGTCTTCGATCCGAGGAAAAAGTATGCTGCTAAACGTCATGGCCACTTCCTCATTGCAACAAGGTCAAGAATAGAATTACGATTAGCAAAGCTCCGATGAGCGCCAGGTAAAAATTCAGATCGCCGGACTGCAAAGCTCGCAGCCGCCCCGCCAGTTTCCAGACAACCTGTTGAATTGGCTTGAACAACCAAGGGTCAAACATCTTGGCCACATCGTGGTGAAAATCGACTTTTTGCACGAAGTAAGCATTGGTCCGGTGCTCGCGCGTTGTATCCTGTGTGGGCCGATAGATGAGGCGATATACCGTGCGCATGGCATTGGAAAAACTCAGCGAGGTAGTGGCCGCGCACTGAGGATCTTCGATCATGCCTCCATACCAGACCCGTGCGCGGCGAATTCGGTGACGGCGAATGTTGAGCAGCAAAAGCAATGGCAAAATGGCCAACAGTGGCATCGCGATCATCAGCATGGAAGGCGAGATAAAGGCAAAGGTATCGGTTAACGGCACCAACACCCATCCATTCATCATTGCCAGGGCGCCATGCGCACCAAACCGGGTGAATTCCACATCGTCCAGGGCGCCTAGCCATATCGGCAGGCCGGTGGCAGACGCCAGAACAGCCACCCCGAGCAACAGAACACACCAACAGTAACGGCGGCTAATACCGGCTTGATCTATCTGCCTGGGAGCGCCCAGCAGTCCAACGCCGAATAACTTAATAGAGGTCGCCAACGCGACAGCGGCGGTAAGTGCCAAGCCCGCCCCAGCCAGGGCGAGCAGAAGCTTGCCACCCAAGTTGCCAAGATGAAACCCCTGAAACAGCGTTTGAAAAACGAACCATTCGCTGACAAAACCCATTTGTGGCGGAACGGCCGCCAGACTCATAGTGCAAAACAAGGCCCCCACGCCGAAGGCGACGCCCGCCTTGCGCAGCCATCCACCCTGCACGATGCCATACCCCGCTGCGGCCCTATAAATACCATCGGCGCAGAGAAAAAGGCCGCCCTTGGCCAGCGCATGGCCTGCCAAATGCAAAAGTGCAACGGTCCAGGCCAGAGCAGCCAAATCGAATTGAGCATTCTCCCGAAAAATCAGACAAGCACCCAATACGGTGACGGCAATGGACGCGTTTTCAGCGGTCGAGAACGAAAGTAAGCGCCGCCAATCGTCTTGCTGGAAGGCGTGAAACGCCGCAAGAATGGCCGAGAAAACCCCGATAACGGTAATGCCTGTGCCCAGGGCGAATAGCCACTCGCCCTCGCTTGGCAACCATTGCACCAAGCCGCGCGACAGCGCAAAGAAAGCGGCGTTTAACACTACGCCAGACAAGATCGCGCCCGATGCCCCGCTACCGCAGGCATAGGCGCCAGGAAACCACTCGTAGAACGGCAAGAGCCCCAGCTTCGCGCCAAAACCGACGACCAACAAGGCGCCGACCAGAATGCGACCATCACTAGACAAGGCATGCGCGCCTGCGGGAAATCCAGCAAAGTCCATGCTGTTCCCGCTCGCATGGCCCAGCAGCAAAAAGGCGACTAGGATCGCTACCGTACCGAACTCCAATAGCGCCAACATGAATAAGACGGCCTTGCCATAGTCTTTGGAGAGCCGTTCGGCCAACAGCATGATGGCCCCGCCTAAGCTCATGAGTTCCCAGGAAATCAAAAAGGAATAGGCGTCCTGCACGCCATAGATGCCCAACGCGCCCAGTAGCGACATGGCGGCCCCAACCAACCAACCGGGTCGCGCGAGCACTATCGGGCTACACAGCCCTATCGCCAACACAGCAGGCATTAGTCCAAACCCCATCAACCAAAGCGCCTCAGTGGCGTAACTGAGCGTCACCGTCTGGCCGGCCAGCGTAAAAGGCAAGATCAGCGCCGCGCTACCGTGTGGCAGTGTGGTTGCTGCCGTCACAACGCCGGCCGCAGCCCCTGCGCTAATTAGCCACCGAGCGGGCATGCTCCAGCGCAGCAGCGCCATCAACAAGCCGGCGATGATCAGCAAAAACGCGACGATTAGGCCTTCAGGCATGGTTATCCTCGTGCTCTTGTTGCCCCCCATGCACCCGCTGAGGCATGCGCTCAAGCAGTAACAACAGCGTATGGATGATGGCTGCCGGATTGGGCGCGCAACCGGGCAGGTAGACATCAACGGGCAATACGCCATCTAAGCCCTGTCCGCAGGCATAACCACCGCCGTTCGTGCCGCCCGATACCGCGCAGGTGCCCATAGCCATGACAAACCGAGGTTCAGGCATTGCCTCATAGGTTTCCAGAAGCGGGCCTCGCATGGCGTAGGTCACCGGTCCTGTGACCAGTAGTAAATCGGCAAAGCGCGGCGAGGCTGTAAAAAAGATGCCTAATCGATGCAAGTTATAGAACGGATTATTCAGCGCCTGCAGTTCGGATTCGCATCCGTTGCAGGAACCTGCATCGACGTGGCGGATATGTAGACTACGCCCAAAAATCCGATGGATATTCCCTTTTAGCTGTTCTGCCTGGGGCGTTTTTATGGCTTGGGCCCAAACCAGATCCTCGCGCCGGCGAACACCAAAGGCCCAGTCTGAGGACGAGGTAAATGCTCCGGTCGGACAGGCTTCTACGCACGCCTGGCAGGTAACGCAACGTCCGTAATCGACCGCGATGCGGGCTTGGCCGGCATCGATCACGGTAATCGCCTCGGGCAGGCAAGAATCCGCGCAGCGCTGGCATCCGTCCAGGCATTTGGCCGGGTCAAAACGCGGCATGCCTCGCACCCCGGTTTGCCCATCATCACCTGATTCCGGCCACGCCGTGCTGGCCTTTCCTTTTGTTAAACCGTACAGCGTCCACAATGGCATCACTTATCTCCTAGCGGTCGCAACCGGCCGTGGTCAGGCCAAAACTGGCCTCGTTGATCGCATAGTCCATCATGTTGCTGTCATGCACCGTGAACGGAAAAACGCGCCAATTGGAAAAGCTGGGCGACTTGATTTTGACCCGCGCCAAACGGCCGTCGCCGCCGATATGTACCGCGTAATAGAGCGAGCCCCGGGGCGACTCCGCCCAGCCCAACCCCTCACTGCCCGGCAAGGGCGTACATGGAACGTGGGTCGGTCCGGATGGCAGCGTATTCATGACCTGCTCAATCAAGCCAAAGCTATTTTCGATTTCAGTAATGCGGACCTGTTGGCGTGCATGCGCATCACCGGCTTCTTTCACCGTGGCACCCACTAATAGCGACGCATAGCCGGCATACGGATGATCGCGGCGCAGATCTCGATTGATTCCCGAAGCCCGTTCAATGGGGCCCGTGGCGCCTTGATCGATCGCGGCTTGCCGCGTTAACAGACCGGTGGTTATCAGGCGGTCCAGGTGCGGCGTACTGGTTTCGAGCATGCGTGCATAAGGCGCGAACCGATCCTGTAACTTTTGCAAATCAAACGTGAGTCCTTCCAACTGCAAATTGCGACGCAGTCCGCCAGGACAGAGCAGGTTACGCAGTAAGCGATCGCCGGCCACTCGGGCATTGATTTGCTTGGCAAGCTCCTCCAGATACTTGCCCTGCGCCTCACCCACTTTCAAGGTCGTCGTATGGCACAAATGACCGAGATAATGCAAATGGTTGTATAGACGCTCCAGCTCAGCCAGAATGACGCGTAGTGCTTGCGCCCTTGGTGGCACCACGCAGCCCGCCGCGGCTTCGATCGCCTGGCTGTACGCCAGAGCATGAGCGGCGCTACCCACGCCTGAGACCCGTTCGGCCAATACCACGCCTAAATCCGATGGTCGGCCTTCGAAGCGTTTTTCCATGCCGCGATGCTTGAAAAAAAGCTGCGCATGGTAGTGCAGGATTGCTTCGCCAATATAGAAAAACACAAACTGTGCGGACTCCACGACATCGGCGCGTACTGGTCCAAAGGGCAACACCTGAATATCTTCCCGATCCGGACCCCCGATGTGCGGTAGCTCATAGGCCACCGGCTTATAGCGAAGCAGCGGTTCGGCGCTGGCCAAACTCAGCGGAGGTGCTGTTACAGTCGCACCCGGCAAGAAGACAAGCGGCTGGGTATGGGCTTGACCCCGAAAGTGCAGCCCGCACAGATCACTCATCTCGCGTTCATACCATGACGCCAGGGGAGCGATGTCGGCAAGGCTAGGAATGGACGCTTGGCCAGGGCGGCAACGCCAGATGTGTAATGGCTGACTCGGTGCGGGATGGACAATATATCGAAGCTCGGGATCGGTATCCTGGTTGGGAAACCAGGCGTAGGCAAAGTCCAGACGACCGCCCTGCGTTACTAACTGCTGGCAGCGCATGGGTAGTTGATCAATATCCAGATCTTCAATACGCGGATCGTTCATGGTGTGCCTCCTGCGCCCAGTCCGGCGGCTACAGCGGCAAAGAAACGCATAAAGAAATCGGGCCACCACAAACCCAGAACGAGTAACGGGATCAAGGCCAACCACATCGGCAAGGTACACCAGACCGAGGGAAAGTCGGCTGGCGCCTTTGTTTTCTTATTCGAGGTCGATGTATCACGATGGCTATCTGGAATGGGGCTAAAGTACAGGGCACGAAAATGATTCAGAAACCCGATAAAGACGACGATCAGCAGCAGCGCCATCAGAAACGCCGCCCAGACAAAGGCCGTGGTCAGACCGGCGCGTAAGATGACGATTTCGCTTAAGAACAGGCCAAAAGGCGGGGCTCCGGTGATTGCCACGGCGCCGGCAAGCCACAACCAGCCCGAAACGGGAAGCCGGCGGGGCACGTCGCGTATCGCTTTGATTCTCTTGGTGCCCCATACCCGCATGACGTTGCCGGCGCCGAAGAACATGAGCGACTTACATAACGAATGATTCAGCATGTGATAAAGCGCGCCGGCCACGCCCAGGGGGCCACCGAATCCAAAGCCGAGTGCCAAAATACCCATGTGTTCAATACTGGAATAGGCCATCAGCCGCTTGATATTGGTTTGGCGAACGATGAACAAGGCCGCCACCGCCAACGACGCCGTGCCCAGCACAACAACCAACGCGCGTGGCAGCAGCCCGATCTGCGCCGCGTCGCTAATTTGCAAATAGCGTGCAATGCCGACCATGGCCGTATTCAGCAGCGCCCCGGAGAGCATGACCGACACAGGTGTCGGTCCTTCGCTATGTGCATCGGGCAGCCAGGTATGCATGGGCGCGAGTCCGACTTTGGTGCCGAACCCGACAATAACAAGAAAGAAAGCGATTGTGCTGATAGCCGGATTCATGTGCGGCGCAGCGGTTCTGAGCGCTTTCCACGTCATATCGTAGGTTGGGCCTAGCACGAGGCTTGCGCCCCAGTAATACAGTATGGTGCCCAGAAGCGCCAAACTGATGCCGGCCGACACAATCACAATGTATTTCCAGGCGGCTTCGATGCTTTCACGGCTCAGCTCAAAACACACCAGAAACGTGGAAACCAAGGTGGTCAGCTCAATGGCGATCCAGTACACCCCGGCGTTATTCATGAGCGGACTCGTTAGCGTGGTCAGGCCAAACCCGGCATAGAGCGCATAGAAGCGGTGCAAACGCACCTCTACATTGAGAATACGCATGTAGCCTATGGCGTAAATCGATCCCAGCAGATACACACTCGATACGCACAGCAGCGCCCAGGTACCCAACGCATCCACGATCAAATAGTCATTCCAAAAGTAGAATGGACCATTCAAGGTTTCGGGCAATAGCCGTAACGTGGCCAGAAATACGGCAACGGCCGCCGCTAAGTTCAAGAATTCGGCGGGTCGCGGCCGGCGTACTGCTAAGCAGCCTAGAACAGCTGCCAACGGCGCGAGCAAAATGATTAGGATTAGTCGTATGGTCATCAGCCCACCAATCTGCGTAAGGCGCGCGCGTTGGTGGCACCGGCATGCACGGCCAAATAGCGCACCAGAACGCCAAAGCATGCCACCACGACCAACAAATCAAAAAGAATGACCAGCTCGATCAGCAAGGGCATGCCGGGTATCAGAATCTGGCTACCCAGAAAAATACCGTTCTCCAGGACCAACAGCCCAAGCACTTGGCTCACGGCTTCGCCACGCACCGCCAACATCAGAAAGCCAATTAATTTCATCGATAGCATGACCGTCAGTGCCAGTACGGCGACCGTGCCGGCCAGGTCTAGCGACTGCGCCAGGTGCGTAGAGACCACAAAGGCGAACAGCGTCAGGAGCCCGCCTAGTACCAGGCTCGTGCTCGCCGACAAGCGCTCCTGCAACTCGCGATCGACATCCAGCCGGTCGACAACCCGCAATATCATCCACGGCAGGATCATGCCGCGAAACACCGCCGTCAGGACCGCAATCAAGTACAGCTCGGTAAAGTGCCCGTAATAGCCAATGGCCGCCGACAAAATCGCGATCAGCCAGGATTGCGCGGCAAAGGCCAGCAAATAGTCTTTGAGCCAGCGCGAACCCAGCATGACAAACGCCAATAGCAAGCTGCCTATGGCCAATAAGCTAAAAAGTGAAGCGGCCAAGGGTGGTAAGTGCGCAGCGAGCATGGTTTTTACCTCAATTGGTTGGCGACAATGGCCAGGATGGCTAAAAGAAAAGACGCAGCCAAGGGTTCCTGATAGCGGTAATAGCGCAAGCGCGCTTGTGCGGTTTCGACAAAAACGACCGCCGCGGCAACGAGCATGAATTTCAATAAAAGTGCAATGAGGGCACCCAAGACTCCCAGGGCTTCGCCCCGATAGGAAAGGCCCCACGGCAGCACCAACACGTTACAGAACAGGATGTAGAAGATGGCCTGCTTCATCATGGAAGCCCACTTCAACAAGGCGAGTAACGGACCCGAATACTCCAGAACCCGAGCCTCTTCAATCATGTAGACTTCAATATGCGTGCTGGAATGAATGGGCAACCGGTCGGTCTCGACCAGCAGAAGAATAAAGAAGGCCGCCACCAGAAACAGATGAGCGGGGCTCCAATAGAGCTCGGGCTGGCGCACCAGCAAATGGTTCACGACAAAAGGCAGCATGGATTTGGCCAGCAGCGTAATGCCGACAAATACCAAAATAAGCGCAGGTTCGGCCAAGATAACCAACATGGCGGATCGTGAGGCGCCTATGCCCCCGTAGGCACTGCCCGAATCCAATCCGGCCAGCGTGATCATGAAAGCGCCCAGCGTGAGGATTAAGCCTCCGCCCAAAATATCGCCCATGTCCGATGCCGGCAACGGGTAATTGGTCAGCACGGGAATAAGAATCGGCACCGTTAGCATGCACGTAAAGGCAACGATGGGTGCTAACCAATAGATAAAACTAGCGGTCTCAGGTACGACCTGCTGCTTGTGAAACAGCTTCCATAGATCACGGTAGGGCTGGAAGATACCCGGCCCTTGCGCGCGTTGAACGCGTTCTTCCCATTGCAGGATGAGGCCTTGCAATAAGGGTGACAAAAGAAGCACCGTGGCAACTTGGGCAATCTGGAGCAGGATGTCCCGTACCATGCTTGCTCCTCAGGGCTCGCGACTAAATTGCAGAGCCGCGCGCACAGGGAAATTCGCTGCCGCGCAAAAGTAACAAGCGTTACAGTGAGGCGCTATGGGTAGGGTTATAACGGTTTTTTTCACCGGCGCCACCAATCCCTTTCCTGCGTAACAGGAGTAGTTTGGTAGGCATCATCAGCCGGTTTGGGCGGTTATAAGGAGGAATGCCATCTCCTGTAACACAGTCTACATCGGTGTGTGCGTTTCGGCAATCCTGGCCTTATGCCCTATACGTATTGCGTGCCATCGTTGGGCTTGTTACACTCTTTACGGAGATGGCATTCCTCCTTTAACCATCGGCGCAAGCCGATTGATGATGCCTACAGGTCCCTGGCACAAGGGCTGTAGGCGGTATGCATCAGCGATTTGTGGTCCAGGATAACGCGTACGCAAAGATCCGGTTCCATGATTAAGATGCCTCTTTCTTCCTTCGTTTTTCATTCTCCATGCTCGGCCATGGGTTGGGTTCGGCCGCAAGTCCGGCCACAATCATCTCGCTCCATTACATGGCGGCTGCCATGCTAAGTGCAATTTTTGCAATTTCTATCGGTGCTGCCCTCGGTGCCTTGTTGCGTTGGGTACTGGGCATGGGTTTGAACTCGCTTTGGCCGACACTACCGCTGGGCACGTTGGCCGCTAATTTGATCGGTGGCCTGCTCATAGGTGTTGCCAGCGTATTCTTCGCCAATCACAGTGGGCTGGCGCCAGAATGGCGTCTGGCTGTGATTACCGGTTTTATGGGTGGTTTGACGACTTTTTCCACGTTTTCGCTGGAAGTTGGCACCATGATCCAGAGCCGGGAACTAGCCAGCGCCGCGCTAGAAATTGGCTTGCATGTCATAGGCTCAATCGCTTTAACAATACTTGGCATTGCCATCGCGCAGTCTTTATCCGGTAGTTAATTAACGGAGTCACGATCATGACAGGCTATCAACTGACGTTCTTTACACAACAAGACCGCCGCCATGGCCATCACCCTCTGCATCAATGGTTGATGGCGCTTATTCAGTCGATGGGGATTCGGGGCGCTACGATGACGGCCGCCCAAGAAGGACTCGGCGGACATCACCGCCTTCATTCGGCGCGTTTCTTTGACCTGGCGGATCAACCCATAGAAATTACGGTGGTGGTGACCGACGCAGAAAGTGAAGAACTCATGACGCGTTTAGCCGCCGAACCGGCGCTTCATTTGTTTTACTCCAAGACACGCGTGGAATTTGGACTGATAGGCGACCCCGATTGATGCCCGCCGATGCAGGGGGTTGTCCTTACGAATTGGGTCCGCTTCAATTATTTTATTTTGGATAAGGGAAAATCAATGACTACACTGATTCTTATGCGCCACGGCCATGTCGAGGGCATTAATCCCGAACGATTTCGAGGTCGTGCCGAACTCCCGTTAAGCCCGCTTGGGGAGCGCCAAGCGCACGTGTTAGCGCAGCGGGTGGCTGCACGTTTTTCGCCTGTGGCGCTGTATACCAGCCCCATGGGCCGAAGCATCGCCACCGGCGCGCCCATTGCACAAGCACTGAATCTTTCATCCAAAGTGCTTAATGGCTTGCATGACCTCGATTATGGCCAATGGCAGGGATTAACGCACGAAGCGGTAAGCGAACGTTGGCCAACGCTTTATCAGGCCTGGTACAACAGCCCGCATCTGATGCGCTTTCCCGATGGGGAGTCATTGCAAGATCTCGTAGCGCGCACGGCCGATGGTTTACGTACCGTGTTAGAACGCCACCCGAACAAATCGGATGTGGTCTTGCTCATCGGGCATGACAGCGTAAACCGTGCCCTGTTGCTCCAGTTGTTAGATCAGCCGCTTTCTGCCTATTGGCGCGTGGCGCAAAGTCCCTGCTGCATCAATCATATTGACATCCATGATGGGAAGATCACAATACGTTGTATCAATGACACCGCACATTTAGAAGAACTACCGACTAATTGAGGGTTGCGTGTAACGCCACCTTGGTTTTTGCACCGACGGAGATGGCATTCCTCCGCTAACCGTCGCTATCAGCGACTGATGATGCCTACACCTTCCTGGATCGGGAGTTGTAGGCATTTTTTGTTTCCCGTTTTCCGCTTCCAGGCTTGCCTCATGTGCTCACTATTGAGCCCAAGCACAGGAAACGGACATGTTGACACACGACTCAAAGCCCGCCGCGGATCCAAGCCGCCGCGCCTATCAGTTTGTATTGCTAATCGGTGTACTAAGTTTTTTTGCGGATTTTACCTACGAAGGGGCGCGCAGCATTCTTGGGCCGTACCTGGCCAGCTTGCAGGCGACGGCGACGATTGTTGGCGTAGTTACCGGCTTTGGCGAACTGGCAGGCTATGGGCTAAGGCTGGTTTCGGGTCGTTTGGCCGATACTACACAACAATTTTGGCCTATCACCATCAGTGGCTATGTGTTGCAAATGGCGGCAGTGCCCGCCCTGGCTTTAACACATAGCTGGCAGGCAGCCGCCGTTCTGATCATTCTGGAACGGGTTGGCAAAGCCATCCGTAATCCCCCGCGCGACGTGATGCTCTCTTATGCTGCGCAACAGGTAGGCAGATACGGCTGGGTCTTTGGCATACACGAATCGCTCGATCAATTGGGCGCGCTATTCGGCCCCTTGGTCGTTGCCTTGATACTTGCCCAACACGGCAGCTATCGGGAATCGTTTGCCGTGCTGGCTTTGCCCGCTCTGATCAATCTCTGTTTTGTCGGGCTTGCGCGTTGGCGCTATCCACGCCCGCAGGATTTGGTTGTGCAATCCCCCTCTGAAGCAAGTAATGGCTTGCCGCGTGTCTTTTGGATCTATTTGCTTGGGGCGGGCTTGATTGCAGCGGGTTTTGCCGACTACCCCTTGATTGCCTATCACTTCAGTCGCGCTCATACCGTTCCAAACGAATGGATCGCCGCGTTTTATGCTGTTGCGATGGCGGTCAGCGGCAGCGGTTCGCTGCTCTTCGGACGCCTCTTTGATCGTTATGGGTTTCGTGTGCTCATAGGCCTGACATTGCTATCAGCGCTCTTTGCGCCGCTGGTTTTCCTGGGGAATTTTTGGGTGGCCCTAGTCGGAGCCGCTATTTGGGGTCTTGGTATGGGCGTGCATGAATCCATTATCCCGGCCGCTGTTGCGCCGATGGTCTCTTCCGAGCGTCGAGCTTCAGCGTTTGGTTTGTTTACGGCCGGCTATGGCGTATTCTGGTTTGCCGGTAGTGCGGCAATAGGCATGCTTTACGACCGTTCTGTATGGGCGACGATTGTGTTTTGTGTTGTGGCGCAACTTGCAGCCATACCGTTATTCATATGGGTCAGTCGCCGTATCCATAAGTAAATGAAATGCGCCATGAACAACACATCATCGCTATCGCTTTTTGTGTCGCTCGGCGCTACGGGCGACATTGCCAATCAAAATAAGCAGGCATCCTAAGGAAAATAAGGGCGCGCTCCACACGTTTTGCGGGGCAAAAGTCGGCAAGAGCAGACCGGCCGCTACGCACCATCCAATCAGTGCAATCGCCAGACTTCCATCATCCACGAACAAGCGCCCTAGTTTTTGCAAAAATTCGATCAGCCCGGTCATGACGCAACCTCCATAGATTGAAGTCGATGGCGAGCAAGCTTGACCGAAGCCAGCGCCACAATAAGCAACGCGACCGCCAGCGCCAGAATTGCCAGATCTTCGCCTGGCCAGACTAGGCCGAATCCTTCCCCGACCCAGAAAATACCGAAAGCCGAAATCAATACGCCAACCGCGAATTTGAGCGTGTTTTCTGGAATGCGAGCCAGAGGCTTTTGCAGCACTATGCCCAGCGCAATAACAAGCACACCTGCTAGAGCGGCGCCCACGCTGGCGGGGACAAGCATATTGGCAGTGGCGCCTACAGCAATAACGATGAACACGACTTCGATGCCCTCAAGCAATACTGCCTTGAAGGCGGTGGCCACGGCCAAGGGATCGAGCGTGGTTGCCGCCTTTACACTGGTCGCGCGCAACTGGGCCGTTTCGGCATCAAAGGCCGCTTGTTCATCGTGCAGTCCGATGGCCCCTGCGGACCGCAGTATGGCTTTACGCAGCCAGCGCATGCCAAAAAGCAGCAAAAGCATGCCGACGAATATTTGCAGCAATTTGATGGGTATTTGTCCCAGCAGCGGTCCAAACGCAATAATCATGACAGCGAGCAGAACCACGCCACCGGCCACCCCTGTTAGTGCGGATCGCCAGCCCCTGACAGTGCCCACGGCAAGCACGATAGTCAGTGCCTCGACAAACTCCACCAGCGAAGCCAGAAATGCCGCCAGAACCGAAGGTCCGGCATGGGTCCAGAGCATCATGCTAATCCCCTACGAGTAAATAAAGACAATCGACTGAGTATTCCTGTTTATTACAACGGCTATGCCAATCAAGTGACTCAGACAACATGATGCTCAGAGCTCCGCATATTGCATCGCCAGAGACGATATATTAAAGATATGCATGCAGCGGTTACCAAAGCGATGACAGCCCCCGATAGCACATCGAATGGAAAATGCAGCCCTGCGATGCAGCGGGCCGTCATCACCCAAGCAACCATGGCCGCCAGAACTGCACGACCGAAAGTGGATGCTCGCCGCCACAATACAAAGGCCACCGCTGCGGCTATTGCCGCATGGCCACTCGGGAAACCGAAGGGATCGCCCGCCGACAGTCTTGGAATAAAGTGCTGCAAGGCATACTCGGGTCGAGGAATCTGAAGCGTAATCTTAAGAAGACCCACGGCGCCAACGCAGGCGATAAAACAAATTAGACAAAAAGCGGCTTCGCGCCTAAAAGATACCCAAGTGATGGTCGTCCCTGGCTGATGCCGTTGATGCCACCTCCATCCTGCGCATAACAAGGCCTGGACGATGAACAGCCTGGGCTCGAAAAGCGCAAAGGTCGCTTTCAGTACGTAGACGGAAAGCCCTCGGAAATGATCGACAACGGCTAGTAATAGAGAAACATTTCCGGGAATAGCGGTCTCGGAAAAATGAAGACTTTCACGTAGGATATCAATTGCAATCATGGATTTGGGAATCTCAAGAGGTCAATGGCATACTCGAATCGACCTCATCACGCTTCGCGGCTTCTTTCATGCTGAGGGCAGCAAGTGTTCTTTCCGGGCAGCGCTCCACACTGATTTGGCCGCGTCCACATTGACCGCCGCAATGGCAAGACCGACAATCAGATCCGGCCACCCCGAAGACCATTGAAGCGTGATCACACCCGCTAAGATAATGCCGATGTTGGCCAGTACATCGTTGCGCGCCGAAAGGAAAGCGGCTCGGGTAAGCGTGCCGCCGTGGTGTCGGAATCGTGCCAACAAGAGAGCACACCCAAAATTTACAACCATTGCCCCTAAACCGGTCAATGACAGCAGCCACGGCTCAGGCGGAGTCGGAACATTAAACTTCTGCCATGCGGTCCACAGTAACGCTAGGACAGGGGCCATAAGGATAGCGGCCAACAACATGCCAACGCGGGCGCGATTGCGTGGCGACCAGCCAATCGCTAGCGCGATTAATAGATTGACTGAGGCATCTTCCAGGAAATCGATGCTGTCGGCGAACAGCGAAACCGATCCGATGCGCCGTGCCATCGCGAACTCAACGAAAAAGTATGCGAGATTTGCCAACGCGACGATGATCACTACACGGCGTAAGCCCATATCTGAATATATTGACATTGAAGGCCGCGCGGTACTCGTTTGTTGAGGCTCTGATGATTTCATGAGGGCAGTTGCCTTAGCGGTTCTCGGATTGCGCATCGAAAACCTGATGCGCATAGACATCTAGCAGCGTTTCGCAGTCACTCAACCGCTTCTGCGCGTCAGAGGCAAGCGTGGCGCCATAAAAATCTAGCTTGCGGATTTTTTCCAGCCAGTTTTGCAGCTTTTTAAGATCGACATCGTTTTCTTCCAACTCGGCGTAGGTGAAATGGTTTGCAGCGACTTCCTTGGCAATTTCGCCTTCGAAATCCTTGCACTTGTCTAGAAATTCCTCGTACTCCTCATCCCGGTCGGCTTTAAAGCGCGCGATGACTTTCTCTTCTTGGGAAGGATCTAAGGCGACGGTTTCGAGGATCACGGAATCGCCTTTCATTTCAAAGATCTCGTTTTCCAACATCTTGAGTTGGCGAACATGATCATCGGTCTTGGGCAGTAGACATACGCCGTTCTGCAGGTAAATCCCGCCCATTCCTTTTAGCTTGCGCCATAACGCCACGCGTCTTTTTGGTGGTTCGGGAGGGACCTTGTAGGTCAGTAATAGCCAGCTCATAATTTTCATGGTACGACTATAAAGTAACGGTAGTTACTTTTCAAGTGTTTTTATATTTTAGCAACATGTCGCCGTCAGGGTCATCAGCTTGGATATACGAAGTTTATTTCCGAAGCGTCTGCACGCGGGGAATGGCCTTTTAATAGGCAGCGATCAGCGTACGGGCTTTATGCTTCAAGCAAGACGCAGGTCCTCAGCTATTAGCAGCAAAAAGGTGAGTCCCGCTGTGGGATAAGCATTGCTGAGCTGCGAGCGCTGTTAGTTATCTCTGAGCGTCCTTAACTATCACCTGATCGGGATGGGTCATTACTGTTACACCCGAGCCATCCGCGAACATTGTCCTGGTTAAGCACCAACAAACATGTGTTGGCCCCTCTTTTGAACGCTCCGCGATCAATGAAAAGGTGCGATTCATATAGCACCATCTGGGTTAATGGCGTATGGCCAACATACGTTAATGACAATCCCGCGTGCCAAGGCTTCTGGCTCATCAATATTTTTCCCGCTCGTGTCTCGATTTCCGTGGCTTCCTGGGCGCTGGCGTTAAGAATCAGGCGTCGACCCCAGGTGAGAGCACCCGTCATTTCAGACAGTACCCTGTCGGTCAGCATCGCATCGGTTAATACTTGCTTAGGAGATTGGTCGATGGGCAACCCAGCGATAGCTGACCAATAGTTCTCATCAGGCGCGCCTGTCATGAGCTCGGCGTGCGTCACATGAAACATATCGGGATCCTGGCCCACGGTGATCACGTACGGTAGCGCCAGCACCCGAGGCAAAAGATCGTCCTCTAGCTCCGATTTTTCATGCTCATCTAACCGATGCACCCAGCCTCCACCATTGCGAATGAAATCCGGCGCGCTGTGATAGTTTGGATTCCGCTTCTTGTAATAGCTGAGCAGCATATCTTCGTGGTTGCCTACAACGGCGTAAAACCACGGTTCGCGGAGTAACCTCAGGCATCCCATAGAATCGGGGCCGCGATCAATTAAATCTCCGACCGAGAACAGTCGATCCCTATTGCGATCGAAATCGGCGCGTGTTAACTCGGCCTGTAATAGATCCAGACAGCCGTGCAAGTCCCCGACGATGAAGTCACGCCCGGTGTCATTAGCGGGAAGCCATTGGCGATACGTGGTCATGATAATTTCCTTCAGCTTGACGCGTAGCCTGTCCCAATTGATAGCGTTCAGGCTGTTTCAGTTAATGCAATGTGTAGATCGCAGAATGTACTTCGTCGCCGAACAGTCCCAACAGCGCTCGGCGCATTTCACGTGGGCCCAGGCCGCGCAGCCGTTCGATATCGCGCGCTGACACGGTCAACGCTCCGTTTGGTACGTTCCACTCGCGCTCGAGATCCGTGACGATACCTCTAGCAATAACCTCAGTATGCTCGGGTCCTGGCATCGGAAAGAGCACCGGTTGCAAGCGCGAGAGCAGAGGTTCTGGCAACGTCAATAACGAATTGGCCGTGGCGATGTACAAGCAGTGGGAGAGATCGCATTCCGTTAACAGGTAAATATCGTTGTAACGCCGAGCATTGCCTGGCTCCAAGAGATCGAGCAACGCATCGTGCGGGCGCCCGCCATTGCCGTGATCATAGGTCTGGGCCTTATCGATCTCATCCAGGACAAAAAGCGGATTGGCCACTTTGACTTGTCCAATGAACTCAATCAAACGTGACGGCCGGTTGCTCGCCCAGCCGCGAGTGACGCCTTTGAGCACTTTGACATCGGACATTCCCGCTAAATTGATCAGCGCATTGGGCGTGCCGAGCAAGTCGGACAGGCGCTGCGCAAATCGTGTTTTACCGCTTCCCGGGTTGCCGGCCAACAATATGGGCTGCATGCCCAGACGCCTGACGCCGTGCCGCTGTCGAGCCACGAGGCCGCTCATGATCACCCTCAGCGCGTCATGCGCCCACGGGAATTCCGCTGCAAGCGCATCGCGGATTGCATTCAGGCGCGCAAGGCCGGGCATGAGAGTGAGCGGTACAGGCTGGCGTAAGTGTCAACGCCGGTTTAAAACTGACCCACTTTCCGGCTTTTCGGCCGGAGTAAAACTGACCCACCCGGGCCTCCAATTTTCTTAAGCTTTTGCCT
>NZ_FQXE01000024.1:43265-44360 GCF_900129885.1 Pollutimonas bauzanensis | reverse complement strand
ACTCTTGCGTCACCGTCGCGCCATGCGTATCGGTTGCCGTGACCACGATGGTGTACACGCCCTTGGCGCCATCCACATCGCCACCTTGCGAGGCGGATTTGTCCAGCGTACCGGTGATCACGCCCGCTTCGCTGATCGTCAGCCCGGGGGGCAGGCCCGTAGCCGTGAAGGTCAGGGTGTCACCGTTGTCCACGTCCTGGAACTGGCCCGAGACATCCACCGGATCGATAAGCTGCGCATCTTCACCCACTTGATTACCAAGCTCCACACCCGGAGTCAGGATCGGCGCATCGTTGGTGCCCGTCACCGTTACCGTCAGTGTTGCGTTGCTCGTGGCGCCGTCGGCATCCGTCACCGTATAAGTGATGCTGCTGGTCGCCGTGGCGCCCTGCGCCAGGCTCTGGAAGGCGCTGCCTGGATTGAAGCTGTAGGTGCCATTAGTGTTCAGCGTGAAGGTGCCGCCATCGGAACCGGCCACAGCCGAGCCCACATTCGTGGCTGCGCCATTGACGTGGCTGACTGTCAGCGCATCGCCGTCCTTGTCCGTGTCATTGGCCAACACGCCCAGTGCGGGATCGCTCACCGTCAGCGTTGCGTCTTCGGTTGTCGCACCCGCATCGTTGACCGCCACGGGCGCAGGATTGCTCACGTCCCACTGGAACTCTTGCGTCACCGTCGCGCCGTGCGAGTCGGTGGCCGTCACCGTGATCGTGTACACGCCCTTGGCGCCATCGACATCGCCACCTTGCGAGGCGGATTTGTCCAGCGTGCCGGTGATCACGCCCGCTTCGCTGATCGTCAACCCGGGAGGCAGGCCCGTAGCCGTGAAGGTCAGGGTGTCACCGTTGTCCACGTCCTGGAACTGGCCCGAGACATCCACCGGCGTGATCGCTTGGGCATCTTCGCTCACCTGGTCGCCCAGCGTCACACCTGGAGTCAAGATCGGCGCATCATTCGTGCCTTGAATCTGGATAGTCAAAGACGCCCGGGCGCTATCGCCGTCGTTGTCGGTGACGGTGTAGTCGAGCTTGAAGGACTCGAGCTGGCCCTGGGCAAGCGCTTGCGTGTGCTCGCTCTGGTTGTTCAAGGTGAACA
>NZ_FQXE01000024.1:0-41674 GCF_900129885.1 Pollutimonas bauzanensis | reverse complement strand
TGTTTTTCCGTCTTGCGACAAGGTCCAGGTGACTGGCTTGCCGTCAGACGTCAATGCATCGACCGGAATACCCAGCTTTACCGCCAGCACGGAGCTATGATCCACATCGTTGACCTGGAAAGCGCCGCTGGCCTTGGTGGAGTTGGTCGTGTCGGAATCCGGTGCGCCATCGGGAATACCATCGGGGCGTAACAGGTAGCGGTTCAAACCTTCTTCGGAAACCGCAACCGTGCCGTCGTTAGCGAAGGTGATGGTCGGCGCATCGTTGGTACCCACGATCGTGATCGTCACGGTCTGCGTGGCGCTGCCGCCATTGCCGTCAGCAATCGTCACATCGTAGGACTGGGTCAGCGTCTGGCCCTCGGCCAGGGAATCGAGCGCGCCGTCGGCGACCTGGAAGGTCCAGCCCACGCTGTTGCCGGCCTGATCCACCGCGCCCAGCGTCAGCGTACCCACGTAGTCTTCGCCCTTGGCGCTTGCCGTCGCCGTATGGGTGTCGGCCAGGTCCACGTCGGCAAACGTCACCGCGCCGCCCGCTTCATGCACCGTCGTGTTCTCGCCGACTGCGTTATCGGCGACTTCGGTAATGGTGGCGGACTGAGTTGTGGAGGTAATCGTAGGCACATCATTCGTACCCACGATCGTAACTGTCACGGTCTGCGTGGCGTTGCCGCCATTGCCATCGGTAATCGTCACATCGTAGGACTGAGTCAGCGTCTGGCCCTCGGCCAGGGAATCGAGCACGCCGTCGGAGACCTGGAAGGTCCAGCCCACGCTGTTGCCGGTCTGGTCCACCGCGCCCAGCGTCAGCGTACCCACGTAGCCTTCGGCCCTGGCGGCAACCGTTGCCGTATGGGTGTCGGTCAGGTCCACGTCGGCAAACGTTACCGCGCCACCCGCTTCATGCACCGTTGTGTTCTCGCCATCGACCAGATCACCCAGCTCAGTCACCGTAGCGGCCTGGTCAGCAGAGGTAATGGTCGGCGCATCATTCGTACCCACGATCGTGATCGTCACGGTCTGCGTAGCGCTGCCGCCATTGCCATCGGCAATCGTCACATCGTAGGATTGAGTCAGCGTCTGGCCCTCGGCCAGGGAATCGAGCACGCCGTCGGAGACCTGGAAGGTCCAGCCCACGCTGTTGCCGGCCTGGTCCACCGCGCCCAGCGTCAGCGTACCCACGTAGCCTTCGGCCCTGGCGGCAACCGTTGCCGTGTGGGTGTCGGTCAGGTCCACGTCGGCAAACGTTACCGCGCCGCCCGCTTCATGCACCGTTGTGTTCTCGCCATCAACCAGATCAACCAGCTCAGTCACCGTAGCGGCCTGGTCGGCAGAGGTAATGGTCGGCGCATCGTTGGTCCCGACAACCTTGAAAGTCAGCGTCGCGCTGGCCGTGTCGCCATCGCTGTCGGTTACGGTATAGGAAATCTCGAAATCAACTTCCTGACCTTCGGCAAGCGCCTGCACGGCTGGCTTGCTGTTGTCCAGCGTGAATGTCCATTTCCCATCGGCGCCCAAGGTGATGGTGCCGAATTGTTCAAGCCGGCTCAAAACCTCGGCATTGACCGGGTTGTTCCAGCTGACTGAACCCGGGCCATCAAAGACGGTGTCGTTATCCAGTACATTGCCGGAAATCTCGCCCGCCTGCTGGCTGTCCTCGACGAGCTGGCCGCCGTCTTCGCTCGCGGCCATGGGATTGGTATCCGTAATATGAACGCCAAGGTTGTCGGTCACTTGGCGGCCGGTGCTGTCGGTAACGGTAATGGCCACGGTATCCACGACCGTATCATCGCCCGCGGAGTGATCCTGCGCGCCGCCGACGGTGTATTCATAGGTGACCGTGCCGGTTGCGGCATCGAAACCGGTAAGCGTGATTTGACCGTTGGCGGTCTGTATGGTGACTGGCGCATTGCCTACGTTGCCGAGTTGGGCCGCGCTAAGGGTGGTGTCGCCTATCGTCACGAAGGCCAGGCCCGCGGGCGCGCTGATGGTGAAGCTGCCCGGAGCCGATTCCGACGCATCCTCGGCTATCGTAAGCTGCCCCGCCTCGATGCCGTTGCCGTCGGCGATCGCCAGCGTGGGGGCGGGCAATTGGTCGGACTCGCCGCCACCCGTGCCGGCCAGGCGCACATCTTCCACCGCCGGCGTTCCCGGACGCGGGTACTCCAAGCCCAGCGGATTGGTGGTTTCGACGATGCTGACCAGGCGCGTGAAGCTGCTGCCGCCGTCACCGCCGGCGCCGCCCTGCAGGACAGCGGCGGTGGGATCGAGTTCAGCCAAGGGATCGTCGCCGGCGTTCAGCGCGGCCAGGACCTGGGCCACATCGGGATCGGCGGGCGGGGCCACGGCTGCCGTGGAGGGGTCGACATCGGGCTGGACGGTATCGGCGCTGAGCTGGACATCGCGGTTCTCGCCTATGGTCAGCGGGGGGACGCCGTCGGCTTGCAACTGGACGCTGGCGCCCGTGGCCGTGACAATGTCGGCGTCGACCGGCACGCGCATGCCTTGATGCAGAGGCGTCAGGGAACCATCCGCGCCGCGGACCCAGGCTTGACCAGTGATTTGGGTAACGAGAGAAGTAGTAGCAGCCATGTTCGGTGTAGCTCCCGGAGAGGATATTGGATAAGTTTGCGGCGTCCGGCTTGAGTAACAAAACGACGCATTATTAAAAAGTTAGACGAATCTTAAGTAACATTCGCGGACCGGGCTATTGGCGGCGACGACAGGTATGAAGGATTTTGTGCGTTTATTTACTATTGTTAATAGTCAGCAAGGTAAGGCGCAGCGGAGGAAGCGGATTATGGTCCGGACATCTCCGGTGGTCTGCTACTATGGAAACGGATTATGTCGTGAGGGTCGCCTGTGAAACCATCTATTGCGCTCGATCTCAAGCGGCGCGCCGTGCGCGAGGCCGCTCGCCGTTTTCACACGGCCAATCCCCGTGTCTTCGGATCGGTCCTGCACGGCACTGACGATGACGGTAGCGATCTTGATCTCTTGGTAGACGCGCTTCCCGGGGCAACGTTGTTCGATCTTGGCGGCTTACAAGTCGAACTTGAAGACCTGCTTGGCGTCCGTGTGGATCTGTTGACGCCTTCCGATTTACCGCCGAAATTCCGCGCCCGAGTTCTTTCAGAGGCTCGGCCGGTATGAATGAAAGCCGCCTGTCCGACTACCTGGATCATATGCAGCAGGCCGCGATGGATGCCTGCGGCTTCATCAAAGGCTTGAGCAAAGAGGCTTTTCTTGCTGACAAGCGCACCCAGCAGGCCGTGGTCATGAGCCTTATCATCATCGGCGAAGCAGCAGCCAAGGTAGTGGAGCGTCATCCCGACTTTGCCGAACAGCATGGTGAGGTGCCATGGCGAAGCATGCGTGGAATGCGCAACCGCATTGCGCACGGATACTTCGACATCAACCTTGACGTCGTCTGGGATACAGTACAAACAGCCTTGCATGAATTGTTGAGCCAACTGGCTAGCATACGCGGCGACGCGAATAACGGATCGCAGTAACAGCTCTTCTTATATGAAGCGTTCCCCGACCTAAAGCACTTCACCGTCAGTTGATGCCATGCACCTTCAGGGCCAGCAGCAGGCGGTCGTTGACGCCCAGCTTTTCGAATACCGCGGACAAATGCGCGCGCACGGTGCGTTCGCTGATGTTCAGGGAGTCGGCGATGGCCTGGTTGCTGTGGCCGATGGCGGCGCGTTGGGCGACTTCTTTTTCGCGATTGGTCAGCCCCGCGTCCCAGTTGCCCTGCCGGGGCATGCGCTGGTCGATTTCACGCAGCAGGCGCGCCAGCAGGGTGGAGCCGAGCCAGACATTGCCCGCGACCACGCTTTGCAGGATGGTATTGAGGCTCTGGGCCGGGCTGTAGGCGTGTATGTAGCCGCTGGCGCCGGCGGCGAGGGCCTGCTTGCCCTCTTCATCGCTGGTGCGCATGCTGGCGACCACCACTTTCAGGTCGCGCATATAGTCGGACCACGAAGCGTCGTTCCAGGCGGGCAGGCGAGGCATGCCGGCGTCAATCACGACCAGGGAGCGGCCCTGTTCGCGCCAGCGCGACAGGTCCTGCAGGGTCTGGCCGCGGGCGGGCAGCCACGCGGCCTGGTCCAACTGGCGCCAGTGCTGCCATAAGGAATCATCGTGAGTCATCAACAATACAGAACCTGCTTGCATATCTTCCCTCTACCCCGTCAGCGTTCAGTAAATGCGTTGGATTTCGCTCGTAACACCGGCTTCAGCAAGTACTGCATTACCGTACGTTTCCCGGTCAATATATGCACTTCGGATACCATGCCGGGAAGGATGGGCCGGGCGTCGTCCCCGACATAAGCGCGTTCGGTCCTTA
This sequence comes from Pollutimonas bauzanensis, assembly GCF_900129885.1. GTDB lineage: Bacteria > Pseudomonadota > Gammaproteobacteria > Burkholderiales > Burkholderiaceae_B > Pollutimonas > Pollutimonas bauzanensis. The sequence goes on along the minus strand of NZ_FQXE01000024.1, from coordinate 37,320 downwards.
CTTTGACGACGTAGAACGAATTGCCTTTTTCATCGGTAATCGTGTCGGCCCCAATTTGCTCGACCTTGCCGGCCAGGCCGCCGTAGATGGCGAAATCGTAGGCGGTGAACTTGACTTCGGCTTTCTGGCCCGGGTACAGGAAACCGATATCGCGCGGGTTGATGCGCACTTCCAGCAGCAAGGAATCATCGGTCGGCACGATTTCCAGTATGTCTTTGCCAGGCTGCACCACTCCGCCCACGGTATTGGCCATCAGGGTCTTTACGGTGCCGCGCACCGGCGAGCGCACGTCGGCCAGCTTGACCCGGTCGGCTAGGGCCAATTGCCCCTGGCGCAGGGTGGACAGCTTGGAGCGCACTTCCGACAATTCCACGCGCGCCTGGTTGCGTATGGTCAGTTCCGCCTCTTCTATCTTGCTGTCGGCTTCCTGTATGGCTGCGCGTATGCGATCGAGCTGCGCCCCCGCCGCCTTGGCTTCGCCGCAATAGCGGCCCACGTCGCGCTGCAGGCGCAGCAGATCCACTTCGGACACCGCGCCGCTTTTCAGCAGCGGGCGGGTCAGCTGCAGTTCCTGCGAGGTCAGCCCGCAGCTGGACGAGGCCTGGTCGCGGTTGGCCTGGGTTTCGCGCAATTCCTGCTGGCGCTGGTTGCGCTGGTCCTGGGCCTGCTTGACCGCGGCGTTCAGTTCCTGGGTGCGGGTTTCCCATACGCGGCGTTCCATTTCGACGATTTGCGGGGATTCCGCCACCACCTCCTCGGGAGCTTTGAACAGCTCGCCGCTGGCCAGCGCTTCGAGCCGCGCCGCTTTGGCTGTCAGCGCCATGAATTCCGCATGGTTCTCGCCCAGCGACGAGGAATAGCGGGTCGGGTCGATGCGCAACAGAACCTCGCCGACCTCGACCGACTGGCCCGGCCTGACCAGGATTTGTTCGACTATGCCGCCGTCCAGGCTTTGTATGATCTGCACCTGGCGCGAGGGCACCACCTTGCCTTCGCCGCGCACCACTTCGTCTATGCTGCCCCATGACGCCCAGCCCATCAGCGCGATCACCGCCAGCAGCGCCACCCACAGCAATAGCCGCGAGCCCCGGGCGTACTGCAGGTCTATGGCCTGGTGGGCGTCGCGCCCGGCCGTTTCGCTTTGGCTGGAAACCATGGCGTTGCTCAATTCGCCCGACATCATGCCGCCCCCTTGGCTCGGCCGATCTGGCCATTGCGCAAGGCCTCGACGACCTGGTCTTTGGGGCCATCGGCCATGACCCTGCCGTTATCGATCACGATCAGGCGGTCGACCAGTTCCAGCAGGGCGGTGCGATGGGTGACCAGCACCATGGTCTTGCCCGCCGAGGCGTCCTTCAGGCGGCGCTTGAGCGCCGCCTCGCTCTGGTTGTCCATATTGCTGCTGGGTTCGTCCAGCAGCAATATGGGCGGGTCGTTGATCAGCGCGCGAGCCACCGCCACGGACTGGCGCTGGCCGCCGGACAGCGAATCGCCGCGCTCGCCTATCATCATGTCGTAGCCTTCCGGGTGGCGGGCGGCAAAGTCCTCTATGCCGGCGATGCGCGCGACGTCCAGCATCTGGCTGTCGTCGGCGAATGGGGCGCCCATCATCAGGTTGTATTTCAGGCTGCCGTAGAACAGCACCGGGTCCTGCGGCACATAGCCGATGGCGCGGCGCAGGTCGGCGGGGTCGATCTGCTTGATGTCGATGCCATCGATCAGCACGGCGCCGGCGGTGGGCTCGTACAGCCCCAGCACCAGTTTTTCCAGGGTGGTCTTGCCCGACCCTATGCGCCCGATGATCCCCACCTTTTCGCCGGCCTTGAATTTCAGGTTGATCTTGTCCAGCGAGGGCTGGGTGCTGCCGGGGTAGGTGAAGCTGAGATCGCGAAACTCGATGGAGCCTTCCAGAAAAGGACGCGGCACGAAGTTCTTTTCCGCCGGCCGCTCGACCGCCATTTTCATGTAGCCGTCGATGGAGTTGAGCGAGATGCGCGCATTCTGATATTGCATCATCAATCCCGCGACCTGGCCCAGCGGCGCCAGGCAGCGGCCCGCTATCATGGACGAGGCAATGATGCCGCCCAGCGACAGCTGCGTGTCCTGGATCAGGAAAGTGCCGATGACAATGACGCTGATGGTGACCAGTTGCTGGGTGGTTTGCACGAAGGCCACGGTTACCGACGAGATCAGCTTGATTCTCGCGCCGATGCGGGCCAGGAATTCAGTGGAGCTTTCCCACTTGCGCTGGGCAGTCCCCTGCGCATTGAGCGTTTTCAGGGTTTCGAGGCCCGCCAGGGATTCGACCAGGCCCGCATTGCGCTGGGCGCTGGCCTGGAAGGATTCAACGACCAGGCGCCCCATGCGCGCCTGGGCGACAAAGGACACGACCAGCACCACCACAATGGCGACGGCCGGAGGAATGATCATCCAGGGCGATATCCAGGCCATTATCGCCAGGAACAGCAGCACGAATGGAAGATCGACCAGCGTCGTCAGGCTGGCCGACGCGATGAAATCGCGCACCGACTCGAAAGAGCGCAGATTGGATGCGAAGGAACCGACGGACACCGGCCGGCTTTCCATGCGCAGGTCCAGCACGCGCTCCATGATCTGCGCCGACAGCTTGACGTCGACCCGCTTGCTCGCGGTATCCACGACGTAGGCGCGCACGGAAGTCAGGACCAGGTTGAACACCATGGTCAGCGCAATGCCTATGGTAAGCACCCAGAGGGTTTCGATGGCGTTATTGGGCACCACCCGGTCGTACACATTCATGGTGTACAGGGGCATCACCAGCGCGAAGATATTGATCAGCACCGCGGCGATGATGGCGTCGCGATACAGGCGCCAGTTCTCGAACACGACGGCCCAGAACCAGTGCTTGCTGCGCGGCCTGGTCGCGTCGCGCGCCCGCGCTTCGAAGCGGAACAAGGGCTTGATGAAGTAGGCCAGGCCGGTGTAGTCGGCGCGCAGCGCGTCGGCGGCGACCTCGACCGGACTGCCGGATTCCGGATACTGCACCAGGTAGGAATCCGCCCGCGCTTCGAGCAGCAGGCAGGCGCGCTGGCCCCGCAATACCAGGATGGCGGGCAGCAGCACCGCCGGGAGATTGTCCAGCTGGCGGCGCAACAGCCGCGCCGAACAATGCGCGCGCGCCGCCGCGCGGGGCAGCAGCGCCAGGGTCAGTTTATCGTCGACCAGCGGCAAGCCGCCAGACAGCGCCTGGGCCGAACAAGGGTTGCCGTGCATGCGGCTCAATTCGACCAGACATCCCAGCAGAGGATCATCATGCGTCAGGTGGGGCGGCACCTGTTCGGCTCTAGCGGCTACGGCATCCATCACAGCAGACTGTCCTCGTCATCTATCAAATCGAGCGAATCGCGCAGGCGCTGGCGGGTGTGTTTGCGCTGGTTGAGCTTTTCCAGGGCCTCGGGCGGCAAGTCGGTAAGCCGCAAGGTGCCATTGGCCAACAAAGCATCGATCAGATCTTCCAGCACCCGGATGAATCCGGCATCCAGCACTGAAAGATCGGACTTCCGCGGCTTATCCTGTTCCAAATAAGGCTCCTTCAAGTAGACAAGCCCGGTTCAATACGCCTGGCTCACTGGATCTGCCTGTTGCCCGGCACCGTGGTCTTGATCACGGGAGGCAGCATGCCGTTGCGGTATTCCAGGGCCACCGGCTTGAGATTGCTGGTGTCGGGCGCGGGCGTCAGGCAGGCGGTCAGGCTTTCCTCGGGAAAATCCAGGCCGGCGGCTTCTTCGGGCGCATCGTTATAGGGCTGGGAAATCGCGATCGCGGGCAGGACCTGGTGCGACAGGGCCAGCCACCGGTATTCGGCCTTTTTCAGGTCGAATACCGCATTGGCGAGCGCGCGGCGCGAATCGAACAATTCGTTTTCGGTATCCAGCAAGTCCAGCAGCGAGCGCTGCCCGATCTGGAATTGCTGCATATAGGCCGTGCGGACTTTGGCGGTGGCCATTTCATGCTCGCGCAGGAAGGGCAGCTGTTCGCGCAGCTTGATGATATTGTTCCAGGCGACGGACAGGTCTTGCTGGACGTTGCGGCAGGTGTAGTCGCGCACGTCGCGAGCGGCATAGGATTGCGCGGTGGTCTGGCGCACGCGGGCCTGGTCGGCGCCGCCGCGGAACAGGTTGTAGGACAGCACCAATTGCACATTGGAGCTTTGCGCGTCGCGGTAAGGCGTGCCGGGCTGGGCGCGGTCTTTGCCGGTGGCGGCCTGGAGTTCCAGCGTGGGAGCGTGCCGGCCTTTGGCGGACGACACGCCGGCCTGGGCGGCCTGCACCAGGGCCTGCTTGGCCAGAATCGAAGGGTTGCCGCGCAACGAGCCCATGAAATCCTTGGGATCCTTGGGCAGGAATCCCGATACATCGGGCGCGTCCAGCAAGGTCGCAGGCGGATACTCGCCCACGACACGCCGATAGCGCTGGTTCACATCGTTGAGGTTGTTGCTCTCGGTCATCAAATTGGATTGCGCCAGGGCCAGCCGGCCGTTGGCCTGTTCCAGATCGACGCCCCGCCCGACGCCGGATTCCTGGCGTTCGCGCAACTGCTTCAATGTCGTTTCGTGCACGCCAAAGTTGTCGCGCGCCAGGTGTTCCATTTCGCGGTAGCGCTGCACGTCGAGGTGGGCATTGGCCGCTTCGATGGCCAGGTTGTCGACCGTCGCCAGCAGTTCATAGTAGCCGGACAGCTTTTCGAAGCCCAGCTGCTTCACGTTGTTGATGGTGGAGAAGCCATCGAATAAAAGCTGGCGCAATTGCAGGCTATAGCCGCTGCGTCCCCAGTGCGCCGATTCATCTTCCGACGTGCTGCCGCGCCATTCGCGCCCCGTCCACCCCTGGGCTGTGACCTGAGGCAGCAAGCCCCCGTTGACCACATTCTGGCCTTCTAGGGTCGATTGAAAATCCTGGAAGCGGGCACGCACCTCCGGATTGCTCAGCACGGTTTTTTCCACCGACTGCTCCAGACTGCTGGACTGCGCCCACGCCACATTGACAAACGTTGCGGTAGCCGCGAGCGCGGCTACGTTCAGAGTTTTACGCAAATGCACAAGAACTTCTCCTAAATCAATTCAAGTTTTTATTCATGCGGAAAGCATGGAAACGAAGCTCACCCTGCCCGAGCGTCCACGGCTGCGCCGAGCCGTCGAACACGCCTGAAGCAAGTACGCCGGGCGGTTGAGCCCGCGCATCGCGGTCGTGTCCGATAGGACTCGTGGGAAGAAAATGGCCGGTTTGGAACGGTGCTGTATGAATCGTATGCTCGTCCGCAAGACTCCTGCGGAGGAGAAACATACCAATAACGGGGATTCACGCGATAAGCTCGCTACGTGGCAAGGCGGAGCTACGGGTTTCTGGCCCGTATTCTTGGAGCATAACCTTGCGTCTGGAAGAATGAAGCCGCCCGTGTTCCCCGTTGGGGGGCCGCCAAATGCCGCGCCTTTTGAGGGAAGGAAGCAGGGGCTTTCAATCTGAAAGCGGATTGTATCTGTAATTTACTGGCATGACTACATATAAACGTAAATAGGGTGAACTGATTAATATCAACAATTGTAAAGTTCGTTAAAAACGATACAGTCCGCCGAAATGACTAGGCCATTCGGCCCGGGCGGATCCGGAAATGGACGCCGCCCATCGTTGCATGAACGCAAGCTCGCGGCGACGGCGGCAGGCATGCTATAAAGTCCTTAGCCTGCGCCGCCATCGGCGCGACGACCCCATTCCCCTCCCGACGAAAGAGAAAAAGCACGATATGTACGAGACACTAGCACTATATATAGACGGCGAATTCATAAGCGGCGAAGGCCGCAAGACGGAAGAAGTCAGCAATCCCTCGACGCTGGACGTGCTGGGCCATTTGCCCCACGCCACCACCGCGGATCTGGACCGCGCCCTGGCCGCGGCCGCGCGAGCCTTCGAAACCTGGCGCCACAGCTCGCCCATGCAGCGCTCGGAAATCCTGCGCAAGGTGGGCCAGCTTTCACGCGACCGCGCCCAGGAAATCGGCCGCAACATGACGCTGGACCAAGGCAAGCCGCTGGCTGAATCGGTAGGCGAAATCATGTCGTGCTCCGATCATGCCGACTGGCATGCCGAAGAATGCCGCCGCATATACGGCCGCGTCATCACCCCCCGCAGCCCGGAAGTCCGCCAGATGGTATTGCGCGAGCCCATAGGCGTATGCGCCGCGTTCACGCCCTGGAACTTCCCCTACAACCAGGCCATACGCAAAGTCTGCGCCGCCATCGGCGCCGGCTGCACCATTATCCTGAAAGGCCCCGAGGACTCCCCCAGTGCCGTCATGGCCATCGCCCGCCTTTTCCACGACGCCGGCCTGCCCCCCGGAGTGCTCAATATAGTATGGGGCGTGCCCAGCGAAGTGTCCGACTACCTCATCCGCTCGCCCATCGTGCGCAAGGTGTCCTTCACGGGCTCGGTGCCCGTAGGCAAGCACATTGCCTCGCTGGCCGGCGCGCACATGAAGCGCGTCACCATGGAATTGGGCGGGCACTCGCCGGTCATCGTCTTTGACGACGCCGACGTCGACCGCGCCGCCAAGCAGCTGGCGCGATTCAAAGTGCGCAATGCCGGCCAGGTCTGCGTATCGCCCACCCGCTTCTATGTCCACGAAAAAGTCTACGACCAGTTCCTGGAAGGCTTTGTCGATACTCTCAAAACCGTAAAAGTCGGCGACGGCCTGGATCCCGAAACACAGATGGGTCCCCTGGCGCATGCGCGGCGCGTTCCCACCATGACCAAATTCATGCAAAACGCACGCGAGCTCGGCGGCAAGGTAATACTGGGCGGCGAACCGCTGGATCGCGCCGGCCACTTCTTTTCCCCCACCGTCGTCACCGACCTGCCCGAGCACTCCATGCTCATGACCGAGGAGCCCTTCGGCCCCATCGCCCCCATTGCGCGATTCTCGGATACCGACGATGTCATCAGGCGCGCCAACTCCCTGCCCTTCGGCCTGTCCTCGTATGTGTTCACCAATTCGCTGCAAACCGCCACCAGGGCGTCCAACAATATCGAAGCGGGCATGGTGAACATCAATCACTTCGGCAGCGCCCTGCCCGAAACCCCCTTCGGCGGCGTCAAGGACAGCGGCATCGGCAGCGAAGGCGGCTCGGAAACCTTCGACGGCTACCTGGTCACCAAGTTCGTCACCCATATCTAGTTTTTCGCCACGCAGCCACGCTGGATCACGCGCCGTCGGCGCTGATCCAGCCTACGATGAATAATATCAAGCAGCCGGACTGGCGCAGGCCGGAAATGTTGGAATCGCGCACTTCCCCCCTTATTCGACGGATTGAACGGCGTTCAATCCATCTAAGCTTCGCGCTCCTTCTGTTTTTTCAAAATCTTCCCACGATCATGTCTTTCAAATCCAAATCATTTTGCGCGGGCGCCCTGTTCACGCTGCTGTGCGCCCCCGCCCTGTCCCAATCCCTGGACGCATCCGCCGCCGATCGGGACTCCCGCCATGGCGTTTATGCCAAGGCCGGGTTTCTGGGCGCCGGGCTGGGCTATGCCTATGGCTTGAACAGGTCGTTCACCCTGCGCGCGGATTTCACCACCATCGGCTCGATCAACCGCGATTTCAGCGCCGGCGCCATCGACTACTCCGGCAAGCTGAAAAACGACAATGCCAGCCTCTATCTGGACTGGTTTCCGGTCGATAACGGTTTTCGCCTCACCGGCGGACTGGCTTGGCGCGATACCGAATTGAGCGGAAAAGCCAACGCCGTCAAGCTGAACGGCACGACGCTTCAATTGGGCGAGGGCGATTCCTACACCACCAAAGCCAAATACCGGTCCCTGACCCCCTACATCGGTATCGGCTACGGGCTGAATGTAGCGCAGCAAAAAGCGAACACTTGGGGCTTTGTCGCCGACCTGGGCGTGTACTACGCCAACAAGCCCAGGACATCGTATGCGATTTCGGGCCCGACCTATGATGCCGCCCGCCTGTCCGACCCTCAGCGCGTCGATCAGGCCGTCAACGAACAATTCGACGAATTCCGCGACAAGGTGGAAAAATACAAATTCATTCCCGCCGTCTATATCGGCGTTTCCTATTACTTCTAGGAATGGCCGACAGCACTTCCCCAGGGCGCTGGCCGGCGGGGTAAGCCCATGACCCGCCGGCGCGGGGCCAGCCTTGTCTTAGCCCGGGCGGCGGCTCCGTCCTGCCGGCCCTGTCTTGCCGACGCCATATCGGCGTCGGCAAGACAGGGCCGGGCTGCCATTCCCGTGGCCTACGTGTAAATACTAGCTTTCTCTTTCCCGCCATAAAGCCTATATTTCAAACAAACGTTTGAACTAGGCCCTATGACTCTCTCTCGCTCATCCACCCGCAACACCATCCTTGATGCCGCCGAACAGCTCTTCGCGCAGCAAGGGCACGACAACACCTCCATGCGCCAGATCACCGCTGCCGCGGGCGTGAACCTGTCCGCGGTGAATTACCACTTCGGCTCCAAAGACGGCTTGGTGCATGCTGTCTTCGAGCGCCGGCTGACCGCCTTGAACCAGGAACGGCTCGCGCTGCTGGACGAACTGGAAAACGAAGCCCAGGGCCAGCCGCTCAAGCCCTCGCTCATCGTCGAGGCCTTCTTCGGCCCGCTGGTTCGCCATGCCAGCGGCGCCAGCCCTGGCGAAAAGGCCTTCGTGCCGCTGCTGGAACGCAGCATGTCCGACCCCGGCGGCTTCATACGCAGCATGTTCGTGGACGAACATACCGGCGTCATCGAACGTTTCAAGCATGCCTTGCTGAAATCGCTGCCCGACGTGCCCGAAGAGGAGATCGTCTGGCGCTTCCATTTCATGCTCGGCGCCACCTCTTACGCCATTTCCGGCACCGAAGTGCTGCGCCTGGCCATGGGCTGGCCCGAGCCCGAACCCGGCGATGGCGACGGCGCCCAGAAACTGCTTGCCCGGCTCATGAGCTTCCTGCTGGGCGGGCTGCGCGCGCCCCTGCCCGGCGCGACAGCGCCTTTGCCTCATGGCAGGCATGAATACGGCGCCGCGAAGGCGCCGGCAAACAGGAACCCCTCATGAGCACTTTTCTGATCATCCTGGCGGGCATCGTCATCGCGGCATTCATCGTCCTGGGCTTGCGGCCCTTGCGCTACGCAATACTGTCGAGGCGCATGTTTGCGCTGTATCGCAGCATTCTTCCGCAGATGTCCGACACGGAGCGCGACGCGCTCGAGGCGGGCACCGTCTGGTGGGAAAGCGAGCTGTTCCGCGGCAAGCCGCAATGGTCCAGGCTGCACGCCATTCCCAAACCCGCGCTCACGCAGGAAGAACGCGACTTCCTGGACAATGAGGTCGAGACAGCGTGCGCCATGATAGATGACTGGCAGGTAACGCAGGAATTGCGCGACATGCCCCAGGAAGTATGGCAATACATCAAGGAAAACCGCTTTCTCAGCCTGATCATTCCCAAGGAATATGGCGGCCGCGGCTTTTCGGCGCTGGCGCACTCGCAGGTGGTCACCAAGCTGTCGACCCGCAATTCGGCGCTGTCGGTCACCGTCATGGTGCCCAATTCCCTGGGTCCCGCCGAACTGCTCCTGCACTACGGCACGGACGAACAGAAGAACCATTATCTGCCGCGCCTGGCCACCGGCGAAGAAATCCCCGCCTTCGCGCTGACCAGCCCCTGGGCGGGATCCGACGCCGCCGCCATCCCGGACAGCGGCATTGTCTGCAAGGGCGAATGGCAGGGGCGCGAAGTGCTGGGCATGCGGGTTACCTGGGACAAGCGCTATATCACCCTCGCGCCCGTATGCACGCTGCTGGGCCTGGCATTCCGGCTGTACGATCCGGACGGCCTGCTCGGCGATAAAAAAGACCTCGGCATCACCTGCGCGCTGGTGCCGGCCACCCACCCAGGCGTCGAAACAGGCCGCCGCCATTTCCCGCTAGACGCCATGTTCATGAACGGCCCGACCCGCGGCGCCGACGTCTTCATGCCGCTCGAATTCATCATAGGCGGCGCCGCCATGGCCGGACAGGGCTGGCGCATGCTGATGGAATGCCTGGCGGCCGGCCGCTCGATTTCCCTGCCGTCCTCGTTTACCGGCATGGCCAAGATGACCGCCCGGGCAGTGGGCGCCTATTGCCTGGTGCGCAATCAGTTCCGCACCCCCATCGGCAAGTTCGAAGGCATCGAGGAAGCGCTGGCGCGCATAGGCGGCAACACCTACCTGATCGACGCCGCGCGCAGCATGACCGCCATCGCGGTCGACCTCGGCGAAAAGCCCTCGGTGGTTTCCGCCATCGTGAAATACCACCTCACCGAGCGTGGCCGCAGCGTGGTCAACGACGGCATGGACATCATCGGCGGCAAGGGCATCTGCCTGGGGCCGCAAAATTTCCTAGGCCGCGCCTACCAGCAGATCCCCGTGGGCATCACCGTGGAAGGCGCCAATATCCTCACGCGCAGCCTGATCATCTTCGGCCAGGGCGCCATACGCTGCCACCCTTTTGTGCTGGCGGAAATGCATGCGGCGCGGCATCCCGATCCCGAGCAGGGCCTGCGCGATTTCGACCAGGCTTTCTGGGGGCATGTGCGCTACACCCTCGGCAATGTATGGCGCTCCCTGGGCCATGGCCTCACGGGTGCGCGCTTTGTGAAGATCGATACCGATGTGGCGCCGGAAATGGCCCGCTACTATCGCCAGCTCAGCCGCTTTTCCAGCGCGTTCGCCGTCTTCGCCGACACCGCCATGCTGGTGCTGGGCGGCTCTTTGAAAATGCGCGAGCGCCTGTCGGCCCGGCTGGGCGACATCCTGTCGCAAATGTATTTGATATCGGCCACGCTCAAGCGCTACGAGGATGACGGCCGGCAGGCCGCCGACGCCCCGCTGGCGCATTGGGCCATACAGGACGCAATGCACCGGCTGCAGGCGGCCTTCGACGGCGTGCTCGCCAATTTCCCCAACCGGGCCATTGCGCGCGGCTTGCGGGTCCTGGTCTTTCCGTTCGGACATCCTTGTGCGCAACCCACCGACAAGCTCGGCCAGGCCGTGGCGCGCATACTGATCCGGCCGGGCGCCGCTCGCGACAGGCTGACCCACGACTGCTATGTGCCGAAAGACGCGATGGAGCCCGTGGGCGCCATCGAGGCGGCATTTGCCGCCAGCCTGGGCACCGAAGCCATAGACGCCAAGATACGCCAATTCGAAAAGAGCGGCCGGCTGGCCGACAATCCCGCCGCCAATGTGCGGGATATCGCCCAGGCCGTATACGCGGCGGGCGGAATCAGCGAGGCCGAATACGAAATCGTGCGGCAGCGCAATGCGCTGCGCGACCGCGTCATCGCGGTGGACGACTTCCCCTTTGATCTGCGCGGCGCGAGCGGGCAAGCTCCCGCGCCAGAACGTAAAGTTGCATGAGGATGGCGCTGATGGCTTTCGAACCGGTATACATCGTAGACGGGGCGCGCAGCCCGTTCCTGAAAGCGCGCAGCGCCCCCGGCCCTTTCGCCGCATCCGACCTGGCCGTCCAGGCCGGGCGCGAACTGCTGCTGCGCCAGCCGTTCGATCCGGCCGACCTCGACGAGGTCATTGTCGGCTGCGCCGCCCCCTCGCCCGACGAAACCAATATCGGCCGGGTGATTGCCCTGCGCCTGGGCTGCGGCCACAAGGTGCCCGGCTGGACCGTTATGCGCAATTGCGCTTCCGGCATGCAGGCCCTGGATTCGGGGCTGATGTCCATCCAGACCGGGCGCAGCGACCTGGTGCTGGCGGGCGGCGTCGACGCGCTCTCGCGCGCGCCCATATTGTTTACCGACGAGATGGTCAACTGGCTGGCGGCGTGGGGCAAAAGCCGCAGCCTGGGCCAGAAACTGGCCACCCTCAAGACATTGCGCCCCAAGTATCTGGCGCCGGTAATCGGCCTGTTGAAAGGCCTGACCGATCCGGTCATAGGGCTGTCCATGGGGCAGACCGCCGAAAACCTGGCGCATCGCTTCCACCTGAGCCGCCAGGACATGGACCACTATGCCGCCCAGAGCCATCAGCGCGCGCTGGCCGCCCAGCGCGCCGGGGCGTTCCAGGAGATCGTTCCCCTGGTCGACCAGAAAGGCGCGCTGTACGCCGAGGACGATGGCATACGCGAAGATTCCACGCCCGCCAGATTGGCCAAGCTGAAACCGGTGTTCGACAAGCCGTGGGGCAATATCACCGCGGGCAACAGCTCGCAGGTGACCGATGGCGCAGCCTTGCTGCTGCTGGCCTCGCAAGCCGCGGTCGAGCGCTTCCGGCTCCAGCCGCTGGGCAGGATCATGGATGCCCAATGGGCCGGCCTGGACCCGGCGGTGATGGGGCTGGGCCCCGTGCACGCCGCCACCCCCATCCTCGACCGCCATCGATTGGCTCTGAATGACCTGGATTTGTGGGAAATCAACGAGGCCTTCGCGGCCCAGGTGCTGGGCTGCATGGCGGCCTGGAACGATGAGGCGTGGTGCCAGGAACACTTGGGCCGCGGCGCGCTGGGCGCGCTCGACCCGCAGCGGCTGAATGTGGACGGCGGCGCCATCGCCCTGGGGCATCCGGTAGGCGCTTCAGGCGCTCGGATCGTGCTGCATTTGCTCAACGCGCTGCGCGCCCGGCGCCTCAAGCGCGGCATTGCCGCCATATGCATAGGCGGCGGCCAAGGCGGCGCCATGCTGATAGAAACCTGCGATGAGGCCTGACCATGACTAGCAATTTCGAATCACTGGGCCTGCGCAATTTCAGCTGCCGGGTCGACGCCGATAGCGTGGCATGGCTGGCCATGGACTGCCTCGATAGCCCCGTAAACCGCCTGTCCGCGGAAGTGCTGGACGAATTCAGCCGGGCGCTGGACTATTTCGAGCAGGCGCTGCCCGCCGGCCTGGTGATTCATTCCACCAAAGACGCCGGCTTCATAGCGGGCGCCAATATCGATGAATTCGCCGGGCTGGACACTCCCGAAAAAGGCAGGGAACTGGTCGCGCGCGGCTGGACCTTGTTCGACCGCCTGGCCAAGACACCCTACCCCACGCTGGCGCTGATACGCGGCCATTGCCTGGGCGGCGGCCTGGAGCTGGCGCTGGCGTGCCGATACCGCCTGGTCGTCGATCAAGCCGGCACGTCCCTGGCTTTGCCGGAAGTCATGCTGGGGATTTTCCCCGGCTGGGGCGGCATGCGGCGCCTGCCGGAACTCATAGGAGCGCCGGCGGCGCTGGACATGATGCTGACCGGGCGGGCGCAGGACGCCCGCAAGGCGGCCAGGCTGGGCCTGGCCGATGGCATGGTGGCGCCCCGGCTCATGCATCAGGCCGCCAAAATGCTGGTGCTCGGCGGCAAGCCGCGGCGCAAGGCGCAAGGCCTGGGCAGGTGGCTCAACCACCCTTGGGCCCGCCCCCTGGTGGCCCGGCGCACAGCCAGGAAACTCGACGCGCGGGACCCGCAGCATCATTATCCCGCGCCGCGGGCCATCCTGCAGATCTGGGCCCGGCACAAGGGCAATGCCCTTGAGGCGCCCGGGCTGGTCGACCAGTTGATCCGTTCCGACACCGCGCGCAATCTGCTGCGCGTGTTCCGCTTGCAAGAGCGCCTGAAAGGCTACGGGAAAAAAGGCCCCCACGCTTGCCACTCGGGGCACGTGCATGTGATAGGGGCCGGGGTCATGGGCGGCGACATTGCCGCGTGGTGCGCCTTGAAAGGCCTGACCGTCACCTTGCAGGACCAGGACCGCGGCCGGATCGCCGCGGCCCAGGGCCGGGCCAGCGCCCTGTTTGCGCGGAAAAAGCGCGACCCGCGGGAAGCGCGCGCCGCCGCCGACCGCCTGCTGCCCGATCCGAAAGGCGACGGCATCCGCCGCGCCGACCTGGTGATCGAAGCCATTACCGAGGACGCGGATATCAAGCGCCGCCTGTACGCCCAGATAGAACCGCTGCTCAAGCCCGGCGCCATCCTCGCCACCAATACCTCCAGCCTGTCGCTGGAAACCCTGCGCGCCGGCCTGCAAGCGCCGCAACGGCTGATAGGTCTGCATTTCTTCAATCCCGTCGCCAGGATGCCTCTGGTTGAAGTGGTCGAAACGGCCGAAATGGATCCCGGCGTAAAAGCCGCCGCCTATGCCTTCGTGGGCCAGATCGACAAGCTGCCCTTGCCGGTGCAAAGCACGCCCGGCTTTCTGGTCAACGCCGTGCTTGCACCTTATATGCTGGAAGCCATGCGCTGTGTCGACGAAGGCATCAAGCCCGAGACCATCGATGCCGCCATGCTGGCCTTCGGCATGCCAATGGGTCCGATAGAGCTCATCGACACGGTCGGCCTGGACATCGCCCGCGACGCCGGACGGCAGCTTTCAGGCGCCGCCAGCATGCCCGCCTGCCTGGAAACGCGCCTGGCGCGCAAGCAACTCGGGCGCAAGTCCGGCCAGGGCTTCTACCCCTGGAAGAACGACAAGCCGGTCAAGCAGGGCGCAGGTCCCATTCCCGCCGGCCTGGCGCAGAGGCTGCTCACCCCGCTCATCGAGAAAACCCGGGAACAGGTGGATAGCGGGGTGGTGGCCGACGCCGATCTTGCCGACGCGGGTGTTGTTTTCGGCACAGGTTTCGCCCCATTCACAGGAGGCCCTTTGCATTATGCGGCGCAAGAGCATGGCAGGATACTTGCTACGCAAGGCTTAGTACATAAGGACTAGAACCCTGCCGCGCGCCCGCTTGGGGACGGCGCGCGCGGCCATTGTTTTACATGGCGTTCATGCCAGCGGCGAACGCCATGGCGTTACCAGGCGGCATCAGGCAGTTCCATAAGAAAAGAGTGACTCATCAGAAATCAGAGCAAACATCTGATTCAACCGGAGGTGACATATGAAAGCAGCAACGTCGTTACGTATCGTTTCGGCCGTCGTTCTGGGCATGGGCGCGGCAAGCGTTCATGCGGCCGGTTTTCAATTGCTGGAACAGAATGCCAGCGGCATCGGCAACTCCTATGCCGGCTCTGCCGCCCTGGCCGAAAACGCCAGCACGATCTTCTACAACCCCGCCGGGATGACGCGCCTGCCAGGCGTCAATGTATCCGGCGGCGCGACCGCCATCCGGCCGTCGTTCAAGTTCAAGAACGATGGCAGCACTGTGCCGGGAAGCACAGGCGGCAACGGCGGGGATGCGGGTTCCTGGGGCGTGGTGCCCAACGCCTATATTTCGTGGGAACTGAACCCCAACTGGTACCTGGGCCTGGGCATAGGCGCGCCTTTCGGCCTGATGACCGAGTACGAGGACGACAACTGGACGGGCCGCTACCACTCCAAGAAATTCGACATTAGAAGCGTCAATGTCAATCCGTCCATCGCCTACAAGGTGAATGACCAGCTGTCGTTTGGCGCCGGGGTCAACTGGATGCGGCTGGACGCCGAATTCAGCCGCGCGGTGCCCGCGTTGGCGCCTAACGGCATGTACCTCGGCGACCTGGACGCCACGGTGAAAATGGACGGCGACGCCTGGGGCTGGAACCTGGGCGCGCTGTACCAGGCCACGCCCGCAACGCGCATAGGCCTGGCGTATCGATCCAGGGTCAAGATAGACGCGGACGGGACGACCAGGCTGAGGAACCATAACGTCCCCAGCCCCTATGCCGCCGCGGTGCCCCCCAGGAATGCGAATGCCAGCACCACGGTGAAGCTTCCCGACAGCGCCGTCCTGAGCGTCGTGCATGATCTCAACAGCCAATGGCAACTGCTGGCCGACGTCTCGTGGACGGGATGGAGCAGCATACCGTCACTGGATATCGACAACGGCGCGCTCGGCCAGGACAGTCTCGACCTGCGTTTTCGCAATACCTGGCGGGTAGCGCTGGGCGCCAACTACAAGTGGAATCGCCAGTGGACTTTGAAAGGCGGCATTGCCTGGGACCAATCGCCGGTGCATAGCGACAATCATCGTCCGACCTCGCTACCGGACAATGACCGCTACTGGGTCTCCATCGGCGCGCAGTACAATTTCGATGAGCGCACTACCGTGGACGTCGGCTATGCCCATCTCTTTGTCAAGAGCACATCCATCAACAACTCGGCCGCCGGCAAGGGCGCGGTCCGCGGCGATTACGATTCCAACGCCAATCTGCTGGGGGTGCAGCTGTCGTATCGCTTCTGATCCGCGCTGTCCGTAGCCTGGCATGAAGCTCTCCACGCTCAAGCGGATTCCGCTGCGCTGGCGCGCCAGGGTCCTGCGCGCGGGCTTCAACCTCAACCCGGCCTTTCGCGGCACAGGCGGCCGGGTTGAATTCATTTCGCGCGACATATTGCACGTGCGCATACGCCTGGCGCTGAGCCGGCGCACGCGCAATTTCGTGGGCTCGCTATACGGCGGGTCGCTATTTGCCGTCACCGACGGCGCACACGTGATAATGCTGCTTGCGAACCTGCACCGCGATGTCGTCATCTGGGACAAGGCCGCGGCCATACGCTACCGCAAGCCGGCGTATTGCACGCTTTATGCGGATTTTCGTCTGGATCCGGCCGAGCTCGCCCATATCAATGCCGAGCTGGATGCGCATCACGAGACATCGCGCCGCTACACGGTGGAGCTCAAGGACAAGGCCGGCACGATATACACCGTGGTGGAACGCATGGTATATATCGCCGACAAGGCATTCTACAAACAAAAAATACTGGAAAAAGAACCAGGAGAGAAACCATGAAGACCTTCTTATTCGCCAAGGCGCTGCTCGCCCTGGCGGTTCTTGCGGGCGGCCTGTGCCTGGCGCCCCTTGCCGCGGCGGCGCAGGCCGGCGGCGTCAAGATAGCCAACCAGGTATCGACCGATGTGCAGCCGCTGTTCCTCAATGGCGCCGGCGTGCGCAAGCGCTTCGTCTTCGACGTCTATGCGGCGGCCCTCTACACCGCCGCCCCGACCCCCGACGCCCAGGCCATCATCCACAGCAACCAGCCGCGCCGCCTGCAGCTGACGCTATTGCGCAGCATCGATGGCGCAGCCCTGCTCGACGCGCTGGACGAGGGCCTGAAGGCCAACAACCCGGCGCAGGAACTCAGGCAGATGGACAGCGCCATCGCCCAGTTCAGGGAGATCATGAAGAGCGCCGGGCCGGGCCGCAACGGTGATACGATCGAACTGGACTTCAACGCGACGGGTATAGCGGTATCATTCAAGGGCCGCGAGCTTGGACAGGTCAAGGACCCGCACTTGCCGGCGGCGCTCATGCGCGTATGGCTGGGAGAAAAGCCCGCGCAAGAGTCCTTGAAGCAAGCCTTGCTGGGGCGAAAATAAAACAAGAGGGGGCAGGCAGTATGGAACGCATTTGGCTTGATCATTATCCACCGGGCATACCGGCCGACATCACCGAGCAGGCAAACGCCTATGGCTCGCTGGTCGCCCTGCTTGAAGAAAGCTGCGCGCGGTACGCGGATAAAACAGCCTATATCAGCATGGACGCCACGCTCAGCTACAGGCAGCTTGACGAGCATGCGCGCCACTTCGCGGCTTGGCTGCATGCCATCGGCATCAAGAAAGGCGACCGCGTGGCCCTGATGATGCCCAACCTGCTGCAATATCCGGTCTGCCTTTTCGGCGCACTGCGCGCCGGGGCGGTGGTGGTCAACACCAATCCTTTGTATACCGCCACCGAACTGGAACACCAGTTGGCCGATTCCGGCGCCGAAACAATAGTCATCGTGGAAAACTTCGCCGCCACCCTGCAGAAAGCGCTGCCGAGAACCGCCATCAAGCATATTGTGGTGACTTCGATAGGCGAGATGCTGGGCACGGTGAAAGGCGCGGTGACCAATCTGGTGGTACGGCATGTCAAGAAACTGGTGCCAAGCTGGAGCCTGCCAGCCACGGTAAGCCTGAAACATGCGCTGGCGGCCGGCAGGAAAGCGCCCTATGCCCCGGCGCCGCTGGGCCACTCCGACCTGGCCTTTCTGCAGTACACCGGCGGCACGACGGGCGTGGCCAAAGGGGCCATGCTGACCCACGGCAACATGGTGGCCAATGTATGCCAGGCCCACGCCTGGGTCCAGCCCTATGTCAGCGAAGGCGGGGAATGCATCGTCACCGCCCTGCCGCTCTACCATATCTTCGCCCTCACGGCCAATTGCCTGACCTTCATGAAACTCGGCGCGCAAAACCTGCTTATCATCAATGCGCGCGACATCCCCGACCTGGTCAAGAGCATGGGCAAGGTCAGATTCACGGCGATCACCGGCGTAAACACCCTGTTCAACGCCTTGTTGAATAATCCCGAATTCGCCAAGCTGGATTTCTCCGCACTGCGCCTGACCCTCGGCGGAGGCATGGCGGTGCAGGAAGTCATTGCGCAGCGCTGGCTGAAGGTCACGGGCAAGCCCATCGCGCAAGCCTACGGCCTGACCGAAACCTCGCCGGCGGTCACCATCAATCCCCTGGACAGGCAGGATTTCAACGGCTCCATCGGCTTGCCGGTGCCGTCCACGGAAATTGCCATACGCGACATCGACAGCCGCGACCTGCCCCAGGGCGAAAGCGGCGAAATCTGCGTGCGCGGGCCGCAGGTGAGCCCGGGCTACTGGAACCGCCCGGACGAAACCAGCAAGGCCTTCGATCCGGACGGTTTCCTGCACACTGGCGATATCGGCTATGTCAATCCAGAAGGCTATATCTTCATCCTGGACCGTAAGAAGGACATGATCCTGGTCTCGGGATTCAATGTATATCCCAATGAAGTGGAAGCGGTCGCCATGCAGCATCCCGACGTGCAGGAAGCTGCCGCCATCGGCGTACCCGACGAGCATTCGGGCGAAGTGGTGAAGCTGTTCGTCATCCGCAAGAACGACAGCCTGACGGAAGAAGCCCTGATCAAGCACTGCCGCAGCATGCTCACCGGCTACAAGACCCCGAAGTCGGTGGAGTTCCGCGACGACCTGCCGCGCAGCAATGTCGGCAAGATCCTGCGCCGCGAGCTCAAGGGCTAGTGGTCCGGGACTATCGCATTCCATGGAATTGAAACAGCTCGAGTATTTCATCAAGGCCGTGGAGCTCGGCAGCCTGTCCAAGGCGGCGTACGCCATGCATATCGCGCAGTCCGCGTTCAGCCTGCATATCGCCCGCCTCGAAAAGGAAGTCGGCTGCCAGCTTTTCACCCGCAGCTCGCAAGGCGTGGTCCCGACCGAGCGAGGCTTGCGCTTTTACCGGCAGGCGCGCGGCGCGCTGATCCAGATCAACGGCCTCAAGCTCATCGGCCGCGGCGCCGAGGGCAAAGTGCAGGGCCATGTGACGCTGGGAGTGCCGGTCAGCGTGGCCCAGATGCTGTCGGTCGACTTCGTGGGCGCGCTGCGCAAGCGCTACCCGGGGATCATGCTGTGCATGATCGAATACCCCAGCTCGCACCTGGCCGAACTATTGGTGAACCGGCGGCTCGACCTGGCCCTGCTGTATGTCGAGCAGGTGCCGCGCGGCATCGATGCCCTTCCCGTCCTGGTCGAGGATTTCTATGTCATCGATGCGGCTGCCGGCTGGACGGCCAAGGAACGCCGCCTCAGGACGCTGCACCGGCAGCCTGTCGTGCTGCCCGCGGTTCCGAATTCGGTGCGCACCAATCTGGAGCGCGCCTGCAGCGCCCTGGATATCGAACTCAATGTCGTGGCGGAGTGCTCTTCCCCCGCGACCATGATACGGCTGGCCCAGGCCGGAATAGGCGCCACCGTCCTGCCGCTGTCGGCGCTGCATTCCTGCCCCGATATGAAAGGCACTGTGCCCGCCTTGCTGATCGAGCCTACTCTCAGCCGCACCCTAGCCCTTTGCCGCGCCACGGAAGCGCCCAAGGAACCGCCGCTGCTGGCGGTGCAGGAGACGCTGCTGGCGGTTTTCCATCGACTGCTGCACAGTGGCGGCTGGCAGGGCGCGCGGCCCATCTGAAGCGCGGGCGCATGGGGCGCCGCGGAATATGCCGGATCAGGCTCCCGTCCAGGTAGGCGTCTTCTTTTCCAGGAATGCTTCCACGCCTATCTTGAAGTCGCGGCTGCCATAGCATATGCGCACCAGGTCGTCATTGGATGGCAAGCCGTGCGCGACCAGGCGCCGTATGGTTTCTTTCGCAACCTGCATCGTCAGCGGCGCGTTGCTGGCCAGTCTTTCGCATAGCTCCAGGACCTTGGCGTCCAGTTCGGCAGGGTCGCTGATCAAATGCACGAAGCCGCAATCGCAGGCTTCGGCCGCGGCTATGGTCTGCGCTAGCATCAGCATGCGCTTGGCGCGGCTCGCGCCGAAGCCAGCCACGATGCGCGCGGTATTGGCGCTTGAAAGGCAATTGCCCAGGGTACGCGCAATGGGCGCGCCGAAGCTGGCCTGCGGCGTGGCGATACGGAAGTCGCAGACGGCGGCTATGGCCAGCCCTCCGCCCATGGCGTAACCGTCGATCACGGCGACAGTGGGAAACGGCAGGCTTTCGAGCTGCGTGATGCGGCTCTCGATGGTTTCCTCGTAGCGTACGCCGTCTTCCCCGGATGCGAATTCGCGGAATTGCTCGATATCGGTGCCGGCCACGAAAGCCCGCCCTCCCGCGCCCCGGAAGGTTGCCACGCGCACGCCGGGATGGGCTTGCAGCACGCCGCAGATTTCGGCGAGCTGGTCGTACATGCGCCAGGTCATGGCGTTGCGCGCCTCGGGCCGGTCGAACAGCACCGACGCCACGCCGCCACTGATGGATAGTGTAACGTTGCCTTCGCTCATGATGAGAATGCTCCTGCTTCGGTCAGCGTTGAAAGCTCGGCGCCGTCTATGCCGATTTCGGCCAGAATGGCCTGTGTATGTTCGCCGAGCAGCGGCGGCGGCATGCGGACCTGCCCGGGCGTGCCCGACAGCTTGACCGCAAAACCGATATTCGGAATCTTGCCCTCCACCGGATGATCGATGTCGATGCGCATTTCCCTGTGGACGGCATGATCGCTTTGAAACGCTTCCGGATACGACTGCATGGGGCTGGCCGGAATGCCGGCGGCCACCAGCGTATCGGTCCATTCCTGGCGCGTCCGGGTAACAAAGGTCTTTTCAAGTTCCTCGATCAGGACTTCGCGATTGGCCAGCCGCGCCGAGATATCCTTGAAGCGCTCGTCGCCGAGCAGCTCGGCGCGATCCATCACTTCGCACAGCAGTTTCCACAGTTTGTTGTTGGTGGCGCCCATGACGAAATAGCCGTCGCTGGCCTGCACGGCCTGGTATGGCGCGCTCATGCGGTTGGCGGTGCCCACCGGCGTGGGGATCTTCCCCGTGCCCCAATATTCGGAGATATCCCATACCGAAAACGCCATCGCGGTATCCATCAGCGAGGCATCGATATACTGGCCCGACCCGCCGGCCTGCTTGCCGATATATGCCGACAGAATGGCATACGAGGTGAACAGCGCGCAGCCTATGTCGCCCACGGGGACGCCCGCCTTGACGGGCGGGCCGCCGGGATGCCCCGTCACGCTCATGATGCCCGACATCGCCTGGGCCATCAGGTCGTAGCCCGGGCGCTGCGATAGCGGGCCGGTCTGGCCAAAGCCCGAAATGCTGGCGTACACCAATCCCGGGTTCAGCCCGGCAAGCGTTTCGTAGTCCAGCCCGAGCCGCTTCATGACGCCAGGCCGGAAGTTCTCGATCAGCACATCGGCGTCTTTCACCAGGCGCAGCAAGACCTCCCGGCCGGCATCGGTCTTCAGGTTCAGGACGATGCTGCGCTTGTTGCGGTTCAGGTTCAGGAAGCCCAGGCTGTCATTGCCTTTCAGCTTGAATCCCATCGCGCCGCGTGTCTGGTCTCCGGTCACCGGGGGCTCGACTTTGACGACGTCGGCGCCCATATCGGCCAGCAGCATGGAGCAATAAGGGCCGGCCATCACCTGGGTGAGGTCTATCACCCGCATGGCGGCCAGCGGCTGGCGGCGGGGCGCGGCGCCCTGCGGGGTCGCGCCGGCTGGCGCGCCAGCCGGAATAGGAAGGTGCTTCATTCAATACCTCGCATAAGGGGTTGGCCGGCGCCGTCAATCGGCGCGCATGCCCAAGGTTTCCACCAATTTCCTGGAGGCGGTGTAATCCGAATCGACAAACGCCGTGAACGCGGCCACATCCATAGTCCCTACCGTGCCGCCTAGCGTCTTCACCCTCTCTTTCATGTCCGGCTCCGAAAGCGCCGCCCGGGTCGCCGCATTGAGTTCGGATACCCGCGCGGCCGGCGTCCCCTTGGGCGCAAACAGGCCCAGCCAGGTGATGTGTTCGTAACCCGGCAGGCCGGACTCCGATGCGGCCGGGATTTCCGGAGTGACGGGCCAGCGCTCTTTGGAGGTGACCGCCAGCGCCTTGACCTTGCCCGCCTTGACCAGCGGCATCGCCGCCACCAGGCTGGCAATGACCACCGGGATCTGGCCGCCGGCAACGTCGTTCAGGGACAGCCCCGAACCCCGATAGGGCACATGGACGAGTTTGACGCCGGCCGCCGTGGCCAGCATTTCGCCGGCGATATGGCTGGGCGTGCCTATGCCGGCGCTGCCGTAGCTGACCGTGCCCGGATTCTTTTTCGCGTCGGCTATGAGCGCCTCCAGCGTCCGGTACTTGGAATCGTTGGGCACGACGATTACCGACGGGCCCTGCATCAGCTGGGCCACCGGCGCGAGATCCTCTATCTTGTAGCCCGCATTGCGAAACAGCGACGGGTTGATGGTGTGATTGTTCGCCGTCACCAGAAGGTTGTTGCCGTCGGGCGCGGCGCGGGCCACCGACTGGGCGGCAATGTTGCCGCCGGCGCCCGGCTTGTTCTCGACAATGAATGTCGTCTGCAGGCGCTGGCCGACCTTGTCCGCCACCATTCTCGCCAATGCATCGGCGCTGCCGCCCGGCGCGACGATCACGACCAGGCGCACCGCCGGGTTCTCGGCGCGGCTTGCGGAACAGGCGAGCAGGGCGGTGCCCAGCGCAAGCGCCTGCAGCACGCGGCGGCGGTTATTGGGGGATTGCATTTGATAGTCTCCTTTGGTCGTCGCTCTCGTGGCGAGAGCTGGTATCGCCATACTATACAAACACGGGAGACTAGTAGAAATACACTTTCCAGCTAGGGGCATATCATTTCAAGATGGCGGGACGTAAAAAAATCCCTACCGCATTATCTGCGTGTAGGGATTTTCCGGCCTATCTGACTTCAGATGGCGCGCGAGGCTTCGAGCAAACGCACGACAGTCCATGACTTGTCGCGGGAGATCGGACGACCCTCCGCGATTTCGACCATGTCACCTTCGTTGTACTGGTTCGTCTCGTCATGCGCCTTGTACTTGTTCGAGCGCATGACGATCTTGCCCAAGACGGGATGCTTGACGCGGCGCTCAACGCTGACCACGACAGTCTTGTCCATCTTGTTGCTCACAACCCGGCCAACGAGGGTACGTTGGCGCTTGGCTGGCTGGGTGTTTTGAGTTTCGCTCATCTTACTTTCCTGCGGTCTCAGTCATGATGGTGCGGACGCGCGCGATATCGCGGCGGACTTTGCCAATTTGACTGGTGTTGGAAAGCTGCTGGGTAGCACGCTGCATACGCAGGTTGAATTGTGCTCTCAGCAGGCTCTCGAGCTCTTTACCGAGCTCGGTGGCGTCTTTGGAACGGAGTTCGCTGGCTTTCATGAGGTCTCCTTAAGCGCCGATGTGGCGCGACACGAAGGTCGTGCGCAATGGCAACTTAGCGGCGGCCAGGCGGAAAGCTTCACGTGCAAGCTCTTCGCTTACACCTTCCATTTCATAGAGCACCTTGCCGGGTTGAATTTCTGCGACCCAGTATTCCGGATTGCCCTTGCCGTTACCCATGCGGACTTCGGCAGGCTTCTGCGAAATCGGCTTGTCGGGGAAGATGCGGATCCAGATACGGCCGCCACGCTTGATGTGGCGGTTGATCGCACGACGAGCGGCTTCGATTTGGCGTGCCGTCAGGCGGCCACGATCGATGGACTTCAGACCGAAATCGCCAAACGAAACTTCTGCACCGCGAGTGGCCAGGCCGGTATTGCGGCCTTTTTGCTCTTTGCGGTATTTTCTGCGTGCTGGTTGCAGCATGGTTATTCTCCTTCAGGCGCCGGCGCGGCGTCTGGCTTGCGAGGGCCGCGACCACGTCCGGGAGCACCAGCGGGACGACGGCTGTCTGGACGGTCGCCACGAGGCGCACGACGCGGACGACGCTCTTCATCACGGGGAGCCGCGGTCTCGGGGGGCATTTCGCCGTTAGGCAACATGTCGCCCTTGTAGACCCAGACTTTGATGCCGATGATGCCGTAGGTTGTTTGGGCTTCGGCAGTGCCGTAGTCGATGTTGGCGCGCAGGGTGTGCAGTGGCACACGGCCTTCGCGATACCATTCGGTACGGGCAATTTCGATGCCATTCAAACGTCCTGCGCTCATGATCTTGATGCCTTGGGCACCAAGACGCATTGCATTCTGCATGGCGCGTTTCATGGCGCGGCGGAACATAATGCGTTTTTCGAGCTGCTGGGCGATCGAGTCGGCGACAAGCTGGGCATCGGTTTCGGGCTTGCGGATTTCTTCGATATTGACGTGCACAGGCACGCCCATCAAGCGTTGCAGATCGGACTTGAGGTTTTCGATGTCTTCGCCGCGCTTGCCGATCACCACGCCCGGACGAGCCGAGTAAATGGTAATGCGGGCATTCTTGGCAGGACGCTCGATAATCACGCGACCGACAGAAGCGCTTTTCAGTTTTTTCTTCAGATACTCGCGCACACGGATGTCTTCGGCGAGCATGCCGCCAAAGGCCTTGTCGTCCGCATACCAGCGCGAAGTCCAGTTGCGGTTAACCGCGAGGCGGAACCCAATCGGGTGTATTTTCTGTCCCATTGTGACTCCTTAAGCGCCGACTTTGACCACAATGTGGCAAGTCTGCTTCTCGATGCGGTTACCGCGGCCTTTTGCACGGGCGGAGAAGCGCTTCATCGACTGAGCCTTGTCAATATAAATCGTAGTGACTTTAAGCTCATCGATGTCGGCGCCGTCGTTGTGCTCGGCGTTGGCGATCGCGGACTCAAGAGCTTTCTTGAGCAGACCCGCGGCCTTCTTGGGTGTGAAAGTCAGGATATTCAGCGCCTGGGCAACCGACTTGCCGCGGATCAGATCCGCAACAATACGTGTCTTCTGGGCCGAGATATGGACTCCACGGATAATAGCTGTAGTTTCCATCACTTACCTCTTGGACTTTTTGTCCGCAGCATGGCCCTTGAACGTACGGGTCAGTGCGAACTCGCCGAGCTTGTGACCGACCATGTTCTCGTTGACGTACACGGGAACGTGCTGGCGGCCATTGTGCACAGCAATCGTCAGCCCAATGAACTCGGGCAGGATGGTGGAACGGCGCGACCAGGTTTTGATCGGCTTTTTGTCTTTGCCCTCGACAGCGGCATCGATCTTCTTGATCAGATGCGCGTCGACGAATGGGCCTTTCTTGATCGAACGTGACATGTTGTTCGCCCCTTACTTGCGCTTGCGGCGCGAGACAATCATATTGTCTGTGCGCTTGTTACGACGGGTTCTGAAGCCCTTGGCCGGAGTGCCCCATGGGGAAACCGGTTCGCGACCTTCACCAGTGCGGCCTTCACCACCACCGTGCGGGTGATCCACCGGGTTCATGGCAACGCCACGGACCGTAGGACGCACACCACGCCAGCGCATGGCGCCGGCTTTGCCGATCTGGCGCAAGCTGTGTTCTTCGTTGCCGACTTCGCCTATGGTGGCGCGGCAATCGATGTGGACGCGGCGGACTTCGCCAGAGCGCAGACGCACCTGGGCATAAGTACCTTCGCGGGCCATCAGGACAGCCGAAGCGCCGGCGGAGCGAGCCATTTGCGCACCCTTGCCCGGAAGCATTTCGATGCAGTGTATGGTGGAGCCCACTGGTATGTTGCGGATGGGCAGCGTATTGCCGGAGCGGATGGGAGCATCCAGGCCGGACAACAGCGTTGCGCCTACTTCCAGGCCGCGGGGAGCGATGATGTAGCGGCGCTCGCCGTCGGCATAGCACAACAAGGCAATGTGCGCCGTGCGGTTGGGATCGTATTCCAGGCGTTCAACTTTGGCAGGAATGCCGTCTTTGTTGCGACGGAAGTCGACCAGACGGTAATGCTGCTTGTGACCGCCGCCACGATGGCGCACAGTGATGTGGCCATTGTTGTTGCGGCCGGAACCACGTGTTTGTTTTTCGAGCAGAGCTTCGAAGGGGGCGCCTTTGTGCAGACCAGGCGTTACCACCTTGATCATGCCGCGGCGACCGGGCGAAGTCGGCTTGACTTTTACGAGTGCCATTTAATTCACCTCCGTAAAGTCGAGTTCCTGACCGGGCTTGAGCGAAACATATGCTTTGCGCTCGTTACGGCGGCGACCCATGAAACGGCCAAAGCGCTTTTCCTTGCCCTTGCGGTTCAAGACCTGCACCGACTCAACTTCCACCTTGAACAAGAGTTCAACGGCAGCCTTGATTTCGGGCTTGCTTGCATCGGCAGCGACGCGAAAAGCGATTTGCTGATTTTTTTCGGCAACGAACGTGGCTTTTTCAGTCACGATGGGAGCCAGGATTATTTGCAATAAGCGTTCGGCTTTCATCCCAACATCTCCTCGAGTTGAGCGATAGCCGTCTTGGTGATCAGCACTTGCTTGTAGTGGATCAGCGACAGCGGATCGGCATAACGCGGTTCAACCACGGCAACATGCGGCAGATTGCGTGTTGCGAGGTACAGATTTTCGTCGAGCACGTCGGTAATGATCAGCACCGATTCGAGGCCCATGCTCTTGAGCTTGTCCGCGGCCAATTTGGTTTTGGGCGCATCAAGAACAAAAGTGTCGACGATGGAAATGCGGTCTTCGCGAGCCAACTGGGAAAGGATCGCGCGAATGCCGGCGCGATACATTTTCTTGTTGACTTTATGCGTGAAGTTTTCTTCAGGCGAATTCGGGAACGCACGGCCACCTCCACGCCAGATAGGCGAGGATGTCATACCCGAACGGGCACGGCCGGTGCCTTTTTGGCGCCACGGCTTTTTAGTGCTGTGCTTGACCGTATCGCGACCCTTCTGGGCGCGGTTGCCACTGCGCGCATTGGCCTGGAAAGCCACGACGACCTGGTGCACCAGCGCTTCGTTGAAGTCGCGGCCGAAAATCGTGTCAGGAGCAGCGAACGTACTTGCGGATTGACCTTGGTCATTCAGGAGCTTGAGTTCCATGATTAGGCTCCTTTCTTGGCCGACATCTTGATGGCGGGACGCACGATGACGTCGCTGTTCTTGTGGCCTGGGACTGCGCCCTTGACCAACAGCAAGCCACGTTCCGCGTCGACGCGAACGATGTCTAGATTTTGAACGGTACGGGTCGCATCACCAAGGTGGCCCGACATTTTCTTGCCCGGAAACACACGACCTGGATCTTGTGCTTGACCGATGGAACCCGGAACGCGGTGCGAACGCGAGTTGCCGTGCGAAGCACGTTGCGACTTGAAGTGATGGCGCTTGATGGTGCCGGCAAAGCCTTTACCTATCGTCGTGCCAGTGACGTCAACTTTTTGCCCCGCTTCGAATACGCTTTCGACGGCCACGACAGAACCTGCTGTAAATTCAGCGGCCTTGGCGGGATCTAGACGGAATTCTTTGAGGATACTGCCGGCTTCAGCGCCGGCTTTGGCGTAATGCCCTGCCTGTGGCTTGGTCACGCGTGAAGCGCGCCGTGTGCCATAGGCAACTTGCACTGCCGCGTAGCCATCGATTTCTGGTGACTTGACTTGGGTAACGCGGTTGTTCGACACGTCCAGTACTGTAACCGGGATGGACTCGCCTTCCTCGGTGAAAATACGGGTCATGCCGACTTTGCGCCCAACCAGTCCCAGCCGATAGGCGGCAGGCGTAGGTGTCGAGTTCGACATCGTTTTCTCCATTCCCGACTGCGATTGGTCGGGGCTAATTACCGTATGCAAGCCCTCTGCATACACGATTTTTTTGAATCCAAAACTTTTTTGGTCAAGCGTAGCACTTTAGCATATCTACGGGTGCCTAAGCAAGTCGGGGAACGGGTAGATACCCGTAAAGGGATCCCGCAGGGCGCGAAAGCAACAGTCGCACCCGCGGCGGGACGGCCATAGGGCCGCCAGGCCGGGCTCGAATCGAAGCCGGCAAGGCGCAGACTGCCTACCCGCTCTGGCCGACTTCCTTTATGATTCCTCTATGATGCTTGCGCCGGCTCCACATCCCGACGCGGCCGCAGCCCACCTCACCAAGAGAATCCCTACATGGCGGACAATGCCTCTTTGAAAGCCATACGCGGCCCCTATCTGACCTTCGTCGACGACCCCTTCCTCACCGGCGACACGACCGCGCTGCATTACGAGCCGGACGGCCTCATCCTGATCGAAAATGGCGTAATCGCCGCCGCCGGGGACTTCCAGGCCAATCGCGGCCAACTGCGCGGCCATGAAGTCGATCATTACGCGGACGCGCTGATCCTGCCCGGGTTTATCGATACCCATGTGCACTATCCGCAGACGCAAATGATAGGCGCCTACGGCAAGCAGCTTATCGACTGGCTGAATCAGTACACCTTCGTTACCGAACAGCAATTCGCCGATGCCGGCCACGCCGCATCGGTGGCGGATTTCTTCCTCGGCGAATGCCTGCGCGCCGGCACCACCACCGCGGCGGTCTACTGCACCGTGCACCCGCAATCGGTCGATGCGTTCTTCGAGGCCGCCGGCAGGCGCCGCCTGCGCATGATCGCGGGCAAGGTGCTGATGGATCGCAACGCGCCGGCGGCGCTGACCGACACGGCGCAGTCGGGATACGATGATTCCGAAGCGCTGATCCGGCGCTGGCATGGGCGCGGGCGCCTGTCCTACGCCATCACGCCGCGCTTCGCGCCTTCCTGCTCGCCGCAGCAGCTGGAGGCCGCGGCTGCGCTATGGAAGCGCTACCCCGAAGCCTATATGCAGACCCATATTGCCGAGAACAAGCATGAACTGGCCTGGGTGAAAAGCCTGTATCCGGGCCAGCGCAATTACCTGGACGTCTATGCCCATTATGGCCTGACCGGGCCGCGCGCCATTTTCGGCCACGCCATCCATCTGGAGGAAGCGGAATGGCGGCACCTGGCCGAAAGCGGCTCGGCCGTGTCGCATTGCCCGACCTCGAACAGCTTTCTTGGCAGCGGCCTGTTCGATTTTTCCCGCGCCAAAGATCCGGCCCAGCCCCTGCGGCTGGGCCTGGCCACCGATGTCGGCGCGGGGACCAGCCTGTCGATGCTGCAGACCATGGGCGCGGCCTACAAGATAGGGCAGCTGGGCCACTATTCGCTGTCGCCGGCCAAAGCCTTCTACCTGGCGACCCGGGGCGCCGCCCAGGCCCTGTACCTCGAAGACAGGATAGGCAGCATCGCGCCGGGCATGGAGGCGGATCTGCTGGTGCTGGACCTCAAGTCCACCCCCCTCATCGCCTTTCGCATGGAGCATTGCCAGAACATCGAAGAAGCCCTGTTCGTGCAAATGACCATGGGCGACGACAGGGCGACGAAAGCGGTTTACGTCGCCGGCGAATTGGCCTATTCGACATGATTTTCGCCGTGCAGCGCAAGCTTGCCCGCGGAAGGCGCGGCCGCGCAGGCCTGCTGTCCGGTTTTGCTCAAGACATGCCTGGCATCCCGCATGGATTGCCCCTTGGCCTCGAGGTATCGCATGCAGGTCACCCGGAGAAAAGACGCGAAGTTGGTGACCTCGTTGCGGCAGGCGTAGACCTCGTCGTACAGCTTTGCGATAAGCTGGTTGGTCGTCACTCCCTCGTCGTGGGCGAGCTGCGACAGCGTGTCCCAGAATAGATTTTCCAGCTTGATGCTGGTGACCACTTTGGAGATGCGCACCGATCGGCTCCGGCATTCGTACGAGATGGGATCGGTGTGGGAATAGATATGGCACATATTGCCTCCGGAAAGAATGAAGGACCTACAGCTCCTTGCGCGACATGCTGCCCGCTATATATTCGGCCTGCCGGATCGCCAGCGAAACAATGGTCAGGGTCGGGTTTTCCGTCGCGCTCGTAGTGAACTGGCTGCCATCCGAAATGAATAGATTCGGCACATCGTGCGCGCGGCCATGCTTGTCGCATACCCCGTCGTCGGCCTTCCGGCTCATGCGGCATGTGCCCAGATTATGGGTCGAGGGATAAGGCGGCGTGTGGAATGTGCGAACCGCGCCGGCCGCCTCATATATTGCCGAGCTTTGCTTGAATGCGTGATCGCGCATGGCGGCATCGTTGGGATGGTCGTCGTAGTGGACATTGGGCACAGGCAAGCCGAACTGATCCTTGACGGCGTGGTTCAGCGTAATCCGGTTGGTTTCCTGCGGCAGGTCTTCGCCCACTATCCACAAGCCCGCCGTCTTGACGTAATCATCCATATAGGAGGCGAAATCGCCGCCCCAAGCGCCCGGGTCGAAGAAAGCGGCATAGAACGGCAAGCCGAGGCTGATGGTTTCCAGCTCGTAGCCCCCCGCAAAACCGCGCGCCGGATCGTGCCGCGCCTCGTCCTGGACAATGCCGGCCATGGTCGTCCCCCGGTACATATGCACCGGCTTATCGAAAACGGCATATACCGATCCCGTTGTATGGCGCATATAGTTGCGCCCGACCTGTCCCGAGCTGTTGGCCAGCCCGTCCTTGAACCTGGCTGATTCAGACAGCAGCAACAGGCGCGGCGTTTCGATCGAATTCCCGGCGACGCAAACCACCCGCGCCGCCTGGCGCTGCTCTTTTCCATCACGGTCGAAATAGACCACCGCCGTCGCCTTGCCGCCCTGGTCATGTTCGATGCGCGCAACATGGCATTGGGTGCGCAGATCAAGCTTGCCGCTGGCCTCGGCCTTGGGAATCTCGGTATACAAGGTCGACCATTTCGCCGCCGCCTTGCAGCCCTGAAAGCAGAAACCCTGCTGGATACAGGGCGCCCGGCCATCGCGGGCGATGCTGTTGATGGCCATATGCCCGGTGCTGACTTCCTTGTAGCCCAGCCGGGTTGCCCCGCTGTACAAAATCTTGAAGTTGTTGTTGCCCGGCAAACCGGGAATGCCATTGCTGCGCGTCACGCTCATCTTGTCTTCGGCGCGGGCGTAATAGGGCTCCATCTCGGCCAGGCTTATGGGCCAATCCAGAAGATTGCTTCCCTTGATGTCGCCGTAGGCCGTCCTGGCCTCGAACTCATGCGCCTGGAAACGCAAAGAGGCGCCGGCCCAGTGGGTCGTCGTGCCGCCCACGGTCTTGCAGATCCAGGCGGGCAGGTTGGGGAAATCCCGGGCAATGCGCCAGGATCCGGATGTCGTGCGTTTGTCCAGCCAGGCCAGCTGGCCAAATGACTTCCATTCGTCCTGGATAAAGCTGGCGGGGCTTTCCCGCCCCCCGGCCTCCAGAATGACGACCTTGACGCCTTTCTGGCACAGTTCGTTTGCCAGGGTCCCGCCACCGGCGCCGGAGCCTATGATGACCACCACGCTATCGTCTTTATCGTCGTACTTAGCCATGCTGCCTCCTTTGCGCCCGGCATGCATCCCGCCGGGCGCCATGAAATGGATTCAATGGATAACAGGCGCGCCAGCGCCGCATTCAAGCCGCATATGGCGGTGGGCTGGCCGACTCGGGCGGATCGGGCAACCAGGTCAGGTCGTCGAACCCGCGCTTGATATATCCCCCTTTTGACCAGATCTCCCCTTCATAGCCGAAGTGCTTGTAGGCCATCTGGTTATCGTAGATCGACGTAATGCACTGCCCGCGGACCTTCTGGAAGAACGGGTCGGCCTGCATCTCCCGCAGCACGGCAAGCTGGCGCGCTTGCGGCGCCGCGGCCCAGTTTCCTCCGGCCTTCTCGTCCAGGGCGTCGACGCCGGCCTCCACCATCTTGCGGACGCCGGCATCGCTACAGGCCGCATCGATATCCTTGACCAGCAGCGCATAAACGGCGTCGGGCAGGCTCTGGTGCGGGTACAGCCGCTTCGCCACGATCAGCAGAGCTTCCGCCTGCCTCTTGTCGAGCGCCTTCGCCTCCAGGGCCCAGCTGCGGGACGGCGCGAAGGCCGCCAGTATCGAGCCGCCGGCCAGCGTGCCCGTCAAGACCACGCCCGCCTTCAAGAACCTGCGGCGCGATCCCGGCCGCGGCACCCGCCCTTGAGGCTCAACAGTCGAATCGAAAAGTTTTTTCATCGCTTGTCTCCTGAGATCGCCATCGAGCTGTCCCGCTCTTTATTGGCTTTATTGACTTTATTGGTAATGTCCCGCCTTTTGCAAGACTTCTATTTTGTAACCATCCGGGTCCTCTATGAAAAAGAAAGCCGCCAGCGCCGCGCCGTCGCGGCTGAGCTGTTTTATGGCTGCGGGACGATAGCCCGCTTCGGTCATATCGGCATGGGCCTGAGGCAGATCCGGGACGGCGAATGCCACATGGCCATAGGCGTCGCCATGCGCATACGGCTCCTTTCTGTCTTTGTTGAAGGTGAGTTCTATTTCAGCCTGGCTCTCGTGATTGCCGAGATAGACCAGCGTGAAAGATGGAAAATCAAGCCTGTGCGTTTCTTCGAATTTGAAGGCCGTCTTGTAGAAATCGATGGATCGCCGCAGGTCCTGTACCCGGATCATGGTGTGTATGAGCTTTGCCACTCCTGACTCCTTTTTTCTTTGCCGACCTGGCAATTATGCGGGCCGGGCGGAATCCAGGGTAATAGCCAAGTGCTACATTCGCTGCGGTAAACCCTAGCTCGCAGCCTGCCGCCGCACAACGAATCGCTCCACATATTCATTGGCGGGATGGTTCCTGATATCGTCCGGCGTTCCCGCCTGCTCCACCTTGCCGTCGCGCAGGATCACGATGTGCTGCCCAAGGCGCAGGGCTTCATCGATATCGTGGGTGACAAAGACTATGGTCTTGTGCAGACGCTGCTGCAGGGCGAGCAGCTGGTCCTGCATGTCATAGCGTATCAAAGGGTCCAGCGCCGAGAAGGCCTCGTCCATCAGCAATACCTCGGCATCGATGGCCAGCGCCCGGGCCAGACCCACCCGCTGCCGCATGCCGCCGGACAGTTCGTCCGGATAGTTTCCCGCGTACTCGGACAGGCCCACCCGTTCCAGCCATTTCATCGCCGTCTGCCTGGCCTGGCGCTTCTTCTCGCCGCGCACATACAGGCCGAAAGCCACGTTGTCGATGACATTGATATGCGGCAGCAGCCCGAAGCTTTGAAAGACCATGCTGATGCGATGCCGCCGCAACTCGCGCAACTCCGGCATGCCGAGCTCCAGGATATTGCGGCCATCGACCAGGATCTGGCCGGCCGAAGGGTCTATCAGCCGGTTCAGGTGGCGCACCAGCGTGGACTTGCCCGATCCGGACAAGCCCATGACGCAGGATATCTGCCCGGCGGGAATGCTGGCGCTGACGCCCGCCAGCCCCACCGTGCACCGGGTTTGCGCCTGCACGGCGGCCTTGTCGGCGCCCTTGCGCAGCAGTTCCAGCGCCCGCTCCTGCTGCCGTCCGAATACTTTGTACACATCGCGGATCTCGATTTTCATTTCCGGCATTACAGCTCCTCCTGGCCCGGCAGCGCGCGCTGCCTGCGGCGCGGCCGGCCATAAGCCTGCGTGATGCGGTCTATGACTATGGCCAGGATCACGATCGCCACGCCGGCCTGCAGGCCGCGGCCCACGTCCAGTGTCTGGATGCCCGCCAGCACGTCCTCGCCCAGCCCTCTCGCGCCTATCATCGACGCCACCACCACCATGGACAGCGCCATCATGGTGGTCTGGTTGATGCCCGCCATGATGCTGGGGCGCGCCAGCGGCAAGGTGACCCTGGTCAGCATCTGCCAGCGGGTCACGCCAAAAGCCTGCGCGGCTTCCATGACATTCGGATCGACCTGGCGCAGGCCGAGTATCGTCAGGCGGATAAGGGGAGGCACAGCGTATATCACGGTGGCGAACAGCGCCGGCACCTTGCCCAGGCCAAACAGCATGAGCACGGGTATCAGGTATACAAAGCTGGGCAGCGTCTGCATCACGTCCAGGACCGGGGTCAGCAGGCGGCGCAGGATGCGGCCGCGGGCGGCGATTATGCCCGCCGGCACGCCGATGACTATCGATATCGCGGTCGACACCAGCACCAGGGAAAAGGTCTGGATCAGCTTGTCCCACAAGCCTGCCGCCCCGATGGCATACAGGCACAGCACATACAGGACGGTGGCGGCGACCTTGCGCGTGGCGTGCCACGACAATACCGCCACCAGGGCCAGAAAGACCCACGGCGGTATCGCCTGCATCGTGCGCTCGACCGGCAGCAGCACCGCCGTCAGCATGAAGTCGCTGAGCCCGCGGAAGGTGCTGCCATAGGCCTGGACCACGCCCATCAATTGCCTGTTGACGAATTCGGCGCCCGACCACCGCGGGAATATCCAATGGCCCGGCAGGTCCGCCGCGGTGTCCGGCGCAGGCCGCGCATCCTCCGGCGCTTTCCCGGAGCCGGCAAGCCCGGCCGCCGGCGCGGCGCGGGCCGGTGTTGCGGAAAGGCCCAGCCCGGCATCCATGCGCGCGGCAGCCGCGGCGGGCAGCCATTCATGCCAGACCTCGGGGTGCTCGCGCAGGAATTGCGTGGCGATGGCCTCGCCCGACAGCCGCTGCTCCGTCATCAGCAGTATCATGCGGTTCAGCAGCGGGGGCTGAAACTTCAGGCGCTCGAAGAAGGCGATCAGTTCGGGGTTCTGCCGGGCGAAGGCTTGCGAAACCGCCACTCCCAGGTGCGCCGCCAGGAAGTCCGATGGGCATGGCTGGCCCTGGCCGCTGACGATGGTGTCCCAGCAGGCCTTGTTGAACGGCCCCTGCTGTATCTTGTGAAATTTGTACTTGGCCATCAGGCCCGCGGGTTGCCAGTAGTAGAACAATATGGGCTTGCCCTGGTCGTAGGCCGAGCTGATGGCCGCGTCCAGCGCCGCGCCGGTGCCGGCGCGGAAATTGGTGTAATCCTTTTCCAGGCCGTGCAGGGCCAGCAGGCGGCTGTTGGTTTTCTCGCAGACCCAGCCGGTGGGGCAATTCAGGAAGCGGCCCTTGCCGGGCTCTTCGGGGTCGGTGAACAGGGACTTGTATCTGGGCAGGTCCTGCCAGGCATCCAGGCCCGGCGCCAGCGGCTCGATGCCGCGCTTCGCATCGCCGTGGACCAGGTAGTCGGGCACGTACCAGCCTTGCTCGGCCCCGCCCTCCAGGGTGTCGCCCACCACCCGCACCGTGCCCGCGGCAACCGCCTTTTCGATGATCGGCGACCGGCCCGACCATTGCTCCGCGATAATCTGCAGATCATTCTGCGCCAATGCCGACTCAATGGCCGCGGGGGTGCCAGGCACGATCTCGGTCCGGCACCCGTAGCCGCCGGACAGGAGCTTGCGGATGACCTGCGTGGTAAAACTGGCGCTTTCCCAGGTTTGATCGGCGAGCTTGACGGCCTGGCCGCCGTTGCAGGGCGCCGCCTGCCCGGGAGCCTCCTGGGCGCCGGCCTGCGGCAGCGACAAGCTTGCCAGGGCAAGCGCGGCGATGCCAAGGAGAACGCGGAGTTTCATCATTGAACGGGCTCCTTGGGACACGATTACATGCGGCAGCGCCATCCACCGCGCGGCGGCAAAAAAAACGCCATGCGTTCAAGCATGGCGTTTTTTACACATTGCGCCACAGGCGCTGGATACAGCTTACTGCAAAGCGATTTCGACGTCTACACCTGCGGGCAGGTCCAGGCGCATCAGGGCGTCAACGGTCTTGTCTGTTGGATCCACGATGTCCATGAGACGTTGGTGCGTACGCATTTCGAACTGGTCGCGCGACGTCTTGTTGACGTGCGGCGAACGCAACACGTCATAGCGGCGAATGCGCGTAGGCAGAGGTACTGGACCACGCACTACCGCGCCCGTGCGCTTGGCCGTTTCAACGATTTCGGCGGCCGATTGATCGATCAGCTTGTAGTCAAACGCTTTTAAACGGATGCGGATTTTCTGGTTTTTCATGGGAATTCCTAAAGAACGAATAAGGCAGGGGCAACGCCGCCCCCGCCCGCGCTAGCAATGTTACTTGATGATGGTGGCAACGACGCCGGCGCCCACCGTGCGTCCGCCTTCGCGGATGGCAAAGCGCAGGCCTTCTTCCATCGCGATGGGCGACATCAGGCTGACCTTCATCGACACGTTGTCCCCCGGCAGCACCATTTCCTTGTCGGCCGGCAACTCGATGGTGCCCGTCACGTCCGTCGTGCGGAAGTAAAACTGCGGGCGATAGCCCTGGAAGAACGGCGTGTGGCGACCGCCCTCGTCCTTGGACAGAATATACACCTCGGCAGAGAAGTCCGTGTGCGGCTTGATCGAGCCGGGCTTGGCCAGCACCTGGCCGCGCTCGACATCTTCGCGCTTGGTGCCGCGCAGCAGCACGCCCACGTTATCGCCCGCCTGCCCCTGGTCCAGCAGCTTGCGGAACATCTCCACGCCCGTGCAGGTAGTCTTGACCGTGTCCTTGATGCCCACGATCTCGATTTCCTCGCCCACCTTGACGATGCCGCGCTCGATGCGGCCCGTGACCACCGTGCCCCGACCCGAGATCGAGAACACGTCTTCCACCGGCATCAGGAACGCCCCGTCCACCGCGCGCTCGGGCGTCGGGATGTAGGTGTCCAGCGCATCGGCCAGCTTCATGATCGCCTGCGTGCCCAGCGGACCTTCGTCGCCATCCAGGGCCAGCTTGGCCGAACCCGTGATGATGGGCGTGTCGTCGCCAGGAAAGTCGTACTTCGAGAGCAGCTCGCGCACTTCCATTTCCACCAGCTCGAGCAGCTCGGCGTCATCGACCATGTCGGCCTTGTTCAGGAACACGATGATGTAAGGCACGCCAACCTGGCGCGACAGCAGGATGTGCTCGCGCGTCTGGGGCATCGGGCCGTCGGCGGCCGACACCACCAGGATCGCCCCGTCCATCTGCGCGGCGCCCGTGATCATGTTCTTGATATAGTCGGCGTGGCCCGGGCAGTCAACGTGCGCGTAGTGGCGTGCCTTGGTTTCGTACTCGACGTGCGAGGTGTTGATGGTGATGCCGCGCGCCTTCTCTTCAGGCGCCGCGTCGATTTGCGCGTAGCCCTTGGCTTCGCCGCCGAAGGCCTTGGACAGCACCGTCGTGATTGCCGCCGTCAGCGTCGTCTTGCCGTGGTCAACGTGCCCAATCGTGCCTACGTTTACGTGGGGTTTGGTACGTTCGAACTTACCTTTTGCCATG
>NZ_FQXE01000031.1 GCF_900129885.1 Pollutimonas bauzanensis | reverse complement strand
ACATGGACTGAGCAGCGGGAAATTCAAAAGCAGAAAGATACGGTTGAACCCTTAATACTGGGTTTCTCAACATTCTTCCTTAATCGGACAAATCGTTCCGGAATTCTTAAAGCGGGAGTGATCGGTGGTAAAAACCAAAACGGAAATTTTAAAATCGATGCTCGCTTTAGAAAAGATGAACTGATCAGACGGATTGAGCTCATCGCGGAGCACCGTAGCAGGATCAGTTTGTATAAATTAGACGCAGTCGATCTTCTGCAACACGTCGTCCCAAGCCTTCCCGATAGGACGCTGGTATACCTTGATCCTCCCTATTACGTAAAGGGTGGGGATCTATATGAACACCATTACAAGCATGAGGATCACGCCGCCGTCGCCGCGGCGGTGGCAGGAATACGCCAGCATTGTATGGTGTCGTACGACGATGTCCCGGCAATAAGAGAGCTATATCGAGACTATCAGTATGTTAGCTACAGCCTGAGCTATTGCGCGCAAAACAGGTATCGTGGAACCGAAGCAATCTTTCTTGGCTCATCATTGGAGTGCCCAGGATTAAAAGCGTCCATGCAGGCAGCTTGAAGGGGCAATTTGTCCCATTACAAAATCACGCTATGGATCCGGTAGCTTCTTCCAGACGAGCTGCCGGTAAAATCATTCGGCATTACTCAATACGTACTGCAGCATAGGCTAAGGTTCAGTCGGCGCGGCTTGCCCGCGTCAATTGGCAGTATGTGGGAATTCTGGACGAATGTGACCGATTTCGTTGATAGGCCGGAATGACTGGTCACAACATAAAAATCACATTACGCATCACAAACCCAGAGCAGAGGATTCCCAGTAGCCATGTGGAATCGAAAGCCCGCAGAGAGCATCAACGCCCTGCCGACCAACTTAGCTCGTTCCGCCATTATGGTCAGGAGTCAGTCGATTTATTTCGATAGTGACATGCGCCAGTTCATCATGTTTGCTTAAGGCATTTCTGAAATATGTGGGCGATGTATCTTCGTCAGTTACAAGGCCAACGATACAGGCAAATTTGCCCTTGCTAACACGCCATACATGTAGATCGCTGATGGCTGCCTTCATTGGACTTGACTCAATTATCTGGCGGATTTCGCCTACCACCGGTGTATTCATTTCCGCATCGAGCAGCACGCGCCCCGAGTCGCGCAACAAGCCATACGCCCACACAGCAACCAGTATCGCACCCACGATACCCATTACAGGATCCAACCAACTTGCTCCCCAGAATTTCCCCGCAATAAGCGCCACAATCGCCAAGACGGATGTCGCTGCATCGGCAATGACATGCACATAGGCTGCACGCAGATTCAGATCCTGATCATGCCCATGATCAGCATGGCCGTGAGTATCGTGACTGTGACCGTGCCCATCCTTTAGGAGCCACGCACAAACAATATTCACGACCAATCCAATAAACGCGAGGGCAATGGCTTGATCGTAGTAGATCGGACCTGGAGATAACAAGCGCTCAACGGATTGGAACAGCATTGATCCCGCGACCAGGACAAGCAACAGGGCACTGGTATAGCCAGCTAAAACTTCAATCTTCCAAGTCCCAAAGGCAAACCGGCTATCGTTTGCAAACCGTCGTGCAAAGACATACGCCAGCACGGATAACCCAAGGGCTAACGCATGCGAACTCATGTGCCATCCGTCCGCAAGCAGCGCCATGGAATTGAACGTATACCCGCCCACAATCTCGACTACCATCATTACGGTGGTGAGGATGACGGCTCGAGTGGTGTTTTTTTGAGCTAGCGGATTGCCTTCGTTGAAAACGTGAGAGTGCGTCCAATCGTTGTCGGGCTGGCTGTGTTCCATTGTTCATTGTCCTGATGCGGGCTAAAGTAATATACTATACCCCTGTATAGATAATAGTGAAAAGGAAAATATATGTCGCACACGACTCGGGATCAAAAACCACTGTTAACCCGTATCCGACGAATTAAAGGGCAGGCGGAAGCCCTGGAAAAGGCCATCACAGACGAAACGGAGTGTGCGGCGGTGCTTCAGCAAATTGCCGCGATCCGGGGCGCGGTTAACGGCTTAATGACCGTGGTTTTAGAAGGACATATTCGCGAACATCTGGGGGCCGAAGAGATGTCTTCATTACAACGTCAAAAAGAGGTGGAACAAATCGTACAGGCTTTACGTTCGTATTTGAAATAAAAAGCGCGTCAAAAGGATTTATGGAATGAAGTTTCAGGAGGGAATGCGCCAAACAGGCGTACCGGCCGCCCTGGGTGCCGCTTTGCTGTTCGGAGCCGGGACGCCGCTGGCAAAACTCTTGCTCACTTCGGTGAGCCCATGGCTGTTGGCTGGTTTGCTGTATCTAGGCTCGGGTGTCGGCCTGAGCTTGTATCGATATTTCAGCAAAGCACCTGCGGTCAAATTACCGCGTCAAGAATTACCGTGGTTCCTCGGTGCGATCGTCGCAGGTGGAATTGTCGGACCGGTACTCTTAATGCTCGGTCTGACGGGAATGCCCGCCTCCGGAGCGTCCCTTTTGCTCAACGCCGAAGGCGTGTTTACTGCGCTGTTGGCGTGGTTTGCATTCAAGGAGAATTTTGACCGGCGTATCGCGCTGGGTATGGTGGCGATCGTAGCCGGAGCCGTGGTCTTGAGCTGGCCAGGCGAAGCACGTTTTGCGGGTGCATGGCCAGCGCTCGCCATCCTGGGCGCCTGTTTTGCCTGGGGCCTGGACAATAACTTAACTCGTAAAGTGTCGCTCTCGGACGCGACCTGGATTGCATCGGTAAAAGGGCTAGCTGCCGGTTCGGTCAATCTGACCCTGGCTTTCATAATGGGCGCAAGCATTCCGCCGTTGCCCAATTTGGCCGGGGCGCTTGTGGTGGGGTTTTTCGCGTACGGCGTGAGCTTGGCTTTATTCGTGGTGAGTCTGCGCCACCTGGGAACGGCCCGCACGGGAGCTTACTTTTCGGTCGCGCCGTTCATGGGTGCCATGCTGGCGGTAGCTCTGGGCGACCCTCTAACGGTGACGTTGCTTATCGCAGCCGCACTGATGGCTCTGGGCATTTGGCTGCACCTAACAGAGCGGCATGAGCACCTTCATCGGCATGAAGCCTTAGAACATGACCATGAACATATTCATGATGCCCATCATCAGCACGAGCACGATGTGTATGTTGCGCCGGGGACAAAACATCGTCATGCACACCAACATGTGCCTTTGACTCATTTCCATGCACATTTCCCCGACGCCCACCACCGGCATCGCCATTGATTACGGATAAAAGGCGCCCCTGCGTGCCACTTTTTACTTATTGTCTTGTAAGGCGATAAAACTACTTCTGCTGTTTTTTATGCTGGACAAGCCATTGGTCAAATTGAGCGATTTCTTTATTCTGAGCCGCGATAATGTCCTTGGCCATTTGTTGCATCTTCGGGTCTTTTCCTTTTTTCAGTTCCAACTCGGCCATATCGACAGCACCTTGGTGATGAATGCGCATCATCGCGGCAAAGTCATGGTCGATGTCGCCGGATGACTTCATAGCGTCCATCTGTTTGCGCATCTTCATCATGGAGCCGCGCATATCCATAGGCATGTTGCCTTTCATTGCTCCGGAACTCATTGACCCTTGGTTCGATGGTGTAGTCGTCTGAGCAGACGCCAACACTGAGGTTGCCCCCAGGCTGGCGCCTAGCATCAATGGTAATAAAATGTGGCGAGCGACGCGGACCTTTTTGCCGATTTGAATCTTCATGATGATCTCCTATACCAGGTGAAAGAACGTCCAAGCTATCGAGCCGAGATGCCCATATTTACAATAAACGCTGCAAAATTCATCCCCTCAATCGCATTAATCCCCTAGCCATTGTGCGACCACTAATTGCGCGCGACTATGGAAGTCTCGAAGCAATGAAGCATGCGTTTTGGCTCGCGTTATCTGTACAAACTTTGTTTGTCAGCAATTCGCGTGCCGCCACCAGGTTATTCTAGCTATGCTAATAATATGATTCAGTGATATCGCTACTATCGTCGTTCATCATGACAAAAATGTAATGCTCATGACAGCAAACTGTCAGTTTCGCAAGTACTTAAGTGTGGCATGATTGACACACCCTCCATCCATTGCGATCTCGGGCTCTACGCTGTTTTGGGATGGTGAGAGGTCAGCGTAGTCCAATACTAAATGGGAAAGCGGCTACGTCATGACACCACACGACCACGAACATGCTCATCACGGCCAATCAGGCGACTTAAGCAGCAGATCAACGGGAGCTGACGGCAGCCACGTTAAACGGGCTACGGCCTCGGCCCCAGCGTTAAAAGACCCCGTATGCGGAATGTCGGTGACCGAACAATCGCCACACCATGTTGAGCATGATGGTCAGTCGTTTTATTTCTGCAGCACGGGCTGCCAAGCCAAATTCAGCGCGGACCCGGCCAAGTATCTTTCTAAAAAACGGCCAAACGCACAACACACTGAGGCAGCCGCACCGGGCACGATCTACACGTGTCCCATGCATCCCGAGATTCGTCAAGATCACCCAGGAAACTGTCCGAAGTGCGGCATGGCGCTGGAACCGCTTATGCCCACGCTGGAAGACGATAATCCAGAATTGGCGGACTTTAGCCGCAGGTTTTGGTGGACCTTGCCGCTGACCATCATCGTCACCACGTTGGCCATGTTCGGGCACCAAGTGGGTTGGTTTGGCATGGCCACCCAAAGCTGGATTGAGCTGGTGCTTTCCTTGCCGGTGGTGCTTTGGGCTGGTTGGCCATTTTTTGTGCGAGGTGTGCAATCGGTCATCAACGGTAGCCCCAACATGTGGACCTTAATTGGGTTAGGAACATCGGCCGCCTTTATCTACAGCGTCGTGGCGACGGTTATACCGGAAGTCTTTCCCGACACGTTCTTATCCATGGGACGCATCGCGGTGTACTTCGAGGCTGCGGTTGTCATCATTTCCTTGACGCTTTTCGGGCAAATCCTTGAGTTAAAAGCGCGCTCGCAGACTTCTGCGGCCATCAAGTCGCTAATGGGATTAGCTCCCAAGACAGCCCGGCGTATCGGACCTGATGGCACTGAGGAAGATGTGCCACTCACCCACGTCCATGAAGGCGATCGCCTGCGCGTGCGCCCGGGCGAGAAAGTGCCTGTTGACGGGGCGGTAGAGGAAGGTGCAAGTTCCGTGGATGAATCCATGTTGACCGGTGAACCGCTGCCGGTTAGCAAACGCGCGGGCGACAAAGTGATTGGCGCGACCATGAATACCTCCGGCGCCCTCGTGATACGCGCCGAGAAAGTGGGATCTGCCACGGTGCTGTCCCAGATTGTGCAGCTCGTCGCGCAGGCACAGCGTTCGCGAGCTCCTATGCAACGCATGGCTGATCGCGTGGCTGGTTATTTCGTCGTGACGGTGGTGGCCATAGCCGTCATTACGTTTTTTGTGTGGGGATTGTTGGGGCCACAACCCAGCTGGGTATATGGTCTGATCAATGCGGTGGCAGTGCTGATCATTGCCTGCCCATGCGCGCTAGGCTTGGCGACCCCTATGTCCATCATGGTGGCCACTGGCCGTGGTGCAACGCAGGGCGTCTTGTTTCGCGATGCGGCCGCCATTGAAAACTTCCGTAAGGTCGATACCTTGATCGTCGATAAGACCGGCACCCTGACCGAAGGACGACCCACATTTGAGCAAGCGATTCCCGTCCAAGGCGGCAGCCCCGAAGAGGTGTTGCGCCTGGCCGCCAGCCTGGATCAAGGCAGCGAACATCCATTGGCCGACGCCATCGTTAGCGCCGCACGTGAACAGGGCGTTGCATTGGCTACGGTGGATGAGTTCGAGTCCGGTACGGGGATCGGGGTTCGCGGTACAGTCGAAAGCAAGCGTCTGGCGCTCGGTAACACGGCGCTGATGCAGCAAGAAGGCGTCGATGTGGCGATACTGAGCGAAAAGGCCGAGAGCCTGCGCGTCCAGGGTGCAAGCGTCATGTACCTTGCCGCGGATGGTCACCTATTGGGCCTGCTTGCCGTCTCGGATCCCATTAAAGCCAGCACGCAAGAAGCATTGATGGAGCTGAAGGCCGCAGGAATCCGGGTCATTATGGCGACCGGTGACGGCGTGTCCACGGCAAAATCGGTGGCCGAGCGCCTGGGTATCGACGAATTCCATGGCGAGGTCAAACCGGCCGATAAGCTCGATCTTGTCGCCAAGCTTCAAGATCAAGGGCATATCGTGGCCATGGCGGGCGA
Source organism: Pollutimonas bauzanensis (assembly GCF_900129885.1). Classification (GTDB taxonomy): domain Bacteria; phylum Pseudomonadota; class Gammaproteobacteria; order Burkholderiales; family Burkholderiaceae_B; genus Pollutimonas; species Pollutimonas bauzanensis. The sequence continues at coordinate 7,234 of NZ_FQXE01000031.1, read as the reverse complement.
CGGCATTAACGACGCGCCGGCCTTAGCCAAAGCCAATGTTGGCATTGCCATGGGCACCGGCACCGATGTGGCCATGAACAGCGCTCAGGTTACGTTGGTCAAAGGCGACCTACGGGGCATCTCGATTGCCCGCCATCTGTCTGACGCCACCATTGCCAATATGAAGCAGAATCTGGGATTTGCCTTTGTGTACAACTCGCTGGGTGTGCCGCTGGCAGCCGGCGTGTTATATCCATTTACCGGGCTGCTACTCTCGCCGATGTTTGCCGCGCTGGCGATGAGCTTGAGCTCGGCCTCCGTGGTGGCGAATGCGTTGCGGCTGCGTAAAGCCAAATAGATAGCCATCTTGCCTAAAACCATGATTGTGGTTGTTGCTGCGTGAACTGCTACTGGCGGGCACACTAGATGCTGATTTTGGGTTTGATCGATAATCAACTGGGCCCGGCAGGTAAGCTGGGCCTTTACATCAAGGAGTATCTTATGCGCAGTAATGCGATTTTCTCGAAATCTCGCCTAGCGGTTCTCGCAAGTAGTGTGATCATGGGTGGTTTGGCTGCAGGCTATGGCGTGGCCATGGCGGCTCAAAGTAAAGTAATGCTAAGCGGTGCCCACGAAGTTCCCGCTGTCACCACCTCGGCCAAGGGCAACGGCACAATCACTATTGGCAAGGACAAGGCGGTCAGTGGCAGCGTCACCACCTCGGGTGTGGCTGGCACCATGGCGCACATCCACGAAGCCGCCACCGGTAAGAATGGACCCCCCATAATCACTCTGGAAAAGAAAGGGGACAACGAATGGATGGTACCGGCGAATGCCAAACTGACCGATGCGCAATACAAGGCATATAAGGCGGGTAGTCTTTACGTCAACGTGCATAGCGCCACCCACAAAGGCGGCGAGATCCGAGATCAGCTCAAGCCCTGAGCCTCGGTGGTGACGAACGTGTTGCGTTTGTCCAAGTCAAATAAAGGCTCATCCCGACCTAAGCCGTTACTGTGGCGGTTGTAGCGTGATTTCTTTCTGGGCAGCCAATGCTTGCTTGGGCCAGGAACTCTTGATATAAGCCAGCACGGCCGCAATGTCATGGTCAGTCAATATGTTGCCGTAGGCCGGCATATCGCTGACATAGCCCGGTGGCGCGGTGACACCAGGTACCAGACCGTTTTTAATGATATCAATCAGAACAGCGTCTGGATGATGCCAAGTGTGCCCCGTCTCGTCGTGCGGCGGGGCGGGCAAACGTCCGTTCGCTTGACGAATCCGCCAATCGGGCTGACCCTCCAGCTTGGCGCCATGGCAAGCGGCACAGTTATTGGCATAGACGTTCTTTCCGAGAGCCACCAATGTTTGATCAAAGGGGTCGATATACGTGTCATCCGAATTGGTGAGTGTTCCATACAGGTATGCGCCAATCCCCAACGCCAAAATGCCGACTGCACCGACAATCAGTGCCTTCTTTTTCACTGCGGTTACCATTCAGACTATCCTTTTTTGCATCTTGCGGCGTGATACGCCCAACAGGTCGAGCGCCACCATCCGGATGGTGCCAATAGGACCACTATTTGGCATATGAAGCCTGTTGCCGTTTTGCTTGCACCGGGTCCACCGGCTGATTATTGACTCTCAGTTCATAATGCAAATGAGGGCCGCTGGCTGTTCCAGTTGAACCGACATAGCCAATGATTTGTCCTTTTTCGATGCGGTCACCTTTCCTCAGCCCGCGCTTAAAGCGGCTTTGGTGCGCGTAGACAGTGGAATAGGCATTGTCATGTTCTACGAAGATAACTTTCCCATACCCATTTTGAACGCCAATGAACGTGACCTCGCCTTGTGCGGTTGCTCGGATCGGTGTGCCTTTGGTTGCGGCGTAATCAATGCCTTGATGGCCCGCCCACTTGCCCGATACCGGATGCAGTCGGTAACCGAAAGCTGAGTTGATTTTTATACGTTCAGTCAGAGGCGTTTTAAGAAACATCCTCTGCAAGCTCGCCAGTCGAGAGGTCACTTTATGAGAGCGGTTGCCAAGCGCCTGGACAGGGCCTTCAGCAATGGAAATATGCCTGGCCTCCGACGCCATGGCGGTACCTGCCATAGAGCAAACAAGGATAAAAAGTAATTCTTTAAACATGGAATATCGGTAAAGGGGGCATTGGAAGGCTATCGGGTGCTTTCCCGTTCGGGCCCTAGGTTGCCGCGTGGTGGATGCTGAAAGAAGAAAGAGTCAGTCGCGGTAACCGCCTAACCGCTAAAAGGTGCGACGATCCCCGTCGCCACACCTTCGGCGTTCTACATACTCCCCGCCAAGCCAATGAGTCAAGTCACTGAAGGGGCCTTTCCGACCGGCATCAACCCACCTTGATCTTACCGACCATCCCGGCTTCCATGTGCCCAGGAATAAGACAGGCAAAGTCAACGGTTCCGGCCTGGGGAAACTGCCAGACAAGACCGCCTTTTTGACCAGGATTGATTGTGATCATATTGGGTTCAGCGTGTTGCATCCCCGGCATTTTTTGCATCATGGCGGCGTGCTCTTTGAGTTCAGCGACCGAGCCGATCACCATTTCATGGGGAATCTTACCGTTATTCTTCATAAAAAAACGGACCGTCTCACCCGGCTTGACGTTGAATTCGCCAGGGGTAAAACGCATGGTGTCATCCATGACGAGTTCAATCGTACGCGTGACCTTGGCGGCATCGCCCGGTTGTCCCGCAGCCGAGTCGCCTTTGTTCATGCTGGACATATCATGGCCTTGCATCATGGTGCCATTTTTCATCTCATGGCCCCCACCATGACTCCCAGCGGCTAGTGCTAGGGCGGGCAACGTACTTAATAGCAATATGGATAGTGTTTTCTTCATTAAAAGCTCTCTTAGACAAGTTAAAGGGATGAGAGCACCAGGCAAAAGATGTTCTCGGGTACAACGATTAGAATCGGAAGCTCAAGCCGGCGACAAAGCGCGTCTCGCGCGCACGTTCGCCGGCATCTCGTGCAAAGGTGGCCGTTTGGCCAAATTTACCTGTCCATTCCACTCCGACGTAAGGGACGAACTGACGCGTCACTTGGTATTTAAGGCGCAGGCCGGCCGTGCCATCCGACAGGCCGCTACCGATTTCGCGGGCCTCATCGCGCTTGCCATAGAAATTAACTTCTACGCGGGGCTGCAATACCAGTCTTTGCGTGATCAACAAGTCGTATTCCGCGCTTAAGCTCAATGCGGTTCGACCACTGGGGCCGACATAAGCTGTAGCGTCAATGTCAAACCAATAAGGCGCCAGGCCCTGCACACCAAACGCTAGCCATTTTCTGTTGGGAACTCCTTGGCCGTGATCGAAACGAATCCCCAACTGGGTATCCCAGAAGGTAGAAATCGCGTGTCCCCACAGCAACTCTGTTTGGGACTCCTGAAGTTTGCCGTTTGCCACTTCGCCTTCTGCCTTCAATACGGCGCGGTTGTAGGTTCCGCCATACCAGGCTTGTCCTTCATAGGCGAGCCCCTCATTGCTACCGGCTCTGACATACTCAAGCCGATCGAACCACACGGAGCCAAAATTGTGCTCGTCGGACATCCGCAGACGCTGCGCTGGCCCCAAGGAATACTTACCTGAGTCCAGCGTATAACCATCCGAATAGGCGTTGGGATCGCGCGCATCCGGCGGCGCAGTTCCGCCTTGCATTTGCATGGTGCCATGATCCATCTCGCCACTGCCCTGACCCATTGCACCCATATCGTGAGCAGGGGCCGTTGGCGCTGTGTTGTCTTGACCATGATTCATACCGGGCATGGCCTCTGGAGGCTTAGGCGCGCTGGTTGAGTTCGTGTTCATCGCCCCGGAATCTTGAACACCCATATTCATCGCGCCATGATCCATGCCTGGCATATTCATTTTGCTGTGATCCATGCCAGGCATGCTGGCTGCATCGACGGCGGAAGCCGAGCTGGCCGACATGGCGGTATGGCCACTATGGGCGTCATGCGCTTGGGCGTAGGCAAAAAGCGGGGTAGCGCCTAGCGTTGCGATAGCGAGTGCAAGAATGCGTTTCTTTATAGGGGTATTCATGGTTCGGATTTCCTTTTTCTCGTTACTCGCACTCATGCCACCACCACTTCTCGGAACATGCCCATATCCATATGCAGCATCAAGTGGCAGTGCCAGGCCCAGCGTCCGAGCGCATCGGCGGTCACGAGAAAGCTGATGCGTTGCGCGGGTTGAACCGGAATCGTATGGCGGCGCGCCTGGAAGGCACCATCGGGCGTTTCCAGTTCGCTCCACATGCCATGCAAGTGCATCGGATGGGTCATCATGGTGTCGTTATGCAAGATGACCCGCACGCGTTCACCGTAGCGAAAATGCACAGGTGTGGATTTGCCGAACTCCACCCCGTCGAACGACCAGCTGTAGCGTTCCATATTGCCGGTAAGGTGCAGCTCGATCTCGCGCTCAGCCCCGCGCGGATCCATGGCCCCGCCAATGGTGTGCAAATCAGCCAGGGTGAGTACGCGTCGGCCGTTGTTGCGCAGTCCAATGCCCGGATCGTCCAGATTGGTGCGCGGCATATCGACGTGCATATCCGTGCTTGGGCTGTACTCGGTCTTCGCATGTCGGACTTTAGTGCTTGCCTTATTCTTGCCCATGGCACTATGGTCCATGCCGGCCATATTGGCCTGATTCATTCCTGCCATCGATCCGTGGTCCATGCCCGCCATGGCGCCATGATTCATTCCCGCCATGACAGGCTGGCTCGAACCGCCGTGATCCATGCCAGCCATCCCAGCCATACCACCACCCATAGCGCCCATCATGTCAGTCATGGTCAGCCACTCGGGCTTATCAAGCTGAGGGACCGCCGCCACAAGGCCGGCACGCGTCGCCAAGGTGCCACGTGCATAGCCGGTGCGGTCCATGGATTGGGCGAAAATGGTGTAGGCCTCGTCTTTGGGTTCGACAATGACGTCATACGTCTCGCCCGACCCAAAACGAAATTCATCGACCGTGACCGGATCCACGTTTTGTCCATCGGCCTGCACGACAGTCATTTTCAAGCCGGGGATGCGCACATCATAAAAGCTGTGACCCGAGCCGTTAATAAAGCGTAGGCGAACGCGTTCGCCCGGCCTAAATAATCCCGTCCAGTTGCCCGCAGGCGTCGTGCCATTCATCAAGTACGTGAGCACATTGGACGATAAATCGTTCAGATCGGTCGGACTCATGCGCATTTCGTTCCACATCTTGCGCTTGTCGATCGCCGCTTTAAGGCCATCGCGCGATGCGTCCTGGAAGAAATCCACCACGGTGGGTTGGTTATAGTTGTAATAGTCGCCTTGCATTTTCAGCTTGGCGAGTACCCGCATGGGATCTTCGTCGGTCCAGTCCGAGAGCTGAACCACATATTCGCGGTCGGCCCGCACCGGGTCGCTTTGAGCAGGCTCAATCACAATGGCCCCTATCATGCCCGTCGCTTCCTGCATGCCAGAGTGCGAGTGATACCAATACGTGCCGTTTTGTTCGACCTTGAAGCGGTAGGTGAACGTTTCGCCCGGGGCAATGCCGGGAAAACTGATGCCCGGCACACCGTCCATCTGGAAGGGCAAGATGATGCCGTGCCAGTGAATTGAGGTTGCTTCTTTTAGCCGATTTGTAACGCGTATGGTGACCGTGTCGCCTTCGCGCCAGCGCAAGGTCGGCCCAGGAAGAGACCCATTAATAGTCGTGGCCATTTGAGGATTGCCGGTAAAGTTGACCGGCGTCTCACCAATTTCCAGATTGAACTCGGTCCCGGTGAGCACAGCCGGTACGCCCGTTCGGGCATCGCCCGACTGGGCCCAAGCCGTGCGGGCAAAGGGCGACAAGCCCAGCAGAACGCCACCGGCTGCCAGACCTTGAACGAATCGGCGACGCGGTAGGAGAGGCAGGGCAAGAGAAGGCGCAAGCGGACGTTTCACGTGAGCGTATCCTAGGATCAAAAGAGTCTAAAAAATCGACCGGTAAAACGAGTCGAAGCATTCATGGAGTTGATGCAAAGCACTTTAGCGAAGTGTCGGTGTCGATCCGATGACGCGGCCATTACATTTCTGTAATGTGCGGCGCTGTTCATCGCGCCGCACTGGAGCACTCACCACATTAAAGCGGTATGGCCGAATTTAACGAGGCCAGGAATCGCTTTGGCGACTGGAAGCCAATGACTTGAAAGTCGATTTCTTTGCCTTCCTTATCGAAAAAAATGATGCCGGGCGGCCCAAACAGCGCGAAGCGCTTGAGCAACGCTTGATCGTCTGCATTGTTTGCCGTCACGTCCGCTTTCAGCAGGATTACGTCTTTCAAGCGATTTTTGACTTGAGGGTCGGTGAAAGTGAAACGGTCCATTTCTTTGCAGGATATGCACCATTCCGCCCAGAAATCGAGCATCACGTAGCGGCCGTCTGCCCCCTGCAACTGCGATTCCAGATCGGCAAGGCTCTTAATAGGCTGAAACGTGATCTCAGTCGCCTCGGCGCCTATTGGCGCTGGATTGCTAACACCTTTGAAGACAGCCAAAGGCTGTAACACGTCGCGGCTGCCTGAAAGTCCTCCGACCAGAAGCGCCAAGCCCACTGTTAGCGCAATGATCCCAATCCCTTTGCCCAAACGCCTATAACCGACCACATGCGCCGGCAAGGGATCCACCGCCTTTAAATACATCGCTGAGATGATGAGCAGGACGGCCCACAAAAACAGATGCACCACCGCCGGGATAACCGGAGCGATGAGGTAAATGGCCACGGCCAACATGGTCACGCCGAAGAAATGCTGGACTGATTTCATCCAGGGACCGGCTTTTGGCAGCAAAGTGCCGGCGGTTGTGCCAAAGACCAAAAGCGGTACGCCCATGCCGATGGCCAGTGAAAAAAGCGCCACGCCGCCCACCACGGCATCACCCGTTTGCCCGATATAGAGTAGGGCTCCTGCCAGAGGAGCAGCCACACATGGGCCCACGATCACGGCAGACAGTACACCCATCAGAAAAACGCCGAGTAGCTTGCCGCCTGGCGTGTGGTTGGCGGTGACGGTCAAGCGGCTTTGGATCGCAGCGGGCATCTGCAACTGGTAAAAACCGAACATAGAAAGGGACAGCAATACAAACACGCCTGCGAAGCCACCCAATACCCAGGGATTTTGCAGATAAACCGATAACATCGTACCGGCAAGGCCCGCCGCGACGCCCGCTAGCGTGTACGTCATCGCCATGGCAAGCACA
>NZ_FQXE01000026.1 GCF_900129885.1 Pollutimonas bauzanensis | reverse complement strand
TGTGGGTTGGGCGAAAGTTTGAGCAAGCCGCGCAGGCGGCCTGTTTCGGGGAGGCAAGCCCGCGCTTGTTTGAGCGAGTGCTTACGGGCAGCCGGGGGCTGCCCGTTCCGCGAGTTCGCGGGCGCCCCGAACAGGTGGACTGCGCGGGCGGTCACGGGCGAAGCCCGGGACCGCAGCGATATTGAGCCCACCCTACACCCGCCCACGGCGACGGGTTAAGAAACCCGCGGCGCAGAATACGGCCTCCGGGAACCGGCAGACATCAAGCCAGCTTGCCGTGGCAATGCTTGTACTTCTTGCCGCTGCCGCAAGGGCAGGGATCGTTGCGCCCCACTTTCGGGACGCCGGAAAGACCCGCGGCGGCCACCGCCCGCGCGGCGGGGGTCAGGTCCAGGCCTGGATCTTCCCCGCTCAAGGCGGCGTCATAATCCGAATGATGGTAGGTGATGTTGTCCAGCCTGGATTCGGGCTCTTCCACCTCGACCTGCTCCGGCGACTGGATCTTGACAGTCATCAATACCCGCACCACTTCATTGCGGATGCGATCCAGCATGTCCGAGAACAGCTCGAAGGCCTCGCGCTTGTATTCCTGCTTGGGATCTTTTTGCGCATACCCGCGCAAATGTATGCCCTGGCGCAAGTGGTCCAGCGATGACAGGTGCCCGCGCCAGTGCGTGTCGATCGACTGCAGCAGCATGGAACGCTCGAACGGCGCCCAGCCTTCCTGGCCCACCAGGTCCACCTTGGCCTGGTACAGGCGGGCGGCCTCGGCCACCACCCGTTCCAGCAGGTCCTCGTCGGTGAGGCTCGGTTCTTTCTCGAGCATCTCGACCAGCGGCATGGGCAGTTGCCATTCGGCCTCGAGCGTCGTTTGCAGCCCGGGCACGTCCCATTGTTCTTCCATGGAACCCGCGGGAATATAGGCGTGGAACTGCTCCGCCATCGCCGCGGTGCGCAGGTTGGCTATGGTTTCGGATACATCGGCCGATTCCAGCACTTCGTTGCGCTGGGCGTAAAGCACTTTGCGCTGGTCGTTGGCCACGTCGTCGTATTCGAGCAATTGCTTGCGTATGTCGAAATTGCGCCCTTCCACCTTGCGCTGCGCCGACTCGATGGAGCGCGACACCATGCGCGCCTCGATGGGCTCGCCTTCGGGCAGGCGCAGGCGCTCCATGATGGCGCGCACGCGGTCGCCCGCGAAAATGCGCATCAGGGAATCTTCGAGCGACAGGTAAAAGCGCGAGGAGCCTGGATCGCCCTGGCGGCCCGCGCGGCCGCGCAGCTGGTTGTCGATGCGCCGGGATTCATGGCGCTCGGTGCCGATGATGCGCAAGCCGCCCGCCGCCTTGACGGCTTCGTTGGCGGGCGCCCATTCGGTCTTGATGGTTTCGATGCGCTGTTCTTTTTCCTGGGCCGAGAGCGATTCGTCGGCGCGGATCAGGTCGACCTGCTTCTCGACGCTGCCGCCCAGCACAATGTCGGTGCCGCGGCCAGCCATATTGGTGGCGATGGTGATGTGGCCCGGCTTGCCGGCCTCGGCCACGATTTCCGCTTCACGCGCATGCTGCTTGGCATTGAGCACTTCGTGCGGCAGCTTGGCCTTTACCAGCATGCCCGACAGCAGTTCGGAATTTTCTATGCTGGTGGTGCCCACCAGCACCGGCTGGCCGCGCTCGTGGCAATCCTTGATGTCGGCCAGGATGGCGTTGTATTTTTCCTTGTCGGTCTTGAAAACCTGGTCGTTCTGGTCGATGCGCACCATGAGCCGATTGGTCGGGATAATGACGGTTTCCAGCGAATAGATTTCCTGGAATTCGTAGGCTTCGGTGTCGGCCGTGCCGGTCATGCCCGCCAGCTTGCCGTACATGCGGAAGTAATTCTGGAAAGTGATCGAGGCCAGTGTCTGGTTCTCGTTCTGGATCCTGACGCCTTCCTTGGCTTCGACCGCCTGGTGCAGGCCATCGGACCAGCGGCGGCCGGCCATCAGGCGGCCGGTGAATTCATCGACGATGACCACTTCGTCGTTCTGCACGACATACTGCTGGTCGCGGAAGAACAGGTTGTGCGCGCGCAAGGCGACCATCAGATGGTGCATCAGCGAAATATTGCGCGGGTCATACAGCGACTCGCCCTCGGGCAGCACGCCTATGCGCACCAGTATCTGTTCGGCCTTCACATGGCCGGCTTCGGACAGGTGGACCTGCTGGCCTTTTTCATCGACCCAGAAGTCGCCTTCGGGTTCGGGCTCCTGCGGCTTGGGCTCCGACGCCATGCGCGCCAGCAAGGGCGGCACCGCGTTCATGCGCACATACAGTTCGGTATTGTCCTCGGCCTGGCCGGAGATGATAAGCGGTGTGCGCGCCTCATCGATCAGGATGGAGTCGACCTCGTCGACAATCGCGTAAGCCAGGGCGCGCTGGCGGCGGTCCTCGGCGCGGTACTCCATGTTGTCGCGCAGGTAATCGAAGCCGTATTCGTTATTGGTGCCGTAGGTGATATCCGCCGCATAGGCGGCGAGCTTTTCCTCGTTTTCCTGCTGGGGCACCACCACCCCCACCGTCATCCCCAGAAAGCTGTACAGCCGCCCCATCCATTGCGCGTCGCGGCGCGCGAGGTAGTCGTTGACCGTCACCACATGCACGCCCTTGCCGGCGAGCGCGTTCAGGTAGACGGCCAGCGTGGCCATCAGGGTCTTGCCTTCGCCGGTGCGCATTTCGGCGATCTTGCCGTTGTGCAGGGCTATGGCGCCCAGCATCTGGACATCGAAATGGCGCATGCCGAAGACGCGCTTGCTGGCCTCGCGAACGACAGCAAAGGCCTCGGGCAGGATATCGTCCAGCGCGGCCCCTTCGGCGACCCGCTGGCGGAAGTCCGCGGTCTTGGCCGCGAGATCCGCATCGGACAGGGCGGCCACCTTGGGCTCGAGCGCGTTGATCTGCGCCACTTGCTTGCGATACTGCTTGAGTATCCGGTCGTTGCGACTACCAATGAGCTTTTTTAGCAGAGAAACCATTCTTGTGTCGTCGATGCGTCCTTGCTGCGCATAAACGCAAAAGTCCACATGCTTGTCTTTTTTGGGTTGGCGGATGAAACCGCAGGAAAACAATACAGTTTAACGCACCTGCGGGACTATGGCTTGGACCGCCAGGGAGGCGTCCACCACGAGCTGGTCCGTGGCCTGCGGCTTGGCCAGGAATAAGGTAGGGTCCAGCGCGTGGCCCGCCATGCGCACCTCGAAATGCAGATGCGAGCCGGTGGAGCGCCCGGTCGACCCTACGTGCGCAATCAACTGCGCTTTTTCCACCAGGTCGCCCGGCTTCACGGTAATGGACGAGGCATGCGCATAGCGCGTCACCAGGCCGTTTCCATGGTTGATCTCGACCATATTGCCGTATCCCGGCGCGTAGCGCGCCTCGGTCACCACGCCGCCCGATGCCGCATGGATGGGCGCCCCCCTGGGCGCGGCGAAGTCCAGCCCCTCGTGCATGGCGTGGCGGCCCGTCACGGGATTGCGGCGCCAGCCGAAGGATGAGCTCAGATAGGGATAATTGACGGGCGTGTACGTGGGCAGGCGCGCCTCGACGCCGACGCGCCTGGTCAGCACCAGGTCCAGCATGGCGAACCAGTCCTTCTGTTCGGAAAGCTGCCGGGAAAGCGAGTCGAGCTGGCGGCCCAGGCCCTGGGCGGTCCACGCCGCTCCTTGTTCGTCGGTGATATAGTCCATGACTGGCAATGCCGCGTGTTCGAGGCTGGCGTGGATTTCCGGGTCGGTGTACGAAACCCCGGCGGCATCGGCCACGCGCTTGCTCAGGCTGCCCATGGTGATCAGCTTGGCCTGCAGATCGCCCACCTTGGACGCCAGCAAGCCCACATTTTCGCGGATATAGGCCGAATCGCGCGTGGCCTGCTCGGCAAGGGCGCGCTCCTGGTCGGCATTGAGCACCGGCCGCAGGCTCAGCTGCGACTGGACCCAGGCGCCCGCTGCGGCCGAAGCGGCCAGGGCGGCGCCGGCCAACAGGGCAATTACGACGATTCTCAAACCTTTCCCGTTAGAATCAACTGTTTGATTCCCCGTAAATAGATATTTCACTGTAGACCTTCAATAGATGTTGCGCATGTCCCGACCCGTCAGACCTCCGCGGCCCTTGAACAAGGAGCTGCCCGCCACGCTGGCAGTCAGCTGGCTGGGCAGCGACCAGCATGGCTCGCAGGTTCTGGCCACGGCGCGCCAGTTGATCGCGGTCGAGCATGCGGCAAAAAATGCCTTGCCCCCTGCTCTGGCATCGGTATGCAGGGTGGCACGTATAGACAGACAGCAAATTACGCTGGCGGTTCCCAGCCCCGCCTACGCCGCCAAACTGCGGCAATTGGCGCCACGCATTCTTTTGCTGTTGAATGGCAGCGGATGGAACCTTAACGAAATCAGCGTCAAGGTTCAAGCCAGCCTGTTACAAAGCCGGACAGAAACGCCACTGCGCCAGGTCGAGCCGCTGGACGACAAGGCCTTGCACGCCTTCGACGAGCTGCAGAACAAGCTGCCTCCGGGGCCATTGGCCGAAGCCATCAAAAGGCTGCTGGGACACCACAGGGAACGATGAGCCGCGGGGCCGCCGCGGCCGCGCGAATGGCGGGAAGCTCAGGCGAACTTCCATTCCTGGCTGAAAGACTTGGGCGCGGTTTCGGTCGATTCATAGCTGATGAGTTCCCAGCTATCCTGCCGGGCGAGCAAAGCGCGCGCCAGCTGGTTGTTCAGGCCGTGCCCCGATTTGCATGCCACATAGCGCGCGACCAGAGGCTTGCCTATGAGATAAAGGTCGCCTATGGCATCGAGGATCTTGTGCTTGACGAACTCGTCGTCGTAGCGCAGGCCATCGGTATTCAGGACGCGGTACTCGTCCATGACGATGGCGTTGTCGAGGCTGCCCCCGCGGGCGAGGCCGGCCGCCCGCAAGGCTTCCACTTCGCTGACGAAGCCGAAGGTGCGCGCCCGCGCTATCGTCTTGACATAGGAGTCCTTCTCGAAATCGACTTCGGCGAAATTGGCCGTGGAATCGATGGCGGGATGATGGAAATCGATCGCGAACGACAGGGCAAAGCCGTTGTAGGGCTCCAGGCGCGCCCATTTCAGGTTGTCGCCCTCGCCTTCGCGGACCTCGACGGTTTCGAGAACCCGCAGGAAGCTCTTGGGAGCCATTTGCTCCTGCAAGCCCGCCGAGCGCAACAAATACACGAAGGTGCCGGCGCTGCCGTCCATGATGGGGACTTCTTCGGCGGTAAGGTCGACGTGCAGGTTGTCTATGCCCAGGCCGGCCAGCGCGGACATCAGGTGTTCGACGGTGGAGACGCGCACATTGCCTTGCTGCAGCACCGAGGCCATGCGGGTGTTGCCGACCTGGTCGGCCAGGGCGGGAAGATCCACCACTTCGGGGAGATCAACGCGATGAAACACAATACCGGTGTCGGGGGCCGCCGGGCGCAGGGTGATTTCGACCCGGCGTCCGGAATGCAGGCCGACACCCTTGGTACTGATGGATTTCTGTATGGTGCGTTGACGTAGCATATTCTTTAAATACCAATTTGATGCCGGATTGTGGCAACTGTATGACGGTTTATTGTAACCGCATCCAGGGTTTACCACTAAACAGATATGTTTCAAACGACTGCGGAACCGGATGGCCCCCCAGCCGATAAACACGACGACGCACTCTCTCGGGGAAGAGAGAAAGTGCGTCGATCGGGCCTGATCGGGCATGCTGATGCCCTGCAGACATGTGAGAGCTGGATTTACTGCTTCTGGACCGTGACCCCGGCGATCAGTCCGCCTGCTTGCGCAGGAAGGCCGGAATATCGAAGTGGTCCATGCCAGCCGTTTCAAGGGCGCGCACCTGGGCCGAAGCCTGGCTGCGCGGGTTGCGTATCACCGCCGGAACTTCCGAGTTGCCGAAATCATGCCCGCCCATCATGGGCATATTGTCGGTTCCCGTGCGGTACACCTCGGCGTTGTTCTGCACCAGTTGCGGGCGCGCCGCGGCCGGACGGCCCAGGCCGGTGGCCACCACTGTCACACGCAGGTTCTCGCCCATGGATTCATCGTAAGCCGTGCCGAAGACGATAGTGGCGTCGTCGGCGGCATAGCTGCGGATGGTGTCCATGATTTCACGGGTTTCGCGCATTTTCAGGGTGCGGCTCGCCGTGATGTTCACCAGCATGCCGCGCGCCCCGTGCAAGTCCACGCCTTCGAGCAATGGGCAGGCAATGGCGCGCTCGGCCGCGACGCGGGCGCGATCCGTGCCGGCGGCGATGGAGGTGCCCATCATCGCCTGGCCTTGTTCGCCCATGATGGTCTTGACATCCTCGAAGTCGACGTTGACATTGCCTTCGACATTGATGATCTCGGCGATACCGGCGCAAGCGTTGTGCAGGACGTCGTCGGCCGACTTGAAGCAGTCTTCCTGCGTCGCATCGTCGTCCATCAAGTCATATAGGTTCTCGTTGAGCACGACTATCAGCGAATGCACGTGCTTGGAGAGCTCCGAGATACCGTCTTCCGCCATTTTCAGGCGCTTGCTGCCTTCAAAGGAGAAGGGTTTGGTAACGACGCCGACGGTCAGGATGCCCAGTTCCTTGGCCACCTCGGCCACGACAGGCCCGGCGCCCGTGCCCGTGCCGCCGCCCATGCCGGCCGTAATGAAGACCATATGCGCGCCCGTCAAGGCAGCGCGGATTTCCTCGCGCGCGGTTTCGGCCGCGGCGCGTCCCTGCTCAGGCTTGGCGCCGGCGCCCAGGCCGGTGCGGCCCAGGCGGATCTGCACCGGCGCCTCGGTGGTGGCCAGAGCCTGAGCGTCCGTATTGGCGCAAATGAAATCGACGCCGCTGACCCCCGAACGGATCATGTGGGCGACGGCATTGCCACCGGCGCCGCCCACACCCACGACTTTGATTACAGTCCCATTAGCGCTCGTATCGAGCATTTCGAAATTCATCATGATTGACTCCCTCACATATCCAGATAAACGACAAATACAAAAAGTTTCTTTCCCCAGAACTACCTTATTGTTCGGAATGGTTTCAAAGGAAATGCCTGCCTTGGCGACTCGCATCTGATTTGAAACGCCTCCGGGAGCAGGCTTATCCCACCTGCCCTTTAGGGCGCTACCCCTAATTCATGAACCACTCCTTCATGCGCGCCAGCAGGCTCTTGAAGCTGCCTTTCTGCTGCGCCACTTTGCGCCCCCTGGCGCGCTGCAAACGGGCCTCGGACAGCAGGCCCATCACGGTGGAAAAACGCGGATTGTGCATGACATCGGCCAGGCTGCCTTCATAAGAAGGCACCCCGATGCGCACCGGTTTCAGAAATACGTCCTCGGCCAGCTCGACGATGCCCGGCATGAGCGATGTGCCGCCGGTCAGCACCACGCCGGAAGCCAGCAAATCCTCGTAGCCCGATTCGCGCACGATCTGCTGCACGAAGGTGAAGAGTTCTTCGATGCGCGGTTCGATGACCGCGCCCAGCGCCTGGCGCTTGACCTGGCGGTTGGGCCTGTCGCCCAGGCCCGGCACTTCGATGTGCTCATCGGCGTTGGCCAGCACCTGCTTGGCAATGCCGAAGCGCAGCTTGATTTCCTCGGCATCGGGAGTCGGCGTGCGCAGCATGGCGGCGATATCGCTGGTGATCTGGTCGCCGGCGATAGGCACCACCGCCGTGTGGCGGATCGCGCCGCCGGTGAAGATAGCGATGTCGGTCGTGCCGCCGCCGACATCCACCAGCACCACGCCCAATTCTTTTTCATCCGACGTCAGGCAGGCCAGGCTCGAAGCCAGCGGCTGCAGGATGAGGTCCTGCACCTCCAGGCCGCAGCGGCGCACGCACTTGACGATGTTCTGGGCGGCGCTGACGGCCCCGGTCACGATGTGGACCCGCACTTCCAGGCGCAGGCCGCTCATGCCTATGGGCTCGCGTATGTCCTCTTGCGAGTCGACGATGAATTCCTGGGTCAGCACATGCAGGACTTGCTGATCGGTCGGAATGTTGACCGCCTTGGCCGTCTCGATCACGCGGGCCACGTCGGTGGCGGTGACCTCCTTGTCCTTGACGGCCACCATGCCGCTGGAATTGAAGCTGGTGATATGGCTGCCGGCGATCCCCGTATAAACTTCGCGAATCTTGCAGTCGGCCATCAGCTCGGCCTCTTCCAGCGCGCGCTGGATCGAATTGACGGTCGATTCGATATTGACCACCACGCCTTTGCGCATCCCCTGGGATTCGTGCTGGCCCAGGCCCAATACTTCGAAACGCCCTTCTGGCAATATTTCTGCCACTACGGCCACCACTTTGCTGGTGCCGATGTCGAGTGCAACGATCAGGTCCTTGATGTCACGGGTCATAGTCTTTTATTTGGTAGAGGTATTGGAAACAGGGGCCAACGTAATGGCAAATCCGTTGGAATAGCGTAAATCGGCGTTACTGATGGCGCGGCCATCCAGCCGCTGGGCCAGGGTCGGCCAGGCCTGGACGAAGCGTTCGATGCGCGCCGCAAACGGCAGCGCGCCGGAACGCCCGTGGGGATCGGCCACATCGGCGGCCGGATCGCGCCCCAGGCTTAAATGGATGCCGTCCGACAGCTTGACGTCCCATGCATATCGGGGGCTGAGCGTGACTTCGAGGACACGCAGGTTGAGCGGCGCGAACCAGCGGGCTATTTCCGCGTAGCGCTGCACCACCAGCCGCTCGGAGCTGTCGGGACCGTTCAACTGCGGCAAATCGGCGTCATCGTCGAGCTCGCCCTGGTTCGCGGCAAAGGCCTCGCCCCAGGAATTGATCATCTGGTCTTCGTTCCACAAGGCCAGGGGCTGCTGTTCTTCGATCTGTATCGATAGCGCATCGGGCCATACGCGGCGTATGCGCGCATGGCGCACCCATGGCACCGTCTCGATCAGCTCGCGGGTGTCGTCCAGGTCGACCGAAAAGAAGTTGCCCGCGATTTTCCCGGCTATTGTCGCGCGAACACTGGCCGCAGAGACGTAATTCAGTGTATCGGTCTGCATCGGCGCTATCTGTATTTTCGCTATCGAAAAATAAGGGCGCTGGGCCAGCCACACGACGCCGCCCGCCATCATTGCCAGCACGGCCAGCAATGCCAGCGTGTTCGCAATGAAGTTGGTGAGGCGGGCGTCGGAAAACACTATGGGCTCCTGTTCAGACGGCTGAAGGCGGCTGCACTTTGCAGCACGCGGTGGACAATATGGCGACGCACAGCTCGGCATAGCTCATGCCGGCCGCCTCGGCGCCCATGGGCACCAGCGAATGGCTGGTCATGCCGGGCGAGGTATTCATTTCCAGCAGCCAGGGCTTGCCGGCGCTGTCCAGCATGAAGTCGGCCCGCCCCCAGCCTTCGCAGGCCAGCGCCACATAGGCCTGCTCGGCAATGCGCAATATCGAATCGGCCAGGGCCGGGTCGAGGGCGGCGGGGCAAATATACTGGGTATCGTTTGATACATATTTATGCTCGTAATCGTAGTTGCCGCCAGGCGCCACGATTTCGACTATGGGCAGGGCGCGCGCCGATTTGCCTTTGCCCAGCACCGGCACCGTGAGCTCGCGGCCCTCGATGAATTGTTCGGCCAGCACTTCTTCGTCGTATTGCGCCGCCAGTTCGTAGGCGCGGCGCAGCCCGGCAAGCTCATCGACCCGGGTCACGCCCAGCGTCGAGCCCTCGTGCGGCGGCTTGATGATCATGGGCAGACCCAGTTCGCGGGCGACGCGATCCAGGTCGCAGCCGTCGGTCAATACCGCAAAGGCCGGCGTGGGCAACTGCTGCTGCAGCCACACCTTCTTGGTCATGATCTTGTCCATGGACAGGCTGGATCCCAGCGGACCGCTGCCCGTATAAGGCAGGTTCAGCAGCTCAAGCGCGCCCTGCAGGGTGCCGTCTTCGCCGTAGCGGCCGTGCAGGGCGATGAATACACGGTCGAAGCCGGCGTTGATCAGGTCGACCAGCGTATACCGGCCGGTATCGAACAGATGGGCGTCTATGCCCACGCTGCGCAAGGCCTCGTGCACGCGCTGGCCCGACATCAGCGAGACTTCGCGTTCAGCCGAACGGCCGCCGTACAACACCCCTACCCGGCCAAAATTTCCTTTCATGCATATTCTCCTAGTTGCGCCGGCACGCGGCTGATCGATCCGGCGCCCATCACCACCACTACATCGCCGTCGCGCGCGAAATCCCGTATCGCCTGCGGCAGCTCGGCCACATCCTCGATGAACACCGGCTCGACCCGTCCGGCCACGCGCAGCGCGCGCGCCAGCGCCCTGCCGTCGGCGGCCACCAGGGGCTGCTCGCCCGCCGGATAAACGTCGGTCAGCAGCACCGCATCGGCCGAACCCAGGACGCGCACGAAATCCTCGAAGCAGTCGCGGGTGCGCGTGTAGCGGTGCGGCTGGAAGGCCAGCACGATGCGGCGCTGCGGCCAGGCGCCGCGCGCCGCGGCCAGCGTGGCGGCCATCTCGACAGGGTGGTGGCCATAGTCGTCGATAAGGGTGAACGTGCCGCCGCCGTGCTGTCGCGGCACGGCGAAATCGCCCACCTGCGTGAAGCGGCGGCCCACGCCATTGAAGTTGGCCAGGGCATCGGCGATGGCCCCATCGGCGACGCCCAGCTCGGTCGCCACGGCGATGGCCGCCAGGGCGTTGAGAACGTTATGCCGGCCCGGCAGATTCAGCGCTATCGACATGGACGGCAGCATGCCGGTGGCGCCCTGCCTTTCCACGTCGAAGCGCATGACGGTGCCATCGGCCCTGAGATTCACGGCGCGCACCTGGGCGTCGGTCTCGATGCCATAGGTGGTGACGGGGCGCGACACAAAGGGAATGATTTCACGCACATTGGCGTCGTCGCCGCACAGCACCGCGCTGCCATAGAATGGCAGGCGCTGCGTGAATTCGATGAAAGCGCTTTTCAGGCGGGCCACATCATGGCCGTAGGTGTCCATGTGGTCGACGTCGATATTGGTGATGATCGCCATCACCGGCAACAGATTCAGGAAGGACGCATCGGACTCGTCGGCCTCGACCACGATGAAGTCGCCCTGGCCCAGGCGCGCATTGGCCCCTGCCGAATTAAGGCGTCCGCCGATCACGAAAGTGGGGTCCAGGTCGCCGGCGGCCAGCACGCTGGCGACCAGGCTGGTGGTGGTCGTCTTGCCATGCGTTCCGGCCACGGCAATGCCGCGCTTGAGGCGCATCAGTTCGGCCAGCATCAGGGCGCGCGGCACTACCGGGATCCGCGCGGCGCGCGCGGCAAGAACTTCCGGGTTGTCGCCCGACACCGCCGTGGAGGTGACGATGGCGCCGGCCCCCTTGATGTTCTCGGCATGATGGCCGATGGTAATGCGCGCGCCCAAGCCGGCCAGGCGGCGGGTCACCGCCGATTCCTGTATGTCGGAGCCGCTTATGGAATAGCCCAGGGTCAGCATCACCTCGGCGATGCCGCTCATCCCGGATCCGCCTATGCCTACGAAATGGATGCTTTGAATACGGTGCTTCACGCCTGGCTCCCTGCTAATTGTTCGCACGCGTCGGCGATCTGCCGGGTTGCATTCAAGCAAGCGTGTTCATGGGCATGACGGGCGACCTCGGCCAGTTGCGCGCGGCTCGTCGCGCGCAGCCACTGGGCCAGCCATTCCGGCGTCAGCTCGGACTGTTTCTGCAGCCATGCGCCATGGCATTCGCTCAGGTAGCGGGCGTTGGCGGTCTGGTGGTCGTCTATGGCATGCGGCAAGGGCACGAACAGGGCCGCAACGCCGACCGCGGCCACTTCGGCCACCGCCATGGCGCCGGCCCGGCAGATCACCACATCGGCATCGGCCAGCGCCGCCGCCATGTCGTCGATAAAGGCGTGGCATTGCGCCTGCACGCCCAGGTCCTCGTAGGTCTCGCGCAAGCCCGCCACATGCCGTTCGCCGGCCTGATGCATGACGATGGGCCGTTCATGCCCGGCGAGCAGCGCCAGCGCCTGCGGCACCACGGCATTGAGCGCGGCCGCGCCCTGGCTGCCGCCCACCACCAGCAAGCGCAAGGGGCCCTGGCGGCCGGCATAGCGCTGCGCTGCGGGCTCCACTTCGGCCAGGGCCTGCCTGACGGGATTGCCGACCATGACCGCGCCCGGCAAGGCGCCCGGAAAGCCGACCAGGACTTTGCTTGCCAGCTTTGCCAGCCAGCGATTCGCGGTGCCCGCCACCGCATTCTGTTCATGAATGACGACAGGCGTGCGCTGCAGGGCGGCCATCACGCCGCCCGGGAAAGCGACATATCCGCCCATGCCCAGCACCACATCGGGCTTTGCATGGCGCAGCGATTTGCGGGCCTGCCAGCATGCGCGGGCCAGGGTAAACGGCAGCTTGAGCAGCGCCGCCGGCCCCTTGCCGCGCAGGCCGGAAAAACGCAGAGGCACCAGCTCGAACCCCTGGGGCGGCACCAGCCTGCCCTCCATCCGCTCGGGATGGCCCAGCCACAGCACCCGCCAGCCGCGCGCCTTCATCTCATGGGCGATCGCCAGCCCGGGCATGATGTGCCCGCCGGTGCCGCCAGCCATGATCAGCAAGGTTGGAGTCGTGCTCATGTCCGCTTGCCCCGCATCAGATTGCGATTCTCGAAATCGACCCGCAGCAGCAGCGCCATCGCGATCAGGTTCATCACGATCCCCGACCCGCCATAGCTGACCATGGGCAGGGTCAGGCCCTTGGTCGGCAGCAGGCCCACGCATACGCCGATGTTGATGAAGGTCTGCACGCCGAACCATAGCACCACGCCCTGGGCCACCAGACCGTTGAAGATGCGCTCCATGGCGATGGCCTGGCGGCCGATTTCGAAGCCGCGCCAGACGATATAGACGAACAGGGCGATCAGGCAGCTGAGTCCCACGAAACCGAGTTCCTCGCCGATGACCGCGACGATGAAATCGGTATGCGCCTCGGGCAGGTAATGCAGTTTTTCGATACTGGCGCCCAGGCCGACGCCGAACCACTCGCCCCGGCCCAGCGCAATCAGGGAGTGGGACAACTGGTAGGCGCTGCCATAGGCATTGTCCGGGTTCCATGGGTCCAGGTACACGAACAGGCGCTCGCGGCGCCAGGGCGAAAGCCAGATCAGCAGCAGGAAGCTGCCGACCATGATGCCGAGCAGCGTGGAGAACAGCTTGCCGTTGATGCCGCCGATGAACAGGATGCCTACCGCAATGGCCACTATCACCATGAAGGCGCCCAGGTCGGGCTCCAGCAGCAGCACCATGCCGACCACCGCCAGCGCGCAGGCCATGGGCAGGAAGCCGCGCACGAAATTCTGCATATATTCCTGCTTGCGCACGGTGTAGTCGGCCGCGTACAGCAGCACGGCCAGCTTCATCAGTTCCGATGGCTGGAAATTGATCGGACCCAGAGGCAGCCAGCGCCGCGCGCCGTTCACCTCGCGCCCTATGCCGGGCACCAGGACGACCAGCAACAGCACCAGGCAAAGCAGGAACAGCGGCACCGCCGACTTCTGCCAGACTTTCATGGGTATGCTTATCGCGAACAGCGCGCAAAACAGGCCCACCACGATGAACAGGCCGTGGCGGATCACAAAATAAAAACGCCCATAGCTTTCGTAGCGCGGGCCGTCGGCCAGCGCGATGGATGCCGAATAAACCATGAGCAGTCCGAACAGCACCAGTATGCTGGCCGCGATCATCATCGGAATGTCGAAGCTGGGCATCGTCGTGCGCCCCGGCCTTACGGCGTTGACGCCCGAGGTCAAGTCGGCGAACAGGCTCATGCCACCTCCCCGCGGCTCAAGGCCAGTTCGTTCACCTCGGCGACAAAGCAAAGCCCGCGGTGAGCATAATTCTTGAACATGTCCATGCTGGCGCAGGCCGGCGAAAGCAGGACGGTATCGCCGGCTTGCGCCAGCTCGAGGCCGCGCGCCACGGCCTGGGCCAATGATGGCGCGCGTTCGACCGGCATCTCGGCCCCCGCCAGGGCCTGCTCTATCAGCGCCGCATCCTGGCCGATCAATACGACGGCGCGGGCATGCGCGCGGGCCGCTTTGGCCAGCGGGGCAAAATCCTGGCCTTTTCCCAGGCCGCCCGCTATCAATACCACCCCATGGCCCATGCCTTCCAGGGCGGCTACGGTCGCCCCGACATTGGTGCCCTTGCTGTCGTTGACAAAATCGACGCCCGCGACCGTGCGCACGAATTCCGTGCGATGGGCTTCGCCGTGATAGTCCCTCAGGGCATGCAGCATGCCGGCCCAACCCAGGCCCAGGCTGCGCACCAGGGCCAAGGCAGCCAGGGCGTTCAGCGCGTTGTGCCGGCCGCGCACGCGCAAGGCGTCCACAGGCATCAAGCGCGTGGCGCGCCCGGTGCCGCGCACCGGTACGCTGGCAGCCTTCTTGCGCCGCCCGGCGGCGACCGGCTGGTCGAAATCGGCGCTATCCGCCGCGGCGAGCCACAGCATGCCATTGCTGCTCTCCAGACCCAGGTCGCCTTCCAGTTCGGGCAGATCGCGGCCGAAACTGCGCACCGCCAGCCCCTTGATATCGGGCACCATGCCGAGCACCAGCGGGTCGTCGCGATTGACAATGGCAATTTTCGCCATCTTCAGCAGCCTGGCCTTGGCCGCGGCATAGTCCTGCATGGAGCCGTGCCAGTCCAGGTGGTCCTGCGTCACGTTCAGCACCACGGCGGCGTCGGCCGCCAGGGTATGGGTGGATTCGAGCTGAAAGCTGGACAGCTCCAGCACCCAGACATCCGGCAAATCATCCGCCGCCAACGCTGCGCGCAGCGCCGCCAATGCGGCCGGGCTGATATTGCCGGCGGCCCGGGCGCTGCGGCCGCTGGCCTGCACCAGTTGGCGGGCCATGGCGGTCACTGTGGTCTTGCCGTTGGTTCCCGTTACCGCCAGCACGCCCGGCTTATAGCCCTGCTCCGACATATCGGCCAGCGCGCGGGCGAAGAGCTCGATCTCGCCCAGCACTTCAATATTGCGTTGCGCGGCCAGGGCGAGAAACGACTTGACGGGTTCCCGGGAGGGAGCGAGGCCGGGGCTGAGCACGATGGTATGCACATCGCGCAGGGCATCTTCGGTGAACACCTGCTCGCCAAGGCGGTAGTCGACGCGGGTTTCGTCCAGATCGGCCCGCAGGCCCGCCAGTCCCCCCGGCTGCGTGCGCGTATCCAGCACGCGCAAGGCCGCGCCATGCTGCGCGCACCATAGGGCGGCAGCCGCGCCGGTCTCGCCCAACCCCAGGATCAGGGTCAGGCCGTCGACGCGCAGCGAGGGAAAAGTCATTGTGTTCATCGCAGTTTCAAACTTGCCAGGCCAATAAGCACGAGCATCATGCTGATAATCCAGAATCTCACGACGACCTGGGTTTCTTTCCAGCCGCTGACCTCGAAATGATGGTGCAGCGGCGCCATGCGGAAAATACGCCGCCCTTCCCCGTAGCGCCGCTTGGTGTACTTGAACCAGGTCACCTGCAGCATCACGGAGAGCGTCTCGACGACAAAGACCCCGCCCATGATGAAAAGGACGATTTCCTGGCGCACGATGACGGCGATGGTTCCCAATGCGCCGCCCAGCGCCAGCGCGCCCACGTCGCCCATGAATACCTGGGCCGGATAGGCGTTGAACCACAGGAAGGCAAGCCCCGCCCCGGCGATGGCGGCGCATATGACCATCAATTCCGAGGCCCCGGGTATGTAGGGAAACAGCAGGTATTTCGAATAATCGACGCGGCCCACCACATACGCGAAGATCCCCAGCGCGCTGCCGACCATGACGGTGGGCATGATGGCCAGGCCGTCCAGGCCGTCGGTAAGATTGACCGCATTGCTCGAACCCACGATCACCAGCCAGGTCAATGCCACGAAGCCGAACACGCCCAGGGGATAGCTCACGCTCTTGAAGAAAGGCACGATAAGATCGGCGCGGGTGGGCAAAGGCATGGTCAGGCCGCTCAGCACCCAGTCCCGGAACAAAGGCCAGAGTTCGGCATTGGCGGGCGCCGAGACGGCAAAGCTCAGGTAGACCGCGGCGACGATGCCTATCAATGCCTGCCAGAAGAATTTGCGGCGCGACGACATGCCTTCCGGGTCGCGATTGACGACCTTCTTGTAATCGTCGGCCCAGCCTATCCAGCCGAAACCGAAGGTGACCAGCAAGACCACCCAGACGAAACGGTTGGTCCAGTCGGCCCACAGCAGGGTGCTGACGCCGACGGAAATCAGGATGAGCACGCCGCCCATGGTCGGCGTGCCGTTCTTCAACAGGTGCGATTCGGGGCCGTAGGCC
Organism: Pollutimonas bauzanensis; assembly: GCF_900129885.1. Classification (GTDB taxonomy): domain Bacteria; phylum Pseudomonadota; class Gammaproteobacteria; order Burkholderiales; family Burkholderiaceae_B; genus Pollutimonas; species Pollutimonas bauzanensis. The sequence goes on along the minus strand of NZ_FQXE01000026.1, from coordinate 12,780 downwards.
CGCACAGCCTGGCCGATTTTCAGTTCGGTCAGCTTGCGGATGACGCAAGGTCCGGCAAACAGGCCTATCAGCAATGCCGTGCCGCAGGCCAGCACGGCGCGGAACGTAATGTATTCGAACACACCAAAAGCGCGCACATGTGAATCCGACAGCCAACGCGCCAGTTCAAGTAGCATGGCGAGCCCCTTTTTCTTTGTTTATTAATTCTGTTTCAAGTGCCCGCACTACTCTTTCCATGCGCATGCTGCGCGATCCCTTGACGAGGATATGGGCCGGAACGAGCGTTACAAGATAGCCCGTCAGCGCGTCGATGGCGTCGAACGCCTGGGCCCCGGGCCCAAAGGCGCTTGCCGCATGGGCGCTGGCCGGACCGAATGTCAGCAAGACATCGACGCCGCGTTCCTGCGCGTAGGCGCCCACTTCGGCATGCATGGCGTGGCTGTCGGCTCCCACCTCGCCCATATCGCCCAGCACCAGTATTTTTCTGCCCGCCAGTTGCGCCAGCACATCGATGGCGGCGCGCACCGAATCTGGGTTGGCGTTATAGGTATCGTCGATCAGCTGGTAGCCATCGGCAAGCTGGCGCGGCTGCATGCGGCCGGACACCGGATTGAAGGCTTCAAGGCCTTGCACGATGGCCGCCAGCGATGCGCCGGCGGCGCAGGCGCAGGCGGCGGCGGCCAGCGCGTTGCGCAAATTGTGCAAGCCCGGCGTGGAAAGGACCAGGCTGGCGCTGCCCGCCGGCGTATGCAACTGGCATAGCGTGCGCGTGGGCTCGGCATGGATCTGCTCGGCATGGACGGCGAATGCCGGGGCCAAGCCGAAGTCCATCACCTTGCGCCGGCCCGCCAGGCCGCGCCACAAGGCGGCGTACTCGTCATCGCCCGGGAACACCGCCACGCCGTCCGCGGGCAGGGAGGCGATCACGGCGCCGTTTTCCGCCGCCACCGCGGCAACGGTATGCATGAACTCCTGGTGCTCGCGCTGGGCGTTATTGACCAGGGCCACGGTAGGCTGGGCGATATCGGCCAGCAGCGCGATTTCGCCGGGATGGTTCATGCCCAGCTCCACCACGGCCGCCCGGTGCTGATCGTTCAAGCGCAAGATGGTCAAGGGCACGCCAATGTCGTTATTCAGGTTGCCTTGCGTGGCCAGGCTGACGTCGGCGCCCAGCCAGGCGCGCAAGATGGACGCAATCATTTCCTTGGTGGTGGTCTTGCCGTTGCTGCCCGTCACGCCGATGAGCGGCAGGACGAAAAGCCGGCGCCACGCCGTGCTGATGCGGATCAAGGCCTGCCTGGTGTCGCCCAGGGCGAACTGCGGCAGGCTGAGCGACTCATCGCGCTGCGCCACGATCGCGCCGCTGGCTCCGGCTTCCTGGACCTGGGCGAGATAGGCATGGCCATCGAAGGTGTCGCCCTTGATCGCGACGAACAGCTGGCCCGCCTGGATATTGCGCGAATCGGTCGAAAGCGTCAGGCCGCGCCGCCAGCTCAGTGCAAAACGGGCCCACTCGCGGTCGTCGAAGGGCAGGCGCGCGCCATTTGTTTCCTGGTAGGTTTCATGGCCCTTGCCCGCCAGCAGCACCACATCGCTGGCATGCGCGGTCCAGATGGCCGACATGATGGCGAGCGCGCGGTCCAGCTCGATGCGCGGCGCCCGCGGCATGCCCGAGGCGATTTGCCCGGCGATGGCCTGCGGATCCTCCATGCGCGGGTTGTCGTTGGCGAGAACGACGCTGTCCGCCAGCGTGGCGGCAATGCGGCCCATGATGGGGCGCTTGCCGCTGTCGCGGCCGCCGCCGCAGCCGAACACGCAGATCAGGCGGCCCGCGCGGGCCGCCGCAACGCCGCGCAGCGCCAGCAGGGCGCGCTCCAGCGCATCCGGCGTATGCGCATAGTCGACCACGACCAGCGCCGTGGCGGCCGCCGCCGCGGCGCCGCCCGGGGCTTCCACTATTTGCAGCCGCCCTTCCACGCAATTCAACGTGGCCAGGACGCGGGCAATGCGCGGCAATTCCCAGCCCAGCTCCTGCAGCACGCCGCAGACCAGCAGCAGATTGGAAATATTGTGCTCGCCCAGCAAGCGCGTCAGCAATTGCGCCGTGCCATCCTGCGTGGCCAGATTGAATACCAGGCCATAAGCGCTCGCTTGTATGTCGTGCGCCTGGATGGCGGCCGCCTTGTAGCCGCCCAGGGAATAAGCCAGGGGGTGGAGCAAGGACGCCGCCGCCAGCAAATCCCGGCCGGCCGGATCGTCGGCATTGATCACCGCGGCGCGCAGGCCGGGCATATCGAACAGCGCGAATTTCGCCAGCTTGTAGTTCTGCAGCGTGCCATGGTAGTCGAGGTGATCGCGCGTCAGGTTGGTAAACGCCGCAATTTCAATATGCACGTGATCCAGGCGTCCCTGCGCTATGCCTATCGAGGATGCTTCCAGCGCCACCACGGTCGCGCCGGCGTCGCGCATCGCCGCAAGGCTGCGGTGCATGGTCAGGACATCGGGAGTGGTCAGCGCGCCGCCCAGGCGCGAGCCGTCGGGCAAAGAGACGCCCAGCGTGCCTATGGTCCCGCAAGGCACCTGCTCGGCATTCAAGGCGGCGGCGATCCACTGGACACAAGTGGTCTTGCCATTGGTGCCGGTGACCGCCACGATGGTCAAGGCCAGCGACGGCTCGCCGTACCACAGATGCGCGATCAGGCCGAGCTTTTCCGACAAGCCGTCGACTTCCAGGACCGGAATGGCCGTGGCCATGGCCGGCTGCGCCGCGGCTGCGCCGCCGGCCTGCAGCACGATGGCGGCCGCTCCCTGCTCGACAGCCTGCTGGACGAACAAGCGCCCGTCGCTGGTCAGGCCGGGGCAGGCAAAAAACACATCGCCAGCATGAAGCTGGCGCGAGTCCAGGCCCAGATGCGCTGTCCGCGCCACATGCCGGTTCAGCCAGGAGACGATTTCTTGCGGCATCATTGCGGCGTCTCCCCTTTCGGACCGACAGCCACCAATGACTCGATCGGCGCGTCGGGCTGGACGCCCATCCGGCGCAATGTGCTGGCGACCACGCTGGCAAAGATGGGCGCCGCGACCCGGCCGCCATAATAGGCGCCCGCATGCGGCTCGTCCAGGGTCACCGCGACCACGATGCGCGGGTTCGAGACCGGGGCGAAGCCCACGAACGAACTGCGATATTGCGTCGTGCTGTACTTGCCGTTCACGATCTTGCGCGCCGTGCCGCTTTTGCCGGCCACGCGGTATCCCTGCACCTGCGCGAGCTTGGCGCCATCCGGCCCGGCCGCGGCTTCCAGCATGGCGCGGATCTGGCCCGCGACCGTGGGGGTGTAAACCTGCACGCTGGTGGGCTTGCCTTCCCGCTTGAGCAAGGTCAGCGAGACCATGTCGCCATTCCGGGCGAAGGCCGTGTAGGCGTGGGCGATCTGCAGCAGCGAAACCGACAGGCCATAGCCGTAGGCCATGGTGGCCCTCTCGATGGGGCGCCAGCGCTCCCACGGACGCAAGCGCCCCGACGCCACGCCGGGGAAATTGGCCTGGGGCGCGCGGCCGAAACCCAATTCAGTGAACTTGGTCCACATTTCCTGGGAAGTCAGTTTTTCGGAAATCATGGTCATGCCGATATTGCTCGAACGCCGCAGGATTCCGGCCACATTCAGCGTGCCGTTGCGGCTGACGTCCGAAATCGTCGAACCCTGATAGCGATACTGGCCATTGCCGGTATCGAAAAGCGTGGAAGTGCTGATGCGCTGGATGTCCAGCGCCAGCGCCGCCGTAAATGGCTTCATGATGGAGCCCGGCTCGAACGTATCGGTCAGGGCGCGGTTGCGCAAGACGGGGCCCTTGCGGTCATCGCGGTCGTTGGGATCGTAGGTGGGCAAATTGACCAGGGCCAGGACCTCGCCGGTGCGCACGTCAATCACGATGCCTGCGGCGGCCTTGGCCTTGTTCTCGTCCATCGCTTTCTTGAGCGCGGTGTAGGTGTCGAACTGCAGGCCGGAATCGATCGACAGGTTCAAGTCCTGCCCGTTGACGGGGGGCACTATCGTCTGCACGTCTTCCACCACCCGGCCCAGGCGATCCTTGATCACGCGGCGCGATCCCGGCTTGCCCGAGAGCTCCGAATTGAACGCCAGCTCGACGCCCTCGATGCCCTGGTCCTCGATGTTGGTGAAGCCGACGACATGCGCCGCGATATTGCCCTCGGGGTAGTAGCGGCGCATTTCCACCTGCTGATGGAAGCCGGGAACCTTCATTTTCCGTATCTTGTCGGCGATGTCCATGGGCACCTGGCGTTTGACATAGACGAAGTTCTTTTCCTCATCCACCAGCCGGCTCTTGATGTCCTTGACGGGAAGCTCCAGCAGCTTGCCGAGTTCCGCCAACTGGGCCTCGCTGGCGCCGCGCGTATCCTCGGGAATGGCCCAGATGGCCCGCACCGGCACGCTCGATGCCAGCACGACCGAACCGCTGCTGTCGAATATCTTGCCGCGGGTCGCGGGCAGCACCAGCGTGCGCTCGTAGCGCCGCTCGCCCTGCTGCTGCAGGAATTCGGTGGACAGGCCCTGCAGGTACATGGCCTTGGCGGCCAGAGCGGCAAAGCCCAGCATCAGCAGAATCAGCACCAGGCGCGAACGCCACAAGGGCATCTGGACATTCAGCACGGGGCTGTCGTAGAAGCGCACGCGTTTCATGGGCGGCCCTCCCCGTGGCCGGCCGCGGCCGGCCTGGGCGCATTGGCCTTGATGTAAATAGTCCTGTCCGGCGAAGTGGAAACCATTTCCAGTTCTTCACGCGCGGCGCCGTCGATGCGGGCATTGCGCGCGAGTTCGGCGCGCTCCAGCTGCAGGCGGCGCCAATCGGTGTCGAGCTCGCGGGCCTTGTCCTGCAGGCTGTCGGTCAGCACGAACAATTGGCGGGACTGGAACCGGGCCGTGACCAGGGATATGGCCGAGACCATGAGGAGGATCGCGAAAAGAATGCTCAGGCGTCCCATTATCTGCGCCCTCTTTTGCTTGTCGCCGCCTGGCCCGAAACCAGGCGCATGGCGGTGACAAAAGAGGCGCCCTGATCCTTGGGCAAGGGCGTCGCCGTGCGCTCGGCCACCCGCAGGACCGCCGAGCGGGCCCGCACATTGTCCGCGGCCTGCTCGGCGGTGGGCAATATGCGCCCCAGCGAGCGCAGGATGGGTTGCGGCATGTCCTTCTCGAAAATGGGCAGGCGGGCCTGTGCCTCGGCCGGCTTTGCCGCCGCCGCTATGCACTGCTTGACCATGCGGTCTTCAAGAGAATGAAAGCTGATCACCGCCAGACGCCCTCCCGGGGCCAGTACCTTTAGAACTGCCGCGAGGGCGAGCGCGAGCTCCTCGAGTTCTTCATTGATGTGAATCCGTATAGCCTGAAAGGTACGAGTGGCCGGGTGTTGGCCCTTTTCCCGCGTACGGACGACGCTGGCGACGAGCTCGGCGAGGTCGAGCGTTGTACGCAGCGGCCTGGATTCGCGGCGAGCAACAACCGCCTTTGCAATCTGGAAAGCAAACCGTTCTTCGCCATATTTTGCTATGACCTCCTTTAACTCTTCAACACTGACTTGCGCCAGCCATTGCGCAGCGGTGAGTCCGCTGCTGGTATCCATCCGCATATCCAGCGGGCCTTCGCGCATGAACGAAAACCCCCTGCTGGCGTCGTCGATCTGAGGGGATGAAAACCCCAGGTCGAGCATGACGCCGTCAACCTTTTCCAGGCCCAGCCGTTCCAGCTCCTGCGGCATCGACCCAAAGCCGCCATGCACCACCATGACCCGCGCGTCCTCGCGCTGCAAGGCGTGAGCGGCCTCTATGGCCTGCGGATCCTTGTCGAACACCACCAGCCTGGCTTGCGCCGACAAGCGGGACAGCAGAAGGCGGCTGTGGCCGCCACGACCGAACGTGCCATCGACGAACACCCCTTCGGCCAATGCCGGCGGCATGCCCGTGGCGGGCTCGCGTTTCCTCTTGGCGCCGAAATCAGGATCAACGAGGGCGTTGACCGTCGGCTCCAACAGGACGGATCGGTGCAAAAACTCCATAAGCGGATTCAGAATGAAAAATGTTCCAGGACCTCGGGCATGCCCTTGGCAAGATCTTCGGCCTCGCGGCGCGCCCATTCGGCGGAATCCCACAGTTCGAAATGGCTGCCCATTCCCAAAAGCATGACATCGCGGGTCAGGCCGGCTGCATTGCGCAACTCAGGCGCGACCAGGATGCGGCCCGAGCCGTCCATATCCACATCCTGGGCATTGCCGAGCAACAAGCGCTGCAAGGGACGGGCCGACATGGGGAACTTGGCTATCTGCTCGCGTTTTTCTTCCCATGCGTTGCGGGGGTACACAAGCAGACAGCCATCGGGATGGCGCGTGAGGGTCAGGCGACCTTCGACCTGGGAAACGAGCGCGTCGCGGTGCCTGGTCGGGATCGAGACCCGCCCTTTGGCATCCAACGTGAGAGCACTGCTACCCTGGAACAAAATTCTTCCCCACTTTTTTACACAAAAACCTACTTTTCCCCACTCTACGGGATGGAATGCAACAGGTCAAGCGCCTCGTTGCAATTTTTTCAATTACAACAAGTACTTAGCGCGGCCTGCGAGAGCGGCGTCAAAAAAATATGTAGTGAAATCAAGAAATTGGCGAAGTATCTGCAAGTCCTTTGTCACGAGATGCGCAAGGACTGCCCAGGGGGCTTTGCAATTACTGACACTTCCCAGGAGGAAGAAGCGAGAATAAAGAGTGAGGCAGGCCTATAGGCCGGATTCTGTACACCAGGCGAACCTGGCGGGCAATCATTCCTCTGGGCCCGGCATTGCTGCCGGGCTCTAGCCATCTACCCGCATACTCGAGCGAGCCGCTCTTTTGGCACGAAGCCAGGCGTATGCCTATTTGATGTTGCTCCGGGTAGAGGTTGCCGCGTTTCACCCTGCCGCGCCGTACCGGGTTGCCCCGGCACGCAGCACGGAGATGGCCGTGCCAGTGCGCACATAGTGCGCCCGCGCCGCAGACTCGTCTCTGTGGCCCTGTTCCTCAACCGTGCGACGCGCAAATTGCGCGGCGCACGGGTGGGCGGCCGTTAGCCGCTACCCCGCTCTGTGGAGTCCGGACCTTCCTCGATGCCATAAGCACCGCGATTGCCCAACCTGCCTCACAGATGCCAGTGTAACCTGCGACAATAGCATCTTTACTCCTGACTACTGGTTTTTTTGCTTTTATGGCTGCCAATACCCTCATTACCCTAAGCGGCGTCCAGCTCGCCTACGGACACCATCCCCTGCTGGATCATGCCGATTTCGCGATCCAGCCCGGCGAGCGCATCGGCCTCATCGGGCGCAACGGGGCCGGCAAATCGTCCCTGCTCAAATTGCTGGACGGCCGCACGACCCCCGATGACGGCGAAATCATGCGCCTGGGCGGCTTGAAAATCTCCACCGTCGAGCAGGAGCCGGAGCTCGACGAATCGCTCACCGTGTTCGACACGCTTTGCGGCGACATCACCGAAAGCGAGGACTGGCAGCGGCCTTCCCGCGTCAATGCCTTGATCGAGCAACTGGGCCTGTCCGCCGACGCGCTCGTCGCCGGCCTGTCGGGCGGCACGCGCAAGCGGGTCGCGCTGGCGCGCGCCCTCGCCGACGAGCCCGACCTGCTGCTGCTGGACGAGCCCACCAACCACCTGGACTTCATCGGCATCAGCTGGCTGGAAAACCTGCTGATCAATGCCCGCTGCAGCACCATCATCATCACCCACGACCGCCGCTTCCTGGACGCCGTGGCGACACGCATAGTCGAACTCGACCGCGGCAAGCTATTCAGCTTTCCGGGCAACTTCTCGACCTGGCAGCAGCGCAAGGCCGAATGGCTGGAAGCCGAAAAACAGCAGAATGCCAAGTTCGACAAAGTGCTGGCCCAGGAAGAAGCCTGGATACGCAAGGGCGTCGAAGCGCGGCGCACGCGCAACGAAGGCCGGGTGCGGCGGCTGGAACAACTGCGGCGCGACCGCGCATCGCGGCGCGAACGCGTCGGCAACGTCAGCCTGGCCGTCGCCGAAGGCCAGCGCTCCGGCAAGCTGGTCGTGGAACTCGAGAATGTCAGCCACAGCTACGGCGACCGCGTGCTGATACGCGACTTCTCGACCACCATCATGCGCAAGGACCGCATAGGCCTGATCGGCCCCAATGGCGCCGGCAAGACCACGCTGCTGAAAATCATCCTCGGGGAACTGCAGCCCACCAGCGGCACAGTTCGCCTTGGCACCAACCTGACGGTGGGCTATTTCGACCAGATGCGCGAGCAATTGGATGAAACCGCCACCCTGGCCGACACCATCAATCCAGGCAGCGAATGGATAGAAATCGGCGACCAGCGCAAGCATGTCATGAGCTACCTGGAAGATTTCCTTTTCCCGCCCGCCCGCGCGCATTCACCGGTCCAGAGCCTATCCGGCGGGGAGCGCGCGCGCCTGGTGCTGGCCCGCATGTTCGCCCGGCCCACCAATATCCTGGTGCTGGACGAACCCACCAATGACCTGGACATCGAAACGCTGGAACTGCTGGAAGACTTGCTGCAGGATTATCCCGGCACGGTGCTGCTGGTCAGCCATGACCGGGCCTTTCTTGACAACGTGGTCACCCAGACCTACGCCGCCGAGGAAAACGGCCACTGGCAGGAATATGTGGGAGGCTATGACGAGTGGCTGGCGCAGCGCCCCGAGCAGCCCGATCCCGCAGCCGAAAAAAAAAGCAGGAAAGAAGCGGCCGCCGCGGAACGCGCCCAGCCCGCCAAGGCGCCGCGGGTGACCTCGTGGGAGCTGCGCGAGCTTGAGGAGATCCCCGACACCATCGCGCAGCTGGAGGCCAAACAGACGCAGTTGGCGGCCAAGCTCGCCGACGGCAGCCTGTACCGCGACGCGCCGGATGAAGTCGATGTCATCAACGGGCAACTGCATGCCATCGAGCAGCAACTGAATACCTTGTTCGCGCGATGGGAAGCGCTGGAAGAAAAGAAGAACGGCGGCAATCCGGCCTAGTGCCCTGTTTGCTTAGTTCGCGCACTCAAATCCGGATGCATGGGCTGGTCAGACAAGGCGCAAGCCGCAGCGACAGCAGTGGCTACCTTCCAGCCCAGGGACTCGCCGGCGGCCAGCGGCACGACCGTCGTTTCCGCCATGGGCAGCTCCGCCGGGATCCGGTAGGGCTGGCGCAGCAGGGTGAGCGTGCCCTGGTTGACAGGCAAGCCATAAAACGCCGGTCCGTTCAGGCTGGCGAATGCCTCCAGCGCATCCAGCCGGCCCACCGAATCGAAGGCCGTGGCGTAGAGTTCCATGGCGTGCAAAGCCGTATAACAGCCGGCGCAGCCGCAGGCATGCTCCTTCAGGCCCTTGGGGTGCGGCGCGCTGTCCGTTCCCAGAAAGAAACGCCCCGCGCCGCTGGTCGCCGCCTCCAGCAAGGCAAGACGGTGCTGCTCGCGCTTGAGCACCGGCAGGCAGTACCAGTGTGGCCTGATGCCGCCCTGGAACAGGGCATTGCGGTTGTACAGCAAATGATGGGCGGTGATGGTGGCGGCCACGGGGCCTTCGGCCTGGCGCACGTAATCCACGCCGTCGCGGGTGGTAAGGTGCTCGAACACCACTTTCAGTTCCGGAAAGGCGCGCCGCAGCGGGATCATGACGCGGTCGATGAATACCGCCTCGCGGTCGAACAGGTCGATAGCCGGATCGGTGACTTCGCCGTGCACCAGCAAGGGCATCCCGGCCACCTGCATGGCCTCCAGCGCCGCCGCGCAGCGCCCCAGCAGGTCGGTGACCCCGGCGTCCGAATTGGTGGTGGCCCCGGCGGGGTACAGCTTGATCCCGTGCACCGCGCCCGACTGGCTGGCCCGCTTCACCTCGGCCGCGCTGGTATTGTCGGTCAGGTACAGCGTCATCAGCGGAGTGAAAGCGCCTTGCGGGATACCCGCCCGCTCCAGCGCCAGGCCGATGCGGTCCCGGTAAGCCACGGCCAGTTCGGTGGTCGTGACCGGCGGCTTCAGGTTGGGCATGATGATGGCGCGGGCGAATTGCCGCGCCGTATCGGCCACGACGGAATCCAGCACCGCGCCGTCGCGCAAATGAAGATGCCAATCGTCAGGCCGGATTATCGTCAGGGTGTCAGGGGTGCTTTGCATGCTAGTCAATATTCAAATAGGGCGAATCCGGCATTATCGCCCGGATGGCAGCGGCATGCTGCGCTCCACCAGGCGGCAGAACATCGCGCTCCCCACGGGAATCACGGCGTCGTTGAAATCGAAGGCCGAATTATGCAGCACGCAGCCGGCCTCGGCGCCGCCCTGGCCCAGCCGGAAGTAGGCGCCCGGCCGGCGCTGCAGCATGAACGAAAAATCCTCGGACCCCATCGATGGCGCAAGATGGGGCACCACCATGTCGGCGCCGAACAATTCGGTGGCCACGTCGGCGACAAATGCCGCGTGTTCCGGCGTATTGACCGTAGCCGGGAACAGCCGGTGGTATTTCATCTGGATCCTGGCCTTGAAAGCCGCCGCGATCCCGTCCACCACCTCTTGCATGCGCTGGATGATCTGTTCCTGCACGACCGGATTGAAGGTGCGCACCGTGCCGACCATGTGGGCGTCTTTCGGGATGACGTTCATGGCCTGCAGATTGCCGGCGGTAACGGCCGCAACCGTCACCACGGCCGAATCGGGGGCCGGGACATTGCGCGACACGATGGTTTGCAGCGCGGTGATCAACTGCGCCGCGATCACGACGGGGTCGTTGGTTTGATAGGCGTGGGCGCCATGGCCGCCGCGCCCTTCGATATGGATTTCGAAGTGATCCGCCGCCGCCATCATGGGGCCCGGGTTCACGCCTATGACTCCCGGTGGCAGCCCGGGCCAGTTGTGCAGGCCGTAAATGGCATCGCAGGGAAAGCGTTCGAACAAGCCGTCGTCCAGCATGGCCTTGGCCCCGCCCAGGCCTTCTTCGGCCGGCTGGAAGATCAGCACGGCCCGGCCGTTGAAATTGCGGGTTTCGGCAAGATAGCGGGCGGCGCCCAGCAGCACCGCGGTATGGCCATCGTGGCCGCAGGCGTGCATGACTCCCGGGTTGGTCGATGCGTAGGGCCGCGCGCCCTGCTCGAGGATGGGCAAGGCATCCATGTCGGCGCGCAAGCCTATGCTGCGGCCGCTGTCGGTTTGCCGGCCGTCCAGCAAGCCGACCACGCCGGTCTTGCCGATGCCGCGGTGAACCGTGTAGCCCAGCGCCGTCAGCGCATTGGCCACCAGGGCGGAAGTGCGCGCTTCCTGGAAGCCCAGCTCGGGGTGGGCGTGGATATCCTGGCGGATGGCGCTCAGCTCATCATGGAAAAGACTGATGGATTCGAAAACACTTCTGGCATACATCGACTAAATACTCCTGATAAAACAAGCGTATATTGGATACTCTGGTCCCGCCTGCGACATTATCACACTGCGATGCCTGGCCTCAGGATGGGGGCTAACCCTAGCTGCGGACAAATTCTCCTGCACAAATTACTTTGTCTTTATGGGAATCTCACGTTATGCTGCTGGGGAAATGTTTTTTTAACTATCAGTTAGGAGCCCTACTCTATGGCAACAACCGAGAAACCCGCCCGTAAACCCAATGCGGCGTTCATGAAGCCACTTACACCTAGTGCTACCTTAGCTGCCATTATCGGACCCGAGGCAGTCCCACGCACTGAAGTCACCAAAAAAATCTGGGACTACATCAAGAAACACGATCTGCAAGATCCTGCCAACCGTCGCAATATCAATGCCGACGACAAATTGCGCCCCTTGTTCGGCAAAGAACAAGTATCAATGTTCGAACTCACCAAGCTGGTAAGCGGCCACCTCAAATAAGGTGTCCGAAGACATAAAAAAAACGCTGCCAGGCGAGCCAGGCGGCGTTTTTTTTGGGGTGTTTTTTTGCGATGCCGGGTAAATCAGTATTCAGCGACCGGCGGTTGGCCGGAAGCCAGCGCAAGCCAGCCCTTGATGATGCGGTAGACGATCCAGACCAGAGCGATCAGGCCGGTGATCCAGCCTATGAAAATAAAGGTCGCCAGGGCGCTGAGCACGACCCACAGCAAGCCCCACCAAAACGTCTTGATCACCCAGTCGAAGTGCCTGGCGTATACCGTGCCGGCCGCGTCCGAGCGTTTCAGGTAGGCAAGCACCACGGCTGCGATCGTGGCAATCCCGAAAAAGCCGGCGCTAAGCAAGCCCAGCGCAAAAAGACCATAGATAAGATGCGTCAAATTGCGCATCGACAAGCCCTTGCCGTCTTCTGGCGGATACGCCTGGGTCATACAAACCTCCGGAGAAACAATGTAGGGGAAAGCTGCCGGTATCGTTACCGTACGCTATTTTACACACAGGCCGGATGCGCCGGGCGAGCCGGGCGTAGCGGACCTTTTGCGGCATCGCCCGCACGCCGGCCCTCGCCGGCCTGGCCAGGCCCCGAGGCGCCAGGCCTGGCCCGACTCCGGCAGGGCTTGCCTTGGCCGGCGCGCACCAGGCCAGATTCGCGGCCGCGTCAATTGCGCGCCCCAACGCCAAACCCCCAGCGGGTTGCCCTGCTGGGGGTTGGGTTTTCAATAAGAGCCTGACGATGACCTACTTTCACAGACGTACGTCCACTATCATCGGCGCAAAGGCGTTTCACGTTCCTGTTCGGGATGGGAAGGAGTGGGACCACCTCGCTATGGTCGTCAAGCGTAACCGGGTGTCGCG
>NZ_FQXE01000027.1 GCF_900129885.1 Pollutimonas bauzanensis | reverse complement strand
ATTTACCCTTCGGACGCGAGGAAGCAAATTTATTCTTTAACGTGGTCGCCAAGCGCTATGAACGCGCCAGCATTATCTTGACCAGCAATCTGCCCTTCGGGCAGTGGTCTTCAGCGTTCGCCGACGACCAGACCTTAACGGCTGCCATGCTCGATCGCCTGCTGCACCACGCGCATATTGTTCAGATCGCCGGAGAAAGTTACCGGCTTAAAGATAAACGCAAAGCCGGCCAGGTGAAGGCAAAAGCTTAAGAAAATTGGAGGCCCGGGTGGGTCAGTTTTACTCCGGCCGAAAAGCCGGAAAGTGGGTCAGTTTTAAACCGGCGTTGACATGTTGATTCATGCGAGCCTCCATTTTTGGCTTAAATTTATACCATTCAGTAAAAAACGTGACGTGCTTGACAACCACTGATATGGATGGTATCGCACTAACAATATTGAAGCGATCACTTTTTCAGTGATCGCTTAGTGGGATCGGAGGGGCGTTGCACATCCTTCAGCCTTGATGATCACGTGCCTCGGTCCACTTGTTGCGTGGCATTGATCTCTTTTTTTGACCTGGGTGAGTCATTCAAAGACAAACGTTTTCATCGTGCCTCCTGTCAAAGCCGGAAAAATCGAGCGGCACCGCTCGGCGCCGGCCTGGGGCCATCTTCCTCTGTTCGCACCCTTCGCCATATACTGCCCACGGCATATTAATTTGCGGAAAGCGGGTCTCTGAGGATTATGTTCATATCGCGCGCCTGGCGGCACGTTGTTCATGCCTTCCGGTGGTCAACCGGGGAAAGGATAGGAGCCGCGGAGGTGCTTGCGGCTGCGTTCGGCATGGCCGGCCCCGTTCTGATCGGGGTTCTGTCTGGGCAGGTTCCAGCCGGGTTTACCGCGGCTCTGGGCGGCCTCGCGGTTGGCGGGGTCGAGGCCGGCGCAGCTTTTTCGGTCCATGCAAGGCGCGAGCTTCAGGCGCTGGCGCCGGTATTGCTCGCAGCGCTGCTCGCTGTTGCCGCCGGCGGTCACGGCTGGCTGGCAGAGCTTCTGCTTATCCTGACGGCGCTCATCGCCGCGGCCATCGGCGGCTTCAGCCGATTGATGGCGGTGGCAACCACTCGCTTCATCCTGTTCTTGATGATTGTGAGCGCAATGCCGGCAGCCGCGTTTGACCAGAGGGCAGGATTCCTCGCCCTTATTGCGCTTGGCGCGCTCTGGACCTCCATGCTGGGGTTCGCCTTTGGTATCGTCGCTCGCAAGAACGCCCTCGTGCCGCAGCAGGAACCCCAGCAGCGGCGGGCCACATGGACGCAGAAGCTCAAGCGCTGGGCCCAGTCCATGAGGAATGTCGACGGCTGGAACTACACGATCAGGCTGGGAGCGTGCCTCCTGGTTGCCCTTGCCGCCACTTTGCTATGGCCTGACCATCATCTGCATTGGATCAGCATTACGGCAGCACTGCTAATCTCCCGAACGCCTGAGCCAACATCGCTCAAGACGACGCAGCGAACGCTGGGGACCGCGGTCGGTGTTGTTTTATCGGCGCTGGTCCTGCGTTCAACCTTGCCGGCGGCCGTGCTGGTGGTAGCGGTCGGTGTTCTTGCGGGCGCCCGTCCCCTGCTACGGAATGGAAACTATCTTGTGTATTCGGCGGCAATGACGCCGCTCATCATTCTCATCATCGATGCCGGGCATGTACCCGACAGTGGCTTGTTGGTTGATCGACTCATCGCAACGCTGATTGGCGCCGCGCTGGTCGTCGGGACCAATCTGCTGATGATGAGGTTCGTTTCCGACCGCAAGCCTATTTCATGAAGATAGGTGCCGGGATGGAGATGGTTCGCTGGCGATGAGTATCTCTGATCCGGCGCTAGCCAGATCCCGGGAAGCCCCAGGAAGCATTGATCATGGCCAGCCGCAAACGCAAAAGCTTCGCGCCGCCTGACCTCAGACCGAAGCGCCGGTGCTCACCCCCCCAGATCGCCGACCCCGCCGCCCCAGGCAAGAAGCCATTGACGTAAAATCGCGCTGACGCAACCATCGCATATCGCCTAATATGCCCATGCTCCATGGCTCACGCCACCCCAATGATGGCCTTCTCGATGTTATCAACTCTATGACCCAGACGATACTCGTCACCGGCGGCACCGGCTTCATCGGCAGCCATACTACGGTTGCATTGCAGCAGGCCGGATACCGCGTGGTGATACTGGACAATCTTTGCAATAGCAGCGCGTCCGTGCTGGATGCGATAGCCAAAATAACAGGCGAAAAGCCGGCATTCATTCAAGGCGACGTGCGCAGTGCGCCTGCGCTGGCGAAGCTTTTCCAGGCATACCGGGTGGACGCCGTGCTGCATTTCGCCGGCCTGAAGGCGGTAGGAGAATCCGTGCGTGACCCTCTGGCCTATTACGACAACAACGTTCATGGCAGCGTGCAGTTGCTTGGCGCCATGAAGCAGGCAGGCATCAAGACTTTTGTATTTTCGTCGTCGGCCACCGTGTACGGCGACCCGCAAAAGCTCCCACTGACCGAAGACCATCCGCGCTCGGCCACCAATCCCTACGGCCACACCAAGCTGATAGTGGAAGACGTGCTGGAGAACCTGTACAAAAGCGAGGAAGGCTGGCGCATTGCCCGCCTGCGCTATTTCAATCCGGTGGGCGCGCACTCCAGCGGGTTGATAGGCGAGGCGCCGCAAGGCATACCCAACAATCTCATGCCTTACGTTGCGCAGGTTGCCACAGGGCAGCGCAGCAAAGTGATGATTTTTGGCAAGGACTACGATACCGCCGATGGCACCGGCGTGCGCGACTATATCCACGTGATGGACCTGGCGCGGGGCCATGTGCAGGCCTTGCGACATTGCCTAGACGCCGAACAGGAACTGCTGACGGTCAATCTGGGTACCGGCAAAGGCTATTCCGTGTTGGACATGGTCCGCGCCTTCGAGCAGGCCAGCGGCAAGACGATACCCTACGAGTTCGCGGCGCGGCGCCCCGGCGACATCGCCGCTTGCTGGGCAGATACTGGGCTGGCATGGGAGAAACTGGATTGGCGCGCCGAAATGGGCATTGAGGAAATGTGTGCAGATGCCTGGGGCTGGGCAAGGGCCGGCCGTTGGTGGGCGGGGCCGGCGAAGCGATCATGATTGAAGATATATATTTGTTACTTTTTGTTGGGCTGAACACTGCAGGCCTGATAACTATAGTTGCAGGATGAAGGCAGAGCTATCCGCCTATAATCCCCGCCACATATATCCTTTTTTCTCATTGTTTATCCTTCTTATGATCGAAGCTCCCTACCAGAACAATAAAATTTTAGGCCTTGTCGTTTCTCTGTCAGTATTCTTGTTCTTTGCCCCGATGCTATCGGTGCCGGCAGGTTATACGACAGGAGCGGTATTGCTATTGCTGGCGAGCTTTTGTTCTTTGGCTAAACGACCTTGCCAGCAGTTGACGCGCGAAGATAAAACGCTTATCAGCTTGCTTGTCGCCATTTTTGCGGTATCTCTATTTAGTTTTTTGTACCATGGCAACGCAATCCGCAGCATGGATTTGCCCAGTCGTTATTTGTTGGCCGTTCCTATTTTGCTATTAATGTTGAAAGTACCGCCTCGCTTGTCATGGTGGTGGGCTGGGATGGTTGTCGGGTGTGTATCCGGGGCCGGAGTGGCTTTCTGGCAGATCGAATTGCTTCAAGCGAATCGAGCTGTGGGATACACCGGCGTGATCCAGTTTGGCAATCTTGGCATGATGATGGGGGTATTCTGTGCTGCAGGCCTATTCTGGGCCAAGGCACAGGGCCGGTATGCGCGGTATTGGCAATTGGCATTATTGGTAGGGCTGCTTGCGGGAGCTTATGTCTCGATTGCATCGGGCAGCCGGGGCGGATGGTTGGCGCTGCCGTTCGTGGCTCCCGTGTTTTGTGCCGCATTTTTGAGCCGACGCAACCTTAAGCAGGCTTTCGCGGTGTTGGCAGTGTTATGTGTAGGGTTGACGGTCGTGGCGACCACAGTGCCTAGCATTGAGACACGTTACGACGAGGCCGTTAGCGAGATTCAAAAGTACCAGACGCAACGCGTGTCGAATACGTCGCTTGGGTTGAGACTGGAAATGTGGCACGCTCTTACATTGATGATCCCTCAAAAACCACTGTTGGGTTGGAGCGAAAGTAATTACAAGGCCGAAATGCAGCGACTGGTCGCCGAGGACAAGGTGAAAGCCGATGTTTTGACCATGGCCAATACGCATAACAATTACCTTGAGTTTTTGGCATTCCAAGGCGTGGCGGGGCTGTTGCCAGTACTTGCTTTATTGCTGACGGCGCTTTGGTATTTCTGCAAGCGCTTGCGTTCCATTAACATAACGGTACGGGTTCTGGCAGTGTGCGGTGCTTCTCTATTGGTGGCTTATTCATTGTTCGGAATGTCGCAGGTAATGCTAGGCCGCAATAACACTTTATTATTCTTCGTCATTGCGTTGACGGTGACGTGGGGCGCGATGCGCCGTGAAGAAATCCGCTTGGCAGCGATGTAGGCCCTTACTTGGCATTCTCCGTTGGAAGGCCAATTGCCTCCATTTAGCTGCCGTACAATCGGAAGTGCCTCAATGTATTAAGCGCCAAGCCGGCAAAAAAATATGCAACAAAAAAATCATTCTCCGTCCATGCTCGCCGAGCGTTATCCGCTGGCTTTCTTGGCCGGCTTTGTTGAATTTTTCCTAGTCGTTTTCGGGGCCCATGCTGCTTACTTCTTGCGTTTCGATGATTGGGCTTTGTCGAGTTGGTACGAAATTGCGGTCGTGGTTATTGCCTTGGTCGTCATCGTGTGCCAAATTGTGCTTGGCACATACTCTTCATGGCGTGGAAGGGAGTGGTTTCGCCAGATAGGTCGGGTTTACATTGGCTGGTTGATTGCCTTGGCTATCGTCACGGGCCTTGCCGTATTCCTGAAGGTGTCGCAGGATTACTCCCGGGTATGGTTGTCCACAACATTGGCAGTTTCGCTCGCCTTGATCACCTTATTTCGCTTCGGCATTTATTTTTTCTTGCGCCAGATTCGGCTGCGTGGACGGAACCTGAAAGGGGTTTTGGTGGTGGAAGTGGGCAATTCGGCCGATGAGTTGCGCCATCGCCAGAGTGAACTGCCCGAACATGGCTACCGGGTTCTGAAGAACGTCAAATTGGTACGTAGCGACGCTTGGCTGGATGAATTGGTATCTCTGGTAATTCAAACGGGCGCCCATGAAGTATGGTTGTGCTTGCCATTGCAAGAAGGGGAAACCATCAAAACCATATTGCATGCGCTGCGCCACCTTACGGTGGAGGTGCGCTATTTGCCTGATATGGGAGATATGCCGCTGCTTAACCATAGCGTCAGCAATATTGCGGGACTTTATTCCCTGGATATCAGTTGCAGTCCCATGGATGGGCCGGCTCGTATTGTGAAGCGTATGGAGGACCTTATCCTCGGATGCTTTTTTTTAGTACTGATTTTGCCAGTGTGCTTGTTGATAGCGATTGGCATCAAATTGACATCATCCGGACCGGTGATATTCAAACAATATCGCATGGGCATTAATGGACGCAAATTTAAAGTGTATAAATTTCGGTCCATGGAGCTGCATGACGAGCCCACTGGAACCGTTACCCAGGCATCTTTTGGCGACCCGCGTATTACGCCGTTGGGAGCCTTCCTGCGGCGTACCAGCCTTGACGAACTGCCTCAATTTTACAATGTGATCCAGGGCCGTATGTCGATTGTCGGGCCGCGGCCACACGCCCTCGCTCACAACGAACAGTACAAGGACTTGGTGGAATCGTACATGAAACGACACAAGGTCAAGCCAGGCATCACAGGCTGGGCTCAGGTCAATGGATTCCGGGGCGAAACCGATACGGTCGACAAAATGGAAAAGCGGGTGGAGTATGACCTTTGGTACATCAACAATTGGTCGCTAGGGCTCGATCTGAAGATCATTTTCCTCACGGTATACCGAGGATTTGTGAACAACAAGCCCTGACTATTACTCTTCCGAACTTTTCCTGTATTGGAAAAAAGCCGTATATTTTTCCTCTACGAAGTTTTTTATTTCACGTCTGAAGCGCTCGGTGGAAAAATATTCGGCATGCTGACGGATAGCGGCTGGGTCGACCCTGAAGTCTGCCTCAAACATCCGCACTGCCGCCTGAATCGACTTTTCGGTTTGTTCGTTGAAAAATATACCAGTTTTTCCTTCTGCAACCGTTTCCCGCGCTCCCCCTTTGCCAAAGGCGATGACGGGCGTGCCGCAGGCCTGCGCTTCAACAGGCACAATGCCGAAATCCTCTTCCGCTGCAAACACGAAGGCCCGGGCCCGCTGCATGTGATCCCGCAGCACATCGAAGGGCTGGTAGCCCAAGAGCGTTACATTGGGGGTGATGGCCTGTTTTATTTTGTTGTACTGCGGGCCCTCGCCGATGACCACCAGCTTTTTGTCTGGCATCGCTGCAAAGGCACGAACGACAAGGTCCATTTTTTTATATGGCACCATGCGTGATGCCGTTAGATAAAAGTCTTCCTTGGCTGTGTGCAGAGGAAAATCGTCAATGGCGACATTAGGGTATATCGTAGTCGAATCGCGCCGGTAGGCCTTGCGTATGCGACGGCCTATGTAATCGCTATCCGAAATGAAGTAATCGACGCCGTTTGAGGTCCGGTGGTCCCAGTTCCTCACCTTGAACAATAGTAAGCGGGCCAAAAACCCCTTTAGCCCGCTATCCAGCCCCGTTTCAGCCAGGTATTGGTGCTGCATGTCCCAGGCATAGCGAATGGGGCTGTAGCAATAGCAAATGTGCAATTGATCCGGACCGGTGATCACCCCCTTCGCAACGGCATGGCTACTGCTTATAACCAAGTCGTAGCCAGAAAGATCCACCTGCTCAATGGCAAATGGCATGAACGGCAGATACATCTGATAGCGGGTTTTGGCTTTAGGCAGATTTTGAATCAATGTGGTCTTGGCATGCTTTCCACTTAATTTGGTCCGATCTGCGTCGGACAAGAAGTCAATCACCGAAAACAAATCTGCCTGTGGCCATAGTTTTATTAGTTCGGCTAGCACGCGTTCGGCGCCAGCGAAGGTAACCAACCAATCATGGACAATGGCGATTTTCATGCGTATGTTTCGACTCCGGCTTTTCAAATGAAATTATCGCCATTGTAATGGCTAGGTTGAAACGGTTTTCTTTGATCTGGTATAAGTTATTGTGCTTGCGGCAGGACAAGCGCTAAGCGGTGTAGTCCTATAATCTTGAGCGCCTTATCTACGGTCCCTTTTCTCTCCGTTCCCCGCTGTGCAGGGGCGCCTGTGCTACTAACCATTCCGCAGGCGACCCTCTGTGTTTCGGCGAGCTTATTATGATGCTCAATGTCTCTTAAACGTAACGTTGCCTGGAATCTTGCGGGAACGGGCTTGCCGTTGCTGCTGGGCCTCACCGCTATTCCCTATCTGGTCAAGCATATTGGCGTTGAAGCGTTCGGCATTCTTACGCTCGTTTGGACTTTGATTGGCTACTTTAGCCTGTTCGATTTCGGGCTTGGGCGGGCATTGACCCAGCAGGTCGCCGTCAGCCTCGCGGCGGGCCGCCACCAGAATATTCCTCACCTGGTGAAGTCCGGCCTTATCTTTACGCTGGTGACTGGCGTCATCGGCGGCCTGGTGCTTGCGGCCGTGTCGTTTCCTTTGGGATACAGCTGGCTAAAAGTCAGCGGGCCATTACAGAGCCAGACTGCCTACAGTCTATTGATTGCGGCTGTGGGCATTCCCTTGACCACCACCACGACCGGCTTGCGCGGTGTGTTGGAAGCCTACGAGGATTTCAAAACTGTCAATTTATTGCGAATAATACTTGGCACGGCGAACTTTGCATTGCCGGTGTTTAGCGTGATGTTTTTTGGACCTTCGCTTCTATATATCGTCGCAACCCTGATCCTGGCGCGTCTCGTAGTGCTTGTCGCCTACTGGATGTGCGTGGACAATAAACTTGCTAGCAGGTGGCACAAAGCCCAATCGAGAGCAAGGCACGTCAAGCGATTAGTGTCGTTTGGCGCATGGATGACGGTTTCGAACATCATCAACCCAGTAATGGTAAGTGCGGACCGTTTCCTGATTGCTGCCGTGGTTGGAACCAGTGCCGTTGCGTATTACACCGTTCCCTTCGAGATCCTGATCCGGGTGCTGGTGATACCCGGGGCGCTGACGGGCGCACTATTCCCCAGGTTGGCTTCTACACTGAAGAGCGATCCGGCAGTGGCGCATATGTTGTACAGACGTTCAATAAAAATAGTGAGTATCACGCTGGCTGCCATTTGCACCGCTATTGCAATAGGCTCCTATTGGGGTCTAGCCATTTGGCTGGGCGCTGATTTTGCCGCCCAGTCCTGGCTGATCGCCAGTATCCTCAGCGTGGGCATATTGCTGAACGGCATTGCTTTCGTCCCTTTTGCCGCCATCCAGGCCGCGGGCAACGCGAGGACGACGGCTGCCCTGCACATAGCGCAGCTGCTTATTTATGTGCCGCTATTGTTCTTGTTTGTGTATTTCTTTGGTGTTGCTGGCGCGGCTATAGCATGGGTAATAAGAGCGGCTCTGGACTTGGTTCTATTGCTAATCTATGCGAAAAGAACGGCCGAAATGGTTGTGTAAAGCCGGCATTCTTTCGAGCCGCGATTTCACCCCCACGTCCACTAGCGGACTGATTAATCAACCGATACTTCAAAGCTAGCCATCTGACGGATGCAAGAACAAGCCTTGCCCCCCCTAGAATGGGGGAAGTGCAATGGCGGTGTCCACAAGTTGCGCCGGTGGCGAGAGGCGGAAGGGCAGAATGCATGCGGCAAGGCCCCGTTGTAACGACTGTCGCGCCCGGTCGGATATAATTGTAACGAGTTGGACTCCAAGACAGGACAGATCCTTAGCTGCGGCGAAAAATTCATGTCGGACACTGTGACGACTTTGTAAGTTACCGGCTATGTTTATGGTGTATACCTATAAAATCAATGCCATGGCATTGCAAAAACACCCAAAGTGAATCAATTCGAGGAAAGAGTGCGTTTAATTCCAGTGATTTTGTGTGGAGGGGCCGGATCCCGGCTTTGGCCAGTTTCGCGAGAGGCTCACCCGAAACCCTTCATACGCTTGGCCGACGGCCAAAGCCTATTGCAAAAGGCGTTTCTGCGGGGCGCCCGCCTGCCAGGCGTAGAAGAGATTCTTACCATTACGAACCGTGAACTCTTTTTCAAGATGGCCGATGAGTTCCGCGAGGTCAATGATACTGGCGTGACCACCTCCTTTATCTTGGAGCCATTTGGCCGGAATACGGCGGCGGCGGTAGCGGCCGCCGGCTTGCGGTTGGCACAAACATATGGCGAAGAGGTTGCGCTGCTGGTCCTGGCTGCTGACCATTTGATCTCTGATCAAGACGCCTTCGAATGCGCTGTGGATCAGGCCTTGGGGCTGGCTCAGTCGGGTAGGTTGGTGACCTTCGGAATTCAGCCAGACGCCCCCGAAACTGGGTACGGCTATATCGAAGCCGATGGCAACACGGTACTGCGTTTTGTGGAAAAACCTTCGCTGGACAAAGCACAGGAATATGTAGATTCCGGCCGTTTTTTATGGAACTCCGGCATGTTCTGCTTTACCGTGGGCGGGCTATTGGCTCAGATGGGCTTGCATTGCCCGGAAATCCTGGCTGCTACGCAAGTCTGCCTCGACAAATCCCGGGTCGCCGAAGGCCAGGGCTTCAAGCAGGTGGAGCTGGATTCAGACAGTTTCAAGCAGGTGCCTGAAAACTCTATCGATTACGCTTTGATGGAAAAATCTCAACAAGTTTCGGTCGTCCCCTGTGTCATGGGATGGAGCGATATTGGCTCCTGGAACGCGATAAGCAACCTCGCCGAGGCTGACGCCAATGGAAATCGGGTCTTGGGCGATACGATCCTGCAAGATGTAAAGGGCTGCTATATCCAAAGCGACGGACGCGTAGTCGGCGTGGTGGGCGTCGAGGACTTGGTTATCATCGATACTCCCGATGCCCTGCTGGTAGCAAATAAAGACGCTACCCAAGACGTCAAGAAAATATATGCCCAGCTGAAAGCGAAAGGCCATGAAGCTTATAAACTGCATCGGACCGTGCATCGTCCTTGGGGGACTTATACCGTGCTAGGTGAGGGCAATGGCTTCAAGCTGAAACGGATAGAGGTCAAGCCCGGCGCTTGTCTAAGCTTGCAGATGCACCACCATCGTAGCGAGCATTGGATAGTAGTTAGCGGCATGGCAAAGGTCGTAAATGGCGACGATGAGCTTTTCGTCAACACCAATGAGTCCACCTACATCCCGGCTGGCCATAAGCATCGCCTGGAGAATCCTGGCATTCTGGACTTGGTGATGATAGAGGTGCAGAGCGGAGCCTATCTGGGCGAAGACGATATTGTGCGCTTTGATGATATCTATGGGCGGGCTTGATGATATTGACCTCTTCTCGATCGGTATGGAATTACCGTGGCTTTATTCTTGGCAATGTCAAGCGTGAGTTTCAGTCAAAATATCGTAATTCATTGCTGGGTGCTGCTTGGAATGTGCTAAACCCGTTGGCGATGATTGTGGTTTACACCGTGATTTTCGCCCAGATAATGCGTGCCAAGCTTCCCGGTGTAGATAGCATATTTGGATACAGCATTTTTTTATGTGCTGGGGTGCTTGTATGGGGATATTTCGCGGAGATCGTCGGGCGCAGCCAAAATGTCTTTATCGAAAATGCAAATATATTAAAAAAGATCAATTTTCCTAGATTGTGTCTGCCGGTAGTAGTAGTGGCGAATGCCACACTCAACTTCATTATTGTATTTAGTCTTTTTACCGCATTTTTGCTGATATCAGGAAATTTTCCCGGTATGGCATATACGGCATTATTGCCAGTTTTAATTATTATGGTGATGTTTGCAGTAGGACTGGGCACTACCTTGGGAGTATTGAATGTTTTCTTTCGAGACGTAGGCCAGCTCTTCGGTATTGTTCTGCAGTTTTGGTTTTGGTTGACACCCATTGTTTACCATCCAGACATACTGCCGAAGGTTGTTCAATCGTATTTAAGGTTCAACCCTATGTCGGCTATTGTAGCGGCTTGCCAAAATATATTGCTACACAACCAATGGCCTCATTGGCAATCTTTGTTGCCTGTGACTGTATTAGCTGTATTGCTTTGCATTATAGGGCTGGCTTTATTTCGTAAACATGCTGGTGAAATGATAGATGAATTGTAATGGGTAGCATTAAAGTAAGAAATCTAGGAAAAGCATACAAACAATACTCCACTCGCTGGGGGCGCTTAGCCGAATGGATATCGCCGGGGAAAAAATCGCATCATGCTCTTAAATGGGTAATAGAAGAAATAAGTTTCGATATTGCAGCTGGCGAGTCGGTTGGCATTATCGGCATTAATGGAGCAGGCAAGAGCACGTTGCTGAAAATGATTACAGGCACTACGCAGCCAACGACTGGCTCTGTAATGCTCACCGGGCGAGTAGCGGCCTTATTAGAATTAGGCATGGGATTTCATCCCGATTTTACCGGTCGGCAAAATGCCTATATGGCTGGCCAATTATTAGGTTATAGCGTCGAAGAGATTACCCGACTGATGCCGGAGATAGAATCTTTCGCTGACATCGGAGACTATATTGATCAGCCCGCGCGAGTATACTCCAGCGGAATGCAGGTGCGATTGGCATTTAGCGTAGCCACAGCCATTCGTCCGGATATTTTGATAGTGGACGAGGCTTTGTCGGTAGGTGACGCTTATTTTCAGCATAAAAGCTTTGAGCGCATTCGGGAGTTTCGTAAGCAAGGCACTACCTTATTAATCGTTTCGCATGACAAGGCAGCTATTCAAGCAATTTGTGATAGAGCGATTTTATTGAATGCCGGCAAGCTTGCTATGCAAGGTGAGCCAGAGGCGGTGATGGACTACTACAACGCGCTTCTGGCAGATCATCAAAAGCAAAATGTTACTCAATCTACTCGACCTGACGGGAAAGTTAAGACGGAATCAGGTACAGGTGAAGCGGCGATAGAGCAAATTTCAATTTGTGACTCTTCTGGAAACCCCATTTCCCTTATTGCGGTCGGCCAAAAAATCCAAATCAAAATACTTGTACTAGTTAATGAGGATATCGAAGGTCTAGTCTTAGGGTGTGGAATTAAGGATCGACTGGGCCAAATGGTATTCGGTACAAATACCTTTTTTACGGGACAGGCGTTGTCTGGTGCAAAAAAGGGGGAGCGTTATCTGTACACAGCGAGCTGCGATGCGAACCTTGGGGAGGGGAGCTATTCCGTTCACTCATCACTGGTACTTAATCAATCTCATGTTGAAAAAAATTATCACTGGGTTGACGGTGGTTTTGTATTTCAAGTGATAAATACAGATAAGCCTCATTTTGTAGGCTATTGTTGGAATGAAATAAACTTTGATATCGAGAAGTTGGAAGAGCATACATGATCATAAAAAAAATTCTAAATAAAATCCTTTCTAAGCCCTTGCCTACGGGCTCGGAAGTGCCGATTCCAATTCCTGAAGATAAAATAGGCGGCTCGATGCTAACAACCAATTCGAAAACTCTCGATCGTCCCTTAGTGGTCATTGATGTTGGGTGTCGCTGGGGATTTGCAGAAAGATTTATGCAGGATGCGGATAAATTCCGTGTCTACGGATTTGATCCCGATCGGGAAGAATGTGAACGTTTAACGAAAATTTACGGTCACAAGGCACCCATAACTCTTGTTCCACTTGGCCTCGCTGGTACCTCAGGCTTACGGACACTTTATATCACAAGCGAACCCGCCTGTAGCTCTTTATTGCCGCCTGATCCTGAGTTGACAGCGTCTTATCCTTCTCTATATTGCGCGCGCCAGGAACGGGAAATTCAGGTAGAGACTACCACACTAGATCTTTGGGTTGAGGGGACGGATATCAGCGCGGTCGACTATATTAAGGTCGACACCCAAGGTACTGAGTTGGAAATTTTACAAGGCGGCTCTAATACGCTAGAAAAAGTCAGATCTTTAGAGGTGGAGGTGGAATTTAATCCTATTTATCAAGGCCAGCCCCTCTTCTCTGATGTAGACCTTTTTTTACGTAAAAAAGGCTTCGTTTTATGGAAATTGACTAATCAAGTGCATTATTCAAGAGGTGCTGCAGCGCGCGCCCCTTTGGGTGAAGATACCATTTTTTATGACGATAAGTATCGAATAAGTCATTTGATGTATGGGGGACAGTTATATTGGGGCAATGCGCACTATATTCATAAAACTGTTCTACGGCCAGACTTAGTATCGGAGTCACAGCGGGCAAGAGATGTAGCGCTCTTTAATGTCCTCGGAATGAATGATGTGGTGCAGCATATATATAGTTTTCAGGAAAATATAGATTAAATATGTTTATCTCCTATGCTCAGAATTTTGAAGACGTAATGCTGTGGCGGGCTCTTAAGCATATTGAACGTGGTTTTTATATTGACATCGGTGCCCAGGATCCTGTGATTGACTCGATAAGTCGAGCCTTTTATGAACATGGGTGGCGCGGTATTCATGTTGAACCTACTGAACAATATTCAAAAAAACTCAAAGATGCGCGTCCGGACGAGATTGTCGAGCAAGTAGCGATCGGAAATGGTGACACTACGCTTGAATTTTTCGAGTTCTCTGATACTGGTTTGTCGACAGCTGATGCCGCAATTGCTCTGCAGCATCAGAGCGCGGGCTATCACGCTAGTCGGACAGAAGTACCAGTTATTTCAATGGACCTGTTACTAGATAAGTATAGTGATAAGACCATTCATTGGCTGAAGATAGATGTGGAGGGATACGAAAAGAACGTCATTGAAAGCTGGTCATATTCAAATGTTAGGCCATGGATTCTAATCATTGAAAGCACAAAGCCACTGACCCAGCAGCAATCTCATTTAGAATGGGACTATCTGATAGTGGATAAGGGATACGTATTTGTATATTTTGATGGTTTGAATCGATTTTATATACATAAAGATAAAATAGATCTAAAAAATTCGTTCGATCGGCCTCCTAATATTTTTGATGGTTTCACATTGAGTGGTTCGGCTTCGCAACCCTTTTATCAGAATATGCAAAATAGAATCAAGAAAGCGAAGGTAATGGAGCGACAGGCAGAGGCCAAAACGCATCACGCTGAAGTTAGGGCGCAGCAAGCGGAGGTGAGGGCGCAGCAGGCCGAACACATCTTAGAGGGAATATGTACTAGTTCTTCTTGGAGGCTCACAGCACCCCTGCGTTGGATTGGTCGACAGTTGCGTCTACTACGGCTACATGGCATTCGACCGCGCTTGAAAAAATTGACAAAAATAATATTCCTGCCGATTTTCCGTCGAATAGATAGGTTTTTGATCGCCCACCCTGTGTGCCGCAGCAGGTGCTTGATGTTCCTTTCCCGGATAGGTTTATATGGGTTTTTGCATTCGGTTTATGTTAGATTGTTGGGATCCAGAGAGTGGCAAGCTATAGTCCCTCGAGAACGACCTCCGCTTGAATTGCAGCACCTCACACCTCGGGCTAGAGATATTTATAAAGCACTGAAAGGTGCCTGTCGAAGCGAAAAAGGCGGATGATTGATGCGTATCGTTATTGATCTGCAAGGAGCCCAGTCGAGTGGCTCTCGTAATCGGGGTATCGGGCGTTACTCTCTTTCTCTTGTTCAAGCAATTGCAAGAAATTGCGGTGAACATGACATAGTACTAGCATTAAATGGAGCATTTCCAGATGCAGTTGAGTCTATTCAGCAGGCGTTCCAGGGCTTGCTTCCCGCGAAAAATATCCATGTTTGGTACGCACCGGACTCAACTAGTTATGCCAATGTAAATAATAGCTGGCGGCGCCAGTCGTCTGAACTGTTAAGGGAGTCTTTTCTCGCCAGTCTAGATCCGTCTGTGATTCTCGTTACCAGTCTATTCGAAGGTCTAGGTGACGATGCAGTCAGTAGTATTGGACGGCTGAATGATGGAGTACATACGGCCGTCATTCTGTATGATCTTATTCCTTTTATTAATCGAGATCTATATCTTAGCGACGCTAGGGCAGCAAGTTGGTATGACGAAAAAGTCAACTATTTGCTCAAGTCAGGCTTAATGCTCGCTATTTCCGAATCTTCTCGGCAAGAAGCCGTAGAACATCTCGGCGCATCTGCATGTGACGTTGTTAATATTTCTACCGCTTGCGATCCCCAATTCGGAGTCAAATTTTATGATCGAGAGCAGCGGACATCCCTATATACTAGCTATGGAATAAGCCGTCCTTATGTCATGTATACCGGAGGTATAGACCATCGTAAGAATATTGAAGGATTGATTCGTGCCTATTCTCGCTTGCCACTGCCTCTAAGGCAATCGCATCAATTAGCTCTTATTTGTGCGATCAATCCTGATCAGCGCATCCGCCTTGAGAAGTATGCAGAGAAATGCGGGTTAAGTCACGAAGAGCTGGTATTGACTGGTTATGTGCCAGAAGAGGATCTTGTCGCTCTGTACAATTTATGTAAGGTTTTTGTTTTTCCTTCTTGGCACGAAGGATTTGGCCTACCTGCCTTGGAAGCAATGGCCTGCGGTAAAGCCGTAATCGCGGCAAAGACTTCCAGTCTTCCAGAGGTGCTTGGATGCGAAGCGGCGTTGTTTGACCCATTTGATGACGCTTCGGTTGCCGGTAAACTGGAGCAGGTTTTGGTCGATGATGAATTTCGGAACCAGCTTGAGCATCATGGATTGAGGCAAGCCAAACAATTTTCATGGGATAAAAGTGCAAAAGCCGCGATTAGTGCATTGGAAGCATTTGTCGAGCGCTCATCAAATATAGAGACTGCATCCGATAAGCTCCTGAAGCGACCCAGGCTAGCATATGTGTCTCCGCTACCACCACTCCGAAGTGGCATTAGCGACTACAGTGCTGAATTGCTTCCAGAGCTAGCACGGTATTATGAAATTGACGTAATTGTGATGCAGGATTCTGTTACTGTCCCATGGATTCTTAGCAACTGTTCCATTCGAACGGTGGATTGGTTTCGTTTTCATGCCGATGAGTATGATCGGGTTCTTTATCATTTTGGTAACTCTGAATTCCACCAACATATGTTTTCGTTGCTAGAAAGCATCCCTGGTGTTGTAGTGCTTCATGACTTCTTTCTTTCCGGCATCGTTTCATATATGGACTTTCATGGTTCCGAGCCAGGGGGCTGGGCCAGTGCTCTTTATGAAGGGCACGGTTATTTAGCATTGAAGGAGCGCTTTACTGCGGCTAATATTGAAGACGTTAAATGGAAGTATCCTTGTAATGCCCGGGTACTACAGAATTCCCGGGGAATTATTGTACATTCCGAAAATTCTCGTCGATTGGCACGTCGCTGGTATCCAGCGCAAGATGAGCGCCAATGGGAATGCATACCGTTACTCCGGCTCCCAACAACAATAAATGAGAGTATTAAAATAAGGGCACGAGAAGCTCTGGGTTTTCAGCATGAAGATTTTATCGTATGCAGCTTTGGCTTACTTGGACCAAGCAAACTTAATCAGCGTCTACTTGACGGCTGGTTAGCGTCTCCGTTAGCCACTGACGAGAAATGCGTACTAATTTTTGTTGGTGAAAATGAAGGCGGTGAGTATGGCAGACAATTGTCAGAATCAATAGCTGAGAGTAATACTGAAAACCGTATCCGTATTACCGGTTGGACTGACACTGAAGTATTTCATCAATATTTGGCGGCGGCAGATGTCGCGGTGCAGCTACGGACACTTTCTCGTGGCGAAACGTCTGCCGCAGTGCTTGACTGCATGAATTATGGTCTCGCCACAGTTGCTAATGCGAATGGGAGTATGGCAGATCTGCCAGACGATGGTATCTGGAAACTTCCCGATCACTTTTCGGATAAGCAACTCATCAATGCATTAACCTTGCTGCGCCAGAACGTTGATCAGCGCCTAAAGCTGGGCCGCCGAGCGCAGGATATCGTTCATACTCAACACGCTCCGGAGATCTGTTCATATCGTTATTATGCGGCGATCGAACGCTTTTATAATGAGTCTAGTTACTCGATTCCCACGTTGATTGAGGCTATTGCTCAGCTTGAGCTGGCGGTGAGCGATAGCTCGGATCTTATGGCAATCGCGGCTGCCATTGATCGGTCAATTGAGCCGAAATTGAAACAGCGCCAGCTTCTAGTTGATATATCCGAATTCATACAGTGCGAAAACAAAAGCGAAATCTCATCGGATCTACTCGCTCTTTTACATGAATGGTTATTGCTACCACCGAAGGGCTTTCGGGTTGAACCTGTATATTTTGACACTCAGCGCCAGAGCTATCGATACGCCAGGAAGCTTACTTTGGAGTTGCTTGAGTGTTCCAGTGATATGCTAATTGATGAACCTATTAGCTACTATATGAATGATGTATTCTTGGGAGGGCGTTCTGTTCAAGAGCTTATCCCCGCCCAACAGGAGTTCCAACAAATAATGAGGCGTCACGGTGCTCATGTGTGGTTACTTGATTATGAGCAATGGGCTCGTTTTGGTCAGACTGATTGGGAAGAGGTTAATATGTTGTTGACCGAGGACGACTAATAAGGCTCGAAGCATCCATATATGGGTAAGTTTTCGATCCAAATTTTCATTCCTATGCTAATCAATATAGTGACAATTTGAAGGATGCGCTCCTTTGATGGTAATATTTTTAAGACCTCGTAGAACGTCGACGATAACAAATCTTATGGACTTGTTGCAGCATAGCGGTTTCAGTTGAGATTAGTAATTTTTTTATGGAGCAGAGTTTAATGAGTAGTCGCGCGATCGTTACAGGCATCACGGGGCAGGACGGCGCCTACCTGGCGCAACTGTTGCTTGAAAAAGGCTATACCGTCTACGGCACTTATCGCCGTACCAGTTCGGTGAATTTCTGGCGTATCGAGGAATTGGGTATTGAAAAACATCCGAATCTACATTTGATCGAATATGATCTAACAGATCTTTCGGCGAGTATCCGTCTATTGCAAAATACCGAAGCGACGGAGGTATACAACTTAGCAGCGCAAAGCTTTGTTGGCGTATCGTTCGAACAGCCCGTGACTACTGCGGAAATCACTGGTTTAGGCGCAGTTCACCTTTTGGAAGCTATTCGGATTATTAATCCTAAAGTACGTTATTACCAGGCATCCACGTCGGAGATGTTTGGCAAGGTTCAGGCGATTCCTCAAATTGAGAGTACACCGTTCTATCCGCGTAGCCCTTATGGCGTAGCCAAATTGTATGCACACTGGATGACGATCAACTATAGAGAATCCTACGGAATTTTTGGTGCTAGCGGTATCCTGTTCAATCATGAATCGCCACTTCGGGGCCGTGAATTCGTAACTCGTAAGATCACAGATTCGGTCGCCAAAATTAAGCTTGGCAAGCTCGACGTATTGGAATTGGGTAATTTGGACGCCAAACGAGATTGGGGCTTTGCTAAGGAGTATGTAGAAGGCATGTGGCGCATGTTGCAAGTGGATGAGCCGGACACGTTCGTGCTTGCCACAAATCGTACGGAAACTGTGCGTGATTTCGTTTCTTTGGCCTTCAAAGCTGCCGGTATTGATCTGACCTGGAAGGGGCAAGATGAGTCCGAGCACGGAATCAATTCGACAACCGGCAAAATAGCCGTGGCGGTGAATCCGAAATTTTATCGTCCGGCAGAAGTAGAGCTGCTAATGGGGAACGCCGCTAAAGCTAAAGAAGTACTCGGATGGGAACCAAAGACCTCTTTGGAGGACTTGTGCGAAATGATGGTTAAGGCGGACCTGCGCCGTAATGAACAAGGCTTTTCGTTCTGATGAGCCGCACAAACAAGCGGGCGCTTATAACAGGCATCCATGGGTTTACCGGCCGCTATATGGCAGCAGAGCTTGAGGCTCATGGCTATCGGGTTTTCGGCTTGGGCAGCCATTCAATGGATGAGCGAGACTATCATCAGGCAGACCTCGCTGACTCAGAAAAATTGAGTGCCGTTGTAGCGACAATTCAGCCGGATGTAATAGTTCATCTCGCTGCTGTCGCTTTTGTTGGCCATGACGACGCGAATGCATTTTACCGGGTCAACCTTATCGGATCGCGGAATTTACTCGAAGCCATCGCAGTAATGGGTAAGCGGCCCGACTGTGTTTTGCTGGCCAGTAGCGCTAACGTCTATGGCAACACGTCTGAAGGCATACTTGATGAAGGTATGCCACCGGCGCCTGCAAATGATTACGCGGTAAGCAAGCTAGCAATGGAATACATGGCTCATTTGTACTCTGGCAAACTGCCAATAGTCATTGCGCGTCCGTTTAACTATACGGGGATAGGGCAGGCTGATAATTTTCTGATTTCTAAAATTGTTTCTCACTTTAGGGCGGGTGCATCGACAATTGAGTTGGGTAACTTGGACGTATCGCGTGATTTCAGTGATGTGCGGTCGGTGGTGCAAGCATATCGCCTGCTATTGGACTGTTCATTAGCTCATGGACAAACCATAAACGTTTCGACCGAATGCGTATATTCCTTGCGTGAAATAATCGATTTATGTGAAACGATTACTGGCCGTTCTATTGATGTAACGGTCAATCCCGCGTTTGTGCGTCAAAACGAAGTTAAGATTCTGAGAGGGAGCGCTGAGCGCTTGCGAGGATTACTCGGAAACTGGGCGCCTATTCCGCTATCGGAAACCCTGCATTGGATGTTGACCGCTGGGCAATGAAACTCATTTTATCGGTTGAGCCTATACGCTTTCCGCTAACCGGCATAGGGCGCTATACCTACGAGTTGGTTAGGAACCTACAAGATCAATCCGGAATTGATCAGCTTCTATATCTGGGTGCGACTGGCTTTGTGCCAGGTGTACCTAGGTTCGGACAGCAGTCCAATAGTGCTCACAAGCTAAAACGCTGGGCTCAGCAAAGCTCGATCGTTACTGAATCATACCGTCTTGCTTCTGCAGCATTGAAAGCGCACGCGCTGCGTTCATATGCCGATTTTATTTTTCACGGCCCTAATTTCTTTCTTCCTCGATTTTCTGGCCGTAAAGTGGCAACATTTCATGATTTGTCGCCTTTTAAATGGCCTCAATGCTTGTCCCCATTACGTGCCCGCTACTTGCAAAAGGAATTGACGGCGACTCTAAACTGCGCCGATGTGTTGATTACGGATTCGGCATATACCCGTCTAGAACTAGCTGACTATTTTTCTTGGCCCTTAGACCGAATTTATTCGGTACCATTAGCTAGTAGTCCGGAATTTCACCCTAGGCGTGCCGAAGAGCTCCGGCCAATTTTGAATCGCTACGGCTTGGCGCCCGAGGGCTACACCCTATTCGTGGGTACAATCGAACCTCGAAAAAATATAGAAACACTATTGGACGCCTATGGGCGGTTGCCGTTACCCTTGCGCAAGCGAACACCATTGGTTTTGTGTGGTTATCAAGGGTGGCAGAGCGCATCGATTCATGCACGAATAAAAAAAGCTGAGACTGAGGGGTGGGCTAGATATATAGGTTTCGCAGCAGCAGAAGATTTGCCTTATTTGTTCGCAGGCGCATGCCTATTTGCCTTTCCATCGCATTACGAAGGGTTTGGGTTGCCGGTATTAGAGGCGATGAGTTCTGGTGTACCGGTAGTTTGTTCCGACAGTACATCCTTGCCTGAAGTAGCCGGAAATGCTGCTTTGATGTGTGCTGCGGAGGATGTGGAGGGACTCACCCAGTTGTTAAGTCGAGGTTTAACAGATCAAGCGTGGCGCGAGGTGGCTATAGCGGACGGATTGCAACATTCTTTTAAGTATTCCTGGTCACGCTGCGCAGTTGAAACGACGGCAGTGTATCGAATTGCGGCAAAATTGTAGTGGGCCAATATTAAGCTTGATGTGATAGCTATTCGTTCGTTCCATGACGCGTTTTACACTCTCCAAAACTGTGTCGTATAACTATATTAAAATTCACCGCTCGCGACGCATATTGATAACAGGTATTAAAGTGATCGTATTTTTCAATAAATACGCTTACATACTGGAAGTAGAAATTTCCAATGGTAAACATGAAGAAGTATAAACATTTCTCTACCGCAGCACTCATTGCGGCAGTAGTAGCTAACTTTAGCTTCTTGGTATTCCGTATTTACGTTACAGCAAAATTAGATTTCAATTCCGACGGTGCGACCACCAATCTATACGCAGAGGAAATCCTAAAGAGCGGCCAGCTATTTCCGCCGGGTTGGGGGTATATGTCAACGCCGGTTTAAAACTGACCCACTTTCCGGCTTTTCGGCCGGAGTAAAACTGACCCACCCGGGCCTCCAATTTTCTTAAGCTTTTGCCTTCACCTGGCCGGCTTTGCGTTTATCTTTAAGCCGGTAACTTTCTCCGGCGATCTGAACAATATGCGCGTGGTGCAGCAGGCGATCGAGCATGGCAGCCGTTAAGGTCTGGTCGTCGGCGAACGCTGAAGACCACTGCCCGAAGGGCAGATTGCTGGTCAAGATAATGCTGGCGCGTTCATAGCGCTTGGCGACCACGTTAAAGAATAAATTTGCTTCCTCGCGTCCGAAGGGTAAAT
>NZ_FQXE01000041.1 GCF_900129885.1 Pollutimonas bauzanensis | reverse complement strand
AAGCCCTTCACACTACCGGGGTATACCTTCTCCCGAAGTTACGGTATTAATTTGCCGAGTTCCTTCTCCTGAGTTCTCTCAAGCGCCTTGGAATATTCATCCCGTCCACCTGTGTCGGTTTGCGGTACGGTCTCGTAGAACTTAAAGCTTAGAGGCTTTTCTTGGAACAGCTTCCAATCAGTTTAGGACCTAAGCCCTATCCAGCCACACCCTTGAATTCCGCGCCCGGATTTGCCTGAAGCGCCTTCTATAGTGCAGCAACGGGGACTTCCAACACCCCGATGACCTTCTGCCATCCGTCCCCCCATCGCATTCTACGACGGTGCTGGAATATTAACCAGCTTCCCATCAGCTACGCATCTCTGCCTCGCCTTAGGGGCCGACTCACCCTGCGCCGATGAACGTTGCGCAGGAAACCTTGGACTTACGGCGAGGGGGCTTTTCACCCCCTTTATCGCTACTCATGTCAGCATTCGCACTTCTGATACCTCCAGCAGACTTCACAATCTGCCTTCGCAGGCTTACAGAACGCTCTCCTACCACAGACATTCCTAAGAATGCCTATCCGCAGCTTCGGTCTATGGCTTAGCCCCGTTACATCTTCCGCGCAGGACGACTCGATCAGTGAGCTATTACGCTTTCTTTAAAGGATGGCTGCTTCTAAGCCAACCTCCTGACTGTCAATGCCTTCCCACTTCGTTTCCCACTTAGCCATAGTTAGGGACCTTAGCTGGCGGTCTGGGTTGTTTCCCTCTTGAGTCCGGACGTTAGCACCCGGTGCTCTGTCTCCCACGCTGCTACTTGCCGGTATTCGGAGTTTGCCATAGGTTGGTAAGTCGCCATGACCCCCTAGCTATAACAGTGCTCTACCCCCGGCAGTAATACGTGAGGCACTACCTAAATAGTTTTCGGAGAGAACCAGCTATTTCCAAGCTTGTTTAGCCTTTCACCCCTATCCACAGTTCATCCCCTAATTTTTCAACATTAGTGGGTTCGGTCCTCCAGCACGTGTTACCGTGCCTTCAACCTGACCATGGATAGATCGCTTGGTTTCGGGTCTACACCCAGCGACTAATTCGCCCTATTCGGACTCGCTTTCGCTGCGCCTTCCCTATTCGGTTAAGCTTGCCACTGAATGTAAGTCGCTGACCCATTATACAAAAGGTACGCAGTCACCCCA
>NZ_FQXE01000028.1 GCF_900129885.1 Pollutimonas bauzanensis | reverse complement strand
CTGATGTCGCCCATCGCGATGGAAGAAGGCCTGCGCTTTGCCATCCGCGAAGGCGGACGCACGGTGGGCGCCGGCGTCGTTGCCACCATCATCAAATAAGCAGTAAAGTGTTGTATGGCGATTGGGCGCAATGCGCCCCTTCGCCTCAGTGTTAAAAGGTGGTGAAGCCAAAAAGGGCTCACCGCCTTTCGGGGTCTAGGGGTATAGCTCAATTGGCAGAGCGTCGGTCTCCAAAACCGAAGGTTGTAGGTTCGATTCCTACTGCCCCTGCCACACAGTCAGTTTCATCGCAGCCGCAATCCGCGGCGCCACTCGCCGGAATATGTCGAATAGCAACATAGTAACCGTTACCAGTACCACAGATCGCATCAAGCTGGGTCTGGCGGTGCTTGTTATCGTGGCCGGCATCGTCGGCTACTCGATGCTCGAAGGCCAGCCCGGCATAGCGCGCGTAGGCGTCTTCGTCGGCAGCCTGGTCGTCGCCGCAATTATTGCCTGGTTCAGCGAGCCCGGCCGTCGCACCATCAGTTTTGGACGCGATTCCTATAACGAAGTCAAGCGTGTTGTCTGGCCGACGCGTAAAGAAACCACGCAAATGACGGGCATAGTTTTTGTGTTCGTCATCGCGATGGGCATCTTGTTGTGGATCGTCGACAAAGGTCTCGAGTGGGTCATATATGGCCTGCTTCTGGGCTGGAAATAAAGGGCACACATGAGCAAGCGTTGGTATGTCGTACACGTCTATTCCGGAATGGAAAAAAGCGTGCACAAGGCGCTCATCGAGCGCATCGAACGTGCTGGGCTGGAAACCTCTTTTGGACGCATCCTGGTTCCATCGGAAGAAGTCCTCGAAGTAAAGGGCGGCAAAAAGTCCATCACTGAACGGCGCATTTTCCCGGGCTACGTATTGGTCGAGATGGATCTCACCGACGAAACCTGGCATTTGGTAAAGAATACAAACCGGGTTACCGGTTTCCTCGGCGGTTCCGGCAACCGCCCAGCGCCCATCTCCGACCGCGAAGTCGAAAAGATTCTTTCGCAGATGGAAGAGGGCGTCGAGAAACCCAAGCCCAAAGTCCTCTTTGAAGTCGGCGAAATGGTCCGCGTCAAAGAAGGCCCGTTTGCTGACTTCAACGGCAATGTCGAAGAAGTCAACTACGAAAAAAGCAAGGTGCGCGTTTCGGTCACGATTTTCGGCCGGGCCACACCTGTCGAACTGGATTTTGGTCAGGTTGAGAAAACCTGAATTTTTTGAACCCCGGGGAGCCGGTCTCGTTATTCGACGACCGGTGTTTGAACCCGCAAGGAGCTAAGCATGGCGAAGAAAATCGTCGGCTTTATCAAGCTGCAAGTACCAGCTGGTAAGGCTAATCCCTCACCCCCTATCGGTCCGGCGCTGGGTCAGCGCGGTCTGAACATCATGGAATTCTGCAAGGCGTTCAACGCCAAGACCCAGGGCCTGGAGCCCGGTCTGCCGATACCCGTGGTGATCACCGCCTACGCAGACAAGAGCTTCACCTTCATCATGAAGACGCCGCCTGCCACCGTCCTGATCAAAAAGGCGGTTGGCGTGCAGAAAGGTTCGGCTCGTCCGAATCTTGACAAGGTAGGCGTGCTCACGCGTGCCCAGGCCGAAGAAATCGCCAAGACCAAGTCGCCCGACCTGACGGCCGCCGACCTGGACGCAGCCGTACGCACGGTTGCCGGCAGCGCCCGCAGCATGGGCATTACGGTTGAAGGGGTATAAGCATGGCCAAGCTGAATAAACGCGCGGCTGCAATCGCCGCCAAGATCGACGCCAACAAGTTCTACCCTGTCGCCGAAGCGCTGGCGCTGGTCAAGGACACGGCTACCGCCAAGTTCAATGAATCCATCGACGTGGCGGTGCAACTGGGCATAGACCCCAAAAAATCCGACCAGCTGGTTCGCGGCTCGGTCGTGCTTCCCGCCGGCACCGGCAAATCGGTGCGTGTCGCCGTGTTCGCCCAGGGCGAGAAAGCTGAAGCCGCCAAGGCGGCCGGCGCCGACATCGTCGGCCTGGACGACCTGGCCGAAAGCATCAAGGCTGGCCAGATCGATTTCGACGTGGTCATCGCTTCGCCCGACACCATGCGCGTCGTCGGCGCCCTGGGCCAGATCCTCGGCCCTCGCGGCCTGATGCCCAACCCCAAGGTCGGCACCGTGACTCCTGACGTCGTTACCGCCGTCAAGAACGCCAAGGCGGGTCAAGTGCAGTACCGTACCGACAAGGCCGGCATTATCCACGCCACCATCGGTCGCGCCTCTTTTGGCGTGGAACAATTGCAATCCAACCTGGCCGCTCTGGTCGATGCCCTGAACAAGGCGCGTCCGACCGCAGCAAAAGGTGTGTATCTGCGCAAGCTGGCTGTCTCGTCCACGATGGGCGGCGGTGCGCGCGTAGAAATAGCTTCCCTGACGGCTTGATAAAAGCCGCGGGAAAAAAGAACTTTGGGCCGTGTCTGGGTTCGCCAGACATTGCTGTCAAAGACCGCTGGAGCACTGCCGCGACGCGTATCCGTACGCTGGCGGCCGGGCTTAATTTCAGGCTGTTTACAGGCTGAGTCCAGCGCAGACGGCGCCCATGGAAGAATTCTTGTTTTTTGAAGAACTCGACCAGGTGCGCCGCATTCGGTTGACGCAAGGGACCCTCCCGAGCGTCTTTAGATGGAGTGTTCAAACCGTGAGTCTCAATCGTCAAGAGAAAGCGGTAGTCATCGAGGAAGTCTCTGCGGAAATCGCAAAGGCGCAATCGGTCATTATCGCTGAGTACCGTGGTCTGGACGTCGCCTCTGTTACCGTATTGCGCAAAACTGCGCGTGAGTCGGGTGTGTATCTGCGTGTCCTCAAAAACACGCTGGTCCGTCGCGCTGTCGTCGGGACTCCTTTCGAGGAACTCTCGGCCCAGCTGACCGGTCCGCTGATCTATGGGATTAGCACTGATCCGGTTTCGGCGGCGAAAGTACTTGCCGGTTTCGCAAAGACCAACGACAAGCTGGTTATCAAAGGCGGGGCATTGCCCAATAACGTCTTGAGCCAAGATGGTGTGAAGGCCTTGGCCACCATGCCGTCGCGCGATGAGTTGCTTTCGAAACTGATGGGTACGATGCAAGCCCCTGTCACGCAATTTGTGCGTACGCTCAACGAAGTTCCCACGAAGTTCGTACGCGGCCTCGCGGCCGTGCGCGATCAGAAGGAAACTGCGTAGGCAGAACCTTCGGATTTCGTCGAACCGAGCGACACCCAACCCTGGCATTTATAAATATTTGGAGTTCTTAAAATGGCATTAAGCAAAGCTGAAATCCTTGACGCTATCGCTAGCATGACCGTGCTCGAATTGTCCGAGCTGATCAAGGAAATGGAAGAAAAATTTGGCGTGTCGGCTGCTGCCGCCGCTGTGGCTGCTGCTCCTGCTGCTGGCGGCGCTGCCGCTGTCGCTGAAGAGCAAACAGAGTTCACCCTCGTATTGTCTGAATTCGGCGCGAACAAAGTCAGCGTCATCAAGGCTGTGCGTGAAATCACGGGCCTGGGCTTGAAAGAAGCCAAGGACCTGGTCGACGGTGCACCGAAGCCAGTAAAAGAAGGCCTGTCCAAAGCTGACGCTGAAGCCGCCAAGAAAAAGCTTGAAGAAGCCGGCGCTAAAGCTGAACTGAAGTAAGCCTGTTTTTGCTGCCCGGGAAGCGCCAAGGCCTTCCCGGGCTTTTGCGTTTCCAGAAAACCCGCGATTCCGGTCCGGTTATTTGCCCGAGTCGGGTTTTCTGGAGTCGTAAACCAGGGCCGTGGTTGACGGCCCATGTAACCCTCGAGTCGGAGTGCTCATGCCTTATTCGTTCACCGAAAAAAAGCGCATACGCAAGAGCTTCGCCAAGCGTGAAGACGTCCAGGACGTCCCTTACCTTTTGGCGACTCAACTGCAATCATTTAAAACATTTCTGCAGGCGGATACTACACCTTCCAAACGCAAAGATGAAGGCCTGCAAGCGGCTTTTAGTTCGATCTTCCCAATCGTTAGTCATAATCAGATGGCGCGGCTTGAGTTTGTCAGCTATGTGCTTGGCGAACCCGTGTTTGACGTCAAGGAATGTCAGCTGCGCGGGCTGACCTATGCTTCTCCGCTGCGTGCCAAGGTGCGCCTGGTCCTTCTGGATCGCGAAGTAAGCAAGCCCACAGTCAAGGAAGTCAAAGAGCAGGAAGTGTACATGGGCGAAATTCCGCTTATGACCAACACCGGTTCCTTTGTCATCAACGGCACGGAACGCGTTATCGTTTCGCAGCTGCACCGTTCACCCGGCGTCTTCTTCGAGCATGATCGCGGTAAAACGCACAGCTCGGGCAAGCTGCTGTTCTCCGCGCGCGTGATTCCCTACCGCGGCTCGTGGCTGGACTTCGAGTTCGACCCCAAGGACGTCCTGTTCTTCCGTGTCGACCGCCGCCGCAAGATGCCTGTGACCATTCTGCTCAAGGCCATCGGGATGACGCCCGAAGCCATCCTGGCCTACTTCTCGGATTTCGACAACTTCGAAATCCACAAGGAAGGCGGCACGCTGGAATTCGTGGCCGAGCGCTGGAAGGGCGAAGTCGCCCACTTCGACGTCACCGATCGCGATGGCAAGGTCATCGTCGAAAAAGACAAGCGCATCAACGCGAAGCACCTGCGCGACCTGGCCGCGGCCAATGTCGAGCGCGTTTCCGTGCCTGAAGACTTCCTTCTCGGCCGTGTCCTGGCCAAGGGCGTGGTCAATCCCGAAACGGGCGAAGTCATTGCCAACGCCAACGACGAAATCAACGAGTCGATGCTGGCCGAGCTGCGCGTGGCCAATATCCACCAGATCCAGACGCTGTACATCAACGACCTGGACCGCGGCGGCTATATTTCGCAAACGCTGCGCACCGATGAAACCGCCGACCAGATGGCCGCCCGCGTGGCCATCTACCGCATGATGCGCCCCGGCGAGCCTCCTACCGAGGATGCCGTCGAAGCGCTGTTCCAGCGTCTGTTCTACAGCGAAGACGCCTACGATCTGTCGCGCGTCGGCCGCATGAAGGTAAACAGCCGCCTGGGCCGTGGCGAAGACATCACCGGCCCCATGACGCTGACCAACGAAGACATCCTGGAAACCATCATGGTCCTGGTGGAGCTTCGCAATGGCCGCGGCCAGATCGACGACATCGATCACCTGGGCAATCGCCGCGTGCGCTGCGTGGGCGAACTGGCCGAGAACCAGTTCCGCGCCGGGCTGGTGCGTGTCGAGCGTGCGGTAAAAGAACGTCTGGGCCAGGCCGAGACCGAAAACCTCATGCCTCACGACTTGATCAATTCCAAGCCGATCTCAGCCGCCATCAAGGAATTCTTCGGTTCGAGCCAGCTGTCGCAGTTCATGGACCAGACCAATCCTTTGTCCGAAATCACGCACAAGCGCCGCGTTTCGGCTTTGGGGCCTGGCGGCCTGACGCGCGAACGCGCGGGCTTCGAAGTGCGCGACGTGCATCCGACCCACTATGGCCGCGTATGCCCGATCGAAACGCCTGAAGGCCCGAACATCGGCCTGATCAACTCCATGGCGCTGTATGCGCGCCTGAACGAGTATGGCTTCCTGGAAACGCCTTACCGCAAGATCATCGACGGCAAGGTCAGCGAGCAGATCGATTACCTCTCGGCCATCGAGGAAAGCCACTACGTCATCGCCCAGGCCAACGCCGAGCTCGACGAAGAGGGCCGTTTCGCCGATGACCTGGTGGCATGTCGCGAAGCTGGCGAAACCATGCTGACGGCGCCGGCCAACGTGCACTACATGGACGTTGCCCCATCGCAGATCGTGTCTGTCGCGGCATCGCTGATTCCATTCCTGGAACACGACGACGCCAACCGCGCGCTGATGGGCGCCAATATGCAGCGCCAGGCCGTTCCTTGCCTGCGTCCTGAAAAGCCTCTGGTCGGCACGGGCATCGAGCGCACTGTCGCGGTCGACTCGGGCACCACCGTGCAGGCCATCCGCGGCGGGATCGTCGATCACGTCGACGCCGAGCGCGTGGTCATCCGCGTCAACGACGAGGAAGACATCGCCGGCCAGGTCGGCGTGGACATCTACAACCTGATCAAGTACACGCGTTCCAACCAGAACACCAACATCAACCAGCGTCCTATCGTCAAGCGCGGCGATCACGTCGCGCGCGGCGACGTCCTGGCCGATGGCGCATCGACCGACCTGGGCGAACTGGCGCTGGGCCAGAACATGCTGATCGCGTTCATGCCCTGGAACGGCTACAACTTCGAGGATTCGATCCTGATTTCCGAGAAGATCGTGGCCGACGACCGCTATACGTCGATACACATCGAAGAACTGACTGTCGTCGCGCGCGACACCAAGCTGGGCGCCGAGGAAATCACGCGCGACATCAGCAATCTGGCGGAGACCCAGCTGAATCGCCTGGACGATTCGGGCATTGTCTACATCGGCGCCGAAGTCCGCGCCGACGACGTGCTGGTGGGCAAGGTAACGCCCAAGGGCGAAACCCAGCTCACCCCCGAAGAAAAGCTGCTGCGCGCGATTTTCGGCGAGAAAGCTTCCGACGTCAAAGACACGTCGCTGCGCGTGCCCTCGGGCATGGTCGGCACGGTCATCGATGTCCAGGTCTTCACCCGCGAAGGCATCGAACGCGATAAGCGCGCCCAAGCCATCATCGATGACGAACTGCGCCGCTATCGCCAGGACCTCAACGACCAGCTGCGCATTGTCGAAAACGACACCTTCGATCGTATCGGCAAGTTCCTGATCGGCAAAGTGGTCAATGGCGGCCCGCGCAAGCTGGCCAAGGGCACGGCCCTGACCACGGAATACCTGGCCGATCTGGACCGCTGGCAGTGGTTCGACGTGCGCCTGGCCGACGAGGCCCAGGCCGTGGTGCTCGAACAGGCCAAGGAGTCGGTGGAGCAGAAACGCCACGAGTTCGATCTGGCCTTTGAAGAAAAGCGCAAGAAGCTGACCCAGGGCGATGAATTGCCTCCCGGCGTGCTCAAGATGATCAAGGTCTACCTGGCCGTCAAGCGCCGCCTGCAGCCTGGCGACAAGATGGCCGGCCGCCACGGCAACAAGGGCGTCGTGTCGCGCATCACGCCTATCGAGGACATGCCCCACATGGCCGACGGTACGCCTGCCGACATCGTTCTGAACCCGCTGGGCGTTCCTTCGCGGATGAACGTGGGCCAGGTGCTGGAAGTGCATTTGGGCTGGGCCGCCAAGGGCGTGGGCCACCGCATTGCCGACATGCTCGAAGACGAAAAGAACGTCCAGGTCAAGGATGTTCGCAACTATCTCGAGAAGGTCTACAACAGCACCGGCGCCAAGGCCCGCGTCAGCGAGCTGACCGATGATGAAATCATCGAAATGGCCAACAACTTGAAAAACGGCGTGCCTCTGGCTACGCCGGTCTTCGACGGCGCCACCGAAGAAGAAATCACCAAGATGCTGGAATTGGCTTACCCCGACGACATCGCTGAACGGCTCAAGCTTACGTCGACGCGTTCGCAGGCCTGGCTGGTCGACGGCCGCACCGGCGAACAATTCGAACGTCCGGTTACCGTTGGCTACATGCACTATCTGAAACTGCACCACTTGGTTGACGACAAGATGCATGCGCGTTCTACTGGTCCGTACTCGCTCGTCACGCAGCAGCCATTGGGCGGCAAAGCCCAGTTCGGCGGCCAGCGCTTCGGCGAGATGGAAGTATGGGCGCTCGAAGCTTACGGTGCTTCATACACCTTGCAGGAAATGCTTACCGTCAAATCCGACGATATCGCAGGCCGGACCAAGGTGTACGAAAACATCGTCAAGGGCGACCACGTCATCGACGCCGGTATGCCAGAGTCGTTCAACGTTCTGGTCAAAGAAATTAGATCCCTGTCCCTGGACATGGATTTGGAGCGTAAATAATGAAAGCGCTACTCGATCTGTTTAAACAAGTCTCGCAAGACGAGCAATTCGATGCCATCAAGATCGGCATCGCGTCGCCGGAGAAAGTGCGGTCATGGTCCTACGGCGAAGTACGCAAGCCCGAAACCATCAATTACCGCACCTTCAAGCCGGAGCGCGATGGCCTGTTCTGCGCCAAGATATTCGGCCCGATCAAGGACTACGAATGCCTTTGCGGCAAATACAAGCGCCTGAAGCATCGCGGCGTGATCTGCGAAAAGTGCGGCGTTGAAGTCACCGTGGCCAAAGTGCGCCGCGAGCGCATGGGCCATATCGAACTGGCCAGCCCGGTAGCGCATATCTGGTTCCTCAAGAGCCTGCCTTCGCGTCTGGGCATGGTTCTCGACATGACCCTGCGCGACATCGAGCGCGTGCTTTATTTCGAAGCATGGTGCGTCATCGAACCAGGCATGACTCCGCTCAAGCGCGGCCAGATCATGTCCGATGACGACTTCCTGGCCAAGACCGAAGAATACGGCGACGACTTCCACGCCCTGATGGGCGCCGAAGCGGTGCGCGAATTGCTGCGCACCATCGATATCGACCGCGATGTCGAAATCCTGCGCGCCGAACTCAAGGCCACGTCGTCCGACGCCAAGATCAAGAAGATCTCCAAGCGTTTGAAAGTCCTGGAAGGCTTCCAGAAATCGGGCATCAAGCCCGAATGGATGGTCATGGAAGTGCTGCCCGTGCTGCCGCCGGACCTGCGTCCGCTGGTGCCGCTGGATGGCGGCCGTTTCGCGACCTCCGACCTCAACGACCTGTACCGCCGCGTCATCAACCGCAACAACCGCCTGAAACGCCTGCTGGAGCTCAAGGCGCCGGACATCATCCTGCGCAATGAAAAACGCATGCTGCAGGAATCGGTCGATTCGCTGCTGGACAACGGCCGCCGCGGCAAGGCCATGACGGGCGCCAACAAGCGCCAGCTCAAGTCCCTGGCCGACATGATCAAAGGCAAGAGCGGGCGTTTCCGCCAGAACTTGCTGGGCAAGCGCGTCGATTATTCCGGCCGTTCGGTCATCGTGGTGGGCCCGCAGCTCAAGCTGCACCAGTGCGGTCTGCCCAAGCTGATGGCCCTGGAGCTGTTCAAGCCTTTTATTTTCAACCGTCTTGAAATGATGGGCCTGGCCACGACGATCAAGGCCGCCAAGAAGCTGGTGGAAACCCAGGAGCCGGTGGTCTGGGATATCCTCGAAGAGGTCATCCGCGAGCATCCCGTCA
Source organism: Pollutimonas bauzanensis (assembly GCF_900129885.1). GTDB lineage: Bacteria > Pseudomonadota > Gammaproteobacteria > Burkholderiales > Burkholderiaceae_B > Pollutimonas > Pollutimonas bauzanensis. The sequence continues at coordinate 10,520 of NZ_FQXE01000028.1, read as the reverse complement.
TGCTCAACCGCGCGCCTACGCTGCACCGCCTGGGTATCCAGGCCTTCGAGCCCGTCCTGATCGAAGGCAAGGCCATCCAGCTGCATCCGCTGGTCTGCGCCGCCTTCAACGCCGACTTCGACGGCGACCAGATGGCCGTCCACGTGCCGCTGTCGCTCGAGGCCCAGCTGGAAGCCCGCACGCTGATGCTGGCCTCCAACAACATCCTGTTCCCGGCCAATGGCGAACCGTCCATCGTGCCGTCGCAGGATATCGTGCTCGGGCTTTACTACACGACGCGGGAACGCACCAACGGCAAGGGTGAAGGCCTGTTCTTCACCGACGTCGCCGAAGTCCAGCGCGCCTACGACAACCGCGAAGTCGAGCTGCAAAGCCGCGTCACCGTTCGCTTGAACGAATACGAGAAAGACGAACAGGGCGAATGGCAACCGATACTCCGGCGCTTCGAGACCACGGTCGGCCGCGCCCTGCTGTCGGAAATCCTGCCGCATGGCCTGCCCTTCTCGGTGCTGAACCGCCCGCTCAAGAAGAAAGAGATTTCGCGCCTCATCAACCAGTCGTTCCGCCGCTGCGGCTTGCGCGCGACGGTCATCTTTGCCGACAAGCTGATGCAGTCGGGCTTCCGCCTGGCGACGCGCGGCGGGATTTCGATCGCCATGAGCGACATGCTGATTCCCTCGGTCAAGGAAGAAATCCTTGCCCAGGCCAGCAAGGAAGTCAAGGAAATCGACAAGCAGTACTCGTCGGGCCTGGTGACTTCGCAAGAGCGCTACAACAACGTGGTGGATATCTGGGGCAAGGCCGGCGACAAGGTCGGCAAGGCCATGATGGAACAGCTGTCCACCGAGCCCGTGACCAACCGCCACGGCGAGGAAGTGCGCCAGGAGTCGTTCAATTCCATCTACATGATGGCCGATTCGGGCGCCCGCGGTTCCGCCGCCCAGATCCGCCAGCTGGCCGGTATGCGCGGCCTGATGGCCAAGCCTGACGGCTCCATTATCGAAACGCCGATCACCGCCAATTTCCGTGAAGGCCTCAACGTACTCCAGTACTTCATCTCCACCCACGGCGCGCGTAAAGGCCTGGCCGACACCGCCCTCAAAACGGCGAACTCGGGCTACCTGACGCGCCGCCTGGTCGACGTGACGCAGGATCTGGTCATCACCACGTCCGACTGCGGCACGACGCGCGGCTATCTGATGAAAGCGCTGGTCGAGGGCGGCGAAGTGATCGAGCCCTTGCGCGACCGCATTCTGGGCCGCGTGGTGGCTGCCGACATCGTCAATCCTGAAACCCAGGAAACCGCTGTCGCCGCCGGCACGCTGCTGGATGAAGACCTGGTGGAATACATCGACAGCATAGGCGTGGACGAAGTCAAGGTGCGCACGCCCCTTACCTGCGAAACCCGCCATGGCTTGTGCGCCCACTGCTATGGCCGCGACCTCGGCCGCGGCAGCATGATCAACCGCGGCGAGGCCATCGGCGTCATCGCGGCCCAGTCCATCGGGGAGCCGGGCACGCAGCTTACGATGCGTACCTTCCACATTGGCGGCGCGGCATCGCGCAACGCCATGGCCAGCTCGGTCGAAACCAAGTCCTCGGGCACCATCGGTTTCGCCATAGGCCTGCGCTACGTCACCAATGCCAAGGGCGACCGCGTGGCGATTTCCCGTTCGGGCGAAATCATCATTTATGATGACAATCGCCGCGAGCGCGAACGCCACAAGATCCCTTACGGCGCGACCATCACGGTGGGCGATGGCGATGTGGTCAAGGCTGGCCAGCGCCTGGCAAGCTGGGATCCGCTGACCCGTCCCATTGTGTCGGAATACGCGGGCCTGGTGCGCTTCGAGAATATCGACGAAGGCGTCACGGTCGCCAAGCAGCTGGACGAAGTAACCGGCTTGTCGACGCTGGTGGTCATTACGCCCAAGACGCGCGGCGGCAAGATCATGATGCGTCCGCAAATCAAGCTGCTCAATGAAGTGGGCGAAGAAGTCAAGATCGCCGGCACCGACCATTCGGTGAACATCACCTTCCCGGTGGGCGCGCTGATTACCGTTCGCGACGGCATGCAGGTCGCCATAGGCGAAGTCCTGGCGCGTATTCCCCAAGAATCGCAAAAGACTCGCGACATCACCGGCGGTTTGCCCCGCGTGGCCGAATTGTTCGAAGCGCGTTCGCCGAAAGACGCCGGCATGCTTGCCGACGTCACCGGCACGGTTTCGTTCGGCAAGGACACCAAGGGCAAGCAGCGCCTGGTCATCACCGACCTGGACGGCGTCAGCCACGAGTTCCTGATTCCCAAGGAAAAGCAGGTGCTGGTGCACGACGGCCAGGTGGTGAACAAGGGCGAAATGATCGTCGACGGTCCCGCCGATCCGCACGACATCCTGCGTTTGCAGGGTATCGAGCGCCTCGCCAGCTACGTGGTCAACGAAGTCCAGGATGTGTACCGCTTGCAGGGCGTGAAGATCAACGACAAGCACATTGAAGTGATTGTTCGCCAGATGCTGCGCCGTGTGAACATCACCAATGCCGGCGACACCAGCTTCATCACGGGCGAGCAGGTCGAGCGTTCCGAGCTGTTCAACGAAAACGATCGCATGGAAGCCGACGGCAAGATTCCAGCCACGTACGATAACGTGCTGCTGGGTATCACCAAGGCTTCGCTGTCCACCGATTCGTTCATTTCGGCGGCATCGTTCCAGGAAACCACGCGCGTTCTTACCGAAGCCGCCATCATGGGCAAACGCGACGATTTGCGCGGTCTGAAGGAAAACGTGATTGTCGGCCGCCTGATCCCTGCGGGTACGGGTATGGCGTATCACATGGCGCGCAAAGACAAAGAGGCCCACGAAGCGGCCGAACGTCAAGCCGCCCGCGCGATGGCCAATCCTTTCGAGGACGCGCCACCGGCCGAAGTCGTGGAGACCCACGAAGGTTCTGCTGCCGGCGAGGCAGGTTCAGACCAGGAGTAAATCGGCGCTACACGCTGTCGATGAAAACGCCGGGTGTTCGCACCCGGCGTTTTTTTTATTGCCGCGCCGGCAGCCGCAGCACGAATTCGGTGCCGCGGTCGAGGCCGCTGTTCACCTGGATCGAGCCGCCATGCCGGGTGGCCACCGCCATGACCAGCGCCAGGCCGAGCCCGACACCCGAGGGATTGCCGGGCTTGTCTTCGTTTGCGCGAATGAAGGGCGTGAACAGCGTCGCCTGCTGCGCCGCGCTGATGCCCCTGCCTTGATCGCGGATAATCGCCAGCCAATCATTCCGGTCGCGCACGATGCGGCAGTGGATCTCGCTATGGTCGGGGCTGTACTTGATGGCGTTGTCGACCAGGTTGCACCAGGCCCGCCGCAGCAGCGCCTCGTCGCCGCGTATCCATGCCGCGTCGGGATGCTCCGCGATCACGATGCGGATGTGGCGTTGCCGGGCTTGCGCCCAGAAGTCGTCGCAGCCCAGTTCGACCAGCTCGACCAGGTCCAGCGCCTCGTTGCGCAGTCCCGCGGCTTCCGCGCGGGCCAGCTGCACGAAGCCGTCGACCAGCCCCAGGGTCTTGTGGGCATAGCGATCGATCCGCCGCAGCAATTCCGCCTGGGGCATGGCGCTCTCGGCCTGGTCCTGCAATTGCGTCAGGGCCAGGATGGAATTTTGCGGGGCGCGCATATCGTGCGAAAGAAACTGCAAGGTTTCTTCGCGCTTGCGCTGCGCGTGGCGCAACTGCGCTATGGCGCTGTGCAGATGGGTTACGCGGGCCGAAAGCGAGCCGTCGCGCCGCGAGGGCTCGCCCGGCGACAAGGCATTGCCGACCGCGGGCTGTTCCGCGCTCAAGGCTTGCAGTTCGCGATCGATATGCTGCAGGGCTGCTTCCTGGCTGCGCCAGCTCCACACCGGATAGGCCAGCAAGGTGCCGACAAGGCTGGCGGTCACCGGTATCCAGACGCTGGCATAGCGCATCAGCAGCCAGCTTGCTGCGAACACCAGGAACAGCACCGCCATGGCCAGCAGAAAGGAACGCCGGGGCGACAGGCGGCGCAATACCAGGCATATCAGCAGCACCGGCAGGGTGGAAAGCAGCGCCGTCTGCCAGCGCCCCGGGCTGCTTATCCAGTGGCGCCGCAGGGCGCTTTGCAGCCCGTTGGCCAGGATCTCCACCCCGGACATGCTTTCTCCCTGGCGGGATAGCGGCGTGGGAAAGGCATCGCCCAATCCCGAGCCCCAAGAGCCGACCAGCACATACTTGCCCTTGAAATCCGATTCAGGGATCTGTCCATTGAGCACCTGCGCGTACGGATATATCGTGAAGTGGCCGGGGGTCCCGGCATAAGGCAGGAGCAAGGGCGCCGAGCCGGCTTGCCGCGGCGCGGCGGGCTGGGCCGGCTCATGCGTGGCGCGCATCAGGGCGATGACGAAGTGTTCGACCTTTTCGCCCGAGGCCAGAGTCCGCTCCAGGGTGAGCGAGCGGATTACGCCGTCCTCATCGGGGTATATATTGATGTATCCCATCTGCCTGGCGGCTCCGGCCAACGGCGCCAGCGGCGCAAGGGCGCTGCCGCCGGCCTCGTCCAGCACCAGCGGCAATACGACTTTGCCGTGATGGCGGACTGCCTGGGCCAATTGCTCATCGTCTTGCGGATAGGCGGGGTTGACTTCGCTGAAAACCAGGTCCAGGCCTACCGCCCGGGCCTGCCCCAGCCTGGCCAACAGTTGCGCGTGCACGGATCGCCGCCAGGGCCAGTAGCCGATCTGGTCGATGCTCCCGTCGTCGATCGCGACTATGACGATGTCCTTGCTGTCGACCGCATGGACCGCGGCCGCCAGCGTCTTGTCGTAGAAGGCGTGATTCAGGCGCGAGAACCCGATGCTATCGCTGAAGTAGCTCAGCGCCATCGTGAAGAGCATCATGGCCAGGGTCGCCAGCAGCCATTCCGCGCGTATGCGCCGTTCCAGGCCACCCCAGAAATTCGCGTCCGTTCTCCCGGCGGAACGAGGCATCAGTAGTCCGTCAGAAGCACGAATTGGCCGTAGCCGCTGTGAATGCCCGAGCCATCCGACGTCTTCAGCAAGGACTGGCCGAGAAATGGCTGGACCGCATCTTTGCCCATCACCCCGTCGCTATCGATGGCGCGCACCACCGCGTAATAGGTGCCGGGGCCCGGGGCGCTGAAGCTTATTTCGGGCGAATCGAACTGGCGGCTGGAAAGCAGCTCGGTGCCCGCCTGGTTGGCGGCCACGCGCACCAGATAGGACGCGGCGCCCGGAACGGGCGCGAAAGACAAGGTCCATCCCTGGCCGCCGCGGACGGCCGGCGCGAGCCGGGGAGCCGGCAGCAAGGCCCGCACGCCCAGCAGCTTGCCTTGAGCGTCGACGGCGGCCCCCTGGTCCTGGCGCACGACGGCTTCACCGTCGGGGCCCGCGCTGAGCTGGGCGCTGCCGGACAAGACCTCGCTTTGCGAGCCATCGGCGGAGGCCCGCACGCGCAAGCGGGTGCCGCGCACGCCCGTGATGCTTACCGGCGTGCGGATCTCGAATCGGCCCACGCCGGTGTCTTGCGGCGCAACGCTGGATTCCAGCGAGCCATCGCGTATATCGAAAATGGCATCGATAAGCCCGGTGCCCTTGAATACGCGCAGCCGCTCGATGCGCAGCGACGACCCCGCCGGCACGGATATGACGCTGCGGTCGGCCAGGACCAATGTCACGAAACCGTCGGGGCCTGTGCGCAGGGAGTCGCCTTCGGCCAGGACGGCCTTGATGCCGGTCGACTCCCCATCGGCGTCGACCTCGCCGGCAATGTGGCTGACCTGCGCTTGCGAGGGCAGTTCGGGTATCAGGGAGAACGGTATCTTCAGTTCGCGGCCTATGCTCAGGCGGGTCGGGTCCTGCACCGAATTCAGGCTTTGCAGCGTGCTCCAGTTGGCCGGATTATCGGTGAATCGCTGGGCCAGTTCGATGAGCGTGTCGCCGGGCATGGCCCGGTAAAGGAAATTGCCGCCGCGGGCGCCGGACGGTTGGGCCGGGGCCGGTGTTGAAGCCAGGGCGAGCAGGGCGCCAGCCATGAATGCGAGTAGCGAGCGGTGCAGCATGAGGGACGGACTCATCATGGCCTAGGGTAAGTAATTGTCGGCGGTCAGTTCCAGGCGATAGCCCAGGGCGTATGAGGAATTCAGGCGCACGCCATGTTCGGCGCCCAGTTGGAGCTTGCGGCGCAGGTTGGAAAGATGGGTGTCCAGCGTACGCGATGTGGCGGGAATTTCACGATTCCAGACGCTGCTGCTCAGGACGTCCCGCGAAAACAGCCTGCCCGGGTTGCGGAAAAGCAGCAGCGCGAGTTCATATTCCTTGGGCGCAAGTTCTATTTTGCGGCCCTGGAGGCGGATCGCGTCGATAGAGGGATCGATTTCATAGGCGCCGCAAATGAAGGGCTGCTCGCGCGATCCGACGGGGTTATGGCGGCGCAGCAGGGCGTTCACGCGGGCCAGCAGTTCGCCCTGGCGTATGGGCTTGATCATGTAGTCGTCGGCGCCGGCCTCGAGGCCCGTCACCAGGTCTTCTTCCAGGGTGCGGCTGGTAAGGAACATGACGGGTATCGCATGGCCCAGGTTGGCGCGCACCCATCGGACCACATCTATGCCATTGATGTCGGGTATTTGCCAGTCCAGCAATAACAGATCGAAAGCCGGCGAGCGGGACAAGGCCGCGAGCAAGTCCTTCCCCTGGCTGAAAACCGTGCAGTCGTGGCCGTTGCAGACAAGTGTGTGGTGGATTAGCTGCGCCTGGGCGGGATCGTCTTCGAGGGAAGCTATATTCATTGTGGTGGCAAACTTGCTTGCTTTAGTGAGGAGTGCGGTAATGTTACGATACCGGTAGTAGCATGTCGAGCAGGCCCCGGCGGGCGGATAGCCGCAGCGGGCCCATAATTATTATCTTGGCCGGCATGCGCCTTGACCTTTTCTTCTTTGCCGTGCTACGATGGCGAGCTTATCAAAGGGTTTATTTGCCAAAAATACCTTTGTTAGGCTAGCAATAGCGCAGTAGTAACGCAACAGCAATAGCAACAGCAAGAATTGCCGCAAGACCCGCTCTTTTACGTTTTTCGTGTCTGGCGGTTTTTGCGCAAACCGCCTGAGGCTCCTTTCAGGCCTGGCAATATGCCGGGCCTATAGCAGCAGGCGTCTCATTCAAATACGTAAATCAGTACGCAAGTACCGAATGCGTAAAAGTCACAGGATGCGTAAAGGTCATGCCAACCATTAGCCAACTCGTGCGCAAGCCGCGCGAAGTAAGTCGCGAGAACAGCAAGAGCCCCGCGCTCGAAAACTGCCCTCAGCGCCGCGGTGTCTGCACTCGCGTGTACACCACAACCCCCAAAAAACCTAACTCGGCTTTGCGTAAAGTCGCCAAGGTGCGCCTAACCAACGGTTTCGAAGTCATTTCGTACATCGGCGGCGAAGGCCACAACTTGCAGGAACACTCGGTGGTTCTTGTTCGCGGCGGCCGTGTCAAGGATTTGCCAGGTGTCCGTTACCACATCGTCCGTGGTTCGCTTGACTTGCAAGGTGTCAAAGACCGCAAGCAATCGCGCTCCAAGTACGGTGCGAAACGCCCGAAAAAAGCCTAAGTTTTCCCTAGTCCAGCTCGTCTGGTCGCATCAGTGCAGCCGTGGGCGTGCGCCCATAGCATGTAAGTGATCCTTTCCTATAAAGGGTCGTGGCCGTGTAAAAACGGTTCAACTGAACTGTCACAAGGAAGTTAAAATGCCTCGTCGTCGCGAAGTTCCCAAGCGTGAAATTCTCCCCGATCCAAAATTTGGCAGCGTAGATCTTGCCAAATTCATGAACGTTGTTATGTTGTCTGGCAAGAAAGCGGTAGCGGAACGTATTGTCTACGGCGCTTTTGCCCAGATCCAGGCTAAAACTGGCAAAGAGCCTATCGAGGTTTTCAATCTCGCCATCAACAACATCAAGCCTCTCGTTGAAGTGAAAAGCCGCCGTGTCGGTGGTGCGAACTATCAAGTGCCGGTTGAAGTGCGCCCTGTGCGCCGCCTGGCGCTGGCCATGCGCTGGTTGCGTGAAGCAGCCAAGAAGCGTGGCGAAAAGTCGATGGATTTGCGCCTGGCCGGCGAATTGCTTGACGCCTCCGAGGGCCGTGGCGGAGCAATGAAAAAGCGCGAAGACACGCACAAGATGGCAGAGGCCAACAAGGCATTCAGCCATTTCCGTTGGTAATCTAAGGACATTTTTATTATGGCCCGCAAAACCCCCATTTCGCGCTATCGCAATATTGGTATTTCCGCGCACATCGATGCAGGGAAAACGACGACCACCGAGCGTATTTTGTTCTATACCGGCGTCAGCCACAAAATCGGTGAAGTCCATGATGGCGCCGCCACCATGGACTGGATGGAGCAGGAACAAGAGCGCGGCATCACCATTACTTCGGCGGCCACGACGGCATTCTGGAGCGGTATGGCCGGCCAGTACGCCGAGCATCGCATCAATATCATCGACACCCCGGGACACGTCGACTTCACGATCGAAGTCGAACGTTCCATGCGCGTGCTCGATGGCGCCTGCATGGTGTATTGCGCCGTGGGCGGTGTACAACCCCAGTCGGAAACCGTATGGCGCCAGGCCAACAAGTACGGCGTGCCCCGCCTGGCGTTCATCAACAAGATGGATCGCACCGGCGCGAACTTCTTCAAGGTCTATGACCAGCTCAAGCTGCGCCTGAAGGCCAACCCCGTGCCTATCGTCATCCCGATCGGCTCCGAAGACACTTTCACCGGCGTCGTCGACCTGGTCAAGATGAAAGGCGTCATCTGGGATGACGCCAGCCAGGGCATGAAGTTCGAATATATCGACATTCCCGCCGAACTCGTCGACCAGGCCAATGAATGGCACGAAAAGCTGCTCGAGTCGGCCGCCGAGTCGTCCGAAGAACTGATGGACAAATACCTGGAAACGGGTTCGCTGACCGAAGCCGAAATCAACCTCGGCATTCGCACGCGCACCATCGCGGGTGAAATCCAGCCCATGCTTTGCGGCACGGCGTTCAAGAACAAAGGCGTTCAGCGCATGCTTGACGCCGTCATCGACTACCTGCCTTCGCCAGTGGATATTCCTCCGGTCGAAGGCACGGACGACGAGGGCAATCCCGTTCATCTGCCGGCCGACGACGGCGCCAAGTTCTCGGCGTTGGCGTTCAAGCTGATGAGCGACCCGTTCGTGGGCCAGCTGACTTTCGTGCGCGTGTATTCGGGCGTCTTGAAATCCGGCGAAACGGTCTATAACCCTATCAAGGGCAAGAAAGAACGTATCGGCCGCATTTTGCAGATGCACGCCAATAACCGCGCCGAAATCAAGGAAGTGCTGTCGGGCGATATCGCCGCCGTGGTGGGTCTGAAAGACGTGACCACCGGCGAAACGCTGTGCGATCTCGATTCGCACATCCTGCTCGAGCGCATGGAGTTCCCGGAACCCGTGATTTCACAGGCTGTCGAGCCCAAGACCAAAGCCGACCAGGAAAAAATGGGCATCGCGCTGTCGCGCCTTGCACAAGAAGATCCTTCCTTCCGCGTACGCAGCGACGAAGAATCCGGCCAGACCATTATTTCGGGCATGGGCGAGCTTCACCTGGAAGTGCTGGTTGACCGCATGCGCCGCGAGTTCGGCGTGGAAGCCAACGTGGGCAAGCCACAGGTGGCCTATCGCGAAACCATACGCAAGACTTGCGAAGAAATCGAAGGCAAGTTCGTCAAGCAGTCCGGCGGTCGCGGCCAGTACGGCCACGTGGTGCTCAAGCTCGAGCCCCTGCCTCCCGGTGGCGGCTATGAGTTCGTCGACGCCATCAAGGGCGGTGTGGTTCCTCGCGAATACATCCCCGCGGTTGACAAGGGCATCCAGGAAACCCTGCCGGCTGGCGTGGTTGCCGGCTACCCGGTGGTCGATGTCAAGGTCACGCTGTTCTTCGGTTCGTACCACGACGTCGACTCGAATGAAAACGCCTTCCGTATGGCTGCCTCCATGGCATTCAAGGACGGCATGCGCAAGGCCAGCCCTGTGCTGCTCGAACCCATGATGGCTGTCGAAGTCGAAACGCCTGAAGATTACGCCGGCAACGTGATGGGCGATTTGTCCTCGCGCCGCGGCATGGTCCAGGGCATGGATGACATGGTCGGTGGCGGAAAGCTTATCAAGGCGGAAGTACCCTTGGCCGAAATGTTTGGTTACTCGACTACTCTGCGTTCACAAACGCAAGGTCGCGCGACCTACACCATGGAGTTCAAGCACTACGCCGAAGCTCCTAAGAATGTAGCTGACGAAGTGATTACCGCTCGCGGTAAGTAATATATAGGTCCCGCCCATCTTGTATGGTGGGCGGGTAAAATTTTTGTTTCCTGAAAACATTGATGGAATAAATCATGGCAAAAGGTAAGTTCGAACGTACCAAACCCCACGTAAACGTAGGCACGATTGGGCACGTTGACCACGGCAAGACGACGCTGACGGCGGCAA
>NZ_FQXE01000029.1 GCF_900129885.1 Pollutimonas bauzanensis | reverse complement strand
TCAACATAGTCGGCGGCCAAAAAACCACCATATTCGCCCAAGTGGGTCAGTTTTACTCCGGCGCAGTGGGTCAGTATTACATCGGCGCTAACACGTAAGACCTCATATTGTGCGAGGTAAACCGACTCGCTCTTTTCCGCACTGGGCGCGATCGATCCCGGGATAACGACCACGCTTTCCCCTGTGATGGGCGCCGTCGGCGACTGTAATGAGGTTCGCTGACGGCGCTCGAAGGGGTTATCTGATGCGCCCGCCTCCGCCTCTGTCAAAAACAAGCGTACCGCGTCGATTTGCGCGATCAGATACTGGTGGCGCGCATCGTCGTTGTGATCGCGATGGTTGGCAGCCTCGATAAGGCGCTTCCATAATGGCCAGATCCATTTCATCGCTTCTAGGCGCTCATCGACAGCTCTGGGTTGCAGGCGCACTCTTCGCCCGAGTACGGGCTTGGGCATTAAGGTGAGCCAATTTACGATGCAAGCCAAGGCCGCCTCTAACGTCTCGAGCTGCCAGTATTTGAATCCATTTTGCACATGAGGTAGTGATAAATGGATGCCCCGCAACCAGGCTAGGGTTGTCTCGGCGTCCGATCCGAATCGAGCGGACAATTTGGTCTGTGTCGTGTGTGCAAGTTGAGGCAGCAGATAGGTCGGATAGCCGTACCGCACTATAAGTCTCCTATCGGCTAGATGCTCATTAGCGAGTTCCCACGCACCCAGCACACTATTGAGTTCCGCAGCCAGGGAGAACCAGAGCTTCGCTGACGGGCCATGCTCGCACTTGTGCGACGGATCTCCGGAGCGCTCGCGCATATAACGTCCCAGGGAGACCGCGGCTTCGGCGCGCAGGTGGCGCCGCTGTCTGGTATCACTGACCACCTTCAGATGAGACTGAAGTAGTGCCAATCGTTCGGGCAGAATATCAGTATTGCGGCTTAACAAGGTAAATAGGTCGTCATCGAGGAAGTTGTTAAACGGTGCGTGCAATTCGGCGTGCACAGGCTCAGCGCCGAAATGCCGTCTAAGGCTTTCTTCGTCGAGGAATTGGCTCAAGAAGGCTTTAAAGTCAGTGACGTTCATGTCATGTCCTTTCCGATATCAACGGATTAGTCGTCATCGCAGGTCCTGCAACGCACTCGCATCCAACCATTTTTACTATCCAGTTGGCCAGATGCGCCGCACCGTTCGCAGCAAAAGCTACTAGCCGCTGCGGTGGCCTCGACGGCCTGACGAATCGCCGCCGTAGCGGTATCGGATGCATTATCGATTTGGTAATAGAAGCGCAGCGTGCCGAACTTTTCCTTGACCTGCAGGATCTCAAACGAGGCATCCGGTATGTCGTCAAGGATCGTCTCGATGCGTGACAAGAGAGTGTCGAGCAAATCAGTCCAGCCGGCATGGACCTCAAGTCCAAAGGGCAATGGCCGCTTCGAAAAAAGGCGCAAATGTTTTACAAATAGCTCGTCGAGACGAGCGAGATCCTCGGCCATGATGGGTCTCCGATAAAATCCGACTGGGAATATGAAAAGAGGTGTGGCGGCGTTTAAGTGCTACACGGTGAGCGCCTTTCTCGGAATTGAGAAACTATCCAGAAGGAGCTGGATCACGCACGGGATGCATAGTTGGCAACATGGAAAACTCCAAAGCGTTCAGTGTTAGCGAAACGGTAAAGCAACAAGCCCCGCTGTGTGGCGGGGCTTGTGAGTGACATACTTAATAAAAGAAGTAGCTTCGTCACATCCCCGCGCACGCGGATTCAATGGTCATCATCATGGTGCTCATACAAGAGGTGGTGGACGTATGCCGGTAGCGGTTCATGATGCGTCTCAAAGTCGTGTCGGAAAGCGCGTTAAGGGGTACGGGTGTTGTCTACAGTTCCAGACTATCAAACGGCGATGAGCGCAGCAATAGAAATGAACAAAAAAGCGAACAAAAAACGCTGGCGTCGTTAAAAAGAGACGCGTTAGTTATTGATTTTATTGAGGTTTATTCCTGTAGACTCTCACCTTACTTCCTGTAAAAACTCACCTTTCCTCACATGATCGGGGCACTTAACCATTGTTCGTAAGGGCGGTGCTTATGTTTCTTCGGCTCTACGGTATGCTGCTTGCTAACTATATGGCAGATGAAAAGGAGAGACATCATGGTAGGTAAAACAACACACATTATTGAATCCGGGCGTTTGCTGACTGAAGAAGAGCTACTTGCCATGCCCGCATCTGATTATATGAACGTTGAACAGCTCGGATTCTTTAGGAATCGCCTAAAAGAGCTAGAACGGGTCATCTTAGCGAATGCCGATGCCACATCGGACAACTTGCGAGGAACCGAATTCGTCTCTGACCCGACCGATCGTGCCACGATTGAGGAACAGTATGGACTTGAACTGCGCACGCGCGATCGTGAGCAAAAGCTGCTTAAAAAGGTGCAACAAGCGATCACCCGGATCGATTCGGGAAAATATGGTTGGTGCGATGAAACGGGAGAACCTATCGGTATTGCGCGTCTACTGGCCCGTCCGACTGCCAATTTGACTCTGGATGCACAAGAAAGGCGCGAACTAAAGCAAAAGCTTACTGGGCAGTGATTTGCCGCGCGGTGGGGCTGCACCTGCACGCTTATTTTCATGGCGAGGTTCTCGAAGTCTCTGTTGATTACGCGATCGTGCGTGCACTGTACCCGTGGGCTGGCCCATTCGCGATCCATCGGTTAGCTCCGACTTATGGCGAGAGTGACTTCAGGCGTCAAACGGATTTTGTTCAGACTGGTCAACGTGCTGGCTTGAGGCTTGACTGAACCCAATGATTCCGGCTTTTTCTCCTTCGCTATTAACCACAACTCCAGACCATGTCCCGTTGCTGGCACCGCTAAATTAAACGCGTCACGATAAGCTTCCGATCATCAGAACCAAAGCGGACAGGTGAAATTGCCTCACATAGAGACCTATACGAAAGAAACAAGCATCTGGATGTACCGACTCTTAGTCAATTAAAGATATTTTTGTTGTTTCTGCTGCCAATAGGTATGAGTTGCTGTTAGACAGAGCGCAAGCCACGCAAGACCCTCCGCAAGGGCAGCCAGGACATCGCTCAAATAATGGGCGCCCAGATACAGTCGGCTAAAGGCGACAAGAGTGATAAGGGCAAATGCCAAAAGAGCCGTCCATACACGTAAGCTCCATGAATCTGTTTTGGTCATAATCAATGCGGCGAGCATTCCATAGAACAACGTACTAGCCGCGGTATGGCCGCTCGGAAAACTATAACTGCCAAGGCTAACCAATGGATGGTCGAAGGAGGGGCGCGCACGCTGAAATGCTTGTTTCATCAAGACATTGACGAGCATGCCGCCCGGTACCGCCAAGATCAAATTCAGCAACCAGTACCAATATCGTTTCGCGATGAGGATCGCGGCAAACATCATGGTCATTATGGTGATTGCCATGGTGTCGTGCAGCATGGATATCATTTGCATGCCTTGCGTCAACCATGGCGCTGCATGCGCATGCAGCCAGTGCGCGATATGCATGTCCATGACTGTGATCGGGTCGCCAGTCACCACATCTTCTGCGATACCACCAAATAACCAACTTGCCGCAATAAGAATGCCAGCGCCCACAGATAGGCGTAACCCCAAATAGCCGTTGGGAGAAAGCCTTGCCCTAATGAACGCCAGTTGCGGTTCAAAGCGATGACATAACGCCGCAACAAGCGGTCGCAGCAAAAATCGAGACCATGTCGAGCGCAGCGCCGCCTCATGGCGCATTGCCCAGCGCCACAACCATACCAAGCCCAGCGCAAATGCCAGGATACCGCCCAGGATAGCGCTTGCCTTTCCTATCCACCCAGCTGCGAGCTGCCAACTTGCGCCAAGAAAATATCCAAGCAGAGTTACAGCGACCGACCACAGCAGCGCACCCATCACGTTATAGGGCAGAAAGCGTCGATATGGCATCTTGGACGAGCCGGCCAAGAAAGGCACCAATGCGCGGGCAAATCCGACAAATCGCCCAAGAAAAACCGCCTTGCCCCCATGGCGTGTGAAAAAAGCGTCTGCTCTTGCGATGCGTTCTTCAGTGAGCCCGAAACGCGTTCCATAGTGCAGCAGCGCTGGTCGGCCCAGGTATCTGCCCATTTCATAACCCAGGCTATCGCCCAGAGCCGCGCCAATTGCGATCACCATGATCAATACATCGAGGTCAAAAACGCCTTGTGCCGCTAAAAAGCCTGCAACCAGAACCAGGCTTTCTCCAGGTACTATGACGCCCAAAAAAGCGGCCGATTCCAGTGTGGCGCCCAGAAAAATGATCAAGTAGCCCCAATGCCCCGCCCGGGTGACAAGCTCGATAAGGTAATTCAGCATGGTGGACCCTGATATTTGTTGTTAATGCTCAGTTTCAGCTAAGTCAGGCTCCGTATTCTCCATCCTAACGCAACTGTCTGCGTACTTTTATTTGGAGAATGACCATGTCCCGTTATACGAAAAGCGTCCTTGCCGCTGCCATTTTAGCTTCGGCCACTGCGGTAGGCTATGCCGCCACAAGCGCCACCAGTCTTGAAAACGATGCCTTAGCCATTAGTAAGGCAAAAATCTCGCTTACGCAGGCCATTACGGCGGCCGAGCAACATGTCAACGGCAAGGCGGTTCACGCCGAGTACGAAGATACTAAAAGTGGCTGGGCCTACGATGTGGAGGTAGCAAGCGGTACTAAGGTCTACGACGTAAAAGTCGATGCCGACAAAGGTACCGTGATCTCGTCTACCCAAGACAAGGTCGACCAGGATGACAGCCACGATAAAAAAGACTAAATCGAGGCTGGGTCATCGCCGCATGTAACCGCATGTCGGCGGTGATCCATTGCTGGGGGCTGTTGTGGAAAAAATCAATCAAGCACTCTTCTTGTTTCTGAACGCTTCCGAACACCCGAGCGTGGCGTTGGTGATGCTCGCTCAAGGGTTGGCGGACTACGCCATATGGATCGCTCCCGCGGTCCTGATATTGGGTTGGTTACGAGGAAACGAAAGCATACGCCGTCTGATGCTGGAGGCGACGGCATCGGGATTGGCCGCGCTACTGATTAATCAGATGATTGGCTTGGTGTGGCAGCACCCCAGGCCCTTTATGATGGGATTAGGCCATACCCTAATGTCACATGTGGCTGACTCATCGTTTCCAAGTGACCATCTGACCTTACTGTGGGCTGTCTCGTTCAGCTTTCTGATGCATCGCCGCACACGTGCTGCCGGTGCGACCCTAGCTTTGCTGGGATTGCCCATTGCCTGGGCCCGTATCTATCTTGGGGTTCATTTTCCTCTTGATATGGCAGGAGCCGCAATGGTCGCGGGATTTAGCGCCTGGTTGTGTGCACGAGAGGGGTATCGATTGGTAGAGCCTGCGTTGCGTTTGATTACGGCCGTCTACCGCGTGCTCTTTGCGCCGTTCATTCGCCGCGGTTGGATGAAGCAATAGTGCTGTCTGAACCTCAGTCTGGCGGCGCGTGGGGTAGTGACTTCCGGGCTAGCCATACTCCTACTTTATGCGAGTCGTCATGAATCTATCTATAAACCCAAGCACCCGGGCAATGCTTAATAAAGTTCCCGAAATCACAATCTACTTCTGGATCATCAAGATTTTGGCGACCACGGTAGGGGAAACAGCCGCCGACTTTCTGAATGTCAATTTACATCTGGGTTTAACCGGTACTTCCATCGTTATGGGGATGCTGTTGTTGGCTTTTCTCGTTGTTCAGATTCGTACTAACAAGTACGTTCCTTGGATTTACTGGCTCACGGTCGTCTTGCTCAGTATTTTTGGAACACTGCTGACCGATAACCTTGTCGATAATTTTGGCGTAACGCTGCAAACCACTACAACGCTATTTAGCGTGACTCTAATCGCGACGTTCGTTTGTTGGTATCTCAGCGAAAAAACGCTTTCGATCCATTCAATATATACGACCAAGCGTGAGCTCTTTTACTGGGCGGCCATCCTCTTCACATTTGCGTTGGGCACCGCAGCCGGCGACCTTGCTGCCGAAGGGCTACAACTGGGTTACGCCCCATCGACTTTGATCTTCGGTGGGCTAATCGCCTTGGTAACCATTACGTACTACCTCTTTAAAGCCAATGCTGTCGCTGCGTTCTGGATTGCTTATATTCTGACGCGTCCGTTTGGTGCTTCTTGCGGCGATTTTCTATCTCAACCCACGGCCAATGGAGGCTTGGGTCTGGGAACAATCGGAACAAGTGCGCTTTTTCTTCTGACCATTCTCGCCCTTGTGGGGTATTTGACCGTTACTCGCAGAAATGAAGCTTGCGCTCGTGGCGACATAGCTTAAGTCTTCTTTGCCTACGTGGCGTGCATCAAGGTAGTTTCTTGCAGGCTATCGGCCGCCACTTTCCTCTGGATAATGAACAATGAACAAGCTTGCTCCCATTACGCTGCTATTTTGGATCATGAAGATAGCGGCCACGACGCTAGGAGAGACCTCCGGCGACTTGCTTTCCATGACGTTGAATCTAGGCTATGCAGTCAGTTCCCTTGTCCTGTTCGGCTTTTTTCTGCTCACGGTCATACCGCAATTACTTGCCAAAAAATACCATCCTGTCTTGTATTGGAGCGTGATTCTCTCAACCACCATGGTGGGCACGACCATCTCAGACTATATGGATCGCACGCTGCAACTGGGCTATCTTCAGGGCTCCGCTATTTTGCTCGGGATATTGCTCGCGATTTTCGCATTCTGGCGTATGAGCGGCCAGCCGCTGGCGGTAGATAAAATCAAATCATCCAAGACCGAACTGCTGTATTGGATCGCTATCCTGTGCTCCAATACCTTGGGTACGGCATTGGGCGACTTCTTTGCCGACACGTCGGGTCTCGGATTTGCGGGAGGCGCTTTGCTCATCGGTGGACTGCTCGTTGTTTTGGCGCTGGCAGCTTTCTACACTCGGTTTTCCAAAGTAGCTATATTCTGGTTTGCCTTTGTGCTTACACGGCCCTTTGGTGCTACCTTCGGCGATTTGTTTACCAAGCCGTTGGAAAGTGGTGGCTTGGGCGTCGGCACCGTCAACTCGTCGCTTATTCTGGTGGCTCTTCTGGGGACGTGTATCGTTTATGCTACTTGGCAACATTATCGTGGGTCGGCGCAACGTGCGCATATCCGGTAAATGGTTTGAACCTACCTCTTAGACATCGAAGGCGAAGCAATGCGCGTGCTACTAGTCGAAGACGACCGGATGATCGGCGAAGCTATTGAGCAGGCGCTTAAAGATGCCACCTATGCGGTGGACTGGGTCCGCAATGGGGCGGAGGCCTTGACCACGCTGCAGGTTCAAAACTATGGCCTTGTGTTGCTCGATCTAGGTTTACCCGGCAAAGATGGGCTGGAGGTGCTGCGCGTGATTCGCGCCCACGATAATCCTGTCCCTGTATTGATCGTTACGGCGCGTGACGGACTGGAAGATCGCCTGCGAGGGCTGGACGGTGGCGCGGACGATTACATATTAAAGCCGTTCGAGATGGCCGAGTTGTTGGCAAGGATGCGCACTGTCACTCGCCGCAAGGGTGGCGTGTCCGGCCCCACACTGTCCAATGGAGTACTTACCCTGGATCCCGTCACCCGAGAGGTGCGGCTGAACGGCACGACCAGTCATTTGTCCGCACGAGAATATTCTCTGTTGCATGCCTTGATGATTCGTCCTGGGGCTATTTTGTCACGGGTGGAATTGGAAGATCGCCTATACGGCTGGAACGAAGAAGTCGAAAGCAATGCGGTGGAATTCCTGATCCACTCCCTTCGCAAGAAGCTGGGCAAGGATGTCATCAAGAACGTTAGGGGTATGGGATGGATGGTTTCCAAAGCAAAATAAAGCAATCGTTGCAGCTTCGACTTTCATTCTGGCTCTCAACAGTCATTCTGGGCATTGCTATCGCCGCTGGCGTATTCTCGTTCGCCTCCGCTTTTCATGAGGCGAATGAATTGCAAGATGATCAGTTGCGGCAAATGGCAGCACTAATCCACCGCTACCCACTGCCTGTCAGCCAGGCTCCGCTGCCTCAAGAGGTACCCGATACCGACCCTGAATCGCGGATTGTTGTGCAAGCGCTGCCTGACCGCAATGCGCCCTTGGCCGTATCACGAGATTCCGCCCTCGCCTTGCCTGCAAATCTGCCCGATGGCATCCAGACGTTGCGCATACACGACGAAGCATGGCGACTGTTTATAGCCACGTCTACCGCCGGTTCTCGGGTGGCGATAGGCCAACGCACGACCGCACGAGATGAAATCGCTCGTGATAGCGCATTAAGAACACTTTTGCCGTTTGTGATTCTTGTTCCTATCCTGTTGTTGCTCGTGGGCGTATTAATTCGTCAAATGTTCAAACCCGTAAAACAATTGGCATCAGAACTGAGTCAGCGCTCAGAGCAGGATTTGACCGCGCTCAACGAGGCGCGCATTCCCTCGGAAATTCGTCCCTTTGTCAGCGAAATTAATCAGCTATTGTTTCGCGTTGAGCAATCGGTTGCACTGCAGCGCCGTTTTGTGGCT
This sequence comes from Pollutimonas bauzanensis, assembly GCF_900129885.1. Taxonomy (GTDB): domain Bacteria; phylum Pseudomonadota; class Gammaproteobacteria; order Burkholderiales; family Burkholderiaceae_B; genus Pollutimonas; species Pollutimonas bauzanensis. The sequence goes on along the minus strand of NZ_FQXE01000029.1, from coordinate 7,896 downwards.
GACGCAGCCCATGAGCTTCGTTCACCACTGACGGCGCTTTCTCTTCAGGCCGAGCTGTTGGGCGCCGCCGATATGTCGGCTCAGGCAAAGCAAAGGCTCGGGGTATTGCAGAATGGCTTGCGACGAGCACGAGCGTTGCTGGAGCAACTACTGGCATTGGCCCGCGCGCAAGAGTTGGATGACCGACAAGTCAGCGACGTTTCCCTTGACCACGTTTTTCGCCAAGTGCTCGAAGATTTAATCCCCTTAGCCCAGGCCAAGCATATCGACTTGGGCGTGATTGGCGATGCCAGCGCCGTGGTATGGGCGTCCGAAATTGACTTGAAAATTTTGGTCAAGAATATCGTCGAGAACGCCATCAGGTACACCCCTGAAGGTGGACGAGTCGATTTGTCCGTCCATAGCGCTGACGGTCACGTAGTCCTGCAGGTAGATGACACAGGTCCGGGCATTCCCAAGGAAGAGCGTACGCGGGTGTTCGATCCGTTCTATCGCGTACTGGGCAATGACGAGGTGGGCTCCGGCCTGGGACTGTCCATTGTTGCGGCGATTGCGGCACGCATGGGCACAACAGTAACGCTGGACCGCGCAGGAGGCGAAGAGCCGACCGCAGGCTTACGCGTCAGAGTGGTGTTTCGCCATGTTGCGGCGATCCGGTCAATCTAAGCCTGTCCTAAGTGTGCAGCCCTATCGTGGTGTACATCAGCCTCGAACGGCTAGAAAATTCACTGCGAGAATAAATGATGCCTTTTTCAAAAACGCTATCGCGCACTCCCTTTCCTTTATGGGCGAAAGCCGTAAGTTTGGTTCTTTATCAACTAGCCCACAACAATGCCGTGTCAGACGGTTTGCTGTTTTTGAAGGGCTGGCGGGAACATCCGGCCAAGGTGGGCGCGATTTTGCCCTCTGCGCCTGCGTTATGTGCCGCCATTACGCGTGAAATCAGTTCGGCGCACGCCCCTATTCTTGAGCTGGGGTGTGGTACGGGCGTTTTTACGCAAAAAATCATTGAACGTGGCGTCTCGCCTCAAGACCTAGTGTTAGTCGAAGTTGATCCGTTTTTTGCGAGTAATTTGCACGCTAAATTTCCCCGAGCCCAAGTGTTATGTATCGATGCATGCCGGCTCCACCTTATGCCCATAGGTTTGAATAACACAACAGGGGCGGCAGTCTGCGGCCTGCCGCTGCGGAACATGTCAATAAAGCAGCAATTTCGCATACTGCAAGGAGCATTCGGTGCGCTACGGGAAAATGGCGCCCTGTATCTTTTTTCTTATGGCTGGCGCTGTCCGATTCCGCTGCGCTTGCTGGACAGACTCGGACTGCGAGCACACCAACTGGATACGGTACTTTTGAATGTTCCGCCAGCCAGAATCTGGAAAATCGTCAGACACCAGGAAATTTACCCAGGATTCGGGAACGCCGACAGTGATTAGGTCGTTGAAAAGTAGATAGGAAAAGAAAGCGATCACACCATAGTTATTTTTCCAAAATCGCAGATGAGTGCTTTTATACGCACGGAATTCAAATGAAAATGACATCCTCAATATCCCAAGGAGATCGCGTAATCGTCCGCTATAACAAGCCCGCGATTTTTATGCACTGGGCGATTTTCTTGTTGGTGGTTATCGCCTATGTGGCGATCAATGTGCGCGGTCCCAAAGGTAGCGACACACGTGAATTCTGGACCGGGATACATGTGTGGGCTGGGCTTTTCGTGCTGAGTCTGTCGCTTGTGCGGGTGGGCTGGCGACTAACTCACACTCCACCGCCAGGTGAACCCGGTTCAGCCGTGATGAATTTGCTCGCCAAAGTGGCGCATATCGCTCTTTATGCATTCATCATCGTGCAGCCCTTGCTTGGGATCTTAATCTTCAACTTGGAAGGACACCCGGTAATCCTGATGGGCTCGGGCTGGTCCTTTTCGGTGGTCGGTGCCAATGTGGCGCTTGCTCCACTAGCTAAGGATACTCATGAGCTACTGGGGAATATCTTCTATTACGTAATTGGCCTGCATGCTCTGGCTGCCTTGTGGCATCACTATATATTGCATGACAATACTCTGCGGAAAATGCTCTGAGCATGAAGCAAAGTTGGGAATCACATACAGATCAGTGCAATGGCGCTGATATGTATGCCGCCGCGTCTGACGAGAAAAATCCATGACCAGACATGTCTCATACCGATGTGGCTATCAACATAAGCGTGATTCACGTTGCAATAAAAGCTCCTTCGCAATCGTATCGGGTATTATTGATAACTAATATTTTATTAAACCGTGGCTTTAGGAAGTGCGATCTCAAAAACCATTTGTCCATCCTCATCTTTTGCAGTAATGGTGCCGCCATGTGTATCAATAATCGATTTGACAATGGCTAGACCTAACCCAGCTCCGTCGCCTTTACGTTGGCGTGAAGGATCCGCACGGTAAAACCGGTCAAACAACCTTGGAAGATGTTCGGGATTGATCGTTAATCCCGGGTTCTCAACACGAATACCAATCGTGTCGTTGCTGTTAACCACCAGGCAAACTGTGACCGTCTGCCCGGAAGGGGTATAGCGTATTGCATTAGATAAAAGATTACTCAGCGCGCGGCGAATCATCAACCTATCGCCCTGAACACATAAGGCCGGACCTTTGCGTATCAATGAAACGGACCGTTCTTCGGCCCACGCTTCAAAGTAGTCAAAGAGCGCCTGCACCTCTTCGGCCAGATCCACGCTGACAAGTTCTGGTTTGAGCTGATTATTATCGGCCTGCGCCAAAAACAGCATATCACCCACCATTTTGGCCATGCGCTCATATTCTTCCAGGTTCGAATACAGGATTTCGCGATACTGTTCAAGGCTGCGCGCTTGCGAGAGGGCCACTTCCGTCTGTGTCTTCAGGTTCGTTATGGGCGTGCGTAGTTCATGGGCAATATCAGCTGAAAAATTCGAGAGGCGTTGAAAACCATCTTCGATGCGATCTAGCATGTCGTTAAAAGCCATGGCCAATTCGGTCAATTCTACCGGCACGGTATCAGGTACAAGTCGAATGTCTAGCTGATCGGACTTGATCCGACGGATTTCCCGACTGATGCGACGTATGGGCGCATGGCCTTGATACACAGCAAGCCAGGTCGCAAGGATGGCAACAAGGCAAGCGACCACGGTAATAATTCTCAAGTAACTGCGAAAGCTTTCAAGATAGTGCAAATGAAAATTGATGCCAGTGGCGACAGCTAAGGTTAAAGGCTCGCCATCCTGAAGGCCTTTCTGCACTAGCTGCACGACAGCGCCTCTGTATGTCTGCCCCTTATCGCGCCAGATCGTCACCGAATTGATATCAATCCGGTCCACAGAAGAAGCCAAACGGGCAAAACTATCGAGATTGGAATTCGGGGTCGCATAAATCACATTTCCATGAATGTCCGATACACGAAATTGCGCATTATGGTGACCTGATACCGCTGCGGCCAGCCGATGCTTCAGCGCATCCGGTTCTTGACTGGCTGGCGGCCCGGAGAGCGATTGCGTCAGTGATTGAACGACGGCATTGAGCTCATCGACATCCTGCTGAACAAAGTGGCTATTAATCGATCGTTCGACCATCCATCCAAACGTAAGAAGCACCACTGTTATGACCGCTCCAATGGATACGGTCAGGCGAAGGGCTAGGGACGCGGGGCGGCGTGCCACTCTACTCAGCTCGTGCTGCTGACATCAAGCATATATCCCATGCCGCGAACGGTATGAATAAGCTTGGGTTCAAAGGCGTCGTCGATTTTGGCGCGCAGGCGCCGAATCGCCACGTCAATAACGTTGGTATCACTGTCAAAATTCATATCCCACACTTGGGAGGCAATCAGGGAACGCGGTAAGACCTCGCCTTGGCGGCGCACCAAAAGCTCCAGTAGCGCAAATTCTTTATTTGTTAGGTTAATGCGTACCTCTTTTCGCCTCGCCCGCCGACGCGGAATGTCCAGCACGAGGTCGGCCACCTGTAATTGATCATTAAAGACCGGCGTGGTTCCTCGGCGCAGTAACGTACGCACCCGTGCGAGCAATTCAGAGAAAGCAAAAGGTTTAATCAAGTAATCGTCAGCGCCTAACTCCAAACCTTTAACCCGGTCCTCCACGCTATCGCGTGCCGTCAAAAACAATACCGGTGTGGCCGATTTCGCTTCGCGCAAGGCTTGAACAATACGCCAGCCGTCAACATCGGGCAGCATGACATCCAGGATGATCAAATCATAAGGTTCTGTTAGCGCAAGATGGTGCCCGTCCAATCCCGTTCGGGCCAGATCAACCATAAAACCGGATTCCATCAGGCCTTGACGCACATACTCGCCGGTTTTTATCTCATCCTCAACGACGAGCAGTTTCATGGGATCGCTCCTGCGAATTTCTTCCGTTTTGTGTCCATAAAAGGACACGTGCCGAGCCAGCACGACCAGCACTCATCGCCAACTCTACCTACCTCATGCTGACATGAGCATGACGGTTTGATTACAAAATTGTAATCCTCTAGTGTGTTGAGCTATAGCGTGGCCAGTGTTGAATAGAAAGATCGGGTAGGCGGCATAGCGGTTGCTGCGTACAGGAGCTGGTTTATTTTTTAGATAACCGATTTCTTCGCTTGTATTACTCCTTGGAGAGAACTATGCCTCATGAACAGTATCAATCTTGCATCGACGCCTGCTATGCATGTGCCACGGCGTGTGACCACTGTGCGAGTTCATGCCTGGACGAGCCAGATGTAAAAACCATGGCGCGTTGCATTAAGCTTGATACGGATTGCGCACAAATCTGTCGTTTAGCGGCAAGCTATATGGCGCGCGGCAGTGAATTTGCTCAGACGATTTGTCAAGTATGTGCAGACATCTGCGAGGCTTGTGCCCAAGAATGTGCCAAGCATCAGATGGATCATTGTCAGCGCTGTGCTGAAGCTTGCCGAAAGTGCGCCCAAACGTGTAGGCAAATGGCCTGAAAGATGAGCTCTTGATAACGACTTGCCCTCTCGAAGAAAGAGAGAACGTGGAAATGGAAAGGCCAGGGTCAGCCGCTTAGCGGCCTCCTGGCTCTTTAAGATTTGAGCACCGGTGTGTAGCCGACTTCTCGAATAGCGCGCTCGAGAGCACCTGAACCGGATACTCCATCAACGCGTACTAAATGTTGGGGAAGATCAATGTGAACAGAGGCTGTTGGGGCGGTTTCTTTAACCACACGAGTAATCGTATCCACGCAGTGGCCACACGTCATGTCTTTCACTTCGAATTCAATCATTACGCTCTCCTAAAACAAGGCATCATAACGAGACTGTAAACCTTGCTGCTACGGCAATGTCAAGCTTGGGCGTAGCAGTATTTACCAGTTCTGACTGAAATGCGGCTCCAGTTTTTAGAGCTGAGCAAGATGCGCGCCGTTTCTGGCTTTATTTTGGTAACAAGAGATTGCATAGTCACCATCGAAGTTTTGACCCCACATGACAAACATGTAATGAGCGGGTAATCGAATTGACAGCAACGGGCCATTACAGTGGATTACCCGCTGTTCATTTTGCCTGCTCGATAGGTCTGAAGCCACCTGGCTTTTTGAAGGAAAGATGATGAAATGTGATATGAAAACAATGATCAAGATAGGCCTCGGCCTAGGCGCAGTCGTTGCCGTCGCGTACGCGACCTTGCCCGTTGCCCGTGAATGGATCGCGGCCAGCACGCCGTTCCTGTTCTTCCTGATATGCCCTCTCATGATGGTGTTCATGATGAAAGGCATGCAGTCGTGCGACAAAGAGAAAAGCGTCGAAAAGGATCAAACCGATAAAGTGTCCTCCAAACCACTGACCGGACAAATACAGTTCAAAGACTAGTTGACTCGTTGCGCTCAATCTTGCTCGAGGCAGGTTATGGCTGGCTACACTTAAATTATCGGATATCACATGTTTCGTTCTAAAACGATTTTCACCGCAATGGCGACAACAGGATTTGCCTCGTTATTGGCGTTTGGTGGATTTTCCGCAGCTACAGCCGGCACTAAACCATCTGCGACAACACAAGCGACGAAGGAAATAATCGGGTCTGCGCCGATTCAACTCATGCACGTGCACGGGCTTGCCTACAGCGCAGACGGTAAACAGCTGCTTATCCCAAGCCATCATGGCATCGCAGTCTATTCCGATGGCCAATGGTCCAAGATGGCGGGACCTGAACATGACTACATGGGATTCTCGGCCACACGCACGGCTTTCTACAGCAGCGGGCACCCCGCAGCAGGCTCGAACCTGGTCAATCCCTTCGGTCTTATCAAAAGTATTGATGCAGGCAAAACATGGCGGCAGTTAGGCCTGGAAGGCGAGTCCGATTTTCATACCTTGGCCACGAGCTACGAGACCCATGCGATCTACGTTCTGAATTATCGTCCCAATACGCGCATGCCCCAGCCCGGCTTGTATGTGACCCAAACGGACGGCATGACATGGACTCAGGCAGTAGCCACTGGCCTAAAGACGAAAGTTAACGCCTTGGCCGTGCATCCCAGCAATGCCAGCATCGTCGCCGCGGGTACCGCCGACGGGTTGTATCTGTCGCATGATGCAGGCAATCATTTTGAGCTGTTGGTCGCGGACACGCAGGTGTTAGCCCAGTGGTTCGACTTGGATGGCGAGCACCTTTGGGTTAGCAGTTACGCGAACTCCCCCGTGCTAAGCCGCCTGAGCCTGAAGGATGGCGGGGCTAATGAAAAAATCACGCTTCCTATGCTCAACGAAGATGCGGTTGCCTTCATTGCCCAAAATCCGACCCGCCACGAAGAGCTTGCTATCGCGACCTTCAAACGCAGTGCTTATGTCACTCAAGATAGCGGCGCGACGTGGACGCAAATCGCTGACGGTGGGGCGACGCGCGGTAAGTAAAGTCCGATATTCTGTCTTTTGACATCCACATACCGTCAAGCAGGGTGGATACCTCATGAGTAACAAGCTGATAAAAATCATCGTGATCGCGCTGGCCGTGATTGGACTCATTGCCGTTTTTGCTTTCCTCGGCATGGGAGCCATGATGTTTTGGATGATGGGAACCTGATGTGAATGTGAGTCGATTCATTGCCACCGCGCTCTTGCTGGTATCGTCGTTGGCGTATGGCGCAAGCCACGAACCGGTCAGGGCAACAGCCCTTGGCACCAGTAGCACGCAACCGGACACCTCCCCTTCATCAAAAGGCCTTTTCAAATCTATAACGGGTCTTTTCGGAGACTCGTCCTCGATGCCGGACCTATTGCCACCGGAAAAGGCGTTTCAGATTTCGGTCACAGCGCGAGATTTCGACACGCTTGTCGCCACACTGACTCCCGCCAAGGACTACTACCTATACCGAAGCCGTATCGCGTTCAGTCTCCCCGACTCAGCGGGCATTACGATCGCCAGTACGTTGTTACCCCCAGGCAAGCTTAAAGACGACCCGACATTTGGAAAAGAAGAGGTTTACTACGGGCCCATAGAAGCCATCATTGCGCTTAATCGATCGACTAATGGCGCGGCCCAGCCGTCGTTGACCTTGCAAGCCTCCTATCAGGGTTGCAATGATCCATCGGGCGTTTGCTATCCGCCCATTGAGAAGATCCTTACGGTGCCACTGGTCCAAGCGAGCGTTTCGAACGCCTCAACTTCGGCCGTTTCTACGCCGCAAGCCGTCCCGACTGATATTCGCGCACCAAAACGCAGCACAGGCTTATCGGAGACTGGCGTTATCCGTGCCTTGTTTGCGCAAGGCAATACGTGGGCGCTGGTCGCAGCGTTTTTCGGCTTCGGCTTAATTCTAGCCTTTACCCCGTGCATGCTTCCCATGATCCCCATCTTGTCGGGAATTATTGTCGGACAGGGTCAGCACACCAAGCGACGCCATGCCTTTGGTCTCTCG
>NZ_FQXE01000030.1 GCF_900129885.1 Pollutimonas bauzanensis | reverse complement strand
CTTGATCATTGATGAGATTGGCTATTTACCCTTCGGACGCGAGGAAGCAAATTTATTCTTTAACGTGGTCGCCAAGCGCTATGAACGCGCCAGCATTATCTTGACCAGCAATCTGCCCTTCGGGCAGTGGTCTTCAGCGTTCGCCGACGACCAGACCTTAACGGCTGCCATGCTCGATCGCCTGCTGCACCACGCGCATATTGTTCAGATCGCCGGAGAAAGTTACCGGCTTAAAGATAAACGCAAAGCCGGCCAGGTGAAGGCAAAAGCTTAAGAAAATTGGAGGCCCGGGTGGGTCAGTTTTACTCCGGCCGAAAAGCCGGAAAGTGGGTCAGTTTTAAACCGGCGTTGACACGTTTGATGGCTTCGATGATCTGGCTGTCCGTGAATCGTGACTTCTTCATGCTGTAGAACTCCTCAACGAGAAAATTCTACTTCTGACCTCAACGCTTTTGCGGGAGGATTACCCTGGCGGACGGCGGCATCCGCCGAGGAACAGATGTCTTCAAGATGCTGGCCTTGGGGGCGGACGCGGTGTTAGTGGGCCGCCCCGTCCTACACGGGCTAGCCGTGGCAGGCGCCACCGGGGTCGCCCATGTGCTGAACATATTGCGCACCGAGCTGGAGGCCGCCATGGTGTTAGCGAGTTGTAGGACGGTCTCGGAGATCGACGCAACAAGGTTATTGACCAGAGGAGAGAATCATGGCAGATAGGAGCTTCTCGCTGCCCCGGGCTCGTATTGACGCCGATCCGCTCCGCTCGGCAGCGCAGGTCATGAAAGAGGCAGGCGTGGCTACGACCATGCCGCGCATGGTCGTATGGAGGGTCATTGCTCAGTCGGATCGACCCATAATAGCCATGGAGATCAAGCGTTACCTTGTTGGTAATGGGTTGGATATTGCTATGTCGTCCATATATGCGGCGCTCAAGCGACTTACAACTGCAGAACTACTCTCGACCTGCAGAGTCGCTGGAAAACACATTATTATTTAACATCCAGGAAGTTCCGTCAAAGAATAGTATGTCAAGATTCCGGCACGGAGCATTGGCTTTTCGATCCCGAACTTGAGCGTGCTGTTGAAGTTTTTTGCCAAAAGCATGGCTTCAAGATGTCCGATTACACGCTATCGGTGCAAGGACAAAGCATCAATCCTGGGAAAAAAGAGGCCGGTGGTGATCGAATGAAAAAGAGAGCGGTTCCCTGACGCTGTACTTCATTCTGCAACACCACACATGTTCTTTCTATGCTGGCCTTGTATACGCTGAGTGAGAGCGCCTATTAACCTGCACTACCTAGCAGGAACGGATTTACGCCAAAATCACACCTATCCAAATCAGGGACGCCATAGTAAGTGATAGCAGCACAGCAGCACTTCCTAAATCCTTGGCTCGTCCTATCATGGGATGGTGATCTATGGTGATCGTATCAGCGACCGCCTCCAGTGCTGAGTTCAATAGTTCGATAATCAACACAAAGAGAAGTGAACCTATCAGTAGTACGGCTTCAAAAACGTTCTCACTTATCCATAGTGCCACAGGGGTGAGCACAACCGCAAGGATTAACTCTTGCCGAAAGGCGGCCTCATGCTTGACTGCGATAATCAGTCCCTGGATTGAGTAGCGTAGAGCGCTAAGCAGACGCGAAAATCCGCCCTTGCTTTTGTAAGGTGAATACATGGGAAATGGGTGCGAAGGAGTTATTCGAATGAGAGCGATAACGCACGAACTCTGTTGGCATGAAATCCCACGCCCTCTCAATTAATGATGATTGAGCCTTCGTTACTTGGGAGATGCTTTAGTTGCAAGCTGATCGGTTTCTGTTTTGCTATAACTTGAGCGCTGCAATTGGAGAGCGGTGATATCTTCACTAAGATGTATCGCTTGTTTGAGTAAAGCGCAATAAGTGGCTTGCTCGTCATCTTTGCAACGATCGATTGCCTTTCTTTGGGGATTGCCAAATAGAAGGGCGTGCCGCATTTGATTGCGTTCCCAAGATCTGATTGCTGAATTTCCCGTGCCCTCCCTGCCGAGTAGAACTGTGCTGAGAAAGGGATCTTCGATAAATAAACCAATGGAATTGTAAAGTTACCGTCTTGTCTCGCGTAGCGTATTAGTTCCCGTTCTGTATTCCCCAGATTGGGATTAGCCCAAACGACGGCACTCAACACAAGAACGGCGACTGGAACGATTCCTGCGGTAATTAGAAACCCGCGCCTGGATAAGCCTAGTTGTCTGTATATATGATCTGCGAGAATTGCAGTCAAGACACTAAATCCGGCCAACGAAGGAAGCACGTAAGTCCAAAGTATGTTGGCAGAGAATGTAAAGAATAACGGTGTGACGACAGCGCCAGCCAGCCAGTAGTAAAACAACGATGTTGTGCTGGCGATTCGTACCGCAGAACGCAGGCGCATGCTAACAAACGCCCCAACGAATGTTGCTAGCACCATAATGCCCCAGGGAAAGGATGCTTGCAGCCAACAGAGCCATATTGTTCCGTATGCCTGTTTGTGGGCGGTTCCATATAGATCGCCCTTCCAGCCCGGATCTAGGAAGCGTCGAAAGTGCTCGCCCACGATGAAGTAATCCAGAAAGCCTGGCGTCTTGATTTCAGCTACAACGTACCAGGGCAGACTTATTGCAGCCACTAAGGCTAGACCTTTAGCCCAGGGTAGCGCTGAAACCAGAGAGCCCCTCCTTCTGTTCAGCAAGTACCAAACCGCTATCGGCGCGAAGCTGAGTACCGCAGCCAAAGGCCCTTTGGCTAGCAAGCCAACAGCCAGGCCCAAGAAGAACCCATATTGCCACCACACGGAGCCCCGCGCTGGCCCGACGCCGGCCGACTTTCCTACAGGATTGCCAGTTCCTGCTACGCGCTGCTCGGGCTCGTGGACGACCACAGCGAATGAAACCAGAGACAAGGTGGTGCCAAGTGCGAGAAATGGGTCAGTGAGTACGGCGCCCGAGCTGATGTAGACGAGCAGACACGTGCTATAGACGATTGCGGCCAAAAGCGCAACGCGTGAGCCATGTATTAACCGCAGCCCTGCCAAGAGTATGGCGTTGGATAGAATCAGGCATAACCAGGAAGGAAAACGCGCTGCAAACTCGGTGAAGCCAAATAACTTCATGGATAGCGCCTGTGCCCAGAATGAAAGGGGGGGCTTGCCCCAGAAAGGCAGCTCAGGGCTGAACCAGGGCGTTATCCAATCGTCTGATTGCGCCATGATGCGGGCAATTTCGGCATAACGAGGCTCACTCGTATCATAGAACGGCACGATGATCATTGAGACGAGTGGCAATAACACCGCAGCCAATAAAACTATCCACGTGCTCCTACTTATACGTTGCATACGACTCTTTTCCTGCAGTTGCGGTCGAGGGGGGAGTGCTCTCTCTTTCGTTGACGGTATTGCGACGGCTTACTACCTCACGAACTAGATACACTGGACGTTGCTTGGTTTCGTAATACGTTTTGCCTAGGTATTCGCCAAGAAGGCCGATGGAAAGTAATTGGGCACCGCCCAGGATTGTGATCATGGAAATAAGCGAAGGGTATCCCTGCACGGGGTCGCCCAAGACAAGCGCCTTGAACACAATCCACAGAGTGAAGAGGACACCAAAGAGCGCAGTCAAAAGGCCGGCTGCCATCGCCAGACGCAGCGGCGCCGTCGAGAAGGAGGTAATCCCCTGGAAGGCCAAGTTGAATAGACTTAGATAGTCCCATTTGGTCACACCCGCTGCGCGTGGCAGGCGATCATATTCAATCACGGTGGTGGGCAAGCCGATCCAGGCGAACAAGCCTTTCATATAACGGTTGCGTTCGTTCAATTGGCTCAATGCGTCGACGGCTTTTCGGCTGAGTAAGCGAAAGTCGCCCGTATCAGCAGGAATATCCACTTCGCTGATGGCGTTAAGCACCCGGTAGAAACGATGTGCGCTGTAGCGCTTGAGCCAGCTTTCCCCGGCTCTTGAGCGCCGACGCATGCAGACTACGTCTGCACCGCCCTTCCAGGCACGCAGCATTTCTGGAATGAGTTCCGGGGGGTCCTGCAAGTCGGCATCCATAATAATGACTGCATCCCCTGCGGCATGATCTAGACCCGCTGTAAGCGCGGCCTCTTTTCCAAAGTTTCTGCTTAGGAATACAGCTTTCACAGCGGAATCCACTTCGGCCAGCCGGTTCAACATGTTCGGGGTACCGTCACGGCTGCCATCGTCGATCAGAACCAGCTGGTAAGAAATATCCAGACTGGCGAGCACGGCACTCAAACGCTCGTGCATCATTGTGATCACTTCGTACTCGTTATAGAGAGGAATCACGATCGACAATTCGATCTTGCTCTCCCTTTGAGATTCGGGGCGCCAGCTTTCAACTAAAGCGTTCATGGAACACAACCTTCTTATAAGCAATGAAATTCATGACGGCGACCGCGGCGGTGGCGGAGAGCTGCGCCAGAACTAAGCCCATATGAGCGAAAGAGGTAAGAATGTAGAAAAGCACGGCATTGACGCACCAGCCCAGAAACACCGTGCAGATATAGGCTGGGATGGCCATACCGTGGATACCATTACCTTTGAACGTCCAGTAAAACTGGAGCCAGTAGTTGAAGATGGATCCAACGAACGCGCCGATGATGGTGGCTAAAACCGGCGTCAAGCCTCCCCAGACCAGTAGGACCATTGAAGTCCAATGGATGAAGGTGGCAAGGCCTCCTGAGGCCAAGAACAGGGTGACTTGGGCACAGAGCGATGCGGCAGCGGTCCCGGAGCTATTAGGGAATCGCTGCGAGCTGGTTTGTTTTTTTGGCGAGATGGCTCTCAATGTCGTCACTCAATTTATCCATTGTTGCAATGGAGCAAGAATACGAAGACCGACAACAAGAAATCGTCAATCAAAGATCAAGATTTCATCAAGGGACGATCGAGCTTGCCAGGAGCAAGCACGCAAGAACAGCTTGAGACGCCATGCATAAAAGAAGTGGCCGGCATAGGCCGAAATACGAGTATGGAGAGTCGCGCTAGGGAAGCGATTGCGCAGTTGGAAGCGCGGGGCGTAGATGTGGGAGCGTGTAGTAATGGTTCTTGTACGCCCACGTGGGCCAGAGCACATGACTCAGTGCTTCCTTGAACAATGAGTCCTCAACGCTCTGTGGGGTGTAAGAAGCAGGTGCAGCGTACTCGTACTGAGTGGGCGCCCGGTGTGGTTCTAGAACAAGGAGCTTGTCGCCCTTGAGATAGCCATAGTTCTCCCCATACTGCATCATCGCTCGGTTGCAGTCCGCCTTCGTGAGATCGCGCCCGATCATAGGGTGCTCGCAAAGAACCCCAATCAGAGAGAGTAGCGTCGTGGGTAAGTCGATCTGGCTAATGATGCGATCGTCTTGTCGTGGCTGAATGTCGGCTCCAAGGATAAGCGCTGGTATATGAAAATGCCTCAACGGAACAAGGTTTGCGCCGAATACGCGTGAGTCATGATCTGCCACCACGAGAAAGACGGTATCCTTCCAGTAGTCGGATGCTTTGGCTTTTTCAAAAAATTTCCCTAGCGCCCAATCAGCATAACGAACGGTATTTTCGATGGTCGCCGGGTCGTCGTTGACCTCGATCCGTCCTTGGGGATACTCCCAGGGAGAGTGATTGCTCACGGAAAACGCGAGACTGAATGTTGGCTGGCTGGGTGGATTGCTCAACAGCGCATCGAGCTTGTTGAACATGTCTTCGTCGGAGGCGCCCCATGTCCCGACGAAGGCGGGTTCGTCGAAAGTGGGCAAATCGTGCAGCTCGTCAAAGCCGTTGCCCAGGAAGAAACTCTTCATATTATCGAAGTGGGCTTCTCCTCCATAGATGAATCGAGATCGGTAATCATGCTGCTTGAGTACCTGGGCGAGCGTGAAAAAATTTCGTTGAGCCCCTGATAGACGCAAGGCGGCATCTGAAATGGTGGGCGGAAACCCTGAGACGAGGGCCTCAAGACCGCGAACCGATCGCGTACCCGTTGCGTAGGCACGCCTGAAGTTCCAGCTTTCGGTTGCCAGATCATCGATGCAGGGCGTCAACCCGCTCCCACCGAGGTTCTTCACATACTGAGCGCCTAGGCTCTCTTCGACGATCATCACCAGGTTCAACGGCTTTGTTCGCTTGCATGTGGGCTCTTGGATGTGGAGCGACGGAATATCGGCGTAGCACGGGATGATGCCCGCGCGCAGATTGACCTCCTCGCTGACTTGCTCATTGGCAAGCTTGCCGTACACGTCCGAGGCTGAACGTTCATTCTTCATGCTGTAAATAGCGTAGAGAACGCTGTAAAGCGAGTTGAGCGGCAACGTGTTGAGCATGCCGTCGCCGCAGTATGCCACGGTGGATGGGTTGATTGGCCGGTGGCCCAACGTACCGCGAATGGCCAGGAAGATAAGGGGCACAGCAATGAGCGTGTAGAAGATTCGTTGCCGCCATAGGAGCGGTGCATCGACTTGATCTTGGCCGAACAATAGGTAGCCCACCCACATCAGTAGCGCGATTGACAAAAGTGCGCCGGAAATCGCTAGCCGATATCCTTTCCACAGCATGCTGAAAACCTCTTTGGGATGTTTGAGGTATTCCACATAGAGACGGTTGGGACGGGTATCGTATTCGAAAATGAATTGCGGGGTCGATGCTTCCAGTAGGACGAGTACAAACCATGCAATGAGAAGCCAGCTCACGGTGATCGTGCCGGCAAATGGATAGTGGCCTAACCAGGGTCCAAGAATCAACGGAATTCCCGAAAGCATGGCAATCTGGGCCGCGTCTATGCGTAGGCCGCCCTTCAGCACCGGCCATAGGCCGCCGGCGGCTTGGATACGTTGCCACTGCCATGCGCAAAGCAGAAGGCGGCAAAGTGTCAGAAAGCAAAAGCTGGTAGCGATAAAAGCTAGGGTATGTCCACGCATTTAGAGTTATCGGTCATGCAGTGCTAGCCAGCAAGGGCGCGGCAACAAATACGCCGTCTTTTGCACATCACATGCTAGATAGCGACCATGTTGAGGTTATGGTAAATCTACCGAAAAGAGTACAAGGAGCGACAACAAGAATTCATCAAGAAAAAATCAAAATTTCATCAAATTGATCTTGTTGGCTGTGGAAGGCAGACTCTTGCATGAGCTATCAGGAGGTCTTTGTATGATGGTGCCAACCGAAGTTCCTAGGCTCGGAGATGACAGACGATGAAAGGCAGGCGGGGCGCCCCACAAAGTCCAATATGTGTAGGCAACTTCAGTGCATCCTTGAAGAGCGACCCGTCATACGCATGGACGGATTGGCAGCGTACTGTTCAGTTTCGGACGCCCATGGCGCCGCCCTTCGGATTTAGGAGGATTCTCGTGCCATTGTTGTCGTTCTGCGTGATATCTAGTTGCCAGCCCAGCCTTTCGGTCATCAGCGTCACGATATAGAGCCCTAATCCTGTAAGTGTCGATCCGTCGGATACAATTTTTCTCTCACCCCGAAGAATAGCTTGCTGCTCGGCGGTGAGGCCAGAACCTTGGTCCTCAATTGCTATTGCGTTTTCCGATATCGTTACACGTATGTCGCTTTGGGTATGCTGGACGGCGTTCTGTATAAGATTTCGCAGCAACATACGCACCATGATGGGATCCGTATTGATCGTCAATGGGGATTGTGCGTCGAGCGTCACACGCTCTCCTGCATGGTGACTGATCTTCAGATCCTCGATTACCTCCTGAGCAACGAGGTCTACGTCAAATACTTCTTGATTTTGATCGGCGGAAGCGCGGCGAGCAAGCTTAAGCAAGATACTAACGTTGTCCCGCATTTCGTCACACGACCTGCGTACACGCCCGAGCGTGGCCTGGTCGTTAGGCGTTAGCTGATTGCGCTGCTCCAGAATATCGATGGCACCCGACATTACGGCGATTGGCGTGCGCAATTCATGGCTGGCCAAACTCAAGAGAGACTGTTCTCTTTGTACGTAGGATTCAAGTTCATCCAGGAACCGATTAAATGTCATCGCGATAGAATGCAATTCGGCATCCGCATAGTCGGTTTCCATCCGAGGCATGTTAGCTCCAACTGGAATACGACTTATCCGCTCGGATAACAACCTCAACGGCCTAACAATGCGTCGGCTACTCAATACCGCAAGCAGCAAACTGAACGCGATAATGACCAGCGTCATAATGATCAAAGCTATTTCGAACAGCGCTTCCCGATCTTCAAAGTGCGTGATGTTCTTGGCAACATAAAGTAGACCCGTTTCAACTTTGCTCACTGTCACAAGATAGGTTTCAGCCCCAAGCTTGATCTCCGCTGAATAGTTGTCGGGCAATCCACGAAATACGGGCGGTAAGACTTTAGGGCGTGGCTTGCCCGAGGGGATGAACACCACCGCCAGGTTCGGTGTGTCCCATACCAGCACGTCCTCGCCCGTATTGTTCATGAGAATGAAGTCGCGCTCTTGAGCGAACTCCACGTCAAGCATCGTGTGTTCAAGATCTTCGTTGACGAGCAGCACGGTCATGACCATGACGACCATGCTGACCACACTGACTGCCAGTATGGCGCGATAAACCCGACGGGAAATTGACTTATGTTGCATCAGCTATCTTGGTGTGGCGTAAGAAGTCTGTAACCACGTCCATGCATGGTCTTGATCATTGGATATTGAAATGTATCTTGCAGCAACTTGCGAAGGGAGTACACATGGGTGCGCAGAGTATTCATATCGACTTCTCGCTCGCCCCACACCCGATCTTGAAGCTCAGTGTACGAAAGAAAATTGGGGTACGCCCTGATTAGCTCCTCGAAAATGCGTGCTGCTATGCCTGATAGTTCGAGCTGTTCTCCATTGTCGGTGCGTACCATAAACGTGCCGGGATTAAAGTGGATTCCCGGGATGCCGATTTCCGGGGTTCTGGAAAATCCAGCTTTGCGTCGATATAGTGCGTCTACTCTTAATTGCAATTCACGTAGATTAAATGGCTTGACAACGTAATCGTCCGCACCAACGGTAAAGCCCTCCTCCTTGTCTTGCAATTGATCTTTCGATGTCATGATAATGACTGGAGTCGAGCAATGAATGTCACTCCGAATACGGCGGCACACTTCAAATCCAGACAGCCCCGGCAGCATGACATCCAGAATAATGACATCGTATTCGTTGGTGGCGATCAGATGAATGGCCGTCAGGCCGTCGGAGGCGAAATCTAATACATATCGGCTATTATCGAAGAACTCTAGCAGGTTGGTGGCCAGACCCGCGTGATCCTCGACGATTAGCATCCGTATTGAGTGCTCTAGAGACATGTCGGTTATCTAGTATGATTTTCTGTTGAGTGTGTAGCCGTTGTTCATGCGTTTCCTTTTCTTTCTTTCGCCCCTATGGAACGTCTCATTTTACTGATAACGCCTGGCAGAAAAGACAGCAGCACGATACCTAGCAAGATCGTGTTGAGGTGATCGCTCACAATGGGAAGGGTTCCCAGTGCGTAACCCGCGCCAACAAGCGAGACGACCCAAAAGAGAGCTCCAATGATGTTGTATTTCAGGAAAATCCCATAGTCCATCTTTCCAAACGCTGCGATGAAAGGTGCTATCGTGCGAACAATGGGAACGAAGCGAGCAAGCACGATAGTCTTGCGACCATGCCGCTCAAAAAACAGATTCGTCCGTTCGACATACTCGGGCTTCAGTAAGCGCAACCGGGCTGTATCGACCGTACGTTTGCGAACCGTACTACCCACGGCGTAGTTCACGGTGTCGCCTGCGATGGCGGCCACAGCCAGAAATGGAACCAGAATAGGAAGATCCAAAGCTTGTTGCGCCGCTAATGCGCCGGCTACGAATAGTAGAGAGTCTCCCGGAAGGAACGGCATCACG
The DNA here is from genome assembly GCF_900129885.1 of Pollutimonas bauzanensis. GTDB lineage: Bacteria > Pseudomonadota > Gammaproteobacteria > Burkholderiales > Burkholderiaceae_B > Pollutimonas > Pollutimonas bauzanensis. The sequence continues at coordinate 4,140 of NZ_FQXE01000030.1, read as the reverse complement.
ACGATGCCGGTCTCGATGAAAATCACGGCAAACAACGCCAAGTAGACAAAGGTTCCATGATTCGCGGCCAATGCGCCAAGGTGTGTATCGAGATGAAGGAACCAGTCAAGTATCAAGCTCAACATAGATAATCTTATCGTTAAAGTATTGTGGTTGGAGGGCTGTTGCGTCAGAAAGCGACCCTACGGTTTTGTTCCAAGTGTCGAAGACGGAGTCTTCTTCTCGCAGCGACTATAACGACGAGGGCCTATGAAAACGCATAACTTCCTTGACCAAGTATTGAGGACGTTTAGGATGAAAACGCGCACGGCTGATGGATTTTCCTAGACCACCAACTAAAAAAAACACTACGCTCCAGAATAGAACTTGATTGGACATTGCTACTGGTTTGACCTCCGGAAGAGAACCTAGCGCTGTTGCTTTTATAATGTTGTAGCAAACATAGAGCAGACTGGTTAGCGTGCCTAACAGTCCGAGGGACATCATGACCCGCAGCATCGCATCGAGATAGTTGCTGGTGCCATCTGGGTAGAATCCTAGAAACGTCGGGAGACACCATTTGGAGTAACCCGCGGCGCGTGGCAGCCTCTCATACTCGATGACGATTTGGCTCGCGCCTACCCAGTCGAACATTGCCTGCATATACCGCTTTCGATGGACCACGAGACTCAGGGCGTCCACAGCCTTTCGACTATAAAGCATGAAGTCGACGCGGCTTTCGGGCATCCCCACATCCCCGATCGCGTCCAGTATACGGTGAAGACTACGGCTCCCCAACCGTCCGAGTGTTGAGCTAGCGATCTTATGCTGGCGACGCATGTGCACCACATCGGCGCCCTCGCGCCATGCCGTTAGCATTTCGGGGATACGTTCAGGGGGGTCTTGTAAGTCCGCATCCATGATGACGACCGCTTGGCCGCTTGCTTCGGCCAATCCGGCGGCTAGGGCCGCTTCTTTCCCAAAATGGCGAGTAAGGACAACCACGACAACGAACGGATCGTCACGTGCAATGTTCGACAGCTCATCAATGGTGTTATCGTTACTACCGTCGTCTACGAACACCAGCTCATAGCGAATCTCCAGTGGCATGATAACCGTTGTTAGTTGCCGGTATATTTGGACAATAACCTCAGATTCATTGCGCAGGGGGAGGACAATGGACAATTCCAGCTTGTCTTCGCTGGAGGATTCGGAATGATCGTTCGGGATCGTTTCCGCCAGTTCTGGCGTTTTTGTCGAGGTAAGGATTGTTTCTTTGACGCTATGTACGAGAGGTCGCTGAACGACCGTTCTAGCGTTAGGCCCATACGAAAACCTTGAATATATATTCTTTGGATTTTCTTTGGAGTGGCACAGCCTTATCGGGATCGATTGTCCGTCAAGGCGTTGGCTTATGCCGACAGTAGCTTGAGAACGGTTTAAGGGTGACATGTCTCGCCTGCGTTGTGTTCGTATACGGCAGGGTAGAACAGTTACAAACAAGAAATTATCAACTATTTATCAATTTAATATCAAAATGTTGTAGCCACTCCGCTGGATTTGTACCTGCCCACATGAATTAACTCGCTAGCGGGCGCATAACCGCGCGGTGCTGTGTGTCTGCCCGTTCACCACGGGCCTTACAAGGTTTGGAAAATATGGCGACATCTACCGGGTGGTTTTTTTGGGCACTTTTATCTGCCGTTTTTGCGGCACTAACCGCCATTTTTGCCAAGATTGGTATTCAAGACGTCGATTCGGATCTAGCCACATTGATCCGTACGGTGATAATTATCGTTGTACTGTCTTTGTTCGTGGTTTACACGGGTAAATGGGCCAATCCACTAGAGCTTTCGCCCAAGACCTGGCTATTTCTTGGATTGTCTGGCCTGGCGACAGGGGCGTCTTGGGTATGTTATTTTCGTGCCCTCAAAATAGGCGACGCCTCCAAGGTGGCGCCCGTTGATAAGCTTAGTCTAGTCCTGGTTGCCGTGTTTGCATTCACATTCTTGGGTGAGCGGCCGTCGCTACGTGAATGGTTCGGTATCGCTATGGTCGCCGGCGGTGTCCTTTTGCTTGCCTTCAAGCGCTAGCGCGTCGACGGGTAATCCCCCCATTTTTAGCGTTTGCCAGAAGTAGGAACGCTATGCGGCCATGGCGAGCCGCTGTTTCGGGGTAAATCCGCCCAGTGCCATGTTCGGGCGCTCGTGATTGTAGGACCACATCCACTGCGTGGCGACACGCTGAACGTGATCCAGATCGTCCCAATGATATTGGGACAGCCATTCGTAGCGAACGGTCCGGTTGAATCGCTCGACGTAGGCGTTCTGCTGGGGTCGGCCCGGTTGAATATATTCGAGCTTGATGCCCCATGTGCCTGCCCACTGCACAATGGCCGCACTCAGGTACTCCGGACCGTTGTCGCAACGAATCGCCGAGGGTTTTCCTCGCCAGCCAATGATCTGCTTGAGCGTGCGAATCACACGTTCTGAAGGCAGCGAGAAGTCGACCTCGATGCCCAGCGCCTCGCGGTTAAAGTCGTCGATCACGTTCAGCACTCGGATGCTACGTCCGTCGGCAAGTTGGTCGTGCATGAAGTCCATCGACCACACCTGGTTGACCTGGGACGGTACCGTCAACGACTCGGGCGCCTGCCGAACCAGCCGTTTGCGCGGTTTGATCCGCAAGTTCAATTCGAGCTCGCGGTAGATCCGGTACACACGCTTGTGGTTCCACCGGAAGCCGCGGACATTACGCAGGTACAGAAAGCACAACCCAAAGCCCCAGTTGCGGTGGTTGTCCGTCAGGCGAAGCAGCCAGTTTGCGATCTCCTCGTTCTCGGCGTCGATCTTGGCGACGTACCGATATGAGCTTGCCCCCGAATGACGGAGTCCTTAGTTCCAGTTAAATTGGAAAGAAGGAGCAAGGAATGTCAGATTCGAGAAGGCGTGCAAGGTACACGCAGGAATTCAAAGAGGAAAGTGTCCGGCAGGTGCTGGCGGGGGCGTCTGTGGGCTCGGTGGCCAGCTCGCTGGGCATCCCAAAGGCCAGTTTAGGTAATTGGGTTCGCCAGCAACAACGCGGTGAGCTGGGTGTCGTCGCAACACCGACGACGGCTCCCGGTGCTGTGTCGGCCGAGCAAATGGAGATTGCCCGTTTACGGGCGGAGGTCGTGCAGCTGAGGATGGAGCGCGATATAGCAAAAAAAGCCGCGGCGTACTTTGCGCAGGACACGCTGCAAAGTACGCCTGGATTCAAGAAATGAAGGGACACTGGCCTGTCCGGGCGATTTGCCGGGTGCTGGGAGTCAGTGAGAGCGGCTACTACGGTTGGCAGCGCTGTTGCGGCGGACCGACGCGCAGGCGGCTGCCGGATGAGCGGGTGTTGGTTCACATCCGAGCCATCCACCGCGAGGTCAAGGGGGAATATGGTTGGCCACGAATCCATCAGGAGCTGCGTCGCCGAGGGCTGCGTGTAGGCAAGGAACGGGTGCGGCTGCTGATGCAAGCCCATGGCGTGCGTGGCAGGGTCAAACGCAAGTATGCTTCCACGACCGACAGCAAGCATGCGCTGCCGGTGGCCCCGAATCTGGTACAGCGGCAATTCAATCCTCCTGCACCAGATCAGATCTGGTGTGGTGACATCACGTATTTGCCGACAGAGCAGGGTTGGCTGTATCTGGCGACCGTGCTCGACTTGTTCAGTCGAAAGATCGTAGGATGGAGCATCAAGCCCCACATGCAGACCAGCCTGGTGAAGGATGCCCTGGAAATGGCGTACCTGCGCAGACTGCCGGCGCCTGGGCTGATATTCGATAGCGACAGAGGTAGTCAATATTGCAGCCATGAGTTCCAGCAAATATTGCGCACCCGGCAGATACGTGCCTCAATGAGCAGGAAGGGGGATTGTTGGGATAGCGCCCCGATAGAAAGCTTCTGGGCCCGCCTCAAGCTGGCGAGTTTGGAGGGGCGGAAATTCGCTTCCCACCGAGTCGCTACGGCTGCTGTGATGGACTGGATAACATTCTATAACCACCGACGACTGCATTCGGCATTGGGCTATACGAGTCCGATGGAATATGAAGAACGCTGGCATGCGAGCCAATATAAGGTCGCTGCCTGAACCCGAGGCTAAGGACTACGAGAAACGGGGGCAATATCA
>NZ_FQXE01000032.1 GCF_900129885.1 Pollutimonas bauzanensis | reverse complement strand
ACCCTTCGGACGCGAGGAAGCAAATTTATTCTTTAACGTGGTCGCCAAGCGCTATGAACGCGCCAGCATTATCTTGACCAGCAATCTGCCCTTCGGGCAGTGGTCTTCAGCGTTCGCCGACGACCAGACCTTAACGGCTGCCATGCTCGATCGCCTGCTGCACCACGCGCATATTGTTCAGATCGCCGGAGAAAGTTACCGGCTTAAAGATAAACGCAAAGCCGGCCAGGTGAAGGCAAAAGCTTAAGAAAATTGGAGGCCCGGGTGGGTCAGTTTTACTCCGGCCGAAAAGCCGGAAAGTGGGTCAGTTTTAAACCGGCGTTGACACCTTCGAACTTCAGGCGAAGAAGCTGGCGAGTGTCTCGCTCGTAAAGGGATTCGGCGCGAAGAAAATCTTCGCCTGTAAGCTTCTGTGCATACCTTCCAATCAGCGATTCCCGAAACGCTTTGTCATGCTGAAACTGCAGGATCAGACGTTCTCGGAAGATTTCGAAAGAGCTGACGCCGCAGCTGATTTCTTTGCCGGTGATGACTTTTTGTCTTTCGATTCCTTGCTGGATTTTGAAGACTCACCTTTGCTTTTCTTCTCGTCTTTAGACACGTTGGCCACCTTTCGGAGTATGCCGGTATACGCGCATTGCCTGTGTGGTTATCCACAAGCTGATCATTAGGCGAGCGCGTCCAAAAGCGGTTCAAATTTTTTCTGCGTCGAGGTGGGCTTTGGGTGATGCACCGATAGGTACTAAGGGGTGGACATTCTAAATAGATCATCAGCTATGTCTCAGAGTCCAAGGCTGACCGATTGGAATTGTGAACGACAGCTTATGGCCGGTAGCAAACATACGCGGATGCCCGCTTCCGATTCAGAGCCGCCGATGGACGAATTATCGACCGCGAACGCGGTGAGTGAGTGTACAAACTTTAGACTCATCAGTGGCTGCAATTTCTCCAAAGGAATGCCGTCTGGCTCTTCAAAAAAATAAAATTCCGCACTTAAGAGCTTCTAATCTGAGTGGCGAACAGCAAATCTTACGCATTGAAAAAACTCGGCGGAAGGGGATTTGTACTCAATCCTTTCACTTAATGCTCTGGCGACCGATTTGGACTCCTTAAAAATAAGCGCTGCTACGCCTTGAGGCCAATCAAAAGCGATTTGAGTCAGATCAAATTCTAATGCATTAATCGAAACTTCGATGCCTGAGCAGCCAATTTGACACGGGCGCCTGGACACCCATCGATCAGTGGCAGCCACAAATAAATGGGCTACATCCACGAACGTCTCAACATCAGGTTCAACCGGAAGTATGTAATCGTGCTCAACCGCATTGCGTTGCGCATTCAATCGGTCTAGCACTCGAGGAGCAACGAGCCCACACTCGCGGATATACTTTATCAGCGCTGGGAAGGTTCTAAGGTTCTTTAGATCTACTGCACCGAACCCCAAGCAAAGGTCCTCGAGACGTAAATGCAGAGCTTTTTTGGCGTTAGAAAGCGCATTGACCAGATGTCGGGAAGTCTTCCCATCTACCAAATCAAGGGCAGCGAATGAAAGGTAGTCCGCAGCAGACAGGGGTTCTGTGCGAACTTCCATCCAATTCCACATATCCACCTCTGCGGTGTCATCGGACAAAAGCGATAAGTCAAACTGAGTCATGAGTGTCATGTGATATGGTGTAGTAGCGCAATTTAGCAGGCGATTTTAGACTATATAGAATCAATGTCGAATGGCCGCTTCTGGCCGCAAGCGGATCTATCGCCTCTCCCCTCTCCTTGAGTCCACTGTGAGTATGCGTCGGCGCTTTCAGGCAGACTCAAGCACGCGCATTTCAATGTGGATCCCAGCCGCAGCTGGCCATATTTACTAGCGTATCAAGACCAAAAACGTTGATCTTTCCGCGCATCAGATCAGAGACTCGCACAGGGAAGAAAGTATTTTTTCTCTATCCCTGCAAGAATCCCCAACTCGTCAGTTAGGGCTCCTTCTGCGGTCATGATCGTACCAGGATAGGCCAATTCGCCAAGATGCAAGCAAAGTGAAATGGCCTTCTCTAGGTACCAAGCAGCCAGTGCGCTCAAGAAGCGAGTGTCGTCGCCAGGTTTCACTTTGTTTTGATGAGAAAAGCTACCCTAGCAGATACAGCATAAATATCGAAGAGTCTTGATTCGACGAGGTTTGAATTTCGACTCAACCAACTCATTACCTGCGGTGGTGGGAGTGGCCTTGTTATTTGCGCCCCCGATAGCTCAGGGACCAGTAACGGAAGAACTGTAGGCAGCGAATTCGTGAAAGCCTCGATGCTCTCGTCCACTACATCAGTATTGGGTTCGTGATGGTCTAAGGCCGTTGTGCGTATTGGTAGCCACGCTATTACAGTTTGGAGTGGTGAATAGATGACATTTCGGCTAAGACAGTTCCCGATTCGGGCTCAGGCCGTCAACCTACCGGATGGGTTTTGACCTTACCACTCAGCGCCAAAGATGCGCGCAGTGTGTCGTTGATACGAGTCTGCCAGCCATCACCGCTGGCGCATAATGCGGCCAACACGTCAGCATCCAGACGCAGCTTCACAGCCTCTTTCGTCACAGCCTGAGTGCTTCCCTGGGGGCGCCCCCGACGCTTGGTGATCTGTTCCGGCGTATGTATCTGGGCGAACCGGCCCGCCTTGGCCTCGACCAGCGCTTCGCGCAGTCCAGGCAGCGCCTGGCCAGCGTCGGCCTCAATGGCGGCCGTTACCTTGTCCACATCCAGTCTCTTCAAGGTCTTCATGGTCAACTCCGCTTAATGTCCTTGGCTTTCACATTGGTCCGTGTGGCCTTGGTGTAGATCATTACCAACAGTACGATTTCGTCATCGACCAGATGGAAGTAGATCACCCTTGCACCGCCGCGTTTACCCATGCCTGAGCGCGACCAACGCACCTTGCGCGCACCGTCAGCGCCTGGAATCACGTCGCCAGCATCTGGATGCTCAGCGATCCAGGAGATGAAAGCGAAGCGCTCATCGTTCCTCGCTTGGTGCCTACTATTGGCCGAAAGCGGATCTATCGCCTCTCCATGAGTCTAATGTGAGTACGCGTCGGCGCCGTCAGGCAGGTTCAAGCACGCGCATCTCAATATGGAGCCCGGCTGCAGTGGCCATATTTACCAGCGCATCGAGACCAAAAACATTGATTTTTCCACGCATCAGATCAGAGACGCGAGGCTGGGTCACGCCAAAAAGCTTGGCAGCGTCGGCCTGGCTCATCTTGACGCGAGTGATATGTTGCTTCAGAGCTGTCATGAGGACTGAACGAAGCTTCATGTTTTCCGCTACTTCCTGGGTGTCCTCGATGGCATCCCAGATGCTGGTAAATCGTTGCTTGCTCATTTGCTTAACTCCTGCAATAGGTCCCGATAACGCTTCGAGGCCAGATCTATATCCGCCTTGCTGGTTTTCTCCGTCCTTTTCTGAAAGCAGTGGATCACATAGACAGCATCGGCGAACTTGGCAACATAGACGACCCTGAAGGCGCCAGCACTATCTCGAACGCGGATTTCTCTGACGCCCTGGCCAACTGTGTTCATGGGCTTCCAGTCATCCGGATCCAAACCGTTCTGAACCTGATCGATCTGGTGACCAGCTTCGCGCTTGGCAGAAGGCGGGAAAGCGCGAAAATCGTCAAGCGAGCTTCCGAGGAACTCGACAGGCTTAAGCGGGGACATGTGTGATTTATACAATATTTTGTATGTTCTGGCAAGTCCAATGCCGCCGTTTATTGGCATATTGGCTGCTGCCTCAATAATATGTAGCGGTGCGATAAACCACCCGCGCAGTGAAAATCTTTTCCCTTGTTGATCATACCGGCGCGGTGCCGATACCTTCAGCCGTACCCTCAGCGGCCAGATCGAATACTGGGTTCGCCTGCGCCAACCCGTCGAGTCCGTCCCGGGATTCGACATAGATCGGGTGCGGGCCGCGCTCAACGGTCAACTCGATGTCCGACTGCTTTCCCGCAATGAACTGATGGCCTTCGAGGAAAGCCTGGGCAACGCTTTGGCTACCCCATCGGCAAAATCCACTCAGGACATGAAAACCCTGCGCGATGCGGGCGGTGCCGTTGGCTACGACGAACAGGGTCATTTGATTCGCACACTACCCGGGGGGCGGCGTTGAAGTCCTCGAAGACCCCAACGAAGGAGGGATGGCGACCAAATGAATTCTTATTCAGCTCTAGTTCATGGAATGTGTAAGTGGCCAGGCCTTATCCGTAAATAGCGATTTTTCGATAGATAGAGCAGTTGGGTGGCGCTGCTTTCGACCCTAAGCCGCCGACGCTGGCAGGCCTCTCTCAGAACGACCACACCGCCTGTCGCCGCTCCAGGTGCACGCTGCAACCGCCTTTTCCTGATTTCTGATACATTTCATTTCAGGAGGAGTGGCGATGAAATTCGAAGTGTTCGGCCCGTACTTTCTAAATACGAGGACTATCATAAAGAAAGAACACGTGATAACGATGCGCGAGGTAATCGCAGCGAGCGAATATGGCGGCGTTCTCTCAACGGCCCCTGGTTGCTATATATTTGGGATAAAACCCTCCGGCGCACAGCGAATCATCCCATGGTACGTTGGCAAAGCAGAGCGACAGCCTGTCATGAAAGAGGCCACGAACGATCAACACCTGCAGTTGTACAACGAGATATTCGACGGCTACAAGAACGGTAATCCGGTCCTGTACTTTCTCCCATCGACCACGCCCAAGGGCAGAGCAACGACATTGGCCAAAGCTGGTGGGAAAAAGCCAGCGATTGAGTTCCTAGAGGATTGGTTGATCGCTGCGTGTCTGAAAACAAATCCCGGACTCTGGAACATAAAGAAGACTCGTTTGTTGAGGGATCTGTACGTTAGAGGAATTTTCAATCCATCGCAGGGGGATTTAAACTCGTCCGCCGCTTCGTTCAAGAAGTGCATCGGAGTCTAAACGAAGTGATCTGGTGCCCGTTATTGGCCGTGCAGCCGTGCTTCGCGGTCGACCGCTGCCGACCCAAAGCGGTCAATTACAGCTTAACTTCCACCCCCATTAATGGGGATGGAAGTTAAGCTGGGGCGCTGCCACTTTCTGGTGCTGAAACGGGCCAAGTCACTAAGCTGTACTGAATACCTCTGCGGTTGAACTCAGCCTGCATCCACTGAACAAGTTTCATGACCAGTTGCACAACAACCAAGAGGACCTTTTTCTTCATATCAGTTGAAGACCACTCGTGGCGGATCTCCTGCGGACGACCGAACTGATCATGGCCCTGAGCATATATGTGATATTCCTCGCACGGGAGCATGGGTGGCTCTGAGTGGAGAGCGTTAACTTTATCCTTAATGCTATTCAACCTGGATTCTTCAAGAGCGTATTTTCGCCTGTGCGAGTAACGGTTTCTTATTTCATTGAACCGATCAAGGATTTCTTCATACTCCGAAGCAAGGCCCAAATTTCGCGCAACGATTAACTTAGTTTTGAACGGCACAAACGTGCCAGCGAATAGGTCTTCTGTATTGGTAACTCGATTGCACCAAATATTCAGGAACTCTTCCAGAATCATGTGTGCCCGAAGAACCACGCTCACCTCGTCGAGTGAGTTGAACATGATCAGATAGTCTTGAGTGTCAAACACGCGTGCGAAATCGCCGCCGACACCTACATGCGTTTCCGGGGATGGGGTCAATGAAGGATTGCTCATATGATTTCTAACTACAAATTGGCGACATAACGCAAGCTAAGGCTTGTTGCCTCACACAGATTTAGCCTAATCCGAATCATTGGGAAGAAAACGCATGTGTAAGTTTAGGAAGATCTAAAATTTTTCGGATAGGCGGATTGTCCGCTTCCTGGCCGCGAGCCGCCGCTCGTGGTGGGCAGTTTCCGACCCGAAGCTGCCACCCGACCTATAAGTTGATAGCGGAAAATTAATCTAAATGACAAGTCTGAAGTGAACGAAACACCTCATAGAATTCAACTGGAACAAATTGTGGGAAATCCCGCATTATCTTTCTAATTAAATCATGCTTGAGGTCGTTCTCGCCGCGAAATCTGTTCAATGGCTTAAATGTAAGCTTTGCAAGTTCTTCAAGGTCATGGCCATTTATATTGAAGTACCAGTCCTCATGATGAAGTTTGCTTCCGTCAAGATAGGTTGCCATGATAAAGTCGCGAGAGGTGGGGATATTTGCATTTTCCCGCAGCTCGTCAACCACATATTTGGCTAGTTTCTGACGATCTGGCAAACTTAATTCACCAAGCATCGGATAACTAATGCGTGAGCTCAAACCAATTTTCTCTGGCGAAATTAAAGACTCCCTTAGAAGATATAGTGCCAATAGAAAAGGGTCCAGAATAAGGTTTTCGAGGCTATAGCGCCTTCCTTTCGCTATTACCTTCACAAAATCTCCACAAGTACGCTTGCCATCCCAATCAATAACGCCAAAGACGGTTCCATTGCCATTCTTTCGCATTAGCGAGACGATTTCCTGTACCTGTTCACTGCTACCTGAACCTCCTGCTCCAGATGAGATGAAGTTTAAAGATATATCATTTTCTAATCGATCTTTGAGCAGTTCATAAATTGAACTATAGTTCTTCGCATCGTGCTTGCTCTCGACAAAAACCTGGATTCGATTCTCATACTTTATACTTAATGCCGGGATCCCTGCCGTTAATGTCTTTATGCATCTATCTTTCGTCTGTTTTGAAAGTCTCCCAGCCTCTTTTGACATTACATACAGATTTTCTTCTTGGGCAAGTGCCACAGTAGATGGCGAGTGTGTTGTCATTATGACCTTAATGCCTCGTCGAGAAACAAAAACCTCATTAAGAACGTCTAACAACTTGCCAGCCATGGACGGATGCAAGTGACAGTCAGGTTCATCCAGCAATAACACTTCAGGATATTCACTGTCGTCTTCTGCTGTGTATAAAGCTAACGATAAAGCCATAATTACCTTTTCACCAGACGATAATTCAGAAAAACTGATTTCAACACCAGAACTTTGATTAATCAGCTTAGCGGTAAATCGATCGTCGCGACCTTGCCCTTCGGGTGTTGTGAACTGGTACCCCATATTGGCTGAGGCTAGTATCTCGTTTGCCAGAATCCACGGTGGTTCGCCATGCTTAGCAACGAACTCTGTAGGTGAAAGTGCTTCAATATCAGGCCTGTTTTTTTTCTCTTTTAGATAGCATTTGTAATCATTATCTTCAAGGTGGATGTGGTAGACCTTGAAAACTCGTGACAAATCCATTTGAAAAAGGTCTGGCGATGCGAATTGCTTAACCTTCTTAGGCGCCACATAGTCAGGCGGCACGTGCTGTAATATCTCGGAGCGAGTGATATAGCCAAGATCTTGCTCGCTGCCCTTTTTCCCTGATTTAAGAATTTGCCGGATTATATGTTTTTCGTCATTAGAAAAATAAGACTCGAAGTTATAGGTCGACTGAGGGAAGTTTTTTTTGTGGTAATTGAAACTAGTTATTTTCTGCTCAGTTTCAATACAGAAGCGCTCAAGATCACTACCATAAAACGTTGTGGAGGAGATGGCGCCGAGGCCATCCGAAAGTGTTTTTATTTTAGTAAGTACCTTTTCGCCATCCTCGAGCACCGTCTTTTTTGAGGTAATTGACTGGAGTAATTGCGATTTTCCCGCACCATTCAACCCAGTCAATATAACAAAGTTAGGCAGATCAATTTCGTTCAAATATTTTATTGATTTATATTCTGTGTTTAGTTTTATTTTCATAAAAAAATTGATTTAATCTCACTCAGTTCTAACCGTCCCCGCGCCATGCGTAGGCAAATTTTAATAAGAGTGCTCAGTTGAGGGGCTTTTATTTTGAATTATATGGGAAGTCTTCAGATGTTATTTACCTGTGTAATAAAGCCAATCGTGATGCGCTTAGACACAATTTCGATTTCGAGTGTCCGCTTTTGGCCGATTGTAGCCAAAACCCAATGGCCGAGCCCGACCCTAAGCGGCCCTTCGTTGTGCTTTACCGGTTAATTGGACACAGTCAAAGGCGGCTATCCGCTCGCTGGAGGTGGCTGGCGGATTCGTTAAAGCGCAGAAGGCTCCGCCAAATCGACTGGAAGCTTTTTCTTCATATGCAATATTACGCTTTGGACAATAGCAGAGAACTGTGCACTAGCTCCCGATTCGTTGCGTTCAAGATCTTCGAGGATTGCTCTCTTTGCTGCCAAGGGAAGGTCGTGCCGGAAAAGCGTATCAAAAATACCCATAATCCGCTTAATTGTCTCACCTCTCATTTCAACCAATGCGGCTCGGTTGAGATCCAGCAAATGGATACTGCTTACTCCTTCTGCTGTACCCAATGAAAATGCCATCGCGCCATAAAAGCAAATATGCTCCTCCGGTCGCTTATTATAAGGATCAATGATATTTTCTATATAAGGATCACGATTAGATTTGTTTTGGTTGCAAATTTCACACGCGAGCGTCAAATTATCCCATTGAAACTGTTTTGAGGGATCAAGTGATTTTGGGTAGATATGCTCCACATCGCCATGGTGAATGTGTTTGAGTTTACTTTCACAATAGGCACACTTTCCAGCGGTCTCCATTTCCAGCGCCGCTTTAATGTCTTTATTTCTGTACCGAGTTTTCTCCGCTTGCGTCGGCTCGACGCCAGAAGCGATTTTCCCTAGTAATGTTGCTGTCCACGCTGCGCCATTGTCCACGAGGGTCTTCGGTGGGGGGGATTTTGTCAGCTTTATCATTATTATCGCTCTGCCGCCATTTTCAACGCTTCGGGATAATATTCACTCAGCCCCGCCTCGGACAAATCTTTCCTTAAGTCGACCAATCCTTCAGATGTGATGCTACGAATATCTAGTTGATTTGTAATTCGCCGTAAATCCTCCTCAGCCCATTGAGGGAGTGTGACTGGAACTCCTAATACGTCGCGTAAGATTTCATTGGCAGTTGCAGCGCGTGTGTCTAGGTCTAATTCGACAGAAGAAACCCTAGACGTAATGAACTCACCCGTTTCAACGGCACCGTCTGCGCTTTCATATCTCAAGGCGTGGACAATGCTATCTTTGACGGAGGAGACCATAAACGGGCTATGAGTCGCAACAATGAACTGCGCACGCGGAAACGCTGTGGAGAGCCTGCTCAGCAGGCTCCGCTGCATCGACGGATGGAGGTGATTCTCAGGCTCATCAAGAAGCACCGTAAAGTCGTCTTTATTATGAGAGTACAAAAATATTTGCCACCCTAGATCGATTAGTGACATCAAGCCGCCGGAGGCAGCGTCGATCATAAACTCTCCAGAATGGGTAACCAGCACAACATCGGGAATCCGTACACTGATATCTTGGAATCCGATTGATGGCGGAAGGATTTCTGACAATATTTTTTTAAAGTTCAAAAATAATTTTTCGAGAGACTCATCTTTCTCTACATATTGATTTCCCGCCCCAAACATCGCCATCGAAATCAAAGTCTCTTTCATCCGATAAGTCGGCGAAAATTGGGTATAGCCGTTGTTGTAACGTTGCATCACTTCACCAAAATATGCTTGATACGCTTGCTCAGCATTTATGGCATTAGTGGGAATGGCGCTAATTGCTTGATAATTTTGCATCGGCCTATGTGAATTGATACTTAGGCCGTGCAGTTGCGCTTGCCCCCTAATTTCGACGGTATAGGAGGCTGCCCCGTTGTCCGGTACAAGTAACGACGCAGACAAACCGTTGTTATATGCGATCGTGTAATGACCCAGCAGAATCTGCTCAGTTTATGCGGCTAATGCAAATGCCTCGGCCGGGGTTTTCATGGCCAACGCCTGGTGGGGTCGCCGGTGGTTGTAAAAGCGAATCCAGTCACCAATGACACGGCTGGCATGCTGTATGGATTCGAAGCGGTGCCGATGGGCACATTGCTCTTTAAGCGTTCTGATCACTCGCTCGACCATGCCGTTTTGCTGTGGACAGTGCGGCGTAATGAATTCTTGGCGGAGCCCATAGCTGCGCACCAGCGCCGTGTAGCTACGAGAGGTAAAAACCAGCCCATTGTCCGACCGTAGCAAGAATGGCGCGGGAACACGGCCTAACGTACCGAATCGAGCGATCAAGGCATGTTCGAGCGCACTGCTTGCGGTCGTTGCCTTACCACTGCGAGACAAATGCCAGCCCAACAGTTCACGGGTATGGCAGTCGATCACCAG
>NZ_FQXE01000034.1 GCF_900129885.1 Pollutimonas bauzanensis | reverse complement strand
CCCGCTGCTGAGGATCGAGGTGATCAGGCTGGCCGAGGCAGAGCATGTGCTGCTGGTGTCGATGCACCACATCGTGTCGGATGGCTGGTCCATCGAGGTGTTGCTCAAGGAGTTTGTGCGGGCGTACCGGGCTTGCCGGGATGGCCAAGCGTTGGCGCTTCCTCTACTACCGATTCAGTATGTCGACTATGGGGTATGGCAACGCAGCAGGCTTGAGAGCGGCGAGCGAGAACGGCAACTGACATATTGGCGAACCTATCTTGGCGATCAGCATCCCGTTCTGGCGCTCCCCATGGACCACGCACGTCAGGCTCTCGGTCAGTACATCGAAGCCCATCTGGCACTTGAGGTTCCAGATGACTTAGCCCTTGGGATTCGTCGGTTGGCAAATAAGCACGGGGCGACGCCGTTCATGGTGCTGCTTTCGGCATTGCAGATCCTGTTGCATCGGTATACCGGTCAAGCTGACATCCGGATCGGAATCCCCAATGCAAACCGGGACCAAGGCGAAACGCAGGGCGTGATCGGGTTCTTCGTGAACACGCAGGTCATCCGTACGCAGATAGACGGTCGCATGTCGCTGGACGCGGTGCTGGAGGCAGTCAAACGTGGGGTGGTGGGCGCACAAGCGCATCAAGACCTGCCGTTCGATGTGCTGGTAGAAGCGCTGAAGCCTGAGCGGAGTCTAAGCCATACGCCGTTATTTCAGGTCATGCATAGCCATCAGCGGACCGCTGGAGACGTGTTGGTAGGCATGGGCGGGCTCGTGACCGAGAGCTATCCGCTTACGGAGCGGGCGGCGCAGTTTGACCTGGCTTTGAATACGGCAGAGGATCAGGACGGCCGTTTGTCCGTGAGCTTTGCGTACGCGCGAGAGCTGTTTGCGCCGGCAACCATCAAGCAGCTGGCAGAACACTACATCGGGGTGATCCGCGGACTTGCGTCGGGGCACGGTGAAGTACGTTTGGTCAGCGACCTAGCCATGCTAGATGTGGCTCAAAGAAACCAGCTGCTGGCTCAGGGGCGAGCCGTTGCGTCGTATCCAGCTCCTATACCCGTGCATGATCGGGTCGAGTCGC
This sequence comes from Pollutimonas bauzanensis, assembly GCF_900129885.1. GTDB lineage: Bacteria > Pseudomonadota > Gammaproteobacteria > Burkholderiales > Burkholderiaceae_B > Pollutimonas > Pollutimonas bauzanensis. The sequence goes on along the minus strand of NZ_FQXE01000034.1, from coordinate 5,404 downwards.
AAGCACAGCTGGCGCCGGACGCGCAGGCGCTGGTGTACGGCGAAGCGGCCTTGAGCTATGCCGAGCTGAACGCGCGGGCCAACCGCCTGGCGCATCACCTGATCGGCCTGGGCGTGGGTCCGGAGACGAAGGTGGGCGTGGCGCTGGAGCGGTCGGTGGAACTGGTGGTGGCGCTCTTGGCGGTGCTCAAGGCGGGCGGCGCCTATGTGCCGTTGGATCCGTCGTACCCGGCCGAGCGGCTAGCTTACATGATGGTCGACAGCGGGCTGGAACTGGTGCTGACGCACTCGGTTTCGCGCCAGGCGCTGCCCTTGCCCGAAGGCGTGACGGCGCTGGAGGTGGACAGGCTCGATGTCAGCGCGCGGCCGGCGAGCAACCCGGAGGTGACGGTGCATCCGGAGAGCCTGGCCTACGTGATCTACACCTCGGGCTCGACCGGCCGGCCCAAGGGCGCAGGCAACCGTCACGGCGCACTGGCGAACCGACTTGACTGGATGCAACAGGCCTACGGCCTGGACAGTAGCGACACGGTGCTGCAGAAGACCCCGTTCAGTTTCGACGTGTCGGTGTGGGAGTTCTTCTGGCCGCTGATGGCGGGCGCCCGGCTGGCCGTCGCACCGCCGGGCGCGCACCGCGATCCGGCCGAGCTGGTGGCCCTGATCGAGCGGCACCAGGTCACGACGCTGCACTTCGTGCCCTCGATGCTGCAAGCCTTCGTTGCGCATGACGGAGCGGCCCAGTGCATCGGGATCCATCGCATTGTATGCAGCGGCGAGGCGCTGCCGGCCGCGTTGCAAGACCGGACGCTGGCGTTGTTGCCGCAGGCCAGGCTGTACAACCTGTACGGGCCGACGGAAGCGGCGATCGACGTCACGCACTGGACATGTTCCGCGGGCGACGCGGTGGTGCCGATCGGCCGGCCGATCGACAATGTGCAGACCTACGTGCTGGACGCCTCGATGAACCTGGCGCCGCCAGGGGTTCCCGGCGAGTTGTACCTTGGCGGCGCGGGGCTGGGCCGCGGCTACGAGGGCAAGCCTGGTCTGACGGCGGAGCGGTTTGTGCCGGATCCGTACGGGGAGGACGGCGGCCGGCTGTACCGCACAGGGGATCTGGCGCGCTGGAACGATGCGGGCGCGCTGGAGTACCTGGGTCGGATCGACCACCAGGTGAAGATACGGGGCTTCCGCATCGAGCTGGGCGAGTTGGAAGCACAGTTGCAGGCACAGCCCGGGGTGCGCGAGGCGATCGTGACGGCGCAGGAGGGCCCGGGCGGGGCGCGGCTGGTGGGCTATGTGACGGCGCAGGCCGGACAGGTGCTCGATACCACCACGCTCCGAGCCCATGTCAGCGCGGCGCTGCCGGACTATATGGTTCCTTCGGGCATCGTGGTGCTGGATGCTCTGCCTTTGAGTCCGAACGGCAAAGTGGACCGCAAGGCGCTGCCGGCGCCGGAGTTCGCATCGCAGGGCTACGAACCGCCGCAAGGCGATGTGGAAAAGGCCCTGGCCACGATCTGGCAGGAAGTGCTGGGGGTCGAGCGGGTGGGCCGGCACGACAACTTCTTCGAGCTTGGCGGCCATTCGATGGTCGCAATCCAACTGCTCGAGTACATCCGGCGATGTGGCTGGAAGGCAGACGCAAGATACCTCTTCAGTCATCCTCGCCTATCTCAGTTTGCCCTATCGATGATTAAGGCGTCATCGCTGCGGGACTCGGCAGCAGAACATTTTTCAGAGATCCCCGAGGGATGCGACCTTATTGCGCCGTCGATGCTTACCCTGCTCCAATTTCGGCATGAGGACCTCCGTCGGATAGAGAGAGGCGTTCCCGGTGGTGCGCGAAATATTCAGGACATTTATCCGTTGGCGCCACTGCAAGAGGGGATGCTCTTTCATCATGTGGAGCAGCCTCAGGGCGACGTGTACGTTCATACACTACTTCTGAGTTTCAGCAGCAAGGACAAGTTGCTGCAATTCGCTCAGTGCTTGAACGTTTTGATCGAACGGCATGATGCTCTGCGTACTGCTGTACTTTGGGAGGAGCTACCCGAACCGGTGCAGGTCGTCTTGCGGCAGGCAACCCTGGAATTGGAATGGCTCAGCAGCGACGAGAGCGCTTCGCTCGGAACAGCGGTGGAGCGGCTGGCATCTTATGTTGATCCTCGAACCTTTCGCATCGATATTCGGCGCGCGCCGATGATGCGTGCGATTGCGGTCCAGGATGACCACGAAGGGATGTGGTTCTTGAAGTTGGCCAGTCACCATCTGGTTGTGGATCACACGTCGGTGGATATGCTCCTCGGTGAAATGAACCTCATTTTCGCCGGGCATCAGCATGCCCTGCAGAAACCGATTCCATTTCGTAACTTCATCGCGCGGGCACGCTCAAAATTTCAGCGAAGCGATGCTGAGAGCTTCTTCCGGGGGATGCTTGCGGACGTGCGAGAACCCAGTGCGCCGTTCGGTCAGTCCCACGTCAACGCGGATGGCGTCGATGTAAACGAGGCCCATATCGAGCTAGATCCAAGACTTGTTGCGACTCTGCGGGAACAAGCGATCCATCTTGGCGTGAGTCTTGCAGCCTTCTTGCATCTCGCATGGGGTTTGGTGGTTGCCAAAAGCACTGCGACGCAGGATGCGGTATTTGGCACCGTGCTTTTTGGGCGAATGGGCGCCGGGGATGGTGCAGAGCGGGCGGTTGGCCTATTTATCAATACGCTACCCTTTAGAGTGCGGTTGAACGGTCAGCGAGTCGAAACCTGCGTCCGACAGGTGCATGGCGCACTGACACAGCTGCTTCAACACGAGCATACCCCCCTTGCGTCGGCACTTCGCTGCAGCGGTGTGCCGGCAGGGACGCCCCTGTTTTCATCGATACTGAACTATCGGTACGTTGGTGATCGGGTCAGAGCAGACGGAACAGGGGCGTGGGCTGGCATCGTGGGTTTGGAGTCACGCGAGCGGTCCAACTATCCATTCACGCTGAACGTAAATGACTCCGGCGGCGGAATTGAGCTGATAGCGCAGGTCATCAATACTGTCAGTGCACAACAAGTTTGTGAGCTCGCACGCGATGCAGTCGTGGCTATAGCGAATGCGGTGAAGGCAGGAAGTGGCGTCGGGGTCAATGACATCGACATCCTCCCGGATGTCGTAACAGCGCAGCTGCTGGAGTCGGGTGCACGCTTGCCTCGAAATGCAGAACCGACGCTGGTGCATGAACGTTATGGAGAGTGGGCTCACGGAAATCCCGAGGCTATGTCTGTCGTATGCGGTACAGAGGCCCTGACCTACGGAGAGCTGAACGAGCGAACCAATCGCCTGGCGCATCACCTGATCAGCCTGGACGTAGGCCCGGAGACGAAGGTGGGCGTGGCGCTGGAGCGGTCGGTGGAACTGGTGGTGGCGCTGCTGGCGGTGCTCAAGGCCGGCGGCGCCTATGTACCGCTGGACCCCTCGTACCCCGCCGACCGCCTGGCTTACATGATGGCCGACAGCGGCCTGGGCCTGGTGCTGACGCACTCGATGCTGCGTCAGGCACTGCCCCTGCCCGACGGCATGACGACGCTGGAGATCGACAGGCTCGATGTCAGCACGCAACCGGCGACCAATCCCGAGGTGACGGTTCACCCGGAGAACCTGGCCTACGTGATCTACACCTCGGGTTCGACCGGCCGGCCCAAGGGCGCGCAGCTCACGCATCGCAATGTGGCCCGGCTGCTGGCGGCCACCAACGAATGGTTCGCATTTGGCCCGTCGGACGTGTGGACGATGTTCCACTCCTATGCCTTCGACTTCTCGGTGTGGGAACTGTTCGGGGCCCTGTGCCACGGCGGTAAGCTGGTGGTGGTGCCCCACCTGGTCAGCCGCTCGCCAGAAGAGTTCCTCGGGCTGCTGCGCCGCGAAGGCGTGACGGTGCTGAACCAGACCCCCTCGGCGTTCCGCCAACTGATGCAGGCGCCTGGGGTGTACGAGGGTGGTCTGTCGCTGCGGATGGTGATCTTCGGCGGCGAGGCGCTGGATCCGCAGACGCTGGGGCCGTGGGTCGAGCACTACGGTGATGCAGCTCCACGGTTGGTGAACATGTACGGAATCACCGAGACGACGGTGCATGTGACGTACCGACCGATCACGCGGGCGGATCTGGCGGGTCAGTGCAGCCCGGTGGGCAAGGCGATCCCGGACCTGGGTCTCTATGTGCTCGACGGCGGCGGGCACCTCTTGCCAGTGGGTGTGCCGGGCGAGCTGCACGTGGCGGGTGATGGGCTGGCGCGGGGCTACCTGGACCGGGCGGGGTTGACGGCAGAACGGTTCGTGCCCGATCCGTTCGACGAGGCGGGCGGCCGGCTGTACCGCACGGGTGACTTGGCGCGGTGGAGCGCGGACGGCGAGCTTGAATATCTAGGTCGGTTCGACCACCAGGTGAAGATCCGGGGCTTCCGCATCGAGCTGGGCGAGGTGGAAGCGCAGTTGCAGGCGCAGCCCGGGGTGCGCGAGGTGATCGTCACGGCGCAGGAGGGCCCCGGCGGGGCGCGGCTGGTGGGCTATGTGACGGCGCAGGCTGGAGAGGTGCTCGACCCCGCTACGCTCCGAGTTCGTGTCAGCACGACGGTGCCGGACTATATGGTGCCGTCAGCGATCATGGTGTTGCCGTCGCTGCCACTGACCGTGAACGGCAAGGTGGACCGCAAGGCGCTGCCGGCGCCGGAGTTCGCATCGCAGGGCTACGAACCGCCGCAAGGCGACGTGGAAGCGGCCCTGGCCACGATCTGGCAGGACGTGCTGGGGGTCGAGCGGGTGGGCCGGCACGACAACTTCTTCGAGCTCGGTGGAGATTCCATCCTGAGCCTGAAGGTGGTCTCCGGTGCACAGCAAGCCGGGATACCGATGGCGGTTCGGCAGTTGTTCGAGCATCAGGCCCTGCAAGCGTTGGCTGCAGTGCTCCATAGCGGGGGCAGGGAACGGACGCAGATTCCGGTCATCCCGCAGGGCGAGCGGCAGGCCGTGCCGCTGTCATATGCGCAGCAGCGTCAGTGGTTCCTGTGGAACCTGCAGCCGCAGGGCAGCGCGTATCACATTGCCGGGGGACTTCGGTTCCAGGGCGGGCTGGATGTCGCGGCGGTGCGCGCGAGCTTTGATGTCCTGGTCCAGCGGCACGAATCGCTGCGCACGACCTTCGAGCAGCGCGACGAGGGCACAGCGGTGCAGGTCATCCACGATTCGCTGCCATACGACTATGCGTTCACGGATGTGACGGACGATGGCGATCCGTCCGCGCGGCTGCGATACGTGGCGGAGACATTCGGCCGCCGGCCCTTCGACCTGACGAAGGGCCCGCTGCTGAGGATCGAGGTGATCAGGCTGGCCGAGGCAGAGCATGTGCTGCTGGTGTCGATGCACCA
>NZ_FQXE01000035.1 GCF_900129885.1 Pollutimonas bauzanensis | reverse complement strand
GCTTGGCCGTCCAGCGTTTGACTTCGTCTTCCATCTTCATACTCATAGTGATTTCCTAAATTATCACCTGAGCAGGACTTCAGTGGGTCATTACACGATCACTTGCTCTTTAGGAGCTGGAATCAGGAAATGGCGCTCGATGATGGATTCAAAAAACATCTCGGAGCCGAATTTCTTCTGGTTGACTACCCAACCCTAGGATCCCCATCCAAGATGCGATATTTCTACAAGCTCGAAGATTTTTATCTCCGACTAGATGAAGCGATGGAGTCACCCTATCTTGAGAAAAAAATGGGGTCAACCAATCGAAAAAAACTGTTACCAGATTAACTCGGATTTGTTTTTTTCGGAAATACGAAAGTATGCAAAGTCTGAAAGATACCCGCTTAAACAAGTCTACATAAATACTATGCCGATTTTCGTTTCAGCAGTGTGTCGAGTCTTCAGTGCGTTAAAGGAAAGTGGCGTCCAATTCTTAGGTTTTGATGCAGAAACGTACGAGCAACCATTTACCAGTGAATTGGAAGTAGACTTCTCAAGGTTCAAGTGTAAGCCGTTGCGCATATTTTGAAAGATGACAATTCATCCAAGCCGATGCCGCTTCGCGGCACTACCCTAATTCAGACGTTAACTGACTGCTTTGGGTCGAGGCTGTGTGAAAACTCGAAAAAACCCCATTTTTGGGAGTGGCAAAACCATTCCCGATTACGCGATCGTCGACCCTGGATCGATCTGAGAGGTGGAGTTTCGAGTCAGCCCGTTCATGATGGAGTTTTCACACAGCCTCGGTCGGTATCTGCCGATCGCCTCAGACAGCAGTCGGCCAGAAGCCATCACTGAATTAATGTCCTGACTTTCTAGGCTATGACGTTGGCGTTGAGAGACAATCCAAACCCACCATCGACTCAAGTTACTCGATCACCCTAGGCGCCACGACAACATAAACTTCGCGTCCACGATTGACTCGTCAAACACTTGAGTGAGTATCGTGCATCGCAGATAGGTTAGGGATATTCCTGGCGAGCGTGTAGCACGGCCATGATCTCAATATGATCAGCCCGGACTTCGTACACGATGATGTAATTAGGATGCGCCACAATTTCGCGGGTGCCAGGCACACGGCCCGGTTTGTAAAGGTAAGGATAATCCGAGGCCGGGAGCACCGAGCTTTCGATCAGATTATGCATGGCGATGGCCGCCTGCCCGTCATGATCGGCGATGTAATCAATGATATTGTCCAGGTCATCGAGTGCGGCGGCACTCCAAGCGATGGGTAGCATGACGGTCCGGTTCTTAGTGTTGCGATACCGATTATTTAAACGTCACGACTACGCGAACTGTCCGCTTTTTCCTGGTTCGCCACCTTGGCGGCGAGTTTTTGACGAATACGAGCCATCGCCTCATCATGAGGAATACTAGGGCGTGGATCGTCCCGGCTGGTTTGCACCTTCGCACGAAACCAGCGGTCATAGCTGGCCGCTTGTTCTTCGGTCTCGAATTCCGAGACTATGGGTGAGAGCGCAACGCTCATGGCAAAAGCTCCTTATTGATATGTTTAGTGTAAAACAAATAGCCCTCATTGGGAACGCCCCTGTTTCAGCAGGAGCTACTCCCCTACCGTCGCAAAAAAGGCAAGCCCGCAGGCTTGCCGATAATGGCTCAGAACAGCCCCCTCTCAGCCATCGACAACACCGTCGCCCCGGCCACGATGAAGTGATCCAGCAACCGGACATCGACCAGCGCCAGCGCCTGCTTCAGATGCTTGGTCAGCGCGATATCCGCTGGACTGGCTTCGGCCAGCCCCGAAGGATGATTGTGTACCAGGAAAACCGACAGCGCATTTCGGTGCAGCGCAATTTTCACGATCTCACGCGGATAGACCGACGCCTGATTGATCGTGCCGCGAAACGGCTCCAGATAGTCGATCAGCCGATGCTGGCTATCGAGCAGGATCAGCCCACATACCTCATGCTCCAACGCCGCATTCAACCGCAATCGTAGAAAGTCTTTGACGAGCCTGGGCTGGGACAGGTCCTGTCCATGCAGTTATGCAGCAATATTCTCTTTCCCTTGATTCCGATACCTTGACTGCCGGCGCGTTGCTGGTGCGTGAGGCTGACGGCGCGGTACGTGCGGCCAGCCGTAAGGAAATCCTGACGGTGGCGCGTGAGCTGGTCAATGTCGATGAACTGCCTCCGGTTCACAACTCAGGCGGAATTGCCTGGAACCGAAGGGGTCACGCCGCAGCGCCTGCCGTCACAGGGTCGCAGACGGCCACCGGCCGCAAGCGCACGGGTGCGCGCCGCCCTTGACGGCCAGACCGGCGTGAAACACTAGGAGGAAAGCAAGGCCGCCCCTCCCCCAGCAGCCAGTGACCGTCTTGGGGTTAGGCAAGTGCAAGGCACGCGGCAGGCGTCAGGGATGTGCAAGGCTGGTAAACCTAGTCCCGAAAGAATGAGCGAGCACGCGAACCGAAGCAGCGCGGTCGCGGAGCTGAAAGGCGGTAGGCTACTTATGCCGAATATGCCAGATTTACACCACTCTCTTGTTTATTTTTGATACATTCAAAGAATAATGCGGCGGCCCATGACGGATGTCGGCAAGCAAAAGTGACTTCTTCGGAAGACTCAAACTGAGCGCTTCAGACTATTGAAAAGTGACTTGAGCGTGACGTATCTAACGAAAAACTGTGAAATGAAAAAACTGAAATCAGAACGGCATCATTGGTGGCCAGAGTGTGTGTCCCAGCATTGGGCGGCAGACGACGGGACGACGGGCTGGCTAAAGCCGGATGGAAGTTGTGTTCGCACTCGCCCAGCGAACCTCGGCGTTATCGGCAATGGACACCACATTAAGATGAAACGCGGTGACGAGCCGACACCGTGGGATCAAAGCTTCGAACGTGTATTCGACAAAGCAGATTCGCAGTTTCCCAAACTAATTACGTGGCTTGAGGGACTTGAGCATAGGCCTATGCATGATGTTATGGAACTGAAACAACGCTTCATAGCCCAACCATGCACCGATGATGAGTTACTCCGAATGACTGAATGTGCAGTGTCTTTGGCCGTCCGCGGGCCGATGAATCGCGAAGCATCCGTTGCGCTGGCCGAACATCTTCGAGGCCCGATCGAGTCTGGTGAAAGGAATAGGCTCATCGGGCTTAACATGAGGAATGCTCAACGCACCATCGCCGACAGCATCGGCGCACGGGGCAAGTTCGTTGTCGTCTATTCGCAGGACAAAGAATTCATCTTCGGCGATGGATTTTTCCACAATGTAGGGAACGCACAGATGGCGCCGCATTCGCCGAAGTTATTCGTCCCTATTACACCGAATATCTGTGTACTCGTTTGTCGACCTTCGGGCTACATGGTCGAACCTAGACTGTCGACATTGGTAGCGAACGATAACGAGGTGAACCTATGCAACGACACCATCCAGGTTTACTCAAAGAACGCGATCTACTTTCGTTCCCAGCAACCTATACCCCATGAAAGTTTCCGCTGCGCCCAGCATCTGAGCTACGAACATCCTGGTAACCCGATAAACAACCTCATCCATAGCATCCCAGGAGTGTCCGCAAGAGACTCCTCATTCGATCACTTCTACAATCGGGAGGCATGCAGTGACCCCGTGTAGGCTCTGGCTTAACCGAGCAAAAAAGGCAAGCCCGCAGGCTTGCCAATGATGGCGTAAAACGGCAGCGCTCCTTCTCACGGGTCGAACGTAAGGGCTCGGATAAGCCAAGCCCCGGCGACATTAGTGACCTAACTTTTAGGCACACCGTCTCTCCCACGTTACTATTCAAGCACAGTCTTAGTTGCTGCTACACAATCCGAGTCAAATTGGGGCAGCGTTCGGATGTTTCCCTGACACAAACTCAAATTTCAAGCTATATGCTCAATCCGGAAAAATCGATTTATTCAAGGCGAATGAACCAAGCCCTAAACATCCTCAGGTCGATCGCCAGCAATCGAAGCAACGACTTTTCTGGTACTGGCGTTGTCTTCTACACTGACTTGGCGGGGTTGCCTCACCTGCAGCTAATTAGCGAACGTGAGGAGCCAAACGTATCCCAATTCGATGACCGTAGCATTGCAACTACACTGACTTCGGTCTCGACAATGTGCAGCCCTCTCCATGATGGCTTTCACTTCGTCGATTCGCGATCATGGCAGATGACGCACTTATCGCAGTTCATCTCTCCGCCCATTCCACACGACGCTGCGCAGCGCTTTCGTGGCACTGGCGCTCGATTGATTGCCGCAGTATTGGCCTCGCTGCTCCCCGGCATTACATATGTTGGCCTTGTATCGCAAGGAGGCCAAGTCCACCTATTTTGTAACGGCGTCGATATCGCCGAAAAGAACTAGAAGATGGCTAACGTCGTTCTGTCTACTAAAGAGTTCAAGAAAGCTCTACTCGTCGTCTCTCTCACGACCATCGCTATTGGCTGCCTTGTTGGATCGGCTCGTCACTTTTGGTTTGGGGCCAACGGTACTCAAGCGCTAATGCTAGGGCTTGGGTCTGGCATCAGCTGGGCTATTGCGGTTTCCATCTGGGCCTTTCGGCGTCCGTGGACAACAGAGTGGCTCGCACGCTGGACTGGCCGGCCTATCATTCACGGTATCTGGTTCGGTCATCTTCTCACGAACTACGGCGCAAGTGATAACAGCCCCTCGAAGGCAATTCCGATTGCTTTTGTCATCAAGCAAACATATCTGGGCTACTCTCTACTCTCGTACACAGAGCAACAGGATAGCGAAACCCTTATGGAGTCTCTAACAGTCGACGATAAACACAACACCGTCCTTCTACGATACATGTACGAGTTCCACATCAGGAAACCTGACGAGCGCAAGCTAACCACGGGTGCGGCGGAATTAAAGTTGATTGAGAGTGGGAAACGGCTACGCGGGCACTATCTGACCAACTCTCCGACACTGGGGTTCGCGGATCTCAACCTGGTGCAACGAGAGTGCCACGGCATAGATACTTTTGAAGCGGTACAGAGACTCTATCGGGAAAAATCTCCACCCCATCAGCGGTCAAAGCCGGATAGCCGCGGCACGGCAGGCGGCACGGCCTGCGAGCCCGACGGCGGCACACCGGGACGGTCTTCGTTTGATTGACTGCTATTCCACAGGAATAAACACGGAACCACGTCCTTCACTCGGCACCAATTCGACATGCAGAGTTTTTCGCCCGACGATGACAGCAAGCATTGGTCGCTTGTCTCGACGTACCGCTGATAAGCGGCTCCATTCTGATCTATCGAGACGGGATGGATGGGGATGGTCTTCTGGATGGGTGTGCCATTCGCCCAGATAGCGGATGGTGCCTTGACTCGACGTCCATCGAGACAGGGCAATGGCTTCGTGACCAAACGGCATCCGCTCGAATAGGTAGCGAAACCGCTTATCCCATACCGTGGGAACCGTCGCTTGGTCAATGAGCATATGCACCCCATGAACCGAACCGAGCAGAAGCCCACCAGCTTCACAGTCGGCGTCACTGGTCTGAATGTGCTGACAGAAGGTCTCTAGCGTGGGTTTCGAAAAATGCAGCAGCGCTTTTTCATCCTCGGTTGCCCAGGAGCTTACGAATTGCATAGGGGACACTCCCAATCCCGCAGCGGATCGCAATCGGGAGTGGCAAGCTGCTGATCTCGATCGATCAGTCTCGTTCGCAACGCAGGGGAGTACACACCGTTAACCCAGTCAAGCGCCATCTCAGCGCCCAGACTGGCAGCATGCTGTCAACGCCGGTTTAAAACTGACCCACTTTCCGGCTTTTCGGCCGGAGTAAAACTGACCCACCCGGGCCTCCAATTTTCTTAAGCTTTTGCCTTCACCTGGCCGGCTTTGCGTTTATCTTTAAGCCGGTAACTTTCTCCGGCGATCTGAACAATATGCGCGTGGTGCAGCAGGCGATCGAGCATGGCAGCCGTTAAGGTCTGGTCGTCGGCGAACGCTGAAGACCACTGCCCGAAGGGCAGATTGCTGGTCAAGATAATGCTGGCGCGTTCATAGCGCTTGGCGACCACGTTAAAGAATAAATTTGCTTCCTCGCGTCCGAAGGGTAAATAGCCAATCTCATCAATGATCAAGAGACGCG
>NZ_FQXE01000038.1 GCF_900129885.1 Pollutimonas bauzanensis | reverse complement strand
GTCAACATAGTCGGCGGCCAAAAAACCACCATATTCGCCCAAGTGGGTCAGTTTTACTCCGGCGCAGTGGGTCAGTATTACATCGGCGCTAACAAGTGGGCCACCCGTGTGCTCAAGGACCATCTGATACAGGGCTATAGCGTAAATCAGCGCCGGTTGGTCGGGCGTGGCGTTGAGTTTGAGCAGGCCGTAAAGTTGCTCAGTCGTACGCTCACAAATCAGGGGTTAATATCCGCTGAAGGTGAGGCTGTGGCCAGGGTCATCAGCGACTATGCTCGATCCTGGAGTTTGCTGCAAGGCTACGATGAGCAAGCGCTTGCGGAGATAGCTCAAAGCCAGTCCGACATGCGACCGCTGGTTCTAGACGAGGCCTTGGCCGCCATTGCAGAACTAAAGCTGGCCTTGATTTCCAAGGGCGAAGCGACTGAGCTGTTTGGACTGGTGCGTGGCAATGGTCTGGCATCCTCTTTGGCAACGATTGAACAAGGGTTTGGCGACGAGCTGTTTTACCCAAACGTCGCCAGCCGCGCTGCGCATCTGTTGTATTTTCTGGTCAAGAACCACGCACTGGCCGATGGCAATAAGCGTTGCGGTTCTTTCTTGTTTCTTTGGTACCTGCGTCGTAACCAGCATTTGCTGGCACGGCCTGTGGAGCAGCTAGTCAATGACAACACTCTGGTAGCATTGGCGTTGCTAGTGGCCGAAAGCTTGCCTGACCAGAAGACTTTGATGATCCGGTTGATTGAGCACTTTATCCTGTTAAAGGAGCCCAGCGCGGATAAGAATAGTGTCAACCAATCGTCGACAGCATAGCGAAATAAAGCACCGCTATAGCGAACGCCAAGCAAGCTAACGTATTGATTGCTATGGTAAAGCGCATATAAAGCGACTCTTTAATACGGAATCATAATCCGCAGGTCCCCTGTTCGAATCAGGGATGCGCCACCAGATTTGATGAGGCTTTGCAGGGATTTCCTGCAAAGCCTTTTCTTTTACCGGCTCTACCCCATTAAAGCGGTATTCCATTTTATAGATAACGCGACAGGTTGCTACGCGCAGTAGCTGCTACACAAGACTGGTAGGCTAGCGAGAAAATATCCCATTCGCTACATACTGTGCACTGTTGCTCTCACAGAACTCAAAAAATTGCTACGCTCACTGAGGCCATGCGTCATTCCCGACCCGCCATGCTTCTCAAGTCCGGATATCTTTGGGGTGCTTGCATTCCGCTATAAAAACCTGGAAGACGCAGTTGCATAGCTTGCCTGCGAGCCTGCGGAAGGTCTCCAGGACAGCAAGCCAATGACAAGCATCACGCAATGGTTGAAAGCTCGGTAAGCTGGGGCGAGGCCGCATTAAGCCCCCTCTGCGTTGACCTCGGGGAACACCAGTCGGTAGTTTCGCAGATCTTCTTCAAAGGCATTGCACCGCTTGAGCGCCCCATAGAGGTCGGGCCGGGGCTGGGTGTAATCAAAGGCCACCGTCCAGGCATGGATGCGAGTCATGGCTCGGATGTAGGGTGTCGCGTCGGCATGATTCGACAGGCTCTTCAGCGGCAACAGATAATCCTCGCGATAGACCGTCGGCACAATGATACGCGACAGTCCTGCGGCGCT
>NZ_FQXE01000040.1 GCF_900129885.1 Pollutimonas bauzanensis | reverse complement strand
TTTGTTTGAACGGTACTTGAACGCCTAACCTACAAGGTTATAGGATCAAGCCGCACGGGCAATTAGTACTGGTTAGCTACGAACATTACTGTCCTTCCACACCCAGCCTATCAACGTCCTGGTCTCGAACGACCCTTCAGGGGGGTCTAGCCCCCGGGATACCTTATCTTCAGACGAGTTTCCCGCTTAGATGCCTTCAGCGGTTATCTCTTCCGTACATAGCTACTCGGCAATGCCATTGGCATGACAACCGATACACCAGCGGTACGTCCACTCCGGTCCTCTCGTACTAGGAGCAGGCTCCGTCAAGTATCCAACGCCCACGGCAGATAGGGACCAAACTGTCTCACGACGTTTTAAACCCAGCTCACGTACCTCTTTAAATGGCGAACAGCCATACCCTTGGGACCGGCTACAGCCCCAGGATGAGATGAGCCGACATCGAGGTGCCAAACACCGCCGTCGATATGAACTCTTGGGCGGTATCAGCCTGTTATCCCCAGAGTACCTTTTATCCGTTGAGCGATGGCCCTTCCATTCAGAACCACCGGATCACTATGTCCTGCTTTCGCACCTGTTCGACGTGTCAGTCTCACAGTCAAGCACGCTTATGCCATTGCACTATCAGCACGATTTCCGACCGTACCTAGCGTACCTTCGAACTCCTCCGTTACGCTTTAGGAGGAGACCGCCCCAGTCAAACTGCCCACCATGCACTGTCCCCAACCCGGATAACGGGCCAAGGTTAGAACCGCAAACAAACCAGGGTGGTATTTCAAGGTTGGCTCCCTCGAGTCTAGCGACCCGATTTCAACGCCTCCCACCTATCCTACACAGGCCGGTTCACAGTCCAATGCAAAGCTACAGTAAAGGTTCATGGGGTCTTTCCGTCTAGCCGCGGGTAGATTGCATCATCACAACCACTTCAACTTCGCTGAGTCTCAGGAGGAGACAGTGTGGCCATCGTTACGCCATTCGTGCAGGTCGGAACTTACCCGACAAGGAATTTCGCTACCTTAGGACCGTTATAGTTACGGCCGCCGTTTACCGGGGCTTCGATCAAGAGCTTGCACCCCATCACTTAACCTTCCGGCACCGGGCAGGCGTCACACCCTATACGTCGACTTTCGTCTTGGCAGAGTGCTGTGTTTTTAATAAACAGTCGCAGCCACCGATTCTCTGCGACCCCATCATGCTCAGGGCG